>OZ245769.1:3040000-6545384 GCA_965227745.1 Opitutaceae bacterium | reverse complement strand
AGCCCATGCTCGCGAGGATGTGCGCCTCGGGATCGAACTCTGCGTGGGGCTTGCCCGGAAAATCGGGCGCGAAGCACACGATCAGCGGCGGCACCGCGAGCCGCGGCCGGCGTGGAATCGTGAGATAGCCCGAGATGTGCGAGCCCCCGCGCGTATTAAATTCGAAAAACTCCGTCTCATGCACCAGGTCGTCGGTTAGCCACGGCGCGCTCCGCGCCAACTCGCGCAATTCTTTTTTATCCGAGAGAAACGCATACAGGCGGCCCGGGTCTCGTCCACTCGTGATGCGCACCATCATCCGTGCGCGATCCGTGGACCACTCCTTGATCTCCACGGAACTCTGCGGGAACCGCTGCTCGATCGCGCGCTGCAACCCCGCCAGTTCGTCATCGCGCCACAGCGTCGTCGCTCGCGCGCCTTGCACGCGGATGCCCGCGAGCTGCTGGCGAAACTCGTCGTACACCAGAGCATCCGAGGGAAACTTCACGTCTCCGGCCCCGACGAGATCCGCGTGGGTCAACTGCAGGTCGAGCGGCGTCTGGGTGCCCGTGGTCAAATTCGCCGCGTACACACCAAACGTGTCGCGCCCGATATTGGCCGCGACGAAGAGCACATTGGGATCGTAATCGAAACCGAGCGGATACGCGCGCTCGCCAAAATAACTTTCCGCCGTCAGCCGAAATTTATTCTCCGCCCAGCCCGGTAGCACTTTTACCAGCGGTCCCCAGCGATCCTTCGCCACCGTGCGATACTCGAAGACGCGGTCCACCACATTGCGCGCGCCCATGAAATGAATCCGCCGATTACCCTGCAGGTCGTACGCATACGATCCGTCCGGCACATCGGTGCTCACGGTCTTCCGCTTCCCCGTCTGCACATCGATGCTCCAGAGCTCGGTGCCGTGCACCACCAAGGGATTTCTTCCGCCTCCTTCGCTGAAGCCGATCACCTCTACAAGCAGATGCGCGCGATCCCCCGCCAGAAATCCGATGATCTCCGATTTCCGATACCGAATGCGCGTCACGGGCGGCGTCGCGCCGGACGCCGGGTCGCCGAGCCAGCCTTCGTCCAGCGCGATGCCCGTCTCTTTCGAGTCGACGAGGGTCGCGGGATTTTTTCCGTCCGCGTCCACCGCCATGATGGGCGCGCTGATGATCGCCAGCGGCGGCGGCCCGCCACCCGAAAACCCTTCAGGTATGCCCGGCGGGGGAAATACCCGCACCGTCGGCGCGAAGATCAGCCGGGTCGGTGAGGCCCACCGCAAAAATCGCAGCCTCGCCGGGTCTTTTTCCTTCGAGGTGGCTACGCTGCGCGCCTCGTCCACGAGCAGCGTGACCTTTTTCTCCGGCGCATCGATGTCTTCGATCACCACCGCGAGATCGCCCTTGATCACGCGGGTGTAAGCCAAGTGCCGCCCATCTGGCGCGAGGGTCATCTGCTCCGCCGTGATCGGTCGAAACAACGCGGCCACGCGCTCCTCCATCGACAGCGCGGACGACGCTCGTCCCGCTGTCGGCGGCGGCGGTGGCGTGATCGACGGAATCGGCAGCGCCGCCACGGCTACGGCAGCGCCAATGAGATTCAACCACCAGACGCGCCCAAGCGAGCGCAGTCGAACGAGCCGCAGGACGGGGTAAGCGGGTTCCACCCTCGCAATCTCTCCGGCCCGCCTAATGGAGCAAGCGATAAATCGTTCCTATATAACCTCTATACTATCCGCAGCTTCGCCTCCCCCCTTTCCGCCCGTCGCACCGGGCGAGGGGTAAGTTTCGCGCCATCATCCCACACTCGGTCCTGCCGATCCAGCCACCGTCCCCGCTTCCCATTTTAACCCCCGGCCCAAGACACAAAAGAGTTTTCCCTTTCGGGCATTTCCTGTGTTTCGTGGTTCCTCTTCCGATCCTACGGCCTTCGTTCTCACGTCCCTCCCAATCCTTTTCGTTCTCCCTTTCCCTCTCCCATGGAACTCATTGACGGCAACCAAGTCGCCACCGCCCTCATCGCCGAACTCAAGGCCCAGGTCGCCACCTTCCCCGGTCGCAAGCCTTGCCTCGCCCTCGTCCGCGTCGGCGAAGATCCCGCCTCGGTCTCCTACGTGAAGAAAAAGGAAAAGACCGCCGCCGAGATCGGTGTCACCAGCCGCATCATTTTGCCGCCCGTCACGATCACCCAGGCCGAGTTGTTCGCCTTGATCGATCGCCTCAACGCCGACCCCGAGGTCGATGGCATCTTGGTCCAGTCGCCCCTGCCGAAGCACATCGACGAGGTCGCGGTCTTCCGCCGGGTCTCGCCGGACAAGGACGTGGATGGTTTCAACACCCTCAATCTCGGCAAGGTCGCCCAGGAGGATGAGACTGGCTTCGTCTCCTGCACGCCCGCCGGCATCATGGAGCTCCTCGCGCGCAGCGGCACCGACCTCAAGGGCAAGCACGTCGTCGTCCTCGGTCGCTCGCTCATCGTCGGCAAACCCGTCGCGCTCCTCGCCCTCCAAAAGAAAGCCGGGGCCAACGGCACGGTGACCATCTGCCACTCTGGCACCGCCAATCTCCCGCTGCTCACGCGCCAGGCCGATGTCCTCATCGCCGCCATCGGGCGCTCCGAGTTCGTCACGGCCGACATGGTGAAGCCCGGCGCCGTCGTGATCGACGTCGGCATCAACCGCGTGCCCGACGCCACCAAAAAGTCCGGCTACAGCCTCACCGGCGACGTCCAGTTCGCCACGGTCGCCCCGCTCTGTTCGAAGATCACCCCCGTCCCCGGCGGCGTCGGCCCGATGACCGTCGCGATGCTGATGAAGAACACCATCAAGGCCTACACCCAGCGCACCGCCTAAAGTGGCTGCGGCGTCCCGCCGCAGAGTCTTCGAGTCTCCGACGGCAGAATGCCGCTGCTAGAAGCCGCAGTGAAGCGAACGGGTAAACCTGCTCCAAAGGAGTGAGGTTTGTAGGGGATTTCCCAGCCCACCCTTGCCTTGCGCTGAGGACGCGGGGCGGTTTTTCTCTAAGTCCAATGGCCGCCCCTTCCATCTTGGTCGTCGATGACCAGCCCATCAACGTCCAGCTCTTGAAGCGAAAATTGGAACGCGAGGGCATCCGCGTTACCGCCGCGTACAACGGCCTCGAGGCGCTCGACCTCACTAAGAAGGTCATGCCGGACCTGATCCTCCTCGATGTGATGATGCCCGACATGGATGGCATCGAGGTCTGCCAGCGCCTCCAGTCCGACGAGGCCACCCGCGGCATCCCCGTCATCTTCATCACCGCGCGCACCAACAAGGAGAGCAAGCTCGAGGGCCTGGGCGTCGGCGCGGTCGACTACATCACGAAGCCCATCGATCTCGATGAGACGCTTGCGCGCGTGCAAACCCAACTGCGCTTCGTCACCGTCAATCGCCAGCTCGTCGATCTCACCCGCCGCCTCGAGGAAGCCCGCCGCGCCGCCACCATCGGCGCCGTCACGCAGGGCATCGCGCACAATCTCAATAATCTCCTCGGCGTCGTCATCGGCTACCTCGACCTCGTCAAGGCGTACTACGACAAGCCCGAGCAGGTGAAGAAAAACGCCCAGCACGTCGAGGACGCCGTGCAGCGCATCGTCACCATTATCAAGCAGCTCAGCACGCTCGTGGTGAAGTCGCGCCCGCCGCTCATCAAGGCCCCGCTCCAGCGCCTGCTCGAAAACTGCGTCACGCGGTTCCACGTCGACTACAAGCTCACCGCCCCCATCACCCTCGATAATCCCCTCGGCGAGCAGCTGGTGGAAACGAATTTCGAAATCTTCGAGGAAGTGCTCGAAAAAATCCTCATCAACGCGTGGGAGTCTTACGACAACAAGCCCACCGACCCCCGCCCCATTTCCGTTCACACCCGCCTCATCGAAAAATCTGACGACGGAAAACTCGTCGAGATTCGTATCGTCGATCACGGCCGCGGCCTCGACCCGGATGTCCGCGACAAGATGTTCGAGCCCTTCGTCAGCACCAAGAACACCGTTGGCGTCGGCATGGGCCTAACGGTCGCCCGCCACGCGTTGCGCAATCTCGGCGGCGAAGTCGTCATGATCGATACCGAGGGCGGCGGCGCGACGGCCATCCTCACCCATCCTTTGGAAAAGAAACCACGCAAGGGCATCGATGAGTAAGATCGCATTTCTCGGCGCCGGTAATATGGCCGCCGCCATCGTCGAGGGTCTCCTCGCCAAAAAAGCCGCTACTGCCGCCGACCTCGTTTGCTTCAGTGGCTCGGGCAAGACCGCCGCCGCGCTCGCCGCGCGCACCGGCATCTCGCAGGTGCACTCGCTCGACGATCTCCTGCGCGACGCCGATACGCTCATCGTCGCGTTTAAGCCGCAGCACCTCGCGAGCGCCGATCCCCGCCTCGCCGAGCTCACCGCCGGCAAGCTCGTGCTCTCCGTCCTCGCCGGCAAGCGCCTGCCCACCCTCGCCAAAACTTTCCCCCGCGCCCGCAACATCGTGCGCACGATGCCCAACACTCCGAGCCAGATCGGCGCGGGCATCACGGGCTGGTGCGTCAGCGCTCCCCTCTCCGCCGCCGATCGTACCCAAGTCGAGACGATCCTCGGCGCCCTCGGCAAAGCCGTCGAAATCGCCGATGCGCAGATGGACGCCCTCACCGCTGTCAGCGGTAGCGGCCCCGCCTACGTCTTCGAATTCGCCGCCGCCCTGCGCGACGCCGGCGTCGCCGCCGGCCTCCCGCCTGCGACCGCTCAGACGCTCACCGTCGAAACCCTCCTCGGCGCCGCCCGCCTCCTCGCCCACAAAGCCATCGAGCCCGAGACGCTACGCAACCAAGTCACCTCGCCCAACGGCACCACCTTCGCCGGCCTCCAGCGCATGGCCGCCCACGATTTCCGCGGCCTCATCCGCGAAACCGTCGCCGCCGCGAAAGCGCGGTCGGAAGAGTTGTCGAAGGACAGCTAACGGAGGGGCGGTTTCCCAACCCCGCTCAGCGAGTGCGGAACTACACTATTTTTGCGACAGGATCCTCGTTGCGCCCCCCTCGCCCCAACTCGTGCTCGACTACGCTTTAAATGCCTTCCTGCTCATCACAGTGGCGGCGCTCGCTTATTTTGGAGGCATAGTCTCGGCAACCCGTCGGCGAGATCAGTGTCCATCCTGCCACACTAAAAATCTCCGATGTATCCAATTCATCAAGGCGACGATTTTGATCGATGGAAAAAGAGCGCCGGATAGCTGGAGCTATCACTTCTGCGAACGGTGCAGCGCAGGTTACAAACGCCATCGGGGGCAATTTGCCCCTGCCTGCGACGAAGAGTGGAAGACCTATTGTTCAAAAACGCATTTGGTTAACACTCCCTGCAAATAACAACTCGTTTTGAAGTGGGGAATCAACGCTTGCAGTCGTTGGGCTACATTTCCCTTTGCCCTTTCCTCCGCTTTTTGCGGCGATAGGCGCACTATTCCATGAGCAATCTCAGCGGACGCATTCTCGTCACCGGTGGCGCGGGTTTCATCGGCAGCGCCTTGGTCTGGGCGCTCAACCAACGCGGCCATACCGACATCGTCATTACCGACATCCTCGGCTCCGACGAAAAGTGGAAGAATCTCGTCCCGCTCAAATTCGCCGACTACGTCGAGGCCGCTTCCTTCCGCGAGCAGCTCCGCGCCAAGCCCACGGCGTTCGGCCGCTTCTCGACCATCATTCATCTCGGCGCCTGCTCCGCGACGACGGAGAAGAACGCGTCGTACCTCATCGACAACAATTACAACGTCACCAAGGAGCTCGCCTCCTGGGCCCTCGAGAGTGGCGCGCGTTTCATCTACGCCTCATCCGCCGCCACCTACGGCGACGGCGCGCAGGGCATGGATGATGTCAGCGAGGAGTTGCACCGCCTGCGCCCGCTCAACATGTACGGCTACTCGAAGCACCTCTTCGACCTGCACGCGCAGCGCGAGGGCTGGCTGAAGCACATCGTGGGCGTGAAGTACTTCAACGTCTTCGGCCCGAACGAGGACCACAAGGGCGAGATGCGTTCGCTCGTCAACAAGGCCTACCAGCAGATCCTCACCACCGGTCGAGTGGGCCTCTTCAAGAGCCACAAGCCCGAGTATAAGGACGGCGAGCAGATGCGCGACTTCCTCTATGTGAAGGACGCCATCGAGATGACCCTCCACTTCGCCGAGCACCCGCAGGGTCGCACCGCCGGTGGCCTCTACAATCTCGGCAGCGGCGAGGCTAATACCTGGCTCACGCTCACCCGCGCCATCTTCGCCGCCCTCGGCCGCGAGCCCGCCATCGACTTCATCGAGATGCCCGAGGTGCTGCGCGGCAAATACCAGTACTTCACCCAGGCCGACACCGCGAAGCTCCGCGCCACCGGATATGCGCGTCCCGGGACGCCCCTCGCCGAGTCCGTCCGCGACTACGTGCAGGGCTACATGGTGCCGGGGAAGAAGCTCGGGGAGTAAAGTGACTGCGGCATCCTTGCCGCATAGTCGGCCGAGCCTACTGCACTGCGGAGCGGTGCGCTCGAAGTACGCGCCCCCCAGGCCAAGCGCGACCGCCTTTACTGTGGGAGGGGCTTTATGCCCCGACTGAGAGGGAGCGCCGCGAACTCTTCGCATAATACCGACGTCTGTTGATATTTGGACGATACCCCAGCCTCCACTCGCTGGCGCTCGCGGCTACTGAAAAGCCAAAAACTCAACAGACTTTGGTATAAAGCCCCTCCCACGGTCTCTCCACTCGCCCACAAAAAAGCCGCGCCTTGGCGGGCGCGGCTTTGAAATTTTCTTAACGACTCCCGACAGCCCCTCTCGAGGCGGCCTTGCTTAGAGCTTATCGAGCTCCTCGGCAGAGAACTCCTTGCGGTCGCCCACCTTGCTGTGCACGGCGGCGACTTGCTCGGTCGTGATCGGGCCGGCCTTGTTGCCCCACTCCTGGCGGATGTAGGTGAGGACGGCGGCGACCTTGTCGTCGCTCCAGTTGAAGCCGCTGCCAGCGACCTTGCCGAAGACAGGCATGGCAGAATTGTAGTCCTTGCCCTCGACCTTGATCGGGCCCTTGAGGCCGTAAAGGACGATGCGAATGAGCTTTTCTTCCGAACCCGTCACCCACTCGGAACCGGCGAGGGGCGGGATCGCACCCGGCTGACCGACACCAGTCGGACCATGGCACGTGAAGCAGATGCTGTCGTAGAGCTTCTTGCCCTGCACGACGGGATCCACTTTCTCCGCCACGGGCGCTTCGTGCGACGGATGAGCGTTCTCGTTATAGATGTGCGGGTCAAACATGCCGGAGTACCGGTTGAGGTACGTGCCGGCAAAGAAGATCAGTCCGCTGAAGACGAACAGCATGTTCAGCGGGAGCAGGCGATACTTGGCCTTCTCGTCCGGCTGCTTGCCGAGGAGCTTCTCGTGCGAGGCCAGCAGGCTCTCGTCGGAGACGGCGGCTTGATCGAGACGCGGGTCTTGATTCGGGGGCGTGCTCATTTGTGACCACCCTCCTTCTTCTCCGTCGCGGCGGCCGCGACGACGGGCTTGGCCTCGGGATATGCGTACGGCGTATTCAAGCTCTGGAGATAAGCGACGAGGGTTTGCGCGCGCTCCGTGGCGACCAATTGGTGACCAGCGGTGGCAAAGGATGCCGGGAGGGCGTTGGCGGAAACCTCACCCGTCACCGGGCGATTCGCGAAGAGGAACTTGTAGGGAGGATGAGTCACTTCCTTCGCACCGGGGAGGATGCCGGAGTACAGGAATTGATTCAGCTCTTCCGTCTTGTAGGGGGTCTTTCGACCGGCGAGGTTCGCGAGATCCGGACCCGTGCGGGATTCGCCGAGCTGCGGACGAACCTGAAAGATGTAGTCGCGGGCGACGCTCTGGCGCTCACCCCAGCCGCGGTCCTTGTCGGAACCGAAGTCAGGACGACGCACTTGCTGCGTGTGGCAGGCCGCGCAACCGAGGTCCGCGTAAACGAGCTGGCCGCGATTGGCGATGCCCGGCGTGCGGGCCGGGAACGAGGAGCCCTCGCTGTCGTCGAAATAGGCGGTGAGCCCGCCGAGCTGCCCATGCGAGGACAGGGCGATGCCCGCCCAGCCGAACACAAAGGCGGCGAGGAGGCCGATGAAGAAGAAGAAACCGTTTTTCATCATGACGCGTGCGCCTCCATGGCTGAGGGCTGGCGGAAGGAAACTTCAGACTGACTCGAGCTGCAGTAGGAGCTGCAGGCCGTGCGGGCGAAGTTCACGAAGAGCAGCAGGTTGGCGAGGAGCAAGACCACCTGCGCCACCGTGGCGCCCATCAGGCCGCCCTTGGTGTGGGAGGCGATCTCGGCAAAGGATTCCTTGCTCTCGTGGAGCCCGTGGCCCTGCGACCAGCCGGCGGCGGCGAGGGAGAGGACGAGCAGCACAACGCCGATGATGGCGAGGATCGAGTGGGTCTTGACCAGACCAGCGGAGGCCCAGGCCTGGCCGGTGAGGCGCGGCACGGCGAAATAGAGCGCACCGAAGAGCATCATCGAGATGGCACCGTAGAGCGCGAGCTGCTGCTGCGCCGTGGCAAAATAGGTGAACTGCGTGACGAGGGCCGCACCACGGAAGGAGGTGACCGTATCGATCAACGAGCTAAGGACGTAAGCCGCCAAGCCGACCGAGATGAGGCGGAGCGAAGCGCCGCCGCCGCTAAAGGCCCCGCGAAGATTGAAGCCGACCACGATGAAGTGGAACAGCATCATGCAGCACGCGGCGTTGGCCAGCGTGGGAATCCACGCTGGGACCGGGCCGCCAATCAGGTGACGACCTCCGGTGAGACCACCGACGAAGAGCAGCGTCCAAAACGCCAGCGGAGCAAATTCGTAGCTCGGGAGAACCTTGCCCGTAGCTTTGGGGACGACGTAGTAGGCACCGGCGAGGGCCAGCGGCGCGAGCCACAGGGACACCACGCTCTGCACGTACCAACCATCGACCACCGCCAGCAGCACGCCACGGACCGGCGACCAGAGCAGCATGCTCTGCGCGGCGATCAGGAGCCAAGGGAAGAGGAAGAGCGCGGCGACCGCGTACCATTGCGAAGCGAACGTGGTGTCGGTGCGGCGGCCATTCCAAGCGAGGATGCCGGCCACTGCGATCGCGACGTAGGCGATCACTAGCGCGGGCTGCACGTAGCGGGGCAGCTCGAGGAAGTTAAAGGACGTCGCATCACCCGTGGCGATACCGACGAGGCCGAGAGTCAGCGCGACATTCCAGAAGAGCGTGCCCACCACGGTCCAGTTGCGGGCGCGCAGCGGGGAGCCGCCGAGACGACCCAGCACCCAGAGCGCGAGGCCGAGGCCGGCATTGGCCGCCCAACCATAAATGAAGGTCGTTTCAGCCAGGGCCGCCACGCGACCGTGGGTAAACCACTCGCAATCCGCCATGAAGGTCGGCGTGGTCAACTGGATCGACGCGATGAGCGCGAGAATGCCGCTGACGACGAGCCAGACCAGCCCGGAGCCGAGCAGGAGCAGCAGCGGCCCGCGTCCGGCGGTATCGGCGGCGGTGACTTCAGCGTTGATTGAGGGCGAAGACATCGAGAGAGGGTGATTACTTCTTGGAGCCGTATTGCTCGGCGGTCAGTTGCATCGCGCGTTCGATCGGGAGCTGGACGACACCGGCCTTCTGATCGACCCACGCGTAAGAGGAAGCCTGCTTGGCCTGCTTTTCTTTCAAATCAACGAGCGCCTTTTGACGCGACGCGGGCGTAGCTTTCCAAGCGACATCCGTCGGCTTGTTGGTCTTCGGATCGACGATCACGAGATTTTCCGCCGTCTGGTTAAACGGGGAAGCGGCCGCCGGAGTGTAGTAGTGCTTCACCACGAAGAAGCCGACCGCCACGAGGGCGAAAATAAACAGCGTCGTGATCAGCGCCACGGGACGCGGAGTTGGAGCGGGTGTATCACTCATGGTACGTGAGGCTCTCGACGATGCGCGGATCGCGGATCGGGATGAGCTTGGTGGTCGGGAAGCTCTTCAGGTAGGACCAAACACAGACGCCGCCGACGCCGATAACCGAGGTCAGGACCCACAGCAGACGGATCGAGAAGAACGGCAGCGAATCACCGTGCTCGTCCTTGAGGGCGGGCAAAATGTTGTAGCACAAGTCGATCAAGATGATCGCGAGGATCCAGCACGAGATGAACTTGATGGTGCTGTGCTTGATCTTGAACTTGTAGGAAAGGAGGAAGAGGAACGGGAAGAAGAAGTGACCGAAGAGAATCACGAGACCGACGTACCACCATTGGTTGGTCGAGCCGTCGTGGTTCAACTCACGCAGGTTGTACCAGAAGGTTTCCTCGGGGACGTTGGCATTCCAGATCAGGAAGTACTGCGAGAACGTCACGTAGGCCCAGAAGACCGTGAACGCGAAGCTCAGCATACCGATCGAGTAGAAGTGATTCTTGTTGAGGATACCCTTGTAGTCGCCGCGATTCCACAGCCAGACCATGATGATCACACCGACCGCGAGCGCACCGCGCACGCAGTTGGCGAAAAACCACACACCGTACATGGTGGAGTACCAGTGATACTCGAGGGACTTGACCCAGAAGATCGCGATGGCGGTCAGGCCGAACGCACCGATGGGCAAGCCGTAGGCCGCCGTCTTGCGGTTCTTGAAGGTCCACTTCGGGTCGCCATCCAAATCTTGATTGCTCGAATTCTTCCGCAGTTGGGAGGAGACCAACATCATGAGGGCGAGCGTGCCAAACGTACCGATCAAAAAGCCGGTGACGCTGAGGAAGCCCGACTTCTTGACGTAGAGGGGATCGTGCGCGACTTCGTGGCCACCGTGCATCACGTGCGTCGGCTCCATCCACGGCCAGATCAAGTCGTGCTTATAGAACAGGGACGCCAGGACGAGCGGGAGGAAAAGGACGGCCAGCCACAGGAAGGCCTTGGTGCCGTGCTCGAACTGACGGCGGATGACCACCGACCAGGAAGCATCCACGATGTGGTGAATCATGATCAGCATGAACATGCCGATCGTGATCGCCGTGCAGTAGGTGATGCCTACGAGGTAGGACGTCGCCACATGCTCCGCGGGGGACACGACGAGACCGACGGCGGTGAGGCCGAGGCCGATCAGGCCAACCGTAAGCGCCTTGCCCGCCGACGAAGCCGGGGAGGCTGCGGCGGAGAGGGCCACGGGGGCGGGGGCTGCGTGCGAGCTGCTCATTTTTGACTGAGAGATTGTTTGGCCGCGGTGTCGGTGACGTCAGCCAGCGTGCCCTGTTGAGCGCGCTGGAGAGCGCGGACGTAGGCGACGACTGCCCAACGGTCCTCGGGGGCGAGTTTGTCCGCGTAGGGCTGCATGTTCTTGTTTGGTGAGCCCACGGTGATCGTGTTGAAAAGCTCGCCCTCGGGCATCTTGCGGAGGCGGTCGTCGTGGTAGGTCGGCGTCGCGCCCATGCCGTACTGCTTGGTCATGCCATTGCCATCGCCGACGGCGCTGTGGCAGGGCAGGCAGTAGATTTCATAGCGATCCTTGCCGCGCTGGAGGAACTTGAGATCGACGGTGACGGCGGACGGGAAGCCCTTAACGAAGGCACCGGCTTCATTCTTGCCGGTGTTCAAGGCGGAGTCCTCCCGGAGCATGCCACGCATGACGGTGTGCTCAACCGGCATGCGGTCGGCGCGGCCGTCGGCGAAGAAGTCGCTCGCGGCTTGCGGGCGCAGCTTGGGCTGATGCTTCATGCCGGGGAAGGCCCACTCGGGGAAGACGTCGATGGGCGGCTGGGTGAACGTAGTGCCGCGGAATCCGAAGATCGACACGATGAGCACTCCGACGAAAGCGGTGACGAGGTAGACGGTACGCATGGCTCAGGCCTCGAGTTCCGAGATGTTTTTACCGCCGGCCTTTTCGAGCAGGGCCTTGGTATTGGCGAGGTTGAAGCGCGGGTCGCTGGCCTCGATCACGATGAAGAACTGGTCGTCCATGCCGCGACGGATATGCTCGTACTTCAGTACGGGATGATAGTGCATCGGGAGACCGTTCAGGAAGAGCATGCCGCCGATCGTGGCGAATGCCGTGAAGAGAATCGTCAGCTCATAGCTCACCGGGAAGGCGAACATCGGGCTGAACAGCGGCTTGCCGCCGACCGTGATCTGGTAGTCCACCGCGCCGGTCCAGAAGATCATGGACATGCCGGTGCAGAAACCGGTGATACCGCCCGCGAGGGAAATGCGCGGGACGATGGAGCGCTTGAGGCCCATCGCGCCATCGAGACCGTGCACGGGGAAGGGCGTGATGCAGTCCCACTTACGGTAACCGGCATCGCGCACCTGCTGTGCCGCGTGGTACAGGTCAGGCGTGGTGTCGAAGGTGGCAATCAAGCCGTAGGATTGAGCAGCCATGGTCGATTAATGTTTGCCAGCGTGGACGTTAACCGGGTCGCCGAGACCCGTGTTGTGGTCGTCGTGACCGCCGTGAACATCAGCCTGCGGCGTGACCGCCTTGAGCTCGGCCATCGGCATGATGGGGAGGAAGCGGATGAAGAGGAGGAAGAGCACCGAGAAGACGCCGAAGGTGCCGAAGAAGGTGAAGATTTCGACGATGCTGGGCGAGTAGTAGCCCCAGCTCGAGGGCAGGAAGTCACGGGCCAGCGACGTCACGATGATGACGAAGCGCTCGAACCACATGCCGACGTTGACGAAGAGCGAGAGCACCCAGACGAAGGTGGTATTCTCACGGACCTTCTTGAACCAGAAGAACTGCGGCGTGATGACGTTGCACGAGATCATCCACCAGTAGGCCCAGGCGTAGTGACCGAAGGCGCGATTGACGAACGCGAAGCCTTCGTACGGGTTCGCACCGTACCAAGCGATGAAGAACTCCATACCGTAGGCGTAACCGACGATGGTACCCGTGGCCAAGGTGATCTTGCACATGCAGTCGATGTGATACTGCGTGATCAGATCCTCCATCTTGTAGATGGCGCGGAGCGGGAGCATCAGCGTGAGCACCATGCCGAAGCCGGAGAAGATGGCGCCCGCGACGAAGTACGGGGGGAAGATGGTCGTGTGCCAGCCGGGGAGGAGCGACACCGCGAAGTCGAACGAGACGATCGTATGCACCGACAACACGAGCGGGGTCGAGATACCGGCGAGGATCAAGTACGCCATCTCGTAGTTGCTCCAGTGGCGGTTCGAACCGCGCCAGCCGAGGGCAAAGAAACCGTACAGCGCCGAGCGAAGCTTGTTGCCCGACGAGTAGAAACGATCGCGGAGGACCGCGAGGTCAGGCAGGAGACCCACGTACCAGAACAGCACGGAGACCGTACCGTAGGTCGAGACCGCGAACACATCCCACTCCAGCGGCGAACGGAAGTTCTGCCAGATGGCGTTGGAATTCGGGATCGGGAAGAGATACCAGGCGTACCACACGCGACCGACGTGGAAGACCGGGAAGATCGCGGCGCAGACGACGGCGAAGATCGTCATCGCCTCGGCGGCGCGATTGATCGAGGTGCGCCATTTCTGGCGCAGCAAGCACAAGATCGCCGAGATGAGGGTACCGGCGTGGCCGATACCGATCCAGAAGACGAAGTTGACGATGTCCCACGCCCAGTTGACCGGGTTCGCGTGGCCCCACACACCGACGCCCGTGGCGATCAGGTAGGTGATACCGGCGACCGTGAAGGACGCGACGAAGCAGGCGAGGATGAAGCAATACCACCACCACGTGGGGGTCTTGCCCTCGATGATACCGCAAATCTTCTCGGTGATCCACGAGAAGCTGCGGTTGTTGGCGACCATTACGGCGCGCGGGAGATTTGCAGGTTTTACTTCCTGCAAGATCGGGTGCGCGGGGGCGGCGTGTTCGGCGTGGGCCATTAGCTAAGTCCTCCGAAACGGTTGGCGGCTGAGATGGAACCGTGGCCTTCCTTCTTCTTCGGCTCGGCACCGTGACCGGGGGCTTCGTGCCCGCCGGACTCGTGACCGTGGCCCGCTTCCTCGTGGCCCGTACCGTTCTTCTTGTTGTACTCGACGCGACTGAGCGGCAGCGCCTGATAATCGGGCATCTTGGGATTCGGGTTGCGCAGCTTACCGAGATAAGTGGTACGTGGACGGATGTTGAGATAACCGAGCAAGGAGTAGTCCTGCTGGAGCGCCTTGGCCTTGGAGACCGCGCTGGTCTCGTCGTCGATATTGCCGAAGACGATGGCTTCCACCGGGCAAACCTGCTGGCAGGCGGTCTTGATCGTGCCGTCGGGAACGGGGAACTGCTTCTCGAACTCCTTGGGATCGATCGTCGGATTCACCTTACCCTCTTGCACGAGTTTTACCTTGTGCTGGATCTTGCCGTTTTGGATGCGCTGCACGCAGTACGTGCACTTCTCCATCACGCCGCGCATGCGGATCGTGACTTCCGGGTTCTTCACCATCTTGACGAGCTCGGGCATGCCCTTCGGACCGGCTTGGCCGAGGTAGAGGCTGTCGAGCTGGCGGAGGTTGAAGTCGAAGAAATTGAAGCGGCGGACCTTGTACGGGCAGTTGTTTGCGCAGTAACGGGTACCGATGCAGCGATTGTAAGCCATCGTGTTGAGGCCTTCGTCGTCATGCACGGTGGCATTGACGGGGCACACGGTCTCGCACGGAGCGAGCTCACACTGGGCGCAAGCGACGGGCTGGAGCGAGACCTGCGGGTCTTCCGGAATCTCCTTGTTGCCGGGGCCACCGAAGGCGGCACCCTCAATCTTCCCGTCAGAGTAGTAACGGTCGAGGCGGATCCAGTGCATCTCGCGGCCGCGCAGCACTTGGTCCTTACCCACGATCGGAATATTGTTCTCGGCCTGACACGCGACCACGCAGGCATTGCAGCCGATGCAGGTGTTGAGGTCGATCGACATGCCCCACTGGTGGTGGCCGTCGAACTTCGGCGTGCTGTACATCGAGCCACCGCGCGGGATTTCCTTGGCGCGTTGGGAGGTGAGCTTGGCGCGCTCCGCCTCGGAGAGCTTGTTCTCGTTGATCGGAGTATTCTCCGCGCCGTAGATGGCGGGCGAGTGTGACTCCGTACCAATGGTATCGACGTAACCGGGATTGTCCTGGAAGCTGTTGCCGTCGCCGGTCTTCTCGAAGTTGGCCTCGCGTACGATGTCGCGGCCTTCCATCGACCAGTGCTCCTGCGTATTCGCGAGAAGCATGCGAGTACCCGTATCGGACAGCGTACCACCCGTGACGAAATCAGGCGCGGCGCTCGTGCGGATCGGGTAGGCATCGAAGCCCGCACCCTTGCCGACGTGACCGGTTACCGTACGACCGTAGCCGAGGGCGACGACGACCGTGTAGTTGGCCAGACCGGGCTGGATGTGCACGGGGCCCGTGACGGTCTTGCCGCCGACGGTGAGCGTGAAAACGTGAGCGTTTTCCTTGCCGATGAAAAAGTCGTTCTCCTCGACGCGGGCGACCGGGATCTTCGCACCTTCCGGCGCGACGCCCAGCTCCTTACCGAGACGCGGGCTCACCATGATGGCGTTGTCCCACGAGATCTTCGTCATCGGGTCAGGGCACTCCTGGAGCCAACCGTTATTATTGAAACGGCCGTCATCCATCTTGTGATCGGTGACGAAACGAACTTCAAGGTTCTTGAGCGAAAGCGTCTCGAGCTTCTTCGGCGCGGAGGCGGCCAGCAGCGCGCCGACGCGGGTCTGATTGTAGGCCACCGTGGCCTTCTTGTAGGCGGAACCCTCGAGGATACCGTCGTGCAGGAAGCGGCGCATCGCCTTCTCGGCGTTGCCACCGGCCAGCGGGGTGATCGTCTCGGAAACGAGCGCGAAACCATCGGTATTCGCTTCGCCGAGGATCTTGGCGATCACTTCGAGCTGGGTGAGGCCGCCGAAGAGCGGAAGGATCATCGGCTGCACCGGCACGATGGTGCCATCGTGCGTGCGAGCGTCGCCCCAAGATTCGAGGTAGTGCGCGGCGGCGATATGCGTCGCGCCCGCAGAGGACTCGTCGGCGTAATAGCCCCAGCGGACCACTTCACCCACGGACTTCTGCAGTGCCGCCCAACCGAGGTCGGCGGGAGCGTTGTAAGCGGGATTACCACCGAGGACCACGAGGGTCTTGACCGAGCCGCCCTTGATGGCGGTCGCGAGCGTCGTGATGCTGGCAGCCGTGGCGGCCTCGATCTCGACGAAATCGACCGTCTTGCCGAGGTTGCCCAAAAACGCGTTCATCGCGTAGGCCAGCGCGTGCACCGAAGCAGGGAGGTGCGAGCCGGCGACCACGAGGCACTCGCCCTTGTGCGCGAGGAGATCATTGGCGCACTCTTCGATCCACTTGGCTTTCACCAAGGACTCATCGAGACCGTCGGTGAAGGGCTTGAACGTATCGGTGGTAAGGACCTTGCCCGCGAGCGCGGCGGCGAGGGCGAGCATGTGGCTCGAAGCGAGGCGGAGGCGGTGATCCGCCATGCTGCCCGTGAGCGTAAAGGAACTCTCCGCCACATAGAGGCGGTTCATCGCGTCCGTGGTCTTCTTGACCCGGCGGCCCTTGGCGAATTCGCGCGCGTAGTAGAGGTGACCGGCTTCGGCGTGGAAGAAATCCGCGTCGAGCGAGAGGATGCGCTTCGCGCTGGCGAACTGGTAGATGGGTTTGACGCTCGCGCCAAACGCCGCCTGCGCGGCTGCGGCCGGCGGCTCATCGGTCACGGGCTCGTACTCGGCCCACGTGGCCTTGGGGAACTTCGCGCGGAGCTTCGCCACGAGGCGGGCGCGCGTCGGCGACGACGATTGGTCCGCGAGGAAGGCCAGGCCTTCGCCGCCGGAGGTCGTGTAATTCTTGCCGATGGTCGCGAGGAGATCGTTGACCTTCGCGGCATCGAGCACGGCCCCACCCTTGGCGGTGTGAACCGTGGCGCGATCCGGATCGTAAAGATCGAGGATGGAAGCCTGAGCCAGCAGCGAACTCGCGCCACCGTGCGGCGTGTAAGTCGGATTACCTTCGAGCTTCGTCGGACGACCCTGGTGAGTCTCGGCGAGGAGCGGGATGGCGGAGCCGCGCAGGGGCATCGCCGTGGCGTAGTATTGAGGGAGACCGGGGATGATGCCCTCGACGGACTTGCCGAACGGCAGAATATTGACCTCGGGACGACGGCAACCGGCGAGACCGATGCCACCGAGGGCAAAGGAGGCCGCCATGATCTTCATGAACTGGCGGCGATCAACGCCTTCCAATTCCGCGGCTCCCTGGGGGAACTCGCGCTTCAACTGGTCCATGAACCCGGGCGAAGCCGAGAGTTCATCGAGGCTGCGCCAGTATTTCGGGCCGTTCAGCTCACGTGCCGACGGAGCGGGATGTTCGAATATGCGTTTCATCGATGGCAGCCGGAGCAGCTCTGAGGAGGTTTCACTTTCCAGTCGTGCACGAACTTGGAGGCCTGTTCCTTACCCGCATCGCCCTGGTCGGCGAGGCGCTTGGAATCGAGGTTGAACACATCCTTCGGGTTACGAAGGCGGCTCGCGGGATCGCGATGGCAATCCAAGCAGAAGCTCATGGAGAGCGGCTGCATGTGCGTGACGGTATCCATCTCATTGACCTTGCCGTGACACTCGACGCAGGAAACGCCGCGGTTCACGTGGATGGAGTGGTTAAAGTAAGCGTAGTCGGGCGTCTTGTGGATCCAGACCCACGGAACGGGCTTGCCCGTCGCGGCGCTCTCGCGGACGGGGGCGAGCAGCGGGCTGTTGGTCTTGATCTGATTGTGGCAGTTCATGCACGTCTGGGAAGTGGGAACATTCGAGTGCCCCGATTTGTCGACGTTCGAATGGCAGTAACGACAGTCCAAGCCGACTTCTTTCACGTGCTGCGCGTGGCTGAACGGCACGGGTTGGATGGGGGCGTAACCGACGCGCGTGTACTTCGGCGTCATGTAATACGTTACGCCGGCGGTCGCGGCACAAACGAGCACCCCCAGATAAATGATAATCTGGAAGGGAAGCTTGTTCGCCGACTTCGGGAAAAGTTTCGACATGGGCTGGTGGTCTCCGGGCCGCGGGTCAGACGGAATCAGCGCGGCGGGCGACCGCGCGGACTTCGGGGCGCACGATCACCGGCGCGGGAGCGGCCGGGGATGCGGGCGTGGAGTTGGACGACGCGCTCTTTGCGAGGATCTGCGGGGCGATGCTGACGGCAGCAGCCGCTCCGAGGAGCTTGGCAAAGAATTGTTTTCGCGATGGGTCGTGGCTCACGGGGACGGTGAAGTGGTTGGAATCGCTGTCGAAAGAAGGGTGAGGCGTTTGGCTTGTAAACCAAAATTTCCGGCTGATTTTTTTACGCCGTAAGAATTAGCCAGCGCAGGCGCTTGACGCCGCGGTGCTTATCACCGAGCCAGACGCGATTAGACGAACAGTCCGTCGCGCATCGGGCGCGTGACGTCGCACCGCTGGGCGATTTCCGGGTTATGGGTGACGAGGATGACGGCTTGGCCATTTTCTTTCGCCAACCGGGTAAGCAGGTCGAAGACCAGCCCGGAGTTTTTTACATCGAGATTTCCAGTCGGCTCATCCGCGAGGATGATCGAGGGCTGATTGGCCAGCGCCCGCGCCACGGCCACACGCTGCTGCTCACCGCCGGAAAGCTGGGTGCCGAGGCGGTGGGTCTTGGCCCCCAGGCCGACGGAATCGAGGAGCATCCGCGCCCGGTCTTCCATCTGGGGGACGGTCAGCCGCCCCAGCTTGCGCATGGGCATCATGACGTTGTCCAACGCCGTAAACTCCAGCATCAGGAAGTGAAATTGGAAAACGAACCCGATGTGCGCCCCCCGCGCCGCCGTCCGGGCAAAGTCATCGCTGTTCGACATGACCTGCCCGTTGATCTCGATTTGACCGCCATCGGGCTGGTCGAGGAGGCCGAGGAGGTAAAGGAGGGTTGATTTACCGCAGCCCGAAGGCCCGACGATGGCGTAAACCTGCCCCCGGCGCGCCTCGAAAGAGACACCCTTGAGCACGTGCACGCGCCCATCCCCCTGCCCGAGGTAACGCTGCAGACCGGTGCAACGCAGGGCAAAGTCGCCCGATTGGGGCGCGGGCGCGGCGGCGGTGGCGATGACGGTGCTCATTGGGCAGTGCCGCGCACGATGTCACCCGGCTCAAGGCGGGCCGCGCGGCGGGCGGGAATGAGGCTGGCAATCATCACCATGACGACCGCCGTGGAAATCGCCTGCACGTAGTGCCAGGGATTCCACGCGACGATAAACGTCTCGGTCTTGAAGAGCGTATTAATCGGCAGCGGCACCTGGCTCACCACAAAGGTGACGACAACCCCGAAGAGCGCGCCCAAAAGTGACCCGATCGCGAGCACGATGCCCGCCTGCCAGAGGAAGATTTGCGTGATGTCTTTCCGCTCGTAGCCCATCGAGCGCAAGATCGCGATGTCCTTGGTCTTCTCGAGCACGATCATGGCGAGCGTGTTGAACATCGCGAGGCTGGCGATGAGCGTGAAGATCAAGACGGTGATCGCCGAGGAAACCTTCAGCGCGCGAAACACGCCGAGCCATTCCTTTTCGCGCTCCTGCCACGGGCGGACGCTGTGGCGCAGGACTTCCTCCATATGCGCCGCGTCTTCGCGGGCGCGGGTGGGATCGACGAGGGTGATTTGGAGGAAGCTCGCGCCCGTGGGGCGGTGCAAAAGCGAACGCGCCTCGGTGAGGCCGAGGTACATGCGGCTCTTGTCGATGTCGCGCACCCCGGTTTCGAAGATCGCGGCGATCTGATAGCGGCGGCTCTCGCCCCGGATGGTGACGATGATATGCTCGTCCACCCGCACATCGAGGCGCTCGGCGAGGATGCGGCCGAGCATCACGCTGCTCGGGGTCTCCTGAAATTTACCGAGGCCGCCCGGGGTGATGATTTTGCGCTCGAGTTCCGAGACCTGCCGGTGACGGTCCATATCGATGCCCAGCACCTGCGCATCCTGAGTCTTCAGCGAACTCGTGACCTGCACGTTGCCGTAGAGCACCGGCGAGACGCCGCGCACATTGCGAAACTCGCGGACCGCCGTACTCACCAAGTCAGGCTCGTCCACGCCCTCGATCAGCTTTACGCCCTCGCGATTGGTGAACACGAAGTTCGGGTTGCCCGAGGCTTCCATGCTCGTGAGGGTATCTTGGAGCCGGTCCTCGATCTTGATCGCGCCATCGGTGGCGAGGAGCGTCTTGATAAAAAATTCCTCGAAGCCGCTCGTCGTCGCCTGCGTCACGATGAAGAGCCCCACTCCGAGCACGGTGCACGAGAGGCTCATCAGCATGGCCCGCTTCTTCGCCGTCAAGAAACGGAAAGCGATGCGAAAGTTAGGCGACATGGAGCAGTGAAAACGCGCGAATCGATCGGCCGGCGTTTACTGGGACTTCTTCACGCGCACCCGCTGGCCGTCGCGGAATTGGTCGTAGTTTTCGACGATCACCAACTCGCCCGGAGTGAGGCCCTTGAGGACTTCGATGCGGACGAGCGAGACGAAGCCATACTCGATCTTGCGGAGTTCCACTTTGCCGTCCTTCACGACGAAAACATTGTTGCCGTTGAACATTGCGCGGCGCGGCACGAGCACTTGGCCGGGATGCTTGCCCACCGTAACGGTCACCTGACCGGTCTGGTTGTGCTGCAGGCGCTCAGGCGCGATGTCGACATCGAGGTAGATTTCAAACCGCTGCGTGTCGTCCGCCGAGCCCATGATCTTGGAGACCTTGGCCTTGAACACCTCGTTGGGATAAACGAGCAGGCGAACCTGCGCATCCTGCCCGACGCGGACGGAGCCGATATTTTCTTCGCTGATCTTGGCCTTCACGGTGCGCTTCGCCGCCGTGTAGACCGCGACCGTCGCGCCGGGGCTGATGAGCGCACCATCGTAAACCATCACGCCCTCGATCACGCCGTCGTCGGGCGCCTTGACCGTCATTTTTTCCAACTGGATATTAGCGAGATCGAGCGCGGCCTTATAGTCATCGGTGGCCTTTTTGAAATCAAACGCCTCGAGGTCCGTGGCTGCCTTGACCGCATCGAGTTTACGCTGAGCGGCCGTCACCACCTCTTGGGAAATGACACCGCGCGCCAACTGGCGCTTGGCATTATCGAGATCTTCCTCCGCCACTTTTTGCGCGATGTTCGAAGCCAGTTGCAGCTTGCGCTTCTCCGTTCGCGATTCGAAATCCCGCGTCAGCTCCGCGATCGAGCGCTTGAGATCGGTGGAATCGAGCTCCATCAACACATCGCCCTTTTTGAACGGCCGACCCGGCTCGAGCGCCGCACTATTAGACACACGGCCACCGACATCAGGTTTGAGTTCGCGAAAGCCTTTGTCCGCGTAGACCTGCACGCTGCCGGGGACGGCGCTAAGCGCCTCACCGCGCGTGACCTCATCGACCACGGCGATGTCGCTGAAACGCTGCCAGGCAAAGTAGCCGGCGACGGCGACGACGACGAGGGCGAGGACGAGCTTGAGGATGAGGCTGATGTTACCGTTTTTCGCGTTCATAACGGGCGGGAAGATTGGTGAGCACGGGGTCGACGGTGGTGACAGAGACGAATTCCGCCCAGCGGGAGAGGAAATTGGCGCGCGCGGCCATCAAATTATATTCGGTCGTCTTGAGCGACGCCCGCGCGAGGGCGATGGAGTTTTTCGACTCTCGGCCGGCCTCCTCGTCGCGCTGGAGGGTCTCGACGAGACCGCGTGACAGGGTGCGGTGCACATCGGCGAGGCGCATCGCCTCGGCATCGATCGGCAAGGCTTCGGCGAGGCCCTGCGCGCCATCGAGCACGGTCTCGGTGATGCTTTCGAGTTCGCGCTCGCTTTTACGGCGATTGGTGAGCGCCTCGAGCTTCGCGCCGCGCGTGGCGAAGCCGTCGAAAATATTCCAGCTCGCGCCGACGGAGATCGTCTGGCGCCGCACCGCTTCCTGCGAGACGGAGGTCGCGGTGGCGTTGGTGGTGCTTTCCAAATTATAGCTCGCACCCGCGTTGAATTTCGGGAGCTGGCGCACGCGCGCGATACGGTAGGTGAGATCCGCCTCGCGGATTTTCAACTCGGCTACTTGGGCTTGAAAGACGCTGCGCGCGTTGTCCTTCACAAACGCAATGAGCATCTCCTTCGCTACCTCCGACTTGAATTGCGGCGAAACGGCCAGTTCCGTCGGAATAGAGTCCTCGGTGGGGTCGCTCACGCCCGCGAGCCGGCCGAAGGTCCGCCGTAGGATATTAAAATCATAGCGGGTACGCGCGATCTGGATGTTCCAGTCTTCGAGTTCCAGTTTCTTGCCCGACTGTTCGCCCTCGGAAGCGCGACCGTCCTTGAGGCGCTCGGCGATGAGGTCGAGTTCCGACACCTTGAGATCACGGACGTAGGTCATCTGCACGAGCAAGGCCTTCTTGACCATCAGCTCGAGGTAGGAGCGCCGCAGCACGACCGCGAGGGCCCGATAGGCGTCCTTGTAACTCTTGTCCGCGATGTAGACGCCGATGCGGGCTTTGTCGCTTTCGGCTTGCAGCGCACCCCAGTGGAAGAGCGCCTGGTTGAGTTGGATATTGTAGAAGAGGCCGTTGTTGCTCGAGCTCGAGGCGGAGTTGTCGGAGTTGGCCGTCTTGTTGCGCGAGTAGTTCATCTCGGCGCGCAGCCCGGGGAGACGGCCAGAATTGGCCAGATAGATGCGGGACTGTGCCAGATCCATGTCCAACTGCTTGGTGATCGTGGTCGGCGACTGCTTGAGCGCGGTGGCCAAGTAGCCCTTAAGCTGCGGCAGAAAGTCCTCGGGCATCGTCCCCGCCACCTCAGCCGGCTGAGCGACGAGCGATGAAGCGACGATCATCCCGAGACCCGCCAACACATTGCGCCAGCCGCGGCGCAGTAACATTAAGACCGGCGACAACATGAATTCGTGCAAAAATTGGAGGGTCAGCCCGCGCCATTTCGGAAGCGATTGCAACCCATAAGTCTTGAGCCCTAAGGGAAGACCGCGCCAACGTAGCAACGTTCCCGCGCTCCAGCCGCGACGACGCCATGCACAACGACCTCTCCGCCCTCGCTCGCGACCATCTCGATCGGGTCCGCTCATTTTACGACGCGGCCCCCACCACTCCGCTGCCCGGCGCCCGTGCATACCGTGCGTTGCTCGCGCACTATTACAATCTGCTGATCCCCACCGAGGCGACCGTGCTCGAGATCGGCTGCGGCTCCGGCGAATTGCTGTCGCAGCTCCGCGCGAAGAAAAAAGTCGGCCTCGATCTCTCCGCCACACAGATCGAAGCCGCGCGCCGCCGCCTGCCCGACGCGGAGTTTTTCGTGCAAGCGGGCGAGCTGATCGACCTCGGCGAGCGGAAGTTCGATGTCATCATCATCTCCGACACGCTCAATATGGCGGCCGACGTGCAGCATCTGTTGCAATGCCTGCACACCGTCTCGCACCCGGGCACGCGGTTGCTGATCAATTTTCAAAACTCGCTCTGGCGTCCCCTGCTCTCGCTCGCCCGTTTGCTGGGCGGCAAGGCCCCGCAGCCGCAGAACTCGTGGATCGCCTCGTCGGATGTTTTGAACCTCCTGCAGCTCGCGGGCTGGACCACCGTCTGCCGGCAAAATCGCATTCTCATCCCCGCCGCGCTCGGCGGTATCGGGACGTTTTTCAACCGCTGGTTTGCCCCGCTGCTGCAATGGTTCTGCCTCACGATTTTCATCGTCGCGCGCCCGGAGCGCACGGGTATTTCGCGGAAGCTCACCGTGTCCGTGGTCATCCCCGCGCGCAATGAAGCGGGCAATATCGCCGCCGCCGTCGCCCGCACCGTCGACATGGGCGCGGGCACGGAGCTGATCTTCGTCGAGGGCCACTCGAAGGACGATACGTGGGCCCAGATCCAAAAAGTCTCCGCCGAAAACCCGCATCGGAAAATTAAGATCCTCCAGCAAACGGGTCGGGGTAAAGGCGATGCCGTGCGCGCCGGCTTCGCCGTGGCCACGGGCGACATCCTCATGATCCTCGACGCCGATCTCACGATGCCGCCGGAGGACCTGCCGAAATTCTACGAGGTGCTCGCGAGCGGTCGCGCGGAATTCGCCAACGGCGTGCGCCTCGTCTACCCGATGGACGAAAAGGCCATGCAGTTTCTCAATCTCTGCGCCAACAAGGCCTTTGGCCTCATCTTCACCTGGCTCCTCGGCCAGCCGGTCAAGGACACCCTCTGCGGCACCAAGGTCCTCAGCCGCGCGCACTACGAGAGCGTTGCCGCGAATCGCGCTTACTTCGGGGACTTCGATCCCTTCGGCGACTTCGACCTTCTGTTCGGCGCGGCCAAGCTCAATCTCAAGATCGCCGATGTGCCGATCCGCTACCGCGAGCGCACCTACGGGACGACCAACATCCAGCGTTGGAAGCACGGCTGGCTGCTCCTGCGCATGGTGCTCTTCGCCGCGCGGAAGCTGAAATTCGTTTAACCGCGCGTCGCGGCGGGTCGATTGGTCCCTAGTGATCATGCCCTTGCCTCCATTGCCCTACTGACCACCGGACTCCGCCGACCCGCTACTCCCCTGCCCCTCCCCGTCCGATGAAAATCCCGATTCTCGACCTCAAGCCGGCCTACGACGAACTGCGCCCCGAGCTCGATGCCGCCTATCATCGCGTCATGGAGTCGGGCTGGGTCTTACTCGGCAAGGAACTGGAAAACTTTGAGGCGGAGTACGCCAAGAGTGTTGGTGTCGCCCACTGCATTGGCGTGGCCAATGGCCTCGAGGCCTTGCAACTCGTACTCATGGCATTGGGCATCGGCCCGGGCGATGAGGTCATCGTGCCCTCTCATGGCTACATCGCGACGTGGCTCGCGGTCACCCACGTCGGCGCGCGCCCCGTGCCCTGCGAACCCGATCCCCTCACCTACAATCTCGATCCCGCCCGCCTCGCCGCGCTCCTCACGCCGAAGACCAAGGCCATTCTTCCGATTCACCTCTATGGCCAGGCGGCGGATATGACGGCGATCAATGCCTTTGCCGCGCAGCACGGTCTGTTCGTCCTCGAAGACGCCGCGCAATCGCACGGCGCTCTCTGCCGCGGCGTCCAAGCCGGCAATCTCGGCCACGCCGCCGGCGTGAGTTTTTACCCGAGCAAAAACCTCGGCGCCCTCGCCGACGCCGGTGCGGTGACGACCAACGACGCCCCGCTCGCCGACAAGCTCCGGCACTTGCGCAACTACGGCTCGAAGGTCCGCTATCATAACGAGTACCTCGGCATCAATTCGCGCTTGAGCGAGCTACAGGCGGCATTTCTTCGCGCGAAGCTCCCGGTCCTCCCGGCGTGGAATGCCCGCCGCGTCGCCCTCGCCACGCGCTATCTCACGCAGCTCAAGGGTGTCGGCGATATCGTGCTACCCTACGTCCCCGCGTGGGCCGAGCCCGTCTGGCACCTCTTTGTGGTTCGCACCGCGCAGCGCGACGCGTTGCAGGCCCATCTCGCCGAGCGCGGCATCGGCACGGGCATCCACTACCCCATCCCGCCGCACCTTTCCAACGCCTACCAAAGCGCCGGCTGGAAACGCGGTGATTTTCCCCTCGCGGAAAAATTCGCCGGCGAAGTCCTCAGCCTACCCATCGGCCCGCACCATAGCGCGGAGCAGATCGACGCGGTGTGCGAAGCGGTGCGGGGTTTTTTTGGGTGAGGGCAGCCGCGATGGCTTGAGGTAGGAGCCTGCTTGCAGGTGATGGGATCGGATATATGGGCGGCACCCTACAGCCCATCGCCTGCGAGCAGGCTCCTACCTCGACCAATTCCGTCTATCTCTACGGTTTCCCCCTTGTCGGATGCCGTTGCTTTCCGCGAGACTGGGCCGTCGCATGAAGTTTTTCACGCTCCCGGCCCTGCTCGCCGCCGCGCTCCTCAGTGCCATCGTCGTCATCCCGTTTCTGCCCGCCGCGCGGTCAAGTTCGGCTCTCTTCGCGCTTGAAGCGCAGATGACGTCCACCGCGCCCGGACAGGTTGTGCTCTATTACGACACGGGTACCGGTTTCAACGAGAGTCAGGTCGCGCGCGTCAACCTCACCCGGTCGGCCACCCCTATTTCCTACCGGCTGCCGCTGCCGCCGGGCACGTACAAGTCCTTCCGCTTCGATCCGATCGACCGCGAAGCCACGATGATGCTTTCCGGGGTGCAAATCGTGGGCCCCGGCGGCCGGGTGGTCCGCGCGCTGGGGTTGCCGGAGCTCAAGCCGGCGCAACAAATCCAATCGTTTCGCGCCAGCGGCAACCAGTTGGAACTCGTGGTCGCCGCCGGGGCCAACGACCCGCAGCTCGTCGTCGATTTTAATCCCCCGCTTCAGGTCACGGCGCAACTGGGCGACCTCATGCACGGCTACTGGGCGCGGGCCCTCGTGGTGTTTCTCGTGCTGGGGGCGATACTCTTCGGACTCGATCGCGCGCCCCGCGTAGCGACGGCGTTGGGAAACTTTGCCCGCTCGCTGGCCGCGCGGCCCGGTCGCGCGGTGTCGCTCGTCGCCGCGCTCGCGGTGATCGTCAGCGCGTATCCCGTCGTCTTCCTCGGCAAGAGTTTCGTCTCGCCCAATCTCGGCACGATCCTCCTCTACGATGCGTACCCGACGCTTCCCGGCTACAAGAGCGGCGAGACCTCGGATGTGAAGGGCTCGGATGTCGGCGCGATCATGTGGCAGCACGTCCCGTTTTCCATGATGCAGCACCGCGCGCTCATGCAGGGCGAGCTCCCGCTGTGGAATCGCTACAGCGCCTCCGGCGTGCCGCTGCTCGCCCAGGGGCAGTCCATGTTTGGCGACCCGTTGCACCTCCTCGTGGTCCTCGCCAATGGCGCGTCGTGGGCGTGGGACCTGAAGTACCTCATCGCCAAATGGCTCTTCGCCACGGCGCTGGCGCTGACGGTGTTTGCGCTCACGCGCCACCTCGCGGCTTCGCTGATCGTCGCGCTCATCGCGCCGTTTGCGGGTTTCTTTCTCTATCGGGTCAACCACCCGGCCCTCTTCAGCCTCTGCTACGCACCGTGGGTGCTCTACTGTTACGTGCGCATCACCGATTCGGCGACCCGGCGCTCCACCGCGCTCTGGATCACGGGTTTGATCGTGGCCAATGGCGCGCTGATGAACAGCGGCACGGCCAAGGAGGCCTACATGCTCCTGCTCTGCATGAATTTCTCCGGCTTCGCCGTGCTCGTCACGAGCGCCCAGCCTTCGCGCGAGCGCGTACTCAAGGCCGCCGCGCTGGCGTGGGCGGGCGTGATCTTCGTCCTGCTCGCCGCGCCGATCTGGCTCACCTTTCTCAATACCCTGCGCAACGCCTACACGAGCTACAATGCCGCGAGCGCGTTTCAAATTCAGCCCGCGCTGCTGCTTGGTGCCTTTGACGAATTGTTCTACCGGCCGCTGATGGCCGAGGCGCGGACGTTTAACCCCTCGGTCAATTTCGCCGTGCTGCTGGGCATGCTCTACTTTCTCGCGACGCTCCGTTCGCACTTCGCCAACCGCGCGGCAATGGCCCTCGCGGCGACGTCGCTGGTGCCGCTGGCCTTGGCCTTCGGCCTGATCCCGTGGGCGTGGATCGTACAAGTGCCCTTTCTCTCGAATATCGCGCACCTCGACAATACCTTCACCTGCTCGCTCATCGTGCTCTGGAGCGTGCTCGCGGGGGTGGGCTTTGCGGCGGCGGCGCGGCGGCTCGGCACGGCCGAGGGGCGCGGCGACCTTGTCGCGGTGGGCCTGATGCTCTTCGCGCTGGTCTTTGCGTGGATCGGCTTTCGCCAGGCCGTGCACCGCTCGATTTACGGCACGGGCCTGACGTTTACTGCCCTCAAGGACGCTGAGGTCATCCCGGTGGCCCCGTTTATTTGGGCCGAACTGGCCGCGCTGCTCGTCGCCTCGGTCGTGCTCGGCCTTGTGGCACGGCGAGTCCTCACGCGCGGCCTGCTCACGCCGGCAGCCATGATCTTGCTCGCGTTGAGCGCGACCGTGCTGCTGTGGCGCACGACCTTTCACTCCACAGCGGTAGGTTTCGACACCTATACGGTACATCCGACCGACCGGGTGAACTTCACTGCGAAATCCGAATCGATGGAATTCATGCGGGCGGCGGTGAAGAAAGAGCCGGCGCGTGGCTTCGGGCTGCACGGAAACTTCTTCCCGGGCTGGACCGGCGTCTACGGGCTCGAGACGATTCACGGCCCCGACGCGCTGGTGAACCCCTTCATGCGCGAGCTCGTCACGAGTTTCATCGCCACGCCGATCATCGAGCGCTGGTGGGATTGGCGCATCTATGTGGATGTCTACAACGTCGGCGCGGCGCGTCCGCTCTTCGACGCGCTGAACGTCCGCTACTACCTCGATCTCCAGAGCGACCAGGGCGTGCTCGGCAAATCGCTCAAGATTCTCAAGGCCGCCGACCTCGACGTGTACGAAAGCCCCACGGCGTGGCCGCGTGCTTTCTTCACCGACCGCCTCGATGCGTATGATCGCGTCGATGAGTTTACACAAAAGCTCCGCGCCGGCGACGGGCGGCCCTTTGCCGTCGCCCTGCGTAACGACATCGCCGCCCAGCCGGGCCTGCTCTCGATCCCGCGCGGGCTCGAGGGCCGGACCGTGACCGCCGCGACCGACTATAAGCTCACCGAAAACAGCACTACCTTCACCATCCGGGCCAAGTCTGCCGGCGTCGTGGTGCTCAACGAGGTGCTCTGGCCCGGCGATTTCCGCGCGGAAGTGGACGGCAAGAAAGCCCCGGTGCTCCGCCTCAACCACGCCTTCAAGGGCGTCGCGATCGCGGAGCCCGGCGACCACCGCATCACCTTCCGCTACGTGCCGAAAAACTGGCCGCGCAATCTCGCGCTGTGCGGCCTCGGCGCGGCTTTCCTGGGGCTGTCGCTTTTCCTGGCACTTCGCCGCCCCCGGACAGTCTGACCGGCCCGGAATGAGGGGAATATGCTAAAAGGCTCGCCCTTGGGGGAGAATTTTGCCGAATCCCTCCCTCCCGTTGTATATACGTCGCTAACCTTCCATGCCGTCCTCGCACTCCACGCCGATCGTTAACGGCACCCTTTCCGTCATCGTCCCGATCTACAACGAGGCCGCGACGGTCAAGCAATCGCTCGACGCCATCCTCGCCAAGCAGGTCCCCGGCTGGACGCTCCAGATCATCATGATCGAGAGCAACTCGACGGACGGCACGCGCGACATCGTCAAGACCTACGCCTCGCATCCCCGCGTGAAGCTCATCCTCGAGGATCGCCCGCGCGGCAAGGGCCATGCCGTGCGCGCCGGCTTCAAGGAAGCCACGGGCGATGTCATCGTGATTCAGGACGCCGATCTCGAGTACGATCTGAACGACTACGACATCCTCCTCGCCCCCATCGCCTCGGGCCGGCAGGAATTCGTGCTCGGCTCCCGCCACGGCGAGGGTGGCTGGGCGATTCGCAAGTTTTCCGATCAGCCTTTCCAAGCGCTGATCCTAAATCTCGCGCACTGGGGCTTCACGCTGATGATCAACGCGTCGCTCTTCATCTGGCTGAAAGACCCGTTCACGATGTACAAGGTCTTCCGCCGCGACTGCCTCGATGGCCTGACCTTTGAGTGCAACCGCTTCGACTTCGACTGGGAGCTGCTGATGAAGCTCGTCCGCAAGGGCCATCGCCCCATCGAGATTCCGATCAGCTACAAGTCGCGCTCTTTTAAGGAGGGCAAAAAGATCTCCATGTTCCGCGACCCGATGACGTGGATGTGGGCGCTGATCAAGTATCGCTTCGTGAAGCTCTAAGTCCGGCGCGGCGGCGCTGCGCGACTTTTTCCCGCTCAACTCCCCTCGCCCCCACCGATGCCCGCCCTGTCCCTGCAGTCGACGCTCGTCGTCTTCGCGCTGCAGTGGCTGATTTTTTCCGGCGCCGGCATCGCCGCACAGATCTGGCGTCGCCGCCTCACCGGCCGTGGCTCGACCGCGCTCGAAGCCGTGCTACTCGGCGCACTCGTGCCCTGCGCGCTCGGTTATCTGGCGGTCGGGGCCTACCTGCTGCATCCGCTGGCGGGCCGCATCTTCAGTTGGGTCGCGATCATCGTGATCCTGGACACGGTGGTGAAGGGCTACTTGCTCCACGGCTTTCGACGCCGACCACTGACCGGCATCGCGCAAGAGCGGCCGGCGGTCCACGGACGGCTGATGCTGCTCACACTCTTCGCCGGGCTCTTTTACATCTCGGTCCTTGCTGTCTTCCCCCAGTCAAATTTCAGCGAGACTGCCGCGGATCGTTTCCTCACCGGCTTGTCGCCGCGCAATGAAGTGCCGCGCGTCCTCGCGGAGGAACTCTACATCGGCGAAGCCGCCCCGGCGGCCGTGCGCCTCAATCGCGAGGTGGCCCCGCTGCAATCCGGGCTGGCGCTGGTGACCCTGCCGGCGCTGCGGACGCTGGGCCTTGGCGTCGACGCCTCGTGCTCGACGGCGGGCGTGTGGTTTCAACTGCTGTGGATTCCCGCGCTGTGGGTTTTCCTCCGCTGGCTCGGCCTCACTGAACGCCAGGCGCACGGCGCGACGGCCGCGCTGGTCTTTACCGGATACCTGTTGCTCAACTCGGTCTTCGTCTGGCCGCAGCTCGCCTCGGCGGCGCTGGTGCTGCTCGCCTTCTGCACCTTCCTCGCGACCGAGCAGGCTATCGAGCCGCGCTATCGATGGATCGCGGGCGGCGCGCTCGCGGCCTTTGGCTGGCTGGCGCTCGCGGTGGCGTGGATGCCGCTGCTGGCCGTCGCCGCTTTCGCGTTTTCCGCGCATCGCGGGCAATGGCGCTCATGGCGGCTCGCACTGGCGACCTTCGCCGGACTCGTGCTGCCGTGGTTCGCCTACCAACGTCTCGCCGGCCCGCCGAGTTCCCATGTGGCACTCGCGGCGGACTTCGGGGCGCTCAGCCGCAGCAGCGAAGCGGCGGCGAATCGCGGTTCACTCCTCACGGAAGTTAAGAACATTCTGACGACGGCGAACCGCGAGGTGATCGGCGAGCGGCGAGTCGATGAGGTCACGCGCGAATCGCGGACGCCGGCGACGTGGATTCTCGGACTGGCGGCCTTGCCCTTTCTCGTCTGGCAAGGTCTGCGCCGCCGCCCGGCGTGGCTGGGGCATGTGCGGCGGCACAAGCTCGCGGTGGCGTGGCTCATCGCCTCGCTCGGGCTGTGGCTGCTGTTGCGCGAGGAAGCCGATACCTTTGCGCGCAACGGCTTGGCGGTGGTGGCGCTGGTGCTCGTGGGGCTGCTGGCGACCTGGACGCTGTTGGTGAGTCGTACGGCATTCGTCGCGCTGGCCGTCGTTCAACTCGCACTCTTCACGCTCACGTGGATGCCGCCGAGCGCACTCGTGGACGAAATGGTGCCGAGGCCTTTCGCGATCGCGGCGGCCGGAGTGACCGCGCTCCTGATCGTGGCGCTCGGAGTCGAGGCGCTCTTCTGGCCCGAGCCCGCGCGGGAGGCGGCCGGCGCGCTTTCACTGCGCGCCCGGCTGCGCGAATGGTTTCGCGCGCCCCGTTTGAACCCGTGGGTCTTCGCGCTTTTCGCCGTCCTGCTTTTCTTGCGCAAGCCCTACGCGTTGCTCGTGCCCCAGCTCTACGCGGAAGACGGCACGATCTTCCTCGTGCAGAGCGACCTCGTGGGCTTGCAGGCCTTTATCGAAGGGTACATGGGCTACCTGCATACCCTGCCGCGCCTGATCGCGTGGATCACGTCGAAGACGCTCGACCCCGCATGGTGGCCGGCCTGCTACAATGGTGTGTCGTATCTCATCTGGCTGGCGGTGATCGCGCGGACTTTCTCCCCTCGCCTCCCCCTGCCCAATGCGTTGCGCCCCTTCCTCGCGCTGACATTTTTCCTTGGGCCACAAACGGGCGAAGTCCTCAGTTGCATCACCAATCTTCAGTGGCTGACGGGATTTCTGATCATCGAGCAGGCGATCATCGCGCGGCCCACCAACGCGCGCCAACGCATCGGCGATATCGCCCTCATCGCGCTCGTCGGCCTCACAGGTCCCTTCATCATCGCGCTCGGGCCGCTGTTGGCCTGGCGCTGGTGGCGCGACCGCAATGCCGACACCTTTGCGATCCTCGCCACGGCCACGCTGTGCGCGGGCGTGCAGGCGTGGTACATCGTCCGCACCGGGCCGAAGTTTGAGTTTCCACCCTTCGTCGCCTCCAAGTTTTTTGAAGTGATCGGACAGCACCTCGTCGTCTGGCCCCTGGTGGGGGACAACCTCGCCAAGCAAATGTCGCCCGTCCTCATCGGCGTAATCGGCATGGGGCTTTGCTTTGCCTCGGTGGCTTGGGCGCTCCGCCCCCACGCGCGGCAACTGCTCCGCGCGCAGCTCGTCGCGGGTTTCTTGCTGATGATGGTGGCAGGCGTGTATCGCAGCCGGCCCGACACGTGGTCGCTGGATAATCTCGTTTTCGGCGACCGCTATTTCTATCTCCCGCGCCTGATGCTCGCGTGGCTGCTCGTGCTAGAGCTCGATGCCACGCAGCGCGCCATCGCCTGGTTTGCGCGGGTGCTCGCCCTCGCCTGCGTGCTCGCCCACATCAAAACGTTTAGCGTGCCGGCCGAATACGACTATCGTTGGACCGAACATGTCGACGCGATCCGCAAGGGCGTGCGCGGCAATATGGTCACACTCCCTGAGGGCTGGATGCTGGAGTATCAAGGGCGGAAGAAATAGAAATCCCGCCGAGGCGTGAGCGGGGGCCAATTTGGTGGTTGGTAGTTCGAAACTGTGGGAGGGGCTTTACGCCCCGACGGGTTGCGGACGTTCAATGTCGGGGCGTAAAGCCCCTCCCACAGCTCCGGACTGCGCTGAGGATTTTACCTGATGGCGGGTTTCGCGGGCTGAATTGTCACAGTCTTAATGGACGTTCGCCAGGTGCGTCCGGCACTTTCGTATCCACTTTTTAGATACGTAAATTGTTGCGGCATATGATAGCGGCTAGCACCACTCCGATTGTCGCTGCGTGGACGTATGGCCGTCCTTCTGCTCGCACCTGAACGACCCGCCCATCGGACGGTGTCTCCTTCGGTCCGCCGCCACCGCGCGACCACTTGGCAACGCCCGCGTCCCGCCGCGCCTGCGCCTGCCCTTGCTCCTCCACCCCGGTCATCGCTTCGGTCGCGGCTGGACCGGCCGCTGGCTTATTTGGCCCGCCCGCCGCTGTGGTTCACACTTGTCCTCTGCGCCACGGTGCTCGTGGCTCGGCGGTGGGAGCTCTTCTTGAATCCCCAGTTTTGGGCCGAGGACGGCGTGATCTTTTTCTTTCAGGCCCACTCCTATGGCGCGCGGATGATTTTCGAGCCGTATGCGGGCTATCTCCACCTCGTGCAGCGGCTCGTGGCGTTCACGGCTGCGCACGCCGATCCGCTCCTGGCGCCGGGAATCTTCGTCGGGGCGTCGCTGGGCCTTACGCTGTATGTCGCCGCGCGCACCCAATCCTCGCGCATGCCGTTTCGGCCGCATCTGGCCTTTGCCCTCGCGGTCGCGCTCGTGCCGGATGCTTTCGAGGTCCTGCTGTTTCTGGTCAACATCCAGTGGGTGCTGGCGGGTGGGCTGCTCCTTTTGCTGATCTCAGCCGATGCGCGCCGCCGGGCCGAGTACGCGCACGATGGCATCGCCGCGGTCGTGCTCGGTCTCACCGGACCCTTCAGCGTGCTCTTCGCGCCTCTCTTTATTCTGCGCGCCTTCCAACGCCGCACGCGGGCGAGCTACCTCGTAGCGAGCATCGTGCTCGCGTGCGCGGGCGTGCAGGGCTGGCTGATCGCGCACAGCCCCGGCATCCCGCCGGATACCCGGGTCGCCACGGAAACTTTTCTCGCGATTCCCGGGATGCGCATCGGGGGCTCGTTGCTGCTGGGGCGCTGGCTGGGGAGCGATTGGCCCCTGCTGGTCGAAACGCTGATGGGCCTGCTCACCTTGGGCGCGGCGGCGGCGCTGGCGTTTCGCGGTGGTCGCGGGCGGGCCGAGCGGGTTTGGCTGGCCCTAGGCCTGGGCCTGCTGCTGGCGGCGACTTATTTCCGTTGCCGCAATGTCCTCCCCGGTCTCTGCAATCCCTTCTTCTGCGGGCGCTACTTTTTCGCCCCACAATTGGTTTTCCTGTGGTTGCTCGCGACGCTCACCGATAGCTCGCGGCGGTGGGTGCGGATCGCGGTTGTGACGCTACTGCTCGGCATGCTCGCGACGAATCTCCCCCGCCTCCACGAGCAGCCCCTCGTCGATCAACACTGGGCCGACTATGCCGCTCGGCTGCGCGCGGGCGAATCGGTGAAGGTCTTCATCAATCCGACGGACTGGTCCTTCACCACTTATGCGAGAAAACCCTGAGCTTGCCCCCCGGCCTGCTCTTCGGCTCCGTGGACGTCTTCATTTTCCTGAACGCTCCCGTCCCCGATGTCCAAGACCCTCCTCGTCACTGGTTCCTCCGGCCTTATCGGCTCTGAAGTCTGCGTGTATTTCGCACGCGAGCTCGGCTATACTGTCCATGGCGTGGACAATAATCAGCGCGCCGTGTTCTTCGGCCCGCAGGGCGATACGCGGTGGAATCAGAGCCGTCTGGCGCGCGACCTGCCGGGCTTCGTGCACCACGAGCTCGACATCCGCGACCGCGCCGGCGTGCTCGCCCTCGTGCGCGAGGTGAAGCCCGCGGTCATCGTGCACACGGCAGCGCAACCCTCGCATGACCGGGCGGCGGCGATCCCGTTTGACGATTTCGACACCAACGCCGTCGGCACGCTGAACCTCCTCGAGGCGGCGCGACAAGCCGCGCCGGAGTCGCCCTTCGTGCACATGAGCACGAACAAGGTTTACGGCGACGCGCCCAATCGCATCGCGCTGACCGAATTACCCACCCGTTGGGACTATGCGGACGCCGCCTACGAAAACGGCATCGCGGAGACCTTTACCATCGACCAATCGAAGCACTCCCTGTTCGGCGCGAGCAAGGTCGCCGCCGATGTGATGGTGCAAGAGTATGGCCGCTATTTTAATCTCCCCACCTGCGCCCTGCGCGGCGGCTGCCTCACGGGGCCGAATCACAGCGGCGTGGAGCTCCACGGCTTCCTCAGCTATCTTGTGAAGTGCAACCTCGAGGGCCGCGAATATCGCGTTTTCGGATACAAGGGCAAACAGGTGCGCGATAACATCCACTCGCTCGATGTCGCGCGCTTCATGGCGGCCTTCGTCAACGCGCCGCGCGCAGGTGAGGTTTACAATCTAGGGGGCGGCAAGGCCAACAGCACGTCGATTCTCGAGGCGTTTAAGATCGCGGAAAAGTTTACCGGCAAGGCGCAGGTCTACACCTACGTCGATCAAAACCGCGCCGGCGACCACATCTGCTACTACAGCGATCTGCGCAAGATGCGCGCGCACTACCCGTCGTGGGACATCACCCAATCCCTCGAGGAGACAATCCGCCAGATCGTCGAGGCGTGGAAGAAACGCGAGCACGCGTAAGCCGCATGGCTGTGTAGAAACAGCGATGCGCGTTAAGCTAGCGTCAAAGGTGCGCCGGCTTTTGACGGTTGGCCGAGAGTACATTCTGTAGTGGCCCTCGGGTTGGCTTTAGCATCAATCTACAAGCTAAATCCCTGATCCATAAATCTCGCGCGCGTTTTTTGGAACGACCCGAAAAACGCCACGTCTCACTCTTCGCAGGAAGTTACTGTACCGTTATGATCATCTTTCCCACCCGCCTTGCGCGCGTGCGGCTGACCTCGCTCTTCGTGGCGGTCGCCGCATTGCTAATTGCACCGGTGAGCCGAGCAACCTCGGTCATCCCGCCGACGTTTACGGAACTGGTCGCCGAGGCGGACACCGTCTTGCGCGGCTCGGTGATTTCAGTGCACAGCGAGGAGTTTGATTCGGCGGACGGCAAGGGCGTGCGGACGCTCGTGACGTTCTCGGTCGAGCGCGCGCTCAAGGGCTCGCCCGGCGAGACGGTCACGCTGTCGTTTCTCGGCGGCACCGTGGGCAAGCGTAACCTCAAGGTGGTGGGCATGCCGCGCTTCGAGATTGGACAGCGGCAGATCGTTTTCTTCGCCAACAACGGTCGCGTGATCTGCCCGCTCATCGGGATGGGCTATGGCCGCTATCATGTGGTGACGGAGGCGGCGACGCAGCGCGAGTACGTGATGCGCGAGAACAATGTGCCGCTCACCTCGGTCGACCAAATCCCTCTTTCGCTCGAAGGCACCGCGATTGTCGCCCGCGTGACCTCCACCGCCGATGCGCTGTCGCTCTCGGCCTTTGAATCTCAAATCACGGACGCCCTCGGCCGCGGCGACTCCTCCCAGCAAAAGCCATGAGCCTCTTTTCCGGTTTTCGTGTTACCTCGCTTGGCGCACGCGGCCTCGGTTTTGCCGCGGTGGTGCTCATCCTCGTCAGCTTGGCCTCGACGGCCCGGGCCTACGATTTTCTCGGCTCCACCTGGCCCTCGGGCAATATCCCGATGCGCCTCCAGCTCGACGCCACGGCCACGGCGGTGACGTTTCCGTTGAGCGACGGTTCCACCTCGTGGAATAGCGTCGCACAATCCGCCATCGCCGAGTGGAACGCGAAGATGTCGCGCTCCCAAATGACCTCGACGACGAGCACCGCGACCTCGGGGATGAAGTACGGCGACGGGATCAATCAAGTGTTTTTCTCCACCACGATCTATGGCGATGCCTTCGACAGTCGCACGCTGGCCGTGACGCTCGTCGACCAGGGCGACCAGACCATTCGCTCCGACGAGGCCGACCTCATCGTGAACAAGACCCGTTCGTGGAATTCCTACCGTGGCACCCTCCGCACCGCGATCGATCTCCGCCGCGTGATCCTCCATGAACTCGGCCACGTGATCGGCCTCACCCACCCGGACGAAGCGGGCCAAAACGTGGTGGCGATCATGAACAGCACGATCACGAACACGATCGAGACCCTGCAGCCCGACGACATCGCGGGGGTCACCTATTACTACAGCACGCCTTTTTCGAAGCCGACGATCACCACGCAGCCGACCAACCAGACCGCAGGGGTGAGCGGCGCGGCTAAATTCACGATTAGCGTCGACGGGCAGGACCCGCCCGCGGCCGACGATTTCCATAGCTACCACTGGTATTTCAAGGCGGCAGGCGCGACCGATTACGAGCCGCTGTTCACGCTCATCAAGCCAGGCAGCCTGAACTTTGGCTCCGTGCAGGCCGAGGATGCGGGCAGTTACTACTTCGTCGCCATCACGCCGGATAGTACGGTGACGAGTAACACCGTCACGCTCACCACGTCTCCGGCGACCGTCGCACCGAGCACGCAACTCGCCAATCTCTCTACGCGCGGCATCGGCGGAAACAGCGCGCGGGTGATGACGGTGGGCTTTGTCGTCACCGGTACGCGCAATAAATCCGTGCTGCTTCGCGCCGCCGGCCCGGGCCTCGCCGGCTTCGGCGTCAGCGGCACCTTGGCGGATCCGCAACTCGTCCTAAAGATCCAGTCCACCGGCGCGACGATCGCCACCAGCGCGGCGATCTGGGATCAATCGACCAATGCCACCGACATCAAAACGGTGTCGCCCCGCGTGGGGGCGTTTGCCCTCGCCGCCGGCTCGCGCGATGCGGTGATCCTCACTTCGCTCGCGCCCGGCAGCTACACCATGAGCACGGCCAGCCCGTCCGGGGCGACGGGCACGGTGCTGATCGAAGCCTACGACGCCGACGAAGTACGCGACACCGCCAGCCGCCTCGCCAATCTCTCGACTCGGGGCTACGTGAGCACGGGCGCCGATACGCTGATCGCGGGCTTCGTGGTGCAGGGGCCGGGCCCGCGCACTTACCTCATCCGCGTGGCGGGCGATACGCTGCAAAGCTTCGGGGTCACCGGCACCCTCGACGATCCCTTCCTCAAGCTCTTCACGGGCAGCACGCTCATCCGCGAAAAAGACGATTGGGATTCGCCGCTCACCTCGCAGCCGGCGCTGAAGGCGGCGTTTACCCAGGTCGGGGCGTTTACGTTCTCGGATCGCCAGGAGCCCGCGATGCTCGTGACGCTCGCGCCCGGCAGCTACACGGCGCAGGCCACGGGACTCGACAATGGCGGCTCCACCTCCCCGGTGGGAAATGCGCTGATCGAGATTTACGAGATTCCCTGAGCGAAAAGGACCGCTAACCACAGACCACGAACGCAAATTTTTAACCGCGATGGACGCGAAGAAGCGCGAAGGCGTGGGGTCATTTTCGGGCGGGCGGCGATTTGCGCCGCCAAAGAATTGAACATGAAGGCTGGGAAGAACGGGAAGCGATGGCCTGGGACTTTGCCGTTTCCTCTTCTTCCCGTCCTTCCCGGTCTTCCGGTTCAAGGCATCATTTCCAGCAAGCGCCATAAAGCGCGATAGTACGAACAGACCTTCGCGGCTCTTCGTGTCCTTCGTGGTTCAATTCAGCGGTTTTCTAGAAGCGCGGTGAAGCCACGATTTTAGGCGGCCGTGATTTCTGCATTCCTTTCGCGGGCGGCGTGTGTTTCGTGGGGCTGCTTTCCGCATCATGTCGACCGACTTCAAGCACTTCTTTGGCAGCGTACCCTCCGACCAAAACGCCCTCGATCTCTTCGCGGGCGAGTGGTCTTCCTCGCCGCCCTCGGACCGGCCGGACCTGAAGGCCGGCGCGACACCGCTCTTCGACGATCCGCGCATCGCGTGGGCGCACCATCGCTTGATCGAGACGGGGCTGGAAAATGGTTTCACGGGCCGCGACGTGCTGGAGCTCGGGCCGCTGGAGGGCGGGCACACTTATCTGATCGACCGGCTCAATGCGGCGGCAGTCACGGCGGTCGAGGCCAATGCGCGCGCCTACCTGAAGTGCCTGATCGCCAAGGAGACCTTTCGCATGAGCAATCGCGTGCGGTTTCTCCTCGGCGATTGTCTCGCGCATCTCCGCGCGGTCGAGAAGAAGCACGACATCGCGGTGGCCTCGGGGCTGCTCTATCACCTCACGAATCCTGTCGAGTTGCTAGAGTTGCTGGCGCGGCGCAGCGATGCGATTTTTCTTTGGACGGTGTTTTACGACGCGGAGTTTGTGGCGCAGAACCCGGTGCCGGGCGCGAAGTTTTCCGAAGAGGTCCCGATGGAGCACGCCGGCTTCAAACACACCGTGCATCGCTTCAACTACGGGCCGTCGCTGGACTGGAAGGGCTTCTGCGGGGGTGGCGATGTCTACAGCTACTGGATGGAGAAGAAGGAGATCATCGCGGCGCTGGAGCACTTCGGCTTCAAGGACTTCCGCACCGAGCAGCACCCAAATGTCCACGGCAGCGCGCTCCTGCTCGTGGCGCGGAAATAAGGCCGAGGGGCGGATGGGCGCGCGAATAAGTACCCTCCGCCTTGGTTTACCCGGAGTTTGACGTATCTTTGCGAAGCGATAATCGTCTCATAGTACATGCCAGCGAATTTGCGCCCCCTCGGCCTCATCCTCGCCACGCTCACCCTCGGGTCGGCGGGTGGAGTTTTCGCGCAGTCGAATTCCACGTCGCCCTTTCTCGCGCCCGCCGCCACGGCGGCCAGCGCGGGTCCGAATGAGAACCTTGAGTTCGCCGGGGTGAACGCGATGGTCGACAAGACGTACGTCAATATTTTCGACAAGGGCACCAAGAAGAGCCGCTGGGTCGCCGTGGGCGGCTCGGAAGGCAATCTCAGCGTGCTCGCCTACGACCCGCGCCGCGACCAAGTCGTGGTGAAGTCGGGCGAGATCCAGAAGACGCTCACGCTGCGCAAGGCGACGGGTGTGATGAATGCGCCGACGCCGGTGGCGGCTAGCTTCAATACGCAAGCGAACATAACGCTGCAGCCGGTGACGACGCCGCTTAACGCTGTTTCGCTCGCACCAGTCGCAGTGGAGCCGACTGCGTCCTCCCAGCCAGTGGCGTCGACTCCCGCCGCGACGCCTCCCCCCGCTCCGGACGCGCCCGCCAAGCCCATGACCGTCGCGCGACAGGAAGAAGAAGCGCGCATGCTCGTGAGCGATCTGCTCGAAATCGGCATGGCGCAGCGCAAGGCTTACGAGGAGGCGGCAAAGAAAGCTCAGTCGGCCAGTCCGAACGGCCAGCAGTCAGCGACCGCTACCACCAACACCGCTACGCCTCCGGGTAGTTGAGGTGATGCGTGGCGGGCGAGAGGACGGTGCGGCTGAGAAGCGGAAGTTTGCCGGATCGCCCTTGGGGGCCCTCGGAGAATTGTGAGGGACTTCGCGCGGGAGCCCACGGCGGTTGGAAACCGCCGCTCCGTTGCAACCGCCGCTCCCTTAAAACCGCGGATCGCTACTACCCGGAGCTCACGCCGAATGGGAGCGCGAGTCGTGCGATGACGTGAAGCGTCCGCTTCGGTCTTTCATTTTTTCGGCGGGCGCGTTCAACTCGCGGGCATGCCCAACCCCAAGCTGCCTAAGTCTCCGCGTATTCTCACCACGACCGTCGGCTCGTATCCCGTGCCGGATTGGCTCGCGGCCCTGCCGAGTGAGCAAGCGGTGATCGACGCGACGCGCGTCGTTTTCGACATCCAGCGGCAGGCGGGCATCGATCTGCCGACGGACGGCGAGCTGTACCGCTTCGACGTCAATCACCCGGACACGAACGGCATGATCGAGTATTTCATCCGCCCGATGGCGGGGATTTCGTCGGTCGTGGGGCGCTCGATCACAGAGGAGTTTTCGCGGCATCATCCGATGGGTTTTCGCCGCAAGCCGGCGGGCGTCGTCACCGGCGCGCTCGGCGAGGGCTCGCTGAATCTCCTCGCGGATTGCCAGCGCGCGGCGGCGGTGGCCGGCGGGGCTTTTAAGTTTACGGTCACGAGCCCGTACATGCTCGCGCGCACGCTGCTCGATCACCACTACCGCGATTTCTCGGCGCTCACGATGGCGCTCGGCGAAGTGCTCGCGGCGCAGATGCCGGGCCTGCCCGCGGCGTGCCTGCAAGTCGACGAGGCCAACATCCCCGGCAATCCTGCGGACGGTCCGCTCGCGGCGGCCGCGATGAATCTCGTGCTCGATGCGATCGACAAGAACACAGAGCGCGCCGTGCACTTCTGTTTCGGCAACTACGGCGGGCAGACGATCCAAAAGGGCAACTGGCAGAAGCTGCTGAGTTTTCTGAATGCGCTGCACACCGATCATCTCGTGCTCGAGCTCGCGCACCGCCCGAAATCGGACCTCGATGCCCTCAAGCACATCGACAAGAAAATCACCCTCGGCGTGGGCGTGATCGACATCAAGGTGAACCACATCGAGACCGCAGACGAAGTCGCCGCGCGCATCGAAGCCGTCGAAAAGAAAGTCGGCCCCGGCCGCCTGCGCTGGGTGCACCCCGACTGCGGTTTCTGGATGCTGAAGCGCTCCGTGGCGGATCGAAAGATCGAGGCCCTCGTACGCGGGCGGGATTTGTATCTGGGGCGGACTTAATCGAGACGAAACGAGGTAAAGAAAAACTTAACCACAGATGGACACAGATGAACACGGATTCGGAAAATGCGCGTAGCTTGAGGGCGCTTCGGGAGTCGTCAGTAGGTGCGTGTGGACTGAACTGATTTTACCGGAGGAAACGGAGAGAACGGAGACGAACCCAAATTAGTTTATCGATAGGGCCGGTGGGGAGGTTTGGACCTTGGCGGCGCCAGCGGGACGTGCTGAACTCCAATACCCCCCCCTTCACGCCATGAGAATCCTACCCATCGGTCTCGTTTTGAGTTTGGCTTTGGCTGCTCCGCTGTGGAGCGCGACGCCCGCGTTGAAAGTGCGTCCACAGACCATCGATGCGAAGATTCAGATCGGGTATGGGCTCGCGATTGCGGATGTCGATGGCGATGGCAAGGACGACATCCTGCTCGCCGATGCGAAGCAGATCGTGTGGTACCGCAATCCGACCTGGGAGAAATTCGTGATGGCGGAAAATCTCACGCCGAAGGACAACGTGTGCATCGCCGCACGCGATCTCGACGGTGACGGCAAGTGCGAGGTGGCCGTGGGCGCGGAGTGGAATCCCAACGACACGGTGGGCAGCGGCGCGGTGTTTTTCCTCGAAGCGCCGGCGGACCGCACGCAGCGATGGAAGGCGATCAAGCTGCCGCATGAGCCGACGACGCATCGGATGCAGTGGATGAAAGACTCGAAGAAAAATAATATCCTGGCCGTCCTGCCACTGCACGGCCGGGGAAATAAAAACAACGAAGGCGAAGGCGTGCGGTTTCTCGGCTACCCTTGGCCTTGGAAAGAGGACAGCAAACCAGTGACCCTTTTCGGTGCGGAGGCGGGTCTTCACGCGACGCATAATTTCGACGTCGCGCCGCTGCGCGCCATTCCCCTTGCAGTAGTCGCCACCAAAGAAGGAATTCGCATCGTATCGTCGGCCAGTGACGCACCTACAGTAGTGCAACTTTCTCTCAGCGAACCGACCGGCGAAGTACGCGTCGGCAGTCTGGGCGAGAGGAATCTTTTTTACTCTACGATCGAACCGATGCACGGCAACAAGCTCGTCGCTTACATTGTGCAAAAGGGCGGTGGCTTCAACCGGACCGTCCTCGACGAATCTCTTATTCAAGGCCACGCCCTCGCAGCGGGTGATCTGCTCGGAACCGGCGTCGACCAGATCATCGCCGGCTGGCGCGGCTCAGGGAAGCCCGGCGAGAAAGTTGGCATCAAGCTTTACGCCGCGGAGGATGCGACCGGCAAAGAGTGGAAGCTCAATACGCTCATCGACGACAACCAGATGGCGTGCGAAGATTTGAAGCTCGCGGACCTCGATGGTGATGGCCGACTCGACGTCATCGCGGCCGGGCGCGCGACGAAGAATGTCGTGATTTATTGGAATGAGAGCGGGAAGGTGAAGTAAGGGAGCAGCTGATTTAGCTGTAGATGTATGTCGCAGGGCGAATCGTGGCCGATTAGTGGGGCGCTTGCAAAGCGCCCCTCCGTTAGGGCGGTGTGCTCCTCCATTTCGTACCATTCGCTTTGCGCTGCCAAAGCGCAGTTGGCGCAGAGCGGCGCTTTTTAAGCGGCGAGGGTTACGAGGTGAGGGAGCGTTGGGCCGTCGAGATCGCTTGGCGGTATTTTCAGACGGGCGGTATAGGGCGATTCGCAGCCGATAGCGGGGGCGCTTAAAAAGCGCCCCTCCGTTAGGGCGGTGTGCTCCTCCATTTCGTATCATTCGCTTTGCGCTGCCAAAGCGCAGTCGGCGCGGAGCAGCGCTTTTTAAGCGGCGGGGGTTAAGAGGAGAGAGCGCTGGGACCGTCGAGATCGCTTGGCGGTAATTTCAGACGGGCGGTATAGGGCGATTCGCAGCCGATAGCGGGGGCGCTTAAAAAGCGCCCCTCCGTTAGGGCGCTGTGCTCCTCCATTTCGTACCATTCGCTTTGCGCTGCCAAAGCGCAGTTGGCGCGGAGCGGCGCTTTTTAAGCGGCGAGGGTTACGAGGTGAGAGAGCGTTGGACCGTCGAGATCGCTTGGCGGTAATTTCAGACGGGCGGTATAGGGCGATTCGCAGGCCATAGCGGGGGCGCTTAAAAAGCGCCCCTCCGTTAGGCGATTTGTTGCGCCAGATCGCTTTCCCACAGGAGATATTCGCCTACCGGTAGTTTGGCCTTCGACGGATTATTTCGGATGTAATGAACGCAGCGACCGAAGTGGGCCGCATCGCGAACCAAACGATCAAAGTAGTCACGCTGCCACACCCGGCCACTCGAACCAGCAAACTCATTCAAGCGCCGCGCGGAAAATCGCTTCAACGAGTGTATCAAGTTATCCAACGACCATTCCTCGCGCAGAGCGAGGAGCACATGCACATGATTGGGCATCACGACCCACGATATCAAATCGTAGCGCACACTTGCGAAATGCCCCAGCGTTTCCCCGACCAAGCGTGAACATTCAGGCTGGCGTAGCCGGCAAGTTCCGTGTCCGGCATCGAGCCACCGATCCATCGTGGCCGTGAAACGCTCATGGTATTCGCGCTCGTCTTTTTCACTCCACGGCTTCGGGTGAAAGTGCATCCAAGCGAAACGCTCTTCGCTCCAGCTATCGAGCAACGCTTTCGGAAGTGCATCGGCCAAACGAAAGGTGACGAAGTAGGCTGCACCGTGTTGATGCCAATGAGGCAGGCGATTTTCACGGACGGCCACTCTAGCTCTCGGGTCGAAAAAGCGGAGTTCTTCGCGTTTCATGCAGGCGGGGGCGAAACGGCGGCGGTTGCAAACCGCCGCTCCCTGAAGGCGGCGAGGTGATTTTACGCGCCGCCCGGCTTCGTGCCCCAGCCGTAGACCCACATGGGGCGGGTGCCGACGTGCCAGTCGATGAAGCCGGCGTGCGAGAGGAAGGCTTCGAACTCGGGGACGGAGGAGCACTTCGAGATCTGCGCGGGGCGGGTGCCGGGTTTGAATTGGGTGCGGCCGGCTTCGAACATCGCCCAGCCTTCGGGGGAGGCGATGTTGGCGTTGTCGCAGTAGAAGCGTCCGCCGGGCTTCAGCACGCGCATGGCTTCGAGCACGTAGGTGTAGCGGTCCCACTCCTCGAGGTGCATGAAGACGACCGTCGTGTAGACGACGTCGATGGAGTTGTCCGGGATGGGCTGGAGGTCGTAGCCGGAGATTTCCTGGAGGCTGATGTTTTCAAGGCCGAGGAGGCGGCGCGAGGCGAGCTTCAGCATGTTGGGCGAGACGTCGCAGCCGGTCCAATGCTTCACGAAGGGCGAGAGCACGCGGCCCACGCGGCCCACGCCGCAGCCGATCTCGAGGAAGGAGTCGGTGGGCTTGATGCCGACGGTCTCGCGCAGGATGTAGAGGGAGTCCTCGGCGTCGGCGTGAAACTTCTCCTCGTCGGTGTACCCGGAGACGACGAGGTAAGCGTCCTTCTTCGAACCGGAGAGGGAATTCCAGACTGATTTGTAATCGCCGCGCATCTGACTCATGCCGGGACTTTCAGGGGGCGGCGCGGGGGGCGTCAAACTTTAGAACGCCGGGGGGACAGAGCGGCGAACTGACGGCCTAAGGCAGGTCGTCACTGATCGGCGTCTCATTGCTCGATGATTTCCAGATTGCTCGAAGCCCAAACCAACCGAGCGCGAAAATTCCCAGGATCAGAAGGCCGTTTTGAAGCATCGCCATCCCGCTAAACCAACCACCGTCGGTGCGCCAATTGATCGGGAGCGCCAGAAAAGCTAAAACTCCAACGACCAACACGCCACCTACCGCCAACAAGGAAAGGACAATTTTGCCGAGGATACCCACTGAGTTCATCCCGTGATATGGTGCCCATCGACGGCACCAGCAATTCTTAACTTAACCAGACGAACTGCGCTCGCGAGTTCTAACCGTGGAGTAAAAATATTTCCCAATACACCCAACAGAGCCAATGGCGGGAATGACAGGCAGGGTTGTCATCTGACAAACTGCGGACACCTATGCGCGATTTTCACCCAAAGTGGTTTTTGTTGATGGCCCGGAGCCGCTGTCGGGACACGAGGGAAATTAAGGTGAATATAGGTACATCAAGGCACGTGATCTTGCAGGCGTGGGTTGGCGGCGAGGTCCACCGAAAGAAAGACGATTCAGGCCGGCGACCAGCGCTCCCGGCAGCGAGCGAGCCCGCGGCACGATACCATTTTCTTTCCATTTGGGGGCAGTCCCGGTTCCCGGTTCAGGTAAGGCAAGTAAAGGCGAATTAAGGTGAATATAGGTAAATCAAGGTTGCAGCGGCGCGGGTACCACGCAGCCGCATCGCGTAAAAATCGCGCTTCCCGCGCGGCTTAAATTACACAACCGTCTCCCAATGCGAATTTTGATCTCAGGCGTCTGCGGGTTTGTGGGGAGCACCCTCGCGCGCGCCTTTGCGGAGTCGGGCGCGGGCCACACGCTGGTGGGTTTCGACAATTTCATCCGACCGGGCAGCGAGTCGAATCGCGCAGAGCTGAAGAAACTGGGCGTGAAGCTTTTCCACGGCGACCTCCGCGCGCCGAGCGACCTTGAGACCTTGCCGGCCGTGGATTGGGTGCTCGATGCGGCGGCCAACCCGAGTGTGCTGGCGGGCGTCGATGGCAAGACCAGCTCGCGCCAGCTCATCGAACACAATCTCGGCGGCACGGTGAACATGCTGGAGTTTTGCAAGCAGCACCGCGCGGGTTTTATTCTGCTGAGCACGAGCCGGGTGTATTCGATTCCTCCGCTGGCGGCGCTGCCGGTGATCCCGAAGGATCACGCGTTTATCCCGACGCCGGGCGCGGCGTTGCCGCCGGGGCTCACGGCGGCGGGCGTGGACGAGACTTTTTCCACGGGTGCGCCGGTGTCGCTGTACGGTTCGACCAAGCTCGCGAGCGAGTCGCTGGCGCTGGAGTACGGCGAGACGTTTAACCTGCCCGTGTTTGTAAATCGCTGTGGCGTGCTCGCGGGAGCGGGCCAATTCGGTCGCGCCGATCAGGGTATCTTCGCGTACTGGTTGAATGCGTGGCTGCGGCAGCGTCCGCTGAAGTATATCGGTTTCGGCGGCCATGGTCATCAGGTGCGCGATTGCCTGCATCCGCGCGATCTCCTGCCAGCGCTCGCGAAACAGTTCGACGCGCCGCACCTCGCGGCCGCCGATCGCATCGCGAATTTCGCCGGCGGCGCGGCTTCGGCGATGTCATTGCGGCAGTTGAGCGATTGGTGCGCGGCGCACCTTGGACCGCACTCGGTCGCGAGTGACACCACGCCGCGTGCGTTCGATATTCCGTGGATGGTGCTCGATTCCGCCAAGGCCGCGCGCCTGTGGAATTGGCACCCGCAAACCCCCACCGCCACCGTCCTCGATGAGATCGCCGCGCATGCGCGTGCGCATCCGGACTGGCTCGATCTTTCCGCTCCGCTTTAACCGCACCTGCATGTCTGCCGCGCCCGTCCTCGCTCCCCTTACCAAATTTTCCGTCGTCATCCCCGCGCGGGACGAGGAGGCCTCGCTGCCCCCGACCCTGCGGAGCATCTACGCGGAGTTTACCCGCGAAGGCATCGCCCACGAGATCATCGTGGTCGACGACGGCAGCAAGGATACCACATGGGCGGTCCTCCAAGCTCTCCGCGCCGAGATCCCCACCCTCGCGCCAGTGCAAAACACCGGGCTGCACGGTTTCGGCCGCGCGATCATTTACGGGCTCAACCAAATGCAGGGCGATGCCGTGGTCATCATGATGGCCGACGCCTCCGATTCACCGACTGACGCGGTGAAATATTGGCGCCTGCTCAACGAGGGCTACGAGTGCGCGTTTGGCAGCCGCTTCGTGCGGGGGGGCAAGGTCATCGATTACCCGCGGGTGAAGCTCATGGTCAACCGCATGGCCAATCTCTTTATCCGCATCCTGTTTCGGCACGGGCTCAACGATACGACGAACGCCTTCAAGGCTTACCGCCGCCACGTGATCGAGGGCTGCCGCCCGCTCCTCGCGCCGCATTTCAATCTCACGGTGGAGCTCCCGCTCAAGGCTATCGTGCGCGGCTACACCTGGGCCGTGACGCCGATCTCGTGGGAAAACCGGAAGCACGGCGTGGCCAAGCTGAAGATCAAGGAGATGGGCAGCCGGTACTTTTTCATCTGCATGTATGTGTGGCTGGAGAAGTATTTCAGCCGCGGAGACTACAAGCGTCGGTAAGCACGAACGCAGGCCTCGGTTAGTGGGATTTACCTGCAATAGGAGGGGCCGAGGTCACGGAATTGTTACGAACGGGTTACGATTCTTCGGGATTCGGCATCGGACTTGCGTCATAAAATGAAGGTGGCACGCCTCACCAAGGGCAATGCCATCCGCTACGCTACACCTAGGAACCACCATGAATACCTCCCCTCGCATACCAATCGCGATGGCTGCACGCTACGTGCGTACAGTCGTCGCCATCATCGGCTTTGTGCTCGCGCCCCTGGCGTGGGCGCAGGGCATCGTCACCTCCGGCATTACCGGCTCGGTGCGTGACACCGGCGGCAAGCCCGTCGCGGGCGCGACTGTCACCGCGACCCACGTGCCGACTGGCACCGTTTACACCGCGACTTCCACCGACACCGGCCGCTATAACTTCCGCGGCTTGGTCCCCGGTGGCCCGTACACCGTCGCGGTCAGCGGCGGCGCGATCAAGGCCAACGAGCGCACCGATGTCAGCACACAGCTCGGTGCCGATACCGAGGTTAACTTCGCCGTCGCCACCACTGCGGGCGAGATCGTCGCCCTCGAGAAATTCACCGTCAAGGGTGAGACCAACGAGCTCGATTCCTCCGCCGCCGGCGCGGGCACTCTGCTCAGCTCCGCGCGTCTCGCGGCCAAGCCCACCACCCAGCGCTCGTTCGCCGATGTGATCAGCGCCTCGCCGTTCGTCACGCTGCGCTCGATGTCGAGCGCCAACGATCGTGAAGAGTCCCACATCACTGCGCTCGGCCAGAACAATCGCTACAACTCCATCCTCATCGATGGCGCGCGCATAAACGACCAGTTCGGCCTCAACGGCACGGGCCTCGCGTCGTTCTTCAATCCCCTCTCGATCGACACCATCGATCAGCTCTCCGTGCAGGTCTCGCCCTACGATGCCCGCGAAAGCGGCTTCACGGGTGCCTCGGTCAACGCCGTGACGAAGAGCGGCACCAACACCTTTCACGGTTCCGTTTACTACCTGATCTCGAAGGACAAGATCTTCGGCCTGCGCGGCCAGGGTCCGGACGTCGCCCCCGGGCCGACCCAGGGCATCGTGCCCAAGCTCAAGCGCACCACCGAAGGCGCCACCTTCGGCGGCCCGATCATCCAGAACAAACTGTTCTTCTTCCTGAACTACGAAAAGTTCAACCGCATCACCGCGCCCGCGCAGGCTGGTTTCTATCCGACCGCCGCGACCGTCGCCGCCGTCGATGCCCGCCTCGCCGCGATCAACGCCGCCAGTGGCAAGACCTCCCCGTGGGGGAGTCTCGGTGGCAATGCGACCAACGAATCCGAGGAGAAGAAGAAGCTCGCCAAGATCGACTGGAACATCATCCCCGGCCAGCGTCTCTCCGTCCGCTACAGCGAGACCGAGGGCACCGTGCCGCAGTTCGGCAGCTACGCCTCGACGACCTTCACCGGCGTGACCACCTCGGGTGGCGCGACGACCGCCTACACGTCCAACTTCTACGCGCAGGCCCGCAAGGAAAAGACCCTCGCCACCTCGCTGTTCAGCCAATGGTCGCCGAACTTCAAGACCGAGCTCCGTTTCAACACCATCTCGCAGGACCAACTCACGCCCACCGTCGCCACGCTGCCTGAGATCCACATCTTCGGCCTGCCCGGCACGGATCGCTCCGGCACCGCCGTCACCAACGGCGTGCTCGTCGTCGGTACCGACCAATTCCGCCAGGGCAACCAAGTCTTCGTCGATACGAAGAGCTACAGCGCCACGGGCGACTACTTCATGGGCAACCTGACGTTCAGCGGCGGCTTCGACCGCGAGCAGAACGATTACTACAATCTCTTCCGCGCCGGTTCGTACGGTCTCTTCGACTACGCGAATCTCGCGGCCTTCCAGGCCGACACCATCACCTCCTTCAGCCGCGCCTTCTACGTGCAGGGCACGCCGCAGGCTGACGTGAGCAACTCCGCCGTCACCGGTATCTTCGGCAACATCAAATGGTCGGTGAGCCCGCGCCTCTCGCTGCTGTTCGGTCTCCGCTACGACATGGTCGAGAGCGGCTCGCGTCCTCCGTTTAACCAACTGTTCCTCGATCGTTTCGGCTACCGCAACGACGGCACCGTCGACGGCGGCAAGACCGTCTCGCCGCGCTTCAGCTTCAACTGGACGCCGAGCGAAGAGCGCACCGTGCAGTTCCGCGGTGGCGTCGGCCACTTCCTCGGCCGCGCGCCTTGGGTGTTCTTCTCCAACTCCTATTCGAATCCCGGCATCGGCCGCTTCAATATCACGACGCCGCCCGCGAGCCTCGTGAACTACATGCAGACCCAGTTCGATCCGGCCAATGCCATCGGCTCCGCCGCCTCGATCCCGGCGGGCGGTCGCTACGAGATCAACCTCGCGGACGACGGCATCAAGCTGCCCTCCGTCTGGCGCGGCAATCTCGCCGTCGAGCGCAAGCTGCCCATCCTCGACTCGATCGTCTCGCTCGAATTCATCCAGACCTACAACGACAAGACGCTCTTCATCACCAACGACAATATCCGCCCCACCACCCTCGGCGCGGATGGTCGCCAGCGTTTCGCCGGCAACCCGAGCACCGCCGCCAATGCTCGCTTCGCGGAATTCATCAACGTCTACCACGTCAGCCAGCGTAACACTGGTGAGTCGCGTTACGTGACCCTCATGTGGGATCGCCCCCTCAAGAATCAGTGGGCGTCCAACTTCAGCTACACCCGCGGTCGCTCGACCGAGGGTCAGGCCTTTGGCCAGACGACCGCCTCCGGCACGTGGCAGCGCAACCCGGTCTTCAACCAAGGTGCCGTGGAAGAAGCCCACTCCGACTTCGAAGTGCGCGACCGCTTCCAGCTCACGTTGACCCGCGAGTTCGAGTTCAAGAAGAAGTGGAAGACCCTCGCCTCCCTCTACTACGAGGGTCGCTCGGGCAATCCCTTTAGCTACGTCTACAGCTCCGACCTCAACGGCGACTCGCGCGCTGACAACGATCTCGTCGCTGTCCCGACCGGCCTGACCGATGCCCGCTTCGACTTCTCCGGCATGTCCGCCGCCGCGCAGACCGCTTACTTCGACTACATCAATGCGAGCGGTCTCTCCAAGTACGCCGGCAGCTACGCGCCGAAGAACGCCTTCCGCCAGCCGTTCGTGAATCGTCTGGATATCAAGCTGTCGCAGACCATCCCGGTCGCCGGTCCCTTCAAGCTCGAGCTCTTCGCCGACTTCATCAACTTCGGCAACTTCGTGAGCAAGAAGCTCTTCAACTACTACGAGGAGCCGATCCTGATCAGCAATGACGTCTTCCGCCGCCTGAGCCTGGGCACCGCCTCCTACACGGCTGCAGGCAAGATCGCCCCGCAGGCCAACTTCAGCTCGGCTGTCCCCAACACGAACTTCGTGTTGGAGAATTCCCAGTCCCGCTGGCGCGTCCAGTTCGGTGCCAAGGTGAGCTTCTAAGGCCCTATCCGGCTTCGTTTTAGGTTCTCTCGACCGCCACCCTTTCCGGGGTGGCGGTTTTTCTTTGCCCGCGTGTCGTGATCGGGGAATGCCTGCTCTAAAAAACCCTTGTTACTCCGGCCCTCTGCCGTTTCTTTGAACCCTCTATGATTTACCTGCTCGGAGGTTCCGGATACGTCGGCCAAGCCTATCAGGCGCTGCTCGCGCGCAAGGGCATTCCCTTTCGCAATCTGCGCCGCGCCGATCTCGACTACAGCAATGCCGACGTGCTTCGCGCCGCGCTCCTGCGCGACAAGCCCGAGTTTCTGATCAACGCCGCCGGCTACACCGGCAAGCCCAACGTCGATGCGTGCGAGCTGCACAAGACCGAGTGTCTCTTTGGCAACGCCGTCCTCCCCGGCATCATCGCCAAAGCCTGCACCGAGGCCGGCGTGCCGTGGGGTCACGTTTCCTCCGGCTGCATCTTCACCGGCTCGCGCAAGGACGGTACGCCCTTCGACGAAACGGACGCGCCGAACTTCACCTTCCGCACCAACAACTGCTCATTCTACAGCGGCACCAAGGCCCTCGGCGAAGAAGTCCTCGCCGGCACGCCGAGCCTCTACGTGTGGCGCCTGCGCATCCCGTTTAACAACGAAGAAAATCCGCGCAACTACCTCACAAAGTTGATGCGCTACAAGACGCTCCTCGAGGCCACCAATTCCATTTCGCAGCTCGAGGAGTTCGTCGCCGCCACCTTCGCCTGCTGGGAAAAGCGCGTGCCCTTCGGCACGTACAATGTCACCAACCCCGGCGAGATCACCACGCACGAGGTCGTCGAACACATCCTGAAAAGCGGCGTCTGCCCCAAGCAGTACGTGTTTTTCAAGGACGAGACCGAGTTCATGCACACCGCGGCCAAGACCCCGCGCTCCAACTGCACGATGACCTCCGCCAAGCTCGCGAGCGTCGGCATTCAAATGACCGAAGTCCACGAAGCCGTCACCCGCGACCTGCGCAACTGGAAGAAAGCCGCAGCCTGATTTTATAACCGCGAAGAACGTCTCGCTGCTCCGGTCTCTCAACTCTCAGCTCTCAACTCTCAACTCTTCGTGAATCTCCTCGTCACCGGCGGCGCCGGCTTCATCGGCAGCAATTTCATCCGGCAGCGCCTCACCGAAGCGGGCTCGCCGCTCACGAAGCTCGTTAACCTCGACGCGCTCACCTACGCGGGCAATCCGGCCAACCTCGCCGATCTCGCGGGCGATACACGCTACGTTTTTGCACACGGCGACATCGGTGATACCGCGCTCGTCACGCGCCTACTCGCCGAGCACCAGATCGATGCGGTGGTGAATTTCGCCGCCGAGTCGCACGTCGATCGCTCGATCGATTCGCCCGAGCCGTTCATCCAGACCAATGTCGTCGGCACCTTGCGCCTGCTGAATTGCGCACGCCTCTACTGGGCGAAACTACCCGAGGCCAAGAAAGCAGCCTTCCGTTTCCTTCACGTCTCGACCGATGAGGTCTACGGCACGCTTTCGCCAACCGACCCTGCGTTCACCGAGGAGACGCCCTTCGCCCCGAACTCGCCCTACGCCGCCTCCAAGGCCGCGAGCGATCACCTCGTGCGGTCGTTTCAGCACACGTATCATTTCCCGACGCTCACGACCAATTGCTCGAACAACTACGGCCCCTATCACTTCCCCGAGAAGCTGATCCCGTTGATGATCCTCAACGCGCTCGAGGGGAAAAACCTTCCGGTGTACGGCGACGGCATGCAGATCCGCGACTGGCTCTACGTCGAGGACCACGCCGCCGCGATCTGGCTCGTGCTGCAAAAGGGTCGCCTCGGCGAGACCTACAATATCGGCGGCCTGAATGAGAAACCGAATATCGAGATCGTGAATACGATCTGCGCGCTGCTCGACCAAAAGTCCCCGCGCGCCGACGGCAAACCCTACGCGAGCCAGCTCACCTACGTCGCCGACCGCCCCGGCCACGACCGCCGCTACGCCATCGACTGCAAAAAGCTCCAGTCCGAACTCGGCTGGGCCCCCAAGGAAAACTTCACCACCGGCATCGCCAAGACCGTCGACTGGTACCTCACCCACCGCCAGTGGGCCGCCGACATCACCGCGAAGAAATACTCCCGCGAGCGTCTCGGGACCAAAGCCTAAGCCTCGCCTCCTGAAAAGACGCTAACATCACAGCGATCCTTCGCGTCGCTTCGCGCACTTCGCGGTTAAATCAATCTCATGAATCGAAAAGGTATTATTCTGGCCGGCGGATCAGGCACTCGTTTGTACCCGCTGACTATCGCGGTGTCGAAGCAGCTCATGCCGGTGTACGACAAGCCGATGGTCTACTACCCGCTGTCGGTGCTGATGCTCGCGGGCATTCGTGAGATCCTCGTCATCTCGACGCCCACCGATCTGCCGCTCTTCAAAAAACTCCTCGGCGACGGCACCAACATCGGCCTCAAGCTCAGCTACGCCGAGCAGCCCAGCCCCGATGGCCTCGCGCAGGCCTTCCACATCGCGCAAGACGTCGGCTTTTTGAAAAACGAGCCCGCCGCCCTCGTGCTCGGCGATAATCTTTTCTACGGCCACGATCTCGTGAAGTCACTCGAAGCCGCGAGCGCGCGCACCAGCGGCGCGACGATCTTCGGCTATCACGTCGCCGACCCGAAGAGCTACGGCGTCGTCGAGTTCGCGGCCGATGGCCGTGTGCTCTCGCTCGAGGAAAAGCCCACTGAGCCCAAGTCCAACTACGCGATCCCCGGCATCTATTTCTACGACAGCGACGTCGTGAAACTTTCCCGACAGCTCAAGCCCTCGAAGCGCGGCGAACTCGAGATCACCGATCTCAATCGCCTTTACCTCGAAGCCAACAAGCTCCACGTCGAACTCCTCGGCCGCGGCACCGCCTGGCTCGACACAGGCACGCACGACTCGCTCCTCGAGGCCGCCCAATTCGTCCACGTCATCGAGAATCGCCAGGGCCTCAAGATCGCCTGCCTCGAGGAAATCGCGTGGCGCAAAGGCTGGATCGACCGCGCCGGCCTCGACGCCAACATCGCGAAGCTCGGCAAGTCCTCCTACGGCGCCTACCTCCGCCGCATCGCCGACGAGAAGAGCTAACCGCCCTCCCCTCAGCCGGCCAAGTTACGCTTCGTTATTCGTTATTCGTCATTCGATATTCGTTATTCGTCATTCCCTGACGCACGGATGTTGAGGCTTGGACACTCCCCCGCCCTTCCCCACGCTCCTCCTGCGTGCAGGTCAGCTTCATCATCCCCCTTTTCAACAACCTCGCGCTCACGCGCGCGTGTGTCGAAAGCCTGCAGGCCAATCTTCCCTCCGGGCTCACGTACGAGATCGTCCTTGTCGATGACGGCAGCACCGATGGCACCCGCGCGTGGCTCGCCACCCTCGCCGCACCGTTTCGCGTCGTCCTGAATGAGCGCAACCTCGGCTACGCCGGGGCCAACAACCGCGCCATCGCCGTCGCGCAGGGAGACTTCCTCGTCCTCCTCAACAACGACCTCATTTTACTCCCGCGTTGGTTTGAGCCCATGTTCGAAGCTCATCGCCGCCTCGGCGCGCATGCCGGCCTGATTGGCAACGTCCAGATCGATGCCCGCACCGGCGTCGTCGATCACACCGGGATCGTCGTCAACGCTCAGGGCAAGCCCGTCCACGACCGCACGCCGCCTTCATGGCTCAAGCGCCTCCTGCGCCCGGTGCGCGTCGTCCCAGCCCTCACCGGCGCCTGCGTGCTGGTCGAGCGGGCGCTCTGGCTCGAACTCGGTGGCTTCGACGAGGGCTACGTCAACGGCGGCGAGGACGTCGATCTCTGCTTCCGCGCCCGCGAGCGAGGCCGCGTCAATGCCGTCGCGCTGCGCAGCGTCGTGCGCCACCACATCAGTGCCTCCCTCGGCCGCAAGGCCCGCGACGAGGAAAATTCTTACCGTCTCGCCCGCCGCTGGCGGAAAGAATTCGTCCTCGCCGCCGACGGCCCGATGCGCGCCTGGTGCCACGAGCGCTTCGATCAGATCCTCCTCGAGCCCCGCTACCCCGACCGCGACCTCGCCCGCCGCACCTGGCTCTACGCCAACGGCCTCACCACGGAGCCGCTCCCCGAAGCCCTGGCCTTCATCGAGAGCGAACTCGCCAAAGAATTCGCCCACTGGGAAACCCTCTTTCCCCCCAAGCCAAGGTCTTAAGGTGGACGTCGACCTCCGGGCGACGTCGGGAGGGCGAGTATGAAACCGGAGCGGCAATAGACATCGAAATGACCGCGCTCGGAGAGCGCCCTCCACCCACGTCGCCACCGAACAGCCCCGCCCCTCACCCGCCCTTTACCACCTCGCGCACCACCGACTGCGGCCGCTGATTCACCGTTAGAAACATCCGCCCGATATATTCGCCGATCAGCCCGAGCATCACGAGCTGCGTCCCCGAGAAAATCAGCAGGCCCGCCATCAGCCAGCCCCAGCCCGACTGAGGACCGATATTCTCGAACCACGCCCACGCTACAAAGCCCAGCGCCGCCACGCCCATAAAGGCCACCAGCAGCCCGAGCACGGTCGCCATGCGCAGCGGCAGCACCGAGAAATTCACCCATGCGCTCAACCACAGGCGCACGAGCCGGCGCAGCGTGTACGTGCTCTCGCCCGCCATGCGCTCCTCGTGGCGCACCTCCATCGAGCCGATCCGCTGCGTGACCTGCAGCAGCAGTCCATCGATGTAGGGATAGGGCCCGGAGTATCCAATAACTTGATGCGTGATAAAGCCGCGCACGCAGCGGAAGCTCGAAAGATAAAATCCCGCCGGCTTATCGAGCGCCCAGTCGGTCATGCGGTTGGTAAACCAGCTCCCAAAATTGCGCCACGCCGAGTGCTGCTTCACCGCGTAGTGCCCAAAGACCACGTCGAGCCCCGTCTCCTTCGCGTGTCGCCAGAGCTTCACGGCCTCCTCAGGCGGATTCTGCCCATCGTCGTCGAGATTGACGACGTGCGTGCCCCGCGCATTGCGCCAGCCCGTAAGCACGGCGTTGTGCTCGCCGTAGTTGCGGGCGTGCTCGACATAGGTAATCGGCACCTTCGCCGACTTCACGAGCGCACGACACACCTCCGCGGTGTTGTCCGGACTCCCATCGTTCACCAACACGATTTCGTGCCCGCCTTCGACGGTCAGACCTTCGATCGTCTTCACCACCGCGCCAATGGTCGCGGCGCTGCGATACAGCGGAATGACGAAACTGAGGGCGGGGGTATCCATCTGGGGCGCGCTTACGCTGAGAGCGGGCCCCGGGGGCCGCCAACACAAATTTTCACTCTGCGGTCGCTGCGTATCCTCAGACGTAATACTTCAATTCCTTGCGATAGTACGCGAGAGTCTGGGCGAGCGCATCACGCAGGTCCGTCTTCGCTTCCCAGCCCAGCTTGCGGCGGATCAGCCGGTCGTCGGCGTAGTAGTCGCCGATGTCGATTTTCTTGCGGTCCCCCGGAAAGGTCTTGATCGCAAACACCCCGCCGTGATTCAGCTCCACGAGCAACTCAGCGAGCGCCTGCAGTGTCACCGGCGGCGGACCGCCGAGATTAAAGACCTCGCCCACGGCCTCTTCCTTGGCCGCCGAAAGCAAAAACGCGCTCACCGCATCGTCGACATAGGTGAAGTCGCGCAACTGCTCGCCACCCCACACTTCGAAGGCCTGCCCCTCCACCAGCCGCCGAATCCACACGCCGACAAAGGTCTGCCGCGCGTCCTTGATGCGCATGCGGGGGCCGATGGTATTGGTGAGGCGGAGCGCCGTGGCGCGAACGCCATGCACCCGCGAATAGAGGAGGTGAAACGATTCGCCGGCGATTTTGTTGATGCCGTTCACATCGACGGGGCGTAGCGGATGCTTTTCGTCTACCGGCAAATAATCCGGCTTGCCGTAAATCTGCCGCGTACTGGCAAAGACGATCCGCACGCGGGGATTGTGCACGCGGCAGGCTTCGAGAATGGCGAGTTGCGCGCGGCCGTTGATGTCGAGGTCCGTCTGCGGATCGGTCATTGAGTCCATGTGGCTCGTCTGCCCCGCGAGATTGAAAAGAAAATCCTGACCCTTCACGAGCGCCGGCAGCCGCGGCCAGTCGCGCACGTCGGCCACATGCACGTCGACCTTGCTCGCGAGCCCGGCGAGGTTGCGGCGATTGCCGCCGTACTCCGGGATCAGGCTGTCGACCACGGAGACATCCGCGCCGAGCCGCACGAGTTCGCGCGCGAGATTCGAACCGATGAAACCGAGCCCGCCCGTGATGAGCACGCGCTTGCCGGAGTAAACCCGGCGCAGATTCGTGGAAGCCGCCATGTACCACCCAGCAAACACCCCCCGCCCACCTCGCGCCAACTCCAAATAATCCGCTTCGCCGCCGATCGCCGCTATTGGCGCACCGCAAATTCGAGGCCGAATACGCACACACCTAGCGAACGCGAATCACCCGGACTCGCCTTCATCCACGGCTGCACGGAGCGCAACGTCAGGGTCGCACCACCCGGCGGGACGATGATCTCGGGAAAGGTCGTCTTCACCCGCTGCGCGCCGAGATTACGCAACTGGCCCGTCCACGCCAAATCGGCCGGCGAAAGAATCAGGTCGCGCGCCCCGAGGCTCCACCCGTCGAGGGTGCACGTCACATACACCGGCCACGCATGGGGATTGTCGATCCGCACCGTCGCATCGCCCTTCGTCCAGCTCCAGCGCGCGCCCGTCTTGGCGTCAGCTTCCTCCCCATTCCACCCATCGACGAGCTTGGCGCGGATGAAGTCCGGCGCGGTGGTGTTCACCAGCGCGAAGCGCGAAGTGAGCTGGCGGCGCGCCGCCCCGGCGGGCTTCACGCTCACGAGGCCCGATTCGAGGTCCCACTCGCCCTTCAGCTCCGTGTGCCAGCGGCCTTCGTACGTATCGGTCGAAAAATACTGCGGCTTCTTCAGCAAAAACTCATTGGCCCACAGCCGCGACCACATGTCGGTGGGCAAAATATTGACCGACTCCACATCGTCCATCGCTTCGATCTTCCGGAGTTGTCGTAGCTCGCCATCCACGATCAACGGCGCGGCGCACATGCGCCAAAAAATCATCCCGGTGCCGACGGCGTTGCCTAAAAATACAAAGCACGTCACGCCCATCACGCCGATCCACTCGGTCAGCCGTCGACTCCATCGCAGCGTGATCCACCAGCAAAACGCGGGCAGCATCACGGGGTAAAAGACCGTGAAGACTTTAAACGCATCGTAGCTCGCATTGGTCCCAAAGTGCGCCCCGCGCCACTGGAGAAATGCATACCCCGCGAGCACGGGCACCGTAACCGCGATCGCGGCCCACGCTTTTTGCCGGCGGCCGCGCACCGCGCGCATCGTCGCCCATCCCAGCAGGCCGATCACCGCCGCCGCCAGCAGCCAACGCACCCCGAAAAATCGCCACGGCTCCAGCTCCGGGCCGCTCACCAAGCCCAGCCACCCCTCGGGCGTGAAAGCGGGAATCTTCCACCCGAAGTCATACGCAGCCAGCAGTTGAAAGCGTTCGATCAAGCCCGCGACCCGTCCGGCAAAGATCACCCCACACCCTGCCAGCGGGACGAGCATGGCAAGCAGCCAGCCGCAAAACTTGCGCCACTCGCCGTGCCACAGCGCCAGTCCTCCAGCGTACGCCACCGCCGGCACAAGACAGAGCACGATAAAGAAATTATAGCTGCCCAAGAGCAGCCAGTAAGCCACCACCAACACTCCGCCAAAACACCACGCGCGCCGCACGCTCAGGCGCCCGCGCCACAGCGTCACGCCAGCCCACGTGATGAGTGACACCGCCATCGCCGCGAGGAGTTGACCCGTCGCCACGTGTCCGACCACGTACCACGTGAGCGGGCTTAGGCCGTAGAGCATCGCCACCACGAGACTCGGCCCGCCGCTAAACCCGATCACCGCGCGCGCCATCCAAAACACCACGGGCAGCGAACCCGCCAGCAGCACGATCGTGAGCAAGCTCGTGAGCTCGTGCGGCGCGCAGTGCAGCACCGAGCCATTGAATGCGATCAGCGCCGAGGGCGTGAAATGATTCAGCCGCGTCCAGTAGTCGAAGAAGTTGTCGACCGATTGCACCCGTACGACCTCCGTCAGCCCGAGGTAGCCTTCGCGGTCGGTGCGGGCAAACTCCTGCAGCACGCGCGCCCCCGCCGCGTAATCCGCCGCGTCGCAACTCGCGAGCGACACCGTCGTCAATCCCTTCGAGGCCCACGCGAGCGGCGTCACCAGCAGCACCAGCACGCCCGCGCACGCCAGCCACACGAGGCCGATGCGCTGCACATCCACCCACAGAGAGCGCGCGCCACGCCGCCAGCACGCCGCCACGAGCAGCACCACGGGCAAAATCTCGCTCACGATCGCGTAGCTGTTCGTCCCCTTGAAATTCGCCAGCGCGCCAAACCACACCACCGCCGATTGCAGCGCCAGTCCCGCGGGCACCACAAGCACCGGCCAAAACCGCCGCCACGCCCGCGGCACCAACAGCGCCGCCGCCCCCGCGCCCCACAGGAGCACGTGCAGCCACAGCGCGAAGGCGACGGGGAAGTGAATCATGCGTCGTCTATTGCAACGGCTTCCGCGCCACCGCCATGACCGAGGTGCCCCACGCCCATTTTCCATGTAGGCCAAACCAGCCGTGCTCGACCGCCATCAGCCCACTGAACAGCGCCTCGACGGCGGCCGGATATTCCTTCACGTCGCTCGTGTCTTTATCCGAGCGGAGAAGCTTGCGCTTCGCCCACAGCAGCGGCAGCGACAGCGCGTTAAGATGCGTCGACCACCGCTCCTCGAAGCCGGCCTCTCGCATCAACGTCTCCATCTCAGGCCGCGTATAGCGGTGCTTCGTCTGGCACGAATCGTCGTGGTACGACCACATCCACATATACGCCGGCACACTCACCACCGCGATGCCACCGGGCCGCAGCACGCGGAAAAATTCCTTCATCGCCACGTCCGCCTCGACCACCTGACAGAGCACATCCGCCGACAATAGCACATCGAAGCTCGCATCGGGAAACGGCAATTCGAGGATGCTCGCCTGCCGGATATCCGTCCCCGGGCCGCAGCGTTTCCGCGCCAGCTCGCAGGCCAGCGGCATGAAGTCGATGCCGCTCCACGTCCAGCCCGGCTGCTCTTCACGCAGGCGCAAAATCATGCCGCCCGTGCCGCAACCGGCATCGAGCACCGCCGCTTTCGCGGGTACGTCGCGCTTGCCCAATTCGCGCATGATATGCCGGTGCAGCGAGCGGAAGTACCACATCCGGTCTTCGACCTCGGCCAGCTTCAGGTATTCATCGGCATTCATTGCAGGGCGTCCATTGGGAGGAGCCCGCCCCCGGCCCGCAACATTATCCATTGCCGCCCGCCACCCCACCCGCCCAGTCTCGCGGGCCGCTGACACGATGCGCCGCCTCCTCGCCCTCCTCGACACCCCTGCCGGTCGCGCCGCGCGCTATGTGGTGTCCGCGCTGTTGATCGCCGGTTTCGCGTGGAGCATCGACTGGCGCCAACTCGCCGACCTGCGGGGAAACTTCGAGTGGGGTCCGGTGCTGATCGCGACCCTCGCCGCCGGCATCACGTTTCCCCTTCACGCCTGGCGATGGTGGCTGCTGCTGCGCGGCCAAGGCCTCACCCTCTCGCTCTCGTGGGCCCACACCGTCACGTGGATCGGAAATTTCTACAATGCCTTCCTCCTCGGCGGCCTCGGCGGCGACGCGGCCAAGGCCTTCTACATTTGTCGCGACGCCCCGCACCAACAGCCCGGGGGACTCGCTGCCACTTTGCTTGACCGCGTGATGGGCTTGATCGTTTTGCTAAGCATCGCGGCCCTCACGCTCTTGTTGAAACTCGACGCCGTGGTCCAACACTCGGAACTGCGTTTGCTCCTCGGCCTTTGCCTCGGGCTCTCCGTCGCAAGCATCGTGGGCGCCATCTTCCTGAGCCTCCGCCCGCCCCGCTGGCTCACGCGCTGGCTGGGCGACAAGCACGCGGCCACCCTCGCCGACATCTTGCGTCGGATCGCGGCCAATCGCGCGGCGTTCATGGCGGCACTCGGCTTGAGCTACGCGATTTGGCTGCTGGATTTCGTGTCGGTCTGGCTGCTTGCGCGTAGCATCGGTCTGCCCCTGCCCTTCATCGAGGTCAGCCTCGCGATGTCGGTCGCGTACGCGGCCACCGTGCTGCCGATCAGCGTCGGCGGCCACGGCGTTCGTGAGGGCGCAATGGTGACGATGATCGGCTTGCTCGGCTTCCTCCCCGACGCCGCGGCCCGGCAACACGCCTTGCTCCTCGCCGTCCTGGTCTGGGCCGTCGGCGTCCTCTGGAGCCTCCTCGGTGGCGGCGTGTTACTTTTCCACCGCAACCGCCCCGCCGCGGCCGCGCGTTAAGTTTTGCCAAGCCGCGCTCCGCTCCCTTCGCTGCGCCCCGATATTCATGCGTTCCGCTCACCGCACGCCACCCGCCGGCGGCGCCTACTCCCGGCGCTTCACCGACTACGCGGGCATTTTCTTCGATGAGTTCGCCGAGGATTCCGCGTGGATCCGCGAGACCGGCACGATCCACCTGCCGCCCCTCAATGAGGTCAAAGAACTCCTCCTGCGCGGCGAGTATCGCCCCCACCCCAATGCCCAGGGCCTCGAAACGGGCGCGCCCGGACTAGAGGTGTTCGTCAACGACCGCCCCGCCGGCTCGCTCGCGAATCTCGCACCCGGTCCGTGGGAATTGCGCCTCGCGCTGCCGGTCGCCGATCGCGTCACCGTCACCCTCCGCCTCCACGGCACCAGCGCCACTAACGCCCTCGCGTGGCTCGGACGCGTCAGCGGCCTCGGCCCGCTCCAGCGTTTCCGCGCGCAAAACAAAAACCGCCAGCTCCGCCTCAAGTCGCTCGCGACGGGCGCAGGCGAAATCATCTACGATTTCTCGCGCCGACATGCCCCCTACTCCTCGGAGTACGCCCGCTCGCACGCGCGGCTGGGGATGAACATCGTGGGCTTCCTCACCGCCGATCTCGGCGTGGGCGAATCCGCTCGCTGCATGGTGCGCGCCGTCGACGCCGCCGGCATCTACTCCGCGCTCGTGCCGCTGAAGCTGAACTGCAAAAACCGCCTCGGCGACCAAACCTACGCCGCGCGGCTCCGCGACGACAATCCCCACGACGTAAACGTGATCCACGTCGATCCACCTGCCTCGCGCGACGTCGATCACCATCACGGGAAAAAATTCCGCGAAGGGAAATACAACATCGCGTACTTCGCGTGGGAGCTGCCCGAGTTTCCCGATGCTTGGGTGCCGGCCTTCGACTACTTCGACGAGGTGTGGACGCCGAGCGATTTCGTCACGGCAGCGCTCGCGCTGAAATCTCCCGTGCCCGTGCTCACGATGCCGCACTCGATCTCGTTTGCGCGGCCCACGGAAAGCACCGCCACACTGCGCGCTCGGCTGGGCCTACCGCTGGATCAATTTCTTTTTCTCACGCTCTTCGATCTCAATTCCTACGCGGAGCGGAAAAACCCCCGCGCCGTGATCGCGGCCTTTCGCCAGTCCGGCCTCGCCGGGCGCGGCGCCGCGCTCGTACTCAAAGTGCAAAACGTCGCCGGCAATGAGGCCGACTTCGCCGCCCTGCAGGAGAGCGTGCGCGATCTACCCGGCACCGTGCTGCTCACCGGCACACTCTCCCGCGCCGATATCTATGCGCTGGAGGCCGCGTGCGATTGCTTCGTCTCGCTGCACCGCTCCGAGGGCTTCGGGCTCGCCGTCGCGGAGGCGATGTACCTCGGCAAGCCCGTGATCTCCACCGATTGGTCGGCTACCGCCGAATTCGTCACCCTCGACAACGGCTGCCCCGTGCGCGCCCCGCTCGTCACGCTGGAGCGCAATCACGGCCCCTATGCCAAGGGCTCGACCTGGGCCAATCCCGACCCCGCGCACGCCGCCGAACACATGCGCCGCCTCTTCGCCGACCGCGCGTTGTGCGCCTCGCTCGGGGCCGCGGCGCGCGCGACCATCGGGGCGCGATTCTCGCCGGCCGCGATCGGCGCGCGATATCGTCGGCGGCTCGAGGCGATTTCGACGTTCTAGCGCAGTCTAAAGGCGTAGCCGCGAGCGTGAGCGAGTGGTGCTTCCGTCCACTCGCTCACGCTCGCGGCTACCAGAAAAATACCCGCTCACCTCTTCAGCTTGCGCAGCCACATCTGCCCACCGCCGCCGCGCGCGCACATGGGCATGTGCTCGCGCAACCACTCGTGGCGGGTATTAAAGAGCCAGCCGGAGAACAGCTCGATGCGATAGGCCGAGTTGTTCATCAGAAACGCCCGCAGCAAATATTGTTCGTTCCACGCGCGGCCCTCGTCGAGCCACTCCCGAGGGTAATCCAAATTGCCCGCGACATCGTGGATATGAATCAGCACACCGGGCGCGAGCGAGGGGATCACGTCGAAGAAGAGCCGGTTTACATCGCTGCCAAATTTGCTCACGTGCGAGGAGTCGATGAAAAGCACATCGTTCTCCCCGAGTTGGGCAAAGGCGTCCAACGGCACTTCCTGTACGCGCTTCTCGATCAGCAGGCAACGCGTGTGGTCATCCGCCCGGAGGAGCGGACGCAGCCGGAGCATGTCAGGATCGATGAAGGTGAAGTTCACGCGACCACCGAGCACTCGCTCATTGAGATCAAGCATCGCCGCCGAACTGAAGCCGGAGCCGACCTCGATGATCCGCTTCGGCTGCGCCTCCCGCAGCATGCCGTAGAGCATGATCGCGTCGTAGTGGCCGTACGACGGGTTATCCAAATAGAAGCGTCGTTCGGGCGTCGCCGTCTCGGGAAAGGGTTGCTCCCCGTACCACTGCGCAAACCGCTCCAGCCGCGCGATCTGCCCTGCCTCATTTAAATCGATCCCGGGAAAGGGCGGACCGAAATTCATTCGGGGCCACGCCTCCGCGACCTCTTCGCGCGAAGGGAGCGGCGAGTAAAAATGGCCCGGCGGCGAGAAACGTGCCCACGCCGCACTCGTATCTTTTTCCTGCTTCAGGGCCGTTTCCAATTCGGTCACCTGCCGCTCGAGACGACGGTGGTCCCTCTCCATTTTCTTGTAGGAGGGAATCAGCCGCAGGAGGTCACGAAGCCCAAAACTCATAAAGACCTAGCGTGAGGCACGCGCGGGGGCGACGACGACCTCCAAATCGAAAATATTAAACGCCAACTGGCGCATATCCGTGCCGATGGGCCCTCCGTCCGCCTCGCTTTCGAAGCGCAGTGTGGTCACGCCCTCCGGGGCCGTGAAGCCGAAGCGGAAGGGCACTTGCCGCTCACCGATGGGGCCGACCCAGACGAGATTTTCACCGGCGTAGATCCGAAGCTGAGTAGCTTTCGGCGAAGCCGCGCCACCGCGCACCGCGACCGCGAGCAGGCCAGCCGAGGTATTCTTAATACGCAGTTCGGATTTTTTTCCGCTCCAGCGCCATGTAGTCCGACCATTGCTCTCCGGCTGATACCAACCGCTCACGAGCTCGACCTTGGCCGCGCCGAGGACTGCGCGCTCCCCCGTGACCTGATAAAACTCCCGGGCGGGCGGGGAGTACTCGCGATAGGCCGAGACGACCGTGAGATTGCCCACGATCAGCAGCGGGAGCCACTTCCACCCGCGCGGCACGAGAATATTAAAGGCGAGCGTCATCGGCAGCAGCACGCGCGTCGATGCGCCCGGCTGCCCTTCCCACACGGGCGTGGCGAGGAATGTCATCATGCCCGCGTAAGCCACGCCGAGCCGCCACCACGCGTCCGCCGGACGCCAGCGCAGCACAAAGAAAAACCACTGCACGGTGAGCGCGAGGATCGTCGCACCCGTGGCCCAGCGCAGCGTCGAGTCGCTGCGCATCTGGATATTGGCCACGATATCGGCCCATTTTTCCGCCAGCCCGACCAGCGGCCAGGTGAAGTTGCCCAAACCCGGGTCTTCGGTCGGGCCGAATTTCAAGCGGATGTAACCCATCCAAAAGAAAAGCGGCAGCGCCACGACCACGGCCGTCAGCCCGGCGCGCCACCACGTGCGGGGAGCCCGCCAATCGAAATCCGCCACACCCGCCACCGAGAGCAGCGTCGTCTCTTTGCCCAGCCCGGCGAGGGCGAGGGTCGCAATGCCGGCGCTGCGCCGCCCCAGTTCGACCGAGCGCATCGCGAGCGCGATGAGCAACAAGCTCGGACCATCCACGAGCGAATCGCGCACGCTCATGCACACGCCATGGGAGAACAATACGGCGGCCCAGCGGAGGAAATTCTCCCAGGTCGTGGGCGGAAACCACCGCAGCAGCACGCCGGCCAGAATCAGCCAGCACACTACATTGATCAGCGCATGCGCCTGCACGATCCACGCGGGCTGCCCGAGGCCGAGCGCCCACGCCACCCAGCAAAACAGGATGCGCTTCGCGCGGTAGGGCAGATTATCGATGCAGGTCTTCAGCTCCGGGTTGTCCAGCGTAGGATAGAGCGCGAGCTGCACGTAGTATGCGCCGTCGTAGCCGGCGGAGTGTTCGTACACAAAGTGCGGCACCTGCCTGAGCGCCGTGACTTTGTTTTCGCCGACTGCGTCACCGATCAAAATCAGTGTCGAGAAGCCCGTGGCCGGCTGGTAGAACTTCGAGATCGCGTAGAGGAAAATAACGATGCAAAAAACGCACGCCACCCGGATCGGCGAGCCGAACAAGGTTCTCGTCATGCTGCGCCGCGACCGCGGTTCTGAGGCAAACCCGCTCATTCCGCGCTCCGCCCCCCAGGTGCCAAGGCAGGCGAATGATGCCGATACGGGCGCTTGTCTTCCAAATTTCTCACGTGCAGTTTGCCGCATCACAGAACGCGAGCGCGACATGTCAAATCCGAATCCCCCCGCCCCAGCGGATCGCCCTTCGGCGCAAACCCTGCCCCCGTCCGCTTCGGTCGCTGTAAATCCGCTCGTTCCCTCCCCTGCTCCGCGCTGGTTTCTCGGGCTGTGCGCGCTGGCGCTCGTGGCCTACGCGATCTTTTTGGCCAAGCACACGACGGTCGCCGCCGGCGGTTCCGATTCCTCGGGCTATCTCAATAGCGCTCGGCTCTTTGCTGCGGGCCAACTGGAAACACTCACTCGCGTGCCGCCGGAGATCACCGCCACCCCCGGGCTGTTCCGTCCGCATTTTCAACCGTGGGGGTTCATCGCGACCGCGGAACACGAGCGGATGGTCCCCTCCTATCCGATGGGCCTGCCGCTCCATTTCGCGCTCGCGGCCAAGCTGCTTGGCTGGACCGCCGGTCCGCTGGCAATCGCGGTCGGCGCGGCGCTGGCGGCGGTCATGCTCTGCTACTTAGTTGGGCGAGAACTGGGACTCGATCGCACCGTCGCGGTCGCCGGAGCCGTGATCCTCGGGGTGTGCCCGGTCTTATTTTTCGCCTCCATCCAACCGCTCAGCGATACGCTGGCGACGGCCTGGTGCCTCGCCGCCGTGTACGCCGGACTCCGCGCCCGCCAGCGGACCGCCTGGGCGCTCGCCTGTGGTGCGGCAGTCGGCGTGGCCGTGCTCGTGCGGCCGACGAATATTGTGATTTTGCCCGCCCTGCTGGTGTTGTTGGGGTTCGACTTTAGGCGCCTCGGTCTCGCCGTGGCGGGCGGTCTGCCGATTGCGGCATGGCAGGCCTTCTATAATCACACGCTCTACGGCGGCGCGTTCCGCTCCGGATACCCCGCGATTGAGAGCGCGTTTGCGGCGAGCTACGTCGCGCCCACCGCGCTGCATTTTCTGCGCTGGTCCGCGGTGTTTGTCCCGGCGATCATGCTGCTCCTGCCCTTGGCCGCCGTGGCTCGACGCGAAACGCGCACGCGGCACCTCTTGGCGCTAGCCTTGTGGTTTGGGGCGATCACGACGGTCTATTTATTTTACGCGATCTCGCACGAGGATTGGTCGTGCCTGCGGTTTGTCTTGCCCGCGCTGCCCGCGCTGATTTTAGCCGGCCTGTTGGGACTGGAAACCTTGTCTCGCCTCCTCCCTTCACACTGGCCCGTCTGCGTGCGCGCGACAGCGGGCATCGTGCTGATCGTATGGACGCTGGGCGGCTCTTGGTACTGGACGCGCAAGCAAGGCATCCTCTACATCAAGGGCTACGAAGAGGCCTATGCGGAAGCCAACGCGGCGGCGAAGAAAACGTTTCCGCCCGACGCGCTCGTCGTCACCTCGCTCCTCAGCGGGGCGCTCTACTTCTATACCGATTTTCCGATTTTGCGCTTCGATCTGGTGAGCGCGGAAGATTTCGCCCGCTACTCCGGTGCGGCCCAGAAAGCCGGACGGCCGATCTGCGCGCTCATTCATGAAACCGAGGAAGCCGGCCTGCGCGAACACTGCCCCGGTAATTGGACCAAGCTCGCCACGTCGCGTAGCGTGACGCTCTGGCGTCTCGCCGACGCCGCGCCGCCCGTAGCCAAATGACGCCCACCGCCGCTCCCTCGCGCTGGCCCGTGCGCGCCGCTGGCCTCGCGATCATCGCGCTGTTTATCGTCCTCATCGGGCGCTACTGGCATCCGGTGTATGGCTTCACCTCGCTCATCCAACTCGACGGCGCGAGCGATGAGATGAAGACCTCCACGTTTCACGAACTGCCCGTCTACGTGCATCGCGACACCGGCGGCTACGACGGCCTGTACTACGCCCAGCTCGCGCTCGACCCCAGCCTGCGCAATCCGGAGTTCCCGAAAGCGATGGATAATTTCTCCTATCGCGCGCGGCGCATCCTCCCGCCCACCCTCGCGTGGACGCTCGGCCTCGGTCGCCCCGGCTGGATCATTCACACCTATCCCCTGCTTAATCTCATCGCGTGGTTCACCCTCGCGTGGCTCTTATGGCGGTTGCTCGCGGTGGCTGATTTTCGCGGGTGGCTCGCGTGGGCCGGCGTGCTCTTTTCCGCCGGTGCCATCGCCAGCGTGCGCCTTGCGCTGACCGATCTCATCGCACTCACCATCATCGCCGGGGCGCTGCTCGCCGCGGAGCGCGCTCGCCCAAAGACCGCCTCAGTCCTCCTCGCCGCCGCAGCGCTGGCGCGCGAGACCTCGCTGCTGGCCTTCGCGGGGTTGGCCGAGCGGCCTTGGATCTCGTTTCGCAATGTCCTACGCGCGGGCGTGGTCGCCGCTCCGCTCGCGCTGTGGCTGGGCTACATCCGCTGGCGCACCGGCCCCGCCGATGCCGGTTGGGCCAATTTCATGCTGCCGGGCTCGGGGCTCGCGGAGAAATGGGGCCAGTCCGTCGCGGCGATTTGGACCGTCGGCGATCACATCCTCGCGTGGACCACCCTGCTCGCGACGCTGGGCCTTACCGCGCAGGCGTTTTTCTTCGCCACGCGCTGGCAACTCAATGACCGCTGGTGGCGCATCGGCATCGCGTACACCGTGATAATGCTCTTCCTCGGCACGGCGGTGTGGGAAGATTTTCCCGGTGCAGCCATGCGCGTGCTGCTCCCGCTCACCCTCGCGTTTAATGTCCTCGCGCACCGCACGCGCGCGGCGCTGGCTTGGCTGCTCGCCGGCAATCTTACCGTGTTCGCCGGCTTCGTCGCCCTGCGCGATGTGCCGCACGACTCGCGCGAGCTCGCGGCGCTCGGCCCGTTCAATGCCTCGGGGACCGCCTGCATCGCCCGCGTCGGCGAGGGCTGGTACGGGCGTGAAGTAAAAGGGGATCGCCAGTGGGCGTGGTGCGGCGGCAAGGGCGTGCTCACCCTCGAAGCCTGGCCGCGTGCGACCGCACCGGTGCAACTGGATTTTTCCCTTCGCTCCCTCGACCAGCGCACAGTCGTCGTCCGGCAAAACGGCACCGAAGTCTGGCGCGGTCCAACCAGCCCGACGCTCACGCATTTCACGGTACCGCTGAAGATCGAGCAAGGGCGCGCCACCATCGAGTTTACCAGCGAGCAGCCGCCCGTGCGCGAAGGCCCGAATGCCGATGCGCGCGCGCTGGCGTTTGCGCTTTATAATCTGCGCGTGACGCTGCCACAACCCTAAGCGCCGCCATGCCCGCCCCGCTTCTCCTCGACCTCACGCACACCAGCCACACCCGCGCTCGCACCGGCATTCAGCGCGTGACCCGCTCCCTGCGCACGGCCCTGGGCGACGCGGCGGTCTCCATCACCCACGATCCGCACCAGCAGACTTGGCGCACGCTGGAGACGTGGGAATTGGCTAACCTCACCGCCACGGAAGCGGCCGGTAAACGCGGCGCGGCCTGGCCGCTGAGCGCGAAGGTGCGCGGCTTCGTGCGCAAAAAATTCGGAGCGGGCGCGACGCCCACCAAAGCACATCTGCCGCCATCCTCCGGGCTCGTCGTGCCCGAGGTATTTTCCCCGGGCGTGGCGGCGGCACTGCCGGAGTTATTTGCGGCGGCGAATGGTCCGCGCGTGGCGTTGTTTCACGATGCGATTGCGCTGAAATTTCCCGATCTGACTCCGACCAAAACGGTGGCGCGGTTTCCGGGGTACCTGCGCGAACTGTTGGTCTTCGACGGGATCGCCGCAGTGTCGGAGGATTCGCGTGATGCATTGCGCGACTACTGGCGATGGCTGGGCGTTACGAACGCCCCGCCGATTCAGGCGATACCGCTCGGGCTGGATGTCGCCCCCAGCGCGCCCGCAACCTCGACCGCCGAGGGCGGCTCGCTTCCGATCATTCTCAGCGTGGGAAGTCTCGAAGGCCGGAAGAATCATGTCGCGCTGCTCGACGCCTGCGAAGAGCTGTGGGCCGAGGGCGAAAAATTTCAGCTCCACCTCATCGGGCTCGCGCATCCGCAGACGGGCCGCACGGCGCTGGAGCGGGTGCAATCGCTACAGGCCAAAGGCCGCGCCTTGCGCTACGAGGGGCCTGCCACCGATGCCGCACTCGAGGCGGCTTACGCCGAGTGCGCTTTTACGATTTATCCCTCGCTGATCGAGGGCTTCGGGCTGCCGGTCATCGAAAGCCTCTCTCACGGCAAACCCTGCATCTGCTCAGGGCGCGGCGCGCTCGGCGAATCGGCGCGCGGCGGCGGGTGCATCGCGCTCGATTCGGTCGATGCGGCTAGTCTCGCCGGTGCCATGCGTCGGCTGCTCACGCAGCCGGCGGAAGTCTCCGCGTTGGCTACCGCCGCACGGGCGCGGAAATTCCGCACATGGCGCGCGTACGCGCAGGAGCTGACGACGTGGATGCGTGGGCTGCCACGTCGGTACTGAGAATCGGAGCCGTCGCAAATCGCCCGCACTACCGCATCGGGCACGGAAACCGCCTTTCCGTTTGCCAATCCCACGGGGCGGACCCAACCTTCCCAACCCACATGGCGTTACCATTCTTCGGCAAAAACAAAAAGGGTCTGCTGGCGCGCTGTCGCGACGATTACGCGACAAAAATGCGTCTCAAATACGCGCCTTTTTATCACGCCATGGAGGCCCAAAAGGGCACCTCGGTGAAGCTCAACGGGCACGACATGGTCATGCTTTCGAGCAATGATTACCTCGGGCTCTCGTTTCACCCCAAGGTCATCGAGGCCGGGCGCGCCGCCCTGCTGAAATGGGGCACGAGCACGACCGGTGCCCGCATCTCCAATGGCTCGCGCACTTTCCACATCGAGCTCGAGGAGCGCCTGGCCGCTTTCTTGAACCGCGAGGCCTGCCACATCAGTGTCGCCGGTTATATTTCCTGCCTGTCGAGCGTCGCGTCATTTGCCCAAAAGGGTGACGTCATCCTCGCCGACAAAAACATCCACTCCTGCCTGTGGGACGGCATCCGTCTCTCGATGGCCACGGTGGAACGTTTCTCGCACAACAATCCCGATGACCTGCGCGAAGTCATCGCGGCCACCAATTCTGACGCGGCCAAGATGCTCGTGCTCGAGGGTGTGTACTCGATGGAGGGTCACATCGCGCGCCTGCCAGAGATCGCCGACATCGCCGACTCGCACGGCTGCTTCACCGTCCTCGACGATGCCCACGGCTTCGGTGTCCTAGGCCGGCAGGGTCGCGGCACGGTCGATCACTTCGGGCTGAACGACAAGGTCGACGTCATCTGCGGCAGCATGTCGAAATCGCTCGCGAGCACCGGCGGCTTCGTCGCGGCCTCCCGCGAGGTCATCGAATATCTCCGCACCAATTCCAAGCAGACCGTTTTCTCCGCCGCCATCAGTCCGAGTCAGGCCGCGTGCGCGCAGGCCTCGCTCGAATTGATGCAGAGCGAGCCACAGCATCTCGAGCGCCTGTGGTCCAACACCAAGAAATATCGCGCCATGCTCAAGTCCCTCGGCCTCGACACGTGGGAGAGCGAGACCCCCGCGGTGCCGATCGTCCTCGGCTCGAAGGAGCGCGTGTACCCTTTCTGGAAGGCCCTGCTAGACAAAGGCGTCTTCACCGTCATGTCGATCGCCCCCGCGGTCCCGGCCGGCAAGGATCTCATCCGCACCGCGATCTCCGCGATGCACACGGAAGAACAGCTCGAAAAAATCCACGACGCGATGGCGTATGCGGTGAAGAAGCTCTGAGCGCAGACGCCGGGCGCCCGTCCTTCAGAAGTTTTATGGGAGGGCGCGTTATCCTTAACGCGCCGCTCTAGACTTTCGTAACGACTGAGGAGGCGGGTTAAGGATAACCCGCCCTACCCTACCACGGCGGATTCGTGCCGCCGACCGCCAAGGCCTGTCGCACCGTTTGCGCGGTGGCTGCCCAGGTCGGTAGCGCCCGCGTGGTGGCCTCGGACGTCAGAATGGCGTGCATCGAGTTTTCCGTGAGCACGCGGCGGAGCGTGGCTTTCCACGCGGCGCGGTCGTTGAGCGCGACTGGCAGGCAGCCCCCGCCCGAAGTGTTTTCGCGCAGCACGGGGAGATCGCTGCACACGCAGGGCACGCCCATCCAAAGCGATTCGAGGAGCGGCAGGCCACAACCTTCGGCCGTCGTGGGAAAAACGGTGGCGCGCGCCGCGGCATAGAGCGCGACGACTGCGGCGTCGCCCGGGGCTTCGTGGAATTTCAGGCCCGGGAACCGGCGTTGCAGCGACTTGATGCGCGCCACGATCGGCTTGCCAAAATGCGGGTTCACCCGGCCCACGATGTGAAAGTCAAAGGTCAGCCCCTCCGCCCAGAGGTCTTCACAGACATCGAGGGCAAACATCTGGTTCTTTCGCGGCTCGACGATCCCCACGCAAAGCAGGCTGGAGGTCGCTGCGCTCGCGCGTTTCGTGATGCGCGGGGCACCCGTAAAATCAGCGCCCAGCGCCAGCACCTCCACCGGCGGGACCTTCGTCACGCCTTGCCAGCGCCAGAAGCCCAGCAGTTCATCGCGACTCGCTTCCGAGACCGCCCAGACGCGCGTGAAGCGCGCGAGGAGTTTCATGTAACCCGGATGACGCGCCACACTCTGCGGCCAAGTGGTGTGCGGAAATTTCAGGGGGATGGCATCGTGAAAGATCGCCGCGGTGCGACATGGCGGGTTTGCCAAAAACGCCGTTAATCCCGGCCGCTCGTCTTCTGAAAATAGCTCGCCGGTGAAAAACCAATCCTCGGCTTTGGCCTCGGCGTTTTTCCACGTCCCCCAGCGCACCTCGGTCGTCATCCCGCGAAGCCCGTCGGCGAGACGCGCGCTCACCCGCATCAGGCCGGAGCGGTGGCCGGCACCGCCAGCCTTGGTGACGTCGAAAAAAATCATGGGGCAATCGCCCGCCGAAATTGCGTGAGCACGCGCTCGGCGTTGCGGTGGGCATTGAAGTTATCCTCCACCCAGTCTCGCGCCGCGAGCCGAAGTTTCTCGGCCAGGGCATCGTCGGTCGAGAGCCGCTTGAGACCGCTCACCCACTCTTCCGGCGCATCCACCTCGGCCACGATGCCGGACACCCCGGGAGTCACCGCCTCCGTCGTGGCCGCCGCGGGCGAGGTCATGACCATCACACCGACTGACATCGCCTCGGGAATTACATTCGGCAAGCCGTCGCGGTCGCCGCTCGGGGCGATCACCCCGGTGTGGAGCAGCACATCGGCCCAATCGAGTTGGTTCCAAACCTCGTGCTGCGGCAGGTGGCCGGTGAAAGTCACCTGGGCCGCGACGCCGAGGTGGCCGGCGAGTTTCTCCAACTCCTGCAGCAGCGGGCCCTCGCCCACGATACGAGCCTCAAAGGCCACACCCGCCGCGCGCAGGGCCGCGTAAATGCGCAACTGGTGATCGAGGCCCTTCTTTTCGACGAGACGCGCGACACACACGAGCCGCAGCGGCGTGCGCGAGGCGCGCAGGGGCTTGAAGGTCGGCAGTCGATCCAGGCCGCGGCGAATGCAGAAGATCTTTTTCCCGTCGAGCCCGCGAGCCATCAGCGCGCGACGTCCCATCTCGGTGGACGTGTGGATGAAGAGCGCGTGCTCGAGCTTCTCATTGAGCCACCAATCGCCGCCGTGTTCGTAAATATCGTACGCGTGCGCCGCCGCACTGAAGCGATGACCGTCGAGCCGCCAGAGGAGCCACGCGGCAGTCGCCGGCGCCCCACCCCACGCGGCGTGAATCAGCGCCGGGGGATTTTTGCGAAACGATCCCGCGAAGATGCAGGCGAACCCGGCACCCAGCATGTTTTCCCAAAAATTGAGCCAGGACGGCGCGCGGCGATGAAAGAGTCCGCGCAGGAGTTGCTTGAGCACCTCGGGCCGACGCGATGCCTCGTACGGAATCATCCACGGCAGCGTGAGCAGCCGCCACATGCTGAATCGCGTGACGGGGATGCCGCGAAAACTGCCACCACCACCCCAGAGCGAATAGAGCCGCAAGTTAACCCCGTGGGCGCGCATCGCGATGATCTCACGCTGCAAAAACGTCTCCGTGGATTTCGGGAACGTCGTAAAGAGATAGGCGATGGCGGGCGCTTCAGTCGACAAGATGGCAGGAAATTAGAGAAGGCGAAGCACCCGGGCCAAGCGGATTGCGGCAAAGATATTCACCACCTCACGCGCGGGGAGTGCAAAGCATCTACGATTACACCACGGAGGGCTTTGCGCCGTTCCCGTTGCTGTGGCCGTTGCCGTTTCCGTGGCCATTGGTATTCGGCGGGGGAAATGGGAGGCGCTTCAGCTTGGCGCCGGCGACTTCATTGCCGAGGTCGACGAGTTCCTCGATGAGAATGGTCGGATCCTCTTCGTAGCGGAGCTTGAGGAAATTCTCGCGCTGGCGGGTGTAGGTCGCGGGCGTCTCCATCCAGCGATCGATGAGGCGGGCGAAGTCCGAGGCGTCCTCGATTTTTTCGGACGCGCCACCGTTGCGGAAAAATTTCCACGTCAGCTCTTCCTGCGGCATGATACCGCCGAAGGCGTTGAAGATGATCGGGCACCTGAAGTGCAGGGCCTTCGCGCAGGTCGTCGTGCCGCCACGCGTCACGATCGCTTCGCTCACCTGCATGTAGAGATGCACGATCTCGGAGTAGCCCTCGACGTGGCATTCGAACTCGGGGTGCAGCGCGCGCCAATGGATCAAGTCGTTGTAGGTCTCTTTGTTTTTCCCACAGATCACGATGGCTTGCACGCGGTCGGCATATTTCACGAGGGCAGGCAAGAGGTCGAAATGGTTGTTCGCGCCGTTGCCGCCCGTGGCGAGAAACACCGTGAATTTATCCGCGCTCAGGCCGAGTCGCTTCGACAAGAACACGCGGCGATCCACCGGGCTCAGCACTTCGAGATGCGCGCGTGGGCGCATGAGGTAACCGCGCACGCGGGACTTGGCCGGGGTGACGCCGCACTTGATCGCGTAGTCGGCGGCGGTCGGGGTGCGGGAGAAATAACGGTCGACGGTGGGCTCGATCCAGTTGCGGGAATAGCCCCAGCCGCCGGAAAATTCCCCGCAGTAGGTCGCGCAGCGCACATTCTCGGCCCCGAGTTCCTGGCGGGCGAGTTGGAAATAGCCACGGTTCAGGCAGTCGTGGACACTGAAGACGAGGTGCGGTTTGTACTCGTGCAGCACCTTGAGGTAGTAGGCTGCGCCAAAGGTGACGTCGCGGCGATTGAGCCAGCTCAGCACCTCGATGACGGCGTAGAAGACCTTGTGGACCCAAGGCGCGAGACGCTGGATGCTGTTGTAGAGATTTACGCCAGTGCGATTCACGACCGAGGATTTCTCGAGCATCTGCTCGATGCGCACATCGACGTCGTGCCGGTAAAGTTGGAAGCACCACTCCGCAAACGCCTCGGCGCGCGCGTCGTGACCGCCGCCGGTGCTGGATGTGAGGACGAGGATGCGAACCTTGGACATTCGGGTCAGGTGACGTTGAAGTACGACGCTTGGATCCGGCGCTTCAGCGCCAGCGAACCGAAGCGCGCAAGAAAGGGCGCGATCACCGCTTGGAAGAAACGGCCCACGCGAACCGTGCCGGTGCGGTTGCGCAACAGGGCGCGGCGGAGAGCCGCCGCGGCGTGCGTGGGCGACGGGCCTGATTCCATCATCGCGGAGAATGCTGTCCATGCTCGGGTCATGCGCGGGGTCGGCCCCGTCACCGACTTGGGCCGAAGGACAGAGCCTTCGAAGTCGGTGCGATAGTCGCCCGGTCGCACGTCCAGAATGACAACCGGCGTGCCCGAAACCTCCATCATGAGGCTTTCATTAAGCGCGGAGAGGCCGGACTTGGCCATATTGTATGCCGCCTGAAAAGGGAGGGGAAATTCGGCCGCGAGCGACGAGATATTGACGAGCGTCCCGCGGCCGCGCGCGAGCATGCCGCCGAGCGCGGCGTGCGTGAGGCGCGCGGTATTGACGAGCATCACCTGAAGCTGATCCGCCCACACCGTAAAATCGGTCGCGGTGAATTCGCCGAAGGCGCCATAGCCCGCGTTATTAATCACGATCCCAAAACCACCGGCGCCGCGATCGGCATCGCGGAAGATCGCCTCGGCTCGCGCTCCATCGCGCAAGTCGAGCACCACGGGGGTGAAGAGAGCGGGATAGCGCGAAACGAGCGGCTCGAGGCGGGCGGCGTCGCGTGCCGTGCCCCACACGCGCACCCCATCGGCGAGCAGCATCTCGGCAAAGGCTTTGCCCAAGCCAGTGCTCGCACCGGTGATAAACGCCGTGCGGTGAAGATCGGAGACGCGGGAGGCGGCCACGGGGTTAGGCTACTCGCTTAAAGACGAGGGCGACATTCGCGCCGCCGAAGCCGCTGCTGTTCTTAACGACAATGTTGGCCTGTTTATTTTCAGTCGTGCGCGGCAGGTTGAGGCCTTCGCATTCGGGATCGACCTTTGTGAGGTGGGCGTTGCCGGGGATAAAGCCATCGCGGAGCGCGAGCGCGCAGAACGCGCTCTCCATCGCGCCAGCGAGGGAAAGACCGTGGCCGGTCAGGGCCTTGGTGCTGCTCACCGCCGGAGGCGTGGTAGAGTTTTTGAAAACCGATTTGAGGGCGCGGGCCTCGGAGACGTCGCCGATCTGCGTGGAGGTCGCGTGCGCGTTGACGTAGTCGACGTCCGCCGGCGTGATCCCGCTCGCCTTGAGCGCAAGCGTCATCGCCGCAGCGGAGCCGCTGCCTTCGGGGTGGGAGATCGCGACGTTCCAGCCGTCGGAGGCCTGGCCCCAGCCGAGGACCTCGGCGTACGGCTTCACGCCGCGGCGGATCACTTCGTCTTCCGTTTCGAGCACGAGCGACACACCTCCACCGGTGCCGACGAAGCCATCGCGGGCCGCATCGAAGGGGCGGGAGGAAATATTTGGATCGGTCTGGAGCGAAAGCGTTCGCATGCCAGCAAAGGGCAAAATCGCGTCCACGTTGCCGTCCTCCGCCCCGACGACGAACATGCGCTTTTGGCGGCCGAGCTTGAGGTCATCGAGGGCGAAGCCGAGCGCGTGGGCGGAGGAAGCGCACGCCGAGGAGAACCCACAGGAACTGCCCTGAATCTTGAAAGCCGCGATGAGGTTGAAATTGAGCGTACCGGCGATCGAGGCCACGATGCCGAGCGGCGAGCACCGCATCACACCGAGCTTATTGAGCCGGTCGTTGTGATAATGCAGGAGATAGGGCGACCCGGCGGACGCGGCGTAAAGACCAGTCTCGGGATTCGACACCTCCGCCTCGGTGAGCTTCGCGTCGGCCACGGCCTGAATCATCGAGCAGTGGGCGAAAAGACCATTCGGCGCCATCGTGCGCAGGAGCTCGCGCTTGATCTTGTAAGCGGAGGGAAAGGTCCAGTCCTCCTGGTCGGTGGAGTCGGTGGTGAAACCCTTGATCGTGCCGATCACTTTGACCGGGATCTCGGGCTTCTGAAACGGCGGGTAGACCTCGAAACCGTGGCGCAGCTCCCGGAGGTTACGCGTAACGGTAGCCGCATCGTTGCCGATGCTGGTGACAAAGCCTAGTCCGGTAATGAAAACTCTGGGCATGCGAGGTTTTGAGAGCGCCAGTTGGACACGCCCGCCAAACGGAGGTGCGCCAACCGGGAGGCGAAGCAAAGGTGGTTCGCGCGGCCCGGTCAACGCGGGAGGACACCCTACCCCAAAAACAAACAAGGCGACCCCGCAGGATCGCCGTGAATTTTTATGTCGATCGAAGCCAGCGAGCGGAAACCACCCTTAGGCATTAATCGCCACGCGCAGAGGCGGCGTGACAGCGGCCGCCGGGGTCTCGGCGACCACGGGGCTGCTCGGGGAGGTGATCGGATTAATCGGCACGGGAGCATCCACGGCATCGACGATGCCGAAGGTGAGCGTGACTTCCTCGACAATGACGGCCTTTTCCGAACCGACCCGGATGGAGCCCTCAAACGTGGCCAGCGGCATCTTCATGCGCTTCGGCTTGATCGAAAGGGTGAGAATATCACCGGGGCGGCAGATGCGGTGGGCTCGAACGCCCTCACACCCAGTGAAGAAAATGGTCTGCGGGCTCACGACCTTACCCGGCTCCGTGGGAGCACCCTCGAGGAGGTAAAGGACCGCGAGCTGCCCCAAGGCCTCGAGCATGATCGAGGCGGGCATCACGGGATTGTCCTTAAAGTGGCCCTGTAGGAAGAATTCCTGACCCGAAATCTTGTACTTACCGTTAGCCGCCGTGGAGCTGACCGAAGCCTCATTCAGGAACAGAAACGGAGGCTGAATGGGCATCACCGCACCGATGTGCTCGATCGGGATGAATTTAGTCGGCTTCGGGAGCGGCAGGCCCCGAATCTTACAATCGATGAAGGTCTTAACATCGCCGACGGTGCGGAGGTTACGCAGTTCGTCGTTATTGATGGTCATCTGGAGGACATCCTCCACGAGGATGACGATTTCCATCATGGTCAGGGAATCGATGCCGAGGTCGTCGATCAGGCGCAGATCGTCGTCCGCGTCCTTCAATTTGATGCGGAGATCAGGCTCAACGAAGCGCTCGATCACACCGATCACCACTGCCGGAACATGCTCAGGATTACCAGTCTTACGAAATTGGACGGCCGACTCGAAGGCGGAGGGGGAGCACCGCTTCAACGCTTCACGCAGGGCGGTCTCGTCCTCAGGGGCGAAAGGCTTGGGAGCCGGCGAAAACGGTTTGTTGGTGCCCAGGTTGGATGAGACTGCGTCTGGCATTATTCGTGTCTTGTATGTTACGGGACTAGGTAAAGTAAACCCATTTCTTGGGCACAGCAACGCGCGGCGGATGGACGCCGATTAAACCGCCAAGTTCCGTGTTTCGAGGAACTTTGGTCCGGGCCGCCCCGTCGAACAGCGGCGCTTGCAACCTTGCCGTCACTACCCTAACTCATTCGCCGTCATAGTCACGTGCTGAAAACGCGCGTTCGATTGTCCTCTTAACCGTACATGTCCGATCTCTCCGCTGCCACCGCCCGGCCCGTCTTTCTGATCACGCACGAGTTTTACCCAGTGCGGGGTGGCATTGCGACTTTTACGGAGGAGATCGCCCGGGCCAGTGCCAGCCTCGGCTACAATATCGAAGTCTGGGCGCAATCCGCCTCACCGGCCGTCGAGCGGACCGACTGGCCGTTCCGCCTCCGCCGCCTGCCGCTCAAGGGTACACATGATATTTGGTGTCAAGTACAGCTAGCGCGGGAATTGATCCGCCACCGCCGCGATCTCCGCCACGCCACGGTCTATCTGCCCGAGCCGGGGCCGATGATGACGATGATGCTGCTGCAGTTCTTTCATGCCTTTCGCCCTCGCCGGCTGGTGCTGACCTTTCACGGCTCGGAGATTCTTAAGTTCACGCGCAGCCCCGTTCGCCGCTGGTTAGCCGGGCAATTGATCAAGCATGCGACGCGGGTCAGCACACTGACCAATTACACCCAGGAACTGCTCCTCTCTCACTTCCCCGGCGCCGCCGATAAGATCTTTCTCACGCCCGGCGCCTTGCGCTCGGATTTTGCGGTCGTCCCCCCGCGACCGGAAGCACCGAAGAAGAAAACGGTCGTCCTCACCGTCGGCCGCCTGCACCCGCGCAAGGGCCAGTTGCTCACCTTGCAGGCCCTCCAAGCGCTCGCCCCGGATGTTCGCTCCCAGTTGGAGTACTGGATCGTCGGCACCCAGAACAAAGGCAACTACGAGGCCCACCTGCGCGCCGCAGCGGCCGAGAAACCCGATCTCACCGTCCGTTTCTTTGGCAACATCCCTGACGAAGAACTCTCCGACCTCTACGACCGCGCCGACATCTTTGCGATGACGAGCGTCAACCTCGATCACAGCGTCGAGGGCTTTGGCCTCGTGTACTTGGAAGCCGCCGCGCACGGCCTGCCCGTCGTGGCGCACGACGTGGGCGGGGTCTCCGAGGCGGTCATGGATGGTGTCACCGGCTTGCTCGTGCCGCCCCATCGCCCGGGCCAGCTCGCCGCGGCGTTCGAAAAGCTCATCCACGATGCGCCCCTGCGCAAAAAGCTCGGCACCGCCGGCCGGGAATGGGCCACCCGCAATTGCTGGAAAGAATCGGCCGAGGCGCTCTTTAGCCCCGCCACCGCCGACTCCGAAGTATGATCTCCGCGCGCGCGCAGGTCACGGTGCGCTACGCCGAGACCGATATGATGGGCATCGTGTACCACGCGAATTATCTCCCGTGGTTCGAAGTCGCCCGCACGCAACTCCTCCGCGAGCAGGGCTTTCCCTATAAGCAGTTGGAAGCCGACGGCTTTCGCATCCCCGTACTGGAGGTCTCGGCCAAGTACCGCCGTCCCGCCGTCTACGACGACACCCTCACGATCATTGCGACCATCAAGGAGCAGCCCCTGCTCCGCATCCGCATTGAGTACGAAGTCTTTCGCGGCGAGGAACTGCTCGCCACCGGGTCCAGTGCCCACGCTTTTTGCGATCTCAATGGCCGCCCCACGCGACCGCCGCCGGCATTCGTGGCGCGCATGACGGAAATTTTTAAGGGCTAACCAACGATTCCCCGAGGTGGACGGCGACCTCCGGGCGCCGTCTTCAGCGGCCTCGACTGCCGCCGCGACTTTCGCATCCGCTTCCCGACGGTGCTCCGAGATCGCCGTCCACCTCGATCACGAACCCTCCGCTTCATACTCCGCCAGCACCTTCGTATCCGTTTCCCGCATACGGGCATCCGAAAGTTGGTTACCGCCCCCGAGCCGATAGACGGCCCAGACGGCATGAGCTCGCACCAGGGGCAGCTCGTGCGCGTTCGCGAGCCTCACCAACACCGGCAGCAGTGAAGTATCGCCAGAGTTGCCGGCCACGATGCACGCGTTGCGCACGATGCCGCCAAGCTTCACGCGCTTGATCGCCGTGCGGCGAAAGACCTCGGCGAAGCGCACCGGGGTTAATTCCAAAATCTCCCGGAGCGGCAGATCGGCGATCTCGCCGCGCGCGGCGAGCAGGAGCTTGCGGCCCTCCTGCGCGAAGCGATTCCACGGGCAAACTTCGAGGCATGTATCACAACCGTAGATACGATGGCCGATCCCGGGCCGCAGCTCGCGGGGGATGATGCCTTTGTTCTCGATGGTTTGGTACGAAACGCAGCGGCGGGCATCGACCACGCCGGGGCGGGCAAAGGCGTCGGTCGGGCAGGCGTCGAGGCAGCGGGTGCATTTGCCGCAGAGCAGACCCACCTCACCCGCGCGCTGGTTGTCGAGGTTTTCGACCTTCTTGCGAATGGGCGCGTCGGGCTCAAACTCGAGGGTTGTCAGGATCGCCGCGAGAAAGAGCCAGTTGCCGTGGCGGCGCGAAATGAGCATCGCGTTTTTGCCGACGAAGCCGAGCCCGGCGCGCGCCGCCCAGCCGCGCTCCAGCACCGGGCCGGTGTCGACGTAGTAGCGGTAGTCCCGCTCCCCTACCCCATATAATTCCTGAAGCGTTTGCCCTGCGGCGACGAGCCCCGGCTTCATGGTGTCGTGATAGTCCTCGTGCAGCGCGTAGCGGGCCCAAGCCGGGCGGAACGACTTGGCCTCACCCTTCTTCGGCTCCGCCCCGTCATTTTCTTGGCCCGCCTCCGTCTCGCCTTTCTCCGCGAAGGCGTAACTCACGCCGAGCATGATGATCGAGCGGGCGCCGGGGAGCACGAGTTGGGGGTCGATGCGCTTGTCGGCGGTGCGCTCCATCCAGCCCATCTCGCCCTGCATGCCGGCGTCGAGCCACGCGCGCAGGCCGTCGTCGTGGCCGCTCGTCAGCGTGGCAAACCGCACGTCGTCGAAACCGAGCGCCCCCAGCCGCGCCCGCAACTCGTCCTGTCGCGGGTCCATTAGCGCCGGGCCTGCGCCCGCACAAAATCGGCGGCGTCGCGCCGCCACGCCCGAATGACATGTCCCGTGATATCGGACAGCGGACGTGAATCGGTGAGGATCACCGTGCCCGAGCGTTTGTAGATCGGCTCGCGCGCCGCGAAGAGCGTGCGGATGCGCTCCTCGGGGTTTTGCGAGACGAGGAGCGGGCGGTTTTGCTGGCGCTGGGTGCGAGCGAGAATTGTTTCCACCGAGGCGTGCAGGCACACCACCACACCTTTGCTCCGCAATAGGTCCAGCATGCCGGGTTGCACCACGAGGCCGCCGCCGCAGGAGACGACCGTGCGCTCGCCGGTGTGGCCGGTTTCGATGAAGGCCCGCTCCATCGCCCGAAAGGCCGGCTCGCCGTCCTCCGCGAAGATTTCCGGGATGCCCTTGCCCTTCAGGCGCTCGATCTCGTGGTCGCTGTCGACCATGTGGAAACCGAGTTTCTGCGCGACGGAGCGGCCCACGGTGCTTTTGCCCGTGCCCATGAAACCGACGAGGTAGAGATTGACGTCCGCTGCGTTCATCGCGTGCGCTGTCACAAAACGCGCTCCCGCGCGCAAGCCAAACACCAAAATGCCCATGACAGGCCCTCGCCCCAACTACGCCTTCGCCAGCGACAACACCGCGGGCGTCTGCCCCGAGGCCCTCGCAGCCCTCACCGCCGTCAATGCCGGCCGCGTGCCCAGCTATGGCGATGACGTATCCACGGCGCGGGCGAAAGCCCGGTTTGCCGAGATCTTCGAAACCGCGTGCGACGTCTTTTTCGTCTTCAACGGCACCGCCGCCAATGCGCTGGCGCTCTCCGCCCTCTGCCAGCGCCACCACGGTGTGCTTTGTCACGCGATGGCCCACATCGAAACCGACGAATGCTCGGCCCCGGAGTTTTTCACAGGCGGAAGCAAGCTACTCTCGATCAACTCCCCCGATGCCAAGCTCCGCGTCGCTGACCTCGAACCCCAACTGCATCGCGGGCACGGCGTACATTTCCCAAAAATCCGCGCGCTCTCTCTGACTCAGTCCACCGAACTCGGCACCGTTTATTCCTGCGAAGAACTGCGCACCCTATCCACGTGGGCCCATGCTCACGGCCTCGCCGTTCACATGGACGGCGCGCGTTTTGCCAATGCCACGGCTGCGCTAAAAGCGCGGGGCGGCCACTCCCCGGCCGATCTCACGTGGCGCGCCGGCATCGACGTGCTCAGCTTTGGCGGGACGAAGAATGGCCTGCTCACCACGGAGGCCGTGGTCTTTTTCAACCGCGAGCTCGGGCGCGAATTCGAGTATCGGGTGAAGCAATCGGGCCAGCTCGCTTCGAAGATGCGCTTTGCCTCCGCCCAGTGGGAAGCGGTTCTTACCGACGGCATCTGGCTGCGCCACGCCGCCCACGCCAATCGCCAGGCGGCCAAGCTCGCCGCCGGACTGCGGGCCCTCGGCTGCACGCTCGTCGCGCCGGTGGAAGCCAACGGCATTTTCATCGAGCTACCGCCCGCGATGGTCACGGCGCTCGAAGCACGGGGCTGGCGCTTCTATAAATTTATCGGCGAGCACGGCTATCGCTTCATGTGCTCGTGGGATACTAAGGACGCCGAGATCGACGCGCTCCTCGGGGATGCGCGCGCGACGTTGTAAGAACTATTGAACGAGAAGCTCGACCCGAACTTGACCGACCCGGCGCGCTCCCGTCGTCGCCAAAAAAAATCCCCGGCGGATGAGCCGGGGATTAGAAGAGGAACGACTGAGAGCAGTCGGTTAGGGCTTACCAGCAGCCGGAGCCGCAGCGGGCGCGGCCGGGGCGGCGCCGGGCTTGATGTCGAGGAGTTCGACGTCGAAAATCAACGTGGAGCTGGGCGGGATCTTGCCCTGGGCGTCGTCGCCGTAGGCGAGGTGCGGGGGGACGTAGAGTTTGATCTTACCACCCTTGTTGATCTTTTGCAGACCCTCGGTCCAGCCGGGGATCACGCCCTCGAGGGGGAATTCGGCGGGCTGGCCGCGGGCCACGGAGCTGTCGAATTCGGTGCCATCGATGAGCACGCCGACGTAGTGCACCGAGACGGTGTCAGATGGCTTCGGATTCGGGCCGGTGCCGGGCTTGATGATCTCGTAGCGGAGGCCGCTGGGGAGCTCGACGACGTTCTTGTTCGTCTCCTTCAGCTTGGCGAAATAGGCGGAGGTGGCCTCCAGGCTCTTGGCCTTGGCCTTGGCGGAGTAGGCGGCCTGCTTCTTCTGCATGAACGCATCCATGAGCGGCCCGATCTTCTCGAGTTCGTAAGGCGTGTCCTTGCCGGTCGCGGCGGAATTGAGGCCCTTGAGGAAGGCGGCGAGGTCGGCCGGGGTGAACTCGAGTTCGGAGAGGCCGACGCGCTTGCCGATGAACCAGCCGAACTCCTCGACGATTTGCGCGTCGGAGAAAGCCGGCGCAGCGGCCGCGGGAGCGGCAGCCGGTGCCGGGGCCATGCCCGGGACAGTGATCTTGGTATTGTCCTGGGCGCGGGCGGCAACGACGCCGAGCGCGAGCAAGGAAAGGGTGACGGTGGTTTTGAGTTTCATGCGTTGAGTTTAAGGGACGGCGTCAAAGTCACGACGCTGGGTGTTTTGTGCCGTAAAAGTTGTCCAAAATGCCACCACCCCTCCGGAAATCAACCAATTACTCCCCGCTTGTATCGACCGCCGGAATGCCTCATTTTCCCCTGTTCTACAAATGCACCCCGATCAATTCTGGACGAGCCAGGACGGCCAAATCCTCACGGTAAAGAACAAGGACGACCGCTCCGTCACTCTCACCCTCGCCTTCTGGCCGCGCAACCCGGTGGAGTTTGAAGAACTCCAAAAGCACGTCGCCGCCCTGCGCTTCACCGAGCGCAGCTCGCTGGCCCGCATCGGTATCGAAATGCTGGTGACCGTCCCACCCCATGTGGCGGGCAATCGCATCGAGCTGGAGGTCGACGCCTTCATCTACGACACCAGTTTCCCGAACGCGCCCTATTGGAAAAAACTGCTCCGCATCGGCTCGCCCGTCGGTCGGCTCTTTCACGCGCCCGCCGCGGCTAAGCTCAATAGCGTCGAGATCTGGGACGCCATCAAGACCAACAAGCTTAAGCTGCCCAGCACCATTAGCATCGATAGCCGCGGCAGTGTCTTCCTCACGCCGCACCAAGTGGTCTACACGCTCAATCAAAAGCTCCAGCGCATGAGCTTCGAGCGGGTCGTTTCCGGCACGGCCGGTCGGGCCTTCCTCGACAAAGTCCAGGTCCGCCGCGAAGCCTCGCCGCTCACCATCGCACCCCATTCCGGCGTGCTCACGAGTTGCTCGATGTACCTCCGCGAGCACTTCGTGGTGCTGCACCCGGGGCCGGGAAATTTCGGCATTCACACGAGCGCGGTGCTCCTCGACCCGATCAAGACGTTCGGCACGAACGTCATGCTGGAAATCTACAATACCGGCGAGCAGCCCGTGGTGAATCCGGTGGTGTCCGTCGAAATTTACCGCGCGCCCGAGGCCGATGATCCGGAGGTGAAAGCACTTTCCAAAAAGCGCCTCCGCCTGCTCTCCACCGCCACGAATCTCTACCAGTGCCTCGACAACAATCCTCCGCGCGACACCGCCGAGGCCAAGCCCAAGACCAAGATCACGGTGCGCGGCCAGAGCGGCGCGATGGAAAACCGTGCGGTCGTCGTGAAGGCCAACGATGATCTCAAGAAATTCCTCGAAGGCGAAGCCTGCCCGGTCGGCAGTCGCACGCTGATCCAAGCACTCGACGCCGCCCCCGAGGGCGCCGACACGCTCATCACGGATTACTTCCCCGACTTGTTGGAAAACATCGAACTCGTCACGCGCATGGGCGACGTGAAGCTGAAGCGCCTGATCTTCCGCAAGCCCTCGCGCACGCACGGCTACTTCTTCTCCAGCAACGCACACGCCCGCCTCGATATGTTCAGCGGCGTAGGCCTGCAGGTCTACTGGTACGACGAGACGACCAAGGATCTCTACCACCACGTTTACAAGCGAGACCATGGATTCTTCGTTCGCGAGGAGATGGCGCGCAAATTCCAAGAGGCCACCATCCTTGCCTTCTACGGCTCGGCGGTGGGTCTTGAGCAGGCCGATACGGATCGCATTTCCTCTCTCGTCGAAAAACTCACGAGTTTCATCGGCGGCAATCTCGGCGTCCTCACCGGCGGCGGCGGCGGCGTGATGCGACTCGCCACCGAACAGGCGCGCAGCAAGGGCGCACTCACCGGCGCCTGCTTCCTCGAACTCGAAGCCCAGCCACCGGAGCTCGGCGTCGATTTCTTCAATACCTTCCAGGAGTCGTCGCGCCACTTCCGCCAAAAATGGTTCGAGGCGGCGGACTTCTGCATCTTCAACGTCGGTGGCGTCGGCACCCTCGAGGAGGTCGGCATCGAGCTTTGCAACCTGAAGCTCGGCATCCGCCCGCGCGTCCCCTACGTGTTCTTCAACGCCAAGTTCTGGGCTGACCTGCGCAAGCAGGTCAACACGATGATCAAGACCAAGCGCGCCCCCGCGTGGATGGCGGACTACATTCTCTTCACCGACGATCCGGACGAGGTCATCGCTTTCTACCGGAAGAAGCTGCAGGTGCTGTAATGCCATAGCGCAGCCTTGCCACGCACGCGTCGCTCTGAGTGTTTCGGCCTGTGGCATCTGCGCTTCCCCGCTCCCTCCTCGTCGTCGGCTCCGGTGGCCGTGAGCATGCGCTCGTGCGCACGCTCCTCGCCTCGCCGGCCCGACCCCGCGTGATCTGCGCGCCCGGTAATGCGGGCATCGCGCTCGATGTGCCGTGCGTCGCGGTGGCGGCGGACGACGTGCCGGGGCTCGTGGCGCTGGCGCAGCGCGAGAACATCGAGTTCGTCGTGGTCGGCCCCGAGGTCCCGCTATCGCTCGGGCTCGCGGATCGTTTGATCGAAGCCGGCATTCCCGTTTACGGCCCCAAGGCCGACGGCGCGCGGCTCGAAGCCTCGAAGATTTTCACGAAACAGATTCTGCTCAAGCATCGTATCCCAACGGCGCCCGCGGAATTTTTCAGCGAAGTCGCTCCCGCGCTCGCCTATCTGCAGACCCGCAAAATCCCCATCGTCATCAAGGCCGACGGCCTCGCCGCCGGCAAAGGCGTGATCGTCGCGCAATCGCTCGCCGAGGCCGAGGCGGCGGTGCGTGACATGCTCGACGGCGGCAAGTTTGGCTCCGCCGGGCGGCAACTGCTGATCGAGGACTGCCTCTTCGGCGAGGAGACCTCTATTCTCGTCGTGGTCTCGGGCCGCGACTACGTGATCTTGCCCACCTCGCAGGACCACAAGCGCGTCGGCGACGGCGACACCGGCCCCAACACCGGCGGCATGGGCACCTACTCGCCCGCCGAGGTCGTCACGCCGCATCTGCTCTCGCGCATCGAAAACGAAATCGTCCGCCCTTCGGTCAATGCGATCGCCGACGAAGGCATCGCGTTTTGCGGTACGCTCTTTATCGGCATCATGCTCACGCCCGACGGCCCCAGCGTGATCGAGTACAATACTCGCTTTGGCGACCCGGAAACACAGGTCGTGCTTCCGCGCCTCGCGACCGATCTGCTCGGGCTCCTGTGGGCCGCCGCTCGCGGCGAACTCGCCGGCACCCAACTCGTGGTCAAAGCCGACTACGCGGTGTGCGTCGTCATCGCCGCCAAAGGCTATCCCGATGCTTACCCCAAGGGCGACCCGATTACTTTCCCGGCCGATCTCCCCGCGGGAACCTTCGTCTACCACGCTGGCACCGCAAAAAATGCCGCCGGTCAGATCGTGACGAATGGCGGTCGCGTGCTCGGCGTCACTTCGCTCGCTCCGTCGCTCCGCTCCGCCGCCGACCAGGCCTACCGCGCTTGCGAAGGCATCCAGTGTGCTTCAAAGTATTTTCGCCGCGATATCGGCGCCCGCCAGCTCAACCGCCGATGAATCTTTCCCCGACCCGTCTCCACGCTCTCGCCGCGGCCAGCGCGCTTATTGCGCTGGCTGGCTTTACGACGGCCCACGCCGCTCCGCTCACCCGCGACCTCGGTGAAGGGTTGGCTTACCAGCGGGCAAAAAATATCCCTGCCGATCTCCCGGGTCAATCGACCGCGAAGAAGCCGACCGTCCTCGATGTTCGCTATGCCCGCGGCGATGCCGACGCCGCCACGGCGCTCGACGGTTGGCTGAAGTTCAACGCCACCCCGCGCACGCCCATCCTTTTGTTGATCAACGCCGAGACCGATGCGGCCCTCCTCGAATCCCTCTCTGCCCGCCTACCCTCCCCGGGCATTGTCGTGATCGGCAGCTCGACCGCCAAGTTGCCGCTCGACATCGCGCTCAAAATCCCCGCCGACGATGAGCGCCGCGCCTATGAGGCCCTCGGCTCCGGGGCGGTGATCGAATCGCTGCTCAACGACTCACCCGAAAAAGCCCGCAACGACGAAGCCCGCCTCGCCAAGGACCGCCAGGGCGCCTTACCCGAGTCCGCCTCGCCCGCCTCCGACGACCCCCTGGAAGAGATCACCGCCGAAAAGAGCGCCAAGGCCAAACCCGCTCCGCCGCTCATCGACGCCGCCCTCCAACGCGCCGTGCAACTCCACCGCTCCCTCAAAGCGCTGAAACGCGTATAGGCTCGGTGCCCGTGCGCCCTTCGGTCCTCGGGTCGTCCTTCCTCGCAGCTCCTCAACTATTCCGCCGACACACTCCGGCTTTGCCTTTCCGGCAAAACCGTGTCCCTTCGGCCTTCGACCATGCCCGCGCCCGGAAACATCATCGTCGTTTGCACGGCCAATATCTGTCGCAGCCCGATGGCCGCGGCCCTCTTGCAGCACGCCCTCGCGGCGCAGCCTGAGCCGCTCCGCTCGCTAAAAGTCATCTCCGCCGGCGTCGCTGCGCGGGCGGGCGACACCGTGTCGGAAAACTCCGTAATCGCCCTGAAAAAGGTGGGATTAGACATCGCGAAGCATACCAGCCGCCCTCTTACGCAGGAAATGCTCGACGAGGCCTTCCTCGTGCTGGGCATGACTGAGTCGCACCGCGCGATGATTCAACTGCAGGCCGAGCCGCCACCGAAGCGTATTCACCTCTTCCGCGAGTTCATGCCGCAGCGCGGCGACAAGGAGATCGGCGACCCCTACGGCGGCCCGATCCGCCTCTACGAGTCGGTGCGCGATGAGATGGTCGAAGCCATCCCGAGTTTGCTCGAATATCTTAAGACGCAGATACCGCCGCGCCGCTGAAAAGGTGACGGAAAAAGGTTTTGCGTCCGTGCTGGGTTGAGCGAGCGTGTCTTTTTTCACGCTCACGCTGCATCCATCCGACCATGCTTAACGCCACGCCTCTCCCGACCCTCGATCCCGAAATCTACTCGGCCATCACCGCCGAGCTCGGCCGCCAGCAGAGCCATATCGAGCTCATCGCCTCGGAGAACTTCACCTACCCGGCCGTCCTCGAGGCTCAGGGTAGCGTGCTCACCAACAAGTACGCCGAGGGCTATCCCTCCAAGCGCTGGTACGGCGGTTGCGAGCAGGTCGACAAGGTCGAGGTGCTTGCCATCGAGCGCGCCAAGAAGCTCTTCGGGGCCGAGTACGCCAACGTCCAGCCCCACTCCGGTTCGCAGGCCAATGCCTCCGTCTACGCCGCCGTCCTCTCCCCCGGCGACAAGCTGCTGGGCATGAACCTCAGCCACGGCGGTCACCTCACGCACGGCAATCCCGCGAATTTCTCCGGCAAGCTGTATCAATTTGTTCAATACGGCGTCCGCGAGGACAATGGCCTGATCGACTACGACGAGCTGGCCGCGGTCGCCCAGCGCGAGAAGCCCAAGATGATCACCGTCGGCGCGAGCGCCTACTCCCGCGTGATCGATTTCGCCCGCATGGGTGAGATCGCCAAATCGGTGGGCGCTTATCTCTTTGCCGATATCGCGCACATCGCCGGCCTCGTCGCCGCGGGCGTCCACCCCTCGCCGGTGCCGCATGCCGATTTCGTCACCACGACCACGCACAAGACCCTACGCGGTCCGCGCGGCGGCCTCATCGTCGCCCGCTCCACGCAGCACGCCAAGGCCCTCGACTCCGCCGTCTTCCCCGGCAATCAGGGCGGCCCGCTTATGCACGTCATCGCGGCCAAGGCCGTGTGCTTCGGCGAGTGCCTCAAGCCCGAGTTCAAGACCTACGCCGAACAGATCGTGAAGAACAGCCGCGCCTTCGCCGCTGCCTTCGCCGGCAAAGGCTACAAGATCGTCTCCGGCGGCACGGACAATCACCTCTTCCTGCTCGATCTCCGCACCAAGTTCCCGGAGCTCACCGCCAAAGTCGCCCAGGAGACCCTCGATCGCGCGCACATCACGTGCAATAAGAACACGGTGCCTTTCGAAACCCGCTCGCCCTTCCAAGCTTCGGGCATCCGTCTCGGCACGCCCGCGATCACCACGCGCGGCTTCGTCGAGGCCGAGATGGCCGAGGTCGCCGGCTGCATCGACACCGTGCTCGCCGCCATCGGCACGCCCGGCGAAGCCGCCGCCATCGAGAGCGTCAAGCAGCGCGTAGCCGTCCTCACGGGCCGCCACCCGCTACCCTACAAATTGTAACGATTTCGAGGACCCCGATTTTGCCTGCGCCGGCGGGTCATCGAGGTCTTTCGCAAATCGTTGCAGATTAATTTGCCCACACTCGGGGGCGCTCCATGATTGAAGCACCGCCTTCATGGACGCCGCCCCGCGCAAACCGCCCCTTTTCACCCGCCGCACCGCCATGCTGGCGGTGGGCGTGGCGGGCGTGGTGTTCGCGTACTTCTCTTTTCACGATAGCCGACTCCGCGAGCGCGAACGGGCCGAGGCCGAGTTCATCCGGCGTGCGACCATCCGTCATACGCTGACGCGCGAGGTGCTGGGTCGCTACGAAGACGGGCTGTTTGGTCTCAATGCCCTCTTTTCGCTGAACGCGAATATCAGCCGCACCGAGTTCATGCGCGCCGCGCGCCGCGTCGAGGAGCGGACGCCTGGAGCGCAGGGCTACGAGTGGGTGCCACTGGTCGACGCGGCGGGGCGGGCCGAGGTCGAGGCGGGGTTTCGCCGGGCGTATTCACGGCAGAATTTTGAAGTGTTCGAGTTCAACGCCGCGGGTGAGGCTGTACGCGCTCCCGACCGGCCGACGTATCTTCCGATCGCCTACGTTTACCCCCTAGCGGGTAATGAGCGCGCGGTCGGCTACGATCTCATGATGGCTCCCACTCGTCCGCATCTGGATCGGGCCCGTGAGACTCGCCAGCTCACGCTGTCACGCCAAGTTCGTCTCGCGCAGGAAAAGTCACCTGAACAACTGGGCGTCATCTTGATTTCCCCGGTCTGGCGGCCGCCGCGCACAACGCAGAGTAACGAGCCCGACACGTTTATTGGCTTTGTGCAGACGGTGTTTCGCACCCACGACCTCCTGGAGCGAGCGCGCATGGCCTACACGGAAACCGTGCTCGATATGCTTTTTATCGACGGCACGGAGACCGATCCGGCCTTGCGCACCTTGTATTACCGCCCGGTCGACGATAAGGCCCCGCGTCGCCCAGTGCCCAGTGAAGCCGGATTTAAAACCGGCATGTATCATGAGTTGGCGCTCCCGCTGGGCGGCAGGGACTGGCATGTCATTTATCGTCCGCGTGCCGGTTGGATCGAAGAGCAGTACACTCCGCTGGCCTGGGTGCGCGTGGCTGGCGTCCTGGCGATTACGGTTTTGCTCGGAGGTCTGGTGCATGCGCTCGGACGCCGCACGGAGATCGTCGAGCACGTCGTATCCGAACGGACCGCGGAATTGGCCGAGAGCCGGCGAGAACTCGACTCCCTGCTGCACGCGCTGCCGGGCATGGCGTACCGCTGCCGCTACGACGACGCGCTGACGGTGGTATTCGTCAGCGATGGCACGTACGAACTCACCGGGCGTCAGCCTGCGGATTTCATTTCGGGCCGGGTCCATTTTCGGGATGTCATCCATCCCGATGATCTCGAGCGCGTCCGCACCGCTACGACCACGGCGCTCGACGACCATCGCGACTTCGAGATCGAGTACCGCGTGCGCCTGCCCAACGGCGGCGAGAAGTGGGTGCTTTCCCGCGGTGCCGGTCTTTATCGCGCCGATGGCCGCCTCGAGGCCTTCGAGGGCCTCGCCATCGACATCACCGCCCAGAAAAAGGCCGAGCAGGAGCGCATCGCGCTCGAACGAAAACTACTCGAAGGCCAGAAGCTCGAAAGCCTCGGCTTGCTCGCCGGCGGCATCGCGCACGATTTCAACAATCTCCTCACGGGCATCCTCGGCAATGCCAGTCTATCCCGCCTGCAGTTACCCGCCGACTCCCCCGTCGATGGTCAACTCCGTGCCATCGAGACTGCCTCCCTGCGCGCCGCCGAGCTTTGCCGCCAGATGCTCGCCTACGCGGGCAAGGGCCGCTTCGTAATCGAACCCCTCGACCTCGGCGCACTCGCTGCGGGGCTCACGCCGCTCCTCGAAGTTTCGATCGCCCGAAAAGCCGCGCTCCGCCTCGACCTCGCCGCCGCCCTGCCTGCCGTTCTAGGTGACGCCACCCAACTGCGGCAGATCGTGATGAACCTCGTGCTCAACGCCGCCGATGCCACCGGCGACCGCGGGGGCGAGATCATCGTGGCCACCGGTGCGATCTACGCCGATGCAGCACTGCTCAACGCCTGCGTGACCGGTGCAGGGCTGCCGGAGGGTGACTATGTCTATCTCGAAGTGCGCGACCACGGCTGCGGCATGGCGCCCGAGGTCCTGGCCAAGATCTTCGATCCTTTTTACACCACGAAGTTTGCCGGGAGGGGTCTGGGCCTCGCGGCAGTGCTCGGCATCGTGCGCAGCCATCACGGTGCGCTGCATGTCACCAGTGAGCCCGGCGTGGGCTCGACTTTTCGACTACTCTTGCCACCGGTCGCCGGGGCGGCACCGACGGCGCGCTCGCAGTCGCCCTTTGGCGAAAACGCCGGCCAGCTGCTCACGGGGCAGGCCCTGGTGATTGAGGACGAGGGTCCGGTGCGCGCAGTCGCTTCGGAGATGCTGGCCTCCATCGGGCTCACCCCCCGCACGGCCCCGGATGGCCGTTCCGGCCTCGCGATCTTTCGCGAAAATCCGTCGGCCTATAAATTTGTGCTCCTCGATCTCGTCATGCCCGGGCTTTCCGGCGAGGAAACTCTCAGCGCCCTGCGCATCCTGCGCCCCGATGTCACCATTCTCATCATGAGCGGATACAACGAGGGCGATTTGCTCCGGCGCCTAGCCTCGAGCGAAAGCCGCCTCGCATTTTTGCCTAAACCATTCACGCGCGAAGCGCTCATGGAAAAGATTCGTGAACTCACGGCTTGACCGAGCCGATTTAGAACCTATTTCTCTCGAATCCCCCTACTTTTAATCGATGAGCCAGGCCGCGCCCACCCCGCCCCCAGTCCAACCTCCCGCGGGAAACCTTTCTCTATTTCGCGAGCGTGCGGCTTTGCTAGCCCTCCTACTGGGAGTCACAGTGAGCGTGGTGGCATTTTTGTTCGTCCGGGATCGGGAAAATGATAAATCGGAGGCGGATTTCGAGCGGCGGGCTCAAGGTTTCATCAATCTCGCAACGGATCGGTTGCAGCGTCACCAAGAAACGCTCTTCAGCCTGCGCAACCTATTTCACTATTCCGGGGATGTCTCACGGGATGAATTCGCCGGGGCGGCCCGAGACTTGATCTCACGCCAGTATGGCGTCCAGGCGCTAGAATGGGTGCCGCTCGTGCGTGGCGAGGAGCGCGCGGCGATGGTCGCCAAAGTGCGGGCGGATGGTTTCGCTGATTTCGATTTTCAAGAACGCGCCACCGCAACCACCATGCGACGAACCGGAGAAAAGGCGCTCCACCTTCCCGTCGTGTATGTGGAGCCCTATGCCGGAAACGAACCTGCCCTCGGCTTCGACCTAACCACCGGTATCACCTGGCCCGATTTGCAAAGAATTGCGGGCACGGGCGAACTCGCGGCCTCCGGTCGCCTGCCTCTGCTCGATGGCCAAGGCAGCCAGAGTTGGGGCTACATCATGGAACTGCCCGTTTACAACATGCCTTTGCCGTCGAATACGGAAGCGGAACGGCGCGAAAAGCTAAAAGGGTATGTGCTCGGAATCTTTCGCTTCACGGATTTGATCCGGTCGTTTTTCAAATCAGATACTTCGCCCGATCTGGAGGTGCTCTTCATTGACCGAACGGCTCCGCCAGACCGGCAAGTCCTCGCTTATCACTCCACCTCACCCGCGGCGAATCCCAACTCCCGCCCACCGGAAGTGAGCGAGATGGCGGCTGGGCCGCACATCCTGATGCCGCTCGAGTTTGGCGGGCGAAAATGGGACCTGTGGTTCCGCCCCACGCCCGAGTGGTTGGCGGCGCAAACGCGCACGCGGAGCTGGCTCACCCTCGCTCTCGGATTGGCGATCACGGGGTCGACCGTGGCGTGGTTCTTCGGCACGCAGCGCAAATCGGCCGAAATCGAGCGTCAGGTGGAACGCCGCACGACCGAGCTGCGCCTGACCCAACAGGCCCTGGAAGACGACATCCAACACCGCGAGGACGTGGAGCGCGCCTTGCGTGAAAGCGAGACCCGCCTGCAGGCGATCATCGATCACAGTCCCGCGGCCATCTTTGTGAAGGACCCCGCGGGCTACTACATTCTCTTCAATCGCCCCTTCGAAAACCTCGCGGGTCTACCGCGGGAGAAAATCCTCGGCCACCGCGACGCTGACCTTTTTCCTCATTCCGTCGCTAATTCCTATGGAGCCCACGACCGGCAGGTCCTCGATGCCGGCGTCCCCATGGAGTTTGAAGAGACCAGCGCCGGAGCCGCAGGCCCCCGGATCAGCATCGTGCAGAAGTTTCCCTTGCGCGACGGCCACGGCCAGATCTACGCCCTTTGCGGCATCGCCACTGAGATCACCGCGCGCAAACAAGCGGAATCGGAGTTGCAGGAAAGCCGGCGCCAGTTGGGCAACTTGCTCGGCCAGCTCCCGGGCGCGGCGTTTCGCTGTATGTTTGACGAGAGACTCACCCTGCTCTTCGGCACGGAGGGCCTGCTGCCACTGACGGGCTATGCGCCGGCGGATTTTCTCGGCGGGCGCGTTCATCTCGCGCAATTAACCCTGCCCGAAGATCGCGGCATCGCTCGGACGGGTGTTGGCGAGGCCGTCATGGAGCACCGTAGCTTCGAGGTCGAATATCGGATCCGCCATCGCGACGGCCGCGAGAAATGGGTGCTCGTGCGCGGGCGGCCCGTCTTCACCGAGGATGGCACGCTGCGTTTCCTCGAAGGGCTCGCCATCGATGTCACCGCCTTGAAGTCCGCCGAGGCCGAGAAAATCGCTTTCGAGCGCCAGCTTCTCGAAACGCAAAAACTCGAGAGTCTCGGCGTGCTCGCCGGTGGCATCGCGCATGATTTCAACAATCTCCTCACGGCCATGCTGGGCAATGCCTCGCTCGCTCGCCTGGCCCTGCCCCATGAAAGCGATGCGTCGACCTATCTCGACCAAATCGAGGACGCCGCGCGCCGGGCCGCCGATCTCTGCCAGCAGATGCTCGCCTACGCGGGCAAGCGCTCACTCGTGAGTCGCGCCGTCAACATGTCCGCGCTGGTTCGCTCCACGGCCACGTTGCTCTCCGTCTCGATCCACAAGAATACCCGCATCAATCTCAACCTCGCCGAGACTTTGCCAGCGGTCATGGCCGATGCTACGCAGCTTCAGCAGATCGTAATGAATCTCGTGATCAATGCCGCCGATGCCATCGGCGAGAAACCGGGCGAAATCAAGGTCACGACGTTCGTGCGCGACGCCGAGGCGGAATTATTCCGCTCGGCCCTCCACCGCCCAGATCTGCCCGCCGGCCGTTACGTGGGTCTCGAGGTGTCCGACAACGGCTCCGGCATGACGCCTGAGACGATGTCGCGTATTTTCGAGCCGTTCTTCACGACGAAATTCTCGGGTCGCGGCCTCGGCCTCGCCGCCGTGCTGGGCATCGTCCAGAGCCATCAGGGCGCTCTTTTCGTTGAGTCGGAGCCCGGCCGAGGTTCCACGTTTCGCCTGCTGCTGCCCGGCTCCAACGAGCAGGCGGCGGCCGCTCCGCTCCCGCCGCCCCCGGCGATCACCGTCAAAGCCGCCCCGCCCAAGGTCGCGACGCGCGCCACGGTGCTCATCATCGATGACGAAGAGGCGGTGCGGGTGATCGCCGCCGCCGCGCTGCGCCGCCACGGCCTGAGCGTAATTACAGCGCCGGACGGCATCGAGGGCCTGCGCCTTTACAAAGAACAAACAGGCCCGGTCACCGCCATCTTGCTCGATCTCACGATGCCGGGCATCTCGGGCGAGGAAACGCTGCGCCGCCTGCGGCAGATCAATCCCGACCAGCGCGTCATCGTCATGAGCGGCTACAGCGAGCAGGATACGATGCGGCGGTGCGCCGATCTGGGCGCCAGCGAGTTTCTGTCCAAGCCGTTTGAGCTCTCGTTGCTGTTGAGCAAATTCCCCGTCCCGACGGCTGTCTAGTGCACAGGTCGACGTCGGAAGCTATTCCTTCATGCGCCTCGCTCACCTGAAATCGTTCGCGCTCGGCCTGCCCCACACCTCGTTCGTGAAGCAGTGGGGCGATTGCCTTGTCTACAAGGTCGCGGGCAAGATGTTTCTCATCATCGCGCTTGATGGCGATACGATCGACGGGCTGGTCTTCAAGTGCACGCCGGATGAATTCGACGATCTTACCGATATCGATGGCATTACGCAGGCGCCCTATTGTGCGAAGCGGCACTGGGTGCGCGTCGGCGATCTCGCCGCGTTGCCCTCGGCCGAACTGGATCGTCGCATTCGCCGCAGTTACGATCTCGTGGTGGCAAAGCTGACGAAAAAGCTGCGTACCGAGCTCGGGCTATAAAATTGGCCGGGCTGACACCCGGGAAGCAGGGTCCTACTATATCTGCTGAACTTCCCTTTGCGCCTTGGCGTCTTGGGGTGAAGCGTCTTTCGTGTCCCGCTCTCCTGTGTCCACCGCCGCCGCCACCACGCCGTCCCCGCCTCCGCGCCCGCTCTCGCTCGGCGTCATCTTTCTCACGCTCTACATCGACCTGATCGGGTTTTCGATCATCTTCCCCCTCGGCCCCGATCTGCTGGAGTACTACTTGGGCACGGAAGGGAGCAGCGGCGCTCTGGGGTGGTTGATGACTCACATCACCTCCCTCGCTCACGTACTAGGCAAGGACAGCAATTTCGCCGCGGTACTTTTCGGCGGTGTGATCAGCTCGCTCTTTTCCGTGCTGCAATTCGTCTTCGCCCCCTACTGGGGCGCGCTCAGTGACCGCCTCGGGCGTCGCGGCGTTTTGCGCTGGACCGTAGCGGGCACGGCCCTCGGGTATCTGGTGTGGGCACTCAGCGGATCGTTCTGGCTCTTCCTCCTCTCGCGCATCGTGAGCGGCGCCTTCAGCGGCAATCTCTCCGTCGCCACCGCCGCCGTGGCGGATGTCACCTCGCGCGCCGAACGCTCCAAGGCCATGGGCCTCGTGGGCGCGGCGTTCGGCCTCGGCCTCGTCACCGGTCCGACCATCGGCGCCTTCACCGCGCACATTAATTTACTCGTCGATCATCCCGGCCTGGCCCGCTTCGGCGTGAATCCCTTTTCGGTCCCCGCCCTCATCGCGTTCTGCCTTTGCTTGGTGAACTTGATTTGGATTTCCCTGCGCTTCAACGAAACCCTCACCGACGCCGCGCGCGCCGAGGCCCGCGAGCCCCGCCTGAAGAATCCTCTCCGCGCCATCCTCCTGCTCGACAACGCCGATATCCGCCGCGCCAACATCGTGGCCTTTATCTTCTCGCTGGCGTTCGTCGCGATGGAGACCTCGTTGACCTTTCTCGCCGCCGAGCGCTTCAACTACACCGCCCGGCAAAACGGCTACCTCCTCGGCTTTCTCGGCCTCTGCGCCATAGTCACGCAGGGCTACATCGTCCGCAAACTCCTGAAGTCGCAGAGCGAAGTAAAGGTGCTCGCGACCGGCCTCGCCACGACCGTAGTCGGGCTGGTGCTGATCGCGTTCGCCGGCAAAGTTTGGATGCTCTACGTCGGCATCGCGATTCTCGCGACGGGCTCCGGCTTGGTAAATCCCGCGACGTCGGGTCTCATTTCGCTCTACGCTTCCGCGACGGAGCAAGGTCGGGTGCTGGGAATTTTCCGTTCCTTGGGATCGCTCTCGCGCGCGATCACGCCCGTGCTGGCCGGGATTATTTACTGGGTGGCGGACGACCGGGGCCGCACGCTTTTCATCGTCGCCGCGGTGCTCTCGATCCTCGCCTTGGTCATGAGCAAGCGTCTGCCGAAGCCAGCGAAGTAAAATGAAGCGTTTCGCTCCGCTGCTCATCCTATGTGCCGCGCTGCTTCTGCTGCTCGGGGGCTGCTCGATTCCCAACCTCTCCCCGTTTCGCCGGCCCGCGCCGCGCCCGGGTCGCACGACACTGGGGTCCAAACTCGTCGTCGTTCCCACCAAGGCCATTGGCAACTATCTCGTCGTCGAAGCCAAATGGGACCGCTCCGGCCCCTATCACTTTCTCATCGATACCGGTGCGTCAGTGACTTTGGTGACGCCGGCCTTTGCCAAGCGGTACGTCTCAAAAGATGCGCCACCCTTTGACGCCCCGCGCGTGCGTGTGGCCGCGTCGGACGGCAAGACCACCGAGTTGCAGCCGACGACGATCCGCCAGATTTCGCTGGGTGACGCGCGCTTCGAAGATGTGTTTGCCCTGATCTATGACTGCGAGGCGTTGTCGGCGCATCTCGGGGTGAAGATCGACGGCATCCTCGGCTTCCCGCTGTTCCGCGAGACCCTACTCACGCTCGACTACCCGAAGTCGCGCGTCCTTTTGCAGTCGCCGCGCAACACCGCGCTCATTGCGGGCACGCCAGTGTCGCTCAACGACACGAGTAAAACCCCGCTCATCAGCGTGCGGCTCGGCGAGATCAATGTCGTCGCGCTCATCGACTCCGGCAGCGACGCCACGCTCAGCCTAAATCCTATCGGCCTTAATCCCACCTATGCCTCGCCCCCGCGCGCGGGTGCGACGGTCGGTACCCTTAGCGGCGAGCGCCAGCAACAGATCGCGCGGTTGGCCGATACCTTGACCGTCGCGGACTACACCCTCACCCGCCCGCTCGTGGATTTGAGCGATGAACTCTCCGCGATTGGCGGCGGCATCCTGAAAAATTTCAGCGTCACCTTCGACCAAGAGCACGACCGCGTGTATTTTCAGCGCGATACGCACGACGCGATTCAAGCTCCTCCTCGCCGCAGCGCCGGCGTCAGCTTTAGCAAGACTCCTGCTTACTGGCGCATCTCGGGCGTCGTACCGAAATCGTCGGCCGAGCTCGTCGGCATCAAACTCGGCGACCTTCTCACCCACATCAACGGTGAGCCAGTCTCCAAGTGGGATCTCAATCGCTACAACCAACTCATCAACTCCACGAACGAAGTCGTCTTTCGCTTCCTGAACGGAGTCCAGGAAGTCGAGAAGACGGTGCAGGTATTCGACCTCGTCCCGTAGGGATCGAGCCGTAGGAGCCTGCTTGCAGGCGATGGGATATGGTACGTGAGTTCGATTGATAGCCCATCGCCTGCAAGCAGGCTCCTACCTTTTCGAACTCAACTCTTCCTCAGCAAAAACGCGCCCGCGCCATCGTGGCCCGTGACCCAAGGAAGACTCTGCACGCTGGTCTCGAGCTTAAACGGACCGCCCGCCCGGCTGTTGAAGAACTCGGTGATCACGCGCTCGTTTTCGTGCGGGTCGATGCTGCAGGTAGAATAGACCAGTCGCCCTCCCGGCGCGACGAGGCGCGCGGCGGCATGCAGCAGAGCGAGTTGCTGCTTGGGGTGCTTCTTGAAGTCGCCCTCCTGTAACCGCCACTTAACGTCCGCACGGTGGCGCATGACGCCGGTGTTGGAGCACGGTACATCGATGAGAACGGCCGAGAAGGACTCCGGCAGCTTGTGTTCGCGCAGGCTGAGGGCGGGGGCCTCAAGCACGTCCGCTTGCACGAGGGCGACATCCAAGCCTTCCGCGCGGGACAGGTTTTCTTTCAGGCGCTCGACGCGCGTGGTCGGGAGATCCATCGCGATGACGCGGCCCGTCTTCATCGTATCGGCGATGAGCAGGCTCTTGCCCCCGGGGGCGGCGCAGACGTCGAGGACGGTCTCGCCGGCCTGGGGCGCAAGCAGGCCGACGGCCAGGCGCGTGCCGGGATCTTGCAGATAAAGTTTTCCCGCTTTGAGCAGCGGCTCGATGTCTTTCCAATGGCCGGACTCCACTTCGTAGAAGTCAGGCCAAGAGGTGGGCTTCAAGAACGCCGGCACGGGCTCGGCCGTCGCGCGCCAGCGGGCATAAACATTCGCCGGCTGCTGATTCCACTCCAAGAGCTTCCGCGTGGCCTCGGCCCCAAACTCGTTGACCCACATGCGGACGAGCCAATCGGGATGGGAAAAGTACTCGGCCAGCGCGGCGACATCCTCCGCGCCGGGCTTGCCCGCCTTGAGCGGCGCAGGGGCCGGTGCCGCGAGGGCGGCTACGAGCTTGCGGACCACGGCATTCACGAGCCGGGACTCCGCCGGGCTGGCGAGGGTCTTGGTCTGCTCGACCGCATGGTGGACGATCTTGGCCACGACGCCTGCGGCATCGGGCTTACCTGTGACTTCGATGATTTCGAACCCGGCCACGAAAAGCACCGCCCGCGTGGAAAAGCGCGGCGGGTGAGCGACCAGGCGACCCAGTGCGGCTTCCAATCGGCCAAAGTGGCGCACCACTCCGTACACCAGATGTTGGCACCGGGCTCGCTCCGCACCGGTCATCCCGGGAGGAAGCGCCTCCAGCAGGGCATCGAGGCGCTCGCGGCGTTCCAGCCAACGAGCCACCAGATTAACAGCGGCTAACCAAGAACTTGAGGCTGTGCTCATGTCGCACCCCCAACTCTTACGAAAAGAGGCGTTTCCATAGATTCAATACACAGTTTGACACGGCTAGTCATTGTCCGCTCAACTCTCCGGTTCACGCCCGTCTACACGCAATCATGAATTCTGAAGCCGTTTCCTCGCTGATCGCCAAAAACCCGTCCCTCAAGGCGGCCAAGCCCAAGCTTGAGGCCATGGAGCCCGGCGCCTACGTGGTGCACAAGAGCTGGGGTTTCGGCCAGATCAAGAGCTACGACGAGGGCACGCAACGCCTCCTGATCGACTTCAAGGACAAGAAAAAGCACCCTATGGATCCGGCGTTCTGCGTGACGACGATGGACGTGCTGCCCGCCAATCACCTGCTCGTGCGCAAGGAGACCGACACCAAGAAGATCGCCGATCTCATCGCGGAGAATCCCGCCCAGCTCGTGGTCGAGGCCCTCCAAGCTTACCCGAATAGCGCCGCCACGGCGATCGAGCTCGAGATCGTGCTCGCGCAAGTCGTCGGCGACGAAAAATTCAAGAAGTGGTGGGCCCTCGCCAAGAAGGCCATCGCCAAGGATCCCCGCATTTCCGTTCCCGAGAAGAAAACCGAGTGCTATGTGGTCCGCGAAATCCCGGTTTCGGCCGAGGATGAAATCATCGAGCAATTCACCGGCACCCGCTCCGCCCGCCGCCGCATCGCCCTCGCCGAGGAGCTGATGAGCGCCACCGGCAAGAAAGAGGGCAAGGGCGACCTCGCCGCCGTCCTCAAGGGCGTCGCCGATGCCGTCAAAGACTCCAACCAGCTCGACGCCTCCGAGCGACTCTACGGTGCCGCCGTCCGCGACGATCTCGCCGGCCACATCGGCGCCGAGGCCAACTTTGAGCCGACTCAGGCCTCCCTCGTCGCGAATGTCCGCGATTTGCCCGCCATCGCGGAAAAGATCCCGGTGCACTTCCAGTCGCGCTTTTTGGAGCTCATTCATGAGACCCATCCGATCGAGAGCCGCGACATCCTCTTCAACCTTCTGAAGAGCTCGCAGGGTAAGTTCACGACCGAGTGCATCAACTTCCTCGTCGAGCACGACCATTCCGACGAACTCGCCGCCACGCTCCAGCGCTGGCAGACCGAGCAAAACCTCCGCGCCCCCGTTCTCCTCTGGATCGTCAAGAACCGCCACTCGAAGAAGTTCGCGCGGTTGCTCAACGACCTCATCTCCCCGCGCCTCCTCGGCTCCATCTTCTTCGCGATCGACTACGAGGCCCTCCAGGCCGCCAGCGCCCGCCGCATCCCGCTCGGCGACATCCTCTCCGAGGACACCGAGCTGATCTCCGATCTCCTCTCGACGGCCGATCCCGAGACCGCCCGCGATCTCGCCAACACGCTGATGCTGAATCAGGGCTTCGAGGAGCTGACCAAGAAGTCGCTGCTCGCCCGCTTCATCAAGATCTTCCCGAACATCCAATCCCTCGTAGCCGCCGATGCCGAGGGCAAGGAAGAGCAGCTCTTCGTCTCGCGCGAGAGCTTCGCCCGCAAGGTCGAGGAGCTCGACACGATCCGCACCAAGAAGATTCCGGAGAACAAGCAGGCGATCGCCATCGCCCGCGAGCACGGCGATCTCAAGGAAAATTCCGAGTACAAGATGGCCAAGCAGGACCAGTCCGTCCTCATGGCGCAGAAGACTCTCCTCGAGCGCGACCTCGGCCGCGCTCGCGTCACGGACTTCAAGGAAGCCACCGTCGATCAGGTCAGCGTCGGCTCCATCGTGGAAGTCTCCACGGGCGGCAAGACCTCGACCTACACCATCCTCGGCGCTTGGGACGGCGATCCGGACAATAACATCATCTCGTACAAGACCGCCCTCGGCGGTGCTCTCCTCGGCAAGAAGGCGGGCGACACCGTCAAGGTGAAGACCGGCACGTCCGACGAGGATTACAAGATCATCAGCATCGGGCGCTACGCCGACAAGCATAGCTAAGCCCGGGCGCGCGGCTCCGTCAGCCCCCTCTCTCTCAAGCACCCGCCTTTTTCACTGAGGCGGGTGTTTTATTTTTGAGATTCGGACGCCGTCTGCCCGCCCCTTCCCTCGTCCCGCTCTCCGCTCCGCCGACTTTTCGTAACCATTTTTCCATGCTGTGGCTGTTCCTTAAAGGCATCGTCGTCGGCTTTTGTGTGGCTGCGCCCGTGGGGCCTATCGCCCTGCTGTGCGTGCGGCGCTCGGTCACGGAGGGTCGCGTCAGCGGGCTCGTTACCGGGCTCGGCGCGGCGACGGCTGACCTCGCATGCGGCGTGGTCGCGGCGCTGGGGATCTCGGCGGTCAGCGCCTTCATGGTCGAGCAGCGCGAGTGGCTGCAACTCCTCGGCGGCCTTTTCATGGTGGGCTTCGGCATCATGTTCATCCGCGCCAAGCCGCCGGCCGCCCGCGAAGCCGGGGCGGCCCCGGTCCACGTGAGCTTGCCGACGGCTTATTTTACGACCCTCGCCCTCACGCTGAGTAATCCGATGACGATCATTGGCTTCGCCGGCGCTTTTGCCGGAGCGGGCTTTGCGACCGATACCGCGACGCCGCTGACCGCGACTTTGATCGTGGCCGGAGTATTCCTCGGCTCGACCGCGTGGTGGGTGATTCTGAGTACCTCCGCCTCCTACTTCGGGCGCTACCTGCAGGCGGGCGGCATGCGGGTGGTCAATGTCACCTCCGGGGCCGTCATTCTCGTCTTTGGCCTGTGGCAGCTCGTTGCCGCGGCACGGCACGCATGGCGGTGATCGTCAGCTTTTTGCCACGCACCGCAGCTTGCACGCCCCAGCCAACTCTCCCAGCCTCCCTCTCGCGTGAACGCCTCCTGGGATATTCTCAAGACCCTCTCCGACCCGACTCGACTGCGGCTGCTCGCGCTCGTGTCGCGTGAGGAACTTTCGGTCGCCGAGCTCCAGGAAATTCTCGGCATGGGGCAATCGCGCATCTCGTCGCAGCTCGCTCTCCTGCGTCAGGTGAATCTCGTCAGCGACCGCCGCGAGGGTAAAAAGGCGTTCTACTCCCTGCGGGCCAATCTCCCGGTGAAGACGCTCGCGCTGCTGCGCTCCGCCGTGGAGTCAGTGGGCGAACTACCGATCGTCACCGAGGACCGCGACAATCTCGACCGCATCCTGCAAAAGCGCCGCCGCACGCAGGAGCAGTATTTCAATCTCATCGCCGGCCGCCTCGGTAAACATCACTGCCCCGGTCGCTCGTGGGAGGCCATCGGTCATCTCGCGCTCCGGCTCACGCCCTCCATCGATATCGCCGACCTCGGCGCCGGCGAGGGCCTCGTCTCACAGCTCCTCGCGCATCGCGCCCGCTCCGTCTGGTGTATCGATAATTCTCCGCGCATGGTCGAGGTCGGCACCGAACTCGCGAAGAAAAACGGCCTCGCGAACCTAACCTACCGCCTCGGCGACATCGAGAGCGTCCCGCTCGCCGACAAATCCGTCGACCTCGCCATCCTCTCCCAAGCCCTGCATCACGCGCAGCACCCGCAGACTGCAGTCAACGAGGCCTTCCGCATTTTGCGTCCCGGCGGCCAGTTGCTCATCCTCGACCTCAACGAGCACACGTTCGAAAAAGCGCGTGAGATCTACGCCGACGTCTGGCTCGGCTTCAAGGAAAGCGCCCTGCATGCCTTTCTGAAAAAATCGGGTTTCACCAAGGTGGAAGTTTCCGCCGTGGCGAAAGAGCCGACGGAGCCGCATTTCGAGACGCTGCTCGCGAGCGGTTTCAAACTGGCGCGGTAATTTTCACCCGGCCCTTACTGGCGACACAGCTTGTCGCCGACAGTTCAAAAAAACTCCTTCGTTTAGCGGGGCACTCGCGCGACCATTTCGGGTCGCAAAAGGGTCCGCGCTCATTAACCCTCGACCCGATTCGTACCATGCCCGACGAAGAACCCCTGCTCCATCAGCTCGGCGCCTATGACCCCGAGGAAGCCACCCGCCTGCTCCCCGAACTTGAGAAGCAGGGTGTGACCTTTGAGATCGAGACCGATCAATCCGCTTTGACGGGCTCCAATGATTTCACCGGCCTGCAGTTTGGCGTGAATCCCGAAAGCGCAAAAATCCTCGTCTTTGTGCCCGAGGCCGAGCTCGCCAAGGCCCAGGAAATTGTGCGCCAACATCTTCCTTCCTGACGCGTCTTATCCTCCGCCGCTGTCCGCTATTTCGGCCTCCACCCTCCGATGAAATTCAAGTCCGCGCTGGCCCCTCTCTTTGTCTTCCTTTTGGCCGCGGTCTTTGTTTCGGAGGGAAGCGTGGCCTTCGCGAAGGAAAAAGCGCGCGAGGAAACCCTGATGATTTTCGGGCAGCGCCGCGTCCTGCTGAACGTGCCCGAGGGTTTCATTTTCTCGAGCGAGAAGGATGAGCGCGGCCTCATCACCGCGCGACTCTCCGACACCAAGGAAAAAGTCAGCCTGAGCATTTCTTTCCTCCCCGACAACGACGAGCAGGGCGCCACTCCGCGCAGCCGCAAGGAATTCATGGTGCAGACGTTTCAGCAGTACGTGAGCGGCTCCGTCGAGAAAGCCATGCAATTCGAAGAACTCGATCCTCGCACGGGCGCGGGCACGTACTGTGTTTTCACGGACTCCACCCTGGTCGGACAAACCAAGTTTGCCTCGGGCGAATATCTCAACTCGACCGCCGGCGTGAAGGCGTGGCGAGGCTGCCTCGCGGTTTTCACGGTCTTCAGCAACGACACGAAGTCGGAGGAATACCTCACGACGATGAAATTTCTCCGCGAAAGCGTGATGGAAAAACCTCTGCTCGGCCCGCTGAAGGCTGAGCCGTAAACGGCGGGGACGTTAGAGTGCGTCTTCAAAGGCAGGGCGCGTTATCCTTAACGCACCGCTCAGGGCGTTCGCACCCCGAGAGCGCGGCGGCTTAAGGATCAGCCGCCCTTCCTCCAGCACCTTTCTCGACGCGTTCTTAGCGTTTCCGCTCCAAAGCCGTGAGCGCAGTGGCGCTCGCCGCTTCCAACTCGCCCGCATCGCGCCAATCCTGCTCAAAGGTCGCGCAGAGTGCTTCGCGTTGCTCCGGCTTGCCGTCACGGATCGAGAGCGCCTCGACGAGGGAGAGCGCGGCATTTCGATAAAAGGGATGCAGCGAGGGCGTGAGGCGGTTGAGCGCGGCGACGCGTTGCTTCAGCGTCGCGGTCACCTCCGGCTCTCGCGCATGCGCCAATACCTCCCGCAACGGGACAACTCTCTCCCGCCCCTGCTGCACGAACACGAAACGGCATTGCTCCGCAATCTCGGCGCGCGAATCCGCCGCCTCCATCGTGGGTAGCACCCGCGCAATCCTCTGCGCCTGCCAGCCCGTCTGCCACCAAAGTTCCCGTTCGCGGTCGCTGGCGAAACGCTGCGGTAAAACCGTCGCCAACGCTGTCGCCGGTGGCTCCCCGGCGAGGAGCTTGATCAGCAGCGCTGGCCACTCCCCTCCTGCTTTCGACGACTCACTCTGCAGAAATAGGAGCAGCCAAAAGGCTCCGTCCACCATCGCCTCGGGTTCGTCGTCTCCACGCTGCCAGTCGAACAGACTCGCGAGACCCGGTGGCGACTGCCGCGCGGCGGCCAGCTTCAGCGCGTCGAGTTGGGCGGGAGCGGATTGGAGCCGCGAGAGCGTGGCCCCCGCCTGCTCCAGCCAGAGCGGAGCCGCCAGCGCCGCCGAGACACCATGGTGCGCGATGGCGAGGCGCAGCAGCAGCGCCTGCACGAGCGCCCGTCGAATATACCTCTCCGGCACCTCGTCCGCCCAGCGAATGCGCACCGAGACAATGCCGCCCGCCTCTGCCGTGACGCGAAACGGCACCGGACCGGCGTCCCAGCCCGCCGCCGGTATCAGCCGAACGAATACAGGCGACGAAAACCCCGCCGGCAAACCGAGCGGTCCGGTGAGCGACTGCCAGACTTCCGTCGCGAGGCTGCCCACGCGTTGCCCCGCTACCGGCTCAAACGCGACGACTTCGAAGCGCCCCGGCGCCGCCTGATAAATCGAGGGCAACGGCAGTGCCCCGACCGTCGCGGGCTCTTGCGCGCCTAGAGCAGCGGACGCCGTCACGCCGAGCGCAGCCAGCGCGACCGCGAGCGCCAGCCGCCCGTTCACGGCAGCGTGACCTTGAGCGTGCGGCCATCGACTTTCACGTCGACGACCTTGGGCCAAGTGGCGGCGATATCCTCGGCGATCACCTGCGAATCGAGAAACTTCTTGGTGACGTACCCGGCGGCAAACGGTAGCCGATCCATCGGACACCCGCCGACCATCAAGCTGGTGGGCTCGTAGGCGAAGACATTACCCTTCTTCACGAAATTTCCGCGCGCCTGCATGATCACGCGCAGGTCCGCCCCGAGCAGATTCATCGTCACCGGAATGCCGATTTGAACGGCGTTGTCGGCGATGCGAAAATTCGGCGTGCCGGCCGCGAGCGTCTCGCCGGCTGGCACAGCTGAACCCGCGGCAGGTGCGCCCGCCGCAGGTTTGTCTCCGGCTTTTTTCGGCGGCGGAGCGACGGGAGTAGCCGGACCAGCGATGGTATTGAGCTCGTCCTCGATGATCGAAAACTGGCCGGAAGCGCCTTGGGCAAAGGCCTTGCGCTTCGCATTCGCCTGCTTGGCTTTGCCCGTATCGCGCGACCCTTCGATAAAATACGTCACGCCCGGCGCCGGCTCGCTCGGCATGTCTTTTTCCTTCACGACGGTGACGGGCTTAAAGACCAGCGCCACCACGCCCAGCGCCGCGCCGAGGACTACGCTCAATACGGCCCCCAGGATAACTTCACCCCAGCCCGGTTCGTGATGCTTGCGATCGAGTTTTCTGGTCGAGGCCATGGTGGGAGCAGTGGAGTTGAGGAAACGAAATTATTTTTTCGCGGGCGGGGGTGTCGCCGCCGGTTTGGCGTCGGGCGTACCCTTCTTCGCTTTGTAGTCCGTGATGTAAAACCCGGACCCCTTGAAAATCAGACCGGCGCCGCCACCCACGAGCCGTTTCACGCCCGTTTTTTTGCACTTCGGGCACTTCGTGATGGGCTCATCGCGCATCGATTGAAACATCTCGAACTGGTGGCCGCACTTAGGGCAGGCATACTCGTAGGTAGGCATGGATTGAAACGTGAGCGTTATGGCCCCACGCGCGCGGCTTGGCGAGTTTTTCGTGTGACGGGTGCGCCGCCAATTTTGTTTGAGCCACGCCGCCAACCCGGCGCTACTCGAAGCCCCCGATGGACTTCGCTGCCGAATTGAAACGCCACGTGGCCCGCGTCGAGCGCGGCCTCGACCTCTTCGTGCCGCGCGCCGACACCCGCCCCGCGCGGCTGCACACCGCCATGCGCTACTCGCTCGAAGCCGGCGGCAAGCGCCTCCGCCCCGTACTCGTGCTCGCGACGTCCGAGCTCTTCGGCGTGACCGACGAGTCCGCCCTCCCTGCCGCGACCGCCATCGAGTGCCTGCACACGTACTCGCTCATCCATGACGACCTCCCGTGCATGGACAACGACGACCTGCGTCGCGGCCGCCCCACCGCCCACAAGCAATTCGACGAAGCCACCGCCCTCCTCGCCGGCGACGCCCTCCTCACCCACGCCTTCGGCCTGCTCGCCGAGAGCTACGCCGCGAAACCCCTCCTCGCCCACGCCCTCATCCGCGAACTCGCCGACGCCGCCGGCAGCAAGCGCCTCATCGGCGGCCAGATGGAGGATCTGCTCGCCGAGAAAAAAGCCGATGCCACTCCGGACGAACTCGAGTTCATCCACCTCAACAAAACCGCCGCAATGATCGAAGCCGCGCTCGTCATGGGCGGCCTGGTCGGAGGAGCGGGAGAAAAAGAGGTCGCCACCCTGCGCCGCGCCGGCCGCGACCTCGGCCTCGCCTTTCAAATCATCGACGACATCCTCGACGCCACCGCGGACACCGCCACCCTCGGCAAAACCGCCGGCAAAGACGCGAAAGCGGATAAGACGACTTTTGTGAAACTGCACGGGCTCGTGAAGTCGAAGCACCTTGCGGCGGAGCTTACCTCTTCCTGCATGGCTGCGCTTCGCGATGTCCCCGGTGAACCGGCCTTTCTCCTCGCGCTCGTAAACTCGATGGCGGCGCGAACCGCGTAGCGCTTCTCCTGGGAGCGCGGGCCGCGGGCCCGCTTTCAAATACGTTCGATCAATCTTGAGAGGCAGGCCAGCGGCCCGTGCCCCCGGAATCACCCTGTCTCGCCGTGCTCCACGGCCAATCCTCGGGGCGGGTGACGAGCCCGGCTTTCACCGGATTATTATGAATGTACGCCACGGTAGCGGCGTAGTGTCGTTCGTTACGAATGAATCGATCCCAATAATCCGCCTGCCAGAGATGCCGTCCTGATAAGGCAGCCTCAGGAGAAAATGGCAGAATTAACTTCGCCGTGTAAGACTTCCACGATTGGACAATGTCCCCGACGCCCACGACGCCCAAAGGCTCGACGAGCACATGCACGTGATTGGGCATCACCACCCATGCGTGCAGCCAGTACCGCGTGCCGTTGAAATGCTGCCAATTTTCGATCACAGCCTCCGCACAACGGGCTTCACGTAACACACACGCACCATGTCCGGCATCGAGGTGATGTTCTATCGCAACCCTGCGCTTCTCATCATCGAGCGCCTGCTCTTCTAACTTCGCCACCACGTCTGCCGGGAGCGCATCAGCCAGTCGATAAGTGATCGACTGAATCTTCTTCCCGTCGTCGTAATGCGGAAGATAGCCGCGCGAATGCCAATCACGCGGGTCGGGCATGGAGATGAATGGGAGCGCGGGCCGCTGATCCGCATCAAAAACAATTGAATGCGGGCCAGCGGCCCGCGCTCCCAGGAGAAACTTACTTCACCGCCGCCGCCGCATTCACGAGGTCCGTGAAGCTGCGGGCTTCGAGGCTGGCGCCGCCGATGAGGCCGCCGTCGATGTCCTTTTGGGCAAGCAACTCGGGGGCGTTGGCCGGCTTCATCGAGCCGCCGTAGAGGATGCGGACCTTCTGCGCGACAGGCTCGGTAAAGAGCTTCGTGAGCAGGCCACGGATGAAGGCATGCACTTCCTGCGCCTGCTCGGTCGTGGCGACCTTGCCGGTGCCGATCGCCCAGACGGGCTCGTAGGCGATGACGATGCTCGGAGCGAGTTCCTTGCTGACGCCCTCGAGCGCCGCCTCGGTCTGGGTCTGCACGACCTTGAGCGTCGAGCCAGACTCGCGCTCGGCCAAGGTCTCACCGACGCACACGATGGGGCGGAGCTGATTCTTCAGCGCGGCGAGGGTCTTCTTGTTTACGGAAGCATCGGTCTCGCCGAAGTACTGGCGGCGCTCGCTGTGCCCGAGGATGACGTGCGTCGCGAAGAGCGCCCGCAGCATCGGGGCGGAGATCTCGCCGGTGAAGGCACCGCTAGCTTCGTGGTGCATGTTCTGCGCGCCGAGCTTCAGCGAGGAGCCATCAATGGCCTTAGCGACCGCTTCGATCGAGGTGAACGGCGGGCAAAGGACGACTTCGACATCGTTCTGACGGCCACAGGTCGCGACTATATCGGCGACAAGCGTGAGCGCGTCGGACGACGTCTTGTTCATCTTCCAATTGCCGGCGATGAGTTTCTTACGGGAGATCATGGGGAGAGAAGAAGGAGCTTAGAGCTAAGAGTCTAGAGCTGAGAGCTAGAAACCGGAGCTGTCGAGGCCTTGCGGTCGGGCTCTCAGCTCTTAGCTCTGCGCTCTCAGCTTTTCAGTATCAGGTTTCCAAATACGCCACGCCGGGGAGTACTTTACCCTCGAGGAACTCGAGGCTCGCGCCGCCGCCGGTGGAGCAGTGGGTGACTTTCTTGGCGACGCCGAATTTCTTCGCGGCGGTCGCGGTGTCACCGCCCCCGACGACGGTGGTCGCGCCCTTGGCGGTGGCCTCGGCGACAGCCTCAGCCATGGCCTTGGTCGCGGTGGCGAACTTATCGAATTCAAACACGCCCGCCGGCCCATTCCAGACGATGGTCTTGGAAGAGAGAATGGCGTTGCGATAGAGCTCGATGGACTTTGGGCCGGCATCGAAGCCTTCCCAACCATCCGGAATGCCGCCCTCGAGCGTGGCGGGCTGCGTGTTGGCATCGGGGCCAAACTTGTCGCCGCAAATGAAGTCGACCGGGAAGATCAGCTCGACGCCCTTGGCCTTTGCCTTGGCTTCGAGTTCGGCGACGATCTTGGCACCCTCGGGATCGAAGAGCGAGGAGCCGATCTTCATGCCGCGATTGATCTTGTGGAAGGTGTAGGCCATGCCGCCACCGATGATGACCTTGTTGGCCTTCTCGAGGAGGTTGTTGATGAGGGGAATCTTGTCCGCGATCTTCGCGCCGCCGAGGATGGCGAGCAGCGGGCGGTCGGGATTCTCGAGGACCTTGGTGAAGGCATTGAGCTCGGCTTCCATGAGGAAGCCGGCGGCCTTGTCCTTGAGCGACACGCCGACCATCGACGAGTGCGCACGGTGCGCCGTGCCGAAAGCGTCGTTGACGAACACGTCACCGAGCTTCGAAAGCGAGGCGCGGAAGGCGGCTTCCTTGGCGGGCTCGGCCTTGAGCTTGGTCTCAGTGCCGTCGGCGTTCTTGATCTTCACCTTGCCCTCTTCCTCGATGTGGAAGCGGAGGTTTTCGAGAAGAACAACGCTGCCCGGCGCGAGCTTCGCGCACGCCGCCTCGACTTGCGGGCCGACGCAGTCATCCAAAAATGTGACGGGCTTGCCCAGCAGCTTCTCGAGCTCCGCCGCGACGGGTTTCAGGGAGAACTTCGCGATCTTCTGCCCATCAGGACGACCGAGGTGCGACATGAGGACGACCGAGGCGCCCTTATCGAGGGCGAACTTGATCGACGGCAGCGCGGCGGCGATGCGCGCGGTGTTGGTGATCGCGCCGGTCACCTTGTCCTGCGGGACGTTGAAATCGACGCGCATCAGCACGCGTTTGCCGGAAAGGTCGAGGTCGCGGATAGATTTGAATTTGGCCATGATTATATCCTCTTAAATGAAGAGCCCACGGAACACACAGAATACACGGAAATGAAATTCAATTCCGTGTGGTCCGTGTGTTCCGTGGGCAGGAACGTTTTTTAGATTAGAGCGCTGCCGCGATCTTCTTGGTGAGATCGACGACGCGGTTGGAATAGCCCCACTCGTTGTCGTACCACGACACGAGCTTGAAGAACTTGCTGTTCAGCTCGATCGAGGAGCCGGCATCGTAGATCGACGACTGCTTGTCGTGGATGAAGTCCGACGAGACGACTTCGTCGCTGGTGTAGCCGAGGATGCCCTTCAGGTAGGTCTCGGACGCCTTCTGGATGGCGGCGTTGATCTCCTTGAGGGAGGTTTCCTTGGTGGAGCGGAAGGTGAGGTCGACGACCGACACGGTCGGGGTCGGCACGCGGAAGGACATGCCGGTGAGCTTGCCCTTGGTCTCCGGCAGCACGAGCGCGGTGGCCTTGGCGGCGCCGGTCGAGGACGGGATGATATTGATGGCGGCGGAACGGCCACCCTTCCAATCCTTCTTCGACGGGCCGTCCACGGTCTTCTGCGTGGCGGTGTAGGAGTGGATGGTGGTCATGAGGCCTTCCTCGAGACCGAAGCCTTCCTTCAGGAGCACGTGGACGAGCGGCGCGAGGCAGTTCGTGGTGCAGGAGGCGTTGGAAATGATGGTGTGCTTCGCGAGGTCGAGCTTGTCGTCATTGACGCCCATGACGACCGTGATGTCCTCACCCTTCGCCGGAGCGGAGATGATGACCTTCTTGGCGCCGGCGGCGATGTGACCCTTGGCCTTCTCGGCCTCGGTGAAGAGACCGGTGGACTCGATCACGAGCTGCACGCCGAGCTTACCCCAGGGGAGCTCAGCCGGAGTCTTGGCGGAAACGACGAGGATGTCCTTGCCGTTCACGATGAGGACGTCGTCCTCGAGCTTGTCCGGCGACGACTTCTTGGAGCCGACCGTGCCGGAAAACTTACCCTGTGTGGAGTCGTACTTGAGAAGATAAGCGAGGTTGTCAGCCGGGACGATATCGCCGACGGCGACGACGTCGAGCGTCGTGCCGAGCAGGCCTTGCTCCACGAGGGCGCGGAACACGAGGCGACCGATGCGACCGAAACCATTGATTGCGACTTTAACTGCCATGGTAGGACTCTCCGTAGGATGCTAGTTTTAGTGACGTAGTGGAATGAACCCCTGGCCCGCCCGGAACTGGTCCGCGCGAACACGGGGAACAGAGCAGAGAACAGGCCGCGCGCCCCGAGGCAAGGGGGTTTTACTTAAAATGACACGCCTGAGCTCAAACGTCACTCTGCCACAAAGCGCAACCTAGCGGCGGTAAAAAGAGTTCCGCTTCCACCGGTTGCGTCGCGCCATGCCCCGTGGTGGCGAAAAACCGCTCTTGGTCGGCGACTTGCCGCCAGGCGCCCGCGGCGGTATCGGCGATTCCATCGCCCAAGGGGATGCTCACGTCGCCCAAGGTGGGATTGATCGCAAAGAGCAGGCGCGTCGGCCCCTGCGAGCGGTCGGCATTATAGATCACCGCCAGCGCCGGGGAATCGGGCATCGGGAAAAAATGGAAAAAGCCCTCGCTCGGTCGCGAATGCTGGCGGAGCAACTGCCCCGTCGCGCTGCGGCGAAACGCGATCCAATCCGCGAAATACGCATGCGTGCTGAGGTGGCGGTAGAGCCGACGGTAATCCAGCGCATTGAGATCGCCGCGCAGGTAGGTGTTGTTCACGCCGTGTTTCGAGCGCAGGAAGTCCTGGCCGGCCGCGAGCATCGGGATGCCGAGCGACATGAAGAGCACGGCCGCCATGAGGTGGGTGCGCGCGCGATCGTTGGCCGTGGGGTTGAAGCCGTTGAAGTCGCCGTTCTCCGTGATCATGTCGATCCACGTGCGATCGTCGTGCGATTCGGTGTAATTGACCGTCTGCGCGGGCCACTTTGCGAAATACCACGGGGAGCCGCGCAGGTAATACTCCATGCGGTCCGCTCCACCGTTGCCGCGGACGTAATCGCGCACGAAATTTCTGTATCCATCATTCCATGACGCCCAGCCCGTGTCGCGCAGGGCCCCCGCGATGTGGCCCCGGAAGCTCCAGGGCTCCGCGATGAGAATAGCGTCGGGCTTGGCGCGCTTCACCGCGGCTTCGATGTCGCGTAGCACATCGGGGCCAAGCAACTCCGCGAGATCGAAGCGGAAGCCATCGACGCCAAAGACCTCGATGTAGTGCAGCAGGCTGTCGATGATGAGGCGCTTCGCCATGGCGGAGCGGGCACGGAGATCGTTGCCGCAGCCGCTCCAGTTGGCGAGATTACCGGCGGCATCTTGCTCGAAATAGTAGAGCCGGTCGACGCAGGCCAGATGCGCCGGCACGCCGACGTGATTGTAAACGACGTCGAGGATCACCGCCATGCCGCGCTGGTGAAACGCTTTCACGAGTTCCTGCAGCTCGCGCACGCCCGACGCTCGCTCCGGCGCGAGGGTATAGGAACTCTCGGGCGCGAAGAAATTATTCGTCATGTAACCCCAGTGATATTCCTCCGTGGTCACGTTATCGAACTCGTGCAGGGGCTGCAGCTCCACGCAGTTCACGCCGAGATGATGGAGGTAAAACTCCGGGCTTTCCACCCAGCGCCGCAAGCCGGTGAACCCGCGACGCTCGTCCGGGAGGGCCTTGATCGGGGCATTGGCCGCGAGATCGCGCACATGCGCCTCGACGATGATGAGGTCATGCCAAGATGGAGTCTTAAAGGAGCGGTCGCCCTGCCCCATCCACACGCGGTCGAGCACGATGCCCGGTCCATCCCGGCCGACCGTGGCGAGGGCGTAGGGGTCGAGCACGCGCGCGTCAGGCTCGAATTTTCCCGGACCCTCCGTCACGCCGTCGATCTTGTACCAATAATACCAACCGTGGAGGTTGCTGCCCAAGGCGATCTCCCACACCCCGGCGATGCCATCCGCATCGGCGCGACGCGAGAGCGGATACGCCTGCGGCTCGTCTTGCTGGGCGAGTTCGTGGCAGAAAAACAAGACCACGCTGCGCGCTCGCGGCGCGAAAATGCGAAATACCGTCTCCCCGCCGCGCACGAGCGCACCGAGCGGCAGATCCGTTTTCAATTCGTGGAAAAATACGCCTGGGACCAGTGCGACCGCCGGCCCGGTGCCGACCGCCAGGGGTGCCGTGGTCCCGCCGCCCGGCGCGGCCTCCGCCTTGCTGGCCCAACCGACCGAAAGGGGTTCGGCGAGGTCAAGCGGTTGCCCCAACGTAAAACGCCACAGGTGACGCCCCGTCCGCGCGGGATCGATCACGCGGTTCGAGTTGCCATTGTCGTCGCGCACGACGTTTGGCGCATCGTCGGGGAGACCGAGCCAGTGATGCTCGCCGGTCACAAATTTGAAGCGCTGGCCGGCGGGCTTGAGGAGCTTGGCCGCCTCGCCCCGCCAGATGAGCACGGGTTCACCGTCGAGAGTGCCGGGCTTCAGTTGCCACTCCGGCTGGCCGACGGCCTGCTGCCAGTCGTTGAAATCACCGGCCACATAAACCTTGTCGCGCGCCGGATCGATCTCGGACCCGCGCTCGGGGGTGATCGCAAAGACAAATTCGCCCGTCTCTGCGTCCACAAAGTACCGGTAGCGGGAGGCCGCCATCAGGCCCGAATCGGCAGCGAGGCCGGCCGGGGCCGGACATTGGGCACCAAGCGTAAAGCGCGGTGGCGTCCTCCCCTTCCAGTCGCGGTCAAACTCGACCACGCCCGTGGTGAGCGACTCAAGCCATGCGTGGACAATGCGATGCGTCGTTTCCGGCATGTGGATCAGCTAGCATTCCTCACGCCGCCCACGCGACAAGCGGGAAAGTGAACGTGCTCGAATCCTGCAATTAGCACGAGGCAGTTGGAACGAGACCTGCGGCTTGAATCGTTTGGCTCTGTCATCTCCATTGGGTTATTATCTCCCATCCGCTGCGATTGGTTTGACGCAGCAGGCGGTTTTCATCTGCAATACCACTTCGCGAAGCACGCTCCATCCGTCTGACGACGCCGGATCGGCTCATCGCCGCAGTATCGCCGTAATAGTCACGAGTCAGCCCATCGCGTTCCCTCCCGCCCCGGCGTGACGAATCCGTGACGGCACCTTTCCCGGCGTGACATTATTTTCCCCAAGGTCCTCCGTCTCGCTTCTCGACCCGCGCGCCCATTCCTTTCTTCGCCCTTCGTATCTTTTCAACCGCCGTGAGAATCAAAACATCCGTCCTCGCCCTCGTTAGTTTCCTGTTGTCCGCCGTTGTCGCACTCGCGACGCAGGGCATCGGTCTTCAAGCCCAGCTTGGTATGCCCAGCGCCGCCGTGACCAACACGGCCCAGCCGAATGACTACCTCATCTCGCGCCGCCAGTACATCCTGAGCTACAACAACACGAACAAGGAGTCCAACTGGGTGAGTTGGAACTTCACCAGCAGCGACCGTGGCGGCACCGACCGCACGGATGCCTTCGCTGCGGATCCGCTGCTGGCCGGCACGGGCCTCAATATCATCGACGAAAATGGCTACCGTAATTCGGGCTACGACCGCGGCCACATGTCGCCCTCCGCCGATCGCACGACGAGCGTCGAAGACAACAGCGCGACGTTCTTCATGACCAACATGATCCCGCAGACGCCCGACAACAATCAGGGCGTGTGGAATAATTTCGAGCAGTACACACGGGATCAAGCCGCTCTCGGTAATGAGTGCTTCATCGTCAGTGGCCCCGGTGGCTTCGGTGGCTCGGTGACCACCAGCGCTGGCGCGGTCGCCATCCCCGGCTTTACTTGGAAGATCGTCGTGATCGTCCCCCTCACCCCCACCGGTGATCTAAGTTCGCGCATCAACTCTTCCACCCGCGTCATCGCGATCAAGGTCCCCAATATCGCCGGTGTCCGCAGCACGCCGTGGCAGAATTTCGTCACGTCCGCCGCCCAACTCCAAACCGACACCGGCCTGACCTTCTTCAGCGCCATCACCGATACCAACGTCCGTAATTCCCTCCTCAGCAAGGTCGATGGCCAGACCACCACCGGCATCCCGGTGATCGATACCGATCCCACTCCGCAGCAGGCGGCCGTCGGTGGCTCGGCCACATTTACCGTGGCGGCCTCTTCCACGCCGACATCGACGCTCTCCTACCAGTGGCTGAAGGAAAGCGATCCCATTCTCAACGCGACTAATGCCTCCCTCACGCTTACCAATGTCGGCGCCGCTGATGTCGCCAACTACAGCGTCACGGTCAGCAATACCGTCGGAGCGGTCACTAGTAAATCGGTCGCTCTGATCGTCACCGGCCTGCCTCCGCAAATCTCTAACCAGCCCGTGGGTAGCACGGTAAGCGCCGGCACCAATATCACCCTGGCAGTGACGGCCACGGGGTCGCCCACTCTCACCTACCAGTGGCGCAAGACCATCAGCGGCACGCCCACCCCTCTGACCAACGGCGGCAGCGTCTCGGGCGCGACCTCGCCAAATCTTACCATTACAAATGCGCAGGCCGGCGACGCGGGCACCTACGATGTCGTTGTCACGAATTTCACCTCGGCGACCAGCAGCGCCGTGACGGTCGCCGTCACGCCCTCGGCTCCGACCATCGTCCTCGCCCCGGCCAACCAAGTGAGCGTCGTCGGCGACCCCACGAACTTTAGTGTCACAGCGCGCGGCAGCTCCACCCTTACGTATCAATGGCAGAAGGGCGGCACGCCGATTGCCGACGGCCCCACTGGCAATGGGTCCACCTACGTCGGCACCACGACGGCCACGCTCACGATCACCAATACTCAACTCGCCGACCTCGGCTCGTACAGCGTCGTAGTTTCAAACACGATCTCACCGTCCGCCACCTCCGCCGCCGCCACCCTCACGGTGAATGCCACGGCCACCCCCAGCACCATTATTTGGGACTTTACGACGGCGAACCCGACCAGTGGCCTCCCTTCCGACATCACCGGCGGTACCCTCACCGTGGGCAATAACAACGGTACGACCACGACCATCGGCAACACCTCGCTCTCCGGGACCTATTCCGGCGCCAGCGGCGGCAACAACGCCGGGGCCGCGGCTCGCGTCGGCGCGCTCGTGAAGGACGGAACTCCCACCACCGGCTCGGCGTATTTCCAGCTCACGCTGACCCCCGCGACGGCCAACAAGCTCATCTCCGTCTCCGCGATCACCTTTGGCTCCCGCAGCACGGGTACCGGGCCGGCCGCTTACTCGATTTTCTCCAGTGTCGACAGCTACGCGACGGCGATTGCCACGGGTACACTGGTCACCACCGGTACGTGGACCCTGTATACCCCACGCTCTCTACCGCCCTCACGGGAACGGTGGGCACGCCCGTCACCCTCAAGATCTACGGCCACAGCGGTGCCGGCAACGCCAGCCTCAACACGGCCAACTGGCGTATCGATGACCTGAAGGTCACCGTGACGACCGTCGCCGCCGCACCCACCGCTCCCGCCGTAGCCAGCTCGACTCCACTCAACAGTGCCACGGGCGTAAATGGCGGCGCGGCCATCTCGATCACGTTTAACCAACCCGTCACCCTCTCCACCGGCTGGTTTGCCCTCTCGAGCGTTCACAATGGCTCTCTCTCCGCGACCGTCACGGGCGGCCCCACCACTTACACGATCACGCCGCCAGTAAACTTTACCGACAATGACGTGGTCACCGTCGCGCTCGATGCCTCGAAAATTCTCGATACCGCGACGCTGACGTTGCACCCGACGTCGAATACTTCGTTCTCCTTCACGACTGCGGCACCGATCGCCCCGACCATCTCCACCGCTCCCACGCCCAAGACCGCCGATGCAGGCAGCACGGTCACTTTCACCGTCGCCGCCAACGGCACCCTGCCTTTCACTTATCAGTGGCGTAAAGGCGGCACGAACATCACTGGCAACACCTCTGCCAACACCGCGTCGCTCGTCCTGACGAACGTCCAGGCGGCGGATCAAGCGAACTACGACGTCGTCATTTCCAACGGCACGTCACCCGACGCTACGTCCACCCCGGTCGCGCTCACCGTCACTCCGGTCGCGCCCACCATCGTGACTGCGCCCGTCGCCGCCACCTCGGCCTTCGGCGGTAATGTCACCTTCACCGTCGCCGCCACCGGCACCACGCCAATGACCTACGTCTGGAAGAAGGGCAACACGACGCTCTCCAACGGCACGGGCACCAATCTCGCCACTGTCTCCGGCGCCACCACCGCCTCGCTCACGCTCACCGGCGTGACGACGTTGGACAGCGGCAACTACCAGGTGCTGATCACCAATAGCGTCAATACCACGAGCAGCACACCGGTCGCGCTCACCGTCACCCTCCCTCCGGCCGGCCCGAGCACCACATACGCCGGCGGCACCTACGTGCAAACCTTCGATACCTTGCCGGCCACAGGCAACGCCACGTTCACCGGCACCGCGCCGTACAGTCTCGCCGTGCCCGCCTCGGGTATGACGGGCTGGAGCCTCACCAGCTTGTCCGGTACGCCCACTCTCTTTGCCACGACCGGCAACACTACGAATGGCGCCGCGTATTCGTACGGCAATGCGGGTAGCGCGGATCGCGCCCTGGGCTCCCAAGCCTCGGGCAGTGTTACGCCCCGCTTCGGCCTTTCCTTCGTTAACAATACCGGCGTGACGCTAACTCAAGTCACCATCGGCTACACCGGTGAGCAATGGCGCAACGGCGGCTCGAACAATGTCAACAAGCTCACTTTCGCTTATTCCACCGATGCCGCGACGATCACCGCTGGTATCTTCACCGCGGTCGACAGCCTCAGCTTCAGCTCGGTCGTTTCCTCGATCACCACGACCGTCCTCGACGGCAATGCCGCCGCCAATCGCCAGGTGATCGCCCCGGTCACCCTGTCCGGGCTCAGCTGGGCTCCCGGCCAGACGCTCACCCTTCGCTGGACCGACAACGACGACAGCGGTGCGGACGACGGACTCGCCATCGACGACTTCACGTTCACGGCCCTGCCGGTCATCACGACGCAGCCGGTAGCACAATCCGTCACCTCGGGCGGCACCGCGACCTTTACCGTCGTCACCACGGCCAACCCTGCCACTTACCAGTGGCGCAAGAACGGCGTCGCCATCACCGGCAACACGTCGGCCACCACCGCCACGCTCTCCCTCGTGGGAGCGACCTCGACCGCCACGGGCACCTATGACGTCGTTATCACGAACGCCCTCGGCAGCACGACCAGCTCCCCTGCCGGCCTCACCGTGGGCCGCGTCACGATTCCCATCACGCTCGGCAGTCTGACGGCGACCTACGATGGCACGCCAAAGGCCGTTACCGCCACCGCGACGGGCCACACGGTATCAGTTTCTTATTCAGGCAGCCCCACTCCTCCCACGGACGCCGGCAGCTACAGCGTGAGCGCAATCGTCAATGAAACCGATTACGAAGGCACCGCTGGCGGCACCCTCACTATCGACAAAGCATCGCAGACCGTGAGCTTCGGAAGCACGGGCAGCGCCGCGATTGGGGTACCTTTCACCGTCGGAGCCACCGCGAGCAGCGGCCTGCCCGTCACGCTCTCCGTGGTCAGCGGCAACGCAACCGTCTCCGGGAATTCCGTCACTATTACCGATAGCGGTGCAGTCACGCTCCGGGCCACTCAGGCCGGCAACAATAACTACAACTCCGCCACGGTCGACACCACCATCACCGCCGGCAAGGCCGCGCAGACCATCACGTTTGCCTCCCTCGCCGATCAGCCCTCGACCGCGGGCCCGATCACGCTCAGCGCGACGGCCTCGTCCGGCTTGCCCGTGACGTTCTCGCTTGTCTCCGGCCCTGCTACCCTCAGCGGCTCCACTCTCACCCTCACTGGCACGGCGGGCACGGTGACGGTCCGCGCCGCCCAGGCCGGCAATGGCTCCTTCAACACCGCGGCCAACGTCGACCGCTCCTTCGTCGTCACGCTCAGCTCGGCGATCCCGCGCATCACCACGCAACCCGGTTCGCAGGTCGCCCAAGTCGGCGGGTCCGCCACCTTCACGGTCGTCGCCACCGGTACCCCCGCTCCCTCGTATCTGTGGCGCAAGAACGGCACCAACATCGGCACGGCGACGGGCGCGACGCTCACGCTGACCAATGTCACCGCCGCCGATGCCGCAGGCTATGATGTGGTCGTCACGAACTCCGCCGGCTCGGTCACCAGTTCCCTCGCCAGCCTCACGGTCAACACGGTCGCCACCTTGCCCGTCATCACTCGTCAGCCCGGCAGCTCGGTCGTCCTCGTCGGTCGCAGCACGTCCTTCTCCGTGGTGGCGAACGGTGCCCCCACCCCCACCTACCAGTGGACCAAGGGCGGCACCGCCATCGCCGGAGCCACGGGCGCCACGTTCACCATCGCGAGCGCCGTCGCGGGCGATGCGGGCACCTACGCCGTCGTCGTAAGCAATTCCGCCGGCTCCGTCACCTCTTCGACCGCCGTCCTCGGCATCATCAACCGCAGCTACGCCGGGACCTACGTTGGCAGCCTCGGCAACGGCGGCTCGTTCGCGATGATCATCAAGGACGACAACACCGGCATCTTCCTCGGCTTCCTGCCCGGCGCCTCCACGGCCTTTGTGAGCCGCGGAGTCACGGTCGATGACAACGGCCGCTTCAGCTTCTCGGTCACTGTGCTCGGCGGCTCCGGCACCAGCACTGGCAGCGAGACCGCTGGCGCGGTCCGCGCCTTCGCTTCGCTCGATGCCGACATCGTCTTCGAGGGCACGATCTCCGCGAATGGTTCGCTCACCACGTCGAGTGCCACCACGTATGCCCTCACGGCCACGAAGTCTGCCGATACCGGCTCGACCGCCTCCTCCGCCGGCTTCTATCAAGCGGGCGCGGCGGGCAGCTCGGCGCAGACGCTCGCAATCGTGAGCCCCGCCGGCCAGGCCTTCGTCGTCACGCAAAACGGCACGGCGGTCGATGCCGGCACGGGCACGGTCGACACGAGCGGTAAGATCACCGTCACCACGGCGGGTCGCTCCACGGTCTCGGCCAATGTCTCCACCGATGCGGCGATCACCGCCACGGTCACGACCTCGACCGGTGCGACCACGACCTTCACCGGTTACTCGGATAGCTCCGCCGCCCTCGCGCAGCAGCGCATCATCAATCTTTCGACCCGCACCACCGCCGGCATCGGTGAGCAGGTGGCCATCGTGGGCTTTGTGATCACCGGCCTCGAGTCGAAGCCGGTTCTCGTTCGCGGCGTCGGCCCGGCGCTGCGTCCCCTCGGCGTCACCACGGCGATGGCGGCTCCGCGCCTCGATCTCCGTTCGTCCGCTGGCACGCTCGTCGCGACCAACAGCGGTTGGTCCACATCGGCCAACAGTGCCGATATCGCCAATGCCGCCAAGCGCTCCGGTGCCTTCGAGTTCGCCGCCGGCAGTGCGGATGCCGCGATCTTTGTCACGCTGGCGCCCGGCGCCTACACCGCCGTCCTCAGTGCGGCGGATGCCAAGGCCGGCGTCGGCCTGATCGAGGTTTACGATCTCTCCGGCGGCTCCACCGCCCAGAAGCTCGCCAATCTCTCGACGCGCGCCTCGGTCGGCACCGGTGAAGGCACCTTGATCTCCGGTCTCGTCGTCGGTGGTACCGCGCCGAAGCGGGTGCTCATCCGCGCGGCGGGCCCCTCGCTCACGCAGTTCGGCGTCACCAGCGCCTTGGCCCGTCCGGCCCTCGCGCTCTATAAGGGCGACGGCACCTTCCTCTCGCAAAACGCCGGCTGGTCGCTCTCGACCGACACCACCGCCATCGCCGAAGCCGCCGCTCGCGTCGGAGCCTTCCCGTTTGCCGCGGGCAGTGCTGACTCGGCCTTGATCGTGAACCTGACGCCTGGACCGTACACCGTGCAGGTCACCGGCACTTCCGGCGCCACCGGCACCACGCTGATCGAAGTCTACGAGCTACCGTAAGGTAGCGCCGTTTCCCTTCGGTCGCGCTTTTCTTCCGTCCGAACCGTGTTTCAATCGCGGTTCGGACGTTTCATTTTCGTCCCTCCTTTTCGCCGATGTCATCTCCCGCCTCCCGCCGTCTCTGGGCCTCGCTTGGCCTGCTGCTTGTCGTAATCGCACTGACGTTTGCGCTCCGCCAGCGCACCGCCCAGCCCACGACCCCACCGGCCGCAACCGCCTCGGCGCCGCAATCCTCCGCGCCCGCCTCCAGCCCCGCGACCGCCGAAGCCCGCGCCGCGCTCGACCACGCCATCGCCATTAAAAACACCGGTGAGCGCAACCGCGAATTCGGCCGCGCCTTCGCCGCCCTCGTCGAGCGCAATTCCAAGGCGGCTCTCGCCTACCTGCGGGGCATGCCTCCGGGCAGCGAACGCACCGCCGGCATCATGTTGCTGCTCGATGTGCTCAGCCGCACCGATATGACCCGCGCCCTCGAGCTCGCCCGCGAGTTGGCCGCCGTCGGCGAAGCGACCAATATCTATAGCCTCCTCTTTGATCGACTGGCCCAGGCCAACGTCCAGACGGCCGTCGCCCGTCTCTCCGAAGTCCCCACCGGTCGCCCGCGCGAAAACGCCCTCCGCGCCCTCACCGATATTTGGGCGCGCTCCGACACCGCCGCCGCCATCGCCTGGGCCCGCGCCCTTCCTGACGCCGCCGACCGCAACATCGCCCTCGAATCCGCCCTCTACAACCTCGCCGCCACCGATCCGCTGCAGACTATCGACCTCGCGCAAAAAAATCTGACCGACCAAGCGCTCGACCGCATCGTCCTCCTCGCGCTGAAAAAGCTGACGGAGACCGACCCCAAGGGCGCGTCCACTCTCGTCAATCTCCTCCCGGCGGGCGGCCTGCAATTGCAGGCCGTCATCTCAGTCGCTCGCCCTCTCGCGGCACGCGATCTTCCCAGCGCGCTCGCCTGGTATCCGACGCTCCCGGCCGGCCAAACCCGCTCGGTCGCCCTCAATAACATTATCGAAGAATGGCTTGTCCGCGACAGCGGCGCGGCCAGCAAGTACGTCGCCGCACTTCCTCCCGGCCCAGAGTCGCGCGCCGCCGCCGTGCACCTCGGCGCCACGCTCGCCGAGAAAAACGCCGCCGCCGCCATCGACTGGGCCCGGGCCCTGACCGACAGCGAAACCCGGATCGCCGTGCTTACGGCCACCGCCAACGGCTGGGCGCGAGTCGATGGTGCCGCCGCCACCAAATGGACCGCGACCGAAGCGCCGGCCGTCGTCCAGCGCGACGTACTCGCCGGGACATTCTCCTACTGGCTGCTGCAAGATGCCACCGCCGCTCGCGCCTGGCTCGCCACCGCCCCCCTCACGCCCGAGGTCAAGGCGAAGCTCAGCGGCCTGAAGTAAGCGGGAGCAAGAGCGTTAGCCCGGCATTGACGTCGCGGCGATTTCGCCGACGTTCCGCGTTCACCGTCTCGTCCCGTCTTCCGACTCTCGTGTCTAAGCCTGCTCCAGTCAAAACCCTCGTCGCCATGTCCGGCGGCGTCGACAGCTCCGTCGCCGCCCTCGTCATGCAGCGCGCGGGCGTGCCCATCGTGGGCGCGTACATGAAGAACTGGATCAATGAGGATAACATCATCGGCCACTGCCCATGGCAGCAGGATATCGACGACGCCCGCGCCGTGTGCGACCGCCTCGGCATCGAGTTTCAAGTGGTCAACTTGATGCGAGACTACCGGGAGCGCGTCGTCGCGTATCTACTCGATGGATACGCCCGCGGCCTCACGCCGAACCCCGACATCATGTGCAACCGCGAGATCAAGTTTGGCGTATTCCGCAGTTGGGCCCGCGAACACGGCTTCGCCGCGATGGCCACCGGGCACTACGCGCAGCGCGGTACGAATGCCGACGGGACCTTTTCGCTGCTCGAGGGCTTCGATAAAAACAAGGACCAGTCGTACTTCCTCGCGCTCCTCTCGCAGGCCCAGCTCGCCGATGCGCGCTTTCCCATCGGCCATCTGCCGAAACCCGAACTCCGCGCGCTCGCGCGTGAGGCGGGCCTGCCGACCGCCGATAAAAAGGACAGCCAAGGCATCTGCTTCATCGGCGAGGTGAAGATGCAGGATTTCCTCCGCGCCTACGTGCCCGACGCGCCCGGCCCCATCGTGCGCGCGCATGACGGCCGGGAGCTCGGCCAGCATCGCGGACTCCATTTTTTCACGCTCGGCCAGCGCAAGGGCATCGGCGTGCCGTCCAACACCGACCACCAAGCGTACGTGGTCGTCGGCAAACGCGCTGCCGATCGCGCGCTGCTGGTCGCTTTCGACAACCCCGAGGCCCCCGGACTCTTTCAACGCGAGGTCCGCGTCCACTCGTTGCAATGGAATGCGCCCGCCATCATCGAGTCGCGCGCTCTGGAGGCTCGCGTGCGCTACCGCGACCCCCGCGTGGCCATCGAGTTTATCCCCGAGGGCGCCGATACCGCGCTCATAAAATTCACGGAGCCGCAGCGCGGACTAGCCAGCGGGCAAATCCTCGCGCTCTACGAGGGCGAGCGACTGCTGGGTGGCGGAGTTTACGTGTAAGACGGTTCTAACAGAAAAACAAAGACCCCAGCCGTTTCTAACAGAAGAGAACGAAGGAAACGAAGCGACCTGAGTAAGTCGCACCTTGGGAACTCGGGTGAAGCCATTGGGTTTTGAACGGGAAGAGCGAGAAGGACAGGAAGTGGAGAAGGCGGGCATTCTTCCCGATCTTCCCGGTCTTCCTGTTCAAAAGATTGTTTCTCATCAGCAGCGTACCGCACTCAACTTACTTAGATCTCCAGACTCTTCGTTTCCTTCGTTTTCTTCTGTTCAAACGGTCTTTTGATCTGCGCGTCATTTGCCTCCTCCCTTCTTGTAGCGTAACGCGTCTCGCCTATCGTAAACGCGCTGCCATGCCCGCGCCCGCCGTCTTCCTGAGCAAACTCCGTCGCTTGCGCGAAGCCGAATCCCTGCAGCCGGACCTCGGCCGGGCGATGCGCGGGACCATCGCGTACATGGTTCCTCTGCTGCTCGCGGCGGCGGATTGGCTGCCCATCGAAGTCTCCTTCATGGCCATCGCGGCGCAAAATATCGCGATGGTCGATGTGCGCGGCGACTACCGCTTCCGCCTCGGCCTGCTGGCTGCCATGACCGCAGTCTTCATCGGCGCGGTTTCGCTGGGCACGGTCGCTTCGGGTAATCTCGGTGCCGCGCTCATCGCCACGGCCTTCATCGCCCTTTGCGGCGGAGCATGGCGGCACCTCAGCAGCGATTACGGAATGTCGCTCGCGATTTCCTCGACGCTCGTGTTTCTCATCGCGCTCGCCTCCCCGCGTCACGCGACCGTCGCGGATCACGCGCTCGCCGCGCTCATCGGTGGGCTCTGGGGCATTTTGCTGCAGGTCGCGCTGTGGCCGTTCCGCCCGCAGCATCCGCTGCGTCGCACGGTGAGCGATAGCTGGCTGGCGGTCGCCGATCTTTTTGAGGCGATGACGCCCAATGATGCCGTCGACGCCGCCAAACGCGCGCAGCAGGTTCACGAAAAGGAAGCGCTCCTGCGCACCACGCTCGACAAGGCCTACGCTACCTTTCACGCGACGCGCCCCGGACTCCTGCGACAACGGCTGGAAGCCCTCAATTTCGCCGCCGCCCGCCTCGCCACCCGAGTGGTGGCCCTGCACACGGCCTTGGAAAACGTGCTGGGCACCACCCGTGCCGCCTCGCTCGTGCCGGCGCTTTTGCCTTCGCTCACGGCGCTCACCAATACGGGCCGCACGGTCGCACTCGCGGTGGTGTCGCGACAGCCGGCGCATCTCGCGACCTGCGAGGTGCGACTCCGCCGCCTCGCGAATCTCCTCCGCGTCCTGCAGGCGCGTCTCCAAGCCGAGGCGGCGGAATCATCCGATATGGCGCAATTGGCCGAAATCCTCCGCCAAGTCGAAAGCCACCTCCCCGTGATCCACGACGCGCTGCGCGCGACGATCGACCGGGCCGACGAACGCTCGGCCTTCTCCCTCGAGCTCTTCGACCTTCATACGCTCACCCTGCGTCCGCTCGCCTCGGCGCTAAATCTCAGTTGGCGCATTGATCCGGTGCTTGTGCGTTTCACGCTGCGCATCGGCGTGCTGATGGTGCTCGGGGTCGCCGTGTTTAAGCTCTTCAACCTGCCCCACGGCTACTGGCTGCCGTTCACCATCGTCGTCGTGCTCCAGCCCGATTACGGCTCCACGCGCTTGCGCGCCGGCCAACGCCTTCTGGGCACACTCGGTGGCAGCATTGTCGCGAGCGGATTGCTTTGGCTGCATCTCCCGTTTGCCGCCCTCGCAGTCGCGACGGCGGCCACGATGTTTACCTTCGGGTATTTCATCCGGCGCAATTACGGCGTGGCCGTGTTTTTCATCACGTTGTTCATCGTGCTCGTGACCGAAACGAATGGCCCGGTCACCGTCGGCTTCACGATCGAGCGTATCGCCAGCACGTTCGCCGGTGGCGCGCTCGCCCTCGGCGCGGCGTTTATTTTCTGGCCGGTATGGGAACGCGACCGCTTCCCACCCATTCTCGCCGCCGCGCTCATCGCGAACCGTAACTACTTGAGCCTACTCCTCGCCCGCCTCGCAAATGGCGGGAGCTACGATGCCGAGGCCCAGCTCGCCAAGCGTCACGCGGAGACCGCCAACAGCGCCGTATTCTCGTCCCTGCAACGCATGAGCGGCGATCCCAAGAACCGCCAGCACGGCCTCGAGCAGGCCGCCACGCTGGCCAACGGCAACCAGCGCCTCACCCGCGCGCTGAACGTCCTCACCCTGCACCTCAAACCCGGAACGCCACTCACTCTCCCCGAACTCACGCGCTTCGGGCAGTTGGCCGACGAGACGCTCGATGCGCTGGCACGTTCCACCGCGCACACCGCACCAGCGGCGAAGCAACTCCACGCACTCCTTTCCTCCCTCGAGCGTTTCACGTTTCCGGTCCCGGCCGAATCCTCCGACGAAAAAATCCACCGCGACCACTGGATCTTTGCCCAGCTCACCCGGGCGGCCACCGAACTCAGCGCCATGCTGCTCGCCGCCGAAGACTCCGCCCCAGCCCAGACCGCCGACCTCTCCCATCGCACCGGCCATCCATGGCGTTGAGCCCGGTATAGACGCGAAAGGTAGGAGCCTGCTCGCAGGCGATGGGATGCCACACAAATCCACCCGCCGTATCCCATCGCCTGCAAGCAGGCTCCTACGTCGATACCGTGGCTGCGGCTTCCGACAGACTCCGCTACTCCACCGTCGCCACGAGGAGAATTCCCGCGAAGACGAGGAAAACCACGCCCAACACCCGGTCGATCCAGTGGCCGTAGTGGAGAAATCGGCGGCGTACCGCGTCTCGGGTGAAGAGCGTCGCGACGAGGGAGAACCAGGCCATCGTCGCCAGCGACATCCACAGGCCGTAACCGGCTTGAATCCATTTCGGCGTCGCGGGGCTCACAAACAAAACGAAGAGCGAGATGAAGAAGAGGGTAACCTTGGGGTTGAGCGCATTGGTCACAAAGCCGGTGGCGAAGGCCGCGCGCGGGCTGGTGATCAGGGCTGCCTCGGACCGTGTATTGCTCCCTGCCGGGCCGCTAGTCATAGCGGGTTCATGCGCGCCGGTCCGTGGCTTGGATCGCAACGATTGGATGCCTAGCCAGGCAATATAGGCCGCCCCGAGATATTTTACGATGGCGAACCAGGTCGGCGAGTTGCGCACGACGAGACCGAGGCCGAGCAGCGAGTAGCCGACGTGGAGCAAGATCGCGGAGCCGACGCCAATGCTCGTCCAGATCGCGGCGCGCCGGCCGTGCGAAAGACTTTGCTTGAGGACGATGGCAAAGTCCGGCCCGGGGCTCGCGACGGCCAACAAATGCGCGAGCGCGACCGAGAGAAATTCGCCCCAGTACCCATGCATGGCGCGGCCGGTGCGTTCGCCGACCTAGAGCGCGATCTCCTTGAAACGCGGGTCCGCGAGCATCTGGTCGATCAACTTCTTTTCGACGTAGGTGCGGATCGTCCCATTCTGCGGAAACTTCTTCGCGGCTTTCTCCAGCGTGCTGCGCGCCTCGTCGGGCTTGCCGAGCAGGGCATGCACATAGATTTGCTGCATTACCGGGGCGACATCGTCCGGCTTCTCCTTGGCTTCATCCTGATAAGCGGTCAGGGCCGACTGGTAGGCGGTACGGGCTGCGTCACGCTTGCCGAGGCGCGCCCGCGTCGAGCCGAGGTCGACCCAGTACTTGCCGGTATCCGGGCACAGCTCGGCGGCTTTCGCCAGCGCCCCCTCCGCGCGGGCGTAATCTTTCACCTGCACGGCAAACTGCGCCTCACTCACCAGCGTGGCGGCCTCCTTGCGCTGAAGAGAGGTGATTTCTTTCTTCTGTTTGCAGGCTGGGGACACCAGCATTACGGCCGCCAGCAAAACGGACAAGTTGCGCGGAGTGCTCATGGAAAATAACAAGGGCAGCGACGCACCCGCTTACATGTCCGGCGGGACATTCGCGATGGCTTCCTCGATGGTCGTGAGGCCTTCCTTCACCTTGAGGATGCTGTCCTGATGCAGAGTCTTCATGCCGCCCCGCTGGGCGATTTTCTTCAACTCGGCGGCTTCCGCCTCTTTATTGATGGCGTCGACGAGTTCCTCGTTGCTCACCATGAGTTCGTGGATGCCCACGCGGCCCTTGTAGCCGCTGCCACCGCACTTGGGACAGCCTTTCAAGTTGGGTTTGAATATCTGGCCGCTCCAGCCGATGGCCTTCTCCATGATTTCCTTTTCGCGGCCCTCAGGCGTGTAGGCGACGCGGCAGGTCTTGCACACGCGGCGCATGAGGCGCTGGGCACAAACGCAAAGCAGCGACGACGACACCATGAACGACTCCACGCCCATCTCGGTGAGACGGGAAATCGTCGTCGGCGCATCGTTGGTGTGCAGCGTCGAGATGAGCAAGTGACCGGTGAGCGCGGCTTCGACGGCGATACCGGCGGTTTCCTTATCGCGGATTTCGCCGACGAGGATGATGTCAGGGTCTTGGCGGAGAAAGGCGCGGAGCGCGGTCGCAAACGTGAGGCCGATCTGCCGATGCATCTGCATCTGATTGAGGCCGGGGAGCGTGTACTCGATGGGATCCTCGGAGGTACGGATGACGATGTCGGGCGTGTTGATCTCGTTGAGCGCGGAGTATAACGTCATCGACTTGCCGGAGCCGGTGGGGCCGCAGTGCAGGATCATGCCGTAGGGCTGGCGGATGCACTCGCGGTACTTGGCGAGATTTTCCTCAGAGAAACCCAGTGCCGGCAGCGGCAGCGTGGTCTTCTGCTTGTCGAGAATACGCATGACGCAGCCTTCGCCGTGATTCAGCGGGGCGGTCGAAACGCGCAAATCGAGGTCGATGTTCTTCTTCGTGTACTGCTTGAAAACGATACGTCCATCCTGCGGCAACCGGCGCTCCGAGATGTCGAGGTTGCACATGATCTTCAGGCGGGCGATCAGGGCGGGACCGACCTTCTTCGGGAGGCGAAGCTTTTCCTGGCAAATGCCGTCGATGCGATTGCGGACGATGATCTCTTTTTCCTGCGGCTCGACGTGGATGTCGGAGGTGCCCGAGAAATAGGCGTCTTCGATGATGCGGTTCGCGAGTTGGATGATCGGGCCGGATTCTTCGTTGACGTCCTCCTCCTTGAGTTCGCCATCGACCGATCCCTCGCCGTACTCGGCGCCGATCTGGAGCACGACATCGTCGAAGCCGCCGCCGCCGCGATCGGAGCCCTTGTTAAACTTGTCCTTGATGTCCTTTTCGCGGGCGAGCAGGCGCACGACGCGCTTGCCGGTCATCTCCTGTATCTTGGTCGGGAGCGTGACCTCAAAGGGATTCGCAAACGCCACGAGCAACATCTCGCCGACCTGACCGACCGGCAGCACGAGGTTCTCTTTGCAAAAATCCTCCGGGATGCGCTCGAACGTCTGCGGCGTCAGGCGATAATGCGCGACGTTGTAGGGCGAAAGATTGAGCGCGCGGGCTTTGGCCACGAGACACTGAAATGCCGTGACCTTGAACTCCTCCTGCAAGAGCTTGTCGAGGGCGTCGCCACTGAGGTCCTCGGGGCGGCTGGACAGGGCGGTGCGTTGGTCGGCATCGAGCCGGCCCATCTCCACGAGCTTGGAAACGATCTGGAGCTGAATTTTTCCGAGAGGCATGGGTTACTTCGATCCCGGCACGGGAATGGCCACGGGCAAAATGGGCGCGGTGGCGTTTTCTACGGGGAGCTTTTCGAGGTAATCGGCGATGCCCTCGAGCGTGGTGCCAAACCAGATGATCGGGCCACCGAGTTGCTTGTCCCAGAAATTGCGGACGGCCGGGCTCAGGTAGTACGCCGTCGCGACGAAGTGAAACTCCTCCTCGCGGTCAAACGGCACGGCCCACGTCGCCCAGCAGGCGCCGACATCGAGGTTCTTTTTCGAATCGTCGGGCACCTCGTAATCGCGCAGATCGACCAAGCCCACGCCCTCGCTCTCGACGAGATGATGCAGCACATCGTCCTCCTTCAGGACCTTCATATCGTAGGCGAGGATGCCGAGAATCGTGCTCTGGCGCGGCTGCTCCGCAGCGACGATCTCGATCAGCTTTTCATTGGCCGTCTCGAGGTCCTCAATCTTCACCAGATTGTGCTCCACGAGATTTGCACCAAGCAGGCGGTTGGCGCGCATCAAGAGGGGACGGTGTTCCTTCGACATAGGGAGAGTTTAAATTTGGCTCACGCCACCGCTTCAGACGACACTTTTTCGCGCGCGCGGAATTTCGTGACGCGCTTTAACAACTCTTTCTTCAGCTTCTCGAGACCATCGCCCGTCTGGCACGAAATCTCAACGATGTCGGTCGTCTTGTAGCGCGTTTTAAACTTTTTAAGCAGCGCGGCCGCCTCTGGTAGATCCATCTTGTTCGCCACGACGAGCCGGGGCTTTTTCAGCATGGCTTTGTCGTAAAGTTCGAGCTCCTTGAGCAGGTGCTTGTAGTCATCGCGGGGATCGCGCGCATCGACTCCCGCCATATCGATGAGGAAAATGAGCAGCGCGCAGCGCTCGATGTGGCGCAGGAAGCGATGGCCGAGACCACGGTTTTCGTGGGCGCCCTCGATCAGGCCGGGGACATCGGCCAGCAGGAGGCGGCGCTGCCCCTTTACCTCATCGCCAAACTCGATCACGCCGATCTGCGGATGCAGCGTGGTAAAGGGATACGCGGCGGTCTTGGGCCGCGCATGCGTGATCCGGTTGGTGATGGAGGATTTACCCGCGTTGGGGAAGCCCACGAGGCCGACGTCGGCGATGCTCTTCAAGACAAGGCGATACTCGCCGCGCTCACCCTCGAGGCCCGGATTGGCGCGCTTCGGGGCGCGATTGGTGGAGGTCTTGAAATGGGTATTGCCCCAGCCGCCATTGCCGCCCTTGCAGAGGACGACGCGCTGGCCGTCTTCGACGATTTCGGCGACGACCTTGTCGGTCGAAAGATCGGTGACGACCGTGCCGAGAGGCATGCGCATCTCGCAGGGCTTGCCATCGCGACCGTGGCAATCCGCGCCCTGGCCGTGCTCGCCACGCTCGCCATTCCAGTGCGGCTGAAACTTGTAATCGACCAAGTTGTTGGTGTTCACGTCGCCGATCAGCACGACATCGCCGCCCCGGCCGCCATCGCCGCCGTTGGGCCCGCCCCACGGCTCATATTTTTCCCGGCGGAAGCTCACGCAGCCGCGCCCACCATCGCCGGCCGCCAATTTAACTGTGCATTCATCGACAAACATGGCGCCACGATACAGATGCCGAAGCGTTTGCCAAGGGTCTCGCTCAATCGGGAGCGGTAAACGATGCGTTTTACCTTGAGCGCGAGAGGGTAGCAGAGGCACCTTGCGGCCATGAGATTCAGCTCCTCCACCCTCGCTTAAAGGCGCGACCATGGCCGAATTTTACGCTGTCCCTGCGCCGGCGCAAAAATCGCGGCTGGATGCCCTGACCATCGTTAGGTTTTTCGCCGCGCTGTGGGTGCTGGCCTTTCATTTCGACCAGCGTGTGCCTCTGCCGTTGCCCACGCTGGCCCTTCGCCTGGCTAAAAACGGCGCGTACGCGATGACGCTGTTTTTCGTGCTGTCCGGAGTGGTGCTCGCCTACGGCTACCATCGGATGCGGCCCCGGGCGGACGACGTGGTGCGGTTTTATCAAGCGCGGCTCGCCCGCATCTACCCCGCCTATGCCGTGCTGCACGTGCTGGCGCTCTTTTGGGCGCTTCCGGTCCCCCAGCAGGGCTGGTCGCCGGTGATTTACACGAATATCTTGTCGGCCCTCGGCATTCAGGCGTGGTTTCCGCATGTGGCAATGGCCGGGGCCAATGCCGGCACTTGGTCTGTGTCGGCCGAGTTTTTCTTTTACGCACTCTTCCCTGCCCTGCTGCCGGCGCTAGCATATCTGCGGAAGCGATGGGGCACGTTTCGCGTCGCGGCCGGAATCGCGCTCTTGAGCGGGTTCTTCGGGTTCGCGGATAATTTTTTCATCGGCACGCTGGTGTACTACTACCTGCCGATCATGCGGCTGCCGGAGTTTATGCTCGGGGTGGTAATCGGCCTCGAACTCGTGGAGCCCGCCGCGCCGTCGGCCCGGCGCAACCTTCTCGTCCTGCTCGCCGGCGTGGCGGCGCTGGGGACCGCGCTCAATCCCTCGCTCGATTACGGCTTATGGATCCGCGCCAACTGCATCGTGGTGCCCACCTTCGCGTGGTTCATTTTCGAATTGGCGCGCTGGGAGCAGCGCCGCGCCACAGCCGCCGGGTTCCTGCGCCGACTGCTCGTCTACCTCGGCGAATCGTCCTACTGCCTGTTCCTCACGCACATCCTGGCGCTGCTTTGGATCGATTCACCGGTGGGCAAGGCGTGGAAAGCAAGCGTAGCGGACGAGGCACGTCCCTCGATCTGGGTCGCGGGCCTCGTGGTATCGCTCGTGGGCGCCATCGCCCTGCATGAACTGGTTGAGAAGCCCGCACGCCGCGCGCTGCTGAAACGCTGGCGGCCCGCCGAGCAGCCGGCGTAAAAGCCGACGCGATCCTCGCTGAATCCCCGCTCAGGAATTCCCGAGTGAAATCTTGATGCCCTTGCGCAGATAGGTCGGGACGTCGAGATCCTGGCCGTCGAAGAGGTTGCGGTCCGTCTTCTCGAAGTGTCCGCGTCGCTCGACTTCGCCAAAGCCAAATTCGGGCTGGGCAGCTTTGGCCCCGGCTGTCGCAGGGGCTTTCTTGCCGGTCGCGTTCGCCGGAGCCGGGGCCGCTTCCTCAGGAAGAAGGGAGACGGGCTCGGGAGCGGATTCGGCGGGTGCCGCCTCGGACTGCGGAGCCGGCGCCATCGGAGCCTGGGTCTTGGCCCGGGCCGGCGTCGGGCGGCGCGTGATCAGGCCGCGGCCACCCATGTCGCTGGTGCCAAGCACGCAGACTTCAACGCGGCCCGCCATCGTCTCGTCGATGACGGCACCCATGATGATGTGCGAATCGCGCCCGAACTGGTCCGTGATGGCGCTCATGATCTCATTCACCTTGGGCAGGGTGAGATCGGTGCCGCCGAGGATATTGACGAGCAGGCGGTCCGCCTTGCGGGAAAACTCCGGCGTGTGGAGCAAGGGGCACATCTTCAGGCTCGCGATCGTGTCGGCGACGGCCGTTTCGCCGGAGCCATCACCGAGTCCAAAGAGCGTCTTACCCCCGCGCTGCTGGAACGACTGGCGGAGCGTGGCAAAATCGAGATTGATCAGGCCGTTCTTGAACAGCATCGCCCAGATCGATTTCACGCCGCGGCCGATCCATTCATCGGCACGCGCGAACGAATCGAGCACGGTCTCGTTGTCGGCGGCCTCTTGGAGGAGCACGTCGTTGGGCAGCGGGATGACGGCATCGCACACCTTGCGGAGAGCTTGGAGGCCTTCCTCGGCCTGCTTCAGGCGTCGGCCACCCTCGAAGCTAAACGGCATCGTGACAAAGGCGATGACGAGCGCGCCGGTCTCCGCCGCGATCTCCGCCACGATCGGCGACGCGCCGCTGCCGGTGCCGCCACCCATGCCGGTGACGAGAAACACGAGGTCGCAATCCTTCACGACTTTGGAAATTTTTTCGCGGTCCATCTCGGCGGCTTCGCGACCGAGGTCAGGATCGCCACCGGCCCCGAGGCCGCGCGTGACGCCCATGCCGATCAAGACCTTGTCCTGCACCGGGGAACTCGAGAGGGCCTGGTGATCGGTGTTGATCACGGCCATCTGCAGACGCTCCAAATTTTCCATCTTGAGCCGATCGACGGCATTGGAGCCGGCGCCACCGACACCGACGAGTTTGATCGCGATGTTCTTATCCGTCAGGAGCCCTTGATCGAGGGGAAGTTCGTTGTAGTTCATGGCGGCTCAGGAGGAGGCGAACAGACGTTTGAGGCCGGAGAAGACACCGCCGGAACGGCGCGAGGGCGCGGATTTCTCGTTGTGCGCACTCACCCCATAATAAAGGAGGCCAAGTGCGGTGTGGAAACCGGGGTCGCGCAGATTTTCCGAGACCCACGTCGGCGTTTCGCCGAGGTGCGCGGGGACGCCAAAGATCTTGGCGGCGGCATCGGCGATGCCGGGAAGCTTGGCCGTGCCACCGGTGAGCACCACGCCGGCGGCGCAGGCTTCGGGCGTGAAGGCATTCCCGAGCCGCTTCTTCACGACTTCGAGCAGTTCCCAGATGCGCGCCGACGTGATCTGCTCGATGGCAAGTTGCGGGAACTGGCGGTCGCCAATGGCAAAGTTACCATCGAGCCAGACCTTGGCGGCCTTGTCCTTGGTGATGACATTGGCGCGGCCAAAGCGGAGCTTGAGCTTGTCGGCCTGGCCCTCGGTGAGACGGAGACCTAGGCTGAGATCGTTGGTGAGGTGCGTGCCTCCGACCGGCACGACGCCCGTGGTGTGCGCCACGCCATCACGATACAGCACGTAGTCGGTGGTGCCGGCGCCGATATCGAGGACGAGCACGCCGTGCTGGCGATCTTCGGCGGTGGTGACCATGTGGCCCGACGCGAGGCTGGAGAGCACAAGCTCCCGCACGTCGAGATTGAAGCCGCGGATGACGTGAAGATTATCCGCGATGCGCTGCTCCTGACCGTGGACGGTCCAGTAACCGACCTCGAGGCGCTGGCCGACGAGATTTTCAGGGAGGGCCGGCACGAGCCGATTATCGACCCGGAACGGGCGGCGGATGTGATGCACCACGGCGCGGCCGGCGGGCAACTCCTTCGACTTGGCGAGATCGCAGACCGTGCGGATGTCGTCCGGCTCGATCATGTTGTCGGCGGCTTTCACGTTCACCGAGGCTTCGTTGTAGAAGCCCTCGAGGTGCGCGCCGGTCTGCGCGAGAAAGACCACGTCGATCCGCTCGCCGGCATCGCGCTCGGCCTGCTCCAGCGCGCTGTGCGTGCTCTCGCTGGCCGCTTTGTAATCGACCACACTGCCCTTGATGACGCCGCGCGAGGAGCACTCGCCGCAGCCGATGATCGCGAGTTCGCGACCCGTGTATTCACCGATGAGGACGGTGATTTTGGAGGTGCCGATTTCAACGGCGCCGATGAACGTGGGAGTGCTCACAGTTTGGTTTTATCCGCAGACTGAGGGAGGAGATTAAACATGCGCGCGCCGCTTGAGGCGGGTCGGGGCGAAACCGGGGCCACGCTCGGCAGCACCACCGGCTGGAAGGCCACGGAGACGTCGCGACCGAGCGAAAGATCGACGCGCACCGGGGGAGTCGGCAGCGAGGCAAACATCTCCCACTGGTAGTCGAGCTTCGCGATCTGTTGGAAAAACGAATCGGCGTTCGCGCCAAACACTACGGTCGTGCCCTGCTTCGTGCGAATCTCGATCTGGCCGTACTGTTCGAGTCGCGCCACGGAGACCACCTGCCACATTTTATACAGGTGATCGGTGTTGCGCTGGGCGCAGGAGAGCAACTCGGCCACGACGGCGATATTACCGAGGGCATTCCACTGGTCGTCGACGCGCGACAACTTCACGCCATCGAGCCACGGCAAACTGTCGATCAAGGCCGGCTCATAACCCGTGCCCTCGAACACCACGCCATCGCGCGCGACGAGCAGCGTGACTTGCTCACCCCGCCACTCGGCCTTCACGCGCACCACGGGCGAGCGCTCCGAAAGGGCGACCTTCAGCGTATCGGGATAAAATTTGGTGAGGGCGGCGGCATTCACCTGCCCGCTCGCGAGGAGCTTCAGGCGCAGCCGCTGGAGATCGAGCTCCACCAGCGAGACATCTTTGGGCAGCGCGAGCGTGCGGACGAGCCAGGCATTATCGAGGACGCCATCGGTCTTGAGCTCGATATTTTTAACCGCGACGGTCTTCGCCCCGGCCGGACTCTTCAGCGGATTCTCCTGCAGGGCCTGCATCACTTCCCACCCGCCCCACATCACGCCACCGACGACGACCGCCACGCCGGCCCAGCGCAAAAACGACGTGGTGCGACGCAGCTTCCCTCCGCGCGACATCGCGCTCGACTTCATCCCCTGGGCGAGCTGCGACCAGTGCTTGGGGGAAGGAATTTCGGAGGGTTCTTTGTTCACGATTTTTGGGCAGGCGAAGCCATTTGAAAACGCAGCAGCGCAGGCTTGACCAACTCCCTCACCAGTCCCGTGAAATCCAATCCCGCGCACCGCGCACTCATAGGCAGCAGGCTCGTTTCTTTCATGCCGGGGAGTGTGTTAATTTCCAGCAAAAACGCATCGCCTTCGGCCGGTTGGATGAAATCGACGCGTGCGTAGTCGCGACAACCACACGCCGCGAAGGCAGCTTCGGCGGCGCGCTGGATTTTAACGGTCTGCGACGGCTCCAGCGGCGCGGGCGCGAAATACTCGGTCATGCCCTTGGTGTACTTGCTCGTGTAATCGTACACGCCCGACTTCGGCCGAATCTCGACGATGCCCATGGCCTTGCCGCCGAGCACGCCCACGGAGAGTTCCTTGCCGATGATGCGGCGCTCGATGAGCCATGAACCGCGAGTGATCGCAGCGAGTTTATCCGCGAGTTCAGCCTTGGTACCAATGACGCTGAGACCCACGCTGCTGCCCTCGGCATTGGGCTTTACCACGACGCTCTCGCCGAGCTTGGCCACGACGGCATCAGCGGTGGGCTTGTCGTCCGCGGTGAAACGCACGGCGTCGGCAATGCGCACCCCGCGCTTCGCCGCCGCTTCCTTGGTCAGGCTCTTGTCCATGGTCAGCGCGCTACCTGCTGCATCGCAGCCGGCGTAGGTCACGCCCGCGGCGTCGAGCAAACGCTGCATACCGCCGTCCTCGCCGAAGGTGCCATGCAGGGTGGAGAAAACGATGTGGCGCTTCGGATCGAGATCGGCCGGGAGCGCATCGGCATTGATCTCGAAGAGTCGCGTGGGAAACGAGCGTGCCAGCGCGATCGCGGAGGCCTTGCCGGAGCCGAGGGAAACTTCGCGCTCGGCGGACGTGCCGCCGGCAAACACGGCGATGATAGGTAGCGGTGTGCTCATAAAACGTCCTTCCAGTCTTTGCCGTAAAGGAGGGCCTCGGGCTCGAGGTCCACGCCCTTCGCCGCGTGCACGCGAACACGCACCCGCCGGATCAACTCCAGCACGTCGGCCCCCGTAGCCCGGCCCCGGTTGACAATAAAATTAGCATGCACCGGCGATACCTCCGCATCGCCGACGCGCTCGCCCTTCAGGCCAGTCTCGTCGATCAGGCGACCGGCCGAGTTGCCGGGCGGGTTCTTAAAAATGCACCCGGCACTCGGCTCGCGAGGTTGAGACTCGTGACGCTTCTTAGAGTAGACATCCATCTGCAGCCGCACCTTCGCCCCATCGGCTTGCGAGGCTGGGCGCAGCAGCGCTGCGAGTGCGATGGCGTGGTGCAGTTCCGCACAATGCCGATAGCTCACATGCATGGCATCGCGAGCGACGGTCTGCACCTCGCCCTCGAGCGACATCAGGCGCACCTCCTCGACGACGTCGAACATCCAGCCGCCCATCGCCCCGGCATTCATGCGCAGCGCACCGCCCACACTGCCCGGGATGCCTTCGAGAAACTCGAAACCGACGAGGCCGGCCTTGGCCGCGAGTCCGCATAGATTCTTGAGACGAAGACCCGCGCCGACCCACACACAACCATCGCTGCGCGGCTCAAACGTGGCCCAGGTTTCTTGCGCGAGCGAAATCACGAGACCATCGACCCCCTCATCCGGCACGATAAGATTCGATCCGCGGCCGAGGATCAGAACCGGCACTTCGCGGGACTTGGCCTCGCGCAACAACAACTGTAAATCTTCAACCGTCGACGGCTCCGCGTAGAGGCGCGCCGCACCGCCCACGCGCAAGGTAGTCTTGCCCGCGAGCGGTTCCTCGCTCCGGATTTTAGCCGTCGCGGAGAGCCGGGGCGACAAAACCGCGGCGAGTTCATCCCATACCGTGGAGGTCATGCGATCACGGGCTGCTCGTCAGAGGAAGAAGAGTTGGGCCGGCCGGCGAGGTGCTCGAGATCATGCAGCATGAGCTCGAGGGAATTCGCGCGGTCCATGCGCTGGAGATTGCCGCGAAATTGACGCAGCAACCAGTCGTTGGAAATGGTGGCGAGCACCTCGGCGGTCATGGTGTCCATCCGCGTCTGGTCCACCACGAGACCGCCGCCCTGCCGCTCGAAGAAGGCTGCATTGGCCCGCTGGTGATCGTCCGCCGCCTGCGGATACGGTACGAGGATCGCGGGCGTCTCGCAGCGGATGAGTTCGGCCAGCGTACCGGCACCCGCGCGGGAAACCACGAGGTCGGCCGCAGAAAGGAGATCGGCGATGCGGTCGCTGAAGGCGACGAATTCGACGCGCACGGGCACACCCGCTTTCGACGCGAGTTCCATCACGCCATCGCGGCCCTTGCCCATGCCGGTCACGCAGTAAACTTGGATGCCCTCACTCGCGAGCGTCTCCACGCTGGAGCGCACCCAGTCATTGAGCGCGCCAGAGCCCTGGCTGCCGCCGAGGATGACGAGCACCTTCTGGCTCGGATTGAGGCCAAGGACCAGACGCGCGGCGGCCGGTGGGCGACGGACAAACTCCCGGCGCACCGGCAGGCCGACGTGGCGGGTCACCGCGGCGCGGATCCCTGCGATGCGAATCCCCGTGGGCAGATAAACGCGCTGGGCTAATTTCCCGAGCGTGCGCACCGCGAGGCCCGGCACACGGTTGGACTCATGCAGTGCCACCGGCACGCCGAGCAAGCGGCCCGCGACCACGATCGGCGCGGAAGTGAAGCCGCCGAAGCCCACGAGACCGTCGGGGCGCAGTGTGCGCACGAGTCCGAGGCATTTGAAAACGGCTCGCGCTTGCGAGACGACAAACTTGGCCAGCGCGACGGGCTTGAACGAGAAGCCGGTACCAGGCATGCGCTCAAAGCGCAGGTGCGGATATTTTTCCAGCAAGCGCGCATCCACTTTCTTCTGACTAACGAGGAGCACGGCCTCATGGCCGCGCGCGATGAGGCCCTCGGCCAGCGAGATGCCGGGCGAGAGGTGACCACCGGTGCCACCGCAGGAGATAAGATATTTGCTCATGCCATGACCTCCCGCATCGAGCGCGCATGCTCAGATAATGCGACGCGCCCCCAGGTGCGTTGCGTGTTGAGTAGGATTCCGAGCAGCACACCCATGAGCAGGAGATTGGAGAGACCAGCGCTGATAAACGGCAGCGACATGCCCTTGGTCGGGAAGATGCCTGTCACCACGCCGAGGTTGATGATGGCTTGCAGGCAGATCATCAACAGGCAGCCCGTCACCAGCAGAAAGTGAAAGAGGTTCGGCGCGCGGCGAAGATGAATAAGACCCGCGATGAACATGATCGTGAACACCGCCACCACGCCGAGGGTGAACCACAAGCCGAGTTCTTCGCCGACGACAGAAAAAATAAAATCCGTATGCGCCTCGGGGAGGTAGCTGAGTTGCTGGCGCCCCTGCCCTAATCCGGTGCCCTCGGTGCCGCCGGCGGCAAAGGCCGTGAGCGCCTGGCGCAGTTGGTAAGATTTTCCCTCGCTCAGAAATTCCGTCATGCGGTGCAGACGGTTGGGCGTGAAGATCACGAGGGTGGCAAAGGCCGCGCCGACGAGCGTGATGGTCGGAAGCGTGAAGCGCCACTTGGCACCCGCGAGGAAGAGTAAAATCAAGCCCACCGCCACCATCAGCGCGGCGGTGCCGAAGTCGGGCTCCAACACGACCGGCACCGCGAAGATACCGATGATGCCAAGGGGAATGAGGTAGCCGCGCTTGAGCTCACCAATGCGCGTCTGATTGATCGCGAGGTAGTGCGAGAGGCAGAAGATAAGTCCGAACTTCGCAAACTCCGAGGGCTGCATGAGGTGCGTCGTGCCATAGCCGATCCAGCGGTGGCTGCCCTTGGCCGCCTGGCCGATCCACGGCGCAAACACGAGCAGGAGCAGCACGACCATCGTGATGGCGATCCCGTTGGAGTAATTGCGGAGGTAGTCGAGGTTGATGCGACTGAAGATCCAGCAGAGCAGGCCGGCGACGAAGACCCCGGCGATTTGTTTCTTCAGATACTGATAGGGCACGTCCACCACTTCGACGACGGTCGCGGGTTTAGCGGCAGTGCCGCCCGTGGTCGTGGCGGGCGTCGCGGACTGCGTGACGGCCGCCGGATCTTTGACCGGGACCTTGATGCGCTTCGTAAACGAGGCGCTCGCGCTGAAGAGGATCGTGAGACCAAGGCACGTGAGCATCATCGCACACGCGACGATGATCGTGGCGGGATTGAGCAGGACGAACCGCGCACGCGGCGCCTCAATCGGCTGGTCACTAGCCATGGCGATCACGACGGCGAGAGATCAAAGTGTTAGGGTTTCTTGGGCGTCTCATCGACGCGGATGACGGGAACGTCAGTCTGCGACGACGGGGTGATCTGCGGGACGATCACTGGCACAGACGACTCCGACGGCGTGGCCTGCAGGACGGAGTCCGCCGGCGGACGGGAGGAGTTGGCCGACTTGCCCGACTTCGGAGCCTTAGCGGAGGCCGAGTCCCAACCGGGGATGACGAGGTCTTTGCCCAGTTGCAGCTTCTTCGGGTCGGTGATGTTATTGGCGATTGCGAGGTCGCGCTCCTTCACGCCGTACTTGATGGCAATGGAGCCGAGCGTGTCGCCGGTCTTCACGGTGTGGTGCAGCGCGCCAGTCTTCCCGGCATCGGAAGTGATCTTCGGCGTGCTACCCGTTGTGGTCGGGATGGCGGCAGGCGCCGACATGGTCGAGCCGATGGGCGCAGGAGATTTGCCGGGGATGATGAGCTTCTGGCCGGGCTTCACGATGGCGTTGCTCTTGAGGTTGTTCGCGGCGGCGAGCTCAGAGACGGAAATCTTATTCTTGTTCGCGATGGACCACAGACTGTCACCGGACTTGAGCGTATAGGTCGTCATCGGCGTCACGTCCTTCACGGGCTCGGCGACGAGCGCGGAGGCGGCGGGCGTACCGGGACGGGTCGGCGGGTAGAGCACACCCGTGTTACCCGGTGCCGCGGCGGCCGGAGCGTCGGGGTTGAAACCGATGGGGGCCGGCTCAGCCGGGGCGGACGCGATGGTCGGCACGACGATGGTGGACGACGGCGTCTCGGGCTTGGCTGCGGTCTCGGTCACAGCCGGCGGAGTCTTGGAAGAAGAGCTGCAGCCGGGGTTCGCAAAAATCAGCATGAGGGCGAACACGTGGATGCCCACGACGATGCCGAAGACTTTGAGGATTTTCATGGGAGAATGATGGTACTTTTTTCTAGATTGAGAAGAGGGAAACACGCCCGAAGGGCGCGCGGCGGAAGAGAATTATTGAATGGGGCGCGACTCGCCCGCTTTGACCTGCTTGGCGCGCCGCGCCGCCCAAGCGCGGATGAAGGCGCGATTGCTCGCGACGACCGGCTGGTGAATCTTAACCCCGGACACCAAACGAGGCGAGCGAGGGGACGAGCGCTCCGCGAGCGATCCCCCGGCGAGCCCGAGACGATGGGTTGAGTGAGGCGAGTTCATGGGCGAAAAGAAAAGTGATTAACGCAGCTTGAGCGTGCCGAGGCCGGCGAGGGCGCAGATGAGCGAAAGCACCCAAAAGCGGAGGACGACCTTGGTCTCAGGCCAGCCGCGCTTTTGGAAGTGGTGATGAATCGGGGCCATGAGGAATACGCGCTTCCCCTCCCCGGTCGGACTGCGGCGTTTGGTGTATTTGAAGACCGAAACTTGGATGATGACGGAGACGGCCTCCCACACGAACACGCCACCGACGATGATTAAGGTCAGCGGCTGCTGCACCATGAAGGCCATGATGCCGATGAGGCCGCCGAGTGCGAGGGAGCCGGTGTCGCCCATGAAGACTTCGGCGGGAAAAGAGTTATACCAAAGAAAGGCCATGCCCGCGCCGACGAGCGCTCCGCACACCACGGCGAGTTCGCCCGCGCCAGAGACGTAGGGCACGAGGAGGAACTCGGAGAGAATCACATTACCCGCGATGTAGGCCAAGATGCCGTAGACGAGCGTGACCGAGATCGTGCAACCAATGGCGAGGCCATCGAGGCCGTCGGTGAGGTTGATCGCGTTGCTGAAGCCCACGAGCCACAGGTACACGAAAACAAAAAGTGCGATCAGCCCGCCCGCTCCCGTGAACATAAACACCGGGTGTTTCACGAACGGCACCCAGAGCTCGCGGATTTTATCGGTGCTCGCGGGATGCCAGAGGAGCGCGGCCAGCGCGATGATCGTGACGAGTGTCTGCCAAATGATCTTCTCGCGCGAAGAGATGCCGTTGCGATTCTTATGCACGACCTTGAGCCAATCGTCGCGGAATCCCACGGCGGTGAGTGCGGTGTAAACGAAGAGCGCAACGACCACCCAGATTTTGGGCGCGGCCCACATGACGGAGCTGAAAAAGACCGCGGCGAAAATGAGCAGGCCGCCCATCGTCGGAGTGTTCTTTTTGTCGAAGCGCTTCGCGAGATCGCCGGTGCGGTCGTCGTCGTAGTGCTGGCCAAACTTGAGCTTCTTCAGCTTGGCGATGAGCCACGGGCCAATGATAAACCCGATCATCGCCGCCGTGACAGCCGCGCCAACGGTCCGGAACGTCTGCGAACGGAAGATGCGCAGCGGGCCGAAGATATTTTCGTACTCTGCCAGATAGCTCAGCATGTCAGCGAAGAATGGGCCGGGCGCTCGAGAGCGCGTTCGAGTTGATAGCGGCGAGAACCTTTGACGAAGACCGCGCCACGCCAGTCGGCGAGGCAGGCGGCCACGGGCTCGAGCGCGTCGACGACCTGCACTTGCTCGGAAAATTCCGCCTGCTCGAGCACGCCCAAACGCACCTCGTGCGCATTCGTCCCGATGATGAACAAGCGATCGCCGGCCTGGAGGTGGAGCGAGCGGCCGAGCTGACGGTGGTAAACCGGCGCATCGGGCCCGAGTTCCTCCATGCAGCCGATCACAAAGAGACGCGGGTCGCCGACGGGAGCGATGGAGGTAAAGGTCTCCAGCGCGTCAGCCATCGAGGCGGGGTTGGCGTTGTAGCAATCGATATAGAGCAGCCGGCCTTCCTCGCGGCGGATTTCACCGCGAAGCTTCGCCGGCTGCCAGCCGCCAAGGCGGGCTTGAATCGTCTCGGCCGGGACGCCGAGCCAGAGCGCGGCGCAAATCGCGAGCGCGGCATTTTGCGCCATGCCATCCGTCACCCGGCGCAGCGTGAAAACGAGCGGCGGCGGCGCCCCATACGCGAGCGCGATGGCCGTGGAGTCGCCGCGCTGGGTAACGGCGAAATAAACCTTGTCCTTCGCCGGCGCGGCCGGGCGCAGCACCTCGGCGGGCTCGACGACCATCGTGCGCACATCGAGTTCGCGGAAGGCGGCAAAGCCCGCGACCTGCTTGGGGAAAATCGCCACGCCGGCGGCGCGAATCTTTGACGGTAGCACGGACTTCTCGCGCGCCACGCCGTCGATGCCGCCCAGTTCCTGCGTGTGCGCCGGGGCCACCAGCGTGATGATCGAGACATCGGGCTCGATCATCTCGGCGAGCGGACGCATTTCGCCCGGCGCGCTGATGCCGGCCTCGATCACGGCGAACGTGTGCAAGGTCGGATCGAGGCGCGTGAGCGTGAGCGGGACGCCGAGGTGATTATTGAGATTGCCTTCGGTGGCGAGGACGCCGCCGTCGTTGCCACCGAGCAGCAACGCCACGAGATTCTTGGTCGAGGTCTTGCCGGCGCTCCCGGAAATGCCGACGACCGGGCCGCGAAACACGCGACGATGTTCGCGGGCGATCACCTGAAACGCCGCCAGCGGATCGGCGACCACGAGTTGCGGCAGTGCTAGGGTGGGATTCGGCGTGCTCACGAGCGCCGCGCTCGCGCCGGCGGCGAGGGCCGCGGCGAGAAAATCATGCCCGTCACGCTGCTCCGTCTTGATCGCAACAAACACCTGCCCGGCCCGCGCGGTGCGCGTGTCGATGGTGAAGCCCGCGAGCGGCTGGTCCGGCAGGGCCGTCCAACGGCCGCCGGTCCACGCTGCGAGGGTGACTGGAGCAAACGAGGGCATCTACAGCTTGACCAATTTGGAGGTGAGGAGTTCGCGCGCGACTTGACGGTCGTCGAAAGGAAATACGGTGCCGGCAAATTCCTGCACGGTCTCGTGGCCCTTGCCCGCGATCAGCACGGCATCGCCGGGCTGGCAGGCGGAGAGCGCGACCTCGATGGCGCTGCGGCGGCTCTCGATCCAAGCCACTTTTTCCGGAGCGGTGACGCCGGCCTTCATGTCCGAAAAAATCTGCGCGAGCGGTTCGTTGCGCGGATTGTCGGCGGTGACATAAACTTGATCCGAGCCCTGCTGCGCGGCGCGCATCATGGCCGGACGCGTCGCGCGATCGCGATCGCCGTTGCAGCCGAAGACGACGTGCACTTTGCCCGGGGTGATCGCGCGGAGCATGCCGAGGGCATTCTTCAACGCATCCTCGGTGTGCGCGTAGTCCACGATCACATTGAAAGGCTGGCCGATATCGACGCGCTCCATGCGGCCCCGCACGCCATCGGAATTGCGCAACGCCTCGAGGGAGACTTTCGGATCCTGCCCCAACACCCAGGCCGTGGCGACTGCGGCGAGGACATTGCTGACATTGAAACGACCGACGAGAGGAGACAGCGCCAGCATTTCGCCCTTGGGCCACAGAACCTTGAAGGTCGAATACCGCGAGCGCAGCGTGAGGCTCTCCGCGCGCACCATGGCGCGGGGATTTTCGCCGTAGGTCACGAGGCGTACACTGGGAAGCTCCGCCGCGATCCGCGCGGCGAGCATCTGGCCGTGAGCGTCATCGAGATTGACGACCGCCGCCTTGGGCTGCGAGCCGGTGCCACCCGTGAAGAGGCGCGACTTCACATCGAAATACGATTGGAGAGTCTTGTGGTAATCGAGATGATCGGCCGAGAGATTCGTGAACACCGCGACACCCATCTGCATCCCCCGCACGCGATGCTGATCGATGCCGTGCGAACTCACTTCCAAAATGGCCTTAGTGCAACCGGCACCGCGCATCTGCGCCATCATGCCATACACATCGAGAGCGTCGGGCGTCGTGCGCAGCGAAGGGACGACGCGCTTGCCGAGGTCGTAGCTGATGGTACCGATATGCCCCACCCGCTCCGTCTTGCTGAGCATCTGTTTCAGCAGATGCGTCACGCACGTCTTGCCACGCGTGCCGGTGATGCCGACGACCGTCAAATCGCGATCCGGAAATTTGTAATAGCGCTGCGAGACGAGCGCGAGGGTCTTGCGGACGTCGACAACGCGGATGAACGTCACCTTGGCCGCCGGAATCAGCGGCATCTTCTGCACGACCACGGCCACGGCGCCGCGGGAAACGGCTTCGTCGATGAACGTATTGCCATCGGCGCGCTGGCCGGGGAGAGCAAAGAAAAGGTTACCCGGCACCACTCGACGGCTATCGGTGGCGAGGCCAGAGATGGGCCGATCGAGCTCACCTTTTTGCGCGACGATTTCCTCGTCACGAAAGAAATTCGAGAGCTGGGGGGCGGTCTTGAAAACGCGATTCAGCGCGATGGACTCGCGACGAGTGCGGAGCGTAGGGGCCTGAAAGGCGCGAACGAGGGAATGATTTTGGCTGCGGTAATCGATCACGGGCGGACTCCTTGAAGAGCGACGAGGGACGTTGGGAGGACAGGGCCGGCATTGTTGCCGACTTTGATGTCCAAAATTGGGATCAGCTGTTCGCCGATTTTGCGGAACGAGGGCGCGGCGATCTTGCCGCCGGCACCACCGGGGGAACGCGCGTCGGCATCGTCGACGATAACCGAGATCACGACGCGCGGATTGGAAGCGGGAAAGAAACCGACGAACGACGAAACGTGGTGCGTCTTGGACGGGAGGAGCTTCCGCTTGCCGTTGGCCATCATCGGGCCGTCGGGCATGTACTTCTGGGTGGTACCGGTCTTGCCCGCGACTTCGTAGCCCGGGATCGCGGCCAAGGGGGCGGTGCCATCCTTGGCCACGCAACCCATCAGGAGCTGCGCCATCGTGGAAGCGGTCGCGGGAGTGATCGCACGGTGCAGTTCCTGACGGCCAAATTCGTAGACGATGTTACCGGCATTGTCGCGGATGTTGCGGACGAGCTGCGGCTCGAGGAGCACGCCCCCGCTCGCGATCACACCCATCGCTTGGTGCATCTGGAGCACGGTGACGGAAACGCTGTGGCCCATCGGCATGCGTGTGATGGTCAGGCCATCCCACTCGGACGGCTTCATGAGCTTGCCGCGCGACTCGGCCAGACCGCGGAGACTCTTGTCGACTTCCGCGCTGCCCAGCAGGCCCGTGCGGGCCCCAAAGCCAAAACTCGCCGCATACTTATAGAAGCGCTCGTCGCCGAGTTGCATCGCGAGTTGGGCCGCGCCGCGATTCGAAGAGTGCGAGATGATCTCCGCCACGGAGGTGTTGCTCGTGAAGCGGTGCGCCTCGTCGGGCAGCGAGCGGATCAGGCCCTTGTACTCGATCTTGGTGATCGAGCAGTCGAAGATGCTCTGCGGGGTGACGAGGTGCTCGTTGAGCGCGCCCGAAGCCGCGACGATCTTGAAGACCGAACCCGGATCGTAGACATCGGAGACGGCCACATTGTTGAAACGACGCAGCTCCTCGCCCTTCAATTTGAAATACTCGTTCGGGTTAAAGGTCGGCGTATTGGCCAGGCCGAGGATAAACCCCGTGCGCGCGTCGCTCACGATGATGGTCGCCTTCTTGGGGGCGAAGGTCTGATCTATATATACTAGCTCACGCTCGATGATGTTCTGGACCTGCGAGTCGAGCGAGAGGGTGACATTGTAGCCGTCGATGTGCTCGACCGCGCGCGTACTGAATTGCGGCAGCTCCTTGGCCTTGCCGTCGCGCTCGCCTTCGCGCCAGCCGTCCTGGCCGCGCAGATAGAAATCCGCGAAACGCTCCACGCCGGCCATCGGCCGCTGGGCGCGATCGACGAAGCCCACGACGTGGGCGCCGAGCTGGTGGTGCGGGTAGACGCGCTTGAAGCTGGCGGTGGCGTACACGCCCTTGATGTTGAGCTTCTTCACCGCCTCGTAGGTAGCATCAGAGATTTCATCTTTGAGCTTCGCCCACTTGATCGGGCGGCGGTCGTTCTCGTCCGCGTCGTCGGTCTCGGTGTCGTCCTCGGCGGGGGCCGTGGTGATGCGAAGAGCCGCGAGATTGTCGACCGGCTCGCTCTCGACGTCGGTGCCGACGGCCTCGGACTCGCTGCCGGCGGGAGCCGGTGTGCCCGGGGGATTGAAATTCAACACCAAGCCCGGGCGCCCCGTGGACGCCGAGCCAGACGATGCCGTTGCTGTCGAGTTGGTCGCGGCTGCGGACGTGCGGTACTTGGTGGTAAAGATTCGGCGCACCTCGCTCTCGGGCAGGTCGATGAGATCAGCCAGATCACCCCAGCGCTTTTCATCTTCCTTGCGCAGGGCTTGGGGATCGACGCCGAGCTGCCAGACTTGGGAACTGGTCGCGAGGAGCGCGCCGCGCGAATCGTAGATCGAGCCACGGCGAGCCTTCTCGATGATGAGCTGGCGGCGGGCCTTGGCGATATTGCCAAGGTATTCGTCGCGATTGACAGAGTGGAGCCAGACCAGCCGGAAGCCAACGGCCACGAAGCAGCCAAACAGTGCGGCGGACAGCAGCACGATGCGGTAGTTGGAAGCGAAGCCCCGGGAGGACATGACTTAGTTACCCGACGCGAAACGAGGAAGGGTGATGGCGCTGGGCGTGAAGCCGTCGTTGAAGATCGAACGGTCGAGGCGGCGGCGGAGGCGCACCACGGGATCTTCCGCGACGCGCATCACCTGGCTGTCGGTGGCGGGCACGAGACCCAGGCCCCACGATGCATTCCGCGTGGTCAGCACTTCGTAGCTTTGCTCCTCCTCGATGAGGGTGACAGTGGCGTCGATCTTGCGGCGCACTTCGGTAATGCTGGCCTGCAAGGCGCGGTTCGACTTGGCCGTGACGGTGATTTGGTGACGCAGCCAGACAGTGCCGAGGCCGACGCTGCCCGCGAGGCCGGAGGCGAGCAGGAGGCACAGGAGCACTTGGTTTACGAACGCATGATTGTTATTCTTGCGCATGGGTAGAGTGGGAGCCGGACAGAGAGGCGAAGCGGAAAACGAAGAAACTGAACGAAGGGTGAAACGCGGGCTCAGAGCTTGCGGAGCGCGCGGAGTTTGGCGGAGCGGCTGCGGGGATTGGCCGCAAGTTCGCTGTCGCCGGCAGTCAAAGGCTTGCGGGTCAGAGGCTCGGCGAACCGCGACCGCTCATCTTGCGGTCGATGGTCGTCGGCACTCTCGGGCTGGCCGCACATGCGACGGAAGAACTGCTTGCACGGCCGATCTTCCAACGAATGAAAACTGATGACGCAGAGCACGCCGCCGGGGGCGAGCTTGGCAAACGCCGCGGGCAGCGCGCGCTCGATGGCGCCGAGTTCGTCGTTGACCGCGATGCGGATGCCCTGAAAGGCGCGCGTGGCCGGGTGGATCTTCGACATCGCGCGGTCGCGGGCCGGGATCGCCTCCGCGATGACATTCGCGAGGGAGGCGGTGCGGGCGAGCGCGCCCGTGCCGCGCGCGGCGATGAGCGCGCGGACGACGCGGCGCCAGTTCTTTTCCTCGCCATAGTCACGAATGGCGCGGACGATCATCTCCTCGGTGGCGGTCTCGAGCCAGCGGCTGGCCGGCACGCCGGAGCGCGGGTCCATCCGCATGTCAGCCGGGGCATCGGTGCGGAACGAGAAGCCGCGGTCGCCCTGGTCCAATTGGAAACTCGAGACGCCGAGGTCAAAAAGAATGCCATCCAACCCACTCACCTCCAACTCGGCCAGCCGGCCAAAGTCGCGGTCGATCAGTTCGAAGCGGCCGGCGAACTCCGCCGCCAACTCCGCTGCGCGCGGGCCCGCCGCGGGATCGCGGTCGAGCGCCGTCACCTGCGTGCCGGCAGCGGCGCTGAGGATCGCGCGCGTATGCCCACCCCCGCCAAACGTACAGTCGAGGTACCGTCCGCCCGCGCGAACCGCGAGCAACTGGAGTACCTCGTGCAGCAACACGGGTTGGTGGCCGGGATTCATGGTCCGGAGGAAAATTTCACCGAGCGCCAGGGCCATGAGACACTTTCTTCGTCACGGGCTTCGCCCGGGTGACGACGCGAAGGACCAGGCCGTCGCGCACGCGCGAGGTGACGGCGGTGGCGGGAAACGCCACGGCTTGATCGTCGGCATCGATCCATGCCGGGAACGAGCGACGCGACGCCGGGGCCACGACCGCCGGCACGAGGGCCGCTTTGCGCAGGGGAACCCGGGCGATCGCGACCTTGATTTTGGTGGGGGTGCGGCGCATGGGTTAGATTCCGAGACGACGCTTCGCCTCGGCATTGTCTTTCGCGGCGCTGGCCTTGGTCTCGGCCCAGCACTCGGGGCTGTAGACGTGAAACTTGGTGAGCGAACCGACGAGCACGACCTCGCCCTTGTCGGCGCCGCTGCGGATGCCGGCGTGCGCGAGGAGCTCGGGGTTCAGCATGATGCGGCCGGCCTTGTCGAACCAGACCTGCTGCGTCTCCGCGAAAAACGTCGCGGCGAAGTTCTGGCCCGCGTCGTCGCTCAACGCGATCTGGCGGATCTTGGCGCGCAGCACGTCGGCCTCCGCCTTCGGCAGGATCGCGATGTACTTACCCGTCTTGCCGTCCTGCGGCACCGCCAGCAACTCGTCGTTCTCATCATGCGCAAAACGCCAAGCCGACGGAATCGTGATGCGATTCCGGTCATCCAACGAGTGTTTAAAATTACTCGTGTAGCTCGGTTGTTTTGCTTCGGACATGGGAGGCCGGGGCTCAAGTGCCCCATTTCCCCCCATTTCGCTACATTACGCCCCCCGGGTCAAGTGCTTTACCTCTGAGAACACGCGATTTTACTAACATGTTATGCACATGTTCCGCCGCCGCGCGTGGGCCGGTCCGCTACGGCGTGAACTCATCCGCCTAACGCCACCCAAACTCCCCTGAATCCCTCCCGGTCGCTCACCCGTACCATTTCCGAAACCCTCCCGCCCAACAGCCAAGCTACTCACCGTTTCCGCCCCCCTCCCGCCCGCCCTCCACCCACCTCCCCCTTCTCGTCCGCCCGCCTCCGCGCCCTCCCCCCACCCCAACTCCGGCTTCAGCACCGAAATCCCCAAACAATTCCCTACCCACCACCGCCCGGCCCCCCGAACCGTCCCCCAAAAATCCCGAAACTATCCGCGAAATCTGCGCCTCTCGTGCAACGTGCACCGTTTTTCTGCGTCTCAGCGCAAACTCGGGCTCGACCTCGCCCAAAGTTCACCGCTACGAATTACCTTCCCGCTCGTCCTTCCCCTTTGCCGAACGGCCCATCGACCCAACCCCTCCGCGTTTCCTTCCCATCAACATCATGAGCGAATCCTCGTCGTCGTCCCCTGCCTCGCGCTGCGAATACACCTACGCGTTTCTCATTCTGCGCCTCTTCCTCGGCCTGCGCGCCCTCCTCGCGGCCCTCGAGAAGTGGGAGAGCAAGGGCACGTATTCATTCGACAACTACAGCGCCAACATGGCCCGCATGGCCACCGGCATCACGGGCGCCTCGTTCCTCCCGCTCTGGGCCACCAAGCTCTTCGCGCAAAGCATCGGCTACGTCCTCTTCGCCCTCGCGATCACCATCCTCCTCGGCATCAAGACCCGCGTTAGCCTCTTCCTCATGGGCCTCACCTACGTCTCCCTCGCCTTCGGCCTCATGGCCGTGCAAGAGAGCAACGGCGTCGCCTGGCTCGGCATGCACGTCCTCATCACGGCCTTCGCCCTGGTGCTCGTGCAGCACAACCGCTTCAGCATCACCCGCGACTAACCCGGGCCCGGCCCTCAACGCCTCCGTCCCGCAATGTCCAATCTCCTCTCCCCCTCTCTCACGCGCCGTGACTTCCTGAGCACGAGTGCCAAGCTCGGCGCGTTCATCGCGGCCGCGCCCTACATCTCCCGCGGCGCCGAAGCCGGCGGCGGCGAAGCCCAGGTCAACGTCGGCCTCATCGGCTGCGGCGAACAGGGCAACGTCCTCCTCAACGCCGCGCTGAAAATCCCCGGCGTCCGCTTCAAGGCCATCTGCGATATCTGGCCCTACCGCCGCACCTACGGCGAGCGTCTCGTCAAGAAATTCGGGCACGACGCCAAGCCCTTCGAGAACTATAAGGAGATGCTCTCCGCCGTGCCGGAGCTCGACGCCGTCATCATCGCCTCGCCCGACTTCATGCACGCGGAGCACACCGTCGCCTGCCTCAAGGCCGGCAAGCACGTGTACTGCGAAAAGCTGATGTCCAACACCGTCGAGGGCGCCCGCTCCATGGTCCTCGCCGCCCGCGAGACCAAGAAGCTCCTCCAGCTCGGCCACCAGCGCCGCAGCAATCCGCGCTACATCCACGCCCGCGACCAGATCGTCCGCAACAACCGCCTGCTCGGCCGCGTGACCAATATCTCCGGCCAGTGGCACCGCGCCGTCACCGACGATTTCGGTTTCCCCAACGGCCAGGGCCTCTCCGAAGCCAAGCTCCACGAGTACGGCTTCGAGAACATGCACGAATTCCGCAACTGGCGCTGGTTTAAAAAGTACGCCGGCGGCCCCATGTCCGACCTCGGCGCCCACCAGATCGACGTCTATAATTGGATGCTCGGCGTCAATCCCCGCATGTGTATTGCGAGCGGCGGCGTCGATTACTATAAGACGCACGAGTGGTACGACAACGCCATCGCCATCTTCGAGTACCCGACCAAGGAGGGCGTCGTCCGCGCCACCTACGAGGTGCTCACCACCACCAGCGCCGGCGGCGGCTACCACGAGTACTTCATGGGCGACGAGGGCTCGCTCAAGCTCTCGGAGAATCCGAAGTACACCAAGCTCTACCGCGAGGCCCGCGCCCCCGAGTGGGATCAGTGGACCACCAAGGGCGTCGTCGCCGCTCCCCTCTCTGGCGAAGGCGCTCCGCCGCCCGTCGCCCCGTGGGAAAAACTCGGCGTCAAGCAACTCGGCGGCCCGTCCAAGGCCGTCGTCGATGTCCGCGAGACCGCCGCCCTCTCCGCGTGGGATATTCCCGTCACGCTCGACAAGGCCATCCACCAGCCCCACCTCGAAAACTTCTTCGACGCCGTCCGCAAAGGCACCCCGCTCAACTGCCCGGGCGAATCCGCCTTTGCCACCGCCGTCACCATCCTCAAGATCAACCAATCCATCGCCGCCCAAAAGCTCCTCACCTTCGAGCCTGGCGATTTCACCGCCTGATCCGCGTCGTATCCAAGAAACCACTACTTCTATGAAGAAAGCCCTCTCCCTCCTCGCCGCTATGATCGCGCTCACGAGCGCCGCCACCGCGCAGGACAAGGTCCCGCTCCAGATCGAGCTGCCCAAGCCGCTCTTCGCCGGCACGCCCCGCCCGATCTCCCTGCCCAACCTCGAAGCCCCCCGCACCGGCAAGCGCCCCGACCTCATGGTCCCGGCCGACACCAAGCTCCTCTCCAAGGGCAAGCCCGTCACCTCCTCCGACTCCCTCCCCGTCATCGGCGAACTCGCCTTCCTCACCGACGGTGACAAGAGCGGCACCGACGGCACCTACGTCGAGCTCGGGCCGTTAGTCCAATGGGTCCAGATCGACCTCGGCGCCAAGTCCAAGATCGCCGCCGTCGTCGCCTGGCACTTCCACTCCCAGACCCGCGTCTATCACGACGTCATCGTCCAAGTCTCCGACGACAAAGACTTCAAGACCGGCGTCACCACCATCTTCAACAACGACGACGACAACTCCGCCAAGCTCGGCAAAGGCACCGACAAGGCCTACCTCGAGACCTTCGAAGGCAAACTCTTCGACGGCAAAGGCGCCACCGGCCGCTACGTCCGCCTCTACAGCAACGGCAACACCTCCGACGAGTTGAACCACTACTGCGAAGTCGAAATCTACGGCGCCCCGGCGAAGTAAGCTCGGCCCTCCGGAAAGAAAGCTAACGAGCAGGAGAAAGCCCCTCCGGCCTCTTTCTCTTTCCTCTTTATCTTAATCTTTCTCTCAGATCCTCAAAAGGGCGGACCTAAAAAGTCCGCCCTTTTTCTTGCCTACTAAACTGTGGGAGGGGCTTTACGCCCCGACAAAACCGCCCGAGCCACCCTGCATCGCCCCAGACCGCAGTGCCACCGCCGCACCCCGAATTGTAGGGGCGTCGCTCGTCGACCCCCGCGGAATGAGGACCATCATCATCTGCGGCCCTCTCACACCAAAGCTCTACCGCTCCCGCAACGTGTCATTCTGAGCGCAGCGAAGAATCCAGCAGGATTCTAGCCCGCCTACAATCTCCCAAACTGCCACCCACCTCCGAGGGTAGGGCCCGACCTCCGGGCGGGCCGTCAGGACACCCGCTCCCCCTTTCACCGGCCACGTATCCAACACGACGGCCCTGCGCCCCGCCGCCCATCCTGCCCGCATGCATCCTCTTCTCTCCCACCCTCGTCTTCCTTCGTATCACACCCTACACCCCGGCCAAACTGCGAAACTGATCAATCGCCTTCACCGCCACTGACTGCGGAAAATCGAAAAACACCATGCCATCGACCACATTCCGCTCATTGAGAAATGAAGCCGGAATATCTCGGCCCGATCCCACCAGCCTCGCTCGGATCGTATCCAAAATGGTCATCAACTGCACCCGCGCGCCTCGGGCCGAAAGCACCTCCTCCAACCGCAGATCGAAGCATCCCGGTCCGGAAATTCTCAATTCGTTCTCCCACGCCTGTATCGCCTCGTTTAGGTCGGGAAATCCACCTCGCTTCATCTCATCCCGAATCAGGTATACGATCACAACTACGTCCAGATCGTTTATAATCCGAAGCCGATCTTCAAATTTTTGAATCGACCACCCCATTTGTATCACGCCTCCTTCATCAACTCCCGCAGCAATTCCAACAACGCGTAGTAAGCCGTCGGAACTGGTTTCCCGTTCGAGTCATTCTCCAATGTGGGAGACCCCATCGGCGAAAGCGCGGGATAGACATTAAATCCCCCACTATCTTTCTCTACCCCGCCAGTCCGGAGGTAGATGGACCAAGTCGTACCGTCGACAATTTCCACGCCTAGATCTTTGGGTCGATAGCGCTCTCTCCACTCTAAAATTTTCAACTCATCCACGTTTTTCCAAACCCGAGCCGCCGTCGCTGCATCGAGTGTTTTTCGACTCTGCTTAGCGACATACTCAAAGTTGCCTCGACTATTCTCTTTTGGCGTGGAGACCTCCATCACCACTTGGTCATCCATCAAAACGTAAAAGTAATTCGCAGAAAACGCCCCGCCATCGGAAAGCGTCACCACCCGCTTCGCCCTCGAAAAATCCCGGGGATCGATCAACCGCGGCCCCGCCGCGCACCCCGCCCACATCACCACCGAAAAAATTACCAGTACGATCCTCATTTCCTCGGCCCCGAAGTGATAGGCACAACCGGTAGCCCCGACGACCTCTTCCCCGGAAATACGCTTTCAAATTCTTCAAGCGTTCGAGCGAAGTCCTCATCGACGGCCAAATAGCCATCGGGCGCCATGATCGTGTGCGCGCGCGCCTTGAGCGTCTGGTCTGTAGTGTGCAGTGCTAGGCATTCGCCGGCCCGCCTCACCGTCCAAGTACGCTCCTTCAAGACGATCTCTTTCACCTCCGGCCACGCGCCGGTTTCTTTTCGAGCGGCCACCAAGCCAACAAATGCGATCACATTCTCTTCGCCCAAAAACCAAACCGCCCGCTTGCCCATGACGAGCGTCTTCCCCTCCACCTCCTGATCCCGCACGGCGGGGGCATTCTGCCCTTGTATCGAATCCAGCCAAATTACCGCCGCCTCATAGGGCGAAAACGAAATACACCCCGCCACGGCGAGCAGCCAGATCAAGGCTGCGGTCTTCATCACCCTCATGCCGCCATGTTACACTCCACCGCCTCATCCCGGGCAAGCGTTTCCCCTCTCACTGCGCATCAAGATAGATTGAGCCGCTCCTCCTCCAATTTATCACGTCTACCCGCATGAGCCTCGCCCAAATCGCCTCGCTGATCGATAGCATCATCACAATCGGCGGCGGCCTCTGCCTCCTCGCATTTTGCCCTCGCTTCGTCGCCAAAATCAGCGACCCCGCGAAGAAACGGAAAACCGAGACCCTCATGAAATGGGGCGGACTGATTATGATCTGCTCCGGTTTCCTTCTGGGTATCGGCAAACTCGCCGGCACCACCGACCCCGCGACCCAGGCCGCCGAAGCGATCAATCGCTCCACCCCGAAAATGATCGATGCCATCACCCGTTTCGACCGCGCCACCGCCGGCCCCGGCCAGCGCGTCGTCATCGATCAGACCGTCATCACCATGAGCGCCGCCCAAGTCTCGAAGGCAACGTGGGACGCCTTTCTCCCTCAGCTCCGCAAACACGTCGAAAACTCCGCGGTCGGAAAACTCCCCGCCCAAGGCATCACGATCATCTACCGCTTCCACGGCAGCGACGGCGCCGTCATCGGCGAGCTTACCTTTCTTCCACCCGCCAAGAAGCCATGACCATCCCAGAACTCAGCGCCACCCTCTATCTCGGCGGGGCGTCATCACTCTGATCGCGATGGCCGTCTACGACTTCACCCAAAAGAAAACCAGCGCGCCTGGTCTGATCGGCGAGATCGCCAGCCTACACGTCATCGGCACAATGATCGACCTCCTCCTCTGGCCCATCTGGCTCCTCTGCTTGCTCCTCCGCGCCGACGACTGAGCATCGCGCTCCCTCATCACCATTACCCCTACCCGCATGCGACTCTCCTCCTCCGTCACTGTTTTCTACAAAGTGATTTTTCCCGCAGTCTGGCTCACCGGCTTCGGGCTGGCCGCGATTATCCTGGCGTTTGGCGGCTTCCGGGCGTCGTCGCCCATCCCCACTCAAATGCGTGTGATGTTTCCGGTCGCCTGGCTCTTCGGCCTCGGCTTATGCGCCTGGCTGTGTTTCCCGCTGAAGCACGTCATCCTCGGCGAAGATTTCCTGGTCGTCGAAGGCCTCTCCCAGCGGCTGACGATTCCCCTCTCCGACGTCGTTGCAGTCAGCGCCTCCTTCGCGACCAATCCCGAAACGATCACACTGCAACTGAAGCGCGTGACTCCGTTTGGAACCAAGATTCGCTTCATGCCCAGCATCCGATTTCTCCGCTCCGAACCCCACCCCACGCTCACCCTCCTCGAAGCCAAACTCGTCGGCCTCGCCCCCAAATAATCGCCCCCGGCATCGCGCCCGCCCCCCCTCCGTATCTGTGGTCATCTGTGGTTAAAAAATCCGCACCGCTCGTTTCTCGTCTATCTTCTGCCGGCCGTCTGCCTTCTCCGCCTCAGCCTTTCGTGTGTTTCGTGTATTCCGTGGTTCCCCCCCTCCGTCCTTCGTTTCGTTGCGATCCATGTTCATCCATGTCCATCCGTGGTTAAAAAATCTATCCTGTCCCTGTCTTTCTGTCCTCTGTGATCTGTCTACTGTCCTCTGTCATCTGCTTTCTGCCCCACATTCCTCCCTTTCACTTTCCCGTTCACTCTCACTAGTCTGACCGAATGTCCGTCCTCCTGAGTCGCTGGCTACCCCTCGCGTTCATCGCGCTGGCCGCGCTCTGGCTGCGTATCACCGACCTCGGCGCGCGCCCCATGCACGCCGACGAGGCCAACCAAGCCGTCAAACTCGGCGAACTCCTCGAGCACGGCCGCTACGCCTTCGATCCCGTCGATCACCACGGCCCCACCCTTTACTACTTCGCCCTCCCCGTCGCCTGGGCCCGCGGCGAAAAGACCCTCGCCGCCCTCACTGAGACCACCGTCCGCCTCACGCCCGCGATCATGGGCACCGTGGGCGTCGTCCTCCTCGCCTTCCTCGCCCTGCCCCTCGGCCGCTGGCCCGCCTTTGGCGCCGCCGCCCTCATGGCCGTCGCCCCCGCCTCCGTTTACTACAGCCGCTACTTCATTCAGGAAACCCTCCTCGTCACCTTCACTCTCGGCCTCCTCCTCTGCGGCCACCGCTGGTGGCGCAGCGGTCGGCTCGGCTGGGCGATCGCCGCCGGGGCCTGCGCCGGCCTCATGCAGGCGACCAAGGCCAGCGCGCCCCTCTTCGCCGTCGCGGCGCTCGCCGCCCTCCTCCTCGTCCGCCGCGCCCGCCCCGCCGCCCCGCGCCTCGCCCTCCCGCTCGGCCTCGCCTTCGCCACCGCCGTCGTCGTCGCCGCTGTCTTCTACTCGTCCTTCGGCACGCACCTCTCCGGTCTGCGCGACGCCCTCGCCACCTACGCGCCCACCTCCTCGCGCGCCGCCGGCGGCAGCGGACACGAAAAGCCGTGGTGGTATTACTTGAACCTCTTCGGCTGGCAGCGCGTCGGCGGCCTCCTCTGGCAACAGCTCGCCTTCTCCGTCGTCGCCCTCGCCGGGGTCGTCGTCGCCTTTTCCACGCCCCAGAAATTCCTGCGCTGGGCCGCCGTCTACACCCTCATCGTCCTCGTCGCCCTCTCCCTCCCGCCGTACAAGACCCCGTGGCACGCCGTCCACCTCGTGCCCGGACTCGCGCTCCTCGCGGCTGGCGCGCTCGCCGCGATGCCCGTGCGCCTCCTCGGCGTCGCCGTCACCGTTTGCCTGCTCGCCGTGCAGTGCAAACAGACCAACCAGTCCTCCTTCCTCCGCCCCGCCGACGGCCGCAATCCCTTCGCCTACGTCCACACCTCGCCCGACGCCCTGAAGATCCCCGCGCTCGCCGCCGGCGCGCTCCAAAGCCACCCCAACGGACTCATCCGCGTCATCAGCGAGGAGTACTGGCCCATTCCGTGGTACCTCCGCGCCTACCCGCAAGTCGGCTACTGGCCCACCGCCCCCGCCGACTGCGACGGCGCGCTCATCATCGCCTCCGTCGCCCAAGCCACCGCCGTCCGCGCGCGCCTCCACGGTGAGTACCGCGAAACCTATCTCGGCTTGCGCCCCGGTTTCCTCTGCGTCGCCTTCACGCCCCTGCAGACGCCATGACGCCGCACTACTCCCTCGTCATCCCGTTCTACAACGAGGAGGGCAACATCCTGCCGCTGGTGGAATCCTCCGCCGCCGTCCTCGATGCGACGCAACGCGAGTTCGAAATCATCCTCGTCGACGACGGCAGCACCGATGGCACCGCCGCCGAGATCGCCGCCTGCCTGGCCCGTTGGCCCCAGTGCCGCGCGATCCATCAGCCGCGCAACCTCGGCCAGGCCACCGCCCTCCTCGACGGCCTCCGCTCCGCCCGCGGCGCCATCCTTCTCGCGATGGACGGCGATGGCCAAAACGACCCGCGCGACCTCCCCCTCCTCATCGCCCCCGTCGAGGCCGGCACGCTCGACGTCGCCTGCGGCTGGCGCCACGACCGCCACGATTCCTTTGTGCGCCACGCCATGTCGCGCATCGCCAATTTCGTCCGCAGCCGCTTCCTCCGCGATGGCCTGCACGACAGCGGTTGCCAACTCCGCGCGATGCGGCGCGAAGTGGTCGCCGCGCTCTTCCCCTTCGAGCTCATGCAGTCCTTCCTCCCCGCGATGCTCGTCGCCGCCGGCTACCGCGTCGGCGAATTCCGCGTCCGCCACCACCCCCGCCTCCGCGGCGAAGCCAAATACGGCTTCCGCAAACTCTGGCTCCGCCCCACCCTCGCGATGCTCCGCTTGAGCCGGAAGTTAAACGCCATGTACCACCGATGACCGCGTCCGTGTTAACGGTAGAATTGCTCGAGGTAGCGCCAGTCTCTGACTGGCGCATCAGCACTCCCGTTTGCTCCTGCAGTGTGCGATTCACTCCCCCCCGCCACGCGCCCGCCTCACCTCGCCAGCCTACGCCCTCCGTCATCCCAAATCGAATGACCGAGGTGGACGGCGACCTCCGGGCACCGTCGGGAGAGCGAACCCAAAAATTACGACGGCATTCGGATCTCCTGCAGACGGCGCTCGGAGATCGCCGTCCACCCACCGGGCGCCGGTCAAAGACCGGCGTTACCTCAAGCCCTCCCACGTCCCCATGAAGTGGCCCGAGTTCCACCACGAGGCGATGGCCACCACCTTCGCCATCGTCGTCGCCGACCAAGACCGCGAATACGCGCGCCAGGCCTGCGCCGCCGCCTTCCGCGAACTCGACCGCCTCGAGAGCGAACTCAGCCGCTACGTCGAATCGAGCGACATCGCGCGCGCCAACCGCCTCGCCCCCGGCGACACCATCCGCATCGGCGAAGACGCGCTTCACTGCCTCCTGATCGCCGCCGACGTCTCCATCGCGACCAATCGCGCCTTCGACGCCGCCTACGCCTCGCAACGCCAGCCCGGTCAACTGCCCGACGCCCCGCTCTTCACGCTCGACCCCGCCGCCCACACACTCACCTCGCACGCCGCGCGCCTCCACCTCGACCTCGGCGCCATCGGCAAAGGCTACGCCCTCGATCGCATGGCCGCCGTCCTCGCCGAGTGGGCCATCCCCGCCGCCTGCCTCCAAAGCGGCGGCTCCACCGCCCTCGCCCTCGCCCCGCCCTCCGGCGAAACGGGCTGGCCCGTCGGCCTCGGCGACGGCCCCACCCACCGCCTCCTCTCCCTCCGCGACGCCGCGCTCAGTGGCTCCGGCATCGCCGTCAAAGGCTCCCACCTCATCGACCCCCGCACCGGCGCCCCGTCCCCGCGCACCACGCGCGCGTGGTGCCTCGCCCCCACCGCCGCCCTCTCCGACGCCCTCTCCACCGCCTTTTTCATTCTCCCCGAATCCGAGCTCGCCACCTTCTGCGCCGCGCATCCGGAGATCGGCGCCGCCAGCGCACGCAACGAAGCCGAGGTCGTGGCGTATGGAACGCTGCGCGGACTGGTCTAAGTCCGATTCTTTCTCTTTCTTCTTTATCTTAATCTTTTTCTCCTTCCGTCCCCCCACGCTTTCGACCGGACGAAAGAGAAAGATAAAGAAGAAAGAGAAAGATTGCGCCGCGCGGCGCGCGGCTACGCCGACCCAGCCGATTTCTCCCCTGACATCCCCGTGATGATCCGCGCCCCGCGTTTGTAGGTGAAATACGAATACGCCCACTGCATCAGTACCGAGATGCGATTACGGAAGCCCACGAGGAAGATCAGGTGCACCCCCAGCCACGCGATCCACGCCGGATAGCCGCTGAAGTGCAGCTTGCCGATCATCGCCACCGCTTTGGAGCGACCGATGGTCGCCATGCTGCCCTTGTCGAGGTACGAGTACGATTCGCGATCCACGGGGCTCTTCTTTCCAAACTCGATGTCGCGCGCCACGACCTTTGCCGCATGCGCGCCCATTTGCAGCGCCGCCGGGCTCAGCCCCGGCACGACACGCCCCTTCGCATCTGTAAGCGAAGTCATATCGCCGAGCGCGAACACCTCCGGATAACCCGGCAGGCTCAGGTCGGCGGCGATCTTGATGCGCCCCGCGCGGTCCGTCTCGCCGCCGAGCAGCTTCGTGAGCGGATTGGCCGCCACGCCCGCGCCCCAGATGATATTCGCCGCGCGGATCGTCTCGGTGCCGACATCAATCTCGCCCTCGCGGATCGCCGTCACGCGGAGATTCGTGCGCACGTCCACTCCGAGTTTCTCCAGCTGTTTTTGCGCGCTCGCCGAGAGATCTTCGGGAAACGACGCCAGCACCCGCGGGCTGCCTTCGATTAAGATGATGCGCGCGCGGCTCGGGTCGATATTGTCGAAATCGCGATTCAGCACCGTCTTCGCCAGCTCTGCAAAGGCTCCGGCCAACTCGACGCCCGTCGGCCCGCCGCCCACCACGACGATGGTCATGAGCTCGCGGCGGCGCTCCTCGTCGCGCTCCGTCTCCGCCTGCTCGAAAGCCAGCAAGATCTTTCGGCGGATGCGCAGCGCGTCGTCGAGCGACTTCAGCCCCGGGGCAAACTGCGCCCACTCATCGTGCCCGAAGTAACTCGTCACCCCACCCACCGCGACCACGAGATAATCGTAATCGAGTTCGCGGTCATGCAGCTTCACTTTCTTCGCCGCGAGGTCGAAGCCCGTCACTTCCGCCATCAGCACGGTGAGGCCCGGCTTGTCATTGAGGATCGCGCGCACGGGCTGCGCGATATCCACCGCCGAGAGCCCAGCCGTCGCCACTTGGTACAGCAGCGGTTGAAAGAGGTGATGATTCTGCCGGTCGACCACCGTGATCCGCGCCAAGTCGGACGGAAACGTTTTGGCAAAATTCAGCCCGGCAAAGCCGGCGCCGACGACCACGATGTGCGGGAGCGAACTGGCAGCGGTGGTGTTCATCGCGAATAAGGTTACGCTTGGTCAGCCCCGAGGGCAATCGGTGCCTGTGTCAAATTTGCTGTCCTTCTTTCCTACATAAAGTCTTCCTCCCGTCTCGTCCGCATGCACGCGCCCACCACCATCCAACTCATCGGCCAAGAAGTCGCCATCATCTGGGATGACGGCGCCGAAAGCTACCTCACGTTCGAAAAGCTCCGCGCCGCCTCCCCCAGCGCGGGCAATATGGGCGAGACCGACATCCTCGGTAACAAGTACGGCGGCAACGGTCCCAAGACCTTCCCCGGCGTGCAGGTCATCGGCTGGGCCCAAGTCGGCAACTACGCGATCCGCTTCGATTTCTCCGACGGCCACAGCACCGGCCTGTACAGCTACGATTACCTGCGGAAGCTCGGGGCGTCTTAACCGCCCGGCTGGTGAAAGAGTCCACCAGAGGACCACGCGATAATCCAGCATACGAGTAGTCATGGCTGCCCGTTGTAGGGCGGGGTCTCCCGACTCCGCCGCTCAGGACCTTAACTCCGCTCTCTCCCCACTCGCCCCATGGACTCAGGGGGTAGGGCTCGACCTCCGGGCGAGCCGTCAGGACTTCCGCGCCTCCCTTAAGCGCTCCTTCACCTCCGCGCACCCGCCCCCTCGCCAATCCGCCCACTGTACTGCATCCCGCCCTCACACCCCACTTGCAGCCCGCAGCAAACTCCTGCACGCTCAATCCTCCCAGTCATCACCATGAGCACCTACGTCTTCCCCGCCCGCACCACGACCGCTGAGATCGAACTCGGCACGACGCTGCAGCCGAAGTTTGGCCCCGATGGGCTGATCCCATGCATCACGCAGGACGTGCACACCGGCGAAGTCCTCATGTTCGCCTTCATGAACGCGGAGTCGCTCACCCACACCCTCCGCACCAAGAAAGCCACCTACTGGAGCCGCTCCCGCAACAAACTCTGGGTGAAAGGCGAGGAGTCCGGCAACGTCCAGCACCTCCGCGAAGTCCGCACCGACTGCGACCAAGACGTCCTCCTCATCAAGGTCGAGCAAGCCGGCGCCACCAACGCGAGTTGCCACAACGGCTACAAATCCTGCTTCTACCGCAAACTCGCCGACGACGTGAACCCCGACGACGCCTCGTCGTTCAAGCTGCAATTCACGACGCAACGACTCTTCGACCCGGCGACGGTCTACAAAAAGAAAGTTTGAAGGTGGACGGCGACCTCCGGGCGCCGTCTTCAGGGCGTGCCTACGCCGACACATATCGGGCGTCCCTCAGCGGCATCCACGCCGCCCCAGCCGCGCCTGCCAGTCGCCGACTCACCCGCCCTCCACCTTTTGTGTATTTCGTGTGTTTCGTGGTTCCTCTCTCCGTCCTCCCTACTCCGTGGTAAAATAAAAACGCCCAAGGCGGGGTAAACCTTGGGCGTTTGTCCTGATTGCCAACGTGAGCCGCGAGAACGCGCGAGGCCTAACCAAACCTCCCGCGCTCTCTCGTCTCACAAATCGAATTTCACCTGCAGGATGTACAGCGCCGGATCGACGATACGGTACGCCAGCGGGCGGCCATCGGGAAACGCGCCGACCGGCTGCAGGCGGCCATTCTCGCCGAGGTTGCGCGCGTTGAGCTGGATGTTCGCGCCGACCTTGTTGTTGAACAGCTTCAGTTTGTAGCTGACGAAGGCGTCGACGTAGTACCGCGCCTTGTCGTACACGGGGCGATTCGGATCGAGGTCGGTCACCTGCGCCGGGGGCGTCTGCACGCCGTAGTAGCCGATGCCCGCCTTGTCCTCCCAGCGCAGCGCGCCGCCCACATTGAAGTTTTTCAGGATGCGATTCTGCGTGAGGCCCGCGAGTTGGTAGCTCGTCGAGTACTTGAAGCGGTACTTGCGCACCTGCGGATTGGCCTTGCCCTGCTGCTGGAGGATGATCTTCAGCGGGATGTTCACATTATTCTGAAAGGCATCGCTGGGCCGCGTGCCGCCATAGGAGGTGGTCCACCACGGGGTGTTGGTGCGGGGGTCGACGATCGTCGTCCAGATCGGCATCCGCTTCGCGATCCACTCGGTGGCGGACGTGGAGACGTTCGTATTCGTCGTCTCCGTCTCGCTGAGCGAGGCCTGCATCGTCCAGTAGCGGGAAGGGTTGAAGTTCAGTTCGTACTCCGTGCCCTTCGATTCCACGTCCTGCGTGGCCGAGATACCGGGATCGGGATTGGCGAGCTCGGTCTGCTCTTCCACGGAGATGCCCGTCTGCCGCGCCACTTCCGCCGCGATCTGCGCGCCGCTGAAAGTCGGGTTGAACTGCGCTACCCACGACTTCGCGTTGTTCACGAGTTGCCAGTTGTCGTTTTGGTAGACGTCGAGGCGCAGCAGGCGCTGCGAGATCGTCGCGGCGTCGCCGTTGCGCGTCTTGATGCGCTGCGCTTCGAAACGATTCACGCGAAGGACGAATTTGCCGTCCATCAGGTTGAGCCACAGGCCCCAGTCCTTGCCCTTGCCGACCGTATTCGGAAGTTGGTTACGAAACACGTCCTGCTGCGGTCCCTGCGGGATGAAGCTGTCGGACTCGTTGTAGGTGAGCGAGAGCCCATGCAGCACGCTCGCCGCGAAGCCACCCGCGCCGCCGCGCTGCATCGCCTCGCGGGTGAAGCGCGTGTCGTAAAACGGCCGCACCACGCCGCCCGCCGTCTTGGTCGGCCCGGAGTTGTAGGCATAGTCGCCGGGAGCCCACCCGTTCATCACTTGATAATCGAAGTCCGAGCCATCCGGCAGCAGCTTGCGCGGCTCGGAGCCACGCTTGTCGTACACTTCGTCGCGGCGCAGGCCAAAGGTCGTCACGAGGCGGTTGCCGATAAACGAACTCTGCATCACCGCGCCCTTGGTGCGATTGATCGTCTGGGAATTGCTGCCGCCACCCGCACTGTCGAGCGTGGGCTTTTGGTCGAGGGTCGCAGGCTCGCGCTGAAAGACGCCCGTCGCCGCATTGCCCCACACGTAGGTGTTGGGACCGTACGCAAACGTCGAGGGCGCGTAGTCGACATTGGTGCCATTGCTATCGCCGACGTAATAGCGGAAGTACCCGCGGAAGCGCGCATTCGAGGCCGACTGACCGCCCGTGATATTGCCGCTGAGCGCGGGATAGGTATTGGCGGGGACCCACGCTGACTTCGACACCAGCACGTCGCGATAACTGAAGCGGCGCGTCCACGTGTAGCGGTATTCTTCGTAGCCCGTGAGATTGTGCAGGCCGAACCATTTCAGGAAGTTCTTCTCGTTGCGCAGATCGAGCTTGTACGCGAGTTGCAGGCGGAAATTTTCGCTGCGGCCGGGAATCCACTGCGTGAGCGGACTGTCGAGGCCGATGTAGGGCCGGCCGAAATACGGATTCGGCGAACCATCGAGCAGGCGCGAATTCACATCGACGAGCAATTGGTTCGACGGACCCGTGCCGAAAATATTGCGCTGATAGCGCATTGAGTCCTCGCGCAGCCAGTCGCCCTGCGCCACGAGCATTTGGCGCGGGGTGTTAAAGAAAATCTGCGACACCGAGACATTCGAAACGAGCGTGCGATCCATCAGGCGGTTCATCGCGCCGAGGTTCACCTCCGACCAATCGTAGTACTGCGAATTATCCAGCGAGGGCGTCGTGGTAAAGAGCGGCTGCGTGGTGAATTTGCCCGAGGCCACACCGGCCGCCGGGCTCGGCGCGAGGTAGCGGTTGCTCGTCGTATTGCCCAGCGGCGTGAGACCCGAGTGACCCGTCGGGCTGCCCCACAGGGTCACCGCGCCATTGTCGATGAAGACGTAGCTGCGGTCGTTGCCGGAGAAGCTGCGCTGAAACACATCCGGGATATTGTTGTCGCTCGTGATCGGCGTGCGCGTCGCGAGCGTGCCCGCGCCGTTCTGGCCGTAGGTCACGCCGTTAACCGTGTAAGTCTGCGTCACTGGGTCCCAGGCCGGCTTCCCCTGCGAGATCCAGTACGTTACGCTGTCGCGCGGCATCAACGTATTGGGCCGGTTGCCGTTCATGCGGTAATAGGAGTAACCTGCGGTCAAGGTAGTCTTTTCCCAGGGCTTGAACTGCACCATCGCATTGTAACGCACCGTGTCCGTGCCCGAGGGCTTGCGTTGATAAGCGTCGTGCTGAAAGGCCCCGCTCACCCGTACCGCGAGCCGGTTTTTCAACAGCACGCGATTCGCATCGAGGTCGAAGCGATACCCGCCGAGGCTGTCCACGCGGGAGCCGGTCTGCGTCTTGTTGCGATTCAGATTCGCCGTCGAGGGAATCATATTGAGCGTGCCGCCGGGGCTGCCCAGGCCGTACACATTCGCATTGGGGCCGCGGCTGATTTCCACGCCTTCGATATTGAGGGGGTCGACCGGCGTCAGCCCCGACATGCCGATATTACCCATCGAGATATTCGCCGAGCCGATGCCGCGGATGCGATTCGCGCTGCGAGGATTATTTTGGACGTTGTCCGCCACCTGGCCGTTGTTGTTGACCGCAAAATCCGTGTACTCGCCGCTGCCCTCGGTGCTCACGCCGTAGAGGAAGATATCGTTGATATCCAGCATCGCGAAGTCCGACATCTGCTCCTTCGTCATCACCGTGATGGCCGCACCGATGTCTTCGAGCTTCGAGTTGAGGCGCGTGCCTGACATCGTGTTGCCGGAGAAGTAGCCCTTGTGGTCCACATTCACCTCAAACGGGTTCAACTGCACCGGCCCCTCGGCCCTCGTGCCGTCGGCAGACTTGTTCGCCACGGCCTTCGCCGCGGCATTTTGCTCCGCCTGCATCGTCGCGATCTCATCGGCCTCGAGCCGGCCGTTTTTGTTCTTATCGTACTTCGCCAGCGTAGCGGCATCGGGCGCGACCGACTGCGCCCAAGCGAGCGAAGCCGTGGAGAACAACAGAGCGGCCCGCGCGAGGGCGCGACGCCGCACGAGCGGATTCAGGGGTAGGGAGTTCATGGGCTGGGGTCGGGGTAACTAAATGAAAGCGGGTTTATGAAAGAGGCGGTGCAACAAACGACTCACGACCTGAACCAAACCGATTGGAACGAAGGGGCCTTCGCCCGTGCGTGCGGTGAACGTACACTCAGGACTCTTTGTTTCCTTCGTTACGTCCTGTTCAAATCGATTGGTCGACTTGTCCGTTTCTGCTCACGCGATCTGCGGCACTTCAAAATTCATCCGATACTCGCGCGTGAGCTGCGGGTTAAACGTCGCATCCTTGAACTGCTCCGTTTTCGGGTTGAACTCCAGCGAGCGCCCGGCGCGATACGCGATGTTGCCGAGATGGCAGTGTACGCACGATTCATGCGCCGCGAGCGGCGACACCGGCAGCAGCTTGGGGTCACGCGCCCGGATTGCCGCAAACCACCGCTGCCACTTGTCGCCCTTGTCACCCTTCGCCTCCGCCGGCACCGGGATCGACTCCCGCGGCCCGCCCTTGTTTTCCTTGTAGGTGAAGAATCCCTTGCCGCGCACATAGTAGCCCTTCGTCCCGAAGAACGAGTTCCCGCAGTTGCCGCCATCGGCCTCCTCGAAGGAGCCCAAGTTGCGCACCTCAAACGTAAGGATGGAGCCGTCGTCGTACGCAAAGGTCGTCGCCTGCGTATTCGGCGCCTGGCCGTCATCATCGAGGCCAAAGCGCCCGCCCGCGCTGTGCACGCTCTTCGGCAGCCCGCGATTGTGACCCCACACCGCAACATCCATCTCATGCACGCCTTGGTTGCCGATCTCGCCGTTGCCGTAATTCCAGAAGTAATGCCAGTCGTAGTGCACGTAGAGCCCCGGCTTCTTGCGGTCCGTGTTCACCATAAACGGCGCGTCCTTCGCCGGTCCCTGCCACAGTGCCCAATCGAGATTCTCCGGCACCGGGCCGGGCTTGCCGTGGCCGATGGAGCCGCGGTTGCCATTCTTGTAAACGTACCCGCGCGACTCCACGATCTTCCCGATGAAGCCGTCGTGGATCAGCTTCATATCGCGGCGCAGCGTGCTATTCGAACGGTTCTGCGTGCCATGCTGCACGATGCGTTTGTACTTCTCCGCGGCGGCAACCACTTGGCGGCCTTCGTAGATATTGTGCGAGATCGGCTTCTCGACGTACACGTCCTTGCCGGCCTGACAGGCCCAGATCGCGGCGAGGGAGTGCCAGTGATTCGGCGTGGCGATGGTGACGGCGTCGATGTCCTTATCCTGCAGCGCGTCACGCATGTCCTTGTAGAGCTTCGGCGCCTTGCCCTGCGCGTCGGCGACGGTCTTCGCGCCCTTCTCGCGCACGCTGGCGTCGACATCGCACAGCGCCACGTACTCCGCCTCGCCCTTCATCGCGAGGATGTCCTTGATGTGGCTGCCGCCCTGCCCGTTGAAGCCGATCGTGCAAACGCGGATGCGGTTATTGGCGCCGATAACGGTGCCCTGCGCCTTCATACCGGCGACGATGACGGCCGCCGCGCTGGTGCCGAGGAACTGACGACGTGTGAAGCTCATGATGATTTAACCGAGGGATTGGGGACGAGGGAATTGAGGTACTGTTCGAGCGGAGTGTAGCCACCGGGCTTCGCCGCGCGCGCGGCGTCTTCGGGATAGTTGGGGTTGAGGCCGTGCGCCTTCTCCCAGTCGTCGGGAATCCCGTCGTGATCGGTGTCGAGCGGCGCCGGCAGCGAGCGCAGTTCCGGCCAGCCGCCCACATCCTTTTGCGAATCGATCAGCCCCTTGCCGCCGCCTTTGTAGCTCGCGCCGTACTTCGCCGTGCCGGTGCGAATTTCCTCGATCACGCGGAGGTCAACCGCGTCGCGCACGAGCGAAGCGCCCGCCTGCGCCAGCACCGACTCATACGCGTCCGCCGCCGACTGCGTCGTCACTGGCGCCACGACAAACGGCGCGTCGACGCGCAGCGTCTTTTCCGTCGCCTCGCCATCGGGCGCGAAGTCCACCCCGCCCTTCCAGTTGTTCGCGGAGATCTCGGGAAACCCCACGACGAAATTTCCCGCCATGTACATTTTCCCGCGCGGATCTTTCTGGAGGAAGATGCGGTGGCGCACCTTGTCGTCGGTCGCGGGGCCGGACTTGTAGTAGTTGTTAATCCAGTTGCGCGGCCAGAGTTCGCCACCGTACGCGCTGTTGAAGCCCCAGTTATAAATCACGTTGTTGCGGTAATCCATCAGGCCCGAGTCGGCATTGCCCGAGGCGCGCGGATTACGGCTCGAGTGGTGCGCGAGGATATTGTGATGCCAGGAGCCGCCCGGCCCGCCCCAGAGCCCGCCGTAGCCGTGCGAACCCTTTTGATGCAGCGACCGCGTCAGGCTCTCGCTCACGAGGCACCACTGCACCGTGAGGTTCGAGCCCTTGTTGATCGAAAAGGTCTCATCCACGCTCCAGCTCGCCGTGCAGTGATCGATCACGATGTGATCCCCCTGCCCGCCAAACCCATCCTGCTCCTTGCCCTTCTCATCACCCGGCCGGAAGCGCAGGTACCGCATGATCACATCGTGCGTGTCGAAATTGATCTGATAATTCTTCACGCATATCCCATCCCCAGGCGCGGTCTGGCCCGCGATGGTGATGAAGGGCTCCTTGAACTTCAGCTCCGACTCCAGCGCGATCGTGCCCGAGACCCGAAACACCACCGTGCGCGGCCCCTTCGCCATCACAGCCGCACGAAAGCTTCCCGGGCCGCTGTCATTGAGATTCGTCACTTCGATCACGCGCCCGCCCCGCCCACCGATCGTGTACTTGCCAAACCCCTCGACCCCGGGAAACGCCGGCGCGCGGTCGGGCCGCAAATTCCGCATCGTCACCGCGCGCGTTTGCTCGTCGTAGCTCAGATCGTAAAGCCAGCCCTCGGGCAGAACGACTTTGGCGAAGCGGCCAGAGAGCGATTCCACGCCGGGACCGGAAAAAGCGAAAACGGAATTCTCATGCGGCACCACCCGTCCGGTGAAGCGCACTTCAAGCGTTTTCCCCGTGAGATCAACCCGGCCCGTGGTGATCGGGTTGAGGACCTGATGGTCATCGACCTCAAAGAGCAAGGTACTCGCCGCGATAGAGGGAACCGGCGCGGTAGCGGCAGGAACTGGGATTTTGGGCTCCGCGGCGTGAACCCCTCCTCCCTCCGGACCTATGCCCATCAACGCGAGCAACGCGCAACCCATGAAAATACGGCGCCGCCGTGCCGGGCAAGCGGCAGCGGACAAGGCCAGGCGAGGCACGGCATCCAACGTCATCGAAAGGGGGTAAGCTGGGACGCGAAAAACGCGCCGTGGGGGTAAGAAGACGCCACCATCCTAACACGATTTAGCAAATCGTACATGGGACCAAGGTCCCAAAGACAAGAAACGACTACTCCCCACCCTCGGCCTTTTCTGCCCTATTCATTCAATCACTCCACTCGCTAAACCCACGCCTTACTTCGCTCCCGCGTAGGCACAAAAAAGCGGAGGCCGAAAAGGCCCCCGCTGAGATGTTCACTTAGCTCTAAGCCAGAGCGCGATGCTTAGCTGTTCTTCTTATCGATCTCGCGCTGGGCGATGATGCGATTCCACGCCGCGCGCGAGGCCGGGCTCACGTCTTCCCACTTCATCTTGGGATTCTTGGAGTGGTAGCGCTTGCGGAGTTCGGGTTCGGCCTCGTCGAAGGTGCTATACTGCTTACCGAGCTCGGGATAGCTCTCGTAGCTCACGCGATAAGCCGGGTCGAAATCCTCGTATGGGCCGCGATGGGAATACGGCTGCGCCGCGTGGTTTTCCTTCCAGTGCTTGGCCTCGAGCGTGGGATTGATGGCTTCAGCGATGCCCTTGCCGGCGAGACCACCGACGATGGCACCGACGGCGGCGCCCGCGATCGTGCCGACCGGACCCGCTACCGTGCCGATAGCGGCACCGGCCGCCATGCCGCCCGCGGCCGCGCCGAGGCCCGTGCCGACCGGATGTGAGCCCGGAGCTTTGGTTATCGGATCGGCGTTGCGCGATTTACCCTTGGTTTCAATTGTATTCATAATGTTAGTACATTTAGGGGTTGATGACTCTCCCTCGACCGCCCTGAGCGTGCTCCGGGCAATGACGCGGCCAGAGTAGCCGCGAGGAACAGGAGACGTGAACGATGCCGACACTGTCGTATCAGCCTATCCTTTTGGACCGCGCTCGCATCGCCCGCGTTCCTGCCTCAATCACGGGTTAATAAAATGTATTTATGGAACCAACGGCCCGCCCCTGCCCTACCGATTTCTACCGCAGCCGCACCATCAACTGATTCCGCCCGCTCACGCCCAGCTTCTTGAAGATCGAGGTGAGCTGGCCCTTCACGGTCTTCACGCTTTTGCGCAAGCGACGGGCGATTTCCTCGTTATCGAGCCCTTCGGTGACGTGGCGCGCGATCTCGCGCTCGGCGACCGTGAGCTGGGCAAGGAGGGAGTGGGCCGGGAGTTGATCGAGGGCCGGGACCGCGGTCTGATTCTCGATATAGACGATGAAGCCCGGGTAAGCCGTGCGCACGTGCTCTTCGACATGGAGGCGAATCGTCGCCGTAAATCCCGCCTGGGTAGGATGCGGCACCGTGACCGCGCCGCCCGGATGGGGCGTCCCCGCCGATTGATGCTCGAGCCACTCCCCCTTTAGGGTGGTGCAGGCCTGCACGATCCCTGCCGGCGTGGAGAAAACCGCGCGCGGCTGATATGCCCGCGCCTTGGTCGGCCCGAAATTCCAATTCGCGCACTGCTCGAGGCCCGCTTGGTTTACGTAGAGCGGCTTCATCTCCCAATTGAGAAACAGCAGGGCAAACGGGAGATGATGGTTAAAGGCCTCAAGCCAGCGACGACGCGCGCGCTCCTCTTCGTACGCGAGCAGGCGATTGAGCACCGTCTCGATGTGCGGGTGCACTGCCTCCAGAAATGCGATTTCGTCGGCCGTGAAATCCCCCTGTTTTTCCGTACGACGGATGGCGATCTGCGAGCCGACGCGATCGCCGCGCCAGTACAGCGTCACCGCCAGGTGATGCCACCCAAAGGGTTCGAGAAACTCGCGGAAGAACGCCGACCGCCGCAACTCACTCTGATCGGGCACGACATCGGAGAGCCGGTAGATTTTGATCCGCTTCGGCTGCGACATCACAAACTGCGGGGTCATGTCGACCTGCCGGCGATTTTGAAACCACTTCGTGGGACGCTGCGCGTTAGGCGTGGCGAGGATCTCGGTGGCCTGCCACGAAGTTTCGAAATCGAGGAAATTGAGATATACGATCAGGGCATCGTGCGGCGTCATCTCGCCGAGCATCGCCTGCAACGCCGCCCAGAACTGCGGGATATCGTTGGCCGCGTGGAGTTGCAGGAGGAGCGAGTCGATGCGCGGCGACCCATGAAGGAGGCCGGGCTTGCCTCGCTCCGGGACGCTCGGCCCCACCGCCCCCGCCGGGGCCTTGGGCATCGCCGTGCCGGCCGCGCGCCGCCGAGAAGCGGGCGAAGATTTTTTTCGGGAGGAGATGGAAGCCATGCGGGATAACCACTCACAAAAACACGCAAGCACCCAAGAAGGTCAATGGAACGCTACAGGCCGGTCTCCCGCCCGCTCCCCTCCGCGCCCGGCCTATGCGGCGCCTTTATACTTCCTTCGCCAGCCGTTTACCCCTCACGAGGAGACCGGTATTGTACGCGATAAAATATCCCGCGCTCACGCCGAAGATGACAAGCGTCAGCGGGCTCTGAAACATTCCCTGCACCGGGATGCCCACGGGCGCCGGCGCGAAATACAATGCCACCAAGCGATACGCCACGCGCCCGACGAGCAGCAGCGTGAGCCCGACACCGATCGCCGTGTTGGGCGTGTAAAACTCCCCTTCGGGAGTCATTTCAAAACGCGTGAGCTTTAGCCCGACGAACGCAAGCGCCGCACCCGCAGCGACACCGCCCGCCAAGCCCGCCAGCGCCGGCGGATGAGCGAGCGTCGCGAGTACAAAGAGCAGCGTGATCACGGTGAGAAAGCCGATGCGCACCCCCAGCCGCACCGGCTGAAACGGCTGTCGCCCGACGTTGCGCTTGAAGCGGAGATAGACGCGCCAGGCAACCAGCGGCACCACGATCGCAGGGACAATTTGAGCGGAAGTCATGAAAGAGAGCGGCTGGCGGTACGACAACACCGACGCTCCCGTGCCACAAGCACAGTATGGCCCTCGGTTGACGAACCGCCCTTCTCGTTCTCGGCTACGGGGATGAATGTGATTCTCGCCGACGCCGCCTCGCGTGCCGCCCGTTATCTGGCCGATCTCGAAACGCGCGCGGTGGCGCCGTCGCCCGCCGCGATCGCAGCGCTGGCGCAGCTCGAAACCCCGCTTCCGCTGGGACCGTCCGATCCGCAGGAGACGCTGCGCCTCCTCGACGAGGTGGGCTCACCCGCCTCGATGGGCATGGCCGGGCCGCGCTTTTTTGGCTTCGTAATTGGCGGCTCGCTGCCCGCCGCCCTCGCGGCGAATACACTCGTAAGCGCGTGGGATCAAAATGCGGTGCTCTATCGCGCGACACCGGGCGCGGCCGTGATCGAGGAGATCGCGCTCAAGTGGCTGCTCGATTTGCTCGGGCTGCCGGCCACGTGCGGGGCGGCGTTTGTCACCGGCGCGACGGTGGCGAATCTTTGCGCGCTCGCGGCGGCGCGGCATGCCGTGCTGGAGCGCGCCGGGTGGAATGTGGAGGCCGACGGGCTCTTTGGCGCGCCGCCCATCACGGTGATCGTCGGCGCCGAGGCGCACCCCTCCGTGACGAAATCGCTCGGCGTCCTCGGGCTCGGGCGCAGCCGTCTCGTAAAGGTCCCGGTCGACGACCAAGGCCGCATGATCGCAGAGCAAATGCCGGTAATCTCCGGGCCGACGATTGTGATTTTGCAGGCGGGCAATGTGAATACCGGGTCGATCGATCCCTGCACGGAAATCGTCGCCAAAGCTCGCGCGGCGGGCGCATGGGTCCACGTCGACGGGGCCTTTGGCCTGTGGGCCGCCGCCGCGCCCTCGCGCGCGCACCTCGTCGCGGGGATCGCGGACGCGGATTCGTGGGCGACCGACGCGCACAAGTGGCTGAACGTGCCCTACGACAGCGGGCTGGCCTTCGTCCGCGACCCACACGCCCTGCAAGCGGCCATGGCGATCACCGCCGAATATCTCCCGACCGAAAGCGCCGTCCGCAATCCCTCCGACTTCACCCCCGAGCTCTCACGCCGCGCGCGCGGCGTCGAGATTTGGGCCGCGCTCCACTCGCTGGGTCGCACGGGCGTCGCAGACCTCATCGAGCGCAACTGCGCCCAAGCCCGTCGCTTCGCCGAAAAACTCACCGCCGCCGGCTACGCCATCCTCAACGACGTCGTCCTCAACCAAGTGCTCGTCAGCTTCGGCGACGCCGAGAAGACAAAGCGTGTCATTGCCGCGATCCAAGCCGACGGCACCTGCTGGGCCGGCATCACCGTCTGGCAAGGCCAGACCGCCATGCGCATCAGCGTCTCAAGCTGGCGCACGACAATGGAGGATGTCGATAAAAGCGTAGAGGCGATGGTGCGCGTGGCGAAAAACACTTAGTATCATCCCGAGCTGCTGTTATACTTTACAGCCAGCGAAGAGCCTCCCACGCATCGAGGCTTCGATGGATTTAACTGTCCGACGTGTAGGCAGCTCCTGCCGATATCTCTGCGTAATCAGCCTCGTATTTATTCTGATCAAGCGCAAAGCCCGGGTGAAACAACACCCTCATCGTAGCGCGGCTCGGTACTCCGACTCACTCAGACTCGCGACCCGGCCCGATATGACTTCTTCGATTCGACGAATGCCCTCATCGACCGCGGCATTGATCGGCGCCGGCTCTACGACCCTCTCGACCAATCGACGTGCAAGTTCCAACCGGTCGGCCGGGGGCAAATCCAAAGCGGTACGGGAAAGTTGGGCGTGCAGCATGCTGATACCCTAGGGCCAATTTTTGGCGCCGCACGCACATCCGCTGGCGGACATCCGAGCGCTCACCGCCCGCCCGGCGCCATCCCGCGCTCGCTCGTCTGCGCAAATTTCAGCATGCGCGCGAATTCCTCCGCGGCGGCAGCGGCGTGGGCGCCGAGTTTTTCGAGGGCCTGGCTGCGGTTGAGGCCGTCGCGGTAGAGGATGCGGTAGATTTGCTTCACGCGGTCGAGTTGCTCGGGGGTGAAGCCGTTGCGCTCGAGGCCGACTTTGTTGATCGCGCGGATTTCCGCGGGCGAGCCGTCGGCGATGACGTAGGGCGGCACATCCTGCACGACCTTCGCGTAGGCGCTCACCATCGCGTAGGCGCCGATGCGGCAGAATTGGTGAATGCCGCTCACGGCGCCGAGGACCACGCGATCCTCCACGACGACGTGACCGGCGATGCCGACGGAATTGCTGGCGATGATGTGGCTGCCGATCACGCAATCGTGCGCGACGTGGACGGAGACGAGCAGATTATTGTGCGACCCGACGCGCGTGAACTCACCGTCGTTGGTCGCGCAGTGGATGGTGACGTGCTCGCGAAACACATTGTGGTCACCGACGATGAGGCCGGGATTGCCGCCCTTAAACTTCAGGTCCTGGGTCTTGCCGCCGATGCACGCGAAGGGATAGATCTGGCAGCCTTGGCCGATGACGGTGTTGCCCTCGACGGCTGCGTGGTGGTGGAGCACGGAGCGGTCGCCGAGGCGAACCCCCGCGCCGACGAAGGCATACGCGCCAATCGAGACATCGACGCCGAGCTGTGCGCCCGGCTCGATGATCGCGGTGGGATGAATCTGGGTGCTCATCGCTTATTCCAGCTCGGACTCATCCACGATGGCGAACATCAGTTCGCCCGACGAAACGACCTGGCCATCGACCGTGCACGTCACCTCGGCGCTCGCGAGCTTGTTGCCTCGGGTCTTGGTGAGCTTGGCATTGAGGATGAGCTGGTCGCCGGGGCGCACGGGCTTACGGAATTTCACCTTGTCCGCGCTCATGAAGAGCGTGGTTTTGCCCTCCGCGGAATTACGCTTCAGCATGAGGATGCCGGCGGCCTGCGCCATTGCTTCCAACTGCAGCACGCCGGGCATGACGGGATTGCCGGGGAAGTGGCCTTGGAAATACGGCTCGTTGATGCTGACATTCTTGATTGCGACGAGCGAATCCTCGCCGACGAACTCGACCACGCGGTCGATCATCACAAATGGATAACGGTGTGGAAGCGTATCGAGGATGCGGCGAATATCGAGGGCCGTCTCTTCGGGCATCACCATCGTGGGACGCGGCTTTTTCTTCGGACCCTTCCGACGCTCCTCGAGCTTGGCGGCGAGCGCCTTGGTGAGTTCGGCATTGATCGCGTGACCCGGACGCGTGGCGATGATGTGGGCCTTGAGCGGGAGGCCCAGCAGGGTGATGTCACCGATGATATCGAGGATCTTGTGGCGGACAAACTCGTCTTTGAACCGCAGGCCTTCCTTGGAGATGATTTTGTCGCCCTTGATCACCACCGCGCAATCGAGCGAGCCGCCCTTGATCTTGCCGAGCTTCAGCAGCTCTTCGATGTCTTCGTAAATGGTGAAGGTCCGCGCGGCAGCGATCTGCGTCATGTACGAATCGGGGTCGATCGAGAGCGAGAGATGCTGCGTGTGGATGCCGCGGTCGTCGGCCGAGGTGCAAGAGATGCGGAGCTCATCGGCCGGGAGCGCGATGATCGAAGACTGGCCGCGCGTGACGGAGACCGCCGCATCGAGGGTGAAATACTCGCGATCCTTATCCTGCTCGGTGGGCTCACCCTGCATGATCAAATCAACAAAGGGCTTCGCGGACCCATCGAGGATGGGCGGCTCGGAGGCATCCATCTCGATGATCACATTATCGACACCACAGCCATGGAGGGCGCTGAGGACGTGCTCGACGGTGTGGATCTTGGCGTGGCCGGACTGGATGGTCGTGGCGCGAACGAGATCGGTGACCTGATCGACGCGCGGGCGAATCTCCGGAGCGCCGGCAAGGTCGACACGCCTAAACACGTACCCTTGGTCCACGGCCGCGGGCTTCAGCGTCAAGGTCACGGCTTCGCCTGTGTGCAGGGCGCTGCCCTTGATCGATACTTCCCGCGCGAGAGTGCGTTGCTTCATAGGGTTAAGGGATAGTCTCAAAAACCGCCCCCGCCGAGCGCAAGCGTGGAGTCGGGCCGTCCTGCATTCATGACAAGGCCGGTCGGGACCGATTCCGGGCCAGACAGTACCCCACCCTCCCCCGGCCTTGACAGGGGCCGAGGCACTTCCCCACTCTGGACCCTTTCACTACTCAAGAACCTCCGCACGAAAGACCTTCCGCCATGCCCGCAGCCAACGATATCCGTAGAGGCCAAGTCATCAAATTCAACGGCGAGCCGCACCTCGTCATGGAGACGCAGCACCGCACGCCCGGTAATTTGCGCGCGTTTGTGCAGATCAAGATGCGCAATCTCCGTTACGGCAAGGCGCTCGACCAGCGCTTCGCTTCGACCGACACCATCGAGGTGCTCCCGACCGACAAGCGCACCCTCGAGTTTAGCTACGCCGACCGCGAGAACTTTGCCTTCATCGATCCCGATACTTTCGATCAGATCGAGCTCAGCGCCCAGACGATCGGCGACGTGAAGAACTATCTCACGGCGGGCGGCAAGGTCGACGTGCTCTTTGTCGATGACAAGGCCCTCACCGTCGAGCTGCCCTCCACCGTGGCCCTCAAGATCATCGAGTCCGCCGACGGCGTGAAGGGCGACACCGCCTCGAACGTCCAGAAGCCGGCCAAGCTCGAGACCGGCCTGATCGTCCAAGTCCCGCTCTTCGTCAAGGAAGGCGAGATCATCAAGATCAGCACCGAAGACGGCTCCTACCTCGGCCGCGCCTGAGTCGAGCAAACGAACATTTTATCTTAAACTAAAAGCCTGCGGAGAAATCCGCAGGCTTTTTTGTGGGCGGAGGTAGGCGACGGCTGTCGGTTCACCTCCCACGGACTAGATCCAACAGTCTCCCTCGGCCCCGACGGACGCGACGTACTACGCCGACTTCGCAGTATCTTCGCTCCATCCGGCCAGTCGGAGCAACGTCGTGCGGACCCAACTCGCGAGGGTCGGACCCATGCCGGGCCACGTCAGAAGCTCGCCCTTGAGTTCCGCGTCGACGACTTCGCCGACGGTGAGCACGCCCACGCGGCGATTTTGCAGGCGCCCGATGTGGTGTTGGTAGTGCGGATTGTCGGCCAGATCGGCCAGACGCAGTTCGCGCACGGACTTCGGCAGGACGCGCAGGGCCGTCCGCTGCGCCGGAGTATACCCGATCGGCAAGGCACCGCTGGACGAATAATCGTTCATCGGTGAGCGGCGACGACGGCCGCGGGGAACAAAACCCACCATACCAGGGCCCGGATAGCTCAACGGTAGCGCCCCGGAGATGTAAGTAGAGAGGATGGCGTTCATGGGGGTAACATTACGGTAAGATTACATCAACGCATGTTCCTACGTTGATATGATCTAGTGCGCGGTGTTCACCTGCCTGTAACGCGGCCGGCCCCAAGCGCCTCCATCGGGAAATCTCTACTCCGACGCGGAACCTTTAACGTGGGCCCGAAGCAACCGGCCTCAGGCCAGCGTCTTCCGTACCATCCGCGCCATTGACTCCTCGGGATTCAAGGCGGCGACGCGGCTGACTTCGACCCAGGCGAGGTCTTTGGATTCGCTCGAAATTACGAGAGGTTCCGCCGGGTCGGCTTCGATCATAAAGCGCAGATCATAATGATAGTGACCGGGATCGCTCTTCCGCGCCGGGATCCAATGCCGGTCCACATCGAAAATCTCCGCGCTCACCGCGTGCACGTTATTCAGCCCGCTTTCCTCCCGCGCCTCCTTCAGCGCGACCGCGAGCAAATCCGTGTCACCATCCGCGTGCCCGCCCAGTTGCAGCCACTTATCGAGCTTATGGTGATGCGTGAGCAGCGTGCGCGTGCGATCGGGGCTCAATATCCACGCCGAGCCCGTCAAGTGCCCCGGCACGCAGGAGCGCAGGAAACAATCTTCGTGCTCCTGCACGAAGCGGATCGTATCCGCGACCATCTCGGCCTCGTGGGCGTCGAGAGGCTTCGCGGCATGGGCGCGGAGGAGGTTTAAAACGGCATTCCGAATCATGCGGCGATTGTCGTGCGCCGGAGCGGCGGGCGTCCATCGCGGAATCGCGTGATCGGGCGATGTGATCGACGAGGGGCGTCGACAAGGCACCGTCGGGGATGGCGCGGCATTTCCTTCGACCGCCCCATCCTCGGATGGCGAACCTCCCGAGCGGCGCGTTGAGGATAACGCGCCCTACCGGCTCCGCCGCTGTCCATGAAGACAGTTTCACTTAATAAGTGAAACTGCCTCCGACGGCGCTACCTCGTCTCAAACCACTTCGGCTCCGCCTTCACGCCCGCCGATGCTTCGATTTGGTCGAAGACCTCCGGCACCGTCTTCGCCACGCGGAAGAGGTCCATGTTGGACGGCTTAAAGAATTTCTCGGCGAGCATGCGATCGAAGAGCCGGACGAGGTCGTCGTAAAAGCCGTCTTGGTTGAGGAAGACGCAGGGCTTTTTCACGATGTCGAGCTGGCGGAGGGTGAGGATTTCCATGATCTCCTCAAGCGTACCCCAGCCGCCGGGGAGCGTGACGAAGGCGTCGGCGCGGGCTTCCATGAGGAGCTTGCGCTCGCGCATGGTGACGACGCTGATGAGCTCGTCGGCTTCGTCGAAGGCGAGTTCGCGGGCTTTCATAAACTCGGGGATGACGCCGACGACCATCCCGCCTTTTTCCTTCACGGCGCGGGCGACGGTGCCCATGAGGCCGGTCTTGCCGCCGCCGTACACAAGGCCCCACCCCCGCTCGACGAGCGCGTGGCCGAGCTCGGTGGTCGCACGGTAGTACTTGGGATCGAGGCGGTCGCTGGAGGAGCAGTAGACGCAAAGGAGCTTGGGCATGAGAAGAGTTGAGAGCTGAGGGTTGAGAGTTGAGAGCCTAAGGCAAGGCGGTGGTAGCTCGACTGCACACCGGAATTTTTTGGCCGCAGAGAGCGCGGATGGGCTCGGATACACGCCCGACGGGCCGCAACTACAAATAGGAATAAACCACAGGGCGCGCAGAAACGCGAAAACAAGAAGTCTCCTCGGCGGCTTTGTGACTCTGTGTCTCTGTGGTTCAAATTTCAGCGAGCCCCGAGGTGGATGAACTGCCGGCACACAAAGCCCACCAACAATCTTCGCGCCTCTTCGCGTGCTTCGCGGTTAAAAAATCTGCGCGATCACAGAAAACTTCTCATCGCCGCCATCCGCGTCTATCCGTGTCCATCCGTGGTTAAAAATTCCGCATCTTATCTCGGTCGTCTCGCGCCTTCGCCGACGGGGCATTTGCACCTGGGGCATGCGCGGACGTTTTGGATCGCGGCGGAGCGCGCGCGGGCGGCGGGCGGCGAGCTGTTGCTGCGCAATGATGATCTCGATGCGCTGCGCTTCCGCTTGGATTTCGTGGCGGATATGATCGAGGACTTGCGGTGGCTGGGTTTCACCTGGCGCGAGCCCTTGATCACGCAAAGCTCACGGATGCCGCGCTACCGCGCCGCGCTGGAGAAACTTCACGCCGCCGGTCTCATCTTTCCCTGCACGCGCTCGCGTCGCGATGTGCTCGAGGCCATCGGCGCGCCGCACGAGGGCGGCGCCGACGACGAGCCCGTCTACCCGCCGCAATTCCGCCCGCCCGCCGACGCCCCGCTGCCCCCGCTCGGCGAAAAAACCACCATGAACTGGCGCTTCCGCGTGCCGGATGGCGAGGAGATCACGTTCACCGACGCGCGCTTCGGCCCGCAGCGCGCGACCGCTGGCCGCGACTTCGGCGACTTCCTCGTGTGGCGCAAAGACGATGTCCCCAGCTACCAGCTTTCCTGCGCGGTCGACGACGCCGAACTCGGCATCACCGAAGTCGTGCGCGGCGCCGACCTCATCCGCAGCACCTTTCGGCAGCTCCTCCTCATCCGCGCCCTCGGCCACGCCGCGCCTAGCTACTACCACGCGCCGCTCATGCTCGATGACAGCGGCGAGCGCCTCGCGAAACGCCACGACTCCCTTTCCCTCCGCACCCTCCGCACCCAAGGCGTCACCCCCGAGTCCATCCTCCAGAAATTCTCGCAGGAGCTTGAAACCAAGAATGGACACGAATGAACACGAATCAATTCGCCCAACCCCCCGCCTCTCCTTCCGTGTGTTCAGTGTGTTCCGTGGGCCACTCCGTCTTCCTGTCTTCCTCCGACCTTCGCGCCTTTGCGTCTTCGCGCGCTTAATGCCTTTATCCGTGTCCATCTGTGTTCATCCGTGGCTAAAAAATCCGGGTTTAGTTCAGTCTGCATTTCATTCGTGTCGCTTCGTGTCCATTCGTGTCCATTCGTGGTTAAACCACCTCGCTTCCCGTTCATGATCCCCAAAATCGGCGTCCTCAATATCTCCGACCGCGCGAGCGCCGGCATCTACAGCGACGAGCCCGGCCAAGCCTGCCTCGCGCTCCTGCGCGAGTGGCTCGCGACACCCTTTGAGGCCGATTACAAAATCATCCCCGACGAGCAACCCCTCATCGAAGCCGAGCTGCGCCGCCTGGCCGACGAAGCCGGCTGCTGCCTCGTCGTCACCACCGGCGGCACCGGCCCAGCCAAGCGCGACGTCACGACCGAAGCCACCCTCGCCGTCATCGAAAAAGAATTCCCCGGCTTCGGCGAATTGATGCGCGCCACCTCGCTCAAATACGTCCCCACCGCGATCCTCTCGCGCCAGACCGCCGGCACGCGCGGCCAAACGCTCATCGTCAATCTCCCCGGCCGCCCCAAAGCCATTCGCGAAAACCTCGAAGCCGTCTTCCCCGCCATCCCCTACTGCATCGACCTCCTCGGCGGCCCGCGCCTAGAGACGAATGAGGCAGTCATGAAGGCGTTTCGGCCGAAGGGGGCGTAAAAAACTTATGACTACATCAAGAATCCTGTTCGCCTCCGTTGGACTTCTGATCGCCGGTTTATTTTCATCAAGTTCCGCTTCTGGAGCAGAAAAAGCGTCCCCGTGCTATCGGACTTATACGACGGCAGATGTCTCCCCAAAGCTTAAAAACAAGATAGCCGAGCTTGAGACGAGATTCGGAATTGTTGCGGCTCCGGAGAAAATTACACCCCCAGCATACAAAGAGGTTCCTCGGCCGTTTAGCATCGATCTGCGCCATGGAAGAAATCTATTATCAATCGCCGTCTTTGCCGTGATCGATACGGACGGCAAGACGGTTGAGTGCATCATTCTCGACGCGAGCGACGAAGTCGTTGCGAAAGAATCAGGCCCCATCATGTGCGCGGCTAAATATGCTCCCGCCCGGTTAGGTAAAAAGGCGGTGCGGTCGGCCGCGATTTTTGAACTCCAAGGCGCAGGGATTCCTAAGTAACGTCAGTTCGCCGGTGGCCGCACGACCAATCTTTCCTCAATCGACAGACGCGATCTCGGAAGCGATTGTTGGCCGAAGATGAACCAAGTCACCATAGACTTTGTCACGATCCGGCCCGATGGCTCGTATTGCCTGCGCCTGCTTGAGGAGGGCCCGTGGGAAGGCGAGCCCGAAGAAGAACTAAGGCGAATTCAAGACCGGCTCTACACAGTCATCGAAGTCGTCGCCGACGGAACGCTCGCAGAGCGTTACCCCGCCAGCCAAGGGAAGCATTTTTTCATCAAACTCGATTGCTTCCGGATTTCACAGGAAAGCATCGCCCCCTTCTTCGACCGCTTTGTCTCGACGATAAAATCGTCGCCGGACTGGGCTCTCGCATGCGAGAGGATCACGCTCGAGTTGTGTGACCTCGGAGAAAATTAGGGCGAATCACGTCCCGGCCCATGAAGCCGAGAGGCTGTGGCTCAGTCGAACACTCGTCCACCGAAGTAGGCGCGTGCAGACGAGGAAGCCGGTGCTCATAGCACCACACCTACCTCACATCCCCTTCACCACCACTCCACCCTTCATCACCCAAGTCACTTTCTTCAACGCCGCGATCTCCTTCGTCGGGTCGCCCTCCACAGCGATCAAATCCGCGAACAACCCCGGCTGCACCCGCCCGATCTCCTTCTCCATGTGCAGCACCTTCGCCGCCGTGGCGGTCGCGGCGGTGATCGCCGCCGTCGGTGTCATGCCAAACTCCACCAGCGCGATAATTTCCTTTGCATTGTCGCCGTGTGAAAACACGCCAACGTCACTGCCGTTGGCGATAGTGACGCCCGCTGCAAGCGCCGCTTTAAAAACCGCCTTGCGCGCCGCGAGCGTCTCGGGCTTGGCGATGGCGAGCGTGGGCACGAGCACGGTACCGTGCTGTTTCATCAGCGCGAAAACCTCCGGCGTGCCGTCATTGCCGTGCTCGATGGTCTCGACGCCCGCGAGGGTGGCGCGGCGCATGCCCTCGGGGGTGGTGGCGTGCGCGGCCACGCCGCGGCCGCTGCTGCGCGCGGTGTCGACGACGGCTTTGATCTCCTCGATGGAAAAAGTCGGAGCAGCCTGCTTGCGCGGGTCCCAGCGGTAGTCGGCGTAGATTTTCACCCAGTCGGCGCCATGGCCGATCTGGTCGCGCGTGACCCGGATGAGTTGCTCGACGCCATCGGCTTCCTCGGCACCCTGCGGCACGGTCCATTCGGTGGCGAAGCCCTTGGGGCCGTAGCTGCCGGTGGCGACGATGGCCTTGGTGACGACCAGCATGCGCGGACCCGGCATGAGGCCCTGCTCGACCGCCTGCTTGATGCCCACATCCGCAAACGCCGCGCCCTCCGTGCCGAGATCGCGCAGCGTCGTAAAGCCCGCCTGCAGCGTCGCCCGCAGGTGATTCGTCGCGCGCACCACGCGCAGCGAAAGCGATTCGCGCGCCACCTGGTCGTTCCACGACGTCTCGTTGTAAGGATGCAGCAGCACGTGGCTGTGTACATCGATGAGCCCCGGCAACAGCGTCGCACCCGGCAACTCCACCGTCTTCACCGCCGCTCCGTCCGGCGGCCGCACCGCGTTCACCGGCCCCGCCGATAAAATCTTATCCCCGCGCACCACCACCACCCAGCCCTCGTGCATCGCCTCACCGTCGAAGACGCGCGCCGGTTTCAACCACACCACCGCCGCCTCGGGCACTGATGACGCTCCAGCCGCCACCGTCGCCGCTTGCGCCGGCGCAGGCGTTTGCGCCCGCATCATCGCCGATGCCACTGCGACCGAGAAAAAAAGAAAAAGCAGGACACGCTTCATACCCCGCACCGTAGCCAGTCGCGCGCCACGCGACGAGACCGGAGAGAATCGAAAACTGTGGGAGGGGCTTTATGCCCCGACTCACCCGCGTCCGCACACAGTCGGGGCACAAAGCCCCTCCCACCCTCTCAAGCCGCCGCCTCGCCCGAGCCTCCGACATCCCGCTCTCAGCTCTAGCCTTTCCGCTCTCTGCCCTTCACCGGCCGCCATTCGTCATTCGTCATTCGTAATTCATCCCCTTCCTTCCTGCCTTACCCCTTCCCCATCGGATTATGCCACTCCTTCGGCAGCACCGATTCCGGCCCCACGATATAAATCTGGTAGTAGAGCCAGAAGATCACGAAGCCCAGCACGACGAGAAACAGCGCCTCGCCGAGGCCGCCCCAGTTTTGGCGGCTGCTGCGCTGCATCCAGACGATGAGCAGGCCGATGGCGGGAGCCATGACGAAGCCGACGAACGAGGCGCCGAAGAGCACCATGCCCATGATCGCGGCCGTGCGCAGGAGCGGCTCATCGATCATCTTGGCCTTGTAGCTCACGAGCTCGACGCAGAGGTTGAGCAGGAGCAGACAGCAGGGCAGCACGTAGTAATTGCGGACGACATTCTGGTTTTTCACGGGCAACGATTTGACTTAACCGCCAGTCTCCACACCTCAAGCAGGGACGCGATCCCCCCTTGGCTCGCGCCACGAAAATAAAATAACTCGTCCATGATCAACTATTCCGCTCCCGATCTCACCCAGCATCCGCCGCGCAGCCTGCGCGTCCGCCTCGGCGGCTACGCCCACTTGAGCCGCCTGCTCGACAAGGCGCGTGCCGTGATCGCTGGCAAAGCCGGTGACTACCACTACAACTGCCCGCTCGACCAGCTGTTCTTCGCCTTCACCGGCATCACGCAGGAAGCGATGCTCGCCGAGATCAAGAGCGGCAAGACGGACCTGCAGATCCTGAATTGGGTCAATGAGACGTCGAAGCGCCAAAAGTATGAGGTCGTGGCGTGGTCGGCCTGGGTCGAGCAGCACGGTCCCGGCGGCGCACCCGGCCACAAGTGGGCCGCGAGCATGATCGAGGACAACAAATCCGAGCGCGACGATATCCGCTCCTTCGCCGACATCCTCGATATGGATGATTATTATAGCTACGGCGGGAAGGCGTGATTTTTTGAATTACGAATGACGATTTCCTGAGACAGGAAATCGAAATCGAATTTGGAAGCGGGTGGCGCGAGCTACCCGCTTTTTTGTGCGCTCAAGAGAAGCACCGCCGGGATTATTCACCTCGAAATACGCGAAAGAAGAAATCAACCCTCCGCGCCCGGGCGGCGGTCCTCCGTCTCCGTCATCCCATCGCGAGGTTTGAGGTGGACGGCGACCTCCGGGCGGCGTCGGGAGGGCGCATACTAAAATCTCACCGGCAGTCCGACCTCTTGAAAACGTTACTCGGGGATCGCCCTTCAACGATAAACCCGCGGGCTAGTCCGCCCTGCTCTCAACTCCTCCGACTTACGCGTGGTTTCGTGGATCCTCAATCCGAGTCTTTTCCGAATTCGTCATTCCGAAATCGTAATCTTCACGCGCTCCCATCCCCCGCTCCTCAGCTTCTTCGCCCCGGCCTTAGCGTCTTCGCGTCTTCGCGCTTAATTCCGTCACCTTTTAATTTTCCGTCGAGTCCGTGTGGGCCCGCAGAATCATTTAGGAGTTCGTCATTCGGGTTTCGTCATTCGTAATTCGTAAATCCCAAATCTTAAATCCCTCACCAGCACCTGCGCGCTCAGAGCTCATTATACTTCTCCGACCGCCCCTTCGCTTTTTCCACCGGATACTTTTTCGCATTCGCGGCCATCTTGGCCTCGATGGCAGCGGCCACATCAAGCCCCGTGGCATTGGCGAATTCCAGGGCATATACGACCACATCGGCGAGTTCGTCGGCGATTTTTCCGCGCTTTATAGGATCGGCGGCGATTTCTTTGGATTTTTCGGGAGTGGCCCACAGGAAGTGCTCCATCAGCTCGCCGGCCTCGGTGGCGAGGGCCATGGACAAGTTTTTCGGGGAGTGAAATTGTTCCCAATCTCGTTCTTGGACAAAGGCTAAGACCTTGGTCTTTAGCTCCGCGACAGTAGTGGTGGAATCGGTGAGAGCGGCCATGCGGCGACCCTATGCAGTGCAGGCAGCGTCACGCAATCTTCACCGATACAAAAAATAAACTGCTTGGCACGCCAGTTGCAATATGTAGAGTGACCAGCGTTCCAAATGAATCAGTCTCAACATCAACTCTGCCATGCAGGCACTTCGTCCACGAAGGCCATGCAGCAGCGTTGTCACGTTGTCCGACTGGTCGTCGCTTCCATTTGGAATAAACAGACCGGCTCGGGCTTCCAGTTCTAAACCTTCCGTCCCTACGGAACGCGTTTAGTCCTCAAGCCCGGAGGCCCTTCCAAGGTCCCCGAGGAAACGCGTTCGTTTTTTCCTCCCATGCATACAACCATCCACCCCCTGATTCCCAGCACTCGCAGTAAGGCCAAGGCCGCGGCTCACGTCGCGTTCCGTCAGCCGAACTACGACTGCCAGGAGCACCCCGACGCGATGAAACTCGTCGTCTATGTGCCAGGTGTGGACGCCGCCGGTGTTGAAATCGAGGCCCGGGGCTCCGACCTGACCGTGACTGCGAAGAAATCGCATGTCGTCCGCGTCAATTGGCAAGCCCTCCATCTCGAGTCCGCCCAGCGCGATTACCAACTTCGCCTGCGCCTCGGCGCCGGCTTCGACTACTCGTCCATGCAGGCTGAGATCCAGCATGGCGTCCTCAGTGTGACCCTGCCCAAGCGTGTCGCCGCGGTCGTCCCGCGCGTCAGCTCCCGGCTGCGGCGCGCTGCGGCCTAACCATAATAACTTTCGCTTCGGCTGCGGCGGATCGCGTGAGTGGCGGAGGAGGCGGCAACCTCTTCCGAGCCTCAAGGCCACCGCCCCAGCCGGGCAAATCTCTTCAAACCATCCCACCGTCAGGTGGAAACAAAGGGCCGCACCTCACCAGGGTGCGGCCCTTCTGTTTGAAGTGGCTGCGGCATCCTGCCGCAGAGTCTTCGGAGCCTCCCGCGGCCCGAGGCCGATCATCCCATATGCGCCGGCTTCAGGACCCACATCCGGAGCTGCTTGTGGGTTGCGACCTCCGTCGCAACAATTTCAACCGCCGCCGCGAAATGACCTGTGCGTCGTTGCGAGCCAGCTCGCAACCCACGTTCGGAATCGAGCCACCACTCCTTCCACCACTTTCTCGGTCACCCGCTACCTCGCCAACAGACCAAGAAAAAGGCCGCACCCCGAAAGGTGCGGCCTTATTGCCTAAACTTAAACGATCTGGTCGCCAGCGGGCGACGGCACCACCCGGCGCTTACGCCGCGCTGCCGGCCTTCTCCTTCGCCTCGGCTTCGGCGATCGTGATGACTTTGTAGCCACCGATCGTCTTAAAGTAGAGGAGGATGCAGATGTAGATGACGCCCATCGTCAGCGGGATGTAGGAATCCGCCGCGAGGGTGTGGCGGTCGCCGACTTGGTCGGCCGCGACGATGTCCTTTTGGTCCTTGCTCGGGGTCTTGGCTTCCTTGGCCTCGGCGAGCTTCTTGCCGTCGATGGCGTACACCGGCGAGAAGACACCCGGGATGGGGAATTCGGAGGGCGCCGCGACCTTCACCGTCTGGTAGACGGCGGGGTTGGAAGCCTGCAGGGCATCGGCGGCGAAACGATCCTTGGAGTAGCCGAGGCCGGGACCGCCGAGGAGACCGGCCGAGAGCATGCCGATGCCACCCATGATGGAGATCGCGATCGCGCCCGTGCGGGGGTAGCGGTCGGAGGCGACGGCAAGCATCGTCGGCCAGAAGAAGGTCTTGCCAGTGGCGTAGATGCCGAGGGCGATGAGTGCCATGGTAAAGGTCTGCATCGTGCTCGCGAGGCGGAGGCCGATGACGGCGAGGATCGCGCAGATGACGAGGAGGCCGACCGGCGAAAGCTTCAGATTCTTCTCAATCCAGTGAGCGCAGAAGCGCAGGCTGAACATGATGACCGAGGTCCAGATGAAGAGGAACTTGCCGTCTTCCGACGTGAAGAGATTGCCCGTGATATTCTGAATCCAGCCGTCCGTCCCGAGCTCGACCGCGCCGAGGAGGGCGTGCGTGATGAAGAGGACGAAGAGCAGGACGGAGCCGATGGAGAACTTGGTCAGCACGCCGACCGTGATCACCAGCACGCCCGCGATCCCGTAGCCGACTGCGGCCGGTAGGCCGAGGGGCCCGGAGACGAAGAGCGCGATCAAGTAAGCGATCACGAGGGCACCGAGGATGCCGACATCCTTTAACATTTCGCCAAGCTTGGCGCCCTTTTCCGAGGCTTCGGACTTGGGCATCTTCTGGCCGATGAACATCAAGCCGTAGGCGACCGTCGGGATGAGGTAGAGGGCGAGTTGGATTTTCCAGCTCACATGCATCTTGTCGTCGAGGATCCAGCCGAGGATGGAGCCGGCCACAAGGCCCGCGGGCCAGGAGGCGTGGAGGATGTTGAGATAGTGCGTGCGGTTCTTGGGGAACAGCGTCGCGACCAGCGGATTGGCCACGGCTTCGAGCGTGCCGTTCGCCAGGGCGAAGATAAACATGCCGATCGTCAGCATGCGCTCAGCGTTCTGCGGCGTCGTCGCGCCGAACGTCACGAAGGCCGAGATCACGTGAAACGCAAAGGCGGCGATCACCAGCTTGCCGTAGCCGATCTTGTCGGCGAGCACGCCGCCGATGATGATGCCGAAGCAGAAGCCGGTGAAGCCGGCACCGCCGATGGCGCCGAGTTGGGTGGCGGTGAAGCCGAATTCCGCGCCCCAGTTGTCGAAGATGCCACCGCGGATGGCAAAGCCAACGCCGGCGGCGAAGATGGCGGCGAAGCCTGCCCAGAGGAGGCGTTTCGCGTTGGGCACGATGCCCTCGTTACTTGCTAGGTCGTTACTCATAGAGGTCGTTAAGCGTGGGTTTTATGGATGGGGATAAGCAAAAGGGGCGGAGGCGGGGTAGCCGTGACACAATCGTGACCAAGCGCTCAAAGCGCCCGGTCCACGCGGGGCGGCGGGGAAGCTGGGATGGGGGTGGAAAGCAAGCGGTGGCGAAGTTGAGCGGCGCGCCCGCGTTCGGCAAGGGCGCAGTTTGGCAGGGATTTGCATCCCGTGTCTTACTTTGCGCTCAACTGCCCCGCGAGACGTGACGATGCCTCCCGTAGTTACTCTCAAAATTTTCCCGACCACGCCTTTTTTATCCGCGATGAATCTCCCGCTGCATCTCTTCCGTCTTGAGCCCGCCCCCACCGAGCGCGACAGCGAGACGGTGCACCTCGCGACCGAGACGGATATCATCTGGAATCGTCCGGTATTTCGCGCCCCGTCCTTCCCCACGCCCCGCCAAATCAGCAGCGAATTACCCTTCTCGGTAAATTTCCGGGCAACGCACCACGCCTCGCGCGATTGCGCGTGAGAAAGTTTCAACTTTCTCCGAAACCCGCGGCACCTCTCCCCGTCTTCGTGGTCACTGATTTCTGTCATGCAACTCCCGATTCCCATCACTCCTCCGGCATTCATCAACCAGCCTTCGGCCTTGATGCGTGTCGTCTCGCACGCGGATGTGACTTGGAACCGGCCACAATTCAAGGCGCCCCCGCTCGACGTGCGGCCGCCCTTGGCCGATGTGGCCGCCCTCGCCGCTGAACGTCGTCGCGAGTTGAGCTTCGTCTCATAAAAGCCTGAACCCTCAAAAGTGGCCGGTCGAAAGACCGGCCCTTTTTTTGCCTGGGCGGCGAGCGCGGCCCGTTTCGCGGAAGGGGCCGCAGTAAAATGCGCCGGGCGTGTGAGATTACGCGCTTGGCGGCGAGAGTGTCTTTCGGTTCACACTGCTGGTGTGACGCTCTCCCCTCCCCACCTCGTCGCCCTGCGCGCGCTGCTCGATCGGCTGATCCCGGCCGATGAGTTTCCTGGGGCGCTCGCGGCGGGCACCGAGCACTATATCTTGAAGCAGCTCGCGGGCGATTGCGCCGCGGAGGTGCCGCGACTCCTGCGCGGTCTTGAATTATTGGATACGGAAACTTCCTTAAGGCACCCGGAGGTGAAGGCCTACCACGCGCTCTCCACGGCGCAGCAAGATGCGCTGCTCGTCGAACTCGAGGCCGGGCGCACCGTGGCGGCGTGGCCGGAGGATCTATCGGGGACGGCGTTTTTCAGTCGCTTCGTCGAGCTTGCGCACGAGGGCTTCTACGCCGACCCGGCCAATGGCGGTAATCGCGATGGCGCATCGTGGGCGATGCTGGGCTACGCGCCGCGCACGGAACGATGAACACGCAGTATGATGTGATCATCGTCGGCGCGGGGCTCGCCGGCGGTATTTTGGCCGGCGTCCTCGCCGAGGGCGGGCGGCGCGTGCTGTTGCTGGAGCGCGGGCTCGCGCTCGCCTACGACGACGTCCCGGGCGATCACCTGCGCAATCATCGGCTCTCGCTGTACGGCGACAATACCACGCCCGACCCGGCGGGCCACCCGCGCGTGTACGTCGATGCCGCCGGGCGTGAGACGCAGGTGCTGCCGCATGATGCGCGCTACAATCTCAATGCGTGGACCGTGGGCGGCGGAACGCGCGTGTGGGGCATGCAGGCGTGGCGGTTTCACCCGGATGATTTTCACATGGCGTCGCGCTACGGCGTGCCCGCGGGCAGCTCGCTGGCGGACTGGCCGATCAGTTACGATGAGCTGGCGCCTTACTACGAGCGCGCAGAGCACGAGATTGGTGTCGCGGGCGATCACGCCGGGACGACACACGCGCCCCGCGCGCGAGATTTTCCACTACCGCCGGTGCCCCGCACGCCGGCGGCGGAGTGGCTCGCGGGCGGCGCGAGTAAGCTAGGCTGGCCGACGTTTACTCCTCCGCTCGCCGTCAACACCCGCCCGTATCAAGGGCGCGGCGCGTGCATCCAGTGCGCGCAGTGCATCGGCTTCGCATGTCCCACGGAGGCGAAAAATGGTTCGCACAATACGCTCTTGCCCCGCGCCCTCGCGACCGGCCGGTGCACGCTTGTCACGCGCGCACAGGCGGCGCGAATACTCACCGATGCGGCGGGTCGCGCAACGGGCGTCGAGTACAGCGCGCCGGTCTCGCCGGGGTCGGCATCGTTTGCAAAGTATACGGCGAATGCACCGCGGGTGATCGTATCGAGCGGCGCGATCGAGTCCGCGCGGTTGCTCTTGTTGTCGGCGTCGCCGCAGCATCCGCAGGGCCTCGGCAATCACAGCGGGCACGTGGGCCGGCATGTGCAGGGGCATTATTACCCGATTGCCTACGGGCTCCTCCCGCCGGGCGTGGAGCAGACGCTGCAAGGGCCGGGAGTGTCGGTGGCCACCACGCGTTTTAATCACGGCAATCCCGGTGTGATCGGCGGCGCGATGCTCGCGAATGATTTCGTGAAGCTCCCGCTCATCTTCTGGCGGCAGTCGCTGCCGCCGGGTACGCCGCGCTGGGGCCTCGCGGGGAAGCGCGCGATGCGGGCGCTGTTTCGTCGTGGCATCGATGTGCGCGGGCCCGTGCAGGAAATCCCCTCGCCCGATTCGCGCGTCACGCTGGATGAGAAAGTGCGCGACCGCCTTGGCCTGCCGGTGGCGCGCCTCAGCGGGACGACGCACGCGGAGACAATCCGCACTGCGGAATTTATCCGACAGCGCGCCGAAGAGTGGCTGCGCGCGAGCGGGGCCGAGCAGGTGTGGAGTTGGCCGCCGGAGAAAAAGTTCAGCGCGGGCCAGCACCAGGCAGGCTCGTGTCGCATGAGCGCCGACCCGCGCGAGGGCGTCACCGACGCCTTCGGCCGCGTGCACGGTCACGACAACCTCTACGTGTGCGACGGCTCGCTGCATGTGACGAACGGGGGTTTCAATCCCGCGCTCACGATCATGGCGCTGGCGTTCCGGACAGCCGAACATCTGTTGCAAGAGAGATGAATTTTGCGCGCGGCGGGCCGATTACACGTGTCTGCGCTCGCCATCTCGTGTCGCGCGGCGCAGGCTAGTCCCTTCTGAAGTCTTCGCCGCAGCCTTCCATGCCAGCCGCCGCCCCGACCGAAAAACCACCCGCCGCGCCCGCCCCAGCCCCGACCCCCAAGTCGGAAGCGACTGAGCCGGCTTCGCCGACGCGGAGCACGCATCCCGTCGAGGTGCGGACGCGCGTCGAGCTGGTGCGCATGGCCTTTGCGGAACTCCAATCGGGCGCGCTCATCTCCGGAGCGCTGGCCATCACCTTTGCGATCACGGTCTGCGTGGTAAACCATCCGTCGGTGACCATCGCGATTTGGTCGCTGCTCATGCTCGGCGCGGTGGGCTATCGCATCTGGCTGGCCAAGGCCTTTCTCGCGGCGAATCCCGGGCCTGACGAGACGCCGAAGTGGGCTCTGCGCCTCGTGTACGCCACAGTCGCAACAGGCCTCGGCTGGGGTGCGACGGCGTTGCTGTTTCCCTTCCTCAATCGCGACTCGGCTTACACCGTGCCGCATATTTTGCTCTTGGCCGGTCTGACCACGGGTTCCGCCCGGTTGCTCCTGCCGATGCGAAAGGGCGCGGTCGCGTACCTCATCGCGATCATGACGCCCATCGCGTTTACGTTTTTCATCCAGGGCGACCTCCTCGGGCTCGGCCTGGGCGTGGCCGCGATCCTCTACGTGTGGTTCCTCGCAAGCGCCACGCTTCACCAGCATCGCGTGCTCTCGAATGCGCTCGTGATGCGCTTCGAACGCGAAGCGATCGCCGATGCGCTCACGGCGGAAAATAATCGCCGCGAGGCTCGCGAGAACGAACTCGACGAGGCTCGCGAAAAGGCGGAGTCCGCGAGCAAGGCCAAGGGTGAATTCCTCGCCGTCATCTCGCACGAAATCCGCACCCCGATGAATGGCGTGCTCGGCATGCTCCGCGTGGTGCGCGATACGCAGCTCTCCGCGGAGCAGCGCAGCTACCTCAAGACCGCTTCCGACTCGGCGGAATCGCTCCTCCTCCTGCTCAATGACGTGCTCGACTTTTCCAAAATCGAGTCCGGCCGGCTCGAGTTGGAGCACGCGCCGTTTCAGCCGACGACCATCGCGAAATCCATCGCCGATCTCATGCTCGCGCGCGCGCGCGACAAGGGCCTGCAATTCGATCTCCAGCTCGGCGAAAATCTGCCCGGTGTGATCATCGGCGACTCCACCCGCCTCCGCCAAATCCTCGTCAATCTCCTCGGCAATGCCATCAAGTTTACCGAGCGCGGCCGCGTGGAGCTCGCCGTGAGCTGTTCCGAGCGCACGGCGCAGCGCGCGGTCATGTACTTCACCGTGACCGACACCGGCATCGGTATCGACTCCACGGCGCAGGCGCGGCTCTTCAAGCCCTTCACGCAGGCCGATACCTCGATGAGCCGTCGCTATGGCGGCACGGGCCTCGGCCTCGTGATCTCGATGCGCCTCGCTCAGGCCATGGGCGGCGCGATCCAAGTGCAGAGCGCCGTCAACCAGGGCTCCACGTTCCGCCTCCTCCTGCCCTGCAAGCTCCCGGATGTCGCCCCGGCCCCGCGCCACGAAGAGGGTCCGCGCTTCGTCACACCGGTGCTCGCCGGTCGCGTACTCGTCGTGGAAGACGACTCGGTAAACCGCCAAGTCATCGATCTGTTCCTCAAGAAAATGGGGCTCAGCGCGGTCTTTGCCCCCGATGGCGAGGATGCCATCGCGGAGGCCACCACGCAGGATTTCGACCTCGTGTTGATGGACTGCCAGCTCCCGGGCATCGACGGCATGGAGGCCACGCGCCAGATCCGCTCCCGCCTCGGCGAGAAAAAACTTACGATCATCGCGCTCACCGCCAATGCTAGCACGCACGTGCGCGAAGCGTGCCTGAATGCCGGCATGAACGATTTCCTCAGCAAGCCAGTGCGCTTCGAGTTACTCGCCGGAGTGCTGCAGCGGCACTTGCCGCCAGGCTGAGCGAATGACGAATTCGATTTCGTCATCCGGCTCTCGTCCCACATTTCAGTCAGTTGGGCCACCTTCTTTTAAGCTTGGCGCCAACGCGGGCGGCAAGCCACGCCATTGGCAAATATGCAACAACGACGTCAAGTGCCATGAGCCAGATTGGCGCCGGAATCATGAAACAGGCCGCAATCCCACCCGCTAGGAAAAATATCCCAATCACATAGGCAAATATCGTCCAGCGACTGCCCGCGATAAGAAACGCAACGAGCGCTCCGGCGAACGTGCCGATAGCGTGAGCGAACAAGGGAAAAATAAAATGCTTTGGTTCTAGCAAGTGGATCGAAGCGGCGAGACTTTCGGCGTCTTCCATGTTCACGCCCGGAGGTGCCGCGATCACATGAAGCCCGGCCCGAACGAGCCCCGTATTGACGCACCCTCCGGCAATAAAGCCCAAAATGACTGCGAAGATATTGCGAAAAATCGTAAGCATGGTGGCGGAACATGCACCCGTGAATATCGAGGCGATTCCATATTTCCCCCAAATAGTAGCTAAGAGCGAGTGGTATCTTGCCGGCTAGCATCTAGCTTTTCTCAAACCATAATTTCTAAATCGCAAATTCCCCGTTTCATTCCTCTACCAACCATGTCACTCCCCCGCCCCCGCCCTGCGCCTGCGCCAGCAATCGCCCGAGATATCCTAGGATCGGCCTTACCTCGCGATCAAACTGCCACGGGGGATTGATGATGAGCAGGCCGCAGCCCTTCATCATAATCGGGGACTCGAGGCCGGCGATGATGAGCTCGGCGACGAGCGTGGGCGGCAGGGGCAGCGTGCGGAGCTGCGTGAAGAATTTTTCCACGCGGGCGCGTTCGGTGAGCGGATACCAGACGGCGAAGACGCCACTGGGGAATCGCTTCAGGCCCTCGGCGAGGGCGGAGACGATCTGGGTGAACTCGTCCTGCGCCTCGAACGGCGGATCGATGAGGATGAGGGCGCGGCGCTCGGGCGGCGGGAGCATCGCGCGCACGGCCACGTAGCCGTCGCTCTCCTGCACGGTAGTGCGCGGGGAAAATTGAAACAGCTCGCGCAGCGCCGCGCACTCGTCGGGCTGGCGCTCGCAGAGCGCGAGGCGATCCTGCGGCCGGGCGAGCTCGCGGACGAACCACGGTGAGCCGGGATAGTATTTAAGATCGGCCGAGGCATCGGCCCCGGCCTGGCGGCTGGCGTCGAATTTCCGCGCGAGAGCCAGGTACTCGGCGAGCAGCGGCGGGAGATCGGTGCGCGCGGTGAGGCGCCCCACCCCATCGGGCCACTCGGGTTGGCGCGCGAGGGTGTCGCCCGTGGCGGCGATGGTAAGATCGTAGCCACCGCGTCCGGCGTGGGTATCGAGGTAGAGGAAGCCCTTGTCCTTCTTCTGCAACGCGGCGACGAGGCGCGTGAGCAGAAAGTGCTTCATCACGTCGGCGAAATTGCCCGCGTGAAAATGGTGCCGGTAATTCATGGGCGGCGCGGGGGCCGACAGAGGGAAGGCGCGGGCCTTACGAGGCCACGGGGATCTTGATCACGCTCTTGCGCACGAGGCCGCCGGCTTCGCGAACGCGGAGCGTGGGCATATGGCCATCCGACGGGAAAAACACGGCGGCCTGCCCGGGGAAAACCTTGAGCACGGAGGCCTCAGCGGTGTCCGCGTACTTGAGGAGGTCGCGCTCGGCATTGTACTCCATCGTGGGCTTCAGCGACCCAATATCGGCGACCTCCATGAGTTCTTCGCCTTCGAAGATGATCTGGATATCGATGTACTTGCGGTGAGACTCGAAAAAGCCATCGGGGCGGGCTTTGGATTGGTAGCACTCCTCGCTGACGAAGACGCCGCCGCCGAGCTCAGTGCGCTGGCGCTGGCCAGCCGAGAGCGCGCGGACACGCGCCTGCACCGCTGAGCCGGGGCTGAGCAATTCATCCGCGTAGGAAAACGCGGTGGCGAAACCGGGGAGCTGCGCGGTCTGGGCGCGCACTTTGTCGATATTACCGTAGAGAGCCATTCGGTGACTTCACCCGGCGAGAGCGGCACTGGCAAGCCGCGAAACCCGGGATTGCCGCGGGGGTCGAACGCGTGATGAGATAGCGCCTCCCTCCAATGAAAAAATTCGTGTCGCTCGTGGGTGTCTGTCTCGCGCTAGTGTCGGCGGCCTGGGCCGCGGATTTCGAGGGCACAGTGGTCATGAAAGTCACCGGGCAGGCGGGCTCCCCCCTGCCGGGGGAAATGACCTACAGCATTAAGGGCAGTGCCTTTCGCGTGGATATGGTCGCGCCCGGCGCGGGGCGCTTGGCGGCAGTGATGGATTCGACGAAGCCCTCGATGCTGATCCTCGTGCTCGACCGGAAGCTGTACCTCAGCCAGCCAATCCCGCCGGCGGCGAAGCCGAGCGAAAACGCCGGCGCGGCCCTGGCCGAAGCGGGCATTCAAAAAACCGCGATCACCGAGAAGATCGCCGGCTACGACTGCGTGAAATATATCGCCCGCTCCGCCAACTCGATCACTGAACTGTGGGCGACGGACAAGCTGGGCGCCTTCGCGGCCTTTGGCGGCGGCAACCCCATGATGGGCGGCATGGGCGGCTCCTGGGAAGCCGTGATGGGCGACCTGAATCTTTTCCCCCTGCGCGTGATCATCATCGAAGCCGGCAAGGAATCCCTGCGCATGGAAGCGAGCGAAGTGACCAAGAAAACCCTGAGCGACGCCATGTTTAGCGCCCCCGCGGATTTCCAAAACGCCGCGACAATGATGTCGCCAAAGCCAGCCCCAGGGACGTATCCGGGAGTGCGGTAAGTCGGTCCACTCTGCACGAAAGCGCGATGCACGTTGAAATTTCATATGGCGAGTTTCGCGTCCTCTGTTCAGTGGGCACGTTTCCGTCGCTGTACGAAAGCTATCGCGCGCATGCCGCGCTCGCTGACGAGATCGATTTGTCAGCTAAAGGCGGGCTGTCGTTCTTCGCTGTTAGTCGAGGCACCACCTGGCCTTCTTTAACGGTGGCACAGCGCTATTCGCCATCGGAAGCCGGATTCGTTCCGGGCGCGCTACTAATACCGGAGACCTCGGTTTTTTTCGTTGGCGCAGGCGCACGAATCCTCGCCTACGATCTTGCGCAGCCGCGCCGCCTATGGACCGATACAGCCGATATCGGGTTCTGGGGATGGCACCGTTACGCGGATGTTGTGCTGATGTCAGCCGAGCTAGAGTTCGCCGCCTGGTCACTAAACGGCCAGAAAAAATGGTCCATGTTTGTCGAGCCACCATGGGACTTCGAAGTGGACGGCTCAGTCGTGACCTTGGATTCGATGGGCGATAAGCAGTCGTTTGATCTGCGAACCGGCCCGGAAGCGAAGAAGCCCTAGCCTAGTACAAAGTCACCTAGGCGACAATCGACAGAGATACCCGCCTCATTGGCGGCTAGATTTTTCCATCGTAGCTGTCGATGAAGGTCCGATCCATCTCGATGACAGGACCGCGAAAAAGAAAGTCCTCATGAAGCGAGCCGCCGTCGTAGTGGACGGTGAGCTTTATGTCTAAGCCGACACGACACCATACGTAGGTGCGAATATCGGGGTGGCGAAATCCCCCCTTCGACGATGTCTGTCTCATGTGAGAAGAAGCGCGTTGTGTGGCGCAGGCCCCATACGACACAACCGCCAAATTCAAAGTGAAAGGGCGCTTCGCCTTTACGCTGAGCGTCGATGCGAAATTGATCGAAGCCATCGTCGCCGTCGTATCCCTCCCAAGTGAGAATGGCTTCTCCAGATGAACTTCGAACGCGGATTTGGACGTTGCGGGTATCCAACTTGGCCAGAGCGTCTAAGGTAAGCTTGGTATCTTTTCCCAGCTCGGCGACATGCTCATTTTGTCGAGGAGGCATCCTCACTCTTAAACCACTTCTTCGGCGTCCGCCGCACGACGGTAAACTTGGCGCGGAATAATTCCTCCAGCGCCTCGCGGACTTCGGGCGTGATGCGTGCGAGGAGGTCGGCCATGGGCGGGAGCGACTTCGTGTCTTTTTCGTCGATGATTTCGGCGGCGGCGGTGCTCGCTTTCACGGGCTCACCGCGCTGCTTCGCCTCGGCGATGAAGGAGGATTCCGCCGCATCATCGGGCCAGGAGACCGGGGCGTCGTCGAACGGCGAATCGATCGGCCCGGCGGTGGCCACGACGGCCTCGGAGGTATCATCGCTGGAGGCCTCAGCCCCAGCGAACTCGGAATTTGCTACGGACGCTGAGGTCGCCGCGTTTGACGCCGGGATCGCCCCTCCGCCGGCTGCACCCGGCGCTCCGACCGCCGGCGTACGACTCGAACTATTCGCGAAACGTCGCCCGGCGTCGGCGGGGGCGGTAATCGGCAGGGGGCGTTCGTCGACGCGGCCCACCGGGGCAGTGACAAACACATCGCGCTTGCTCGCCAACAGGGCGACGCCGAGCCGGGCGTCGAGCTGGCCTAAGCGATCAGTCAGCCCTTTTTTTTTTCGCTATCGTCGGTGGCGGAGCCGGACTCGTCGGCGAGGGCGGTGAGTTCCTTGATGAGGGAATCGATGGCGCGCGCGCGGGAGGCTTCGACGGCTTTAAGGAGGGTGACCTCGAAATTGATTTTCTCCGCCAGGCCGAGCTTCACGTTGCCCTCGCCTTCGCGGAGGCCGTCGAGCATGCGGGTGAGTTGCTCGGTGGTCATGGCGACGCCGCCGAGCGCGGCGCTCTTGCCACCCTTGGCGATGGCATCGAGCAGGGCGACGCGGACGAGGGCCTGGAGGTCGACGAGGAGGCGGACGAGATCGCGCCCGGCGGCATCACACTCATCGACGATGGCGACGAGCTTCTGGTGGTCGCCGGCGGCGAGGGCGGCGGCGAGCGCGGTGATCTTTTCCGCCGCGACGAGGCCGTAGACGTCGAGCACATCCGGCTCGGAGATCTCGGCGCCGCAGAAGGAGATCATCTGATCGAAAATGGACTGGGCATCGCGCATGCCGCCATCGGCCATGCGGGCGATACAGGCGAGGGCGTCGTCGGAGACTTTGATCTTTTCCTCAATCGCGATTTTCTTGAGGCGCTCGATGATGAGATCGTTCGGGATGGGCTTGAGATCGAAGCGCTGGCAGCGCGAGATGATCGTCGGGAGCACCTTCTGCGGGTCGGTCGTCGCGAAGACGAACTTCACGTGGGCCGGGGGCTCCTCGAGGGTCTTGAGGAGGGCATTAAAAGCCGCGGCCGAGAGCATGTGCACCTCGTCGATGATGTAGATTTTGTACTTCCCCATCGCGGGGGCGTAGCGAACGGTCTCGCGAAGGTCGCGGACTTGATCGACGCCGTTGTTGGAGGCGCCGTCGATCTCGATCACGTCGAGATGTGAGCCCTCGGCGATGGCCTTGCAGGCCGGATCGTTGGGATCGAAGTCGGCCTTGGGGCCGTCGGTGCAGTTGAGGGCCTTGGCGAAGATGCGGGCGGTGGAAGTCTTACCGGTGCCACGGGGACCGACGAAGAGGTAGGCGTGGGCGATGCGCTGGCGCGAGATGGCGTTGCGCAGGGTGCGGACGACGTGGTCCTGACCGACGACGTCAGCAAAGGTCTGGGGGCGCCACTTGCGCGCGATGACTTGGTAGGTGCCCGACATGAGTTCGTGTTAAATCCTCTGAAGATTTAGGAAGCGAGGAGTCAGCGCAACGCGCGAACCGCTGGCAAGCAAGCTCCGACCTCTGCTGCGGGTTCATTCCGCGCCGCACTCCACTCACCGCCACTCGAAAAAACGAGCCTCACCGCTCGGATAAAAAAAGTGGCCAGGCACTCCACGGCACTAGGAGAACGTCGTTACCGTTGCTACCTTCCGGTCCTGGCGGAGTTCACGCGCCTGCCCATGCATGGCACCTGGCCGACGCGAACCATGCGTCGGGTTCAGCGACGCGCAACAACCAATTTCAGTTAGTTATTCCCGTCCTCGGGCGGCTTGCCGGACTTGGACTTAATATTCCCGTCCTTGGTGTCCTTGTTGGCCTTACGCTTCTCGGCTTTGTCCATCTGCTGCTGGCGCAACAGCTCCTGCTGCTGGCGCTCGCGCTGTTCGATGAAGACTCGCTGGCGCTCGGTCAGGTCCTCGAGCTTGGCGCGCTGGGCGGGCGTAAGCTCGCGAGAGATGTCTTCCTGCAGGTGCGCGAGGATGACGCCTGTCTCGCGCAGATTGGTCTGTTGCTGGCGACGGATATCGTTGGTCGCGCGTACGATGAGGGGATTGACGCGCTCCTTTTGCTCCGGGGTGAGGTCGAGTTTGTCGACGTAACGGCGCATCAGCGGCGGGGCCTGCACGGCCATCGTGGGCGGCAGAGTCGGAGCAACCGCAGACGCGGAATTAGGATTCGGGCGGACGCCGGCCACTTGGCCTTGGGGCGTCGTCGCTTGGGTCTGGGCAGGCGTGCCGGCAGCGGAGGTCGCGGTGGCGGGCGGCGTCGCTTGAGCGGACGGAGTCTGCGGCACGGGCTGCACCACGTAGCGCGGCGGCAGCTGCAATTCACGCTGCTTGTTCAAGCGCAACGCGAGCAGGGCGCCAAAAACGGAACCGGCGATGAATACGCCGATGAAGGCGACGATGACTTTCCAGGGCTTTTCCATCCGCTTAGACGTCCAGCAGCACGGCTACAGGATCGTCTTCAAAGAGTTGCTCATCCTCGGCGGTGGCGTTGGCGGAATTAATCGCGGGATAGTTCACCACGGCACCGAGCACGGCAAGCAGGGCGGCGGCGCAAAGCGCCCGGAGGGCGAAGCGCTCCATGAGGGAGACGACCTTGCGCTCCTGCGCCATCGCGAGAGCCGCGATGCGCGTGGAAAAGGCGTAAGGCGCGGCGGTATCACGAGTGTCGGGCGCGGTGCGCGCGGCGGCCGCCAGACGGGTCCAAGGAGAATTGGGCTGAGAGGAGTTCATGACCGTTCGGTTTTTTGTAGTTCTTGAAATAGCTTCTGCAACTTCCGTCTCGCACGAAAGGCGCGGACTTTGATGAGTGATTGGTTCCAACCCGTGAGTTGGGCGATCTCGGCGATGGTCTTTTGCTCGAGGTCGAGCATGCGGATCACGGTCTGGTCGTCGGGCTTGAGCTGGGCGAGGAGTTTATGGACGAGTTCGCTCGCGGCCATCGCATCGTTGGCCGGGACATCGTTCTCGTTGGTGATGATGTTATCGAGCACTTCGGCCTCGGTTTCGGAAAGGTCGGCCCACCGAAACTCCGGACGGCGCTTCTGCGCGCGGAGATGATCGATGCACGTCGTGACCGCGATCCGGGAGACCCAATGCGGAAAAGGAACCGCTCCCTGATATTGTGCGAGGCGGGTGAACATCTTCAGAAAAATCTCCTGCGCGAGGTCTTCCTCAGCAACGCGCCGGGGGAGATGGGAACGCACAATGCGGATAACCAAGGGGTAAAGATGATCGACGAGTTCGCGCGCAGCCAGTTGATCTTGCCGGCGTACCCGTTCGAGGCATCCGGCCAGATCGAACGGCGGATCGTCGTCAGGCATACGGAGATGGAGGCAAGGTCATGCACACCACGCAAGACGCGCGTGCGTCAGGTGGGTTACAGAGACGATGCCAGCGATTCTCGATTGAATCCGGTGGCGATACGTCGACGCCCGAGCTGCGGCAGTTTCACCAGTCAGTTCCACCAGAGGTGTTTACGAAGTAAGTCTAGCAATCCTTTTTCCGCAGATCGCGCGGATGGGTGCGGATAAAAATCGATGTGAAGGCATCTTTATTTTTTCTCTGAACCCATTCCCGAATCCGCGCCCTCCGCGGCAAAAAATCCGTCCTTCCCGCTTCTCTCCTAGACCGCCCCACCCTTGACATTTGCCCGCCCGCTCCAAACCTCACTCCTTAGAAATGCAAGTTTTGCCGCAGGCTCTTCGACTTACCACCGCGCACGACCTCTAAGAGGAGGCCGCTTAGCGGCTGGTCGTGCGTAAGTTCGAAGAATTCTGCCGTCGCCTTCCCGGTGACGTGATGACACTCTGTCCGGTTTTACCCGGCTCGTTCGCTCTCAAAACTCTTTTCTCAACGTCTCGACCCGTTTCGTCCATGCAACCCGCACCTGTCAGCAAGTATCGCCCGTTCCCTCCCGTTAATTTGCCCAACCGCCAGTGGCCCAGCCGCACCCTCGACCGTGCGCCCCTCTGGTGCAGCGTCGACCTCCGCGATGGCAACCAGGCCCTCGCCCAGCCCATGAGCGTCGAGGAGAAGCTCGAGTACTTTGAGTTGCTGGTGAAGATCGGCTTCAAGGAGATCGAGGTCGGTTTCCCCTCCGCCTCCCAGATCGAGTTCGATTTCTGCCGCCGCCTGATCGAGGAAAACCGCATCCCCGATGGCGTCGCCATCCAGATCCTCTGCCAATGCCGCGAGGAGCTGATCAAGCGCAGCATCGAGGCCCTCGCCGGCGCGAAGAACATCATCTTCCATCTCTACAACTCCACCTCGCCCGCGCAGCGGAAATACGTCTTCAACGCCACGCGCCAGGACATCGTCGATATCGCCGTCCAAGGCACGAAGTGGGTGAAGCATTACGCCGCGCCGCTCGCCGCTGCCGGCACGCATGTCCGTTTCCAATATTCACCGGAGAGCTTCACCAGCACGGAGTTGGATTTCGCTTTGGAGATTTGCGAGGCCGTCACCGACGCCTGGCAGCCGACCAAGGACAACAAGATCATCCTTAATCTCCCGGCTACCGTCGAGTACGCCACGCCCAATGTGCACGCCGACCAGATCGAGTGGATGTGCACGCACCTCACTCGCCGCGACCTCACGCTCGTCTCCCTGCACACGCACAACGACCGCGGCACCGGCGTCGCCGCCACCGAGTTGGCCCTACTCGCCGGCGCCGACCGCGTCGAGGGTACGCTCTTCGGCAACGGCGAGCGCACGGGCAATCTCGATATCGTCACTGTCGCGCTGAATCTCTACACGCACGGCATCCACCCCGGCCTCGACTTCTCGGATATCAATCACATCCGCGACGTCTACGAGCGCTGCACGCGCCTCGAGGTCCCCGCCCGCCAGCCCTATGCGGGCGAGCTCACGTTCACCGCCTTCAGCGGCTCGCATCAGGACGCCATCAAGAAGTCCTGGGCCGTCCAAAAAGCCGACGAGCCATGGGACGTCCTCTACATTCCTATCGACCCACAGGACATCGGCCGCAGCTACAAAGCCATCATCCGCATCAACAGCCAGTCCGGCAAAGGCGGCGTCGCCTACGTGCTCGAAAACGAGTTCGGCTTTACCCTGCCGAAGATCATGCACAAGGAGATCGGCAAGATCATCAACGACTACGCTGACGCCAAGGGCGGCGAGATCACGCCCGATGAGGTGCACGATGTTTTCCAACGCGAATACCTCGGCCGCACGTCGCCCGTCGAGCTGCTGCACTTCAAGACCACGGAGCGCGACAGCATCGTCACCTGCGACGCCGAGATCGCCCTCGACAAGAAAGTCCACGTCCTCACCGCCAGCGGCAACGGCCCGATCGACGCCTTCGTGCGCGCCCTCAGCACCACCGCCCTCCCGAAATTCGAAGTCCTCTCCTACTCCGAACACTCCCTCGGCAAAGGCGCCGAAGCCCGCGCCGTCTCGTACATCCAGATCAAGACCGAACGCGGCCAGAGCCTCTACGGCGCCGGCATCGACACCAACATCGAACTCGCCTCGATCAAAGCCGTCGTCAGCGCCCTCAACCGCACCCTCGCGCGGAAGTAAGCGCTGACTTCCCTCGCGAATCACCTACGGCCCGTCGGCTCAAAAACCCGGCGGGCTTTTTTGCGCCCAGCCACCGTGTCTCTGTAGCGGCGAGCGCCAGCGAGCCGAGGAACACTCACGAGTCGCAAGCGCCCGCCCGCCCGCCCGCCGAGGCCTACTCTCATCCCAGTTATCGCGGCGGCGCGCACCAGTGAGCCGACGCCTGGAAAGTGGCTGCGGCATCTTGCCTCAGAGTCTTCGAGTCACCCCTGCGGCGCAGCCGCAGTCTAAGTAAAGCAGGGAGGACTGAAGTCCGCCCATTTTTTGTCGCCTCAGCCGTACCTTGGGCCGCTCGGCTCGTACCCGCCCGCCAAACGACAAGGCCTAAAAATCATCCCCACGATCCGCGCAACTACCCTCTTCATCTCTGAAAAATCCGCGCCCATCCGCGCCATCCGCGGTAAAATCAAAACGTCAAAGCCACCTCCGCCCCAAGCATCCCCCCAAAAAACCATCCTCCTGAAATCCCCCATCCCTCATTCCCTAAATCCCTCCTCCCTCCTTCCCCACTCCCGCTCTCCGCCCCCAAACACCGACGAATCAAACCCTGCCGCCGAGAAAACCTCATACGCCGCGAGCAGCGCCACCGCGCCAAATAAATGCCACAGTGCGTGCCCTTGTACCCACGCCTCCGGCGCCGCGAGAAATCCCCCGAAACGATCCGCGGCCCCGCCCACAAACGCCACCGGCGCACCCACCGCGAGCACCGTCATCGCCCGCGCATACCGCCGGCGATCCATCGCCCCTCGCCCACTTTTGTCGCGCCACCCCACCAGCCCACACAGCACCGCACACACGCTCCCCACCGTCACGCAGGCCACGACCACCGTCGCCGAGTCGAGCGGCTTGAAGCCCGCGATGCGCACGTCATTGCGAAAGATCCCCGCCACAAACGCCCCAAACCATATCATCAGCGCCGCAATCGAATCATAGCGCGTCCCACGCCAGCGCAGCAACTGCGACACCCCGATGCCGCAGAGCCCAAACAGCGCCGCGTACACGCCGAGAATATCCCACAGCCGCCACTCCGGCAGGAGCGAGGCGTGATAAAGCCCGCTGCCGATCCCGAGAAAAATGCACGCCACGCCAAAGCTCCGCGCCAGCCGCCGCCGCGCCGCGAACCACACCGCGAGGCCGACGTAGACATAACCGAGATTCGAAACCGTGTTCTGCGGCTCCCGGAAAAGCCGGTCTAGTTTGCGTTGATCGTACAGTTCCGACGACACCACCGTTGCGCGACTGAGCCGCTCCGCATCGTACGCCTCGCATTGCGCCTTCGGCGGCTCGACCGTACCCCATACGTCGCCGCGCGGATTCCAGATCGCGACCGCCACCGCGATCACGAGCATCGGTAGCATAAAGCCTAGTGCCTTGATCGCCGGGGTCTTCATTTCTTCGCCGCCTGCTCCTGCATGCTGCGCAGCAGCTTCAAATTATTCTGCGCATTCACATGATCCGGCTGCAGCCGCAGCGCCGTCTCAAACTCCCGCCCCGCCTCGTCCAACCGCCCGACTTTCGCGAAAACGATGCCGAGGCTGTTGTGCGCCTCGGCATACGTCGGCTTCAATCGAATCGCCTCTTCGAGTTGCGCCTGCGCCTCCGGCAGGCGTCCGGTATTCATGAGCGTGACGCCGAGATTGTTCCGCACCTCGAGATAATCCGGTTTCAAGCGCAGCGCCGTCTCATAATGCGCGATGGCCTCATCGGTGCGCCCGACCTCGACCAACGCGAGCCCGAGATTGCAATGCGCCGGGGAAAAATCGTCCCGCAGCCGCACCGCCACTTCGCCCTCCTTCACCGCCTCCGTCGCGCGCCCGACACGGCGGAGCGCGTCGCAAAGATTACTGCGAATCTCGACCGACTCCGGCTTCAGATCGCGCGCCGCCTCGAGTTGCACCACGGCCTCGGCGGCGCGCCCCGCCTTGAGCAGCGCCTGCGCCAGACTGCTGCGCGCCTCGGCATAGGTCGGATCGAGTTGCGTCGCACGCTGGCCCGCGGCGATGGCCTCCGGCAAGCGCCCCACCACCGCGAGCGCGTTGGCGTAGTTGTTATGGAGCTTCCCTTCCGTCGGGTTGAGTCGCAGTGCGACCTCGAGGGCCGCAACGCCTTCGTCGAGGCGCTGCTCGCTAAAGTATGCGAGCGCGAGCGTGGCGTGCGCCCGCCAATTGTCAGGCCGCTTGGTCGCGGCATCCCGCCAAATCGTCACCTCTGTACGGTAATCGGCATTGCGCGCCATGGTGCCCCCCACTCCCGCCACCGCCAAGACGAGCCCGCCCGCCATCACTCCACGCCGCCCCAGCCAGAGAAATCCCATCACCACTACTAACGTCACCACCACCGCCAGCGGCAAATACATGCGATGCTCAGCCACCGGTTGATTGGCAATCGGCACCACCAGCGTCGGCGCCAGCATCGCGAGAATCGCGAAGCTCGCAAAGGCCACCCCGGGCCACCGCCGCCACGTCGCGGCCACTAAGCCGAGCCACGCCGCGAGCACCGCTCCGCTCAGCACCAGTATCCCGCCCCCGCGCGCCGGCGTCGGCCCATAATCGATGATCAGCGGGTGCGGCCAAACGCTGAGTTTCAAGTACAGTGCCAGCGCCTCGCACGCCGTCGCGAGATAAGTCCCCCAGCCAATCTTACCGCCGAATCCCACCCCGCGTTCCTGCAACCGCGACCCAAGCATCATCACACCCAGCAAGAGCAAAGCCCCCGCGTAACCCAGGTAAATCCCGCGCCGACGCGTCCACGCCTCACGCCACGACGCGCTCAAAAACACGCGGTCGAAAATTAAAATCACCACTGGCGCCGTCACGATGATCTCCTTTGTCAGCACGCCCGCCACGCAGGCCGCCACGGAAAGCACGCCCCAGCGCCGCGGCGCCCCCGGCTCCGCCGCCCGCACGAACGCGTACCACGTCAGCAGGTAAAACAAACCGACCAACGATTCCGCCCGCTGCGAAACATACGTCACCGACTCCGTCTGCAGCGGGTGCACCGCCCACAACAGCGCGACGAGTGCCCCCAACTCCGTCGCATGCGCTGCGAACCTCGCCCGCGCCCACGCCAGCGACAACGCGCGCCGCACGAGCCCAAAGAGCACCAGCGCCGCCGCGAGATGAATCGCGAGATTAACCGCATGATAGCCGCTCGGCGCGAGGCCGCCCGCCGCAAAGTTAAGCGCAAAGGAAAGATTAAGGAGCGGCCGTCCCGCCGTGCCCGCTATCGCGGGAGCAAACAGCACGTCGCTCAAAGGCCAGAGCTGCCGAATCGATTTATTTTCCACAATCGACGCCGTGTCGTCGAAAAACAGCGTCCCCGAAAAACTATTGGAATACGCCACCACCGTCGCCACCGCGATGCCCACCGCCCACGCCCGCACCTGCCACCCCTCCGAGGGACGCGGCGCGGCAACGTGAGTTCGATCAACAGACATCACCCTACGCCACAGCAAACCCCCGCGCATTTCCAGCCCGCAAAAATCAACCACAACCGCCCCCCTTGTCATTGCGAGGAGTCCGCATAGCGGACGACGCGGCAATCCATCTCGCCACCCCACGTCCGGCCGAGCCGGACCTGCCATGCTTTCCCTCCCATCTCTTCCCTGTCATTGCGAGGAGCGCAGCGACGAAGCAATCCATTTAGATCTCGCCCGCGCGCTTCGCGCCCCACGGCCCTTCCCATCGGTGTCCATCCGTGGTTAAATTCTTCTGCCTTAGTCCAAATTTTTATCCCGCGCTTCGCCGGCCATGCGCCCGCACTCGCTGCATTTCATTCGTGTCACCTCGTGTGCCTTCGTGGTTAAACCATCCGCCCCAATCGAGAATCGAGAATCCAAAATCGAAAATTTCGCCTCCACGCCCCACCCATGAAGTTCGGCATCTGCCAGGAAATCTTCCAAGACCTCCCCATCGCCGAGGTCTTCGCCGCGGCCGCGCGCATCGGCTACGATGCCGTCGAGGTCGCTCCGTTTAAACTCGCGGCGCACGTCACCGATATCCCCGCGTCCGAGCGCGTCCGCATCCGCGAGGCCGCCGCCCACGCCGGCGTCGCCATCTCCGGCATTCACTGGGTCCTCGTCCGCACCGAGGGCATGCACCTCACCTCGCCCGACTCCGCCATGCGCGCCCGGACCGCCCGATACTTCTGCGACCTCGTCGATTTCTGCGCCGACCTCGGCGGCCGCTCCATCATCGTCGGCTCGCCGAAGCAGCGCAGCCTCGCCCCCGGCGTCTCATACGAGCAAGCGTGGGCGTGGGCCACCGACCTCTTCCGCCCCTCCGTGCGCCGCGCCGAAGACCGTGGCGTCACGCTCTGCTTTGAGCCCCTCCCCGCCGAAGACACCAACTTCATCAACACCGCCGCCGAGGCCGTGCGCTTCACCCAGCAACTCGCCTCACCCCACTTCAAAGTGATCCTCGACGTGCGCGCGATGAGCTGGGAGGAAAAATCCATCCCTGATATCCTGCGCGAATCGCGCGGCCACTTTGCCTACCTCCACGCCAACGACAAAAGCCTCAAAGGCCCCGGCTTCGGCCCCGTCGACTTCCGCCCCATCGCCGCCGCCCTCCGCGAAGTCGGCTACGACGGCACTGTCTCCGTGGAAGTCTTCAACTTCGACGAAGGCCCCGAAGCCATCGCCACCCGCAGCCTCGCGTACTTGAAAGAGTGCTTCACGCGATCAGTTTAAACAAAGAAAACGAAGGTGACCAAGAGCTGAAGCGGAACGACGCACGAATGTTTTCATATCCCGGCTCTTGAACAGGCTAACTGGCCCACGAAACACACTAAACACACGAAAAATACTTTCGTGTGTTTAGTGTGTTTCGTGGGCACCTCCTCTTCTGAGACTCTATTTTGAGAACATAGACTCCCCTGATCGCTTTCAGCTCTTCGTTTCCCTCGTTCTCTTCTGTTCAAAATGATTGGCCCTCCGCCACGCCCGCGCTATCTCTTCGTCCACCCACCATGAGCCAGCGCCACCCCACGCTCTCGTTTCTCGCCGCCCTGCTCACCCTCGTGACCGCCGCTCCCCTCACCGCCGCCGATTCCCCCGCTGAGACGCGCGCCGCCTTCCTCCAGGTTCTCGGCCCCCAGCGCGCGCCGCTCGCCGTCGAATTTTCGCCCCACCCCAAAACCGACCCCAAGACGGGCTTCAGCGAGCAAACCTTTTCCTTTACCTCCGGCACCGGTCAGCGCGTGCCCGCCCTGCTCGTCAAACCCACGGTCCCAACCACCGCCTCCGCCGCCGCGCCCGCCCGCCGCCCCGTGGTGATCGTGCTTCACGGCACCGGCGGCAACAAAGAGGGCCAACTCGGCCTCCTTCGCGAATTGGCTGGCGACGGCTTCATCGCCGTCGCCTTCGACGCCCCGTACCACGGCGAGCGCGCACCCGGGGCGAAAGGCGTCGACTACACCGATGCCATCCTCCGCGCCTACCGCGCCCCCGAGCCGCACGAGCATCCGTTCTACTACGACACCGTGCCGGAGATCATGCGCCTGATCGACCACCTCGTCACGCGCGACGACGTCGACCCCGCGCGCATCGGCGGCATTGGCTTTTCCAAGGGCGGCACCGAACTCTACCTCGCCGCCGCCGTCGATCCGCGCCTCATCGCCGTCGTGCCCTGCATCGGCGTACAAAGCTTCCGCTGGGCGATGGAAAACGATTCGTGGCACTCGCGCATCGGCACGATCCAAGCCGCCTTCGACGCCGCCGCGAAGGACGCCGGCGTCGCCCCCGATGCCAAATTCCTCAAGACGTTCTACGAGCGCACCAATCCCGGCATCGTCGACCGCTTCGACGGCCCTGCAATGGTCCCGCTCATCGCCCCGCGCGCCCTCCTCGTCATCAACGGCGACTCCGATCCCCGCACCCCGCAGCCCGGCCTCAAGCTCTGCATCAACGCCACCCGCGCCGTCTACCACGCCGCCCGCGCCGACGACAAATTCACCTTCCTCCTGCAGCCCAACACAGCGCACAAAGTAAACCCCGACTCCATCGTCACCGCGCGCCAGTGGTTTGTGAAACAGCTTAAGCCCTGAGTTCGCGGCTTCTTCACCTACCTATCCAATCACCGTTAGCATGTCCGCCGAATCCGCTCCCGTCCTCCCCGAGCCCACGCCCGCGCAAGCGGCGCAGCAGCGTCGCGCCCTGCGGATGCAAATCCTCGTGACGACCTCGCTGCTCTGGGTCGGCTTCTCCGTGATCGCTTGGTTTCTCCGGTTCAAATTCTGGAGCATCTTCGGCAAGGACGATGTCCCCGCCTTCAGCCGCGCGGTGTTCTCCCTGCACCCGCTGATTCCGTCGGTCGCGGTTCTCGCCGGTTTGATTCTTTGGTCCGTATTACATCTCCGGATACGCTCCACCCCGGTGCGCCAGGGCGTGGCCTTCGGCATGCTCGCCCTCTGGTGCCTCGCCGCCGGAGTGCTCTGCCTCGCCTTCTTCGCACCCCTTACCTCACTGCGGGTGAATCTCTGAGGATCGGAGGTAGGAGCCTGCTTGCAGGCGATGGGCTATGGCCCGTGCAGTCACCCCACGATCCATCGCCTGCAAGCAGGCTCCTACCCTCAGGTCGGCCTCGCTCACCACCCCGCCCCTTTGGTCAGCGTTCTAATCCGCAGCAGTTCATGATTCGCCGTGATATAGAGCGTGCTGCCATCACCGCCCCAGTTGCAGTTCGCCGTTGGCACCCCCGTCAGCACGCGCCCCAGTAATTTCCCTGCCGGCGAAATCACCAACACCCCACCCGGCCCCGTCGTCCACACATTCCCGTCACGGTCGACTTTCATGCCATCGCACGACCCCGGCCCGCTCGCTCTCAGCGGCCGCGCATCGAAGAAAATCCGCTCACCCGCGACCGAGCCGTCGGCCTTCACATCGTACGCCATCACGCGCGGCGCCGCGCCATCGCTCACCGCGACGTAGAGCACTTTCTCATCCGGCGAAAACGCGATGCCATTGGGAAAATTGATGGTCTTCGTCAGCAGGGAGACCTTGCCGTCGGTCGCCACGCGATACACGCCGTTAAACGGAATCTCCTTCAGCGGCGAGGCCTCCATCTTTTCCAGCCCGTAAGAGGGATCCGTAAAATACACCTCACCATTTTTCCGCACCACGACATCGTTGGGACTATTGAAACGTTTCTCGTCGAAGCGATCCGCCACCGCCGTAAATTTCCCATTCTCATACCGCGCCACGCGCCGCTCACCGTGCTGGCAAACGATCAGCCGGCCCTTGCTGTCGAGTGTCATGCCATTGCTCCCCGGCTCGCGAAATCCCTGCGCTGGCGTGAGCTGACCGCTCGGCTGGATAAACACCTCGGCCTTCGCCATGCCCTCTTTCCAGCGGTACGCGATATTGGCCGGCACATCGGAAAACACGACCGCGCCCTCATACCACACCGGCCCTTCGGACCACGTAAAGCCGTCGGCCAGTTTCTCGATCTTTGCGTCGACCGCGATGAGCTGGTCGAGCGCCGGATCAAGCCGCTCCACACGCCGCTCAAACGGCTTCTTCGCCGCAGGCTCCGCCGCGAACGCGGACACCGCCAATGCCAGTACTGCCAAGACCGGGGTAAGTGTCTTCATAGAGGTGCCTTTGGTCTAGCAGCCACCGCCCGCCGTTCAATCCCCAACTCCCAAACCCCCAATCCTCTTGAACCATGGATGGACACAGATGAACACGGATCAAGACACCTGACGCGGCGTGGTACTAATTTAATCGCGAAGAACGCGAAGAGACGCGAAGGTCGATTTTTATTTTCGCGTCTCTTCGCGTTCTTCGCGGTTACTTCTGCTTGGGTCTGTATCCGTGTTCATGTGTGTCCATCTGTGGTCAAAAAACCACGTCCACGCCCAAGTCACGTCCCGCTTGCACCCCCGCGCCCACGTCGTACCGTCCTCCGTTCGCATGAAATACACGCCCGCCAAGCCGCCGCTTACCGGCGAGACCCTCGACTCCCTCACCGCGCGCCTGCGCGAGGCGGGCGAGCCCGCATTTCGCGCGAAGCAGATCCTCGAGTGGCTCTACAAGAAGCGCGTCCGCTCCTGGGAGGAGATGACCAATCTTTCGAAGCCCCTGCGTACTTGGCTGGCGGATACGTTTGAACTGATGCCGACGACGCTCGTCTTCAACAAGCAGTCCGAAGACGTCACCGACAAACTCCTCCTCGAGCTCGGTGACAAATCCCTCGTCGAGACCGTCATCATCCGCGTGCCGCAAGAGGGCGTCGGCCCCGAGCACTCGCGCAAGACCATCTGCATTTCCACCCAGGTCGGCTGCGCCATGGCCTGCGCGTTTTGCGCCAGCGGCCTCGCCGGCTTCAAGCGCGACCTTAGCGCCGGCGAGATCGTCGCGCAACTCCTCCAAGTGTGCTACCGCGAGGATGCCCGCACGCCGCGCGCCCGCATGGAGCTCGCCTCTTTCGACAACATCGTGGTCATGGGCATGGGCGAACCGCTCGCCAACTACGACAACACCCTCCTCGCCCTCACCATCGTCAACGCCGAGTGGGGCCTCGGGTTCGGCGCGCGGCGCATCACGCTCTCCACCAGCGGCCTCGTCCCGAAGATCCTCAAGCTCGCCGACGAACCCCTCGGCTTCCGCCTCGCCATCTCACTCCACGGCGCGACCGACGAGGTCCGCGAAAAGATCATGCCGGTCAACAAGGCCTACCCGCTCGCCAAGTTGATCCCCGCCATCTCGCAGTTCACCGAAAAACACGGCCGCATGGTCACCCTCGAGTTCATCTTGATCGAGGGCGTCAACGATTCCTTCGAGCAAGCCGAGGCCCTGCGCGACATCGCCCGCGACCTTCACGCCCACGTCAACCTGATCCCGTACAACACCGTCGAGGGCCTGCCGTGGAAGCGCCCGAGCAACACGCGCCAGGAAAAGTTCGCCGATATCCTCCGTGCCGCGCGCATCCCCGTCACGCTGCGCCGCGAAAAAGGCCACGACATCGACGCCGCCTGCGGCCAGCTCCGCCTCAAGACCGAAAAAGAGCGCGAGCTCGCGACCGCATAAGGGTGGGGCGTTTTTCAACCGCCCGCTCAGCGGCCCCGCTGGAATCCTGTGACCGATCTTGCGGCACATAGAGCACGGAGGAGGCACCGAGGTCGCAGAGCAAGCCCGCCAGAGTTTCTGGTAGCCGCGAGCGAGAGCGAGTGGTCGGGATGACATCCAAGTTGCGAACCACGGCAATCAGACGAGTTCCTCAACGGTCAAAACTAAGTGCTGTCATTGCGAGGAGCGCAGCGACGAAGCAATCCATCTGCCTCATCCCGGCGCGCTTCGCGCCCATTCATGTCACAAAAAGCCCTCTCATTATTCGGCCCACAGCTCCCTGCCTTACTCTGTGACCTCTGTGCCTCCTCCGTGTTCTCTGTGACAAGATCCGGCCCCTTTTGATCCAGTTCTCACTCACGTCACCCATTCACCCCGTACCTACCCACGCATACCTCCGCTTATTTCCCATCCGCTGTACCGCTCCGCCCAAACTTAGTATCCACAAGCCACGCGAACTCGGTACCGTCTTCCTTCCGTTGAAAGCAAAACCCGCCACCGCCTCCCTCTCCGCCTCCGACCTCGCGCCCACCCCCGCCGCCTCCTCCGTTGTCCTGCCGATCATCTTCGCGATCAGCAGCGCCCACCTGCTCAATGATACCATCCAGTCATTGCTCCCGGCGCTCTTCCCGGTACTCAAGGAACGCTTCCAAACCGACTTCACCGCCGTCGGAAATATCAACCTCGCGTTCCAGCTCACCGCGGGAATCTTGCAGCCCTGCGTCGGCATTTTCACCGACCGTTATCCGCAGCCCTACTCGCTCGCGACCGGCATGGTGCTCTCGCTCTCGGGCGTCCTCCTCCTCGCCTTTGCCAATAGCTTCGGCCTCGTCCTCGTGGCCGCCGCGCTCATCGGCCTCGGCTCTTCGATTTTCCATCCCGAGGCCTCGCGTGTCGCCCGTCTCGCCTCTGGGGGACGCCACGGTTTCGCGCAGTCACTCTTCCAACTCGGCGGCAATGCCGGCAGCGCCCTCGGCCCGCTGCTCGCCGGCCTTGTCATCGCGCACCGCTCGCAGTCGCGCGTCGCGTGGTTTGCCGTGCTTCCGCTCTTCGGTTTTCTCCTGCTCACGCGCGTCGGCGCGTGGTATCGCGACCGCCTCGCCGCCCTGAAGCGCGCCCCGAAATCCTCGCATCACGACACCGCGTTAAAACTCTCGCGCGGTCGCATCATCGCCGCGATCGCGATCCTCGGCCTGCTGATTTTCTCGAAATACTTCTACCTCGCGAGCCTCACGAGCTACTACACGTTCTACCTCATCGATACGTTTCACGTCTCGGTGCAGAACGCCCAATACCTGCTCTTCCTCTTCCTCGCCGCCGTCGCCGCGGGCACCTTCATCGGCGGTCCCGTCGGGGACAAAATCGGGCGCAAGGCCGTGATCTGGGTCTCGATCCTCGGTGTCGCGCCATTCTCGCTCCTCTTGCCCTACGCCAATCTTTTCTGGTGCGCCGTCCTGACGGTGATCATCGGCGTGATCTTGGCCTCGGCGTTTTCCGCCATTCTCGTCTACGCGCAAGAGCTGGTGCCCAATCGCGTCGGCCTCATCTCGGGTCTCTTCTTCGGCTTCGCCTTTGGCATGGGCGGTATCGGCTCCGCGGTCCTCGGCCGCCTCGCCGACCATACGAGCATCAACTTCGTCTTCCACGTCTGCGCTTATCTTCCCCTGCTCGGCCTGCTCACGGCCTTCCTGCCTGATGTGAAGCGGCCCAAATCCGCCTGATGTCAGTGAAGTAAACTGCGGATGGGCACCGATGGCGGATTAATTCCCCATTATCCCACCCCCTCCTTGCAGTTCGTATCAGTGTTCATCTGTGTCCATCTGTGGTCCCTCCTGTCTTGATCTAGTATAACCCACTCGCAACCTCCGCCTCCCCGGGGCGTCTTTCAGGCCTCCGGAGCCTTTAAAAAATCGCTTGAAGGCCCCGGCGTCTTTTATTTTTTCCGAAATCCCTGCCCAACACCGAATGTTGGAACAATCACTCCGGTTTTCTTTCTCAGCGCCCTCCCGCTCCACCCTCCCCTCATGATCGAAGTCAAAGGTCTGGTTAAAACCTACGGCCCCAAGCGCGCAGTCGATGGCGTCTCGTTTCGCGTCAATCGCGGCGATATCCTCGGCTTCCTCGGCCCCAACGGCGCCGGCAAGTCCACCACGATGAAGATGATCACCGGCTTCCTCCGGCCCGACGCCGGCAGCGCGACGGTCGATGGCGTCGATGTCACCGTCGATCCCGTGGCCGTGAAGCGCAAGCTCGGCTATCTTCCCGAGAGCGCCCCGGCCTACCCCGAGATGACCGTCGAGGAATTTCTCGGTTTCATCGCCGAGGTCCGTGGCTTCCGCTCCCGCGACGCCAAGCGCGCCCAAGTCGACCGCGCCATCGGCCTCACTCACCTCGCCCCCGTCCGCAAGCAGACCATCGAGACCCTTTCCAAGGGCTTCAAGCAGCGCGTGGGCTTTGCCCAGACGCTCCTCCACGATCCGCCCGCGCTGATCCTCGACGAGCCCACCGATGGTCTTGATCCAAACCAGAAAAACGAGGTGCGCTCCCTCATCAAGAACATGGCCGTCGAAAAGGCCGTAATCATGTCGACGCACATCCTCGAGGAGGTCGATGCGATCTGTAATCGCGTGATCATCATCTCGCAGGGCCGCGTCGTCGCCGACGAAACCCCCGCCCTCCTCCGCGCCCGTAAACCCGGTGCCCGCCTCGACGAGATCTTCCGCACGCTGACGTCCTCGGATGTCTAATCAGCGACTTTCCACCCGCTCCCCTCTTTCCGGCCTTTGTAATTCGAAATTCGTAATTCGTAATTTCGCTCCCCATGACCCAGATTTCCCCCGTCTTCAAACGCGAGTTCCTCGGCTACTTCCGCTCGCCGGTCGCCTACGTGTTCCTCGGCGTCTTTGTGCTCTCGAGCATCGTGCTGGCCTTCTTCGTCGGCCAGTTCTTCAAGGCCAATCAGGCCACGATGCAGAGCTACTTCATGTTCTACCCGTGGCTGTTCCTTTTCCTCATTCCTGCCGCCGGCATGCGCCTCTGGTCGGAAGAAAAGCGCGTGGGCACGGTCGAACTGCTCTTCACGCTGCCGATCACGACGCTCGAGGCCGTGCTCGGAAAGTTTCTCGCCGCGTGGGCTTTTCTCACCATCGCGATTCTGCTGAGCCTGCCACTTGCGCTCACCGTCGGCTACCTCGGCTCGCCGGATTGGGGCATTATTTTTAGCACCTACCTCGGCGGCATTTTGATGGCCGGCGCTTACCTCGGCGTCTGCACGCTTACCTCGGCGCTGACGAAAAATCAGGTCATCAGCTTCGTGCTGAGCGTCGTCGCGTGCTTCGTGATCATGCTCGTCGGCTGGAGCGTGTTTACGGAGTTGCTGGTCTCGATGTCGCTGCCGGTGCCCGTCGTGGATGCGCTCTCGAATTTCAGCTTCATGCCGCACTTCGAGTCGTTCAGCAAAGGCATCATCGATCCCAAGGACATCGCGTATTTCCTCTCGATGATGGCCTTCACGCTGTTCCTCAACGTCGTCGCCCTGGAGCGCTGATCGCCCCCTGCGCCCACCCTGCCCATTTTAAATTTCGTCTTCGCGTTCATCATGAAACTCAGAAGCAAAGCCCTCGCGATCGTCCTGCTCTTTGTCGGCCTCGTGTTGGTCAACTACCTCGCGTCGTCGATCCCGCTCCGCCTCGATACCACGGCCGATTCCCTGTACTCCCTCTCCGCCGGCACCAAGGCCATGCTGGGCAAGATCGAGGAGCCCATCACGCTCGACTTCTACTACTCGCGCGATGCCGCAGCCCTGCCGATCAACATCAAAAACTACGCGACGCGCGTGCAGGAGATGCTGCGCCAGTACGTCCGCGCCTCGCGCGGCAAGCTCACGCTCAACGTCATCAACGTCCAGCCCGATACCCCGGCCGAGGAAAAGGCCACCACCCTCGGCGTCGCGCCCACGCCTCTGACCGCCAACGATAACTTCTTCTTCGGCCTCGTCGTCACGCAGGCCGACCAAACGAAGAGCATCCCCACCTTCCTTTCCGCCGATGGCCGCAACGCCCTCTCGCGCGAGCCGTTCCTCGAGTTCGATCTCTCCAAGGTCATCTTTAGCGTCCAGCAAATCGACAAGCCGAAGCTCGGCCTCATCACGAGCCTGCCGTTGCAGGGAACCAGTCCGCAGGAAATGCAAATGATGATGATGATGCGCCAGCAGCCGCAGCCCGCCCAGTACGTCATCAGCGAGTGGGAGCAGTCCTTTAACATTGTGAAGATCGAGGCCTCCGCCACGGAGTTGCCCACCGGTCTCGCCGCGCTCGCCGTGATCCATCCGCAGGGCGTCACGCCGAAGCTCCAGTTTGCCATCGATCAGTTTCTTCTCGGCGGGAAGCCCGTCTTCCTCGCCGTCGATCCGTCGTCGCACCACTTCAAGCGCCAGAGCAATCCCCAGCAGCAGCAGATGGGCATGCCGCCGCCGAATGTGACGAGCGATCTGCCCGTGCTCCTCAATGCCTACGGCATCGCGTACGACGCGCAGAAGATCGTCGGCGACCTCGAAAACCCCGTGCCGAATGGCAATCAGCGCAACCCGACCTGGCTCGGCCTCCGCAAGGAAAACTTCAACGCCAAGGCCCTTCCCACCGCGCAGCTCAATACCGCGTGGTTCTTCGAGGCGGGCAGCGTTTCTCTCAAGTCCGGCTCCAATCTCACCTTCACCCCGCTGGTCGAGACCTCCGCGCAATCCGGCGATATCGCCAGCATGATGCTGCAGTTTGCACAGCCCGACGACATTTCGAAGCAGATCACGCCCACCGGCAAAAAGACCATCGCCGCGCTCGTCACGGGCAAGTTCAAGTCCGCCTTCCCCGACGGCGCGCCGAAGGAAGAAGAGAAAAAGGACGACCCCGCGAAGAAGGACGAGAAAAAGCCCGAGCCCGCCAAGCCAGTTGACGCCATCAAGGAGTCGAAGACCACTTCCACGCTCTTCATCATCGCCGACACCGACTGGCTGCTCGACACCTATAGCATGCAGAAGATGAATTTCTTCGGCCAGACCGCGTATCAGCCTTACAACGACAACATTTCCCTCGCCTCGAACACCATCGAGTATCTCGGCGGCTCGCAGGACCTGATCGGCGTGCGCGGCAAGGGCAGCGCCGACCGCCCGTTTACCGTCGTCCGCCTCATGCAGGCCGAAGCGCAGAAGAAGTATCAGGAGAAGCTCACTTCGCTCGATGCCGGCCTCGCCGACATCCAGAAAAAGCTGTCCGAGATGCAGGGCAAGAAGACCGAGGGCAACCGCATCGTCGCCTCGCCCGAGGTCGCCAAGGCCATCTCCGACTTCCAAAAGAAGCAGGCCGAGATGAACGGCCAGCGCCGCCAAATCCGCCGCGCGCTCAACCAGGACATCGACTGGCTGGAGAAAAAGCTCCTCATCATGAACCTCGCCATCCCGGTCATCTTGGTCGGCTGCTTCGGCCTCTGGTTCTACCAGTCGCGGAAGAAGTAAATTCCTCACTTTCACTCTCAGTTGAGCTGACTTCGACTCTCAGCTCTTAGCTCCAGACTCTAAGCTCCCCTCTCCGTCCCTGCGATGAAACTCCGCACCCTTGTCATCACCATCGCCGTCCTCGCCGTACTTTCCGGCGTCGCCTTCTTCGCCACGCGCCCGGCTCCGCCACCGGTCGCCGACGCCCGCGTGGGCCAGCCCCTCGTCGCCAGCGCGATTGTCGAAAAAGCCGCCAAGGTCCGCCTCACCGATCAGGGCAAGACGGTGAATCTCGTCCGCCAGTCCGACGGCACTTGGCGCGTAACCGACTACTTCGACATGCCGGCCGATTTTGCGAAGCTCTCCAGCTTCACCGGCAGCCTCACCGACGCGAAACTCGAGCGCCTCGTCACGAGCAGCGCCGATCGCATCTCCCGTCTTGAGTTCAACGGCACCAAGATCGACCTCCTCGACGCCTCCGACAAGGAACTTTGGTCTGCCTTCCTCGGCAAGACCTCCGACACCGGCGGGCGCTACGTGCGCTTCGGCACCGAGCAAAAGGCCTTCCTCGCCACGCTAACCGCCTATCTCGACGCGGAGCCGAAGAATTGGGCCAACACCGAGCTCCTGATCCTCAAGGCCGACGACATCGCCAAAGTCACGATGCCCTTCCCCGATGGCCCGATCACGTTCTCCCGCGCGAAAAAAGACGACCCGTGGACTTCCGACAAGACCCCCGCCGGCCAGGCCGTGAAAGGCGATAAAGTCGCCGCCACGCTCGGCACGATTTCGAGTATTCGTTTTTCGGATACCAACGATCTGACGGACGCCAACGTCACCGCCGCCCGCGCCAACGAACGCGTTTTCAAGGTCGAGACCTTCGACAAGAAGACCTATCAAGTCGGCCTCGGTCGTAAGCCCGAGGAAAAGAAGCTGAAGCCCGTCGCCGATGCCAAAGCCGGCCCCGCCTCCCTCGGCTCGGCCACCGATCTGGTGAAAAAGGAAGAGCCCGCCAAGCCCGCGGACGGCAAACCCGCCGATCCCAGTAAGCCGGTGACGCCCGAGTTTGAAACCATCCCGGCCGGCCCCGTCTTCGCGAATATCTCAAGCAGCGACGCCGCCGCTCCGGTCAACAAGCTGATGCAAAAGCGCGCCTTTCAGGTCGCGGACTATACGTTCAACGGCTTGCCGCAAACCGCCTCCGAACTCTTCGAGCCCGCGCCCGTCGCCGCTCCCGTGAAGCCCGACGAGAAGAAGGTCCCGTAACCACCAGCCCCAGCCAATTTCGCGCAGCCTCAGCGCACCACGAGGGCGGACCTTCAGTCCGCCCTTTTTCGTGCCCGCGCACCGCCACGTGGATCGAAAGGTGGACGGCGACCTCCGTGGCGCCGTCGGGAGGGCGAACTTTAAAATCTCATCGGCAGTCAACCCCGATGAAACGCGCCCGGAGGTCGCGTTCACCTCAAACCGTGCCCACGGTCTTCGCCCGCTCAGTTCCCTCCGAGGCAGGGTTCTTACTCACACGCCTTTGATTGTATCCGCGCCCATCTCTCTCCATCCCTAGGCCCCTTCCGATTCCTTCATGGGTGCGCTTGAACTTATCCTGCTGCCGTTCCGGCTGGCGCTGTTGATCGCCGGCTTGCTGGCCCCGGGCGCAGCTCTCCTGCGCGCGCTGCACCTGCCGCGCTCTTTCGCGGGCAGCGTGATCATCTCGACCGCACTGCTCTACCTGCTGGTCGTGATCTTCGCGGTGCTGCATATCCCGATCACCTTACTCACTCTGGCCGGCACGCTAGCCCTGATCACTGGCGCGCTCTACTTCACCTATCGCCCGCTTAAGCGCAAAGGCCAGCCCCCCGCGAAAGAGGAAACATCTTCGTTCGCCTGCTTCACCCAGCTCGGCGCTTGGACTCCCCTCTACGTCATCTTTTGGGGCATCGTCGGCTGGCGGCTGGCGACCCAGCCGCTCTCCGGGGCGGATGTTTATTTCCGCTGGAGTTGGCTGGCGGAGCAGATGGTCGAGCTGGGCTCGCTCAGTTTTTACCCGCCCCGCAGCGCCGCCGACTACGCGGCCTACGCGTGGCCGGAGAGCATCCCGCCCGGCATCGCCGCGCTGCACGCTTGGTCGTACTTCTGTGGCGGCTCGATCAAGGCTCTGTGGACGTCCCCCGCGATCTTGCTGCAATTGGTCGCACTCCACGAATTCCTCTGGCGCATCGCCTATTCATGGGGTGGGCAACTCGCGGCGCGTCGCGCGGTGCTGCTCGCCGCGGCGACACCCCTGCTCACCTGGTCTGCGATCATTGGCCAGGAAACCGGCCTCACCGCCCTCTCCGTCGCCGGCCTGCTCTACGGCCTGCTCCGCTGGCAAAAAACGCGCGCCCCCGCCTGGCTCATCTTGGCGGCCGCCGCCTCCATCGCCGGGGCCGGAGCCCGCGAGTACGGCCTAGCCTTCCCTCTCCTCGGGCTTGGACTTCTTGCGCTGATGCAGGCCCCGCGCTCCGCGCTGATTCGTTTCGCGGCCATCGCCCTGCCGCTGGTGGCGATCTGGCCGCTGCGCACGTGGATTCTCACAGGCAACCCGTTCTTCGCGATCAACCTCGCCGGTCTCTTCCGTACTAACGAATTCTTCGCCACTTGGTCGGCCAACTTTCACACCGTAGCGCGGGGCGCGCTGTTCTCTCTCGAGACCTGGCGGCAGGTCACGCGGTACTTCGTCCTCTTCGCCCCCGCCGCTCTGCTCGGCGGCGTCGCACTCGTGTTGCACGCCAAGCGTGGGCTCCGCGAGGCGCGGTGGTGCGCGGTCTGCGTGGGCCTGTGCGGCGCGCTGTGGATGGCGTCGGTGCCGTTTACCGCCGGCGGTACGTTCTACTCGTTGCGCGTGTTGAGTCCGGCGCTTGCGCTCGCTGCGGCCTTTGCCGGCTACGCGATCCTCGCTGCGCCCACCGTTTGGCGAAAGGTCGCCGACGGTGCCCTGATCGTCGCCCTGCTCGCCACCCTTCCCTTTACGCTGACGCTCCCCGACAATGCCTATCGCTCCTCTCCGCGCGAGTGGCCCACGGCGGCGCGGCGTTTCGAAGCGATCGGCGAGGAGTCTTCGGCCCAGCTCATGGCCGCGCTCCACGCCCTACCCGGTCGCAAGCGCCTCCTGAGCGACTACGCCGGCCTGCCGCACTTGCTCGCCGACACCGACATCACGTTCGTGCCGATCTGGAGCCCCGAGGTCGCCTGGCTATTCGACCCGAAGACTCCGCTCAACGTGGCCGCCGACAAGTGGCATGCCTCCCGTATCCGCTACGTCGTGACGTCGCCCGCGCCTGCTTTCCTGGAGTTTATCAACCGCCACGCGCGCTGGAATTCCGAACGCTTCGCCTTCCGCCCTGTCTGGCAATCCGACGCTTACCTCATCGTCGAAGTCATCGTCGAGCCGCCCCCGGCGCGCTAAGGTTAGTTTGAAAACGGAACTTTACACATATCATCACTTACTTATTTGTTGATACGTCACATGCAGGCCGACCGACCCATCTCCGAACTCTTCGCGCAATCGCGCCCCCTCCGCTCCCTCGAGTTTTTCCCACCGAAGGATGAGGCGGGCGTCGAGGCCCTGCGGGCCACGGCCACCGCGCTCAAGCGCATGAATCCGGACTTCGTCTCGGTCACCTACGGCGCGGGCGGCACCACGCGCGACCGCACCGCGCAGGTCAGCGATTTTCTGAAGCGGGATTTCGGTTTCACCGTCATGCCCCACCTCACCTGCGTGGGCCACTCGCGCGATGATCTGAATGGCGTCGCCGACCGCATCCACGCCGGCGGCTTTCGCAACATCATGACCCTCCGCGGCGACCCGCCCAAGGGCGAGTCGACGTTCACGCCCTACAAAGACGGCCTCCGCTACGCCAGCGACCTCGTGGCGCTGCTCAAGGCGCGCCACGCCGATTTCTGCCTCGGCGTCGGCGGCTACCCGGAGCGCCATCCCGAAGCCCCCTCGCTCGAGGTCGATCTCGTCAACCTAAAGCGCAAGGTCGACGCTGGCGCGGACTTCGTCACGACCCAGCTCTTTTTCGACAACGACGTGTATTACCGTTTCGTCGATCGCTGCCGCGCCGCCGGGATCAAAGTCCCGATCGTGCCCGGCATCATGCCCGTGCTGTCGCTGAAACAAATCCAGCGCTTCACCGCGATGTGCGGCACCAGCCTCCCCGGCAAGCTCACCACGCGCCTCGAAGTCGCCGCCGAAAACACCGACGTGGTCGAGACCATCGGCATCGACTGGGCCCTCACGCAAATCCGCGATCTCCTCGCCCACGGCGCGCCGGGATACCACCTCTACATCTTGAATCGCGCGAAGGGTGCACTCGCTCTCACGGCCGGTCTCGCCGCGTAAGCGTTGGACTACTTCGCCAGCTCGCGCGCTTCACGCGCGAGCGAAAGGAACTCTTCGCGATAACCGCCGTAGTCGCGCTCGGCGAGATCGGCGGCGGCGCTCTCGGCTCGCCGCACCACGCCATCGAGCCGGGCATGCGGCAACGGCGACACCCGCAGCGCGAGTCCCAAATCAGCGACGGAAGCCGTGAAACGAAACTCCGCGCTCGCCTCGCTCAGTCGTGCCACGGAGTCGCCCAGTGGGGCGCGGATCACATGGGCGGTTCCGTTTCCGTCCCGGTAGCGCACGCAGGCAATCACCGCGGCGGCAGCGTCGGCCACATCACGCGTGGAAGTCCCTTCCGCCGACCGCAGTTCAAACAGCACCGTGACGGATTCGCCGGGGGGCAGTTCACTTTGCTCAAAACCTCGCCGTCCCAGCGCTTCCGGCGGCAGAAAGTTTTCCTCGTACCCGATCAGTCGCCACGCCGCGACGCGCCTCGGATCACACTCCAAGATCACACTCAGATCGCGCACGCGGGTCGGCGACCAGCCGTTAACCTCCGCCGCCATGCGCCTCTCAGCGTCGCGCCGCGTAGTTACATTGCCACTCCCGCCCTGCCCCGCCGTCGCGAGGGCCTCCAGCCGCGGATCGATCTGCCGCCCGCGCCCGAAGCCAAATACCCCCAGCTCGATGCCCGCCTTCGCTTCGCTCGCGACCAGAGCCGTCAGCTCGCCTTCACTCGTGATCCCCATGTTGAAATCGCCATCGGTGCAAAGCAGCACGCGATTTACGCCCCCGGGAACGAAGCCCGCGTGCGCCAACGCGTAGGCCCGCCGCAGGCCCGCGCCGCCATTCGTCATGCCTTCCGGTTTGAGCGCGGTGAGGGCCGCCTGGATTTCACTCGCGTGCTCGAGCGTCGTCGGGGGCAACGCCACCCGCGCTTCGCCCGCGTAGGTGACAATGCTCACGCGGTCCGCCGGAGCGAGGCCGCGCAGGAGACGACGCGCCGACGCCACGACGAGCGGAAGGCGATTAGGCGCATCCATGGAAGCCGAAACATCGACGAGCAGCACCACGTGCGCCGCCGCTGGGCGCGCTTCCCGGGCCGGGGCCGCCGTGAGCACCACGCGCACGAGGCGGCGATCCTCCGCCCACGGTGCAGGCGCCGCCTCAACTCCGACCGCCAGCTCAGGTATCGTCTCCGCCGCCGCCGGCCGCGCCATTGGCGAATACTCATCCAACAACGCCGATACATCTGCGGCGCCCGCATCCGGTGTCCGCTTTTCTTTAATCACGGCCTTGAGCGCCGAAAGCGGACTCGTCGCCGGCAGCCCATCATCGACGCGGTCGCCGGCAGCTTTCTCCACCGCGTCAGAGGTCCCGCTTGCGGTCACGCCGCCCGCTTTTTCCGAAGCCTTCGATTGCCCCGCCGACGCCGCTGGATCCTTTGCGGCTGAAGAGGAAAGTGGCAGCGCTTTCCCCGTCGAAGCGACCGACGTTCGGTTCAAACCGCCCGGCAAAGGGCGATCTTTGGCTCCGCCTTTCGCCGCTTCACTCACCTCGCCGCTGGATCGGTCTTTTACCGCGCTTGCCGCGCGAGGAATCTCGTGGTCACGACCTGAACTGCCTGCAGCTTTCGCCATTGACGGGGCGGCAGAATCGCCGGACTGCGGCTTCCCACTCGGACCGCGCCCGGCCCCGCTCGGCACCGACCCACTACTCCCACCACCGTCACCGGCGGACGAGTTCACGGGCGGCAGTCGTGCTTGGTCGCCCGGGTCATCGGAGCGCGTCGATGTAGTCCGCCGCGGTTCACTCAGCGCAGCCGGTCGAACTCCCGGTACTGAAGAAGAACCGGCATTTCCCGTGGTGCGCTCCTCCGTCCGCTCCGGGAGCGGCTTCGTCATTTTCCAAGAGTCAGGCCGCAAGCGAAACTCCTCCGTGGTCCCTGCGTTAACTTGCCCCGGAGGCGGCTGCGGTGCCCACAGCCACCAATATGCCGCGCCGATGCCCAGCGCCAACAAAGCACCGGCGCTAACCCAGAGTGCGCGACGGCGCGATCCGATCTTCTTCGGTGCCGGCTTGGACGTCGTGCCAGTCGTCCACGCCGCCTCGAATCCCATGGTCGCGCGCAGTTCGGCGACGAGTGCCCGGGCTTTGGCCACCGCCTCTTTCAAGGCCGGATCGCCCCGACAGGCCTCGGTAAACGTCTCTTCCTGCGCCGCACTCATTTCGCCGAGCACGTGATCGGTGACGCGGGTATCGTCGCTCGCCGCCGTGGAGTCGCGCAGGTTGGTCAAGGCCGAGTGCAGCAGAAAGCCAACGTGGTGGAGCGAAAGCCCAGTGATCCGCGTGAGGCGTTCGTAGCCAAAACCCTGCGCAAACGTGAGCCACACTGCCTCGCGCTGTTTGGGGGTGAGGCGCTCGACGCGCTGTGCCAGCGAGGTCGGAGCATCATCGCCTTCGGCAGTGCTCTTGCGCTGCGCCCCACCTTCACTTCGCAGGCGGGCCAACGCCTGGCGGCGGACGGCGCTGAAGTAAATTTCTGCCTGTTCCGGTCCAGCGGTGGCGGTGCCCGGACGTTCGCTGTCCGTGACCGGCTCGCGCGCCTGCACGGAAGCGATCGCAGCCGCGACCACGTGGGCGGCGTGAACGGACGCACCTTCGAGCAACTGCGCGGCATAGCGGGTCAAGGCTTCGCGCTGCCCGACGCTGAGTTCGAGCGGGGCGGGAGCCGCAGTCCTCGAGGCGGTGGGCGATTCCGTGGTCATCCAAGTTGGCTTATAGTCTAGTACGACTCCGCCGCCGGAATCTTGAGCGCGATCAACCGGGCAGTACGCGTCAGTGAACCGCAACCCATCCGCCGAAACTGCGGTGATTGGTCCTTTGCCCTCTTAACTCAACCCCCACCCTCACTTCTCCGGGCTATCGGTCATCCGCGCGAGCTCGATGAAGTCGCTGCGGTACCCGCCCACGTCGTCATCGACGCCAGCCTGGGCCCAATCAATCACGTCGGACATCGTGGCCGTGCCGCGATAGGGAGACTCGCGGAGGATCATGCCGAAGCCGGCGACGGCGGCGGCGAATTTGAAATCGGAGCTGGCGTCGGTGAAGGTGCCACCGGCATCGGCGAGCGGAAAATCAAGTTGGCGGGGGAAAAAGCCGCCCGGCTTCTTATAGCTCACGCGCACCATCATGAGTTCGCGGGCGCGGGGATCGTCGGCCTTCGGCACATTGTCGCTGACGCTGCTGTAGAAATTATAGCGGCGGTCCTCGACCTCGCTCTTGGTGCCTTTCGCGACCTTGTTGCCGACGTTGGCCGGGATGACTTCGTAGAGCGCGGTGATGGTATGGCCCGCGCCGATCTCGCCGGCGTCGACTTTATTGTTGGCGATTTCCTCGCCGGGCTGCGCGCGATTTTCGTAACCGATCAGCCGGTAGCTCGCGACTTGCGAGGGGTTGAAATCGACTTGGATCTTCACGTCTTTCGCGATCATCACGAGCGTGCCGTTGACCTGCTGCACGAGGAGCTTTTCGGCCTCCTTGCGCGAATCGATGTAGCCGTGCATGCCGTTGCCATTGTCGGCCAGGCGCTCGATACGGCGGTCGCGAAGCTCACCCATGCCGAAGCCCAGCACGGTGAGAAGCACGCCGGCTTCGGCCTTTTCTTCGACGAGGCGCGTGAGCTCGCGGTCGCTGCCGACACCGACATTCAGGTCGCCACCCGTACAGAGGATGACGCGATTGATCCCATCGTTGACGAGATTCGCGCGGGCCACGTCGTAGGCCAGGCGGATGCCGGTGAGACCGTTGGGCGCGCGCGCCGGGCGCAGGCGATCGAGGGAGTTGAGAATTTCACTCGCCCGCGAGACGAGCGTCGAGGGAAGCACGAGGCCAGGCGTGGCGCCATAGGTCACGATCGCCACACGGTCATCGGGCCGCAGCTTGCCGAGCAGAAGGCGAAGGGATTCCTTCACGAGCGGAAGTCGTCCGGCGTTCATCGTCGGCGATGTCTCGAGGAGAAAAACCAGATTGGCGGCCGGGCGCTCTGCCGTCGTGACTTCCCGCGCTTTCAGGCCGATGCGCACGAGCCGGTGCTCTGGTGCCCACGGGGCATTGGCAACCTCGAGCGTGGCCGCGATGGGGGCGTCGCTCTTGGCCGAAGGCGCGGCATAGTGATACGGGAAATAATTGAGCAACTCCTCGATGCGGACCGAATCCGGCGAGGGCCGATGCTTGGCCTGAACCGCCTGCCGGATCGCAAAGTAGCTCGCCGTATCGTGCTCGGCGAGGAACGTGGAATACGGGTGCTCCTTCGATTTAACGAATTTGCTCTCGGGCAGAAACGTCCGCGGCGGAGCCTTAAAGGCAGCTCGGCGGGCCTGATTCGGCGTCAGCGCCGCCGCAAGCGAGTTATCCGCCCGCTCCGCCACCGTGACTGTATCCAATTTTACGATACCATCGGCGACCGAATCGGCGGATTTTGCCGTCGAGGCTGAGCCGCCTCCGCCGCTGACCGACGCGACAGTGGCCGGAGCTTTTTCGGCCGGGGGCTGGTTCGCGGCGGCACTGCGATTTTTCAGCCGGTCAGCCGACATCGTGAAGCTCGGAATGTAAAGCTTGTCACCGCTGACCGTGGCATTGGCCGGCAGGCCCGACCCACTGAGACCGGAGGCCGGCACCTGCGCGGCGACCTGAGTCGGGCTGGCGGTCGCATGCGAGGCATTCGACTCGGCGGTCGCGCCGGAATCTCCCGTCTCACGGGGGCGAGCGGTCGGAGACTCAGGCGGAAATACCACCGTGAGTGTGGGCAACTCGCTCCCGGGAGCCAGCGCCTGCGCCGACGTGGAGCCGGCCTCCGCAACCGATTTCTTGTCCGTCGGATTGGCCGCGACGCGTGGCGACGTCCCGTCCGTACTGCGGTTGGACGGTGCCGTCCCGGATCGGTCGGACTGGCCAGCCTCGGCGAGACGGACGCTGCCAGTACCGGCCTTATCGGTGCCGGGGACGGCGGACGTGGTGGAATTGGAGGACGTGGTCTCGACCGCCGGCTTAGTCGGGGCGAGCACGAGCCCACTCATGTCGACGAGGACCTTGGTGGACTTTGCAACCGGGGCCGGCGAAGACGCCGGGGGATTTAGAATGGCCAAAACCGCGAAACAGGCCGCCGCGAGGCCACCTCCGAGGTAGGCGACCTGCGGAAAGCGGAAAAGCCGGCTCCGCCGCGAGCGGGAATACGGATCGGCCCCGGTCGGCTGCGTCTTCGGCTGAGCCATGGGAGGAACGGCATCCGGTTGCTGGATCGCCGGTCCCATTTGCAGGGGAAACATTTCCACGACTTTGTTTTCGGTCGGGAGGGCTTGCGCGGCTTCTTCCGCCAAGGCGTTGCGGAGGTGGGCACTGGTCGTGCGGATCGCCTCCACGGTGGCACGCAGACCGGGGTCTGCGCGTAGCGCCGCCTCCACGAACTCGCGGTCTCCGGCCTCGATTTCGCCGAGGGCGTAGGCCGTGATCCGGGGATCGTTGGGCGAGAGCTTGGTATCGTTCATTGGTACTGTCTCCTTACGGCCGCTGGGCGGCGAACTCCGTGCGTAGTCGGCACACGGCGGTATGAATCAGGAAACCGACATTGCTCACGGAGAGCTCGGTGATGCGGGCGATTTCCTTGTAGCTGAAACCATTCTGGAATTTGAGCCGGACGACTTCCTGCTGGTTGGGCGGGAGGTGTTCGATGAGGCGGACGAGGGCGGCATGGGTCTCGGCGGCTTCAAGTTCGCGGCCCGGCCGGGGCTCCACGGTGGTGACGCGCTCGGCCTCGCCATCGGCGAAGCGCTTCATGCGGCCTTCTTTGCGCAAAATGTCGAGGGCCCGGTGGCGGCAGACGGTGAAGAGCCACTCCACCGCGTGGCCATCGACCGCCTCGTGGCGCTGCCCCATGAGTTTAACAAATACGTCCTGCACGACATCTCGCGCCCGATCGACATCGCCACCCAGCAGGCGGGTCGCATAGCGGAGCAGCGGCACCTGTTGGTCCGCGAACGTGCGTTCAAGAAAACCGGCGTCTTCATGCATGGTGGCCCGGGGGGTCGGGTTTTCAGTGGACATGAGCGTACTCCGATTAGACGCGCCGCGGCGCGATTTCTTAGAACAAATTACTAATTACGCGTCAGGTAGAGAACGTCGACGACATTACGCACAAATTGCTCATCTGCCACTCCCTCCGAGACTTCCGGTGGGGCGTCGGCCAAGGCCCGGAAGTGCGCAGCCAAATCCGCGAAGAGTTTTACCCGCGCGGCTTCATCCAATTCGTCGCGCCGTACCAAGGCCGACCACGCGGCCTTGGCCTCCGCCGGCGAGACAAACTGGCGGAGTCGCGCGACCGCCTGGAGGTGGCCCCGCAGTGAATTGTACTTCTCGCCCTGGAGCTTCGAAAAATCGGGTGTCGGCTCCGTGGGCTCCCAAATCACCAGCGTATCAGCCGCGAGATCACCGAGGCGCTGGCCGCGGCGGTTGAGGAGGGCCGCGATCCCGCCCACCAAATAAAATACCGGCAGGCCGTCGATGAAGCGGAGTAGATTACGCAGCACGATCTGGGAAAAATTCAGCCGCAGCCCCCGCGCGTCCACCACGCGAAGTTTCATTACCCGCTTTCCGATCGTGCGGCCCCCATAGAGCCACTCCATCGCGATGCCATACCCTTGGGAGAGCGCAAAGTATCCGATGGCCATGACCATGCCCGCGAAGTCCGCGCTCACCAGCGAGAGCAAGCTCAAGATCAAGGCCACCACCGACCATGTCACGGAAATGACTGTCCAATCGATCACGAGCGCGCCGGCGCGCAGCACCGGACTAGCGAGCTTGAACGTAAACGCGACCCCTTCCGGAGTGCGGACCCGCAACAAATGGGTGCGGTCGGCGGTCACTTCGTTCCTCCCGTAGATTGTTTATCGGCCGAACGACCCGAGCCCCCCAAGTACCAAATGAGGGCGATAAATTCGATCACCCCGAAGGCGATTTTCACCCAGTACGGCAGCACCGGCTCGTGGTACTGCGAAAGAAACGCCTCCACGATACCCGCCCACACCAACATCAGCGCTGTACCCGCCGCGAGAGTGACGACATCCGGCATGACGGACCGCAGCCGGGCCGAAAGCCGCTCTCGTTTACCTCGGCCGAGCAACGCGCCGGCCAAGACGAAGCCGGCTTGTCCACCCACGAGAATTGCCGGGATCTCAATCACTCCGTGGGGCAGCAACCACCCGAGCATAAAGGTCGTTTCGCCGGCGAGCATGTATTCGATCACCACCGCCCCCAGCGTGATGCCATTGTAAAAGAGTAGAATTAAAGTGCCCACGCCCCACGACATTCCCAGCGCGATCGCCGTGAGCGAGACCTGCGTGTTATGCGTCATGAGGTGGCCGGAGAAGCTGGCCTTGTGATCGTCGAGGTGCCGCCCCTGATCTTCCCGCTCGCGGGCCACGCGCTCCGTCGGGCTGCCCTGCAAGTGGTCAAACGGCATCAGCACCGCCTTCGCTTCGGGATCAAGGGCCAATGCTGCACCGCCGAAGATCGCTCCGGCTAATGTGAGTACCACCGTCAGGACAAACGCTCGGCTTTGCCGCCGAAAGGTCTGGGGAAACGTATGCGTCAGCCACCGAAGGGGACGAAACCGCGCGCCCTCCGCCCGCGCGCCGTGAATCTCCGCATGGCCGCGGGCTACCAAGTTTTCGAGGTACCGCCGCGCTTCCGGCTCCGCCGAGTAACTCGCCAGCCGCGCGAGATCGGCGGCGGCCCGTTGGTACAGCAGCTCCAGCTCGCGCGCGTCGGCGAGGGGGATCTTCGCCCACGGATCGTTGGCGATGCGCTGCAACATCGCATCGAGCCGCTGCCAACGCGGACGCTCCTCCGCGATGAATTTTTCCAAATTGACGATCATAGGGCCTGCCTCCGTTTGATCTTCATGTAGTGCTCCACCAGTTGGCCGGCCATCGTCTCATTCTCCAGTAGCACCAGAGTGACACCGATGGGCTTCAGCTTTTGCGCGAGAGTCCGCGATTCGGACCAGCGGGCGTGGCCCGCCAATCGTCGGTAAACCTCCAGGTCCGTGGCCGTCTCCGCCCCGGAAAAGAGCGGGGTCACCTGCGGCTCCCGGAGTTGACCGACCAACACGAGATGCTGCCGCGAAAGCAGTCGCACATGGCGGGTAAAATCCTCCGCCAGCACCGGGTCCGTCAAATCGCTCAGGAAAAACAACAGCGCACGGCGGCGAATCTGCCCGCGTAGATAGCGCACGATCTCCGCCACATCCGGCGTCGCATCACTGGGCTTCAACGCCAGCAACGACTCGCGACACGCCGTGTAGTGCTTCGAACCGCTGCCCGCCCGCACGAAAATGCGCACGCGATCATCATGCACCACGAGGCCAAATTTGTCTCCTTGTCGCTCCGCCGCCAGGAGCAAGACCAGCGCCGAGGTCACGTAGCGCTCCAACGCCGTCTGCTCGATGCCATCGTGCGTGACCGGCCGCGCACTCAGGCGAGAGGCATCGATCACGACGTAGATTTCCTGGGTGCGCTCCGCCTGAAATACCTTGGTCACCGGCCGCCCGCGCTTGGCCGTCGCTTTCCAATGTACCTCGTCAAATCCGTCGCCGGGCTGGTAATCGCGCAGTTTTTCGAACTCACGACCGCGACCGAGGATGCGCTGGACGCGCGCCCCCGGCCGGCCTTGCGCGAGGAAAAGCGCCGCCAGTTGCCTCCGCTCCGAAAAGAGATTCGGATGAACGCGCAGTTCGGCCTGCAGTTCAGTCCGCATTCGCACCCGCCACAACCCGAGACCGGAGGCTCCCTCAAAACAAGCCATCACGCCAGCAAAGCTCCCGCGCCGGGAGGGGGTGCAGCGCCAGTCGATTCGCGCGCGCGCCGCGCCGGCGGGAAGATCCACCATGATTTCTTCCGCCGCCGATTTAAAGACCGACGGCAATGCGAGCGCAAAGCGGAGGCGGCGCGCCTGGCCGTCGGGATTTTCGAAGGTGACGCTCAGCACCCCTTCGCGGTCGCGGGAAAACCGCGTCACCGCCGGCAGGGTCACCGTCGGAGGACGAGTCCGCTTGAGCGTCAGAGCCACATCCGCCAAAGCCGCCAGCACTACTCCGCCGATCGAGAGCAACCAGAGGGGCTGCAACTCGCGAAACGGCCCGGCCACCGTCGCGACGATTGCGACCGCCAGCATCAGCCAGAGTAAACGCGTGGAGGGGACGAAGCGCATCGCAACGATTCAATCCGTCAGCGGGGCACGGCGACTTGTTCGAGCACGCGGTTTACCACCTCGTCGATCGTGAGACCTTCGATCTCAAATTCCGGCCGGAGCACGAGGCGGTGGCCCAGCACGGCCGCCGTCAACGCCCGCACATCGTCGGGGGAAACATAGTCCCGCCCGTCCAGCGCGGCCCGGGCGCGCCCGCCGAGCAGCAGTGCTTGCGTCGCACGGGGGCCGGCACCGATGAGAACGCTTTCGTGCGACCGCGTCGCGCGCACCAAGTCCACCACATAGGCCGCCAGCTCATCCCGCATCGCGACTTCCTTTAGGGTGTCGCGGAGGCGGGCCAGCTCCCCTGCCCCCAGCACGGGCCGCACGGCGCCGGACGCGAGAACCGCTTCCGGTGTATCCGTTCCGAGCATACGGCGCGCTAGGGCGAGTTCCTCGTCGCGGGAGGGTGCCTCCATCTTGATCTTCACCATGAAACGATCCTTCTGCGCTTCCGGGAGGGGATAGGTACCTTCGGAATCGGCAGGGTTCTGGGTGGCGAAGACGGTAAAGTTATCATCGAGGGCATGGGTGTCGCGGTCGATGGTCACCGAGCGCTCCTGCATCGCCTGAAGCAGAGCCGCTTGGGTCTTGGCGGGGGCGCGATTGATTTCATCGGCGAGGAGAAAGGCCGTGAAAACCGGTCCTTTGATCAGCATGAACTGATTGCTCTGGAGATTGAAAACATTGGTGCCCGTGATGTCGGCGGGCATGAGGTCGGGAGTGAACTGCACGCGGCCGCTCGATACTCCGAGCACGTGGCCGAGCGTGCGGACGAGCAGGGTCTTGGCCACCCCGGGCACGCCCTCGATGAGCGCATGGCTGCGCGTGAGCAGGGTGATAAGGGCGAGCTCGACCGCCGCATCCTGTCCGATAACGACTTTGGCGACTTCTTGGCGAGCGGCAGCGAGGGTGGCGTTGAGCTGGGCAATGGCTGGATTCATGGCGTAAAGGGGGAAAGTGCGAAAATTGGTTAGCGACGGCGCAGCGCTTGGAGGATCCGATTATGGAGCGCGGCCGCGGAGGTATTTTTCGGGGCGGACGCGGTGACAGCGGCGGCCTTGGCGACGTCACCGGGACGGGCCGTGCGTTTCCATTCCTCCACACAGACGGCAGCCAATTCCGTCGGCGGCACCGAACGGCGCAGCAACGCCTCGAGCCCCGCCGCCGGTTGATAAGAGAGCGTAACCTCCCGCACTTCCTCCGGCGGAGGCACAAACAACGCCATCCGTTGCCACACAAAGAGCGCCGCAAGGAGGAGCAGCGTGAAGAACGCTTCCGCCAACCCATAGCGCCGCGCCAATGCCGCGACTCCCGGCTGCAGCTCCACGCCCAAATGATTCTCATCGAACAGCACCCGGGAGTGCGGCCCGATCATCCAGGTGAGCAGCGAGGTCGCGCGGTTGGCCTGCAGCGCTTCATTGCTCACGAAATACGAATCGGCGGCCAGCACGATGCTGCCGCGACCGAGCTGTCGCTCCACCAATACCGCTTCACCTCCGCGTTGGTAGATGGTCCGCCACTCCACGCCCTGCTCGGCTTTGAAATAGACGTCACTCTTCCAGGGAACGGTGGCCGGCAAATCGCCCGCCATGACCCGAGTCGCTCCCAGATCATCCCCGCGCTCGAAGAGCATGCGCTCTTTGAGATCCACGCCCCATAGCTGCTTGAGGTCGACCACAGTCCGCTTGTTGTCTCCACTGGACTCCCGGCTCTCGCGTTCCTCACGCTCGCGGGCGGGCGGGCGGTTTTCTTTTTTTTCGGGCTCCTTTTTTGCGGCCTTCCCCGGCGGCTCTTTTTTCTTTTCGGCCTTTCCCTTCCCTGCCTTTTCTTTCTTCCGATCGGCCTTTTCCTCAAAGGCTTCTTGCGTGGTTTCATCGGATGCAGACTTGGCGCGGATCGTGATCACCACGCGACTGCCAGCGCGAACCGCGGCATCGAGCGCGTTGAATTCATCCGTAGTGGTGGTGTGCCAGCCCCACACGCTGACGCCGGCAAAGAGAATGGTCCGGGGCGGAGTAACCGGGATGTCCTTGATGGGTTTCAACCAGCGCTCCACGCGCAGGCCTGGCACTTGCTCCAATCCATCATGAAGCGCGCGGGTACCGAGCGGATCGACCCGAAACGAGGAGTAGGCGGGAAATATGTCGCCCTGCCCCAGTCGCAGTTGGAAGAGCAGCGCAAGTCCCCCGACGAGCAGGACCAGCGCCGCCACTAGCGCCCAAAGTGAACCGCGCCCCTTCATGGTGAAGTCGGCCGCTCCAGTTCGGCGAGCCACTCCCGCACGGCCGCTTCCGCCGCCTGCTCCCGGCCGTACCACACATCCTCAAAGGCGCGTCGGCGAAACGCGAAACGAGTTACAATTTCCGTGCGCGAAAGCGCCCGGCGCCGCACTTCGCGCTCGTAGTCGAGATTGGTCTTAAACTTGGCGAGTGAGACCAGCCCCTCGGCCGCGAGCCGCGCGAGCGTCGCCAGGTACAGCGCTCGCCAAGCGAGGCGCCACTCCCCCTTTGCCATCTGCTCTTGGGCCAGAGCCAGCCAGCCATCGGCCGGCAATTGCGCGGCTTGGACATTGTCGTCGCGCAGGTCCGGACTGGCCGCCGCTACCGCTCGGGCCGTGAGCAACGGCGTGACGCTGCGCCGCGCGCGGGCTATAATCAGCCAAACCACCCAGAGGATCAACAGCACGGCCACGCCAATAAAGACGTAGAGGAGGAAACGAACCACCTCCAACCCCGCGCCGGACCCGGATGACCGCGTGGGCTCTTTGACTTCCTTGTCATCCGATTTTTTGAAGTGGCGATCGATCCAATCGCGCACGCGATCCAGCCATCTCCCGACACTGCGAAACATCTCCCGGACTGTTTCGTACCCCTGTTGGATAAATCGCCCGACCACCCCGCGCTGGGCGGTTTCGGCCTTGGCGGGCGGCGGCAGACGCCAGCGAAAATCTCCCGTGGAGAGCACGTCATCGAGGGCCCGGTCGAGTTGGCCGGGTGCCACTGCCTGAGGTGCACTCACCGGCGCGGGCTCCGCCGCGCGGGCCGAGCGATCCGGAACAAATAATACGGTCGCCAATAAAATCACGGCCGCCGCGCGCATCCGCCCGCTGCGTTGCTGCTGCGCCAGTCGCAATTCCACCCGTACGTCTTCGCCGGTCGCCCGCGCGCGACCGTGAAAGATGCGCAGGGTATAGAACGCCTTGACGAGCGGATCGACCGCCAGCCACGTAAGCACAGTGACCGACGCCAGAAACGTGCTGTTGAGAAACCGCCAGCCGGAGAATCCAAACATGTTCTCAATCCCGAGAAACCGATTGGCCATCCATGGGATCAAAAAGAAGGCTCCGGCAAAGTTCAGCCACGTGCAGCCCGCGAGCACCGCGAGGAGGAGGAGGGCCGTGTGGTTCTGTTTGGGCCAGAGCTTGGCCTGCGTCAGCGCCTCGTCGTGCAGCCGCTCCTCGTTGCCTAGCACCGTGACATTTTGCGCGTACGCATACCACCATCCCAGCGGCACGGAAATGATTGTCACCGGGATTCCGGCGAGGGCGATCCAGGGTTGGAGGCGCAGTTGCAGCAAGACTAATTGGCCGAACTTCCGCCATGACCAACTCGGGGGCTGATCGCCGAGGCGCAGCGCCATAAGTCGCGCGCAAAACTCTGCCTGCGAGGCCTGCATCACCAGATAGAGCGCCGCCAAGCCCAAGGCTCCCCACGCCACGATCTCGCTCGGTGGGTGAAACCAAGTCGTGTGCGCCCAGAAAAATAGGAGGCCGAGCACAAACGGCACCGCCCCCGAAAAATAAATCGCCAGCGCCGAGGCCGGCGCGCGCCGGAGCAGTTGCACCGCTTCCTCGATGAGTTCGACCGCTCGGGGTTCGCCCGCGCGGCTCTTGGGCGTGGAGTTACGGGCACTCACGGCGGCGCGCCCTCCGCGAATTTCTTCCAGATCGTGCCGTCGTGCACGTCGAGCGGCACGCGCAAGAGGAGATCACCGAGCCAGTAAAAAAGAATCCACACCATCACGGCGCCGGCACTCGCACGGAGGACGCGGCGCACCGCCGCCCATCGCACCTGCCGCCGTTTCGAACCGGTGGCCGAACGCTTCGCGAGGCAGGAGGCACAGAGAAATTTACCGGCATGCTCGACCACGCACTCGCGGCAGAAAAACTCGCCACACGCCGGGCACCGGACCGCGGCTTCGCGCGTGGAGTGCCGCACACACCGCCGGGCATGAAGCTGAGGCCCGCCCGCCGCCACCGGGGGAATAAGCGGCGGATTCATGGCGGCGGCAGGGTCGGAGGCGGCGTACCCGAAACGGGAGGCGGCAATTCACTGGGCACTGGCGGGCTCGGCAGCGGGCTCGCGAGCGGGGCTGCCACCACGTCAGCCGGCGGCACCGGTGACGGTGCCAGCGAAGTTGAAACGTCCACTGCCGCCGGGGGCATCGGTGGGAGCACCGGAGAAACGGACGGAGCAACTACTAGATCGGCCTGCGCGGCCTCGATCAAGGGCTGCAATCGACCCAGCAGTCGGAGCGCCTTCTTTTCGCGCACCATCGCGGGCAGTTTCGCCGTCTGCACGCCCGTGACCACAAAGGCGTGGCACGACGGGCCGAGCAAGTGATTCCACAAAAGCAGAGCCCCGAAGAAAAGCAGCCCACCGCCGGAAAAATACGGGAGATCAGGCCCGCCGGAATTGACAATGACGGCGAGGAGAAAGACCGCGCTAAAACACCCCCATGTCACCCCCCACGCCAACCGCCGCTCGCTGGTGGTGATGAAAAAGCCCTTGATGTCGCGTAGTTGCAGGCGCGCATACGACTCGGTGTAGCCGGTGCTCGTTACAATGAGGATATGGTCGGCCCCCAGCCAGAGGCTCTGATAGGTCCCGACACTAGCCATGTTGCGGGAAAGCCGAGTATAAAGCTTGGGAGCTTTTGCCATGGAGGTGGGATCAGGTGGCGAGCGAAATGAAAAAGATCGTCCAGCCGATCAATTCTGCCCCGGCGAAGACCATCGCCAGCACCAGCCGAGTGCGGCTTGACCCGCGCACCAGGCTGCCGGGCATCTTCCAGTTTCGATACGTGTACCAAAGCGCGATCGGCGCCGATACCAGAGTCAGCGGCCAGACAAGCAAGGGCGCCAAGGCCAGAGTGAGGGCGATACTGTCGACCAATGCGCGCTCGCGCACGACTTGGGTCGCGGGGGATTCTTTCGCGGTCGCGATGCAGGTCGGGCAGATTTTCCGGCCGCCGAAGTTTACGGCGCAGACCGAGCAAAGCAGACGCCCGCATTCCTCACAGACGCTCTCGGCGCGATTTCCCGCATGAAAGAAGCAAACGGATTCCTCGGCCACCACCACCGCCTGAGGCGCGATGCGCGCAGCCTTCGCATGGAGGGCCGGAAACGGGAAGAACTTAAACTCCGCGGTGCACTTCTCACACCGCCCCGAGTGCTCGTCGTGCCAGGAACTCGAAGCGAGCACCCTTTTACAACGCGGACATGGCAGCGCGGGTCCCAGTTTGATCATCGAGACTCGCTCAGTCGCCCGTTGCCCACTCTGCCCCACCACGAAGCGCGGGCCAAGAGTCTATCGGCACAAGAAGAAACATACGAATGGCTACCCATCACGATAGGCGCGACCGGGTTCGCCTCAGCGAGTTTTGACGACCCTGGTGTCGCACACGTGATCATGCAGGCCGCGTTTTTGATCGTCGAAAGCCGCGATTAGATACCCGATGCCAATCGTGAAGGCGTTTAGAATATGAGCAAAGTATCGGCCAATGATGCGTCCGACGGAAAGCTTGGAGCCATCGGAGCGGAGCACTTTTAGCCCCATCGCCATCTTACCCGGCGTGGCATCGCTCTTCCGAATAAAATATACGTAATAGCTTATACCGATACCCATGCTGATCAGTTGAATAATGACCTGCATCAAGATCGCCCCGTTGGTATTCCTCAAGCTTCCGGAGGCCCCGAAGATGAAGCCCACGATCGCGCCCACCACCATGCCAATCACACCCGTGATCAGGCCGTCGAGAAACACCGCGCAAAATCTCCGCCAAAATCCCCCATAGCCGAACGGTCCGGGGACGGCCGATTCACCGACGAATTGCTGGGCGACACCTTCCCGCTGCCGCTGGAAAAATTCATCGCGATACTCGGCGCTGATCCACTTGCCACCGTAGTTGATCATTTGGCTCCGCGGGTAGCGCTTGCCACTTACCGCGCAGACCTCGGTGCCGTCATCTACGGCCGCACCGGACGTGGCCGGGGCTCCGAACGAGGCCGGTGCCGGGCCGCTTGCGGCCACGGTGGAATACGGTTTCCACTCGGCCATGCCTTGCGTCCAAACCAGGGTGTCGGACCTCACGACGCCGTCGGTGACCAGCTTTACAAATTCCTCTTGGGAAATGGGTCCTAGCCGTTGACCGTTAAGCGCGTAATACCATTGCATAGGTAGAAGGGGACTCGGGAATGGGAGGGGACGGACGTGTTGAAATCCGCCCTGCGCCTGCGAAGCAACTAAATCCCGCAATAATGTATCTATAAAACGCCTTGGCGTCTCCACCCTCTCCTCGTTTGATTGCGCGCATGTCTCTCGGACTCCCCCTTTTTCGCCGATTCCTCGTGCTCGCGCCGGTTGCCTTGCTCCTCGGACTCGGCGCCTGTGCCAAACGCGAAACGCCCGTCGAGGAGGGTATCCGGACCCATACGTTGTTGATCGGCAATCAGAACGAGCCCGCCACGCTCGATCCTCACCTCATCGATGCGGCGACCGATATGAACGTCGCGGTGGCCCTCTTTGAGGGGCTCACGGCTTACGACGAGAAAACCGGTGGACCCGTGCCCGCCGTCGCGGAGAAATGGGAGATCTCGCCGGACGGGCTCATTTATACGTTTCATCTCCGCCCCACGGCCAAATGGTCGAACGGCGACCGCGTGACGGCGGGGGATTTCGAGTATTCGTTTCACCGCATCCTCAGCCCCGCGCTCGGGTCCACGTATGCGTACATGTTGTACCCCATCAAAAACGCCGAGGCGTTTTACACGGGTAAGGTAAAGGACTTCGCGGAAGTGGGCGTAAAGGCCATCGACGATAGCACGCTCCGCGTGACGCTCGGCCAGGCCACCCCCTACGTCCTCGGCCTCGCGGCGCACTGCACTTGGATGCCGGTGCACAAGCCCACCATCGAAAAATTCGGTAAGATGGATGCGCGCGACACCGCTTGGACGCGCGCCGGCAATCTCGTGGGCAACGGCCCCTTTGTCCTCACCGAGTGGCGTTCCAACGCCCGCATCGTGACCAAGAAAAACCCGCACTACTGGGGCGCCGCCACTAATCAACTCGAGGGCGTCACGTTTTTCCCGACGGAAAAATCCGACGTCGAGGAGCTGAATTTCCGCGCCGGTCAGCTTCACCTCACCTTCCAGTTGCCGCCGTCGAAGATTGCGAGCTACCGCCAGCAGTCCCCAGAGCTGCTGCACATCGACACCGTGCTCTCGCTCTACTACGTCAATTTCAACGCGACCAAGCCCCCGCTCAACAACCCCAAGGTCCGCCGCGCCCTCTCCCTCGCGCTCGGCCGCAATTCGATCGCGCAGAATGTGTTCTCCGGCGCCCAGACGCCCGCCTCCACCCTCGTCCCACCCAACTGCAACGGCTACGTCGGGCCCGAGGGGCAAAAGGATAATTTCGAAGCCGCCCGCGCCCTGCTCGCCGAGGCCGGTTTCCCCGGCGGCAAGGGCCTGCCCTCAATGGCGATCCAAGTCATGAACGATGACAAGCTCCCCCGCGCCGCCGAAGCCATCCAGGCCATCTGGCTTCGCGAGCTCGGCGTGAAAATCACCATCGAGCCCTACGAGCAAAAGACCTGGCTGCAAAACCAGCAGACCCTCTCCCACACCATCGGTCTCCTGGGCTGGACCGCCGACTATCCCGACCCCATCACCTTCCTCGACGTCTTCCGCACCGGCGGCGGCCAAAACTGGACCGGCTGGGGCAGCAAGGAATACGACTCCCTCCTCGACCAAGCCGCCGCCACCGCCGACCCCGCCGCACGCTACGCCCTCCTCAAAAAAGCCGAGACCGTCATCCTCGACGAAGCCCCCATCGCCCCCCTCACCTTCCGCGCCCGCACCTACCTCATGCACCCCAGCGTAAAAAACTGGCAGGCCGCCCCGCTGGATATCCACCGCTATCATTTGTTGCGGTTGGAGAAGTGAGGTTCGGGAACGCGACCTCCCTAGCGTCCTGGCATCGAAGCTCATTTCATGATGTAGGAGCCTGCCTGCAGGCGATTCAGGATGTTGTCCGTAGGCTCATGCCCGAATCGCTCATACGTTCAGCCGTTCCCAATCGCAGCTTATTAAATGAGCGTCAATGACGGGATGCTAGCTCATCCCGATTAATGCGGTGCGCAATAAGCGCTGCTATCGAACGAGGAATTTAAATATGCGTCCGTTCCTTTTCAGCTGTGCCCGAGTAAAGCGATACGAACGCAATTGAATGCAATGAATTCAGATGCCACACTGCACCCATTAGCCAATGCGACTTTCCAAAGCACTTTGCGCCGTAATAGCAGATACTCTCACTGGTTCACACGAAACCCGTGAGGCAATATTCAAGTCAGCAGGAATTAAAAGTGACCCACCGAAATTGCCCCATCAGTTCAAATGGAAGGAATGGCTCTTCCAAGCGGGACAAGATCCGTCAGTCGATAGCCTAGCTATCGTGGGAAACCTTTTAGAAGAATTCATGGACTTGCCTCCGTCGAGCGGAACTCCAGCGCACACCGCTTGGGTTGAACTACACGCACGTGTGGAACAGGTACTCGAAGAAAACGGACTACGTTACTATCGTTTTGGCCGCGTTATACCTATCGGTGAAATGCCGCAGCCGTCTGGTACTTTTGGCGCAGAATCGGCACCGGCTCGTGCAGGGCCGACAAAGCCTGACAAAGTGGAAGATTTAGTAGAAACGTTGATTAAGGGCCTGAGAAGAGCGATGTACCCGCTCTCCCATAGGCGGAAGAATTGCCCAGTTCTGTCATTCAAGAACGAGTATGACGTTCAGGACTTGCTCCATGCTTTACTCCGACCGTGGATTAGGGATATCCGAGCAGAGGAGTATACTCCAAGCTATGCGGGCAGTGCTACTAGGATGGATTTTTTACTCCCCGTGCACCATTTGGTGATTGAGACAAAGATCGTACGTGACCGGTCGCACGCAAAGGAAATCGGCAATGAACTGATCGTTGATATAGAACACTACCGCAAGCACCCCCAGTGTCGCGTATTGTGGTGCGTGATCTACGATCCGGACCACCTTATTCCCAACGCCGAAGGGTTGAAGTCTGACCTTGAGGGCGAGCGTTCGATGCCTGGTGGAGAAATTAGAGTGCGAGTGTTTCCGCTGTGAGGAAACGTCGGGGAATTGGAGCTAAAGAGACTCCGATCGCGCTGCCTCTGAGCGTGATTCAGCTATGTCGCCCCAAACCCTTCGCTTGCCCCGCCGCCCCACCCTCACCAATCTCCTCGCTTTCGCACTCACCTTTCGCATGTCCCGCCTCCGCAGCGCCCTCTTCCTCCTCGTCTCCCTACTCGCCTTCACGGGCGGCGCGCTGCGCGTTTCGGCGGCCGACGCGGAGATCGTCCACCTCTGGCCGGGCTGGCGCGAGGCGGAGTCTTTTGAGCGCATTGGGGAATTTTTCGGCGGATCGGAAAAGCCTGTCCGCCGCACGGTCATCCGCTCGCACCCGGATCAGCGCTCCGGTTATTATTTTCTGCTGCGCGTGAGCAGCCCGAGCGCGTATCGCGACGCGAAGTTTGAGCTGCAGGTCATCCGGCCCGATTCCCCGGAGCCGAAGACGTTTACTTTCGTCGTCAATGGCGAGGCGGGCTCGACCGTCTTCGATCTCGGCGTAACGGGCGACGACTGGCCCGGCGGCAAGACGGCCAACCCCGTCGCCTTTAAGCTCACGCTCCGCACCGCCGACGACCGTGTGCTCGTCGAGCACAAGAGCTTCCTGTGGGAAAAGCCCGCGAAGTAAGCCCCGCCGCGCCCGCCCCCCTGCGGCCCGACGGCCCGTGGTCCGCGTGGCAACCGCTCGAGGGTCTGCCCGCCTTTTCACCCGCCGTGCTCGCCGAGACGCTCGATGGCGGCCAGGCCTTTCGGTGGACGCGCGAGGCCGATGGCATATTTTTCGGCGTGTGGGACGGGCATGTCGTCCGCGTGCGCCTCGGTGCCAACGGCGCCGTCGAATGGGCCGCGCCGGCGTCGCTCGCCGCCACCACTGCATTGGCCTTGCGGCGTTACCTCGGGCTCGACCGCGATTTCTCCGCGTTCACGGATACGTTGCCGTGGCGCAGTGACGCGCACCTCGCGGCGTGTCTCGCGGCCTTTCCGGGACTGCGGATTTTGCGTCAACCGTTTGGCGAGACGCTGCTGGGTTTTCTCTGCTCGGCGACGAAGCAGATCGTGCAGATCAAGCAGATGATGGCCCTGCTCGCGGAACGGCACGGCGCGGAGATTTTACCCGGCACGCACCGCCTGCCCACCTGGGCCGAGCTCGCCGTCCTCCCCGAGGAAAAACTGCGCGCCTGCCTCCTTGGTTTTCGCGCGCGGTACATCGCGGAGACCGCCCGCTACCTCGCGGCGCACCCCGGCTGGCTCGATGAAACGGAAGCCCTCCCCTACCCCGCCGCCAAGGAACGCCTCTGCTCCCTCCCGGGCGTGGGCGAGAAAGTCGCCGATTGCGTGCTGCTCTTTGGCGCGGGCCGGCTGGAAGCCTTCCCTGTCGATGTCTGGATCCTCCGCACGATGGAGCGCCGCTACGGCCTCGAGGGCCTCAAGCCCGCGCACGTCGCCCAATTCGGCCGCGCCCACTTCGGGCCGCTCGCGGGGCTCGCCCAGCAATTCCTCTTCGCCTACGAGCGGCAGCAGGCGAAGTGAGGTGTATCTATTATTCGGATACCGGCTCGCGCGCTTGAACTAACCGGGAGAACAACCGTGCCGTACCGAAAACTCCCACTCCTCGCCTGTCTAGTCGTGTTGGCGCTGTCGGCCTGCCGGCCGAGCGCGCCCGACCCGTCGGCGGCGATCCTGCTGTTCAACGGCACCGGGACCTCGCCCAACGATGTCGTGGCGGTGGAAAGCGTCTTGAAGGAGAGCCACCTCAAGTACACCACGGCCAACACCAACCAGATCAACGCCATGAGCCAAGCGCAGCTGCGCGCCTATCGGCTGATGATCATCCCCGGTGGAAACTACCTCACGATCGGCAGCGGCCTGACCCCGCAAGCGACCTCCGCCATTCGCGGCGCCGTGCAAAGCGGGATGAACTATCTGGGAATTTGCGCCGGGGGCATCCTGGCCGGCGATGCGCGTGGCAATAGTCTCAACCTGACCGCTGGCGTGCGTTTCGATTTTTACGGCATCGTGAATCAGGGGATCCACAAGGCCGCCGTGGCGATTAAGTCTCCCGATACGCCGACGCTCGAACACTACTGGGAGGACGGTCCGCAGTTCACGGGCTGGGGCTCGGTGGTGGGCAAGTACCCCGACGGCACGCCCGCCATCGTCGAGGGAAAATTTGGCCGGGGCTTCGTGGTTCTCTGCGGCGTCCACCCGGAAGCTCCGGAAAGCTGGCGGCGCGGATTGTCCATCGGCACTCCCGCAACCGCCGACCAAGCCTACGCGGCGAAGTTGATCGACGCCGCCCTGCGCGGAGTGGAACTCGCGCATTATTGATGCAGGCGGCACCGAGGCGCGCGGTGCGCTCAAAACCGCGGCACTGCGCTGGGCTGCACTTCCTTCGAGCCATCCTCGTTACGCGTTTCCAGCAGCGGCGCGAGGAGGGCGCGGAGTTCCTTGGCTTGGTCGTTGGCGAGATCCGCGTATAGCGCGCCGGTGACGCCGTAGAGTTTGATTTCGCTACAGCCGAAGCAAATCAACACCTCGACATCGGACGTGACGCCACCTTCCCATTTCAGCCGGACATCGGCGTGGAAACCGCCGCAGAGTTTCACGCCGCGGCCCTGGCGCACGCCGGCGAAGATCGCGGCGCGGAGTTGTTCTTCGACGGAGGTCGGCACGGGCTTGGCGGAGGGGCGAAACCACTGCCCGTCGGATTGGAGGAGCGTTTTCTTTTCGTCGTCAGTGGGACCGCCGTTTGCCAATTTTTCGCGCGGTACGCCGGCATAGACCGTCAGCGATTTCGCGCCTTTCACTTCTTTGAGCAGGTCGCCGTAGGTCAGCCAAAACGTGGCCGTCTCCGTGAGGGCCGAGAGGCGCGGGGTGGCCGGATCGCCGACCCGGGCATCACGCGTGCCGTCGGGGCCGCGGAAGACGGTCGCATTATTCAAGACGGTGCCGGAGGCCGGGGAGTGCGTTTCACTCTGCGCGAGAAGCGACGGACCGCTGAGTGACAAACCAGCACCGACGACAACCGCAGTGAATATATGACGCATGGCTAGGAGGTGACACGCGGGTCGCGGGCAAGTTTCACATACCGCGCCCGGTAGCGCTTTTTATTCAACCGCCGGCCATCACCGGACGAAAACCCGCCTCGGTCAAAATCCGCGCGATGGTCTCGCGTTGGTCGCCTTGGATTTCGATCACGCCGTCTTTGACGGTGCCCCCGCAGCCGCAGGCCCCGCGCATCTTTTTGGTCAGCTGCTCTTTTTCCGGCAGGCCGATGCCGACGAAGCCACTGACGGTCGTCACGGTCTTGCCGCCGCGTCCACCGGTCTCGCGCCGGATTTCCACCCGGCCACGATTCATATTCTTCTCCGGAGCGGCCGGTTTGCCGGTCGATTTACCGCCCGCCTGCCCGCCGGCCGGGCCTTTGCCGTCCAGAGGTTTAACTATCGGGGGGTTCACGGGTGCCGTGGGCAGACCCGCCGCGCTCAATGCCCCAAAGGGATTCTGGCCGAGGCCCTGCCCTCCGTCGGTTGATATCTTATTGTCTGACGCCATATTACACCTTTCCCGCGCCCGCATTCGGCACCGCGTTTTTCCCCGCCGGGGCCGCCCGGCCGCCGCAGATACCCACCGGGATATTACTCTCGCCGCCCAAGAACATCACCGCCTTGGCGTAGCTGCGTTTTTCGAGAAAATGGACGAGTTGGGGGTGGAGTTCGCCCGTAGCCCGGCCGCGGTCCAGATAGCCGTCGAGCTTGGTCATCTCGTCCGCAATTACTTGTCCATCAGAGGCCTTGATGGCGGCGAGGAGTGAGATGAGGGATTCTTTTATCTGGGTTTCCATGGGGCGAACGCGTATTAACTAATCCCGCTGTTACCCACCTTAAGCGGCTTTGCAATCCCTTCCCTATCGGTTGTCTGGCGCTTGAGTTCCGGCCCCGGGCCTGTTTCGTTTAACCCCTTCTATTTTAGCAACGCCACGGCTCGCCGTGGCCTCATAACCCAATGTCTGCGACCACCTCCTCCACCCTTCCCACGCATGCCAACTCCGCCGTCATCGAAGCGGCGTACGAATCCTGGCTGCAAAATCCCGACTCCGTCGATCCGACGTGGCGCGCCTTCTTCCAAGGTTTCACCCTCGGTAACAGCGGCGGCTCCCCGGCGGCCCTCGTCTCTTCCGGCGACACCGCGGTCGGCGCACCCATCATCGACAGCCTGAAGCAGTCGCACGTCCATCACCTGATCAGCACGTATCGCAGCATCGGTCACTTCGACGCCCATCTCGATCCGCTCAGCCCTCCGCCCCCGGCGCATCCGAAGCTCTCGCTCGCGCAGTTTAAATTGTCCGAGGACGACCTCGAGACGTCGTTCGACGTCGGCACCTACCTCGGCGGCGGCCAGATGAAGCTCCGCGAGATCATCGAGGCTCTTCGCGCCACGTACTGCGGCCACGTCGGCGTCGAGTACACGCACATCCAAGACGTCGAGGTCCGCCAGTGGCTCCAGGAGAAAATGGAGTCCACGCGCAACCAGCCGAGTTTCTCCACCGAGGGCAAGGTCCGCATCCTGAGCCGCATTCATAAAGCCGAGCTCTTCGAGCGTTTCCTCCACACGAAGTATGTCGGCCAGAAACGCTTTTCGCTCGAGGGCGGCGAGACCATGATCGCGGCCGTCGATGCCATCATCGAGCACTGCCCCGATGTCGGCATCGAGGAAGTCGTCATGGGCATGGCCCACCGCGGCCGTCTCAATATCCTCACCAGCGTGATGCGGAAGAAGTTCGACGTGCTGTTCGAACAGTTCTCCGAAAACTACATTCCCGAGATGGTCGGCGGCGACGGCGACGTGAAGTATCACCTCGGTTACGAGGCCGAGCTCACCACCACCTCCGGCAAAAAAGTCGAGGTCCGCCTCGCGGCCAATCCGTCTCACCTCGAGATCGTCAATCCCGTGGTCGAGGGCAAGGCCCGCGCCCGCCAGCGCATCCGCGGCGCGATGGAAAATCGCAACCGCGTCCTCCCGTTCCTTATCCATGGTGACGCCGCGTTCGCCGGCCAGGGCATCGTGGCGGAGACGCTTAATTTCTCCCAGCTCCCCGGCTATCGCACGGGCGGCACGGTGCACTTCGTGATCAACAACCAGATCGGTTTCACCACCGAGCCGCGCGACTCCCGCTCGACTCGCTACTGCACCGATGTGGCCAAGATGATCGAGGCGCCCATCTTCCACGTGAACGGCGACGACGCCGAGGCCGTGTGCATGGTCTCGCAGCTCGCACTCGAATTCCGCGCCAAGTGGGCCCGCGATGTCGTCATCGACATGTATTGCTACCGCAAACACGGCCACAACGAGACCGACGAGCCTGCGTTCACGCAGCCGCTCCTCTACAAGGTCATCGCCGCGCATCCTCCGATCTCGACCGTCCTCACCCGCAAGCTGATCGCCGAGGGCTCCATCGACGAGGCCAAGGCCGAAGCCATCAAGGCCCAGTACACCGAAGCCCTCGAAAAGAATCTCGAAAAGGCCAAGGCCTCCGAGGTCATCAAGACCGCCAAGCGCGCCGCCGCCGCCGAGACCAAAAAGATCGAGGGCTCCACCGGCATCATCCAGGCCGACTTCAGTTTCAAGCCCGTCGCCACGGGCGTTTCCCGCGAGCTGCTCGACCGCACGGCCAATGGCCTCGTCAAGCTGCCCGAGGGCTTCAAGCCCAACCCGAAGATCAAGCGCTTCCTCGATGCCCGCGCCACCGCCCACAAGGACGGCGGCCCGGTCGATTGGGGTTTCGCCGAGGCCCTCGCCTTCGGCACGCTCGTCCTCGAGGGCAAGCCCGTCCGCATCTCCGGCCAGGACTGCGAGCGCGGCACGTTCTCCCACCGCCATGCCGTCATGCACGACATGGAGACGAATGAGACGTATTCGCCGCTCAAGAATCTCGACGGCAAGCAGGCCAAGTTCTGCGTTTACAACTCCCTCCTCTCCGAGGCCGCCGTGCTCGGCTTCGACTACGGCTACTCGCTCGACTACCCCGAGATGCTCTGCATCTGGGAAGCGCAATTCGGCGACTTCGCCAACGGCGCGCAGGTCGTGATCGACCAGTTCCTCGCCGCCGGCGAATCGAAGTGGGGCCGCACCAGCGGTATCGTTCTCCTCCTGCCCCACGGTTACGAGGGTCAGGGCCCCGAGCACTCCTCGGCCCGTCTGGAGCGTTTCCTCCAGCTCTGCGCCGAGGACAACATCCAGGTCGCCAATATCACGACGCCCGCGAATTTCTTCCACGCCCTCCGCCGCCAGGTGAAGCGCGACGTGAAGAAGCCGCTCATCGTCATGTCGCCGAAGTCCCTGCTGCGCCATCCCGCCGCCGTCTCGAAGCTCGATGAGTTCACCACCGGCAGCTTCCAGGAAATCATCGACGATCCGACTGCACCGACCAAGGCCAAGCGCCTGATCCTCTGCTCCGGCAAGGTCTACTACGACCTCGTCGACTACCGCACGAAGAACAAGCTCACCGACGTCGCCATCGTGCGCCTCGAGCAGCTCTACCCGCTGCATAAGACCGCCCTCGCCAAGATCGCCGACAACTATTCCGGCGCGCGCCTCATCTGGGCGCAGGAAGAGCCGCAGAATATGGGCGCGTGGAGCTACATCGCTCCGCAACTCGCCGAGGCCTTTGGCCGTCAGCCGATTTACACCGGCCGCGAGGCCGCCGCCTCGCCCGCCGTCGGCGCCCTCGCGCTGCACCGCTTCGAACTCGCGGACTTCCTCCAGGACGCCTTCACGAAATAATGCGCTGAAAGTAGCGGGTAGTGAGTAGCGAGCATTTCGATAACTCGCTGCTCATTTCCCGCCGCTCTTTTCCTTCTCGCGTCTCAGCTCGTTCCTACTCGCTACCCGCTACTTCTTCACCACTCACTCCCTTACTCCCTCAGTCCCCCCACTCCCTCTCCCACCATGCCTCTCCTCGAAGTCAAAATCCCACCGATGGGTGAATCCATCGCCTCCGGTATCCTCGCCAAGTGGCACGTCAAAGACGGCGACGTCGTCAAAAAAGACCAGCCGCTCTTCGAGCTGGAAACCGACAAGATCACGAGCGAAGGCACCGCCGAGTCCGCCGGCAAAATCAGCCTCAAGGCGGGCGCCGGTGACGAGGTGAAGATCGGTCAGGTCGTCGCCACGATCGACTCGGCTGGTGGTGCGGGTGCCGCTCCGGCCGCTCCCGCCGCCGCTGCCCCGGCCGCCGCCAAGGAAAGCTCCGAATCTCCCGCCGTCCGCCGTCTCGCCGAAGAGACCAAGGTCGATCCCGCCACCGTCGCCGGCACCGGCAAGGGCGGCCGCGTCACCAAGGGCGACATGCTCGCCGCTTCCGCCGCCCCCGTAGCGGCGAGCGCCAGCGAGCCGAAAGCCGCCGCGCCTGCCGCCGCCGCTCCGGCTGCTCCTGCACCGAAGCCTGCCGCTCCCGCCCCGGCCCGCCCGCCCGGCGAGCGCCAGACGCGCAAGAAGATGACGCCCCTGCGCCAGAAGATCGCGCAGCGCCTCGTCTCCGCGCAGCACGAGGCCGCCATGCTCACCACCTTCAACGAGGTCGACATGTCCGGCGTCATGGCCCTCCGCGCCAAGTATCAGGACGACTTCGTGAAGAAGAACGGCATCAAGCTCGGCTTCATGTCCTTCTTCGTGAAGGCCGTCGTCCACGCCCTCAAGGAAGTCCCCGGCATCAACGCCCAGATCGACGGCGACTCGATCATCGAGAACAATTACTACGACATCGGCGTCGCCGTCTCGACGGAAAAGGGCCTCATGGTCCCGGTCATCAAGGATTGCGACACCCTCGGCATGGCCGCGGTGGAGTCCAAGATCGCCGACGCCGCCAAGCGCGCGCGCGACGGCAAGATCACCCTCGCCGACCTCGAGGGCGGCGTCTTCACCATCACCAATGGCGGCACCTTTGGCTCGCTGCTCTCCACGCCGATCATCAACCCCCCGCAGAGCGCCATTCTCGGCATGCACGCCATCAACGAGCGTCCCGTCGCCGTCAACGGTCAGGTCGTCATCCGCCCGATGATGTACATCGCCCTCAGCTACGACCACCGCATCGTCGACGGTAAACAAGCCGTCACCTTCCTCGTGAAGGTGAAGCAGGCCATCGAAGACCCGACCCGCCTCGTGCTGGGCGTCTGAGCTAATCTTTCTCTTTCTTCTTTCCCTTAATCTTTCGTCAGGCCACTGCCGAGAGAAAGAGAAAGATAAAGAGACAGAGGAAAGTTTTTTTAACCTCTCATCTTCATGGACTCCTTCGATCTCATCGTAATCGGCGCCGGCCCCGGCGGCTATGTCTGCGCCTTTCGCGCGGCGCAGCTCGGCCTCAAGGTCGCGCTCATCGAGAAGCGCGCCACCCTTGGCGGCACGTGCCTCAATGTCGGCTGCATCCCGAGCAAGGCCCTGCTCCACTCCTCAGAGCATTACTTCTTTGCGAAGCAGCACGCGGCTGAGCACGGTGTGAAGCTCGGCTCCGTCGAGCTCGACCTCGCGACGCTTCTGAAGAAGAAGGACGCCGTCGTCACCAAGCTCGTCGGCGGCGTCGCCCAGCTCGCCAAGGCCCGCAAGATCACCGTCGTCACCGGCGCCGCGTCGTTCGTCTCAGCCAACACGGTTTCGGTCGCGACGAGCGCCAGCGAGTCGACGCAGCTCACCGCGAAGAACATCGTCATCGCCACCGGCTCCGCGCCTGTGGAGCTGCCGTTCATGAAATTCGACGGTAAGACCATCGTCTCCTCCGATCACGCGATCGCCTTCGACTCCGTGCCGAAGAAGCTCGTGGTCGTCGGCGGCGGCGTCATCGGCGTCGAGCTCGGCTCCGTGTGGTCGCGCCTCGGCAGCGAGGTCACGGTCGTGGAGTTTCTCCCGAAGATCATCGCCACCTACGACGAGGATATCATCCGCAACTTCACGCGCATCGTCCAGAAGCAGGGCCTCAAGATCGAAGTCGGCGCCAAGGTCACCGGCTACGCCAATGGCGTGCTCACCGCTGAGCGCGGTACCGACAAGCTCTCCTTCCCCGCCGACAAGGTCCTAGTCGCCGTGGGCCGCCGTCCTTACACCGACTCGCTTGGCCTCGACAAGGCCGGCGTGCAGCTCGACGAGAAGAAGCGCGTCAAGGTCGACGGCCACCTCCGCACCAATGTCGCGGGCATCTGGGCCATCGGTGATGTCGTCGCCGGCCCCATGCTCGCGCACAAGGCCGAGGAAGACGGCGTCGCCGTCGCCGAGTGGATCGCCGGCAAGGCGGGCCATGTGAATTGGGATCTCGTTCCCGGCATCGTCTACACCGACCCCGAGGTCGCGAGCGTCGGCCTAGGCGAAGACGCTGCGAAAGCCGCGGGCATCGCAATCAATGTCGGCAAGTTCAACTTCGCCGCCAATGGCCGTGCCATCGCCGCCGATGCCACCGACGGTTACGTCAAGATCATCGCCGATGCGAAGACCGACAAAATCCTCGGCGCGCAAATCCTCGGCAAGGGCGCCGGCGAGCTCATCAGCGAAATCGTCACGCACATGGAATACGGCGGCAGCGCCGAAGACCTCGCGCGCACGATCCACGCCCACCCGACGATGAGCGAAGCCATCAAGGAAGCCGCCCTCGCCGTCAGCAAGAGCGCCCTCCACGCGATTTAATGAGCCAACCGAAGGGGCGCTTTCCGAAGCGCCCCTTTTTTGTGGTCGCGAGCGCCAGCGAGAGTACCCGAGTCCAAGTCCGGTAGCTGCAGGCATCAGCGAGTCGCCCCGAGGCACGCCCGAAAAACGGCGTGCCTTTTTTACGTCCCGCTCAGTCCGAGGTGGACGGCGACCTCCGTGGCGCCGTCGGGAGGGCGAATGAGGAAAATCGCAACGGCAGTCCGACCTCCTGAAGACAGTGCTCGGAAACCGCCCTCGACCTGCGCGCTTAAAATGCCCGCGTACTCAGTTTCTCTTCACGTCCTCAACGCTACAGCCTGGTGGAATCTCCCCTCGGCTTAAATACGTGTATCCAAAGCCCACCGCGCACGGGGGCAGCGAAAGCAAGGCCACGAGGGCTTTGTGCCGGAGAAATTGAAACACCACAATCGGCCAGCCCAGCACGCCAACAATCAGCGGATACGCGAGCACACCGCCTTTGGCCCGCGAAAGCGTCCACGCGAAGCCCGGCGCATCGATCCACGACCCGTACGCCACGACATCCCTTCCGGGTCGGAAAACCCAGATTAACAAATGATCGTCGTCATGGTTGAGCACCCCGATCACCGGCGCGCCAAATTCCTCCGCGAGTTGGCCGCCTAGCGTGACGATTTCATGGACGTTCTGTTCGTCGCACTCTTGGTCGTAGATCACAGTCGCCCCCAATTTCGACGATATCACATACGCCCTGCGACGCAGAGCTTTGACCGCCCCCAGGGCTTCTTCGCTATCGGCCCCGACGATGGTGAAGTTCGTGTAGAAGTTTCCCACGTCCAAACAGCTTGGCCAAAGACTCGATCTCGGGGCAAGATCAACGCTCTTCCGCCCGTTCCGCTCTCGTTGGCCCCCTTTCGTCACTCCTATGTTAATCTCTAGTTGCTTCGCGGTGACTTCACCGCTCCGCCTGAGGTTGTTCACCTAAGACCTTGTTCCGATTGGATTTCCTTTCGCATCTCTCAGGGCTCCAGTACGTCTACTCGTGGCAAGTGAGCAGGGAAATAATCAGTGGCAATTATGCGTTTTTTAGCGCGGCTAGTTGGTAATTAACCTGCTCTTAGTTTCCTTCCGTCACTTCCTGCCGCCATGTGGATCGTCCTTTTCGCTCTTCGCTACAAATACACCATCGCCGTCTTCGCGATCCTCATTCTGCTCTTCGGCATCCTTAGCGGTAAGCGCATGTCGACCGACATTCTGCCGAAGGTCGACGCCCCGGAGATGATGCTGGTCTGGAACTACGCTGGCCTCAACGCCACAGAAATGGCCGCGAAGATCACGTCGTTTTCCGAGACGGGCGTCATGAACAATGTCGACGATCTCGCCGAGGTCCGTTCCGAAACCTCCAATGGCGTCGCGCTCGTCAAGCTGCGCTTCCAGCCCTACGCCAATATGGCGACCGCCGTCGCGCAGGCGACCTCGGTGTCGCAGGCGATTTTGCGCCGCATGCCCGCCGGCACCACCCCGCCGCTCATCGTCCGCACCAGCCCGTCGAGTGTGGCGATCGTGCAGCTCGTGATCTCCTCGGATACGATGAGCAGCGGCCAACTCTTCGACTACGCCCGCTTTAATCTCCGCGCGCAGCTTCAGAGTATCCCCGGCATGCGCATCTCGCTCCCCTACGGCGGTGCCGCGCGCCAGATCATGGTGGATCTCAATCCCGACGCGCTGAATGCCTTCGGCATTTCCTCCGCCGAAGTGAGCAACGCCGTGTCGCGCCAGAACCTCACGCTGCCCGCCGGTACGATTCGCGAAGGCGCGCGTGAGTTGCCCATCGAGGTCAATGCGAGCCCGGAAAACATCCAGGCCTTTCTCGATCTTCCGCTCCGCTCCTCCAACGGCAACACCATTCTCCTCCGCGACGTCGCCAATGTCCGCGACGGTGAAGCGGTCTCGACCAACATCGCCCGCCTCGACGGTCAGAACGCCGTCATGGTCGCCATTCTCAAGCTCGGCAACGCCTCCACCGTCGACATCATCGATGGCATCCGCGAGCGCCTGCCGGAGATTCGCCAGGCCGCGCCTCCGGGCGTGAGCGTCGAGCCGATCTTCGATCAATCCGTCTTCGTTCGCGCTGCCGTCACCGGCGTGCGCCACGAGATCCTCCTCGTCGGCGGCCTGGTGGCCTGCGTCGTCCTCCTCTTCCTCGGCTCGTGGCGGTCCACCGGCATCGTACTCACCTCGATCCCGCTCGCCCTCCTGTGCTCCATCGTCGGCCTCTATCTCATCGGCGCGACGTTCAACCTCATGACGCTCGGCGGCCTCTCGCTCGCCATCGGTATCCTCGTCGACAATGCGCTCGTCGAAATCGAAAATACCAAGCGCCAGATCGCCATGGGCAAGGATGTGCGCCAAGCGATCATCGACGGCGCGGCCGAAGTCGCCTTCCCTGAGTTCGTTTCGACGCTCTCCATCTGTATCGTCTTCCTGCCGATTTTCCTCCTCACCGGCACCGCCGCCGATGTGTTTCGCCCGCTGGCCCTCGCCGTGGTCTTCGCGATGATCGCGAGCTACCTCCTTGCCCGCACGCTCGTGCCCACGCTGGCGTCGATCATTTTACCCTCCGAGCGCAACGCCGAGCTGAAAGCCGCCGGCAAACCTCCGCGCGGTTTCGCGCTGATTCACCACAAGGTCGAGCACTTCCTCGATGGCCTGGTGAATCGCCAGACCAAGATCCTCCGCAGCCTCCTGCAGCGGAAATCCCTCGTCCTGATCCCGGTCTTTGTCGCGGTTTGCCTCGGCGTCTTCGCCGTCTGGCGTGGCGGTCGCGAATTCTTCCCGAAGACGGATGCCGGCTTGATCCGACTCTTCGTCCGCATCCCCAGTGGTATCCGCATCGATGATACCGCCGCCGTCATGGCCGACATCCAGCGTGAAATTCGCGCCATCATTCCCGCCAAGGACCTGCAGTTCGTCGTCGAGAACATCGGCGCGCCGGCTTCGGTCAACCAAGCGTGGGTCGAGACCACGTCCATCACGTCCGCCGACGGCGAAATCCTGATTCAGTTGCAAGGTGAACACGGCCCAAGTGCCAGCTACGAGCAGAAGATTCGCGAGATGATCGCGGCCAAATTCCCGACCGTGCAGTCCTTCTTCCGCCCAGCCGACGCCACGAGCCAGACACTCTCCTCCGGCGCACCGACCACCTTTGAAGTGCGCTTCGTCGGCCGTGATGTGCCGGGCAATCTCCTCCTCGCCCGCGAGCTGCGCGACCGTTTCAAAACCGTTCCCGGCGCCGTCGATGTCGGCCTGCGCGAGGTGCTCGACCAGCCCGGCTACGCCGTCCGCGTCGACCGCGTGCGCGCCGCCACCTTCGGCATCAATCAACAGGACGCCGCCACCGCCATCCTCGCCGCCCTCGGCAGCGGCGGCACTGTCGCCGCCAATGTCTGGGCCGACCCCGCCGTCGGCACATCGTACGATGTGCAGGTGATCGCCCCGCCCTCCTCGCTCAATTCTATCGAGCAATTGCTGAATCTCACCGTGCGTCCGTCCAGTGGCACGGGTCCCGGTGTGCCGTTGCGCGCCTTTACCACCGTCGTGGAAAAGCGCGCTCCCGCCAGCGTCTCGCGCACCACCCTGCTCCCGACCATGACGATGATCGCCAATGTCTCCGGCCGCGATCTTGGTGCCGTCGCGGGAGACCTCGAAAAGATCCTCAAGGACATCCGCCCGCGCCTGAAGCCGGGTAATCGCATCGATCTCACCGGCCAAGCCTCGCTCATGCGCTCGTCTTACAGCGAACTCATCGGCGGCCTCGGCCTCGCTGCCGTCCTCGTGTTTCTCGTGATGGTGGTGAATTTCCAATCGTGGGCCCTCCCCTTCGTCGCCATCACCGGCCTGCCCGTCGCCATCTCCGGCGCACTGTTCTCCCTCTATCTCACCGGCACGCCGATCAGCGTACCTGCCCTGATGGGTATCATCATGGTCGTCGGTGTCTCGACCGCCAATAGCGTGCTCGTCAGCAGCTTCGCGCGCGACCGCTTCGATGCCGGTATCAGCGCCTACGATGCCGCCATCGAGGCCGCCACCACGCGTTTGCGCCCCGTGCTCATGACCGCGCTCGCGATGATCCTCGGCGTCATTCCCATGGCCATCGGTCACGCCGAGGGCGGCGAACAAAACGCCCCGCTCGGCCGCGCCGTCATCGGCGGCCTGCTCTTCGGCACCTGCGCCTCGCTCTTCCTCGTGCCCATCGCCTTCGCCGCCGTGCGCGGTCGCACCAAGCGGACCGCGACTCAAACGCAGTCGCAGTCCCAATCGAGCGGCGCCCCCGGCGCGCTTCCCGCCGCCGCCCGCGTCACGTCTTAAGCTCCACGCGCCATCGTCTCATCGCCTTCTCTTTTTCGACTTCCGCCTCTTCGCTCCTCTCATGACCGCTTCGTCCCGCTCCCGTTCGTTCGCTCTCCTCGCCTTGCTGGCCACGCCCGCCCTCTTCGCGGCGGAGCAGGCTGCCGCACCCGCCGCGCCCGCGGCCCCGGCGGTGCGCACCGTGGCCCCGGCCCAAGCCGTCTCCTCGACGGCTTACACCGTGCCCGGCCGTACCGAGCCCTTTGAATCGGCTCGCATCTTCACCCGCGCCACCGGCATCGTGAAAGAACGCCGCTTCGACATCGGCGATCTGGTGAAAGCTGGCGACGTCCTCGCCGTCATCGACGTGCCCGAGCTCGAGCGCGCCGTCGAATCGGCCAAGGCCAACGTCGAGCAGGCCATCGCCCGCGCCGCCAATACCCGCGCTCTCGCCGAGCGTTCGAAGCACCTGTTTTCCACCAACGCGATCTCCCAGGAAGAAGCCGACCAGCGCACCTCCAACGCCGACGTGAGCGACGCCGCCGTGCGCGTCGCCAAGGCCGATCTCGCCCGCCTCGAGGAGCAGAAGAACTTCGCCACCGTCCGCGCGCCGTTCGACGGCGTCGTGGCCGCCCGCAACTTCGACCGCGGCGACCGCGTGCGCGGCGATGCCGCCACCGCCGAGGGCTGGCTCTACTACATTGTGCGGAGCGACATGCTCCGCTTCGCCGTCTACGCCACGCCCGACCTCGCCCTGCGCCTCGCCTCCGACGCCAAGGCCAAGGTCCGTTTCAACGAATTCCCCGGCCGCGTATTTACGGCTACCGTTGCCCGCTCCAGCCGCAGCTTCGACCCCGCCGCCGGCACGATGCGCCTCGAGCTCCAGATCGAGAACAAGGACCTCAGCCTACCCGTCGGCCTCACCGGCAACGCCTACTTCGACCTCGCCCCCGCCACCGGCATGTTCCTCGTCCCGGCTAACACGCTCATCATGCGCGCCGGCCAAGCCGTCCTCGCCACCGTCCAAGGCAACAAGGTCGCCTTCGTCGACGTCCTCCCCGGCCGCAACCTCGGCGCCTCCATCGAAGTCACCTCCGCCGCCCTCTCCCCCTCCAGCGCCGTCATCATCAATCCCAACGGCATGCTCCGCGCGGGCGACACCGTGACGATCGCCGCAGCGCCGGCGAAGTAAGACGGATAACGATAGCGCATTTTGTAGGTCGGGCTTTACGCCCGACAGGATCGGCCTCGTTCATCAGGCCAGAGGGTAGGCCGTGAGCCTGCTCACGCTTATCCATCCTCACACCAGTGCCTGCGAGCAGGCTGCCTACCCTGCATTCGTCTGATTCCTTTTCGTCGCCAGCAAATACCCAGCGCCAGTTGTTGCACGCGGTTGATCCATGCGAAAGTAAGCGCCGCCTTCTTCGCGCCCTGGCTTTCTTGGCATGCGCGCAGCTCAGAGAGAGAGAAGGAGATTTTGTATAGAGTTGCGACCTGACTCCTTTTTAACACCCCGGCACTATTCGGCTACGGAAGCTGAGTCGACGGATCTACCACGCTAAAGGGCAATCGGAGATGGTGGGCGCCGGCTACGTGATCGCTTCCGACGTGCGCCCAAAGAGTTCGCGATTTAAACAATCTGCTATTTCCCAATAAGTATGCTTTTCCTCGCTCTTCAGGTATTCGCCCACAGTGCCGAGAAATGTATATCCGTTACCGCTACGAGCCATCTCCACGGCTTCTTCGAAATTCGACGCAAATCTGGAAGGGGAGTCATCCTCCCTTTTATCAAGATCGCATCCGTGGCAATAGTTAATCGGCCGATCCTTGACGCACTGCCGCTTGGAACAGTAATTCAGGCAATTCTTAACGTCAGCCGGCGACAAATGCGGGTACAGGTCGAAAAATTGGCGTAAAGTCAGCCTGCGAAAATGGAGGAGCGATGCAACCGAGGCGCAGCTGAGACGTGTCTGATCGATTCTAGGTTCCCCCGAACAGACATCTCCGCTAAAAACGACGTTTCTCATGTTGTGATTTAGCGGGCAGCCCAGGGGCTCGGGTCGCAACTCTTGACGAGATGATTGCAAGCGAGGGTCCATTTAGGGAAACAAGAAAGGCCATAGCCGAATGCGCTCACTAAGTGAGAGCAGATCATTTAAGGGCGCACGAAGCGAAGACAACTATTTCGAAGCGGGGCCGGGGCCGCCTCTCATGGAATTTCGGACGGAGTTTATGCGCGGGCATCGGAAAGATAAGGTCGTTTAGGCACGCAATGCGCAGCGAGCAGGCGAGACGCTCCAGTCGTGCGGGTTAAGACAAACATCGTTAAAGGTCGTCAGGCCGAGATCGCCGCCACGCAACAGAGTTGAATGACTGCCGGTTGAAAGAACAGCTCGAAGCACACGCCGCAGTGCCATTCCGATTTCATCCGCGACTGCGCCGCCCCACCCGCGAATTTGCTGCCCGTCATCACAATTTCCTTCACGGTTGGCGGGCCCACGCATGAAGCCCGAGCCCATCAGCACCTTTGCGACGGAGAACCCGCACCACGCGCGCGGGCTCGGGCTCATGCTGTTCTCGGCGTTGGCGTTTACGGCCAATATCCTCCTCATCCGCGCGCTTGGGCAGGTGCAGTCGGTTAATGTCTGGCTGATCTCGTCGGTGCGCTTTGTGGTCGGTCTGGGCTTGGTCGTAGCGCTTTACCGGCGGGAGTTCGAGCCCTCGCATCTTTTTAAAAACTCGAAGCTCATCGGTCGCGGCATCGTGGGTAGCCTCGGGGTCTACGGGTACTATCTTACGGTCATCCACCTCGGCGCGGGGCGGGCGACGTTTATCAACAACACCTATGTCATTCTCGGCGCGCTCATGGCGGTCGTGATGATTGGCGAGCGCTTTCGCTTCGCGCTGGCCATCGGCGGGGCTGCTGCGCTGGCCGGTCTGGCCCTGCTGACCAATGTCCTCGGCAGCGGCGTCCACGCCGATTTCTACGATCTCGTCGCGGTCGTCGTTGCTTTTGGGTCGGCCTACATCGTCGTCACCATCCGCCAGCTCCACGCCACGGAGCACACCTCGACGATCTTCGCCGCCCAGTGTGTTTACGGCCTGCTGCTCTGCCTGGGACCCGCCCTGTTTCACCCCGAGCCCGTCTCGGGTACAGCGTGGGCGGTGATGATCACGGCGGGCGTTTGCGCGGCGGCGGGTCAAATTACGATGACGCGTGCCTTCCGTGATCTTCCGGTCGCCGAGGGCTCGTTATTGCAAATGCTCGTCCCCTTGGGCGTGGCCGTGGGCGGGGCGGCTTTTTTCCACGAGCATTTTACGTTATCGGAACTCGTCGGCGCGGCCCTGATCCTCGTCGGCACCGTGTTTACCGCACGGCGAAAGTAATACTTTAGGCGCCTAACTTTCCGGCCCGGCTCGCTTTATGGGCGGGCGAGGGTCAACCTGCCGTTGACGCCCCGCCCTTGCCCTGCACGCTTCTGGCAAGGGACCTGCTATTTTCGCAGCGCCAGTAATAAAAACCCTCGTGTCGATTCTCAGCACCACCTACGAACCGGGCAATTTCTTCGATGAAATGTACGCGTCCAACAGCGACGTGCGCCCGCATTACCAACGTCTTGCCACCCGTCTCGGCACGCTGCCGATTCCGGAGTTCGACCAGCGCCGTGCGGCTGTCGATCTGGCGTTTCTGAGACGCGGGGTGACGTTTACCGTCTACCACGACAACGCCGGCACCGAGCGCATTTTCCCCTTCGATCTCATCCCGCGCGTAATCCCCAATCAGGAATGGCTCAAGATCGAGGCCGGCCTCGTCCAGCGCATCACCGCGCTCAACCTTTTTCTCGACGACGTCTATCACGGACAAAAGTGCCTGAAGGACAAAATCCTCCCTCCCGCCCTCGTCCTGGGCGCGAAGCATTTCCGCCGTGAGTTCATGAATTGCACCGTGCCCCGCGGCATCTACGTGCACATCTGCGGCACCGATCTCATCCGTGATGGCTCGGGCAATTACCTCGTCCTTGAGGACAACCTCCGCTGCCCCTCCGGCGCCAGCTACATGATCGAAAACCGCGCCGCCATGCGCCGCGCGTTTCCCAATCTTTTCCAGAGCTACGGCGTCCGCCCGGTCGAGGGTTACTCGAACGAACTGCTCAAGGCCCTGCTCCACATCGCACCCAACCGCAGCACCAAGCCCAACGTCGTCCTCCTCACGCCCGGCGTCTACAATAGCGCGTACTTCGAGCACAGCTTCCTCGCCCGCCAGATGGGCATCCCGATCGTCGAGGGCCGCGATCTCGTGGTGCGCGACTCGCATGTCTTCATGCGCACGACCGCCGGCCTCGAGCCCGTCGACGTGATCTACCGCCGCATCGACGACGATTTTCTGGATCCGCTGGTCTTCCGGCCCGACTCCATGCTGGGCGTGCCCGGCTTGGTGAACGCCTACCGCGCGGGCAACGTCGCCCTCGCCAATTCCATCGGCACCGGCATCGCCGACGATAAGGTAATCTACGCCTACGTCCCGAAGCTTATTAAGTACTACCTCGGCGAGGACCCCATCCTCCCGAACGTCAATACCTACCTCGCCTCCGAGCCGCTCGACCGGAAATACATTCTCGAGAACATCGAGAAGCTCGTCGTCAAAGCCGCCAACGAAGCCGGCGGCTACGGCATGCTCATCGGCCCCGCCGCGACCAAGGAAGAGTGCGCCAAATTCCGCGATGCGGTCGCCGCCAACCCGCGCAACTACATCGGCCAGGACCCGATCAATCTCTCCCGCTCGCCCACCTGGTGCGACGGCAAGCTCGAGGGCCGCCACATCGATCTCCGCCCCTACATCCTCTACGGCGAAAAGATCACCGTCACCCCCGGCGGCCTGACCCGCGTCGCCCTCCGCAAGGGCTCGCTCGTCGTCAACTCCTCGCAGGGCGGCGGCTCGAAAGACACCTGGGTCCTCCAAGGCGACGCGTAATCCGTGATAAAACGCCCAACGATTTCCTCCTGGCGCGCTGCGCCTCTTCGGAAATCGTAAATCTAAAATCTTAAATCGAAAATCTCCCCGTGCCTCCCGCCAAAGCCGCCCCTCCTTCGCGCCCGCAGGCTACCGTGATGCTGTCGCGCGTCGCGCACTCGCTCTATTGGATGAGCCGCTACATCGAGCGCGCCGAAAATCTCGCGCGCCTGCTCGACGTGAATCTCCAGCTCCTGCTCGATTTTCAGGGCTTCACCGATTCGACGATTCAGGAGCATTGGGGCTCCATCCTGTTCAGCTCCGGCGATGAGGAGTTGTTCGATAAATATTACGAGAACGCCGATAGCCGCAGCGTGACGGAGTTTTTCGCGTTCGATGTGCGCAACCCGAACTCGATCCGCTCCTGCGTGAACGTCGCGCGCGAAAACGCCCGCATGATCCGCGACCAAATCTCCGCCGAGATGTGGGAGACGATCAACGAGCTCTACCTCTACCTCTGTGATCGCAGTTCCAAAGAACTCTGGGCCAGCGGCGGCGCCGGCGAGTTCTTCAACAGCGTCAAGCGCAGCGCCCACCTCTTCCAGGGCCTCACGGCTGCGACGTACTCCCGCAGCGAGGGCTGGGAGTTTATCGAGTTTGGCAAGTTCATCGAGCGCGCCGACAAGACCACGCGCATCCTCGATGTGAAGTATCACATCCTCCTGCCGAGCGCGACTGACGTCGGTGGCGCCGTCGATACGGCCCAGTGGCAGGCCGTCTTGCGCTCCGGCAGCGCCCTCGAGGCCTACCGTCGCTTCTACGTCAGCGAAATCCTGCCGTGGAAGGTCGCCGAGTTCCTCATCTTCTCCGACTCCTTTCCGCGCTCGCTGCATTTCTGCGTGGCGCAGGTGGATGAATTTCTCCGCCGCATCCTCGGCGAAAGCGGCGCCCGTCCGCGCACAGCCGCCGGCCGCGCCTCGCGCCGGTTGCTCGCCGATCTGCAGTCCCTTACGATCACCGATGTGCTGCAGGAGCATGGCCTTCATGAGTTCCTCATGGAGGTGCAGACGACCCTCGATACCATCGGGGCCGAAGTCGTGGAGACGACGATGTTTTACCCGGCGGAGTCGTCGGCGGACATTCAGCAGCAGCAACAACAGCAGCAATAATCCCTCGCCAAAGCCGGCCGTGTTACGGCAAAGTTACGGCGATTATTATCCAACTGCTCCGCGTTCATGCATCTCCGCATCGTTCACCGCAACACGTTCAACTACGCCGGCGAAGCCCACGACAGCTTCAACGAGATTCGGCTGTGCCCGCTCACCGACGCCACGCAGCGCTGCACGGAGTTTAAGCTGAACATCGCGCCCAATGCCGAGACTCGCGACTACCAAGATTTCTACGGCAACACCGTCCACTACTTCGATATCTCGCCGAATCACCGCCGCTTGGTCATTGAAGCCGTCTCGACCGTCGAAACCGTCCCGCTCGCCGACCGCGCCCCCGTCCCTTCCGTCACGGCCGAAGAGCTGGAAGGCTCCAGCGACCGCGAGATGCTCGCCGAGTTTTACACCGCTTCGCACTACGTGCCGCTCGACGTCGAGACGTGGCGTGAAGCCCAGGACGCGCTCGCCGAAGGTCGCGGGGACATCTGGAACGACGTGCGTCGCCTCGGTGGCCATATCTACCGCACCTTCGCGTACCGCCCCAAGACCACGGGCGTCAACACCCGCTCCTGCGATGCGCTGAAGCTCCGCATGGGCGTCTGTCAGGATTTCGCGCACGTGCACCTCGGCCTCTGCCGCAGTCTCGGCATTCCGGCGCGTTACGTGAGCGGCTATTTCTTCAACACCACGCGTCGTCAGGGTGAAAACGAGGCCTCGCACGCTTGGATCGAGGCGCACATCCCCGGCTACGGCTGGGCCGCCTACGATCCCACGCACGACCGTGTGGCCGACGACCGCTATGTGAAACTCGCCGTGGGTCGCGACTACGCCGATATTCGTCCCGTGAATGGCACCTACCGCGGCGCCCCCACCCGCGCCCTTCGCGTGACCGTCAGCGTACGCGAGGCGCGGCACGATTTGGTGGTGGCCTGAGCCGCGCGCCGGGCTCACCACCGCGCCCGCCATGTTTCTCCGCGTCGCCCATACCACCTGTTACGACTACGACCAGCCGGTCACTTTTGCGCCGCATGCGCTCTACCTCCGTCCGCGCGAATCCGCCCGGCAAAAGCTGCACGAATTCAGCCTGACGATCACCCCGGAGCCGCGCCGGCTCATCACCGCCGACGCCGAGGGCAACACGCTCGACTGGGCCCAGTTTCCCGCCGACGCGCCCACCACGCATTTGGAGTTTCGTTCTGAGTTCATGATCGAGACGCTCGATGTAAATCCGTTCGATTTTCTGCTAAAGTCGTCGGCTATCACGTATCCATTTTCCTATGACGAGACGGAGCGCCAGGTCCTCGTCCCCGCCCTCACGTGGATGCCCGGCACCGATACGGCCGAACTGCAGGCGTGGCTCGCTCAGCATTATCCCCTGCCGCCGGCAGATACGGTGCAGTATCTCATTGGGCTGAACCACGCCGTACACGTTCACCTTTCCTACACGCGGCGCGACGAGCCCGGTATCCAGACTCCGAGTGAGACCCTCGCTCTGCGCCGTGGCTCCTGCCGCGACTACGCCGTGCTCCTCATGGCCCTCTGCCGCTGGCAGGGTATCGCTGCGCGCTTCGTGAGCGGCTACCTGCACGAGCCCCCTTCGCCCGACGCCCTCGATCCCCTGCCCCCGACCACGCATGCGTGGGTCGAAGTCTACCTGCCCGGCGCCGGCTGGCGCGGCCTCGATCCCACGCGGGACAAGTTCTGCAATGATGCCTACATCCCGGTGGCGCACTCGTCCGTGCCTGAGAGCGTGAATCCCATCCAAGGCGGGTTCTACGGCACCTCGATCTCGACGCTCTCGATTCACCTGCGCTTCACGCAACTGTAGTAAAGATAGGACCCTGCTGGCAGGCGATGGGCTATCACCTGCCGCACCTCATCGCGTACCATCGCCTCCCAGTAGGCTCCCGCCGGTCAGATTAAACCACCGTCCCGGTTTCGCCGTTACCTAAATTTCCATCGATGGCCGCGAGGAGTTTCGAGGGTGTAAAGGGCTTCCGCATGACTGCCGCCGCACCCAGCCGAATCAGCTCATCCAATTTCTCCGCCGACAGGTAGCCACTGACGATCACGACGCGGCCCGCATACTGCGACTCTCTCAATCGCTGCAGAAGCTCGGCCCCGTTAAGGCGCGGCATATTATAATCGGCGAGGATGAGGTCGAACTGTCCCGCGCCGCGCCGCTGCACCAACTCCCACGCCTCCGCGCCGTCCTGCGTCGCTGTCACCGTGTGGCCAGCCGCGCCGAGGAGGGCGGTGAAGGTTTCGGTCACGAGCGGATTATCCTCCGCGAGGAGAATCCGGAGCGGCTTCGCGGATTTGCGCCCGAGTTTGAACTCCGGCAGCACGGGCTTAGCCGGCCCCTCGTTCACCAGCGCCGAGGGGGTCTCCGGGAAAGGAAGGTACACACTGAACTCCGTGCCCTCGCCACTCGGCGGCGTGTCGAACTCGATCCAGCCACCGAGGCCGTGCACCACATTCCACACCACCGCGAGGCCCAAGCCGGTGCCGTGGCCGGGCTCCTTGGTCGTGAAAAACGGCTCAAAGACCCGCGACCGTAACTCGGCGGGGATGCCCATCCCATTGTCCGTCACCGTGAGCTTCTGGCACGGCACCGCAAAGGGCGCGGCAGAGGCATCATCGCGGCGGTTGGCGGAATTGGCCGCGCACGTTGTGAGGGTGAGACGCGGTACCCAGCCGGGTGGCGCACCGCGCTGGAGCTTTTCCAGCAGGGTATCGCGCGCGTTGAGCACGAGGTTCATCACGATCTGCATGATGTTGGCGCGCTCGAGGAGAAGCGGACCGAGGCCGGGCTGGAGAGAAACCGTCAGTTCGATGCGGCGGTCGAGCGACGGGCGGAGCAGCGCGAGGGCATTCTCCACCAGCGGCGCGAGCGGTTGCAGTTCGCGTTGCTCCGCGGCGCGCCGGCCCACCGCGAGGATTCGCTGGTTGAGTTGCGCGGCTTGCTGGATCGCATCCTGCACCGGTCGCAGCATCGCGATCATGCGCTCGTCGTGGGCGTAGTGAAACGCGAGCAGGTCCACCTGCACGAGCATGGGCGTGAGGAGGTTGTTGAACTCATGCGCGACACCCCCGGCGAGTTGGCCGATGGATTCCATCTTTTGTGCGCGGCGAAGTTGTTTCTCGAGCGCATCGCGATCCGTGACATCCTGCACGCTGGAGGCGACAGCGATGACTGCGCCCGAGGCGTCGACGAGCGGGGCATTGTACCATTCGCAGTGGATGGTGCGACCATCTTTCGTGATGTTTTCATTGGTGCTGCGCGTGCCACCTTTGTGCGTCAGGAGCGCCGCCCAGATCCGCTCGATCTGCGCGCGCGAGCGTTCGCCCACGAGCAAGCCCACAGCATGCCGGCCCATCGCTTCCGCCGCCGTGTAGCCAAAGATGCGCTCCGCTGCGGGATTCCACCCGGTCACGCAAAACGCGAGGTTCCATTCGATCACGGCCAGCGGCGTCTGGCGGACGTGGAGGGCGAGCTTTTCTTCCGATTTACGGAGCGCCGCCTCGGCCTCGACGCGATCGGTAATATCGAAGTTTACCCCGAGAATGGCGTTGATTTTTCCATCCACGCGGACCGGGGCGACGATGCTGAGATAGTGATGCAGGCGCCCGCGCAGCTCATACGCCACCTCGTGGCGCACCACCTCGCCGGCAAAGGCGCGACGATTGACGTCCGCCCACTCAGAGCGCGTGGTCTGAGCCACCTGGAGGTCGTCGAGGCTGCGCCCGGTATTGTCACCCCAATGCTCGCGTGACGCCGCATTAAGCACAGTGTAGCGCAGCGATTGATCCATCAGCCAAAAATCGCAGGGGAGATTATCGATCGCGGTCCGCAGCCGCGCTTCGCTCTCCGACAAACGTCGCTCCACCACTTGTCGCGCGGCCAACTCCGCCCGCATCACGCCGGTCACGGCCGCGCCAAAACCTAGAATCAGCACTGGAATCGCGAGAAACCATTCCATGCGCTGCCGCCCCAGCGCAATGGCCGCGACCCAGGCGTCCGCCGGGTAATCGACTCCGAGCGCGCCTTCGACATTACCATTCGCATCGTGCAGCGGCACCTGCGCACTCACCCACACGCCCCAGTCGTCGCGCACCGGCTCAGGTGAAAAAGTCGGACGGCCCTTCAAGGCCTCCACCATCGCGACGTCGGCAAATTTATATTCGCGCCCGATGGGCACGCGCCGCTCGCGCTCGCCTTCGAATTTTCCGTCATGGTTATAGTCCGTCTCCGCATCGACCATCAGGCGCACCACGCCGTCGATGCGGCGAAAGGTGTAGATATCCGCCACGGTGGGGTTGACCTTTTTCCACCGCAGCAGCGCCTCGATCATCGTGAGGTACGTCGGATCATCGGCGGGCGTCTGCAGCGTGATCCGAGCATGCCCCATCCGCTCGATCTCTTGCGCGTACGTGGGCGCGACACCTTGCAGAAAACTCTGAATCCGCACGTGCTCCGCATCACCCGCCGCGTCGACCAAAAACCAGCCGCCGCCCAGCAATGCCGCCACGCCCGGCCAGACCCAACGCGGCAAGCGCCCGCGAATCGCGCGGCGCCTTAACCAAAATTCCAGTCCGGCAAATACGACTAAGACAACGAGCGTATAACTCAGATAGTCAGTATTGTCGTTAAACCATTCCGCCATACGCCGAAGGCAAACAGCCACCTCTCGGCAAAGCAAGCGGCACCGGGGCGGAAAATCCCCTAACTCCCGGTGCCGGATGCAAATGACTCTATTTTTACTCGGCCTCTTGCTCGATCAGATTGACCTTGCCTGAGCGGTCGAAGCCGACGCGGAAGTGCTCGTGGGGCCGCCGCGATTCGTAGCCCATGTACCACGGGTAGATCGGATCGTTCCACCGGTAGTACCGGTGATACCACCCGCGATACAGCGGATAGCCCTCGGTGGTCTCATAGGTCACGTAGCTCCAGACGTCGCTGGTGCCGTCACTCGTCGTGCGGCTCCGGATGCGGTCGGGATCGCCCAGCGCGAGCCGCACGGCCTCCATGTCGAAGCCGATGGCGATTTTGCCTTGCTTGATGAGGTCTTGCTGCTGCGGGGAGTAGCTCGCGAAGACCTCCGGAGCTTGCTTGATGCGCGTCGCCGGCGTCGAGCAGCCGGTGAACGCAAACGCGGACAATGCCGCGGCCAGGGGTAGGAGAAGCCTGATGCTCAGTTTGGTTTTCATAAATAATGTTTCTCCTGATTGTAGATTGAGTCTGCTGTCGTTGTTTTGAGACTCGTGCGCCATGCGAAATGTTTCATCGAAGCGGACGATCCTGCTCTGGGATATCGACGGCACGCTGATCGTCTCCGGCGGCGCGGGCGCGCGGGCCTTGACGGTCGCGTTGCGCGAGATCTTCAATCTCGAAGGCTCGCTCGATGACATCGACTTCGCCGGTCGCACTGACCGGTGGATCCTAAGACAAATATTCCACAAGTTTTCGATTTCCGCAAGTGAGGCCAACTTTACGCGCTACCTCGATGCGTACCTCAAAGTGCTGCCCGTTGAACTCGCCAACCCCGGTGCGCGCGTCTTGCCCGGCGTGCACGCGATCCTCGCCGCGGCCAATGAAGCCGGGATCTTCGCGCAGGGGCTGCTCACCGGCAATGTCCGCCGCGGCGCGCTGGCCAAGCTCGCGCATCACGGGCTCTGGGACCACTTCGCGTTTGGCGCCTTTGGCGACGACAGCGAACTTCGCAACGAACTCGGCCCGCACGCGCTGCGCCGCGCCCGCGAACACACGGCCTGCGATTTCACCGCCGATCAGGTCTGGATCATCGGCGATACCGCGCACGACATCACCTGCGCCCGCGCCTTCGGCGCAAAGGTGCTGGCCGTCGCGACCGGTGGCCACACGGTCGAGGAATTATCCCGCCATCAGCCCGACGCGCTCGTGCGCGATCTCACGGACACGGCAGGCATTTTGCGCACGCTCGATTCGTAGTCCGCTTCAAATCTCACCCTCACTTCCGCTGCACATATCCGTGAGGGGTGGCCGCGAAAAACACGAAGAACGCGCCGGCCGATAGAATCTGAATGCGCCTATAGGCGCACGCACGATCTTAGTCTGCCGGACGCTCTCTTTGCGTTTTTTGTGGCCCACCGTCCTTCACCGCTAGGGTGTAAATCGCCTCACCGCTTCGCCGTCTCGATCGCGCTCACCCGGCCCTGTCGGTCGAAGACCACCCGCATCTTCTCGCCGTCGCGCCAGTCGCGATCACTCACGCCCATGCCGAGGCCGACGCCGGTCCCACCTCGTGAGGAGCCCACGCCGACCCCGAAGCTGAAGCGCGGACGATCGTCCGGAAACACCCAGACCTCCGTCGTGCCGTCGGCTGTGGTCCGTGTAAACGTCCGCGAGGGCGCGCCCAGCGCGACCTGCGTCTGCTGTTGCGTGAAGCCCACCTCCACCTGCCCGGCGCGCACTTTTTCCTGCACCGCGGCAGGCCATTGGGCAAAGTCCGCTTCGTTTTTGGCGATGCGGGAAGAGACGGTGGAGCAGCCGGCTGCCAGGAGCAGCACGCTGGCCGCGGCGATGGAGAAGAAGGTTTTCATGGCAGGTTTTTGGTTTGCTGGCGGAGGAGCCGCCTTGAATATGGACCCCCTCACACCGCCACTGTTTCACGAATCCGCGCACCATGCCCCAGCTCTTCTCCATCGCCATCGGTTCCGATCACGCCGGCTTTTCCTATAAGGAAGCCATCAAGGCCATGCTCCTCGCGGAGGGGCACACGGTGCGCGATTTCGGCACCTACTCCGACGCGAGCTGCGACTACCCTGACTTTATCCGCCCCACCGCCGAGGCCGTCGCCCGCGGGGAGTACCAGCGCGGTATCGTGCTCGGCGGCTCCGGCAACGGCGAGGCCATCGTCGCCAACCGCGTCCGGGGCGTCCGCTGCGGCCTCTGCTGGAATGAGCAACTCGCCATCTGGAATCGCTCCCACAACGACGGCAACTGCCTCTCCATCGGCCAGCGTACTGTGACTGAGGCCGAGGCCCTGCATATCGTCAAAGTGTGGCTCGCCACGGAATTCGAAGGCGGCCGCCACATCGCGCGCATCGCCAAGATCGATCCGGTTTGAAGGTAGGGCGCGTTAACCTCAACGCGCTGTTCAGGAAACTCGCACGCATTGAGGCGGCGGCTTAAGCCTAAGCCGCCCTGCCTCGCGCCCCCTCACGAAGCCCGCCGAAACGGCACCGCTTCGGGGTGAAATTTCTCCATCGAATCGATCATGCGCCAAAGCTCGGCCTCGGCGAGAAGCCAGCAATGGATATTGAGCGGCGTGGCCCGGTCACTTTGAGTCGCGATTTCGTCCGCCCGACGGGCGACTCGTAATTGCATCTGGGTCAACTCGTCCAAGGCTGGCTCGAAGGGTAAGGTGAGGCTGGGGGAAGACATGAGAGAACCGAAACAGTAGTGTAGCTGTTCAAAAAGTTTCTCCAATGGGGTAAGCACCCACTCCAAAGGCCACTTACGCATGACCCACCCTGACCTCACCACAAATCATTTGACATCGAAGCAATAATTACTTTGATATCGAATCATTCCATCACCGCTCGTCATGAACGCCCAAACCACCACTCTCTCCCCCGCTTCGGCGCTTGCGCTCGCCGCCTACATCAAGCTCATGCGGGCCTCGGAGTCGGTCACGCAGCGAGCCCACCGCGTGTTGCCGGAGGGGATGACGATCACCCAGTTCGCAGCACTCGAGGCCTTGCTGCACCGGGGTCCGCTCTTTCAAACCGAGCTCGCCACCAAGCTCCTCAAGAGTGGCGGCAACCTCACTCTCGTCGTCGATAACCTCGAGCGCGACGGCCTCGTCGTCCGCGAACGCGATGCCCAGGATCGCCGGCGCATCTGCGTCGCCCTCACGGCCAAGGGCCGCAAGTTCATCTCCGCCCTTTTCCCTCAGGTGGCCGTCAGTCTCACCCACGAATTTTCCGCCCTCACCGCCGCCGAGCAGGCCACGCTGGCCAAGCTGTGTAAGAAACTCGGCCTCGGGCCGGGTCCCGCTCAGTCGACCTGAGTTGGCCCTCTCTTCGTCGCTCTTCTCGTCTCCACGATCTTCTTCATCCAGCAACTTTCCGAACCTAATTACTTCAATATCAAATCATCTCTTTTTATGAACACGAACACGACAGCCACCACCACCACGACCAATGTTGCCTCGGCTCTCAACCTGCCCGGCATCCATCACGTCACCGCCATCGCGGGCGACCCGAAGCGCAATGTCGATTTCTACACGCGCGTCCTCGGTCTCCGCTTGGTGAAGAAGACCGTCAACTTCGACGATCCCTCCACCTACCACCTCTACTACGGCGACTCCGTCGGCACTCCCGGCTCGATCCTCACGTTCTTCCCGTGGGCCGGAATCCGTCGCGGCCGTCCGGGTAACGGGCAGGTCTATGCCACGGCCTTCTCCGTCGCCGCCGGCTCGCTGCGCTTCTGGGAAGCGCGCCTGCTCACGCACGGCGTCACGCCCACGCAGACCGCGCGCTTCGGCGACGAGGTGCTCACCTTCACCGATCCCGATGGGCTCATTCTTGAACTCGTTGCGACGGCGGAGTCCGACACTCGCGCGATCTGGCCGCACGCGGAGATCCCCGCGTCGCACGCCATCCGCGGCTTCCATGGCGTCACCATCGCCGTGATCGATGCGGCGCGCACGCAGTCACTGCTCACCGGCACGATGGGCTACCGCCAAACCCGTGCCGAGGCGGGCCGCATCCGCTTCGCCGCCGCTGGCGCAGGCGGGCCGGGCACCTATGTCGACCTCCTCGTCGACTCCTCGCTGCCACGCGGCTTGCAAGGCGCAGGCACGGTGCACCATCTCGCGTTTCAGACGCCGGATGACGCCGCCCAAGCCCATGCCCGCACAACGCTCCTCGAGCAGGGCTACCACGTGAGCCCGGTGATGGATCGGAATTATTTCCACTCGATCTACTACCGCGAGCCCGAGGGCGTGCTGTTCGAAATCGCCACCAACAATCCAGGCTTCGCCGTGGACGAGCCCGTTGCCACGCTCGGCGAGTCCCTCAAGCTGCCCGCGCAGTACGAGTCCAGCCGCGCCCAAATCGAAGCCACGCTCCCGAAGCTCAACTAACTAAATACTACCATGAGCACCTATCATCATATCTTCGAACCCGGCACCGATCCCTCCGCCCCGCCGCTCCTCCTCCTGCACGGCACGGGCGGCGACGAGCGCGACTTACTGCGTCTCGGCCACACCCTCTCTCCCGGCTCCGCGCTGCTCAGCCCGCGCGGCGACGTGAGCGAGGGCGGTGCCCGCCGCTTCTTCGCACGCCTCGCCGAGGGGGTTTTCGATCCCGCCGAGATCACGCGACGCACCAACGCCCTCGCCGACTGGCTCGCGGTCGCCACCAAGCAGTACGCCCTCGATCCCGCTCGCCTCACCGCGGTGGGGTTCTCCAACGGTGCGAATGTCGCGGCCACGTTGCTCCTGCTTCGGCCGGAGTCACTCGGCGCGGCGATCATGCTGCGCCCGATGGTCGTCCTCGATCAGCCGGCACGGGCCGGCTCGCTCGCGGGGAAGCGCGCGCTGCTCCTCAACGGTGAGGCCGATCCCATCGTCCCGCTCGACCACCCGCCGCGCCTCGCCGCGCTGCTGGAAGCCGGCGGGGCCAAGACCACCGTGAAGCTCCTCCCCGCGAGCCACCAGCTCACCTCTGCCGATATCACCACAGCACAGAGCTGGCTCGTCGCGAAAAAGTAACCGGCAGTAGCGTCAACCAACCCTCCACCAGAGGGACCAGGCGGGCATTTCGATGCCCGCCTTTTTCGTGCCCGGACTTTGAATCAAATCTCTCGCTTGCCCGCGACGCTATGCGCCTTCACGTTGCGGCCCAAAGTTCATGTCTTTTCCTACACCTCCCGCCCTCCTCGCGCGCTCCCTCGGCGCCGACGAGCTCGAGAAAAATCCCTCCGCCGCCCTCCTCCGCATCTACGCTTGGATGCAACTCGCGCGTAGTGCCGACAACCGCATCCTCGATCTCTTCCGCCAGGGCCTGATCCGCGGCACCGTCACCGGTGGCCAGGGCAACGAAGGCCTCGCCGTGCCTCTCGCCCTCCTCGCGCAAAAGGAACACGACGTCATTTCGTTCACCCATCGCGACTTCGGCGGGCACATCGTCTGGAGCGGACACCTCTGTGACCACCTCAACCAGTACTTCGCCAATGCCGGCAGCCCCACCAAGGCTCGCGAGGGCAATATCCACCACGGCGATCCGGTGGCGCGCTCACTGCCGATGATCAGCCATCTCGGCTCCATGTTGTCGAATGTCGCCGGCGCGACGGATTCGCAGCGCCGCTTCGGTCGGCCCGCCGTCGGTATCGCGATCTTCGGCGACGGTGGCTCCAGCACGGGCGACATCCACGAAACGCTCAATCTCGCCTCGCTCCTCTCGCTGCCGATCCTTTTCATCATCGAGAATAATCGCTACGCCTACTCCACCCCGGTCGCCGAACAATTTCACGGCGACGTCGAGCTCTGGCACCGCGCCGCGGGGTACGGCATCGAGGGCTTCTCGCTCGACACCACGGCGGACGTCGCCACCACGTCGCGCACGCTGTCCGACGCCCTCGCCAAGGTCCGCGCCACCTCGCGGCCCATGCTCATCGAGGCCCACACGCTGCGTCTGCGCGGCCACGCCGCCTACGATACCTGCGACTACCTGAAGCCCGGCGAGAGCGACGACTTTTTCTCGCGCGATGTGCTCCCCAAACTGCACGCGCAACTCGTCGGCACGCTCGGTGCGGAACGCGTCAACGCCATCGACGCCGAACTCACGACGTTTTTGGAGGCCTGCGTGCAGATCTCCCTCGCCACGCCGCGCCCCGAGGCCACCGGCATGGAGGCCGATCTCTTCGCGCCGGAGTCCGCGCCCATCGCTTGGACCGCCGAACCCGCGAAGCCCGAGAACGTAACCTTTGCGCAGGCGATCAATCGCGCGTTAAAAAAAATCCTCACCGAGCGCCCCGAGTCGGTCGTGCTGGGGCAGGACATCGGTGTCTATGGCGGCGCATTTAAAGTCACCGAGGGGCTACTTGCGGAGTTTGGCCGCCCGCGCGTGTTCAATACGCCTCTCGCCGAGAGCGGTTGCACGGGCTGGGCCGTCGGCATGGCACTCAATGGCCATCGTCCCATCGAGGAATTTCAATTTTCCGATTTCGTCACCGAGGCCGCGACGCAGATCACGCTTAACGCTGCGACGTACCACTTCCGCTCCGGCGCGCAGGTGCCGCTCGTGCTGCGCCTGCCCACCGGCGGCGGCCTGACGTTCGGTTCCTTCCATTCGCAGGAGCTCGACTCGTTTCTCCTCGCGATGCCCGGCCTCAAGGCCCTCTACCCGAGCACGCCGCAGGACGCCTTTAACGCCCATCTCGCTGCCTACGAGGACAACAACCCCGTCGTCCTCTTCGAGCACAAGGGGCTTTATCGCCGCGGCCGCGCGCCGGTCGCTTTCGACCCGAACTACCGCGAGGTGTGGACGCCTCGCCAATTGCGTAAGGGCGACTTTGCGACATGGGTCACCTACGGTGAAATGGTCCACCTCGCCGAGGAGGCCGCCGATTATTTCGCGAGCGAGTACGAGGTGAATTTCGATCTCTTCGACCTCCGCGCGCTCTCGCCGCTCAAGCTCGACGCCATCGAGGCCTCCCTCGCGCGCACCGGCCGCCTCATCGTGCTGCACGAGGGCCGCCGCACCCACGGCTTCGGCGCGGAACTGGTCTCGCGTCTCACGGAATCGCACTTCGCCGCACTCAAAGCCGCCCCGCTGCGCATCGCCTCCCTCGACCTCCCCGTACCCTTCGCGCCTGAGCTGGAGCAGGCGTTCCGCCCGACCAAGGATAAGATCATTGATCGCATCGCCGCGTGGATGGGGTGATTGGATTTACGATTTAAGAGTTACGAATTACGATTGCTCGATCATTCCCAAATCGCCGCTCCTACTGGAACTTCACCGATGCCCAAATCGAAACTCGTAACTCGTAAATCGAAAGTCGCCCCCAGGCGCTGGGCCGCGATTCGTCTCTTCGCGATGGATGTCGATGGCGTGCTTACCGATGGCACGGTGCAAATTTCATCCGACGGCACGGAATCGAAATCGTTTTCGATTCTCGATGGCCTCGGGCTCGTGCGGCTGACCAAGGCTGGCGTCGCCGTAGCCTGGATCAGCGGTCGGGCTTCGGGCGCGACGACGGTGCGCGCGACGGAATTGAAAATTCCGCACGTCATCCAAGGGCGCAATGACAAGATTTCCGCGCTGCAAGAGTTGGCCGCGACCCTCGGCTTCACCGCCGAGCAGTGCGCCTACATGGGCGACGACGATATCGATACGCCGGCGCTCGAATGGGCCGGCATTGCGGTCGCGCCCGCGACGGCGATGCCCTCGGTGCTCGCCGTGGCCGATTACGTTCCGAAGCTCCCCGCCGGTCGCGGCGCGGTGCGCGAAGTCTGTGAACACATCCTGGCCGCCCGGGTCTAGCCGCTTCTCGCTTGAACGCCTCTCTTTCGCTCTCGCTTCGGCTTACGGCCGGCCTCGCCCTGCTCGGCGGAGCGTTGGCGTTCACTAGCCGGGCGCAAGCGCCAGCCGCCTCGCAAGCGCCGAGCTCGGCCACGGCCCCGACTTCCGCGCCCAGCGCTGCGAAAGCACCCGCCACCGCGTCCGCCTCTGTCATCGGCGTGCCGGCGAAAAATTGGGTGCTCCCTCTCTTCACGCCCAAGGAAGGCTTTCGCAATCTCACCCTGCGCGGCTCCGAGGTGCGGCCGATCAGCGCGGCGCAAATCGACGTGGTGGACTTCAATGCCACGATTTTTTCCGGCGATGCCGCCGCGCACGTCGAGACAATTTTGCTGAGCCCCCAGGCGAGTTTCTACCCAAAGGAGCAGCGCGCCGCCGGGCAAAAAACGGTGCGCCTCATCCGCGATGACATCGAGGTCACGGGCGACGGCTGGGTGTACGAACACGCCGCCAAAAAGGTTTCGCTCGCGCGCAATGCCCGCGTAGTCTTCGCCGCCCAATTGAACGATATCCTCAAATGACCCGCCGCCTGCTGCTCGCTTCTCTCTTGGTCTCGTCCGGCTGGCTTCGCGGCGCCGACACCGCGGCGCCTGCGGGCGCGCCGGCCACCACTCCCGCGGCAGCCGCCATTCCCATCGTCCCCACGGTGATCGAGAGCTCAGGCCCGGCGGAGATGGTAAGCACGGCGACGGAGACGATTTTCACCTTTCGCGATCGTGTGACCATCACAGCGACCAATTTAAAGCTTACGTGTGACGAACTCATCGTCGTGGCCAAGCGCACCGGCGACGCCAAGGCCACGCTCGGCAAACAGGAAAATTTCAAGTCCCTCCTCGCCACCGGCAACGTCCACCTCGTACAACTGGAGCGCGAAGCCAACTGTGATCGCGCCGAGATCCTGCCCGGCGAAGACAAAGTCACCCTTATCGGTAATCCCGCCACGGTCCGGAGCGTCGATGGCACCTACGCCGGCAGCGGTCCGCAACTCACCTTCTACCGTGGCCAGCAGCGCGCGACGATCACCGCCCCGCGCTTCGTGCTCCCGCCGATCAAGGACCTCGGACCCGGCAAGGACAAAGGCAAGGCCACCCCCAAGGCCGATTCCGCGACGCCGGTAATCGCACCGGCGACCTCGTCACCTGCCTCAGACCAGCCCGCCGCGCCGACCACCATCACCGTGCCCTCCCTCAACCCGACGCCCCCGGCCCAGCCGAAATGAGCATCACGGCCACTTCCGTTTCGGAGATTAAAACCGAGGGCTTGGTCAAAACCTTTGGCCAACGCACGGTCGTCGATGGCGTGAGTTTGCACTTTCGCGCCGGCGAAGTCGTCGGCCTCCTCGGGCCCAATGGCGCGGGCAAGACCACGACGTTCTACATGATCGTCGGCCTCATCCCGCCCACCGCAGGCCGCGTGGCGCTCGATGGCTCCGATCTCACGAAACTCCGGATGCACCAGCGCGCGCACCACGGCATCGGTTATCTCCCGCAGGAGGCTTCGGTCTTTCGCAAGCTGAGCGTAAAGGACAACATCCTCGCCATCCTCGAAGTCTGCGGCGTGCCCCGCCGCGAACGCGCCAGTAGGATCGACGAGCACCTCACCGAGTTGTCACTCACGCACGTCGCCGACCAAAAGGCCTACACGCTCTCCGGTGGTGAGCGCCGCCGCCTCGAAATCGCGCGCGCGCTCGTGACGCGGCCCAAGTTTCTGCTGATGGACGAGCCCTTTGCCGCCATCGATCCCATCTCGGTCGGCGAAGTGCAGAAGATCATTCTCCAACTCAAATCCCGCGGCATCGGCATCGTCGTCACCGACCACAATGTCCGTGAAACGCTCCGCGTCGTCGACCGCGCGTACCTGATTCACAAGGGCAAGGTGCTGACCGAAGGCACGGGCGATTTCCTCATCCAAGACGAGCAGGCGCGAAAGTTTTACCTCGGCGATAGTTTCGAGCGCTGAGCGCGGACAGGCAGTCATCTTATCGCGATGATTGAGGGTGGACGGCGCCCTCCGGGCGCCGTCTTCAGAAAATCCGACTCCCGCCGCAGTTTTCGCGTTCGCCCTCCGACGCCGCCCGGAGGTCGCCGTTCACCTCAAGCCCCAGGCTTTCAGTCGGTGCTTCGCTTGGTTGGGCATAGCTGTGATCGAGACCGGTACTTTCGGAAAAATCTCTTCGCGTATTCGACGTCGTTCGTGGTTTGCTCCGAGTCGAACCCGGATTTTCCTCGCTATGCAAAAAGCCATTCACGGCATCACGGTCGCGCACTTCTTCGAAACGTATCGCTCGAAGCTCCAGTTGGAGTCGGTCACCGGCGACTCCGGCCTGCATCGCCTGATCCACGAGGGCAGCATCAATCGCCCGGCCTTGGCGCTCACCGGCTTTTTCAAATATTTCGCGCACCGCCGCATCCAGGTTCTCGGCGCCGCCGAGATGACTTACCTCAAGACTCTCTCGCAGCGCGACCAGATCCTCATCTTCCAGCAGATGGTGAAAAAGGGCATCCCTTGCCTCGTGCTCACGCGCAACTACATCCCGACGCACCCGATGATGGCCGTCGCGACCGAGATGCGCCTGCCGATCTTCCGCACGCCGATGATCACGATGAATTTCGTAAATCTCGCCACGCTCTGCATCGACAATGAATTCGCCCCCAGTGGCACCGAGCACGCCACCACCCTCGATGTAAAGGGCGTGGGCGTGATGCTGCGCGGCGACTCCGGCGTGGGCAAATCCGAGTGCGCCCTCGCGCTCATCGAGCGCGGCCATTCGCTCGTCGCCGACGATCTTACGGTCATCAAGCTCCTCGATGAGCGCGAGTTGATGGCCTCGTCGCGTCCGCTCAATCGCGGCTACATGGAGTGTCGCGGCATCGGCATTATCAATGTCGGCGAGATGTTTGGCATCAAGTGCGTGCGCCTCGAAAAGCGCATCGACATGGTCGTGTCGCTCAAGGAGTGGACGCCCGAGGTCGTCGAGGAGCGCACCGGCCTCGAGGAAAACTACTACGAGATCCTCGGCATGCGCATCCCGCACATCGAGCTCTACGTCCGCCCCGGCCGCGACATCGCCCGGCTCGTCGAGGTCGCCGCGCTCACGCAAGCCATCAAGAAAATGGGCCACGATCCGGCGAAGACTTTCAACGACCGCCTCATCAGTTTCATGAGCGAGCAGGCCAACGCCACGCCGACGACCAAGATCAAGCCGATCGAGCGCGAAGAGCGGTCGTGAGGCAGGGCGATTTAGGTAGGGCGCGTTATCCTTAACGCGCCGCTTAGGATATTCGTAACCGCTGAGGCGGCGGCTTAAGGATAAGCCGCCCCACCTCCGAGCCAGCGGTCGATCACACCACCGCCGCTTTCAAATGCGCGCGCAGCACCACGCCGAGCGCGGTCGCGGCTTCGGCTTCATCGTAACACACCGCATCCGCTCCGGCCTGCTCCAGCGCCCCGCCATCGGCGAGGTAGCGGGCGCGGGCGAGGACTTTGATGCGGGGATTCAGCTCCCGCGCCGCCGTGAGCACGGTTAGAGCCGCCGCGGGATCGGGAATGGAGATCACAATATAGGCGGCCTTGGGCACACCGGCTTCGCGGAGAATGTCGGCATGCGAGGCATCACCATACAGCGCGCGCTTACCCTCGGCCTGGAGGGCGAGCACGGTGTCGATATTGATGTCGATCACCACGGCTTCGAGGCCGAATTCCTCGGCGCGGCGCGCCACCGTGCGGCCGACCGGGCCGTAGCCGACGATGACGGTGCGCGGCACGTCGCTTGCAGCGATGCGCTTGGCATCGGCGGTGTTGGCCGTCTTACCGAGCTTTTCGATGCGGCGATTGATGATCGCCATCACGGCCGGCTTTTTCTTCAACCACGGCTCGAGCGCGAGCAGCTTCTTGAAGAGCCACGGGTTCACACTGATCGAGATGATCGCACACGCGACGAGCGCGTCGTGCCCCTCGTCGGGCATGAGCTTCAGGGCCTTGGCCGACTCCGCGAGGATGAACGAAAACTCGCCGATCTGCGCGAGGCCGCCGGCCACGGTGAGGCCCGTCCGCAGGGAGTGGCCACCGATCAGCACGATGCTCAGGGCGGCGATCGGCTTCACGACCAGCACGACGACGAGCAGTCCAATGATCAGGCCGGGCTCATGCAGCACTTGCTTGAAATCGAATAGCATACCAACCGATACGAAGAACAAAACCGCAAAGGCGTCGCGCATCGGCAGCGCGTCCGCGGCGGCCTGATGGCTGACCTTTGACTGGCCTACCACCATCCCCGCCAAAAATGCGCCGAGCGCCATTGAAGCGCCGAAGGCGAGGTAGCCGAGCGTCGCCACCGCCATCGCAATCACCAGCACGGTCAACGTGAAGAGTTCGCGCGATTTCAACCGCGCCACGCGTAGCAGGAGCCAGGGGACGAACTTCGCGCCGGCGAAGGCCATCACGGCGCCGAGCGCGCCGAGCTTGAGTACCGCGATGCCCGCCTGCGTCCAGATGCTGCTTTCGCCGTCGCCACCCTGCACGGCGACCGCCGGCAGGAGCACCAGCACGAGCACGGTGATGATATCTTCCACGACGAGCCACCCGACGGCGACCCGCCCCTCCGTGGTTTCCACTAAGCCGTGGTCCATCAGGACGCGGAGCAGCACCACGGTGCTCGCCACCGCCGCCGCGATGCCGAGAACTGTGCCACCGCCGATGCTCCACCCTGCAGCGACCGCGAGACCGAGGCCGCACAGCGTGGCGACGAGGCTTTGCCCGAGCGCACCGGGAATCGCGATGCCCTTCACCGCCATCAAATCGTCCAGATGAAAATGCAGGCCGACGCCAAACATCAGCAAGATCACGCCGATCTCCGCGAGTTGCTTCCCGAGGGCCACATCACCGACGAAGCCCGGCGTGTACGGCCCGACCGCGATGCCAGCGATGAGATAACCGACAATCGGTGACAGCCCGATGCGTTTCGCGATGAGACCGAAAAATAAGGCCGCGAGCAGACCAAAAGCGATGGTCTTTATGAGGTTGATGTCGTGCATGCGAAAATTTTGAAAACGTAATTTATGTAGAGCAAGCCGCGCGGCCCGATGTGCCGAAAAAACTTTCGCGTGGAGTCATATTCATAGACGCGCCACGGCAATCGCTCCGAAGCCCACGTCATTTTGCATTCGCCCATCGCATTCGCGCCTCGCTAACCCACGCGAGGATTCGCCCCTCCTTGCGTCTTGCCACCGCTGCGTGCGCCCGCCTCGCTTGCGGGAATGCTATCTTCCGCCTCCCGTATCGACGGCCGCAAACCCGATCAGCTTCGCCCCATTTCGTTTGAGGCCAATATCGCTCCCCATGCCACGGGCTCGGTGCTGGTGTCGTTCGGCCTCACGCGCGTGATCTGTGCGGCGACGATCGAGCCCAATGTCCCGACGTGGATGAAGCAGCAGCGCGTGCCCGGCGGCTGGCTCACGGCCGAGTATTCGATGCTCCCCTACTCCACGCTGGAGCGGAAACCGCGCGAAATCGCCAAGGGCAAGGCCGACGGCCGCAATATCGAGATTCAGCGCCTCATCGGCCGCTCGCTGCGCGCCGTGATCGATCTCCAGAAGCTCGGCCAAAATACGATCTGGCTCGATTGCGATGTGCTCCAGGCTGACGGCGGCACGCGCACGGCCTCGATCACCGGCGCGTACGTCGCCGCGCGCCTCGCGGTGCAAAAGCTCCTCGATGCCAAACGCATTTCGGAAAACCCTCTCACCGATTCTGTCGCCGCCGTAAGCGCAGGCGTCTTCGGCGGCCAGCCTCTGCTCGATCTCAACTACGTCGAGGATAAGGACGCCGAGGTCGACGCCAACATCGTCATGACCGGCCGCGGCCAATTCGTGGAAGTGCAGAGCAGCGGCGAAGAATCGACGTTCTCAGGTGAGCAGTTGCAGGCACTCCTCACTGTTTCGCAGAAGGGCCTCAAGGAACTGGCCGCGATGCAGTCAGCGTTTCTGTTGAAGCATTTGCTCTGAGGCTCCGGGTAGCGCCGGTCTCCGACCGGCGCACTCACGACCGTCGACGCATCTCAAGGGTGACCGGTTCCCACACTTTCAGTATTTGAACGCTCAACTGCGCCGGTCGGAGACCGGCGCTACCCCAAACGCTCGGGCGAGCGCCTCACTTCTTCTCGTCCGCATCCTTGCGTTCACCGAAGCTCCCGCTCTCCGCGGCGCGGACGAAGCCCTCGGTCACGCTCTTGAGATCTTCCCAGCGGGCGCGGATTTTTTTGGCCTCGTCTTGGGTGATCACGCTGTCGGCCGAGGAGATTGCGATCGTGGCGAGCATGTCGGCAAAGTCTTGCACGATGTCGTTGGTGATCGGGATGAGGGCCTGATCGCTGGTCGTATTATGGGGATTGCGAATGTAAAAACCGTCCGCCTGTTCGCAAACCCATTGGGCGATGCGGATGTCCTTGGTCGTGCGGAGGAGCTGGCCCACGCGGTCGAGCGGGCTGCCCGTGCCGCTCCCGCTGTCGTCCTCCGGGAGCTCCGCCCATTTATAGATCAGCGAAAGCGACAAGCCCATCTCTGCGGCGATTTGCTTCGCGCTGGTCTTCTTGAGAACCTCCTTCATCACCTCGTGTGATTCCATATAGAGTGAGCGTGGGGCGTTGGAATCGCGGCGCAACATTGTAAGTGCGCTCCCGCCCGGGAAATGCTTTGATTGGGTCGCAGCCAATGAGTGCTTTTTCCAGCCACTCCGGTCAGCGCAGCGTCGGCGAAAAATCCGACGATTTTTTCGGCGCCGTGTGCCATTCGCGCCGCCCGCGGCGGTAAGCTTGCGATGACCGACGATGTCGAACTCCTGCGCCGCTTTGTAAACGAGCGCTCCGACTCCGCCTTCACCGAACTGGTGAAGCGAAAGGCCGGACTCGTTTACTCCGCCGCCCTGCGCCAGGTCAATGGCGACACCCTGCTCGCGCAGGATGTGAGCCAGGCCGTCTTCATCGACCTCGCGCGCAAGGCCTCGCAGCTCACCGACCGACCGGAGCTGACGAGTTGGCTCTACACCAGCACGCGTTTCGCCGCGCTCACCGCGCTTCGCGAAAAGCAGCGTCGCCACCGCCGCGAACAGGAGGCCCACACCATGGAAGAAATCGAACGGCCCGCCGTCAGCGACGCCGACTGGGAAAAAGTCCGGCCGCTGCTCGACGATGCGATGGCCGATCTCTCGGACAACGACCGCTCCGCCGTCCTCATGCGCTATTTCGAGGGCCAGCCCTTCGCCATGATGGGCGAGCAATTCGGCATCGGCGAGAGTTCGGCCCGCATGCGCGCCGAGCGTGCGCTCGATAAACTCCGCACGGGCCTCGCCTCGCGCGGTATTACCTCGACGGCGGCGATTCTCGCGCTCGTCCTCTCCACCAAAGCCGTCGCCGCCCCGCCCGCCGGCCTCGCCGTTACCCTCGCCACCGGCGCGCTCGGCCAGTCCGCCGCCGTGGGCGCGGGAGCCGGTGTTTTTGCCAAGCTCTATAAAATCTACGCCATGAAAAAACTCAGCTCCGGCGTCGCTGCCGCCGTCACCGTGACGGCGGCGGGCGTGGCCACCTACGAAGTTGATGAATCGTCCCGGCAAACGGCATTTTATATCTACGCGATTTGTTTTGGGGTCGGTTTACTCTTTGCTCTGTTGAGCGCGATCTTCGGCCACGTCGGGCATGGCAGCGACGTAGATGTGGATGCCTCGCACGGCGGAGACATCCATGCGCACGCGGAGGCGGGCTTTGGCTCGCACGACATGCCAGGCTTTGAACCGGTGGGGCCGACGACCATCGCGACATTTGTCACGGCGTTTGGCGGATTCGGCATGATCTTCAATCAAAGCGATGCGCTGCACCACTATAGCAGTGTACTCGCAGGCGGCGGAGCGCTGGCGGTCGCGACGCTCGTCGCGTGGATGTTCATGCTGATCTTTCGCTGGGCCCAAGGGTCGAGCGAGGGCCGCGTCGCCGAAGTCACCGGGCTCACGGCCACCGTCATCACGCCAATCCCCTCGGGTGCCGTGGGCGAGATCGCCTACGTGCAGGGCGGCTCGCGCTACTCCGCGCCCGCTCGCACGGAGGGCGGGCTGGCTTTTCCCAGCGGTTCGACCGTTAAGATCGTTCGGGTCGTCGGCACGCAGTTCTACGTGACGTCCCTCTAGGTCTCTCAGACTTTCCCTTCAACCCAACCCTACAATGCATATCCCGCTTCTCCTCGCTGAGCTCAACATCGGAGGCTTTGGCCTCATCGCTATCGCGAGTGTCGGTGTCGTTCTCGTCGTATTTTTCTTCGTCATGGTGTGGGCCAGTCGCTACACGAAGGTCGGCCCCAACGAGGTGCTCATCGTCTCCGGCCGGCAACACCGCGTCGCGGGTGCCGACGGCCGCGTGACTACGCGCGGCTTCCGCGTCGTGAAGGGCGGCGGTACCTTTATCATCCCCGTCGTCGAAAAGGCCGACGTGCTCTCGCTCGAGCTGCTCACCATCGACGTGCAGACGCCCGAGGTTTATACGAGCAAGGGCGTGCCGGTGAAGGTCGACGGCGTCGCGCAGATCAAGGTCAAGGGCGACGACGTCTCCATCGCCACTGCCTCCGAGCAGTTCCTCAGCAAGGGCACCGAGGAGATCAAGAGCATCGCGATGCAAACGCTCGAGGGTCACCTCCGCGCCATCCTTGGCACGATGACGGTCGAGGAAATCTACCAGAATCGTGACGCCTTCGCGTCAAAGGTCCAGGAAGTCGCCGCCGGCGACATGGCCAACATGGGCCTGACCATCGTGAGCTTCACGATTCGTGATATTCGCGACACTCAGGGCTACCTCGACGCCTTGGGCAAACCCCGCATCGCGCAGGTGAAGCGCGATGCCCAGATCGCGCAGGCCGAGGCCGACCGCGATGCCGCCATCCGCACGGCGCAGGCTTCGCAGGCCGGCCAGGAGGCGAAGTTTGCCGCCGACTCCAAAATCGCCGAGGCCAAGCGCGACTACGAAATGAACCTCGCGGGCTACAACGCTTCGGTGAACCAGAAAAAGGCGGAATCCGAACTCGCCTACGACCTCCAGAAATTCAAGACCAACCAGCTCGTCAAAGCCGAGGAGGTGCAGGTCAGCATCATCGAGAAGCAGAAGCAGATTGAGCTGCAGGAGCAGGAGATCCGCCGCAAGCAGCGCGAACTCGAGGCGAATGTCCAAAAGCCCGCCGATGCCGAGCGTTACAAGGTCGAGACCCTCGCCACCGCGCGCAAATTCCAACTCGAAGCCGAAGCCACCGGCGCCGCCGCCGCGGCCAGAGCCACGGGCTTCGCTCAGGCCGAAGTCGTCAAGGCCACCGGTACCGCCGAAGCCGACGCCAACAAGGCTCGCGGTCTCGCCGAGGCGGCCGTCATCGAGGCGCAGGGTCTCGCGACCGCCGAGGCGATGAAGAAGAAGGCCGAGTCGTTCCAGGAATACAATCAAGCCGCCATTATCCAGCTCATCGTCGAAGCGCTGCCTCAGATTGCCGGTCAGATCTCGGCCCCGCTCGCGAAGACGGAAAAGATGGTTATCATCAACGCCGGCAGTGGCCCGGGCGGCGGCGCCAGCAAGCTCACGGGCGATGTCACCACCATCATGAGCCAGCTCCCGCCCGTCCTCGAAGCCCTAACTGGGGTCAAGCTCGAGAAACTGATCGAGCAGGTGCCGATGCTGAAAAACGCCTTGGACAAAAAAGAACCCTAAGCCGCTGCGCAGGCGGCGCATTAGCCCGCCTTTCAAGGTCCCCTCAAGGCCGGAACTTCGCGTTCCGGCCTTCTTTTTTTCGTGCGTCCCCCGCCCCGCTTCTGACTTACTCCCACTTCCCCCTCCCTTTCTATTTTCAAATGAACATCCACGAGTATCAGGCCAAGGCGCTCTTCGAGAAATTCGGCGTTCCCGTCCCCAAGGGCGCGTCCGCTAAATCCGCCGCGGAATTCGACACCGCGCTCGCCTCGCTCCCCGAGGGCCCGACCATGGTGAAGTCCCAGATCCACGCGGGCGGCCGCGGCAAGGGCACGTTCACCGACGGCTTCAAGGGCGGCGTGAAATTCTGCAAGACCAAGGCCGACGCCAAGGAGATCGCGGGCAAGATGATCAACAACACCTTGGTCACCATCCAGACCGGCCCCGCGGGCCGCAAGGTGCAGACCGTCTACTTCACCGTCGCGAGCGACATCAAGAAGGAGTATTACCTCGCCATCCTCCTCGACCGCGCGGCTTCCAAGCCCGTCATCGTCGCCTCCACCGAGGGCGGCGTCGAAATCGAGAAAGTCGCCCACGACACCCCGGAGAAGATTCACAAGGTCGTCATCGATCCGGCCTACGGTGTCGCCGATTTCCAAGTCCGCGATCTCATCGCCAAGCTCGGCCTCGCCGGTAATGAGGCGAAGAATGCCGCGAAGCTCATCCGCAATCTCTACACGATGTTCTGGGAGACGGATGCCGCGATGATCGAGGTCAATCCCCTCATCACCACGCCCACCGGCGATGTGCTCGCGCTCGATGCGAAGGTGTCGTTCGACTCCAATGCCCTCTACCGTCACCCCGAGATCGTCGCCCTCCGCGACCTCAACGAGGAAGACCCGAAGGAAATCGAGGCCTCCAAGTACTCGCTCAGCTACATCGCCCTCGATGGCAATATCGCCTGCCTCGTCAACGGCGCGGGCCTCGCGATGAGCACGATGGATATCATCCAGCACTTCGGCGGCACGCCGGCCAACTTCCTCGACGTCGGCGGCGGCGCTTCAAAGGACCAAGTAATCGCGGCCTTTAAGATCATCCTCGGCGACAAGAACGTGAAGGGCATCCTCGTTAACATCTTCGGCGGCATCATGGACTGCAACGTGATCGCCACCGGCATCGTCGAAGCCGTCAAGGAAGTCGGCCTCCAGCTCCCGCTGGTCGTCCGCCTCGAGGGCAACAACGTCGCCGCCGGCAAAGCAACCCTCGCCGCCTCGGGCCTCAAGCTCGTCTCCGGCGACACGATGGCCGACGCCGCGCAGAAGATCGTCAAGCTCGTCGCCTGAGGGGAAAAAGTTGAGAGTTAAGATCTGAGAGTTGAGAGATCGAACCGGAAGACCACCAAACCACCCGCATTCGAATACTCACAAATCTTCGCTCCCGATATCTTCAGCTCTCTCAACTCTCATCCCTCAACTCTCAACTCCTCCTTCATGATCCAAATCCGCGAAATTGCCTACACGGTTTACCCGGTGAAAAACGCCGGGCGCTCGCGGATTTTTTATGAATCCACGCTCGGTCTCGTCCCGGCCAAGACCTTTGCCAAGGACGAGAAGCAGTGGGTGGAGTACAACATCGGCGCCGGTACCATCGGCATCACCGATATGACGGATGTCAATTGGCAGCCCACCAAGCACGGCGCGGCCGTGGCGGTGGAAGTCGCCGATTTCGATGAAGCGGTGCGCTGGCTCAAGTCGCAGAACGTCGCTTTTCAGACTGAGCCGTGGGAGAGCCCCGTCTGTCGGATGGCGACGGTGTTTGACCCCGACGGCAATTGCCTCGCGATTCACAAGCTCAAGGCGTTCCCCACTGGCACCACCCCATGAGCGTCCAAGTCAAAAGCTTCGCGTTTGTCTATTATCCCGTGACGGATATAGCCAAGGCGCGCGCGTTTTACGAGGGGTACCTCGGCCTCAAGACGGGCCTGCAGGTCGAGTTTTCTCCCGGCCAATGGTGGATCGAGTACGACGTCGCCGGCCAGGCGCTCGCCATTTCGAATGCGATGCCCGGCAAACCCGCCTCGGCGCTCGCGCTGGAGGTCGTCGACCTCGATGCCGCCCTCGCCGCGACCAAGGCCGCGGGCTATACGCTCTCCTGCGAGATTCAGGATTTTCGCCCGTGCCGGATGTTCATCGTGCAGGACCCCGACGGCAACGAGATCACCCTGCATCAACTCAAGACCGCCCCCACCCCATGAGCGTCGACGTCAAAGAAATCGCCTTCTCGTGCTATCCGGTCACCGACTTCGAGCGCGCGCGGAAATTCTACGAGGGTGTGCTCGGCCTGAAGAGCACGATGATCTACGGCGCGCCCGGTGGCATGCAGTGGGGCGAGTACGACATAGGCTCCGGCACGATCAGCATCGGCTGCTCGCCGCAGTTCAAGCCCAGCTCGGATGGCTGCTCCGTCGCCCTCGAGGTCGGCGACTTTGAGGCGTCCATTGCTCACCTCCGCTCGCATAACGTGGCCTTCAAGATGGAGCCGTTCGAAACACCCGGCTGCTTCCTCGCCATCATCAACGACCCTGACGGTAACACCATCCTCATCCATAAGCGTAAGGCGCGGGGCTGACGCTGACGGGCCCGAAGCCGAGAGCTAAGAGCTCAGAGCTGAGAGCCAGCAACCAATCCCTCACGCATTTTCCCCTTACTTTTAACTCCACCAGCAGTTTTCGACCTCTGGCTCTAGCCTCTCAGCTCTAAGCTCTCAGCTTCCCCTCTCCCTCTCTCTCTTTCCTACAATGGCCATCCTGATCACTCCCACCACGAAGATTCTCGTCCAAGGCATCACCGGCGATTTCGGCGGACGCCACGCCAAGCTCTCCCTCGATTACGGCACCGCCGTCGTCGCCGGCGTCACCCCCGGCAAGGGCGGCCAGTTCTTCGAACACGGCTCGCACAAGGTGCCGATCTTCAACTCTGTCGCCGACGCCGTGAAGGCCACGGGCGCGACGGTCTCCGCCGTCTTCGTGCCGCCGCCGTTCGCGGGTGACGCCATCCTCGAGGGGGTCGACGCCGGCCTCGACCTCGTCGTCGCCATCACCGAAGGCATCCCGGTCAAAGACATGATCCGCGTGAAGCGCGCGATGCAGGGCAAACCCACCCGCCTCGTCGGCCCGAATTGCCCCGGCCTCGTCACGCCCGGCACCGGCAAGGATTCCCACGGCGGCTGCCGCATCGGCATCGCCCCCGGCTACATTCACAAGAAGGGCCACGTCGGCGTCGTCTCCCGCTCCGGTACCCTCACGTACGAGGCCGTCTTCCAACTCACCTCGAAGAACATCGGCCAGACCACCTGCGTCGGCATCGGCGGCGACCCGGTCAATGGCACCTCGCACCTCGATGTCATCAAGATGTTCAACGATGACCCCGAGACCCACGGCATCATCATGATCGGCGAAATCGGCGGCAGCGCCGAAGTCGAGGCCGCCCGCTGGATCAAGGACAACTGCAAGAAGCCGGTCGCCGGCTTCATCGCGGGTGCCACCGCTCCTGCCGGCCGCCGCATGGGCCACGCCGGCGCCATCGTCGGTGGCGCGGAAGACACCGCCGCCGCTAAGATCGCCGTCTTCAAGGAGTGCGGCATCGAAGTCGCCGTCACCCCCTCCGACATGGCCGACGCCCTCCTGCGCGCCGCCAAGGCGAAGGGCGTGACGCTCAGCTAAGTCGCTGACCCACCGAGCGAAGTCTGAAGCCGCGGAGCGATCCGCGGCTTTTTTATTGCAGGCACACGCCCCGGCACGTCGGAGAGCCCGCCGTACCAATAAGTCGAATGAGGCTTAAGCCCAGACGCGCCGCACGGCCTGACGCGAGATAAGAGCATGCCAATGGTAGAGCGGAAACGCGGAACTGTTTTCCCAAACTAAATGTCGCCGCCTGCGTCTACGTCGCTATGCGCCCCACCCTCTCGCTCGTCTGTGTCTGTGCCCTTTTGACTGCTGGGATTTTCCTCGGGCCGGCCTGCTCCAACCGCCCCATCTCCCGGATCGATTCCAATCGCGCCGTGTACGAATCGTGGCCGGTCGACGTGCAGCAGGCCGTCTACAACGGCAAGGCCATCAACGGCATGACTACCGAGCAGGTCGAAATGGCGCTCGGGAAACCCACCGAGATCACCTCGCGCTCGGGCAAAGATGGCAGCACGGAGGAGGTCTGGGTCTACAAGAAATCGTCCGGGAAAATGCCGTCGATTCTTCCTAACGTCTCCGTCGGCACGAATATCGGCGGCGTGGGTGTCAGCACCGGCGGCATGGGCGGCGGTCGCGGCCGCGGCAGCTCGCGCAACGAGGACGAAGATCAGGACATCATCTTCAAAAATGGCGTGGTGGTGCGAGGCTCGTTGTAGCCACTCCACTGTCAGCCTGTAACCTTTCCCGGCCATCCGGGTTATAGGTGATGCCGCAGCTCGCTTCCGAGGCCTCGGCATCCCATCCATGCCGACCCCATCCGCTTCGTCTGAGTCCGGTTCCCCTGGCTTCTTCACTGGTATTTCCGGCGATCTGCGTCACGCGCTACGGCTCATGTGGAAGGGCAAGGGCCTGTCCGCCACGACACTGCTCACGCTCGCGCTTTGCATCGGCGCGACCACCGCGATTTTCTCGACGGTCTATTCACTGCTGCTCAAGCCGCTGCCGTTTCACGATCCGGCCCCGATCGTCGAGCTCTATAGCTCCGCCACCAAAGCCGGCCTCAACAAGATGCCGGCCAATGTCCCCATCTTCCTCGACTACTCGAAAAACGCCACCTCCTATGAGACCCTCGCGCTGTGGTCGTTTTCGCAGCAAATGTTTGGCGAGGATCAGTCCGCCGTGCGGCTCGATATGGCCAGCGCCACGGCGGATATATTTACCATCCTCCGCCTCCAGCCTCTCCTCGGCGAATTCTTCACCAAGGAGCAAAACAAGCAAGGCGCCGACAAGGTCGTAGTCCTGACGCAGTCGTTTTGGGTTACTCAGTTCTCCGAAGATCCCGCCGTCATCGGCAAAGAGGTCCGCCTCGGCAGTGAGATGTACAAGATCATCGGCGTCGCGCCGCGTCTCTTCGAAGCGTGGGACGCTCGCGTGAAGTACGTGACCCCGATGTCGTGGCCCGCCACGCAGGAAAATCCGCAGAGCCGCTACGGCGTCGGCCTGCAATTGTTTGGGCGGCTCAAACCGGGTGTGCCCGTCGGTCAAGCCGATGCCGAGGCCAAAGCCCTCGAGCAGCGTTACGTCGATGCTTCGGCGCCGGGCGTGCGCAGCTTCGTCGAGCGCTCCGGCATGACGATGAATGTCGGCGGCGTGCAGGAGCAGCGCGTCGCCCCCGTCCGCCCCACCCTATTTCTCCTGCAGGGTGTCGTCGCCTTCGTCCTGCTCATCGGCTGCGTCAATGTCGCCAATCTCCAGCTCGCGCGCGCCAATGCCCGCCAGTCCGAGCTCGCTATTCGCTCCGCGCTCGGCGCCAGCCGCCGCGTCATCGCCCGCCAGCTCATCATGGAAAGTCTCTTGATGACGTCGCTTGGCGCGATTCTCGGGCTCCTCCTCGCCTGGGCCTCGCTGCGCGCGAGCAATTACTACTTGGCGAAGATGCTCCCGCAGTCGCTCCCCGCCACCCTCGATCTCCGCGTGCTCGGCTTCGCTATCGCGCTCACGGTTGTGATCGGCGTCGTCATCGGGCTCATCCCCGTGCTCGTGATCCTGCGCACGAATCTCGCCGAGACCATCCAAAGCAGCTCCCGCAGCACGTCCTCCGGGTCGGGCGTCCGCGCAGTGAGCAGCTTCCTCATCATCATCCAGGTCGCCGTCGCTCTCGTGCTCCTCACTGGCGCGGGCTTGCTCATCCATAGTTTCGCCAAGGCCCTCGCCGTCGACCCTGGGTTCAACCCGAAAGGTGTCGTGACTGCGCGCATCGTCATCCCTGCCGCGCACCGCGCCAATGCCGAGGTCGCCAATAAATTCATGGAGCGCCTCGGGCAGACCCTGCGCGAGGTCCCCGGCGTCACGTCCACTTCCTTCGCTGGTGCCACACCGTTTCAAGGCGGTCTATCCATCAATGCCTTCACCTTGGAGAATGACACACTTCCCCCGGGCTCCCCGCAGCCCGGGGCCTTCCGCGTCCTCGTTTCCCCTGGCTACGCCGAGGCGTTGGGATTGAAACTGATCGAGGGCCGTTTCTTCGAGGAGGCCGACCGCGACCCCAAGCGTCGCGTCTTCGTCGTCGACGAGAGTTTCGCCAAAAAATTCTTCCCCACGGGCTCCGCGCTGGGCGGACGCTTCTCCTTTGGTAACCGCCCCGAAAAGCCCGAGGACTGGCCCGCCATCATCGGCGTGGTACGCGACATCCCGCACAACGGCGTCGAGGAAAAGAGCGGCAATCCGTTTATCTACCAAGTCATCCAGCAGGGCGCGCGGCCGGGCGGCCTGACGGTCTTCCTGCGCACCACCCGCTCCGCCGAGGAGCTTATCCCCGCGCTGCGCTCGAAGCTCCGCGAACTCGATCCGACGATCTTCATGTACGACGCCGGCTCGCTCGAAAAAATCGTCGGCGCATCTTTCGACACGCGCCGAGCGGTCATGCTGCTCCTCGCCGCCTTTGCCGGACTCGCTTTGTTTCTGTCCTCGCTCGGCATCTACGGCGTGCTCGCTTACGATGTCTCGCAGCGCACCCGCGAGATCGGCATCCGCGGCGCCATCGGTGCCTCGCGCGGCCAGATCATCGGCCTGATCCTGAAGCAGGGCCTCTGGAAAAGCGGTCTCGGTATCGTGCTCGGCTTGATCGGGGCCTTCGTCTTCAGCCGCTACATGACCAGCCTGCTTTTTAACGTTCAGCCCACCGATCCGCTCGTCTATGTGGTTGGCTCGACTGTCCTCATCGCGGTCGCCCTCCTCGCCAGCTACCTCCCTGCCCGGCGCGCCGCCAAAATCGACCCGCTCGTCGCCCTCCGCGACGAATGATCAGGGGCAGCGGCCGCGTCATCCCCGTTTCACGCCTTGCACGGCGGAGCGGGGTACGTCTTAAACGAGAGATGCGCCCCACCCCTCGCACTCTGCTCCTTGCCCTCGCCCTCTTTCTTGCCGCGCCGCTGAGCCGCGCCCACGAACCGGCGGTCGATATGCTCGCCGCGGCGAATACGCTCATTGGGACCTTCTCCGCCGAGCAGAAAAAAGCCGCCTCCTACCCGCTCACGGACAAGGAGCGCGAGAACTGGAATTTCGTGCCGATCGCGCGGCAGGGTCTCACGATCAAGAAGATGAGCACCGAGCAATACGCGCTCACCATGGCGCTGCTCCGCACCGGCCTCAGTCATGCGGGCATGGCGCGCGTGCAGGCGATCATGCAACTCGAGCTGATCTTGAAAGAGTTGGAGAAAGATACCCCCGCCGGCCGTCGCGACCCGGTGAATTACTTTGTCACTATCTTCGGCGATCCGAGCGCGGACAAATCGTGGGGCTGGCGCTTCGAGGGCCACCACAACGCGTTCAACTTCACCGTCGTCGACGGCAAGCACGTCTTCTTCACCCCGTCCTTTCTCGGCAGCAACCCCGGCGAGGTCCGCAACAACGGCCCGCGCCAAGGCGAGCGCCCGCTCGGCGAGGAGGAAGATCTCGGCCTCGCCATGATCAATGCCCTCGACGCCGCGCAGAAGAAGGTCGCCATCTTTGCGGCCAAGGCCCCGTCCGAAATCATCACGACCAACAAGCATCGCGTGGAGCCGCTTTCCCCCGTCGGCATCAGCGCCGACAAACTCACGCCCGCGCAGCGCGCGCAACTCTTTGCCCTTGTCCGCCTCTACACGGATCGCTGGCGCCCTGAATTGTCGAAGGCCACCTACGACAAGTTCACGGCCGCTCCCGAGAAAGTCACCTTTGCCTGGGCCGGTGTCCTCGACCGCAGCGGCGGCACCTACTACCGCCTGCAGAGCCCCGACTACCTCATCGAGTTCGACAACACCCAGAACAACGCGAACCACATCCACACGGTCGTGCGCGATTTCAAAGGCGACTTCGGCGGCGGCAACGACCTCCTCGCGGAGCACTACGCCAAAGATCACAAGGAGTAATGCGACGCTCGCGCACGTGCGGCATGTGCGCGGCGCCTGAGTTCAATAAGGGGAACACGACCAGATCGCTCGGTGCCGCGCGACCCCACGGCTGTCTATATTTGAGAGTAGCGTCGCATCTAGCATGACTGGACCCGTCTCAAATTACCGGCATCCACACCGGCACACCGGGCGTAATAACTATAAACACAGTTACGTCCTACCGGTGCCTTTACGCCCGTCCCTTAAGCTCGCGTAATCTTTCGCATCCGTTTCCGTAGAATTTTTTCTAGGGGAGATTTCCTTGAAAAAAGTCTGGACGGGGCGCGTGCATTTGTCACGTTGGCCGACGCATCAGGAACGAACCGGCCCTCAAAAGCTGGTTCCGCCAACCGGGCCGGGAGCGGCCACGGTGGATCGAGCGAAAGCTCGGATGTGCGCTATCCTCTCCAGGGTGGCGAACCAAGAACGCTCCCGAAGACGAAACCGATCTGATGCCCAGGTCGGTTTTTTGTTTTCAAAGCCTGCTGCGCGATCCCTCCCACAAAGAAAATCACGCATCATGAATCAGCTCAGCACCCTCCCCGGTATCCGCGTCCGTGCAGAAAACGAAAACCATCACCTGTGGAACAACCACGGTACTTGGTTCCTCCATTACACGGTCCATCCCACCCCCTTCACCAAGGAGCGCATCCGCCGCTCCCTCGGCACGAAGGACATCAAGATCGCCCGCGAACGCCGCGACGCCTTCTTCGCCCAGCTCGCGAGCGAGGCGAATAAAAACGCCGCCGTCGGCTCCGGCCCCGTCCGCGCCAAAGCCGTCGCCGCCTAACGCGATCCCGGCCCCCGCCCGACTCGTCGCCCCTCGCGACGAGGCCAGCCCTTCTTTCGCCGCGTGCTGCCAAGCGCGCGGCTTTTTTGCGCCGGCCGAGAGCCGCACCGTCCAACCCGATCACCGATTTCCAAGGCGTCAGAGAAGGGGGTTTACTATTCACAAGCCAACTTAGACCTTCGACTAACCCTTGTCATTCTGAGCGTAGCGAAGAATCCAGCAGGAGTTACGACGGTAAAAAACCGGGTGCGAAAATTCCAGTGGATCCTTGGCCTCACCTCCACCTCATCCTTCGTCGACCGAGTATATCGCTTTCCTTTCGTGCTTCAGTCGAAGGTGAGGAAACTCACGGAATCCGCAACCGCTGGCCCTGCTTCAGCGAGTTCTCGCCCTTCAAGATATCGCGGTTGGCGTCGTAGATGTCCTGCCAGCGATTGGGTGTGCCGTAGTAGCGTGAGCTGATCCGGGTCAGCGAGTCGCCATCGGCCACCACGTGCGTCCGCAGCTGCGGCTGGGCGGTGATGACCGGAGTGGACGAAGCCGTCGGAGCCGCGGTGGGCGCCGGAGCGGCGGAGCCATTGACGAAGCGGGCAGCCGAGGCGATCTGGTCGAGCGTGCCCTGCGCTTGGCGCAGGCGGGCGGTGATGGCCGCGTTTTCCTGCTGCAGCGCAGCGATGCGGGCGAGGCGGTCGCGCTCGATGGCTTGAAGCGAATCGCTGAGGCGCGCATTCTCCGTGCGTTGCGCAGCGAGTTCCCGCTGCATCGCGGCGATCTGGGTGGAGGCCGTGGAAGCCGTGCCGGCGACATCGCGTTTGGCCTGGTCGCTCTCCTGCGCGAGGCGGGTATTTTCGGCCTTGAGCGCCGCAAGTTGCGACTGCAGGTCCTTGATGCCGCCGCTGAATTTCTCGTTCGCGCCGGTGAGCTCCGCGACTGCGGAGCCTTGTTGCTCGGCGGCCTTTTGTGCCTCGGCGAGCTTGGCCTTCACGTCGGTGAGTTCGGCGCGGAGGGAGGAGGTGTTTTCGCCGAGGGCGGTGAGGCGGGTATTCTCGGCGCGGATCGCCATGAGCTGCGTCGTCAGATCGCGCACCTGACCCTGCAGCTTCTCGCTGGCCGCAGCCGCTTCGTTGTAAGAGGAGACTTGCTGATCCAGCGCGCGATTGCCGGCCATCACGCGGGAGCGAAGTTCGTTCAGCTCCGTACGCATCTGGTCCGCGGCGCTCTTGGTCTGCTCGAATTGCTTTTCCAGCGCCGTTTTGTCAGCGGCGATTTTTTCGTTCTGGCCGGTCAATTCGGCGACCGTCGCACTGTATTGCTCGGAAGCCTTGGTGACTTCCGCGAGCTTCGTGCGCATGCTCGACACCTCCGAGCGCAGGCTGGCTGCCGTATCGCTGGCGGAGCCGAGTTTCGAATTCTCCGCGCGGAGCGTCACGATCTGCGCCGTCAGATCCTTCACTTGGCCTTGGAGCTTCTCGCTGGTGGCCGCCGCTTCGTTGAACGAGGAGATTTGTTTCTGCAGGGTCTGGTCGCTCGCGGCGACGCGGGCGCGGAGGTCGGCGAGCTCCGTGCGCGTCTGCTCGGCGGTGCCGCGCGATTGCGCGAGCTGCTTTTCCAGCGCCGCTTTGTCGAGGGCGAGTTTTTCGTTGAGGCCCGTGAGCTCGGCCACACTTGCGCCATGCTGCTCCGCCGCCTTGGTCACTTCGGCGAGCTTGGTCTTTACGGCGTTCAGCTCCACGCGCACCGAGGCCGCGGCATCCGTCGCGGAGCCCAGCTTGGAATTCTCCGCGCGCAGTGTGGTGACTTGCGTGGTGAGATCTTTAAGTTGGGCCTGAAGCCGTTCGTTGGAAGCAGCGGCCGCATTGGTCGCCGCGATTTGCTTCTGCAGTGCATCGTCCCCCGCCGTGACCTTGGCCTTGAGGTCGGCCAGCTCGGTGCGGGTCTGCTCAGCGACCGCGCGCGACTGGGCAAATTGCTTTTCCAACGCCGCCTTGTCCGCGGTGATCTTTTCGTTGAGTCCGGTCAGCTCGGCGACGCTGGAGCTGTATTGCTCCGAAGACTTGGTGGCCTCGGCGTACTTGGCCTGCAGCGTCGCGAGATCGCCCCGCATCTTTTCCACCTCGAGCTTGGAGCCCTCGGACACCTGCTTGAGCTGGCTCACCTGGCGCTCCGCGGCCGTGAGCTTGGCAAACATATCGTCGACCTGCGTGCGGAGGCTGTCGCGCTCTTGCGAGGGACCCGTCGCCGCGCGGCGGGCTTCCGAAGCGGCGCGCTCGGCCGCGGTCTTTTCCGCCGTGAGTTGCTCGGCCACTGCCACCAAACGAGCCTGCTCGGTGCGCAACTTCTCGTTCGCCTCCGTCGCCACGCGCAAGCGCGCACCGACCTGGTCGAGCTCGGCCTTGATCGAGGAATCCTCCGAGCCCTTGGCCTCCAGCAGCGAACGATTCGTGTCGGCGAGCGATTTGCTCGCCTCGCGTGCGCGCTGCAATTGCGACGCCAGCGACGACATCTCCCGCGCCGAGTTCTTGCGGTCCTCTTCGATCTGCGTCTCGAGCGAGCGCACTTGGTCCTGCAGGGTCTGCATTTCCAATTTCATCGCGTCCGTCGGCGCGGCCTTGATCGCTGCGGCTTGCGCGGCGAGGGCCGCGGCCACGCTCTGCTTTGCGACTTCGAGATCCTTCTGGAGACTGTCGTTCTTCTGCGTGAGGTCGGCGATGGTGCGGCTCGCGCTGTCGAACTGGGTGTTAAGTTTATCCAACGCCTCACGGTCGACGGCCTGCGCCTTTTGCGCGGCGGCCAGACGATCGCGCTCGGCGGCGACGGCCTCGTAACGCGAGGTCAGGGCCGCAAGCTGCGTGGCAGCATCCTGCCCCGCCGCCTGGGTGCGCTGCGCGGCGGCGAGCTTTACCTGAAGATCCGAGACCTGCGCGCGCATCGCGCCGAGGTCACGCTCAGCCTGGCTGGCCTGCGCCAGCGCCCGCGTGGCCTGCTCGAGCTGCGTGCGGAGCTTCGCTTGCGCGTCGCGCTCGGCGGCTTGGGCCTGCTGCGCCGCAGCCAGTGCCGTCTTCAATTCGCCCAGCTGCGCTTCGCTGGCGCGACCGGCCTCGGCAGCGGCGGTCAATTTCTGATTCAGCGCGGTCAGCTCGGTGTTGCGCTGCAGGGTCGCGGCACTGCCCTGCTCGAGACGCGCGGCATTTTCGGTGGCGGTCGCGAGCGCGCTCTTGGTCGCGGCCAGTTCGTCCGCCAGCTTGCTGCCTTGGTTCAGACTGCGCTTCGCGTCATCGAGTTGGGCGCGGACCGCAGTCAGCGCGGTCTGATCGGCCGCTTGCGCGCGCTGGAGATTCGTGAGCTTCGTCTGAAGTTCGGCCGCTTGCTCACGCGCCGCCGTCAATTCTTTGGCCGATTGATCGCGCTGACCGAGCGCCTTGGTTGCGTCCTCGAGCCGCGCCTGAATGCGCGCCTGCGCATCGCGGGCCTCGGTCTGCGCTTTTTCCGCCGCCAATACTTTCGACTGCAAATCCGCCACTTGGCCGCGGGCGGCGACGAGTTCTTGGTCCAACTGGCCGCGCTGCGCGAGGGACTTGGTCGCCTCGTCGAGGCGCGCCTGCAACTTCGCTTGCGCTTCGCGTGCTTCGGCTTGGGCCTGCAACGCGGCGGCGAGGTCGGTCCGCACCTTGCTCAGCTCGGCACTATCCCGAGTCCCAGATGCATTGGCGGCAGCGAGACGTTGAGTTTCAGTCGTCAGCGCCGCCGTCTGCTTTTTCAGCGCCGCATTACTCTCCTCGAGCTGGCGCTTCTCCTCGGTCGCGGCATTGAGCGCGTCCTTGATCATGGCGAAGTCAGCCGTCGCCTTCGTCGTGCGTTCGAGGGACTGCGTGGTCTGCGCGAGTTGGCCCCGCACGGTGGCGAGCGCGGCTTTGTCGGCGGCCTGGGCCTGTTCGGCGGCCGTCAACTTCGCCTGCAAATCCGTCAACTGAGTACGCGTGGCGGCGAGATCCTTGTCGGCTTGAAGCTTTTCCGACACAGCCCGGCTCGCCACATCGAGACGGGCCTGCAATTTCGCCTGCTCGTCGCGGCTGTCAGCCTGGCCTTTTTCCGCTGCGGCCAACTGGCCGCGAATCTTCTCCAACTCCGCGCTCTCGCGCGTGGCGGCCGTCTTGGAGGCCGCAACGAGAGTCTGATTTTCGCTGGTGAGTTTTTGGAGGTCGGAGGTGAGGGCGGCGGCCTGTTTCTTGAGCGCGGCATTGCTCTGCTCGAGCTGGCGCTTCTCCTCCGTGGCCGCATTCAACGCATCCCTGACCGTGGTGAAATCGCCCGTGACCTTCTTCGATTGTTCGAGGCTGCGGTTGAGCTGCTCCAACTGAGTGCGGAGGGCAGTGATCGTGCCCCGATCATCCATCTGCGCCTTCTCCGCGTTGGTCGCTCTCGTCTGCAAGTCCGCCAGCTGGCTCCGGGCGGTGATGAGTTCCTTGTCGGTCTGGCCACGCTGCGCGAGCGACTTGTTCGCTTCGGCGAGCTGGGACTGGAGTCGCGTCTGGGCTTCGCGGTCGTCGGCTTGGGCTTTTTGCGCGGCAGCGAGGGCGCTCTTGGTCGCGGCCAGTTCGTCGGCCAGCTTGCCGCTCTGCGTGAGATTACGATTCGCCGTTTCGAGTTGAGCGCGCACCGTGGCGAGCGCCGCCTGATCCGTCGACTGGGCCTGCTGCGCGGCGGCCAACTTCGATTTGAGCTCGGCCGCTTCATTTCGCGCGGCAACCAGGTCTTTCTCACTCTGCCCGCGCTGCGCGAGCGATTTGGTCGCTTCGTCGAGTCGCGCTTGGAGCTTCGACTGCGCCTCGCGCTCCGTGCTCAACGCCTGCTGCGCCGCCGCCAAATCAGCCTTCAACGTCGCAGCCTGCGCAGCCGACGCCGTGGCGGCCGCGAGCGCGCGCTTGGTCTGCTCAAGTTCGGCGTTCAACTGAATCGCCTTGGCCCCGGCCATCGTCGCGGCCACGAGATCTTTCTGCGCGGCTTCGAGCGCCTTGCTCGAATTTGCCAACTGAGTTTGCGCCTGACTAAGATCGGAACGGAGTTTCGTCAGCTCCGCCGGGTCGCTCTTCGGCGTGGCGCTGGCATCGGCGAGCCGCTTTTCGAGCGCGGCCTTTTCGGCGGCGAGGGCCTCGCGCGCCGCACTCGCTTGCGTCAGCGCCGTCTGCGCTTGGCTGGCGGACGCACGCAGCGTGTTAAGTTCGGCTTGGGCGGCGGAGAGCTGGGTGGCGAGCCGCGTGGTCTCGGCGGAGTTTGTTGCGGGGGCCGACGCTGGCGCAGAGGCCAGGCGGGCGTTGTCGTCGGTCAGTTTTCGATTCGCCGCGCGCAACTCATCGAGTTGCCGGGTGAGTTCGAGCACCTTCGATTGATCTAAAGCTGCCGCCGGGGTCTGCGCCGTGGCGCCGCCGGCTGTCGTCGGCTTTTCGTTGAGTTTTTCCTGGGCGAGGCGGAGCTGGCGATTGAGGGTGGAGAGCTGAATCGTCGAGCGGCGGACCTCGTCGTTGAGCCGACTATTATCGGCGATGAGGCGCGAGAGCCGCGGGTCGTCCGTGCCATTCGCGGCGGCGGTGATCGGCGTCGCGGCCGTGGAGGTGGCGTCGCGCGCGGCCTTGAGCTGCGCCGAAAGGTCCGTGACCTGCGCGAGGGCTTTTTCGCGCTCCTCGCGGAGCGCCTGCGTGTCACGGGTGAGCTGAGCCACTTGCGAGCGGAGCTGATCGACCGCGGGGTCGGCCACGGGCTGACCGGACGTGGAGGGCGCCTTGGCCGCGGCGGCGCGGGCGGCGGCTTCCGCGGTGGCCACGCGCTGCTGCAAGGCCGTCCGCTCGCGCTCGAGCAAATCGGCGGACGCGGCGAGGCGCTGGTCGAGCGCGGCGCGCTCGCGCTGCGCGGTATCGACGGCGGCGGCGAGCCGGCCGTTTTCGGCGCGCGCGTCGTTAATCATGTCCTGCGCCTTTTCGAGTTTCGCCGTGAGCGAGGCGACTTCGGCAGCGGGTGCAGGGGTGGTCTTGGGCGCCGCTTTCAGGCGCTCGTTTTCCTCGGTAAGTTTCGCCGCAGCCGCGCGCGTATCGGCGAGGGCCGCCTGCAAGGCCGCCACATCTTGCGCGAGCTTGGCGCGCGCTTCATCCGCCTGGCTAGCCTTGGTCGAGGCAGCGGCCACGCCGGCGAGCCGCTGCTCGAGCGCGGCTTTTTCTCGGTTAAGGTTCTGGGCGACCGAAGTCAGCCGGGTGTACTCGGCCCGGAGATTATTGAGGTCCGATTCCGCGGCGGCGAGGCGCGCGTTAAGCTCGGGATTGGCCGGAATGACGTTGTCGGAGGCCGGACGCGCCGGGGCCGTCGCCACGGCTGTGCTGCCGGACGAACCCGGAGTCGCGGGCCGGCCCGCCAACTGCGCGCGCAGGCGCGCCACGGCGACATTCGCCTCAGCGAGCTGACTCGAGGTAAACTGCTGCGCGACGATGTCGCGACCCGTAGGCTTCGCGCCGTTTTCGACGGCGACCGAGAGCCATGCGTAGGCCTGCGGCAGATCGACAGGGCCACCCCGGCCCTCGGCGAGGAGGATGCCGAGGTTGTTTTGCGCCGGGGCGTAATTTTGCAACGCGGCGGCGCGGTAAAATTCCATCGCGCCAGCGGGATCGGCGGCGGAACCGCGGCCCTCCTCCATCATCAACGCGAGATTGTAGCGGGCGCGGGCGTACCCTTGGCCGGCGGCAGCCCGATACCATTTTTGCGCGGCGGCTTCATCCTTGCCCACGCCTCGACCCAGCTCATACGCGAGCGCGAGATTGTACTGCGCTTCCGGGACGCTGCGGTCGGCGGCCTGACGAAACCACAACGCCGCCTCAAAATAGTCCTGCTTCACGCCGAGGCCATTGGCGTACATGTTACCGACATTGAACTGCGCGGGCGCGAAGCCCTGCTCGGCGGCCTTGAGGTAAAACTTAAACGCTTGAGCGAGGTCGGCCTTCACGCCGCGCCCGAGCTCATGCATCATCGCGAGATTAAACTGCGCGGGCGCGAAACCGCGATCTGCGGCCAGTTGATAGAGCCTCAGCGCCTCCGGAATATTTTGCGCCACGCCCTGGCCATTGGCATAGGCGCTGGCGAGGGCGTTTTGCGCCTCCGGGTCGCCCTGCTCGGCCTTGCTGCGCACCGCCGCGATGTCACCCTGAGCCTGCACCGGCCACGTCGAAGGCCCGAGCGCCATCAGTGCCGCGGCGAGAAGGGCGCGCTGCTTGGTGGAGAGGGTGAAATTCGCGGACGACGCGACGGTTTTACGCACAGCTTCGTTAAGGACAAAACCCTACGTGGGAGCAAGCGGTATGAAGGGGAGAGAAATACTCATTTGCAGGAAGCCGGATGCTCAGGACGAAAGGCGGAACGGACTTAGGGCCGATACGGGCTGAGAGCTTAGAGCGGAGAGGCTAGAGCCGGAAACGGAGGGCTGCGGCGGCTTCTGGCTGCCTGCGTTGTTTTTCTGGCTATCGGCTCCGGGCTCTTCGCTCTCAGCTATTCAACGATTCGAAAGCGTGCGGAGCGCCAATACACGCCATCACCAACCTACCCTGCCGACGGCACCACCCGGCACGGCAAGAGAGCGGCGTCCGTCATGCCATGGATAATTTTCTTATCGGGCGGGCAAAACGTCGCAAGCGCCCCGGATAGCTGGGCCTTGCCGCCAATCACAAAGTAGTACGGGCAAAGCCGCAGTCGCCCGGCCTTGGTCGTCGCAGCCAAGGGAGCCCCGCCGCCACCCGCCTGCGTATCGTAAAGGGGGTGCTCGATGCGGCGGGGCTTCTTGTAGATTTGCAGGATGCTCGGGTTTTCGTTCGCCAGTTCGATCGCATTGGCCACCCCCGCCTGCCACTCCTCGCGCGAGCAATCGCTGCCGAGCACGACGCTGCGCGCGCCCCAGGCCGTCTCGTGGTAGCCACTGATCTTGATAATGAGGTCGCGCTCCTTTTGCGACGCGCCCGCGAGTTCGCGCCAATCGCTGAGCGAGCGCCCGCCGACCTTGGGCCCATCGAGCACCGCACCGGGCGGCAACGGCGCGGGATCGATCACCCACGATGGCGGGATGAGCGTGCGCAGTAATTTCAACGACCGCCCGCTCAACGCCTCCGCCCAGTAGTCTTGCAGGAGGTGGTGATGAAAGAGCGCGAGCGTAAGCTTCTCCTCCTGAAACGGTCGCATGGGCGGCGCGATGGCGATCTCGCCGGCGGCCCACGATTCGAAAATATACTTCTCGGTTTTGATGTTCGCGAGGTCGAAGAGCTCGAAGAACCGATAGAGCACGTCGATCTTCTCCGGGTTGCCGTCGGCGTCGTAGAAGAGGGAATTTTCCAGCGGAAAGATATCTTCGGGGCGCAGGCAAAACACGCGCTTCCCCATCACCTGCAATTGGTGGGCGATCCACTCCATCTCGGGGCGATATGTGGCCGCCTCGTCGCTCACGATGAGGGCGATGAGGGGATTGGGCTGGCCGGGGCGCAACGCCGCGAGCGAGGCGTGGAAATTTTTGACCATCGCATCGCCGTGACCGAGCACGGCGGCGTCGCCCTCGCCGTACATTCGATTCAAAAACGCCGTGAGGCCGATGCCACCGGGCACGGAGTCGAGCTCGGTGAGAACGAACCCCTCGTCGGTCAGGAGGAGGTCCGGGCGGAGGACCGTTGGAAATGACCCGCGATTCTTCGGGTCACGCGCGTGCGCGACGAGCGCGGCAGGCTTGCCGCGGTCGAGGTAGTCGGCGACCCAAGGCGCGACGAGCGGCTTGTTGCGCAGGAGATTTTTGCCCGCGACCGAGCGCAGGTAGAGCGACTCCAGCGCTTGATGAAACTCCAAGCACGCGGTGCCGACGGCCTCGAGTTGCGTATGCTGCTCGGGCGTGAGCGGCCACGCGTCGGGCGAGAGCTGCCACGTCTTGTCCTCGAACAACGGCTGCGCGGCGAGCGTGGAGCGGATGTGTTCGTAGGTGAGGCTCATGGAGGTCCGAAGTGGGATGCCGGTTGGGCAAAAGGTCAAAGGCTCGCCGCAACTTTCCCCTGCACAGTATTGAGCCGCGGCGAGCGCCACACCCTACCCTGCCCTCTTACTCGTCCATCTGGATATCCTTGTTGCGATGGCGCGGGCAGCCGGCGCGGAGCCAGGCGTTGATGAAGCGGTCGAGGTCGCCGTCGAGCACGCCTTGCGTGTCACTCGTGCTGATGCCGGTGCGGAGATCTTTCACCATCTGGTAGGGCTGGAGCACGTAGCTGCGGATCTGGGCGCCGAAGCCGATTTCGCCCTTTTCGCCGTAGAACTTGTCCATCTCGGCGCGCTGCTCGTCCTGCTTCTTCTCGTAGATGCGCGCCTTGAGGACGTTCATCGCGGTGGCTTTGTTTTTGATCTGAGAGCGCTCGTTTTGGCAGACCACGACGATGCCCGTGGGGATGTGCGTGATGCGCACCGCGGAGTCGGTGGTATTGACGCCCTGGCCGCCCTTGCCGGAGGAGCGATAGACGTCGATGCGGAGATCTTTTTCCTCGATCTGGACATCGATCTCATCGGTGACCTCGGCGACGACGTCGACCGCGCAGAACGAGGTGTGACGGCGCTTGTTGGAATCGAAGGGGCTGATGCGCACGAGGCGATGCACGCCGCGCTCGGCCTTGGCGTAGCCGTAGGCGTTCTCACCTTTGATGAGGATCGTGGCCTTGCTGATGCCGGCGGTGTCGCCGGGCTGCACGTCCATGAGTTCGACGGTAAACTGCCGACGCTCCGCCCAACGCGAGTACATGCGGAAAAGAATGTCGGCCCAATCGTTGGACTCGGTGCCGCCAGCGCCGGCCTGGATGGAGAAGATGGCGTTGTTGCGGTCGAACTGGCCGGTGAGGAACGACGCGATTTCGAGTTCGTCCAACTCGGTGGTGAGTGCGGCCAGCGTGCCTTTGAGTTCAATATCGTAGGCCTCTTGCGCGGCGGGCGACTCTCCCTCCATCAGCTCGATCATAAGGCCGAGATCATCGACCTTCTTTTGAAACGCCACGACCGGGAGCACGGCCTTTTTCAGGGCGTTTAGCTTCCCGATGTGCTTCTGCGCTTTCTCGTTGCTGTTCCAGAAATCGGGCGCGCCCATCTGGGCGTCCATCGCCTCTATTTCGCGGAGCTTTTGATCGCAGTCAAAGAAACCTCCATAGATGCCCCGAGCGCTTCTTGATGACTTCGATTTGGTTTAGGTTTTCAGTGGAGACCATGACGAAGGGTCATGGCCGCAAACAACGGCGCAAGTCGCAAGGGCAAAAAACAGGGCTTCGGTCAAGGAGGCCGGCTGAGGGATGATCCGCGAAGCGCGCGACGAACACATTCCGGTTCTTCTCGATCTTCCTGTTCATTTTTTGGGCTCTTAAAATAAGAAGCCCGCGGCCTGACTCGCGAGGAGTCGGGAACCACGGGCTTCGCTCCACAAAGTGGCTCAGGCGAGCACTAAATCAGCCGAGCAAAGTCTGCCACTGGTTGTCGCGGGCCATGCGAGCGACCTTGAGGGCGCCGGCAGCGACGTAGTCCTTGTAATTGTCACCGAGGACGCGGACGTGCGGATTCTCGAAGCCTTCCTCGATCAGCTTGGCTTGCAGCGCGACGCCGAAGCCCTTGATGAGGCTGCCGCCGCCCGTGACGATGATATTGCGCAGGAGTTCCGAGACGGTGTCGGGATTGGCGCGCGAGATGAGTTCGCGCGTCATCTCAAAAGTCTTCTGCAGGAGTTGGTCGCAGCCAGCGCCGACCTGCGCGGTGACATCGATCTTCTTCGGCTTGCCGCCGACCATGATCGTCGCGATCGCCGGGGTGGAGCCATCTTCGGCGAGCACCCAGGAGTGGCGCTCCTTGATCTCACGGACGCGGCCGACCGTGAGGCCCGACTCCGGGTACTCGGCGAGGACGCGCTCCAAGATGATCTGATCGATCGCGTCGCCGGCAAACGGCACGCTGAGCTGATCTTCCGCCGTCGGGTAGTGGCCCTGCACGAGACACACGTCGGTCGAACCGGCGCCGATGTCGATGTAGACGGAGTTGAGGACCGGGTCCTGGTAATCGGGATCGTTGAGATTGGCTTCGTTGCGCACGCCGAGGGCGGCGAGGAAGGGCTCGGGAACGAACAGGACCTTGTGGAAGAGGCCCTTCACGGCGGTGCGCGCCTGCTCGCGCGCGACAAGGTCGGAACTGGCCGGCATGCCGATCACGGCGCGCACTTCGCGACCATCGGCTAGCAGGAGGCTGCGGAGGTGACTCGCGAACACGGTGGCCGCATCGAGGTCATGGATCACGCCGCCCTGCAGGGGACGGACGAGACGGAGATTATTTTTGTGCTTCAGCGCCATGCGGCCGAAGAGCACCTTGGCATCGTTGGGCAGCACGCCGGGCAGCACATCGTCGGCCGCGTAGCCGACCACCGTCGGAACGAGTTCCTTGGTGAGCAGTTCGTTCGAGCCGCGGAGCGCGGTCACGACGCTGGAGATATTGGTACCCCAATCGAGACCGACCAAAAGAACGTCGGCGGTAGAGCGGGCGGGAGCGGCATCGAGCACGGCAGAGGAGCCGGCAGAGGACTTGGCGGAGTTAGCTTTCATGCGGAGGTGGAGGACTGTGGAGGAACTGACTTGTGGTTTGTGGACTGAGAAACAGACGAACTGGCTTCAGCCGACGGCGAGCGCCGCTTGCGGACGGCGGACCGAAGACGGAAAATTTTGCCGGCGAAACGCCGTGATACGCTCGTCCTCATCGAGGGCGTCGAGCATGCCGGGGATATCATCGAGCGGCACCCGCCGACGGACTTGCAGGGGCGCGCTGCGCGGCGCGGAACCCTCGGCGCGCGACTCGTCAGCCCCGAGCGACTGCAACACGAGGCGTTTGCAGATTTTGGCCGTGGCGACCTGCTGCTGCACCCGCGCGAAAAGCTCACGCAGCATCATCTGGCAGCGCTCGCCCGCGAGCCCGGAGCCGCGCGACCAAGCCGTGATCAACCCGGGCAGCCTGTGTTGGAGGATGGCTACCGCTTCCGATTCGCGGCCTTCCGCTCGCAACACGCACGCCTCGCTCGCGGCCCCCTCGACCGCCGACCAAAGTTCGGTCGAGCGCGGGGCGGAGAGCGAGGGAGATAAGAGCGTCGCTTGAGACATAGCGCTTACTTAAGCAACGCCGATGCCGCCGCGTTTTATGAGTTTTCTAATTATTGATAAGCAATGAATTAAAAATCACTAAAACGCTAAAGTTACGACAAACAAGTGAACGGAAAAACCGCGCGGCAAAAATTTCCTAGGCCCGGGAACCCCGCCCGCGGCACGACAAAGCCCCGGAGCTAGAGCTCCCCGTCCACCTTTCCCTCCCTTCCCCGCTCGAACGCTCGAACTTCTTTTCGTGTATTTCGTCGCTCCTCTTCCGCCTCCCCTAATCCGCGAATTTGTTTCCGTGCGCTCCGTGTGTTGTCTGGGTCAATTCCGCCTCAGCTCTCTCACCCGCACCTCTCCCTCACTGACTCGCCGAAAACAACACATACCGCCCCTGCGCCGCAGCCTTCTGGCACAGTTCCACGACGCCGCCAAACCACTCCCACGTGTACTCGAAATCCTCGTCGCTCTTCGGAAATCCATATGCCTTCGCATCCATCTCATCATAGCGTCGGCGAAAATCCTCCTTTGAAATCGCCGTCAATGCCACCGCGATATCCTTCACCTCCGCTGGCGTCTTGAGCGACATGATGTAATCCTCCTCCCCGTAGATCGGCTCTCCGCCGATCACCGCCAGCCGCAACGGATAGGGCCCCGAGGTGTAGCTCAGCTCCCCGTCGCCGAGCACGCGGTGCATCGCATCCCACGATTTGTCCGTCTCGGCCTTGAGGTCCTCGCGCTCCGAAAAATAAAGCTCCTCCAGCTCGGACTGAAAATAGTCGAGCCGCTCCTCGTCGTCGTCGAACGACTTCAGTTTCGCGACTTCATCCGCGGTCAGGGCGAGGTGTACACCAAGGCATCCCATATATCGTTTTCAGTTCTACCCGTACTTGAGGTTGCCAGCAAAAGAGCAGCCCGCATCTTCCTTATCGAATCGCATGTCTGCCCTGCGTCGATTCGTAACACGCTCCCCCACGTGCTCCGCCCCCTCCTAGTCGCGACCCTCCTTGCGGTGAGCACCATCGCCGCCCACGCCGCCGCCCCGGTCGACTTCCGCCGCGACGTCCTCCCGATCCTCTCCGACGCTTGCTACCGCTGCCACGGCCCCGACGAGGGCTCTCGCAAGGCCAAGCTCCGTCTCGACACCAAAGAGGGCCTCTACCGCACGCGTAAGGACATCACCGTCACCAAGCCCGGTAAACCCGACGCCAGCGAACTCGTCCTCCGCACCGCCAGCACCGACGAGGAGGAGGTCATGCCGCCCCGCGACGCCGTGCGCCAGCTAAAGCCCGAAGAGATCGCCCTCCTGCGCCGTTGGGTCGCCGAGGGTGCGCCATGGTCGGCGCATTGGTCGTTCGAACCCCTCGCGAAAAAAATCTCCGTTCCCGCCTTTTCGCCCCGCGTAGATGACAATCCCATCGATCTCTTCGTGCGCGCTCGCCTCGGAAAGGAATCCCCCAGCCCTGCCCCTCCGGCCGAGTTCGAAACGTTGCTCCGCCGCGTCACCTTCGATCTCACCGGACTCCCGCCCACGCCGGCCGAGTTCGACGCTTTCGCAGCAGATCGGAAAAACGATCCTCACGGCCGCGCCTTCGATCGCGTTGTCGACCGCCTGCTCGCCTCGCCGCGCTACGGCGAGCGCATGGCCACCGAGTGGCTCGATCTCGCGCGCTTCGCCGACACTCACGGCTACCAGATGGACCGCCCCCGCGCGATGTGGGCCTGGCGCGACTGGGTGATAAAATCCTTCAACCAAAATCAACCCTTCAACGAGTTCGTCACCTGGCAGCTCGCCGGCGATCTCCTCCCCAACGCCGCCAAGGAGCAGCGCCTCGCCACCGCGTTCAACCGCCTGCACAACCAAAACGAGGAGGGCGGCATCGTCGAGGAGGAGTACCGCGTCGCCTACGTCGCCGACCGCGTCAATACCTTCGGCACCGCCTTCCTCGGCCTCACTTTCGAGTGCGCGCGCTGCCACGATCACAAGTTCGACCCCATCACGCAGCGCGACTACTATTCGCTCTTCGCGTTCTTCCAAAACATCGATGAGGCCGGCCAGATTTCCTACAAGGGCTTCGCCGATTCGATGCCGGTGCCCACGCTGCTGCTCACCACCGACGAGCAGGATCGCCAGCTCGCCGACCTTCGCACGCAAACCGCCGCCGCCGAAAAAGCCCTCGCGCGCCTCCGCGATCAGGCCACCCCGGCGTTCAAAGCGTGGCTCACCGCCAAGCCCGCCACCCCACCCGCGCCCGCCGGCCTCGTTGCCGCTTTCCCACTCGACGCGCTCGTCGACGGCAAGCTCGCTAACACCGTCGACGCCGCCCATCCCGGCAAGCTCACTGAGTCACCGGCTATCGTCACCACCGACCGCGGCCCGGCCCTCGCCCTCGACGGTGAAAACGGCGCGACCTTCCCCGGCATCGGCCACTTCAAGCGCACCGATTCCTTCTCGCTGGCCATCGCCCTGCGCCCCGCCGCCCCACTCGCCGCGCGCACCGTCGTGCTCCACCACTCCCGCGCCCCCGCCGACGCCGGCAGCCGCGGCTACGAACTCCTACTCGAAAATGGCCGCATCGCCTTCGGCCTCCACTACCTCTGGCCCGGCGCCTCGCTCAAGGTCGTCACCAAGTCCGCGATCCCCGCCGACGCCTGGTCGCACCTCACCGTCACCTACGATGGCTCCAGCCGCGCCGCCGGCGCACGCATTTTCATCGATGGCGTGCTCGCCGAAACCGAGACCATCCGCGACGGCCTCTACAAAGATATCACCTACGACAAAACCGAGCCCGACCTCGCCCTCGGCTTCCGCTTTCGCGATACCGGTTTCAAAGGCGGCCGCGTGCGCGACCTCGCCGTCTTCGACCGCGCCCTCACGCCGCTCGAGGTCGCCGATCTCGCTGGCCGCCCCGGCCTCGCCGCCGCGTGGGCCCTCCCCGCCAAAAAACTTTCCCGCGCCCAGCGCGACGCACTCTTCGAATACTTCCTCGCCCAAGTCCACGCCCCCACGCGCGAAGCCGCCTCTGCCCTTCACGAACTCCGCGAGCGGCAAAACGCCCTCGTCCAATCCGTCCCCGAGGCGATGGTGATGGCCGAGCTCCCCGCGCCCAAGCCCGCCTTCATCCTCACGCGCGGCGCGTACGATGCACCCGCCGCCGCCGTCACCGCCACCACCCCCGCTGCACTCCCGCCTTTCCCTCGCAATCAGCCGCGCAACCGCCTCGGCCTCGCCCGCTGGCTGACCGACCCCGCCAATCCCCTCCTCGCTCGCGTCGCCGTCAATCGCCTCTGGCAGCAGATGTTCGGCTCCGGCCTCGTCGACACCTCCGACAACTTCGGCCTGCAAGGCTCGCCGCCCACGCACCCCGAATTGCTCGACTGGCTCGCGCGCGATTTCATCAGTCACGGCTGGGATGTGAAGCGCACCCTGCGCCTCATCGCCACCTCCCGCACGTATCAGCAATCTTCATACGCGTCGCCGGATGCCCTCGCCCGCGACCCGCAAAACCTCCTCCTCGCCCGCGGCCCTGCGCGCCGCCTGAGCGCCGAGATGCTCCGTGACCAAGCCCTCGCCACCAGCGGCCTTCTCGTCGAAACCATCGGCGGCCCCAGCGTCAAGCCCTACCAGCCGCCTGGCCTCTGGGAGGAGATCGCGATGGGCAAGCCGAAGTACGAGCAGGGCACCGGCGACGACCTCCACCGCCGCAGCCTCTACACGTTTTGGAAACGCACCGTCCCGCCGCCCACGATGGTGATGTTCGACGCCGCCGAGCGAAACACCTGCACCGTCCGCCGCCAGAGCACGAGCACGCCCCTCCAAGCCCTCGCCCTCCTCAACGACGTGCAAATCGTCGAGGCCGCCCGCTTCATCGGCCAGCGCCTCCTCCGCGAAGGCGGTCCCACGCTCGACACCCAGCTCGCGTGGGCCTTCCGCCTCGTCACCTCCCGCGCCCCCCGCGACCCCGAGCTCGCCACGCTCAAATCGCTCTACACCGAGCAACTCGCCCTCTTCACCGCCGATCCCGTCGCCGCCGCCAAATTCAACGCCTTCGGCTCCGCCCGCACCGAGGAAGCCCTCCCGCTCGCCACCCGCGCCGCCGCCGCCCAAATCGCCCTCGCCCTCCTCAACTTCGACGAAGCACTGATGCGCCGCTGAACCCCAAACCCAAAACGTTTTTGAACCACGGATGAACACAGATGAACACGGATAGAATCCCAAACCGCAGTGAACCGCGAAGGACGCGAAGAAACGCGAAATGAAAACCGATCTTCGCGCCTCTTCGCGTCCTTCGCGGTTCCTCTCTGTTTGGTTTTATCTCCGTGACGACGCGTTCTCTTTCTCTCACCACCCACCCCTCAACCCTTCCCGCTCTTCCCGACCTTACTGTTCAAAATTCCGCCGCCCGTTTTTCGTGTGTTTCGTGTATTTCGTGGTTAATAAAATCCGCGGTTCTCAACTCTTCGCACTTCTTTGCATCTTTCGCGGTCCATCTCCATCTGAGTCTAAGTCCGTATCCGTGCCCATCCGCGTAATCCGTGGTTAAATAATCCTTTCTCCCGTTCCACGTTCCATGTTTTGCGACCACGTCAACTTCGGCCTGACCCGCCGCGAATTTTTCAATCGCTTCGCCATGGGCATCGGCGGCGTCGCGTTGATGAATCTGCTTCAGCGCTCCGCTCGCGGCGCCACCACCGCCGCGCCCGTCACCGCCTCGCCCTTCCGCGGCATCCTCGACCGCCCGCACTTTGCCCCCAAGGCCAAGCGGATCATCTACCTTTTCATGGCCGGCGGCCCCTCGCAGCACGACCTCTTCGACTACAAACCGCTCCTCAATGAGATGAACGGCCAGGACCTGCCCGAGAGCGTGCGCGCCGGGCAGCGGCTCACCGGCATGTCGGCGCATCAGGCGCACTACCCGCTCGCGGGCTCGATTTTCAAATTTGCGCAACACGGCCAAAGCCGCGCGTGGGTCAGCGATCTCCTGCCGCACACGGCCAAGATGGTCGACGAGCTGTGCTTCATCCGCTCGATGCACACCGAGCACATCAATCACGACCCCGCCATTACGTTTTTCCAAACCGGCCACCAACTCCCCGGCCGTCCCTCGATGGGCTCGTGGCTCTCTTATGGTCTCGGCAGCGCCAACGAAAATCTTCCCGCCTTCGTCGTCCTCATTTCCAAGGACCGCATCGACCAGCCGCTCTATTCCCGCCTCTGGGGCAATGGTTTTCTCCCCAGCCTCCACCAAGGCGTGCAGTTCCGTGGCGGTGGCGACCCCGTGCTGTTTTTGCAAAACCCCGATGGCATCTCCGCCGCCGGCCGCCGCCAGTTCCTCGACCGTCTCGCCGAGCTCAACGCCCAGCAAGCCGTGCAACTCGGCGACCCCGAGATCGCCTCGCGCGTCGCGCAATACGAGATGGCCTATCGCATGCAGACGAGCGTGCCCGAGGTCATGGACTCCACCAAAGAGTCCGCCGCCACCTACGAACTCTACGGGGAAGACGCCAAAAAGCCCGGCACCTTCGCCGCCAATTGCCTCCTCGCGCGCCGTCTCGCCGAGCGCGACGTACGTTTCATCCAGCTCTACCATCCCGGCTGGGACCAGCACGGCTCGCTGCCCAAGGGCATCCGCCGCCAGTGCGCCGACGTCGACCGCGGCTGCTACGCGCTCATCACCGATCTCAAGCAGCGCGGCCTCCTCGACGACACGCTCGTCGTCTGGGGCGGTGAATTTGGCCGCACCAACTACTCGCAGGGCAAGCTCACCGCCACCGACTACGGCCGCGACCACCACCCCCGCTCCTTCACCGTCTGGCTCGCCGGCGGCGGCGTGAAGCCCGGCTACATCCACGGAGCCACCGACGACTTCGGCTACAACATCACCGAAAAGCCCGTCTCCGTCCACGACCTCCAAGCCACGATCCTCCACCAGCTCGGCATCAACCACGAGCAGCTCACCTACAAACACCAGGGCCGCTACTACCGCCTCACCGACGTCTTCGGTCAGGTGGTGAAGGACGTATTAGTTTAGCGGATACGGTAGAATTTTTTGAGAAAAAGCGACGACTGCAAGGTAGGCAGCCTGCTCGCAGGCGCTGGTGCGACGACGGACGAGCGCGAGCAAGCTCGCGGCCTACTTTCCGACACAATCTCAAACCGCCCCTACCCCACCACCCGCCCCCGACTCTCCCGATATGCATACGGGCTCTGCCCCGTCTCCCGTCGAAACGCCACGCTGAGATAACTCGGACTATCGAACCCCGCCTGCTCCGCCACCACCGCAATCGGGATATCACTCTCCACGAGCAAATGCTTCGCGTGCTCGATCTTCGTTTGCACGATCTGCCGGTGCGGCGAGTGCCCGAGCAGTGCTTGAAATTTTTGCTCCAGCAGCGTGCGCGACATGGGGACCGCGCGCAACACGTCGCCCACGTTGATGCCCTCGCGCGCGTGCTCGCGGATGAATTTCAGCGCCGCCGCCACCCTCGCATCCGCGACCGATACCACATCCGTAGACTGCCGCTCCACCACGCGCAGCGGCTCCACAAATCGTGTCTCCGCCCGTACGCTGCGCCGCGCCGTCATCATACGTGACAGCATCTCCGCCGCCTCGTAGCCCGTGCGCCGCGCGTTCGGCAGCACGCTGGAGAGCGGCGGGCTGCACAGTTCGCAGAGCACTTCGTCGTTATCCACGCCAAGCACCGCCACATCGTCCGGCACATGGAGCCCGCGCAATTGACACGCCTCAAGCACCTGCTGCGCACGCCCGTCGTAACACGCGAATACCGCCACCGGCTTCGGTAGCTTCGCCAGCCAGTCGGCGATGGCGCGGTTCTCCGCATCGGAGCCCGGGGCACGCCGCGCTTTCGAATCAGAACTAAAAATTGGACATTCATGTCCCGCCTGCTTGAGCCATCGCACAAATTCCTCGCCGCGCTGCCGCGACCACAAAAAGCGGTCATCTCCACAATACGCGAAATGGCTAAACCCTTTGCGCGCGAGGTGCCCTCCCGCGAGCTGCGCCACCGCGGTGTTGTCGATGCTCACGCGCGGAAATTCCGACGAGTCGCGCTCCGCGCTCACATCCACCACCGGCAGCTTCGTGCGCTTCAACGCCGCCGCGATCTGCGGCGAGTCCACGCGCGCGATGATCCCATCGCCCGCCCACTCCGCCAGCCATGAGGGCACCGCCGCCCCGCGCGCCTGCTCGGTAAAGCGCACCGCCCACCGCCCGCCCGGCCCCATCCACTCGCGGATGCCCGTGAGCAAATCCCGCCCATACCGATTCGAGGTCTCGATCAGCAGCGCCACTTTGTGTGCCTTGCTCATGGGTCGTAAATTTGACGATGGATTCGACGGGTTTGGTAGGGGCGTCGCTTGACGACGCCCGCGGAAAACGGACGGATTCAATTCGCCAGCGCGCACCTCCACTCCGCTCGTAGCCCACGAAAAATCAAAATAAATGTGTGGATATTTGTTACCCTCCCAAATCCGCTCTCCGCTATACTTCTCCCTCGCGCCCCCACCCTCCTACACTCCTCCCCGTCCCTTCTCTCCCCCTCTCTCCATGCCCAAAAAATCCCGCGCTTACTGGTCCACGCCCACCATCGCCTTCGAAGGCCCCGGCTCCGCCAACGCCCTCGCGTTTCGCCACTACAATCCCGACGAGGTCGTCGACGGCAAAACGATGTCCGAGCACATGCGTTTCTCCATCGCCTACTGGCACGCGTTTCGCGGCACCGGGTCGGATCCGTTCGGCCCCGGTACCATTGTCCGCCCGTGGGAAAGCGGCAAGGACGCGGTGTCCGTTGCCAAGGTCCGCCTCGAGGCCGGCTTCGAGTTTTTCCAAAAGATCCGCTCGCCGTTCTGGTGCTTCCACGACCGCGACATCGCGCCCGAGGGCAAGACCCTCGCCGAATCCAACAAGTATCTCGACCAGGTCGTCGCGCACGCGAAGCTGCTCCAAAAAGCCACCGGCGTAAAACTCCTCTGGGGCACCGCCAATCTCTTTTCGAATCCGCGCTACATGTGCGGCGCCTCCACGAATCCCGACGCCCACGTCTTTGCCTACGCCGCCGCGCAGGTGAAGAAGGCGCTCGAGGTGACGCAGGAGCTCGGCGGTGAAAATTACGTCTTCTGGGGCGGCCGCGAAGGCTACGAGACCCTCCTCAATACCAACCTGAAGCGCGAGCAGGATCACCTCGCCGCGTTTCTCCACATGGCCGTCGACTACGCCAAGAGCATCGGCTTCAAGGGCCAATTCCTCATCGAGCCCAAGCCCAAGGAGCCGACCAAGCACCAGTACGATTTCGACGTCGCGAGCGGCATCGCCTTCCTCCGCACCTACGGCCTCGAGAAGTATTTCAAGTTCAACATCGAGACCAACCACGCCACGCTCGCCGGCCACACCTTCCAGCACGAGATCGAGGTCGCCGCCTCGCAAAACATGCTGGGCTCCATCGATGCCAACGCCGGCGATCTCCTCCTCGGCTGGGACACCGACCAATTCAACACCGACGTGCGCGAGCTCACCCTCGCGATGGTCTCCATCCTCAAGGCCGGCGGCCTCGGCACCGGCGGCTTCAACTTCGACGCCAAGCTCCGCCGCCCGTCCATCGACGCCGACGATCTCTTCCACGCCCACATCGGCGGCATGGATGCCTACGCCCTCGCCTTTAAGATCGCGCGCAAGATTCTCGCCGAGGGCAAGTTCGAGTCCTTCGTCGCCGACCGCTATGCCAGCTTCGACACCGGCTTCGGCAAGGACATCGAGTCCGGCAAGGCCTCCTTCGCCTCGCTCGAGAAACTCGTCCTCGGCAAGCTCGGCGAACCCAAGCCCCGCAGCGGCAAGCAGGAGTACCTCGAAAATCTCCTCACGAGCTACCTCCACGGCTAAACGTAATTTCGAACCGGATACACCACGAGGCGGCGCTCTCCCGAGCGCCGCCTTTTCTTTTTTCCGAGGGGGACGTCGACCTCCGGGCGACGTCGCGAGCGCAAACCCAAAAACTCCATCGGCAATCCGACCCCCAGAAGCCTCCGCTCGGAGATCACCACCCACTCCCAACTCGCGACCTCAGGCCTTTCCCTCTTCCACCCTCTTCGGCTTCCGCACCGTCGGCCCCTCGACCCACCGCGCGGGCACCGTCGTCGTTGTCGGCCACGAGGGCACGCCCAGTTCATTGCGCTGCAATTGCGCGATCAGTAACTCCGCGGCGCGCGCGCCGAGTTCGCGCGGCTGCTGGTCGAGCCCGGCGCAGGGGCGCGTCTTGTAGAGGAGATTGAGGCTCACGAAGCCGTGGGTCTGCGGCACCTTTGCGCCGCAGCCTTCCATCCAATCGATGATCTCGGTGAAGTGGCCGAGCACGACGTCGGGCTTGTGCTTCTCGAACCACGCGACGAATTCCTCCCTCTCGCGCACGGGCGTCAGGAGCATCGGGATTTTTGCGATGCCGGCCCGCGTCTCTTGAAACGTGCGAAAGGCCGAGCTGAAGCGGTGCTGGGTGCGCTCGTCGCGACCGGTCTCGAGGAAGAGACCCGGGCGCTTGTAGCCGCGCTCGATGAGTCGTGTGAGGACGCCGAGCGTGGAGCGGTAGTGATTACAGCAGACGCAGTGCAGCGCCGGGCGCTCGATCACGTAGTCGGTGTAGACGCCCGCGTAGTGCGACCAGTTGAGCCCCGACCAATCGGGCGCGAACCACGAGGGCAGCACGAGCACGCCATGGATGCCGCGCGACTGCAAAATCCCATCGAGCCGCGGCTGCGTCATCTCCGCGCGATCGACGACGAATTCCTCAAGCTTGAAGCCCAGCTCCCCGGCCCGCTCGCGACTACCGCGAATCAGCTCCTGGTGAAACACGCCGTGCGGGTCGCGCCGTTGCGGCTCGCGCACATCCACCGCCGCCAGCACGCCGCGAAACGTGCCGCCGCGCGAGCGGCGCAATTCCGACATCACGGCCGCGGCGAGCGGGTTGCGCCGATAGCCGGCGGCCTTGGCCGCTTCACGGATGCGCGCGGCCGTCGCCGGATCGACGCGGCCTTTGTCACGCAACGCATCGGAGACAGTGGTGTGAGAAAGCCCGAGCGAACGAGCGAGGGAACGGACGGTGGGTGCGGCGACTGACTTCACAGGGTTGACTGTAAAGCATCGCACCCGCGCCAGATGGCAAGCACAACGATTGCGGCGCAAATCTTGCCCTCGCGCCCGCCATGCGTCACTTAGCGCCTTGGCCGTGCGTCCATCCCTTTCTCCATGACCCTACTTCGTGTTCTGCCGTTCCTCTTGGTCGGTCTGTTGCTGAGCCTCACCGGCTGCTCGACGGTCGAGTCGCGCAAAGTTGTCGATCTCGCGCAGTTCCGGCACATCTACGTGGAGCACCTTTTAAACGACGATCGCCACCTCGATGAGCTAATCGTCGCCGAGCTCAAGCGTCTCGGCTACGATGCCTCTTGCGGCCACCTCACGATGCTGCCCGACAACGCCGATGCCGTGCTCCGCTATGAGGCGCGCTGGGAATGGGACTTCAAGACGTACCTCATCGAGCTCAAGGTGGAGGTCCACACCGCCAGGACCCGCAAGAAGCTCGCCGACGGCAGTTATTACCAACCGAATCCCAACGCCAAACCTCCCGCCGAGGTCGTGAGCCGCGTGATCACTCCGCTCTTCGCAAAAAATAGGGCGGACCGAAGTCCGCCCTGAAATCACGGCCGCTTCGCCGCTCCGTTTATTTCTGCTTCTGCGGCTCCGCACTGCCCGGCGCGAGGCCGAGCGACCATAGGATGCCAGCGGACACGTGCTGTTGAAATAGTTTGGAATGCTCCGGGGAGTTCTGGCGTTTGCCACCCTCGGGCGCCGCCGGATCCCACACGTCTTCGCGATGGCCGAGCGAGGTATAGAACACGCGGCCCTTGCCGTGCATCTTCGTCCAGGCGACGGGATAGTCGCCGGGCGTGGCTTTCTTCGCCTTGATATCGTCCGCGTTGAGCATGAGTTCGCTGAGCGAGAGCAGGCCGTGCACCTTGGCGCGCTCGAAATTCTTCATCTGGTAGATCTCGTCGTACACCGTCCAAGTCGTCGGCAGCATCTTGGCCGCGGAGTGCACCGTGTCTTGATTGTGCGCATCGACGGAGACTTGTGGGCCGTGGGTCTTGAACTCGCCGCCGAGCATCGCGATGTACGGCGGGAACTGGTGAAACGTATCGGTCGCGGCATGAATGCCGACGAACCCGTGCCCGGCCGCCACCCAGTCGACAAAACCCTGCTTGTCTGGCAGCGGCAGATCGCCCGTCGTGCTCACAAAGGCCACGGCGTCATAATTCTTGAGATTGTCGAGGCTCAGCGCCTTGAGGGCCTGGACGACTTTGGGCGACCACGCGGCCATCGCCTCATCGTACACTTTCGAGTCGGCCTTGAATTTTTCCATGGCAGCGAGAAAGGCCGGGGCCTTGTCGCCGTCCTTGCCGGGCTTGGGCTGCGTCGGCTTCTTCGGCTCACCCTCGGGCTGCCGCACGAAATCGACCGCAAACTTCCCGCCACTCTCCGCCGCGAGTTGCGAGATGATGCGCTCAGCGGTGGGAATAGAGGAGTGGCGGAAGCCCGTCGTGACGGTCACGACGAGGACTTTTTTCGGCGCCGCCATGACAGGCAGCGCAACGGCAAGAGCCAGCAAAGCAACTTTGAGGAAGGTAAGTTTCATGGGGGAATGAGTGAGGCCGGGGCAGGCCGATAAGAACACGAGTCTCGTCCAAACCCGCCCGCGCGAACAGCTAATTTTGCGACGGCGCCATTTTTAGAAAGCCGATTTGCACAATAGGAAACGGAGAGAACGACGACTCTGTCCTAAACCTAGAATAGTTCCGGTCACGAAACCCAGAGCGTTGCCGAGCGCAGACGACCCTTTCATTACCTTCGTTTCCATCCGTTCAACCTGATCGAGCGAACAGCTATTTCGCCGGCAGCGCAAAGGCCGTCCACGAATCGCCGGTGGGCCCGCCGATCTTGCCGCCGCCGCTCGAGGCGATGACGACGAACTGGCGACCGCCCACTTCGTAGACGGCGGGCGGTGCGGTGCCGGCGTTGGGCAGCTTCGCCGACCACAGTTCCGCGCCTGTGTCCGCATCAAAGGCCCGCATCAGCTCATCGCGCGTGCCGGCAACAAATACGACGCCACCGGCCGTGACGGTCGGGCCGCCAAAGTTTTCCATGCCCGTCTTCGGAATACCCTTCTTCGTCAGCTCGGAGTATTCGCCGAGCGGCACGCGCCAGAGGAATTTTCCCGTGTTGAGATCAAGGCAGTTCAGCATGCCCCACGGCGGCTTCACGCCCGGGTACCCCTCATCGTCCTCGATGAATTTATACGGCACCGTGAAATATGCCGGTCGGCCGTCGGTCCCTTTCGCCGTGGCTCGCTTCGACACGGGCTGATTGCGACGCATCAGGAAATCGAGCAAGTCGCGCTGCTGCGCCTCGGTCATCGGTGGCTGCGGCGGCATCGCGCCTTTGCCCGTCTTGAGTTGGGCGAGCACTTCCTCGTCCTTCATCCGATGGCGCAGGCCGACGAGCGGCGGCACCATGCCGAGGCCCATGCGGGTGGGGCCGTGGCAGGCCGAGCAGGTCTGCAGGTAAAATTTCTCGCCCTCCGTCGCGGGCTGCGCGGGATCGCGGTCTTGCTCGTCGAGCGGATAAACGGTCGCCTTCGAGAGGACGTTGTTTGAAGTAACGTACAAGCGCCCGGTGGGCACATCGATGCTCGATCCCGTCCACTCCGCGCCACCCCGGGAACTGCGGTAAAGCATCGGCTTCGCGAGCGGTGCCGGCGTAAACCACCCGATAGCGGAGCGCTCCACTTGCTTCATCACAAAATCATGCGCGGCCGGCGTGCGATTGGTGACATCAGTGAGCTTGATCTCAGGATTCGTCAGCCACTCGGGCAACTCGTTGTCCGGCTGATACGGCGCGGTGATCTCGCCCGGCAGTGTCGAGGCTGGCGCGCGGCGCATCCGAAACGGGAAAATATGTTTTCCACTCACGCGGTCGAGCAGGAGAAAGTTGCCGAGCTTGGTGACCGCCACGACGGCATCGATCTTCTTGCCGTCGCGCGTGATCGTCACGAGCGAGGGTGGCGCGGGGTTGTCGACGTCCCAGATATCGTGGCGAACGTTTTGGAAATGCCACAGGCGCTTGCCCGTCTTGGCCTCAAGCGCGACCACGCAGTTGCCGTAGAGATTGTCGCCGAGCCGCTCCACCCCGAGAAAATCCGGCCGCGGTGCGCCCACCGCGACAAACACGATGCCGCGCCGCTCATCGAGCGAAAGGCCACCCCACGGATTGGCACCCTCGTGACTAGAGCCCCGCCACGTCTCGAAGCCAAACTCACCTTCCTTCGGCACGGTGTGAAAGCGCCAGAGTTGTTTCCCATTGGTTAAATCGTACGAAAACACATCGCCCGAAAACCCCGCGACCACATACGTCCCCTGATAGATCACGCCGACGCCCGAGCCACCGGTGGGCAACGGTGTGCGACCATTGGTTCCGAAGCCTTCGATCACTTTCCCCGTCTTGGGGTCGACCGCGTAAATCCACTTGCCCGACGCGAACACGATGCGCGGAGCCGCGCCGTTTTCGCCGGGCCAGAAGACGAGGCCGCGCCGGGCGGGCACATCATCGAGGCCCGGGCGCGGCGGGACCTCGGGTTTGAATTTCCAAATCTCTTTTCCGGTCGTCGCTTCGAGCGCGACGAGCGCGCGGCCCACCGTCGGCAGATAGAGCAGCCCATCGACCATGATCGGGTTGCACTGGATATTGCCGCTGCCGTCGCCCGAGTGATAGGTCCACGCCTCGCGGAGTTGGGCGACGTTGGTCTTGTTGATCTGCGTAAGCGCCGAGTAGCGGCGCGCGCCAGCGTCGCCGTGGGAGACGGTCCAAGTCCGCATGGCCGCAGCGTTGGGCGTGCCATCGGCCGGAGTCAGCTCACTGGTCGTGGCCGCCGGGATGGTTTGAAATTCCGGGAGCTTGACGCGGGCGGCGGCATCCTCGACTTGGGCGGAAAGACAGCACGTGGAGGCCAGCAGGCAAAGGACGGTGCGATTCATGGGGTGAAGGGCGCGCCACTCTCGGCGACGGCCCTGGCGCGTGCAATCCTCCAGCGCATTCACCGTTAAGTTATCTGCACAAATCTGGCCTGCCCGAGTCTCAGCCGGGGATTCTATTGCCTCGCTTCGTTTCGTTGTCGTTAACTTTCCCGTCGTGTCGAAAGCGTCTCCCTCTGTCCAAACCCTCCCGTCTGCGAAAACTAACGCCACCACTGCGGTGCTCATCGCGGCTGTACTGCTCGTGCTCGCGACGCTAATCGCGTATCACAATAGCTTCTCAGGGCCTTTCGTGTACGACGACACGTCGTCGATCAAAGAGAATCCGACCATCAATCGCCTCAGCGATCTCCGCGCTATTTTCAACCCGCCTAACGATACCGGCGTCACGGTCAATGGCCGTCCTTTCGTTAATCTCTCCCTCGCGATCAACTACGCCATCGGCAAGTACGACGTCACCAGTTATCACGTCGTCAATCTCATCATCCACGTCCTTGCCGGTCTCGCCCTCTTCGGATTCGTGCGGCGCACGCTGTTGCTCCCTGCGCTCAAGGGTAAGCTAGGAACTCAGGACCTCAGCCTGCCGCTCGCGTTTGCCACTGCGCTGATCTGGCTCGTGCATCCGCTGCAGACGGAATCGGTGACCTACATCGTGCAGCGCGCGGAGTCGCTGGTCGGGATGTTCTTTCTCCTCACGTTTTACTGTTTCGTGCGGTCGGTCACCTCTGCTCGGCGCGTACTGTGGGAAGTCTTCACCGTCCTTTCCTGTCTCTGCGGAGTGCTGAGCAAAGAGGTCATCGCCACCGCCCCGGTGTTGGTCCTGCTCTACGACCGCGCTGTCGTGGGCGGGACCTTTGCCGAGGCTCTCAAACAGCGCCTGCGGCTGTATATCGGCCTCGCGGCCACTTGGCTCCTGCTGGCGTACCTCATGAGCACCACGGGGAATCGCGGCGGCACGGCGGGCTTCGGCGCGGGTGGGATTTCGAGTTGGGACTACGCGCTGACGTCGGCCCTCGCCATTGGCAAATACGTGAAGCTCTCGTTTTGGCCTTCGCCTCTCGTCTTCGACTATGGCACCGCGCTCACCAAGAACCTGATGGACGTGCTGCCCCAGGGCCTTCTGATCCTCGCGGCCGTCGGCGCGATGTTTTATGCCCTATGGCGCAAGCCCCTGCTGGGCTTCCTGGGGATGTGGTTTTTCGCGATCCTCGGGCCGAGTTCCAGCATCATCCCGATCGCCTCGGAGCCGATTGCCGAACACCGCATGTACCTCCCGCTAGCCGCGCTCGTGGCTTTGGTGGTGGTTGGGCTGGGCAGCCGTTTGGGGCGCCAAGCCGTGTATGTCTCCCTCGGGCTCGCCGTCGCGGCCGCCGCCATGACCGTGAGCCGCAACCGCGACTACCAGAGCGAAATGGCCCTCTGGCGCGACACCGCCGCCAAGTACCCCTCCAGCGCCCGCGCGCACAACAACATCGGCGAGATCCTCTACCGGCAGGAAAAGTTCGATGAAGCCATCTCGTACTTCCGGGAGGCGGTGCGCCTGCTGCCGGGCTACCTCGATGCACTGAATAACCTCGGCAACACCCTCACCCAAATCGGCCGGGCCGCTGAGGGCCGGCCCTTCATCGAGGAGGCCTACAAACTCAAGCCGAACAGCGCGGAGACGAACAACAATCTTGGCAGCACCTACTACCATCTGGGCCTCAAAAAAGAGGCCATGGCCCTCTACGAAGCCGCCATCAAGCTGAAGCCCACCTACCCCGATCCCTACAACAATCTCGGTTTTCTCCTCCGCGAGTCGGGTCGCATCGATGAAGCGATCGCGCAGTATCGGAAAGCCCTCGAGTTGAAGCCGGACTATGTCGATGCCCTCCTCAACTACGGCAACGCCCTCAACGAGACCCACCACCCGGCCGAGGCCAAGGCGCAGTTCGAGCGTTTGCTGAAAATCAAACCCACGCACGCCAAGGCCAATAATAACCTCGGCAGCATCCTTTACACGGAAGGGAAAAACGCGGAGTCCAAGGCCCTTTTCGAAGTGGCCCTTAAGACCGACCCCAACTACGCCGATGCGCTGGCGAACATGGGGGCCATCCTCCTCGTGCTCGGTCAGCCCCACGCGGAGGCCGCGCCGTACTTTGAACGAGCGCTCAAAATCGAGCCTAACCACGGCAACGCCCGCATCGGACTCAGTGCCGTCTACATTGCCTTTGGGGTCAAAAAATTCGAGACCGGAGACTTGGAGGGCGCCAAGGCCTTCTTCGAACGCGCGGTCCAACTTACTCCCAGTGACCCCAGCGCCAATAATAACTTGGGCGTGATTTACCTCCGCCAGGGCAAATTCAAAGAGTCCCTCCCCTATCTTGAGGAAGCCGTGCGCGTGAAACCCGACTACGCAAGCGCGGTAGCCGCTTTGGCGGAAGCGCGCAAGCTGCTCGGCCTCACGCCGGCGAGCACTCCGCCAAAATAGTCCTCGGCCCTCCGCTTCCGAATGAGTTGGGTAAGCGGGGTGTCCCGAAGTCCACCACGTCAGTCGCGCGCCCCTCTCACCTGTCGTGAACAAACCGCTGCCCAACCGTCGCTCGCTCGGCGCCTTTCCCATCGGAGCGGTCATCGTGGTGCTAATCGCGGCTGCCTACTGGAACAGTTTTTCCGGCGTGTTCGTGTACGATGATCGGACGGCGATTGTCGAAAATACTACGATCCGGCAGCTCTGGCCACTGGACATCCCCTTGTCGCCCCCGGTCGCGGCGGGCACTGGCGGCCGGCCGCTGGCCAATCTCAGCTTTGCGCTCAGCTATGCGCTCAGCGGCCTGCAGCCGTGGGGTTATCATCTCGTCGGAATCGTGATCCACGGACTCGCGGCGCTCGCACTGTTCGGGGTGGTGCGGCGGACCTTGGAGCAGCCATTACTCGCTTCACGTTTCGGTCACGATGCCGTGCCTCTCGCCGGTGCCGCCGCCGCGTTGTGGGCCGTGCATCCGCTGCACACCCAAGTGGTCACGTACCTCTCGCAGCGTACGGAGTCGCTGATGGCCCTTTTCTATTTGGTCACGCTGTACGCGGTCATTCGCGGAGCGCGGGAAAAGGCGCGGCTCTGGTACCCGCTCGCGGTCGGCGCTTGCCTGCTCGGTGTGCTTTGCAAGGAGGTCATCGCCACCGCTCCGCTCGCGGTGCTCCTCTATGATCGCACTTTTCTCGCGGGCAGCTTCGCGCTAGCACTTCGCCGGCGGTGGCGCCTCTACGCCGCACTCGCCGCGACGTGGATTCCGCTCGCGTGGCTGCTACTGGGCGTGAGGAGCCGGGGCGTCGGTTTCGGCCTCGGCGTGGCGTGGGCGGACTATGCGTTTACGCAGTGTAAAGCGGTCCTGCTCTACTTGAAACTGAGCCTCTGGCCGCAGCCGCTGATTTTCGATCGCGGCTTGGATTTGGTCAGCGACCATTCGGTCGCTCTGGCCTGTGCCCTCGGTCTCGCGAGCTTCGCGGGCGGGGTGATCTGGCTGCTCAAGAAGCGACCGGTCGCGGGATTCGTCGGCGCGTTTTTCCTCCTCGTGCTAGCTCCGGCCTCGAGCGTGATTCCGGTCATCCAGCAGCCCATCGCGGAAAATCGCCCGCACCTGCCTGCGGCGGCCGTGATGGTGGCGGTGGTGTTGGGTCTCTATTCGCTTTTCAAACTCCGCACCGCGCTCGTCCTCTCCAGCGGGCTCACGCTCCTCGGCGCGGTGGCCACGGCCCAGCGCAATCGCGCCTACGCGAGCGAGGTCGCGCTCTGGCGCGATACCGTCGAGAAATGCCCCCAAAACGCCCGGGCGCATTACAATTACGGTCTGTACCTTAACCGCAGTGGCCAAGTCGCCGCGGCGATGGAGCAGTATCGGGTGGCGCTGGAAATTTCACCGACGTACGTGATGGCGCACAACAATCTCGGCTACGCGCTGGCCGAGCTGGGCCGGACCGACGAAGCCATCGCCCACTACGAGCGGGCTCTCGCCCAAGAGCCCGACTACCTCGAATCGCTGCTCAACTACGGCAATGTGCTCAACCAAGTCGGCCGCACCGCCGAAGCAGTCACTCAGTACACGAAGCTGCTTCGTCTCAAACCCGATCACGCCAAGGCGCACAACAATCTGGGGGCGATTTTCCTCAATCGCGGTGACGCCGCCAGCGCCAAGGATCATTTCGCGGCGGCGGTCCGCGCCAAGCCCGACTACGTCGATGCCTGGGCCAACCTCGGCCTCATCGCCCTGCACCACGAGCGCGATCTGCCGGCCGCGCAACGTCACTTCGCCGAGGTCTTGCGCCTGAGCCCGGGGCATTCCATTGCCCGCAGTGCCTTGATCGAGGTCGCAGAAGGCTACAATCGCCTCGGCGCGCAACGCGTGCAATCCGGCCAACTCGAGGAGGCCAAAGCCTTGTTCGAACAGGCGCTCGCGATCAATCCCGGCCACGCTTCCGCCCGGAGCAACCTCGGCGTGGTCTTCCTCCGCGCCGGGCAGTACGAGCAAGCTATTGCTCACTTCGAGGCGGCCCTGCGGGTCCAGCCCGACCTCCCAGCGGCGCAATCATCGCTCGCTGAAGCACGCCGGCTCCTAGCGGCGCGACCGCGCTGACTCGGACGCCTCTGCTCCCAACGAAATTTGGCTCAGGGTTCTTTCGCGGCGAGCGCACAAGCTTCACCTTGTATCGGAAGCGCCTGCTCGGCAGGCTCGCGCCTCGTTTTTGCCGCCAGTGAAGTCGTCTTCGAAGCCTTCCTCTCCTCCCTCGACCCAAGCCATATTTCTGGCCGGCGGCCTCATCGCCGTGGCCATTGCGGTGGCGTACGCGAATAGCTTCTCGGGCGCGCTGGTGTACGACGACCGCGCGGCCATCACCGAAAACGGCAGCATTCGCTCCTTCTGGCCGCTCAGCGACCTTTTCTCACCCCCCGGCGAATCCGGCACCGGCGGGCGTCCGCTGGCGAATCTAACCTTTGCCCTCAGCTACGCACTCAGCGGCCTATCACCATGGGGCTACCACCTCATCAATGTCGCGGTTCACCTGCTCACGGCGTTGGCGCTCTTCGGAGTCCTGAGACGAACTTTCCTGATGCCGGCCCTGCGGACCCGCTGGTCTCAGGATAGCTTGTCCCTCGCCGCCGCCGTCGCGCTCGTCTGGGCGGTGCATCCCCTGCAGGTGCAGGTGGTGACGTATCTCTCTCAGCGGACCGAGTCGCTGATGGCGCTGTTTTACCTCCTCACCCTCTATTGCTTCATTCGTGGGATCGAGCGGCAAAGCCGTCTCTGGCATCCCTTGGCGGTGGTTTCCTTTTTACTCGGAGTGCTCTGCAAAGAGATCATAGCGACCGCTCCACTGCTGGTGCTGGCTTATGATCGCACCTTGGTCGCAGGCTCGTTTAAGGCCGCGCTGCGCGCCCGCTGGCGACTCTACGCGGCATTGGCGGCGTGCTGGGTGCCATTGGCCTTCTTACTCGTCGGGGTAAAGACTCGCGGCGTCGGCTATGGGCTGGGCGTGCCTTGGCTCGAATATGCCTTTACGGAGTGCAAAGCCATTTTGCTCTACGTTAAGCTCAGTGTCTGGCCGCATCCGCTCATCTTTGATCGCGGGACGGAATTGGTGACCTCGCCCGTAGTCGCTGTGCCATTTATCCTCGGCCTCATCGGCCTGCTGGCGGTCACGGCTTGGGCCTTCTGGCGGCGTCCCATCCTCGGACTCGCCGGGGTCTTTTTCCTCCTAATTCTTGCGCCCGCTTCGAGCGTCATACCCGTCATTCAGCAACCCATCGCGGAGAACCGCCCCTACTTGCCGAGCGCGGCGGTGGTCACGTTGGTGGTGACTGGGCTGTACCTGCGGACGAGTCGGCCGACGACGCTGGCACTGTGCGGAGGGGTCGCCATCGCCGGGATTTGGGGCACAGCGCAACGCAATCGCGATTTTGCCACCGAAGAAGCCATCTGGGTCGATACGGTGGCCAAATGTCCGCAGAACCCCCGCGCGCACTATAACCTCGGTGTAGTTCTAGATCATCTCGGGCGAGTTTCCGAGGCGGTAGTGCAATATCAGGCGGCCTTGGCGATCGATCCGAACTACGTCGGCGCACTCAACAATCTCGGCAACGCCCTCGCGGAACATGGGAAAGTGACTGAAGCCTTTCCGTTTTTGGAAAAGGCCGTGCACCTGCAGCCGTCTAATGTCGACGCGCAGTATAATCTCGGGAATGCCTTCATGAATACCGGCCGTCTGCCCGAGGCCATCGAGAAGTATCAGACTGTGCTGCGGCTCGATCCCAAACACACCAAGTCGCACAATAATCTCGGTTTTGTATACCTGAAAAACGGCCGGCTGCTCGACGCGGTGCGCGAATTCGAAGCGTCCATTGCCCTGGACCCGCTCTTCGCCGATCCGCACAGCAACATTGCGGTCGCGCTGGCTGACCTAAACCGACTTCCCGAGGCGATCGCTCACAGTGAAACGGCCCTCAGGCTGAATCCCAACCACGCCAGCGCGCGACAGAACCTAGAGATCCTCCGCGCCCGGGAGCGTGAACTGCGTATCAAGCGTTAGTGGTCGATTATTGTAGCTCGGCTAGGGGCAACCTCTCGAAGTTACGCCGGCCGCTAGGCGTGCCACGTACACGAATAGCACAAGGCATTGTTTACTGGCACAGTTTACAGCTCTGCCGGGCTGTTACCAAGAGCACGGGCTGAGGTACTTCGAACCGATTGAGCCCGTCTGCCCTTGATATCGGGTGGCGAAAATTTTTGCCCAAGGGGTGAGCCGATGGGTGCCGTAGGTCTGGAGCCGGAGAATTCCGACTACCTTGAGCAGTGATCTCTACCTCTCGCAGCGACGCGAGCGGAATTTAAAAACCTGATCGCGAATAACCCCTTATCGAGTGGCACGCTGAGGCCGGACCTAGGCCGCTCGACTGGGGATTCATTACCGCCGCAGGCGCGCTTAGTAGGCCTGCTCAGAACGCTCGAATATGCACAAAAAAAAGGGGCGACCGGCCTAAGCCAGTCGCCCCCTTGCGGCGTAATGTTACTCAACAACTAATTAAGGTTGCGGCGGCTTGTAGCTGCTCGCGCCCAAATTCGTCGGGGCAATATTGTTCAGGCTGCCCGAGAGGCTGAGGATGCTGAGGTCAACCGCACCGATAGCGCGGAAGGTCAGACCCACACCACCAGAACCGTTCACGAAGATCGGGTTCGAGATGGTGATGCTGCCGGAAGGACCGGAAGCATTGAGCGTCAGGGTCTTCTGGAAGGTGCTGCCACCCGCGCCAGAAGTAACGATGCTGCCCAGCGAGCTCGTGATCGACACGCTACCCGCCGCGAAGCTGTTCGCACCGAGGTTGAACGTGGTGCTCTCAGTGATCGTGACATTACCCGAGCGGAACGTGACGGCGCCGAACGAGGAGTTGGCGGTGTTCATGAGGATCGAGGACTGAGCCGTCGAGCCAGTGTCGAGCAGCACGTTGCCACCGACCGTGATATTGCCGAGGCTATCACGGATAGTGCCATCATTGATGCCACCGGTCGTGTGCGTGTTACGCAGGGACAGGGCGCCGCCGATGCTGGTGCCGCCACCGAGGACCGTCGTCGCGTTCGAGTCGGTCAGGGAGACGTTGCCAACAGTGCTGAGGACGATGGCGGAACCACCGAAATCATTGGTGTTCGTGAAGAGCGTGATGCCGGTGGCGGCGGTCAGGCTCGTGTTACCACCAACGATGACCGAGCCCGTGCCGGTCTGGATGATGGAGGCGTTCTCGGACTGAGCGGTGAGCTTACCGGCCGTACCCGTGTTGACGGAGGCGAAGTTCAGCACGCCAGACTCAGTGACGGCGATATCAGCACCAGCAGCCGCGCTCGAGTTGGACACGAGGGTCAAGGCGCCGAAGTTGTTACCGGAGTTCGAGAGGGTGATCTTACCACCGCGGGTCGTGAAGGAAGCCGCACCGTAGGACTTAACCGTCGTACCCGTAGCCTGAGAGATCGTGTTGCCAGCCGTGCCAGAGACATCGACGCCGAAGGTACCGCCGGTGACGACGATATTACCAAGGGTGACGTTCTGAGCGGTGGACTGGGTGATGCTCGAGTTACCGGAAGCAGTGATGCTGATCGGGCTGAAGGACGTGATGTTATTCAGGCCATTCAGATTGACGCCGGCGCCCGCGCCAGAAGCCGTAAAGCTGATGGTGGTCGGGGTCGTGGAGGAAGCATTCGGGACCGTGATGGTCGCGGTTGCGTTGGCCTGTTGGATCGCACCACCGGAGCTGACGATCGTGAGAGCGCCAGGATAGTTGTTCGTACCAGCAGAAACGGTCTTCAAGTTAACCGTGCCACCTTCAGTGTAGGTGATGCTCGTGAGGGCGGAGGTGCCGCCGGCGAGACTGGTGCCGACAGCGGCATTACCCGTGGTGGTGAGGCTTACCGGGCCCATGCTGTGACCGGCCTGCGTGATGGCGATGTTACCATCGGAAACGAAGATGGCTTCGTTGATGATGCGGATGCCAGGAGCGGAGTCGGTGATGCCAGGGAGCGGGTTGCCCGAGGAGTAGGTCGAGGTGAAGGTAGAGTTACCACCGTTGCTGAGAACAATACCGGAACCGAGGACGATGGGACCAAAGGTCGAAACCGAGACCGAGGTAGCCGCGCCCGTAGCGGTGGCGTTCTGGATGGTCAAACCGTTCGGATCGCTCACGGTGACGTTACCCGCGGCCGAGAAGCCGACCGTGGAGTAGTCGCCGCCGACGCCCGTATTGATGGTCACGGTGTTACCGACGCCCAAGTTCGTCACGGAGACATTGCCCGTGGCCGCCTTGCCGTTAACCGTGGAGGTACCAGCGGTGACCGTGAGGTTACCAGAGCCGTTCACCACCGTGAAGTCCTTCGCATTACCGATGAGGACCGTGGACAGAGCGTTGCTGGTGTTCGTCAGCGAGATGTTATTCTGCGTGAAGATATTGCCAGCGGCAACCGTTACGGTGCCGGCGAGAGACAGCTTGCCGGTATTGACGATGTCACCATTGCCGCTGCGCGCGTCGAGGGTGCCGAAGACCGAGCTGTTGCCAACCGTGATGGTGCCAAGATTCAGCGTGGTGTTTTCGAACACGGTGAGAGAGCCCGCACCCGAAATGGTGGCATTGACCTGACCGAAGGTGTAGTTGGCCGCACCGCCCAAGGCATTGTTACCAAGGGTGATGTTACCAGCAGCCGACGCCAGAGAAACATTGCCGAAGACGGAGACGTTGTTGGCATTGGTGAGGATCGTGCCTGCGCCATTCGTGGTGAGCGACAGGGTAGAACCGAAGAGGACGGACTCGATCGCCGCGCCGCCGAGGGCGATGTCGCCCGCGGTCACGCTCGAAACGTTGGTCGCGGACTTGGTGTTCGTGCCACCACCGAGGATGATGGTGTTGGCATCAACGATCGTGTTGGTCGCGGTCGCATTGCCACCTTGGAGAACGACCGTGGTGAAGTTGTTCAAGGTGTTCGACAGGTTGATGTCGCCCGCCGCGTTGAACGTTGCCGTGCTGGTCGAGACGATCGCACCCGACTGGGTGATCGCGCCGGCCGAGGACGTAGCGCTCAGGACCGGGATGGAACCACCCGTGAGGGAGATGTTACCACCGCTGCTGAGGGACACCGTGCGGGTGCCGGAGGTGATGGCACCCGTCGTGATCGCGCCGGTGCTAGAAGAAGCAACGAGGGTCACAGTCGCGGTGGTCGAGATGGAGCCCGTGGTGATCGAACCGGTGCTAGCCGTGGCGGTCAGCGCGTTCGTAGCGGTGACGTTGCCCAGCGTGATCGCGGTTGCCTGTGCCGTGATGGTCGAAGCACTCGTGATCGCACCGGTCGTGATGGTACCGGTGGAGGCCGTCAGATTCAGCGCGGAACCGACAGCAGCAATCGAAGTGATCGAGATGCTACCGGCGGTCGAGGTGATGCCGAGGCCACCGCCACCCGCTTGATTCAGCGTGGTGATGGCAATGTCGCCGGCGACGTTGAACGTACCAGTCGAGCTCTTGATACCGGCGGCGGTGAGCTTACCGGCCGAAGAGGAGGCCGTGAGATTGAACGTCGCGGAGGAAACCGAGCCCGCAGTGATCGCACCGCCCGTGCTGGTGAGCGCGAGGGACGTGGAAGCGGTGAAGCTAGGAACCGAGAGGTCGCCACTCGTGGTGATGGCGATCGTGCTGGTCGTGGCGATATTGCTGATGCTCAGATTGCCCGTGGCAGTGAAGTTGAGCGTGTTGCTCGCGGTAGGAGCGAGTGACACGTTGCCAACAACGCTGTGGACGCCAGAGCCCTGGAGGATGCTCGCGGCGCTGGAGACGCTGAGGGTACCGGAAGCGGTGATCGCATTGAGCGTCACGCCGCCAGAGGTGTCGGTCAGCGAGATGTTCTTGCCGGTCGCACCAACGGTCGTGAAGTCAACGACATTGAGGGAGATGTCACCTGCGGTAGTACCGGTGCCCGCATTAAGCGTGACAACCGAGCCGGTGCTGGTGGCGATGAAGCCCGCCGAACCTTGGGTGATGTTACCATTGGCCACAGTGCCCGTGGTGTTGATCGAAATCGGAGCAGTGCTCGTTCCGATCGGCGCAACCGTGAGGGTATTACCCGCCGTGGAATTGCCCGCACCCGTGAGGAGGACGTTACCGCCGTTGGAGACGATATTCAGACCGCCAGCCTGGGTCAACGGAACGCCGAGAAGGTTGACGCTCACCGGGCCAGTCGAACCGATAGAGACGTACGTCGAATTGCCGCCGGAAGTGGTCGGAAGGTTCGAAGCGCCGACGCTGGTCGCGCGGATATTGAGATTACCGAAGAACTTACCACCTTGGATATCGACCGCGTTACCGACGAGGAAGATGTTGTTGCCGGGTCCGACAGCCTGAATCGTGGCCGTACCAGCAGTGGTGGAGTTACCCGAAACGGTGCCGTTGCCGAGAACGGTGACGTTCGCGGTCGCGTTGCCGTTGAAGTTCAGGGAGCCATTTTGAGCGAAGAAGCTGCTCGGCTCAGGAATCGTGGAGGCGTAGAAGCCGCCGACTTGGATCTGCGCCTGGTTACCAATGATGATACCATTGGGATTGAGGACGTAGACGTTACCGTTCGAGAGGATCGTACCATTGATGTTGGTAAGACCCACCGAGGCATTGCCCGTGACGTTATTCAGGATCGAAGACGTCGAGGAGGGCAGGAAGTAGTTGATCGTCTCATTGGCGGCAATGGTGTTGGTGGTATTACCACCGAACTGAACCCAGTTGAGAACCGCTTTATCGAGCGCAGTGATGTTGAGCGTCGTGCCGCCCACCACTTGGATATTGGTGATGCCCGAGCTGGACGGCAAATTAGCCGTATCGGTAGCAGGCAACGCCCAGAGGGGAGCCGGCAACGTGGCCAGCGGTCCCGCGACCAGGGCGGTCAGGAGCAACTTCCGCATAGAGAAGTTGGCATTCAGTTTTTTATTCATGGGTTAAGGCTAGTGTTGTTGATACAATTACGAGATTACGCCAGTCCACGTTCAGGAAGTTAAACCCCAGATCGCTTGGCAAGCACAAAGTCCACGGAAGGAGTTCCTTGAGCGTTGTGAGCTCAAGGCACCGCGTCCGGGGACACGTCTGGGCGAGTCTGCTATCGGGGATCTAGCTTCTATCACGGACGGACGGCTATGCAACCCCCGTGCCAGTCTCTTCGACACGATCTTACTGCCTCTTCATCAATGCCTAAGCCTCAAATATAACCCGCTTTTCGGTTTTAAAGAATGCGTGGAACTACTCAAAAGGCTAACGCAGTCGGGGATTTTTCCCCATTCGATGTCGCTACCACCTTAAATCGACAATTGCATTTTAATTGCCTTATGGCCGTGTTACCCAATTCAGCCTCTTTCCCGACGCCCTGCCCCCACCCCTTTCTCCCAATCTCGGATCAGTTCGCGCCCACCCCGGCGGCCTGCGATCAAGCTTGCCCTTCCCCGAGCAATGGGCCCGCTCAACCTATCATTTTTGTAATGGAACCTCTCTTCACGCCAGCCAGTCGAGCGTGGGCTAGCCTTGATTTTTCCGCGTAGATTTTACTTACTGCTGTGTTTTGCAGGGGCGCGAGCGATCCCACGGCTACTCCACTATGTATTTTAGAACCATTCTTCTGATCGGCCTAATGGCCTTGGTCGGCCAGCCGGCGGCCACGTTTGCGCAGGTCGCGCCCACGCCTGCTGCGCAGCCCGCAGCCGTGCCCGCCTTTGTTCTTAAAAAAGTTCTGATCGCGGGCTCGCAGCAAAACGTCGACGCCCTTCCCATAGACAGCGGTGGCAATGCTCCCGTGTTCGTCGCCGACGTTACGATCTTACAGGGCGCCGATTTTCCCGCGCTGATCGCCCCATTCATCGGCCAGCCGGTCACGGTCGAGCTCGCCAATACTCTCGCCGCCACTGTCGACCACTATCTTAAGAAACACGATCGCACGCTCGTACGGTACCCCACCCCGTCGGCCGATCCTGCCACCGGCATCCTGCGCATGGCAGTGCTCGTCCTAAAGTACAAGGATCTCCAATTCCGCGGCAATCACTACTTCAGCAGCAAGCTCCTGCAGGACAAGATGGGCCTGAAGTCCGGCGATGATATCCGAGTTTCCCTCTTGGAAGAGGCCGTCAACTGGGCCAATGCCAATCCCTTTCGCCAAGTAAAAGTCCTCATCAATGAGTTGACCGACCAGCCGGGTAGAGCCGACCTCATCGTCGGCGTGGAGGAACGTCTTCCCCTTCGCTTCACCGCCGCCTACGACGACGCTGGCAATGAGATCTTGGGTCGCAATCACTACTCTGCCGGCATCCAATTCGGCAATCTCTGGGGCAAGGATCACCAGGGCTCGTATCAATACGGCACCACCGATGACACGCACCTGTTTCAGAGCCATAGCTTGGAATACCGCGTGCCGCTTCCCTGGCGCCACAGCCTGCAATTTACGGCCGGCTACCTCACCACGAATCCCTCTTTCGGCGCCGGCGGTGTCTTCACCCAAAAGGGCGAAAACATCAATGCCAGCATCCGGTACAGCATGCCGCTCCGCCGCGGCGAGAGCCCCATCGACTTTACGGCGGGCTTCGACTTCAAAGAGGGTAACAATAGCCTCGCCTACGGTGGCACGGTGATCGACCGCTTCACCACCACCACCGACACGTTTCAGTTTACGTCGAGCATCTCGATGCTCAAGCGCGACAAGCTCGGTGCTTGGATCTTCGCCTTTAACGTCAATGCCAGCCCCGGCAATGTAAACAGCCGCAATACCAACGAGGTCATCGAAAAGGGCCGCTTCAATGGCCGCGCGCGCTACCTCACCGGCACGCTTTCCGTCCAGCGTCTGCTCGATATGGGGCACAACTGGAGCCTGCTGTCGCGCCTGACCGCCCAGCGCGCCTCCGCCAACGTCCCCGGTAGCGAGCAAATGTCGATCGGTGGCTCGGCCACCGTTCGCGGCTTCGAGGAGCGCATCTTCACCGGCGATGACGGTTTCGCATTCAGCGCGGATTTACAGGCCCCCCCGATGCGTTACTCCCTGCCCTTCCTGAAAAAACGCCCGCCGCTCGATACGCGCGTGGTCCTCTTTTACGATGCCGCGCATGTGTTCTATCGCTTCCGCAATCCCGCCGACATCGATCTCCCCCCCATGGCGAGCACGGGCGTGGGCCTGCGCCTGAACCTACCGCCGAATTTCATCTTCAGCGCCGACTACGGTTGGCAAATCACCCACCTGCCGTACCAAACCGACCGCCACGGCCGCGCGCATATCAAAGCCGTGCTCGCGTTTTAATCTCCTCGCGGCCCACGCCTGCCGTGAGAATTCATCTCGGACATCACTTCTACGGGGCGGGCAATCTCGGCGACGACTTCATGCTCGCCGGGTTCCTCTCGGCGATGCGCGAGCTTGCACCGCAGGCGACATACACCTGCAGCGTGCCCTTCGCACTTCCGCCGCTGCAGCAGCGTTTCCCCGAGATCGAATGGCTGCCCTACGATGCCGCGATCCGCGCGCGTTGCATCGCCGAGTGCGATGCGTGGCTGGGGCTCGGGGGTTCGCCTTTCCAACACGCCCTCTCGCGCTGGTTCGTCGACCATCTTGAGGCGGACGCGGCTTTTTGCGAAAAATTCCGCAAGCCCGTGTTTTTTCTCGGCGTCGGCGTGCAAACTCCGGAAGAGCTCCGCGATGCCGTCGTCCAGCGCATCTGCGCCCAAGCGTCCGCCATCTGGACCCGCGATGCCGCCTCCGCCGAGCGCCTCGCCGCCCTCGCCCTGCCCTCGGGCCCGCTTATCGAGAACGCCGCCGATCTCGCCCACCTCTTCTTCCGCACCAATCCCCCGCCTCCCGCCCAACCCGGCCGCCTCGCCGTCGTCGCCAATTTCGACTACGGCGCGTGGCCTGGCCAGGAAGCCTTCCTGCGCGTCGTCGGCGCCACCGCCGAGCCTGCCTCTCAACTCGCTTCTGGGTTCGTCTCCTCGCCCACCTCGGCGTCCGCTCCCCTTCCTCCTCTCCCCCGCCCCCTCACCGACCGTGTCTGGCTCGCCCAAGAATCCCGCGACCTCCCCGGGGCCGAGCGTGCCCTTTATGCCGCCCTCCCACCCGCCGAGCGCGCTCGCTGGCGTCTCGTAGTCCCCGACCTTGAGCCCACCCCCGCGGATTCCCTGCCGGCTGCCCTCGCCCGGTGGCCGGCCGCCGAGTGGCTGGTCACGGCGCGCTTTCACGCTGCATTTTGTGGGGCGTGGTCGGGCTCCTCGATTGTCATCCTCGGTACCAATGAAAAACTCCGAGGCGTCGCCCGCGAATTCGCCCTCCCCCTACTCCCCGTCGATGCCGACGAAGCCGCCGTCGCCCGCGCCCTCCGCGCCGCCGCGTCCAGTTCGTCGTCCTCATCGGCCTCCGGCTCTCTTTCCCCCGCTTCCCTCCCCGCCCGGACGCGTTCCCCGCTCCTTTTGGCGGCCGCCGACCGTGCCTCAGCCGCCTGCGCCGCCTTTGTTCGCACCGCCACACGCTCCACTGTTGCACCGCGCCCCGGAACTCCGTAGGAGGTCCGGTTCATGTTAGCCCTCGCGCTCTCATTTGCCTTCTTTCTGTTCCTGACCGTCGTCGGTCGGGCCACGTTGGCTTTGTGTAAATGGCGCGGCGGCGTGCTCCGAGCGTGGCTGCTCGCTCCCGCCACGGGCCTCGCCACCGCCGTGCTGGCGATCATGGTGCTCAATCAGGCCGGCCTCCCGGTCAAGGCCTTCGCGCTCCCGATGACCTTCGGCCTCGGCCTCTTCGCCGCGGGCGTGCTTTTCTGGCGGCGCAGGCAAACTCACTTCCCGGTCCGCGCTCTCCTCCCGTTTTTCGCCCTCGCGCTTTTCGCCCTCTGCTGGACCGGCTGGCCGGCCCTGCGCTTCGGCTTCGGCTGGCTGAGCTACGTCAACGACGACTACGTCAACTACTGCTTCGCCGCCGAGCGCTTCAAGGACTTCGGTTTCTGGCGCGTGCCCACCAGTGAGGAACTCGCCGGTCGTGACTGGTCGCAATACTACTGGTTCATGCACGTGCCCGGCCTCATGCGCTTCGGCAGCGAGCATGTGCTGGCTTGGATCAGCGCGCTCACCGGGGTCAAGGCCCTGGGGATTTTCATGCCGGTCATCATCGGCTTCGGCCTCGTGCAACTCTTCGCCGCCGCCGGCCTCACCTTGCATCACGGTCGCTGGCGTCGGCGTGCGCTCATCGGCGCGGCCCTCCTCGCGATCAGCCCGCTCTTCATGCTGGGCATGCTTTACCAGCTTATCGCGCAGGTCGGCGGTCTCGCGCTACTGCTCGCGGCGACTGCTCTCCTCACCTCCCGCCTGCCGGCCACGCGGCGCAAGCTCATACCGCACGTCGCGGCGCTCTCGATTGTTGGTGCGGCCCTCGCGATCTTCTATCCGGAAGTCACCGCCTTCGCCGTCCTCACGACGGGTCTCGTTGGTGCCATCGAGTGGTTCCGCCAGCGGGCCTTCCCGACCGCGCGTCTCGGTCTCGTGATGTACGGGATCGTCGGCGTGATCATTCTCCTGCGGCACAATATCCTCTCGTACCTCTTTACGATTCTCTACCAGTTCGGCTCCGGCTTCCGCACCGTCGATCTCACGCTGTCGCTCTTCCCGTACTTCCTCATCCCGACGGGGCTCGCCAACCTCTTCGGCTTCCTCCCGCTTTCGATTAATTTCTCCGAGCCGTTCACGTCGCTGGCCATCGCGGGCGGTCTCGTCCTGCTCCTTACGACGGTCTTCTTTGCGTTTCGCGAAACGCTCTTCCGCCGCGTGCCCGCGCCCATGGCCGCCTTGCTCGTGGTGCTGATCGGCATCTCCTTCAAGCTCTACACCGGCGGCAACGACTTCGGCCTCTACAAGGCCGCGATGTTCATGCAGCCCGCGCTCACCGCCGTGCTCGCCTGCGCGCTCCTGTCCTTGCCGCGCGCGAAGTGGACCGCTCCCGCCGTCGTGCTGTTGCTCGCCGTCTGCTGCGCGCCGACCTCACTGTACTACACCAAAGTTTCGCAGGGCGAAAAGGCCGGCGGTATCACCGAGGCCAAGCTCGCCTCCATCCTCGGCACCCAGCCTCCCGCCACGCCGCCGAATACCCGCCTGCTCTCCGATATTTCCAACCTCGTCGCCGCCAAGCTCGCCGCCGTCGAGTTCCGCGGCACCGACCTGCGTTTCCTTTCGCGCGACTACTACCAGCAGATCGCGCCGATCGAGTTCGAGCGTCTCGGCGACGAGCTCGTGAGCCTGCATCCGCACTTCGACGATCTCGCCCGCACACGCGCCATGCTCGCCAAGCGCGACGACGACACGATCCTCACGCCCACGCTTTTCGGCACCGGCTTCCGCGCCCCGAATCTGTCGTTCTCCAAAAAGGATCCGAACGACGCGTACCTCTTCCTCAGCGAACAGCTCGGTCTCTTCAACAAGTTCCGCCTGCCCGACTCCGCCGCCAAGCCCACCACGTATTTCAAGGAGACGCCCGCCGCCTCGACGACCAACCATCTCGTCTTCGTCCACTCCAATCGCGGCAATCACTACTACCTCGGCGACCGCCATCGCATCGCGATGTACCAGCAGGAGGCCGATCCTCACACGCCCGATCACGACATCACCGGCATCGGTCGCTTCATGCTGCTGCGCGTCGAGCAGCCGACCGAGGAAATCTATCTGCGCATCGCCGTCTCGAAAACCTTCATGGGTAAAAACCACACGTCGTGGACGCCCCCGCGTTCCCGCGAACTCGCCGAAAACGAATCGCCCCGCGTCCTCGCTTCGAAAGACATTTCCCTCGGCTTCGTCGGCAATGGCGCGGTCAACCGCATCATCGGCCCCATCAAACCCGTGTGGCAGGATGGCGCCGCCTACGTCGCCATCGATCTCGCCGAGACGCCGTTCCAATTCACGCCCAAGCGCCGCGGCCTCCAAGCGCTCTACAATACCAAGATCCCGCTCGATTCGCGTCTGCTCGTCGCGTACGGGCGCGACATCTCCGCGCTCTCTCCCGCCGAATACGCCGCCCTCGAGCGTCCCACGCGCATCGCCAAATTCCCCGCGGATATCGTGCTCGCGCGCGGCCTCGAGGTGTCCGGCATCTTCGAAGACGGCTGGCTTTCCACGCGCAGTGAATTCGTGCTCGGCGGTGCGCCCACTGGCGCGAGCCTCCGCCTGCGCGGCTACGTGCCCGAGTTGCCCGGCATGCCGCTCGGTCGCGGCACGCTGAAGTTCACGCTCAATGGTCGCGACTTCGAGTTGCCCGCCGCCACCGGCACGTTCGATTGGCTGCTGCCCATCTCGACGGCCGGAAAAGTCACCCGCCTCTCCATCACGCCGACGGCCATCGCCGAGTTGCCCAATGGCGACGACCGTCCCGTGGGCGCGAAGCTCGATCTGATGGAAATCCTGCCCACGCTGCCCGGCCGCACGTTTGATTTCGCCACCGCCGGCGCGCTCCGTCTCGCCGCTTCGGGCATCGATCAAGATGGTTGGATGGCGAAGCAATCGACCGTCTTCCTCCCGGCCAGCAGCACCGCGACCGACGTCACGCTGAAGATCGAAATCCCCGATTGGTCCGCCAGCGCCAACATGCCCGCCACTGCGCTCACCACTCAGGTCAGCGGCGGCGTAGTCACCGCGCACACGCTCGCCGCCGGCGCCTACGCCATGCTCCATGTGCGCGTGCCCGCCTCCACCACGGCTCAATCTCTCACCCTCGCCACGCCTTCCGATTTCGCGCTGCCCGCGCCCGATGGTCGCCGCCGCATCGGCCGGCTGCACCTCATCGAAATTACTCCTGCGCCCGACGCATGACCGCGCCTGCTTCCACTGCCGCGCCGCGCGTCGCCGTTCTGCTGAAGTTCGACACGCTCGGTGACCTCGTCCTCTTTGGTCCCGCCCTTCGCTCGCTGCGCGAGGCCTGGCCCGCCACCCGTCTCTGCGCCGTCGTCCGCGCTGCCTATCTCGATCTCGCCCCGCTGCTCGCGCCCGGCGTCGAGTTTATCGCAACCACGCTCGATCCGTTCGCGCGCGGGCCCGCCGCCGATCCCGCCGAGCTCGCTCGCCTGCGCACGCTCATCACGAGCCTCGCGCCCGATCTCATCGCCGCCGCGACGTCGCGTAGCAATTGGCTCGAGGTCGCCCTCGCCGCCGCCGCACCCGCCCCGTCGCGCCGCGTCGCACTCGGGCTCGATCACGACGAACATTTCTCCACCCAGCTCCGCGTGAGTCTCGGCCTCGATGCCTCCGCCGTTTTCACCGATCACGTCGCCCTCCCGGACGACGAGCCCGACTGGCGGCGCAATCTCCGCCTCGCCGCCACGCTGCTCGGCCGCGCCCTGCCCGCGTCGCCTTCGCTTCCCGCGCCATTGCCGCCGCTCCCGGCGGCGCTCACCACCGCTGCGCGCGGAAAACTCTCCGCCCTCGGCCTCGCGCCGGGTCGCTACGTCGCCTGCGCCGCCGCCGGTTTCGCCAACGTAAAACTAAAAACGTGGCCCGCGGAAAACTTCGCCGCCGTCATCCGCCACCTTCACGCGCAGCATGGCCTGCGCACCTTGCTCGTCGGCCACGAGAGCGAGCGCGCGCACCTCTCCGCCCTCGCCACCGCCGTTCCCGGCGCCGCCGCCCCCGCCCTCTGGCTCGGCGACAACAACTCCCTCCCCACCCTCGCCGCCCTCCTGGCCGATTCCGCCCTCTATCTCGGCAACGACACCGGCGCGATGCACCTCGCCGCCGCGCTCGATCTTCCCACGGTCGCCACCTTCGGAGGCGGCACTTGGCCGCGTTTCATTCCCACCGCGCGTCGTGGCGCCGCCATCGTCCGCCCGCTCCCCTGCTTCGGCTGCGGCTGGGACTGCGCCTTCAGCGAGAACGCCGCGCCGTGTCTCACGAGCATCACGGCCAACGATGTCATTCCCATCCTCGACGAATTAATCGCCCAGCCCGCCACGCCCTTTGCTGTTCGCGAATTAATCGCACCTTCCGCCGACACCCTCGCGTTTATTTCCGGCGCCTCGTCGCGGTATCGCAGTCTGCGCGCCGAGCATCTCGCGCGGCAGCACAAGCTCGAGGAACTCACCGCCCTCGACCGCGAAAAAGACGACGCCATCCTCGAAAAAGAGCGCGAGATCGACGACCTCAAGACCGCCGCCAACACCAAGGACAGCGAAATCACTGCGCTCAAAAAAGTGTGTGATGAGCGGGAAGGGCTCATCATCCAGCAGGATGGCCACATCAAACATTTCCAAGCCACCGTCGCGAATCTTGACGCGCAGCTGACCGCCGTCCGCGCCGATAAAGCCCAGTTCGAAAAGACCCTCGCCGGGCTGCCCAAGGACATCGGCGCGAGCGCCCAAGCCCTCGCCGATCAGGCCGTCCACATCCGCAATATCGAGGCGCTCGTCGTCTTGCGCGATCGCGAAATCGTCGCGCTCAAGGCCCAGCTCGCCGAGCGCGAGCAGTCCATCGCCAACTACTCCGGCGGCCACGCCACCCTCGAGCAGGCCAAGCACTACGGTCGCCTCCTCGCGGAAAAGGAAGCCGTGCTGCAAACGCTCAGCCGCGCCTGCACCGAGCGCGAGGTCATCATCCGCCAGCTCACCGCCGCCGCCACCGATTCCAGCTCGGTACTGCACCGGCTTTACGTCGCGACCACCGCCTATTTCCGCGAGAAATGCTGGCGGCCCTTCGACGCGTGGCTCTTCCACCGCGTCGTCGAAAAGTACTGGATGCAGATCGGCATCCTCCGCCACCACGAGCCCAAGCCCCTCGTCTGGGACAAGTCCATCCCCTCGTCCTCCTCGGCCTCGCTCCCGCAGATCGCCGTCGTCACCCCGAGCTACGGTCAGGAGAAATTCATCGAGCGCACCATGCTGAGCGTGCTCGACCAGCAGTATCCAAAACTCTTATACGCCGTGCAGGACGGCGGCTCCAAGGACCAGAGCCCCGCCCTCATCGCGCGCCACGCCGCGCGTCTCCGCCACTGGGAATCCGTGCGCGACAAGGGCCAGGCCGATGCCGTGCGCCTGGGCTTCCTCAAGCTCGTGCCCGAGCTCGCCCCGGAGGATGTCATGGCGTGGCTCAATTCCGACGATCTCATCGGCCCCGGTGTGCTCAATTATGTCGGCAGCTATTTCGCCGCCCACCCCGACGTCGATGTGATCTACGGTCACCGCATCATCATCGACGATGACGACCGCGACGTGGGCCGCTGGATCATGCCGCGCCACGATCCCCACGTCCTCGAGTGGATCGACTACGTGCCGCAGGAGACGATGTTCTGGCGCAAGCGCGCGTGGGACCTCGTCGGCGGCATCGACCCGAGTTTCCAGTTCGCGCTCGATTGGGATATCCTCGCCCGCTTCCAGCAGGCCGGGTGCAAGATGGTCCGCGTCCCCTACTTCCTCGGCGCCTTCCGCGTCCACGCCGAGCAAAAGACATCGCAGGCCATCCACACCACCGGCGCCGAGGAGATGAAGCGCATCCGCACCCGCTTCCACGGCGAGCGGCAGGACGACTGGGCCACCATCGACCGCTACGCGCGCAAGACCCGCTTCCGCGGCGCGCTCGTGGCCCGCTTGCTCGCGCTCGGCATCCGCTGGTAGCAATCCGCCCGCTCCCTCTTCGGTGTCCGCTCCTCTTCCATCTTCCAAGACCTCCCGGGGCGCGTTCCTCCTGATCGCGTGCGCCATCGTCGCGACGTTCTTCTACTACCGTTGGACCGACCGCATCTTCTACGGCGACCACGCGAAGATCGATGGCCGCCGCGACGACCACTTTAATCTCCTTTCGCACGGTTTCCAAAAAGGCCACCTCTACCTCGACAAGGAGGTCCCCGCGGCCCTGCTCGCCTCGAAAAATCCCTACGACCCCGAGCAGCGCAAGGGCATCTCCGTCCCGCACGATTCGAGCTACTACCAAGGCCACTACTACATCTACTTCGGCCCCGCGCCGATCGTGACGCTCTTCCTGCCGTTCACGCTCCTCACCGGCCACGACCTCCCCACGCCCCAGGCCATCCTCGTGTATTGCTTTGGCGGATACCTCGCTCTGCTCGCCGCGTTTCTTACGCTGCGACGACGTTACTTTCCCTCCAGCAGCAACCTCACCTTGCTCGCCTGCCTCCTCGTCCTCGGTGGCGGCACCATGATCCTCGCGCTCATGCGGCGGCCCAATATCTGGGAGGTCTCCGGCTCCGCGGGCTTCTTCTTTTTCTCCTGCGCACTCCTCTGCCTAATCAAGGCTCTTCCCGCCCGCCGCCCGTGGCTGTGGACCGCCCTCGGCGGTCTCGCCCTCGGCTTGGCCGTGGCGTCGCGCCCGAGCTATCTCGTCGCCTCCCTGATGTTCGCCCTGCCGCTGCTCTTCCGCAGCAAACGCAGCGACAGCCCCTCCGCCTACTCGTGGGGCGCCCTCTTCGCCGCCGCCGTGCCCTGCACACTGATCGTGCTCGGCCTTTTCGGCTACAACTACGCGCGTTTCAACGATCCCTTAGAATTCGGCCAGCGCTACCAACTCTCCTCCATCATCGAGGGTGACGCGAAGCACTTCAGCTTCAGCTACCTCCCCTACAATCTCTACATCTACGGTTACTCCTGCCTGCGTTGGTTCGGCGCGTTTCCGTTTGTCCGCCCCATCGTCACGCCCCCCGAGCCCGACGGCTACGGCGACCAGGAGTTCTCATTCGGTCTGCTGCCGCAACTGCCGTTCATCTTCTTCGCGTTCGCCGTCGTGGCCGCGCTCTTCGTCCGCCGTCTTCGCGCCAATCCCGACGACGCCCGCTGGCCCGCGTTCGGCGTCGTCCTCAGCGCCGGCTTCCTTACCTTCGCGCCGCTCTCCGTCTTCTTCGGCTCGTGCGTGCGCTACATGGCCGACTTCACCCCGAGCTTCATGCTGCTCGCCTGCCTCGGCCTGCTCGAAATCGAGTCGCACCTCTCAGCCCGCCCACGAACCGCCCGGCTCCTTGGCCAAACCGCCCTCGTGCTCGCGGTCGTCAGCGTCATCATCCCCTTTCTCGCGACGGTCGACGCCTACGATATCCGCAAGGACAATCCCCCGGCCGCGTACGCCACCGTGGGCAACGCCCTCAACGCCCCCATCCGCTGGATCGACCGCCTCGTCCGCCCCAACTATCGCCCGTGGGATATCTCCGTCACGTTCGCCGCCCAGCGCGGCCGCCGCCGCGAGCCGCTGATGACCGTGCGCAAATACTCCGAACTCTCCGCCGTGCTCTTCGTCGAGTACCTCGATGGCGACTTGATCCGCTTCGGCTACCACGAGTCCCCCAGCAGCCCCGACACCGTCTTTTCCCCCGCCATCGAGGCCAAGTTCGGTGTGCGCTATCCCATCCGCATCACCATCGGCGACATCCACGAGCCCCTCGAAAACGGCACCCGCTCCTGGGTCCGCATGCACTTCAACGGCCGCTTCATCTGGGAAACCCCTTCCGCCTCGCCCGATGGTTTTCCCGGCCACGTCCACATCGGTGGCTCGGTCCCACCCTCCGCCCGCGCCGGCACGAGCTTCACTGGCATCATCCACTCCGCCGCCCCTGCCCCCGACCGCAATCCCTCCCCCGCGAGCCAGCCTCCGCTCGGCGCGCGCCTGCGCTTGGAACTCCGTGACTGGCACCGCGACCGCTCCTTCCCCCTCGCCGCCACCGGCATCAGCGGCAAGGGCGACATTCTCTTCGTCAAGGTCACCAAGAACGACGAGTTGATCTTCGGCTACGATCACTGGGCCCACCCGAGCTTCTTCTCCGCCCCGATTCCCGTGAAGCTCAACCAAGATAGCCGCGTGGAATTCTGGCTCCCCACCCTCGCTCCCGGCGGCGCCACGCCCCCGCTCATCGTGAAACTCGATGGCAAGGAGGTCTGGCGCGTCACCGTACCGCACTACCCGCACACGCCCAACCAAATCTACTTCGGGTACAATCCCCTCGGCGGCTCTTCCTCCGAAGCCGGCTTCGACGGCGGCATCGTCGAAACCACCGACCTCCCCTTCGCCCCATAAAAATGAGTGCGGCCCGCGGCCCTTTAGTATTCATCCTCATTTCCCATGCTCCTCAGCGTCGTCGTCCCCGTTTATAGGGAGGAAAAAAACATCCCCGAATTCCTCCGCCGCCTGCGCCCGATCCTCTCCGGCGTCACCGAGGACTATGAGATCATCTTTTCCATGGATCCCTCGCCGGATCGCACCGAGGACGTCATCCTCGAAACCCGCGCGAGCGATGCCCGCATCAAGCTCCTGAAATTCTCCCGCCGCTTCGGCCAGCCCATGGCCACCCTCGCCGGTCTCGACTACTCCAGCGGCGACGCCGTCATCGTGATGGACGTCGACCTCCAGGACCCGCCCGAGCTGATCCATGAGATGATCGCCAAGTGGCGCGAGGGCTACGACGTCGTCCTCCCGCAGCGCCGCGCCCGCACCGGCGAGCCGTGGATCAAGAAGGTCGTCGCCGCCACCGGCTACAAGGTCATCAACAAAATCGCCGACGTAAAAATCCCGCCCAACACGGGCGACTTCCGCCTTATGGCCCGCCGCGTCGTCGCCGAAGTCGTGAAGTTGAAAGAATCCCACGGCTTTCTCCGCGGCATGGTCGCCGTGGTCGGCTTTAAGCAGGCGATCATCCCCTTCGACCGCCCCGCGCGCTACGCCGGCGAGACTAATTACAACCGCTTCCTCGGCTCGCTGCGCATCGGCTTCAACGGCATTTTCTGCTTCTCCACTTACGCACTCACGCTGAGCACGATGTTCGGCTTCGTCATCGCCGGCTGCTCGTTCCTGATGACGGCGATCTATCTCTTCTACAAACTGATGGGCTGGCAGATCGTGTGGGGCAATCCCACCCTCGTCATCCTCATCACATTTCTCGGTGGCATCCAGTTGATCAGCGTCGGCATCCTCGGCGAGTACATCGGCCGCATCTATGAGGAAGTGCGTGGACGCCCCAAGTTCATCGTCGACCGCGCCGAAGGGTTCCGCCGCTAACTCGTCATGAGAAGGCTGCTCGCGTGGAGTCTCGGCGCCCTCGCGCTGCTGCTCTTCGCCGTAGTCAGCTTTTGGCACACCACGCCGCCGCTCACCGGCGTGCAGCGCTTCGAGCTCATTTTACCCGACGCCCCCGCCGGCACCAGCGAGCCCCTGCTCGTGACGGGCAAGGTGAAGGCGGGCGACTTCTTTTACGTTAAATTTCTCGGCCAGCGCCAAGTCGTCTTCGGCTACGACAGCTGGGGCCAAGGCGGCCCGGTTTCTGAGCCAGTCACGTTTACGCCTGGTCTGCCGCAGACGCTGACGGTGGAAATGCCGTCGCTCGCCCGCACGCCCGGTTCCATCGACGCCATCTGGAATGAGTTGCACGTCACCTTCAACGGCCAAGAAATCTTCGCTCTCCCCGTGCCGTTTTTCTCCCGCCGGAGCACACAGCTTTGGTTCGGCACCAATCCCCTCGGCGGCACGCTCTGCGGACCGGAGTTTCATGGCCAATTGTTAAAGGCCAGCGATCTCCGTCCGCTCCACGGCCGCGTGACCGAGACGATGACCTGGGGCGAGCGCTTCACCGGCTGGATCTGGGCCGCCCGCGGCCAGCTCGTCCTCCTCATCTTACTGCTCGTCTGTGTAGTAAAACTATGGATACGGTACGGCGATTCGCCTCTCACGCACCTGCGCGCCGGGGCCCGCGCCATCCTTTCGGCCCTGTCCACCCACCGCGTTTTCGCGATCACCGCTGCCACCTGCACGGTGGCCTTCGCGGCGATGCTCACCAATGGACGGTTTAACCTCCTCTACCCCGAATCCTTCGGTGATTTCTACGACTATCAGGCGGCGAGCTTTTTGCAGGGCCGGCTCGACGTCCCCTACGACGCCCTGCAGGGCGAATCGTTTATCTACGACGGAAAAATCTACGGTTACTTCGGTCCCACGCCCACTCTCCTGCGCCTGCCCTTCGTCGCGCTTGGCCTTGGCTTCGGTCACTTGGCGCGGCCGACGATGCTGCTCTACTACATTCTCACGCTCGTCGGGGCCTACCTCGTCCTCCGCGAGGTGATGCGGTGGCTGCGGCCGCTGCGGCCCGAGCCGGCGCGGTGGGAAATCTTCCTATTCACCCTTCACCTCGGCTTGGGCTCGACGGTTTTCTTCCTCGCGAGCCGCGCCTACACCTACCACGAGGCGATTATCTGCGGCATCATGTTGGCGGTCTGGTCATGCTGGTACTCGCTGCGCTGGTTGACCGCACCCACGAGCCGCGGGTGGATCGTTCCTCTCGTGCTGGGTGTGCTCGCGCTGCACGCGCGCCCGCCGGCCGGTTTGTTTGCGCTCGTCTTTCTTACCTGCTGTGCCTGGGTGCCCGTCGCGGCGGCGCTGCGCGAGCGCCGCCCGCCGCCGCTGCGCCGCCCGCTCCAAATAGCGGTTTGGGCCGGTCTGGGTGTCGTGAGTTTCAACGCCCTGAGCTATGCCAAGTTTCGCACCATCGAGGGCTGTCCGCTCCGCCTCAACGTCCAGTACGACGCCCAGCGCCTCGCCAAGATCGATGGCAAAGAGTTCCACCTGTCCAACCTCCACTACGGTCTCGATACTTACTTCTTCAACCCGAGCCTGTTCGTCCAACCCCACTTTCCCTGGCTCTATCTCCCCCCGAGCACCCTCCCCGGGAAATACCCCGGCGCCAAAATCGACCTCGCCGACCGCTCGGCGTCCTTCCCTGTGGGCATGACCGGCCTCTTTCTCCTCTCCTCCATCGGCTGCGCCTTCGCCGCGTGGCGCAATCCCACCGCACTCTACCCCGTGCTCGCGCTCTGGTTGGCCGCAGTCCCGCTCACTCTGGCCATGTGCGCCGCCATCGCCACGGCGGAGCGTTATACCGGCGACTTCGTGCCATTCTTCATTTGTGCCGGTGCGGTCGGGCTAACTGACCTTCGTTGGCAAAAAGCCGGGCGCTATGTGCTGATGATTGCCACGCTGTGGGGTTGTTTATTCACTTTCGCGATGACACTGCACTATCAAGGTGCCTTGGTGTGGGGCGTGCCAGATGACGTCCAGCCTCGCTATCGCCAACTCCGCAACCGAGTGGACCACTTCTTTGGCGTCCCACCCTCTCCATGAAAGCCCTGCACGCTGACCGCCGGCCCCGCGCCCTCGTCTTCATTGTCGCCTACTACGCGGAGTCGACGATCATGGAGGTGCTCGAGCGCATCCCCGCGATGGATGGCTACGATGTCGAGGTGCTCATCATCGACGATTGCTCCGGCGACGCCACCTACGATCTCTCTGATCAACTCCGCCGCGTCGGCACTTACCGCCATAAGCTCACCGTCCTGACCAACCCAGTCAACCAAGGCTACGGCGGCAACCAGAAGCTCGGCTACCACTACGCGATCCAACACGGCTTCGATGTCGTCGCCCTGCTGCATGGCGATGCCCAGTACGCGCCAGAGATGCTGCCCGACCTTTTTAAGCCCCTCGTGCTCGGCGAGGCCGACGTCGTGCTCGGCTCGCGCATGCTCACTCCCGGCAGTGCGCGCCGCGGCGGCATGCCGTTCTACAAATGGGTCGGCAACAAGATCCTCACCGGCTACCAGAACCTCGTCCTCGGCTCGTCGCTCGCCGAATTTCACACCGGCTACAAGGCCTACACCGTCGACTCGCTGCGGGCCATCCCATTTGAGCTCAACTCGAATGTCTTTCACTTCGACACCGAGATCATCATCCAATTTCTCCGCGCCCACGCCCGCATCCTCGAGGTTCCAATCCCCACGCATTACGGCGACGAGATTTGCCGCGTCGATGGCATCCGCTACGCGATGGATGTCGTCAACGCCTCCACCGTCGCGCTGCTGCAAAACTACGGGCTCGTTTACCGGCGCAACTTCGACGTGGAGTCCGTCAACGACGCCAACCGCCATTATCTCCCGAAGCTCGATTTCCACAGCACCCACTCCGCCGCCCTCGCGGAAATACCCGCCGGCGCGACCGTGATCGACCTCGGCTGCGGCCCCGGCCACCTCTGCGCCCCGCTACACGCCCTCGGCTGCCGCGTGATCGGCGTCGATCAATTCAAGCCCGCCGATACCTCGGCCTTCGACGAGTTTCACGTCTCCGATCTCAACGCCAATCCCTTCCCGCGCCCGCTCGACGACGTGCAGGCGATTCTGCTACTCGACATCATCGAGCACCTCAGCTCCCCGGAAAAATTCTGCGCCGAACTCCGCCGCCGCGCGCAGTCGAATCTCAAGGTCAAGATCATCATCTCCACCGGCAACATCGGCTTCATCGTCACGCGCCTGATGCTCTTCCTCGGGCAGTTTAATTATAACAAGCGCGGCATCCTCGATCTCACGCACACGCGGCTCTTCACGTTCTCCTCGCTGCGGCGCTTGTTGCGCGAGCAGGGTTTCACCATCGAGCAGGAGCAGGGTATTCCCGCCCCCATCCCACTGGTGGTGAAAAATCCTTTCTGGCAAAAGTTCTTCATGGGCGCGCAAAAATTCCTGATGAAGATTTCCCGCGGCCTCTTCGCTTATCAGATGTTCATGGTGGTGCGTCCGCTGCCCACGATCGAAACGCTGATGGCGGACGCTGAGCGCCACTCCGCCGCCAAATCCTCCGCCCGTACAGAGCCGGCCGCTCGCGCGTGAGGCCGCCGCGTCTCGTGAAGTCCTGGCTTCCGCGTCTGCTCGTCGCCGTCGGGCTGTTCGTCCTGTTGTCGGCGTGGCGCGTTTCTCATTACCTGCCGCCGCTCGCGAATCCGCTCACGGTCGATCTGGTCGTTAAAAAGGGCGACTTGTCCGAATCTGGCCCGCTCGTCGTCACCGGCCGCTGGGCGTATGGAGATTTCCTCTACGTCAAAAAGCTGGACGACACCCATCTCCAATTCGGCTACGATAGCTGGGCCAAGCCCGGCGTGTCGTCGGGTCCCGTGGCCTTCACCCCCGGCGTCCCCCTGCGGCTCACCATCGCGTTGCCCACGCTCGACCAGTGGCACCAGAGTTTCGCCGAGCCGCCCGGCCACCTGCGCGTGACGGCCAATGGCACGACCGTCTTCGACGCTCCTGAGATTCACTACTACAAGCGCGATCCGCACGAACTCTGGCTCGCCGAAAATCCCCTCGGCGGCACCGCCTGCGGGGGCCGCCTCCGCGCCCAATTGCTCCATCCCGATGGACGCGAGCTCCGGGGCTCCCTCGACGAATTTATTTCCTTCCGCGAGCGCCTCTCCGGCTGGCTGCACCATAGCCGGCAAGTGTTCGGCTTCGCCCTGCTCGGCTTCATCATCGCCGTCGGCTGGCTGCCGCTCGCGTGGCTCCGCCCCTCAACCGTGCGTGCCGCCTGGTCCCGCCTTGCGGCCACGGTTCATACTCACCGGTGGTTCGTCTGGCCGACCCTCGTGGCGGCCTTCGTCTTCAGTTGGATGATCACGCGCGGCACCTTCGATTTTATTCAAAGCGAAGAGCTCGGCGCGTTCTACGATTTTCAGATGTCGTCCTTCCTTCAGGGCCGGCTCGACGTCACCGAGGATGCGATCGGCGGCGAGGCCTTCGTCTTTCAGGGCAAGCTCTACGGGTACTTCGGCCCCACACCCGCCCTCATGCGGCTGCCGTTCACACTCTTCGATTTCGCCTTTGGCGCACTCAGCCGGACGATGATGCTAGTCGATTTCGTGGGCGCGCTCATCGCGAGCTACCTGTTGCTCCGCCACGCGCTGCGCCTGCTCGGTCGCGACGATCTCCCCTCGCCTTTCGCCTCCTTCATGCTCGTGGCCAATGTCGGGCTCGGCAGCACGCTCTTCTTTCTCGCAAGCCGCGCCTACGTTTATCACGAGGCCATTCTCTGCGGCGTGGCCTTCGCGTTGTTCTCGGCGCTGTTCTCCCTGCGTTACCTCGGGGCGCCCGGCGTGCGCCGCGAGTGGTTGCTCGCCCTGCTCTTCGGCCTGCTCTCGCTGCACGCGCGCCCGCCCACCGGGCTCTTCGCCCTCACGCTGCTCGGCTGCGTGTGTGTCGCGCACTTGATAACGGCCTTTCGCGCGCGCCAGTTCGGTCACTTCGTTCAGCCGGTCATCGTCGGCCTCCTGTGCGTGTTCGGCGTGCTCACGTTCAATGGCCTGAGCTACCTCAAATTCGAAACCTTCGAGGGCGCCCCGCTCCGCTTGAGCCGCCCCTACACGAACTACCCGGATCGTCTCGTCAAAATCGAGGGCAAGAGCTTCCACGCCGCGAATCTCCCCTACGGCGCCTACACTTATTTCTGGCGCGCCAATATCCGCACCGAGCCGCTGTTTCCGTGGCTGTATCTCGGCTCCAACACCCCGCCGCACTATTTCGAAAAAGCGAAGATCGACCTACCCGACCACACCAATGCCGTGCCGTGGACGATGCCCGGCCTGTTTTGGGTGGCCGTGCTCGGCAGCCTCGCGGCCCTCGTCTCCGCGCCCGTCTTCCATCGCTCGCTCGCCGTCACGTGGCTCGCCGCCCTCCCGATGACGATCGCCTTGTGCGCGGCCATCGCCGCCGCCCAACGCTACACGGGCGATTTCGTCCCCGTGATCATCTGCGCGTTCGTGTTCGGGCTCGCGCTCCTTGATCAGCTCGAAGCCGGGTGGCGGCGATGGACGTTCCGATCCGTGCTCGCCGCCGCCACGCTATTCGCCGTAGGGTTCAACTTCGCGATGACGCTCCACTACCAACGTCAATTGGTCTGGGGCGTCCCCGAAAATTTCCGTCAGGACTACATGGACTTCCGCTCGCGTCTCGACCGCTTTTTCCATTCCGCCCCTTAAGCTCTCAAACGATTCCCCGCCCATGAACCCCGCCAGCTACCGCTCTTATCGCGACCTGCCGCCGGTCGCCGGCATCACGTCCCTCGCCGAGGCCGCGCGCATCGGCTTCTCCATCGACGACTGCGTCGCCCGCCTCAAGCGCCACCACTGGGCCTTCCGCCGCCTGCACGAGATTTTCATCCACCGCCTCACCGCCGAGCCCATCTACGAGTTGAAGATGGGCTTTTCGCTGCACGCCCACTACTGCGCCGAGCACGCCGCCGCGTGGCGCACCCGTGTCGCCGAAATGCGCGAACCCCCACTCGGCCTCGACGTCGTCCCCGACGCCTCGCTCGACGTTTTCTTCGACGAAATTCGCTCCGCCCCCACCACCGAGGCCCTGCTTCTCGGCCTCTACGACCACGCGTTGCCCGCCCTCCGCGCCGCCCTCCAGCACCACATCGCCGAGACCAATCTCCTCGTCGACCACCCATCCTTCCGCATCTGCCGCTTCGCCCTCATCGAGGTCGAGGAAATGATAACCTACGGCACGCAATGCCTCGCCCGCCTCGTTACCCCTGAGACTCGCACCGAGCTCTCCGCCTGGACCTCGCTCCTCGCCCAACTCCTCACCACCGCCGGCCAACTCGACGGCAGCGCCCCTGTCCCCGCCCCCAGCACCACGCCGCCACCCCGCCACTTCTCCGCCCAACCCTACCGCTTCGCAAGCGCGCCCCGCCGCGACGAACGCTTCCCCGATCCCTACAACATGGGCGTCCACGCCGAGGTCTTCCTCTACGACGAGCACCTGCCCGCTGCGCCGAAGACGCTCATGATGTATTACAAGCGCCTCCGCGAAATCGACGTGCCCGAGATGATGGCCTCGATCCTCGCCGAGACGCCCGGTAAGCCATGGGACTACACGGTCGACATGACGCGCCAGCTTTGGGACGAAGCCCGCCACGCCATGATGGGTGAAGTCGGCTTCGTGCAGGCCGGCATCGATTGGCAAAAGTTCGTCCGCGTAAACTTCACTTGGTCCCTCGCGCTCAACACCCAGCTCACCCCCGCCGAGCGCCACGCCGTCCTCTATTTCATCGAGCAGGGCCTCATGCCCAAGACCGGCAAGCGCTTCGAATGGGAAGTCGGCCTCGCTTCCGGCGACGCGTTTTCCGCGATGATCCAAGACTACGATTGGGCCGACGAAGTCCTCCACGCCCGCATCGGCCGCGACTGGTTCGTGAAAGATTTCGGCGACGCGAAAAAAGCCATCGCCTACGGCGACGCCTGCTGGGCCAAGGTCCTGATCGACTGGCGCAGTTACCGCGACCAAGGCCTCACCCGCCACGAAAACTGGTGGCCCGCCCTCTACCGCGAATGGTGCCGCGTCCACGGCCACACGCCCGACCCCGCCGTCCTCGCCTACGCGACGAGCTACGAAGCCACCCGCGCCGACCTCCGCGAGCTCAGCACCTCCGGCTAAAGCGACCGGGCCTCAATTTGGAGAGTAACAACCTGACGCAACCCAGCACACAAGCAACAGTCGTCCGGTTGTGGGCGGGGTGCCCTCACCCTGCGGCTTTGAGTATCCGTACGCCATAGCCCGCGGGATACGGGCACCCCACCCAAAGCTCCAACGATTCGCCATCCTCCATCAGCCCCGCCTTTGAGGATTGCGAGCGGCCCCCTCGCCCGCCTACCTCATCCCTTTTCCCTCCTCCCTCCGTCCCTCTTTCCCTCCGTCCCTCTTTCCCTCCGTCCCTCTTTCCCTCCGTCCCTCACTTCCTTTCGCAGCATGCAGCACGTCTTCATCACCGGCGCGTCCGGATTCATCGGTTCCAATCTCGTCGACCGCCTCCTCGCGGATGGCGTCCAAGTCACCGGCTGGGACAACTTGTCCACCGGCCAGATCCGCTTCCTCGATGGCGCGCTGCAGCACCCGAAGTTCAAGCTCATCCGCGGCGATAATCTCGACCTCCCCGCGCTCACCGCCGCGATGAAAGGTGCCGACTTCGTTTACCACCTCGCCGCCAACGCCGACATCAAGGACGGCTGGCAGCACCCCCGCAAGGACCTCGAGCAAAACACCATCGCCACCTTCAACGTCCTCGAGGCCATGCGCGCCAACGGCGTGAAGCGCATCGGCTTCTCCTCCACCGGCTCCGTCTACGGCGAAGCCCTCGTCACCCCCGAGCGCCCCACGCCCGAGACCGATCTCTTCCCGATTCAAACCTCCCTCTACGGCGCTTCCAAAGCCGCCGGCGAGGGCATGATCGCCGCCTACGCGGAGGGCGGCCAGATCGACGAAGCCTACTTGTTCCGCTTCGTCTCCATCCTCGGCGAACGCTACACGCACGGCCACGTCTTCGACTTCTACAAGCAGCTCGTCGAGCACCCCGACCGCCTCCGCGTCCTCGGCGACGGCACCCAGCGCAAGAGCTACCTCTACGTCCAAGACTGCGTCGACGCCGTCCTCCACGTCGCGCGCCAGCACACCGCCAAGGACGCCAAGCACCACACCCAAGTCTACAACCTCGGCACACCCGAGTACGTGCAGGTTAACGACAGCATCGCCGCCATCTGCAAGGCCCTCGGCCTGTCTCCAAAATTCGAATACACCGGCGGCAACAAGGGCTGGATCGGCGACAACCCTTTCATCTTCCTCGACACGAAGAAAATCCAAGCCACCGGCTGGAAGCCCAAGCTCACCATCGAGCAAGGCATCATCAAAACCCTCCGCTGGCTCGAAGCCAACCGCTGGGTCTACGATGCCCGCCACTAATCGACGTTCTTCCTCCTCGCTTTCGACTCAATTCGCGCGACCAGCCACGGAGCGGCGGTTTCCAACCGCCGCTCCTCACCCGATCAAGGTGGACGGCGACCTCCGGGCGCCGTCGGAGGGCGAACACTAGAATTACAACGGCACTTTGACCCGTGAAGACGGCGCTCGGAGCAGGCTGTCGGACTTAGGCATTCGAAAGCGTTTATAGCAGCATATACGAACACGACCTTACCACGGTAGGGGCAATATGCGTTCACAGAGGGCCTACTTTTTACATTTGGACGAAAGTCCGACAGCCTGCGGAGAGCGTCGTCCACCGTCAAAACTACCGCTTCTCCCTCGCTCCTTTCATTCGCCAATGCGACAGATTCTGGTTTTCAACCGCCCGCAGTTCCCGTTTTCCGCCCGCACCGTGCATCTTTACCAACGTCGCGAACTCCCTTTCCCTTAAGACACCTTAAGTCATGAACATCGTTATCACGGGCTCTAGCACGGGAATTGGGCGGGCACTCACCGCGCACCTCCTCGCCCGCGGACACCATGTCTGGGGCTTGGCCCGCAGTGACCAATCCGATTTCGCGAGCCAGCACAAAAGCGCATTCCGATTCTCCCGCTGCGACGTCGCCGACTACGCCCCCGTGGCCCACGCCACCGAAGAGATCGCCCTCGCCTGGTCCCACGTCGACGCCCTCGTCTGCGCCGCCGGCCTCCAAGGCGAAATCGGCCCCGCCCTCTCCGCCGACCCGGTGAAGTGGAGCGCCACCGTCCGCGCCAATCTCGACGGCACCTACTTCGTCCTCCGCGCCCTCGCCCCTCAGCTTGCCCGCACGCCGCGCCGGCAGAAAATCGTCTGCTTCTCCGGCGGCGGCGCCACCAAGCCGCGCGTCAATTTCTCCGCCTACGGCGTCGCGAAGACCGGCATCGTCCGCCTCGTCGAAACCATCGCCGACGAAACTCGCGGCCAGCCCCTCGATATCAACGCCCTCGCTCCCGGCGCAATCAACACGCGCCTGACCGACGAAGTCCTCGCCCTCGGTCCCGATGTCGTCGGCGCCGCCGAATTCGCCGCCGCCCAAAAACAAAAAGCCACCGGCGGCGGCTCCCTCGAAAAAGCCCTCGCCTGCGTCGAATGGCTCCTCTCCCCCGCAAGCGACGGCGTCTCCGGCCGTCTCATCGCCGCCCCCTGGGACCCCTGGTCCACCCTCGGCGACCACCGCGACAAACTCGCCACCTCCGACATCTACACCCTGCGCCGCATCGTCCCCGAGGAGCGCAACGTAAAGCTGTAATCCGAGGTGGACGGCGACCTCCGGGCGCCGTCTTCAGCAGCCACGGCGCCGCTGCAATTTCAAATTCCGCCCCCGCACCTTCCAAACTGTGGGAGGGGCTTTACGCCCCGACAAAAGATATGAGCAGCGAAAACTCGGGCCGAAATCCCGCCCCACTGCCTTAGCCACCTGCCTTTTTTTGCGCCTTCTGCGCCTTCTTGCGGCCACCATTTTATCAAGATCCAGCTCCCGCCACCGCGCCCCCCGCAGCCCTCGCTACTCACCCCTTCGCCTTAAACACCCGATAGTTCAAAATCAAAAACACCACGACCGTCGACGGCGGAATCGCGATCGCCGTCGCCCACACCTCGCCCAGCCCGAGCACATCGAGACAGAGGTGGAAGATCGAAAAATTGATCACAAAGCTGATCGCCGAAGCCCCCGCATAATCGCGAAATTGCTTCCACGTATCCGTCCGCGCACTCGGCAGCGCCCAGAAACGATTCAGGCAGTAGTGCGTCGCCGTGGAGCATACGAACGCCAGCGTAAACGCCGCGTTCGTCCCCAGCGCCAGCAGCGCCAGTTTCATCGTCAGCACCTGCACGCCGAACGACGTCCCGCCCACCACGAGGAAGCGGAAGAACCGCCACTGCGTTTCGCGATTGGGCAACCTGAGTTCAGCCATCCCGCATCGGACGAATGCGCGGCCCTCCGCGCAATCCCAAAGCAAACGCGCTCGCCCCGCCGAGGGAGCCTCGCCACTCCCGCTCCGCCCTCCTCCTGCCGTTTGGTTCACTGCTTAAAGAAAGCATCCGACTCGAAAACGCCGGTCGATACGCGCTTCACGTCGAGGATCGCGCCGCTAAACAGCGTCGCACAGCCCGTGCCGCCGATCGGGTTGCGTCCGACAAACACATCGTCCGCCGTGGTCGCGTAGAGCAGGGCGCGGGAATTCTTCCACCGGTACCCGCCCATCACCACCTGCAGGCAGTGCGGCTTCGCCCCGGCGGAGGCTGCCCGTGCCCCGGGAAACGAATCGAAAGCGATCTCCAGCGTATGAGTGCGCGCAAAGTCGATTTGGGTCGCCCCGCTGAACAGCGTGGGTTTTCCCCAGTGATCGAGCCCGAACTGCACCCGACCCTCCGGGAGATACTCGACAAACAAAAAGTCTCCCCGCCCCGGCTCGCCCGTGACCACCAGGGGCTCGCGCCCCTCGCTCCGGCCGGCGGGAAATTTCACCGTCAGGCGCACCGTATCGAATTGCCGGATACTCTCGCCGTCGTCGGCGCGCTGAATCGCGCCGCCAAACGCCGCCCGCGAGCCATCGCCGGCGATATCGCCCTCACCCACGATAAACTCGCCGCGTGCGCTCACCCCCGGCACGGCGCAGGTACCGAGGGGCACGCGGTCCCACTTGACCACGACTCGCTCGGTCCCGACCGGGGATACCAACGCTGTGAGTTCGATCTCATGCACCGCGGTCAGATCGGTCGCATAAGGGGCCGACTCCCACCCTCCTTTGCCTTTTTGGAGCAGACCGAGGCTAACCTCGCCGGCATTTTTGACCAAATACCAAGTCATCGGCTCCGTAGGTTTTCCCGTGGTGCAGAGTGGCTGACGCGCCCCTTCCGCGACCCCCGCGAGTTGGACGCGCATCGTCCGCCGCTCCATGGTTTCGGCGAGGAGCTTGGCAATGTCACCATCGCGCCCGACGATGGCGATTTCACCAGAAAACCTTTTTCGCTCCGCCGTCGGAAATCGCGGTCGCCCGGCGATCACATCCGCCGGCGATGCGACATGAAAACGCTGATAACTGTCCAACACGACATCGTCGTCCAGCACCACTCGCAACCTCCGCGCCAGACGCGCGCGCTGCGCCTCGCCTAAATCCGAGAAATACGGATGCGCCTCCGGCGGATACAGCGAGCCCAGCTCGACGCGCAAACGCCGCGTTGCTTCGGGCATCAGGCGCAACGGCCGGCTCAACTCCGGCGCGCCGCCATCGTGACTAAAGCCCATCCGGGCCGTGCCCGCGCTCTCGTACTGCACGTAGACCACATCGGTGGTATCGAATCCCCCCGTGCTGACCAGCACCTCACGGGTCCCGGCTGCCGGTTGTTTGGCCGGAAAGCGCACCGACAACTCGAGCGGTCCATGGGCCGTGCCAGCGAGTGTCTCCAGCCAATGCGAAGGCGCGTTCAAGCGGCGCGCCATCCTCTCATAAGTTTTGGGGCTCAGGCGGTGCAGATTGTCATAGGCGTACCAACTCAGGGTCACCGCGAAGAAAACCGAGGCCGCACCCAGCCCGCCCACGATCCCGCCAAAGGCGAAGCTTTTCCAGCGGGCCTTGCCGGGGCGCGCGTAGCCCTCCACGGCCATGGCCCCAATCGAGGCGAGGAGCAGTAGGGCCGGCATGAAGTCCGCGCCGTAGCGCGCCATCGCCGCGTAGAAAAAGGCCAGGGTGCCGATCGATCCGGCGAGCGTCAAAGCGAGCACAGCGCCCATCACCATCAACCGGGCGCGCGGTCCCGGCGTGCGCCTCACCAGGGCCAGCGGGGCAAACGCGGCGAGCCAGACGAAAGGCGCATTCACCAAAACGCCGAAGAGGTCGTCGTAGCCAACATACCCGGGAGGCACCGTGGGCGTCTCGGCCCGTTGAATGAAAGGAAAGTAGCGAATCCACTCGGCGGGCTGAGTGAAGTACATCCGCAGGTTGAGCGGCAAATAGCTGAACCGGAAATGCTGCGTGTCGGCCTCGAGGACACCGCTGAGCTGATACTTGACGCCAAACTCCGTGAAGCTGCCAAAACGCGCATAGTTGTACCACGCCATCGCCGCGCCCACAGCGCCGATCGGCCCAACCGCCGCCACCAGCAGCCGCCATGGAAAGCGGCCGGGCCCGGTCGAGGCGATCGTCGTCGATCGGGTGCGCCACCACGACCACAGCCACCATAGCAGCGGTGCGGCAAGGATGCCGCCGGAGAACAGATAGGTCGGCCGCGAAGCGACAGCCAATCCCAGAGTGATGCTCGCCGCCGCCATCCACGCCACGGAGTGCGAGATCGAGTGTACACTCCGAAACACGCAATACAGCGAGAGCATCACATAGAAATAGGCCCCCGCTAGCGGGAATTCCCAGATGCTCGATCTGAGGACCAGCAGCGGCCCCATGCTCGCCGTGCCGAGGACCACGATGCAGAGCAAGAAGACCCCTAAGCTTGACTGGGAAAAATAGCGCCGGCGAATCGCACCCAGCAAAGCGACGCTCACGAGGAACCCGCCCCAGGTAAACAAACATACCGCCACCGGCAACGGCAGGCCCTGCCCACTCACCACCCGAAAAGGGAGCATGAGCGTGACCGCCGGCGCAGCGCCGAAATACAAATAGTAGTGCCCCCGGTACATCGAGGCATCGTGCAGCGCGAGACCGGGTGGGCGGGTGGAGGGATTATACGGATCGGCGAGTTTTAACAGTTCGGGGGCGACCGGGACGTTCATATGGAGGTGTCCGTCGAGAAAACCCTCCACCAACAAATTATAGTAATCGGTCTGCCGTTGCCCGAAATTCCAGCTTACGCCCTCGTTGCGTGCGGTCCAGAGATAGAGCAACGCGATCACGCCACAAACGGCCCGCATCCAGAGGCGCTCACGTCGCGACCGCACGAGGTTGGAATCCGGTGAGCCAGGGGAATTCAAATCGGATGCGGCCATGCGCGGGGGGATTGCCTTCTGCCGGGCCCACTCGGTCAACCAATAAGCACGCCGCACCTCGTCTGCGTTGCGCCGACTCTCGCCTAAAAATTCGGTTCCCCTTCTTTTTAGCCCGCTCTATTTCCGCTTCCTTCTTCGGGCGATTTGCGTTTTGACTGACCCCTCATGTCCGCGACTTCGGCAGCTCATATTTCCTTCGCCGTCATTGGGTGCGGCCTCATCGGCCGCAAGCGCGTCCTCGCGCTCGGTAAAAATCCGCCGCTGCTCTACACCTGCGATCTCGACGCCGGCCGCGCGGGCGACCTCGCCAAGCTCGCCCCCGGCTGCACCGCCGTCACCGACTACAATGTGGTTTTGAACGATCCGCGCGTGTCGGCCGTGATCGTCTCGACGCTCAACGCTTCCCTCGCGCCCATCACGCTCGCCGCCGTCCAAGCCGGCAAGCATGTGCTCGTCGAAAAGCCCGGCGCGCTCAATGCCGCGCAGCTCCGCGCCATCCGCGAGGCCGCCGTTCGCACCGGCGCGCGCGTGCGCCTCGGTTATAATCACCGCTACCACCCCGCCCTGCAAAAAACCCGCGATTTGCTCGACTCCGGCGTGCTCGGGCCGCTCATGTTTCTGCGCGCGCGCTATGGCCACGGCGGCCGCCGTGGCTACGACCGAGAGTGGCGCGCCGATCCCGCGCTCTCCGGCGGCGGCGAGTTGATCGATCAGGGCGTGCATCTCATCGATCTCGCGGGCTGGTTCATGGGCGACTTCCCGACGGTGTCCGGTCACGCCGCAACTTACTTCTGGGACATGAAGGTCGACGACAACGCTTTCCTTTCCCTCCGCACCGCTGGCGGGCAGACCGCGTGGCTCCAAGTGAGCTGCACCGAGTGGAAAAACCTCTTCTCCCTCGAGATCTACGGTCGCGACGCGAAGCTCGCCATCGAGGGCCTCGGCGGCAGCTACGGCGTGGAAAAGCTCACCTATTACAAGATGCTCCCCGAGATGGGTCCGCCCGATATCACGTCGTGGGAGTACCCGCGCGGCGACGAATCGTGGGCCATCGAGACCAAGGCCTTCGTCGATGATATCCGTCTCGGCCGCGAGCCCGCCCCCGGCCTCGCCGAGGGCATCCGCACGCTCGAGATCGTCGAGGAAATCTATCGCCAAAGCGGCTTCCCGGTCAATGCGGCGGGTTTGTAACCCTCGGTTGTCATCTTCACCAACGCCGGAAGCGACGGGGCGAAGCTCGCTCCCCTCCCCACTTTAAATCAACCTCCCTTCATGATCATCACGCGCTCTCCACTTCGCGTCTCCCTCGGCGGCGGCGGCACCGATCTGCCCTCGTATTACCGCGAGCACGGCGGCTTCCTCGTCGCGGCGGCGATCGATAAGTATATCTACATCACGCAACACCGCACGTTTCAGCAGGAGATCATCGTGAAGTACTCGAAGCTCGAGCGCGTCGACTCCGTGGACAAGATCGAGCACCCCATCGTGCGCGAGGCCCTGAAGCTCACCGGTGTCACCGATCCCCACCTCGAGCTCACCTCGATGGCCGACATCCCCGGCGGCACGGGCCTCGGCTCCAGCGGCAGTTTCACTACCGCTCTCCTCAAAGCGCTCCATACCTCGAAGCGCACGCTTGTCTCGCCTGCAGAGCTGGCGGAGCAGGCCTGCGACATCGAGCTCAACAAGCTCGGCGAGCCCATCGGCAAGCAGGACCAGTACATCGCCGCGGTCGGTGGCATCACGGCTTTCACTTTTCATAAGGATGGCCGCGTCGAGTACCGCCCGTGCGCGATCTCCGAGGAGACGCTGTTCAACCTCGAGGACAACCTCCTCCTCTTCTTCACCGGCTACAGCCGCAGCGCCTCCCACATTCTAAAGGACCAAAATGACAAGTCCAAGAGCAACGACCAGGCGATGCTCGACAATCTCCACTACACGAAGGAGCTCGGCTACCAGTCCCTCACCGCGCTCGAGAGCGGCAACCTCGAGGAATTCGCCCGTCTCATGGACGTGCACTGGCAGCGCAAGAAGGCCCGCAGCTCCGGCATGAGCAACGCGCACATTAACGATTGGTACGACTACGCGATGGCCCACGGCGCTCTCGGCGGCAAACTCATCGGCGCCGGCGGCGGCGGCTTCCTCATGTTTTACGCCGGCGACAAGAAAAAGCTCCGCCACGCCATGCGCGAAAAAGGCCTCCAGGAAGTCCGCTTCCGCTTCGACTTCGAAGGCACCAAAGTCGTCGCGCAGAACTAAAACCCGAGACCTGAATTTGCCCACGGAATACACAGAATACATGGAAGAAGGGTCGATCCGAAATCTGTTTAGTTTTCTTTCCGTGTATTCCGTGTGTTCCGTGGGCCACCTCCGATGAGTTCGTCGACTTCATCTTCCACCGCCCTTCCCGTCGCCCTCCTCGCCGGTGGCATGGCCACGCGTTTGCGGCCGATCACGGAAAAAATCCCCAAGCTCCTCGTCGAGGTCGCGGGTGAGCCGTTCTTTTCGCACCAGCTCCGCCTGCTCAAGTCCGCCGGCCTCACGCGCATCGTCCTGTGCGTGGGCTACCTCGGCGAGCAGATCGTCCAACTCTACGGCGACGGCTCGAAGTGGGGCGTGCACATCGATTACTCGTTTGACGGCCCCAAGCTCCTCGGCACCGGCGGCGCCCTCATCCAAGCCCTGCCAAAGCTCGGCGATTCGTTTTACGTGCTCTACGGCGACAGCTACCTGCCGATCGACTACCACGCCGTCGGCGATTTTTTCCTGCGCTCGGGTCGCCAGGGCCTGATGACCGTCTACGAAAATCACGGCCGCTACGATTCGAGTAACGTCGAGTTCGGTCAGGGCGAAATCCTCCGCTACGACAAGAAGGTCAAGACCCCCGCGATGCACCACATCGACTACGGCCTCGGGGTCTTCCGCGCCTCCGCCTTCGATCCGTTCCCGCGCGATGCCGTCGTCGATCTCGCCGCCGTCCAGATGGACCTCGTCGCCAAACGCCAGCTCGCCGGCTACGAGATGAAGGAGCGCTTCTACGAAATCGGCTCCCACGAGGGATTGAACGAACTCGACGGCTTGCTGAGAGGGAATAAGGGACTGAAGGAATGAGGGACTGAGGGAATGTCTGCGAACGACAAACTCCACCAATTCGGGGGCTACAAGAAGTCTTGCGAGCTGTTCGACCTCGTCGTCGCGGACATGACTCCCTTATCACGCAATCCCCTGTGTTGGAAGCTGGTCTCCCAGCAAATCGGCAGTGCCGACTCCATCAGCTCCAATATCGAGGAAGGCTATGGGCGCGCCAGCCGGGTCGACTATGCACGATTTTTGGTCATTGCCCGCGGCTCCGCGACGGAAACGCGCGGTCGCTATGAACAACGCTTTAAACACTGGCTTCCCGCCGATCTGATTGCCCAGCGCGTCAGTCTCTGCGAAGAAATCGTCGCCATCCTCAGTGCCACGATTCGCCGCTTGCGCCCCGATTAACTGCCCCTCAGTCCCTTATTCCCTAAATCCCTCATTCCCTTCCGCCCATGTCTTACTCTATCCAACATCTCCGCGAGACGACTGAGATCATTTCGAAGATCAATCCCGACGATTGCGAACGCTGCGTCGCCGAGCTTCGCGCGACCCGTGAGCGCGGCGGCCGTTTGTTTATCCTCGGCGTCGGCGGCAGCGCGGCCAATGCCTCGCACGCCGTGAATGACTTCCGCAAGATCGCCGGCATCGAGTGCTACGCCCCCACCGACAACGTCTCCGAGCTCACCGCCCGCACCAACGACGAGGGCTGGCAGAGCGTCTTCGTCGAGTGGCTGCGCGGCTCCCGCCTCACGGCCAAGGACACGCTGTTCATCCTCTCCGTCGGCGGCGGCAACCTCGAGAAGAACGTCTCCCCTAACCTCGTCCTCGCCCTCAAGTACGCCAAGGAAGTCGGCTCCCACATCATCGCCATCGTCGGCAAGGACGGCGGTTACGCCGCCAAGGTCGCCAATGCCTGCGTGATCGTCCCGACCGTCAACCCGGCAAACATCACGCCGCACAGTGAAGCCTTCCAAGGCGTCATCTGGCACCTCTTCGTCTCCCACCCCGATCTGAAGGTAAATCAGACCAAGTGGGAAAGCGTCGCCAAACCCTGAGTCGCGACCGTCCCTCTCACGCCGGGCCCCGCGCCCGGCGTTTTCGTTTCCACCTCGTGATACCGGCTACGAAGCTTATTTAGAGTTTCGATCTAACCCTTGTCATTCTGAGCGCAGCGAAGAATCCAGCAGGAGTTACGAAGGTGAAACCGGGCGAGAAAATCCTATTGGTTCCTTCGCTCCGGACTGGATGTCAACCGCTCCCAGGTCTGAAACTGATCAGCATTCGTATGCGATGACGACTCTCCGCCCCGCCATTTTCCTCGACCGCGACGGCACGCTCAACGTCCAGGTCATCCGCGACGGCAAGCCCTACCCGCCCGCGACCGTGGACGAGTTCACGCTCTTCCCCGATGTCCCTGCAGCCTGCGCCCAACTCGCCGCCGCCGGCTACGTCCTCGTCGTCGCCACCAATCAACCCGATGTCGGCCGCGGCACGCAGTCGCAAGCCGTGGTCGAAGCCATGCACGACCGCCTCCGCACCCTCGTGCCTTCCATTTCCCGCGTCGAGGTCGCCTACGCTCCCGGCCAAGGCGTCCCGCATCCCGAAAACTACCGCCGCAAACCTGAGCCCGGGATGGTGCTCGATGCGGCCAAAGCCCTCGGCCTCGACCTCACCCGCTCCTGGATGGTCGGTGACCGCTGGCGCGACATCGACTGCGGCCGCCGCGCCGGCCTCCGCACGGTTTTCATCGATTTTGGCTACGACGAAGCCCTGAAAGCCGCCCCCGACCACACCGTCCGCTCATTCTCAGAAGCCGCTGCGGTGATTATGAGTTACGCATCTGCTTAAGCTTCAAGCACCAACCTCCAAGCTCCAGTGAAGCTCCAAGCTTAGCCAAACCAGCCAAACGATTAAAAATTTCCGCCCCCTTTTCCCCCTTTGCTACTCTTCTTTGGTACTTGGAGGTTGGTCCTTGGAGCTTCCCACCCCCTCTCCCCTTCCATCCCCGCCCCCTAATACCACCTCCTTCCTCGCATCATACTGGCAAAAACCTCCGACTTCCTTCTTGCCCCGCCGTCCTCCCCGGCTCCCCTTAATACCACACAGTAAACTCATTCACCCTCTCATCGTCTAACCCTTCCCTATCATGGCCTCCCTCAGCTCCCTCAAAGTCCAACTTTTCGCCGACGGTGCCGACAAAGCCGGCATCCTCGAACTCTACGCCAAGCCCCACATCAAGGGCCTCACGACCAACCCGTCCCTCATGAAGAAGGCCGGCATTAAGGACTACGAGTCGTTCGCCAAGGACATCCTCCAGACCGTCACCGCCAAGCCGATCTCCCTCGAGGTTTTCAGCGACGACATCGCCGACATGAAGCGCCAAGCCGGTATGATCAAGACCTGGGGCGACAACGTCTACGTCAAGATCCCGATCACCAACTCCAAAGGCGAGTCCTGCCTCCCGCTCATCAAGGAGCTCGGCAAGGAAGGCGTGAAGCTCAACGTCACCGCCCTCCTCACCCTGTCGCAAGTCCGTGGCGTGGCCGATGCGCTCAATCCTGCGGTCCCGTCGGTCGTCTCTGTCTTCGCCGGACGCATTGCCGACACCGGCGTCGATCCCATGCCGTTAATGCGCGCTTGCGTGCCGTTGCTCGAGGGCCAGCCCAAGGCCGAACTCCTCTGGGCCAGCACCCGCGAGGTCATCAATATCTTCCAGGCCGATGAGTGCGGCTGCAAGATCATCACCGTCCCGCACGATATCCTCGCCAAGGCCTTCAAGCAGGTCGGCCAGGACCTCACCGCCGTGTCGCTCGATACCGTCAAGATGTTCGTGAAGGACTCTACTGACGCCGGCTACAAACTCTAAAAAAGCTCATTTACCTCCGAGGCAGACCCGCGCAGCGTAGCGGGTCTGCCTTTTTCATTCCTTCCTAACTCGTCCGCTCGCGTGAACATCCTTTTCGTCAATTACGGCGACTTCACCACTAACAGCCTGAACCATATTGGCGGTTTCGCCAACACGCTCTGCGCCGCCGGCCACGCGTGCATCGTGGCGGTGCCCAAGGACAAGGACACGCTCAAGCACATCCCCACGCCGCTCTTTATCGCGGCGACGTACGACGAGTTACTCGCCCGCCCCGGCCTCTTTCCCGACGGCAAGCCGGCCGAGATCATCCACGCCTGGACTCCGCGCGAGGGCGTGCGCAAATTCACCCTCGCCTACCAGCGCGCCGCCGGCACCGCCGCCCGCCTGATCATCCACTTGGAGGACAACGAGCGCTTCCTCCTCGAGTCTTACACGGGCAAATCATTCTCGGCCCTCCGCGAGTCCACCCCCGCCGAGCTCGATACGTGGCTCGTCGATGGCCTGCCCCACCCGCTGCGCCACGAGGCTTTCCTCCGCATCGCCGATGGCGTCACGCACATCATCGACAAGCTCCGCGACTTCGTCCCCGCCGGCATCCCGACGCAGCTCCTGCCGCCCGGCGTCGATTTTTCCCTCTACTCTCCCCGCCCCGCCGATGCGGAGCTGCGCGCCGAGCTCGGCCTCGGCGCCGAGGAGCGCGTGATCGTCTTCACCGGCTCCAACACTTTCGCCAACGAGCCCGAGATGCGTGAGCTCTACGTGGCCGTCGCCCTGCTCAACCAACGCGGCATCCCGACGCGCCTCGTTCGCACCGGCTTCAATTCGCCAAAGTTCCTCGCCGGCCTATCCGCCGATCTCACGAAGCACGTCCTCGATCTCGGCTTCGTCGAAAAGGCCAAGCTCCCGCGCCTCCTCTCCCTCGCCGATGTGCTCGTGCAGCCCGGCAAGCCCGGTCCTTTTAACGACTATCGCCTGCCGTCGAAGCTCCCGGAGTTTCTCGCCAGCGGTCGCGCCGTCATCCTGCCGCCGACCAATCTCGCGCTCCTGATGAGCGCCGGTCGCGAGGCCTATTTCCTCTACGTCGGCTCGCCCGAAGACATCGCCGACTCCTGCCAGCGTCTGTTCACCGAGACGTCGTTTGCCACGTCGCTCGGCGAAAACGGCGTCGCCTTTGCTCGCGCGCATTTCGATCTCGCGACCAATACGCGCGCCCTCACCGAGTTCTACACCGCCACGCTCGCCCGCCCGTCCGCCGTCGATTGGTCGCTCATCACGCCGCCCACCGCCACCGAGGCCACGCTGGCCATCGCGCGCATCGATGAACTCGCCAAATCCCTCGGCGAAGCCGGTTCCGAACTCGCCGCCGACACCGATCTCCTCGCCCACCTCATGCGCCAGCTCGAGCTCGCGCTCGACGCCAGCGCCTCGGTGAAACACATCGCGCAGCTCACCGCCGAGCGCGACGCCGGTCTCGCCCGTGAAAAACTCACGCGGGATCATATCGCCAATCTCGACACCCTCCTCGCCGCCGAGCGCGAAAGCTCCGCCACCATCGAGAAGGCCCGCGTCCTCACCAAGAACCACGCCGATAATCTCGAGCGCGAACTCTCCGTGACGCGCGGCGGTTACAAAGATGCCGTCGGTGCCATCAGCCACTACAAGCAGCTCAAGGAGCAAGCCGACGCGCTCTTGAAGTCCGCGCGCATCCAAGTCGTCGCCTACGAAAACGCCCTCATCCAGTCCGACGCGCAAATCGCCGCCCTCGAAAACTCCCTCAAGGCCACCGAGGAGGGCCTGCGCCTCGCCCGCAACGACGCCGAGAACGCCCACGCGGCCACCGCCGCCGCCCGCGAAGCCGCCGCTGCCGAGCGCGCCGCCCTCGAAGCCGCCTACGTCGCGCAGATCAATGCCGAGCGCGCCGCCGCCGCCGCCGCCCTCGCCCAGGTGCAGGGCACCCTCAAGTCCCGCGAAGACAAGCTCGCGAAGATCCAGTCGTCTTTCTCGTGGAAGGTGACTCAACCATTCCGCGCCATGCGTCGCGCGCTCCTCGACAAGCCTGCCCCGCCAGCCGTCGCAGTGTCGGACGCCTTCTACGGTCACATCGACCGCCCGCAGGAATGGGGCATCATTCCCGCCACGCTGAATATCACGGGCTGGTCGCTGCGTCGTGATCGCACTCCGATCCGCGGCATCCGCGCCCGCCTCGGCGCGACGGTTTATCCCGCGCAGAGCGGCGTCGAGCGCCTCGATGTGCTCGATATTTTCCGCGACCACCCCGGAGCCGAAACCAGCGGCTGGATGGTCAAGGTCGAGGTGCCGAAGCGCGGCCAACATTCACTCGTGCTCGAGGCCCAGGACGAAGCGGGCAATTGGACGGCCTTCCAACACCGCATCATCAAGCGGACGACCGACGACGCCCCGCCGCCCCCGAATTCCTACGCCGCATGGGTCGCCGCCTACGACCGCCTCACGCCGGAGATCGCCGATCAGATTCGCCAGAAGATCGCGGCCCTGCCGAAGCAGCCGAAGATTTCCATTCTGATGCCCGTGTACCAGAAAAACACGGACAAGGAGCCCTGGCTCATCCGCGCCATCGAGTCCGTCCGCCGCCAGCTCTACACGAATTGGGAACTCTGCATCTCCGACGATGCCTCCCCCGCCCCGCGTATCCGCAAGATTCTCACGCAGTACCAGCAGAAGGACCCGGACCGCATCAAGGTCGTCTTCCGCGAGACCAACGGTCACATCTCCGCCAACAGCAATTCCGCGCTCGAGCTCGCCCAAGGCGAATTCATCGCCCTGATGGACGACGACGACGAGATTCGCCCGCACGCCCTTGCGTGTGTCGCGCTCGAAATCAACGCCCATCCGAACGCCGATCTCATCTACAGCGATGAGGACAAGATCGACGAAAACGGCGACCGCTACGACCACTACTTCAAGCCCGATTGGAATCCCGACCTCTTTAACGTCCAGAACTACATCTCCCATCTCGGCGTGTACCGCACGCTCCTCGTGCGCGAGGTCGGCGGTTTCCGCATGGGCTACGAGGGCTCGCAGGATTGGGATCTCGCCATGCGCGTGATCGAGCGCAGCGCGCCCGACCGCATCCGCCACATCCCTAAGATTCTCTACCACTGGCGCAGCATCCCCGGCTCCACTGCGATGGTCATTGGCGCCAAGAGCTACGCAACCAACGCCGCGGAAAAAGTCATCAACGAGCACTTCATCCGCACCGGCGTCGAGGCCACCATTACACCCACCAAGGGTTCGTACTGGCGCGTCCACTACCCGATCCCGAACCCCGCTCCGTTCGTCACGCTCATCATCCCGACGCGCAACCGCCTCAATGTCCTGAAGCCCTGCATCGAGAGCCTGCTGGATAAGACGACGTATACGAACTACGAGATTCTCATCGTCGACAACGATTCGGACGAAGATGACACGCTGGCTTACCTCGCCGAGTTGGCGAAGAGCAAACACTGCCGCGTGGTGAAGTTCGGGGGCGAGTTCAACTACTCCGCGATTAATAACTTCGGCGTCACTCAGACCGACGCGCCCATCATCGGCCTCCTCAATAACGATCTCGAGGTCATCAACGGCGACTGGCTCGACGAGATGGTGAGCCACGCCCTGCGCCCCGAGATCGGCTGCGTCGGCGCCAAGCTTTACTATCCTGACGACCGCATCCAGCACGCCGGCGTCATCCTCGGCATCGGTGGCGTCGCCGCCCACGCCTGGCAGACGCACCCGCGCGGCGCCGCCGGCCAATCGCATCGCAACCTGCTCCAGCAGAATCTCAGCGCGGTCACCGCCGCCTGCCTCGTCATCCGCCGCGAAATCTTCCTCGAAGTCGGCGGCCTCAACTCCGACCAGCTCAAGGTCGCGTTCAACGACGTCGATTTCTGCCTCAAGGTCCGCGCCGCCGGCTACCGCAATTTCTGGACGCCCTACGCCGAGCTCTACCACCACGAGAGCGCCAGCCGCGGCCGGGAGGACACGCTCGAGAAGCGCGACCGCTTCCGCGGTGAGGTTGAGTACATGCGCGAAACCTGGGGTCCGATCCTCGACGCCGACCCCGCGTACAATCCCAACCTCACACTCACGATCAACGACTTCACCCTCGCCCTCCCCCCGCGCGAGTGGGAGCCGTTGAAGTAAGGTCCACGCCCTTCCGCCCTGCGCCGTTGACGCGCGCCTCGACCTGCGTACGCTTCATTCCATGACGTTTGCCGAGGCAGTCGCCCTGTACACCGCCCAGCTCCGCGCGAATCCCGCGGCGCCGCGGCCGGCATTTGTCTACGAAACGGTCGATCAACTGCGCGAATCCAAGATGCTGCAGCGCGCCTTCGACCAAGCCCAAATGGACGTCGGCCTGATCACTCCCGCCGAGATGCAGCGGATCAATTCCGCCGTGCAAGTGGATCATTCCACGGCGCATCGGGTCGGTCGTTATCCGCAATATGTCTGAGTTGCACCGCCCGGCCGCCTTCGCGGCCGTGCTCACCGACGCGGCTCAACCACTTATTGTCGGCGGTCAGGCCGTAAATCTTTGGGCTGAGCTATACTCCTCCACTGAGGGCGATCTGCGTTCGTTTGAACCCTTCACGAGCAAGGATGCTGACATCCATGGCAATCGTGAGTTGGCGGAAGTTCTGCATCGTCGCACTGGATGGACTTGTAAATTTTTTGACGAGCCACGTCAGTCCGCCGTCGCCCTCCTGGCCAAGCCAGCCGCCAGCGACGATTCCGCTTTGGTCGTTGAGGTGCTTAGAACCGTCTATGGCATCAATGCTGATGACCTCAGCCGCAATTTAGTGCGTGAAATGAGACCCGGTGAAAACTACCGCCTGCCTGATCCTTTCGTGCTGCTTAAGGCTAAGCTCGCCAACGTTGCCCATCTCTCCTCGGAGAAGCGCCCTCAGGACCTGAAGCACGCGCGCATGCTGCTCCCAATCAGTCGCGCTTATCTGCTCGAAATGCACTCCGCCATCGGTCGGCCTGACATGACCGAGCGTAACTTTTTGGGCGCTATCGCATACGCCACCGACGTGATCCGCTCAAGCGACGCACGCATCGTCACGCAGCGTCATGGCCTCGACTTGGGAAGTATTTTCCCTCGATCGCTAGCCGCCTCGCCCCACGAGAAAGTCCAGCGGTTTGCTGTCCAGCAGCTTCCGCGATTACTCTCGTCACTCTGATCCGCCATGCCCGCTCACCTCGATGCCCCGGCCGCCGGTTCGCTTGTCGATCCGCTTAATTTTCAGGTGCGTGGCTGGCTGTGGCTGGGTGCGGCGCAGGGACAGATTGCCAACGTTGAGCTCTGGGCGGGGGAGACGCTGCTCGGCTTCACGGCGACCCTTTTTGCCCGACCGGATGTGACTGCGGCGCTCGCGCTGCCGCCCACGGCCCTCGCGGGCTTTGAGTTTTTCGCGCACCATCCGAGCGCAGCCTTCGGTACTGCACTCGACCTTCGCCTCTGCGCGTGGCTGCAGGATGGGACGCGCACCGAGATTCTGGCCCAAGCCACCGTGCAGACCATCGCGCGCGACTACCGGCAAAACCACTTCGGTGTCCTGCTCGATCAGCGCACCGTCGCGATTCAGCGGAAGGGAAATATTTTCGCCGAGGGCCCTTCCCTAGCTGAGGGCAGCGGCGAGGTCGCGCACCTCTTGCGCCGCCACCTCGGCCCGCCGCCGTGTCGCGTGATCGATGTCGGCTGCGGGCTCGCTTCCTATGGGCGCGGGTTGCTCGCTGATGGCTACGATTGGATGGGCGTCGAGGTCGACGCGGCGGATTGCGCCGAACTCGCACGGCTCGGGCTGCCGCACCGGCACGTCGACGGGCGGGCGATTCCGTTTGCCGACGCCTCTTTCGATGCCGCGCTCTGTCTCGAAGTGCTGGAGCACTTGGAGAACCCCGCCGCCGTCCTCGCCGAGATTCACCGCGTCGCTCCCCACCGCTTATTAATCTCGGTGCCCAATTGCGAATTGCTCGGCTACCTCTGGGATCACCTCGCCACGCCGTGGCACATGCTCGAGGCCGATCACAAAAACTTCTTCACGCGCCACAGCCTCGGCGCGTTGCTGCGGCCGTATTACTCGCAGGTCGAGCTGGGCTTTCACACCCCGTATCCGCTGCGCACCATTGAGGGCACGCCGCTGCACTATCACCTGTTCGCGGTCGCGACGAACCCCTGAGCGGTCGCCGCCTCACTTCTTTTTGAGCTCACTGCGCGCCGGCAGGGTGAAATTCCAGCCCGGGTTAATCGTGAACGTCACTTCTTCGCCGGCGCGGATCTTCGGTGCCGTTTTTTCCCAGTGCTGGTCGGGCAGCGTGTCACTGCGATAGCGCGGCACGTTGACCGCCACTGACCACACGAGCAGCACGATCGCCAAGCGGGCGAAGACCTTCCCATATCCGATCGCCGCGATCAGGAGCCAGAGCACGATCACTTGCGGGGCGAAGAAATACCGTGAGCCGTTGCCCGGCGTGCAGAGCATCGGCAACATAAACCGGTAGCGATAAATCGCCGCGGCCAGCATCAGCGCGCAAATGATCCCGAGCCACACGCGCGCCTTGCGCGCCCCGCCCGGCCAGGCGGTGAGGAGCGCCGTGCCGGCAATGGAAAGAATCGTCAGCACCACGCTCGCCACGAGCGGGAGCGACTTCGGCAGCAGCGCGCCGCCGAATAGCGAGCCCGCGAGCCGGATGCCCGTGACCGCGACAACCGCGTCAGCTTCGACTTTGGCGTTCGGCGGGATGCCGGCAGGGTGATGCCAGATCACGATGAACTGCGTCAGGGCACACGCCGCGACCACAACCGCCAGCACGACGCTGCCAGTCGTGCGGCGCGTGATCGCCCGCCACGCAAACAGCGGCGCGAGCACGATGCTAAACGGCCCGGTCAACCCGCACAGCACCAGTGCCACGATATCATGACCGTATTCAAAACCATTGCGCGGGTCCTCCGACACCAAGATCAAAATGAAACCCACCGCCAGCACCCATTGTATATTCACCGTGGTGAGCAGCACTTCGCCCGCATCCGGCACCAACACGACGGCCAGCGCGCACAACGCCGGGAGCGGCAGCGGACAACGCACGCACAAGGTCCGCGACACGACCCACAGCGTCAGGACAAACGGCACCGCCATGAAGACCGTCGGCACATAGGCGGGGTCGAGACTCGTCGCGAGGGCCGCCGTCAGCCGCGGCACCAGATGGAGGTAATCGGCCAACTCCTTGAAAATCGCTTCCGCGCCCATCGTGTAGGCTTGGTGGTAGAAAATTCCTTCCTCGGCCCACATCTGCGGGTGAAAAAAAGCCCCGGGCGACCGCGCCACGAGGATCACCGCGCAGCCGAGCAGTACGGCCCACCATGGCACCTGTTTTATAAAGCCCGGCGCACGCGGGGTCACGGTTTCGGCAGACATGCTGTAGTAAATTGGCGGAGACTACCCTAAAGCAAACGCAGAATCCCGCCCGCTCACGCGTTCGGTTTCGTGTGGCCATTTCGCGGGACTCATCTTGGCTAGACCGCTGCTCGCTTCCACGTGGTCACACGATTCCTGCGCCCCTCCTTCCTCACCGCCGCCCTGGCCCTTTGCCTCTTCGGCGCGGTCGTGGGTTTGAAGTGGGCGACGTTTGACCGTTTCGGGTCAGCGATGCCCGATTGGGATCAGTGGGATGCCGAGGCGCTCAACCTCCTCGGCCCGTGGTACGGTCACGACCACGTCGTCCAGCACATCCTCGAGCCGCACAATGAGCACCGCGTCGTGCTCACCAAGGTGCAGAATCTCACGCTCACGCTGCTCAACGGCCAGTGGGATGCGCGCCTCGAGGCCGTCACCAATGCCATGCTGCACGGCCTGGTCGCGGTCGCGCTCTGGCTGCTCGCGCGGCGGCGCCTGCCCGCCTTTACGCACGCCCCGGTGTGGCTGCTGGCGGTGGTGCTCTTTGGCTTTCCGCTCGCGTGGCAAAACGTGCTCGGCGGTTTTCATTCGCAACAATACTGGCTGGTCGCGCTCTCCCTCGCCGCGATCGTGACACTGCCCTTTGCCCGCCCGTGGAGCGGAGCGTGGTGGGCGGCGGTCGCCGCCGCGCTGCTCGCTCTGCTGACGATGGGCTCCGGTCTCCTCGCGGGTGCGACCGTGCTGGCGGTCGTTGTATTTAGGTGGCTGCGGCGTGAGACCACCCTCCGCGAAGCCTGGCCGACGCTCGCCGTGTGCGCCGTGGCGGTCGCCATCGGCCTGCTCACGCGCGTGGAGGTCTACTACCACTCGCACATGAAGGTGAAGACGCTGCACGACTTCATCTTCTCGATGCTGCACAGCCTGCAGTGGCCGATGGCGAACGACCGCACCAACGGGCTCGCCGCGCTCTTCTGGCTACCGTGGATCGCGGCCACTTGGCGCGTCATCCGCGAACGCGACGCCGCTTCGCGCACAGGCCAAGTGATCGTCGCCCTCGGCGGCTGGGTGCTCCTGCAGATCGTCGCCACCGCCTACGCGCGTGGCGCGGGCGCGGACTTCCCGGCGTCCCGCTACATGGACACCCTGACCTTTGGCGCGATGGTCAACGGTCTCTCGCTCGCTTGGTTGCTCGCGCCTGCAAGACGTGGCGGTCGCATGGCGTTCGGCGTCATTGCGACCGCGTGGGTGATCACACTCGGCTTCGGTATTAAGGAGCTCGTCACCCAAAACATCCGCGACGATATGCCCGCCGCGAAGCGCTACTATGTGAAATCGGAAGCGCATATGCGTGGCTATCTCGCCACCGACGATCCGGCCCAACTCGCCTTTCCCGACATCCCCTACCCCAGTGCCGGCGGCATCATCGATCGCCTTTCGCTCCCGGGCATCCGCGCGCTCATGCCGGCAGTGCTCCGCGCGCCGCTGCCGGTCCAGGTCGCCTCGCCCGGCCCCTTCGCGGAAAACCGCGCCAATCAACTGACCGCCGCCACCGCGCCGCGAATCGGCACCTCCCCGCTCGCACCCGCGCTCGCGTCGCTGCCGACGTGGGGCTCCTACGACGCTCAACTCGGTGTTGCCGCCACGGGCGAGTGGCGTAGCGCCCCGCTGACCTCGCCGCTTGGCGCGTATCTCAAATTCGAAACCTCCGGCCCGCTCGGCGAATCGCCTGCGACGCTCCGGCTCGAGTTGCGTGACGCCGCGACCAATGAACTCCTGACAACCGTGGAGCCGAGCAAGGTCCCCGGCGACACCTGGCGCGCCGCTTATGTGAGCGCACCAAGCAAGCCCTTCGTTATCGTCGCCGTGGATAACGACCCGGCCCGCTGGCTCGCCTTTAGCGCCCCGGTGGAAATGGGCCGACTTTCTTATTGGGCCTGGCGCGCCACGCAGCGCGGCTTGCTCCTCGCGGAGCTGTCCCTCTTCGCGGCCTTCACGCTGGGTCTGCTCGTCATCACCCCCCGGCGTCTCGTCGCCGCCGCGCTCAAATCAATTTCCCGCCCCATCCCGTTGTTGCCCGCCCCGCCGAGTTCGGCTTCTCCCGCGCCGGTCGCCACCGCACCAGCCCGGGTCCGCGTTTCGCTTCCTCCCTTTCCGCTCCCAAAGGTGTCATTCCCTCGGACCGGATTTGGCCCGCCCACCGTGCTCCGGCCGCGGACAAAAACCGCGCTGGTCGTTTTCCTCTTCTTCACGATCTGGGGCGCGAAACTCGTCGCGATCGACCACTACGGCAGCGACCTGCCCTACTGGGATCAGTGGGCCAAGGAAGGCGATTACCTGCTCACGCCGTGGTTCGAGCACCACGAGCTGTGGAAAAATCTTTTCCTGCCGCATAACGAACACCGCATCGCCCCCACGCTCGCGATGAATCTCGCCCTCGTCACGGGCGGCGGCCAATGGGATGCGCGTGTGCAATGCGTGGCCAGCGCTGCGCTCCACGCCGCCATCGCCGCCGGGCTTTTTCTGTGGGCGCTACGCCGCTTTTCCACCGGCTGGGCGCTCGCGGTGGGGCTCGTGCTCATCGCGGCCACCGCTCCGCCCATCGCGTGGGAAAACGTGCTCGGGGGCTTCCAATCGCAGTTTTATTTTCTCGCCGGCTTCTCGCTGCTCGCGCTCGCCGGCCTCATCACCGCGCCCGCGCTTTCGCGCCGTTGGTGGGGTGGCGCGCTCTGCGGCCTGCTCGCGCTCGTGAGCATGGGCTCGGGCCTGCTCATCGCCGGGCCGCTGCTCGTCATCGCCGTGCACCGGCTCGTCGCGCCGCCCAGTTCCCGCTGCGGCACCCTGCTCACTCTCGCGGCCACCGTTTTCCTCGGCGGCCTCGGCCTGATCCTCCGCACGCCCGCCCCGTGGCACGACACCATCCACGCTCATAGCGTCTCCCAATTCATCGTCTACGGCGCGCGCTGCCTCGCCTGGCCCTTGCCGCACGCACCTTGGCTTGCCCCGCTCCTGTGGGCGCCTTGGCTCGTGCTGCTCACACTCCGCGTGAAACAGTGGCGCGCCGCCCCCACGACCGCGATGCTCATCACCGATTTCCTCCTCGCCGCCGGCGGCTGGGTGCTCCTGCAGGTCGCAGCCGTTACCTTCTCCCGCGCGGGCGGCGGCGATCTGCCCGCCAGTCGCTACGGCGACATCGCGGCACTGGGGCTCATGATTTCGTTTCTCTCGCTCGCGCATCTCGCGACCTCGCTGTCTCTATCGCGGCGCTGGTTGTTCCCGACGTGGGGGATCGGCCACCTCGCGCTCGTCGCCACCTGCCTCACGCTCGCCACGCGCGCCGCCATCGCCGGACCGTTGCCCGCCAAGAAAGCCGAAAGCGACCGCTCCGAGCGCAGCGTGCAAGCCTTTGTTCTCACCGACGATTACGAGACCTTTGCCAAGGCCCCGCTGCCCTTCCCCTTGCCCGACTGGCTCGCGCGCATCTTGCGCCGCCCCGATATTCGTGCGGTGCTGCCGGCGAGCGTACGCGCGCCCATCAAGACCGACGCCTTCTCCGCCACGCCCACGCCGCCCGCCCCTCCGCTCTGGGAACGCCGCACGCGTAGCCAGGTGACCGCCGGGGATTGGCGCATGCCAATTTTGTCTACGGGGAAATTCGGCTGGTGGAAAATCGAAACGACCGGGCCCGCCTTTTCTTCGCCGCTCTCGCCAGCGCCGCTCCGCTTGGTCACCTCCACTTCGGTTGTCACGGTTGCCGCGTCCCGCGCGCCGCGCCCCGCCGAGTGGCGCGCCGCTTATATCCCGGCCCCGACAGAACCCGCTGCACTCGTGGCCCAGACTCCCGATGCGGCCCAATGGCTTGCGTTCACCGAGCCCGTGGAAGTCTCCGCGCTCAGCTATCGCACTTGGCAGCTCGCCCATCAGGGCTGGTGGGTGCTGGGCGTGGGGTCGATTGGCTTTCTGGCCGTGGCCGGATATGCTATGCGCCGCCGCTTGATTTTTTCCCGAACCTGCTAAAATAGCGGGCTCATTTTATTTTAGCGCCACTTCGGCGCCAAACCCTCCGCACCTTATATCATCTATGTCCGACACCGCTCCGCAAAAATTCGAGTTCCAAGCCGAGATCAAGCAACTGCTCGATATCGTCATCCACTCGCTCTACACGGAGAAGGAAATCTTCGTCCGCGAGCTGGTTTCCAACGCCTCCGATGCGCTCGAGAAATTGCGCCACACGCAGATCACCGAAAAGGAAATCGCCGACGACAAGCTCGAGCTCGAGATCAATGTCACCACCGACGACAAGGCCAAGACCATCACGATCCAAGACTACGGCATCGGCATGACTCGCGCCGAGCTCGTTCAGAACCTCGGCACCATCGCGCACTCCGGCTCGAAACAATTCCTCAAGGCCCTCGGCGAGGGCGGCGCGAAGAACTCCAATCTCATCGGCCAGTTCGGCGTCGGCTTCTACTCGGCGTTCATGGTCGCCAAGTCGGTCAAGGTCTACTCCCACTCCTGGCGCACCGGTGAGCCCGGCCACGTGTGGTCGAGCGATGGCTCCGGCAGCTACGAGGTCGAGCCCGCGGCGGATGTTTCCCGGGGCGCGAAGATCGTCATCGAGTTGAAGGACGACTGCGGCGAATACGCCGAGGAGTCCAAGATCAAGGAAGTCCTCGAGCGCTACAGCGCGTTCGTCTCCTTCCCGATCAATCTCAACGGCAAGCGCATCAATACCATCCAGGCCCTCTGGCTGCGCAGCAAAAACGAGATCAAGGACGAGGAGTACAACGAGTTCTACAAATTCCAGTCGCACGCCTACGATGAGCCGCGCCTCCGTCTGCACTTCAGCGCCGATGCCCCGCTCTCGATCAATGCTCTGCTCTTCGTCCCGAAGGAGAACACCGAGAAGCTTGGCTTCGCGCGCCTCGAGCCGTCCGTCGCGCTCTACTGCCGCAAGGTCCTGATCGACGCCAAGCCCAAGGCTCTCCTGCCCGAGTGGCTGCGCTTCCTGAAGGGCGTAGTCGATAGCGAGGACATCCCGCTCAACATCTCGCGTGAGACGATGCAGGACAAGGCCCTCATCGAGAAGCTGAACAAGGTCATCACAAAGCGCTTCCTCAAGTTCCTCGAGGAGGAAGCCAAGAATCGCGTTGACGCGTACAACGAATTCTACGGCGAGTTTGGCATCTTCCTCAAGGAAGGCGCCGCGATGGATTTCGCGCACAAGGACGGGCTCGTGAAGCTGCTGCGCTTCGAATCGTCGCTCACCGAAAAGGGCAAGACCACGAGCCTCGCCGACTACGTCTCCCGCATGGGTGCCGAGCAAAAGGAAATCTATTATCTCGTCGGCCCGAATCGCGCGGCCATCGAGAGCGGCCCTTACGTCGAGGGATTCAAGGCCCGCAATCTCGAGGTCCTCTTCTGCTACGAGGCCGTCGACGAGTATGTGATGAATAACGTCCGCGAATTCGAGGGCAAGAAGCTCACCGCCGCCGACCACGCCGACGTGAAGCTCTCCGATCTCCCCAAGCCCGAGGGCGCACTCAGCGAGGACGACACCAAGAAGCTCACCACCTGGCTCAAGGACACGCTCGGCGAGCGCGTCGCCGAGGTAAAGGCCAGCGACCGCCTCGTCGATTCGCCCGCCCTCGCACTCAATGCCGACAAGTTTATGTCGCCCCACATGCGCCGCATGATGAAGGCCATGAACAAGGACGGCGCCGAGTCGCCACTGCGCGTGAACCTCGAGATCAACCCGCGCTCGGCCGTGATGAAGCGTCTCTTCGAAACCCACAGCGCCAACCCCGACCGCGCCAAGCTCGTCGCCGAGCAAGTCCTCGACAACGCCCTGATCAGCGCCGGCCTCCTCGACGACGCCTCGCCGATGGTCGCGCGTTTGTACAAGCTGCTGGAGACGGTCTGAGCGCGTTAAAGAGCGATATCCCGACTTCGGTTTTTTTCCCCAGCGCTCCTCGAAAGAGGGGCGCTTTTTGTGCTCATACCATTTGCGTCGACGCTCAAGATTGGAGGGTCGGCGCGTGTCACCAGGGCTTTGGCTATCATGTTCGAAACGCGACAAGGACCCAGCAGAGTCCGGCGACGTGCCTTCACCCCCGAGGTACGAATCTCAATCGATTTCGAGTCTGCGGCGCGACGGCCTGCCGACCAGCGGCAACCCACGAATACCCTAAACGCTGTTAAGCTTGTCATTCTGAGCGCAGCGAAGAATCCACATGGAGATACGCTGCCCCCGAAACGATACGTATCCCCTGCTGGATTCTTCGCTGCGCTCAGAATCACAATCGTCAAGCATCCTAAACATCGCTCGCTCAATTTCGCCGTGTTTCCACGTCTCTCCCTCTTTCTGCTCGGTGCCATTTCCTCGCTCATCGCCCTGTGCACAAGCTGCACGACGAGCACGCCCACGCCCCTGCCTACGCCGATGACTAGCCTCACCAACGACCTCAGCCACTGGGCGGTCGAGCAAATGCCCGGCGGCCGCGTCACCACGCGCGGCGACACCCTTGTCATCGAAGACCTCGGGGGCTGCACCGTGTGGTTGCGCGAGAAAATCACCGCGCCCGTCGAGATCACTTACGATGCCACGCTCATCTCCGCTGGCGGGCCCTTCGATCGCGTGTCGGACCTAAATTGCTTTTGGATGGCCGTCGATCCGCGCGTACCAGATGCCCTCCCCACTGGCCGCAGCGGAAAATTTTCAGACTACGATTCGCTGCTCACCTACTACGTCGGCTACGGCGGCAATACCAACTCCACGACTCGCTTCCGCCGGTACGACGGCACCGCCGCCCGTCCGCTCCTGCCTGAGCACGATCTGAGCGAGAAAAAATTTCTGCTCGAGGCCAACCGCACTTATCACATCCGCCTCGTCGCGCGTAACGGCGTGGCCGAGTACTGGCGTGATGGGGAAAAGATTTTCACCTACCGCGATGCCGCGCCGCTCGTGAGCGGCTGGTTTGCTCTCCGGACAGTAAAAAGCCACCTCGAGGTCAGAAACCTCAAGGTGACTTCACTTTCTTCAGCTACGAGTCCCCGCCAATAGGTAGGGCTCACAATTCACGCAAAATAGTTTTAGCTGTCTGGGGCTCCCCGCTTCAGAGTGGGGCTCCCCGCTTCAGAGTCGCGCTTCTAACCCGAACTACCTCACACCAAATTCGTGCGGGGTGCCTCAATCACGAGCGTCGTAGCCTTTGGCTGAGCGGCTTCATTCTCGTGGTGGGTCTTCGGACCCCAGCGATGCACGCTATACCACCCTGCGATCGCGAGCACGGCGATCACCGCAATCGCGGACCACAACGGGACCCGCGGGGACTCAGATTTCATACCGACCTCACTAGCATAATCGTGACGATTCATGGCGATTTTCGGGTTAAGGTTTTTTGGCGCTGGAGAGTAAAACGGGGGTTACCCGCGCTCACCCTTAGTAACCCGTCTGCGCCCCACCGTTCCCGATTTAAGCGTCCCATGTCCGCCCTTCATGCGAACGAATTAGAGGTAGCCCCGGTTAGAGATCGAAAACGCTCCACAGCGAGGATCGAGGTGGACGGCGACCTCCGGGCGCCGTCGGGTGGGCGAACCTTAAAATTACCACGGCATTCGTTTCTCCTGAAGACGGCGCTCGGAGGGCCGTCCACCTACACCCGCCGCTTCTCCCCTTACGGCAGCTGATCCAGCCACTTCAGAAACGCATCCTTCCACCGACCCGACTCCGCATCGCGCCCGAGGCCGAAGCCGTGGCCGCCGGTGGCGACGAGGAGGACTTCGGCGGGGACGCCTTTTTCTTTGAGCGCGGCGGCGAAGAGTTCGCTGTTTTTGGCGGGCACGCCCTTGTCATCGAGCGCGTGGACAAAAAAATACGGCGGCATATCGGCGCGCGCGCGGCGCTCCAGCGAAAATTCGGCGATGCGCTCCGGGGTGGGCGCGGTGCCGATGAGTTTGATGCGCGAGCCTTGGTGCGCGTTGGGGCCCTCCATACAGACCACGGGGTAGAGCAGCGCGACGAAGTCGGGGCGCGTGCCCTGGGCGGCTTCGCCGAGGACGCCGATGCTGCCGGCGAGGTGGCCGCCGGCAGAGCCACCGAGGATGCCGATGCGTTTCGGGTCGATGCCCCACTCTTTCGCGTGCTCGCGCACGTAGTGCATCGCGGCGAGGCCGTCCTGCTGCGGATACGGCAGGCCATCTTTCGTCGCCTCGGCGTCGGGCAGGCGGTATTTCAGCACGGCGATGGTGATGCCGCGTTCGGAAAAGTAGCGGCCCAGGGCGAAGCCCTCGCGGTCAAAGGCCACGTAGCTATAGCCGCCGCCGGGGCACACCACGAGAGCGGCGCCGCGGTGCGCGGTCTTTGCCGGATGGTAGACGGTGAGCGTGGGAACGGTGACTTTTTGCGCGACACGGTTGAAGCCGCGGTCGTCGAGGTTGTTGAAGCGGTAGACGATTTCCTCGGTGGCCGGCGGGGTGTTGCTCGGCAGCGGCGGACGCAGCGGGATTTCCTCGATGGTTTGCGCGAGCAAGGAGGACGCGAACAATCCGAGTCCGGTCAAAACGACGGCGAGGGGGCGAAAGACTTTCATGGGGGAAATAAAGATACCGTGCGATTTAACCGAATCAATCGCCTGACACGGCTCAGCCTAGATTCTCGCGCGGCTTGATGCGGAGCACGATGAAGACCGAGAGCAGCGCGACTCCGGCAAAGGCGCCGAAGATGATATTCAGCCCCACGTGCTGGTCGCGCAGTGCGCCGAAGATCCAGTCGCCGAAGCCGCCGCAACTGATGCTCACGAGGTTCATGATGCCGTAGCCGGTGGCGCGCCACTCGGGCCGCGCGATCTGGCAGAGGATGGGCATGTTGTTGCAGTCGAAAAAGCCCCAGCCGAAGCCAAAGACGATCAGGCCCGCGACGGCGATGGTGAGCGTGCTCGCATTGCCCACGCTGAAGAGCGCGGGGAGAAATAGCATCATGCCGATGGCGCTGGTGAAAATGCGCCCGCGCGGCGTCGTGCGCATCCAGCGGTCGGCGAGCGTGCCGCCGATGATCGCGCCGATGAGCGAGGCGATTTGCACGTAGAGAATGGCGCTAACGCCGGCCTTGCCTTGGCCGAGCTGGAATTTTTCGCGGAGGATTTCCGGCATCCAATCGCGCACGACCCAGCCCGCGATGGCGGGCAGCGTGAAGTACAGGACGAGCAAAATGAAGTTGGGATTGCCCAACAAGCCCTTCACCACGCCGCCCTCGCGAGCTTTTGCGGTCGCCACCTCCGACTCCGCGCCTTCGTCGCCGCCGATGGCTTTCTTTTCCTGGCGCGGCGGATTGCGCAGCAGCGCGAGCAGCGGCAGCGCGTAGATCGCGCCGATGACGCCGCAGGTCGTAAAGGCCCAGCGCCAGCCGTGCTCCGGCGAATCGGCCACATAACCCGCGAAGCCGCCGAGGATTTGCCCGAGGTAAATGCCGCTCTGGTGCACGCCCACGGCGCGCGAGCGCGTGGGCCCCGGGTGGAAATCCGTGATGAGCGCGAGCGCCGCCGGAATGTAAAATGCCTCGCTGATGCCCATGAGCGCGCGTGCCGCCATCAGCTCATGGAAACTCGAGACGTGCGCCGTCCACCAGGTGACCAGCGACCAGATGAAAAGACTCGCCGCGATCACGTAGCGGCGGCTGAAGCGATCCGCCACGTAGCCACCGAAGGGGCTCAGCACCGCATAGGTCCATTTGAAACAGCCGAGCACGAGACCCCAGTCGGCCTTGTTGGCGATGCTCGGGATGTCGGCCACCATCGAGGCCTTCATCGTGGCGAGCATCTGCCGATCGAGGTAATTGAGGAGCGCGACGGGAAACAGCAGTACGACGACCGCCCACGCATAACGCGCGAGCGACGGCGACTCACCGTGGGGGGAAATGATCGGGGCGGCGGACATGGGGTAAAGCGAAGGACGAAGATAGGGCGCGTTGCGTTACTCATCACGCGCCGCTCAGAAGATACGTACCCGCAGGGCGCGGCCGGCTGAAAAATCAACCGCCGCGCCGCGAAGGCCCGGATGTTATGCCGCGACGGACGCGCCGGAGGCGAGCCCTAGTCGCGCGAAAAGTGCGCGGAGTTCCGTGACGATCTTGGCGTAGATCACGCGCGACTCGGGCGAGATGACGCTCTTCGAGACGCCCGCCTGGAAGCCGCGCGCCTCCATGCCAGCGCCGATATTCACGGGGAAGGTGAGCTGGTCGACGATCCGGCCGAGCTCGACCATCGCTGCCGCGGCCACCGTGGTGTCGCCGGCCTGGCCCTCGCGATGCACGCGGTCGATGAGGACCATGAGCTCGGGCACGAGATTGACGAGACCGCCAATGCAGCCCGCCGCGCCGAGCTGAAACGCTTCAGGCAGGCGCGTATCCGCGCCCGACATTACGGTGAACTTCTTTTCCTTCCCGAGCGGGATCAGCTCGCGGTGGTAGGCAAACTCGCCGCCGCTCTGCTTGATCGCGCACATCGCCGCGCGATCGGCAAAAGCCGCGACCGTGGCGAGGTCGATGCGCTTGCCGGTCAGCTCGGGGAAATTGTAGAGCATCACGGGCAGATCGACGGCCTCGGCCACGTGGAGGAAGTACGCGAGCATATCGGCCTGCGACACCGGGTAAAACACCGGCGGCATCAGCGCGATAGCGGCGCAGCCGATAGATTTCGCGAACTTCCCCAGCTCGATGGCGGCGCGCGGCCGGATATCAGTGACATTGGCGATCACCGGGAGCGGCGCGGCGAGCTCGGCCACGGTAGCGAGCACCGCCTTGCGCTCATCGACGGAGAAGTGCGGAAACTCTCCGGTGCTGCCAAGGGCGAGCACGCCACGAATGCCGTGGCGCCGCTCAAATTCGAGATGGGCGGCGAGACCCGCGCGATCGATCTGGCCCACCGCATCGGTGGGAATCCATTGCGCGGAGTAAATACCGCTGGGTCGGAAGGATGAGGACATGCTTAAAGTTTTTTCGGATCGAGGACGACGTGGCGGATTTTTTCCCGCTTCCACGTGTAGGTGATGTGGATCAGCCCATCGCGCGCCTGCACGACCGCCGGATAGCTGTACTCGCCGGGCTCGGTCTCGAGGTCGACGACGCGCTTCCACTCGGCGCCGTCCTTCGAGATCGCGACGCAGAGCGGCGTGCGGCCCTTGGGCGTGTGATTGTAGATGAGCACATGGCGGCCATCGGCGAGGGTGACGGCATCGGTGCCGGAGCTGGGATTGGGCAGGTCGGTCAGCGCCATCTCGCCCCACGTCTTCCCGAGATCGGGTGACGTGATGCTGAAGACCTTGCCCTGCCGCGTGCGGCCCAGCGCCTGGATTTTGTCGCCACCTAGGAAGAGGATGCTCGGCTGAATCGCGCCGACTTTCTTGCCGTCGTTGAGAAACGGCGTGCGCGTCCACGTCTGACCGAGGTCGGTGCTGCGCTCGAAGTACACACGCCAGAGGTTTTCCTTGTCGGGCGTCTCGTCGCTCGTCGGCGAGAGGATCGTGCCATCGGCGAGTTGCACCGGCTTGTTTTTGATCGGGCCGAAAATGCCATCGGGCAGACGACGCGGCTGGCTCCACGTCTTGCCGCTATCGGTCGACGTCAGGAGCAGGCCCCACCACGTCGCCGGGCTCGGGCCCATCTTGTAGAAGAGCATGAGCGGCCCGGTACGCGGCTGAAACAGCACGGGATTCCACGTCGGCAGGCGCGGGCCGTTGGGCTGCACGCCGTTGGCAACCTCGACGGGCGCGGACCAACCGGCACCGTCATGGCGCGAGACCCAGATGCCGACATCGGGATCGCGCTCCTTCGTCCCGCCGAACCACGCGGCCACGAGGTGACCGGCGGTGGGCTCGACGATGGTCGAGGCGTGGCAGGACGGAAACGGCGCTTTCTCGTAAATAAACTCCGAGCGCACCACCGCGGGATTCGGCGCGGCGGCGAGGAGCGGGGTGAGAACGAGGGCGGCGAAAGCGAACAGGCGGGAGAGGTTCATGGGATTATTTGGCGCGGGAATTTTTTACCCGATAAAAGAAACCATCCTCCGCGCCGATGAGAAGCTCGCCGGTGGACTTCATGAAGGTGGGCTTCGTCGCATGGCCGGTGAGGACGTGGGTGCTGATCGGGCCCATGTCCTTAAACGTCCACTTCCCGTCCGCGTTCTTCCCGAGATTGCGGAAGAAATTCACGTTCGGGTTGCTGTTGAGCATGATGTCGGGCTGGCCGTCGCCGTCCCAATCGACGATGCAAAAAGTGCGCCGACCGCCGCTGCCGAACACGCCGTCGTTGAGGCGCAGCGGACCCGACACCGCGTTCGTGGCCTTGCCATTGCTGTTAAACGAACTCGTGCCCTCGCTGAGGAACACGCGCTGCGGCGGGAGGAGCTGGAGCTTGCCGTCGGCGCCGCGCTTGCGCTCGTAGAGCGCGAGGTAGCCCTCGGCATCGGAGAGCACGAGATCCATGAGACCGTCGCCATTCCAATCGTACATCTGCGGCGTGGTGCGCCACTGCGAAACGAGTTCGCCGCCCTTGGGCTTCCACCAATTCCACGCGGGATGCGGCGCAGTCGTGCCGGCGGGGAGCGTCAACTCTACCGACTGCCCAGCAGCGAGCTTCGGCGCGGTGCGGGTGCCGATGTTTTTGTACCAGATGATTTTTCCCCAGATGCCATTGGTGATGATATCGGGCAGGCCGTCGCCATCCCAATCGGCCACGCTCAGAATCGAGTAGCCCCACTTCGCCTCCGCAGGCCCTTGGATCGAGCCATTGGGGCCGGCTTCTTCGCGGATGAGTTTACCGCCGGCGCTCAAGTAGCGCGGCGCGGCCCAGCGCGTGGGCGTGCCGCCGAGATTTTCGAAAAACGCGATGTAGCCCGCGCTATTGCCCGCGATGATGTCCTCGTCGCCGTCGCCGTCCCAATCGATCGCGTAGGGCGTGGAGAGCGCGCCGAATTTCAAATCCTGCGCGAACTGGCGGAAGTAGCGCGGCGGCAAAAACTGCGGCATGCCGTCGACCGTCTTGCCGGTATTTTCCAGAAACGCCACGCGGCCATCCTCGTCGCCGCACACGATGTCGAGGAAGCCGTCACCGTTAAAATCCACGGCGGTCGGCGTGATCATGCACAGATCCATGTGCAGGCGGTCGCCACCGATGGTGAGCGTGCGGCCCGCCGCGTAGACCGGCGCGGTGCGCGTGCCGGTATTGGCGTAGAAGGTGAAGCCGTCGCGGAACTCACCGCAGATCAAATCGAGTTTCCCTGTGCCGCGAAAATCGCCCCACATCGGCGACGGCATGCCGTAGGGATCGACGTCCTGGCCGCCGGCCTGCAGGCGCATAGGCGCGGCGTAGGCGGGCTGCTCATTGGTGCCCGTGTTGCGCATCACGTAGACGTAGCCGCGCAGCTTGCCGCGCGTCCATTCTCCCTTCGCGTTGAAAGCGCCGTCGCCGCCATTGAGCGGACCGAAGTCGCCCCAGAAATCGATACCGACACTCACATCGAGCACGCCATCGCCGTCGAAGTCGACGAGCTGCCACTGGTTCTGCCGGATGTTGCCGGGCTGGGTAAGAATCTGCTCCGGCACGCCAAGCTTTTTCGGCTGGTTAAATTGCGAGTTGAGAAAATCGGGAAACGTGTTGCCGCGATAGTCGTAGATGTCGCCACGCTTCACGGAGGCAGTCGCCGTCACGACGGGTTGACCCGTGACGTAGGAGATGCCGACCGAAGGCGCGGATTTGCCGATGAGCACGGCGGGCTTGAAGATCGGGAGCCTCGTCTGCGTATCCGTCTGGCCGCTATTCTCGAAGAACCAGGTGCCATTGTAGGGCTTGTCGGTGCAGACGACGACGAGGTCCATGAGGCCGTCGCGATTGTAGTCCATCGGCAGCGGCCAGGCCCAGAGGCCGACGCCGAGATCGACGACGGTGCCGGGATTATTGTACGCGAGCCGGGGCAGGACCTCCTCGGGAGCGGACGCCTTTTTCTCCGCCGCAGCTTTCTTCTCGGGTGCCGCCTTTTTCTCGGCGGCAGTCACGGCGAGCGGGAGCGCGAAGAGGGCGGCGAGCGCCAGTGGGCCGAATAACGAATGACGAAGGACGAAAGGCCGAGAGTTCATGGTAGTTTTAATTCGGATACGTGACTAGAACCGGCCCGTGAGGCCAAAGGTGATCGTGGTGCCGTTGATGATCGTGCGCTCCATCTGGTCGGGGATGCCGCGATACTGGGCCTGGGGTTCGTTGGTGAAGTTGGCGATGTCGACGGAGAAGCCGAGGGAGGGGCGGAGTTGGTAGCCAAAGCTGACGTTGGTCACGGTGCGTTTCAACTTATAGACGTTTCGCCCGGCGCTGCCGGCGGTGTAGCTGGAGATGTAGTCACCGGTGTAGTTGACGCCGACGCGGGTCGTGAAGCTCCGGTAGCGCCACGAGAGATTCACATTACCCGTGCGCGGGATGAAGCCCGCGACCTCGTCGGTCGTGAGCTGCGTGGCGGAGCCGAAATCGCCGTGCGTCTCGATGCGGGTGTAGTTGGCCGAGAAGCCGAGGCCCTTGAGCAAGCCCGGCAAGAAGGTGAATTGCTGCTGGTAGCTCAGCTCCCAGCCCTGGACGTAGGCGGTGCCGGCATTGGACGAGCTGAGGAGCTTGTAGCCGCCGTACTCACCGCCGTAGCCATTATCGGTGCCGGTGGCGACGGTGCCCTGCTGGATGCCGCTCACGATGTAGTCCTTGATCTCCTTGCGGAACCAGCCGGCGGAGAGATTGCCGACGGGCTCGAAATAGTAATCGAGCGTGGCGTCCCAATTTTGTGCGGTCTGCGGCTTGAGGCTCGCATTGTTGACCGTGAGTTCCTTCGTCGTGTCGTTGAACGATTCGCCGGGCACGAGATTTGTCATCGCGGGGCGGCCGAAGCTCGTCGACCAACTCACGCGGGCTTTGACGTTGGGCGTGACATCGTAGGAGAGGTGCGCGCTGGGGAAGGACTTCGTATAGCTGCCGCTGGTTGTGCGATAGGTGCCGGCGTAGTCGCGAGCGGCGGAGCCGACGGGATCGGCGGCCTGCTGCGCAGCGGTGGAGGCGGTGTGGGCGCGGACCCAACCCCAGGTATCGTCATCGGTCTTTTCGGTGCGCACACCGCCGAGGAAGCCGAAGCGGCCGACCTTGCCCTGCGTCATGAGGTACCCTGCGGTGACGGTTTCGATCACCTGGCGCGTGCCGGTGTATTTTTGCTGCTCGGCGAAGTAGCGGTCTTCGCTCCACAACGCGGGATTGGTCGGCACCTCGCCCTGGATGAACGAGGCCGATTCCCACTGGGGAATGATGCGACCCGTCTTCAGCGAGTCCCAGGTCTTGATCGACGGATCGGAGGGCAGCGCGGTCGTGCCAGTGTAGTTCCAGCGACGCGAACGGTTGACCTCGCGGGCGAGTTGCTCGCGCCAGTCGCCACCGGCCTTGAGCGAGAAGGTGAACTGAGTGGGGAAATTATACTGGAGATTGAAGCGGCCATTGCGGATCTCGACGTCGCGGTCGTTGTTGCGCGTGGTGAGCTGACCGTTGGGGCGATAATTGTCCGGATTGCTGATGTCGGGGCCGGCGGTCTGGATGAAGCGCGGATAGAGATCGGACTGCGTGCGATCGAGCGTCCAGCCGATGCCGGAGATACGATTGGTGAGCGTGCCACCGCCGCCGACGCCAAGATTCGAGTGCGTCTGGCTGTAGTTCACATCCCAGTCGGCCTTGAGGCGGTCGAAGTCATGCTCCGCACCCAGGTCGATCTGCCGCGTGCGATTGAAAAAGCTGAACATCGTCTCCGTCACATCGATGACGGAGGCCGCGACGGGGCGCACGCTCGTGATGCGATCGGTGTAGCCGGGAATCACGCCGGAGGTCGTGGCATTGGGCGCGGTTTGATTGGTGAAGGCGCGCGTCTCGTAGAGGCGGTTGTAGGGCTCGTTGGCGTCGTTGTAGATCGTGTTGAGCGTGAACTTCGTCGTGGGCGAGAGCCGGAAATCGGTTTTCACATTCACGCTGGATTGCTTGCGATTGTTGTAGGCGTCCTGCGTGCGGTAGTCCCAGAGATAGGCGGGGCGGTTGGTGGTGTTTTCGAAATCGCGAATCGTGCGGAAGTAGCCCGCGACGTTTTCGCTGTAGAACGTGTTGACCGAGACGCCGAGGTTCCGGTCGCCGCCGAGCACATCGAAGACCTCTTGGTAGGAAAGATTCACCAACGGATGAAAGGGGTGATCCTCGCGCAGCGGAATTTGCTGGGAAAATGTCGGCGCCCAGCGGCCGGAGACGCTGTAGGTCAGGCGGCGCTTTTCCTTCATGCTGAGCGTGGAGCGGGTCTTGAGGTTGATCGTACCGCCCAGGGAGTCCGCACCCTTGTCGGGCGTGTGGCCCTTGATGACTTCGAGTTGCTCGAACATCGCGCCGGTGAGGCTGTGCGTCTGGAACTGGCGGTTGAAACCGCCGACATTGGTGATGAGGCCGCCGTCGACCGTGATGCGATTCATCGTCGGGCCCATGCCGCGCACGGTGAGGCCGGTGACATTGCCCTCGTCGTCGAGATTACCCGCGACACCGGGGAGGCGGATGGCGAGCTCACCGGCGGACATGTTGGGCATGGTGCCGAAGGAATCCATCGCGACGACGTTCTTCACGTTCTCCGCGTTGCGCTGCGCAGTGATCGCCGCCGCGCCGCCCTCGCGCTCGCCGCTTACTTTAAATTCCTGGAGCTTGTAGATACCGGTCGAGAGATCGAAGTCCCGCACCGCGCGTTGCCCCGCGCCGACCGTGACGGTGGCGCGCAGTGGGTCGAGGCCGATGTAGGTCGCCACCACCTCATGCGTGCCGGCGGGCACACCGCTGAGCACGTAGCGGCCCGAGTTGTCGGCGAGGGTGGAGAGGCCAAGCGCGGGGATTTCGATCTTGGCACCTTCGAGGAGATTACCCGTGGCAGTGTTGTTGACGGTGCCGCTCACCATGCCCGAGCCGGTTTCGGCTGCACGCCCGAGGAAAGTGACCGACATCAAAAAGGACCAAAGCACGAACAACGGCGCGAAACGCCGGACGGAAAAACGAACAAGCAATGAGGTCGATTGCATGGGTAACAGGGTTTTGGGACTGACCACATCGCGCAGCCGCGACATGGAAGGGGAACAGACAAGGGTTTACTAGGCGCTAAACCCTGAAATTGCTAAATCGATTTAGTTACAAGCGCAAAATTTAGCAAAGAAGGGAGATTTTTGGGATTTCGGGGGAATTACGGAGCGCAAAAAGCTTCTTTGCAGGCGATAAGACGTGACGATCTTGCGCGCTCCTATCATCCCATCGCTCGCAAGCAGGCTCCTGTCGCCGAACCTCACTTACTTCTCACGCCGAGGCTCGCATCACGACGGACGGCGGCACGGGAATCTCCACGGGCTTGAGTCGGCGGTGGTTCATCAAGTGAAACAATTGGGTGACGACTTTTTCCACGATGGTCTCGCTCGACGGGCCCACGCAGGTCAGCGGCGGATCGAAGAAATCCGCGTGCTCATGGTCCCCCACCCCGACGACCGCGATGTCGCGCGGGATGCGCCGCCCGCCGTCTTTGATCGCTTGATAGGCGCCGAGCGCGAGGCTATCGGTCACGGCAAAGAGCCCGTCGCAGGCGCGACTCGCGCCGAGGTGGGCGCGCAGGGCTTCCGCGCCGCTCGCGGGCGTAAACCCCGCCGCCGACACCCGCGCGCACTCCAGTCCTGTTTGCGCGAGCACGGTGGCCGCAAAGGCCTCGGCGCGTTCGGCGGTACTCTGGGTAAGCAACGCCGGCGTGAGCACCACGGGATGCCGGCAGCCGCGCGCGAGGAGGATTTCCGCCGCGCGACGGCCGATCTCCCCGGGGGTGTCGAGCACGCAGGAGTAGTTGGCCAGCCGCCGGCCGAGCACGACCACAGCATAGGGCAGCGTCATGGTGGTGAGAAAGGCGTCGTCCTCGGGCAGCGTATTGGTGATGATGACGCCGTTAAACAAACTGGCATCGAGCAGGCCGGGCATCTCGCGCAAACGCCCCGCGTGAAACATATCGATCGAGACTGAAAACCGGCGATCCGGCCCCGTGCGCGCATCGACCGCCCGCTGCACCTGCCGCAGCGCCCGGCTCACCAAAAACAAGGGCGCCTCAAACGAAGTCAAAATGCCCAAGGTGACCTGATGCACATCCGGGTCGTGCGCGCGAAGGCGGCGGGCGGCGACATTGGGCACGTAGCCAAGCTCCCGGACGGCGAGGCGGATCTTTTCCACGGTCGCGGGCGCGAGGCGGCGTTCCTTGTGGCGGTTGGCGAGCACGGTGGAGACCGACGAGGGCGACACCCCGAGGTGCTCTGCTATCGTATGTACCGTCACCGGACGCTTTTCCCCACGGGCCATGGTGACATCACGCTCGAAAGGGCCCGCCGCCGCAAGTGGTCTTTGTATAAAACGAAAGTGCTGCTCAGGCACACCCCGTGCTTTCGGTTGCGTCCTTCGCCGCCTCGGCGACCTTTCGTCCCTACATGTCCTTCGTCTCCGTCAACCCGGCCACTGGCCAGCGCCTCGGCACCTATCGCAAAACGACGCCGGCGGGAATCGAGCGCGCCCTCGCGCGGGCACACATCTGGCAGACGAAGTGGCGCGAGCTCCCGCTTGCTATGCGCGCGGCGCATCTGAGGGCCGTCGCGGATGAATTGATTTCAAATCGCGATAAGCTCGCCGGCCTCGCGACCGCCGAGATGGGCAAGCCCCTCGCCCAGGCCCAGGCCGAGGTGGAGAAATGCGCCCGCACCTGCGAGTTTTTCGCCCTGCACGCCGCCGCTTTCATGGCCGACGAACATCCGCTCGGCGGCCGGAGCGCCCGTGTGGTCGTCGAGCCGCTCGGCGTCATTCTGGCGATCATGCCGTGGAATTTCCCCTTTTGGCAGGTCTTCCGCGCCGCCGCACCCGCCCTGATGGCCGGCAATGTCTTTCTAGTGAAACACGCGCCCAACGTCACGGGCTGCGCCCTCGCCATCGCCGATATCTTCGCGCGCGCGGGCGTACCGGCGGGGGTGTTTCAGACCCTCGTCACCGGGATCGAGCCCATCCCTGACCTCATCGCCGATTCACGCGTGCAGGCCGTGACTTTTACCGGCAGCACCGCTGCGGGAAAGAAAGTCGCCGCCCTCGCTGGAGCCGCCATGAAGCCGGGCGTTTACGAACTCGGCGGCAGCGATCCCTATCTGGTGCTCGACGACGCCGATCTTGCCCTCGCCGCCGAAACCTGCGCCGGTTCGCGCCTCATCAACTCCGGCCAGAGCTGCGCCTCGGCGAAACGCTTCATCGTCGCCCGCTCGGTCCACGCCGAGTTCGAGCGCCTCGTCACCGACCGTCTCGCCGCGAGGAAAGTGGGCAACCCCGCCGATCTCGCCACGGAGGTCGGCCCCCTCGCCCGCGCCGATCTGCGCGACAATCTTCACCGGCAGGTCACGGAGAGCGTCGCCAAGGGCGCGCGTCTCCTCCTTGGCGGTGCCCCCCTCGAAGGGCCCGGTTATTTCTACGCCACCAGTCTCCTCTCGGGCGTGAAACCCGGCATGCCCGCAGCGGACGAGGAGCTGTTTGGCCCCGTCGGCGCGATCATGGTCGCCCGCGATGATGCCGATGCCGTGCGCCTCGCCAACGCCACGCCCTTTGGCCTCGGGGCCGCGATCTTCTCCAGCCATGTGCGGCGGGCCCACGCGCTCGTGCCGCAGTTGCAGTGTGGTTTCGTCGCGATCAACACCCTTGTCCGTTCCGACGCCGCCCTGCCCTTTGGCGGGATCAAGTCCAGCGGCATGGGCCGTGAGCTGAGCGTCTACGGCTTCCGCGAATTCGTAAACGTAAAGACCGTCGTGGGCTGATCTCCCCTCGGGGTGCGCCCCGGCCCAAAAGCCAATGGCTCTCAGTGGCCGTCGTTCGTCACTAAAACGGAGATGTTCGCCACAAAGCGTTAGTCAGGCGCGCCGCGGCTGCTTGATTGGTGCGCGAGGTGACCCCGCCCCATCCCAAAACCTTCGCGCAGCTCTATTGTGAGCAGCACAACCTACCCCTGGCCGATTTTGAGCGCGACGTCGTGGGGCGGACGCTCCACCCCCAAGCCCGCGTGCTCCATCGCCTCCTGCACATGATGCCTGGGGACTATTTTTGCGCTGACCTCGAGCTGGCGCGCAATGTCGGCCAGCTCACCCGCCCCGAAGACTTCGCCTGGGAGGTCTCCGATTTTCACGCCCACCCGTCCAATCGCCAGATGCTGCGACGTCGCCTCAAGGTCCGCCTGTCCATTGCCTTGTTGCGTCGGCTCGTCGTGACGACGTTTAAGACCGCTTCGGCAACGACACCGGCGCCTAACGCTGAGTCGCCGCCGGTCAAGCCGTCGACTTAGCAGTTCTCGTCCGTTCCGGCCTTTCATCGGCTTAGAGGATTAGCGTACTCTGCGGGGCACCGGTTCTCGGACCCGCGGTCGATCTACCACTCCGTGTTACATTTGCGGGTCTCGCATTGAAAAAGTTCGTTTTGCGGTCCGTGCAAAATACCGTCCACGGTCTCCTTTACGCATGGCCCGCCGCTCACCCAAGAAATCGTCCCCTTTACGCCCCGCTGCGCCCGAGCCTGTCCCGGTCTACTTCAATCGCGAGTTGAGTTGGCTGGCGTTTAATCGCCGGGTGCTGGAGCAGGCGCAGAGCGACCGCCATCCGCTGATCGAGCGGGTGCGGTTTCTCGCGATCACGGGTAGCAACCTCGACGAGTTTTTTGAGATTCGCGTGGCCGGCCTCATGCAGCAGCGCGATTCCGGCGTCGTCGAGCCCGGCCCTGATGGGCTCGATCCGCGCGAGCAGCTTCAGCGCATCCGCCACAGTGTCGGTATCTTCGTGGATGAGCAGTATCGCTGCTGGCGCGAGCAGCTCGTGCCGGCACTGGCCAAAGAGGGCATCCACTTCAAGGGCGCCAAGGACCTTACTCCCCGCGAGCTGGCCTGGGTGCGCGCCTACTTCCGCGAGCAGGTTTACCCGGTCCTCACGCCACTCGCGCTCGATCAATCGCACCCCTTTCCGCAGCTCGGCAACAAGGAGCTCAACGTCATCGTCTCGCTCGACAATCCCGACACTCCCGAAATCGAGCACCTCGTCGCGATTCTCCCGGTCCCACGCATTCTCCCGCGCCTCGTCAGCATCGCGCCCGGCGGCAAGGGCCCCCAGCGCACCATCTTTCTCTCTGAGATCATCAAACTATGCGCCGGCGAACTCTTCCCCGGCTACCGTCTAACCGGCGCCCATGCCTTTCGTGTCACGCGCAATAGCGACCTCTATATCGACGAGGAAGAAGCCGCCAATCTCCTCGTGAAAATCGAGGAGGAGTTGCGCAATTTGCGTCGCGGCGCCGCCGTGCGTCTTGAGATCGAGGATGGCGTCGACGCCGCGCTCTTCGCGCTGCTCTGCAATCAGCTCGGCCTCCCGCCCGCCAACGTCTTCCGCCTCAAGGGCCCGATCAACTTGATGCGCCTGCAGAGTCTCGGCGACCTCGACCGGCCCGACCTCAAGTTCCCCGTCTTCACTCCCGTCAACGCTTCGCCGTTGCGCGACATCGCGGCGATCTTCGACACCCTGCGCGCGCAGGATGTGTTGCTGCATCACCCGTACGATTCGTTTCAGCCCGTGATCGATTTCGTCGAGCAGGCCGCGCGCGATCCGCAGGTGTTTGCGATCAAGCAGACTTTTTACCGCACGAGCGGCGACTCCCCGCTTGTCCGCGCACTCATCGAGGCCTCGAAAAACGGCAAGCAGGTCACCGCGCTAGTGGAGCTCAAGGCCCGCTTCGACGAGGCTAACAACATCCAGTGGGCAAAACAGCTCGAGGAGGCCGGCGTGCACGTCGTCTACGGCCTCATCGGTCACAAGACTCACTGCAAGCTCTGCCTTGTGGTCCGCCGCGAGGGCCGCCGCATGCGCCACTATGCGCATCTCGGCACCGGCAACTACAATCCCCGCACCGCGCGGTTTTACACCGACCTGAGCTACTTTACCGCCCGCACCGATCTCACGGGTGATGTCGCGCAGCTTTTCAATTCCCTCACCGGCTTCGGCCGCTCGCCGAAATTCCGCCACCTGCTCGTCGCGCCTTATAATCTCCACCGCCGCATCAATGCCTTGATCGCCGTCGAGGCCCGCAACGCCGCCGCCGGCCGCCCCGCACGCATCATCGCCAAGATGAACTCGCTGGTCGACAAGGCCACCATCGACTCCCTCTACGCCGCTTCGCAGGCCGGAGTGAAGATCGATCTCATCGTGCGCGGCACCTGCAGCCTCACGCCCGGCATCCCCGGCCTCTCGGAAAACATCCGCGTGCGCAGCCTCGTCGGCCGCTTCCTCGAGCACGCCCGAGCCTTCTATTTCCAAAACGCCCGCGGCGAACCCATCATCCTGGCCGGCAGCGCCGATTGGATGCCGCGCAATTTCTTCCGCCGTGTCGAAGTCGTCTTCCCCATCCGCGATCCCATCTTGCGCCAGTGGATGACCGACGAGTTTTTCGGCACCGAGCTCAACGACACGCTCAACGCGCGCCTCCTCCACCCGCACGGCTCCTACGCTCCCGTCCCCCGCCGCGCCAGCGAACGCCCCTTCTCCGCCCAAGCCCACTTCATGGCCGCCGCCACCCGACGCGCCGCGCACATGTGAGGCTATGATTTGGGCGGGCCTCTGTATCCATTAACCAACTACGCGGCGGATTTCGCCCAGAGGACTGCCGCAGCCAGTCACGTCTTATCGTGCAGCGTCGCCCGCACCACGTCGCGGAGCCGACGTGTCGAGGCCCGCAGCTGCAATGTCCGCCGCAGGAATCCCCGGTTAACCGGATCGTGCGCAAAATCCACCGCCTCGGCCTCGAATTCGCGCAGGCGGGTGATCCGCCCCACCGACTTTACCAGCGCCCGGTCGGCGGCGAAATAGTCCGGCGCGAGCACCGAAAAGACCGGCCGCAGCAGACGAGCCATCGGCCGCAGCGACAACCTCAGGACGACTTCCTCGTATTTCTCGGGCGGGATGGCGCGCGTCGCGCAGAATTTTTCTGAAAACGTCATTAAGAGAGCTGAGATAATCCTAGGTGACTCAAGTCACGCCTACGCCGCGAAACGGCAAAGAGCTTGTCACAAAACGACATCAGCCTGCTTCATGCCAATGCAGGTAGTTCAGGCGCGGCGACCGACGGTACAAGGTATAGTCCCCATTCGCCGAACGTCCCCCTTGGATCCAATGCTGCTGTGTCGTGCACAACGGACCCATCAGATGAGAGTCGCTTTCAAAATCACCCGCTCACCACCCCCTTCGCATCCAGAAGTTTCTTCCCGTTCCCTGTCGGCCTAACCTTTGCCCGCACTCTACCCGCGCCAACGCCTATGGCCTTAATCTCGGTTGGTTTTTACGGCGTTCAATCCGCCGCACCACACCGGGTACCGCGCGGCCCCGTCTATCCCGATTCCAGAAAAGGCAAAACCCCGCCGAGGGTCATTCCGGCGGGGTCCTTGACGAGTCGCCTCGTCGTGCTGCACTGGCGGAGAGGATAGGATTCGAACCTACGGTACCCTTGCGGGCACTCCTGATTTCGAGTCAGGTGCGATAGACCACTCTGCCACCTCTCCAGTGACAGGACGGAGAAACGTAGGCCGGGCCGATAAAAACGGAAGCTCAAAATCAAGCGCGTTGAGAACGAGTGGGCGCGGGCCTGCCTGCCGCCGGCTAAGCGCTTCATAGTCGCCAGCTTTTAGGGCTCGTTTATTTCTGCCTCGCCCCCTCACGTCCCGAAAAATAGATCATCGACCGCCCCGCTCCCCGCCGTTTCCCATCTGCTCATGAGCAAAAAGAATCCCCTGATCGATGCATTCCTCGCCAAAGAGGACCAATGGGTCGACGAGATGAAAAAGCTCCGCGCCCTCGCCCTCGAGTGCGACCTCACGGAGGAGCTCAAGTGGGGCAAGCCCTGCTACATGTTTGAGGATCGCAATGTCCTCATCACCCAGCCCTTCAAGGCCCATTGCGCCCTCCTCTTTACCAAGGGCGCGCTGCTCAAGGACGCCAAAGGCCTCCTCGTCAAACCCGGCGAAAACACCCAAGCCGCCCGCCAGCTCCGCTTTACCAGCACCAAGGAAATCGCCGACCAGAAAGCCACGATCAAGGCCTACATCCTCGAAGCCATCGAACTGGAAAAGTCCGGCGCCGAGGTGACCTACCTCAAGAGCAGCGAGCTCAAGTACCCCGTGGAGTTTCAACGCGTGCTCGATAAGGACGCCGCCGTAAAAGCCGCCTTCTCCGCCCTCACCCCCGGCCGCCAGCGTGCTTACTATCTCCACTTCTCCGCCCCCAAGCAGTCCGAAACGCGCGAATCGCGCGTGAACAAATGCCTCCCGCAGATTCTGAAAGGCAAGGGCCTCAACGATTGACCCGATTTCGGGCGGCAAACGCGTCAGGAAATGAGCACGCCTCGCTACAGCTCCATCGACGATTATCTCGCCGCGCAGGACGCCACCAAAGCCCAGACCATCCGCTCCGTCCTCGATTTCATCCTCACCCAATTTCCGGAATTGGAGTCTAAAATCTCGTGGAATGTCCCCACCGTTCACCGCCACGGCAAATACGTCGCGGGCCTCGCCGCCTACAAAAAACACCTCACGTTTTCGCCGTGGAGCCCGCAGATCATTCAAGACTTCAAGCCGCGCTTGACGAACTACGTCGTCTTTAAAGGCACCTTTCAAATCCCCGTGGATTGGAAGCTCGATCAGAAGCTTCTCCGAGACTTGGTCCGCGCCCGCCTCGCGGAGCTGGACTAGTTTCTAATTCCAGCTCTCAACGTCTGCGTCTCCTCACACATTATCATCCCCGGCGCGCCCCTTGCCGCCGTTGGCGGGCAGATGATGCGGAAACAGCACGTAGTAGTTCATCAGCCACCAGCTCCGCGACGAGCGGTAAAATAAAATCGGAAACCCCAGCGCGCCGATGCCCGCGAGCACGATCGCCGTGGTCTCGCCGATCACCTTGTACAGCGCAAGGGCGAGCACGGGCACGAGGTACAGCGTGATCGTCATGCCGAAGTTCAGCGACATCGAGCCGAGGAAAAAGCCCTCGTCGTTTTCGCGCTCGATCGTGAAGCCGCAGGCCGAGCAGGTCTTGTTCACCTTAAAGATCGATCCCGGCACGAACAGCGTGCGCGCTCCGCAATTCGGACAGCAATTGGTCAGCCCGCGGGCGACGATCTGGACACGTGAGACATTCATCGGAGAACCATAGTCGCAGAAAAAATCGCGACCGCAGCAAAAACAAATTTGGGTTTATGAAGAGAAACGACGAAGCAGCGACCTCAAGCTGTGGCCGCCGCTCGCTCACTAAATCCGGAATAAATTCCGGCGATGTGCGGTAGCGGAAAAAACTCCGGCCTTTCGGCCGTGCTCATCTGGGCTGCACGTTCAATCGGCGCGATACACCTCTATTTTCCCGAAAACGCTGCCCTCCTGCATTTGAAAGCCACCTGCATTTCAAATTCATAAAATATCTTGCCCGTGGTACTTGGGCAGAATGCCATCGCGGCCTTCGCCTCATCTTCACTCTCTGTTATGCTTTTGCGATCTCTCCTCCGTACCGTGCTGGCCGCAGTGGTCATTGCCGCCGCGCTCACTAGCGGGCGCGCCGTCGAAGTCTCCTACCTGTCGAATCTCTCCGTGCGCACCTCGATGGCCAATGGCCAGACTCTCATCGTGGGTGGCGTCGTGAGTGGTGGCAGCAAGACCATCCTCGTACGCGCGGGCGGCCCGGCCCTCAATAAGTTTGGCCTCAACGGCATGGCCGATCCGCGTCTCGCGCTCTACACCAGTGGCTCCAGTCCCGTCGCGACCAGTGATAACTGGAATTCCGCTCTCGCCCCCGTCTTCACCTCGGTCGGTGCCTTTGCCTACGATCCGGGCTCGCGCGATGCCGCCCTCACCCAATCGCTCAATGGCAGCTTCACCGTGCAGGCGTCGGGCACAGGGGCCGGCACTATCCTGGTGGAGGCTTACGACGCCGAAGCCCGGATCTACCCGCGCATGATCAATCTCTCGGCGCGTAATCGCGTCGGCACCGATGCGGACATTCTCATTGCCGGTTTCACCGTCGCCGGCACCGGCACCAAGCGGCTCCTCGTCCGCGCCGTCGGGCCGGGCCTCGCCGCCTTTGGCGTCCCGGGCACGCTGGCCGATCCGCTCCTGCAATTTTTCGACTCCAAGGGCACCCGCCTCGCCACCAACGATACGTGGGATCCCGCACTCGCGCAGACCTTTGCCACCGTCGGCGCCTTTGGGCTCCCCGCTGGCAGTAAGGATGCGGCCTTGATCGTGGAGGTCTCCGCCGGGCAAAATTACACGGTGCAGGTCTCCGGCGCCGACGGCGGCACCGGCGAGGCACTGGTCGAAGTCTACGAGATCGAATCCGCCTTTTCCGAGCTGCGTCTGCCCAACCTCCTCGGCCCCGCGGCGTCGCAACTGGGCTTCCCGCTGCGCACCAATCGGCTCCCGTCGACCGGCGACGTCCGCATCAAGACTCTCTTTGTCGATTTTAGCGACGCCGTGGCCACGCGCACGCCGCAGTCGGTCTTCGCGCAGATCTCGCCGGGCGCACCCGATTTTTGGCGCACCACTTCGTACGGCCGCATGCGCACGACGCTCGATCCCGTCCTGACTTGGCTGCGGATGAGCAAACCCACTACCCAATACGGCTGGACGGAACTCACCGCCGCCACCCATCGCGCGTACATCCAGGAAGCCGTGAATCTCGCCCTCGCCGCCGGCGCCGATTTTTCCTCCGCCGATGCCATCGTCGTCATGGCCAATCCCGATGCCACCGTGCTTTACAATGGCCCCACCTATACTGCCGGCGGCATCGTCGCTGGCGACCGGACCATCGCCGTGGCCTGCACCTCCGGTTACGATCTGCGTACTTGGGGCTATAAATGGCTCAATCACGAAGGCGGCCACATGCTCGGCCTGCCCGACCTCTACACTTTCACCGCCACCAATTTTTACCGCTACGTCGGCGATTTCGGCATGATGGGAAACATCACTGGCGCCGCTCCGGAATATTTCGCTTGGGAGCGCTGGCTGCTCGGTTGGCTGGATGACGACCAAGTCGTGCGCGCCGCGCCCGGGACGACCACCGTCTCGCTCACTCCGGTCGAACTCGCCGGCGGTCGCAAGATGGTCGTCGCTCCCCTCACTGCCACCTCCGCCGTCGTCGCCGAGTACCGTCGCGCCACCGGGCTCGATAGCGCGTTGCCCTCGTCTGGCCCCCTCGTCTACGTGGTCGACACCACCGCCTCAAGTGGCAACGGACCGTTTAAAATCCTGCCCCTCGACGAAAACGACAACCGCAAGCTCGACCGCCTGTTGAAGGTCGGGCAGACGATCACTTACTCAGGTGTCTCGGTCCGCTACGTCTCCGGCGATGCCAACGCAGTCACCCTCGAGGTGATCCGCCCCTAGCGCGCCGGGGCGTTTCCGTCGCGCGCCTCCGACATCCACCGAATGCGGCACATCCACTCTTTTGTGGCTTCGTGATTCTTCGGCCCGCACGGTCTGGGGGTGACCGCGCGGCGAAAATAATACAACGCGCAAAAAAAGGCGCCCCGCTCCTTGAGCGAGGCGCCTCGATTAAAACGTTTTTCTTTTCCGGTCCGGCTTAAGCGCCGAGCTGATAGCGCGTGAAGCGGCGGATCTGGATATTCTCGCGGATGTGAGCGACCTGCTCAGCGAGGAGATCCTTGATCGCCTTGTCGGCCTGCTTGACGAACGGCTGGTCGAGCAAGCACACGGTGGAGTAATAGTTCTCCATCTTGCCATCGACGATCTTCTGCACGACGGCCGGCGGCTTGCCGGCGACAGCGGCGGCCGCGATCTCGCGCTCCTTGGCCACATCGGCCTCGGGCACTTGATCACGGGAGACGTAGAGCGGCTTGGCGGCGGCGATCTGAAGGCAGAGGTCTTTCACGAAGGCCTTGAAAGCTTCGTTGCGCGCGACGAAATCCGTCTCGCAGTTAACCTCGATCAAGACGCCTACTTTGCCGCCGACGTGGATGTAGGACTCGATGAGACCTTCCTTCGTCGTGCGATCGGCGAGCTTCGTGATCGTGTTGCCCAGCTTCTTGCGGATGATCGTGGTGGCCGCGGCGACATCGCCATTGGCCTCGACCAGCGCATTTTTGCAGACCAACAAACCGGCGCCCGTGGCGGCGCGCAGCTCGTTGACCATCGTTGCGGTGATAGCGGTGCTCATTTAATGAGGTGAGGGAAGAGAGGTTAAAAAACTAAACTTACTCGGCCTTGACCGCGGCCTTCTTGGCGCGGACCGGCTTCTTGGCGACGACCGGGGCCTCGGTCTCACCCTCGACGAGGGGGACGGCGTCGGCCGGGATCTCGACCTTGGAGAGGTCGACGGCATCGGCACTGGCGACCACGGGCTGCTGGCCATTCTTGCTGAGGTCGGCGGCGCCGCGCTGCGCGCGACGGGTGTCACGCTGGGCGAGACCGCTCTGGATCGCGGCCGTGACGGCCTCGACGATTATGCGGATCGACTTCACGGCGTCGTCGTTACCCGGGATCGGGTGCGAGACGGAACTCGGGTCGGAATTGGTGTCGACGAGACCGACGACCGGGATGCCCGCGCGGGCGCCTTCGGCGACGGCGATCTTGTGGTGATTCACATCGACCACGAACATCGCGGAGGGCAGGCCGCCCATGTCCGAGATACCGTTGAAATTCTTCTGCATGCGGGTCATCTCGCGCTTGATGGCCGACTCTTCCTTACGGGGAAGCTTCGCCATTTCGCCGGAGGTTTCCATCGCCTGGTACTTCTTGAACTTGGCGACCGACTTCTTGACGGTCTCGTAGTTCGTCAGCGTGCCGCCCAGCCAGCGATCGACGCACATCGGCATGTTGACCGAAGTGGCCGCCTCGCGGACGATTTCCTTCGCCTGGCGCTTAGTGCCGACGAAAAGGACGTTGCCGCCATTGGCGACGGTGTCCTCAAGGAACGTGCAAGCCTTGGCGAGGGCCTCGTGGGTCTTGCCGAGATCGATGATCGAGACACCCTGGCGGTGGTCGAAGATGAACGGCTTGGAACGGGGGTTCCAGCGCTTGGTCTGGTGGCCGAAGTGAACGCCTGCGTCGAGCAGGTCTTTGGGAGTGATGCTGAGGCTCATGATGATCTGATGTTGTCTATCCAAACACAGGTCGGCCAAAAGGGCCGCCTTGCGATCGGTTGATGGTTATCGGTTGATTCCCTGCGGGCGGAATTGCCAACAAGGTCGTGCAACACACCAAATCACCCAGCGTCAGGCAAGCGCGAATTGGGAAATTTCGAGAAAGGCGTTGACAGGGCCCCCTTAGCCGAAGACGTTCCGCCTCCCGTTTGTTGCAGGGTGGAGCAGCCTGGTAGCTCGTCAGGCTCATAACCTGAAGGTCGTTGGTTCGAATCCAACCCCTGCACCCAATTTGAAACCCTCCGAAACACTTCGGAGGGTTTCTTATTTAGTGGCTTACGCGATTTTCGAAAGAGCGCTCACCTCGTTGTTACTCGGAGCAACATGAGGAAACTTTCAGACCCTTGAGACGTAGTTCAGGACGTAGTTTTTCTCCAGCGAAAAAGCATTTCGCTAGCGGACACAATGCTGTGACTGAACGTTAGCACCGGGGGGCATTTCCGAGACCGGAGACGTCCCTGGATTTTGGCAATCACCCCGATAGCCTCAACGGGGAGCGGCCCCCTTCGCCTTTGGTCGCTCTTGGGCTACACTGCCACCGGCTACCGGAATAATTCCAGCAAGCCGGCAACAGGTCGCGCAAGCCGACGGGCGACGCCCACGCTGCGATGGGCTACCATCTCCCTCGTCAATCACATGAAAACTCGAATTCTTGGAAGGAGCGGTCTGGAGGTTTCGACCCTTGGACTAGGCTGCATGGGGCTAAGCTACGGCTACGGCCCTGCGACCGACACCGGTGACGCCATCAAGTTAATCCGGGCCGCTTTTGATAAAGGCGTGACCTTTTTCGACACCGCCGAGGCCTACGGACCCTACAAAAACGAAGAACTCCTGGGCGAGGCCCTCGCTCCGATGCGCGACCGGGTCGTGATCGCGACAAAGTTTGGCTTTAACTTCGATGCCAATGGCGGTCAGAGCGGCCTCAACAGCCAGCCAGCGCACATCAAGGCCGTGGCGGATGCGGCGCTGAAGCGCCTCCGGACCGACCACATCGACCTGTTCTACCAGCACCGCGTCGATCCGGCCGTTCCGATGGAAGACGTGGCGGGCGCCGTGAAAGAACTGATCCGCGCCGGCAAAGTGAAACATTTCGGCCTTTCCGAGGCCGGCGCGGAGTCGATCCGCCGAGCGCACGCGGTCCAACCCGTGGCGGCGTTGCAGAGCGAGTATTCCCTGTGGTGGCGCGAGCCCGAAAAGGAAATCATTCCCCTCTGCGAATCGTTGGGCATCGGCTACGTCCCCTTTAGCCCGCTCGGCAAAGGCTTCCTGACCGGCGCGATCAACGAAACGACGAAGTTTGATCCGAAGGATTTTCGCAATGTTGTGCCCCGGTTCACACCGGAGGCGCGCAAAGCGAACCAATCCCTGCTGGATCTCATCGGCGAGATTGCCGCCCAAAAGAAAGCCACGCCGGCCCAAATCGCCCTGGCTTGGCTGCTCGCACAAAAGCCGTGGATCGTGCCGATTCCCGGCACAACTAAGCTGCATCGCCTGGAAGAAAATCTCGGCTCAGTGGCGGTCGAGCTAAGCAGCGAGGACTTGCGCCGCATTCGCAACGCAGTCGAGAGCGTCCCCGTGCAAGGAGACCGCTATCCAGCCCACCTTCAATCCCGCGTTGGTCGCTAAACCAACCACCCATCACATGAACGAAAATATCTCTGGAAAAGTCATTGTTATTACCGGTGCGAGCAGCGGTCTCGGCGAGGCAGCCGCGCGCCACTTGTCGGCTGCGGGAGCGACCGTGGTGCTCGGCGCACGCCGGACGGATCGCCTCGATGTCATCGCCAAGGAACTTGGTGCACGGGGCGCGAAAGTCTTGTCCCTTGCGACTGACGTGAGTCGCCGCGACGATGTGAACCGCCTTCGTCGACACCGCCGTGGACAAGTTTGGGCGCATTGACGTTATGCTCAATAACGCTGGCCTGATGCCGCACTCGCCGCTCGACCGGCTCAAGGTCGATGAATGGGAGCGCATGATCGATGTGAACATCAAGGGCGTGCTCTACGGCATTGCTGCCGCACTGTTTCACATGAAGCGGCAGCAAAAACGGCCGCATCATCAACGTATCGTCCGTCGCGGGCCACAAAGTCACTCCGGCCGGCGCAGTTTACGCAGCCACCAAGCACGCGGTGCGCGCGCTTTCCGAAGGTCTCCGTCAGGAGGTCAAGGAATACAATATCCGCACGACGATGATTTCGCCGGGTGCTGTGGCCACCGAGTTGCCGAACACCATCAGCGAGGCGGACATTTCGAAAGGGATTCATGACTTCTACAACGAGTATGCCATCCCAGCCGATTCCTTCGCCCGCACAGTCGCCTTTGCCATCAGCCAGCCCGACGACGTGGACATCAACGAAATCGTGTTCCGTCCCACCCGACAGGTTCTCTGAAAAATATCTCCATGAATACTACTTCCCAATCCAAACAAGTCATCGTCGTTATTGGTGCCGGATCAATCGGCCAGGCCATTGCTCGCCGCGTCAGCACTGGCAAGCGCGTCCTGCTGGCCGACCTGCGCCAGCAGAACGCCGACGCGGCAGCGAAAACGCTCCACGACGCCGGCTTTGACGTGAGCACCGCCACGGTCGACGTGTCTTCGCGGGCATCCGTTCAGGCGTTGGTCAAATCGGCCACTGCCCTCGGCGAGGTGACCGGTCTGATCCATGCCGCAGGCGTCTCTCCCTCGCAGGCTTCGCCGGAGACTATCCTGAAAGTCGATCTCTACGGCACGGCCGTCATCCTCGAAGAATTCGGCAATGTGATCGCGCGCGGAGGCTCGGGTGTCGTGATCGCTTCCCAATCCGGCCACCGTTTGCCCGCTCTATCGCCGGAGCAGAACAAGGCCCTCGCCACCACGCCAGTCGAGGAGTTGCTCAGCCTTCCCATGTTGCAACCGTCCGAAGTGAAAGACCCGCTCCACGCTTATCAAGTGTCTAAGCGCGGCAACTCACTCCGCGTTATGGCCGAAGCCGTCCGCTGGGGAAAGCGCGGCGCGCGCATCAACACGATCAGCCCCGGGATCATCATCACGCCCCTCGCCAACGATGAATTGCAAGGTCCGCGCGGCGCGGGCTACCGCCGAATGATTGACCTTTGTCCGGCCGGTCGCGCCGGCACCCCGGACGAAGTCGGAAATGTCGGCGCTCTCCTCATGGGTGCGGAGGGAGCGTTCATCACCGGGAGCGACTTCCTCATGGATGGTGGGGTCACGGCGTCCTATTGGTTTGGCGAACTGGCGCCCAAGTCATCTTAACCGCGATGAATGTGCTTATTCTTGGCGCCCACGGACAGATTGCGCGGGTGGCCATCGACCTCTTTCTCCAACGCACGGACACGCGGCTGACCCTCTATTTACGAGAGGCCCGTCGGTTGCGACTGCCGGGGACCAAGGACCGCGTGCGGGTAATTGAAGGCGATGTGCTGGATGCAAAAACGCTCGATGGTGCGATGGCGGGACAGGAAGTCGTTTATGCGAACCTCGCGGGCGCGCTGGAGCAGCAAGCGCAAGCCATCGTGCAGGCCATGAAAAAGGCCGGGGTTCCGCGCTTGATCTTCATCAGTTCGATGGGCGTGCACAATGAAGTTCCCGGCGAAACCTACAGCAGCATCCTTGATCCTTACCGCAACGCCACCCGCGTGGTCGAAGCGTCGGGCCTCGACTACACCATCTTGCGACCGGCGTGGTTGAATGATCGCAACGAGATTGCTTACGGGACCACGCATAAAGGAGAGCCATTCCTGAACCCCTCCGCTGAGGTTTCACGCAAAAGTGTGGCCGATCTTGTCGTAAGATTAGCGACCACGCCCGGCCTCGAAATCCACAGCAGCCTCGGCGTGCACAAGGCCGCGTAACCACTCAATTGTTTCATCTCTACCACCGAAGGAGTTCATTATGGAAATAAAACGAAGCGGTTCTCAACCTTCCACACGCGGCTCGGCCGATTGGTTCACCGGCACGGTGCGCATCGATCCCCTTTTTCCGGTGAATCCACCGGCGCGCACCGCGGGAAACGCGGTAACCTTTGAGCCGGGCGCGCGCACCGCGTGGCATACGCATCCTCTCGGTCAGATGTTGATCGTGACCGCTGGCTGCGGTCGGGTGCAGCGCTGGGGCGGCGCCATTGAAGAAATCCGTCCCGGCGACGTGGTCTGGTTTCCACCGCAGGAAAAGCACTGGCATGGTGCCGCGTCGACGACTGCCATGACGCACATCGCGATCCAGGAGAGTCTAGACGGAAAGCCCGTCGAATGGATGGAGGAAGTCAGCGACGACCAATACGGCGCTTGAAGTGCGCCGCTTTCGACCTCGGTGGGTGTTGCCTTCGGAAGCGAGGGCGATATCATCTAGGTGCGAATGAAGGTGCCGGATACAACCTCTGCTGAAGCGCTTGACCGTTACACCACCGGGCAACGAATTGGCGGAGGCGAAGGCGCGGCGTGGAAGGACGTTCAGTTGTCGGTGATTTCGTTTCCAACCCGCGCCGAGGCTTTCTCCATGCCGTCGGTAAATGAGCCTTTCATTGCTTGGACGATTTCCGGCGAAGCGGAATTCCAGGAACGTGAACATGACGGCGCATGGGTCACCAGCCGACTTCGCCCGGGATCGCTGTTCGTCACCGCCGCGGGAGCGCCTTACGATGTGCGGTGGAAAACGCTGACCGCCGATCCCCTGCAGTCCGTGATTGTCCTGTTGAGCGTGCCCCTATTCGACGAGGCCCTAACTGACGTCTTCGGCTCGAACGCACCCCACGCAAAACTTCGTGATATTTCGGCGTTCGAAGACCCGCCGTTGGTCTTGCTGCTCTCCCAACTCAAGGACGAGGCCGCTCGCGCAACATCGAGTCCACTCTTCGTCCGTGGTATCGCCCACGCGATCGCTGTGCACCTTGCCCGGAACTATACTGTGCTCACGGACGAAGCGAAGGGCGAGACCTCGGCGCTGCCGGGCTTCAAGCTGCGCCGAATCACCGACTGGATGGCGGAAAATCTGTCCGAGGAGTTCAGCCTGGTCCGACTCGCTGACCAAGCAGGCATGAGCGAATTTCACTTCAACCGGCTTTTCAAGCGGGCGACCGGCATGCCGCCGTCGCATTATCAAATCAAACTCCGGCTAGAGACCGCGCGACGGCTTTTACGCGAGACAACGAAGAGTGTGATCACGATTGCGAACGAAGTCGGCTATTCGAATCCCAGCCATTTTGCCCAACTTTTCCGCAAAGCAACCGGGCTGTCACCGACTGACTACCGTCGCCACAAGTAAGAGCTACGCGGCCTCTCGCACCCCACGTATGCGGCACGGTTCTACTTTGTGTCCGGCTTGAGTTGTTCGAGCAAGCGATCCAGTTCGGCTTCGGCTTCCGCCAACTTGCCCTCGTTCATGAGTGGCTTGAATTTTTCTTCCATCGCCTTGGCGATGACCGATGGATCACGACCGTTTGTCGCCCATTCGCGTGCGCCAGCTTTGACGCGCTCCACTTTCGCCGTGAGGCGTTGGACGGCGGCGTTCGGAAGTTCATTGGGGCGCATCGTTGGCGTCGGTTGGGTGATTGTTGTGTCCACCTTTGTGACGGCTGGCGCACCCGACATCAACGCCAGCACCTCGTCGGCTGTCTGGTTCACTTCCTCCAGCTTCCTCTCTTTCATGAGCGATTGGACCTTCTGCATTAGCGCCGCCGCCTCCGCCTGCTTTCCGGTCTTTTGAATCCAGGCCGGAAGCTCCGTTTGAATGCGCCGCATCTTGGCTTCGAGCACCTCGACGGAAAAGCCGGTCGGCTCGGACTCGTTCAGCGCCTCGCCCCGGAGGAATTTGGCATACGCCGCCACCGGCTCGGGGTCTTCCGCCGCTCGGCGGAAGAAATGGTTGCGCATTGCTTCGCCGCCGATCCCCCAAGCGAAAATGTTCACCATCACCGCGCCATGGTTGAACATGCGCCCGAGATACGTCTCCATCGTGATGCCGCTGGACATGCCACTGCCGGGCGCAACGTTCGTGCCTTCGGCTGAAATCCACGCGGGCGAGCCGTGCGTGGCGACGTGCCCCCAGATTTCCTTGAACGCCGTTCCCGAGGGATATGTCGAGAACCCCGGGCGATACCCCGGACCAAACGCCACCTCCGGCAGCGCGAAGGTGGATACGGTCGAAGTCTTCTCCTTGTGATCAAGCCCCAGCGCGGTGAACGCGATGTGACAGTAGATTTTTTCGCGGGGCACGCCCGGCGCGTTCAGCGCGTCGGCCCAGAGTGCGATGAACTCCTTCACGACCTGGACTCGCTCCCGGTCGGCGTCCTTCGGTGGATTGCTCTCGCTGAATCCGCGATAGCTGAGCGCGCGATAGCCGAGGGGTCGGTCCGTTTCGAAATCGCGGCCAATGCGAGTTTCCCAACCCGCGATGACGCCCCCGAACAGATGCGCCCGGTCCGCCGCCTTGAGCACCGCCCACTCCTTCATCACTTCCCTGCCGATGAGCACGCCCCGGTCTTTGACCGCGGCGATAATGGCGGGCGCGTTAAAGCACATCTGCGGGGCAAACTTCATTGGCTGGAGGCCCCAGTCCATGCGCCGGCCCGTGTTCGGGACTTGTTTCCAGTCTGCCGTCTCGATGTTGGCAGGATTGGAAATGAGATCCTTGCGCTCGGACCAGCCCATGGAGTCATCGATGTGCAGCACCACGGCGACGTCATTTTCCCGCGCGACGGCAAACGCATCGCGGATGAACTGGCGGGTTTCCTCGTCGGGTAGGTCGAAGCTGAGCGGTCCAACAGCAAAGGCCAGTTTGTGCCGCTGGTCACCCGAGTTGCCGATGGCCTTTACCACCGAATGCAAGAAGTCTTCCATCTGCTCCTTCGTGAGCGAATGACGACCGGCTTGGGGATGAAACTGGCTCGCATACCCATAAAGGCCGGTTTGAACCTGGAAGGTGAGATACTGCGTCTCCCCGGTCGTGGTTGACGGAGGCTCCGCCGCCGGAACGCCGAGCAACGCGACGCAGAAAAAACAAAAAATCAGGAAGCTGGTTTTCATTGGGTGAACGACAAAATCGTGGGAGCGGAAAAGAGTGTGCAGGTCGTCTATTTCATGCCCTGAGTGAGTTGCTGGAGCAGGCGATCCAACTCCGCTTCCGCTTCGAAGGGCTTCCCGGCATCGAGGAGCGGTTTGACCTTATCCTGCATCGCCGCCGCGATAGCCGAAGGATCGCGCCCGCTGGCCGCCCAAGTTTGGGCGAGAGTTTTCACGCGATCGACTTTTTCCGAAAGCCGCTGGCGCATGACTTCCCCGAGTTGAGTCCCGTCGCCCTTGGCGAATTCCCGCAATGTCGCGTGCTGTTCGGGGGTGAGAAGATTCTTGATCGAGGCCAGGAGGCCCAAGTGGACATGCTTCAACTCCCGTTCCACATCGAGCAGCCGGTCAAGCTGCGCGCTCAGTGCCGTCTCCTCGACCCGATCCTGTTTCGCCAGCGCTGAAAGTGCAGCGGTTTCCCGTTCAAGCCGACGCCGCAGTTCGTCGGAGCGTTGTTGGGTCTGCTCCACGCGGGTGCGAAACGCCAATTGTTGCTCCGGAGTGAGGGCGATGCGGTCGCGCATCATCACGATTAACTCAGGCGGGAAGAAAGCGCCGGCCAAGGGGTCCGATGTGGTGGCGGGTTTGTCTGCGGCGGACAAAGCACACGCCGTGGCGAAGAGAGCGATAAGGACGATACTTTTCACAAGGGGACTAATTCGACGGTGGGATGGATTCGAGGAACGCGCCGCACGCGCACGTCATTTCGGGAAAGTGGGCTGATCCAGCAACGACGCCGTCGGCGAAATCCATTCCGGAAGGACGGGAGGGACCTCATCCGGAAGGCGGGAAATTGCGTCGCGCGTGGATGCCGCGACGGTTGCAATGTCGAACTGCGCTGGGGGCCGGTCGTGTTGCCGGTTGAAAACGACAAGGGTGGCGACAGCAAGGCACGCCGCGGCTGCCGTGATCCAACGCCAGTAGCGCACCGACGGCCGGTCGGTGGAGCGGAGATCAGCGGTTGACAGAGCGGCGCCGCGCTCAGCGGCAGCCTCCAAATCCGCCATCGCGCTGAGGGCCGCGTCGAGATTCATGTAGTCGAGATACAAGGCCCGCATCTCAGGGTCGGCGCGCAACGCCCCACATAACTCGGCGGTTTCATCGGGGTTCGACTGACCACTAAAGAATCGCTGAATGCTCTCGTGCCTTTGGTCGCTCATGCGAGGTCCTCCCGGGCGATTGCGCGGCGCACGCATTCGAGCAGAGCCTGCCGAATGCGATGCAGGATTTTATAGAGAGCCATCGCTGTCTGCCCGCGCTGCGCCGCCATTTCATCCATCCGCGTTCCCTTGGCATAGGCAGCGAGAACCAACGTCCGTTGCGGTTCGGTCAACTTCTGCAAACACGTTTCCAGAGCTTCACGTTGCCGGTCGTGCCGAGGTGCGCCTGCCGCCGCTTCATCCGCAAGCTTGTTCACCAACCCATCATCGAACACATGCCGGTCCCGACCTCTGTCCCGCAAGAAGGCGAGGACTTCGTAGCGCGCGACACCGAAAGCCCATTTGCGAAAATCCCGTGTGGCATCGAACTCGGCGAACTTCTGCCACAGCACCACGGCAACGTCTTGCATCACATCCGAGGCGTCTCGGAGCGACGGCACCAGGGCACGCACAAAGGTCCGCAAGGCGGGTTCGTGCTCCGCGAACAAGCGGAGAAAGCGGGCATAATGTTGGTCGTTCGAGTCGGACATTCGAGTGCGTCACCTGTTATCTCCAAAAAATTAGCTGAGTTGCCGGGAAAAGATTCGGAATCGGTGTTGCTGCGCCGGCTGCATACCCTGACACGTCCGCTCGACGCGCTAAAGCGTGGTTTCAGGTCGGGGCGTCTGGCGTCTATTCGCCGGGCGGGTGCGGGACTGGCCACATTGACGGGCAGATCGGTGCCACCGTCGCTTCGGGCTGAGAGAACCTTCGCTTTGCGCAATCCCACAACACCCTGAGCAAGCAACCGTGCGACAGCGCCGCGGCAATGGAGTAACCTCTATTACCTCAAATCGAGGAATCAAAACATGAAAACACGCACACTTGGGCAGAATCTCGAAGTCTCCGCCATCGGCCTTGGCTGCATGGGCCTCAGCTTTGGCCTCGGCCCCGCCACGGACAAAACGAAAGCCATTGTGGTCATCCGCTCAGCCGTTGATCGCGGAGTAACGCTCTTCGACACGGCGGAAGGATATGGCCCCTTCGTGAACGAAGAACTGGTGGGCGAGGCTCTCCAACCGGTGCGCGAGCGCGCGTTGATTTGCACCAAATTTGGCTTCGATATTAACGCCCAAGGCCAGATGGTCGGCCTCAACAGCCGGCCGGAAAATATCCGGAAGGTGATCGACGCCTCGCTGAAACGTTTGCGCACGGACCACATCGACCTACTCTATCAGCACCGCGTCGATCCAACGGTCCCCATGGAAGACGTTGCCGGCACGGTGAAGGAAGCGGTCACTGCCGGCAAGGTGCGGCACTTCGGCCTTTCCGAAGCGAGTGCGCAGAACATTCGCCGGGCGCACGCCGTGTTACCGGTGACCGCCATCCAAGACCATTATTCGCTGTGGATGCGCGAACCCGAGGTGGGCAAACTCGCCCTTTGCGAGGAATTGGGGATTGGACTCGTCGCCTGGGGGCCGCTCGGACAGGGCTTCTTAACTGGCGGTATTAAGCGCGGCATGACGTTCGATGATCCGAACGATCTGCGGAAGGACTTTCCCCGCTTCACGCCCGAGGCCATGGAGGCCAATTTCAAGGTCGTCGACTTCCTCATGGACCTTGCGACACGCAAACTGAGCACACCCGCGCAGATCGCACTCGCGTGGCTTCTGGCGCAGCGGTCCTGGATCGTCCCGATTCCCGGCGGCACCAAGATCGAGCATCTCGACGACAATTTGCCGGCGGCCGATCTGCAGCTTACGCCCGCCGACTTGCAAGAAATCGACGCCGCCTTCGCCACCATCGACATCAAGGGTGCGCCGTTGTCGATTGCTCTCGACGCCGCGATCGACCGCTCGTGAGCCCCGCACATGCACGGAGAAGCCCGTTTCCTTCCACCTGTTCATGACCTCAACTCCGCCCCCGCACCGCGCCGCTTCCGCTGATCCCGCGGCAGAGATCATTCAGTTGTCTGCCGAAAAATTCCGATGGAAAACGGAACGTCAGATTGACCGCGTCGCCGATCTCTTCGATGACGATCTGGTCTTTGTCCACTTGAACGGTCATGTCAGTTCGAAGAAAGAGTGGATCGACCAGCTGCGGTCGGGACGCTTTGTCTATCACGCCATCGCCGTGAAAGAGGTATCAGCGAAAATCTACGGCGACACGTCGGTGTTGGTCGGCAAGGCCGAATTCACCGTCTCCATGAGCGGGGGCACTCGGTCGACATTTCCTTTGGTTTACACCGAAGTCTACGTGCGGAAGGAGAGCGCGTGGAAACTGACAAACCTCCACACATGCTCTTACTGATGTGGTGATCACTGCACTGTTGGATCGACGGAACGCCAAAACATAGTCGAGAAAGCAAGCTGACGCCGTCATCGCGACTCTGCGGACTCTTTCGCGCGAAAGAAATTATTCGGAGTGTCGCAGCGCCGAAACTAAGAACGATTTTAGGCCGCCGAAGCGACCTTGGCGACGATTCGCTCCCGAGCAGGACCGACTGCGGCAGCCGCTCCGCGTTGCGCAAGTCGCGCAATCTCGTTGAAGGGTAGCGCCACATGCCAGGCAGGATTTCGACCGGGTGCAGCAAGCAATCCCGCGTCATTTGCCAAATGGTCACCCGATTGACGCTGAGTAGCTCCGCGGCCCGTTTCTTGGTCACGAGGAGTCGCTCGTCGGCGGCCGAGGGGGTCGACGCCAGCGCCAGAGCCTCCCCTGAGATCAGCCGCTGGACAAAGTCGCGCTCACCCGGCGTCAGCGACCCGTCCGTGGTCATCACCGTCTGGAGGATTGCACGACTGGTCGGATTCATGGCTTTAGGCGCTCAAACGGACGCTGTGGGTGATCTCCTGGCGCATGGCCTCGCGCTCGGCCAAGCGCACGCGAGCCGCTTGAATCAGCGGCGCCGGTCGGCACTCCGCTGACTGGCGCATTCACAATCCAAAGAAATTCACCATGAACAACGGCACCTCCGAAGCACCCGCCACCGCACGCAACCCTCGCACCACGACCGACGACCTCGACACGCTCAAACGCGAGCTAATAAAAGCCGAGGTCCGCCTCGCCAAAGCCCGCGCCACCGTCGTCAGCGCCGAGATCGACATCAAGGTGCTAAATAGTCGTTTGAAGATGCTCATGAAGTGATCTGGCAGCGAGTAGGTCTAGGTAGCGTGCCGTCTCCTTCGTTGGCTGCCTGACGGGTGGTATGCGTCTCACCTTTTAGCGCGGGCAGATTTGAGAAACTCCAAAATCTCCACGACCGCGACTGGCTTGGTAAAAACTCGACACACCCCCCAGGCGCTGGAATTCACGATCATCGGCGAGGGCAAGACTTGAAGCTCACACGATGACATCACCGCGAAAACCGGCGTCCCTTGATTTTCTCACCAGCACCAAGCCATTCATTCGCGGCATATTGTAATCCGTCCAAATCAGGTCGAAGCCCGCGGGAGTCTCCCGAATTATTTCCAAACCAGTCACACCATCCTGAGCCTTCGTGCAGTGGTATCCTGCCCACTCCAGACAGATTTTGGAAAAACGGCTCAAAAACTTTTCGTCCTCGACGCACAATACCTGACGCCCCACTTCGCCTGCAGGACCCGGTGCGCGACGGGCCCGCATCGATCCAGAGGCTCTTTCCATTTCATTCATGGGTCACGTTCGCTTGGTTTTTTAGTTCGACTGCCGCGGTCTCGCTCTGGGTTTTCCCGCCGGGCTTCACCGTCAGACTGACGGAAAGCTGGTCGTAGCGCATGTCGGTATTCGAAGTCAGGGGCTCAAGTTCCACCTGCTGGCCGGGCGCCAGCATGATATGTTCGGGTCGGACTGCGAAATTGCCGAGCGGGCAGACCAGGTCTTTGATCCAGAGATCGACGGGTTCCTTGCTCTTGTTGGTGAGGGTAACCCGGAGAATCACCCGGGGCGGCTTGATCATGGCTCCGCGCATTTGGTTTTGCAGTTGGGCAAGCAATTCCGGGGGTAAATCCGGCATCCCGCCAGGCACGCCCCCGGGCATGCCACCGCCACCTCCAGGCATACCACCACCGCCGCCCGGCATGCCTCCACCACCCATGCCGCCGTGGCGGCCACCGCCGGGCATGCCCCCACCCATTCCGGCCGACAGGCCACCGGACATGCCTCCACCCATACCTTCGGCAGGGCTTCCCTGCGGCATGCCGCCCGGGGGACCGCTTCCCGGTCGCTTGTCGCCCGACGCCGGATCCATTCCAATAGCGGCAATGAGGTCGTCCAGCCTGGCTTGGACTAGCACGCGGTCGGCAAGCAGCTTTGCCTGACCTTGGAGAGGGGGCTGAACCGGCCCCATCATGGCTTCAAACTTTTTCCGCTGCGCCGCTTCGCTGGCGCAGGATGACATCAGGCCGACCGCGACGAGGGCGACGACGGAAAGCAGGCCTAGCTTTGCGGAACGGATTATTTTACGGACCCTGACGGTTTCAGGTTTTGATTTCATGTGGTGAAGGTGTACTCAGTTCGCGGACGGTGGGGCGGTTTCACTCGTAGCGCAGGGCGTCGATCGGATCGAGGGCGGCGGCTTTGCGCGCCGGGTAGAATCCAAAAAAGACACCAATCACGAAGCTCACACCGAAGGCCAGAGCGATGGAATCGGGCGTAACGATGGGTTGAAACGAAGACATGCTACCGACCACCTGCGCGGTGACTACGCCGAGCACGACGCCGACCAGGCCACCGAGGAGGCTAAGCGTCACGGCTTCCGCAAGGAATTGCAGGTTGATCGCCGAGGCCTGCGCACCCACGGCGATGCGGATGCCGATCTCACGGGTGCGCTCGGTCACGCTTACCAGCATGATGTTCATGATGCCGATTCCGCCGACCACGAGCGACAGACTCGAAATGGCGCCGAGTAGCAGTTTCACGATCCCCGTCACGGAACTGACTGTGTCCGCAATGTCCTTTTGGTTAAAAATATTGAAGTCGTCCGCTTGACCGGGTGCCAGGCGATGACGTTGGCGGAGCAGGCTCGCAACCTGCGCCTGCGCGACCTCCATGCGATCCGCGCTGCGAATCTGGAGGTTGACGGAGCGCACGTAGCGATCGCCCGTGAGACGTTTCATCGCGGTCGTGTAGGGCACGATGAGCCGGTCATCTTGATTCTGCCCGCCCATGCCCGCGCCTTTGCTCTCGAGCACGCCGATGATGACGAAGGGAATGTTCTTCACCCGCACGCTCTGCCCCACGGGATTGAGCGGACCGAAAAGTTCGAGGGCGGTCTTTGAACCAATGACCGCGACCTTGGCCGCGCTGCGCACCTCGCGCTGGGTGAACATGGCACCCGCCGCAAGCTTCCAGTCCCGAATCTGAAGGTATTCCGGCGATTGGCCCACCACGCTCGTAGACCAGTTACGTCCATTGGCGATGGCTTGGGCCGCAGCCGTGACCTCGGGACTGACAGCCACCACATCGGGAACTTCGCGCGCGATCGCCTCAACATCGGCCAGCGTGATCGTGCTGGCGCTGCCCTGGCCGGAACTGACGCCGCCGCTGCGCTTGCTGCCGGCAAACACCGTCAGGAGATTTTCCCCGAGGGCGGAAACTTGCTTTGTGATGCTGGCCTGCGCGCCGTTGCCGACCGCGACCATCGCCACCACGGCGGCCACGCCGATGATGATACCCAGTGCAGTGAGAGCGGAGCGCAGCTTGTTGCGGCGCAGGGCGCGCAGCGCGATGAAGAGCGTCTGCCACGACTGGAGAATGAAGGCTTCGAGACGAATGAACATGGCGGGTCAGTTCAGTTGGGCCCAACGCTCCGCTTCGTTGAGCCGGGCCAGTTCGGTCTGCGCAGTGCGGCGCGTGGCGTTGGGGGTGTCGCTGATCACGCGCCCGTCCTTCATCACGACGATGCGCTTGCAGTAGGCCGCGATGTCCAACTCGTGCGTGACCATGACGAGCGAGATGCCGGCCTCGTTGAGTTCCTGAAAAAGCCCCATGATTTCGATGCTCGTGCGCGAATCGAGGTTCCCCGTGGGTTCGTCGGCGAGGACCAGCTCGGGGCGGTTGACCAGAGCGCGCGCGATGGCCACGCGCTGCTGTTGTCCGCCGGAAAGCTGGCTGGGCTGGTGGTCGTGGCGGTCCGCGAGCCCCACGCGATTCAAAGCCTCGATCGCGCGTCGCCGCCGTTCGCGCCGGGGAATGATCGGCAGCGCATAGAGCATCGGTAGTTCGACGTTCTCCACAGCGCTCGTGCGCGCGAGCAGGTTGAACCCCTGAAACACGAACCCGAGCTTGCGGTTGCGGAGCACGGCGAGCTGCGGGCGCCCCAGCGCGCCCACACTGACGCCGTCGAGCAGGTAGTCGCCGCCGGTCGGCTGGTCGAGGCAGCCGAGCGTGTTCATGAGCGTCGATTTGCCCGAGCCGCTGGCACCCATGACGGCAACAAAATCCCCGCGGGCTATGTCGAGCGTGACGCCGCGGACGGCGCGGACTTCGACGTCCCCGGTGCGGTAGGTTTTGCTCACGTCGCGCAGCTGGATGACCGGCGCGTCGGCGGTGGCGTGGGAGGTCATTGCGGTGGGCGCGGCGGCTCTTTCGGGACAAAGCCGGCGCTTTTGGCGGGGAAAAACAGCGTGGAGGTGACCACCGTTTCGCCCGGGCCGACGCCCGCGACCACTTCCGTGTCCACGCCGTCGGTGATACCGGTTTTGACGAGGACGGGCTTGAGCGTCGCCGGCGTGGCCCCGAGTTGATAGATGAGCCGTTGGGTGCGCCCGAGATCCTTGGGCGGGCTTTTTTCAAAGCTGACACCTTCCGGCGGAGAATACCGCAGCGCGGTGTTCGGAATCGTCGGCACGCCTTTGTGCTCCGCCACCAGCACGGCGACGTCGGCGGTCATGCCCGGGAAAAGTTTCCGTTCCGGGTTTTCCACGGTGATAAGCGTCTCGTAGGTCACGACGTTCTGCGTGGTTGTGGGCGCCCTCCGCACCTGCGTGACGGTGCCGGTGAACGCCTGCTCCGCGAACGCATCGACGGTGAAGGTGACGGATTGCCCTTCCTTCACCTGGCCGATGTCTGCCTCCGCAATCGCGGCCGAGATATTCATCTTCGTGATGTCCTGCGCGATCGTGAAGAGCACGGGCGTGCTCATCGCGGCGATCAACGTCTGGCCAAGGTCGATTTTGCGCGAGATCACGATTCCATCCACCGGTGCGGTAATCTTGCAGTAGCCGAGATTGGCGCGGGCGCTTTCGAGTGCGGCTTCGCGGATCGTGACGGTGGCCTCCGCCTGCGCGACCTCGGCCGTCGCCTGATCGAGATCGAGCTGCGAAGCGGCCTTGAGAGGGACAAGCGTTTTCTTTCGCTCCAGATTTTGCCGCTTCAGCGTGAGGGTGGCCCGGGCGCTGGCGAGTTCGCCGGTTGCCTGCTTCAACGTCGCCTCATAGATCGTGGGATCGATTTCCGCGACCAACTGGCCTTTTTTCACGGACGAATTGAAGTCCGCATAGAGCGCCGAGATTTTGCCGGAGACCTGACTGCCGACATCGACGCTGACGAGGGCGCTCAACGTGCCGCTGGCGGTCACCCGTTGCGCTATGTCACCGGTGCGAATCGACGCCGTCTCAAAGCGGGCGGCGTCGGCCCCGGGCGGCCGGCACGAAACGCCGAAGAACGCGAGCCCTGCACCCGCCGAGAACAGCAGAAGAAATTTGGGTTTCATAAAGAATGTTACCAGCCGCCCCCCAGCGCCCGGTAGAGGGTGAGCCGGCTGTTGAGTGCTTGGTAGCGCGTCTGGAGGCGCGCCTGTTCGGCACTGTAGAGGTCTTGCTGGGCGCTCAGGACGTTGAGGTAACTGTCCTCGCCTTGTTGATATCGCGCTGTAGCTAGGTCGAAGCGCCGTCGTTGGGCGATGATAAGGTCGGCCCGTTGCACCAACTCGCGGGTGTAACTCGCTTCGCTCACCAAGGCATCGGCGACTTCGCGAAAGGCGGTCTGGATTGCTTTTTGGTAGTTCGCGACCTCGATGCGAGCGCTAACGCGCGCTCCGTCGAGATTGGCCCGATTGCTTCCGCCGGAAAAAAGCGGGAGGCGCACCTGCGGCGCGAAGCTCCAAATCCCCGTGTGCGCGTCAAAGAGTCCGTCGAGGTCGGCGGCGCGCGTGCCCAGCGATCCGGTCAGCGTGATGCTGGGAAAAAACGCCGCGCGGGCGGCGCCGATGTTGGCGTTGGCCGCCTTCAGCGTATGCTCGGCTTGCAAGACGTCGGGACGCTGCAACAGCAAATCCGAGGGTAGGCCTGGTGCGACTGCCGCGAGCAGGCCATCGGCATCGAAGGGACGCGCCGGAGGCAAGTCAGCGGGCAAGGGCTCTCCGAGCAGCAGCGTGAGGGCATTTTCCGCTTGCGCGATCTGGCGTCGGTAAGTGAGCGCGTTGATCTGAGCGGTCTTGACCTGGCTCTCGGCCGTGCGCAGATCGAGTTCGTTGCTCGCGCCCGCCTCGAAAATGGCGCGGATCAGATCGAAGGATTGCCGCACCGTCGCGAGGGTTTTCTCCGCCAGCTCCGCCTGCGCCTCGGCCTGCCGCAGCGAAAAATACTGAGAGGCGACCTGGCCGATTAGGGAAATTTGCGCGCTCCTCTGGCCCTCAGTCGTGGCGAAAAATTTCTCCAACGCCTGATCGTTCAAGTTTCGCACCCGGCCAAAAAAATCGAGTTCATAGGCGGACACGCCGAGACTTGCGTTCCAGGTATCCGAAGTGCGATCCGTCGCGTGCGACCGGGTATAATCGCCCGAAGCCTGAAGCGTGGGCCATTGGTCGGCGCGGCTGACACCGTATTGCGCACGGCTCTGCTCGACGCGCAGGACGGCGAGGCGGAGGTCGAGGTTATGCGCCAGCGCAAGTTCGATAAGGCGGCGCAGTCGTTCATCGCTGAAAAACGTGCGCCAGGGCAGTTCGGTTGCCTTCGCGCCCGCGCCCGATTCCGTGACCGGATAGGCTGCAGCATGGGCTGCGACCGGACGTTCGTAAACCGGGGCGAGTTGACAGCCGGTCATCAGCGCGGCCGAAATCCCTATGAAAAATACGGGTAGGAATCGCATGCGGCTCAAAAGGTCACGCGGAGGCCAACCTGGAGGAAGGGGGCCGAGTCGAACTTCACCCGCTCGTCGATCCGCGTGTAGTCGATCTGGCGGTTGACCGAATAGCCACCGTCGGCCTGTAGCAGCAGGCGCGGCGTCAGCTTCACGTCAAAGCCCGCGCCGATGCGGATGTCGCGATAGCTCGCAAGGGCATGGTTGTAGCGGGGCTCGCCGCGCGCGGCGCCGAAGGTTTCGCTCGTGCGGAAGGTCGCGCCGTCGAGGCTGGCACCTGCGCGGAGGCTCCATTGGGGGTTGAGCCGGTAAATCACCTGTGGACGCGGCACCATCAGGCTCAGGGTGAGGTCGGGCGTGATCGCCCAATTGGCGCCGACGGCGGGCAACACGGGGAATTCTCCGTCGGGGCTGACCATGACGCCAAACATCCACGTCAAAGTCGGGCTTTGCCGCCACAGCGCGATGAGCCCGCCGCTCACGCCCAAGTCGTCACTGCCGATCTGGCTGGTTCGATAGAGCGTCGGATTCAAGCGCGCCATGAACATCCAGTCGCCGTCGGGGCGGTAGCCCACGCCGGTGGTAAAACTCAACGTATGCGCCGCCTCCGGCAGGGGCGCGCCCGGCACCTCGTCGAAATACACGTTCTGCGACTCCAGCCCCAAAGGCATCAGCCAGTGCGGCGGGCTGAGGGGAATCCGCCCCTGCAAACTCACGGAGAAGGACTCGGCGCCACTGTCTTTGCGGTCATGGCCGCGAAATTCCGTCGCGCGCGCGGCCGTGGTCGAGTAGGCGATCTGCAGGTCTATCGGCGGGTGCGAGCCGGGATGTTTTCCGGGGTCGCCGCCGGAAGGCAGGTCGATGAACTGGCCGTGCGCGAGGGCGGTGAAGGTCAGGAGGAACACGCCCACGCTGCCGAGGCGGAGACAAGAAGATAAGGCGTTCATAGAATTGTTTGATAAATAACAGAACGGGGTTTCAGGGTTTCGTGGCGGGTTTCAGCAGCGCGAGCGCCGCTTCGGGCACGGTAAAGTCAGCCGGGGCCGGGTTGAGCAGTGCGACCGTGGTGACGATACGGATTTCCTTCGTGCCAAACGGGAGCGAGAGCGACGCCGACACGGTGATCGCATACCGGCGCACCGCGCCCTCGCCCAATTCCACCCGGAGCGACGCCATCGCGTTTTTGATCTCCGGCGTAAAGCCGCCGGGGGCCCGACCCTTGACCGTGGATAGGATCATTTCGCGCGCCACTGTCGCGTTGAGTTCGGCCGTGAAAGTGCCCTCGACGGTCGCCTTCGGCGGGCCCGCAGCGGCGAGGAGGGCGGGTAATTCCTCGGCGGGCGGACGCAAAACCAACAACCGGGCCAGCTCCGTGCCAAGGGACCCTTTGGGGGGGCGCATCGCCGTTGGCGTCTCCCAAACGGTGCCGATGTTGACGGCGCGCCGCTCGCCTTGTCTTACAACTTGGAGCGATTTTTTGTCGACGGTCGACTCCAGCAACATAATGCCGTCTGCCCCGTATCTTCCGGTAACGGGTGCCACCGAAAACGGTGCGTCGGCCGCCTCGGTGGTCGTAGTCCATGAGTAGCGATCCCGGGCGCTGAGTTGGCTGAGCGCGATGGCGAGCGGCGGCGGGAGTTCCGCTGCGATCACTCCGGTCGCCCTGAGAACAAAGGCGACGAGCACCAAGGAAATCAGCCCAGATCTAACCTTCGGGATGATGGGTAAGGACATGTTGTTTTTTGAAATTGAGGTTTTTGTTCGAGGTTCGCCGGTGGCACCGATGCTCAGTCGTTGGCGGCGGGTTCCGTTGCCACCAGCACGACCAGCGCGATGAGAATGAGGACGACCGGGATCATGGGCGGGAGCGTTGGAAGGGAACGGGCACACACGTGACGAAAGTGCTTTCACTGTCTTTGTGTCACGGCCCCGCGGAGGATGTCGTGGCCGAGATTGCAAAAGAGTGTTTCTGCCGGGCCGGGCAGAAACATTCGGTTACACTTTCGGCCATTCTGACGTGGTTTTGGCCGGTCTTTGCCTCAGGCTGTCCGGCATGAAGGAACCGCACGGCAAAATCCTCATTGTCGAAGATGACACACGCACACGCGCGCTGCTGGAGCGTTACCTCAAGGAACAGGGCATAGCGGTGGTAACCCTGCCAGACGGCCGACGCTTCGACGAAACACTCGCGGCCTTCGCGATCAAACTGGTGATTCTCGACCTTATGCTGCCCGGCGAGGACGGGCTGGCAATTTGCCGTCGTCTGCGCGCTCGGGGCGAAACGATGCCCGTGATCATGCTCACCGCCAAGGGTGACGAAGTGGATCGGGTGGTGGGGTTGGAGTTGGGCGCCGACGACTATCTCGCCAAACCGTTCAGCCCGCGCGAACTCCTGGCGCGGATCCATGCCGTGCTCCGTAGGCAGACAGCGCTTCCGCCGGGAGCGCCCGCCCGGCAAACCGAGGTCGCCCACTTTGGCCACTGGCAACTCGATCTCGCCACCAGGCGGCTCTTGCGCGATGGCAACGAGGTCGCACTTACCACTGGCGAATTTGCAGTGCTGGAGGCGCTCGTGGCGCATCCGCGCGAGGCACTGTCTCGCGAAAAACTGATGGATCTCGCGCGGGGTCGCGCGCACGGCACCTACGACCGGAGCATGGACGTGCAGATATCCCGACTCCGCCGCATCATCGAAGCCGATCCCTCGGCACCGCGATTCATTCAAACCGTGTGGGGCTTTGGCTACGTGTTCGTGCCCGACGAGACTTCCGCGCCATGAAGATTTTTCCCCGCACACTGCTCGGGCGCACCACGCTGCTGCTCGGCGTCATTTTGGTAATCGGGTCCGTTTCATGGACCGCTGCCATCGGTTACTTCCTGCTGCGACCGCTGCGTTCCACTTACACAAAGCAGATCACCGACACTATCGCGATGGCGCAGGCATTGCTATCGGGCGATGAGGGCACGGACGCCTCCCGTTTGGGCGGACTACCGTTCACGAAGTTCTCGGGTTTGCGGGTGGTGGCCGACTCCGGTCCACTGCCCGCATTCCTAAACCCCACGGAGCGCACGCTGCCGAGCGATATTTTGGAGGAGCTTCGCGCGCAACTGGGACCGGCCATAGAGCTCAAGCAGCAAAGAGACACGGGCGGGGTTTGGATTCGGTTTCCGGCCGGCCCCCGCTACTACTGGCTGGTGGTGCCGATCAGCCCACCGGCGGTTTTTCCGTATCCCGTCCTGATCTGGATTGGCGGCGGCTTTGCGCTCTCGATTGGCGGCGCCTACCTGATCATTTTTCAACTCACCCGACGGCTCCGGCAAATTACTGATCAGGTGCGTGCGTTCGGCCAAAATGGGGCCGTCGTTCCGCTGGATGAAACGGGGCCGATGGAGGTTCGAGCACTGAGCGCAGGGTTCAATCAAATGGCCGGCGATCTACAACGCCACGAAGGCGAGCGGCGGCTCATGCTTGCGGGGATTTCCCATGACCTGCGCACCCCGCTCACCCGCATCAGGCTCGCGGCGGAACTTGTCGAACCGAAAGTCGATCCCCAACTCGGCGCGGGCATGATCCAAGACATCGAGGAAATGGATTCCATCTTAAGACAGTTTTTGGACTACGCCCGCGACGGCAGCGAAGAGGCGGCCTGCAACGCAGACCTTAACGAAATCGTGCGCGAAGTTTGCTCTCGTTATCTTCAAGGCGGGCACACACTCGCCGTGAGATTGGGTGCTCTTCCGGAGTTTTTGTTTCGGCCCCTCGCGTTGCGCCGCGTGGTGACCAATCTTGTTGAAAACGGTGTTCGTTACGGTCGCCTTGAGATCGAAGTTCAAACCGGCGTTGAGGCGGAGCGGTTTTGGCTGGAGGTGCGCGACCGCGGCCCGGGCGTGCCGGCGGAGCTGCTCGCGAGCTTGAATCGGCCGTTTGTGCGGGGATCAGCCGCGCGCTTAGAGCTGGGCTCTGGGTTGGGACTGGCAATCGTCGACCGCATCGTGCGGTCACATGGCGGACAACTTGAATTACGGAATCGACCGGAGGGAGGGTTTCTTGCCCGCGTGAAACTGCCTCAAAGCGGAGCATCAAACCATGGATAGCAGCAGCTAAGCAGGATGCTCGCTCCGCTCGAATTCTCTTAGCTCTGCCCCTTCCGGTAGCGCCCCATTTTATGGGCGGTCAAGGTCGTGCCTCCGGCCTCCACCACGCGCCAAACATTCCGCTTCCCCCTCGTTGGTCCGGACGGACCCGGCTCGGCGCTCCATCACGCGCTTTGACTTTCGCCCATCCCGAGCGGGCGCTCAAACGGGCAGCACCCGCGATCACTCGACACTACGTTGAGAAAGGGACCGCAGCTCGCGCGAGCGCTCACCATGCGCGTCTATGAAGCCAAAATCGTTTATTCCCTCGTTTCGCTCGGCGACAACACGAAGCTCGAGAAGCCTGCCCAGATTGTGAACTACCTGGAATCAGCGTTTGAGGAGAACCCGATGCAGGAGGCGTTCTATGCGGTTTTCCTCGACCGCAAGAACCATCCGATTGGCCGCCAGCTCATCACGCTTGGCATTGTCGATTCCACATTGGTGGCACCGCGGGAGGTATTCCGGGGCGCGGTCCTGGCAAGTGCGTCAAGTGTGGTAGTCGCCCACAATCACCCGTCCGGCAATCCCGCGCCGAGCCAAGCCGATCATCGGGTAACCCGGGCGCTGCGGGAGTCCGCCAAGATCATCGACATTGGACTGCTGGATCACGTCATCGTCGGAGACGCGAAAGCCGATCCACTGGGGACCGGCTACTACTCCTTTCGCGAAGCGGGCCTTTTGTGAGATCCCGCTTTCCGGTTCGAAAGTGGAGGCGCGACGGGAATCGAACCCACCGGGCTATTATCCGCCGGCACCACGCCGGGCGCGCCATATCGATCCTTGGACACGCAACGCACGACGGTTGTTTCCTGCTTAGCCAGATCGATAAAGCTATCTACGCTTCCTTACGAGACCGAGCGCCTTTTTGATGTTCTGCACTGTTGGTAGTGACACGCCCACGGATTTCGCGATTTCAGCGCCTGTCTTTCCCTCCTCGGCGAGTTTCTTCACCCCTGCGCGCGTTTCATCGGTCACTCTCGCCCGCTTGCGGCGCGGACCGCGTGTTGCGGCCGGTGTGCGCGCCGTCCGCGACGCGAACCAGTGGCGGCGCGCACGGCCTTCAAAATGCTTTGATGTTCTCGAAACCATACCGGGCCGGTAGCCCGGCGAGTTCGACGCGGAGGTCCGCGGCTACTGCTTGCTCAAGCGCCGCAACCTTCGCGCGCAGCTCTTTAACGTCGCGGTTGAGTCGCCTGAACGAGCCAATGGATTTCAACGCGGACAGCGTTGGCCCGGGTGGAATTTCGATAAAAGCTAGATCGGGGCCGGAGGAGCGACGGCGCGGGACACCCAGGGCGTGCTCCCTGAGTTCGTGTTGTGCCGCGTGCGGCATTTTTCCACTTTGGCTGATGAAGTAGATACGATCTGTCCCCGTATTGCCGAGCGTCACATCGTGCTCCGGTGAATGCAGACAGTGATAGGCTGTAAGGACGCCATGAATGCCGTCCCGCACCACAAGCGTTCCCGAGCCGAACACATGGAAAGTCTCGCCGTCGCCGTTCTTCATCCGGGCGAGCGCCACGCCGTATACGCTCAGCGCTCGACTCACTTCGCGATGAAACGTGTCGGGCACGTCGCGTTTCGCGATCCGGCTTAGCTTGGTTTTCCGCGGACGTGGCATGGGGCTTCGGAAGACTACTATTCCGGACTATGAGAGCAATCGATGTTCAGACCGGCTTCGGGGAAAAGCCTTTCCCGCGGTCGAGCCCGAGTCTCGCCCTCCCCATTCTAGCGGGGAGACCCCGCAACGCCCCCCGCAACCCTTGGCGAGCATTCTTCGCTCGCTCCCGATGAGTGGGCACGCGCTGCGCGCCCATCGTCCTCTCTGCGGTCAGAGACGGCTGGCTCCGCTAGAACTCCGCTTTCGGTGGTTTCGGCAGAAGCTCCTGTCTTACTTTACCAAGGTCTTTTCGTTGCAGCAATGATTTCGCGCTCCCGGCTATCACTTTCACGACCTTTTCCGATTCGCCGATTTTTTTGCCACCCTGACCATCCGTTCGGCGGCTTCCTTTTCGTCCTTCACATTGGCAATTACCAAGAGGCGCTTGTGCGGACGCGAGGCAAGAGGCTGCTCGTGAACCTGCCGCGCGGCGAACCGGTGCTTCAATGCGACCATAGGCGCAAACGCGAATGAATTCTTCGCAGCGTGAACTCGGCCGCAGATCTTTGAACAGCCAAGCATGGACCGCTGGGAGGAATCGTGGGCTACTCGAAAGATTACCTGTTGCGCCAACCGCGCGTACACGCGACATTTCAGCGTGGGCGTTTGGCTGGGCCGTATCTCTCGACCGCGTCGATGAATTCATCAGGCGGATCGCGGTGCCCTTCAAGGCTTCGAAACACGAGCGCAGAAAGATCAAAGTATTGTTGTAGGTCTTGCCCGAGACGCCCCGGGCTTCGACCTTCGCGAAATACGCCCGCGCCATGCTTTGCTGCACGTCCGCCATTTCCCGGACCGCCGGATGGGTGGTGTTCAGGAAGGCGACGAAATCTTTCATCCAAGCCTCCGCTTGGGTGACGTAGCGGGGACTCAGGGGACGCCGGCGCGGGAGGGATTTCCATCGCGGGGCGGCTTCGGCCAGCGGGATCGAGCCGATCCGGGCGCCGGTTCGGATTTCGTGAATCGTCTGCACCAGCTCTTCAGCGGTGCTACGCTTCTTCAGATCGAGTTGGAGTTTTTCCAACGCCGCCTGCGCCTTCGCGCGCGATCGCTCAAATATGGCGTCACCTTGCTCGGCGAGCGAATTGGGGATCACGCCCTTTACCTCCACACCGAGATTTTTTCCGATCTTGCGACCGTTGACGATGACTCGCCCATACCACCACTTGCTCCTGTTACGTTGTAATTCCAAGGCCATGACATTCTCCTTTGTTTCTAGGTTAATGTGACCTCGTGAAGCCCCGAGCAACGGAGTGAAGCTCCCGAAAATGCGGTAGACGTAGAACAGCACGTAGTTTGTCTCAAACGACCGTAAGTTTATTACAACTTGCACGTTAAGTGCAGGCTCATAACCTGAAGGTTGTTGGTTCGAATCCAACCCCTGCACCCAATTTGATAAGCCCTCCCACTGCTCGGGAGGGCTTTTTGTTTAAGGAGTTACGAGATTGCTGACCGCGGCTGTTCGCATGCCGTCCCAGCTAATCCGGGAGGCCCGAGGCCGCGTCCTATCATCGCCGCCGCGCGTTCAATTCACCCGATCTTCGGGTTTAGCCAAGGCGCGAGGGCGGTTGACTGCGCCGGGCTTGGGCGCGGGTTGAGCTGCCAAGGCCTGTTCCGCTTGCTGCCGCCACCCGCGCGCCTCCGATGCCTCGATCTGGTTGTGGTACTCCCTTGGATCGGCTTTGCGGAGGTAGAGTTCTCGCGCCGCTCCGCCCTCCCACTCCGTGTAGCGGAAATCACGGCCAATCACCGACCGACCGGGCACATCGATCCGTCGCTCGGCGTCATAGTGATACACGAGATTAAAGCTAAACCGCGGCTCCGGATCGGCCTTTCCTTTTGCCAACGCCACAAGCGACCGCCCCGCCAGCGGGCGGTCGGTCTTAAAGCCCGCGAGATCCACGAGTGTGGGATAAACATCCAGCAGTTCCACCGGTGAAGCGATGACTGCTCCCGCCGGGATGCCGGGTCCCACCAAAATAAAGGGCACATGCGTCGACGCGTCGAACGCGCTCAGCTTTGCCCACAGTCCCCCGTGGTCTCCGAGGTGAAACCCATTGTCGCTCATCAGCACCACGATGGTGTTGTCCCACAGCTTCAGCCGATCGAGTTGCTCGAGCAGCTTTCCGATGTAGAAATCCGTGGCCGAGATACAGGCGTAGTATCCTTGCAGCGCCTCGGCTCGGGAGTCGGGGCCGGGAAATCCGGAGAGTTCGGTCTGCATCGCGACTGCCGGGATTCCCTGCATCTTCGGTTCGGCGGGCACCTTGATCTTCTCCACCGGATAGAGGTCAAAGAATCGCTGCGGCGCGGTCCACGGGAGATGCGGCTTGTGAAATCCCGCCGCGAGAAAGAACGGCTTGCCCGTGGCGGCGCGCTCTTCGATGAGCGTGGCGATGCGGGCCGAGTTCACCCCGTCGCGGGTCTGCGCACCATCGGTGGTGAGCTTGCGCGAGGCCGGTCGTCCGTCGCCACCGGCATAGCGCGCATCGAGCGCCGCCTTCTCTTCCGGGTCGCTGGTCTCTTTGTCCTGATAACTGTCCCACGAGGCGGCATCGCTCCCCGTTTCGTTGTGAAACACTTTACCCGCGCCCGCCGCGTAGTACCCATGCTGCCGAAAAAACTGCGGCAGCATCACGACATCCGGCGCGGCCTTCCGCGCCGTCAGATTCAGCCGATAGACTCCCGTCATTTCCGGCCGAAGGCCAGTGAGCAGGGAGACCCGGCTCGGATTGCACAGCGGGTACTGGCAGTATGCTCGCTCAAACCGCGCCCCGCGTGCGGCCAGCCGGTCGATGTTCGGCGACTTGACCACGGGATCGCCATAACACCCGAGCGCGGTGCTCAAGTCGTCGACGATGATCATGAGCACATTCGGCGGCGCTGAGGCCGCGTAAGTCGCCGTCACGGTCAAGAAAGCTAAGACACCCAAAAGGCGTTTCATGATATAAGAGAAAAGGAAAAGAGGTTCAGTAGCGGTTACTTTCGCCCGGCGCGTTCACCGGTCAGGAAAGCCAGCGCTGAGGCCAGAAGCTCACGGCTCATCGTACCGTTCGCCAAGTCGCGAGGTCGTGACTCCGCGGCGGCCTGCAACAGCGAGCGTCCGAGCGTGCGGAGCATGAAAAGCGCGAGGTCGTGGTCCGCGATGCGGAGATGGCTGCGGTGCGCGGAGAGAAGATCGCGCATGGCGAGTTGAAAATCCGCGCTGGCGGTGCGCGCCGGCTTTTGCTCCTCGCGAGGAAGGTGAAGGGCAAACGCGCGTATCAGGGTGGCGCGTCCGGCATGGTGGGCGACCGCGGTCTCGATGATCGCGCGGAGCGCGGGCTCGAGGCCGGCCGGAGCCTCCCGGCGACAGACCTCGGTCATCCCGGCCATCATGGTCGCGAGATGGCGATCCCGCGCCGCGGCGAGCAAGGAGAGTTTGTCCGGGAAATACTGATACAGTGAACCGACACTCACTCCGGCCTCGATGGCGATAAGGTTGGTAGAGCTGCGGGCGTAGCCTCGCGCGGAAAAAATGCGAGTTGCCGCCTCCACGATGGCGTCGACGGTGATGCGGGAACGAGCCTGGCGGGGATTTTTCCTCGGAGCGGGGCGAGCCGGAGTGGAAACCATTGCCGGAGGAGTACGGTGGGAAACGCGAGTAGTCGAGCGAGGAGGAAGCGACTACACTAGGCCAATGAACCGCCCCTCCCTCGGAAAGTACCTCTTAACTGCCGTGCTCGTGATCGGCACGGTTGCCTCCTTCCTCCTCGATTGGAAAGAGAATCACCTGCTCAACCCTCTCTGGCACCCCCACGCCCGGTTTCACGGCGGCCTGCTTCTCTTCATGCTCGCTGGCACTTCCGCGATCGGCGTGTGGCTCCTCTGGCGAAAATCCGCCGAGCCCTACCTCGCCGCCAAAACCGCTGCGCTCCTCGCCCTTTCTTTTTGGACGCCTTTATTCTACGTCAACTCGCTGGTCCCGGGCTCGTCGCTCTGGGCGGGAGCACCCGGACACGAACCGCACTGGTTCGGCTTTGTCGTGTATCCTAATTTGGTGGTCGCTGGCTTGTTTGTGATTGTGACCGTCGTGGCCTGTCGCCTGTGCCAGCCGCTAAAAGTCACTGAGGAATAAATCGCAGCGGTCTCCCTGAATTTGGTTCTGCCCCGAGGTAGCCTGTGTCACCTCACCGGGCGTTGCGCGGGCAGGGGCGTTTCGCACGTAACTTATGCCGACACACCACGCGGTCGGAGGAGTGCGGTTTCACGCCCCTGCTCTCTCGGCTGCCAGCTCCGGCTCCGTCCCGCCCCACGACGGAAAAACTGACCAAAACCATGAGACCCACCCTCCTCCTTCGCGCGGTCACCGCCTGCGCCGCCCTTTCCACGCTTTCGTCCCTCGCTCCCGCGCAGACCGCGCCCAAGCCACCCGCCACCACCGTGCCGGAGCCCAAGGACGACACCACGAAGCTGTCGCCCTTCCTCGTCTCCACGGAAAAGGACACCGGCTACATCGCCGCCGACACGCTCAACGCCGGTCGCCTCAGCACCAATTTGCTGATGACCCCCGGCAACATCGACGTCCTCACGCGCGACCTGCTCAACGATCTCGCGGTCTTCAACACTGACGAAGCCTCCGCGTGGCTCACCAATTCCCGCCCGATCGAACTCGGTGCCACCGAGGGTAACAGCATGAACCCCGGCAGCCTCGCGCTCAACGACTCCGGCACCAACGTCTCCCTCCGCGGCCTCGGTGCCAATCCCAGCACGCGCGACTACTTCACCAGCGCCGCGACCCCCAAGGAGTACAACGTCGAGCGCATCGAGTCCGTGCGCGGCCCCAATGCCATCCTCTACGGCGAGGGCGGCCCCGGCGGCTCCGTCAACTACATCACCAAGACGGCGAAGAGCCGCAATTTCGGCACCTTCCGTCTCCGCGTCGACGACCTCGGCTCCAAGGGCGCCGCGATCGACCTTAACCGCCGCCTCACTCGCGATCTCGATTTCCGCTACAACGTCAACGCCCTCGACAAGCGCTACTACCTCGACCGCACGAATTTCAAGGAGCTCGATAACGCGATCAACCTCGCCTACCGCCCCTTCGACCGCACGGTCGTCAGCGTCAGCGCCGATGTGACGTGGAATACCCGCCCTGGCCTTATCACGCAGTACGGTGAGCAGTACGCGAAGTGGGACCACCTGCCCGTCGCCACTAAGATCACCGCCGCCGCTGCCACGCCCAAGGGCCTCGCCAACTGGACTGGTGCGAAGTACCTCACGTGGGTCGACGGTCTCGGGATGATGGACCTCGCCGGCTACGCCCACAGTATCGGCTACGGCCTCCCGCAGCCCACCGAGGCGAGCTACGGCGATGCCTACTTCCCATCCGCCGTCGCCAACGCCCCCGGCATCAGCGCCCTCGCGCCGTTCGACCGCTCATTCAACGCCAACCCGCGCGACATCGATGTCACCGACCGCGCGCAGGATTTTCAATCCTCGGTCAGTCACACCTTCCTCAATAAGCTCTCCGTGGAGCTCGCCGGCCAGTACTCGAAGTTCACCACCAAGGGCGGCAACTATTACTTCACCACCATCTACCTCGACCCGGTGACGGTCCTGCCCAACGGCCAGACCAACCCGAACTACGGCAAGCCCTACGCCAATTCCTTCCTCGGTCGTAATGTCGACTACGGTCGCGAGTCCAAGTCGTTCCGTGCCGTCGCCGCCTACCCGACGAAGTTCTCGTTCGGCACGACGAATTTCAGCGCCTTCCTCCTCCACCAGCAGAAGAGCGACACCACGCTCTACACCGATCTGCACGTCAAAGACCCGACCTCCACGCTCCCCATCACCGACGCCGCGAGCCTGATCCACGTTAATCGCTATTTCGACAATCTCAGCGACGAGTTGCCCGACTTTAAGAAGATGTACGACACCGTCGACGTCCCGCAGCTCTACGCTCGCAATCAGCAGAAGATCCAGGCCGTCGAGGTCGCCGCTTCCGGCAGCTACTTCCACGACACGCTCTCCATCATCGCCGGCTTCCGCCGCGATAGCTCGGAGCTGCAGTCAAAGAATGGTGACGTCGCCTCACGCAATGCGACGACCGGCCTCTTCAGCACCTACACCCTCGACAGCCGCAAAGCCTACAACAACACGACGACGTTTGGCGCGGTGTATTTCCCGATCAAATACGTCGGCGTCTACGCCAATCACGGCGAGGGCTTCATTATCCAGACGATCTCCGCCAAGCGTCTCGACGGCTCCTTCGGCAAGGCCAACATCGTGCCCTCCGAGGAGCAGTCCGCCGGTCTGCGCTTCCAATTCGGTGGCCTGAACAATGTCCGCATCGTCGGCTCCGCCGGCTACTACAAGGCGGAGCAGAAGAACGCCGCCCGCACGCTCGGCGTCGGCAATATCAACACCCTCTTCCGCGACCAGGGCCTCCTCGATGGCAAGGACTACAGCAGCCAGTACATCCAGACCTTTAGCGGCGACCCGTTCACCACAGCGGCCGCCAACTCCATCACGAGTTCTCAAAGTACGGTCGGCACCGGTTGGGAAGCCACCGTCACCGCCAACGTCGGCAATTCCTTCCGCCTCACGCTTAACGGCGCTCTGCCCAAGACGAAGCAGTCCGATGTCGCGGCCGACTACGTCGCCTTCGTGAACAAGAATTTCACATCGTGGCAGGCCCTCGCCGCCAACCCGGCCAACGTCAACCGTGCCAACGACACCACGCTCGTCAACCAGCTCACGCAGACGATCACCGGCTTTGCCGAAGGCCGCTCCCAGGACCGGACCTACAAGTACCGCTATAATGCCTTCGGCCTCTACACCGTCACCTCCGGCCCGCTCAAGAATCTCCGCTTCGGCGGCGGCGTGCAGTACTACGGCCCGAGCCAGATCGGCAATGAGATCAACCTCTCGTACAACTATATCTACGCGGGCTCCTACTACCTCGTGAACGGCCAGCTCGGCTATTCCTTCAAGGTGTGGAATCACAAGGTCGATGTGCAGGTCAACGTCGACAACGTCCTCAACTACGACAGCCCGATCTTCAACGGCCTCTTTGTCCACACCATCGCGGGCAAGACCTACAACATCCCCTACGGCAAAAAAGAAGTCTGGCCCCGCGCCGCCCGCTTCACGGTCACCGTTCCATTCTGATCACACGCAGCACGCCCGCGCCAGTCCCCCCTTGGGAGCGCGGGCCGCTGGCCCGCTTTTTGTCAGGGCGTCGCTTACCGACGCCCTCCGCGCTCGGACTACATTTTCAGGTAGCCGCGAGCGCCAGCGAGTGGACCGGAGCACCACTCGCCGGCGCTCGCGGCTACAACTCTAGTGAACTAATTTAAACAGCGATGGTACGCTCCGACGCCTCTGCCGCCTCCCCCGTCTCGTGCTGCCGCCCGCCCTCCATGATTCGCGTCGGCCTCGTCGGCTTAGATAGCACGCATGCCATCGCGTTCACCGAGTTGCTCAACACTAGCCCTGCGGCCCTAGCCCCGGACTCAAGTCTCGCCCGCTGCCGCGTGGTGGCGGCCACGCCCGGCCTCCCCACCGATTTCCCGCTGAGCGTCCAACGCCGCGCCCGCATCCAACACGAAGTCACCACGCGTCTCGGCATTACGCTCGTCGATTCCATCGCGCAACTGCTCGCGCAAGTCGACGCCGTCATGATCCTCAGCGCCGATGGCCGCAGCCATCTCCCGGAAGCGCGCAGGGTGCTCCCCGCCGGCAAGCCGACTTACATCGACAAGCCGCTCGCGGCCAATGCCGCGGACGCCGCGGAGATTTTCCGACTCGCCGAGGCACACCGCACGCCCTGTTTTAGCGCGTCCGCCCTGCGCTTCAGCTGCGAGCTTCGCCCCCTTCGCGCGCTCGCCGCCGAGGCCCGCGCCGAGGTCGTCGCGCACGGTCCGTTCAACTCCGAGGCGCATCACCCGACACTCTCGTGGTACGGCATCCACACCATCGAGGCGCTCTACACGGTGCTCGGACCGGGGTGCATCGAGGTGAGTTATCATTCGACCGCTGAAGCGGAAATTGTCGTCGGTCGCTGGAGCGCCGGGCGCACCGGCCGCGTCGAGTGTTTGCGGGAGGGCAAGCCGGAGTTTCGCGTCAGCGTCGCGCACGGCGCGCAGCGCCAAAGCGGCCAGGGCTTCACCTACGCCCCCCTCATCGCCGCCATCGCTGAGTTTTTCGCGACCGGAAAGCCACCCGTCGCCTCAGCGGAAACGCTGGAAATCCTGCGTTTCATCGACGCCGCCGAACTCAGCCGAGCGCGCGGCGGCGAAGTGGTGTCGTTGGCCTCTGTCGCCAGCTCGCCCCCCGAGCCACGCCGCCTCATCAAGTCGCGCGGTCGTACTCGGCAAGGCTGAGCGTCGCGAGCGGCGTCTCACCCGCGAGATAGCGGGCGATATTCGCCACGGCGTGCGCGCCGATCTCAGGGTACTGGTCAAACGTCGGCCCGGCGATATGCGGCGACAGCACGGCATTCTCCACCCGGCAGAACGCCGAGTTGGGTACCAGCGGCTCGGATACCACCACATCGAGCGCCGCGCGCAGCCGGCCCGCCGTGCACTCGCGCAGCAGCGCCGCCTCATCGACGAGTCCGCCGCGCCCCACGTTCACAAATACCGCGCCGTCCGGCAGCGCCGCCAGCGCCGCCGCCGTGATACTACCCGCCGTGGTGGGTGTCAGCGCCTCGCACTCAAAGAGCACTTCGCTCCGCGAGCAAAGCAGTTCGATCGAGTCGCAAGGCGTCACACCCGCCGCCCGCATCATCGCTTCGGGTACCCCGGCAGAATACGCATAGACCGTCACGCCAAAGGGTCTCAATAGGGTCAGCAGCGCCCGCGCCACGCGGCCAAACCCATGCAGTCCCACCGAGCGCCCAAAAAGGGTGCGCGTATGCAGCCGCTCGATATGGCTGCCCGCCTCCGCGCGCTGCTGAATCACGGCCGACCAACCCGGCAGATTACGCAGCGCCGCGAGCGCCAGCAGCAGCGCCTGCTCCGCCACCGCACCACTCGGAATGTCTCCCCACGTGGTCACGAGCCCGCCGCGCTCGAGAAACCCACGCGGCACCAGATGCCGCACCGACCCAGCCAAGTGACAGACATACTTGAGTGAGCCCCCACGCTCCGCCGCCCAACCCTCCGCTAGCCGCGGCGTCGACCAGCCTGTGAGCACGATCTCCGGCTCTAGTTCAGCCCACTGCTCCGCGCTCACCGTGCGCGTATCCACCCAGTGGATGCGCGCCGGCAGCATCTCCAATTGGCCGCCCGCCTCGCCAAGAAAAAGCCGGCGCTCGTCCGCCGACAACGCACAAACCAGCCGTGGTCGCGCGTCGACGCTGGCCGGCTGGGTCATCATTTGCGGAGAGGCTCCATTCATTCGTGTCCAGCCAAACTCAATTTCCCTCCCGGCCAACCCTACCTGTAGTAACACAGTCTACCGCGTCGCATCATCTTGCACTTCCGACAGCTTAGAGCTGAGAGTCTAGAGCTAAGAGCCAGACTATCGCGGAAGGCACTCGAGGGAAAACAGGACATTCATGGTTTCAGCTCTCAGCTAATAGCTCTGACCTTACCCTCCGCAGCATCGACAACCCGCCAAGAGGTGGTGTGTGTTACCTACGCAGGCCTTGGGGTGCCATCTGGCGCGAGCCTAAGCTCACTTCATCGCTTTCGCCCCGGTCGCGCCTCATGCTTTCTTCTTACGACTACGCCGTCATTGCCGTTTACTTCGCCTTTCTTGTGGCGATCGGCGCGGCGTTTCACCGGGTCAATCGTAGCACCAACGAGTTCTTCCGCGGAGGTGGCAAAGTCCTCTGGTGGATCGTCGGCGCCACGGCGTTCATGACGCAGTTCTCCGCTTGGACCTTCACCGGCGCCGCCAGCAAGGCCTACGAAAACGGCGCGCTCGTGCTCGTCATCTATGCGGCCAACGCCATCGCCTTCTTCGGCAATTTCACCGGCACGGCCGCCCGCCTGCGTCGTATGCGCGTGATTACGACCTTCGAGGGCATCCGCCAGCGCTGGAGCCGGAGCAACGAGCAATTCTTCACCTGGCTACAACTCCCCATCGGCATCCTCACCGCCGGCATTTCGCTCAACGGCCTCGGCGTCATCCTCGCCGCGGTCTTCGGGCTCGACATCCGCGTCACAATGCTCGCGGCGGGTCTCATCGTGATTTTTATGGCGACGTTCGGCGGGGCGTGGGCCGCGACCGCCGGCGACTTCATGCAGATGCTGGTGCTGATGGCCGTGACTACCACTGCGGCTTTTCTTGCCCTGCACAAAGTCGGCGGCGTCGGCGGCTTCATCGACAAACTCCCCGAGCACTCCTTCACGTGGGGCAACACTGGCCGCCCCTCGGTGATCGTGTTTTGGATCGGCGCCATGGTCATCTCGCAGCTCGTCACGGTAAACAATATCAGCGACGGTTACCGCTACCTCTGCGCCAAGGACGACCGCCACGCCACGCGCGGCGCGCTGCTCGCCTCCGTGCTGTTTCTCGTCGGACCGATCCTGTGGTTCCTCCCGCCCATGGTCGCCAAGATGCTCTATCCCGACCTCACCACGTTGCCCCTCCTGCAATCGCTCGGGAGCAAAGCCAGCGACGGCGCGTATCTCGCCGTGAGCGTCGTCACCATGCCGAGCGGCATGCTCGGCCTCATGGTCACGAGCCTCTTCGCCGCCACGATCTCCAATATGGACACCGGCCTAAATAAAAACACCGGCATCTTCATCCGCAGTTTTTATCACCCGATGCTCCGCCCGCACGCGACCGAGCGCGAGTTGATGATCGCAAGCCGCACCGCGACGATCGCCTTCGGAGCGATGACGGTGCTCGCCGCCTTCGCGTTCAATGCCATGCCCGGCCTCAGCCTTTTCCAGATCATGCAGAGCATGGTTTCGCTCGTGACGATGCCCGTCGCCGTGCCGCTGTTGCTCGGGCTGTTCTTTAAACGCACCCCGCCGTGGTCCGGCTGGTCGACGGTGCTCGTGTGCTTCCTCACGTCACTCCTGCTCGCCAATCTCACCTCCCCTTCCCTGCTCGGCCCCGACGCCTACCGCCGCTTGCTCCCCTTCGGCTCACCGCTCGCCCCGTGGGAAACGCCCACCGTGCTCTTCGTCCTCGGTGTCGTCGCCAATACCCTCGTCGGCTCGCTGTGGTTTTTCGGGACGTCGTTCTGGTATCGCCGGCAGTCGCCCGAGTATCACGCGCGGGTGGAGAGTTTTTTCACGAATATGAAAACGCCCGTCGACCACACCACCGAGGGCGGTGAGTCGAGCGACGGCTCGCAGTTCACCACCCTGGGCCGCCTCTGCCTCTGCTACGGCGCGTTCGTCACGCTGCTCACGCTGATTCCCAATCCCCTCCTCGGCCGTGCCTGCTTCCTCTTCATCGGCGGCGCCATCGGGGGCATCGGCTGGCTCCTCCTCCGCACCGCCAAGCGTCGCGCGGCCGCCGCCGCAGCTCTGAACGCATAGACCTCACCCATCAAGCCGGTCATCGCACGCGCACCGCGCGTGTGGCTGAAGGCGTCACCTCTTCGGCCCACGCCGGATTCAACGCGCTCAAGGTCGCCTCGGGCACATTCAGCCGCCGACTCACCTCTGCCAGCGTGGTACCGTGGGCGACCACAATCACCACCGCATCCCCATTCGCCAGCGAAAGCGCCCGACCTTCACCATCCGTAATCCGCATTCCACCTTCCGCTCCTAGCTCGAATACCAACGGCGCATACTCCTCGCCCGCGATTGATTCGATCCTCTGCAACGCCCGGTCCGGCCCAACGAAATCCGCGGCCCGCGCGGTCACCACGCCCGCGTCCCAACAATGTTGATACGCCGCGTGGGTAAGACGTCGGAGATTTTGGGGCACGCCGTCTGCGGTCCAATCCATCGCGCTATCTCCCGCACGCCGGACTCGCGCTTGCCGCAGCGCCAGCGACCACTGCGTCGCCCCCGCCGTCAGCGTTACCGTCTCTGCGGCGGCATCGTAGCGGGTCACGACGTAGTCGCCAAAGGGCTCACCCACCCGCCGCCAGATCGCCGGGGCCGTCGGCGAGGCCCTCAAGGCCACGCTATCGCCCGCCTGCGACCGTGCCACTCCGACAAACTCCACCTCAGCCGCCAACGCACGCGTCACCCCTCCTGGGGCGAAACCCACGATGGCGGCGATCAGGCGGAAGTATAATCGGGCGGAAGCCACGGATCAGAGTCACCACACTTCGTCGATGATCACATCAGCCGTGACATTGGTAAAATTAAGCAGCCCCGCCTTGCTGCCGGTGGTGGCGTTTCCGCCGACCCACGCCGTAAGGTTGAGCGCGCTGTTCGCATAGTTGCTCGCGGTATTGGCCGCATTCGCCCAGTAGAGATCGAAATGCGGCGTCGCGCCCGAGTAGTCCACGTCGACGCGAAACTGGTACCAGCGGAGCGTATCACCGGCATCGCTGTAGCTCCCGTTCCCATTGGCATCGACCGAAGTCGTAATCGCCCCGGCCGCCGAGAGCGCCACAAATATATTGGACGAATTCATGTAGCCCACGCGACCCTGATCGTCCACCGCGACGACGAGACGCGAGTTGGTCACCTCGTTGTGGTAAATTTCGACCTTTGCCTTCGGTCCCGTACCTGTGCGCGCCCCGACCGCCATGAGCCAGTGCAGCGTAGTTGCGGAAGAGGTCGGTCCACGAAGCCATTGGCCAAATTCGGAGTTAGACGTCGTAGTTAGTTTGATGGCCTTGCTCGTGCCATTCAGCCCCGGGTGATCGCTCGGCGCATTGCCTGAATACGTGTACCAGCAGCGCAGGCGGTCCCCTTTGAATTCAAACTGACCGTTGCGCAAGATGGGCGCAGTCAGCACCGAGCCGGTCGTGCCCGGCCAGTTCGAAATATTCACCGGGTCCGTGTAGCCCTGATTGTCGGTGCCGTAACCGCGATAAGCCGCCGCCCAGACGACCCCATGATACTCCTCATTGTAGATCTTCACGCGCGCATTGCTCAGCCCCATCTCGGCGCTCAGCAGCGACTCCTTTTGCGCCACGGTGCCAGTGTTGAGCGTGCCCGCCTCAGTGCTGTTCAGCATGTAGTCGAGACCGTCGCCGGGCTGCGGAGTGTTGTAGCCGCTGTTATAAAAATAGTGCGCAAAACGATAGTACCCGGAGAGGTCGCTTAGAACGTCGTAGCGGAAAACATTGCCCGTGAATTGAAAATTCCCGCCGAAAAACTCATTCGCGTACGGCCCGACGGAATTGTACAGGGGCACGCCGATGAACGGCTGGTTGTAACCGAGGGCTGTGCTGTGGAAGCTGCAATTGGTCACGGCGGCATACTCCGTGTCATTGCGGAATCGGACGTACTCGCCGCCGATGTCGGTGAAGTCACACGCGTTGATCGTGATATTCTGGCTGCTGTTGCTCGCGTAGATGCCGTGCACCTGCGGCGGCTGCGGGCCGGTGATGTGATTGAAGTGGCAGCTATCGATGGTGATGTCGCGATTCGCTCCAAACAGGATCGCCCCGAGCGTAAGTGACGTCAGATTTTCAAACCAGCAGTTATTGATATTAATCGCCCGCGTCGGCGTCTTGGTCGGATTCGGGTAGTACGTGAGATTGAGCGCCCCCTGCACCGGCGTACCCGTGAAGCGGAAACCACGCACCGTGAAATTCTGCGAGCCGCGCAGCCACAGGATGTTGTTTTGGCCGTCGGCCTTGAGCGTGACGCTCCCATCCGTCGTCGCGCGGAGCACGCAGGTATTGAGAGGATGTCCACGATTTTGCAGCATGAGCGTGCCCTCGGTGTACGTGCCATTGGCAAACCACACGGTGAGTCCACCCGAAGCGAGCGCGGGCTGCGCCGTGCCACTCCAGAACGTAGCGTTGAGGTAGTCCGCCGCATTGGCTGCGGAAGAACCGCTCCCATCGCCCAGCGCATTCGGCGCCACATAAAAATCGGCCCGGGCCAGCGTGACCCCCAACAGTGAGAATATGAGAACAGAAATCGCGGCGCGAAGCCGGTGCAGCAGGTATTGCGGTGACGTTTTCATGGGAGGGAAAGCGATTGGCCGACGAGGGGCGTCAGCCGAACCAAACAACAAAGCGCGCAGCGCGCGGTTCGGAACAGGGGTAAGCGGGGCGACTAACATCGCCGACGCACTTCAGTTTCGGCGCCCATAGATGTGGGCGTGATGCACATCATCCACAACATCACCTGCGGTGACACAGGTCACACCGCTCTCTGTCACCCGCTTACCAAGTATCCGTGCGAAACGGCGCAGCGGGCAGCCCCGCCGCGTTAAACAAATCCACCTCCGGCGCGCTGCGCCACGCATACCGCACTGCCACTGGCTGCGGCACGTCTGCGGAAGAAACCAGTAAAGTACCACCCACGATTTTTCCCTCTGCCGGGTGAAAGATTCTATCCTCCCCGGCGATCTCGAGCGCGCGCACTCGCCCGCTGCGGGCCGTGAGTCCGTCGGCATGATCGAAAGCAATTTCGAACGCCGCGCCCACCCGCTTCGCGCTCCGCATCGTCGGCCCGGAAAATTCCGCCGTCCCGCCATAGAGTTGGCGACTCGCGATCAGCGCCAGCCGTCGTCCCACCTCCTGTTTATTCTTCGGATGAATATCTTCAGGATCGCCGATGTCGATCGCCACCGCCTGCCCCGTGTGCGGCAACGCCAAAGCTTTTGACTGGGCCTCCCGCAAACGCGGCCAGTCCGTCTCCACGCGATAGTTGGCGATCTGCACCCAGTAAAATGGCAGTTCCGGTTGTCCGAAAAATGTCCGCCAGTCGCCGATTAGCGCCTGAAATAGGGCCGCGTACTCCGGCGCGCGCACCGCATTTGCTTCACCTTGGTACCACAGCACGCCTTTGATGCCCAAGCCGCGCAGCGGATGCACCATGCCGTTGAAGATGGCCGAGGGATTCGCCGGATAGGGATGATCAGGCGCACCCGTCGGCGGGCGCGGCTCGCGATTGTCGCGGAGAAACGCCGCGTGTGTCTCTGTTCCCTTCGCTTCGGCCGCCGCCTTCCGCTCGTGCCAAGCCGCCAGTGTTTTCTCAAACGCCGCACGTCGCGCCGGATACGCAGCCAAGTCCGCACGCCAGCGCGCGGCCACGACGGCAAACGCCGGGTTTCCCGCCAGCGCCTCCGCGCTCATCCAAGGCTCGATCGCCGTGCCGCTCCACGTGCAATTCACGATTCCGATCGGCACCCCCGTCCGCGCCTGAATCTCCCGCGCGAAGAAATATCCCGCTGCGGTAAAATATCCTACGTTTGCCGGCAGCGCCGCCTTCCATCCCGTCGCGCCAAATTCACTGCGCGGCGTCTCGACGAGGCTGCGGCTGATCTTGATCTGTCGGATGCGCGGAAAATTGGCCTCCCTCACCTCGCGCGCGCCGTCCTGCGCGCTAGCCACTGCAAACTCCATGTTTGACTGCCCGCTGCACCACCACACGTCGCCGAGGAGCAAGTCGCGGCAGACGATTTTATTATTTCCTGTCACGACGAGTTCGTGGCCCTCAACGCTCGCCGCCAACGCGGGCAGCACCACTCTCCAGCGACCATCTTCACCGCCTGTCGTTTCCCTCGAGCTCCCACCTAATTCTACCTTCACCGCTTCACCCTGATCCGCCTGACCCCAAATCGTGACCGGCTGATCGCGCTGCAAGATCGCGCCATCGGAGAAAATCGGGGCTAGCACCACGTCCGCCTTCGTCTCACCCACCGCCACCACCGAGCCAATCGCGAAAATTGCAACTACGCGCGCGAGGGTGGGCAAAGGCGTCATGCGATAACTATGGACCGCCCCGGACCACGCCGCCAAGCGCTCCGCATCCGACACAGTTCACCGTCTTGGCGTCCCGCCACAGAGTTTCTGATTGAAAGCCCTCCCGGTCTGCGCGCACGGTTCACGCTCCATGGCGAACCCACGAGCCACTCAGCGCGACATTGCCCTCAAGGCCGGGGTCGGGCGCAGCACCGTCTCGCTCGCCCTCAAGGGGCATCCGAAGATTTCCGCCGCCACGCGCGAACGCATCGAAAAAGCCGCGCGCGATCTCCACTACGAGCCCGACCCGATGCTCTCGGCGCTCGCCACCTATCGCAATCGCATCCGCACGCAGGCCTTTCACGGTACGCTCGCGTGGCTCGTCAATTCACAGCCGGGCTACGATTGGGAAACCGGCCCCTACTACAGCGCCTACTTTGCCGGCGCCGCCGAGCGCGCTCACACCTACGGCTATCGCTTGGAAAAATTTCTGCTCAATGCCGAGGGCGTGGGCGCGGCGCGCATGGCATCGATTCTCCACGCGCGCAATATCACCGGCATCTTGCTCTGCCCGCAGCCGCGCGCCGGCATGGAACTCGATTTTGCCTGGGACCAATTTTCCGCCGTCACCTTCGGCTACACGCTGGTGCGTCCGTTGCTCGCGACCGTCGCTTCCGCCCACTTTCTCAACACGCGCCACGCCGTCCGCGAGCTCGCGCGCCGCGGCTACAAGCGCATTGGCCTTGTGATCGACCGCGTCACCGACCGCCGCTGCGGCTCGAATGTCTTTGCCGGCCACCTCGTGGAGCAGGAGCTGGATAAAAATCTCGCCGCTGTGCCCGGCTTCCTCGACTACGAGCCCGGCCCCGCCCGCCAGCCCGACTACGGCCCCAAACTCCGCGCCTACATCCGCGAGCATCGCCTCGATGCCATCGTCACGTCCGACTACGAGATCCTTGCCACCCTGAAAAAAGAAGGCATCTCCGTCCCGCGCCAGCTGGGCGTCGCTGGCATCAGCCTCCCCTCCGCCGACACCCTGCTCGCCGGCATCGTCGAAGACTCACCTCGCGTCGGCACCGTCGCCATGGACCTCCTCGTCGGCATGGTACAGCGCGGCGAGCGTGGCGTCCCAGTCACCCCAATTCGCACGCACCTCGAAGGCACTTGGCACGAGGGCCGCACCGTCCGCACACCTTAATCTCGCACCGGCTCACTTCGCCACCGGCGCAAGAAACAGGTCGTCCGCCCACAGCACCTGGTCATCCGCTCCGCCCGCGCGGAAGTGAATCTTGATCTCAAGATAACCGGCCGGCAGTTCGGTCTCGACGCGATAGGTGCGCCAATCGGTCGACGGCACGAGTTCGATCGTGGCCACGACGCCCGCCGCCGCTACGATCTGCACCCGCGCGTGCGTCGCGGTGCCCTTGGCTTTGAGCGTCAGCGCGTAGCGCCCCGCCGTGAGCAGCCGCACGGGCGGCGCGGCGATGGCGAGGGTGTCTTTCCCGGTCTCCCGATACGGCTCCTTCCAATCGGTCATGCGATTGAGCGGGCGTGTAAACTTGATCGACGCTTCACCACTCGCCGACTGCTCACGCGTCCACTCCGCCCAGCCCTTCTCGCCGGCCGTCGCAAACTCCCCCGACGCCCCGTGTCGAATCGTCCAACCACGCGGGGGATAGTGCGCGAGGCCCACCTCGCAGTCGCCGTTGCGGATGAGGTTGATTTCGCTCGGCGCTTTGGCCCGTACGAGCTTCGCCGAGATCACCGGCAGCTTAGCCTGCGGCGGGAAACGTACGATCACTTCCGCGCCCGCCACCACCAAACCCTTCACCTTCCCCGTTCCGCGCGCAGAGCGCTCCGGGTCCCAGCGGTCTTGCACCAAGAACTCGGTCGCGGCCACCGAACTGGTAAACTCATACACGCCCAACGTCGCTGGCGTGAGTGTGGTATACGCGATCCAATCGCCATTCTCCGCGACGGCGGTTTCCAACACGACAGCCCGCGTCCCCGACGCATCGCTCACCGCGAGCGGCAACTGCTTCGGCAAGGTCGCCGGGGCCACGGTGGGATCGAACCAGATCACCTGCACGCCTTCCGGCACCGTGAGCGTCGCCACCCCGTCCGCCCAGCGCACGTCGACCGCGCGACCTGCTTCGAAATGATTGGGAGCAAAGGCCAAGACGCGCGCGGGCCGCTGCGGGAGCGGCAGCGATAACTCAGTAGCCTTTAGCGCCTGCGTCCAGAGCTGCGTCGCGGCCGCGCTCGTGTTGTGCGCCACCGCGATCTCAATGGGCGTGCTCGCGTCAAAAAGCTTCTGGCCATTTGCCGAGGCGGTTCGCGCAAACGCCGCCATCCATTGCTTCACTTCGCCGCTCGCACCCGAGCCCCGTTTCACGGCGAGCACGCGACCGTCGCTGCGGAGGTCCCACGCGGCGAGTTCTTTGGTGCCAAGTCCATCTTGCTTGCGCCGCATCAGCACATCCTCGCGGCCATCCGCCTCGTCGAGGCTCAGCGCTGAGGTCGTCGCGGTCTGCAGGGATCGAACCAGCTTTACGCGCGAGGCCTGAGGCTGCTTCGTGTCGACGGTCTGCAAGAGCGTGAGGAAATCGGCCGAGGCCAATTTTTCGGTCGTGGCCATCATTCGCCACGGCTCGGGGAAAGCCTCGGTGTAACGCGTCCATTGTTTCGTGAGCAGCGGGTACTTGCGCTCGTTGCTGCTCGTGTAACTGAGCTTTTCGGGAAACACGTGCCGGCCCACCAACTGCTCACCGCGCTGCGTCACCGTGAACTCACGAGCGGCGGAGTCGATGCGCGGCGCGTCGAAGGTATTCAGCACCCACGACCACGCACTTGGCGTCGGCGCGTGGAGTTCGTCCGCCATCACGAAAACATCGGGGCGCAGGTAAAGCACATCGCGACGGAAGCGATTAAGCGCCGGGCCGTAGGCGGTCGAGGCATCACCGGCGAAGAAGACGTAATGAGGCGAATTGAAAAACGCGGTGATCGCACCTTTGCCCGCGAGGTCGTTTGACTGACCCTGGCCATTCACGAGCACGGAATTGTGCGCGATGGTTTGCGTGCTGATGTGGTCGTAATTCTCGTCGCCGAAATAGGAGTAATAGCCGACATCCGCCGCGAGGATTTCGCCACCGGCGTGCAGCACGAAACTATTCTGATCGGCATGCGCGTGGCTGTCGCCGCCCCACTGGCTGCTGCGGAAAAAGATGCGCGGTGCGGCGTGATCGTAGAAGCGCGCGTAGGCCGATACCTGCCCCGTATCGGGAAACGATTTCGCCTGCGCCACCGCCACCGGGGGCAGCGGCTTCACGCCCGTGGCCGAGAGATAGCTAAAGGGAATGTGACTCGGGTCGGCCGGCGCGGTGTCCGACCACCATTTCACGGTGCGATTGCCCGTCGAGGCGGCGAGCATCGCGGAGATGTACGCGTCGCCCGCGTTGCCGTAGGGATTCACGAGCGGCATATTATCGCCGCCGTGCGGCCACCAGTAATTGAGCGACATGCAGTAGAGCCAAAACTCACCCGCGTTGCGTATTGCCGGCTTCTGAAAAATATCGATGCCCGTCGCCGAGCGCAGCGCCACGAGCGCCTCGAGGATGTAGTTAAACTTAAACGAGTACGACTGCCCCTCGAAATACCCGCCGTCGTCGCTCATCCACGCGATGCGATTCGCGTACTGCGGCACGAGGTACGTAAGCCACTCGCTGGCCTTCGCTGAATCGCCTGCGATGGCGAGTGAGGTCGGCAACAACGCGTGCATACATTGCTGCGCGTGCGAATCCTGATAAGTCAGGTGAATCGTCATCACCTCGCGAATCCATTGATACGCCGCCTCGCCGTGAAACTCGATGTGATCAAGGAGCGCGCGCTTCTCCTCCGACGACAACATGCCCGCCAGGCGGTCGTACGTGAAAGCCATCGCCGTCACCCCCTTCTCGTACGCGTACACGACCGAGTCGTGCTGGCCGCGCTCGGTCACAGTCTTCAAGTGATAGTCGACCCGAAACGCCGCGACGAACAGCGCCCACTCGCGCGCAGCACTCGCATAGCGCTCGTCGCCCGAGATCAGCCACGCCAGCGAAAGAAGATTGGCCCGCTCCGCGTCGCGGCCCAGTTCACCGATACGATAATTCTCCGGCACCGACGCGACGCCGTTCGCCACGTAAAAGACCTGCTGACGGTGCGTGGGCAGTTTTTCCGGGAGCGGCCCGCGCTTCGGCAGTGTCGGCTTGAGCGGAAGCAGCGCGTCGGCTTTCGCCTGAATATTTTCCCATGCCTCGCGACCGAGCCCGAGACGTCGCGCGCGGAAATCGGCGAGTTCGTCGGGCCGCGTGAAAATCCGGGGATGCCCCGGGAGGCCCGCGAGCAGTGCGCGCGACGATGGCACCGGCAGCGCGACGGAATCGGCCGTGATGCGAAACGACTTCACCGGCCCGCTCAACGACACCGCCCCACCCGCGCGCACCACCGAGTAGCGCCAGAACCAAGTGCCGACGGCCAAAGTGCGATCGTGGTTATAGAAAGGCATCGTCACGTCGGCGACGCGAATGACCTCGCGCGAGAAATCGCGCACCGGGGAAAACTCCACCACGTAGCTCTGCGCGGTCGCGTCGTGCCGCCAGATGAGCGAAGTCGGATTAGTCGCGGAAATCGCCCCTTCCTCGGGCGCCAGCGCGGCATGCGTGGCCGGCGGTGGCGAGGTATCGACGGTGAACGATTGCGCCCCGGCGACACTTTGCAGTGCCACCCAAAGCAGGGCCAGCGAGGCGATACGTCTGCCGATCATTGGTTGGGATGTTCGAGGCACTTTCGCCCGACACAATGCCAGACCATGTAACACAGTCCAACCGCCCGCGCGCTCGCGGTAAACTGTGTTACGCCATCGCTCCTTGTGCCCAGCTGACCCGATGCCTCAGCCTGCACGTCTCCCTGCCCATGAGTTTCCGTCCTTCTGTCATCGCCCTGCCTCCCGACGCTCCTCTCCCGCTGCGCGTGGCGGCCGAGGAATTGTCCGCCGCCTTCGGGGCTGCCGTGAGCACCGCATCGCAGGGCGCAAAGCCGGCGGCCAATACGATCGTGCTGGCGGTGGGCGAGGCCGTGCGCGCTTATGCTCCCGCGCTCCAGCAACTCTCCCTCGAGGGCGCGCTCAACCTCACGGGCGAATGGGAAATCGTGCGGCCCCTCGGCGAGCGCGCCGAATCGCTGCTGATCGCCGGCTCGACGCCGCGCAATGTCGTTCGCGCCGCGCTCGGCTGGCTGGCCAATCCCGCGCGCGAGACGGGTCGGGTGTCGCGGTATCGGTTCACGGACCGGTTCACGATGTGGGACAACACGATGAACCAGATGTACCGCTTCGCGCAGGGTTTCGACCGCGCGGCGCACATCCGCGAACTCGCCCGCCTCGGCCTCACCGGCATCGAGGTCAACCGCTACCCCGATCCGGGCGGCTGGCATCTGCGCAACCGCCGCTTCCCGCAGGACCCTTACCCGTGGTACATGAGTTACGCGCCGGCGTTGGATGCGTTTGTCGAGAGTTCGCTCACCGAGGGGATTTTCGATCCCGCCGAGCTACGCGCGAATCTCGACGACCTGCAGGGCGCCGTGCACCTCGCGCGGCGCTACGGGCTGCAACCGGGCTTTGTGTGCTACGAGCCCCGCGGCACCTCCGAAGCGATCTTCGACCGTTACCCGGAATTGCGGGGCAGCCGCATCGACCACCCCGGCCGCAGTCTCCAGCCGCGCTACGCCCTCGACATCGCCAATCCGCGCGTGCTCGACCACTACGCCGAGTCGCTCACCAGACTCATGGCCGTCGTGCCGGAGCTGCGCTACTTTGTCTTCTGGACGCAGGACAGCGGCTCGGGTTTGCCCTTCGCTTGCCGTCTTTACCCGGGGCCCAACGGCTCCTACCTCGCGCGCTCGAAATCCATTGAGCAGATCAACGCGGAGTTTACCGGCGCCCTCGTCCGCGCGGGGCGGAAGATCAACCCCGAGTTCGAGGTCATCATGGAGATCGGCCACGAGTACATCCCCGAGGAGCGCTCGCGCATCACCGCCGCGCTGCCCGAGGGCGTAACGCTCTCCCACCCCGTCGACTTCGATGAATCGGTCTTAAAGGACGGTCACGGCGACGTGATCGAGACCTACACGCCCGAGGACCGCGCGGCCGGCGTCGAACCATATCCGACCGTCACCATCGCCGCCGGCTGGGACCCGGAGCCATTGGTGGCGATTCCCTCGCCGCGCCAGCTCGCAAAAAAATTCCCGCGGCTCGATGCGTTGAAATTACGCCGCCACTTCGCAATGGGCGGCACGTTTGCGCCGCCGTGGGTCCCCTACTCGATCAATCAAGAACTCTACGCCGAGCTGATCCGCAACGAGCACGTCAACCTGCCGAACTTCCTGCGCGCGACCGCCGACCACTGGTGCGGCGGCGAAAACGCCTCTGCTCGCGCGCTCGTCGCGGCCTGGCAGCTTGGCGACGACGCCCTCGAGTCGTGGCCCAAGCTCAACTGGTACGCCGCCGGTCCAGGGCAAACGCAGGCCCGTTGGCTCACGCGTCCGCTCGTGCCCGATCTCACCAAGCTCACCAAATCGGAACTCTCCGCGTGGGAGCGCGCGCTTTTCACCTGCACGTGGGATATCGCGCGGCTCAACGTCGTCTTCGAGGGCGGCATCCGGATGTTTGAGGACGAACAATTTTCCGAAGCCGCCCGCGTCTACGATACCCAGACCATCCCCTTACTTGAAGCCGCCATCGCGCGGCTTGAGGAGGCCCATCGCGCCGAGGGCCGCGCCGTGATCGAGGACCAACGCGATCGCTATCGCGGATTCCTCCTGCGTTGCCGGTCCGACCGCAATCTCTTCGCCGCCCAAGTCGCGATCAACAACCTCGTGCTCGGTCGCGGCGACGCCCTCGCCGAGCGTGCTCGCCTCCGCGAGGCCATCCTCGCCGACATCGCCAATACCGAGGCGTGGATCGACGCCCTGCGGACGAGCCGCACGCCATTCTTCCGCATCACCACCGACGCCGAAACCCCCTTCTCGCACAAGACGCCCATCGAGGACCTCGAATTGAAGCTGGCCGTCACGCGTGCCCACATCGACGACGAGCCCGGGCCAAATCTCCCCGAGCTGCGCGAGACGCGAAAGAAGCGCCTGCAGTTTTCGGCTATTCCTTGAGTAAACCGAGAGGCTTCAACCTCTGCCCTCCGTTCGCCCGCGTCGAGGACCCACCGCCGGCGCCGGCACTTAGACACCCTCAACAGGCCGGGTGGTCATTACAGCCGGCACCAGCACCGTCACCTCGAGGTTGCCCTCCATGCTACGCCCGCAAAAAAGGCCGGCCTCCAACAGGAGACCGGCCTCAAATTTTGCGTTAAACTATGAGCTTTGATCCTTAGAACTTCTTCGTCACTTCCACGTACAGGAAGCGCGGCAGGAAGAAGCTCGTGGCTTCCGCGTAGCCGGTCGTGGACGCGGTCAGCGGGGGATTCTTGTCGAAGACGTTGTTGGCACCGAGGGTGATCTTGCTCTGGTACGGCAGTTCGTGGCTGAGCTGCACGCCCGTGATGGTCTGCTGCTTCACGCGCACCGTGCTCGGGGCGAGATCGGCGAAGCCGGAGATGTAGTCCACGGTGACGCCGGCGCCCATCTTCTGATAGTTCCAGAAGAGGCTGCCATTGCCGCGGAAGCTCGGGACTTCGTACGTCTTCACGGTCTCGACGGAGGCGAGGTCGGGACGCGTCTTGATCAGCGCGTGGAACGTCGTGCTGCCACCCGCGCGCGCGGTGAACTTGCCGAGATTCTTCGTCGTGAGCTTGTACTCCGCGGCGACGTCCATGCCCTTCGTGACCGCCGTGCCATAGTTACCGGTGACCGTGCGAATCCGGAGGAGTTCACCAGGCAGGTTGTTCGCGGTGTCGCTCGCGGTCGGGGCCGCGCGATCCACGAAACCGGGGAAGAGCGTGGGATTGGCGAGGATAATGGCCGGCGTCGCGGGCGAGCCGATGCGATCCGTCACGTCGATCTTGTAGAAGTCGACGGAGAGCGAGAGGCCCGACAGCGCCTTGGGCTGGAAGAGCACGCCATAGTTGTAGGACTCAGACTTCTCGGGGCTCAGCAGCGGATTGCCGCCAGAGACGATCTGGCGCTGGCCGGTCGCGGTGTCGTTGATGTTCGAACCGGGCTTCCCAGCGCGGAGCGGGTCAGCGATATTGAAGACGATGCTGGTGCTCTGCGGCTGGTAGAGCTCCGCGAGCGAAGGCGCGCGATAGCCCTTGCCCCACGAAGCGCGGAACGTGATCTGGCTATCCACCGGCTGCCAGCGGACGCCGAGCTTCGGCACCGAGGTGTTCTTGAAACCGGCATCGCTGTAGTGCTCAGCGCGACCGGCCGCGTTGAATTCCAGCGTGGCGAGGCCGGGGATCTTCTGGGCGGGCGCCGTGATCGGCAGGCTAAATTCGGCGTAGGCCGAGCGCACGCGGCGGGTGCCCTTCGACTGCGGGACCGGCGTGGATTGATTGAGGAGCTGGTCCTGCGTACGGTGATCGCGGAAGCGCTCTTCACGCCACTCGACGCCGGAGGCGAGATTGATGTCGCCCGAGGCCAGCGTGTAAACGGAGCCCGTGGCCTTGGCATCGACCGAACTCAACTCGGTGAACGCATCGCGGGTGCCCGTCGTCGCGAGCTTCGCGATGGTCGCGGGATTGTTAGTCACCTTGGTACCGTTGGTGAAGAGGTTCAGCGCCGTGGCTTTGTTCGTGTCGGCGAGCGCGGCATTGACTGCCGCCTGCGACAGCCAGCCCGAGGGCAGGTCGTTGTGCGCGGTCGAACGATTATAAAGAGCGGAGACATCCCACGCCCACGTGGTGAAGATCTTGCCCTTCACGCCGCCGACGAGGCGCTTGAATTCATTCGTGGTCTTCGTCACGCGCGGACCGGCCTCGGTGAAGCGGTAGACGAGCGTTGCACCCACGGTCGGGTCATTGACGACCGCGACGCCGAAGGGATTGTACGCGGCATTCGCGGGCAGTGTCACGAAATTGAGATTCGTGATCGGGCTCGGGGAGAGATACTCGAGGTTCTCGTTCTTCTGGTAGTTCACCTCGGCGTAGGCCGTCATCGTGGGCGCGAGCTCATAGCTCGCGGTCGCGAGGGCGCCGTAGCGCGTGACGCGCGGCTGGGGCGTGAGCGCCTCGTTGCTGTTGTACCGGTTCTGGGTGGCCGTCGCGAGCGTCGTGTTGAACGTCGCCGGATAGGTCGTGGTGCCATTGGAATCGACGGTAAACGTGCGCGCCGCCGCAGCGGTGCCGGCGGGGATCACGGCGCCGGTGATCGGGTTGGTCGCGCCGACCGGGGCGACAAACGTGCCGGGATTCGAGCCGTTCGAGAGGAAGAGCAGCTTCGGCGAAAGCTCGCCGTACTGGATCTTTGCCTGGTGCATGTAATTCGCGAGGGCGAAGACCTTCAGCGGTCCCTTGGTCACGCCGGTGTAAACGCTGCTCTTGACGGTGTTGGCCTGGATGCCGCCGGGGAAATCGCCGTAGAAGGCGTTCAGCGTCGTGCCCTGCACATTGTCCTTCAAGATGAAGTTAACCACGCCGCCCACGGCATCGGCGCCGTAAACGGCGGACGCGCCGTCCTTGAGCACTTCGACGCGCGCGATGGCGTCGATCGGGATCATGTTGAGATCGACAAATTGGATGGTGCCGAGCGAAGCGGCGCTGCCGCCCTGCGCAAACGGCGCGAGCGTGACGCGGCGGCCATTGAGCAGCACGAGCGTGGAGTTCGCATTGAGGCCGCGCAGCGACACCGAGGCGGTGCCGGGCGAGGAGGTGTTCACGCGATTCTCACCGAAGCCGTTCGCGCCGGCCTCCGGGATTTTCTTCATGAACGTGTAGAGATTGCCGGTGCCGGCCTGGTCGATCTCCGCCGCGGTGACGACGCGGAGATTGGCCCCGCCGACAGATTCGCCGGCGCGGAGATTGGAGCCGGTCACGGTGAAGGCTTCGAGCTTCACCGTCTCGGCGGCGGGAGGAGTTTGGGCGACGGCGAGCGCGGGCAGCGCAGCGATCATCGCCAGGAGGGCGTGGTTGGTTTTCGGGTGCATGGTCATGTGGTAGTCTAACTAAACTCGCTGGAAATTGGGTGGCCTGATTCGTCGCGAAGCCGGCCCGGTTTACTTCAAGCCCGCGGCGAAGGCCGCGTTGATGCGGGCGGTGATGTCGCGCATGTGGGCCTTCACTTCGGCGGTGTCGATGGTGAGCACTTTGCGATCCTCCATCACGATGCGACCGTGGATGATCGTGGTGCGCACGTCCTTGGGGCTCGCGGCGTAGACGAGCGCGGAGTACACGTCGAAAAGCGGCACCATATTAGTGCTCTCGTGGTCGATCACGATGACATCGGCGAGCTTGCCCGCCTCGAGCGAACCTAGATCGGCTTCGCGGTGGATCGCTCGGGCGCCGCCCATGGTCGCCATCTCGACGACATTGATCGCCGGCATCACATTGCGGTCCTTGTTATCGAGCTTGTGGAGCTTCGCCACGTAGCCGAGTTGGCCAATGAGATCGAGGGTGTTGCCGCTCATCGGGCCATCGGTGCCGAGGCCGACGCGCAAGCCCTCGTTGAACATCTTCAGCGCCGGCGCGACGCCCTTGGCGGACTTGATGTTGGCGACCATGTTGTGCGCCACTCCCACATCGTGCGACTTCAACAGTGCGATATCCGAATCGGTGACGAAGATGCAATGCGCCGCGACGAGCCTGCGGTTGAGGAGCCCCACGGAGTTCAGAAACTCCACCGGCGTCATGTTGTAATCCTTCTTCAGGCTCGTCATCTCCTCGGTCATCTCCGCGAGGTGGATGAGCACGGGCACATCGAGGGCCTCGGCCTCCTTGGCGATCTGGCGCAGGTGCTCGGCGTCGAGCGTGTACGGCGCATGCGGCGCGATGGCGGGAGTGATGAGCGGGTCGCCTTTGTAGTCGGCGGCAAATTTCTTCGCGAGCGCGAGGCCGCCATACGGCTCGGGCGCATCGGGCGCGGGGAAGTTGATCACCGTCTGCCCCAGCACCCCGCGCATGCCCGCCTTCTTCGCGGCAGCGGCAAAGTCTTCCTCAAAGTAGTAGCCGTTCACCATCGTGGTGACGCCGCCCTCGATCATCTCGACGATGCCGTGCAGCCCGCCCCAGTGGACGAACTCCCGATTCATCAGGTTTTTCTCCAACGGGAAAATAAACCGCCGCAACCGGTCGGGCACGTCGTCGCCCAGCCCGCGAAACACTGTCATCGGCGCATGCGTGTGGGTGTTGATCATCCCCGGCATCACGATGTCGCCCTTGGCATCGAGCGTGCGTTTTGCCGTGTACTGCGCCGCGATCGCCGCCGGGCCGACCGCAATAATGCGCGAATCACGGATCACCACCGCGCCGTCCTCGATGAGCTCTTTCTTCGCATTCATCGTCACCACATACGCATGCGTGATGACGAGGTCGGCCGCTTGCGGCTTCACCTCTTGGGCGCGAACCAGCGCCGCGCCGAACAGCGCACAGATCAGGACACCCAGCGAACGTGTAGGACGAGGCATAGCGGAATCGAAGCCGGAGAAAATGAAGCACCACGAGTGCCGCCCCAAGACCGGAACGTCACCCTGCTGCGGTTAGTAGCTCCAATAACGGCGGCTAGTGGTAGCGAGATGAATTTCAGGCCCTGATTTGCAAGGCAGTCCCACATGAGGGGCTTGTCTGCACGCAGGTTGCAAACTACCCGACCGCCCAACCTAAACGGGCGAGGTGATCCAAGCATGCTGCTCACCGCTCCTTTTCGTCTCCGCCGATGACGTCCAGAAACAGTTTCAACGTCTCAGACTTGCCGCCGCTATTCTGCGCAAACACATGGGTGAGCATCGGCGCTTTTTTTAGCGGGACGACCACCGCTGCCTGCCCCACGACACGCGCGAGCGAGGCAGGCAGCAGAGCAATCCCACTCCCCGCCGCCACCATCACCGCGACGGCCTGCGCGCGCGTCGATTCGACCACGATCCTCGGCCGAAACCCCGCCTCCGCACAGCACGTCCGCACGAATGTCGCAAAGGCGGGCGCCGCTTCATTCGCCACCGCCACGAGCGGTTCGCCCGCCAGTTCCGCGAGCGCGATGTCGCGTTTCGCGGCCAAGCGATGGCCCAACGGAACAAAGGCCGCCAGCGGTTCGGTCACCCAATTCTGGTAAGCCACCCCCGGCGTCCTCTCCCGGGGCCGCAGACCTACAAAGGCTCCGTCCAGCGTCCCGCGCGCCACACTCGCCAGCAACTCCGTGGGGAGCCCGTCCTGCACGATGAGTTGCACCGCCGGATGCCGCTGGCGGAAGCGCCGCAGCACACCCGTCAGCTCCGGCCCAAGTACCGCGCTCACAAAACCGAGGCGCAGCCGCTGCGTCTGCCCCGAGGCAAAGCGTCGCGTCGTCTCCCCGGCCCGGCGCAATTGCGGTAGGATCGTGCGCGTCTCCTCATAAAAAAGCGCGCCCGCTGCGGTCAGCGACACCCGGCGGGCGCCCCGATCGAAGAGCGGTGTGCCCAGTTTCTCCTCCAGCGCACGCACGTGCCGCGAGAGCGGCGGCTGGGCCAGGTGCAGCTTCGCCGCCGCTCGCGTAAACGACAGTTCCTCCGCCACCGCTGTGAAGCACTCCAATTCGCGCAAAGAATAATACATACCGAAATAGTATCATAACTAACCAAAAACGGTAGTTCTGTTATGAGACTATTAGAGTTATTATGGGTTATGGCCCTCAGCGACACCATCAAGCGCGGCAGTCTCCGCGCCCCTCACCGCAGTCTCCTCCGCGCCACCGGCGCGATTCAGTCCGACGCCGATTGGGACAAGCCCTTCATCGCCGTCGCCAATTCCTTCGTGCAAATCATCCCGGGCCACGCGCACCTCGATGTCGTGGGCCGCAAGGTCCGCGCCGCGATCCGTGCCGCCGGTGGCGTGCCGTTCGAGTTCAACACCATCGGCGTCGACGATGGCATCGCGATGGGCCACGAGGGCATGAAATACTCCCTCGCCTCGCGCGAGATCATCGCCGACTCCATCGAGACGATGCTGCGCGCCCACTGCTTCGACGGCGTGGTCTGCATTCCTAACTGCGATAAAATCGTTCCCGGCATGATGATGGCCGCTGCCCGCGTAAATATCCCCGCCGTCTTCGTCTCCGGCGGCCCCATGGCGGCGGGGCGCAATCCCACCACCGGCAAGGCGCTCGATCTCTCCTCCGTCTTCGAAGCCGTGGGGCAACTGTCGAAACAAGCGATCACCGAAAGCGAACTCGATAGCATCGAGCGCAACGCCTGCCCGACCTGCGGTTCGTGTTCCGGCATGTTCACCGCCAATTCGATGAACTGTCTCTGCGAGGCCCTCGGGCTCGCCCTCCCCGGCAATGGCTCGATCCTCGCCACCGATCCGCAGCGCGACGTGCTGTTCGAGGAAGCGGGTCGCGCCATCGTCGCCCTCGTTCGCGCGGGCACGAAGCCTTCGGATATCCTCACGCGCGCCGCGTTCGAAAATGCCCTTACGCTCGACATGGCGATGGGTGGCTCGTCCAACACCATTTTGCACTCGCTCGCGATCGCGCAGGAGGCCGGCGTGCCTTTCGTTCTCGGCGACATTAATGCCATCGCCGAGCGCGTGCCGCTCCTCTGCAAAGTCGCGCCGTCCGGCCCGCATCACATGGAGGACATCGACCGCGCCGGTGGCATCTCCGCGATCTTGCGCACGCTCAGCACCCGCCCCGGCTTGCTCCACCTCGACACGAAAACCGTCTCCGGCCGCACGCTTGGCGAGACGATTGCTCACGCGGAGATCCGCGACACCGAGGTCATCCGCCCGCTCGACCGCGCGCACTCGCCGCGCGGCGGGCTCGCCGTGCTCTTTGGCAACCTCGCGCCCGGCGGTGCCGTGGTGAAGATCGGCGCCGTGGCCCCCTCGATGATGACGTTTCGCGGCCCCGCCGTGATTTTCGAATCGGAGGAATCGGCCCGCATCGGCATCCTCGTCGGAAAAGTGCGCGCCGGCGACGTGGTGGTCATCCGTTACGAAGGCCCGCGCGGCGGCCCCGGTATGCAGGAAATGCTCGGCCCCACCTCCGCGCTAGCGGGCCGCGGCCTCGGCGACTCCGTCGCCCTGCTCACCGATGGCCGTTTCTCCGGCGCCACGCGCGGCGGCGCCATCGGCCACATCTCGCCGGAGGCTGCGGCCGGTGGCCCCATCGCGCTCATCGAGCCCGGCGACCTCATCGACATCGATCTCCCCGGCCGCCGCCTCACGCTCCTCGTCGACGAGCCTACGCTCGCCGCGCGCCGTTCCCGCTGGACCTATCGCCCCAAAGCCACGCCGCGCGGCTACCTCGGTCGCTACGCGGCGATGGTCTCCAGCGCCGCCGAAGGCGCCGTTCTCCGCGTGCCAGCGTAACAAGCGCGCGGTCAGCGGACGCGCCACTTCGCGCGCTTCCCTGAACCGGTTTCCATCTCTCGGGAGTTGACGACCAAACGAAGGCCGTGGCACAGAAGCTGCGGCCTTTCTCGTCCCTTCGCCGCTTCTTGGCGTCGCGTCTTTCCGAGATCCTAAACCCTTACCAGACCGCACCGCTCCGCTGATGAAACGTCGTGACTTTATTCGCTCAGCCGGAGTCGCTTCCAGCCTGCTGATCCTCCCCTCGTGGTCGCGCGCGGCCGACAAGCTCGCCGCCGCCGATCCGATTTCCCCCGCCACCAAGCGCAAGCTCGCCGATGCCGCCCTCAACGCCGCGACCAAGGCCGGCGCGACCTACGTCGATGTCCGCATCGGACGCTATCTCAATCAGGCGATTAGCACGCGCGAGACCCGCGTAGAAAATGTCTCCAGCGATGAGAGCTACGGCGCCGGCATCCGCGTGCTCGCCGATGGCGCGTGGGGCTTCATGGCCATCGATCAGTTGACGGTCGATTCACTCGCCCGCGCCGCCAAGGAAGCCGTCGCCATCGCCCGGGCCAATGCCCGCCTCCAGACCGAGCCCGTCGTACTCGCGCCCCAGAAGGGCTTTGGCGAGGTCACGTGGCGCTCGCCGATCAAGCGTAACGCCTTCGAGGTCCCCCTCGCCGAAAAGGTCGAGCACCTCCTCGCCGGTAATCGCGCCGCCCTCGACCAGGGCGCAAGCTTCATCAATTCCCAGCTTTTCCAAATCAACGAGCAGAAGTACTTCGCCAGCAGCGAGGGCTCGTACATCGATCAGGATATCCACCGCATCTGGCCGACGTTTACCGTCACCGTTACCGATGCGAAGACGGGCCGTTTCCAGACGCGCAATGCCCTGAGCGCCCCGCGCGGGCTCGGCTACGAATATCTCTCGGGAGATCCCGCGGGCAAACGCCCGGGCATCACGCCGCGCTACTTCGAGGCCTACGATCTGATCGAGGACGCCAAGATGGCCGCCGAGCAGGCCAAGGAAAAACACTCCGCCAAGGCCGTGACCGCCGGCCAGTACGATCTCGTCCTCGATCCCACGCATCTCGGCCTCACGATCCACGAGTCGGTCGGCCACGCCACCGAACTCGACCGCGTACTGGGCTACGAGGCCAATTTCGCCGGCACGTCGTTTGCGACGCTCGATAAATGGGAGACGAAGAAATTCAACTACGGCAGTCCCATCGTGAATTTCACCGCCGATCGCACCGCGCCCGGCAGCCTCGGCGCCGTGGGCTACGATGACGAGGGCGTCCCCGGCAAGAGCTGGCCCCTCATCAAGGACGGCATCCTCGTCGACTACCAAAAGACTCGCGACCAAGCCCACATCGTCGGGCAAAAGGCGGGCGATGGTTGCAGCTACGCGGAGAGCTGGGCGCAAGTCCAATTTCAGCGCATGCCCAACGTGTCGCTTATGCCCGGCAAGGCCCCCCTCACGCCCGCCGAGATGATCAAGGGCGTGGAGCGCGGCATCTACATCATCGGCCGCGGCTCGTACTCGATCGACCAGCAGCGCTACAATTTCCAGTTCGGCGGCCAGCTTTTCTACGAGATCAAAAACGGCGAAATCACCGGCATGCTCCGCGACGTCGCCTATCAGTCCAACACCCAGGAGTTCTGGAATTCCTGCGCCGCGATCTGCGACGAGCGCGACTTCGTCCACTTCGGCACCTTCTCCGACGGTAAGGGCCAACCCAGCCAAGCCAGCGCCGTCTCCCACGGCAGCTCCACCACGCGCTTCAACAAAGTAAACGTCCTCAACACCGCGCGAAAGATCTGACCGCCCTCCGCCAATCGTTCTCTTTCCTCCTTATCTTTCTCTTTCTCCGGATCGAGGCGTTCGACCCAACCGCTGACGAAAGAGAAAGATAAAGAGGAAAGAGAAAGAACCAGCCAATCACCTCGCTTTCCAACACCTTCCTCCCGTGCTCCTCTCCGAATCCGAAGCCCGCACCATTCTCCAAAAGACCTTGGGCTTTTCCAAGGCCGACTCCTGCCAGGTAAACCTGAGCGGCGGTCGTCGCGGCAATCTCCGCTTCGCTCGCAACACCGTCTCCACCAGCGGCGGTGCCGATGTCCTCAGCCTCAACGTGCAATGCACCGTCGGCACAAAGACCGGCTCGTCTTCGATCAACGAGTTTGACGACGCCTCGCTCGCTAAGGTCGTTCGCCAGGCCGAGGAGCTCGCGCGCCTTGCCCCCGAAAATCCTGAATTCATCGAGTTTGTCGGCCCGCAGACTTACGCCGAGCCCGCGTCTTTCATCGACGCCACCGCCAAGCTCACGCAGGAGGATCGCGTCAAAGCCGCCGCCGCCAGCATCGGCGTGTGCAAGGAGCAAAATCTCACCGCCGCCGGTTTCCTCGCCGACAACGCCACCTTTGCCGCCATCGCCAACAGCAAGGGCCTCTTCGGCTACCAGCGCGGCACCGGTATCAACTTTTCCATTACGACCCGCACCGCCGATGGCACGGGCTCCGGCTACGGCAGCGCCGACTTCCACGATGCCTCGAAGCTCGATGCCACCGCCGTCACGCAATACGCCGCGCGTAAGGCCGTCCAATCCCGCGAAGCCCGCGCCATCGAGCCCGGCAAGTACACCGTGCTCCTCGAGGCCAGCGCGGCCTCCAGCCTCGTCAACCTGATGACCGGCTCGATGAACGCCCGCCTGACCGACGAGGGTCGCAGCTTCCTCAGTCGCCCCGGCGGCGCGTCCCGCCTCGGTGAAAAGATCGTCGATGAGCGCGTGCAAATTTCCACCGACCCGACCAATCCCGAGCTCCCCGGCGTGAAGTGGTCCGGTGATGGCCGCGCGCAAAAGCGCGTCGATTGGATCAAGGACGGCGTCGTACAGAACCTCTCCTACACTCGCTACTGGGCCCGAAAGAAAGGCGTCGAGGGCAAGGCCCCGCCGCCCCCGCGCGCCGGCGACATCGGCGATGACCGCGTGGGCGTCTTCGACGGCTCGCAGGGCACGATCATGGCCGGCACTAATGCGAGCCTCGATGAGCTCATCAAGTCCGTGAAGCGCGGTGTGCTCGTGACGCGCCTGTGGTACATCCGCGCCGTCGATCCGCAGACTCTGCTCTACACGGGCCTCACGCGCGACGGCACTTTCTTCATCGAGAACGGCGAGATCAAGTACCCGGTGAAAAACTTTCGCTTCAACGAGAGTCCTGTGATCATGCTCAACAACCTCGAGGCCCTCGGTCGCCCCCAGCGGGTCAACACCAGCCTCATCCCACCCATGGTCATCCGCGACTTCACCTTCTCCAGCCTCTCGGACGCGGTCTGATTATCTCACCGACCAAATCGACCCTCCCCCCAGCACATTGGCCCACGAAAAATCAAAACCCAAAGTCCGTGCTGCCTTGCTCAGTGACCTCTGTGCCTCCTCCGTGATCTCTGTGACCAAGATCGATTCCGAAACTCATCCCTCCCGCCGCTCGCTGCTACCTTCGTATTTCGTCATTCGTAATTCGTAATTTTATTTCCCGCCATGAATCGCCGCCACTTTCTCCAAACCTCCGGTCTCGTCACCAGCACGCTCCTCCTCCCTTCGTGGACGCGCGCCGCTTCCGATCTCGCGACCAAGGAGCCCATCGCCGTCGCCAAGAAAAAGGCGCTCGCCGACGCCGCGCTCAACACCGCGACCAAACTCGGCGCGAGCTACGCCGATGTCCGCATCGGTCGTTATCTCAACCAAGTCGTCAGCACCCGCGAAAACCGCGTCGAGAATGTTGCCAGCAACGAGAGTTACGGCGCCGGCGTGCGTGTGATCGTCAATGGCGCGTGGGGCTTCATGGCCACCGATCAGCTTTCGGTCGAGTCCATCTCCCGCGCCGCCACCGAAGCCGTCGCCATCGCCAAGGCCAATGCCCGCCTCCAGACTGAGCCCGTCCGGCTCGCCCCGCAAAAAGGCGTCGGCGAAGTCACTTGGCGCACACCGATCAAGAAGAACGCCTTCGAAGTCCCGCTCGCCGACAAGGTCGACCGCCTCCTCGCCACCAATGCCGCCGCGATGAAGGCCGGCGCGAATTTCGTCAATTCGCAGCTCTTGCAGGTCAACGAGCAGAAGTACTTCGCGAGCACCGACGGCTCCTACATCGACCAGGATGTGCATCGCATTTTCCCCAATTTCCTCGTGACGGCGGTCGATTCCAAGACCGGGCGCTTTCAGACGCGCCGCTCTATTAGCGCCCCCTGTGGTCGCGGCTACGAGTACCTCGATGGCGACGCCTCCGGCAAGCGCACGGGCGTCACCACGCGTTACACCACGTCCTACGATATGATCGAAGACGCCATCGCCTCCGCCGAGCAGGCGAAGGAAAAGCTCACCGCCAAATCCGTCGTCGCCGGCCAGTACGATCTCGTGCTCGATCCTTCTCACCTCTGGCTCACGATTCACGAGTCCGTCGGTCACGCCACGGAACTCGACCGCGTACTGGGCTACGAGGCCAATTACGCCGGCACGTCCTTCGCGACGCTCGATAAGTGGGAGAGCAAAAAATTCAACTACGGCAGCCCGCTCGTAAACATCGTCGCCGATAAGAAGCAGCCCGGCTCCCTCGGCGCCGTCGGCTACGACGACGAAGGCGTGCCGACCAAGGAGTGGGACCTCATCAAGGACGGCATCCTCGTCGGTTACCAAAAGACCCGCGACCAAGCTCATATTCTCGGCCAGAAGGAAAGCGATGGCTGCAGCTACTCGCAAAATTGGGCCGACGTGCAATTCCAGCGCATGCCCAATGTCTCGCTCCGCCCCGGCAAGACTCCGCTCACCCCCGCCGAAATGATCAAGGGCGTCGAGCGCGGCATCTACATCATCGGCGACGGTTCCTTCTCCATCGACCAGCAGCGCTACAATTTCCAATTCGGCGGCCAACTCTTCTACGAGATCAAGAACGGCGAAATCGCCGGCATGCTCCGCGACGTCGCCTACCAGTCCAATACCCAGGAGTTCTGGAATTCGTGCGTCGCGATTTGCGACGAGCGCGACTACGCGCTCGGCGGCGCCTTCAACGATGGCAAGGGCCAGCCCGGCCAAATCAGCGCCGTGTCCCACGGCTCCTCCACGCCGCGCTTCAACAAGGTCAACGTGATCAACACCGCGCGTAAGATCTGACCACCCAATCTTTCTCTTTTCTCTTTATCTTTCTCTTTCGTCAGCGGTTCGCCCGACGAGCCTTCCGATCCAGAGAAAGATAAAGATTAAGAATAAAGAGAAAGAGTCCTGCCCACCTCCCACTGTTTCAAAATCTCTTTCCGCCATGTCTCTTCCCACCGAATCCGAGGCCCACGCCATCATCCAGAAGGTCCTCTCCTACTCCAAGGCCGATGAGTGCCAGGTCGAACTCGAGGGTACCCGCGAGGGCAATGTCCGCTTCGCCCGCAACACCGTCTCGACGAGCGGCGGCGCCAGCACGCTGCGCCTGCAGGTGCGCTCCAGTTTCGGCCGCAAGTCAGGCTCGACCCAGATCAACGAGTTCGACGATACCTCACTGGAAAAAGCAGTCCGCCGCGCTGAGGAGCTGGCCAAGCTCGCCCCGGAAAATCCGGAGCACGTCGAACTACTCGGCCCGCAAAAATATCTTTCACCCAATGGCTACGTCGCAGCCACGGCCGACATGACCGCCGATAAACGCGCCGATCTCACGGCCGCCAGCATCAAGGTCTGCAAAGATCAGGGAGTCGTCGGCGCCGGCTTCCTCGCACAGGGCTCGCGCGCCCTCGCCATCGGCAACTCGAAGGGCCTGAAGGGTTATCAGCGCCTCTCGGGCATCAACTTTTCCGTCACCACGCGCACGCCCGACGGCATGGGCTCCGGGTATGGCGTGGCCGACTTCAACGACGCTGGCCTGCTCGACACGGGCGCGGTCACGGCCTTTGGCGCCAAAAAGGCTGCGCTCTCCCGCGAGGCTCGCGCCATTGAGCCGGGCAAATACACCGTCGTGCTCGAGCCCGCCGCCTCGGTCGATCTGATCGGCCACATGATCAGCGCGATGAATGCGCGCAGCACCGACGAGGGTCGCAGCTTCCTCAGCAAGCCTGGCGGCGGCAGCCGTCTCGGTGAAAAAATCATGGATGAGCGCGTCACGATCTCCTCCGATCCGATGAACGCGCAGGTCCCCGGCGATGCGTGGTCCGGCGATGGCCGCGCGTACAAGGCGGTCGACTGGATCAAGAACGGGGTCGTGAGCAATCTCGCCTACTCCCAATTCTGGGCGCGCAAAAAGGGCCTCACCGATGGCGGCACGCCCGGCCTCGGTGGCGGTCGCCGTGGCATCGGTGGCGGCGTGAGCGCGATCGGCGGCGGCATCGGTGCATTTGAATCTCAGTCCGGCATCATCATGGCGGGCGGCAGCGCCAGCCTCGACGAACTCATCAAGAGCGTGAAGCGCGGCATCCTCGTCACCCGCATGTGGTATATCCGCCCCGTCGATCCGCAGACGCTCCTCTACACCGGCCTCACGCGCGACGGCACGTTCTACATCGAAAACGGCGAGGTGAAGTACGCCGTGAAAAACTTCCGCTTCAACGAGAGCCCCGTCATCATGTTGAACAACCTCGAGACCCTCGGCCGCCCGCAGCGTACCAACGCGAGCCTCGTTCCTCCGATGGTCGTCCGCGACTTCACGTTCTCGAGCCTGTCGGACGCCGTCTGATCGGCCCCTTGTATTGTCACAGAGTTTCATCGAAGAGGCACAGAAGCTACGAGAAAGGCATGCACGCTTCATCTCTCGTGGAAGAAAGGACTTCTGCGCTCTGTGAGCCTCTGTGCCTCTCCGTGTTCTCTGTGACAAAAATCCGAGACGATGAGTCGCGCTGATTTCGTTTTCTCCCGGCTGCAGTACGACTCCGGCGACTGGGATCTCGTGGACGCCCGCATGCCGTCCAACTTGATCGATTCCCTCGTCGCCTACACCACGATCCAAGTCGATCCGCGCGAGGCCACCGTCTCGCTCGCGAGCCCGGCGATTTTCGACGCCGTCTTCTGCTACCTGAGCGGGCACAAGCTCGTACAGTTCTCCGAGCGCGAGCGCGCCAACTTCGAGGCTTACGTGCGCCGTGGGGGCTTTGTGTTCGTCGATGACTGCAACCACGACATCGACGGCCTCTTCGCCAAATCCTTCGAGGCGCAGATGGCCGCGATCTTCGGCCCCGCCGCGCTGGTTAAGATTCCCAACACCCACCCGCTCTACCGTGCGTTCTTCAAGTTCGACGGCCCGCCCACCACGTCATTCGAGCTCAACGGCTGGGGCGACGACCTCGTGCACGACTACCTCAAGGCCATCGAGATCGATGGCCGCATCGGCGTGCTCTACAGCAACAAAGACTACGGCTGCGAATGGGACTACGACTTTCGCAACAAGCGCTTCCTCGCCGAGGACAACACGAAATTCGGCGTAAATATCATCAACTACGCCCTCACCACCTAAGCACTACATCCCAACTACGAATTAGAATGAGACGATAATTGCCGGTGTAGGGGCGTCGCTCGTCGACGCCCGCGGCGCACGGACGAACGTGATTCACTAAGATTAATATCACCGAATTTTACGCGCGTTTGGTGCGTTTCATGGTTAACGTCTCATCTCCCTTTCCTTCAATGCCGCCTGACCCGACCGAAGCCGAAGTCTCCGCTCTCCTCGCCCGCCTGCCTCGCCTGCGCGCCGAGCTGGCCAAGGCCATCATCGGCCAGCAGGCCGTCGTGGAGGAGTTGCTCACCGCGTTTATCGCCGGCGGTCACTGCCTTCTCGAAGGTCTGCCCGGCCTCGGCAAGACCCTTCTCATCCGCTCGCTCGCGCAGGCCGTCCAACTCACGTTTCACCGCATCCAGTTCACACCCGATCTGATGCCGTCCGACATCATCGGTACGGAGGTGCTGGAGGAGGACCACGCCACGGGCCGCCGCTTCTTCCAATTCAATCGCGGGCCGATCTTCGGCCAGCTCATCCTCGCCGACGAGATCAACCGCACCCCGCCCAAGACCCAGGCCGCCCTGCTCGAAGCCATGCAGGAAAGCTCCGTGACCTACGGAGGTAAGACATACGAGCTGGAGCGCCCATTCTTCGTCCTTGCCACGCAAAATCCCATTGAGCAATCCGGCACCTATCCCCTTCCGGAGGCGCAGCTCGACCGCTTCCTCCTTTATCTCACGATCGCATACCCGACCGAGGCCGATGAGCTCACGATGCTGCAGCGCACCACCGGTACGCCGTCGGCGGCACTACAACCGGTGATGACGGCAGCCGAGCTGCTCCAACTGCAAAAGCTCGCGCGCGGAGTCTTCGTCAGCGACGAGCTGATGATGTACATCACTCGGCTCGTCCGCAGCACGCGCGACCGCACGCAGGCTGTCACCGGAAAATGGATACGCTGGGGCGCCGGCCCGCGCGCCGGTCAGTCCCTCGTACTCGCCGCCAAGGCCCGCGCGCTGCTCTCCGGCCGCTTCGCCGTCACCCTCGAAGACATCCACGCCCTCGCCGCCCCCGTGCTGCGCCACCGCATCTTGCTCACGTTCGAGGCCGACGCGGAGAATGTGACGCGCGACCAAGTCGTGAAAGAACTGCTGGCCGCTCTTCCGCCGCCCACCAGCCCGCTGAAATAACGCGGCGCTCCCCTGCCCTTGCCCGCCCTCGCCCATCCGTCCGTCGTCGACCCGCATCTCCTCGCCGCGACCCAGCGCCTGACGCTAACGGCGCGGCGGCTCGTCGCCGGTGCCGTCGCGGGCGTGCACGCCAGCCGCCGCTCGGGACTCTCGCGCGAGTTCAGCCAGTACCGCCCGTATCAAGCGGGCGACGAGCCGCGCCATATCGATTGGAAACTATTTTCGCGCACGGACCGCTACTACCTGCGCGAGGGCGAGATCGATACCCGCGCCTCGCTGAGCCTGATCCTCGATGCCACCGCCTCGATGCAACAGCGCGACACCGCCGCCGAAGCGGAGACGAAGTTTGATCGCGCCCGCGCCTTGGCCGCCGCCTTTGCTCTGCTCGCCGAGACCCAAGGCGATGCCATCTCGCTCCACCTCGTGAGCGACGAAGCTGTGACCTCCGTGCGCACCGCGCAGGAGCGCCAACCCTTCGCCAAAATTGTCCGCTCCCTCGCCGCCGCCGAGCCCACCGGTCGCTGGCCGCGCGATCCGCAGCAACTCACGCAAGACCTGCGGCGCTCCGGTCTCGACGCCCGCCCCGCCCCGCCCGGCACCACGACGCACCTCACGGTGGTGATCACCGACGGCCACGCGCACGGTGACGAGATCCGCGCTTCTCTTCTCCCTCTGCGCGCGCGCCAGCACGAGGTCGTCTTGATTCACCTCCTCTCTTCGGACGAGGTCACCTTTCCTTTCCACGGCCCCGTGCGTTTCGAAGAGTGGGAAACGGGCCGTGTGGTTGAAACGGATGCTGGCGCGGTTCGCGCCGCCTACCTCGCCGCGCAGGCGAAAGAACAGACAGCATGGAAACGCGAGTGGACGGGCCACCATTTCGACTACCTCCCGCTAGTCGCAGATGAATCGCTGGAGCGCGGCTTGCGCGCGTATCTCTTGCGCCGCAATCGGCGCTAGAGGGGAAACCCATGCTGCAGCTTGCCGCCCCTCTCGGTCTGCTCGCCCTCGGCGCCCTCGCGGCTCCGCTGCTGATTCACTTGGTCCGCCGCCCGCGCCAAGTCGTGCGCCTCGGCAGCCTAAAATTCTTGCACGCCGAGCGGCGATCCGTCCGCTCCGTGCGCTGGCACGAACTCCGCCTGCTCGCTGTTCGCTGCGCCCTCCTCGCCGCGCTCGCCTTCCTCCTCGCCGGGCTGTACTGGCAGCGTCCACCGTCCCGCTGGCTGCTGCGCCTGCCCGACGCACTTCTCGAAGCCGCCACGCTCGCCGAATGGGACCGCCTTGCGGCCGAAGGATTCGAAGCCCGCGACTTAGCCCCCGGTTTCCCGCTCGCCAAAAGACCTGACTCGCTTTCGCCAATTGCCTCATCGCCCGCCTCGCCCGACGTATGGTCGCTTTTGCGCGAGGCCGATCTGCGGTTACCCGCTGGCTCGATCATTCATGTGTTCGGTCCGCCGCTCACCACCTATTTTCGCGGGACGCGCCCCACCTTGGATCGCGTGGAAGTAAAATGGCATGCGACCCCGTTTTCCCCACCAGCGCCGATCACCACACCCCGGGACCCCGCCCCATTAACCGTCGCAGTGGTTGCAGGACCCAATCGTCAAGACGACGCACGATACGTGCGCGCGATGCTGACCGCCCTCGGCGCGCGTTTCGAAACCGCGACCCCCGCCTGGATTTTCCAACTCGGCGGCGAGCCACTGCCCGACGCACTACAGGAGCGAATCCGTCAGGGCGCAACCCTCGTCGTCGACGCCGTGGATGCCCGCGCCACGCCGGTCACGAGAGTCTTCGACGCGGGCGCTACCGGGCTTCACCTTCGCCAGCGCACGCCCGCCGGCCCCGGCGCCTCCCTGCTGCTCGATAGCGCGGGCGAGCCGCTGCTCACGCAGATTCGGTCGGGTCAAGGCCAGCGGTGGCAGTTCGCCCTGCGCTTTCACCCGGATTGGAGCGACTGGACCACATCGACGGCATTTCCCGCTTGGTGGCGTTCGCAATTTTCACCGCCATCGGTAGGTCCCGCCCTCGTTAGCCCCGATCAAGCCACGCCGAGTCTTGCGCGCAGCGCTTCTTCCGCGCCGTCTCTCCTCGGACTGAACCGCATCGACTGGCGGCTGAGTTGCTGGATCGCAGCGGTGCTACTCTTCGCGCTCGAGCGCTGGTGGAGCCTGATTCCTCAACGCCGTCCGCAAGCCGCATGAACCGCGCGCAACTCAAAGCCCTCTCTCTTCGTTGGCGAAACCACCTCGCCGGTCGGGTCGCGCTTCAGGCTGCCGCGCTCGGTCTGATCGCGGCTCTGCCTTTCATCGGCACTTCTGTGCTGTTCGCGATTCTAGCAGCGACCGTCGTCGCCGGAAGCGTCGCCGGATGGCGGTGGCGACGCACCCCGCGCCCGACCCCTGCCAGCGTAGCGGCGCACCTCAACCGCCAGCACCGCGCGCTCGAGGAAAGCGCCGCGCTGTGGTTGCGCGAACCCGAAAGCCTATCCCTCCCGGAACGCCTGCAACTGCGCCGCCTCAACGCCGCGTGGGAAGCCGTGCCCGAACCCGCGCGCGCCAGGCTCGGCCAGCCGCCCCTGCGCGGCCTCACTCGTCCGTCAGCAGCTTTTGCCGCCGTAACCCTGGCACTGCTCGGCGTCATCGCGTGGCCCCGCCGCCAGCCTGCGAACGCCCCGGCCACGGCACCTGCCAGCATCACGTCGTCAACGCGAACCACGCCCCCGACACCACCCGCTTTACGCAGCGCCCTCTTGGTCATCACGCCTCCCGCCTACCTCAAGGAAAGCGCGCGCCGCATCGAGGCGCTGGACGGCGAGTTCGCCGAGGGTTCCACTGTGCGCTGGGAGTTGACCATGCAGGGCGACGTGACGGGTCTGAGCCTCGAAGGCTCGTTGACCGATCCGCTCGTCGCGCAGCCCCGTGGCGATGGTAAATTCGTCGCCGAGGCGACGCTGTCGGCCACGCATCTCTACCGTCTCGCGGCGACCCGCGCGGATGGGAGCCGCCTAGCTTGGCCGGAGTTGCACACGCTGAAGGTGATTCGCGACCAGGCACCGCGCCTCACTTGGCAAATGCCTTCCACAGCTCGGATCGTGGTCGAGCCATCGCCCCGGCCCGTAGTGACAATTCAACTACAGGCGAGCGACGACTATGGCGTCGTCGAAGCCCGGCTCGTCATGACGGTGGCCAAGGGCTCCGGCGAGGGTGTCAAGTTTCGCGAGCGCGAGGAGCCGTTCAAACTGAATGTCGATCCCACGCGAGAGCAGACGTACACGCGCGAACTCGACCTCAAGCAGCTCGGGCTCGAGCCGGGCGATGAACTCTATGTCCACGTCGTCGCGACGGACGGCAAAACACCCACGCCCAATCGCACGCGCAGCGAGACTCGCTTCATCACACTCCGCGGCCCCGATACGGTCGTCGCCGATCCCGGCACAGCCATCGCGGGGGTGAGACTCGTCCCGCAGTATTTTCGCAGCCAGCGCCAGTTGATCATCGATACAGAAAAGCTCCTCGCGGAAAAGCCGTCGCTGAGCGCGGACACTTTTCGCCAGCGCTCCGAGGACATCGGCATCGACCAGAAGCTGCTGCGTCTGCGCTACGGCCAATTTCTCGGCGAGGAGTTCGATCCCGAGTCGAGCGGCGCGGCGGCGGAAGCGCGCGGGATGGAAAAAGCAGGGCAGCTCCGCACCGGGCAGCGCGCCGAGCTGAGCCGCACGCAAGCGGTGGAGCGCGTGGTGGAGCAGAGCCACAATCACAGCACCACCCCCACCAACCTCGAGCGCCCCGCGACGTTTGAGGAGATTCGCGCGCCCTTCGTCCACAATCACGACAGCACCGAGGCAGCGACGCTCTTTGAATCGAAGACCAAGGCCTCCCTGCGCGATGTCCTCGCCGCCATGTGGGAAGCCGAGGGAAGTCTTCGCACCGCCCAGCCCGAGCGGGCTCTCCCTTCGGAAAATCACGCCCTCGAACTCCTCAAGGAACTGCAGCAGGCCGACCGCGTGTACGTGCGCCGCGTGGGTTTCGAGTCGCCGCCCATCAAGGAAAACGAACGCCGTCTGCGCGGGGAACTCGATGCCATTCCCAAAAATGCCGCCGGCGCCGTGCCCATTCCGCAGCCCGACGCGGATCTCGCCGCTTTGCGCGAAGGGGTGACCGCGCTCGCGGAAAATCGCCTCGGCTCGCTCTCGCCCGCCACGACCGCAACGGTCGGGCGGAAGCTCGCCGCCGCCGCCCAGTCGCAACCCGAGCGTTTCAGCGCGGCGCTCGGATTATGGGCGCGGCAGGCCACCGACACCTTTTCGCCGGCGGAGCGAACCCAACTGCAACACGCCCTCGCCTCGCTCCTGCCGGCCGGCTCGCCCGCCCCCGAGCGCCCGCTACAACGCGCTTCCGATCTTGCGGCACCGTACTTCAACGCCTTGGAAAATTCCCGTTGATGCGGCGCGCGCTCTACTTATTCGCCACGGTACTCGCCATCGCCTCGCTCGTTTGGCTCGGCTGGAGCGCATGGCGCTCCCCGGAAAGTGATTATCAAGCTGTCACGTCCCTGACTTTGCACACCGCCGGCGCACCCGTGAACGCGAACGACGTTGGAATTCACGTCGCCTTACGGGGCGTCGTTGGCCAATCGCCCGATGTAGTGCCCATACCAGACACTGCTTTTTTACGGCGGACATTCCCGAATCTGCGCAGCGTACGCATCGTCGGTGATGGCGTCGACCGCGCCCAAGCTCGGGCGCTGGAGGGACTGCACGTCCAGTGGCAGGCGCCGATCGACCCCTTTAAAGCTCCCGCCCTCACTCACCTTAGCGTGCCACGGACCGTCAGCCTTGGCCAAAGTCTCCGCGTCGAAGGTCGCATGGAAGGCCTCGCAAAAACCGAAACTTACACTCTCCACCTCGAAGGTCCGGACGGAAAGATCGACGACACGTTCCTCAAAGCCGACGCAAACGGTTCGGCCACGTTTTCCCTAACCTCCGCTCCGACCACTATCCCCGGGCGCGGCGAATGGAAACTGCGAGTCGGATCATCCACGGAAGCGATTACTCTAGGCGTGGTCGTGGACAAACCGAACCTGCCGCGCGTCCTCCTTCTCGCCGCCTCGCCCAACACCGAGACTGCCCGCCTCCATCGCTGGCTCGCCACTGCCGGTGGCGCGGCCACGAGTCGGGTCAAAGTGAGCGCTGAGCACTATCGCTCGGCCACGACCCCCGACTCGCCACCGGAAGTTCCGATCATTACTCGAGCCGCGGTCGAAAAGTTCGATGTCATCGTCGCAACCGAGTCCGCCCTGCTCGCACTCGAAACGGCGGAACTGAAAGCCCTCGAGGACTCCATCCGTCTCGAGGGCCTCGGTTTGATCGTAACCGGTGAACCTGCGGGCACACGTTTGGACGGTTTCTTTTCTCCGTGGACCATCGCCGGGAAACGACCGGAGCCCGATGCCGAAACCCGCTCGGCCCGGCTACGCTTCGCCGACGGTACGGAATTCGCCGAACCCGCCTTGCTCCTCGACGGTGAACTACCCACGCTCCCACTATCCGCTTGGATCGCCCGCGACACCTCTGGCCGCACAGTCGCAGCTGCGCTGCCGCGAGGCCGAGGCAAAATCGTCCGAACACTGGTCATTGATACCTGGCGCTGGCTGCAAGGCGGCCACGCGGCTACCTTCGCCAGCTTTTGGTCTGACCTGCTTTCGCAAGCCACCCGCCCACGCGTCAACGATCAGGGACTATGGTCCATCGAAGGGAACGAACTGCTCTTCCCCAACGAGCCGGTAAAGCTTGGTTGGTCTGGCGACGAAGTGGCCCGACCGAGCGACGTGCAAATCACTACTGAGAGCTTGCCCGTTGCGCCGCCTGTGACCGTGCAGTTGGCTCGCTCGGCGAATCGCGCGGGCGTTGGTGAAGCCACGTTTTGGCCGTCTCGCCCCGGCTGGCACCGCGTCCGTGCCGGACAGCCCGACTCCTCGGTAACCGCCCTCTCGTTTTACGTCCAATCAACCGCGGATTTCTCCGGGGTGCAGGTCGCACAACACCGTCAGGCGACGGAGGCCTTGGTTGCGCTTTCGGTCGTTGCGGATGAGGCCAACTTAGGTCCATCGCCGAACCACGTGAGTCGCGGAGAACTCGACTGGCTCGCCTTCACTGTGTTTGTGGCCAGCGCGTCCCACCTCTGGTTCGTTCATCGTCGCGCGCTGCTCCAGCCGACTGCGCCGCCGCGGTAGACTATACTTATAATGTTCACTGGCGGACTTTCTCGGCCCGACGCCCGTCGCACCGTGGGCCTATCGAGCCTTCAACCGGCGATGCACTAAGCTGAGGGGAATCATCCCGCTTCAATGCGCCATCGGCGTTAGACTCTTCGCCCACTACACGACGCCCGAGCCTCACGGGATCTTGATCGCTCCGCCCAGGGGCAGGCGCTCGGGCTTTTTCACGACGGTGCGATTCGCGTTGTAAATCTCCTCCCAGCGATCGGCCGTGCCGTAGTACTGGCGAGAGATGCTGGAGAGCGTATCACCGGCGCGCACGATGTGGGTACGCGGAACCGGAGCTGGCGGCGGAACCACCGTAGCCGCAGAGGCGGCGGCTTCAGCCGCTCGAGCCGCATTCGGCCGAGTCGGCGGTAAATACACGACTCCGACTGATTTGCTGGGCGCTGCAAATGCAGGTTCTGGAGCGAGTGCGGCCGCAGGTTCGGTTACCGAAGCTCCATTGGCGATAGTGCGCGGCGTGGGCTGCGGGGTCGTGACGGCGGGTGGAACTCTCGAAGCATCGGCCATCGCCGTCTCCGCTTTCGCCACCGGAGCGGGCGCCGCGGTGCGGGGTTTCGCCGCCTCCTCTGCCGCGGCGGCGCGGAGTTTGTTCACCTCTTCGCTCGCTGCCGCGAGTTTGCTCTCCATGTCGGCCAACTGCTTTTTCAATCTGCCCGTTTCCGCTTCATTGCTGGCCGCGGGCACGGGGATGCGCGCCGACGCCAACTGCACCTGGAGGCCGGAGCGCTCGGACTCGAGTGTCGCGACTCGCTGGCGCAGCCCAGCCAGTTCTTCGGCTTGCGCCGGAGAAGCAGAACCGACGGAAGCAGGCACTGCGGACTGCCGCGCGGCTTCGAGTTCCTTTGTCAGACTGGCGATGCGCGCCTCGGCCTCCGTGGCTGAGCGAACCGCAGCTTCCGCCTGCCCCATGCGGACGGCGAGGACATCCCGCTCGGTCGTGGCAGTGGCCAGGGATTTCTCCGCCACCGATTTTTGCGTGCTGAGTTCGCGCATCGCCGTCTCCGCCTTGATCGAAGCGGCTTGGGCCGCTTCGAGTTGTTGCCGCAGGGCCATCACGGCGGCGGCTTCATTTCGTGCGGAAAGAATACCGGCGTCGCTCACCTTTTTCTGTGCGGCCAATGTTTGCTCCAGCGCCAAGCGAGCCGAGCGTTCCAATTCGAGTTCAGTCCCCGCTTTTTTCTCCGCCGCAGCCGCGGAAGCGGCCGTCTGTTTCAATTTCGCCAGCTCGACTTCGAGAAGCCGGCCTTTCTCGGACGCTTGCTCCTGGGCCGAGAGACTCTTCTTCAGCTGCTCCTTGAGCGCAGATGCTTCAGCAGCATTTTCGGAAGCGGCCTTGGTCTGCCCTCGCGCGAAACTTTCGCGTAGGGTCATGAGTTCGGCGTCCTTTTGGGCCTCGGCCTTGGCCGCTTCACTCTTCGCTTGCTCCAATTCCTGGGCTTTCGCTGCAAGCGAGGCTTTGGCTTGCGCTGCCTCGGCCCGTAACGATGAGACATCAGCGGTCAGCCGCTTATTGTCCGCCAACGCCGCCCGCAGCTCTTCCTGCTGGCGGGCGAAATTATCACTAGCAGTCGTCGTCGGCGCGGAGCCAGTGCTTCCCGCGGCCCCACTCGCCAGCGCCGCACGCCGCTCGCCCAGACGACGCTGCCCCTCGGCCAACTGCGAGGCCGACATTTGTCGCATCAACGAATCGAGCGCCTTGCCCGTGTTCCCACTTTCGCGAGCCAGCGAGAGCCACACAAACGCTTCTGGAAAATCCGCCGGGATATCGCGCCCTTGTAGATAGGCCAGGCCAAGATTGTAAGACGCAATTGGGTTCCCCCCTTCGGCCTTGGTCCTCAGCGCATTTAGTTCAGGCGGAAGATCGGCCGCGAAGCCCGGCACGGAGCACGCAAGCAAAAGTGCAAGCAGTGACGCGGAGGCGGCAAATGACTTTGGAGCGGAAGAAGGTGTCACGAAACGAAGGGCGGACAGAGTGGTTAAAATCTACGAAATTATTTCCGAAGGAAAAACAGGGTCATGGGCCCTTGGTTTTGGCGGCTTCGGCCAGCAAAGGAGCGGTTAGCAAAAGGCGCTGTACGAGTGCGGCACCCGACTCATGTTCCACGCTGAAAGCAAGGCGGAACCCGACATCCGAGTACCCTTTTCGGTCTGAAGCCGAGGCCTTATAAAACTGATCGACCTTCATGTCCGGGGGCGAAAGCGCGGAGCCGCCGATCACTCCGGGTTGATCGTTAGCATCGGTCACAAACTCTGCGACATTTCCCACCAAATGGGAGAAGGTGCGCTCGGACTTGCTCCGAACGTCGTCGAACCAGAGAAAGCCGTCAGTGCTGGTACTCGCCGCCTTGGGTTTAGCCATGGGAGATTCCTTTCCGTAGAAGAAGATATCTTTGTTGGGCCAGCTGTTGAAATCCTTTTTGGCATCGAGCAGCTCTACGTACTGGCTCCAGGTGGCATCGCGCAAATTGGGCGGGGGTGACTTCGCGTCTGGCAGTTCCGATTTCACCGCCGCCTGCCACTCGAGTTCCTTGGGCAGACGACAATTCAGTGCTTCACACACCAGCTTGGCTGTCTGGTACGAGACATAGTTTACCGGCGTGAGTGCGGTGGGGCGTGGGGCTTTCTCATCTTGTTCTAGCGACGGGATCAACCACTGTTCATTTTCTTTGCGCGTGAACGTCCAGCCCGACGCGCTCCCTCCCTTGGTAATCGCAAAACTTCGCGGTCCTTGTCGGGGGTCATTCGGCGCAAAGTCCGCCAACATGGTGCGCAGCGAGTCCGCGACCGGTTGTCCCAAATTCTTCGCGTCTACCCAATCGATGAAAAGCTGCACCGGCACTTCGGTCGTACCGAGGTACGAACTTTGGCCAGAAGCTAGGGTCACTCGCGCAAACTCGAGCTGATGGCTCCGGCCCTGCGGGCTTTTCCATACGAAACTAAGACCGTCGGGCCGCTTCGACATTTCCAAAGTCCAGCCCGCCTTGCCCGGACCGAGTGTTGTCAGATCGGTTTGCTCACCTACGAAACTGACTTTCTCCAATTGCTCTAACCAGAGTGCAACGGATGTCGAACCCGTCGGAGCCAAGCCTCGCAGCTCTTTGACGAGCGTGTCGCGATCAGCCGCCGTCGCGATAGTCGCCGCTTTCTTGCTCCATGTGGACAGCTTGAGATTAAACCGCTGCTCGGCGCTGAGCTTTGGGTCCGAGTCTGACACGGCAAACGCTGTGGCTGAGCCGTAGAGACGCCGGCGGTATTCATCGGACTTCGCGTTCATCAAACCATTTTGCCACCGGGTACGCATTTCTTGATCGATCGATTTTGTAAATCCCGCCCGCGCCTTCTCCGTGATCTCTTTCTCACCGCGCGTTTTCAGTGCCTTCGACAACTCCAGATCGATCGTCAAGTCGTCGGGTTTAATTTCGCTCAACCAGTCGGGCAATTCGCCCAGGCGCCACCACGCCGTGGTCGCCGACGCCAGCGGTCCGTTTCGAACCGTGGTGATCAGCACCGCCCTGTCTGTAGTGGCCACCAATTTGTTCAGATCACGGAAACGCTGGATGACTTCCGATATGAAGGGCATCGAGTCGCCCAGATTCAGCTTGGTCCAATACCCTTCGGGAAAAGAATCACTCATTCCGGCCCCCTGCCAAGCATAGCCCTCATCGAGTTGCCGAGCGATGCGAGTGAGTTCGGCACCCGCATCCGCCAATTCACCGGCGGCCTTGTTAAAATCGGCGACTATCTCTTTCGCCGGTGGCTTGGCCCAAAAGTCTGCGAAAGGTATCGTAGGCGTTCCGGTGCCGGCCCATTGGATCTTTTCCAACAAGGTGCCGAGGACGCTCTCTCGACGTCGGTCTTGCGCTATTTTCAGCTCCTTTGCGATGCGGGGATCCATCTCCTTGACCTGTTTATCGGGTAGGTTCGCCGGCACGACCACGACTGCCGCATCGATGAATTCGCGCAGACTGCGCTGAATTGATTCCACGCGTTTACGGAGTTCGAAATCTCGCTGCAGCGCCGCCGCGTTAACTCCGCTGAGAAGTTCCTCGCGTTTCAGCTGCCAGAATTTGTCTACCGTGGCGGATTCCGAGATCTGTGCCGCTCGTACCTGCTGCAGCCAAGCTTCGGGATTCGACTTCCGCCCCACTTCCGCGTCGATCTCCACGGCGAGCGCCCTCATACTGCCGACTAGATTTTGGGCTTTCGATGCTCGGTCTACCGCCTCTTTCTGGATCGCGGGACCAGCGGCCAAATCTGCCCATTGCTTCTCCAATGCCGCCACTCGCTGGCTAAACACTCGCGGATCGGCGTCCGGCACCTTGCTTAGCTGTGCCAATGCATCCCTCGCCGCCGCCACATTCTGCTGCCACTCCGCCAACGGAAGCATCGCAGTTGCCCCGGTAACCAGGGAGTAGCCCTGGACCCCCGCCAACCATTTCTTGAGCAAGGCCGCCTCGGTCATGCCTGTGGCCCAGTCCGCCCCACGTTCTTTCAAAAACTGCTTTTGATCGATACGTCCGTCGCTCCAATCACTTGATATCACCTTAGCGACCGCTTCGAGATCGGGAATGATGGCATCGAGAAACTTATCGAGTTCCGGTAAGTTTTTCGACGCGACCGCACCTTTACGAAGTACCGGAGCCAGTGCGGCGAGCGACGGATCGCCAGATTTTTCAAGGGCGACCAGCGACGCTTGAAAGCGACCACCATTAACCACGACGGGGGCTAGTGCGGTCCGTGCGTCCAGTACCCCGTTCACTGCCGACACCAAATCGCTCCGGAGCACAATCTTCTCCGAGACCTTGAGACCGGCGACCGGCTGGGTCCAGCCCCAGCCCGCGAGCTTCGCGACGTCTTCTCGGACTTGCGCGAGTGCCGGCCATTTCTCCACCGCGTCACCGATTTCAGTCACCGCGCGTAGTGCCCGCTCCACCTTTGCTTCCATCTCGGGAGTGGCGAGCGAAGCCGGCGGCGCATCCTGAAGCTCGTTCAATGCAAGTTTCGATTCGCCAAGCAGGCTCGGGTCGTACTGCGCGAGTCCGGAAGGGCCGTCAGCTCGCGCGACGATTTCCTTCCGCAGGTACTCGTCCTTGCTCCAATTTTCCCGCACGCCCCTCAAAGGCTTCCCGTCCAGCCCCTGCCCCTTGTCGTCCAATGCCTGTTTCAAAGGCCCAGCCCAACTGTAGTACGCTTGGCAGAGCTTTCGCCAATTCTCCACCGCGCCTGACGGCGGCGCCTCATTCATTGTCGTTTTGACGGTTTCTTTGGGAGGAGGAGTGATGACGGGCTGGAGCGTGGGTTTGGCCGGCGTCGCTTCACGACCGCCGGACATGAGTATGACGGTGACTATCACTGCCAGCAGCCCCGCCCCGACCGCGCCCCAAACCAGATATTTTTTCTCAAGGCTGGGTAGCTTCTGGCTGAATTTTTCTAATTTTTCCCTGGCCTCGGCCTTCGCCGCAGCTCGCACCGACACCGGCGTACTGTCCAACGGCCCAAAAATCGTGCGGGCATCCGCGCTTCCCGCCGCTAGCATGGCAATCAACGCCTGGGCTTCGCCACGAAAGGCGTCGTCCATCGCATACGGCACTTCGCTCGCGCACGGAATTGCCCGAGTATTGGCCCGTAGGCCAAAGAAATCGGCCATCGACGTCTCCCCTATGACCACGTCGACCCACGAGCCTCGTCGCGGCACCAAAAATAGTTTCGGGGCGAGGGGATCGAGCTGCGATCCCATCAATTCCGCCCAGGCTTCGAGAGCGTCTTGCTCCGCTTCCAAGACCCGGGGTAACCGGATGTGGACTCCGGTCGCAGCACTTTCATCGCGGCCCTTACCGGTCCGACCGCGTGCCCATGGAACCAGCTGATTTTTGACCTGATAGAGAATTCGAAATAGGCCTTCGTCGACGGGTCCCAACGCCGCGTGACCGGGTAGTTGCGTCAACGCTGGGCGCAGCGGTGGTGGCGCCGAAACCGTGCCACCCTCTATCGCCGTGATCGCCTGACGCAGCTGATCGCGGGCTTCGGCGACGATCCTCCGGACATCGTCGGCCACCGTGGTAGCCCGACACGCACTCATGGCACGCTCAATAATCGGTCGAAGCTCTTGAAGAATTTCGCCGCGAGGTATTCCGACAAACTGAGCACAGAGGATGATCGGGTATTGGGAGCGCCCCTTGCCGTCACGCGAAGATGCGATACAACCGAGCAGGGATTGGGCGCCCCGTTGCCACAGAAACAGGTGGTCAAATCCCTCAGTGCGGTTCGCCGAATCGAGCTTATCCCAGCCGGCTGAATCGATCTGGCCACCAATCCCCTCCAGATAGATAGATCGCTTCGCTGCGATCAGCGACTGCGTTTCGAGCCCCAGATCATCGATATGATCATCCCATCCGGGGTGTTTGCCAAAAGCCGCCAAGACAACTCGCACGCCGGAGGGAATGTCCTCGCGGAGGAATGACTTCGGGAAGGAGCTCACGGCGGGTCAACTCTGGGTGATTACAATCCGAGACGAACGGCATTCGGCCACTGGTCGAGGTCGGGGAGCGGTTTTTCGAATCGTAGCAGCAAGACAAGGAAGCGGTCGCGACCATCTTCGGCTTTTTGAGGGATCGTGACCTCCCAATCTTTTCCTCCGGCCAGGCGCTTTACCTTGGGCTCCTGCAGCATCCGCAAAATCGCCCACTCGACATTTCCGCCCAAGGCGTACTGCACGCTGGGCTTATCCGGTTCATCGCGCGGGCGGAACAGTTCCAAGGTGATCCCAGCATCGGCCACACTCCCCTTGGCCAAATCCGTATTGGCCGGTGCTTCGGTGCGCAGCCGAGGACCCTTCACGCGGATAAACCGCCAGAGATTACCGACGAACATTTCATCGAATTTACTGGAGCCGAGACGCTGCTTCTGGTCATCCAAACTGAGCAATGTAACGGTGACCGAAATCGGCCGCCCTTCATCGCCGAGCAGCGCCTCGGAAAGCGCACTCAGGCGCTGGACGCGCGTTTCCAGCAGGTCGAGTCCAGCGACCACCTTGGCAGGCGGCGTCCCACTGCGCAGCGTGGGCAGGTCCTTGCGGACGCTGCGCATCGAAGCGTCGAACTTTTTCAAATCATCGACGGACATCGATCCTGCGCTCGTCCCGAGCAAGGGGAAGCTCACCTGACGGCGCAGGGTCTCTTCGACCTCGTTGAGATAGCGCTCATAGAGCCCTTCTAAGCGGCGCGTTTGGGCCATTTCGATCAGCCGACGCAGAATGCCATTCATCTCGCTGGCATAACTCGCGCGGTAGAGTTCGCCTTTCTCCCGCACCGCCGTGAGTCCGGCTTTGAGCTGGTCGATTTGCTTGGCAAAGCTCCCGATGAGCGAACCCGTCGCACCCGGCGGCTCGCGGAGTTGATCGAGCGCGAGCTGATAAAGTTCGGATCGCGTTGTAAAGACAGCCTCCCCTGCCGGATTTTTTTCCAAGAACAGCCGGTCGAGCGCTTGCAACTCGGAGAGTTCCTCAGGAGCAAACATCTCATCCATCTGCTTCTTGATCTGCTGTTGGACGCCCACGAGTTTCCGCCGGATATCGCCCGGCAAAGTAAAGGGCTTCTCCTTGGGATTGTCGACGACGAGAGCCGAAAACCGATCAATCTCAGACTGAAGTTGTTTGAAAGCTGTCTCCGATTGCTTGCGCGCGTCCTCGACAATTTGTTTGTACGATCCGTAGAGCCCCACCGCTCCGGGGCCAAAGAGTCCCTTCTTCCCAACCTCGGCAATCACACCTTCGACGAGGGCTTTTTGCCGCGAGTAATTACCAAAGGCCGAATTGAGCGCATCGCTGGTCACTCCCGGCTGGACCGAGAGTTTCGCCAGTTCCGCCTCAAGCTGTCCCAACGTGCGCAGTTCCACGCGTACGATCTTTATCTGCTGGAAGCTGTCTTCCTGCGTCTTTTGGTTCTTTACCCCGGCGTCGAGGAAACCTTTGAGTCCGGCATTGATGTGAGGATTACCCTCCAAGCTGAATCCCTCGGATAGCCAGTAAGGTGGCCAGAAGCCACGTCCGTCGCCGCCCTTCGCATAAGTCCACTCAAAGGCCGAGACCAGATCGGGATCCGCTTTGGTATCGCCGTACAAGAAACCCGCGGGTGGTTTCAGGAAATTCACCCCCGAGAGATCTTCGGAAGAGGGCCCGGCGCCACGATTGTAGATCATGCCCTCGAGGCGGACTAAAAAGGTCAGCGCCTCCGAACTGCGCGGTGACCAATTGTCGCGCGAGTTTTCGATCTTCGCTCGCGACATCATCACGATCGGCTTTACCACGCCACCCTCGAAGATGATGCGTTGCGCCCGTTTGCGGGCGGCATTGGCACCCACGACCCAATGTCCCATTGGCGCGAAGACCCACGGAATATCGATGTCCGACTTGGCCATCTCAGCGAGAGCGCGGTGATACTCCGAGAGTTTCATCGGTTTCTTTTCTTCACCGATGGACACGACAGCCCCGCCATTATACGAGAAGTCGAGACTGGTGGCAAAGGGCTGCGCCACGATCGGGCGCCATGTGCCATTTTCCCAGCGTTCGCTTCCCACGGCCCACAAATCGCGTTCCTTCTTTACGCTCCGCTCCAACGAATTCGATCCGATCCAAGAAAAGGCCACGACGAGGAGGAATCCCACAAAAATACTGCCGAAGATCAGTACCTGGCGCCGGCGCAGCATCGTCCGAGTATTGCTGGCTCGGGTAACGAGACCGCGCTCCGCAAAGATCTTTTCGAGGAACAGGTCGCGAAGGAAATAGGAGCTCTCGGTCTTCCACGCCCTTCCCTCCGGCAATTCACTGACCGGGATACCGACCGCCTGCGCCAGCTCGGTGTCGAGCGCCGCGCCCACGCGCATGGCTGAAGTGAAATAAATGCCCCGAAGAAAAAGCGGCGGAGAAGACCACTCGCTCGATACGAAAATTTTCTCGAGGTATCGCTTCAACCGCGGAGCCATTTGCTCCAAGCTGCTTGGCAGTGAAAAGAGGGAGTCGACTTCATCCAAGCGCCGGGGCGCATCCGAACTCGAGGGCCCGGTGGCCCACGGCGCGGCCGTCCCAGTGGACTCCGTTTCGCCACGAGGTGTAGGGTCCTGCAGCAGCCCTAGCCGCCGGCGACGCACCCGAGTCACCACCTGCTGAAGATGCTGGTCGACCAACTCCGGGCGGAACGGCTGGTCGAGCTGGTCCGGATTGGACCAGCCTAGAATCTGATGCCGAAGATGCTCGTCTTTGACGTGCTCGAAGAACTCGCGGAAGCCGTTGATCAAATCCGTCTTGGTGATCAGGATGAAAACCGGAAACCGCACATCGAGGGCGGTTTGAATCGTATTGAGCTGCGACGCGATTTTCGAGGCCTTCTCCGCGATCTTCTCGTAGGAATCGGTGAGCAAGCTATCCGCCGGAATGACCAGCATGAGGCCATTGATCGGGCAGTTCGGCCGAGAACGACGCAGCAGGGTGAGGAACTCCCGCCACTCGCTGGTCGCACCCGGCGCCACCTCCTCGAACATCAGGCGACCCGCGGTATCGAGTAGGATCGCCCGATCCGTGAACCACCAGTTCATATTGATAGTGCCACCGGTGCCCGGTTGCTCTTCATGCATGCCGGGAGGGAACCCCACTTCGCAATGCCGGATGGCCTCGGTTTTACCTGCGCCCGGTGCGCCCACCACCACGTACCACGGCAGTTTGTAGATGTCTTTTCCGCGCGCCTTGTACTGCTTCAAGCCGGCCTGAAATTTCTGCCGCAGTTGGTCGAGCTTCGCCCTTTGGTTGGGATCGCAGACGCCCCGCGGGGTGACCGTGCTAGCTTGCGACATGTCGCCACCCATCTTGGCGGCCTGGCGTTTTCGCACGAAGTGAAGGGCCATCAGGTAGAGCCCGAGCAGCACCAAGACAATGAGCAGGCCAATCAGTACGACCGTCCGCGCCTCCGGCGGAATCACGCAGATAATATAGACGACTGCAGCGAGGAATCCCGCAGCGAGGGCGGCGATCAGTCCTTTGACGGCGCCGGGTAAGTTGGTGAACTGTTCCATGGTGATGTACCTCCGAAATTAGCGTTTCGACCCCGCCGCCGGGTCATTTTTGATGATCTTATCAAGCGAGGTGGAGAGCTCGGACGAAGCCGACTTGAACAAGACCACATTTGTCATGACCACGATGATCAGCAGGCCGACAAAGAGGATGACGATGCCGAGTAGCCGCGTACCGACCGGTAAAGGTAAGTTGGCCGTATTGACGTGTTCGTATGCCGACGGGCAAATACGCGCCGAATCGTCGCTCTCGACGAAATTGCGAATGCGCGGGGCAAGTGTCTCCATCCGACGTTTGATCTCGTCGTGTTGCCCCGCGTACATCCCAGTGAAACCAAGCCCCAAGCAGGTATAGAAAACAGCGAGCCGCTCCGCCGCCTCCTCGCCGCGCTCCGTCTGAGTTTGATCGAGCAGTTCGAAGAAACGCTCATCGCCTGAAAGCTCATCCTTGGCATAGGCGAGACGATCCTGATGCCATGTGCTCGCGTACGGCAGGCGGCTTTCCGCGATGACCGAGTCCACGAAATAAATCAGGGCCGGCTCCATTTTCCGATACTGCGATGAAAGTCGGTGCTCAGACCGCGACTTTTCCTCCATCGTCGCAAAGAGCGCGCCGATATCGGAGCGCACATCGTCGTAGTTGCTGGGCGCGTTCTTGCGTGCGACGCGGTTGAGGCGGCACACGAATTGAAACAGGGGTTCGGTCAGTTCGAGGAGAGTCATGGTAAGGCAGCCGGATCAACCCGGCAGGATCATGTAGAGGGTCAGTTGAAAATCGCTTTCGGCGAAGCCGGGGAAGCGCACGGTCACCTGTTTTTCTGTTTTCACATTTTTCCAGCGATCGTTCTTCTCGCGCAGCAAGCGGAAGTAGTGCAGGCCCGGATGACTCGGCAGGAAGTGCGGAGCCTGCGCCTCCTCCAGCACCACGCCGTACACCGCAAACTTGGCCAGCGAACGCGGCATGAACTTGAACTTCTGGATGTCCATCACGAGTTGCCGTACTGACGTGACATCCTGCTTGGTCTCGATCGCCAGGAGGTAGTCGACCGGCTTGTTGACTTGCTCCTCCGTGAGGGGCGCGAGGAAAAAATCAGTCTCTTTGCGGAAGAGGATTTTTTGAAACGGCAGCGTCACCGTCGATTGCAGGATCTTCCGCACCTTTTTGCTCAGATCGTTGAACGAGTGATACAAATTCTCATGCTCGTAAGGCGGAACATCGAAGCTCTCCTGGCCCAATTTCAGGGCCTGAAGTTCACCCAGAAGTTCCCGTAGCTCTAAATACCATTGGAATGGGGTCACATGGCTGCTGGCTTGAATCAGGGGAGGGAGACGGCTCGCAAAGCGGCTCAAGGTGCGGAGGCGCAGCACTTGCTCGAACTGCGGACCATGCATCGTCGCCAAGCTGAAACTCGCGCGGTTCATCTGGCTGAGCAGTTCACCGTGGCTCGCCTGTACTTGGTCCACCAGATTACGAACGAGCTCGTAGAGTTTTCCCGAGCTCAAGAGGAACAGCGAGGGAGCGATATAGTCCGGGTCCAGCCTTGCCTGCCCCACGCTGTCCCCGGCGCCGGGCATGATGCGAAGCACCGGCACCGTCTCGAGGTCGGTGCGATCCTCGACCTCTGGTATGAGCCGGGCATTCAGCCTCCTAAGCAACATATCCTGGGGGTTGAGGCCGGTGTTTTCGTCGACGACCTCTTCCTTCACCACCCGATACAGTAGCTTGGCCCGCACATCGGCGTCGGGCGAAGGCTCCAGGGAATTGGCCCGTTTGTTGTGCCAGACCGGCAGTGCCAGATGGATGATCACCCCCGAGGGCGACCCCGTGAGCAGCTTCTGCAAATCGAGGTCCGGCAACTCGGCATCGTCGGGCACTCTGACCTCGCGTCCGCTCTTCATTAGCACCCTCAACTCATCGAAGTGCAGTCGGAAGTCGGCGAGTGCATCGAGCGCGACCCGTGCCTTGATCACGCCATACGGATAAGGCGCGATCAATTGCTGCGCCCCATGAAGCTGCTCATGGAAACCGCGCTGCATTCGCTGAAAATGGTGGGGCTGGAGGAAAAGACCTTCGTGCCAGTGAATTTGCATAGAGGGATTATTCGCTTAAACCGCCGCGCCGGTTTTCTTGGCTTTCATCATGTCCTCAACCGACCGCGCGATCGATTCCATCATGTCGGCTTGGACGGTGTGCTCGTTGATATCCGCCGCGAATTCGACGTACTTGAGCCAGAATTTTTTCTCCGGGGGGCCGGAGAACATGCCGCCGCTGCCGCCCTCTATTTTAACCGTATCCATCACCGCGTCGGGCGAATAGCGATTCTGGTATCGCTTGAGAAATGCGCGCGCCGGGATGGCCAATGCACCCATCAAAGAGAGGGCAAGCTGGCGCGTGCGCTCGATCTGCTGAGCCATGTGCAGATCTGTGATCTCGGGGTCGCCCTTCAGGTAGCGGCGCAGCATGGCGCGGAAATCGCCATAGGGGTTCTCTCGCTTCACCGGCGACTGCGGGGCGATCTGCTTCCAGACGCTCCAGGCGAGTTGGTCGACCTTGATCAAAAAATCGGTCTCCGTGATGGTGAGTCTCGAGAAGCGCTGGGGCACCAGCGGATCGTTCGGCGCGAGGGCAAAGACCTTCTTTACTTCCGAAAAATCCGTCGCCTCGGCGGGCGCATCGGCAATCCCTAGTCCGGCCAGTTGCTCGCGCAGGGCCTCGCGTTGTTCCGGTGAAAATCGTACCCAGGCATCGGATACGATCGCCACGACTTCAGCGGGCTCGGTGGGCACCGGACCCGTCGCGGCCGCGCTGGTCGTTGCATACCCGGCAGCCGAGAGGGCCGGAAAATGGGCCTTCAGGCGCTCAAAGCTACGGGCACGCTGCGCCAGTGGTAAAGTATCCAAGCCTCGCGTCACCTGATCTTCGATCAGCGCGTCGCGCTGCGCCGCCGACTCATCCGCGCCGGCGGCCAGCAAGAGGCGCAGGTTCGCCGCCATCGTGGCAGCCCATTGGTCTTCGGCCGGAAGCAAGGAAGGATCGTGGGAATTGTTGGTGGAGGACATGGCAGCGGAGAATCAGGGACGCAGGAAAGGTTGATTGCTGATCAGTTGTTGGAGACGCCATCGGCCCACCACGCTCCCTGGCGCGTCAAAGGCGAGACGAAGCCCGACATCGGAATACCCGAGTTTGGAATCCAGTGATTCCACCGGGTAGATTTTTTCCGGCACCACCTCCGGTGGGGAAAGCGCGGACCCGCCCGCAACATAGAAAGCTTTCGCGACCTCGTCATAGAGATACTCCGCCACATTGCCGATCAGGTTTCGGACCCGCTCTGGCTGTGCCTCATCCGACTTAGCCGGTGCAAACCAGAGCACCCCGTCGTCGCGACTCCCTTCCTTAATCGTCGCGGCAAGTCCGCTGGCTGTTTTCTTTCTGTCCTTAAACTCAGCCGGCCAGAAGATGTCGGCATCGAGCGGGACATGGATGAGTCCTTTGCCGTCGGAGAAAAAGTACTTTTGCTCCGCTTCCCAAGTGAGATCGCGGAGATTGGGTCCTACCAGGGGGTCCGCACTTTTTTCAGTCAGGCCGGATTTGACGAGCGCTCGCCACTCGTCCGGCTGCATCAAGCGGCAGCCCATCACATCCCGCGCGAGCGAAAGCGCTGCTTCCGGAGGGATGTACTGGAGTGGCGCGTTTGCGGTCGGCGATCCGGGGTCTTTGATCTTCGGCGAGTACAAGGCATTCTCCGGCGGCCATCCTGGTTTCCGTTCACCCGTCCACTGGCTATTAAGCCGCACCAAGTTGTCCGAATCCAATACCCACATTTGTGGTCCGTTGCGGGGACTGCCTACCACCTTGGTCATCCATGGCTGAAGCTTTGGCCTCAGTGCCTTGTCGGCCATCAAGTCCATCAGCACACCGACCGAAAACTCCGTTGTGCAGAGAAAAAACGGTGGCGCTCCCTCAACACCGATAAACGTAAAGCCGAGTCGCTGCTCACCTCCACGCCGCTTGTACTCGACATACTGCCCTCCGGCCGAAGTGGTGCCCTCCCAGCCCATAGCGCCGGGCCCCATCTTGCGCACGTCAGACTGGCCGACACCTTGGTCGGTTAAGACGAGTTTCAACAGCGCGTCGAGCCACTGCGCGACACTCGGCGAAGCCTGTCCGCCGAGGGGTGAACGCAGGCTGTTCACCGCTTCGTCTCGCTGGGCGACCACCCGCTCCTCCGGCAGCGACCGCCAGTCGATCTGCTTCAATCTCTTCAATTCCACATTAAACTTTTCTGTCGGTGCGAGGTCCGTTGGTCCCAAGCCAAAGGCGGCGCGTTTTTCCAAAACCTGGCCCAGCACGACATCGTCCGGTGCGCTGCGGAGGGCGACGCGCCAACGGCGTATTTCCTCGGTGGTCCGCTCCTTGCGCAAGGCTTCCTTTCGCGCAGGTTCGGTCACGGCGCTGTCTACGCGCTGCGCGAGCACGTCGGCGATACGCGCCTCCGTATCGAGTTCGGTCACGGTCGGCCAAGTCGGGAGTTCGGCCAGACGCCGCCACGCGGTTAAAGCGACCCCAAGCAAGGGCGCACCGGATGCCGCCACCAAGGTCTCACGATTTTCCTCCCGCCGCAGCGAATCCAACGTCGCTCCGATCTCGCTCAACGCGCGAAACGCCCCCCCTGTTCCCACTTCGGCAAAGATCGGCCGCTTCGTCCATTTCGACAATGACCCTACCGCCGGATCTTCCAGTCCATAGCCCTGCGCCAGACGCCCGTTCACGACGCTGAAGTCGGCTCCCATCTCTGTCGCCTCCCGCCAGTCGGCCGAAAGGCGGTCAATCACGTCACGGGCGGCCGGGCTCGCGATGAACGCCTCCGCCGTACCGGACGGCACGGTCCCATCCCAGTTTACTTTGCCCAACCATTCGGTTGTGGCCCGCTCGAGCCTGGTACGGGCCCAGCCATCCAAGGCGGGCCGGAGATCGCTGGCCATCGCACTTGTGTCCAAGGTTGGAAACCGAGCCACGCCCCGCGGGCCCGCCAGTTCGGTGAAAAATGCCCTTAGCGCGCGCTCGCGCTCCCGCAGCCCGCGAAATTCAGCCGCATTTCGTAGAAGTGCCGTCGCGTCAAGCCCCGCGAGAAATTGGTCGCGGCGGCGATCCCATTCGCGGCGGAGTGTGGATCCTGCAGCGCCGACCACGGCCCCTCTGACCTCGTCTAACCAGCCCTGTGGATTGATCTGGAGCAGGCCGATTGCTGCCCGCACGCGTTCGTTGAGCGCCTCGATCTCTGCGGTCACTCGACTGGCATCGCTCTCGGCGATCTGGAGGTCTTTTCGTATCAGACGAAGATTGGACCAAGAGTCCACGAGGGCATTGGCCTTTGTCCGCTCCTCCTGAAATCCCGCCGATGCGAGGACCCCGTTAGCCGGGGGCGAGTTGCCCTCTTCCTTCCGCAGGTCGGCAATGCTCGCATCGACCTTACTGAGGAGGGCGCGCCAGTTGGGCTTGAGACGAGGGTTTTCCTCTTTCGCCAAAATTTGAAAGTTAGAGAGGTCGGCCTTCCACTGTTTAATGACCTCCGGGGTGATGCCGACTTGAAGAACGCTCAAGGCGCTTGATCGCGCGAATTGGGCACGGTCGATTTTTTCTTTCCCATCTGGCCCCTGCACCAGATTCAGCCACTCCTTCGTCTCGCGCTCTAGCCCGAGCAAGGCCGCGACCGTTCCGTCGAGATCAGGCGCGGTGGAGACCTGACCTTGCATATAGCCGGGGAGATTCTTCATCACCGGGTCACCCGCATTGGCCAGCTGCTGCGCGCGCTGTTCCGCCTCACGCCAAAGTTTGTCCGCTTTGGCCGCGGCATCGGCTGTCGCCAAAACCGCCACGATCCCGCCCGAAATATCCTGCCCCGGCGCATTCTCTTCTTTCGAGGGCGTGCTCTGCTTAATTGCCCTCGCCAGGTCAGACGCTGCATTCGTCCACTTAAGTTCGGTAAACTTGCGCTCGGTCTCTTCGAGCGTACGCCGCGACGGCCAGGTCTCCAACGCTTGCGCCGCCCGCTGCATCGCACGTCCGACTTTTTGGATGCGGACGCGGATTTCACCCTTCTTGACGATCGCGGGGGGTTCGGCCGCGAGCGTCTGAAGATCGTCATCCAAAATGCCGTCTGGTTTGGACAGGTCGAGCCGGACCAAGGATCGCGGGTCGAGGATGCCCCGGCTTGGATCGAGCCCACCCCTGTACTCCTCCTGAAGCTTCGTGAGCTCTCCCAAAACCTGCTCTTTTATGTAAGGGGGCCACGCCTTTGCCGCTTCGGCGTGTTTGGTCTTGGAAACTTCGATCAAACCGCCGAGCCAAGATTTGTAGCCTCGACAGAGGATCGCCCACTCGGGCACGACGTCCTTGGTGTCTGGCGGCTTGTTTCCGATCCGGAGCGCCCACGGTTGCAGCGACTCGGAGAGATCGTCGTAATTTCGAAACCGTACGTAGGAAATTCCGCCGACGACGACCACCGTCGCGACTCCCCCGAGCAGGAAGAACGGCCAGCGCCGCGCTTTCACCGGGGTAAGTTCCACCAACCGCTTCCCCACCGCAGACCAATCGAGGTCGGCCCGGTCGGGCTGGGGATTCAAGAGGCGGTTGCAAAACTCTCGCCACGCTTTGCCCTGCCGGCCGAAACGTTTCCACTCCACCCCATCCTCGATCGGCCAGCCAATGGCCTTTCTGGTGTCAGCCGGGCGACGGCGAACGATCAACACGATCAGTCGGCCCAGCTCCCTGAAGTCGGCGATCTGATCCTCCTCACCGTTGAGTCGATCCTTCGGCTTCAGGTCGGAAAGCAAAATACCGAGGCCGTGGAGGCGACCTTCGCCATCGATGAAGATGTTGCTGGGCTTGAGATTGCCGTGCGGCCGACGGAGCACTTTCGACAGTTCACCCAGCGCCCGCGCCACCGCCGACGCCACCCAATGCACATCCTCGGGAGGAAGCAGTGCCCCACGCTCCAGAATAGTTTGGAGTGAACGCGGGTACAGCTTGGTCACCCAAAACGCTTCTTCCTTGTCTACCCCGCTCGCGATCACCGGCACCCAATACTGATTTCCCTGCATCGCCTTTAGGTCGGCCGGTACCGCGGCAAACTCCGCCATCGCACCCACCGGATCTCCGCCCTCATCCAGCCACTCAGCGGGTCGGCACACCTTTACGGCAAAGCTTTCCCCTTCGCCACCGCGCCGACCACGCGCTTTCCAAATCGTCGCGTAGGGGCGGCGATGCAATTCCTCAGTGGTCTCAAACTCGGCGTAGGTAGCCATCCGCTGCAGCGGGAAAGGGAGCAGGACCCGACTACGGTGCCTTCATCGGCGTCAGCAATCGCACACCGCTCTGCTGAATCTGTAGCTTCAACTCGGTAACCCCCGAAGGCCACTTCTTGACATCAAGCGGGATAATCAAGCGCCGCGAGTCCGCGTTGCCGTCGCGATCCGTGGCGATCCCTGGCAAATCGACGAGGACGACGAGATACATCGCACCCGTGCTCAACCAGCGACTCCACACCTTGTCGGTACTGGAAAACGTTTGTACCGCTTTCTCTCCGGGACCGAAATTCAGGGAAGCCTTGTCTGCATCGCGGCGCTGCACGTTATCCGGCTGCCAATACGAGGTCACCGAGATGGTCTGCCACTTCGGCAGATCGGAGAGCGTGTTGGCTCCGATCAAGTCGACCTGCACCGCCGTGGAGGCGAGTGATGGAGCCAGTTCAAACGTCAAATTATAACTGGTCGAACGCGGTGCAGTCGCACATCCGGAGGCGAAAAGCCCGCCAAGCAGAGCAAGGCCGAGAATCAGAAGAAGGCGTGGTGATTTCATAAGTTTTGAGTGGAAGGGAGAGAATACAGGCGGCTTCATCGCCGCATCCGGGCGAGCACGGCGGCGACTTGCTGGTTGCCCACCCAGTCGGAGAACATCATCCCCCGGGAAAGGCGCAGCAGCTCCTCCAAATCCTGCAGCGGCTGAGAGAAGACCTTCTCGAGACCGTACGGCGAAAAGTCCGCGAAATCCTTGCAATAGCTGTCCCGCCCTTGGCCGGGGAAAAACCGCGCCACCACCGAGATCGTGCGCCACCACAACTCCTCGGGCAACCAGGTCAACGCCCCTTCCGCACTTAAACCTTCGCGGCTCAATCGCTGTGGACCCAGCGCCGACAACCACCGCGGATCGGATGCCACCAAGCCCCGCACTCGCTCCACTGCGTCGCCCTCCGCTGCTGCATTCCCCATTTGCCGCGCGAGACTTAGCATCTCATCGAGCGCCATGCTGAGAGTATTTTCCCCGTTCACCAGCAGCGCCCGCACCGCCAGCACACCCAAGGCATAGAGATCACACGGCGTGCTGAGGGCTGGAATGGTCTCGAAGCTGGTCTGCGGAAACATATTTCCCTCCGCCGCCCGCAAAAGTCGCACGATCGTCGAATCCATCCGGAGGGGCGCCGTCTGAAACCGGCTTTCACCGTCCGCCATGCCACGCGTGAGATCGACAGTCGCATACAGATTAGCGACTGCCCCGTCCAACGGCAGTTTAAACCACACCAAGTCTGACGGCGTAAGATCCAAGGGCTCTCTCGTGACAAATGTCCCTTCGACGAACACTTGACCGGAGGTATCGGTCCCTACGCGTCTCAGGCGCACCGTCCCCCGTCCCTGCACCGGCAGGCTCAAATACCGCGGGCGATAGATTGTCGTGGCTGGAGCTGCCAAAGGCAGGAAGTGATGCAGCCCGCTTTCCTTGAGCGGCAATTCCACCGATTGGCCCGGCACCGCGAGAGTAATCCCGGCGGTCCACATTAGGGGCAGGCCCGGGCCGGGCGACCCCAGCTCAACGCGGAAGGTCTCGGCCTTGATATTCAGGAACGGGAGTTGTCGCTGCTTCACCGCCTCGGCAGTCAGGCGCACCATCTGGAAGATCGCCTGCAATCTCAGGTGGAACGACTCGATGAAAACTCCGGCTCGGCCGCGCCCCCCAAGAAAGAAGTGCTCGCCGCCCTGCAACAGGCGGTCCCAGTCACCCAGTGCTCCATACGTTTCAGTGAGGCGCTCGCTATCTTTTCCTGCCGCCAGCCCCGACCATGGCCGGCCCGCCAACAGGTCCAAATACGCCTCGATATCGAGAGGCGCGAGCCGACGAATCTGCATCAAACCTCCCTCCGGGTTGAACGGCACCAACCCAGCCGGAACAATCTTATCGACGGAAACGGCGGCCATCGCGGTCCTGGCCCCGAGCGTAACCGCGACCCAAATCGATCCGCCTTCACCCGCATTCTCCGCCAGCCAGTAGCGATGAAGCGACCGGCTGTAGGTCGGCAGATCGGCAGCGGCTAATTTCTCATCATCCGTGCAGAGGAGGAATGGCTTGCCCGTGGCAGCATCCTTGGGCGACCAAGATTCTTTTTTGGTTAAGTCGATAAAGAGTGGCGCCGGATGAATTGATTCCCAGCCGCATTGCCGACTGGCGCCGCCGCACGCGTGGACGAAACGGGCTGCATCCTGACTCCACTGCGCGTCGAGCTTCGCATTAGTTAGGTAGGCCCGCCACGTCTCCGGACCATCGGCCAGACCGGACGCCGTCTGCACCCATAACTCGAGCCATTCGATCACGCGACCAGCTGCATCCAACGAAGCGCCGAGATAGACCCTTGTTGCCAGTTCACTGCGCAACAGCACGAAGATCGACTCCGGGGGCTTCACTCCCGCGCGTACGGCGACACAGAATACGAGTCCCAGCGCGGACGAGCGCGGGCTCAATGGAATGAAATGAAGCGATGGAGTAGCGGCAGTAGTCATCACTGAATATCAGCCTCCCACCATCACGGTGGGAAATCCGGCGACAATCACCCCGCCATGCGCCGTCGAGTCACCCAAACGCGCCGCAGGTTTGTTACCAATCATCACCGTGGCGGAGCCCTTCGCGATGCTATCAGGGGGCCCCACGCAAACGCACATATCTCCCATTACAGCCGCCGGCATCCCGCCAATTATGACCGTCGGGACACAGGGCCCTGCGATCGGACCACCCACGTGTGGGACTGGCCCTGGATTTACCATGGGACAAACGTGCATGTCTGAAATGCGGGCAGCAGGAGGCATGGGGAAGCAGTCGGAATTCGGCCGGCCGAGCACCGCCGGCTGGAGTTTACGGGGAAGCAGGAGAGGTGGAAGAATTCTATAAATTCTTCATCGGAACAAGCGGGCCAGCTGAGATTTATTCATATAAAATAAAATGCAAGCACACACCACGCCGCGCGTGTTTCTAAACAAGAAAACAATAAATTCTAGGTCTCAAATCCACTTCTCAATATACAAGAATATGCAATTACGATTTTTCTCCCGCCTCGCTCCCGCTCCCACCCTTCACGTGGCCGCTAATGCTATGCCGCGATCAATAAACGGTTTATAAAGTAGACACAATTCACGGTTCGTCTCTGTCGTCGGCGGCACCACCGTTCCCGACTGTGTAATATCGGGAATATTACCCGACACGGCGGGATATATTCCCGGAACCGGCAAGATAAAGTTGGGTTTGGCTAAAGCCGCAGCCAGCATGACCGAACCCGCCACCGCTTTACCCAACAGATCGGGCGCCACGCTGGGCGCGCCGGGAGCCGCCCCCGCTGCCGGAGTGGCCCACGCTGCCGCCTGTGCGGCCCAGGCCCCTGGACCCGCGTGACCGGCCTCAGCCGCCGAAGCTCCCGCCGCTTGCTGGTTCGCCGCCGTCGGCTGCGCGATCCAGCGCTGAGCGGCTTCGCTCGCGCGCTTGTCGACGGGAGTTTGCTTCGCCGCCACCAACTCACAGGACTGCGCCGCCCACTTCACCGCATCACGCTCAGGCAGCGCATACGCCAGAAATGATACCGCCTCCACTGGCTTCTGCTGCTGCAGCAGCGCCGTCAAATACGCCGGCTTACTCGTAACCGCTGTCGCCGTCGGCACGCCGGCCGCATTGCTCAGGCCCGCCCGCGCCGCGACCTCGGTAGGAGAGCCAGTCGCAAGTTTAGGCATCGCCGCGGGAATCTGAAATTGTACCGGAGCGGGCGCCGCCGCCGCCGGGGCGGGTCGCGAAAAGAGTCCGGAAAGAAAGGCCATAATAATGAGAAGTCCGCCTTGTTGGTTAAGGGATCGTCCCCACCCTTTCCGCCAACGATTTCAGCAGGACACCGAGCGCCGCCAATCCCTTGCTGGTCAGGAGCTGAGGACGCCCGCCCTGCTCCACTTCGCTCCGGAAGTAGTCCGAATGGCGTTTAAACACCGGAAAGAAATTACGCCGGTCGAACACACCCTTCTCCTGACAAATCAGCCGCACCTCCTCCGCATCGACCAAAAAAGAACCCTTGGTGATCGCATTTTTCAACGCCAGCAAAAGTGCCCATTCGATTTGCGCCTGTGCCGACTTTTCGGTGGCCGGTTCGCAAAAGAAAACGACATTACCATGCATATAGCCCACCACCCGGGAAAACTGGTCCTGCGTAAGGCCGATCTTTTTCACGAACGCGGAAAGCAGCGTCGTCATCGGCGGAGCGCCAGAATACGCCGGACGAGGTACGGTAAACGGCGGACCGGATCCCCAAGGCGTCGGCGTTGGAGCTGAAGCCAGGGGCGGCGGCGGCAACGGGGGCGGATTCTGCACCCCCAGCAAATGGAGCATGAGTAACTCGAAACACTTTTGGCGGAACTCCTCCGGCACCGTTGCCGCGATATCGCTAATTTCCCTAATTTTCTCTTTGAGATTTTCAATTTGCATGGGAATCAGGGTGAGACGGGCGATGTTATCTTAGTATTGGAAATCGGGCGAATTACTACCAACCGCAGGCCGACGAAGTTCGGGCGATATAGGATCGTTGAATTACAGGTCTAGATGTTCCACGTGACACAGATGAAACGAACGAAGGGAGAAGGAGGGCATGCTTGGCTCATTCGAATTGCCCGCTCAGCGGACGATCAACCACTCCTTTGCCGTCCGACAAAACCATAGCTCCACGTAATGGCCGGCGCTGTGGTCCTTTTCCACAAATACAATAGGAGACTGCCCTTTTCTACTGACCAAGCGCGCGAGGCGATTGTTGCCCGCCAATTGCATTTTCACGCCCTCCGAAACAAACTTGTAGAGCTGCACGTCGTCGTCATTCAGAAGTGTATCGATTTGAATATAGTCCCTCGCTTCTTGCGCATTTAAGTAGAACGCCGCGCCGATTTCTCGTAATTTCGTTTCACACCTTGCCATCGCGGTCGTCGCATCCCGCGCACTTAGGACCTTCCAGAACGCTTGATAAGCAGCCAACAATTCAGCCTGCGAAGCACTGTTGATCGTAATCGTCTGGGATGACAGCCAGACCCAAGGAGGAAACGGCACTGTCAGCGTTACCTTGCGGCTGACCTTTATGTCCCCCGCCGCCGGCGACCCGGCCGCAACGACCTCTTCCACAGTCACATCGCCCAATGGTGAGGGGCTAAACTGGCGCGTCGAATCGAGTTTTCCACTCGGGGGGCTTTCGCCCAAGCCCCTTCCCGGTCGCCCTTTGGCGTCGGCCATTGAAAAGACGATTCCGGTCACAGCCACGGCTGTATCCCGCGGCGCTCCGTTGCGCCGCGACTTCAGCGTGATCATAGCCCGAACGCCTTCGTCGAATCGTCCGCTCTCATCCGCCGGTTTGAGCGCAAACGATAATTCATTGGCCCCCGAAATCATATACTGATTGACCGGCAACTCGACCGTAAGCGGAAATCCCCGCGGGTTTTCGAAGAGGGGCACGTCGTTGAGACTGACCGTGAAACGACAGCCGCTGATATCGATTCGAACGGTAAAGAAAGGCTGTTGGTCAGGGGTCGGCATAGGGATCGGCGAAAATATGGCTGCGCAATTCTCCGGAAAGAGGACGACTTACGGCTCGCCGAATAGATAATGCTTCCCCGGCTCTTGCGGCCAAAAATGAGGCTCAACGAGCGTACATTCGTCGGACGACTCCTTCTTTCCCTCCAGATTGCTGCCTTTTCCAGCCTGCGTGGTGACCGTACCACGAGGCACATCATGTTCCTCTTCGGGCGGTTCATCGAACTTGATCCCCCCCTTGGTGTACGCGGCATAGTACACCTTGATTCCTTCCCAACGGAATTGGCCCTGAGCATACACGCCGTGCTTCCCTTCGTCATCCTGCTTCGCCAATAATTTTGCGCCAATCGCGGTCTTGGCTCCCGCTTTGACGCCCGCGCCGGCGCTGAGGATGAAAACATCCAGCGTTGCCTCGGCAATGCCTTCGATGGTGAGCGGAATCGAGACGTCAATGAATCCTTCCTTCGAGGCGTCCTTGAAGGCCTGCCCCTTCCGCTTTTCCCATTTTAACTCGCCGCTGATACCACCTGAGACAGTAAGCTCGATCGCCAGTTTTGCCTTGGCCTGGACTTTTCCTTCGGAGCCAACGCCCGAGGCTAGCTTGTCTTTGATCTTCCGGAGCACCGTTTGCAGCGGTCCGGTGGCGACCGTGAGCACCCAGTTCAAGATATCCGTCTTCGCCTTTACCCGGAACAAGGGATCGGCCTTGAACGTGACGGCATAAGAACAATCGAGCCCGTAATTGTCCTCCAGCTCGAGGGTTTGATAGGTATAGGTTAATCCGATTTTTGGGTACTCAACGGCGATTTCGACATTACCCATCTTAGTGAGGATGGGGCCTAGGGTGCCTGAAAATTGTTTGATCGTGTCGAGGAGTTTTAGCGTTGCTTTGGCGTACTTCTCAAACTGCGGCCCAATGTCGATTGTGGTCTTGTCATAAGTTACTTTGACGGCGCCAGAATATCCCTTGGAAGCCTGCTTTACCCCTACCGAATACGTCCGATCTTGGATGGACTTCGCCTTTTCGCTGCCCCCAAAGTTGACCATGATTTCAATCTCCCACTTGATGTTGGGAAACACCTTGACCAACGCAGATGCCCGGTTGGCACCGGCGCAGGCGAGCGGGTGGATATAGTAGACATTAGGGGGCGATTCCAACGGCCAAAGGTAGGTAGGCCAGTCGTCCTGGAGGCTGATCGCCGTGCAGCGGGCATCCAGCTTCAGTTCCTTCGTGCCAACCACCTCCGTGCCGCCGGCTTCGGGAGTTGCCATGACGCCCGGCCACTTGCTTTTGCCTTTTTTGCACGAACCACCTGACACCGTAATAGTAATGATGTCTCCGTGCGTATGGCCGGCCAAGACATGCAACTGCGGCGGGTTTTTGTCCCCGGGGCGGAGGGGCAGGACCAGTTTATACTTCCGTACGCTCGCCCCTAGCTCGGAGCTGGCTTTGGTATGCGAGCAAGCGAGTGTAACGGTCTTAAAGCAACAGGGCTGCTGTGCTGCGGGACACTGGGCCACTGTTCCTGCGGGAGTTTTCGAAGTAGTCGCCATGCTCAGGAAGATCTCGGCGCGGTAAGCGCGAGTTGGCTTTCGAGTTCATCCATTTTTTCCCATGACCAGAGATCCTCGCGTTGAAGGATTTTGCCCGGCCACGTCACCTGCGGGTTTCGGTCGAAGTCCACGCCTAGTCGGCAGGTGAGATCAATATAACGCGCCACATCGAATTCCGACTCTATCTTGTACGTGGCCGCAGTCTGGATGCCTTCGCTGACCACCTTTTTCAATTCCATCTCTTTGTATTTGGCGGCAAACACGGGGAAATCGCGCCTCACATGCGCGACCATGCGTTGAATGAACTGCGATAGCATCGCGTCACTCATAACCTGCATCTGATCTTGACGAATACGAAGCATGGGGCGTGGGGCTAGCGGGAGGCGAGAGGAAGCATCTCCTTGCGCGGAGCATTTTTGTCCGGTGTGAAGCGCAAAACCTGGGATGAATCTTCATCCTCCGCTAGATAACACTTCACTGGGCCGAAAATAGTTCGCCCCTCATCCACGTTGCAAGTGGGCAGGTATTTTCTCAGCACGCGCGGATCGTAATAGCGGAAATACAATCGCTTCCCCGCCGGGCTCATCACGAGCAGGAACCCGCGAAAATGCCGGCGCAGGGTGTTGATGTCCGTCGCCGCCAAAACGAACACGCCCCAGTGATTTCCCCACCCCTCCGTCACTACCCACTGGGTGAAGGGACTGCCTTCCACGAGTCGCACAAGGTACGGCGCACACTCCGCCATATCAGGCTCCAACTCTCCGCGGTACAGGCAGACATGCTCAGGCCCTTCCGCGTCTAACTTCGGCAAGAGGTCCGGGATCGCCGCGCCATCCAAGATCACAAACGTATTCAGCGTCGAATCGGCAAACAGACGATCCATCACCGCCTGCACCACGGTCTCATTCGCGGGCTGGGTTGCTCGCTCGCTCATTTCGCCCCTCCCTGTTGTTGTTTGGCCCGTTCGCACTCTTCGCAAAACGGCGTGCCATCTTTCGCCGCCTGCTTGAGCACCAGCGCGGCGGGGCTGTACTCCACGACTTTGACCGAGTCGTACGTTCCCTTGGATGTCGTGATCGGGGTGGATGAGGCCGTGGTGACGGCACCCGATTTCGCATCGTCCGCCTTCTTCGGGTCCTTGGGCAAGTCGGGCACCTCGGGCGCCACCGGGGCGGTGGGCGAACTACCGCTGCCCGATCCCGCGGCCCCGCCGCTGTTGATCATGACCATCGCGCCCTTGATGAAAACGCCCCCCGGATTAATATCGATAAAGTTGCCGCCCACTTTCAGCGACAACTGCGCGCCGGCCTCGATGACTACGCTCGCGCCCGCCTTGATGTGGATCGTCGTACCCGCGTCCACCGCCACTGCAGTGCCGGCCTTCGCATGGATCTCCTTCCCCCCCTTGACGGAAATCTTCCCCGTCGCCTCGTTGTTCCAATCGCCGCCGACCTTCATACTGGCATCCGAGCCGATCGAAATATTCTGCACGCCAGTAACTGCGAGGTGATCACTGCCCTTTACGTCCACATAGTGCCCACCATCCGTGGTCTCGCTGTGGTCACCCTTGATCTTCGCCATCACATCGCCCTTCACGGTCATGTGCTGATCGCCCTCGACCATTTCGAACTGGTCCTTCTTCACGATCAGATGCCGATTGCGCCCGATCCACTCGCGAGCGTCGTTTTTGACGCGGATGTCCTCGTCTTTTTCCGCGTGGATGAAGATCTGCTCATTGCCCTTTTTATCCTCGAAACGAAGTTCGTTGAAGCCGCCTCCGCCCTTGCTCGAATTCGATTTCAACGTCGACTTGGTCTTTTCCGCTGGCAGCGGATAGGGCGGCATCGCTTCGCCATTGTAGACTCGTCCGGTGATCAGCGGATCATCGGGGTCGCCCTCGAGAAACTCCACGATGACCTCCTGGCCGATGCGCGGCAGATAGATCGAGCCCCACTGCTTGCCCGCCCAGCCTTGGGACACCCGAATCCAGCAGGAGGCATTCTCATCGGCCTTGCCGTGGCGATCCCAGTGAAACTGGACTTTGACCCGGCCGTACTCATCGGTGTAAATCTCCTCACCTTTTGGCCCAACCACGATCGCGGTCTGCGGTCCTTGCACGATCGGCTTGGGCGTGAGTCGGGTCGCCCGATAGGGATACGACTTCTCGATTACCTCAAAATTGCAGCTAAAAGAGGTCCCACCCTGCCCCCCATCGCTGGACCCAAACTCACCCGCATCGGCATGGATACTGACCCCCGTGATCAGATATTCCTTATTTTGATCGGACCGGGGATGAAATTTAAGTTTGAAGGTACTGCCAGCCGCCAAGCCCCGGCAGGAGGCGCTGCCCCGCTGAATATGATGCAGTGCTTGCAATTCCTCGATGCGGATTTTCGTCAAACGGTCACCCTCCCCGAGGGTATCATACTCGCCCGGGTAGTCGAACACCTCGAACTTTGCCGCACCGTGCGTGCGGTCGATATTTGAGTTCGAGCGCAGTGAGGTCTTTGGTTTCTTGAAGTCGAAATCAGTCAGTGCATACGCGACCGGCTGCACTTCGTGCTCCACGCTCCAGTCCGTGATCATCTCACGCGCACCGGCGCCCCGATCCAATTGCGAAAACTCGACTTCGTCGTAACCCGGACGCGCCGTATGCGCGCTCGCGGAATCGGCCAGCACCAGGGTGTGCTTTCCATTCTCATGCGTGAAATAGTAATAGATGCCCATCTGCTCCATCAGGCGGCTGACGAAATTAAAATCCGTCTCGCGGTATTGGACGCAGTACTCCCACTTCTCATAGGTGCCGGAGAGTTTGAGTTGATAGCCGTCAAACCCATGTCCCTTGAACACCTCTTCGATAATCTCGGGGATTTTTTTATTCTGAAAGATTCGGCAGTCGGAGGTGCGCGTCAGAAACCACAACCACGGCACCAGCGTCGCCCGATAGTGCGCGTAGCCCTCCTGATTGGCCACCTGCACAAAGCGGCTCACATAGCCGTTGAAATACCGCGACACATTGCCCGCCTGCCGCATCCGGAGCGTGGCGTTGTGCCCCACCACATCGTTGAAAACGATGGCTCCGTTATCGCTGCAGAGTTCGACCTCGATCTCGAAAAGCCGGCTCATCTGCTCCCGCACGGAAAAACTCCGCGCGCCCAAGACGTCGACACCCAGCGCGGTGTCGATGGCAATCATGCGGGACTGTTGCTTGATGGGCATCTGGCTTTAAGCGAAGTGACTTAAATTCGTATCGTAAGGGCTGCCATGGCTCGGAAAAAAACGTCCCTGGAGAAGGATAGCGAATCGCATTGAATTCTGGAGCACATCCTTCGAGTAATTCGCTTGCGTCGTGTATTGATCGATATTGGAGCCTTTTGAAAAACTATAGTAGGGCCATAATCCCGCATTATATGCGGCGATAGATACAGCGAGCAGGTTTGTCCCGGAAATCGCTTTCCCGACAAAATGAGAGTATATGCCAGACTTACTTGAGCGAACTGAAAGCGACTTCCCCTGACCATCAAAGATTTGCTTACGCTTGTCCGCAAGCACCTTTGCCCCCAATTCGATGCATTTCTGGGCATCCTTCCAACTCCCCGCCTCAATCCAATCGGGATAGGACCTTTTGTCCGCCTGCATCAGGCCATATCCATTCCCATTGTCTCCGGCGATCGTCAAATACTTCGACTGGAGCCCAGTCTCGCGATAAGCAACTGCCATCAAAATAGCTGAGGAAAAAAACGCTTCACCGAGACCGCCATTTTCTCCCTCCCCTTCAGCCAAAAAATACTTCACCCAGCCCTCCTTCTCCGCTCGCAGAAATGCTGCCGCAACCGGATCCATATGCTTCAGGCGTGCGCGCTTATGTTTGCGATTACGATGCGCCACGTGACGGCTCCCGTGATTATTTATGCCTATGCTTCCAGGTAAGCGACCAGCGGTCGCCCCGGCCATAGGAGTGGTCGCACTCGAATGAGCCAAAACATCGACTGGATGACTATTGGGCATATGGTAACCGGCTGGCTTCTCTATCGGTTCAAGCCGATTATTTCGACTAGATGATTGTTGGTTAATCAAACGGGTACACGAAATTCCCATCCTTAATCCCCACGTGCACTCGCTTGATCTCGTTGCCGGTGGCGAGGCGGTTGAGCAGCTCGCGGCCGATTTCTGGCAGGAGAGTGTTGGTGATCAGCGCGTCGACCATGCGGGCGCCGCGCTCGAGCTCGGTGCAACGCTGGGCGATGAGATCTGGGACGGCAGGGTCGAAGGTAAACGGCACCTTGTGATTCTCGCGCACGCGTTTCTCCACCTTGCGGAGGTTGAGTTGGATGATCGTCCGCAGCATTTCCTTGCTGATCGGGTAATACGGAATGACGAGCAGACGGTTGAGCAGCGCGTCGGGAAACACCTTGGTGAGCGGGCCGCGCATAGCCTTTTCCAACCCTTCCACACTCGGCATCAACTCGGGATCTTTGCAGAGGTTGATCACCACATCCTGGGCCGCGTTGCTGGTCAGAATGATGACCGTATTCTTGAAGTCGATGAAGCGGCCTTCGGCGTCCTCCATCCAGCCTTTGTCGAAAACTTGGAAGAAGATTTCGTGGACGTCCGGGTGGGCCTTTTCTACCTCGTCCAGCAGGACGACACTGTAGGGCCGGCGACGCACGGCTTCGGTCAAAATGCCGCCTTCGCCGTAGCCCACATAACCGGGAGGCGAGCCCTTCAGCGTGCTCACCGTATGCGCCTCCTGGAATTCGCTCATGTTGATGGAGATCATGTTTTGCTCTCCGCCATACAATGCCTCCGCCAAAGTCAGCGCGGTCTCCGTCTTGCCCGTGCCGCTCGGGCCTGCGAGCATGAAGACGCCCACCGGGCGGTTGGGATTGTCGAGGCGTGCCCGGCTGGTCTGGATGCGCCGCGCGATCGTCTCCAGCGCGTGGCGCTGCCCGATCACGCGTTTTTCCAACGTGTCGGCCAGCGTCAGGACCTGCTGGATCTCGTCCTTCACCATTCGCCCCACGGGAATGCCGGTCCAGTCGGCCACTACGCTCGCGATCGCACTCGCATCGACGCTCGGGAAGATGAGGGGCGTCTCGCCCTGAAAGGTTCGCAGCTTCTCCTGCAGTGCGACGAGTTCGCTCAGCACCGCGCCGCGCTCAGCAGCCGAGAGGCCCTTGTCTGCTCCTACTGCCGGCGTGGCGTCGGCTGCCGGCACGGGCGCGCTCAGCTTAGTCTTGAGGCCAAGGATCGCCGCCACCTGCGTTTTTTCATCGGCCCAACGCTGCTCAAGCGTGGCCAGCCGCTCTTTCTCTTTGGCTAGCTGCTCGACCACATCGGAGGTCCGGACGGTATGGTTCAGCCCCACCGTACTTTCGCGGGTGAGGATATCTTGCTCCGTGGATAGCGCCTGGATGCGGCGTCGACAATCATCCACCTCGGCCGGGACGGCGTGCTGGCTCACGGCCACGCGGGCACTCGCCGTGTCGATGAGGCTTACCGCCTTGTCCGGCAACTGCCGTGCGGGAATGTAGCGATGCGACAACCGTACCGCGGAATCGATCGCCTCATCCAGAATCTGCACCCGATGATGCTTCTCAAAGGGAGAAACGACGGCGCGCATCATCAGGATGCACCGATCCTCACTCGGTTCGGCCACCGGCACGGTCTGAAACCGCCTCGTCAACGCCGGATCTTTTTCGATGTGCTTTTTGTATTCATCCCACGTCGTCGCCGCGATCGTGCGCAAGGTCCCGCGCGCCAGGGCCGGCTTGAGCAGGTTGGCCGCATCACCGGTGCCGGCCGCGCCACCTGCGCCGATCAACGTGTGGACCTCGTCGATAAACAAAATAATCGGTTTGGGCGAAGCCTGCACTTCGTCGATCACGCTCCGCAGCCTCTGCTCGAACTCGCCCTTCATGCTGGCGCCGGCCTGCAATAGGCCCACATCCAGTGACAGCACGGACACTTCTTTCAAGGCTGGGGGCACGTCGCCCGCGACGATTCGGTGAGCGAAGCCCTCCACCACCGCTGTTTTGCCCACACCGGCTTCCCCGGTGAGAATCGGATTATTCTGCCGGCGACGCATCAGGATGTCGACACACTGGCGGATCTCCTCGTCGCGACCAATGATCGGGTCGATTTCGCCTTTGCGAGCGCGCTCCGTGAGATTCGTCGTGAAGCGCTTGAGTGCTTCCTGCTTGCCCATCTCAGCGGGAGCCAGCGCCCCGGCATTTTCCCCGGGAGTCGCGCCGGCGCTCAAGCCTGAGCCGTCGCTCGCGTACATGGCCTCCTCGGGCGAACCGGCGACGATGCGCGCAAACTCATCGCTCAATTGCTCCTGCTTAATCTTGGCAAACTCCCGCGAGAGGCCCACGAACACTCCGCGCAGGGAGTCGGTCTTCAGGCAGGCCACCACGAGATGCCCCGTCCGCACCTGCCCTTCGCCATAGAGCAGGGAGCCGTAAACGTAGCCCTGCTGCACGGCACTTTCTATATGGGGCGAAAAATCGCTGATCGAGGTCGCGCCGCGTGGAAGCCGATCAAGCCCCGCCACGATATCGGCCGCCAAGCGGGAGGCATCCAGCCCGAAATGCTTGATGATGCGCAACACATCGGAGTCTGGTTGCTGGAGTAACTGGTGCACCCAGTGGACCATCTCGACGTAGGGATTGCCGCGCATCTTGCAGAAGATCGTCGCGGCCTCGATCGACTTGTAGCCGATAGGGTTGAGCTTTCCAAACAGTGCGGAGCGTTTGATATCGGCCATGGGGGCAGTGGGAGGTTGAAGAGGAAAAATCCGGGTCGGCGGCGCTAGGCCACACCGGGGAAACTAATCACGGCATCAGACACAAATGGCTTGGTAGTCACCCAAGTGTTCCAGCCTAGTTGCGGGGCCTTTGCCTGTTGGCCGGCCTTCGGCAATTGCACCTTGGGTATCTCGCGGCCGCTCACGACGAGTTGCACGTCCCACGAGTATTGATCGCCGACATAGAGCCGGACCCAATCGCGCAAGCGTTTAAACGAGGGACCGGTCGGCAAGAGGCGCTCAAACTCCGCCCACGTCAACGGGCCGAAGCGCAGCCGAAAATGGAGTTGGCATGACCAGATGCGCGAGCCGGCGATCGCCGTACTCCCTAGTTTTCCGGTCGAGGGCGACGCCCCAAGTTTGCAAAGCGAATCAGGCGGCAAATCCATCCATCGACCGACGAAGGTGTGTAGTTCCGTCGGGACGCCGAAAAACTCGCGGACGATCGCCTCAAGGCCTTCCGCATTGCGGCTGCCCGCGCTGAGACGACCGGCGAAGTAGAGCTTGGCCTGATCCGGCACGGAATCACGATCTCGCAAGCTATCCATCCCCAGGCCGATCAAAGCCCCGATATAATTCGTCCAGTTCTCATCGTTTGGGCGGTCGAAGTCTACGGTCTTCTGTGTGTCGGCCCAGGCTCGGAAAAAGAAGGAGGTGAGCCGATGATGAAAGACATTGCAGAACTCGGCGAAGGTATCGTCGCGGTGGTGCAGCATCCGCTCCAAGGCAAACTCAGTCAGGCAAAGCGGGAGGGGACCGTTGGGGCCGAAAAGGCCGAAATGGCGCGAGTAGAGTACGGGCGCACGCGACTCGGCGCGCCGGCTAAACTCTTCGATGGTCGTCGGCGCGAAATTCGTCGAAGGGTTTTGCGCAAAACGCACCGGATCCTGCGCGGGCCACAGTGAATGGCCTATGCGCGGCATCTCTGCCGCGCGGCTTTGCAGCAGTCGGACGGCGGCGAAAAAATCGAAGGTGTACGGCTCCCTTCGAAAGGTTTCGATTAGAGAATCTGGCGTCTGCCCATCTGTGGCGACCATCGCATGATCTCCTTTCTTTGCTGAGTTGTAATAACCGTCTCGGTGAATGAATTCAGCGCGACGTGGCGCGTGAAAAATTGCTCGAGCACTGCCCCAAGGACAAAGACCCCCTGCCCCTCGAAAGCCGACTCGTCAAACATCAGGGTGATCTCCAAACCCCGGGCGAAGGTGATCGGACCCGGTGTCTCCACTCGTCGAAACACCGCTTTGTGTCTCACATTCCGCAAACCGTCGATCTGCTTGCTCATCTGGCGATCCTGCGGATCGGCGTAAAGGCGAAGTACTTCCCGCAATCCTTCCGCACCGGATTCAGACCCGTCCAACAGCGATAGATAGTTTAAGGACAGATGACTGATCACACGCCAGGCAAAGCGGCCGGAGGGCACGGGAGAGCCCGACTTCTGCGAGCTACCAGCCTTGCCCGTCTCTTGATTCTGGCCTGTCAATACGAGGCTGGGGCGCGGCACCGTGGGGCCCTGAAGGATCCGAATCGAACTCACCGGCGCGCTGAGCTCCATCGTAAAGTCGTTCGTCCGGAGTTCTTCGTCGGCTGGCCTCTTCGGTTTATCCCGCTCCTCCGCGGTTTCCTCCCGCATCGTATTTTTGAACATCTGGATCGGCAAATGCCGGTTCGTGCAGAGCGCCTTTACCCCGAGCTGACGTAAATTTGGGCTGTAGGGAGCCATATCGCCATCGACGATGGAGATGAAGAGATCGGTGCCCGCGTACGAAGTGCGGCGACCCGTCAGTCGCTCGCGATCGCTAAATAGGCGCTGCACGCGATTCGTCGTGTAAAATGCCCGCGCGTCCAAATCCATGTCGCGTGCCTTGTAGAAGGGTAAAAACTCCCGGTCTTGGTCCGGCGTGTCGCCATGACCCATCAGGCTGGAAATCCGATAGATCTCAAAGTCCAGCGCCCGATGGCGGTCTGGCACCACGTGAAACTCGGATACGCGCCCGGAAATATTGATCCGATCCAGCGTCTTTTCGAAGAGATTGATCGTCGGCGTGCAAAACAGCTCGAAGCAACTCGCGTCCACCTGCCCTTCCAGCCCCGTATCTGCCGCATCCAACACGACGATGAGGTCGACTTCCTCGCCCTTCACCTGCGCCAGCGCATCGCCAAAACCGGCAAACTCGCAAAACAAGAAGCGTTGAGGGAAACTAAAATACTCCTTCAACAAGCGATAGCCTTCGAAGCCCTGCGGTGCCGTCGGGAGTAATGCCTGCTCCGGCGCATACCCGCACCGCCGAATGCAATCCGGAGACCGGCTGGCGAGGACGCGTCCGCGCGTACCCGGGGCCTGCACGATCAAACGAGTCTTGTGGGCGAAAATTTGTTCGTAAATCTCACTGGGGATCTGATCCGGGCCGCGCAAGTAGACCGAAAAGGGATCCAGCCGGATTTCCGCAAAACTGTTTGGAATCGTTTTTTTCAGGCGCAATCGCAACGCCGCCTTCGCCTTCAGCTCCGGTGGAAGGTTCAACTCTGCCAGACGCTGCGTGAAGTAGGTGGCATCGGTGATCTTTACGGGCAGCAGCCGCACGTCATGAGCGGTGCGGAAAGTACACGCCGTGCGCTCGCCCTTTCCGAGTTGGCTCCGCAACAAGGTGCCGCGCTTGATGGTCACACCCGCCGCCAGCGACTCCTCCTGCTCTTCCGGGGAAAATTTCACCATCGCCATCGATGGCACTGGACAGAGGTAGTCCGGATAAACCGTTTCCAGTATGCCTTGGGTGAAACGCGGGAACTCCGCATCCAGCTTCAAATGTACGCGCGCCGCCAGAAAAGCGAAACCCTCCAGCAGTCGTTCGACATACGGATCGGCGCAGGCGTCCTTGCCATCCACATCCAACAGGAGGCGTTGCGCAATCTTCGGATGGTCGCGGCCAAACTCCGCCGCTGTCTCCCGCAGGTGGCGCAACTCCGTGGTATAAAGACCGAGCAGTCGTTCATCCATGGGTGGAGGAGTCGCCCAGCAGGAAACGCTCGTTTTCTAAATCCACCGTCGACTTGAGGTCCAACTCGGCGGGCTGCTGATTCGTCCACAACGCGCCCCGCACCCGCAGCGTAACGGTGTTCCGCTCGTTTTCCGCTTCAACCGACAGAGTATCAGCGTCGATCCGCGGCTCGAAGATCAGAAGCGCGGCCTTCAAATCCCGACACAGCAACTCCATGTCCGGCGCGTTGGCCCCAGCCATCTGACGCGTCCCAAAGTTGAGCACCGACTTGGACGCTTCTGGAAAATCGGATAGCTTTAATTTCTCCGGGACCACGCTGTCCAGGTAGGCTTGGGTGTTGAACATCCATTGCAGATCACGCAATACGCCGCGGATATAACGCTGCCGCGAGATCGTGCGCTGCATTCGGCTCTCCACTTTCTGCTCAGGCTCATCGTCCGTCAGGCGGTCGAGCAAGCAGGGCTGCAGTCGTTCGATGGGAGTTTGTTCGGTCATCGCGTGGCGGGTTTGTTCTTAAACGCCGGCGGCGGCTTCGAATTCGATATTCCGACACTCGAGCAACGGGTAGTCATTGGCATCCGTAGCCAGAATGCGTTGCCCCGCCCCTAAAGAATACTCTGGCGCCGCCTCCCGCCACGTGGTGGCCCGGGCCATCCGCACCGCATCGTCACTGAGGAGTTCGTAACCTGGATATCGGACTGGGATATGCGCGGATACCGCCCCACCATCCGTCCATGTAAATCGTACAGGGATCCACGCCAAATCGCGCAGATCAGTCGGCTTCTCGATTTCTACTTTTGCGACGTGGGCAAAAGGTACCCAATAGTATTTTCCAGAAAGAATCATCTCAAACACGGGGCCTAGTCGAGAATCAGCGTCAGCGAGCCACGCAAACGCGTCGCCATTGATTTTGCCCCGCGCCGCTGGAGCCAAATCGAAAGCCTGCAGGCGCAGCTCGACCGCCTGACCAAAATCTCCCCTGGCACTCGCCGCGCAGGCTTGGGTGAGCACGACCAGCCACTCGGCCGACTCCCTAAAAATCAGCGGTGGTCGAGTCCCGGCGAAAACCTCCCGCCGCGCCAACTCTCCGGCGATCACCGGGCGAAAGATTTGCCCGAGCGTCGAATCGTTGGGCGATAAACTCTCAATCGTCTCCAATTGGTTCAATGCCTTTTCGAGACGCCCGAGCAGGCACTCCAGTTGAAAGAGGAAAATCCGGAGCTTGGGGTCCGCCGGATCACGGCGGACCTCCGCTTGCAAAGCGCCGAGAGCTTCCTGCAGCTTTCCGGCACCGATGAGTTCTTTGGCGTTCATACCAAACAAACGTGCCTGACCGGTGGGCGACCAGGCATGAATTTGGTTTGGTAGGGCAAAGCCAATTAGACGGCCTTGTTAAGCTTCAGGTCCCAGCCAGCGGGAATCTTGCTGCCCAAATTGCCCTTGGCGTCCTGCGGATAGTATTCGTATTCGATCTTGGTGAAATTGATGCTGATCTTGTCGATCGGCATGACGAGATCCGGACCGCCACCGCCGCCCGTTTGATACTTGGAGATCAATAGACCGCTGAACTTGATCTTGAGATACTCCTGCTGCGTGGTGCCGGCCTTGCGGCAGGTAAGCAAAGCAGAGTCGATGTGTGCGCCGTTGGCGCAGGCCAGCAACAACTTGGGGCTCGCCTTGTTGGTGTACATCGTGAACTCGAAATCGTTCATCTGTACTTTACCGGCGCCGCCACCGCCGCCTAGGGCATGCGAGCCGGAGTTTAATTCACTCCAGCCCCAGGAAAGGAGCTGAATTTCATCTTTGTGCTTATCGTCCGGGCTTTCGCCAGGAATGGTGTCAATTTTGAGGAAGAAGTCGACGAGTGCCATGGGATTGAAGGGACCTAATATTAGAACTTTGTGCCTAAGTTCTGGCGCGATGAGTTAGCGTCAGGCGGCACAGGCCTGGCGTGGTGAGACAAAACAAATTCTTTCGCTGTTCTCTTTAGCCTCCGGACGGCGGCGGCATCTTCGAGGTCAGGCGAAGCGAGACCTTGAGGCCCTCAAGTTGATAGTGAGGCTTCAAATAAAACTTGGAGGTATAGTATCCCGGGTTGCCGGGGACATCGAGGACTTCCACTCGCCCTTCGGACAACGGATTTTTCATCTTGGTCTCCTCTGCGGCACTGGAATCGCAGCAGAAATTACCAATCCATTTATTGAGATCCGCCTCCATCGTCGCTCGATCTTTATAAGAACCGATCTTATCGCGGACCATTACCTTGAGGTAATGAGCGAAACGGCACGTTGCAAAAAGGTAAGGGAGGCGGGCCGCTAAATTCGCATTGGCCGTGGCGTCGGGATTATCGAAAACCGCCGGCTTTTGCAGAGATTGCGCGCCCATGAATACGGCGTAATCCGTGCCCTTGGCATGAGTGAGTGGGATGAAGCCATTCTTCTCCAGCTCACCGCCACGACTGTCGTTGATCGCGACTTCCGTCGGGCATTTCATATCCACGCCGCCATCGTCAGTCGGAAATGTGTGAACCGGCAGACCCTGCACGCGACCACCCGACTCGGAACCCCGAATGCGAGCGCACCAACCGTAATTCGCAAAGGCGCGCGTGATATTGGTCCCCATCGCGTAGGCCGAATTCGACCACACGTACTTGCTGTGGTCGGCACCTGCCGTGTCTTCCTCGAAGGCAAACTCCTCTACCGGAGAGGTCTTCGCCCCGTAGGGCAAACGCGCTAGTGTGCGCGGCATCGTCAAGCCCAAGTAACGGGCGTCTTCCGATTCACGTAATGAGCGCCAGGCGGCATACTCGTCGGTGCCGAAAATTTTCGTGAGATCGCGCGGTTTGGTGAGTTCCTGCCAGGATTCCATGCCCAGCAAACCAGGCGCAGAGGCGGCGATGAACGGCGCATGCATCGCAGCCGCGATTTCCGCCATGCTCTTCAGCATCTTCACGTCGTCCGGCTTCTTGTCGAAATAGTAATCACCGATGAGCGCCCCGTAAGGGACGCCGCCGAGCTGGTTGAATTCCTCGTTGTAGAGCTTCTTGAAAATCGGACTCTGGTCCCAACTCACGCCCTCAAACTTTTTCAAGGTCTTCTCCAAATCCTTCTTCGAAATATTGAGGACCCGGATCTTCAGCATCTCGCTCGTCTCCGTGTTATTGACGAGGTAATGCAGCCCGCGCCACGAACCCTCCAAGGCTTTGAAATCCTCGTGATGAATAATCTCGTTAACTTGAGCGGTCAGCTGTTGGTCGATCCCAGCAATAATCTCCGAGATCGTCTTGCTCACATCCGGCGACACCGTCCGGGCGGTCGACAACGTCGAAGCGATGATCGTGCGCACCGCCGATTGAACCGCCGATTGCTTTTCAGGGTCTTGAGCTCGAACTTCCTTAAAAAGCAATTTTTCGAAATCAGTGACCTCCACGGCTGCCGAAGCGGGAGTGGTACCTTGCGCTGCTAGATCCGGGGGAAGCATAGTATAAAAAGATGGCGGGACTAATTAAGTTTCGGAGGTGGAAGGCGTGGGAGCAGGAAGTCGGGGCGCGGCCGCCAAGCTCTTCATCAACTCAGGGTCACTCAGCAGCTTGGCCACCAAATCTTCCGCCTTTTCCTTGCCGTCCATATACGTGAGGAGATTGGCGAGTTCGGTGCGCGTTTTCAGCAATTCCTGACGACCGGCGTTCTTGCTCAATTCATCGAGTCGGCGCGCCACCGCGGCGGGCGAGAAATCCGCCATGTTCTCGAACGTCATGTCGAATTTCAGATTCGAGCCGTCGTTCGCCAGCGTATTTTTGACCTCGAATGCGACCCGCGGCTTCGCGGCCTTCATACGGTCATTAAAGTTATCTGTATCAATTTCGAGAAACTTCCGATCCGCGACCGGGGGCAGCGCCGTGGCGGGCTTGCCGGAAAGATCGGCCATCACGCCCATCACAAATGGCAGTTCGACTTTTTTCGTGCTGCCGTAGTCTTCGACATCGTACTCGATGTGAACGCGAGCGGGACGATTGCGGCCAAGGAATTTCTGTTTACTTTCGGAGGACATAGCTGAAGCGGGGTGGAGTTAGATTTTCCGTCGCCCTATGGGCGATTTCGGAAAACAAAGGGGGATCTTGATGAAAGGATTAGTTGCGGGAGGGAGAAGTCAAGCTATATTGAAAATAATAAACGCTTTAATCTTCATCATTTCCTGCAGGTCGAAATGATATTGATTTGCTAGCAGCTGATATGCCGAGGGGCGTGAACCCCGACGAATGACTACTGAAGCCGACGATTTGCGGATAGGCTTCGAGCAAGGATCGGACTTCGCGGCGCTACCGACCAGACGCAAACCACAGGTGAGATGGAGTAGAGGTTTCATAGCCCTAGGACGCTGGCTTCGCACCTTCCTGCACGAGGCCGATACCCATGCTCGGTTTCAACTGTTCCATCGTGGCGAGATTTAGCTCCTGCACGGCGTCTACAAAATTCATCTCCGCAATCTTCTGGACTCGACGAAGCAAGAACGGCACCGGACTGCCTGGCTCAACCTGACGATAATATTCGCAAATGCCCTCCAGGGCGCGAACCACATCGTGCCTCGAGCGGATCGATCCGGATATGGTGACCGACACCGACACCTCCCTCGCGTGAGCGGCGAGATTGCCGATCTTCTTTTCCGCGCCCGGCTCGATTTTAGTTTCGCCAGTTACGGGGAGTGTTGCCGCGGCAGACTCTGGCGGCTGCAGCACTTTGACGATCTCACGTAGAATTTTGGTAAGCTCTCCGTAGCTGTCCGCATTCCCGGAAGTCACCCGACTCGTCATGATCGCCTCGATTGCTTCGAGCGCGCTCAAGGCTTCCTTCGCGGCGTTCAGTGCGGCAGTCGTAGCCTCGCTCGCTCCCGCGTATAGTGCCGTAACAATCGCCGACACATCGCTAGTTCCGGTCGCCTGCCCGGGTTCGGCTAGAAGTTTCTCGATGATCACGACCCCGCCCTCCTTCGGTTTCGCCACCGGAGATGCGTAGATATAATCCGCCAGCCGCACCCAACCTGTCACCATGCCCCGCTTCGAGCGCAGTGGCGCAAGCGAGTTAAGTCGCCGGGTAAAATCGTACTCATACTCCACCGGCGGGGGCGGCTCCGTCGGCGCGCCTTCCTTCGGCGGCAGTTCCTCCTTATCGACGCGAGGGTAAACGCCATCCCAATAATTTTCCAACAGGCCTTGGAGCAATTGCAGTCCATCTCGAAACCCGAAAATGCCGTCCTTTTTAAGCCAGCAACAACACACCACCATCGCCACCCGCAGGTCCTTGGTCCGGCCCAGCAAGGTCTCACTCTGCTCGGTCAAGCTCGGCCAAGGTGGAGGTTCGGCCGGACGGATATAGCTTCCGGCTTCGACTTCGGGTTTGCCCTTCAATGTCTCTTCCATCGCCGCGAACTTGAGGTCGCCGCTGGAGAGATCCGGGCCGCAAGGCGCGGCTTCGGAGATTGGCTTTAGAAAGGATTTAACCCGATCAGTCATGAGGCGGATTATTTATTGTTGGCTGGAGGCTTTCTCCGCCGTGATGACAGTTGCAGCCGTTTTCACGGGAGCAGCCGCCGACGTCCGACCCTGTTCGATGATCTGGCGCAAGCCAGTCGAGGACAGACCAGGCACGCGCAGATAGCCGAGCAGCGTATTCTTGGAAATCGTGGTCTCCTTTTCCGTCAGACCCAGTTGCTCGATCTGTTGGAAGAGCCCGCCCATCCGTGTGATGAAGTCCAGCGAGGCAGAATTCCCTTGGATACTTGGATTGCTTTCGAGGTAGGCGAGGAATCCCGTCTCATCGGAGTTGGGGTTTCCGGTCAAATAACGATTATAAGCCTCGTTCAAATTTTGCTCGATCTCTGGCACACGAGACCCCGCGACTCCTCCCTGAACTGTGAATATTTCGTGATAGGTCTTCAAAGCGCCGCGAACGGCATTTTCGGACAAACGAGTATCGACGACTTCGAATTGGCCCGAATGGGATTTCTTGTTAACGATCAGCTGTTCATAAACAACTGGGTTAGCAAGGCGTCCCGTCTTGGCTTCTTCCGGGGTCGCGCGGCGAGCAAATATCCCCAGAACGATCATCTCGTCGCGCAACGAAACAGTATTGGGTGCAGCTTTGGTCGGGACTCGACCCTGCTCGATGATCTGGCGCAAGCCAGTCGAGGACAGACCAGGCACGCGCAAATAGCCGAGCAGCGTATTCTTGGAAATCGCGGTTTCCTTTTCCGTCAGACCCAGTTGCTCGATCTGTTGGAAGAGCTCTCCCATCCGCGTGATGAAGTCCAGCGAGGCAGTAATTTCCGACGCACTGCCAGCCGTGGCGAGGTACGAGCGGAAACCCTCGGACTCCCCGTTCGGGTTGATCTTCAAGTAGCGATCATACGCGGTGGACAAATTATCTTGGATGTCCGGCACTTTTGAACCCGGAGCTCCGCCTGGTACGGTAAAGATCTCATTATAAGTATCGACTGCGCGCTGGATGGCCTTCTCCGACAAGCGGATATCCACGACTTTAAACTGGCTGTCCCTTGCGCTCTTATTCACTTCCAACTGCTCATAAACCACGGCCTTGGAAAGGTGCCGCGCCTTGGATTCAGCCTCCGTCGTCGAGCGCGCGTAGATGCCGAGCGGAATCATTTTCTCACGCAATGATGCCGAGATTTCCGCATCCTGCGGCACGGTCGCCTGCTGAGCCGGGATGCCGCTGGCGAGGAACGTGGTGATATCGGCGCGCGAGATGGTGGGAATGTCGGGCTCCACCGGCACGGCCGTCGCGCCGCGCAAGATCGTGGTCTGAATCTTCAGACCGTCCGTGCCGCCGGGTTCGGTCTTGGTGGTATCGATCAGCGCCCGGGAGAAGCTGCCGTTAAAGTCGCCGGTCGGATTCGCATCCTTGGTCGCGATGACGATCACTTGCGTGGTGCGATTAGGGCGCGCGCTGAGGTCGTCCGTGACTTTCGAACCTGTGAATGAAATTGCCGGGGCGATGTAGCGTTCGCCCTTCAGCACGATGCCATTCTTTGCCGCGACATCGATCCGATTGGCGGCGACAACGTTGCCGAGCGCGACACTACCGGCACCGGTGACCACAAAGGAACCCTCCGAGACCACCACGCTCTCAAAAGCACCGAACTTCACGTCGCCACCGTTGAGGAAAATCTCGAAATCATCCGACGTTCCCGACGGGTCGCGCTGAGCAAACACCGTCAGTCCTGGCGCGGCGGTTCGCTTCGAGTCCACGATAAAGGAGGCGTTCGCCCCGGTGAGGCGATAGGTCGAAGCCAACCGGAGCATCGTGGTGGCGTTATACGTCTGATTGCCCGTGCTCGTGACATTATGCAGCGAGACCGAAGCGCCTCCGATCGTGACCGAACCAAGAGAGTTCGTCGCTCCCGCCGCGTTGCCGAGGGTGACCGTCCCCTGCCCGGCTGCCACAGTGAAATCCATCGCGGTCGAACCGGCGGAATCGAGAGTGGATACGAGGGTCACGTTTCCGTTGCTCGTGGTCGTGAGGGTCGTATTTCCGCCGAGTGTGACCGCACCCGTGTAGGTCTGCGCACCCGTCGAGGTAATATTGGAGGTGGTGATGGTCGACGTCCCGGAAACCGTGAGGGTCGAAAGCCCGGTCACGGTATCAGTAGCGCCATCGCCGAATGCTGCATTACCGGTGATCCCGAGGCTACGTCCGTTGCCAGTCACAGTGTCGTTGAAAACTACGCCAGTGGCCGCAAGCGTGGTGTTCGCGCCCAGCGCCACGGCGTCACCGTAGGTTTGGTTGCCTGTGGTGGTGACATTGCCGCCGGTGATGGCAGTGGTGCCACCCGCATTCGTCGTGAGGGAAGTCGCGGTCACCGCGCTACTCAACGTGGTGTTGCCCGTGCTATTGAGAACCACTGCGCCGAGCGGCACGTTGCCGCCCACCGCCCCAGTCGCGAGGATATTACCGCCACCTGCGGAAACCGTGAGATCACGCGCCCCACCCGCAGAATTCAGCGCACTGCCGAAGGTCACCGTGCCATTGCCGGTCGTGGTCAGGGTGGTGTTCGCACCGAGAGTGACATTTCCACTATACGATTGATTGCCCGCGGTGGTCACGTTGCCACCGTTGATCGCAGCCGAGCCGCCGCCAGTGGTCGCCACCGTGTTGGCCTGCATGGCGCTGGTCAACGTGGTCGGACCCGACGTATTGAAGACGATGTTGCCCAGCGAATTCGTGAGGCCCACATTTCCCGTGGTTGTGATGCTCCCGTTGCCCGTGTTTACGGTCAGGTCGCGCTTCGTGGTGTCGGCGGAGTTAAGCGTGTTCGCAAACACCACCGCGCTGTTCGTCGTATTCAGGACGGTGGCGTTGCCCAGCGTTACGGCGTCGTTGTAGGTCTGCGCGCCGGTCGTGGTCACGAGCCGGCCATTGATCGCGGTCGACCCACCGCTATCGGTCACGAGCGTGCGAGCAAAAACCGAATCGCCCAAGGTTGTGAGATTCGTGCTGTTCAAAGTCAGTGCGCCAACGGGGTTGGCGGCCGATCCGACTGCACCGATGGCGGTGATGTTACCCGCACCCGCAGTGACGGTGATATCCCGCGCTGCACCCGCCGCCGAACTCAGCGCGTTGCCGAAGGTCACCGCGCCGTTGCCGGTCGTGGCGAACGTGGTATTGCCGCCGACAACCACGGCGTCGCCGTAAAGTTGGAATGCAGAGGTCGACACTGCGCCGCCGTTGATCAACGTCGTGCCACCGGCATTAGTCGTCAGGCTCACGGCCGTCACCGTGCTGGTGAGAGTCGTATTGCCGGTGCTGTTGAGCACGACGTTACCCACTCGATTGATGCCACCGACGACACCCGTGGCCGTTATATCAGCGCTTCCCGTGCTCACCGTGAGATCCCGCGCGATGCCGTCCACCGAATTCAGCGAGTTGGCAAATGTCACGGTGCTGTTCCCCGTACTCAGAGTCGTGCCGAGCGCGGAATTGCCGCCCAGGGTCACCGCGTCGTTGTAAGTCTGCGGGCCGGTGGTGACCACGCTACCGCCGTTGATCGCGGTCTTGCCCCCGATATCCGTCACCAGAGTCCGTGCATTTACGGTGCCGCCCAGCGTGGTGTCGCTCGGGCTATTGAGGAAGATGGCGCCAAGCGCATTAGTCTCACCGAGGTTACCCGCCGCCGTGATATTGCCCGAAGCCGTCACGGTCAGATCGCGTGCTCCAGCAGTGCCGGAGTTCACGGTCGTCTTGAATTCGATCGTTCCGTTCGCCGCAGTCAGCGAGTTATCCGTGCTGAGGGTCACAGCTTGGTTGTACAGCTGCGAGCCACTCGTGTTTATCGTGCTACCGCCGAGAATCGTGACTTCGTTATTCACCAGCGAGACGGCGGAAACGGGGGCGCTAATCGTGAGCGGACCCGCTCCGTTAAAGGTGAGCGTACCCACGCCGCTGACGGGCGCATTGAGGCGAGCCAGACCGCTGTTGAGGAGTGTGAGATCGGCGGAACTACCGACGACACCCGCCAGATTCAGCGTCGTCCCGGTGAGAATCGTCGGGGCGCCGAGCGTCACGAGAGCGGTATAATTCTGACCGGCGACCGTCGTCACCGTCTTGCCACTTAGCATGGTCGGCTCCGAGTTCTCCACCGAATTGGCCGCGAGTGCACCGTTCAGGGTCAAGTTGCCCACGCCGTTGGCGGTAAAGACCTTCACATTACTAACGGCACCCTCGATCACCGCCGCGCCACTATTCGTCAGCGTGAGGCTCTTGCCGCCGCCTGCGACGATGGAATCCAAGTTCAACGTCGTACCCGTCAGAATCACGTCCGTCCCGAGCGTCACGCTGCGCGTATAGCGCTGTGCCCCGTTCTGCCCTGAGCCTGCGGTCGTGGTGACGTTGGCGGCCAGCGTCGCATCTTCTGAAACCGCGACCGAGCCCGCCGTAAGCGGTTGATTGACCACCAGGGTGCCATTGCCGTTGGCCGTGAAAGCACCGACATTATCGACATTGCCACCGAGCGTCGCGACTGAGCTATTGGTCAGGGTCAGGCTCTTGCCCGCGCCGATTACGGCGGGCAGAGTAATGGCCGCGCCCGTCAGCACCGCGTTCCCGCCCAGCGTAAGGGTCGCCGTGTAAGTTTGATTACCCGAGGTCGTGATCGTGCGACCATTTAAGGTCGTGGGCTCGGAGTCTTCCACCGAGCCGGCCGACAACGGCGCGTTGATGACCAACGTTCCAGCGCCCGACGCCTTCAGTTGGTTCACACCCGAGACTTCACCATTCAGCGTGAGCAGCGATCCGTTGACAAAGTTGAGATTGTGATTGGCGCCGAAGATAGAGGCGAACGTCAGCGCGGAGCCGGTGAGCACCACATCATTGGAGAGCGTCACACCAGCCGTGTAGGTCTGATCGCCAGAGGTCGTAACAGAGGCGCCGAGTGTCGTGACCTCGTTGTCGACCAAAGTGCGAAGCGTGAGGGGCGCCGTGGTGATGAGCGAGCCGTTACCGCTCGCCGTCAAAGTACCGAGCGCCGTCACGTCGCCGCGGAAGGCCGCGACGCCGCTGTTAGCCAGCGTGAGATCATGCCCGCCACCGTTGAGCGAAGAGGCAAAGGAGATCGCACTGCCGGTCAGGGTCAGGTCCGCCCCCAAAGTCGTCGGCTTCAGGTAGCTCTGCTCGCCGGTGGTGGTCACTGTGCGGCCATTGAGATTGAGCACCTCGTCGATGGAGACGCTGCCCGCCGAGAGCGCGGCGTTGATGGACATGCCGCCGCCGCCGGACGCCGTGAAGATGCGCACGCCGGAGACTTCGCCGCCGAGCACGGCAGCTCCGCCATTCGAAATCGTCAGATTCCGTTGGTTGCCATTGATTCGGCTGAACAGCATCGAGCCGCCGATAAATGTGACGTCGCCGCCCAGCGAGACCGACTTGGAGTAACTCTGGGAGCTGGATCCCTCGATCGTGGAGCCGCTGATCGTGGCATCTTCCGCTACGCTAATCGCTCGCACGGCCACGGACCCATCGAGCGATAGTGACCCAGAGCCATTGGCCGTAAAGGTGTCCAATCCCGTGATTGAGCGCTGGATCGTAGCCAGGCCGCTATTGGCCAAAGTCAGGTTCTGGCTCGTGCCAGTAATGGCACCCATCGTGAGATCGCGACTCGTAATGGTGGTGTCGGCGACTAGCGTCGAGACCGTGTCGATATCGCCGAGGGTCAGATTGGACGTGCCCGCGGTGATAGAGCCGCCGAGCGTGACGCCACTCGGAGCCGTCGCGATCGCGCCGTTGCTAAACGTCACGACGCGTCCGGAAGCCCCGCCCAGGGTTAGCACACCGGTATTCCCAAAGGTCACTTGGTTGGTGACGGTCGTCGCCGTGCCGAGCAGGCTCAACGAGTACGATCCACTCCCCGTGGTCAGGGTGGTCGTGGTGAGATTACCGTTGGAGGTAAAGCTACCGCCCGTCTTGCCACTGAGGTCCAGCGTGCCCGTGCTGACCGCATTGCTGAACGAATCACTGCCACTGGCGGAAAGTTTAAGGGTAACGACTCCGGTCACAGAGGTGCCGGTGATATTTCCCGTGCCGGCGGCAATCGTGAGGCTCGTGTTGCCGCCGACGACGCCACCGTTAAGCTGAACGGCACTGTTGCCCGCTGTGAGCGTGGTCGTCGCCGTGGAGTTGCCCACGAGGACCAGCGAACCGCCATAGGTTTGACCCCCGGTGGTGCGAACTTCCATCGGCGTACCGGGAACCGCTGTCGTGTTGCCCAGTGTGGTGCTGCCGCCGCTCATCGTCAGACTGCCCAAGGCTTGACCAGTGCCTACCGCGTTTTTGAAGAAGGTCGTTCCGGCTGTATCGATTGCCAAGGTACGATTGCTCGCAGCACTCGAATCCACCTTCTGCGTGAAAGTAATGTCCCCGAGGGATCCGCTCCCCGTACTCGAAAGGCTACTATTTGCGCCGAGAACGACCGTGCCATCATAAGTCTGCGTGCCGGTCGTCTTGATCAGCATCGCGGAATTAACAGCCGCGTTGCCGATCGTAATACTGCCAAGCGTGGTGGTAGTCGTCAGATTCGCCAGGCGCGTTGTGTTGCCCAAGGAGTTCGCGAAAGTCACGTTGCCCGCTCCGGCCGCGAGCGTGAGGTTTTGTCCACCGCTGGTGTTACCATCGACGGTGACGCCAAAGGCGATGGTTCCGCCGCCGGCTGTGGTGTCCACCGTCACATTACCCGTCAGGGTGGTGGCCGACACGTAGGTCACATTGCCGCCCACCTTGGTGGTCACGCTGCCGGCCGTGCGGATGCCGCCTGCGCCGCTGGCCGTCAGGCTCACCGCTTTGTCCGCCACGATGTTGCCCTGCGTCGTGAACGTCGCGTTCCCGCTCTCCACGATCGTCACTGTCCCGTTCCCCGTCGCCGTGATCGTCGCGTTCCCCACGAAGTTCGTCCCGCTCAGGTTCACGCCGCCCACGCCCGTCGTGCTGACATTCCCGTTAAAGGTCGTCGTGCCCGTGCCCGCATCCTGCTTCAGCGTCACCGCGCTGACCGTCGCCGCCGCCGTCACGTCCCGCGCGTTCGTGATCTTCACATCGCCCAGCGGCGTCGCGCCCACCACGCCGCCAAAGTTCACGTCGCCGCCCGTCGCCACCAGCGTCAGGTTCTGCCCGCCGCTCGTGTTGCCCGTCAGCGCACTGTTAAAGGCGATGCTGCCGCTGCCCGTCGCCGTATCGATGGTCACATTACCCGTCAGGGTGGTGGCCGACACGTAGGTCACATTGCCGCCCACCTTGGTGGTCACGCTGCCGGCCGTGCGGATGCCCCCTGCGCCGCTGGCCGTCAGGCTCACCGCTTTGTCCGCCACGATGTTGCCCTGCGTCGTGAACGTCGCGTTCCCGCTCTCCACGATCGTCACTGTCCCGTTCCCCGTCGCCGTGATCGTCGCGTTCCCCACGAAGTTCGTCCCGCTCAGGTTCACGCCGCCCACGCCCGTCGTGCTGACATTCCCGTTAAAGGTCGTCGTGCCCGTGCCCGCATCCTGCTTCAGCGTCATCGCGCTGACCGTCGCCGCCGCCGTCACGTCCCGCGCGTTCGTGATCTTCACATCGCCCAGCGCCGTCGCGCCCACCACGCCGCCAAAGTTCACGTCGCCGCCCGTCGCCACCAGCGTCAGGTTCTGCCCGCCGCTCGTGTTGCCCGTCAGCGCACTGTTAAAGGCGATGCTGCCGCTGCCCGTCGCCGTATCGATGGTCACATTGCCCGTCAGGGTGGTGGCCGACACGTAGGTCACATTGCCGCCCACCTTGGTGGTCACGCTGCCGGCCGTGCGGATGCCGCCCGCGCCGCTGGCCGTCAGGCTCACCGCTTTGTCCGCCACGATGTTGCCCAGTGTCGTGAACGTCGCGTTCCCGCTCTCCACGATCGTCACCGTCCCGTTCCCCGTCGCCGTGATCGTCGCGTTCCCCACGAAGTTCGTCCCGCTCAGGTTCACGCCGCCCACGCCCGTCGTGCTGACATTCCCGTTAAAGGTCGTCGTGCCCGTGCCCGCATCCTGCTTCAGCGTCACCGCGCTGACCGTCGCCGCCGCCGTCACGTCCCGCGCGTTCGTGATCTTCACATCGCCCAGCGGCGTCGCGCCCACCACGCCGCCAAAGTTCACGTCGCCGCCCGTCGCCACCAGCGTCAGGTTCTGCCCGCCGCTCGTGTTGCCCGTCAGCGCACTGTTAAAGGCGATGCTGCCGCTGCCCGTCGCCGTATCGATGGTCACATTACCCGTCAGGGTGGTGGCCGACACGTAGGTCACATTGCCGCCCACCTTGGTGGTCACGCTGCCGGCCGTGCGGATGCCGCCTGCGCCGCTGGCCGTCAGGCTCACCGCTTTGTCCGCCACGATGTTGCCCTGCGTCGTGAACGTCGCGTTCCCGCTCTCCACGATCGTCACTGTCCCGTTCCCCGTCGCCGTGATCGTCGCGTTCCCCACGAAGTTCGTCCCGCTCAGGTTCACGCCGCCCACGCCCGTCGTGCTGACATTCCCGTTAAAGGTCGTCGTGCCCGTGCCCGCATCCTGCTTCAGCGTCACCGCGCTGACCGTCGCCGCCGCCGTCACGTCCCGCGCGTTCGTGATCTTCACATCGCCCAGCGGCGTCGCGCCCACCACGCCGCCAAAGTTCACGTCGCCGCCCGTCGCCACCAGCGTCAGGTTCTGCCCGCCGCTCGTGTTGCCCGTCAGCGCACTGTTAAAGGCGATGCTGCCGCTGCCCGTCGCCGTATCGATGGTCACATTGCCCGTCAGGGTGGTGGCCGACACGTAGGTCACATTGCCGCCCACCTTGGTGGTCACGCTGCCGGCCGTGCGGATGCCGCCCGCGCCGCTGGCCGTCAGGCTCACCGCTTTGTCCGCCACGATGTTGCCCAGTGTCGTGAACGTCGCGTTCCCGCTCTCCACGATCGTCACCGTCCCGTTCCCCGTCGCCGTGATCGTCGCGTTCCCCACGAAGTTCGTCCCGCTCAGGTTCACGCCAGCCGCCGCGTTCGTGTCCACGTCACCATTCAAGATCGTCGTGCCGCTACCGTTGGTCTGCGTCAGGCTCGCCGCTTTCAGCGTCGTCGCAGTCACATTGCCCGCGCTGACAATCGTCACCGCGCCCAGCCGTCCGCCGGTGGCGTTGCCCACCGCGCCGTTAAACGTCACGCTGCCGGTTCCGGCCGTGAGGCTCAGGTCTTTTCCTGTCGGGGAATCCACGGTCCCAACGAAAGCAATCGCACTGTTCGTCGTCGTCAGCGCGGCATTCCCGGCGAGAGTCACGGCGCCCGTGTAGGTTTGGTTGCCCGTGGTAGTTACCTGCGAGGTGTTGAGCGTGGTGTTACCGGTGACCTCAAGCGTCGTTAGGTTTGTGACCGGATCTCCCCCCGTGCCATCGCCGAATACCGCATTGCCGCCCACCTTCAGGCTGTTAGCTGATCCGGTTACGTTTCCATTGAAAGTCGCTGCTACACCGCTGCCCGCGCCGTCGGTGATCAGCGTATTTGCGGTCAAGGACACATTGTCATTGAACGTGACCGTAGCCGCCTTGACCGAGCCGCCGCCGATGATGGTCGTGCCACCGGCATCGGTCGTCAGGCTCAGGAGCGGCACGGTGCCACCAATCGCCTTGTCGAACGTCGTGTTACCCGGGGTATTGACGGTCAAAGAGAAGTTCCCGTTAACCGTTTCTTGGAACCAGACATTACCGGCGTCCGCGATCACGGTCGTCGCCACGAGGTCGGTCGGGGTGGAGATCGTCGTGCTATTCCCGGACATCGTGAGACTGCCGCCGAGTCCGAGCGTGCCCGTGCCTGAGACCGTGAGGCTCTTCAGCGGAGTCCCCGTATTCGCATTGATCGTGCCGCCGCCCGTTCCGAGGGACATGACCAAGCCAAAGTTTCCACCATTAATCACGCCGAGCAGCGAGACTAGACCCGCTCCGCCGTTGATCGTGGCATCGCTCTTTAATGTGAGTCCGTTATTAAAATCGGTCTTAAATCCAGCGGTGTCGAAGGTGAACCCGCCCGTCTTTTCGAGCGTCACAGTCCCCGTAAACGTCGTATTGCCCTCGACGGTCACAGTGTTAGTAAACGACATCGGGCCAGAGACATTGCCGCTGATGCCGATGAGAGCACCGGGCGCTTCGAAGCCGCCGGCTGCGTCCAGGCTCTTGAGGGAAACCTTGGCGGTCGGGGAGGCGATAGTGATATTCACCGCGCCCGTGGTGCTGCCGGTGAGATCAACCGCGTCGTCTTCCGCAAGGAAAGTATTTCCCGCGCCCGTGGGCTTGCTGAAATTGATCTTATCCACGGCGGTGGTCAGACGCTCGGTTGCCGTGCCCACCGAACCGACGCCGGCCAAATTGAGCGTGCCAGCGGTGATTTTCTTGCCGACCGTCTGAGTCAGCGCGCCCGCGTTATCCAACGTAACGGTCGCGCCGGTGGCGGTGACATTTTCCAACAAAGTAAGAGCCGCATTTCCCACGGTGGTGACGGTGAAGTTTCCACCCAAGGTGGTAGCGCCGATTTGCAGCGTACTCGCGGCCTTGATCGCGACCTCGCCACCCGTGAGGCTAACGACGCCACCGAAGCTATTGTTTCCACCGGCGAGCGAAATGGCGTTGCTCCCAGCGCTGACATTCGTGTTTCCGCCCACGCTGAGCAGCCCCGTTTGCGTGACGTTACCGGTCGCCGTGAGCGCGAGGCCACCGCCGCCTACGCTCAAGTTGCCCACGGTCGTGGCTCCCGCCGTCGTCGTCAGCTTGGAGCCGCCCGTGACATTACCTGAGACCGCGAGAGTCTGGCCCGTCGCGGTGATCGTCGTATTCCCGGACGTCGCGAGCACTGCGGTGGTGGCAACGGTGTTAATAAAAGTAATGTCCGCACCGGTAAACGTCACCGTACCCGAAACGGCGTTGCTGGCGTTACCCAGGGCAATCGTTTGACCCGTCGCCAACACGGTGAGCGCTCCCGCATCTGTGAGCACACCGGTCTGATTTACGGCGCCCGTGGCAGTGATGTCGGCACTTCCCACATTCAAGGTGCCGAGGGTTGTCGCCGCCGCGCTCGTCGTCAGCTTCGAGTTGTTCACCGTACCCGATACCGTCAGGCTCTGGCCCGTAGCGGTAATCGAGGTATTACCCGTCGTCGTCAGCACGGCGGTAGTTCCCACTGTATTGGTGAGGTCGGTCACTGCACCCGTCAACGTGGCCGTGCCTGTCACAGCGTTGCTGGTGTTAGTCAGCGCGATGGTCTGACCTGTGGCTGAGACCGTCAGTGCGCCACCATCCACAAGGGCGCCGGTTTGATTGACTGCACCCGTCGCGGTGAGATTGGCGCTGCCGACATTCAAAGCTCCGAGCGTCGTGGCGCCTGCGCTCGTTGTGAGGAGAGCGCCCGTTACGTTGCCCGCCACCGTCATAGTCTGACCCGCCGCCGTGACGGTGGTGTTGCCGGTCGTGGTAAGCGCGACATTGGTCGCCAACGTGTTGGTGAAGTCCGTCCCTGCCCCCGTCAACGTGGCCGTACCTGTGACTGCGTTGCTGGTGTTGGTCAGCGCGATGGTCTGACCCGCGGCTGAGACCGTCAGCGCGCCCCCATCCACAAGGGCGCCCGTTTGATTGACTGCGCCGGTCGCGGTGAGATTGGCGCTGCCGACATTCAAAGCCCCAAGCGTCGTCGCGCCTGCGCTGGTGGTCAGTTTCGCTCCGGTCACATTACCCGACACCGTGAGGCCTTGGCCCGTCGCGGTGATCGAGGTATTTCCCGTCGTCGTCAGCACGGCAGTAGTGCCCACCGTATTGACGAAGTCCGTCCCTGCACCTGTCAACGTGGCCGTACCTGTGACCGCGTTGCTCGCATTCGCCAGCGCAATCGTCTGGCCCGTCGCCGACACGGTGAGCGCGCCTGCGTCTACGAGGGCGCCGGTTTGATTGACTGCACCCGTCGCAGTAAGATTGGCGCTGCCGACATTCAAGGCCCCAAGCGTCGTGGCACCTGCGCTCGTGGTCAGTTTCGCTCCCGTCACATTACCCGACACCGTGAGGCTCTGGCCCGTCGCGGTGATCGAGGTATTTCCCGTCGTCGTCAGCACGGCGGTAGTGCCCACCGTATTGGTAAGGTCGGTCACTGCACCCGTTAACGTGGCCGTACCTGTCACAGCGTTACTGTTGTTAGTCAGCGCGATGGTTTGACCTGCGGCTGAGACCGTCAGCGCGCCACCATCTACAAGGGCGCCCGTTTGATTGACTGCACCCGTCGCAGTGAGATTGGCGCTGCCGACATTCAAAGCCCCAAGCGTCGTCGCGCCCGCGCTCGTTGTGAGGAGAGCGCCGGTTACATTGCCGGCCACGGTGAGGGTCTGGCCTGTCGCGGTGACGGTCGTGTTGCCGGTCGTGGTAAGCGCTACATTGGTCGCCAACGTGTTGGTGAAGTCCGTCCCTGCACCCGTCAAAGTCGCCGTGCCCGTGACCGCGTTGCTCGCGTTCGTGAGGGCAATCGTCTGGCCCGTCGCCGACACGGTGAGCGCGCCTGCGTCCACGAGTGTCCCAGTTTGATTGACCGCACCCGTCGCGGTGAGATTGGCGCTGCCGACATTCAAGGCCCCGAGCGTCGTCGCACCTGCGCTCGTGGTCAGTTTCGCTCCCGTGACATTACCTGACACCGTCAGGCTCTGGCCCGTCGCGGTGACCGTCGTGTTGCCCGTGGTCGTCAGCGCGACGGCGGTGCCCACCGTATTGGCGAAGTCCGTCCCTGCGCCCGTCAACGTGACCGTCCCTGTGACCGCGTTGCTCGCGTTCGTCAGGGCAATCGTCTGGCCCGCCGCTGACACAGTGAGCGCACCAGCGTCCACGAGGGCTCCGGTCTGATTGACCGCACCCGTCGCCGTAATACCTGCACTGCCGACATTCAAGGCCCCAAGGGTCGTCGCACCTGCGCTCGTGGTCAGTTTCGCTCCCGTCACATTTCCCGACACCGTCAGGGTCTGGCCCGTCGCGGTGACCGTCGTGTTGCCGGTCGTGGTGAGCGCGACATTGGTCGCCAAAGTGTTGGTAAAGTCCGTGCCTGCACCCGTCAAAGTCGCCGTGCCCGTGACCGCGTTGCTCGCGTTCGCCAGGGTAATCGTCTGGCCCGTCGCCGACACGGTGAGCGCGCCTGCGTCCACGAGGGCGCCGGTTTGATTGACTGCGCCGGTCGCGGTGAGATTAGCGCTGCCGACATTCAAGGCCCCGAGCGTAGTCGCGCCCGCGCTCGTCGTCAGCTGAGCGCCCGTTACATTACCCGACACCGTGAGGCTCTGGCCCGTCGCGGTGATCGAGGTATTACCCGTCGTCGTCAGCACGGCAGTAGTGCCCACCGTATTGGTGAAGTCCGTCCCTGCGCCCGTCAACGTGGCCGTACCTGTGACTGCGTTGCTGCTGTTGGTCAGCGCGATGGTCTGACCCGTGGCTGAGACCGTCAGCGCGCCGGCGTCTACGAGTGCGCCGGTCTGACTGACCGCACCAGTGGCGGTGAGATTGGCGCTGCCCACATTCAAGGCCCCGAGGGTCGTCGCCCCTGCGCTCGTCGTGAGGAGAGCGCCCGTTACATTGCCCGCCACGGTGAGGGTTTGGCCCGTTGCGGTAATCGTCGTATTGCCCGTCGTCGTCAGGGCGACCGTGGTGCCCACCGTATTGGTCAGCTGCGTCACCTTGCCGGTGAGGCTGATGTTTCCAGTGAGCGCATTGGAAGCGTTCAGCGTGATGTCGCTTGCACCCGCATTGAGGCTGGTGGTGCCGCTGACCGTGAGCTTCTCCGTCTGGACGATTGCGCCGCCGGTGCTGACGAAGCTCGCATTGCCCGTTATGACCGAATTGCTCGTGATTGTAGCATCACTACTCGTATTACCCAAACCGTCGCCGAAGCTGAGCCCGCCCGCGCCCGTCGTCTTGATCTTAGCATTGCGCGCGGAGACGACGAGTTTGTTGAGGTTGTTGTTCTCCTCCAGATCGATGTCGTTGCCCGTGATCAGGCGGAGCACGCCAGGGACGGTGAGTGAGGTAGCCCCGGTTTGGGTGATGTCGCCGCCGATACTGTGGATCGTGAGGTTGGCGCCGACGCTGGCGTTGCCGAGGATGATGCCGCCGGTTTCGTCACGCACGCTAACGTTGTTCGTGTTGCCGGTGTTGGTGACCGAGACGGCCCCCACGAAGTTATTGCCGGAGTTGTCCACCGTGATCTGACCCGCGCCGCCCAGGAACGAAGCGCTGCCGCCGGCGGTGATGGTGGTATTGCCGGCCTGCGAAATGCCGCTCGTATCGGCGGTGCCGCCCTGATTGGCCAAGATCGATAGCGCACCGGTGCCGACGGAAACATTCCCGAGCTTAAGCGCGTTGGTATCGGCGACCGTGACGTTGCCAGTCCCGCTCTGGGAAATCGCAACCGTGCCGGTAAAATCATTGCCCGTATTGGAGAGATCGATCCCCGCCGCGCCCGCCGTGAGGTTAGTATTACCAGCGACGACGATGGACCCGGTTTGGGTCAAGTCCCTGCCATTGGTCACAATCGTGAGCGCACCGCCGGTGCGAATGCCACTGATCGCTGTGCCACCGGTGCCATGCAGATTAATCGCCGCTGCCGCGTCGGCGGTGTCGGCGGCATTGCGCACGAGCGCACCGACAGAGCCGAAAGTATTGGAATCATTGGCCAGCGTGATCGCCGCGCCCGGATTGGTGAGGGTCTTGAAGACCGCCGGGCCCGTGACGGAAAGGGTTCCGCCTTGCGTGATATTTCCACCGGCAACGACCGTCAGCGTCGCCACCGTCAGAGCGGGCAAGTCGACGGCCGTCGTGTCCACCAGCGTCACTGCCGCGGACGTCGGCACGCTAAGTGAGATGGCACCGGTAAAAATATTCGCCGAATCGTTGAGCGAGACATTCCCGCCGGCGGTGACGTCCAGCACTCCGCCGACCTTGACTGTGCCGGAACTCGTGAGGTTGCCCCCGACGTTGACGGTCAGCTTACCGCCCGCATTCACCGTGCCGAGATCGAGCGCATTGGTATCGGCCACCGAAATATCGTTGGCCCCCGTCGTCTGTAGCGACAGGGATCCGCCAAAGTTATTCGAGGTATTGGCTAGCATGATGGCATTCGCCCCGGCGCTAAGAGTTGTGTTGCCGCCCACGGACAAGGCGGTGCCGCCCTGCGTGATCGTGCCATTGGCCCCAACGGTGAGCGAACCCGTCGTGATCGAGCCCGCAAGCGTGGTATTGCCCGTCGTGCTGACGAAGGTGTCGCCCGAGGTCTTGCTGAGCACCAAGTCCGAGGCGGAGGTGATCAAGGGATTTGCAAGAGAGCTTACATTGCCCGCGCCCGAGAGCGTCAGATTTCCTGCGACCACCGTGCCGTTGCCGATGTTCGTGACCGCCACGCTCTGGTTGAGGGTGGCCGCACCGGTGCCGACCGTAAGCGTGCGATTGCCCAAGGCCAGCACCTTGCTCGTGAGGCTGGCGCTCGTCGCCGTCACGGTGCCATCAAGAGTGATCGTATCCGCACTCGAAACCGTGAGGACACCGGCGCTGCCGATTCCGGCCAGCGTGACATTGCCAGAGGTGCCCGCGCGGTAGGTGAGATCATTGGTCGTCGCCGTGACTACGCCCGTGGAGATGACGTTGCCCGCCGCGGTGCCACCATTGTTGGTGCTGTCGATCGTGGAATTGGCCGCGACCGTGAGCGCCCCGAGGCTCACCATTCCGCCCGCCGTGCGGAGCACGCCGGCCAGGGTTACCGATGAAGGATTCGTCGCGCTGCCGGTGGTGCCGATGCCGTTGGTAAAGGTCATCACGTCACTCGCGTTATCACCCAGCGTGAGCGTGCCGGTATTGGTAAATGCGATGCCCGTCGTGACGGCGGTGCTAGCACCGGTGAAGGAGAGATCGTAAGCGCCCGCGCCCGGAGTGATCGTCGTTGCGGTCACGTTGCCTTGGAAACTCATCACGCCCGCCGTCTTGCCCGAGAGCGTGATGTTGCCGGCGGAGATGGCGCCCGTGAATGAAGCGTTCCCTGCGCCGTCAATCGTGAGCGTGCCGATCGGCGTCGTATTCGTGCTCGTACCATTGATGACGCCCGCCGTACCAGCGGTGAGCGTCAGATCTTTGGAATTTCCGGCGACTGAGCCGAAGGAAATGTTAGCGCCTGGCGCGACGTTGCCCGCATTCGTGGGATCGATGGTGGCGTTGCCACTGAGCGAAACGGCACCGAAATCGATGTTCTGGCCATTGGTGCGGATCGTGCCGCCCACATTCGTGACGGTGGGATTGGTCGCACTGCCTGCCGTGCCGAGACCCCCGGTGAAGGTGAGTACATCGCTCGCGCCGCCGCCGAGCGTCACATTGCCGGTATTGAGGAAGTTCGTGTCGTTGGTCACCGTCGTGCTCGGACCAGTGAAGGCGACGTTGTATGCCTGGCCGGCCGTCGTCACACTGGTGGCGGTGACATTACCCGCGAAGGTGGCGCTGCCACCCGTCTTGCCCGTGAGGTCGACGGTGGCGACGGAGACCGCACCGTTGAAGGTCTCGGCGCTCGCGCCGGTGCCGACGATCACGAGGTTGCCGCCGGCGCTGGTGATGCCGCGGGCGGTGATCGTGCCATTGCCGGCACTGAGCGTGAGCGTGTTGCCAGCACCGGCGACATCGCCGAGCGAGGCATTGCCGTTGACGACAGCGATCTTGGAAGCCGCCCCCAAAGTCACGCTGGTATCGCTATCGCCCAAGACCAAGTCGGCCGTGCCGCCCACGCCGACATTACCCTTGACGGTGATGCCGCTGGGAGCGGTCGCCGTGACGCCGCCGGTGAAGGTCGCGGTCGTCGCATTGCCCAAAGTCAAAGTGCCCGTATTACCGAAGGTCGCGCTGCCGGTGACAGTGGTATTGCCCGTGAGCGCGATATTGTAGGCGTTGGCCGTCGTCGCGGCGGTGACGTTGCCGGACACAGTCAGGTTTTTCTGAAAATCGATCAGCTTCGTCGCCCCGGTATCGGTGACGGTCACGGAGGCGGCTGCGACGTCCTGCTGAAAGGCAACACCACCGCTGTTCGTGATCGTCAGAGCACCGATGTCGGTCCCGACGAGTCCGCCCACGACGACCGCCCCGGTTGTGTTGATCGTGAGATTGGATGCTCCATTTCCAACGACGCCACTGATCGCATCCGTCGCAATCGGCGTGGCCGCGCCGCCGCCCAGAGTGAGCGTGACGCCGTCGGCGATAGTCGCATTGCCCAGGGTGATCTGGCCGGTGGACGCGCCGCCGATGGTGGCATTGCCGGTGATGCTCAGAGGCTTCGTTCCGCTAAGATCGATGACGCCCGTGCCGGCGGCAGTGACCGAGCCCGTCAGAACTCGACTCGAAGGCGTCGTGGCCGTCACGCCACCGGTGAAGGCGACGTTGCCCAGGGTGAGCACCCCCTTGTTTCCGTAGGTGACCGCATCGGTGATCGTGCCACCATTGTGAGTAAGAGCGTAGTTGCCGGTGCCCGTGGTCAGCGTCTGGGCGCTCAAGCCGCCGCTGAACGAGGCGGTGCCGGTATCATGAGACGAGAGATTGGCCGTCGTAGATGAGACCGCGCCACTGAAGGTAATCGTGCCGAGATTGGAAAAAGCCAAGGTGCCAACACTCGTGACGCTGCTGCCGGAAATATCGCCGGACCCATTGACCAGGGTGAGATTCTTTCCCGCGCCCGTCACCGCGCCGAAACTCAGGTTGCCATTGGACTGCGCCGTAAGCGTCGCATTACCGCCCAGGGTAACCGCACCGTAGCTTTGAGCGCCGGTGGTGGTGACATCGCTATTAATGGTGGTGGATCCATTGCCGACCGTAACCGACGACAGCGGTGTGGTTGCACCAACGGCGTTCCCAAAGGTCGTGAGCCCGCTCGTGGTAACGGAGACGGCCTTGGCCCCATCGATTGCACTGCCAAACTGGATCGTCCCGCCGCCACTGCTTGTGAAACTGGTATCGGCCCCGAGCACGACTGAGCCGCTATAGGTTTGCGCTCCACTCGTGGAAACGGATCCGCCGTTGAGATTGACCGGACCGGAAACCGAAAGCGACGCCGTGGAAGTGATCGCCCCGGAAATCGTGGTGGAGCCGGAACTCTGAATTTGCAGCGCCCCTACCCCGCTGGCGCCGGCGAGACTCGTGGTGGCCGTGCCGCTATTGATCGTGAGGTTCTGCGATGCACCCGTCACGGAACCAAGTGTGATGGCGCTATTGTTGGTCTGGATAGTCGTACCGCCGGCCAAGGTGGGATTGGAGAAAGTCAGCGACGAAGCGGCATCGGTCGCCGCAATTCCGCCACTCAGCGTCACGCTGATCGACGAGGGCACCGTCGCACCGCCCTTGAAGGTGACGCCGCTCAACGTGAGTGCGCCATTCTGTCCGTAGGTCGTGAAATTCGTGATCGTGCCGCCGGTCTGCGTCAGCGCATAGCTGTTAGATCCCGTGTAAAGGTCAGCCGTGGTCAAACCACCGGAAAACGTGACGGGGCCGGAGGTGTGCGACATCAAATTGAGCGATGTCGCCGGCGCGACCAAGCCACTGAAAGAAACGTTCCCCGTGCCCAGCAGATAGAGATTGCCCAAAGTAGATCCCACCGTGGTCCCGGTGATGGTGCCCGCACCGCTTGAGCGCGAGAGGTACAGATCGTTCGCCGCCGTCGCCGTCACAGCACCGAGCGCGATATTGTTATTGGCCGTGAGTTGCACGGTCGCGCCGGTGACACTGACGCCACCCGCTCCCGCACCACCCAAGGTGAGGCTTCCACTATTGCTGGTCAGATCGGCCCCGAGGTTCGTGCCGCCCGTGCCGGTCGCGCGCGTGGTGAGCGAGTTTGCCACGGTGGAGTTGCCGCTCACGACGATGTTGCCTGAGCCGGAGGTCTCGAGCGTCAAGTTGCCCAGCGCGCCCGTGTTCACCGATGAGACACCACTCATCGTGATATTGCCTGAGCTCACAAATTTCGTCCCGCCACTAGACGTAATCTTCGCCAGTTCCGCATCAGTGACCGAGAAAGTGCCCGCGCCGGCGCCGAGGCCGATGGTATTGGCACCGGAGGCAGTGATCGTGGTGAGTCCCGTGCCACTGTTCAGTGTACCCGTCAAAAGCAGATCGGCCGCCGAGATGCTCAGCGCGGCATTACCCGAATTAATCGCTCCAGTGGCCGAGACGGTCAGCGCAGCACCGGCCGTAAACGAAACAGTCCCGCCACCCGTGACCGCCGCATTCACCGCAGTCGCTGCTCCCGAGGTAAAAATGAGAGAGCCCGTACCATTGTTCGTGATTGCGCTGCCGATGGTGAGATTATTACCGGCGTTCAACGTCAGCGAATTAGCGCTGGTGAAAGTGATGACACCCGTCACATCGATATTGCCCGTGCCTGCCCCGGCCGATGCCGTGGTGATGATGACGTTGGCCGAAGCGAGTTGCTTCAGGAGAGTGTTGTTTGTATCCGTGACGCCGGTGCCGATAGAGATCGTCGAAGTGGCGTTGGTTCCGCCGCCGAAGGTGCCGCCCGTAAAAGAGCCAAAGGTCGGGGCGACGTCAGATCCCGCACCGGTGATAATAATATCGGTGGGGTCGAGCAGTAGGGTGCCGGTCGCACCGACCGGAGCCCGCAGATCAGCCAACCCGCGATAGTCCAGCAGGCCCTTGCCCGACACCTCGACATTGCCACCGTCGCCGCCTAATACGCCGCCGCGCGCGGAGATCGCACCGGCAAATGACGTCGCCACATCTGCCCAGACGACCACTTGGCCGCCATTGCCGTTCTCAACGGCATCGGCCGTGATGGTCGCGCCCTGGGCTACTTGCGCCCAAAAAGCATTCACGAGCGAATGATCGCTGCCCTGATAACCACCGCCGATGAGAATGGTGCCGCCGCCATCCCGCCCGGAGGCATCGATCTTAGCCGTCGAGGTCAGAGAAACTTCATGGCCCAGCACCTTCACGACGCCGCCCTTGCCCACGCTCGCGGAGGTGTCGATCAGACCGGAAACCTCGGCCTTGCCTGCACCAGCATCGACTGTGACTTCCGGCGCCTTGAGAACGCCGCTCTGCCGAATCGCGAGTGAATAAGTGTCTCCCGCCGCCAAGATGATGCGTCCCTCGGGACCGCCAGATTCCACGCGGCCAGAGTTGTCCACGCCGACGCCCTCTTTTGCGGCATTGCCGAGATTGACGAAAATGCGGCTGCCCGCCTCGCCCACCAGGACTTCATCGCCGGCGAGCATCGATACCGGACCGCCCCGCGAGATAATACTGCCGGTGTTAAGCACTGTGCGGCCAATCAGGGACGCGGCACCCGTGGCCAGGATCGACCCCTCGTTGGTGACCGAGCCGTTCAACCCGGTGAAACGATTGACGTTATTTAGGAAGTCTTGATTCGAGATACTGCCCGAGGCCGCATAGAGCCCACCTACATCGATGAAGGAGGTCGTGCCGAAGTAGATGCCAGCCGGATTGACCAAGTACACGATGCCGTTGGCCTTCAACGTTCCGAGAATCTGCGTGGGATCTTCGGAATTCACCCGATTAAGCACCCGCGAACTCGCCGAGGGCTGGTTGAAGATCACGGTCTCAGAACCCAAAATATTGAATCCCGTGTACGTGATGATCGCGTTGTTGCTCGGCGTGATCGTCGTCAACGTACCGTTGCGATTGAACTGCGCAGTACCCTGCACCACCTGTTCACCCTCCGGGCCGGCCAATAGCGGCAGGGGCGCCTGCACGGCCACAAGACCACAAATCAGATGCCAAATGATGACGCGACGAAAGAGGGAAACCGGCTGCTCGCGGCGGGACTTGGGTGAAGTGGACATAGGGGCGAAAATAGAAAATTACCAGACGAGCGTGAGCAGGGCGTGAACGCGGGAACTGCCGGCCTTTGTGTCATTCGCGCCGGGCAGGTAAGGAGAGGAGCCCGTGGATTTGATGCCGGTCTTGATACCCTCGAGCACGTAACCCCAATCGACCCGCATGTTGATGTTCTGGTACATCTGCAGCTCGAGTCCCACGCCGGTGCTCATGAGCGTGTAATTGTTCTCACCCGCCCGCCGTTTCAGCGCGGTGCCGAGGTTTACATCGGTGAAGCCAGCGTCGAAAAACGTGCGCGCGATCAAATCCCAATCCGGACGTGCGTACACCTGTGGTGGACGATAGTTGAAATCAGGGCCGAACAGGCCGCGCGAGGGCTCCTTGCGGGTATTCGCGTTCTCCGCCTTCGCTTCCGAGTCATCTTTAATGGACGCGGGCCGCAGGGCGCGCGGAATGTGGAAGCGGTATTCGGCGTTGAACGAGTAGACATTGTCACCGGCCACCGCTGACTCCGGATAGCCGCGCACCGAGAAGTAACCGCCCACCGATCCCTCTTTCTGGGGAATCATGCGGTCGCTGCCGAGGACGTACTGCCCGCGGGCATGAAAAGTGATTTCGTGCGCCAACGTGGACTTCCGCCAATCGTTCTTCGCCGAGAGCCCGAAAAGCAGCGGCTCGAGGTACGTCGAGGCGTTGAATTCTCCGCGCAAAAGGTCGTAAGTATCCTGCGTATCGAGGCGGCCCAGTTGCACCAGCTGCTGCTGATTCAGCTCCTTGATTCCCGTCTCATAACCCACACTGCCCGAAACGCTCCAAATCTGGTTCGTGCGCTCCGCACGCAAGCTAACATAGGGGTTCAACATTTCGGCGCTCCCCTTCAACTTGAGCGTCTTATTGTTCACCGAGACGTGTTCCGACATGACACCCGCCGTAAAATCGATGGCGAAGTTCCAGATCGAAAACGGACTGGCGATCAGCTCCCCGCCCGCCGTCCAAGAGTCACCCGAGAACTTCTCCGAAGGCGGCGCAACCACCGAACCCGCAGGCAATGCCGCATCCGGAGTCGTCGCGTTAAAGTCGCCCCACGAGCCATATACGCGCACCCGGAGGCGGTCCGGATACCACAACGGATAATTGTACGACCCGAAGACGGCATTGGCCTTACTCACGTTGGAGGTGATGTAGTCGAGCGACGCGATGTCGTCGCGGCTCAGCAGTTGATTGTGCACGACGCCGACGCGCTCGCGAAGCGCATCCGTCGCGGAGGTTCCCGTATTCGAAACCTGCAGATAAGTGAGCCAGGGCTTCGGCTCGCTCACCAGATAGTCCAGCACCACCTTGCCCGGCTCCTCCGTGGAGGAAAGTGCAGCCTCGACACTGCGGCCTGGTTGGCGGTTGAGCCGGCGCAGATAGTCGTCGAGCAGAGTCCGCTTGAATCCGCTCTTCGACGACGCGCCAGCCGCCTCGCCTTCCTTGGCCAAGAGCGGCGCCGACACCATCCCCGGCTGCAAGGGCGAGTTCTTTAAGATGCGGGCGTGCTTGGGATTATCGACCGGCGCGTCGTTGCCGATGCGCGTTCCCTTCGCCACGGATCGCACCTTCGCGATCTCGCTGAACCAAACCGTGATCCTGATTGTCTTATCCGATTCAGAACGCCGGTCCGCGAGGTTCGAGGGGTCGATCTGATCGCGATCCACGACCGCCAAGATTCCAAAGTAACCGCGCGCATTGATCTGTGGCACGATGGCCTCGATCACTTTCAGCAAAGCCAGTTCAGAAATCTTGGTTCCGGCAGGGAGTTCGTCGCCGAGTTTGATTTTTACCATAGGCGAACCCGTCGCCTGCAGCGCGCCATCGGCTCCCTGAGAAAGTTCTACCACCAGTTCTTTGAGCAAAGCGGAATCTGCGTTAAGGTCATCGGGCTTCGTTTCTTTTGGTTTATGCCAATCGACGATGAACTTGCTCACCGGATAGCGAGGCGCATCAGAGGGCTCAGCCGCGAACGTGGGCACGCAAAAGAGCAAGGCCAGTAACCAAGTTAGGCTAGACTTCATGATTTTTTTACCAACGCCGACCGCTAAGAAACCTGGCGGCGCTGATGTTAAGGGGAAGCGGAAGGGGGAAGAGGACCGAGCCTGAACAAGTAAACGATATCGAGATAATATTATTACTCGTCCAATCAATTCAGCAGGTATTAGTGAATACTAAGTGTCTTTTTGAGGGCAGAATGTTAATGCAATATATATGAAACAAAAAAAGCTGAGTCGCTGACAGAGGGTACACTGGCTACCTGCAGGCTTTAAATCTCACGTATGCAAGTCTAGTGCCGATAGTTGGAGTATCGCGCGATTATACTCTCTCGGTTCTTATCGGCGCCGGGAAAAAACGAAAATAATCAGGATAATATCATATTATATTCGGGAAAAAATCCCGGCATTTAAGTGGCCGCCTAATTACCGTATCCAATATTTCGGTATAATCACCAAAGACAGGCCGCGACTGGGGTGAAACACCCGGGCATTTCGCTGAGCACGGGCGACGCATTGCTATATATTTGCATCGCACGCTTCTTTCATGACCCCATGCCAATCATCTGCCTATCGACGAGATCAGACAATTAAGGACGAGCGCGAGAAAAGCGGGATCGAGAGTACATGTAAATGACTCCCACCACTGGCACACCGAGGGCCAATTGCATTCGTGAAGCCAGTCCACGAATTACCCCAGCCCTTGGAGCTTGGCTCGCCAAACGGCGAACGCAGGTGCGTCAGGTTCGGCCAAAAGATGGCAACTGTTACGCTTCATGAAACCTGCGTGGTCTGCCCCGCGGTACAGACTCCCCGGCAATCGACTACATGGCTTGTGCCCTTTTTCGCTTAGACCGGAGGCTGACAGCGCTTCATAGCTACGCATCGTGCGCTATGCATCTAGAACGCGCTTTTAAACCGCGTACTCCCGGAATATCTGCTGCCCTTTACGGCTGGCGGTGCTCACTCGACCGTCCTGGCCACCTCGCGCTTCTTACCCGGAGTGACACGCCAGATCACGTTCCCCACATCGTCGGCGACGAGGAGTGCGCCTTTTTGATCGAACGCTACTCCGACGGGCCGTCCGCGGGCATTTTCCTCGGAGTCTAGAAATCCAGTCAGCACATCTTCCGGCATCCCCTTGGGCTGGCCGTTTTCGAAGGCCACGAAGATCACTTTGTAGCCGCTGAAGGGCTTACGATTCCAAGAGCCATGTTGCCCGACGAAGGCGCCGCCTTGGTATTTCCCGGGCAGCAGGTCATGCTCATTGAAGGCGAGGCCCAAGGAAGCCGTGTGGGCACCGAGCGCGTAGTCGGGGGCGATGGCTTGGGCGATGAGCTTGGGATCAGGATTTTTCACGCGCTCATCGCGGTGCTGACCGAAGTAGCTGTAGGGCCAGCCGTAAAAGGCGTCGCGTCGCACCGAGGTCATGTAATCCGGCACGAGGTCGCTGCCGATTTCATCGCGCTCATTGACCGCGGTCCAAAGTGCTCCCGTCTTCGGCTCCCACGCGAGGCCCACGGGATTGCGCAAGCCGGTGGCGTAGGGCCGCGATTGACCGGTGGCCGTATCGATTTCCAAGATGCGCGCGCGATCCCCCTCCTGCTCAAGCCCGTTCTCACCGGCGTTACTATTTGAACCGACGCCCACGTAGAGATGAGCACCATCCTTGCTCGCAATCAGGCTCTTCGTCCAGTGGTGATTGAGCGATCCGGCCGGGAGGTCGGCCACCTTGGTGCCAGCACCAGCGATCTCGGTGTCGCCAGACTTGTACGGGAAGCGCAGCACCGCGTCCGTGTTGGCGACGTAGAGGCTATCACCCACGAGAGCCATCCCGAAGGGAGAGTTCAGATCCTTGAGGAAGACCTTGCGAGTCTCGGCTTCACCATCGCCGTCAGCATCGCGGAGGAGCGTGATACGATTGGCACTCTTGGTGGCGGAGCCGGCTTTTTTCGCGATCTGCTTTTTCACAAAGCCTTTTACGCCCTTGGAATCATCGGGACGCTCCGGGCCATTCGTTTCGGCGATGAGGACGTCGCCGTTGGGCAGCACGTAAATCCAGCGTGGATGATCGAGGTCCGCGGCGAATGCACTGACAGCCAAACCTTCAGCCGCCGTGGGCTTTCCTGAGACCGACCACGGCTTGGCGGTCGCGATGTGATTGGTCGGTATCAGTTCCTTTACGGCTTTCACCAATGTGGGGTTGGGACCGAAGTCAGCTCCTGGCGGAATCTTGGTTTCATCGGCCAACAAAGGAGCGGCGATAAAGAGGGGCCCAAGGACACAGGAGGAAAAAAGCAGGGTTTTGGTTTTCATAGTCGTCAGAATTATTAGTCTCGTTGGACCCATAGGCCGACGGGGGCGTGCCGAGCGGAACTACTGGCGCCCGCCCCGGGAACTCGCCCCATGCACCCGCCCAACTATCGGCGGCAGCGGTATCTTAGCCGATCTCTGGTACGGTATTCGCCCCGATGGCACGTCCCGGGCACTTCGGCTAAATTGCGTCTGTGAAAAACAAGGCAACCCCTGAAACCACTCCCTCCCAAGATGAAATCGCCCGCCGTGCCTACTCCCTCTGGGAGGAAAACGGCCGGCCCGATGGCGAACACGAGCGCCACTGGAGCCAAGCCGAGCAACAACTCCGCGCCACCCCACCGGCCCGTGAGGGCAACGGCGCCTATCCTTCTCTGCCCGCCCGTGAGAAGATCGTCGCTCAGCATAAGAAGTACTCGACCAACGAGAAGCCCGCGATGGCGAAGGCTTCCTGAGCCGCCGTCTTCCAATTACGATTTTGATTATCAAGGGGTCGGGCTGAGCATGTTCTCGCCTGACTCCTTTCTTATGTTCGCGCTTCCCTAGTTTCGAGTCGGACGATTTCCCCATGACGGCCGCCCGCTCCGCCGTGTCCAAGGGGGCTATGAGCTACGCCGTCCTTTTCGCTTTGGGTGGAATCTTGTTTGTCGTGGTGGCCATGATGCTGACCAAGCGTCGGTCTCATCCCGCCGAGCCACTGGATGATCAGGTCGGTCAAAATCGGCCGGCCGCGGAGGATATTACGCCTGATCGTTCTTCGATCAGTTCGCCGGCTCAAATTTCGCAGGCGCGCCGACACACTCCGCCTGCCTAAAGAGGTGAGTGGTGGCTAAGCGACTCCCCCAGTCAGGCCTCGGGGGATTGCCCGATAGTGAATGCCCTGAGAAGAGTCTAAGGTCTTCCGATGATCTTTGAATCATCGTCTGCGCCGTTCAGCGAAGCCACATCTGAAGACACTGGCGGTTGCTCGCTACTCCCGAAATTCTGCGGGATCTTAACGCCTGATCTTGCGGCCAACGACACCGCGCTTTTGAGCGGCGCTACCAGTAAGCTGGGCGTGGCACTGGCCACTGAATTTGCCCGCCATGGTCATCCCCTTCTACTAGTGGACCGCGATGAGACCGCTCTCGCCGCGCTCAGCGCGGAATTAGAACGCGAACATGGCATCTCCGCCAGCTATGTCGCGGTCGACACCCGGAAACCGGGGGCAGCGCAGGAGATCTTCACGGCTACCATCCGCCAAGGGCTGACGATCGATATCTTGATCAACCATACCGCGACTGGATTTCAAGCACCACCCTCGAGCCTTTGCCTTGAGCTCAGTTTCTTAGTGGCGCGCCGCCATATCGAAGCCGTGATGCAGCTCACGCGCGTAGTTCTCCCGCCCATGCTGCGTCGCCGTCGCGGTCGCATTCTGAATCTCTCCTGCCCTCCGGAGTGCGATTGCCACGCCCCGCGTCCACTCAGCCGCGCCTCGGCCGCCTGCCTGCGCTTTTTCTCCAAATCCCTCACCACGGAATTACGCGGCAGTGGAGTGGCACTCACGTGCCTTGGCGCCGACCACTTCCGCACCGATCCCTGCGCGGGCGAGCGGAGAGGTGACACGAATTCCAACGATGCGACCACCCCGGGCGCGCTCACTCCCAAGCTCGTCGCCTTGGCGGCTTACCGGTCGTTAATGTCGGGCCCGAACGCCCCGCAACTCGGGCCGACGCTAGCAGAGGAAGAGCAACAGCCTCGCTAGGTCAGCGCTGCGACCTCAGCGCGCCGCTAGAAATTCCCGCAACGCCGCCAGTTTATCGGTGTTGATCAAGTCCACCCCGGCTTCGAGGAGCAAGGCCCAGGCTTCCGGTGTGTCCGGCGTACTCCAAAAACGAATTCGGCGGCCCTGCGCATGGGCCTGCGCGACGAGTTGCTTAAGCTTCTCGCGGTCGGCCTCGGGGATGGTCCCCCTCCAGCGCCAGGCAAAGGTCTTTTCCCAATTATCGCTGATCCACGGCACCAGCGTGGGGGTCGTTTTGCCGGTGAGGTCGCTCACCCGTCCATCCATCGCGGCGTAGCGCAGGGGCTGGGCGGCCATGGCCGGGAGATCGCGATTGCCAGAGACGATCACGGTAATCGCACCGGGCTCGGCTTTGCCGTCGCGAAAGACCGTCAACATCGCGGCGTAGTCCTTGAGCACTTGGCCAAGCACTGCGTAGGTGGCCGAGGCCTCGGTCTTCACGTCGATGAGCAACGTGATCGTCGGACCTCCGCGATAGACCCGGCCTCCATTCTGTTTCACCCGCTCCCGCAGCGGATCGAGATAGAGCGACTGCAGAGTGCGGTCGGGGTTAACCGACTTACGGTCGTGCGCGACGAGCAGACGCCCATCCACGAGATGAACATCCGCTTCGATACTCCCGAAGCCCTGCTCAAGTGCATCAAATAGCGGGCGGGTGTGCTCGTAGTCGTTGTGCGCGTGCGCTCGGATTTGCGGGGTGGGCTCAGCGGCGGCCACCCCGCTACAGAGGGCGACGAAAAGGACGAAGGTGAGTCTAAGGAAATGCATGGCTGGGGCGGGATCACGCGAATCACCGGACTCTCTTTTCACCCCGCCGTGCCCGCGCTGCAATGCCAGAGCGACCCGCCATGGAATCGGCACACAACGAAACCACCTAACCGGAAGCCGCCCCCTCGCGACCCGTCAGGGCTGCGGTGAATCAACGTTCTCCTTTCTACATATTGAAGCACACGCCGCCCTCGCCCCGTTACTCCGCGCATTCGAGTCTTGAGGCCGTCCGCACTCCTGTTAGTCATCTGCAAGTCCGAGGTTTTACTCCCCATCCCTTCATGTCGCGTAAATCGCTGTTCGCATCGCTCGTCTTCCTCGCGCTCCTCGCGCTGAAGGCAGCGGCGCAGTCGATCGTCTTCACGACCGACCTTACCTCGTTCAATTCCGGCGGCGGTATCGCTACGTTTACGGCGACAATCAGTTACGACAGCACCCCGTCCACGCTCTCCTTTTTGACCACCCTGCCCACCGGCTGGTCTTATGTTGGTGGCTCCGGCGAGCCCTCCGCGCACCCGCTGACGGGTGCCACGGGAACCTTGAACTGGACCTACCCCAAGCCGCCGAGCGATGCCGCTTCGTTTACTTTCACCGCGTCTTACCCGGGCGGCCTCACCGGTTTGCAACCTTTCTCCACGTCGGCGGTTACCCGTTCGTCCACTGAGTCGCCGCCCACCACCACGAGCGGCCCCACCCTCACCCTCGCCGCACCCGCCGCGCGCTTTGTCTGGAATGGCGACCCCACCACGCATGACGGCACTTGGACCGATGCGACCAAGTGGAGCCCCGCTGGAACCGTGCCGAATAACAAAGACCTCGCCACGTATGCCGTCGAGTTGAGCCAAGGCGTCGTCTCGATTTCCACCGGCACCGCGATCACGCTCAACGATATTTTCCTCTTCGGCGGCTCGATCAATGGCGGCGGTCTCCTCACCGTGATCGACGTTAATTCGAAGTGGACCAGCGGCTCGATCTCCGGTCTCGGCGTCCTGTCGATCACCAGCGGCGCGGCCTTCACCGCGAGCACTTACAATGCCCACGATTTTGACCGCACCGTCATCCTCAACAGCGGCACGTTCAACTGGACCGATGGCGGTTCACTCCGCTCTGGCAACGGCGGCAGCTTCGTCAATGCCCCCGGCGCGAAGTTCATCGATACCACTAGCGGTCGCAGCGCCGACTACCTCATCACCAATGGCTTTGGTGGCACCTCCTATTTCTTTAACGCCGGCACCTACATCAAGTCCACCACTGGCAGCACCACGCGGATCGAGCTGCCGTTCTACAATTCCGGCACGGTTCAGGTCGATGGCGGCACCCTGCACTTCACCTCGTCCTTCACCCAAGCCGGCGGCACCATCAACGCCGGTGCAGGCACGACGACGATCTTCGACAATGGGCTCGCGCTGACCGACGGCACGCTCATCGGCGCAGGTACCGTCACGGGCAATGTCACCGTCGGTATCGATGGCTCTTCCCACAGCACCGGCAAACTCGGCTCGAGCGCCATCAGCCTATCGTCCGTCGCCACGCTCTCGCCGGGCAATCCGTTCGGCCAGATGACTATCCAGGGCAACCTCACCCTGCTCCAGACCTCGCAGTTCCTCATCGATCTCGGCGGCCCGAGCCAAGGCGTCACCTACGATTTCCTCAGTATCAGCGGCAACGCCTCGCTCGGGGGCGAGATCACCGTGACCTTCCAAAACAATTTCAACCAGACGGTAAACGCCGGCCACACCTTCACCCTGCTCAGCGCCACCAGCCTCACCGGCACCTTCGACAATGCGCCGAATGGCACGCGCCTCTTCACCAGCGATGGCAGCGGCTCCTTTCTCGTTAACTACTCCCCGACGAGCGTCGTGCTGAGTAACTATCAGGTCGTCCCCGTCCCGGAGCCTTCGACGTGGGCACTGATGATCGCGGGATTGGGTCTAATCGGCGTGGCCGCGTGGCGCCGTCGCCAAGCCTGAGTCCACCCAAAAGCGACTCCGGCTTCACCGCCGACAGCGCGCGAATCTCCCCGGCTTCGTCGCTCAACGCATCAGCGTCGTGCCGCCATCGATGTCGTAACACGAGCCGGTGATAAACCCCGCCTCATCCGACGCCAAAAACGCCACGAGCGCCGCGATCTCTTCCGGTCGCCCCATGCGACCAATGGGCTGCGCCGCCGACAGCTTGGCCAGCATCTCCGCTTCGCGACCGGGATAATTTTTCGCCACGAAGCCATCGACAAACGGCGTGTGCACCCGCGCTGGGCAGACGCAATTACAGCGGATCTTCTGGTCGACGAAATCACGCGCCACCGACAGCGACATGGTGAGCACCGCCCCTTTGCTCATCCCATACGCAAAGCGATCCTCGAGCGCCACCTTCGAGGCGATCGAGGCGAGATTCACAATCGCGCCGCCCCCCGCCTTGAGCAGCCTTTGCACGCCGAAGTGCAGCCCGTGATACACGCCCTTCACATTCACGGAATAGATGCGATCCAAGTCCTCAGGCGTCGTCGTTACCACATCGCCCACATGCGCGATGCCCGCGTTGTTCACCAGCACGTCGAGCCGCTCCAGCGAGGCAAACGCCGCCTTCATCGCCTCGGTGTTCGAAACATCCGCCGCGATCATCCGCCCCACGCCGCCCGCGCTGAGAATCTCCGCCACCGTCCCCTGCCCCGCTTCGAGCGTCCGCTCCAGCACCGTCACCACCGCCCCCTCCGCCGCGAGCCGCACCGCAATCGCGCGCCCGATTCCCGAGCCACCACCGGTGACGAGCGCATGTTTACCAATAAAACGAGAAGAGGTCGGGGTCATCAAAGGAAGGAATTCTTATCCACAAAAGAACACGAGGGAACACGAATGAAAAACGAACCGCACCATTCGCTATTCGTTATTTTTCTTCGTGTCTATCAGTGTCCATCTGTGGTTTCTAAAATCACCAGCGCACGGCCTTGAATTTCCAGCCCGGCACTTTCTTCTGCATCTCGGGCTCGTCGTTCCGTTCGGTGAAGCCGCAGCGTTTGTAATTCTCCGCCGCGTGCGCGAGCGCCGCGCGGTCGAGTTCGACGCCGAGGCCGGGTCCCTTGGGCAGCGTCACGCAGCCGCCTTCGATCTTCATGCGGCCGCCGACGATAATGTCCTCCCACTGCCACGGGTAGTGTGTGTCGAGGGCGTAGCTCAGGTTGGGCATCGCCGCACCGAGGTGCGTCATCGCCGCGAGCGAGATGCCGCCGTGGTTATTCGAGTGCATCGAAACGCCGCGGCCAAATACGCGGCAGTGCGCCGCGAGTTCCATCGAGGCGCGCAGGCCGCCCCAGTAGTGGTGGTCCGTCAAAATAATATCTTCCGAGCCGTGCTGCACGCTGCCCGGAAGATCGTCAAACGAGGTCGTGCACATGTTCGTCGCGAGGGGCATCTTGAGCGCCTTGCGCACCGCCGCCATGCCTTCCTGCGTGCGGCAGGGGTCCTCGAAATATTCGAGGATGCCTTCCAGCTCCTTGCCATACTTGATCGAGGTCTCGACGGTCCAGAGTGCATTGGGATCGAGGCGGAGCGGCACCTTCGGGCCAAAGGCTTCGTGCAACGCCTTCATCGCCGCCACTTCCTGCGCCGGCTCGAACACCCCACCCTTGAGCTTGATCGATTCGAAACCGAATTCCTTCACCATCGCCTGCGCCTGCGCGACGACCCCCGCCGGATCGAGCGCCGCCGCCTGGCGCGCCGCCGCCCAGCCCGTCGCCTTGGGATCGATGTCAAAGGCCAGCTCGCCGCCCGCGCCTTCGTATTTATAAAACAAATACGCCGAGTACGGCACGCGCTCGCGCACCACGCCGCCGAGGAGATTGGCCACCGGCACCCCGTAGGCCTTGCCTTGGATATCGAGACACGCCACGTCGAGCGCACTGTAAACCTGCACGCGCGTGCGGCCATCCCAGGGCTTGTCGCCGCGCGACACCGAGGTCTCCGGCGAGCAGCGCTCGGCGAGCTTCGCCCGCAGCGCGTGCCAGTTGCGCGGGTCGGAGCCGATCACGGTATCGCGCACGGCCGCGAGCGCCGCATCGACCGCCACGCTACCCGGTACTTCCGCGAGGCCGGTGATCCCGTCATCCGTCTTCAGTTCGACGACCGTGCGCAGGCAGTAGGGCGCGTGCAGGCCGGCGGCATTGAGCAACGGGGGATCGCCGAGCGCGATCGGCGTGATGTGCATTTCAGTGATCTTCATGGCAGGGTAAATTCTTGGCTGGAGGAGACAGGGTTTTCTACCGGGCAACGGTGGAGGCAAATGAAAGCACGCGTCGATTGCGAGCTTAGCAGCCTGCGCGCGGGCGATGACGCGACAACGGAAAAGCGCGCGCTTGCTCGCGGACTCCCGTCATCGCCGCCCCGTTGGCTGGATTGTAGCTTCACTGGAGTTTGGAGGTTGATGCTTGGAGCTTTCTCTCCCCTTACGGCTTCGGCGCCGCCGTCGCCCCGCCTGCCCGTAATTGTGCCAGGGCCTCTCGCGCCTCGGCCACGTCGGGTTTCAGCACCAGCACAGCCTCGAAGCGTTGCGCGGCCTCGGCGTTGCGCCCGAGCGCGCGCAGCGCCACGCCGCTGTTAAATCCCGCCTCGATGTAGTCCGCGCGGAGTTGCAGGGCCCGGTCGTAGCAGGCCAGCGCCTCCTCGGCCCGCCCGGAGTGCAGGAGCGCATTGCCGACGTTAAACCAGTTCGCCGCGACCTTGGGCTGCAGCCGCACGCCGGCTTCCAGCGGCGCGACCGCCTCGGCCGGACGTTTCTCACTCAGCAACAGCAGCCCAAGCGCCGTGAGTGCCTCGGGATAATTGGGCCGCAGCGCCAGCACCGCTTCGTAGCGTCGGATCGCCTCGGCATTTCTGCCCGCCCCGCGCGCGACCTCGGCATAACTAAAGGCCGCCTCGGGAAAATTCGGGCGGAGACGCAGCGCCTCCGCCAGGTTTTGCTCTCCCTCGGCCGACTGCCCCATGCGGAGAAACACTAGGCCGAGATTATGGTGGGCCTCCGGGTAGTCGGGTTTCTCCTGGAGCGCCGCGCGATAATGGCGGATCGCCTCGGGCATGTCGCCGAGCGTGGAGCGCGCCAGCGCGAGATTGTAGTGCGCCTGCGCGTAGTGGGGATCGAGTTGCAGCGCCGACTCGAAATACTTCGCGGCCTCCGCATCGCGCCCGGTCTGGAGGTAGGTCATGCCGAGATTGTTGTGCACCATCGGCCGGGTTTTATCCCATCGGATCGAGGTGGTGTAGGCGGCCCGCGCTTGCTCGTAGCGCTGCTGGTTGAAGCGCGCATTGCCGAGGTTGTAGTGCGCCGCCGCGAGCTTTGGCGACAGCCGCACGGCCTTCTCAAATTGCTCCGTCGCCTCCGGAAACCGCCCGAGTTGCAGCAGCGCCACGCCGAGGCTGTTGGGCGCCGCCCCGTCGCGCGGCGCTTCCCGCGCGGCGATCGTGAAATGCTCCACCGCGTCGGCAGGCCGGCCGTCCTCCATCGCGGCGGTACCGAGGTTAAAGTGCGCTTCCGCGTAGTTGGGCTTGTCCTGCACCGCGCGGCGATACTCCGCGAGGGCCTCCGCCCGCTTGCCGTCGTTGATGAGGAGGAGGCCGAGGTTATTTCGCGCCAGCCAGCAGGCGGGATTCAGCGCCAGCGTCGAGCGATACAGCGCGTATCCATCGTGAAACGTCCCCGCCTGCCGCCAGCTCAACCCCGCTAATACCACCAGCACGAGCCCGGCCCCGGCGAACACTACCTTTCCTTGTACTATTTTTCTGGATACGAGCGTCGCGGCCCATGCCGCCAGTCCGGCCAGCGCCCCCATGCTGGCGAGGTACTGGAAATGATCGCCCACGTATGAGAACCGGAAAAAATAGATATCGAAAAATCCCAGCACGGGAAACAGCGACACCATGAAGTACGCCGTCGCGAAAAACCACGCCCGCCCGCCGCGGTCGCGCGCCCGCCACATCATCCCGAGCGCGCCCAGCGCGGCAAACCCCAACAGCCAGCCCCACCCCGGCCCCACCGCGACATCCCAGCGCGGATAAATGAAAATCAGCGGCTGCGGCCAAACGAGTTTCCCGAGGTAAAACCACACCGCCCGCCCCGCGACGACGAACCGCTGCGGCACGGTCAAATCCCACTCCGAGCCCATCGCCATCGAGTTATACTTTTGCTCCCAGATGGTCCACCCGCTGGCCGCGAGCGAGATCGCGAAAAAGGGCGCGAGCCATTTCAGGTCGCGCCAGTTCCACGCGCGCCGTTGCCACCACCAGCACAGCCCGAGCACCACCGGCAGCATTACCGTCGAGGATTTGCTGAGGATTGCGCTCACCGCGAACAGCGCCGTCAGCGCATAAAATTTCCCTGCTCCCGCTTTCCGCTCCGGCCCGCCGGTCTCGAGCCAGCGCAGAAACGCCCACACCGCCGCGAGGTAAAACACGCACGACTGCGTATTTTTGAGTTCCGAGATCCACGCCACCGACTCCACCTGCACCGGATGCAGCGCCCAGAGCGCCGCGCCGAGCCACGCCCAGCCGACACCGAGCCGCCGGAGCACGCGCCACAGCAAAATCGCCGATCCCATATGCAGCGCGAGGCTCGCGAGGTGATACGGCAGCGGATTGAGCGCCCAGATCGCATGGAGCGCCCAGAAGCTCGTCATCGTGAGCGGGAAATAATTCGCCGCCCCGCTCGACCAAATCTGTTTCAATCCATCGGCCGCCTGCACATGCGGGTTGGCCGTCAGGTGCAGGTCGTCGTCCCACACAAAGCCCGCCCGCCAGACCGGCAGGTAGGCCACCACCAGCGCGATGATCAGCGCCCCGCCTTGCACCCATTCGTGGCGCCACCAGGGCGACGACGACACGGGTGCGATGGCGGGGGTCGCAGCCACGGCGGTTTACTTCCCGCGCAGGGTCGCGAGCGTCGAGAGCAGTCCGGCGCGCACGCTGCTGCCATCGCTGCCGAGCGCCATGAAGGTGTAGCCGAGGTCGCGACACTTCGCGACCATCGCCGCGTTCTGCACCAAAATGCCCGCTGCCTTGCCGTGCTTCTTCGCGGCGTCGCTCACCTTGGTCAGGGCGGCCACGAAATCGGGATGATCGAGCTGGTCGCGGATGCCCATGTTGTAGCTCAGGTCCGTCGGCCCGACGAAGAGCACATCCACGCCGTCCACCGCCGCGATTTCCTCGGCATTGGTCACCGCTTCGGGCGTCTCGATCTGCGTGACCGTGAGCAGCCACTTGTGCGCATTGAGATAGTAATCCTCGAAGCCGCCGCCGAAGCCGGCCGAGCGCTGGATCTTGGCCACGCCCCGCACGCCGAGCGGCGGATAGCGCATCGCCGACACCGCGGCGCGCGCCTCATCCGCCGTGCTCACCCACGGGGCCATGATGCCATGCGCGCCCATGTCGAGCGCCCGCTTGAAGCGCGGCGTCTCATTCGCCGCGATGCGCACGATGGGCACCGCGCCCGTCCCTCCGACCGCTTGGAGTTGGTGCAGCAAGGTATCCTCGCCACCGGGGCCATGCTCATGGTCGAGCAGCAGCCAGTCGAAACCAGCATCGCCCGCCATCTCCGCCGTGATCGGGGAGCCAAGATTGATAAACGTGCCCGCGACCCATTCACGGGCGAGGACCCGGGCGCGAAAATTTCCGGTGAGTTTCATGGTGTGATGCAGCGGCGAAGCCGCAGAAATAGTTGAGAGCTGAGAGTTGAGGGTTGAGAGATAAAAGACACAGCCAACACCACCTGGCGTCGCGAGAGCCGGAGGTTCGAGTCTCTCAACTCTCATCTCTCAACTCTCAACTGCGCCGCCTGGCGGCGCACGACGCTCAGAGCGTCGTGTACAACCGATATAGCGCCTGCGTGCCACAATCCTCCCAGCCCTTGGCCGCGACTTGCTCGTAGAGCTTCTTCGCGGTGGCGAGGCCGGGGAGGTCGAGCTTGAGTTCGGCGGCGCTCTCGAGCGCGATCTTCATATCCTTGATGATGTGCTTCACGTAGAAGCCGGGGGCGAAATTATCGGCGAGCGCGCGCGGGGCGAGATTCGTCATGGCCCAGCCACCGGCCGCGCCACCGCTGATGCTCGCATGCACCGCAGCGGGATCGAGCCCGGCCTTCTTGGCGTACGCGAGACCCTCCACCCAGGCGACCATGCCGACCGCCACCGCGATCTGGTTGGCCATCTTGCAATACTGCCCTGCGCCCGCCGCGCCGAGGAGGGCGATGTTCTTGCCCATGATCTCGAAGAGGGGCTTGGCCCGCGCAAAGGCCTCCGCGTCGCCGCCGACCATGATCACTAGCCGTGCTTCCTTGGCCCCGAGGTCGCCGCCCGAGACGGGCGCATCGAGCGAGGCGAGGCCGCGCTTGCCGGCCGCTTCGGCGATCTTGCGCGCGAGCACCGGGCTCGAGGTCGTCATGTCGATCAGGAGCGCACCGGCCTTGGCCTTTTCCACGATGCCACCGGCGCCGAGATAGGTCGTCTCCACATCGATCGGGAAGCCGAGCATCGTGATCACCACGTCCGCCTGCGCCGCCGCGCTGCCGGCGGTATCATGCCAGGTCGCGCCGGCCTCAAGGAGCGCCGCCGCTTTTTCCTTGGTGCGATTATAGACGTGCAGCGTGTGGCCCGCCTTTTGGAGGTGGCCGGCCATGCTGCGGCCCATGACGCCGGTGCCGATGAATGCGATGGAAGACATAAAGAATTGTTCGAGGGATACGAGGCGGGGAAACCATTCAACGCAAACGCCCCCGCCCCTCGCGGGCGACTCAATTTTTCCACCTTCCGTCCGCTCCCTTCGCGATCTCCCCACCGTCGCACGCCGCACCGCGATCCGTCCCGGCCCATTTTCGCGCACGCTTCACTCGCCAAAACCGCCTGCCTCTGTTTGGTTGCCGGGCTTCCCCTCCCTCCTCCCCATGAAAACTCCCTCTCGCCGCGACTTCCTTAAAACCTCCCTCGCCGCCGGTGCCGCCACCACGCTCGCGTCCCTGCCCGGCACCGCCGTTGCCGCCACGCCGACTGCCGGGCGCGAATACTACGAGCTGCGTTCCTATCGCCTGAAAGCCGGCGCGTCCTCCGCCTTGCTCGATGGCTACCTCGAAAAGGCCTTCATCCCCGCCCTCAACGCCCGCGGCATCACCAACGTCGGCGTCTTCACCGAAATCGAGGTCGACAAGAAGGCCGTCACGTCGACGCCCAAGGTCGACTCCCCCGTCTGGGTCCTCATCACCTATCCCACGCTCGAGTCTTTCGTGAGCGTGAGCACCGAGCTCAATCTCGACCCCAAGGTCCAGAAGGCCGGCGCCGCCTACCTCGAAACCCCCAAGGCCACCCCCGCTTTCGAGCGCGTGGACTCTTGGCTAATGCTTTCTTTCACCGGCATGCCGAAGCTGGAGGTCCCCGCCTTTTCCAAGACCAAGGTCGCCACGCGCGTCTTCGAGCTGCGCGACTACGACAGCCACAGCGAGCTCAAGGCCCTGAGCAAGATCGCGATGTTCAACGAGGGCGAAATCTCCGTGATGAAAGACCTCGGCATGTCGCCCGTCTTCTACGGCCAGGCCCTCTCCGGTCCCAACCTCCCCCACCTCCGCTACATCACCGGCGCCGCCGATCTCGCGACCCACCTCGCCAACTGGAAAAAATTCGGCACCCACCCGACGTGGGTGAAGATGAAGGATATGCCGCAGTACGCCGATAACACCTCGCGCACCGGCCCCTCGCGCTTCGTGGTCCCGAAGTCGTATTCGCAAATTTGATACCGGCGAGTTTCGCCCCGAAAAGGTCTCTAAGGTAGGGCGGCTTATCCCTGAGCCGCCGCCTCAGGGCATGTGAAGGTCCTGAGCGGCGCGTTAAGGTTAACGCGCTCTACCCTGGGGTGGCGTTGCCTACTTAAACTTCACCTTCGACAAATCCTCGGTCGACTCCGGCCACTTCATCCGGAGTTTCTCGAGGGCCTGCACCACCGCATCGGCGATCACGTAGTCGCGATACCAGTTGCGGTCGCCGGGCACGATATACCACGGCGCGAGGGCGTGGCTCGTCTCGTTGAGCATGTCCTCGTACGCGCCTTCGTAGTCGTCCCAGTGCTGCCGGGTCTTCAGGTCGGCATGGGAAAATTTCCAATTCTTCTCCGGGTTGGCGAGGCGTTCGCGGATGCGCTCCGCCTGCTCCTCGCGGCTGATGTGGAGGTGAAACTTCAGAACGATCACGCGGTTCTGCACCAGCATGCGCTCGAAGTTCACGATCTGCTCATACCGCGCCCGCCAGGTCTGTTTCGGCACGAGTTCCAACACCCGCTCCGCCAGCACCGCCTCGTAGTGGGAGCGGTTAAAGACCCCGATGTTGCCGAAGCGCGGCACGACCTTGTGCACGCGCCAGATAAAATCGTGCGCGCTCTCCTCGGCCGAGGGCACCTTGAAATTCGCCACTTCCACGCCCGCCGGATTCACGTGCTGGAGCACGCCGCGCACCGAGCCGTCCTTGCCGCTCGCATCCATGCCTTGAAACAAGAGCAGCAGCGCATGACTCGCATTCGCATAGAGCTTCGGCTGCAGGTCGCCGATGCGCTGGCGTAGCTTCTCCGTGCGGTGCTTCGTCTCCTCTTTGTCGAGCCCGGCATCGTAGGCCGGATCGAAATGTTTCAACCGAATTTTTCCGCGGACGATGCTGGGCTGGTGTTTCATGGGGATGCAGGCTCAGACACGCTGGGCGGCCAAAAGACGCAGGTTTTCGCACCCAGCGCGAGCGCGGAACAAACCGGCGCTTGCCCTTGCCTCGCCGCGCTGGGCGGTTCCTTGTGAGGACGATGTCGTCTCCGTCCGCCTCGCCGCCGCCCGCGCCCCTCGCTCCCCTCCCCGGTTCACCGGATGCGGATGCCGTGCTCGACCGTTTCCTCACGGTGCTCGGTGAGCGCGGACTCTCCCTCTACCCGGAGCAGGAGGAGGCGATCCTCGAACTCTACGCCGGCACCAACGTCGTCCTCAACACCCCCACCGGCTCCGGCAAATCCCTCGTCGCGGCCGCCTTTCATTTTCGCGCTCTCTGCGCCGGCCAGCGCTCGGTTTACACCTGCCCCATCAAGGCGCTCGTCAACGAAAAGTTCCTCTCCCTCTGCCGCGACTTCGGCCCGGAAAACGTCGGCATGATGACCGGCGACGCGAGCGTCAACCCCCAGGCCCCGATCCTCTGCTGCACCGCCGAGATCCTCGCCAACATCGCCCTGCACCGCGGCGCCGAGAGCGATATCCGCGCGGTGATCATGGACGAGTTTCACTACTACTCCGACGCCGAGCGCGGCTACGCGTGGCAGGTCCCGTTGCTCACGATGCCCGGCGCGCGGTTTCTCCTGATGTCCGCCACGCTGGGCGCGACGGAATTTTTCGAAAAGGAAATGACCCGCCTCACGGGCGCGAAGAGCATGACCGTGCGCAGCGACCGCCGTCCCGTGCCGCTTGAGTTCGAATACTCCGAGACCCCGCTCCCCGAGCGCATCGCCGATCTCCTCACGCAAAAACGCGCGCCGGTTTACCTCGTTTATTTCACGCAACGCTCCGCGAGCGAAGCCGCGCAGAGCCTGATGAGCCTCAACGTCTGCTCCAAGGAAGAAAAGGCCGCGCTCCAGACCGCCCTCGAGGGCGTGCGCTTCAACAGCCCCTACGGTGCCGATATGCGCCGCTGGTTGCGCCACGGCATTGGCGTGCACCACGCCGGCCTGTTGCCCAAGTACCGCATCCTCGTCGAGCAGCTCGCGCAAAAGGGTCTGCTCAAACTCATCTGCGGCACCGACACCCTCGGCGTTGGCATCAATGTCCCGATTCGCACTGTCGTCTTTACGCAGCTCTGGAAATACGGCGGCGAAAAAGCCGCCACGCTCGCCGTGCGCGATTTCCGCCAGATCGCCGGCCGCGCCGGTCGCAAGGGCTACGACGACAAGGGCTACGTGATCGCCCAGGCCCCCGAGTACGTGATCGAAAACAAGCGTGCCGAGGAAAAAGCCGCCGGCGACCCGAAGAAACAAAAGAAGCTCGTGAAGCAGCGCGCCCCCGAGGGCAGCGTCGGCTGGGATATCAAGACCTTCGAGCGCCTGCAAACCGCGCCCGCCGAGGGGCTGATGTCGCGCTTTGATGTCTCGCACGGCATGCTCCTCCTCATCCTCAGCCGCGACTCCGACGGCTGCCGCGCGATGCGCCAGCTCATCGCCGACTCCCACGAGACCGCGCACAAAAAGAAGGCGTTGCGCAAGCGCAGTTGGCAGCTCTTCCGCGCGCTGCTCGACCGCAAGATCGTCGATTGGATCCCATCGCAGCCGTCGGGCCGCAAACTCCGTGTCAACCTCGAGCTGCAAGACGACTTCTCCCTCCACCAGGCACTCTCCCTCTACCTCATCGATACGCTCCCGCTCCTCGACCGCACCTCGCCGGACTATCCGTTCGATGTCCTCACGCTCTGCGAAGCCATCGTCGAAGACCCCGACCAAATCCTCCGCCGCCAGATCGACAAACTGAAGGGCGAGAAAATCGAGGAACTCAAAGCCGCCGGCGTCCCCTACGAGGAGCGCATGGAAAAACTCGAAGCCATCGAGCACCCGAAGCCGCTCCGCGAATTTCTCTACGATTCCTTCAACGCCTTTGCCGCCGCCCACCCGTGGATCGGCCAGGAAAACGTGCGGCCCAAGTCCATCGCGCGCGAGATGTTCGAGCGCTATCTTTCGTTCGCCGATTACATCAAGGACTACGGCCTCCAACGCTCCGAGGGCCTCCTGCTCCGCCACCTTTCACAGGTTTGGAAAGTCCTCTCCCAAACCGTGCCCGAGTCCGCCAAGACCGAGGAAGTCGTCGAAATGGAAGACTACTTCCGCGAACTCATTCGTGGTATCGATTCCAGCCTGCTCGAGGAATGGGAGCGCCTGCGCAATCCCGAGTTCGTCGTCGCCGACGCCGGCTCCGACAAGCCCGCGCGCCCCGCGTCCTACGATATCACGCGCGACGCCGTCGCCTTCCGCCGCCTCGTGCGCACCGCGATCTTCGGCTTCCTGCAGGATGTCGCCGCGCGCGACTACGACAGCGCACTCTCGCGCCTGCGTACCGGCGAGGCCGCCGCCTCCGCGGAAAACGACCTCCTCTCGCCCGACGCGCGCAAATTGGAAACCGCCTTCAACGCCTACTTCGACGCCCGCGGCCGCTTCCGCCTCGACCCCGAGGGCCGCTCCACCAAGCACACGCATTGGAACGAGGAAGGCGAGTCCCCCGCTCCCGAGGGCGGCAAGCACTGGGCCGTCGCCCAAGTCCTCATCGACGCCGAAGCGCAAAATGACTGGGAAGCCCGCTTCACCGTCTCGCTCGCCGATTCGCGCGCCCAAAATCGCGCGGTCCTAAAGTTCGACGGCGTTGTGCCGATAGGGTCCTGATCATCCCGTGCGGTCGCACTCGGTCTGTGGCTGTGGAACCGGGATTTCACTCCCTTTCCCACCTCCACCATGCCGCCCTCTATGACTCAGCGCCTCACCGACTATTCCGTTTCGTCCTGGATCGCGGCCATCACCGCCGCCGGCCCCGAGGATTTGCCCTTGGTCACGCGCAAATGGGGCTCGTGGCACCATGCGGACCTCGAGTGGATGACCGCGCAGGTGCGCGACGTCCCCGGCGATTTCGCCGAGATCGGCGTTTTCAAGGGCGCCGCCTTTCAGAAAGTCGCGATGCTCGCCGCCGAGCAGGGCAAGCTCGCCCACGCGTTCGATAGCTTTGTCGGCATGGATGAGCCCTCGGCGTTTGACGGGCCGCAGTACCCCAAGGGGAAATTCGACATCGGCGGGCCCGCGCAGTTCACCCGCCTGATGACCAATGCCGGCGTGCCCGAGGATTTTTATCTCATCTGGGCGGGCTACGTTCCCACCTGCTACGATCTGTTTCCCGCCGACGCGAAATTCTCCTTCGTGATTCTCGATCTCGACCAGTACAAGCCGACCGAAGAAAGCCTGCCTTGGATCATGCCGCGCCTCAATTCCGGCGGCATCCTCGCCTTGGACGATTTCGTCCCGGCCGAACGTCACTCTTACAACACGAAGGCGATCTGCGACTACTTCGAGCACGACGATAGCTGCGAGATCGTCGCCTACTTCAATCAGCAGTTGATCGTGCGAAAGCGTTAAGGTCGTCCGTCTCCTCGCGAGCAGCGCGAAGCGACCGCACGCCGAAAAGCGCGTCGGCAAAGGCGCATCGCGGTAGGGCGGCCTATCCTTAAGCCACCGCACTATCGGACGCTCTTCTCCTTAACGATGTAAGTCATCGCGGGGTGGACTAGCGTCCGGCGGCCTGCCTTCTTCGGAGACCCCATGAAACTCCGCTCCTTGGTCGTCGCCGTTGTTTCCCTCGCCTCGCTCACCCATGCGTTCGCCGCCGAGACGCTCACGCTGTGGTATGACAAGCCGTCCGAGAAATGGACTGATGCGCTGCCGCTCGGCAATGGCCGGCTCGCCGCGATGGTATACGGCGGCGTGGAGCGCGAGCACCTGCAACTCAACGAGGACACCCTCGTCTCCGGCGAGCCGCCGGCCGACCTCCGCTCCATCGATATCACCAAGGACTTCGATCACGTCACCGGGTTGATCAAGGCCGGGAAAAATGCCGAGGCCGATGCCTACGTCACCAAGCACTGGCTCGGTCGCAACCAGCAGTGCTACCAGCCGCTCGGCGACCTGTGGCTCGATTTCGGCCCGGGCGCGGCGACGGACTACCGCCGTTGGCTCGATCTCGCGACCGCCACCGCCGGTGTGAGTTTCAAACGCGAGGGTGTCACCTACACGCGCGAGATTTTCATCAGCGCGCCCGATCAGGTGATCGCCGTGCGGCTCACCGCGGACAAGCCGGGCGCACTGGCCTTTAGGCCTTCGTTTTCATCCGTGCATCCGACGGCAAAGACCACGGCAGACGGACGCGAACTCGTCTTGCGTGGGCAGCTCCCGGGCTACGTCGGGCGGCGCGAATTGAAGACGGTCGAGCAGTGGGGCGAGCAGCACAAGTACCCGGAAAACTACACGGCAGATGGCAAGCGCAAGCCGTCGGCGGCGCAGGTGCTCTACGGGCCGGACATCGACGGCAAGGGCATGTTGTTCGAGGCACGCCTCACGGTGCAGACCGACGGCGAGGTGCTGATCCAAGGCGGCGAATTGCGCGTCGAGCGGGCCACCACCGCCCTCGTGCTCGTGAGCGCGGGCAGCAGTTTTAACGGCCCCGACAAGAGCCCGAGCCGCGAAGGCATCGACCCGGCGCTGCGCACCACGCACGATCTCCGCGAGGCCGCCGCGCAAACCTACGCCACGCTCCGCGAGCGTCACCTCGCCGATTACCAAGCACTCTTCAACCGCGTCTCGCTCACCCTCGCCGGCGATCCGGCGAAGGAGAAGCTGACCACCGATGCGCGCATTGCCGCTTTTCGCGAGACGGGCGATCCGGCGCTCGCGGCGCTCTGTTTTCAATTCGGGCGCTACCTTCTGATCGCGGGCTCACGCGCCGGGACGCAGCCGCTAAACCTGCAAGGCAAGTGGAATGACCTCGTGATCCCGCCGTGGGCTTCGGAGTACACGGTCAATATCAACACCGAGATGAATTACTGGCCGGCGGAGACCACGAATCTCGCTGAGTTGCACGAGCCACTTTTCCGCCTGATCCGCGAAGTGGCGGCCAACGGCGCGATTACCGCCCGCACCATGTATCACCGCCGCGGCTGGGTGGCGCATCATAACACCTCGCTGTGGCGCGACAGCTTTCCCGTCGACGGCACGGCCCGCGCCGCGTTTTGGAATATGACGGGCGGCTGGTTATCCTCGCACCTGTGGGAGCACTGGCTCTTCACCGGTGATAAAGAATTCCTCGCCGCTGAAGCGTATCCTCTGATGAAGGGTGCGGCGGAATTTTACGCCGATTGGCTCGTTCCTTCGAGCTCGGGCGACGGCACCCTCGTCACACCCGTCAGCACCTCGCCGGAAAATGCGTTCGTCGGCCCGGACGGGAAAAATGCCGCGGTCACCGAGGGCACGACGATGGACCTCGCGATCATCCGCGAGCTTTTCTCGCGCACGATCACCGCCGCGGAGTTACTCGGTCGCGATCCCGCCCTCGTCACCGAGCTCAAGGCCAAGCTCGCCAAGCTCGCGCCTTACCGCATCGGCGCGCGCGGCCAGCTGCAGGAGTGGCGCACCGATTACAAGGAGCCGGAGCCCAACCACCGCCACATCTCCCACCTCTACGCCCTCCATCCGGGCAATCAGCTCAATCCCGACACGACCCCCGAGCTTTTCCGCGCCGCCGCCCGCTCGCTTGAACTGCGCGGCGACGAGGCCACTGGCTGGTCGATGGGCTGGAAGATCAACCAGTGGGCGCGCCTGCTCGACGGCGACCACGCTTACGCCATCGTGCGCAATCTCTTCAAACTCGTCGGCACTTCCGAGACTTCGATGAAGGGCGGCGGGCTGTACCCCAATCTTTTCGACGCCCATCCGCCGTTTCAGATCGACGGTAATTTCGGCTACACCGCGGGCGTAACTGAAATGTTGGTCCAAAGCCACGCCGGCGTGCTCCAACTCCTGCCCGCGTTGCCCAGCGCATGGTCCGCCGGAAAGGTCACCGGGCTCAAGGCTCGCGGCGGCTTCGAGGTCGATCTCGAATGGGCGGAAAGCAAGCTTACCCGCGCCGCCGTGCGTTCGAAGCTCGGCGGAAACCTGCGCCTGCGCACGGCCGACGCCATGGTGATTCAGGTGCAGGGAAAGCCCGTCGCGGTCGCGGCGGCGACCGGCGTAAACCCCAATTCATTCTTCAGCCTCGTCGACGCCGGCTCTCCGCAAATTGCTCAGACCGAGTCCCTGCCCCCGCTGCCACGCAAGCCGACCCGCACCGTGGATATCGCGACGGAAGCCGGCGCAGAGTATGTGGTCACGCCCGGAAAGTAGCTCGTACACGCCTGCGCGCCGATCCTGTCAATCCCCGAGCCAGAGCATAACGGGCCACTGCTGCCCTCACACGGAAGCTATATTTCTAGCTGTCCGCTCTTTGCCCGGCCCAGTGCCAAAATTCACATTAAGATCATTAGCTTTTAACCACCAATTGTTAATGCAATATTCTGGGGTTATCTCCTGACATTACAATTCCCTATAGCTTTTCCAAACCTTGGGAAGGAATTGCACCGGATGGGGTCTTAGTCACTGTGCCAGATGTTAGGAGGCAGCTTATGAAAACCCACCTCACCACCCTGCTTTGCCTCGTCCTGCCGGCCGCTCTGGCTGCGCAAGAACCGCCGCCCCCCGTCGTTCAGGCCTCAGCCGAGGCCGCGACCGACAACACCCTGCTCACGGCGGAGCAGCTTGATCAGTTGCTCGGGCCCATCGCTCTCTATCCCGATGCGCTCATCGCCATCATCCTCCCCGCCTCGACCGTCCCGGGCGACATCGCGATCGCCTCGCGCTACGTGCGCAATTCCGGCGATCTCGAGGCCGTGTCCGGTCGCGCTTGGGAAGAGAGCGTCAAGTCGCTCGCCCACTATCCCGAGGTGCTTAACTGGATGGATGAAAATCTCGATTGGACGAAGCAGCTCGGCGAAGCCTTTCGCGAACAGCCCGCCGATGTGATGAATGCCGTGCAGCGCCTCCGGGCCAAGGCCCGCGCCGCCGGCACCCTCGTCGATACGCCGCAGCAACAGGTCGTGGTCGAGCAGGACGTGATCTCCGTCGTGCCCGCCCAGCCCGACGTGATCTACGTGCCCTATTACGACCCCGGAGTCGTTTATTCTTACTCGCCCGCGTATTACGATTATGGATACCCGGCGTCGAGTTTCGTCAGTTTCAGCGCCGGCTTCGCGGCGGGCTCGTGGCTCGTGTACGATTTCGACTGGCGCCGCCGGACCTTGTGGACCGCTGACCGTCACTGGGCTGCGCGCTATGGGCACGACTGGCGTCGCCCCAGCTTTCCCGGCAGCCCCGGCTATGTGGCCGATCCACATCGCCGGCCCTGGAGCCCGCCGACTTACCTCTCCCACGTTTCACCGACGTATCGCTCCCGCGGATACACGCGTCCCTCGATCGTCAATCCCGCGCCGATTGCGTCCGCCCCCGCGCGACCCGGGCAGCCCCCCGCCAATCGCGGCAATCGCGACGACTGGACCAACCACCGCAACGCCCCGTCGTACGCCGGCCCGCGCAGCGACCCGCCCCAAAATCGCCCGACCACGACGCCACCCACCGGACCCAATGTCCCGGCCAACGCCATCCCCCGCGTCGGCGGCGGTCGTCCGCGCGACGTCGCGGGCACTCCCGCCCCGCAGGTCACCGGACCTGCCGCCGGAGTGGCACCCGCGCCCGCGTCCAACCTCCGGATGCCGTCCTCGCCGGCCCCGGATAATAGTGGCGCTACCCAGCCGGCCCCGCGTCGCGGCGACTTTAATGGCCGCAACCAGTACGCCGACCGCTCCAACCGCACGACGCCTCCGCCACAGGCCACCGCCCCCGCGCCGCAACCCTCTGCCCCCACTCCGGCTCCCGTGGTGACTCCGCCGCCCGCGCAGCGGTATAACGCCCGCTACATGGGCCCGCAGGCCGCGCCCAGTCCCGCGCCCTCGCCGTCGTACTCGGCCCCCGCTCCGTCTCCTACTTATACGGCGCCCGCCCCTACCTACACGCCTCCTGCACCCTCACAGAATCCGCGCATGCACATGCCGCAGCAAAATCACACCCCAGCTCCCGCTCCGGCCCCCGCCCCGCAGCCCGTCACCCAGCCCGCTGCACCGCAACCGCCCGCCCAACCCACCGCCCAACCACCGGAAGGCCGCCAGCGCAACAATCCCGACAACGAGCGTCGCCGCGCTCAAAACTAGCCGAGACGGCTCACGCTTCCCGCACTAAAAAACGCCGCTCGAATGAGCGGCGTTTTTGTTTTTCTCCATCGCCCGGCCCACGCGCGGTGGTGCGGTCAGCGACAGATGGCGTCTCGTTGAAAATTGGGCACTCCGCCGGTACCGGTCACAGCGTCTTCATCGCCTTCGCCACAGCTTCGCGCGCGGCCTCGACCATGCGCTTCTGGCGGGCTTCGACGCCAGCCATGATGGACTTCACTTTCGCGCGCGCGGCGGCGGGGTCTTTGTGAATCGCCTCGAGGCGCGACCAGAGTTCCTTGCCGCTGGTCTCATCGACTTCAAAGAACCAGTTGTCGTTGCCAATATCGCGATACATCTGGCCCTTGCAGGTATCGGTGGGCTGGCGGACATGAATCGCGGGCGTGCCGTTGTGCAGCGAGATCAGCGGCGAGTGGCACTCGATGCTCACGATGGCCTGGGCCTTGGAGTAAATCGAGGCGGCCTCGTCGGGGAGCCAGTAAGTGTCGCGCCACACCACGTTCTTCTTCACGTCAGCCGGGAGTGGGTCCACGAGTTCCTCTTTCGCCATCGGCACCTGATAGGTCATCTCGGCGCAGGCCATGACCCTGTTACCCGTGCCGCGCACGTAGGCGACGATCATGTCGCGGAGCTTATCGTGGTCCTGCTTGGTGGTGCGCTTGTTGATGGCGTCCTTGGCCGGATCATCGGGACCGGCTTTGCGGCCGGCGTGCGACCAGTACGGCGTATAGCGCAGACGCGGGATCACGCAGATGAACTTCCCCTCCTCGAGGCCCTGCGCCTTGAGGTAGGCAAAGCCCTTGGCGTCGTCGCGCAGGGTCATGCCGAGTTGGGAGTCGGGGCCAAATTCCAAGATCGGGGTCTTGGCGCCTTGCGCCTTGAGGTAGTCGCGCGAGATCGAGTCGCGCGTGAAAAAGAAATCCGCGTGGTCCGCGACATAACGGACATCACCGGTGAGATGCGTCGGCGGCAGCTTCATCGCGCGCTCGCGGATACTCTTGAGCGTGCCGCCCTCGGGATCGCGGTCGCCGCCGAAGCCGGAGATCGGATCCGTGCTGACGGCAAACACGCCCACGGGTTTACCCGTGGCCTTCTTGAAGGCCGCGCAGTGATTCGACGCCGGGAAGCCGGAGCCGGAGCCGCTGATGTAGATATCGGCCTCTTCCCACGCCTGCGCGAGGGCGGGCTTGGCCGGCTTGCCGTCGGCCCCGAGGCTGCCCTCGGCGATCTTGATCTTGGGATAAGCGGCCAGCAGGAGCTCCCGCGCGCCATGCCCGAGTTCGCTCGGCCAGAGCGTAATCTCGGCCTCGGGAAAAAACTTCGTGAGCACCGCGAGCGCGCCCGGCGTGTGGCCGATGTCGCCGATGTTCACGCTCTGCCACCCATTGCGAAGGAGGATGCGCGGCGCGCGACCGGCCTTGGCCGCAGCCGAGAGGATCGAGGGGCGAAGGAGACTGCCAGCGGCGACGACGGCGGCGGCGCGGGTGAGGAAGGTGCGGCGATTCATAGGGGAGAAAGTTGAGAGATGAGAGTTGAGAGGTGAGAGATTCAAGGCACGAGGCCACCTCGGCGAAATAAGGGGATTCAAATCAGTTGAACCACGAATGGACACGAATCGACGTGAATGGAATTCAAACCAGTCGGGCGTTTTTTATTCGGGTTCATTCGGGTCCGTTCGTGGTTTCAGATCGCGCCGGTGCTCGATCAAAACGTGCCCTTAAGGCCGATGTTCCAGTACGCCCGGTAGTCGGCGCGGGCGCTGAGGATACGGTCGCTGCGGGTGTTGGGTCCGTAGATGACGGTGTCATCCGTGGCTTCGTTGATATTACGGCCGCCGACGAAGAGGGCGAACTTACGCGTGAGGCGATACTCCGCACTGAAGTCCGCGCTATTGCGCGGCGCGATGTACTGGTAAGTGCCTGGCTCGCGATTGGCCCCGGTGACCGCCCCCTGGCGGACCGTGCCCTTTTGATTCACGGCGATGCGCATCGTGAGGCGCTGGCGGCTGAAGGTGAGGCCGAAGTTGGCCGTCTTCGCGACGAAGAGCCCGCTGAAGCTCGCCGTCTCGTTTCCCTTCAAATGCTGCATCGTGAGGTTGCCGAAGATGGTGAAGCCGCGCGCCCAGTGGGGCAGGAAGGTGAGGTTCTGCCGGTAGTCGACCTCGGCGCCGTAGATGCGAGTGTCGTTGAGATTTTGCTTCGTGCTGATCATGTAGCCCTGCGCCGCGCCATAGGTGGCGGGATCGAGGCCGTAGATGGCGAGCAGTTCGTCCGTCGCGGGCGAGAGCGTGGTGCCCCAAAAATCCTTAATGTCGCGGCGATAGCCTCGCACGGAAAGGACGCCGCTCGCGGGCTCGTTAAAATAATACTCGAGCGCCGCGCTATAGCTGTCCGCGACCCATGGCTTCAGCAGCGGATTGGAGAGCGAGATCGTGCGCGAGGTGCCGGAGGGATCGGGTAAATTAGCCGAGGCGAAGAGATCGGTAAACTCGGGGCGGCTGATCGAGCGACCGTAAGCAACGCGCGCTAGAAGATTCGGGATGATGCGAACCGTGGTGCTGAGGCTCGGGAAGAACCGGGCATCGGTGCTGTCGGTCTTCGCGCCGCGCTCGATGTAAGCGAGCTTGGTCCCGGCGAGTGTGGCGACGTTGACGAGCGAGACCGGCTGGCCCGCGGCGTTGCGCACGATGTTGCCCGCGGCGTCGCGCTGATACGTGCGCGTGAGGTCGATCAGCGGACCGGCCCCCTGATCGGTGACGCGCTCGTAGCGAACGCCGCCGGTGAGATCGACGCGGCCATTGAAGAACTTCGTGTCGAAGCGCACGTAGGGCGCGACCGTGGTCTCGTCGATGACCTTCGAGTTGGTCACGTTGTCGCGATAGCCCGTGACGAGGTTGGCCTCGGTCTGGCTGATGTAGCTCGGGTTCGCCTTGTAGGTGTCGACGATGGTGTGGAGGTTCATCCACTGCATCGGCGGGCCGAAGAGCAGCGAGTGCTGCGAGTACACCGGGTCGAGGAAGACCGAGGCATTGTTGTCGGCATTGGCGGCGATGCCATCCTTGCCGACGTAGGTACCGGCAAAGGTCTGGTTGCCGATGTCGCGGTGCTGCGACTTCAGGTCGGCACCGGCCTTGATCACGAAGGGCAGCCGCAATCCGAGGTCGCGCTTCGCAAACAGAGACATGCTGCGAACGATGTCGTAACCATCCTGCCGGGTAGCGGAGACTGACTCCAAATTGTAGTTGCTCAGTTGATACGGGTTAACGTCCGCGGTGTTGGTGCTATTGCGCACCGTGACGACATCGGGGTGGTCGAAATTCATCTTCTCGAACCGCACCGTCACGTTGCGGAGAAAGGCGTTGTTCATGTTGAAGTAGCCCTTGTCGAGATTGCGGTAGTAGTTCGACGAGCGGCCAAACGCACCGTTGACCTGCCACTCCCACACCGGGCCGTTATGCTTGTATTTGAAGGTGGGCAGCACCGTGGTGCCGGCTTTCTCGCGCGCGTCGTAGAGGATCTGCACCGCGCCGGTGCCATTCGCACCTTGGGTGAAATCCGCCCCCGAGGAAGCGACGGTCCCGGTGGAGAAGTTAAGCTGGCGTACCCAAAACTTCGTTGTGAAATACGCGTACTGGAAACCCAGCGTCAGCACATCCGTCCGCGAAACGCGCCAATCGGCACCGAGACTCAGGGACTCGCGCACCGTGATCTTCGGGCGCTCCTGCAGGCGGAAAGCCGTGAGGTTGAACACATCCGGGTTGGTCGTCGGCGCCCAAGTCATGAGTGAACCCTGCCCGTTCGCCGGAGCGCGGCTGATGAGGCCGCTGGCGGTGAAACCGAAGTTGCGACTGACGGGCACCACGGCGTTGACCTCGAAGTTGGGTTCGAAGGGATAGGTCTTTTTCCCAAACGTATTCGGCTGTTTATCGAAACTGAAATCGCCACCACGAAACGAGACGTAGCTCTTGACGGTGACCTCGGGACGGCGGCGCTCAAAGGCACTGCGCGTGACGAGGTTCACGGTGCCGCCGATCGCGTTGGCCGGGGCGTCGGGGCTCGGCGAGCGGTTCACCTCCACGCGCGACATCGTGGTGATCGAGACCTGCTCGAGTTCGACCGTGCGGCTGCCGCCGGAGGATGCGGCGCTGGAGAGCGGATTTCCATCGACCATGATCGGCGCACCGCCCGAGGGGACGCCACCGATGGAAATGCTAAAGCCGTCGGAGCCGTTGCGATTGAGCGTCACGCCGGGCAGAAACTTCGCGAACTCGCCGACATTGCCCTCGGCGATGTCACCAAAGGAATCGGCGGACACGACGTTCTTGATCGAGGAGGAGTAGCGCTGCTCGTTGACCGCGATATCGGAGGCGGCCATGTCTTTTTGCGCGGCGACGCTAAAGGCATCGAGCTTCACGGTCTGCTCCGCGGTGACATCGCCGAGCGGTTTGAGGGTGAAGTCGAGTTGAGTGGCCTCACCGGAGTTGATCTTCGCCGTCTGCGCGGTGGGCGGGAGGCCCGTGTAGATCACGCGCACGGTGACGTCGCCGGCGGGGAGGCGGGAGAAACGATACTGGCCGCTCTCGTCCGTCGCGGTCTCAATGCGCAGCGGCTCGAGAATCACGCGGGCATTGCCGACGTAGTTGCCGACGACTTGATTGAACACCCGGCCCTCGATCGAGCCGCTGCCGGTGGTCGCGGTGGATCCCGCGGCGCTGGCGGAAGCAGGCGCAGAGTATTGCACGGCGAGGGCCTTGGTGCGCTCGTCCTGCACGATCACGAGCGGCGTACCGGCGAGCATGCGGCCGAGCGCCTCGCGCGCGGTGAGTTCGCCGCTCACGGCCTTCGTTTGCACGCCGCGCACGGAGTCGACGGGATAGACGATCTGCTCACCCGATTGATCGGAAAAATTCTTGAGCGTCACCACGGCATCGCCGGCGGGGAGCTGGTAGGTTTTTTTAGCCACATCGGCGGCGTAGGCGGCGACGGCAAAGAGAAACGCGAGCGCGGTGGTAAACGCGCCCCGCACAGACAGGCTGGGGTGGGTCATAGGGGTCTTGGGGAAAGTTCTCTAGGTGAGACGAGCCGCCCGGCCGTTTCCGTTAGATACGGCCCGTAAAAAAATGCGGCCAAGCGCGCCGCTATTTTCCGCGGCGCAACAGCACGAGCGAATCATCGGGCCCGCGCTCGACGATCACGCCAAAACTGACTTTGAGGAGGCGGACAAAGGCATCGACATTGTCGGCGCGGAAACTGCCACCCACGCGCAGCCGGCCGGCGGCGGCGTCACCGATCACGAGTTGGCGGCGATTGCGGAGATTAAACTCCGTGATGACTTCCGCGAGCGGCAGATCGGCAAACTCCAGTCGCACGCCCTGCCAGGCGAGGGTCTGCGCCATCTCCTCCTCGTCGACGGTATCGACTTTCGGCAGGGCCGTCGGCGTGGTGATGCTCACGACCGCCCGTTCGCCTGCGATGAGTGGTGTCGGCGGCACGACCGGCGCGGGAGCAGCGCTCCGCGTGGAGGCGACCGCCCGCAGCGCCAGCGCCACCGGCTCCGCCGTGAGCGGCGGCGAGACCTGGACCTTGCCCTCGGTGACGAGCACCTCGACCGCACCCTCCGTGTGGCGCACATCGAAGGCCGTGCCGACGGCGCGCACGGCCACCCCATTGGCCTCCACGATAAAGGGCCGCGCGGGATTTTTTGTGACGGTAAAGTGAGCTTCCCCGCGCACGAGGCGTACGCGACGCACGCCCGGCGAAAAATCCGTCTCGATCTTCCCGCCGTGATTCAGCTCCACGAGCGAGCCATCGGCGAGGGTCAGCCGCTCCGGCGGCGGGATCACGCGCACCGAGGCGGAGACCGCGGGCACGGGGTGGTCGGGCGTGCTGGTGAAAATTGCCACCGCGACGACCGCCGCCGCGGCCAGCGCGCCGACCGCAAAAGCAGAGCGCACCACTCGGCCCCATCCCGGCGAGCGCCGGCGCTCCGCGAGCAAATCAGGATTGGGCTGCGTGCTATGCACGGGCCGCCACTCCGCGAGGCCATCGAGGGCCAGCCACGTTTTTTCCAACTGCGCGACGGCACGCGGGTGACGCGGATCGGTGCGCATCCACTCCAAATACTCATCCTGCTCGACGGCGGTAAAGCCGCGGTCGCGACGGGCGAGCCACATCGCGGCGGCGGCGGAGATCTCCGCAGGCGTCCCGGGGGACTGAGGGTCGGCAGACATGGGCGGGGTTTTAAGGCAATCCGTGACGCGCGAGAAATTCCGCGCAGCGCCGCATGCCATTGCCCACCTGGGCCTCTACCGTGTGCTCGGAGATGCCGAGCTGCGCGGCGATCTCGCGCTGGGAGAGACCATAGATCTTGCGCAGGGTCAGGACCTGGCGGCAGCGCTCGGGGAGGGATTGGATGGCTTGGGTCAAGAGTTCGAGTTCCTGGCGGCGTTCGACGGTCTCGGACACCCCGGGCTCCGTATCAAAGACGGACAGCCGCTCGATTTCCGCTATGGATTCGATGTCGACGATTTGCTCGCGGCGCAGGCGGTCGATCGCGAGATTGCGCGCGGTGGTGAAAAGAAAGGCCTTGGCCGTCGTGATCGGCGACGCCGCGTGCGCTTGCATCACGCGCGCATACGTCTCCTGCACGAGATCATCGGGATCGGCGAGAGCCGGAAACCGCCCGCGCAACCACGCGCGCAGCATGGGCTCGTGCGGGAGAACATGCTCGGCAAACCAGCGTTCAGCGTCAGGACAGGGGGAACTCACAAGGGGTAGCGGGGATGTGAAGCCGCCTGACGCCCGGGGCAAGATTTAGTTTTTTTCGCGAAGGAAAAGAGCAGGGGGAAAACAACGAGAAAGAAATTCAATCCACTCGACCACGGTACTCTTTGAACAGAAGAGAACGAAGGAAACGAAGACCTGAAAGTGACTCGTGAACTGAGATGGCAGCGCGCAGGCGCTTTGGTTTTTATCCCAGAGAGGCATGGAGCGAGGCCGAGACAGTTGAAACAGGAAGATCGAGAAGGGTGGGAAGAAGCTGCGCCCCGGTTGGGCGAAGACTGACTGATCAGATCTTTCGGGTTCGGTTTGCACCGGCGTGCGGAACGGACTCCACTTCGGATCCCGACGGGGTCGGCTTTGCCTAACCGTCGGCGATCCCCGCTTTGCCAAGCGGCTTATTTCAGCTCTACCCGTGCTCAATTTTCTGAAGCTCTTTCTCCCTATTACCGTGCTGGTCGCAGGCGGGAGTTTTTATTGGTGGACGTTCGGCGGCCCTCATCAGTTCGTCGATCGTCCAATCGAGGTGAAGTCACTCGATCATCTTCGGTCTGGCAGTGCGGCCCTCGCCGCGTGGACCAAATCACCCGATGATGTGGCGGACGAATATCTATACTGGCAGTGTCACCCATCAGATCGCCCCCGTCGGTCTAAACTCGACATTGCAGTCTCCTGTCCGACGGCAGACAAGGCGGTCGTCACCCTTCTTCAAAGCGCCGATGGCGACAGTGCCACTCTGAGCTGCGACAAGATCACCCTCGCGCGGCAAGGCAAAAGCTGGGTGCCCGTGAGGCACCAAGCGGCCTGGCAGGGGCGCGGACGGATGGGCTGGACGACCTTGCCGACGCTCTGAGGAGGAGTGTGAACGATTCCACTACGGCCGCTCTAGTGAAAAACGTTCAGCCGTGCGCGCGTAGGCGCCGCCGCCGAGGCGGGCGATGAGGTCGAGCTTCGCGGGGTCGGGTTTCCCGTCGGCGGAGAGTGTGCCGTCGGCGATGTGCGCGACGAGGATGCGGCCAAACATCACGTTGGCGGCGAGTGGCCCTTCGCCGATGTGCACGATGCGGTCGAGGACGCACTCGAAGGCGACGGGCGCGGCGGCGACGCGGGGCGGGCGGACCTTTTCGCTGGGCGTGGAGGCGATGTCGAATTTCTCAAACTCGCTTTCGCCATGCGGGAGCATCGCGGAGGTGGCGTTCATCTTTTCGGCGAGGGCAAAGGGCACGAGGTTCACCACGAACTCAGGCACGGCCTCGATGTTGCGCGTGGTGTCTTTCTTCGCGCCGTCACGGGTGTTGACCGGGACGAACATCAGCGTCGGGGGATTGGCGCACACGCCTTGGAAAAAAGAAAACGGCGCGAGGTTGGTGCGCCCGTCGGCGGAGATCGTCGAGACCCACGCGATGGGCCGGGGCGTGATTGTAGAGATCATCCACGCGTAGGCATCGCGGGGGCTGAGAGCGGTGAAATCGAGGCGCATGAGAAAAAGAAAAAACAGATCAAAGGAGAGGAACCACGAAATACACTAAATACACGAAAAGCTACGCGGCAAAAAACTGAAGACACGAACCAAGGCACTTTTAACCACGGATGGGCATAGATAGGCCCGGATCCAGACACTCAAAAGTGTAAACCGCGCAGCGCGCTAAGAGACGCGAACGTGAGAAGCGATCTTCGCGCCTCTTCGTGAACTTCGCGGTTAAAAAAATTCAGCGCGCAAGCAGCCCATGAGCCGCTGCCCGCTGACGAGCGCTTCGTTTCCTTCGTTTCCTTTTGTGCGAAACCTCATCTATTTTCCGCCCATGACCGATTTTTTATCAGCGCGCCGCGAACGCGTGGCCGGGGCCTTGCAACTTGACGAAGCGATTTTGCTCGTGGGCGCTGGGGAGCCGGTGGCGCTGCCGGAGAATAGCGACCAGACGTATCCGTTTCGCTCCCACGCCGAGTATATTTATCTCGCGGGCCAAGAGTGCGCGGGCGGGGTCGTGGCGTTTGATCCGCGGGATGGGACGACGGCCGGATGGGTGTCATTTGTTCCGGAGGTCACGGAGGGTGAGCGGGTGTGGGAGGGGCGCGAGCAGGCGCCGGGCACTCCCCTCGCCTCGCTGGTCGGCTGGCTCTCCGAGCGCGCGGGGCGGCCGGTGGCAATGCTAGGCGCGCCGCTGCCGAAGATCGCGTTCGACGAGGCGCGGTCGGCCCGCGTGCGCGAGCAACTCAAGCATCCGCGGCGGCCGAAGGACGCGCACGAAATCGCGCTTGTCCGTCGCGCGGTGACCGCGACCGAACAGGGTTACGCCAAGCTGAAGTCGCTCTTGCGGCCGGGCATCACGGAGCGCGCGTTGCAAATCGAATTGGAGGCGGAGTTCTTTCGCGGCGGCGGCACGCGGCCCGGCTACGGCACGATCGTGGGCTCGGGCCCGAATTCGGCCGTGCTGCACTTCGAGCCGTCGTCGCGCCTGCTTCAAGCGGGAGAATTTGTGCTCGTCGACGCCGGCGCGGAGGTCGATCGCTACATGGCGGACGTGACGCGCACCTACGTGGTGGGCGAGCCGACGGCGTTTCAGCGCGACCTTTACCAAATCGTGCTGGCCGCGGAGGAGCGGGCGATCACGCGCTGCGTGCCGGGAGCCGAGTGGAAAGCCATCCACCTCGCCACCGCCGTGGAAATGGTGGCGGGCCTCGTGAGCATGGGCGTGATGCGCGGCAACGCCGAATCCCTCGTCGAGCAGGAGGCCCACGCGCTCTTCTTCCCCCACGGTCTCGGACACATGGTCGGCCTCGGCGTGCGCGATGGCAGCGGCCTGGCGCCGGGGCGCACGAAGGACCCGCGCGCCAGTCTCAAGACCCTCCGCATGGACCTCCCCCTCGCGCCGGGCTATCTCGTGACCGTCGAGCCGGGGCTGTATTTCATCCCGCCCCTCTTGAACGACCCGGCGCGGCGCGCTCGCTTCCGCGACTGCGTCAACTGGCCGCTCGTCGAGCAGCACCTGCATCTCGGCGGCGTCCGCATCGAGGACAATATCCTCGTCACCCCGGGCGCGCCGGAAGTGCTGACGGCAGCGATTCCCAAGGGGTTGTGAGGCCGCCCTAATGGGGGCCTTGCGGCGCTCTAACACGCGCCGAACCCGGATAAATTTTCCGTGGACAAGGCCCGGCTCATGCTTCTCCCTAACTCGCATGGCTCAGCCCGAACAAAAGCACACCACGCCCGCCAGCATCGCGATCGACGCCCTCCTCGTGATCGGGTTCTTCCTGTTCCTCTACAGCGTCGTGAAGAGCCACGTGCCCTCGACCAATCCGAGCATGATCATGCTCTGGTCCGGCCTCACCGCGGCGTGCATGAGCGGCGTATTCTGGCTCGTGATCCAGATGTTCCGCGTGGTGCTCAAGGCCCAGCTCGAAGCGCGCAAGAAGTAAGCGCCCGTTGATGTCGACCGGACATTTCCTCCCGGTCGGATCCTTCATTAATCGCATCGTCGGCTTTCGCCGTTTTTTGCTCCCGCTGGCTCTCGCCGCGGGAGTTTTGCTTTTTAGCGGCTGCCTTAACCTCCAGTACGATGTGAAGGTCAAAGCCGTGACGGCCGACCCCACCCCCGCCCCAAGCCCGGTCACCTACCGTTTCGGCGAAGAGCCCAAAGATCCCGCGCAACGAAAGACCCACTTGCTGGCCACGACTTACGCGCGGCGAGCGCTGGCTACGGCGGGTTTTGTCGAAGCCGCCGGTCCGGTGGCCGCGCCCGCCTTGCAGATCGAGGTGACAGCCTGGGTCAACGGCCCGGTGCCTCGCCTCGCGACGCCGCAGAAGAAGGTATTCGAAACCCGACAACCCGGCTACACGGACTCCAGCCGCGTGGTGCTCGAAAATGTCGGCGTCACGTCCACGTCACCCTCTAATTTGTCTGTGGCCGGGCAGAACGTCCAAGTCGGGGCCGTCGGTCCGGATGCACATCCCGCGCCCCGGGCGGCGGGCACCGAACTCGTGTACGCCAAACACCTGCGCCTCCTCGCCTTTCCGGCGAAGGCGACTCCGCTTGCCAGCGCGCCCGTAAAACCCGTGTGGGTCGTGGAAGCGATGACGGAAGACGCCGAGCCGGCCCTGCATTTGTTTCTCGCCGGCCTGGCCGCCACCGCCGCCGCGCACGCCGGCAAATCCACGGGCGGCGTCCAGACCTTCCATAAAACGGAAGTGGATCGCGACGTGGCGCTGGTGCAGCACGGGAAGTAAGAGTTCGCCCTCTTCTCTATGCCGCTCACGCCGCCTCATTCGTTGCCCAGAGGTCTCGTTCGTCCTGCTTGTGCAGGCGCGGTTCTCTGGGTGCTTTTGCTTCTGACTGGCTGCACCTCCATGGTTCACGAAGTAAACATCCGTGCGGGGAATCCTTCAAATACTCCAGTGGCAGGCTCGTACCGGCTCATTAACCCCCGCACCGGACCCGTGGCCCAAAAACGTTTTGAGGAGGCTGCCCCCATTTTCCGCCGAGCATTAGCAGCAAAGGGCCTGCGAGAGGCAAAGCCGCCGGAAACACCAAGCTGGAATCTCGAGTTGTACTATGGGGTAAGATTCGCCGGAAAAGATTCCGCCGAGACTTGGATCCCCGTTCTCGCCACGTTCTACCCACCACCGGTAGTGGAAACCTCCCAAATTGGGGTCAATGCAAACGGTCGGCCGGTTTTCAGCACGATTTCTCGGGTCGTCGAACAAAGCAATGAGGTGTACTTGATGAAAGGGCATCGAACCCTGTACACCAAGTATGCTCTCATCCGCGGGCTTCCCGGCGAAGGCATGGAGCCAGCCAAAAGTGACGGCGCGGCGCTGTGGGCCGTGGCCGCCACCATACGAGACGCCTTCGATACGGGCTCCGAACATCTTACTGCTCTGGCTGCCGCATGCGCTTTATCGCTCGGCAAGAATATCAACGGGCGCGAAATAATCTACCTGAACAGCGACGGAATCGCTGCGCCTCCAGTAAAGAACGAGGTGCAGGAGCCTGTTGAAAAGGTCACCCCTCCGACCAAAAGATAGCGACCGCCCAGCCCAACCGGGAGTTGCGAACCTAAACGCGCCCCTCTTCCCAGCCATCCCGCTGCAGGACCGGGACTGTCCGGCACGCAATGTGCACCGGGGAGTTGCAAAGGAGAACTCCCGTGCTTACATCCTCAATCATGGAATCTGAATACCCCTCAGATCTCAAGGCTACCTCTTGCAGCAAGGTCCGGCTCGCCGGCTCCGTTGCTTTCCTCGGCGGCGCTTTGCTCCTCGGCGGCTGCGCCAACTCCTACTCGGTCAAGGTCGACGCCATTGCGAAGCCCAAGGCCGAGGAGGCGATCTCGTACAAAATCGTCAACAAGAACCCCGCCGTGGCCGACGATTCGCTCCGCTACAAGGAAGCCGCGGGCTTCGTGCGCACCGCCCTTTCGGGCAAGGGCATGTATGAGGCGCCCGACCCGGAAAAGGCCGACCTCGTGGTCTCCCTCGACTACGGCATCGGGCCGCCCAAGTCGAAACAGGAGCCAGTCTCGGAGCCCGTGTACATGACCTTCCCCGGCCAGATTCGTTACGAGCGCCAGCAGGTGGGCTCGGATAAAAACGGCAATCCGGTCTACCGTACCGTCCAAGTGCAGGACCCGCCGACCACTGAGCTCGTGGGCTATCGCGAGTACATGGTCACAGTCACCACGTACGAAAAATATCTCCGCATGAACGCCATGGAGAACAAGCTGGCCACCGAAGGCCGCGCCCCCTCCGAGGTGTGGACCGTCGATGTGACAAGCGAAGGCGAGAGCCGCGACGTGCGCAAAGCCCTCCCCGTCCTCGCCGCGACCAGCATCGACTGGATCGGCAAGGACTCAAAAGGCCAAAAGACCATCCGCATCAAGGACACCGACAAGGACGTGGACTTTATTCGCAAGGGCATGTGAGCGGGGCGCACGCTGTGCGGCCGCTGTGTGCGCGACGCGTCTGACCCCGTCCGGTCGGACTTTTCGAGTGGTTCCGCGACTGCATGCGGCCGCTTACATTCGCATCCGGCTCACAACCGGCGCCCTGATACCAAAGTCCCCTCGTCGCCCGACTAAAGGAGAAGGCTCATGGGGTGGGGCCTGACCTCCGGGCAGGCCGTGGTCCGGCCTGCTCTTCCCGCAGGTGAAAATCCAGCCGGCCCGCTCGGAGATCAGGCCCTACCCGCTGACGTCAAAAGCAATGGGACGTTGGTGCAACGCTTTCACGTCTCATATGCCTCGTATCTCTGGTCCATCGCCGCCAGGCCCTCACTCAAGGCCGGATCCGGGCCTCGTAGTTCGATCAGCTCCGAGGCCGGCTTGACGACTCAACCAAGACAGGCGGCGATCACGCCGCCTCGCTTAGTCGATGTTGAAGAAGTTTAGCTTCTTCTTGCGCTTCTCGATGCGCGCCGAGACGAAGATCGCGGCCTCATAGAGCAAATACAGCGGCACCGCGAAAGCGGACTGCGTAAACGGATCGGGTGTCGGCGTGACGATGGCCGCGATCACAAACACCACCACGACGGCGTGCCGGCGATATTTGCGCAGGAATGCCACCGACACGATCCCAAGCCACACCGCGATGACGATCAGGAGGGGAAATTCAAACGCGCCGCCCACTCCCAGCACCAGCCAGCTGAGGATCGAGTAGTAGCTGCCGACGGTCCACCGAAACTCATACCCGAAGCCGACATTGATATCGATCGACATGCGCACCGTGCTCGGCACGAGGAAGAAAAAGGCGAAGGCCGCGCCCGAGAGAAACAGCACCAGTGCCGAGGCGCCGACGGGGAGGACGGCTGAGAGTTCTTTCTTGGTCAGCGCCGGGGCGACAAACTGGCCGACAAAATAAAGGATGAAGGGCGCGGCGCAAAGCAGGCCGCCCATTACGCACATCTGGATGATGACGTTAAACCCCTCCATGATCGTCGCCGTGCCGAGTTTGACGACGAGGCCCGGATACTCGTGCACCACCTTGTTAAAGGGGTACATGAGTACGCTGTTAAACTCCGAGAGGTAGTACCCGATGATCGAGGCGAAGACGATGAAGACGATGACGCTCTTGATGATGACGCCGCGCAGCTCCTCCAGGTGATCCCAAAAGCCCATCGGCTTCTCGCGCGGCGAGACCGCATCGTCGGTCGAGTCTGGGTGGTCGGGATGGTCGTCGGGTTCGCTCACGGGAAAGGAGGGAAGCGAATGGTGGGAAGATTTTCTGAAAACGGAAGCGTGTTTCCACGGATTTCGGTTTCCCACCCCGTTGTGCCGTTGACAGCCCCCGCCCCCGCCCTATTGGCTCAGACCTTTCCGCGCCCGCTCACCTCGTTCCTTTTTTAACTCCTACAACTCATCTCCTATGGCCGCAAAATCCACTGCGAAAAAACCCGCCGCGAAGGCTTCCGCCTCCGCTCCCAAAAAATCCTCCGCCTCCAAGGGCCCCAAGTACGTTTACACGTGGGGCGCCGGTAAAGCCGATGGCGATGGCTCGATGAAGAATCTTCTCGGCGGCAAGGGCGCGAACCTCGCCGAGATGACGCGCATCAATCTCCCCGTGCCCCCCGGTTTCACGATCACGACTGAGGTCTGCACCTACTACTACGCCAACAAGCGCACCTATCCCGCCTCCCTGCAGGCGCAGATGGAAGCCGGCGTGGCCAACATGGAAAAGATCATGGGCACGAAGTTCGGCGCCACCTCCGGCATGCCGCTCCTCGTCGCCGTCCGCTCGGGCGCCCGCGACTCGATGCCCGGCATGATGGACACCATCCTCAATCTCGGCCTCAACGATGAGAGCGTCGTCGCCCTCGAAAAGGCCACCGCCAACTCCCGTTTCGCCTACGACTGTTACCGCCGCTTCATCCAGATGTACGGCGACGTCGTCATGGGCGTGCAGAAGCGCGAGGGCGAGGATCACGATCCGTTCGAGCACACCATCCACACCTTCAAGCACGAGGTTTACCACGGCGACATCGAGGATTCGAAGCTCACCGCCGCCGACCAGCAGGAGCTCATCAAGCGCTTCAAAGCCCTGATCAAAGAGCGCACCGGCAAGGCCTTCCCGAACAATCCGTGGGACCAGCTCCGCGGCGCCGCGGGCGCTGTGTTCGGCTCCTGGATGAACGATCGCGCCAAGGTCTACCGCGCGAAGTACAACATCCCCTCCGAGTGGGGCACTGCCGTCAACGTGCAGGCGATGGTCTTCGGCAACACCGGTGACACCTCCGGTTCCGGCGTCGCGTTTACCCGCAATCCCGCCAACGGTATCAACGAGTTTTACGGCGAGTTCCTCGTCAACGCCCAGGGCGAAGACGTGGTCGCCGGTGTCCGTACGCCTGAGCCCGTGCTCAAGCTGAAGGACGTCATGCCCAAGTCTTACGCCGAGCTCCTCAAGGTCCGCGCGACGCTCGAGAAGCACTTCAAGGACGTGCAGGACATCGAATTCACGATTCAGGAAGGCAAGCTCTTCATGCTCCAGACGCGCAACGGCAAGCGCACCGCCGCCGCCGCGCTGAAGTTCTCCATCGATATGGTGAAGGAGAAGCTCATCGACTGGCAGACCGCCATCATGCGCAATCCCGCCGATCAGCTCGAGCAGCTCCTCGCCCCGATCTTCGACCTCGCCGAGGTCAAGAAGGCCAAGGTCATCGCCACCGGTCTTCCCGCCGGCCCCGGCGCCGCCACCGGCAAGATCTACTTCAACGCCGATCGCTCCGTGCAGGCCGCCGACAAGGGCGAGAAGGTCCTCCTCGTCCGCGTCGAGACCTCCCCGGAAGATCTCCGCGGCATGATCGCCGCCGAGGGCATCCTCACCGCTCGCGGTGGTGTCTCCTCGCACGCCGCCCTCGTCGCCCGCCAGATGGGCAAGGTCTGCGTCTGCGGCGCCGCCGCCGTCTCGATCGATTACGATGCGAAGACCGCCACCATCGATGGCCAGACCTTCAAGGAAGGCGACTTCCTCTCCATCGACGGCACCTCCGGCCTCGTTTACGCGGGCCAGATCGCGACCGCTCCTTCCGAGATCATCGCCGGCCTCGTCAATGGTGACAAAGCCGCGCAGGCCACCGAGAAGTTCAAGAGCTTCACGCAGCTGATGAAGTGGTGCGCCCAGGCCACCAAGCTCAGCGTCCGCACCAATGCCGACACCCCGGAGCAGACCCGTATCGCCGTCGCCTTTGGCGCCGTCGGCATCGGCCTGACCCGCACCGAGCACATGTTCTTCGAGGGCGACCGCATCGATGCGATGCGCGAGATGATCCTCGCCGGCAATTTGGCCGACCGCCAGGCCGCGCTCGCCAAGCTCCTCCCCTACCAGCGCGACGACTTCTACGGAATCTTCAAGGCGCTCAAGGGCTTCCCCGCCACCATCCGCTTCCTCGACCCGCCCCTCCACGAGTTCCTGCCCCACTCCAAGGAGCAGCAGGCCGACCTCGCGAAAAAGCTCAAGATCGATGTCTCGAAGATCGAGCACCGCGTGCACGAGCTCCACGAGTTCAACCCCATGCTGGGCTTCCGCGGCTGCCGCCTCGGCATCAAGTTCCCGGAGATCACCGCCATGCAGGCGCGCGCCATCTTCGAGGCCGCCGCCCAGGCCAACAAGGAAGGCTACAAGGCCAAGCCCGAGATCATGATCCCGCTTGTCGGCTTCAAGAAGGAGCTCGATCTCCAGCTCGCCGTGGTCCACGAGACCGCCAAGGCCGTCATGGCCGAGAAGAAGGTGAAGATCGCCTACAGCGTCGGCACGATGATCGAAGTCCCGCGCGGTGCCCTCACCGCCGACGAGATCGCGCAGAGCGCCGAGTTCTTCAGCTTCGGCACCAACGATCTCACGCAGACCGCCCTCGGCATGTCGCGCGATGACTCCGGTTCCTTCCTCCCCGGCTACGCCGAGCTGGAAATCGTGAAGAAGAATCCCTTCGCCACGATCGACCAGACGGGCGTCGGCCAGCTCATCAAGATCGCCGTCGAGAAGGGCAACAAGACCCGCCCTGGCATCAAGCTCGGCATCTGCGGTGAACACGGCGGCGACCCGGATTCGGTGAAGTTCTGCCATAAGGTCGGCCTCACCTACGTCTCCTGCTCGCCCTACCGCGTGCCAGTCGCCCGCCTCGCCGCCGCCCAAGCCGCCGTCGAGGACCTCCAGGCCGCTGCGAAGAAGAAGTAAGCCGGTGACGAGCTAAACGCTCGCGTTACCTTTCGAGCCCCGCGCCTTTGCTGGCGCGGGGCTTTTTATTTTTATCGGCAGACTTTCTAAGAAAATAAGGTCGGTGGGGTCGTACCCGTTGTCACCCCTCTTACACTCCTATGTTACCCCGCATCTTATTAGTCTCGGGCTGCACGATGGTAGCGAGTTCGCTCGCGGTGGCCGCGGAATTCGATGCGGCGACGGCGACCAATCAGTTCGGCTTGGAGCTCTTCCGCCGCGAGGCCGCGAAGCGGACGGGCACGAACCTAGTGCTCTCTCCCTATTCCATCGAGAGCGCGATGACGCTCGTGTATCCCGGTGCAGATGGCGTGACAAAAGCGGAGCTGGCGAAGGCGCTGCATTTTCCAGCCAACGAGCGAGAAGTGCAGGCGAGCTTCGCGCGGCTGCGCAGTCAACTGGAGCAGATGACGCAGCGCGTGGATAAGATTTCAGCCGAAGCTAGTAACTATGAGCGAGTCACCGCGACCATCGACGGCGCGCCGGTAGAGTTGAAAGGCGAGCCCGTGCGCGCGATGGAATGGCAGGTCGCGAACCGACTCTTTTGCGCAGCGCGGGTATCCATTTCGCGCATCGTTTCTGAAGGCGATGAATGACGACTACGCGGCGCCGATGCAGGAGGTAGATTTCACCAGCATCATCGAATCCGCCCGCAGCTCTATCAACGATTGGGTCGAAGCACAGACGCATCAAAAAATCCGCGAGCTCATACCGTCGGGCGGTTTGACGAATGATACCCGGCTGGTGCTCGTCAATGCGCTCTATCTAAAAGTGCCATGGCAAGACCCCTTCGATAAAGAAGCTACGCAACCGCAGCCGTTTCACCTGAGCCGAAAGGAAGCGCCGGATGTCGCTACCATGCGCCGGACCGCGACTATGAACTACGTCGAAGAAGATGGAATGCAGGTGGTCGCGCTGGACTATCTCGGGCGGGATTTGCAATGCCTCGTGATTCTCCCCGCGCCCGAGCAGACGGTCGAAGCCCTCGCCGCGACCCTCACGGCACGAGACTTTACCCGGTGGGCCCGGCTTAAGGAAAATAAACACTACGAACTTGTTTCTCTCCACCTGCCGAAATTTGAAATCCGAGGCGCGAGCCTGCCCCTCGGCGAAACCATGCGCGCGCTGGGCATCAAGAGCGCCTTCGACGAACCGAGCGGAAGCGCCAATTTCGATCGCATCGCACCGCGCCAGCCGAATCAGTATCTCGCCCTTTCCAAGGTCTATCATAAGACGTTTATCTCGCTCGACGAGCAGGGCACTGAGGCGTCAGCCGCCACCGCCATCTCGATGGTGGCATTGACCGGCATGCGGTCCAAAACTGAGCCGCTGGTTGTCCGCATCGACCGCCCCTTCCTCTTCGCCATCCAGCATCGGGCGAGCGGCGTGTGTTTGTTTTTGGGACGCGTCACAGATCCGCGCTGATTCACACGCTCAGACCGCGAATGAAACACTCGCGCGGCGGTCAGGTTTTTCTCTGCTGCCTCCTCGCCGCGCCCTCCCGCGCCTTTTTATCGCTACGGGCTCATCATCGACTTGCCCGAGGTTGCTGCCCCTCGAGGCTTTTGGAATTACGGCCAGAAGTACGGCGTAAAATTGAATGGGACGTTGGTGTTTAGATAACGTTATCGCAATAGAATGGCATAGGCGCCGGCTCTAGGGAGCCAACTCGCCAGAAATTATGCCTAATCTGCGGGTGCTTCCCATTCGCCGTAAACTTTTTCGCAAAAAAGTATCAGAAGCGGAGACCAGCAGCCACTTTCCCGGTCCATGAGGGGTCCACGGCGGTTTTCTGTCCCGGAAACCGCCGCATTCTTTCATGCTTCAAACTTTCTCCTCCGACTTGTCGGCGGGCGGTGCCCGTCCGCTCACCGTGGGCGCCCTCGTTGCGCTCGGGGCAATTTTGTTCTCGAGCGGAGTGACGGCGATCGCGGCCGACGCACCCACACCGTCCGATGCCGTACCGGTTCCAACCGTGACAGTCGCGGCGGTCAACGCGGGAACCTTGAAGAAAATGTCGGTCGAGGAATTGCTGGCGCAGACGGTCACCTCGGTTTCGCGTCGTCCGGAATCGTGGGCGGAGGCGCCGAGCAACGTGTTTCTGATTCGCGGCGGACAATCGGCCTCGACCATCGGGGCGAACTCGCTGCCGGAATTGCTGCGGCTGGCGACCAATCTCTTCGTGGCGCAGTCGTCATCGTCCGGCTGGGCGATCAATGCCCGCGGGTTCGTGCGGTCGAATGCCTATTCCAACAAGCTCCTCGTCTTGATCGATGGACGCACCGTGTACTCGCCGTTATTTTCGAATGTCTTCTGGGATTCGACGAATGTTTTTCTGCCCGACCTGGAGAGTGTCGAGGCCATCAGCGGCCCGGCGGGCGCAATGTGGGGCGCGAATGCGGTCAACGGGGTCATCAACGTCCAGACGAAGTCGGCGCACGCCACGCTCGGCAGCCTGATCACGGCCAGCGGGGGCAGCGAGGCGCGGATGTTTGGCGCCCGCTATGGCACGACAGTGGGAAAGACCGGGGCGCTACGCGTCTATGTCCAAGGCTCCGACTACGATGCCTCGCGGAATGCGCAGGGACAGGAGGACGAATCCGATCCGTGGAAATCTTTCCAAGGCGGCTTCCGCTCGGATTGGGGCACCGCCGCCAAGGGTGAATTTACCGTGCAAGGCGACGCCTTTTCCGGGCGTTTCAAAAACGGCGTCCTGCCCGACACGCGCAACGATAACGCCAACCTCCTCACACGTTGGAGCCGCGATCTCTCGCCTGATTCTCACCTGTGGGTGCGCCTGTATCACGACTACTCGAAGCGCGATACGATCAGCGCGATCACGGAAACGTCGCGCGCGACGGACCTCGAGTTTCAACACCGCATCTCGTTCCTCGGGAATCAGGAGTTCGTCTGGGGCGCGGATTACCGCCTGATGTCCGATTCGGTGGCGCACACGGTCTTCTTCGCCATCCTGCCGCCAGAACTCGATTTCACGCTCAGCAGTGTCTTTGCGCAGTACGAGACGCCGCTCGGCCGCAACAGCCCGCTGCGCCTCAACGCGGGTTTCCGGCTTGAGCACAATCATTTCAGTGGCTGGGAATCCCAGCCCAGCCTGCGCCTCGCCTGGCAGTTCAAGCGCGACACCACGTGGCTCTCCGCTTCGCGCGCGACACGCATTCCATCCCGGCTCGATACGGGTTTCTTTCTCCCACAAACTCCGCCCTATCTCGCGGCGGGCGGTCCAGATTTCAAAGCCGAGATCGTCGACTCCTATGAAGCGGGCTGGCGCAGTCGCCCCACGCGCGACCTCTCCTTTACCACGACGATTTATTATCACAGCTACGACCGCCTGCGGACCGTGGAGATCGCCCGCAGCCCGGCCGTCGTGGCCAACGGCGCGGAGGGCCATAGCTACGGAGTGGAGGCCTTTGTCGATTGGGATGTCCGCTCGTGGTGGCGGGTGCGCCTCGGCGGCTTTACGAATACCCAACGCACCCATGTGAAAGCGGGCCAGACGGACAGCGAGCGCGGCCTGGGGGAATCGAGTTTTCCGGACTATCAAATTCAGTTTCGCAATACGTTTCGTTTCGGCCCTAAGGTTACGCTATGGTCTGGTCTTCGCTACACGGCCGAGGTGCCCGGCTTCGAAAATGGTGCATACAGCCACATTCCCGCCTATATGGAATTCGACACTAACCTCATGTGGCGCGTGCGCGGCGATCTCGAATTAGCCCTGGGCGGACGCAACCTCCTGCACGCCTCGCACCCGGAAATCGGCGCAAACGCCACGCGGCGCGAAATTCCCCGCACCGCGCAAGCGTCACTGCGCTGGACATTTTAAGATTTAGAGCACGCGCGATGAATCGTTTTGCCGAACCAGCGGACGCAGCCGTGAGCCGAGGGGCGCGCTCGGCGAGTCTCCGGCGCAGCCGGTGCGACTGGCTCGTGCGTGGCAGCACCTCGGTGATGCACGCGCTGTGGATGATGGCCTTCAGCGCGCTGCTGGCTTTGCTCGCCGCGCCGACGCGGGCCGCGACACCCTCCCCGCGGGAGTACGATGTGAAAGCGGCTTTCTTGTTTAATTTCGCCAGCTTCACCGATTGGCCGGCGGCGGCGTTTAGCACGCCGGGCTCACCTTTCGTAATCGGCATCATTGGCGACGATCCCTTTGGCCCGATCTTGGACGAGATCGTCGCCGGCGAAGCGGTGAAGGGCCATCCACTCATCGTGCGCCGACTAACCTCGCGTCAGGTGAACGAGACGGTAAACTGCCATATTCTTTTCATCGCCCAATCCGAGGCTCGGCGTCTGCGGCCGATCCTGCTGCAAGTGCGCGGCAAGCCCGTCTTCACCATCTCCGATATTCCCAACTTCATCGACGCCGGTGGCATCGTGGCGTTTACCACCGACGGCAGCGTGCGGCTGACGATCAATCCCACGGCGGCGAGCCACGCGAATCTCGCGATCAGCTCGAAGCTGCTCCGCCTCGCGCAAGTCGTGGACAAGGAGGTCTCGCCATGAGCTCCACGAGCTGGTTTGCCGACCTCCCCGTCCAGCGAAAGCTGAATGTCGCGATGATCATCACCTGCATGGTGGCGCTCGTCGTGGCCGGCGGAGTGTTTCTCATCCTCCAGTATCGCGGCCATCGCGACAACCTCGTGAAGACCGTCACGACGCTGGCCCACGTGACGGCGGATAACAGCACCGCCGCCATCGCCTTCGTCGACCGGCCCGGCGCCCGACAGATCCTCGGCGCGCTGCGCGCGGAGCCCCAGATCGTCGGGGCGGCCCTCTACGATGCCAGCGGCCGCCTCTTCACCTCGTACGTCACGAATGGCGAAGCGCCTTTTCCCGAAGTTCTAGACCATCAGCGCGGACTCATCTACACCGACGACGAGGTCGTGATGGTCATGCCGGTCGCGGAAAGCTCCCGCCAGCTCGGCATGCTCTACGTGCGCGCGAGCACCAACGAGATGTTCGCGCATCTCCGCACCTACACCATTATCGTGATCGGTGTCCTCATTGTGGCGCTACTCCTCGCGATCAGTTTCGCGAGCGTGCTGCGCCATGCGCTCGCCCGGCCCATCCTCGAATTGGCCAACACCGCCAGCGCCGTCTCCCTGCGCGACGATTACTCCCTTCGCGCCCGGCAGTACGGCCGCGACGAACTCGGGCGCCTCACCGTGGCGTTCAACGACATGCTCGCGCGCATCCAATCGGCCGTCGAGGCCCTCCGCATCGCCGAGCGCGAAGCCACCCAGGCCCGCGACAAGGCCGTGGCCGCCTCGCGCGCCAAGGACGATTTCCTCGCCGCGCTCTCCCATGAGCTTCGCACGCCGCTGAACCCGGTGCTCCTGCTCGCGAGCGACGCCGCGACCAATCCCGACATCCCGTCAACGCTTCGCGCGGACTTCGAGACCATCGCCCGCAACGTGTCCCTCGAGGCCCGGCTGATCGACGACCTGCTTGACCTCACCCGCATCACGCGAGGCAAACTCACCCTCAGCCTCGAGCCGACCGACCCGCATCGGATGCTGGAGGAAGCGCTGGCCATCGTGCGTCAGGACATCCTTGAAAAGCGCCAGCAAGTGCACCTCGACCTCGCCCCAGAACGCCCCGCCATCGAGGCCGACCCTGTGCGCCTCCAGCAGGTCTTTTGGAATGTGCTCAAGAACGCGGTGAAGTTCACGCCCGAAGGCGGCGTGATTCGCATCGAGAGCAAAGTATTGTCCGGCGATCGGCTGCTCGTGCGCGTGACCGACACCGGCCACGGACTCACGCCGGAAGAGCTCGCCCGCATCTTCGACGCCTTCGCCCAAGGCGACCACATCAAAGGCCCAAGCCACCACCGCTTCGGCGGGCTCGGCCTAGGGCTCGCGATCTCCCGCACCCTCGTCGAACTTCATCGCGGCACAATCCGCGCCTCCAGCGAGGGCCGGGATCGAGGTGCGACGTTCGAAATCGAGTTGCCGCTCTCGGCGAGCTAAGGGCGCGCAGCGCGGTGGAGCGAGCACAGGAGGGACGCTACGCCTCTTCGACGCAACCGCTACCGAGGCGGAGCATCTAGCCGCGCCCGAAAGACGAGCGCGTTTCGCGCTGCACCTGCGCCCGATTCCTGCTACAGCGGTCGGATGCGTTTCGCTTCCGCACTTCCCCTTGCCCTCTTGTTGGTCTTAGGCGCCGGCCGAATTTCCGCGGCGGAGCCGGCCGATAAAAAAGTCGATCTCGCCGCGCTCGACGAGGAGACGATGAAACATTTTCAAGCCCTCGTGCGCATGGATACGAGCGATCCGCCCGGTGGTGAAGGGCCGGCGGTCGAGTACCTGAAAAAGGTGCTCGAGGCCGAGGGCATCGAAGTGAAGGTCTTCGCGAAGGAAGCCAACCGCCCCAATCTCGTGGCGCGTTTGAAAGGCAATGGCTCGAAGAAGCCGCTGCTCATCATGGGCCATACGGATGTCGTGAATGTCGACCCGAAGAAGTGGAAGCACGGGCCGTTTTCCGCGACGCGTGAGGGCGGCTGGGTTTACGGGCGCGGCACCCTCGACGACAAGGACAACGTCACGGGCGGCTTGATGACCATGTTGATGCTCAAGCGCGGAAAAATCCCGCTCGACCGCGACGTGATCTTTCTCGCCGAAGCCGGCGAGGAGGGAAACGTGAAGTTCGGCATCGAATACATGGTGCAGGAGCACATGGCCGAGATCGAAGCGGAGTTTTGCCTCGCGGAGGGCGGCAGCGTGCTGCGCACCGGCGGAAAGATTCAATACGCGAGCGTGCAGACGACCGAGAAGATTCCCAATCGCATTCGCCTCGTGGCGACGGGCGTCGCGGGTCACGGCTCGGTGCCCCTGCGCTCCAATGCCGTGGTGCATCTCGCGAAAGCCATCGCGAAGATCGCCGACTGGCAGCCCCCGATGCGGCTCAATGAAACCACCAAGGCCTTTTTCGAGCGCCTTGCCGCGATCAGTCCGCCCGAGGAAGCCGCGCGCTACCGCACCATTCTCGCCGGCGATGAGACCGGCGCCGTGCAGGAATATTTCGCCGAGAAAGTACCGCGCCTCAATTCCACGCTGCGCACCTCCATCTCGCCCAACATGATCACGGGCGGCTACCGGGTAAACGTCATCCCCTCTGAGGTCGAAGCGACGCTCGATATCCGCGCGCTGCCGGACGAGGACATGACGAAGTTTGTCGAGCAACTCACCAAGCTCATCGACGATCCGGCGATCGAAGTGCAGCGCGCCTCGGGCCACAGCCGACCCGGCGCCCCACCCTCGCGCCTCCGCACCGAGGCCTTTGAAGTGCTCGAGGCGGCGCTGAAGCGCCACTATGGGGTCGTCACGATTCCCACGATGAGCACCGGCGCGACCGATATGGCGTACCTGCGCGAGCGCGGCATCGATTGCTTCGGCATCGGCCCGATGGTGGACAGCGAGGACGGACTCAAAGGCTTCGGCGCCCACAGCGACCAGGAGCGCATTCTCGAGGAAGCACTGTTCGCCTTCGTCCGGTTTAACTACGATGTCGTGCTGAGTCTGGCGGGGACGAAGAAGTAAAAAAAGAGATTTCGCGATCATCTGCGTTTACCTACGTCTGAAGACGAGCTTGCTGACGGCTCGTACTAGGCATAGAGTGTTTTCATGAGCCAGTTGCACCGAATCACGTTCGACCCGAGCCAATGCGGCGGGCGTCCGTGCCTTCGCGGGATGCGTATTCGCGTCAAGGACGTGCTCGATATGCTGGCTGCTGGAGCCACTGAAACGGAGATTCTGGAAAGTTATCCGTATCTCGAACGCGAAGATATCCAAGCATCCTTGGAGTATGCTTCGCGGCAGGTTGACCACGCGGTGCTATCTCTCGCCAAGTGAGATTTTTGCTCGATGCCCAGTTGCCGCCGGCGCTGGCTCAATGGCTGAAGGAGGCCGGGCACGAAGCCACGCATGTTCAAGACGTGAGCCTGCGGGAAGCAGATGACGCCGCGATCTGGCGATACGCGCTGGAGCACGACGTCACTATCCTGACGAAGGACGAAGATTTTGCGGTGCGCTCTAAACAGTCCGCCAACGTACCGGTCGTCGTCTGGTTGCGAGTGGGGAATACCACCAACCGTGCTCTCCGCGAATGGCTGGAGCCGAGGCTGCCCGGCATTCTCAAACTTGTCGCTCAAGGCCATCGCCTGGTCGAAGTGATCTGACGCAAACTCGTGAAGCCGGAGTGTCTCGGGCGAAGCCGATGGCCTTACCGCCGCGCCATCGTGCGCAGAACGATGAAGCCCGCGACGGCGCAAGTGGCGAGGCCGATGGCCATGGGGATGGCGGTGCCGTTGTGAAATTTGCCGACGAGCGCACCGGACGTGGCCGCGACGCCGAACTGGAAGACGCCGAGGAGAGCCGAGGCGCTGCCGGCCACGGCGCCGAAGGGCGCCATCGCGAGCGCGGAGATATTGGGGAAGATGATACCGGCGGCCGACATGCTCAGAAAGATCAGGCCGATCAAAACCGGCAGGCCACCCCACCCCGTGACGGTGGCGACCACGAGGAGGAGGCCGACCACGGCATTGAGCGCGAAGCCCCCGATGAGTGCCTGCCAGAGGGTGAACCGCTCGAGCAGGTGGCGGTTGAGCTGCGAGGCACCAATGAGCCCGATGGCGTTGAAGCCGAACACCAGGCCGTATTGCGCCGGCGTGAGGCCATGCAGCTCAATAAAGACGAAGGACGACGCGGTGAGGTAAGAAAACAACGCGCCGAGTGTGAAGCCCGCCGCGAGGACGGTGCCGAGAAACGGGCGGTCGCAGAGAAGCTGGCCATACGTGCGCAGCGCGAGGCCCACACCGCCCACGAGTCGTCGCTCGCGCGGCAGGGAGTCGGGCAGACCCCACACTATCGCCGCAGTGCAGCCCACCCCGATGACTGCCAGCGTCCAAAAAATTCCCTGCCAGCCGGTGAGCACGAGCAACTGGCTGCCCAGCAGCGGAGCCAAAATCGGCGAGACGCCGAGAATCAACATGAGCAGCGAGTACACGCGCGCGGAGTCCTTGGCCTCGAATAAATCGCGCACCACCGCGCGTGGTATCACCATGCTGGCCGAGCCGCCCAGCGCCATGATCAGCCGCCAGATGAGCAGGCTGCGGAGCGACGTCGCACAGGCACAACCGATGGCCGCGACCACGAAGACGCCCATGCCTACGAGCAACGGGATGCGACGGCCCCAACGATCGGCGATGGGTCCGTAAAGGGCCTGGCCGACGGCCATGCCGCCCATGAAAAACGACAGCGTGAGCTGCACGCCGCCAATCTCAACGCCGAGCTCGCGCGCGATTTGCGGCAGCGCCGGCAGATACATATCGATGGCCAGCGGCCCGAGGGCCGTAAGCGCCCCGAGAATGAGCACGAGGGCCCGTCCCGTCTGCACCGGAGGCGGAGGGACTGCTGAGGACGAAAGGATTTCGGTGGCCGAACGTGACATGGAGGCCGGCTAAAGAGCAGCCTCGCAGCCAAGACGCAACCGGTCGGGCGGAATTTATGCCGCGCTGTGGACCGAATTTTTAATCACCCGTTACACCGTACAAGGTGATTGGGATAAACTACGCCCTTACCAAAGCAGACACAAAAAAGCCGGGAAGGAGCGAGGCGCCCTTCCCGGCCGAGATTCTCTTCGTGAGAGGTGGGCTGAGTTTTATCAGCCCGCACTCGCGAATTTATTAGTTCGCCGGGAGGGTCTTCAGGTAAGCGACGACGTCGGCGATTTCCTGGGCACCCATGCCGAGTTGCTCACCGCTGAGCATCAAGGAGCGGCGGAGCGGCATTTGCGTGCCGACCTTGGCGCGCGGGATCATCTGGGTCAGCCCACCGGCGGACTGGATGATCACCGGGTTACTATTGGATTGGATGATACCGTCGATGATCGTGCCATCCTTGAGCTTGATCTCGGTGCCTTCGTAGCCGTGCGCGATGTCGGCGGAGGGATCGACGATGGCGCCGATGATGGTCTCGGCGGTCTGGCGGCTCGCGAAGCCCGTCAGATTCGGGGCGTAGTCCACGCCCTTGTCACCGATGCGGTGGCAGAGGAAGCAGGCCTGCACGAGCGCGCCGCCCTTAGTGGCATCGCCCTTGAGCGCGGCGATGGCGGCGACCGACGGAAGCTTGCTCTCGGGCGCGGGCGGGACGACGGCCGCGGTCAGGACGACTTTGGATTCGTCGTAGATGCCGCGAGTCTTGAGCGCTTCATTAAGGCCGAAATCTTTCCAGCGGGTGTCCTTGTAATTCAGCACCCACCAGAAGGCGTTGGCCTTGACCATGCCGTCCGCGTTTTGAGCGAGATCGAGGAGCGCCATGGCGGCTTCCTTGGTCGTGTTATACCCGAGGGCGGTGGTGGCGGCGAGGCGATCGACCGAGGCGAGCGTGGTGGCGGCGGCGCGCTTGGCGAAATCGCCAGCGGCGGACTCGGGCAGGAGACGCCAGACGAGGCCGGCGTAGCTCGGGCTCCACTTCACGGGATCCTTTTCCGTGTTGGCGGCGGCAAGCGCGGTGTAGATTTCGGCTTCCTTGCCGAAGCAGCCTGCGCCCCAGGCCTCGAGGTAGTTCTTGTCCTTGCCATCATAGCCCTTGGCGAGCGTGAGGAGGATATCCTTCGTCTGGTCGAGCGGGAGGTCGCGGAGCGACAGCGCGACATCGCGGCGAACGGCGGCCGAGGAATCGGTGGCGAGCGCCTTGGCGTGGGTGAGGATCGGCAGACCGGCACGACGGAGCGCGCGGTAGGCGGCGATGCGCTGCATGGCGTCGGGCGACTTGAGCTCAGCGACGACCTTGGCGGCGCCTTCGCCCTCGGTACCGAGTTGCGCGAGCAAGTAAACCGCACGGGCGCGGATGTAGGGATTCTTGTCCTGCAGGAGGGCGGCGACGGCCGGGACGGCCTTGGAGCCCTGGGCCTTGAGCCGGTTAAAGCCCATCGCGCGGGTGTTGACGGCCGGGCTCTTGAGCGCGGTGATCTGGCCCTCGGTGGTGTTGATGTCGAACTTCGGGATGACCGACTTGAAGCCCTTGGGTGCGATGCGGTAGATCGCACCGATCATCTTGTCGTCGAGGTCCTGGTGACCACCGACGCGGGGATCGAACCAATCCGCGATGTAGATCGCACCATCGGGCCCAACCACGACATCGGACGGACGGAAGAGGAACTTCGTCTGGCCCGTGATCGAGCGGACGCCACCGGTGAAGTCAGTGCCTTGGAATTCTTCCTTCTTGCCGGCCTCGGTCTTGTTGGTGGTCGCGAAGTCGAAGCGCTCGAGCTTGTAGCCCGCGCCCTCGGCCTTGGGCATGTAGCCGAAGACCACGTTGCGGCCCGGCTCGCAGCTCAGGAGGAGACCGCGCCATTTCTCACCGAAGGCATCGCCTTCGTAAAACGCCATGCCGGTCGGCGAACCGCCGCCGTAGACGTCGCCCGCCGGGATGTGACCGGGGTCGTCTTGTTTCCACTCGGCGACTTGCGTGGTCTGGCCGGGGCGCTTGTCTGCGGACCAGTAGCGCATGCCGTCGCGCGAGAAGAAGCCGAGATCGCCGTACTCTTGGAGGAAGGTGGTGCGGCAAGCGGGCGGATCGTCGTTGTCGTTGTTAAAGACATCGCCGAACGACGTGATCGTCTGCTCGTAGCTATTGCGGAAATTGAAACCGATGACCTCGACGTTCGTGCCGTTGGGGTTCATGCGCATCGCGAAGCCACCGGTGTACACGTGGCCGTCGTCGCTCTTGGCGCCAGCGATGTCCTGCGGCTTCCACCCGAAGATGGGCGTCGAGCCGCTGCTGCGCGGATCGTAGGCGCTGCCGACACGGAAGGTTTTGCCCGAGCGGTCGGTGAAGTAAGCACCGCAGTTGCCTTGATTAAAATACCAGAGGCCGTCCGGGCCAAACGTCACGGAGTGGAGCGAGTGATCGTGGTTCTGGCCGTTGAACCCGGTGAGGAGCACTTCGCGCTTGTCGACGCGGGGGTCGAATTTGCCGTCGCGATTGACGTCCGTGTAAACGATGAGATCGGGGGCGTGCGAGACGATGACTTGATTGTCGATCACCGCGACGCCGAGCGGGGCGAGAAATTGCTGCTCTTGGACGAAGGTCTCGGACTTGTCGGCCTTGCCGTCACCATCGGTGTCGCTGATGACGACCACGCGGTCGCCCGCGGGATCGCGGTCCTTGTGCTTGCGGTAGTTGGCACCCTCGGTGACCCAGATGCGACCCTGGGAGTCGATGTCCATATTGGTCGGGTTGCGGAGGAGCGGAGACTTGGCCCAGAGCGTGACCTCAAAACCCTCCGGCACGGTGAAGAGTTCGGTGGGCACGGAGTCCGGCAGCGGCGGCAGCACGGGCATCGGGGGCTGCGGCGGGCCGGCCTTGGGGGCGGGCGTCTGGGCGTAGAGCGATGTGGCGGCCAACGCGAGGGCGGCGCACGAAAGCATGGGTCGTAGCTTGGGGAGGGCGGGGGTGGAGCGCATCAGGAACAGACAAGACGCGCCAGCGGGCTCATGGCAACGGTGGGTTTACGTAAAAATCGAAAAATCGTGCAGCTATTTATGACGTATGCGCCTTTGTTTACACGCGGACAGGTGTCGCAGTTATAAAACTCCCATTCTAGGGTAATTTTCTCGCGAAGAAGCGTGGCCAAGGCCGCGCGGCCATGCTTTATCGGCGTGCTTTTATGAACCGCACAGACCGGCTCGTCGCGATGGTGATGCACTTGCAAGGGCGGCGGATCGTGCGCGCGGAGGAGCTCTCGACGCACTTCGATGTCAGCGTGCGCACCGTCTATCGCGACATCGCCGCGCTCGGCGAAGCGGGCGTGCCCATCTCCGGCGAAGCGGGCGTGGGCTACTCATTGGTCAAGGGCTACCACTTGCCGCCGGTGTCGCTCACGGCCGACGAAGCCACCGCGCTCTTCGTCGGTGGCGCGATGGTGCGGCAATTCGCCGATGCCTCGCTGCACGAGCCGATGGCGGCGGCGCTCGATAAACTCCGCGCCGTGCTCCCGCGCGACCGCCAGGAGCACGTCGAGCGTCTCGCCCGTCACACCGTTGTGATGGGCCGGCCCGGCGGCACCTCCCCCGAGCCTGCGGCCCAGCCGTGGCTGCTCGCCGTGCAGCGCGGCGTGGCCCAGCGCCGCGTCCTCCGCATGACCTATCGCGGACGCGATCGCGATGAGACGGCCCGCGACGTCGAGCCGCTGGGTGTGGTGTGCTACGGTGGCGCGTGGTATCTCGTGGCCTCGTGCCGCCTGCGGCGCGACTTGCGGCATTTTCGCGTGGATCGCATCCTGACCCTCACGGTGCTCGACGAGCAGTTTCCGGCCCGCGAGCAGTTTTCGCTGACCAAGCATCTCGAAGAGCAGGTTTCCCGCGACGACGTCATCCCCGTGCGGGTGTGGTTTTCCCGCGACGTGCAGGAGCGCGCGCGGCGTGAGAGCTACGCGACGCTCGTCCCCGAACGCGAGCGCGACGGCGGCACGGAATTCGCCTTTACCACCTACTCGCTGGAGTGGATGTCGCGGTGGCTGTTGTCATTCGGCTCCGACGCCGAGGCCTTGGCTCCGGCTAAGCTCGGCGAGTTGATTGCCGAGGAGGCCGCGAGCATCGCGCGCCGTTATGAGGTAAACACCTGATCTCCCTCCTGACATAACGCTGTCAGCGTCGGCTGATAAGTTGGTAGGATGCCGTCAGTCAGCTCCCGCCCTCCGCCGTCCAGCCGCACCGTTCTCTTTGTTAAGTACGTGGCCTCGTTCGTGATCGCCGCCGCCCTGGCGATCTGCGCGCTCAACGCCCAGTCCCGGACCTCCGGCTGGCGTGAGGTCTGCTGCCAACCTGCACCATCCGCAGCGGGCGAACCCGGCAACTAAATCGCGGTCCGTCTACCCGTCTCTCCGTCTCGTTGCTACCTCACACTGCAAGCCGATGAATCCTGCACTCCTCACCGCCATCGCCGCCCGTTCGGGTCAGGCTCCTGTCACTGCCGCTACCTCGTTGCCCGCGGCTTTTACGGCCCTCCTCACGCTCGCCGCACCGCGCGCTCGGGTGTTTGCCGAGTTGGCGGACGTGGAAAATCTTCCCCGCTGGGCCGGTGGCTTCTGTGAGAAGGTTTTCCTCGTGCACGGTCGCTGGGCCGCGTTCACTTCTCTCGGCGAGCTCTATCTCTCCGTCGAGGCCGACGAGGCCAGCGGCGAAATCACCCTCTGGGCCGGCTGGACCAGCCGCGACCTGCGCCCGCTTCCGCTACAAATCTCCGAAGCCCCCGAGGGCGAGACCATCGTGAAGTTTGCCGTCCCCCACCCTCGCGACGAAGACCACGCCCGCCTCTGCCGCGCCCTCTGCGCGGAGTGGCCCGGCCTCTTCGCCCGCCTCGACCGAGTCGGCCTGCTCGGCTCGGCGTGGCGGAGTAATTAAGGGAGCGGCGGTTTCGCAACCGCCGCCCTCAAGGTGCGCGCAAGAGAGCCGATGCGACCATCTGACAGCCGCGGACGCCACCGGCTGTTCTGGGTTTGGCTCCTTCACATTGCCGGGGCCCGCAGCTATCTCCTCATGCGGCCGCAAGTAACCGCACGGTGAAAAAACTCATTTTGTTCGCGTGAGGACTCATGGTTGGTTTGGGATGCCTGTGTTAGGCTTTCCCTCGCCCCTGCCGACGGCTTTGACCGCTCGTACCCCCATGAGAAAAATCTTCCTCCGCCCTGCCTTGCTTTCGCGTGTCCTTTCCGGGGCGACCGCCGCCGCACTTTTTGTTTCGCCGGGGACGTCGAACGTCGCAGCGGCCGATTCAGCCGCCGTAAAATATCAAAAGCTCACGCTCTCCACGGATTTCTTCTGCGAGGGCGCGACGTTTGCCGATCTCAATAAGGACGGGAAACTCGACGTCATCTCCGGCCCGTACTGGTACGAAGGCCCCGATTTCAAAACGCGCCACGAGATCTACCCCGCGCTCACGTGGGACCCGCTGCGCTACTCGGATAATTTTTTCGCGTTCACCTACGACTTCAATAACGACGGCTGGCTCGATATTTTCGTGATCGGGTTTCCCGGCGTCGATGCCTCGTGGTATCAAAACCCGGGGGCCAAGGGCGGCATGTGGCGGCGCAATGTCGTCTTCATGCCCGTCGATAACGAGTCACCCACCTTTGCGCGGCTGCTCGGCGCGGACAAACCGCCCGCGCTCGTCTGCACCAGCCGCGGCCGCGTGGGCTATGCCACCTTCAACCCCAAGGACGCGGCCACGCCGTGGGTTTTTCACGCGGTCTCGCCGCAGGGTAACTGGCAGCGCTTCACGCACGGGCTCGGCGTCGGCGATGTCAATGGCGATGGCCGCGAGGACATCCTGGATAAAGATGGTTGGTGGGAGCAGCCCGCCGCGCTCACCGGCGATCCGGTGTGGAAGCAGCACAAGTTCCCCTTCGCCGCAGCCAAGGGCGGCTCGCAGATGTACGTGGTGGATGTGAACGGCGACGGCGTGCCCGACGTCATCACCGCCAAAGCCGCGCACGGCTACGGCCTCTCGTGGTACGAGCAGGTGCGCGACGCCGCGGGCGGAGAGAGTACGTTTAAAGAGCACGTGATCCTTTCCGAAAAGGCGGAGGAGAAACTCGACGGCATCCAGTTTGCCCAACTCCACGCCGTCGTGCTCACCGATTTCGATGGCGACGGCCTACCCGACATCGTCACCGGCAAACGCTGGTGGGCGCACGGCCCGACCGGTGACGTCGATGCCAACGCCGCGCCCCTGCTCTGCGCCTTCGTGCTGCGTCGCGGCCCGAATCACACCGCGACCTACGAGCCCCGCCTGATCGATGACACGACCGGCGTCGGCACCCAACTCATCGCCGCCGACGTCAACGGCGACGGCCGCCCGGACTTCGTCGTCGGCAACAAGCGCGGCACCGCCGTGCTGCTTTCGCAGAAGAAATAATTCAGGTCGTTGCCACCCGGCTGCGTCCTTGGCGTCAGTTTACCCTTCGCCCCCATGCCCCGCGCCCCCCTGTCCCCGCGTCTCCCCTTCCTCGTCCTCTCCGCTGTGATCACGGCGGCGGCCTATGTGCTCGCGCCCGTGACAGCCGCCGACATCGGCGTCTTCCGCCGCAATGGTGATCCGCCGCTCCGTCGCGTGGCCGATGCGGAAAATGCCTCGCGCGCCAACGAGAGCCCCGTGCTCAAGCACCTGCGCCCCAATCCCGCGAAGCCCACCGCCGTCGACAATGCGGCGGCGCAAAAGGTCGTATCCGGTTTGTTGTTACAACCCGGATTTCAGGCCGAGCTGCTGGCGGCTGAGCCCGACCTGCACCAACCCGTGGCTTTTGCCATCGATGAGCGCGGGCGCCTGTGGATTGCCGAGGCTTACGGGTATCCGAACCGCCAACCCGAGGGGCAAGGCAAGGACCGGATCTTGATCTTCGAAGACAAGGATGGCGACGGCACGTTTGAGACGAAAAAGGTCTTCGCCGATAAATTAAACCTCATTAGCGGCCTCGAGGTCGGTTTCGGCGGGGTGTGGGTCGGCGCGGCGCCGTACCTGATGTTTATCCCGGATGCGAATCACGACGACGTACCCGACGGCCCGCCGCAGATCCTGCTCGATGGTTGGGGCTATCAAGACACACACGAGACACTCAATAGCTTTACGTGGGGTCCGGATGGCTGGCTCTACGGCTGTCATGGCGTGTTCTCCAATGCCTTCGTCGGCAAGCCCGGCGCGACCGATGCCGAGCGCATCCGCGTGCATGCCGCCGTGTGGCGTTATCATCCGGTGCGCAAGGAATTCGAAGTCTTTGCCGCCGGCGGCAGCAACCAATGGGGCCTCGATTTCAACAGTGTGGGCCACCTGTTCATGACGCACTGCCGCAGCTTTTTCGGCGGAGGTGGCACGACCTACGTCATCCGCAACGGCCAGTATTGGAATCAGGCCAACAACAACTACGCGCCCTACGTCTCTAATCGCGGCCCCGACTTCGCGCCCGAGTTGAAAAATTACCTGATGGCCTCCGCCCGCTATGACAGCGGCGAGGGCGGGGCGGGCAAGCCCGGGTCAACCGCGATCTACGGCGGGCACTCGCATGTGGGTACGATGATCTACCTCGGCGACAATTGGCCCGACACGTACCGCGACCACGTCTTCACGCACAATCTCCACGGCCACCAGATGAACCATCAGGTGAACACGCGCGTTGGCTCCGCATACGAAACCTTTCACGCGGGCAACGACATGCTGTTCGCCCCCGATCCCACCTATATGGCGGTCGACCTCCAGTACGGCCCCGACGGCAGCGTGTACGTGATCGACTGGGTCGACACGCAGCATTGCCACAACCCGCGCGACGAATTGTGGGATCGCACCAATGGCCGCCTCTACCGCATGTCGTGGGCCGCGACCTACAAGCCGGTCAAGGTCGACCTCGCCGCGAAGTCCGACGCCGAACTCGCCGCGCTTCATAACCATAAGAGCGAGTGGTACGTGCGCACCGCGCGCCGCCTCCTGCAGGAGCGCGCGGCCTCGCGCCCGCTCGAGGCCGCCGCGCTCACGGCGCTCCGTGCGCAGGCGAATGACCCGGCGGGTGATGTCGTGTCGCAGTTGCGGGCGTTCTGGACGCTACACGTCACGGGTAATCTCTCGCGCGAGCAGTATGTCGCCGCGCTCGCGCACCCTTCCGAGGTCATGCGGGCGTGGGCGATTCAGCTCGGCACCGATCAGGCGTCGGCGCTGGCGGTAACAGCCGCCGATCTCACACGGCTAGCCACGAGCGATCCGTCGTCAGCGGTGCGCCTCGCGGTCGCCTCGGCGGCGCCGACGATTCCACCAAATGAGCGCTGGCCGATCATCGCGGCGCTCGCCGCGCATGGCGAAGATGCGGACGACCGCTACGTGCCGAAGATGAATTGGTTCGCCACCGCCCCAGCGGTCGCGGCCGATCTGCCGCGCGCGCTGGAACTCGCGGCGAACACGAAATTGCCGACCCTTGCCGATTCGCTGCGCTGGTACATCGCACGCACGGCGGCGGGTCGCGACCAACTCACCGCCACGCTGGCCGCGCTACCGGAGGCGAGCGCGGCGCGGGCGGTGCGGGTTCTCGCCTTTGCGTTGGAAAACGAAGCGGGGCTGAAAATGCCCGCCGGCTGGACGCAAGCCGCCGCGCGTTTCTCGAGCGCCGCCGATCCCGCCGTGCGCGGCGCCGCGGAGCAGCTCTCGGCGCTCTTTGGCGACAGGTCCGTGCTCGTCGCGGTGCGCGCGCGCCTCGCGGATACGAAGACGCCCCTCGCCGAGCGCAAGCGCGCGCTCGATCTCCTCAAGCGCGCGGGCGATACGGAATCGACCGCGCTTTTCGTCCGCCTACTCGAAGACAAGGATCTGCGCGCGGCCGTGATCCCGCTCCTCGGGACGGCGGCGGATTCCTCCATCGCGGGTGCCGGGCTCGTGTCGCACTTCGCCGCGCTCAATGCCGCTGACCGCAATGCCGCCCTCGCGGCGCTCACGAGCCGCCCGCCGCTGGCCCTCGTGTTATTACGAGCAGTCGAGGCGGGCCAGTTCGACAAGAAGGACCTGACTGCGCTCCATGCCCGCCAGCTCCGCAATCTTAAGAACGCCGAGATCGCTACGCTGCTCGACCGCGTATGGGGCCGCACGAGCGAGTCCTCAGCGTCGGCCAAGGCCACGGTCGCGCGGCTCCGCGGAATCTACCGCGATGCGCCCACGTGGGCCTACGAGGCTTCGGCGGGGCGAAAGGTATTCGAGCGCACCTGCGCGGCTTGTCACAACATCGAGGGTGGCGGCACGACGAAGCTCGGGCCCAACCTGAGCGGCACTTGGCGCAACGGTCTCGATTACTTCCTCGAAAACATCGTCGACCCCAACGCGGTGGTCGGGGCCGATTTTCAACTCAACCTCGTGACGAAGAAGGATGGCACCGTCGTCTCCGGTCTGATCGACAAGGAGTCCGACACCGTGCTCAGCCTCCGCACTGTCACCGAAACGGTGAATGTGCCGAAGTCCGAAATCAAAACGCGCGAGACCACGCCGCAGTCGATGATGCCGCCGGGATTGCTGGAGTCGCTGCCGGAGCGCGAGGCGCTGGAGCTACTGAAATTTTTGACGACAGAGACGAAGTGAGCGACGGTGCTGACACGGCGAAGTTAACTAACATGAACGATGCATGGCGGCAAAAGGTAGGAGCCTGCTGGCAGGCGATGGGCGGTTGCCTGCGTCGTCACGTCATGTGCCATCGCCTGCCAGCAGGCTCCTACCTCCGATACGGCGGCGTTCAGCGGGTGGGTTTGTTGTTAGGCATTTCGGTCGGTGCCGTTTTCGCCGCCGATCCGCGCGGCGATAATCCCAGCGCATCGTTGCGCACGCCGGACGAGGAGAAGGCGCTGTTTCACTTGCCGCCGGGTTTCGAGATTCAGCTCGTGGCTGCCGAGCCCGAGATCCAGAAGCCGATGAATATTGCCTTCGATAGCGCGGGGCGCGTGTGGGTGACGGGGTCGACGCTTTATCCGTGGCCGGCGCGGCGCGATGCGCTCGGCGAGGTGATCGCGACCTTCGATAAAAACTGGGACGACAACAACCTCGCGTTCCGCGCCTCGTCGACGCCGCCCGAGCCGCCGGAACGCGGGCTCGATACGGTGCGGGTGCTCTCCGATTTCGACCCCAAGACCGGGCGGGCGCGCAAATCGACGGTGTTTGCCGACGGGCTGAATATTCCCATCGGCGTCGTGCCGCTGCCGCGCGCGCCAGGGGCGAAGGGCGACACCGTATTGGTTTATTCGATACCGGCAATCTGGCGGCTGACCGATACGGATGGCGACGGAAAAGCGGACCGGCGGGAGAAGCTTTACGATGGCTTCGGTTTTAAGGACACGCACGGCATGTCGTCGAACTACTGGCTCTGGTACGATGGCTGGGTGTATGGCACGCACGGCTTCGCCAACAAGAGCGAGGTGCGCACGGTGGCGACGGGCGAGACGCTGACGGTCGAGAGCGGCAACACGTATCGTTTCCGGCCCGATGGCTCGAAGTTCGAGTACGTGACTCACGGCCAGACAAATCCCTTCGGCCTCGCCTTCGATCCGCGCGGAGACATCTACACGGCCGATTCGCACTCGAAGCCGGTCTATCTGTTGGTCCCCGGCGGCTACTACGAGGGCATCAACAAGGAGCACGACGGGCTCGGCTTCGCGCCAACGATCACGACCGACGACCACGGCTCCTCCGCCATCGCTGGGATCGCTTACTACGACGGCTATCAGTTTCCGCCAGAGTACCAGGGCAACCTCTTCAACGGCAACCCGGTCACCCGCCGCATCAACCGCGACCGCCTCGACTGGCAGGGCTCGACGCCCATCGCGGTGCGCCAACCGGATTTTCTCACGAGCGACGATCCGGCGTTTCGCCCCGTGCAGGTAAAGCTCGGCCCCGACGGCGCGCTGTGGATCGCGGATATTTATAATCCGATCATCGGCCACTATGAAGCGCCGCTGACACATCCGTCGCGCGATCACGGGCACGGGCGGATTTGGCGGGTGGTGTGGCGGGGGCTGGATTATAAGGATGTTTATCCTCCCCAGCTTCGAGCGCCGGTTTACGCGCTGCCTAATTTTACGTCGATGGAGAGCGATGACATCTTCGCGCAGGCCCGCCAAAATGTTGTCTCCCGCTCTCTCGCTTTGAATGAACTGGTTGCGAGGGCCGATTTTAAGGCAATCGCTCCTACAGTAAGGAATTTTGCACTACGCGTCGTTAGTGGATCCTTTGGTAGTAATAGTGACGCCAATGCGCTCTGGCTTCTCTCAGTGGTTGAGCGCGTGGATGAGGGTGCTAATTTGGTGCTGAATGCGGCATTGGGTCGGCCTCAAAGCGATAGCGCAGTCGCCGCCCTTCACATCCTCGCCGCGCGTGACGCGCTGCCCGCTGACGCCGAAGCGCTCTTCAAGAATCTCCTGACCGCTCCGCTGCCCGAGCACGCGGCGCGCGCGGCGGCGCAGGTTTTTCAGCGCCACCCGCAGCCGTGGCAGCCGGCCTTGATTCTTTCGACGCTCGCGAAAGCGCCAGCCACCGACACCGAGCTCATTTACGCGCTGCGGCTTGCGCTCAAGGTGCATGCACAATCGGCCGACGCGGCCACGCTCGCGGTTTGGGCGAAGTCGGAGGCATCGGCAGCGGCACGCGTGGCCGATGTGTGCCTCGCGGTGCGCACGCCGGCGTCGGCGCACTTTCTCCTCGATTATTTGCGCGAGACGAAATTCGCCGCGCCGCGCACGGCGGAGTTTGCCCGCCATGCGGTGCAGAATCTGCCCGCCGACGATTTTGAGGCGGTGCTGCCGCTGCTGCGTTCACTGGGCAAGGCACCGCTCGGGCAGCGGCTCACGCTCGCGGAGGGGTTGGCGGCGGTGGCGAGCAAACCGGGGCGGACGTTGCCAGACGAGGTATCGGCGTGGCTGCGCACAGAGTTGATTGGGGCGGTGGCGGACCGCGATGCGTCGCTGGCGCTGCGCGCGATCAATGCGTTGAAGCCGCTCCCACTCGCCGAGAAGGCCGCGCCGTTGCGCGCGGTGGCCCTCGATCCGAAAGTGCGCGAGGCCAACCGGGCGGCGGCGTTGAAGGCCTTGAGTGTAAGCGCACCAGAGACTGAGGGAGTGTTGATCGAGGCGTTAAACACCGCGCCACTTTCGGCGCAGGCGGTGCGGCGGGCGGCGGCGGAATTGCTGGGTTCGTCGACGATGAGCGCGGAGGCGCGGGCGGCGCTGGCGCAGGCCTTTAACGGCGCTTCGGCTGAGCTCGCTCTGGTCTATGCAACGGCGCTGGCGAAGTCGGATGCGGGCGCGGCGGAGTTGTTGGACTTGGTCGCGGCGGGCAGGGCCCGGCCCGCGCTGCTCAAACATCGCTACGTGGTGCAGGCGCTGGAGAAGCGTCCGGCAGCGTTGCGCGAGCGGGTGGGCGCGATGACCAAGGCGCTGCCGCCGGAGGATGCGCGGCTCGATGCGGTGGTCACGGCACGCGTGGGGAATCTCGGCAATCTCCACGCCGACCGGGCGCGGGGCGCGGCGGTGTTTACGGCACAGTGCGCGGTCTGCCATCGCTTCGAAAATGCCGGCGGCAATGTCGGGCCGAGCCTCGACGGCATCGGGTCGCGCCCGCTGCCGCGACTGGTCGAGGACATCTTGGACCCGAGCCGTAATGTCGACCCGGTGTTTCGCCTGACGACGCTGACGTTGAAAAACGGCGAGACGAAGGCGGGGATGAATTTCCGCGAGGAAGGTGACCGCGTGATCGTCCGTGATGCTGGCACAGCGCAAGATATAATGGTCGCGAAATCAGACGTGGCGGAGATTGCCGCCTCGCTCGTCTCACCTATGCCCGCGGCCTTCGAGACGGTACTTTCAGAGCAGGAGCTGGCCGACCTCCTCGACTATCTTCGCAACCCCGCCAAATAAATTTTTCCCATCATGCCCCGCGTATCTCTCCGTCGCTTCATCGCTGTCGTTTCCTTTGGCTTGCTCGCCGCTGCACTGCACGCGCAGCAGGGTTTCCCGGTGGCCACCACGCCGGGGCTCGCGCCCGAGGCGGCGGCCAAAGCGATGACGCTCCCGCCGGGCTTTCGCTCGACGCTCTTTGCGGGCGAGCCGGATGTACACCAGCCGGTGGCCTTTACCATCGATGAGCGGGGGCGGCTGTGGGTGGTGGAGAATTACTCTTATCCCGACTGGGCGCCGTATGGGCACGACCGGATTTTGATTTTGGAAGACACCAATGGCGATGGGCACTTCGACAAGAGCACCGTCTTCTATGACCAGTTGAATTTCGCGACGGGCATCGCGGTCGGCCATGGTGGCGTATGGGTGGGCAGCTCGCCGTACCTACTCTTTATCCCCGACAAGAACCGCGACGATGTGCCGGATGGTCCGCCGCAGGTCGTGCTCGATGGCTGGGGTCACGATGATCTCCACGAGACGCTCAACAGCTTCGTGTGGGGGCCGGACGGCTGGCTCTACGGTAACAACGGCATCTACTCGCCGGGCAATGTCGGCAAGCCCGGCGCGCGCGACAGCGAGCGCATCCCGCTCAACGCGTGCATCTGGCGCTATCATCCGACGAAGAAAATCTTCGAGGTCTTCGCTCATGGTATGAGCAACCAGTGGGGCCTCGATTTCAACGATGTCGGTGATGCCTTTGTGACGGCCTGCGTGATTCCGCACCTCTGGCACGTGATCCAAGGCGGGTACTACAAACGCCAGTCGGGCCAGGCGTATTATCCGTACGCTTACGCGGATATTCAGACGATCGCCGACCACGCCCACTGGGCGGGAGCGAAAGGCTCGACCGCCTCGCGCATGCCGAGCGAGGAGCAGGATGCGGTGGGCGGCGGCCATGCGCATGCGGGCACGCTTATCTATCTCGGCGACATGTTTCCGAAGGAGTATCGCGGCTCGCTGCTGACGAATAATATTTTGGGCAACCGGGTGAACCGTGACCTTCTCGAGCCGCAGGGCTCGGGCTACGTCGGCCACCATGGTGGCGATTTCATGCGGGCCAATGACGGCTGGTTTCGCGGACTGCGCCTCGAGCTTGGGCCGGATGGCTCGGTGTACGATAGCGACTGGTACGATGCACGGGCGTGTCACCAGCAGCAGCCGCACGATCGCACCAATGGCCGCATCTACAAATTCTCCTACGGCCCCGCGCCGGCCACGCCGTTCATCGCGCCCAATCTCGCGAAGCTCTCCAGCGCGGAGTTGGTGCAACTCCAACTGCACGCCAACGAGTGGTACGTGCGCCGCGCGCGGGTAATCCTGCAAGAGCGCGGACCCGACCCGGCGGTGCATGCGGCATTGGTTAAAATCATCCGCGAGAATGGCGACCCGACACGACAACTGCGTGCGCTCTGGGCGTTGCATTCGACGCGCGGGCTGACCGAGGCGTTGACGCTGGAGCTGTTGAAAGCGAAGTCAGAGCATGTGCGCGGTTGGGCGATTCAATTGAGCTGTGAAGACCGCCGGCCCTCGAATGCGCTGATCGATGCTTTCGCTGCGCTGGCAAAGAGCGATCCCTCTCCCGTGGTGCGGCGCTTTCTGGCGTCGGCGGCGCAGCGCATCGCCGTGGCGAAGCGCTGGCCGGTCGTCGAGGCGCTGCTTGCGCACGGCGAAGACGTCACGGATCACAATCTCCCCCTGCTCTACTGGTTTGCGGCGGAGCCGCTCGTGCCGGCCGATCCGGCGCGCGCGGCGGAACTGGCGAAACAAACGCCCCTCGCGGCGCTGAAGCCTTATTTCACGAAACGCGCGGCCGCCTTGGCCGATGAAAAGAAAGTCGGCAGCACCACGCCCAAGAGCGGACTCGACACCTTTGCGAACGCCATCGCCGATTCGGATGATCTCACGTTTCAGCGCGAGATGGTGGACAGTCTGCTCGCGGCGACCGAGGGACAGACGACGGTCAAGGCCCCCGCGGCGTGGGCGACCGCATATGTAAAGCTGAGCGCGAGCCCTGATCTCGCGCTGATCGCCAAGGCCGATGCGCTCGCGACGCGTTTTGGGGATAAGACGATCTTTGCCGCCAAGCGGAAGATCGCGGCCGATGTCTTCGCGCCGCTCGCGGCGCGGCAGGCGGCGCTGGCGGTCGTGATCGAGCGCAATGATTTCCAACTCGCGCCGCTCTACCACACGCTGCTCACGGAACCCGGCCTGCGGATCGGCGCGCTGCGCGGCCTCTCGGCCTACGATGTGCCGGCGACGCCGGGCGCGATCCTCGCCGCTTACGCGGGCTTCAACGCCGAGGAGAAGCGCCTCGCGGTTTCCGTGCTGGCGGCGCGGCCCGCGTATGCCCGCGAATTGCTCACGGCGATCAAGTCGGGCGCGATTCCGCGCGGCGATGTCGATGCGACGGTGGCGCGGCAGATCCGGTTGTTTAAAGATGCGGATCTAGACCGCTCGCTGACGGCGGTATGGGGCGTGTCGCGCGATACGGCGGAAAATGTCGTGGCGGACATCGCGAAGTGGAAGGGCGTCCTCACGCCGGAGCGCCTGAGCTCGGCCAGCGCGGGACGCGGGCGGGCGACGTTCGCAAAAACCTGCGCGGTGTGCCACGTGCTTTACGACGAGGGCCGCCGCGTAGGGCCGGAGCTGACGGGTTCGAATCGCGCGGACCTCGACTACATCCTCCGCAATATCTTGGACCCGAATGCGGAGATCGGGCACGACTACCAACTGACCATCGTCGAGACCAACGACGGGCGCACGGCGGCGGGCATCGTGCAGAAGGAAACGCCGGCGGCCGTGACGCTCGCGAATCAGGCCGAGGTGACGACCCTGGCGCGCGACAATATCAAGAAGATGGAGAAGCTGGAAATGTCGCTGATGCCGCCGGGATTGCTGAGCGCGATGAGTGAGACGGAGGTGGTCGATCTCATCGCTTATCTGCGGACGACGGAGCAGGTGCCGGTGGTGAAGTGAGGGTGGGAAATAGTGCGGGTTTGGTGATATCCGCGGTTATATCCGGAGGTGGGTCACAGAGAGCACAGAGTCAGAAGCCCGTTATGTATGCCTGCAGAGGAGAGCGGACGTACTGACGGTTCGCCCGGAGGTCGAACCCTACCCTCGGAGGAGCGAGGTAGAGTGAGGGTGGCGGTGCGATATGATCGCCTCGGTGGTTGCCCAAGCCGTCGTTTCGCTGCGCTCAGAAGGACAAAGGGGATTGGACGCCGATACTAGACGAACGCACCGAAGACGGCGCCCGGAGGTCGCCGTCCATCTGCGATCCATTTTTGCGCCTTCTGCGTCTTTTTACGGTTACTCCTTCTTTTTCGCCGGCGCGGCAGGAGCGGGCTCCACCACCGTCGGCGTGCCGATTTCGACGTTGCCGTCTTTGACGGGGCGGCGGGTGAGGATTTCGGGCTCGGTCATGTCCTTGCCGAAGTAGGGCGCGGCGGTGGCGATGAGCGTGGGGAGGGTTTGCTCCTGCGAGACGCCTTGGGCGGCGACCGTCATGCGCGTGCGCCAGAGGAGGACGCGCTGCTTTTTCAGGAGTGACTGGTAGTCGTAGGCGGAGGCGACGACGTAGTATACGTCTTCGGCGGCCTGCTCGACGAGGAACTCATTCTTGGCGTTGGCACGCTTGAACTGGTTCACGGGGTTCATGAATGCCATCTGCTCCGGCCCCAAAATCGGCTGCATGGTGGGCATCACGCCGCTGGGGTCGGCTCGCGGAGCGGGTGCGGAGAGGGCCATGGAGTCGGCCTGCTGAAAGAGCTCGAGCATCTGCTTGGCGAATTTCTCACCGCCGACGAGCGCGGCGCGGTCGAGAAGATTGCGCGCGACCATTTCGCCGGAGAGCGAGGGATTGTCGGCGTCGCCCTCGACGAGGAGATTATGCGAGCCCCAGACGTAGATGATGGCGAGGGTGGGCTCCTTTTTGGCGGGCTCAGCGGGGTAGTAGCCATTGGGCGCGAGGGCACGAGTGAGAAGCTTTTCGACCTGCTCGGGCGCGAGTGATTTCTCGTTGCCGGGCGCGTGGCCCAGTTGCTTGAAGCCGCCGGACTGCGAGATGAAGTAGGCGGGAGCGGAGGACGAGACGGGTGGCAGTTTTTTGCCGGCCTCAGTCATTTCGGTGATGACGGTGAGATCGATCTGCGGATTTTTCTGCAGCGACTTCGGCAGCAGCGAAAAGACCCACTCGGATTTCTTGGGCTCGGGCTTGGCGGGCTTGGCGGATGTTTCCGGCGCGGCAGCCGCAAGAGCGAACGCGGGCAGTGCAACGAAGGCGGCGAGCGAGAGGGGCCAGGCGCGGGGGGTGTTCATGCCAATGAGGAGAGTTGAATGTACTACAGCTATATTAGCCACGTCTAAAAGGTCTGCCAGTCAGGTGGTATAGTTTTACCGGTTGCCAGATGAGGCGGGTAGGCATCACCTCATCACACCTCCCCTGCCCTTAGCCTTCCCCTATCATATGAAACTCCGCTTCCTACTGGCAATGCTCGCTCTCGGCGTCTCCGGCCTGCGCGCCGACGATGCTCCTGCTTCCAAAGAAACGATTCGCGAAATGCTCGAAGTGACGGAGGCGCGTAAATTGGTGGAAGGAATGTTTGGGCAGATGGACGGGATATTTCGAAACTCCGTGAAGCAGGCGATGAGAGGTAAGAAGCCATCGGCCGACGAGCAGAACATCATCGACCGAACTTCGGAGAAGATGATAGCGCTGATCCGAGAGGAGCTGAGCTGGGAGAAGCTGGAGCCGATGTATTTCGAGATCTATCAAAAATCGCTCACGCAGGAGGAGGCGGAAGGCATGGTGGCATTTTACAAAACAAAGGCCGGAAAGGCAGTAATCAGAAAACTGCCGCGCGTCATGCAGGAAGTGACGTCGTCGATGCAGCCGATGATGATGGGAATGATGGCCAAGATGCAGAAGATCAGCCAGGGAGCGGTGGAGGAGATCAAAGCATTGGCGCCCACCGCACCGGACGGCACGGCCCCTGCAGCGGGCAAAAATTGATCGTGGCGGCAGAGCGGGCGGTAGACGCAACGAACTGAAAGAAACCGTCGAACGAAGGAAGTGACTGCAGCAGTCACACCCGCTCACAGCATGGCGGCGGTGAAAGCCGGCCTACGGTTAGAGGAGGTTAAAAAAGGCGGGGCGCGTTATCCGTAACGCGCCACTCAGGGCGTTCGCATCACGAGCGTGCGGCGGCTTAAGGATAAGCCGCCCTACCTCGCCGCACCTTTTCTCGAAGCGCGCTTGGGCTTGCCCGATACGTTTACACCACGAGCGCGGGATCGACGCCCAGCGTGCCCGTGAGCCGCGCGAGATACTCCGGCGTCTTCGCGGCGGCAGCGGCGGCGCGGACGCGATCAAGGCGTTCGCGAATGCTGAGCTTGGCGGCGACATCGGCGTAGTTGGCGCGGGCGAGGAATTGCTCGAGGTAGGTGGCTTGGGCTTCCCACTGCGCGGTGTCGCGGCGCTGCTGGGCGGCGAGGCGGGCGCGGTACCAATCGCTGGCAAGCACGGCCTCGCGCGTGAAGAGCGCGCGGAACTCCGGGGCGTCAGCGCCCTTCCCTTCCCAGGTTCCGTCACGCATGAGATGGAGCAGCGCGCGGAGCGGCGGCACGGCTTGCTCGACGGAGCCGTCGGCGAAGTAGCACTCGGCGGCGGCGCGCATGGCGAGGACGATGTTTTCCATGCCCTCGGCGAAGATGGCGGCGTCTTGCAATTCAGGGCGGAGGAGATCCTCGCCGAAGAGCGTACTGGGATTGCCGAGGATGCGGCCGCAGAAAGTGCGGACGAAGCGATCTGTGATGCGCCAGCCGAGGCGGCTCGCGAGGACGGGTTTGCCCTCGTGCGTGGTGTCGACGCAGCGCTCGAGGTAGCCCTTGGCGATGAGGAATTGGGGCGAGCGCTCTTCGGGTGTCATGCGGCACCAGATCTCGGGGATGAGCAGCGAGACATCGTGATCGACGCGATAGCGCGGGCCGACCCAGCCGGCGGCGGAGCAGAAGATCGGCAGATCGGTGAGGACGAAGGAGACGAAGGCGGCGTTGAGATCGTGAATGGGCGCGAGGGCGTTGAACGGGCCCTTGGTGAGCGCCCCCTCGGAGCCAGCGCCGGTGGTGGAGGGAGATTTGCCCGTGAGGCTCGCGATCAAATCCATGAAGGCCTCGGGCAGCTCTTGATAGTGGATCGGATTGTACACGCAGAGCGGCTTCACGCCAGGCTCCGGAGGATTATTGCGGCGGCCCATGAGCACGGCGCCGACCGGAAAGGGCACGGGTGCGCCCTGCGGGATGCGGCGGTAGAGCTGCGCGCCGATGGTGGAGAGGTACGTGGTGCGCGGGTCCTCGAGGTCGGGGCGATGCTGGAGGTAGCGCGGATTTTTCGAGGGCTTGCCATCGACGATGCGCGGGTGCGCGGGCGAGCAGAGGTAGGCGGGGCCAGAGGTCTCGACGAAATCGTGAAAGATCGCGCGAATGGGCTCGGTGAACGTATCGAAGCCCAGCGTATCCTCGACGATGATACGGCCGGTGTCGCGGCTGAGCGGCTCGTAGTTGGAGAAGAAATTTCCCGGGCGCGCGAAGTCGCGCTCGGTGCGCTTATCGTAGCCGCGCACGATGGCGTCGTCCGGGCGCTGGAAGAGCTGCTGCTCGCAGTTGTGAACGAATTTCACGGCGGGCGTATCGGCGCCGATGGAAGCGGGCAGACCCGCGAGCGCGCTGCGCGGGACGACGACGGAGGCCGTGATATCATCCTCACTTTGGATCTTCACCGCCGGCAGGAAATCCTTGCGCAGCGTAAAGGTGCGCCAACTGCCATCGGGCGTGAAGCCCACGCGCAGGTAGTGCGTGAGGATCTTGTCGCGGTGATATTTCAGCTCGTTGCCGGGGCGGCCATTGATGGTGTCGACGCCATAGTGCTCGCGCCAATCGCCGCCCCACTCCGGGCGGTAAGCGCGCTTGAGGATCAACACGATGTCGCGGATGTAGCGCGGGATTTTTCCGAGCCAGGTGTTGTACTCGTCGGTGTACTCGGGGTTGCGGCTGAGGAGCTTGACCACGGAGCCGAGGGAACGCTCGGGGCTGAGGAGCGGGCGGCCTTTGGGCTTGTTGCGCGAGGGATCGCGGAAGCGGTTGCCGTACTCGTAGAACAGCACGGAATCGACCAGCTTGGCGTCGGAATCGAAATCGCTGACGAAGACGGGGCCGGTGAATTGGGCGTCGGCGATGGACTTGGAAATCTCGGACTTGCCGCCGCCGGAGACGGTGCAGGGCTTGTGGCAGAGCACGCCCTCGGCGGTGGTGCCGCGCAGGCGCCACTTGCGGCCCTCGTCGGGCTTGACCATGTCGACCTTGTAGCCGGACGGAAGAACGTATGTGAGGCCGGGGAGGAGCTTGAGCGATTGCTCGGTGCCGGCCGCGTCGCGCCACGTCACGCGCTGCTTCCGCAAATCGAAGTAGGCCCCGTCCGGCACGTAGTAGATATCTGGATACGTGGTATCGCGCGCCCAGCCGCCGGGCTGCGGCACCGCGCGGTCGCCGAGCCGGGTGAGGGCCTCGGCGAAGGTGTGATCGACGCGGTAGAGATTTTTGCTGAGCTGGAAATCTTCACCGAGATCGTAGCTCGGAAACACGATGGCGCCGCCCGCGTGTTCTTCCTCGCATTTGCCGTGGAGATTCGCGGCAAAGCTGAGCTGAGTCTTTACCTCTTTCTTGCAGTACCCGAAGTAGTTGTCGGAGATGAAAGTGAGGACGACGCCCGAGGCATCGCGCGCGGTGAGCTTGAAGGCCACGCCGTCGTTGTAACGCTCCTCGGGTTTCTTCCAGCACATGCCGTCGCGGCGCTGGCGCGGCGTGGCGGTGTCGAAGTGCGGGAGACCGAGCTCTTTCTTGGTGAGGGTGTTGAGATGCGGCGCGACGATGATGCAACCGGTGTGGCCGGACCAGTGCTCAGGATCGAGCGCGGCGTCGTTTTCCGGGAGGTGCGGATCGCCGGCATTGCCAAAGATGCGTTCGACGAAATCGAGATTGGCGACGAGCGCGCCGGGCATGAAGAAACGCGTTTCCATCGCGCGTTGCGGCGCGTAGCCGGGCACGGCGGGACACACCACGGGCCGCAGGTACAGCGAGACGAAGCACTCGGCGGGCTGCGCGGAGCCGGCGGTAAACGGCAAGCGAAGAAGCTCAGGGGGAGGATTGAGCGCGTGCGTGAGGAGCTTGGCAAAGACCTCGGCAGGGACGGCTTTCTTGTCATCGGGGATGGGCAAGCCGCCCTCGCTGACGTGGAAGATGCCCTGGGTGGTGCGCCGGTCGCTCCGGGGGTTGTGCAACACGCCTTGGTGCGCGCGGGAGGACGAGAGGATTTCGCTCTGATGCGAATCCCGACCGGGCGGCAGGGAAAGGACACGGGCAAGATCAGGGCGGTCGAGGACGAGCGTAATCGACGGCAGCTGCGGCACTTCGGCCTGGCCACGAAGATAAGTGCCGAGAAAATTTTGGATGCGCTGATCGACCGGACAAAGGTGACGCGTGAGCGCGCGATCCTTTTCGCGACTCAAGGCGAGGAAATGATTCACGAGCGGGGCGAGGCCTTCCGCTTCGCGGCTCTCAAGCGGCACGCCGGGCTGGCCGATCTCGCGCAGTTTTAAATTAAGATAGGCAAGCAGTTGCGCATCAGTTTCGGCGGGGAGAGAGACGGGGGAAGTCATAGGTCGAATTGGCTAACAGCGACGCAAAGAAGCGCTCTGCCGAGCAGAGGGCGGGCCAGCAAACTAGGCAACATTGCACGCTGCATGAGCGGAACTATGTGTGTCACACCCACGGAGATAAGCTCAGACGGAGCGGCCGTGATCGCCGCACAATTGCAAATGGGAACCGTGTAAGGTGGAGCCTGACAAAGTATTCAGCCTCGGTAGGGCAGATTACTTCGCGAGATTTCGATAGGGTTGGGGTGTTACTCCTAGACTCCTTCTTCAACTTTCCCCCTGTGCCCTGTGAGAACGCTCCAATCAATCTACTGCTGTGAGAATAGCACGACTCCCGCTCACTTTCGCCGCACGTTGATGTGGAAAACGGTGCCGGTCCACGGCGTGCCCGCCGTACTTCTGTTGGGCGGCTTCAGCTCAAAGTATTTCGACGCGGATCGAAAGTTCATCGAGGCTGTGAGCGGCTGCGAAACCATGAAAGACGTGGAAGCCGCCCTCTCCACCTACGAGAGTAACGTCATGGAACGCAGCTGGCTGCGCACGCTGCTGGGTCTGGAAATTTCCGCCTGGCGCTTGCGGTATTTCGCCCGTCGCTACCTGCGTGGCACTGGCACCGATCACTTCCTGATCTTCAACCACGCGGGGAACTAGTTTTTCTCAAAGCAAACTTTCCTAGAGCTACCGATGGCCTTGATCGGAGCGCAAAAGCAGCGGCGAGTTTCTTCGCCGCTGTTTTATTTTGCGCTGTGAGTTTCGCTCCGAGAAGCGCCCACGCCTTCCGCGTTCGACCCGCCCTCTTCTTGCGCGGCGTCGCCCGTTCGCCGCGACGCCCGCGCTTACGGCGAATTGTCCCAACCGATTTTCCGCCCCTTGTTTTGCTCCTCGAGCCACTTCAGCAGCGGCGTATAATATTCCACCATCGCTCGCGTGCTGAGGTCCTCGCCGGTGGCGTCGCGCAGGACTTTGCGCCAATCCGCGGTCTGGCCCTGCACCATGATCTTGCGGAGGAAGTCGCCAACCTCCTTGTTGCCGGCATAATTACAGCTCTGCGGCGGCTGCTTGAGAATTTTGCGCGCGATATAGTCGTGTAACTGGTGCTTGAAGACCTGCGCGATCGCATAGGTGTAATAGTAAGCCGGGTTGTCGTTGATATGGGTCTTCGTCGCGGCATCGCACCATTCCTCGCCGCGCTCGGTCGGCGGCTCGATGCCCTGAAATTCGCGGACGTATTTCCACCAGCGCTTATTCCACTCGGAGGCCGGAAGATTCTTCGCGTAAATGTCGGCCTCCCAGTGGGCCATCACGCCGGACGACCAGTATATAAATGGGATGCCGGGCGAGAGGGCGTTGTTGAGGAGAAAGGCGGTCTCATCGGCCTTGAAATCGGCGGGGAGCACGCCGACCGATTTGAGGTAGGGCACCTGGGAAGCGGCGAGCGCCGTGAGCTCACCGAAGCCCTCGTGAAACGCGGGGTTGGCGCCATTGCGCAGCAGCGGCGGGACTTCGGGGCGCGTGTAGCTCATGAAATAATAAACGTGTCCGAGCTCGTGGTGCGCGGTCGTAAACCACCACGGGTTGGGCTCGATGCTCTGGAGCGAGCGGATGTCGTTGCCGAGGTCGAGGTGCCAGGCCGAGGCGTGCGTGTTCTTCTTGCGCGTGCTGCCCGCCGCGACGGGATACAGGTCCGACTTGGGCCAAAACGTGTCCGGCATCTTCGCGAAGCCGAGGCCCGTGTAAAACGACTCGGCCGACTTCACGACCCACTCGGCGGTCCGGTCTTTGAAGAACGGGGTGAGATCGGCGCCCTCAGAAAGGCCATCCCACTCCTGCGACCAGCGATTATTGATCCAGTGCGCGGGGATGCGGTTGGGGACGGGCTGTTTGAACTTTTCCGCGAGCTTGTACTTCGTCCAGGTGTGCAGCTGCTGGTAAAGGGGCAGCAGCACGCGCATGAAGTCGTCGTTGAGCTTGATCATCTCCTCGGTCGTCACGCCGTAGCTCGCGACTTGCAGGGCGAAGTAATCGTCGTAACCCATCTCCTTGGCGACGCCGTTGCGGAGATCGCGGAGCTTCACGAGACCATCGCGCAGCGCCGGGCCGGAGGTCTTCGACGCTTCCCACACCGCCTGCCGCTCGGCGAGGTCGGTCGAGGATTGGAGCAAGTTGTCGATGTCGTTCGCGGTGACGGTCTTTCCTTTCAACTTAAACTCGAAACTATTCAGCGTGGAATTCTGCGCAGTCTCCGCCTCGATGCGTGCCGCGGTGAGTTTGGGATTGGTCATCGGCGACTCCGCCGCAATCAATAGCAGGCGCTCGAGTTGGCGGATGGTCAGGTCGTTCAGCTCGCGGCGGGCGAGGAGCAATTCCTTCGTTTCCTTGATGAGCGCGGGATTGCCCACGAAGGCCGCCCGGGCTTTGCCCGCGACCTCGGAAGCGGCGTCATGCGCGGGCGTGACATCGGTGGCGGCCTTCCATTGCGCCTCGCTCTCGACGTAATATAAAGCCTGATACGAGGCATTGACGAGCGAGAGGAAACGATCGGCGCGCTCCTGCACCGGGCTGGTATCCGCGGCGCGAGCGGTGAGATTAAGAAACGGTAGCGAAAGTACGGCCACGACCAACAGGGCGCGGCGCGAAAAGCGGCGATTTAGCATGAGGCCAATTTAGCATTCAGCTCCGGCCCGCCAAACTTAAATCCTGCGGGCGGCGAACGCACACAAGGCTGACCGATAGCCACCAGGATCTCCCACCGATGAAAGATCCGGCTCACTCCCCTTCCGCACCACCGCTCACCGCTCGCCCTGAAATGGATCGGCGGCTGTCAACTCGCGCTGGCGCCGAGCGAGGTCGGAGGTCACGTAGTTCTGCATCAGCATCTCAATCACTTCATCGATATTACGCTCCTCGATATAGTGCGCCTGCGCATGGGCGCGAAGCTGATTCCAATAGTGCTGGAGGAAATTCTCCGCGAAGCGTTTGCAGGCTTCGTGCGAAGCTTCCAAACGGACCAGTAAACTACTATGGTCGGCGGCCACGAAATCGCGGGCTTCTTTTTCCACGCGCGTGGTCTCCGCGTAAAGTTGATCGGCCGGGAGCGTGGCGATGCGGTTGACCCACGCGACGCGACGGAAGTCAGGCAGCTTCGGCACACGAATCTCGGAAGCCGCATCGGCCGGAAGCAGCAGCGTAAACTGCGTGACGATCTGATCCATGCTGTTGAGGTGCGTTTCCACGCGCAGGGCGGAATCGCGGAGCACCGCAAAGAGTTGCAGGTCGCGCATCACGGGAGCGGCAGTCGATTGCAGCGCGGCGTTTTTTACATCGCGGGCGAAGGCCACGAGCAGCTCGGGCAGCGCGCGAAACTGCACTTCCCACTGGTCGAGCAATTGGTCCACCTGCGCAAAGTGACGATAGTCCGGGCTGATCTTCGTGAGATATTTGTGGATCTCCGGATGCAAAATCCCGCGCAGCCACTTCTCAAGTTCGGTGATTTGCCCCAGGCGGGTCCGCAGTGCGGCTTCGTTACCGGCGGCCATCTCCATCGAGCGCTCAAAGGTTTCGCGCGCAGTGCGGCTCGCCAAAATGCCGAAGGGCGGGCGGGTGCTGGCGATATTGGCCTTTTCGCGCTCCAAATTTTCCAAGGCCTGCGTCACGGCGTGATTGCACAGCATGGCATACGCCTCGTCGCGTAGATGGCCGATGGTGGTCACTGGAAGTTCCATAACGTCGGTCAGTCAATATAGGGACTAGACCTCATGCAAATGGTTTTTAATGCGTAAATTTACGACGAAACTACCTAGTCGGATAAAACCGCCCAAGAGGCATTCGCGCTAATGAGTTAGGCGAAAGATCGTCTCATCCCTTTTCGGCACGCTAATCCTAAAATTTACCGAAAAAATTCCCGAAAACTCCGGAATTTTTCCCGCTCAGGGCCAAAAAACCGTGATTCACGATCTTCAGGGTCATGCCAGCCGCCCGCCTGCACGCATCAAACCCACCAAGGGCGCGCGATGAACCGGTCAGGTCAAACCCCATCATCCGTCGCCCTCCGTACCGCCGGCCGCACCGATGCCCCTCGCGTCGGCGCGTGCTCCAGCCTCACGGCCTCGCCCGCGCGCGTCTGTGTGAGTATTTCGGATACAGCCCCGCACCGGCGGGCAAGCCGGTGCGAGGAGTGGCTGCGGGGCAATCTCGTGCGACCCGCGGCGTGAACTAAGTTCAGAGTCGATTACTTCCCCGCCGCGTAGTCGGCGTAGTACTTCGCGACGTTCGCCGCCTTCTCATCGCCGGTGTGGAAATAGATGCGGTACTTAAGCGTCAGGCTCCCGCCCGCTGGAATCGTGTAGTTGCCGAGGGGCTCGGTGATCGGCTTTTCCTTGGTGGTCTCGTAGTCGCGCCAGCCAAAGGGATTCGCGGCAAAGAGGCCGTAGCCGCGCGCCATCCACCACGTGGGGTGACGGAGATTCTGCGGGTGGTCGAAGATCGCCACGCCGTACGTCTTGCCGTCTTTCTCCGAGTAAAAGTCACACCAATCGGCGCGCTTGCCCCAGGCATCGCCATCCTTGAAGCCCGTCGCGGTCACGATCTTGCCCTTGCCGCCGACTTCCACGCCTTTGACCTTGTGCGGCATCGTCATCCACTGCGCGAGGCGCACGGCCATCGTGCCGTCCTTGTTGTCGCCAAAGAGCACGGCCTCGTCCTTCGGCGCATGGATCGTGATCTCGTAGTCGAGGAAGCGGCCGTCGGCCGTCGCGTGAAAGCGCAGCGTGCGCTCATCCGTCGCGATCACTTTGCCGCTGGGCGCCACGAGTTTGTTGCGCGCGTGCAGCGTGCCGACCTTGCCGCTCTTGATGTCGATCGGGCCGTCATTGACCGTGTTGCCTTTGTCCTTTGGTGATTTGCCGACGTCACCGCCGGCCTCGTTCCAGAAGTCCACGTTGTTGACGTAGCTGTGAGCAAACCAGACCGAGCGGTGCCAGGGGTGATCGGTCTCCTCGCCTTCGGTTTTCTTCTGCGGAAAATCGCGCGTCATCGCCGTGCCGTCCGCCGCGAGCACGGGATAGCAATACGGACGCGATGCGCCATCGGCGTACACATACTCGGTAAACAATTGCCCGCCGATCTCGACGCGGATGCGATCCTTCAGCGGGGTGAGCTTCACGTCGGTGTCGGCAGCGCGAACCGGCGACCAAGCCGCGACGAGCCCGGCGAGGAGCAACAGGGAGGGGGTGAGGATATTTTTCATGGGAAAGAAATTGAAGAGGGACGTGGGTTGAGCTCAGCGCTTGGGCGTGAGCGGGGTGTAATAGTAGACCACAACGTAAGTACAGGGTGTCGTCCCCGCATTGCGCAAGAACGTCGTCGCTCCAGCGGCAAAGAAAATCACCGAGCCCGGGCCGCCCGTTTTCGTCTTCCCGTCCCAATTGGCCTCGAGCGTGCCCTCTTTCACGATGATCACTTCTTCTTGCAGATGCTTGCTCGCCTCGCCGCTTTTTTCTCCAGGGTTCAGCGTCGTGATGTGGCAGTGAAGCTTGTCCACGGTGGCGGTCGGCCCATCGAAGACGTTGCGTCGCGCGCCCTTCGCCGTGGGCGTAGCCACGAGCTTTTCCCAATCGTAAACCTCGGAAGCCAGTTTCTCCGCTGCCGCGGGCGCAGGGGTCTGGGCCGGCATGAGGGTCAAGCTGCCCAGCGCAATGCCGGCGAGCCAACGACGTGAAGTGCGCAAGGCCGAAAAGTAACGATCACGGGGGAGGAATTTCATGGGGTGGTGAAATTACAGGTTGTCACTTGGCGGCGGGCGCGCCCGCTGGTTTCGCGGGCTGCGCCGCCCGCGCGGCATCGAGTTCGGCCTCGGTGGGAAACCGGTCAAACGTCCGGTCGATTTTTTTGCCGCGCAGATGCTTGTCGGCAAAATCCATCATCGCCGTCCAATCGTCGGCGGTAAAGGCATGCGCGTGCTTCGCGTAGTTCACCCCGAGGCGTTCCGGAAACTCTTTCCCGTACAGCGCATAGGCCGGCCGCGCCGCCAGGATGGATTGCTTCACCGCCTCCGGCAGCGAGATCACATCGGCGTCGCCTTCAAGCGCGATAAAGGGCCGGGGCGCGCACAGCGCGAGAAACCAGTGCTCGTCAAAGGGCAGCTTTTCTCGCTGCCCCCAAAACTCATGCAGGTTCGGCGAGAACCAGTTCGGATATTTCTTCTGCATGATATCCAGCGTTTCGCTGCCGCGCGGGCCCGCGAAGCGATACGCGCCCACGCCACCGCCGCCCGTGACGACGGGTGCGCCCATCAGGCGTTCGTCAAAGGCTGCCGCCACCAGCGAGGATTTCCCCGCGCGCGAAGCCCCGGTGATGATGAGCTTGGTCTTGTCGATCGCCGGGTCCGTTTCGAGATAGTCCGCGATACGCGATGCGCCCCACGCCCACCCCGCGAGGATGCCCCAATCGTAGCCCGGATACGCGGGGTAGAAACGCGTGGTCCGAAACGCCCAGCTCCCGTCCTCATTGCGCAGCGTCGTGTCCTCCGCGCAATCGTTGTTGTTGTACATCACCAGCGCGTAGCCGCGCTGAAATAAGTCCGCGTTACGCCCCGCGACCATTTCCGCCGTGAGCACGCCGCCTCGCCCACCCGGGCCCTTGGTCGCCGTCTCCTGCCCGGGAATCACCGGTGCCGCCGCGGAGGTTCCGGCTGCCGTCGGCGCTGGCCCGACCATGAGTAACACATTTTGACCGCGCCCTTGATTCGGTCCCTGCGGCAGGCGGGGCAAGATCGTCGCACCCGGCGGCGAGCCCGCCTGCGAAATGATCGCCGGAAACGGGCCACCCGCTGTGGGCGTGAAAATTCCGATCTCGAGGCTAAGCTTTTCCAGCGGGCCAAACGTGAGTTGGATGAGGCGGTACTTCACCCTCCCGTCGGCGACGATCTCCGCCTTTAGCTCGCGTCCTTTCACGTTCCCCGGCGCGGGCGGCATCTGGCCGACCGCATAGTAGGAGAGGATCCGTTTCATCTCCTCGCGCCGCTTTTTCCACTGCTCGAGATTCGTGACCTTGGTGCCATCGGCCATCGTCAGTACATCGGGCATCTCGCGGCGGACGGGCAGTTCATTTACTCCGGGGAGTTTGCCGAGCGGACCGACAATCGCCGGCACCGGAATCTCCTTCGGGTCGGGGCCCTCGACCGCCGCTGTCGTGGACACGGGCGGCTGGGCGACTAAGACACGTGTCCCAGCAAGGAGCGAAAGCAGGGCAAGGAGGCGGAGACGAGGTTTCACGAGAGTCGGGGTTGGGGGTCCGCCGATCAGAGCGACCGACCGGGGTTTGAGGCAAGACGAGTCGCCCACGAAAAGGCGGCGCCAAATTTTTGCAGCAACTATTTATTCACCCCGGATGCCACACGGGCGTCTTGAGCTTCGGAAAAGTTTTGGTCATCACCTTGGCCAATGACCCCCTCCTTACTCCGCCGCTTTGCGGCTCTCGCTCTCAGTTCACTCGCCCTCTCGCTGTCCGCCGCCGACCCCAAGGGCGCCAAAGATCTGTTCACCACCGATCTCTCCACCGCCGTCGTCACCGACGCCAAGAAGCCCGCCGTCAGCGAGCACTGGGGCTTCGAAAAGGGTGAACTCGTCGCCAAGACGCACGAGACGCTTTGGACCAAGGAGTCCTACCATAACTTCATCCTCGATCTCGATTTCAAGGTCGCGAAGGAATCGAACAGCGGCGTCTTCCTCCGCTCCATGGACCCGAAGAACGTCCTGAAAGCCCTCGAGATCCAAGTCCACGACTCCACCGATGGCACCAAGTACGGCATGGTCGGCGCGATCTACGATGCGATGCCGCCCGCCAAGAGCGCCGCCAAGCCCGTCGGCGAGTGGAATCACTACACCATCACCTGCAAGGACAACGTGATCACCGTCGTCCTCAACGGCGAAAAGATCATCGACGCCGACCTCAACAAGTGGCCCGAGGCGAAGAAGAATCCCGATGGCACGCCCAACAAATTCGGCTTCCCGCTCAAGGACTACACCACAGTCCGCGGCCCCATCGGCTTCCAAGGTCTCCACGGTAAGGCGATGTCCCCCGTCTGGTACCGCAATATCAAGATCACTGCCCTCGACTGATCCCGGCGGCGCAGCGGATTAACTTAATCCGCCTCGCCCGATCCCTTCCACGCCACGCCCGTTTCACCGGCGTGGCGTTTTGCTTTATGCCGGTACCTTTTGACCGGCGCACCTCATGACTCAACGTTAGTTCCGACCCTCGGACCGCCGCCACGCTCGCCGTGATGCCCTCGCCGTCTTCACCTCCCCGTCCTCGCCCGCGTTACCTTCTCCTCCTCGGTGGGATCTTCACCGCGGTGATGCTCTGGTCCGGTATCGATCCCAGCACGCGGCAGGATTGGCTGCTCGAAAATGCCCTCGTGGTGATCGCCTTGCTGCTGCTGATCTTCACGTATCGGCGCTACCCGCTCTCCCCGACCAGCTACCTGCTCATCTTTCTCTTCCTCTGCCTGCATGAGCTCGGCGCGCATTGGACGTATTCAAATGTCCCTTACGACGATTGGTGGGAAAGCATTTTCGGCGTCACGCTCACCGAAATCGCCAATCTCCAGCGCAACCATTTCGACCGCCTCATTCACTTTACCTACGGCCTGCTTCTCTTCTGTCCGATCCGGGAAGCCGTGCAGCGCGACATCACCCGGCCCGGCTTCTGGAGCTACTTCATCCCGCTGAATATCATCCTCAGCACCTCGCTGCTCTACGAATTGATCGAGTGGGCCGCCGCGGAGATCTTCGGCGGCGACCTCGGCGAAGCCTTCCTCGGCACCCAAGGCGACACTTGGGACGCGCACAAAGACATGGCCCTCGCCGGCCTCGGTGCCCTGATCGCGATCGGGATCATTGCCGCCCTGCCCTCAAATAAGGCTAAAGCGTAAGGCAGATCTCGCGACCGCCGGTCCGCGCCCCAAACGCAAACCGCCAGCACTTTATACGGCCGTGATTGCTCGCGCACGGGCAATCGTGCAAGTGTCCCGCCATGGCTTCGAAGCCCAGCGCCTCCCTCGAGCACCTCGGCCTCTTTCAGCTTTGCCTGATCGTGCTCTCGCTCGTCGTCCTCGGCGCCCTCGTGGCCGACAATGTCTTCGTCCTGCCGGGCGAGATTTCCCGCATTCTCCACTTCGTCGATAATACGGTGTGCGTGGTGTTTCTCGTCGATTTCATCCTCCGGTTTCGCGCCGCGCCTTCAAAGCTGCAGTTCATGAAGTGGGGCTGGATCGATTTGCTCGCGAGCATCCCGAGCCTCGACTCACTGCGCTGGGGCCGCGCCGTACGCTTTTTTCGGCTCCTGCGGTTGCTGCGCGGGCTTCGCTCACTGCAGCGGCTCTTCAGCATTCTTTTTGCCCACCGCACGCGCGGCGGAGTGACCTCGGTGGCTCTCATCAGTTTTCTCGTCGTGACGTTTTCCTCCATCGGCATTTTGGTCTGCGAGCGCGGCCCCGGCACCAATATCCAATCCGCCGAGGATGCGGTCTGGTGGAGCATCAGCACCATCACCACCGTGGGCTACGGCGACCGCTATCCGGTCACGACGGCCGGTCGAGTCGTCGCGGCCTGTGTCATGGTGATTGGCGTCGGATTGTTTGGCACGCTGAGCGGCCTCGTGGCCTCGCTCTTCCTCGGTAAGGAAGAAGAAAAAATCGAAACCGAGGAGAGCGCCATCCTCACCGAAGTCCGCGCCCTCCGCGCCGAGATAGCCGAGTTGCGCGCCGCGCAAGGTCGCTCCGTCGACACCGCGAAATAGCCGCCTCAAGCTGCTCGCCCGCTAGCTGTGGGAGGGGCTTTATGCCCCGACAAAAACCGTCCGCCCCACCCTCGCTCTCCCTCTGGCCGCACCACCTCTGGGCCCGCTTCCCTACTCTCCACGTCCTCCGGTCCAGTGCCTTGTGCTCGATCTCTCCTGACAGCACGTTGTCACCGCCTCCTGCTATTCTCTCGTTCCCATGAAATCCGCTCGCTGTCCCTGGGCCGTCAAACCGCTCGACATCATCTATCACGATACCGAGTGGGGCGTGCCGCATCACGACGACCGCGCGCTCTTTGAATTGCTCACGCTGGAAGGCGCGCAGGCCGGGCTTAGTTGGTCCACCGTCCTGGCGAAACGCGAAAATTACCGCGCCGCCTTCGATAATTTCGACGTCGAGAAGGTCGCGCGCTATGACGCCAAGAAAGCCGCCGCGCTCCTCGCCAATCCCGGCATCGTCCGCAACCGTTTGAAGATCGCCTCCACCATCGGCAACGCCAAGGCCTTCCTCGCCGTGCAGAAGGAATTCGGCTCTTTTGATCGCTACCTCTGGGGCTTCGTGCCCGAGAGGCGTCCCATGGTCAGCCGCCGCCGCAGCTTCGCCGACGCCCCGACCTCCACGCCCGAGAGCGACGCGCTCTCCAAGGACCTCCTCAAGCGCGGCTTCAAATTCGTCGGCACCACCATCTGCCACGCCTTCATGCAAGCCGCCGGTCTGCGCAACGACCACCTCCTCACCTGCCCCTGCTTCGGCCCGTGCGCGAAGCTGAAATAGGCGGCCGCAGCCCATTTTGAGCCCCAGTATATAACTTTTGTCGTTCTGTGACCCGAACCCAGGCGGAGGCCTGGGGGGGCTTACGACGGACCGCGCCGGCGCAAAGGTAGGAGCCTGCTTGCAGGCGATGAGTTATCAGGTGCGCCCACTCATCATAGCCCATCGCCTGCAAGCAGGCTCCTACCTGTGGCTTTCTGCGCCTCCGCCTTTTCGTGTCTCTCGTGCATTTCGTGTTTTAAAATCCCTCTCGCTCACTCCGTTGAGTCCAAGGCGCCTGCGGGCGTGGCCGCGTTTTCACGTGACGGTCATTTGACTTGAGCGCAGCGCTCCCGCCTGCCGCACTCAGGGCACCCCATGACTTCGACTCCCTCTGCGGCCCCGCGCGAAGCGACGCACCTCCGCGAGCTTTCCCCCCAGCAATGGCGATCTGGCATTGCCGCCTGGCTCGGCTGGCTCTTCGACGGCCTGGAGCTCCATCTCTACACGCTCGTCGCCACGCCATTCGTGATGCAGTTGCTCGCGACGACCGACGCCAAGAATCCCGAGATCAAGGAAAAGAGCGCCTACATCCAAGCCGCTTTCCTTATCGGCTGGGCGCTCGGCGGCGCCTTCTTCGGCCGCTTGGGCGATCTCATCGGCCGCAGCCGTGCGCTCGCGCTCACGATTATTACCTATGCGCTCTGCACCGGCCTCTGCGCCGCCTCGCAGACGTGGTGGCACCTCATGATTTTCCGCTTCATCGCCGCGCTCGGCATCGGCGGCGAATGGGCGGTCGGCGCCTCGCTGCTTTCTGAGACGTGGCCCAAGGCCTGGCGTCCGTGGATGGCCGCCGTGCTCCAGACCGGCGTCAATATCGGCGTGCTCAGCGGCGCGGTCTTCGTCGGCCTGCTCATGAAGCACATGCCGCCGCAGTCGGAGCGCTGGGTGTTTCTCGTCGGGGTGATCCCCGCGCTCCTCGTCTTCTGGATTCGCCGCCACGTGCCCGAGCCCGAGACGTGGAAACACGCCGGGGCCGTCGTCGAGAAAAAGCCCAGCGCCGCCGCCCTCTTCCAAGGCTCCGTCCTCTCCACCACGGTGCGCACCACTCTCGTTTGCGCGCTCGGCCTCTCCGCGTGGTGGCTCTTCCTCTTCTGGCAAACCCAGCACCTGCGCAAGATCCTCACCGACGCGCAAACTCCCGGGGCCGAGGTCACCACGCTCGTTGCCGGGGCCTTCTTCGCATTCAACGCCGCCTCGGTCATCGGCAACTTCGGCGCGGGCTGGCTGGCGCTGAAGCTCGGCAATCGCCGCGCGATCATCCTCATGTTCATCGGCCTCGGCGTGGGCATCTTCGGATCGTACATCGTGCCGCGCGACTTCTCCTCGCTCGCGTGGTTCTGGCTGCCCATCGGCGGCTTCTTCGGCGGCGTCTTCGGCCTCTTCACGATGTACCTGCCGCCCCTGTTTCCCACTCTGCTGCGCACGAGCGGCGCGGGCTTCTGCTACAATATCGGACGCATCGCCGCCGGTGTCGCCTCGGTCGTCTTCGGGCTCTACGCCCCGGTGGACGACTTCCGCGTCGCCCTACTGTGGACCAGTGCCATCGCCGCCGCCGCCGCCCTCGCCTCGTGCTGGCTCCCCGAGCGTACGCACGAAAACGAAGCGACGTAATCAACCGCCACGGCGCAGTCTCGCCTTCGCGCCCCGGCCGCGCTTTTTTCGCACTCCTCCATGGCGAAGCTCTACTTCTATTACTCGGCGATGAATGCCGGCAAAAGCACGGTGCTGCTCCAATCGAGCTACAACTACCGCGAGCGCGGCATGCGCACCCTCCTCTTCACGCCGTCGATCGATAACCGCGCCGGCCTGGGCCGGATCCAGTCGCGCATCGGGCTCACGTCCGACGCTGTCGCCCTCGCCCCACACGATAATCTCCTCGCGCGCGTGCAGGCCGAACATAGCGCCAATGCCGTGGCGTGCGTGCTGATCGACGAAGCCCAGTTTCTCGATCCTGCCCAGGTCTGGCAGGCCGCCGAGGTCGCCGATACGCTGAACATCCCGGTGCTCTGCTACGGCCTGCGCACCGATTTCCAAGGTAAGCTCTTTCCCGGCAGCGCAACGCTGCTGGCCATCGCGGACGATCTCAGCGAGCTAAAGACGATCTGCCACTGCGGTCGCAAGGCCACGATGAATCTCCGCGTCGACGCCGCCGGGCACGCCGTGCGCGATGGCGCCCAAGTGGAGATCGGCGGCAACGACCGCTACGTCGCCATGTGCCGCCGGCACTTCTCCGCCGCATTGAAGGCGCTCTAGGCGATAACAGTAACTCACTCTTCCCGCAGCCCCACCGGGGGTTGCGCATCTAAGAGGCCGGGCAAAACGCCCGGGCTCAAGTTTCGCGCGCCGCGTGCCGATCCTTATGACAAACCTCTGCCCAGGCCGCAGCGGCCGGGGTGGCTTTGCCAACTCACGCACATGAAAAATCTCACTATCGCGAAACGCATCTTTGGCGGTTTTGCTGCTCTCCTGCTGATCGCCGCCGCCCTCGGTGGCTTCGCCTGGCTCCGTTTTACCCAGCTTCAGGCCACTTCCGTCCAGGTCACGCAGGACGCGATGCCCACGATCATCCTCTTGAGTCGCGCCCGCGCGCTGGTGAAGGACAACACGATCAACACCTATCGCCATGCCATTAGCGACCCGGCCGACAAAGCGCGTCTCTCGGCGATCGAGGCCGACATGAAAAAGGTCAGCGACGCCACCACTCAGGTTTATAAGGAGCTGGAGGCGTCCTACATCCTCGATGGCAGCGACCGTACGCTCTACGATGCGATCATGGCCGCTCGAGGCCCCTACACGAAAACGCGCGCCGAGCTCCTCGCTCTCAGCCACTCGCGGACGCCCCTCGAAATGGGCGTGCTCATCGATGCGCAGCTCGTACCGGTTTACGAACGTTACATCAAGGCCATCGACGCCCTGATCGATTACAACACCACCTACGGCCAGGCCTCCGCTCGGGGCATCGATCGCAATGTCGCCAGCGGCAAGCTCTACATCGCCCTCGGGCTGGCCGCCGCGCTCGTCATTGGGATCGGCATCGCCTGGCTCATCATCCGCAGCATCAACCGCGTGCTCCACCGTATATCCACGCAATTGAGTGAAGGCGCCGCGCAGGTCACCTCCGCCGCCGGCGAGGTCAGCCAGTCGAGTCAGACGCTCGCCGCCGGGGCCAGTGAGCAGGCCGCTTCCCTCGAGGAGACGAGCGCCTCCTTGGAAGAAATCTCCAGCATGACGAAGCGCAACGCCGAGTCCGCCGGCAATGCCAAGTCCCTCGCCAACCATACCCGCACCGCCGCCGAGACGGGTGCGGGCGACATGCGCGCCATGAGCGATGCGATGGATGCGATCAAATCCTCCTCCGATAACATCGCGAAGATCATCAAGACCATCGATGAGATCGCCTTTCAGACCAACATCCTCGCGCTCAACGCCGCGGTCGAAGCCGCCCGCGCAGGCGAAGCCGGCATGGGCTTCGCCGTCGTCGCCGAGGAAGTCCGCGCCCTCGCCCAACGCTCCGCCACCGCCGCCCGCGAGACGGCGGAGAAAATCGAGGACTCCATTCAGAAATCCGGCCGCGGCGTCGCGCTCTCAGGCAAGGTCGCCTCCTCGCTCTCCGAGATCGTCGACAAGGCTCGCCAGGTCGACACCCTCATCGCCGAGATCGCCAGTGCCTCCCAAGAGCAGACGCAAGGCATCACCCAGGTGCTCAGCGCCGTCACGCAGATGGACAGTGTCACCCAGACCAATGCCGCCTCCGCCGAGGAAGGCGCGGCCGCCGCTGAAGAACTCAACGCCCAGGCGCGGTGCCTCGACCAGATTGTATCCGAACTTCAACTACTGGTGAGCGGCCAACCCTCCGCCGAGCGCGACCAGAATTCATCCGGCCACGGCACCGCCGTCCCTACAGTGAAAGCACATTCAACTCCCGCCGCCGCCGCTGCGCCGAAGCGCCCTGCCACCGACCGTCCTGCGCTCGCTGCCCCTCACTCGGATGAGGCTAACTCCAGCGCCCCCAGCGACATCACCGTCAACCCGGCCACGAGCAGCAAGGATGCGGAGTTTTTCCGCTGAGCTGGGCCCGGTAGCGGACAGCGCGAGGGAGCCCTCGGGCTTTGGCCGACCGGCCGGAGCCTTTGGTAGACATCACCTCGGGCGCTGAGCCTTTTTTCGGTACTGCCTGCAGCGCGTTTCCCCGCTTTACGTCGCGGCGGGAAGCGCGTGGCATGGGGTCATGCCCCTCGTCCGCCGGTCTTTTCTCGCCGCACTCCTGTGCGCCGTCGCTGTCGGAGGCATGTCTAACCTCATGGCTGCATCCAACTCACACTTAATTTTCCTCGGCACGTATTCCAAAAACGGCAGCGAGGGCATTTATACGGTCCGCCTCGATGCGGGCACGGGAGCGCTCTCCGCGCCGGTCCTCGTCGCCAAAGCGCCCGATCCCGCGTGGATCACCTTCTCGCCGGACAAAAAATTTCTCTACGCCATCAGCCCGACGGAGTCCCAAGCCATCGGCTATGCCGTAGCCGCCTCGCCCCTTAGCGCGACGCTCACGCCGCTTTCCTCCGCCCCTTCCGCCGAAGCCGCGCCGCCCAGCCATCTCGCCGTCGACTCCACCGGCCGCACGCTCGTCGCTGCCAACTACCGCGAGGGTTTCGTCGCCGCGATCTCGGTCCGCCCCGATGGCACACTCGGCACGCCGCGCCGCATCCAGCACACCGGCCGGGGTACCGACCCCAAGCGCCAGGACGCGCCCCACGCCCACTCCGTCACGATTTCGCCCGATAACCGCTACGTCGCCGTCTGCGATCTCGGCCTCGATAAAATCTTTACCTACAAGCTCGACGCGGAAGCCGCCACGCTCTCGCCCGCCACGCCGGCCTACGTCACCACGCCCGCCGGCTCCGGCCCGCGTCACTTCAAGTTTTCCAACGACGCCCGCCACGCCTACGCCATCACGGAGATGGGGGGCACCATCGAGGCCTTTGACTACGACGCCGAATCCGGCGCGCTCAAGCCCATCCAAAGCATCTCCAGTCTCCCCGCCGGCTTCGCCGGCCTGAAATGGGGCGCCGAGGTGCGCGTGCACCCCAATGGAAAATTCCTCTACGCCTCCAACCGCACGCACGACAGCCTCGCGGTCTTCGCCATCGCCGCCGACACCGGCCGGCTGACGCTCCTCGAAATCGTCCCCTCCGGCGGCAAAACCCCGCGCAACTTCGCCCTCTCACCCGACGGCGGCTGGCTCGTCTGCGGCCATCAGGACAGCCCTGTCGTCACTGTCTTCAAGGTCGATTCGACCACTGGGCGCCTCACGGCCACCCCCCACACGGCGTCAGTGCCGATGTGCGTGTGCGTGCTGTTTTACGACTGAGTTTACACGAAAAAGGGAACGGCGCGCACTCTCGTGCTCCCCGTTCCCTCAAGTGTCTGAGGGCGAACTCGCCCCGAAGCCTTATTCGCTTTTCTCCGGTCGGAGGTAATCGTGCCCGAACTTAGCTCGACTTGGTGAGCAGTTCCTTGAACGTGTCGGCGGCGCCCTTCGGGTCGTCCTTCACGTGGATGTACCAGCGGCCGTCTTTCTTCACGAGTTGCTCCATGTCCATGTCGGAGTTGCCGCGTACCATGATCTGGAAATGCACTTCCGCGGTGTCCGGCGTGGGGGTGCGCACGAAGACAATCGTGAGCGACGCCTGTTGGAACGCCTCAAACATGCCCGGGCTGCCGAGGGCGACCACGCGATTCAGGCCGGCCATGACGTCTGCGCCCGTCATCGACTCACGCGCCTTGCCGACGGTCTTGTCGAAGAACGCACCCACGATTGCCTGGCCATCTTTCGACTTGGGATTGGCGTTGGCCAAAAAGACCGGCAGCACCGCCGCCTTCACCGCCTCGAGATCGCTGGGGAGGTAATCGGCGGAGGCCTTGGCGAAGTCGCGCTTCGAGTAGGCGCTCCAGTATCGCTGAAACGCATCCTCGATTGGCTTGGTGTCAGCCGCATAGGAGGCGGCGACGACAGTGAGAGACAGGAGGAAGAGGAACGCTTTCTTCATGGTGAGGGTTTAAAGGCAACTACAGGCAGGCCCCGGGGCGCATGGCGAGTATGTTTTCAACGGGGATTCGTTCGGAAACTACTATTTCTGCTCGTTTGCAGGTGCAACGCATCGGCCACCCACGCCGCCTGCAGCGCCCGCATCGTGGCCACCGCCCGGCGGTTACGAATCCACACGCGCCCGATAAACTCCCTCATCCCCAGACGACACCTAAGCACCGACCGGTGTTCGAGATACACGACTAGGAGGGTCAAGGCCAGCACCACTGCCTGCGCCCGGTCCCGCATCGTCCTGGCCCCTCGGGTCAATCCCACCTCGACCCGCACAATCCGCTCCACTTGGAAACGCACATGCGCGACTTCATCAGAGATGATCTTGTCGCACATCCGCACGAGTACCGGATGCCCGGTCGCCATCCGCAAACTCGGGTAGTACTCCTGCGCGACCAATTCCGCGACGAGGATGATCCGGCTGCTCCACCCGATATCGCTCAATCCGCGCAGCCAGCGAAAAATTCCGTCGGTCAGAAACGCTCCCCGCCGCGGAATTCCTTCCGCCTCCATGAAGCGCCCGAGCATCCGCGAGTGAAGGTGCTCCTCGCCGATGAAAAATTCCGAAGCTTCATGAAAACTGACATCGCCCATCCTTTGGCTAAACGCGCGCGACTTCGCCATGTACCCGAGCGCCTCCGACGACTCCCCGCGCTGAAAATCCGCCACCGACGCCGCGATCCGTTCCCACTCCTCCTCCGTCAGCCGCACCGCCGTGCCCCACGGGATCTGCCAATCCCGCTGCTGCCCGGCCCGAAATAGTTCGATCCAAAAACGCGCGGAGCGAATCCGCACGGGCTTCATCTTAATCGCCGGAGCGATAGTCGTATTCATCCCGGCCATTCTTCGCTCGGCGCATGAAGCGAGTATGAACTCGCCATGAATTACAGATGAATAATGGCCCCGCTCCCGCCGCATTCGCCTAGGTTCATCCTCAGCTCCCTCATCGCTCAAGTCCGCCCGCACCTCCTCCCCTCCGCTTCGTTTCCTTCGTTTCCTTTTGTTCAAACCCCTTCCGGATTTCCGCGCTCCAATCCTCTTCTTCGCTCCTTATCGCTTCTTCACGTCCCCCGCCCCGAGGCAGAGCCTCCGTAAAATTTCCTGGATCAGCCGCAGGTTTTCCACGCCCCCGCGCGCCCGCGTCGGCACCGTGCCGAGCTCCGGCACATACACGCAATACCTGCCGCCATAGAGAAAGATCGCCGCTGCACTCGCGCGGCGCTGGCCCTCCGGGCCGTAGGTAAAGGTCACGACATTTACCGGCCGATGGCGCGAGAGGTTTCCCGCCACCACGAGCACATCGCGTAGCGAGTCGTTCGCCGCCACTTCGCTCGCGGCCTTCGCGATATCGTAGTTACTTCCCGGGTCTGACGCCGCGCCCGCCGGCTGGGCAAAGTCGGCCATGTAGAGCGGATATTGCGCCTTCACCTTGGCGTAGCGCGCGACGATCGGCGCGACCACGGTGTCGATATTTTCGCGTTGCGCGGCGTCCACGCTGAGCGCGCTCCAGCCGAAATTCACGTCCCAGCACCAGAGGCGTCCCTGTTTCTCCACGACACTCACCGCATGGCCCGCGACCACCTCTTCCTCCTCCTTCGCGCCCCAGCGGAGGAGTTTCGCCCAGGTCTCGGTGCCGGCCTTGTCCTGCCAGGCATCGAGCATCGCGACGGTCTCCACGAAGCAGCCATTCGCCACGCGCATGGGCGCGTGCGGCATCGGGGGCCGCTCCGCCGTCGCGGCCCGCACCAAGCCCGCTCCCGGTAAAATCACATGCGGGGCTGTGGCCATCATTCCCGCCACCACCACCGCCAAAAGGGTCCGTCGCATGACGCGAAACCTTACATTTCTGTAATGCTCCTGCAAGGCAGGGGAAGGGGCGAGGTGTTATCTTGGTCCCATCAAGTCCAGCAACTTTCCCTTTCCCATCACTCATATGAACCACGTCAATCCCTCCTCCCCCACCAAGTCCCGCGCCGCGGCCGCTGCGGCGCTCGGGCTTTTCGCCATCGCCGGTGCCCTCGTCGGCGCCTCCAGCGTCAACGGCACCTCCTCCAAGCCCGCCGTCGAGATCAAGCGTGACGCCACGCCGGTCAATCGCGGCCAGATGGAAACCGCCAGCTTCTCGAATGTCGTGAAGCGGGTCTCCCCGAGCGTCGTCAAGATCACCACCGAGACCAGGGCCAAGCGCATCGCCGCCAAGGCCGGTGATCTCCCGCCCGGTTTCGATAATCCCATGTTCCGCCAGTTCTTCGGCGGTCGCCTCCCCGAGATGCAGACCCCGCAGCAAAACGGCCTCGGCTCCGGCGTGATCATCAGCGCCGATGGCTACATCGCGACGAACAATCACGTGGTCGAGGGCGCCGATATCGTCACCGTCGCCTTGAACGACGGCCGCGAGTTCACCGCCAAGGTCGTCGGCCGCGATCCGCAGACCGATATCGCCGTCGTCAAGATCGATGCCAAGGATCTCCCGGCCATCATCGTCGCCGATAGCACGCAGACCGAGGTCGGCGACCGCGTCCTCGCCATTGGCAATCCCTTCGGCATTGGTGAGACCGTCACCTCCGGCATCGTCAGCGCCAAGGGCCGCAACGTCGGCATTCTCGCTGAGGTAAACGGCTTCGAAGACTTCATCCAGACCGATGCCGCAATCAATCCCGGCAACTCCGGTGGCGCGCTTGTCGATGTGAACGGCCGCCTCGTGGGCATCAACACCGCGATCCTCAGCCGCAGCGGCGGGTTCCAAGGCGTCGGCCTCGCCGTCCCCTCCAATCTCGTGAGCCAGGTCACCGACAGCCTTGTCAAGACCGGCAAGATCACCCGCGGCTACCTCGGCGTCCATCTCAACGGCATCACGCCGTCCCTCGCCGAAGCTTTCAACCTGAAGGATAACAAGGGCGCCCTCGTCGCCATGACCGAACCCGAGAGCCCCGCTGCCAAGGCCGGCATCAAGGACGGCGACGTGATCACCGCGATCAACGGCCAGACCATCACCGACCCGAATACGCTGCGCAATCAGGTCAGCGCCTATCCTCCGGGCACGAAGCTCGATCTCTCCGTCCTCCGCGACGGTAAGACCCAGAAGATCGCCGTCACCACCTCCGAGCGCCCCGGCGAGAAGACCATCGGCAAGAACTCCAAGGGCGGCCGCCACCAAAAGGGCGCGGTCTCGAATGACGAAGGCGTGCTCAATGGCGTCGCCGTCGACGACATCGATCGCTCCAACCGCCGTCAGCTCGATTTCCCCGAGAACCTGAAGGGCGCGCTCATCACGCAGGTCGATCCCACCTCTCCCTCGGCCCGCGCTGGCCTCAAGCCCGGTGACGTGATCCTCGAGATCAACCGCCAGGCCGTCGCCTCCGCCAAGGATGCCGTCGAGCTCAGCGAAAAAGCCGAAAGCAAGAAAACGCTCCTCAAGCTCTGGTCCAAAGGCATCACGACCTTCGTGGTCGTCGACGAGACCGGCAGCGACAAGGACGGTCAGCAATAAATCAACAGTGGCGGTGCGCGAGCATGGCACCGCCACTTTCAATTTTGGTCTAGGAAGTGTTGTTCAAGATTTAGGTAGTGGTAGTTCATAGTTCATAGGTAAAAAGGTCATTCAGTCCGGCGTCGGTCTTCGTTGTGGGAGACCGGCGCCGGTTTTATTTTTGGGAAGGCAAATGCTCGGGAGTAGGAGCCTGCTTGCAGGCGATGGGCTATGGTCTTTCTCGTCACCTGACAACCTATCGCCTGCAAGCAGGCTCCTACCTCGCTCACGTTCAGCCTTTCAGTCCATCCATCCTTCAGCCTTTATTCCGCTATGCGCGTCCTCGTCGTAGAAGATGATGCCAAGATCGCTTCGTTTCTCGTTCGCGGCCTCAAGCAGGCCGGGTACGCGGCCGATCACGCCCCGGAGGGCGACACCGGCCTCGCGCTCGCTGAGTCGACGACTTACGATGCGATGATCGTCGACGTGATGCTGCCGCAGCTCGACGGCATCAGCCTCGTCAAGCGCCTCCGCGCCGCGCGCCATGCCACGCCCGTCCTTTTTCTCAGTGCCAAAAGCTCCGTCGATGATCGCATCCGCGGCCTGCAGGCCGGCGGCGATGATTACCTCACGAAGCCCTTCGCCTTTTCCGAATTGCTCGCTCGCGTGCAGGCGCTCATCCGCCGCGCCACGCAATCACCCGAAGCCACGCGGCTCGTCGCCGGCGATGTCACTCTCGACCTTGTAAGCCGCGAAGTCACGCGCGCCGGCGAAAAGGTCGAGCTGCAGCCGCGCGAATTTACGCTGCTTGCCTTTCTGCTGCGTCACGCCGGCCGTCCCGTAAGCAAGACCATGATCCTCGAGCACGTCTGGGACTACAGTTTCGATCCGCAGACCAACGTCGTGGATGTCGTCGTCTCACGCCTCCGCGCCAAGATCGATCCTGAGCATGTGCGCCTCGAGACGGTGCGCGGCGTCGGCTACGTTTTCCGCCCCCATGCTTGAGCGCCTGCGCCAGTCTCTCGCGCTGCGGCTCGCGGCGCAATACGCCCTCGTCTTTGCCCTGACGAGCGGCGTGCTCTTTTCCATTCTCTATTGGACGCTGTCGCGCTCCCTCCTCGAGCGCGAACAGGTGGCCGTCGAGCGCCAAGCCGCGCTCTTTGCCCTCGCGCTCGAAACAGGGGGTACTAACGCCCTCCGCGCCCGCATCGAAAGCACGTCCGCCTCACCCGAGGTTCGCTCGTTTTACGTCCGCGTCCTCAATCCCGCGGGCGAGACGCTCTTTGCCTCCCTGCCGCCCAACTGGGTGGAAACGCAGGTGGAACGTCTCACGCTCCCGCCCGAGTGGAATGGCGTGACGGCCGAGCGCCGCATCCTCACGGAGCGCATCCCGAAGGACGCGCTCCGTGATTACGTGCGCACGGTGCGCGAACTACCCGGCGGATTTTCCATGCAGGTGGGCCGCCTCGCCGATAGCAGCGCCGTGCTCCTCGCGCCGCTCCGCCGGGCCTTTATCACCGCAGGGAGTGGCGCGCTGCTGCTCTCGTTTGGCGTCGGTATTTTGCTCGCGTGGCGCGCCACGCGCCCGCTCCGCGCTGTCTCACAGACCGCCCGCCGCATCCTCGAGACAGGTGACCTCGCCGCCCGCGTGCCCGCGACCGGCGCCGGCGGTGAACTCGCCACGCTCGTCTCCCAGCTCAACACCCTGCTCGATAAAAACGCCGCGCACGTCCGCGTGCTGCGCGAGACGCTTGATAATCTCGCGCACGATCTCCGCACCCCGCTCACCCGCCTCCGCGGCACCGCCGAGCTCGCCATGCAGGACGCCGGCGATCCGGCCGAAGCGCGCGCCGCCCTCGCCGATTGCGTCAATGAGTCGGACCGCGTCCTCCACCTCCTCGAGGTTTTGCTCGACATCTCCGCCGCCGAGGCCGGCGCGCTCAAGCTCAACCGCGATCAACTCGACGTCCGCACGCTCGTCGAGCGCGCCGCCGATCTCTACCGCGAGGTCGCCGAGGAAAAAAACATCCGCATCGTCGTCGATCAGCCCGTCGCCGCCGAATGCCAGGCCGACGCCATCCGCCTCGGCCAAGCCGTCAACAATCTCGTCGACAACGCCCTCAAGTACACTCCGCCCGGCGGCATCGTGAAGCTCACCACCACGGTCGAGCCCAGTGCCGTGGTCATCACCGTCTCCGACAACGGCCCGGGCATCCCCGCCACTGAGCGCGAGGCCGTCTGGCGCCGTCTGTACCGCGGTGACTCCAGCCGCTCCCAGCGCGGCCTCGGCCTCGGCCTCTCGCTCGTCAAAGCCATCGTCGAAGCCCATGGCGGCACCGCCGCGATCACGGATGCGCACCCGACGGGGGCCAAATTCACTATTCGGTTACCAAAGTAACCCGTCCTCCAGACTCGAAACCGGTCTCTCATCCGAGACACTTAGTAACCGGAGGCAGCGAGACAAAAGTTTCGCTAAAAAGGGAATCTTGCCCCGATACCAGCTCGCCTCGGTCGCGTCATCTCACGTAGCTGATGCAGTGGCCGAGCTTATGCTGCGGCGACGCGCTTCTCGTACCCATCATGCCATCCGCTCCTGTCGTCTTTCCAATTCTCGTCGCCGAAGATGATCCCAACGACTTCATCTTGCTTCAGGAGGGGTTGCGCGCCGCCGGATCCGACCGGCCCATCCAATCTTTTGGCAACGGCGCGGAGGTCATCCAGTACCTCCGTAATCTCTGTGGTGGCGCGGAAGGTGGCTCACGCGTGCCGCCCAGTCTCCTCTTCCTCGATCTCGATCTGCCTCAAGTAGATGGCGCGGGCGTCCTCGCTTGGGCCAAGCGCCAAAAAGCCCTCGCTGCCATGCGCATCGTCATCCTTTCCGGCTCCGGCGACTCTCAGGACATGCAGCGCGCCGCCGCCATCGGCGCCGACCGCCTCCTCGTCAAGCCCGCCTCGCCCGCTTCCCTGCGCGAGGAACTCGCGCGGCTGGATGCCAGGTAACTTTCTATATTAGGTCCCGGCTGGATAAAGGCACTCCACCTCGATGCGTTCGCCGCACGTGCAGGTGACGATGAGGCGGACGACTTTGTCGCCCTCCTTGACCAATTCCACGTGAGCTCCCGCCGCGCTCGACGTGTGGCTGTCGTGGTGGGCCTGATTACTCTGCACCCGCGTCGCAGCCGCCGGCGCGCGGGAGGAGTCGCGCGTCGCGGCGTTATTCGCGGCCAACCCGGGCGGGAGGCGCAGCGGGGAGACGTCCAGGGACTTCTTGCCTTGTAGGAAGGGTTTCATCGAGGGGGACGATCGGCTGAGATTTCGCGCGAAACGCGCATAGCGTTCGCCGTGTTTTCCGGATTGGTCGTAGTATCGGCGGCGGATTTGGGAGCTTTCGAAAGCGGACTGGTCGGCACGGGGACGTTGCTCGGGGAGGGCTTGATCGCCGGCCCCCGTGCTGGGAGGCCGTCGGTCGAGACGCCGGTCGGGGTTGTGCCTTTGCCGTCTTTGCCAGCGGCGCCATCCTTCGCGTTGCCATCTTTGGTGCGAGGTTTGGCGGTAAGCGTGAGGCTCAGGGTGATGCGTTGATTGGCTTCAGCCGTGGGCGCCTGATCCGCCAGGGGCTTCGTATCGGCGTAGCCGGTCACGCGCTCGATGAGGCTGGGATCCACGGCGTAGTGCACGAGGAGGCGCCGGGCCGCATTGGCGCGGTCGGACGAGAGTTCCCAAGCGGTGTAGTTTTCCTTTTTGAGTTGAAGACCCGCGCGGGTGTGCCCGTCGACGGTCACGTGGAATTGATGGCGATCAATGGTCCACGCGAGCGACTGAAGGATGAAACTACCCCATTCGGTAAACTCGGTGCTATTGCCCACAAAGAGGGGCTGGTTGGTCCGGTCGAAAAGAGTCACGCGAAGGCCGTCCGTGGTGACTTGGACGTCAATGGGCTTGCCCGCGAGATTCTCGTCGAGATGAAGCAGGCGATAAAAATCGGCCGCGACCGAGCTGAGGAAGGTGAGCTGGATCTGCTTGTCGCGGTTCTGGTCCTTGTCGTCGCCATGCTCCTTGCCGGAGCCATTGGAAGTCTTGTTGCTGTTAAAGGGCATGACGCCGGAAGTGGCGTCCATGGGCGAGCGGAAGGGGCTTTGGAAATACTGCGAGGTCGCGATGAGGATTTCCTTATCCTGCGCGGAAATCCACAGCACCATGAAGAGCGCCATCATGGCCGTGACGAAGTCGGCGTAGGCGACTTTCCAGGCGCCGCCGTGGTGGGCGGCTGCTTTTTTGCGAGCCATGGTGAGGAGGGAAAAGCGGAGAGCTTAGAGCTGAGAGCCGAGAGCCCGGGACGTTAGTTCCCAGGTCGCTAAGCGTGTGTTTGAATTCATTTTCTTGCTCTCAGCTCTGAGCTCTTAGCTTTTAGCATTCGCTCACTTCGCGGGAGCCAGGGCCTTCAGCGTGGCCTCGAGGCTGGCTCCGGCGGGCTGGACGTGGCTGTCGAGGGAACGGCGGGCCACTTCGACTGCCGTGAGTGGGGCGAGGCCTTTGGCAAACCCGGCGACCGCCTGCATGATGCACTTGAGGTATTGGTCCTCGGCGGCGTTGTTGAATTTGACGCGGTTCGCGAGGGGATTGACGAAGCCGTAGGCGACGAAGATGCCGAGTAGCGTGCCGGTGAGAGCGGCGGCCACTTTCTCGCCGACCTTTTCCGGGCCTTCGGAGATGGCGTTCATCGTGTTGATGATACCGAGCACGGCGGCGACGATGCCGATGCCGGGCAGGGAGTCGCCGACGAGTTGGAGAATGTGAATCGGGTGCTCCGCCTCGGCCGCCTTGGCGTCGAGCTCAGCGTTCATCAGATCCTCGAGTTGGTCGGGCTTGATCTTGCCGTCGATGACGGGCTTCAGGCCGTTGCAGAGAAATTCGAGGCGCGCGGGGTGATTGAGCACCGACGGATAACGCTGGAAGATGGAGGACTTTTTCGGGTCCATCACGTGCTCCTCCAAGGCGATGAGGCCGTTGCGTCGGCCGATCATGAAAATCTCGTAGAGCAGCTTCAGCAGCTCGATGAACTCGGCCTTACCCGTGGCCTTGGCCGTGATGGCTTCCTTCACCTTGTGCATAATCTCCTTTAGCACATGGCCGGGGCTCGCGATGACGAGCACTCCGGCCGCCACTCCCAGAATCACGACGAATTCGGAGACATGCAGCAGTACGAGCGGATTACCACCGGCGAGGATGAAACCGCCGAGGGTGGAGGCCAGTACGATAAAAGATCCAACGAGAATGAGCATGTCGCGTATGAGGGAAAGGAGGGCGACCCGAGGAACAAGGCGGACCGACGCGGATTTCTCGCACGTCCATGTCGGAGCCTTGTCCCGGGGAGTTGACGCGCCGAGTTACCGGTCGCGTACCCTTTGGAGATAAGCGCGCAGACCGAGGATGGTCTGAGCGTGGATTTGGCAGATACGCGACTCCGTCAGGCCGAAGACTTCGGCGATTTCGGCGAGGCGCATGCTTTCGTAGTAGTACATCGCGAGGATTTTCTTGGGTATATCGGGTAGTTCCGCGATTCGTTGAGTGAGAAGTTCGGCCAATTCCGCTTTTTCGAGGTTATCGCGCCCCGTGACGTCGTTGTCGTCGGCCAGCAGATCGTGGAGCGACGGGCCCTCCCCTTCCTGACTCTCGGATGTCTGGTCGATGGCGAGGAAGGTCACGGGCTTGGCCTCTTCGACCCACTTGGCGTATTCCTTGGCATCGAGACCGAGGGCGGCGGAGACCTCGGCATCGGTCGCGGCGCGGCCGACCTTTTGCTCCACATCGTTGATGGCGGACTTGAGCTTGCGCGACCGCGCGCGCGCGCGGCGCGGACACCAATCCATGCGACGCAGCTCGTCGAGGATCGCGCCACGAATGCGCATCGCGGCGTAGCCGGCAAACGTGGTGCCTTGCTCGGGGTCGAACTTGCGGACGGCGGCAATGAGGCCCGTGATCCCGACGCTGTAGAGATCATCGGCGTCGACGTGCGCAGGCACGTTGAGCTTGATGCGATCCACGACGTTGCGGACGAGGGGAAGGTACCGTTCGATCAAATCCTTTTCATCGACGGCACTTGGTGAGACTCCCTGATACGCGCGCCAGGCAGCGGCGGGCGTAGCTTCCATGCCAGGGACAGAGGCGGTGACAGTATTCATGGAACTAGCTTTGGTTACTTAGACTTGGCCGCCGTTGTGGCGGCGGCGTGGCGTTGCAAAATTGTTTCCCGGATGCCGCGCACGAGCACGGTCCAGAACCAGCGAAAGAGAAGCGCTCCGGCGAGGCAGCCGACGGCGGCATCAAAAAGAATCCGGTCCGCGGCGTGATCGGCCGCGTAGCTCGCGGCTCCCGTGATGAGGAGCCCGGCGAAGCCACCGATGAGAAAAACAAATTTCATGGGGAAAGGGTGCGGTTAGCCGTTGTCGTCTTCGGGCAGCGTCCGGCGCACGATCGCGCCAGGGACGTCTTCCTCGCAGTCGCCCGTGAGCGACGGCCCGGTCGCGAGAAACAGGGGCTCGATCGACTCGTCGAAAAGGTAGTCCCAGAGCTTGCCCCACTGCGCCACCTCATCGAGGTGCGTGAAGACGAGATGCGTCGCGCCGAGATCGCGGCCCGCCGAGTAGGCGTCGTGCAGAGCGGCGCGATCGTACGCGGCATTGAGCACGAGCACGCGCTCCGTGATGCGCTCGCGATCGAGGAAGGCCGCCATCTTGGCATTGTCCGCCGGACGCCGTGGCGACATGCCGGGAAGATCGAAATAAACAAACCCGTTCGGCACGGCCGCTCCGGTCTCGCAGGGAAAATGCGCGAGCGGGATCCCCATCGCTTCTGTAAACACCGGTAGCGGCCCGAGCGGATTGGGCCGGTCGAACTCCACGCTCACGACATGACCAAGGCGGGCGCGCCGCACGACTTCCTGCGCGAGCCACTTGCACAGCGCAGTCGTGCGACCAACGCCGGGCGCACCGAGAAACGCCGCGCGCGACAGCGGCGGCCGGGTCGGCCGGGCTTCCGCTTGGGTGCGGAGCAACCGGGAAGTCTCCGCGAGCGCGCGATGAAGCGGTAGCGTATTGAGTTCCTCCCAATTTGCGCCGGCCTGCAGTCGGGTGAGCGCAGTCTCCGTAATGCCGGAGCGGCGCAAGAGTCCGGCGAGACCGAGCGTGGCGGGAAGCTGGGTCAGACGATTCTTCACGCCCGGCTTGGCCGGCGTCATCGCGTCGGGCATGGCCGGTTCGGAGGAAACTGCCGTCAACGAAGTGTGCGACGCCGCGAGTGACTCGGCAGCGGGCGCATCGATCTGCGCGATCACCTCGAGCTTCGGCGCGGAGAAAAGTTTCTTCAACCCGGTCGACTCGATGCTTCGCACGGAGAGCACGCGGGCCGTCGGACCAAGCTTCTCGCGGATAAGCGCGACGGCCTGCTCGATGGATTTCACCGTAAATTTATACGTGCCGGGCACCAGCCGTTGGGGAGGATTAGACATGGCGGGTTAGGCGGCCTTGAGCGGGACTTCCGCGCGGGCGATGTGCGCCGGGGGCGTGATGATGCCGGCATTCTCGATCTCGGTGGCGGCGGGCAGCTCTTGGAAAGCTAGCACCGCGACGCGCGGGAACGACGACTCGAAGAAGCGCTTGAGCGGCAGGCGGATCTCCGTCGAAACCACCATCACCGCCGGCTGGCCGGCTTGGGTGAGTTCGTTGGTGCGAACCGTGATTTGCTCGATGAGATGGCGCGCCGTCGCGGGATCGAGCGCCAGGCCGACCTCGGTCGGCGAGCGGTGCACTTTGGTCGAGAGCCACTGCTCAAAACGCGGATCGAGTGTGACGGCCCGCACGACCCCGGGGCGGCACTCGTATTCAGGAACGAAATACAAACCGAGGCGGCGGCGCACGAGCTCGCTCAGGTCGTCCGGATTCTTCGACAGCGACGCGAAGTCCGCGATGCCCTCGAGGATGAGCGGCTGATTGAGGATCGCGACATTCTCGCGCAGGAGATTCTGCAGGACGCGCTGGATAATGCCGAGGGTGACGAGATCGGGCAGCAACTCTGCCACCAGCGCCGGATTGGCCACCTTGAGATGATCGACGAGGAGCTGCACCTCTTGGCGCCCGATCAGATGATGAGCACTGGTCTTCAGCGTTTCAGAGAGATGCGTAATTAGCACCGAAGCCGGATCGACCACGGTGAAGCCATTGAGCTCGGCCGTCTTCTTCTCGGTCTCGTCGATCCAGGTCGCATCTAGGTTAAACACCGGCTCGCGAGTGGGCACGCCCTTGAGGCGGACTTTGCTGCCGGAGACATTCATGGCCAACCAGCGGCCGGGCATGAGTTGGCCCCGCGCGACGGGCTTGCCGCGCAGGAGGAAACGGTAGTCGTTGGGTTCCAGTTCGAGATTGTCGCGAACCGAAACCGGCGGAACGACGATACCCTTTTCGCGAGCGAGAGTCTTGCGCACACCGGTGACGCGACCGAGCAATTCTCCGCCCATCTTCGCATCGGCGAGGCCGAGCAGACCATAGCCGATCTCGATGGCGAAGATATCCATGTCGATGAGCTTGCGCACATCTTCCGCCGCACCGGGGACGGTCGCCGCCGGCGCCGTCGTGGAGGCGGCGGCGCTCTTGCCATCGGCAGATTTGCTGCTGGCCGCAGGCTTTGCGGGCTCCGCTCCGTAAGCGTGGCCCGTCGCGTTTTCCTGCTCCTGAAGAACTTTGGCGAAATATGCCGCGATCCCCGCGAGGCCGACGAAGGGCAAAATCGGCATGCCCGGCATCAAGGCGAAGACCAGCATCATGCCTGCGCAAATTTTCATCGCGCGCGGATAGCGGAAGAGCTGGGTCGCGAGCTGCGTGCCGAGGTTGTTGCTATCGGACGCGCGGGTGACGAGGAGACCCGCACCGACCGACAAGATCAGCGCCGGAATCTGGGAGACGAGACCGTCACCGATGGAGAGGAGCGTGAATTTCGACAACGCCTCGGTGAGCGACAGCCCCATCTGCATGACGCCGATGGCGAAGCCGCCGACGACGTTAACCAGAGTAATAATAATGCCCGCGATCGCATCGCCGCGCACGAACTTGGAGGCACCGTCCATCGCGCCGTAGAAGTCGGCTTCCTTCTGCACCTTCAACCGGCGGGCCGTGGCGGTGACTTCGTCGATGATGCCAGCGTTGAGCTCGGCATCGATGGCCATCTGCTTGCCGGGGAGTGCATCGAGGGTGAAGCGCGCGCTCACTTCTGCGATGCGGCCCGCACCCTTCGTGATCACGACAAAGTTGATCACCACGAGAATCACAAACACGACGGTGCCGACGACGTAGTTGCCTCGAATCACAAAGTGACCGAAGGCCTCGATCACCTGCCCGGCGTAGCCGTTGACGAGTACTTGCCGCGTCGTGCTGATATTGAGCGCGAGACGGAATAGCGTCAGCGCGAGGAGCAGCGTCGGGAAACTAGAGAACTCCGGCGGATCCTTCACATAGACGATCGCGAGGAGGACCAGCAGCGAGAGCCCGATGTTCAGCGCGAGGAAAGTATCCAGCATGATCGCCGGGATCGGCATGATCAGCAGGAGAACCGTGATGAACAGACCGCCGGTGAAGAGCAGGTCGGCGCGCTTCATCAGCGTCGCAACGGGGCTAAGTGTGGGGGCAGCGGCAGCCATAGCTTAAGCAACTCCCTCCGAGAGACGACGCGTCTTGAGATTGTAGAAGTAGTACCGGTGCGTCCGGTAAACCACCGCGAGAATGCCCGCGACGGCCGAGTAGAGCTCCGCCGGGATCGTCTCGCCGACCTTGCCCATCGCGAAGAGCATCCGCGCCACGGGGCGATTTTCCACCGTCGGCACGCCATGCTCGGCCGCGAGGGCCTTGATGCGCAGCGCAAAACGATTCTCGCCCTTGGCGAGGACGACGGGCGCCTGGTCCTTGCCGCGCTCGTATTTTAGCGCGACAGCATAGTGCGTGGGATTGGTGACGACGACGTCTGCAGTTTTCACGGCGGCGAGCATCTGCTTCTGGATGAGGCGACGGCCCATGCGGCGCATCGCGGCTTTCGTGTGCGCATCACCCTCGGCCTGCTTGCGCTCTTCCTTGACCTCTTCCTTGGTCATCATGAGCTCGCGCGAGGTCTTGAAGCGCTCGTAGCCGTAGCTGATCGCCGCCACGATCCCGAGGGCGAAGAGCAGGCGCGTGAGAAAGAGCAGCGTGGCCGTGTTTAAGAATTGTCCAAGGTAGGCCGCTTCGACCGGTGCGCTAAACAGCGGGTCGTACATCAGCCCGCGTGCGCCCAGCCAGAGTGCAAAGCCGATTGCCATCAGCTTGAGGAGATCGATCCCGGCCTTGACGAAGACGGTCTTGGAAAAAATGCGCCCGAATCCGGCCACGATGTTCAAACTATCGAGCTTGAACGTCGCCACCTCGGGCGTGAGACGGAAGCCGCTCTGAATGCCACCCGCCAGGAGCACTCCGCCGACGATCGCGAGGAGAAACGGGACCAACGCGCGGCCCGTCGTGCCCATCGTCTCGCCGAGTTGACCCGTGACGGTGTCCTGCTCGACCGGCGTCACGCCGAAGCGCGTGAACATCATCACCGCGTACTCCGCGACATCGCGCGCAGCCGACTTCGCCGTCAGGATAAACACGCCCAGCATCGCCGCCACCGGAAAGATCACCGAGATCTCGTGCGACTTCGCGAACTGTCCGCGCTCGTGCGCCTCAGTGAGCTTCTTCTCGCTCGCCTGCTCGGTTTTTGAATCTTGATCTTGGTCTGCCATGTGGACGCGTGCCACGTATTGCAACGCCGATGCCAAGGCTTTTTGCACACGCGCTAACCACCGCAGGCCAACGAATTAAAGTTTTCGCACACAGGGAGGATGCCCTACGAACACCGGGTGCAAAATCTGCCTCTTAGATTGAGGCAAAAATTGCCGAGAGGTCTCAGCAAAAGTGCCAAAAGCGGACGCTAGAAATCAGGCGCCAAAAATCACGTGAGCGCCATGACGAGAACTACTCAAGCCAGAGGCAAACTGCCCTCACTCGCGCTCAGCGCGTCGGCATAATCTGCAGCATGCGCAGCGGCATGTCGCCAAACTCCACGTACAGGTAGCGCGCGATCAGGGACGCCGCCGTGCCCAAGAGGGTAAATCCGAGCAGCGCGCGCGCCGAGTAGCTCACGACAAACACATTCATCTTCGGCACCGCGCGTCCGAGCACGGAAAACGCGAGCGTGACGAGAAAGTTCATCGCGATAAAGGGCGCGGCGATACGCAGGCCCAATTCCAACATATGCCCCACTGCGCGAATCATGGTCAGCCCGGCATTGCCATCGAGTGCCGGCGCACCGGCTGGCGCCAATTGAAAACTTCGCGCAAACGCGGTGATCACGTTGTGATGCGCACCGAGCATGAAAAACAGAATCACGGCAAACGTGGACAGGAACGCCGCCACCGGCTCCGACGACGGCTCCGGCACACCCATGCCCGGCGAGGCGCTCAGGCCGATTTCCGTCGAGATGATGCGCCCCGCCATTTCCACCGCGGCAAACGCCATGCGGGTCATGAAGCCCAAGGCGAGTCCGACTAAAATCTCACCCGCCGTCGCCGCCACGAGCGGCCAAATCGCCAGCGGCACGGGCGCCGTCCGCACCACCCCCACCAGGAGCGTCGCCAGGCACATGCTGATGGCCAGCCGCACAGGAATCGGGATCGGTCGGCCTGCGAGAATCGGTAGTTGCAGGATCAACCCGACCGAACGCAGGAACACCATCATCCAAGCGACCATGTAATCGAGCGGCATGATGGAAGCGCACCGTTGCGCGAAAGTTTACTCAGCGCGTCCCCTACCCGCTCAGTGCCCCAACGTCCCCATCCGCGTGAGGATGGTGATGGTGAACTCCGAGAGCGCCCGCAGCAACCACGGCGTGATGAGCAGCGAGAGGCCCGCGAGGGCGATGAGCTTCGGGACAAAGGTCAGCGTCTGCTCCTGCATGCTCGTCACCGCTTGCAGCAGGCTCGCCAGCAATCCCACCACCAGCGTCACCCCCAAAAAGGGGGCCACGATGTAGAGCGCAAACACCACCGTGGATTTGAAAAGATCGATGGCCAGATCGGGATTCATGAGAAGATAAAATTAGACGGCAAAGCTCTGTACCAACGACCGCACCACGAGGTGCCAGCCGTCCACAAGGACGAAGAGGAGCAACTTCAACGGCAGCGCGATCGTCACCGGTGGCATCATCATCATACCCAGCGCCATGAGTACGGACGACACGAGAAAGTCGATCACGAGAAATGGCAGGAAGAGCAGAAACCCCATCTGGAACGCCGTCTGGAGTTCGCTGATCACAAACGCCGGGATCACCACGCGCATCGGCAGATCCTTTACCGCCGTCGGGCCGTAGCCACCCAGTTCGAGAAAGTACTCGATGTCGCGCGTGCGGGTCTGCTTCAGCATGAACTGCTTGAGCGGCACCGTCGCCTTGTCGATGGCCTCGACCGAGGTGATTTTGCCGTCGAGGTACGGACGCAGGGCCTCGTTATTCACGCGGTCGACGACCGGCCCCATGAGGAAAAAGGTCAGGAAGAGGGAGAGGCCGACGATGATTTGGTTCGACGGAGCGGTAGGCGTACCCATCGCGGTGCGCACGAAGCCCAGCACGATCACGATGCGCGTAAAGCTCGTCATCAGCAGCACGATCGAGGGAGCCACCGAGAGCAGCGTCATGATGATGACGATCTGCACCGCCACGCTGACTTCCCCCGTCTGGCTCGCGCCCTCGAGACCGATATTCAAACGCAGCGGCCCGGAGCTCGGCGTCGCAGCGGGAGTAGTAGCGCCCTGCGCGGGCGAAGCGGAAGGCAGAATCGGCGAGGCCGCCGCAGGAGCAGGTGCGCCGACCGGCGGCGTCTGCGCCGACGCAGGAAGCGCCAGTGCCAGCCACGACACAGCAGCGATAAAGTAGGCAGTCCAGCGGCTCATGGACGCGACTTCCCCTCGGTCGGTGCGGCGTCGTGCAACGGCGCGAGCATATCGATGCGGCCCGGGCAGACGCCGAGCAGAAATTTCTTGTTGTCGTAGGTCGCGACGACGAGGTACTGGCGATTTCCCAATGATTTGGTTTCGCTCAACGCGAGGAGCCGGTTGTCGCGGCTCACGGGCGAATTGAGTCGCCCGCGCCACACAAACCATCCGCCCACTGCCGCCAGCACGAGGCCGATGACCAGCGTCATGTTACCCAAGCTGCCGCTACCGGGCGCCGCAGCGCTGGAGGCGGACGTACCTGAACCGCCTGGAAAGAATACCTTGGCGTCATCCGCGGCCGAAGCCACCGCTGCGCCCAATACGACCCAAGCCACCAGGCCCAATGCTGTGCGCACTCGGCTCATTGCGGTTTCGAGCTGCCCACGAGCTCGGTGATCTTGATGCCGAAGTTATCCTCGACCACGACGACCTCGCCATAAGCGACGAGCTTGTCGTTCACGAACAGGCCCACCGGGTCACTCGCATGCTGGGTGAGCTGCAAGATGGACCCCGTGGCAAGCTCGAGGACTTCGCGCATGGGAAGATTCACCGAGCCAAGTTGCACGGTGACCTTCACCTTTACGTCTAGCACGATATCAAGAGACTTTTCGTCCGTCAGATTTGGCATGTGAGGAATCCTCAGCGGGAAGTTTACGGGTGAGTTGGATGGCGACGCGGTCACTATCGAGACCGACGGTGCCGACAAATTTAGGCGTGCCATTGAGGAGCACGCGGGTCTCGCTGCACACCGACGGCTGCATTTCGATCACGTCGCCGACACGCAGGCTGGTGATTTCGCGAAGGGAAAGCTCAAAGGCCTGCCACTCGGCCCGGATCGGCAGTGTGATGCGATCGTAGGAAGCCTGCCACTCCGCACGCGCTACCGTCTGAGCGACAGCCGTATCCTTCTGCCGGCGCGCCTGCATCTTCTTCACCACCGGCTCGATCGTGTAGTAGGGCACGCCAATCTGAATTTGCTCGGAGCAATCCCCGAAATTCACCTCGAGCGTGAGCGCTAGCACGATGGCATCCTTGGGCGACGTCTGGAGAAAGCGGCCATTATTCTCGTGGCCGATGAGTACGGGACGAAGCTCCTGCTCCCCCTTCCATTGCGCACACCATTCCTCGAGGAGGATTACAATCACATCCTCGATCAGCGCGATTTCGATTTCGGTCAGATAACGCTCCGCCTTAACCGAGTGGCCGCGACCTCCGAGGAGGCGGTCGGCGATGGTCAGCGCCAGGCGCGGATTCATATCCAGGATGCCAACGCCTGTGAGCGGCTCGACCTTGAAGAGTGAGATATGCGTCGGATTCGGCAGCGCCTCGCAAAACTTTGAGTAGGTGACGGTCGTGAGCTTGGCCATCTTGAGCCCAAACTCCATGCGCAGGTAAAGCGAGAGCCGCGCGCTGAGGTAGCGGATGAAGTCCTCATGCAGCAGCCGCAGGCGGCGGAGTTCCCCCTCAGAGAGAAAGGCCGGATTGCGAAAATCGTAGGGCTCGATTTTGAGCGCGGCGGTGCTGATCCCGTCCGGGCCGATCAGCATGGGCTTGCTCGGCTGCGTATCGATCGTCTGCGCGAGCAGCTTGTCGATCTCGCTTTGGTCGAGAAAGTCCGTCACCGGCTTTTGAGCTTCATCGGACATGGCGCGGCACCTTACTGAATGACGAAATCCGAGAAATAGACCTGATCGGCCACTTTTTTGCCGAGCGCCTGATTGTACGCCATCACGAGCTTCTCGCGGAGGATGTTCTTCGAGCCCGGCTCCTCGAGATCGGAGAGCGTGAGCGAGGAGAGCACATTCAGCGTGACATCGGTGAGGCGCGGCTTGGCGCCTTCGAAAACCGCTCTCACGTCGACGTCCTTGGCACCCGTAACGAGGAAACTCGTCTTCAGGTAGCGCGTGCCCATGGTACCGGCGAGGTTAACCACGACATTTTGAAACTCATAGCCGCCAGCGGCACCTCCACCCTCTTTGCCGCCTTTGCCTTCTTTGGCCGGCTTACCGCCATGGCCGGAAGACTCCGCGGCCGGGGCCGCGTGCGATTCTTCCGTAGCATGCTCGGCCCCACCCGCGGCGATCTTCTTTTGCAGCCGGGGCAGCAGGACGAACTCAACCGTGGCCCAGGTGGCAGCGGGTGCGAGGAGTACCGCCACGATGACGGGAATCCACGCTCCGGCGCCACCGCGCTTGGCGGGGGCAGAGGGCGAGATGACCGTGGGCGCGGCGCCTTCTTTCGAAGGGGCTTCGGCTTTGGGAGCGGACATGAGTGGGAGGGGAAAAGAGTTGAGAGTGAAGAACCGCAAGTGATGGCGGATGCGGAGGAAGATCTCCTCCGCACCCGCACACCACCCGTTCAGCTTAGCGCTGCTTCAAATTCACGATGTCTTCCAAGACGGTGTCGGAAACCGTCAGAAGTCGGGAGCCAGCTTGGAAGCTGCGTTGGGTCGTGATCAGATTGGAAAACTGCTCGGTGAGATCGACGTTCGAGAGTTCGAGGGCACCGGCCTGGATGAAGCCGAGGCCATTCTTACCCGGGACGTTAGTGGTGCCCGTGGCGAGCGCCGAGCTGCCTGCGGCCGCGCCGATCGGGCCGGCGGGAAGCAAGCCGGAGAAGAGGCTATTGCCCTCTTTCACGAGCGCCGATGGATCGTTGAAATTTTGCAGCAGCACCTGATTCGTCGTGGCCGAGGTGCCGTTGGAATAAAATTCGATGACATTCCCAGAGCGGTCGAACGTGGCCGACTGCAGCTCGGTGCCAGTGGGCGGCGTGCCGAGCTTAATATCACCGACGGTGCCGAGGCCGCTGCCGGTGAGACCCTGCACGCGAAGTCCGCCGGCGGTGACGAGATAGCCGTTGTCATCCCAGCGGAAGTCGCCGGAGCGCGTGGCGAATTCATTTCCATCGGAAGGGTTCTTCACGTGAAAGAAGCCATTGCCGGAAATGCCGAGGTCGGTGTCACGGCCGGTGCTCGAGAGCGAGCCCTGGCCGAAATTTGTCGTCACACCGGCGAGGGAAACACCCGTGCCGACGCCGATCGAGGGCGCATTGCCCGTGCTCGTCGTCGTGGGCGAAGAGCGCTGGAGAATATTGCTGAAGCTATCGACGTATTTCGCCTCGGAGGCCTTGAAGCCCGTCGTGTTCACGTTGGCGATATTATTGCCGATGACTTCGAGACCCTTCATGAAGGTACGCAGCGCGCTAACGCCGCTGCCCATAGTGCCGATGAGTGACATGGTATTTTTGCTGGTTTGGAGGATTAGGCCCCGCCGGTATTGACCGGTTGGGAGACGGGGGCGGTGACTGTGCTTGGCTCCACGAGGAGCACGGAAGAAAGGGGATACAGGGTGCCGTTGATCACGAGTTGGGGCTCGGCGCCGCTCGAATCGATGGCGGTGACATCACCGGTGGCGCTGGTGCCTTTGCCGGCATCGACCGTGACGCGGTGGCCGAGGTAGGAATTGGCCGCCGTGCGCTGCTGATCGGAGCGCAGGGCCGCCATATCGGAAGCCATGGTTTTCGATTGCTCGAGCGAGGAGAACTGCGCCATCTGCGCGATAAACGCCGTGTCCTCCATCGGCTTCATCGGATCCTGCGTTTGAAATTGCGTGGCCAGCAGCTTGAGAAAATCGCCCTGACCGAGCGTCTTCTGCGGAGTGCGAGTGGCCGTGGTAGTGGTGGTGTCGGTGCCGTCCGTGGCAGAGGTCGCGTAAGCGCGAGTGGCGGTAATGGCGGAGATGGCGGACATAAATTTTAAGCGTGAGCGAGCAACCGGCCCGCGGTGGTTGATGAGGTGGGACGAGTTGCTCCCAAGGCAGAGGTCGTGACCGATTCACTCGCCAGATCGGACGTGGCGCGTGCGGCACGAATACCCGCGATCACGGCAAACGACTCGTCGGCTGCGCGCCGCGCTTCTTGCTGCTGGTGGCGCGAGGAGCCTTCGCCGCCCGAGAAAGAAGAGAGATTAGACGAAGCGGACTGATTGGAATTGCCCGTGAAAACAGGCGAAGCGAAGTGCAGCGCACGATCAGCCTCTGTGCCGCTGTTCACCGTGTGCCACTCCTGGGCGAGCGCGCTGCGCAGCTCGGCCGAATCGGTCTGAAACGTGGCGTGGACCTCGTCGGCGCGGAGTTCGACACGCACGACGAGATCGTTGCCCCCGACAGAAAAATGGAGATTAACCATGTGGCGGTCGCCGCTGCTCATGCGATCTGCCGCCGTCAGCACCGCCTCGACGGCGCGCTGCGCCGCGCCCGCCATCTCTGGCGCGAAGGACTTTTCCACGACCTTCTCCGCCATCCCCGCCTCATGCGCCACCAGCGACGCGGCATGAGGCGCGACGAGAGCGGCAGAGTGGTTGGAAGAGTGATCGAACATATCGATGCCGGATTTAGCAACGTCGGTGCCAACGTTCGGTGCCTGCTTCACAAGCGGCTCTGAATCAGTGGATAGAAATGTTTTCTCCAGAGCAGTTTCAGCAGAAAATCTGTCCCGGGAAATTTTCTCCGCGCCAGCGGCAATTTTTTCCCGACGCGGCAGCGGCTTCTTTTCTACGTCTGGCGCTCCAGCCAAGGCGACTGGGGGGATCACTGCGGCGGCAGAAATTTTGTCCGCCTTTTCCGAATACAAAGAGTTCTCCAGCGGAGACAAAGTCTCGACCGCATCGGCAATCGCCGACGGTTTGAGTTCCTGAGGATCCGCCCGCAGCAGTGGAGTTGCTTCACGGTTTTTCAATTCTGGATTTGTCTCCCGGCTTCTCGACTCACCCGTGTCACGCACCGTAAACCGCCGAGTTGCAATTTCGGCCGGAGCGAAAGAACGCGTCGGCACCGCGACCCTCTCGCCGCGCTTAGCTTCGGCCAAAGGCTCGCCGCCGATGTCCTGGCTTAAATCCGAGCCGTCGTCGGTCACCGGCACGGCACCCAATTCGACCGTGGGCGTCGCAGTTTCTGTCGGCGCGGGCACCACGGGGATTGGTAGATTTTGCAGCAAGTCGACCGGGATCGTAAGACTGGTCGATGCACCAGGTAACGCGGGGATGATCTCACTTTGTCCTACGGCGCGTTTGGATGAGCCGCCGCTGGGCTTGGAAGTCTGCCCAACGACAGGCTTCTCAATCTCGGCCCCTTCAGCGGTGCCGACGATCGGCATCTGCTCTAAGCTCACATCGTCGGGCTTAGCTGAAAATTGGCCGGCACGCGGATGGGGCGAGCCAAGCCAACGGGGAGCACTCGAACCTTTTCCAGTGAGCGAAGGCGTCGTGGAAATCTCCGGTGCCCACGGTGCGGTGATGGGGGTAGTGGTGGTCGGCACCAATCCGGCCTCCGATTCCGCTACGGGCGCACCCCCGCCAGCAGGGAGCGCGCAAGGAGCGATCGAGGCTTCACTACCCGGACTCCGCTCAGTCGTAAATTGGCCGACGTTCCGTTGGGCTGAGCCTATCCAGCGGGCGGCACTCGAATCTTTGCCCGCAAGCGAAGGCGTCGTGGCCTTCTGAGTTGCCCACAGCGCGCCCTGGGGCGGAGTCGTGATCGCGCTCCCGGTCGGGGTCGGCACCCATCCGGTCAGCAATTCCGCAAACGGCGCACTCCCTTCCACTGCCGGCGCGGCCATGCCAATCAAGGCATCACCGCCAGCGGGCAGCTGGGGAAAAATCGATTCTGGAGAGGTGGTTGGGACGGAAAGTGACATAGTACGTGACCTTCCGTGGTTCAAAAAAACCGCACCGATCCATGGCGCGGCATGAAAGATAAATTAAGACGGCGGGTTCTGCTTCGCCGCTTTGATCAAGCGCAACCGCTCGGACAGCATCGCCGCGCGGCGCGCCATCGGGGTGCCATCGGCGCCATTGGCTTGGCTCATCTGCTCAAAGATCGGGCCGACCACATCAGCCTTCATGAGCGACAATATTTTGACGGCCGTGTTGTCATCCATCTCGCGGAAGATCGCTACGGCTGCGCGGGGCGTGAGGCTCGTGTAGGTCTGCGCGAGCGCTTTAAGATTCTTGGATTCGTCAGCGGTGATTTCCGACACCTTGTCTGCGATCTCCTTGCGGATCGCCTCGACGTCGGCGCGTACTTTGGCGAGTTCCTTCTCCTCGGCGGCGAGGCGCACGGTGCGCTGGTCGAGCAGTTCGGACTGCTTGCGGAGACGGGCCTTCTCTTCCTTCAGCTCATTCGAGAGATTATCGATCTCGATGGTCCAGAAATCCCAGCCCTTCTCCTTCAATTCCGGCGTGACTTTGATTTCTTCATGACCGGCGGCAGCCGCTGCGGCAGCGCGCTCCAGCAGAGGGTTGAGGACACGGATGCACAGGGACACGCCCAGGCCGATGCTGAGAACAATGCCGAGGGCGGCGGCGACGGCCGGATTCTGTAGTTTAGCGATCATGGCGAAAAGAGAGGAGCGCGCTGCATGGCGCGCCGCGACGCGTAGTCATCAAACTCGGCCTGGGCTTCGCGGTTGGCCTCCTGCTGATGCGCGGTGCGGGCCTTGGTCTCGAGCCGCTTGACGACTTCGACTTTGCGGTGGGCTTCGAGATAGTCGTTGCGACAGCGATCCATCGCAGCCCGGGCGGCAAACACGGCCCGCTCGGCCTCGCCCTCGACGGCGCACTCGCGGCGGTAGGCGGTGAGTTGCTGCGCTTCCTCGGCGGGATTAAAAGTCGCCTTGCGTCCTGCGAAGAGGGCGGCCTCAAACTGCGCCACACGCGCGCGCGTGGTCGCAAGCAACTCCTCAGACTGAACATAGGCGTGAACCGAAGCGGCGAAAGCCTCGCGGGCGCGAAGCTCGCGATGGGCGCGCAACACTGCAACCGGGCGGAGGGGGAAGCGGAAACGTTTCATGCGACGATTTTTTTGAGGTTGGCGAACGTTTGGGCACGGGCGGTGTGCTCGTGCACGGATTGGCGGAGAAAATTCTTCAACGGCTCGTTCAGCGTGATCGCTTGGTCGAGAGCGGGATTGGAGCCCTTGGTGTACGCCCCGATGGAAACGAGATCTTCATTCTTGCGATACATCGCGAGGTGCTCCCGGGCTTTGGCGGTCAAAGCTACTTCGTCCGGCGAGCAAACGTCGCGCGTGAGGCGCGATACGCTCTCCAGTACATCGATGGCGGGGTAGTGATTGAAGTGGGCGAGGTGTCGCGAAAGCACGATGTGGCCGTCTAGGATACCGCGCACCGCATCGGCGACGGGCTCGTTCATGTCATCGCCTTCGACGAGCACAGTGTAGAGCGCCGTGATCGCCCCCTGCTCGCCCGCACCCGCACGTTCCAGCAAGCGCGGCAGCATCGCAAAGACAGACGGCGTATAGCCACGCGTCGCCGGCGGCTCACCTACGGCCAGACCGATCTCGCGCTGCGCCATCGCATAGCGCGTGACCGAATCCATCATGAACAAAACATTCTTTCCGGCATCGCGCCACGCCTCGGCAATCGAGGTCGCCGTGGTCGCAGCGCGCAGGCGCAGTGGCGCGGAGGTGTCGGACGTCGCCACGACCACCACGGCTCGCTTCATCCCCTCGGGCCCCAGATCCTTTTCGATAAACTCGCGCACCTCGCGACCGCGCTCACCGACGAGCGCGATCACGACGACATCCGCCTCGGAAGCACGCGCGATCATGCCCATCAAGGTCGACTTACCGACACCGGAACCGGCGAAAAGACCGAGGCGCTGTCCGCGGCCAAAGGGAATGAACGAGTCGATGGCCCGCACACCCGTGACAAAAGGCAACTTGATCCGCTGGCGACGCAGCGGGTGCGGCGGCTGCGTGGAGCGAACCGTCATGCGGTCGACCGGCAGCAAGCCGAGTCCATCAAAAGGTCTGCCGAGCGCATCGAGGACTCGCCCGAGCATCTCGGGGCCGACCTTGGGCAGCGGCGGATGATCGGCGGCGGTGACTTCGCAGCCCACATGCAGGCCGGCCGTATCTCCGAGCGGCATGAGCAGTACGCGGTGCTCGCGAAACCCGACGACTTCCGCACGAACCGTGAACTCATCACGCATCGAACGGATGTGACAAAGCTCACCCAGCCCGACATTCGGGCCGTCCGACTCGATGATCAGGCCCGCCACGCCCGTAACGGCGCCCACACGCTGCACCGACGGCAGGTGGCGAACCTGTGAGCGCAGAACGTCGACGAGAGGAGCGACGGCGGAGTTCATGAGGGGATAAGACTGTGTTGCAACGCGGCGAGCTTCGTCTGCACGCGTGCATCGGTGAGCCCGAACCGGCTTCGCACTTGGCAGTCGCCCGGCTTCAAGTTCGCTTCAGTCCGGATGCGCAAGCCGGGATAGCGGCGAAGCCAGTCGGGCTGGATTGTCTCCAGCAGCGCGGCATCGCGGCTACAAAGAGTGATCTCGAGATTCTCCCGCTCGGGAAAGAGTTCGGCCAGCGTCTCTTCGCACAACTTGGAAACCACTTCGGCGGGAGGCTCGTAGCCTGCCAGCAAGCGGTGGGCGAGATCCATCGCGAGCGCGGGAAGCGAATCGCGCAGTTGCCCGACGAGCGAGGGCTCGATCGTGCCGAGCTTCTGAAAGATGCCGTCGCCGAGCTGCTGCATATCCGCGCGAAACTCAACCATCTGCTGGTCCGCCAGTGCCCGCGCGGCGTCGATGCCGCGCCGATAGGCCGCTTCATCGAGTGCCGCGAGTTCCTTGTCCGTGCAGAAGCGCCCGGCGGCACCGGGAATTACGGCACCGGCGAGCGGTCGGTCGAAGGCAACGAGTTTGGCAAAGGCCACGGTGAAGGTTGTTCGGTTTTTGAAACGCGACGTGAGTTTCCCGCTTAGGTGACCACGCTGTCTGAGCCTTCGGCATCGAGGGAAATCTGCCCCTCCTCCTCGAGCCGGCGCACGACCTGGATGATCGCTTCCTGCGCGACCTCGACGTCCTTGAGGCGTACTGGCCCGAGCATCTCGAGTTCCTCCTTGAGGGATTCGGCGGCGCGCTTGGAAATGGCACCGTAGATTTTGTCGCGCAGCCCTTCGCTCGCGGACTTCATCGAGATAGCGAGATTCGAAGAATCCACCTCGCGCAGCACGCGCTGGAGATCGGCCGGCTGCATGCGATTGAGGTCCTCGAAGCTGAAGAGCTTCTTGCGGATCGCCGCGCCGAGCGACGCATTGCGCTCCTCGAGACGGGCGAGCAAGTTCTTGCTCATCTCCTTGTCCAAATGATTCAGCAAGTCGGCAACCGAGCGCACGCCACCGCTGCGGTGGAAAGCAGGGCGGACCTTCGTGTCGTAGTGCTTGCCAAGCGACTTGACGATTTTTCCAACCAGCTCGAGTGATGTGCTCTCGATCGTGCCCAAGCGCTCCACCACATCCTCGCGCAAATCGGGCGTGAGCAGCGAGAATACCTCGGCGGATTTGGCGCTATCGAGGTACGAGAGGAGAAACGAAATCGTCTGCGGTTGCTCGTGCTTGACCAAATTAAAGATCTGCCGGCCCTCCATCTCGGAGATCTCCTTGATGACTTCGACTGAGCTGCCCACCGGGCCCACGCGACCGATGATGGCCGATGCCTTGTAGTCGCCCTTGGCGATCTCGAGCGTGCGCTGCGCGTAGCCGAGCCCGCCGAGTGCTGAACTGGCGCTCTGGGCGATGAGGACCGAGAACTCTTCCATCGCCTGCTTCTGCACCGCGATGGGCACGATCGTGAAGGTCGACATCTCGCGACAGAGCATCTCGATCTCTGGGTCATCAAACTGGCGCAGCACATCTGCCGCGGCTTCCGGCCCAATGATGATGAGAAAGACCGCGAGCTTCTGCTGGCGGCTGAGTTTGGTGTAATCGATATCGGCAGACATGGCAGTCGATTAGTTCTTGCTCCCCGAGACCGTCGTCGACGCCGACACCCAATCGCGAAGCGTCACACCGACATTGCCCGGCTTCTGGCGGATCAGTTCGTTGAGGAGCTCAGGCGTGACCGAGTTGGAATTGGGCAAAGCGCGCGCGGCGGCCTCGGGCGTAAGCGACAAAACTTCGACTGGCACCGGCTCGGGACGCTGGCGTGAGAGCACGCGGAGGAAAATGAGCAGCACGATCACGGCCCCGGCGATAGCCGCCCAATTGCTCGAGGCGGCGACCCAGCCCTGCAGACGAGTCTCGCCCTGCGTGGACTCGATCAAATCGGGCACTTGAAGAGCGCTTTGGAAGGGCAACTCCTGTAACGAGACGAGCGAGTCCACCGACTGCCCCGCGGCAGGCTTCAACCCGAGGGCATTGATCACCACCTGGCGCAGCGCATCGAGTTCCTGTTGGGTGCGCTTCTGCGCCTGGGGTGCGGGAGGAGTAGAGCCTTTGGGAGCATCGGGCGGCAGCGCGGCAGCAACCATGCGGGGAGAAACAAATACGGCGGCCGTCACGTTCTTCACCGTGCCCGGAGTCCTCGTCACATTGGTGACGGTCTTGTTGATCTCATACATGGTCGTGCGGTTTTTGCGGGTCTGCTCGGAGACATTCACCGGGCGGGAGGTGTCGGGTCCGGTCTGCGTCTTCTCCGGCACATTGGAACTGACACCGGCGGCGCCCCCTGAGGCGCGTGATTCACTGGAATTGGTCGTGTCATCGGTCTGGGTCTGCGAGCGCACGACTTGACCGTCGGGATCGTACTTTTCCGAAAGCAGAGTCGTCGCCTCGGTTTCAATTTCGGCCGAGACGCGGACCACGGCGTTGCCGGGCCCGATCACAGCGGCGAGCATCGTTTCGACTTTTTTGGAAAGGTAGTCCTCCACTTGCTGCCGGTAGCGCATCTGCGAGGAAGCGGAGCCGAGCATGGGATCCTGCTTCAATTCCTCGGACAGCGTGCGACCGCGATTGTCGATGACCGCGACTTGGTCAGGCGAGAGACCCTGCACGGCGTTGGCTACCAAGTGGCGGATGGCGTTCACCTGGTCGATCTCCAAGCGCCCGCCACCTACATCGACGAACACCGACGCGGTGGACTTCACGCCCTGCTCGGTGAGCAACAAACGGTTTTCCGGTTGCACGATCATCACGCGCGCGCCCTTCACACCCGAGAGCTGGGCAATGGTGCGGGCGAGCTCGCCCTGCACCGCGCGGAGGTAGTTCGTCCGCTGCACGAAGTCGGAAAGGCCGAACTGGCCCTTGTCGAAAATCTCAAATCCCACGCCTTCGCCGCTCGGCAGGCCCTTGCTCGCGAGGTCCATGCGCAGTTTGTAAACCTTGTCGGAAGGAACCATGACCGAGGTGCCACCGCCGGAGACCTGGTGCGGGATGTTCTGCGATTGGAGGTAGCTGATTACCGCGGCGGCGTCCTTTTCACTCATGCGGGCGTAAAGGAGCTGCATATCCGGGCGCTGCGACCAGAGCACCACGCCCACGAGCCCGCCGGCGACGGCGATGGCGGCGACCACCAGCGATACGCGTTGGTTGAGACCGAGCTGTTTCCAGAGATCGAGAAGCGACTGGGCGAAATTTTTCATCGGGCTGACGTGGCCATGGGCCTAAGGCAAAAAGGGATGTGTAGTTAAAATTACGATACGGTACTGGGCGGCGGCGCTTATACCTGCATGCGCATGAGTTCTTGGTAGGACTCGACGAGTTTGTTGCGCACCTCGACCATCATGGAAAAGGCCACTCCGGCCTCCTGCATCGCGATTACGCTCTGATGGAGCTGATCCGTGTCACCCATGAGCACTTTACGTGTCATCGACTGCGCAGCGCTCTGCTTGGCGTCGACCGTGGCGACGAGACCATCAAGCATCTGGCTAAAGCCATCGACCGGAGGCGCCGTCTGGGGACCGAGCACGCCGGTGCCGATCTTCTGCAACGGTGCATCGATGCGGCTGATCATCGAGGCGGAAAGGGGATTGACTGAACCAATGGGATTCATGCGGTAGGGCTTACTTGCCGATCTCGAGGGTCTTCATCGCCATCTGGCGCGCATTTTTCACGATGGAGAGGTTGGCCTCGTAGGCGCGCGACGCGGTGATGAGGTCGACCATTTCATAGGAGAGATTCACATTCGGCATCGTGACGAGCCCATCGGCATCGGCATCGGGATGCTGGGGGTTGTAGACCTGCTGCCCAGGGGTGCGATCGGTGGTAATGGTACCGACTTTGACGCTCTGCAGCGACGGCCCGCCGATGGTGCCGGCGTGGCGCATCAGCTGAGTCTCAAACGACACCACTTGCCGTTGATACGGGCCACCGGCTGGCGTGCGGGTCGTCTGGGCGTTGGCGATGTTCTGCGCGACGATATCCAAGCGGGTCTTCTGCGCATTGAGCGCGCCTGCGGTGATATCGATGCCGGCGATGAGATTCATGGTGAGAGTCAGACTGAGTTAATACAGAGGAGCATCGCCGCTCACATGGAGTGGCCAGTGATCGCGATGCGGAGTTGCTTGAGGTTGCTCGAGACGACTTCCGTGAGATACTGGTGCTCGATGGCGTTGCGGTTCATCTCAAGGAGTTCTTTTTCCATCTCCACGGTGTTGCCGTCCGGGCGAATGCTGCGCGCGGTCTGGTCCTCGGCGAGTTGCGGGCGCAAGCTTCCCGCCGTCTGCGCGAAATCCCCTGCATCCATGCGCGCGCGCAATTGCACGGCAAAGTCCGGCGCGATGTCGACGCGGCGAAAGCCCGGCGTCTCGGCGTTCGCGACGTTGGTGGCGATGGCTTCCTGACGCAGCACCGAGGCGTCGAGAAGTTTCCGCGCCAACTGGTAGTTGTTGGTTTGGAAGATGGGATCAATCATGCCGTCCCAGTTAGCACCGCTGGTGCCACGGCCTTTACCGTCTACGCAAGAATCGCTTGATCAGCAGAATACAACTCAACGAATTCCTCCGCGACTTCCAATGGAGCTCTAAACGCGAAGCTCGTGAACAGGGGCGGAAAAATTTTCCTCTGCCACCAAAGTGCTTTGTAATCGCAGCCAACTACCGCCTGCCCTCGTTCACCGCAATCGGACGACTGAGTAGTACTCACACTATTTTAGGACTCAATTTTCCCTCAATCGCTCCGATTAACCCTCGGTGCATTCCTTATGAGGGACAGTGAATTCGAATTCATCCGCAGCGTCGTCTACGAGCGCAGCCGCATCAATCTCGGGCCCGACAAGCGAGAGCTGGTCTCCGCGCGCCTCGGTAAGCGGCTCCGCGCGACTAACGTCCCGTCCCTCAGCGAGTATTGCGCCCTGCTGCGCGCGCCCGGCGCAGAAGAGGAGCTCGGCAACTTGATCGATGCCATCTCGACGAATCACACGTTCTTCTTTCGCGAGCAGGCTCACTTCGATTTTTTGCGCGACAAGGCAGTGCCCGAGATGGCCGCTCGTGCTCGCGCGGAAAGCTGGGCACGTCTCAATATTTGGAGCGCGGCCTGCTCCTCCGGCGAGGAGCCCTACTCCATCGCCATCGCCCTCGCGAATTGTGCCGGTAGCTGGCCTTGGCACATCGAGGCCACCGACATCTCCCGCCGCATCCTCGCGAAAGCCCAGGCCGGTATCTATAAAGATGATACGGTCAATCGCCTCCCGGCGGACATCGTCCGCTCACATTTTCAGCGCGGCTTTGGCCCCCAAGAGGGCAACCACCGCATCAAGGCCGCGTTGCGGGAACGTGTAACCTTTCGCCACCTCAATCTCCTTGAGGGCGAGCTACCCACCCGTGATCTGTTTCACGTCATCTTCTGCCGCAACGTGATGATCTATTTCGATCGCACCACTCAAGAGCAGTTGGTCGAGCGTCTCTCGCGGAAGCTGGTCCCCGGCGGCTATCTCTTCGTGGGGCACTCGGAAAGCCTCACTCACATCTCTCACCCGTTGCGCATGCTTCGCCCGGCGATTTACCAAAAGCCGCTCGCCGCCTGACCATGATTGCTGCCCGTCCCATCCGTGTGCTGGTCGTCGACGATTCTGCCGTCGTGCGCAAGCTCGTGAGCGACGCACTCCGGTCAGACCCGGAGATCGAGGTTGTGGGCACGGCGGTCGATCCGTACGCCGCGCGCGACAAAATCAAGGCGCTGAACCCCGACGTCCTCACGCTCGACCTCGAAATGCCGCGCATGGACGGGCTGACGTTTCTCAAGATTCTCATGGAGCAGCACCCGATGCCCGTGATCATCATGAGCTCGCTCTCGCAAAAAGGGTCCGACTACGCGCTCGAGGCGTTGCGGCTCGGGGCCTTCGATGTCTTGGCGAAGCCAGGCGGCCCCTACTCTTTCGGCGACTTGGGTCCGCAACTTATCGCCTGCATCAAGGCCACGGCCGGTGCCCGGCTTCGCCGCGCGCGTGCACCCGCTGCGCCGCTGCCTGTGCGTCCGGCTCCGATCGTCCACCGTGGCTCCGCGCGAGACATCATTTTACTTGGCGCTTCCACCGGTGGCACCGAGGCGCTGCGCGAAGTCCTCACACGTTTGCCGGCAGGATTGCCCGGCATCGCGATCGTGCAGCATATCCCGCCGGTATTTTCGAAGAGCTTCGCCGACCGCCTCAATCAACTGTGTGCCTTCGAGGTGCGCGAGGCCGTCGATGGCGACCGCATCACACCGGGTCTGGCGTTAGTCGCCCCAGGAAACTTTCACCTCCTGCTGCAATGGCAGTCCGATCACTACCGCGTCCGCGTGGTCAACGGGCCGCAAATCTGGCACCAACGTCCGGCGGTCGATCTCCTGCTCAAATCCGCCGCCGATGCCGGCGCGGGACCGCATACCACCGCCGGCATTCTGACGGGCATGGGCAAGGATGGGGCCGAGGGTCTGCTTCGCCTGCGGGAGAAGGGTGCCACGACCTTCGCTCAAGACGAAGCCACCAGCGTCGTCTATGGCATGCCCCGCGTCGCGTGGGAGAATGGCGCCGCGCAACGCCAGTTGCCGCTCGACCGCATCGCCGATTTCATCACCGCCCATCACCAAGCTGCAAATCCTGCGCACTTGGCGGCCCATTCCGCATGAGTGCGTCCGATCTCTCGACCCCACCCGCGCCATCTGCACCTGCGGCTATTGCCCCGGTCGCGCCGTCGCCGGCCACGATTCTGATCGTCGACGACGAGCCGGTGGTGCTCACCGCGCTCAAGTTTACGCTCGAGCGGGAAGGATTTCACGTCGTCGCCTGCAGCAGTCCACTCAAGGCCCTCGCGATTCTCGAGGAGCGCGACTTCGCCGTGGTCATCTCCGATCAGCGCATGCCTGAAATGTTGGGCCTCGACTTCCTCATCGAGAGCCGCCGTATCCGGCCCTATGCCTCGCGCATCTTGATCACCGCGGTACTCGCCCTGCCGACCATCGTCGATGCGATTAACAAAGGTGAGATCTTCCGCTTCGTCGCCAAGCCGTGGCTGCGGGAGGAACTCGTCGCCACCGTGCGCAACGCGGTGCAGCGCCACGATCTCGTGACGCGCAACGAGGTGCTCCAAGCCGAGACCCAGTCGCTCAACCTTCGCCTGCGTGAAGCCAATAGCGCCCTCGAAACCAAAGTGCGCGATCTCGAGCAGCAGCGCCAGCATCTCGATGCCGCGAATCGCGGACTAGCGGAGAACTACGAACACTCGCTCGAACTCTGCCGTCGCATTCTCACCACCTACGATCCGATCCTCGGTGGCCAGGCGAAGGCGCTGGTCGAATTCTCCAACCAGATGGCGGCGACCGATATGTTCAGCGAGGCAGAACGCCACGCCTTGCGCACGGCCGCTTGGCTATGCGATCTTGGCCTCATCGGTGTACCGCGCGAGATGCTCCGCGCCTTTCGCTCCAAGAGCGATCAACTCACCGAGCGTGAGCGCACGATGCTGCACAGTCATCCGATCTACGGGCAGACCCTCGCGGCGTTGGTCGACAATCGTGCGGACGTGGGCGAGGTCATCCGCTCGCACCATGAGCGCTATGATGGCCGGGGCTACCCGGACGGACTCTCTGGCAATGCCATTCCCTGGCCCGCGCGCTGTCTCGCCGTCGCTGTCGGTTTCGTCGAGTCCGGCCTGACCAAGACCGCCGCCATCGATGCCCTCCTCGCGAAATCGGGCAGCGCCTACGACCCGGAAGCGGTTCGTCTCTTTCTCAAAGTCAGCAATCTCGTGCAATTGCCGAAGCAGGTGCGCGAGATCATGCTGCACGAACTCGAGCCCGGCATGGTCCTCGCCAATGGCATCTACAGCCCGCATGGCCTGCTCCTCATCGGCGAAGGCCAATCCCTCAGCCCCGGCACCATTTCAAAAATCCGCAGCCACAATCAAGCCACGCCCATCAGCCAGCGGTTATTGGTCTACTCATGATGATCAGTGGCACGAAGAGGGTAAGGCTCAAGTTCGTCACCATGCAGCCGAATCTCTCCGTACCCCGGAACAAACTACGCGACGCATACTCCCCCTGCATGACTTTTATTGCTCTCATTTTCTCACGCGCCGCCTGCTGCGGAGTCACCGCTTAATCCATGGCTGGTGCTCCTACCATTGCTTCGCTGTTCACACAGCGTGTCGTCATCGGCGTCGGCGACCTCAGCGTCTCCAACAACGCCGCGATCACCCTCAGCACCTACGCGCTGGGCTCGTGCATCGCAGTCGTGGCCTACGATCCCATCGCCAAGGCCGGAGGCCTGCTGCACCTCATGCTGCCTGAATCGAGCATCTCACTCGAAAAAGCCGCTGCGCAACCGGCGATGTTTGCCGATACCGGGTTGCCACTGCTCTTCCGCTCCCTGACGGGTATTCGAGCCGATCGCTCGCGTCTCAGGATTTTCGTCGCCGGCGGAGCGTGCGTGCTGAACGACAATAACAATTTCAGAATCGGCGAGCGCAATATCCGCGTCACCCAAAACTGGCTGACACAGCAGGGCTACTTCGTGCGTGCTAGCGCTACAGGCGGCAATTTCAGCCGCACCGTCCACCTCGACATCGGCACGGGCAAGATCTCACTCAAGACCCCGCTGGCCAACGAGGCTTTCTCGCTCGCGGCTTAATCGGAGGATAAGTTGAGCGGGTGAAAGGAAGCGAACCGTGCCTCACCCGCCGGCCTTCGCCTTCCCGCCGAAATACGGGTACTTATCCCAGCGCGTGTCGTTGGGATTCGCCGCTCGCGGATCACCGGTCTCCTTCATCCAGCCATCGAGTTCCGCGCGCAACTTCTTGAGCGTGGCGGCCTGCGCTGGCTCAGCAGCGAGATTGGTGATGTTATCCAGATCTTTGCGTACATCGTAGAGCTCCTCGGCCGGGCGTTTACCAAAACAGAGATCGAAGTATTTCGCCACACTGGCCTCGGTGCGGTGGGCCATAATGAAGTCCTTGGTCGGACCATCATCGATATCGCCAAACTCCCGCGCCGGGTCTTTCCGGGCGATTGGATCGCCCGCCGGCCAGCGATCCGGCGCGAAATTACGAATGTACAGGTAGTCGGCGGTGCGAATGGCGCGACAGGGATAGCCGAGGTCGTCGGCCCGTACATTGGCATGACGCTCGCGCTCCACAAACACGCGGGAGCGGACACTCTCCGCTTCCTGGCCCGAAAGAACCGGGACCAAGCTACGGCCCGACATCGCGTCGGGTACCGGCAGACCCGCGACTTCGAGAAAGGTCGGGGCGAGGTCCATTAAATTCACGAAGCCATCGCTCACGGCGCCGGCTTTGATGTGGCCGGGCCACCGGATCGCCAGGGGTTGCCGCGTGCCACCATCGTAGAGGTTGGCTTTGCAGCGCGGGAAGGGCATGCCGTTGTCGCCACTTACGACGATCAGCGTGTTCTCGAGTTGCCCGGTCTCCTCGAGGAGCTTGATCGCCGAGGCCACCAGCGAGTCGAAGCGCTGCACCTCGAAATAGTAGTCGAGCACATCGCGCCGCACCTCGGCTGAATCAGGCCAATATGCGGGAACGCGCACGCCCTTCGGGTCCATGCCCGATTGCACGCCGGTGTCTTTATCGTACGGGCGATGCGGGTCGATACTCCCGAGCCAAAAGCAGAATGGCTGATCCTTCTTTACCGTCTTCATGAACGCGGCGAAGTCCTTGAAGTTCGGCCCGGCCGGATTGCGCATGTAGCCGCCAGCCTGAAAATTACCCGGGCCCCAGCCCTTGCTCGTGAGCCCGATCGCGTAGCCCGCCTTCTCCAGGAGGTCGGTGTAGTTGGGAAATTTCTTCGGGAGGAAACCCCACAATTCTCCGCCCTCCTCAAGTCGGTGCGGATATTGGCCGGTCAGGATTGCCGCCCGCGACGGAGTGCAACTCGGCGCCGCACTAAAAGCGCGATTGAACAACATTCCCTCGCGCGCCACGCGATCAAACGTCGGCGTTTTGACGACCTTGTCCCCGTACACGCCCGCGTGCGGGTAACCCCAATCGTCGGCGAAACAAAAAAGAATGTTTGGTCGTTTCGGCTCCGCAGCGCGTGACGCCACGACCGTGAAAGCGAGCAACAACACCACTAAACCGCCGGGGAATATCTTCATAGGGGTACGCCAAGGTTCGGCGCGCGCCCCTGTCGAGACAAGCTGAACCAAGCTTACGCGTGGATTCCCCCACCCGCTCCACCTCGCTCCGCCCCGTCTCCAATCACAATGGCACCGCGCCTTGCGTCAGTTTCTCCTGAAGCCGGGCACTCGCGCGCTCATGGACGATCGACATCGTTTCCTGCAAAAGCTCCGGCGTGAAACCCCACTCCAACAAGAACGGGGTATTCAGTTCGAAGAGGAACCCATCCTCGGTGACGCCTGGCCCAAACGAGGTCGCGACGTATTTCGCCGCATGCAAATGAGCCAGCAGGGCTTGGGCCTCGCCGGGCGCCTCCGTGGGGCGTTCGCAGTATTCGGCCGCCGCGACCAGCGCGTCCGGAAAACTCCACGCCCGCAGCAGACGCGCACCCACTTCAGCGTGAGTGTAGCCGAGGATCGCACGCTCGGCGTCGATCCATGAGCACTTCGTCGAGGCGCAGTGCACTCGGATCGCGGTGAAAAAAGGTGAACAGGCGTGCGCGATGGCGAGTTTTCCGAGATCACAGACCAAGCCAGCCGTGTAGGCCGCCTGCGGATCGATGCGTTCGCTGGTCTCCGCGAGTACTTCCGCTGCCAGCGCGGTGCAGAGCGCGTGGCGGCAGAAATCGCCCGGTTCACCCCGCCCACCGGCACCGGTCTCCCACCGCCCCACGAGGGCCAGCGCCGCCAGTCGATAGAGCTCACGCTGGCCGAGGCGGATCACCGCATCGGTCACGCTATCGGCTTTGCCACCGGCGGAAAAAAAAGCGGAGTTGGCCAAGCGCAGCGTGGCGGTGGCGAGAGCCGCGTCGACCTTGATCAGGTCAGCGACGTCCTCCGCCGTGCTGTCCGCCGCGATGAGCACCGAAATCAATCGCGGCAGCAGGGCCGGAGAGCAAGGGAGGCGGAGAGCGCGCTCGCAGACTTGATCGATCGGCGGCGGCGGCATCGAAGGGAGAGTGCTGTTGGACACGTGCGGCAGAAAGAAAGAGGTTTAGGCTGCGTGGAGCAGGGAACCGGGATCGATGATCAGCGCGATGCTACCGTCGCCCAGAATGGCGGCACCCGCTACGCCGGGCAGATTTTGCATAAAGCCGCCGAGATTCTTGATGACTACCTCTTGTTTGCTGACCATTTCGTCGACCAGCAGGGCGTAGAGGCGGCCCGCGTTTTCCACGATGACCACGATACCTTCCCACGGATTGAGGGCTTCGGCGGAAAGGCCGAAGCGGGCGTGCAAACGATGGATGGGGATGAACTTACCGCGCAGGTCCAGAACCTCGCCCTGGCCGTGGACGGTCGAGATAGTATCACGCATGGGGCGCAGCGCGCGCTGCACCGATGTACTCGGGAGGATGAAGCGATCCGCTCCGACGCGGACGACGAGGCCGTCGATGATCGCCATCGTCAGCGGCAGTTTGATCTTGAAGGTCGAGCCGCGGCCTACCGTGGAATCGATTTCGATCTTGCCGCGCAGTTTCTCGATATTCCGCTTCACGACATCCATGCCCACGCCACGGCCGGACACCGAGGTAACTTTCTCCGCAGTCGAAAAGCCAGGGGCGAAGAGGAGCGCGAAAATTTCCTCACGCGATAGCTGCGCGCCTTCGGCGATGAGCCCCTTTTCCTTCGCCTTGCGGCAAATGCGTTCGGGATCGATGCCCCGGCCGTCGTCCTGGAGTTCGACTACGATATTGCTGCCCTGGTGATAGGCGCGAAGGTGAAGCGTGCCCGCCTCCGGTTTCCCATGAGCGAGGCGATCGGCCGCCGACTCGAGGCCATGATCGAGCGCATTGCGCACCATATGGACGAGTGGGTCGCCAATCTCCTCCACCACCGTGCGGTCGAGTTCAGTGTCTTCACCACTGGTGACGAAAGACACTTTCTTCCCAAAATCGCGCGCGAGATCGCGGGCCAGTCGCTCCATCTTCTGAAACGTCGGCTTGATCGGGATCATGCGCAGCGCCATCGCGGTATGCTGCAATTCCTTCGAGATGCGGGAAAGCTGGGCGACATTCCGTTGCAGGGTGGAGCTGACCCCGTCGTTCTGGCGCGAGGTCTCCATCAACTGGCTCTGTACAATTACGAGTTCGCCCACGACATCCATGAGTGAGTCGAGCTTCTCGGTATTGACGCGCACCGTCTGGCTGACGCTCGCCTTGGCGGTCGTCGTGGCTGCAGCATTAAGCGCAAAGGGAATCTCGGTGCCCAGCTCGACGGGCTTGGCGGCGACAGGCGCGGGCACTGGCTTCACCTCGATCTGAGGCACCGTAAACGTGATCTCATTATTCGGTTTCACGACGGCCTCCGCAGCGGCATCGTCGGCGACGGCGAGCTTCTTCACCGCGCGGATGAGATGTTTCACGGGCACAATAGCGCTGGGCACTTCGCCTTTTTCGAGAGCGGCAGCAACCTGGGCCGTGAGCACCGAGAGGGCATCGCGGCTGCGAAGGATCTCGGTGATGATCGCGGCATTGAGCTGGAGCTTGTGATTGCGCGCGAGGTCGAGGAGCGACTCCACTTCGTGAGCGAGCGTGTGCATCGGCACGAGGCCCAAGAATCCGGCATTGCCCTTGATGGTGTGAAACGACCGGAAAATGGAGGCGAGCGCCTCGGGGTCACCGGGCTGCTGATCGAGCGCGAGAAGGGCGGCCTCGATCTGCTGCAGGTGGTCGACCGCCTCCGCATGAAATTCTCCCAAGAGCTCTTTATTCTCCTCGAGGTGGAGCTCGAGCATCATGTCCTTGGACTCGTTTTCTTCGGCGGTTGAAGCGTTCGCTTCTGAACCGGCTTTCGCCGCGCCGGCAGTTTCGGCCTTAACGCCGAATGGCGACACCGGCTGGCCAGCCTTTAGGCTACCGACGGCCACCGGCAGCCATTCGACGAGACTGCGCAGCTCGGCCAGCGTGGCCTCATCGAAGGGCTTCGCGGCATCGAGCATCTTATCGAGGAGGGCGTGGGCCGCATTCAGAGGAGCCAGCAAAGTCGGCTCCCCGGCACAAACCTCGCGTAATTCGCCGAGCAAGCTGTACGCCGGGACCAAGCCGTCATCGCGACCGGCCTGTGCCATGATTGCTTCGGTGGCGAGGCGATTGATGGTCGCCTCGAGTTGAGTGGCTTGCTGGTTGGTGAGTGGCATGGGTCGAAGATTGATGCGCAAGCTCCCCAATCGGAGCGGATGGGCGAAAGTTAATGGAAATCCACTTAGGGAATAATCCCAACCGCAGCTGGGGCCCGGTCGGCGTCGGTCCGTGATCCTTGCGATTTTCCTAAACTGCCCGCCCGGTGAGCCGAAATATGACTTAAGCTCCTTTCGTAATTCCTCCTCATGTCCACCGCCACTTCCTCCACCCCGACGAGCAATCTCGCCGGCAAGTATCTCACCGTCGTCCTCGAGAATGAAGCCTATGGCATCGCGGTTCTAAAAGTCCGCGAGATCATCCGCATGCAGAAGATCACCCCCGTGCCGCAGGTCCCGGCCTTTGTGAAGGGCGTGATCAACCTGCGCGGTCGCGTGATTCCCGTCGTCGACCTCCGCGTCAAATTCGGGGTCAAGGCCGAGTTTGCCGAGCGCACCTGCATCGTCGTTGTTCAGGTGAAGCTGCCCAGCCAAGTCGTGCAGATGGGCCTCATCGTCGACAGCGTGGAAGAAGTCGTGACCCTCGCCGCCAACGAGATCGAGCCCACGCCCGACTTCGGCACCAAGATCGGCACCGAATACCTCCTTGGCATGGCCAAGGTAAAGGGCGCGGTGAAGACGCTGCTCGACATCGATCGCGTCGTCGCGCCCGACACGGTGCAGACGATCGTACAGTCGATCTAAGCGCACGCGCACTCGCTAATTTCCCGGCGCAAGCAGCCCGGTCGTGGACGACAGTCCGCACCGGGCTGTTCTGTCTTTACACCGGATCGATCTGGACACCCTCAGCCCGGAGCCGCTGCAGTTTATAGGTCAACGCGCGGCGGCTGATGGCCAGTTCCTTGGCAGTCTCCGTGCGGTTGTAGTTATTTTTCCGCAACGTCCGCAAAATTGCCTCCCGCTCGATCTGCTCGAGCTGCTGCGCATCACCGGAGACCACGGGCGCGGCTTCCACTTGCGATACGATGCGGGCCGGCAGATGCTCGGGTAGAACAATTTCCCCGCGCGAGAGCAGCGCGGCGCGCTCCATCGCGTTGCGCAATTCCCGGACATTGCCCGGCCAACGGTAGTTCATCAGGCACGTCGTCACCGTCGCGGAGAAGCGGGACTTCTGGCGCGAAAACTGCCCGATAAAATGCGTCGCCAGCGGGATAATATCCTCCGGCCGCTCACGGAGCGGCGGGATGTGAATCTCCATCACGTTGAGCCGGTAGAAGAGATCCTCGCGGAATTTTCCCGCCACGATCTCCGCTTCGAGGTCGCGATTCGTCGCCGTGAGGACGCGTGCGTGCGTGATGAGATCCTTGCTCGATCCGATGCGGCGAAACGAGCCATCGTTGATTACGCGCAGAAGCTTAGCCTGAAGTGGCGGCGGGAGTTCGCCGATTTCATCGAGAAAAATCGTGCCGGTGCTCGCCTCTTCGAAACGACCGATCCGCGTCTGCATCGCGCCGGTGAACGAGCCTTTCTCGTGACCGAATAGTTCGCTCTCCAGCAGGTTTTCCGGGATAGCCGCACAATTCACTTTTACCAGCGGGCCCTTGGCGCCCGGGCTCCACGCGTGGATCACATCCGCGACCACTTCTTTGCCCACGCCACTCTCGCCGGTAATGAGGACGCGGGTATCCGACGGCGCCACGACCGCCGCATCGCGAAACACCGCTTCCATCAGTGGGCTCGATGTGACCACACCAGGCGGAAGACTGCTCTCTGCTTTTTCCGGCGGGGGCACCTGCCCACGGCGCTCGGTGGCGAGGCGGACGGTCGCGATCAGTTCGTCGAGGTCGATGGGTTTCGCGAGATAGTTGACCGCACCGTCGCGCATGGCCGACACCGCCGTGCGGATATCCGCAAACGCCGTGACGAGCAGCACCGGCAACGTGGGAAATATCTGGCGGACGCGTCGTAGCGTCTCGATGCCCGACATGCCCGGCATGCGCACATCGCTGATCATCATCGTAAAGGTTTCGCGCTGCAGAATCTCCAGCGCCTCCTCACCGGAGGCCGCCGTTTGCGTGCGATAGCCCTGCCCGCGCAGAAAGCTCTCGAGGAGGCCGCGCTGACCGCGATCGTCGTCAACGATGAGAATGTACGCCGGTGAAAACTCTTCTTTCATGCCGTCGACACTGCGAGTTTGAGCCCGGTGAAGCGGAAGAGCGCACCGTGCGGCTCCACGCCGGTGCAGGTCACTTCCCAGTGATGCGCCGAGGCGATCTGATGCACGATGGCGAGACCGAGCCCGACACCCTTGGGGCGCATCGTGACGTAGGGTTTGAAAATATTGGCGCGCTCAGCCGGCGGCACGCCCGGGCCGTCGTCGCTGATCTCGAGCATCGCCTCGCGAGGGCCGGTCTGCGTGAGCTTAATCTCAATCTGGCCGCCGGGCTGCACGGCCTGGGTGGCGTTGAGGAGGACGTTGAAGATCGCCTGCCGCAGGAGTTGCTCGTCGGCTTCGATAAGGAGCGGCGATTCGGGTTGCTTGAGCGTAAGGTGCTTTTCCTCGAGATCGGGCACGAGCGTGCGGGCCACATCGGCGACGAGGCGCTGGACCTCGACCGTGCCGAGATGGGCTTCGCGGGGCTTCGAGTAGTTGATAAACTCGTTGAGCTGCACGGTCACGCGATCCGCCTCCTCGATGATCGTCGAGGCGTGTTCCTTTAGCTTCGGCGAGCTGCCCGCCTGCATCGCGATCATCTGCGCGAGACCACGAATCAAGTTGAGCGGATTGCGTGTCTCATGCGCCAGGCCGGCGGCGGCGAAATTCATTTCCTTTAAGTGCGTGTTGGCCTCGCCGGCCTTGATGAGGCGGATCTGGAGTTCGGAGTTTTGGGACAGCTTGCGCCACGCGAGCGCGGAGAGCACGCAGCCGCCGAGTGCCATCAGGCTCACGAGCGAGCGGAGGAGCAGATCGTTTTGCACGGCGCGGCGCATCTCGGTTGTCGGCATCGAGAGCACGAGGCTGTGCACCCCCTGCTTTTGAATCACTTCCACGTACTCTTCGTCCGACATCCATTGCGGCTTGGTCAAGCGCCGCGCGAAACCGCGAGCTCCACCCGGGGCGGCGGGAGACCCGGGAGTGGGCACGGTTGCTGCCGGGGTATTGGTGGCCGGCCCATCAGGAAGCGGTGAAGTCGTAGCCGGTAGCGTGGTGGCGGGAGAAGAAACACCAGCACTAGGTGAAAGAGACGTGGGCGCACCGGCCGGAGCAGAGGCGGTGGTCACTGGTGCACTGGGAGTCGTCGTAGGTGTGGCCGTCGCACCACTGCCCGCAGTGGCTGCAGTCGTCGCGCTCATCGCGGAAACCACACCGGAGCTGGCACCGGGCACGGGGGCAATGGTCAGTGCAGGTGCGCCCGCGCTGGGAAGGGGTGCCGTTACCGGCGTGGAACCAACATCACCCACCTGCGCCGGAGCCGGTCCACCCAGCCCGCGATCTCCGGGGCGGCGCGGTTGGAGGTTGGGGCGAAAGGCGCGGGCGATGCGATCATTGGACGCAACGATGCCACGGGGCGCGACGATGCCATCCTCCATCGTCATCGTGCCGAGATCCATCAGGTTCATAATGATCAAGGATTGCTCTCCCCAAAAAGCGCCGCGGGCCTTGAGCATGTCCGGGGTCAATTCGACGGGCTTACCCGCGCTCGCGAGCGTATCGCCCGTCGCGCCGAGGATGGCGACCGACTCCAGTTCATCCTGCAACAGGTCTCCGAGCGCCGCCTCAAGCCGATCTTTCGGCAAGACGATTCCGTTCTGCCGTTGCGACCGGACGATGACGCCGAGCGTGGAGGTGATGTCGCGGCCGCGATTGATGAGGGCCTGCGCGGCCGAACGCTTGAAACGCAGGTGCTCCTCGACCTGCCAGCCGCACACCGCCAGCCCACCCACGATGAGGGTGGTGCTGACGAAGAGAGTGCGCTTGGCGGTCGACCAACTCATGGGGCGGCGGTGAAGCTAGGTTGTGCGCGTGGAGCGGAGTCGCAAGAGAGGAAACCGGAAAGGGAGCGAAGCTGATTCGCCAAAATAAAAACGGCGGACCGGAGTCCGCCGTTGGTGCGATGCGTGCGCGTCGCGAAATTGAACAGCGGGCGAAGCCTTACTTTCCGCCGATGAACTTCTTCAGCTCATCCTCTTGAAAGGTCTTCTTGGTGAGGTCGAGCTTGCCGCGCTCTTGGTCGGCCAGGCCGCCCAGCTCCCGGGGATCGTTGACGACATGAGGCGTGAGGAAGATCAGCAATTCCGTCTTCTCGTCGTGCTTGATCGTGCGCTTGAAGGCGTTGCCGATGAGCGGAATGTCCCCGAGCAGCGGCACCTTGTGCTCCTGCTTGGTCGCCTGCGAGGAGATCAGACCGCCGATGACGATGGTTGCATCGGAGGGCGTGACGACCACGGTGTCAGCGGAGCGGCGGTCGATGACCGGAATGCTCACTCCAGCCGAGATCGGCACGGTCGTGGCGCTGAGCGAGGAAATTTCCGGAGAAACGATCATCTCCACCAAGCCTGCCTGCGTGATGAAGGGAGTGACGCGGAGGATAATGCCGACGTCCTGCTGGGTGTAGGTGTTGCTGATCGCGCCGGTCGTATCGCTGACGCGCGAGTTATTGATGATCGGCACTTGCTGGCCAACGACGATGGTCGCCTGCTGGCTGCTGCGAGTAAGAATGGAAGGACGGGAGAGAATCTCCGTCTTGTTCTTCTGTGCGAGGGCGGCGAGCGTAACCTCAAGGCCGTGCTTGCCGCTGATCTCGTAAAATGCGCCGTAGTGAGAGGGATCAGCCAATGCACTGGCTACGCCAAAGTTGGTCGTGGCGGTGCCGAGCGGGCTGTTCTTGATCGCGATTTTTCCGGAGTAGGTCGCTTCCGCGCCGAGGTCGAGGTCGTCGCCATGGGTGACTTGGACGAAGACGACGTTGATCAGCACCTGCGGCTTGGGCCGGTCGAGTTCGCTGATGACTTTCTGGATATTTTCGTTGGTCGCATCGTCGGTCACGATGATGATGCGCCGCGTCTCGAGATCGCTCGTGATGGTGGCATCGCCCACCAAAGTGGAATTGCTGTACTGGCGCTGGGCGTTGATGCCGCCCCCTCCGCCACCGCCGCCACCACCGCCGCCGCCTCCTCCTCCGGTGTTACCGCCGCCGGCGCGACCGGCCTGCTGGCCGCCGCGATTGGCCTGCGCCATCACTTGAGTGGCCGCGAGGAGCGTCAATCCGGCCGCAAGGAGCGAGCGGAGAGAAAAGAAAGATGAAGTCATGTGAGTACTTTAAAGAGTTTACGTAAGGCTGGGCTTAGTTGCCGCGCGAGGTGCTGTTGAGGTTGAGCGTGGAGCTCTGACTGGCGGAGGTCTGGGCATTGTTGGCCGCGCGGGTCGCCAGCGGGTCGGCCTGATTGGAGGTCGAAGTGCGCGCGTTACTCGATTGGAAGAGATTGCGGAGGACATTCTCCACCTGCTTCACGTCGGCATTCTCCATCGTGTAGACGAAGACCTTTTGCTTGCGCGCGGTGCTGGAGTCCAACTGCGAGATGATATCCGCGATCTCAGGCATCGCATCTTTCGATGCGGTGACGATCACGGACAGCGTGCGAGGATCCGCGATAGCCACGACCGGGCTGGACCGGGAACTCGTGGTATTGCCACGACCGCCATTACCGCCACCGCCGCCACGATTGGCCTGGCCGGCGCCAGCGAAGCCAGGGAAACCACCACGGGCAGCGGCAGCGCCAAAGCCACCTTGACCGCCGCGGCCGGCATTGTTGCCGCCGCCCGCCACACCCTGCGTGGGCGTGGAGTAGATGCTCATGATGAGTGAAGCCATTTCCGAGGGATCGGCATTCTTCAGCTTGAACATCCGCATCGTGGAAATCGTGTCGGCCGAGGAATCGAGCGCGTAGACGATTTCGACGATATGGCGGACGTTGATATTCGTGTCCGTGACGACGAGCGAGTTACTGTCCTGATTGGCCGTGAGCGTGGCGGAACCGGGGAGGAGCGTCGCGAGATCGCGCGCGGCGGTGACCGCATCGATCTTACGCAGCGGGATGATCTGCATGACCATCTCGGCTGTCATCGGGATTTCCTGCGGGTCATTGCCCGTGCGGATCGGAATGTTCTTCTTCTTCGCATCTTCCTTCGAGCTGATGACGAGTTGGCGACCCTGCACGGTAGAAACGTAGCCGTTTTTGTTGAGCGCAACGTTGAGCAGTTGCACGGCTTCTTCGCGTGTGACCGGCGTGGAGCTCCACATGTCGACGGTGCCGCGCACCGGCGTGTCGAGGACGATGATAAAGCCGGCGGCGTCACTCATGTAGCTGAGCACGGCCTCGAGGGGCGCGCCGCGGAAGTTAAACTTCAGCGTACCGGCAGGTGCATTGCGGCCGGCGGGAGCGGGCGTCTCGACGACCGGCGCAGCCGCACCGGCGGCGGCGTCTTGCGCGGGGGCGCTGGCCGCGAGGGCGGCGAGGCCAAGAATCAAGGAAGAGGTGAAGCGGGTGGTTTTCATTGTTTCAATTGTTGATTGCGGCGTTCCATGAGCTTCCGGAGAGCCTCGGATGCGCCGGCTGGGATGGCTTGGGGGGCATTGGGATCGACATTGTTGGCGGCCGCTGCCGCGGCTGCGGCGGCGGCTTCAGCGCGGGCGATATCGGCACTGACCAGCGTCCAATCGCCACCGACCGGTTTGCGTAGTTGCTGGCCCATTTTGAGGGAGAACGGATTGGGGTCGCGCACGAGGTCGACTCCATCGGCCGAGACGTTCTTTACGGTGAAGGGACCGATCTTGCCGCCCTCAGAGAGCGTTTTCTGGTAGCCGCGATCGGAGCCATCGAAGAACGCGTAGCGGCCTTTCGAGTAGTCCATCGTGCCGACAAACGAGATTACTTCACCGCGCGGAGGCGCTTCGTCGACGCGATCACGGGTGCGGCCAATCCGGTTGGGATTGAAAATATTGCGCTCACCGATGAGGCGAAAGGTATCGACGGTAATCGGTGCCGGGCCGGTCGGCGCGGGACGGGCGGCGGGTGCCGCCTGGCGGTTGCCGCGATCGCGTTCGCGCCGGGTGGGCTCGACCACGGGAACCGAGGGCTTGGTAGCGTCGGCCTTCGGGGCTTCGGCAGCTTTCGGCGCTTCGGTTTTTTGCGCGACCGGCGTAGTCTCGGGCTTCACGTCAGCCGCGAAAATAAATCCCGCACCGATAAGCGCCGCGAGTGCGGTAGTGGAAATAAGGATACGGCGGTTCATAGACGTCCCTCCAAGGGGGCCATGCGCAGGCCGCTGACGATGAGCCCGAGGGTGAGGCGATTGCCGCCGTCGTCGCGAGCGGTGAGCTCGACAGAGTCGACGCGGAGCGCGAGCGGGGATTTTTCCAGCTCGAAGAGGAAGCGCGTTAGCATGGAGATCGAGCCGGTGGCGTCGACGCGGCACTCCAGGGTGGAATACTTGTCGGTCCCTTTCTTCCACTGCGGCTTGATGGAGCCGAGCTCGATGCTATTCGCACGGCCCCAGTTGTCCATGGAGCTGATCATGATCTGCTCGGCGGAGGCGGCGTCCTTGGGCAGAGCGCCTTCCTGCATTTCTTTCCAGCGACGCTCGGCGCGCGGGCCAGTCTCGATGACGCCACGGCCACGGGCCACGTCCTTCTTGAGCTTGGCGATTTCGGCGGCGTGGGCCTGCCAAGTCTTGGTCAGCGGCGTGAAGACGACGCTGTCCAGAATCAGCAAGGCGACGCCGATGCCCACCACGAGGAGGAGCAACTTTTGTCGGTTTTGGGGATTGGCGGCGCTCATGTTCCAGTATTGGGGACCCAGCGGAAGGTGAAGGTGAATTGGGCGGGAGTCTTGCCTCTGATCTGCTCCACCTTGACGGCTTTGACTTCCTTGATTTTGCGGAGGGCCTCGAGGGTGCGGAGGAGCGAAGGGTTATCGCGCGCGGTGCCGGCGATATTGACCGTCAGCACATTGGCGCCGCGAATTTCCACCGAGCGCGCCGTCACGCTGCCCGTGTCGGGGAAGCATTCCGTGATACGATTGAGGATCGTGAGATTGCGGAACGACTCGTCGTACCACGGGCGGAACTCGCGGATCCGGTCGCCGACCGTATCGAGCGCCCTGACCTCGACGGCCATCGCCTCCCACTGATTGCGCAGTGACCAGCGTTCGTACTCCTGCCAGGCGAACAAGCCGAGCACGAGCACGGCGACCCCAGCGAGCGCGAAGCCCGCTGTGGCCAGGCGCTTCGAGTTGTAACGAGCCATCATCAACGCCCAACGACTTGGGCGCGGGGGCAAAAACTCTAAATCATGGCCATCACCATCGACGGCGCCTCGCGCGACGCTCTCGGCGATTTGCTCGATGATCGGGCGGTCGCCGAGGCCGGTGCGCGAAATCGTGAGGCCCTCGATGCCGGCCCACTCGGTGAGTTTCTCCGCGAGTTGGCGGCTCATCGTCTCGTCGCCGCGCAGGCTGAGCTGCTTTAACTCGCCGCGGAGGTCGTCGGGGACTTGCTCGTACGTGATGCGAAGCTCGCGGGCGACCGCGGCACCGTTGACCACATTCTCGCCCGCTTCGGAGTCGATCGCGGCCTCGCTGGTGCGAAGGGCCGCGATGCCACCGCCGGCGGAAATGAGCATCGTCGCACCCTTGGGATCAATGGCGACAGTGATACTCCCCTGCCCGGCCTGGCCGACCACACCGGGCAAAGCAGCGAGACCGAGCGTGAAGCTCACAGGCTTCAGGCCCGCGGCTTTGAGCACATTGAGGAGCTGATCGATCTGCTCCTTGCGCACGGCGAGCTGCGTAACATAGGCAGACTGGCCGGAGCGTTGAAAGGAGCGCGCGATCTGAAGCTGCGAGGGATCGCAGGGGAAACCCTTTTCCGCTTCAATTTGAAGGAAGCTGTCGGCGTCCTCGGCGGCGAGCTCAGGCACTTTGGTGTGCTGGCTCATCACCCAGCTCGCGGGCAAAGCGACGACGCAATTGCGCTCGCGAATGCCGGCCGCATCGAGGTGATTTTTGATCTCCCGGCCGACGAGTTCGGGCTCGGGATGGAGCACGTCCAGCGAGAGCGCAGCCGAGGTGGCCTTGACCACCTCGGTCACGCCTTTGCCTCGGGCCACATGACACGCGCGCAACTGGCCGTCCGCGAGGACGAGTCCGAGCACGGACTGCAGCCGCTTCTTCGATTTGCGTTTAGTGGTCACGGTTACTGAGCTTCTCCTTTAAGGGTTTGGCGAACCTGGGAGCCAAGAGCCCAACCGTAGGAGGTCAGGTCCTGATGATACAGGATTCGGGGGGTGCTGGTTCTCATATCAAAAACGACTTTCTCACGGTGATAACCGCGGCCGTAGTGGCCGACCGCCGCGACATCCGCGGTAAACTGGTAGGACTGATCCGTGATGAACCGACCGGCCGCACGAATGGCGGCGGGAGGAAGGATCTGCGTGAGCCACTGAAACGACGTCATGGCCTCGGGGTGATTCTGGCGGTACGCCACGAGCGTGGACGCGTTGTCGATGCCGATACCGGGGATGCAGGCAAGGACGGTGGCGCTCGCGGTGTTGACGTTAACGAGACCGGCGACGGACCCGCCCGTGGCAACGTGCGTGACATCGGCGTGAATGAGCGCGTATTCGTCAGCGGTCATCTGGCTCTGCACCATGAAGGACGCGACGCTGTTGATCGTGGGGAGCTGCGCTGGATTGCCGATGAAGCGATTAGTAATCTGCGCTACGCGCTGGCCCTCGATGCCTTTGCCGAGGAGGAGTGCCCGAAGCTGGTTGCCGTATTGTTGGGCCATCTGGGCGTTGGCCTGAGGATTGTTACCTGGAGTCAGCAGTACGCTGAAACGGCGGCTCCCGTCGGCCTTGGTGTTGGGCTGGCGGGTGTAGACCGTGAGGTACTCGAGGTAGCCGGCCTGCAACTGGCCGTCCTGATTATCGCGCGGAGCGGTCTGCTCACCGTCGTCCTCGTTTTCGTCGAGCGCGCCATTGCGATTAGTGTCCTCGCCAATGAGGAGATCGAGGGTCGCGCCATCGACGAGACGAAGCTCGTCGACCGACTCGAAAGAACCGCCCTTATTGCGGCGCGGAGGAGTGAGCGAAGCGTAGACGCTATCGGCATTGCCGGTGGCCGCAGTCTGGGCCGTCGCGGAGCGCTTCCACGCCATGATGGCGTCGGCCAGCTCGTCCGTCATGTTGGGCAAGAGCATGAGCATCGGACGCGTGGCGGTGTTGATATTCAGCTTCGATGCCTCATCGACCAAGCCGAAGTAGGGCTCGGTCACCGAAGGCGTCGTCAACGAACCCGTCAGCCCGTAGTCGCGACCAATCAACCAAAATTGCCCATCGCCCACCGGCAGGGCCTCGGAGCGGTAATCTTCGTTCTTCGGCAGGGCGCCTGCGGCACCGTACGTCTTGAGAACATACGCGGCGTAGCGAATGCCGCCGGCGACGGCCTGGCGGGCCTCGGCCTCGGTCACGCGATTATCGGCGGCGCGCAACTCCGAGCTCATCGAATTGGCAAAGTAGAGCGTGAGCGCGACCAAGCCGAGGCAGGTCCACATCACGATGATGAAGATCGAGCCGCGCTCGGAGCGCAGCGACCGGCGAGAGTTGGCGCGGCGCGTCTTCATGGCGAGCCGGCGGCGGCAGCGGCATCCGCAGTCGCTTGCGCGCTGGTGGTGGTCGTGACGAGCAGCGGGACGAGGAGTTCGTTGAAGCCTGCGGCCTCGGGGACGAGAGCGCCCTCCGTGCCGGGCCGCGCAAGCGACACGCGGAACTTGATCGCGGTGGGCAGCGTGGAGGTCGTGACCGAGTCCCAATCAGGGTACCAATCGAGCCCGTCGAAGAAAAGCGCCTCGGCGCTCGAGACACCGCTGAGAAGCACCTGCTGGTCGTCGGGTCCCTGATCATCGGTCGGGAGGACGTTACGCGTGATGGCGCGGACGAGATTCTTGGTGTTAGTGCCGTCGTTCGCGGGGCTGAGGAAGTAGGCGACCTTTTGTACCTCGGAGAAATTGGTCCAGCCGTCGATCTTCGCGGAATTCGTGAAGAGATCAGGCGTGATGCGGTCACCCTGAGGGTCGTTGGAGCCGATGGTGATGTCGGCGTTTTGGAAAGGACCGGCGAGGACGAGATTACCGTTCGGATTCGCCGTCGGGAGCATTACGCCCGCGAGATCGCGACGGATAATGCCAAAGGCGCGCTGCAGCGCGAGATCCTGATCGATCTTGGCATGCGTGGTATTGTGTAGGCGCAGCGCGCTGAAGAACGTCGCGTTGATGACGAGGAGCACGATGGCCGCCACCGCAGTCGCAAGCAGCAGCTCCAGCAGCGTAAAGCCGCGGGCTGAGCCGGTGCGAGTTGGGTGGCGGGTCTTCACTGCGTGGCCGTGGCCGCGGCACCCGACGTGGGTGTAGCGGCAGTGGGATCGAAGAGGGTGCTGGCGCTGACGTCGTAGTCGGTGCCCTGAATGGAGAACACGACCTTGACGGTCATGTGCGTCATCGAGTCTTCGCTCCACGTGGTGGTCTCCATCGTCCAGAGATAAGAGGCGTCGCCGTCGTCGATCGTGCCGCTCGCGGTGTTCTGCGTCGTTTGCCCGGTGATGATCATCTCGTCGAGCATGCGCTCGGCGATGCGGATCGCGGCGGCCTTGCGTTGGCCAAGAATGCCGGCCCGGCTCGCAGTGCTCACGCCCTGCATGGCGACGGGAATGACGATGGCCATGAGCAACAACGACGCGAGCACCTCAATGAGGGTAAATGCGCGCCGGCTGCGGCGGAGGCCGTTAGTTCGCCGGGTTGTAGGGGCGAATTTCATAGCCGAGGCGGTTGGCGGTTTGCGCGAGCTCGAGCGGATCATCGGAGCCCGCGCGGAAGATGATTTTGCGGACGCTGGTCTCGTCGTAAAAACCATCGGGATTGAAACGGATATAGGGCAGGCCGTCGTTGATCCCGAGCTTCTCGTCGTCGAGTTCGGACGTGCCGAGGGTGCTCGCGTCGATCAATCCCGTCTCGAGCGTCACCGCGGGATCGGCGGTGAAGACCGAGGCCTTGAGATCTTCGCGGACGAAGTCTGCCTGGGTGCGCAAACCGTAGGTGGAGTTCTTGGCGTCGATCCACAAAAGCACCGGCACGCCCTCGGAGGCCGCTCGGCTCTGGCCGAGGTGCACGAGCGAGAGCATGCGACGGGCCTCGGAATTGAGGATGCGGCCACGGAAGAACGAGCCCATGTGCGGCGCCACGAGGGCGGCGCCGATGGCGAGCAGCAGCATCACGAAGATCAGCTCGATCAACGTGAAGGCGCGGCGCGAAGCGCGACGATGGTTACTTTGCCGAGATGGTAGCATTCACCACGTCGTCATTCGTACCGGACTGGCCGTCGGGACCGGCGGAACGGATGTCGTAACCGGAGGCGTTCACCTTGCCGGGGAATTCGTAAATGTATGCGTGGCCCCAAGGATCGAGCGGGATGTCGCTCTTGAGGTACGGCCCGCGCCAGCCGGTGACATCGGCAGGCTGAGCGATGAGCTGCATGAGGCCATCCTGACCGCGCGGATAGCTGCCGGTATCGACCTCGAAGGCATCGAGCGCGGTGCCGAACGTGGCGATCTGGGTCTGCGCGGCGGTGATGCGGGCCTGCTCGGTACGACCGGTAAACTTCGGGAGCACGAGCGCGGCGAGAATGCCGAGAATCACGAGCACCAGGAGAAGTTCAACGAGGGTGAAACCACGCCGAGAGGAATAACGGGAGCGTTTGATCGATTTCATGAGTAAAGAAATGGGAGTTTTATTTGATATGATCCTGCAGGGAGAAGATGGGGTAAACCATGCCGATGAAGATGGTGCCGATGAGCGCCGCGATGAGGAACAGCATGAGCGGCTCGGCGAGAGCCACCGCACTCTTCAACTGACGGTCGAGGTCGCCCTCGGTGACGTTGGCGATGCGGAGCAACTCGGCGTCGAGCTTGCCGCTTTCCTCCGCGACCGAGATCATCTCGACGATGGCGCCGGGGAAGAGCGTGCGATTTTTGGCGAGGCTGGTGCCGAGGGGCTTGCCCTCCTTGACGCGGTCGATGGATTCCGAGACGGCGTCGACGAGCACTTGATTGCCGATGGAGCGGCGGGCGACATTGAGCGCGCTGATCAGCGGGACGCCGGCGCCGAGGAGCGTGCCGAGCATGCGGGTGAAGCGCGCCATCGCAAACTGCGCGAGAAGCGGACCGACCACCGGCGCGCGCAAGATGAAGCCCTCCCACTTGCGGCGGCCCACCGGGGACTTGAACCAGCTCTTCAGCGCAATGAACGCGATGACGCCGCCGACAAGAAAGAAGAGCCCGTAACTGCGGATGGCGTGACTCGTGCCGATGATCATCTGCGTGAGCAGCGGCAGCTCGGCGTTGAAACCGGCGAACACCAGTTGGAAACGCGGGATGAAAAACACCATGAGGAACACCAGCACGCCTGTCGCGAGAAACAGCAAAATCGCGGGGTACATCAACGCGGCAGTGACCTTGCCCTGAATGTCTTTTTCGCGGGCCTGGAAATCGGCGATCTGCGCGAGCACGACATCGAGGAAGCCACCGGCCTCACCGGCCTCGACCATCGCGACATAAACGCGCGGGAAGGTATCGGGAGACCGCGCCATCGCCTCGGACAGCGGGAGCCCATCGACCACGAGATCGTGAATCTCTTTCCACTTTTCCTTGGCGACGGGCTCGGCGGCCTCGCGGTGCAAAATCACGAGCGCCCGGCTGAACGGCACGCCCGCCGCCAGCAAGCTGGATAGCAGGCGCGTGAAATTCTCCAGCATGCGCGGCGTGATCTTCGGCTTGCCGAACGAGAGCGCAAAGCCGCCACCGGGCGCGGGGGCGCCATTGGCCGTCTTCGCGGCCGCCGGGGCCTTGCCGGCGGGCGCGGCGGATTCGGAAAGCTTGATCGGCTTGAGGCCGCGGCCTTCCACCTGGCGCATCGCATCGCTGCGGTTACTCGCGTCGAGAACGCCTTCCGTCAGCACACCGTTGTGCTGCATGGCCTTATAGGCAAATTGGGGCATCGCGGGCGCGGCTTAGATTAACGAGCGGGGCAGCGACACCTCGGCCTCTTTGGCCGCCGGCGCGTGCCCATTCGGCTTGGTGTCGGACTCCATCTCGTGGACCGTCGTGACGCTCAAGATTTCCTCGATGGTCGTGATGCCCTCTTCCACCAGACGGCGGCCGTCTTCAGAAAGCGTTTTCATCCCGGCCCGGCGCGCGGATTCACGAATAAGATCGGTCGAGCCATTTTTCAGGATGAGCGCGCGGATCTCGCTGCTCGAATCCATCCACTCGAAAATCGCGCGACGACCGTGGTAGCCGGTCTGGCGGCACTCGCGGCAACCGACGGCCTTATAGACCGTAGCCGTGGGCTTGATTCCGAGCTTGTTGCGGTACACGCGCGATTCTGAACTGCTGTCCACCTGCTTGCAGTGCGGGCAGAGGAGACGCACGAGACGTTGCGCGAGCACGGCCTCGAGGGAAGATGCGACGAGGTAGGGCTCGACGCCCATATCGACGAGACGAGTGAGCGCGCCGGCAGCATCATTCGTGTGCAGCGTGGAGAAGACCAAGTGACCCGTGAGCGACGCCTGCACGGCGATCTGCGCGGTTTCCTGGTCGCGGATTTCACCGATGAGCACGACGTCGGGGTCGTGACGGAGAATGGAGCGGAGGCCCTTGGCAAAGGTGAGGCCGGACTTTTCCGAGACCTGAATCTGGTTCACGCCCTTGAGCTGGTACTCGACCGGATCCTCGATGGTGATGATCTTGCGCTCGGAGTCGTTGATCTCGTTGAGCGCGGTGTAGAGCGTGGAGGTCTTGCCGGAACCTGTCGGGCCGGTGACGAGCACGATGCCGTGCGGCAGCTCGAGCACGCGCTCGAGGCAGGAAATCTCGCGCTCGCCCATGCCGAGATCGCGCGCGCCGCGGAGCTTGGAATTCTGGCGGAGGAGACGCATGACCACGGCCTCGCCGTGGAGCATCGGGATGATGGAAACGCGGATATCGACGTCGGCATCCTCGATCCGGACCTTGATACGACCGTCCTGCGGGAGGCGCTTTTCGGCGATGTTCAGGTGCGAGAGAATCTTAACGCGCGCGACAATGGCAGGCTGGAAGCGCTTGATCTGCGCGGGTACGGGCACCTCCTGGAGAATACCGTCGATGCGGTAACGGATGCGCAGCTCGTCCTCGAAGGGCTCAAGGTGCACGTCGGACGCGCGGAGCTCGATCGCATCCTTGAGGACTTGGTTGACGAAACGGATGATCGTCGCGTCCTCAGCGGCTTCGTCGAGGTTGTTATTTCCCTCGGCGTTTTCGTCGATGACCTGCAGGCCGGCCTCGTCGTTAAGCGTGTCGATCGTATCGGCACCGACACCGAGACGCTTCTTCATCTCGCGCTGGATGATTTCCGAAGGCGCGAGGACCGGGCGGATGCGCAGGCCGGTGAGGGCCTTGAGCCCATCGAGACCCTGCGTGGCGAAGAGGCGGCTGGTGGCGATCTCGATTTGATTATCGACGCGGCGCAGCGGCAGCAGCTCGTCGCGGAGCAGCAGGCGCGCCGGGAAGAGCGACAGCACCTGCTTGTCCGGCTCGAGTTCGTCGAGTGATGCGTAACCCACGCCATACTCCTTGGCGAGCCAGCGCAGCACTCGCTCCTCGGTCAACGCCTCGGAGCCGGTGTGCTGCGCGAGGAAGCCGCGGGCGTCAGTAGAGGTCAGTTGCTTGCCCGCGATCATGCGGCCAAGCAGCTCGGGCATGGCGCCATTGGCACCACCAGTGGGAATGGGTTCAGTCAGCACGAGGGGGGAATCAAAAAATCAGGGGAGCAAACCGGCCATGACCAACATGGCTTCCTGCGGCACGGTGAGCACGGCGCGCAAGTCCTCTTGGGCTTTCGTGAGCTTGGCTTCGTTTTCCTTGCGCACCTCGCGGAGGCGGGCGAGGCGGGACTTGATCTCGGCTTCGGGGAGCTTGTCTTCGAGCGCAGCGCGGAGGGAGGCCATTTCAGGGGTGCCACCTTGGCGACCGCCCCGGCCACCGGCGTTGTTGCCGCCACCACCGCCCTGCCCACCGCCACCACCTGCTCCGCCAGGGCCGCCCCGGCCCATCATCATGCCGAGGGCACCACCACCACCACCGCCGCCGCCTGCGGCCATGCGGGCTTCGGTAACCTTCGTAACGCGCTCAGAAATCAGGGCCCACTCGGCATCATCGGTGACGCCCATGCGCTCGCGCATCGCAGTCATCATACGCTCCTGCATCTGGGCGGGATCGAAATTCCCACGTCCGCCGCCGTTGCCACCGTTCGGATTGCCGGCTTGGTCGCGATTGCGGCGCCCGCCACCGTTAGCATTGGGAGCAGCATTCGGATCAACGGGGGCCTGGGCAAATACGGACACCGCGAGAGCGCCAAAGGCGCAGACAACAGACACGTTGCGGGCGAGACGACGACGAGCAGAGGTGATGGGCGAATTGGTATTCATGGGGTGGCGACCTACTTAATTGCACCAACTGTGCCACCAGCATAATATACTGATAATCAACGCATTCTTACAATAGGCCTGCGCAGTCTTTGCGCAAAACAGGGCGCGCGTGCGCAGAATTTGCGCAGGCACCGGCAGAGATAATCGGACGGCCGGGCCAGTCCCCCTAAAATCTCAAACTCGCCGTGCCGATCCGCGAATCACGACTTCGCGCGCGTAAAAACAAAGAGCGGGCGGCGCGCCCACAAAGCGCACCGCCCGCCAGTTCTAGCCTACACACCCCTGACAAGTTATTGGAACTCAGCTCACCGCCGCGAGTTGCGGCGTGGCGCGGCTGAGGCCGGTCTTGGCCTCTTCGAGCGAGTCGTAGAAAGTCCAGCCACGCGTATCTTCAAAGCCCTTGCACTCGGCGATGACCTGCGGATTGCCGACCAGGGCAAATTGGAGCCCGAGATCGCGACAGGTCTGCATGGCCTGAAAGAGGAGTTTGATCACGCCCATGTGGAACGTGCGGAGCGTGTGAATATCGATGACGACCTTGTTGAAACCGGAGTCCACGGCCTCGGTGAACTTGGGCTTCATATAAATCGCCGCCTCGGCGATCACGGCGGGCGAACAATTCTCCGGCAGGCGCATCACGAGCGTATCCTGCTCAAGCGCGTAGTAGCGCTGGGAGGCGTCGAGATTGAGGGCCTTGGCCACCTTGGTCTCGAGATCGGCGGTGTCGATCGGCTTCGTGACGATCGAGGTAAAGCCGAGCGTCTGCGCCTGCTGCTGCTGCGAAGTCTCGGTCTTGACCACGAGCGCAAAGACCGGCGTGTACTTCGTCTTGATGTTCGTGCGGATGAGGCGGAAGAGCGTAAAGGCCGACTCCTCGGGGAGCGACAGACTCACGATGACGACATCGGGCGCGGCCTTGGCGCAGGCATCGATGGCCTCGCCCTGGGTGCTGACGCCACGGACTTTCCAGGGGGTGTGCTTCAGGCCCTCTTGGATCTGCTGCACGATGGCCGGCTTGTCCTCGACGACGAGAATATCGGCGGGATCGAAAATGGATTTGGTCTTCGCTGGCGCATCGCTCAGCGGCTTGAGATCAATGACGCGACCGCACTTCTCGATAAGAACTTCCTCCTTGAAGGGTTTCACGAGGTAATCGCGGACGCCGATCTTCGCGATCTTGAGGACGTTGTCGCGACCGCCTTCCGCCGTGAGCATTACCACGGGAATGGCCTTGAGCGCCGGATCGGACTTGAGTTTGGTGAGCATCTCGACGCCATCCATCACGGGCATGGTCACATCGAGGAGGATGAGGTCGGGGACTTCCTTGGCCGCGATGGCTAGGCCCTCAACGCCGTTGCCAGCCTCGAGGATTTCGCAGTCAAAGGTCTTGAACGCCTTCTTCACGATGATGCGGACGGTCTTGGAATCGTCCACGGTGAGAACTTTGTAGCGCATGGTAGTGTTAAATTGGATACGTTGCTTATTCGTCAGCCTTCATCAGGATGTCGGCGACGACGCGGTGCTCCGCGCAGTCGAAATAGTAGATGTGGCGCACGGCGGAGCTGATCGGCTCGATGGAAAAATTGCTGCCGCGCAGGATGGAGGGGATCGTGAGCTTGCACGGGTACCCCGCGTCGCAGAGGCCATTCTTGAAGCCGCCCACCGTCATGTTGGTCAGCTCGCCGATGGCGTCGTTGATGACCTCGTCGCCCGCTTCCTCGAGTTCCGCGTCGGTCATGCCGAGAAGATGGCAGGTGCAGAGCTTGGCAAACGCGAGATCGAGATGGAGGTAGATCAAGCCGTTCACATCGCCGATGAAGCCGACGGTGCCGACGACCTGGGGGCGATTTCCTTCGGGGGCGGGCAACGGCTCGCCTTCGAGCCGGGGAGCCTGCGTGCTGAAGGTCGGTTCGCGACCCAGCATGGTCTTAAAAACATCGGTGACAGCGCGGTTGATGTAATCGCGGATCAGCGTTTCGGTAATTTCAGCGGTGGCGGGCATGGTGGGTTGGGAGCTTGCCGGAATTTCAGTGCTATCGGCGCGATAGCACCGATGCTTAAGCAGGTATTTCACAAACCTCACCGAATTCGCAGAAATTCGATTTACCCTGCTCAGGGAAAATTCCGCGAGGGTCCATCAACCCCTTCTCCCGCCTGCCTCCGCCCATCCACGCTAATTCAAATATCCCGTTCAGCTTTAGCTGGGGCCTGGAGAAGGCTTTCTCAAAAATAGACCTTCGCCTGCGCGATTATCTCACGCCTCCGCCGATTCCATGCCGACATCGATCGGATCGCCGGCCTCGCGGTACTCCTGCAATTTATTGCGCAGCGTGCGAATGCTGATGCCGAGCGCGGTCGCCGCCTGGGTGCGGTTGCCATTGGTCTGTTTCAGCGCGTTGCGAATGGCGTTCTTTTCCAATTCGTCGAGGCGCAGCACCTGACCGGCGCCGTCATTAAGTCCCGCCGAGGGGTCGCCGCTTGGCAAGGCACCGGCAGGCTCTTCGACCGGTAGCGGGAGTTCGCTGACGCCCTCGGTCGCCCACGGGTGCATGGAGGTGGTTTCGTTTGGCTCCAGATCGGCAGGCAGACCGAGCACGGCCGACGTCACGGGGCGCCCGGACTCAGAAAGAATCACCGCGCGCTCGATGGTGTTTTGGAGTTCGCGGACATTGCCCGGCCAGCGGTACGTGAGCATCGCGACGCGCGCGGATTCGGAAAAGCCGGTGACTTTGAAGCCGTGTTTGCGCGTGAAGCGGCGCAGGAAGTGATCGGCGAGCAATGGAATGTCGTCGATGCGTTCACGCAACGCGGGGACGTGCACCGGAAAAACATTGAGGCGGTAATACAGGTCCTGGCGGAAATCGCCCTTGCTGACGTGCGCGAGCAGGTCGCGATTCGACGTCGCGATGATGCGCACGTTGACCTTGATCGTGCGGCTGCCGCCCACGCGCTCAAACTCCCGCTCTTGCAACACCCGCAGGAGCTTGGCCTGAAGCGCGATGGGGATCTCGCTGACCTCGTCGAGGAGAAGCGTGCCGTTGTTGGCGAGTTCGAAGCGCCCCTCACGGCGCTCCGTGGCACCGGTAAAAGCGCCGCGCTCGTGACCGAAAAATTCGCTCTCGATCAGATTTTCCGAAATCGCCGCGCAGTTCATCTTGATGAACGGCTGGCCGCGACGCGGACTGCGGCGGTAAAATTCGCGGGAGATCATTTCCTTGCCGGTGCCGCTTTCACCTGTGACGAGTACCGTCGCATCCGTGGGCGCGACGCGCTCGATCAACTGCCGGAGACGCGTCATGGCGGAGCTGCGGCCGACGAGCAGGGCATCGTCGTCCTCGGGGTCGTCGCTCAGCAGCCGGCTGACGCGCAGGAGCTGGCGATACGTCTGGGCCTTGCGCAAAATCACGTCGATCTGGCTCGGCGAAAACGGCTTGAGCACGTAATCAAAAGCGCCCGCCCGCATGCAGGCCACCGCGGACTCGATGGAGCCGAAGCCGGTCACCATCACCACGAGGGGCCGCTCGGGGAGTACCGCCACTTGCTCGAGAAATTTCAACCCGTCGCCGTCCGGCAGGCGCAAATCGAGCATCATCAAATCAAACGGTTCGCGGGCCAAATGCGCCGATGCTTCCGCCAGGCTCCCGGCGCAGCTTACGGGCAATTTATGCCGGCCGAAAATGCTCATCAGCAAATTTCGAATGACCATGTCGTCTTCGACGATGAGGATTTTCTCAAAGGACATGGGGCAGGGAGTGGTGAAACCGCAGAACGATAGGATGCTGACTAAGAACACCAAACGTCCTCGTGCAAACAAATGTTCCCGCACCTCTGCTGCGGATTTTACGAATCCCGGCTCTTCTCAAGGGTGTTTACCAAAAATCCTGCACCCCTGTGCTTTATGGTACCGGTCGGCTAGTACCATGCGGTTATATCATTAAAAGGATGATTTCGTGCCATAAGCCGGCCCGTAGCCCCTTTTAGGCAACCTCGGAAATGTATGAGAATGCTCAGGCTGCTGCAGCCACCAGCGCGCGCACGTGAGGTAACACGTCACCCGGGAAAAATGGCTTCGGCAAAAAACCGGTCGGCCCATCCGCCGCGAGCAGTTCCTGTAGAGCCTCTTGTCGGCGTCCGCTCGTCAGGAGCACCGGCAGGCCGGGCACGGTGCCGCGCAACCGGTGGCATAGCGAGCCACCATGAGCGTCGGGCAGATTGCAATCGACCAGAAGCAAAGCGATGGACGCCGGGTTTTGGTCAAATAGCCGCACGCAATCCGCTCCGTTTCTCGCGTGGACCACGCGGAAGCCACACCGCTGCAGCAACAGAACGAACAGCTTGGCCAGCGACTCATCGTCTTCGACGAGAAGTACCGTGTCGCGCCCACGGGAAACTGCGGCCTTGATGGATATCGGAGACAAGAGCCCGAAACTGGCTGCGCCGGCAGTCGACATGCGAGATGATTTCGGCGTCTAGGGAATAAACTTTAGTGGAAACAGCTAAAGATTTCGCCCCCGCGCCCGATCACATTCTTGCGATGCGCTTACTATCCTTTCTTTCCGACATCGAGCGAGCCATCCTCGCCGAATCGCCAGCCGTTGATGGCGGCGCGTGGGAAACCACCCGCATGGTCAATTTTCATCACGGGCTCGCCCGCCTCACCATCACTGCCCGCGCGGGTGCCGAGCTCCCCTGCCCTGGCGGCGCCATCTTCCTCCAGGCTTTTGCGCTCGCCGACGGATCGCAGTGCCTAAAGGCCAGCCTCAATTGGAAAGGGAGCGAAGCCTTCCCCGTCCTTTCCGTCTACTCGACCCCTAACGTCAACTGGCGCCTCGAGGCTTCCCGCATCGGCTCCGCCTGGCTGGAGGGCCCGCCCGCCGCCATCGTCACCAGCGCAGCGGCCGAAGAGGCGTCACAGCTCACGGCGGTAGCGTCCTGATCGCGTAAGGCACCGCGTTTTCTCACCCTCTCTCATCGTATCGGGCGCAGACCACTCTGCGCCTTTTTTCTTTTTCAAAGGCCCTCCCGTTCATCGGCCCTTGTCGCGCTTTACCGGGTAACAACCGGCAACGAAGCTCGGTTCGCCGTCGTGAGGCTGAGCCGACTGTGCGGGCCAGCGATGACAGGGTCATTGATCGCTCTCGTTTTATCTCATCGCGCCGGCGATCGCACTGCAAATTGAGGCGATCACACCGCTATATCCGCCGGTAAACGGCGCGATATGGACGAGGCATCCGCTTTTACCACACGGGAGCTATTCTCCCCGACCTCCAAATCGGAGACGCAAAATAAAAGCACTTGGTCATAACAGCCACGCCCAACCTCAGTCGGACCTGCGCTACATCATCGGCTCCCGCCGATCCGCGTCTTGCGTGATCGTTTACCCCACGGCCAGTAGTTGGCGTGCCACTGGGGCGCCCACCGAACCGTAGACGGGGGCCATTCGGGCGGCGCGGTGCTGGCTGGCCCGCGTGCCCTGCAAATCTTCACGGGCTTGCGCGAGTTGCCGGGCAAGCGAGTCGGCAGTAAGCGCGCGGCGGCGCAAAAAATCCCAGACGCGGCCGCGCAGCGCATTATCGGCGACGGCCGGACCGTGAGTGGCGATATATTCGATGAGCGGTTCGGCGCGTCCCTGGATCTCCACGGCAGTGGAAAAATCCTGTGTCTGCACGGCAGCTGCCTCGCGAGCAGCCAGATCCTCGAGGGCGAGGAGCAGGCGGACACAGGTTTGGGCGACGTTTTCCATCGCACTTGGGCCTAGGCCACGCCGCGCACGCGCTCGACTGCGGCGGGATCGGTCTGCTGGGTGAGCATCTGGGCCCACGCATCGCGCAATTCGCGCACCAGGCGCTCGACTTCGATCACCGGCTCAACTTGCTTCCGGATATTGGCCTCGTTCAACCGGCGATTATGATAGTCGTAAAGCCGGTGCATGGTACGGGCAAATTCCCCGCCGGCCTCCATGTTGAGGCCGCTCTGCAGCTCGTTGATGATGGCCTGGGCCTTCAAGAGCTGCGTATTGATAATCTGGATGCGGGTCATGTCTTCGGGCGGAAGCGAAAACGCTTCCTGCGCAAGACCCATTGCCTTGAGCGCCCCGTCGTAAAGCATGAGGACGAGCTGGCCGGGACTGGCCGTGAGAATAGACGTGGCGCGGTACGTGCGCGCGTAACCTTGGGCAAACATGGGTGGGCCGGCTTAGGATTCGTCTTCGCTCAGATCGGGCGAGGCCACGATCTGCTGGGCGATGCGCTTCATGATTTGCGGCGAGGGATAATTCGGATCGGCGGCGAGCGTACGGGCCCGGGCCACCACCTCGGGGCGAACTTCCGGCTGGCGAGCGAGTGCGGCGCGCAGATTCGCGGCGCTCTCGGTCGAAATGCTATCCGGGCGCGGGGCGTAGGGTCGGGGCGCGGACTGGCTGGGTGCCGAAACGAGGTCGGCACGCGGTGTGCGGTCGGGAGATGATGCGGAGGAGATCATTGGCTATTTCGGGTTGCGAAACGGTCTGCCGCTGATGTCAGTTACAGGGAACGCCGTTGATTGACTGAAAAGAGTATCGGTTGGAAGGCGTAAACCTTTAGCGTTTATTCGCCGGGGGTGCCGGATTGGCGGGGACGGCATCGATCACTGGAGGCAGGGTGCCAAACATTGTGCTCGCCGCATACTCGGCGAAACGGGAGGGCGACTGCAGCACCGCCGGGGTCAAGTCTGCCGGGACATCGCCCCGGTCGCCCGTAAGCAGATGATGGCGCGCGCTGTTAGCGACGGCAGGATTATCGGTCGAAAACGTGTCGTCAAAGGTCCAGACCAAGCGGGTGCCCTCCAGCGTCGCGAGCTTGGCTCGGAGCCCGATGGCCAGAGGCCGATACGGGCGGAAGATCGTGATATCGATAAACAGCACGGCATCGGCGGCAAACTCCCGCTTGAGCACCGTCATGAAATCGTGCGGCAACGCGGCCGAGGAGGAGATTTCCGCTACTCGAAATTTCCGCAGGCAATCTTCGCGCGAGAGGCGAACCACCTCGAAGCGACGCTGCTGCTGGAGGGCTGCGGCGAAAACGGGGTCGAGATTCGCCGTCGTCTCCTCCGAAGCCAGCGAGCCGCCGCAGACCGGCAGGACCACCACGCGGCGGATTCCGCCCAGCGAGGGCTCGCCCTTGAAATTGGTCGGAGCGTAAAACGGCCCCACGCGCGCCGGGTCGTTGATCGAGGGATTCATGCAGCCCGCGAGCAGGGCGAGCAAAAGTGCGGCGGCAGCGCGCGGGAGGGGCGGGCGAACGTTCATGTAAATTAACTAGACTTGGTTGAGCTCGAAAACGCATTCGTCAGCGCGGTTTGCTGGGTCTTCAGCTTCGACTGGGCAGTCTCCATTTGGATGAAAGCCGACTCCATCACCGCGCGTTGTTGCTCCAGGCGGCGCTCGATCGCGGCGATCTGGTCGGCGAGATTCGCATTCGCCTTAGTGAGATTCTTCTGCTGCGTGTCGTCGTCGGCCGCGATCTTGGTCGTATAGGTGTCAAACTTCGCGGCGAAGCCCGTGGTGCCCGTCGCGAAAAACGACTCCACCTCCGACGAGTTATTGGTCAGCGCATTAGTTAACTTCGTGCTATCTTTGATTGTAAGCTTGCTCGTGCCGGCGGTGAAATCGATCCCCAGGTCGTCTAGTCGCTTGATCGTTCCGGTCCCGATTGCGCTAAATGCCATCGTGCGCAGGGTGCGGCTCCACTCCTGCACCTCGCGGTTGCCGGAAAGGCCCGCCGCCGTGACCTTTCCTTTGCCATCGCTTGTGATCTTCGTCGAGGTGTCGAGGTAGTCCTGCACATCATTGAACTTGTCGATGAAGGCTTGGATCTTCGTCTGCATCTTGTCCGTGTCCGCGGCGACTGTGACCGTCTGCGTACTCTCGCTATCGACGGTGACTTTGAGTCCCGTGATGCCGTGGGCGGTGGCATCGAGCGTATTACTCGCGCTCGAGAGCAAAGTCCCATCATTGAGGGTAAATTCCGCATTCTTGCCGCGGGCGAACGAGGAGCCCGCCAGCAATCCCATCGAGGCGAGAAGCCCGCCCGGGTCGTCACTCACTGCGACGCCGAGGTCGCCCGTGCTGGAATTGGTCAGCGCGAAGCGGTCGTTGACCGAATCGTAAGTCGCCGTCACGCCCGCGCCCGACGCGTTGATGCGCTTCATCACCGAATTGATTGTATCGGTGGTGGTATTGTAGGCGATGGAAACGCCATTGATCTTAAAGGAGCTATCCCCGGAGGCGGAAAACGCCGTGCCGAGATTCGCATTCGCGAGCGTGGCCGCCGGCTTCACGGTTCCGAGTTGTGCCGCACTCGTCACCGTGCCCGTGCCATTGTTGCCAAGTTTTAGCGCACGCAGGAGGTTGCTCGAGTCGTTGACCGCGCCGAGCATCACATTCGAGGTCGCGCTGGTGAGCGTGATCTTGTCCGTCGTGTGATCGTAGCTCGCGGTGACATCGCCACCAGTCGCGGTGCTGATCGAGTTAAACACATCCTGCAGCGAGTCCGTCAGCGCCACCGACACTTGCTTGCCATTGATCGTAAAAGTGCCCGCCGTGATCGGCGCGCCGAGCGGCAAGTTGGCCAGCGTCAGACCCGAAACATCGTCCGAAGCCGGATTCAGCGCAGCCCCCGCATTCGCGGCGCCACTGAGACGCGCGGTGGTGGCCAATTGTGAAACCGCAATCTTGTAGGTGCCGGTCGCCGTTTCATTATCCACCGACGGGCTCCACGTCGACGACGTCGAGGTCGCCGTCCGCTGGCCGAAAAGACCATCCGCCTTAAGGGCCTGGGAAGCGACCTGTAGCGCGGTAATCTTCGTCCCCAAGATGCTCAGCATGTTGGACTTCGTATCATTCTTATCCTGCTCCGCCGCCAGGTTGTCCGCCGGCTTGTGCTCAAGCGCCATGATGCTGTCCGTAAACGACTTCCAATCGAAGTTGGAAGCCAAACCGGCGACTTGAAGACTAGTGGAGGAGGCCATGCGAGAGATGTAGGGACAGAATCCCCTACCCCTTTAATCGGCCCCGCCGCCTGCCGCTTTAGCGAAACATGAGGTTAATAGTATGTAGGGGGCGAGGTCGGCCGTGGCGGGTCTCAAATCACCCCACCAGCCCCAATAGCCTCGAGGCACCATAAAAGTCGGTTGGAGCCGATTCCGCGGAATTTGTGGTCCGAGCAGCCCCGCCCGATTTTCGCCCACTTCAGGTTCGCCATGGCAAACGGGCGGTCGCCGCGGATGACTTTTCGAGCGCCTGACGCCCCGTGGGCATGAGAGCCGTTCGCCAGGGCTTCCCTTTGAAAGCGGGTCTTCACCAAAAGGAGACCCAAAGTGACAACTGAGGGCCCGCAGGGCTGCCCGCGGCAGTTCTAGACGCGCCGAACCCGACCAACGCGCGCCTCGATCCACACCCGTGTCCAATGCACTGCACCTGGTCGCGCCGTGCTTCGCGCGGTGCTTAGTTCACGCGGAATCACGCCGGAAAAAAGTCAGGCATCCGGGTCACTAATTCTACTTCATCACACATTTTTCTACGTATCCATTTATCGAATACTTTATAATTAAAGCATCCATAACCGGCCGCCTCCGAAACGATTTCTCAGAGGTAAAATCGACCAACATTTCCGCGACGGTTCGCTTTCTCATCAAATGTCTTCAGCCCCACTTTAGAAAAAACTGCGCGTATCCCAAAAATAATTACGCCGTGTTTCCATAAAGTTTTTTGAAGGGCGCGACGATACATCCCCCGTCGCGACAAACGTCACGACCGGCGCGAATCGGAGCCGCCTCCCCGATTACGACTGTGGCACGGACGCCACGTTTAGCATCAAGGAAGATCACCATGTCTGTTGTCATCAACACGAACTACTCGGCGACCGTCGCCGCGAACAACCTCGCCGCCTCCAACGATATGTTGCAGAAGAGCCTGAACCGGCTCTCCAGTGGCTCGAAAATCGTCACCCCCGCGGATGACGCCGGCGGCCTCGCCGTTTCCATGAAATTGTCTGCCGCCGCCCGTCGTCAGGGCGCCGTGGGCACGAACATCGGCAATGCCGTCTCCTACCTGCAGACCCAGGACGGAGTGCTCAAGGTGGCCGGTAAGGTCCTCGACCGCATCGGCGAGCTCAAGACCCTCTACGCCGATCCGACCAAGAGCGCGAGCGACCTCGATAACTACGACTCCGAGTTCACCGAGCTGCAGGCGCAGCTCTCCGACCTCACGGGTGAAAAGTTCAACACCGTGGCGCTCTTCGGCAGCACCACCCGCTCGGTGCCCGTAACCGAAGATGCGCTGACCCAGGTCGACATCGTCGGCCGCGATCTCGCCACGAGTGCCTCCGGCATCGGCACGCTCACCGACAGCGGCGTCACCAGCCTGGCTGACATCAATCTCAGCGACATCACGGACGCGATCCAGCATGTCGCCACTTTCCGCGCCGAGAACGGCGCCGAACAGAGCCGCCTCGGCTTCGCCGCCGAGTTGCTCACGGTTAACAAGGCCAACCTCGAAGCCGCGGCCAGTCGAATTACCGACGTGGATGTGGCGTCGGAATCGACGCAACTCGCTCGATTTAATATCCTGGTGCAATCGGGCACCGCGATGCTCTCGCAGGCCAATCAAAGCTCTCAGGTGGCGATGAAGCTCCTCGGCTAAGTAGCCGGCAGCTAGGTGTCCCCGCCGCGCGGCCGGATTGATTCCCCGGCGCGCGCGGTCCCGAACTTACGCGGTTGTCTGTCTCGGTGGGGATACGGTTCTTTGAAAGTCTCCAGCACCCCTGTTTCTTCACGCCGGCCATGGTAGCGGCGTGAAATCCCTTTGCGGCTTTTGCCGCGGACAGCGCGGTCCGGCGCTGCATATCCGGACACGTGGCGACGACGGAAAGTCGCACTTATCAAGGAAACGATACCATGTCAGTCGTGATTAATACCAACTACGCGGCGACGGTTGCCTCAAACAACCTCGCCGCTTCCAACAGCATGCTGCAAAGGAGCCTCAACCGGCTCTCGAGCGGTTCGAAAATCGTGAACCCGTCCGACGATGCGGGCGGTCTCGCGGTCTCGATGAAATTGTCGGCCGCGGCCAAGCGCCAAGGTGCGACAGCAACCAACATCGGAAACTCCGTCTCGTTTCTCCAGACTCAGGACGGAGCTCTCAAGGTGGCCGGCAAGGTCCTCGATCGCATGAGCGAGCTGAAGACCCTCTACGTCGATCCCACCAAGAGCCAGAGCGATCTCGACAACTACGACTCCGAGTTCACCGAACTCCAGACGCAGTTGACCGATATCGGCGGTGAAAAGTTCAACAGTGTGGCTCTGTTTGGCAGCACTGATTTGTCGGTGAATGTGACGGAAGACGCCCAGACCTCGGTTTCCATCAAGGGCCGCGATCTGACGTCCACGTCGGCCGGAGTCGGCGCGATCACTGATACGGGCGTCGCGTCTCTCGCGGATGTCAGTCTCAGCGATATCACCGACGCACTCCAGAATGTCGCTACGTTCCGCGCCGAAAACGGCGCAGAGCAGAGCCATCTCGGGTTCGCCGGCGAGTTGCTCTCTGTCAACAAGGCCAACCTCGAGGCAGCCACAAGTCGAATTACGGATGTGGATGTCGCAGAGGAATCGACCCAGCTCGCTCGCTGGAATATCATGGTGCAGTCCGGCACCGCGATGCTCTCGCAAGCGAACCAGAGTTCCCAGAGCGCAATGCGCCTCCTCGGTTAAACCTAATCGTCAGGGATTGTCCTGATCGCCCAATCCCGGCCGCCCCTCAAAAGGCGGCCGGGCTAAGCGAGTCATCCGACAAAACCTACGAAGGCCCCGGCAACGGAAGTCGGCAGCAATGTCGGCCCCCGCGCCATGCAAGCGTGATTGCTAACTGTTTAATCACACAAGGCCCCGGCATCGTCCGGGGCCTTCGCATTTTTAGGCATCGGAGTTCGCCGCGATCCGCCCGCTTCCAAACAGCGCCGGCATCCGGTGATCCGCAAACGGCGCGCCCGAAACTAGCCCGCTTCGATTCGTCTTCGATGATTGCACTCATCCGAGCGCGAACCCTGCCAGCGCAACGAACACGAAAAAGGGACGGACTTTTAGTCCGTCCCTTTTTCATGCCCGCTCCCCGGCGAAAGCCGCACCTCCCCACTCGCTCGCTTATTGCCCTACGGTAGCCAGTGCCTCCGCGACCACCTTACCCACGGTCTCGCACCGATTGAAATAGTCGTACAGGCGCCGCCGCTCCGCAGTCGAAGCCGCGAGTCCCCGCTCGCACGCGGCCGCCAGCACTTCGAGATCACCGTGCGGATAGCGCAAGAGCACTCCCTCACGGTGCAGCGCTTCGAGCCGCCCGCCTTCGCGCGAGTCCTCGCTCACCGGCACAAGCCCCAGGCAGCCCGACCAAAACGGTCGGTCCGTATGAGTCGCACTCATACCCGGCGTGGCAAACTTCCGCCCCTCAGGGCACAGGCTGACCTTGAAGCGCTCAGCGAGACGATGGCGTTCGCCGACCGAGACCGAATGGTCGTGGATCGCCGTAAATTTGTCGCCGAAGCGCGCGTGGAGAAAATCGATCTGCCGCTGCCGATGGGGCGTCAGCCCCATTTCTGAACCGAGGAATACGATCCGCGCTTCCGGATTCTCCACGAAGGGCGTGGCCCACGGGATCGTGTTAGCCACCCAACTCCGGTGGATCGTGCGAGCCGTGGGCCGCAGCGCTGCGGCGCCGGCCGGGGCGAGCGGCGCTTCATCGTGGATCAACACATCGAGGTGCGGGGCGATCTCGCGAAAGCACGCCATCATCCGGCTCGCCTCATCAAAGGCATAGTAGAGCACGCGCACGCCACACTTCTGCAGGAGTGCGAAGAATTTTCCCGCCGTCGCCTTCAGCGCCTGGGGCTGGTGCGCCATCATGATCAGCCAGCGTTCCTCGCCCACCGAGCGCGGGACCTTGGCCAGCTCGAGCAGGCCATTAATCCCGCAAACCCACGCGGGCAGAAACTCGAGGGAGGGATGTGTCATCGCCGCAAAGGCCCTCGCATTCTCCCCGTACCAATCGCAATCTAGGCGGGCTTTCGCGAGCAGCCCCGCATCCGCCGGATCGCTCACGAGCGGGCGGAGATCCATGGCCGGAAGGCGCGCGAGATAGTCCGCCACCGGCTCTAGACCCTGCGCCCAGGTGTTAAAATAGCAGACGCGAATGCGGCGGTGGAGGGACATGCGGAGAGTGAATTACCTCATCGGCCCATTTTGAAGTGGTTTAAGGGGCATTTCCCCGGGCACGCGCCCCGCTCCCTGCCCCGCCCTCGCGCGCTTTTCCCTCAAGCCGAGCCTGCCAGCGCCGATTCGAGGATTGGCGCATCGTGCGCCGACCGTTCCAGCACCCACACCACACCCATGAAAATCTGCAATGTCCCGCGCGGTACTTTTTTTCAAATTCTCCACACGATCTTCCAAGCGGCGGACATTAAGCCCCTGATCGCTGAGCTCGGCGTCCTGCGCGGAGAAAACGCGCAAAAGATGTACCAGGCGATGTCCCCCGCGCAGCTCGTGCTCATCGACAGTTGGAGCGCCAAGCTCATGAGCGACTACAGCCCGTTTGCCGAGCTGCCGCCGTGGGTGTACCCGATGAACAAGTTCGATTTCTACTTTGGCGGCTCCATCAACGAGCAAAAGACGTTCGACGCGCTCCTCGCCCAGTGCCAGGCGCGCTTCGCCAATGTGCCGAACGTCACCATCATCAACGCCGACACGATCAAGGCCATCCCCCAGATCAAGCCGCAGACGGGCGTCGACCAGTTCGACGTCATCTACGTCGATTCCAATCACCAGTACGAATACGTCCTGCGCGATCTGCTCTCCTACGAGCCACTGGTGAAGCCCGATGGCGTCTTCATTCTCAAAAACTGCTGCCATAGCACCGACAGCATCAAGCAGAACGTCGGCATGCTCGAGGCCGCGACGAACTTCATCAAGCGCACCGACTTCGTCCCGGTCGCGGTGACGCACACCGATTGGACGGAAGTCGTGCTCGCGCGCCGGGGCCGCTTCATGGAAACCGCCTTCGACCAATTTCTCAGCGGCTCCAACGTCGCCTACGTCGATGTCCCCCACCAGTTGCTCTCGGCGATGCGAGTGATCGACTCCCACGAGCGCAAAAATATCAGCTTTGTCTGAGGCGGGAATAGAGGCACAAAAAACGCCGGCTGAGAGGCCGGCTTTTTTGTGCCCAGAGTTCTGCGTCCTGCTGTAGGAGCCTGCTCGCAGGCGATGGGCTATCAGGTGACACCACCCGCATCATCCCATCGCCTGCCAGCAGGCTCCTCCATCAGCGTCAGTTCGCCGCGACCTCGACGGCCAGCTCCGCCGGCTGCGCGAAGTGACGGATAACGTGTTCGATCTGGCCGGCGTTTTCTTCGCCATTGCCGAATTTGAGCGCGAGGGCGCGGGCGTGCGCGGAGGCCGCCGTGTGACGGTCATCGCTCGCGAGTTCGACCGCGAGGCGCACGAAGTCGTCTTCACTTTCCGCGCGTAGCGAGGCATCGCGGTAGATTTCGAGGCGCTCGGCCATCGCGTCCTTGTAGCCCTGCGGCATCCAGACGACGGGCACGCCCTTGGCCTGGCACTCGAGACAGGCGAGGCTGCCGGGAAACGGAAACGTATCGAGAAAGACATCGATCACGCGGCCGACGATGTGGCCGTCGACGTAGCGCGGGTGATACACGATGCGCTTGGCCACTTTGGAAGTCTTGAGAAATTGCTCCACGATCGGGCTCTGACCACCTCCACCGCCGATGTAACACACCCCGCGGGGCGTGGCCGTGAGGATGCGCTCCACTAGCTTGAGCCAGGGCAGCGTGACCTTGGTCATGCGGCCGAAGAAACCGTAGACGATGTCGGGCGGGTTGCCGTCAGGCAGGACAGCGTTGACCTCGTGGCGCAGCGCTTCGATCTCGGCGGCCGGGCGCTCCGGGGCGAGGAAGTCGATGTGGTCGATGAGCGGGAGACGCGCGCACCGGTCGGGCGTGGCGACAAGCTCTTCCCAGCGCACCGAAAAACTCTGGAAGCAAAACTCGATGTTGGGCGCGCGCCAGGCGTCGAATCCCATCTCGAGGTAGATCTGCACGGGCGCAGATCGCTTCGCCACGAGCAGGGTGGCGAGGGCATCTGGCGTGTCGAAGAGGAGGGCGTCGATGCGATCCTTCTCCATCTCGCGCAAAATATTTTTGGCGATGGCCTCGTGACCGCCTTGGCACCACATCAGCTTGAGTTCGACGCCGGCCTTTTTTGCGGCCTCGATGAGATCGGCCTCGGGGGGCACCACACAGTAAAGGACGACCGGCTCGCGGCCTGCCCGGAGGGCCTGATGACCGAGGATGGTCGTCCACGTCACCCGCGCACACGCGTTGGCGCTGGAAAGATTCTTCCAGATGGCGAGGTAGGCGATGCGCTGCGGCTGCGCGCCGTTGATCGCGGTGCGGTTTTCCGGCAGATCGGGCCATGGCCTCCTCGCGACGAGCGAGAGAAAGGGCGCGAGGACGTCCGCATTGAAACAAGTGAGGTCGGTCGGCTCGTTGATGGAGCGCCACTTGATCAGATAGAGCAGGTCGTAGAAGGCGCAGGCCTCGTTGAGCGACGGCAGGCGGCCGATGCGCCCCTGAATCCAATCGCGGAACACGCGCGCGAAGCGGTCATAGTAAAATTGCATCTCGCCGCGATCGCCGCCGGCGGTGACGCGATTGCCGAGCTCGTGGAAAACCGCGATGATTCCACCGATCTGCGGCTCGAGCGCGCGGATCTTGCCCGAGGCTTGGGCCTTGAAGACGCCGTCGGCGATTTGCTTGAGCTTCGGGAGATCGATCGTCATCGGAAATTCGGCGCGCCGTTTAGGCGACCAGCCGCTGCGTGCGACTCGCCCGGGCGTGGGCGAGCTGCACAAATTGGCCGTAGTCGTGAATATAGTCGGTGCGGTCGTAGGGCGCATCCGCGAGGACCAGCAGCACGCAGTCGGGGGAAAAATCGCGCATCTCGTGCCACACCATCGGCTCGATCAGCAGGCCCTTGGCGTGGCTGTCGAGGACGTGCTCCGCGCGTTCGAAACCATCATCCATCACGAAGCGGCACGAGCCCGTGAGGCACACCGCCATTTGCGTGAGACGGTGGTGCGCATGCAGCCCGCGCACGACGTCGCCCGTGGTCCCGATGATGTAGTACACCCGCTTGATGTCGAACGACACCTCCGCCAGGCCTTCGATTGCCACGAGCGTGCCGCGTGCATCGGATTTGGGATTGAGATACGTTTCTTGGATGAGGCTCATGATGGGGTTGGGTTTAGAAACGATTTGGACGCTGAGTGATTACTGTAATCTATCGGCCAACCCGGTGCGTAATTTACCACGGAGGAGACGTTTATTGGCGCTTCGCTCCGACAGCGGCCTTGCCACTGAGCGACGCCAGCACGCCCTGCGCCCGCGCCTTCTGCGGGGCATTGCCCAGGCGTTCGGCGATCTTGATCGCGATATTCGCTAGATAGGCGGCGCGGCCCGCGTCCAGCGGAGCCAGATGCGTGCTGATCTCCACGAGGGCATCGAGGGTGACCGCCGGATCGGGCGAGGACTCCACGGCTTTGACGCCCTCGATCATAAGCTGCGCCGCCGCCGCTTTCTGCCCGAGACGGGCCACCGCGAGGGCGGCTTCGAGTTTCGATCTCCACGCGATGGTCAATTGGGTCGTCTGCGCCGACGTCCCCCTCAGCGCACCGATCTGCTGCTCGAGCGTGGCCGCGTAGCGGCGCAACTGGCCGACCTCGACTTGCAGCGCTCTGAGATCGGTCTCCGAAAACGGTGCGTGACCCGGATAAAGCGTGCCGAGGTCGAAGCGCGCTTCATTCGTGGCGCGTTGCCGTTCCTCAGGGTCACTGAGACTCCACGTCATCGCGAGCGGCTGGCCCGTGCGGCGAGCGGCTTCGCCGGAATCGATCATCTTTTCCACCAGGCGCAGCATGCGCGGGGCCGCAGGCGTGGCGCACTCGAGGGCGTCGTGGAGTGTGGCGTCTTGAAACAGGAGCTTCGGCGGCGCGGGGTTAACCAGTTGTGTCAACGTCGGCAGGATGTGCTCCGCCGCGCTGATCCGCCACGCGGGCTGCACGTAGGCCGGGACATTCGTGTAGTCGAGCATGGCAACCGGCAAGCCGAGCAACATCGCCTCGAGCATCGAGGTCGAAGGAGTGGTGACGACAGCGTCGATGTTCTGCAACACGTCCGCGAGCTGTTTGCCGGTGAGATCGGTGATGACGGAGTCAACGCCGACTTCCTTGTCGAGCCCCTTGGTCACGCGCCAGACGGGCTCGACGCGCACGCCATCGACCGTCACGCCGCGCGCGAAGGCCGCTTTCACGTCGAGGAGCGATTGCCGCACGCGCTCGTGATGCGCGGGCGTGAAATAAGGCGTGAGCGCCGTCATCACCAGCACGCGAAACGAGCCGTCGGCGGGGCGCTCGCGACGACGGAGGCCCGCGTAGCGATCAAATCGCGGCGCGCCGATCGCTTCGCACTGCGTGGGGTTGCCCCACGACTGGAGGACGCGCACCTGCGAGCGGCCGAGGCACGCGATTTTGTGTCCGAGCACCGGTTGAAACAGCGCACCCGGCGTGAGCTGCGGATGCTCCCACGTATTGCGGTACTCCAAAATTCCGTCGGCCAGAATCAGCGTCGGAATGCCCGCATCCACGGCTTTGCGCAGGAGCGTAACCCACGGTTCATTGTAGCAATCCGCGCCGACCACCAGCGCGACATCCTCGGAAAACTCATAGCCCACCCGCGGTGACGAGATGAACTGCACCGGACGAGTCACGCCGGACAACCAACTCGTGAACAGCGGATGCTTCGGATCGTGCGTGAGCGCGAGGATCGTACCCGTGGCGGAATCAGCGCGCTTCGCCGCATCGGTCGCCACCGCCGCGTCCGGGGCGAGCATGGTCGTTGGGGAGGTCATGATTGGGAAGCGGAGTCGCACGAAGCCTTCGCTCCGACCTGGGCCGCGATCAGCCCCAGCGTGCGCTCGATCATTTGTTCTTCGCGGAACATCGCCACGGCTCGCTCGCGGGCCTTGGCACCCACACTCGCCCGCAATGCCGCATCGCCCGCCCAACGCGCGAGAATCGCCGCCAGCTCCGTCGCGACTTTCTCAGCCTGCTGCGCCGGGTCGGGCAACAGTTTGCCGGTGCCGCCCATTTCCTCTGGGATGCCACTGACGGCCGTCGCCGCGACGGGCAGCCCCTTGGCCATCGCCTCCATGATCGCTAGCGGCATGCCCTCGATGTGTGACGGCAGGATAAAAATATCGGCGGCGTCGTACCACTCTGCCACGTCATCGCGATGCCCGATGAGATGAACGCGCTCGTCCCAGCCTTGCCGGGCGATTTCCTGTTGCAAGCCAGCCCGCTGATCGCCGTCGCCAGCCCACACGAAATGTAAGCTCTTTCCAGCCGCCGTACCGTGCAGCCGCTTGATCGCGCTAAGCTGATGCACAAAGCCTTTCACGGCGGTCAGCCGCGCCGTCGTCAGGCAAACCACCGCCTCGACCGGCAACTTCAGCTCCGCGCGTAGACGAGCGCGCACCGCCTCGTCGCGGGGAGCGAAAAACTTTTCCGGCCGGCCGTAGTGCACGACGCGCCCGGCGTCCGCCGCGAGGCCAAAATGCGATCGGAGCAAATCGAGATTTTCCTGCGAGACTGCGACCACCTCCCGCGCGGCGGCGTACTGCCGGGCAAGCCGGGGAAGTTGCGCCGCAAAATTTTTCGCCAAGTAAGCACCCACGAAGCCCACCACGATCACGAAGGGAATGTTCAAGCGCATCGCGGCCTCGCGCGCGGCCAGATTCGACATCGGGCAGCAGTCACTAAACACGATTAGGTCCGGCCGGTGTGTTTCAAACAAGCGCTGTGCGGTCACGACATCGGTGACCGTGCGGCCGAAATCCTTGCCCGTATCGTAGTCGAGCCAGTGGTGGACCACGCCCGCCGCGCGCTGCTCCTGCGCCAGCGGGCCGTCGCTCGCGGTCTGCACACAGGAAACGCGGTACTCGGCCCGCGCGAGCGCCATCAGCACCGAATGATTATAGTGCGCCACGCCACCGCGATCCGGATCGTCGGTGAAAAGTAGAATGTGTTTCACGCCGGCTGCGGTCGCCGACTCCGGCGGGTTCGCCAGCCCTGCCCGCGCGCGCAGTTCGCGAATGCGCGCATCTCCGGGTGCAAGGTCCGAGGCCACCCCGAGGGCGTGGGCCAGCAAATCGTGGTTGCCCGCGCTGAGCGCAAGTTCGGCAAAAAGCAGCCAGCCTTCCAGGCGATCTGGCGCCATGCGCAGGCTCGTCTCGAGCGCCTGAAGTGCCGGCTCGTGCCGCCCGCTTTCGCAGAGCGCCACCGCGAGGTCGTACCACAGCGGCGCGTTTTCGCCGGCATGCTGCACAGCCCCGAGAAAGTAATCCACCGCGCGCGGTGCGCGACCGCTATTGAGCAGGACGGCGCCGAGCAAATGACGCGCCGCAGGATTAGCCGGGGCCACGCCCAACACCCGACGCGCACACTCGGCCGCGCCGGCGAAGTCGCCCCGCCCAAAACGGGCCACACCATCATTCACCATCGTAATCGGCTCACCCGGGGCGGCAGCCACAATTGGCGTGCGCCTCCGGCGAAACTCAGCGCGACCGACCGCGAGCAATTCATCGTAAGCGGTTTCCAGCAGCGCGCCAAACGCATCGCTCGCCGCGAGCGGATCGAGAAACACGGGCGCCCGACCCATAGCGTCGACGATGCGGGCCTTGGCGGCCTCGCGCGTGAGCGGATCGATCGCGAGCCGGGTCGCCAAGGCGAGATATCCCGCCTCATCCGTCGCGATAAATTCATCGAGACCGAGGGATCGAAGCAGCGCACCGCCCATACGGGCGCGAAACACCGCACCTTCCCACACGACGACCGGGAGGCCAAGCTCAAGCGGATCGACGAGGGAATTCACCCCGCCAAAGGGGAACGTATCGAGATAGATATCGCCCACGGCGAGCAGCGCTTTCACATCGGTGCGCGAGGGAAATTTTACGCTGGAAACGACCACCCGGTCCGTGGACACGCCGTGCGCGGTCAACACCCGGTCGAGCTCTGACGTGAATCGCTTAATCGGATACGACGACGACCAGTTCGGGTTGAAAGGATGCAACAGCAACCGCGAGCCCGGCACGGCCGCGAGGAGACAAGCCCACGCCTCCTGCATCTCGGGGATGATTTTGAAATAGTTGGCCGCACTGACAAATACGGTCGCGTCCTCCGGTAGTCCGAGCGATGCGCGAGTCCACACACCAGTCGGCTCCTGCCGATCCGCTTCGTAGTTAAAGGCGTGCGCCGGACCGGCGACGAGGCCGAGGCGCTCCGAGAAATGCTGCGGCGCATCGGGGGATTCGGTCAGCGTTCCCGACACGTAGAGATCGACCTCGGGAAGACCGGTCGTGGTGCAAGACGAGTTGTTTACGACCTGCAGCGGAGCCACGCGGTGCAGCGCCACGCGAACGACATCATTGAAAACCGCCGTGACATTCGTGCCGAAGACCGCGACGTCGAGCGCCGCCGTGCGGAGTTGATCGATCTGCGCGCCGGGATCGGCAGGGAGCACGGCAAACGAAGCCGCATGGTGCCGGGCGTAGTCCTCAAGCGGCGTGCCGCCCGCGTGGTGGGCGAAGAGCAACACCTCGAAGCGCTCCGGGTCGAGTTGCTCAAACATCGGCAGCGTCGTGTAAGTCTCCGTCTGCGGGCCGAAGTGGCGGTTAACGAAGCCCACCCGCAATCTCCGCCCGGCCCGCGGCCGAGGCGCGAGCGACAGCGCCGGGCGCACCGCCGCACATTGCAGCAATTGCGCCCTCGCCTGCTGGTGTCGGAGCAGCGAGTCGGCACAAAAATAGAGCGGAATGCCGTTGGCGCGCTTGAGGAAAACCGCGAGGGCGGTGCGCGTGGCTTCGCCGTTGGTACTCGCACGCACAAATCGCAGAATCTCCTCCAACCGCTGCAGCCAACGGTTGGCGTAAACCGCCGTCTGGCCCCGCGCGGTGAAACCTTGGGGTGCGGCGAGGAGCCAGGCCGTGTACTCCGCCACCAGCGATGCCGGTACCTGCGCGAGCTTCGGCGACGTGGGCCATTGCCAAGCCGGCACGAGCAGCATCGCGGCGATCAATCCGGACGCCGAGCCCGCCGCAAACGCCTGCGCGCGGCGCAAATCTTCATCCATTACCGGCGAGTCGTGCAGGCCGGAAGCGCTGACCGCCGCCACCAGTTCACGCGCGAGCCGCCCGCTCTCACCCGCCAACTGCGCGGTGCGATAACCGGAGATCGTCGCCCCTGCCGCGCGCAGCGCCCTGCGCAACTGCGCGACAATCGCCGGATAGTCCGGCTGCTCGACGTACGCGGAAAGTGCCGCGTAAGCTGTCTCCACGGCATCAGCCCGCTCCTCCGTGGGGAAATCGGCAGCGGCAGTCGAAAGCGGCAAAGGGAGCGATGACATACCAAGACTACTGCAAAACGTGCGCCCGCGCCCTACGGGGTTTCGCAAGAAACCGTTTCACAGGTACTTAAAAATCTTTTGGGCCACCAATCACTGCCGTGAAGCGCAATGCACCCTTTTCCAGGCAACAAGTCGGCAAAAAATTCCCCTGCAATAAAGCCCATTCGCGCATTCATTTTTTGGATACGGCAGGCCGGCTCGACGCTCCGTTTCGCGTGAGATGACTACGGCGCAATTTGCACTACACACTGACGGATCCCGACTACAACGCGCCAAAAATGACGGCGCTCCCATGCCACGCTGCCAGCGTCACGCCAGCGCCGCACGCACCGGCCCGAAGCGTTCCAAGCCGGCCCGCATGGCTTCCTGGAGTTGGCCCTCGTCGATTCCCGCCGCGGCAAATTTCTCGGGAGTCAGTGTCCAATAGACACTCTCTCCCGGCAAACCGTGGCCACTGAGTTCGGCGGCACCCGCAGCGAGATTCAACAATGAGGTTAGCGAATCGGAATTCTTGGGCGCGTAGTGATCGAGAATCGCGACAATCGTGGCCTCCGGGAAGCGCCACTCCTCGAGGATGATCGCGGCGGCTTCGCAATTATTTAGCCCTATGAAGCCCGACTCCCACTCGGCGAGCGGACGTCCCCGCATGCCACCACTGCCCTCGTAGGCCGGATCGCGCGTGAGGCGATCGAGCGCGATCTTGCCTAGTGAGCGCAAGAGGCCGGCGGTGTAGGCCGCGCGGGCATCGACCCCACTGAGGTGGGCCAGCGATTCCGTGATGAGCGCGGTGAGGAGAGAGTTCTCTCGCAGTTGCTGGCCGGCGATATCGTAGCGCGGCAGGCTTTGGTCGGAGATTTGCGCGATCGCCGCGAAGCCCGTGAGTCGGTAAACCTCGGTAAGCCCCACGCGCGCCAGTGCTTCTTCTAGGGAGGCGAAGGGCGTGCCGGTGTTATAGGCCGCGCTATTGGAGATGCGGATGATGCGGGCGGTGAGCGCGGGATCGCGCTTGAGCAGGCTCGTGATATCCGAAATCTCGGCGTCCATCGCGAGCATCAGGTGGCCGATGCGCGCCAGAATTTGCGGGGCCGATGGCATCGACTTCACGACGTGAAGCAATGTCGCACGGGGCACAGGGGATGCGATCATGATCATACAATCGTCGGGTGAAGGAGAAAATTAATGGAAACCGGCTTGTATTAAGCAGCTTGCATCTGCCGGCCGCACCAGGCGCGCCAGCACGAGCGCAAGGCTGCGTCGAAATGGGCCGCTTGACCGGCGTGATCGAGCAAGGGCGAGGCGCGGAGGACCGAGCGTAACTGCGCGCGGTCGGTCGCAAGCCGCTCGGGATCGGCGGCGAGGGCCGAGGCAATCGCAACGTAGTCGGCGGGAGAATCCGCGAGCCACGAACTACGGCCGATCACGGTCAGCAAACTGGCACCGACCCGCGACATGTGACGATCACCCCGGAGGGAAATGACAGGCACGCCCATCCAAAGCGCCTCGCAGGTGGTCGTCGTGCCGTGATACGGCGCGGTGTCGAGGGCGATATCGACCTCGTTATACAGGGCGAGGTGCTCTTTCGTGCCGTCGGTGCGCTCGATAAAGTCCACCTGATCGGCCGGTAAGCCGAGTCGCTCGAAACGCTCGAGATACTGGGCGCGAACCGTGGCCTCACTTAAGCCGCGACCCTTTAAGCAGAGTCGCGAGCCGGGGACAGCGTGAAGCACCTGACCCCAAAGGCGGAGCATCGGGTCGGTGACCTTCGCCAGATTATTGAAACAGCCAAAGGTAATGTATCCACGCTTCTTGTACGGCAGGGGCGCGACTTCCGGGGCTTCCGGGGCGGGCGCATAGGCCCAAGCCGTCGGGGCGAAGCGCACGAGCTTTTCCGTGGCGAAGGCATCGGCGTCGCCCACCGGGTCGGCCACGGCATCGGTGAAGCGGTAATCCATCGCGGGCAGGCCCGTGGTATTGGGATAGCCGAGGTAAGTGATCTGCACGGGCGCGAGCCGCCGCGCATAGAGCGGGAGGCGGCTCACCATGCCGGTGTGGCCGGCGAGATCGATGAGGATATCGGGCGCATCGGCGCGGATCATTTTCTCAACGGCGGCGCCCGGCTGGCCGATGAAATTGCGCCAAACCGCCGCTTGCGATTTTAGCCGTTCCGATACGGCGTCTTCCCGGAAATGATCGTGGTAAAGATAGACTTCGAACTGCTCGCGGTCCAGGTGCTGGAGCAGCGGCTCGATAAAAAAAGCGCAGGAATGATTCCGCAGATCGGGCGACCACACGGCGAGGCGCAACCGACGCGCCGGCTCGGGCGAATTGGGCAGCGCCGGGGACGCTGATTTTCCCATCGCCCGGCCGTAGGCGACATGCTCGGCAAAGAGTTCCTCGCGCGAGATGTCGTCCAGATTGTGCAGGGCAAAGAGCCGGTAGCTACGTGCCTCGGCATGCTGCGGCTGCAGTTCGAGAAACCGGCCGTAGGCGGCGATGGCTTCCGGCACGCGGTGCGCCTGCTGCAGAGCTTGCGCCCGGCCGAAATGCGCGACCGCATACGCCGGATCAGCGAGCAGCGCGCGATCATGGCAAATGAGCGCGTCCGGGCTGCGACCAAAGAGGCTCAGCGTGAGGCCGAAATTGTACCAGCCACAGGCGTAGTCGGGCTTCAGCGCGACGACTTTTTCATGGCAGGTGATGGCCTCGGCGAGGCGATCTTGGATTTTGAGACAGTACGCGAGATTGTCCCAGCCTTCATGAAAATCGGGCTTCACCTCCACCGCGTGCCGCAGGTGCTTCTCCGCCTCAGCGGTGCGCTTGGCCGAGAGGAGGGCCAGCGCGAGGCGCATCTCGCAGACGGCGGACTTGTTCTCGAGCTTGTGAGCGCGAGTGAGGAGATCGATGGCGTCGGGCACCCGGCCTTGCTGGTAGGCCAAGAGGCCGGAAAGGTGGAGCACGTCGAAACTACGCGGCGCCGCCACCCGGGCCTGACGATAGAGCGTCTCGGCCTCGGCGAGGCGACCAGCCTTGTGATGGCCGATGGCGTTTTGGAGGAGCGACTGAAGTTTCGCGGGATTCAAAGCAGACAGCGGATTTTATCGGCGCGAAATACCCGCCACTTGAGCGGAATCGCGCTCAAGCGAGCTGCCGTCCGCGCCGATAAAATCCGCACATGCTCTCCGACCTCTCCGCCAGCCTTTCCGCTCCGCCAGCGCCGTACCGCGAGGAAGAAATCGTGCGAAGGATCAATGCCTGCCCGAAGCTCGCATCACTGCAAAGCATCAACCGCGCCCTCAGCGAACTCGTCCGCTCCGATAGCAGCCTAAATTCGCAAATCGCCGCAGTCATCCGCCGTGACCCCTCGCTCTCGGCGCGACTGCTGCGCATGGTTAACTCCGTCTACTTCGGTCTTTCCACCCGCGTGAACAACATCGAAGAGGCCGTATTTTTTCTCGGCCTGCGGCAGATTCGCGAGTTGGCCATGGCTACGCCGGTGATAGAAGAGCTTGAACAATTGCAGAAAACGACCGCCGCCGCCCTGCCGTGGCGCGAACTCTGGTCGCATAGCATCAGCACCGCGATCCTGACGCGTGAAATCCTCGCCTCGACCACGCTCCAGATCGACGACGATACCGACTATCTCGTGGGCCTGCTGCACAACGTGGGCAAGGTCGTCATGGCTTACGCCTTCCCCGACGAATTGCGCCTCCTCATGGAGGAAACTGCCGAGAGCCCCGCTGATTATTGCCGCCGCGAGCGCGAGCTCATCGGCTGGGATCATGCGCGAATCGGCGCTCACTATCTCGTGCGCCACCAGCTCTCCGAGGAGATCGTCACGGCCGTGCAATTTCACGCCGATCCGGATCGCGCGCCACGCCACCGGTTCTTTGGCGCGGCCATTCAGGTTGCGGACCAATTGCTTCGTCACGCCGGGACGACAGGCGGTTTCGAAAAAATCAGCCAACCATTCGAAGATGATTCCTGGTTGAAACTGGACGGCTGGCGCATCCTCTACGGAGCCGAAGGCACCGAGTCACAACTCGCGCGCGCCGCCATCGCCAACACGCTCCAGCGCCTGCCGTCGATGCTGCAGGGCCTGCTTTAAGTGCTGCACCACTTCGTAATACGCGCGGGTGGATCCATTCAAGTCCACCGCTAGCGCGCCGATTATCCCACTCAAATGTCCGTACCTGCCCTGTCGCGCGATCCGTTTCCCGGCACTGTCTCGGCCACCGACTCGTGGCTGGGTGCGTGGGAGACCAGCGCCGATGCCGCCTACTGCCGCGATCCCGGAGGCCGCATCCTTGCGGTCAACCTCTCGTTTGCGCGTAAATTCGGCAAGGTCGCCGCGGCGCTCACGGAGCTGTCGGTTAAGGATCTGATTCATCCCGATGACCTGCCGATTTTGCAGGGATCGGAAGCGGCCTTAGGCCACTCGCCGTACCGTTCGATGGGCGAGCACCGCTGGCGCACGCCGCAGGGCCTGCGCTGGTTTGCATGGGAGGAATCCGCACTCCATGACGACACCGGAGCTGTCCTCGCCATCCGCGCCGTGGGCCGCGACATCACGCGCCAGCGCCTCGCCGAGGAACAATTCTACCGGCTGTCGCGCGCGGTCGAGCAGTCCCCCGTTTCCATCGTCATCACCGACCTCGAAGGCCACGCGCAGTATGTGAACTCGAAGTTCACCGCCGTCAGCGGACACACGCTCGAGGACCTCCTCGATCGCGACATCGAGGTCTTGCGCGATGGGCACCCCGACGAGATTTCGTTTCAGCGCTTCTGGGAAACGGTCCGCGCCGGCGGCGAGTGGCGCGGCGAGCTCGCGACGCGTCGTGGCGACGGCGGCACCGTCTGGGAGTCCGTCAAAGTTTCCCCTCTCCGCAGCCCCGCGGGCGAGATCACCAACTACCTCTGCCTCCGGGAAGACGTGAGCGAGCGCAAGCGCCTCGAGCACGAACTGCGACAAGCGCAGAAGATGGAAAGCCTCGGCACCCTCGCCGGCGGTATCGCGCACGATTTCAACAACCTGCTCGCGATCATCAACGGCTACGCCGAATTTTGCCAGCAGGGTGGCCAGGAACCCGCCGTGCTAGAGAAGAGTTTGCGCGAAATCCATCGAGCCGCGCAGCGCGCGAGCGGTCTCGTCCGACAGATTCTCACCTTTAGCCGTAAAACCGAGGTGCGGTTCTCGCCGGTCGATCTCAACCAGTTGGCCCGCGATCTCGTGGCGCTACTGGCGGAGACGTTCCCGCGCACCGTGACATTTCAGCTCAACTTGCAGGACAGGCTGCCACCGTTGCTCGCGGATCAAAACCAGTTGCAGCAGATCGTGCTCAACCTCTGCGTCAACGCCCGCGATGCCATGCTTACCGGCGGCGTCATCACGCTCACTACCAGCACGCAGCCGGGCTCAGCGTTGCTTCGGCTCGGGGCCGATCCCGGGCGCACTTATGCGTGCCTCCAGGTCGGCGACACCGGCATGGGCATGAATGCCGAAGTACGCGCGCGGATCTTCGAACCCTTTTTCACCACCAAGCAGGGCAACCAGGGCACCGGGCTCGGCCTCGCCGTCGTGTACGGCATCGTGGTGGCGCATCACGGCTACATCGATGTCGATAGCTCGCCGGGCTCCGGTAGCACGTTTCGCGTTTTCCTTCCGCTGGCTGAAAACACGGTCTTCGTGCCGGCCATCGTCGCCCAGAGCGAGCCGTTTCCCGGCGGCAACGAAACTATCCTGATCGTGGACGATGAGGAGTCGCTGCGGATGCTCATGCACACGGCGCTCACGCGCAAAGGCTACCGGACCCTCACCGCCGCCTCGGGCCTCGACGCCATCGAGATCATCGGCGACGCCGCGCGCGCCTTCGACCTCGTTTTGCTCGACCTCAATATGCCCGGTGCCACGGGCGTGGAGGTTCTCAAGATTCTTCGCATCTGCCGGCCTCAAGTTAAAGTTTTGGTCGTGAGTGGTCACATCACACCGTCGGCCCGCGCCGAATTCGAACTCCTTGGCCAGCGCGACTTCGTGCAAAAGCCCTACCGGCTCGACGACTTGGGCCGCACGCTGCGCCGCCTGCTCGACGCCAAGCCCGCCGCCGCGTCCTAAACGCGGTCGCCGCTCCCCTACCCCTTTTCAGCCGCTCGCGCGCCTCGACCCGAGGCCGGGCGGCTTTGCCATGTCAGGCCCTGGCGGCGGAAACGATTTCCCCGCAAATTCATTTCAGAAAGCGCCTCCCGGGCCGATAGAACCCATGGGCAATCATCGGACAATCCACCAACATGGACTGTATAACTCTTAATGAAACATCGCGAACCACCGCCTCTGCCGGCGGGTGCTCGCCGGGCTATGCGCGGCATTTCGCTGCTGCTGGTCCCGGCATTGGCACCTCATCTGGCACCGGTCCTAGCGTATCCGCCGGCCGTGACCGAACGCGAAGCGGATGCATCGGGAAAGGCCTCGCTGCCGTATCTTACGGTCGTGGGCGCTCCGGCGTTGCGCTTCCAAGAAAGCATACCGCCGCCCGATCTTGTCACCCGTCCGGCAGCGGCCGCGCCGCCGGTGCCGCCGTTGAGCCCGACCGAAGCCACGGTCGCGCTGGCCAATGCCGCCGCCGTCCAGCCGCCGCGAAGGGCGACGCGCGAGTCCGACGAAGCGCCTGTCACCGATATCAAGCCAGACGCAGCCGCCTCTCCTCCACCGCCCAAGACGGTGCCCAAGGCAATCTTGCCTGACGACACCCGTCCCTCCGTGCGCCCTGAAGATTTCCTTCCGTACTTCCAGCTCCCCGGTTCGGCCCGCTCGGCGAACGAGGTCAATGTGATCGTGCCTCCCAGCTCGCTCACGGCGCCCGCTCCCGCTCCGATCGCCCCGAGTAGCGCGACCTATACGCAAACGCCGAAATGACCCGCCGCCGTTTTTCTCCGCTCAGTCTTCGCACCGTGATCGCGCTACTCGCGCTGGTCCTCGGCGCCCGCCTGCGCGCAGAGGAAAACCACGCGGCGGCACCCAAGTCGGAGGAAAAGCCGGAGGTCGTCCACCCTGAGCCGAAGACTCAGGCCGCGGAGAAACCCGAAGTCGTCGAGCCTACGCCCGCTGAGGACAAACCGCATTCCCCCGCCAAGACCCACGCCGACGACAAGGTCGAGCCCGCCGAGCACGAGGCGATTTCGACCAAGCCCGTCCCGGCCCACGCGCCGGAACCAGACGCGGCACCGGCCGAACATCAGCCGAGCGTACCGGTGGCGGCAGTCCCTTCCGAACACGGCGAAGCAGGCCCAGCCAAAAAAGCGGTCGCCGCTCACGGCAAACCCGAATCGGCCGAGCCAGCGGCGGGCACTCACGGAACGACGGGACACGGCGCGACTGCTCATGGCGAGGAATCGCACCCGGCTCCAGGTCGCCCTAAATCTTTGTTCAAGGAGGAGGCGCAAAATCTCCTCAACTTGGGCGCAAAACTTACCGACCGCGGTGAATACGATGCGGCGGACGTCACGTTTCGCCAGGTGTTCACCAATCCCTCAGCGCAGCTCGTCGACGTAAAGTCAGCGCTGCTCGGGCTCGCGCGCATGCATCGCAAACAGGGCGCGCTCACAAAAGCCGTCGCGATCTACGAGCGTTATCTGAAGGACTATCCAGGGGACGACCGTACGCCCGACTGCCTGCTCGACCTTGGTCGGACCCTGCGCGCCCTCGGTGTCTACAAGACCGCCATCGCGCGTTTCTACAGCGTTCTCAACTCCACGCTCAAAATGCCCGGCGAAGGCTTCGAGCGCTACCAAGTGCTCGCCAAGACCGCGCAGTTCGAGATCGCGGAAACTTATTTCACCGCCGGCGAATATGCCGAAGCCGCGAAATTTTTCACGCGCCTGCGCTTGCTGGATCTGGCCCCTTCAGATCGGGCGCGCGCGCATTTTAAGGCGGCCTACTCCTTGCGCCTTCAGGGCGACCTCGAGGGTGCGGTCACGATGCTGCGCGCCTTTACCGACCAGTGGCCCGACGATGAGAATGTACCGGAGGCGCGTTATCTCCTCGCCACCTCGCTGCGCGAATTGCGCCGCCCGCAGGAGGCCTCGGTCGCCACGCTCGAATTGCTGCGCACCGAAAAATCCCGCGTCGCGACCGACCCGAAGCGCTGGACCTACTGGCAACGTCGCACGGGCAACCAACTGGCCAACGATTTCTTCGAGTCCGGCAACACGCTCGACGCGCAAGCCATCTACAGCGGCCTCCTCGACCTCGCCCCCGAACCGTCATGGCGGCTACCCATCACCTATCAGATCGCACTGTGCTACGAGCGCCTGGGTTCCCTCGATCGCGCGCGGGCGGCGTATCAGTCGATCGTCGAAGCCACCGCCAAGAATCCCCCGGCCGATCTCACGGAGCTCTCGCGCATGGCCGCCTGGCGCATCGAGCACCTTGCATGGCGCGATGGAGTCGCTAAACAAGTGAGCACCTTCTTCGACACCTCGACGGGGAAGACACCCGCCACGCCGGCCAGTCCGGCCGCCGCGGCGCCCGCCGCGTCCGCTCCCACCTCCGTCACCTCACCCGCTCCCACCTCCACCGCTCCGGCCACTCCGCCCGCGTCCACCCCTGCACCCGCCCCGAGCGGTTCGCGCGCCGCCATCACGGCCACCACACCATGACACAGCACGAAATTCTCCGCGAGCATCACACGCTGTGTGATGAAATTCACCAGTGTGCCCTCGAGGAAAACCGTTTCCTCCGGCAGCATCAGCGCGCACCCGGCGAGGAATTTCTCGGCCGCAAACGCAGCATGCTCGAAAAACTCGACCGCTCGCTGGCCGCGCTGCGCGAATTGCCGGCCGCTTCAGCGCGCGACCCTGAGGCGCGCGCCCAGCTCGAAAACACGCGCGCACGCATTCTCCAGATTCTCCAGCTCGACAAGGAAAACGAACAGCTCCTCCTGCGCTGCAGCCTCGCCGGCAGCCGCCCCGCCGCAGGGGCCGCACCCGCCCCGTCGGTCTCGATGCTGCAGAAGATTTACTCGCGCTGCTCGTAAGGGCGCGATGCCGGCGCAGAAGTATGCGCGGCGCTGACTTCACTCGCGCTCGAGCGCGCGGAGGATCTGCGCGACATCGGCCTGGATATCGTCGCGGTTCGCGACGGGCTCTTGCGCTAGGGCTGTCGGCCCGGCGGCGACGATGGGTATATAGTCCAGCGCTTGGAGGGACGCTAGTTGCCAGAAGAGGCCGTTGACGTAGCGGCGATGGAAAAATTCGACCACGCGCGCGCCAGGCCTGCAAAAAGCGAGATTCGCCAAACCGGCGCCGTGCGGGGCGACGATGACTTTGGCGGAACGGAAGGCATTGATTTGGTCGGCCCAAGTAAGGTCTTCGAGGTGGACACGTTGAAATCCGCGCGATTCGAGGGCGGGCCAGAGCGTGGACTCGTTGGAGACGCGGCGCCGGCGCGCCTTTTCGCGCGAGATGTAGAGTCGCTCGCCAAAGGGCGACGCGATGGAAAAACCGTGAGCAGGTACTCCCGCGTGCGTATCCGCGAAGGCGTTGAGGAGATCGACAACGGGAGGGGTTGGTCGACCGGCGGGTCCGATGAGACTCGGAACCAGTAAGTCTTCGCATCGATAGTGGGAGAGGCGCGCCGGCTCGGCAAACGTGACGGGGCGCGGGAGCGAACGAATCGCTTCCTGCGCGAAGGGCTGGCGCGTGTGCGCCAGCACCGTGGTGCCCGGCTCGAGCGAGGGCGCGAGGGCCAGGAGGCGGGGCAATTCCTCCAGCAACCAGTGGCAGTAGCCCGCGCCGAGGCTGGTCGCAACGACCGCCCAAGTGCCGACGAGCGGCTGGGGTTGGCGGATTTTCTCGTAGGTCAGCAGCCAGTGTTCGTCGGGGGCTTTGCCGAAATCGAGCGAGACGTCGCGGGCAATGGCGTGGCCATCCGGGGACAAGATGTGACCGGGGCCAAAAACGCGCCCACCCGGAAGGTGAGCGAGGATGAGGGGCGGACAATCGAGCGTCGCCTGCGGACGAAGGAAATCGCTCAGTTCGGCCGTGGCCTCCGCCGGGAGCGTGAAAGAAATCTGGGGCGACGTCGCGATCGGGAGCGCCGTCATCGCTCCACCGGCCTGCGCGCAAATCTCGGCGAGCGAGGAGCAGCGGATGGGAGGCGGGAGATAGTAGCCGTCGGGGACCATGGTCGACGAAGGACGATCACAGGGCGCGGACGGCGGGGCGAAGGGAAAATGGTTGGACGTGGAGACGTTAATGCGCCCCGCTGGGTGAACCCCATGATGACTTCACGCTCGGTTTTCTTTGCTTCGATTATTTTAGCGGCGGTCTCGGTCCCACTCGCGTGGGCGGCGGATGCGACGACCGCTCCCGCCCCGAAAGCGCCAGCGGCCAAGGCGCCCGCGGCACCGATCTCGGCCAAAGCTTCCCCAGCCCGCACGACGGACAATGTGGAATTTAGGATCGGCCCCGACTACGCGTACGCGCCCGAGGTCGAGCGTCGCGAGGGCGTCCCACGCGGTGAGGTGCATACCCTCACCATGAATTCCGAAGAGAGCAAAATTTACCCGGGCATCGCGAAAGGCCAAACGGGCGTGGTCCCCTACAAGCGCGCGGTGGCGCTCTATCTGCCGCCGGGCTACCAGCCGGGCACGGTGACGCCTTTCATCGTGGCGCAGGACGGCGTGCGGGCATACTCGAAGTTCTTACCCGCCGTGCTGGATAATTTGATCGCGCAGAAGCGGATTCCGGCGATGGCGGCGATCATGATCGACTCGGGCGGCGGCGATTCGAAGGGCAGCCAGCGCGGGCTGGAATACGACACGGTGTCAGGCGTGTACGCGGACTTCATTGAGAACGAAGTGCTCCCCCGCCTCGCAAAGGATTACAAGGTGACCTTCAGCAAAGACCCCGAGGCGCGGGCGACGATGGGCGGGAGTTCGGGCGGCGCGGCGGCCTTCACGATGGCGTGGTTTCACCCGGAGCGGTATCATCGCGTGCTCACCTATTCAGGCACCTATGTCGATCAGCAGTCGCCAAAGAATCCGGAGTACCTGCACGGCGCGTGGGAATATCACGAGCACCTCATCCCGCAGAGCGAGCGGAAGCCGCTGCGCATCTGGCTCCACGTGAGTGAAAACGACAACGGCGCCAAGCAAGCGGAAGCGACCCTGCACAATTGGGTGCTGGCCAACGAGCGCATGGCCGCCGCACTCAAGGCCAAGGGCTACACGTACCGTTACGTTTACGCCGAGGCGGCGGGCCACACCGATGGCCGCGTAACCCGGCAGACTCTGCCCGAAGCGCTGGAGTGGCTGTGGCAGGGGTATAAGGCGAAGTGAGGTCCGACCTCCGCTGGTAAATCTAGTTTGCGGTGGATGCTGTCACAATAATGACACGTCTATACAAAATACTCGACACACCTTTTCGCGGATTTAAAGAGTAAATCATGGGCTGAATCACTGTAGCGAAAGCAGGCGCTATCCCCTGCGGGCGCGGTGACCGGCCTTTCCGATCCACTCACGTCGTCGATGTAGAATCACTCCCATGGCAACCATCGTACCTGCAAAAACTGAACAGCGCTCCAAGTGCCGTCCGATCCTAAAATCCCACGACGGCGTGGGTAATTTTCTCGTCTGGACCGCCACCGACACCAAGCAGAATCTCTGCTTTTATTTTCGGCGGGAAGGAATGACCTTTGGCGGCGACCTGCTCAGCCCAAACGGTGAGCGCTGCAGTAACTACGGTCCGGATTTGATCGTCCTTCCCGATGGGTTCACGGCTTATATAGTCTGGGCCAACAAGAGTGGTGTCATCAAGATCACCAAGCTCGCGCGAAGCGCGGCGACGGACAATTCGTGGAAGGTGGTCGGCGCCGATATTTCGGTTTCAGGGTCCAATGCCGCGTCCGGTCCGTGCGCCGCGCTCGGGCAGCAAAATAATCATATCGTGCTCAACGTGCTGTGGCAGGATTCCACCAAGGATGCGATTGCCTTCACGCAACTCCCCATCGGATCAGAGGCCCCTCCCTCATCCCTTGACATGGAAGTCCTCGAGACCGGGCTGAAAGCCTCCAGCACTCCGATTTATGGCCGGATGCAGGGACGCGGCTCCTTCCTCGCTTTTTTCGACCAAAAAAAGACCTTCAACCTGGCATTCGATCCGGACGGCGGCCTTCGCTTCGGCTCGCCTCAGATGATCGAAGGCATCAGCAGTAACTGGAGTCCGGCTTTTGTGCCGACCGCCCGCGACCAGGGCTACGTATTCTGGGTCGACGTCAAAAAAGTTCCCGAGATAGGCACGGTCAACGAATTGCGCTACCAGCAGGTCGGTGCTTTGGCGAAGCGCGGAGACTGGGCGCGAAATCCGCTGGATGCGGCCAAGGGGACGATTACGGGATCCGAAATCATCGGTCCTCCGTTCGCCCAACTGGTGGATCTCGAGGACTCCACGACGAAGTCTACGCAAAAAGGGATTCGCCTGACCTGGCCCAAATACCGGAGCGAGCCCTACAACGGTGAGATCGTTTACACGACAGAGGTACCCATCAGCTATGCCGCCATGCCGGTCGTCATTGTAACGAGTATCTAATGCGAGGGTCTTTTGGGGTTTCGGTGAAAACGCGTGTTCAACACTCGGAAGCACTTGGAAACCGGAAACAGGGCCGAGAAAAGTTGCGGTCGCTACCGCCGCGTTGCTCCTGCAAATCGCCTTTGGCTATTTAGCCCCAAGCTATAGGGTGTTCTAAGGCTTATAACGATACGCCAAAAACCAGCGTGAGAGGATTGACCTTGAATCGCTCCGCGCCGCCGGAAAATCTCTCATCCATGAATCCCTCTTTGCGACCCGCCTTGGGTTCTCTGGCTGCGATGGCGGCGATGGCATTTCCGCTCACGGCCAAGTCGCAGGTCGTGGTGTCGCCGACCCTGACCAACGTCACGATTCCCCTGTTTACCACCCGGAACATCGACTTCGATAACAACGGGATAACCGATTTTGTTATTAACAACAATTCGCAGTTTGTATTCGGCTACAACTCGGCGAATCTCCTGTTTTCCAATGGATCGTCGCTGCGGGTGTTTAATTTCGGCGACACCATCGGGCCGACGGGTGACACCTCTTCATCGCGCGATTTCAACCTGCTGACCGGCGGAAGCGGATATATCGGCGTGACGGTTTTTGGCAATGACGGCGAACAGCACGCGGGCTGGATTCACTTCGACCTCACCGGAGGCGGCGGCAGCATAAAGATCATCAACGCCGCCTACGAAGCCACGCCAGGGGTTTCCATCGCCGCTGGCGCGACGACGTCCATTCCTGAGCCAGCGAATGTCGCGACCGGAATTGGCCTCGTGGCCGGGCTCATGGCTTGGATGCGGCGGCGGCGCACGGTGAGCTAAAGCCGTGGCGCTGGAGATCGCGAGCGCGCGGGCCTACGCGCAGGATATGCGGACGGTGCCCGAGCAACGGGCCGTCACGCAGCAACGCCTGCTCCCCGCCATCGACGCCATCTTGGAGCGACTGCGCGCGCATCGCGCCGAGGTCGATCGCATCATGGAAGAGCGCCGGGGCAAATTGCCTCCGGGCCAGCCCACGCCGATCGGAGAGCCCGCGCTCGCGACGTACCCGCTCGGGTTTTGCCGCGAGATCCGGGACATGGTGTGGGAGCGCGCACTGGTGGACCCCGCGTTTCAAGCTCTGCTCGGTCGGGAGGTAATGCTGAAGAAGGTCTTCATTTTGCTCAAAGGGCGATACTTTCAAAATGCCGTGCAACTGGGGAATCTCTACATCGATGTCGCCAACGACACGGTCTGGACCGACTTCCCGAAGCTGGAATGGAAGCCCATTGCGGAGGTCCAGTATGAAAATGTCGATAGCTGGCCGAGCTTCGCCGCCGTCGCGCGCCGCTACCTGCAAGTCGAGCTCTACCCCAACCGGCTCTTCCCCTTTGCCTTTCCGGCCGCGCCGTTTTTCGCAATCCGGCCCGGCGGACGCATCGATCTCCTCTACGCTCAAGACATGATTTTCTTGAAAGACGTGGGCCAAGGCATGCGCCGCACGCTGGCCCTCCTCGCCGACGATAAGGTCATGGCGCGCCGCCTGCCGCCGGAATACGAAGAACTCGTGCGCGCCGCGTGCGGCGGAAATCTCTTCGCGCAATTTCCTCTCGAGTTTACTCCCGCCGAGCCAGCGGCCATCCGCGATGGTGTGGTCGCGGAATTTATCGCGCTCCGTAACCAGCCGCCCGAGCGCGCGCTGGCGATGATTGAGCAATATCTAAATGTCATTACCGAGGCCGCCCGCCGCCTCATGCAGCTCAATCTCGTGCCGCCTCCGGCTGTGCTCGCTCGCCTGCGAGCGGAGGGGGCTGCGCCGGCTGAGCAGTTGGTGGCGTTGGAGCGGTAAAGGAGGCGTGCGGTGCGGTGGACCGGACGGAGACATCGATTAGGAGAAAGAGGAAAGAGAACGAATCGGAGGCCGCTGGGCTGAGGCGCTTTTCGCGCTAGCGCGAGTCCTGCGGGGGCGGTTGGAAACCGCGCCTCCGTTGTTATTCCCACGTCTGCGACGGGAACTGCGCGCGCTCGGCGATTTCGCCGACGCCACCGTCGAGGAGCGAACTGACTTCGACGAGGCGCTTCGCGATATCGACCGACATCGCTTGCAGCGTCGCGGGCGTGAGGCCGAGGAGGGAAATCTGTGCGGCGTCGAGGAGAGCGGGGCGCGTGTGGCCCGCGGGGACGCACACGGTGGAGCGGAGCCACTTGGCGGCGAGCAAGAGCGAAGCCATCTTGGCCTGGCTGGCGGATGCGCGCGGCGTGTACTGCCAGCGGACGGGCTCGGAGATGGAGTGCGGGAAGCCCCAGTGGCGCAGCAGCGCGCAGCCGGTTTCGGCTTGGGTGAAGCCGAGCTGGGCGCGTTCGCTCTCCACCGCTTCGCGCGGGAAGCCGGTGTTTTTAAAGACGAAGGGCTTGGTATTCCGCAGCGCCCATTCATCGGTGGCCACCATGCCGACGCAGTGGAGGAGACCAATGGTGTAGGCGACGTTGCGATCCTGCTGCGTGCGCTCTGCGAGGGCTTCGGCGGAGAGGGCGCAGGAGACGGACATTTTCCAGAGATCGTCGGCCTCGATGCCATACGAATCGAGGGGCCGCACGAGCACCTGCGAGGCGACGGCGTAAGACACGAGTTCGTAAACTTGGGCGTAGCCGACGCGATTGATCGCTTCGTCGACCGTGAAGCACCGCACGCCTTTGGCGAAGTAGGCGCTATTGGCTAACTGCAGCACGCGCGCGGCGATGCCGGGGTCGAGACGGATGAGGGCAACGATCTCGTGCATGGCGGAGTTGCCATCGGAGAGGAGTTGCTTGAGGCGGGGGAGAACCTTGGGGGCCGAGGGCAGATTCTTCATCTCGCGGACGATGTCTTCGGGCGAGAGCGCGCTGCCGGCGAGGAGGGAGATATCTGAGATCATGGGGAGGGACTCACCCCTTTATCGGCCCTGATTCATATAACTTTTGTAAAAAAGTCACCAGCGCACTCGTGATGAACTCGGCACGGGTGCGCTGGCTGCTACTTTGATTCATCCGCGATCAGACCATCGTGGATGCCATGTCAGCGTAGCAAAATTAGCGGACCAACGAGACCGTCGTGGAGGTCGTGACGGCATCGCGCATGGCGATCCGGGCGGCGACATCGGGACGGAACACCGTATCATTGGCGATAAAGGCGGCTTTGATGGTGCCGACGAGATTGTTGGAGGTGACGAGCGTCTCGTCTTCCTCGGAATTATTGAGGCCGGCGACGACCCAGCCCTTGGCGGTGCGCTCGACCAGCATGTGGGCGACGTAGAAGCCGCGGCGATTGACGTAGATCACGGCTTGGCCGGGGCGAAGGGCGCAGTAAACGGTGGGGTGCACCACGAGGGCGGTGCCGCTCAGGTAGACGGGCTCCATGGAGGCACCGACACCGTAGAGGGTGAAATCACCCTCGGTCTTGGCGGCGGCGACCTCGGCGTGGGCGAGTTCCTTGCCGCGCGGGACGAGGGTCGGGAGCGGGGCGTTCTTGGCGAAGAGTTCGAGATTCTTTTCGGGCGAGTAGGAGGCGCAGCCGCCGAAAAAGAGCCCGGCGAGGGCGAGCGTCAGCGCGAAGCCGGCGCGGAAGGTGAGGTGCGAGGTGACGCGGGTCAGCGCGTTCTGGCGGAGGTGGGTGGAGTTCATGCGCTCAGCCTACGCCGAAGCGCACTTTCCCTATATTCGGGCACCCCCGTATTCCCGCCTACGGAGAACCGCTGGGGGTTTTACTGGCGCAAAACCGGGAACGGCCTTAACTTCAGCCTGCCGTGAGCCGATAACCCCAACTCTCACACCACTATGACCCGAGTGCTCTACGCCGAGGACGACCCGCAGATCGCCGAGATCGTCACGCTGTACTTCTCGCAGCACCGGGATACGGAACTCACCATCGTCAACTCCGGTCGTCGGTGCCTCGAAGCGATGGAGGGCGGCGGCTACGATCTGCTGCTCGTCGATCTGATGATGCCCGACCTCGACGGGCTGCAGGTGCTCGGTGAACTCGCTGCCCGCGGCGATCCCACGCCCGTCATCATGGTGAGCGGGCACGGCCAGGCCGACCTCGCGGTGCGCGCACTGCGCGCGGGCGCGGCGGACTGCATCGATAAAAACACGCCGGATTTTCGCCGGATCCACGAGATCGTGGAGCATACCCTCGCGCGCCACCGTCGGCAGACCCACCTGTTGCCGTCTGCGGGCCAGCCCAAGGTCTATCGCGTGCTCTTTGTCGACCCGGACCGCGTGGAGCGCGAGGCGGTGGCGATGTTTTTCGCGGCCAGTGCCCCGCGCTTGCGGCTCACGGCGGAAATGCCGGCGGCGCTCGACGCCTATCTCCGGGACGAGACCCAGTTCGACGCCGTGGTGCTCGGGCCGCACTTCGAAATGACGCCAATGCTGGATGCGCTGCGTCACCTGCGCTCGCACGACGAAGATGTGCCAGTGGTGGTCCTCGCGGCGCACAACTCGGGCGAAACGGCGGTCGCAGCCTTCAAGCTCGGTGCGCACGACTACATCCACCATGGGCCGGGGTGTCTCACCGAACTGGTTTTCTCGCTCAACAATGCCCTCAAGCACGCCGCGACGGAACGCCTCGCGGCGCAGCTGACGGAAGAGCTGGCGATCCTCAATCGCTCGCTCGCGGGCCAGGTCGCCGCCCGCACGCGGGAACTCGAGGCCGAAATCGTCGTGCGCCGCGAGGCCGAAAAACGCGCCGCGGAACAGGCCGCGCGCTCCCAGGCGCTCTCGAAGCGATTGCTGAGCGTGCAAGAGGACGAACGCCACGCGCTCGCGCACGAGCTGCACGACCAAGTAGGGCAATTGCTCACGGGGCTGCGTTTTCAAATCGAGGCGGCACGCCTGGAGCCCACCGGCCCGGCGATCGGCGAGGCGCTGACCGTCACCGACGATCTCCTCAGCACGGTGCGCGCGATGACGCTGCAACTTCGCCCCCGCATGCTCGATGACCTCGGCTTGCAGCCGGCGCTGGAGTGGCATCTGGAAACATTTCGCCGACAGACTGGCATCGCGGTGGACCTCGAGCTTTCGCTGCCGGTGACGCGGTTGCCGGCCGACTTGGAGATCACGGCGTACCGGGCGGTGCAGGAAGCGCTGACGAATGTCGCCCGGCATTCGGGCGCGACGGAAGCGAATGTCACCATCGCGGCCGACGAAGTCGCGCTGCACGTGGAGATTTCCGACCGGGGCCGGGGCTTCGATACCGCCCTGGCGCTGGCGCGGCGCGATTCGCTGGGGCTCGCGGGTCTCGCCGAGCGCGTGCAACTCGCCGGCGGGCGCTTCGAACTATTTTCCCAGCCCGGGCAGGGCACGCGCATCCACGCGGAATTTGACCTCTTGTCCCCTGTTCCATGACGACCACCATCATTGCCGATGACCACGAGATCGTCCGCCGCGGCTTGCGTGGCGTGCTCGAGAGCGAAGGTGGCTGCAAGATCGTAGCCGAAGCGGCGGATGGTCTCGCCGCCGCTCAGCTCACCGAGAAGTTGAAACCAGCAGTCTTGATTCTCGACCTGAACCTCCCGCGTCTCCACGGCCTCGAGGTGCTGCGGCAGGTGCGCGTCACGAGCCCGCACACGCGAGTGATCATCCTCTCGATGCACAATGACGAGCCTTATGTCATCGAGACGCTGCGCAACGGCGCGATGGCCTACATCCTCAAGGGCTCTGAGTCGCAGGAAATTCTCCAAGCCCTGAAGGAGGTCTTGGGCGGCCGGCGCTTCCTCAGCGCCACGCTCTCGGAGTGGGCGATCAACGCCCTTCTCTCCAAACCCACCGATTCCGATCCGCTCGGCTCGCTGACACAACGAGAACGCATGGTCCTGCAGCTCGCCGCCGAGGGACAAAACAATCCCGAAATCGCGGAAAAATTATTTATCAGCCCCCGCACTGCCGAGACGCACCGCACCAATCTGCTGCGCAAACTCGGCCTCCAGACCCAAACCGATCTCGTGCGTTTCGCGATCCGCAAAGGCCTCATTTCCGCATAATACGGGATTTTGCATGATTTCGCGGCAGCTTACCTAATAAAAGGTACGCTGCTACCTAAAACTATGGGTAGTGCCCGCGGGAGAACTCGCTGGCCCAATATGTATCGCGTCTCGAAGTTTTCACCCGACTGTATTACAGGGTGATTTATAGCCGAATGCCATTTGTCCCATGACGGTTACTATTGAGCGAAAAATCCTTCTGGGCTTTGGCGCAGCGCTCGTCGTGATGCTCTTTGCCGGTGGTTCCGCGTGGTGGAATCTGAGGCGGTTCGAATCGACCTATCAGATGGTCGACCACACCCACGGAGTGCTGCATCACCTCGATCAGGCGATCACGGGGGCGCTAACGATGCAGACCAGCACGCGGGGCTTCGTGCTGACCGGAGATGATCGCATGTTACAAGCTTACCGGGACGGCGAGGTGCGCTTGGACGACTCGCTGCGAAACCTCCGCGAACTCACGGCAGACAATGCCTCGCAGCAGGAGCGACTCACGAAGCTGGTCGCCGCCGTTGACCAGGCGCGCACGATTATGAAAGGGCGCATCGCGGCGCGGCGGGCCCGAGGGCTCGACGCGGTCGCGGATACTCCGGCGTTTATCGCCGGACAGGAGGCGGTGGAGACCGTGCGCCAAGTCGTGGAGGCCATGTCGGGCGAGGAAAGAGACCTGCTGCACGAGCGCGTCACAGCCGCCCAATCGGCGGGGCGTTGGTCGCTCAAGACGATCGTGTTCTCGGGTGGGTTGGCGACGGCGTTCGTGGTGTTCGCCGGCCTGGTCGTGAATCGTGATTTCCGACGCCGTCGTCAGGCGGAGGACGCTCTGCAGCAGCTGAACGAGCAGCTGGAGTTTCGGGTAAAAAACCGCACGGCCGAACTCGCCGCCGCCAATGCCGCGATGCAGCGCGAGATGGCTGATCGCGAGCAGGCCCAGGCGGCGATGCGCGCCAGCGAGCAGCGGCTGCGCGGCACGCTCGATAGCCTCCTCGAGGGCTGCCAAATCATCGGACCTGATTTCCGCTACGTATACCTCAACGATACTGCGACGGTCCACGGGCGCGCGCACCGCCAAACGCTGATTGGCCGCACGATGAGCGAGTGCTACCCCGGCATCGAGCACACGCCGGTTTATAGCCTCGTGCGCGACTGCCTGGAGAAGCGGACGACGCAGCGCATCGAACACCTCTTTATTTATCCGGACGGCACGCAGGCCTGGTTCTTGTTAAACATCCAGCCGGCCCCCGAAGGCGTGGCGATCCTCTCGCTCGATATTACCGAGCGAAAACTCTACGAAGCTCGCATCCAACAGGATAATATCTTGCTGGAAAAACGCGTGCGCGCGCGCACGGCGGAACTCGAGGCGGTCAATCGCGAACTCGAGGCTTTCTCTTATTCCGTTTCCCACGATTTGCGCGCGCCGCTGCGGCATATCGACGGCTTTGCGAACATGCTGAGCAAGCACGCGAACGCCACGCTCGACGACAAAGGCCGGCGCTTCGTCGCCACGATCTCAAACTCCGCCCGGCAAATGGGGCGGCTGATCGATGATTTGCTTACATTCTCGCGCATCGGTCGCGCGGAATTTCGCCTGCAGGCGGTCGACCATGCCGCCCTCGTCGCTTCGGTGATCGCGGATAACCCCGATCAGGGCGGGCGCGTGACGCAGTGGGAGGTCGGGCCGCTCCCCACCCTGCCCGGCGATTCCGCGCTGCTGCGCCAAGTCTGGGTCAACCTCATCGATAACGCCATCAAGTACACCGGCAAGAATCCGCATCCCCGGATTGCCATCTCCGCCCAGCCGGAGGTTGCCAGCGGAGATTTTGTCTTCACCATCTCCGACAATGGCGTCGGCTTCGACATGGCCTACGTCGACAAGCTCTTTGGCGTCTTCCAGCGACTGCACGGCCCAACCGAATTTGAAGGCACCGGAATCGGCCTCGCCAACGTCCGGCGCATCTTAGTCAGACATGGCGGAAATATTCGAGCCGAGGGCCAGGTCGGAAAAGGCGCGTCATTCTCATTCACCCTTCCCCTCACCCCGACGACTCCCCCTCCCTCGGTATAATCGCACGACGTCACCGACGATCCGCCACCTCCCACCGCAGTCCGGCCTGCCTCATGAATCCCACCACCTCCTTCGTTGCCAACACCAGGAGCGCCTTGCGGCCGGTCGATTGCCGCGCGAGCAAGACGTGGAAACGGCCCGGGAGATTGGCTGATCCCCGTCACCGCAACCTGCCGCTCGGCTCGGGCACCGACCGATCATGCCAACGATAGATGGAAACTCCTCCGATTGGCTGACCGTCGCGGCCGTCTTCTGGCGAACGCTCGGGCTCTGCCTGATCGCTCTGCTGATGCCGTCGGCGATGAGGGCGCAGCCCGTCGGCTCACCCTCGCGGGAGTATCAGCTCAAGGCGGTTTTCCTCTTTAACTTCGCCCTTTTCGTGGAGTGGCCGTCGACTGCATTTCCGGAAAGCAAGACGCCGCTCGTGATTGGGCTGCTGGGCGACGATCCGTTTGGCGATTATCTGGACAGCCTCGTGAAGGGGGAGAAAGTCCGCGATCACGCTCTCGTGGTCCGACGTTTTCATCGCGTCGAGGAAGTCGATACTTGCCATGTCCTGTTTATTGCGGCCTCTGAGGCGCCAAAAGTAGAGTCGATCCTTGCGGCCATGCGATCGCGGAGCATTTTAACCGTTGGCGATATGCCGGATTTTAGCGCACACGGAGGCATGATTCGGTTTCTCACGGAGAACGCCAAGATCCGCCTGCGCATCAATCCCGACCTGGCCAAGGCCGCCGGCCTCTCGCTGAGTTCCAAGCTGCTTCGTCCCGCCGATATCGTGTCGGCCCAATCACCCTGACATGCAGAGTCCGCACGTGCCAATCCAGCGCCGGCTCATGGCCATCATCTTGCTCACCAGCGGATCGGTGGTGCTGTTTACGTGCGCGGCGTTTTTCGGCTATGAGTTGCTGACGTTTCGCCGCAGCGCTGTGGCCCAGCTCACGACGCTGAGCGAGATCATGGCCGCCAACAGCACGGCCGCGCTCGCCTTCGACAACCAGGAAGACGCGCAGGAAATTCTCTCCGCGCTGCGCGTGGAAAAGCACATCGTCGCTGCCGCGCTCTACGATCGGCAGGGGCGGTTGTTCACCAAGTACCCTGCCACGCTCAGCGCAACCGAGCTGCCCGCCGCGCCGGGCGCCGATGGTTTCAGCTTCGAAAAGTCGCGCCTCGCGGGCTTTCAACCGGTGATCCAGCGCGACAGCCGCCGGCTCGGAACCCTCTACCTCAGCTCCGATCTCAAGGCGATTTACGAACGCTTCCGCCTGTATGCGGGCATCGTGGTGCTGGTCTTCGCGACCTCCGTCATGGTCGCGTACCTCATCTCCCGCATGCTGCAGCAGCGCATCTCGCGGCCCATCCTCGCGCTGGCAGAGACGGCGCGGGCGATCTCGCAGCGCAGCGACTACTCCGTGCGCGCGACCAAGATGAGCGAGGACGAACTGGGTCTGCTCACGGACGCTTTCAACCAGATGCTTTCGCAAATCGAGCAGTTGAACCGCGAGCAGGAACAGCGCGTGCGCGAACGCACGGCGCAATACGAAGCGGCCAACCGCCAGCTCGAAGCGACGAATCGCGAGCTGGAGGCGTTTTCCTATTCGGTCTCGCACGACTTGCGCGCGCCGCTGCGGCACGTCGATGGCTTTACCGGGCTGCTCTCCGCGCATGCGGGGCCGTCGCTCGACGAAAAAAGCCGGCGCTTCCTCACCACCATCTCGGCCTCGGCGCGGCAAATGGGACGCCTCATCGACGATCTGCTGGAGTTTTCCCGGGTCGGCCGCGCACCGGTGCGGCTGGGCCTCATCAATATGGACAAGCTGCTCGCGAGCGTGGTCACGGATGGCCGTTATCGCGAGGAGCATCCCGGCGTGGCTTGGGACATCGGCCCCCTGCCGGAGGTCCAGGCCGATGCCAGCATGATCAGGCAAGTCCTCGCCAATCTCGTCGGCAACGCGGTGAAGTATTCCAGTAAGAATTCTCATCCACGGGTGATCATTCGCGCCAAGCTCGACAACAGCGCCAGCGAGTTTATATTTTCCGTCACCGATAACGGCGTGGGGTTCGATATGAAATACGCTGCAAAACTCTTCGGCGTGTTTCAACGTCTTCACGGACCCACCGAATTTGAGGGCACCGGCATCGGCCTCGCGAATGTGCGCCGCATTGTCGCCCGCCACAATGGCCGCACTTGGGCTGAAGGCCGCGTCGGTGAAGGTGCCACGTTCTATTTTTCTCTCCCCCTCAAATCTACCCCCACCCCATGACGCCAAAATCGAATCTCCGGCCCATCCTCCTCGCCGAGGACAATCCCAATGACGTCGAGCTCACGCTCTCCGCGCTGCACAGTCTCAATTTCGCGAATGAAATCGTCGTCGTCCATGATGGCGCTGAGGCGCTCGACTGGCTGCATCGGCGCGGCGCGTATGCTGGTCGCACCACCCTCGAGCCCGCCGCTGTGGTCCTCGATCTCAAGATGCCTCGGGTCGACGGACTCGAGGTGCTGCGCCAAGTTCGCGCGGCCCCCCACCTGCGGACTTTGCCGGTGGTAATCCTCACTTCATCGCGCGAGGAGCGCGACTTGGTGGAGGGCTATCAACTCGGAGCCAATGGCTACGTCGTAAAGCCCGTGGGTTTCGACGATTTCATCTCCGCCGTGAGTCATCTCGGCCTCTTCTGGGCGCTGCTTAACGAGCCACCGCCCGTACCCAATAAAACCGTCTAAATAAAAACCATCATGGCCCGCATCCTCATCATCGAAGACGACGATCTCCTGCGCACGCTCCTCGTGCAGACGCTCACGCATTCGGGCCATACGGTGTATCAAGCCGCCGACGGGCGGCAGGGCTGCGATCTCTTTCTCGCGACCAGCCCCGACCTCGTCCTCACGGACATCATCATGCCCGGTCAGGAGGGCATCGAAACCATCGTAAAGCTGCGCCATCAACAACCCCGCGTCGCGATCATCGCGATGTCCGGTGGCGCGACCCACTCCAAGTTTTATCTCGATATTGCGGCCAAGCTGGGCGCCCGCCGCATCCTCGCCAAGCCTTTCACCCCCGAGGAGCTTTCCTCGATCATCAACGAGGTTTTGGCGGAGGTAAATCCACCGCCCAAAACCCCCAAGCCATGAAATTTCTCCATCTGGAGGACAACCCGATGGACGCCATGCTCGTCCAGGAAATCCTCAACGACGAGTGGCCGGATTGCCAGATCGACGTGGTCTCAACCCGCCCCGAATTCATCGCCCAGATCGAACGCGCACCCTACGATCTGATCCTCTCCGATTTCACTCTCGTTTCCTTCACCGGCCTCGAGGCCCTGGAGATCGCGCGCGCCCGCGTGCCCCATATCCCTTTTGTGTTTTTCACCGGCACCCTGGGCGAGGACCGCGCGATCGATACCGTGCATCACGGAGCCTCGGACTACGTGCTAAAGGATCACATGAAGCGGCTGCCGACGGCCATTCGCCGCGCCTTGCGAGAGTCGGCGGAGCGCCGCCAGCGCCAGCAGATCGAGGCGGCGAATCATCGGTTACTCGATATCTTCGCCAATACGCCCGACCTCGTAGCGATGATGACGCCGAGCGGCCAGTTATCGTATGTTAATCATGCCGGGCTCCGCCTTTTGCAATGGCCCGAGAGGGACGACGTCTCGCGGCGCACGGTCGCTGATTTTCACCCGCCGCTGATCTCCGAGTTTGTGATGCACCAGGCCATGACTGAGGCCATCCGGGACAATACGTGGACTGGTGAGACCGTGCTGCTCGCACGAGACGGCCGCCACATCCCGGTATCGCAGGTCATCATCGCTCATCGCAATCTCGATGGGAGCATCGGCTACCTTTCCACGATCATCCGCGACCTCACCGCGCAGCGACAGCATGAGGCGGCGGTGCGCGACAGCAACGACCGTTTCGAACTCGTGGCCCAAGCGACCAACGATACGATTTGGGACTGGAATCTCATCACCAACTCCCTGTGGTGGAATGCGGGCTACGAAACCAGTTTCGGACATCGCCGCGGCCCCGCGGCGAGCGACATCAATTCATGGACGAGCCTAATCCACCCGGACGATCTACCGCGGGTCAAAGCCTCCCTTTATCATGCCATTGAGCATGGCCCGGAAGCGTGGACGGCGGAATATCGCTTCCGTCGCGCCGATGGCATCTACGCCGATGTGCTCGACCGCGGCCACGTCATGCGCGACCCGATGGGCAAGCCGTACCGGATGATCGGCTCCATGCTCGACATCACGGAACGCAAGCAATCGGAGCGCCGCGAACGCGAACTCATCGAACTCCTCAACAAGGCCCCCGATGCGATCGTCGTCAGCGATCTCGAAGGCCGCGTGACGTTTTGGAATCACGGCGCCGAGCGGCTGTCCGGCTGGTCATCCGCCGAGGCCAAGGGCCGGCGCATCGAGGAATTGTTTGGCCTAGCGGCGGCCGAAAAAATCACGGCGGCCCGCAGAGTATTGGAGGCGAAGGACGAGTGGCGCGGAGAAATCCAACTCGAAAATCGCGACGGCCACCCGGTGATCGTGGAATTTAGCGCGAGTGTCATCCGCGACGACCTCGGTCGTGCGCGAGCCCGCCTCAGCATCGTGGCCGACATTTCCGAGCGCAAACGCCTTGAAGAGCGTTTCCTCCGTGCCCAGCGCCTCGAAAGCGTGGGCATGCTGGCTTCGGGCATAGCGCACGATCTGAATAATGTGCTCGCCCCGATCCTCATGGGAGCGCCGATGCTGCGCGACCACATGACGGATGCGGGCGATCTGGAGTTGCTGGCGATGTTTGAAAAGAGCGCGGAGCGCGGGGCGGGGCTGGTGCGGCAAATCCTGAGTTTTGCCCACGGCGTCGGCGGAGAGCCGCGAGAGGTGCAGGTGAAACATCTCGTGCGCGATCTCGACACGGTGATCAACGAGACCTTCCCCAAGAATATCCGTTACGAGTCCTCGGTCAGCCCGAATCTCTGGCAGGTGATGGCCAACCCCACCCAGATTCACCAAGTGCTGCTCAACCTGTGCGTCAATGCCCGCGACGCCATGCCCAGGGGCGGGACGCTCACGCTGCGCGCGGAGAACGTCGTGCTCGACGATCTCGGAGCCCATGCGCTGGAGGGCGCCTGCCCCGGCGCCTGGCTCGTGTTGCACGTCGAAGACACCGGCACCGGGATCAAGCCCGAGGTTCTCGCGCGGATTTGGGAGCCCTTCTATACCACGAAAGAGGCGGGCAAGGGCACGGGCCTCGGACTTTCCACGGTACGCGGCATCGTGGAGACACACCGCGGTTTTGTCACCGTGCAGAGCGAACTCGGCAAGGGCACGACGTTCCGCGTCTACCTACCGGCCTCCGAAGCCGGTCTCGGCGAAGCCCACGCGCCCGCGACGCTCGCGGTGCCCCGCGGGACGGGCCAGCTCATCCTCATGGTCGACGACGAGGTGAACATCCGTAATGTCACGACCACCACGCTCTCCCGCCACGGGTATCGCGTCATTGCGGCCCGGGATGGAACGGAAGCGCTCGCACTTTTTGCGCCCCGCAGTCGCGAGATCAGCCTCATGATCACCGACATGAACATGCCCCGCCTCGACGGTGCGGCCATCGCCGGTGTCGTCCGGCGGCTTAATCCCGACGTAAAGATTTTGGCGGCCAGCGGCCTGGGATCAGGGGAAAATGCGGGGACGAGCGCGCCGGCCTTTGCGGACGCGTTCCTGTCCAAGCCCTTCAACGTCGACACTTTGCTGCGCGCCATTCACCGGCTGCTGAACCCGCCGAAGACCTGAACACGGTACGCACCGGCCCGCTAGGGGGACCGCCTTACGCCAGGGCCGGGATTTCGTTCAAAATTATTTATGAACGAAGCCCTCGACCCGGGGTCCGTGTTTTCCCAAGTTGGGAAAACTCAGCGCGACCCCCGCGCCCGTACTATGAAAAAACTGCCCTTCTGCGCGTTGTCCGCAGGTGCCCTCTTTGTCGTTTTGGGAATCGGGGCTATTTTTCTTTTAACGCCGGGTACACAGCCATTCAGCCTCCTGTTTCCCTTGGTGTGGGATTTGGCGATGGTCGGGATTAGCCTAGGGATCGTTTTCCGCAGCGCCTGCGCCCGGAAGGCGGGTCTGGCGTGGAGTGTGTTTTGCATCGTGGCCACCCTCGCGGTCGGCGTCGCGACGTACTTTTGGGCGATGAAGCAGCATGACAACGCGCTCGGTCGCGACCGGCTGGTTTTCCTCGGCGTGACGATCGGCTTCGGCGTGCTGTTTGGTCTCTGGCAACTACTGGTGCTCCGCAGCCCGAATTCCGTGGAAGCATGGTTTGCGACCAGCAGCCGTCATCGCGGTCACCCCCCGCAGGTGCGGCATACTTGAGGAGCGCAGTGGTCGGCGATGGCCGCACATAGCTGCGAGCTGAGAATCTAGGGCTAAGAGCCAGAAGGGCTTTGGCATTCTGGGCGTAAGGGCATTCGGCAGATTGGCTGTCAGCTCTACACTCTGAGCTCGCACCTTCTCCGCGAATCAAATTCGGACTCGTGTCCGTATTCGCGTAACCCAAACGCGGCTCATACGTCTCGCAGGGGAACACCCCTACCTATCCATGCTGCGCCCCTTTCGTTTGGTGACCCTCGCTGTGATCCTGAGCCTGCCGGTGATTTCGCCGGCAGCGGTCGTCGGCCACAATCCACCCTCAGTGCCGCTCACGGCGGAACGCATCGCCGCGCTACCCGCCGACCAACAGCCGGAGTGGCGCGCGTATCTTGAGCGTTCCGTGAAGCTGCGCGCGGCGGACGACGCCGCGCTCGCCGCCGAGATGAAGGCAGCCGGACTCACGGCACCGCTCGTGCCGGCCAAGGGCAAGGGCGTGCCGCTAGCCCAGCCCGCCGCCTGGTGGTCCACGCCGGAAGCAGCGACCATCGCGGACATTGTCGTCTCTTTTCAGACGCCCGCGGGCGGCTGGAATAAAAACACGGACCAGAGCAAGGCACCGCGCCGCCCGGGCGAACGCTTCGGCTACGAGGCCGGCTACGTGGGCACCATCGATAACGATGCGACGATCATGCAGCTCCGGTTTCTCGCCAAGGCCATTTCGGGCGCGGGCAAGAGCGAGCCGCGCGCGGCCGCGTGGAAGGCCTCGTTTATGCGCGGAGTGGAGTATCTTTTGATCGCCCAGTACCCGAACGGCGGATGGCCGCAGGTATTTCCACTCGAGGGCGGGTATCATGATGCCATCACGTTTAACGATGGCGCGATGACGAATGTGCTCACACTGCTGCGGGATATCGCGGACGGAAGCGGCGAGTATGCCTTTATCGAGCCCGCAACGCGGAGCCGCGCGGCCGCAGCGGAGCAGCGCGGGATCGAGTGTTTTCTCAAAGCTCAGATCCGCGTCGACGGCCACCTCACCGTGTGGTGTCAGCAAAACGACATGATCACCAACCTGCCCTGCTCGGCGCGCAACTACGAGATGCCCTCGCAGTCGGCCGGCGAGAGTGCCGGCATCATGATGTTTCTCATGGGCCTGCCCAAGCCAAGCCCGGCCGTCGTGACGGCGGTGCATGCGGCGGCAGCGTGGTTTAAAAAGACACCGATGAGGGATGTGGTCTTCAAGCCCGCGCCCGATGGCAGCGGTCGCAAGTTGTTACCCACGCCGGGAGCCGGGCCGATCTGGCCGCGCTACTCGGAGATCGGGAGCGACCGCCCGCTCTTCGGTGATCGCGACCTCACGATCCACGACGATGTGAGCGAGATTTCGGTGGAACGTCGCAATGGGTACGCGTGGTTTGGCGATGGCCCGAAGCGCGCACTGGATCACTACGCGAAGTGGGCGAAGGCGAATCCGGCGAAGTGAACAGGCGTCATTGAATTTTTTCACAGAGAACACGGAGCCGAGCCCCAGAGAGCACAGAGGAATACAACGAGCCGGAGAAAGGGAATTTGAACGGGTGCGGCGTGGCGCGAATTGCGCCAGGGGCGGTTGGAAACCGCCCCTCCGTGGTGCGCAGCGAACGACAACAGCCGGCCCGTGCGGGCTCCGTGCAGGAGTTCTTCCTCTGTGATCTCCGTGCCTCCTCCGTGCCCTCTGTGACTAAAATGATTGGGGCAGAGCGCGGTGGGCTACCGCACGATCTCGATGCCGAAGCGGAGTTGGTCTTTGCGGCGGACGTCGTAGTCGAGGAGGCTTTCGCCGTAGCCGTTGAAGTATTGGAGTTGGAAGTAGCCGCCGCCGGAGCGGATGACGTCCCGAATCGCGGACGATGAAAGCCAACTCAGCGGCACGATGCGCGTCATGGGCCAGGTGGCATTGAACTCCACGCTGCCCTTACCGCGCGGGCTGCCACGCAGGAGCATCGAGATCTGCCCGGCGCGGTCGTAGCCGCCGTGGACCGAGAGCTCGACATGACCGCGGTAGCGGGGGAGATCAGGATTTTCGTCGATCTGGAAATACGACATCACGCGCGGCGAGACCTCGAGGAACCAGCCGGTCGCAGGATGATTCCAGCGGAAGCGCGGGGCGATGTAGAGGGTATTGAGACTGCGGGTGTCATTCGGATGCAGCAGCGTGCTCGTCCCTGAAATCAACCCGGATGAGGGCGCGACGGTGCCGCCACCTTTGCCATTGGATTCGTGCTGCGCGCCGATTTGCAGGCCGATGTGGCTCCAGAATCCAGTTTCGCGGAAGCGCTCGCGGAGGAAGAACGCCGTGGGCTTGTAGCTCGAGTCGTAAAAGGGCTTGGACAGCGATTCCAAATCCCAGATGGAGGTCTGGGTGTAGGCGAAATAGAGGTCGCGCTTGATCTCCTGATCGGCCTGGGCTTCGAGCAGGCGATACTTGAAGGAGAATTGGAAGCGGGCGTTGATGCGGGCGCGCGCGCCGACGACGAAGTAGATCGGATCGTAACCGGAAATGTGGCGGCGGACGCCCTCGACGTCAGTGCGGAGATCGATGTCGCCCTCGCGATTCGGCAGACTGCGGGCCTGCTCGCTCTTCTTCACGGATTCTTGCGCGGCGACCGGTGGAGCGGCCACCGGGGTGGGGCTGGTGCCGACAACCTCGAACATGATCGTATTCGTCTCCGGATTGACGAACCGGAGGGACACGAAGCCGCTGGTGACAGGGAGAGGATCGAGCAGGCGCAGGGTGATTTTGCGGCTCGTCATCGCACCAAGCTTGATCTCGACGATGTCGCCATCGGTGGCTTTGTCCCAGAGCACTTCAAACTGCACCTGGCCGCGCCACCGCTCGGTGGCGTACATGGCGGTCGCACTTTTTGGGAGGCGCACGACGGCATCGGGCTCGGTCGTGGGATTATTCGCGTACAGCGTGAGCACGCTTCCGGCGCTGGCCGAAATGGGGTCGGCGGGCGGAACGAGGAGCAAGTCGACGCGCGCCCACGCGGACGTGGCGAACGCTAAGAAGGCGAAGACGATGACGAAAAATGAAGGTGCGGAAAGGCGAAGTCGCATGGCGGAAGGCTGGAAGAGCCAGCGGCATCGTGCGCAGGAAGACGGAGTTGTTAACCACGAAACACAGGAAAGACGCGAAAGCTTGAGTTCACCCGCAGAGGCTGCGTGAACGCGCTGGCACTGAGTGAAGCGCAAAGACGCGAAGACGCTAAGGTCGGAGTGAAGAACAATCCTCGCCGGGCGGAACGGGTGAAACAGGAAGGTCGGGAAGCGCGGAAAGAAGAGAAAAACCGGGCAGGCGGGTAGATGCCATGCTCTGTGGCTTTGTGACTCTGTGGTTCACTCTTCATTCGTCCGATCAGGAATTAACCACAGAGGCACGGAGGCACAGAGATGCTTCCGAACTCCTCGGCACCTTCGCGTTTCAATCCGGCCATTATCAATGAGCTGAGAGCTGGGGGCCAACTGCACCGTCACAGCATTGTCATATTTCGCTTTGCCCCTGCCCGCTCGCTCACCAAGCTCGCCGCAACATGAGTTCTTCCCCCGTCGTTCCGACGCCCATCGAAACTGAACCGGCCAGCCCCCTCGCCTTCGACAACAGCGGCATCGGCGGCCACCCCCGCGGCCTGACCACCCTGTTCTTCACCGAAATGTGGGAGCGGTTTTCGTTTTACGGGATGCGCGCGCTGCTGACGCTGTTCATGGTCACCACGGCGGCGAAAGGCGGACTCGAATTTTCCAAATCCAAGGCGGCGGCCGTGTATGGCACTTACACGATGAGCGTGTATCTGCTCTCGATCCTCGGCGGTTTTATCGCGGATAATTTCATCGGGGCGCGGCGCTCGGTCCTCGTCGGCGGCATCATCATTGCCACGGGTCACTTCACGATGGCGTTTGGTGACATCACTTTCTTCTACGCCGGTCTCGCCCTGATCGCGATGGGGACGGGCCTGCTGAAGCCGAATATCTCAACGATGGTGGGCAGCCTCTACAGTGAAAGCGACGAGCGCCGCGATGCGGGCTTTTCGATCTTCTACATGGGCATCAATATCGGCGCGTTCATCTCGCCGCTCATCACGGGCTATCTCGCGCAGAGCGATCACTGGAAAGCGCAGCTCACGGCGTGGGGCTTGAATCCCCTGCACAGTTGGCACTGGGGCTTTGGCGCGGCGGGCGTGGGTATGACACTCGGCCTCATCCTCTATGTGCTGCAGCGCGAGCGCCTCGCGCATGTGGGCCACGTCCCGGCGCCCGAGGCCGATGGCTCGCGCCCGTGGGGCAAGCTGGGCCTCGTCGCCCTCGGCTCGGCGGCGCTCATCGCCGCGATGAAGGCGGCGGACACCTATCCCGCGGTCGTGTACGGACTCTTTGCCATTCAGATCGCGGCCATCCTTTTCTTCGCGTTCCGTCCAGACGAGGACAGCAAGCGCATCGCGGCCATCCTCGTGTTCTTCTTCGCTGCGGAAATTTTCTGGGCGATCTTCGAACAGACCGGCTCCTCGATCACGCTCTTCGCGGACGAAAAAACGAACAACGTCGCATTTGGGCACGCGTTTCCCTCGGCGTGGTGGCAGTCGGTGAATTCGGTGTGGGTGATCTTGCTCGCGCCGGTGTTTGCGCTGCTCTGGACCAAGCTCGGCCCGAAGCAGCCCTCGAGCCCGATGAAGTTCACGCTCGGCCTCTTGTTCGTCAGCCTCTCGTTCATCTTTATGGTGCCAGCGGCCAAGCTCACCGCGGACGGCAAGGTCAGCCCGCTGTGGCTGGTCGGCCTGTTCTTCCTCCAGACCGTCGGCGAAATGTGCCTCAGCCCCGTCGGCCTCTCAACGATGACCAAGCTCGCGCCGAAGCGCCTGCTCGGTCTGGTGATGGGTATCTGGTTTCTCGCGGCCGCGCTCGGGAACAAACTCGCTGGTGTCCTCGCCGGACATGAGACGACGAATGCGGGAGAGATGGCGGGCTATTTCCTCAAACAAGGCCTATGGGTCGGGGCAGCGACGCTCGTCCTCCTCGCGCTGGTGCCCTGGGTAAAGAAGCTGATGGGTGGCGTGCGGTAAGGCCGCGACGCAAACGATGCGAAGCGAAGCACGAACTTCACGCAGGCGTATGAGTCGGTTTTGCTGCAATGTGGTTTGGGCTTTGTTTCTCGCCGTCGTCGGTCTGCTCGGCGGCTGCGCGACGAGCGAAGAGATCGCGGCGCGGGCGGCGACAATGCGGTCTCGGGGTCATACCGTGATCAGCACCCAAGTGGGCTACGCGCCCTCTCCGCTGGTGCCCACCACTGAGGATATTACACGGCTGGAGGATGACCTCGCGCGGCTGCTGGCGAGGCCGGATCAGCGACTCGACTCGAAGGAGAAAAGAAAGCTTTCGGACTACTACGTCGTCTACTTCAGCTCCGTGTATCAGGGGAGGAATGTCATCGTCGCAAAGGGTACCCACGTCACTCTCCCTCGGCCCGTCTACGACGAAACCACGGCGACGCTCGATGCGTTTGGAGGTGGGGACCTTTTCTTTAAGGCATACTACGATCCGGAGAGCCAGAAGGTGCTGCACGCGGAGTACAATGCGGCGTTGTGAGGGGCGGAGCCCAAGTTGCGAAATATAAGCCGGGTTGTCGCGGACGGTGAGTCTCTCTGCGATAAACGGCCGTGGTCGTAAATGACACGAGGCGAATTCGTGAGCGCCCGACGCAGGACCAGCCCCACCTACTTAAAACCGCGGCTAGAAACCGCCGCTCCCTTGCCGGCCAAAGGCGGACGGTACGCTTATAGGTTCGCGGTGAGTTTTATTTTCTCGGCTTATTTTACGAGGCGGCGGGAAATTCAGAATTGGAATTCGGCAGGGTGCGCGCGAAGCGTAGCGGCATGCCGACTTGGAACAGCGAGCAGTATCTGAAATTCGCGAATGAGCGCACGCAGCCGGCGATCGATCTCGCCGCACGGGTGGCGGTGGAATCGCCGACGCACGTGGTCGATCTGGGGTGCGGGCCGGGCAACAGCACGGCGGTCGTAGCGCGCCGTTGGCCGCAGGCGGCGATCACGGGCATCGACACCTCGACCACCATGCTCGCGGCCGCGCGGAAGGAGTTTCCGGAAATGGCTTGGGTGGAGGGCGATATCGCGCAATGGGCGGAGGCGGCGAGGCCTGGAACACAAGGCGGGTGGGACGTAGTGTTTTCCAATGCGGCGCTACAGTGGGTGCCGGAGCATGCGACGCTGTTGCCGCGGTTGCTGGGCGCGGTGTTACCGGGCGGGGCGCTGGCATTTCAGGTGCCGGCAAATTTCGACGCGCCGCCGCATCGGCTGATGCGGGAGTTGGCCGCGACCGAGGCGTGGCGCGGATATTTTCCGACGGCACCGCGCGAGTGGCACGTGCACGCGCCGGAGTTTTACTATGATGTGCTCGCGCCGCTGACCGTGAGAACAGAGATATGGACGACCGACTACATCCACGTGCTCGCGGGCGTGGAGGGGATCATCGAATGGTATCGCGGCACAGGGCTGCGGCCGTGGGTGGAGGCGCTGCCGGATGAAAGGACGCGGGAAAAATATCTCGCGGACTATCGGGATTTGCTCAAGCCGTATTTTCCGGAGCGGGCGGATGGGCGGGTATTGTTTCCGTTTAAGCGGTTGTTTGTGGTGGCGTATCAGAAAGGGTGAGCATTCCCCTGCCCGGCCGTTGACCGCATGATCAATGGAGCCACTGTGGCGCGATGCACTGGACACTTTTGTTGATCGCCGCGGTCCTCGAAATCATGTGGGCGGCGGGTTTGAAATACACCGAGGGTTTTACGCGGCTGTGGCCGAGTATCGGCGTAGGCGCGGCGATGGCGGCGAGCATGGCGCTGCTGGCGTTTGCGGCGCGCGGGTTGCCCATCGGCACGGCCTATGCGGTGTGGACGGGCATCGGTGCGGTGGGCACGACGATCGCGGGAATTTTTCTCTTTAACGAGAGCGCGGCGCCGGCGCGGCTGGTGTGCATCGCGTTGATCGTGGCGGGGGTAGTCGGACTGAAGTTTATCGGGAAGTGAGTACGGGTGTGGCGCGGCGCGAGGCGCTGATCGAGAGCCGTTGCGGCAAGTGCGGTGTGGCCGGGGCTTTTTAAGACGGCGCTCGGAGATCGCCGTCCGCCCCCGGACGTCGCTGAGTGCAATGCGTCGATAGTCCGACTGCGACGGGGATGGTGGGTTGGCGAGATGGATTGCCGCGTCGCACTCGCCGACTGGCTCGACTCGGAGCGCGTGGGGCGTTTTCTTTTTTCCATGCCCACGCGCGCCTGGTTTCCCACTTACATTTATTGCGAGCCGCTCCAGAAGAGCGGGCTGGCCCGGCTCAATGATGAGTTGGCGGACGAGTGCAGGAATCTGCGCGACTACGATGCGGCGGGGCGGAAGTGGTCGGAGAAGAACTATCCGGGCGGGTACACGAGTTACGCCTCGATGAACGAGCTGCACCGCTTCTCGAGCACGTTTACGGCGCTGGAGAAAAAGCTCACCACGCATGTGCGCGCGTATGCGAAGGAGCTGGAGATGGATTTGCGGGGGCGCTCGATCCGCATGACGGATTGCTGGGTAAACATCATGCCGGAGACGGCGGCGCACTCGCTGCACCTGCACCCGCTGTCGTTTATCAGCGGGACGTACTATGTAGTGACACCAAAGGGTTGCCCGGGGCTGAAATTCGAGGACCCGCGGCTGAGCAAATTCATGGCCGCGCCGCCGAAGCTGCCGAACGCGAAGCCGGCCCATAAGCCGCATATCACGTATCCGGCGGAGGCGGGCAATGTGATCCTCTTCGAGAGCTGGCTGCGCCACGAGGTGGCGGCCAATCGGATGAAGGAGGAGCGGATCAGCATCAGTTTTAATTTCAACTGGAGCTGAGCGCGGGATGGTCTCGGCACAACCCACGCGGTAATCTTTCTCTTTCTTCTTTCTCTTAATCTTTCCCTCGGCTGGGGCTGGGTCGGCGGTTGGTGGCCAGACGCTTTTCGGTTTTTGAGAGAAAGAGAAAGATCCAGCAGGTCGGGTGGTGGGCGCGTGATTGCGCCATGGAGCTATCTTTTATATCTCGCTCACGGCGTCTTGGGCGGGAGTTTGGCGGCAGCGAGGGCGGTGGCAACGTGGCGGAGGAAGAGCGCGTCCGAGGAGAGGCCGGCGGCGTTCTTTGGAGTGGCAGTGCTGTCACGGCCGAGGATGACGACGCGGCCCTTGAGGGCGTCGAGGGCGAGTTTTTCCTTGAGGAGATCGAGGAAGGAGAGAGACGGTGCGGGCGCTGCGCTGGCGACCGGGGCGCGACAAACGTAATCGCGGTCGACGGGGACGACGAGCGTGCCGATGGTAACGCGTTCCTTGCCGAAACGGGCGGAATCGTCGAAGGCGAGCTCGAGGGCGCTCACGACGTGAGACTTGTAGGAGAAGCCGCGGTAGATAACGACGAGCGGGAGATGGGTCGTCTCGACATCGATAAAGCCCACGGCGGTGGCGGCATCCATCACGCGCGACGGAGGGACGAAGGCGCGCTCGCCGGAGACGGCGGCGCGGAGCCTGTAGCCGGTGGCGAAGCGAGCGGCGATGGGATTGGTGGTGCCGTTGTCGGCAAGGCGGGCGGGCAAAGCGACGGGGATTTTGCGGAGGGCGTCGATGAGGGCGTTTTCCCCCACGAGGTCGTCGGCCGGGCCTTCAGGGGACAGGCGGAGCACGACGGCGCGCGCGCCTTGGGCGGCGCAGGCTTGGATGGCTTTGGCGAGGACCGTGCGCTCGTAGGGCGGCGCACCGAGAGCGGCCTCGGTGGCGTCGTCGATCATGACGACGCGGAAGAGATCGCCGAATTCCGGGGCAAGGGCCGCGCTGGCAGTCGCGCCGCGCGCGGGGGTAAAGGCCGCGATCACCACGAGTGCGAGGGCGGCGGGAAGGAGGGAGAGGAACGAGGGACGACGCAGTGACATGGCAGGGTTAGACCCAAGGAAATCGGGTCGAGACAGAAAAACCAGCGTGGAGTTTGAGGATGGGCCATGAGGTTGATGAGCCGGAAAAAGCGGAATGAGAACGGGAAAAATCACGAAACAATGGGCGGCGCAGGGGCGTCGTAGTGAGGAATGGCGCTTTCCCTCCGACGTCACTTTTCCCCGCTAAGGATTCACTCAGTTTCCGCCTCGCTGGCGCTGCTGGCATTTTCCGGCTGTGAGACCGACCGGCCGCGTCGCGGCATGCCACCGCCCCCGGAGGTGGGCGCAGCGGCACCGACGCCTGCGCCGGAGATGATGGCGCATGGCATGTTTTTTAACGGCGAGCTCGAGACCGAGGTGTTGCTGAATCGCGCTGGCTTTGCCCCGAAGGGCGGGGGCGAGCCGGGCGGTGGACGGGGAGAAGGTGGGCGCGGCGGCGGCGGATTTAGCGGAGGCTTCGGCGGAGGGGGTGGCGGTGGAGGCCGACGTGGTGGCGGGGGCGGACCCGGTGGAGGAGGTCCGCCGTCGGAGGGCGGTGGGCGCAGTCCGAGCGGCGAGACCACGCCACGGATCGTGGCGAGCAACCAACCCCCGGTGCAGTTGCACCTGCGGCTGACGAATCGCGGGGCTGAGCCGGCGGAGATCGAGGTCGTCGATTTCAATTCGGACCTCGGAAATTTTGTCGTACAGCCGCGCAAGCTCACGCTCGCGCCCGGGGAATCAAAAGAAGTGGACCCAATGACGTCGCGGCTCGGCGTAAAGGCCGATGCGCTGCAGCTCGTGGTGCGCATCAAGCGCAATGGGAAAAGCGAGCAGCAGGGGTTGAGTTTAGAGGTGATTCCGCCGGGGATGCCGGCCGTCACCGGGGCGCCCAAGGCAGGCAGCTAGGATTTAGAGTCGGGATTGTATCGAGCGGCGACGCGCTTTCGTGCTGACGTCAGGGCCGGGCGGGCCAAAGTGCTCGCATGATTGTGATTCGGCGCATGGTCGACCGCAGGAGGGCTTACACGGCGATTTTTCTGAAAGGAGAGCCGCCGAAAATTTTCCCGACGAGCGACGCGGAACACGCGCGCATCTTGCAGGTTTACAAGCAGGACAAGCCGCACGAGGGCATCCTCAATGATTTTTCGGACGACGCATTTTTGCCCTTGCGGGTGAAGGCGCAGGTGGAAACGCGCCCGCGCGGGAAAACCGCCGTTGCGGCCAAACCGCCGGAACCGGTGCGCCCAGCGGCACGGAGCGGCAGCAAGAAAGGCAAGGCGGCGGCGTCAACCCAGGGCGCGACGAAGAAAGCAACTATCAAGAAACCGGCAAAAGAGGGGCCGCTTTGGCTGGTGGTGGTGCCGGAGAGAAACGCTCCGCAACGGCAGTCATAAGTAGGGGAAGAGGGAAGTTTCCGGGAGTCCGGCGCGAAAAGGTGAGTTTTGGGCGTGGCATTTTGCCGTTCGTCGCAAATTTACGACCGTTCGTCGCCAAATCGTCGCCCGAGACCACCGGAACCGGTTTGCTCGCCGCATGAAGAAAATCGACGTCAGCGATGCGGTGTATGCCGCGCTCCAGCGGCTCGCGTCGGGGTTTCACCGGACCCCGGACGAGGTGCTTTCCAGCCTGCTCAATATCCCCACCCCCGGCACAGCCGATGCGGCGGAGCCGGTGGCGGCGTTTGTGTTGAGCACGGATTTTCGGGCGAAATTTACCGATGCGGACAAGTATCTCGCGCTGCTCGGGTGGATCGCGGTGAAGCATGCGGAGGAGTTCGCGGAATTTATCCGGAGTCAGTCGGGCGGGCGGCGTTTCCTGAGTGTATCGCGCGAGGAAATCCTCGAGACCTGCCGGCACAACCAAGCGCGGCAAATCGCGGGCACGCAGTACTGGGCGATCATGAACATCGATACGGCGACGAAGCGGCGGTTTTTGTCGCGCGTGCTGGAATTTGTCGGCTATCGCGACGAGGTGATCGAGTTTGTCTGCGGCGCGATCGGCATGAAGCGCACGGCGCGGCGGCGGCGGTTTGCGGCGATGGTGGCGTGAGCGCGACGCGGCGTGGGATTTTTAACCACAAACGGCAACGAACTGACACGAATGAAGACGGGGCGCAGACGCACCGAGGGGTTAAGATTTTTTAACCACGGATTGCGCGGATGGGCACGGATTCAAAAAAAGGCAGGGCGGGACCACGAAACTGACTAACTACACAAACAGCGGAGGATGGAGAAGGTGTGAGCTAGCGCCAGGTGGGTTGGCCTCCGTGGCTTTGTGCCTCTGTGGTTCAAATCCGCGGTGTCTGAAGAGTGAACCACAAAGACACGGAGACACAAAGGTCGGATAGGTAGGCGGGACCATTCCTCGATCAACTTTCTGCTCCTGAAAAAGGATTGGGAGAAAATACGGGCCGCGGCCCGCTCCCAGGGAGGGACCGCCTTTGCGGTGGGGAATTGATTCCGCTTGCACGGACCGGGGGTGGCGGGGGCAGACTGTCAGACGGAGCCGGTGATTGCGTACCCGATGTGCGCGCCGAATCCTCTTTCTTATGCGCCCCCTACGCTTGGCCCCTGCTTTGTTGGCTTTGATTACTGCTCTCGGTTTGCCCGCAGCGGAGACCTCCACGGCGGCGCGGCCGCCGAGTGGACTGACGCGGGAGAACAAGCCGTGGACGCGGTGGTGGTGGCCGGGGAGTGGCGTCGATAAGGCAAGCATCACCTGGCAACTCGAGCAGTTTGCCGCAGCCGGGCTGGGCGGCGTCGAAATCACGCCGATCTATGGCGCGAAGGGCTACGAGGATCGCTACATCGATTTTCTCTCGCCGAAGTGGGTGGAGATGCTCGAGCACACCGGCGCGGAGGCGAAGCGGCTCGGGCTGGGTGTTGACATGGCGACGGGCACGGGCTGGCCGTTTGGCGGGCCGTGGGTGAAGCCGGAGGACGCGAACACGAAGGCCGTGCTGAAGGACGGCAAGATTGTCGGCGAGCCCACGAAGCAACTGGTGAAGCGGCCGGCGCCGGGCGGCGAGGGCTTCGTGCTCGACCCGTATTCGCCGGAAGCACTCGGGCGGTATCTCGCGAAATTCGACGAGGCATTCAAGAACCTGCCCAAGGGCACGGTGCGTGGGCAGTTTCACGATTCGTTTGAATACTACGGCGCGACCTGGACCGCGAAACTACCGGAAGTGTTCAAGGAGATGCACGGCTACGATATCCAGGACTACGCGGCGGCGCTGCTGGCGAAGCCGGGCGACGCGGCGCTGGCGAAGCTCGACGGCGATACGCTCGGGCGAATGAAAAGCGACTACCGCGAGACGCTCGCGAAGCTGCATCTCGACTACCTGCGCGCGTGGGTGAAGTGGTCGCACGAGCACGGTTTTCTCGTTCGCAACCAATCGCACGGCGCGCCGGGCAACTTGCTCGACCTTTATGCGAACGCGGACATCGCGGAGACGGAGATTTTCGGGTCGACCCCCTTCCCTATTCCCGGGCTGCGCCGCGATGCGGCGGATATCGCGAACAACAATCAGGACCTGCCGGAGTCGCTCGTGGTGCGCATGGCCTCGTCGGCCGCGCACGTGGCGGGTCATCAATACGCGTCGAGCGAGAGCGCGACGTGGCTGCGCGATCACTGGAAAGAATCGCTCTCGTACGTAAAGCCCGAGCTGGACCGCATCCTGACGGACGGCATCAACCACATCTTTTACCACGGCACAGTCTTTTCGCCGAAAGATGTACCTTGGCCGGGCTGGATGTTTTACGCGGCGACGCAGTTCAACCCGAGCAATCCGTGGTGGGAGGATTTCGGCGCCCTCAATAACTATATTGCCCGAGTGCAAGCGGTCCTGCAGGCGGGCCAGCCGGACAACGACATTCTGCTTTACTGGCCCTTTGCCGATCTGATCGACGACGAAGCGGGGACGATGAAGCAATTTACCGTGCACAATGTGAAGTGGCTGCCCGACCAGCCGACGGGAAAGATCGCGCGCGGATTGATGGAGAAGGGCTATACTTTCGACTACATCTCGGATGCGCAGCTCGCGCAAACGAAGTTCGAAAAGGGCGGACTGAAGACACCGGGCGCGAGCTATCGCGCGCTGGTGGTGCCGACGACGCGGCGCATGCCGGTGGCGACGCTCAAGCAGATCGCGAAGCTGCAGGCGGCGGGTGCGACGGTGATTTTCGAAAAACTACCGGAAGACGTGCCGGGCTTGGGCCGGCTGGCGGAGCGGCGCGCGGAGTTTAGGACGGTTCTAGCGGGGTTGACCGGGCCAGGGGCGAAGGCCGTGGTGAGCACGGATATTCAGGCGCAGCTCGCGGCAAAAGGGATCACGCGCGAAGTAATCGCAGAGAGCGGGATTAGTTTTACCCGGCGCACGAACGCGGGCAGCGGCGGGAGCGGGTATAGCTATTTTTTCGCGAATCTCACCGGGAAGATTTATCAGCGATGGACGGCGCTGGGCGCGACGAAGGCGGCGAAGACGCGAGCAATTTTGATCAAGGATCCGCTGAATAATCGGCATGGCATCGCCGAGACCCGTGTAAATGCAGCCGGCGTATCCGAAATTGAATTACAATTGGCACCGGGAGAGTCGCTGATCGTGGAGACGTACGACACCGTCGTGTCGTCGAATATTCCGCCTTGGCGCTGCGAGGAGCCGGCGGGCAAGCCGGTCGCGGTGACCGGCAAATGGCAGGTGAGCTTTGCCAAAGGCGGACCAGAGCTGCCGGCGGCGGTGGAGACAAGCGAGCTGAAGTCGTGGACGGAGTTCGGCGGCGATGAGGTAAAGCGCTTCGCGGGCACAGCGCGGTATCGCGTGGAGTTTGACCTCGATCAGCTGGCGCCGGGCGCGATGCCAAAGACCGGTGCGAGCACGGAGAAGACCCAAGAATGGATGCTCGATCTTGGCGAGGTGCGCGAGAGCGCGCGCGTGAAGGTGAATGGGCAGGATGCTGGCACGGCGTGGAGCATTCCGTTTCGCCTGCGCGTGGGGCAATTCCTCAAGCCCGGAAAGAACGTCCTCGAGCTCGAGGTGACGAATCTCGCGGCGAATCGCATTCGCGACATGGATCAGCGGAAAATCCCGTGGAAGATCATGCGCGACACGAACGTGGTGAACATCAACTACCGCCCGTTTGACGCGAGCGGCTGGCCGCTGACGCCGTCGGGGTTGATTGGGCCGGTAACGTTGGTGCCGATGAAGCCAATTAAGATGTGACCGAGTGATAATGAGCGATGGAGCGACGCGACGGGCTCTGTGCACTCCTCCGGCTTGAGCGAAGGCGATCAGGCCGGTGCTGCGGGGCGACCCCATTTCGGAGCTTCAATTTTTGGTGAATCAGAGCGGAAGTACGCAGGCGTATAAGCACCCGCTTGCTCCCCCGGACCGCGGAAGCTAGTCCTTAAGGATGCGCTTCTCCGTTTTCGCATTTTTACTGGTCGTCGCGTTTGGTCGCGCACGAGCGGCGGAGGAGGGGTCGATCATCGGACAAGTGCAGCCGGAAATCCGGCTGACGGACGGGACAGTTTTGACCAAGGCCAAGATCGTGAGCTACTCGGTGGAAAAGGAAAAGAAGACCGCGACGATCGCGGAGCCGACGCGGATTCGCACGGTAGAACTGGAAAAACTCCCAGTCGGCCTACGGGACAAAATTTTGACGGAGGCGGGGATGAAGTCGGAAACCCCGATCACAAAGCCCAAGGGTCGGCGGACGCGCGTGGCTCCGACGCCGCCCTCTCCGCCACCGGCGGATAAGACGATCTTGCCGGAGGTCGCCGTGTCGACGCCGGTCGCACCGGGCATGCCAGCGACCGTGAGCGACGCACTGCTCAAGCAAGCGGGGACAGCAGCGGCGGATGAACTGAAATTTTATCTTACCAAGGCCTTTGATCGCGCCGGCGGGCTGACGTGCAAGGTCCGCGAGATCGTGCAGGTGCCGGGCTGGCAAAAGATCCGCGTCAGCGGCGAGGCGTCGTTTACGCAATGGGATGCGAAGCAGGCCGACCATGTGTGGCGGACGGATAAGTTCGAGGTCGAGTATTCCATCGTGGACGGGAACCGCCTGAAGGCGGAGACAGTGGCGTTTGCCGGCATCTCGCGTCCTGTGGGCGAGCGTTGAGTCATCGTCGCTCCCCTGCCTTCTCATTTTACTATCTTACCCCGCGTGACTGAAACTTCACCTCTTCCTTCCAGCTCGGCGGCGGCGAAGTCGGTACCACGCACAGAGCTGTGGTGGTGCATCGTGGGGCTCGCGCTGTTTTTGATCGCGCATAATTTCTGTCTCTCGCTGTTGCCGACCGTGGGGATTCCGATCTCACCGGAGGAGATGACGCCGACGGCGGGCGGGTTGGCGTACAGCGTGCCGTTCGATTTTAGCCCGGGGGGAAATAAATTAAACCCCCGCAGCCGCGTGACCCTGACGGAAGATGGGCGCGAGCAAAAGCTGAAGATGCACGAAGCCATCTTCGTCGTAAACGAAGGCGGCAGCTCGTGGAGCCACCTGCCGGGGCGGATCATTTTCTCGACAGCCGATGGAACGGACCCCCGGACCAATGGCCGGCGATACGTGGTGCATACGCCGGTGCTGTACAGCCGGACGGTCGGATACGGCGCGATCATGGCGCTCATCGGAGCGGGGCTGATGCTGCGCCAAACGGCGCGGCGGATGGAGAATAAAGGGGAGGCGATGGCGGTGAAGGCGGAGGTCGAAACGACGGCGCAGAGAGATGCGACGCGCGCCCCGATGCCGCTGCGCACGCCGATGTCGCGGGCGATGAAATGGCATCTTGGGCTTGGCGTGGTGGTATTTCTCGGCGGGCTGTACTGCGCCACGGGCTCGCTCGCGCCCTATGCCGCGACGATGATGCCGCGTCCCGACCCGGCGACGGGTTACCTGTACAATATCGACCACGAGGTGCACCGCACCATCGTGTCGTTTGTCGACGGTCAGCCGCGCGCGACGTGGCAGGATTCGCTGCTTCTACGCCGCATCGTGTACCCGGTGCTGGCGTGGCCGTTCATGAAGACGATGGGGTACGAAACGGGCGGGGTAATATTCAACCTGTTGTTCAATACGCTGGGATTCGTCGCTGGCGTGCTCATGGTGCGGCGTCATGTGGGTGAGCGCGGGGCGCGGCTCGCGGTGTGGCTGCTCGCGGTGTACCCGGGGGCGGCCTACTGGGCGGGACAGCCTTACTCTTATGCGGTGATTTTTCCACTGAGCATCGCCGCATTTTGGCTGCTGCTGGAGCTGCCGGCGGCGCGCGGCGCGCGGTTGGTGGGACTGTCGCTGGGGATGGGCGTGATCTTTTTAAGTTATGATTTTCACGCGTACTTCCTGCCGGCGACGGTGCTGCTCCTGGTGTGGCACCGGCGCTTCGGCGCGGCCGTGGGCGCGGCCGTGCTGCAAGTCGCACCGCTCGCGGCCTGGCTCTGGGTGCTAAAAAATGTGGTGAAGCTGCCGCTGGAGAACTCCAACACCACGGTCTATGGCAAGCTGATCGAGGCGTTCTTCGATCCAGCCAAGCTGACGGCAAACTTGCAGCGCTTGGCCGGTTTGCCGGAGGTGGCGGCGGACATCTTTTTCGGGGCAAACTTTCTCTTTCTCCCGCTGCTCGCGGTGGCGGCGTGGGGGCTGGATTTTCGGTGGCGCGATTTTGTGCGGCAGCGGGCCTGTGTGGTGCTGCTGGCGGCAGGCATGGCGCTCTTTGTTTTTTGTAATGTACCGCCGCCGCACGACGGACCGTGGAATCTGAGCGGCTCGTGGATCTCGCGCTTATACCAGCCCCTCTTTCCCGCGCTGGTCGTTTACATCGCGTGGTGGTGGCAGGAGCTGCAGCCAAGCGGGCGCGTGGCGCGCGGTTGCCGGCTGGGCGTGGTGGCGGCGGTGATCGCAGGGAATGCGCTGATTTGTTTCGGACCGATCAGCGGACTCTCGCTCGGGGTGGCGAAGACCGCGTGGTATCGCTTCTACAATCACACCGACCTGCATTGGGTATATGAGCGTAATTTGCGGATGCTCGGCCGGCGGCCCATCGGATTTCCACAACCCATCGTCGTCCAGCCCCCGCCGTGACGTTTTACGAACGTTTGTAAAACTACTGAGCGAAATGCACTCGCTCCCCCGGTGCGGCCAGACAGATTCCACCCCCGTCCATGCAACCGATCACACCGGAACTTTTGGAGGGAGTGCGCCAGAACGGGCCGACCGACCCGATCAACTATTATCGCCGGCCGGGGGTCGGCGCGCTGTTTCGCAAGCGCATCAATCTCGGTCTCTCCCTTTTGCCTGAGCGGCCCTTTAAGCGGGCTTTGGAGGTCGGTTATGGCTCGGGTGGTCTGCTGCTCACGCTGGCCAAGGGCACGGAGGAACTGCACGGGATCGATCTCGACGCGGAGCCGAAGTCGGTCAACGAGATGCTGGAAGCGCGGAACTGCAAGGCGACCCTCGTGCAGGGCAGCGTTTACGACCTGCCGTATCCAGAAAAGCACTTCGACCTCATCGTGTGCTTTTCGGTCTTCGAGCATCTGCATCAATACCAGACGGGCCTGCGCGAAGTGCACCGCGTGCTGACGCCGGGCGGGCTTTTCCTGTTGGGCATGCCGGCGGTGAATCGGACGATGACCGCGCTTTTTGAAAGCATCGGGCACCACACCATCGACGACATTCACGTCACCACGCCGAAGATGATCAGCGAGGCGTTTGCGCCGAGTGGGTTGCGGATCGTCAAAAAGAATCCGCTCAATGTGCCCTTCGCGCCACCTCTGGGCATGTCACTGTACTATAATTGGCTGCTGGAAAAAGTCTGAGGCAGGTCATGGCAGGTCGATAATCTCCGCGGATAGACTGGCGCAGAATCGGGCGCGCGAGCACTCTCGACGCAAAAGTTCCGGCGCTTCTCCGCGCAAAACGCAACGGTTTCGCGTGAGGGGGAACTTTTCCGGCTTCGCCCACGTGGCACTTCGCACGATCTGCATGCCGAGGCGGAACCGTGGTGAGCCCCTGCGCTCAAAGGTCGTGGTATGAAATCACTTTGGTCTTCCTTCCCTCCTGTTGCGGTTCTGGCGATGGCAGCGTGCAGCTTAGCCCATGCGCAGGATGCGTTGCCGGGCGCCGAGCGCTTCACCTCCACCGGAGATGGCAAGTTTAGCTACGATCTTGGCGTCCTCAGCGTGCAGGGGCAGTTTGTCTCGACGGATATCAATGTGACGACGACCTTGAAGCCCGACAGCGCGGCGCTCACGGCAATCAGTGGCAAGCCGCTGATGAAACGCGCGACGTGGTCCGCGCAGACCTCCGCCGTGGCGAGCAAGTTCTCCATCTCAAAGGAGACCTACACTATTTCCAACATCCCCTACGCCATCGTCTCCGCCGGCCCGCAGACGGCCGCTGGGTACATCGCTCCCACGACAGTCCGCCTCGTCAACATGGCGACGCGGGCAAACATCCCCGCCGGCGGCAACCTGAATCCCGGGTTCGTGATCTCAGGCAAGGAAAACAAAACGATCCTCGTCCGCGCCGTCGGTCCCGGCCTCGCCGCGCTCGGCGTCGGCAACACGATGTCCGATCCCATGCTCACCGTTTATTCGGGCTCTACGGTCGTGGCTACGAATGATAACTGGTCGGCCGACGCTACGCAGGCTTCGGCGCTCCAGATCGCGTTTACTAATGCCGGTGCCTTCAAACTCGACAACGGCAGCAAAGACGCCGCCGTCCTCCTGACACTCGCCCCCGGCTCCTACACTGCCGTCGCACAAAGCGCCAACGGCGGCGGCGGCGAAATCATCGTTGAAGTCTACGAGGTCCCGTAAGCGGGGTAGAGTTGAGGATTGTCGTCTCCGCTACGATACCGATTGGTGCCCGGGACAGGACTCGAACCTGCACGCCTTGCGGCACGGGCTTCTAAGACCCGCATGTCTGCCATTCCATCACCCGGGCGGGCGAGTAAGACGGCGAGAGCTTGCCGATTCTGGGCGCGATGAGGCAAGCGGCGAATCGGGTCGTAAACACCTCCCCCGCCCCCTAAGCGAATTAAGCGATTCCTTCGCGCACCTTCAGCCTACTTCGCGTCCAGCGTCGGCAGAAACTTCGGCTCGGTGCGCGCTTTCGTATGGGTTTCGAAATCGGCCGCGAGGTTGAGCAGGCGGCCTTCGCTCCAAGCGCGCCCGACAAAAGAGAGGCCTACGGGCAGGCCAAAAACGGTCGCGGCGGGGACGGTAATGCTGGGATACCCGGCTACGGCGGCGAGGCTGGCGCTGCCCCCGCTCGAGCTATCGCCATTGATGGGATCGGTGAGGTGCGCGGGTCCGCGCGTGAGCATCACGAGCGCGTCGAATTTGCCGCTGTCCATCGTGGCATCGATGCCCTCGGTGCGGGTCAGGCGCAGGATCGTCTCGCGCGCTTCCAGGTAGGCAGGCTCGGTGAGCGGTCCCCGCGCTTGGGCGGCGAGGAGGTCTTCCTGGCCAAAAAGCGCGAGTTCCTTGGTGCGGTTTGCGAGGTTGAAGGCGATCACATCCTCCAGCGACTTCATCGGCGAGCCGGAGCCGAGGCCGGCGAGGTAGCGGTTCACGCCGTCCTTGAACTCGTAGGACAATACCTCGCCCTCGGCGGCACCGAAGCGGGAGAGCGTGGCGACTTTAACGTTGTCCACCACCTCAGCGCCGGCTTCGCGGAGCGCGGCGACCAAGGTGTCGAGGACGGCCTCCATGCGGGGGTGAAACCCAAAGGGGCCGCGCAGCACGCCGATGCGGGCGCCTTTCAGCGCGCCAGAGCGAAACGGAGCGGCGAGGTCGACCGCCGCGCCCAGGGGGCTGGCGTTGGTGGCCTCGTCGCGCGCGTCGGGACCGGAGATCGCGGCGAGCACGAGCGCCGCATCGCGCACCGTGCGCGTCATCGGGCCGGCGGTATCCTGCGTGACGGAAATGGGAATGATGCCCGCGCGGCTTACGCGGCCCACCGTGGGCTTGAGCCCGACGATACCGCACGCGGAGGCGGGCGAGACGATTGAGCCGTTGGTCTCGGTGCCGATGGCGGCGACACAAAGATTGGCCGAGACCGCCGAGGCGGACCCCGAGCTGGAGCCGGAAGGGTTCCGATTGAGCGCGTACGGATTAAGCGTCTGCCCTCCACGCCCGCTCCAGCCGCTCACCCCGCGATTGCCGCGGAAATAGGCCCACTCGCTCATGTTGGCCTTGCCGAGAATCACGGCGCCGGCTTCCCGCAGGCGGGCAGCCACATGCGCGTCACGCGGCGGCTTGGCGCCGACCAGCGCCAGCGAACCGGCCGTGGTCTCCATGCGGTCGGCGGTGGCGATGTTGTCTTTGACGAGAACGGGGATGCCGTGGAGCGGACCGCGGACCTTGCCGGCCTTGCGCTCAGCATCGAGTTTTTCCGCGATGGCGAGGGCGTCGGGATTGAGCTCGATGACGGCGTTCAGGCGGGGGCCGTCACGGTCAACCGCCGCGATGCGCGCGAGATACGCGGCCGTCAGCTCTCGTGCCGTGAGCTTGCCTGCGGCCATGCGAGCTTGGAGGTCCTCGATGGTGGCCTCGGCAAAGGGAAACGGGGTCGGCTCGACCGCGCGCAGCGGGGCGAGGACGGCGATGGCGGCAACCAACAGCAAGGAGGCGGATTTTTTAACCACGGAGAGAGGAAGCAGGAGGGAGGACGGGCAAATAATCAGGGCGCCACGCCCATGTGGTCACCCATCTTGGCATAGAGCTCGATATGCTCGGAGCCGGATTTTACGAGGTCGTCATCAAAGCGGATCCGGCCTTTTTGGAACACGGTGATCACGCAGGAGCCACCGAAGGCGAACATGCCCTTTTCGTCGCCCTTGGTCACGGCGCGGCCCGGCACGAAGCCCTCGATGATGGTGCCGACATTGGTCGCGCCGATTTCAAACATCGCGACCGTGCCAAATTCCGGCGACTCGATGAGCGTGAGCACGCGCTTGTTTTGGAAGAGGTAGCTCACGTTTTTGCGGAGCGCGATGGGGCTCACGGAGTAGAGCCAGCCATTGATGAGCGTCCAGTCGGCGGGCTTGCCGCTCACGGGGAAGTGGAAGCGGTGATAGTCCACGGGGCAGAGGCGCGAGATGATCATCGCCCCGCCGGCGAACTTCGCCACGAGGCTCGCGTCGCCAAACAGCTCGGCGAGCGTAAAGGTCGCACCCTTGACGTAAAACCCCGGCGACGTATCCACATTTTGGATAGCAAGGTGGCGGCCGTCGGCGGGAAAGACGGCGACATTCGCCCCCGAAGCGATGGGGCGCGCCTCGGGCTTGAGGGCGCGGTAGAAGAACTCGTTGAAGGTTTTGAAGTCGAAGGTCGATTTCGCGAACTCGTCGACGTTGATATTGTACTTCGAAATAAATGGCAAAATGCGCGTCGAGCTGTCGCCCGCGCCGAGCAACATGCGGACGAGCTGAAAAATCGGCAGCAAGGAAGGCTGGTTGGCGCCCATGTTCATTTTCCACCCATACCAGCTCGAAAAGAACGCGCGCTTCGCCAGCATCCACACGAAGAGCGCGCCCACGGGATTCTCGTAGGCGAATCGCAGCCACTTTTCCCCATAGATCTGCTCCGTCTGGAGGGTGCGGCTGTAGCGGTCGAAATAGCGGATGGGCTCGGCAGACATTCCGATCAACTTCGCCCAACTCCTCGGTGGGCGCAAAGGAGAAAAATAAGCGGCGAGCTCACGTGGGAGCCGGCGCCACCGACGCCGGCGCGGGATCTTGGCGCTTGGCGCGTTCGCGCAGCGCTTCATAGAGCGGTACATCGCGCAGCCATTCGGCGACACCGTAGGCCGCGAGCGACGCCGCGAGCAGGGGCAGCATGAAATCGTAGCGCCCGGTGAGTTCGATCAAGAGCACGACACTGGTCAGAGGTACTCGCGCCATCGCCGTCAGCAGCGCACCCATGCCAACGACGGCGAACGCCTCCGGATGCGGGGCCCAAGCCGGCGACACGGCATGCGCAATCCAGCCCACCGCCAGTCCGCCCAGCGCCCCAAGACCGAGCAGCGGCACGAAAACACCACCCGCCGCGCCCGAGCTGTAGCTGAACATGGTGAGCGCGAAGCGCAGCGCCATCAGGCCAAGGATGCCATGCATGGCGATCTGCCCCATGAGGGCGTGCTCGACATGCACCGCGCCTGCTCCGCCGACCCCTGGAAAAAACCAACCCGCCGTTCCGACAATCAGACCGACCGTCCCGCCGACGACAAACGGTGGCCAGTGCTTCACGCGGTCCGCCCAGTCCAGACACTTGAGCAAACTCCGATTAAACGCCACGCCGCCAAACCCGCAGATCACACCCAGCACCAACGCCACCGGGACACCGCTCACGCCTGGCGCGGGCAAATCGCGCAGGGGGAAGACCGGCATCTCACCCGTGATCAGTCGCCCCACCACATCGGCCGACACCGAGGCGAGAAAGGCCGCGACGAACACCACCGGCGTGAATGCTCCGTGCAACTCTTCCAGCACGAACATCACGCCCGCCAGAGGCGCGTTAAACGCGGCGGCCAAGCCCGCGCCCGCCCCGGCGGTGATGAGCGCCTTGCGCTCGCCCTCCCCTGGCTTTACGCGAAACCAATCAGCCACCATCAATCCCGTGCCGGCGCCGATCTGAATTGTGGGCCCCTCGCGACCGAGCGCGAAACCGGCGCCTATCCCGCACGCGCCAGAGAGGAATTTTATCGGCAGCAGCCGCCGCCAATTGAGAGTGCTCTCGCCGAGGACGACCGCTTTCGTGTGCGGGATGCCACTGCCGGCGGCGTTGGGATAGAATCGGCGCACGAGCCAGACCGCCACGCCACCGCCCACAACACTCAGACTGACGATAAACAAGAAGGCCGCCACCCCGTGGAAATGCGCCTGCCACTCGGTGCGCTGATGCTCGATGAAGTGGAGCGCGACCCGAAAGAGGGACGCCGCCAAACCGGCCACTACGCCGACAACGAGGGCTTTGGGCAAGATGTGCCGCCGCTTGATTTCCATCCCTCCAAGGCCAAAAGCTGCGTCGCCGGACGCGTGCGATGAACTCATCCCACAAATGTTCGGCCCACCGAAGCCCTAGACAAGCCTGCAAGCGAGTGGCGCCATGGGGGAAATTACCAGCGCGCAAAACGCCCTCACACCCGTACACGCCGTTTCACCGGTGCCTCGTTGGAAAGACGCCGCGCGGCCGACGATCGATGGACGGGAAATGAACCCTTGGGCCAGTAGGCGTAACCGGAAAGACGGCGCCACGGAGGTCGCCGTCCACCTTAAGGCACGAGCACGCTTTCTTGCTTACTCGTAGCGCAGGGCTTCGATCGGATCGAGGGACGCGGCTTTCCAAGCGGGATAGAGCCCGAAGGTGACGCCGATGCCGCCGCAGACGCCGAGGCCGATGCCGGCCCAAAGCCAGGGGAAATTGATTGCGACTTTCATGATCGCCGCTGCGAGGTTGCCGCCGGCTACGCCAATGAGAACACCTGTGAGTCCACCGATCAGCGACAACACGACCGCTTCGGAGAGGAACTGGAGCAAGATGCTCTGCTTTTTCGCCCCGATGCTCTTGCGGATACCGATCTCCTTCGTGCGCTCCGTGACGCTGACGAGCATGATATTCATTACGCCCACGCCCGAGGCGAGGAGCGCAATGGCGCTGATCGCGAGCGCACCCATCGCCACGACATCGGCGATCTTATTAAAGGCCTCGATGAGAGATTCGTTGGAAAAGATTTCGAAGTCATTGCCATCCTCCGGATGCAGGCCGCGCACGAGGCGCATCATGCCGACGGCCTTTTCCTGCGTCTCAGGCAGCGCGGCCTGACTCAGCGCTTGCACGTTGAGGCTGATGGAGCGACCGGACCGCCCGTAAATCGCGAGGAAGCGCGAGATGGGCGCGACGACGAGATTGTCTGGGCTGCCGCCAAACGAGGTGCCCTTGGCCGCGAGCAGGCCGACCACGGTGTAGTTCTGGCCGTTGATGCGGATCATTTTTCCGATTGCTTCTTCGTCGGGGAAAATACGGGTGATCACATCCGCGCCGAGGAGGCAAACGGGACGGCCATACTCGACGTCATCGGGCCCGAGATTGCGGCCCGCGATAACATCAAAGGCAAAGGCGGTGACGTAGTTTTCATCCGTGCCCATGAGACGAACATTGGGGTTCGTCTTGCGGTCGCGGAAAATCACGGTCTGACCACCGCGGCCGATTTGCATGTTCACCTTGGCCGAGTCGCCCATCAGCTCCTTGAAGCGATTGGCGACGGGATAGGTGACGTCGCGCCGATTGCGAAAGCGATTCCAGTCGGAGAAGCTGATGGCCGGAAATTTGCTGATCTGAAAACTATTCGCGCCGAGGACGTTCAGGCCGCTCTCGATTTGGCCGCGCATGCCGTTGATCAGCGTCATCACGCCAATCACGGAAAACACGCCGACGGTGATGCCGAGAATCGTAAGGGCCGAACGGAGCTTGTTCGACCGGAGCGAGCCAAAGGCGAGACTGAGGATTTCGGCGAAAGGCATGGTAGTTTATTCGTAGCGCAGTGCTACCACGGGATCCAATTTGCTGGCCTGGTAGGCCGGCACAAAACCGCTCAAGATACCGACAGTGACGGAGGCCCCGAGCGCGAATACGACCAGCAGGGGCGAAAATACGATGGGAAACGACGGCACGGCCGCGCCTGCGACGGCCGCGATGCCCCATGCGGTCAACAATCCGAAGACTCCGCCCAGCACGCAAATGCTCACGGCCTCGATCAGGAACTGCAGCAAAATCGTCCGGCGCCGCGCACCGAGGGCCTTGCGCGTGCCGATCTCCTTGGTGCGCTCCTTCACACTCACAAACGTGATGTTCATGATGCCGATGGCGCCGACGAAGAGCGCGAGGCCGGTGATCAAGAGCCCGCCCACGGCGATGCCGTTTTTCACCGGGTCGAGTTGCTCGCGAATCACCGACTGGCTGTTGATCTCGAAATCGTCCTTTTTCTCCGGGCTCAGGCCGCGGAGGCGGCGCATGACGCCGCGGATCTCATCCTTGGCCTCGTCGAGGCGATTGATGTCGACCTGAATGCGGACTTCGGGATCGGCGTAGCGCAGCGGGAACGACCGGCCAAACGCGCCGAGGGGCAGGATCACCTGTGAATCCCAACTGAACAGACCGAGGAAACTGCCTTGGCGGGCGGCCACGCCGACGACTTCGTAAAGTTGGTTTCGGATGCGGATCGTCTTGCCCAAGGGCGACTCGTTCGGAAACAGGGCGTCGGAAATATCGAAGCCCACCACGGCGACGTTGCGGCTGGAGCGGTTCTCGATGTCGGTGAAGAAGCGCCCCTCCTTCATATCGGAGCGCACGATGCGGCCGAGATCGGCCGAGGTGCCCACGATGCGGATGTTATTTACGCGATTCTCTCCTCGCCACACGCTTGCTCCCCAGTCGGCCGCTGGCACGGCGAGTTTCATTGGGCCGTCCGGATGCTCAGCGATCCAGTCGTTGATCGGCTGGGCGTAATCGAGGCTAATTTCTTTGCGGTTTCGGTAATTCCACCAGTCGTTGGTATCCTTCCACGGCCACTTGGTGACGTAGAGGACATCATCGCCGAAGCCGGCGAGACTGCTCTCCACGCCAGCATCGATGCCAAAGATCGCCGTGCCCATGAGCGTCACGGCTACGATGCCGATGATGACGCCCAAAGCGGTCAGGGCCGAGCGCACCTTGTTAGCGCGAATCTGGACAGACGAGATCCGGATGGATTCCGGCGCCTCACGCCAGAATGCCCGCCAGCCATAATCCATGATCCCGCAGAGGATGGCAGGAATGATCGGGCCCAAGGCCAAGGCCCGTCCCACGGGCATCATAAGGGGCCAGAGACTGGTCCAATAAAAAATCCCGAGGATCGCCAGTCCGGCGACGATCATCCAGAGGGAAGCCCGCCAAATGATCCCGGCTATGCCCATTTCGCGATTCATTGTTTATTCGACCGGGGCGTCACTCTCGATCAGGCCGTCGCGCAGGCGGACGATGCGGCGGGCGTGGCGGGCGATGTCTTCTTCGTGGGTGACCACGATGATCGTATTGCCCTGATTGTAGAGCGTTTCAAAGAGGGCCATGATTTCCTCGCCGGTCTTGGAGTCGAGGTTACCCGTGGGCTCGTCGGCCAAGATGATGGAGGGATCGTTCACGAGCGCGCGGGCGATGGCGACGCGCTGGCGCTGACCACCGGAAAGCTCGTTGGGCTTGTGGTCCATGCGGTGGCCTAGTTGCACGTTCTCGAGGGCCTTGCGGGCCATCTCCAGACGCTGGGTGCGACCGATGCCGGCGTAAATGAGCGGGAGCTCGACGTTGTGCAGGGCATTGGAGCGCGGGAGGAGGTTGAACGTCTGGAAGACGAAACCGATCTCCTTGTTACGAATCTCGGCGAGTTCGTCGTCGATCATCGTCGCGACATTCTTGCGGCTGAACTCATAGCGACCCGAGGTGGGCGTATCGAGACAGCCAAGCATGTTCATGAGCGTGGATTTTCCGCTGCCGGACGGACCCATGATCGCGAGGTACTCGTTGCGGTGAATCTTGAGATTCACGCCGCGCAAAGCCTGGATGATCTCAGAGCCCATTTTATAGAGCTTGGTCACACCCTCGATCTCGATCACGAGGGGACCATGCGGGCGAACGGTGCGGGGGCCGAGGGCGGCGGGAGAAGGAGCGTGCATGGGGGAGGTGTGCGGGTGGAGACGTCGCGAGACGCGGACGAATTACTTCTTTTCGGGGCTGGGGCCACCAGGACCGCCGGGGCCCTTCTTGCTCTTGTCGATTTGCACCGCCATGCCGTCCTTGAGGGTACGGGTGATGACGCCGAAGCTGCCGCTAACGACTTCTTCGCCGCCCTTGAGACCCGACTTAATTTCGATGTGAGTGGTGTCTTGGATGCCGGTCTCGACTTTGACCTGCTTCACGACGTCGCCCTCCTTGACGAAGACCACGCGCTGGAGGTTGTCGCGGTCGCTCTTGTCGGCCTGCTTTTGCTGCTTGTCATTGACGGCGGCAGCCGAGCCCTGGCCCTTGGTTTCGTTGGCGGCTTTCTCGCGGTCCTTGGCGACCTGCTCGACGGTCTTGTTATTTTCCTTGGCGCGAACGGTGACGCTCTGGATCGGAACCGCGATAACGTTCTCGACCGTTTTGGTTTCGACTTCGGCGTTGGCGCTCATGCCGGGGCGGAGGGCGACGTCCTTGTCGAGGATGCGGATCTTCACGAGGAAGTTGGTGACCTCGTCCTGCGTGTTTTGGCCAGTGACCTTGGCGGCGGAACCGATTTCCTTCACCACGGCCTCGAACTTGCGATTCGGGTAGGCATCGATGGCGACCTTCGCTTTGTCGCCGACCTTCACGTTGACGATGTCGTTTTCGTTGATGTTGACGCGGACTTCCATGTTGGCGAGGTCGGCCACGCGCATCACTTCGGCACCACCGTAGGAGCCCGTGCCGGCCACGCGCTCGCCGAGTTCGGTGGAAAGGGAGCTGACCTTGCCGTCGATGGGCGAATAGATGACCGCCTTGGTCAACTGATCCTTCATCTGGTTAAGGGCGCCCTCGGCGCGACGGACGGTGGCCTCGGCGCTGTCGAAATTAGCCTGCGCGACATCGACGGCTGTGCGGGACGCGAGGATTTCGGAGTCCGACATCAGGGTCTTCTTATACAGGTCTTCGGCGCGCTTGAGATCATCCTTGGCTTTGAGGAGTTGGGCCTTGGCCTGCACCACGCCGGTCTTGGCGGCGACGACGCTGGCTTCCTGTTGCTCGACTTGAGCGCGGTAGACGTCGGGCTTGATGCTGAGGAGCAGGTCACCCTTCTTGACCTCGGCGCCCTCGCGGAATGGGAGCTGGACGATTTCGCCCGAGACTTCCGGGGCGATCTTCACCTCGACTTCAGGCTGCACCTTGCCGGTGGCCGAGACGATCTGGACGATGGTCTTGGTGACCGATTTCTCGACGCTGACGACCGTGGCGGCACCGGCACTCTTCTTTTTGAAGTACACGCCTACACTCACGACGACCAGTACCACCACCACGATCAAGACGATCCATTTGGCGGAAGATTTCTTGCGGGGGGCCGCGCCGGCGGGCGTGGATTTGGACACAGCGGAGTCAGAGTTCATGGGTTGATCGAAGCGAGGACAGTAAGGGAGGAGGGGAAAGAATCTCAGCGGCTTAGGCAAGCAGCGCGTGTCTCTCTCGCCCCAAAAAAATGTGGCCGGCCCCACAACGAGCCGGCCACACAACACAACTGATAACTACGAACGAGAGGAGAGTACGCCGCACGCGACCGGGCCGGAAACGCCTTTGCGATGAAACGCGACGACAACGCGACAGGGCGCGAAGCGGCGGCGGTCGGGCGGATAGCGGAAGCGGAAGAGTCGGCGGGCACGATGCTACAACACGGGACCGGCGGAAAAGTTACACTAATCTTTGACGAGCGGCATCGGGTGGGGATGAGCGGGAGACGAAACCCATCCGTACGACGAGCTAGCGGACCGGGAAATCAGCCGCTGCCGCGACCAAAGCCTCGGCATTTATCCTGAAAGCAATTACTCCCCGATTACGCGGCCGGTTTCCCGCACGGCTATATTATAGAGGGGCTGTTCACGAATTTTAACACAGCCCTAAAAGCGTGCTTGCCGCGCGCGCCAAGTCGTTGAGCCTTAGCGCGTCCCGCTCAACTTAACCCCTACTCCCGCCCGATGCCACTGCTACCCCGCATCGTGCGTGCCGCTTCGCACGCACGCCCATTGTATTGCAACTCGCTAGCCATTACTGCCAGCCTCGCGGTTTTCGGACCGCTCGCTTCCGCCCAAACCACGCCCGCGATCAGCACTCCCCTCACCCCGCCCACCGAAGAAGCGGTTAAGCTCTCGCCCTTCGTCGTCGTCGAAAACGAGGATCACGGCTACGCGGCCACCAGCACCCTCGCCGGCACGCGCCTCCGCACTGATTTGCGCGACGTCGGGGCGGCCATCTCGGTGGTAACGTCGCAGTTCATGGTGGACACCGGCTCCACTAATCTCCGCGACCTCCTCATCTATACCACCAACACGGAGTTCGGCGGCTTCGAGGGCAACTTCTCCGGCGTCTCCACGGGCAACGGTTTCTCCAGCGCCGAAGCCCAGCTCCAGAGCCCCAGCCAGTCGACGCGCGTGCGCGGCCTCTCCGGCGCCGACCTGACGCGCGACTTCTTCCTCACCAACATTCCCGCCGATTCCTATAATACGGAGCGCATCGATATTTCGCGCGGTGCGAATGCCATCCTTTTCGGCCTGGGCAGTCCCGCCGGTATCATTAATAACCAGCTCAAAGTCGCAAATCTCCGAAAGACCTCGTTCAAATACGATCAAACGTGGGGGCGCTTCGATTCGCATCGTGAGGTGCTCGACGTCAATCAGGCCATCATTCCGGGTGCGCTCGGCGTGCGCATCGTGGCGCTCAACAAAAAGGAAAACTACCGGCAGGAGCCCGCATTTGAACAAGAGCGCCGGCTCTTCGCCTCGATGAAGTGGGAGCCCAACGTCATCAAGACCGGCCTCACCCAATTCCAAGTCAGCTACGAGGCGGGCACCCAAGACTCCAACCGCCCCCGCCCCACCCCGCCGCAGGACGGCATCACCGCGTGGTTCAACGTCCTAAATCGCGTCGCGCTCGATCCCACCACCCCGGCGGTCACGACGAGCAATGCCCTCCTCAATGCCCAGCTCGGCAATACCGGGCGCTGGTTTGGCCAGGTCGGCGCGGTCTTCACCGATCCGGCGAGCGGCCAGCAGGGCGGCAACGGCGCGCCCGCCTTCATGATCAAGCAGGGCGGCGTGCCCAATACCCAGTGGTACGCCATCGGCGCGTACACCGCGCAGGGCAACAACCCGCTCTTCTTCCTCAACCGGCAATACGCCCCCGCGGGCGAGGCCTACCGGGGACTCTGGCGTTATCAGGAGCTGCGCGATCCCTCGATTTTCAATTTCTACGATCAGCTCCTCGACGGCCCCAACAAGCGCGAGCAGGGCGATTTCCGCGCGCTCAATGCGACGTTCCGCCAGACGTTCTTCCGCGACCTCGTGGGCTTCGAGCTCGCCTACGACCGGCAGACTTTCAACCGCGAGAATTTCGGCATGTTCGGCTTCGATGCCTACACGATCTTTGTCGATATGAACTCGAAGCTCGTCGACGGCACGCCCAACGGAAATTTCGGTCGTCCCTATGTCGCCTCGGATTCGATCGGTAACAACTTTGTGGATACGAAGCGCGAGGCCGCCCGCGCCACCGTCTACGGCACGCTCGACCTGAGGAAAAAAGACGGCTGGCTGCGCCACCTCGGCAAGCACGTCTTTACCGGCTCCTACACCGACCAGACCGCCGACACGTTCAACCGCAGCATCAACGGCTACTCGTACAGCCTCGACCTGAATGCTTACGCTAACAATCCCAACACGACTTCCTATCCCGGTTACGCCGCGATCCACTACCTCGGGCCGTCCCTCGCTTCCGCCACTTCCGCGGCCAATGCCAATATCTCCGGTATCACTGCCGTGCACACACCTCAGGCCTCGGGGACGGCCCTGCTCTTCGATTCGCGCATCAACCAATTCGTCCGCGCCACGGTCAATACGCTGAGCGCCAGCGAGCGCGACATCAGCAAGCTCTACTCGGGCGCTTCGAAGAATTCCAACAAGACCAAGAGCAAGTCGCTCGTCTGGCAGGGTTACCTCTTCAGCGAAAAACTCGTCGGCCTCGTCGGCTGGCGCGAGGATGAGTTCGATCTCCGCGACGCCGGCCCCGCGCGGCTCGCGTCGCTCACCGGCGAGACGAATCCCTACGACCCCGCGTGGACGCTGCCCTCCACCCCCTCGATCTATGCCAAGGATCGCACCTTGAGCTGGAGCGGCGTGCTGCACGCCCCGGAGAGGGTGAAGCGCCTGCTCCCGCGCGGCTCCGACTTCAGCATCTCGTACAACGTCTCGAAAAACTTCCGGCCCAACGCCACCATCGCCGACGTGTACGGCCGGCCCTTCGCCCCGCCCGCCGGCAAGACCAAGGACATCGGCGTCACGATCTCCGCGCTCGACCGCAAGTTCACGTTGCGCGTCAACCGCTACCGCACCACCCAGTCGAACGACTCCGCGACGTTCTACAATACCTTCTGGCCCGGCAACGATGTCGTCCGCGCCATGAACGGCCTCCGTGGCTCCCAGGTGAATGAAAACCTGATCAACAAGTGGTTTGGCTTCACCCCCGGCGACTCGCGCTACCTCCAGCCGCGCGCGAGCCTCACCGATCCGGCGCAGGCCAACAATGTGAACCCCACCCTCACCGCCGCCGAGACGACCGCGCGCAACCTGTGGTTCACCCAGCGCACCGCCGCCGAGTGGCTGCGCCCCGTCGACCCCGAGTTGGCCAAGACGTGGAATTTCCAGCAGGCGCCCAATGGCGGCACCTGGAGCGCGACGCGCCCGCCGAATGTCGGCAATGTCGCCGACACCGTATCCGAGGGCTGGGAGTTCGAAGGCACTTTCAACCCAACACCGAGCTGGCGCATGTCGTTCAACGCCGCGATGCAAGAGGCCAAGAAGTCCAACGTCGGCGCCGACTTCGCGGAGTTCGTGAAAAAGAATCTCCCGCTCTGGTCTGATGGCGACGGCAAGCAGGCCACCAACACGCGCGAGATGAATGGTTTCGAGGACATCCCGTACTTCGGCGGCTTCACCAACCAGCTCGGCGTGCTCGCGATCAACAACATGTACGTGCCCTACCTCAACGCCGTCGCCGCCGACGGCTCGCCCGTCCAAGAACTCCGTCGCTGGCGCTTCAACTTCGTTAACAACTACGATTTCCGCGGCGGCTTCATGAAGGGCTTCAGCGTCGGCGGCGCGGCCCGCTGGCAGGACAAGGTCGCCACCGGCTTCCCGGTAAAGAAGAACTCCATCGGCGTCTGGGTCTACGATGTCGCCCACCCGTACTACGGCAGCGACGAAATCAACTACGACGCCTGGCTCCGCTACAGCCGTAAGATCCTGAACGACCGCATCAAGTGGACCCTGCAGCTCAACGTCCGCGACATCTTCGGGTCCGACGATTTGATCGCCGTGACGACCCAGCCCAACGGCCAGGTCGCCAGCGCGCGCATCCCGCAACCCAACAAGTGGACGCTCACTAACTCGTTCGAGTTTTAAGCGAAGACTATAGTTTGCACTCCCCTTCGGCCCGTCCTCGTGAGAACGAGGGCGGGCCTTTTGTTTGATCGCGGCCCGCCGCCCGGTCTACGAAACACCCCCTAACTTGGGCACCGCCAATCTCGCGCGAAAGATCAGGGGTGAGGAGTGGCCCGTGGGATGCTCATAGCCCACCAAGCCCACGCTCCCAAACCGCGCCTCCACCCTCGGTTGTCCGCTTCGACTTGCCTCCCTCCATGAAGAAAAACCTGCGCTCCTCGCTGTTGCTCCGCTTTGTCACGACGGCCGTGGTGCTCGCACCGCTCGTTTCGTTTTCATCCGGCCAAACTCCGCCTGCGGCTCCAACGCCCGCCGCACCGGCGGGGCCGGATTTTCGTTTCGCCCTCACGGGCGACTCGATCATCAACCGCCGCATCTCCGTCTTTTCCGCGCCCGGCTTCACCGAATTCGTGGAGCGCATTCGGAGCGCGGATGCGGCCTTTACCAATTTCGAGACGCTGATCCACCACTTCGAATTTCCCGGCGAGGCGCTGAGCGGCGGCACCTACATGGGCTCGCCGCCGTATGTGACCGATGAGCTGAAATGGCTCGGCATCGACCTGCTCGGGACGGCCAATAACCATACGTTCGACTTCGGCATCGAGGGCATGCGCAGCAACCTCAAGTACCTCCGCGAGTCAGGCCTGGCCTTTGCCGGCACCGGCGAAAATCTCGCCCGCGCCCGCGCCCCCGCCTACCTCGACACCCCCAAGGGCCGCGTGGCCCTCATCTCGTGCTCGTCCACGTTTCCACCCGCGAGCGCCGCCGGTCCGCAGCGGAGCGACATGCCGGGTCGGCCGGGGCTAAACCCGCTGCGCTTCACGACGACTTACACGGTCGATACCGCCACCTATAACACGATTAGTGCGCTCGCCGGCTTGAGTCGCCGCGCCGCCACGGGTGAAGGCGGGCGCGCCGGCCGGGGCGGAGCCACCGCCGGCGGAAGTGCCGCCACCGATCCGGCCGTGGCCGATGCGCCCATCGCGCGCGCGACGACCTTTCTCACGACGCGCTTCGAGGAGGGCGCGGCCAATGCCGTGCACACGAAGCCCGTGCCGGCCGACCTCGACGCCATCATCGCCACCGTGCGCGACGCCCGGCAGCAGGCCGACTGGGTGCTCGTATCGATCCATTGCCACGAAGCCGGCCCCGGCGGCAGCGAGGTGCCGGCAGAATTTCTCGTCACTTTTGCCCACGCCATGATCGACGCCGGCGCGGATCTCATGGTCGGCCACGGCCCGCACCTAATCCGCCCTATCGAGATCTACAAGCGCAAGCCGATCTTCTACAGCGTCGGCAATTTCATCTTCGAAAACGACCTGGTGCAGTTCCAGCCCCAGGAAAACTACGACTCCAACGGCCTGCCCCCCACCGCGCTCCCCAGCGAGTTTTACTCGAAGCGCTCGCGCAACGATACCATCAGCTTCCCCGCGAACCAGTCGTTTTGGGAGAGCATGATGGCCGAGCCGATCTTCGATGCCGCGCGCAATATCAAGTCGATCCGCGTGTACCCACTCGAGCTCGGCTTCAAGCAACCCCGCCCCGACCGCGGCCGCCCCTACCCCGCCTCGGAAACCGTCGGCCGCTCCATCGTCGAACGCCTCAACAAAATGTCGGAGTCGTACGGGACGAACGTCACGTACGAGAAGGGCGTGGGCGTGGTGTCGTGGAAGAACTGATACGTGGAGGTAGGGCGCGTTATCCTTAACGCGCCGCTGAGGATGTTCGTAAACACGAAGGCGCGGCGGCTTAAAGATAAGCCGCCCTACCTCGAATCACCGCGACCGGAAAATCTCACTCGCGAGGGCTTCGACGATGAGCGTGCGCAGGCCGTAGTCGTCTTTCTCGACGGTTTGGAAGATCTCCTCGATCACGAAGTCGTCGACAGGCTCCATGTGCCGGCCGGAGGCGTAGCTGAGAACTTCGCTGATGAGGTGGCGGGTGAAGACGTCGCGCCGGCTCGTGGTGAGGACGCTTTTGAAATCGTGGAAGTCGGCGTAGGTCTGGCCGGAGCTGAATTCGCCGCTGGGATCGACCTTGGGGGCGGGCAGTTTGCTGTTCTTGGGCTTGGCGTAGGTGTCGCGCCAGCGGCCGATGGGGTCAAAGGTCTCCAGGCTGAAGCCGAGGGGATCGATCTTCGTGTGGCATTCCGCGCAGGTCTTGTCGGCGCGATGTTTGGCGAGGCGCTCGCGGATGGTGGTGGCGCCGCTCACGTCGGCCTCGATGGCCGGGACGACATCCGGCGGCGGCGGTGGCTTCACGCCGAGGATATTTTCCGAGACCCACACGCCGCGCGTCACCGGCGAAGTTTCGACGCCATTGGCGCTGACCGTGAGAACGCCCGCCATGCCGAGGAGGCCGCCGCGCTGGCGGTTGCCGGCGAGATTGACCCGCTGGAAGCCGTCGGCGATGCGGAGCGTTTTTTGCTCCGGGAGATTGTAGAGCTTCGCGAGCCGCTTGTCGGCGTAGGTGTAGTCAGACTCGAGGAACTGCTGCACCGAGCCGTTTTCCTTGAGCAGATTCCAGAAGAAGAGGCGCACTTCCGTCTTCATGGCCTCGGGAAGATTTTCCGCGTAGTACACGCGCATCGTCTCACGCGGGGGCGGCTGGCTGCCGAGGTCGCGCAGATTCAGCCAGCCATCGAGAAAGCTGTTCACAAAGCCCCCGACGCGGTCGTCGCTGAGGAGGCGGAGAATTTGTTTTTTGAGTTCCGCCGGCGTCGTGAGCTTCCCGGAGGCAGCCACGGCGAGCAGTTCCTTATCGGGCGGCGCTCCCCAAAGAGCGTACGATAGGCGCGTGGCCAGATCGTAGGGGCCGAGCTTGGCAGCTTTCTCGTCGGTGATCTCGCTGAAGTAGAGAAACGAGGGCGAGCAGAGGATCATCTTCAACGTATCGAGGGCGGCCTGACGCGGCGTGGCTTTTTCGCCGAGGCGCAGTTCGTACACTTTGCGAATGCTCGCGCGGTCAGCCGCCACCAGTGGACGCCGGTACGCCCGCGCGCCGAAAGCGTAGAGTTGATCGAGGGCCTTGTCGGCCTGAAAGCCTTTCTCCCCGAAGACCGCGATCTCTTCCAAGCTCCCGCCGGGCTCGGGGAGTGGGCCGTTGATCTTGATCTCGCTGATGCGGATGTGCGGCAGATCACCGCCCTCGACGATGAGGTGGGTGCGGCTCACGCCGGCGTTGGCATACTTGGCGTCGAATTCGTTTTTATAGCGCTTGTTGACCTCGAGGACGGAGGCGCGCGATTCGTACGGGCCGTTGGGGAAGATGAAGCGCGGGGTCTGCCCAGCCTCGAGCCACACGCGAAACTTGAGCCATGTCGGTTTGTCGTCCGGCACGGTGGATTGCCCAAGGAGGGGCTCGATCGCCTGCGGATAGTGGATGTGGTTCTTCTTCGCGTCGCCGGGGACAACGCCGAGGATAAAGGGCTCGGAAAAATCGATGCCGAAGATCGAGGCGTCGTAGTGCGTGTTGCGGTGCAGCGCCTGCGCCTCGACCTCAATGTCGTAGAGGCCGGAGACCGGCACGCCCTTCAGGAAATCCTCGATATGCCCGTAGCCACCCTGGCGCGTATCGGTATTGGGCTGCTCGTAAAGGCAGAGGTACCGGAAGTCGAAAGCCGCCTTGTGCGGCCCCTGTAGTTCCTCGTATTGGACGAAGTGGCCCTTGAAGTCCCACGCCTGCGGCGGCGTTTCGGGCCGGCCCAGGCGGGTCTCGATCAGGCGGTTGGCGGATTGGAAATACTGGTCGAGCAGGAAGCCGGAGGTGACCAGCGACTTGCCGATGGTATCGAGGTGCTCGCTCGCCTTCTCCTTCGGGAAATCCGCCGTCAGGCCGAGGGTGTCCACCCGGCGCCCAAAGAGCGTCGCGATGGTGTTCTCGTATTCGCGATTGGACAGGCGCCGCATCACCGTGCGCGCCGTGGTGCTCTCGATCTTCCCGCGCGTGGACGCGATTTGCGTCCGCAGCACGCGGAGGACGGCAAGGCGTTCGTCGTCGGTCGGAAACACTTTCGCCTTCTTCGGCGGCATTTCCCGCAGCGTGATCTGATCGACAATATCCTTGGCCGCGATCAGGTCGGCCGGGGTGCCGAGCGGAAACTTAAAACTCTCGAATTCACGGTCTCCCTTCTGCGTCTCGGTGTCGTGACACTTGAGGCAGTACTTGTCCATGAAATGGGACAACACTTTCTGGCCGGGCACCTCCGCGGCTTGCGCGCAGGTCGCGAGCAGCGCAAAGCCCAGCGTGACCCTGCTCAAAACCCGAGCGCGCAACGGCGAGCGAAATTCTGCGGAGCCCACTTTAGGCGAGGCCGAAGCGGCCCGTGCTATTGCCAAACGCATCCTTCTCCACGCCCATGCGCTGTGCGATGTCGACGTAGAGATTGCAGAGCGGCACCTTGTTTGAGCCCGTCGCCGGCAGCTTCTTAAACTCACCGTGGCGATAGCCGCCGCCGGCGAGGATGATCGGGAGATCGTTATTCTTGTGCGTATTGGCATCGCCGATGCCGCTGCCGAAGAGCACCGTGGTCGAATCGAGCAGCGTGCGGTCGCCGTCATTCATCTTCGAAAGGCGGTTCACGAACTTACCGAACTCGTCGATCTGGTAGGTCTCGAGCGTGATGAGATCCTTGATCACGGCCTCGTCGTTACCGTGGTGCGAGAGATTGTGGTAGGCCTTGTTGATGCCGAGGTCCTGCGGGAGGAAATCCCCGCCGACTTCCAGGGTGGCGATGCGCGTGGAATCGGTCTGGAGCGCCAGCGCCATCAGCTCGTAGAGCATCGGCAAATCCTTAACGCGATTCTTATTGGTCGGCCGCTCGAACGGCGCCGCCGGCTTCGGCAGGCTCGTCCAGCGCTGACGCAGTTCGAGGCGCTTCTCGACGTCGCGCACGGAGGTAAAGTACTCGTCGAGCTTCTCCTTGTCCTCGCGGTTGACCAGCTTGGAGAGGCGGTTCGCATCGGCCAAGCCGCTATCGAGAATGGAGTTCTGCAACTTGTTCTCCTGGTTGCGGCGCGCCTGACGCTCGGGCGAATCGCTGACAAAGAGTCGGTCAAACAACTCGGCCGGGCCCGTGATGGGCGGCACGCGCACCCCGGCCTTGGTCCAGGCGATCTGGCAGCCGCCGTGAATGCCACCTTCCGAGCCCACCGTCAGGGAGGGGAAACGTGTCTGGTAACCGATCTCATCGGCCATGAACTGATCGATGCTGACATTGCCGTTGGGCCGGCTTTGGGCCTCGGAGTTGAGGACGCCCGTCAAAAAGGAATGCACCGCGAAGTGCCCGCCCTTGATGCCGTGGTCGAGGCCGCGATAGACGGTCAGATTCTTGCGCACATCCCACAGCGGCTTGAGCAGCGTCGTTTGCTCGTAGGCCGAGCCCGTGGTTTCGGGAAACAAGCTCTTCGTCTGGTAGCCCAGCAGATTGCCAATCGCGACGAAGCGCCGCGCGCCGATGCCCGCGCCCTTGGCCATCTGAATGGCAGAATTACCTCCCACGGCGCTCGCGAGCAGCGAAGGCAGGGCGGGCAGCGCGAGGGAAGCACCCAACGAATTGAGGATGAAACGGCGCCGGTTCATGGTAGTCATGCTCACGAGTTATGGGGGGAGAGGGGGAAGACGTTCGCCACATCGCGCCAGTAACGAGGACACCAAGACTTCTTTCTAACTGCTAACTCCGAGGGGCAATGGGGTGAGGCCAGAGTGAAGCCTCGATGCCCCATTGTGCGAGTAAAAACCCCGCGCCCAGCCCACCGAAACTCCTAGGGAAACAGACCCAGCTCACTCGTGGGCCGCGGTCTTGGTGTAGAATTTATTCAGCGCCTGCAGTTTGAGGTGGTGCATGACCAAGCTCAGATCGGCGAACTTGGCATTCGCGATCGGATCAGAGCTCCCGGCTTCCAAACGCTCCGACATGCGGTGGAAGCGTTCGTTTAAGGCCCGGTGCTCCTCCGTGTCGCCAAGCTCGCGCAGCAACCGCCGCGCTTTGTCCGCGCGTTGCCGCGCCTGTTTGACCACCCGCTGGGCGGCCCGGACGGCGATGCGTCCCGCTTTCGCATCCTTGAACACCCCGCATTCGAACACCCGGCATTGCCAAGGCCGATCCGCGTAGAGCCGGCACGCGCAGTCTTTCCCCAAGGCCGCGCAGGGTTGAGGAAAGCGGGCGATGGGGGCCTTGCCGCGCGAAACCGTAATCGGCAGCCCGAGCGCCTTCAGCTTCCGCGCATCGTCGCTTGGCTCGAGTTTAACGAGGTCGAAGAGCGTGCCGTCGCAGCACATCCCGCACGCGAGGCAGAGTTGTTCACCTAAATTCACCGCCCCACTATCCGGTAGCGGACGGCTTGATGGCAAGACGGCGCTCCGCGCGCCGAAACCTCGCGGGCCACCGGGCAAAAAAAAAGTAGCCGCCGCACCGCGAGGCGATGCGACGGCCCAACGACTCGTCCGCGAACCGAACGAAATCGGTCTTAGGTTTAGGAGGACACCAGGGAGCGCGCCTGCTCGAAAGCCAGCTCACCGCCGCGTACGGTAAAGGTCAGCGTGGAGCCCTCCTGCACCTCGCCGGTGAGGAGCGCGCGGGCCAACTTGGTCTCGATATTGCGCTGCAAGAACCGCTTCAGCGGACGAGCACCGAAGACGGGATCGTAGCCCTTCTCGGCGGCCCATTCGTGCGCCTTCTTGTCGAGCTTCACGCTCACGCGGCGGTCGGCCAGGCGCTTGTTCAGGTCGGCGACGAGCAGGTCGACGATCTTCGTGATCTCGTCGAGCGTGAGCGGTTTGAAGAGGATCGTCTCGTCCACGCGGTTGAGGAATTCCGGGCGGAACGCTTTCCGCAGGTCGGACATCACGCTCTCGCGCACGGCCTCGGGAATGGATTCGCCCGTCACGCCTTCGAGCAAGTGGCGCGAGCCGATGTTCGATGTCATGATGATGACCGTGTTCTTGAAATCCACCATGCGACCCTGCGAGTCGGTGAGGCGACCGTCGTCGAGGACTTGCAGCAGGACATTGAAGACATCCGGGTGCGCCTTCTCGATTTCGTCGAAGAGGATCACCGCGTAGGGCTTGCGGCGGACGGCCTCGGTGAGCTGCCCACCTTCGTCGTAGCCGACATAGCCCGGAGGCGCGCCGATGAGACGCGCGGTGCTGTGCTTCTCCATGTATTCCGACATGTCGAGGCGCACCATCGCCGCCTCGGTGTCGAAGAGCGTTTCGGCGAGGGTCTTGGCGAGTTCGGTTTTGCCGACGCCGGTGGGGCCGAGGAAGAGGAAACTGCCGACGGGACGGCGCGGATCCTTGATGCCGCTACGGGCGCGGAGGATCGCCTCGGTGACGAGCGTGACCGCTTCGTCCTGGCCGATGACGCGCTCGTGCAGGACCTCTTCGAGGCGGAGGAGTTTTTCCTTTTCGCCCTCGACGAGGCGCGTGACGGGCACGCCGCTCCACTTGGAAACGACCTCGGCGATTTCTTCCTCCGAGACCTCCTCCTTAAAGAGCGTGGTCTGCTGGCGGCCCTTGGCTTCGAGGCGCTTCAGCTCTTCCTCCATTTGCGGAATCTTGCCGTGGCGCAGCTCGGCGACCTTGTTGAGATCGTAAGCGCGCTCGGCCTTTTCCATCTCGAGGCGCGCGGCCTCGATGGTCTCACGCAGCGTGCGCGTCTTTTGGACGGACGCTTTTTCCTTCTCCCAATGGAGCTTGATGCCCTTGGCCTGCTCGCGGGCCTCGGCGAGTTCCTTGCGGAGAGCGTCGAGACGGCGGGCGCTGGCCTCGTCCTTTTCCTTGGCGAGGGCGGTCTCCTCGATCTCGAGGCGGAGCACTCGCCGAGTCAGCTCATCGAGTTCCTGCGGCATGGAGTCCATCTCGGTGCGCACCATCGCGCAGGCCTCGTCCATGAGATCAATGGCCTTGTCGGGGAGGAAGCGATCCGTGATGTAACGATTCGAAAGTGTGACGGCGCTCACGAGCGCGTTGTCCTGGATGCGCACGCCGTGGTGCAGTTCAAAGCGCTCCTTGATGCCGCGCAAAATCGACAGCGCATCCTCGACGGACGGCTGATCAACGACGACGGGCTGAAAGCGACGCTCGAGCGCGGCGTCTTTTTCGATGTGCTGGCGGTACTCGTCGAGCGTGGTCGCACCGATACAGTGCAGCTCACCGCGCGCGAGCATGGGCTTGAGGAGATTACCCGCGTCCATCGCGCCTTCGGATTTGCCGGCGCCAACGATGGTGTGGAGCTCGTCGATGAAGAGAATGATGCGGCCATCGCTCTGCTTGACCTCGGAGAGCACGGCCTTGAGGCGCTCTTCGAATTCGCCGCGATACTTCGCGCCCGCGACGAGCGCGCCCATATCCAGGGAAAAGATCGTCTTGTCCTTGAGGCCCTCGGGCACGTCGCCGCGCAGAATACGCTGCGCGAGGCCCTCGACGATGGCGGTCTTGCCGACGCCGGGCTCGCCGATGAGGACGGGATTATTCTTCGTCTTGCGGGAGAGGATGCGGATGGTGCGGCGAATCTCTTCGTCGCGGCCGATCACGGGGTCCATCTTGCCCTTGCGCGCCTGCGCGACGAGGTCGAGGCCGTACTTCTCGAGGGCGGCATAGGTCGCCTCGGGATTGTCGGTGGTGACGCGCTGCGAGCCACGGATTTCCTTCAGCACCTTGAGCACGCCCGCGCGGTCGAGGTTGAAACTCTTGAAGAGTTTCTTCAGCGCCTCCGGCTTACCGACGTCCATGAGACCGAGCAGCAAGTGCTCGACGGAAATGAAATCGTCCTTGAGCGACTTGGCCTCTTCCTCGGCGCGAGTGAGCGCGTCATTGACGGATTGCGTGACGTAAACTTTCGACGTGTCGACGCTGCCGGTGACCTTGGGCAGGCGTTCGAGTTCACGCTCCACGGCGAGTTGCATGGCGCCGGGGGTAATCGACATTTTCTCAAGGAGACCCGGCACGATGCCGTTCTCCGCTGCGATCAAGGCGGACAGCAGGTGCCACGTGTCCACCTCGTTATGATTAAGGCGACGGGCAATCGCCTGCGCGTCCGTAACCGCCTGACGCGACATTTGGGTGAGTTTATTGAAATCCATGATACCGAACACTTCGCAGTTCGCGCGCCACATCCAACTAAGTCAGTTGCCTCTGAAAATCCAGCGGCGCGAAGCCGCAGTGAGACACGATGTGCCGCAGTGGGACGCGCGGGTGGGACAGTTTGCCGAGACGGCGGCGGTTTGATTTTGCCGCGGATGGCGCGGATGAGCGCAGATTGATTGAGTAGGAGTCTGCTTGCAGGCGATGGGTTATCAGGTGACTACAAATACCCTAACCCATCGCCTGCAAGCAGGCTCCTACCTCAATGGGCCTAGTCCTCGCGATTAAGCTGCTCGGAGTGTTTGAGGCCGAGGAGCACCAACTCGGGGACGATCTCGTCGAAGAGTTTTTCCGTTTCGAGGAGACGAGCGAAGCCGCCGGTGCCGATGACGGTGGGGCGCTGGGCCGGGAAAACTTCGCGCGTGAGTTCGGCGAGGAGCTGGCGGATCGCACCGACGTGACCATGGTAAACGCCAGCCTGAATGCTCTCGATCGTCGAGCGCCCGAGCGCGGCGGCGGGGCGCGTGATCTCGACGGTGGGGAGCTTCGCGGTGCGGCCGGCGAGCGTCTCGACGGAGATGCCGATGCCGGGCAGAATCGCGCCGCCGAGGTAATCGGACTCGGCCGTTACGACGTCGAACGTCGTCGCCGTGCCGCAATCGACGACGATGAGCGGCGTGGCGGGACGGCGTTGCACGGCGGCGATGGAGCCGGCGATGCGGTCGGCTCCGACCTCGTGGGGATTGCGGTAGCGGACCTTGAGGCCGGTCTTCACGCCGGCCTGCAGCACGAAAGGCTCGCAGTGGAAATACTTGATGCAGGCGGCGCGCACCGAATACAGCGCCTGCGGCACGACGGTGCAGATGGCGGTGCGATTGACGGCCTTGGGGTCGACGCCGTTTTCGCGCAGCACGGCGGAGAAGAACACCCCGAGTTCATCGGAGGAGCCGAGGGGATGCGTAGTCTTGCGGAACTGGCAGCGGAGCGTGTCGCCCTCGAAGACGCCGCCGTGAATCTGGGAATTTCCGATGTCGAGACAGAGCAGCATAAATCACTTGGCCAGCAGGGGCCGGGCCGACGTGAGCATTTTCTCTAGGCTCGCGGCGAGCGCGGCGCGGTCGGCGCAATAGAGGGGATCGGTGGCGTCGGCCGCCCAGATCTCGGCGGGGAAGGTGCCCGACTCGGCTTCGCGGTTAGCGACATCGTTGTGCACCACCCAGTCGACGCCGCTGTGGGCGAAGAGTTTTTCGACGGCGATGCGGGCCTCGTCGGGCGTCGCGCCGCGCGTGAGCTTGAAAGCGACGATGCGCACGTCGGGATTACGGCTGCGCGAGCGGAGCGTATCGACGAGCTTCGGTGTGCGGCGCAGGCGGAGCATAGGCGCGGTATCGGAGCCGATCTTGGCTTGGCTGGGGGTACGCGCGATCCCATCGATCACGACCGCATCGACCGCGAAGTCGCTGACGGCGGCGGCATGCAGCACGACATCAAAGTCCTCGCCACTGAGCAAAGTCGTGAGGTCTTGGTCGAGATCTCCGACGCTCGTAAAAACAAATTCACGGATGCCGGGGCCGGCGGGCAGAGCCGATTGCGCACGGAGTAAAGTGACGGCATGGCCGGCTCGCGCAAAGTGATCCGCGATGAGCGCGGCAGTCGCGCCGGTGGAGGTATTGGACAGGACGCGGACGCCATCGATGGGCTCGGCGGTGCCACCACCGGTGATGAGCACGCGCAGGCGCTGCGTGGGACGCGCAAGGGCCGATTCGATGGCGGCGACGATTTCCGGCGGTTCGGCGAGGCGCCCCTCCCCCACTTCGCCGCAGGCGGTGCGGCCGCTGCCGGCGGCGATAAAACGAGCGCCCCAGCTTTTTAGTTTTTGCACCGAGGCCGTGGTCGAGGGATGCGACCACATCAGGGGATTCATGGCGGGCGCGAACAGCAGCGGCTTTTTCCAATCGTGCGCGAGCAGGAGCGTGCCGACGAGATCTTCGCCGAGGCCGGCAGCGGCGCGGTTGAGGAGATTCGCGGTGGCCGGGCAGACGACGACAATATCGGCCCAGCGCGTGAGGTTGATGTGATCAAGCGCGGTGCCAGCGGTGAAAAGATCGACGGCGACTTTTTCGCCGGTGAGCCCCTCGAGCGTCGCTGCGCCGACGAAGCGCAGGGCGGCTTCGGTCACCACGGCGCGTACGCGGTGGCCGCGCTGCACGAGGCGCGAGATGGCATCACAGGCCTTGTAGCACGCGATGGAACCGGAGAGGACGAAGAGGATATTAGAGCCGGACATTGTCGATGAGACGCACGCCCTCGACGCGGATCGCGCCGAGTCGGATGCCGTCGCGATCCTCGACGTAGTCGACGTCGAAGCCTTTGCCGCGGAGCGCCGCGACGGCCGCGGAGGCCGTAGGCGCGGTACGGAGTATTTGCGGGAAAGCCTCGGCGCGCGAGCGCGCGAGCGGGGACAGGCGGCGATTGCGCGAGCTGAGCGCGAGGCCGTCGGCATCGCGGACCGTGGCGCATGGGACGATTTCCACGGGCAGCATCAGCGCCTCGACCATGCCGCGCACGAGTTGGAGCTGCTGCCAGTCCTTCTCGCCGAAATAGGCGCGGCGCGCCTGCACGAGGTTGAGGAGCTTGAGCACGACGGTGAGCACGCCATCGAAATGCCCGGGGCGATGCGCCCCCTCGAGCTGCATGCTGAGGGTCGTCTCGGTGACGCGGTAGCGATACGCGTCGGGGTAAAGCGCCTCGGCGTTTGGGGCGAGCACGGCGTCGGCGTAGGGGCGCGCGAGCGCGAGATCGGCCTCGAGCGTGCGCGGGTACTTGAGGAGGTCGGCGGGGTCGTTGAACTGCGCGGGGTTGACGAAGATGCTGAGGACGACGAGGTCGTTTTCCTCGCGGGCCCGAGCGAGCAGCGCGGCGTGGCCGGCGTGAAGCGCGCCCATCGTGGGAACGAAGCCGATCGTACGGCCCGTCCACGCCGACGAAGAGCGCAACTCACGCCACGCGGCGAGATCGGTGCAGAGCTGGCTCATGCGAGCACCTCCTCGCGCGCGGGAAACTGCGCGGTGCGCACATCGCGCGCGAAACGATTAACCGCATCGCGGACGAGCGCGTGGCCCTCGGCGTAGCGCCGCACGAAACGCGGTTGAAACCCGGGGTCGAGCCCGAGCAGATCGGAGAGCACGAGGACCTGACCGGAGGTGCCGGCGCCCGCGCCGATACCAATCGTCGGAATGGAGCGCTCCTCGGTGATCGAGGTCGCGAGCGATTCCGGCACGCACTCGAGCACGACGGAAAACGCGCCGAGTTCTTCCAGACGCTCCGTCTCGAGGCGAAGGCGCTCGGCTTCCGCGGGCGCGCGGCCCTGCACGCGGTAGCCGCCGAGCTGGTTGACGGATTGCGGCGTGAGGCCGAGGTGGCCCATCACCGGTATGCCGCTGCCGATAAGATGAGGGATGACGTCTTCATGGCCAGTGACGCCTTCGAGTTTCACGGCGCTGGCGCCGGCTTGCATGAGCGCTCCGGCCGCCTCGGTGGCGATGGTGCGACCGCGGCGCACGCTGAGAAACGGTAGATCGGCGACGACGAAGATGTCGGGCGCGCCACGGCGCACGGCGGCGACATGCGCGCACATCATTTCGAGCGTGGCGTGGACCGTGGACGGATGGCCGTGGACGACCATCGCGACACTATCACCCACGAGAATGGCATCGGCCTCGGTGCCAGCGACGAGTCGCGCCATGAGCGCATCGTACGCGGCCACCATGACGATGGTATGAAGCTCGCGCTTGGCGCGGGCGAAATCGGTGATGCTCTTCACGGCGCCTCCGCGGTTTCCGAACAACGGAAAACCTGCCGGGAGGCGGGAGTGGACAAAAGTGCTTTTCGCATGGCGATGAAGCCTCGGGGTCCGAGGGACGGATGAGTTTGAGTTGTGGTGTCCGGTCGCGATCTTGTTCGCGCCAGACCCGGGAAACGTCGCGTGAAAAACGCGGCGCGCAAATCAAAAGTGCGTCAGCAGGCGCGGCGTCACCGCGAAGCGTGAAGACAGCAGACCGGAAATTTGCCCACGGAACACACCGAACACACGGAACCGGATCGGATTTTTACAGGAGGAAACGGTGGTAACGGAGAATTGGATACGGAGCGCGGCGCTCGGGTGGCAGCTTGGACCCTTTACGCAGGTTACTATTCACTGGGCTGAGTCGGTGCCCGTTGATGGATTGCTCTCAGTTACCCCGGTTTGCTCCCGTAAACGGATGGGAGGACTGAGGCAGAGGGCGCTTCCTAGGGCTGCGGGATTTCGTAAACTTCGACGAGGGCCTGGCCGGGTTGGGCGGGCTCGTCGGGAAGGAGTTCAAAAGGGACGACCGTGACGGTGTAGCTACCGGGCGGGAGGTCCGCGAGGAGGCAGGGCTCGCGGCGGTTGGGCGGAGCGAGGCCGGTGGCGGCGATTTGCTGCTCGTTGTACCAGCGCACGGTGGGCGCGAAATCGTCGCTCGGGCTCGCCCCGGTGCTCCAGTCGTCGCCGCGGAGGACGAGGGCACCGGCGGCGTTGTAGATTTCCATGCGGGGGTCGTTCATGGCATTGGCGATGGAATAGGGCGCGCGGGCAAGCGAGGGGCCGAGCGCGCGAATGAGGATGCGTTTGGTGCTGCCGGGGTCGCCCCGAATGAAAAAGCCGGCGACCAGCGGATGGCCGACGTGATCGGCGTAGGCGCGGGTGGCGACCTCGATGGCCCGGTTGGCGGGATTACCGGCTGTGGCATCATAGGCCTCGACGAGCACCGTGCCGGTCGGCCCCGCACTGCGCACGGCGGCCGTGTACGAACCGGGGGCAAACGATTGCAACACGGCGGAATCGCCGCTGCCAGCGGCGAGGGCAAACGCCCCGACCTGGCTGCCCCGGGCGGCGATGAGCGCGGAATTGGCGGAGGCGGACCACCCTGTATTTTGCGCGAGGAGGCCCCGGGCATCGTAAACCTCCAGCACCGGATTCGGCAGCGCATCACGCAGCCCAAAGGCGGCAAGCCCAGGGCCGACCGCGCGGAGCAACATCTCGCGCGGCGCACCGGGACCGATCACAAACCCAGCGATGACCGAACGCTCGCCGGGGGCGACAGTGGCGAGCGTAGCGACATTGATCAGGGTGCCGGCAGACGCGGGCCGCTGCGTTTGCAAACGGTAAGTCGAAACTTCAAAGGCGGCCTGCTCAATCGTGCGCGCAGTATCCGATTCCCCGATACGACCGGCCTCGATGCCGACCGGCACGCCAACCGGGAGCGGTGCGGTGACGCGAGGATTGGAAAAGTAGCCGAGCTGCACGCCGGGCGGGTATGCCATGATGTCGCGGTAGCGCACGCCATCGGCGCCGAAGAAACGATAGCCGTAGCTGTAGGAGTAGGCACCGGGCGTGACGGCATTTTCGCGGTCGTGGGCGCAGCCAAAGGAGTGGCCCAGCTCGTGCGAGACGACAGTGGAGCCAGCGATGAAGGCGTACTGGACGACGGAGAAGGCGAAGAGCGCATTAGTGGTGTCGCCGGGGGTATCCATCACGTAGGCAAGGCCGCTGCTGGAGAGATCCGTGCGATTGAGCACCAGACACACAATGTCGGCGCCGCTCTGATCGCGGAGCGCGTGGAGCTCATCCATGCGGCCATCGTCGTCGCGCTGGAGGGCGGTGAGGGCGTCGTCTTGGACCTTGTTGTTGGCACTCCTGGATTCGTCGTACGTGGTCTCGGCGACGCGCACGAGCTTGATGCGGGCGGAGACTTGGCTGGCCGCGAGATCGGTGTTGGTGCGGGCGATGACGGCATCGAACGCGCTCTGCAGCGCGGCGGTGCGCTCGGCGCCCCGGAGCGTCGTGAGCACGTCTTGGGTCACGGCGAGCATCACGTGGACTTCGACGGCTTGGGGATTTTCGGCCAAGGTCGCGGCAGGCGTCGCAGGAGTGGAGAGCGATTCGGTGTTAAGGCGGAGCGGCGTGGTGAGCGAGAGGTTGCCGGGAGGTGACGCTGACGAAGTGCGGGCCCGGGCGGCTTGGCGGATTGCGGCAGCGGCGAGCACGGTGCCGTCGATAACCGGATGGCGCTCGCCGCCACAGGGCGGGACGAGGGCGGGGTCGACCCGGTAGAATTGCGAGAGCTCGGCGGACGCGATGCGGAGGACGTGACTACCGAGTTCGGCATCGTCGACGGTGGCATGCAGAAATCCGCCGGACCAAGCGAAGACGGCGCGGCTTTCGGGGCGACCCTCAAGGTGGCCGATACTGGTGAAGCGATCAGCCCCGAGCATGTCGCTGCGGTCGATCACGACGGTGAGCGCCGTGCCATCGGGCAACGGGAGCGCCACGCGGCCCTCGCCTGGCGGGCGCCAGAAGGGGGAGCTTTTGCCGAGGATGAGGGCGGTGTCGGTGCGGACGTAGTGGACGTCGGAGGGTACGGCGGGGGCCGGAAGCGCGCGGTTGAGGGCGGCGATTTCGGCGGGAGGAGGCGTGAGGGAGGTGAAGAGGGCGCGAGCGCGGGGTAAAGGGACGGCGGTGGCAGTGGCGGCAGCGGTGGCCTTCGGTGGAGGGGTGGCCGGGGGGGAAAGGGCGGTGTCTGCAGCGACCTCGGCAGGGTATTTTTGTGCGCGGGCCTCAGCGATAGGAGGCGAAGGCGTTAGCTCAGAGTTGGACGGCCACTTATTCGGCCACCGCGCCATCCAGACTTCGAATCCGATCAACGCGGCGATCGCGATGAGGAGAATCGACCGGCGGCGCCGGCGTGGGGGTTCGAGCATGGCGGGAGGTTGAGGGAAAATGAGCGACTCGCAACGATGGTTGCGCGATCACCACGGCAAACGGGAAGATGGGGATTAATCGCGAGGGTCGCGGGTGGAGAGCAGTCGCGACCTTCATCCCGTCCACTCGCTGGCGCTCGCGGGTACGGCGAACCGCACAACTGCGCCATCACACCGGACCACTTGCTCACGCTCGCGGCGACCAGACAAAACTCTCACAGCGTCGCGAGCAGGGCGCGCACTTGCGCCGCGTGGTCGGCGGTATCCACTTTTTGGATAATTCCAAGGACGGTGGCGTCGCGGTCGAGCACGTAGGCGGCGCGGGTGGGGCCGAGGAAGGTGCGGCCGTACATGGATTTTTCGATGATGGAATCGCTGGCTTGGGCGAAGAGGTCCTTGGGATCGCTGGCCAGGGTAAAGGGGATGTTTTTCTTGGCGGCGTAGCGAAGGTGGGAGCCGGCGGTGTCGCGGCTGAGGGCGACGACATTGTAGCCGGCGGCCTCGAATTCGGCGGCGTGGGCGGCAAGGCTCTCGACCTGTTTGTCGCAACTGTCGGTGTTGTTTTTCATGTAGACCGACACGATGGTGCGCCGCGTGAGGAGGTCGGCGAAGGGGATTTCGCGGGTGGCGCCGGCGGCGACGACCTTGAGTTTGAAGTTGGTATCCAATCGTTTACCGACGGTGATCATGAGGGAGGAATGAGCGCGGACCCGGCCGGACGTCAAATCGCAGAGCGATGGCGAAACCGCATAAAGTACTTAGGCTGAGGCTTTGACGCGCCGATAAAAAGACTCCAACGTCCACCGCGAATGAAATCGGTCAAGGTCCCCGCATTGGAGCTTTTCCTCCACGAGATGATCCCGCTTGCGAAAGCGATGGGCGTCGGCGTCGAGGTGAGCGATGATCGCTCGCTGACCCTGACCGCGCCAAAAGAGCAGAACAAAAACTCGCTCAACACGGCGTTTGGCGGCAGCCTCGTTTCCCTCGCCACGCTCGCCGGCTACGGTGTCGTATGGGAGCTGATGAAGAACGAAAAGGGCGCCGATAAAGCGGAGTGGAGCATCGTCGTGAAAGAGAGCCGCGCGGCCTATCGCCGCCCGGTGATCGGTGATCTGCGCGCGATTTGCGAGCGGCCCGCTCAGGCGGCGATCGCGGAATTTAAGGATGCCCTCGATCGCTACGGGAAAGCCAAGCTGAAGCTGCGCGCCCGCGTGGTGGAGCAGGGCGAGACCGCGGTCGATGTGACCGCGGCGTTTGTGGTGTCGCGCTGAACTTAACTAGGCTCACCGATTTTTTAGGCCACAAGAAGGCGCAAAAAAATCGTAGGGCGATGGAGAGTCGAAATGCGCCGATAGGCGCGCGAACGACTTTCCGGTTGGTGCCGCTCAACAATGAGAAATGCAACCGGCGGCGGTTGCGCTCTCAGTTTGGCCGACTCATCGGCTGGAAGCCGATGTCACTTGCTCAGATATGCTTCGAGTCGGCTTCGTCTTTTTTGACGTAGCCGCTGTCCTGGCGCTGGTGGTTGACGGCGTTTTTCTTGAGGTAGGCTTGGTAGACGTCGTCGGCGGTCATGCCGAGGGTCTGGGCGAGGGAGACGAGAAAGTGGAAGAGGTCGACGACTTCGACCTTGGCGTTCTGCTCGTCGAACTTCTGGTACTTGGCCCACCATTTCCACGGCACGGAGTCGATCAGTTCGGCCGTTTCCTGCTGCATGGCGCGGGTGTAGTTGAGGATCCACTTGGCCTTTTCCTCATCGGTGGGAGGCGGGAGGGAGACGCCGATGCGTTGATTCAAGGCGTCTTGCATGCGGAAGATTTCCTCGAGTTTATCCATGGGGCGACGGTGCGCGGGGGTGCGGGGGGTTGGCAAGCACGCGATGGGGCATGGAGTTATCGGTCGTGAGCAGCAGGGGTCGGAGGGCTGGTCATAAGGGGAAATGTACCTATATTTGCAGTTGCCCCTGCGGGCTGCCGGGGTGAAAGTTAAGTTTCATGCAGGCGTCGAGCGCATATCAACGCGTTCCGCGTGCGCCCACCAAAACCGGCTGCTCCCCACTTATGGGATGAGCGCCCAGCACAAAACAAAGCACATGTCAGATACAGATCAGTCCGGCGCCTCGGCCCCGGCCCCTGCTCCCGCCCCGGCGGCGAGCGGTGCCGCACCGGCCCCCGCCGCGACTCAGCCGTTCGGCTCGTTCGGCTCCACCCGAGGCTCCGGCCTCGCTCGTGGCAAACGACCCAGCGCCCCCGCGGCTTCCGCCGCCAGCGCGTCCGCCCCCAGCGGTTACAAGCCCAGCTCTCTCGAGGTCATCACCTCGAAGAGCGAGTATGTAAACCCGTTCACCGGTGAGACCTCGGTACCCATGCCAGTCATCAACGAGCCTGCGCCGCAGGCCGCTCCCGCCCCCACTCCCGCCCCGGTCGCCGCTCCGGCTCCGGTGGCTGAAGCTCCGGTCGCCAGTGCGCCGGTGGCCGCTGCCCCCGTCGCTCCCGCGCCTCAGGTCAGCCGACCCGTCGTCGATCTCGCTCCGGCGCCCGCGCCGAGCGAGCCGGCCCCCAAGGCCGAACTCAATATCCTGCCCCCGCAGGGTGAGAAGCGCACCGCCGTCAGTTGGGAATCCACTCCGGCCGGTGGCGAGCCGCGGCGCGATGAGCGCCCGACCTTCCGCACCGATCGCAGCCGTCGCAATGAGGCTGCGGGCGACAATCGCGGTGGTCCGCGCGAACCGCGTGGTGATTTCCAGCCACGTGAGCCCCGCAGCGATGGTCCGCGCGAGCCGCGCAGCGACGGACCGCGCGAACCGCGCTCCGCCGAGGGTCGCGAGCAGAAGCCCTTCACTCCCCGCGAGCCGCGTGAACCGCGCCGGGAAGATCGGAAGTTCGAGCCGCGCACCAATCAACCTTATCAAGGACGCCAGGAGCGCTCCGAAAACCGCGCGCCCCAAGCAGCGCCGGAAGAGAAAAAGTCCGGCGGCTTCTTCGGCTGGCTCAAGGGCCTCTTTGGCGGCGGCAAGCCGGCTGAGGCGCCCGCGCCCGCCACGGGTGACCGCGAGCCGCGTCGCGACGGCGACCAGGGTGGCGATCGCCATCGGGGCGGCGGCGGTCGCGGACGCGATCGCGGCGGCTACCGCGGTGAAAACCGCGGCCCGCGCGACGGTCAGCCACGCGAAGGCGGCCACTCGCATGGCGGCCATTCCCACGGCGGCGGTCATGGTCACGGCCACTCACATGGCGAGGGGCACTCGCACGGTGGCGATGGCGCCGAGGGCGGTCCCGGTGGTGGCGGCGGTCGTCGTCGTCGTCGGGGCGGCCGTGGTCGCTACCGCGGCGAAGGTGGCCAAGGTGGACAAGGCGGCGGTCGCGATGAACGCGGTCCGCGCCCCGAGGGCCAGCAGGGCGGCGGCGCGATCTGATTGACGCGACCTCGCGTAAAATCTTGCGCCCCGCGCCGCACCGCGCGCATTTCCAAGGCGTCCGTTTTTTAAACGGACGCCTTTTTTATTCACACGACCGCTCCGGCTCTCGACATTTTTCCGCTTACCTCTCCCTTCGCTTCATGGCCGATCTCATCGTCAACGGCGGCAAGCCCCTCAGCGGCGTCATCACGCCCTCCGGCAACAAGAACTCCGTGCTGCCCATCTTCTGCGCGACGCTGCTCACCGATGAGCCGGTGACGTTGAAGAACGTCCCCGACATCACCGACCTCGACAAGCTCGTCACCTTTTTCCGCAGCCAGGGCTCGAAGATCGAGTGGAATCGCGACACCGGCCTGATGCGCGTCGATCACTCGACGTTTCGCAGCAATCTCGTGAACCACGAGCTGCCGCAGGACATGCGCTCGACGGTACTCCTCTACCCTGCCCTGCTCCACCGGCTGAAGCAGATCAGCATCCAAGCGAATACCAAGGGTTGCTCCCTCGGCGTGCGTGAGATCGACCCGCACCTCGAAATCCTCCGCGCGCTCGGCGCCGTGATCAACGATGGCGACACCCTCGTGATCGCGCTGCCCGACGGGTTCACCGGCGCACGCCACTGGCTCGACTACATGTCGGTCACGGTGACGGAAAACTTCGCGATGGCCGCGGCGCTCGCCAAGGGCAAGTCGACCCTCGTCAATGCCGCCAGCGAGCCGCACGTGCAGGATCTCTGCGCCGCGCTCGTCGCCATGGGGGCGAAGATCAAGGGCCTTGGCACCTCGATGCTCGAGATCACCGGCGTGAAAAAGCTCCACGGCGCGACGATCACGATCAACAGCGACTACCACGAGATCGTGACCTTTCTCGCGCTGGGCGCGATCACGGGCGGCGAAGTGACGGTGAAGAAGTCGCTCCCCCACCACTTCGATCTGATCACGCGGGCCTTTGCCAAGCTCGGCGTCGTGGTCGAGCACGACGGCGATGTCGCGACCGTGCGCCGCAATCAGAAGCTGGTGATCGAGGCTCCGTTTACGGCCAACTTGCTGCCGAAGATCGAAGCCGCGCCGTGGCCCTACTTCTCGGTCGACCTCCTGCCACTGGTCATCGCGCTCAGCGTGCGCTCCACGGGCACGATCCATTTTTGGAACAAGGTTTACGAAAACGGTTTTTCGTGGATGCCGGAGCTCGCGAAGTTTGGCGCGCACGTGATGGTGAGCGACCCGCACCGCATCATCGTCTTTGGCAACCGCCCGCTGCGCCCGGCGGTGGTCGACTCGCCGTACATCATCCGCGCCGCCGTCGCGCTCGCGATGGTCGCCGCGTCGATCCCCGGCCGCTCTGTGGTCCGCAATGCCGAGATCATCAAGCGCGCGCATCCGCGCTTCGTGGAGAATTTACGATCACTCGGCGCGGAGTTGGAGTGGAAGTGACGGCTTGCGAGCGCGGCCATCTAAGATACGATTTTCCCATGTCTCGCAAAGAGCTAGCTCTGGCCGAAATCGTCGCCGAGGTGCAAAGCATGCCCGAGGATGCGAATTGGGAATTCGTGTCCGATCATCTGAGGCTGGTGCTGAGCATCGAGAAATCACGCGTGGACGCTCGTACCGGGAAGCCCGCGACCGCAGCGGAGTTGCCAGAACTGCAAGGTGAAGAGCGTACGCGTTTTCTAGCTGCGATCGACGAAGCACAGGCGCAGCTGAGTCGCGGCGAGGGTATCCCTCACGACGAAGTAAAACGGCAGGCGAAGTCGTGGTTTCAAAAGTAACTTGGTCGCCTCGCGCGCTGGCCGACCTGCGGAGCATCGCGGAGTATATCTCCGCATCGAGCCCGATGGTGGCGGAGCGATTTTGCCTGGCGCTGATCGATCATGCAGAAACCTGCGGTTCATTCCCACGCAAGGGGCGCGTCGTACCCGAGTTAAAGAAAGTAAATGTCCGTGAGCTCATTTTTCCTCCTTATCGGATTGTGTACGAAATCCAGCCGGAGCGAAACTTGGTCGAGATCATGACAATCTGGCATTCCGCCCGCGGAACCGTTGATGTGTGACCATGCCCGCTCCCGACTCCGCTCCCAAAGGCCTTGGCTATATTTCCAGCACGCTCTCCTCGCCGGTTTCGCCGGCGGAGGCGGCGCTGCGGCCTTTGTCGTTTTCGGATTTCACCGGGCAGGCGAAAACGGTCGAGCGATTGCAGATCATGGTGGGCGCCGCGAAGAAGCGCGGCGAGGCGCTGAATCACATTTTGCTTTCGGGTCCGCCGGGCCTCGGCAAGACCACCCTCGCCTTCATCCTCGGCAATGAGCTCGGCAAGGCCGTGCGCGTGACCTCGGGGCCGGTGATCGAAAAGGCCGGCGACCTCGCGGGGCTGCTCACCAATCTCGAGGAGGGCGATATCCTCTTTATCGACGAGATCCACCGCATCCCGAAGACCGTCGAGGAGTACCTGTACTCGGCGATGGAGGATTTTCGGCTCGATATCATGATCGACCAGGGGCCCAACGCGCGCAGCGTGCGGCTTTCCATCCCGCGCTTCACGCTCGTCGGCGCGACCACGCGCAGCGGCCTGCTCACCGCACCGCTTCGCTCGCGCTTCACGCTCCAGACGCGGCTCGACTACTACGATCACGCCACGCTGGAGGGCATCATCCAGCGTAGCTGCGGCCTGCTCAACGTCGCCATCGATACCGGCGGCGCATCGGAGATCGCCACGCGAGCGCGCGGCACTCCGCGCGTGGCCAACAACCTGATCAATTTCGTCCGCGACTACGCGCAGGAGCGCGCCAAGGGCAAGATCACGCAACCCGTCGCCGCTGCCGCACTCGAACTGCTTGAGATCGACGCCGCCGGCCTCGATGAAATGGACAAGCGCATGCTCCGCGTGATGGCCGAAAACTACGGCGGCCGCCCCGTGGGCATCACGACGATCGCGGTCGCCGTCGGCGAGGAAGCCGAGACGCTTGAGGAGGTGCACGAGCCGTTTCTAATCCAAGAAGGCTATCTCCAGCGCACGGCGCAGGGCCGGATTCTCACGCCCAAGGGCTACGCGGCCGTCGGGCTCAAACCGCTCGGCGGCGAGCAGGGCGCGCTGCTTTAGTCGGAAGTCTCCAACCACCCGCTTTCGACTGTGGATACCCCAACACCGTCCGATCCGCCCCCAGTTACCCCTGATTTCAAAGATCGCAGCACCGGGCTGCTCGTCTTTGGAACTTTTGAAATCGCCCTGGGTGCACTATGTGCGCTCGCCGTCCCGGTGACGATCGTAAACCGATCCTCGGGGCGGTTCATGCAAAACGGTCAGGCGGTCGATCCACCCCCGATCACGCAGACGATTTTGATTTGGGCGCTTATGGCCATCGGTCTAATTTGGCTGGGCATCGGCTCCATTCAAGCGCGTCGCTGGGCGAGAACCCTTTTATTATGCCTAGGGTGGATCGGGTTGGTTTGCGGGACTCAGGGCTTTCTAATCATCCTGCTCATGCTGGGCGATATGGGAGAAGTTCTGCGCTCACAAACCAGCGGAGGTACGACGCCTCCCGGTATAGTAACGTTTGTCAAATTTTTCATCCTGCTACTCAGCTTTGTCATGTATATCGCCATACCAAGCGCCTTAGTGCTTTTCTACCGCAGTCGGCATGTGAAACGGACCTGCGAAACGCGCGACCCGATCGAACCTTGGACGGATCGCTGCCCGATGCCTGTGCTCGCCCAATGTATTCTCTGCGCGGTCACTGGGCTGTACCTGCCCTTTACGCAATTGACCGGAGCTTTTCCCGTGGCGGGCTTTATCATCACCGGGGCGCTGGCCCACATCGCGTGGGTCGCAGTCAGCGCACTTTTATTCTACGGAGCGTGGGGATTCTATCATCTCCAATTGCGCGCCTGGAACGTCTATTTTGTGAGCCAAACGGTGTTGGGCATTTCCACGGCAGCGACTTTTGCGCTGGTAGACTTCACCACATTCTACCGACTCGCGGGTATACCAGAAAGCCAAATCAAACTGATGGCAGCCCTGCCGGTCCTTCAAGCCAACGGGCTGCTCTGGCTGTCATTGCTTGGCGTGATTTTCGCCGGACTTTACCTCCTCTACATCCGTCGCTTTTTTACGGCGCGAATCGCTAAAAAATCACCGCAGGCCGAGGTTTGAAGGGCCAGGCTCCGACTCGGCACCTACAGCCTATCCATTCGCGCGTCCGTGCTGGCACTCGTATCTAAAATATAGATACACTTCCAAACAGGAGCCACATCAAGCAGCCCGGCTTTGCTGAAACACCGGCTTGGCCGCAAAATCGACGGTCACGACCTTGCCGTTGCGAGGAAGTGCTTCATCCAGTTTCGTTAGGTTGCCATCAACACCGGTCGGCACGTGATCCCAAATATCGGCCATCGTGCCGGGCAGCGAACGAATGGTATTGATCGTAGAAAAGATCGCGCTGCGGGTGAGGACGACGATCCCCAAGCCAGACTGCAAGCAGCCCATTAAATAGAGCCACAGTTCACGACCGCTCGTGCCGTCAAAGCCGTTGCGGGGGCAGAGGCTGGGGGCGACCTGTGGCAGTGCCAGCATCGCGGCACCCAGCGTAAGAAATCCCATCGCTTGGCTGAACTTCATGGGTGCCGATAAAGCGGGCGTTGTGCCAAGCGTTTTTCAGAATCCGCATTTTGCTTTAAACCAACGACTAAGCGATAGTTGCAATCGCGTGGCGCGGGGAGCTTTCGCTCAAAACGCACGACCGAATTTTGCCGCGTCGGGCAAAGCACACGATCAGCTCTCCACTTTTTGGATACAAAGGCGCAACCGCGCCTTACACGTCGCCCTGCTCGGGTCGGAGTACGATCTCCTCGACGACGGTGCGGCGCGACAAACGCCAGACATCGAGAAAGGCCCGCGCGATATCGTCCGCCGGCATGATACGCTCCTCGGGCACGCCGCTCTGGCTCCATGACGGAGACCAGGTCGCGCCGGGATGCACGCAGCAGACGCGCACGCCGGTGCCCTTGGTCTCGGCGCGGAGGACTTTGGCCAGGCCGGTGACGCCAAACTTCGCCGCGCAGTAAGCCGCGCCGTTCGGATAGGCGTCGAGACCGGCGATGGAGCTCATGAAAAAGACGTCGCCCTTTTTGCGCTGGAGCATCGCCGGGAGGAAAACCCGCGACACGAGAAACGCGCTGCGAAGATTGGCGGCCACGATGCGGTCGAATTCCGCGACCTTCGTTTCGGCAAACGGCGCGCCCGCGAACACGCCGGCATTGTTCACCAGCACATCGACCCCGGAAAATTTCTTCCACACGGCACCGGCCATGAGGGCCACGGAGGCTTCGTCGCTCACGTCGCAGACAAAGGTCTCGGCGGTCGCACCGAGCTTCGCGCATGCCTTCTTCACGGTCGCGAGGTTCTTCTCATTCCGCGCCACGAGCGCGAGCCGCACGCCTTTCACTTCCTTGGCAAAGACCGTGGCGATAGCGGCGCCGATGCCTTGCGAGGCGCCAGTGATGAGAACGACGGGTTTATTTTTTGCCGCGGATGGCGCAGATAGGCGCGGATGATTCATGATGGATATCTAGAGCAATCAACGGGTGATATGCCGAGGGTCGCGCTGAAAGACAAGTTTGCCCAGCCCTTGTGATAGCCTAGGGATTTTCCCGGACCACTCGTTTCCATTGAAGTTTGCCGTGCTTGAAATTCAGCAGGAGGGCCAGTTTCAGCTTCGTGATCGCAAGATATCCGATCATCTGCCGCACATGGGTGTCGCTGAATGCCTCGACCACTTTGGTGTCGGCAATAACCAATCCGTCTACGACCGTATCAGGCACAAGCGTGCCGATAAGTTCTCCCGAATAGTGCACGGGATAGCTCGGCTGTTGAGCTACCTGATGGCCGCGCTTTCGGAGTTCGATTACCAACGCTCGCTCGTAGAGTTTTTCATCCAACCCGGGACCTAGCTCATTGTGTACTGCCATGGCGGCACCGATGATCTTACCACTGAGATCTTCGTGAATCATATCGGATCGATCCATCCGCGATCATCAGCGCCATCCGCGGCAAATAATTTCTTAGCAAACGAGTGACCCGAAATCGACGAAGTCGGCGGTGAAGCCGCCTTGGACGCCTTTGCAGATCACGCTCACGGCGTCGTGCGAATGCAGCGACTCCAAGTGCGAGCAGGCGACTTCGAAATCGGCGATGCGTTTGTCGGCGGCGAGTTCGCGGTAGAGGAGGCGGGCGGCGTCTTCGACGAACTTGATGTTGGCGCCGTTGAGCTCGGCAAAGGCCTGCTCGTCTTCGCGCTTCACCATGACCTGCGTCTCGGTTTTGAGGGCGTTGGCGCAGTGGCGCTGGATGTCCTCGATGGTCACATTGCGGCCGGGCGCGAGTTCGATGCGCACGCGGGCCTTGGACCGCTGCGCGTGGGGCGTGGCGTAGACGCCGCGCGTCTGGCGGGCGTGCTCGGCGAGTTCCGCGCTGCACGGGCAAGTGGACGAGTACACGAAATCAAACTCGATCACGCGGCGGAATTTCCCGACGCGGTCCATCGTGGCCTCGAAGGCGACGCGATAATATTGCCACCCCGAGAGCCCGCTGCGGAGGCTCGGCTGCAGCATCGGATAAGAAAAGGAGAGGCGGATGCGGGCGTTAAACGTATCGATCTTCCGCTGGTATTTCAGCAGCAGGCGGCGGAGGACATCGAAGGTGAAGATGTCGTCACCGTGCTCGTAGAACGAGCGCATGATGCGACCCATGTTGATGCCCTTGAGCCCGGCTTGGAGCGACACGGTGCCCGTCACGCTGGTCTCGAGCGTGTGGGTCTTCCCATCGGCGGCGCGAAACTTGAGCGGGAGCCGGAAATTCGCGCAGCCGACCTGCTGGATCGGGACGCGCGCGCCTTCGGCGGCGTTGACGGCCTCCATCATATCGGGGAGCGACGCGCGATAGGCGGGATCGGATTTGAACCCCGCATCGAAGCGGCGATTGACGAGCGGCGGCACGCGGCCAGCCGTCTCGTGGAGGTACATCGGTTTCTTCTTCATGTCGTTTTTAGCGGGTGCAGAAGGCCGGGGCGGTTGGTGACGATAACAACCGCGCCGAGCCAAGATGATCAAAGTCGATAGTTAGGGGGCCGCATCGGGCCCGAAGAACTCGGCGAAATTGCGCGGGGTCTCATAGAGACGCACGCAGTGGAGGCGGGCCGGCGCCGGAATGTGCGGCTCGATCTGCGCCCAGAAGGCGAGCACGAGATTTTCCGTCGAGGGGTTGATGCCGCGGAGGAAATCCACGTCGGTGTTGAGATTGCGATGGTCGCACTTATTCGCGACCGCGAGGTTCAGCACATCCTTCAGCGCGCTCAGATCCATGACGTAGCCCGTATCGACGTCGGGCACACCCTTGACCGTCACTTCCAGCACGTAGTTGTGACCGTGCCAGTGCGGATTGTTGCACGGGCCGAACTTCTCCTCGTTCCACTTGCGGCCCTTTTCCGGATTCACGAGGCGATGGGCGGAGTTGAAGTGCACCTGCCGCGTAATGTAAACAGTTCCCACCAAGAGGCGCGGAGTCGCTCCACGCGAGGAGCGGGCGGGGCGTTTCGGCTGGGAGGTTGGTTTCGGCATGGAGGGTCAGTAGATACTACAAAAGCTCGCGCCGTCAATCGCGGCGGTCGTTACGCAAGGGTTGTAAATCGGATTGCCCCGCCGGAGCGGCGCGACTGACTTCCCCTCCGCTGCAACTCGCCTGTCTGTCCGTCACCCCCAGCCCATGCCCATCCGCAAAGCTCTCGTCACCGCCGCCAATCCTCGCCAACGCAACCTCCCCCTCCAAACGCTCATCGATCAACGCGGCGAGACGAAGTCGGCGCTGCAGATCGTGCTCGAGGAAGCCGCGGGCGCGGGCATCGAGGAATTTTGCGTGATCGTGTGCCCCGGCGATGAAGCGGCCTACGCGGAAGCGTGCGGATCGCTGCGCTCGCGCGTGCGCTTCATCCCGCAACCCAGCGCGCGCGGCTACGGGCATGCGATTTTGTGCGGGCGCGAATTTATCGGCGGCGATCCGTTTCTCCACTTGGTCGGCGATCACCTCCACGTGGCGAACGGGACCACGAGCTGCGCCCGGCAGCTCATCGATGTGGCGACGGCGGAAAATGCCTCGGTCTCAGCGGTGCAGCCCACGCGGGAAAGCCAGCTCACCTCGTACGGCGCCATCGGTGGGCGGCTGATCGGCAGCGAGCGTCCGCTTTACCAAATCGACACGGTGCTCGAAAAGCCGACGCCCACCGTCGCGGAGCAACACCTGATCGTGCCGGGGCAACGCGCGGGATTTTACCTCTGCTTCTTTGGCCTGCATGTCCTCGGGCCGGATCTCTTCGCGATTCTCGAGGAGCAATTCACCGCCGCGCCGGACCGCTCACTCGGGCTCTCGGGGGCGCTGCACACGCTCGCCACGCGGCGTCGCTATCTGGCGCTCACGATCGCGGGGCGGCGCTACGACATCGGCGCGCAATACGGCCTGCTTACGGCACAGCTCGCACTCTCGCTCTCGGGGCGCGACCGCGATCTCGTGCTCACCCAACTCGTCGAACTCCTCGCCGTCCGCGCCGAATGAGCACCGCCGCTGCGACGCTCCGCGTCACCGATCTCATCGCGTCAACCGAGGCCGCGACGCGCGACCAAGCTATCGACCGCTGGTGCGCGGGGCGGAGCATTGCGCAACTGCTCGCGGATTGCGCGGAGTTGGACGCCTACCGCCGGCGGGAGACGAATCTCTACCAGCGCGTGCGCGCGCTGTTTTTTCTGGCGGCGATTCATCGCTACCACCTGCCGACACGCGCGGAGCTGCCGCGGCTCGGTCGCGTGCCGTACGAGGGATTTCGGCATTTGCTGGAGCGGCGATTTGAAGAGGCGATCGCGGTGTTTGCGAGCGCGCAGGCGACGCACGGACCGAGCGAGACGCTGTCGAGTGCGCTCGCGGCGGCGCACCACGCGCTGGCGTTTCAGACGCTGGCGGATCAGGTGCGGCGCACGGTGCGGTCGACGCGGGGCAATGCGTGGATGTTTCGCCTCGGGCATCCGCTCGACCAGCCGCTGCGCGTGCGGCCGGAATTGGTCGCGCGCGATACCGCGAGCGCGGCCTATCCGCTGCTGCGCGAACGCACGCCGGTGCGCATGGATCTCACGCACTGCGGGTGGAGCGACATCTTTTTTCTCGGGATGGATTTTCCCGAGGGCGCGCGCGTGCTCAATATCTCGGTCGATCTCGGCGTGCACGGGCGCGATGCGGGGCCGCGACCGCCGGTGGAGGCGTTTTTCCGCGTGATCGATGAGCCGGTGATCCGGCTCGCGAGCGTGGACCTCGAGGCGACGGCGTGCCTCACGACGCTGGATGATGTATTTGATTTTGGGCGCGACTATCTGGGATTGCTGAAAGCGGCGATCATCGCGGCCGGGCTGGTACCACCGGGCATCGAGCGCTCGGGGGCGAGCCTCGCGGAGCTGTTGGGCGCGATCTTTGGCGCGGGTCGGGGCTTCGAGTTAATTAGCAACGTCAACCGCATCCCCAAGGGGTCGCGGCTGGCGGTCTCGACGAATTTGCTCGGCGCGCTCATCGGAGCGTGCATGCGGGCGACGGGCCAGATCCGCTCACTGAGCGGGGCGATGGAAGAACCGGAGCGGCGCATCGTCGCGGCGCGCGCGATCCTCGGCGAATGGGTCGGAGGCTCGGGGGGTGGCTGGCAGGACTCGGGCGGACTCTGGCCGGGCATCAAGCTCATCGAGGGCGCGCTGGCGCAGCCGGGCGACCCGGAGTTTGGGATTAGCCGCGGGTGTTTGTTGCCGAAGCATACACTGCTGGGGGCGGATCGGATTTCGGCGGATGCGCGGAAGAAACTGCAGGATTCGCTCGTGATCGTGCACGGCGGCATGGCGCAAAACGTCGGGCCGATCCTCGAGATGGCGACGGAGAAATATTTGCTGCGCTCCGAGCCGGAGTGGACGGCGCGCCGCACGGCGGTCGCGACGCTCGATGCGATCCTGGACAAGCTCGCGACGGGCGATGTGCGCGGGCTCGGGAAGCTGCTCACGGAAAATTTCTTCGGACCGCTGCAGACGATGATCCCATGGGTGAGCAATCGCTACACGGAGCTGATCATCGAGCGCACACGCGCGGTGTTTGGCGAAGACTTCTGGGGCTTCTGGATGCTCGGCGGGATGTCGGGCGGCGGCATGGGTTTTATTTTCGCACCCGAGCGCCGCACCGAAGCGCAGGCGAAACTCGCGGAGATCATGCTCGCGACGAAACGCGAGCTGCAGTCGTCGCTGCCGTTTGCGATGGACCCCGTGGTGTATGATTTCGCGATCAACGAACACGGCTCCATGGGCGCGGTCCTCAGCGGCGCGGAGGCGCTGCTGCCGGTGGAATTTTATCAACTCACGGTGCCCGCGTGCCTGCGCCGCGAGGCGCGCGATCTCACGCCGCGCGAGCGCGGGGACGTCGCGCAGTTTACGAAGGCGGCGCGCCATGTGCCGGCGTTTGCGGAATCGCTGTCGACCCTGCTCGACCGCCTGCTGCCCTCGACCAGCGACGGGGCGAAGAGCAGCCAGCGCCTCGATGAGATGCTGGCGGAAAACGGGTTCGACCGCGCGCAGCATGAGCAAATCCGCGCCGACCTTCGCGCGGGGCGCATCGGGCTCGCGATGAATCGCCTGCCTCCTTCGACGAAGATCGAGGATGTGCCGGCGAGTGATTTGTTCTCGTTGGAGTCCGCTGCGGCGGCCCAGCGTGCGGCAGGTGAAGCGGCGCTGCGGCGCGGTGAAATCGCGGTGGTGACCTACGCCGCGGGCGTGGGCTCACGCTGGACCCAGGGCGCGGGCGTGGTGAAGGCGCTGCACCCCTTTACGAAGTTTGCGGGCCAGCACCGGAGCTTTGCGGACGTGCATCTCGCGAAGTCGCGGCACACGGCGGCGCTCTACGGGATGGAGGTGCCGCATGTGTTTACGACGAGCCACCTCACGCATGCGCCGATCGAGCAGCATTTGCGCGAACACCACGGCGCGGCGTTTGATCGCTCGGTATTTGTCTCGCCGGGCCGCTCCATCGGGCTGCGCCTCGTGCCGGCGGTGCGCGACCTCGTGTTTGCGTGGGAGGAAACCGCGCAGCAGAAACTCGATGAGCAGAAGGAAAAGATGCGCGACAGCATTCGCGCGGCGCTGACGAACTGGGCGCGCACCCGCGGCGAAGGCGCCGACTACACGGACAATCTGCCCGCGCAGTGCCTGCACCCGGTGGGGCACTGGTTTGAAATTCCGAATCTGCTGAAGAACGGCACGCTCGCGCGCCTACTCGCCGCGCGTCCGCAGCTCCGCACGCTGGTCGTTCACAATATCGATACGCTCGGCGCTTCGCTCGACCCGGCGCTGGTGGGCTGGTTTCAAGGGAGCGGGGCGACGCTCGGTTGGGAAGTCATTCCGCGCCGCGTGGAGGATCACGGCGGCGGACTCGCGCGCGTGGACGGGCGCATCCGCTTGGTCGAGGGTCTGGCGCTGCCACGGGATTCGGATGAGTTTAATCTCACCTACTACAACACGAACACGTGCTGGATCGACATCGACCGCCTGCTCGCGCTCTTTGGGCTCACGCGCACGGAGTTGGCGGATCCGGTGCGCACGGCGGCGGCGGTGCGCGCGATGGCTGCGCGGGTACCGACGTATGTGACCCTCAAGGACGTGAAGAAACGCTGGGGCCACGGGCAAGAGGACGTGTATCCGGTCGCGCAGTTCGAAAAACTCTGGGGCGACATGACGGCGCTCGCCGAGTGCACGAATGTTTTTGCGGCAGTGCCGCGTCAGCGTGGGCAACAACTTAAAGATCAGGCGCAGCTGGATGGCTGGGCGCGGGATGGATCGGCGGAGTATATCGCGGGGCTGTGCGAGTGGCAGTGACACGCCCTCGCACGTCTCGAAACGAAACGGAGTGAACCGCGAAGGGCGCGAAGAGCCGCGAAGATCGCCCGCGACTTTCGCGGCTCTTCGCGCCCTTCGCGGTTAAATTCCGAGCGTTAGTTTTTGGTTATGATTCAGGATTTTAAACGAGGCGGAATTCCTCGCTGCATTTTTGTTTGGACGTGCCGGGTTCCGCGCGCTTGATCGGCCTAGCATGTGTTTTCGTTTTTGCATTCTCGGTTCGGGTAGCTCGGGCAACGCGGCGTTGCTTGAGACGGAGGATGCGCGTGTGTTGATCGATGCGGGGTTTTCGGTGCGGAAGCTGAGCGCGCTGCTCGCGGCGGTGGGGCAGTCGCTGGACGGGATCGATGCGATTTTTCTTTCGCACGAACATGGGGACCATGCGGCGGCGATCGAGGGGCTGAAGAAATTTCCGCAGATTCAAATCTTCGCCAATTCGGCGACGGCGCGGGCGGTGCAGTCGCGGCTCGAGGCGGATCATCAGCCGGAGTGGAAAATCTTTCAGACGGGGTCGCGCTTCGTCTTTCGCGATCTCGAGGTCGAGACCTTTGCCGTGCCGCACGATGCGCAGGAGCCGGTGGGCTTTCGCTTCTCGTCGGGGCACGATGACTTGTTTTCGCCGCGCCGCGCGCTGGCCTACCTCACCGATCTCGGGCACGCGCCGCAGAATGTGCGCGAGCAGTTGCGCGAGTGTGAAATCGTGGTCGTGGAGTCTAACCACTGCGCGACGATGCTGCAGGCGGACACGAAGCGCCCGTGGTCGCTCAAGCAGCGCATCTCGGGGCGGCACGGGCACCTGTCGAATGTCGCCGCGCGCGACCTGCTGGCGGAAATCGCGAGCCCGCGCTGGCGGCGCGTGTACCTGACGCATCTCTCGCGAGACTGTAATTCGCCCGCGATCGTCGAGGCGGCGTTCGCGCCGGTACGGGCGCTCGCGGCGCTGGCAGCGTGCGAATTTCATATCGTGGCGCCGGGCGAAGGCGCGCCGTTTTACGAGCTCGTTTGACGAGAGCGCAGCGGGAATTCGCCACCCTTGATCTCTCGTTTTATTTTAGTCCCCTACCCCATGAAAACTCTTCCCCGGCCCAACTTGAAGTTGAGGTACGTCGCTGGCTTGGCCGCATTGGTCGTCAGCACGGCGGCGCTGATGGCGTCGCCCGAGGCGTTTAAGACGGACGCGCCGATGATTAAGATTTGGCCGGGTGTGGCGCCGGGGTCGGAAGGCAAGACCGCGCCGGAGCGGTGGGTAGAGGGCGGGAAGCCGGATGCGTTTCACCGCGTGACGGATATTCACCAGCCCTCGCTTACCATTTATCTGCCGCCGCAGGGAAAAGCGAATGGCGTGGCGGTGATCATCGCGCCCGGTGGCGCGCATCGCTATCTCGTGGTGGACCTGGAGGGCGAGTTGGTCGCGAAGAAGCTCAATGACATGGGCATCGCGGCGTTTGTGCTGCGCAGCCGGCTCGCGAAGGCCGAGGGCTCGACGTACAAGGTCGAGGTGGAGTCGCTGGCGGATATGCAGCAGGCGATCCGCGTGGTGCGCGAGCGTGCCAAGGAGTGGTCGGTCGACCCGGCGCGCGTGGGCATCATGGGATTTTCGGCGGGCGGGCATCTCGCGGCGCTCGCGGAGAATGCCGGCGAGGGCACGACGCGGCCGGCGTTTGCGGTGCTCGGGTATCCGGGGTTGCGCGAGCCGCTGGTCGCGGTGGCGAAAGAGGCGCCGCCGACCTTTATGTTTGTGAATGATGATGACCCGCTCGCGACGAGCGCGGGCGAATACTATCTTGCGCTGCGCAAGGCAAAGATCTCGGCGGAGTTTCACGTTTTCCGCCGCGGCGGGCATGGCGTTGGCGCGACGGGGCGAGATGCGAGCTTTGAAAAGCTCGGCACCGCAAAGTGGCCGGAGTTGTTCGGGATTTGGCTCGGAGATTTAGGGATGTTGCGGAAGTAGGCGGACGGGCGCGGCGCGGGCAGTGGGAAGGGGTGAGACCGGCGAGAGCGGCGAGATGGTGGTGAGCGCGGCGAAGGCACGTGTGCGGGTGAGCGCGCCGGTGAGGAGGAGCGGATGTCGGGACGGCGCGCCCGGAGGCGCGTTCCCGAGGCGATGCGATATGGACGCGCCAAGCGTGAAGATATCGCCGACGAGCTCCAGCTCTGGAAAGTAGGCTGCGCGCTTGGATTAATCCCGAGACTTAAGGCACGGCGGTTGGAAACCGCCGCTCCCTTAGGGGCCACGCGGCTAGTGCGCGGGGGCTTTTTTCGATTCGTGGTCGGCGATGTACTTCTTCGTGGCGTCGGGCAGGGCGTGCCAGAGGCGCCAGGCGATGATGCCGCCGAGCAAGGCGAAGGGGATCAGGAAAATCGGCCACCACTGCCAGCTATGGCCGGAGAACTTTTCCGGATCGGTCAGGAAGCCGACGGCGAAAGACTGGAGCGTGCTGCCCATGTAGACGCAGCCATCGACGATGCCGGAGCAAGTGGCGGTGGCTTTGCGACCGCCGAAGTCGGCGGCGGCGGTGCCGGACATGAGGGAGTGAACGCCGGTGACCGCGGCGACGATGAGCAAGGCCGAGATACCAACGAGGGTAGGCACGGAGAAGAGCGTCATCGCCATGACCGAGGCCATCATGAGCATGAAGAAGGAGAAGATCACGGCGGGCGGGCCGCGGCGCGATTGGAAGAATTTATCGGAGATCAGGCCACCGGCGAAGCCGCCGACGATGCCAAACATGCAGAGGAGCAGGCCCCAATTTCCCGCGACCCACTCGGCGCCGATCTGCGGGACCTGTTTCGCGAAGATCGTGTACCACTGCATGATGCCATTGCGCAGGACGCCGGCGGTGAGCTCGACGCCGCCGAGGAGGAGCATGAGCGGGCTGCAGAAGACCTTCTTCAGCAGATCCATCGTGGAGTACTGTTCGTGCATGTGGCCGGAGGAGGCATCGTGCGTGTCGAGATACGGGAAGCCGGCGTCTTCGGGTGTTTCCTTGATGAGCCAGAAATCCATCGCGGCCCAGAAGATGAGAATGATCGAGGGAATGAAGAAGACCGCCCACGTCGCATCGACGGTGGAGCCGGCCGGGAGGAAGATGCCGCGCAGGAAATTCGTGAGCGCATCGGGTGCGGCGGGCAGCTTGGCCTTGGTCATGTCCACGATGGCCTGGCCCCACTCGAAGGCGAAATAGACGCCAAACGAGATCAGCGTGCCGAAGATCGCGCCGAACACGCCGCGCTCGCGCACGTGGAACCAGTTGGCCTTGACCTTGATAATGGAAACCGCGCCGTAGCTCTGGAAATACATGTTGGCCGCGTAGAGCGCGGAGAGCGGCCAGAACATCGGGATGGACAGCTTCCCATTGACGGCGGCCCAAATGACGACGCCCATCGCGAGATTGGCGACGGCCGAGCCAATGGCGGCGATCAAAATGCCTTTCTTGCCGCCGAGTTTGTCGACCAGCGGGCCATTCACCAGAAACGAGAAGGCATACACGCCGGTGCCGATGCCGAAGATCATGCCGAAGTCGCTGTTGGTCATCAGCGAACCGAGGGCATTTTTGGCGACCGTGAGATTATACCGCCCCATGTAGAGGAACGAGTACGTCATGCCCAACGGGAACCAGTTAATGAACCTCCGGCTCAGGAACCACGGGCCGTGCTTCAGGGGATTATTGTAGAAGTAAATGCCAATGACCGTGAGGAGGCAGATGGCAACAATTCCAAGGGATTGCATGACGTGGTGAAGACGGAGAACGAAACCGGGGAGCCGGGGAAAGCAGAACCCGAACCAGAACTGACTCTTCGCCCGAACTCCGCGCCCTGCACGAAAATTCTGCAATCCTTTTGTGACAATCTTCGACGTTCACCACGCTTGCGCAAGCGGCCCGTTTCCTGCACCACGAACGGCGTATGCCCGCTGTCGAGACTCTCCGCCGCACCAAGATCATCTTCACGCTCGGTCCTGCGACCGAAAGCGAGGAGATGCTCGAAAAAATGATCCGGGCCGGCGCTGACGTCGTCCGCCTGAACATGGCACACGCCAAACACGACTGGACGCGTATGGTGATCCGCCGCATCCGCGCCGTGAGCGCCCGCATCGGTCGCGATGTGGCCATCATGATGGATATCAAGGGCCCGGAGATTCGCACCGGCGATGTGGCCGCGCCGATGGAGCTGAAGGCGGGCGAGATTTTCGACTTCACCGTCCGCCCCGGCCTCAGCGGCGGCAGCGGCGGCGGCGCGGAGGAAGTGCGCTCGGTGGACGTCAATTACCAAGACCTCGTCAAAGACATCAAGGTGGGCGACACCGTGCTCGTGGACAACGGCCTGCTCCGCCTCGAAGTCCTCGAGAAGAACGAGGCGCGCATCCGCTGCCGCGTGCTCATCCCCGGCGAGCTGAAGTCGCGCCGGCACATCAATCTCCCGGGCGTGAAGGTCAACCTGCCGGCCTTTACCGAAAAGGACCGGGGCGACACGACGGTCGGCCTCGAGGAGGGCATCGATTTTATCGCGCTCTCCTTTGTGCGCGAAGCCAAGGATATCGAGCAGTTGCGGGCGTTCCTCAGCGAGAAGAAATCTCGCGCGCGCATCATCGCGAAGATCGAGGACCAGTCGGCCATCGACAATCTCGATAGCATCGTGACGGCATGCGACGCGCTGATGGTGGCGCGCGGCGACCTCGGCATCGAGTGCCCGTTTGAGGAGTTGCCCGTGATCCAGCGCCGCGCGGTGCGGGCGTGCCTCTCGCAGGGCCGCCCCGTGATCGTCGCCACGCACATGCTGGAGAGCATGATCTCCCAGCCCGTGCCGACGCGCGCGGAAATCACCGACGTCGCCAACGCCGTTTACGAACTCGCGGACTGCGTGATGCTCTCCGGTGAGACGACGATCGGAAAGTATCCGATCGATTGCATCCAGATGCTCGATAAGATTTCGCGCCGCATCGAGGCCGAGGAATCGCCCGAGGGGCGTGAGCCGGCGGTCTTCACCGGCGAACGCATGAAGGTGCTGCACTCGGCGGTGGTGCTGGCGAATGAGTTACCGCGCTCGAAGCTCGTGACCTTTACCCGCCACGGCTTCATGGCGCAGGGGCTCGCGGCACTGCGCCCGGCGCATTCGTCGATTCTGGCGTTTACGCCCTCGCCGGAGGTTTATCGCCAACTGCGCCTGCTGCGCGCGGTGGAGCCGTTTTTGATGCCGCTCGCTTCAGAGCCGGATATCACCATCGAGAACGCCATCTCCCTCCTGCAACGCACGGGGCGCGTGCTCCCGGGTGACAAGCTCATCATCGCGACCGATATTCTGGCTCAGGACCGGCTCGTCGATAGCGTGCAACTCCGCACCGTGCGGTGAGCTGGCTCGCTCCATCGTGATTTTACGGCGGCTTTTCCTTTCGCTCGGGTTGCTCGGCCTCGGCTGCCTCTTCGGCTTCGGCGGATGCGCGTCGGCGCCCGATGGCGTGATGACGCTTAACTTCAGTGTGCGGACAAACACCGAGGCGACCGTCAGCGTGGAGAAGGTGGTGAAGAATTTGCCGAGCAAGTTTGGCAGCTCGACGCGGGAGGAGGCCGTGGGCACGCAGGTGACGCGCGGGAAGATCGCCTTTTTCAAAGTCCGCCTCCTCCGCGAGGAGAGTGAGAGCGGTGCGACGCTAAGGGTGACCGTCGCGGCCCCGGGCTATACGACCGTGCAGAAGATCATCGGCATCTCCGGCGAGGACGGGGAGATCACGGTGGCATTGTCGGCGGCGCCGTAAGTTGCGCGGACGAAGCAGGCGGAAACAGGCGGGGAATCCGGAGACCATACGTGAGAGCCGTTTGTAAAAATTTGCCCAAAGCGGTTAAGTAAAAGTCCCGATGGAAGAGAGTGCATTTCGGGTTAGCGTTGAGACGATTTTCGGGTAGTGTCACCGGCAGTCACTGGCAGCGTCTTATGCCCAACCCCTTGCCGTTTCGCGCTCGTCCTGTGTCGCACGTTCTCTTCTTCGCCGTATGAAACCCCTTCGCTTCGCTGCCCGCTGTTTCGCCACCGCTCTCGCGTTTGCCACTGCCGTGATGGCGCAGGAGCCGCGCCTCATCAATATCTCCACCCGCGCGCAGACGGGGGCGGGCGCTTCGGTGCTAACGGCGGGCTTCGTGATCGGACCCGGCGCCAACAAACAGGTGCTCATCCGTGGCGTCGGCCCGACGCTGGGCGCGGCGCCGTTTAGCGTGCCGGGCTCCATTTCCGATCCCACGCTCACCGTGTTCGACGCCTCGGGCAAAGCGGTCGCGAGCAATGATAATTGGAACACGCCGGTCGGCGCGGGGGCGGCCAGCGGGACGCAGCTTTCGGCGGCGTTTACGGCGGTGGGGGCGTTTCAATTTAGCAGCACGGCGAGCCGCGACGCCGCCGTACTCGTGACGCTCTCGCCGGGCAACTACACCGCGCAGGTCGGTGGCGTCGGCACCGCGACGGGCACGGCCCTCCTCGAAGTGTACGAAGTCGGCAGCACCGGCGGTAAGCTCATTAATACGTCCACGCGCCTCCAGGTGAACGCCACGTCGGCGCCGATCATCGGCTTCGTCGTCGCGCCCGGGACGGGGACGCGCAAGCTCCTCGTGCGCGTGTCGGGGCCGGCGCTCAATCAATTTGGCCTCACGGGCACGCTGGGCGATCCCTCGCTGAAGGTGACCAACTCGCTCGGCGGGGTGCTCGCGACGAATGATAATTGGGAAACGCCGTCGGACACGCGCTCGGCGGACAGCGCGGGGCTCAAGGCGGCTTTCGGGGTGAGCGGCGCTTTCGCATTCGATCCGGGCAGCAAGGATGCGAGCATCCTCATCGACCTCGCGCCGGGCAACTACGGCATCCAAGTCGCGGGCGAAGGCGGCACCAGCGGGCTCGCGCTGATCGAGGTGTACGATCTGACGCCGGCCAACGTGCCGACCGTGACCATCGCGGCCACGAAGCCGAAGTCCGATGAGTCGGGGCAGAACCCCGGTGAGTTTACCGTCACGCGATCCGGAGGCGAAACGACGCTCCCGCTGATCGTGAACTACGGCGTGGGCGGCTCGGCGGTGAATGGCGTGGACTACCCGCCGCTGCTTGGCACGGTCACGATTCCCGCCGGGGCGACGAGCGTAAAGATCCCGCTGTCGCCGAATCCGGATGTGCAGGCGGACGATGATAACGATACCGTGGTCCTCAGCCTCGCGACCGGCCCCGGTTACCTGATCGGCGCGCAGAATTCGGGAACCGTCACCATCACCAATATCCCCGCGACGCTATATATCGCCACTATCCGGCCCACGGGCACGGCGGTGAGCGGCTCGAGCGCCTCGGGCACGGCGACGATCTTGCTCTCGTCGACCGGGACGCTCGCGGCGGTGAATGTATCGTTCTCGAATCTCTCCTCGGCGCAGGTCACGGCGCATCTCGTGATCGGTTCGAATGAGGACTACGTGCTGGCCCTGCCGAACGGGCAGGTGTCGGGCTCGCAGTGGTATTTCCCGCCGACGGGCCCCTACTCCAGCACGGCGCTGCTCGACGCGTTGAAGACCGGCAATATCGCGGTGCGCATCGACAGCGCGAAATTCCCGGGTGGCGAGGTCAAGGGCACCTTCATCCAAGGCACCGGCGCGCGGGTTTTTACCGCGCCGGCCGCGCCACCGGCCGTGGCGCTGACGAAAGTCACGGCGACGGATGCGGCGCGTTTTCTCACGCAGGCGACGTTTGGGCCGACGAAGACGGAGATCGATACGCTCACCGGTGGCAGCATCGACGCGTGGATCACGGCGCAGCTCGCGCTGCCGTTTACCTCGCACCGCACGGCCACCGTCGCGGATCGCACGACCTTTGGCGGCAGCCAGAGCTTTACGAATTGGAATGCGATTCACCCGCCCAATCGCCAGGCGGCGTGGTGGAAGAATGTGCTCACCGGCAACGACCAACTGCGGCAGCGCGTGGCGTTTGCGCTGAGCCAGATCCTCGTCGTTTCCGATGTGAGCCTCGGCGACGACAGCCGCGCGGAGCCGCTGGCGAACTACTACGATATTCTCGGCAACGGCGCCTTTGGCAGCTTCCGCACGCTGCTGGAAAACGTCACGCTCAGCCCGATCATGGGTGAGTACCTGAGCTCGGTGCGCAACTCCAAGGCCGATCCCGTCACGGGCCAGACGCCCGACGAAAACTACGCCCGCGAGATCATGCAGCTCTTCACCATCGGGCTCGAGCAGCTCAATCCCGACGGCACCCTCGCGCTCGGGGCGGATGGACTGCCCTTCCCCACTTACAATCAGACCACGATCACGGAGATGGCCAAGGTCTTCACCGGTTGGTCGTATCCCGCCTCGAGCGCCACGATCACCAATTTCCGCTCGGCGGGGCGCAACTATTTCACGCCGATGATGCTGTACCCCATCGCGCATGACGACACCGCAAAAGTTATCGCGCCGGTCCGCTCCACGCCGATCCCGGCGAATCAGGGCGGCACGGCGGACCTCAAGGACGCGCTCGATGCGCTGGCGTTTCATCCCAACACCGGGCCATTCATCTCGAAGCTCCTCATCCAGCGCCTCGTGACCAGCAACCCGAGCCCGGCCTACGTGTATCGCGTCGCCCAAGTCTGGGAGGCCCAGAAAAACAGCTCCACCCAACTCGGCGCGGTGGTGCGCGCGATCCTCACCGATTACGAGGCGCGCTCGCCGGAAGTCGCGAGCAATGCCGCCTACGGCAAACTCAAGGAGCCAATCCTGCGACTGACGGGGCTGCTGCGGACCTTTAACGCGACCTCGAGCAGCGGGCGTTTCCTCGGCTATCGCAATACCGTCGATGGCGTGCCGATCACGAGCAGCACGCCCCTGCCGGCCACGGCGGCGCAGATCAACCAGAGCCCCAATGCGTTTTCCTCCACGCGGCTGGAAAGCGTGCAGGGGAATTTCGCGCAGGCGGCGTTGCGCTCGACGACGGTCTTTAATTTCTACCACCCGGACTATGTGCTGCCCGGCCCCCTCGCGGCGGCGGGCCTCGTGGCGCCGGAGTTTGAAATCACGGACGATAATTTCGCGATCAGCGTGCCGAATGCGTTGCGGACCTTTGTCGTCGCGACGGTGCCGACCACGCCGGCGGGGCCGTACACGATCACGCTCAACACCACGTACGAGCAGACGCTCGTGAACACTCCCTCCGCGCTGCTCGACCACCTCAGCACCGTGCTGACGGCCAACTCGCTCTCCGCGACGGCCAAGGCGCGCATCACCACGGCGCTGACCGCGCTGCCGGCCAGCACCTCGACGCTTGATCGCGTCAATACGGCGATCCTCCTCGTCCTCACGAGCCCCAACGCCGCGGTCCAAAAGTAAGCCCCCACCTCGCCTCCCCTCACCTTTCGCGTCCTCGCCCTGCCGACCATGAGCAAAAAATCTTCGACTCCGCCCGCCCCTGATTTGTCCCGCCGTCACTTCATCGGGTCCGCCTGCTGCGCCGCCGTCGGCGCGACGGGTGTCCTCTCCGCGCTCGGCAGTCTCCGTCTGATGGCGGCGGCGGCGAGCCCGAGCAATGGCCCGCAACTGCCCGTGACGGCGAGCGCCATCGGCTCCGATTACAAGGCGATCGTGTGCCTCTTCCTCAACGGCGGCAACGACGCCAATAATCTCATCATCCCGACCGGCTCCGGCTATGCGGCGTACGCCTCGGCGCGCTCGAACCTCGCCCTGCCGCAGACGGGCCTCCTGCCGATCACGCCGAAGACTTCGGATGGCCGCACCTGGGCGCTGCACGCGGCGATGCCCGAGCTCCAGAGCCTCTTCAATTCCGGCAAGGCCGCCATCATGGCCAATGTGGGCACGCTCGTGTACCCGACCACGAAAGATCAGTACACCAAGAGCTCCGTGCCCCTGCCGCCGCAGCTCTTCTCGCACAGCGACCAGCAAGTGCAGTGGCAGCACAGCGTGCCGGACAAGCCGACGACCACGGGCTGGGGCGGGCGCATGGCGGACCTCCTGAATGCCTTTAACTCGAGCGACCAGATCTCGATGTCGATCAGCCTCGCGGGTAAAAACGTGTTTCAGGTCGGCAATCTCGTCAGCCAGTACGCGATCAATACGAGCGGGGCCGTGACGCTCACCGGCAGCACCTCGTCGGCGACCAGTCTCGATGGCATACGCTTCCGGGCGCAGAAAGATGTCTTCGGCCAAGGCTCGGCTTCGCTGCTCGAGGCGGCGTTTGGCAGCGGCACGGCGGATGCGATCGTGAGCGCCGATCTGCTCAATACCGTCCTGACGGCCTCCCCGGCCCTCGCCACGGCTTTCCCGAATACGAGCGCGGGCAACCAGCTCAAGATGGCCGCACGCCTGATCGCCGCCTCGCCCACGCTCGGCCTGAAGCGGCAGGTCTTCTTCGTGCAACTTGGCGGATGGGATACGCACGCGGCGCAGCTCGACAACGCGACGCCGACCTCGGGCGCGCACGCGGCGCTGCTCTCGCAAATCAGCCAGGCGGTGGACGCCTTCTACAAGGCGACCGTCGAGCTGGGGATCGCGAACCAGGTTACGACCTTTACCGCGTCCGATTTCGGCCGGACGTTCCGCTCCAATGGCGACGGCTCCGACCACGGTTGGGGCAGCCACGCGTTTATGGTCGGCGGTGCGGTCAAGGGCGGCGACATCTATGGCAAGATGCCGACGCTCACCGTCGGCGGGCCGGACGACACGAATCTCGGGCGCTGGATTCCCACGACGAGCGTGGACGAATACGCGGCGACGCTCGCGACGTGGTTTGGCGTGAGCACGACGGATTTGCCGACGGTGCTGCCGAATATCGGCCGGTTTGCGCGGCCGAATCTGGGGTTCCTGTGAGCGGATGAGATGGACGGCGACCTCCGGGGCGCCGTCGGGAGGGTACATTCGAAAATTGCGGAGGTCGTCGCGGCTCCGGAAGACGGCGCCCGGAGGTCGCCGTCCACCTTCGGGCGGGCTGCCTTCGTCGATCTGGAGCAACACTTTGGGTTGGGTGGGGGTCGGAAGGAGGGGCAAAAATTGTTGTCGCCGAAACGTCACCGAATCGTTGTGCTTTCCGACCCAGCACTCGTGAACACCCCGCTTCAACCCATCGCCGTGATCGACGGCACGCTTTGTCAGCTCACCCGCCATGGTTCGCGCGCCGCCGCGCATACGCCGCTGGCGACGGCGGTGGTGGAGTTTAGCCGCGGGCCGCTGTGCTGCTTCGTGCGCGAGCATCCCTACGGGCTGCTGCCGGGCATGCCGAATCTCTACTGCCTCGATGCAAACCTGCGCCTGCTGTGGCTGGCGGAGTGGCCGCTGGAGAACGACCCGTGCGCCGCGCTGGGCGATTTCGACGAGCGGAAGAACGTGCTGACGGTCACCTCGATCAGCGGAACGATCGTGCGCCTCGATGCGAGCACCGGCCGACTGCTCAAGGTGATGGCGCCGGTGGCGGTCGCGAGCTAAAGGGTGCGCCGAAACGAGGCGCGTCGAACGAAGGGCGTGGAGGGAGGGGAGGCTGATCCGTGAGCCGCCACGCTCTTGAGGTACGAGTGCGCGGAGCGGCGCGTTAGGGATAACGCGCCCTACTTTTTCAGACGACGCTAATGGCTGACCGTGAAAGGATAGCTGCGAGCTTATACCCATTACGCTTCGCTTGAGACGGTAGGGCCGGCGCTCGCCGCCGGGCCGTCAAGCAGCGGACCTAATAATCGCGACGGCCTGCCGACAAGCGGCAGCCCTACAAGCAGCACTCCTCGGACATCGGCAAGCAAGGTCCGCCACGCACGCCGCTATCGTCTCATTTCAATTCGTAATCGGTATGAGGTGAGAGCTTGCTCGCGCTTTTCGGTAGTCGCACCAGCGCCTGCAAGCAGGCGGCCTACTTCGCCGGTGTAGCCTTTCACCGACAGTTCGCTCGGGCGGAACGAGGGCGGTGAACGATACGAGCCCCCTACTCCGTTCCGTTACCGCGCCTCATAACTCCGGCGAACCTATTGCGGTGGGGCAGGTGAAAGCGTAGGCTGGGGGAAATCCCTTCAGCATGCCCCTCACGCCTGTCAGTCGAAACCAGATCGTCACCCGTGGCCTCACAGGCCGTTGTCCGAATTGCGGGAGCGCGCACGCGCTCTTCAAGCCGGGCTCGCACTTTAAGATCAACGACGAGTGCCCGGCGTGCGGGCTCAAGCTGGATCGCGGCGACGGGTTTTTCCTCGGGCCGTTTGTGATCAACTACACGGTGACGATCGCGGTCTTCATCGTGCCGGTGATTTTGCTCTCGATTTTCAATGTGATCGGATCGCTCACGGCGATCGCGCTGGGTGGGCTCGGGGGGCTGGGGATTCCGCTCCTGTTGTACCGGACGTCGTGGAGCTGGTGGCTGATGACATACTTTTATTTCCTCCCGGAGAAGCTCCCAAACAACCGCGGCGCCTTGCGTGAAGACGGGGAAGAGTGAATAGTAGAGGCAATGTCGCGCGGGCTGTCGCCCGGCGGAAAGCTGCAATCCCACCTCGTACCTCCCCTGCTTATGAAACGTACTGCCACGGCTGTCTGGAATGGTTCACTCAAAGAAGGCAAAGGCCACCTCACCGCCCCGGGCGGTGCGCTCAATGACACGCAATACTCCTTCGCGTCGCGCTTCGCGACCGGCCCGGGCACCAATCCCGAGGAACTGATCGCCGCCGCCCACTCGGGCTGCTTCGCAATGGCCTTTTCCGCCGCCCTCGGCGAGGCGGGCTTCAAGCCTGAGCGCATCGAGGTGAAGGCCGAGGTATCGCTCGACAATGTGCCGCCCAAGGGCTGGACCCTCACGACCTCCCATCTGACCGCGACTGCGCAGGTCCCGGGCATCAGCGTCGAAAAGTTCAACGAGATCGCCGCCGCGGCCAAGGCCGGCTGCCCGATCTCGCGCGTGCTCAATCTGGAGATCACACTGACAGCGACGCTGGTCTGAGCGGCTAGAGCGGCAGGCACTCGAATACGGCGCAGCGATACCGCCCTGCTTCTCTTTAGCGCAAAGACGCGAAGAGACGAAGGCCGGAGCAAAGCCAAGGCAGGGCGGACTTTTGGTCCGCCCTTTTTGTGAACTCCGATACGATACCCAAGTCGGTTGATATGGGCGGATGAGAGTCCAGACATCAAAAGCAGAAGGCAGGTAACCGCGAGGAGCGCGAAAAGAAGCGAAGGTCGAAAGTGACTTTAGCGTTGAGAGGCGTACGGCGGCATAGAGCGCTCCGTTTTGAACAGGAAGGTCGGGAAGAGCGGGAAGACTCAATCAGCTCGTCGCTGAGGATATATTCTTACCGATCTTCTCGTTCTTCCTGTTAACTGTTTTCCAGCGGTTGATTTGGGGCGGAGCGTGAAGTAGCCGCGAGGCCTTCGCGTTTTTTCGCGACCTCCGCGGATAAAATCCGGTGGGGCCAAACCGGTTGCGAGGTCGTTTTCCGTTGGAATTGCGGGCGGGGGTGGCATTTCCAGACGTAGTTGCTTCCCCATGTCTGCTTCGTCGTCAAAGCCCAGTCTGGCGAGGGCCATAGTGTTTGCGTGGCTGCTGGTCGGCACGCTGGATATCGGCGCGGCGATGATCCAGACCGCGCAGGCGGGCGGGACGCAGGTGCGGCTTTTTCAGTACATCGCGAGCGGGGTGTATGGCAAAGCGGCGTTTAGCGGCGGGACGCCGATGATGGTCTGGGGGCTGGGGTTTCACTATGTGATCGCGCTGGCGATCACCGTGACGTTTTTCGCGCTGTACCCGCGCGTGCCGTTTTTGAGGAAGAGCCGCGTGCTAACGGGTGTGTTGTGCGGCGTGCTGGCGTGGGTGGTGACGACGCAAATCGTGGTGCGGTTGAGCGCGATCACGGTGGGACCGTTTAACCTGCAACGCGCGGCTATCGCGGCGGGGATATTGATCGCGGCCATCGGGCTGCCGCTGGCGTTTCTGGCGGACCGTTACTATCGCGGAAATAACGCGGGCAAGAACGCAGCATAGGTCGCGGCTTAATCTCTGCTTCATGGAAGCGGTGGTAAGGTTGACGATCCAGTCAACCCCTCTCGTCCCATGAAAAGTCCCCGTCGTTCGCTCGCGTTGCTCCTCGCTCTGGTCGTTTCGTTGGCCGGGACGGCCACGCCGATTTTTGCCCAGGGCACCACCGGTCAGGTGAAGCCGGGGATCAATCAGACCATCGTGCTCAATGCGTACGCGGACAACTGGTGCGCGATCTTCATCAACGGGAAACTCGTGGCGACGGACTCCATCGATTTTCTGCCGCACAATCAGGTATCGGTGAAGATCCTGCCCGAGTATCCGATGACGATCGCGGTGATCGCGAAGGACAATGCGGATCCGAAGACCGGGCTCGAGTACGGCACGCAGTTGGGCGACGGCGGCCTCATCCTGAAGCTCGGCGACGGCACGGTCACCAACGCGACCTGGAAGGCGAAGGCGTTTTTCCGCGGGCCGACCAATCGCAGCGTGACCAACCCCATCGTCGAGTACATCGACATCCCAGCCAACTGGTACGCGATCGATTTCGACGACAGCGCGTGGAGCAACGCGACGGAGTACGCGACGGAAACGGTGAAGCCGGACGGCGACTACGTGGCGGCGGATTTCACGAACGCGAAGTTCATTTGGACCGCGGATTTGTTTGTGGATAACACGGTGATCTTTCGCACGACGGTGCAGAAGCCGGCGAACTATGTGAAGGCGTGGAACACGACGCCGGACCTGGACATCAGCAAATTTCCCAGCGAACTCGGCGCGACGGTGACGACCGTCACGCCGACGGATACGGGCAGCGGACAACTCGCGAATCTCTCGGCGCGCGCGCAGGTGGGCAGCGGTGATGGGGTGCTCATCCCGGGGCTCGTGATCACCGGTGCGACCTCGCGCCGCGTGCTCGTGCGCGCGGTGGGCCCGGGGCTCGCGCAATTTGGCGTGACGGGTTTTCTGGCCGATCCGGTGCTCACGGCATTCAAGGGGACGACGACGCTCGCGACGAATGATAATTGGGAGCAGCAGAGCGCGGTGCCGGCAATTTCGGTGGCGACGGCGACCACGCAGGCCGCGACCTTTGCACTCACGGCGGGGAGCAAGGACAGCGCGCTCGTGCTCACGCTGGACCCGGGGGCGTATACGTTTCGCGTGGCGGGAGCGGGCGGGACGACGGGCGTGGCGCTGGTGGAGGTGTATTTGTTGCCGTGAGGCAGGCTAGCGCAGTGGCTGACCGCAACCCTGCGGTAGGAAAGATGAATGCGAGGTTAGGGGCTCGGGCTTAGAGGTGGACGGCGATCTCCGAGCGCCGTCTTCAGCTGATGCGACTGCCGTCGTAATTTTCAGGTTCGCCCTCACGACGTCGCCCGGAGGTCGACGTCCACCTCAAGCGTCGCTTTGGGATGTCTGGGGGCTGTGATTGGCGCAGAGGGGGCGAGCGCTGTGACCACTCGCTTACGCTCGCGGCTACCAAGCGCCTCGAGTGCGTGGCTCGGGGGCGAGGTCGGCTCGCTGGTGCTCGCCGCTACGCGAAAGTTCAAACTCGGCATAGACCACGTGCTGGTGCTCGTGGCTACGGGGAGGCGCATCGCGGAAGTCGGGGCATAAAGCCCCTCCCACAGTTCAAACTGTGGCGCTCTAAAAAAAGTAGCGGCGAGTGTGAGTGCGTGGTGCTGCCATCCGCTCGCTCGCGCTCGCGACTACCAGAAAATATCGGTGCAGGTTTACTTCCCTTCCCAGTACGGCGTGAGGGCGGAGACGATGGCGGCGCGGGCGGTGTCGTGGTCGATGGGGCCGTTGTGGCGCCAGACGATTTTTCCGCCAGGGGCGACGAGGATCGTGTGCGGGAGCGGGCCGGGCCAGTCTTTGTCGAGGGCGGCGACGAGGTCGTCCTGGCCGACGCCGGCGACGAGGTAGTGGTTGGTCTTACGGCCCTCTTTGTTGACGGAGTCCTGGCGGCGCTTGGTGAGGCCGGCGCCTTGTTTTTGGAGGAAGGCTTGGGCTTTGGTTTCCTGCTTCGGGTCGTCGAGGCTGAGCGTGACGAGTTCGAAATCGCGCATGTCGAATTGGCGCGAGAGGGCGACGAGCGAGGGGAACTCGGTGACGCAGGGTTCGCACCACGTGGCCCAGACGTTGATCAGGCGGAATTTATTGGTGGCGTTGGCGCGGAGGGCGGCGACGCCGGCGGCATCGGTGGTGGCGAGCGTGACGGGGATTTTAGTCCACGAGGCTTCGAGTTCCAGGTGCTTCGCGTGCTTCTCGCGCCACTTGGTGGAACAGCCGTGGGGCTTGGTGAGCGGAACGGGGACGGGGCGGCCGGCGAGGAGGGCTTCGACGGCGTTGCGAGCGTCGGGGGATTTCACGGAGGCTTCATCGGGCACGCGGGAATCGTCGAAGCGGCCGGCGTAGCGGAGGCGGCGGTCTTTATCGAAGATGAAGACGTGGGGCGTGGCGAGGCAGCCGTAGGCGCGCGCGGTGAGTTGCTTGTCGCCGTCGTAGAGGTACGGGAAATCCCAGCCGTTGCTCTTCGCGTAGGGCTTCATGTCGGCGAAGGAATCGGTGTACTCGCCGTAGCCGAGCTCGTCGGCGCTGAGGCCGTCGGGGTGGTTGGGATTGATGGCGACAAGGGTGAAGCTCTTGCCACGGTAATCGTCGCGGAGTTTCTGGAGGCGCTTCTCGATGCCGTGCGAGGTCGGGCAATGGTTGGACGTGAAGAGGACCATCAGCACGTCGGGGCCGGCGAAATCGGCGAGCTTGTACGTGCGGCCGTCGATGCCGGGGAGTGAGAAATCGGGCGCGGTGTCGCCGATGGCGAGGGTGTGGAGACCGGCGGGGTTGCCGTTTTTGTCGAGGAGCGGGGCGGCGGGCGCGGCGGCGCGGAGTGCGGGCGTGAATGAAACGAGCACGACAAAGAACGCGAGGAGCGGGCGGGCGAGACGAACGAGCAGAGTCGGAGAGTTCATAGGGGACGCGGGGTGGCGGATGAACAAGACAGCCCCACCCTACTCTATCGACCGTGGCAGGCAAGCGTGGTTCGGGGAAAGCGGACCTACGAGCATCGGCGCGCGGCCTCTCGCCGCTAGTCACTAAGTTCGTCATGAACTGAGCGAATACGCCGACGCAGAATATCGTACTGCCGATGCCAGCACGTGAGGCTATCGATCGACACCTCCCACTCTGATATTTCGCACTTACCGTCTCCATCAGCAAAGAAACGGCGGTAGTCCGGAATATTCTTCCACCAGTTCTCGGAGGAATTCCACGCGCTCAAGTCGCCCAATTCTAGAGTATTCAAAACTTGGCAGTGAACTTTCACCACCGAATCGGCTGCATACATCCGCCACCATTCCGTGGGTACCTGCGTACCATTCAGGACGGTGAGCCCACTAACAAGGCAGCAACGGTTTCGCTTCAGCTCGAGGAGCGACCCAATTTCGAAGCCCCAATGAGCGAATAAATCCACCGTCGACCAATTCCCGAGACTAACGATCAACGATTCGGGAGCAGGCATGTCGCCCACCTGAATAAGTGAGACGGCAATATTGGGCTTGGCCAAAATGGGCGGAGTTAAAATAAAGGCATTCATTAACCAGCGTCATTCTATCAAGATGACGTGAGATGCCACTTGCGGCAGAGGGGGCAGTGGTAGGCTTGGCGCTGGCGGGAGAGGCCGAGGATGGCGGCGGCTTCGAGGGCGTCGCCCTGGGAGTTGTAGCGGCGCTTGCGGACACACATGCGCTGGCGTTCGTCGCGGGTGGGCTTTTTCATGGCGGCACGGGCGAGGCGCGGGGGCGGGAGGAAGCGAGGGGTGAGCGGGCGCGAGGTAGACGCGCGCGCGGGAGATTAGGTTTTCGGGAGCTCGGCTTCGGCGGCGCGGAGGATCTTGGCGTCGACGATGAAGGGGCCGGCGGGGAGCACGCTGGCGGCGAGGACGGCGGCGGTGCGTTTCCAGGGCCAGTCGTATTCCAGGGCGGCTTGGATGGCGGCCCAGAGATAGAGAATGAAAAGGACGCCGTGCGCCATGCCGACGACGCGGACGCCGAGGGGCCAGTCGGCGAAATACTTTAGCGGCATCGCGATGAGGAGAAGGATGAGAAAGGAGGCGCCTTCCCACATTCCGATGACGCGGAGGCGGCCGAGGGCGGTTTTGAGGGAGTGCATGGGATGGAAGGGAGGAAAGTTGAGAGCTAAGAGTCTAGAGCTGAGAGCCAGAAAGGCGGAAGGAATTTTAACCACGGATTACACGGATGGATACCGCGCGGACACATGAGTTTGAAATCGTTCGCACCCTCCAATGGGTGCGTGGATCAAGCTGGATGCCCAAGCCTGTCGCTTCGCTCGGTATCTTCGCTGCGCTCAGAATGACAAGGGGTAGATTGGACGCGTGGAGGTTGGCGGATGTCCTGAAGACGGCGCTCGGAGATCGCCGTCCACCTCGATCACTTGCCGGGCTTCATGACTTCTTCGATGTATTTCAGAATCTCCATGCGGCCGGCTTTGGTTTTGAGAGAGGTGGCGAAGGTGCGGGGGAGGTGGGCGTCGGGGGCGAAGACGGATTTCATGAACTTCGCGATGTTGGTCTGGGCCTGGGTGGCGGAGAGTTTGTCGATCTTGGTGAAGACGAGGGCGAAGGGGCGGCGGGTTTCGACGAGCCAGGTGAGGAATTCGAGGTCGACGCGCTGGAGGTCGAGGCGGGTGTCGATGAGGACGAAGACGAGCTGGAGCTGTTCACGGCGCTCGATGTAGTCGGCGGCGGCTTCGTTGAAATCGGCGCGTTCGTTGGCGCCGACGCGGGCGTAGCCGTAGCCGGGGAGGTCGACGAGGGTCCAGTTGCCGTTGATGCGGAAGAAATTCATCAGCTTGGTCTTGCCGGGCATGTCGGAGACCTTGGCGAGTTCGCGGCGCTCGGTGAGGAGGTTGATGAGGGAGGACTTGCCGACGTTGGAACGGCCGATGAAGGCAAATTCCGGCCAGGGGACATTGGGGCAGGCCTCAAGGCTGGGGGCGCTGCGGTCGAAATCGGCGGATTTGATCTTCATGGAGGAAACGGAGGTTTAAACCACGAATGGGCACGAAGGAACACGAATCGGAAAGAGAAGATTTTTAACCACAGATGGACACAGATGAACACGGATACAGACCGGCAGAAATAAACCGCGAAGGGCGCGAAGAGACGCGAAAATAAGGCGCGATTTTCGCGTCTCTTCGCGTTCTTCGCGGTTAATAAACCTGCGCTCGCTTGGGTGGGGTGGCGGTGTTTAGGGTTGCCGGTTCGCGCATCTGCGCGGTCTGCAAAAATGTCTCGTCTTAACTTCAAACTCGAACACGAAGCCGCTGGTTCCAAGGCGCGCGCCACTTCTTTTACCACGCTGCACGGTGCGGTGCAGACGCCGATTTTCATGCCGGTGGGGACGCAGGCGACGGTGAAGGGGCAGAATGCGGATACGCTGCGCGCGACGGGGGCGAATGTGCTGCTGGCGAACACGTATCACTTGATGCTGCGGCCGGGGGCGGAAGTTTTTAAGCGACTGGGCGGCATCCACAACTTCATGAAGTGGGACAGGCCGGTGCTGACGGACTCGGGCGGCTTTCAGATTTTCTCGCTGCCGGGGTCGCGCGCGATGACGGAGGACGGCGCGCACTTCCGCAGTCACGTGGACGGCAGCATGCACCTGCTCTCGCCCGAGGTGAGCATCGGGATGCAGAAGGCGATCGGGAGCGACATCATGATGGTGCTCGACCAGTGCATCCCCTCGACGGCGCCGCATGACGAGACCGAGGCGGCGATGCATCTCACGCATCGCTGGGCGGAGCGTTCGCTCGCGGCGCGCGGGGATTCGCCGCAGGCGATGTTTGGCATCGTGCAAGGGGCGTGTCACAAGGACCTGCGGCAGCAGAGCGCGGAGTATTTGCGCAAGCTGCCGTTTGACGGGCTCGCGATCGGCGGGCTCGCGGTGGGCGAGACGCGCGAGGAGCGGTATGAATTTACGGGAGTGGTGACGGAGTTTCTGCCGAAGAATTTGCCACGCTACCTGATGGGCGTGGGCTCGCCGCTCGACCTGCTGGAGGCGGTGCATCGCGGCGTGGACATGTTTGACTGCATCATGCCGACGCAGCTCGCGCAGCGCGGCACGGTGTTTACCTCACGGGGTCGCCTGCAGCTCGTGCGCTCGGTGTACAAATTTTCCGACGAGGTGGTCGACCCGGAGTGCGACTGCCTGACCTGCCGCACGCACTCGCGCGCGTACCTGCACCATCTCACGAAGACGGGCGAGTACCTCGGGTGGCATCTGCTCGGGCTGCACAATCTGGCGTTTTACCACCGGCTGATGCGCAATATGCGCGCGCAGATCCAGCAGAACACGTTCGCGGCATTCTATGAAAAGATGCGCGTGGAGCTCGTGCGCGATGACGAGGCGAATCCCGGCAAGCCGACGAAGCGCACGCGCTTCCCCCGCCCCACCAAGCTCGGCGACTACGAGATCGTCACGGGGCCAACGGGTGCCTCGAGCATCAAGCAGATCAGCTCGGGCGAGGTGATGCATTCGGTGAGCCGGCCGGAAGATGAAGCGCAGCGCCTGTATGTGGATCAGTCGCGCCTCGCGGAGCGGCTGCGCCGCACGGACGATGCGGTCGACGAGCTCGTGATCTGGGATGTGGGTCTCGGCGCGGCGTCGAATGCGATGGCGGCGCTGCAGTGTTTCGAAAAATTCTACGAAGAGCAGGACGCCGAGAGCCTGCGCGCGCTGCGCATCGTGAGCTTCGAGCGCGATCTCGATCCGCTGCGGCTGACGCTGCAGGAGCCGGGGCGCTTCCCGCATGTGCGCCACGGCGCGCCGCATGCGCTGGTGGCCGAGGGCCGGTGGCGGCATGATTCGGGGCTGCTCCATTGGGAGCTGCTGCACGGGGATTTTCTGACCTTTATCGAATCCGCGCCGGTGCCGGATATTATTTTCTACGATCCGTTTTCCGCGAAGGTGGATTCGCCGCTTTGGCAGGCGGACGTGTTTCGCCGCATTTTCCATCACTGCGAGACGAAGCCGGCGGAGCTGTACACGTACTCGGCGGCGACAGCGGTGCGCGTGGCGTTGCTGAGCGCGGGTTTTTACGTGGGCGAAGGCGCGGGCACGGGGCCGAAGGCGGGGACGACCGTGGCGTTTACGCGCGCGGCGGGGGCGAAGGCGCATGCGGGCGTGCCGTTGCTCGGCGCGGAGTGGCTGGCGCGCTGGCGGCGGAGCACGTCGAAGTATCCGGTCGGATTAGCGGAGGGGGAGCGCGCGGCGTTTGAGGCGCGGATCGAGGGGCATGGGCAGTTTTTGGGTTAAGCGCAAAGACGCGAAGGCGCAAAGGTCGGAGGGAAGAAGACGATGAGAGACAAGAACGAATGGCGTATTCGATTTATCGATACGCATCGTGCTTCGTGGCGTGCGGCGGTTGAAAACCGCCTCTCCCTTAATGCCGAACGGAAGAGGAAGAAAGTGCGTTACAACGCCCAGCTACGGTCTTCTCGGGCGAGGTCGAGGTGGCCTTTATAGCCGCCGGGGATGGGGAGGTAGCGGAGGGCTTGGGTGGCGCCGGGTTCCGAGGTGAAGTAGCCGAGCAGTGTCAGCTCTTTGAGGAGGCGGAAGGGGTGCGGGGCTTTGGCGGGGCTCGCTTCGTAGGCGGTGAGGAGCTTTTCGCGCTCGGGGACGGTGAGGGCGGCGAAGGGTTTTGCGAATTGCTCCTGGCTCGCGGACGAGATTTCGCGGAGGCCGCGGCGGAGGGTGTCGGCGGCAGCAGGGGCATAGCAGTCGGTGGACTGCACGAGAATGAAACGGCCGATGGCGACGGAGGCGGCGCCGGGCGACGTGGCGGTGGTGGGGATGATGGTGTCGCCGATGAGCGTGAGGAGGGCTTCGTCGTCGGCCGACCAGCCAGTGGGGAGCGCGAGGGCGGCCCAGGTGCGCGACGGGAGGCTGGCCCAGAGGGCGGCGGCACCGGCGAGGAGCGCGCCGTGGCGGAGGGCTTCGCGGCGGTTCATAGATTGCCTTTCTTCATTTCCTCGACGGCGTGCGCGGCGGCGCGGGCGGTGAGCGCCATGAAGGTGAGCGAGGGATTTTGCGTGCCGGTGGAGGCCATGCTGGCGCCATCGGTCACGAAAACATTGGGGCAGGCGTGGAGCTGATTCCACCGATTGAGGAGGGAGGTCTTGGGGTCGCGACCCATGCGGACGCCGCCCATCTCGTGGATGTCGATGCCGGGGTTGCGCTTCGAGTCGGCTTTGGAAATGCGGGTGGCTCCGATGGCGGCGAGCATCTCCTCGCCGCGGGCGTGGAAATCCTTGAGGAGCTTTTCGTCGTTGTCGTGGTAGCCGACGGAGGTGACGAGCTGCGGGATGCCCCAGGCGTCGACTTGATCGGCGGAGAGGCGGACGTGGTTTTCCTTTCGCGGGACGGTCTCGCCCTGCATCATCATCGAGACGGCCCACGGGCCGGGGCGCGTGATGCGGTCTTTGTAGTCGGCGCCGACGCCGCGCGTGGAGTTGCCCTGAGTCCAACCGGAGCGGCCCGCGCTGAAGAAGACCATGTAGCCGCGCTGGAAATCGAGTCCCCGCTCCTGCTCGCGCACATTGCGGAAATTCGGCATCATGGGCTGCGTGGGGCGGCGGCCGGAGTAGTACGAATCCGACCAGCCCTCAATCGACCCGGAGATCGTGCCGCGATAATTGTGGAAGGCGACGTACTGGCCGAGGAGTCCGCTGTCATTGCCGAGGCCGGCGGGGAAGCGCGACGACTTCGAATTGAGGAGAATGAGATTGGTATTCAGGCACGCGGCATTGACGAAGACGATGCGCGCGAAGAAATCGGTGGTGGCTTTGGTCTGCGCATCGACCACGCGCACGCCGCTGGCGCGGCCGGTGAATTCGTCGACGAGGATCGAGTGGACAACGGAGTGCGGGCGGAGGGTGAGCTTGCCGGTTTTGGCGGCGGCGGGGAGCGTCGAGGAGTTGGAGGAAAAATACGCGCCGAAGGGGCAGCCGCGGTAGCAGAGACTTCGGGCCTGGCACTGGCCGCGACCGAGGGCGTAGTGCTCGGGGCGCGGCGCGGTGAGGTGAGCGCAGCGGCCCTGCACGACGTGGCGGCCGGGAAAGGCGGCCATGATTTTCGCGGCGGCGTGGCGCTCGACATCGTTCATCTCCCACGCGGGGAGAAACTCGCCGTCGGGAAGCGTATCGACGCCGTCGCGATTACCACTGATGCCGGCGAAGCGCTCGACGTGAGAGTACCACGGCGCGAGATCATCGTAACCGATGGGCCAGTCGGCGATGCCATCGCGGACCGCGCCCTCGAAATCGAAACGGCTCCACCGCTGAGTCTGCCGCGCCCACGTGAGGGACTTGCCGCCGACCTGATAGCCGCGAATCCAATCGAAGGGCTTTTCCTGGACGTAAGGGTGCTCCTTGTCCTTCACGAAAAAATGCTGCGTGGCTTCGTCGTACGCGTAGCAGCGATGGACGATGGGATTTTCGGCGGCACCGGCGAGGGGGTTCTTGCCGCGGTGCGGGAAATCCCAGGGATTTTTCAGCGCGGTGGTGTAGTCGTCGATGTGTTTGACGTCGCGGCCGCGCTCGAGGACGAGGGTGCGCAGGCCCTGCTCGCAGAGTTCCTTGGCGGCCCAGCCGCCGCTGATGCCGGAGCCGATGACGATGGCATCGTAGGTGTTGGCTTGCGCGCCGGTGGTGGTGGGGTGGTTCGTCGTCGCCATCGGAACTTATCGAAGCGCGGGATGGGCCGAGGGCAAGCTCGGGGAGAAGTGGGGGAGCTGAGGGCGGAGGCTGAGCGCGGGCGGAGGGCGGGAGACTAAGGCGGTGAAGCGCGAAGACGCGAAGGCGGGAAGGTCGGAGGAAGGGGAGGAGGAGGATCGCTATTTATTTAACCACGGATTTCGCGGATGGGCACGGATGAGGAAGAGGAGCGCGAGATGGGGCCGGTGACCGGGAATCGACACGACATGCGTATCGGTTATCCTGATACGGCGGTTGGAAACCGCCGCTCCCTTAACGGCCCGTGCTAGCGCGGGCGGAGGTCGATCGTCGCGGACTGGCCCCACTCGATCGCGGCGGCGGCGGATTTTTTGGGGTGGGCGTTCCAGAGGCATTCGCGGGCGGTGAGCTGGCCGGCGGTGGTGTCGTAGGTGATGACTTGGAAGGCGAGTTTCGTTTCCTCTTTGCCGGAGTCGCGCCCCTTCATGGGGGAATCGGAGCGGAAGCAGGCGAGCGCGAGGTCTTTGTCGGGGCCTTTCCAGGTGTAGAACTCGGTGTAGTTTTCGTGGCCGTGGAAGTAGGCGACGATGTTGGGGTGGGCCTTGAGGAAGGTCGCGAGGGCGCGTTGCTCGGTGGTGGTGGGGCCGTCGGATTTGTCGCCGCTGTAGACATCGGCGATGACGTTTTCGAATTTGTCGATGGCGTTGACGTCGTGCGCGCCGTGAGGGTTGGTGAAGTGGCGGGCGTCGACTTTGGGGGCGTCGTGGGCGAAGAGGAAAACGGGCGTGGTGGCGGGGATTTTTTTGAGGTCGGCGGCGATCCAGGCGCGCGTGGTGGTGTCGGGCCAGAGGCTGAGAAAGATGCAATGGGCGCCGCCAAAATCGCGGGAATACAGGATCTTTTCGGTGGTGAAGTCGTAGTTGTCTTTCGTGCGCGGGGTGGCGGGGGCCATGAAGCGGTTGTAGAGCGCGGCCATGGTCGTGGCGTCGGTGGCGGGGAGGAGGCCGTTGGGGTGGCCGATGGCGTTGGAGACGTCGTGGTTGCCAGGGACGAGAAGGAGCGGGGCGGGCTGGCCGGCGGCGTTGCGGAGTTGCAAGGCGGAGAAGACTTTATCGAACTGCGCCCAAGAGGTGGAGGCGCTTTGGATCTTGAGCGGAAGGCGCTCCTGGCGATTGGTGAGATCGCCGGTGATAACCAGGAAATCGACGGCCCCGATGCGGTCGCCGGCGCGGAGGGCGTGGTCCTTCGGAAACTTGAGGGCCGGAAGGGCGTTGAGGGTTTCGACCATCGCGGCGTTGACCACGCGGGACTCGACGTTGGCGTCGCCACGGAATTTGCCGCGGTTGATGCCGAAGTGGACATCGGAGCTGAAGATGAAGGTGACGGGCGCGGCGGCGGCGGAATTGCGCAGGAGGAGCACCGTGAAGGCGACCGTGCAGCAGACGAGGCTCAGCGTGAATCGGCGAAGCGAGGCGGCGGAATCCATGGCGGGATGGTCGGGAGCGGACGGAGGAAGAACGAGCGAAATTCCGACGCTCCGGTGACGAATCGGCGAAAACGTAAGATTTTTCCCAATAGGGCAAACTGAGCCAATAGAATGGAGACAACTCGGCGGCCAAGCGGTACCTTGTGGCTAAGGGGAAAACTACGGCCGGCCGGCGCCCAGCGCGGAGGGGCCAAGGTCGGTCCAGCCTAGTCAAGGCGAGTGAAGGCGAGTTGCAGTGGGGGCGGCGGTGGCGGCAGTGGCGCGGCGGTGAAAATTGGCGCTGAAACGACCGCTCGCGACAAGTGTTCGCCGACCTTCAACCCCGTAATACCGCCTCCGCCGTCACTCCTAACCTATCCGCTTATTGCTGATTCCGAGGAGATTGCGAATTACGACCGGGGATGCGGGTGAAGCCGTGGCGGATTGCAAAAGCCACGAGCTTGGGGGTACCCTTGATGTGGAGCTTTTGTAAGATGTTGCTCCGGTGCGTCTGCGCAGTGGACGGGGAGATGCCGAGGCGGACGCCGATTTCCTCGTCGGTGAGGCCCTCGCCGACGAGGGAGAGGACTTCCTGCTCGGACTCAGAGAGCACTTTTTCGAAGGACGCGCTGTCGGTGCGGCGGGCGAGGCGGGCGGCGGTAAAGGCCGGGGAGAAAAAGGTTTTGCCGGCGGCGACGGCGTCGAGGGCGAGGCGGATTTGCGCGATGGTATTGGTGCCCTTGTCGAGGAAGCCGTGCACGCCAGACTTCTCGACGCGAAAAACGGTGTAGTCGTCGAGCGAACCGGAAAGGAGCAGGAGCTTGGTGCCGGGCAGGGACTTAAGAATCACCGAGGCCACGGCAAACCCGTCCATATCGGGGAGGCCGAGGTCGAGCAGGACCAAGTCGGGTTTCAGTCGACTGACGAGTTGTACCCCGGTTGCGCCAAACTCCGTCTCAGCTACCACCTCGTGTCCGAATTCGGCGACACAGGCACGGCGCACTGCTTCGCGAATGATCAGGTGGTCTTCGATGATGACGATTCTCATGCTTCTGGAGCGGTGATGTCAAACAGGGACGGCAAAGCCGCCACGGCAGATATAGGCTGGGATTTAGGTCCGCCGTTGCAAACGGCGGGTGTCCGGAGGGAGGAAAATAGGCTGACGGCGGGGATGTGAGGCGCAGGAAGAAACACCGCACCATGGCGGGCAAGCGGACGGAGCGACACGCTCAATGTATACTTATATTTAAGTAGCGGAAGGCTATGCAGGGCGGAGGCCATTATCAAGGATGGTGCGTTTATAAGTGTAGCGGAATAGTGTGCGTAATTTCCGTCTGAAAAAGGCCATAAATCGCTCACTTTGGGCGAAATTACAGGCGTTTCTTGCTCCAACCGGCCGTTATTTCCCGGGAACCCGCCGACCGGCTGCCAGTCTGGAATAGCCGTACCGACCACTGGACTGCATCGCTCGCCCCGCAAAATGGGCTAGCCAAGGAGGGGAGAAACTCTCCTTCTAGTGGGTTTCCTCAACGAACGGTCCGCTTGGACCCGGCTTCGCTACGCACTTAATCCAAACCCGATCATCCTCATGAATATCCGCAAATCCGTCCTCGGCCTCGTCGCCGCGAGCGCCTCGTTCTTCGCTGCTTGTGTCGTCGTCGCCCAATCGGGCGCCACCAAGCCGATCACCACGCCGGCCATGGGCGCTCCCGCCCAAGAGAAGCAGCAAAAGCTGGTCAAGGTCTCCACCCTCACCACCGCCGAAGCCAACCAGGAATTCCAGCGCAACGTCCAGATCGTCCAAGCCCAGCGTCAGGCCGTCATCGAGCTCAATCAGGCGTTCGAGAAGGAGACCAACGCCGCCAAGAAGAAGGAAGCCAAGGCCAAGCTCGACGAAAAGCTGAAGGAGCTGAACGACAACAATCAGAAGATGATCAAGGCCTACGGCTTTTCCCTCGATCGCAACTACACCATGGTGATCGAGACCTCCCACATCTACATGTTCGTGTCCGATGAAGAGGCCGCGAAGTTCGAGAAGGAAGCAGCCGCCGCTGCCGCCGCCGCCAAGGCCGCGCCGGCCAAGAAGTAATTCGCGACCGCGAATTTCGCTCCGATTAAATGAACGGAGCAGTGAAGGGACGGCCCCGTGCCGTCCCTTTTTCGTGCACCTTGCGGGAGCGTTAGCAGGGATGGAAGAACGCTACCCAGTTTGCTAACCTTACCCGGTTTGCTAACTCATGCCGTTTTCGCGGTACTCGTGCGCTTTCGCCGGAGGAGGACGAGCGCCATCAGCGCGACGACCGCGAGATTGGCGACGAGCACGGTGACGCGCACCCAGGTGACCTTGTGAATCACCTCGTAGATCTCCACGGGCAGGTAGATCCCGCCACTCACGAGCGCAAGCCACTCGGCCCAGGGGCGCTCGTGCCACAAGCCATAACCCTCGACGAAACGAAACACCGCGTAGGCCGCCGCGAATGCCGCCCAGAGCCAGAGCTTCGTGTCGGTCACCTGTGAGGCGGCGCGGATGAAGATATCGGCGTACCGATGCTCGGGGTTGAGGTGAAAGCGCCCGACCAACTCCACCGCGAGTGCGCGGGTGTCTTGATGCAACAGCGCCAGGCCACCGAAGCCGGCGACGAGCAGCAACCCGCCTTTCACGAGTTCGAAGATCGCCACTGCCCGCACGCTTTTGCCGAGGGAAAAAATCATGATTCGGTCGAGAGGCTACCGCCGCTCCGCTCGATAGACAAACTCCGATTGGCCGGCGTTCCGGGTCCCGGGCGAGGTATCGCGCACTGCGGCGCCCTCCCCCGCTCTATCACGCCCCGCCCGACTATGTCCTAAAATCCAAAACCCAGCTTTGCGCTTAAGCGACTTTCACTCATCTTCCTTAGCTCCATGTCAGCCGATCTCACCGAGCTCTACCAGCAAGTCATCCTCGATCACAACCGCCGCCCGCGGAATCGGGGCAAACTGCCTACGGCCAATCGCGTCGCGCATGGCGACAACCCGACCTGCGGCGACCAGTGCAGCGTGTACCTCCGCGTCGATGGCGATCGCATCGCGGAAATCTCGTTCGACGGTTCGGGCTGCGCGATCTCGCAAGCCAGCGCCTCGCTCATGACCACGCAGGTCAAGGGCAAGACCGCCGCGGAAGTCGAGGCGCTCTACAAAAATTTTCATGAGATCGTCACTACCGGCAACGCGCCCGAGGAGATCAGCGATCTCGGGGCCTTTGCGGGCGTGCATGCCTTTCCCGCGCGCATCAAGTGCGCCACGCTCGGCTGGCACGCGACCATCGAGGCCCTGAAATCGGAGCCTCTCGCCGAACCCACGACGACGGAAACGCATGCCGACTAAACCCGCTTTGCCGGCCTGACCAGGAAGAGAGTCAAACCGCACGGCGCCCTCGGCTCCTTCCTCTTACACTTCTCTCTTCAACTGGCGCGCCTCGCGCGCCCCCGCTATGCTCGACCCGCAAAAAATCCGCGCTGATTTCCCGATCCTTGACCAAACGGTGAACGGCAAGCCTCTCGTGTACCTCGATAATGGCGCGACCTCCCAAAAACCGCGCGCCGTGATCGACTCGCTGGTCCACTACTACACGCGCGACAATAGCAACGTCCACCGCGGTCTCCACGCGCTCTCCATGCGCGCGACCGACGGCTACGAGGGTGCGCGCACGCGGATCGCGAAATTCATCAACGCCGCCGATCCCGCCGAGATCATTTTCACCCGCGGCACCACCGAGAGCATTAATATCGTGGCGCGCAGTTGGGGCCACGCGCACCTCAAACCGGGCGATGTCGTGCTCACGACGGAGATCGAGCACCATTCCAATTTGATTCCGTGGCAGCAGGCCGCGCGCGCCAGCGGTGCGACGCTGAAGTACGTGCCCTTTGTTGGCGGCGACGCCGAGGGCGGGCTCGATCTCGCGGCGCTGGATAAGTTGCTCACCCCGCAGGTGAAGCTCTTCGCCTTCACTCATATTTCGAATACGCTCGGGACCATCAATCCCGTCGCTGAATTCTGCCGGCGCGCGCAGGCCGTCGGCGCGATCACCGTGATCGATGCCGCGCAGTCCATCGGCCACGCGCCGTTCGACGTCCGGGCGCTCGGCGCGGATTTCGTGGCGTTCTCCGGTCACAAGATGTGCGGCCCTACCGGCATCGGCGTCCTTTATGGTCGTCGCGCGCTGCTCGACAAACTTGCTCCCGATGAGACCGGCGGCGGCATGGTCTCGAATGTCACGTACGAGGACGCGCGCTGGAAGCCCGCGCCGGAGCGCTTCGAAGCCGGCACGCCCAACGTCGCCGATGCCATCGCGCTCGGCGTGGCGTGCGATTATCTCGACGGCATCGGTCGCGAGGCGATCGCGGCTCACGATGCGGCGCTTTCGCGCTACGCGATGGAGCAGCTCTCCACCCTGCCCGGCATCCGCATCATCGGGCCGCGCGTGGGCGCGGAGCGGAGCGGGCTGGTGAGCTTCGCGTTCGAAGCGGTCCACGCGCACGACATCGTCACTTTCGCGGACGAGGATGGCGTCGCGCTGCGCGGCGGCCACCACTGCAACCAGCCGCTGATGCGCAAGCTCGGCCTCACGGGCACGACGCGCGCGAGTTTCTATCTCTACAACACCGAGCAGGAGATCGACACGCTCGTCGCCAGCCTGCGGCGCACGGTGAAATTTTTCACCTGAGCCAGCAGTCTCTACGTAGGGCTGGGCCCAGCACGCCCGGCAAAATCGTCCAAGCTTAAAGGATACACCTCAGATCGACGGCGCAGGACTCACGACTGAGGCTCCCTTGTTGCAAATGGGGCGCGGCTGCGCCTTTTCACGCCTTCAAGCTTTCAACGTCACGCGCGGCTGCTAGCGTCCGAATTGCGCCATGGATTCAGTCGCTCCCGTCGTTTCCGCGTCTTGTCCCCGTCTCTGCGGAGCCGCGTCGCCATGAACTCCGCCAGACCCGCCTCGTCCGATCCGTCGCCTCCACTGCCCACGGTCGAGCACGCGCTCGCCCGTCGCGAGCGGGACTTGAAGATGTTGGGCGAGCATTTCACGGAAGGCGCCCTTTATCAGTATATCGTCACGGCGGACGGGCGAAAACTCATCACATATTTGGGTCGCGGCGTGGAGCGGATCTTTGGCGATTTGCCGGCGCAGCTCCCGGCGGATGTCGCATGGCTCACGGCCCGCATCCACCCCGACGACGAGCCGCGCATGGCCGAAGCCGGGCGGCGCTCACAGCAGGAATTATCGCCCTTTCGCCAGGATGTGCGCGTGCGCACACCCGCTGGCCGCGAGCGTTGGGTGAGTTTTCGCACGGAGCCGCGCGCCAGCTCCGATCTCAGCGTCGTCTGGGATGGCGTGATCGTGGATATCACAGAGCAGCGGCACGCGGAACAGGCCGTCCGGCGGCAGGTGGAGTTTCTCGCCGCGCTCAATCAAACGACGCTTGAACTCGTGGGCCGGCGTCATGTGGGCGAGTTGCTGCAAGCGCTCATCACTCGCGCCGCGACGCTGCTAAAATCGCCTCACGCGGAGATTTCGCTACTGGAGGGTGATGTGCTCAAGGTGCGCGCTTTTTCCCCGGGGCTCGACTATCTCGCCGGCGATTGTGTGCCGCGCTCGGAGTCGGCGCTCTCGTGGCGCGCCCTCGATACGCGCACGCCCGTCGTCGTCGCCGAGTACGCCGCGGAAGCGGATAGTCGGGTCCTATATCGTTCGAGCGGAGTGCGCGCGGCGGCGGTGTTTCCGATCATCCGGGAAGAGGTATGCGTGGGCGTGCTCGGCGTGGCGCGCACGGTGCCGGGCGCGCCCTTTTCTCCGGAAGATGTGCAGGAGGGCCAGCTCCTTGCGCGCATGGCCGCGCTGGTCTTGCACAATGCCGGCATCCACGAGGAGGCGGTGCGCGAGGCCGAAGTGCGCACGGCGGCGCTGCGGGAAAGCGAGCGCCGCTTCCGCGGTCTCTTCGATCAGAGTCCGATCGGCATCATTTTGATCTCCATTCCGGATGGCATGATCACGGAGCTCAATGCCACCGCCCTTTCCATCTTCGGGTTTTCGCGGGAAGAGATGGTCGGACACTCGTCGCTGGAATTAAATCTGTGGGTCGATCTTACGCTGCGCGAACGCTACCTCCGCGATCTGCGCGCGACCGGCGCGGTGCGAGAGTTCGAAGCGGAGATGCGCCGCAAGGACGGCGAACTCTTCCCGGTGCTTTACAGCGGATCCCTCGTCACGATCGCGGGCCGTCCCTACAGCCTCGCCTCCATTCAGGATGTCAGCGCGCGCAAGCAAACCGAGGCCGCGCGGGATCGCTCGCTCGCCCTCATGCGTGCGACACTGGAGTCGACCGCCGACGGCATTCTCGTCGTCAACGCCGAGGGCCGCATCGATACCTTCAATCTCAATTTCGCCGAGATGTGGCGGTTGGACTGCGACCATGCGGGCGACTCCGCCAGCGAGGAGCGGGTGCTGCGCACCATTCTCGACCAGCTGGTTTCACCCGAGGCCTTTCTCGCGAGCGTGCGCGATCTCTACGCCGGCTCGGAGGATGAGGTGTTTGACGTGCTGCACTGCAAGGACGGCCGTGTCTTCGAGCGCTATTCGCGGCCACAGATTCTCGGCCGCCGCCCCGCCGGCCGCGTGTGGAGCTTTCGCGATATCACCGACCGACTCGCCTCCGAGGCCGCGCTGCGCCAGAGCGAAGAGCGCTTCCGCGCCCTCGCGGAGGTCTCGCCCGTTGGCATTTTCAGCTCCGATCCCACCGGCCGCACGACCTTCGTCAATGGTCGCTGGTGCGAGCTCGCCGGCCTCACGCCCGAAGAGGCGATGGGCGAAGGCTGGACGCGCGCGCTCCACCCCGATGACCGCGCGCCCGTGGCCGATGCCTGGACGCAAGCGGTGCGCGCTGGCGAATCGTCGGCGGCCGAATTTCGGTTTGTGCGGCCCGATGGCTCGATCTGTTGGCTCGTCGGGCAATCGCGCGCACAACACCGCCCCGATGGTTCGCTCGCCGGCTATGTCGGCACCGTCACCGACGTCACCAATCTCAAGCGCGCGGAAGAAGAGCGAAAAAAAATCGAGGCCCAGCTTCGCCAGAGCCGGAAAATGGAATCGCTCGGCACCCTCGCCGGCGGCATCGCCCACGATTTCAACAATATCCTCAACGGCACCTTCGGCTTCGTCGATCTCGCCCGCCTCGAACTCGAGCCGGGACATCCGGTTCACGCCTGGCTCGATCGCATCGCGGCCTCTTCGCAGCGCGCGCGGGAGCTGGTCCGTCAGATTCTCACCTTTGGCCGCAAGAACGAGGGCGAGCGCACGCCTCAGCGCATTCACTCCGTGGTGGACGAGGCGTTGCGCCTGCTGCGCTCTACGCTCCCCGCCATGGTGACGTTGGACACGCGGCTCTCGGCCGACACCCCGGCCGTGCTCGCCAACTCGAGTCAGATTCACCAAGTGGTGCTCAATCTCTGCACCAACGCCGCGCAAGCCCTGCCTGAGCGCGGCGGGCGCATCACCGTCTGGCTAGAGCCGGCCCTCGTCACTCCGGAACAGGCGGCGGAAAATCCCGATCTTCGCGCCGGCCTAGCCGCCCATCTCGTCGTCGCCGACAACGGCACCGGGATGGATGCGGCGACCCTTGACCACATCTTCGAACCGTTTTTCACCACCAAGGAAACCGGCACGGGCACTGGCCTCGGCTTGGCGGTCGTGCACGGCATCGTCAAGTCGCACGATGGCGCCATCGTAGTCAACAGCCGCGTCGACGCCGGCTCCACGTTTGAAATCTATTTCCCCGCGGTCGCCGAAGCCCCGCCGAAACCCGCGCCTCCGCCGAATACTCTGCCACGGGGCAAAGGAGAGCGCGTGCTCGTCGTCGACGATGATGCGGTGAGCGGCTTCGTCATCGAGAAACTGATCGAGAGCCTCGGCTACTCCGTCACCCGATGCACTCGTCCGGAAGAAGCTCTGGCGCGTTTCGCCGCAGCCCCCTCCAGCTACGATCTCGTCGTCTCCGATCTCGCCATGCCCGGCATGAATGGCGAGGAGCTAATCGGCCACCTCGCCCAAATCCGCCCCGCAGTGCCCATCATCGTCGCCAGCGGTTTTCTCGAAAACGCCCGCCAGCGCATCCTCGACCGCGGCATCGCCCGCGCCGTCCTCAACAAGCCCGTCTCCCGCGACGAACTCGCGCAAGCCCTCGCCAGCGCCCTGCACTAGCGCCCATCCGCGCCCCGCCGCGCCATCAGGCTCTTGAGTGTCGATCGAGCGGCTATTATCTGCTCGTTCCACGCGCCACGGAGCGCATCGTCACCAAGACCATGCGGTCCCGCCGCGTCTTCAATTTTCCTCCCGCTCTCGCTGCCGCGCTCATCGTGCTCGCGGGATTCCTCGCGTATGCCAATAGCTTCCACGGTGCGCTGATCCTCGACGATTCGGTCTCGATCACGCTCAACCCCTCGATTCGACAGCTTTGGCCGTGGACCTCACCGCCAGTCGGTGGGCCGACCGGTGGCCGACCGGTGGCCAATTTCACGTTTATGCTCAACTACGCGATGAGCGGAACCGAGGTCTGGAGCTATCACGTCACGAACCTAGTCGTCCACCTCCTCGCCGGTCTCGCCCTCTTTGGCGTCGTGCGGCGCACACTGCTGCGTCCGCCCTTGCGTGCGCAGTTTGGCGATTTCGCCGCTCCTCTGGCCGCCGCCGCCGCACTGCTCTGGGTCGTGCATCCGGTGCAAACTGCGGCGGTCGACTACATTTCGCAGCGCACCGAACTGCTCATGGGCCTGTTTTATCTGCTCACGCTTTACTGTTTCATCCGCAGCACGGAGGGTCGACCACGACTCTGGCAGCCGCTCGCCCTCGCCGCATGCACGCTCGGCATGGCGAGCAAGGAGGTCATGGCCACCGCCCCTGTGCTGGTCGCGCTCTATGATCGCACGTTTGTCGCGGGCAGCTTTCGTGCGGTCTGGCGGGAGCGCGGGCGCTTCCATCTCGCACTCGCCGCGACCTGGGTGCTGCTCGCGTGGCTCATGGCGACGTCGAACCTCACGGATCGCGGTGCGGGCTTCGGCATCAATGTCTCTCCGCTTGACTACGCCTTCACCGAGATGCGCATCGTGCCGCGCTATTTGGGCCTCACGCTTTGGCCGCATCCGCTCGTCTTCGACTACGGCTGGGCCTTCGCGCATTCCATTGCCGAAGTCTGGGCCAGTGCGGTCGTGCTGGGCGGGATCGTGGCGGCTGTTCTCTGGGCCCTGATTCGCCGGCCGATGGCGGGATTTCTCGGGGCGTGGTTTCTCGTGATCCTGCTCCCCACGTCCAGTTTCGTACCGGTCTCGGAACAACCCATGGCCGAGAGCCGCTTGTATCTCCCGCTCGCCGCCATCATGGTCGCCCTCGTCGTGGGAATGTTCGCGTGGACGCGGCAGCGCAGTTGGCCGACGTTGATCGCCTTGGCCGCCGTGGGCATCGGGCTGACCCTTCACCGCAACCGCGACTACCGCGACGGCCTGAGTATTTGGTCCGATACCATTGCGAAAATGCCCCGCAATCCCCGCGCGCATCGCACCCTCGCCGATCACCTTCTCCAGGAAGGCCGCAGTACAGAAGCCATCGCCTCCTATCAAACCGCCATCCAGTTAAAACCCGACTACACCGAGGCGCACTACAATCTCGGCAACGCCTATCTCAGTCGCCGCGATTTCACGACCGCGTTGGTTCACCTCGAAAACGCCCTCCGGCTCAAGCCCACCCACGCCAAGGCCCACGTGAGCCTCGGCAATGCATTGCTAGACCTCCAGCGCCCGCGCGAAGCGATCGTCCACTACGAAGCCGCCCTTCGCGTGATTCCTAATTTTTTTGAGGCGCGCAAAAATCTCTCCGCCGCCCAGAATCGCCTCGGCGCCAGCGAACTCGAAGCCGGCCGAATCGCTGAGGCTCAGGCTGCTTTCCGCACCGCCGCGCAACTTGACCCCGAATCCTCCGACGCCTGGCACAACTTGAGCCTCACGTTAATGCAGCAAAACCAGATCCCCGAGGCCATCGCCGCCGCCGAGATCTCCATCAAAACCGGGCCCAACTCCCCGACCAATTTCATCCATTACGGCAATTTGCTCTTCCAAGCCAATCGCATCGCCGACGCGGCAGCGAGTTACGAAAACGCTCTCCGCCTCGATGCCGGCAACGCCGAGGCCCATAACAATCTCGGCGTGATCTTGCTCCGCGCCCAACGTCGCGCCGAGGCGCGCGAGCACTTTCTCGCCGCCTTGCGCCTCAAGCCGGACTACGCCGACGCCCGCGACAACCTCACCCTAACCAACCCCGCCCAGCCCTAGGCCAATTCGCGCATTGTCGCGCCCGCTGGCCCGGCGCAAGCTCTGCGCCTCTCGCCATGCGATCCCCCCTGCCCTGCTCCCGCCTGCCTCGCCGGTTTCGTCTCTCTATCGCCGCCCTTTTTCTGCCGGCGCTCTTCGTCGCCAGCGGCCTTCGCGCCGAAGACTACGATCTCATCATCCGCCGCGCCTCGATCGTCGACGGCACGGGCGCACCGGCCTACCCGGGCGATGTGGCCGTGCGCGGGGATCGGGTCGTCGCCATCGGCGCCCTGCCGGAGTTGGCCACTGCTCGCACGGTGATCGACGCCAAGGGCCACGTGGTCGCGCCCGGCTTCATCGACGTCCATACGCATTCCGAGGACGCCGCCGAATTACCCGTCGCGGAGAATTTTCTTCGCATGGGAGTGACCACCATCGTCACCGGCAATTGCGGTGGCTCGGCCCTGAACGTCGGCGAATTTTTCGACGGCCTCGTCAAGGCCAAGGTCGCCATCAACGTCGCCACACTCATCGGCCACAACACCGTGCGCGGGCAAGTCATGGGCGGCAGTTTCGCCCGACCGCCGACCGCTGCTGAACTCGACAAGATGCGGGCCCTGGTCGAGCAGGCGATGAAGGACGGCGCCGTCGGCCTGAGCACGGGCCTCATTTACCTCCCTGGCACGTTCGCCAAGACCGACGAGATCGTCGCCCTCGCCAAGGTCGCCTCTGCCCACGGCGGCGTGTACGCGAGCCACATGCGCTACGAAAATACGCGCATCCTCGAAGCGCTCGACGAACTCACCACGGTCGCACGCGAAGCCAAGATCCCGGCCGAGGTCTCCCACATCAAACTCTCTGGCCCCAGCGCCTGGGGTCGCGCGGACGAAATCATCGGCTACCTCGACAAGGCTCGCGCTTCAGGTCTCTCGATCACGCAGGACCAGTACGCTTACACTGCCTCCAGTACTGGCATCAGCCAGCTCATCGACGCGCCTTTCCGCGAAGGCGGCGCCGCGCGCTACAAGGAGCGCCTGGCCGATCCCAAGATCAAAGCCGCGATGTTCGCCGAGATGAAGGAGTCGCTCGCCAAGCGCAAAAGCCCCGACTTCAGCTATGCCGTGATTGCGAGTTTCAAAGCCGACAAGAGGCTGAATGGTAAAACCATTCCTCAGGCGGCCAAGATTCTGCGAGGGTCCGATTCCCTCGACGATCAGATCGAGACGATCCTTTACATCGAATCCCGCGGCGGTGCGCAGGGCGTATTTCACGGCATGAGCGAGGACGATCTTAAAAAATTCCTCGCCCAACCGACCACGATGATCGCGTCCGACTCCGGCATCCGCAAGTTTGGCGAGGCCGTCCCTCACCCGCGCGGCTATGGTAACAATGCCCGCGTGCTCGCGCGTTACGTACGCGAGATGAAAGTCATCCCCATCGAAGACGCCGTGCACAAGATGACGTCGCTGCCGGCGAAAACCTTTCACCTCCGCGACCGTGGTGAATTGCGCCTGGGTGCCATCGCCGACCTCGTGGTATTCGATCCCGCCACGGTCTCCGACGCCTCCACGTATGACGACCCGCATCACTACGCCGTCGGCTTCAGCGACATCATCGTCAACGGCGTGCCCGTGATCAGCGATGAGAAGCTCACCGCCGCACGTCCCGGCGGCCCCGTGCGCCTCACTGAGTTGGCCAAGCCCGCCGCCAAGTGAGAATCGCTCGCGGCGCTCAGCTCGACATTTCGAAAATTACGACCGTCAGCAAGGCCACGCCGATCAGCGTGACCGAGGGCGCGCAGATTCGGTAAAACCGGATCTGCCGCCGCGCCTCTTCCTCGCTTAACTTACTATCTTTGACCCGCTCCTCCATCGAGATCTGGTGGCGGTGACGATAGAGGTGCAAGACCAACCCGATCAGCGTGAGCAGGATCGACCCAAGCACGCCCAGCTCGCCCACCATCGCGGTGCCAGTCTGCCCGAAGAATACCCCGGCGACGACCGAGGTCACGGCCCGCCTTTCGCGCTGACCCAGGCTATTGCCTTGTCGGTCAAGCGGTCAAAGGCCTTTACGCACAACTCGAGGTGCTCTTCCCTGGTATCTTCGATCTTGTTATGGCTGATGCCGTGCAGGCTCTGCACAAACATCATGACGGTCGGTACGCCCGCCCCCGAGACTTCCGCCGCATCATGCAGCGGGCCGGAGGGAAGGCGATGCGATACGCCGCACGTTTCCTTAATCGATTCATCGCAGAGCGCGATGAGTTCGGCGTGAAAAGGTCGCGGCGCGATATGCCAGAGGCGCTCCCACGACACCGTGACGTAGCCCTCGCGCGCAAAGCGCTCGCTGGCCGCCTTGGCCTCGGCGTACATCGTCGCGAGGGCCGTCGGGTCGAGGTGGCGCTGATCGAGCGTGATGCGGCACTCTTCCACGACACTGGTGACGATTCCTGGCTTGGTCGTGCAGGAGCCGATGGTGCAGACGCCACCGTGGCGGTCGGTGATGCGGTAGATCTCCGGGCTCATTTGCGCCGCGGCGAGAAACGCATCCTTGCGCCGATTCATCGGCGTGCTGCCCGAGTGCGCCGCCTGGCCCTTGAAAGTGATCGCGTGCCGCTCTACGCCAAACGTCCCGAGCACAGCTCCCAGCGGGAGGTCCAGATCGAGTAGCACCGGCCCTTGCTCGATGTGCAGCTCAAGGTAAGCCGCCGCCTTTTTCAGCTCCTTGTCGCTTTCCTTGGCCCGCTCGAGGTCCACACCAACCGCGCGCAGCGCATCGCTCAGACTGATCCCGTCGCGGTCTTTGAGACGACGCGCCTCGGCCAGATCAAGGGTCCCCGCGCAAGCAGAGGAGCCGTAGAGACTCTTGCCAAAACGCGCGCCTTCCTCATCCGCCCAATCGACGACGCGAACCGTCACCGGTGGGCGGCCGTTATACTGCGCGTTGAGACGGCGGAGAATTTCCACGCCCGCCAAAACATTCAGACAGCCGTCAAGCCAGCCTCCATTGGGCACGGAGTCCATATGGCCGCCGATCAAGAGTTCACGGTCACTCTCGCCGCGTAAGGTCGCCCAAAAATTTCCCGCTTCATCCGTGTGCGTTTCGACGGGGAGGTCCGCGAGCTTTTGCGCGAGCCAAGCACGGGTCTTTACCCACATCGGCGTAAACGCTACCCGCTGCGCTCCGTGGTCGTCGCCGGTGAGGGCGCGCAACTCCTTGAGGTCATCGATTGTACGTCGTGCGTTTATGGATACGCTCATATCAATCGACCTTTCCTTGCAAAAATGAAACGCTCAGCACCGGCTGAGATAACGTCAGCCAGCTCAGATCAAAGCCGCCTGACGCGGTTTTCAGCCTGTGGAGTTGCTTCACTTTTGGGTCTTGGAAACTACCTACTTACGCTCAGGATTCGTTCACCGGCATCAAGCCCTACCCCTATCGTACTTATACGCAGCGGAAGTCCTAAATAATCGGGAATCGCTGCGTAGTCCCCTCTCGCACGACAATTGCTTTTGCAGTACCTCCCATGCCGCTTCAACCGCTGCTCCCTTCCGCCGCTCTCGCCGCCAACTTTGCAGATATCAAGCCGGCGCTTCGCCCGCAGGAGGCGCTGGTGGAAGCGAATCGCTGCCTTTATTGCTTCGACGCCCCTTGTATCATGGCGTGCCCCACAGGGATAGATATCCCGGCGTTTATAAAAAAGATCGCCTTTGGCCATCCCGCCGGCGCGGCCAAGACCATCTTGACGGCCAATATCCTTGGCGCTTCCTGCGCGCGCGTCTGCCCCACCCAAGTGCTGTGTGAAGGCGCCTGTGTCCTCGATGATCGCGATGAGCAGCCGATCCAGATCGGCCGGCTCCAGCGTTTCGCGACGGACTATGTGGAGCAGCGGGGCTTGAAGGTACTTTCCGCTCCTTCGGTACAAACGGGTAAGGCCATTGCCGTCGTCGGGGCCGGTCCCGCCGGACTCGGTTGCGCCGCCGAACTCGCTCGTCTGGGTCACAAGGTGACCGTCTTCGAGAAGCAGCCTCAAGCCGGCGGCCTCAACACCTACGGCATCGCTTACTACAAGATGAAGCCCGCCGTCAGCCTCGCCGAGGTCGAGCTAGTGAAATCGCTCGGCGTGGAGATCCGCTGCGGCGTCACCATCGGCCGCGATATCACGGTGGCACAACTTGAAGCCGACTTCGCCGCGATTTTCCTCGGCATCGGTCTCGGTGTCGCCACCAAGCTCCGCATCCCCGGCGAGGACCTGCCCGAGGTCGTCGATGCGCTCGATTTCATCGCGCAGCTTCACACCGCGCCCTTGGACCAGATTCCCGCGGGTCGCCGCGTCGCCGTCATCGGCGCGGGCAATACCGCCATCGACGCCGTCACCCAGTCGAAGCGCCTCGGGGCCGAGCGGGCCTTTATCGTCTATCGTCGTGGCGAGCCCGAAATGTCCGCGTACGATTTCGAGTACGATCACGCCAAGGACGACGGCGCGCATTTTCTCTTTCACGCCGCGCCGGTCGAGATCATCGCCACCAATGGCCACGTGTCCGGCATCAAACTTGTCCGCACCCGTCTCGTCGATGGCCGGGTCGAGGTCTTCCCCGGCACCGAATGGATCGAGCCCTGCGATCTCGTGCTCAAGGCCGTCGGTCAGGAAAAGCAGGCCGCCCTGCTACGCTCGCTCTTCCCCTCGCTCGCCGTCGACGCCAAGGGCGTGATCCAGCGCGACCCGCTCACCGGCGCCACGAATCTTCCGCACGTCTTCACTGGCGGCGATTGCGCTAATGGCGGACGCGAGGTCGTCAATGCCGTCGGCGAGGGCAAGAAATCCGCGCACGCCATCCACGCCTTTCTCACCCAGGAGATAGTCTCGCCCCCGGTGCAGCCCTCGCGCCTCGGCGCGAAAAACGGCCCCTCCGGCTCCGGCCTGCTTAAGCCCATCCGCGCCGGCGAACTCGAGGAGGCGCTGAAGTCGTAACCGGCACCGCGCTCTCCCGCGCCCCCGCCTCCACCTCAACTCCTCCCGATCACGCCCCAGAAGTTCGTCATTCGTCATTCGTCATTTCCCACCATGGCCGATCTCTCCACCAACCTCGCCGGCATCAAGTCTCCCAACCCGTTTTGGGTCGCGTCCGGTCCGCCCGCCAACACCGGCTATCAGGCCAACCGCGCCTTCGAAGCCGGTTGGGGCGGCGTCGTGTGGAAGACCATCGGCGACCCCATCGTCAACGTCGCCTCGCGGTATTCAGCCCTCAACTACGGCAAGGACCGCATGATCGGGCTCAACAACATCGAGCTCATCAGCGACCGCTCGCCGGAGACGAATTTCCGCGAGATCGCCGAGGTCAAAAAACTCTGGCCCCACCACGCCGTCATCGCCTCGCTCATGGTCGATACGCGCGAGCGCTGGCATGAATTTGTGAAGCGCGCCGCCGATTCCGGCGCCGACGGCATCGAGTTGAATTACGGCTGCCCGCACGGCATGTGCGAGCGCGGCATGGGCTCAGCCGTCGGCCAGCAGCCCGCCGTCGCCGAGAAAATCACGAGCTGGGTCATGGAGGTCGCGACCATCCCCGTGATCGTGAAGCTCACGCCCAACATCACCGATATCACCGCCGCCGCCCGCGCCGCCAAGCGCGCCGGGGCCAACGCCATTTCGCTGATCAATACCATCAACTCGATCACCAACGTGAACCTCGACACGTTTGTGCCCGAGCCTACCGTGCGCGGCCTCAGCTCGCACGGCGGCTATTGCGGCCCGGCCGTGAAGCCCATCGCGCTCAATATGGTGCAGGCCTGCGCCGCCGATCCCGACGTCGGCCTCCCCATCTCCGGCATCGGCGGCATCGGCACGTGGCGCGACGCCGCGGAGTTTCTCGCGCTCGGCTCCACCAGCTTGCAGGTCTGCACCGCCATCATGCACTACGGCTTCCGTATCGTGGAAGACATGAACGAGGGCCTCAGCGCCTACCTTGACAGCAAGGGCATGAAGTCAATCAACGAGCTGATCGGCCGCTCCGTGCCGACGCTGCAAAAATGGGAGACCCTCGACCTCAAGTGGCAGCGCGTCGCCCGCATCGACTACGACAAGTGCATCGGCTGCAACCTCTGCTACATCGCCTGCGAAGACGGCGCGCACCAGTGCATCGACCTCAAAGCCCCCGCCGAGCTCGGCATCGGCCTCGGCCCCGGCCGCGTCCCCGGCAAACCCGTCCCCAAAGTCCGCGAGGAAGACTGCGTCGGCTGCAATCTCTGCTCCCTCGTCTGCCCCGTCGACGAGTGCATTACGATGACCGAACTCCCCAACGGCGAAGCGCAGATGAGTTGGAGCGGTTATCAGGAAAAATTAGCCAAAGGCGAAATGGCCCCGATCCCACCGCATCCGTGAGTGTGCCGGTTTGAAACTATGAACCACGAAGACACAGAGGCACAAAGAGTCAGAATCAATGACCTAAGCCATCGTGTCATCGGTCTGTGCATGGAAGTTCACCGTGAAATCGGCCCCGGCCTGCTTGAGTCCGCGTATGAAGAAGCTCTGGCTTTTGAACTAACCCGAGCAAACCTGGCATTCGAAAGACAGTGTGACGTCCCGCTGATCTACAAAGGGATCAAACTCAATTGCGACTACCGCTTGGATTTCATCGTCGAGCGGGAACTCCTCATCGAGCTCAAAGCCGTGTCTGAGTTGCTTCCGATTCATCACGCCCAGCTCATAACCTACATCAAGCTAGAGCGATGCCCACTCGGCCTCTTGATCAACTTCAACGTCCCCGTCCTCAAAGACGGCATCCGCCGCATCGCCGTTGGCGACACTTTCAAACCAAAGAGTTCTCTCACTTCTAACTAAGTCTCTCTTCGTCTGCTCTCTGTGCCTCTGTGTCTCTGTGGTTCAAACCCAAGCGCAAATCCTTACATGACCCAAACCCTCACTCCCTGCCCCCATTTAATCGGCGGCGAATGGCTCGCCGCCACCGGCCCCACCACTCCCGTCTTCAATCCCTCCACCGGCGACATCATCGCCGAGTGCCCCGCCGGCGGTAGCGCCGAGGTAAACGCCGCCGTCGAAGCCGCCCAAACCGCCTTCCCGGCGTGGCGCGATACGCCTCCGGTCGAGCGCGCGCGCGTCTTTTTCAAATACCGCCAGCTCATCGAGCAGAACTTTGATCTGCTTTGTCGCACGGTGTCCCGCGAGCATGGCAAGACTCACGCTGAGGCGCGCGGCTCCATTTTCCGCGGACTCGAGAATGTCGAATACGCCTGCGGCATCCCGACGCTCCTCTTCGGCGATTCACTGCGCAACATCGCGCGCGGCGTCGATTGCGACACCATCAACATGCCGCTCGGCGTCTGCGTCGGCATCACCCCGTTCAACTTCCCCGCGATGGTCCCACTGTGGATGTTTCCCACCGCCCTCGCGTGCGGTAATACCTTCGTCCTGAAACCCAGCGAGAAAGTCCCCCTCACCGCCAATCTCCTCGGCAAACTACTCGAGGAAGCCGGCCTGCCCAAGGGCGTCTTCAACATCGTCCACGGCGGCCGCCCCGCCGTCGACGCGCTGCTCACGCATCCGAAGGTGAAGGCCGTTTCCTTCGTCGGCTCCACGCCCATCGCGAAGTACATCTGGGATGTCGGCACGCAGCACGGCAAACGCGTGCAGGCCAATGGCGGCGCGAAAAACTACATCGTCGTCATGCCCGACGCCGATATCGCCAAGACCGTGGAAAATCTCACCACCGCCGCCTTCGGCTGCGCCGGCGAGCGCTGCATGGCCGGCTCCACCGCCATCACCGTGGGCGCGGCCGCCGAGCGCGTGCTGCCCGATCTCGTCAAGGCCGCCCAAGCCATCAAGGTCGGCCCCACCGACCGCGCCGCCCAGCCCGACATGGGCCCCGTCATCACCGCCGCCCACCGCGACCGCGTGCTCAGCCTCCTCGCCACCGGCGAAAAGGAAGGCGCGAAGCTTCTCACCGACGGCCGCGGCGTGAAAATCCCCGACGCGCCCAAGGGCTTCTACCTCGGTGCCACCATCGTCGACGGCGTGGAGAACAACATGACGCTCGCCCGCGAAGAAATCTTCGGCCCCGTCCTCAACGTCATGCGCATGGACGACCTCGACGCTGCCATCGAGCAGGCCAACAAGTCCGCCTTCGGCAACGGTGCCGCCATCTTCACCAACAGCGGCCGCGCCGCCCGCGAGTTCACGATGCGAGTCAAAGCCGGCATGGTCGGCGTCAACGTCGGCGTCCCCGCCACGATGGCGATGTTCCCCTTCACCGGCTGGGACGACTCCTTCTACGGCGACCTCCACATCCAGGGCAAGGAGAGCATCCAGTTCTACACCCAGCAGAAAGTCGTCAGCTCCCGCTGGTTCGGCGGCGACGTGGCCGACGTATGGAAGAAGTAAATCCCACCATGCGTTTTCATTTCTCCAGCCTCTTACTCGTTGCAGTCGCTTCGCTGCTTCATGGCACCTCGCTGCGCGCCGAACCAGCCATCGTGCCCAATGCGGTCTTCAAGCCGACTTTTTTGTTCACCGGTGAGAGCTTCTATGCAGGGACTGCTTTCGCCGCCAAACTACCTGGCAGCCCGCAGGTGCTTCTCGTCACCTGCCATCATTTGTTCGGTCCGGCCGCCGGATTGGAAAAACAGATGTCGGCCGAAGATGTAGCTTCCGATGTCGTGGGTACGGTTGGCGTGTCTATGTCGGACCCCAAAGTTATCCTAGTCGCGACGCGCTACCTAAAGGTACCGGGAGCCAGGCCCTTCGATGGCGCAGGCTGCGATAAGGATCTGGCGCTCTTCGAATTCCCGGCTGCTTCTGCAGTGCTGCCGGTCGCGGCTAAACCAGCCCGCCTCGGTGACAAGGTTTGGCTATGCGCACGCTTGGCCGGAACCACCAAGCTGGCCCTTTATCCCGCCGTGGTTTCCTTCGTGAACGCCGTCGAAATTGACTATGTTTTCGAGAAGAACGACATCGAATTAAGGGCCACTAGCGGAGCGCCTGTTCTGGCCGAATCAGGCGAAGTCGTTGCGATCAATCTCGGAGGCGGCACCCAGAAAGGTAAAACGTTCGGCTTCGGAAATCCGGCTGCCTCGATCGCCGCCGTACTTGGAAAAAAATAGCCTCCCTCGCTCAAATCTCCCTGCCCTATGTCTCTTCTCATAAAAAACGGCGAAATCGTCACCGCCGATTCCCGCTACGTCGCCGACATCTACTGCGAGGGCGAGACGATCACCAAAATCGACCGCGACATCGCCGCGCCCGCCGGCACCGAGGTGATCGATGCCACGGGCAAGTATGTCTTCCCCGGCTTCATCGATCCCCACGTCCACATCTACCTGCCTTTCATGGGCACGTATTCAAAAGATACCTACGTCACCGGCTCGCAGGCTGCTCTTGTCGGCGGCACGACGACGCTGATCGAAATGTGTTGCCCGGCGCGCAAAGACGATGCGCTGGAGTCGTTCAATCTCTGGCTCTCGCAAGCGGAGGGAAAGTCAGCCTGCGATTTCTCGTTTCACATGGGCGTCACGAAGTTCGACGCCACGACCGAGGCCCAGCTCCGCGAGATCGTGCAGCGCGGCATCAGCTCCTTTAAGATCTTCCTCGCCTACAAAGGCGCCTTCGGCATCGACGACACCGAACTCTACCGCACGCTCAAGCTCGCCAAGGAACTCGGCGTCGTCGTCACCGCTCACTGCGAAAACGAGACCCTCGTCGCCGAGCGCTGCAAGGAACTCCTCGCCGCCGGCAAGACCGACCCCGGCCAGCACCACGAGAGCCGCCCACCCCTCGTCGAGGCCGAGGGCGTGCACCACTTGATGACGTTCGCCGAGCTCACCGGCGCGGCGACGTACATCGTCCACCTCTCGTGCAAGGAGGCGCTCGATGCCGCCATCGCCGCCCGCCAGCGCGGCGTGCGCGTCGGCGTCGAGACCCTCATCCAGTACCTCACGCTCGACAAAACCTACGCCGAGAAACCCAACTTCGAGGGAGCGAAGTACGTGATGTCGCCGCCGCTTCGCGACGTTCGGAACCAAAACGTCCTCTGGAACGGCCTGCGCGACGGTCTCATCCAAACGGTCGCCACCGACCACGCCCCCTTCGATTTCGAAAAGCAAAAGCCGATGGGCCGCGACGATTTCACGAAAATCCCCAACGGCATCCCGTCACTCGAAGAGCGCGTCAATCTGCTCTACACCCACGGCGTCGCCGCCGGCCGCATCGACCTGCACACCTTCGTCAATGTCGGCAGCACCGCCGTCGCCAAGCAGTTCGACCTCTTCCCACGCAAGGGCGCGATCCAACCCGGCGCCGACGCCGATCTCGTCATCTTCGACCCCAGCTATCGCGGCAAAATCTCCGTCAAGACCCAGCACATGGCCGTCGACTACAGCGCCTTCGAAGGCTGGGACCTCCAAGGCCGCTGCAGCGTCGTCACCGTCCGCGGCCAAGTCGCCGCCCGCGACGGGAAATTTACTGGTACGCTGGGACGTGGAAGGCTGGTAACGCGTAAGCCGAGTCATTTCTGATCAATCCATTTTTAACCACGGATTTCACCGATGGGCACGGATGAACTACTTCACGGGGCAATCAGTGAATCGATCATCGGAGCGTCGATGAAAGTGCTGAACACACTTAAGCCCGGCCTAAGTGAGAAAGCCTACGAAAACGCCCTCGTGATCGAATTGAGAAAACGCGGTCACAACGTGCAGCAGCAAAAGCGATTTGATGTGCTCTACGAGGGGTTCGTCGTCGATACCCTCGTGCCGGATCTGATCGTAGATGATTTGGTGATCGCCGATCCCAAGGTCGTAGATGACTTCGCCCCCACTCATCTCGCCCAAATGATCGGCTATCTGGCCATCACTAACCTCCATCTCGCCCTGCTTTTAAACTTCAAACACGCCAGCCTGCGCTGGAAGTGAGTAGTTCGATGATTGATCCGTGCCCATCCGTGTAATCCGTGGTTAAAAATGCCTTCCTCTTCCACTTCTCCAGAGTCCTCCGAGCTCATCGATTCCACCGCCGCGCTCGCCGGCGCGCATGGCTCGCATCTCTACAACGAGGACCTCGCCCCCGTGCCGCCGAGCGGACGCAAGTGGGGGCTCGCCTCGATCGCCGCGCTGTGGATCTCGATGGCCGCGTGCATCCCGACCTACATGCTCGCCTCGGGCCTCATCGGCAGCGGGATGAATTGGTCGCAGGCCGTCTTCACCATTTTTCTCGGTAACGTCATCGTCGTCATCCCGATGATTCTCAATGCCCACGCGGGCACGCGCTACGGCATTCCCTTTCCCGTTTTCTGTCGCGCCTCCTTCGGCACCACCGGCGCCAATATCCCCGCCCTCCTCCGCGCACTCGTGGCCTGCGGCTGGTTTGGCATCCAGACGTGGATCGGGGGCGATGCGATCTACAAGATCCTCGGCGTCTTCTTCCCCGCGATCACGGGCGGCGCACCCCTTCCCGTTCTCCACATCAGCGCCGTTCAGTTCGCCTGCTTTCTCTTTTTCTGGGGTATCAACATGTGGGTGATCTGGCGCGGCATCGATACGATCCGCGCGCTCCTCAGTATCAAAGCCCCACTCCTCATCGTGCTCGGCCTCGCCCTCCTCGCGTGGGCTTATAATGCCGCCGGCGGCTTCGGCCCCATTCTCTCGCAACCCTCCGCCTTCGATCCCGGCCAGCCCAAGGAGGGACAATTCTGGTCGATTTTCTTCCCCTCGCTCACGGGCATGATCGGCTTCTGGGCCACGCTCTCGCTCAATATCCCCGATTTCTCCCGCTACGCGAAATCCCAGCGCGACCAAGTCCTCGGTCAAGCCCTCGGTCTCCCGGCCACGATGGCGCTCTACTCCTTCATCGGCGTCGCGGTCACCTCCGCCACCACGATCATCTACGGCAAGACCATCTGGGACCCCATCGAGGTCATCACGAAATTCACCAATCCCATCGTCCTCGTCGTCGCGCTCTTTGCGCTCTGCGTCGCCACGCTCGCCACGAATATCGCCGCCAATGTCGTCTCTCCCGCCAACGACTTCGCGCAACTCGCCCCGAAGAAAATTTCCTTCCGCCTCGGCGGCCTCATCACCGGCCTCATCGGCATCGTCATGATGCCGTGGAAGCTCGTCGCCGATCCCAGCGGCTACATCTTTACCTGGCTCATCGGCTACAGCGCCCTCCTCGGCCCCATCGGCGGCATCATGATCGCGGATTATTTCGTTTACCGAAAGAAACAGCTCGACGTCCCCGCCCTCTACTCCGAGACGGGCGAGTACACCTACTCCAGCGGCTTCAGCTACGTCGCCATCGTCGCCTTCCTCGCTGGCGCCCTCCCCAGCCTACCCGGCTTCCTCGCCAATATCCATGTTTTGGATACCGCCGCGGTCCCCGCCCTCTTCCACACCATCTACAGCTCCGCCTGGCTCATCGGCTTCGCCCTCGCCTTCCTCGTTTACCTCGCGCTTCGGAAAGCTGCGCCGCGCGGATAAGCCCCCCTTTGCTCACGCACTGCTCCGGCATTCGGCATTCGTAATTCATAAATCGTAATTTCTCCCTCCTTCCGCTTCTCTCTTTCAAAACGCCTCCCATGAAGCTCATCCCCCTCCCCCCCACCCCGCACGTCCCCGCCCCCTACACCGGCCCGTCGGCCGAGCAGGTCCTCGCGTTGCGCAAGCAGTACCTCAATCCCGGGCTCTTCCTCTACTACAAAAAGCCGATCATGATCGTGGAGGGAAAGATGCAGTACGTCTGGGACGACACCGGCAAACGCTACCTCGATGGCCTCGGCGGCATCGTCACCGTCAGCGTCGGCCACTGCCATCCGCACGTCCTCGCCGCGGCCAATGCGCAGAACGCCATGCTGCAGCACTCCACCACGATCTACCTCCAGCCCAAGATCGCGGAGTTTGCCGAAAAGCTCGCCTCCAAAATGCCGGGCGACCTCAAGGTCGTCTACTTCGTTAACTCCGGCTCCGAGGCCAACGATCTCGCGATGCTCATGGCCCGCCTCTACACCGGCAATTACGACGCCATCGCGCTCCGCAACGCCTACCACGGCGGCAGCCCCGCCTCCATGGGCCTCACCGCGCACAGCACATGGAAGTTTAACGTCCCGCACTCCTTCGGCGTGCACCACGCGCAGGCCCCCTATCCTTATCGCGGCCACTTCGGCTACGACGATCCCGATGCCGGTCGCAAGTATGCCGATGATGTAAAGAACCTCATCGACTACGCCACGCCCGGCAAAGTCGCGGCCTTCATCGCCGAATCGATTCAAGGCGTGGGCGGCTTCGTCGAGTTTCCCCAAGGCTATCTCAAGCACGCCTACGAGCACGTGCGCGCGGCCGGGGGCGTGTGCATCGCCGACGAAGTGCAGACGGGCTTCGGCCGCACCGGCACGCACTTCTGGGGCTTCGAGACGCAGGGCGTCATCCCCGACATCGTCACCATGGCCAAGGGCATCGGCAACGGCGCGCCGCTCGCCGCCGTCGTCACCACGCCGAAGATCGCCGCCGTGATGACGCAGAAGGTCCACTTCAACACCTTCGGCGGCAACCCCGTCGTCTCCGCCATCGGCAAAGCCGTCCTCGAAGTCATCGAGCAGGAAAAGACCCAGGAAAACTGTCTCAAGCTCGGCGCCTACATCCTCGCCGGCCTCGAAAAACTCAAGGCCAAGCACAAGGTCATCGGCGACGTCCGCGGCAAGGGCCTCATGCTTGGCATCGAGTTCGTCAAAGATCGCACCACCAAAGCCCCGGGCCGCGAAGAGTGCGCCCAAGCGGTGGAAAACGCCCGCGAGCTCGGCCTCCTCCTCGGCAAGGGCGGCCTCTGGGGCCAGACCATCCGCTTCGCGCCGCCGATGAATATTACGCAAGCCGACGCCGACTTCCTCCTCGCCGTGCTCGATGAGTCGATCGGCGCGCTCTGAGCTCGCCCGGCGCGTCCGCGCATTCGTCGCGGTCGCGCTGCTCGCCATCGGCGGGTTAAACAACGCCGTCGCGGCCAGCGCCCCAGCTCTAGGGCCAGCTAAGCCGCCCGGCTGGAGCGTGGTCGCGTGGCCGGAGGCCGACGCGTTGTTTCATCGCGACCCACGCTGGCTCGGCGCCGATTGCGCATACTCGGTCGATCTCGGCGCGGGCCGCGTGCTATGGCTCTTCGGCGACACCTTCGTCTCCACGGCATCCCCGCCTCGCCGACGCGGCGCCAAGATGCCGCGCAACACGGTCGCGATCCAGCAGGGCTACGATCCCGCGCAGGCGAAGATTCAATTTTACTGGCGAACGGTGGAGAGTGCGCCCGCGTCGTTTTTCCCTGACCGCAGCGACACCTGGTACTGGCCCGGCCATGGCGTGCGCCTCGACGCGGAGTTGCTGCTCTTCTTCATGAAGGTGCAGAAGGTCGAGGGCGGCCTCGGCTTCGCCGTCACCGGCTGGGCCGCCGTCGCCATCGACAATCCTGAAGACACGCCGGATCGCTGGCATCTGCGCTGGCTCCCGGTGCCCGATAACGCCCAGCACGCCATCATCGGCGCGGCGAGTGTCGCGCGCCGCGGCGAGTGGGTGGAGGCCTACAGCCCCGTCGAGCCTAGTCCGCGTCACGATGCGCATCTCGTGCGCTGGCCCGTCGCGGCCCTGCGTCGCCATGATCTCTCCGCCCCGGAGTGGTGGAATGGGAGCGCGCAGCGCTGGACACCTCAGCGTGAGATCGACGGCACGCTCACGCCACTTTTCACCGATGCGCAGACCGAGTTTACGGTCCACTACGAGCCGCGACAGCAGCGCTACATCGCGGTGCAGACGCGCGGCTTCGGCGGGGCCGACCTCGCCGTACGCTTCGCGCCAGCCACCACGGGGCCGTGGTCCGACCTGCAGCCCATTCATCGGCCCGCCGAGGCCACACGCCCGCGCATCATGATCTACGCCGGCAAAGCCCACCCGCAGCTCATCGGCCCCGGGGCCGATCTCGTGCTCACGTACGCGACGAACACCGATTGGGAGCTGTGCCTCGATGATCTGGCGCTCTACTACCCGCGATTCCTCAAAGTGAAGTACGCACCCATCGCTCCCGCCGACGTCACCCCGCGGCCACTTGGAAAATAAGCCCCCCTTTCCACGTGCTCCTTTTTCCGAGGGAGCGGGCCTAAATTTTCACCCGTTCGTCGCACCCGCGCGCGGTATGTCCTTGGATTCGGAATCGTTTGCCGTTGAGTGAAAGACGGTGCGCGCATGTCCCGCGGCCAGATGCCGCGAGTCAGACGCTCCGTTCCCTTTAACTTCCCTCCCATGGCCAAAAAAGATTCCGCTATCGAAACCGTCCTCGAGAAAACAATCTTCGCGAGCCGCTGGCTGCAAGCCCCGCTCTATGTCGGGCTCATCGTCGCGCAGGGCATCTACGTTTATCAATTTCTCCTCGAGCTCTGGCACCTGCTGCACTTCGCGATTCACCAGCCGGCCGAGGTCAAGGATCCCGCTACGCACATCATGCTCGGCGTCCTCGGCCTGATCGACGTCGTGATGATCGCCAATCTCCTCATCATGGTGATCATCGGCGGCTACGAGACGTTTGTGTCCCGCTTGCACCTCGACGACCACGCCGATCAGCCCGAGTGGCTGAGCCACGTCAACGCCGGCATGCTCAAGGTGAAGCTCGCCACCGCGCTGATCAGCATCTCGTCGATCCACCTGCTCAAGACCTTCATCGAGGTGCGCTCTCCCGGTATCGTGTTCACCAACGACGCGGTGATGTGGCAGGTCATCATCCACGTCGTTTTCGTCCTCTCCGCCCTGGCCCTCGCCGCCGCTGATCGTATTATGCTCGGCGGCATGAAGCACAGCGAAACTCCCCACTGAGCGTTTCCCGGAAATAGCCAAGCCCCCTTGTGCGCCTCTGTAGCCGCGAACGTGGGTGAGTGATCGGGGGCGTTTATCTCATCCACTCGCTCACGCTCGGGGCCACGCCTTTACTCTGCGCTTCGGGTGCGTTCATCCGCGCCGATCCGCGTAATCCGCGGTAAAAAATGAGCCTAAAAAACAAAGCGCGGGCGCCGGGTGATCCGAAGACCCCCAGCACCCGCGTTTTCTAGACAACAACACCCGCGCTCTAAGCGCGTGGAAGTGGTTTCGCTACTCGTCAGGCGTTGCGGCCGTTGCCGCGAAACAGACCGACGATAAACAGCACGAGAAAGATCACGAAGCAGATCTGCGCGATTTGCGCGGCCGTGCCGGCGACGACGCCAAAGCCGAGGATACCGGCGATGAGCGCGACTACGAGGAAGGTGACAGTCCAGTTTAGCATGGGGATAGTGAGTTGAGATTAGGGGCGATGATCTCGGAGAGATCGGTGAAAAATGAGAGGCGTCGAATGAAGCGAAATTACACTGGTCGCTTAGCGATTCGAGCGGGCGCCGCCGACGAGTCCGAACAGGCCCACGATGCCGGCGACGATGCCGCCGATGAGGAGCCAGATGGTCTTATCCGTGGGAGCACCGGTGAAGGCGCGGGAGATTTCCGAACCGGCGGAGTCGGAGGCATTCATGCCGAAGATAAAAAGGACGATACCGACAGCGAGGAGGGCGAGAGAGGTGGCTTTATTCATAGTGGCGAAGAGTTCAGGATTGAGCGGGAGTTGAGGGAGCGTCCTCACTGGGCGTCGTGCCGCGGAGAATCGCTGTACTCCTACTCCAGACCGAATTCCCGATGCCAAAGTTCAGCCGTCGGCACCGATTTAAGCCGATACGGTAAATCGTCTGTGGGGGATTCCCCCATAGCCTGCGCTATGGGCGCGCCTCCCATACGAATGGCGCACCACGTTGGGTGAGGCATCCGCTCGTCACCCGGCCAACCTGTCCCGCCCCTTCACTTCGCGGGCTGCACCACGGGTAAAATTTTTTCCTTCGTTAAAAACGCCGCGATCATCACGCGCGTCTTCTCCTTCCACTCCGGCAGATCGCCGCTGAAATTATGCGAGCCGCCCGGCACCGAGATAAATTCCACCGTATTGCCCGTCGCGAGCAGCTTGTCGCGCAGCGCGAGCGATTGCCGCTGCGGCACCGTGGTATCCGCATCGCCGTGAAAGACGATCGCCGGCGGCATCTTCGCGTCGAGTTGGTCGATGGGCGAGAGCGCCACGTCATTCTCGCCGAAACGTGCCGGCGTGTAGCCCTTGGCCTTCGTCGTATCCGAGACTGCGCTGGTCAGCACCAGCGCGAGTGGCTGCTTGAGCGGGTCTTCTCCCGCGACGGAGCCCGGCGGCGTGTGTTTGATCGCCGTCCACAGCGCCACGTGCCCACCGGCGGAGTTACCGCCCACCACCACGCGCGCGGGATCGATGCCCAGTTCCGCGGCATGGTCCTGCACCCAGCGCAGCGCGGCGCGTCCATCGGCGACCGACTCCAGGGGCGACGTGTTGAAACGATCTTTCACTCGATAGTCCGGGGCGATGCCCACGAAGCCGAGGTCGGCCGCCCACTTTGCGTAGCCCGCCGCATTCGCCGGCGTCCCGCGCGTCCAGCCGCCACCGAAAAACCACACGAAGGCGGGCCGCTGGTCGCTCGCCTTCCAATTCTTCGGCTTGAAAATATGCAGCCGCAGCGCGTCCGGCTTCGCCTCGCGATACACGACCGTCTCCGCCCCCGGCAAGGTCGCCGGCGTCGTCTCGATGGGGCGCGGCGCCTTAGTCTCTTTCGCGTCCTTCGTCTCCGCCGCACCAGCGTGCAGCGCGCCCACGGCCATCACGGCGGCCAGGGCGAAAACACGGAACAGCGAAGCGAGGCGGCGCGGGGTAGTCATGCCCGCAATATTTCTGATAATTATTAAGCCGCAAGTCAGCAATCGTGAGGTAGGCGGCTTATCCCTAAGCCGCCGCGCCCTCGACCTGCGAACTTCCGGAGCGGCGCGTTAAGGATAACGCGCCCTACCCCGAGCGCCTCCGCCTCACCCTCCCGGGCTTGCCGCCCCGCGCCCTCCTGCCAATCTCCCCCGCGTGCACCCTCCCGTCGACGAAGCCGCGATCCTCGCCATCGAGCGCCCGCATCCGAATCTTTGGAAGTACTATCTCCTGACCTGTCTCGTCGTCCCGCCGCTCTTTCCGATTCTCGTGCTGCCGATGTATTTTCGGTACCACACCATGCGGTACAAATTCACCGCCGAGGGCATCTCGATGAGTTGGGGCATCCTGTTCCGCCGCGAGATCATCGTGAACTACGCGCGCATCCAGGATATCCATCTGCGCTCCAATATCGTCGAGCGCTGGCTCGGCCTCGCCCGCGTGCTTGTCCAAACGGCGAGCGGCAACTCCTCCGCCGAGCTCACCATCGAGGGCCTGCAGGAGTTCGAAGCCCTGCGTGATTTTCTGTACTCCCGCATGCGCGGCGTGAAAGACCACGCCCACCCCACCGCTCCTGCGCTCCACGCCGTCACGTCGAACGCTGCCGCCGCCGTCTCCTCCGATGCCCTCGCCGCCGCGCTGCGCGAGACCGCCGCCGAGCTTCGCGCCCTGCGCGAGGAACTCGCCCGCCGCCCCCGCGCCTGATCGCCGCCCATGTACACCCCCGCGCGAGATCTCCTTTTGAAATGGCTCCGCGTCCCCGCCGAGCCCCACGCCCCGGCCGGCGATCCGGCATCCCTGCGCGTTTTCCGCGCCGGTAAAAACCTCTTCCGTCTCCGTCTTTTTACCTGGGGCCTGGCTCAGGCCGCCGCCCTCGCGGCTATCGTATTCTGGGCTGCCGCGTTCTTTTGGCTCGAGGGCGCCGTCCAAGCGCAGCGTGAGGCCCGCGCGAGCGCCGCCCCCACGGCACCCGCCGCCGTCGTCGTCCCGCGTCCACCCGAGCCCACGGCGTCGACGGTCCTCCCACCGTCCGCCCCGAGCTCCAACGACGACACTCCCGCCAACAAATCCCGCGACCGCACCGCGCGCAAACGTCGCTCGGGCCCCGGTGGCTGGGCTGGCTTCAAGGCGCTCGTCATCGACATCGGTCTCCGCCTCCCGCCATGGAGTTTCCCGCTACTCTGGGCGGTCAAGCTCATCGGTTTCCTTTTCTATCTCGTCCAGATTCCCATCACGTACGCGGTGCGCCGCCTCGATTTCGAGATGCGCTGGTACATCGTCACCGATCGCAGCCTGCGCATCCGCACCGGCGTCTGGCGGGTACAGGAGCTGACCATGAGCTTCGCGAATCTCCAGCAGGTCGAGGTCACCCAAGGCCCGCTCCAAGGCCTCCTCGGCCTCGCCGATGTCCGCGTGCAATCCGCCGGTGGCGGCGGCGGCGCGGGTCCCCACGGCAAGGGCCCCGGCGACTCCCTGCACACCGCGATGTTCAACAGCGTCGACAACGCCACGGAGATTCGCGACCTCATCCTCGAGAGGTTGCGGCGCTTCCGCGCGACCGGGTTGGGCGATCCCGACGATCATCCGGAGCACACGGCAAAGATGCCCGCGGCAACGTCCACCGCCTCTTCGGCGGCGCTAGCCGCGGCGCAAGAATTACTCGCCGAGGCGCGAGAATTAAGGCGCGCAGTTGCGGCTGGGAGCGCGGGTGGCTCGCCCGCTTCTGCTCCTCGATCCTAAAAAAATGCGGGCCAGCGGCCCGCGCTCCCATGATCAGCGCTTCAGCTTCAGCAACCGCTCGCCCGCCGCGTGCAGGGTCTCGGGGCGTTTCGCGAAATTGAGGCGCACGTAGCGATTCTCGCCGTTCGCGAAAAAGCTCGAGCCCGGCACCGGCGCGACGCCGATTTTTTCCGCCATCCAGTGCGAAAACTCCACGTCGCTCGCGTACCCAAAGGGTGAGATATCGACCATCACGAAGTACGCGCCCTCGGGCCGCGTATAGTTGAGGCCCGTCTGGTCGAGATAATGGAGGAGCACGTCGCGCGACGCCGCGTACTCCGCCGCGAGGCCGTCGTAGTAGCTCGTGGGGAAATTCAGCGCGGTCACCACTGCGTGCTGCAGCGGGGCCGCCGCGCCCACCGTGAGAAAGTCGTGCACCTTGCGCGCCTGCGCGATGATCTCCGGCGCGGCGTGCACATAGCCGAGACGCCAGCCGGTGATCGAAAACGTTTTCGAGAGCGACGAGCACATCAGCGTGCGCTTCGCCATGCCGGGCAGCGTCGCGAAATACGTGTGCCGGTGCGGCGGAAACACGATGTGCTCGTAGACTTCGTCCGTTAAAACAAACACATCGAACTCCTCCGCCAGCGCCGCGATCTGCAGCAGTTCCTCCCGCGTGAAGACACGCCCGCAGGGATTGGAGGGATTGCAGAGCACAAAGGCCTTTAGCCCGCTCGCGAACGCCTTGCGCAGTTCATCCGGATCGAAGCGGTAGTGCGGCGGGTGCAGTGGCACGTGGATCGCCTGCGCGCCCGTGAGGATCGCGTCGGCGTTGTAGTTTTCGTAGAAGGGCGAGAAGAGCCCGACTTTGTCGCCGGGGTCGCAGACCGTCATCATCGCGACCATCATCGCCTCGGTCGCACCGCAGGTGACGACGAGCTCGCGGTCCGCATCGACGGGCACGCCCATGAAGCGGGAGACTTTCGCGCCGAGCGCCGCGCGGAGCTCCGGTGCACCCCATGTAACGGCATACTGGTGGCGATGCGCGTCCATCGCGTCCTTCGCCGCTTGGATGAGCGCCGCCGGCGGGTCCCAGTCCGGGAAGCCCTGCGAGAGATTGATCGCGCCATGGCGCGCGGCGACCCGCGACATCTCGCGGATCAGCGACTCGGTGAAGACAGACGTGCGACGTGACGTGCGCGGCATAACTCAGGGAATTTTCAAGACCATCCCGGGCGAGAGCTTCGAGTTCATGCCCGAGGGCAACACATCGCGATTCACCGCCAAGATGGCCTCAACCGTCACACCGTACTTCCGGGTGAGGGCATAGAGCGTCTCGCCTTGCGCGATGGTGTGCCGCTTGCCGGCTGTCGGCGCCGTCGCGCCGGGACGGGTCGGCGCCACCGCTACGCCACGGCCGCCCGCGGTCGTCGGCTGCGGCACCGGCGCATAATTGGTCGCTCCACCGGCCCCCGCGTTGCGCTGCTGCGCCGGCGTCAGATTCACCGGCGTGGAGATTGAGCGCGAGGCGGGCGTCACCACTTGAGCGCCGGAGGTGGGCGGCATCCCGCTCAACGGCGAAAAGACGGGCGAGACCACGCCGCGCGAAGGCGACTGATCGGGCGTGATGACCGGCACCGAGGTCTGCGCCACGGTGGGCACGTCGAGCGTGCTGCGCGTCGTACGGCCGTAGTTGGCGCCCGTCGTGACGCCGCGGAGGCGGTCGTTCTCCGCCTGGAGGTCGTCGACTTGACGCATCAGGCGGTCGATCACGTCCTGGCCACCGAGGCCCGTGCGCACCCCTTGGTCGTCGCTGGGGCGACCGGGCATGGTGCGAAAGAGTTCACGCCGCGCGAGGTCCACGCGCTGGCGGACGAGCGGGGCCTGTTGCGAGTTGGGCTCGAGGTCGAGGTACTTGCGGAAGTAATGGATGGCCTCGATCGGGTCCTTGGTGTGCTGAAAGTAAATGATACCCACCTCGAGGTGCGACTCCGGCGAGGCCTGCTCGCCGCGTTTTTCGATCACCTTGATGAAGGTCGCGAGCGCCTCCGAGTTGCGGCCTTGTTTCTTCAGCAGTTGGCCTTGCTGGTAGAGCGGGTCATCGGCCTCGGCGGAAAAGGTCGAACTATCGTTGCCGCCGCAGCCCGCGCCGAGCAGGAGCGCGGCGAGCGTGAGAAAACCGGCAAAAGTGAGTCGGGCGGACATCAGGCAGGGAAAGGGATTGAATGGGCGATAGTTCACCGTAAATTCCGCAACCTACTACCGCGACTCAAACTCTAAATGGCCCTGCATCCTAAAAACGCTCTCGCCCGTGCGCGTGCTTGTATCCGAATCGAGACCGCCGCGCTCACCGAGACCGCCAAGGGCCTGGGGGCGGAGTTCGTCGCCACGGCCGCCGCGGTCGACGCGGTAAATTCCGCGGGCGGGAAATTAATTTTTTGCGGCGTCGGCAAGTCCGCCCACATCGCGCAAAAAATCGCCGCCACGTTTAACAGCACCGGCGTCGCCTCGTGTTTTCTCGACGCCACGCAGGCGCTGCACGGTGACCTCGGACTGTGCGCCGAGGGCGATCTGGCGTTTCTCCTCAGCAACAGCGGTCAATCGGATGAGATTCTCCGCCTTGTCCCGATGCTGAAGCGCTTCGGGCTCAAGGTCGTCGCCTTTACCGGCACGCCCGACTCCGATCTCGCGCGCTCGGCGGATTACCAACTGCTCTTTCGCGTGCCGCGCGAGGCCTGCCCGCTGAAGCTCGCCCCGACGGCGAGCACGACGGCGGCGCTGGCCCTCGGCGATGCCCTCGCGATGGTGTTGCTCGAATCGCGCGGTCTCACGCGCGATGACTTCGCGAAATATCACCCGGCGGGAAATTTGGGCCGAGTCCTGCTCTTGCGCGTCAAAGATATCATGCGCACTGCCGACCGCCTGCCCATCGCCTTTGACACCGTGTCGACGCAGGACGCCATTCTCGCGATGACCAAGGCCAAAAGCGGGAGCATCGCCCTCGTCGCCAAAAAAACGGGTCACCTCACCGGCATCCTCACCGACGGCGATTTTCGTCGCAGTGCCCTCACCGGACCCGATTTCCTGCAGAAGCCCGTGGCCACTTTCATGACGCGCTCGCCCAAAACCATCCGTGACACGGCGCTCGGCGTCGATGCGCTGCGGTTATTTGAGGCTTACAAAATCGATGACTTGATCGTCGTCGATGCACGCGGCAAACCTGTCGGTCTCATCGACGGACAAGACCTCCCCAAGCTCAAGATCGTGTGAACGCCCCCATCCGCATCGGCATCATCGGCATGGGCGGCTTCGCGGGCTCGCATCACAATGCGGTCGCCCGCCTCGAAGCCTCCGGCCAGGCCAAGCTCATCTGCACCTGCGATCCTCGCCCCGGCGATTTTCTAAAGGAGCAGGAGACGTGGCGGCTCGCCCAGCGTGGCGTGGGGGTGTTTCCCGATTATCGCGCGATGCTCGATGCCTGCCACCGCGGTCTCGACCTTGTGGTCGTGCCGACGCCGATCAATCTCCACGCCGAGATGCACGCCGCCGCCACGGCGCTCGGGCTGCCGGTCTATCTCGAAAAACCTCCCACCCTCGATTGCACCGAGTTGGAGCAGATGATCTCGTCCGACGCGCGCGCGAAGAAATCGTCGCTCGTGGGCTTTAACTTCATCATCGAGAAGCCCCGCCTCGCGCTGAAGCAGCGCCTGCTCGCCGGCGAGTTTGGCCCCTTGCGCGGTGCCACCCTCAGCGCGCTGTGGCCGCGCCCGGCCAGCTACTTCGCCCGCAATAACTGGGCTGGCCGCCTCATGATGGACGACCGCATCGTCCTCGATTCGTGCCTCGGCAACGCGATGGCGCACTTCGTCCACAATCTCCTCTTTTGGGCCGGCGGCCCCGAGTTGTTCAGTTGGGCCCAGCTCGCCGCCGTGCGCTCCGAGCTTTACCGCGCGCACGCGATCGAGGGTGCGGATACCTTCTTCGTCGAAACCGACACCGTGAGCGGCGTCACGATGCGTTTCGCGCTGTCGCATGCCTGCGCCGGCCCGAGCACGCACCTCGAGGTGGTGCTGTGCGAGCATGCCACGATCCGCTACGCCGTCGGCCGCCAAGTGGAGGTGCGGTGGAATGACGGCCGCGTCGAGCGGATCGCCCTCGATGCCTTCGATCCCCTCGTCGAAAACCACCTCGACTACTACAACTACCTCCGCGGCGAGAGCCCCCGCCCGGCCACCACGCTTACCGACTCGCGGCCGTTCGTCGCGCTCAACGATCTCGCCTACCTCTCCAGCGGTCGCATCGCCCAGATCCCCTCCGAACTCGTCACCGCCGTCCGCGAAGAGAAAGAACAGAAGGACTATCTCCACGTCGCCAGCATGTCGGCGGCACATGAAAATTTCCTCGTGCGCGGCGTCTGGCCCGGCCCGAACGGCTGGGGCCGCCCCACCGGCGAAGTCGCCACCCTCGCCGACCTCCCGCGCTTTCGCGACGTCGTGCGCGCGATGGCGGGGAAGTGATTTGAGAAGGATTTTCAACCGCGAAAGGCGCGAAGAGACGCAAAAGTCGCTAACCGTTTTTGCGTCTCTTCGCGCCCTTCTCGGTTCATCCTGTTTTGGTCTGTATCCGTGCCCATCCGCGTAATCCGTGGTTAAAAAATCTGCCCGCCCTTTTCATTCGTGTCCCTTTGTGTCCATTCATGGTTCAAATGAATTAGCCACGAGCGTTGGGTGAGCGATTAGTCCCCTTTGCACCTTCCACGCGTCGCTTTGCTAGCGTTCCCCGCCTTCTTTACACCGCGTAATTTCCCTTTCACGTTTTCCCTACCATGCCCACGCCTCCGTTTGTCTACCAGGATCCCCTGCCGCTCGGTCCCGATGAGACCGAGTACCGCCTGCTCACGACGGAAGGCGTGAGCACCGCGAGCTTCGAGGGGCGAGAGATCCTGAAAATTGCCCCCGAGACCCTCACCTATCTCGCGCGCGAGGCGTTTCACGACACGAATTTTTTCCTGCGCACCAAGCACCTCGAGCAAGTTGCAGCGATCCTCGGCGATGCCGAGGCTTCCAATAACGACCGCTACGTCGCGCAGACGCTGCTGAAGAACGCCGAGATCGCTGCGCGCGGCATCTTGCCCATGTGCCAGGACACCGGCACCTGCTCCGTCTTCGCGAAGAAGGGCCAGCAAGTGTGGACGGGCGCGAACGACGCCGAGTTTTTGTCGAAGGGCGTGTACGAGGCGTACACGAAGGAAAATCTGCGCTACTCGCAGGTCGCCCCGATCGACATGTACAACGAGAAGAACACCGGCACCAATCTCCCGGCGCAGATCGACCTCAACGCCACCGAGGGTGCCAAGTACGAATTCCTCTTCGTCGCCAAGGGCGGTGGCTCGGCCAACAAGCTGTACCTTTTCCAGGAGACCAAGGCGCTGCTCAATCCGAAGAGCCTCGAGAAATTTTTCACCGATAAGATGCAGCTCCTCGGCACCTCCGCGTGCCCGCCGTATCACCTCGTCTTCGTCATCGGTGGCACGAGCGCCGAGGCCTGCATGAAGGTCGTGAAGCTCGCCACCACCAAGTACCTCGACGCACTGCCCACGACGGGCAATGAGCTCGGGCGCGCGTTTCGCGATGTGGAGTTGGAAAAGAAAGTCCTCCAGATTGCCCAGCAGTCCAAGGTCGGCGCGCAGTTCGGCGGCAAGTATTTCGCGCTCGATGTGCGTATCGTGCGCCTCCCGCGTCACGGCGCGAGCTGCCCCGTCGGCATGGGCGTCTCCTGCAGCGCCGATCGCAACATCAAGGCCAAGATCACCAAGGACGGCGTCTTCCTCGAAAAGATGGAGAGCGATCCCGGCCGCTTTATCCCCGAGGCGCTGCGCACGTTTAAGGACGACAGCGCCGTCCATATCGACCTCACGAAGCCCATGGCGGAGATCCGCGCCACGCTTTCGAAATATCCGGTGACCACCCGCGTCCTCCTCACCGGCCCCATGATCGTCGCGCGCGACATCGCCCACGCCAAACTCAAGGAGCGGATCGACGCCGGCCAGGGCCTGCCCGACTACATCAAAAATCATCCCGTCTACTACGCCGGCCCCGCCAAGACGCCGACCGGCATGGCCTCGGGTTCCTTCGGCCCCACCACCGCCGGTCGCATGGACAGCTACGTCGACACGTTCCAGTCGCACGGCGGCTCGCTCGTCATGCTCGCCAAGGGCAACCGCAGCAAGGCCGTCACCGACGCCTGCAAGAAACACGGCGGCTTCTACCTCGGCAGCATCGGCGGCCCCGCCGCGATCCTCGCCCAGAACAACATCAAGAAGGTCGAGGTCCTCGAGTACCCCGAGCTCGGCATGGAAGCCGTCTGGAAAATCGAAGTCGAAAACTTCCCCGCCTTCATCCTCGTCGATGACAAGGGGAAGGATTTCTTCGTCGATATCTGCGGGCTGTGCGTGCCGGAGAAGTGAGGGGATTTGGTAGGGCGCGTTATCCTTAACGCGCCGCGCGGGAGGTTCGTAGCTGCTGAGTGGCGGGTTAGGGATAACCCGCCCTACTCCGGAGCCGGCGGGATTCCGGCGCTACTTTTCAAGCCGCGCTTTCAACTGCGCGACATACAAACTCTTCGGCTCCACGGGCGTGCCTTCGCTCTCCCACCAGCCGGCGGTGCGCGGAAAGGCGTCTTTGCCGCGCTTGCCGACGAAGCCGATGGAGAAATTTTGCGCGGTGGGCGGTTGCTGGCAGATGAGTGAGCCGCGCGAATTCCACACCACGTAGTTGGCCCCCGCCCAGCCGTGGCCGCTGCCCATCCACTGGCGATCCTGGATCGCCAGATTGGCCTCGACGTTATCGTACAGGCCGCCGACGGACCAGCGGTGGTGCGGCTCGCTCGTGTTGTGGTCGTGCTCGGAGCGGCAGTTGAGAAATACGTTCGGTCCCGGCACGCGCGCGCCGAAGACGAAGGCGTGGCGGCCGTGATCGGAGTAGCAGCGCTGCACGAGCGTGAGCTGGCCGTCGACGGAGTAGGGATAACGGCGACCGCCATCGATCTCCGAGACGGGCGCGAGCGAGCGGCAGTCCTCGACCGTCACCCACTTGGCCGCGCCGCCCACGCCCGCCGGGCCGTGAAAAAAGTGCAGCGTGGTGAGATTGCGCGCCCACGCGTTTTTCACCGCGCCGAACGACACGAAGTGCGTCACGTGGTTTTCGTCGACAAAGGCTTGCTCGCCGTCGACGCGCTTGGTCTTGGTCGCATCGTACACCGAGTCGGCGCGCAGCGATTCCACGCCACAGCGCTCGATGCGCGCGTCGTCATTGTAGCGCACGAGTGCTCCCCCACCCCAGCGCTGGTCGATGGCGCAGGGGATCGGCGCATCGACCGTCACGCGCTGGCCATCGATCGCGGTGACGACGCGGTCGAACTTCAGCTCGAACGGTGACCACTGCTTTGTGGACTTGGGGTCGGAGTCGCGCGGCTTGATCTGATCCATGCCGATGGCAGTGATCCAGGCCTTGTTGCTCCGGCGGACGATAAACACTTTTTGGCCGACCGCGAAACCGGCGGAGTCGGCGACGGCAAAACTCGTGGCTCCGACCGACACGTACGCGTCGGAAATCTCGCGCGAGCTGCCGGCGACCTCGCGCGGGGCGGTGCCGCCGATTTGGACGAGCGGCTGCTGTTTGCGGGCGGTTGCGGTGATGATCGTGCCGTCCTCGCCGTCGCCCTCGCCACGCAGCACGACGCCGGTGGCCGCGATGCGGAGCACGCCACTCACCCGGTATGCGCCGCGTTGCAGCAGCACGGCCCCACGCAGGCCATCGGGACCGAGCGGCAGGCGGCCGACCTTATCGAGCGCAGCTTGAATGCGCGCGGTATCGTCGGAATTGGCCTCCGCCGACGGCGCGAGCGTCTCGCGCACCTCCGCACGCGGCAGCGCAACCCCACCGCCGCCGTAGCCGCAGTGGGAAAAGTCCGGCAGCGTATCACCTTGCGCGGAGTACGGCGCGTAGCTGAGCCGGCCATCGGCGCCGACGGAGACGAGCTTCGTCTTGCCCTTTTCTTGGCCGGGAGCGGGTGCGGTATCCGCCGCACTCAGCCCAAGCGCCGAGCCGAGTAGCACAACCGCGGCGAGGAGCGCACGCGGTCCACGAGTGAAAGAAAAAGCAGGGCAAAGCATGTGAGGGGTCACGGTGGCGAGACGACCGGAAATCACCTTGGTTGCGAGCGACGTGCGTTATGCCGAGGGCGCGCCGCTCAATCGCAGGAAATATCGCCTTCGGTCCAGCGATCCAGATTCTCGAATTGCCCCTATGAGACCGCGACCGTAATGCCATTCTGGACGTATTCACTTGCGTGCAGCCCCAAAGAACCATGAACCCCGTCGTCGTTGTCTACTTGCTCGCCGCGATCCTCGTGATCGCTCTTTCGATTCCGTTGATTCGTGGAAAAGTGAAGCCCAACCCCTGGTATGGCGTGCGCATCCCCGCCGCCTTTGCCTCGGAGGAAGCGTGGTTCGACATCAATCGGTTTGGCGGTCGCCTCTTGCTCCGTTGGGGTATCGCTCTCGCCATTACCGCCCTCGCGGGCGCGTTTATCGGACATGCCTACTGGATCATCTATAATTTTGTCGCTCTCGCGATCCTCGTCGTTGGGTTGGCCATCGTGATCGCGAAGACGTATTCGTATGCGGATAAAAGAGACCAGTAGGGATTTTGACCCGTTTTCCTTTCACTCTATTCGCTCATCAGAGTCGATTCGCGCGGCGCGATCATCAAGTGGCAGTTGGCGAAATCAGGATCAGGCCCGCGATCCACGAAGCCCAGCGACTCATACAAAGTGATCGCGGTTTTGTTTTCCGGGTAAACGTAGAGGGAGAACTCCGTGAACGCGGGATAAAGCTGATAGGTCGCCTGCATCAACTCGCGACAGAGCGCGCGCCCCACGCCGCGACCACGCTGCGAGGGCGCAACGATCAGGCGCGCGAGGTGGCCGTACTTCTGCAGCCGAAATCGGACCTGCCCAAAGGCCACCGTGCCGTCGACCGCGTGTTCCAACACGAAGGAGGTGGCGTCGGCGTTATTAATATCCGCCCAAAACGTCTCCGGGGTGGCGGGCAATCGTGTCCTCGGCCCGGCCCACAATTTCAGGTCGTATTCGGTCGGGGTCCACCGCATCGCGGTCACGGCATCTGCGGATGTGGCCGGTCGGAGCTGAAGTGGAGGTAAGCTCATCCTTACTCGCCCATCACCGTCACCACGATGTGCCGGGTGTGGGCGGCGCGGCGGTGCTCCCAGAGAAAAATGCCCTGCCAGGTGCCCAGCAGCATGCGGCCAGCGGTAAACGGGATCGTCTCGCTCGTGCGCGTCAGCGCCATCTTGATGTGGCTTGGCATATCGTCCGGGCCTTCGAGGGTGTGCTCGAAATGCGGGTCGTCCTCCGGCACGAGGCGATTTAGCCAGCCCTCGAGGTCGCGGCGCGCGGAGGGGTCGGCGTTTTCCATGATCACGAGGCTGCAACTCGTGTGCTGGCAAAACACCGTCACCACCCCGCGCGCCAAGCCGCTGCGCGTCACCTCGCGGGCAACCGCCTCGGTAAACTCGTGCGTGCCCGCACCGGAGGTGCGAAGCGAGAGCGTGGCTTGATGAACCGGCATGGGGAGGAGCGGAGGATAGACACAAAAAAGGCGGGTCAGAGGCCCGCCTTTCGTTCGGTTGATTTCGTTAAGTCGCTCAGAACTTCACGAGCATGCCCGCGCCGCGCGCATTCACGCGGCTCACGGTTTCGTAGAGGCGCTCGTCCGAGAGCCCGCGCGCCGCACGATCACTCGTGAGAACGGGAGCCGTGGTGGAGACGAAGGTGGCGGAGGCGATCAGCGCCGAACGGCGGGCGCTCGAGGGCACGCGAAGCTGCGCCAGCGGCTCGACGGGCTTGTTGCGAGCTACGGTGCCGCGCGTCTCAAACGCTCGCGCCGACCCGAGCAACGGGTTGGCAAACGTGGCGTCGTCGGCTTGGAGCACCGCGAGGTTCTCAGCAATCAAGCGAGCACTGGGGGACGAAAAGGAAGAGTCATCGCCGCCCGGCAGGCCGACAATGGCTTGGGCCAGATCGCCCTCGGGGGTGGCGGCGGAACTAAGGACAAAGTCAGCTTTAGCCACCGTGGGCGACGCGATCTCCAGCACGGCGGGCGTCGCCTGGCTAGAAGTGGGAGTGGCGACGGGTTCGATGGCCGCGACGAGGGTATTAGAGGCGGTATCCTGAGCGACGGAGGCGGAGGCAACCGAGCCATCGTTGCTTGCAGTAGCGTTCGCGCTGCGACTCTGAGCCTGAACCAAGCCCTCATTCTTTTCGGCCGAGCTGTTGACGAGAGCGGCGACCTGCGGATTCGCCTTCACCACGGGAGCCGCGCCTGACGAGCGGTATTCGCGAACCGAAAAGAAACTCACGGCCAGCACGGCGGCGGCACCGAGGGGCAACTGAAAGCGACGGACGCTGCCGAACACATCGGCCAAGGAAATCGTGCGCCACCACGGACGCTTCTCGACGAGCGCGGCGAGCTGCTTGGCGCGAAGCTCGCGATCAAACTGGGTCCAAAATTCCGCCGGGGGACGCTCACTGCGCTTCAGGCGGAGGATGTCTTCGAGCGTAACAGGGCGCTGGCGATCGGGTGGCATCATTTGCGCGTATAGGGCTGGAGCTCGGACTGGAGGAGTTGCTTCGCGTAGTGCAAACGCGAACGCACGGTCCCCACGGAGCAGTCCATGACTTCAGCGATTTCTTGATGGCTCAGGCCATCGATTTCAAAAAGGGTTACCACGGTGCGATGCTTGATAGACAATTTCTGCATCGCATCGTTCAATTTTTCCTGGAGCTCATGCACGAAAGCGTCGCGGTCGGCGCCTGTCTTATCTGTCAGTGCATCAATGATTTCGCGTGAAACCGGTTCTTCGCTGTCAACCCGTTCCAAGCTAAAGAACGACCGAAGACGCCCTTTTCGCAGGTGGCTAAGGGTGGAATTGACGGCGATCCGGTAGAGCCAGGTAAAGAAAGACGACTGGCCGCCAAAGCGATGGATCGACTGAAACGCCTTGATAAACGAGTCCTGCGCGAGGTCCGCGGCGTCCTCGCGATTGGACGTCATGTGGTAAATGATTCCGTACACGCGCTCGCGGTACTTCAGGATGAGCTGGTCAAAGGCCGCGACATCACCCGACTGCACGCGACGCACGATCGTCATATCGGAATCGGCCTCCAATTGCCGCTCCGGAGACGCGACGAGCGTCTTTGTGCCGAGGGCTTTGATGGCGTCCATGACGAGGGTAAGTTAAATCCGGTGTCGGGCGGTGCAAATTGAATCTACGGCAAAGAGACGTAAATCCCGTGCTTTAGTCACGCGGGAGGGCGCAAGGATGCCACTTGAGCCTGTAAAACATCACAAAGTCCGAGCAAGAACGGCGTCGGAGCGTAGCCCGGCCATTCGCGCAGCGCGGCCGTCGCGGCAGCGATCTCCGCCTGCACCGCGTCCGACACGATGCCAAAGATCCCGAGGTCGCGCATCTGCCGCAGGCGCAAAGCCAACTGCGGCGGCTGCTTGCCAGCGATCTCCGCCGTCAGCTCCGCGCGTTCCGCCGCCGGCAGCCGGTCGAGCAGGGCGAGGAGCGGAAGGGTGAGTTTGCCGCTCGCGAGGTCGGTGCCGAGGGTCTTGCCGATGCGCGTCTCGTCGCCAAAGAAATCCACGAGGTCGTCGTAAATTTGGTATGCGATGCCGAGGTGGCGGCCAAAGCGGCTCGCCGCATCGACGTAGCCCTGCTCCGAGCCCGAGAGGCGTGCGCCGAGGAAACACGAGACGCGGAAAAGCTCCGCCGTCTTCAGGTCGACGATCCGCTGATAGTCGGCGAGCGTGATATTGGTCGAGCCCCGACGGAGCGTTTGCACAATCTCGCCGGCACAAACCTTGCGCGTCGAATCGGACACGGCCGCGCAGATTTCGGTGGTGGGAAATTGCGTCGCGAGGTGCAGGGCATGCGCGAACAGCGCATCGCCGAGCAGTACCGCCGCCGTGGGGCCGTACTCGCGCGAAGCGGTGCGGCGGCTGCGGCGCACTTCGGCTTCGTCCATGATATCGTCGTGGACGAGAGTCGCGAGATGCACGAGCTCGACCACCGCGGCCACCCGCACGAGGTCGGGCAGGACGGTGTTGGGTCCGCGCCAGCCACTCAGAAAGACGAGGGCCGGCCGGATGCGTTTGCCCGAGGTGTCGATGCAGTAGTCCGCCATCGCCCGGATCTCCGGCTCGAACGACGAGATCTGCCCGCGCAGGAAACGGTCGAGTTCGGCCATATGCGGCGACAACAGCGAAAACACCGACGCAAACGCGTGTGACTTCGCACTCACCGGCACGGGACTGGCGACGCTGCTCATGGTAGGAGCCCAGACCCTAGATCAGTTTTCAAAAATGACCACCCAATAGTCGAAACATAAGGGAGATTGGCTTAAGGGATAAGCGAAGGACGGATGCCATCTATTCGCGCCAAAGCCCCCAATGAAAGCTTTTCACACCGGCTAACCCAAGCGACCGTCAAGTAGTCCCCGATGTCTAGTTTCGATGAAACCCTAACCGAATGCCCGCCGGTCTATGGGCCACTATTAAATCTTATGTGGGCCCCGCAAGGACTCGATTATCATTTGAGGGAACTCTCACGTGAGGCGGAAACATTGGCGAGAGATCGACAGCGATGGAGTGATTTCATTCGCGCCGACAACTGGCGCTTCCCCCTAGTCGGCTGCGGATGCCTGCTCCAAAGAAGTAACCGCGATTTTTTCCCCGACCTCGAGTATCGACTGGCACGAGGCAGCATGGTTACACCGCAAATTGTCGTTACGTTGGGTCTGTTACATCCTGTTGAAGCGACCATTTTGCTCACTGCGATCATCGCAACACCAGATTCAACAAGAGACCTCACTCGCTGGGCCTCAATTCAGACCGCCCTGCGGAAACTACACGTCGTTCCGACTCCGGGCCCGGAGTTGGGCGCCAAAGACTGGTCGGTGATCGACTTTGACCGCGTGGAATTGGGAAATCGCACTACAATCGCGTGGTGGAATTTTTGGGCTCCCCGCATCGCCAAGGGCTAGAGTTTCCTTAACCATCGCCCATGAATAATCCGCTTGGCCTCCTGCTCATGACCGCAGCCGGCCTCTACATGGGCAAACTCTGGCTCGACGATCTCAGGGCTTGGCGCAGCGGCTCGCCCAATCCCCGCGCGCTGCCCGGCGCGACCCCCGCTCCGCCGTATGCTGTCGTCATCGCCATCGCAGGTGCCCTCGTGCTGCTCGCGCTGGAGACGTGGGGCGAGATCCGGCTCGGGCTCGCGGGTGAACAATCGCGCATGACATGGCTGTTCGCTCTCTACTCAGTCGCGGCCGCGCCGCTCATCGAAGAACTCATTTTCCGCGGCTGGCTCGTGGTCGAGAACAAGGGCCGCGCCGCGATGTGGGCGGCGGCACTCGCGGCCTCGGTAGTGTTTGCGGCCGGTCATCCCTTCCTCTGGAAATGGGACGACGCGGGTTTTGCGTTCACGCTCGGGGCCAAAGGCTGGTTCAGCACCAGCATCGTCTTCGCGACGTCGCTTTGGCTATACGCCGCGCGACTTGCCGCGTGGAATCCGGCGCGCTCGCTCCTGCCGTGCTTTGCCGCACATGCCGCGAAAAATCTCGGCGTAGTCGCAATCAAGTTCGCGACGGGTTTTATGGGCGCAGCGTGGTAGGTGCCCTGTTTTTTGCCGCGGATAGCGCAGATAGGCGCGGATTCGAAAGGTAGGAGCCTGCTTGCAGGCGATGGGCTATGGTATTCGCCATCGCCCGATAGCCCATCGCCTGCGAGCAGGCTCCTACCTCGTCATGTGTTCGCCTCGGACTCGAATCGCCTACGCTAAGGTCGTTTTCAATTCACAAAAGAAAGCCGCGCGATTTTGTCGCGCGGCCTTCGCTAAATTAAACTTCGGGGCGGTCTCGGCCTTCGCGTCGCGCCGCTCCGTGTCGCTTACGGAATCTCGTACACCTCAATCAGCGCGACGCCGGTGGTGGAGCCGGAGCCGGTGACTTGGGCGTTGTAGGTGCCGGGGGGCAGGTTGAGCAGCATTGCACTGTCCTTGCTGGCGGTGGCCAGCGGGAAGGCGCCGACCTTGATGCTGGCGTCGCTGATCAGCGCCGCATCATTGCCCGCTTCCCAATTGTCGTTCTCCCGCACGATCAAGCCGTCGCTGCGCACGAGGCGGAGGACGGGATCGGGCAGCGTGCCGCCGACGTTAAAGGGCGCGGCGGCGAGCGTGGGGCCGACACCGCGGATGAGCACCTTCTTGGGCGTATTCCCGCTGACGACGAAGCCGGCGATGAGCTGGCCTTGGCCCGTGCCGACGACGCCGCGTGTAGCGACGTTCATCACCTTTTGCGTCGAGAAGGGCTGGAGCGAATCCACGTCGTAGAGCTCGAGGAGCGCGATGCCCGTCGTGCCGCCCACGCCGCTGATCTGCACCGTATAAGGGCCAGGCGAGAGTTTCGCGACGACGGCGGAGTCGCGGCTATTGTTGGCCAAGGGGAAGGTCCCGACCGCAGTGGTCGCGGCGGCGACATCGCCCGCGCCGCCCCAATTGTCATTGGAGACGACGAGCGAATTGCCGCTGAAGAGATCAAGGCGGGTATCGGCGAGCGCGCCGGTGACACCGAAGTCCGACAGCGTGGGGCCGATGGCGCGGACGAGCACTTGCTTCGGCACCGTGCCGCCGACGACGAAGCCGGCGATCAGGATATTCGAGCCCGTGCCGACCTGGCCGCGCGTCGAGAGATTGCGGAGGAAGCCATCGCTGAACGGCGCGCCGGAGGTGGTGCCGGCGGTGAAGGCTCCGCCGCCGGTACCGCTCAGGGTGCCGGAGAGGAAGCCCGTCGCGGGATCGGCCTTGCCCGCGAAGCGAGCGCCACCGGGAACCGCGAGGCTAAAGTTACCCGAGGGATCAATGGAGCCACTGCCGACCGCCTGGAAGGTGCCGTCGCCAGCGTAGATCATGATCGAGCCATCCGGGCCAACGATGGCGGCGATCATGCTATTCGAGCGACCGCTGAAGCTGCCGGTGTAATAACCGGAGGCGACGGGCGCCGTGGTCTGCGCAAAGGTGACCGGCCCGATGAAAATCGCGCGGTTATTATCGAGCGCGCCGGAGGCGCCGGAGTCGTTGGCGTTGCCGGAGATCACGGTGCGGCCGAGCGAGTCGGCGAGCGAGAAGCCGCCGGCCACATCGAGCGCGAGACCCGGGTAGTAGTAGAACTTGGTTGGCGTGGTGGTGGAGTAGCCGATGAAGCCGGCGGTCTTGCCGCGCATGTTGATCATCGCGAAACGGCCGGCCTCGCCGCTACCCGCGTACGTGCCGGTATACACATTGTCGGTCGCACCGGAGGCGGCGCTGACGGACAAGACCACGACGGTCGACGACGTGGTCGTTGCACCGGCACTGTCGATCGCGACGGCAGTGAGGCGGTAGAGGCCTTCGGCGGTCGTCGTAAACTGTGCGCGATAACCACCGAGCGGGCTCACCGTGGTGGAGGGAGCCGCAACGGAGACGCCGTTGGCAAAGAACTGGACGCTGGCGACCACGCCATCGGAGTCGCTCGCGGAAGCGATGAGCGTCACGGGGACGCCCGTGCGCACCACGGTGCCGATCGTCGGCGAAACAAACGTGATCGTCGGCGGGATATTGGGCGTCACGGTCACGGAGATCGGCGCCGAGTTAGTGACGTTACCGGAATTATCCGTGGCTTGTGCGACGATCGAGTAAGTCCCGGGCGCGGTGGGTGTCCAAGCGGTGGTAAAGGGCGCCGCGGAAGCAGGGGAGCCGACGGGATTTCCGTTCGCAAGGAAGCGGACCGAGGCGACCGTGCCGTCGACGTCCGAAGCGGTGGCGACGAGGCTTACGACGGACCCCGCGTTGATCACCGTGCCCGCGCTGGGCCCGCTCATCGCCACGACCGGGGGCTGGTTGCCGCCGATGGCGAGGGTGAGCGTCGAGGAGTTTGAGGAGATGCCGGCACTATCGGTCACGACCGCGACGAGCGTATAGGTGCCGGGAGCCGCAGGCGTCCACGTCGTCGAATACGGGAACGTGGTGTCGGTCGCGAGCGAGGCGCCGTTGATGAAGAACTGGACTTGGGCGATCGGGCCGTTGCCGCCGCTCGTCGTCACGGCGATGGGAATCGCATTACCGGCGAGGTAATTGCCGCCCGCCGTCGGATTCGTAATCGCGGCGGAAGGAGCCGGGACCGCGCTCACCGTGACGGAGACCCCGGCGCTCGTGGTGGTGTTGCCGGCATTGTCGGTCGCGATGGCGGTGATGCGATAGTTGCCGCTCACGGTCGGACGCCAGCTGAAGTTAAACGGCACGGCGGTCGCGGTGCCAACCGAGAGGCCGTTGGCGAAGAACTGAACGCTGGACACGGTGCCATCGGAATCGGCAGCCGTCGCCGAGATCAGCACTTGGTTACCCAGCGCGTAGTTGCCAGCCGACGGGCTCGTGAGCTCAACGGTGGGGGAGGCATTGGAGCCGATCGTGATGGTGAAGGCCGCGCTCGTGGAGACGTTGCCTGTGTTATCCGTCGCTTGGGCCGTGATAGTGTAGACGCCAGCCGCGCCGGGAGTCCAGGCCGCGGTGTAGGGCGCGCTGGTGTCGGCGGAGCCTTGGGCGATGCCATTGACGAGGAATTGCACGGAAGCGACCGTGCCATCGGGATCGCTGGCGCTTGCCGCAAGCGTGAGCGTCGTGCCGACGGTGAAGGAGGTGCCATTGAGCGGATTCGTCAGGGCAACCACAGGCGGAGCGGAGGTCGCCGCCGTGACGATGATCGGCGCGGAATCGGTGATGTTGCCGAGATTGTCAGTCGCGCGGGCGGTCAGCGAATACGTGCCCAAAGCCGTGGGCGTCCACGCCACCGAGTACGGGAAGGTCGTATCCGCCGGGAGGGCGACGCCATTCACCAAGAACTGGACGGAGGCGATGAAGCCGCTCGAGGACGTGGCGTTGGCCGTGATGGTCTGAGGAGTGTTGACCGCCAAAGAAACGCCGTTGGCGGGGTTGGTCAGCACCACGGTCGGAGCGGAGCCGCCGACCACGGTGACGGTGACGGAAGCACTGTTTGCGATGTTGCCGCCATTATCGGTCGCCCGCGCGGTGAGGACGTAAGTGCCGGGGACGCGAGGGGTGAACTGGGTGTTGAACGGGAACGTCGACGAGGTGCCAATCAGCGCGCCGTTGGCGAGGAATTGCACGCTGGCGACAGTGCCGTCGCTATCGCTCGCGAGGGCCGTGATCGTACTCGTGATGCCGAGCGGCAGCGCGGCGCCGGCGAGCGGCGAGGCGATAGAGACCGTGGGAGCACTGGCGCTTCGGCCGGCGACGGTGACATTCACCACGGTGCTGGTCATCCTATTGCCGAGGGTATCGGTCGCCACTGCGCTCAGCGCGATGGGGCCGATGGTCGTGGGCGTCCACTCGAAGTTATAGGGATACGTCGTGCTGCTGCCGATCAGGGTGCCATTGGCAAAGAAATCGACTTTGGCGACTGCACCGCTGCCGGCCGAGGCCGTGGCGACGATGACCTCCGGCTGGCCGGCAGTAAGGACCGAACTCGCGGCGGGGCTCAAGATGCCGACGGCGGGAGCGGTGCCGGTGAGGACATTGAGGATCGTCGCGGAGGACTGGACTTGCGCGCCGGTATTGTCGGTCGCGATGGCCGTGATCGAGAAGGTGCCCGAAGTCGCGGGCGTCCACTGAATCGTGTAGGGGTAGCTGTTCGCGATGCCGATGGAGGAGCCGTTGGCGAAGAATTGCACCGAGGTGATCGTGCCATTGGTGAAGGAGGCATTCGCCGTCACGGTCTGGGGCGTATTGACGAAGACCTGCGCACCCGAGGTGGGGCTGACAATCTGGAGCGAGAGGGTGCCGGTGACACTCACCGTGGCCGCCGGGCTGGAGATCGTAACGCCGCCCTGATTATCCGTCGCGCGGGCCGTGATCGAGTACGTGCCAATCGCCGGGGGCGTCCACACCGTGGTGTAGGGCGCGGTGGTGGAAGAGCCGACGACCGAGCCATTCACCAAGAACTCGACATTCGTGATGCTCAAGCCGGTGAACGCCGTGGCGGTGGCGCTGAGCGTGACCCGAGCATTGACTGAGGAAAACGCGGGTGGAGTACTGAGCGAGACCGTCGGCGGCGCGCTGGCGCCACCACCACCACCGCCGGAGCCGCCAACCGCAGCCACCGTAACGGTCACCGGGGTCGACGTCGTCGACGTGCCGGCAACGAGATTGCTGTCCTGATCCGTGGCGATGGCCGTAAGGGTGTAAGTGCCGGTCGCCGTGGGCGTCCAAGCGACAGTGTAAGGAGCCGTGGTCACGGCCGCGCCGATCTGGGTGCCGTTGGCGTAGAACTTCACGTTCTGGATCGTGAAGCCGGGCGTAGTGGCCGCCGCGCTCGCGGCCACGGTTACAGGACCGGAGACCGGGAAGGAGATCGACGTGCCATTCGCCGGACTGGTCAGGCCGACGGACGGAGCGGCGGTAATGGTGACGGCGACATTGGCCGAGACGCCGATGTTGCCGAAGGTGTCGGTGACGAGGGCGCTCAGGTTATAAACACCCACGGCCGTCGGCGTCCACGTGGACGAGTATGGGAAGGTGGAGGTCGTGCCGAGGCTGTTGCCATCGACGAAGAATTGCACGTTGGCCACCTGGCCGACGGTGGTCGTGGCGCTCGCCGAGATCGTGATCGAGGTATTCACGAGCGCCTTGCCGCCATTACCCGGATTCGTGATCGTGATGGTGGGCGGCGTGGCGGGCGTGACCGTGGCATTGGTGCGGCGGTCGAAGAGGAAGACGTCGCGCAGGCCGTTGCTGTCGCGCGGCAGGAGATTGGTTGAGCCGAAGGCGAGGCCGGCATTGTTTTCCGCATCGGTCGGGAAGGCCACGAAGCGGCCGTTGGCGCTGATGACGGGATAGATATTGCTCGCGGCGGTGCTGGCGACGCCCAAGAGGCCCGTCGTCTGATAGCCGAACGGATTCACGCTCGCCATCGTCGTCGCGATATTGCCGGGAGTATCGAAAGCGCCCGTGCCGCTCACTTGGCGGTCGTGGACGAAGACATCGACGGCGTTGTTGGTATCCGAGGCGATGATGACCGTCGGGGCCGACGTGTAGCCGGAGCCACCGTTGGTCACCGTGTAGCCCGTGACGGTACCCGTGACGGTGTTATTCGTGGATTGAGTGTGACTGACGGTCGCGACCGCAGTGGCGCCTGAGCCACCCCCACCGGTGATGATCACAATGGGCGGAGAATTTTGGCTGTACTGCGTGCCCAACGAAACCGGCGTGATACCGGTGACCGTATTACCGGTCACGGTTGCCGTCGCCGTGGCACCATTGCCGGCGTTTTGGCCGACGGAGTCGCCGTTCGACAAATTGGCGGCGAGCGAGGCGAATGCGACATAGCGACCGTCGGAGCTGATCGTCGGGTTGATGCTGCCGAGTTTGAAGCCAGCCGGGGAAGGATCGTAGGACTCGACGCCGGCGGTCGACACGCTCATGCGCGTGACAGATTTATTGGAGCCGACCGCGATGGTGTTGTCGTAAACGAAAATATCGGAGACACCGTTGGTGTCGCCCGACACGAGATTAGTCGCGAGCGAGGCGAAGGCGACGTAGTTGCCGTTGGCGCTCATCGACGGGGTCTGGCTGTCGGCATTGCCCTCGGTGGCGACAGTGCCGTTCACCACGCTGATATTTTTGATGCCGCTGGTGGCGGTATTCACATTGGCCCGCGGGCGGACGTAAACGTTCTGACGGCCGCTGGTCGTGGCCGGGGTGACGAGATTGGTCGCCTTGGAGGAGAAAGCGATGGTGCTGCCGTCGAGGCTGATCGTCGCCTGAATCGCGTTGGCATTACCGGCGGTGGTCGTCGGGGCCGTTACATCGACGTCGACGAGGTAAGTGGCCGTATTGCCGGCGGTATCGAAGGTGCCGGAATTGTTAACGTCGCGGTCGAAGAGATAAACGTGGCTGACACCCGATGTGATCGTGAGGCCGGTCACCAGATTGGTGGCGGTCGACTCGTACACGATGTAGCGACCATCGCGGCTGATCGAGGGACGGAAGCTCGGGTTGTTGGCCTGGCTGCCCGAGGCATTGATGCCGCTGACGCGGGAGATGAGGCCGTTGAGGGTGTTGGCGACGTAGATGTCGCTGAAGCCGTTGGTGTCGCCGATGACGAGGTTGTTCGCATCGGAGGAGAAGGCGACGTAGCGACCATTGCCGGAGACGGCCGGATTATTGGAAGCCCCATTACCCTGCGCGGACTGCTGCGAAAGGCTGATGCGGCGCACGGTGTTGGTCTGGCTGTCGAAAAGGAAAATGTCGCGGAAGCCATTCGTATCCGCGCCGCCGGTCGAGGTACCGGTCACCAGATCGGTCGAATCGGAGGCAAAGGCCACGTAGCGGCCGTCTTCGCTGATCGAGGGATTATCGCTATAGCCGCTGGCTGAGGTAGTGCCGCCGGCGGTGTGCGAGGCGAGCGAAGTCGTCGGGAAATTCGATGGCAGCAGATTGATCAGCGTGCCGGAGGGGTTCAGCGTATTGCCGCCCCAAATATTGTTACCATTGACGGTCTGCGTGCCCGGGTCGTTTTGCGACAGGGCGTTGAGCGAATCCATCTTGGCCAACACGTAAAAGGAGCCGGTCAAGTTGCCGGGCAGCACCTGATTCCAATTGAACGTGTGGCCGGTGGAGCTGGAGTCGGCTTCAATCACGCGATTGCCAGCCGTATCAGCCGTCGTCTGCGCGATGCTTCCTCCGCTGATATTCAGAATCGTAAGCTGGAAATCGTCGGCGTCACCAAAGGTCGGGTTGGTGGAGAGGACGACTTGGATCCGCACAAACGTGGGCTGACCGTTGAGGCCGGGAGTATACGGCACATTCTGGGTGCCACCGGTCGACTGATTATTGCGAAACGTGAGCGACATCGGGATAATCGTGCCACCGACGTAGGAAGTGCCCGCCGCGTAATCGAGCGCCGTGATCTGCATGTCAGGCTTGCCTGTGACCGTGAGCACCGTGCCGGACTGCGAATAAAAATTGCCTGGAGCGGCATTCACCCGAGCTCCCGTTGCCGTAACCGTGGCCGTATACTCGCCGGCTTGCAGGGTCTGCGTCGGAAGGGTGAAAGCACCCGTCGCCGCACCCGTGCCGCCATTTTCTGAAATCACGCCGACCGAAGTCACAGAGCCGGCTAATTGAAACGAGGCGCCGGACAACTTATTGGTGAACGTAGCCGTCACATTCACCGTCGCGCCGGCGGGCAAATCATTCTGATTCGTGGGGCCGGTCGTCGCCGCCGCCGTATTGGTAAAGGTCACCGCCAAGGTGACGTTGTCGCCGGGGGCCGCGCCACCGGGCGTGACGCTGATGGCCGACGGCGACAAGCTCGCGGCGGCTTGGGCCGAGGTGATCGCGACCAGCGCGAGCATCGTCCCGAATAAGAATCGGACAAAAAGTTTCATGGTGTTCACTACGGGTTGTGGCGAGGCGGCCGCTGGCGCGGTCACGTGCTACTTGGATTTCTTGGCGTCTTTTTCGCCAGGTGTAGTTGAAGGCAGGAAGGGATTGGAACCGTCGCGATAACCGGGGAGATCCTCGCGGCGCATCTCGAGCTGGCGCACGCGGCCGGACTCGAAGACCTGCTCGACGGTGCCGCCCTCGGCGTTGATGGTCTTGGCGGTGATGAAGATGATCAGATTCGTCTGATCGCCGTTCGTCGTATCGGAGCGGAAGAGGCGGCCGAGGAGCGGGATCGAGCCGAGCACGGGCACGCGATTGCCACCCTTGGTGGCCTGCGTGGTGATGAGACCGCCGATGCCCATCGTGAAGCCGTCTTTGAGCGAGACTTGGGTCTTCGCCTTGCGGGTATCGACGACCGGGATGGAGGCGCCGTTGAACGTGGCATCACGCGTGGACTGGCTGACCTCGGGCTCGACGGTGAGCTTGATGAAGCCGCGGGCATTCACCTGCGGGGTCACGCGGAGGATGATACCGATGGGCTTGTACTCGAAGCCATTGACCTCGAAGGAGCCGGTTTGCTGATTGTACGCGTACTTCGGGATCGGACGCTCCTGACCGACATTGATCACGGCCTCGGTGTTATTGAGGGTGACGATGGTGGGATTGGAAACGATCTTGGAGCTCTGCGTCGTCTGGAGCGCGCTGAGCACGAGGCTGAAATCCGTCGCGGAGAAAACGGCCGTCAGCGCCCGCGAGGTGTTGGCGAGATCCGAGAGATTGAGGAGGCTTTGGAGCGAGTTGGAGGCCGTGTCGGTGCCGGTATTGTTGTTCTGGGTCGACTGTTGGGTCGTCGTGCCATTGCTAATGCTACCGGTACTACCGGTGGTCGACGTGCTGCTGGGGACGCCGTTGGAAGAAGTAACGGTGTTGCCGGTGGTGGAGCCGGTGGTGGTCGATCCGGTGGCGCCAACGGAGTTGATGACCGTTGTACCGTTGGTGACGTTGCGGGAATTGGTGTTGTCGGCGACCGTGCCGGTCGTCCCCTGCTGGCTGTGGTCGCGAGTCAAGGTGCTCTGCAGATTGCCGGCCTTGAGCTGGTAGTTGGCGAGCGAGGACCAGTTGACACCGATGTTCTTCACGTCGCTGCTGGTGACTTCGACGAACTTCGTCTCGATCATCACCTGATCGGTGGCGCGATCGAGCTGCTCAATGATCGGGCGGATGCGGCCGAGGCGCGTGGGGCGCTCGGTGACGACGATGCTATTGCTGCGGGTATCGACGACAATGCGGCCGCCGGCCGTGGCATCGACGAGGGAGGTGATCGTGGGGAGGATATCGGCCGCGCGGGCGTAGTTGATGATGAAGATATCCGTCGTGGTGGGCTCCTGCGTGAGGCTCTCGTTGCTCACGATCTTGATGATATTACCATCCTCGATGAAGGTGTAGTTCACCGGCGTCAGGACGTTGGTGAAAATCTGGCGCCAGGTGACATCGCGGAGCTTGATCGTCTGCTTGCCCTGGAGGGTCTCGGGCATGACGAGATTGATTTCAAAGAGGTCGGCGACGTTGCTAAGGATGTCGCGGATATCCTGATCGCGGAAATCGACGGACACGCTATCTTTGCCCGTGGCATCCTTGGCCTTGGTGGCGACGCCCTTGGTGGCGTCGTCGGGCTTGGCGGCAGTGTCGGCGGCGGGTTTATCCGCGAGTTGAGCGGGCATCGGCGCGGCGCCAGCGGGACCGGTCTGCACGGGAGCGGGCGCGGCCGGAGCGGGGCCAGTCTGGGTCGGAGCCGGGGCGGGCGCGGTGCCCGAGGGGACGACTTGCGCGACCGGGGGCGGTGGCGGCACTTGGGCCGGCGCCGGAGCGGCGGGCACCTGCGCACGAAGCACCGGCAGCGAGGCGGCCAGCAGGAGAGCGATGGCGTGAGACTGGAAGTGAGGGCGGGAGCTCATTGGGACTTTCCTGATTTGATGGGCCGAGTGATTTCCTCGTTATGGTAGCGAAGGGTGTACGTGGGGGGCTCGATCGCGATCAGCTCGACGACGATGTCGGGGCCGCCCTTAGGATCCGTAAAGGTGAAGGAGCCGCCGACGCCGACGAATTTGCGGCCAAAGGTGAGCACCGGGAATTCGCCGCGGCGGATCGTGCCGGTGGGCTCGAGCTTGTTGGCAATCGTCTCGAGGATTTCGCGGTCGCCGGTGGGCGCGGGCGCGGCCCCGGGTGCACTCGGACCAGGCTGGACCTGCGGCTGCAGGGCGGCATTACGCGCCGCGGCGGCCTGCTGGGCTTTCAACTCCTCGGGATCGGGCTGGTCGAAATTCGGCGGCGCAAAGGGCTGGGCCAAATCGATGGGCAGCGGGGTCGGCGCGGACGGCTTGGTGAGACGCTGGGCCTGCTCGACGATGGCGCGGCGCTTTTCCGGCGACACGAGATCGGAGAGGGGCTTCGCGACGACCGGCGCCGCGAGGAGAAGCGTGGCGATGACGCCACCACCAACACGAGCGAAGAGCGAGTTCATGGGGTGCCGAGCAATTCGATGGTCAGATTGAGATTCAGCGGGGCGTTACGATCGGACGAGCCCAGGAGGGAAATGAGGTTCACGCGGCAGAAGTGCGTGCCGTTTTCCAACCGGCGGACGAAATTGAGGAGCTGGGGCAGCGAGCCCTGTACGGAGAGAATCCAGGGAAGGGGAACGTACGCGGCCTTCGGATCTTTCTTCGGATTCTGCGTGAGCATGCGCGGATCGGTGGTGAGTTTTACACCGGTCTCGCTCTCGAGGTCGTAGAAGTACTGGAGATTTTTGCTAAACTGGCTGGCGCGCACGAGGCGGGCATCGATGGCTTTGTTGGCCGCGACCAGCGCCTCATACTGCTCCTGGAGCGAGCCGGCGGCCTTGAGGTTGGCCTCGTAACGCGCGGCGTCGGCCGACTTCTGGTCGAGATCGGCGGCGACCTCGGGGACATCCCCGCTGCGCCAATAGATCGCGCCACCGAGGGCGAGCGAGAGCAACCCGCAGCCGATGCCGACCGGGTTCTTGCGGATGAAAGCGAAGAGTTCCTCGTTGGTCATTTTTTGGCCCCCTTGAGGCGCAGAAACATCTCGACGGACAAGCGGCCCGTGGAGGCATTGCGAGTGGAGTTGGTAATCGCGAACTCGGCGGAATCGAAGGCGGAAAGCGCCTTGTCGGCCTTGAGCTGCTCTAAATAGTTCGTGGAGTAGCCCGCGGCGGCGGACGACGTGCCGCGCACCGTGACGCGGAGCACAAGACCATTTTCCCGGAGATCGATGCTATCGAAGGCGATGTTGCTCGGCAGCGTCTGCCCGAGATGAATAAGAAGATCGGCGGCGGAGGGCTTCGACTTCACGAAGGCCTCGACCTCGTTCATCTTCGCTTCTTCGGCCTGGAATTTCTTGTAGAGGGCGACGGCGCGGTCGCTGCCGGGCTTCTTGGCATCGATCTGGCGCTGAGCTTCGTCGCGGGCGGTGTTGAGATTGCGGAGCTGGTACTCCTGCATGCCGAAGTAGATCGCCACCGCGAGCGCGACGAACACGGCCGCGCCGTTGACGAAGAAGGCCGTGCGGACGACCTTGATGTCCGGCAACTTCTCGAAGTTGCGGAAATTCGGGTGCCATGCGGGCACGGACGCGGAGGCTGCCGCCGAGACGGCCGCGTCACTTTTTTTCTTCAGAAACGATAGCATTGGCGGCGGTGGCGGTGTGATAGTGAGCCATCAGGCTGAGCAGTCCGAACCAGCGGACGTCCTGGGCATTGCGCGCGAGCGACTCGGGGAGCGTGATCTGGCGTGAGGCCAGCCACGGAGCGGGATCGAGCCGGAGGCTCGTGATGCCGAGAGAATTGGCGATGGCGGTATCGAGCCACGCGAGCTTCGGCGAAAGCTGCGTGCACAAGACCTGCCCGACCGACTGACCGGTCTGCACCTCGTAGAAACCGATGGAGGACTGAAGCTCCTTCAGGAGGCGCTTGATGAGCAGCGGGCCCATGCCGGTGAAATCGAAGGTGTTGGAGTAAAAAAGTTTTCGCGCGGACTCCTCGTCCTTGAGCCCGAGTTCCTTCTGAACGATGGGCACCATCGCATCGAGGCCCTGCGGGATCGGACGCGAGGCATCGACACCGGAACCGGAGACGATGAACGAGTGCGTGGCGTCGGCCCCGATCTCGAGTACAAGTGTCGGGATCTTTGACTTCGAGTAGTTGAGATAATCCACCACGCCGCCAAGCGTCGCCACCGAGCCGAGCTCGAGGCGCTCCGGATAAATGCCGGACTCGAGCAGCGAATTTTGAATGGCTTCTACATCCTCACCGGGGAGGCCGCAGAAAATCACGTCCTTCTGCACGGCCTTGTTCAAATCGTAGTCGGAGCCGTCGACGGAATTGAGAATCGCGAGCGAATATTTTTCCTGCTCGATGCGAAACTGCTGCGTGCAAACCTCGGCGAGGTAACCGGGCTCCTTGATGCGTTTTAACTCGATCGAGTGGCGACGCACGAGGCGCTTCGCCGGGAAAATCCCAATAGTCGCATGCAGGTAACCACTGGGAGATTTCTTCGGCTGGATGATCTTGAGCGCGTCTTCGAGCGCGGCGGCATCGCCGGGCGGGCACTCGCGCATGTCTTCCACCGTGAACGGCGCAACCGTGGACGACGTTCGCGCCAACATGATCGCATGATCGTTGAGTTCGACGAAGAACCCTTTCGTTTTCTGGGAGAAAAGCATGCGATCGCTAAATGTGGTGGTAAGAGGGGAGACGGAACGCCATCTATCGGTACTAACAATACCCAGCTAAACGGAAACTAGGGTATTCCCTCTATAAATTCAGGCAGGGAACAGCTTAGCAACCGCAAATCCGGTAGTGGAAACTCCTAAATGACCCTAGGTATGACAAGATTAAACCAAGGTGCGAAGGCCCTGATGGTCGCCATTTACTTTTTCTTCGCCAGCGGGGTCTTCACCTCCCCGGCACCGGCGGCGGAAATCTCCCCATCGGGCTCCCCATCAGCAGCTTCCAAAGAAAATGCAAAGCGCACGGCCACGCGCCCGTTTTTATGGAAGGTGGAAGGTGCACGCCCCAGTTGGCTATTTGGGACGATCCATAGCAGCGACCCCGGTGTCGCCCATCTCCCGGCCAATGTTTGGGCCACCCTGGACGCCAGCCAGAGCTTCCATCCCGAGGTCGAGATCACCTCCGAAGCCGGCATGGCGCTCGCCGGCAAGCTCCTGATGATCAATGCGCCCGATCTTTCGACGCGCATCTCCCCTGCCCTGTGGGTGCGAACCCAAAAAGCCGCCGCCGCGATGGGGCTGCCCGACATGGTGTTACAACGCCTACCCCCGGGGCTGGCGGCGATGCTCTTTGCCATGCCGCCGGACGTCGATCCGTTCGCCACCGTCGATGGTCAACTCCAAGCTCGGGCCGTCGCGAAGAAGATCAAAGTCACCGCGCTCGAGACCATGGATGAACAACTCGACGCGCTCATCGGTCTGCCCGAAAAGGCCTCCGTCACCATGCTGTCCGACGCCCTCGATGAGCTCGATCACGGTCGGCCCAACGAGCAAAAACTCTACCGCGCCTACGCCACTGGCGATGAGCGCACCCTGCTCGACGCCATCGAGGCCGAATACGTCAAATCCCCCGCGTCGCGCGCCCTGACGGAGCCGCTAATCTACCGACGCAATCGCGTCATGGCCGACCGCCTCGCCCCGCATATCGCCGCCGGCGGGGCCTTTGTCGCCATCGGCACCGCCCATTTGATCGGGCCCAAAAGCGTGATCGAATTGTTGCGCGCCAGGGGTTTAAAGGTCACCCGCGTCCCGTAATCCGCTTCAGATCGCGGCGCTCTGCTCCCGATTTCCGGCCGGAGCAATCGCTCTACGACAAAAAACCCGCCACGAGCACGCGGCGGGTCGGAAAGGGAGGGGTCGTCGAAACGGGAGGGGGAAGAAGGAGCAGGAACCAACAGCGCGCGGCAAGGCGCGGGGCTCAACTCACTTCTGCCACGTACGCTTCTTGTGGCGATTCGACTTCAAGCGCTTCCGGCGCTTGTGCTTGTTCATCTTCAGACGACGTTTCTTTTTGAGATTGCCCATAAATAGAAGGGAAGACCGTGCCTAGCCGGTTGGGCGCTGTAAAGCCCGAATTTTAACGAGAATCGCGTACCCGCCAAAAACGCCTTTCCGCCCCCCTCCCCCTGCTCCGGCTTCAATGCGGCACTCCCGCGAAAACCGCACGAAATCCCCAGCACTATCCGCGCGATCATCCGCGTTCTTACCCTTCCCCACTTTCCATCGCCACTTTCCGCCGTTCGCGCGTAAACACCACCTCGCCCGTCACCGCGCTCGGCTCGAGTCCCGTGAGCATCGCGACGACCCGTCCGTAAATCTTCACTTGCGCCGCATGGCGTTTCGCGGCCACGGCCAGATCGACGCCCCGCTCCACCCGATCCGTTTTGAAATCAAACACCCGCGCGCTCGTCGCCCGCCCACGCGCATCGCGGAGCACGATCACGCGGTCAAATGCCCCCGTCATCCACACGCCGTCGAGCACCACTTCAAACGCCCGCTCGCGCCACACTTCCGCGCGCACCGCCGCGCCGCTCAACTTCGGTTTCGCCCACACGTCGGCGAGCGCCGGCGCGCGCACGCACGCCAGCACTTCCGCGCCCGCTTCGCCGCGTCCCGCGCACGCGGCGACAAATTCTTTTTCGTCCAACTCGTCGCGCCACTCCACCTCGGCGAACGCATCGTGCACGATCAGCCCAAACTCCACGCCGCGCGTGCGGCTCTCATCGAGGGCAAAGAGCGGCGCGCCGCCGATCTCCATCCGGCGCTGGTCGGAGGGCGTGCGCGCCGGATGCCGCACCACGCGGGGCGTCGTCGCTTCCGCCAAAATCTCCCGCGCGATTCCGCCCGCCTCCGGCTCCACCGCCGCGTCTGTCGCGTCCGCGACCAGCGGAATTTTCTCAAACCACTTCGCGTCCCCTTCGCTCCACGTTTCCCCGAGCGTAGCCGTGAGGAGGCGCGGGAAATTGCGCGAGGTCGATTTCACCGCGACCGGTTGCGTGATGATGTAGAGCGCGCGTTTCGCGCGCGTGAGCGCGACGTATAGGAGGCAAAGATTTTCGTACGCCGCCTCGGCTTCCGCGGACGCCAGGTGCGCCGCGAGCACGGGGTCGCGCTCGGTGAAAAGTTTCGCCGGCAGTTCAAACACCCACTCCACCGAGCGGTCGGCGGCCCGTTGCACCGCGAGGCCTTCGCGCCGCGAGGCGAGGGTCTTGCCTTCGAGGTCGGGCACGATGACGAGATCGAAGCCGAGGCCCTTTGACTTGTGAATCGTCATCACGCGCACCACGCCGGCCGTCTCGGTGTCGCGCGCCGTAAACCGCTCCGCGAACTCCAAAAACTCCGCCACGTCGCGGCTGCCGCGCTCATCAAATTCCATCGCCGCGTCGACGAGCATGCGGCCGCGCTCGAGGCTGAAGTCATCGCCTGCGATCACCGGGCCGAGCTTCCGCAGCCAGCGCTCCAGCGTCGCCGCAAACCCGTTTTCGTGAATCTCCGTCAGCAGGCGCAGCGTCTGCGCATCGGCGTCGCCGGCTTTTTCCTCGAGCAGCAGTTCGCGCAGGGGCGTCATGTTGACGTGCTGTTGCGCGAGCGTGTCGCCGGGGTGCGCCGCCGCGCGGAGGAGCGCGAGGAGCGCGCAGGTGAGCGGGTTGTCGATCGCGACGTGCAGGTCGCTCTCGGCGACCGCCGGGATGGTGCCCTCGCTTTTACTGCGGATGTAGTCGGCCAGCGCCGCCGCCGTGCGATTGTCGCGCACGAGCACCGCGACTTCGAGCCCTCGCGCCAGCGCCCGGCTGTCGCGCAGGATTTTCAGCGTCTCCGCAAAGCGGCCCTCCTCGTCGTCCGCGTGGCGGAGCTCCGCCCAGCCGCCGAGCGCGGGCTTCGCGCTCACATGCGGGCGCCACTCGCGCGCCCACGCGGCGGCGGTCTCCACTGGGACATTCGTGGCCAGGGCCTCCTCGTATCCAAAAACCTGATTCACCAGCGCCACCACCGGCGGGCCCGAGCGGTACGACTCATCCAGCCGGCCTTCCTCGATGGTGCCGGGCACCGTTGCGTTGTAATAGTTGTAGATCTCGCGAAACAGGCGCGGGTCGCCGCCGCGCCAGGAGTAGATCGATTGCTTCACGTCGCCGACGTAGAAGAGGCTGCGCGCTCGCTCGGGGTCTTGCACCGCCTCGTCGATCAGGCTGCGGAGCACGCTCCACTGCGCGTAGCTCGTGTCCTGAAACTCATCGAGGAGCCAGTGGTCGAATTTCGCGTCGAGCCGCCAGTCGATCAGCAGGCGCGCATCGCCGCCGTCGCGCGCGGAGAGCGCGGGCGCCCCGGCGGCGGGCAGGAGCAGGCGGAGCACATCGGCAAAGGTCAGCCGGCCCGCGCGCCGCACCGACTCGTGATAGTGGCGTTCGTAGCCGCGCAACACGGCGAAGAGGCCGCGCGTCATCTCGATGCGTTGTTGCAGCACCGCGCCCGCGATGCTCGCGACGACTTGCACCAGCGCGGCGCGCGCCCGCGGGTCGAGGGCGACTTTCTTGCGCTCGATCGTGATCTCCGCGTCGTCGCCCGCCGCGAGGGCGTCCCAAATTTTAAAGGTGTTATCGACGAGGTAATCCACCGGCTTGGGCAGCGGCGCTCCGGGCGACCACTCCGGGAGCGCCTCGAAGAAATCGTTGAGCCGCTGGCGTTGCTTGTCGTTGAGGGTGCCCCACGGGAGCGCGGCATGGAGTTCCTGCGCGGCGGCGGCGCGGCCTGTGGCGGCGGCCAGCCAGGTGCTGCCTTCGGGCCAGATCAGGGCTTCCGCGCCCCAGCGCTCGGCGTCGGGCGCAGCGAGGTAGGTGTCGCTGTGCGCGTCGAGAAAGGCATCGAGCACGCGCGCGAGGCGCTTTTCCTCCACGCCAAAGGTCGCGCGTTTGAAGGCCTCGATGAATTCGCGCTGGAGGTCATCGGGCTCCCCGGCGGCGGCAAACATCCGGCGCAGCACGCGGCGGCGCTCCCGGCGCGCGGTGGCTTCCTGCATGATCTGAAAATCGCCGCTCAGGCCGAGTTCCAGCGGGAAGCTCCGCACCACCCGCGCGAAAAATCCGTCGAGCGTGCCGAGGCTCAGGCGCGGCATCGCATCCACCATCGCGCGGAGCATTTTCAAAAAGTCCGCCGCGTGGTGTCCGCTCGCGCCGATTTCCTGCGCCAGTTGCCGGGCCGCCGCCTCCGACTCCGCGGCGCGCGCGAGCTTCTTCAGAATCTCATCGAAAAATTCGCCCGCCGCCTTGCGCGTGAAGGTGAGCGCCACGATGCGCTCGGGCGCGGCGCCTTCGGCGAGGAGCTTCACGAAGCGGTTCGTGAGCGCGTACGTTTTTCCCGACCCCGCCGAGGCGAGGATCATCTGGTGCGCGGCCCGGCTCATCGCGGCGCGCCCTCCCACGCGATGCTCGCCGCCGCGCCTTGATGAAACAGCTCGGCAAAATCGTCCCACTCGGCGTCGCGGCCCGCGAGTTCGCGCGGTGGCCAAAACTCCCGCGCGGTGATCGCGGCGGCGACTCCCGCCGCGCAACTCTCCGCCGAGGCCTGCAAGTCGCGCGAATAACCCGGCCAGGGCGCGATCGCCGTGTCGCCCGCCGCCTTGGGCAAATTGAAATACACGCAGGTCACCGCATCGCCAAACTCGGGCGCCACCGCCCGGAGGTACAGCGGCAACTGCAGATCCGTCCAGAGGTGGGCTTTGCCGTCGGCATCCACGTTGCGCATCCAGTCCGGGCGCGCGGCATCTTCGTCACGCGGGTTGCGGAGATGGGCTTTGTCGGGCGAGACGGCGGTGTCGCTGGTCTTGTAGTCGAGCACGCGCACGCGGCCATCGGCGTGGCGGTCGATCCGGTCGATCTTCCCGCTGATCGTCAGTCCTCCGAGGTCAAAGGTGAAGGGCGACTCCACGCGGATCGTCCGCCAGCCCTCGACGCGCTCGCGGGCCTCCGCCACGGCCGTGGCGCGCAGGCGCTGGCGCGCGGCTTCGAGTTGCACGACGAGCGGCAGCGTGAGCTCCGCCCCATGCTTGGCGCGGGCCGCGCGCTCGAAGCGCTCGAGGAGAAAATCCTGGATCAGGCCCGCATCCTCGCAGTCGTGCATCTCCGGCGTTTCGCCGAGTTGCTGGAGCGCGGCGTGGACGAGCGTCCCGAAATCGCGCGGGTCGAGTTCGTCCTTGGCGGGGTCGATGCGCTGCATCTTGAGCGCGTGCTTGAGGTAAAAACGAAACGGGCAGTTGAGCCAGTCGCGTAGGGCGGTGACGGATACCTTGGTGAGGACCGGAGCCACCGGCGGACGGAGCCGCCACGCCCGCGTCCACGGGGGATTGGCCCGCGCGGGCGGCACCCCGCGAAACAGCAGCGCGACGCGCGCCGGCAGCTCCGCATCGGGACAACGCAACAGCAGCCGCGAGGGCCGCAGGGGATCGCCGGCGGTCGACGTTTTGCCGAGGAGAATTTCGAGCCGGCCCGTGTCGCCGCGGCGCCAGCCCGCCAGCGCCGTGAGGAGATACGCGTCGCGCGCGAGCCGATCGGCATTGGTCTTGAGGCCGAGCAGCACGCGGAGCGCCTCGGGCAAGAAAACCTCGCCAACAATCGCTTCCGGCACGCGCCCGTCGTTGAAGCCGGCGATCACGAGGTGCGGCGCGTCTTCCCACAGCAGTTCCAGCCAGCCGAGGAGATCGAGGGCGTTTTCCGGCCGGCGCGGCGTGTGCGCTTCCGCGCCAAAGGCCTCGAGTGCCACGGCCCACTGCTCGGCGAGCGCGAGCCCCGCGCCGTGGTGCGCCTCGAGCGCCCGCGCGGTCTCGCGCAGCACCTCCGTCCAGGCGGTGGCGGACTCCGCGAGCGGGTCGTCGGAGTCGATCCGGCGCGCGGAGAAAATCATCATCAGGGCCGAGGCGGCGTTGTCCGGAAAACTGCCGGTGGTAAGCGTCGCCCGCAATTCGCTGAGCGCGGCGAGCGCGGGCGCCACGCGCGGAAAACGCAATTCCTCGGGCCGGTCCCCGCGCGTGCGCGCGGCCTGTTCGCGCGCCGCGGCCAGCGTCGGGGGCAGGTGGCGGTCGCGCAGGTCGTCGAGTTCCTGCAGGAGTTCGGCCGGCGAGAAGCGGCCGCCCTCGGCGCGGGCGCGGAGCCACTGGAGCACGTCGGGGCAGCGCAGCACCGCCGCGCCGGACTCGAAGCTCCCGCTCGTCGCAAATTCGGCGAGCGCGGAGACGAGGGCAAAGAGGCTGTCGCGGGCGCGCGGGCGGCCCTCGGGGTTAAAGGCCGCGAGCTCGGCGCGCGCCAGCTCGTTTTCCACCAGCGGCGCGACTTCCGTATCCGCGATTCCGATACCAAGCAGGCCGGAGGGGCGCGCATACCCGCGGGCGAGGTTGGCGATGCGCTCCGCCTGCGCCGCCGGATCCGCGCAGAGGCGCACGCGCTGCTCGTACTCGGGCAGGGTGATGACGCGGGTCTCCCAAGCGGTCGTGAGCGGGCGGCCCCACGCATCGAAATTGTCCGCCTCGGCTTCGGGAGCATGCAGCACGACTTCCACGGTGCAGGCCCCCTCGCGGAGGACCGCCTCCCACGCGCGCACGGCGAGCGGCAGCGGATCGGGCGTGGCGAGGATGATCAGGCGATTTACCCCGGGCGGGAGATTCGGCTGGCTGGCGGCGGCGATGCGGAGCGCGCGTTCATCGCGGCGCTCCACCGCCGCGAGGGCGTCGTCGTAGCGGCGCTCGAGTTCGCCAAGTTGGCGCCAGCGCTCCGCCTCGGGAAATTCCCCGCCCGCCCGCTCGACCACATCGGCGATGCGCAGGCCGCCTTCGCCGAGCGCACCTTGGAGGCGGACGAATTGCCCGGCGAGTTGCAGCGCCCACGTCGCATGGCGCGAGGGCGGATCGACCGGAAACACGTCGCGAAATTCCTCGAGGTCGATCTCGCGCAACACTTCCGCCCACGCCAGCCGGGCCTCGATGCGAGTGGCCGCGACCACCCCGGACTCACGCTCCGTGCCGTTGGCGACGAGCGCATCGGGCGTCAGCACCGCCGGCGGGAAAACAGCCTGGCCCCGCGCCGCCGCGCGCGCCGCGAGCGCTTCGCGCAACCGGCGGCCCGACTGGCGCGTCGGCACGATGACCAGCAACCGCGAGAGATCGAGCGGCCCCTCCCCGGCCCACTCCCCCGCCAAATACTCCACCGCCTGCGGCAGCAAAGGCCGCTCCCACGTCAAAAATCGCCGGACGACAGGGGTGTTATCGGAAGACAGGGCCACGTGGAGATCATGATGAAAGCGTGGCCCCGCCGTCCGCAAGCTGTGTTCCACGATCACGTCGCGGTGAGAACCGCACGGCGACTTGCGAAAAAGCCGCGCACTCCCCTACCCCACCTCGTCTCGCTCCGCAAAACGATGAAGCCCGCGGCGCGCTCGGGATTTACTCCAGGCGCGCCGCGGGCTGCGCGGTCAAAATACAAAAGGCCGGTCACAGGACCGGCCTCGGAAACGGGGGTCGCGGACGACCGGCGTTCGCTTACTTCGCGAAGACGATCTTCGCGATGTGCGACTTGGCGCGGGAGGCGGCGTTCTTGTGCACGACGCCCGACTTGACGGCCTTGTCCATCGCGGAGGTCCAGGCGGTCGCAGCCGTCTTGGAGGCGGCGGCGTCCTTGGAGGCGACAGCGGCATCGAGCTTCTTGCGCAGCGTCTTCAGGCGGGTCTTGACGCCTTGATTGCGGGTTTGGAGGCGAGTCGCTTTGCGAGCGGCTTTGATGGCAGATTGAGTGTTGGCCATGGTCGTTGGAAAGATTAGAGTTGGTGAGCCAACGCGAACGCCCCGGGGTGGTCAAGGGTTTTGTCGGGCCGAGCCGAGACTGTGGGGAGCGATGGGGTGTGCGTTCAAACCTTAGGGCCTTATGGCCCTAGCCGGTGGGGCCTCTTTTGGTCCCGGGTGGCCCTTCCTTAATCAACCGGTTTCGTGTAATATCACCCAGTGGAAATCAAACCGACCCTCCCGACCACCGCCGCCCTCGTCCGCCCCCGCCGCCCGGCCAACCCGGTTTCACGGCGCGGCGAGCGGGCCCTGACGCTGGTGGAGGTGCTCATCGCCTCCGTGGTGCTCTCGCTGCTGAGCATCGGCGTGCTCGCCATGATCATGCAGTCGCGCCGCCTCACCGAGGGCAGCATCGTCCAGAATTCCGTCGTCACCGTGATGCAGGGCTACATCGAGCAGGTAAAGAGCATGGACTACAGCCTGCTCGCCCCCTCGCTCCCGAGCGCCCCGGCCACGCCGATCACGATCCCCACCGTGCTCGATGAAGTGACGCCCGATCCACTCACTCTGTCCTGGGGCACGGCGCCGACCACCGCAGTGGCCATCGGCACGACGCCCACCGGCGCGGTCTCCAACGCCAAGACGATCGCCATCAAGAATCCCGCGGTGAATCCCAACGACACCCTCAACCTCACCATCTGGGTCTGGGTGCAGGACCTGACCGATATCGCGCACAACGTCGGCGGCTCCAAGGCCATCACGATGATCTACACCTACCAGTTCCGCGACGGCGGCCGCCTCCGCTCCATTCGCGGCACGCTCCGCACGATCCGCTCCGTGGTGCCCAGCTTCTAAAACATTCCGCCCGCCGTCCCCCATGCGCCTCACCTTTTCCCGCTCCCCCCGTCGCGCGCCGCGCCGCGGCTTCACCCTCGTCGAAATGCTCATCGCCACCTCGATCATGGCGCTCGTCTCCGTGGGCATCCTGCGCGTCTTCGTGCAGGCGCTGAACGTGTATTACTACGACACGGGAAAAATTCTCGTGAACAAGGATATCCGAAAATTCACCGGCGAGATGACCGAAAACGCCACCTACTCGAACTACTTCCGCATCTTCCCCGCGTACACGAATCTCTCGCGCACCGTCGACACCTACGTCAACCCCGCCGATCCCGACCAAGGCTACACCACCGCCATCGCCGATACCTCGGTGAATGACGGCCAGTCCGGCGATTGCCTCGTGCTCGTCTACAAGGACCCGGCGGACGACCGCAAAATCGCCCGCATCATCGCGTACTTCCGCGCGCCCACCGTCCCCACCGACCCCACGAGCACCGGCCCCGTCCGCAAGATGGACCTCGCGATCACGCCGAGTTCCACGCTCCCCGTGTTTCAATTGATCCCCGAGATCAGCGACCCCGCGATCTACCCCGAGGTGGTCGAGCTCTCGCGCGGCCTCGCGAACGGCAAGCTGTTCTACAATTTCTACGACAAGAGCATCATCGTCAAAGGCGAGATCATCCACCGCGGCGGCATGATCAACTCCCGCAACGCGAGCGCCACGAACACGTATAACTTCACCGTCTCCCCCCGGGGCTAACCCATGCACTTCCGCTCCTCTTTCCCGCGTCGCACCGACCGCGGCAGCGCCCTCGTCACCGTGTTGATGCTCTCGATGGGGCTCATCATCATCGTCACCTCGATCTTGGGCTACTCGCTCAACGAGCGCCGCCTCAACTACCGCGAAGCCATGCGCCTCGAAGCGCGCAACGCCGCCGAGGCCGTCTCCGAGTACGGTCTCGCTCAAGTGCGCCAGCTCATGGAAACGCGCTCCGATTTCACCCCCACGCGCTTCACGTCCAACGAGGGCCAGATCGCCCAGCCCGATCCCTCTTTTTGGGGCGGCAGCCAGGTCTCCACCACGAGCGGCACCGCCCCCGAGCTCGTCATCGGCCTCATCAACACCGTCTCCAACAACGCCACCACGAGCCTCTACTATTTCGACCCCGCGGACCCGAACAACGAGTTCGAGCCGCTCAAGGGCCGCTACGCCTTCCGCTTCGACATCAAGGTCATCTCCAAGGCGCAGGTAAATCCCCCGACCGGCGGCGCCGGCGGCCCGCAGGTGTGCTACATGACGCAGACGCTCTCGGCGCGCGCCTCCCCGCTCTTCTCCCACGCGATCTTCTACAACATGGACCTCGAGTTCATGCCCGGCGCGACCATGAACATCGTCGGCCCCGTCCACACCAACGGCCGCCTCTACGTGCGCTCGCAGAGCACGTCCAACACCACCTCGCTCAACTTCACCAGCCAAGTCACGACCGCCAAGGGCCTCTACGCCGCCTCGCAAAAACAATACTTCATGCAGCGTGCGGGAAATCTGGATACGACCAACTACACCTCGCAGGTCACCTTCATGTCGTCCTCCGGCTCCATCGTCGGCCTCCGCGATACGAGTACTGGCGCGTGGCGCGACCAGGCCTGGAACACCGGCGCCGCCCCCGGCTCCGAAACCGCCGCGAGCAAGGATAGCTTCCGCAGCTGGGCCTCGCAGAGCTACCAGGGCAACGTCCAGACCGAGGTCCACGGCGTGCCCACCTACAATCCCGTCGCCATCGGCAACTACGTCGAGGGCTCCGTCAACGACGCCCACAAGCTCATTGAGCCTTCCCTCCTCTCGACCGACACCGGCTACAGCTCCGAGGTGGAAAACCAAAAATACGCCCGCCTCTGCGGTATCCATATCGTCGTCAATCCCAGCACCACGACCCGCACCGGCCGCATGCCCGACGGCTCCAACATCAGCATCCCCGCCGGCAGATACCGCGTCTTCACCAAGGGCGGCGTCGAGCTCGTCCTCCCCGGCCAGCCCACCTACGGCACCAACAACACCACCTCCAACACCACCGGCAACCAAACCGGCAAGCCGATCATCACGATCAAGATGGACCAAATGACGGATATGCGCCGCAGCTCGCACAACTACGCCGCCAGCCGCAGCGCCTCGAACGCCTACAGCCCACGCTCCATCGACCTCATCGAGGTCGACATGACCGAGTTGAAAAAGATGGTAGATTACAAGATCAACGGCCTCTCCACCTCGCTCGTGTACACGACCGGAGCGCCGCCCGCCGTAGGCACCAACACCGGTTGGTCCAGTTATATCTTCAATGCCAGCGCCACTCCCGGCAACGTCGCCCTCAGTTCCCTCAACGATATCTACAACTACCCCACGACCAATGCCCCGTGGAACGGCGGCGTTTACATCCAGTCCATCGACGCCGCCACGCGCAAAGATTCCGGCGTGCGCCTCGTGTACGGTCGCGGCCGCGTCGCCTCCGCCGCCAGCGGGTCGACCGGCCTCACGATCGCGACCAACGACGCCCTGTATGTGCTCGGCCACTACAATGCCGACGGCACCATCGACACCTCCACCGGCACTACCTCCAGCGCCCGCGCCCCCGAGACCGGTGAGATGCCCTGCTCCATCGTCTGCGACGCTTTTACTATTCTGAGCCAGCCGATATTTTCCACCAACGGCTCCGGCGTGAACCAATACTACACGCAGATCTCGGGCTGGAACGACAAGCTCTCCGACCATACCTGCGACAACACCAACTGGTCGACCAATTGGGCGACGACCCAGCCCTCCAGCAGCAACTGCACCGACGGGCGCAATGATGCCGTGGCCTACCTGCGCGACCCCATCGGCCTCGCCGGCTCCGGCAACGCCAAGAGCGGCACGACCGCGACCGATCTCACGGCAACCGAGAAATTCCTCTCCAGCAACACGGAGCTTTCGACCGCGATCATGACCGGCCTCGTCCCCTCGAATCTAAACAGCTCCGGCTACTACAGCGGTGGCGCGCATAATTTCCCGCGCTTCCTCGAGCAAAACTCCAGCGGCACGCAGCGCGTCGTCGCCATCCGCGGATCACTCGTCGCGATGTACGAAAGCACCGTGGCCATCGAGCCCTGGTCACTGCGCCTCTACGACGCACCCGTGCGTCTCTGGGGCTTCAACGACCTCTTCGCCAACGGCCAGTTCCCCCCCCTCACCCCCAAGGTCATGTCCTACCGCCGCGTCGATTTCACCGACATCACCAAGTCGCAGTACGACGCACTGAAGACAGGCTGGGGCTTGTAAGGGCGACGGGGAAGAGGAAAAGCTGAGAGTCCAGCGCTCATAGCAAAACCCGGAGGGCCGAGTGCAACCTCGGCTCTTTTCCTTGGCAGAGTAAGCCGTGAGGGGCGGGCGGGCTGACGTGATGAGGCTCGGAATTTTTACCGCGAATGGCGCGGATGGAGGCGGATTTATTCGGGCTTAGAAATCGACTTCGAGTGCTTCAATCGAACCCACCGCGATTCCTTCCGCCGCCCAATGGCGGACAATCGCATCCATGTCGGCGCGGATGGGTGAAACATCCGGCGGCACTTTCAGCTCCAGTCCGCGGCTGCGGTAGGTCACACGAGAGCCCAGCTTGGCGAAGGCCGCGACGCAGGTGAGAAAATGATCGCCGCGGTCGCGTGGATTCCGGAGCACATTGTACTCGAGGCGAATTGCGTCGAAGGGGCCGGGGTGATGGTGGACGGGCTTTCCGGCGACGATGGGATAGGCCCAAATCGGCACATCATCGCCTTCGCCACTGAGGGCTCTTACGCCGAAATAATCGTCCACCTGTTCAAATTGAAGGTCAGCGAGCGACTCGAACGCTAGCGCGCCCGAGGGCGGAAAATTACGATGCCTTTCCCCACAAATGAGAAACACATCGCCGAACGTGGGCCGCGCCGGACCGAATCCAATTTCGGCACTTACCTCTCGGTAAAGCAGGTCTTCAGATAGATCGGTCATCGTGCCTTTACTTCGTTAAACCATATCGCTCCCCGGGTTGCTTCAACAGATTTTCATGCATGAGGCTGGTTCAGGGTTTCGCGCCGGCAACGTCGCCTTTTGTGGGTGTCGAGGAAGCGGCAGCCGCGGCGGTGAACGCAGGGGGGCTTCGCCGTAACGGAGCGAAGCGGCGATGTGCGCTTGGTGATGCGCTGCCGCCGGAATTGTGTACCTTGAAAATCTCCGGCTTCGGCGACACGACGGGGCTGGCGCTGCTCACCGCGGCGAGCGCGAAATTAGAGGCCCGAGCCGTAAGTATTCCGATGTTGAACACGACCGTGTTAGAAGAGATGGAGCAGCTTTAGAAAAAGTTGACCGCAGAGCGCTGATTGCCGATACCGCAGTCGGAAGCAGCAGCATATGTTGGAGGTCTATACGATGAAGAGAGAAAATAAAAAACTATAGGGTTAGAAGATGCAATACACTCGTTGACAGGGCCAAACTCCACCGATTGAATTCCTGTACGATTTATTTGGCCTCCCTGTGGAGCCCAAAATCGCGTATACGATGGCCGACACCTCGAGAGATGCTGAGATCAGCGACTTGGTCGCCAAGTTGCGACCCACAAAGGAGCGATTTGAAGGGCGCTCTCCTTGGATGTATCTGGACCACCTCGGGCATCTTACCATTGGTATCGGCCACCTGCTTGTAAGAAAGGGTGCCAGCGAAGAAAAAATTCGAAAAGCGATCCAAGGCATCTGGAAATACGGGATAACGAATCTTCGCGTGGTGGGCTCCACCCAGTACGCCAGTGCGTGCCGCGGACGCATACCCGGTCCCCACAGCACGGAAGGCCGTCGCGGAGCGGATGCTATGATTACCCGAATCGACCAAGGTCATTTTAGTCTCCCGGACGATAAGTTCGTGCCCGGGGTGTGGGGCTACGATCTCCCGTTCAAGAACATGACTTTCGTGGACGCGGCAAAGGAGGCGGGAAGCAGCCGCATCTTTCAGACGGTCAGCATCGACTCCATGGTGAAGGAAGCCGTGAATATCATAAAACTGGGCTATGGATATAAAGATGCCATTCGGGCCTACGAGTGTTACAATAGTTTCCAAATTTGGAGTTCAGGCATCGATGAACTGCTCGGGGATGACATTCGGCAGAAAATCCGGGAGTTGGTGGGCGAACCGGCATTTGCGGCTTTTTGGACTTTCCCCATAGACGCACAGGTGGCGTTGGTCGACTTGGCGTTCCAAGGTGGTGCGCGCGGCGTGGCCAATCACACGGCTTTCTCAACGGCCGTCGCGGCGAATCACTGGGACGCCGCCGCCCAAGCGGTGCCCTTCTCCGATACTAAGACCACACAGCAAGCTCGCACCAACTGGCGGAAGGACCACTTCGAGGCTGCCGCCAAAGCTCATCCCTGGTCGTCTAGATTAACTCCCAAGTCCAAAAGCGAAGCCATTCCGATTTTTCCGGGACCAGCCTAGTACATGTCGGTGAAAGTAAACGGCTGTGTGGCAGGCTGCCTGACTACAGACGCCGGCGCGACTAACCGGAGGAGGCTGGCGCGATACACGCCAACGCATTCCAAACTTTTATAAACAGCCCCTAAGCAAATCAACCTGCATCACGGCTTCGCCCCCGCCACATCCATCACCGTCGTCCAGACGAGCTCGAAGTAGTCTTTGATGGGGGCGAGTTTGATGCGTTCGTCGTTGCCGTGCATGCGGGCGTTGTCGTCGGCGGTGGTGACGGGGCTGATGCCGTAGGCTTGCACGCCTTTTTCGCGGAGTTGGGCGGAGTCGGTGGCGAAGGCGTCCATTTGCGGGAGGGTGACGGCGCCGGGGAAAACTTTTTTCTGCGCGCGCTCGAGGGCGGCGAAGAGCTCGGAGGTAATGGGCGACGGCGCAGTGGCGGGGCGGAGCTTGCCGCCCATCATCGTGAGATCGACGGCGGGATCGTCGACGACCTGGCGCATGAGCGCGATAAAGGCGGGCATGTCTTCGTCGGGCAGGGCGCGGACATCGAGCGTGGCCGAGGCATCGGCGGGGATGACGTTGGACTGGAAGCCGCCCTTGATGATGGTGGGCGAGATCGAGGTGCGGAGCATCGAGTTTTGCAGGAAGTTCGTGCGGCGGATGATCTCCTGCGCCTGCGCGCCGACGGTTGGGTCCTCGAGGTGGGTGAAGAGCCAGGCTTCGCCGGGCTCGCTCACGGCGGCGAGGCGCTGAAAATAGGCGCGCGTGATGGCGTTGAGCCGCAGCGGGGGCTGCCACGCGCCGAGTTTGCCGACGGCGGCGGCGACGTGGACGATCGCGTTGTCGGGGCGGGGGCGCGAGCCGTGGCCGCTCACGCCGGCGGCGGAGAGGATGATGCGGCGCGGGACTTTTTCGGCGGCGCTGACCGCGACGTATTTCACGCGGCCGTTTTCCTCGAGGGTGATGCCGCCTTCGTTGAGCGCGAATTCGGCGGCGATCTTGTCCCAGTGTTTTTCCACGAGAAACTCGATGCCGAGGGCGGCGGCGGTTTCCTCGGCGGCTTCGCCGACGAAAATCAGATCGCGGTCGAGCGGGACTTTGAGGCGGTGCAGGAGGCGGATGACCTCGATGAAGACGGTGGTGGAGGTCTTGTTGTCGGTCGCGCCGCGCCCGTAGAGGTAGCCGTCTTTCTCGATGGCCTCAAAAGGCTCGAGGGACCATTTCTCGCGCTCGACGCCCACGGTGTCGAGGTGGCCCATGAGGATGATCGGGCGCTTCTTGCCGGTGCCCTTGATGCGGGCGATGAGATTGCCGCGGCCCGCTTCTTTTTCGAGGATTTCAGAGGCGATGCCGTCGCGCTCGAGAATGGCTTGGAGGAACTTCGCGGCTTCGGTTTCATTGCCCGGCGGGCTAAAGGTTTTGAGTCGGATGAAGTCTTTGAGGGTCGAGACAATTTCCCGGTGAGCAACGTCGAGGTCGGGAGCGCCACTCGCGGGAGCGGTAGCGGCGTGGGCTGAAGGATTAGACAGCGAGAGGACCGCCACGGCGGTAACGAGGAGCGTAAACAAGGAGCGGGCGAACACGCAGGGGCGAGGGGACGGAAGAAGCGGCATGGTGAGGGATGGGGTGAGCGTGTTTTGTGCCGAGCCGTGGCAAAGGGATTTAGCCTGGAGGTCGGACAGTAATTCTTCGGAGTGGGTCACAGAGGACACAGAGGAGGCACAGAGCCGAGCCGGAGAATGATGAGGTGGGCAGGAATGAGAAAGCGAGGCGGAGGTCCAGACGGTCCGCTCGGAGGCCGTATCGTACACTCGGAGGTGATCGACGCGAGGGAGCAGTCGCAGCTTTCGTGAGCGCCGAGCTCGGCCGTAAAGCCCCTCCTGTGGCTGTGACTCGGATCGGCTCGCTGGCGCCCGGCGCTCCGCCGGGCACGTGCGTGCGTGCGAACGACGGGGCGTTTCGCTCCACTGGCACCGATATACACTCCCTAAAAATTTTCTTAGCTTTGGGGCCGGTAAGCCGGATTCTGTTCCACGCCTTGCGGCGCTTCGGCGGTCATTTCTCTCAACGTCCTTGCGGACGAGCTCCTCGGCGGGCTCGGGCTTGCGCCTCTGCGCCGTCGGGGAATGCGGCATACCCGTGGCTATGGGACGGGCCGTCCAGCCACCTATTTTGCCTTGCACCGGATGGGGTTTGTCGTGCCGCCTTCATCGCTGTCGGCGCGGTGGGCTCTTACCCCACCTTTTCACCCTGACCGCACGGTTGCCCGCGCGGCGGTTTGTTTTCTGTGACACTATCCGTCGACGCGCCTTGACGCGCGCCTCCTGAGCTCGCGGTGAAGCTGGCTCAGCGTCCTGCCCTGTGGTGTCCGGACTTTCCTCTCCAAGTATCAAAACGGGCGCGGCATTACCCGCGCCTTGGGATCAAAGAACTCGGAGCGACTGCCAGGCCCCAAAGCTAAGAGGGGCACCTCAACTCAGCGCGCCTCCCGGCGCAAGGATAAGTGACTTTAAGTGTCATCTGCATGGCGATTTTCCACCAGATAATGCATTACAATTAGCGCAACTCGTTGAAAATAAATTGCTTGATAGCGTGTAAGGCGAGGCCTGACAGACACGGGGAGGAGTTTGGCGCATAGTCGCGGCCCAGCGAATCGACCCCGTTCCTTCTTCAACCAGTATCCCCAACTCCAGCCATGCTCAATGTCGCCCTCCCCACCGCCGAGCCCCAGCAAGAGACCGCCACCCCGGCGGGTGCTTCGGCCATGAACGATGTCACTTTTTCCGCCGTCGCGCCGATGCCGACGTTGAATGAATTAATCGCGCGCCTCCGCCGCAGCGGTCTCCGCCTCACGCCGGGCCGTCGCACGATGATCGCGGGGCTGCTGCGTTGCGCGGGGCCGGTGACGCTGTCGCAATTGCAAGTTGCAATCCGCCCTCAGCGCGTGCCGCTCGCTACACTCTTCCGCAGCATGCTGCGCCTCGAGGAAATCGAGCTGGTCACGCGCACCATCGACCTCAACGGCACAGCCAACTGGGCGCTCAATGTCGGTCGCCCGCGCTCGTTCCAGATCGCGCGCCGCGACACCGGCACTGTCGATACGATCGACGCCGAGACCGCTCGTCCCCTCGCCTACTTGCTTGCCCAGATCGAGCAGCGCCTGCGTCAGCGCGGCTACACCCACTTGCAGTTGAGCGTGGCGTTTCGCGCCACGGGCAGCACCAAGCCCGCCGACACCCAGCCCGAGGCGATGCAGAATCCCGTGCTCGAGGTGACCTCCGCCGCTCCGGCCGCCCAGCGCCACGTGGCCTAAGCCGCCAACCTCAAGCCATTCCTTTGCTCAGCGGGGCGAGTGCGCGAACAGCGCCGCCCCGCTTTTTGCTGCACGAGTGGAAAGAACAGGGAGAGTCCCCCTGCGCCCAAGGCCCGATAATTCGCCTGAGTGGTGCTTGCCGCGCGGCAAGGAGTTTGCTGTGTTCGCGCCGTGTCCGCCGCTGCAACTGACAAACACTCCCATTTGGCCATGACCTCACGCCCGGGCCCGGCGTGCGCCGGAGGCACCCGATGAGCTTGCGGCGCGTGAGAATTTTCCTCGTGGATGACCACCCGCTCGTGCGCGAGTGGCTGGCGAGCATCCTGCGCCTGCAATCGGATTTGGAAATCTGTGGCGAGGCCGGCGATCCCGCCGATGCCCTGTCGGCCATGATGCTCGCGCCGCCCGATGTGGCCATCGTCGATCTCTCGCTCAAGCGCGGCTCGGGCCTCGATCTCATCAAAGACCTGCGCATCCATGTGCCTTCGACGCGGGTGCTCGTGCTCTCGATGCACGAGGATATCAGCGACATCGAGCGCACGCTGCGCGCCGGCGCCTCGGGCTACGTGATGAAACGCGAATCGACCGGGCAGATCGTCGCCGCCATCCGCCAGGTACACTCGGGAAAACTCTACGCCGATGCTGCCGTGCTCGCCTCCCTCGCGGAGCGCAGCATCGCCCGCCAGCCAGATGCCGCGACCGCGACGCCCGAGGCTCTGAGCGACCGCGAACTCGATGTATTTCGCCGCCTCGGCTCCGGCCACTCGACGCGCCGCATCGCCGACGACCTTAAAATCGGCATTAAGACCGTGCAGACCTACTACGCCCGCATCCGCGAAAAGCTCGGCCTCGCCGACGCCGCCGAGCTCATGCGTGCCGCCGTGCGCTGGCACGAGGAGAAGAAGTAACCGTCTCTGCGCGTCCGCGCAATGACACAGGCCCGGCGCGGCGGAGCGTCGGAAGAGGCGAAGCCTCGGGCGAAAATAAAGAAAACACCCACGCCCGCCCCCCCCCCCCCCCCCCCCTGCGCGCGTAAAAAACATTGCCGCCCGACCGGTCGCCCTTAGGTCCGTGTCCTCCTAAGCCCTACAACACCTTTCCAACCGGGGAGGACATACGCGGCGGAAGTTTTCCATTATCTTGGGGTTATGCCCCTAGCTCCAGCCCTGCTGGCCAACCCTCCGCATCACTTTGAGATCGCGAGTTCGCGCGCACAACCCACCACGCGCCGCGCCACGTTCCCCGCCGGGCGGGTTTCGCTCCGGCATCAGACGGTGCCCGTCACCGCGACCATTTTGACCAAGGACAGCGCCGCGCGAATCGAAGAAGTCCTGACCGCGCTCGCCTGGTGCGATGAGGTCATCGTCTTCGATACCGGCTCGACCGACGCCACGATCGCCCTCGCCCAGCAGCACGCGAATGTGCGCGTGTACGCGATGGCGGGGCCGTTTCCCGGCTTCGGCCGCGTGCGGCGCACCGCCATCGGGCTGGCGAAAAACGACTGGATCCTCTCGGTCGACAGCGACGAAGTCGTCACACCCGAACTCGCCGCCGAGATCGCGGCCCTCGAACTGGATCCGGCGACGGTGTACGTGATCCCGTTTGAAAACTATTTCAACGGCCGCCACATCACCACCTGTGGCTGGGCGCCCGATCGGCACGAGCGGTTATTTCACCGGGGCGTGACGAATTTCTGCGAGAGCGAAGTCCACGAGCGCGTGCAGACCGCGGGCGTCGCCGTGGAGGTGCTGAAGTATCCAATTCTTCACTACTCGTACGATTCGACGGATGATTTCCTGCGCAAGATGCGCCGCTACGGCCAGCTCTTTGCCGAGCAGCACGCGGGCAGGAAAAAGACCGGGCCCCTCACGGCCGTGAGCCGCGGCACCTGGGCGTTTGTTAAAAGCTACATTCTGCAGCGCGGCGTCCTGCAGGGCTACGAGGGCCTCGTGATCAGCGCGTACAAATCCCAGACGGTGTTTTGGAAATATCTCCTGCTCCACGAAGCCAATCGCCGCCTCCGCGCTGCATGAGTCGCCTGATCGTGCTCATGTACCATCGCGCCCAGGCGTGCCAGTACGGCAACGACCCCGCGATGCTCGACGCCCACTTCGCGTACATCGCGCGGCACTGCCACTGTGTGCTACCCGGCGCGCCCCTGCGCGACGGCGCGGTCAACGTGTGCCTCACGTTTGACGACGCGTATTTCGATTTCTACGCCGTGGTGTTTCCGCTGCTCCAGCGCCACGATCTATGCGCGGTCCTCGCGGTGCCGCCCTCGGTCGTGCAGGAAAAAGCGGAGTTCCCCGCCGACGTGCGGCTCGGCTGCGAGCCTAACGTAAACTACAATCATCCCAACTACGGCGGCTTTTGCACGTGGCCGGAATTGCGCGAGCTGGCGCAGAGCGGTCGCGTGGCCATCGCCGCCCACGGGCTCACGCATTCGCCCCTCGATCGCTCCGACGCGGACCTGCAGGCGGAGATCGTCGCCGCGCAGGCCGTTCTCACCAAACGGCTCGGCCAGCCGGTGGAGAGCTTCGTGTTTCCGTACGGGCGGTTTTCCGCTGAGGCGCTGGCCTGCGCACGACAACACTACCGGCACACCTTCCGCATCGGCGGCGCCGATAATCCCGGCTGGGATCACTCGCTGCTCTACCGCGTCGACGCCGACCGCCTGCCCGCCCCCGACGCGCCCTTTACCCGGGCTCGGCGGGCAAAATATCAGGCCCGGTATCTGTGGAACCGCCTGCGGCGCCGGTGAGGAGCAAGGTGGACGGCGACCTCCGGGCGCCGTCGGGAGGGCGAAGGTTAAGAATCACAACGGCAGCCCAAAACCCCGCCGCCGGCGTCCGGATCGGCCCGCCCCCTCACGCCCACCCCACCCTCACTCCCAATACACGATCCGCCCGCAATTATCGCAGGTCGGCATCGGCTGGAGCGGATCGGGCGTCTTGCCGCGCGTGGCGGAAATGACGTCACCGGAAACCTTTAGATGGCAACCGCCGCACTTGTCGCCGTGCACGATCGGTACGACCGCCGGCATCTGGCGGGCGGCAATGCGGTCGTATTGGCGAATCGCCATCGGGCCGACCGGCGTGCGGGCCGTCGCGACATCGGCGAGGGCGGTCTTGTGCTCAGCGGTGAAGCTTAACTCACGCTCCTTGAGTGTCTTGATCCGCGACTCGTGACCCGAAATATTCCCCTTCAGCACCGCCTCGGCCGCGGCGAATTTCTTCTTGGCCTCGTCGATCTGGTACATGATCTCGAGTTCCTGGCCCTCAAAGTCGCTGATCGCCTTCTCGGTCGTCTCGATTTCGTGGCCGAGGGCCTTGTACTCCTCGTTCTTCTTCACGAGGGACTGCTGGGTCTTGTACTTGGCCAGCTTGGTCTCGGTGGAGCCGATCTCGGTCTCCAGCATCTTTTTCTTCGTTTCCAGCCCCATCAGCTCCTGCTTGGCGGTCTCGATGGCGGCCTTTTCGGCGGCGATCTTGGCTTCCACGGCCGCGACATCGCGGGGGACGGCCTTTAATTGGGCCTCGATGCCGAGCCTTTTCGTATCGCGATCTTGGAGAATCAGGAGGCTTTCAAGGGCGGGGCTGGGCATTTCACCGGGCAGCTTGCCCCTACCCCCACCCCGGTCAAACGAAACCCTCGGTTTAAAGCGAAAAGAAGGCCGTTTCCCGCCGCGTTTTTTCCTAAAAAAACCCTCGCGTCCGCGGCCAATTCGCGAGAGATTTTTCCTTTCATTTTTCACCCTGTCCCAACCCATTTCATGGCCGAACAAACCGACGCAGAACGCAACATCACCAATCAGGCCGGCGCCGATGCCTACGACGCTTCCAAACTCGGAAAACTCGAGGGCCTCGAGGCCGTCCGCAAGAAGCCCGGCATGTACATCGGTGGTACCGATGAGCGCGCGCTCCATCACTGCGTTTCCGAGGTTCTGGATAATTCCGTCGACGAACATCTCGCCAATTTCTGCTCCCGCATCGAGGTCAACATCCACGTCGATGGCTCGATCAGCATCCGCGACAATGGCCGCGGCATCCCGGTCGACATCCATCCGCAGTACGGCATCCCCGGCGTCGAGATGGTGCTCACCACGCTCCACTCCGGTGGTAAGTATGGCCAGGGCGGCTACAAATTCTCCGGCGGCACCCACGGCGTCGGCGCGAAGTGCGTGAATGCGGTCTCGGAATGGTTCGAGGTCGAGGTCTCGCGCGGCGGCTTGGTGCATCACATGAAGTTCGAGCGCGGCAAGACCGTGAAGAAGCTCGAGGTCATCGGCAAAGCCAAGGGCACGGGCACCTACATCAGCTTCAAGCCCGACGCGGAAATCTTCAAGGAGACCACCGTCTTCGTCGCGGCCCGCATCAGCCAGCGTCTGCGCGAACTGGCCTTCCTCAATTCCGGCCTCGAAATCATCTTCACCGACGAGCGCCCCGCCGAGCCCAAGCCAGAGCGCTATTTCTACAAGGATGGCGTCGAGGAATTCGTGAAGCAGATCAACCAGGGCAAGACGCCCCTGCATCCGAAGCCCATCCGCTTCGTCAAGGAGACCAAGCTCCAACTCGATGAGAAGCCCGCCGAGATCCACTGCGAGGTCGTGCTCCAGTATAACGACACCTACAACGACCAGGTGATGTGTTACACCAACACGATTCACAATCCGGACGGTGGCACGCATCTCTCCGGCTTCCGCAGCGCCCTGACGCGCGCGATCAACCAGTACTCCAAGGCCAACAATCTCCTGAAGGAAAAAGACCCGCAGATCACCGGTGACGACGTCCGCGAGGGTCTCGCCGCCGTCATCTCGATCAAGCACAGCGACCCCAAGTTCGAGTCGCAGACCAAGGTCAAACTCCTCTCGCCCGAGGTGGAGAGTGTGGTCGGCTCCGTCACGTACGAGGGCCTGATGCAGTATTTCGAGATGAATCCCGGAACCGCGAAGCGCATCGTGGACAAGGCCCTCAATGGTGCCCGCGCCCGCGAAGCCGCCCGCAAAGCCCGCGAGACCGTCCGCAAGGGCGCGCTCTCCGGCGGTGGCCTCCCCGGCAAGCTCGCCGATTGCTCCGAGCGCGATCCCGCGCTGACCGAGCTCTACATCGTCGAGGGCGACTCCGCCGGCGGCTCCGCCAAGCAGGGTCGTGATCGTCGCTTCCAGGCGATCCTTCCCCTGCGCGGCAAGCTCATCAACACCGAGAAGGCCCGACTCGACAAGGTCCTCGCCAACGAGGAAATCCGCACCCTCATCACCGCCTGCGGCACGGGCATCGGTGAGGGCGACGAATCGGTCGGCGGTTTCAACGCCGCCAAGGCCCGCTACCACAAGATCATCATCATGACGGACGCGGACGTCGACGGCTCGCACATCCGCACCCTTCTCCTCACGTTCCTCTATCGCCAGATGAAGGGCCTGATCGAGCGCGGCTACGTCTACATCGCCCAACCCCCGCTCTATAAGATCAAGCGCAAGAAGCGTGAGCAGTACGTCGACAACGACGACCAGCTCAACCGCATCCTCCTCGAGCTCGGCTCCGAGGACATTGTCCTGACTCGTCTCAGCGACGGCCACGCGTTCTCGCCCGTGCAGATCGAGCAGATCGTGGAAAACCTCGCGCTCCTCGAAAAATTCGGCGGCGGCGTCACGCGCTACGGCGCCTCGCTCCCCGAGTATCTCGATACGCAGGACCCGGTCACGCGTTCCCTCCCCCGCTACGTCGCCCGCATCCGCGAGGGCAATAAGGAGAGCCACGAGTTCCTCCGCGACGAGCACGCCCGCGCTGATTTCCTCAACGCGCACAAGCTCAACGCCGATCTCACCGATCAGGTCGAGCCCACCGCGCCCGACGCCGTCGTCGTGCCCGTGGAGAAAAAATCCTACGCCACGCAGAAGCGCGTCACGATCCACGAGATCTTCGAGAGCACCGAGATGACCAAGCTCCTCGTCGCCCTCGCCAAGGCCGGCCTCGACATCGCGACCTTCACCCCGGTTGCCGGTCAGACTCGTTACACGGTCACCGAGAATCTCGGTCAGAAATCCGAGACGAAGGCCGAGCTCTTCGGCCCGCTCGACATCGTCACCCAGATCCGCGCCAACGGCCGCAAGGGCCTCCACATCCAGCGGTACAAGGGTCTCGGCGAAATGAACCCGAAGCAGCTCTTCGAAACCACCATGGACCCCGAGAAGCGCCGCCTCCTCAAAGTCTCCATCGAAGACGCCGCCAAGGCCGACGCATTGTTCACCCTCCTCATGGGCGACGAAGTCCCCCCCCGCCGCCAATTCATCGAAGACAACGCCCTGAACGTGCAGTTTCTCGACGTCTGATCATGAAGCCCACCCTCAAACCCAAACGTACTCGCTCCGCTTCATCCAAGAGCGCTCGTCCTGCTTCGGTGAAAGGCGACATCGCCCGGGCGATGTTTGCCCGCTGGGAAAAAGATCACACCGACCCGCAGCCGATGAGCTGGGAAAACTTCAAGTCCAAGCTGGAGGAAACCCGCCTCCGTGAAGCTCCCCTGTTCTCCACGTGATCAAGGCTGTCATGCTCGACTCCGGCCCGCTCGGCCGGCTCACGCACGCCGACTATTCGCGGAATCGTGAGCATCGCGCGTGGCTGGCCTCGCTGCTCGATCATGACGTGGCAGTTTTTCTACCCGAGATCGCCGACTTCGAAATTCGGCGCAATCTCATCGTGGAAAATCTCCGCGGCTCCCTCGCCAATCTCGATGCGCTCCCGAGCATCATCACGTACGTCCCGCTCACCACGACTGACATGCGCAAAGCGGCCGAGCTCTGGGCGCAATCGCGCAAGACCGGTCGCAGCGTGGGCCATCCCAAAGAACTCAATGCCGATGTGATCCTGGCCGCTCAAGCCATCCGCCTCGGTGCCACCATCGCCACCGACAATGTCGGCCACCTCGGCCAATTCGTGGAAGCTCGCCCCTGGTCCACGATCAAGCCGTAGGCCGGTCACCTCCACGCTACCCGCTACCCACCACTCGCTACTTTCCCGTGTACACCGCCAACGAAAAACTCTCCTCGGCCAACATCACCGATATTATGCAGACCGCTTACATCGAGTATTCGATGTCGGTCATCATTTCTCGCGCGTTACCCGACGCCCGCGATGGCCTGAAGCCCGTGCAGCGCCGCGTGCTCTACGCGATGTTCCGCGAAGGCCTGCTGCACAATCGCTCGTTCGACAAGTGCGCCGGTGTCGTCGGTGAAGTGCTCAAGAATTACCACCCGCACGGCGACTCCTCCGTGTACGATACGCTCGTCCGCATGGCTCAGCCGTGGGTCATGCGTTACCCGCTCATCGATCCGCAGGGTAATTTCGGCTCCGTCGACGGCGATCCGCCCGCGGCTTATCGTTATACCGAGGCGCGTCTAAAGGACATCGCCGAGGACATGCTGAAGAACATCGACGAGGACACCGTCGATTTCGTGCCCAACTACAAGGAGTCCACCACCGAGCCCACTGTCCTCCCGGCCTCGCTGCCGAATCTCCTGATGAACGGCTCGACGGGTATCGCCGTCGGCATGACGACGAATATCCCGCCGCATAACCTCGACGAGATCATCGACGCCACCGTCGCCATCATCGACAATCCCCGCATCTCCGTCGACGCGCTCTGCGATATCATCCGCGGGCCCGACTTCCCCACCGGTGGCATCATCTCCGGTCGCGACGGCATCCTCAGCTACTTGAAAACCGGCAAGGGCATCGTCCGCACGCGCGGCAAGGCCCACACCGAGGAGCTCAAGGGCGGCATGGAGCAGATCGTCATCACCGAGATCCCCTACAATGTTAACCGCAACACCCTCGTCCTCCGCATCGCCGAACTCGTCGGTGAAAAGGAGATCGATGGCATCCGCGATCTCCGCGACGAGTCCGACGAAAACACCCGCATCGTCATCGAGCTGAAGCGCGGCGAGCAGGCCAAGGTCGTCATCAACCAGCTCTTTCAGAAGACCGCCCTCGAGTCTTCTTTCGGTGTCACGCTCCTGGCCCTCGATAAGAAGCGGCCGAAGCAGATGAACATCAAGGAACTCATCGAATGCTACATCGAGCACCGCCGCGATGTCGTCACGCGCCGCACCAAGTTCCGCCTTAAGGAGGCCGAGGACCGCGCCCACATCCTCGAGGGCTACATCATCGCCCTCGATAACCTCGACGACTTCGTCAAAATCATCCGCGCCTCCGCCAATCGCGACGAGGCCAAGGTGAAGTTGATGGCCAAGTACCCGCTCTCCGAGCGCCAGACCGATGCCATCCTCGAACTCCGTCTCTACCAGCTCACCGGTCTCGAGCGCGGCAAGATCGAAGCCGAATACCTCGAGCTCATGAAGCTCATCGAGGAGCTGCGCGGCATCCTCGAGTCCGAGGCCAAGCTCATGGCCCTCATCAAATCGGAACTCGCCGAGATGAAGGCCAAGTACACCTCTCCCCGCCGCACCGAGATCATCGGCTCCGCCGGCGAATTCCGCATGGAAGACGTCATCCCCAACGAGGGCTGCGTCATCACCGTCTCCCACCTCGGCTTCATCAAGCGCACCCCCGTCGCCGACTACCGCTCGCAAAAGCGCGGCGGCAAGGGCGTCATCGGCGCCGAGACCTACGAAGAGGATTTCGTGGAAAATCTCTTCACCGCCTCCACGCACGACTACATCCTCTTCCTGACGAGCATCGGCCAGTGCCATGCGAAGAAGGTTTACGATGTCCCCGAGGGCACTCGCACCTCCAAGGGCAAATCCGTCTCCTCCTTCCTCCGCCTCGCGGAGGGCGAAAAGATCGCCGCGATGGTCTGCGTCAAAGACTTTGCCGAGGACCGCTATCTCGTGATGGCCACCAAGAGCGGCGTCATCAAGAAGAGCTCCCTCGCCGACTACGCCAACTGCACCCGCGACGGCGGCCTCATCGGCATCAACCTCGCCGAAAAGGACGTCGTCATCGGCGCCGTGCTCACCACCGGCAGCGACGAACTCATCCTCGTCTCCCATCAGGGTCTCGCCGTCCGCTTCCGCGAGCGCGACGCCGAGAGCGGCGAAGATCTCTTCCGCCCCACCGGCCGCGCTACCGCCGGCGTCACCGGCATGCGCTTCAAACTCGATAGCGATTCGCTGCAGGTCATCGAGGTCGTCGATCACAACGCCAAGTTCCTCGTCGCGAGCGAAGCCGGTCTCGGCGTCCGCACGCGCTTCGAGGATTACCGCCTCATCAACCGCGGCGGCTCCGGCGTCTGGGCCATCGACCTCCCCGAGGATGGCTCCGTCAAGCTCGCCGGCGCCCTCAGCGTCAAGGACACCGACGAGATCATGCTCCTCACCGCCAAGGGCCAGAGCGTGCGCTGCCCGGTCAACACCATCCGCGAGGTCAACCGCGGCGGCAAAGGCGTGAAGCTCCTCACCCTCGCCGCCGGCGACAAACTCCTGAGCATCGCGCGCATCGTCGAGAGCGCCGAGGAACAAGAAGCCGCTAGCAACGCCGCCTCCGCCGAGACGCCCCCGCCCGCGACGTAAGTCCGCAAGCGCACCACGCTCGTCTTAGTTTTCAGCACCGTCTTCACCAGAAGACGGTGCTTTTTATTTCAGCGGTTCGATGTAGGGGCGTCGCTCGCCGACGCCCGCGGCTTTACGCCCCCGCCACGGTCACCGCTCTCGCTGCACCCCCACCCCGCCGCGCCCGCACCAAATCCCACAGCGCTCCCAAATACAGCGCCGCCGCGAGCAGCACCAACCCGCCCAATCCGCCCGCCATCGAAAAATACTCCAGGCACCCGCCCAGCACCGCCCCGAGTAAATTCGCCCCCAGCGCCGCCGCCGGATTCGCCGCGCGCGCGAGTAGCATCGGCACGATCACCCCCGCGAGACCCACCGGCAATCCGGTGACCAAACCGCCGATCACCCCACGCCAAAACAGCGGCAGCGAGTGCAGCCAGCTCATCGGGAAAAAATACAGCAGCATCACAGCCACGAAGAGCGGCGCGAACCACGGCAGCGGATTGGTCCACTGCCAGCGCTGCACCGCGGCATTACCCGCGAGCACCATGACGAGGATACCGGCAAAGACCGCCGAGTTGACCACCCACGTCGAGCCAAACAGCAGTGACAGACTCGTCACGCCGCGGGTCTCGATGAGAAGAAACGCCGCGCCCATCAAAAACAACGGCCGGTGAAAGCCCGCGCCGCCCAGCTTCAACCCAAAGACCGGCCGCGCCGTCGCCACCGCGAGCAGGAGCACCGCGCTGAGAACGGCAATGTAGCCCCACGGGATGACGCCCGGTCGCATGTGCAAAAACGGCCAGTCATCGCTCGCCGTCACCACGCGCTCCATCGGCGAGGTCGGCGTGAGCTTGGGCCGCTGCGCCACGAGCGGCGCATCCATCTTCGCCCCGGGGCGCGGCACGACAAAGGTCGCCGTCGTGTAATGCAGCGGGCTGTAAAACGCGATGGGCTCCTGCCCCGTCGCGCGCGTGATCGTCCAGTACAGCCGTTCGAAAAACCACCGCCCCGCGATGCACGAGATCGCGAGCGAGAGGTGGCCGTCCGGCCCCACGCGATTCCACGCCGCGCGGATGCCTTCCTCGGTGTAAACGTAGTTGTCGAGCCGCAGCGTCGACATCGCCGAACTCATCGCATGCGAGTCGAGGAGGCCGAAGCACACCACGTCGAATTTCTCGTCGTGGTTTTGCTCAAAGAAGGCGCGCGCATCGTTCACCACCGGGTGCACCTTCGGATTGGCGTAGGGCTTCTCCGGATGGTACCGCTGGCCGAGCGCGATGATGCGGCCGTCGATGTCCACGCTGGTCACGGACCCGTACCCATTGCGCAGCGCGGCCTGCACGTCGTTGCCCGTGCCCGCGCCGACCACCAGCGCGGTGCGCCGGCTCGCGTTAATCTTAAAAGGCAGATCGTAGAGGTCTTGCAGCGAGCGTTGCGACGCGCGGTCCTCCGCCGACAGCTCCGGGCTCGTCAGGCGCTTCTCCGAGAGATCGACCATGTACTGGTGGAAATCCCGATTCACCTGCAATTCGAGGAAACTCGGCGAGTGCGGCAGGAGCACGATGCGGTTGTAGGGCGAGAACATCGCCCCCTGCACCGACCACCAGCCGAGCGCCGTCACCGCCAGCGCCATTGCCACCGCCACCGCCGACCGCGCGAGAATCACAAACGGCAGCGCCCCCAGCAGCAGCCACACTCCCGGTCCCGCATCGAGCCACGACACCGCCGTAAAGGCCGCCACGCCCACCAGCGATCCCAACAAGTCTGCGTGGTAGGCCCGCAGCGTCGGCAGCCGCGCAAACAGCACGCCGAGCGGCGCCCCGCACCCGACGAACACCGCCACCACGCCCGCCAGCAGCGCGATAAACACCGCGAGGCTGCGCACAAAGACCCACTCGTTGGCCGCCACTTGATCCGCCCCCCACAGCATAATGCTGCGGTCGGGAAACTGGAGGTGCACCAGCGAAAGCTGCTCCGAAAACGCCAGCGGCACCGCCAGCACCGGCAGCACCGGCAGCACGAAGTGCAGCAGGCCCGGCCAGCGCCGCCCCAGCGCGACGCCCAGCCCCATGCCGAGAAACGCGCAGATGAGCACGAGGTTGTTGAAATACGCGAAGACGCGCACCTGCGACGAGGTCCAGCGGATCAGCGCCAGTTCGAGCGCCAGAATGCCAAACGTCGTCAGGCCCACGCGCCACGCCACACCCCCACTCCGCTCCGCCCACTTATCGTCGGCCAGGATTTTTTTGAGAAAAGCGACCACTGCTGCGGGAAAGTTATCGGCCGCCCGACTCGCTTTACTTCGCAGGCGCGTTCACCGGCAGCACGCGCACGCGGAGGTTCATCCCCTCAAAGGTCATCCAGAAACCGCCGAGCGGCGACGGCGAGATTTTCACCTTGGGGCTCGGCACCGGCGGTGTGCTGTAGAGGCCGCCATTGGCGATCTTCCAGCGCTGCCCATTTTCGAGCGTGAGCACCGTGTTGCCCTCCCAGCCTTTGAAATCCCCCGCGATCCGGCTTTCGATGGTCTCGTACTCGATCTCGGTGCCCGGGGTGAGGAGTACCTTCGCGCGCTGGAGCAGGCTGCCGCTCTCCGCCTTCTTCGCTTTGGCCGCCTCGGCTTGCGCTGTCTTCGTCGCCTCCGCGCGGGCGGCTTCTGCCTTCAGCGCATCCGCCTTGGCGGCCTGCGTTTCAGCTTCGGCCCGAGCGATCTTGGCCTCTGCGGCGGCGCGGGCCTCGGCGGCTTCACGCTGCGCGGCGGCGAGCGCTCCCGTCTTGTAGTCGCGCACCAGCGCATCGAGCCGGGCCAGCTCGGCGGGCGTGAGCTTGGAGAGCCCTGCGGAGGAAAAATCGCCCGCTCCCACCGTCTTGGAAAATGTCTCCTCGGCCCCGCGCGCGACGGTCCAGCCCATCACGCCTAGCAGTAGCATCGCCCGCAATTGTTTCATCCCTGTAACTCAGCGCGCCCCGCCGCCCCAAGCAATGGCATTCTCCGCTGCCCTGGAGGTGGGAATTCCCGGAAACCCGCGGCTCATTTCTTCGGAAAACGCTTTTCTGCTTTCGCCTTTCATAGTTCTGCTTTCATTGTCGCATTCTTTCTTTCGCATGCCCGGGAAAATAACTTCGCTCCTCGATCCCGCCCGTATCGCGCTTAACGTGCACAGCACTAAGCGCACCGCCGCGCTCAATGAGGTCGCGCGCCTCCTCGACGGGCATCCCGACGTGGCCAACTTCGCCGGCTTCTACGAGGAGCTCCTCGCCCGCGACCGCCTCGACACCACCTGCCTCGGCAACGCCATCGCCCTCCCCCACGCCCGCACCGAGCATGTCAAACAGATCGTGCTCGCCGTCGGCCGCAGCGAGCAAGGCATCCCTTTCGACGCGAACGGCGAGATCGTGAAACTCTTCTTCGTCCTCGGCACCCCCAAGTCGAAGCCCGGCGACTACCTCGCCGTCGTCAGCGCCCTCTGTAAAATGCTCCGCGACCCCGGCGACCGTGCCACTTTCCTCGCCGCGAAGACTCCCGAGGAATTTATCGCAGCGCTCGCGGCGGTGGAGAAGAAGCTGGGGCTGTAAGAATCCGGCCGAGTTAGTCATGCCCTCCGGGTTTCTCATCTTGCCCGATGGCCGTTGTTTTTCCCGCGTGTGGACCTATCACGACGAGATCCTTCGCGTCCTAGTCGATGAGCTCACCGCAGGAGGTGCAGAGCTGGCTCTTCGCGACTGGCTTATTTCTCAGTTACCCGGTCCCGATGATATAAAAGAACTCGGTTACGGGGCCTGGCTAAGAGCATCTGACGAGGAGCACATGGTCAGGAACATCGACCTGCGGAGAATGGCGCCAAAGTACCAAGCTCTCTTCTGTGCAGTAGTGAAGCGAGCGGTGGCAAAAATTCCCGTCGATGAATACACCACCGGGCCGATTCTTGATCTCGCCGACCTCATCGCTCGCTACGAAAGAGGTGAACCTCCGCTGTCGAAGTCCGACTGGCTTGAGGTGGTGCCACCCGAGCCCGGCCCAATCGGCCCCAATTAAGAATCGACACTTCCACCGCGATGAACTGATTGGGGCGATTCCCGATGATCCGCTCCTTCATCTTCAGCGAGGGCAAGCTCGTGGGCTCCGACCTCGAGCGCGAGGCGCTGCGCCTCGTGCGCGCCGATAAAGGCCTCATCCTCTGGGTCGACCTCGACAACCCCACCGAGGAGGAGACGAAGTTCGTCCTCGAATCCGTTTTCCAATTTCACCCCCTCGCCATCGAGGACTGCGTCGCGCCCAACTCCCTGCCCAAGGTCGAGGACTACGAGGATTACCTTTTCATCGTCACGCACGCCGTCGATTTCACGCGCACGGAAAAGTTCAATACCACCGAGCTCGATCTCTTTCTCGGCAAGGACTACCTCGTCACGTTTCACACGGCTCCGCTCAAATCGATGCAATCGGCCATCGACCGCGCGACCAAGAGCACGGGCGTCATCGCCCGCGGCCCGGATCGCCTCGCGCACACGCTGCTCGACTTCCTCGTCGACAACTACGCCCCCGTCATCGAGGAGCTGCGACAGGAACTGGAGGAACTGGAGGAGCATGTCCTGTCCGAGGCCAGCGTCCACCGCAAAGTCGTCGGCGAGATCGTCCACGTGCGCCGCGATTTTTCCAAGATGCGCACGATCATCCGTCCCCAGCGCGACGTGATCGACAAGCTCGCGCGCGGCGACTCGAAGCTCGTGCGCAGCGTGATGCTCCCCTACTTCCGCGATCTGCGCGACCACCTCGCCCGCATCGAAGAGACGGCCATCGGCTACCACGACCGCCTGATGCTGGCCTTCGATATTTTCCTCAACAAAGCGCAGTTCGAGGCCAATGAGGGCATCAAGTTCCTCACCGCCCTCACCGCCGTCACGCTACCCGCAGTCCTCGTGGGCGGTTGGTACGGCATGAATTTCGAACACATGCCCGAGCTGAAGTCGCCCCACGGCTACCTCTGGGCCGGCACGCTCACCCTCGTCTCGACGATCCTCATGACGATCTATCTGAAGAAGAAAAAGTGGTTTTAGGTCGGGCGCGTCATCCTTAACGCGCCACTCACAGCTTCACTCGATCCCTCAACCTCCGAGGGTAGGGTTCGACCTCCGGGCGAACCGTCAGGACTGCCGCCCCACCCCGCGGCCCCGTGCCACCCCGGATGCGCCGCCCGTATCCACTTTTCCCCTTCACGGCCCAGTTCCCCCTCGTCCCCGATCCAACGCCACACGCCAACCGGTTCGCACACATCGAACTCTCAGCGCACGCTCATCGCGCTCCACCGCTCGCCACCTCCCCCGACCCGCGCCACCTCCCGCCAACCCGCTCAACCGGCTGGACGCAGCGGCGATGAGCCTTCATAGTGGCGATTGAAATGGTTCTGTTGAATATCGCGGGCAGCGTCGCGCTGATCCTGTTTGGCATCCGGTTTCTTCGCAAAGGCCTCGAGCGCATGCTCGGCCACGCCCTGCACGCTTGGCTGGAGCGCATGGGCAAGCGGCCTTGGACCGCAGCATTCGCCGGTTTCGTCTTCGGCACCGTCGCTCCCTCGTCCACCGCCCAGACGCTCCTCGCGCTCCAGTTGCTCAATGCCGGCCGCCTGCCCGCCGAGTCGATGCTCGGCTTTCTCCTCGGGGCCAATGTCGGCATTACCATCACGGTGCAGCTCATCGCGCTGCGTTTCTTCGACTACTACTCGCTGTTTCTCGTCGTGGGCCTGATTGGGTTTCAGGCCTTCAAGTCCGAGACGATCCGTGGTGCCGGGCAATCGCTGCTCGGGCTGGGCTTCATCTTCCTCGCGATGCGCGTGGGCGGCGAGGCGGCGCATGCCCTCAGTGCCAATCAAGACTTTCTCACCGTGCTCGGGGTGCTCTCGCATCACCACACGCTGCTGGTGCTCTTTGCCGCCATCCTCACGCTGGCCACTCAGAGTTCCACGGCGGCGATCGGCCTCGCGCTGGCGCTCGGGCAGACGGGTATCCTCGCGCTCGATGTCCTCGTGCCCGTCGTGCTCGGTGCGAATATGGGCCTCGGCCTCACCTCGCTCATGGCGGGCCTCGGCACGTGGCAGGGTCGCCGCCTCGCGGTGGCGAATCTCGTCCTCAAAGGCGCGGTCGTGATCGTCTGCCTCGTGCTCTTTAGTAAGGTGGTCGACTTGGTCGGCCTGATGCCGGGCTCACTGGAGCGACAGACGGCTAATTTTCACTCCCTGTTTAATATCGTCGTGATGGCCCTCGGCGTGTTCTTCGCCGCGCCACTGGGCCGCCTACTCCAGCGCGCGGTGAAGCCGACGGAGATCGAAGCGGTGCCGCGCGTCGCCACGCATCTCGACCCGGAGGCGCTGTCGAGCCCCGTCTTCGCCCTCGCCAACGCCACGCGCGAGACGCTGCGTCTCGCCGATGACGTGAAGGGCATGTTCGAAGCGGGCTGGCGCGCGTTTCAGGAGCGCAACGCCGCCCTCGCGCGCAGCGTGCAAAAGCACGACGACCGCGTCGACGAGCTCAACACCGCGATCAAACTCTATCTCAGCCGCATCCCGAGCGATGCGCTCACGCCGCGCGACAGCCAGCTCCAATTCGGCCTGCTCAATTTCTCCAGCCAGCTCGAGTCCATCGCCGACATCATCGACAAGAGTCTCTGCGGCGGCGTCATCAACCACGCCAACGACACCGTCAAGCTGCCGGCCGAAGATCAGGCCGACCTCACCGAACTCTATCAGCGCGTGCTCCGCCGATTGGAAACCGCCATCTCCATCCTCGCCACGCGCGATACCGAGGTGGCCGCCCAGTTTCTCCGCGATGGCGACGCGCTCAAGGAGTGGTGCATCACGATCCAAAAGCGCCACTACGCCCGCCTCCCGCAGGGCGACAGCGGCACGACGCAGTCGAGTACCCTCTTCATCGATCTCGTCCAGATTCTCCGTCGCATCAGCGGCCAGCTCAGCACCATCGGCCATACCTTCGTCCTCACGCCGACCCCGCCGACTTCGGAGTAATCTCCGAGTTGGTCGGCGACCTCCGGGCGCCATCGGGCGGGGAGAATTAAAAAAATTCACCGGCCTCCGCCTTCAAGACCGCGCTCGGAAACCACCGGTCCGCTACCGCAGCGCCGCCAACGGAAAAATTTCCACGTCCACCGTCTCGGCCGCCGAAATATGATCCGGCGCGCGCCTCCCGAGATGGAAACCGGCGCGTTGCACCAAATCCGCCTGCCACTCCCCGACATCCACGCGCTGCATGCGATACGGTGTGTGCGCCACCTGGCCCGCCCACAGACGACCGCGCCGCGAGTCGTGCGCGAACAGCGTGTAGCGCTCGAGCAGAAAAAAATCGAGCGAGCCGGGCTGGGCTTCGCGGCCCGCGCCCATCGTCCGATAGCGGAAGCGGCTTTCCTCCTTCCTCCCCGCGCGCCGCGAGCGATACGCCACCTCCCCGGTCGCGGGATCGATGGTCGCGCCCATCACCGCGTGCTCGTAGGGCAGATGAAAAAACTGGCGCGCGATCTTCACCGCCGCCCACTGGTTGCAATCGAGCGAATAAAACCAAACACCCGGTCGGCCGCGGGCATCGTGGACGTAGGTGCGGACATTCAGCTCGAGAAAATTCGACAGGCCCGGCACGGCGGGCAAGCCCGTGGGCCGGACTTGGCGCATGAAAAAGGGTACGAGGCCCACCCACGCCTTGCCATCGTACGTGTCGACGGTGAGCCCGGCCGGCAGCGTCGCCTGCACGATCGCGGGTTCAATCGCCCAATGGAGAAACAGCAGATGCGCCCACTCTTGCCGCATCACGGCGCGCCCGGCGGGACGCACCCGCTCGCGCTGGCGCAGTTCGGGAGTGGGGACGACGACGTTCATCCCGGGAGCGTAAGACGATTTAGCGATTCATCAAACCCTCGAGCTTCGCTTTCGCCGCCGGCCACTCCTCGGCGATGATCGAGTACATCACGGTGTCGCGCTGCGTGCCGTCGCGGCGGCGCATGTGATTGCGCAGGATGCCTTCCCTGACCGCCCCGATGCGCTCGATGGCGGTTTGCGAGCGGAGATTGCGGATATCGGTCTTCAATTGCACGCGCAGGCAGCCCAGCACCTCGAAGGCGTGGCGTAGCAGGAGAAACTTGCACTCGGTATTCACGGCGCTGCGCCAGACGGCGCGGCCGAGCCAGGTGCTGCCGATCTCCAGGCGGCGGTCCGGCACGGAGACGTCGAAATAAGTCGTGGTCCCGACGGCCTCGCCCGTGGCGACCGTCACCACGGCAAAGGTGAGCACATCGCCGCGCTCGCGCTCGGCCTGCTGCTTGGCGACGCGGTCGCGCAGGACCTCGGGAGTGTCGAGCTTGGCGCCGCCGAAATGCGTCCACACCTCGGGGTCAGCCGCGTGGCGCAGGAGCGATTCGAGGTGCGCCTCGGAGATCGGCTCGAGCCGGACGTGTCGGCCCGTGAGTGTGACGGCGGAAAGCTTCATGGGCTGTGGTGGATTCGATGATTCGCCGCTTGAGCCCGCGCCTCCGCAACGAAATTATTTTCCTTATGCGTACAGTCCTCCGGTTCTCCGTCCTGCTCAGTTTCACGGCCTGCGCCCTGCGCCTCTCCGCCCAAACCGCGGCGCCCGCGCCGCAACTCTCGCCCGACGAGGCCATGCTGCGCTCGATCTACACGGAAGCGCTGGCACGGGGACAGGCGTTTGAAAATCTCACCACGCTCGTCAAGGAATCGCCCGGACGCCTCGCCGGCTCCAAGTCGTTGGAAAAAGCCGTGGTGTGGGCGGAAAAGACACTCACCGCGCTTCAACTCGATCGCGTGACCAAGCAAGACGTGATGGTGCCCCACTGGGAGCGCGGCGAACGGGAGTCGGTGCAAATGGTCGCATCGTTTGGCCAAGCCGATCTCAACGCGCTCGCGCTCGGGGGCTCGGTACCGACCCCGGCCGGCGGCCTCACGGCCTCGGTCATCGAGGTCAAATCGCTCGCGGAACTCGAAACCCTCGGGAAAGAAAAAATCGCCGGCAAAATTGTGTTCTTCAATCGCCCGATGAACCCCGAGTTTATCGCCACCGGGCGCGCCTACGGCGAGGCCGGCGATCAGCGCAATCGCGGGCCCGGCGTCGCGGCCAAGTACGGTGCCGCCGGCGCGCTCACGCGCTCCCTCACGCTCGCGTTTGACGATATCCCGCACACGGGCGCGACGACTTACCTCCCCGACCAGCCGAAGATCCCCGCCGCCGCCCTTTCCACCGCCGCGGCCGGGCAGCTTTCCGCGATCCTTAAAAAAGACCCGGACCTGAAGGTCACGATGAAGATCAACTCGAAGTGGTTCGACGACGCGCCTTCGCACAATGTCATCGGCGAAATCCGCGGCTCGGAATTCCCGAATGAGATCATCCTCGTCGGCGGCCACCTCGACTCGTGGGACATCGCGCCCGGTGCGCACGACAATGGCTCCGGCTGCGTACAATCCATCGAGGTGCTCCGCATCTTCAAAACCCTCGGCATCAAGCCCCGCCACACGATCCGCTGCGTGCTCTTCACCAACGAGGAAAACGGCACGCGCGGCTCGGCGGCCTACGCGGCGGCGGCCAAAGAGAAGAAGGAAAAGCACATCTTTGCCATCGAGACGGACAATGGCGGCTTTCAGCCCCGCGGCTTCAATCTCGGCAGCACGCAGGGCTCCGTCCACGAAAAGGCCGCCCGCTGGCGCACGCTCTTCGAGCCCTACGGCATCTACGCGTTCAACAAGGGCACCGGCGGCACCGACGTCACTCCGCTCATGGCGCAAGGCGCGACCGTCGCCGGCCTCACGCCCGACTCGCAGCGTTATTTCGATTATCACCACACGCGCATCGACAGCCTCGACAAGGTCAACCCGCGCGAGCTCGCCATCGGCGCCGCCTCCCTCGCGGCGCTGATCTGGCTGGTGGATACGCAGGGGCTGTAAGGGAGCGGCGGTTTCCAACCGCCGTCGGGGCAGGCGGTCCGCCAAACTTGCACAGTTCGTGGATCGCCGCTGCCCCGCACAAATTCCTCGCCACCCGCGCGCGGCCCTGACTCGCTGCGGGCACCCCGCGCGCACGCGCTTTCCCCATGCATTGGTCGCAAATTTATGCCCCCGTCGTCAGCATCGGCGTCTCCGCGCTGATCGCCGCCATCCCCGTCGTCGTCCTCCTTGGCCTGCTCGCCTTCTGGCATGTGCGGGCGCACATCGCCGCGATGATCGCCTTGGTGGTCGCGCTCGCGGTGGCGATTTTCGTCTATCAGATGCCGGTCTCTATGGCGCTCGCCGCGGCCGCCAATGGCGCGGCCTTCGGTCTCCTCCCCATCGGCTGGCTGATTCTCAACGCGATTTTCATCTACCAGCTCTCGGTGGAAACCGGGCAATTCGCCGTGCTCCAGCGGCAGATCGCCGGAATCTCCGGTGACCGCCGTATCCAAGCGCTGCTGCTCGCGTTTTGCTTCGGCGCCTTCATCGAGGGCGCGGCGGGCTTCGGCGCGCCAGTGGCGATCACGGGCGCGCTGATGATCGGCCTCGGCTTCAAGCCCCTCGAGGCCGCCAAGCTTGCCCTCATCGGCAATACCGCGCCCGTGGCCTTCGGCTCGCTCGGCATCCCGCTCACCACGCTCGCCCCGCTCACCGGTCTCGATCTGCACGCGTTGAGCGCGATGGTCGGCCGCCAATTGCCGCTCTTCTCGTTGCTGGTGCCGTTCTGGCTTGTCGCCGCGCAAGTGGGCTGGCGCGGCATGGTCGCGGTGTGGCCGGCGTGTCTCACCGCCGGCCTGAGCTTCGGCACGATGCAATTTCTCCTGAGCAATTTCCACGGCCCGTGGCTGGTGGACATCGTGAGTGCGGCGGTGGCGATGGTGGCGCTCGTGATCCTAATGCGCGTCTGGCAACCGCGGGACGTCGCCACCCCGCCCGCCGCGACAGGCACCGCGCAACCCGCGACGGAAAACGCCCCCGCGTGGCGCGCGTGGATCCCGTGGATTTTCCTCACGCTCTTCGTCTTCATCTGGAGCTTGCCGGTGGTGAAGACGGCCCTCAACGGGCTCTTCGCCCCCGAGATTCCCGTGCCCGGTCTGCACCTCGCCGTGGAAAAGATGCCGCCCGTCGCGCCCAAACCCACGGCGGAAAAAGCCATCTATGTCTTCAATCTCCTCTCGGCCACCGGCACCGCCCTCCTGCTCGCGGGGCTATGTGCGGCCGTCATGCTCGGGGTCAATGCCCGCCGTACGCTCACGATCTACTGGCAGACCCTGCTGCGCGTGCGCATCTCGCTGCTGACGATCGCCGTGATGATGGCACTGGGCTTCACCACGCGCTACAGCGGCACCGATACCACGATGGGCCTCGCGCTCGCGGGCACGGGCGTGCTCTTCCCGTTCTTCTCGCCGCTTATCGGCTGGCTGGGCGTCGCGCTCACGGGCAGCGATACGTCGTCCAACGTGCTCTTCGGCAACCTGCAAAAAGTCACCGCCGAGCAGCTCGGCCTCTCGCCCATCCTCACCTGCGCCGCCAACAGCTCCGGCGGCGTGATGGGCAAGATGATCGATGCGCAGAGCATCGTGGTCGCGAGCGTCGCCACCGGCGGTCACCCCGAAAGCCCCGCCGCCGGCACCATCCTCCGCGCCGTCTTCTGGCACAGCATCGCCCTCGCCGTGCTCGTCGGCGTGGTGGTGATGCTACAGGCGTATGTGTTGCCGTGGATGATCCCGCACTAAGCAACCATCAGCCGGAAACACCTGCAGTTGTGAACAGAAGAAAACGAAGGTAACGAAGGGCGTGAAGTGGGCGCACAGCAGGCGGTTTTGGGCGACAAGCCAAACTCTCTATAACAGGAAAGACGGTAAGAGCAGGAAGCCGAAAGGTATTTTCTTCTCCCCGGTCTTCCCGTCCTTCCTGTTCAAACAAGGGCGCCCGTCCCCACCGCGTGCCTCCAGCCACTCAAGACTCTTCGTTACCTTTTGTTCAAAAAAATCTGAGCCCGTCCAAAAACTCACCCGCGATACGCATCACGCAGCACCTGCATCGTGTGGCGCACCTTGATCGGTGAGCCCGCTTTTTCCAGATGCACCCGGAGTTGCGTGAGGCAGCCGATGTTGCCCGTGGCGACAACGTCCGCGCCCGTGGCGATGGTGGACTTCGCTTTCTGCGCGCCGAGTGAAGCGGCGGTGACGGGCTGATCGAGATTGTAGGTGCCTGCGCTGCCACAGCAGAGATGGGCATCGGCGATTTCGCGCACTTCGACGTCGGGGATCGCCGTGAGCAACTCCCTCGGCTCGGCCCGCACCCCCTGGGCATTGGCGAGATGGCAGGCGTCGTGGTAAGCGACCTTAAGCGGACCGCCGGAACCGCGCGGCGTTTCACGCAGGCCGAGCCGAATGAGGAAAAGGCTCACATCCACCACCTTTTTTTCGAAGGCCTTCGCGCGCGCTTCATCAGGCGTGCCGCGCAAGATGAGATGATACTCGTGCATCGCGGAGCCGCAGCCCGCGGCATTCGTGAGGATTGCATCCACGTCAGCGGGAAAAGCATCCAAATTCTTCCGCGCAAACGCCCGCGCCGACTCGATATTGCCGGTGTGCCATGCGAGCCCACCGCAGCAGCCCTGCGCCTCGGGGATGATCACCTCGACGCCATTGCGCGCGAGGACCTCGATGGTCGCGACATTGATATCGGGATCGAGCACCTGCTGCGCGCAACCCGCGAGCAATGCCACCCGCGCGCGGCGCTCGCCCTGCGCGGGCGTGACGCGTGGCAGCGAAACCGCCGGGGGGACCTCGGCGGGCGCGAGCGCGAGCATCGGGCGCAAGACCTTGGGCACGAGCGGACCAAGCGCGCGGCCGACCTTGGCCCCGGCGAGCGCGAGCCGGAAACGCGCGGGAAACGGAATCGTCTGCGCGGCGAGCCAGCGACGGAGTTTTTCCGCAGTGGTGCGTTCTTCGTGTTTCACCGCCTCGGCGCGAAACGGGCTGATCAAATCGCGATACGGCACGCCGCTCGGGCAAGCGGGTTCGCACGCGAGACAGCCGAGGCAACGATCGATATGCGGCTGCGCATCCGCCCACGGCAGCGTGCCCTCGAGCACCTGCTTCATCAGCACGATGCGGCCGCGCGGGGAATCCATCTCCTGTCCGAATTCCTTGTACGTCGGGCAGGCCGCGAGGCAGAAACCGCAGTGCACGCAGGTCTGGATGGCGTCGGCCATCGGGGCGCCGAGCGGGCCGTGTTGTTCCGGTTTGATCGCGTGCTGCATGGATTAGTCGAGCGAGGGGAAACGGCCTTGCGGGTCGAGCGCGGTTTTCATGGCGCGGAAAATCTCAAAATTCTCGCGCGGTCCGGGCCAGAGCGCACCGTTACCGCGCAGGGTCAGCGCCGGCCAAGGGCCGCTCCACTTGCTGCCGCGCGGCAGCGAGACGAAACCGACATTGCCGCCCGCCCCGAGCCACACGCGACTGCCGGTAATGGCGGCGGCGGTTTTCAAAAACTCTGCGATTTGCCCAGGCAGCAGCGCGACCTTGATCAACTCACTGCCGGGCTCCGCATGAGCCCAGGTAAATTCCTGCACCGAATGCCATACGCGTTGCGCGGCCTCCGGCGATAAAACCTCGCCGGGCCAGCGGCTGAAAATCTCGGCACTGAGCACGTCGAGGGCTTCAGCGGGGCCACCGAGGCGCGCGTACACCGCGCCGTCGGCGGGCGAGGCCTCGAGGGCGTCGAGCTCCCAGCGCGTGCTCGAGGCCGTCGTCAAGATCAGCGTGATCGCGGCGGCATCGGCGGCGGGCAGACGCAGCGTGCGCAGGACGGGCGTGCGCGGAAAGACCTTGAACGTCACCTCCGCCAGCGCACCGAAGCGGCCGAGGCTGCCGACAAAAAATTTCGGCAAGTCGAAGCCCGCCGCATTTTTCACGACCTTGCCGCCCATGCGCATCAAGCGCCCCGTGCCATCGACGAAGCGGACGCCGATGATGAAATCGCGGAGACTGCCATAACGGAAACGAGCGGGACCATTCATTCCGGCCGCGAGCGTGCCGCCGATGGTGGCGCCAGCGTCGAGCAGCGGCGGATCGAAGGGTAGATACTGCCCGCGTTCCGCGAGCGCCGCTGCGATGGTCTTCACCGGCGTGCCCGCCAGGGCGGTGAAAGTAAACTCGCTCGGCTCGTACTCCACGATACCGCTGAGCTTCGCGGTCGAGATGCGGGTAAACTCAGGCCCCACTGCGCTCAATCGCGGCTTCGTGCCCGCGCCGACGGCGAGCACGCGCGGAGTCGAGCGCACCGCGTCCGCCAGCTCGGACGGCGTGGCAGGCAGTAGAGGGAAAGATGCGGAGCGAGACGTACTCATCACGTGGGCAGCGAGGTGGCACTCACTCACGCGAGATCACGCCGGCCTTTTCCAGCGGGTGCAGGCCGTGGTGCGCGAGCGCCGGGGCTTCGGCGGCGGGAAACATTTTGCCGGGATTGGCGATAGTGAGGGGATCGAAGGCCGCGCGCACCCGCTGCATGCAGTCGAGTTCATCAGCGGTAAACATGTCGGGCATGTAGTCGCGTTTTTCCACGCCCACCCCGTGTTCGCCGGTGATGGAGCCGCCCATCTCGACGCACATGCGGAGAATTTTTCCGGCCAGCGCCTCGGCGCGCGCGAGGCCATCGGGCTCCTTGCCATTGTAGAGGATGAGCGGGTGGAGATTGCCATCGCCCGCGTGAAAGACATTCGCGCACCGCAAGCGCGCCTCGCCCGCCATCTCGCCGATGCGGCGCAGGGCCTCGCCGAGTCGGCGACGCGGTACCACGCCATCCTGCACAATGAAATCCGGCGAGAGCCGGCCCACGGCGCTAAACGCACTCTTGCGGCCCTTCCAAATCGCAAGCCGCTCGGCCGCGTGACGCGCCACCCGCACTTCCACCGCACCGCTCGACGCGAGAATTTTTTCGAGCCGGAGCTTGTCGACCGCGACGACCTCGCGCGGGCCCTCGAGTTCGACGATGAGGACGGCAGCGGAATTGGGCGGATACTCGGCGTGCACGGCGGCGACCGCCGCTTCGAGCGCGAGAGCATCCATTATCTCCAAGGCCCCGGGCAGCAGTCCGCTCGCGATCACGGCCGACACCGCATCGCCCGCCTGCTCCAGTGTACGATAGCCGGCAAGCACGGTGTAAAAAGTTTCGGCGCGCGGTAAAAGTTGCAGCGTGACCTCGAGCGCGATGCCGAAAAGACCTTCATTACCGACGAACAGGCCGGTCCAATCGGGGCCGATTTGCTCGCGGCTCGGTCCGCCAAACGTGACGACCTCACCCGTCGCGAGCACGGCCTTGAGGCCGAGGACGTGATTGGAGGTCATGCCATATTTCAGGCAGTGCGCGCCGCCGGAGTTAAAGGCCACATTGCCGCCGATGGTGCAGATCGACTGGCTGGAAGGATCGGGCGCGAAGTGCAGGCCGTAGGGCTGCGCGGCGATGCTCACGTGGGCATTCACCACGCCGGGCTCGACGACGGCGATACGGCTCGCGGGGTCGAGGTGCACGATGCGGTTGAGGCGATTGAGCGTGATGACGATGCCGTCTTTCACCGGCAGCGCGCCGCCCGACAAACTGGTGCCGCTGCCGCGCGCGACGAAGGGAATTTTCTCCGCGTGGCAGAAGCGCACGATCTGGATCACCTCGTCCTGCGTCTCGGGCGCGGCGACCGCGAGGGGCTTCGCCGCAAACGCAAAGAGCCCGTCGCTCTCGTAGGCCGAGAGCGGCGCGGGTTCAGCCAGAATCCGCCCGGCCGGGAGCAGAGCGATGAGGCGTTGAATCGCGTTGGGAGTCATGCCGGGAAACGCTGCAAGGCCCTTTTCACGCCAGCACGGTGCGGAGCGCGGCGAGCACGAGGTCGACATTGCGCACGGTGGCGCCGTGGCCCATGAGGCCGATGCGCCACGCCTTGCCCGCCATCGGGCCGAGCCCCGCGCCGATCTCGATGCCGTACTCCTCGAGGAGACGACGGCGGACCTTGGCGTCGTCGGCGCCGGCCGGGATGCCGATGCAGTTGAGCGAGTGGAGGGAGTACTTCGGAATGTAGCTGAGGCCGAGCGCTTCGAGACCGGCGCGCAGGCGGCGGTGCATCTGCGCGTGGCGTTCGACGCGGGCATCGATGCCCTCCTCGAGGACGATCACGAGCGCCTCGTGCAGCGCGTAGGTCATGTTGATCGGCGCGGTGTGATGATACACGCGCCCGCCGCCCCCGCCGCCGGTGTAATATTTGCGCAGCATCGAGACATCGAGGTACCACGATTGGACCTTGGTCTTGCGCTGATCCATGACCGCGAGCGCGCGTTCGCCGAAGCTCACGGGCGAGAGGCCGGGCGGGCAGCTCAGACACTTTTGCGTGCCACTGTAGATCGCATCGATGCCCCAGTCATCGACGCGCAGCTCGTGGCCGCCGAGGCTTGTGACCGCATCCACCACGAGTAGCGCGCCGCGCGAATGAACGAGCTCGGCAAACCCGGCGAGCGGCTGGTGTGCGCCCGTGCTGGTCTCGGCGTGGACGAGGGCGACGAGTTTAGATTTCGGATGGGCGTCGAGCGCAGCCGCAACCTGCTCGAGCGTGATGACGTCGCCCCATGTCGCCTCGACGGCGTGCACCGTGGCGCCGCACCGTTCCATGACGTCCTTCATGCGGGTGCCGAAGACGCCGTCGACGCCCACGATCACTTCGTCGCCGCGCTCGATGAGATTGACGGCGATGCACTCCATGCCGGCCATACCGGTGCCGCTGACGGGAAAGGTCAGGGCGTTCTTCGTGCGGAAAACCTCGCGGAGCATCGCGCAGGTCTGATCCATGATCGAAAGGTACTGCGGATCGAGGTGGCCGAGCGTCGGGGCGCCGAGCGCGCGCAGCACGCGCTGCGGCACGGGGCTCGGGCCGGGCCCGAGGAGGATGCGTTCGGCGGGGAAGACGGAAGCGGGGGCGATTTCCATGAGAGCGCATACTTTGCGGAGCGCCGCCGGGGATGACCAGCGCGGAGTTTAAGCGGAAGGCGCTTCGCGTCTGACCGGCACAGCGGGGACCAAACGACCGCCGCCACTAACCGTGTTGCCCAAACTCTGCGCTTCCGCCCGTCGCGCGCGACGGTATGCATGGAACCTTCGTGATCAAAGACCTGCTCAAGGACACGCGCGTGACGCGCCTGCTGGTGGCCAATACCCTTGGCTCCATCGGCTCCGGCGTGACGATTTTTTCGGTGCCGTGGATCTTGGTGCATCAGCCCGGTGGCAGCGCGTCGTACCGCTGGATCACCATCGCGACGACAATCGCGCTGTTTCTCTTCATGCCGTACTACGGCGCGTGGATCGACCGCCACTCGCGCAAGACCGCGCTGCTCACGAGCGAGGCCTGGGGCTTTTGCGCCACGCTGACGATGGCACTGCTCGGCCTCGCGCTCGGCGGCTTCGCCTCGTGGCAGCTCATGACGATCTACTTCTGCGGCATGCTCTACTACACGCTGCACTACCCGGCGAAGTTCGCGCTGATCCAGCAGATCTTCGTTCGCAGTCAGTACCAGTCACTCATCGGCCTGATCGAAATCCAGGGACAAACCGCCATGATGATTGCGGGCGGGCTCGGCGGGTACCTCGTAGAGCATGTGCCCCTCTGGGTGATCTTGCTCATCGATTCCTGCACCTACCTCACGAGCTTTCTCATCCAATCGACGATCTCGTACGAGGCCACGCATCTGAAGCCGGCGGCCTTGGATGAGAATGGCGAGCCGGTGAAACGGCCGACCGTGTGGCAATCGATCGCCCTCGGCTGGGCCTGGCTGCGCGACCGGCCGAAGCTCACGATTTTTCTCACCTGCTCCTTCATCCCCTTCATCCTCGTGATGGCGGGCAACTATCTTTTCCCGGTCTACGTCGCGCAGACGCTGCACGCCAGTGCTTCGTGGTTCGCGGGCGGGGAGATTGCCTTTGCCACGGGCGCGATTCTCGCCGGCGCGTTGCTGCCGCGGCTCCTCGCGCAGCGGAGCGCGGCAAGCACGATTCCGGGCACGATGATCGTGTTTCTCCTCGGGCTGGTGATGATCATCGCGCTGCGCTTCCCGCTCACGTACCTCATGGCGAGCGTCATGCTGGGCTTCGGCAATGCGGGCTGTCGCGTGGCGCGAAATGCGCTCATGCTCAATATCGTGCCCAATGAAATGATGGGCCGCGTGGGCGGGTTCTACTCGGTGTTCGACCGCGTGCTGCGCACGCTGCTGGTGTCCTCAATGGGCGTGATCGAGATCGCGGGGCCGCCGGCGGGCTTTGCGATGCTGCTGATCGTGCTCATCGTCGCGCTCGTGGGCGTGCTGCAATCGCGCGCGGCGTTGAAGGAATTTGTCGCGGCAACTCCGGTGCCTGCTCCTGCGGCCGCCGCCACCTGATGTAGCGAAGGTTCAAACATTTTTCTCCTGCCCTCCAAATGATTCGCGCCCTCGTCTTCGACTTCGACGGTCTCATCCTCGATACGGAATCCGCGCTCCTCCGCGCCTATGCCGATGTCCACGCGCATCACGGGGTCACCTTCGACGAAGCGGATGTGCTGAGCACCATCGGACACGCGGACTATGCCGCGGACCCGTGGCGGTCGTTTGACAAGAAGTTCGACCGCGCGGCGCTCGAGGCGCACCGCCGGGAACTCAACCACGCGCACGATCTCACGCTCGCGGTGCTGCCGGGCGTGATGGAGTTACTCGACGGCGCGAAGGCCCGGAATTTCCCCGTGGGCCTCGCGTCGAATTCCCCGCACGCGCACTGCGAGCGCCACCTCGGGCGGCTCGGCCTGCTAGAGCGGTTTTCGTTTATCGCGTGCCGCGAGGATGTGAAGGCACCGAAGCCGGAGCCGGACATGTACAAACTCGTGCTCAACCGCTTCGGCGTGCGCGGACACGAGGCCATCGCCTTTGAGGACTCTCACGCCGGCAGCCTCGCGGCTAAGCGCGCGAATATCTGGACGGTCGTCGCACCAGGACCGGCGACCTCACACCACGACTTCGCCCACGCGCACCTCCGCGTGAAATCGCTCGCGGAGGTCACGCTCGACGGGCTGATCGCGCGCTTTGAGAAGGCGCAGGGGTAGCTAGAGGGTAGCGCCGGTCTCCGGCCGGCGCCGGCCCACTGCGGAGGTTGAGGGTGGATGGCGATCTCCGAACGCCGTCCTCAGCAGCCCCTAGTGCCGTCGAAACTTTCGTGTTCGCCCTCCCAACGGCGCCCGGAGGTCGCCGTCCACCTCCAAACCTCGCCGCTCACTCCAGCTCCGACCACCGCGCATAGGCTTTGGCCAGCTCGGATTCGATTTCGTCGAGGCGCTTCGTGGCTTTGGAGACTTCGGCGCCGCCTTTTTTGAAGAACTCCACGTCGGCGAGTTTTTCGGTGACGACCGTTTGCTCGGCTTCGAGCTTCTCGATGGTCTTAGGCAGTGCTTCCAACTCCATGCGCTCCTTGTTGGTGAGCTTGCGCGCGGGTTTCTTCGCGGGCTCCGCAGCGGCGTTGGCGGCGTCCTTGGCGTCACGCTTGGCGCGCTCCTCGGCGGCGGCTTGGGCGGCGGCCTTGGCGGCGCGCTCCTTTTGCCAGTCGTCGTAGCCGCCGAGATATTCCACCACGCGACCTTCGCCCTCGAAGACGAGGAGGCTGGTGCAGACTTCGTTGAGGAAGGCGCGATCGTGGCTCACGATGAGCAGCGTGCCGCCGTACTCCACGAGCAGATCCTCGAGGAGCTCCAGCGTCTCGGCGTCGAGATCGTTGGTCGGTTCGTCGAGGACGAGGACGTTGCAGGGCTTCGTGAAGAGACGCGCGAGGAGCAGGCGGTTGCGTTCACCACCGGAGAGCGCGCGGATCGGAGTGCGGGCGCGGGTGGGCTCGAAAAGGAAATCTTCGAGGTAAGAAATCACGTGGCGCACGCGGCCATTGATCGTGACGGTCGGATTGCCGTCGGCCACGGCGTCTTGCACGCGCATGGTCTCGTCGAGTTGTGCGCGGAGCTGATCGAAGTAAACCACTTCGAGGCGCGTCCCCTGCTCGATCGAGCCCTTGGTGGGGGTCAGTTGACCGAGGAGGAGGCGGAGCAGCGTGGTCTTGCCGGCGCCGTTGGGACCGACGATGCCGATTTTGTCGCCCCGCTCGATGCGCACCGTGAGATCCTGTACGATCCAGCGGCCGTCCTCGGCGTAGCGGAAGCCGGCTTCCTTGCACTCGATGACCTTGAAGCCGCTGCGGTCGGCCTCTTGCGCGGTGATCGTGGCTTTGCCCGTGCGATCACGACGGGCGGCGCGCTCGGCGCGCATTTTTTCGAGGGCGTGGATGCGGTTATTGGCGCGGGAACGCTGGGCTTTAACGCCGCGGCGAATCCACACTTCTTCCTGAGCGAGCTTCTTGTCGAATTGCGCGCGCTCGACCTCCTCGGCCTCCATGACGGCTTCCTTGCGGACGAGAAACGTATCGTAGTCGCAGGCCCAGCCGACGAGCTTGCCGCGGTCGACCTCGACGATGCGGGTGGCGAGCTTGCGGAGGAAAGCGCGATCGTGCGTGACGAAGAGCAGCGCGCCGCCCCACTCGAGTAGGAATTCCTCGAGCCACTGGATGGAGGCGAGATCGAGATGGTTGGTCGGCTCGTCGAGCAGCAGGAGTTGCGGTTCCTCGACGAGGCCGCGCGCGAGCAGCACGCGGCGCTTTTGCCCGGCGGAGAGGGAGGCGAATTCCTGATCGGCAGGCAGGCCCATGCTCTCGATGAGACGTTCGGTCCGATCGTGGCGCTCCCAGTCGTTGTGCTCTTCGTACGCGCCGCCCTCGCCCTCGACCACCGTGCGCACGGTGCCAGAGAGGCCGGCGGGGACTTCCTGCCGGAGGGTGGAAAAGATCGCGCCCGACTGGCGGAAGACCTGGCCCTTGTCGGGCTTAAGTTCTCCCGAGATGACTTTCATCAGCGTGGATTTGCCGGCGCCGTTGCGGCCGACGAGACACACGCGTTCGCCCCGGTCAATCTGGAGATTGACCTGATCGAGCAACGGCGCGCCACCGAAGCTCAGGCTGACATCGAGAAGACTGACAATGGCCATGAGAACCGGTCAGACTGGACGACGCGCCCCCTGCAACGCAAGGCTCGCCTGCGGTCGTCGCCCGACTGTCGCAAAAGCTCTGTTCCTGATTCACGCCCGCCGTCGCTTCGCCAGCCAGCTAGGCAGTCCTGCGCCGCATCAGCGTCGCAACGCCGGAGGGGTCGACTCTTAAGGCAAATATCGGATCGTCCGACCGTCGGGCAGCGTGATGGCCAACTCTTCTTTTTCGACGAATCGCAACGAGCGGTAGTTTTCACCCACCACCGAGTTGAGGGCCTTAATGTAACGAGTGGGACCCACGAGTTCGTCGTAACGGGCGGAGGTCCGGCCCGTTTCGAGATAGTACATGTCCGCAGCCGCGGCGAGCTGGCGCAGGTTGTTGAGGACGGCTTTTTCCTGGGAGGCCATCCGCACCTTTTGAAAAGCGGGAACCGCCATCGCCGCGAGCACCCCGACTGTGAGAGGATTGTACACGGCGACGGTGGCAAGATCGGATTTGAGCGAGCGGTGCCAGTAAGAGCGCATTAAGATGCCTTCGGGCAGATTGGCGCGCACGGCGACGAGCGGACGGTCCGGCTCCGGCATCAAATCGAGGATGGAGCGCAGGCTCGCGAGGCTTTCCGGGGGCAGCTCAGGATTGAGCGTGGGAATCTCCCGCAGTTTCTGGAACAGCTGCGGGCTAAAATAGCTCAAGCCATTGCCCTCGGTGCCGACCCGCGCGACCGCTTCGCGAAACTTCGCAGTGTCCGCGAGGCCGCTTTTGCGATTCAGGCACTCAGTAATAAATTCTTTCGAGGATCCGACGTAGAGGGTCGAGCCGCGAGCCGCGATCAAAGGGGTCAGGCCCTTGATCGGCAACGGTTGCGCAAATTCGTAGAAGCGAAGCGCCTCGGCCTGGGATTGCTTAAACTCCGGCGATTTCTTCAGCGCGTCCTCCACCGGCGCCGCCACGCCCTCGATCACGAATAGAAATGAAAACTGCGGGATCGTGACCGGCTGTGGGCCGAGCGGCAGGCGAAGGGTTTCCCTGGGCTCGACCCGGAGCACAAAGGCGGCGTGGCCCTTGAGACCATAGATCAAATCGAGCACCGACAACGCAGCCGCCTCCCCGGCCTCCTTGAGCGACTTCTCCCACTGGCTCGACGCGGGCTCGCCCGCCACTTTGCCCACGACGGCCTTGGCGGTTTTGTACACCGCCGCGAAATCGATCTCCGTCTCGGTGTAGATATCCGCGTCCGCCGGGGCCAGCTTCACGAGAGCAAAGGGCGCGGCCTTCCCTCCGAGAGCGGCCATCAGGCCGTGGCGCTCGCCGGGAGTGTAGAAAAAAGTGCGGTTTTGGAAGTAGCCGCCATCCGGCACCGAACTCATGCCAATCGCGCGAATATCCTCGAGGCCGAGTACGCCCAACACCTCGGTCAAATGCTGCGAAGCCTGCATCATGGGACCGAATTGGGCCGGGCTAAGCCGCTGCATCGTCCCCTGCAGGTTACCGGCAAGCGTCCTCATGTCGCCATCGATGTCGACGTAGGCGAAAAGGGGACCGCCTAGCTGGAGGTGCTTGGTGACCGCAAGAAAGTGCGGGCTGCGCGCCGGGTCTGCCACCACATCAATACGCTCGGGCGGCGGCGGAGCGGCGATTGGCGCGGGAGCGGCAGGCTTTTGCGCCACAGGCGCGGTCGTGTCGGCTTGCTTGGAGCAGCCGGCAAAGACGAGGACGGCGGCGAGCAGGGAGTGACGAAGAATCTTGGGGTGCACGGAGAAAAGAGTTAAAGACTTGGGTTCATCGTCGAATCTGAAATCATGCGGACTATATTATTTAGTTACAGTTTAGTATTGCCGGCGCAGATATGAAGTCCCCGGTTCGCTACAATGTTCTCGGAGTCGGCGTGTCCGCACTTACCCTGGATGTCGCGCGCGATCTGGTCGTCGGCGTCCGAGGCAAGGTGAGGTTCGGCTATATTTGCGTGACGGGCGTGCACGGTGTGATGGAGGCGCAAGCCGACCCGGCGTTTCGGAAAATCCTCAACCACTCCTGGCTCACCACGCCGGATGGGATGCCGCTCGTATGGCTCGGGCCGGCGGGGGTGACTCGTGTGTATGGGCCCGACCTCCTGCTTGCGGTCTGCGACGCGGGGCGCGCGGTGGGGCTCAGGCATTTTTTCTACGGTGGAAAGCCGGGCGTGGCGGACGAGTTGAAGGCAAAACTGCAGGCGCGGTTCCCGGGCTTGGAGGTGGTGGGGACTTATACGCCACCCTTCCGACCGCTCGAGGAGGGCGAGCGGTCGACGCTGCGCGCCGAGATCGCGAGACTGCGGCCGGATGTGATCTGGGTCGGCTTGAGCACGCCGAAGCAGGAACGCTTCATGGCGGAGTATGCGCCGCTGCTGGAGGCGGGCGTGCTGATTGGGGTCGGCGCGGCTTTCGATTTTCACTCGGGCCGCGTACGGCAGGCACCGCGGTGGATCCAGCGCAGCGGGCTCGAGTGGTTTTTCCGTCTGTGCACGGAACCGCGCCGGCTGGGGCCGCGTTATATTAAGACCAATCCGCTCTTCGTGTGGCGGATCCTAGGTCAGAAAATGGGGCTGCGCCGGTACACGCTAGATTAAGAAGCTGGCGGTCCGCGGCGCTCGTAGGAAGGGCCCTTAGGGTTAGCAGCCCTGCAAAATATTGGCCGCTAAAACAAATCCCCCTGTTGCAGGGCGTCACGCTTCTCGCCGTCGAGCGTGCTGAGGGCGAGGAGTTGCATCGTGGTCAGGGCGGCGACTTGGGGTTCGCGGGCGAGGGAGGCGAGCAAGAGGGCACCGGCCAGGGCGTCGTAGAGGGCCGCGTGGTAGTGGCGGCGGTCGGGCGGGCAGTAGGCGGCGGCGTGGGTGTCGAGCTGACCCTGGAGATCGCAGGCGGTGATAAGCGACTCGAGTTTGCCGGAGGGGAGCTGCGGATAGAGCTGGGCGTAGAGGCGCGCGGAGTCGACCCACGGGCCCCAGTCCACCACGCGTTTGCCGGGGCGGGCGAAATCGGGCGAGCTGCGCGGGTACGGCCACACGCCTTTCAAGAGACCATTCTCGACGCCGGCGTAGTGCGCGGCGAGCGGGCCGAGTTCGCGGAGGCTGGTGAAATAATTCCACTCCTCGGCAAAGGGCGCGTGCGCGGAGACGGTGGCCGCGCTCAGACCGTGGACGGCGGTGTCTTCGGCGCGGATCCGGCCGGTGGCGGCACAGAGGCGCGTGCGCGCGCTCGCGACGGCACCGCGCAGGACCTCGACCACACCGAACTCCAAGATACCCGACGCGCGACTCCCCTCGAAATCGACGAAGAAGATGGGTTGCTCGATCCATGTGGGGGGCACGGAGGGCATTCAAGACAGGGATGCGGCGTGAATCCGACTCTTTTTTCCGTGTCTTCCCCCGCCGAGGCGGGCAACTATATCGCGTGGACGTCACTCCCTACCGCACCTTCATCACCGAGCTGGCCGAGCAGAGCGGCGCCTTTATCCGCCCCTACTTCGGGCGGCTCGATCTCGCGGTGGAGACCAAGAGAGACGCCTCGCCCGTCACCCTCGCCGACAAGGGCGCCGAGGAACTGATGCGCGGGCTCATCGAAAAGAAATTTCCCGAGCACGGCATCATCGGTGAGGAGTTTGGCTCACTGCGGCCCGATGCGGAATTTGTGTGGGTGCTCGATCCCATCGACGGCACGAAGAGCTTCATCACCGGCGTCCCCCTGTGGGGCACGCTGATCGCTCTACTACACCACGGCCAGCCGATCCTCGGCGTGATCAATCAACCGGTGCTGGGGCAATTCATGCTGGGTGACGGGACCACGACGACGCTCAACGGTCGCCCGGTGCGGTGTCGCGGCACCACCCAAATCGAAAAATCCACTCTGCTGACGAGCGATACGCTCAATCTCGCCAAATACCAAAACGGGCCGGCGTGCGACCGCCTGCTCGCCCGGGCCAAGCTCGTGCGGACTTGGGGCGATTGCTACGGCTATCTGCTCCTCGCGGCCGGCTGGGCCGACGTGTGTCTCGATCCGATCATGAACCCGTGGGACATCGCGGCACTCGTGCCGGTGATCCGCGGCGCAGGCGGCACCATCACCGACTGGCGCGGCCGCGCGGCGTATCCCGCGGAGTCCACCATCGCGTGCGCCACGGCGGAGCTGCACGCCGAGGTGCTGAGGGTCGCCAACGACAAATAAAAAATGTCGGGCACCGAAGACTCGGCACCCGACATAATTGGATAGGCGAGCGATCTTGGCCCGCCCGGAAGCTCCGAACACTCAGCGGCAAGACGCCGCCGCCACCTTAAGGCTTCGGCGCCGTCGCCGGGGCGGCGGGCGCGGTCGCGGTCGCGGCACCTGCGGCGGCGCGCTCCTTGGCGTAGTCTTGCATCGCGGCTTGGAGCTTCGGCCCGATCTGCATCATGCGCGGCATCATGGCTTGCATCATCTGCTCCTGCACCTGCGGTTGCTTTGAGACCATCGCCTGGCCGGCGGGAGTGGCGTAGAATGAACTCATGGCCGAGATTTCTTCCTTGGAAAAGACGTTGCTGTAGATGCGGGCGATATCGGCCGTCATATCCGGGCCCATCATCGCGTCCATCGCTTCATCGACGGCCTTTTTCTGAATCGCCATCACTCGTTCGCGATCCTCGGCCGGCACATTCATCCGCGCCATCGATTGCTGGAGCATGGGTCCCATCGCTTTTTTCTGCTGGGCGACGATAGCCGACAACATCTCCTCGAAATGCATCACCTTCAGCATGTTCTCCGCATCGGCCAACGTCGCGGGCGTGGTCGTGAGAGGAGATGCGCTGCCGCTGCTCTGCGTGGCGGCATCGGCCATGATGGTGACGCGGGTGACCTTGCCATCGCGCTCGAGGTCGAGGCCGCCGCTTTTCTCATCGTAGGCCTTGAGGGTGTAGCCCTCGAAGGTGGAACCGACCCGCAGCCAGGCGCTGGGCTTGCCGGCGGATGATAGCAGGACGAAACGGTGCTCTTTGCCCATCGTCATGATGGCATTGAACAACGGGGCGCTCGAAGCGGTGTCGGCGGCGTGGACCGTCGCGACGGTACCGAGGGTAAGCAGCAGGACCAGCAGGCGGAGGGTTTTCATGGTGGTGCCTCGGACCATGACTGAATCCAAGGCACCTCCGCGAGCAGGAACAAGGCGGACGGTCGAAAAGCGAGGTTGAGCGGCAAGGAGCGCGCTCGACGCCCTTAGCGCTTCTTCTTGGGCGACCAGTCGCAGGTGACGATCGAGGTGATGCCGCCGCGGCCTTTCCAATCGGCGATGACGGTGAGGGCGCGGGGCTTCAGGGCTTGGCCGAGGTCGTCGCAAATCTTATTGGTCACGGCCTCGAAGAAGATGCCCTCGTTGCGAAAGGCGTGGAAGTAGAGCTTCAGGGACTTGAGCTCGACGCAGGTCTTGTCGGGCGTGAAGCGGACCTTGATCGTCGCAAAATCGGGATGCCCGGTGATGGGGCACATCGAGGTGAACTCGTGATGCGAGTGCTCGATCACGTAATCGCGATGCGGAGCGGGATTCGGGAAGGTTTCGAGGATCTTCGGGTCGGCCATTTGCGAACCACGAAACACACGAAACACACGAAAGCGAAAGCCAAATCGGCGGCTTGGTATCCGCGAATTTGCCGGGAGCCGGCCAAACTTACGTCGCCGTTTCCGTGAAGCGCGATTCGCGGATGACGGTGATCTTGATCGTGCTGGGGTACTGCAGCTCGGCCTCGATGCGGGCGCGGAGTTCCTTGGCGAGTTCGCGGGCGCGGTCGTCGGTGACCTCCTGGGGCGAGACCACGACGCGGATTTCGCGGCCGGCCTGAATGGCAAAGGCCTGTTGCACGCCGTCGAGGGAGAGCGCGAGTTTTTCGAGGCGACCGAGGCGCTGGATATAGCTCGTCATCGACTCGGCGCGGGCACCGGGGCGGACGGCGGAAATGGTATCAGCGAGGATGACTAGACCGGCGTAGACCGTCTCAGGCTTCACCTCCTCGTGGTGGGCGGCGACGGCGTTGACCACGATGGGCGTCTCGCCGAAACGCTTGATAAACTCCGCGCCGATCACGGCGTGGCTGCCCTCGAGTTCGCCGGAGACGGCCTTGCCCACGTCGTGGAGGAGGCCGGCGCGCTTCGCGACATTGGGATCGAGGCCGACCTCGCTCGCGATGAGCGAGGCGAGAAACGCGGTCTCGACCGAGTGATCGAGGACGTTCTGATTATAAGAGAAGCGGTACTTGAGGCGGCCGAGGAGCTTGATGATCTCGGGGTGCAGGCCGTTAATATTGAGCTTCGCGACGGCGTCCTCGCCGGCCTGCGTGGTGACGAGGTCGATCTCCTCGGTGGCGCGCTTCACGAATTCCTCGATGGACGCCGGGTGGATACGGCCATCCTTGACGAGGGCATCGAGCGCGGAGCGGGCGACTTCGCGGCGCACGGGATCGAAAGACGAGATGAGCACCATCTGCGGCGATTCGTCGATGAGCAGCGTGACGCCCGTGGCGGCTTCGAAGGCTTTGATATTGCGGCCCTCGCGACCGATGATGCGGCCCTTCATCTCCTCGGTCGGGAGCTGCACGATGGTCGCGGTGAGATCGTTGTTGGGCTTGCTGGAGATGCGCTGCATCGCGGCGACGAGGATGCGGCGGGCTTCGGTCTGCAGCTCCTGCTCGGATTTCTCCAGCGTGGCGCGGCGGAGGGCGCGGAGTTCGTCGCCGCACTCAAGGAGGACTTCCTCGCGGAGCTGCTTGCGGATCTCCTCGGCGTCCATTTGCGATACGCCCTCGAGGCGCTTGCGGACACTCTTGGACAGGGCGCGGATGGCGTCGCGGGCCTGCTTCACGGCGGCGCTCTCGCGGTTGAGGCGCTCCTGGCGCTGTTCTAATTGATAATCGAGGAGGGCGAGGGATTCCTCGTGGGCGCGGATTTCGCGGAGGCGGACGTCCGACTCGATCTCGCGGCGGTCAAAGTCGCGGTTCAGCTCGGCGCGCTTTTCCTGAATCTCGGCTTCCGCCTTTTGCTTCATCTCCTCGGCGGCCACGGCTGCTTCGCGGCGCGCGACCTCGATCAACTCGGCCGCCTGCTCATGGGCGGCGCGGCGGGTGTGGCGCGTGAGGCCCCAGACGACGCCGAAACCGATCACTCCGCCAACGACCAACGCCGCCGCGAGCGACCAGTCGGATAGGACGTCGCTCTCGGCGATCAGAAACGCGAAGTCGGCTGCGCTCACTGACGTCAAGGGACCGAGACCGTAGAACGGTCGGAACAAAGCTCAAGCCTTCTCGCATCTTTAGCCCGAGAACTTCCGTCATGACACGCAAAGCACACGTCGCACAGAGGGTTAACTCGGTTTAGCGAGTGGCCGCCACCGGCCGCTGGAAGGCCGGCAGAGCCTCATCCAGCACGGCTTGCATGCGGGCCAACGCCGCCGCCTCACCGTCGGTCGCATCGGTTTGCAGGAGCACATAGGCCCAACGATCAGCGCGGGCATGGGCGAGGCGATTCCACGCATCGCGGGCGAGGCGTTGCCAATGGGTGGCAACCACGGCGTCACCGCTCACAAACCAGTAAGCGGTGAGTTGCGGGACCACGACCGGGCCTTTGGGTGTCGTGGCCGAGCGCTGCACGCGCAGGACGCTCGCGGGAAACGCGGTGGAGTTGGGGTAGCCAAAAGGATGCTCGAAGCGGCCTGTGATCGTCCACCCCTGCCCCACTAGGCAAAGCTCGGGGCGATGGATCGAGGTGCGGTCGCGCCCGCTCAGGACGACGGAGAGAAAGACCTGCTGCGCGGGATGGGCCACGGCGACGTAGGTCTTGCGCGCGTAGCCGGTGTCGGGCGGCAGGATTTCGCGTTCCACGGCCGTCACCTCCGCGCGGCGGCCGATCCACTCGGTGCCGAGGAAGGCGGGCAGTTCGGCGGGGTTTTGTCCGTCGGCTGCGAGCACGATGCCCACCGCGCCCTGCGCTGGCCGCGTGGCGAGGTAGTGGAGAAAGGCCATCTCGCCGACGGCGAGGAGGAGAATCACGGAAGCGGCGAGCCAACTGGCGCGCGCGGTGGGGCTAGTATATGTATTATAGAGAGTAGTGGATGCTAGTTCGGCGTCCGTTGCCCGCCCACTGGCGCCCGCCTCCTGCTCGTCGTCTGCCTCCTGTCGCCTGTCCTCTGTCGCCTGTCTTTCCGGCCACCACCGCTGCACTGCCTTCGCCGCGAGCAGCACCCCGCCGAGCACGATCACGAAGACGCCCCAGCCCATTATGCTGTGCAGACGCGCCCCCCAGGTTTCGCCGCCCCATTCGGCGGCGAACACGATGGAGGTGATGCGGGCGACGTTGCCGAGGTACACAAGGGGGAAACACGCGGCGAGCAGGAGCGCGCGGCGCGACCACGTCTGGAAATTGAGGTAGCCCATGAGCACCGTCAGCGCGACCATCGCCGTCAGCGAGCGGATGCCGGAGCACTCGGCCACGACGTCGTAGTGATAGCGACCGTCGGGCGCGGTGAGCTGCGTACCGTTTTGCAGGACACCGACTCCGCCCACGTGAGCCAGCGCGGCGCTCGCATCGATCACCCACGCGCGCAGCCAGAAGCCCACGGTGTCGAGCGCGCCGAGCGGGAGGGCGAAGATCAAAAATCCGAGCGGAAACACCGCCGCCCGACCCCACCGCACGCCGCCGCCAAGCCGCAGCACCCCCCACGCGAAGATGAGCAGGGCGAAAATCGAGAGGCGCGTTTGCTGGGCCGCGAAGCCCAGCGCGTGGAGCGCGAGGCCCGCTGCCATCGCCGCGAACCCGGGGAAGGTGGAATCGGAAACGGTGATCTCGCTTTCGTCCGGTTTGCGAGTTTGCGCCGCAAGATTTCGCCAGAGCAGCCACGCGCTCAGTCCGAGAATGAGCAGGCCATGCTCGGTCTCCGAAGCGGGGTCAAACCACTGCACGCTCCACCAGTAAAAGACCGAGGACGTGTCGATATAGCCGCGCGTGGCGTTCCCGAAAAATTGAAACACCACCGCTCCGGCCAAGGCGCAAAGCACGGCGGGCCACCAGCGAGAGGCAGGAGGCGGGGGCGCGCCGGTATTCATACGCGGGCCTTTGCCTCGACTTTTCCGATTGCAGCCAAGATCGCGGTGATGCGCTCGCGCGTGAGTTTTTCGAAGCTGAAGGCCTGGGCGCGGTGCACGCTGGCGAGGCGGAGTTGCGCGGCCAACGCATCGTCGGCGCACACGCGGTCGAGCGCGGCGCCGGCGGCGGCGGCGTCCGTGTAGTCGCAGTACACCGCGGCGTCGCTGGCGACTTCGCGCAGCACGGGCAGGTCTTGCACGACACAGGGGCAACCGCAGGCCATCGCCTCGGCGACGCTGCGGCCAAACGTTTCCTCGCTGGTCGAGAGCACGTGCGCCCGCGCGCCGCGCAGCAGCGCGGGCAGCACCGCATCGTCCACCCAGCCAAGAAAGCGCACGTCGCGCTCGATCCCGAGCGCCCGTGCGGCCTGCTCAGCCGCCGCCCGCCCGCCGGACCAATCGCCGCCCGCCAGCACGAGCGGAAAGCGCGCGCGGCGTGCGGGCGACAGCCGCGCGTAGGCGGCGAGCGCGAGCGGGGCGCGCTTGTATCCATAAAAATTGGACGCCCACAGCACGTATTCCGGCGGCAGCCCGGGCAAGGCCGCCGCGCCGCGCGGCCCGTCGGGGCGGAACCGCTCGTGCTGCACGCCTTCGTGGCTCACCAGCACCGGCGCACGCACCGGGCCGAGCTGCGAGCCCGTCCACTCCGAATTCACGATCACCAGCGCCGCGTCGCTCAGTCCGCGCTGCACGGCCCAGCGGCGATACCGCGCGCCGAGGCCACCGCCGCTCCGCTGATGATGCAGCGAAAACAAATGCATCACCACCGGGAGCCCGCCGGTGCGGAGCGGGAGAAATCCCACCGTTAGCAGCGCCGCCGCCCCGTGCGCGCGCGCCGCCGGGCCGACGGAAAAGTGATCCGCCCACAGGCGCGCCGCCTTGCGCTCATTCGAAGGAAAGGAGCGCACTACCTCCACGCGTTCGTCGATGATGTCCCACGGCTGCTGCGCGCCCGCGAAAATCACCCAGCGCACCGCGGGAAACTGCCGCAGCGCCTGCGCGACAAACTCGTGAAAGAGCGTGGTCAACCCCGTGCGCCGAAGCGGGTTTTCGCAGAGGATGGAAAGGGCCAGGGTTACCGCCACCGTTGCACACTCCACATCTCGCCACGCTGGCGCAAAACGAAAAGGCGGGCGAAGTCCGGACAAGGGTCGATAACTTCTGCGTTGGCCAACGAGCGAGGCAGGCCACACACTCTCACGAGTGAAGTCTCAATTCCTCGCATCTCACCCGCAGGCAGCGCCCGGTCCCCTTCATCTGACGCGCGAGGGGGAGGCCGATCCGGACATCCAGACGGTCCGCCCGGAGGTCGGACCCTACCCTCGAAGCGTTTCGTGCGATGCGAACGGGACGCCGAGGATCGATCTGCCGGGATCGCGGGCGACAGTGAGGTCCCCGGTTAATTTAATTGGCCCGAACAAGCTGTAATGCCCGAGGAATCCGAGGTGCAAGCGAGCCGCCGGCGCGCGGTGATCTTTGGCGGAGCGAGTGCCGCCACGGCTCGCGCGGTCGGGCTGGTGTGCAATCTGATGCAGGTGCCGCTCGCGCTGGTGCTATTGGGCCAAGAGGGCTTTGGCCTGTGGGTGACGCTGCAGGCCACGATCGCTTTTCTGGCCATGCTGGATTTCGGCCTCGGCTATCGGTTGCAAAACGCCATCGCGGGCTACGCCGCCGCCTCCGCTTGGGGTGAAGCGCGAGCGGGACTGCGAACGGTGCTGAAGGTGACGCTAATCCTAGCCGGTGGGCTGGCTCTGCTCGCGCTCGCGGCCGGAGGCAAATTATGGACGACGGTCTTCGGGGTGGACGACCCCGCGTTACGCGCGGGCGTCACCCGTTACCTTCCGTGGCTGGTCGCGCTCGGTTGTCTCAGCCTGCCGGCCAACCTCGGGCTGCGCGTGGCGAGCGGGCTGCAAAAAAACTGGCTGATCGGGGCCGTGCAAGCCGGGGTGAGCGTGCTCACGCTCGGTTTCACCGCGTGGTGTGCGACACCCGGCACACCGCCGATTATTTTTCTCGTCGGCACGGTGGTGCTTCCATTGGTCGCCAACCTCGCTCTGCTTGCGGCACTCTGGCGGCGACTGCCGCGTGAGGCGGCGCGACCCCACGCGGCTCACCCGCGCTCAGGCATCGCTTGGATTCGCGAAGGCCTGCCCTTTTTTGTCCCGCAGCTCAGCGCGACGCTGCGCGCGAATCTGCCCTCGTTCATCCTCGCATCGGCATTTGGCGCGGCGGCCGTCACCCCGTATAATCTCGTGCAGCGGCTCTTGAATATGATCGCGCAGCCGCAGAGCTGGCTGCTCGAGCCGCTGTGGCCGGCTTACACGGATGCGGCCAGCCGGGGCGACATCGGTTGGGTCAGGCGCGCGCTGCGGCTCTCGGTGTGGGGCAGCATCGCAGGATGTTTGGTGCCGGTCGTGTCCGCGCTGGTGTGGGGGCCGCTCTTTTTGCGGTGGTGGACGGGGGCCGCCACGCCCTCCATTGCGACCGGCCTGTGGTGCTGGATGATCGTGGCGCAGGCGGCGCAGGCCCTGACGCAGCCGCTCACGATCTGCCTCAACGGCCTCGGCCGCATGCGCGGGCAGACGATCTACGGCCCGGTTTGTGCGGTGATCAGTCTGGCGGGGATGGCCTGGGCCGCTCAACACTGGAGCGTGGACCACGTCGTCGCCCCGCTCGCCCTCGCCATGCTGTTGCTCAACTTGCCCTGCGCGTATTTCGACCTGCGCCGTCAACTCGGGCAGGCGGCCGTCGCCGCCGCTCCGCTGACCACCGGCTCCTCGCGATGATGCGCATCGTCCATGTTTCTGCGTCCGATCTCGGCGGCGGCGCGGCGCGCGCGGCCTATCGGGTTCACCGGGCGCTGGTCGAGGCCGGGGTGGATTCACGATTCCTCGTCGGGCAAAAATATAGCGCCGATCCCACCGTCACGGAAATTTTTCCCCTTCGCGGGTCCACGCTTCGCCGCCGCGTCCACGAAAACCTGGATCAGCTGCCGCTGCGCTTTTACCCGCGCCGCCCCGCCGAGATCTTTTCGCTGAACTGGGCGCCCAATGGCGCGGCCCGCGCGATCGCGGCGCTCCAGCCCAGCGTCGTCCACCTGCATTGGGTCAACCAAGGACTGCTGCCCATCCGGCATCTGCGCCACCTGGGCGCGCCGCTCGTGTGGAATATGTGCGACGAGTGGCCCTTTACCGGCGGCTGCCACTACACCGGCGAATGCACCCGCTATCAACAAGGGTGCGGCAATTGTCCGGCCCTCGCTTCCTCCAGCGCCGGCGATGTGAGCGCGCGCACCTTGGCGGCCAAGCAGCGGGCTTGGGCGGGAGTGTCGCTTGAAGTGGTCGCCCCCAGCCGCTGGCTGGCCGAGCGGTCGCGGGCCTCGGCGCTGTTTGCCCAACGCACCTGCACGATCATTCCGACCGGAGTCGATACGCGGATATTTCGCCCGATCCCGGCGGCGCAGGCGCGGTCACTGCTCGGCCTCAAGCCGGAGGGAATGATCGTGATGTTTGGCGCGATCCAGCCCGGCGAGCAGCGCAAGGGCTTCGATCTGGCGGAAGCCGCGCTTGCCCGCCTGAGCGCGAGTGGCGGGGCAACGGACATCACGCTTTGCACCTTTGGCGACTGGCCCCACGGCGCGCCGGAGCGCGTGGGAAAAATTCCGCTCCACCACCTCGGTCGCCTGGGCGATGAGCTCAGCGTGGCGCTCGCATTTTCCGCCGCGGATGTGGCGCTGATCCCATCGCGCGCCGACGCCGGACCCCAGACGACCGTGGAAGCGCTCGCGTGCGGCACGCCGGTCGTCGGATTTCCGGTTGGGGTGACCGCCGACCTCGTCCGACACCGCGAAAACGGTTTTCTCGCCGCGGCCTTCTCCTCGGAGCAACTTGCCGACGGGTTGCGCTGGGCGGCGGAAGTGCGCGGCGATCCCACCGTGCGCGCGGCGGCGCGACGTGCGGCCGTGGAGTCGGCGGATTTGCCGTCACAGGTGCCCCTTTATCTCGAAATTTATCGGCGGGCCATCGCCGGCGGCCGAACGCGCTGAGGCGCATCGCATGACACCGCCCGCGCCGAGTGAACCAAGGACAGTCTGGATCGTGATCCCGGTGCACAACCGCCGCGAGACCACGCTCGCCGGCCTGCGCCACCTGTATGCGCAAGGAGTATCCACGTGGGCGCGCATCATCGTGGTGGACGATGGCTCGACCGACGGCACGAGCGAGGCGGTGAGTAGTGAGTTTCCGGATACGATCATCCTCCACGGCGACGGCAATCTCTGGTGGACGGGCGGCATCGTGCGCGGCATGCGTGAGGCGATGCAGCGCGGCGCAGAGTTCATCGTTTGGCTTAATGACGACACGCTGCCCGAGCCCGGCGCGCTCGAAGCCCTCCTCGCCGAGAGCAAAGCCACGGGCGCGATTGCCGGTGGTGTGTGTTTTCTCCCCGGCGAAACCACCCCCGCCTATAGCGGGCAACGGCGCGGCGCTTGGCACCTCGGCGCCAACCTCGCTCCGGGCGAGGCGACCGTGGCATGCGACGCCCTGAATGGGAATCTCGTGTGCCTGCCCGCAACAGTGGTGGGGCAAATCGGTTATCCGGATGAGCACGGTTTGCCGCAGGTGCTGGCCGATTCGGACTACACGCTGCGCGCGAGCCGGGCGGGCATTCCTGTGAAGCTCGTGGGCCGGGCGCGGGCGCTCGGTCAGGCCAACCTCACGGCGAACTACCGCTCGTGGCTGCTCAGCGATATCTCGATGACTGAGCGCTGGCGGCAACTCGGCCGACGCGGCTCTCACCTGAGCTGGCGGGCGCAACTCCGCTTCCACGGACGGCACTGGCACCTCGCCGGCCTCGCGTACTGCGGCGCGCAACTCGCCAAGCTCGCCCTCATCACGCTGCTTCGCGCTCTCGTGCCACTCTCCACGCTGCGGCGCTGGCGCGGGGCAAAATCGCCCGCGTGGCAGCACGAACAGCGACACCGGCCGCCGGGCTGACGCTCAGCCCTTGGCGACGTCGCGATAAAGAGCCTGCAACGCAGTGGCGTGCGCGGCCCACGAGAACAGTTGCGCGCGCGCGAGGCCCCGCGCGACTACGTCGCGGCGGAAGGCGGTGGGCGCGGCGATTTCGCAGAGGCGGGCTGCGCCCTCAAGCGGAGCGTCGGCGTCAAAGTAAAGGGCCACGCCGCCGCCCACTTCGGGCAGGCTCGACGAGCGGCTGCTCACCACGGGGCAACCGCAGGCCATCGCTTCCAGTACCGGCAGGCCGAAGCCTTCGAGTCGCGACGGCTGCACCAACGCGAGCGCGCCGGAGTAGCAGGCGGCCAGCGTAGGCGCGTCGATCCAGCCGAGCTCGACCACGCGACCGGAAAGCGCAGCGGAAAGCTCCGCGCGCAACGGCGCTGGGAGCGGCTCGCCCACGCGCACCAAGGTGACGCCCAGCACCGAGGCGGCGACCGCCCGCATCAGCGCGGGCAGTACCGCGAGATTTTTTCGCGGTGCGCAACTGCCCACGCTCAGCACGTAGGGGCCGGGACGGACGGGGGCGACGGGCTGAAATTGCTCCAGGTCCACGCCCATCGGCAGCACGACCACGCGCTCCGCCGGCAGACGCAATCGCTCCACGACTTGTCGCGCAGTGAAGTGCGAGGGCACCACCACGCGCGAGGCGCGCGCGAGCTGCGTGAGCGAAGCGGCAAAGCGCCGCACCTGCGCGGGCGAGAGACCTTCGTCAGCTTCGAGCGGCGCGAGGTCGTGGACGGTGGCGACGATCTTCGCGTCGGCGGGTAAATGCGGCAGCAGGTGCGCGAAGCCATGGTCGAGGAGGTGGAACACTTCGCCCTTGTTGGCTGCACGCCCCAAGCGTCGCACGCGCGAGGGATACCACACGCGTTTGCACCACGCGCGGCGCAGCCCTCCGGCGCGCGCGGCTCGCGGGGGCGGCGGGCCGAAAGCCTCGACGATCTCAAGCGAGCCATCGCCCGGGCGCGCCCAGCGACGCAGCGCCTGCCAGTAGCGCAGCATGCTTTCGCTCCCATCCGCCGGATGCGCCGGCAGCCACGCGACCTTCACGCTCATGGCGGGCCAATGTGCGTCCGCTGCGGCAAAGCACAATCATTCCTCGCGCGTCGGGTGGAGTGGCGGGAACCGGACCACGGCGCCGCGAACAAGTTCGAGGGGGGATCTAAAGTGCAAGTAAACCGGGAGGTTTGGTGGGACGTTTTGCACGAGCACAGGCCGGGGTGGAGCGTAACGCCTGACCACTCGCTCACGCTTGTAGGTTCGCTGGCCAAGCCCACGGAACCATAGTGAAGTGGGCTTGGCCAGTGAAGTGGGCGGCGGGTTGCAACCGCCGCCCACGGTTCGCCGAGAGGTCGAGCTCACGCTTGGGCCGTGGAGCCCGTCTGCGAGCAAGACCCCGGCGAACTCACTGGCAGCAACTCGAACGGTTGATGGCGCCAAGAGCGCGACTGACAAGCTGGAGCGACTGCCAATGAACAAAACGATATACTGCGGGGTGGATGTGTCCAAGCATCACTTGGATGTGGATGGCCTCAAGCGGCCGATCGAAAACGAGGAGGCCGCGATTGGCGGGTGGCTGGCCACGCTGCCAGCGGACCTGCATCTGGTGTGTGAGGCGAGCGGCGGCTACGAGCAGCCGTTGCTGCGCGCGGCCTGGCAAACGGGCCGCAAGATCAGCGCGGTCATGCCGCGGCGGGTGCGAGCGTATGCGCAAAGCCGCGGCCAACTCGCCAAGACGGACCGCCTGGACTGCGCGCTCCTAAGTGCGTTTGGCACGGAGCGGCGGCCTTGCGCCAGTGTGCCACCCAATGCGGTGCGGCAGCGCTTGCGCGGCCTGCTGCGCGCCCGCGAGCATGTGCTGGCGGTGCAGTTGCTGGAGCAGAACTACCGGGAGCACCTGCCGAAGGAACCGGTGCTGCGCGAGCTGTCCGAGGCCCGGCTGCTGGTCTTGGCCGAGCAACTCAAAACCCTCGAACGCCAGATGGAAGCCTTGATTAAGGCGGACACCCCGACCTGCCGCGACATCGCCCGTCTGCGTCAGATCAAGGGCGTCGGCAAGGTCACCGCCTGGACCGTCTGGGCGGATCTGCCCGAGCTCGGTCAGCTCGAGCCTGGTCAGGCCGCGGCGCTTTGCGGCCTAGCCCCTTACTGTGACGACAGTGGTACTCGCAAGGGCCCTCGTCACATCCAGCACGGTCGCTCCACCCTGCGCCGCGTGCTTTACATGGCGGCGCTCAGCGCGAGTCGCCACAACCCCGTGCTCCACCCGGTTTATGCCCGCCTTCGCGCCCGTGGTAAACCGGCCAAGGTTGCTCTCATCGCCATCGCCCGTCGGCTCATCGAGGTCCTCAATCTTTTGCTCAAAGACCCTCACTTTTTGCTAGCTTCCTGACACGGTTGCTCGCGGCTACCCGCGCACGCCGGCCGCCGTTTTGGTTACCACGGCTTGATTTCGGCCGCCGCCACGCTCGTTGCGAACAACTCGCCGCAGTGTCCGGTTGCAAATTCAGGCGGCCTCCTTGGAGTCGGCCTCATGCATCCACGGCTGCGCTTCTGGCTGATCGTCGCGCTCGGCGCGCTCGCCGGCGTGGTCGTGGCGTTTGGGGTCGCGCAGGAGGCATATTTGTGGGCGGCCATGCTGGCCGTTGGCGCTGGCTGGTTGTTTCTGCTGCGGCTGGGCGGTCCGCGACCCGAGGCGTGGGTGCTGGCGGGCGTGCTCGCGGGCTATATATTGGGGAGCCGCGGATTCGCGCAGTTGCAACTCACGCCGCAGTTGCCGCTGCTGCCGGCGGAGGCGGCGCTGGGCATCGGGGTGGTCGCGGGCGTGTATCGCATGGCGCGAAGGCAGGCCGCGCTCGTCACGCGCGATGCGCTGAATATCGCGATCCTCGCGTGGATGGCGATCGGGGCGGCGCGGCTCTGGCCGGATTTTCGCACGTACGGCTTCGTGGCAGTGCGCGATTTCGCGACGATTTACTACGCGGTGTTTTTCTTTATTGCCCAAGCCCTCGCGCGGCACGAGCCCTCGGCGCGGCTGCTACGCAGGGTCGTGCTGGGGGCGCTCGCGGTGCTGCCGTTGGCGTATCTGCTCGTCGCGCAGTTTCCGGATTTCTTTTTGCAGACGCTCCAGTTCCGCGGTGCGCCGCTCATCTTTTATAAAGAGGATCTCGTCGCGGCCAATTTGCTCGCGGGCTTTTTCTTTCTGCTGACGGTGCCGTCGTGGCCGCTGGTGTGGCGCGGCGGGCTGGCGCTAGCGGCGTATGGCGTGGCGTTTTCGATTAGCTCTTCCCGCGCGGCGATCGTCGGCCTCATCGTGACGTCGGGTTGGTGGATCGCGGCGCGGCGTTGGCTGCCGTTCAAGTTTCAAGCCCTTGCCGCTCCGCTGGGCGTCGCGGCGCTCGCGCTCGTGGCGATATTTCAGGACCGCCCGTTTACCGATAGTCGCCTCTACACGCTCTACGAGCACGTCGCGTCGATGGCCGATTTCACCGGCACGGGACGCTACTCGACCGAGGACCGCCGGTACGTGGGAGACAACAACCGGTTCCGCCTCGCGTGGTGGCGCGCGGTCGCGGACGAGACGCGCGAGGTGTCGCCGCTGTTTGGCCTGGGCTTTGGCGCCGACCTCAGCGCGCGTTTTCTCCGCACCTACGAACTCGACCTCGGCGACGAGTTTACCACGCGCAGCCCGCACAGTATTATAATGACCGTGGCCGGCCGCATGGGACTGGTGGGAATCGCGGCTTTTCTCGTCTTGGTCGGCTTGATGTCGTATAACACCCTCCGCCTCGCCCGGCGCGTCCGCATCGACGATGCCGCGCTCGCCCCACTCGGCTGGTGGAGTATCGCTTGGGTGATCCTCACGAGCGCCTGCTTCGGCGTGGTACTGGAGGGGCCCATGGGTGCGGTGCTCTTCTGGAGCGCCCTCGGTCTCGCCAACGCCAGCACCAACGACCTGCTCGCTTCGCCGCAAATCGAGGAACAAGCCGCTGCCCCCGAAACTCCCACCTTCACCCCCGCGTCCGCTCCCACCCCCATCCCCGCCTACTCCATCAATCGTAATTCGTAATTCCTAAACCGTAATTCGCCCGCCCCTGCATTTCGCACACCGGCCCTGCTTCCATACTTGCCCGCCACCTTCGGCCCGCCGACACTCTCCTGTTTCCTACCTGCGCCCGTCTGCTTGGGCCGCCCGCCCGTCTCGTGAACCTCTCCTCCCCCCTCGATCTCCTCAGCGTCTTCAAGCCGACGACGCGCACGAAGTGGGACCTCGTCACCCCCTTTGCCCTCGTCGGCTTAGGCACGATCGGGCTGGCGTTTATCTATTCCGCGCAATTGTTACGCATGACGGCGATTGGCGGAAACAGCTTATTTTTCTCTGTCTCGGCACCGTCATCTACCTGGCGGTTTCGCTGATCGATTACCGCTTCTGGCTGAGCGTCGCCCACTGGCTCTATGCCGCCAGCCTCATCCCGCTGGTCGCCGTGCTGTTTATCAATAACGGCCAAAACCTTAAGTGGGGCGCCCACCGCTGGATCGATCTCGGATTCTTTTCCTACCAACCCTCCGAGACCGCCAAGATCGGCGTGCTGCTCATCACCGCGACCATTTTGATCCACGCCAAAATCGGCACCGTCAGCCAATCCCTGGGGACGCTGGGGAAATTGGCCCTTGCCGTGGGTGCACCGATGCTGCTTATCCTGAAACAGCCCGACCTCAAATCGGCGATTGTCCTGCCCCCGATGGTGTTCTCCATGCTTTACGTCTCCAAGCTCTCCATGCGTTTCTTCGCGGGAGCTTTGGGGGCGTTTGTGCTCGTGCTGGCCCTCGTCGCCGCCGATACCGTTCATTATAAGAACTTTATCGAATCACACGAGCTCAACTACAAGCACGAGGACCCCAATGTCTCCGGGTCCTTTCTCCCCTTTCGCGACTATCAGCGCAACCGCATCGTCGGCTTCGTTTGGCCCGAGATGATCGACCCCAATGGCGTCGGTTGGAATCGCCGCCAGTCGCTGATTTCCGTCGGTTCCGGCGGCCTCTCCGGCAAGGGCTGGACCGAGGGCACGCAGGCGCAACTGGGCTACCTGCCCTCCAAGGTCGCGCATAATGATTTTATCTTCGCGGTTATCGCGGAGGAAAAAGGTTTTCTGGGAAGCCTCACGGTTCTCGGCCTTTTTGGTTTGGTTTTGTTCAACGGCATACGCATCGCTGGTTCCGCCCGGGACCGCTTCGGCACCCTGCTCGCCATCGGCGTCACGGTGTTGTTCGCCGTGCATGTGTTTGTGAACATCGCCATGACCATCGGGCTGGTGCCCATTACGGGCATACCACTTCCCTTCATCAGCTACGGTGGCTCCTTTGTGCTTAGTTGCTGCTTGCTGCAAGGACTGGTCCAGAGCGTCTGGCGCTTCAGGAAGGATTTCTCATGAAATCTCTTCTTCGCGTCACCGACCGCTCTGCCGGGATTTCCTGCGCCGCGACTGCCGCACCGGGTGCCGCCGTGTTCAACCCACAGGACACGACCCATGAGCGATCAATCGCAATCCAACTCCGATGCCCCCCAGGACGTCGCCGCCAAGTACGACGAGGAACTCGTCAATCCCCCGCCCCAATCTGAGGCCGGCCCCGTCGACGCCGCCGAGCTCAAAGCCGGCGCCCAGGAACGCTCCAAACAGCGCCCCCTCCTCCAGAAGATCCTCGCCGTTTTCCAAAAGGAAAAGACTTCCTACCGCGAGCTCATCATCAATTCCGAGCCCCTCGAGAAGCGCGTCGCGCTCCTTGTCGACGGCCGTCTCGAGAAATTCGAGATCGAGCGCGAGTCCGACAACCGCATGGTCGGCGGCATCTACAAGGGTAAGATCAAGAACCTCGATCCAGGTCTGAAGGCCGCCTTCGTCGACATCGGTTACACCAAGAACGCCTTTCTCCACTACTGGGACATGCTCCCCGCCGCCGCCGACTCCTCCGTGGAAGTCGTCCGCGTCAACAAGAAGAAGAACGCCCCGCCGCGTCCCGCCGATCCCACCGTCAAGGACATCCCTTCGATGTACCCCCCGGGCTCGGAGATCGTGATCCAAGTCACCAAGGGCCCCATCGGCACCAAGGGCCCGCGCACCACGACCAATCTCTCCATCCCGGGCCGCTACCTCATCCTCACGCCGTTCTCCGATGGCTGCGGCATCTCCCGCAAGATCGAGGATCCCGCCGAGCGCAAGCGCCTCAAGCAGCTCATCAATGAGCTCACGATCCCGGAAGGCGTGGGCGTCATCGTTCGTACCGCGGGAGAAGGCAAAAAATCTCGTTACTTCGTCCGCGACCTCCACCTGCTCTTGAAAACTTGGTCCGACATTCAGGCCAAGATGCAATCCGATCGTGCTCCCGCCTGCCTTTATCAGGAGCCCGACCTCGTTGAGCGCACCGTCCGCGATTTCCTCACCGAGGAAGTGGACCGCGTCCTCATCGACAGCAAGGAAGACCACACGCGCACCCAGGCGCTCGTGGCCCAGATCTCCAAGCGCTCCGCCGGCAAAATCGCGTTCTACAAAGACTCCATCCCGATCTTCGAACGCTTCAACATCGAGCGCCAGATCGAGCAGACCGGCCAGCGCAAGGTCCCCCTCCCCTCCGGCGGCGAAATCATCATCGACGAGACCGAGGCCCTCATCGCCATCGACGTCAACACCGGCTCCCACAAGAACCGCGGCGGCGACGAGAAAAACGTCATCTACGCCGTCAATCTCGAGGCCGCCGCCGAGATCGCCCGCCAGATCCGCCTCCGGAATCTCGGTGGCCTAATCATCATGGACTTCATCGACATGAAGGAGCGCCGTCACCGCAATGCCGTCTACGAAAAGATGGTCGAGCTGATGTCCTCCGACAAAGCGAAGAACCACATCCTCCCCATCTCCTCGCTCGGCATCATGCAGATGACCCGCCAGCGCCAGCAGGAGTCGCTCTCGGCCAATCTCTACACCGACTGCCCGTACTGCCGCGGTCGTGGCATCGTCAAGAGCGCCACCACTGTCTCCGTCGAGCTCCAGCGCAAGCTCAGCTCCGTCGTGCGCCGCCTCCAGCTCCGCAACGATGGCAAGGAATACTCCCTCCGCGTCCTCGTGCATCCGAGCATTCTGGAACGCCTGCGCAGCGAAGACGCCGACCTCCTCGTCCGCATGGAAAAGCTCTTCAACGTGAAACTAGCATTCCGCGCCGACCTCAACTACCACGTCGAAAACTTCAAGATCATCAACGCCATCACCGGCGAAGAGTATCGCTGAAGCTTCCTCGTCCCCTCTCAAAAAGGCGGCCCACTAGGGCCGCCTTTTTTTATATCATCCGTAGCCGCGAGCGCCAGCGAGTGGACCACGTTTCGTTCACGTATCTCGTAGCGGCGGCCGGCTTCCCTACTCCGCCGTATCCGCGAGCACCGATGTCCGCGCGGGGTCAAACAGCGATATCTCTCCCTTCGACTTACTATTGCGCGCCATCAGCGCCTGCACGCCGTGCTCCGTCGCGTATTCGAATTCATCCGTCAGCAATGGGATGATGTTCAGCGGGCTCACGGGCGGCGTCATCGCGCGCATCGCCGTCACCAAATCTTTGTGGATCATTCTCACGGATGGATTGATCAGCAGGCCGCCAAAACGATCCGAGCCTAACACACGTTCCGCCCGTGAACCCAATGGCAGCAAGTCCTCTCCGAGAAACGCGGAGCCTGTGTCCCACGGATAGCCCGACAGCTTATGCACTAAGTCCCAGCAAAGCTCATTGGCCTGGGCGGAATACAAAATCAGTTCAGCATGCACGTAGTCGTCGCCGGGGTCCGGCTGCGGTCGCGCACTCATTCCGCGAGTGATGTAAATATGCTCCTCCTCGCCCTCGATCGGCGAGAAATGATAAGTCTGCACCTCGCCAGGTTCGAGCTCTGGCCGGATTTTTCCGCCGATATATTTGCCATACACGACCGCCAGAGCATCCGGCTGCTTCTTTGCTTTAAACCAGTTTAATAAACTCATGGGAGAGGGGCGTAGCGTGTAGATTCACCTGTAAAGCCGTCAATCCATGCGCACCTAGTAATGATACGGCTGATTGGTCGCAGATCCGCCGCCCGTTATGGCATTGAACCTCCCGCTCCCCTCTCACCCGCCCCCATCCTCGTTCGAGCGTCATGTCATTCTGACAACCCGTGTCCGTCTCAAGGTGCGGTGCTGCCCCACCCCCGGCCCCACCCGATTTAATGTTTTCTTAATGCTTTTGGGCCTCCCCTTAATTAGGCGGGACGGCCCCGCGGGGGTATGCTTGAGCCATGAACTCGACTACCCACTGCGACTGCCGGCGCCTCCGCCCGCACTCCATCCACCCGGAGGTTTCGCTATGAGCGATCTCCTCTTCGTCGGCGCCGCGCTGCTGTTCTTCGCGCTCAGCGCCATCTACGCCGCCGCGTGTGAAAAGCTCCGCTGACCCGGGCGCTCCCGCTCGTTGTTCGTCCTCTGTTCGCCTCCTCCCGTCTTCGTCCGCCCTCCCGTCCTCGTCCCGCTCTGCCACTGCCATGGAAAACCTCCTCATCGGCCTGCTCGCCGTCGCCCTCCTCGTGTACCTCGTCGTCGCCGTGCTGCGACCCGAAAAATTCTAGCCCGCCCCGCGTGCCGTCTTCCCGTCGTTCCCACCGTTTTTCGTCCCGTCCATGAATTCTCCCAACGCCTGGCTCCAATTCGCGCTCTATATCGTGGCGCTCCTTCTCGTCACCAAGCCGCTCGGGCTCTACCTCGTGCAGGTGCTCGATGTCGGCGGCAAGACGTGGCTCGACCGCCTCGTGAAACCGTTCGAGCGCCTCACCTATCGCGTCTGCGGCATCGATCCTTCGCGGGAGCAGGGCTGGCTGGGCTACACGTTCTCATTGCTGGTTTTCAGCGCCGTGGGGTTGCTCTTCACGTATTTCATTCTGCGTTTTCAGGATCATCTACCGTTGAATCCTCAGGGGTTCACCGGCCTCTCTCCCGCGCTCGCGTTCAACACCGCGGTCAGCTTCGCGACCAATACCAACTGGCAGAGCTACAGCGGTGAATCGACGATGTCGTACTTCTCCCAGATGGTCGGGCTGACGATCCATAATTTCACGTCGGCCGCAGCAGGCATCGCCATCGCCGCCGCCTTGGTCCGCGGCCTCGCGCGGCATTCGTCGCAAACGATCGGTAACTTCTGGGCCGATATCGTGCGCGTCACTTACTACGTCCTCGCGCCGCTCAGCCTTGTCTTCGCCCTCGTTCTCGTCTCCCAGGGCATGATTCAAAATTTCAAGCCCTACACCGTCGCCAAGACGATGGAGCCCTACACGATTCAGGTCCCCCAGACCGACGACAAGGGCACCGCCGTCACGACGTCCGTCCCAAAGGTCGACGACCAGGGTCGCCCGGTCGTCGATGCCGCCGGCAAGCCCGTGCTGATCGACCAGCCCGTCCTCGTGGACCAGAAGGTGGACATTCAAACCATCGTGCAGGGGCCGATGGCTTCGCAGGTCGCGATCAAAATGCTCGGCACGAATGGCGGCGGCTATGCCAATGCCAACGCCGCCCACCCGTTCGAAAATCCGACGGCGCTCTCCAACTTTTTACAGATGCTCGCGATCTTCGCGATTCCGAGCGCGCTCACTTACTGGCTCGGTCGCATGGTGAAAAACCAGCGCCACGGCTGGGCCGTCTGGGCCGCCATGTTCACCCTGTTTGTCGCCGGTGCGCTGGTCGCTTGGCAGGCCGAAGCCAGCGGCAATCCCATCCACCAGAAGCTCGGCGTCGCCGCAGCCGACGGCAACATGGAGGGCAAGGAAACACGCTTCGGCATCTTCAATTCCGCGCTCTTCGCCACCATCACGACGGATGCCTCCTGCGGTGCCGTCAATGCGATGCACGATTCGTTTACGCCGATCGGTGGTCTCGTGCCGCTCTTCAACATGCAGACCGGTGAGGTGATCTTCGGCGGTGTCGGCGCCGGGCTCTACGGCATGCTGATCTTCGTCGTCCTCGCCGTCTTCATCGCCGGCCTGATGGTCGGCCGCACCCCGGAATACCTCGGTAAAAAAATTCAGGCCTACGATGTGAAGCTCGTAATGCTCGTTTTGATCGTTACGTCCGCCGCCACGCTCGGCCTCACGGCGTGGGCGAGCGTCACGGCTTGGGGCCAGGCGGGCCTCAACAATGCCGGGCCGCACGGTTTCAGCGAGATTCTCTACGCCTTTAGCTCCGCCGTGGGTAACAATGGCTCCGCCTTCGCCGGCCTCACCGCCAATCCCTCCAACGGCGACCCGCACTACAATAGCGCGCTCGGCGCCGCAATGCTCATCGGCCGCTTCTTGATGATCGTCCCTATCCTCGCCCTCGCCGGTAGCCTCGCCGGCAAGAAGCTCGTCCCCGCCAGTGCCGGCACTTTCAAGGTCGAGGGCTTTACCTTCGTCGCGTTGCTCGTCGGCACGGTCGTGCTGGTCGGCGCGCTCACTTTCCTGCCCGCCTTGGCGATCGGTCCCATCGTCGAGCACTTCCTTATGGGTTCCGGCACGCTGTTCTGAGCCACCTGCCCACTCTCCCGTTCGAACTCTTTTCTCCTCTCCCGTTATGAGCACCAAAGCCGTTTCCCTTTTCGATCGCCGCATCATGCAGCAGGCCGTGGTCGATTCCTTCAAGAAGCTCGACCCGCGCACGCAGCTCAAGAATCCGGTGATGTTCGTCACCTTGATCGGCGCCTTGCTCACGTTCCAGCAGCTCTTCACCTCCGCGGAGCCGTTTGGCTACGTGCTGCAGATCGCGTTGTGGTTGTTATTCACCGTGCTCTTCGCGAATTTCGCCGAAGCCGTCGCCGAGGGCCGGGGCAAGGCCCAGGCCGACACCCTCAAGCGGGCCCGCACGCAAACTTTCGGTCGCCGTCTGCGCGACGGCCGCGAGGAAAAGGTCTCCGCGACCGATCTTCGCAAAGACGACCTCGTCGTCTGCGAAACGGGCGACATCATCCCCGCCGATGGCGACATCGTCGAGGGCATCGCATCGGTCGATGAGTCCGCCATCACCGGCGAATCCGCCCCCGTCGTGCGCGAGAGCGGTGGCGATCGCAGCGCCGTCACCGGCGGCACCCGCGTGCTCAGCGACCGCGTCGTCATCCGGATCACCTCCGAGCCGGGCAATACCTTCATCGACCGGATGATCGCGATGGTCGAGGGCGCGAGCCGCCAGAAGACGCCCAATGAAATCGCGCTCACGATTCTCCTCTCCTCGCTGACGATTATCTTCCTCCTCGTTATTATCACGCTCAAGCCGTTCGGCACCTACGCCAACGTCGCCTTCTCCATCACCACGCTCATCGCGCTCCTCGTCTGCCTCATTCCCACGACCATCGGCGGCTTGCTCAGCGCCATCGGCATCGCCGGCATGGATCGCCTCTTGCAGCGCAATGTCCTCGCCACCTCCGGTCGCGCGGTCGAGGCCGCCGGCGACATCGATGTGCTGCTGCTCGATAAAACGGGCACCATCACCCTCGGCAATCGCCAGGCCAGCGACTTCGTCCCCGCGCCCGGCATCCCGCGCGAGCGCCTCGCCGATGCCGCGCAGCTCGCCTCCCTCGCCGACGAAACGCCCGAGGGCCGCAGTATCGTCGTCCTCGCCAAGGAAAAGTTTAACATCCGTGGCCGCGACATGGCGGCGGCGCACGCCACGTTCATCCCCTTCACGGCCCAGACGCGCATGAGCGGCGTCGACCTCGATGCCGACCCGACCGTTGGCACCACCACCTACTCCGCTCGCAGCCGCTCCATCCGCAAGGGTGCCGCCGCCAATGTGAAGGCGTGGGTCGAATCCCAAGGCGGCGTCTATCCCGCCGCCGTGTCTGAGTCGGTCGATGCCATCTCCCGCAGCGGCGGCACGCCTCTCGTCGTCGCCGATGGCCGCTTCGTCCTCGGTGTCATCCACCTCAAGGACGTCGTTAAAGGCGGCATCAAGGAGCGCTTCGCTCAGCTCCGCGCGATGGGCATCCGCACCGTGATGATCACCGGCGACAATCCCCTGACCGCCGCCGCCATCGCCGCCGAGGCGGGCGTCGATGATTTTCTCGCCCAGGCCACGCCCGAGATGAAGCTCGCCCGCATCCGCGAGGAACAGGCCAAGGGTCACCTCGTCGCCATGACGGGCGACGGCACCAACGATGCCCCGGCCCTCGCGCAGGCCGACGTCGGCGTCGCGATGAACACCGGCACGCAAGCCGCCAAGGAAGCGGGCAACATGGTCGACCTCGACAGCAATCCCACGAAGCTCCTCGAGATCGTCGAGATCGGTAAGCAGATGCTGATCACGCGCGGGTCCCTCACCACGTTCAGCATCGCCAATGACGTCGCGAAATACTTCGCCATCATCCCCGCCATGCTCGTCGGCGTATTTCCCGCCGTTGCGCCGCTCAACATCATGGGGCTGGTCACTCCGTCGAGCGCGATCCTGAGCGCCGTGATCTTCAATGCTCTCGTCATCATCGGCCTCATTCCCCTCGCGCTGCGCGGCGTCGCGTACCGCCCGATGGGTGCCGCCGCCATGCTGCGCCGGAATCTCCTGATCTACGGCTTCGGCGGCATCATCGTCCCGTTTGTCGGCATTAAGCTCATCGATGTCCTGATCAACGCCGTTCACCTCGTCTGATTCTTCCCATGAAAACGCTCTTCTCTGAACTCAAAACCTCCCTCCTGCTTACGCTGGTCTTCGCCGTGCTGCTCTGCGGCGCGTATCCCGTAGTGGTCTGGGGCGCCGGCCAGGCCCTGTTTCCTGCTAAGGCCAATGGCAGCCTGATCGTGGATCAAGACGGCACGGTGCGCGGCTCCGCGCTGCTCGCCCAGTCGTTCACCTCCGATCGCTATTTCCAGCCCCGCCCGTCCGCCGCCGGCACCGGCTACGATGCGTCGAGTTCATCCGGCACCAACCTCGGGCCGACCAGCCAGAAGCTGGCCGACAACATCAAGTCCGCCGTCGCCGCCTACCGCACCGCCAACGGTCTCGCTGCCGATGCCACCGTTCCCGCCGACGCTGTCACGGCCTCCGCCAGCGGCCTCGATCCCCACATCAGCCTCGCCAATGCCCGTCTGCAAACTGCCCGCGTCGCCCGCGCGCGTTCGCTGGCCGTCTCGCACGTGCAGGCGCTCGTCGATTCCGCTCTCGAGCGCCGCGACCTCGGTGTCCTCGGCGAGCCGGTCATCAATGTCCTCCTCCTTAACCGCGCGCTCGACACCCTCCCGGCGCCTTCCGCTCGGTGAACTCGACCAAAGAGCGAGAGACCAAAACCTACACCTCCCGCGAGGTGCGGAGCGCCGTCCTTCTCGCCATCCTCGTCACCGCCGTCGCGATCCTGGCCGTGTTCAATCCGTCCTGCGGCAGCACCGAGCCCTCCGGCAATCGCATGGGGCCGATGCGCGCCGACTCACCCAAATAAGTCTCGGCGCGCCGCGGCGTCTTAACGCTATCCCAACCAATCGCAGTTCAATGCCCGCCATGATCCTCCTTCCGACCCGGCGGGATGCTTGCCCCGGCCCCCAGTCGGCGCATCTTCGCCCGTGATGTCCGATCAACGTCCCGACCCGGATGCGCTGCTGGCTTCCTTGAAGAAGTCGGAGGTCCAGTCGCGCCGGGGCCGGCTCAAGGTCTTCTTCGGCATGTGCCCGGGCGTGGGAAAAACCTACGCCATGCTCCGCGCCGCGCAGCAGGAGCTCAAGGAGGGGACCGATCTCGTCGTCGGAATCGTCGAGACGCACGGGCGCGCCGAAACCGAGGCGCGCCTCGCCGGCCTGCCAATCATCCCGCGCCTGCAAGTCGAATACCGCGGCACGCGGCTCGGCGAGATGGACCTGGAGGCGATCCTCGCCCGCCGGCCCAAGCTCGTCCTCGTCGACGAATTCGCCCACACCAACGCCCCGGGCTCCCGCCACCCCAAGCGTTATCAAGACGTGATCGAGCTGCTCGACGCCGGGGTCGACGTCTACACCACGCTCAACGTCCAGCATCTCGAAAGCCGCGCCGATGCCGTCCGCCAGATCACCGGCGCGACGATCCACGAGACGCTGCCCGACTCCGTGTTCGAACTGGCCGACCAGATCGAGCTCATCGATCTCCCGCCGGAAGCCCTCCTCGAGCGTCTCCGCGAGGGCAAGGTCTACCTCGGCGAGCGCGCCGCCGCCGCCGAACAGGGATTTTTCAAGGACGCCCATCTCACCGCCCTGCGCGAGCTCGCCCTCCGCTTCGTCGCCGAGCGCGTCGATAAACGCCTCCGCGAACTGCGCGGCACCGCCGCCGTTAAAACCGTGTGGCGCTCCGGCGAGCGTCTGCTCGTCGCCGTCGGCCCCAGTCCTTCCTCGACGCAGCTCGTGCGTTGGACGCGGCGTATGGCCGCCTCGCAAGGCGCGGCTTGGATCGCCGTCAGCGTGGAGCGGTCGCGGCCGCTCGACGCCGATGCCCAGCGGCGCGTGGAGCGCAATCTCACCCTCGCGCGCGAGCTCGGCGCCGAGGTCGTCGTCACCCACGACGATGATGTCGCCTCCGCCCTCGTGCGCGTCGCGCTCCAAAACAACGCCACCCAGATCGTCGTGGGTCAGTCGCGCCAGTCGCGGTGGCTCGATCTCTCAAGCGGCGGCAGTCTCGTTCACCGCTTGCTCCGCCTCAGCGGCCCCATCGACATCTACGTTGTGCCCGCCGAGCGTTCCGCCGAGCTGGCGCGCAGCTGGCTCGATCTCCAACCCGCAGCGATGTCACCCGGTCGCGAGTATGCCGAGGTGGCCGCCGTGCTCGCGGGCGTCACGCTCATCGGTTGGTTCATCGTTCCTTTCTCCGGCTACATCACGGTAGGGCTGTTCTATCTACTCGCCGTGATCGCCCTGAGCCTCCGCGTCGGGCGCGGCCCTGTCTTCGCCGCCGGCGTGGTGAGCGCCGTGGTGTGGAATTTTCTCTTCATCCCTCCGCTCTTCACCTTCGTCATCGCCAAGTTCGAGGACGGCATGATGTTCGCGACTTACTTCGTCGTCGCGCTCATCGCCGGCCAGCTCACCGCGCGCATCCGCGCCTCGGAACGAAATGAGCGCCTGCGCGAAGAGCGCGCCACCGCGCTTTTCCACCTCACCCAGGCCCTGAGCGCCGCCCGTACGCTCGACGATGCCGTGTTCGCCGCGCTCCGTCAGGCCGACGAACTCTTCTCGGCCCAGACCGCGCTCCTCTTCGATCCCGAGGGCAGCAAACTCCTCACCGCCCACTTCGCCGGCTCCCTTACCGTCTCCGACAAGGAACGCGGCGTCGCCGATTGGGCGTGGCGCAACCGCAAAAAGGCCGGCCGCTTCACCGACACCCTCCCCTCTTCCGAGGGTTTCCACGTCCCGCTCATTCGCGACGACCAGACGCTCGGCGTCTTCATCCTTCGCGTTGCGCCGGAGGCCGTCCTCACTCTCGCCCAGCGCGACCTCGCCGAGAGCTTCGCCACCCAGCTCGCCTTCGTCATCGAGCGTGAGCAACTGCGATCAGCCGGTGATCGGGAAAAATTGTTGGCCGAATCGGAAAAGCTCCATCGCGCCCTCCTCGACGGCGTCTCGCACGAATTAAAAACGCCGCTCGCCGTGCTGAACTCCGCCGCCGAGAGCTTCCCCGCCGCCGACGAAAAGACCCGCACGCGGCTCATGGAGGAGGTGAGCATCGCCACGCGGCGGCTGCACCGCCTCGTCAACAATCTCCTCGATCAAACCCGGCTCGAATCCGGCGCGCTCAAACCCCGCCTCGACTGGTGCGACGCCCGCGACCTCGTCAACGCCGCCCTCGACGGGACCAAGGACGCGCTCGCCGAACATCCCTTCGAAGCCTCGTTCCCGCCGGATATGCCGCTCTTCCGCGCCGACTTCGCCCTCATGGAGCAAGTCATCGCAAATCTCCTCCTCAACGCCGCGCTCCACACTCCCGCCGGCACGCCGGTCTTCCTCGCCGCCGGCGTCGAGGCTTCGCGGAGCCGGGTTTTCTTTACCGTCGCTGATCGCGGCCCGGGTTTGCCCGCGGAGTTGGACGACCGGCTATTCAAAAAATTTCAGCGCGGTGACGCCGCCAAAGCCGGCGGGCTGGGCCTCGGCCTCTCGATCATCCGTGGTTTCGTCTCCGCCCAGGGCGGAGAAGTGGTCGCGGGTCAAAACCCCGGCGGCGGTGCCGTCTTCACCGTCTACCTGCCGCTCGCCGCGCACAGCGCCGTCCCTTGCGAAGAATGAATTCCCCCGCCCTCGATATCCTTGTGATCGACGATGAAGTTCAGATCCGTCGCCTGCTGCGCCTCACGCTGGAGTCGGCCGGTTACAAAGTACGGGAAGCGGAAAACGGTTCGCTCGGCCTAAACGAAGCCGCCGTCCGTCAGCCCGATGCCATCGTCCTCGATCTTGGCTTACCCGATATCAGCGGCCTCGACGTGCTGCGTCGTCTGCGCGAATGGACGAAGCTGCCCGTGTTGATTCTCTCCGTCCGCGGCGACGAGTCCGACAAGATCGCCGCGCTCGATGCCGGGGCCGACGATTACCTCACCAAGCCCTTCGGCGGCGGCGAACTGCTCGCCCGGATGCGGGCGCTCTTGCGTCGTACCCAGCCCGCCCCGGCAAACAGCACGGAGCGTTTCGGCGACGTCGAGGTGGATTTCACCAAGCGCCTCGTCGTCAAGGCCGGGGCCGAAGTTCACCTCACCGTGAAAGAGTATGCGGTCCTCCGCCAGTTGCTCCAAAATCGCGGCAAAGTCGTCACGCACCGGCAAATCCTTCGCGAAGTCTGGGGCCCGAGCCACGAGCACGACACGCACTATCTCCGCGTCGCGATGACGACCCTGCGCAAGAAAATCGAGTCCACCCCGGACCGCCCCCGCTTTCTGAAAACCGAATCCGGCATCGGCTATCGCTTTTCGAACACGACCGATCCGGCGGCCTGAGGCACCCGCTCAGCGCCTAACCGCCATTCGAGCCGACACCCGACATTCTAAAACACGCCCGTATTCCCTTAGTGAATACGCGAGTTTTCTTTTGGGCCAGTCGCGCGGAAACCCGCTCGGTGACTTCACCGCCAGCGAACTCCTCACCTTACGCTTGCGACGAAACGATCAACCAAACGTCGCGAAGAACCTTGGGCTCGGATTTCCGGATGCAACTCATTACCCAGCCACCGGTGCACGTCATCGCCTTCCGCTTTGAAATCATCCAATTCCTGGAAGCCCATCGTCCACCGAGGAAAGGACCGCTCCTTTAACGGGCGGTCGTACAGGAGGGTGACATTGGTATGCCGGCGGTCGGCAATTATCCGCGCATATAGGGCGTGGACCGCCGCGGGCTCCCCCTCCAGAATCTGAAAAATAGAACCTGACTTATAGAGCAGGATGCCGGTGATGCCCGTAGCGGCGTTGTGGGCCCGGCTTACTCGCAGGATAGCCTCGATGTCGGCACCCGAAAAAAGCCAGCTGGCGCTGCTAGTGTAGGCGAGTTCGATCATAGGAGGGTTTAGGAGCTATAATCCGCGATTGAGGGCGATTGTTCCAACTCAACGCCACTCGAAAAGCGATAAATCACCGCTCGCGGCCCTAAAATGCCGCTGAGCTGCATGACAACACTTCCTCGGCGCGGCGTATCTATCGTCCAGTTCGCCGGTAGTGCGATTTTTGTTCACAGGCTGAACTCCGTGGGCAGTCCGAGATGCTCCCACGCTGCGCGTTCCTTTTCGAGGTCGGCCGCGCGGCGGCGAGCTTTCTCGTTGGCGTACTTGCCGAGTACGAGTCGCAGCGGCGGCGTCTCCACCGCGGCCACGGCCAAAATCGCCTTGGCCGCCAGCGCGGGATCGCCGGGTTGTTTGCCCTTCATCGAATCGATCAGGCGCGCGAAACGCCCCGCCGTCCGGTCGTAGTCGGCGATGGTTGACTGCACCTTGTCCATACTGCGCGTGCTGAAATCCGTGCGAAAGGGCCCCGGCTCCACGATCGTCACGCGTATACCCAGCGGGGCGAGTTCCTGGCGCAAGCTCTCGCTGAGAAATTCCAGCGCCGCCTTCGATCCACCATAGACGCCGAAGCCCGGATAATTCGCGATCGAGGCCGCCGCGCTCACATTGATGATGTGGCCTTGGCGTTGCGCGCGCAGCATCGGCAGGGCGGCGCGAATGAGATTCATGGGCCCGAAAAAATTCGTCTCCATGTTACGACGGATTTGCTCGTCGCTGCACTCCTCCACTGCGCCGAGCACGCCGTAGCCGGCATTGTTCACGAGGACGTCAAAGGCGCCCGCCTCGCTGACGACCGCGCGAATATTCGCCGCGTCTGTGACGTCGAGCGCCGCCGTGCGACACGTTCCCTCCCGCGCAAGGTCGGCGATGCTCCCGACGTCGCGCGCGGTCGCAAACACCTGATCGCCCGCCGCGAGCGCGGCTTCGGCGAGCGCGCGACCCAGCCCCGACGAGCATCCGGTGATAAACCAAGTCTTTGGGTTGTTCATGAGTTGAGTCTCAAAATGGTAAAATTCAGAAAAGTCGCAAACGACACCCAGGCCAAATACGGCACCAAGAGCCACGCGGCCGGCCGGCTCACCGCCCAGAATTCCCGCAGCGTAAGGACGATCGCCGCCCAGAGTGCGATGATCACGACCAGCCCCCAGCCGAGCTGATGCGCCCCGAAAAACACCGGCGTCCATAAGGCATTGAGCGCGAGTTGCACCAAGTAGTACCGCAGCGCGGGTCGCTCGCTCCCGCGTTTCCACACCAGCCACGCCGCCACGGCCATGCTCACGTACAAGAAGGTCCAGACCGGTGCGAACAGCCACGACGGCGGATTCCACGTGGGCTTGTTCAGCGCCTGATACCATACGCCCGGCGGCGCGTAGATGGCGCCGAGCGGCGCGAGAAAAGTGACGAAGATCCAGCCGATCAGGCCGCCGACACTTTGGGCAGGAGTACGAGATTTCATGAGAGTGACGTGCGCAGCGCCGCGGCTTGGCTGCGAATGGTTTCGCGCGTGCTATCGGAAAGGCGGGAAAGGTTTCGCACTTGCATGCTCATGCGTTGATTTTTGCGCAGCACATCCTCGTGGCGCAGCAGGTAGTCCCAATACAAGGTGGTGAAGGGGCAGGCGCGTGGCCCCGTACTCTCGGCGGGATCGTAGCGGCATCCCGTGCAGTAGTTGCTCATGCGCTGGATATATTTGCCGCTGGCCACGTACGGCTTGCTGGCCATCACGCCGCCGTCGCCGTACTGCGACATCCCGAGGGTGTTTGGCAACTCCACCCACTCCACCGCATCGACATACACGGCGAGATACCACTCGTGCACGCGACGCGGATGCACGCCGTACAGCAGCGCAAAAAGTCCGGTCACCATGAGGCGTTGAATGTGATGCGCATAGCCGAGCCTCAGCGTCTGCCCGATGGCGTCCCGGAGGCAACGCATGTCCGTCTCGCCGGTCCAGTAGAAGGCGGGCAACTTCTGCTCCGCACCCATCGCATTCCGCTCGAGGTAGTCCGGCATCAGGTGCCAGTAGATGCCGCGCACATACTCACGCCACCCGAGGATCTGCCGGATAAATCCTTCCACCGCAGCGAGGGGCGCCGCCCCGTCGCGATAGGCTTTCTCGGCCGCGGCGATCACTTCGCGGGGATCGAGCAGTTTCACATTCATCGCCGCACTCAGTCGTGAGTGGTACAGCCAAGGCTCGTCGGTCCACATCGCGTCCTGATAAGTACCAAATTCCCCCAGCCGGTGCTCAATGAAATCCGCGAGCGCCGCGCGCGCATCCTCCACCGTGACAGGCCAGTCAAACTCCGCGAGCGAGCCCGGATGCTTCGCGAAATGCGTCTCCACGTCCTTGATCACGCCCTGCGTGATGGCATCCGGCGCGAAGCGTCGCGGTGGCACGCGCAGGCCCGGCCCGTCCTTGCCAAACGAGCCTCGGTTCTCCGCATCGAAATTCCACTGCCCGCCCACCGGCTCGCCCTCCTCCATCAGCACGCTCGTTTCCCGGCGCATTTCGCGATAAAAGTACTCCATGCGAAACTGCGTGCGCCCGACCGCGTAAATCCGAAAGCGCTCCCGCGAACAAATAAAGTGTCGATCCGTCCGCACTTCCAGCGGCACGCCCATTTCCTCCGCCACCGCCTCGATCTCCCGCGCTACGCTCCACTCCCCGGCCTCGACCATCACGAGCACCTGCGGCCGATGCCGACGAATGGCCGCACGCAACTGCTCGGCAAATGTCTCCCCGCCCTCACCGCCGAGCGCGCGGTAGTCCACTCGCCATCCGCGCTCCTGCAGCGCCTCGCGAAAGTGCCGCATCGCCGCCAAGAAATATGCCACCCGCGCCTTCGTGCTCCACACCTTGTCCCCCTCGTGCTTCACCTCTGCCATCCACACCACGTCGCGTTTCAGGTCCATGCCTTCGAGGGCCGACGACTTACCATCGAGCTGGTCTCCGAGCACGAGAATGAGGCGCAATGCGTTTGGCACATGCGTCTTACGCTTTAGCACCCCTGCGGGACGCAAAAAATACTCCGCGCACGTTGCCCCGCGCGCTCACCCACCACGCCGTCCCCACCCGCGATTGCCGTACGCCACTGCGGACTCGTTCTCGCTCCCCCCGGCCACCTCCCCGCTCGTAATTCGTAATTCCTAAATCATAAACCCCTTCCTCCATCATCGTCGCCGCATCGCACGCCGCCCTCCGCTCCAACCTCCCCATGTCCTCCACCCCACTCACCGGCGTCCGCGGCTGGCTCCTCTTCCTCTGCGTCGTCCTCACGATCCTCAATCCCCTCGCCCTTCTCTTCTGGGTGTTCGAGCTCGGCCACCTCGTGACCCTCCTCCAAACGCGCTACCCCGCCTACGCCCAGGCCGTCCTCGCCCAGCAATGCCTCTTCGGTGCCCTCGCCGTCTTGAGCGTCCGCGCCGGACTCCAGCTCTGGCGCGTCCAACCGGAAGCGCCCCGCACCGCGAAAAACTTCCTCGTCGCCTACCTCGTGGTCTTCCTCGTCAGCGCCTTCCTCCCCTACGTCTCTCCTTTCCCCAAGCCCCTCCGCGCCGCCCTCATCGAGACCTCCGCCGTTAGCGCCCTCCGCACCCTCGCCTTCTGTGCCGTCTGGCATCTCTACCTCACCCGCTCTCGCCGCGTCCAAAACACCTATCCTCCCCGCTGCGTAACCTCAATGCGCTTCTGACCACTCAGGCCGGCGGCGTCGGTTTTCAACCTGTTCCCCTTGCTCCGGGCCCGGCGCAGGAATCGCCGAAGCCAATCCAGCGTGCGCTGAGCGCTGCCCGTCGGCCGTCCAGTTACAAATTCCCTTACGCACAACCACGTACAGCCCGCCGCGACTTACCATTTGAGTTCCACGGACATCGCCCACCCGCTGAGGCATGCACCTTTACCGTCGCCTTCGTCCCTCGCTCTCGACTCTCGCCGCGCTCCCTCTTGTCTTCGCCCTGACGTCCGCGACTCCTGCCTTCGCCGCCAAGGCCCTCTTCGGCGGTCCCAAGACCATTCAGGTCGAAGCTAATGGCTCCGTCGCCGAAGTCGTGGCGTCTCCGCAAATGGGTCAGGGCAGCTACGCCAAAGGGGCGACCAAGGTCGCCGTGCCGCTCATCGCCGTCGCTTTCGAGACCGCCGCGCAGGCGCGCGTGACTCACTCCGGCGGCGACAAGATCACCACGAAGAGCCTGGAACTCCGCCTTTCCGTCGACGACTCTGTCCTTCAAGCCATCACCGCCGAACTCCAAGCCATGGTCGAAAAAGACCTCGCGGCCCAAGGTTTTGAAATCCTCCCCAAAGACTCCATCGACGCCGACGCCCGCTGGAAGGGCATCGCCAAGGATGGCAAAATCGGTGAAGACGTGAAAGACAACTTCATGTCCGGTTTCATGGGCAACGGCTCCATGAATCGCTGGTTCACCGCCGGCGGCCGCCCCCTCTTCGGCACCGGCGCGCAAGCCGCCCTCAGCGAGACCTCCGCCCTCATCCGTACCGCCCGCGAACGGAAAATCTCCCTCCTCTTCTACCGCTTCAAGGTCCAGTTCACCGATCTCGAAGGCAAAAACGGCCTCGTGTTTAACTATGTCAAAGGGAAGAACGTCCTGCACATGGTCAGCGCCGATGTGAGCGTATTCACTCCCGAGCACACGCTGGGCGGCCTCATCAAGCTCATCGCCAACCTCACCGCCGGCTCCGACTTCGTGGGCGAACTCCAAGGCACCCCCGGCCGCTACAAAGTCGTCGCCGACCCCGCCCGCTTCCAAGCCGACAGCCTCCTGCTCCTCTCCGCCGCCTCGAAGCAATTCGCCCAAGCCCTCCGCAAAGCGCAGTAAGCAAGGGCGGGGCAGTTATCCCACCACGGTTTAGGGTTGGACGGCGACCTCCGGACGGGGTCGTGAGGTCAAACTATGCCTCCCTCAGCACTCGAAACCTTCTGAGCCGGCGCATGACTAGCGCGCTTCTTTCAGACCGCCCCTGCGTCCGTGTTTGCGTTATTACATCGCGCATCGATTCACGTCCCCTACCTCTGCGTCCTGCCTCGCCACCTCCCACCGGCTTGCCAGCACCGCTCTCGTGATGCTTCCCTTCGGTTCGCACTCACGATCACGCACGCACCACTCACTCAGCCTACGCCTCCCCATGAAGTCCCCCATTCGTCTCGCCACACTCATCACGCTTACCGCTTTCACCTTCACGCCCTTCGCCCTCGCCGCCGAGCTACCCGCGATCCCCGCCGCTTCCATCGCCCAAAAGAAAGATCTCCTCTTCTCCGACGATTTCTCCTCCCCCACCCCCGCCAAGGTGTGGGGCAAGGTCGTCCCCACCTTCACTTTCGAAAACGGCGCGCTCAAGGGCACCCAAACCCGCGACAAGAATATCCCCGCTGCCGATGGCAAACCCGCCGTCACCGCCCACGCCGCCGTCCATGGTCTCGAAATTCCCACCAAAGACAGCGTAGTGGAAGTCCGGATACGTTTCGATGGCGCGACCATGATCGACGTCGAGTTCGACGACCGGGCCTACACCGGCTCCCACTACGGCCATATCTGCCGTGCCCAAGTCAGGCTCAACGGCGTCACCCTCATCGACGAGCGCGACGGCGGCATGCGCAATGATATCTACGCGATGAATCAGGACCCCACAAAGAAAGCCGAGCGCGCCAAACTCGTCGCCGGACGGAGCGTCACCTATCCCGCGAAATTGGAGCAGGGAAAATGGTACACCCTTGTCGTAGAAACCGTTGGCGACACCATGCGCGCCACGCTCGATGGTCAGCCCGCGGCCTACCTGAAGTCCTCTGGCATCGCCCACGCCACGAAGTCCAAGATCGAGTTCGGCGTGGCCGGCAAAGATGGCTGGTTCGACGACCTCAAAGTCTGGTCCGCCGGCCCCAAGTAAGGCTCACAGAGCCTTCGCGTCTTTGCGCATAATCCGTCTTCTGCCCCCCTCGCGACATCCTACATCCTCAGGCTGCCACGCGCAGCCCCTCTTCCTCAGCCGCGACCAACGCGCTGACTTCGGCGTCAAGTTTCGTCCACCACGCGTCCGTATCGAGAAAAGCAGTCGCGCCATGCGAAAGCGCGGCCACTTCCACCGGTACATCGGAAATCATGATGATCGGCACGTCAGCGTCGAAGGCTCGCACCGATTGGATCAGGTGCAGCCCATCGATCTGCGGCAGGAGATACGAGGTCACCAGCAGGGCCGCCTTTTGGCTCCGCGCCTGCTCCAGCGCCTCTACGCTGCTCGCAAACGTGACGACTTCGTAACCCGGCTGCGTCGTCTGAAAGAATCGCTCGATCTGACCGAGAAACTCCCGGTCCGCACTCACCACTAGACACTGCGGATTCGTGTTCATGCCCGCCTTCGACAGCACAGGCCTGCGCCCGTGTCACCGCAACAGCCCTCTCTCCCAGTGGCAATTCACCCCACGGAACAAACGCCCCTTCGCTCCACAGCGCCAACTATTCGGTCATTTCGCCTTCAGCACCGAATCGAGAAAATCGATCGCGGCATCCTCTTCTTTGCCGGCGACAATGAGGTTCATCGCGTGCCCCCGCTTGGGGATGAGCCGCAGCTCTGCGCGTACACCCGCGTGGTCGAGCGCCGCTTTGAAATTCTCCGAGTGTTTTGGCCACACCGTGTTGTCGCCGGTGCCGTGATAGAGAAAGGTCGGCGGGTCATCGGGCGTCACTTGGTACACCGGTGAGGCCTCGCGATAGAGCGCCTCATTTAATTCCGGCGTGGTACCGAGATAGCGCGGCAATATTTCGCCCGTCGGCCTGATCAACAAATCCGTCGGTGCGCTTGCCGCTACGAGCGCCTGCACGCGCACTTCCGCCGGCCCATCCCGCGTGGCCAACAGTCCGGCCAACTGCCCGCCGGCTGAAAATCCATACGCCGCAATCTTATCCGGGATGATCTTCTGCGCTGCGGCGTGAACCCGCATCCAGCGCACCGCCTCGCGCACATCCTCGAACGGAGCCGGATACCGGTCCTCCGGCGTGCCGCGATACGCCGGAACGACCACCACATACCCACGCCGCGCGATCTTGCGCGCCAGCAGGGTCATCTGCCACCGATGGTCTGCGCTACTCCAGCTCCCACCATAAAGTAAAACCACGCCGGGCCACGGCCCCGCCTCGTTCGGGCGATAAATATCCGCCTTCAACTCTTTCGGCCACCCCGCCGGGGTGTAGACCACGTCCGCGAATTTCGAGTAAGCCATATCTGTGCGCGGCGTCACCGTGGCATTAGCTCCCGGCTGCATGGCAACGGTGCTTGTGTGCGGGCCCGAATCCGTCGTCGCGCATCCGCTGCCCAAAGCCACCAGCAGGCCCATCGCCCACGGAGCAAAGTGATTTAAGTTCACTGAAATCCGACGCTGCGATGTGTTCATGGATAAAAATCTAAACCAGCTAGGGGAGGCACTAAACTAAACGGACGCGGGTGAGGTCCGAAGACCTCACCCGCGTGGTAAATGGTAAGACTAACACAGTGCTCGGACGCCTAACGTAGTTCCATCTGTGTCAGCGGCGTGAGCCGATTTCAGCTTTCGCGGGTATCCGCGCCTGAATCCCAGGCAGTGAGAGCGACGAGGCCGAAAATGAGCGCGATGGTGAGAATCATGGTAGGTATGGTTTGAGGATTAGTAGGCCGGAACTTTCAGGTCCCGGTTTCGATTGTACCGCTCTCTCACCTCGTCTCGTGCCACGGCGGCCCCTGCGTATCCATCTCACTGGTACCAAGCCGTTAGAAAATGTACGCCCCTCCGCCCTCTCACTGTTTTCCTGGTGCGGAGCATGCAAAATCCGGCTCACCCTTTACCGCGCATTGCCATTTGCGCGCCTGCGCTCGACCCAGGCGCGGACGCACTATCAGCCGCTATCGCTCAATCCGTTATCGGGACCGCCTGCGCGACCTCGACCGACGGAGCTTCCACGCCGGTCATCAAGTGGGCGGCATGCGCCGTGAGGCGGTCGCGCTGCGCGGCATCGAGCTTGCGGGGCTGCGTGTCGAGCACGCAGAGGTGGCCCACACAATGCCCCGCGCGCGTACGGAGCGGCGTCGTCGCGAGGAATTTTACACCCCGCTTGATCAGCGATGAATGCGCGATCGGCCGCTCGTCTTTCGACAGGTCCTCGATGACGAGTTGCTTTTCTGTCACGAGCACTTCGTCGATCGCGGTCGTTTTTTCTGTCGTGCCAAAAGGTGGATTCGTATCCGTCGCCACTGGCTTCCAGAACCCTCGGTCGGTTTGCAGCACCGACACGAGCGAGATCGGAACGTTAAAATCCTTGGCCACTTCGCGCACCGTGGCGTCGATGGTATCTTCCGGTTTCGCCCCGGGCGCCGCCACCGAAGATTTCTCTTCTTCACCGACCGTCTGGCCGTCGGTCCGCGCGGTCGGCAATACCGCCGGCTCGCCGGCTGCCGCTTTTTTCAGCAGCACCACGGCTTCGCCGAGGCGCGTCACCACTGTCTCCGCCCCGGTGGTGTCCAGCCGGTGCCTGAGCTTGTCGATCTTCGCCTCTGTGCTCCACACGCCCACGAGCACGCGAGCATTGGGATTGATGTGTTTTACCCTTCGCGTCGCGCGCGCCGCCGCACTGAGCGTCGAGGGCGGCAGGGCCGAAATGAAAATTAAACGGTGCGAAGATTGCAGTTCTGCGCGGCTCTCTTCCGTGCCATCCGTCGCCGAGGTCACCGCCGCGGTCACGCCGTCGAGCCGGAGTAAATGCGCGAGCATCAACGCCACGAGTTCATCGGCTTCATCCCGCGCCGGTAGCACCAGCGCCGCGACGTCGGGCGCCTCCGCGAGTTTGAAGACCGGTACAGGCGGTCCAAACGGCGCCACGCTTCCCTTCACCGCGTCATCGTTAGTCGGCTGCGCCAGTTCCTCGATCAATTCCCGGCTGGTCTGAAAAATAAATTTCTGCCGCACCTCCGCGAGCAGTCCATTGTGCCGGTCCACTTCCGCCATGAGCAGTGCAGGCACAAACACATCGTCGTAGAATTCCGTAATGGTGCGCTCCTTCACGAATGCCTCCGCGAAGTTAAACACCTCTTCCTGGTCCATCGAGAGCATGTGCTGGTAGAATTGAGCGTCCGGCTTAAGCGGCGGCTCGCTGCCCAGCAGCACGCCCAGAAACTTCAAGTTTGGCACATACTGGCTGAGTACTAGGAGGCACACCGTCATCGGGGTGGAGAGAAACAGACCCGCGATCCCCCACAGCCAGGTCCAGAACACCGCTCCGACCAAGAGCGCCAGCGTGGATACGCCCGTGCTCGCTCCATAGACCAGCACCTCCACGAGGTTGTTGGTAATAATCTCAGCGACCACGAAAAGCACCAGCGTCCACACCATCATCGACCAGCCCGGGTCGACTGCTACCGCTAGCACGAGCGGAAATACCACGGCGATCAGCGGTCCGAGAAACGGAATGAAGCGCAGCAGCGTCGCCAGCAGTCCCCAGAGCGGGGCATGCGGAATACCGATGAGCGAGAGGCCGAGCCCGATGGCGAGGCCGAAGCAGGTATTGACCATCAACTGCGCGAAGAGATAGCGCGTCACGCGCTGCGCCGCATCCTCCACCGCCTCGATGGCGATATTGAGGTGCCCGCCGCTGATCACGCGAATCAGGCGACTGCGCAAATCCTCGCGCTGAAACAGAATCGCGATCACGAAGATCGCCACGATGCCCGCTGTGCTCAGCGGCTTGAAGAGGCCGAGCACGATATCCCGCACCATTTCGAACGACGAGCGATTCACCGTATGCACCTCGACCGGGACCGGCACGGGCAAAGGTTTCCCGTCTTTGTCCTTAACCGGCGCCACGTTCGTCAGGGGTGCATCCGGGGAAGGCGCCTGTAGGTCCGACCACATTTTTTCCAACATCACCACCCCTTGGGAAAACGTACTCGAGGTCTGCGGTTTCTTAAGCTTCTCGATTTTCTGGTGTAGGTTCGTCTCGTAGCGCGGCAGTTCATCGAGCAGCGCCACCGCTTGTGAAGCGATTTGCCACGCGACGGTGGCGATCGCGCTAAACGCCAGCACCGCCGTGAGCACGATCGCGATGGGCTTGGGAAATTTCCACCGCATCAGGCGCACGACCACCGGCGAGAGCAAAAACGCCAGCAGGAAAGCCAGTGCCACCGGAATGGTGACTTCCTCCGTCAGTCGCAGCACCGCTACCACGATCACGCAGGTGATCAGGGTGTAAAATCGGGGCGAGGGGCCCGCGGCGGTGCTGGATTTCGCGAGGGACGACATGCTGAAAACTCGCCGCGCAACCAACCGCGACACGTCTTCCCCCGTCGCAGACCCGGCAGTGCATCCCTCGGTTCCCGCTCCACCCTCAATGCCAGTGGGTCAACACCCCAGGCTGCGGGCGTATCCCCCGTGGGCGACGCGGTCCGCTCGTTGACAATCGCGCCCGCCCGGCTTCGATGCCGTCCCCCTTTCGGCTCCGCCGCACCCCCGGCCCGTGTCGTATCACCCCAGATATTACGTTTCGCCTGTTGGCTTACCGTTACCGCGCCTCCGTACGTTGGGCCTGGTGGTGCTCTGCATTGCGCTGAAAACCGCTGCGGTAGCCGCCTCGCCCTGGTCCCTCCGCTCGTGGCAATCCGACGACGGTCTGCCCAACAACCACGTCACCGGCCTCGCGCAAACCCCCGATGGCTACCTCTGGGTCGCCACTTACTCCGCACCGGCACGCTTCGATGGTGTTACGTTCGAGGAGTTTTTGCCCAAGACCCTCGGCGTCGGGTCCAATCAAAAAATCTCCGCGCTCACGCGCTCGCGAACGGGCGGGCTCTGGCTCGGCACGCTGCACGGTGGCGTCATCCGCCTCGACTCCACCGGCGTGCAACTTTTCGACGGCGGCCTGCCCTACAAGCCCGTGCAGAGCCTCATCGAAGACGGCACTGGCGCTCTGTGGATCACGCATCAGGGCGGTACGGTCGTGCGCCTGAGTGCCGGAAAGCTCACGCCCTTTGGCCCCGACAGCGGCCTGCCCGCCCCCGAGGTCCCGACGCGCTACGTATGCGCCTTCGCCGTCGATCACCGCGGAATCCTCTGGTTCATCAAGGACGGCCAGCTCGGCATCTTCCGCGACGAGCACTTCGTCACGCTCACGCGGCTCGCCCCACTCAATGCCCGCATCGCCGCATCGCGCCGGCCCGGCATGTGGATCGCGTCCGATGGCCAACTCTTCCACTTCGGAGAGGGACACGCCCTCGAACCCTGCGGTCGCTTCGCATCTCCCTCCACCGAAACAGCCGCCTTGATGGAGGACTCAAAGGGCGGGGTCTGGATCGGCACCGCCGAGGCCGGCCTTTTTCACCACGCCAACGGCAGATTTCAGACTGTTCCTACCACTGATCAGCGGATCGACGCCTTGCTCGAAGACCACAAAGGCAACGTCTGGGTCGGCACCGTCGGGGGCGGCCTCAACCAGCTCCGCCCCCGCCTTGTCACGCTCGAAGCCGACGAGGTGGGCCTGCCCACCGGTGTCGTGCAATCGCTCACCGCCGATGCGAGTGGAGCCCTCTGGGCCACTACGCAGGCCGGCTTGCTCCTCCATCGCACGAGCGACACGTGGCAGACGCTTTCCGCCGGTCCGAAGTGGCCCGGCGGGCGCGCCTCCGCCGTCGCTGCGGATGCGGCGGGTGCCGTCTGGATCGGCACGCGCGATCGCGCGCTGCACCGCTGGCTGGACGGTGTATTCACTTCATGGAGACGCGCCGATGGCCTAGCCAGCCGCGAGATCCACGCCATCGTGCCCTCCGCTGGCGGCGCGGTCTGGCTCGGCCTCTCCTCGCCCGATGTCGTGCAGCGTTGGCACGATAACAAGTTCGAGACCTTCTCCATGCCCGAGGGCATCCGTGTCATCCGCGCGATGGCCGAGGATGCCGCGGGCAATCTCTGGATCGGGTCCTCCAAAGGCATGCTCGTCCGCATCCGCGATGGCGTCGTCACCGACGAGACCGCGCACATCCTAGGCAAGCCCTGTTCTATCCGATGTCTTCGCAGCACGCCCGATGGGGCGCTCTGGATCGGCTTTGCCGACGACGGCATCGGTTGGCTGAAAAACGGCCACTTCGCCCGCGTTACCACTGACGACGGCCTGCCCGACAACAACATCTCGCAAATCCTCCCCGATGACAGCGGGTGGCTGTGGTTCGCCGGCGATCACGGAATCTTCAAAGTCAGGCAAACCGCCCTTGAGGAACTCGCGCTCGAGCGCACGGGCCGCGCCCATTTCATCCGGTATGGCCGCAGCGAAGGCCTTTTCAGCGCCGAGGCCAATTTCGGTGACACGCCCGGCGGCCTTCGGACGAACGACGGCCGTCTCTGGCTGCCGCTCCGCACCGCCCTTGCCGTCATCGATCCGCGCCAAAGCCGCGAAGACACTGAACCTCCCGCCGTGCTATTAAAACGCGTGCTGGTCGACGACCGCACGGTCGCCAGCTATGGCGGCACCGCGCCCGTGACCGGCGCTGTCGATCTCAGCACCACACAGCCGGCGCTCGCGCTGCCACCCAGCCACTTCCGCCTCACTTTTGAGTTCGCCGCGCTGACATTTCGCGCGCCCGAGAATGCACAGTTCCGCTACCGCATGGAGGGCTTCGACCACGATTGGATCGAGGCCGGTACGCAACGCAGCGCCACTTACTCACGTCTGCCCGCTGCGTCGTATCGCTTTCACGTGCAGGCCTGCAACAGCGATGGCGTATGGAATGAGGCCGGCGCCGCCCTCGCCTTTACCGTCGCGCCCTTCGCGTGGCAGACCTGGTGGTTTCGCCTCGGCGTCGTCGGCCTCTTCACGACCTCCACGGTCGTGGTCGCGCGGCGGGTCTTTTTACGCCGCGTACGGGAAAAGCTCCGCCAGCTCGAGCAGCAGGCCGCCATTCAAAAGGAGCGGACGCGCATCGCTCGCGATCTCCACGACGAGTTTGGCACTCGGCTCACCGAGCTCGGCCTCATCGCCGAACTCGAGCGCCAGGGTGCGGGCCGCACTGACTCCGATTTCATCGGACATATCCGCACGCTGGAGCGCGACCTCGATACCATCGTGTGGGCCGTGAATCCGAAGAACGACACGCTCGATCACCTCGTGGGCTTCGTGTGTCGCGTGAGCGGGGAGTTTCTCGCGCGCTCCGGCGTGAGTTGCCACCTCGACATTCCCGACGATCTCCCCGCGCGCTCTGTTTCGCCCGAGTTGCGGCATAATGTCTTCCTGGTGGTGCGCGAAGCCGTGACGAATATCGTAAAACACGCTTCGGCCACCTGCGTAAAACTATCCGTCGCCCTTGAGGGCGATACGCTGCGCTTCCGCATTGAAAATGATGGCCGTGGCTTCGCCGTCCCGGAGGCCGAAGCCGGCGAACGGAACGGCCTCAAAAACATGCGGAGCCGCATCGAGGAGCTCGGCGGCACCTTCCGCGTCGAGTCCCACGCGGAGAGCGGCACCCGCATCGAACTTACCGTCCCGCTCGCTCGGTTTGACTCCTCGCTCCCGTCCTCTCCCACCGCCTATTTCTAAAATCCTACATCCGGCCCATCCTCCGTCGTCCGTCGTCTGACTTCGGCTTTCTGTCCTCTGTCGTCTGCCATCTGTCACCTGCATGAATCCCATCACCGTCGGCATCGTCGAAGATTCCCCAGCCTTTCGCTCGCGCCTGAAAGACTACATCAACGCCAGCCTCGACCTCCGTTGCATCTGCACCTTCGCGAACGGCGCGTCCGCCCTCGCCGCCCTCCCAGAAAAAAATCCTCAAGTCGTCCTGATGGATCTGCAATTGCCCGACACCTCGGGCGTCGAATGCGTTTTTCGACTTAAGCCGCTCATGCCCGAGACGCAGTTCATGATTTTTACAGTGCACGAGGACACCGATAAAATCTTTAACGCCCTCAAAGCCGGCGCGAGTGGCTACCTGCTCAAGCGCACCTCACCCGCCGAAATTCTCGGCGCCATTCGCGATCTGCACCGCGGCGGCGCACCGATGAGCAGCGAGATCGCACGCAAGGTCGTGCAATCCTTCCGCAGCTTCACGTCCGCTTCCGCTCATTTAACAGCCGCTTCTGCGGTATCCGCGGGCAATGCCACGTCCACCGGAACGACGGCCGTCATCACTGCCACGGCGGCGCCCAAGGCCGGCCTCGAAACCCTCAGTCCTCGCCAGGAGGAAATCCTTCGGCTGCTCGCGCAGGGTCACAGCGTGAAGGAGATTGCCGATCACACCGGCCTCACGGTCGAGACCGTGCGAAGTTACCTAAAGCTCGTGTATCAGAAACTCCATGTCAGAAGCCGGACCGAGGCATTGTTGAAGTATCTCGGTTGAGGTGCCCGGACCGCTTCGCGCGACACCTCACGCGGCGTGGGGATATCCCCTGCCCTCATTTGCGGGTATCGTCAGTTTTCGACGTTTCCGTTAAGATGCGCGGACACCGGCATCCCCGCCGCGTGCACCTCACCCCGAGGTTGTCTCAACCCCCGTCAGAGAAACGTTATGTTCAAACGTATACTCCCCTGTGTCGGCTTGCTCGCGCTCGCCGCCCTCGCCCCCGCTGTTCATGCTCAAGTCGCCACTGGCCCGTGGTCCTCGTGGTCTCCGACTTACAATACCCAACTCGTCGGCTCGGGTGCGGTGAGTGGCAGCACCTACTCGATCAGCAGCACCTCGACGTCCACCGAACAGCGCGCCGAGCGCCGCTACCAGACGTTCACGAGCGGCTCGAAGCAGTTCCAAGGCACCGTGAAGGTCAACAGCCTCGGCGGTGACCGCATCTGCCTAAAGCAAACCTTCCAAGACGGCACCGGCCCATGGAACATGATCGCGGTGAAAAAGCCCGGCTCGCTGTACGAAGTCGAGGGCGGCGCGACACTCGCGAGCTACACTATCGGCAATTCCGTGCGCATCAACACCGTCACCTACACCGGGAGTGACCACGTCGCCGTGTACGTGAATGGCTCGATGGTCGAAGACGTCACCGGTGGGGCCGGCTCGTATTACGACAAGCTCGGCACATACCGCACCGGCAGCGGCCAAGGCCCAGTCTCGGCCACGTGGTCAAGCATCCAGTTCTGGCAGAAATAAATTGTGCCCACCTCCCGGCGCGGTGCGCATCCGCGCCGGGATTTCATTTTCCGTTTCGCTTTTACCCCCCACGCCGATGAAACGTTTCGCGCTGCTCGCCCTCGCCTTTCTCCCGTCGTTTGCCGCCTCCGCGGAAACTCCCGATTCGGCCAAGATGCTTCCCGTCGATCCCGGGCTGCAAATCACCGCGCGTGTCACGCCCCCGCGCGATGTCATCGTCGAGTGGAAGACTGCCTCCGGGCAGCCCGCCGGTCACATCGTCGAGTACACCAACCGCCCTGGCGACGAATGGGTCATCATCGGCTTCGTGCCATCGGGGAAAAATTCCTACACGCATCCGCGCCTTGCCCCAGCCACTCCGTACGCCTACCGCGTGCGGCCCTTTTATGGGCCCGCTTCCGAACCGATTGAGGTGACTGTCGCCGTCGGGCTCTCCGACAAAGCCTACGCTGATGCCTACGCGCAGCCCGAGGACTACTCGTGGGCTCCGCCATCGAAGATCGCCCGCACCGGGTCGGGCGTGATCGCCCCGAAATCGATTCGCACCGCTGCGGCGACCGCCGGTCCGCGCGACTTTCAAGCGGAGCTCATGAAATCGACCGTAAGCGGCTTCAAACTTACGTGGACCGACCGCTCCAGTGACGAGGAAGGCTTCTTCATCGAACGTCTCGATAGTCCCACGAATTTCACAGTGGTCGCGATGGTGGAGCCCGACATCAACTCCTTTGGCTGGGCTCTCGAGCCCCCCGCCCGCACCGGCAAATTCCGCGTCCGCGCGTACTACTACGGTCGCCCTTCTGCTGTCGCCAGTTTGGTCACCCCCGCCGACCCCGACGACGACCCATCCGCGAAGCCTGCGAAGTCCCCCAAACCCTCCACCTGATCCTTCGATGAGCTCTCCCCTTAGGGCCTGGAGATTCTACCTTTCTCTCGCCTCGTGCTCGCTGGCAGGCGCCACCGCGTATTGGTATCTCAACTACGCTTCATCCGCCCAAGCCGTTATTTCGGTCTCCTCCGGACTCGCGTCCAGCACCGCCGGGACGCCTGCGATGACCGCGCGGTCAAACGGGACGTCCTTTCCGATCACTGACTCCTTCGAAGCGAAGGTCACCGCTCTCCGCGCGAAGCTCGGCCCCGGTGCCACCGCCGACGACATCATGGGGCTGCTCACGACCCTTGCTCGCAGCGATGCGGCGACCGCGATTGATCTCGCTCATGCCTTGGGTCGCACCGAAGAAGAGAAAACGATGTGGGTCGCCGACCTCGGCCAAAAGTGGGCACAGCGCGAGCCCCAGCAGGCGTGGGACTGGCTCGCCAAACAGGATCGCGTCCGCCTCGGTGATCTCGCCATCGGCACTCTCCCGGAAGTCATGATTACCACGATGGCGCAGCACAGCCCCGCGCTCCTCCTGCGTAATATCGACCAGCTCGTGCGCACGGGGGAAGGCCCCGTCGGGGTCGCACCGGTGGTAGCCGTTCATCTCGGGCTCCAAGCCCTCGCCACAGGCGAGCAGCTCGACGCCGCCCGCAGTGCCGTTGAAATGTGGAGTCGCGATCCTGCGAAGCCCGCCATCGGCGAGGCCGCCTACGTCGTCGTCACTGCCGCGCTCGCAAAATCATCGCGTCCCGACGACGCCGCGCAGTGGATGCTTTCGCTCCCGCGCAGCGGCGAGCGTGACATCGCGCTCGTCGAGTATCCCGCCCACTGGGCGCAAACCGATCCGCGCAGCGCCCTCGGTTGGATTGAGCAGAATATCCCGCCCGATCTTCGCGACGCCGCCTTGCGCCGGACTTTCAACGATTGGACCGAGCGCAGTTCCGCCGAGGCCGGCGAATGGCTCGGCAACTATCTCACGCGCACCTCACCCGGCGCCGAAACCGACCGTCTTATCGGTGCGGTCATCAATCTCGGGGCGGCCGTGAAAACCAATCCGGCCCTCGCGCTCCAGTGGACTGGCCTGCTCGCCGATGCGACGACCCGCGCCGCCTACGAGGAAAAAGTCGTGCTCCGCTGGGCGCGGCAGGACGAGTCTGCGGCCACCGCGTACCTCGCGGGCTCCGCGACCCTCACCGCCGCACGCAAACAGGCTGTGCTCCAAAAGATCTCCGGCCCCACCTTCCGCCAGTCCGAGGGTTAATCGACCTTGAGCTGAATATCCGCCAGCAGGGTTCGCCCCGCGCACTCGAACTGAAACAAGTGCCGCGTCGCACCTTTGATCACGGCGGCCTTTAAATTCTGGCCACGCACAATGGTCGGTAGCGTCAGGCGACACGGGAAGCCGATGTCGCACAGGGCGTTTTTAAAACCACCCACGGTCATATTGGTGACTTCGCCGATGGCATCTTTGAGTACTTCCGGTCCTTCGAATTCGACCTGAGCCACGCTCAAGCCGAGGATCTCGGCCACAGCAAAGGTAGCGAACTCTTCGCTCATGCAGAGATAAACGAGCCCATTGATATCGCCGACGAAGCCGACATTGCCCATCACTTGATTGGGCGCCATCGCAGCACCCATTTCCATTCGCCCGACGAACTGGGCGTCCTTCCGCAAAAGCGCTCGGCAGACGGCTTGCACCGAGCGCGTAATCGCGACTTGGACGACATTATCGGTGATGGGTTGGGCTACAGTCATGCGCGTGGGCTAAGGCGTAACGGTCCATCATCGGCGCATAGGCGACCCACTTGAGCGCTTTCTTCGCGGTGGGCAGAAATGCCCTCCGACCCAACAGCCGACCGCCTTACGGCTTAATCTCCGGAGACGGATTCTGCCAGCCACCACCGAGCGCCTTGATGAGGAGCACCGAAGCCGAAAGACGCTGGCTCTGGGCCTGGGCGGCGGAGAGCTCGTTGTTCAACAAAGTCTGGTTTGCGTCGATGACCTGCAGATAGGTCGTGAGACCCTGCTTGTACTGGATCTCGGTGAGGCGGGAATACTCGCGCGCGGAGGTGAGTGTCTCGTCGAGCGACTTTACCTTTTCGGCGAGGAGATGGAGATCGGAAAGCTGGTCTTCGACATCCGCGAAGGCGTTCAGCACGGTAAGGCGGTAGTTCGCCACGGATTCCTCGTAGCGCGCCTTGCTCAGGGCGAGTGCAGCCGTGAGCCGACCGCCCTGGAAAATCGGGAGACCGAGCGACGGTCCGATGGACCACACGCGCTTTTCCCAGTCGACGAGATTGTTGATGTTCGTGCTCTGGAATCCGACGCTGCCGCTCAAGTTGAAGCTCGGGAAGAAGTCGGCCTTGGCGATGCCGATCTGGGCGTTGGCCGCAGCGAGGCGATGCTCGACCTCAGCGACGTCGGGACGGCGCGTGAGCAAATTAACCGGCAGTCCCGCAGGGATCGTCGGAATGGTGGCCGTCATCTTCGCCCCGGGGAAATCAAACTCCGACGGGCTCCTGCCGAGGAGAATCGCCAGGGAGTGCTCCTGCTTGGCGCGCGAGCGGCGGACCTCGATGAGCTGGTTCGTCGCCGAGTTGACCTGCGTGCGGGCCTGCAGGAGGTCGGTGGGCAGCGAGAGTCCGGCCTTGTACTTGGTGTCCGTGAGGTCGAGTTGCTTGCGATAAAGCTCGAGCGCTTCCTCGTAGAGCTTCACCTGCTGGTCCGCCAGGCGAATGGTGAAGTACGCCTGCGCCACTTCGGCGACGGCGGACTGGCGAACGAATTCCAAATCCGCCGCGCTGGCGGCCTCGCTGTGCTGCGCCGCTTCGTACTGGCGGCGGAGACGACCCCAAATGTCGAGTTCGTAAGAGAGATCGATGGGCAGGGAGTACTGCGTGCTGACGGTACCGGCGGAGCTGCGCGAGCGACGCGCGGACGCACTGAGATCGACCGCCGGCACGAAGCCGCCGCGCACGCTGAGGCGGGTCTGACGCGCCTGCTCCACGCGGGCCATCGCGGCGCGGATATCGAGATTAGCGGCGAGGGTGTCCTCGGCGAGTTTGGTCAGGGTCGGATCGTTGAAGAGCGTCCACCACGTCGAGGTGAGCGCGGGCTCCGCCTTCTCGGTTTCGACCGTGCGTTTGTAACCGGCGGGCGAGGCGACCTCGGGGCGTTTGTAATCCGGCCCGACCGCGCAGGAGGCAAGCGCGCCACAGAGCGCGACCGCCAGCACAGGCTTCACGCCCCACCCCAGAAAGTGTTTCGAAATCATCATGACAAAGTCTGCGCCGGCACGGCGCCGTGGGCCTCCACGGCCTTGCCGCGGCGGCGCTGCACCCAGAGGCGGAAGCGGTCGAAGTAAACGTAGACGACCGGCGTGGTGTAGAGCGTGAGGGCTTGGCTGACCATGAGGCCGCCGACGATCGCGATGCCGAGCGGGCGGCGGAGTTCGGAGCCTTCGCCCATGCCGATGGCAAGGGGCAGCGCGCCGAGCATGGCGGCGAGCGTGGTCATCATGATCGGGCGGAAGCGCAGCATGCACGCGCGGAAGATCGCGTCGCGGGCGGTGAGTCCCTCGTTGCGCTCCACGGTGATCGCAAAGTCGATCATCATGATCGCGTTCTTTTTCACGATTCCTATTAGCAGCAGGACGCCGATCAGCGCGATGACGCTGAATTCCGCGCCGCATACCATCAATGCGAGCAGCGCGCCGACGCCCGCCGAGGGCAGCGTCGAGAGAATCGTAATCGGGTGCACGAGACTCTCGTAGAGCACGCCCAACACGATGTAGACCGCGATAATCGCGGCGAGAATCAGGTAGGGCTGGTTATCCAGCGCCTGCTGGAAGAGCCGCGCGCTGCCCTGGAAGCTGCCGTGAACGGAAGTCGGCACGCCGAGATTGGCCATCGCGTAGTTGATCGCATCGGTGGCTTGGGAAAGAGAAACGCCCTCCACGAGATTGAACGACACCGTCGAGGCCACGAACTGCGATTGGTGATTTACCGAAAGCGCGGTCGTGCCGGGTGCGATCTTCGCGAAAGACGAGAGGGGGACCTTGGCCCCGGTGTTGGTGACGACATACACGTTCTTCAGCGACTCGGGGCCCTGCCAGAATTGCGGGGCGACCTCCATGACGACGTGGTACTGATTGAGAGACTTGTAGAGCGTGGAGACTTGGCGCTGGCCGAAGGCATCGTAGAGCGTCGCATTAATCTGCGCCATGCTGATGCCGAGCTTGGCGATGGTGTCGCGGTCAAAGGCGATGGTGGTCTCGAGGCCCTTGTTCTGCGAGTCAGTGTTGACGTCCGTGATCTCAGGCAAAGTCGCGAGCACATTGCGGATCTTCGGTTCCCACGTGCGCAATTCCTCGAGATCGTCGGCCTGCAGGGTGTATTGATATTGCGAGGAGCTCTGGCGTCCGCCGGCGCGGATGTCCTGATTCGCGAACATGAAAAGCTGCGCGCCCGTGACCTGGGTCGTCTGCATGCGGAGGCGGGCGATGATCGCATCTGCACTGGCCTTACGCTCGGAGAGCGGCTTGAGCGCGATGAACATCGAGCCGGTGGCGCCCCCGCCACCGCCGCCCATGCCGCCACCTCCGATGGAAGCGCTGACCGTGGCCACGCCGGGGTCCCGCCGCACGATCTCGGCAAATTTTTCGAGCTTAGGCTTCAGGGCTTGGAAAGAAATACTTTGGTCCGCCTGGACAAATCCCATCAGCATGCCGGTATCCTGTTGCGGGAAGAAGCTCTTGGGAATGATGACGTAGAGATAGACGTTCAGGCCGACGGTCGCGACGAGGAGCAGGATCATCACGAAGCTGTGCTTGAGCGACCACTTCAGTGTGCGCTCATAGAAGCGGAGAAGCAGGCCGAGCAAGCCGCGGCGCTTCGTGGGATCGGCATTCTCCCCGTCGCCATCCTTGCGCTTATGCACCCGCAAAATGCGCGCGCACATCATCGGCGTCGTGGTCAGCGAGATGACGAGCGAAACCAAAATCGCGACCGACAGCGTGATGGCGAACTCACGGAAGAGACGGCCCACGATGCCGCTCATCAGAAGAATGGGAATGAAGACCGCGATGAGCGAGATGCTCATGGAGATGACGGTAAATCCGACCTCCTTGGCGCCGAGGAGCGCGGCTTTGTAGCGCGGCACGCCGTTTTCCATGTGCCGCGAGACGTTTTCGAGGACGACGATCGCGTCATCCACCACGAAGCCAGTCGCGATCGTCAGCGCCATCAGCGAGAGATTGTTCAGGCTGAAGCCCGCGAGGTACATGATCGCAAACGTACCGATGAGCGACACCGGCACCGCGATGCTGGGAATGAGCGTCGCGCGGCCATCGCGCAGAAACGCATACACGACCAGCGTCACCAGAATGACGGAGAGGATGAGACTGAATTCCACGTCGTGCAACGACGCGCGAATCGTGATCGAGCGATCGGCGGCCACGGCTACATTAATGCCAGCCGGAATGGAGGCCTCGAGGGCGGGGAGCATCGCCTTGATGCGATCGACCGTCTCGATGATGTTGGCCTCGGGCTGGCGCGTGATCTGGACGAGGACGGCGGGCAGGCCGTTGGACACGGCGGCGGAGCGCACGTTTTCCACCGAGTCGACAACCTCGGCGACGTCACCGAGGCGCACGGGCGCGCCGTTGTGATAGCTGATGATGAGCGGGATATAATCGCTGGATTTCAGCGCCTGATCGTTGGCCCCGACCTGCCAGCGCTTGTCACCCATCTCCACGAAACCTTTCGCCTGATTGGCATTCGTGTTGGCAATGGCTTGGCGGACGGTCTCGGAGGAGATGCCGTAGTTGTTAAGCTGGGTGGGATTGAGTTCCACGCGCACGGCGGGCAGAGCGCCGCCCCCGACCGTCACATCGCCCACACCTTCGATCTGCGCGATTTTCTGCGCGAGGATCGTGGAGGCCGCATCGTACATCTCGCCGCGCGAGAGGCGGTCGGACGTAAGGGAAAGGATGAGGACGGGAAACTCCGAGGGATTGATCTTACGATACGTCGGATTGCTCGTGAGGCTCGTCGGTAGCAGGGCACGCGCGGCATTGAGGGCGGCCTGCACATCGCGCGCGGCACCGTTGATATCACGAGACAATTCAAACTGCAGCGTGACGCGCGAGGAACCCTGCGAGCTATTCGACGTCATCTCCGTCACACCCGCGATACGCCCGAGCGCTCGCTCAAGCGGCGTCGCGACCGTCGCGGCCATGACCTCAGGGCTCGCCCCGGCTACACTCGCGCTGACCGAAATCGTCGGGTAATCGACCTGCGGCAGCGGCGACACCGGCAGCAGGCGAAACGCGATGGCACCCGCGAGGGCGATCGCGATGGTCAGGAGCGTGGTCGCCACGGGGCGGGCGACGAATGTATCGATAAATTTCACGTTTCCTGATGGGCGACGGCCAACTCTCCGCTGTTCTCCTCGACCTTTTTATCGCGCCGGACAAATCGATCGAAGGCGAGGTAGATGACCGGCGTGGTAAAGAGCGTGAGCACCTGGCTGACCATGAGGCCGCCGACCATCGTGATACCGAGCGGCTGGCGCAGTTCGGCACCCATGCCGGTGCCGAGCATCAGCGGCAGCGCACCGAGAAGCGCGGCGGCGGTGGTCATGAGAATCGGGCGGAAGCGCAGCAAGCACGCTTGGTAGATCGCTTCGCGCGGTGGGAGATTTTGCGTGCGCTCGGCCTCGATGGCGAAGTCGATCATCATGATCGCGTTCTTCTTCACGATGCCGATGAGGAGGATGATACCGATGATGCCGATCACGTTGAGATCGCTGCGCGCCACGAGCAATGCCAGCAGCGCGCCGACACCGGCGGAGGGCAGCGTGGAGAGAATCGTGATCGGATGGATGTAGCTCTCATAGAGCACGCCGAGCACGATGTACATGGTCACAATGGCCGCGAGGATCAGCCAGAGTTCGTTCTGCAGCGCGGTTTCAAAGGCCTTCGCGGCGCCCTGAAACGTAGTGTCGATCGAGAGTGGCAGACCGATGTCTTTTTCCACGGCCTTGATCGCATCGACGGCGTCACCGAGCGAAGCACCGGGCGCGAGGTTGAACGAAATGCGCGTGGCCGGGAGTTGCGCGGAACGGGTGATCGCAAGCGAGGTGGGACGCTCGGAAATCTTCGCGAGGCTCGAGAGGCGGATGGGCGTGCCGTCATCGGCGCGGAGGTAGAGATTCTCCAGCGACTGCGGTCCCTGGCGGAACTCAGGTTTCACCTCAAGGACGACGCGGTACTGATTCGACTGCGTGAAGATCGTGGAGATGAGGCGCTGGCCCAGCGCGCTGTAGAGGAGATTGCTGATGTCGACCGTCGAGATGCCGTAGCGGCTCGCGAGACTGCGATCGATATCAACGTAAACTTGCCGACCCTCGTTCTGGAGATCGCTCGTGACATCCACGATCTGCGGCACCGCCGAAAGTCGCTCGATAAGCCGGGGTACCCAGACCGCGAGATCGTTGAGCGACGTGCTCTGCAACACGAACTGATACTGCGTGCGGCTCACCGTCGTATCGATGCTGATATCCTGCACTGGCTGCATGTAGAGGGTGATGCCCTCGACGCTCGCCACGCGCTGCTGGAGGCGGCGAATGATCTCAGGCGCACGCGCCTTGCGCTCATCGAGCGGCTTCAAATTGATCGAGATGCGACCGCTGTTGAGCGTGGAATTGGTCCCGTCGACGCCGATGAAGGAAGACAGGTTTTCCACATCCTCATCTTGGAGAATCGCGTCTGCCAAGGCCTGCTGCTTCTCGCCCATCGCGGTAAACGAAATGCTCTGCGAGGCCTCGGTGATACCCTGGATCACGCCCGTATCCTGCGACGGGAAGAAGCCCTTGGGAATCGCGATGTAGAGCACGCCCGTGAGGATGAGCGTGCCGAAGGCGACGAAGAGCGTAAGCACCTGGTGATTGAGCACCCAACGTAGCATGCTGCCGTACTCGGCGATGATGCGGTCGAAGAAACGACCGCTCGCGTGGTAGAACTTGCTCTGCTTTTCCTCCGGCGTGTGCTTCAGGAGCTTGGCGCACATCATCGGGGTGAGCGTGAGCGAGATGACTGCGGAGATCAAAATCGAGACGGCAAGGGTGATCGCGAACTCGCGGAAGAGGCGACCAATCACGTCCGCCATGAAGAGCAGCGGGATCAATACGGCGATCAGCGAGAAGGTCAGCGAGATGATCGTGAAACCGATCTGCTCGGAGCCTTTCAGCGCGGCCTTCAGCGGGTTTTCTCCCTCTTCGATGTAACGGGCGATGTTTTCGATCATCACGATGGCATCGTCGACGACGAAGCCTGTCGCGATGGTGAGCGCCATCAGCGTAAGGTTATTGATCGAGAAACCGGCGAGGTACATCACGCCGAAGGTGCCGATGAGCGAGAGCGGCACGGCGATGCCGGGAATGATCGTCGCCGGGACATTGCGCAGGAAAACGTAGATAACCGCGACGACGAGCCCGATGGCGAGGAGGAGTTCGAACTCCACGTCCTCGACTGAGGCGCGGATCGTCGTGGTGCGGTCGGTGAGGAGCGAGACCTTGACTGCGCCGGGCAGCGAGGCCTGGAGCTGCGGCAGCATCTCCTTGATGCGGTCGACGACCTGAATGACGTTGGCGCCGGGCTGGCGTTGGATATTGAGAATGACGCCCGGCGTGCGATTGGCCCACGCGGCGAGGTACATGTTTTCCGCGCCGTCGACGGTCTCGGCGACATCGGCGAGACGGATGGGCGCACCATTCTTATAGGCGATGATGATGCGCTCGTATTCAGCGGACGATTTCAACTGATCGTTCGCATTGATGGTCGAGGCCTGTGTGGGACCGTCGAAGCTGCCCTTGGCGGAATTAGAGTTGGCCGCAGAAATCGCGGTGCGGACCTGCTCGAGGTCGATGCCGAGGGCCGCGAGGGCATTTGGGTTAACCTGAATGCGCACCGCCGGGCGCTGTCCACCGGAGATGCTTACGAGGCCGACGCCGGAGACTTGGGAGATTTTTTGCGCAAGGCGCGTATCGACGAGATCCTCGATCTTCGGCAGCGGCATCGATTCCGACGTGATCGCGAGGGTCATGATCGGCGTATCGGCCGGATTGACCTTACTATACGTGGGCGGATTCGGGAGATCGCGCGGAAGGAAGCTGTTGGCGGCGTTGATCGCGGCCTGGACTTCCTGCTCCGCCACATCGAGGGCGATTTCGAGACTGAACTGCAGCGTGATAACCGACGAGCCACCGGAGCTGACCGACGTCATCTGGCTAAGGCCGGACATCTGGCCAAACTGCTTCTCAAGCGGCGCAGTGACCGCCGACGTCATGACCTCGGGGCTCGCACCCGGATAGAGGGCGGATATCTGGATGGTCGGGTAATCGACCTCGGGCAGCGCCGAGATCGACAATACGCGGAATGCGACGATGCCCGAGAGGAGCAGCGCCACCATCAGCAGCGACGTCGCGACCGGTCGCTCGATGAAGGGCTTGGAAACGTTCATTGCGTCTTCTTCTTGCCGCCCTTTTTACGATCGCCGCCCGCGTCCGCGCCCGCTTTGGCTGCCGGCGGCGGGGTGCGGGGGGCGATCTTCGCGCCACTTTGCAGACGATCAAGGCCTTCGGTGACGACGACGTCGCCGACGGCGAGACCCTTGATGACGACAGTCTTTTCCCCTTCGGTGCGGCCGACCACGACATCGCGACGCTCGACGGTGTCGTCGGGCTTCACAATGAAAACGAATTTCGAGGTAGTGCTGAGCTGCACCGCGGAGCTCGGGACGAGCAGCGCGTTTTCCTGCACCTCGGTGAGCATGCGGACGTTGACGAATTGATTCGGGAAGAGGCGGTGATCTTCGTTCGGGAAGAGCGCCTTGATGCGCACGGTGCCGGTCGCGGCATCGATCTGGTTATCGACCGCGAGCAGCTTGCCCTCGGCGAGGCGGGTGGACATGCCGCGATCGAGGGCGTCGACGGAAAGTTCCTTACCGGCGTCGAGCGCCTTGCGGATCTGCGGGAGATTATCCTCCGGGATGCTGAACGCCACGGTGATGGGCGTCTCCTGCGTGATCACGCAGAGGCCGGTCTGATCGCCCGCGCGGACGAGATTGCCTTGGTCGACGAGGCGGAGACCGATGCGGCCCGTGATCGGCGCGAGCACGCGGCAGTAGCTCAGTTGCAGCTTGTAGTTATTAACCGAAGCCTGATCGACGCGGACCGAGCCGGCGTACTGCGCGACGCTCGCGGCGGCGGCATCGACCTGCTGCGACGTGACGGCTTCCTTCGCACTGCGATAGCGCTCGAGATCGCGCTTCGCATTTTCGAGGAGCGCGGTATCGCGCGCGAGCTGACCCTCGGCCTGCTCGAGGGCGACTTGATACTGGCGAGGATCGATCTCGGCAAGGAGATCACCGGCCTGCACGAGCTGGCCCTCGGTAAAATGGATCTTCTTCAACTCACCGTCGGCGCGGCTTTTGACCGTGATGGTGTTCATCGCGGTGACCGTACCGAGCGCGGAGAGATAGATGCGCAACTCGCCTGCGGCCACCGGCGCCGTCGACACGGGCACCGGACCGCCGCCACCGAAGCGGCCGCCGCGCTTGCCCCCACCACCGCCGGGGCCACCTGGCATGCCGGCGCCGCCGCCCTTGGTCGCACCCGCCGTAGCGCCGCCCGCAGCCGCTTCATCGCCCGCCGGCTTCTTAAAGTAAAAATAACCGCCCACCGCGAGCGCGATGACGATAGCCGCGACCCACCAAATCGTGGAGCTGGAAGAGCTGGATGCGTCGGTAGACGTAGTGGGTTTCGGTTTCTCGTGGTTGTTCATACCGGAAGGAAAAGGGTCAAAGCGGGGACAGTTGGTTGGCAGGACAGACGCGCAAAGGGGCGGGACGATGCGACTCTCTAGCAAGTTTTTCGGGAACCTCGAGAAAAGTCACTGAGACCTGCCGACAAAGGGTTTAGGGCATGGAGTAGGACGAGCAGCTAAACTGTTTTGATGCCAAAAAGTGGGAAGCAAATTCATCGCTGCCATAATAAGGGAGTTCACGGTAAGCCACTCCCGGGCCACATTGTTTTTCGCCCCGAGATCTTCCCTCTCCCGCTATCGGGTCCGCAGCGCGGGCTTCCCTTTGCGGCGGCAGTCGTCCCTCATCACTGCCCTATGTCATTGAGTGTCGCAGGTCAGCGTTGTGTGAGTGAGCGTGAGCCCGAGTTGGGGCTGGGACTCGTCGTGAGCGTCGATCCCGCCGCCAAGCGGATCGGGGTGGAATTCCCCGCCACCAAGGAGAAGCGCCTCTATGCGCTTGGCACACCGGTTTTGAAGCGCGTGATGTTTCGCGCCGGTGAAACCATCTCAACTCGCGATGGCTCAACATTCACCGTCGATAAGGCCGAAGAAGACGGCGGCCTAGTGGTTTATATTTGCAATAGTAAACGCATCCGCGAGGACGCCATTTCGGATGTCACCAGCGTGGCGCTTCCCCAGGAGCGATTGCTGGCCTCCCAAGTGGACGAGAGCGAAGTCTTCGACCTCCGCTATCGCGCGCTGCAAGCTCGGACGCGCTTCCGGCAATCGGACGTGCGCGGTTTCCTCGGCGGCCGCCTCGAGCTCATCCCCCATCAGCTCTATATCTTACAAGAGGTCTCCTCCCGCCAGCTCCCGCGCGTGTTGCTCGCCGATGAAGTTGGCCTCGGCAAGACCATCGAGGCCTGCCTGATCGTCCAGCGCCTCCTCGCCATCGGCAAAGCCAAGCGCGTGCTCGTCCTCATACCGGAATCGCTCACGCACCAGTGGTTCGTGGAACTGCTGCGGCGCTTCAACCTGTGGTTCAGCATCTATGATGAAGACCGCTGCCTGATCTGCGAAAAGGCCGACCCGGGGCAAAACCCATTTCTCGCGTCACAGTTCGCCCTCAGCGCCATCTCGTTTCTCGCGGGCAGCGAAACCCGCGCCGCGCAGGCCCTCGAAGCCGGCTGGGATATGGTGGTCGTCGACGAAGCCCACCACCTCGCGTGGACACCCGAGACCGCCAGCCCAAGCTATCTGCTCGTCGAAGAACTCGCCAAGCGCTCCCCCGGCCTGCTGCTCCTCACCGCCACGCCCACGCAGCTCGGCCTCGCTGGCCACTTCGCCCGCCTGCGCCTCCTCGACCCCGCGCGCTACGATGACTACGACCGCTTCGTCGCGGAAGCCGAGGGCTTCGTCGCCGTCGCGGGCGTCGCCGAAAAAATCATCGAGCAAAAACCGCTCGCCCCCAAGGACCGCACCACGCTCAAGAAAATCTTCAACCGCGACCCCGCGCGCCTCGAGCAGCACCTCACCGCGCTCGCCGAGGGCAAGCCCGGCGCCCGCGAAGCCTTGCTCAAAACGCTCCTCGACCAGCACGGCACGGGCCGCGTGGTGTTTCGCAACACGCGCGCCGCGATGACGGATTTTCCCAAGCGAAAATTCTGCCCCGCCCCGCTCGAGGTTGACCAAAATCTCACGCAGCTCGCCCGCATCGCGCGTGAACTCCGCGCCGAGGAAACGGGCGACGACGCCACCCTGCGTTATTCCTTCAAGGAAGACCCGCGCATCGACTGGCTCGCGGCGTTCCTCTTGGCGAATAAATCCGCCAAAGCCCTGCTCATCTGCAAATCGCAGCGCAAGGTCCTCGCCATCGACGCCGCGCTCAAAGAAAAGCTCAACGCCAAGGTCGCCCTCTTTCACGAGGGCCTGCCGCTCGTGCAGCGCGACCGCAACGCTGCGTACTTCGCGGAGCCGGAGGGCGCGCAACTGCTCATTTGCTCAGAAATTGGCAGCGAAGGCCGCAATTTCCAATTCGCGCACCACCTCATCCTCTTCGACCTGCCGTTGAATCCCGGCTTGCTTGAGCAACGCATCGGCCGCCTCGACCGCATCGGCCAGACCCAGACCATCCGCATCCACGTGCCCTACGTAAAAGGCAGCGCCGAGGAATGCGTCGTCGAGTGGTACCATCGCGGCCTCGACGCCTTCGAAACCTCGCTCCATGGCGGCAACGATTACCAAGACCAGTTCAAGGCCCGCCTGCTCGATCTCGCCCAAGCCTACGGCTCCGGCGGCGCCAAGATCGGCCAGCCCCAACTCGACGCCTTCGTCGCCGAAACCGTGGAATTCCGCCGCGAGCTCTCCGCGAAGATGAAGAAGGGCCGCGACCGCCTGCTGGAACTGCACTCCTTCGACCGACCGGCCGCCGAGCGCATCATCGAGCGTATCCGCGCCGTGGATGCGGACCCGTTTCTCAAAAACTTCCTCAGCGACCTCCTCGACCACTTCGGCGTCCGCATCCGCGAACACGAGGAGGGCGACGTCTTTCTCGATCCCAGCCACGCCTACGTCGAGAGCTTCCCCTCGATCCCGCACGATGGCATGCTCGCGACCTACACGCGTGCCCGCGCCATCGTCCGCGAAGACATCCGCTTCATCTCCGCCGATCACCCGCTCGTGCAGGACGCCATCGATCTCCTCATCGACTCCAAGGCGGGCACCACCGCCTTCTGCACCCTGCGCGGCGACGAACCCAATCTCCTCCTCGAAGTCATCTACGTCCTCGAAACCGTCGCCGACTCCCGCTGGCACATCGACCAGTTCCTCGCTCCCACGCCCGTGCGCGTCGTCGTCGATCTGCGCGGCGAAGACCGCACCGACGACTACAAAGCCGCCGGCCTCGCCGACGACTGCGAAGACGGCAATATCCACCGCTTCCTCGAGCGCCCCGGCTTCAACTCCGGCGTGCTCAAGACGATGCTCGAAACCGCCACCGAGCGCGCCGAAGAGCGCAGCCGCGCCCTCGTCACCGCCGCCACCGGGAAAGCCACCAACACCCTCACCGCCGACCTCCAGCGCCTCGCCGACCTCAAAAAAATCAACGACCACATCCGCCCCGAGGAACTCCTCCTCGCCCAGGAACAACTCACCCGCACCCAAGACGCCCTCGGCAAAGCGCGCCTGCGGCTGGATTCCCTGCGGCTCGTGGTCGAGGGGATGAGCGACGAAGAGTGAGTCCATCGGCTTCTCCCCTCGCTCGCTGCTTGCGGATAGAGCCGAGGTGATTCAGGTTGAGGCTTCTTTTACGCGCATGGATCGCTACGGCCACTCCTACTCCTCCGACTCCGACGAACACTCGCCTGTGATGTGGCTGCGCGGCCACCCCGTGTACGGCGCCCACTTCATCGTGCTGGTCTACGTGGTCTCCATGCTGGTGACGACGCTCCTGCGGATTTTTCGGATCGATGGTCCGATGATGGAGTGGCTGCCCTTCGCGAGCGATCTCGTCCTGCACGGGCAGGTGTGGCGCATCGCGACCTACGGCTTGGTCAATCTCCCGAGCCTGTGGTTTGCGGTCGATATGCTGATGCTCGTCTGGTTCGGCCGCGAGGTGGAGCGGTACTTCGGCCGGCGCACGTTTTTCTGGTTTTTTGGCAGTGCATATCTGCTCACTCCCGTGCTGTTCACCCTGATCGGCCCGTGGTTTCCGCTCTCGCTCGTCGGCCAAACCGGCTCGTTTGCCGTCTTCATCGCCTTCGCCACGATTTACCCGGGCGCCTTGATGATGTTCAACCTGCTGGCCAAGTGGGTCGCGATCGTGCTGGTCGCCATCCAGACGCTCGTGGCGCTGAGCGAACACAATTGGACGATGTTGATTTCTCTCTGGGCCACGTGCGGCTTCGCCTTCGCGTTCGTGAAGTATCACCAAGGCGAATGGCAGTTGCCGAAGTTCAAATTCGCCCAGCGCAAGCCCAAGCTCCGCGTCCTGCCCGATCTCCCGGCGAAAACGGCCAAAAAATCCGCGCCCACCAGCGCCGCCGCCGCACCCAACTCCGCCGCCGAGGTGGATGCCCTCCTCGATAAGATCGCCCAGTCCGGCTACGCGAGCCTCACGGCGAAAGAGCGCGCGATTCTCGAAAGTCGCTCACAGTCGCTGAAGAAAAACTCCGCCCGCGACTAGCCCATGCGGCACAGGTCGCCCGCCTTTCGCGCAGTGACTACCCCTCACGCTTCAGCCGACCCGGTCATCGCCTGGCTGCTCGACAGCGATCCCTCGATCCGATGGCAAGTGCTGCGCGACCTGATCGATGCGCCCGCCGAGGTCATTGCTACGGAGCGCGCGCGCGTCGCCACCGAGGGCTGGGGCGCCGGACTACTCGCGCACCAGCGCCCCGACGGCCAGTGGGGCGATGACGTCGCCCACCCGTTCTGGTGGTCAAATCTTTACACCCTCGTCTACCTCCGCGACCTCGGGATCGATCCCGCCAGCGACCGCGTCCGCGCCGCGATCGATCTCGTGCGTCGGCGCGTCACGTGGGGTCCCGGGTTCGGCGATTCGCCTTTCTTCGCGGGAGAAACCGAGCCCTGCATCAACGGCCGCGTCGTCGCGCTCTGCGCTTATTTCGGCGAACGCAGTGATCCGCTTGTCGAACGTCTGCTCGGCGAACAACTCGCCGACGGCGGCTGGAACTGCGCCACTGAACGCGGCTCGGTGCGCTCCTCTTTCCACACGACGATCTGCGTCCTCGAGGGCCTCCTCACTTATGAGCAGGCGTTCGGCTTCACCCCGACCATTACCGCCGCACGCCAGCGGGCCCACGATTACCTCCTCGCGCGCCGCCTCCTCCGCCGACTCTCGACCAACGAGATCATCGACTCAAGCTGGCTGCAGTTGGCCTTTCCCCCGCTCTGGCATTACGACGCACTCCGCGTGCTCGACTACCTCCGCGCGGCGGGTGTGCCTCCCGATACGCGCATCGAGGAAGCCGTCGCCGGCGTGCTCGCCCGGCGCCAGAGCGACGGCCGCTGGCTGCTCGACGTCCGCCACCGCGGCACGCTCTACGAGGAGCTCTCCGCCCCCGTCAGCGCGCCCAATCGCTGGATCACCCTGCGTGCTCTGCGCGTTTTGCGCTGGCACGGCAATCGAAGCTAGTCCGAGGCGGACGGTGACCTCCGGGCGGCGTCGGGACGGCGAAGATGAAAATTCCGGCGGCAGTCCGACCTCCTGAAGACGGCGCATGGAGATCGCCGTCCACCTCCCGGCTATAAAAAGGGCGGACCGCATGGTCCGCCCTTTTGCATTTTCGAGAAAAAACGGTTCGTATCAAATTTTCGGATACTTTAGACCCGGCCTTAGAAGCGGCCGTCGACGCCAAACGTCACCGTCACGAAATTAATCGTGGTGCGGCGCATGCGATCCTTGTAACCGATGTACCAGACCTGCGGCTCATTGAAGACATTCGAGGCATTGACCGAGAAGCCGAGGTTGGGCCGGTACTGGTAGCCGGCGGAGACGTTGAACGTCTTCATCGTATAGCGGTACTGGCTGAGGGTCTGAGACAGGATGCTGACCGTGGTGGGATTCTCGCCCGTGACATTGTAGAGGAGCGTCGTCCGGAACTTCCGGTACTTCCAGCTCAGCGAGGCATTGTACACCCAGGGAATGAAACCCACGATGTCACGACGGCCGAAGTAGACCGACGGACGGCCGGGCCCGGGAGCAGCACCGAGCACCGGAGTGCCACCCACCGTGGTGGCAGCACCCAGACCATGCTGGTCGGTCTTGCTGTAGTTAAACGAGGCCGAGAGGCCCTTCAACAGGCCCGGCAGGAAGGTGAACTGCTGATTGTAGGCAAACTCCCAGCCCTGCACGTAGACATCGCCGGCATTGAGCGTGGTGATCTGGTCGTAGTCGGCGTACTCACCGTTGTAGCCGTTGTCCGGTCCCGTGGCCACTCGGCCCGTCGACAATCCGCTCACGATGTAGTCGGAGATTTTCTTGTGAAACCAACCGAAGGTAAGGCTGCCCACCGGCTCAAAGTAGTATTCGAGAGTCGCATCCCAATTCGCGGCCTGCTGCGGCTTGATGCCAGGGTTGTTAAACGTGATGGTGCGGGCGGTATCGTTCGGCGTTTCCACTGGCAGCAAGCTCGCGATGGGCGCGCGGCCATAGCTGGTGGAGTAGCTGAGGCGCGCCTTGAGATTCGACGTGATGTCGTGGAAGGCGTGCACGCTCGGGAAGTTTTGATTAAACTTCGCCGAATTGTTGCGGGGGTTGTTGGCATAGTCGCGCTGGGCCGAGCCGACCGGATCGGCGACCTGCTGCGCCGCCGTGGACAAGATGCGGGACCGAGCCCAGCCCGTGGCCTCGGTACGGACCTGCTCGAAACGCATGCCGGCAAGGAAGCCAGTGCGGCCTAGGAACCCTGAGCGCCCCAAGCGGCCCTGCGACATCAGATAGTAGGCAGGAACGTATTCCAGGAGGCGATTCGTCCCGACGAAGTATTGGCTGTTGAAGTAGTACAGGTCTTCATTCCACAGCGCGGGATTGGTGGGCTTGCCATCGGTGGTGATGCCCTCGGCCTGCCAGACCGGAATCGCGCGACCGGTCTTCACGCGATCGTAGCTCACATAGCTCGTGTCGGGCTGGAAATGGACATTCGGGTCGTAGTTGGCCACGGCCTTGGGCACCCAGCGACGGCGCTCTCCAGCCCATTGATCCATCTGCAAGCCGCGCCAGGAGAATCCACCCTTCACTGAGATGGGGGCCTCAATCGGCAGCTTGTACTTCGCATCGATGTGAAACTGCTTTTGGAGTTGGTCCGCCTCATTGCGTTGGGAGACCAGGCCGTCCGTGAGGCGCGGCATGTAGTTGTTCGGATTGGTAAAATCCGCGCCGCCATTCTGGATGAACGCCGGATGAAGCTCACTCTTCGACTGGTCGAGGATCCAGCCCGCGCCGCCGAATTGGATGACCGATCCGGGCGTCTGACGGGTCGGGTCGAAGTACCGCATGTTGAGCTGTCCGCCGCGGCCCTGGCCTGTGTTGAGCGTGGTCCGGGCGATGCTCGCGTAGTACTCGAGGTTGAAGCGATTGTAAGTGTGCTCACCCGTGAAATCGACGCGGCCCATGCGCACGTAGTAATTGAGCGGGCCGTCCATCTGCACGTCGATGTTAGAGGCATTGGCGCTGGTGCCGATCACGCCGGAGCGCACCGTCGTCACCGTATTCGTGAAGCCGGGCTGGATCGCGCTCGTACCGACTGCGGTATTATTGGCGCCGGTCTGGGCTGTCACACGGATGCGGCGGCGCATCCGCTCGAAATTGTCGTTCTCCGTGACGTTCAGGGAGAACTTCGAGTTGGCCGACCACTTGTAGTCGGTCTTAAACGCGATGCTCTGCTGCTTGCGATTATTCGTATTGTCCCACGTCTGATAATTCCAAACCGGCGCGGGTCCATTGGCGAGATTGGTGCGGTCGAAGATCGTTTCAAATCCGCCCACGGCATTTTCCGAATAGAAAATATTCACCGACATGCCGAGGTTGCGCTCGCCGCCAAAGGCGCTGAAGACCTGCTGGTGCGTCAAGTTCAGCACCGGATGCGCGCGGTGCTGCGAGCGGATCGGCGTCTGCTCGAAGAACGGAGGCGCCCAGCGCGTGCTGAAATTATAGCTGGTGCGGTGATCTTCCTTCATGCTGAAGGTCGAGCGCGTCTTGAAATTGATCGTGCCACCGAGTGAGTCGGCGCCCTTGTCCGGCGTCTGGCCCTTGATGAGTTCCATGCCTTCGAACATCGCGCCGGTGATCGACTGCAACTCGAATGCGCGATTGGTCCCCAGCGAAGTGAGCGTGCCGCCATCGACCGTCACGTTATTGAGTGCCGGGCCCATGCCGCGGATATTGAAATTGTACGCCAGACCCTCGTCCGTCGGGCTGCCAGCGACGCCCGGGAGGCGCATGACGACTTCACCCGCGCTCATATTGGGCAGGTAGCCAAACGCATCCATCGCGATCACGTCCTTCACGTTGTCGGCATTGCGCTTCTCCGTGATCATGGCGGCATTGCCCTCGCGCTCGCCGCTCACGCTAAAGGCCTCGAGCTTGTAGATGCCCGTCGTAAGATCGAAATCCCGCGTGGCCTGCTGGCCATCATTCACGACGATCGTCTGCTTCACCGTATCGAGACCGATGTAGTTAACGGTAAGCTCGTAAGTACCCGCCGGGATGTTGCCGATGGTGTAGCGGCCCGCATTGTCGGTCAGGACATTGATGTTGAGCGACGGGATCGTGACGACCGCGCCTTCCAGTCTATTCTTGGTCGCGGCATTGCTTACGGAGCCGGCCACCGTACCGGCGGCGTGAAGCGATGCCGTCAACAATACGAGCGAGGCGGCTGCGGTGGTAAGCAGTGGAAACGCGCGGCGGCGCGGTGAGGACTGGCTGGGGTCAGGCAGCGGAGTAGTCATGGAGTAAGGGTAGGGTCTGGGGGAAAACGGACGGGCCCGCACACCAGTCCTGTCCGTGGCGGACAGAACGGGTTGCAACGTGTGGGCGGAGGGAAGTAAGGGGGAAGCGAACAAACATCCGCGGGGTCGCGGACGGGGGGGAAGGAAAGCAACTGACGAGCTCAAATTGGGCGGAGCTAAATCGTTCGCGCAACCCTAAATAACAGAATAGTTACGCAAATCATAAACGAGTGCACACGACGATGGATTTAGTAGGTTAAACGCCCGCAATTATCTAGAGGCTACTCCCCAGACCCAATGTAGCTCTAGTCCGGTGGCCGCTCAGCGACTCCGCTCCCACCCTCTCGCGCGGATCAGTCTTAGATTATCGCGGCTCGTTTCGATCTGCCTCGCTAAGAAAGCGGCCGCTCGCGCGTGGTATAAACAACCAGACGCGAGCCCTGACTCGCCGTCGCCGCCACCCCACCCCGATTTGTCTACCCCGCGTATTTTTCGCCATGACTACGAATACCTCCGAAGCTTTCGCCCCGGCGTCCAAAAAAGCCCGGCTCGAGATCATCCCGCTCATCGACGTGATCTTTTTCCTCCTCGCGACCTTCGTCCTCTTCACACTCTCGCTGAACAAGATCAAATCGATCGACGTCAATCTACCCATTCCAGTCATTGCTCCCGGCGAGCCCGAAAAGACCATGCTCTTCCTCCAAGCCACCGAGGGCGGCGCGTACTTATGGAAGATTGGCGACCAACCCAATCCCGACCTCGTCCCCGCCTCAGAGCTGAAGCCCCGCCTCCAAGATTACGTCCGCCGCGTCGAAACCCCACGCGTCTTCATTCGCGGCGACAGCAAAGCCAAATTCGGCGATACCGTGTTCGCCCTCGACGCCGTCCGCTTGCTCGAGATCAAGCAAGTCTCGGTAGAGACCACGACGTCGCAGACCGGTCGATAGAGTCGTCGTTTATCTGTCCGGTATGTGGCCGCGAGCGCCAGCGAGTGATCAAGACTCACGTCCACACCTCCGGCGTGCAGCCGCGGCCCAGACGCACCCTCACCCGCGCCCGTGTCGCCTAGACGAACTACGGCCCTTTTACCCCCACTCCAAAGTGCGGAGATCGCACGATTTATCCTGAGGCGCTTGTTGACTCGCCCGCGTTGGGATAAAGTCTCGTACTCGATTTCCCCACCCCGTGCGCTTCCCCCCGAGCCCCACGTCTCCGCCCGCCCTTTTCGCCGCGCTCACGCTCGCCTGCGTCGGCGGGCTGCGTGCGGCCGCCCCCATCGACTACGGTCGCGATATCCAGCCCATCCTTTCGGAAAATTGTTACCATTGCCACGGCCCTGACGCGGAGTCGCGCAAGGCCAAACTCCGCCTCGATCTCCGCGATGGCGCGCTCGGGGTCGGCAAATCTGGCCTCAACGCTATCGTCCCCGGCAAGCCCGACGACAGCGAGTTGGTCGCACGCATCTTCAGCCACGACCCCGACGACATGATGCCGTCGCCGAAGTCGAACCGCACCCTCACCGACGCGCAGAAGGAATTGCTCAAGCGCTGGATCGCCGAGGGCGCGAAGTGGGGCGAGCACTGGGCGTTCGTCCCCCCGCAGCGGCCCGCCGTCCCCGCTCTTCGCGCTTCGCCCTCCGCGATCCGCAATCCCATCGACAATTTCGTCTTCGCCCGCCTCGCGCAGGAAAAACTTTCCCCCTCCCCCGAGGCCACCCGCGAGCAGTTGATCCGCCGCGTCTCATTCGACCTCACCGGCCTGCCGCCCACCGTCGAGGAGGTCGAGGCCTTCGTCGCCGACCGCGCGCCCGACGCTTACGAAAAACTCGTCGACCGCCTCATCGCCTCCCCGCGCTACGGCGAGCGCTGGGCCTGGGACTGGCTCGACCTCGCGCGCTACTCCGACACCAACGGCTTCCAAGGCGACCCCGAGCGCACGATGTGGCCGTGGCGCGATTGGGTCGTCAACGCGCTGAACGCCAACATGCCCTTCGATCAATTCACGATTGAGCAGCTCGCCGGCGATCTCCTGCCCGAGGCCACGCGCGACCAAAAGATCGCGAGCGGTTTCCACCGCAACAACATGTTCAACGGCGAGGGTGGCCGCATCGCCGAGGAGACCCGCGTGGAAAACGTCTTCGACCGCGTCGAGACCACCGCGACGGTCTGGCTCGGCGCGACGTTCACCTGCACACGGTGCCACGATCACAAGTTCGATCCCTTCAAGCAGACCGACTACTACGGCATGTACGACATCTTCAACCAGATGTCCGAAACGGGCGGCGCCAGCGGTGGCCAGCGCGGTGGCCAGCTCCTGCCCAACCTCGATCTCTCCACCGACGCCGAGCGCGCCGCCGTGAAAAAAGCCCAAGCGGTCGTCGATGCCATCGGCAAAGAAGTCGACGCTTACGAGCTGAAGAAATTCCCGCGCCCCGAGGGCAAGCCGCTCGCCGAAGCGCCCGATGCGCTGAAGCTGCCGGGCAACCTCCCCGCCGTCCTCGCCAAGGTCGCGCCCGCCAAGCGCGGGGCTGACGCCCTCCTCGAGGCCGTACCCTATTTCCGCGACACCGCCCCCGACCCGGAATACGCGAAGTTGCTCCAAGCCTCGCTCGACGCCGTGCGCGCCCGCGACACCGCCACCAGCAACATCAGCAAGGTGATGATCATGGACCAGCTCGCGAAGCCCCGCGACACCTTCATCCTCAATAAGGGCAACTACGAGAGCGTCACTGACGTAAAAGTTTACGGCCACGTCCCGGAAATTTTCGCGAAATTCACTCCCGCAGCGGCGAGCGCCAGCGAGCCGAAGGATGCTAATTCATCCCTTAATAGTAGCATCGCCGGTGACGAATCGAAGCCAGCCTCCGCCGAAGGCCAGACCGCGCTGATACCCGGCACGCCCGGCCGCCTCAACCGCCTCGATCTCGCCCGGTGGCTCGTCTCCCCCGCCAATCCCCTCGCCGCGCGCACCGCCGTCAATCGCGCGTGGCAGGCCTTCTTCGGCACCGGCTTCGTGAAAACCGCCGAGGACTTCGGCGTGCAAAGCGAGCGCCCTTCGCATCCTGAGTTGCTCGACTGGCTCGCCACCGAATTCGTCGCCAGCGGCTGGAATACGAAAGCCCTCCACCGCCTCATCGTCCTCAGCGCCACCTATCGTCAATCCTCGCGCGTCAGTGCAGAGCTGCACGAGCGCGACCCCGAAAATCGCCTGCTCGCCCGCGGCCCGCGCTATCGCCTGCCGTCGTGGATGCTGCGCGACCAAGCACTCGCCGCCGCCGGCTTGCTCGTCGATCAACGCGGCGGCCCCGCCGTGAAGCCCTACCAACCGCCCGGCATCTGGGAGGAAGCGACCTTCGGCAAAAAGACCTACAAGCAGGATCACGGCGACGCGCTTTACCGCCGCAGCCTCTACGTCTTCTGGCGACGTATCGTCGGACCCACTACGTTTTTCGACGCCGGCGTCCGTCAGGTCTGCACCGTGAAGATCGCGCGCACGAATACTCCCCTGCACGCCCTCGTCACGCTCAACGATCCCGCCTACGTCGAGGCCGCGCGCGTCATGGCGCAACGCGTCCTCACTTCGCCCGCCAGCGCCGACGACGCCAAAGTCACCTACGCGTTTCGCCTCGCCACGCTCCGCGCGCCGACGACCGAGGAACAGAAAATCCTCGCGAGCCGCCTCGCGAAACTACGCACCGATTTTGCCGCCACGCCCGATGCCGCCCGCCAGCTCCGCGCCATCGGCGAAGCGCCGCAGCTCGCCACGCTCGACGCCATCGAGCACGCCGCGTGGACCTCACTCTGCCTGCTGATCTTGAATCTCGACGAAACGCTTTCGAAGCAGTGACCGCATGAACCCACTCCTCGAAGGCCACGCCCTCTACACCCGCCGCCAGTTCTTCGGCCGTAGCGCCCTCGGCCTCGGCACCGCCGCCCTCGCGTCGCTGCTCGGTCGCGATGCGCTCGCCGCCGGCGTCGGCCCGCGCAAGGCCGTGCCCGGCCTGCCCGAGCTTCCGCACTTCGCGCCCAAGGCGAAGCGCGTCATCTATCTTTTCCAAAACGGCGCGCCGTCGCATGTCGATCTCTTCGACTACAAGCCCAAGCTCCGCGAGTGGCACGGCCGCCAGATCCCCGATGAGCTGACGGGCGGCAAACGCTTCTCCACCATGACGGGCACGCAGACCGCGCGGCCCGTGCTCGGCGAGATCACGAAGTTTTCCCAGCACGGCAAATCCGGCGCGTGGGTCTCCGATTTCCTCCCGCAGATCGGCTCCATCGCCGACGACCTCTGTTTCGTGAAAGCGATGCACACCGAGGCGGTGAATCACGCGCCTGCCATCACGTTTTTCCTCACCGGCTCCGAGATGGCGGGTCGCCCTTCGATGGGCGCGTGGCTCAGCTATGGACTCGGTAACGAGACCGAGGAGTTGCCCGCCTTCGTCGTAATGACCTCGCGCGACAAGGAAGCGAGCTGCGGGCAGATTTTCTACGATTTCTACTGGGGCAGCGGCTTTCTCCCCACGAAGTATCAGGGCGTGGCCTTTCGCGGCGCGGGCGACCCCGTGCTCTACCTTTCCAATCCCGCCGGCATGAGCCGCGAGGTCCGCCGCGGCCTGCTCGACGACCTCGCGCACCTCAACGAGATCAAGCGCGAGGACTTCGGCGACCCCGAGATCACGACGCGCATCGCGCAGTACGAGATGGCCTACAAGATGCAGGCGAGCGTCCCCGAGCTCACCGATTTTTCCAAGGAGTCCGAAGCCACGCTCGCGATGTACGGCCCCGAGGTAAGGCGGCAGGGCAGCTACGCCTACAATTGCCTCATGGCCCGCCGCCTCGCCGAGCGCGGCGTGCGCTTCATCCAAGTGATGCACGCCGGCTGGGATCAGCACCGCAATCTCAACAGCCAGCTCAAGATTCAGTGCACCGACACCGATGCGCCGTCCGCCGCACTCATCCGCGACCTCAAGCAGCGCGGCCTCCTCGACGACACGCTCGTCATCTGGGGCGGCGAATTTGGCCGCACCCCCTTTCTCCAGGGCAAGATCGACGACGTGAAGCAATGGGGCCGCGACCACCACCCCTATGCCTTCACCCAATTCATGGCCGGCGGCGGCGTGAAGCCCGGCCTAAGTTACGGCGCAACCGACGAATTCGGCTTTAACGCCGTGGAGAAAAAAGTCCACGTCCACGACTTTCAGGCGACCATCCTCCACCAACTCGGCATCGACCACGAGAAGCTCACCTACAAATTCCAAGGCCGCCAATTCCGCCTCACCGATGTCCACGGGCACGTGGTGAAGGATATTTTGGCGTGAGACTATTTTAGAGGGGCTGAGCTAAGAGCCGATCAATCCAGTACCCTGGCCGGCGCTTGAAATGCGCAAAGGCGAGCACCATCACGTAATCCGGCTCGTCCACGTAAATTACTGCGTACGAAAAACGCCCGGCAAAGTGTCTTCGCGCAGTTTTGTAAAAATCCGGTGAACTCCGGGAGCGGAACAGACTTCTTGCACCAGCCGGTTCATCTCGACGACGAATCGCCCCGCCAATGCCCAGCTCTCCCGCTCGTAATATTCACTAGCGGATAACAAATCGGATTTCGCCTGCGGATGGAGCTTATAAGGCTTCACACTCCGTAACGCCGGCGAAGATCCGCCATCACTTGTTCGCCGGGAATCAACTGGACCTTCCCGCTGCGAACCTCGTCCAGTCGACGATCAATCTCTTCAGCCCAAAGCTTGTCGATCTCAGGATCAGGTCCGATCTGCGCGAGACGCGCCTCATACCACTCGGCAAATTCCTCTCTTTCACGCGAAGAGAGCTTTTCAAAAGCGGCCTCGATTTCCTGCACGGTGCTCATCTCACCACAATGATAACTGCTGGCCAGGCCGCAAGTCTAGGTTCAAGCCAACGAAAGCTAAACCACTACGGCTCAAACCGCCCCGTCAGCCGTCCGATAAACTTGATCGCGTAAAGATACGCGCGCTCTCGCACCTGCGAGGGATCGCCCGCCGCGCCGTCCACGCCGAGCTCGGCGATGGTCTCGACCGTCGCGCCATCCTCGGGGTGCATTGCGACGTAGGTGAGGAGCTTGATGAGTTTATCTTTCGGATACTTGTCCTGCAGAAAATTAAACACCACGCGCGGCAAGTAACGCTCCACCGGCATCTGAATGGTATCCGGCACGGCAGCGACGCAGAGGAGGTAGCGGACGTTTTGTACGTCGTCGGCGGTCTTGCCCTGTGGCCATTCGCGGAGATTTTCGCGCACGTTGTCGACCTGCACCTTCGTGTCGTCCTCCGGGCTGTCGTCTTCGGGCGCGATGGGCGCGACCACGCCGCCGTCGGGCGGCACGCGAAAATCGAGCATCGCGACTTCCTTCGCGGTAATTTTTTCCCACGCCGCCACCGGGCGCGGCGGCGGCGCGACGGGCTCCGCTGTTGTCTCAGGAGCATCGGTGGCGACTGCGATGCGGCCCCGCCATTCCGCGATACCGCCGACCGCCGCCCACGCGAGCACAGCCACCACGAGCCAACCCTTGCCCGTGCGAGCGAAGAAGCGCTGCTGCGATTCCCAGCGGAAAAGCTTCGCGCCCGCGAGGCATCCCGCGCCGCCGATGAGACCCAGCGCGAGCAAACAGAATTTCGAGGCCGCGAGCCCGCCGCCCGTCACGCTCGCTTGCAACGCCTCGACGGCATACCGCCCCGGGAAAAACGCCGATACATGTTGCGCCCATTCGGGCAGGCTCGTGAGTTGCACCGCAACGCCGCCGATAATCAGCATCGGAAGAAAGATACACTGCCCCAACGCCTGCACCGCCGGCACGGTGTCGGCCATCATCGCGATCACGAGGCCAAGCCCGATGAAAGCAAACGACACCGCGGTAAACGCCACGAGCAAATCCAACATGTGCGCCGGGGGGGTCATGCCGACCTGAAAGGCCACGCAGAGCTGCAGGATGCCCGCCGTCAGCACGATGAAGTAACGCGCCACGATGGTGCTCAGCACCACGACCCACGTCGGCACCGGCGCGAGCCGATAGCGCCGCCACACGCCGCGTTCGCGCTCGCTCACCATCGTAGTCGGCAGGCCAAAGCACGCTCCACCGAGCACGCTCACCGTGAGCAATTCGCCCATGTGCCGCAGCAGCGGAATCTTCTCGTGGCGATACAGCACCCAAAAGGCCGCGAGGAAAATCAGCGGAAATAGATAGCCGTAGAGCAGCGCCATCTTGTTTCGAAAATGCAGCCGCAGCGAAATCCCGAGATGCTCGATGAAGCCGCTCATGTCTTTGCCTCCTCCTGCTGCGTGAGCCCGACGAACACATCCTCGAGCGAAGCCTTGCGCACCTGTAGCTCCACGAGTTCCACCTTCTGCGCCGCCACGAGCGCGGCGATCCCCGCGAGCGTTTCCGCCGGACGATCCGTGCGGAAAGTCACCGCTTTCACCACACCGTTGGCACCGGCCCGTTCGCTCCCGTCCTCCACTCGTGCACCGCTGCGATTTTCACTCAACTCACTCACTTCACTCACCCCCACCACGCGCGCAATCAGCTCCCGCGGCAGCGCCGGGCTCGTCGTGAGCGTCACGGTTTGTAGCCCGCTGGAGCGCGCGATGAGTTCGCGCGGCGTGCCGGTCGCGATCACGCGCCCGTGAGCCACGATGGCGATGCGGTCGCAAAGTTGCTCGGCTTCCTCGAGGTAATGCGTCGAAAGCAGCACGGTGTGGCCGTCCTGCTTCATCTTGAAAATCTCCGCGTGCAGTTCGCGCCGCGCTTGCGGGTCTAGTCCAGTCGTCGGCTCGTCGAGGAGGACGAGTTGCGGCTTGTTCACGAAGGCTAGCGCGAGCGCCAGGCGCTGCTTTTGGCCGCCAGAGAGCGTGTCGAAATGAGCGTCAGCTTTTTCCAACAGGTCGAAGCGCTCTAGCAGCGCCTCAGGTGCCACGCGCTCGCGATAGAATGAGCCAAAGAGCCGCAGCGCCTCGCGTGGAGTGATCTTGTCCTGTAGCGCAGTACTTTGGAGGGCGACGCCGATTTTTTGTTTCACCTCGCGGGGCTGCGTGCGCGCATCGAGGCCGCACACCTTGAGTTCGCCGCCGTCCGGCTCGCGCAGGCCCACGAGGCATTCGAGGGTCGTGGTCTTGCCCGCGCCGTTGGGCCCGAGCAGGCCGAAGATCTCCCCGGCCTCGATCTCGAAGCTCACGCCGCGCACGGCCTCGACGCGGCCGTAGCGTTTCGTGAGATCGCGGACGATGACTTGTGCCGGCATGGTTGCGCGAGAGAACGGTTTCCCACGCACGAGAACAAGCCGTTTCAGCGCAACCGTGCGCGTCGCCGCTCGTCTTAATGGCCAAGACGCGAGCGACCACTGTGGAATTGAAACCCTTCCCGGCTTCGCTCAACGTCTTTTTTCCACCCCATGAACCTCCGTCCCATCGCCGCTTTTGTCGCGTTGGCCGCCTGCGCTTTTACCGCGCACGCCGCTGACAATGAACTCTCCGCCGCCGAGAAATCCGCCGGCTGGACCCTTCTCTTCGACGGGAAAACCATGAATGGCTGGCGTCCCTACGCCGGCAAGCCCGCCGGCGGCTGGGAGGTCGTCGACGGCACGCTCCACGCCATCGCCAAGGTCAAGGGCACGGAGATCATCACCGAGAAGAAGTACGACAACTTCGAGCTGACGTGGGAATGGAAGCTACCCGAGGCCGGCAATAATGGCGTCAAATACTTCGTCACCGAGGAGCGCAAAAACGCCCCGGGTCACGAGTATCAGATGCTTGACGATAAGCGCCACCCCGACGCCAAGGCCGGCCCCCTGCGCCAGACCGCCGCTTTCTACTATGTCCTCCCGCCCGCCGCCGATAAGCCCTACCGCGAGGCCGGCGAGTGGAACCAGTCCAAGCTCGTCGTGCGCGGCAAGACCGTCGAGCACTGGCTCAACGGCAAAAACGTCCTCACCTACGAGGCCGGCAGCGCGGCCGTCAAAGCGGGCGTCGCCGCCAGCAAGTTCGCCAAGGAGCCCGGCTTCGGCGAAAAGATCGTCGGTCACATCATGCTCACCTACCACCAGGACGACTGCTGGTATAAGAACATCAAGATTCACGAGCTGAAGTAAGCAGGCCAGCCAGAGCGACTCTACCTACACCCTTCAAAGGCGGACTTCGGTCCGCCTTTTTTCATGCCCCAAACCGGCCCTGCATCTCTGGACGTTTCGCCATTTATTTCGCCCTATGACGCCCATTGGTCCCTCTATCACATAGTAGTAGCATCTTGGGTTAAATACCCTACTCACTTTTCCGGATAAAATTTTCCGGCTCCGGAACCGCGCTCCCTCATTCCGTTCTGTGTGACCCGTCAATTTCGTCTTCGGTTTTGTCCAGCGATGAAAGCCCGCTCTTCCAAAAAATCCTCGGTCCCGTCCGCGCCTGCGGTCGACGGTTCCGATATGGCCTCAGCGGCGCAGGGGGGTGTTACCGCTCCGAGCCTTCAGTCGCCCTCGGCTAAACCCACCAAGGGTCGTCGCGCCTCCTCAGGTCTGTCGTCGCACGCCACGCCTCCTGCCAACGGGCACGTCCGCATCGTCGGCATCGGAGCCTCGGCCGGGGGACTCGAAGCGTTCACCGCGCTGCTCCGCCACCTTCCGGAAGCAGCCGATGTGGCTTACGTGTTGGTGCAGCATCTCGATCCCACGCATCGCAGCCTGCTCTCCGAAATTCTCGCCAAGACGACCGCGCTCCCGGTCACCGAGATCGACCCAGATACCCGCGTGGAGGCCAACCGCATTTACGTCATTCCGCCTAACTGCGACCTCGCCGTCGTCGCCGGCATCTTAAAGCTCACCCCGCGTGAAAAATCTGGCGGGGCCGCGCGCGGCATCGATCACTTCCTGAAGTCGCTCGCCGCCGATCAGAAAAATCGCGCCATCGGCATCATTCTCTCGGGAGCCGGCTCCGATGGCGCGCTCGGCATCAAGGCCATCAAGACCGCCGGCGGCATCACCTTCGCCCAAGATAGCTCCTCCGCAAAGTACGACAGCATGCCCCGCAGCGCCGTCGCCACGGGCTGCGTGGACTTCGTGCTCACGCCGGAAAAATCGCCGCCGAGATCACTCGACTCATCGATCGCCCCGCCAACACCAAGAGCCGCGCCGCCGCGAACGCCCGTGATCGCAAGGGCAAGGTCTCTCGCGATTCGAACCGCTTCGGCACCGTGGAGCCCATGCCCGATGCGCCCGGCTTTACGTGGCCCTCCGCGCCGGAAGATCTCAATCTCCGCAAAATTTTCCTCCTGCTTCGTTCCCGCACGGGGACCGACTTTACGCTCTATCGTCCCAACACCATCCGCCGCCGGATTACCCGCCGGATGACCATCACGCGCACCAAAACCCTCGAGACTTACGCGCGCTACCTCCGCGAGAATCCCCCCGAGATCGACGCGCTCTACCGCGACCTGCTTATTAACGTCACTAGCTTCTTCCGCAATCCAAGCGTCTTCGAGATGCTGAAGCGGAAGATTTTCCCTGCGTTGGTAAAAAACCACACCGGCAATGAAGCCCTCCGCGTCTGGATCGCGGGTTGCTCCACGGGACAGGAACCCTACTCGCTCGCGATGGCGTACACCGAGTTCTGTGAGAAAAACGAGATCCACATCCCGCTTCAGATCTTCGCCACCGATCTGAACGCCAACGTCCTCGAGCAGGCCCGCTCCGCCCGCTACACCAAGACTCAGCTCCAGGGCCTTTCGCCGCAGCGGCTTCAACGCTTCTTCCTTCGCGACGGTGAGTACTACCGTGTGCAGAAGACGATCCGCGACATGGTGATCTTTGCGCAGCAAAATCTGCTCACCGATCCTCCCTTCACGCGGGTTGATCTCATCAGCTGCCGCAATCTCCTCATCTACCTCGAGCCCGCGCTCCAGCAAAAGATCATCCCGGCATTTCATTACGCGCTCAAGTCGAACGGCTACCTCCTGCTCGGCACCTCTGAGACCGTTGGCCAGTTCAGCTCCCTCTTCGCCAACGCCGCCAAGAGCCACAAGATTTACCAAAAGAAACCCGCCGCCAGTTGGCTCCGCTATGAGCGTCCGCCCACCACGCCGCCTGCTCGCGCTCTCGCGCACGTTCCCGCCAACTCCGTGCCGGAGTTTAATCCCGCCGACGCCCTGAAAGAGGCGGATCGGATCACGCTCACCCAGTACGCGCCGGCCAATGTTCTCATCAGCGAGACGGGTGAGATTCTACAGTTCCGCGGCGATACCCAGCGCTACCTCGATCTGCCTTCGGGTAAGGCCAATTTCAACCTCTTCAAGATGGCGCGCGAGGGCCTCGCTCTGCCGCTGCAACGCGCCATGCAGCGCGCCCGCCGGGAAAATCGCACCGCCCGCGAACGCGAAGTCCGCTTCGATGGGCGGCGCGGTCTCGTGGACATCGAGATCGTTCCACTCAAGCATCTTCGCCAGCGCTGTTTCCTCGTCATCTTCGAAAAGGTCTCACCCAAGGCCAAGGCGCCCACCCCCACCACCAAGGCGGGTCGCGCCAGCGCCGCTCTCGAGTCGCATCGTCTCGGGGAATTGCGCCAGGAGCTGAGCGATTCGCGCGAACACCTCGCTACACTGCAGGAGCAGCACGATACCTCCGTCGAGGAATTGCAGGCCGCCAATGAGGAGGTCCAGTCCGCCAACGAGGAGTTGCAGAGTCTCAACGAGGAGTTGGAAACATCCAACGAGGAGCTCGAGTCCGCCAATGAGGAGCTCACCACGCTCAACGAAGAACTCACCACCCGCAACACCGAGCTCCGCGAGAGTGAGCAGCAGTTGCGGGAGCAGGCCCAGTTGCTCGATCTCGCGCCCGTGCTCGTCCGCTCGCCCAAGGACCGCATCGTCCTTTGGAATCGCGGCGCCGAAAAGCTTTATGGCTTCAGCAAGGAGGAGGCCGTCGGACAGACCACGTATCACCTGCTGCACGCGCAGTTCGAGGAGCCGCTGGAAAAAATCCAGGCCGAGTTGCTCAAGCGCGGCCACTGGGAAGGCGAGGTCCGCCATCGCCGCAAGGATGGCAAGGTCGTCAGCATCGCCTCGCAGTGGACCGTCCATCGCGACGCCCAGAACAAGGTGCGCAACATCCTTGAGGTGAATATCGATATCACCGCCCGCAAGCACGCGGAGAAATCGTTGCGCGAAAGCGAGGAGTTCAATCGCCGCATCCTCCAAGCCAGTCCCGATTGTATCCATGTCTTGGACCGCGACGGCCGCCTCGTATTTATCAATCAGCTGGGCCTCAAGCTCATGGAGGTCGCTGATTTCAAGACGATCGCCAACGTCTACTGGCCAAATTTCTGGGACGGCGCCACCCGGGCGCACGCCGAGGAGGCCTATCGCACCGCCCTCACCGGCGAGGTGGGTCGCTTCCACGGCGAGAGCCGTACGCAAAAGGGCGTGGCCAAGTGGTGGGATGTCATGCTGTGCCCCATTCTCGGTCTCGACGGAAAACCGGAAAAAATCCTCTGCGTCTCTCGCGACATCACCGATCACAAGCTCGCCGAATTGGCCGACGGCGAGCGTTCGCGCCTCTCGTTACTGCGGGGTGATATCGCAGTCGCCTTGGGTGGTTCGGGCGACCTCGCCCCCGTCCTTCAACACGTGGCCGAGTTGCTCGTCCGCGACGCCCACACGGCGATCACGCAGATCTGGCTTCAGTCCGATCCAGCTGCCGTGCCTCATCGCATCGCCCAAGCTGGTGCCCAGCCCATGCTGGAGAACGGGCATTTCCCTCCGCGGAGCGGCGGTTTTGACGTCACCCGCATCCTCGCCAGCCGTAAGCCGTACATCTCACATGATGTTATCCACGATACGAGCAACGGCGATGCCGCGTGGGCCAAACGCGAGTCGATCACCAGTTTCGCCGCGTATCCCCTCCTCTTCGACGAGCAGGTACTTGGCGTCATCACGCTGTTCTTTCGCGACTCTGTGGAGTCACACGTCCTCCACGAGCTCTCACTCTCCGCCGGTGCGATTGCCCAGTTTGTGCATCGGAAGCGCAACGAGGAAGAGCGCGCCCGCCTCCTCCACGATGCGATGGAATCGCGCCGGGCCGCCCTCGCCGCCTCGCGCGCCAAGGATGAGTTTCTCGCCACGCTCTCCCACGAGTTGCGCACGCCGCTCAGCCCCGTCCTGCTCCTTGCGAGCGATGGCGCGGAAAACCCCCATTTCAGCGACGAGGTCCGCAAGATTTTCTCCCTCATCGGCAACAACGTCACGCTCGAGGCCCGGCTCATCGATGACCTTCTGGATCTCACGCGTCTCGTCCATGGCAAGATGACGCTCGATGTGAAACCGATCGATGTTCACGCCGTCCTGCGCGAATCGGTCCGCATCGTGTCCGCCGAGATCGAGCAGCATCACCTCGATCTTTCGCTCAATCTTCAGGCGCCGCGCAGCATCATGCTCGGCGATGCGATCCGCCTGCAGCAGGTCTTCTGGAATATCCTCAAGAACGCGGTGAAGTACACCCCCGCCGGCGGCAAGATCACGGTCGAGAGCTCGCTGGTGGACGACGAATTCCTTCGTATCAAAATTTCCGATACTGGCATCGGCCTCTCCCCCGGCGACCTCGAGCGGATCTTTACGTCCTTCGCCCAGGCCGTCCCGCGGCGGGGTGGCCTCGGGTTAGGTCTGTCCATCGCTCGGCAGATCATGGAGTTGCACGGCGGTAAGATACGCGCGCTCAGCGATGGTCCGAAACGCGGCTCTACCTTCGAGATCGAGCTCCCGCTCTCCCGCCACGTCTCCCTCTCGATTCCCGAGCGTCATGTCGACCGCGATCGGTCGGGCGATTTGCCGTCCGCCGATGCCGACGGCACCCACGACGGACGTAAAGATCCCAAGCGCGATGGCTTGGCCGACCACCGCGACGGCGCGGCTGCGCGGCCCGCTGTCCCTTCTCGTCGCATCCTCCTGATCGAGGATCACGACTCCACTCGCCTCGTTCTAAAGGAACTACTCCGCCGCCGGCGTTACGACGTCGTCACCGCCGGCACCTTAGCCGAGGCCCGCGCCCGCATGCAGATAGAAAATTTCGACTTGGTGGTCTCCGACCTCGGCCTGCCCGATGGCGACGGTTGCGATTTTTGGACCGAGGTGAACAAACGTCACCCCAATCTCCGCGGCATCGCGCTCAGCGGCTTCGGCATGGAGGAAGATATCGCACGCTCGCGCGCCGCCGGTTTCTCGTTCCACCTCACGAAGCCGATCAACACTCGCGCGCTCGACGAGGTCTTGAGCCAAATCTTCCCTCCCGCCCTCGTCGACGGAAAATAGCTTCAGCGGCGCCACGGCGCTTGGCTGAAAGTTTGCCGCGTCGGTAATGGATGATCGGCGGTTACCGGCTCGCGTTCCTCAGGGTCCATTTTCGTCATCCCAAGTTGCCCAGGTCTGCGGCTCCGGCCTTCCCAGACCCTGAGGCTTCGTCATGTCCTGCCTCGCGGCCCAGCTTAGATCAAATGAGCGAGCTTGAACTAATCATTCAACGTCCACCAACCTCCCCGTTGTCCGCTACGGTCCTCTGCCGCCAAAATCACCTCCCGTCCGCCCTTATCGCCCGTTCGTTTTTCCACTGCCGTTCCGTACATGCCCACTCTCCGCCCCCGCCCGCTCCTTTCTACGCTCGCCCTGACAGTTGCTTTCGCCGCGCCGGCCCTCGCCCAGATCGGTGACCGCCTCGACAAGCCGGGCGATAAGCAGGAATCGCTCGTCCCCAAGGACAAGATTCCGCCGGCTCCCGCGCTCTCGCCGGCCGAGGCGCTCAAGACCTTCAAAGTCGCCCCCGGTTTCCGCATCGAGCTCGTCGCGAGTGAGCCGTTGATCGGCGATCCGGTGGCGATGGCGTTCGGCCCCGATGGCCGCCTGTGGGTGGTCGAGATGAAGGGCTACATGCACGATGTTGACGGCCACGGCGAAGATCTGAAGGTCGGTCGCGTCGTCGTCCTCAGCGACACCGATGGCGATGGCAAGATGGACAAGAGCGTCGTCTTTGCCGACGGCCTCGTCATGCCGCGCGCGATCATGCTCGTAAATGGCGGCGTCCTCGTCGGCGCACCGCCTGAATTGCTCTTCTTCCGCGACACCGATGGCGACGGCAAAGCCGACCAGCGCACCGTCGTCGCCACCGATTTCGGCCTCGCCGTCATTCCCGAGCGCCCCGAGGTGTCCAACCCCGAGCGCGCGCCCAACGGCCTCCTCTGGGGCCGTGACAACTACATCTACGGCGCCGCGTACGAGACGCGCTACCGCCTCACGCCCGAGGGTAAGTTCGACCCGAGCCCTACGTTCTTCCGCGGCCAGTACGGCCTCAGTCAGGATGATCGCGGCCACCTCTACCATAATTCCAACAGCGACCAACTCCGTGCCGACGTCGCCCCGGCCAATTATATGCTGCGCAATCCGGCCTTCCAGAGCCCGCGCGGTCTCAACGTCAAAGTCGCCGACAGCCAGGCCGTCTGGTCCGTCCGGGTAAATCCCGGCGTCAATCGCGGCTACCAAAGCACCATCATCAAGCCCGACGGCCATCTCGGTGCCTTCACCGCCGCCTGTGCGCCTTATATTTTCCGCGGTGATGCCCTCGGCGCCGATGTCGTCGGCAACGCCTTCGTCGCCGAGCCCGCCGCCAATCTCGTGAAGCGTAACATCGTCACCGAGAAAAACGGCACCCTCAGCTCGACTCAGGCGTATCCGAAAAGTGAATTCCTCGCTTCCACCGATGAGCGCTTCCGCCCCGTTTTCCTGAGCGATGGCCCGGATGGCGCGCTTTACGTCGTCGACCTCTATCGCGGCATCCTGCAGCACCGAATTTCGCTCACGACGTATCTCCGCCAGCAGATCAAGGACCGTAATCTCGAAAACCCTATCGGCCTCGGTCGTATCTACCGCATCGTCCGCGACGATGCAGCGCACCCCAAGAATGTGGCCGCCCCCACCACCGCCGCCGAGTGGGTCGCCCGCCTCTCTCACCCGAATGGCTGGTGGCGCGACCAAGCGCAGCAGAAGCTCGTCGAGTCGCGCGATCCCGCCGCGACCGCGCCGCTCCGCGCCCTCGCCCGCGACGAGTCCTCGCCCCTCGGCCGCACCTTCGCGCTCGCGACACTTTCCGGTCGCGGCGAACTCGACCGCGAGACCGTCTTCACCGCGCTGCAGAGTTCCAATTCCCTCGTGCGTCAGGCGGCCATTCGCGCCACCGAGCCGTTCCTCCGCGGCGAGACCAAGTCCGCCACGCTGGCGGAGCTCACCAAACTGCAAAACGACACCGATCCCGAGGTGCAGCTCCAGCTTGTTCTCACGCTAGGGGAAGCGCGCGATCCCGCCGCCGATCACTTGATGGCCGACCTCGTCCGCCGGCTGCCCGGGCACCCCTTCCTCGTCGATGCCGCCATCAGCGGTCTCGCGTTGCGCGAACTCCCGCTCCTTGAAAAACTCGTCGCCGAGGCTGCGTGGAAAGAGAGCACCGCCACGGCGCCCGACCGCTTCCTCGGCCTCCTTGCCGCCTGCGTGTTTAATGAAAAAGACACCGCGCAGGCCACTCGCGCCCTCGATGCGTTGATCTCCGGTGTGCCCGCCGCGCGCCAGACTGCCCGTCTCACTGCTTTCGCCGCCGCCGTCGAGCACGGCGCCGCGATGCCTCCGCGCAGCGCCGCGTTCGTCGCACTACTCACCGCGCCGGGTGTCCGCGTGCCGGCCGAGCGGATCGCCAACACCATTCTCCTCCCCGCCGACGGCAAGCCCCGCCCCACCGCGCGTCCACTCAAGGGCTCCGAGAAAACCCTCTATGAGCAGGGTGCGATCCTCTTCGGCATGAACTGCGCCGCCTGCCATCAAGCCGATGGCAAGGGCCGTGATGGCCTCGCCCCGCCGCTCGCCGATTCCGAGTGGGCCACCGGCGTCGCCTCGCGCCCCGCCCGCGTGCTGCTCCACGGTCTCACCGGGAAGATCGTGGTCAAGGGCCAGACCTTCCAGCTCGACATGCCCGGTTTCGGCCTGCTGAAGGACGACCAGATCGCCGGCATCCTCACCTACGTGCGCCGCGCCTGGGGCAACCGCGCCGACCCCGTCACCCCGGCAGAGATCAAAGCCATCCGCGAGGCCACGGCCTCCCGCCAGCGCGCTTGGACCGCCGAGGAATTACTCGCTGTCCCGTGATCACAGCACGCTGCCGTCATCGCTGGTTTACACTGCTAACGTCGGCGGGTGTTTGCTTCGCTGGTTTCTTCGCGAGTTCCGGCGGCAAATGCCTTCGCGCAGCGGATGCTCCGCCGATCCCTGCCGTTGCCATTCCATCTGAACTCGCACCGTACTTTCAGCCACCCGCGCCTGCGCTTGAAAAGCCCGATGCGCGCCGCTCGCCCCTCGTCCGTGCGGACGGCACGCACATTACGACTGCCGCCGAGTGGGCCAAGGAGCGCGCCGCGATTCGCCGGCGGTGGTTCGACATTATGGGGCCGTGGCCGGAGTTGCTCGCGGCGCCGAAGCTCGAAGTCGTGCGGACCGAGTCGCGCGAAAATTTCGAGCAACAGTCCATCCGCCTCGAACTCGCGCCCGGTTTCATGCAGGACGCCATGTTGCTCATTCCCGCCAGCCAAGGCCCCTTTCCCGCCGTCGTCGTCCCGTTCTACGATCCGGCCACGAGCGCGGGACTCGCGGGCAAGCCGCTACGCGATTTCGGGTATCAGCTCGTGAAACGCGGCTTCGTCGCGCTTTGTCTTGGTGCCCCGGGCGGCGACGCTTACAAGCCCGACAACGCCGGCGCGAAGTGCCAGCCACTCTCGTTTCTCGCCTACATCTCGGCCAACGCCCACACCGCACTCTCGCGCCTCCCTTCGGTCGACCCCGCGCGCATCGGCATCGTCGGTCACTCCTATGGCGGCAAGTGGGCGATGTTCGCCTCGTGCCTCTACGATAAATTCGCCTGCGCCGTGTGGTCCGATCCCGGCGTCGTTTTCGATGAGACCCGCACGAGCATCAACTATCAGGAGCCGTGGTACCTCGGGCTCGACCCCCGCGTGACGCGCAAACGCGGCCTCGTCACCCCCACCGCCCCGCGCACCGGTGCCTACGCGCAGCTCATCGCTGCGGGCCACGACCTTCACGAGTTGCACGCGCTCATGGCCCCGCGACCATTTCTCGTCTCCGGTGGGTCCGAAGACACTCCTGCCCGGTGGTCTGTCCTCACGCACGCTATCGCAGTCAACCGCCTCCTTGGTTATTCCGACCGCGTCGCGATGACCAATCGCCCCGCGCACGACCCCACGGTGGAGTCGAATGCCGCGATCTACCGCTTTCTGCAGCATTTCCTCCAGGCCTCCCCTCAGCGCTGATTCATTTGAAGCGCGAGTCAGCGCGTTACCAGCCGGCGATTCAACGTCTACCAAACTGAACGTTGTCTCGCGCGCTCAACCCTCGCGCAGTCGTACGCACCGGCATCGTTGTGCAGCCTGACCCACTGCACGCGGCCTCGTTCTCCGTTTAGACTACCTCCGTAAAACTATGACCACTACTGGCCCGCTCGCCATCCACCTGCCCCGCGCGAGTATCGCGCTTCGCGTCTTTCTTCTGACGCTGGGCTGTTTACTCTCTTGCCTCACGCTCTCGGCCCAATCGGCCACCGGCACCATCACCGGCCGCGTGTTTAATCCCGCCACCAAGGAATACGTGCGCAGCGCGCAAGTCACCATCGCGGGCACCAACCAAATCACCGAGACGGAAAACGACGGTACGTTTTCCTTCCGCAATGTTCCGGCGGGCCAGATCACGCTGAATGTCGTCTACACGGGCTACACCGCGCCCGCCGACACCTTCACCGTCACCGCCGGCCAGACGGCCACGCGCGAGATCAATCTCACCAGCACCCAAGCCGACAAAGGCACCGCTGACTCGCCCACCAAGCTCGAGGCCTTCGTCGTCTCGAATGCACGTGAGGGCAACGCCAAGGCCATCATGGACCAGCGTCGCAATATGAACATCTCCACCTCCGTGGCCGCCGATACTTTCGGTGACGTCACCGAGGGCAACGTCGGCGAGTTCCTCAAGTTTCTCCCCGGCGTCGATGTCGATTACGTCGATGGCATCAGCCGCGGTCCCCGCATCGGCGGCCTCGATTCCCAATACGTCGGCGTGACGATGGACGGCGCGAGCGTCGCCAGCGCCGATGCTTTCGCCTCCTACGGCAGCACGACCAATGGCACCACCGGCAGCCAAGCCCGCTCTGTCGGCTTCGAGCAGATGTCGATCAACTCCATCGAGTCTATCGAGGTCAGCCGTACGCTCAGTGCCGACATGGACGCCAGTTCGCCCGCCGGCTCCATCAACATGAAAACCCGCCGCGCCTTTGACCGCAAAGGCCGCCGCATCGACTGGCAATTTGCGCTCGGTTTCAACACCCCCGACGCCGCCAAGCTCGAGAAAGTCCGCGGCTGGGATGACAACGAGCGCTATCAATGGCGCCCGAACTACCAGCTTGATTACTCCGATGTATTCCTGAATCAGACCCTCGGCATCCGCCTCAGCCTGAGCAGCTCCAGCATCCGCTCTGAGCAGCAGTACGTCACGACCAACTATAACAAGACCCCGGTCGGCGCCGACACCCGCCCGATGGTGATCAATGCCATCACCTTTACCGACGGCCCCCGCCTCTCGAGCCGCTTCAACACCACGCTCACCGCCGACTACAAGGCCACGCGTAATCTCGTGCTCTCGTTCACGACGATGTTCAACGCCTTCGAGAACAACGCGCACACCAAGGCTCTCACGTTCAACGCCGCCGCCAGCAGCACCGCAGCCGCCACCGGCCGCCAAAACGTGCTCGGCGACGGTCTCACCGAGGTCCGCACCAACGGCCTCGCGGCCAACACGTCGCGCAATATGACCTACGGCGGCGGCAGCGCGATCAAGCTGACCAACTCCGTGGCGTACATCCCGAAGTTCGAGTACAAGCTCGGTGACCTCACCGTCGACGGCACCGGCAACTACTCCCGCTCGAAGAATGACTACGAGACCTCCAGCCGCGGCACCATGCGTCTCGAGTCGCTCAATCCCCTCATCGCCGATTTCGTCGCCACGCGCCCCAGCCCCACTTCCGGCGAATGGACCATCCGCCAGACCAGCGGCCCCGACTGGAGCAATCTGGCCAATTACACCTACCCGCGCGTCAATGAAGAGGGCCGCTTCGCCTTCACCGAGATCTACTCCGGCGAGGCCAATGGCCGCTACAAGTTCAACTTCGCCCTCCCGCTCGCCTTCAAGTTTGGCGGCAAGTGGACCGAGGAAAACCGCAAGACCGACAACACCACGCCCTACCTCGTCTGGGCCTACGTCGGCCCCGGCGGCAATATCCTGAATGCCAACGGCACGGTCACCCAGACCGGCAGCTTCGCCAACTTTGTGTCGCCGCGCGCGTTCAACACCGACATGGGCCAGATCCGCGCGCTTACGATCGACAATCTGCCGGTCCTCACCAATCGCAGCGCTCTCTCGCTGCTCTTCCGCGAGCACCCCGAGCAATTCGTAAATGTCGCGACGGCGGAAAACTACTACACCGCCTACGTCGCGAATCATCGCGATTTCCGCCAGCACGTGACCGCCGGTTACGGCATGTTTGACACCCGCATCGGCAAGGTCGGCATCCGCGCCGGTCTCCGCTGGGAACTCACCGAGACGGAGTCGAAGGAGTTCGATCCCCTCTCCGCTCCGCAGGTGCAGGCCGCCGGTTACACGATCTCCACCACCACGCACCGCGCCACGACGATACCGGGCATGAACTACCAGTTCTTCTCCCGCCCGCGCACCACGCGCGACGGCGACTACGAGAACCTGTTCCCCAGCGTCTCGGCCAAGTACAACATCACGCCGAGCCTCCAGAGCCAGTTCGGCTACAGCACCGCCATCCTCCGCCCCGCCATCGATTCCATCGCCGGCGTCTGGTCGATCGACGATGTGGGCCGCACCATCACCGCGCCGAATGCCAACCTGAAGCCCGAGCAGGCCGAAAAGTACGCCGCCCGCCTCGCCTACTACTTCGAGCCCGTCGGCAGCTTCACCTTCATGCTCGAGCAGACCGAGATCAAGGACCAGCAGATCCAGCTCGTGCGTGGCAATCCCGCCGACCTCGGCTTCGACCTCGATCCCGAATTCTCCACCTACGCGGTCACGACGTTCGTCAACAATCCCCAGCTTTACCGCTATCGCAGCATGGAGCTCGCGTATAACCAGAACTTGTCGTTCCTGCCCGGCCTGCTGCGCACGCTCAACGTCAACGTCAGCTACACGCGCAACTACGCCAACCAGCTCTTCCCCGGTGTCGTCCCGCGCAAGTTCTCCGGCGCCATCGGCTGGACCTACAGCCGCCTCAGCCTCCGCCTCGCCTCCGTCTGGCAGGATGACTCGCCCACCTTTGCCAACACCTTTGGCCGTTACCAGCGCCACAACATCAAGGTCGACCTCAGCGGCGCCATCCGCACCTCGAAGAACACGAGCATCTTCTTCCAGGGTCGTAACATCTTCAACGATCCCAACCTCATCTACGAAGCCGACCCCACCCGCCCCGCCGTCCCCGCCGCCCTGTATCGCTACGGCAACTACGGTGTAAACTGGACCATCGGCATCAAGGGTAACTTCTAAGCCGAGCGCGCCCCCATATCTCTCATCGGTCTCGCCGACCGGTCATTTTCAACGGCCACCCTCGCTTCGCGACGGTGGCCGTTTTCTTTTCCTCTGGGAGCGCGGTCCGCTGGCCCGCACCTTTCCCTCCATTCCGCCATCCGAACTGTGGGAGGGGCTTTACGCCCCGACTCCGACCACTATCGTGTTTCGACTACCCCACCCTCATGAAGTTCACAGCTGAATCCCCCTATCTCCGCGTCTCCCCTTCTCCGCGTCCCCGCGTCCCCCCTTCCCCCGGTCACCGCATCCTCGCCCTCGCCGCCCCGCTCGCCCTTTCCCTCGCGACCATCTTCACCCCCACGCTCACGCGCGCGGCCACCGCGATCCGGCCCGCCAACACCGACGAAGCCAAAGTCGGCAATCTCCCCCTCCCCGATGTCCTCGTCGACGCCAGCGGCAAAAAAATCACCGACTCCGCGGCGTGGAAAGCGCACCGGCCCGAACTGCTCCAGCGTTTTGCCTCCGAGGTCTACGGCCAGACGCCGTCCGGCCACACCGCCGGCCTCCGTTGGGAAACCACCTCGATTGATCGTAAGGCCCTCGGCGGCAAAGCCACCCGCAAGGAGGTCACGATTTATTTCAACGAGCACCCCGCCGGCCCGCAGCTCCACCTCCTCATCTATCAACCCAACTCCGGCCCCGGCCCCTACCCCGCTTTTCTCGGCCTGAATTATTTCGGCAACAACTGCGTCAACGCCGATCCCGGCATCACGCTCTCCACCGCGTGGATGCGCTCCAGCCCTGAGTTTGGCATTGTCGACAATCGCGCCACCGAAAAGACCCGCGGCACCCACGCCTATCGCTGGGAAGTCGAAAAAGTCATCGCACGCGGCTACGCCACCGTCACCGCGTACTACGGCGATCTCTGCCCCGATAACGTCGACGGCCTTACGCAGTCGGTCGGCGCGCTCTTTCGCACTGGTACCACCGAGGGCCGCGCGCCCGACGCGTGGGGCGCCATCGGCGTCTGGGCGTGGGGCCTGAGCCGCGCGCTCGACTATCTCCAGAGCGACCGCGACATCGACGCTCGCCGCGTCGCTCTCCACGGCCACTCCCGCCTCGGCAAGGCCGCCCTCTGGGCCGGCGCGCAGGACGAGCGTTTCGCCCTCGTCATCTCCAACGACTCCGGCGCTGGCGGCGCCGCGCTCAGCAAGCGGGATTTCGGCGAGACCGTCGCCATGCTCAACAAAAACTTCCCCTTCTGGTTCGCGCTGAATTTCCGGAAATATGACGACAAGGAGGCCGAGCTCCCGCTCGACCAGCACGAACTTCTCGCCCTCATCGCCCCTCGCCCGCTCTACGTCGCCAGCGCCGCCGCGGATCTCCACGCCGACCCCAAGGGCGAATTCCTCGCCGCACTCTATGCCGAGCCCGTCTACGCGCTCTACGGCAAAAAAGGCCTCGGCGTCACCGAGCCTCCCGCCGTCGATCATCCCGTCGGTGACACCATCGGCTACCACCGTCGCACCGGCAAACACGACGTCCTCCTCTACGACTGGGAGCAGTACCTCAACTTCGCCGACCGGCATTTCAATTATCACCCGGTCTCCAAGTAGCCCGGTGCATCTTTCTCTTTCCTCTTTCTCTTAATCTTTCTCTCGCCCGCCTCTTCACCTCCACGAGTAAAACTAAAGCCCTGACCATCCCCTCCTCCCCCGCGTCCGGCTCCTGGTTCCTCCTCTCTGCTCTGTTTCCAGCGCCTTCGCCTTTATCCGTGTCCATCTGTGTTCATCTGTGGTTAAAAAATTCTGCGTTTAATCATCCTCGTCGCCCCGCATGAGCACCCGCCGCATCGCCGAACTCGCCGGCCTCTCTCCGTCCACCGTTTCGCTCGCGCTGCGCAACAGCCCGAAGATCCCGGCGGCGACGCGCCAGCGCGTGCTCAAGATCGCCAAACGCCTCGGCTACCGGCCCGATGGCAAGCTCACCGAGTTGATGAGCCACCTCCGGCTCACCGGAAAGCCCAACCGCGAAGCCTGCTTCGGGGTCGTCTCGCTCTACCCCGATGCGCGGCCGTGGTCGCGCTCGCTCCACCTCAATCGCATCTACGATGGCATGGTCGCGCGCGCCGAGGCGCTCGGGTACCGCCTCGAGCCTTTCTGGCTGCGCGAGCCCGGCATGACGTTGAAACGGATCCGCTCCATCCTCGATGCGCGCGGCATCCAGGGCCTCCTCTGCTTCGGCAGCCCCGGGCTCGACGACGAGTGGCCCGCCGAGCTCGACCACTACGCCATCGTCTCGCAGGGCCTCAGTATCAAGACCCCGCTCCACCGCGTCGTGAGCCATGTCTACAACGACATGTGGCGCGCCCTCAACAAGGTCCATGCCCTCGGCTACCGCCGACCCGGCCTCGTGATCGGCCGCTACGAGGAGGAGCGCAGCGCGCACGGTTATCTCAGTGTTTATTTTGGGTGGTCGCATCTCGTCCTCGGCTCCGCCGCCACCATCCCCGTACTCACGCTCGACCGCGTGGAGGAGCAGCCCATCGCCCAGTGGTATCAGCAGCACCAGCCCGATGTCCTCCTCTTCGTCCATCACTACGACGCCCTCCCGAGCTTCCAAGCCATCCTGAAACGCCTGCACCTCCGCCTCCCGCAGGATGTCGGCGTGGCGGTCATCAGCCAAGATCTCGCCAGCACGGAATTCTCCGGCCTGCAGGAAAATCAGCACCTCATCGGCGCGTGGGCCGTGGAGCTCCTCGTTTCACGCATCATGAACCGCGACTTCGGCATCCCCTCCAACCCCCGCATCGAAATGGTCGAGCGCCAGTGGATCGACGGGAAAACGCTGCGCGAGCAACCGGCGAAGTAATCGCTCAGGGGTAGCGCCAGTCTCCGACTGGCGCATCAGGATCCCCTCCACCTCCTGTAAGTCCGTCGGCCTCACCGGCCCCCGAAAGCAAAGACGTCGCTCGTCGGCGCCCATCGGTAGAACCGACCACCCCAACCAAGGTCCAAACTCCCTCGCCACATCCGCCGCACACCCGTTCTGCTCTAGACTCTAGGCTCTCAGATCCAGACTCTGCGTCGCCCGCGATCCGCTCTGCGGCTCTACCTCGCGTACGCTCTCTCAACCCTCATCTCTCAACTCTCCGCCCCATGCGCCCCATCACCATCGCCTGCTTTGGCGAAATTCTCTGGGATTGCCTCCCGCGGGGGCTCTTTCTCGGCGGCGCGCCGATCAACGTCGCGTACCACCTTTCGCGTCTCGGAGTGCGCGCGCTCCCGGTCACCGCGATCGGCCGCGACTTTCTCGGTGACGAGATCCTGCGCCGTCTCGGCGAGTGGGGCATGGAGACCCGCTTCATCACGCGCCACGCGCGCCTCGCGACGGGGACCGTGACCGCCACGCTCGATGCCACCGGCTCCGCCAGCTACAAGATCGCGCAGGGCGTCGCGTGGGATCGCATTGCCACCGCGCCCGCCCTTCTCCGGCTCTCGCCCGCTCCCGACGCCCTCCTCTACGGCACGCTCGCCCTTCGCGAAACGGCCAATCGCGCCACGCTCACCCGCCTCCTCGCCGCCTGGCCTGACGCTCTCCGCGCCGTCGATCTCAACCTCCGCGCGCCCTTCGACCGCCCCGCGGCCATCGCCTTTGCCCTGCGCGACGCGCAGCTCGTGAAGCTCAACGACGATGAACTATTTCACCTCACCGGCGCGCCCCGGCGCGGAGTTCGTGCCCTCGAGCGCGCCGCCCGCGCCTTTGCGGACAAACATCATCTCCGGCTGCTCTGCGTGACCGCCGGCCCGAAGGGCGCCGGCTTGCTCTGGGAAGGCAAGTGGCTGTGGGAGAAAACCCGCCCCGTCGTCATCCGCGACACTGTGGGCGCGGGCGATGCCTTCTTTGGCGCGCTCTTGGCCGCCCTGCTTCGTCGCCGCGCCGAGCCCGCCGCCGCCCTCGCCAGCGCCTGCCGCCTCGGCGAATTCATCGCCGCCCGCGACGGCGCCACCCCGCCCTACCACACCAACGCCCAAGGCCACCCTGCCGACGCCTAGCGTCGGGTCGCTGCGTGTGAACGAAGGAGCGGCCTCTTCTTCCGCCCATCCCCTCCTTCTTGGCCTTTATCTTTCAGCCCGCTACGCCGGGCCGGATCGACTTTGCTCCGACCTTCGCATCTTTGCGTCTTTGCGCTTCAATGAGTTTCTGCCCGCATCCGCGTACCTCTGCGTCCATCCGTGTCGCTCGGCGTCCATCCGTGGCTAAAAATTCCGCCCCTTAATTTTGGGCACAAAAAAACGCCGCCGGAAAAAACCCGGCGGCGTCCTTAGAAAACGGATACGAGATCCGCAGTGGCTTGAGCCGTCAGCTTACTTCTTGTCCTGCTTCTTGAACGCCTTGTGGCCCTGCTTCTGCGCGGCGCCCATCTCATCGACGATCTTGGCGGCCTCGGTGTTGTTGTTCGCCTTGAGGGCAGCCTCGAGGGCTTCGACCTTGGCGTTAAAGTCCTTCATCTGCTTCTGGTAGTCGGCGACGAACTTCGCCTGGTCACCGGCCGGGATCTCGGCCTTCTTGGCGGGCTCGAGCTTCACGGAGGCGGCGCCTTCCTTCTTGATCGTTGCGACGAGCTCGAGGGAGGAAGCGTTTTGGGCGGCATCGCCGACCTGCTTCTTCAGCTTGCGCATCGCGCCGTTCATCTTGTCCATGTGGTTGCCGAGCTCGGTCTCTTCCTTGTCGGCGGCATGGAGCGCGGCCGGCACGCCGACTGCGCAAATAAGGGATAGCAAAAGAATGCGGATTTTCATGTGGTTGGTTTTTGAGGGCTGGGAAAAATAAGACTAGCGGACATAAGAAAGATTTATCCCCGCCTCGGGGGCAATCCCGATTTGTACACCTCTCCAGACGTCCGAAGCGGCAAACGGTTTCGCCGATTAAGACGTGTCCCGCCACTCTTCCGGGTTGCCCCGCGCCTTTCGTGCCCGTGGACTATGGCTACCCCGCCCTGCGAATTTTCATTCACTCGCCATGCCCTCCCTTACTCGCCGCCAGTTTCTCATCAACTCCTCCGCCGTCGCCGCGGCCACCGTCCTCCTCCCGCGCGCTTCCGCCGCAGCCAAATCCGGCCCCGGCTGGACGGTCGGCTGCTTCAACCGCCCGTGGACCAACTGGTCCTACGATGAAACCCTCGATGGTATCAAGGCCGCCGGCTACACCACGACCGGCCTCCTCACACCCGTCCCGAAAAAGGGTGACATTTTTACCTCCTCCAACGCCACCGCCGAGTACCTGGCGACGCTCAAGCAAAAGATCGCCGCCCGCGGCCTGAAGGTCAATATGACCGCCCTGCGCGTCCAGGCCGCCAAGCCGCTCGCTGAGGCCATTGCCGACACCCGCAAGCAGATCGAAAACGCGAAGACCGTCGGCGTCGAATTCGCCCTCACCTTCGGCGAGGACAAGCCCGAGAACTACGCCAACTACTTCAAGATCATGTCCGACGCCGCCGCCTTTGCCCAGGAGCGCGGCATCAAGCTCGTGATGAAGCCTCACGGCGGCGGCAGCGGCTCCTCCGCGGAAATCCTCACCGCCATCAAGACGGTCAACCACGCCAACTTCAAAATCTGGTACGACGCCGGTAACATCATCTACTACACCGGCAAAGACCCCGTCGAGGAGCTCAAACCCATCGTCCAGCACGTCACCGGTTTCTGCGCCAAGGACTGCTCCGTCGAAGTCGATGCCGCCGGCAAGCGCAAGCCCGACGTCATGATCCAATTCGGCGCCGGCAAGGTCGATTTCCTCCCCGTCTTCAAGACGCTCAAGGCCGCTGGCTTCAACGGCCCCCTCATGGTCGAGTGCTGCAAAATCGGCGCGACCGCCGCCGAAACCACCGCCAACGCCAAAGCCAACCGCGAGTTCCTCGAAAAGGTGCTGGCGTCGGTCTGAGGTTAGAACGCAGTCCGCTTAATTCAGCACACGTAATTACTAGGGCGGACTTAAGTCCGCCCTTTTTTGCGCCCTCGCCCTGCTGTTCGCCAGTCTGCTCAGTTTTTCTTCCGTGTCGTCCGTGTGTTCCGTGGGCAAATCCGACTGGCGCTCGTTTCTTTGTCTCTGTCTCCGCCTATTCTTTTCGTGTGTTTCGTGGTTCCTCTCCGAACCCTACTCTCGACTCTACCGTTTCATCTTACACCTGCTTCAAAAATTCCAAATCCACCGCGCACTCCACCCGCTTCCCGCTCTTGGAAATGAGTTCCACCGCCGCGCCTTCCTTGATCGCGCGGATATCGGCCACGCGGTCAAAGCCCTTCGGGATCGCTGCGGCGGCCATGACGTAGTTCACCGTCGTCGGTTTCTTGGGGTGGAGCTTCAGCGTAGTGGGATAACCACTACGGCTTAGTTCATTGGGCTTCGCGGAAGCCCCTAGGCCGAGGTGGAAATAGCTCGTCACTTCCTCGAGTCCGAGCACCGGCCCATGGCGGCCATTCCACGGCGCGTAGTGGCGGCCAAAGTTGGACATCCAAAAGATCGTGTGCCGCAGCACGCGCGGATCGCGCAGCGCAAACCACACGTAGCCCTGCTCGGCAAACACTACGGCGGTCCACGCAAACGGCAGCTTTGCATCCGCCGTCAGCATCACGAGGTCTTCGTACCCCTTGCGCGCCGGATAGCTCGACACATCCGCCGTCCCGCCGTCGAGCTGCGGCACCTTGTCCAGCGAGCGAAACGTCGCGCCCGGCTTCAGGATCGAATACCCAAAATTCTTCGCCTCCTCAAACGGCACGGGCAGCACCTGCCCGCGCACAAACCGGCTCGTGCTGATCGCGCCGCTGCCCGGCTTCTCGGGAAACTTTAGCATCGCGTGGTGACCGAGGTTCATCGGCCCGCGCGACCGCGACAGGACGTGCCGCTGATACACGGCCGTGTGCCCATCGACGAGCGACACGAATTTGTCGACGTGCCCCTTCCGCACCTTGGTCTCCATCGTCGCATGCAGCGTCACGCGCACACCGGTCTTCTCGAACGACTCCAAGAACCACTTCTCGTTCGCCGTCTCACCATGCGGCGGATGCTTCTCCCCGCGCCACTCGCCCCCACCAAACGGCGCGCAGAAAAAATCCCCGCGCAGCGCCTTCAGCAAAGCGGGCGTCCCCGCCGGCAATTCCTCCGTCGCCCACGGCGCGATCGAATACGGCGATACGGTCAGCCTCTTGCCGAGTCGAAACTCCACCGGCCCGAGATGCCCACCCAATTTCGTCAAATGAGCCGTCACTTGGCTGGCCTGAAAAGACCAAGACGGCTGACCGTGAATCGTCTGTAGAGAAGGGGCGCTCATAAGTCAGATTTTGAAACCACGAATGGACACGAAGCGACACGAATGAAAACAGAATTCCGCGCCCGCCCTCCCGTAAAGCCAAAGCACTTAACCGGGAGATCGGGAAAGGCGGGAAGAAAACCATCCGACAGCAGCTTTAACTTTTCTGCCTTCCCGATCCTCCCGCCCATCCTGTTCAAGGCCTCTCGCCTAACCTTATCCGCTCTTTCGTGGTTCAGAAACTTTTCGTGTATTTCGTGTGTTTCGTGGTTCCTCCTCCGTCGTCTTATTCCCTCACTTCAACACCGGCCAGCCGCCCACGTCATCCTGCGATTTCACGACCCGGCCGTAAACCCGCTCCTTCACGTTCTTCAAGATTCGCTCATCCACCGCATCACGCTTCGTCGTGCAGCCGGCCTCGGCGAGCACGCGCGCGTAGGATTGCGCGGCGGTCTCGATCGTCACCGGCACGGAGGCGGAAAATAATTTCGCGTCCGCCATCTGCGCGCGCACTTCCGGGGCCGCTTGGCGGATGAATTCTTTCTTGTCGGTAAACACGCCGGCCCACTCGTCGCCCTCGCCCTTGGGGCGGTGCGCGCCGACATTGCCCGCGACGTAAACTTTCAATCGGTTTACCACGCCGTGCTTCAGCACGGCCTCGATCTCGGGTTTCTTCGGGTCGGCGTTGAGATACGTGTTCCCAATAAATTGAAACTGCCACGTCGCGCCCGCCGCCTCCTCCGGGTGATCTTCGATGCCCGTCGTGTACCGCGCCCCGGAGCGCTCGTAGTCGAAGATCACATTGTTGATCGATTCCATCTTGATCGCCTGCGCGGAATTTTTCCGCACGTCGTTCATCTCAAACTGCGGCCCGCGCATCACGTAGTGCGCGAGCAGGTTGTGGTGAAACGAGAGCGTGTTGGCGCTGAGGTTGAGCCCAAAGGCATGCCGGTCCCCGTAGGGGTGGATGCGCGGATTGGCCAGCGGCTCCGCGATCAGGCACCACTGGATCGTGACGTTTTCACAGCGCACGATGCCGAAGACTTCGTCGTTGCTCCACGAAAGCGAGCAGTGATCGAAGATGATGTTGCGCGAATCATCGAGCGACACGCAATCGAGCCCGCTCGATCCCTTGGGCCGCTCCAGCCCCGCCGCCGCGACCGCTTTCAATGTCTCCACATCGCCCCGCCGTATCCGAATATAGCGTACGATCGCGTCGTGCGTGTTTTCGAAGTTCAGGCTGTGGTCGCGTAAGCAGATGCCGTCGCCCGGCGCATCCGAACCATCGATGGTCACAAACGGCTCGCGCACGGTGAGCGTGGCCTTGAGCGCGATGGTCCCCGCCACGCGAAACTTCACGATGCGCGGCCCGCGCTGGTTGAGCGCCCAGCGCAGCGTGCCTTCCGCGGGAGCCTTCGGATCGTCGTCAAGCCGCGTGACGAGCAACTCGCGCTCGCCTTTGCCGCCGCGCGACACCGCGCCGAAGCCCTCCGCGCCAGCGAATGCCGGCTCATTCACCAGCGCACTAGGCTCCTCCCCTGCCTGCGCGGCATGGGCCACCGCCGCTAGCATTTTCACCGCCATCAATACTCCCACCACGCCCAAGCGCGCGCGCTTCGGCAAGCGCCATGCGCACACCATGCAGGTCCTGAGTCTAGGGGTAAAAGACTTCATGCGGGCCAGCCTTCATTTTGCATCGCTCAAAAGCAACCAATCGCCATTTTGCTCGTCGTGCCTTCCACGGTCCCCTCCCGGGGCGCCGTTCACCCCTCGTCAGTTTACTTACCAACCATGAAACGTCTGCTGCTCCTCGCCACCGCGCTCTGCGCGCTCGCCTCCGCCGCTTTTGCCCAGGATTGGGCCAAGCCGCGCCTCGATAAAACCCCGCGTCACTACGAATACGTCAAGGTCACGCATGATAAGCGCGACGTGACGGCCTTCGTCACCTACCCCGAGACCAAGAACAAAGCCACCGTCGTCATCCTCATTCACGACAATCAGGGCCTCACCGATTGGGCTCGCGGCATGACCGATCAATTTGCCGAGGCCGGCTACATCGCCATCGCGCCCGACTTGCTCTCCGGCATGGCCCCCAATGGCGGCGGCACCGCCGAGTTCGGCGGCAATCGCGATGGCGTCAGCAAGGCCTTCGGCGAACTCGGTCGCGACAAGGCCGATCAGGTCACCGCCGATCTTCAGGCGATCTACGACTACGCGATCAAGCTGCCCGCCTGCAATGGCAAGGTCGTCGTCGGCGGCTTCTGCTGGGGCGGCGGCCAGACCTTCCGCTTCGCCACGAACAACAAGGACATCAAGGCCGCGATGGTCTTCTACGGCTCGCCCCCAAAGGACGAGGATATCGCCAAGATCACCGCGCCGGTCTACGGCTTTTACGCGGGTAACGATGCCCGCATCAACGCCACCATTCCCAAGACCACCGAGCTCATGAAGGCCGGCGGCAAGAAGTACGACCCCGTCTCCTACGAGGGCGCAGGCCACGGCTTCATGAAGGCCGGCGAAGACCCCGCCGGCAGCCCCGAAAACAAGAAAGCCCGCGAGGATGCGTGGAAGCGCATCAAGGAAATCCTGCCCAAAGTTTAACCGACCCTACCGGGTCGTTCGCTCGAAGGCGGGTGCCCACGCGGCACCCGCCTTCGTCGTTTCTCGCCTGTACGCCGCAGTCTAAAACTTTAAGTGTAGCGGCCCACCCCTGGCTGCCGTCTGTACGGCGCAGCGGCTTCCCTTTCGCATTACCAATCCCCTCTTCGCTTCCCTCCATGCAACCCCGTCTCCGCGTCTCCCCGTCTCCGCGTCTCCGAGTCTTGGCCCTGGCGTGCACGCTCGCCCTCCCGTTCGCGAGCCACCTCCAAGCCCAAGCGCCATCACCTGCTTCCGGCACTGCCGCCGCGCTTCCGCCTCCGCCGAAGAAGATCCCCGGCCTCGGCCTCACTCTTTCCGATGTGGATCGAGCGGAACTCACCGCCGGGGTTGCGGCACTCCGCGTCGAAATCGATGCCCTCGCGAAGTCCCTCGCCAGCGAGCCCAAGCTTCTCGCGTTGCTTCCGGATGTGGAGATTTTTCACAAGGCCGTCGCGTGGTCGCTGGAGGACGATACGTTTTTCGCGACCAAGGAAGTCGCCTTCGCCAAGCATCTCCTCACCGAGGGGCGGGAGCGCGCTGCGCAGCTCCGCGATAAGAAAGCCCCGTGGCTTGAGACCCGCGGCTTGATCGTCCGCGGCTATCGCTCGCGCATCGATCAGTCGGTGCAGCCGTATGGTCTCGTCGTCTCCGCCGAGCTCGATCTCACCAAGCCCACGCCGCTCATGGTGTGGCTCCTCGGTCGCAGCGAGAAGCGCACCGAGCTGGCCTTTCTCGCCGAGCGCGAGGGCGGCCCGGCCCAGCTCACGCCCAAGGGCACGATGACCCTCGTCCCCTACGGTCGCTTCTGCAATGCCACCAAGTTCGCCGGCGAGGTCGATGTGATGGAGGCACTCGATGCCGTGATTCGTCAGTACCCGCTCGATCCGCATCGCATCGCGGTGGCCGGTTTCTCCATGGGCGGCGGCAGCACCTGGCATCTTGCCACGCACTACGCCGGCCTGTGGTGCGCGGCGTCGCCCGGCGCGGGCTTCGCCGAGACCCCCATCTTTACCAAGGCCAATGGTCCCGGCAAAGAAATCCGCCCCGCGTGGGAGCAGTTGCTTTGGCGCCAGTACGAGGCCACGGGCATTTCGCGCAATCTCTTCAACGTCCCCACCCTCGCCTACGCGGGCGAGATCGATGGGCAGAAGGAAGCTTCCGATCTGATGGAGGCCGCGATGGCCAAGGAGGGTCTCAAACTCGAGCGTTTCATCGGGCCGCAGACGGCGCACAAGTACCACGACGGCACCAAGGCCGAGCTCACCAAGCGTCTCGAGGAATTGATCGCCAAGGGCCGCGACGCCATCCCGGCTGAGCTCCGCTATGCCACCTATACCGTCCGGTACCCAGGCGAGGGCTGGGCCCGCATCACCGGCATGGAAAAGCAGTGGGAGCTCGCCACCGTCCAGGCCACCTATGATCCCGCCAAGGGCGCTGCGATCACCACGTCCAACGTCACGCACCTCGATTTGTTAAACAAAGCGGTGTCCACCGCGCTCGTCATCGATGGCCAGAAGGTCTCCACGAGCGCCCCGGGCTACTACGTTTCCTTCCGCAAGCAAGGCGGCCAGTGGACCGATGCGCCCGATACCGCGCAAACTGCACGCAAAGCACCCGGTCTCAGCGGTCCGGTCGACGACGCGTTTATGGACGCGTTCGTCTTTGTCCGCCCCACGGGCAAGACGCTCAATCCCGAGCTCGCCACTTGGGTCGAGAGCGAACTCACCACCGCGCGCCACCTCTGGCGCGATGTCTATCGCGGCGAGGCGCCCGTCATCACCGACGCCGCGCTCACCGAGGCCGATATCACCAATAAAAATCTGATCCTCTGGGGCGACCCGACGTCCAACAAGATGCTCACCAAGCTCCTCGCCACCGGGAAGCTTCCGCTCACGTGGGACGGGAAGAATCTCACCGTGCACGGCAAGACCTACTCTTCTGCCACGCACGCGCCGATCCTCATCTTCCCCAATCCGCTCAACCCAAAGCGCTACGTCGTGCTCAACAGCGGCCTCGATTTCCGCGCCGATGGCTACGGCAACAACGCGTTGCAAACGCCCAAGCTACCCGATTGGGCCGTCGTCGATCTCCGCACCGCCCCCGGCCCCCGCTGGCCCGGCAAGATCGTCGATGCCGGCTTCTTCAACGAAGAGTGGAAATAAACGCCTTCAGTAGCCGTAGTTATTCATTGGATACGCGCGACTCATCGAAAAATTTCATGCCGAGGCCATTTTAATTTTTTATTCGCATATCCAAGCAGCGCTACGAGGTAACGCTGTTTTTATGACTGTCGCCGCTCGGAAATTTTCCGGCGGCGATTTTTGTGCGCATGGAAAATGCTAGGCGGGCACGCCCGGGTTGTAACTAAAAAGTTACCTCGTCCGCTTGCCACGTCTGACGCGAACTGGTGCGGTCACCGCTCCACGAAGCGCTCTCCCTTATTTTCTCATGTCAAAGCATACCATCGCACTACTAGCCGGGTGTCTCGCCGTCGCGAGCATCCCCTTGCATGCGCAGACGGCCGCACCGGCTTCTGCGCCCTCGCCGTCGGCGTCGCAGGGCACCGGCACCATCACGGGTCGCGTCCAAAACATCGCCACCGGCCAATACCTGAACAAGGCCCGCGTCACCCTCAAGGGCACGACGCAGACCGTGCTCACCGATAATTTCGGCGTCTACCGGCTCGTCAATGTCCCGGCGGGTGAGGCGACCGTCGAGGTCTTTTACACCGACCTCGATGTTAACACTGCGGTGGTCACCGTGCCGGCCAGCGGCACGGTCGAACGCTCGTTCGATCTCACCAGCGTCGCGCGCTACGGCTCTTCCGATCCGTCGACCGTGAAGCTCGATGCGTTCAAGGTCGCCTCCGACCGCGAAACGGATGCGCAGGCCATCGCGACCAACGAGCAGCGCTTCGCGCCGAACATCAAGAACGTCATGTCGACCGATTCCCTCGGCGACGTGCTCGGCGGCAGCGTGGGCGAATTCATCAAGTTCCTCCCTGGCGTCACGGTCGAAAACGATCTCGCCGACGTCTCCGGCATTTCCGTCCGCGGCATCGGCGGCGCGATGACCTCGATCACCAACGACGGCGCGCCCGCGTCGAACATCTGGGTGAGCTCCACCCGCACGGTCGATATCCGCTCCATGGCGTTGAACGACATCGCGCGCATCGAGTTGACCAAGGTCCCGACCCCGTCGAGCCCGGCCGATGCCCTGGCTGGCTCGGTGAACATGGTGAGCAAGAGCGCCTTTGAGCGCAGTGGCCGCATCTTCCGCTACTCGCTCAATCTCGTGGGCAACAGCGAGAACCTGACACTCAAAAAGACGCCGCACTCTCACAAGGACGAGAACACTTACAAGATTCTCCCCGGCGCCAATATCGACTTCACCTGGCCGATCACGAAGACCTTCGGCATCGTCGTCGCCGCGACCAACGCGCACGTCTTCAATGAGCAGCACCGCACGCTCCAGACTTGGTCGGCCACGGGCACGGGCATCACGCCCACCCCGAGCAACGCCAACCCTTACCTCTCGTCGTTCTCGTTGCTGGATGGTCCGCGCGATCTGACGCGCAACACCGCCAGCATCAAGGCGGACTGGAAAGCCACGCCCCACTCGGTGCTCTCGGCCGGCCATGTCGCCAGCCGCACCGATACCCGCATCGGCTCGCTCAGCTACGTGTTCAACACCGGCACCACGGGCACCTCCACCATCGCTGGCGGCACCCCGCTGTCCTACGGTTCCGATTACACCATCGGCGCCACGGGTCGCGGCTCGGTGAACAACAACGGCACGAATCAGCTCATCAACCAGATCACCGACACCAGCACCCTCTCGTATCGCTACGACGACGGCGCCTGGCGCATTGAGTCCGGCTTGAGTCGTTCCTTCTCTGAGACGGTCCGCCGCTATTCCACGGCCGGCTTCTTCCTCCAGGCCCTCGCCACCAACCGCGAACCCGTGCGAGTAAGCTTCCGCAATATCTCCGGCGCTCGTCCCGGGGCCATCGATATCTTCACGAATACCAACACGGTCTTCAATTACTCGGATATCAATAACTACCGCGGCACCACGGCCAACAACGCGGACCTCGACTACAAGAGCAAGACGAACAACGGCTACGTCAACGTCCGCCGCAGCCTGCCCTTCCTGCCCGTGCCGACTTCGTTGCAGGTCGGCTATTCGCAGCGCGAGCAGATGCTCGATAGCGAGGCCTACACCGAGGCGTGGACCTTCATGGGTCCGGGCGGCACCGATTCACTCGCCTCCGTCGCGCCGTACACGATGCAGGTCTACAAGAACGTCGATCCCGGCTACGGCTTTAACAGCATCCCCTGGATGTCGCCCCGCCGCGCGTGGGACGCATTTCTCGCCGACCCGAAGCTCTACCAAAAGAGCGCGGCGCAGATCGTCACGGAAAACCAGACTCGCATCGAAAACTCCGAGCGCATCGATGAGACCGTGCAGGCCGCCTACATCCAGGCCGACACCAGCCTCTTCAAGAACCGCTTCCGCATCCTCGGCGGCGTGCGCTTCGAGCACACCGAAGATCTCGGCCAAGGCGTGAAGAACGATTCCGACGCCGTCTGGCAGCGCGATTCCGCCGGCAACTACATCCGCAATGCCGCCGGTGCCCGCATCCGCAAGCCCGAGGCCGGCGCCGCCGGTTCGCTGCAGGAACTCCTCCTCACCCGCACCCGTCGCGGCGCGCACTCGAAGAAGATCTACCAAGGCTACTACCCGAGCCTCCACCTGACCTTCAACGCCACGGAAAACTTCATCGTCCGCGCGGCATACGCCAAGACCTATGGTCGCCCGAACTTCAGCGACATCATCCCGCGCGTGGTCTCGGCTCCCGCCGACCTCGACGACGATGATCCCACCCCCACCAACGGCAACCGCGGCACGCTCACCATCCGCAACCCCAACCTCAAGCCGTGGACAGCCGACAACTTCGACCTCTCGGCGGAGTACTACACGAATAACGGCGGCCTCTTCACCGTCGGTGTCTTCCGCAAGAACCTGCAAAACTTCTTCGGCGACGCCTCCCGCTTCGCCACCCCGGCGGTGCTCGCTGAGCTCGAACTCCCCAACAACTATCTCGGTTGGAATATCGTGACGAAGTTCAATTCCGGCGATGCCAGCATCACCGGCGGCGAACTCAATGTGAAGCAGCAGCTCACCATGCTCGGCAAGTGGGGCCGTGCGATCACGCTCTTCGCCAACGGCACGAAGCTCCAGCTCGACGGCAATCCCGGCGCATCGTTCACCAGCTTCATCCCGCGCAGCGGCAACTGGGGCGCCACCGTGACCTACAAGCGCCTGAGCGTCACCGCGCGTTGGAACTACCGCGGCCTCGACAAGCGCGCCCCGATGGCCGCCTACGGCGTCAATGGTTACGAGTACATCCAGGCTCGCACCGTGCTCGACTTCACCACGTCCTATCAGCTCACGAAGCGCCTCTCGATGGTCGGCAGCGTGAACAACGTCTTCAACAAGCCGCAGCGCTTCCTCCGCTACGGCGACGACACGCCGAAGTACGCCTACCAGTACGCAGAGCAAGAGTACGGCATCTCGATGGCCATCGGCTTGCGCGGGTCGTTCTAAGACGCCTCCCGCTCCTTAACTACCAAAAATCGTTTCGCTTTCTCCAGGGCCCCGAGCAATCGGGGCCCTTTTTATTTTGAGACACTAAAAAGCGCGCCGGCGATGTCACTTAACAGGATGGCACTCGTCTGAAAACCCGTTCACCCTTCCGTCGTCCGCCTTACCCTACCTGCTCCCCCATGCGCCTCGCCTCGACGCTGATACTCCTGTCACTCACTGCCCTGGCCTCGGTGGTTAACGCCGCGACCGTGCGCACGATCGCCGGCACCGGCGTCAAGGGCTTCTCCGGCGATGGCGGTCCCGCGACGGCGGCGCAGCTCAACAATCCCTTTGGCATCGTGCGCGGGCCGGATGGGGCGTTGTGGTTTTGTGAATACGGCGGGCAGCGCATCCGCCGCATCGCCGCCGATGGCACGATCAGCACCATCGCCGGCAGCGGGGTCACCGGTTACTCGGGCGATGGCGGTCCGGCGCTGGCGGCTGCACTGAATCTCCCGCACGAGATCCGCTTCGATCGCACTGGAAATCTCTACTTCGTCGACATGATGAACCACGCCGTGCGCCGCATCGATGCGAAGACGCAGGTCATCACCACCATCGTCGGCAACGGGAAGCCCGGTTACACCGGCGACGGCGGCCCCGCGAAGGACGCCCAGCTCAACCAACCGCACAGCCTGCAATTCGACCCCAAGGGAGATCTCTATATCTGCGACATCCGCAACAGTGTGATCCGTAAAGTAACGATGCAGACGGGTGTGATCACGACATTTGCCGGTACCGGCAAGTCCGGCGACACGCCCGATGGCGCGCCCGTCGCCGGCACGCCATTGCGCGAGCCGCGCACGCTAGACTTCGACGCCGCCGGCAACCTCTGGCTCGCCACCCGCGGCGGCAACCAAGTGCTGAAGTTCGACCTCGCCTCCGGGAAAATCCACCACATCGCCGGCACCGGCAAGAAGGGCTACACCGGCGACGGCGGCCCCGCCAAAGAGGCCACGCTCAACGGCCCCAAAGGCCTCACCGTCGGCCGGAATGGCCGTATCTATCTCGTGGATACGGAAAACCAGGTGATCCGCGCGATCGACCCAAAGACCAACATCATCACCACCGTCCTCGGCACCGGCAAAGCCGCCGATGGCCCCGATGGCGACCCACTCGCGTGCGCCCTCGCGCGACCGCATGGCATCTGGATCGATCCCGACAACACGGTCTTCATCGGCGACTCCGAAAACCACCGCATCCGGGCTTTGAAATAAAATTATTGGAACGCTAATCTGCGCTAATCTCCAAACCCATCTTTAGACCAAGCCCCAGCCGATCACCCTCGCGATCAGAGTGAGTCCCTCGGCCTTGATTCACCGATGAGGTGAATCTTCCGCCCCTGAAAGATCAGCGCAGATTAGCGTTCCCCCTCTTCCTCCCTCCTTCCCCATGAGTCTTCTCCCCCGCTCCGCTTCCCCGCGTCTCCGCCTCCTACTCGCCTCGCTCGCGGCACTCGCCCTCACGGCCACGTTCACCCTCACCCCTACATCCGCCTCCGCGCAGACGCCGCCTCCTCCCGCCAAGCGGCTGCCGCCGGCCGGCGTCGCCATTCCAGAAGCTGCGCGCACGGAGCTCACGGCGGGAGCTGCCGCGCTCGCAGGCGAGATCGATGGGCTGCGCACTTCGCTCGCGAAGAAGCCCAGTCTCCTCGCGCTCCTGCCGGACGTCGAAGTCTTCCACAAGGCCGTCGCTTGGGCGCTGCGCTACGATGAGTTTTTCGATGTGAAGCAGGTGGAATTCGCTCGGACCGTGCTCAAGCTCGGCCGCGAGCGCGCGGCGGCGCTGCGCGAGGGCAAGGCCCCGTGGCTCGAGGCCACCGGCCAGATCGTCCGCGGCTACAAATCGAAGCTCGACGATTCCGTGCAGCCCTATGTCGTCGTCGTGCCCGCCGATTGGAAGCGCAGCGGCGGCCCGGCGCGCCGGCTCGACGTTGTTCTCTCCGGTCGCAACGAGAAGCGCACCGAACTCGCCTTCATGGCTGAGCATCAAAAGACGCTGGAGGCGCTGGAGAAATCGCCGGGCGACATCGTGCCCGCGGGCGCAATCATGCTCTATGCTTACGGCCGCTTCTGTAATGCCACGAAATTTGCCGGCGAGGTCGATGTGATGGAATCGCTCGCCGCCGTGCGCCGTTTCTACAAGATCGATGCCGGCCGAATCGTCGTGCGCGGTTTCTCGATGGGCGGCGCGAGCACATGGCACCTCGCGACGCACTTCCCGGGCCTCTGGGCCGCGGCGTCGCCGGGCGCGGGTTTCGCCGAAACCGCGACGTACACGAAGGCCCTCGACAACAAAAAGATCGAGCGCACCTGGTGGGAGCAGAAGCTCTGGCTCTGGTACGATGCCACCGCGATTGCGGGTAATCTCTACAATGTCCCCACCCTCGCCTACAGCGGCGAGCTCGACCCGCAAAAACAGTCGGCCGACCTCATGGAAAAAGCCACAGCGCGCGAGGGCTTGAAGCTCGAGCGTTTCATCGGTCCGAAGACGGAGCACAAGTACGAGCCCGAGACCAAGCAGCAGCTCGCCGCGCGTCTCGACGAGCTCACCGCCAAGCCGCGCCCGCTCTGGCCCGCCGAGAGCCGCTTCACCACTTACACGCTCCGCTACTCCACCTCTGATCGCATTAAGATCATGGAGCTGGAAAAATCGTGGGAGCGCGCGGATGTTATCGCGAAATTTCCCGCGCCCGACCGCATGGACGTCACGACGAAGAACATCGCCGTCTTCAGCATCATCCTCGACAAGGCCGACGGCCTCAAGGTCACGGTCGACGGCCAGCCCGTCACCCTCGGCGAGATCGTGCCCTACTACTGGCTCGTGAAGGAAAACGGGAAATGGTCGTACAAGGACAACACCTTCACCGACGGTCGCTGGCGCAAGCAGACGCGCAAGATGCCCGGCATGAGCGGTCCCATCGACGATGCGTTCATGGAGCCTTTCATCTTCGTGCGCCCGACGGGCCAGCCGCTCAATGCCAAGGTCGGCGCGTGGGTCGCGAGCGAACTCGCCCACACCACCAAAATGTGGCGCGACCTCTTCCGCGGCGACGTGATCGTAAAAGACGATACCGCCATCACCGAGGACGACATCGCCAACAAGCACCTCATCCTGTGGGGCGACGCCTCATCCAATGCGGTCATCGCCAAAGTTCTCGCGAGCGGGAAGACTCCGCTCACGTGGGACGCATCGAAGCTCACCTTTCGCGATAAAGCCTACGACGCCGCGAACCACGCGCCCGTCCTCATCTTCCCGAATCCGCTGAGCACGCAGCAGCGGTATATCGTGCTCAACAGTGGCATCGACTTCCGCGACGAGGCCTATGGCACCAACGCCCTCCAGACGCCCAAGCTCCCCGACTACGCCATCATCGACCTCCGCGAAGCCCCCGGCCCACGCTGGCCGGGCAGGATCGTGGATGCGGGGTTCTTCAATGAGGCGTGGAAGTGATCGCGGCGCTGCGCGCCGCGAAAGCTCCAAGGACCAACCTCCAAGCTCCAGAAAAGTTCGGAAAATTTCCAACCGTGTTTGCCTCATTGACTGCGCTTGAATCTTAACTGGAGCTTGGTCCTTGGTTGTTGGAATTTCCTCTCTCATGCCGTTCGACCTCACCCGCCTTCCCGCTACCGACCCCACTCCCGTCTATCGCCATCGCGATGGTCTGTATGCGGTCGACTTGCTCACGGCCGCCATCACGGAGTTCGATTTCTTCACGTGGCTGGCGGATCACCCCTCCGATCAGGAAACGATTCAGCGCCATTTCGGTTTCACGGCGCGACCGACCGACGTGATGCTCACGCTCTTCGTCGCGAGCGGGTTTCTGCTGCGAAATGACGCGGTGCTTCATGTCTCGGCGCTGGCGCGCGATACGCTGGTCAGTACGTCGCCGTTCTTTCTCGGCCCGTACTATGCCTCGCTGAAAGACCGGCCGGTGGTGAAGGACTTCATCACCATCCTCCGCACCGACCAGCCGGCCAACTGGGGCAGTTCGAAGACGGAAAAGACGTGGACCGAGGCGATGTTGACGGAGCAATTCGCGACCTCATTTACCGCCGCGATGGATTGCCGTGGGTTCACGCTCGGCCCGGCGATGGCCAATAAGCTCGATCTGCGCGGCCGTACGCGCGTGCTCGATATCGCGGGGGGTTCGGGCATCTACGCGTGCACGATCGTCGCGCATCATGCGCATCTGAAGGCGACGGTCTTTGAGCGCCCGCCGGTCGATCAGATCGCGCGGACTATGATACAGAAGCGCGGCTACACGGACCGCGTGTCGGTCGTCGCGGGCGATATGTTTTCCGATCCGCTCCCGCTGGAGCACGACGTGCATCTGTATTCGAATGTATTGCACGATTGGGATGTCGCCAAGGTCCGCCCGCTGCTCGCGGCCTCGTTTGCGGCCCTGCCACCGGGCGGAATGCTCGTAATTCACGACGCGCACCTCAACGCCGACAAGACCGGCCCGCTGCCCGTCGCGGCCTACTCTGCGCTGTTGATGAGCGTGACCGAAGGCAAATGCTACGGCACTCGCGAAATGGAACTGCTGCTCGAGGAAGTCGGCTTTCTTGATTTCCACTTTGCCGAGACCGTGGCTGATCGGAGCATTCTCACCGCACTAAAGCCGCATTGAGGGGCGCGGCTTGCTGATCCGCAAACGACATAGGCAGGCTCCCGCTTTTCGGCCGGTCGCCTCGGAGCTATCGCGTCGATTGCGGATGAATTGCGGCTTTGCCGCGCGGTCGACGAACAGTAGGTCGATCCTGCTCTAACGTGGGCGCGTGGCCGCGAGGCGCAGGCGCTCCGCTTCGTCGAGGTGCTCGGCGGCCTCGAGGCTCCGCCCGAGGGATCGCAGCACCTGACCGAGGTTGGCGTGCGCGTCGATGAAGTCGGGGCGGAGCTTGAGCGCCGTCTGAAATTCCGCGACTGCCTCCTGCGGCTTGCCGCTCGAAGCCAGCGCCACGGCGAGGTTGCTACGCAGGTCGGCATCGTTGGGCGCGACATTCAACCCGGCGCGGAAACGCGCGGCGGCCTCGTCCCAGCGATTGGCCTGCGCGAGCGCGCCGCCAGCGGCGACATAGGCGGCGATGGCATTGGGGTTGAGGCGCGTGACGGCGTCGAATTGCGCGATGGATTCATCGATCCGTCCTGCGCGCAGCAGCGCGGAGGCGTAGTCGTGGTGGACCTTGGCGGAATCGGGTTTGAGGCGGGCGGCCTCGCCAAATTGCACGAGCGCCTCGACGCGACGACCGGCGGCATCGAGCGCGCGGCCGTAGTTGTTGCGGGCCTCGAAGAAATCGGGTCGCAGCTTGATCGCCTGCTCGTAATGCGCGAGGGCCTCGGGGCCGCGACCGACGTCGCGCAAGGCATTACCGAGATTGCTGTGGGCGGAAGCGTCCGCAGGGTTGAGGCGCAGCGCGGCTTCGAAACAGGCGATGCCGGCTTGGAAGCGGCCCTTGGCGATGTGCTCGACGCCGAGATTATTTTGCGCCTCGGCATAATCGGGACGCAGCTTCAGCGCTTCCTCGTAATGGGCGATCGCTTCGTCGACGCGGCCGAGCGCGCGCAGGGCGTTGCCGAGATTGTTGTGCACCTCGGCGTAGCCGGGGCGCGACTGGAGCGCCTGCGCGAAAACGGGCAGCGCGGCCTTGGCGTCGCCGAGGTTGACGAGCGCGCAGCCGAGGTCGTTGAGCGCCGGAGCGTCATTGGGGCGGAGCTGCAGGCCACGGCGCAGCGCGAGGATAGACTCTTGCGGCCGGCCCGATTGCATGAGCGTGTCGCCGAGGTTGAACCACGCCATGGCGGCGTTGGGATTGCGCGCCAGCGTGGTGCGCCAGAGCGTTTCGCGATTCAGGTAGGTGCCGCACTCGCGCCACGTGAGCGCGCCGAGGACGAGCAGCAGCGCGGCGGGAAAGACGAAGCGGAGTTTGGCGAGAGCGGCGGGCAGCCGCTGGAGCGCCAACGTGAGACCGGCACCGGCGAGCGCGAGCGGGCACATGCTCGCGAGGTATTGAAAGTGATCGCCGACAAAAGAGTAGCGGAAGAAGTAGACGCTGAAAAATCCCAGCACGGGAAACAACAGCGCACCGAAAAACACCGCCGTGATGAAGACGGGGCGCCACGCGCTCTCGCGCCGCCACCACAGGAATCCGAGCAACGCCAGCGCGGCGAAGAGGGGCGCGAAGGCGAGCGCGTTACCGGCATCAAGCACCCAACGGGGATAGATGAAGATCAGCGGCTCGGGCCATGCGAGCTTGCCGAGATAAAACCACAAGGCGCGACCGGCGACGATGAAACGCTCGGGCCAAGTCTGCGCCCACTCGGCGCCCTCCGCCCCGGAGTGCACGCGCTGTTCCCAAATCGTCCAACCCGCCGCGAGCGCGGAGAGCGCGAAAAACGGAACGAGCGAAACGAGATCGCGCCATGCCAGCCGCCGCCGCAGCCACCAGGTGACGAGCGCCAGCGCCACCGGCAACATGACCGTCGAGGGCTTGCTCAAGATCGCGAGCAGGGCGCAGCCCAGCGCGAGAAAATAGCAACGCCGCGGCGATGAGTGCGAAGGTCCGCTAGCGGCCGAGGCGGCAGGCGCGAGATCATTCGCTTTTGTTTTTTCGATCCAACTCACCCACGCGAGAATGGCCGCGAGGAAAAATGCCGCGGACTGGGTGTTCTTGAGTTCACATATCCATGCGACCGACTCGACCTGCACGGGATGTAGGGCCCAGAGGGCCGCGCCGAGCCACGCACCCGGCACCGCGAGGCGGGCGAGGACACGCCAAAGCAGCAGCGCGGAGAGCGCGTGAAAGGCCAAGGTGACGAGGTGGTAGCCGAGGGGATTGAGGCCCCACAAGGCGTGTTGCACCCAGAAATTTGTCAGGACGAGCGGAAAGTAATTCGCGGCGGAGGTGGTCCAAATTTCTTTCAGGCCGAGCGGGCCGACGATGGTGGGATTGGCCGTGATGTGGAGATCATCGTCCCAGAGGAAATCGCCGCGCAGCGCGGTGAGGTACGCCACGACTAACGCCGCGACCAGCCCCAAGCCAAGCAGCCACGCGCGACGGACATCTGACGCGCCGGGAGTAGAAACATCCACGGGGGAAGATGCTTGCTTGCTGCTCATCGGGGTGTCCCCGGCGCCGGCGCACGTTTTAATTGCTCCGCGCGGGCGGCGTGCTCCCGCGCCTCGCTATCGCGGCCCAGCGCCTGGAGGATCTGCGCGAGGTAGCCATGGGCGCGGGCGGAATCGGGATTGAGCTGCACGGCCCGCGCAAAGGCATCGCGGGCTTCCGGGAGCCGATTGAGCACGGCGAGGGCGCCGCCACGATTGACTTGCGCGGCGTCGTCGCGCGGATCGAGGCGGATCGCTTCATCGAATTGTTTCAGCGCTTCGAGAGGGCGGCCAGTTTGGGCCAGCACGATGCCAAGACGATTATGGGCGGAGGCGGAGTCGGGCTGCAGTTGCAAGGCCCGTTCGAGCTGCGTCGCCGCCTCGGGCAGGCGACCGGCCTGCATCAGCGCCGACCCGTAGGCTTCGAGGGTGGGAGCGAGCGGGGTGCCGGTCCGCAGCACTTGCTCGAACAGCTTGAGCGATTCCTCGACACGGCCCACCCGCAACAGACTCTGGGCCAGATTTTCCCGGACATTGGGGTCGTCGATGCGGGCCCGCAGCGCGGCTTCGTAGTGGGGAATGGCCTCGGCGGGGCGGTTCAGCCCCTCCAAGGCGAGGCCCCAGCCGTTTTGCAGGCCGGGGTAGTCGGGATTACTGCGGGCGACCGCTTCGAACAACACGAGGGCTTCCGCGGGGCGACCGAGCGCACTGAGGGCCTTGGCTTGGTTCAACTGCATCCGCAAAACCTCGAAACCCGCCTGCTGCGCGAGGGCGAATTCGGTGAGCGCCTCCTGCGGACGTCCCAGGCGCAGGAAGGCCGTGCCGAGATTGGCGTGCGCTTGCGGGAAATTAGGACGCGCGGCGATGGCCTTTTGAAAATAGGTGATCGCCTCGTCGCCCCGATCGGCGTTGAGCGATTGGAGGCCCAGGTGGTTCAACGCCTCGGGGTGCTTAGGATTGAGCTTCAGGGCGCGTTGGAAAGATTCCACCGCCTCGCTCGAACGACCCTCGTCCGCGCGCACCGCGCCGAGCTGCGCCCACGCCATCGCGGAGCCGGGATTGCGCGCCGTCGTCGCGCTCCAGAGCGCGGCGCTGCTGAGGTAGGTGGTGCCCTGCACAGCCGTGAGTGCGCCAAGTACGGCCAACGTAGCGGAGCCTGCCCACGGAAGCACGCGCGGGCCGTACGTTGCTGCCGCCGCCGCAATCAAAACCAACGGCCCCATGCTCGCGAGGTATTGAAAGTGATCACCGACGAAAGAGTAGCGGAAGAAGTACACGCTAAAGAAGCCGAGCACCGGGAACAGCAGTGCCACGAAATAACCGTAGGCGAAAAACGCTGCGGGGACTTTGTCGCGTTTCCACCAGAGGACACCACCGGCCACCGCAGCGAGGCCGAGCGGCAAGTATGACAGGACGTCGGCGGCATCGAGCGCCCAACGCGGATAGATAAAGATCAATGGCGAGGGCCAGAGCAGCTTGCCGAGATAAAACCAAATGGCGTGGCCGGCGATGATCCCGCGCTCGGACCAAGTTTGGTTCCACTCCTCACCGATGGCGCCGGAGTGATACTTCTGTTCCCAAATCGTCCAGCCCGCCGCGACGGCGGAGAGGGCGAAGAATGGCACCAGTGGACCCAGATCGCGCCACCCAAAGCGGCGGCGCACCCACCAAGCGCAGAGCAAGAGCGCGATGGGAAGCATCACGGTCGACGGTTTGCTGAGAATCGCGGCGAGCGCACACGCCAGCGCGAGCACGTAGTCGCGACGCGTGCCACCCGCCTGAGCAGCGGTGCCGCCACCGGTCGCCGCGGTGGTCGTCAGGCCGAGCCAGCCGGCCCAAAACCAAATCGCGGCGAGGAAAAAAATCGCCGACTGAGTGTTCTTCAGCTCGCAAATCCATGCGACCGATTCGACCTGTACGGGATGTAGCGCCCAAAGCGCCGCGCCCCACCAGGCACCGGGCACGCGGAGACGCAGGAGCAAGCGCCACAAGATGACGGCGGCAGCGGCATGGCAGGCCAACGTGACGAGGTGGTAGCCGAGGGGATTGAGGCCCCAGAGCGCGTGCTGGACCCAAAAGTTCGTCAGAACGAGCGGGAAATAATTCGCGGCCGAGGTCGTCCAAATTTCCAGCAGCCCCTGCGGTCCGACGATCGTGGGGTTGGCCGTGACATGCATGTCGTCGTCCCAGAGGAAGTCGCCGCACACCGCCGAAAGGTAAGCGAGGAAGATCAATCCCATCAGCAGCGCGCCGGCCAGGAGCGCCGAGCGCGAGCTAGGCGGCGAGGGAGCGAGGGTGGGGTCGGGCCGGCGCATGGATCTCGACTTAAACGACACGGGATAAGATCGGGAACGTCAACGCGGCGGGGTGCGGCGGGCCTGCGCCGCCAGTTCGAGCTGCTCGAGCGCCTCGCGCTTGCGACCGAGCCCGAGCAGCACTTGGGCGAAATTATCGTGCAACTCGGCCGTGGGCTCGAGCCGCAGGGCGGCTTGAAACGACGGCACGGCTTCCTCGGCGCGGTGGGCGTTGACGAGGGCGATGGCGAGCGCGGCGTGGAGGGGAGCCACCGTGGGCAGCACCTCGACTGCGCGGCGATAATTGGCAATCGCCTCGGCGATACGGCCCGCCGACATGAGTTCGTAGCCGTGGCGATTGAGCGCCCGGGCGAGACTCTCGCGGGTCGCCGCGGCGCCGGGACGAGCGCGCAAGGCGATTTCGAAATGCGGGATGGCTTCCCCGGGCCGGCCCGCTTCGGAGAGGGCAATGGCCAAGCTATTCTGCACGCCGGGCTCCTCGGGCTGCAGTCGCACCGCCTCTTGAAAATGCGGGAGCGCTTCTTCGTCGCGATTGAACTTACGCAGGACGTTGCCGAGATTGTAATGCGCGAGCGCGTAGTCGGGTTTCAAGCGGAGCGCCTGCTCAAATTCGCTCATCGCATAGACCGGTTCGCCCGAAGTGAGCCACGCCTGCCCGAGACTGTTGCGGCAGCTCGCGTCGTTGGGGCGCAGGCGCACAGCCTCGCGATAGGCGGCGAGGGATTCGGCATAGCGTTTATTCCACGACAAGACATCCCCGAGATTTTGCCACGCCATGACGGCATCGGGCGTCCGCGCGACCGTCGTCTGCCAGAGCACGGTGTTGTTCTGGTAGACCTTGGTCTGATTCGCCGTGAGTGCGCCGAGTCCCACGACCAGCACCGCGGCAATCGCGATGCAGGTACGCCGGGGCAAACGCGAGAGGACCGCGCCCGCCAACGCGAGCGGGCCGATGCTCGCGAGGTACTGAAAGTGATCCGAAACGAACGAATAGCGGAAAAAGTAGACGCTGAAAAACCCCAGCACCGGAAACAGCAGCGCGACAAAGTACCCCACCGCAAAAACCAGCGGACGCAGCCGCCCCGCCCGCGCCCGCCACAGCGCGGCCAGCCCCGCCAAACCCAAAATGAAAGGCAGCCAGTCGAGGACCGAACCCGCATCGAGCTCCCAGCGCGAATAGATGAAACTCAACGGATGCGGCCATGCGAGTTTGCCGAGATAAAACCACACCGCGCGACCGGCGATGATGCAACGCTCGGGCCACGTCTGGGCCCACTCCGGGCCGAGCGCACCGGAGTGAAATTTCTGCTCCCACACGGCCCAGCCACCGGCGACCGCCGAGGCGAGGAAGAACGGCGCGAGCGCCCGCGCCTCGCGCCAGGACAACCGCCCCCGCAGCCACCACACGCAGAGGACGAGCGCGACGGGCAACATTACCGTGGACGGCTTGCTCAAAAGCGCGAGCAGCCCGCAGACGAGCGCTAGCGCGTAGAGCGTGGCAGGCTTGGACCCGGCGCGAGGGCCGGCGGCAGGCGCCTCGGCTTTGGCGATCGGAACGGCCACTTTTTTAACCGCGCGGTCGCCGGCATAAAGCGGCGCGATACCGACCGATTCGAGCCAGTGCAGGAAAAGCGAAATCGCGAGGAGGAAGAATACCGCCGACTGCGTATTCTTGAGCTCGCAAATCCAAGCCACCGATTCGACCTGGACGGGATGCAGCGCCCACAGCGCCGCGCCCAGCCACGCACCGCGCACGCGCAATTGCCCCAGCACACGCCACACGAGGAACGCGGCCCCGAGATGAAACGCGAGGGTGACCACATGGTACCCGACGGGATTGAGGCCCCACGCCGCGTGTTGGAGCCAGAAATTCGTCAGCACGAGCGGGAAGTAATTCGCCGCCGCCGTCGTCCAGATCTCCTTCAGGCCGAGCGGGCCGATGATCGTGGGATTGGCCGCCACGTGAGAATCGTCGTCCCACAGAAACTCGCCCGACAGCGCGGACCCGTAGGCGGCCACGAGGGCCGCGAACAGAACGAGCGCAAGCACGAGACGGGGGCGAACCGAGAAAGACACGAGGAAACGATTCGCGCTCACTCCACCGACTTCAAGGGGGAAGAAACGCCGCCCTCGCTCCGCGCACAAAAAAGGCGCCAGCTTTGAGCTGGCGCCTGATGAGGCGAAAATTTCGCGGGGTCGGATTAGAACGTGCCCTTGATACCGAAGTTCCAGTTGGCGCCGTACTCTTCCATACCGCGAAGCGCGCCGCCCTTGCCCTCTTGGAGGCCAGGAGGCGATTCATACCACTCGTCCTTGACGTTGGTGATATTGCGGCCCTGCACGAAGAGTTGCAGTTGCGGGCTGATGCGGAAGCCGATGCTGGCATCGTACTTCGTGATCTGACCGAAGTAGCGACCGTAGGTCGAATCGTTCGGCTTGTTGTCGACCCAGATCACGTTCCACGAAGTATTGAAGCGGCGGAAGTTCCAGCCCAAGCCACCGGAGACGCGGTGAGGAGCGACGCCGAGGCGGCGGATGTTCGAACTGGTGTACGTGCGATCATAGGTGAAGCGCACGTTGAGACCGCGGAGATACTCGCTGGGGAGCATACCGAGCGTCTGATTATAGCCGAAGCTCATGTTCTTCGTGCGGCTGATACCGGGGCTGTTGGCCTTGGAGACGACCGTGTACGTGAGGAAGTCAGGATCATCGATGCCGAACTCAGACGCCGAGTAGTTCTTGGTCACCACAGTGTTGGTCGTGGTGTTCAAGGCGAAGGCGAGCGAGAGCTGACCAGGCGAGCGACCCTGCCAGTAGTAAGCGGCGCGCGTCTGGTAGTTGCGGTGCTGCTCGGGCGCGAGGTTGGCATTGGGGGCGTTGATCGTGGAATTGCCCTCGTTGACCGTGAAGAGACCCGTGAGGTCGTCGATCGCGGGGCGACCGATCGCCTTGTTCACACCCGCCTGCCACTCGAAGTTCGGGAGGAAGTTGTACTTGAAGAGCAGAGAGGGGAAGTACTCGGTGTAGTCCGCTTTGCGCACGACCTTGGGCTTGCTCATGTATTGATACATGAGGCCGGGGATGGTGAGAGCGCGGCCATTAGCCGTGCCGGGAGCATTCACGGTGTAGCCGGCGGCGAGCACATCGGCGCGCGAGATCGGGTCGAACTGCGTCAGCGACGTCTTCGTCTGCTCGGCGCGGAGACCGACGCGGATTTGCAACTTCGATGTGATACGCGTGTCGTCCTGGAGGTAACCCGCGTTGATCGTCTGGCGGAAATTACGGTCGTTATTGATATAGGACGTGAAGAAGTTTTCCGGATTGCTCGTGTTGACGAACTGCTCGGGGTGAGCGGTCATCAACTCGGCAATCGCATTACGGCTGACGCGGGGGGCCATGCCCTGCACACCATTGACGTTGAAGAAGGTGAGGGCGTTGCTCGTACCGGTTTCGAACGGATTGGCGGAGACGAATTGCGGCCCGAGATTGGCCCAGCTGCCGAAGGCCGTATTGATGTTGGTGCCGAGCGTGGGGCTGACCGACACCGTGTTACCACCAGGTCCAACGTACGACCAAACGCTGACAGCGCCGTGATCCTGATTCTTGCGGGTCTCTTCATCCCACTTGGCGCCAAACTTGATGGTCGAGGGGAAGCGCTCCATGCCGGGGACGACCCACTTCACGTTGGCCGTGCCGGTCCACTTTTCCGTGGTCCACGTGCGGTCATCGTTAGTGGCGCGGGTACCGCCGGTGTAGGCGTTGGTATTGGTGAAGTTACGGAGGTCGAACCAGTCGTTACCGCTCGTCTGGCGGATGGTCCATTCCCACGCCTTGGGGCTGGTGCGGGTGGCGATGAAGCCACCGGGGGCCGAGCCACCTTCATTGTTGGAGAAGCCGCGCTCGAGGGACTCGTAGTTGTTGACCGCGCGGGAGAAGGCGAAGGCACCGTCCGCCGTCCAAGCGCCGTAGCGGTATTCGAAGCGGGGCGAGAGCTGGCGGGTGTAGGAGAGCTTGGCCGAGCTACCACCACCGTTGGTCAAATTCGAGACCGTACGAGTGGCGTCGCGCGTGCCGATGACCGTGGTCACGCCGTCACCACCGACCGTCGAGCGGCCGTTGGCGACGTTGACATTGGCATTGTCGTTGGCCGCGACGAAGGTGAAATTACGATTCCAGAACTCGCCGTCGAAATAGCTGTAGAGCATGTTCAACGAGAGGACGAGGCGTGGCGTGATCTTGTAGTCAGCGGTGAGGAGCAGCGCGTCCTTTTGGATGAACTTCGGGCCGTCCTTGAAATCGATCTGACGTGCGACGAGCGGGCGGAGGTCAGGGCCACCGACACCGGTGCCGGTGACGACCGTGCGGTTGTAGCCGACGCCTTCGGTGATCTGCTCGGTGTAGGAGTAGGAGTGGCTGGCGCTCAGGAGAAGGCCGAACTTCTGGTTGAGGAACGATTCCGCGTAGGTGAGGATGTAGTTCGGGCGCCACTTGCGGTCCTGCTTGTCGCGGGGACCATCGGTCTTGCCGAAGGTGAACTCTTCGCTGTTGAGGTTGGCGCTAAAGTTGTAGGTGACTTGGCGGCCCTTGCGGTCGAAGGCGCGCTTGGTCTTCATGTTGATGAAGCCGGCGGGAGCATCGGCATCGTTTTCGGCCGAGGCCGTACGATTGATTTCGATGGAGTCGATCGAGGTGATCGAGAAGCCTTCGAAGCTCGTCGCGCGGGAGGCGGCGCCGCCACCGCGATTCGCATCCGCCGAGGCCGAGCGCATGCCGTCGAACGAGACGCCGACGTACTGGCCGTCCATACCACCGAGGCGGGGGCCGCGGGGCTCGGACTCGACGTAATCGAGGTCGACGCCCGGGAGATACTTGAGGAACTCACCGACGTTACCATCGGCGACGTCACCGAAGATGTCGGAGGAAACCGAGGTGATGATATTCATGTCCTTGCGCTGGGCCTGAATGGCCTTGGCGTTACCTTCGCGCTCGCTCGCGACGGTAAAGGCTTGGAGTTGCACCACGCCATCCTTACCCGCCGGTGCGGCGGCGGCCGCGGTGCTGGTCATGGTGATCTCTCGCACGGAAGGCTGCCCAGCGGTGACCGTAAACGTCTCGGTCACTGGGGTGTAGCCGGTGTACTGCACGTTCACCGTGGCTTGGCCGGCGGGCACATTCTGAATGGAGAAAGAGCCGTCGTTTTCGGTGTACGTCACCTGATTCGAACCAGCGAGGCGAACCTCGGCGTTACGGACGTATTCCTTGGTGACCGGGTTGAAGACCCGGCCCTGAATCGTACCGGTGCCTTGGGCGTAGGCCGACAAAGTCGCGCCGAGCCAACAGCAGAGCAGCACGAGGATTTTCTGCCAAATGGGCAGAGCATGGTGGTTAGGTTGTTTCATGGGGCAAAACGTGGGGATGGTTAGGGTCCGACGACGGAAAGGCCTTGGGGGAAGGCCTCTCACGAATCGGGGTAGCGATTAGGGGTTAGCTGACTCTTACGGTAGGTGGGGATCTAAGAAAGCCGCCAGATGGTAGCTGGTGGATTTTTGAACCAATGGAATGCTTATGCGGAACGCGCAAGCGTTTAGTCGTCGCAATGTCACGTATCCACAGGAATTTTTTTCATGATTCTAGTAATTTGCGGGTAAAAACAGCGGTTTGGCAGGGATCATGTGGTATCGGCGGGCGTAGGGTTGTTGCCTTGCACGACAGTTGAGCACGATCCGCCCGCTATTTGGGCAAGGAGAGGGAATTTAGCGCGCCGGTTTAACTAAGGAAGCACGCACGCTGGCGCGACGGGCTCGCCAGCTTTCGCTTGAATGGGAGTAGCGCCGCCGCGAATCTGCTGGTTCCGCTGTGCTCTACGCCATTCTCAAGGTTCTCGGTATCGGCCTGGTGCTTTTCACGCTCTACATCGCGTGGCGGACGCGACGCGACCTCGAGAATGGCGAAACGCAGTGGGGGCGGGCCTTGTTTAATAAGTCAGCGCCCGTCCGCCGCGCCGATACTCCCCTGCTCTATTGGGCGGCAACGGCCTTTAATGTGGGCATCGTGCTACTCTTCGGGCTCGCGGGGGTGTTTATCATGCGGGCGGGCGTGCTGCATATGGCGACGCGGTGAGGAGAGTCAGGCTTGTTAGGTGGACGGCGATCTCCGAGGGCCGTCTTCAGGAGATGCGAATGCCGCTGTAATTTTCACGTTCGCCACCGACGCCGCCCGGAGGGCGCCGTCCACCCCAAACCTCGCTACGCGATGCCTCCGGCGCTACCTCAGCTCCCACCCTCGCCACTCACAAAATCTCATCCCACGTCTTCGCATCCTTGAGCATGATCTCGCGGAGGACGCGGATGGGCGGCATGCCGTGGCTGACCATCTCGTCGTTGAAACGCTTGAGCGAGTAGGCCGAGCCCTCCTGCGCCTGCCAGTCGCGGCGCAGCTTAAGGATCTGGAGTTTGCCGAGCGTGTAGTAGAGATAACCGGGGTCGAAGGTGCCGCGGAGCGCCTCCTGGTGGGCGGGCTTTTCCTCGTAGTAGCAATTCTCGACGAAGAACTTCGTGGCGTCCTCGACGCTCATGCCTTCGCAGTGGGTCTTGATCGAGACGCAGAGGCGGCAGATGCGGAGCAGGGCTTCGTCAGATTGGGCGAGGCGATACTTGGCGGCCTTGAGCGGGCCGTCGCCGGCGCCGAAGCCTTCGTCGAGCAGCATCTGCTCGCTGTAGTGCGCCCAGCCTTCGATGAAGGCGTAGCTGCCGAAGATCTTTTCGATGCGGCCGGCCTTTGAGGCGTTGAGATTGAGAAATTGCACGTAGTGGCCCGGGTAGGCTTCGTGAATCGTGACGACGTCGGTCGTGTAGTAATTAAAGGCCGTCAGCCACTCCTCTTTCTGCGCGGCGGGCCACTCGGGTTCGGTGGGCGTCACATAATAATAGGCTTCCTTGGATTTTTCGAAGGGACCGGGTGTGTCCATCGAGGCAAACGAGCCGGCACGCGCGAACTGCGGTGTCTCCTCGACGCGCGCGCGCTCCTCGGAGGGGATGGTGATGATCTTTTTATCCACGACGAACTGGCGGATCATCTCTATGTGCTTGCGCGTGTCAGGGATGAGGCTCTCGGCGGTCGGATGGTCCTGCTGGATGTCCTTGAAGACTTGGATCGCGGGTTTCTTCGGATCGATCTGCTTGGCGGCGGCGGTGAACATCGCCTGCTCGCGTTTCAATTCGGCGAGGCCGAGGGCGAGGATTTTCTCCGGCGCGAGATCGATGAGCTCACCGCTGAGGAGCATGCGCTGATACTTCTCGCGGCCGAGCGCGTAGCGGAGATGGGCCTTGGGCAGGCGCTCCTTCGTGAGCCATTCGGCGTAGCTCTTCATCGCGGCGATGGCGGCGTCGTTGGCGGTCTTAAATTCCGCCATGAGCGCGGCGTCCTTCACGTCTTTCAGTGCGGCGACGAGATCTTTCGCAAGGAAGTCGGCGTTGCCGTTCGTGATGTCCACGGCGAGCTCGATGTAGGGCTTGGGCAGCGACTCGGCGAGATTGGCCTGCGCGGCGGCGAAGAGCTTCGGCACCTGCTTTTCGATCGTGATGATCGAGCGCACGCGCTGCGCGAGCGGGGCGAAGTCGCGCTTGAGGTAGGTGTTCAGGTCGACGGCGTTGGCATAGGTCATCGGGTTGGTCGTGTACGCCTGCATGTCGTCGAAGCTGAAAAGTTCGCCCTGAATGGCGGCCTCGACGATCTGGCTGCTGCGGCGCTTTTCCGCGCTGAGCGCGCGGTGATCGAGTGCGGCGAGATCTTTCGCGAATCTCACGAGACGCGCGTGCTCGGCATCGAGCGAGGCGCGGCTGTAATCGGTGATGCGCCCGTCGTACTCGTGGAGGCCGAGCTGCGTGCCAAGAAGCGGACGCCACGCGAGGTAGCCATCGATAAATTCATCGGCGAGCTTCGCGAAGCGCGCATCGGCGGCGGCCGTATCGGCGGCCCGTCCCGGAAGCGCCCAAGCCATAACAAACACCAGCAGCGTCCAACAGGCTAAAACTCTTTTCATCCGCGCAAGCTAACGCAGCCTAGCGCGGAGAAAACTAAAATTACCCACTCAGTGATTTGGGCTGCCCTAGCCGCTCTTCGGCGGCGGCACCGCCCAGACGACGAGCCAGCCGCTCTGGTCGTCCTTATAGACGACCGACGACGCCCCCTCGCCCACCTCGACATACTCGGCCCGCGCCGTCGTCGCCACTTCGGGCGGGTCATCGTCCGTGATGGTCGGCGCGACGATGGCGATGACGGCCAGGGCCGCCACGGCCGCACCGACCGGCATCGTCCAGCGCCCGAAACTCCACCAGGCGCGGGCGGGGGCTTGTTTCGCGGCGCGAATTTCGCGTCGGATATCCTGCCACGCGCGCTCTTCGTCCGGCATTTTCACCTGCGCAGCAGCGACTTGCAAATGCTCACCCGCCGCCGCGAGCACCGCTTTAAAACGCCGACACTCCGCACAACCCGCTACGTGCGCCTCGAGGTCAGCGCGCTCCCGGAGGGTGAGCGCGCCGTCTCGCTCGGCGGAGAGCAAGGGCTGGGCGGAGTGACAATTCATGGCGTGAGTTCTAAAGAACCGTGGTGGTGGCTGGCGTCGAGCTCAACCCCGGTGATCGTGGCCGTAGCCACCCGGGCGACCCGCCTCGGCCACCCACACGCGATCCGTGCGATAGGTGTAATAACCGGCCCGCAGCGCCCGATATTCCCGGCCGTGACGATCCCGGCTGACGACCCACTCGGCCGGTACCCAGACCTTAACGGGGACCTCGCGCCAGTAGCCGCGCGGTGCCGGAGCGGGGGGCGGGCAATACTCCGGGACCGGAGCGGGGCGATAGCCATAGACGGGCGCCGCCGGGACGACCACCACCGGGCGGGCCGGGGCGACGAGCACCGGACCGGGCCGGCCCAGACCGATATTGAGGTGAATGTCCGTGCCCGCACTCGCGGTATTAGCGAGACCGGCCAAGCCGCTCACCGCGGCGAAAACAGAGGCGAAGGCGATTTTAGCATTCATGGTGTTTTTAATTGGGTTCGCTCCATCCGACGAACCTCGCACCGCATTTATTCATTCTTGGGAAACGAAATGAGTATGTAAATCATAAGCTATTCATCATCAAACTATTAAGTTAATACAGAAACCCTTGAATAAATCAAAAGTGAGTCCGTTTTTAACCGCCAAATACGCGAAAATCCGGAAATGGGCCAGCATCCTCCCCCTCCGTCCGTCGGCCAAACCGACCAGTAAGGCGGAAACGCTAATCGGCGCTCATCGTCGCCGATAAGCCCTCCCCGCATCTCACAACGCCCCCGCATCTCGCCCATGAGGCGAGATCGTAAGACATTAGTCCGCCGTCATTTCCTCAGAAAAATCAGCGCAGATTAGCGTTCCATACTTCGGTATCACGCCTCGCCTTCGCGCCTCTTCGCGACCTTCGCGGTTAAAAAACGGGTCCTGCCTGCTAAAATCACCCCGCCACCAAAATCACCGCCCACACCTCGCCGTTGCCACTCGCCGGTCCGCCCAACACCGCCGGCACGCCCGGTTTCAGCACGAGCCCCGTATCGATCTGCGAACGCCCATTGATCTTCCAGTCGACCTTGACGCGCACGCCGCCGCCGCCCTTGCCTCTGCCCCCGCCCGACTCCGCTTCGAGCGCGAGCACATGCCCCTGCCCGAGACTCACGCTCCCCGCCCCGCTGCCGAGCGACGCCGAGCCCTCACCCACGAGTTTGTAACTTTCGAAACGCAGGATGCGGCGCAAGGTCGGCTCATACGCCGCCAGCCGCGCGTCCGAGCCGCCCTTTTGGTTCGAGGCCTGCACGAGGATCGCGCGCACGTGCGCGGCCTCCGCGGCGCGGGCCGGCAGGTGTATCAGTGAAAGCACTACAGCAAACAGGGCTAGGATTCCGAAGCGGGTTTTCATGGCAGTTCTCCGAGTTTTTGCGCCAGCATCCGGCGCGCGTTGAACAACCGGGACATGACCGTCCCGGGTTTGCAGTCCAAATTTTTCGCGATCTCCTCGTAGGAGAGACCCTCCACCTCGCGCATCGTCAGCACCGCGCGATGTTTCTCCGGGAGGGCCGCGATCGCCCGCTCGAATCGCTCGCCCCGCTCCCGCCCTTCCAACTCGTCGCCCGGTCCCGGCGCCGCAGAGGCCGGCTCGATCGTCTCGCCCGTCTCCTCGTTGCGGAGAAACGGTAAAAACCGCGAGTACCACCGCTTCTGTTTCCGCTGGTGATCGATCGCGCGTCGCGTCGCCACCGCGTACAGCCAGGTGGAAAATTTCGCGTCGCCGCGATAGTCCTTCAATGTGCGCCACACCGTCACCCATATCTCCTGAGAGACGTCCCGCGCGTCCTCTTCGTTTCTCAAGATTCCCGCCACCCGCCGAAACACCACCGCGTAGTGCGCCTTCACGAGTTCGCCAAACGCCGCCTCGTCGCCCGCCTGCGCGCGGCGCAGCAGCTCGATCTCGGCCGTCGCCGCCGACGCAGGTTCAGGAGAGTCAGACACGGCGCGCAGCGGACCGCCGCTGGTCAGGTGAATTCCGGCCGGGGGACGGCGATCTCCGAGCGCCGTCTTCAGGAGCAGCGAGCGCCGATTCCATTTTCATCTCCATCCATCGCCCCCCTCCCACGACCATCCGCCCAACCTCGTTTCCACTTCCGGTCCCACTCCCACTCGTCTCGAACTCCACTGCGTGGCGGCGGCAGCTCCGCCCCGCCGCATTCGTCGCGGATACAGTTACCAAAGAGAGTGAGCGAAATGCCGGCACAGGGGAAAGCGCGTCGAAATAAAGTAAAACGCCGCAGCACTCTGCGCACCTCTCCCGCGCGACAAAAGCCCAAAGCGCACCGCCTCCCGCTCCTGCGCTTTACTCGCCGCGCCCGTCCGCGTAATAAAAATCCTCATGTCCGACCCCGTCGACCCGCCGCGGAAGTTCTACAAATTCAAGCCCAAGGAATTTGAGAACGTAAACGGCGTCACCCGCGACGACCTCACCCGCGACGAGCAACCCGCCGCCGACCCCGGCATCGTCGAAAACGACAAAGTCCGTATCGACGTGCGCGATCTCCTCCGCGCCGCCCAGGTCGAGCCACCGAAGGATACCGCCCGCCTCCCTCGCACCTCGCTGCCCGCCCCCACCTCCGACCCCGGCGAGCGCATCGACGTCCGTGAACTCAGCCGGGTCGCCACGCGCGGCCAACCTCTCCTCACCAAAGAGCGCACCCGCGAGGAAACCGAAATCCACGACGTCCTCCGCGGCAACCACGCCAAGGCCGATCAAGCGGGCCTAAACCACCTCGCGCCCCGCGAGCGCCGTCCCTCGCGTCGCAAGCGCGACTACCTCATCACGATGATTCTCGGCAATATCGCCCTCCTCGTCGGCACCGCCATCAGCCCTGTCTTCGGCGCCGCTGGCCTCATCATCTTCAACCTCGGGATCACCTGGATCATGTGGTTCATCATGGACGACTACTGATTTCCGGCCGTAGGGCGGCCGCCCGTCGGCAGGCCGTCACGGCTATCACGATCGCTCCACCTCGCCTTCGGCAGCGCCAGCCTCCGGCTCTCCGCTCCAGACTCTCAGCTCTCCGCTAATCCGTCCGCCCACGCCGCCCCCATGCCCGACGACCCCGATCCACCGCGGAAGTACTACGGCTTCAAGGCCAAGGAATTTGAAGTCGCGAATCCCCATCTCGCCCCCACGCCGAGTGAGGCACCCACCGCGCCCACGCCGGATCTCCCCTCGCCTGCCTCTGTCTCCCCGTCTCCGCGTCTCCCCGTCTCCGCTTCGCCCCCTCTACCCGCCCTCCTCGCCGTCCCCGTCGATCTCATCCCGCCCGTCCCCGCGCCTCACCTCCCCGCCGACCCCGGTCGCATCGACGTCCGCGATCTCAACCGCCTCGCCGCCACCGGCCTCCCGCTCCTCTCGAAGGAACGGTCCCCGGTCGCGGAAAATGAAATTCACGTCGTCCTCCGCGACAACCTCGCGCGCGCCAACGCCGCCGGCCTCAACGACGTCACCATCGATCCCAACTACCGCTCGCCCCGCCAACGCCGCCTCCGCCGCTTCTGTATTCTCCTCCCGCTGGTCAACATCCCCCTCGGCCTCGCCGCCGCCGGCGCGGGCGTCAAAAGTCAGGCTGGTGCGATTGTCTTCGTGTGCTGCATCGCAGCCATGGCGATGACGACCGCCCGACTGATTTGGGCGACGTTTTTTCTTAATACGGACTGACGTCTGAACCCCACGATACCGTTCACACCAATCATGCCGGATACTTTCAAAATTTGCCGCGCCTCCAGCAACCCCCTGTCCTTCCCCGTTCTCACCATCAAGGGCCGATCAGTTTATGTCTTCCAATCCATCGAGCCGCTTACCGAGACGACACCATTCGCCCTAAAAAATAAATTTCACGAGGGGTGGATGCTCGTGTCGCGAGATTTGCACGTATACCAAGTCGAAAGCGTGGAGATCGAAAAGTCGCCGGGACTCTGGGCCTCCCTATTTACATTTACGCCTCGCGTCATCGTTTCACTCTCCGTCCGCCTCGTCAGAACAATACCCTTCGAAGAAGTAAAATCCCTGCTGCTGCAGGCCTACGACGAGGACCCCACCTTCTGGAATGCCAGCATAAGCCGTGAGGAGTTTGCGTCCGAACTTAATCGCAGAAAATCGGTGGAGCAAATTTGGGCACTACTCGCTACGTGAAGCTCCGCTTTCCTTGACGCTCATTTTCACCCTTTCGCTTTGCGGCTCGGCTCCCTGCCTTTTCTCTCCGTGCCCTCTGAGCCTCACTCCGAGATCCGCGCGCCTTCGATTCACTTCTTCCCCTGCCGCCCTACCAGCTCCCACATCAGCACCGCGCCCGCGACCGAAACGTTGAGCGATTCCATCTTGCCCGTACCGGGAATGGTGACGAGGCGCGAGCACGCTGCGACCACGTCGGGCGCGATGCCCTGCTCCTCATTGCCCAGCACGAGCGCCACCGGTTTCGCCACCCCCGCCGCGCGCGGCGCATCGGGCCGGCCACCGCGCGTCGCCGCGCCCACGACATCGTAGCCCGCCGCGACGAGCTCGCGCACGAAGGTCGCCAGACCCTTGGCCTGCCAGACCTCGACGTGTTCGAGACCGCCCTCGGCCACACGATACGCCGCATCGTTGGGGCGCGCGGCCTTCGGGTTGTCAGGGATGACAATCCGCGGGACGCCGAAGAACGCGGCCGTGCGCGCGAGCGCGCCGAGGTTGTGGGCGTTGCCCACGCGGTCGAGCACGAGGAGCGACTCGCCGCGCTGCGCCCAGCCGGCGATATCCGCCGGTTGCGGCACGCGTATCAGCTCCGGCACTACCACGGCCACCACGCCACCGTGGTGCACGGAGCCGGCGACTTTCTCCAACTCCGCCACCTCGACCTGCCGGTAAACTTTCTTCGCCGCGGCCAGGGCCTTGCACAGCGGGCCGACGCGGGCCGCCGTCGCCTGATCGAAAAAGAGGCGTTGCACCGAGTTGGGATTGCGGGCGAAGCGGGCCTGCACGGCGGCGAGGCCGCACACTTTCAGCTCCTTCGCCTCTTCGCGGATGCCGGCCGAGGTTTCGGCGCGAGCGGCCTTGGCCCCCTCGCGCGCCGCGGCGGCACGGGCCGCGGGAGAGGGACGAAAACCAAGTCGAGGATTATGGGCCATGGCGCACGGTGACGCAGGCCCGCGCCGAGACCAAGCAAAAGGTAGGAGGCGCTAGACTACGCCGTCCGGGGTAGCGCCAGTCTCTGACTGGCGCATCAGGACGTCAGACCGCCCACCCAAGCTCCGACAACCGGCCACCACCCCGATATCCCAAGCCCTCACCTTCCGCGCCTCTGCGCCTTCTGTGGCTACGGATTTGATTTAATCGCCGTCGCCCTCTTCAGCCACCCCTGCGCCTCCGTCGACTCCGGCCGCAGCTTCACCGCCTGCTCGAATTGCTCCGTTGCCTCCGCTGGTTTTCCTGCCGCCAGCAACAGGCGACCCAATTCCAGTCGCGCTTCGAAAAACGCGGGCCGCGCCCGCAGCGCCGCGGCCAAATCCTCGCGCGCTTCGGCGGCGCGGCCCTGCGTGGTGTGGAGCAGCGCGAGGTTGAAATGCACGTCGGCGAGAGCGGGGTTGAGCCGCAGCACGGCACGGTAGTGAGCCTCGGCATCGCGGAGCGCACCGGCTTCGCTGAGTTGCACGGCCTGCGAAAACTGCGCGGCGAGGAGGCGGTCTTTTCGGCCGAAACCAAGTTCGCTGGTGCGCTGAAACACCGTGGCCTCATCCGGCGATTGCGGATCGAGCCGCACGTCGAGCTGGCCTTCTCTCAGGGAAAACCGCGCGAGATAACGCGCGCGTCCGAGCGCAAACCAATCCTCCGCGAGGCGCGAGGGGTGCCGCACTTGGAAGTGCCATTCCGTGTAAAGCGCGAGATGCCGCCGCACGATTTCCGGATCGCTAAAGAGGAGAAACGGCACGCAACGCAAATAATACGGATGGATCGCATCGAGGTCGGAGACGACGACGTAGGCATTGGTGACGCCTGAGCGCAGGATCGCGGCCCGCGTCCGCTCGAAGCCTGCCCGCACCCGCTCACCCAGTTGAAAAATCGGAATCTGCACGAGCAACATCATCGCCAGCAGCGCCCCGGGTATCAGCCCGCCGCGCATCAGCTCGCGAGGAAGCGACACCTTCCACTCCATCCTGCGCCACAGAAAATACGGGCCCGCCACCCCGGTGAGAAACATCACCGGCGCGTACACCGTATGTACGCGCGTAGACCAGTACGAGACGAGGCTGTTGCCATCGTTGGTCGAGCATAGGTACAGCACGGCCACCAGCAGATCGAGCAATGCGAGGAGGCGGAGCCAGCGCGCCTCGCGCGCGAGCCATACGACGAAAGGCGCGGCCATAAATCCCGCCAGATGCACCGCGCCGAGGAGCCAAAAATAAATCCGCAGGCCTATCGGCTGCGTCCCAAACAAGACGCCCACGGTAAAGTTATCCTCGGTAAACAGTTCCTCTAGCCGCTGCAGCATGTTCGCCGGATGAAGCGACACCAGCCCGGCGATTTTTCCCGCCCCGGCGCTTTCCCCGGGCGGGCTGTCGCGCAGGATGATCCAGCCAAAGACCATCAGGCCCACGGCCACCGCCGCGGCGGGCCAACGGGCGGCAGGCACGCCGATCATCCGCAGGACGCAGAGCGCGAGCGCAAAGGGCAGCGCGAAGGGATGAAAGACCAGCGCACCCACGACGAGTAGCGCAAACGGCCAGCCCGCGCGCCACTCCGGCTCCGCCGCTTCGCGCAGCGTCAGAAACGTCGCCGCCGTCAGGCAGCACGCCCCCAGCGAAAAGGCGAGCGGACCGCCCCAGAGAAAGCTGCCATCCCAGCACGCCAGCACCCCCATCGCCACCGCGAGGCTGCGTACCCATTCGTTTTCGATCAGTCGTCGCAACGACAGCGCGATGACCGCAAAGGCCACGCCCATTTGCAGCAGATAGAAAAGCACCACCTGCGCCTGCACCGGCACCTGCAGTCCGCCGAGCAACCGGCACAGCGCGTGATGACCGATGTAGGAAAGTTGAAAGACGTAGAAGTGAAACGGCCCGTAAGATTGGTCGGCCGGGTACGCATTCATCCCGGCAAAGGCCTGGAGGTCGAGAAACGGCAGCCAGCCAAAGACGAGGGGCGGCACGGCGATAACCAGCGCCCCAAGGAGCCCGATCAGCGTCGGGAGCGGCAGCCGAAATTTTGGCGCGAAGCCCATGGAGAGCCGACAATGGCTTACGGCCCCCGCCGAACACACGGAAAATCAAGCCGAGCAAACGAGTTTTTGGCCCGCGAAGGATGCGGGCTTAGGTCCGCCCTACTCCTCACGCCGCCGCGCAACTTCACCCGCGCCGTGCCACCACTTCGCCGACGAGGGTAAACTCTTCCCTATCATGATAGAGATGTCGGATGCGCGTACCCGGCGCGTGCGTTTCCAGGACCGAGCCGGCAGCCCGCAATTCCCGCAACAGCGCCACCGCGTCGACCCGCCCGAATTTCAAATTCACCACAAAGCGCCGGCACCAGCCGCGTCCGAGCCAGGTGGCTACGATGTGCTGCATCACATGATGCGGCTCCTCCACCATGTCGCAGAAAAGCCAGTCGTACGTCTCGCCGGGGCCGGGGGCGAATTTAAAGGCATCCTCGCGGCGGTGGTCGATATTCGGGTTGTCGAGCGCGCCGCCCTTGAGCGGGCCATTGTCGAGGGCGACGACGCGTGCGCCGCGCTTCGCCGCGCTGTAGCTCCAACCACCCGGGGCCGCGCCGAGGTCGCACACGGTCTCGCCCGGAGCGGGATCGCGACCGAGGACAACGTAGGCCTCTTCCACTTTCAAGTAACTGCGCGAGGGCGCGAGATCATCGTCCGCCATGCGGCGCTGCCCGTGCACCATCGCCTCGCGCGCGATGTACGCGCGCCCGAAATCCACGAAGAACACAAAGAGGCCGCGAGCCCGCCCCGCTCCGCGCGGCACGTCCGCCACGCCGAGCTTCGCGATGCGCGAGAGTTTCTTTTTAAGGAGTTCCCCAAATGCCGACTCCACCGCCGAGAGGCGGCGTCCGAGGCCCACCAGCTCCTGCGGCCCCTGCCACACGTTCGGCCACGCCGCGTCGATCCGTTCCCCGCGCAGGCTCGTCAAAAAAAAGTCCGCCACCTTGGTCGCCAGCCCATTCACCGACTCCCCGCGCACTTCCACGATGTCGCGCAGCGACAGCCAGGCAAACGTCAGCCCCTCCTCCGGCACAGGCGCTGCCGTCCGCACCCAGCCCGGCCCCTGCTCCTCCACCTTGGCGCCATGCAACTCCGCCACCTCGCGCGCGAGGTGTGATTCAAAACCGGCCTGGCAGGTGAGCAGCATGCGGGCGAACGTGCCAAGGCGCGCGCCCGCCGCGAGCGCAAAGTGCGCCGCGCCGTCGCCGTCCGGGCACGAAAAAGGGCGGACACCGAAGTCCGCCCTTCAAGAATCTAGCTTATTGGAAAGCGCCGCGCGATTCGCACCGCGCGCTTAGCTCTTTTCCACCTTCGCGCCGGATTTCTTCCAGCCGTCGATGCCGGGGGCGTAGTGCTTCACGTTGGTGTAGCCGAGGGCGACTGCCGCCTCCGCCGCTGCGCGGTACGCCGTGCACTGCTCATTGCCGCAGTACGCGACGACGAGGGCGTTCTTATCCTTTGGCAGGAGCGAGGCGATCTTGTCCTTCTTGGCGATGTAGTCGATCGCCCCGGGGATGCGGCCTTCGGCGAAGGAGTCGGTGCCATTCACATCGAGCACGGTGACGGTTTTAGCCGCGATGGCGGCCTGAAGTTCTTTGTGGGAAATGTCGGCGACTTTACCGGGGGCAGCAGAGAGACCGACAGCGAAGCAGAGGGCAGTGAGGAAGGTAACAAGTGTTTTCATGACGCGAGGGATCGTAGGGACGGGGTCGGTTTGGGCAAGATTCGGGTGTTTGGAAAACGGTGGAGGTTTTCCAATCGGGGCGGTCGTTACAGCTCTGCCCGGGCCGAAGAACGGCACGCGGCAGTTTCACTTAATAAGTGAAAGTCCAGAAAGAGAGGGGGATAGAGATTATTCAGGATTTTTAAATCGTGATACGGTCCTGAGGCGTCGGTTCGGGAACGCTCACGTTAGGAAGAGTTTCACTTAATACGTGAAACTAGGCGGAAGGGGAAACCGGCTTTCAGCGGGCGTCGACGAGCGATGGTGGACGGTGATCTCGGCGGTCGCCGTCTTTTTAGGATTGGAGGGGCGATGAGGTTTTCGTGCTCGCCCTCCCGACGTCGCCCGGAGGTCGACGTCCACCTCATTGCAAAAACGCCCGCACGATTTCGCGTGCGGGCGCTGAAGACTGATTATTTTTCTAAGCGGCGCGTTACGAGTAACGCACCCTCCCCTCGTCCTCGCTTAGAAGCTCGCGCGGACACCGGCGGTCCAGACGGCGCCGGTCTGCACCCAGCGGGTGCGCAGCTCGGAGGTGCCGCGATATTCGCCGCCGTCTTGGTTGAAGATGTTGCGGGCCGTGACGTAGAACGTGGTGTTGCGACGGAAGTCCCAACCGAAGTCCAGCGTGTGCGTGAAGCGCTCGCGGACATGAGTCGGCCAACCGTTCGAGGCCGTGATCACTTCCGTGCGATAGCCTTCCTGCCAGTTGCTGTTCCAGCCGAGGCGGAACTTCTTGTACGGGATCACCCAGCTGACGTTGGCGACGTTGCTCGCGCGGAAGTAGTTCTCATAGTTGTCGTACTTCATGTGGCTGTAGTTCGCGTTGACGCGAACGCGCGAGAGCGGCCCGGGCAGGAAGCTGAGCGTATTGTTGTACGCGAACTCCACCGAGGCCATGTGCGCGGCGGCGATATTGGTGACCGTGTTGATTTCCCACGGCTCGTTGGGCGAGATGGTGGTGGGGAGCGGCGCGCCATTCCACGAGCCGCCGACCGGCACGGTGATGACCGCCGTGCGGATCAGGTTCTTGAAATCGCGGCGGTAGCCCGAGACGGTAAACGAGCCGATGCCCTTGAGATAATACTCGAGGTTCAGGTTGAGCGTCTGGGAGATTTCCGGGAGCAGCGTCTCATTGCCGGCGTTGGCGCGATTCGGCGCGGGATCATTCGGGTCGTCGTTGGTGACGACTAGGCCGCCGATGAGACGATTCATGTCGGGGCGGGAGATCGACTGGTTGTACGAAGCCTTGGCCACGAAGTTCGGATTGAAACGATACGTGGTGTGCAGGTAGCGCAGCCAAGTGTCGTACTCGGGGTGGGCGGCCGCGCGGCCGGAGCCATAGCGCGTGTAGATGTAGTTTACGCTACCGGTATCGATCGTGCCCGTGGCGGGCAGACCGAGGATGCGACGCGTCTCGCGGTCGCCGCGATCAGTCGGCCCAAGGGCGGTGCCGCGCGTGCGCTCGAAGCGGACGCCGGGCGCCACGGTCAGGTTGCCAAACTTGAAGATCGTCTGCTCGTAGAGCGCATCGATCTGCTCCTTGGCATCGCGGGAGTTCTGCAACTGATACTGCAGGAGCTGGCCTGCCGTCGGCGCCGTCCAGTAAGACGGATTGGCCTGGTAGTCCTTATACAGCGCCCAACGGTCGAGATTCGTCATGCCGTCGAAGTTATTGCCGTAGCCGAAGTTCATCCGGTAGCGCGGCTCGGCCCATTTGGCGAGGGCCTCATCCGACGAGGAGGCGATGCCATCCGCCCCGAGGCGCGTGGCGTTGAAACCAGCGATCGGGCGGTCGGCATTGTTGACCCAGAGCGAGCTCTGCTGGCCGAACTTAAAGAGGATCGGCGTCCGCGTGCGGCCGCTGAGCGAATACTGCATGTCGGCCTTGAAAAGGTAGCGCTGGTCTTCGCCCTGGCGGTCGTTGGTCGTGGCGGTGAAGCCGTTGGGATAGTTGGCGAGATTGCGCCAGTCGGGGCCGGAGATCTGCGTGATCTGCACGCCGGGATCGGCGGGGCCGTTGCGGTTGAAACGCAGGCCGACGCCACCGAGGGCGGAGGGATTGATGGACCAGAAGAAGCCAAACTCGCGGTTCTTGTACCACGTCTGCGAGCGGGAGAAGCTGCCGCCGACGTCCGCGCGGAAGGCTCCGTTTTTGTAGTGGCCATCGAGGGCGAAGTTGGAGGTGGCGCCGTACTTGTTGGTGCCGCCGCCGCCTTGATTGACGCTCACGGTGCCCACGCTCGCGGTCTGGCTGCTGAGGGAGTAATCGACATTCGGCACCACCGTGGTTGCGCCCGGGGCGTTGACCGTCGTGGTGAAGTTGAACGACAAATCGCGGCTGAAGAACTTCGCGTGGTAGCGGTTGTACTCGCCACGCGCGGAGATCCAGAGATTGGGCGTGATCTTGTAGTCGACGCGGAGATTCGCGTTGTAGCGGATCGTGGGCTTCGGCGAATCGCGGAAGCCAAACGACGTGAGGCGCGGAATCTCGGTCGCGTTGTCGGTGAGGTTGGTGTTGTACGCGTAGGCCGTCGTCTCGGCCTTCTGCTCGGAGAAGGTGTACGAGTAGTTATAGCCGGCGCGGACGCCGAGGCGCTTTTGGAAAAACACATCGGAGTACTCGATGCCGAAATTCGGCTGGATGCGGTAGTGGTCCTCGTCGTCCCAGCCCGGATGCTTCTTGAACGGATTCCCGCTCAAGGAATTCGTGGCGAGCCCGGTGTTGACCGAGATGCGGCGGCCGGCGACGTCGAAGGCGCCCTTGCTGCGGAGATTCACGATGCCGGCGAGCGCGCTACCGGGATTTTCCGGCTGCGGCGTGCGGCTCAGCTCGACCATCTCGATGCTGTTGATGGAAATCTGCTCAAACTCGAAGCCGCGCGTCGCCGAGGTACCGCTCGCCGCCGCGAGGCCGGAGCTCGCAACCGGGTTGCCGTCGATGGTGACTGCCGTGTACTTCGTATCGAGGCCGCCGAGGCTGACCGAACGCGCATCCGCCTCGGTGTAGTCGATCATGACGCCGGGCATGTACTTCAAGAACTCACCGACATTGCCCTCGGAGATGGAGCCAAACGTGTCGGACGCGATCACCTGCTTCGACTCGATGGAGTTCTTTTGCTCCATGACCGCCTTCGCATTGCCTTCGCGCTCCGTGGCCACGGTAAATTTTTCGAGTTGCACGACGTCCTTGCGGTCGCCGTAAGCGCCGCTGGTCAGCGTGACGTCTAGCGCGAGCGTCTGCCCCGCCGTGACGAGCACACTTTCTTCCTTCGCGTCGAGGCCGGCATAAGTGAAGACCACTTTGGCCGGACCCGCCGGCACGCCCGAAAGCGTGTACACGCCGCCCGCCTCCGCCGTCGCGGTGATGGGCGTGCCAGGCACGGTGACGATGGCATTGCGCAGATACTCGCCGGTGCCCTGATTCAAAACTCGGCCGGAAATCGTGCCGGTGGCCGCGCCTTGCGCCCGGGCGGCAGGGGCCACGAGCGCCAACAACAAGAGCAGAGCCGCCGCAAACAAGGCGGTCGCGAAACTAGGGATGGGTGCAATACGGTTGATCATAGGGTTTGGGTCGACGGTCAGATCGACGAACTGGCTGGCGGGTATCTCCCGGCCGTGGTGCACCACTGGAACGAGCGTAACAGGGGTAAGCTGGGAGGGGAATCGGCACCTTCGCAGGCCTGCGGACCGAGAGCTAGTGGATGTAATGCCTGACAGTCTGGCCACGCCCCCGCGCAAGGATGCGACTCCGCATCCATCAGTTCTTTACGTGCCCACCGATTTTTTGTCACAGAGATCACAGAGCGCAGCCCACAGAGGCCACAGAGGAATGTTCCGTGTTCTCGGCTTGGGCTCTCTGTGTCCTCTGCGACTATCTGAGCTGTAGGGACACCTTCGGGCTCGCTCCTGAGTTTTTCACTGCCGTACGGGCTTGAAAAAGGGCGGACTGAAGTCCGCCCTATGCTCTATAAAGGCGGCGATTATCGCCGCCGGGCGTCCGCGAGGAATGCCCCTGCACGGCCGAACCGCCTAACTCACAACCGATGCAGATGGAAACCGCCATCGACATCGAAGCACGCGCCCGTTGAAAACGGAAAGCGGTCCTCCGCGATGGCGCGGACGGCGCGGCCGATGTCCTCCGGCTTGCCCCAGCGGCGGATCGGCGTGATGCCACGCTCATCGTGGATGATGAGTTTGTCGTACTTTTCTTTCACGCCGCCGGTCATATCGGTCGCGATCACGCCCGGGCGGATTTCATAGACATTGATGCCATCGTTCGCGAGGCGGTCGGCAAAGAGCTTCGTCATCATGGCGAGGCCGGCCTTCACCATGCAATAATCGCCGCGGTTGATCGACGCCGTGTACACCGAGATCGACGTGATATTCACGATTCGCCCGCGAAAGCCCTCCTCGTCCGGCGTCTGCTTGAGCATCTGCTTGGCGACGAGTTGCGAGAGGAAGAAAGGGCCCTTGAGGTTGATTGCGAACAGGCGGTCGAAGCTTTCCTCGCCGGCGTCGAGGAGATCGGCGCGGACCTTGGGGGCGACTCCGGCGTTGTTCACGAGGACGTCGATGCGGCCGAATTTCGCAACCGTCTCGGCGACCAGACGTTCACGGTCCGCCGCCACGGCCACGTCGCCCTGCACGATGAAGCCGTCGCCGCCCGCGGCCTTGACGAGCGCGAGCGCCTCGGCGGCGGCCTCGGCATTACCCGCGTAATTGATCGCGACATGGGCGCCCGAACGGGCGAGTTCGATGGCGATGCCACGGCCGATGCCGCGCGATGCGCCGGTGATGAGAGCTTTTTTCGGGAGCATGCGCGCAGCGAAGACGGCGCGCGCGTGCGCGGCAACGCTGTTTCCTGTCGTTTCCGCGACTCGACAGAATGAAGGTGAATGCTTTGAGTAGCGCCTGGCACCTTGCCCCGCCGCAGGTTTGCCGGTTCTCCCATCTAGTGACTGGCGCGCTTGTCCTTCTAGGCGCGGGTAAAGGCCAGCGCGTCTGGCCTCTTAGCGCCGCGTGATGGAATAGGGACCGGCAAGGAGCACCCGGGTTCGTGGCGCTTCGAGCTCAACAAGACCAAGGTGACCGACGGCATGGTGTTTCGAGCCGATATCCTCGACACATGGGCGATGACCGTGACGCCGGTGCCGGGCACCTTTGTGACGAAAAAACAGGGCGACTATTCCTTCGAAGATGCCGCGCAGAAATCCATCGCGCTGCCGGATAAACCCTACCTCGCCCTGCGATTGCGCCGTATCCCTCACGAGGAGAAGTAAGTAATACACTCCATTCGGGCACTGAGGCGGCACTCGAATGATGCGGTGGGGGTCTATGAGAGTCCCAACCCACTCATGCTTATGAAAAAACTGCTGCTCATCTCCCTCCCGATCCTCGCGCTCTCCTTCGCCGGCTGCGAAAAGAAAATGAACCCCACGGTCGCCAACGAACCCACTGCCGCCGACAAGGCCGGTGCCGCGATCTCGAACGCCGCCGACAAGACCAAGGACGCCGCCATCGACGCCAAGAACGCCATCGGCGACAAGCTCACCGAATGGAAGCTCACCCCTTCCGACCTCAAGGCTGACCTGCAAAAGGGCGGTCGCATCGTCCGCGAAAAGGCCGCCACCGGCGCCGCCCGCACGGGCGAGGCCTTCGACAACGCGAAGGTCGTCACCGTCATCAACGCCAAGCTCGTCGGCGACAGCCAACTCTCCGCCCTCAAGATCAATGTCGACGCCACCAATGGCGTGGTGACCCTCAAGGGCACCGTCAAATCCATCGACCTCATCGGTCGCGCCATGGCCCTCGCGCTCGACACCGACGGCGTCACGCAAGTCGTGTCGCTGCTGACGGTCGAAATGTAATCACTGAATTTCGCCGGCGCTGGTGAATGAATCTTTCATTCCCTCGGCGCAATTTTCTCTGCGAAACGCGTGCCTCACGCGCGCATCAAGTAACGCAACAACCCTGTAAAAACGCCGCGGGCACAGCTCGCGGCGTTTTTTTTGTGCCTGCCGACTGGCGCCGGGCCCGAACGGTAGGGCGCACTATTCTTAAGGCGCCGCTCAGAAGGTTTGGAGCCCGAGGGTGCGGCGGCTTACGGATAAGCCGCCCGACCTCAAATCTCACACGACCATGAAGTCGATGTGCACGGCGATCAGTTGGCCGCCCTGATCGAACGAGCCGATCACGGGATACACGCCATCGCCCCAGCCGGAGTGGATGATGATGATATTTTCCCCGTTTTTCGCGAGCGGCAGCGTGATATTGGCGAGGCCTTCGCGGAGGTGCGCGGGGTCATCCATCCGACTGAACCAGCTTTCGGGTTTTGGGTTGTCGAAGAGTTCCTCGTGCCACGTCTTCGGATTGGGCATGAACTGCGAGGCAAAGGTCTCGTCGATGAAACAGGCGGTGCCGGAATCGACCGTGAACCCGATGAAGTTGTCGCCCTTGATATCGGGGCGCGGCTCGCCGTCGCGGGCCAGCGGGAGTGATTTTCGATAGGCTTCCGCGCCGGGTGAAAAGATGATCGAGGCGTAGGCTTCGCGGATGTGGGAGCGGTCCTGTTTTTCGCTCACATCGGCGAGTGTGACAATGACGGGGAAGCGGCCCTTGGGTGCATGGACAAAGGCCGTGCGCTTGGGCTCCAGACACACGAAGGGATCGCACGCGACGAGGCGGCCGCTCGGCAGGTATATCTCGCCGCACTCGACGGTCCACAGATAGCGGGGCTCGCCTTCGACGATTACGGTGTGCTGGTCTCGCAAGGCGCTCCACGCGGGGTGATTCGGCCAGCCGCTGTCCGGTGCGGGCGGAGGCGACGGAGGAGGCTCTTTTTTGCCGAAGAGAGTGGAGAAGAAACCCATGGTTAAGTGCGAAACGAACGTCGAGGGCCGGCGGTTGGGAAACCGCCGCTCCGTTATTTCTTGGGGGTGGTGCCGTGACCGGCGGTGATGTGGGCGACGGAGAGCTGGCCGCCGGCGACGGCGTAGCCGCCGTCGAAGGGGTTGCTCGCGAGGAAGAAGGGGGTGTCGAGGTCGGCGAAGTCGAAGCCGCCCTGCCCCGCCGCGAAACACGCGGAGACGGTCATCGCGAGGATCGACTCGACGTTGCCGCCGATCATGAGCTGGAGATTGGCGGACTTGGCGACGGCGGCGATGTCGAGCGCGGTAGCGAGGCCGCCCTTCATGAGCTTGATGTTGATGGCGCCGGCGGCGCGCTCTTTCACGACGGCGCGGGCATCGTCGGCGGTGGTGACGCTTTCATCAGCGGCGACGAGCCAGCCGGATTCGGCGACGAGGGCGCGGGCGCCGGCGAGGTCGTCCTTGGCGAGCCACTGCTCGAGGAGGGCGGGCGTGATGTTGCGCGCTTTGAGGCCGCGGATAAGTTCGCTCGCGGCGGCGCGGGACACGCCGGCGTTGCCATCGAGGATGAGCGGGGAATCGGGCGCGACGTCGTGGATGGCGTAGATGCGCTCGAGGTCGTGGGCCGGGCCGAGTTTGCCTCCGACCTTGACCTTGATCATGCGGATGCCGCGGGCGCGGATATCGCGCGCGGCTTCGGCCGCCTCGGCGGCAGTGCCGGTGGTGACGGTCATATCGGTCTCGAGGCCGGTCCCGGCCCCGCCGAAAAATTTCCAGAGCGGCTGGCCTTCGCGACGCGTAAGCGCATCGAGCAGCGCCATCTCGAAGGCGCACTGCGCGGAGCCGCAGCCGGCGCCGCCACGCCCACGAAACTCGCCGGCGAGCCAGCGCCAATCGCGCACGAGGTAGCCCGTGAGCCAGTGGCGCGCGCCCTCGAGTACGCGGAGGGCCTGAGCCTGGGTCTCTCCATTGTAGGCGGGGAGCGGCGCGGCCTCGCCGTAACCGCGCGTGCCGTCGGCGAGCTCGACCGAGACGAGCACGTTATTGGCGGCCGCCTGCGCGCCCCCGGAAATCCCGAAGGGCTCGAAGAGCGGAATATCGAGCGGTGTGACCTCGACGGAGCGAATGGCAATCGGAGCGGTGGCGGGAACGTTCATTGAAGAAGGAGAAACGGAATATGAACCGCGAAGGGAGACGAACAATTAACGAGGCGTGGCCTTGGGCGCGGAATTTTTAACCACCGATGGACACAGATGAACACGGATAGGAAATGTAGAGGATGTAACCGGAGAGGATACGGAAAATTCACGGTAAGCAGCAGTTCGCTTAGCTCAGCCATTTGTTTCCATCTGTGTCCATCTGTGGTTCTCCTCCGATGGTTTTAATCAGCTCGTTTGGCGGTAGCGCAGGAGTGCGCGCGGCGCGACGCCGTGCACCGATTTGAAGGCGCGAGAGAAGTGGTAGGGGTCGGCGAAGCCCACGCGTTGCGCGGCCTCTTTTACGAGCCCGCCGTTCTCCACGAGATATTCCGCCGCGATGTTCATCTTCCGGCGCAGGAGGTATTGGTAGGGGCTCGTCCCCTGATAACGGCGAAACCACCGGCACACGCTCGATGCCTCCACGCCCGCCGCGGACGCGATCTCCTCGAGAGTGCCGAGGCGCTCCGCGTCGGCATCGATGAGGGCCTTGCAGCGCAGGAAGGCATCGCGGGCCGGCTCGCTGGCGTGGGGCGAGAGCGTGGCCATGTCCTCGATTTTCAGGAGGAGGAGATCGAAAAGCGCGGCGCCGATGCGCGGGGCGAGAGAACCTGAGCGCTGGCCCTCACGGATCATATCCTCGAGAAGGCTGGCGACCTCGGCGGGGGCGGCGAGCTGGCGCACGCGGGCAGGCGGCACGCCGCTGCGTTTAAGGCGCGGGATGACTTCGGTGCCGGCAATGCACAGGAAGTATTTCACCATCGGGTAGGCGGGGTCGGTGTGGATTTCGCAGCGCGTAGTGGGAGCGTAGGCGAAGACCATGCCGGGCCCGAGGTCGTGGCCGACGTTGTCCAGCTCGACCGTCCCGCGGCCAGAGACGACGTACTCGAGGACGTAGAAGGGGAATTTGCGGCGGACGATGGCGTAGTCGGGGTTGCAGTGCTCGCGTCCGCCCATGACCAGCACCAGGCGCTCGGAGCGGCGCGGGGCGAGGTTCAGAAAGAAATAACGCGCGCCGGTGACCTGCTTGGAGAGCAGACGGGTAGCTTCGGCGCGGCCAAGATTCTCCATGAAAAAGCATCATCTATCCATTCCATCCCGCGCATTTCGAGTGCATTCTATTCGATTCTTGCGGGCGACTTTCTCTAGCCCACGCTCGAAACACCCGTTTTCTTTCAACCTCTTCCCTCACTGTTACTGCTATGGCTAAAACCAAAACTGTCCTTCTCGTCGCCTCGGGCGACCTCCGTGCTTCGGCCAATGAAACGTGCTGGCCCGCGCAACACGCGATGGAGCAGGCCCTCGGCGCGGCGGTCGCGAAGCTCGGCTACCAGATCGAGCGCGCGCACCCCTACAAGCCCAAGGTGAAGCATGGCTTCATCGGCTCGCAGAAGGAAGGCATGGAGGTCTTCGCCGGCATCGACCCCAAGGCCCCGCTAATCGTCGCCGAGGCGGTGTGGCAGTATTCGCATCACGTACTGGCGGGCCTGATCTCGCACCAAGGACCGATCCTCACCGTGGCCAACTGGTCGGGCACCTGGCCGGGCCTAGTCGGCATGCTGAATCTCAACGGCTCGCTGACCAAAGCCGGTGTGAAATACTCCACGCTGTGGAGCGAGGACTTTTCCGATGACTATTTTCTCACCGGCCTCGCCTCATGGTTGAAGACCGGCGTCGCAACGCATGCCACCACGCATGTGAAACCGCTGGCACAGACGAGCGTACCGCCGAAGGCGAAGGCCCTCGCGAAAAAAATCGCCGCCGACCTGCGCACGAAGAAGTCGATCATGGGCGTCTTCGACGAGGGCTGCATGGGCATGTACAATGCCATCATCCCCGACGAGTTGCTATTTCCCACCGGTGTCTACAAGGAGCGCCTCTCGCAGTCGTCGCTCTACTACGGCGCGACGCAGGTCGCCGATGCGGACGCACGCGCGGTTTATCAGTGGCTCGTGAAGAAGGGCATGACCTTTCACCTCGGCGCGGACGAGACGACCGAACTGACCGAGGCGCAGGTGCTCTGGCAGTGCAAGACCTACGTCGCCGCGCTGCGCATCGCAGACGAATTTGGCTGCGAGACCATCGGCATCCAGTATCAGCAGGGCCTGAAGGATCTCCTCCCCGCGAGCGATCTGGTGGAGGGCATCTTGAACAACGCTGACCGTCCGCCAGTGAAGAATGCGGCCGGCAAGGTGATCCGCGCCGGGCAGCCGCTCACGCATTTCAACGAGGTCGACGAGTGCGCCGGGCTCGACGGGCTCTTTACCCAACGCGTGCATACCGCGCTGGGCCAACCGGTCGAAAACACCCTGCACGACCTGCGCTGGGGCGCCTACGACGCCAGCGGCTCGACCAAGGACTACGTATGGGTGTTTCTCATCTCGGGCAGCGCCCCGCCCGCGCATCATATTAATGGATACAAGGGCACCGACTCGATGCGCCAGCCCCCGATGTATTTCCGCCTCGGCGGCGGCACGGTGCGCGGCATCGCGAAGCCGGGCGAGATCGTGTGGAGCCGCATCTTCGTCGCCGACGGCAAACTCAAAATGGACCTCGGCCGCGCCAAGGTGATCTCGCTACCCAAGGAGGAAACCGAGCGCCGATGGGAAGAGACCACCGTACAATGGCCCATCATGCACGCCGTCACTTACGGCGTCTCGCGCGACCAGATGATGGCCCGCCACAAGGCCAACCACATCCAAGTGGCCTATGCCCATTCCGCCAAAGACGCCGATCTCGCGCTGTACGCGAAAGCGGCCCTCGCTGCGGAACTGGGCATCGAGGTATGCCTGTGCGGCACGAAGGCGGATGGAAGGGCATTTTGAGGACGACCGCGGTCAAAACGCATTCCGCTTAGAGCGCGCCGAAACAGGTGCTAGGTGTGGGACGGCTGATCTTTAAGCCGACCCACTCTCGCGGTGCGCACGCCCGAGCGGCGCGTTAGGGATAACACGCCCTACCTTTTTGACGCCCTCTCTAGCCACCATGATCACGGAAAGGGCCCCGAAGACATGGAGCGAGGCGTCGGACGGTTGGCCACAAATAGCACAATCCGTCCGGCGAGCGAAGATTGACGTGTGGCCATACGCGCGTGGGCTTGATCCACCGGACGGTTGATCGTGAAGAAGCGTTTCCGGGAGACACGTCGGCGTGAGTTGGTCAGCGGTCACGGGGCGGGAGACTCTTGGCCCGAAAAGACGCGTTGTGCTGAGCGGCGGGCCGCGCATCGTAAAGGCCGGTCCACTTTACATGGGTATAAATTCTCCCCCTCAACGATTTTCGGTGTTGGATGCATTGCGCGGAGTCGCGGCGCTGGCGGTCTGCGCATTTCACTTCACCAATGGGAACGAGACGTTCTTGCCCGAGGGAGCGCTGAAATTCGCGGGCAGTTTCGGATGGCTTGGGGTGGAGATGTTTTTTGTCATCTCGGGCTTCATCATTCCGTACGCGCTCCAGCGCAGTGGCTACCGTACGGCGAACTACGGGACCTTTATTCTCAAGCGCATCATCCGACTCGATCCGCCTTATCTCGTAGGGCTGGCGATGATCATGGCGCTGGGCTACCTGTCGTCGGCCGCGCCTGGTTTTAAAGGTGCGCCGTTTGAGCCATCCTTCATCCAGGTGGCGCTCCACCTCGGCTACGTGAACTTCCTGTTCGGCTATCCGTGGCTCAATCCCGTTTTCTGGACGCTCGCGATCGAGCTCCAATACTACCTCCTCATCGGACTTCTGTTTTCCGCCGTGGCACATCGCTCGCTCGCAGTACGCGCCGGACTTTTCGGGAGCCTTGCGGCCTGCGCGTTGCTGGTTCCGGGCGGCCAGTTTATCTTCCACTGGCTGTTTTTATTCATGCTGGGCATGGCGGCTTTCCAACTGCGGGTGGGTCTCGTGGCGCGCGGCCCATTCATCGCTTGGGTGTCTCTCTTGGGTCTTGGCGCATGGCATATTCATGGCGTACCCGTAGCCGTCACGGGGGTGGCTACGGCGCTCTTGCTGGGATTATTTGAGGGCGAGGTCAAAGGCCCCTTGGTGTGGTTTGGGCACATCTCCTATTCCCTGTATCTCGTGCACGTGCCGATCGGGGGACGCGTGGTCAATTTGGGGCAGCGGTACGTGCAGACGATGCCGGCGAAACTGGCCGTACTGACACTGGCGCTGGCAACTTCGGTGGGCGTGGCGTGGCTCTTATGGCGGTATGTGGAGCGGCCGGCGCAAGAGTGGTCATCGCGGATTCGTTATTGGAAGAAGGAGAACTCCGGACAATTAAGTTGAACGATGGGGCGCGACGATTAACAGAAGCGCGGTCGGCTCAGGTATCCAAATACCTATTACCGGTAAAACTCAGGCTTCGGCAAGCAAGGGACTCGGTCGACTCCACGGCAGGATGTCGCAGTCACGGACGGAGACCGAGGACATTCGCGCCCCAGCGCAGGAGCCGGCAAGACGATGTCGGTCTCGGCTCGCTGGCGCTCGCCACTCCGGGACAGGGGCGGTAAATGGGCTTGGTCTACTCGCTGGCGCTCGCGGCTACCAGTCTCGCCCATGGCGCACGCAAAGCCCGACCGGAGTCGGGCTTTGATGTGATGGGAGAGGACTGAATCGGTCTTTTGAGCTTACATCCGGAAGCTCGCCGACACATTGAAATTAATCGGCTGCTTCAGGCCAAAGCCGACGGGCACCGTCTCGCGCGCCGGCGAGGCGTAGTTGCCGTCGCGGGGGCGGAGGGCGCTCGTGGCGGCGCCGTTGGTCGAGCTCGTCCAGTAGATCGTGCGGTCGTTGAGCAGATTATTGATCACGAGGTTGAGCTGGATGTCGCGCTTGTTGACCTTGAGGAGGTAGCCAAAGGTGCTCGTGACGGTGAAGTCGCCCTTGGGCGTGTAGAGGGGCGTGTTCACGCTGCGGGTCGGGTCGTCGATGGCGCGGGAGGGATTGCTCGGGTCGACGATGGTGTCGGCGCCGCGGTTGCCGATGATTTCGCGGCCGCGGTACTGGACGCCGAGGCCGGTGCGGAAGCCCTTGAGGCGGCCTTGCTGGAAGGTGTAATCGCTAAACATCTTGTAGAGGGCCTGATTGCCGCCGTTGGTGCGGGTGGTGTTCAGGTTGTTGTACGCGGTGAAGATAGTGTTGTACGCATCGACGGCGGCTTGGGCATCGGGGGCGACTTGCGTGGAGGTGATCGCCGTGTCCACGGTGGCGACATTGTTGGCGTCCACTTTGCCGCCGGCGTCCTGGACGATGAGTTTAAAATTGTCGCGGTTCTTGGCGACGTAGGCGCGCGTGAGTTGGTAGGCATTCGCGCCGTACACATTCGGGAGCGAGACGCTGCCCGTCACGCGGAGGCCCTTGATAACGTTGGCGGTGATCTCGACTTCCCAACCCTTGGCCTGGCGGTCCTGCAGGTCGGAGCCGGAGATGAAGACCGGGACGCCACGCTTGTTAATATCCTGCGTGGTGCCGGCGGGCGTGGCTTGGAGGAGCGTGTTGAAGGGAAAACCGGAAACGGTAAACGGGTTGTTGATTTCCTCGGAGGTGTAGTAGGTGACGTTGACGTCGAGCTTGCGCTGGAAGAATTCGAAACGCGTGCTGTAGTTCCAGCCCTTGGAGATCGTGGGCGGGACGATGCCGCCGCCCTGGAGGAGCGCGTAGGCCTTTTGCGGGTTAAACGTCTCCGCGTAGTTTACCGAGGGGCTCAGCCAGTCGAGGACGTGGACGACGGTGCCGAGGGACTTGGTGTTGGCGTAGCCGGAGAGGATCGGGGCGTTGTAGTCGTCTTGGAAACGGTACTGCGTGTAGCGCGGATCGCGCACGCCGCCGGTGAGGCGCGGGCGCGTGGTCGCGGGCGCGGCGGCGAGCGGGCGGCCAGCGGAGTCGAGCGGGATGTAGGTGAGGCTCGCCCAATCGGCGGGAGCCTGCGGCTTGAAGAACGGCTTGAGCGGATCGCGATCAGTCGGGTAGTCGCCATTGACGGCCATCTGCTGCGAACCGGACTCGTAGCGATCGCGACGGAAGGCCCCGAGGAGAATGATACGGTCTTTCCAGAACTTCGCATTGAGCGCGGCGAGGCCGTAGCGGTAGTTGGTGTCGTTGATCGACTCAGTGTCGAAACGAGTGTGGTCGATCACCCAGCGCGGCGTGACGGTGGTCGTGGTGCGCGTGGCGGGATCGTAATAGGGAATGGGCTTGCCGGCGAGGTCGACGAAGGGGCGGTTGGGCTCGTTCCAGTAGCGGCGGATTTTGATGTCGGAGGTGGTGCCATTGAGCCACGCGAGGGTGTCGGTGCCCTGCGCGAGGCTCAGCCACTGGTAGGAGAGCGTGTAGTGATTCTTGTTTTCACCCACCATCGTGTTGACGGAATAGTTGCCGAAGCGGGTGTCTTTCTTCCACGCGAGGGAGGCGCGGAGATTATGGTAATCGTAGTGGCGGAACCCGCGGAAGAAATTGCCGTCGCCGTAGGCCTGGAGGTAATGGGGATTGGCCGCGCCGTTGGGGAGGACGCGGTTGATATCGATATAGGTGGTCTGCGCGCCGCGGTTTTGTTCGCCGTTGGTGTAGTTGGAATTCTTGTTAATATCGGCGGCGAGCTCGATGTAGAAATCTCCGAGCTTCTGCTCGAGGGTGGCCTGCACGTCGCGGAAGGTGGACTCGAGGAGCGGGCCGTTTTGATTGATCGAGAAGCGCTCCGAGGGACGGCGGAAACCGGAGTTGGCCTCGGCGACCGCAAAGCGGTTGTCGGGCACATTCATCGCGTAAACCGGATTGGCGTTGGTGAGGCCGAATGCCGGGCCGGTGCCGTAGGTGTAACCGGCGATAGGGGTATTCGCGGTGGTGCCGCCACCGATGGTGATGGGCTCGTTGCTGTAACTGGCGATGCCGTTGAAGCCGCTGTAGGGATCGAAGACGTTATAATTCGCGGCGCGGCGGGCGACGCCGGCGGACTGAAGCGCGGTCACCTGTGCGGCCGTGAGACTGGCGAGCGCGGCAGGGCTGGCGTAGGTGGTCTTGCCATCCCAGCCGGAGAACTGGTCGGAGAGATTATTGATTGGCTGGTTGATCTCGCGGTTGATCGCCTCGCCCTCGAGGCGGATCGTGGTGTTTTTGAAGGGACGATACGTGGTCGTGGCGAAGACGCCCTTGCGCTTCTCGAATTCCTTTTGGCGGAAGCCGAGTCCGTATTGCGCGACACCGGCGACACGCATGGCGGCTTTGTCGGTGATGCGCTGGTTCACATCGACGGTCGCGCGCATGAGGCGCCACGAGCCGGCGGTGAGCTTCACGTCCTGAAACGAACGGTCGGTGCGGGCGCGCTTCGTGGTCGACGAGCTCACGCCGCCCAAGCTGCCGTTGCCGAAGAGGATGGAATTGGCACCGCGGCCGAAGTCGTAGCGCTCGAGCGCGTAGGAATCATTGTCGCCGTTGACGGGGAAGAAATTGCGGAGCTGCTGGCCCGCCGAAATGCCGCGCGTGGTGTAGCGCGTGGTGAAGGTCGTGAAGTTAAAAGTGCCGATGTCCGACTGAAACGTGGAGCCGGTCGCCCAGTTTTGCGCGGACTGGAGATCAGTGAGATTGAGCGCATCGATGAACTCGCGGTTGATCACCGAGTAGGCGGCGGGGGTATCGCGGAGATCGCTGGCGAGGCGACCGCCGGCGAGGGCGCTCGCGGCGGCGAAGCCGGTGTCTTTATCCGTGCTCACCTCGAACGGCGTGAGCTTCACGGTATCGTCTTGCGCGGAAGCAGACGAAGCCGATGCGGCGGGCGTGGCGGCCGAAGCGGTCTGCGCGGCAAGCGGCGCGACGGACGCAGCGAGTGAGAGCGCAAGCAGGACCGCGGTGCCCGCGCCGAGCGAGGCAGGCCGGGGCCGAAGGGTAGACGAAAATGCAAAGGGGGTCATAGGTAGGCAGGGAGGCAAAGGGGTCGTGGGTAGAGCCCACATCGCCGGGAGGGGGGAGGCGGCAACGTTGGTTAAAAAGAAAAGCACGCCGCACCGCGCGCGAGCGCGGCACACGAGCTTTTCCCGGGGCAAGACCAGCAAGCATCCCGCGCCGGGATCAAACAACGACTCAATTATGAAACTGTTGCGAAGATTTCGCCGCTGCTCTGGCGCTTCTTTCCTCACTTTAAGCTCAAACCCAGCGCGCTGACCGCGCATTATTCCGATTTCAGGCCACCCGCCGTCCGTGACGGGCGTTCTCGGTTTACGAAAAATCGAAATAAATGTGTGGATATTTGTTAGCCTCGGGTCCGGCCGATCAGTTATAGTCAGATCATCGCTTTTTCCCGGGCGCTTCTCAGCGCTCGTCTCGCGTTTTACTCCGTTTCTCCGCTAGCTTCCCAAAACCCTTCGCTTTCCGATTTGCCCCCATCGCCGCGGGCTCCGACCGTGGCTCTCCGCTTTCGTCATGCTCACCCTGCCCCTTTCCCTGCGCGTGCTCGCACGCTCCCTCGCGGCGGCTGCCGCCTTTGCCACCGTCGCGCGCGCCCAGTCGCTGCTCCCCGCCGACCGCGTCGCACTCGACTCCCTCGCCGCGTTCAAACCCGCCGCGGGCAACTGGCGCCTCTCTGGCGCGCTCGCGGGCGACCCGCGCCGCGACAAGACCCTGACCGCCACCGAGGGCACCGGCATCCTCGTCTGCAATCCCACCGCGCAGGCCAAGGCCAATCTCTTCACGACGTGGGAGCATGGTGACCTCGACCTCGATCTCGATTTCCTGCTCACGCCGGGCTCCAACTCCGGCATCTATCTCCAAGGCCGCTACGAGGTGCAGCTCTTCGACAGTTGGGGCGTGAAGGAGCCCAAAGCCACCGACTGCGGCGGCATCTACGAGCGCGTCGATCCCGCGCGCGGCGCGGGCCAGGAGCGTTTCGAAGGCACCGCCCCGCGCGCCAACGCCTGCCGCGCCCCTGGTCTCTGGCAGCACCTGCACATCGAGTTTCAAGCCCCGCGCTTCGATGCCGCCGGCAAGAAAACCAAGAACGCCCGCTTCGTGAAGGTCGTGCTCAACGGCTACACCATCCACGAAAACGTCGAGGTCACCGGCCCGACCAATGCCGCCGCCTTCAAAGATGAGCAGCCGCAAGGCGCGCTCATGATCCAAGGCGACCACGGCCCGGTTGCGCTGCGCAATTTCGTTTACAAACGCTTCGATGCCACCGCCAAGCTCGCCGTAGAAAAGCTCGGCTATGAACTGTACACCGGCGTTTTCAGCAAGGTCAGCGATTATGCCAGCAAGAAGCCGACCTCCACCGGCACGCCCGCGCGTTTCTCGCAGGCGGCGGTGGAGAAGAACGGCAAGTTCGCCCTCGTCCTCACCGGCTCGCTCATCGCGCCGCGCCCGGGCGAGTATGCGTTCACGCCGGAAACGACCGATCCGGTCCGTCTCCTGATCGACGATCAGCCCGTGATCACCCCGCTCGAGAAAGGCGGCCAGCCCGGCAAGATCACCCTCACCGCCGGCGCCCACGCCGTGCGGCTCGATCTCATTCACTCCGGTAACAATCGCCCGTCGCTCGATCTCATCGCCGAGGGCCCGAGTATCGCCCCGCAGTCGCTCGGTGGCGAAGCCGGCAGCGGCCGTCCACGCGGCCAAAATGCCCCGCCGCAGGTCTTGCTTGAGCCAACCGACAATCGCATCCGCATGCAGCGCGGTTTCGTACCGTACGAGCCGCGCAAGCGTCTCTACGCGACGAGCGTGGGAACACCCGCCGGTCTGCACTATGCCTACGATCTGGAAACCGGAGCGCTGCTCCGCACCTGGCGCGGCCACTGGGCCGACGCCGGTGAGATGTGGGTCAATCGCGGCGAGCCACAGCTCGTGAAGCCGAACGGGCCCTCGCTCACGCTCAATTCCTTCCCGACCGTCGCGCTGATCGAAAATCCCCGCACCGCGGGGTGGCCCGTGACCGCCGATGCCATGCAATCGTCGCAGGGTTATACGCTCGAAGCGGATGGTCAGCCGGTTTTCCTTTCGAAGCTTTCCGATCTCTCGATCCGCGACCGCATCGCCGCCTCGCCGGATGGCAAGATGCTCAATCGCCGCCTCGAGTTCAAAGGCTCCCTGCCCTCCTGGGAGGCCCAAGTGCTCCTCGCCGAGGCTGAGTCCATCACTGCGCAACCCGGCGGCGGCTGGGTGATCGGAGACCGCGAATACTATATCGACTGGCCCGCCGGGTCGCCTCACCAGCCTGCCATCCGCACCGTCGGCGACCGGCAGTTACTCGTCGTCCGCCTCGCGAAGTCCACGCTCGAAGCTCCCCTCTCCTACTCTCTCGTCTGGTAACCCGCCGCCATGAATCGCCACCTCTTCCCCACTTTGGCCGTTTGTGCCGCTGCCATTGCCCCGTCGCTCGCCGTCGCGCAGACCAACAACCCTTCCGCTGCCGAGCGCTTCGCCAAGCCCAGCGACGAACTCGTCGCCCGCGAGGATAAATACTGGAAGCGCATCCCGCTCGACGTACCCGACGATATCATCCTCGAGGCCAGCGGCATCCTTCCGCTCCCTGGCAAGCGCCTGCTTGTCACCACGCGGCGCGGCGAGATCTGGTGGGTCGACGGTGCCTACGATGCGGCGGCGAAGCCGAAGTTTACGCTCTTTGCCTCGGGCCTCCACGAGCCACTCGGGATCATCGCCGTGCCCGCGCCGCGCAAGGGCTACTACATCGCGCAACGCGAGGAGCTCACGCGCCTCGAGGACACGGACGGCGATGGTCGCGCCGATGTGTTTGAAACGATCGCGAAGATTCCGATCTCCGGCAGCTACCACGAGTATGCCTTCGGCCCCGTGCTTGCGCCCAATGGCAATCTCCGCGTCACGCTCAATGTCGCGTTTAGTGCGCCCACGCAGTCGCCCGTGCCGTGGCGCGGATGGTTCATGGAGATTACGCCCGATGGCCAGATGACGCCCATCGCGGCAGGCCTCCGCTCGCCGTGCGGGCTCGCGCTGACCTCGACGGGCGATTGGTTTTACTCCGACAATCAGGGTGAGTGGGTTGGCTCCGGAAAGATTACGCACCTCGAGCGCGGCGACTTCGCAGGGCATCCCGCCGGCCTCGCGTGGAGCAAGCTCCCCGGTTCGCCCGTCTCGCTACGCCCCGATGATATCAAGAGCTTTGACGAGCCGATGTCCGAGGTCGCCAAGCGCGTGCCCGGCGTGAAGCCGCCCGCCGTCTGGCTCCCGCACACCGTGCTCGGCATTTCCAATTCCGGCATTCAAGAGGACCTGAGCGGCGGCAAGTTTGGCCCCTTCGCGGGCCAGCTCTTCGTCGGCGATCAGGGCCAGAGCAAAATCGCCCGCGTGAGCCTCGAGAAGGTCAAGGGCGTGTGGCAGGGCGCGGCGTATGCGTTTCGCAGCGGTTTCGATTGCGGCATCATCCGCGTCGTGCAGGGCGAGGATGGCTCATTGTTCACCGGCGAGACCGAGCGCGGCTGGGGTTCGCTCGGGCCGAAGAAGCAAGGCCTCGAGCGCCTTGTTTGGACCGGCGAGACGCCGTTTGAAATCAAAGAGGTGAAGGCGCAGCCGGATGGCTTCGTCCTCACGTTCACCACGCCCGTCGACCGCGCTACGGCGGAAAAGCCCGAGAGCTACGGCGTCTCCAGCTTCGCCTACCTCTGGCACAAGGAGTACGGCAGCGCACCGTCGAATCGCGCGGGCTGCCCCGTGCGCAAGGTCGTCGTCGCACCCGATGGGCTCAGCGTGCGCATTGCGACGATTTGCCTCCGCGAGGGCTACATCCACGAGATCAAGGCTGCGGGCCTGCGCGCCGCCAAGGGTGGCGACACGCTCCTGCACACCACCGCGTACTACACGCTGAATCGCCTGCCCGACGGCGACCGCATTATCCCGATGGATGTCCGCGAGGCCGAGCTCTGCATCGCCCCCGTGCCCGCCGTCGCCAGCGCCAACACCAAGAAGCACCCGACCAAGGCCCCTGGCGACTGGACCGGCGACGATGGCGACAAGACCATCATCCTCGGCACGCAGCCCGGCCTGAAATTCGACACCACCCTCCTCACCGCCAAGGCCGGCTCGCGCGTGCGCCTCGTCTTCAAGAACAGCGATGACATGCTGCACAACTTCGTCCTCTGCGCCCCCGGCAAAGGCGACACCGTCGGCAACGCCGCGCTCGCCCTCGGCGTCGACGGTGCCGCGAAAAACTACGTGCCCGAAACCGACGACGTGCTCTTCCACACCGCGCTCATTTTGCCCGAAGGCTCCGATACGATCTACTTCAACGCGCCGACCACGCCCGGTGACTACGATTTCATCTGCAGCTTCCCCGGCCACTCGGCGCTGATGAAGGGTAAGTTCCGCGTGGAGCCAAAATAAGCTCAGCGCCCTCCCTTACCCTCGAGCGCATGTCCGCTTCGACTCTCCCGCCCCTCCCTTCCGAGCCTCGCCCCGGGCGTTACCGCCACTACAAGGGCCAGGAATACCGCGTGCATCACCTCGCGCGGCATTCAGAAACCCAGGAGGTGCTGGTCGTGTACCAGCTTTTGTATGGAGATTTCGGATACTGGGTGCGGCCGGCGGCCATGTTTGTCGAGACCGTCGAGCACGAGGGACAGCGCGTGCCGCGCTTCGCGTACGTGGGCGCGGAGTAATCCCGCCCGGTGGTGGAAGCCTGCGGTCTTCGCACGAGACGGCCTCAGTACTCGAATCAGCTAAGAGACGCGCGTTAGGCAGCCCTCAAGCGCCGCGAGAGATGATGGTTCGCAGGGAGAGGCAGATTTTGGCCGGTCAATTATGTCCATGATGGTGCCTTGATTATCCATTTCGCTTTCTCGCGGCGCATTCTAAAGTAAGCCGTCCTGACCACCCCTCCGCCGGCCGATTTATTCAGGTTCGGCTCGTTCGCTGCACTACCCCTCATGAAATCCGTTCGACCGCTCCTGCGGCTCGCCTTCGCGGCGTGCCTTTACCTCTCCGGCGTCTTCGCGTCCGCCCAGACTGCCACCACGGGCGCCATCGAGGGCCGCGTGCAACACGCCGTCACGGGTGACTTCCTCAATAACGCCCGCGTCTCCATCAAGGGCACCACGCTCGTGGCGCTGACAGATGAGAGCGGTGCCTATCGCCTCTCGGGCATCCCCGCCGGCCCGGTGACCCTGCGGGTATTTTTCAACGGTCTCGATGAACAGGAAGCTCCGCTCTCCATCACTGCCGACCAGACCGCTCAGCGTGACTTTAAGCTCACGAGCAAAGCGCGCTTCGGCGAAGGCACCGAGGCGGTGAAGCTCGACCAATTCATCGTCGCCTCGACCAAGGAAACCAACGCCGCCGCCATCGCCGTTAATGAGCAGCGCGCCTCGCTCGGGCAGAAGAGCGTGGTCTCCGCCGACCAGTTTGGCACGATCCCGGATAGCAACCCCGGCGAACTCATGAAGTGGCTCCCCGGCGTCAGCGTGGAGTACTTCGCCAACAACATCGTGGGCGTCAGCGTGCGCGGCCTCGATGCGGTGAATACCGAGATCAATTTCGACGGCATGCCCGTCGCCTCCGCGTCCACCTCGACACTCGGCACGAGCAGCCGCGACCGCAATTTCGAGATGATGGGCTCCTCCTCGGCCGATATTTCGCGCGTGGAAGTGCGCAAGCTTCGCACGCCCGAAGACAGCTCCAATGCCCTCGGCGGCTCCGTGAATCTCATCCGCCGTTCCGCTTTTGAGGCCAGCAAGCGCAGCCTCACGTACAGCGCGCTCTTCACCACCGATGCGGAGAACTTCGGCTTCGAAAAGCGCCCTGGCATCCGCGACACGCAGATGGTCGGCTGGCGGCCGAACTTCAAGCTCACGTGGACGGACCCGGTCTCGAAGACCTTTGGCTACGCGCTGACCTTTAATCACAACGACGTGCTCGCGCGCGTCCACTGGTCGTTCCCGACGGTGAATTTCGGCAGCGCCGATCAAGCCGCCGCCGCCAAGGCCCGCGTCGCCGCCGGCAAGCCGCTCACCACCGTGAGCGCGCTCAACCCTCAATTCTCGGTCGAGGGCGTGCACGACAATCCCAAGCAGGACGTCACCGACGCCGCCTCGGCGAAATTCGACTGGCGCCCCATCCGCACGCTCAAGATGTCCTACTCGATCAGCGCCAGTCGCTATCAGGAGCGCGCAGGCGATGAAGTGCGCTTCAATTGGAATACGGGCAACCAGACTGGTACGATCACTGATGCCGTCCTGAATCTCCCGCTCGGCGCGCCGGGCACCAATGACCAGCACTCCGTCTACGGCGGTCTCGGCGCGGGCTCCATCCGCTACGATTTGCGCGAAGCGTGGCGTAATGGCACCAAGGATACGTTTACGAACATGATCGAATCCGAGTGGCGCAAGGGCGACTGGACCGCGAGCCTGCGCGGTTCGTACTCGACCTCGAAGCATGTGTTTCGTGACACCGACGATGGGTTCTTCGGCAGCACCACCCTCAGCGGCAGCACACTGGTGCTGACGGGCGTGGGATCGGGCACGGCCAATCCCATTCCGCTCACGGTCAATCTGCTCGACCGCAATTTCACCAACGCGCACACGATCAAATCCTACACCGTGACGACGGGCTCGACCACCGTCGGACCCGAGCTCGATTGGCAGAATCTGAACAACATGAAAGTCGGCGGCGCGGTGTCCCGGCCCGGTCAGACCAATGAGAGCATCGCCGCGCTACGCTTCTGGCTAAAGCGCACGATGCGCCTCGCGGAAAATCCCTTTACGGCCCGCCTCGGCTACGATCACAACGAGCAATTCCGCAACGTGCAGCGCTACGATTCGAAGCTATGGACTTTCGTCGGCCCTAATCACGTCGCCGGGAGCGTCGGCACCGAGGCGTCGCAAATCGCCGCCGTCAATATCCCACCGTCGCGCGATTCGTACTACGATTTTCCCGCCGTGCCGCGCATCAGCATGCGTCGGTTCTACGAGGTGTACCTCGCGCACCCGGATTGGTTTCAGTATCGCGATGCGGAGTCGTACCGCTTCTCCACCACGGAGCCATACGAAGTGCTGGAGCGCACGATGGCGCCTTGGCTGGAATTTACCGGCGCGTTTTTCCGCAACCGCCTCACGTACGTCGGCGGCGTGCGCTACGAAAAGGCGGACGCCGAGGGCGTCGGCAGCCTCGACCGCGGCGTGCGTTACGTGACAAGTCAGGGTCTCGTCGACGGCACGCTGGCCGGCAATATGGCCCGCTACGTCCGCAAAGGCGCCAAGGGCACCGGCTCCAACGACGGCCTCTTCCCCAGCCTGCAGCTCAACTATAGCTTCACGCAAAACCTCATGCTGCGCGTCGGTTACGCGAAGACGCAGGCCAAGAATCGCTTCGGCCGCGCCATCATCCCGAGCACGTCCTTCGATTTCAACCCGGTGACGAGCGGCACCTACTCCGGCATCGCGGTCGGCACCGCCAATCGGCCCAATGGCGCGCTCAAGCCCTGGACCGCGAACAACTACGAGGCCTCTTTCCAATACTACACCCCGCAAGGCGGCGTTTTTAGCGCGGGTGGCTTCATCAAGGACATCAACGACGTGCAGGTGCAGCGGACGATCCTCCTCGATACGCCCGCCAAGCTCGCCGACCTCTCACTCGAACCGAGCTTCCTGAATTTCCAATCCACGACGTGGGTCAACGACGGCAAGGGCAAAATCTCGGGCCTCGAATTCGAGGGCCGCCAGCCTCTCGATGCCTGGCTGCCGCAGATGCTGCGCGGCATCTCCGTGATCGGCAGTTACAACTACAACCACCTTTCGAAGTTCAACTACGCGAACGGCAACATCGCGACCGACTTCTCGAATTTCTACGAGACGCAGGTCAAGGGCTCGCTCAGCTACCGTCGCGGCAAGATCGGCGCCACCGTGGGCGCGATTCGCAACGGCCGGGTCTTCCGCCAGTACGATGGTATCGCGGCCTCGGCCACGTCACCCGCCGTGGGCGGCATTCGCTTTTATCCCGCGTACACCACGGTCGACTTCAGCCTCGATTTCGCGGTGACCAAGTGGGCGAAGCTCTTCGTCTCCGGTCGGAATGTGACCAATGCGCAAAAGACCCGCTACCGCGTGGTCGACGGCGCACCGAGCTGGAGCAATTTCCAAATCGCGAACAATCTCGGCGCCACGTATACGGCAGGCGTCAGCGGGACGTTTTAAGCGGAGACGCGAGGGTGAAGGCGAGGCTTGGAGGTGGACGGCGATCTCCGGGCGGCGTCGGGAGGGCGAAGCTGAAAATTACGCCGGCATTCGCGCCTCCTCAAGACGGCGCTCGGAGATCGCCGTCCACCTACGCGCATCAGCGTCGCGTGTTTTGTCGTTGCGGCTAACGCTCGTCGTCGCGGCAATTCCCGGCCCCATGCGCGTCCTCCTCGCCTTCGATAAATTCAAAGACTCCCTCACTGCGCCTGCCGCGTGCGATGCCACCGCGAAGGCGCTGCGGGCCCGGCACCCGGAGTGGACGCTCGACCTCTGCCCACTCGCGGATGGAGGCGAAGGGTTTTGCGAAATTCTCACGCGTGCGGCGGGGGGCACGGTTGAAACTCATCCCGTCCCCGGCCCGCGCGACGCTGTGACGCCGGGCACCGTAGGCTTTGTGCCGTTGGCGCGCATTCCGGCGGCGGCGCGTGAGCTTTTACAGATCGAGAGCGCGGGAAGCGGCGGAGTTGAAAACCCGCTCGTCGCCGTAATCGAGATGGCGTCGGCCTCCGGGCTGGCGCTGCTCACGCAGGCCCAGCGCGATCCGTGGGAGACGCACACGGTGGGCACGGGAGACTTGATGCGCCTCGCGGCGAGCCGGCCCGGCGTGGTGGCGATTTTGCTCGGGGTCGGCGGTAGTGCGACGAATGACCTCGGGCTCGGCGCGCTCTCCAGCCTCGGTTTGAAATTTCTCACGCCCGCCGGGGACGCCGTGTGGCCGCCCGTGCCGGGCCTTTGGAGCCGGATCTCCCAGCTCGGGGGCGAGATGCCCGCAGGCTTTACCCCAGTCAGGATCGCCTGCGATGTGACGAATCCCCTCCTCGGCCCGCGGGGCGCGACCGCCACCTATGGACCGCAAAAGGGCCTCAAGCCGGCGGACACCGCACGGCTCGACCACGAGTGCGCGCGGCTGGGGCTCATGCTGTGCCAGTATTTCAAGCAGCCTGAATCGCTCATGGACGAGCCTGGCACAGGTGCGGCCGGCGGCATTTCATTTGGCCTGATGGCGGCGACGGGCGCGAAGCTGCTGCCCGGTTTCGATCTTGTTTCGGCTTGGCTCGATGTCGAAGCCAAGCTCGCGCAGGCGGATCTCGTCATTACGGGCGAGGGGCGTTTCGACGACACCTCGTTGACCGGCAAAGGCCCGGGCGCGGTGGCGGCGCGAGCATTGGCTCTCGGCAAGCCGGTGCAGGTCTTTGCCGGCGCGGTCAAAGTCACCGGGGCGAAGCCCGCCGGCCTGTCGCTGCACGCGATCACCCCGCCCGGCATGCCGCTGGAGCGGGCGCTCCGCGAGGCGTCGACGCTGCTGGAAGCAGCGGTGCGCGAGGCCCTGTGAGCAAGTCCGTGCGCTTTTAACGTGACCGCGCCGCCGCGGGCGGGCATCTCTCGCAACGACCATGACTGGCGCGTTTCGCATCTCTTTTTTCCGGCCCCTGCTGCCGGTGCTCGTGCCCCTGCTCGGCCTCTTTGGCTGCAGCGCCACCAAGGCCCCGCCGACTCCGCCGCCCGCCACGCCCGCCTTTGTCGCGCCCGTGGTCTCGGCCGCGCCGCCTCCGGCAGCGCGCGTGGAACGTGGTCCGGTCATGCTGGGGATCGACGTGCTCGAGGCCGAGGGTTTCGCCTCGGTAAAGGGCAAACGCATCGGCCTCCTCACGCATCCGGCGGGAGTTAATCGTCGTGGTGTCAGCACTATCGACGTGCTGCGCGGCGCGCCCGGGGTGAAGCTCGTCGCGCTCTTCGCGGTCGAGCACGGGATCAACGGCGAATTTGCCGCCGGCAAAAACTACCTCGACTACGTCGATAAGCGCACCGGCCTGCCCGTCCGCTCACTCTACGACGGCAAGACGCGCAAGCCCACCAAGGCGCAGCTCAAGGATCTCGATGCGCTCCTGATTGACCTGCAGGACATCGGCACGCGCAGCTACACCTTCATCAGCGCGATGAAAAACGCGATGTCGGCCTGCTTCGAAAACGGCGTCGAGTGCATCATCCTCGACCGGCCCAATCCCCTCGGCGGGCTCAAAGCCGACGGCCCGCCGATGGACCTCGGGCAGATGAGCTATGTCGGGGCCTTTCGCGTGCCGTATGTGCATGGACTTACGATGGGCGAGCTCGCTTTGATGACGAAGGCCGCGCCGGAGCCGGTCGGCCCCTATTCGCTCACGGATGCGCAGCGGCTCAAGGGCAAGCTCACCGTCATTCCCATGCGCGGCTGGACGCGCTCCATGCGCTGGACCGAGACCGGCCTCACATGGGTGCCGACCTCACCTCTCATGCCCGATTTTGAGGCCGTAAAGGGCTACGCGATGGTCGGCCTCGGGTGTGAAATCGGGGGCTTCAAGAGCGGCGTAGGTTCGCAGTATATTTTCCGCGGCCTCGTGCATACCGCCGTGAAGCCGGAGGTCTTTGAAAAGGAACTGCGGGCGCTCAAGCTCCCCGGCATCGACTACCGCACCGTGAGCGCGCCCAACACCAAGACCGGAAAGCCCGGCACCGGGCTCTACATCGAGATCCGCGACTACGACGCCTGGCGCCCCACGGAGTTGAATTTTCACCTCATGCGGCTGGCCTGCAAGTACGACCCGAAGAATCCCTTCGTCACCGCCACTGTGGAAAAGCGCAGCCTGTTTCTCCACCTGCTGGGCTCCCGGGCATTTTACGAAGACCTCCAAGCGAAGGGAAAGAATGTCGATATCGAAACGTGGCTGAAGCAGTGGCGGGAGCAGGCGGCGATCTACCAAAAGCAGAGTCAGAAGTACTGGCTGTATCGGTAAGGGAGCGCCGGATACCTTGCCATGGACGGCGTACTTCCCGCTCACCTAAAAACCGCATTCAGCTTAGGGCTTGTTTCAAGGGAAGAGGTCATCGCGCTAGCCGACCAAGCTCTCGTCACAACGGAGTATCCGCCGCAATGGCTTCTAGACCTTTCCGGTGCGCCCATTGAATTGCCGCCTTATGATTTTTTAAAATTACTGGCCGGCGACGAGGTAACTACCGACGAAGAGTTTCTAGGCCTGTGCGCCTATGGGCAGCTTCATGGAGTTCTCGATTCTAGAAAAATTGGACACCTACTCTATGACCGCTTTTGCGATGCGCCTCCAGGGAAAATGACCTTCCTCCGACAGCAGATTTACGTCTACGACGATGAACTCGATTGGGATGTCGACAGGGCCATGACCACCTTACAAAGCATACTTGCGCCATTTGCTGCGAAAGGTGAAACGCTCATATCCAAGCTGAAGGCATAGGCTCATTGGCATTTAATAATTCGTTGCCCGCGCGACCGGATTATTAAATCTCACGGCGTGCCCCGCCCCAAGAAAGTTTCCCAGACCCAGCTCGCCAAGGAACTCGGCATTTCCCAGGCGCTCGTCTCCCTCGTGCTCAATGGGCGGCGGCAGGGCATCAGCGCGGAAAGCTACGATCGCATCTGGGCGCACGCGGTGAAGCGTGGCTATCACCCAAAGGGCATGCACCTCGCGTCGTCGCCGGCGGCGCAGCCCAAGCAGGTGGGCATTATCCTCCGCGCGCCGCTGCGGCTGAATACGCCGACGATGTATTTCGGGCACGTCCAGCATGGGCTGCACGTGGCGCTCGAAGCGCGCGAGTACACGGCGGTTTTTCTCGGCGCGGAAGACCAACTCGACGGCGACAAGTTGCGGCGCTTTTTCCCGGCGGGGCATCCGTTTCAAGGCATCGTGCTCGTCGGCGAAGTGGCGCGGCCCTTTCTCGACAAGCTGCGGCGCTTCGATCTGCGCGTGGTCGCGGTGTCGGCCCGGTATCCGGGGCTGTGTCATTCCGTGCTCGGCAACGAGCCACAGGCACTGGAGTCGCTCGTGGCGCACTTGCACGGCCTCGGCCACCGGCGCTTCGGCTGGCTCGGCGGTAATGTCGGCCTCGGCCGCCATGAGGCGCGGCTGCAAGCCCTCGAGGCCGCGCTCGCGCGCTATGACCTCGCGCTGGATCCGCGCTACTCGGTGAAGCTAAAGGAAGGCGACCGCGCCGAGGGCGCCGAGGCGGCGCATGTCGTGCTGCCGCACGTGCGGCGAAAGGACTTCCCGACGGCGTTTCTCTGTTACAATACCCTGATGGCCTCGGGCGCCGTGCGCGCATTCGAACGCGCGGGCGTGCGCGTACCGCAGGACGTAAGCCTCGCCAGCACCGACCTCTCCCCCGTGGCGACCGAGAGCAAGCCGAGCATCACGGCGGCGGGCTCGAATCCGGAAAAACTCGGCGAGGCCGCCGCGCGGCTCGTCCTCCAGCAGACCGATGACAGCGGGAGCTTTACCGACCTGATGCTGCCGGCTCAGCTTTTTACCGGCGATACGACGGGACCGGCTGCGTAAAACGGAACCAGTCCGGGATTGAGCGAGGTACGAGGACGGACGCGCATCCTGCACAGGGCGCACGGAACGCTCGCGATGAAGACAGCCGGAGCTACGCTACGAAGGGTAGCGGACCGACGTCGAACTTTTCCCCTTGGCATTTCATAATTATTAACTCTGAGTCGTCTTCCTACCCCGCGCCGCTCTCACCCCCCATGACCCCCTACGATTACGCCGTCCTCGTCTTCTACTTTGCGTTCATGGTGGCGATCAGCTGGGTCTTTCGCCGGTTCGTGACAAATGTGTCGGACTATTTTCGTGGGGGCGGCAAGGCGCTGTGGTGGATGGTCGGTGGGTCGGCTTTCATGGTCCAATTCAGCGCCTGGACTTTTACGGGGGCGGCGAGCAAGGCCTATGTCGATGGGTGGCCCATTGCCATCATCTACCTCGGAAACTCGCTGGGGTTCGTCCTCAACGCGCTGCACTTCGCGCCGAAGTTTCGGCAGCTCCGCGTGGTGACGGGCGTGGAAGCGATCCGCCTGCGCTTCGGCCGGGTCAGCGAGCAATTTTTCACGTGGTTGCAAATGCCGTTTGGCCTGCTCCAGGCGGGCATCTGGCTTAACTCGCTGGGGGTATTTTTCGCGGCGGTCTTCGGCCTCGATCTCGACTGGACCATCATAGTGACCGGCACGGTGGTCCTCTTCATGGCGATGGTGGGCGGAAGCTGGGCCGTGCTGGCGAGCGACTTCATCCAAGTGCTCATCCTCATGCCGGTGTGCCTCGCGGTCACGGTGCTGGGCCTGATCAAAATCGGCGGCTTCGGCGGCCTCATCACACCTCACACGGCGCATCACCTCGATCTCGGGCAGGTCTTCTCGACCGACTTTCTAGGGCTGTGGTGCGTGGCGATGGTCCTGAAACAATTTCACACGACGAACAATCTCGCGGACGCTAACCGCTACCTCTGCGTGAAAGATAGCCAGCACGCCCGCTGGGCGGGGTATTTTGGCGCGGCGCTGTTTCTCCTCGGTATCGTGATCTGGTTTCTGCCGCCGATCATCGCGGCGGTGCGGTTTCCGGACCTGCACGCGGTATTCCCCAATCTCAAGAATCCCGAGGAGGCCGCCTTCATCGCCATCGCCCGCGATGTGATGCCGGTCGGCATGATGGGCTTGCTCGTGAGCGGTATCTTTGCGGCGACGATGTCGTCGATGGACTCCGGTTTGAACAAGAACACGGGGTTTTTCATCAAGAATTTCTACCAGCCGATTCTGAAGCCGAAGTCATCCGATCTGCACCTGCTCAAGGTCGGCAAAGCCACGACCCTCGTGCTCGGTGCGCTCATCATCTTTGTCGCCCTGGAAATGAGCCGGCTCAAAGGCCTCACCCTCTTTCAGCTCACGCAACGCCTCAGCATCCTGATCGGCATTCCCATTGTCGTGCCGCTCTTCCTCGGCGTGCTCGTCAAGCGCACCCCGCCGTGGTCGGCGTGGAGCACCGTAGTGGTGGGATTTCTCAGCTCGCTCTACATTACAAACCATCTGACGCCGGAATGGGCCGCGGCAGTCTTTGGGACGGCACATCCCCTCACGGACTCGACCAAGGAGTACTGGCGTCAGTCGATCGAGCTGTTTGGCAATGTGGGCATCTGTACCGCGTGGTTCCTCGGCACTAAGCTGTTCTGGAACGCCACCTCGGAGGGACATCGGGCGCAAGTGCAGGAGTTTTTCGACCGGCTCGGAAAGCCCGTCAATTTTGCCAAGGAAGAAGGCGCTGGGGCGGCCAACGATGCCCGCCAATCCTCGGTGGTCGGATGGTTGTGCGTGGCCTACGGCTCTTTTGTCGCGCTGCTGGCCGTCATACCCAATCCGGCGATTGGACGCCTCGCGTTTCTCGGCTGCGGCGGGATCGTCGGCGGCATCGGCTATATCTTGCTGCGGGCCGCGAAGCGCGTTCCCGCCACTTAATTCGATTCTATTCCGGGCATGAATCATCGCGGCAAACTCCTTCGACTCCCCGCCAATCGCGTGTGGCGCACTTATCCCGGCGGGCGCACGCTCGATGAGCTCGCGGGCGCGGCGACACCGGCGGATTCGCATTTCGCGGAAGATTGGATCGCCTCGACCACGCGGGCGACGAATCCCGCAGGCACACCACCGTATTTGGCGCCGACCGGGGTTATGAGTGGCGTGACGGCGGAGGCGCCAGGTGTTTCGCAGGTGCTCGTCGGGCAGGAAACGATGCCGCGGGATTTTGCCGCGCTCCTCGCGAGCGATCCTGAGTATTTTCTCGGTGCGGCGCACATCGCGAAATACGGCGCGCAGCCGCAGGTGCTGGTGAAGTTTTTGGACAGCGGGACGCGGCTGCACTTTCAGGTCCACCCGACGAGGGAGTTTGCGCAACGCGTCCTGGGCGCGCCGAGCGGGAAGACCGAGGCGTACCATGTGCTCAGCGTGCGCAACGGCAAGGCGGGCGGAGAAGCCACGGGATATATCTACGTGGGTTTCCAGCGTCCGCCGACGACCGCGCAACTTAAGGAATACATCGCGAAGCAGGACCTCGCCGCCATCGAGGCCTGCTTCGACAAGATTCCCGTGAAGGCGGGTGACACCTTTATTATTCCCGGCGGGACGCCGCACGCGCTCGGGGCCGGGGTATTCATGGTGGAAATCCAGGAGCCGAGCGACCTCGTGGTGCGGTTTGAATTTGAGCGCGCGGGCTACGTGCTGCCGGAGGCGTCGCGGTTTATGAATCGCGGGCTGGATTTCGCGCTCACCGTTTTTAATTTCGATCCACTCACCGCGGGCGACCTCGAACATCGGGTGCGCTGCAAGCCGCGGCGCGTGCGCGCGCTCGGGCCGAGCAGCTATCAGGACGAACTCATCGGGCGCAATCAGACGGACTGCTTCCGGGTGCTGAAATCGACCCTCGACGCGCCGCTGCTTAAGGATGAAACCGGCGCCGTCATCGCCATCGTGACGGCGGGCGCCGTGACTGTGGAGGTCGGGGGCGAAACCCATGCGCTGCGCACTTTCGACAAGTTCTTCCTCCCCGCCGGAATCGGCCCGGTGCGTTTCACGCCCGCGCCCGGTGGCTGCGAAATCCTCGAGTGCCTGCCGCCGGCACCCTGATCTTTTTCTCTTCTGACTTCTTGCCATGCCCCGCCCCACTGCCCTGCTCGCGGTCCTCACGCCGACAGAAACTCGCGAGTTTCTGCCCGAGACGCTGCTGGCGCAGTTGAGGACACTCGCGCCGGAATTTAAGCTGATCGATCCCACGGGCCTCGGCGCTGAGGGCTTCGCGCGCGAGCTCGCGGCCTTTAATCCCGAGATCCTACTCGCGTGCTGGAAGACGCCCCTGCTGCCCGCGGTGCTCCCGCCCCGCCTGCGCTACGTGTGCTACATCGCGGGCTCGCTGAAGCGGCTGCTGACGCGCGAGCACTTCACCGGCGATTTGCTCGTCACGAACTGGGGCGACTCAATCAGCCGCACGGTGGCGGAGGCGGCGCTGTTTCACATCCTCGCGTGCCTGCGCAATACTTCGCATTGGGCGGTGGCGATGCACCAGCCGGGGACGGCGGCGTGGAAGAACGGACTCGTCGACTCGCGCTCGCTGTTTTGTCGGCGCGTGGGCATCCACGGCTTCGGGCCGGTGGCGCGTGAACTCGTGGCGCTGCTCAAGCCGTGGGGCTGCCCCATCGCGGTCTTTGCGCCCGATGTTACAGAGGAGTTGGCTCGCGCGTATGGCGTGGAGCGCGCCGCGTCACTCGATGCGCTGTTCGCGGAGAATCAAATCGTGGTCGAACTCGCGCCGCTGATTCCGGCGACGACCGGCATCGTGACGGAGCGCGTGCTGCGGTTGATCAAACCCGGCGGGGTATTCGTAAACGTTGGGCGCGGTGCGGTGGTCGACGAAGAAGCACTCCTGCGCGTCGCGCGCGAAGGCAAAATCGCCATCGGCCTCGATGTGTACACGCAAGAGCCGCTGCCGGCCGATAGTGGCTTTCGCGCGCTGCCACAGGTGAGCCTCACGCCGCACACAGCGGGACCGACGATTGATCGCTATCCGGACGCAGGGGCCTTTGCGCTGAAGAACCTGCGCGCGTACGCGGAGGACAAACCGCTGGGGGCGATTGTAACGCCGGAGATTTTCGAACAATCGTCCTGAGGAATTACGATTTTGGATTTACTAATTGCGATTTTCTGAGCGCGAAAATTCCGGCGAATCGATCACGCACACCCAGCGAAAAGCACACGGAGAAAATCAATATGCGGGCCGCTCGGACTGAAATCGTAAATCGTAATTCCTAAATCGTAATTCCCGATGTCGCTTCCGGAATCATATCTTCATTGGCAAGCAGCGGCCCGGCGTCTTCTCGAGCCGTTGGCGGCGTTGATGCGACCGGGGGAGGCTAGTTTGGCCATTGCGGGACCGGCAAGTGACCATGATGCGCAGGCGGATCGGCTGGAAAGTTTTGCGCGCCCGCTATTGCTGGCGGCGCATTATTTGCAGACGGAGCCAGAGGATTCGACCAAGGCGCGTGCGCTGAGAGAGAAAGTAGCGACGTGGTTTCGAGCGGGGCTGGCGGCAGGGAGCGACCCGAGCTCGCCGCATTACTGGGGGCCGGATGCCAATTATCATCAGCATCACGTGGAGATCGGGCTGCTGTGCATTGCGCTCCAACTCGCGCCGCGGGAGCTGTGGGAGCCGTTGACGAAAGACGAAAAAGACGGCGTGGCGCGGTGGCTGGGCACGGCGCGCGGCAGCGGGATCGTCAATAACAACCACTACTTCATGGGCGTGCACATCCTCGAGTTTCTCGGGGCGCAGGGCTATGGGCGGCGCACGGATCGGCCGATCATCGACGAGTTTTTGAATCGGCTGGAGCTGATGCACCGCGGCGGCGGGTGGTTTGAGGACGGGATCAACCAGGCGTACGATCACTACAACGCGTATGCATTTCACTTCTACGGGCTGATGTGGGCGCGGCTGCACGGCGCGCGCGATCCGCAGCGGGCGCAGCGGTGGCGCGAGTGGGCGCGGCTCTTTGTGCGCGACTACCAGCACTTCTTTGCGGCGAGCGGGGAGCACCCGGCGTTTGGGCGGAGCATCTGTTATCGGTTCAATTGCCTCAATGTATTCGGCCTGGCGCTGGCGGAAAATTGCTGCGATCTGTCGCCGGGGATGTTGCGACGGCTTTGCACGAGGAATCTCAATTTCTTTTTGTCGAAGCCGGCGATCTTTCAAGAGCAAGGCTGCCTGACCATCGGGTGGACGGATCGCTTCGAGGGCTTGATGGAAGTGTACTCGTGCGCGGCGTCGCCCTACTGGGCGGCCAAGGGCTTTGCGCCGCTGCTGCTGCCGCCGACACATGAGTTTTGGACGGCGGAGGAGGAGCCGTTGCCCAGCGAGCGCGGGGATCACGCGCACGTAATCAAGACAGCCGGGCTCGTGGTGCGCAGCACGGGCGGCGCGGTGGAGATTGTCAACGCGGGCTCACAAATCTCGAATCTCATGCTGCGCTACGGCGCGTGGAAGTGGAGCAAGACCGCGTATCGCACAGGGGTGAGCTTTACGTGCGCGTTTCCCCATCAGACCAATTGGTCGATCGACAGCGCACTGACGGTGCAACTCGACGACGGTGCGGTCTACGGACGGCACTCGACGGTCGCCGTGGAGATGGACGAGGAGCATGTGCTCTACAGCACAAATCTCGGCTTCAAGACCGGACAAGCCAATACGGGCATCGAGACGGCGGTGTGGTGGAAGGCAGGGTGGATTTTGCAACTACACACCTTTGACGCGAGGCAACCGGTGACCCTGCGGCTCGGCGGTTACGCGCTGCCTCTGCCGGAAGCGCGTGCGATGCTCGCAGCGACAAGCGAAACTACGGGCGCGGTACTCGCCGCGTGGAGCGACGATCGGCGTGGCACGGTGCTGCAACCGCTGGCGGGATTTGCGGATGCGACTTGGGACACCCGGCTCGACGAAACGACGCGTCGCGCGCACATCGCGGCACCGTATCATGCCACCCCCTACGCGCGGACCGCGCGGGTGAGCGGCCCGGGCTGGGTGGCGGCGTTGGCGTGGGCGGGCGACGACCGCGACGAATCCCTTCCCTGGCAGATTGCGTCTGGCTCCGCTGGCCGCTGGCAACTCACCCACCCAAAACTCGGCTCCTGGGACATCACCCATTGGGCTCTGCCTGAAATTCCCGTTCGCTCTGAACCTCACGCATCTCCTTCACTCTCATGAAAACGCTCCGTACTCTTTTCTGTTTGGTGACTGTGGCCTGGGTCGCGACTGCGGCGCATCTGCGCGCGGCCGCCGATCCGACGAGCGTGGTGCCGAAGGTGGCGCCGCGCACCAATGTGCTCGCGGGGCGCGCGGAGGCATTTCGCGCGTACTGCACGACCGGCGAAGGCGCGAAGGCCTTTGCACTCATCAAGCGAGACCTCGACCGCGACTATATGAAGATGGTGATGTCGGCGGAGCCGATCACCTATGGCGACCCCTCGCCCTCGAAGCGCGACTCCGACAAAGCCGACAAGTGGCGCGACGTGCAGGACATCTGCGGGCGCATCACCGGCGTCGCCGAGGCCGCGACGCTGTGCTGGCTCGTGACGGGCGAGGAAAAGTATTTCGCTAAGGCGCGGGAGATTTTGCTCACGACCTCGACATGGCACTTCGGACCGGACTGGAAAGCGGGCAATGTGGTCGGCGCGACGGATATTTACTACAACGACGAGGCTCATTTCCGCCTCTGGCGCAAGCTGCCCCTGGTGTACGACCAACTCCGCGCGAAGCTCTCGACGGAAGATCGCGCGGTGATCCTCGCCCATTTCAAGACGCGCGGTCAGCGCTCGGTGGAGTGGATCGAGAAGCAGGGCGACATCTCGAAGACGCAGCGCAACTCCATCGCCTCGGATATCTCGTCGCACCCCGTGCGCTTCATGCCGATGACGGGGATGACGGCGCTCGCGCTGTGGGACGACCTGCCGGAGTCGCACGAGTGGTGGGCGTACGCCTACAAATTTTATCGCGATCAATTCAGCCCCTGGGGCGGCGACGACGGCGGCTGGGCCGAGGGCAGCGCCTACTGGCGCGGCACGTTTGAGCACGCGGCGTTTCAGGACACGCTGCTCGCGATTGGCGATCCTCTCGCGTACTCGTCGCCGTTCTGGAAAAACTCGCCGTTCTTCGCGATCTACAATGTGCAGCCCTACCTGCACACGACGTTTGGCGACGCGTCCAACGCCGGGCGCTTCAACCTCGAGCCGGTGATCGCCGACTACATGGAGCACCTTTCGCGCGTACAGCAGAATGGAATCTTCCGCGCGTACGCCGATCTCTGCACCGACACGCGTACGCGCCCGGTGGACAAGGGCCTCGACGAACTCGCGCGCACGTATCCGACGGCGGCGGAGTTTCTCGTGCGGAATTTCATCGCCGCCGCCAAGTCCATGCCGGCGCCAATCTCGCTCTCGACGCTGCCCTCGAATCGATACTTCAGCGACGTAGGCTGGGTATCGCTGCACAGCGCGCTCGGGAAGCCGAACGACGATATCCAGATCACATTCAAGTCGTCGCCGTACGGCTCGTTTAGCCACAGCCATGCGGACCAAAATGCGTTTATCCTTAATGCCTACGGCGAGGGGCTGGCCATCGATTCCGCCTACCGCGAGTTTCACAATTCTCCGCATCACCAAGGCTGGACGCGGCAGACGATTTCGAAGAACGACCTGCTGATCGACGGCCTTGGCCAAAAGGCGCAGAGCAAGGCTGCGACCGGCAAAATCACGCGCTACGAAGAAAAGCCGCGGTACGTGTGGACGACGGGCGATGCGACGAAGGCCTACAGCACATTGCAGCCGAAGGAACGGGTGAAGCGCGTGACGCGCGACCTGGTGTTTATCGATTCACGCTACGTCGTGTTGCGCGACCGCGTCGTATTGTCGACGCCGGGCAAGCTGTCGTGGCTGTACCACGCTGAGCACAACCTCGCATGGGATGCGGCGAAGACGACGGCGACCATCGTGGGCGCGGCGAAAAAATCGGCGCTCACCACGCAACTGCTCGCGCCGGGCGTGACGTGGAAGGCGAGCCAAACGGACAAATTTCCCGTGCCGGTCGATCCGAAGTACGCGAGCGGAGAGGTCTCCGGTGCCTACCTGAGCGGCAAGTGGACGCCGCAGCAGCATCTCACGCTGGAGAGCAACGAAAGCGCGACCGAGTTTACGGTTTACAGTGTGTTGTGGCCGGAGCGCGGCGCGAAGCCGGTGGAGTTGAAGGCGACGCTCAACGGCGAGACGCTCACGATTCCGCGTCCGGATGGGAAAACGGACGAGGTGACGCTGACGGATAAGGGGTTGAGCGTGAAGTGAGCGAACGGAGCGCGGGAGCGAACGACCAAGGACCAAATTCCAAGCTCCAGTGAAGGTTCAAAGGTAGTAAAAAAAAGAACGTTGGCGTGGCAGAATAGTTGGGAAATTTAGGCTCTTAATATTCCGATAATATTTTGCGATAATCGTCCGTGATGGATGGAGGGCAAGTGGAGGTAAGGTGTCGAGTTCGTGGCAATCATGAAGCCCTGGATTCTCGCCGCCGCCGTTGCCGTCTGCGCTTTGCTCTTCGCGACGACGGTGGTGCAGCGGCCACTCAAACCAGCGATGCCGGAGTTGGCGGCGCGCGTCGAGGGGACGTTCCCGACCAACGGTCAATTTGTATTCGAGCCTTTTCCCCCGGCGAACGGGGTGCGGCGGTGGGGGTCGTGGGCGGGCAACGATACCAATACCGGCGCGGTGACGCTCGGCCCCTTTCTCGCACCGGCAGAGCTGCGGTTTGCGGTTACGGGCTATCCCAACCAAGCGGGCAACGAGATCACGCTAGCGAATATCGCGACGGGCGAGCGGCTGCCGATTAAAGTCAGCTCCGACATGGGCGAACGCTGGCGGATCATCGTATTTCCCGTGCCGGCGAATTGGGTTGGGAAAGCGATCACGCTCAGCGCCCACGACCGCACCACGGGGCTGGCAGGCTGGCTGGGCATTTCGGAGCCCTTGCGCGGAGGATACGGCACCGGGCCCGAACTCTTCGAAGCATTGACCGCATGGGCGATCAGCGGACTGGTCCTCGGGCTGATGTGGTTTGCCGTGCTGCGCCACGTTTATCGACCCGATTGGATGGAGCCATATTGGGCTCCGCTGTTCGCGGCTGGAATCGTCGCGGTGGTGGGGTACGTGGCGTTTTGGGTGTACTTCGCGAGCCCGACTTGGGGGAAAATATTCTCGTGTTCGGCGATGGCCATGGGTGTCGCCGGGGCGTTGCGCCGACCGAGGGCGGACCTTGATCTCGGGGCCGACGTCAAAGCGGTTTCGTGGCTGATATTCGTAGTCGGGCTCTGCTACCTCGGCCTGCTGTATCTGTTTTACTCGTCGCTGGACTTCGACTCGCTCGCGGCGAATCGTTTTCGCGACGGTCTGCCCGGCGACAACACCCTGCCCCGCAACATCGCCCACGCGCTCTTCCAAGGCGAGCCGCTGCGGTCGCCCGATGCGGACTGGCTCTCCAGCGATCGGCCGCCGCTGCAGAGCGGGTGGCTGCTGCTGACGCGGCCCTTGACCCTCGGGCTGGGGCTCGATGAGCGATCGGCCAGCGGGACGGCCGCGATCTGGCTGCAATCGATCTGGGTCTTCGCGGTGTTTGGGCTCTGGCGGGCGTTGGGCCTGGCGAGACATCGCGCGGTCGCGTGGGTGGCGCTGCTGGCGTGCACGGGATTCTTGGCGCAGAACACGGTGTTTACGTGGCCCAAGCTCTCGGCGGCGGCTTTTGCCTGCGGGGCGTTTGCGCTCTGGATGTGGCCGCGGGGTCGCGCGGTCGAGTCGACGGGTGAAGCGAGTGTTAATTGTCTCGCGTCTGGTAGTGAGAAAACGAATACAGACAACAACTCGGAGATGCACTCGGACGGCGAGCGATTCGGGCGTGGAGCAAGTCCCGCCGCAATCGTCAGCGGTGCGCTATTCGCGGGTCTGGCATGGCTTTCGCATGGGGGCGTGGCGTTTTCTTTTTTGCCGCTGGTGCCGTGGCTGGCGTGGAAATATCGGCGAGGCTCATGGCGCGCGTGGGCGCTGGCTGCAGGAGTGTTTGCGGTGCTCGCCGCGCCGTGGCTCGCCTACCAAAAATTTTATGACCCGCCCGGCAATCGGCTGTTCAAATGGCATCTCGCGGGCGTGATCCCCAAGGATGCACGTGGCACCTGGCAGACGATTCGCGAGAGCTACGCGGCGCTTTCGGGACGAGAGCTCGTGGAGCGCAAGCGAGCCAATCTCGCCACGCTGGTTTCGGGCGACTGGAGTTGGTGGCACGATTTTTCCACCGCCAGTGCGGGGCGGCGGCGAAGTGATGAGTTCTTTCTAACGGCGCGGGCCCTGACGTGGTGGCTGCTCGGAGTGGTGGCGCTACCCTTCGTGGTGATGCGCGGGCGGCTACGTGAAACGTGGCGGGCGCACCTCGCGCTCGTCGCTTGGGCGCTCGCGACGCTGCTCGGGTGGTGCCTGTTGATGTTTACGCCCGGGACCACCGTGATTCATCAGGGCTCGTACGCGGTGATGCTCGTGCTCTTTGTGTTACTTTCGCTGTGGCTTGAGTGGGCGAGTCCGCGGCTCATCGGCGTCGTGGCGGTGCTGCAGCTCGGGTCATTCGTCAGCACTTGGGTGATCGCCAATGCAGTCGTAAATGGGCCGCTCAATCCTTGCGCGCTGGTGCTCACGATCGGGGCGGCGGCGGGCCTCATCACACTCGTCGTGCGCAGCCACTACCAGCACGGTTACCACGCTCACCACCAGCCAGTCCGCTCGGCGGTGGCGAGCGCTTCCGCGAGGAGCGGCAGGTAGGGGTGCCACATGCGCTCCCATTCGAGACTGATGGGGCCGGTGAATTTTTCCGCGCGCAGCGTGGCGAGGAGCGGAGCGGCGGGAAATTCGCCGGCGCCGGGGAGCGTGTAAGTAAAGGGGTGCCTAGCGCTGGGGACGCTAATGCTGTCTTTGACGTGGATGTGGACGACGTGGGCGTGGATCGCGCGCCAAGTGACGATCGGATCCTCGCCGCCTTTTTTCCAGGTGTGGTGGGCGTCCCAGAGGATCGCGGCGTCGGGCGCGACGGCGAGGAGGCGCTGGATGGCGGCGGCGGTCCAGAGCGAGTCGTGGGTTTCGATCATGAAATCCACGCGCCAGCCGCGGGATTTTTTTTCGTCGCGCCACCAGCGGAGGGTGTCGAGAGCGGCGGTGAGCTCGGGGCCGTCGGCGGTGCGGCCACCATCGAACACCCGTAGGTAGCGGACGCCAAGGGCGTCCGCCCACGGGGCGAGATCGCGGACCTGGTCGCGCTCGGCGGAGCTGCCGCCGATGAGCTTGAGCGAGGTATTAAAAGCGACGACGCGGACCTGCGGCCACTCGGCGCGGAGTTTTTCCGCGAGCGCTTCGGGTGAGCCGTAGGTCTGGGCGAGGTAGGGGCCGAGGTCGACGGTGCCGGCGAGCGCCCGGAGCTCGACCCCGTCGAGGCCGTGGCGCGCGGCAAGCGCGAGGGTTTCCTCCAGCGAGAATTCGGGACAGCCCAAGCTCGAAAAGCAGCGAAACATCGGGCGAAGCGAACCACGAAATGGCGCGCGGCACACGGCTTTTATACGCACACGCCACGATCACTTCATTGGTGATCGTGGCGTGGCGGACAATAGGTGATCGCGGGCGGTACCCTCGATCAGGCGAGCAACTCGTGTCGCCCGCTTTAGAGTTTCGATTTAACCCAGCTTAGCTCTCGAGCGCTTAGTGAAACATCAGCTCGGACTCGGCTTCACTGGCTTCGGCCGCGGGCTTGGGCGCGGGTTGAGAAGCGCGGGGCGGAGTCGCGGTGGCGCGTGCCGGAGCCGCGGGGGCGACTTGGCGCGTGACCGTGCCGACGTAGGCATTCATCTGCTCGACGGCTTCGCCGAGGCGAGCGGCTTGCTGGATAAGGGACTGGGCACCGGAGGCGCTCAGATCGGCCGAGGCGGCGGTGGTCTGCGTAACCTCGTTAATATTATTCACGGCAGCCTTTAGCTCGGTGATGCCGGCGCTCTGGTCCTGCGAGGCTTGGGCGATGCCCGCGATGAGGCGGTCGAGCTCACGGCATTTCTGCACCATCTCGCTGAGGCTGGTGCCGACGCGGCCGCTGATATCGACGCCACGCTGGCTCTTGGCCATGGAGTCCTCGATCTTTTCGGCGGTCTCTCGCGCGGCTTGCGCGGAGCGCTGGGCGAGGGCGCGGACCTCTTCGGCGACGACGGCGAAGCCAGCCCCGGCCTCACCGGCGCGGGCGGCCTCGACCGCGGCGTTGAGCGCGAGGATATTGGTCTGAAAGGCGATCTCGTCGATGGTCTTGATGATCTTGCCGATGCCGGCGCTGGCCTGGCGGATCTCGTCCATCGCACGGCTCATCTGGTCCATTTCCTGGGCGCTGAGATCGGCGTTGTGGCGAGTCTGCCCGGCGAGTTCTTTCGCCCGTGCGGAGTCCTTGGCGTTGCTATCGGTGCGATTGGCCATTTCGGCGAGCGACGCACCGACTTCCTCGATCGAGGCGGCTTGGCGTCCGGCGCCGTCAGACAGCGTGGAACTCGTCTCGGAAAATTCCTCGGCCTTGCCGGCAATCTCATCCGAGAGCGAAGAGAGTTCGCCGGAAGTGCGGCCGATGCTGCCCGTGATTCGCCGGGAGATGACCTGCATCACGATCACGGCCAGAATGGCGAGCGCCGCGATCGCTGCGCCCACGGTGAGCGTGATGCGGAGATTGCGCTCGAGCAGTACGCGAGTCGCGGTGCCGTTGGACGAGGAGAGTTCAAAGATGTAGCCGCTCAGTTTGCCGAGGGAAGCCTCGACGACCTGGTAGCTGCGCGTCACCTCGCCATCGAGGGTTTTCATGGCTTCGTCAAAGTCGCCGCCCTTGATCGCTTTTTGCAGCTTCTGGACGGAGGCGTCGTAAGAGCGCAGCGCGACGACGAATTCACCCGCGAGGCGGGTGGCATCCGGCGTGACGGCCTGCTTCTTCAGCTCGATCAGATTACGATCGATGACTTCGCGGAGGGTGGAGGCGACCTTGGCCTTGCGGGCCATGCCCTCCTCATCCTTCGCCAAGACGAACTCGAGCGTGGAGAGGTTATACTTTAACGTGGCCTCGCCCAGGCGCGACGTCGTCTGGAGCGCGGGCAGCAGCTGGGAAGTCAGCTCGGTGCTGTGTTCGGCGCCGCTCTTTGAGAGGACGAAGGCAGCCCAACCCAAGCCACCCACAAGGAGGGCGAGAAAGGCGTAGCCTAAGGTGGTGCCGAGAAAGGCGCGCTTGAGATTGAGCTTGGTGATCGACGAGGCCATGGGATCGCGGGAAAAAAGGTGCTCCGCCCGAGGGCGGAGCAGGAATGAGGGTTTAGTTGGCGAGTTTGACGACGAGCACGCTCGCATCGGCCTGAGCTTCATCGAGGAAGCCAATGGCGCCGGCGGTCTCGGCAACGAACTTCTTCAGGTCGGCTTCCGTCTCGAAAGACTTGGGAGCCACGCCGCCGCCGGTCATGGCGAGGCGACGCCAGTAGTTGTTGAACTGGCTGGCATCCTGATCGAGCGCGGCCTTGTAAAAGGCCTCGGCGACCGGACCGCCCTTGAGGACGGCGATCAACACGCGCCCGCCACTGTCCCACGACACTTTCTTGCCGAGGAACAGAGCTTTCGCGGCGACGCCGTCGATCTTTTCCTTCTCGAGACCCTTATTCACGACGATGGCGGGTGCGGCGTGGCCGACCGAGATCGCCAGCGCACAGGCCAACAGTACCGCACAGCGGCGGAAAAAAGAATGTTTCATGTGATGTTCTCCAGGTTCGATTTGAGGACGAAGCTTAGAAGAACAGCGTGGTCTTCGCGGCAAAGTAGGTCGTGGTGTCTTCGCGCTTCGCCGTCGGATTCGGCGTGCGGGCGGTGTTGAACACATTGTAGAGGCCGTCGACATAGTGAGCCTCGACCTTGAAGATGACGTGATCCGCCGGATCGAAGCGCACGCACAAGGTGTAATCGTCATTATAAGTGTCGATCTTGCGGGCGGTAGGCGCGGCCTTGATATTCTTCGACTTGGAGAGGTAGCTACCGACTTGGAACTTGCTGCCGATGCGGCGCGAGATGGCGAAGTAGTAGTTATCCACGCCAAAATTACCCGGCGAATTTACAAAAGGAGGAGCCGAGGCCAGCAAATCGCTGCCCGAGCGCTGATATTCAGAGGCAAACGTCCACTCGTGCCAGGTGTATTCAACACCGACCGTGGTGTAACCGATACGGTCAAGGCTGATGGAGAAAGGAACCACGATGGGCACATTAGCCATCTGGCCGCGGGCGAAGACATTCTTCAGGTAGGAGTAGGACAGATGACCCTTCAAGCCGTTGATCGGCGTGGTCCAGTCGAGGGATACGCCAGCCGCATAGTCGATGCCCATCTGGCCGATACCCGGCGGGGTCTTGTAACTGCCGCCCGTGAGAAAGAACTCGGAGATGCCCTGGGACTGATTCATCGGGATATCGCCGTAGAAAACCTTGTAGTCGAAGCTACCGATGCTCTTACCGCCATCGAACGTGCCGTAGATCATGCCGCCGTTAAAGGAAGCGTTGAAGTCACGGACGACCGGGTTGTAGAGGGAACTCGGGAGAAAGATGAACGGGCGGACGGCATCAAGATCGAGCGCCTCGCCGTAGAGACCCTTCGGGTACTTGATGCGACCAACGCGGACGCCGAACTGCTGGTTGAAATTGTAATCGGCGACCGCCCAATCGAGGAGGACCTTGTCCTCGCCGTAGTTGCCGAGGCGCTGCGCAAATGCTTGGGCACCGAGGCGGAGGTGGCTGCCGACGCTGGTGGAGGCATTAAAAGCCATCTCACGAAAATCGAATGTGCCGGTACGGTCTTCAGTTGGATAGTTATTACCTTCGCTCTTGAGGTAGCCCTGGCTGAAAAAGCCGCCGATTTGCACGCGGCTGTTTTCTCCAAGGGAGATCGCGGCTTGGAGACCGCTGGTGAGAACTAATGCGCTGACTCCGGCGACGAGCGCGCGAAAGCCGAATCGAGTTGAATGGATGGTCATAGTCGGACGTGTAATTCGGACCGGGCGCGCTTTTCTTTAGGCGATTCCCCCGAGCCGGGCTGGGGTAGTAGCCCGTCTAACGTCCGGGCAAAAATGCGTACGGGTGAAAAAATCGTCGTTTTCAATTGTAAAAAAACGAGCGAAGGCGCGTGTCACCAGCAGGTTTTCCCTTGCTCAAAACGGCGCGCGCGGAGAAACAGGCTATCCCCACCAGCCTCGCGCTGAGGCGGGGTTTTCCTCGCGTCTTTTCCCCCACCCTACCATGCCACGCCCTGTCACCCTGTTCACCGGCCAATGGGCCGACCTCCCGCTCGAAAAACTCGCCCCGCTCGTCAAGAAGATGGGCTACGATGGTGTCGAACTCGCCTGCTGGGGCGATCACTTCGATGTCGATGCCGCAGCCACCTCCAAAAAGTACGTCCATGAGAAGTGGGCGCTGCTGAAGGATCACGGCCTCACCTGCTACGCGATCTCGAGCCACCTCGTGGGTCAGGCGATCTGCGATAATATCGACGAGCGGCACAAGTCCATCCTCCCCGCCGATGTGTGGGGCGACGGCGACCCCGAGGGCGTGCGCAAGCGCGCTGCGCGCAAGATGATCACGGCGGGCAAGGCGGCGCGCGCATTTTTCGACGCGAAGCCGGGCCGCGGTGCGAAGGATGATTTCCCGGCCGTCGTAAACGGCTTCACCGGTTCCTCCATCTGGCACTCCATCTATGCCTTTCCGCCGACCTCTCAGGCGTATTGGGATGCGGGTTTCGCGGATTTCGCGAAGCGTTTCGGCCCGATCCTCGAAGCCTTTGACAAGGCCAATGTGAACTTCGCCCTCGAGGTGCACCCGACGGAAATCGCCTTCGACATCGCGAGCGCGCTGCGCGCGGTGGACGCGGTGAAGGGCCACAAGCGCTTTGGCTTCAACTACGACCCCTCGCACTTCGGCTATCAGCACGTGGACTACGTGAAGTTCATCCGCACCTTCGGCGACCGCATCTACCACTGCCATATGAAGGACGTGTGGTGGGGCCACGGCGACGGCACCTCGGGCGTTTTCGGCGGGCACACGACGTTCGGCAATCCGGGCCGCTATTGGGATTTCCGCTCGCTGGGCCACGGCGACATCAATTTCGAGGAGATCATCGTCGCCCTCAACGACGTGGGCTATCGCGGCCCGCTGTCCGTCGAGTGGGAAGACGGCCGCATGGACCGCGTGCACGGCGCGACCGAGGCCGCGGCGTTTGTCCGCAAGGTGGATTTCCCCTCGAGCAATATCGTCTTCGACGCGCAGTTTGACCGGAAGGGATAACACCGACCAAAACAAACCACGGATTTTTAGAACCACGAAACACACGAAATACACGAAAGTCGGAAGGCGACCGTCGCGAGCGGTGTGAGCTTTCGTGTATTTCGTGTGTTTCGTGGTTCCCCTCTCTTCTCCTCTCTAAATACCCCTTTTTCATGAGCATCAAAATCGCCATCATCGGTGCAGGCGGCATGGCCGCGTATCACGCCACGGGTTTCCGCCAGGCCGGCGCCGAGATCGTCGCCCTCGCCGACCTCAACGAAGCCGCCGCGCAAAAATCCGCCACGAAGCATGGCATCGGCAAGGTCTTCACCGACGTCGCGCAAATGCTGACCGCGATCCCCGAGATCGACGCGGTCTCCGTCATCGTCCCCAACAAGTACCACGCTCCCATCGCCCTGCAGGCGCTCAAGGCGGGCAAGCACGTCTTCTGCGAAAAGCCCCCGGCCCTCAGCGCCAAGGAAATGCTGCAGCTCCAGACGGCGGCGGCGAAAGCGAAGAAGACCCTGATGTTTAACTTCAACAATCGCGCCCGCCCCGAGAGCTACGCGATGATGGAGTACATCGCCCAGGGCGCGGTCGGCACGATCAATAGCTGCCAGGCGAAGTGGATCCGCCGCGCTGGCATCCCCGGCTTCGGTGGCTGGTTTACCACCAAGGCGCTCTCCGGCGGCGGCCCGCTCATCGATCTCCTGCACATGGTCGACCTCGGTATGCACTTCATGGGCTACCCTGAGCCGGCGCATGTCTTGGCGCGCACCTACAACGACCACATCACCGACAAGGCATTCAAGGGCCCGTGGGGCATCCCCGATGTCGCCAAGGGCGTGACCGACGTCGAGGCGGCGGCGCACGGCATGGTGACCTTCAAGACGGGGCAATCGATGCAGTTCTCCGTGTCGTGGGCCGAGATGAATCACCGCGAGGAAGTCTCGGTGACCTTCCAAGGCACCAAGGCCGGCGGCCTCGTGCGCCGCCTCTTCGGCACCGATGGCATCGACGCCACCGCGATCGACGCCTGCCAACTCTACACGCTGGAGAATGGCCGCCATGTGAATCGCGACATCATCGTCCCGGCCGATGAAACGATGGGCCGCGTGCGCTCTGCCGCGAACTTCATCTACACGCTCGAAGGCAAGGAGCAGCCGCTCAACACGCCCGACCAGGCGCTCTCGCTGATGAAGCTCATCGACGGCGCATACAAGTCGGCGGCGACGGGTAAGCCGGTGGCGCTGTAAGGACAGCCAGCCTTGGGGCTGATCACGACTGCAAGAGACCCACTCTATGAAGACACATATTGTATGGCTGGCAGTCGTGATCAGTGCCTTGCTAATTGGCACCCAGCTTGGAAAGCCATCAGTTCAAGTTGTAGAAAAACCGGTCGAAGTAGTTCGAACCAAGGAAGTCTTTGTTGAAAAACCTGTCGAAGTGATCAAAGAGGTGCCGAAAGAGATCGTGAAGTTTGTGGAGCGAAAAGTCGAGGTACCTGCCGAAATTCCCGAACTCTACACGACGGCCCTCGATTTTATGGAGAAATTCAGAGGCTCCAAACTCGTCTCCCAGAAAGATGCGCTCACAGACATCGACTCCGTTAGCGTTGAGATTACGCTATCGGACGATATCAAGAAACTCATTTCAGAATCGGAGATACGTACAAAATTCGAAATCACACTCCGCCGCTCCGGCATTCCAATCAACGAAAAATCCCGCTACTCACTAGTATACTATCAAGATGGTTTCACAGGAAACAATCCGACTTTGATATATACCTTCTCAACTTCTTTGGAAGAGCTAGTCGTTGGCTTTAGAGATGGTCTACCAAAAATTCGGCGATACGTTGCCACTTGGCGGCGCGGCAATTTCGGAACGGTGGGCATATCGAAAGCCCGCGATACATTACTCGCCGACGCGGAGAGCGCAGCCGAGGGGTTCGCTAACGAGTGGCTCGCCATGAACCCAAAAAAGTGATCCCTGGCGCCATCCTCTTTTTTTTAGCAACTTCTCTCTATGAAACTTAATCGCAAACTTCGCATGGGCATGATCGGCGGCGGGCGTGGCGCTTTTATCGGCGCGGTGCATCGCATGGCCGCGCGGCTCGACGGCGAGATCGATCTCGTCGCCGGCTGCTTCTCCTCCGACCCGGAAAAGTCCAAGGCCTCGGGCGCCGATCTCTTTCTCGATCCGGCGCGCGTGTACGGCACCTACGAAGAGATGGCGAAAAAGGAGGCGGCGCTGCCCGCCGACCAGCGCATCGACTTCGTCGCGATCGTGACACGCAACAACACGCACGCGCCGGTGGCGAAGACGTTTCTCGAGGCCGGTTTCCACGTGGTGTGCGACAAGCCGCTGTGTTTCACGCTCAAGGAGGGCCTCAAGCTCCGCGAGGTGGTGAAGAAGAGCGGCAAGGTCTTCGCGCTCACGCACAATTACACCGGCTACCCGATGGTGAAGGAAGCGCGCGACTGGGTGCGCGCGGGCAAGCTCGGCAAGGTGCTCAAGATCGTCGTCGAGTACCCGCAGGGCTACGGCACCTCGGCGTTTGCCGATGCGAAGCCGAGCAAGATCGCCAACTGGCGCATGGACCCGAATGTCTCCGGCATCTCGAACTGCATGGGCGACATCGGCACGCACGCCCACAACCTCGCGCGCTACATCACGGGCCTCGAGGTCGAGGAAATCTGCGCGGAGCTTTCCACTTTTATCCCGGGCCGGCTGCTCGACGACGACGGCAACTGCCTCGTGCGCTGGACCGAGGGGGTAAAGGGCATCCTCTTTGCCTCGCAGATCTCCAGCGGCGACGAGAACAACATCAACATCCGTGTGTGGGGCACCGAGGGCTCGCTCCAGTGGTTTCAGGAAAATCCGAACGAGCTCATCTGGAAGAAGCACGATGCACCACAGCAGGTGCATCGCCGCGGCAACGGCTACCTCGGCGAAGCAGCGCAGGGTGCGACGCGCACGCCCTTCGCGCACCCCGAGGGCTTCATCGAGGCTTTTGCGAATGTCTATCGCGGTGCCGCCACCGCCATCGCCGACTCCATCGAGGGCCGCAAAGGCCCGAAGGGCGGCTACGATTTTCCGACGATCGACGACGGCCTCGCCGGCATGGCCTTCATCGAGACGGTCGTGAAGTCGGGCAAGGCGGGCGCGAAATGGACGAAGTTTCCGAAGTTCTAAACGAGCAGCCCGTCGATCAGTCGCAGCACTCCCACGTAATCGAAGTTTGGATATAAAAAAGGGCGGACCTCGGTCCGCCCTTTTTGTTGCGTCGACCCGGCGTTTACTGCGCCTTCGCCCCGGCCTGGTTCTTCGCGACCCACGCCTCGTATTCCTTGCGGGGCATGAATTTGAGCGAGGCGCTGTTGATGCAGTAGCGGAGGCCGCCCTTGGCGCGGGGGCCGTCGGGGAAGACGTGGCCGAGGTGCGCGCCGTCGACATTGCAGTGCACCTCGACGCGGGTCATGCCGTAGCTCGTGTCGCGGTGTTCGCCGACGAAGGCTTTCTCGATGGGCTTCGTGAAGCTCGGCCAGCCGGTGCCGCTCTCGAATTTATCGCGGGAGTCGAAGAGCGGGGTGTCGCTGCAGACGGAAAAGTAGACGCCGTCGGCGTGATGATCGTAGTACTCGTTTTGAAAGGGCGGCTCGGTGCCCTGCTGGCGGGCGACGCGAAACTGGATCGGCGTGAGCACTTTTTTCCACTCGGCGTCGGTGCGCTGCACCTGGGTCTTGCTCATATCGATCACGACATGCGAAGGCAGGCCGCAGGCGGAGGTCTCGCCGGGGGCGCACTCGAGGGCGTCTTTGCCGGGCGCGGTGGAGGTCATCGGGGCGGAGGAGGTTTTGGTGTCTTTCATATCGGCGGCGACGCCGGCCACAGCGGCCAGCGCCAAAGAGGTAAAGAGGACGCGGGAAATCATGGTAGCCATGAGAGCCAGAACCGTGCGGAGAAATTCCCGAAGCGCAAAAAAAGAAAGGCCGGCTTCGAAAGGGCGGGGCGGTATTAATGGAGCGGCGGTTTTCAACCCCAGCCATCCCATAGCGAGTGAAAGGCATGGACAGATGACGCGGGCTCGTAGGTGGACGGCGATCTCCGAGCGCCGTCTTCAGGAGACGCGGCTGCCGATGAGATTTTATATTCGCCCTCCCGACGGCGCCCGGAGGTCGCCGTCCACCTTCCTGACAGCTCCATCGCCTGCCCAACCCGACTACTCTTCCACCCGCAGCTTTGCCGTGCCGTCGGCAAACTCCGCACTCAGGGCTTGGCCGGACTTGGTCGCGGCGCGGCGCGTGATCGGGCGACCCGCGTCATCGCGGAGGAGGACGAAGCCGCGATTCAGCACCGACGCGGGGCTCACGGCTTGCAGTCGTTTCCAGAGCGAGAGCAGTCGCTGCGACTCTTGCTCCACGCGCGTTTGCGGAGAGGCGTGGGCGAGGCGGATGCGCGCATCGGCGAGGCGCTGCCGCGAGGCCAACGCGGAGGCGCGGAGCGCGGCAGTGAGGCGATTGGAGAGATCGTCGAGGCGCAGGTAGCCCTGCTCGATCTGGGCGGAAGGCGCGAGCAGGCGGAGCTGGGACCGCGCGTGGTCGAGCCGCTCGCGCGCGCGGGCGAGCAGCACATCGAGCACATCGGCCATCGTCTCCGCGGCCTGCGCGGCACGGTCGGCGCTGGCCACAAATTCGCTCGAGATCAGCTCGGCGGCGGCGCTGGGTGTCTCGGCCCGCAGATCGGCGGCGAAGTCGCAAAGGGTGAAATCGATCTCGTGCCCCACCGCGGAAATCACGGGCACGGTGGAGCTCGCGACGGCGCGCACGAGGGGCTCTTCGTTAAAGGCCCACAGGTCTTCCAAGCTGCCACCGCCGCGCCCGATCACGAGGAGATCGAAGATCCCGAGCTGCTGCGCGAGCGCGAGCATGGCGACCATCTCGGCGGCAGCGCCCTCGCCCTGGACCTTGGCGGGCAGGACGACGATGCGCCCGCGCCAGCCGCGGCGGGAGATGATCTTGACGAAGTCTTGCACGGCCGCACCGGTCGGCGACGTGATGAAGCCGACGCACGTCGGCATGGCGGGGATGGGGCGCTTGCGCTCGGTGGCAAAGAGGCCCTCGGCGGCGAGGCGCGCCTTGAGCGCCTCGAATTCGCGCTGGAGTTTGCCCACGCCGTCCTCGATCACGAGGCGCACGATGAGCTGATACTGGCCGCGCGCCTCGTACACGCTGATCTCGCCGTACGCGACGACCTGCGCGCCCTCGCGGAGCTTCACGGTTTGCCGCATGGCATCGCCGCGAAAGAGTACGGCGCTGAGCTGCGCGCCGGCGTCCTTGAGCGTGAAATACACGTGGCCGCTCGACTGCGCGCGGAGGTTGGTCACCTCGCCGCGAATCCAGCCGGGGCGCACGCCGGTCTCGAGGAGCGTTTTCACGCGGCGCGTGAAGGCGCTCACCGATTCCACTTCGGAGCCGGCGTCGCCCGCGAAGAGGGTTTCCTCCCGCGTCTTCATCTTAAGCGGTGGAGACCGCCGCGGCTTTCTTTTTCGCGTAGTGCTTGCGGACGAGTTGCAGGCCGGCACCCAGCGCGAGAATCAGCATGATGGCGAGGAGGGCCATCTTGCCTTTGCCTTGGCTCAGGGCGTCGCCAAAGAGGATGAAGCCGATGTTCTGCGCCCACTGCACGATGCAAGAGATCACCATGTAGCGGACAAATGGAATCTCGGCGAGGCCGAGGAGGTAGTTCTGGACGCAAAGGGGAATGCCCGGCGTCACGCGCAGCAGCACGGTGAAATCCGTCATGTCTTCGCGCGGGACATTGGGCAGGTCGTAGCCCGAGCGCGTCAGGAAACGCGTGAGCACGGGCCGCAGCCAGCGAATGGCGAGCCAGTAGGTGAGCGCCATGTTGACCGTGATGGCCGCGAGCGCGCAGAGGATGACGCCGACCGTGCCGAGCTGGTGGGTAAAGAGAGGACCCGCCGTGAGCGAGAAGACGGAGTTGGGCATGCCGACCGCCGGGAGGAGCGCCATCGCGGTGAAAAACACGCCAGGGCCGGCGTCGCTCACCAGTTTCATGGTGTCGTCCTTCAGTTGCACGGCTTTGGCCAGGGCGACTTGCCAGCCGACGAAGTAGACGATCACCGCTGCGATCAGGCAGAGCACGGCGCCGGCCACCGCGAGCTTGAGCAGTGGCAGCTTCTTTTTCGCAACGGGCTTTTCGGACGACGACATATCCCCAGCCTGCCCGCCCGCGTGCAATACCGTCAAGAACTCGCCAAAACGGCACGGTTACTACTACGCGACCCGGCGTGAGCTTGCCCGCCACGCACCCGGCCGCTCTCATGCGGCTCCCATGACGCGACCCGCCGCTCCCGCTTCCACGCCGCTGCTCGGCGTGTCGCGGGTCGTTGGACTGGTGGGACTTGGGTGTCTCATGGCGATCACCCTGGCCACGCCGGGCGCGACGCGGATGTATGCGTGGCCCTGGTCGTTTCTTTATACCGTGGCCTTGGCGGCTCCCGCCGTGGCGCTGCTACTGAGGGCGTTGGATGCGCGGAGCCCCGTCATTTTGCCCGCGGTAAGCTGGCAGTGGGCGGCGATTGGAGCGGCGGCCGGGGTGTTGGTGTCGGGGATGGTTAGTCCTTATCGCGGGCCGAGCGTGCTCTGGTCCGCGCCTCTGCTGGCGGCGGTGGCATTTTTCTTTGTTGCGTATGACGAATTGCAGCGGGGCGCGGCGTGGGCGGTACGCGTGCCGAAACTAGTGGGAGGCTTCTTCGCAATCATCGTCGTGACGAGCATCGCGCTGTGGCTACCGGGCACGTTCGGATTGTCCCTCAACGACATTGCGACGGGCCGCAATCCCTTTCCGCTGGGCCACGCCAACTACACGGCGGGCCTCGCGCTGCTGGCGCTGCCTTGGCTGGCGGCGCTCGCCTGGCGAGCCCGGGGTGCCGAGCGCGCGGGCTGGAGCGCAGCGGTGGTGCTGGCGTTTGTGATGCTCCTGGGCAGCGGGAGCCGCGCTGGGTTAGTGGGCTTCGCGGCGCTCGGCTTCGCGGCCCTCGCGCTTTCCGCGCTTTCGTTTCGACAGAAGTTTCTCATCGGGGTGGGACTCATCGCGGTCGGGCTCGGCCTCGCTTTGGCCCATCCACGCATTCGCGCGATGCTCGCACCGGCGGACCCGATGAACGCGCCCAATATCAGCACGGTGCAGCGCGCCGCGATGGTGATGGCGGCGAAGCGAATGGGAGCGGATCGCCCGCTCCTCGGCTGGGGGCCCGGCACCACCCCCCTCGCCTACCCGCGCTACCGAGCGGGCCTCGACGGCGGAGCGGAAAATGTCCTCCAGTTGCACAACACCCCCGCGCATATCTGGGGCGAACTGGGCGCGGTGGGCCTGCTCGGTGCGGCTGCGCTCGGGCTGCTCGCGCTGCGCCACGCCAGGCGTCACCCGGTGGCGTTTGTCACGCTCGCAGGTTACGCGGTGTTTTCGCTGGGCGACTGGCAGTTGGATGTGCCGGTGTTCGGGTTCACCTTGGCGTTCTGCGGTGCATTGCTCGCGCCGCCGGCGGGTGATTCGACGAGGCTCAGGCGATTTGGGCTGGTCGCCGCCGTGCTCGTATCTGGCGGCGTCATCGTCTGGCTCGGTCGCCCCGATCCCACGCCTGAGCTGAATGTCCGCGCGCTCACCCTTGCGCGCGATCCCGGCCGCACCGACGAAGCCGTCGCCTTGCTCCGCGAATCGCTCGCGCAAAATCCCGAGCAGGAGATCGCGCATTTCAATCTCGGCTGGCTGCTTCTCGTGCGCGATCCCGTCGCGGCCGAGAAACACTTTATCGCCGCCGCTCATCTCGTCCCCGACAAGGGTGGCGTTTACTTCGGCCTCGGCCTCGCGCGGCTCAACCAAAACCACGCGCCGCAGGCTGCGGGGGCCTTTGCCGTGGAGTGTTTGAATGACCCGCTCTTTTTGTTGTCACCGTGGTGGCGCGAGCCGGGCATCGCCCCACTCCGCGCCGCAACGTTGGCCGAGTTCGCCTACCTCTTCGCCCTGGCGGAGAAAAAAATCCCGCCCCGGTCGTGGGCGGCGGCGCATCTCGCGCGATTAAACGCCTCCGCTCTACCCGCTGCGTTTGTCCCTGTGCTTCCGCCCGGTCCGGAGCGGGCGTATCGGCGCGAGCGCTCGGCGTACCCGGTGCTGATGCGAAATCTCGATCTGCCGCCGCCCACCGATCTCTACGATGTGCGCGAGCCGGCCACGCCGCCACCGGGCCTGCCGCCCAAGGGCTGGCTGCCCACGCCTCTGCTGCTCGAACTCCTCGACGCGCCCGCGCGCAACCCGTAAATCTGCCGCTGTCCTTTCCGCGTGTCGCCCCGCTCCACTTCCAACTCTCTTCGCGAAACGATGGTCCCGCTCGTCTTGCTCGGCGGCGATACCCTCGTCACGTTTGCCGGCCTCGCGCTCGGCTATTGGATTCGGTACGCCTCACCGCTCGCACCCGAGAGCGGCACGGGGTTTTTCATCCCGGTGCCGGATGCGACGTTTCCGCGCTACCTGCCGCTGCTGCTGGTGGGTGTCGCGCTGCTGCTCGCCGCCTTTGCACAATTCGGTCTCTACGATTCCAGGCTATTGCTGCGCCGCTACCTCTCGCTCAATGCGATCCTGAAAGGCGCGGCCTTCTGGCTGGTCGCGTACCTCGGGGTGTCGCTCGTGCTGAAATTCGATCCGCCGATTTCGCGGCTCTTTGTGGTCATCGCGTTTGTGTGCGTGATCGCGCTGCTGTCGCTGTGGCGTTCGCTGGCGTATGCGATTGTCACCCGCACTTCCCTCCTCGCCCGCTTGCGCCGCCGTGCGGTGCTGCTCGGCTGGAATGACGACGCGCATGCGCTCGCCGCCGAGATCATCCGCGATCCGGCGCATCCGTTTTCCCTCGCGGGGGTCGTGACCCTCGGCGGAGACACCTCCGCGTTTGCCAACGTCGCCGGCCGCCCGGCCGACCTCGGCAGCGTCGGCGAACTCCCGGCGATCTTTAAGCGCGAATCCATAGATCTCCTCATCATTACGCGCCTCGATCTCCCGCGCGACGAACTCCAGCGCATCGTCGAAACCTGCGAGCGCGCCTACGTGGAGTGGAAGATCGTGCCAGGGGCCTTTGATATTTTTCTCAGCGGACTGCGCCTCCAAACGATCGGTCGCGTGCCCGTGTTGGGCGTCGAGGAGCTCGCCATCAACCGCCTGCTCAACCGTGCGCTCAAGCGCACGATCGATCTCGTCGGCGCGACCTTCGGACTCGTGATTTCCGCGCCGTTCATCGCCGTGCTGGCCGCGCTGATCAAACGCGAGTCGCCCGGCGGGCCGGTATTTTTCCGGCAAGTTCGCGTCGGCGCCGACCACCGCTCCTTCACCCTTTTCAAACTCCGCAGCATGACACCCGATGCGGCGGCCACCGACTCCGCCCGCCAGAGCACCGCGCGCGACGACCCGCGGCTCCTGCGCATCGGGGCCCTCATGCGGCGCTGGAATCTCGATGAGCTCCCGCAGTATTGGAATGTGCTTTGCGGCGACATGAGCCTCGTCGGCCCCCGCCCGGAGCGTCCTCATCACGTCGAGCATCTCGCCCACGCCATCCCGCACTACATGCCGCGCCATGTCGTGAAGCCCGGCATGACGGGCTGGGCGCAGGTCAACGGCCTCCGCGGTGAAAGCGACCTCGCCGCCCGCGCGCAGCACGATATTTATTATATCGAAAACTGGTCGGTGTGGCTCGATGTGCAGATCCTCTTACTGACCTTTGCCCGCTGGCGCGGCACGAATGCCTACTGACTCGCCCACGCCTCCTACTGCGATTGCCCCGCGGCGCACGCAGTGCCTCGTGGTGTGCGCGGCGCTGGCCGCGCTCGTCTTCGCCTGCCGCGCGTGGCTCGCGCAGGTCTGGGGATCGGCGCTGCCCTTTTGGGATGAATGGGATCTCGAGGCGGACGGCCTGTATCGCCCGTGGCTGAATGGCACGCTGCGCATCACCGATCTGTTTCAACCGCACAATGAGCATCGCCTGCTACTGACCCGGCTGGTCGACCTCGGCTTTTTTATCCTCTATGGGCGCTGGGCACCGTGGGCGCAGATCGTCCTCAATGCCGTGCTCCATGCCGCGACGGCGGCGGGCCTCACCGCGATCTTTTGGCCCGCCCTCGCACCGCGCGCGCGCACCGGCTTCGCGGTCGGGGTTGCGCTCATATTTTGTGCAACCAGCGGCTGGCAAAACGCGCTGCTTGGCATCCAATCGCAGGTCTACTTCGCGAGTATGCTGGCCGTCGCGGCGCTCGCCGGCCTCACGCTCGCTCGTCAATGGAGCCTGGGCTGGTGGTGCGGTTTCGCGGCCGCCCTGCTCGCCCTCTACTCCCTGGCTTCGGGTGTGCTCGCCGCGCTCGCCGCCGCTGCGGTGATGCTGGCCTTTCCGTCACAACCTCGGCGCTCGGCCGGCTACTGGCTCGCCCTCGGATTGATCATCGGCATCAGCGCGTTTGGCCTACTGGGGTTTAGGGAGCCTCCGGGTCAGCGCGCCTTTCACGCGCAGAATCTTTCTCAATTCTACGGGGTATTCGTGCGCTGTCTCAGTTGGCCGCACGTCAATTCGACCTTGCTGTGGCTGCTCATGCAACTGCCGCTCGTCGTGCTGCTCATCGTCATTTGGCGTCGCCGGACTCCGCTCACAGCCACGGATCGCTGCGCGATCGCACTGGCCGTCTTCTCTGCCCTGCAAGCCGCCGCGGTCGCCCATAACCGGGCCGCCGGCTTGATGGATCTACGTCCGCTCTCCCGTTATCAAGACCCGCTCCTGCTCGGCACCGCCGCGCAACTCTACGCGGCGCTCCGACTCGCCGTCGTGCTGGAGCGGCCCGGACGTTTGCTGGCCTGCGCGTGGGCGGCCGCGGGAATCTTTGGCCTGATCGATCTGACCGGCACCAACCTCACACTGAATCTTCAGTACAAGCGCCTCCAAGACACCGCGAGCCTCGACCAAGTGCGCACCTATCTGCGCACGAGAGACGCCACGGTTTTCACGCGCGATCCCCTCTACCCCGGACCGCACCCGAATCCCCAAGTCGTGCAGCGGATTCTCGATGACCCGGTGCTTCGTCCCGTCCTTCCCAAGGCCTTTTTCATCGATCACCCGGGCAATGCCGGGGAGCCGCCACCATGGGTGATCGCCCATGGCCGCACGCTCACGATCTTCGCCTTCGCCACTTTTGTGATCGTACTTAGCTGGCCGCGCCGGAGGCAGTCGCCGGACGTGCCGCAACCCGCTGCGTGATCGCGCGGCTGAAGCCACCGAGCAAGCGTCGGTTATTGCCGATCTAAAATAACGCGCACCGCACGGGACAGCGGGCCCGATGGCTTGTCTGGTTGAAAGGACGGCGGCAGTAACCCCGCCATCCGAGGATCGTTTAAGACTACGCGTACCGACCCCGCGTTGGGATGCGGGACGAGCAGCGCCGGCTGCCCCGTAAATACGGCCGGATCACCGCTCTGCTGGAATGCCACGGCGAGGCGCACCGGCGCATCGCGATCACGCATGCGGGGCAAGATGATCCGCTGCATCATTTGCGTCGAGAGGCCCAGCCATCCGGCCAGCAAAAATACGCCCCACGCCACGCCGACGAAACGCGCGAGACGCGCACGAGGCGGCGCGGTCTCGCGCACGAGCTGCACCGCGCACCACCCATTGACGACGGGCAGTAGCACGAGAAAATCCATATAGCGCGATGGAATGGCCCCGGCAAACTCCCCGCTCCCGCCGCGCGACCACGCCATCGCGGCGGCCATCGCGACCGACCAGCCTCCAATCAGTACGATCAGATCTTCGCTCGCTGCTGGCCGACGCCGGCCCGTAACTCGTCCGACCACGCAGGTCAGCAGTGGGACGTTTAGCGCCAGAGCCGCCACGGGCATCCACGTATGTGGCCACGCCAGCGCGCGCAGCCATGCTTCGCCGAATTGAGCCGGTGACCCAGCTCGCAAACCGGCGTGCTCCGGCACATCGGTGCGCAAGGCGAGCGCCGTCATGAGCAGCAGCAGAGCCGGCCAAAGCTCTCGCCACCGCGCCGCTTCCCAGCGCCGCCGCTCAATCGCTCGTAAAGCCACTAATCCCAGCAATGCCACCGGCACGAGCGCCGCTGAAGCCATTGCCAACAATCCGGCGAAGCCCGCAAGCAGCCCAATGATTTGCTGACGGAGGCTCGGTTCGCGTTGGCCGAGGCACCCCAGCGCCACCAGCGAGAAAAGCAGTGAGAAGTAAACTTGGGACTGAAAGCCCCAGAGAACGTTGTGCCAACCGAGGTGCGGCAAAAACGCCACCACGACCGCGAGCGCGATCCAGCCGCGCGCCCTCACGGCGGTCCCGGTGCTCTGCATCAAGAGCCAAGCAAGAGCCGCCGCGGCGGCGGCGCGGATGAAGGCACTCGCGGTCATCTGCACCAGAGGGTCCCATTGCCCGTTGAGTTGAAGCAGCGCCACATCGAGTAGCTTCGTCCAGAGGATGCGGTGCTCATTGTGGGCCTGAAAGAAATATTCCGCGCGCCACGAGCCGTCCTGCCAAGTCGGATACAGCGTGCGGCCCTCGACGTCCCATTGATCTTGAAATGGAATATCCGTGCCGGCCCGCGAGATGAGAAAGAGCTGGGCGAGCAGCACGGCCACACCCACCGCCAGACACCATTTCAAACTTCCTGCCCGTCCTCGCGGCACCGCTTCACTCGTGCTCACGTTCATAGCGGTCGCACTCGGCGATGGCCGCGTAGTCTGGCGCGCGTGAGTGCCACGGCTTTCCAGAGCCCGAAGGCGAGGGCGTACTTCAAACGCACCAGGCCGGCCCACCATTTCCCGCGCGGGACGAAGTGCTTGAGGTAGACCTCGCGATTGGCGTCGAAGATCGCGCGAGACATCGCATCGAAATCCTTGGCCACGCTCGTGCCTTTCAGGTGCGTGATCTGCACGCGGCCATCGTAGATCACACGAAAGCCCGCCTCGTTGACCCGGATGCAGAGGTCGAGGTCGTCCCCATACATGAAGAATCGTTCGTCAAACACGGCACCGTCCTCGGCTACCTCCTCGGCGAACAGCCAGCGCGCGCCCATCATGAAGGCGCCATTGATCGCGCCGACGTCGTAGCTTTCTTCCTCGGGCAGGAAGGTGAGATTGTAACCGGCAAACAGCGGACTGCGCGGAAAGGCGCCGGCGAGTCCACTCGCGCGGCAGAAGCCATCCCACAGCGTCGGGATGCTACGACGGCACGCGAGGTCCATCGAGCCGTCGGCGGTCACGAGCTTCGGCGAGACGAGGCCGATCTCCACATCCTCTTCGAGCCGCGCGATGCAATGGGTCAGTGCGGCTTCGTTGCACACGGTGTCGGGATTGAGGAATAGCACGTACTGCCCACGCGAACGCGCGTAGCCGAGATTGTTGGCCCGACCGAAGCCGAGGTTTTTCTCCGCCGCGATGTAGCGCACCCAAGGAAAGTCGCGCCGCACGAGCTCGCCGATGCTGTCGGGACTGCCGGCCGAGTTATCCACGACGACGCTCTCCACGGCGCCGCGCGGGCCGGTGCCGACTGCGAGATCGCGCGGGATCGACCGCAGGCAGGGGCCGATCTCATCGCGAGATTTGTAGGCGACGATGATGACAGACAGCAGGGAGGGCGGCGAAAACTCCGGCATGGACACTCGCGGACGCTGCGCGATGCTGCTGACGAACGCAATGTCCGCCGCGCCGCCTCTCAGCGTCATTCTCGTGTGCAAAAATCCGGGTCCTCGCCTGCAGGCCGCGCTCGGCAGCGTGTGGGAGCAGTTGCACGTCGACCCGGAAATCATCGTCGTCGATGGCGGCTCCACCGATGGGTCCCGCGAATGGCTCGAGTCGCAGCGCGGCCGCCTCACCACGCTCATTTCCGAGCCGGATACGGGAATCTACGATGCGATGAACAAAGGTATCGCGCGCGCCACGGGCGAATGGGTGATCTTTCTCGGCGCGGACGACCGCCTCGTCGGCGACATGGTGTTGAGCGAAGCGGTCAACTGGATGAAGAAGACCGAGGCCGGCGCTGCGGTCGGCGAAATTGCCTACGACGACGGACGCATCTACAAACTGCGCTCGGGGGCGAATCCCGTGGCGCGTAATTTCGTGCATCATCAAGGGACATTTTACCGGCGTTCGCTGTTTCTGGAAAACGACGCGTTTGACCTCTCGTTTGCGATCATGGCCGATTACGAGTTCAACGTGCGGCTTTGGAAAAATCGCGTGCGCTTCAAACCGATCCCGCTCCGCGTCACGGCATGCGGCACCGGCGGCCTGAGCGACTTGGGGCGGTGGCGCGGCTATCGCGAGGAGATCACGATCCGGCATCGCTACTATTCCTTTGGGCGGTGCCTGCTGTGGGATGTGCTCTCGGTCGTGCGTTTCGTGCGCAAGCAATTCATCCGTCTCCCGAAACGCTAACCCATGGCCGAAAGCCTCCCCCAGCGCACCCAGCGCTTCGCCAACCGCCTGCTCGCCCCGCTTGGGTTGCATCTCGCCCGCACGCGGCAGGTCTTCGACATGGATGGGCTCCTGGCACGGGCGGCAAGCCGGGGTCTCACGATCAAAACATGGATCGATGTCGGCGCTTCGGACGGCGTGTGGTCGCGGCGGGCGCACCGATATTTTCCCTCGTCGCAATTTTTGCTCTTCGAGCCGCTGGCCGAGCGGCAGGCGGCGCTCGCGGAATTGAAACGCACCCACGGGTTTGACCATGTCGCGGCGGCGGCCGGGCGCGCGCCAGGCCGGGTGAATTTCTCCATCGATGCGGACCTCGACGGCAGCGGGGTCGCGGCGGCCGGCGCGCTCCATACGCGCAGCGTTCCCGTCGAGACGCTCGACGGGGCGGTCACGGCGCGAGGACTCAGCGGGCCGTTTGGGGTGAAGCTCGATACGCATGGCCACGAAATCCCGATTCTGGAGGGGGCCACGGCCGTCCTCGCGCAGGCCGATCTCCTGGTCATCGAGGCTTACAATTTCACCTTGGCCCCCGGCAGCCTGCGGTTCCACGAGTTGTGCGCGTGGCTGGAATCGCGTGGCTTCCGCTGCTGCGATCTGGCGGATCCCATACGCCGGCCGGGAGACGGGGTGCTATGGCAGATGGACCTCGCCTTTGCACGGGCCGACAGCGCGCTGTTCAAATCTTCCAGCTACGATTGAAGCGGGGCGCTACTGGCCCTTGGCCAGTTGCTCACCAAACGTGATGAAGCCGTGGCGCGCGATGCGTTCGCCGTAGACGGGGAGATTCGCGAGGCGAAAGATCAGCCGCGCCCAGCGATGGCGCAGCGTAACGCGATCCGTCGGGAGCTTGTGCTTGTTGTAGACGATGTGGTGCTCGGCGAGCATGGCCGGGAGATTCTTGGTGAGCTGCCCAGCGCGCAGGCGAAACGCCGCGACATCGCGCTTGGTCGCGCACACAAAGGGCACGCCCGCCACGCAGGCGCGCGCGAGAAATTCGGAGTCGCCGCAGAATTTCAATGTCGTGTCGAAGGCCCCCAGCCGCTCGACGACCGCGCGCGTGGCGATCGTGCCATGTTGAAACACGGGCTCCGTGCGCTGCGCGTAGAGCAGGCGGTTGAGCGAGGGCACGGGCGAGATCGGAATCGCGCCGATGCGGCGGCCCTCGGTGTTGATCAGCCGCACGCCGCCATACACGACACGCGCGTCGCTGGTCCGCGCCAGCGCCATCACTTCAGCGAGGCGCGGCAGCAGGAGGTCGTCGTCGTTAATGTAGGTGAAAGCGCGCCAGCCCTGCACCGCCGCGAGCCCGGCATTGATCGCGGCATACATGCCGCCGCCGGGCTCCGGGACGACGCGCACACGAGGGAACCGCGCCGCTAAGGCCGCGACCGCACCCGCCGGGGCGACCAGCACGTGAGCGCAGGGAAACGGCAGCGCCGCCACGCTCGCGACCGTTTCCTCCAGCCACGGCGATTGCCCGAGCGTCGGGGTGACGACCAGCAATTGGAGCGACTCGGTTGAAAACGTAACCACGCCGCACGCTACCGGTCGTCGCCTCTGCTTCAAGAGCGGACCTGCCGCCTCACTCGCGCGGGCCATGAATCAACCGCCCGCGCCAGCGCCGGTAGTAGGGTGCCAGCCAGCGGTTTCTCACGCGTTCCCAGCGCTCTGACCACGTCGCGCCGGACTTCAAGCGATCGAAGCCCAGTCGTCGCACGAGCCCAAAGTCTCGCTCGAGGCGGCGCTGCGTCGCCACCAGTTTCGCCAAGTAAGGTCGATAGACGAAGCGAGCTAACTCATCCGACAAGACCGTACCGTAACCCGTGAGCCCGGGATCAAACCAGTCGGGCATCAGCTCGCGGATGCCTTGGAAATGATAAAACACCAGTGGGCGCTCCTCGATCAGGAGCCGGCCCTCGCGCTCAATCAAACGGGCATCCGCGACATTCCACGGCGCGGCATTGATGCCGGGATGATCGAGTGCGCGGACTCCGCCGAAGCGCCGCGGAAATTCGTCGAGGTAACCTTGGTCCGCGAAGCGCCCCTGATCCAAACGGTCGTGGCACCATTCGAGACATCGCTCCCGCCACCACTCGAGCGCAGCCAACCCGTCGCGATCACGGCGGAATGAAACCCACGCGACATTATATGTCCCGTAAACCAAACGCTCGGCCAGTCGCGCCGGAAAACGATGCGGCACGAGCCCCACCGAGGCGTCACCCTGCTCGGCAAACACGAGCGACGCCGGGCCGAAGAAAAATAGATCGGCGTCGAGATAAGTCATCCGCTTCGCCGCCGGCTCGCGATTGAAACAATGACGCACCAGGACAGGCGTAGCTGTGAAGAAAAACTCCACCGGCGTCCGCTGCTCGCGTACCGCGGCAAACGCGGAATCGGCCCGCAGTACCTCGGCCAGCGGAATCGCCACGAGATCGGGTCGGCCTACCGATTGGACCACGGCCTCGGTCTTGGCGTCGAAACACAGCACGTACAAGCGAAACGCCTCCCCTTGCGCGACCAGCGACTCATAGAGGCAGATCAAGCGCGCGGCGTAGCCTTGATCACAATACGTACAGAAAAAATTCATCGCTCGATCGGCGTCCGTTTTCGCGCCAGCACGATGTTGTCGAGATAGAGGTCGGGATTGGCCGGCAGCAGCGCGCCGAAAATGATGCCCGCGAGGTTCACCGGCGCCATGAGCAGCAGCATCGCCAGCCAGTTGAGCGCGCGGCTGGGCGTGCGGGTGATTTTATAGATGTAGGCGTTAAGTAATTGGAACAACACCCGGCTGTCGGGCGTGCTCTTGCGGCGCCCCTCGACCACGAAGCCCGAGCGCTCCAGCAGCGCCTCCAGCGCGAAGGAGGAGTAGCGCGCGAAATCGTGTGGTTGCTCGTGTTCGTCCCAGACAAAGGGCACCGTCAGCACGAGTCGGCCCCCCGGCCGCAGGACGCGCGCGATCTCGCGCAGGAATTCCTCCGGCGTAAAGACGTGCTCGAACACCTGCGAGCAAAGCACCGCGTCGAAGCGCTCCGCTTCAAAAGGGAACGTGCGCCCATCGTAGTACACATCGGCGGCGAAGCTCGCGCGCGTGCGCGGCGTGTCGTACTCCATTCCCACGTAACTCGTCGCCGGGATGAAGGCGCGGTAGGGCTTGCTCCCGCACCCGACATCGAGGACGTCGCCGCGCAACTGCGGAAAGAATTCCTTCAACCCGCGCAACAGGCCCAGCCGCGCAAAATAAAACGGGTTGATCAGCCAGCCAAGGCGACCCGGCTCGAATTCCTGCTTCCAGCGCCACCCGCGCAAGCCGGTCTTGGGCGTCGCGCTCATGCGGTTTCCTTTCGCGTGAAGTGGAGGCCGTGATAGATCATGCGCGAGTCGACCGAGTCAAAGCCCGGCCACTCGCCCGCGAGGGCGAAATCACCCTGCAGCGGAGCCAGCACGCTTTTCCGGTCAAACACCCACGCGGGATAGCCGCCGCCACCCAGCGCCGGTGGCGTGCGCTGCACGGTCAACCAATCCCGCCCGCCCGACCACAGCGGCAGGCGGTCGATCACGATATGTTTCACCGGCAGGCGCACGGCCTCGGCCAGCACGTCTTTCGGTCGCTCGAGATACTGGAGTACACTCGAAAACAAAATCACCGTCGGCGCGATGCGCGCACTCGCTTCCGCAAGCGTGGACGCGAAGGTCAGCCCGTCTCCGGTAAACTCCGCCACTCCCGCCGCCACGAAATGCGGTTGCTCCACGATACACCAGCGCACGGCCACATCCGACAACGCCGCTCGATGCTGCCGCCAGGTGCCGCCGAGCCCGCCACCGAAGTCCACCACGTCTAATCGCCCATTGTTTTCCGCGGCGACCTGGCGGAGCACGGCGAGCAGCGGCGCGTGCACGGCCGGCTCGGTAAAAGTCGCGCCGTCGCGATCCCACGCCGCCCGGCCTTCCTTCACCGCTCGCCCGGCCTCGCGCACGCGCTCCAACACGGCGGCATCATCGTAGCCGGGCGCCGCCGCGCGTGCCTCCGCCCAAGTCGCATAGTCGCCCTGAAACCAGCGCCAGCCAAACAGCCGCTGCCAGGCTCGGCGCACGGCCAGGACCGCAGGGGCGCGCGTGATTTTTTTTGCGACGGCGTTCATCCTTGAGCCGTCGGCGTGATCTCCACCACCGGCGCGGGAATCTCCGTGGTGCGGGTCTGGTGGTTACCGGTGAAATACGCGCGAAAGACCCGCCGGGCATCTTCCGGCGAATAGGTGCCGTCGCGCACCCGGGGCCAGTCGGCCAGCGCGGCCTCGCGCACGCTGACGAGCGACGTCGCGCGCACAGTGACGTTTTTCTCGCCCGCCGCGACGAGGGCGCTGATGCGATGATTACCGTCGATGATGAGATAGCGCCTGGCCCCATCGGCGGCGATGAGCGTGCAGGCCTCGATGGGTCGGTCGGTGGGGCTCATCTGAAAGCCCCGGCGGCGCATGGAATAAAAAAGCCGCTCCGCCCAGAAATACTCCTGCTCGAGCCGAAAGCGCAAAATGCCCTTTTCCGAAAAATGGGTGATGATATCCGTCGCGTCGTCCGGATCGTCGACCCACCCCGCCCGCCCGGCGGGCGAGGTGGTCCCGCCCGGCTCCCACGGAAATTGCCACAGCCCGTGCGCGCGGCTCAGCTCCACGCCCAATGCCGCGCCGAAGTCCAGCGGCCGATAGTGGCGCAGAAAATCGAGGAAGCGCGCGCGCGCCTGCGCCAGCGGCTCGCCGCGCGCGAGCGCGAGCGCGTAGTTCTCATACGGGTTCACATCGCCGCAGCCGTAGCGAAAAGCGCAGTAGTGCACGCACTCCGCGATGGGTACGACGGTCGGCTTGGCCAGCCAGCGAAACACGGCCGCCTGCAGCCTCGGGTTCATGCCCGCCCCGGGCCGGCCCCCGCCCGACGAAGAAAGTACACGCGGTTGGGCAGGCCGTACTGGACATCGATGGTCTCGGCCCGCTCGACCACGAAGTTCGCGTCTTTGAACTGCTGGCGCAGTTGCGACTCGGTGTGCGAAAAATTCTCGATGTGATCCCACGGCGTCCCGGGCGCCGGTGCTGCGGTGGTGGCAGGGTTCGCCGCTCCAGCCGGAACCGACACCACGGCTGATTTTGCATTCGAGCCCGGATCGCCCCAGCCCAAGCGCCGCCGCAGCCCGCCGACCACGCGACCCCAAAATGACGGCCGCACCGCAAACACCTGCACCACCACCGTACCGCGACATACGCGATGAAACTCCCGCAACACCCGCGTCACCACCGGAGCAGGGATAAGGTGAAAAAATCGCCAGCTCAGCACGTAGTCCACCGCGTCGTCGGGCAGCGCAAGCTTCTCCGCATCGCCCACCGCAACGTGGACCTCACTGCTCGCCGCCGGGTGGCGACGATGAATTTCCGTGACCATATCGGCCGACACATCGAAGGCATACACCTTCAGGCCGCGCTGCCGGCAGAGATCGACGAAGCGCCCGGTACCGGCCGGAATATCGAGCACGGTTTTTCCCGGCGACAGCGTGGCGATCCAGCGCCCCACATAGTCCTGCTCCACCGCCCAGATCGGCTCCACCGTGCGGTCCTCATCATAGCGGGAAGCAATCGCTCCGCGGTAGGCCGACTTTCCCTGGTAGGAGTCTTGGGACATCCGCTCTAATCTCCCCGGGGCAGAAAACTCCGCAATGCCAAAACCGCCGCCGGCCGCGTGCGGGCGAAAAACGCCGGCGCCACCACCGCCATCACGACCTGTGCGGTGCAAAACGATACCGCCGCCCCCAGCGCCCCCCACCGCGGCGCGAGCAGCGGCAACAGCGAGAGGTGGACCGCCGCGCCGATCACGAAAAAGACGAGCGAGTACTTCTGCAACCCCTCCGCGAGAAACCACTTTCCGCGCACCGCGATCTGCGTGACGAACACATTGGCCCACACCAGCACGGCCAGCACCGGCCAAATCGGGCCGAACTTCGGGCCGAAGATCACGTTTGCCACCAGCGGTCCGAGGAAGGTCGTGGCCACCGCCACCACCACGACGAACCAGGTGATGCGTTTCCAAAACTTCCGCAGGCCCGCCATCATCGCCTCGGTCGAAGTCTGGTGCAGTTGGATGATCTTGGGGAAGTAGGAGTTCACCAGCGCCAGTGCGAAGAATTCCGCGTTGTCCGCCAACCGGTAGGCCGCCGCGTAACGGCCGAGTTCGGCGAGTCCCGCAAAGCCGCTCAGCAATATTTGGTCGAATTTCAGAAAACCGATCATCGCGATGTCCGCCAGAAACAGCGGCCACGCCTGCCGCCAGAGTCGCCGCATCACCGCGCGGTCGAAGCTCAGCCACGGATGCACCCACGCGATGCGCGCCGCGCGCCGCGCGATCACGAGGCTCAGTGCGTACACGAACGCCTCCGCGGTGAAGAGCCACACAAACCACTGCACCGGCGCGCCCGTGAGCGCCATCCAGGCGCGCACAAGATTGGCCGTGAGCGCGGTCGCGATGCGCGCGAGCGAGGAGTACTTGGCGGCGACCTGGCTCTGGAAATAAAAGTCGATCGTGACCAGCGGCTGAATCAGCAAGCTCGCCGTGCTCACGAGCAGCAGCGTGCGGTTAGGCGCATCGAGTGGCGCCCAGAGCGCCACCGCACTCGCCCCGAGAAACGCCAGCAGCGCACTGGCGGTTTTCAAGACGAAGGTCGTCCCGAAAATCTTTTCCCGCTCCGCCGGGTATTGCACGAAGTCGCGCACCACCACGTAGTCGAGCCCCAGCATCACCAGCGGCATGAATATGCCGGGAAAGGCGATGGCGTAGCTCAACACGCCGTACTGCTCCGCCCCGAGGCTTCGCACCACGAGACTGAAGACGATCAGCGCCACCCCCAGCCGGATGATCTGGTCGAGGTAGAGCCAGCCCGCATTGGCCAGGATCCTCGCCCCCTCGACGCCCGCCCATTGCCGCAGCCGTTCTTTCATTCGAACGACGACGGCGGCGTGGAGCGCCCGGGTTGCGACGAGTCTGGCATCGGGCCACCATGCCTCCCGCCCGGCAGCGGTCAACGTTCCGCCCCCCGGCCCGTCCGATTAAATAGGCTTCCCCCGGTTACCTCGCTGCCTAGCGTGCGTGCTGCGTCCCGCATGAAACTCTCCATCGTCATTCCCTGCTATAACGAGACGAAGACCATTCGCACCATCGTCGACCGCGTCCGCGCGGCCCCGGTGGCAGACATGGAGATCATCATCGTCGACGACTGCTCGCGCGACGGCACGCGCGATATCCTCCGCTCCGAGATCGCCCCGCTCGTCGCCAAGATCATCTACCACGAGGTGAATCAGGGCAAAGGCGCCGCGCTCCGCACCGGCATCGCCGCCGCCACCGGTGACGCGGTGATCATCCAGGACGCCGATCTCGAATACGACCCCAACGAGTACCCGCGCCTCCTGAAGCCCATCATCGAGGGCAAGGCCGACGTCGTCTTTGGCTCGCGCTTCTCCGGCGGCGACGCCCACCGCGTGGTCTATTTCTGGCACATGGTCGGCAACAAGTTCCTCACGCTGCTCTCCAACATGGCGACCAACCTCAATCTCACCGACATGGAGACCTGCTACAAAGTCTTCCGCCGCGAGATCATCCAGAAAATCGCCATCGAGGAAAACCGCTTCGGCTTCGAGCCAGAGATCACCGCCAAGGTCGCCAAGATGCGCGTGGTCATCTACGAAGTCGGCATCAGCTACTACGGCCGCACCTACGAGGAGGGCAAAAAGATCGGCTGGCGCGACGGCTTCCGCGCCCTCTGGGCGATCTTCAAGTACAACTTCCTGCGCTGAGTTCGCGCGCGAAGCGCACACGAGCGGCGCCGCGGACCGAGTAGACAGAGTCACCCAGCGCCAAGACTCAGCCCAACCTGAGCTGACAACGTAGGGCGGACATTCAGTCCGCCCTTTTTCGTGTCGATCAGAGAACTCCTCCAGCGGAGCGGTGGGAGAGGCTTTGCGCCCCGACTTATCCGCAAACCGCTTCCACTTAACGCTCCGCCATTTTAATTTAACCTCCCGCCATTAACTCGCCAACGTCGCCTCTGGGGGGGAGCGCGGGCTGCTGGCGCGCTTTCGTTCTCTCTTATAATGGTAGAACGAATCGCGACAATCGCACCATTCGCGCCCCTGTGACCCAACGCGGTCATCCGCCCCGTTGGCGCGATTGGCTGTACGGGTTGCATAGGCTAAAAATTCATAAAACTTCGCTCCGCCCCTTTCTTCACACCCCCCCGCCGCTCCCGCTCTCACTCGGTACACCGGCCCGCAACCGTGACCGGGCGTAATGCCCGCCCTCACTTAGGCTCGCCCCGCCCCTCCGCGCGCGCATTCTCGCGCCGCATGTCCCGCTATTTTCTCGGCTGCGTGCTCCTCCTCGCCCTGGTGCTGAGGGTCTCGCTCGCCCTGCACGGCGGACAGTATTTCTTCCCCGACGAGAGCCGCTTCCTCCGCGGCATTTTGCTCTACCGCAGTCTTCTGCACGGCCAGTGGGAACTCGCCGCCCAAGCGTTGACCACGGCGCAACACGCGGCGTTTCCGCTCGTTGGAATTCTCGTCGGCCCCTTCGCGCACGGGCTCGCGATCTTAACCGGCACGGGTGACTGGTCCAAGGCCGCCGAGATCCGCGCCTCCGCGCCGATGATCGCCAGTGTGCTCTGTCTCTTCTCGGTGGCCAATGTCTGGCTCGTGCACCGCATCGCGCTCGCCTACGGCGCGGTGAAAAACGAGGCCGATCTCGCGGCCCTCCTCGCGGCGGTCTCGGGCTCGCTCTTTTTTTATGCGCGCCATCTGCTGCCCTACGATTGCGCGCTCACGGCCGCGCTCGGTGGGCTGCTGCTCGCGGCGGGAGCGCCGGGCCCGATGCGTTGTCTCCTGGCCGGGGTTTGTGCCGGGCTGTGTGTCGCGCTCTACGCGGGTTACTGGTTTCTCGCGCCGGTGATCGGGCTGGCGCTGCTGGCGCGGCCGGCCGCGTGGCGTGAGCGGCTGCGCTCGGGCGCGCTGGGGGCGCTCGGCGGGGTGCTCGCCCTCGGCCTCGTGCTCCTGCCGGGTGCGGTGCGTGCCGGGGCGGATTTCTGGCGGGCGCTCGCCCGCTTCAGCGGGACGGTGACGCAAGGGCTCTTTGCCGAGGGGTGGTCGCTGCCGGGGGAATTCCTCTGGCAGACCGAGGGCGCGCTCGGGGTGGCCGTGCTGCTCGTGGTGCTCGGCGCCGCGCCGGCGCTTTTCGCGCGCGGCGACCGGTCCGCCCACCGCGCGCGGCTGTGGCTGGGCCTCGCGGCTGTGATCTACCTGCTCCTCGCAGTGTGCTCCACGGTGCTGCACAAGTTCGTCGTCTATGGCCGCACGGTGCGCCCGATGACATTTTTCTTCTGTCTCGCGGGCGCGTGGGCGCTCGAGCGCCTGCTGCAAAATCGCCCGCGCTGGCGGCCTGCGGCCCTCGCTGGGATCGTCGGCCTAGCGGTCATCAATATCCTGCCGCACTTCCAAGTGACCTTTCCCGAGGAGGCCAAGGTCACCGTCTGGTCGAGCGAGGGCGTGCCGAAGTTCACGTCAACGTTTAGCGGCATCGCCCCCGATGCCACGTGGCCGCTCACCACGCGGCCCGACCTCGCGATGGTCAATCCGCTTTCGCTGTATCCACTGCGGGCCTACGTCGCGCCACCGGCCGGGCGCGTGCTCGCGGAGTGGCGGCATCCGTATGCGCTGAAGGCTTATCACTACGAAGGGCACACTCCGCGCGAGCGGCGGCTGTTTCGCGAGCATCCGCCGTCCATCCAGCTTCTCGCCCTCGCGCAGCCCGCGTCCGTCCCGGAGTACCCGCCGGTGGAGTTTTTCATGACGCGCGCGGAGTTCGCCGATGGCTTCGACCGCCGCTAACCCGCCTCGCTATTTACCCCGTGACGCGCTTCTACCCTGCCGCGATTTTGCTGATCTCCCTCGTCCTCCGCGTCGTGCTCGCGCTGCAGGGTGGGCAGTATTTCTTCGGTGACGAGGGCCGCTATGACCGCGGCATCGAGCTCTATCGCGACGTCACGCAGGGCAAGGTCTCCACGGCGCTCGCCGTCGCGGCCCAGCCCGAGCACACGCTTTTCCCGTGGGTCGGCGCGGTCGTTAGCGCGGCCCAGCATGGGCTCGCGCGCTTCACGGACTTCGGGGACTGGAGCCGACCCGAAAACGCCGGGTTTACCATTGGCCTCGGGGCGGCGGTCCTTTCCCTTTTTTCGACGCTCAATCTCTTTCTCCTCTATCGGCTCGCCCGGCGCGCCGGGGCCATCGCAGAGGAGGCCACGTGGGCGCTCCTGCTCATGGCCACGGCCAATGCGGCGTTTTACCACGCGCGTCACTTGCTGCCCTATGATTGCGCGCTCAGCGCCGCGCTCGCGGCGCTCGTGGTCGCTTTCGGGCGGCCCACACTCCTTCGCGCGGCCTGCGCCGGATTGCTCACGGGCGCGTGTTACCATCTCTACAATGGCTACTGGTTCCTTGTTCCGGTCGTCAGCCTCGTGCTCTTTTTTCGCTGGTGGGCGGAGGCGCGCCGGGTCGGGCTGATTGGCTCGGCCGCCGTCGGGGTGTTAGTCGCGCTCGGGCTTCCGGTGGGTCTCGGCCTCGCGGTGGGCGGGGGCACTTATTGGGCAACCCTGCGCGCCTTTAGCGGGACCGTCACGCAGGGGCTCTTTGCCGAGGGGTGGTCGCTGCCGTGGGAATATCTCTGGCATTCCGAGGGGGTCATCGGGCCGGCGCTGTTGGTCGTGGTCCTCATTGCGGTCGTGCATGCGCGGCGGCTGGATGAGCCGTTGCCGGATCGCGTGCGCGCGGCGCTGCTGGCGCTGGGCGTCGCTTATGCGCTGCTCGTGTTGCTCTCGTGCGGACTGGGGCGCTTCGTCGTGTATGCGCGCACGGTGAAGCCGTTCGTGCCGGCGCTGTGTCTGCTCGGCGGATGGGCGCTCGCGCGGCAGTTTGCCTCGAATCCAGTGCTCAAGCCCCTCGCGGTCGCGGTGCTCCTCGTCGCGGGCGCGCAGCACCTCGCGCCGCACTTTGGGCGGGTTTTTCCGCGCGAAATGGAAATCTCCGTGCTGCGCGAATGGGGCAATCCGAAGCGCGCCCTCACCGTCACCGGCTCGCTCTACACGCCGGTGGCGCTGCCCGTGAAGCGGACCAATCTCGCGTTGATCGACGCCCAGTTTCTCTACCCGGTGCGCGGGGCCTTTCCCGCGCCGCCTGGCACCGACCTGCTGCGCTTCGAGCATCCGCTCGCGTACAAGCCCTACCAATACGAAGGGCACACGCCGCGCGAACGCGCGCTCCTCCGCTCCACCGAGATCGACCTGCGTTTGATTCATCTCACCACGCCGGAAATCGTACCCGACAACCCGCCGCCCGCTCTGCTCTATCGCAATGAGGACCGCCCCACCGGCCGCTGACGCGCCTCGCCGCTTGCGCCGCACCCGCCGCCCTGCCATCAACCCTAGCCTAGCATGAACGCCTCCGCGACACCGCTCCCGACCATTGCCGTGGTGATCCCGGTTTTCAATGAGCACGAGGTCCTGCCCGAGCTCTTCACCCGCCTCGGCGCGATGTTTGACGGCCAGAGCGGCTATGCGTGGCTCGCGATCCTCGTCGACGACGGCAGCCGCGACACCTCGGTCGAACTCATCCGGGCGCAGGCCGCGCGCGACCCTCGTTTCGAATTGGTCGAGCTGTCGCGCAATTTCGGTTTTCAGTCCGCGCTTACCGCCGGACTCGCCCGCGCCAGCGAGCGCGGGGTCGACGCCCTCGTCACGATGGACGCCGATCTGCAGGATCCACCCGAGGTCATCCCGGAGTTGGTCGCCGCCTGGTCGGGCGGCGCGGAGATCGTGCGGGCCACGCGCCGCACTCGCGCCGAGACGGGTTTCCGCCGCGCGGGCTTCGATCTGTTTCACCGCGTCTTCGGCAGCCTGTCCGACTTTCCCATCGAGCCCAATACCGGCACCTTCGGCCTCATCGGCCGCCACGCCATCGAGGCGTTTGGCCAACTCTCCGAGCGCCATCGCTTTTTCCCGGGATTGCGCGCGTGGATCGGGTTTCCCTCGGCGGATGTGCTCTACGATCGGCAGGAACGCGCCGCTGGCGTGCCGCAGCAGACCTTTCGCCGGCTCGTGCGCTACGCGCTCGACGGGGTGTTTAGCTTCTCGCACCTGCCGCTGCGGATGCTGACGTACATCGGGATTTTCGTAGCCTCGCTGGGATTTGCGGCGGGCTTGTTCTTCGTGCTGTGGCGTCTGTTTGGCTATGAGAACTCGCAGCAGGGCTTCACGACGCTGGTCACGCTCGTGCTCTTTCTCGGCGGCGTCCAACTCATCGGCATCGGCGTGCTCGGCGAATATCTCGGGCGCATCTACGACGAGGTGAAGCGTCGGCCGCACTACATCGTGAAACCGTCCGCCTCGCGGACCCCGCGCCGCTGATCGCATGAGGCGCGCGTTCCCCGTCGCGTTTGCCGCGCTCGCCGCCGTCCTCGGTGTCGCCGCCGCGTGGCTGCTCTTCACGACGTTTCGCACCTACGACGACGAGGGCTACGTGCTCTTTTCGCTCGCCAATTTCTCGCGCGACGGCGGCCTCTACACCAAGGTTTACAGCCAGTATGGCCCGTTCTTCTTCGTCGCCGCCGATCTCACGCACCGGCTCTTCGGCTTTGAGTTTACCAATACCGCCGGGCGCGTGATCACGCTGTTTCACTGGCTGGGGGCGGCAGTCCTTTGCGGGCATCTCGTGTGGCGGCACAGCCGCTCCGCGGCGTGGTCGCTCTTCGCGCTCGCGGCGACGTTTGCGCAGCTCTGGCAGATGACCTCCGAGCCGATGCACCCGGGCGGCTTCATCGTCTTCGCCGTCGCTCTCGGCGCGTGGGCGGGCGCGTATTTTATCGCGAAGGAAAATCCGCGCGGGCTCGCGCTCACGTGCGGGCTCGTGGGCGCGGCGCTGGTGCTGACCAAGATCAATGTCGGCGCTCTCTTCATCGCCGGCGCGGGGGCGTGGCTGCTGCTGCACACGGCGCTGCCGAAATTTTCGCGCTGGTTGCCCTGGCTCGCTGGCCTCGCGCTGGTCGCCTTGCCGTGGGCGCTCATGCGCTCGCTAATGCCGGAGGCATGGGTCGTCACCTTTGCAATTGTCATCGGCTGCGCCGCCGCGGGCATCGTGCTCACCGCGCGCGAGGCACGGCGCGCGTGGTTTACGCTCGCGGGCTGGGGCTGGTGCATCGCCGGCGGCCTCCTCGTAATCGCGCTCATCGTCGGCTGCGCAGCGCTGCGCGGCACGGGCCCGCATGAACTGCTCGAGGGTGTGCTGCTCGGGCCGCTGCGCCATCCCGGCGTGTACTCCTTTGGCGTGCGCTGGCGCTTCGGCGTCGTGGCCTTTGCGGGCCTCTCCCTTTTGCTCTGCCTGCTGGCGTCGCGACCGTCGGCGCGACATCACCCACAATTCCGCCCGATCCTCGCCACCGCCCGGCTGCTGATCGCCGCGCTCGCCGCCACCTCGTGGCTCGGCTGGCTGCCGCTCAATCCCCTCGCGCTCGTGATGAGCTACGGTCTGTCGTACCTCTGGCTCTTCGTGATTCCGCTCGGCTCCGACGAGGAGGCCCACCGCGCCGCGCGGCTGCGCGCGTGGCTCGCGCTGCTCGCGGTGATGCAGGCCCTGCATGCCTACCCGGTGGGCGGGAGCCAGATCGGCTGGGGCACGTTTCTCTGGGCTCCGCTGCTCGCGCTCGCCGCCGCCGAGGCCGTCTCCGTGCTGCGCGAGAAAATCGCGCGCGTCGTCGCGCCTGTCGCCATCGCCGCCGCCTGCGGCATTGCCGCGGCATACGCCTTCATCGGTCGGATCCAATGGCGCGACAGCGTGCCGCTCGGCCTGCCCGGCACGGCCGCGATGCGCCTCGAGCCCGGTCAAGCCGCCCAGCTCCGCGCCATGTCGGTGAACGCCACCGCGCATTGCGACCTGCTCTTCAGCCTGCCCGGCATGTTTAGTTTTAACCTCTGGACCGGACTCCCCGCCCCCACCGCCGCCAACGTCACCCACTGGTTCAACCTCCTCACGCCCGTCCAGCAGGCCGAGATCATCGCCCGCCTCGAAGCGAGCCCGCGCGCCGGCGTGATCGTCGAGCGTGACGTCCTCGCGCTCATCACCAGCTCCGGCATCCCCGTGCGCGGGCCGCTGCGCGACTACCTCTACAAAAACTTCGAGGCGGCCTTTGCCGCCGGTTCGCAGGAATTTTGGGTACGCAAGGGCCGCGCCGTCGCGCCGCTCGGCACCGCGCGCGTCCTGTATCGCGCGACCGACGCGGCCGGGGAACGCGTGCTCCTCGAACTCACCGCCGCCGTCGTCGGCCAGAGTGTAGCGAGCGTCGAGTGGTACGAGGGCCCGCGCCTCTGCGCGACCTTCACCGCCGCCAACGCCCGCGCCGAACTCGAACCCCTGCGCATCGACGGCACGAGCCGCGCCGCCCCCGGCCCTGGCTGGGACCGCCCGCTTCCACCCATCGCGCGCCTCGTGCTCTTCACCAACGACCGCGCCGCCCTCCGCCCGGCCGAGCGCGGCGCCCTTTTTCGCCTCCGCGACGCGAGCGGCGCGGTCATTGCGGATCTGATTTTACGGGATTAACGACGCTGGAGGGGGGAGACTGCTGGCAGGCGATGGGATGTCAGGTGAGTGCATGTGCCGTAGCCCATCGCCTGCCAGCAGGCTCCTACCTCCGCATCTCGAGCTCACCTCCGCCGCGCCACTAGCAGCAAACTCACGCCAAACGGCAGCGGCACGCGCCAGCGCGCCATGCCGACGAAGAGGCGGCGCAATAGATTATTCATCCATGGCGGCGGGATTTGATCCTCGGAGCGCTTTGCCGGCGGGGGCAGGCCGACTTTTTCTTTGAGCGCGCGCCATTTGCGGATCAACCACACGGCGGGGTAGACGATCATGTTGGTGTGGTTGACGTGCACGATTTCCCAGCTGTCGTCGCGGAAGAGATTGCAGAGCTCGCGGCGCTCGTAGCGGCGGTAGTGTTGCAGCACGCGGTCCCAGTCGCTCCACAGCTCCATGCCCACGGGTACGGTCACGACGGCGAGGCCGCCCGGTTTCAACAGGCGCCTAAAGCCCGCCACGACCGCCGCATCGTCCGGCACGTGCTCGAGCACATCGAGCGCGGTGATGTAGTCGACCGAGGCTGCGGGCAACGGCACCTCGTCGGCGGCGAGCGTGAGGACCTGCTCCGACTTAAATTTCAACCGCAGCCGCCGCAGCGACTCCTCGTGCGTATCGAGCACGAGCACGCGGCAGCGGCGCTCCATCTCCTGCGCGAAAAATCCCGTGCCCGCGCCGCAGTCGAGCAGCACATCGTCCGACTTCGGCGGGCGGACGCGCTCCAGCCACTCGCGCACCATCTGGCGCTTTCCCGCGTAATACCAATGATCGCGCTCAAGGCGCTCGATATTGGCATATTCTTCGGTGTTCATTCGCGGGAAGCGGAAGACGTTGTTTCGCCTCCGCGCCTTGTCCAAGCTCAAACCCATGCTGCCGTCCGGCCCGCACCGTTTTACTTTTTTTAAGAGGCTCACCCCGCGCTCGTACGCCGTCGCGGGGCTGGTCACGGCGCTGCTGGGCTTGTTTTGGTGGCTCGCGATCTCGGCCGCGCGGGAGAAAAGCCAGACCTCGGACGAGTTGCCCCACCTCGCGGCGGGCTACGCCTTTGACCGCTTCGGGGATTTCCGCATCCAGCCCGAAAATGGCAACCTGCCCCAGCGCCTCTACGGGCTGCCCGGCCTCGCCGCCGAGGCCAAATTTCCGATGGACGCGGAGCGCTGGCGGGTCTCGCAGTACTGGCAGCTCGCTTGGGATTATTTCTACAGCCTCGATAATCCCATCGACCGCATTCTCCAGCAGGCGCGCGGGCTCAACGCCCTCTTTGGCGTCGCGCTGGGCCTGCTGATTTTCCTGCTGGCGCGGGCGCGGTTCGGCGTGGGCGGGGGCCTGCTCGCGCTCGGCTTCTACGTCTTCGCGCCGAATTTTTTGACCCACTCGGCCCTCGCGACCTCGGATATGAGCGCGGCATTTTTCCTCGCGCTCGCGCCGTGGCTTTTCTGGCGCCACCTACAGAAACGCGACGTCACCTCCGGCGTGCTCGCGGGGCTCGCCAGCGGCCTCACGCTCGTCGCCAAATACAACGGCCTCCTCCTTGCGCCGATCTACGCGGTGCTGCTCGTCGCCGATGCTTGGCTGCGCGTGGACTCGACTGCGCCTGCGACAGCGACCTCGTCGGGAATTGGTGCTGTGCTCCGCGCGCGGGCTCGCCGCTTCGCCGCCAACTTCGGCCTCGCCACGCTGCAAGGGGCCGCCGGGGTCTTCACGATCTGGGCGTTTTTCAATTTTCGCTTCAGTGCACGCGGCCCGGGCATGCCCGAACTGATCCGCTTCTCTTGGAGATGGGACGAGATGCTGCCCCTCCTCGGCATCAAGGGCGTCCTCATCGAAACCGCACTCCGCTGGCACCTCATGCCGGAGGCGTGGCTCTACGGCCTGAGCAATGTCCTCGCGGGGGAAAATTCCCGGCCCGCCTTCTTTGCCGGTGAGCATAGCCAGCAGGGCTGGTGGCAGTTTTTCCCGGCGCTCTTTATTTTTAAATCCACGCTCGGCGTGCTCGGCGCGTGGCTGCTGGCGGTGGGCGTCGGGTTGTGGGCGTGGTTGAAATCTGGGGCGGCGGATCGTCGCGCTGCGCTCACGTGGGGTTGCCCGTTGTTAGTTACCACGGTCGTCATCGGCTTCGTGTCGCTGCGGAGTCATCTCAACATCGGCGACCGCCACATCCTCGCGCTGTATCCCGCGCTCTTTATTGGGCTCGGCGCGCTGGCCCGGCATCGCGTGGTGGCGGTCGCGGCGGTGGCGCTGCTCGCGGCGCATATCGGAGCGTCCATGGCGATTCGGCCGCACTACATGGCCTCGTTTAACCGCCTCGCGGGCGGCCCGGACCACGCCTACCGCCTCTTCGTGGATAGCTCGCTCGATTGGGGCCAGGATTTGCCGACGCTGCGCACGTGGCTCTCCGCGCACCGCCAGCCCGGGGAACCATTTTACCTCGGCTACTTCGGCAATGCCTGGCCCCCGCACTACGGCGTGCGGCCCAACCAGTTTCTCCCGGCGGTCAACTACATCGTGCGCCCGCCGCACACGCCGTACGAGTTTTCCCCCGGGCTGTATTGTGTGAGCGCGACGCTCCTCGCCGAAGTTTACTCGATCTATCGCGGGCAGTGGACGCCCGCGATGGAGGCCCACTGGCAACGCTTTCGCGCGGTGCCGCCCTCCGCGGAAAAATTCGAGGAGTACGATCTGCTGCGCTTCGCCCGACTCTGCAAATTTCTCCAGCGGCGTGAGCCCGAGGCCACGGCGGGCTACTCGATTCTCATCTACCGCCTCACCGCCGCCGACCTCCAGGCGGCGCTGGAAGGGCCCGTCACGGGGGCCTACCGCTTGCGCACCCTTTAAAAACTCTGTGATACGCAAAACCCCCCGGGGTTTCGCCCTCGACCTCCCGGGCCGCACCGGTGAGTTTTGACCACTCGTGAGCATTCCAGCTTCAACCGTGCGCGTCGGCGTCATTGGGTTTGGCCAATGGGGCCCCAACCATGTCCGCAATTTCAGCCAGCTCGATGGCTGCGAAGTCGTGCGCGTGTGCGACGCTTCCGATGCGCGCCTCACGGCGGCGCAGAAATTTTTGCGCGGGGTGGCGGTCACGAAAAACGCGGCCGAGATCACGGAGGCCGTCGACATCGATGCTGTCGTCGTCGCCACGCCGACCAATACGCACTTCGCCCTCGTCAAGGCCGCGCTCACCGCGGGCAAGGATGTGCTCTGCGAAAAGCCGCTCGCGCCGACGGCGGCGGAGTGCGCGGAGCTCACGGCGCTCGCGATTTCCAAGGGCCGCATTTTGATGGTGGGGCACGTCTTCCTCTACAATTCCGGGGTGCTGCACCTGAAGACCGACCTCGAGCGCGGCGAGATGGGGCGTATCTACTACATGGATGCGGTGCGCACGAATCTCGGGCCCGTGCGCACGGATGTGGGCGCGATCTACGATCTCGCGAGCCACGACATCTCGATTTTCAATTTCCTCCTCAACGCGCAGCCGCTGGAGGTCTCGGCGACGGGCAACAGTGTGTTGAAAAAGGGCATCGAGGATGTCGGTTTTCTCACGTTGTACTATCCGGGCAATGTGGTGTGCCACGCGCACGTCTCGTGGCTCAATCCGCGCAAGGTCCGCCAGCTCACCATAGTCGGCGATCACAAGATGGCGGTGTGGGACGACATGAATAATCTTGAGCCGATCCGCTACTACGACAAGGGCGTGACGGCGGATCACTACTCGTCGTTCGGCGAGTTTCACATGATCCTCCGCGATGGGCAGATCACGATTCCCAAGGTCAAGCTCGCGGAGCCGCTCACCAAGCAGGACAGCGAGTTTATCGCAAGCGTGAGGAGCCGGCGTCAACCGGCGGCAAGCGCGGAGTTTGGCCTCGCGGTGGTGCGGGTGCTGGAGGCCTCGATCGAATCGCTGCGGCAGCACGGTCGCGCGGTGAAAGTTTCCACGACATGAGTTCACCGCTGCAACGCGTCGCGGATGACGTCGTGCTCGGGCGCGAAGTCCGGCTGAATGCGTTTATCAATCTGTACGGCTGCACGATCGGCGACGAGTGCATGATCGGGGCGTTTGTCGAGATCCAGCGCGACGTGACGGTGGGTGCGCGCTGCCGCATCCAGAGCCACACGTTTATCTGCTCGGGCGTGACGCTGGAGAGCGATGTGTTCGTCGGGCACGGCGTGATGTTTATCAATGACCGGCATCCCTCGGTGGCGGGCGCGCTCGCGAAGAATTGGACGCTGGAGAAGACGTTGATCAAGGCCGGGGCCTCGATCGGGTCGGGGGCGTTGATCATGTGCGGGGTGACGATTGGCGCGGGCGCGGTGATCGGCGCGGGCGCGGTCGTGACGAAGGATGTGGCGGCGGGGGAAACGGTGGTGGGCGTGCCCGCGCGAGTGTTGCGCGGCTCCGCATGAGTGCTCCCGCGCCGGTGCTCACGGTGGTGGTGCCCGCCTTCAACGAGGAGGGGCAGTTGGAGGACGCGATTCGCAAGCTGCGACGCGCGCTCGATGCGCTGCAGATTTCTGCCGAGGTCATCATCGTCAATGATGGCAGTCGCGACCGCACGGCGGTCATCGCGGATCGGCTCGCGGAGGAACTCACGGGCGTGGTGGCGTGCCACCAGGAGAACCAGGGGATCGGCGGGGCGTTTCGGCGCGGGGCGTCGATTGCCGGGGGCGAGTATATTATTTTGTGGCCGGCGGATATGCCGGCGGAGCCGTCCGATCTTGCGCCGTACGCGGCGCAGTTTGGGCGGGCGGATGTGATCGTGGGCGTGCGGCGGATGCGCGTGGGGTACAACCCGCTGATGGCGTTTAACTCGTGGCTGTACCCGAAACTCGTGGCGGTGCTCTTTGGGCTACGGCTGCGGGATGTGAATTGGATTCACGCGTACCGGCGCTCACAGTTTTTGAAGATCCGGCTCACGCAGCGCGGCATCCCGATGCTGGCGGAGGCGCTGGTGCGGCTGCGCGATATCGGGGCGAGCATCGTCGAGGTCGACGTGGAGATGAAAGCCCGCGTCGGCGGCGTGCCTTCGGCCTCGCGTTTGCGCGTGATGCGGCGCACGCTCACCGGCCTGTTTTCCTTCTGGCGGACGTGGCGCAAGGAGCCGCGGCCCGCCGCCGTTTCCGCCTCACGATGACCGCCACGCCCGCCCTCAAAGTCCCGTTTCAAGACCTGCCGCTGCAAATCCGCACGCTGCGGCCCGAGCTCGATCCCGCGCTCGATGCGGTGCTGCGGCACGGGCAGTTTATCCTCGGGCCGGAGGTCGTCGCCTTCGAGCAGGCGTGGGCGAAATTTTGCGGGACGACGCACGCTATCGGCGTGGGGTCGGGCACGGATGCGCTGCAGCTGATCTTGCGCGCGCTGGGCATCGGGCCGGGGCATGAGGTGATCACGGTGGCGAATAGCTTTATCGCGACGGCGGAGGCGGTGTCGTACACGGGCGCGAAGCCGGTGCTGGTGGATTGCTCGCTCGACGATTACCTGATCGATCCGGCGGCGGTGGAGGCGGCGATCACGCCGCGGACGCGGGCGATCATGCCGGTGCATCTGTACGGGCAGCCGGCGAATATCGACGCGCTGAACGCCATCGCGAAGAAGCACGGGCTGGCGCTCGTGGAGGATGCGGCGCAGGCGCATGGGGCGACGCTCAAGGATGGGCGGCCCTGCGGGGCGCTCGGCACAGCGTCGGCGTTTAGTTTTTATCCCGGGAAAAATCTCGGGGCGTTTGGCGATGGCGGCGCGGTTAACACGAGCGACGATGCGCTCGCCCGGCAGATCAAGCTGCTGCGCAACTGGGGCTCGGTCGTGAAGTATCATCACGAGATCCAGGGGTATAATTCGCGGCTCGATACGATGCAGGCGGCCATCCTCGGCGTGAAGCTGCGGCATCTCGCGGCGTGGAATGAGGCGCGGCGCGTGGCGGCGGGCTGGTACCGCGCGGCGCTGGCGGATATCCCGGGGCTCGTGCTGCCGGCGGAGGCGCCGTGGACGGGGCGGCACGTGTATCATCTGTTCGTGGTGCGGCTGCTGGAGCGTTCGCGCGACGCGGTGGGCAAGGCCCTCACGGAGCGCGGTGTGCAGACGGTCGTGCACTACCCGGTGCCGATTCACCGGCAAAAGGCGTATGCGGAGCTCGGGTACGCGGAGGGCACTTTCCCGTGCGCCGAGCAGGCGGCGAAAACCGTGCTGTCGCTGCCGATGTTTCCCGAGATGACGCAGGATCACGTGGCGATCGTCGCGGAGGCTTTGCGCGCGGCGCTCGCCGCTTGAGGCGGCGAGCGGTTGAGAGACGAGAGTTGAGGGTTGAGCGACAAACAAACACGGCCTGTGCACGATAAACGAAATTTTCTCGTGCCGTGGGCGGTGGGGGCGCTGTTGCTGGTGCATGCGGTGCTGGCGCTCTGGGCGGTGGCGGGGAAGAGCACGACGGCGGATGAGATTTTGCATGTGACGGCGGGGTATTCGTATTGGACGAATCACGATTACCGACTGCACCCGGAGAATGGCATTTTGCCCCAACGCTGGGCGGCGATTCCGACCGCGATCGAGCAGCCGCCGTTTCCGGCGCTGAAGGATAATCCGTACTGGAAGACCTCGGAGATTCAGGCGGTGGGGCACCAATTTTTCTACGAGACGGGGCACGATCACTTTCCGATGCTGATGGGGGCGCGGGCGATGATCGTGCTGTTTAACCTCGGGACGGGAATTTTGATTTTTTACTGGTCGCGGAAACTATTTGGGACGGCCGGCGGGTTTGTGTCGCTCGCGCTGTTTACGTTCAGCCCGACCTTTCTCGCACATGGCGTGCTCGCGACCTCGGATGCGTGCATGACGTTTTTCTTTCTGGCGAGCGTCGCGGCGTGGTGGAAGACCCTGCACGACGGGCGGGCGCGCTGGTGGTGGCTGAGCGCGCTAACGTTTGGCCTCGCGTGGGTGGCGAAGTATTCCGCGCCCTTGCTCATCCCGATGATGGTGCTGATGGCACTGGCGCGGGCGTGGACGGCGGAACCGCTGATTGTGCTCGGGCGGACCTTTACGACGCGCGGTGGGAAGTTTGGCGCGGCGGCGGGGTCGGCGGTGGGCCACGGGCTGGTCGCGATGGCCGTGATCTGGGCGTTTTACGGTTTTCGGTACGCGGCGTTTAATCCCGCGCTGCCGCCGCCGGATGGATTTATCCGGCCGTGGGAAGTGCTGGACATGCACATCGGGTTTCCGGGGCAGGTGCTGCGCTTCGCCGAAAAGCTCCGCGTGCTGCCGGAGGCGTTTCTCTACGGCTTCGCGTACGTGCTGGAGACGACGCAGGTGCGGTCGGCCTTTCTCAATGGCGAGTACAGCACGACGGGGTGGCCGAGCTTTTTCCCGTGGACATTCGCGCTCAAGAGCACGCTGCCGGAGCTGCTGGCGACGGGGCTGGTGGTCGTGCTCGTGGCGCGGCGCTGGCTGCGGGACCGGGCGAAGATCGCAGGAGATGTGATGAAGGTCGCGCCGCTCGCGGCCTTGTTTGTGGTCTATTGGGCTTCGTCGCTGCAGTTGCACCTCAACATCGGGCATCGGCACATCATGCCAACGTATCCGGTGCTGTTCATTGCGGCGGGCATGCTCGGGGCGTGGCTGGTGACGCGACGAGCGCTCCTCGTGGGTGTGGCCGCCGTGGCGGTCGGCGGACAGGTCATCGAAGCGGCGGGGAGCGCGCCGAACTATCTCGCGTACTTCAATGCGCTCGGCGGCGGGCCGGAGAACGGCCACCGTCATCTCGTCGATAGCTCGCTCGACTGGGGGCAGGATTTACCGGGATTGAAGACGTGGCTTGAGGCCAACGTGAAAAAGGATGAGCCCATTTTCCTCTCCTACTTCGGCACGGGCGAGCCTGACTATTATCGCATCCCCGCGCGCCGCCTGCCCTTCGTCAACGCGTTCAAGCTCAAGCAACCCCTGCAGAAACTGGAGCCCGGCTACTATTGCATCAGCGCGACGATGCTCGAACACGTCTACAGCTCGATCCGCGGGGACTGGACCCTGGAGTACGAAAAAGAGTACCAGCAACTCCGCGCGCTCGAACCGCTCTATCTCGACTATGCGCGCGACCCGGTGCGTCGCGCCGAGATGAATCGCGATGCCAGCGAGGCGCAGTGGCGCCGCTCGTGGACCCGCTATGACGTGCTTCGTTTGGCGCGCTTGTGCTACTATCTCCGCGTGCGAAAACCGGAGGCGAATATCGGATACTCGATTTTCATCTACCGCCTGAGCGCCGAGGAAATCGCCGCTGCCACCGCAGGCTCGCTGCGCGAGTGGAATGCGCTGATCGAGCGCACGGCGAAACCTTAGCCGGACTCAGGCAGTTGAGAGCAGGTAGTTGAGAGTTGAGAGACCGATCCTCAGAGGAGCCGAAATAGTCTACTCGCTTGAGCTGCTGATTCACTGTTTGGTTTTGCTCTCAACTCTCAGCATTCCGCTCTCAACTGAACCGTTCCGGCTTGGCGCGCGTCGGAAAAGGTGCTTCGAGGCAGGGCGGCCTATCCTCAAGCCGCCGCGTTCTTGGGGTGCGAACGTCCTGAGCGGCGCGTTAGGGATAACGCGCCCTACCTTTTAGCCGCCCTCTGAGCGGGTCTTCTGTAGGTCGGGCGTAAAGCCCGACCTATAGCGGCCCATTCGCCGAGGCGGTTTTGACTTAGTTTCGATGACCACGCTCTAAGACGCAGCCGAACTCGCGGGAGCTGGAGCGCGCCCGAACAGGGCGTACAGGCCGTCCCGCGCGAAGTGGGTCACGAAGGCGATGAGGCAGACGTAGAAGGCCCAGGTGAGGGGCTGCTCGAGGTAGAAAAACCGGTTGGCGATTTTATTGAGGTCGGTGCCCGGGGGAAATAATCCACTGCCGAGGAGCGAGCTCGCGAAGCCATCGAGCCAGAGCGACAGCAGCAGCAGGATTCCCGTCACGCGTCCCCACTTTCGCACCGTGGCCGGAATGGAGTCATCCCGCCGGAGCAGCCACAGCCACGGCAGCAACCAGACGGCAAAGACCCAGCGGTAACCGAAGTTGGAGCCCGCGAAGAAACAACCGACGAGGAGCAGCGAGCCGAGGATGAAGCTCAGCCAGGGTCCGCGCTCGGAGGGTTGGGGGGCCCACGCGCCCAACGGACGGCGGAACCAAAACAGCGCGATCACCAGCAGCCCGCACAAGGGGCCGAGCTTGCGCGCCATCGCCGCAGAGAAGCCGAGGCCCATGAAGATATGGCGCGAGCCCATCGTGAGCAGCCCGTCGCGCTCGGGCACGAGCGCCGCGTAGCGACCGAAATCGCGTATCGTATCCGGCGCGACCGCGAGCAGCAGGAGCGCCGCGACGAGGAGCAGCCGCCGCGTATCGCGCGGCGTGGCGCCGGCCAACAAAATCGGGAGCGCCACAATCGGGTAAGCCTTTAGCACCGCCGCCGCGACGAGCAGCGCGGCGGCCAGCACCTGGGACACCGGTCGCGAGGAGAGCAGGCACGGCACCACTGGCGTGAGCAGCACGAACATCACGAGATCGTTATTGGCGCGGTCGAGGGCGAGCAGGATCGGGGGCGAAAAGATCACGGCCAAGGCCCCGATGAGTTCACCCACACGCCGGGGCCGCAGGCTCCCCACGGCGGCCACGAAAAAGGCGCCGCCTACCGCGAGGCCGAGCCACACATTATCCGCGCTGGTCAGGCCGAGATTGCGCAGCCCGACGAGCCACCAGTGCGAGTAGCCGTGCGGACGGTGGAAGACATCGAGCGGGTTGTTGATGTAGGGGTCGATGCCCAGCGCCACCGCATCGCTCGACGCCGTGAGCGCCGCGAAATCGACGAACCACGGATAGTGGCTGATGCCCGCGAGCTTCAGCAGGCCGGGCCACCTCGCGAACAGCGCGAGCAGCGCCACGCCCATTCCGACCAGCAGCCACCACAGCACCCGCTCCGACGGCGGGCACTTCACGGGGACTGCTGACTCCGCCGCGCCCGCGCTCATTGGACCGAACTGCCGCCTTTAGCGCCCGCCGGATCTTTCTTCTCCGCGGGCTTGGGGTCCGCGGGTTTTTCGTCGATCGACACCAATCGACTCATCCGAATGTGCCGCCCGCCGAAGCGCTTTTCGGCGAACGGCTCGAGGTGATAACTCTCCGGCATGAGATCATCTGGCTCGACGCCCATGTCGCCCTGGGCGGTGGTGGGGCGCAGCGATTGCGAGATGATGACTTCGTCGAAGGTCTTTTCGCGCAGGTGATAGCTGATCTGCGCCGCGCGCTGCCGCCCTACGCCATTGATGATCGTGGGCACGCGCCAGAGGACGAAGGGGATGGTCGATTTATTCGAAATGTAGAGCACCGAGCCGGGCCGCTTGAGCAACTGCTCGTGCTCCCACTCCACCTCCTGCATCACGAGATTCTGGCTCGTGTAGAGCCGCTGGGCGATGGTGGGGAAATCCCACGCCAGCAGCCAGACGCCGAGCCCGCCGGCGGCCACGCGCAAGGCCTGCGGCCACCGCACCTGGCTCCAATCGAGCCCCCACGCCGCCGCGATCGCGAGGAGCAGGCACATCGGCAGCGCGAAGCGCGACGCCATGGTGTCGTCGAGGCGGCTCCAGTAGTAAAACATGATCATCGCGAGATTCCCCACGATGCCGGCGCCAAACCACAGCAGCGTGGCCAGCGCCGGACTGAGCGGCGCGCGATCTTGCGTCCGCACCCAGCGCCACGCGGCCCAGAGGAACAGGCCGAGACCGAGCACACCGAGCAAGGACAGGTACCACGAATTGGCGAGCGTGGGCCCGAAGTTGAAAAAGAAGCCCCACGCGCCCTCGAGATTGCCCGGCAAATAGCCGAAACTGAACCGCGCGGTCTGGCCCTCGTGCAATTGCCAGAGCAGGGGCGAGGCATCGAGAAAGCGATTGTGCCAGACGCGCGGCACGAGCAGGAGCGGCGCGAGCACGGCGGGCCACGAGAGAAAGATCCGACCCGCGCGCAGCCACCCGAGCACGATCACCGCGCCGGCCGACGCGACAAACACCGCGGATTCATACCGGCTCTGCGCGAGCAGCACCGTGCCGATCACGAGCAGGGACAGGCGATCCTCGTCCGGCCGCCGCAGCCACAACATCGCCAGCGCCATGACGAGGGCGAGCATCACGAGATTGTGCAGCTCCATGCCGGCGCCGGTGGAATTTTGCCCGATCAAGGGCATCGTGGCGATCAGCCCGACCGCCAGCATCGCCGCGCCGCGCCCCGCGACCTGCCGACCGAGCCAGTACACGAGCGCGAACAACAGCGGCGTGAGCACCGCATTCAAAATAAACATGTTCGCGATGCGGTAGCCGGTGAGGTCGTGCATCAACGAGACGAGAAACGCGAAAAAGTACGGGCGCTTGTCGAGGAAGGTGTCGATCGGCGTCCACGAGCCCGCGATCTCGTAGGCGCGGATCACGGTGCCGACCTCCTTGGTCGTGTGCATGTGCAGCGCGGTGCCCTGCAGCACGTACTCGTCGAACAGCACCTTGTGCCGGAACGGATCGCAGAACAAGGCAAAGGCCGTCGCGGCCAAGATCACGACGCCCGGCCAGCCGGGCCGACGTATCCACCCCAGCACTACCTCCCAACGCGGAGTCGCGACCCGCCAGCTGTAGACCACGAAGAGCGCGAAAAGGCCGAAGACATAGTAATAGCCCCCGTAGGTGATGAGTTGCTCCGCGAGCCGGGCGTTGACGAGGACGAAGCCCGCCACCACGGCGAGCACGCCGCAGAGGACAAACAGGCCGAGGCGCCGCTTATCCGGTGCAGCCTGCAGGAGCTTGAGGAGGGAGCGAATCACAGCGCGTAGCGGACGAGACTCACGGCAGCATCTTGACGTAGTTTTCGAGGTACAAGCGGCGCGCCTTTTCGATCTCGGCGCGATCTTTCGGCACGACGTGCTCGGCGGCATCCGGGGTGGTGCGCGAGACGGCACCCTCCCTGATTTCCTTGACCCGACTGAGGCGCGAGAGCGTGAGATTCTGGAGTCGCTCCTCGCGCACGGTCTCGAGCACGAAGTCAGGCCCGAGATCGTCGCCCTCGCGCAGGGTCATCTTGCCCGTGTCGGGATCGATCATGTAGCGCTGGAAAACAAACACGTTGGAAAACGCGTGGTTGCGCATGAAGAAGATGATGGAGCTGAGCCGCGGGCCCTTGGCCTGGTAGATGGGCGTCGCGGTGATCATGTGGGCGAGCCAGAGGATCGAGTCGTTATCGATCACCATGTAGTCGCGCCGCTCCTGCTCGGCGATGAACTGCCGCCGCCACGCGGTTTCCTTACCCGGCAGATACTCCTGCGAGTACGCGTGCGCCGCCATCGACGGCACGCTGCGGGCGATGAGCCCCAGCACGGCGATGAACAGGAGGCCGCGCACGACCTTGGGATTGGTGAATTGCGGGAGCACGGCCATCACCGCGACGACGAGCCCGAGTTGCGTCGGCAAACTCAGGCGACGGATGATGATATTATCAAACTGCCCGAAAAAGTAACACATCAGCAGCACGAACTGCAGCACGAAGCCCAGCGCGAACAGCGTCGTCGCGACGACCATCGGCTTTTCCTGCGTGAGGGTCTTCAGGCGCTTCACCGCCATCAGCAAAAAGAACGGCACCGCGAGCCAGCCGATCACCGACAGCACGAGGGAATTGGGCTGCTCGGAGGCCTTGCCGAAGAAGTAATTCAAGGCGTGCGGAATATTTTCCGAGACGTACTCGACGCCGAACGGTGAACCCGAGCCGGGCTTGCTGAACAGTTCCCACGCGGAGGCGCGGAGGTCGAAGATGCGGTGTTGCAGCGCGTAGTGCACCATCAGCAGCGGGATGAAAATCACGGGCCAGGTGAGGAGCGGTTTGCCCTCGCGAATCCACACCCACAGGACGGTGAGCGCGACCGGGAGCAACCAGATCACGGACTCGTAGCGCACCTGCGCGAGCATGAGCGCGGAAAAACAGAACGCCGTGAGCGAGGCCTCGTCGCGCCGCTGCACGAACCGCGCGGCGAGCAGCATCGTGAGGACGATCATCACGAGATTGAGCAACTCGAAGCCGCCGCCCGTGGCATTGTGCGCGAGCAGCGGGAGCCCCGCGAAGAGCACGACGCCGAGCCAACCCGCGAGCCGCCCGGCGAGCAGGCGACCGGTGACATTGATCAAACCGAGAAAGACAAAGGTGAGAACGCTGTTGAGGATGAAAGCATTGGCCGGGCGAAAGCCGGTGAAGTCGTGGAGGAGCGAAACGAGAAACGGGAAGAACAGCGGGCGCTTGTCCATCATGCCGTCCAGAATCACGAAGGACCCTTGGATGTCGTTGCCGCGCATCGGGACGAGCACGGTCTTTTCGAGGTGCATGCTCAGCGACGTGCCGGCCAGCAGGATTTCATCCATCACGATCTTGAAGCCGTAAGACTCGTGCACGAGGAGCACGATGCCGCCGAAGCCGACGACCGCGACGGAAGCCCAGTCGATCGTGCGCCAACGCAAGGCGCGGATATCGTCCGCCAGCGTGCGCCAAAGGGCCCAGACGAAAATCGCAAAGGCCACGAGCACGAGCCAGAAGCCGGCCTTGGCCACGAAGAAAATCGCGGCCTGGTCGGGAATCGCGACGTAGCGGTGGCCGAACACCGAGAGCGGCATCCCGAGCACGAGCGCCAGCAGGGTCGTCAGGACCAAGAGCCAGACACGCCGGTCTTGAACAAAGGGAGCCAAAGCGGGGCGATTCATGCGGTGTTTAAGCGGGTGTAGTGAGCTTGGGGATACGGGGGGAAATGGGAAGCTTGTTGGCGGTCGTAATCACCACACCGGCGTGAGGCGCGGACGGCAGAAGCTCATCAAGTGGCCGAACAGAAAAGTCGCGGGAAGAAAAAGAGCCGCCCGGGTCGGTCGGGCGGCTCTTTTGAGGGAAAACCAAAATGAGCGGGAAGATTGCCGGAGAGCGCGCGGGAAACGTCAGAGATTGTCGCGAGTATTCGGCGATATTCAGCGCTCAAGCCGGCTTGATCACGGAGAGTAGGTGACGGTGCGAGCGCCCGCGATGCCGGCGACCGTGATGGTCTGGCCCTGTTGATACGTGTCGGGGTAGGTTTCGTTGGCGACGAGGTTGAGGGCCTTCACGTAGTTGGTCGCGCCGACGAGGTTGCCCTGCGAGACGGAGGAGACGCCGTTCTCGAGGAAGTATTGATCGGCCGCAGCGGCGAGCTGGCGGGCGTTATTGAGGACGGCCTTGTCCTGCGAAGAGGTGCGGACCTTTTGGAAGGCCGGGATCGCCATGGCGGCCAGAAGGCCGATGATCACGACGACGATCATGATTTCTACGAGGGTGAAGCCTCGGGTGGACCGAAGATTTGTTTTCACGAGTGGAGGTGGTTAGGATTGAACGACTGAAGCGGGCCAATCCTGTATTTTGCCCTACCCGCAAGCGAGCATCATGTGCGTAAAATCCGGGTGAAAACTACTAACCTGCAATTAGTTACCAATATCGAAACGCAGTTCACTGGCCTAAAAATGGGCATGAAAAAGCCGCCCATTTGCACGGGCGGCTTGAGAAGTGAGAGACTTAGCTACTCAGCTCCGAATCAGATTAGGGAGCGTAGGTAACAGTGCGGGCGCCCGCGATGCCGGCGACCGTGATGGTCTGGCCCTGGGTGTAACCGCCGGGATAGGTCTCGTTAGCAACGAGGTTCAGCGCCTTCACGTAGTTCGTGGCACCGACGAGGTTGCCCTGCGACACGGAAGACACACCGTTCTCGAGGAAGTACTGGTCAGCCGCGGCAGCGAGCTGGCGAGCATTGTTGAGGACGGCCTTGTCCTGGGAGGACGTACGAACCTTCTGGAACGCCGGGATCGCCATGGCGGCCAGGAGGCCGATGATGACGACGACGATCATGATTTCGACGAGCGTGAAGCCCTTGGAGTTGTTCTTTTTCATGGTATGGATCTGGACTTTATTATGGATGATATACGGCCCAAGAATTGAGCAGTGGTCCCGAAGAAATACCAGTGGGGCCCGTCGATCAAGGTCAAAAACCTGTAAAGACTCGTAGCGGAAGGCGTGTTACTCCTTATCGTAGAAACACCTAGGGAAGCAAAACCCCCACGCAAGCGCTGACGTTAGTCCTTCGAGGACCGCTTCTTGCGCGAAGCTGCGGGTTTGGCCGCGGCCTTCTTTTTGACCACCTTGGCGGCCTTGGGCTTCGCGGCTTTCGCGGCCTTGGGCTTGTCGGCGACGGGCTTCTCGGTGCCGAGAATCTTTCCAATCGAGACTTCGGCGGCATCCTTCCAGAGATTTTCGAGGCCGTATTCTTCGCGGCGCTGGGCGGAGAAGACGTGGATCATCAGATCAAACGCGTCCATGACCAGCCAGCCGCTCTCTTGCGACGTATCGATGCCGACGATCTTGGCCTTGGCGGCATCGAGCACTTTTTCCAACTCCACGCGCAGCGCGCGGAAGTGCGGCTCGGAAGTCGCCGTGGCGATCACGAGAAAATCGGTGATCGAAGACTGCTCGCTCACATCGAGCACGCGCAAGTTGCCGGCTTTTTTGTCATCGAGTGCGATGCAGCAAAGTTTCACTAATTCCAGCGTAGCCTGTTTCTTCGATTTCATGCAGTGGACTGATACAAACCCATTTCTTTGATATAAACAATCGCCTTGTGCGGCACGAAATAATCGAGCGAAAGGTGCCGCCGGGTGCGCTCGCGGAGCTCCGTCGAGTTGATCGCGAGCAAATGGCCGTCGCAGCGGTGCAGCCGGAGGCCCGGGATCTCGGGATGCGCGCGCACGGGGTAGCCCGGTCGTTCGAGAAAGATAAACTCCACCAACTTCACCAGCTCGGAAATGTCTTTCCACAGATGCAGCTTGGGCAACTGATCGCCGCCTATCACCCAGTAGAGCTCGTCGTTGGGATAGAGCGCGCGGAAGTACCGGGCCGAATCCACCGTGTAACTCACGCCGCCGCGGCGCAGCTCGATGTCGGAAATCTCGAAGCGCCGATCCCACTCCACGGCGGCGCGCAGCATCGCGAGGCGGTCCGCCGAGGTGGACTGCACGTCGGTCGGCTTGAGCGGCGCTTGGGCGGCAGGCACGAGGATGAGGCGGTCGAGCTTGTGTTGCTCGTACGCGTCCTGCGCCGCCATCAAGTGGCCGAAATGCACGGGATCGAAACTCCCGCCGAGAAATCCTATTTTCACTGGGCCGCAACGTGGGCCGAGGCCCGGGCCCGGGCAAGGCCCAATTCCGTCCGCGCGCCTACCACCGCCTGAGGCAATACCCCGTCTATTTACTACCTAAGTCGAAAAGCGTCCGCCAATTCCCGGTCTATTCGAAAAATTCCACGAAGAGGTCCGCCGACTCTCGTTCATAGCGCCCACACCCCCACCCACCCTGCGTCGTATTTACGTCGTCCCTACGCTCTCATTCACATCGTCGGTGCATCGTTTCGTGCCTCCCGCCTCCAGCTTGGCCAGCGCCATATCCAGCGAGCGAATATGAATCGGTTTGGTGAGATGCACGGTGAAGCCTGCGCGTTGGCTGCGGCTCAAGTCTTCCTCCATGCCATAGCCAGTGAGCGCGATGCCCAGCATGCCGTGGCGTTCCTTCATCTCCTCCATCAAGTCGAAGCCCGAGCCATCCGGCAGGCCGATATCGGAAATAAGCACGTCGAATTTCCGACACTCCGCGAGGGCCCGAGCCCCCGCGAGCGAATCCGAACTCGCCACTTCGAAATTGCGGCGGCGCAACAGCAGCTCGAGCGTCACGCGCGTCGGCTCGTGATCCTCCACGAGGAGCACTTTGCGCAGCCGGGGGGTGGCCGGCTGGGATGGCGTCGACGCCGTCTCGTGCGAGACCAGCGCGAGCACCGCATCACTCGGAGTGGTCGCGGCTGGAGCGGCCGGAGTGCCCACGGCTTTGGCATCCGGCAACTCGACCGAAAACGTCGCGCCGTACCCTGGGCCTTCGCTCTGCACGCCGAGCTTGCCCCCGTGATATTCTAGAATGCCGCGGGAAATAGTGAGCCCGAGACCGAGGCCGCCAAAGCGGTGCACGCCGCGCGCCACGGCATGGTCACCTTGCGCAAAGGCGTCGAAGATGCGCGCGATCTCCTCCTTCGAGAGCCCGATCCCCGAATCGGCCACTGTGACTTTGAGGCCATCGTCCTTCGTATCGCTCGTGCGCACCGCGATCACCCCGCCCTCCGGGGTAAATTTCACGGCGTTGCGCAGCAGATTCCAAAACACCTGCTGCAGGCGCACGCCATCGACTTCCAGGAAATGTCGCCGCGCGGTCAGTTCGAGCCGCAGGTCGATTCGCTTCTGCGCGATTTCCGAGCGCACGGTCGTGATCGCGTCGTTCAGAAGGTGGTGTGCATCGTGCACCTTCAAGTCGAGGATCAGTTTGCCGTGCGTAATACGCGTGAGGTCCAGCAGGTCGTCGATAAGGCGCGCTTCGAGTTCCACGTTCTTGCGGATGAAGGCGAACCGCTCGCGCACCTCTTCCGAGAAATTTGGCGACTCGGCCGCCTCGCTGGCCACCAGCAGGACCGGATTCAGGGGCGTGCGGAGCTCATGCGAGAGTGCCGCGAGAAATTCGTCCTTCGCCCGGCCCGCCCGCTCCGCCTTGTCGCGGGCCCGGCGTAATTCATCACCCAGCCGCGCGCGCTCCAGGCTCGCCGCCACGAGGTCGCAAGCGGTGCGGGTAAAGCGCCGCTCCGCTTCGCCCAGGGCGCCTTTCGCTGTGGGCACGATCGAAAATACTCCGAGCAGCGTGCCGCCCGCCGCCACCGCAAAGGCTTCGCCGCGTTTGCCTTCGAAGCCGGCGAGCGCGGCCGCCTGCACGTCGGCATAACTCACATCGGTCGCCGGGATGGCGTGAAATTCCGAGGCGCCGGCCGAGACATTGACCGAGGCTGCCGCGAGGGCGAAAACTCCAGCCTCGGGCACGAGGAGGTGGGCGCAGTACGCTTCCGCCTTCAGGCTCTGCGCGATGCGGGCGAAGTGATCCTCAAGCAGCTTTTGCGGCACCTCCACCTTCAGCAGTTCCGTCGCGAGTTCGGAGAGGAGCTGCGCGCGGGCGGCGTTGGTCGAGAGTTCGGCCGTGCGCTGCGTGACGCGGTCTTCGAGTACTTCGTTGGCGACGCGGAGGTCGACCTCGGCCTTTTCGCGCTTGGCCACTTCCTGCGCGAGCGCCGCATTTTTACGGTGCAGCTCGACGAAGGCCGCGACCTTTGACTTCAGCACCTTGCCATGGACGGGCTTGGTCAGATAGTCGACCGCGCCCACCCCGTAGCTCTCCATCATCCGGCGTTCATCCTGATAGAATGCCGTCAGGAAAATAATCGGGATGTGCTGCGTGCGCTCCCGCTTCTTGATCAGGTCGGCCAGCTCGATGCCGCTCACCTCTGGCATCTGCACATCGAGCACGATCAGCGCGAATTCCTGCTGAAGCAGCGCGAATAACGCTTCGTTCGACGAGGTCGCGCGCACCAACCGATAGTCCGGCTGTCTGAGCATTTCCTCCAAAGCATCCAAGTTCTTGGGTTCGTCATCGACCAAGAGGATGTTGACTGGAAGGGCGGGCATGGTGCGGGCGAGACAAGGGGAAAAGTTCCTCATAGTGTCGCAATCGGGGAACTTGTTGCGAACAAAGTTTACCGTGGCGGAACCCGCTGTGTCTTGGGGTGAAACCCTACCGCCCGCTCGTCACACTATCATTGCATTATTCGTGTTCGAAGCGTCGATTTATACTCGTGTTACCTAAGAACGTCCTCATCGGCCAGCGCATCATTCTCGGTTTCTCGGCGCCCCTTTTTGCCCTCCTCGCGCTCGGCGTCTTTACGATGCGAAATTTGGATGACATGCGCGAGGAATCCGCCTGGGTCACGCATACGATGGAAGTCATGAGCGAGCTACGCGTGCTCACCGATGCCGTTTCATCCATCGAATCGACAGGGCGCGGTTATGTCATCGCTCCCGATTCGACCCTCAAAGACAAACTCGCCGCTCAACGCGTCAACGCCGCGCAGTCGTTGCAACGCCTCAAAGTGCTTACCGTCGATAACTCGCTTCAGCAAACACGGCTAGAGCGCATGGCTGCTTTTATTGAGCAGCGAGGCCAGCTCTCCAGCGAGCTCGTCCGTCAGCGCGAAGCGGGCACCCCTGTCGGCGACATCCGTCTCACCGACACCGTCCGCCGCGGCCAAGAGATCTCGGAATCCATTCACTCCCTGAGCAGCGAGATGATCCAAACTGAAAGCGACCTGTTGAACCAACGTCGCAGCGCCGCGGACAAAGTCACCGAATTCACCAAGGCCACGGTGATCTACGGCTCCCTCGGTTCGCTCATCATTGTGATCATCAGCGGTCTCGTCTTGAGCCGCAGCATCACCCGGCCGCTGGCTGAACTCCGGCGCGGTGCCACGCGGATCGGCGAGGGCGATTACCAGCATCGCGTGCCCATCGAGCGCGACGACGAGGTCGGCCACCTCGCGCGCGTGTTCAATACGATGGGCCAGCAGGTCTACGAGCGCCAGACCGCCCTGGCCAATGAGGACTGGCTCAAGACCGCCGTCGCCAACTTCACCAAGCTCACGCAGCAACAGCGCGATCCCAAGCATGTCACCGCGATCCTGCTCAACGATCTCGCCGCAACGTTGCACGCTTATCAATCGGTCGCCTACACGGTGCACACCAGCGCCTCCGGCCACCCGTCGCTGGAGTACTGCGCCGGATACGCGGCGGAAAATCCCCCGGTAAAGATCGCCGTCGGCGAGGGCCTCGTCGGCCAATGCCTCGCTGAAAAGCGCCGCATCACCGTCACCACGCCACCGGATTATCTCCGCATCGGCTCCGCGCTCGGCGGCGCCAAGCCCGCCACCATCATCGTCGAGCCCGTCCTTTTCGAGGGTCAGATCAAAGCCGTCATCGAGCTGGCTTCGTTCGAGCCGTTCACTACGTTGCAGCTCTCCTTGATCGGTCAGCTCGCCACCCACCTCGGCGTCGTGCTGCAAACGATCGAGGCCGTCAACCGCACCGAGCAGTTGCTGGCGGAGTCTCAAGCCCTCACCCGCCAACTCGAGCGCCAACAGCAGGCCCTCGCCGAGCAAAACCGCGAACTTGAGGAGCAGTCCGAGCGTCTGCGCAAATCCGAGCAGCAATTGCAGGATCAGCAGGTCGAGTTGGAGCAATCCAACGAGGAGCTCGAGCAGTCCAACGAGGAACTGCAGCAGTCGAACGAGGAGATGGAGGAAAAATCCAATCTCCTCGCCCAGCAAAAGCGCGACCTTGAGGCCTCGAACAAGGAAATCGAGCAGGCCCGCATCGAGGTACAGGAGCAGGCCCGTCAGCTCGCCATCACTTCGAAGTACAAGTCCGATTTCCTCGCGACGATGTCGCACGAGCTGCGCACGCCGCTCAACAGCCTGCTCATCCTAGCCCGCCTGCTCGCGGAAAATCGCGACAAAAATCTTTCCAACAAGCAGGTCGAATTTGCCAAGACCATCGAGTCCTCGGGCGCGGATCTGCTCGAGATGATCAACCAGATCCTCGACCTCGCCAAAATCGAGTCGGGCACCGTCGAGCTTCAGGTGGAAACGGTGGCCCTCCGCGAAATCCACGATGCGATCGAGCAGCAATTCCGCCATGTCGCGGAGCAGAAGAAACTCAACTACGAGGTCACGCTCTCCCCCGACCTCCCGCCCGATCTCCAAACCGACGGTCGCCGCCTCAATCAAGTCCTGCGCAACCTGCTCTCCAATGCCTTCAAGTTTACTGAGCGCGGCTCGGTGAAGGTAAACATTCGCCCCGTCAAAGAGGGCTGGAAGCGCCGCTCGGAAACACTCGCCAAGGCCAATGGCGTCATCGCCGTTTCCATCAGCGATTCCGGCATCGGCATCCCCAAGGAAAAACAGGACATCATTTTCGAATCGTTCCAGCAGGTCGATGCCGGCACCTCGCGCCGATTTGGCGGCACCGGCCTCGGTCTCTCGATCAGCCGCGAGCTCACGCAGCTGCTCGGTGGCGTGCTGCAGTTGGATTCCTCCTCGGGCGAGGGCAGCACCTTCACGTTGTTCCTGCCCGTCGCGCTCGACCCCAAGGCCATGCCGCAGCGCGAGGTCGCCCCGCCCGCTCCCGTGCGCGCCCCCGCTCCCACCAAGTCCTCCGACTTGGCCAAGGCGCCCGCCCCCATCGATGATATCGAGACGCTGCTGAAGGAAACGGAGGGCTCGTCCTTTAACGACGACCGCCGTAATATCGACCCCGCCGACCGCGTCATTTTGGTCGTCGAGGACGATGTGCGCTTTGCCAATATCCTCGTGGATTTCGCCCGCGAAAAGGGCTTCAAGGTCATCGTCGCCGAGAGCGCTCGCCAGGCCCTCGCGATGGCCACGCACTTCATCCCCGTCGCCATCACGCTCGACCTGCGCCTCGTCGATGAGGATGGCTGGGTCGTGCTCGACCGCCTGAAGCACGATAAGCGCACGCGCCACATCCCTGTCCACGTCATCTCCGTCGATCCCGCGCGCGGCCGCGGCCTGCGTCTCGGCGCGGTCTCGTATCTGCAGAAGCCCGTGAGCAAGGATGCGATCCAAGCCGTGCTTCAGCAAACGGTGGATTTCCTCGATCGCCCGGTGAAGAACCTCCTCGTCGTCGAGGACGATCCCACGCAGCGGTCCACCATCCGCGAGCTTATCGGCAATGGCGACGTAAAGACCACCACCGTCGGCACCGCCGCCGAGGCCCTCGCCGAGCTCGAGCGCCAGCGTTACGATTGTATCGTGCTCGATCTCATGCTGCCCGATAAACCGGGGGCCGAGCTCATCCGCGAAATCAACCGCCGCCTCGGCCTCCAAGCCCCGCCGGTCATCGTCTACACCGGCAAGGATCTCTCCCCCGCCGAGGAGACCGAGCTGCGCTCCCTCTCCGAATCCATCATCGTCAAGGATGCCCGCTCCCCCGAGCGTCTCCTCGACGAGACCGCGCTCTTCCTCCACCGCGTGGAGAATCGCCTCCCCGAATCCAAGCGCCGCATGCTGGAACAGGTCCGCCGGCAGGACTCCGTCCTCACCGGCCGCCGCGTGCTCGTGGTCGACGACGACGCCCGCAACATCTTCGCCCTCACCGCCGCCCTCGAGACGTACGGCATGACCGTGCGTTTCGCCGAGAGCGGCAAGGCCGCGATCGAGACGCTCAATACCGACCCGCACTGCGATGTCGTGTTGATGGATGTCATGATGCCCGAGATGGACGGCTATGAAGCGATCCGCCGCCTCCGCCGCGATAATCGCTTCGCCCGCCTCCCCATCATCTCCTTGACCGCCAAGGCCATGAAGGGCGACCGCGAGCGTTGCATCGAGGCCGGTGCCTCGGATTATATCACCAAACCCGTCGATACCGAAAAACTTCTGTCGCTGCTGCGGGTCTGGCTTTATCGCTAACCCACACTCGCGATGAGCGTTTCCGAACAGCCCGACGGCCCTCCTGCCGCCGACCACGAAGCCCCGTGGGAGGATGCCCACTTATTGCTGGAAACGGTCCTAGAGCGCTCGGGACTCGATTTCCGCCGCTACGCTCCGTCATCGCTGCGTCGCCGCATCGCGCACGCCGTGCGTGAGACCGAAAGCGGCTCCATCTCCGGGCTACACCTGCAGGTCAAAACCGACGACACCGCCCTCGCCAAGCTCATCGCCGCGCTCACCGTCCACACGACGACGATGTTTCGCGACCCGAAGTTCTTTCACCAGCTTCGCACGCAAATCGTCCCGATCCTCAAGACCTACCCCTTCATCCGCATCTGGATCGCCGGCTGCTCGACCGGTGAAGAGGTTTACTCGCTTTCGATTCTCCTCCGCGAAGAGGGCATCGCCGACCGCTGCCGCATCTACGCCACCGATGTCAGCGATGCCATCGTGAAGCGCGCCCAGCGCGGCGTCTATCCGCTCTCTGCGATGCAGGAGTACTCTCGCAATTACCAACTCGCCGGCGGCACCCAGTCCCTCTCCGAGTACTTCACCGCCGACGCCGAATGGGTGATCTTCAGCCGCCAGCTCCGCGACAACGTCGTCTTCGGCACGCACAATCTCGTCTCCGACGCCTCGTTCAACGAGTTTCACCTCGTGCTCTGTCGCAACGTGATGATCTATTTCAAACGCGAGTTGCAGGAGCACGTCCACCGGCTGCTCCACGCGAGCCTAATCAACTACGGGTTCCTCGGCCTCGGCCGCAGCGAAACCGTGCGCTTCACGACGTTGCGCGATTGCTACTCCGAGGTCGAAAACTCCGGCTTCTACAAAAAAATCAAATGATCGTCATCGGCGGCTCTCTCGGCGGGTCCGATGCGCTGGGTGTGATTCTCTCCGCGCTCCCGGCGGATTTCCCCCTGCCGATCGCCGTGGTGATCCACCGTCACAAGGAAAGCGTGGGCCTGCTGGCCCCCCAGGTGCAAAAATCCTCCGCCCTCCCCGTCCACGAAGTCGTCGACAAGGAGCCGATCTTGCCCGGCCACGTCTACCTCTGCCCAGCCGATTACCACCTGCTGATCGACGACGGCTATTTTTCCCTTTCGGTCGACGACCTCGTTTTCTTCGCCCGGCCTTCGGTCGACGTGCTCTTCGAATCCGCCGCCGAGACGCTCGGCCCCCGCGCCATCGCGGTCGTCCTCTCCGGCGCCGGCTCCGACGGCTCCCGCGTCGTGGCGAAGCTCCTCCAGCACGGCAGCCGCCTCCTCATCCAAGACCCCGAAACCGCCGCCGCCAAGTGGATGCCCGCCGCCTCCCTCGCCGCCGCTCCGAGCGCCCTCATCCTCCCGCTGGAAAAAATCGCCCCCGAACTCGTCCGCCTCGCCGGGTCCCCGCCCTTCGCGCCCGCGAAGCCATCATTATAGCAACGAGTGGGCGTCCCTCGCCAGTCTCTGCGATTGCTTCTTAAGCTCGCCTTCCCCCGCCCGCTTTTTCAACGTCCCCACCCCATCGCCCGGGTGGTGAAATGGTAGACACTAGGGACTTAAAATCCCTTGGCCGTAAGGCCGTGCGGGTTCGAGCCCCGCCCCGGGCACTCTCTTTGGCGCTCGATCCGGAGCGAGGTGGCGGAAATTGCCGAGCCCGGCGCCAATATTCGATCGCCTACTTAAATGTAAACGCGCGCACCCACTGTGCATTTGACACGGGTTTGCCGCGGGCCAGCTTCGCCTTCGGCCATGCGGCGCCTCTCAACCTTCATCTGCATCGTGTTTCTCGCCATGTGGCTGGCGGCGACGCAGCACTGCAATCTTGAGGCGGCGGGCTTGATCGAGAAAAACTGCGAGGAAGATTGCGGTCTATCGATGGCGACCAGTGACGGGTGTACGGTGGTGGAAAGTGCTGCCTACAAAGCCGCCTCCCCGTGCGTAAAAGCCCCGACGCCTGATCTTCAGGTCGTCGCTCTTTTTCTCTTTGTTCAGGTTTCATCTTTGGCAGACGCCGCCGAGCCCATCCTCGGGTCCGTCGCGTCCAGTGAGCGTCCCCGAGATTGGGTGACGTCATGGCATTTTGTTCGTCGGGCGGCGCCGCTTTCGCGCGCTCCTTCGCTGGTGGGTTGATTAGTCCCTGCGCGGACTGATCGACCGTTTTCATGCTTTCCCGCGGCGGGACGCCTGCGCGCGTCCGCTTGCCGGGATTCTTCCGTACCCGACCAGCTATAACCATCTATTTTATGAAACCGTTTCGCTCCCTTTCTCATTCCATTTTCTCTCCTGCCCGCGCCCTGCTGCTCATCGCCGTGGCCGCGAGCCTCCACGCTCAACCCGCCGCAGACGAAGCCCCGGCGGCGGTGCCGATCGCCACCTTGGTCGCGGAAATCACCGCGAAAAATCCCGAGCGCCAATTCTATCAAGAGGAGCTAACCGCCGCAAAAGCGGGAGTTCGCCTCTCTTCGCTGCTCAGCGATCCCACGCTCTCCGTCGACCTCGGTCGCAAGCGGATCAAGGATGCCAGCGGCGGGTTGGTGGGTTCGGGTGCCGCGTGGTCGGTCTCCGTCTCACAAACTTTCGAATGGCCGGGACGCCTCTCGCTGCGCAAGGCCATCGCGAATCGGCAAGTCGAGTTGGCGGAGTTGGGCGTCAAGCGCTTCGAGCACGCGCTGGCTTCCCGCGCCCGCACGCTCGCTTTCGGCCTCTACGCCGCCCACACCAAAGCCAACGCCATCCGCGAAGTCTCCGATCGCTTCACCGCGCTCAAGGAGACGTTTCTCTCCCGCGATCCCGCCGGCATCACGCCGCTCTTGGAAACGCGCGTCATCGAAGCCAGCGAACTCGCGATCCAGCGTCGCGCCACCGAGGCGGAACTCGCCGTCCAAGCCGCGCTCATCGAGCTCAACCAGCTCCGTGGTGCCGCCCCGGATGCTCCCCTGCGCGTTTCGGCGCCCGCCCTTGGCTTCAATTCCGTGCCCGACCGCGCCGCGCTGCTGAGCGCCGCGCACGAAAATAATTTCGAATACCGGATGCGGCGGGTGGAGCTGGAGCAGCAGGGCTTCGCCGTAAATCTCGCCCGGAACGAGCGCTACCCCGGCATCAGCGTCAGCCCGTTCTACTCGCAGGAAAAAGCCGGCGACCGTGAATCGACCATCGGCCTCGGCCTCAGCGTTCCCCTTCCCGTCACGGGCCGCACCCGCTCCACGGTCAACGTCGCCGAGGCCCGCCGTCGGCAGGCTGAGACCGCCGTGATCGTCGCGCAGCGCGAACTCGACCGCGATGTCGTGATCACGGCCCAGGCATTCTCAACCAAGCTCGGCGAGTCGCGCCGGTGGGCGCCTGATTCTGTGCAGAAATTCCGCGAGGCCGCCGACCTCGCCGATCGCCACTACCGGACTGGCGCGGTGCCGATCGCGACCTACGTGGAATTGCAGAAGAGCTACCTCGACGCCGTCGAGGCCCTGCTCGACACCCAGGGCGAGGCGCTCGCCGCCGGCCTCAAGCTCCAGCAGCTCACCGGCCTCGATCTCAACGCGGTCGAAATCAAACCATGAAGCCCACCTTCATCGTTTCGGCAGCGCTGACCGGCGCTGCATTTATCTTCACCGGCTGCGGTAAAAAAGCCTCGGCAGAAGCCGGCCACGACCATTCTGCCCACGCCGAAACCGAAGGCGCGGAGAGTGGCGTCGCGTACAAGCCCGGGCGCGGTCTCACGCTCTCGCCGCAAATAACCAAGGCCCTCGGCCTCACCACCGTCGAAGCCACCGAACGCTCGCTCGCACCCGTCGCTCAACTCACCGCCCACGTATTCGCCACGCAACCCACCGTGCTCGCCAGCGCGCGCCTCCCGCTCGCCGAAGCCGAGGGTTTGGAGCAGGCGTCATTCCAAGCGGCCAAACTCGTCCGCATCGACCGCTCAACGGCCACGGCCACGCGCTTGGTGGATGCGGTGTTCGCGCTCGACCGCCAGCCCGCGCCAGCGATGGGCGACTTCGTCACGATCGCGCTCGCGACCCAGCCGGTGACGGCCCTCGCTGTCCCGCACACCGCCGTCCTCGACGGAGCCACCGGGACTTTCGTGTATGTGCTCAACGGCGAATCCTACCTCCGCACGCCCGTGAAATTAGGCGCGCGTTCGGCAGACTTCATCGCGGTGACCGATGGCCTCTACGCCGGTGACTTCGTGGTCGTCTCACCCGTTGACCAACTCTGGCTCGCCGAACTCCGCCTCACCAAGGGCGGCGGGCACTCCCACTGACCCTTTTTCATTTTCACCTGCTCGCTCCCATTTTTTCATGATCGACAAGATTATTGAGTTCGCCCTCCGCCAGCGCGTCTTCGTGCTGCTCGGCGCCCTCGCCCTCGTTTTCGTCGGCACGTGGTCGGCCCTCCGCCTGCCCATCGATGCTGTTCCTGACATCACGAATGTTCAGGTCCAGATCAACACCTCGGTGCCGTCTCTCGCCCCGGAGGAAATCGAAAAGCTCGTTACCTACCCCATCGAGGTCGAGATGGGCGGCATCGAGAAGCTCCTCGAGGTCCGCTCCCTTTCGAAATTTGGCCTCTCCCAAGTCACCCTCATCTTCGAGGAGAATACCGACATCTACCGCGCGCGGCAGCTCACCGGCGAACGGCTCCAGGCCGTGCTCGAGGAATTGCCTCCGGGCGTCACCCCGAAACTGGCCCCGATCACGACCGGCTTGGGCGAAATCTATCACTACGCTGTGCAGTACAAAAAGGATTTCAAGGATGCGCCCAAAGATCCGGTGGATCGCCTGCGCGAATTGAAACTGGCACAGGACTACATCGTAAAACCCGCCCTGCGCACCGTCCCCGGGGTCACCGAAGTGAACACCTCCGGCGGCTATGATCGTCAGATCGTGATTTTGCCCGACCCCGTCAAACTCACTAGCGTGGGGCTTACGATGAACGAGGTCGCCGCAGTCCTCGCCGAAAATGTCGCCAACGCCGGTGGCTCCGTCGTCGAAAAGGGCGGCGAGGCCGTTACGATCCGCGCCATCGGCCGCGTCCAGACGACCGACGACATCGGAAACCTTCCCTTGCGGTTTGCCGGCGCCCGCAGCGCCACCTTGCGGATCAAGGACGTCGCCACCGTCGGCATCGGCTCCGGCGCGCGCACCGGCTCGGCGACTCACGATGGGCAGGAGGCCGTGCTGGGCTCCGCCCTCATGCTGATCGGTGAGAACAGTAGGATCGTCTCCGGCCGGGTCCACACGCGGATCGAGGAACTAAAAGCCAAGCTGCCGCCCGGAGTCGAAATCGAGACGCTGTACAACCGCACCGAACTCGTGAACTCCACGATCAAGACCGTGGAAAAAAATCTGCTCGAGGGCGCGATTCTCGTCATCGCGATCTTGATCGGTCTCTTGGGTAACTGGCGCGCCGCCTTGATCGTCGCGACGGCGATTCCGCTTTCCATGCTTTTCGCGATGACGGGCATGGTGCGCTACGGGGTCTCGGGAAATCTCATGAGCCTCGGCGCCGTGGACTTCGGTCTCATCGTGGATGGCGCCGTCGTCATGGCCGAAAACGTCGTGCGTCTCCTCGCCCACCGTCAACAGCACCTCGGCCGACTTCTCACCAAGGAGGAGCGCCTGCAGACGATCCTCACGGCCTGCAAGCAAGTCGGCACCCCCACCGTCTTCGGCGTGGCGATCATCACCATCGTCTACCTGCCCATGTTCACCCTCGCGGGCGTGGAAGGAAAAATGTTCACGCCGATGGCCTTCACCGTGGTGTTCGCCTTGATCGGCGCGCTGCTGCTTGCCCTCACCGTGGTGCCGGTGCTGCTGTCTTTTTTCATGACGGCCAAGGTCAGCGAAGAGGACAATTTCCTCATTCGCTTCGCCAAGCGCGTCTATTCACCGGTGCTCCATTTCAGCCTCCGCCTGCGCTGGCTGATGTCGGCGCTCGCGGTCGGGCTCTTCGGGATTTCGCTGTGGGTGTTTGCGCAGCTCGGCGCGGAGTTCATTCCGCAATTGGATGAGGGCTCACTCGCCGCGCAGATGGTCCGCACGACCAGCATCGGCCTCGCACCCTCGGTGGAAATGCAGAAGGCCGCGGAGAAGCTGATGCTGGAGAAATTCCCGGAGGTGACGCACACCTTCGCGCGCATCGGCACTTCCGAGGTCGCGACCGATCCCATGGGCGTCAACGTCGGCGACTCCTACATCATGCTCAAACCCCCGGCGGAGTGGCGCAAGATAGATGGGCGCACCATCACGAAGGACGAGCTCACTGATCTGATGTCGAAGGAGCTCACGCTCCATTTCCCCGGCCAGAGCTACCTCTTCTCGCAGCCCATCGAACTCCGCTTCAACGAACTCCTTTCCGGGAGCCGGGCCGACATCGCCATCAAGGTGTTCGGCGATGACTACGAGAAACTCGAGCAGGCCGCGAACGAAGTGCGTGAGATCGTCGAGAAAATCCCCGGCGCGGCCGACATCGAGTTCGACGCCGCGGGCAAGGCCCCCGTGCTGCAGGTCGTGCTCAACCGTACCGCCATGGCACGCTACAACGTCCACGCGGACGAGGTGAATTCGGTCGTGGAGACCGCCTTCGCCGGCAAGCAGGCGGGCGTCATCGCCGATGGCAACCGTCGCTTCGCGATCATCACCCGCCTCCCGGAAACGGCCCGACAGGATTTCGCCAACGTCGGTCAGTTCCCCGTGCGCACGTCCGACGGCGGCATGGTTACACTCGCCCAAGTCGCCGACGTAAGCATGACGGAAAGCGTCAACTCCATCACCCGCGAGGCGTTCCAACGCCGGATGGCCATCCAGGTCAATCTGCGGGGTCGCGACGTGCAGAGCTTCGTCGAGGAGGCCCGCGCGAAGATCGCCGCCGGGGTGAAGCTGCCGGAGGGCTACTTCATCGAGTACGGCGGCGCGTTTAAGAACCTGCAGGAGGCGCGGGCCCGGCTCATGATTGTCGTGCCGGCCGCCCTGGCCCTCATCTTTCTCCTCATCTTCATGGCCTTCGGCAGCGTGCGCCAGGCCTTGATTGTTTACAGCGGAATTCCGCTCGCCGTCACCGGTGGTATCTTTGCCCTCTGGCTCCGCGATCTGCCGTTCTCCATCTCCGCGGCCGTGGGCTTCATCGCCCTCTCCGGCGTGGCGGTGCTCAACGGCGTGATGATGATCTCCTTCATCAATCAACTGCGCGAAGAGGGTAAATCTGTCCGCGAGGCCGTGATCGAGGGGGCGCTCACGCGCCTGCGCCCTGTCCTCATGACGGCACTCGTCGCCGCCCTAGGCTTCGTGCCGATGGCGTTGGCCCACGGCTCCGGTGCCGAGGTGCAGCGCCCGATCGCGACCGTCGTCATCGGGGGCATCATCACGGCGACGTTCCTCACGCTCGTGCTGCTGCCCACTCTCTACTGCTGGTTCGAGCAGGACCGGCCCGCCAAAGCGTCTTCCACTCCCACCACCCCAACCCCGCTCCACGCGTAAAACGTCCCACTGTATCGACTCAAAAGCGATTTCACCTCGATCCGTGTATCTCATGAAAAAAATCCACACCCTGGCCCTCACGTTTCTCGCGATTGCCGCCACGGCGCTTTCGCTTTCCGCCAAGCCGCTGGCCGGCCCCAAAGGCGGCCGCGTCCTCACGTCCGACGCCCCGCACGCCGAGTTCTTCGTCGAGAAGGACCGCATCGTCGTCGTTTCCTTTTACGATCAGGCGCTCAAGCCGCTCGCCGTTTCCGGGCAAGTCGTAAACGCCACGGCCGAAGCCAAGAGCGGCAAGGTGAAGCTCGATTTCGTCGCGAAAAACGGCGCGCTCATCTCCACCACCCCACTCCCGCCGGGCGACGACTACACCGTCGTGGTCCAGATCCGCGACACTGCCACCGCCAAGCCGAAAAACTATCGTGTGCTCTTCCACGACGAAATCTGCGGCGAATGCAAACGCGCCGAATACGCCTGCACCTGCGAACACGCCGGCCAGGAGCACGATCACGACAAGAAAAAGTAATGCCCGAAAACACCGACCGAGCTGGCGGCTAACACCGGAGTCCCCCCTGGTCTTTCGCCTAAAGGAGCAGGCTCATGGGGTAGTGCCTGACGCCTGACCTCCGGGCAGGCCGGGGTCCGCTTGCACTTCCCGCGTGTGAAAATCCTGACGGCCCGCTCGGAGAGCGGGCCCTACCCGCTGAAGTCTAAACGCAAAGGGACGTTGGTATTAGAAAGCGTCTAAAAAGGTAGGGCGCGTTATCCTTAACGCGCCGCTCAGGACGTTCACACTCGCGAGCGCGGCCGCTTGACGAAAAAGCCGCCCCGCCCTCGACGCCCCTTCCTCGCCGCCCGCTTAAAGCTTCTTAATCAAAACGTCCTTAAACTCCACCGGGTCGTTGTGCCCGGCGAAGCCGAAGAAGCCGCTCGTGCGGTCTTTGCCCGGATGCTTCGAGTTGGCCATCACGGTGGCCATGTCGACCTTGCTCACGTCCGCGTCGAGGATGACAGTACCGTTGAGTTCCACCTTGATGGTCGAGCCTTTCACGGTGACCTCCTCGAAGTTCCATTCGCCGATGGGGTGTTGATAACCGCGCGCGGCGGCGACCATGCCGTAGACGGAGCCGTGGGCTTGGCGCGGGTCGATCTTGCCCTTCACCTTTTCATAGTTGTCGTCGAGGATCTGGCTCTCGGTCATGCCGTCGTAGGCGGTGTTGCCCTTGCCGGGATAGCGGATCGCGAGGCCGTTGTTGCCGCCCGGGGGCAGCTTAAACATCACGCGGGCCTGAAAGTCTTTCAGTTCCTCGTTCCAGTAGATCGTGCCGCCCTTTTTCTCCTGCCAGACGATCGCGCCGTTTTTCACGGTCACGGCTTCGAGGGGCCCGGCCCAGCCTTCCATGTTCTTGCCGTTGAAGATCGGCTGGTAGCCCTCGCCGCCCTTGGCCGCGAGAATCTTGGAGGCCTCGGTGGAGTCGATTTCGCGGATGAAGATGTTCTTCCAGCGCGTGCCGCCATTGTGCGTCTGGAGTTGGATCGGCCCGCGCGGCGGGATCGGGCGGCGTTGCGCGGCGGGGAGCTTCTGGTCGTAGTAGTTTTCGAGGAGCGCGTGATCGACGACGAGCTTCTCATTGAGCCACACGCTCACGCGGGCACCGATCATCACGATGCGAAAGTGATTCCACTGGCCGGTGGGTTTGTCGGCGAGCACGAGCGGATCGCGGCCCGGCGAGGCTTTGTCGTTATTCCAGAGACCGCCGGAACCCTTGGCCGAGCCGTTGTTCGACGGGTCGGGCTGCTTCGGATCCCAGATCTGCACCTGCGGCACGCCGCGCAGGTAAATGCCGGAATCGGTCACGGGAAGAATCTTCCAATCGGCCTGCAACTCGAAATTGCCGTAGTCTTTTTCCGTGGTCACGTAGGCGCCCGCGCCGTCGTTGACCAACTCGCCGCCCTCCACCGTCCAGTGCGAGCGGCCGTCCTTGCCCTTGAGTTCGGCGGTCCACTTCGCGATCAGGGCCGCGCGCTCGGCGTCGGGCAGCTCAAGGAGCTTGCGATGGTCGTACGTGGTGCCGCCGCGCCAGCCCGTGAGGTCTTTGCCATTAAACAGTGACGTGAAGCCAGCGGGCGCCGGATCGGCGCGGAGCGAACTGACCAGGAGGACGCAAAGCACGGTAAGGAGACGTTTCATAAAGAGACAGGGGAGACTGCGAGTGAACCGACGGAGAAACTTGTAACCGAGGAGTTACCCTTCCGCCGCGTTGAACTGGTTTCAACCGAATTTTTTATGCGCGACCTGCGCCATGGGATGTACTGTGTTACCAACCTCCGTCTTGTCCCGCGGGGCGACAGCCCTCTCGATGCGCCGAAAATCCCCTTGCCGCCCGCGCCGTTTAATAACTAATTAGTTACTTATGTCAGCGACCCCTTCCCTCTCCCCTGCCCCGTCCGGCCTGCCTTGCCCGCCCGAGACGGTCGACGATTTCATCGGCCAGCCCACGCCGCGCGTGCTCGAGGTGCTCGCGCGCACGCCCGGGCCTTTCATGGTGCTGGGCGCGGGCGGCAAGATGGGACTCCACCTCGCGATCATGCTGCGTCGCGGCCTCGACCAGCTCGGGCGCACGGACCGCGTGCTCGCCGTCTCGCGCTTCAGCACGTTGCGCGATCGCGCGGATTTCGATTCGCGAGGCATTGAATCCGTCGCCTGCGATCTCAACGATCCCGCCGCGCTCGCCGCGCTGCCGGAGGTGCCGACGGTGTTTTTCCTGGCGGGAGTAAAGTTCGGCACGGCCTCCGATCCCGGCCTCCTCCACGCGATGAATGTCGAGATGCCGCAGCGAGTCGCGGCTCGCTTTCACCGCTCGCGCATCGTGGCGTTTTCCTCGGGCTGCGTTTATCCCTTTGTCACCCCGGCCTCCGGCGGCGCCATGGAGCAGACTCCGCCCGCGCCCAATGGCGATTATGCCGCCTCGTGCCTCGCCCGCGAAGAAGCCTTTTCCAACGCCGCCGTGCAGCAGGGCAATCCCGTCGCGCTCATTCGCCTCAACTACTCGGTGGAGTTTCGCTACGGCCTGCTCGTCGATATCGCGCAAAAGGTCCTCGCCCGCCAGCCGCTCGATGTGACGATGGGTTACGTTAACGTCATCTGGCAGACCGATGCCTTGGCGCACACCATTCAGTCGCTGGAGCTCGCCGGCTCGCCCGCCGTGCCCGTCAATATCACCGGTCCCGCCATTCTCTCCGTGCGCGAGGTCGCCCAACGGTTCGGCGCGATCGCCGGCGTGCCTGTGACGATCACCGGCACCGAGGCCCCCACCGCGTGGCTGAATAATGCCGCCTACTCGCACCGCGTCTTCGGCGCGCCGCTGACCTCCGTCGACACCATGATGCACTGGATCGTGGCGTGGCTCCGCTCCGGCGGCGAAACCTGGGGCAAGCCCACGGGCTTCGAGCGCCGCGACGGCAAGTACTAACCTCTCTTCCCTCTCATGTCGCTCGATCTCCGCTCGCACCTCCGCGCCGGCCAAGTCATCCCTGCGCTCCCACTCGCCCTCACGACCAAACGTCGCTGGGACGAACGCCACCAGCGCGCGCTCGTGCGCTACTACCTCGATGCCGGCGTCGGCGGCCTCGCGGTCGGCGTGCATTCCACGCAATTCGCGATTCGCGATCCTAAGATCGGCCTCTACGAGCCCGTGCTGCGCCTTGGCGCCGAAACGGCCGCGGCGTGGCTCGCGCCGAAGCCGCGTCCGCTCGTGCTGATCGCCGGTCTCTGCGGCCGCACCCCGCAAGCCGTCGCCGAGGCCCGCCTCGCCCGCAGCCTCGGTTATCATGCCGGCCTGCTCAGCCTCGGCGCGTGGACGGCCAAGGAAGACACCGAGAAGAAAATCCTCGCCCATTGCCGCACCGTCGCGCGCGAGATTCCACTCGTGGGCTTTTACCTCCAAACCTCGGTCGGCGGTCGCGTCTTCAGTTACGATTTCTGGCGAGCCTTTGCCGATATCCCGGAGTTGGTCGGCGTGAAGATCGCGCCCTTCAACCGCTATCGCACCATCGATGTCGCCCGCGCGGTGATCGAAGCCGGCCGCGACGATGTCGCGCTCTACACGGGAAATGACGACAATATCATCGGCGACCTCCTCACGCCGTTCACCTTTGCCGGCCGCACCCGCCACATCGACGGCGGCCTGCTCGGCCAGTGGGGCGTGTGGACGCAGGCGGCCGTGAAGCTTTTCGGCGAGCTCAAACGCGCGCAGAAAAAATCGAAACTCGATGCCGCATGGCTCGATCGCAACGTCGCCCTCACCGACATGAATGCGGCGGTGTTTGACTCCGCGAATAACTTCTCCGGCTGCATCCCCGGCATCCACGAGGTGCTGCGCCGCCAGGGCCTCCTCGCCACGACCGCCTGCCTCGATCCGCACGAGAAGCTGTCGCCCGGGCAGGCCACCGCGCTGACTCGCGTAGCGAAGGCGTATCCGTGGTTGGTTGACGACGATTTCGTTGCGGTCAACGTACACCGCTGGCTCTCTTGAGAGTAGCGGCGGCCCGCCGTCTCCTTGCCCCTTCATGCCCCTCAGCGGTCTCTTCGATTTCCAAGTCAACGGTTTCGCTGGCGTCGATTTCCAGCGCGACGGGTTGACCGTGGCCCAATTTGACCACGCTGTCGCGGCCCTCCGCCGCCACCGCACGACGGGGATTTTTCTCACGCTGATCACCGATGAGATCGACGCGCTGTGCCGCCGCCTCGAGATGTTCGAGCGGCTCTGCGCCGCGTCGCCGGCCTCGGCCACCGCCATCATCGGCTATCACCTCGAGGGCCCGTGGCTGAGCCCGGAGCCGGGCTATCGCGGCGCCCACTCGCCGGAGCCGATGCACGCGCCTTCGCTCGCGGAATTCTCCCGGCTGCAGACCGCCGCCAACGGCCGCATTCGCCTCGTCTCGCTCGCGCCGGAGTGGCCGGGCAGCCCGGAATTTATCTCCGCACTCACGCGGTCGGGCGTGCACATTTCCCTCGGCCATACCAACGCCACGGAAAAACAAATCGACGAGGCCATCCGCGCCGGCGCGCGCTTCTGCACCCACCTGGGCAACGCCACGCCCGCCGAGCTCCCGCGTCACGACAACATCATTCAACGTCTCCTCGCGCGCGATGAGCTCACCGCCTGCCTCATCCCGGACGGCATCCACCTGCCGCCTTTCACCCTGAAGAATTTCTTCCGCGCCAAGCCCGGCCACCGCGTGCTCTTCACCACCGATGCCATGTCGGGCGCCGGCGCGCCTCCCGGTCGCTTCACCATCGGGCCGCATGAGATTCTCGTCGGAGCCGATGGCATCGCCCGCGCGCCGGGTGCGACAAATTTCGCCGGCTCCACGCTCACGCCCGACGAGGGTGTGCGGCGCGCCGCCCAATATCTCGATCTCACGCTCGCCGAAGCAACGGCCCTGTGGTCGAGCGCGCCCGCCGCGGCCTTTGGGATCAAGCTGCCGCTCTTGAATGACGAATATCGAATGACGAAGCAGGCCGTGCTGACGGTGTAACTCGATACCTCCGCGTCTTATTAGTTCGTCCCTCCGTCATTCGCTCATTCGTCATTTTCCTTCATGCCCGTCACCGCTCCCTCCTACCTGACTGCCGGCCGTCTCGCCGTCGAAGTCCACGCTGACCGTCCCGCCCTCGGCCGCGCTGCCGCACGCGCCGTCGCTGCGCATCTGCACGGGGTCATCGCCCGCCAGGGCGAGGCCCGCGTGATCTTTGCCTGCGCGCCGTCGCAAAACGAATTTCTCGCCGCGCTCGTCGATCCCCAGCAGTGCGGCATCGCGCTCGATTGGTCGAAGATCACGGCGTTTCACATGGACGACTACGTGGGCCTCACCGCAGCGCACACGCAGAGCTTTCGTCACTATCTCCAGCAGCATCTGCTCCGCTACGTCTCCATCGGGCGTTTTCATCCCGTACCGGCTGAGGAAAAGGACACCGCCGCCGTCGCCGCGCGCTACACCGCACTCCTGCGCGAAAAGCCCATCGACCTCATCTGCATGGGCATCGGCGAAAACGGCCACATCGCCTTCAACGACCCGCCCGTCGCCGACTTCGAAGACCCCGCGCTCATCAAGGTCGTCGAGCTCGACCTCACCTGCCGCCAACAGCAGGTCAACGACGGCTGCTTCCCCACCCTCGCCGACGTGCCGCTCCACGCCTTCACGCTCACGGTGTCGGTCTTCCGCCAGGCGCGCCGCCTGAGCATCCACGTCCCCGGCCCGCGCAAGGCCGAAGCCGTCCGCGCCACCGTGCAGGGCCCCATCGCCACCGCGTGCCCCGCCTCCATCCTCCGCCTGCATCCCGACGCCACGCTCTACATCGACACCGCCGCCGCCTCGCTGCTCACGTAACCCCATCGCTTCGCCTCTCTCTTTTCTCCCCGTCCCCGCGTCTCCCCTTCTCCGCGTCTCAGTCCCGCACCACACCGCCATGCTCCGCTTCATTCTCCTCGCCGCTCTGCTTGTCACCGTCCCTCTCCGCGCTGCGGAGACTGCGACCGCGCCCCTTCGTGTCGGTATCATTGGATTGGATACGTCGCACGTCATCGTGTTTGCCAAGACGTTCAACAACCCCACCGACAAGGACTACCTGCCCGGCGCAAAGATCGTCGCTGCGTTCAAGGGCGGCAGCCCCGATATTCCCGAGAGCGCCACGCGCATCGAGGGCTTCACCAAGCAGCTCACGGAGCAGTTCGGCGTGAAGCTCTACGATACCATCGAGGAACTTTCGAAAAATGTGGACGCGATCATGATCGAGAGCGTCGACGGTCGCCCGCACCTCGATCAATTCCGCCGCACGCTCGCCGCCAAGAAGCCCGTCTTCATCGACAAGCCCCTCGCCGGCTCGCTCAAGGATGCCGTCGAAATCGTCCGCCTCGCCAAGGAGTCTGGCGTGCCGATCTTCAGCTCCTCGTCGCTCCGCTACGCCGCCGAGCCGTTTGAGCCCAAGCTGTCCAAGATCGGCACCATCGCCACCGCTTACTCCGTCGGCCCTGGCACGCTCGAATCGCACCACCCCGATCTCTATTGGTACGGCGTGCACAGCGTCGAGGCCCTCTACACTGTGATGGGTCCCGGCTGCGTCTCCGTCACCCGCACGAGCACACCCAACACCGATGTCGTCACCGGTCTCTGGTCCGAGGGCCGCGTCGGCATCGCGCAAGGCAACCGCGCCGGCTTCAAGGGCTACAGCGTGACCGTCATCGGCAGCAAGGGCACCGCCACCGTGGGCGAGAAGCAGGGCTACCGCGGCTTGAGTGAAGAGGTCCTGAAATTTTTCCAGACCCGCATCTCGCCCGTCCCGTCCGAGACCACGCTTGAGATCATGGCCTTCATGGAAGCCGCCGATGAGAGCAAGCGCCGCGGCGGCGCGCCCGTCACGCTCGCCGAGGTCATGAAAAAAGCCGGCGCGAAGTAAGACGTGCCACAAGACTCAAAAAATACTCAAACCATCGATCACAGAAGTTTCTAAACAGAAGGAAACGAAGGTAGCGAAGAGTGTGCGGTGGAGGAATGTTGTAAGGGATTTCACCGCTGCTCGACTAGTTCCTGGGAGCGCGGGCCGCTGGCCCGCTTTTTCAAACTAAAGAGATACGTTGCGGGCCAGCGGCCCGCGCTCCCAGGGGTGGCCAATCACCGTCTCATTTACTTTCAGGTCTTTGTTTCCTTCGTTTCCTTTTGTTCAAAACCTCCGTCTTCTCGTCTTAGTCGTCTCTTCGCTTTCGCTTCTCTTCCTCTGCTCCCGCATGAAATTCCCCGGTTCCGTCATCATTATCTCCGACGAGGTCTCTCAGGACCTCCCGGTCGTCAGCGCGTTTGTGCGCGAGTTCAAGCTGCCCGGCATCGAGCTGCGCAGCCTGAATGGCCGGGCCTTCAAGGATCTCACGCGCGCCGACATCGCGGAGGTGGCGAAAGCTTCGCAGGCCGATGGCTGGAAGGTGTTCGGCTGCGCGACGCCGGTCTTCAAGTGCGAGCTCACCGATACCGCGGGCATCGCGGCGCACCGTGAGATCTTCAAACGCAGCCTCGACAACGCGCGCGAGCTGGGTGCCGACCTGCTGCGCGTCTTCACCTTCCTCCGCACACCCAATCCCACCGAGCCCGCCAAACAGGCGCAAGTGATCGAGCATCTGCGCGGCCTCCTCGATCTGGCCAAGGGCTCGGGCATTCGCATCGGCGTGGAGAACGAGCACTCCTGCCTCGCGGCCACCGCCGATGAGACGCTCGCGATTCTCGCCCCGCTTCCCGCTGAACACTTCGGCGCGATCTGGGATCCGTGCAACGTCCTCTACGTCCCCAGCGCAGCCATCGCCACCCCGGCGGACCTCGTGCGGCTCGTGCCGCGCCTTTTCCATTTCCACGTGAAAGACGCCCTGCGCCACGCGCATGTCGCCCCTGGCACCGCGCACATCGCGACCGGCGTGCCCATCGGCCTCGGTGAGGTCGACTGGCGCGGCCAGCTCCGCGCGCTCGCGACCACGAGCTACCGCGGCCTGCTTTCGCTGGAGACGCACTGGCGCGTCGAGAAAATCGACGAGAGCCTGCTGCACCTGCCCGCCGGCCACGCCTTCTCCCACGGCGGCGAGGCCGCGAGCCGCACCTGCCTGCATAATCTGCGGGCGATCATGGAGACGCAGTGAGGGGATTGAGGTAGTGCGGGGTATCCTTAACCCGCCGCCTCAGCGTTTACGAAAGTCGCGAACGACGCCTTACGGATCACGCGCCCCACCATCGTCCGCCATTAACGTTTCGCGATCCCGTCAAACACGAGGGTCAGCACCTGCTTCAATCCCTGCTTTTTCACGGCGATGCTGCCGAGATCGAGGTCGAGGCTTTGCGAGAGCGAAAAGCGATTCGAGTGATAGATGAAACAGAGGCCGATGAAGTGGATGAGGAGGTGAGGGATATCCAAGTCGTTCCGAAACTCGCCAGCCACGATGCCATCCTCGACGATGCCGCGGAAGCGCGCGAAGAAGGGGTTCTTCGTGAGCAGGTGATTCTCCTTCGTGAGATGGCGGCCCTTTTCGAGATTCTCCCACTGGAGCAGGCGCGTGAACTCGGGCTCGGCGTCGAGGAAGTCGAAGTAGCTCTCGAGCAGGTGCGCGAGCTTCTCGCGCGGGCTGCTGCCGCTCTCGATGGCGTGAATCTCGATGGATTCGATGCGGCTGTAGACCTCGACGAGCGCGGCTTCGAAGAGTGCATCCTTGCTGCCAAAGTAATGATACACCATCCGCTTGTTCACCTTCGCTTGGTCCACGATCTCGTCGACCGACACCGCGTGGAACCCATGCTTGGCAAAGAGCTTAATGGCCGACTGCAGCAGGCGGCGGCGGGTGCGATCGGGGTTGCGCGGGACCGGCGTGGGCGTGGACATGAGTTTTCCGCGACCGTGGCAGAAGGGAAAACCTGACGGAAGCGCAAATGCTGCCGGTGAGTCAGACTTAGGAGAAAGGAAACGAAGTGAACCGCGAAGATCGCGCAGCGGTGCGAAGGCTTTCGGGTGATGTCGCGCGCTACCGGTTTGGGTTCGGCAAAACCAATCAAGTGGAACAGGAAGGCCGGGAAGAACGAGAAGAAGAAACGAGCCAAACGGTTTGGGTCTTCCCGTTCTTCCCGGCCTTCCTGGTCAATTTATCAGCGGGAAAATTGGGAGCGCTGCGCGAAAATCACTCCACACCGTCGCGGCTCTTAGCGACCTTCGCGGTTCACTGTCTTCAGGCGAATCGCGCCTCGGCGTTTCGGATGAAGTGACCGAAGGCCTCCGCACCCGCGAGCAGTTCCTTTTCCTCGATGTATTCGTCCTTGGTATGCGCTTGGCGGATGCTGCCGGGGCCGAACGCCACGGCGGGCGTGCCGTGCGCGGCGAAGATATTGGCGTCGCAAAACCAGTCGGCGTAAGCCCAGCCGCGCGCGGCGGTGCGGAGGGATTTGGCCCACGGCTCGGATTGGGAAGTCACGAAGGAAGGCCCCTCGCGGTGGAGGCTGAGCTTGGCCTTGGGCGTGTGCTGGGCGACGAGCGCGGCGAGGCGGCGCTTCACCTCGGCGGCGGAGCAACCGGGGTGGACCCGAATATCGAGACCGATGCGGCAGAGCGCGGGGACGAGGTTGAGTTCCCCGCCGCCTTGGAGGATGCCGAGATTCAGGCTGCAGCCGCCGAGCACCGGGTGGCGTTGCGCGGCCAGCCACGGAGCGAGCTCGTCCTTGAGTGCCTGCACGAGCGGCAGCGCACGGTAGACGGCATTGTCGCCGCGCTCGGGTTTCGCGCCGTGGGCGGCCTTGCCCGGGACCTCGATCCAGACACGGAGCACACCCTTGGCAGCGTAGACGACCTTCAGGTCGGTGGGCTCGAGGGCGATGGCGAAATCGGCGCGGAAGCCTTCCTTCACCAGCGCCTGCGCACCGAGGCTGCCCTGCTCCTCGCCAGCGGTCGCGGCGACGACCCAGCGGATGGAGGAATCGCGACGCGCGGGCGACTTCAGGAAGGCACCCACGGCGGCGAGCATCGCGGCGGTGGGGCCCTTGGTGTCGCAGGAGCCGCGGCCGTGGAGGCGGCCGGATCGCTCAGTGAGCTTAAAGGCCGGGACGGTCATGCCGCGCACGCCCACGGTATCGAGGTGTGGGGCAAACGCCACGGTCGCGCGGGCCTTGCGTGCCGGCTCAAAGACGCCGACCACGCTCGGCCGGCCCGGCGCGAGGAGGGACAGCTTCACCTCCGCGCCCAAACTCTTCAGGTGCCCGGCCAGCCATTCGCCCACGGCGGCTTCGCCTTGCACCGTGCCGACGGGATCGGCCTCGAGGTGCACGCTCGGGCGCGACACCAGTTCACGGAGGATTTTCTTCGGGTCGGTGGAGAGGGACGGCATGATTATGCGCAAGTTTCGCTTGCCGCACGGGGCCTGTCACGGCGTAACCGTACAGTTACGTTTTTCGTGCGCCCCGCTTTCACATTATCTCCCGCTGACACGCTGCGTCATCTTCGGGCTCGCCGCACGTCACGTAACTGACACTTTTCGCCTTTCCCCTGCGTCATCGCTGTACCCGCCGCTTAGTCTTACCGTCTATTCAACCAACCATGTCCACCGCCTCCTCCGCTCCCTCGCCCAAAGGCCGTCTGTTTTTCATGATGGTGCTCGAGTTTTTCATCTGGGGCGCGTGGCTCCCGTTGATCTTCGGCTACCTCCCGAGCCTCGGCTTCACGCCCGGCCAGCAGTCGCTGATCCTGAATGCCTTTCCGGTCGCCTCGATTGTCGGCATGTTTTTCAGCAACCAGTGGGCGGACCGTAAGTTCAACCCGGAGAAGTTCCTCGCGTTCTCCCACCTGATCGGCGGCCTCGCGATCATCGGCTGCGGGTTCACCCGCGAGTTCATGCCGTTCTTCCTCCTGATGCTCGTGCACTGCCTGCTCTACGTGCCGACGATCTCGATCACCAATTCCATCGCCTTTGCCAACATGAAGGACCCGGAGAAGGAATTCGGCATCGTGCGCATGGGCGGCACCATCGGCTGGATCCTCGCCGCGTGGCCCTTTACCTTCATCTTCGTCAACTGGGCCGCCGTCGATGCCGCGCACCCCGCCGGCCTCGTCGACTGGCTGGGCAAGGCCCTCGCCAATCCTCTCACCGGTGAAGCCGCGAAGGCCGCCACGAAGTGGACCTTTATCGTCGCCGGCGTCGCCTCCCTGTTGCTCGCCGCCTTTAGCCTGACGCTGCCGCGCACGGTCAAGAAGCCCGTCGTCGCCGGCGCCACCGAGAAGCTCGCGTGGCTCGAGGCCTTTAGCCTCCTCAAGCATCCCTTCGTCCTCGTGCTGTGGCTCGTGACGCTCGTCGATTCTTTCGTTCACAACTGCTATTTCAACTGGACGGGCGTCTTCCTCGGCACGCCCGTCAAAGACGGCGGCGTGGGCGTCGCTTCCAACTGGATCGCGCCCATCATGAGTATCGGGCAGGTGACGGAAATTCTCACAATGTTTATCCTCGGCCCCGTGCTGAAGAACTTCGGTTGGCGCACCACGATGATCGTCGGCATCCTGGGTCACGCCGCGCGCTTCGCGGTGTACGCCTTCATGCCGCAGAGCGAGACCGCCATCATCCTCATCCAGGCGCTCCACGGTATCTGCTATGCCTTCTTCTTCGCGACGGTCTACATCTTCGTCGACGCGTATTTCCCGAAGGACATCCGCTCGAGTGCGCAGGGCCTCTTCAATCTCCAGATCCTCGGCCTCGGCGCGCTGCTCGCCAATTCGATCTGCCCGTGGCTCATGCAGAGCGTCTACACCAAGATGGGCGTCGTCGATTTCAAGGGCCTCTTCCTCGTCCCCCTCGCCACCGCCTCCGCCGCGGCCATCGTGCTCGCGCTGTTCTTCCACCCGCCCGCCACCGCCACCACGGCGGCCAAGGCCGGCTCCGCGCCGCATTGAGTTTGAAACCCACAGATGGACACAGAGGGACACGGATTTCTGAGCCTAAATCGAACGTCCGCATGACATTTCGGGATACGTGTTTCTCTTACAGTTGATCGTATCCGTGTTCATCTGTGTCCATCCGTGGTTCACTTCATAATTCGTCGTCGTTAGTTCACGTCTCCCATGTCTAAAAAACTTCGCACTCTCGTCGTCGGTTGCGGCCATATGGGCGTCTCGCACGCCCGCGCTTATCACAAGATGTCCGACGATTTCGAGATCGTCGGCCTCGTTTCCCGCGGCCCGGCTTCGCGTCAGAAGCTGAACGCGGAGTTTGGCGGCAAGTACGCCGAGTTTTCCGACTACGCCGACGCTCTTGCGAAAACGAAGCCCGACATCGTGTGCATCAGCACCTACGCCGAGACGCACGCGGAGTACGCCACGGCGGCGATGGAGGCTGGCGCGCATGTGTTTCTGGAAAAGCCCGTGGCCGATAATATCGTCGACTGCGAGCGCGTGCTCGCGACCGCGAAGAAGCTCAACAAGAAGCTCGTCGTCGGCTACATCCTCCACGTCCACCCATCGTGGAAGAAATTCACCGAGCTCGCGCAGACGCTGGGCAAGCCGCTCGTGATGCGCATGAACCTCAACCAGCAGAGCTACGGCGCCAACTGGGAGACGCACAAGAATCTCCTCCGCACCACCTCGCCCATCGTCGATTGCGGCGTGCACTACGTCGATGTGATGTGCCGCATGACGGGCTCCCGCCCGGTGAGCGTCAATGGCATCGGCGCGCGTCTCTCGGATGAAGTCGTGCCCGGCCAGGTCAATTACGGCCACCTCCAGGTCACCTTTGCCGATGGCTCCGTGGGCTGGTACGAGGCGGGCTGGGGCCCGATGATGAGCGAGACCGCGTTTTTCGTGAAAGACGTGATCGGGCCCAAGGGCTGCGTGAGCATCGTCGCCAAGAGCGCGGCGAGCGCCGGCAAATCCTCCGACGTCGATTCGCACTCCAAGACGGAATCGCTCCGCTACCACCACGCCACGCGCAAGGCCGACGGCACCTTTGACCGCGCCGACGATATCATCGACGTAAACGACGAGCCGGACCACGACGAGCTCTGCCGCCGCGAACAGGAAGTCTTCCTGAAGGCCATCCGCGAGGACACCGATCTCACCGCGCACTGGCAGAGCGCCATCGACAGCCTCCGCATCGTCCTCGCCGCCGATCAATCGTTCCGCGAGGGGCGAACGGTGAAGCTGTAAGTGAGATCAAGGGATTTCGGCTTAGCGGCTGGGCGGTTCTTTGCCGCCCGCCGAGGTTTTAAATAATCCGCAATACCGGGTTGCGGGAGTGGTGGGGCTTTGCGCCAGAAACTGATCCAAGAGCGTCCTGATGGCTGTGGCTCGGCGGTATGGGCACCAAGGGGGGCGGAGGGGGGCGCCGTTGAGCCGTGAGATTTTCCTCTTCAGCCGCGTCGACCTGCGGCAGGCATTTAAACTCAATGGCCCGGCTCGTCCCCGAGCCCCCGAGAGGGCACAAAAAAAACGCGCCGAGAAATCTCGGCGCGTTTTGCGTTCGTAGAGTTGTGTGGTGTGGCGAGCTTAGCTCTTCGCTTCCGTGGCCGGAGTCTCCGTCGCGGGGGCGGCGGGGGTCTCAGCGGCAGGAGCGGCGGTCTTGGTCTTCTTCGCCTTGGCGGGCTTCTTACCCTTGGACTTCTTGTAGCCTTGGTCGTCGGCCTTGACGAACTCGATCAGGGCCATCTCGGCGGCGTCGCCGGTGCGCTGCTGGCCGAGCTTGTAGATGCGGGTGTAGCCACCGCTGCGATTCGCGAATTCCTTGACGGTCTCGTTGAACAGCTTGGTGATGGCGGTCTCGTCGCGCACGTCGCTGAGGGCGAGGCGGCGAAGGTGAAGGGCGTCCTTCTTGGCGGAAGCACCGGAGGCCTTCTTGGCCTTGGTGATGACCTTCTCGACGAAGGGGCGCAGGGCCTTGGCCTTGGCGAGGGTGGTCTCGATGCGGCCGTGCGTGATGAGCGCGGCAGCGAGATTGGACATCATCGAGCGACGATGTTCGACGGTGACGCCGAGGGAGGCGTGGTGTTTATTGTGACGCATTGTGTTTTTGGTTTAGGCGTCTCCCGATCGGCAATCCGGTCGCAGCGTGGAGCGGCAGCGGACGGCGCGAGAGACGAAAGTGAATTACGAATGACTAATATCGAATGACGAATGACCGAATGACGAATCCGGCTTTCGCCATTCGTCATTCGGTATTCGAAATTCCAAACTCAGGCTTCCTTCTTCGTGTCGAGGAGGCGCTCGTCGAACTTCATGCCCAGGGACAGGCCGAGGGCTTCGAGCTTTTCCTTGATCTCGTTGAGGGACTTCTTGCCGAAGTTGCGGTACTTGAGCATCTCCTGCTCGGTCTTCATCGCGAGCTCGCCGACGGTGGTGATGTTCGCGTTGTTCAAGCAGTTCGCCGCGCGGACGGAGAGCTCGATTTCGTTGACCGACATGTTGAGGAGCTTGCGGAGCTTGTTCTGCTCCTCGCTGACCTCGGACTGTTGGTTCTCGAACTCGTAGGCTTCCTCCGAGACGCGATCGAATACGTCGAGGTGATGCTTGAGGATGGAGGCGGATTGCTTGAGGGCGTCGTCCGGGGTGATGCGGCCGTCGGTCCAGATCTCAAGGTTGAGCTTGTCGTAATCCGTGATTTGACCCACGCGGGTCGCCTCGACGGCGTACTTGACGAGCTTCACCGGGGAGAAGAGGGAGTCGATCGGGATGACACCGATGGCCTGCTCTTCCTTCTTGTTCTCCACGCCAGGATAGTAACCGCGGCCGGTCTTGATCTCGATCTCGGCTTCGAAGCTGCGCTTCGTGTCGAGGGTGCAGATCAACTGGTCGGGATTGACGATCGTGATGTTGGCATCGGCCTGGATGTCGGCGGCCGTGACGGCGCCGGCCTTGGTGGCCTTGATGAGGAGGGTGATCGGCTCGCGCTTGGTCGAGACGATGAGGATCTTCTTCAGGTTGAGAACGATATCGGTAACGTCCTCGACGACGCCGTCGATGGACTGGAACTCGTGGCTCACACCATCAATTTTGATGGAGGAGATAGCGGCGCCCTCGATGGAGCTGAGGAGCACGCGGCGCAGCGAATTGCCGACCGTGTGGCCATAGCCAGCCTCGAAAGGCTCGGCAATGAACTTGGCGTAGGTCGGCGTGGAGCCTTCCTCGACTTTGGTGAGCTTGCTGGGGAGTTCGAACTTTCCGAGGCGTTTGGGCATGGTGATGAACTCTGACGTTAGATAGAAAAAGTTGGAGAGTGCGAGCCGATCAGAAGCGCGAGTAGAACTCGACGATGAGCTGCTCGTTAATGTTCTGATCCATCTCGTCACGCGTCGGCAGGCGAACGATGGTCGCCTTGAACGTCTCGGCATTCATCGTGAGCCAGCCGGGGACGTTGCGGATGCGGTTCTCTTCGAGGCAGCGGGTCGCGAGCTGGCGCGAGGCCGGCGAATTCTTGACCTCGACCTCATCACCGGGCTGCACGTTGTAGCTGGCGATGTCGACCTTGTGACCGTTCACGCGGATGTGGCCGTGGTTGACGAACTGGCGGGCGGCGGCGCGGCTCTTGGCGAGACCGAGCAGGTAAACGGTGCTGTCGAGACGGGTCTCGAGGAGCTGGAGGAAGCGTTCGCCGGTGACGCCGCGCTCGCGCTTGGCGATCTCGAACACGCGACGGAACTGACGCTCGAGCAAGCCGTAGATGTAACGGAGCTTCTGCTTCTCATTGAGGCCGACGGCGTACTCGGAGAGCTTGCGGCGCATCTTGGGGCCGTGGACGCCCGGCGGATAGCTGCGGCGTTCGAAGGCTTTAGCCGAGCCAAGGAGCATAACTCCAAAGCGGCGGCTGATGCGGGTGGTGGGGCCGGTATAACGAGCCATGGTAGTAAAGTATAAAGATTAAAGGTTGAGCACCGGATTAGACGCGACGGCGCTTGCGCGGGCGGCAGCCGTTATGCGGGATGGGCGTGACATCGACGATCGAGGTGATCTCGAGGCCGATCGCCTGCAGGGCGCGGATCGCGGAATCGCGGCCGAGGCCGGGACCGGAGACGCGGATCTGAATATCCTTCAGACCGTGGGACATCGCATTGCGGGCGGCATCCTGAGCGACGACCTGGGCGGCGTAGGCCGTGGACTTACGCGAACCGCGGAAGTTGCACTTGCCGGCGCTGGACCACGCGATGACCTGACCCTTTTGGTCGGTGATCGAGACGATCGTGTTGTTGAAAGAGGCGAGCACGTTGGCGTAGCCGGACGTGACGTTCTTGGAACCCTTGGCCTTGCGGACCTTGATGGTGCCGAGCTCTTCCTTGAGGAGGTCTTCAGCGGTGGGCTGCTTGGCCACGCCACCGATCATCTCGACCGGCTTGGCCGGAGCGGCCTCAGCGGCCGGCTTGGCAGCGACTTCACCGGCAGCGGGAGCGGCCGCCGGAGCGGAGCCATCAGCAGCGGGCTTGGCGGCCTTGGGAGCCTTGGCCTTCTTCTCGGCGGGGGCAGCAGCGGGCGCGCCTTCGGCGGCGGGCTTCGCGGGTTTCTCTTTCTTGGGTGCGGACTTTTCTTCGGCCATGGGAATAAAGGGATGAGGGAGTTAGGGAGTGAGGGACTGGGTAAGTGGAGGAGAGATTGAGAGCGGATAGGCCACTCATTCCCTCATTACCTTAGTCCCTTATTCCCTTCGGAGATTAGACTTCTTTCGCCTTGGTGACACCGACGGTCTTGCGCGGGCCCTTGCGGGTACGGGCATTCGTCGAGGTGCGCTGACCGCGCACGGGGAGGCTGCGACGATGGCGGATGCCACGGTAGCAGTTGATCGCCTGAAGGCGCTTCAAGTTACCAGCGATCTCACGACGGAGATCGCCCTCGAGCACCCACTTGTGCTCGGTGATCACGTGAAGGATCTTGTTGAGCTGCTCTTCGGTGAGGTCCTGCGCCCGCATGTCGGGATTCAGGCCGCACTCTTTGACGAGCAGATCGGCGCGCGTGGGGCCGATGCCGTTGATATAACGGAGGGAGTACGCGACTTTCTTTTTCGCGGGGATTTCTACACCGAGGAGACGTGGCATGGTTGGTTAGGTTGAGAGTTGTATGAAAAAATTGGATACTGACGGAAAATTGTGACTGAAGATTGAGCTCAGGCGGGACGCGGGATCGTGAGGACTTCGGGGCCTTTGTCCGTCGTGAGGACGGTGTGCTCGAAGTGCGCGGAGGGCGACCCATCGGCGGTGACGACCGTCCACCCATCGGAGAGGGTCTTGGTCTTGTAACCACCGAGATTCACCATCGGCTCGATCGCAAACGTCATCCCCGGCTTGATCTTCGGACCGCGGCCTTTTTGGCCGAAGTTCGGGACTTCTGGGGGCTCGTGCATCGCGACACCGACGCCGTGGCCAACCATGTCGCGGACGACACTGAAGGCATTGGCCTCGACGTATTGCTGGATGGCGTAGGAGACGTCGCCGATCGTATTGCCGACCACCGCTTGCTTGACGCCGAGGTCGAGGGCCTCGCGACTCACGCGAAGCAGTTTCTCGATGGCGGGGGCGATGGGGCCGACGGGGACGGTGTAGGCGTTGTCGCCAACGTAGCCGTCTTTCCAGACGACGATGTCGAGCGAAACGATGTCACCTTCGCGGAGGACTCGCTTGAAGGATGGGATGCCGTGCACCACTTCATCATTCACCGAGATGCAGGTATGCGCCGGATAACGACGCGAACCATGCTGGTAGCCATAACAGGCGCTGCGGGCTCCGAGGCGGGCGATCCAATCGCGGCCAGCCTCTTCCAAGTCTTGCGTCGTGATACCGGGCCGGACCATGGGCTTGAGTTTTTCAAGCACAGTGGCGGCGACGGCACACGCCTCGCGCATTTTAAGGATCCCTTCCTTGTTTTTGATGGGGATGGAACTCATGCAGCGAGGTCAGGGGCCTCAATCAAGAGGCCTAGTGTACGATAGTGATCGACGATGGATTCGTGGGAGCCGGGGCCGGCGAGAACGCCATTCAGGCTTTCGTCGCGGGCTTCGAGCCATTCGTCGAACACTTTTGCTTGGAGCAGCGTAGCCGGGAAATCGCTTAAGGCGAATCCCGCATCAGGTTTGCGCGTAAAGTACCAGCGGCGCATTAGCGCCAGCATGTTAGCTTCCTCCGCCGCGGCGTTAACCGGGCGGCGCGAAATCTCCGGCCGCACAAGGCGGAGGGGAGAGACGTGCTCAATATTCAAAGAACGGGCCTGGTTCATCACGCTTTCCAAACGAAAATCAGATGAACCGAGGAGAAGGAACTTCGCTTTGGCCGGAGGGCCACAACGAGAAAAGAGGTCGTTTATGAGGGTCATCGCGACCCAAGTCCAGCACTTATTTGACGAATCCGCGGTAGGCCCAGATGCCGAGGCCGAGGACGAGGAGGCCGAGCATCGGGAGCGCGATTTTCATCACGGCTTCGGTGCTGAGGGCCTCGCCGGTCATGCCGCCTTGCGGATTGGCGCTGCGGGCCCGGATACGACCCTTCTTGAGGAAGCCGTCGTAATGGCGCTGGAGGAGGAAGGTCTCGATCTGGCGCATGGTGTCGAGGATGACGCCCACGGTGATCAACATACCCGTACCGCCGAAGAAGTAGGCGATGCGCGAAGGCACATCGAGTTCGAAGAGCAAGACGTCAGGCATGACCGCGATGATGGTCAGGAAGATCGCGCCGGCCAAGGTGAGGCGGGTCATGATGAAGTCGAGGAACTGAGCCGTCGGCTCGCCGGGGCGAACGCCGGGGATGTAGCCGCCGTACTTCTTCAAATCATCGGCAATCTGGATCGGCTTGAACATGACCGACACCCAGAAATAGCTGAAGAACAGGATGAGGATGATGTTGAAAACGTAGTACGACCAGTGACCGCGGAGGAGATTGTCGGAAATTTCCTTGAGGAACTTGATGTTGTACGCGCTGCCCACCCAGGAGAAAATCTGCTGGGGGAAGAGGAGGATCGCGCTGGCGAAGATCACGGGCATGACGCCCGAGTAATTGACCTTGAGCGGGAGGAACGAGGACTGGCCGCCCATGACCTTGTTACCCACGACGCGCTTGGCGTATTGGACCGGGATCTTCCGCTGGCCCTGCACGACGGCGATGATGCCCATCGTGACGAGGATGAAGAGGGCGGCCATGATGACCGCCTGCGGTACGCCGAGGTTCTGGCCGGTACCGAGGGGCTTGAAGAAGAGATTATACGTCGCGACGGCGGCGCCGGGGATGTCGGCCAAGATGCCGACCGTGATCAGGAGCGAAACACCGTTACCGATGCCGCGCTGCGTGATCTGCTCACCAAGCCACATGAGGAGCATGGTACCCGCCGTCATGAAGATGACGGAGGTAAGAATGAAACTCCACTTACTCACGATGACGATCGAGCCGTACTTGGCCACGTCGTACCCGGAGAAGAGCTGCGTCGGATTATTGAGCGCGAGAAGGAGAAGCGTACCCTGAATCAAGCAGATCACCACGGTCGCATAGCGCGTGTATTGGGTGAGCTTCTGGCGGCCAACGTCGCCTTCCTGCTGCAGGCGGCTGAGCGCCGGGACCACGGCCGTCATCAATTGAAAGATGATGGAGGCGCTGATGTACGGCATGATGCCGAGCGCCGCGACCGCACCCTTGATGAGGGCGCCGCCGGTGAACATGTTGTAAAGACCCACGAGGGCGCTGGCGCCGCCGGCGGATTGATCACCGAAGAAATTCTGGAGCGGGTGGGGATCAATACCGGGCAGCGGAATATGCGCAGCGACACGGGCTACGAAGAGTAGCGACAGCGTGTAGAAGATGCGCGAACGCAGCTCGGGGATCTTCAGGGAATTCGTGAAGGCAGAAAACACAGGAAGGGAGTTTGCTATTTTAGGTGTACTGTCGCGTCGCTTGGTAAATCGACGGTCGAAGTGGAGTTTCGAAAGGCCCGGCGGGATTTGCTAGGCCAATCGAAATTCCAAATTCGACAATCTTAAAAGCGGGCGTCAGCCCACCACTGCCTGACCGCCGGCCTTTTCGATCTTGGCCTTGGCGGACTCGGAGAACTTGGCGGCGGTGACTTTGAGCGCGCGGCTCAGCTCACCATCACCGAGGATCTTGACGGACTTCTCACCACCGCGGATCAAACCGGCGGCAGCGAGGGTCTCGGCATTGACTTCCTTGACATCGTCCGCGAGGGACGCGAGGTCACCGACGTTGAGGACGGCGATCTCGGTGCGGAAGTTGAACTGGTTGAACCCGCGGTGCGGGAGCTTACGGTAAAGGGGCATCTGGCCGCCTTCGAAGCCGGGGCGGATGGAGCCGCCGGAACGGGCGGTCTGGCCCTTGCCACCGCGACCGGAGGTCTTGCCGTGACCGCCGCCTTCGCCGCAGCCAACGCGCTTCTTACGGTGCACCGCACCTTTAACGTTCTTAAGTTCGTGAAGTTTCATGATGATTCCTAATGTGGGGGCGCCCCGGCGGCGTAGCCGTACGGGACTCGGATTTTTATTTCTAAATGATTTTGCGGCCAGCCGAAGCTCCAAATTTCAAACTCCAACATCCAAATGTTTCGATTTGGTGGTTGGAGGTTGGTGTTTGGAGCTTTCAGCCGGAGGCTGCTTAGCTGGTCTTGCGGACCGCGGCGATGTTCTCGGCCAGGCGGAGCTGCAGGAGACCATTGAGGGTGGCGTGCACGACGGCGATGTGGTTCGAGGAACCCATCGACTTCGTGAGGATGTTCTTCACCCCGGCCGCCTCGAGGACCGCGCGAACGCCGCCACCAGCGATGAGGCCGGTACCGGGGGACGCGGGACGGAGGAGAACCTTGCCGCCATCGTATTGACCGAAGACGTCGTGCGGGATCGTGTCGCCCTTGAGCTTCACGTTGACGAGGTGCTTGTGAGCGTTCGCGGTGCCCTTCTTGATGGCATCCGGAACTTCATTCGCCTTGCCGTAGCCGATGCCGACCTTGCCCTTGCCATCGCCGACAACGGCGAGAGCGGCGAAGGAGAAACGACGACCACCCTTAACGACCTTGGCGCAACGGTTGATGAAGACGACCTTTTCGATCATCGACGGGCCGTCGCCCTCTTGCTTCTGGTCACGGTTGTCACGGCGGGGGCCGCGATTGCCACCGGGGCCACCAGGGCCGCGGTTACCGCCATGACCGCGGAAGCCGCCGCCGCCACCGCCGCCTTGGCGGGGGGCGCGCTGCTCGCGCTGGGGTGCGGCCGGTGTTGCTTCAGCGGCAGGAGCGGCTGGCGTGGTGCTCTCGGGAGCGGAAGTGGGTTCAGTGCTCATGCTTTTTAGAATTGGAGACCACCTTCGCGGGCGGCATCAGCGAAGACTTTGACTTTACCGTGATAAGGAGCGCCGCTGCGGTCGAAGACCACGGCGGTGATGCCAGCGGCCTTGGCCTTTTGGGCAAAGGCCACGCCGAGCGTCTTGGCGCTGGCGATATTGGCCTTGAGCTTCTGCTTGCGCAGTTCGGCGTCGAGGCTGCCGAGGAACACGAGAGTCGTGCCGTTCTCGTCGTTGATGGCCTGGGCGTAAACGTGCTTCGCGGTGAAGCGAACAGCGAGACGCGGGCGGGCGGCGGTACCGGTGACTTTTTTGCGGATTCTCCAGCGGCGTTTTTGGAGGAGAGTGGACTTGGAAGAGGTGCTCATGGGATGGACCCTGAAAAGGATGATTACGATTAGGCGACAGTCTTGCCTTCTTTGCGGCGGACGCGTTCGCCAACGATGCGGACACCCTTGCCCTTGTAGGGCTCGGGCGGATAGTAGCCACGGATCTCAGCGGTGACGGCTCCGACGAGCTGCTTGTCCGCGCCTTCGATCCTGAGCTTGGTCTGGTCGGTGACGGTGACCTTGATGCCAGACGGGATTTCCATCAGGATCGGGTGCGAGTAGCCGAGGGCGAGATCGAGCGTGGTGCCCTTGAGGTTGGCCTTGAAACCGACGCCTTGGATTTCGAGCTCCTTGACGTAGCCTTCAGAGGCGCCTTTGACCATGCCGGCGATGACCGAACGGACGGTGCCGTACATCGCCTTGGCGAAGCGGCTCTGGTCTTGCGTCGGGGAGACGGTGACCTTCTTGCCGTCAACGACGGTGACTTTGACGACGGGCGCGAAGGTCTTGGAGACCTTGCCCTTGGGACCCTCGACAGAGACAGTGTCGCCAGCGATGGAGACCTTGACCTTGTCTGGGATGGAAACGGGTTGTTTACCAATGCGGCTCATGGTGCGTGGCGGGTTTTACCAAACGTTGCAGATCAGTTCGCCACCGGCCTTGTTACGGCGGCAGTCGGCGTCCTTCATCAGACCCTTGGAGGTCGAGAGGATCGCGATGCCGAGGCCGTTGAGGACGCGCGGAATTTCGGTGTAGCCGAAGTAAAGACGGCGGCCCGGCGAAGAAACGCGGGTGATGCCGGTGATGGCAGCGGCGCCGTCAACATACTTCATCTTGACGACGAGAGTCTTGTGGCCGGCGGCATCGGTGCCGTTGCTGTGGTCGGCGACGTAACCCTCGGACTTGAGGATGGCGGCGAGGGCCTGCTTGAGGTTGGAGTGCGGAATCACGCACTCATCGAGGCGCGCCTTGCTGGCGTTGCGGAGGCGCGTGAGGAGATCACTAATCGGATCGGTCATGGTGGATGTTGGTTAAGGTTGGCCGTGGGTCATATCCGGTGCGCTGGAAGCGCACATACCCCCGCGGCCGGGAGAAATTACCAGGAGGACTTCGTCACACCCGGGATCTTGCCGGCGAGGGCAAGCTCACGGAACTGAATACGCGAGACGCCGAACTTGCCGATGAAGGCGCGCGGGCGGCCGCTCATGGAGCAGCGATTGCGGATGCGGGTGGCCGAGGAATTGCGCGGGAGCTTCTGGAGCTTCTTCTGCGCGGCGTAGAACGCTTCGTCGGTGGTGGCGGGACTCTTGAGGATGGCCTTGAGCTCGGCGCGGGCGGCGGCGTGCTTGGCGGTAAGGGCGATGCGCTTCTTATTGCGCTCGATGGCGGATGTCTTGGGCATGGTCGGCGAAAGGTATTAAGCGGCGTTGCTCTTCTGCTGCTGGGCGGTGGGCGCCTCAGGGCGGCGGAAAGGCATGCCGAGGAGCTTCAGGAGCTCACGGCCTTCGTCATCGGTCTCGGCGGTCGTCACGATGGTGACGTCGAGGCCCATGGTCTTCTTCACGTTTTCCACGGTGATTTCCGGGAAGATGGAGAAGTCGGTGATACCGAGGCTGTAGTTGCCCTGGCCGTCGAGCTTGGTCGGGACGCCGCGGAAATCGCGGATGGTCGGGAGAGCGACGGAGAGGAGGCGATACAGAAATTCCCACATGGCGGGACCGCGGAGCGTGACGCTGCAACCAGTGACCTGATTGGGCTTCAGCTTGAAGTTAGCGATGGCCTTCTTCGAGCGGTTGATGATCGGCTTCTGACCGGCGATGGCGCCCATATCGCGAGCGATGTCGGCGATCTGGTTCTTATCGGCGTCAGCATCGATACCGGTGTTCAAGTTGATCTTCACCAACTTTGGCACTTGATGCTTGTTCTTGTAGCCGCGGGTTTTCACCAGCTCAGGGGCGACCTGCTCGGTGTAGAATTTTTTAAGGACGGGGACGTAGCTCATTATCGTGGCAACCGGATTACCGACCCGGAAGCATTTGAGGATGGTGATTTAAGTGGAAAAGCGCTCAGTAACTCATGCGCGATGCCTGGATGGCAAGCGCGCATTCGTACGATCGTGTTAGGCGGTGGCCTTCTTGCGCTTGCTCGCGTCGAAGTTCGACTGGAGCATCAGATTGGAGATGTGGACGGAGCCCTCGAGTTCGGTGATGGCACCCTGAGGATTCTTGTCCGACTTCTTGAGGTGCTTCTTGATCATCGCGACGCCTTCGACGCGGGCGCGGCCTTTGGCGGCGAGGATCTCGAGGACCTTACCGGACTTGCCCTTGTGGGAGCCGGCGATGACAACGACGGGGTCGTTGCGCTTGATGTGGAATTTCGTGGCCATGTTAGAGGACCTCCGGGGCGAGCGAGATGATCTTCATGAAGTTCTTCGCACGCAGTTCGCGGGCGACAGGGCCGAAGATGCGGGTGCCCTTGGGATTGTTGGTCGCGTCGATGATGACGATGGCGTTGCTGTCGAAGCGGAGGTAGCTGCCGTCGGCACGACGGACCGGAGCCTTGGTGCGAACGACGACGGCCTTGTGGACCTCGCCCTTCTTCACGGTGGCCTCGGTGGCGCTCTGCTTGATGTGAACGGTGATGATATCACCGACCCCGGCGGTCATGGTGATCTGGCCTTTTTTGCTAATCATCGCGGCCTTGCGAGCGCCGGTATTATCGGCGACTTCGAGAATGGAGCGTAGTTGGATCATGGCGATCGTCCTGTGGGAGAAACGTTATTAGAGGTGAAGGGCTCAGGCCTTCGTGACTTTGGTGGGGACGAGTTCGGCAACATCCTTCTCGGAGATCGCGACGGCGTCGGTGGTGACGGCCTTCTGGATCACGTTGATCACGCGCCAGCGCTTGAGGCGGCTGAGCGGGCGGGTCTCCATGACCTCGACCTTGTCGCCGACCTTGGTCTCGTTCTTCTCGTCGTGGACGTGAAGGACGGTCTGGCGGTTGACGACCTTGTGGTAGAGGGGATGGGGGGTCTTGTAAGCGACAGTGACCTTGATGGACTTGTCGCCGGAGCGGCTCGTAACGAAACCGATCTGGGTGCGGCGCGCGCTGCGCTGGCCTTCAGTAACAGTAGACATGGCGTTTAGTTATTTAATCGCTCAGGCGGCGGCCGGGGCTTTCTTTTTCTTCTCGTTCTGGATGGTGAGCAGGCGCGCGATGTCCTTGCGGAGGAGGCGGAGCTGGGAGGTCTTTTCGACCTGACCGGTCTGCTTGCGGAGACGGAGCTGGAGGAGCTCCTCACGGACGGCGTTTACCTTGGTGGTGATCTCGTCGGAGGACAGATCGCGGATTTCTTTGGAAGTCATGACGGGCGTTGTTAAAGGATTAGGCCGCGGTCGCGTCGCGCTGGATGAAGCGGCAACGGAAGGGCAGCTTGGCGTCGGCGAGGCGGAAGGCCTCCTTGGCGACGGTGGTGGGAACGCCGGCGAGCTCGAAGAGGACGGCGCCGGGCTTGATCACGGCGACGTAGTACTCGACGGGACCTTTACCTTGGCCCATGCGGACCTCGGCGGGCTTTTTGCTGATCGGCTTGTGGGGGAAGACGCGAATCCAGAGTTTGCCCTTGCGCTTGAGGTGGCGCGAGATGGTGACGCGGGCAGCTTCGATCTGCTGGCCGGTCATGGGGCCGCGGGAAAGGGACTGAAGGCCAAACTCGCCGAAGGCGAGAGTGTTGCCGCGCTTGGCATTGCCAGCGCGGGAGCCCTTCATCGATTTGCGGTACTTGGTGCGTGCGGGTGCTAGAGCCATGGGAGTATTCTCCTGTTTTTAAAATTTATCCGTGAACCGGATCAGTTGTTGTCGGCTTCTTTTTTGCAGATCCAGCACTTGACGCCGATCTTGCCGTAGACGGTGAGCGCTTCGGCAAAGCCGTAGTCGATGTTTTCGCGGAGGGTGTGCAACGGCACGCGGCCTTTGCGCTGCCATTCGCGGCGGGCGATGTCGGCGCCACCGAGGCGGCCGGAGCATTGGATACGGATGCCTTCGGCACCGAGGGCCATGGCCATTTCGACGGCCTTCTTCATGGCGCGGCGGAAAGCGATGCGGCGCTCGAGCTGGAGGGCGACGTTCTCGGCGACGAGAGCGGCCTCGATCTCGGGCTTCTTCACTTCCTGGATGTCGAGCAAGATCTCCTTACCGGTGAGCTTGGAGAGCTCTTCCTTGATCTTCTCGATTTCCTGGCCCTTGCGACCGATGACGATGCCGGGGCGGGCGGTGTAAATCTTGACGCGGACGCGGTTCGAGGCGCGCTCGATGAAGATGCGCGGAACGGACGCCTGCTTGAGCTTCTCCATCAGCTTGGTGCGGATGATCTGGTCCTCGAGGAGGAGCTTCGGGAATTCCTTCTTCGAAGCGTACCAGCGGGACTGCCAGTTGCGGCGGACGGCGAGACGGAAGCCTGTGGGATTGGTTTTTTGGCCCATGGTAGTTGGTGATTAGTTCGAGACGCCGTCGGAGAGGATGATGCGGATGTGGGACATCTTCTTGCGGCGGGGCATCGCGGTACCGCGAGCACCGGCCTTGAAGCGCTTCAGGACGGGCCCGATCTCGATGACCGCGGACTTGATCGTGAGGCTGTCGGCCGAGAGGTTGTTGTTGTTCTCGGCGTTCGCGATGGCGCTCTTCAGCGTCTTGGCGATGAGCTTCGCGGACTTGCGCGGGATGAGCGCGAGATAATCGAGGGCTTCGGCGGCCTTGCGACCTTGAACGATGCGCGAGATATCGCGCATCTTCTTCGGCGACATGCGCGCGTAGCGAGTGAGGGCTTGAACTTCCATGGTGATGACGGTGACGGGTGGGGGATTCCGGCGGTGAGGCCGGCGATAGTGGCGGAGCGAATCCGCCCTACCCTTTTGGTTGTTTTAACGAATTAAGATTTGAGGACTTTGACGGAGGCGACGTCGCCCGCGCGGATCGACTGACCCGGCGCGAGGCTGACGATCAGGGCCGAAGCGCAGGAGGGGCGCAGCTCGACGAGGAGAACCTCGCCGACTGCGGCACCGGCTCGAGTGAGGCGGCAGACCATGCCCTGGCGCAAACCGGCATCGAGGCCGTTGCTCAAGAGCACGAGATCCGCCGCGCGCGTCGGCTGCACCGCCACCACCTCGACCGGACCTGACGCGGACGCGGCGCGCACCGAAATCGGGGCGACCGCGACGAGCGCGAACAGGCTGGACTGGAGGAGGCGACGGAGCATCGAGGGCGACCTTAGATTTCCTTGCGGGTCATGCCACCGTGCGACTTGAAGATGCGCGTGGGCGCAAACTCGCCGAGCTTGTGGCCGACCATATTTTCGGTGACGTAAACGGCGGTGAAGATCTTGCCGTTGTGAACGCTGAACGTGTGACCGATGAAATCGGGCGTGATCGTCGAGCGGCGGGACCAGGTCTGGATGGGCTTCTTAGCGCCGGCCTTGACCGCCTTCTCGATTTTCTCGAGGAGGTGGAAGTCGACAAAGAAACCTTTTTTGATGGAACGTGCCATGGTACGAAAGTGGTCGGCTTACTTCTTGTTGCGGGGCTTGCGGCCGTTGTGGTGAAGGATGATCGACTTGGTCGACAGCTTGTTGCGGCGACGGGTCGGGAAGCCCTTGGCGAGCTGGCCCCACGGGGAGACGAGCTGCTGGCGACCGCCACCACCCTTGGATTTACCCTGACCACCACCGTTGGGATGGTCGACGGGATTACGGGCCATACCGCGGGACTGCGGGCGAACGCCGAGCCAGCGATTACGGCCGGCCTTGCCGAGCGACTGCTTGTTGTGATCGCCATTACCGACGACGCCGATGGTGGCGCGGCAGTTGGCGTGCACGTAGCGGGACTCGCCGGAGGGCATCTTCAGCTGGGCGCGATCACCTTCCACGCCGACGAGCTCGAGGCTCGTGCCGGCGGTGCGGGCGATCTGGGCGCCACGACCGGGGAGGAGTTCCACGCAGTGGAGGAGCGTCGACGGCGGGATGAGGCGCAGCGGGAAGTTATTGCCGACAACGAAATCATTCGTCGTCGCCTTGTTGGAGGCGATGATGGTGGCGCCGACCGCGAGGCCCTCGGGGGCCGTGATGTAGCGCTTTTCGCCGTTCGCGTAAGCGACGAGGGCGATGTTCGCCGAGCGGTTCGGATCATACTCGATGGCCTGCACCTTGGCGGGCATGTCGAGGATGTCGCGCTTGAAGTCGATGATGCGGTAGAGCTGCTTGTGGCCACCGCCGCGATGGCGGGAGGTCACGCGGCCGTAGACGTTACGACCACCAGACTTGCTCTTGCTCTGGGTGAGGGCGCGGACGGGACGCTCCTTCGAGAGGCCCTTCTCCATGTTGAGAGAAGTGAAGCGGCCGGAAGGCGTGAGCGGGCGGAATGAATTGATAGGCATGTGGGATGTACTCCGGTTGAAGCGAGGTCGCGTTAGACGAGCTCGATTTTATCGCCAGCCTTGAGGGTGACGATGGCCTTCTTGTAATCGGAACCAATGGTCGGGCGACCGGTGCGGCTCTTCTTGTTTTTGCCGCGGATCGTCATCGTGTTAACACGACGGACGGTGACCTTGAAGGTCTTCTCGACGGCTTCGGCGATCTGGTGCTTGTTGGCGTCCTTGTAAACTTCGAAGGTGTACTGCCCGAGCATGGAGCTGAGCTTGTTCGACTTCTCCGAGAGACGGACGAGTTTGAGAACTGTGGCGGCGTTCATTAGTTCTTACCTCCGTTGACGCGGGCGAGGATGGTCTCGAGCGCCTTGGTGCTGACGATGATTTTCTTGTATTGGGCGAGATCGAGCGTGTTGAGCTTCGATGCTTCCTGGAGCGTGACGCGCTCGATGTTGCGGGCGGCGCGGGCGGTCTCGACGGTGAACGGAGCGTCCACGAGGAGGATCTTACCCTTGGGCGCGATGAGAGCGACGACCTTGCTGACGGCCTTGGTCTTGGTGGCCGAGGGGACGAAGGTCTCGATGACGGCGATTTCGCCGGCGACAGCGCGATCGAAGAGAGCGCGGCTGAAGGCGAGATCCTTCACCTTGGCGTTGATCTTCTTCGAGTAATCGCGGGGCTTCGGGCCGAAGACGACGCCACCGCCGCTCCACAGGGGAGAGCGGATGGAGCCGGCGCGGGCGCGACCGGTACCCTTCTGGCGCCAGGGCTTCTTACCACCACCGCGGACTTCGCCGCGGGTCTTGGTGGAGTGAGTGCCTTGACGGTTGTTGGCGTTGATGGCGACGATGACTTCCTTCACAGCCTGAAGGCCTTTGTCGCCTTCAAACGTGGGGATGTTGGCGAAATCTTTTTCGCTGCTCGTCGTGCCGTCGGAACTAAAAACGGTGAGTTTCATGTCTGGGTCTCCGGGTTATTTCTTCGCGGCCGGCTTGGCGGCGGGTTGCTTGGCAGCGACGGCCTTGGCACCGGTGAGGGCGACAGGAGCGGCGGCGGTGGGAGCGGCCCACTGGCCCTTGATGGCCGAGCGGACGACGACGTCGTCGCCGTTGGCGCCGGGGATCGCACCCTTCACGAGGATGAGATTCTGATCGGCGATGATTTTGACGATGCGGAGGTTTTGCACCGTGCGGGACTCAGTGCCCATGTGACCAGGCATGGCCTGATTCTTCCACACGCGGCCGGGGGTCTGGCGCATGCCGACCGAACCGATGCGGCGATGGAACATGGAACCGTGGGTGGCGGGACCGCCGGCGACGCGGAAGCGTTTCACAACGCCTTGGAAGCCTTTACCCTTGGTGGTGCCACTGACATCGACGAGCTGGCCTTCAGCGAAGGCGGCAACCGTAACTACGTCGCCGACTTTTTCAGTCGGGGCGGCTTCGAGGCGAACTTCGCCGAGCACGCGGGGAGCAATATCGAGGCCGGCCTTTTTGGCGTGACCGAGTTCACCTGCGGAGGTGTTCTTGGTCTTCTTGGTGGTAAAGCCAAGCTGGACGGCGTTGTAACCGTCGGATTCGACGGTCTTGACCTGGACCACAGAACAGGGTCCGGCCTGAACCACGGAGACGGGGACTAGGACGTTTTGTGCGTCGTAGACCTGCGTCATCCCGATTTTTTTACCGAGGAGCGATGAGATCATTGGGCTAAGTGGTAGGTTGGAAGGTTATTCCGTTTAACGACCTACATTAGTCGAAACCTAGAGGTGCCCCGGAGGGCACATAGGCAACTGCTAACGTTGTGTAAGTTAAAGTATCTTGGTTGTCTCAGTCTTAGACGTTGATGGTGATATCCACGCCGGACGGGAGATTGAGTTTCTTCAGCTCGTCGACCGTTTGCGCGGTCGGCTCGATGATATCGATGAGGCGCTTGTGAGTGCGCGTTTCAAACTGCTCCATGGACTTCTTGTCGACGTGCGGGGAGCGATTGACGGAAAGCTTCTCGATGCGGGTGGGCAGCGGGATAGGGCCGGAGACACGGGCGCCGGAGCGCTTGGCGGTCTCTACGATGTCCTGGGCGGACTGATCGATGACGCGATAGTCGAAGCCCTGGAGTTTGATGCGAATGCGTTGGCCTTTCATGGCGGTATAAAAAGAACGGAGGTTTAAGTGCGGGCGGGACCCTTGGCGTTGCTCTCGACGATTTTGGCGAGGAGCGCATTCGGGACCTGCTCGAAGTGCGACGGCGTGATGCCGGCGCTGGCGCGGCCCTTGGAAAGGGAACGAATGTCGGTGACGTAGCCAAAGAGGAGCTCGAGGGGAACGTGCGCGGTGATGATGCACGCGCCGGCCTTGTTCTCCATGCCCTGAATCTGACCACGGCGACGATTGATATCACCCATGAGATCGCCCTGATACTCTTCAGGGGTGGTGACTTCGACGCCCATGATGGGCTCGAGGAGGATCGGGGTCGCCTTCTTCATCGCATCCTTGAACGCGAAGATGCCAGCCATCTTGAACGCGAGTTCGGAGGAGTCGACTTCGTGGAAGGAACCGTCGGTGATGCGGATGATGACATCGACGACCGGGAAACCGGCGACGACACCATTGTTGGCACCCTCGAGGAGACCTTCCGTGGCGGGCTTGATGAATTCCTTCGGGATGGAGCCACCGACGGTCTCGTTGATGACTTCAACGCCCTTACCCTTTTCAGCGGGCTCGAGCTTGATGCAAACGTGACCGTATTGGCCCTTACCACCGGATTGACGGATGAACTTACCTTCGCCGTCGGAGGAAGTCTTGATCGTCTCACGGTAAGCGATCTGGGGCTTACCGGCGGTGGCCTCAACCTTGAACTCGCGCTTCATGCGATCGCGAATGATGTCGAGGTGGAGTTCGCCCATGCCGGCGAGAATGGTTTGACCCGTGTCGACGTCGGTCTTGACGCGGAGGGTGGGATCTTCGGCGACGAGGCGCTGAAGTGCATTGCCCATCTTTTCCTGGTCGGCCTTGGAGTTCGGCTCGATGGACATCGAGATAACGGGCTCCGGGAAGGACGGCGGCTCGAGACGGATGTCGAAATCTTCGTCGCAGAGGGTGTCACCGGTGATGACGTCCTTGACGCCGACGACGGCGCAGATGTCTCCCGAGTACGCCATGTCGATTTCCTCGCGCTCGATGGCGCGCATGAGGACGAGGCGGGAGACGCGCTCGGAGCGGCGGGTGCGGGGATTGTACAGCGGCATGCCCTTTGGCAGGGTGCCGGTGTAAACGCGGAAGAAGACGAGACGACCGACGAAGGGATCGTTCCAGAGCTTGAAGGCGAGGCCGGCGAGCTTGGCCTTGTCGTTGACGACGGCCTCGACGGTCTTGCCATCGCTGTCCTGACCCTGCATCGGCGGAACGTCGATGGGGCTCGGGAGGAAGTTGACGACGCAATCGAGGAGGCGCTGCACGCCCTTCTTCTTGAACGCGGAACCGGGGATGACGCCGGTGAACTGCAGGGAGATCGTCGCCTTGCGCACGCCGAGGAGGAGCTCCTGGACGCTGATCTCTTCGCCGTTGAGATACTTCTCGGCGATGACATCGTCGAAATCGGAAACGGCTTCGATGAGCTTGTCGCGATACTCCTTGGCCTGAGCGACCATGTCGTCAGGGATGGGCATCGTCGTCGGATTCATGCCGAGCTGATCGTTCGGGTTTTCCTCGAAGGAATACGCGACGTTCTGCACGAGGTCGATGAGACCGGAGAAATTCTCCTCCTTGCCGATCGGGATGAAGAGCGGGTGGGCGTTGGCCTTGAGCTTCTCGCGCATCTCGGAGACGGCGCGGTAGAAGTCGGCGCCGGTGCGGTCCATCTTGTTGATGAACGCGACGCGCGGAACGCGGTACTTGTTGGCCTGGCGCCAGACGGTCTCGGACTGGGGCTGCACGCCGGCGACGGCGCAGAACACGGCGACGGCGCCGTCGAGAACGCGGAGCGAGCGCTCCACCTCGGCGGTGAAATCGACGTGGCCGGGAGTATCAATAATGTTGATACGCTGCTTGATGCCCTTCCAGGGACCCCAGGAGGCGTTCCAAGCGCAGGAAATAGCAGCGGCGGTGATCGTGATGCCACGCTCGCGCTCCTGCTCCATCCAATCGGTCACCGTGGTGCCCTCGTGGACTTCGCCCATCTTGTGGACGGCGCCGGAGTAAAAGAGAATGCGCTCGGTCGTGGTGGTCTTGCCGGCATCGATGTGCGCGGCGATACCGATGTTACGCGTCCATTCGAGCGGGAAAGGACGGTCTTTCGAGTTAACCGGAGAAATCTTGGATTTCTCGGTGACGATGGTGATGGAGGGTGCGGCGGAGGCAGACATGGGACGGCAACAGATGAACTAACCTTACCAACGCAAGTGGGCGAAGGCGCGATTCGCCTGGGCCATCTTGTGGGTGTCTTCCTTCTTCTTCACGACGCCACCGGTGTTGTTGTAGGCATCGATGATTTCCGCGGCGAGCGCGTCTTTCATGGTCACGCCCTTGCGGCCGTGAGCGGCGTCGACGATCCAGCGCAGCGCGAGGGACTCCTGGCGCTCGAACGAAATTTCAACCGGCACTTGATAGGTGGCGCCACCGACGCGGCGGCTCTTGACCTCAAGGCGGGGGCGGGCGTTTTCCAACGCGCCGAGGAGGAGATCGACCGGATCACCCTTCTCGAGCTTCTCAGAAACCTTCTCGAAGGCGCCGTAAACGATGCGCTGGGCAAGGTTCTTCTTGCCGCTCTTCATGATGACATTGACGAGGTGGGCAACCAACGGGCTCTTGTAGCGAGCGTCCGGAACGACTTGACGTTTAACTGCGCTGTGACGGCGTGACATGACGAAATAAGTTTAAGAGAAAGAACCTTGGGATTACTTGGCGGCCTTCGGGCGCTTGACGCCGTACTTGGAACGGGAGCGGCGACGCTTTTCGACGCCGGTGGCATCGAGGGTACCACGGACGATGTGGTAACGGACGCCGGGGAGATCCTTCACGCGGCCACCGCGCACGAGCACGATGCTGTGCTCCTGCAGGTTGTGACCCTCGTCAGGGATGTAGGAGATGACTTCGTTACCATTCGTCAGGCGGACCTTGGCGACCTTACGGATAGCGGAGTTCGGCTTCTTCGGGGTGCGGGTCATGACCTGCACGCAGACGCCGCGGCGGAACGGGTTACCAGCCAAAGCCGGGGATTTCGACTTAGCGGTCACCTTGCGGCGGCCCTTGCGGACGAGTTGGTTGATGGTCGGCATACGAGTGGTTACAGAGTGAAAATTGGAGAAAAGAGGTCGGACGCTACCTTTCTCACCACCCGGTTCAAGCTCTTTTTGAGCGAAATAGAATTATTCTCGCGATATCCAGGATTCAATCCTCGGTCCGCGATTTAAAAGCGCCCGTTCCTCCTCCTCACAGGAGCCATTGCGCAATGGGAAATGGAGATGTGGCCGCGAAAATTACGCAGGAGCGTCCAAGTTCAAGCCGATTTTTTCACCCTCCCCTGCCCGCCCCTCGTTTCCCGGCCCGTTTCAAAAAGGTCAAAAACCGGGCTTTCAGAGGAGAAAACGGCCCAAAATACGCCTCAAATTTTGCGCATCGGCGGGCTCGCTTTGGGCCAAAAAAAACACCCGATCTTGCGACCGGGTGTTTAAAAAACCACATGGAGCTAGGCTCTACATGCAGTTTTGGCGGGAGGGATTACCAACGTGTGCATCGGGTTGTGAATGACAAGGGGAAGTTATTCACAACTTGTTCACTACTTCGAACCTATTGCTCAAAATATTTCTCATTATTGGCCCTAACTTCATCTGCTAACGAAGGAATTGCCAGCCGATCAAGCCCACGAACCCGGCCTTCGTCTCAAAATGATTGTGTAGCTCTCGACCGAGGGCGATGAGAATACCGTTGTGCTCATTCACGGCGAGGTTGGCGCAAAGATTAGCGAGGAGATGACTGCGCGCGAGGTGCTCCGAACCGTGGCCGTGAACCTCAAAACCCACGGCCACTTTCTTCCCGATACTACGACCGACCGCGATGCCGCCAAACCACTCGTCGCTGCGGTGCAAATGGATAATATGGCCCACTTCCGCAAAGACAGTGATATCACCCAACGAACGCTGAGCCTGAATCGGCAGGGTCACTGTAGTATCGCTATCGACCAATCCACTGCGGCGCACCGTCGCCGAATGTGGATTATTAAATTCAACCTGCGGGTATATCGATGCTAGGTAGCCTTTCTCCCCTTCGTCTAAAAACCGCCACTTGGCGCCGACCAGGGAATTACTCCAACCGGTGAGTCGAGGCGCACCGCGTGAACGTGTATTGAGATGAGCGATTTGATAGCCGATCTCGCAGCGATCACCGATGCCGTACTTAATATCAAAAGCCGGCGCGGCGCTGGCGCGATCATCGGCGCGGCGCTCAAACGCCCCCAGGAGATTTATCTCCCAACTTTTCGGTCCCGGCGTGCCCGGATCATTCGTAAAAAATGGCGGCGCGCCTTGGGCTCGCATCGCCGGACAAATTGCCAGCGTGAGAAAGCCCAAGCCCGCGACCAGAAGTGGAGTAAGCCGCATGGCACCAGCTACGACGTAAGTCTCGTTGGTGACAAGCACCAGCGTGTGCTCACTGCGCTCCAACTTTAAGGTGACCGAGCGAAATGCGCCTCGCGCCGCGCCCGTTCCCGGCCATTTTGTCGGGGCAAAAATGATTGGCTCGCCCTCTTACTCCGCGATCACCCCGAAGCAGCGAAGCCTGATTGTGTTCCTGGCTGCGGCCAGCATGGTGGTGTTCTCCCGAATTCCTGCGATCGCGACGAACTATGAACTCAACGTCGACGAGAGCATGCAGATGGTCCTCGCGAAACGCATGGCGGTCGACTGGGTGCCGTGGCGTTCGGCCGATCCCACGACCAGCGGTCCGCTCAACGCGGGTTTCCTCGCGATCTTCGAAAAGCTGGGCCTCCATCTCACCTACAGCGGGGTCCACTTGATCGCGGCGGTCCTGTTTATCGGTAATCTGGCTTTGAGCTGGCTGTCTTGCCGAAAACTATTGGGTCAAGCCTTCGCTGCGGTGGCACTGCTCGCCGTCAGCTTCTGGTGCATGGCTTGGATCGATTCGGACTACATTCACTATTCGAGTGAGTTGGTACCGGTGTTCCTGATCGGGGTGGGGCTCAATCTCATCATTGATGCCAAAACCATCTGCACGCTCAACCGCGCCCGACTCCTCGCCGGCGGTTTCGCTCTCGGGCTGGCGCCCTGGGCCAAGCTCCAGTCGGCCCCGATCGTGGCCGCGATTTTCCTGTGGATCGCGTATATGATTTATCGGGGCGCGGCCGAGGCTCCGGAGCGGCGCCGAAATCGTGCCATCGACCTGTCAGCGGTCATCGCGGCGGGCGCACTCCCTTCTATCCTGTTCCTCGCCGTCTGCTATTTCTACCACTCGTTCGACCTGTTTTGGATCTCCTACGTGCAGGTAAACCTGCACTACGCCGGAGATTTGTCGCTGTGGGCCATCGTGGAGCGAGCCGGGATGTTATTGTGCAACGCGAAGATCATCGGCCCGGTGGCTCTCTCGCTCTTTTGCCTGACCCTACAGATGAAGCTCTCGGCGAAATGGCGCCCCACGCCCCCCGCGCTCCTGCTGATCGCGACCCTTGCCAGTAGCCTATTCGCCATCCTCCGCCCGCAAACCCAATTTCCGCATTACCAAATCTTCCTGCTGATCCCGTATCAACTGCTCATCGGCCTGGGCCTGAAGAGCGTGTGGGAGGCACTCCCCTCCGTCGCGCCCGCCATGCGGATTAGATTCCTCGCCGCAGTTCTGGGGAGCGTATCCATTTATCCGGTGATCGAGTGCATAGCAGGGCGGAGCCAGCGGCTGAATCCGCTCACCAATTTCTCACTGCTGATTCACAACGTCCTCGCCCCTAAAGTCGCCGATTTGAGCACGATCATCGCGCCGGGTGACTCGTTGTACATTTGGGGCTGGTGTCCCTCGTTGTGTATCGACCTGCAGGCCCGGCCCACCACGCGCTTTTCCTACAACGCCTTTCAGGTGAATCCGAACCCGCAAATCGAGCCGTTGAGAAAGTACCTGATGGCAGACCTAGTCCGCGAGAAGCCCCAGTGGATCGTGGCGACCCGCTGGTACCCGCTTGGCGGCAAAGTCATCACCCCCTTTTTCGCGGAGCTTCAATCTTTCGTGGATCAGTCCTATGAGCGGGTGGCGCTGAACAGTGATTTCCAAGTCTACAAACGGGTGAAATAGGGCCGCAGCCCCTTACTCCGGGCGAATGTAGACGGATTTCCGGTCGTGACCGACCCGGATGGCGATCTCATCGCCGGGGGCCACCGCAATGGAGCGAGGGAACGAGTGCAGGAACGCCGGCCAGCAGGTGCGTTTCGGCGGACGGTTGTCGAACTCGAGTCCCGGGCCAAACCGCAGCCAGATCCAAGTGAGAAACGCGTCGGCCGTCCCGCTCTTTCTCGCGGTGATCGTGACGGTTTTCTCCTCGGGCGCGTTGTCGGCCGTCATGTCAAAGTGTAGCGCCGTGACTTCGTCCGCGAGATCGAAGCCCAAACCCGAGGGCGCGGGCTGGCAGTCGGGCGCAAAGCGATCGAGCGCGGACAAATCGAAACCACAGGCGCCCTGCGTGCGAAACTCCCGCGTCCACTCCGGGCCACCGACGACCGTGCCGCGCATCGCGATCTGGTCGGGCAGCAGAATCGCCCCCGGCGCGAGCAGCCGCGCGCGCACGTCTTGCGTGATATCGAGCGTACACTCGCCGAGGAGGGCGTTGTCGATCAGCTCGGAAACGAAGAGGTCGGCCGGTCGCGGGAGGTCGACACCGACTTCGACGAGCTCGGAGCTTTTGCCGATCACGGTCACGCGATCCGCGAGGCCGTTGCGCGCGATGTTTTCGCGGGCCGCGTCGGCCAGCAGCGGCTCGCGCTCGCAGGTGTAAACATGCGCAGCGCCGGCGCGGGCCGCGAGCATCGCCAGCAGGCCCGTGCCCGTGCCGACTTCGAAGACGATCATGCCCGGCTTGACGTGGCGTCGCAGTGCCTCCGCGTACACGGCATTGCGCGCCGTATCGTTGACCATGTCGAAATGCCAGGCGGGCACGCAGAGCTGCAAATACCACCGCACCTCCTGGCGCACCTGCACATCGTGGGGCGCGAGCCGCCAGGCTTGGTCGGCGATCATCTCTGCCACCCCACCCTCGTCCGGCTTCAGGCGGCGACGCGCCCCGCTGAACTTCGCCAACTCGCGCGGATAATTCGGCTGCCGGGCCAGTTCGCGGACAAAAAGAGCGGCATCGGCGGGCAAGCGCTCGATCCACGTTTCATGATCATACATGCCTCATCATGCCACCCGCGACCGTTGGAGAGCGAGATATAAGCTGTCGCCCCGCCGCACGAATCACAGGAACGGCTCGCTTCCCGCCGGGTCGCAGGCCTATCGTATCGCCATGAAATCCCGCATCGTTTCGCTGCTGCTGATTTTTGTCCTCCCGTTTGGCTCCGCGATCGGGGCGACGGATACCTCCATCATCGATGCAGAGATTCCGCCTTCCGGTGAAGCGGCGGCGCGGCTCATGCGCGGGCATTGGATATTGTCCCAACGGAATCCCGACATGCAGGCTGAGATCGTCTCGCTCGTGCTCGGCGACGATGGCCGCCTGACGCTGGACGAGGTCTACAAGACCAAGGACGGCCAACTCCGAATCACAAAAACGGGCAAATGGTGGGTCGAGGGCGGCACCTGCTACGGTGAATTTACCAAGTCGTCTCACCCCGACATCGCGCCGGTGGGCTACACCACCAAGGACACCATTCTCAAACTCGACGATCGCGTGATGGAATTGCGCACGCGAGAAGGCGGCTTCGAACGCTGGGAGCGGAATATTGGGTGAGCGCGGTGTCCGGGCGCCGAATCGGCGCTCCGAACAAACCGGCCTCGGGCCCTACCCGGTTGTTCAGCAGGAGAATGCCTTCAAGCAGCGGGCCGTTCAGATCGTTATTGGCGTGACGGCGGACCGGCCCGACCCGCCTCGTGTACCCACGCTCCGCCACAATGACTACGATCTGGGAAACTGCCCCTTGCCATCATCCCACAAAAAAGCCCCGAACCGTTTCCGGTTCGGGGCTTGAAGTTTTTAGCGGGCCTTAGCTCGCGGTCGCGGTGGCGGCCTCGGGGACCTTGGGCTCCTCGGGGAGCTCGGCGCCAAAGGGCAGCGTGATCTTGAGGTGCTTGTAGGTCGGCAGGCCGGTGCCCGCCGGGATCAAGTGACCCATGATCACGTTTTCCTTGAAGCCGCGCAGGAGGTCCACCTTACCGAGAGTCGAGGCGTCGGTGAGGACGCGCGTCGTCTCTTGGAAGGAAGCGGCCGAGATGAAGCTCTCGGTCTCGAGCGAGGCCTTGGTGATGCCAAGGAGGATCGGCTCGGCCTCGGCGGGCTTACCACCCGCTTCTTCGATGCGCTTGTTTTCCGAGAGGAAGTGAGCGCGATCGACCTGCTCGCCCCAGAAGTTCTCGGTGTCACCTGGATCGGTGATACGGACCTTGCGGAGCATCTGGCGGATGATGATCTCGATGTGCTTGTCGTTGATCGTCACGCCTTGCAGACGGTAGACTTCCTGGACTTGGGAGATGAGGAAGTCGTACAGCGCGGACGGCCCGAGGATCTCGAGGATCTCGTGCGGATCGGCGGCGCCTTCGGTGAGGTGCTGGCCCTTATGGACCACGTCACCCGCCTGCACGATGACGTGCTTGCCGGTGGCGATGAGATGCTCCTCTTCCTGCTGGGTCTCCTCGTTCTTGACGACGAGCTTGCGCTTGCCGCGGACGGTGCCCTCGAAGCCGACGATGCCGTCGATGCGGGACATTTCGGCTGCATCCTTCGGGCGACGAGCTTCGAAGAGCTCGGCGACGCGGGGGAGACCGCCGGTGATGTCCTTGGTCTTGGAGGCCTGACGCGGGGTCTTCGCGAGCAACGCACCCGGTTGGATGATGTCGCCCTCGGCGACCGCGATCTGCGCGCCGACGGGAATGGAATAAGCCGCCAGGGGCTTGTTCTTCGCGTCGCGGATTTCGATCTGCGGATTGAGATCTTCCTTGTGCTCGATGACGACCGTGGCGATGCGGCCCGACGCTTCGTCGAGTTCGCGCTTCACGGTGACACCGGGGATCATGTCCTTGAAGGCGAGCGTGCCGCCCTTTTCGGAGAGAACCGGAATGTTGTACGGATCCCACTGCGCGAGGACGGCGCCCTTCTCGATCTTCTGGCCGTCGCCGACGTGCAGGAAGGAGCCAACCACGATATTGTAGTTTTCCACTTCCTTGTCCTCGGCGTCGAGGATCTGGATGGTGCCGGTCTTGTTGAGCACGATGGCGGCGCCATCGGCCGTCTCCACGAGGCGGAGGCCCTTGTACTTCACGGTGCCGCTGGCGCGGACGCGAATTTCAGGAGTCTTGAAACCGCCGGTCGCGACGCCACCGATGTGGAACGTACGCATCGTGAGCTGAGTGCCGGGCTCGCCGATCGACTGCGCGGCGATGATGCCGACGGAGTCGCCGATCTTCGCGACCTTGTTGGTCGCGGGATTGATGCCGTAGGACTTCGCGTCGATGCCGCCCTTGGTGGCGGAGGTGAGCGGAGACATGACCTTGATGCGCTCGAGACCGAGCTCGTCGATGCGAGCCGCAGTTTCCTCGGTGATGATCTCGCCGGAAGCCACGAGGACTTCGGAGGGATTGATCGGATTGAGGACATCGTCGCTGGAGAAGCGGCCGATGATGCGCTCCTTGAGGCCGACGATCTGGTCGTCGCCTTCAAAGATGGCCTTCTTCCACACGCCGTCGCGGGCGCCGCAATCGTCTTCCGCGATGATGACGTCCATCGCCACGTCGCACAGTTTGCGGGTGAGATAGCCGGCGTCAGCGGTCTTGAGCGCGGTGTCGGCGAGACCCTTGCGGGCGCCGTGGGTGGAGATGAAATACTCGAGGACGGTGAGGCCCTCGCGGAACGAGGACAGGATGGGGCGCTCGATGATTTCGCCGGAGGGCTTGGCCATCAAACCGCGGGTGCCGCACAGCTGGCGGACCTGCTGCTTGTTACCACGCGCACCGGAATCCATCATGATGTAGACGGGATTCACCTCGGTCTTGCCGTCGTTGTTTTCCAACTTGGCAAACACTTCCTTGGCGATCTTGTCGGTGGCGCTGGTCCAGATGTCGACGACCTTGTTGTAGCGCTCGCCGTCGGTGATGATACCCTTGTTGAACTGGCCTTCGACTTCGGTGATCTTCTTGCGCGAGTCGGCGACGATGTCCTTCTTCGCGTCCGGGATGATCATATCGTCGATACCGATCGAGATGCCCGCCTGGAACGCGGTTTGGAAACCGAGCTCCTTGAGCTTGTCGAGGGTCTCCACGGTGACGTGGTTACCGGCGATCTTGTAGGTATTGAGGATGAGGTCGCCCAGCTTGCCCTTCGGCACGGGGAAGTTCACGAAACCGAGACCGATCGGCCAGATCTGGTTGAAGATGATGCGGCCCACCGTGGTGCGGAGGATCTTGCGCTTCGCGTCACCGTAAACGGTCTCGCGATTGTAGTCCGGGTTCGGGACGTCGACCCAGTCGTGCATCTTGAACGCACCGTCGGCCTTGGCGTAGAGGACTTCCTGCAGGCCGCTCACGAGCGGAACGCGGGTGCCCTTTTCGGCCTTCTTACGGGGCTCGATCGTCAGATAGTACGCACCGAGGACGATGTCCTGCGAGGGCGTGAGGATCGGCTTGCCGGAGGACGGCGAGAAGATGTTCGACGTCGCCATCATGAGGAGTTTGCACTCCATGATCGCTTCGAGGGACAGGGGAACGTGCACGGCCATCTGGTCACCGTCGAAGTCCGCGTTGTAAGCGGTACAGACGAGCGGGTGAATACGGATCGCTTCACCTTCGATCAGGATCGGCTCGAAAGCCTGGATCGAGAGACGGTGCAGCGTGGGTGCGCGATTGAGGAGGACCGGGTGGCCCTTGGTGACTTCCTCGAGGATGTCCCACACTTCAGGGGACTTCTTCTCGATCATCTTGCGGGCACCGCGGACGGTGTGCACGAAGCCGAGTTCCTTAAGGCGGCGGATGATGAACGGCTCGAAGAGCACGAGCGCCATCTTCTTCGGGAGACCGCACTGGTTGAGCTTGAGCTCAGGACCGATGACGATGACCGAACGGCCGGAGTAATCGACGCGCTTGCCGAGCAAGTTCTGACGGAAGCGGCCCTGCTTGCCCTTGAGCATGTCCGAGAGGGACTTCAGGGGGCGATTGCCGGCGCCAGTCACAGGGCGGCCGTGACGGCCGTTGTCGAAGAGCGCGTCGACAGCTTCCTGCAGCATGCGCTTTTCGTTGTGAATGATGACGTCGGGCGTCTTGAGCTGCATCAGGTTCCGCAAACGGTTGTTGCGGTTGATGACGCGGCGGTAGAGATCGTTGAGATCGGAGGTCGCGAAGCGGCCGCCCTCGAGCGGGACGAGCGGGCGCAGGTCCGGCGGGATGACAGGGAGAACTTCGAGGACCATCCACTCGGGACGGCTCTTGGAATGGATGAAGCCCTGGATGACCTTGAGACGCTTCGAGAGCTTCTTTTTGATCTGCTTGGACTTCGTGGCGCGCATCTGCTCCTGCAGCTCGGCGACGGTGGCCTCCATGTCGGTCTTGGCGAGGGCATCGCGGACCGCTTCGGCACCCATCTTGGCGACGAACGAATCGTCACCGTACTCGTCGATGGCCTGACGGTACTCGGTGTCAGTGAGGAGCTGCTTCATCTCGAGCGGGGTCTTGCCCGGATCGATGACCATGAAGTTCTCGTAGTAGATCACGCGCTCGAGGGAGCGCGCGGTCATGTCGAGGAGGAGGCCGAGGCGGCTCGGCATGCTCTTGAGGAACCAGATGTGAGCGACTGGAACGGCGAGCTCGATGTGGCCCATGCGCTCGCGGCGGACGCGGGCGATGGTGACTTCGACGCCGCAGCGATCGCAGACGACGTCCTTGTACTTGATGCGCTTGTACTTGCCGCACGCGCACTCGTAGTCGCGGACGGGGCCGAAAATCTTCTGGCAGAAGAGGCCGCCCGGCTCGGGCTTGAAGGTACGATAGTTGATCGTCTCAGGATTCTTCACCTCGCCCTTCGACCATTTACGAATGGTCTCAGGCGATGCGACAGTGATGGAGACGCAGTCGAACGCATTTTCCTCGATGCCAAGGGCAGCGCGGACGTCGGTGGTTGCGGCAGTTTCGTTGGGTTGAATCATCGTGATGTCTCCCTAAATGCAGAAATGTAAGAGGTGGAAAACGCCGGCCGGGCTTAGGAGCCGTAGCTGATGGCGTCGCGTTTCTGGAGCTTGATATCCAGACCGAGGGATTGGATTTCCTTGATGAGCACGTTGAACGACTCCGGCGTACCGGCGACGAGCGTGTTGTCGCCCTTGACGAGCGATTCGTAGATCTTGGTGCGGCCCTGCACGTCGTCGGATTTGACGGTGAGCAGTTCCTGCAGCGTGTGCGCCGCGCCGTAGGCCTCGAGCGCCCACACTTCCATTTCGCCGAAGCGCTGGCCGCCGTATTGGGCTTTACCGCCCAAGGGCTGCTGCGTGACGAGGGAGTACGGACCGACCGCACGAGCGTGAATCTTGTGCGAGACCAAGTGATTCAGCTTCATCATGTAGATGTAGCCGACGACGACCTCCTGGTCGATCTTCTCACCGGTACGACCGTCGTAGAGCGGGCTCTTGCCGGACGAAGGCAGCTTCGCGTCCTTGAGGTATTCACGGACTTTCTTTTCCGGGATACCGTCGAAGACGGGCGTGGCGACCTTGATGCCGAGCTTTTTGCAGGCCCAACCCAAGTGGGTCTCGAGAACCTGACCCACGTTCATGCGCGAAGGCACGCCGAGGGGGTTCAAGCAGATTTCGACGGGCGTGCCGTCGGGCAGGAAGGGCATGTCTTCTTCGGGAACGATCTTCGCGACGACACCCTTGTTACCGTGACGACCGGCCATCTTGTCACCGACCTCGAGCTTCTGCTTCGTGGCGATGTAGACCTTGACCTGCTTGATCGCGCCATCGGCCGAGCCTTCGCCCGCCTCGATGGAACCGATCTTGCGCTCACGGTCGCTCTCGAGCTCGTCAAACTTGGTCTGATACGAACCGATGATCTCCATGATCTTGATGCGAACCGGGGACGGGTCGATCTGGACGTGCTTGGAGACGGCCGCGAGCTTGCGGAGGAGGGTCTTGGTGATCTTGCGATTGGCCGGGATGATGATTTCGCCGTTCTCGCCGTTGATGACGTCGAGCGGGATCTTCTCACCGAGGAGGATGTTCGACAGTGCTTCGGTCAGGCCCTCGCGGAGCTTGTCCATCTGCGTCTTGTACTCTTCCTGGATTTGCTTCACCTGGCGGCGACGATCGGACGGGGAGAGCTTCTCCTCCTGATTGTCGATGCGCGAGGAGACCTTCACGTCCATGATGATGCCAGTGACACCAGACGGGACAATGAGGGAGGTATCCTTAACATCGGCGGCCTTTTCGCCGAAGATCGCGCGGAGGAGCTTTTCCTCGGGAGCGAGCTCGGTTTCAGACTTCGGGGTGATCTTACCGACGAGGATGTCGCCGGGCTTCACTTCCGCACCGATGCGAATGACGCCGTTGTGATCGAGGTTCTTGAGCGCCTCTTCACCGACGTTCGGGATATCACGAGTGATTTCTTCCGGCCCGAGCTTGGTGTCGCGCGCGGTGACCTCGAACTCTTGGATGTGGATCGAGGTGAAGATATCTTCGCGGAGGACCTTCTCGGAGATCAGGATCGCGTCTTCGAAGTTGTAACCGTTCCAAGGCATGAACGCCACGAGCACGTTGCGGCCGAGGGCCATCTCGCCCTTGTCGGTCGAGGGACCGTCGGCGATGATCTGGTCCTTCTTCACCTTCTGGCCCTGCTTGACGATGGGCTTTTGGTTGAAGCAGGTGCCGGCATTCGAGCGCATGAACTTGCGCAGCTCGTAGACGTAGACGCCGTTCTTGACGTCGGTCTTGAGATTGCGGGGCATCTCGCCATCACGGGTGACTACGATGCGCTTGGCATCGACGGAAGCGACGACGCCCGCCTCATCGGCGACGACGACGATCTTCGAGTCGCGGGCGACGCGCTCTTCGATACCGGTGCCCACGAAGGGCGACTCGGCCTGGAGGAGCGGCACGCCTTGGCGTTGCATGTTCGCACCCATGAGCGCGCGATTCGCATCGTCGTGCTCAAGGAAGGGAATCATACCCGCGGCGATCGAGATGACCTGCTTCGGCGAGACGTCCATGTAGTGGACGGAATCGGCCGGGACCTCGAGGAACTCGCCGTCCTGACGGACGGTGACCTTGCCGATGAAGTGGCCCTTGTCATCGATTTCGGCGTTGGCCTGCGCGATGACTTTGCGCTCTTCCTGGTCGGCGGTGAGGTAGTCGATCTTGTCCGTGGCGCGACCATCCTTCACCACGCGGTAAGGCGTTTCGATGAAGCCAAACTCGTTGACGCGAGCGTAGGTCGAGAGGGAGTTGATCAGACCGATGTTCGGACCTTCGGGGGTCTCGATGGGGCAGATGCGGCCGTAGTGGGACGGGTGAACGTCGCGCACTTCGAAGCCTGCACGTTCGCGATTGAGACCGCCCGGCCCGAGCGCGGAGAGGCGGCGCTTGTGCGTGACCTCGGCGAGCGGGTTGATCTGGTCCATGAACTGCGAGAGCTGGCTGCGCGCGAAGAAATCGCGGATGACAGTCGTCAGCGCCTTCGGATTGATGAGCTTCTGCGGGGTGATCGAGTCGACGCTCTGGTCGTACATCGTCATGCGCTCGCGCACGAGACGCTCCGTGCGGCTGAGGCCGACGCGGCATTGGTTGGCGAGGAGCTCGCCGACGGTACGGACGCGGCGGGAACCGAGGTGATCGATATCATCGATCACGCCGTCCTGCTTGCTCTTGAGGCGGACGAGATACTTGGTCGCGGCGACGATGTCACCGGACTCGAGGATGCGCTGCTCGAGATCGACCTTGAGGCCGAGCTTCTGGTTGACCTTGTAGCGACCGACGCGACCGAGATCGTAGCGCTTCGGATCGAAGAAGAGGCGCTTAAGGAGGGCCTTGGCGTTCGCGGTGGTCGGCGGCTCGCCGGGGCGGAGGCGCTTGTAGATTTCCTTGAGGGCTTCCTCCTCGTTACGAGTCGGATCCTTCTTGAGCGCGCGGATGAGGGCACCCTCGTCGACGGAGGTGTCGATCACGCGGAGCGTGGTGATATCGTGCTTCTCGAAGGTGCGGACGATGGCCTTCGTGAGGGGCTCGAATGCGCGGGCGAGGACGACGCCCTTCTGGGCATCGATCGCGTCTTCGACGAGCACGAGCGTGGAGACGTTCTCCAGATCGAGGGCCTTGGCGACTTTCAGCTCCTTGATGTCGTAGAAGAGATTCAGGAGGTCGATATCCGAGCTGTAGCCGATGGCGCGCAGCAGCGTCGTGATGAGGAACTTACGACGGCGGCGGCGGCGGTCGAGGTAGACGTAGAGCAGATCGTTATTATCGAACTGCACTTCGAGCCAGGTACCGCGGTCAGGGATGATGCGGAAAGAGTGGAGGGGCTTGCCGTTCGGGTGGGGCGTCACTTCGAACGCGATACCCGGGGAACGATGGAGCTGGGAAACGACGACGCGCTCGGCGCCGTTGATGATGAAGGAGCCACGCTCGGTGACCATGGGGATTTCGCCCATGTAGATATCCTCATCCTTGATAAAGTCTTCCTCACGGAGGCGGAGCTTCACGTAGAGGGGCACGGAGTACGTGATGCCTTCGCGGAGGCACTCAAGCTCGGTGTTCTTGGGGTCGCCAAGGGTATAGGAAACGTACTCGAGCGTCAGGCGCTCGTCGTAGCTGAGGATCGGGAAGACCTCGCGGAAGACGGCCTCGAGACCCTGCGGCTTGCGCTGCTTCTCCGGGATGCCCTTCTGCAGGAAGTCGAGATACGACGTGATCTGAATCTCGATGAGGTTCGGCGGCTGGATGACTTCGCGAAGCTTGCCGAAGTTGATGCGTTCAGAGTGTGTGCGGTCGGCCATGGGAATTCCCGGTAAAGTTAAGAGACAGAAAAGCGCAGCGCTGCGCCCTCAACGCTGGAAGCGAAGGGCGAAGGAAAGAACAATTTGAGAAAAGGCAAAGGACAGGCCGCAATGGGTCGCGGCCTGTCCCGTGAAAAACGGAAGATGTGCGAGTGAAATCGCCAAGCTTCGCGGCAACTTACTTGAGCTCGACCTTGGCGCCAGCGGCCTCGAGCTTCTTCTTGATTTCCTCGGCCTCGGCCTTGGGAGCGTTCTCCTTGACGGGCTTCGGTGCGCCTTCGACGAGGTCCTTGGCTTCCTTGAGGCCAAGGCCGGTGATGGCGCGGACTTCCTTGATGACGCCGATCTTGTTCGCGCCGGCTTCCTTGAGGATGACGGTGAACTCGGTCTGCGCCTCAGCGGGAGCAGCGGCGGCAGCGCCAGCGCCAGCGGCAGGGCCGGCGGCGACAGCAGCGGCGGCGGAAACGCCCCACTTGCCTTCGAGATCCTTGACGAGGGCGGCGAGCTCGAGAACGGGCTGCGCGGACAACCACTCGATGACTTGGTCTTTGGTGATGTTGCTCATGTTGACTTCTCCTTGGGCAGATTAGCGGTTTCGAAAAATGAAACGCGTTTAAGAGACGTATCCCCTAGCCTGCTCCGATGGATATTGGGCTCCCCATCAGGCGATGGGGAAAATAGGTTAGAGTTGAGGATGGGTTTAGGAAGCCGGAGCAGCAGGCTGCTCCTTCTTGACCTTGGCGTCGAGGACGCGGACGAAAGACGCCGCGTTCTGCATGAACAGGCCGAGGAGTTGCGAGCGCAGCGCCTCGAAGGAGGGCAGGTCAGCAATCTTGGCGAGGTCGGCGGCGGAGACGATCTTCTTATCGAGGACGCCCACCTTGATTTCGAGCTTCTGCTTTTCCTCGAAGAACTTCTTGAGGATCTTGGCGACGCCAGCGGAGTTCTTACCACCCACGATGACCGCAGTCGGGCCAGTGAGGGCGTTATCGAACTCGGGCAGGCCGAGGGCCTTGCCGGCAACGCGCAGGGAGCTGTTCTTAACGACGTGGAATTCCGCCTTCTCGGCGTCGAGGCGCTTGCGCAGCTCGGCGGCGTCGGAGACGGTCACCTTCGAAAAGTTCGTGAGGATAACGTAGTCGGACTTCTTAAGGTGCGTCTCGACCTCTTTGATCAGGTAATTTTTTTCGGCTCTCATGGTCGGTGCTCCTTAGTATTTGCTGTATTCAGTGGAGGAAACGCGGATGCCAGGGCTCATGCTGGATGAGATGGCGACCGTCTTGATGAATTGGCCACCCTTGAAGGTGCTGGGCTTGGCCTTGCCGACCGCCTCGAGGACGGCCTGGGCGTTCTCCAGAATCTGCGCCGCCGTGAAGGAACGCTTGCCGATGCCAACGCCGATGTTCGCGGCCTTGTCCATCTTGTACTCCACGCGACCGGCCTTGACGGCCTTGATGCCAGCGGGGATGTCGTCAGTCACGGTGCCGGACTTCGGGTTGGGCATGAGGCCCTTGGGACCGAGGACGCGGGCGAGCGTGCGGACCTGCTTCATGGCCTCGGTGGTCGCGATCGCGACGTCGAAGTCGAGCCAGCCCTCATTGATCTTCTGCATCATGTCGGCGAGGCCGGCATGATCGGCGCCAGCGGCGAGCGCCTTGGCGGTGTCGTCGGTGAAGACGAGGACGCGGACCTTCTTGCCGGAACCATTCGGGAGCGGCGTGGTGCCGCGCACGTTTTGGTCGCCGGAGGTGGCGTCGACGCCGAGGCGGAACGAGAGCTCGACGGTCTCGTCGAACTTCGCCTTCGGGAATTTACCGAGGATATCGATGGCCTCTTTGAGACCATAATCCTTGGTGAGATCAGCCGTCTTGACGGCGGCGGTGTAGCGTTTGCTGTGGGCTTTTGGCATGTGGACTCCTTGCGGTACGAGCGTCTCGGACGAGACTCCCGCGGCGAGTTGTTTGATTTACTAACTAAATTAATCGATGACTTCGATGCCCATGTTACGGGCGGTGCCGGCGATGATCTTGATGCCAGCGGCTTCGTCCTTGGCATTCATGTCGGCCTTCTTGAGCTTCCAGATTTCGGCGAGCTGCTTCTTGGTGACCTTGCCGACCTTGTCCTGATTCGGCTTGGCCGAACCGCTGGCGATGTTGGCGGCCTTCTTGAGAAGGACGCTCGCGGGCGGGGACTTGAGGATGAAGGTGAAGCTCTTGTCGCTGTAGACCGTGATGACGACCGGCAGAATCATGCCGTTCTGGTCTTTCGTGCGGGCGTTAAAGTCTTTGCAGAACGCCATGATGTTGACGCCCTGCGCGCCGAGCGCGGGACCTACCGGGGGCGCGGGATTCGCGGCGCCGGCGGGCAACTGGAGACGGATATAACCTTGGATCTTCTTAGCCATGTGAGTGAGTTTGGCGGGTGTTTAGTTTGCGAGGAGGGCGGCGGTGACAAAGAGGCGTCGCTTTATTCGGTAAGGCGTTGCACCTGCCAGTATTCGAGCTCGACCGGCGTAAAACGGCCGAAAATGGAGACGGAGACCTTGAGCTTGCCGCGATCGGGATCGATCTCGTCGATCCGGCCGGTCAGCGAAGCAAACGCTCCGTCGGTGATCTTAACTTCCTCGCCCACGAGGTATTGGACCTTCGGCACTTCCTTGCCGTTGGCCGCCTCGATGCGGGAGTAGATTTCATCGATTTCCGACTGACGGAGAGCCGCAGGGCGGTCGCCACCGACGAAACCGATCACGCCCGCGACTTCTTTGACGAAGTACCACGGGCGATTGATGACTTTCTTGTCCTCTCCGTAGAGGCACATGTGGATGAAGACGTAGCCCGGGTAGAGCTTGCGCGTCTTCGTCGTCTTCTTGCCGTTCTTGACTTCAGAAACGACCTCCGTGGGCAGGAGCACTTCAAAAATGGCGTCGTCGAGTTCTTCGGCTTTTTTGAACTTCTCGATGTAGCTCTTCACCTTGTTCTCCTGGCCGGAGAGGGTGTGAAGGGCAAACCATTGGGCGCCAGCGGGAGCGGTGGTCGTAGGGGAAGACATGGCGGGGCAGTTTAACTGACCAAGTCAGTGAACAAGATCACGACTTGGGTGAGCGAAAAATCGCTGATGGCCGTGAAGACGCCGAGGATGACCGCAGCGAAGATGACCACGACGGTGGAGTCGCGGAGCTCGGTCTTGGTGGGCCAGGAGCACTTCTTCAACTCTTCGATGATTTCACCGAAGAAGATGCGGATGGTGCTGAAAGGATTTTTCATAACGGAAATTTGGCAGGCGCGGAGGGAATCGAACCCCCAACCAACGGTTTTGGAGACCGCTACTCTACCAATTGAGCTACACGCCTGTGATAAGCTTTCTTAGACGACGCAGCCGAGGCCCCAATTTGAGGCCTCGGCAGGTCGAGTTAGAGGGTTAAACGAAGACCTTATTCGATGATCTCCGTGATACGACCGGCACCGATGGTGCGGCCGCCTTCGCGGATAGCGAACTTTTGGGTCTTCTCCATCGCGATAGGAACGATGAGGTCGATCTCGACGGCGATGTTGTCGCCCGGCATGATCATCTCGACGCCCTTCGGGAGGTTGACGATACCAGTCACGTCCGTCGTGCGGAAGTAGAACTGGGGACGGTATCCGTTGAAGAACGGCGTGTGGCGGCCACCCTCGTCCTTGGAGAGGACGTAGATCTCAGCCTTGGCCTTCTTGTGCGGGGTGATGGACTTCGGGGCGGCGAGAACCTGGCCGCGCTCGATGGCTTCCTTTTCGATACCGCGGAGGAGGATACCGACGTTGTCACCGGCTTGGCCGCTATCGAGCAGCTTGCGGAACATTTCGATACCGGTCACGACGGAAACGACGGTGTCCTTGAGGCCGACGATCTCGACGGAGTCGTTCACCTTGATGATACCGCGCTCGATACGACCGGTGGCGACAGTGCCGCGGCCCGTGATCGAGAAGACGTCTTCGACGGACATCAGGAAGGGCTTGTCCATCTCGCGGACAGGCTCAGGAATGTCGGTGTCGATCGCGTTCATGAGAGCGCCGATGGCGGCTTCGCCTTCGGGCTTGCCCTCGAGGGCGGCGGTGGCGGAACCACGCACGATGGTGGCCTTATCGCCATCAAATTGGTACTTGGTGAGGAGCTCGCGGATTTCCATCTCGACGAGGTCGAGGAGCTCGGGGTCGTCGATGAGGTCGACCTTGTTGAGCCAAACCACGATCTTCGGAACGCCGACTTGGCGGGCCAAGAGGATGTGCTCGCGGGTCTGCGGCATCGGGCCGTCAGCAGCGGAGACGACGAGGATCGCGCCGTCCATCTGGGCGGCGCCCGTGATCATGTTCTTGACGAAGTCGGCGTGGCCGGGGCAATCGACGTGCGCATAGTGGCGCTTCTCGGTCTGGTACTCGACGTGAGCTACCGAGATCGTGACGATCTTGGAAGCATCGCGCACAGTGCCGCCCTTCGCGATGTCCGCGTAGGTCTTAACTTCGGCGAGGCCCTTGCGCGCTTGAACGGCAAGAATAGCGGTCGTCGTGGTGGTTTTACCGTGGTCGACGTGGCCGATGGTGCCGACGTTAACGTGCGGTTTAGTGCGTTCGAATGTGCCTTTAGCCATGTGCGGGAGACGTTTAGTTTGGGTGGTTGATGAAAAGTGACCTCGGGTTTAACGTCGGGAAGCCGGAGCGACGTGGTAAAATTGACACTGGAGCCCAGAACGAGGTTTGAACTCGTGACCTCGTCCTTACCAAGGACGTGCTCTACCAACTGAGCTATCTGGGCAGAGTAAGAGAGTGCCAAAAAACGAAAAGAGCCGACGAAAATGCAACCCGGTTTTGGCACCGTCAACAGCAAACTGGCCGAATTTTATAAATTTCTACGGCCCGACGGATATCCGATAGAAACCAGGCTCCAAACGCTCCCCAATTCGCAGGGTCCGCGCGAGATAATTGGCAAAAAAGAGGTCCACTTCATCATTTCCGGACCGCGCCGTCACCAAGGGCAGGCCCACCAGGCCCGCCGCATCTACCTTGGCGTGATATTCGACAGGTTGCCACCCGCCCTGCCCCGGCGGCCGCACGGCGAGGGCCTGCGCGATGACTTTCTGACCCGTCCCCGCCAGCGTAATTTCGATGAACGCCCCTCGCGGCTCCGGCGTAGCCACCACGCTATCCACCCGACCGAAGCCCGCGAATACCGCCGAGCGCACATCCTGCGCCACCGCCTCAGCCACGGAGGCCGGCGTCTCAATCGGTGCCGGGAGGGCGAGCTTCAGCTCATTTTCCTTAAAGGTAAGCTTAGGCGTATCATAGCCTTGAGCGAGAATACCGGCTTCCCGGGCTTCCACTTCGTTTTGCGCTGCATTCCACTTCGTCGGCAAAAACAGGGGCGTGGGGTCCAGCAAAATCGACTCCGCCGTCACCAGGCGGTCGCTCTGGCTCACGAGCATAATCCCTTTCGCCGCAACTGCTTTCGAAGACCCTTTGGTGGACTCGCTACCCCAGCCGACCTGCCCGTGCGCCCCCTGCGACGCCGCCAACGTGGCGGGTGCCCGAAAGAGGCTCAGCACCCCCAAAGCTACTCCCAACGCCACGACGCCGGCGGCGATCCAGCGTGGCTTCGGGTTATCTTTACAGCCGCTCATGCTTAACCGCAGCCCATCTTCATCGACGCCCGGAGGAGGTCGACGCCTCCTGCGTGCCCATCTGCACTTGTACAAAACCCGCTCGATAAGCCGCTTGAGTGATGTCCGTCATGACCGTGATCGGCACATCACTCGACATGAGGACCAGCAGCGAGGGCTGCTTCGTCTTCCGCGCCTCCCGGCCCATCCACGCTTCGAGATCCTTGAGGCTATTGATCGCGCCTTCGTTGGCGAAGATGAGGTTCGCCCCCATCACGCTGATACGGTGCGTCGTGATCGAAAGCGCGGTGTCGCTCGTAGGCGCCGTGGGCAGTCGAAAATTCACCGCCAACCCCGGTGCTAAGACAAACCGCGACCCAAACAACAGAAAGAAAAGCGCGAGAAGCCCCACGTTTACATAGAAAAGCCAGTCGAAGCTCCGCGGCTCGGGACGCAACCGCGACGCCACCTCCAGCGGTCGCGAGATCACTGCGTCCCCTCCGCTTTGTCCTTACCCGTCCGCCCACGATTCACGTCACCTCGCTCACTCTCACCGTCACTCCCCTTCCCCCTTTCATTCTCACTTTCACCTTCACTCCCTTCGCTCCCCTCCCCTGGCTTGATCCCGCGATATTCCGTCAGGAGAAACTTCATGATCTCGTTGCCCGACCACTCCACGTCGCGGACGATCGCGCGCACGCGGCCCGACAGGAAATGATACGCGAGATGCGCCGGGATCGCGAGCATGAGCGCCCCCGCCGTCGCCAGCAGCGCCTGCCACATGCCCGTCGAGAGCGCGACCGGCGTGGCGAAGTTGCCCCCCTTTTCAAACGCGAGAAAGGTGGCCGCCATCCCGAGCACGGTACCGAGGATGCCCGCGAGCGGTGCCACTTGCGCGATCGCCGCGATGGACCCGAGGCGGCGCTCCAGCACCGGCAACTCGATGATCGCCGCCTCCTGCACATGAAAGCGCATCGACTCCGCCGTGTCGTCCGCGTGCAACAAGGCCGCCTTTACCACTGCGGCCACCGGACCCGGTGTTTCCTCGCACACCGTCAGCGCCTCCACGAGACGGCGTTTCGCGAGGATGTTTTTAATGCCGTCGACAAAGGCCTTGGCCGCGATCTGCCCGCGGTGCAGGTAGAGCACGCGCTCCACGGTGAGCACGAGACAAAATAGGCCGAGCGCCAGCAGCACCCACATCATCGGGCCGCCCTTGGCGAAGAGACTGAGATCGAAAACAGACATCGGTGCGCGCAGTGAATCAGTTAGGAAAGATTGGTCCCGAGGGTAAACGGAAATCCCGCGTCGTTCACGGTTTGGCCTCCGGGGGCAGGGCTCGCACCAACTTCGCCCGCGCCAACGCCTCTCCGTTCGAATCCAGTTTCAGGTCCACGATCATGCGCCAGGCGTTGTTGGCCTCGTTCAGTTTACCCTGCTGCTCCAGCACCTCACCGAGGCGATAAAGCGTGCGCGCCACCCAATTCCGCCCTTTCGACTGCAGTTGCGCGGCCTTTGTCGGATCGAGCAAGAAGTCCTTCACCACGCCTGACCACCACGCCTCGTAGGCCTTCGCATAATCTTCGCGACGCACCCACAGCTCGCCGAGATTGTAACCCGCCTCCACGCGCACATCCGCCGGCGCATCCGCCCGGTCGCGCAAGTGCTCGTAGATGCTTCGGGCGCGGTCGAAGTGCACGGGGTCATTCGCCGATTGCGCATTGTGACACGCCGCGAGGGCGAGTTGCGCGATGATCAGGTTCTCCTGCGAGCCTTGCCGGTTGTTATTGATCAGGTCTTCGTACGCGTACTGCGCGGCGGGAAAATTATTCAGCCGGCGCAAAAGGTCGCCCTGCTTCAAGCGCGCATCGAATACGAGCTCGCTGCGCGGATACTTCCGCACGAGGTCCTCGATGAGGTTGTTGGCCTCCTTGTAGTTGGCCTCCTGCCCGCGCCGCTCCGCCTGGAGCGCCGCCTGATAAAGCGCGTAAGCCGCTAGTTCGCCGGGAAATTCATCCGCCAGCCGCGTAAAAAGTTTTTGCGCGTCTACCGTCTTCTCCTGCGCCGCGTAGTGGCCCGCCTCAATCAAGTACGATTGCGCCGCCGCGAGGGATTTCGCGAGCTTCGGATCCTCGCGCAATTGTTGCAGCGCTTTCAACGCATCACCTTCTCGTCCCAAAGTGAAATAGGCGTCCGCTTTCACCAGCATCGAGGTACTCGCGATCTCGAGGCGAAGCGGTTCGGCCAGCGTAGCGAGGAGGGGCCCCATGTCGTCGATGAGCTTGATCGCCCGCTCCGCCTCCCCTGCATCCAGCGCGAGGCGGGCTTGCAGCCAGACCATGCGCGAGCGCAAATCGGGCGACAGCGCCGCGAGCGCCGTGGGATTATCGCCCGGCTTTTCACCCAGCAGGGCGTTCACCCGGGCGTAGGCCTGCTTCACGCCCACCAATCCCTGAAGCTGGAGGGCGCGGGCGAGATTCCACTCGGCCCGCCAGCGGTTTTCCAAATCGAATTCCGGGTCGCGCGCGAGTTCGTCGAGCAGAGGCTGCGCGGCTTCGAGCGCCCCGGCCTTCATCTCCGAGAGCACGCGTTGAAACATCAGGTCGCCCGGCTTCACGCCCGCCGGCCGCTCCTTGAGCGCAGCCGCGTAGGCATCGGCCGCATTGCGGAAATCACCGTTGTCGCCCGCGCCGCCGGCGCGAAACCACGCCTCAGCCTCTAGCAGCACGAGCTCCGCCCGGGCCGACCGCGCCTCGGCCGGTAGCACCCCGCGCGCCTTGCGCGCATTGTCCGCCGCCGCCCGATAACGGCGCTGCTCCCACGTCGAAGCCGTCAGCACGCCAAAGGCGTGCACCGTGTAGGGGGAACCTGGATACTGCTCCAGCAGCGCCCGCGCATCGCGCTCGGCCTGCGCATAATCTTTTTCGGTCAACGCCAGTTGGCCGCGGACCAACAGGAGACTTTCCAGGATCGGGTGCTTCGTCGGCGCGTCGATCAACCGGTTCAGTTCCGCCCGCAACACGCCGCGCGTCACCTCATCGCTCGAGGCGCGCGCGAGCAGTTGCAGCGCCACGCGCTGGAGACGTTGGTCGCTGCCCGTCGCCAGTAACTGACTGAGCGCGCGGCGTCCCAGGCCCCCCGGGGCCTTGTCGGCGATCAAGCCCTGCACGAGGAGGAGTTGGTCCCCCTGCGAGCGCTCCTGCGGGAGCATGGATTGCAGCACACCTTGAAGAAAATCGGCGGCCTCCTTCGTACGGCCAAGCTGGTGCAGGGCCTGCGCATGGGTCTTCGCAAACTCGTAGGCAAACGGCCGCCCGCGATTCGCATCGTAGTTGAGCCGGGTTTGCCGGAGTTGCGCCTCGCTCGGGGCATTGAGCACGAGGCGCACCTGTTCGCCCGCGAGCTTGAACCGCGCGCGCGCCATCTCGTTGGGCGCCGATTCCTCCGCCTTGATGTAAAAGCTATTGGCCTTGGTCAGGTCCTGGGGGATCTGAATATCGAAGATCGCCCCTTGGAGAAACGACGCCCACGCGCCATCCGCGGCCGACAGCTCGTCGAGCTTGATCGCCGCCAGTTCCGTGCGGGCGACGTCGACTTTTCGCAGCTGCACCGCCGCGAGGGCCACGCGCAGGTGCCACGCGGAGCTGTGCGGCCCGGGCAGAGCCTGCAGGATTTTGTCCGATTCCGCCGGCTGGCCGTCGTCGAGGAGGGCCGACGCGAGGGCCAGCGTCAGCCCCGCTTGATCGGCTCCCGGCAGGGTTAAAAGCTGGCGGTACATGCCCGCCGCGAGCGAGGGAAACCCCAGTTCCTGCGCCCGGTGCGCCGCTTCGATGGAAAGCGCCGTGGTGGCCGGGGAGGGCGCGGTCTGAGCCGGCGCGGTGAGTAACGGCGCCGGCGGATTCAGCGGACCCTGCGCGCGCGCGGGCAGCCCCGCCACGAGGCAGAGCGGCACGAGCAAGACCGGGAGTTTCTTCAATCGCATGAGACGCCTTCACGTTGATGGGGCATTGGAAACAATCAACCGCGTTGTAACCCGTTCCCTCTCGCACCTTGAAAATCTCCCGCCACACTCACCCCCGTTTCGAATCCACTGATTTTCGCCCGCTTTAGACCCACACCATGAAACTCGCACTCATCATCCTCGGCGGCCTTCTCGCCGTCGTCGTCGTCCTCGGCCTCTGGATCGCCGGCATCTATAATAAGCTCGTCGAGCTGCGTAACCGGTTCAAAAACGCGTTCAGCCAGATCGACGTGCAGCTCAAGCGCCGCTACGATCTCATCCCCAATCTCGTCGAGGTGGCCAAGGGCTACATGAAGCACGAGAGCGGCACGCTCGAGGCCGTCATCAAGGCCCGCAATATCGCCCTCGCCGCCTCCCAGTCCGTCGCCGCCAATCCCGCCGATGCCAATGCGATGAAGTCCCTCGTCACCGCCGAGGCCGGCCTCGGTGGCGCGCTGAGCCGCCTCATGGTCGTCTCCGAGCAATACCCCGACCTCAAGGCCAACGCCAACATGATGCAGCTCACCGAGGAGCTCACCCACACCGAAAACACCATCGCCTTCGCCCGCCAGTCCTACAACGACAGCGTCATGGTCTACAACACCGCGCGCGAGACCTTCCCCACCGTCATCTTCGCCGGCATGTTCGGCTTCCTCCCCGCCGAACTCTTCAAGATCGAAGACCCCACCGAGCGCAACGCGCCCAAGGTGAGTTTTAACTAAGCGGTTTCCAGCGAACCTCCAGGCGCTGACTGCAACTAACGTAGCCCGCGCCGTGTTCTCAGGCAGCATCTGAAACCCTCATCTCCACGCCCACCATGGACACTCCCATTTATAACGTCACGCCCCCCGCCCTCTCCCAGCCCCGCGGCAACGACAAGATCTGGAGCATCCTGAGCCATCTCTCCGGCTTCATCGGCCTCCCGTTTCTGCTCCCGCTGATCGTCTATCTCGCGATGCGCGGCGACTCCGCCTACGTCGCGAGCAACGCCCGCGAGGCGCTCAACTTCCACCTCTCGCTCCTCCTCTACACGCTGATCTGCATCCCGCTGATCTTCGCCGTCGGCCTCGGCGCGCTCCTGATCGGCGGCCTTTGGCTTGCGTCGCTGGTTTTCTCGATCGTCGCCGCCGTCAAGGCGTCCGAGGGCGGCAGCTATCACTATCCGATCACGATCCGGTGGGTGAAATGAACGGGCTTGCGCCGTTTCGGCCCTGCGTGTCCGGCCGACCCGCCGCACTTGCACCACTTCTAGGTTTGCCTTGAATCGGCCTCCTTCATGCACGTCCGGCATCTCTTCCTGTTTCTTGGGACCTCCATTGCGCTGTTCGCCGCCCCGAACGTCGAGGCTGACGCCGAGGCGTTGAAGCTGGTACGGCAGCTTCAATATCCGCAGAAATTTGCGGCCGAAATGCAGGAGTTCATCGCCCACCTTCGAAATGACATTCCCAAACCAGCACTGGTGGATGCCATGCGGGACTCGCTGGCGCTGGCCGACTATCAGTCGCCGATGGCGGTCGCGGTTCGGACGATTTTTTCCCCCGAGGAGTTGGTCGCCCTGAATGCCTTCTGGGGATCGAAGACAGGCAAGGCCTTCTGCGTGGAGACGCGCAGGATGGAGGCCGAGTTGAAAGCAGCTCCGCAGGGAACCTACGATATTGGCGCGAACTCGGCCAAATACCTGCGCTCTCTCGGTGAGGAACCGCGGATGGAAATTGTCCAGTTCTTCCAGTCGGAGGCTGGCAAGGCATTTGCAGCGAAAACAGGCCGAGTTGACGCGGCCCACCGGGCCACGGCCGACAAATTGGTGAAAGATACGATCAAGCGCTTCAGTGAGCCGCCGCCGGCCAAACCGGCAGCGCCACCGCCGGGAGCACCTGTGCCAACGATATAATATCGGAGACATCTCAATGGATTTCTTCGAAGCCCAAGCCCTCGCCAAGAAGCGCACGTCGCGCCTGGTCGCCCTTTTCGCCATCGCCGTGCTCGGCACCATTCTGGCGGGCTATGTCGCGACGGTGTTCGCCTTGCGCTACACGCACGACAACGGCCCGCGTCGCGTGCGGACGGATACGTTTCAGCTTTATAACGCCCCCACCCCCACGCCTTCGTGGTGGCAGCCGCAGCTTCTCCTCGGCGTCACCTGCGTCACCGCCGCCGTCATCGGCTTCGCTTCCCTCTGGAAGTGGCATGAATTCTCCGCCGGCGGCTCCGCCGTGGCCGAGAGCGTGGGCGGGCGGCGTGTCGATCCGCACACGACCGACACCCTGGAGCGCCGCCTGCTGAATGTCGTCGAGGAAATGGCCATCGCTTCCGGCGTGCCTGTGCCCGCCGTCTACATCATGGACGAGGAGCCCGCGATTAACGCCTTCGCCGCCGGTCTCACCACCAACGACGCCGTCGTCGCCGTCACGCGCGGCACGCTCGAAAAACTTTCCCGCGAGGAACTGCAGGGCGTGATCGGCCATGAGTTCAGCCACATCCTCAATGGCGACATGCGCCTCAACATGCGGCTCACCGCCCTCGTGTTCGGCATTCTTGTCCTCGGCCTCGCCGGCCGCGGCATCCTCTGGTCACTGCGTTTTCAGAGCTTCGGCGGCTCCCGCGATCGCGATGGCAAGAGCAACAGTGGCGGCATCGTCATCGCCATCGCGTTTGTGGGCTTCGCCCTGCTCGCGATCGGTTACGTCGGTTACTTTTTCGGTCGGCTCATTCAGGCCGCCGTCTCGCGGCAGCGGGAGTTTCTTGCGGATGCCTCCGCCGTCCAGTTCACGCGAAATCCCGGCGGCATCTCCGGCGCGTTGAAGAAGATCGGCGGTTTCGCCCTCGGCTCCTCGATGCACTCCAACAAGAGCGGGGCCATCGGCCACTTCTTCTTCGCGCAGGGCTTCAAGTCCAACTTCGGCGGCCTCTGGGCCACGCACCCGCCGCTGGACGAACGCATCCGCGCTATCGAGCCGACCTTCAACGGCCAGATGTTCGAGCCGCCCGAGGTCGTCGATGTCGCCCGCGAATCCTTCGTCACCGCCGGCCTCGCGCCCGCGCGGGCGGGGCGCATGCCTCCCCCGCTCCCGGCCAACGCCACGGGCCTCCCACCGCTGCTGCCGCCCGCGACCGCGGCCTCGGCGATCAATTCCGTCGGCACACTCACGCCCGAGCAGATTCAAAATTCTCAAGTCCTCCTCGATGGCACGCCCGCCGGTCTGCGCGACGCCGCTCATCACGCCGACACCGCTCAGGTCTTAATCTACGGACTCCTGCTGGACGACGACCGCAGCGTTCGCGCCCACCAGCGCGAATTGATCGCCAGCCGCGCCGGTGGCGAGGCGTTGCGGCTCCTGGATGAACTTGCTCCGTCACTCCGTGCGGTGCGGGCCGAACACAAGCTACCGCTGCTTCAGCTTTCCATTCCCGCGCTCCGGGATATCCCGGCCAGCGGGCTGCGCGTCTTTTTCGATGTGCTCGATGAACTCGTCCACGCCGATGGCCGCGTCAGTGCGTTTGAGTTCGCGCTGCAAAAAATCCTCGTGCGCTCGCTCGCCCTCGCTCGCTCGCCCGGCTCGACGATGGTCCAGTATCAATCTTTTCAAGCCGTGGCCCATGAGATCTCCGTCGTGCTCTCGGCCATGGCGCACATTTCCGACAACGGCTCGATGAGCGCCGCCGAGGCCTTCGCCGCCGGCGCCTCGCAACTCAAGCTAGTGGAAAGCCGCCTCGTCCTCCTCGACCCCGCCGATTGCGACGTCGGTCCGCTCGACCCTGCCCTCGATAAACTCGCCGCCGCCAGCCTGCCCATCCGCCAGCGCGTGATCGTCGCCTGCGCCTACCTCGCCGGTGCCGACGGCCAGATCCTCATCGCCGAAGCCGAACTCCTCCGCGCCATCGCCGCCGCCCTCGACGTCCCGATGCCCCCGCTGATCGGGGCGACCTGAACTTCACCGACTCAGGACTGTGGATCGAATTGGAAGACGCGTAGCTCTTGATCGCAGCGACAAGACTTCGCGATTCGCGCCGCCCACATGACGGCCTCCTCGCGCGAGGGTAATTCGAGCACGGTAAAACCACCGTCAAGTGGGGGCGCCCACGAGTACCCTCCCGGCGCGACCTTACCGTCAGCCGAAACGAGAACCGGCGACACGCTCTCATCGATACCGCCGCCGAAAACATAAACCCCGGCGGCCTTAGCCTCGTCGATTACAGCGTGCGCGTCGCGGCCCACCGCCTCCCACTCACCGGCGGGAACAACCATCGCCGCGCTGGGGAAAGAGATCAAATATTTGGCCATGGCCTCTATTTTGCCCGCCATCAAAGAGGCGCAATACGAATCTAGAGCGTTTTAAGTAAAGTTATAGCCGCGGTGGGTTGCGACCTTGCGTCGCAACAATTTCGAACCACGCCCGCACTTCGGCTGTGCGTAGTTGCGACGCAAGGTCGCAACCCACCACCGGCGATTCATTTTTTCGGCCACGGTTTAAATTAATCTGCTCTAAAGCAGCGCTTCCCTCCCCCCGCTGTCATACTGCAAAGCTGAATCTATTCCCCAGAAAAATCAGCTTCACGCCTCTCTTCGCGAACGTCGCGGTCAAAACACCCGCCACGCAAACGGCACCTACGGCAGCTTCTCCTCAATCGCCCACTTCGGCCACAGCTCCCGCGCGAAGCGCTGCAGTTCCGCCATCGCCACGCGCAGCAATTCACTCGGCTCGCCGCGCCACAGCAGGCCAATGGTCATCGGCTCGAAGCCCTCGAGCGGCAGCACGCGCACATCGCGATGCGCGATGGCGGCGGGCACCGCGACATTCACGCCATGGCCTTCGCTGTTGGCCACGTAACACGTCACGAGCTCGATCGACATCGCCTCCACGCTTTGCGTCCACGTCACGCCCTGGCGCTTCAGGCCCTTTTGGAAGTTCTTCATCACGCGCGTCGTCGCCGGCAACCCGATCAGTGGCTCCGTGATTTTCTTCTGCATCCAAAGGCGTTCGACACTTTTGAGCGGCCACTGCCGGTGTACGAGCAGCACCATCGGTAGTTTCGCCACCGCGAGTTGACGCAGCCGCGCCGGCGGCTTCGCGCCCACCGCGCCGATCGCCAGATCGATCGACCCATCGCGCAGCCACCCCTCGAGCTCCGCCTGATAACCAGAGCGCAAGTGCAGCCGCAGCTTCGGCTGCTTCGCCCGCACGCGCTGCATCACGGTCGGGATGTAGTCGCGCAGCACCATCTCCGAAGCCCCGATGCGCAGCTCCGGCTTTGCGTCTTCGCGCAATTGCCCCGCGAGCCCGCCGAGCCCTTCGAAGAACGGCGCGACGTGCGCGTAAAGCTTCTCCCCCGCTGCCGTGAGCCGAAACGGACTGCGCTCAAACAGCCGCGCCCCCGCATTCTCCTCCAGTGCGCGCATCTGCCCGCTCACCGCCGGCTGTTGAATGCCGTACGGAATATGCCGCACCGCCGCACTGATCCCGCCGTGCTTCGCCACGTAGTAGAATAACTCGAGGTGGTGGACATTCATCACGTGCCCACAAGCAAGCGCCACGACCCGAAACGACGCAACGCGTTTCCCTCCTCGTGCCTACGCGAACCACCAAAACTGAACCACGAATGGACACGAAGGGACACAAATTAAAACCACCGGAACGCTAATCTGCGCCGATCTTCGCTGATAAATTCCCACGCCTGCCTTGATTCACCGATGAGGTGAATCTCCCTCGTAAAAGATCAGCGCAGATCAGCCTTCTTTTAGATTAGTTATCAAGCCGGTCTTCATTCGTGTCTCTTCGTGTCCATTCGTGGTTAAAGAAATCCGACCATCGTTTCACGCGATACATCGTATCAGGTTTATCGAATAACACCCGGCGCCTCCATTCGGCTACGATGATGGCGCGTTGATCCTCGTGGGTCGGCGCACTCCACCCAACGAAATCATGCGCCACTTCTTTCTCACGCTCGCCCAAGTCTTCGGCCTCGTGCTCCTCGCCGACTTCGTCGCGGGCGTCGTCCACTGGCTCGAAGACGCCTACGGCACGGAGCACACGCCCGTCGTCGGTCCGCTCTTCATCCGCCCCAACATCGTGCACCACCACTACCCGCGCCATTTCACGCGCCTCTCGTGGTGGCAAAGCTCGTGGGACATCTTCCTCGTCGGCGCCCTCGCCCTCGGCGTCGCTTGGGGCTTCGGCGTCCTCACGTGGCAACTCGCCGTCTTCGTCGTCGTCGGCGTCAACTCCAACCAGATCCACAAATGGGCCCACCGCACCCGCGCCGAAAACGGCCCGGTGATTTCCTTCTTCCAAGACATCCACCTCTTTCAAAGCCCGCGCCAGCACGCCATCCATCACACCGATCCGAAGAACACCTACTACTGCCCCGTCACCAACCTCCTCAACCCCGTCCTCGAACGCGTCCAATTCTGGAATCGCCTCGAAACCCTCATCGAGCGCGTCACCGGTCTCCGCCACCGCGACGACACCTCCGTCCGCGGCCAAGGCCCCGGCCCCGAATGGCTCAACGAATACCGCCCCGCACGTGCCAGCAAAACTCCCACACCCACCCCATCCGCGAACTCCGCGCAGTCATGCGACTGCACCACCTGCCCCACCCGCGGAAAATGCCTGCACGCAAAAGTAAACTGAAAGCGAACGACGATCTCGCAGCTGCATTCGCGGCCGGTGCGACCACCTAACGGAGCGGCGGTTTCCAACCGCCGTCCCTACGCGCTCCAACCGCCAACCAAGTCGCCGACCTGAACGGAACGCTCGTCTTCAACGGGGCGGTTACAAACCGCCCCTCCGTTAAACCAACCGCCTTCCGCCCCACACTTCGTCACCCTCCCGCGCCCTGCTCTCCCCATCCGGAAATATATCACCTCGGTTCGTCTCCGTGTGTCTCCGCGTCATCGCTCCGGTCCCTCTGAGAAACTCAAAGCGCCCACGCTCTGCCCACCTCGATTCACAAACTACGCTCGGCTCTTCGTTACCTTCGTTTCCGTCTGTTCAAAAAATCCGTCCAGTGCCTCAGGGGCTACCTCGCGACCCCGCCAAAATCGCCCCTGCTTTCGATTCATCAAACGACTTGTCCCACTTCGAGACGATCAGCGTCGCGACGGCATTGCCGATGAAGTTCGTGATCGCGCGCGCTTCCGACATGAAGCGGTCCACGCCGATGATCAGCGCCATCGCGAGCGCGAGTTCTTTGTGACCCGTCGTTTGCAGCGTCGCCGCGAGGGTGATAAAGCCACCGCCCGTCACCGCTGCCGCACCCTTCGAGGTCAGCAACAGCACGAGCAGCAGCCGCAATTGCTCGCCGAGGGTGAGGTGCGCATCCGTCGCCTGCCCGAGGAAGAGCGCGGCGAGCGTCAGATAGATGCACGTGCCATCCAAATTAAACGAATAGCCCGAGGGCACCACGATGCCGACCACGGGCCGTGCGCAGCCGACCTTTTCCATCTTATCCATCAGGCCGGGCAGGCCCGACTCCGACGACGAGGTGCCGAGCACGAGCAGCAATTCTTCGCGGATGTAGCGGATGATTTTGAAAATGCTGAAGCCCCCGAGCCGGGCGATCGTGCCGAGCACGACGACGATAAAGACGAAACACGTCAGGTACACGCAGGCCAGCAGTGCCCCGAGTTTCGCGAGCGAGCCAAAGCCAAATTGCCCAATGGTGTAAGCCATCGCGCCCGCCGCCGCGAGGGGCGCGAACTTCGTCACGATGCCCACGATGCCGAAGAATACCTTCGAGACATCGTTGCACAGGCCGAGGATCGGCTTGCCGTAGTCGCCGAGTTTGCCGAGCGCCAAGCCAAACAGGATCGCCAGCAGCAGGACCTGCAAAATTTCCCCTTCGGCAAACGCACTCACAAAGGTCTTCGGGATGATGTGCATCAGGAAGTCCACCGTGCTCATCTGCTGCGCCGCCGAGGTGTACTTTTCCACGCTCTTCGCCCCGCCCGCGAGGGTCTCGGCCGTGGCGTGCAGGCCATCGCCGGGTTGAAAGACATTCGAGACGATTAGGCCGATCACGAGCGCCAGTGTCGTCACCACTTCAAAATAGATCAGGGCTTTGCCGCCTACGCGGCCGACCTTCTTCAAATCACCCATGCCCGCCAGCCCCACCACCACCGTGCAAAAGATCAGGGGCGCGATCAGCATCTTCACCAAGTTGACGAAGGCGTCGCCGAGGGGCTTCAGCTCCACGCCCCACTTGGGTTGCAGATAGCCGATGAGGCCGCCGAGCACGATGCCCGCGAGTACTTGCAAATAGAGGGTATTACGGGACGGTTTGGCCGGGGTGGTGCCATGGGCCGCCGCTGGAGAGGGCTCGGGAAGCATTGGGCCGACGCTTTAGCAACTTCCTTACCACGTCAAAGCGTTTGCCACCTAGAGGGGAAAGTGCCCTAATTTTTATTAACCCCGCCCCTTTCCCCCGGTTTTGACCTGAAACCGCCCCGCCCCGCAGGCGTCTATTGCAGCAGCAGATCACTCTCTAGTTACCACCCCCGCCTCGTTCACCTCTAAATCCTTTTTGCCATGTCCTCGAATTTCGACGCTTTCGACCACGATCACCATCGCTGCCACGGTGTCTCCACCGATCTCGCGGATTACTTCCTGACCCGCCGCCAGTTCTTGAATCGCGTCGGCATGGGCATGGGCGCGTTGTCGCTGGCCCACATGCTGCCCGCCGATCTGCTCGCGGCCCAACCGTCCTCTCTCGCGCCGACGGGTCCTCTCTCTCCCCGCCCCTCTCACTTTCCGGGCAAGGCTAAGGCCATTATCCACATCTTCGCGCAGGGCGCTCCGTCGCACGTCGATACGTGGGACCCGAAGCCCCAGCTCACGGCCATGAATGGCAAGTCCATCCCCGGTGGCGATATCGCCTTGGGTTCGCCGTTCAAGTTCTCCAAGTACGGCCAGAGCGGCCTCGAGGTCAGCGAGGTCTTCGCCAAGACCGCACAGCACGCCGATGATCTCGCTGTCGTCCGCTCGATGTGGACCGATATTCCTGCGCACGAAGTCGCCACGGTGTTTATGAACACCGGCTCGCTCCGTATCGCCAAACCGAGCATGGGTTCGTGGCTCGTCTACGGCCTCGGCACGGAAAATCAAAATCTCCCCGGCTTCATCGCCCTCCGCGGCGGCGGCCTGCCCCCGGGCGGCTCGTCGAACTATCAATCCGCCTTCCTCCCCGGCGTCTATCAGGGCACGAGCATCAACACCTCCGCCCCAAGCGTGCCGCAGATGATTCAAAACATTCGCAACGTCTACGTCGGCAAGCCCGAGCAGCGCCGCCAGCTCGATTTCATCCATCAGCTCAACGAGCTCCACGCCCAGAACCTCCAGCGCGACGCCGCGCTAGAGACCCGCCTCGAGAGCTACGAGATCGCTTTCCGCATGCAGGCGGAATCGCTCGACGCCTTCGACATCAACAAAGAGTCCGCCGAGACGCGCGCCCTCTACGGCGCCGATAATCCCCGCAACGAGCCCGCCAAGCAGCTTCTTATCGCCCGCCGTCTCATCGAGCGCGGCGTGCGCGTCGTACAGGTCTGGCACGGCGGTTGGGACCATCACCAGGACATCGATACCAAGCTCCGCACCAAGGCGGGCGAAATCGATCAGCCGCTCGCCGCCCTCCTCACCGATCTCAAGCAGCGCGGTCTCCTCGATTCCACGCTCGTCGTCTGGGGCGGTGAATTCGGCCGCAAGCCCACGCGCGATCGCAACGGCTACGACAATCCCGGCCGCGACCACAATGCCAAGGCCTTCTCCATCGTCATGGCTGGCGGCGGCGTCAAGGGCGGCACCGTTTACGGCTCCACTGACGAGTTCGGCGCCGCCGCGGTCAAGGACAAGGTCCACCCGCACGATCTCCACGCCACGATCCTCAAGGCCATGGGCCTCGATCATACGAAACTCACGTATCGTTTCAATGGCCGCGACTTCCGCCTCACCGACGTCGCCGGCAACGTGATCAACCCCTTGCTCACCTAACCCACCATGAGCCGCCTCACCCCAGCTCTCCTCGCCCTCTTCGCGGCTGCACCCCTCGCCCGCGCCGCCGATATGCCCGCCGGCCACCCGCCGGTGGCGGGCAACATCGCGCCTTCGGATCTCCAATTCTTCGAAACCAAGATCCGTCCGATCCTCGCGGATAAGTGCTACAAGTGCCACAGCAAGGAGGCCGACAAGGTCAAGGGTGGCCTGCTCCTCGATTCCAAAGAGGCCTTGTTCCACGGCGGCAACACCGGTCCCGCGATCGTCCCGGGCAAGCCCGACGACTCGCTCCTCATTCAGGCCGTCCGTTACAAGGACGAGGATCTCCAGATGCCCCCCAAGGGCGAAAAGCTCTCCGATCAGCAGATCGCCGATCTCACCGAGTGGGTGAAGCGCGGCGCGCCCGATCCCCGCACCATCGTCGCCAAAGGCAGCTCCAATGCCTACGGTGGCGTCGGCAAGAACCACTGGGCCTTCAAGCCCGTCGTAAAGCCCGCGTTGCCCACTGTGCAGGATACCGCGTGGGTGAAAAATCCCATCGATAATTTCGTCCTCGCGAAGCTCGAGGCCAACGGCATGAAGCCCAATGCGCAGGCCGATAAGGCCACACTCATCCGCCGCGTCACGTTCGATCTCGTCGGCCTCCCGCCGCATCCGAAGGACGTGCAGGACTTCGTCAACGACACCTCGCCCGACGCCTACGCCAAGGTCGTCAATCGCCTCCTCGCCTCCCCCGCCTACGGCGAGCATTGGGCCCGCTACTGGCTCGATGTCGCGCGCTACTCCGACACCAAGGGCGACGCCCCCCGCCAGGAAGACAACCGTCTGCCCGACGCGTGGACCTACCGCGACTTCGTGATGGACGCGTTCAACGCGGATCTGCCTTACGATCAATTCATCCTCGCCCAGATCGCCGGCGATTACTTCTCGAATTACCTGGAGCGCCAGGCCAAGTCCAAACCCGCGGCCTCCACCACTCCCGCCCCTCGGGCCACCGGCGGCATCATGGGCAAAGTCGCCGAGGAAGCTCCCGTCGAGCTCCCCACCGTCGAGGTCAAGGACTCCCGTCCCGACACCAAGTGGCCGCTGGCTGCCCTCGGTTTTCTCACGCTCGGCAACCAGTTCGACGGCCGCAAAGACGATATCATCGGCGACCAGATCGACGTGACGACTAAGGCCTTCCTCGGCCTCACCGTCGCGTGTGCGCGCTGCCACGATCACAAATTCGATCCCATCCCGACCAAGGATTACTACTCGCTGTACGGTGTTTTTGCGAATTGCTCCATCCCGAGCGCTTCCGCCGATCTGCCGCTCCTCGCGTCCAAGGCACCCTCCACCACCGACTACATCGACTACTTGGATAAGGCCAAGGCTCTCGAGAAACGCGGTGAAGATCTGAAGGCACAGCGCGCCGAATTGCAGCGCATGGTCAAGGCCGCTGGTGGCAAGTCCAACGCCGCTGCCGGTGAGAAGCGTAAGCTCCTCCAGAAGCTGGATCGCGAATATTATCGTGATCTCGCCGACCTCGAGACCAAGCACCCGGGTGCTCCCGCGCGCGCCAATGTCATCACCGATGTCCCGCGCCCCCGCGACTATCCCGTCCTACTCCGCGGCGAATCCTCTAACAAGGGTGACATCGTCCCGCGCCGGTTCCTCGAAATTCTCTCCAGCGACCCGAAGAAGCGCCCCGTGTGGGACAAGGGTTCCGGTCGCCTGCAACTCGCCCAAGCCATCGCCGATCCCAAGAATCCCCTCACCGCCCGCGTGATGGTCAACCGCCTCTGGCAGCAGCACTGGGGCGTGGGCATCGTCGAGACGCCCGATGATCTCGGCAATATGTCCGCTCCGCCGAGCCATCCTGAACTGCTCGATTACCTCGCCGCCACGTTCGTGGAGAACAAGTGGTCCATCAAATCCATGCAGCGCATGATCGTGATGAGCGCCGCCTATCAGCAGAGCGGAGCCAACAATCCCGAGTTCGCCGAGAAAGATCCGAACAACAAGCTGCTGTGGCGCTACAATCTCCGCCGCATGACCTTTGAGGAGATGCACGATTCCCTCCTCGCCATCACGGGTGAGCTCAACCGCACTTACGGTGGCCGGCCGGTCAACATCAGCACCGATGACTTCGCCAAGCGCCGCGCGATCTACACGATGATCGACCGCACCAACCCGCCGGAATTGCTCACGCAGTTCGACTTCCCGAGTCCCGACGTCGCTTCCGGCCGCCGCTACGAGACCCTCGTGCCGCAGCAGGCTCTCTTCCTCATGAATAGCCAGATGGTCGTCGAAACCGCCCGCAAGCTCGTCGATCGCCCCGCCTTCGCCGATCTCAAGAGTGACGATCTCCGCGTCACCTCGCTCTACCTCGCGATCTTCCAGCGCTGGCCCACCAAGAAGGAAGTGGAGATCGGCCTCGCCTACGTGAAGGCCAATCCCGCCGGCGCTCAAGTCGCGCTCACGTCCAATATGCCCGCCGAAAAGCTCTCCGCCCGCGATGCCCGCATCGCCGAGCGCAAAGCCAAGGCCCCCAAGGGCAATCCCAAGTACAACACCCAAGTCGGCGGCGTCTATGATAACCAGACCCCGCCCGACGCCTGGACCAAGCTCGCACACGCGCTCTTCCAAGCCAACGAGGCGATCTTCTACAACTAAGTCATTCCTGACGCCTGCAGGCTGGGCCTTACGCCCGCCACGATTAGGCTAGCCCCCTCATCGCATCAAAAGCGCACCTTCACCGGCGCGCTTTTTTTGCGGCCAAGTTTTCGGGTTCGCGTCGGCCGCGTACGAGTCCGCTTCATTAAGGGGGCCGTTGTGATTTCACCCCGGCAAGGGGTTCCAGAATAATACGATCCACCAGATGGTGAGTTCACTCATTCTGCCGCCTCCTAGGGTTGGAGTCCCACCTCAACGGGCTCTGCATACGAGAGTTTCCTAAGACTACGTAGGTAATTCTCCCGTTTGTTTTCCCCTATGCCGGTTCGGCTTTGCATCAGGTGCGAACTTACGCAAATGCTTCCCAGCTTGGATACTCCGGATTCAACTCCGATGGCCAGCGGGCATTCCCCATGGGACCCCGCCATCCTGAATTTTGCCATTCAGGAGCTTCGCCGCGAATTCCCCACCACCCCCGCTGATCGGATTGTCCAAGCTGTCGGGATGGCGGCGCGCACCGTCGAGCCGGCCGTGGGCCGTGTCGTCCTTCTCCAGCGCGCCCGCGAAAGCTTAGGCTAAGTCAGGCACTCCGCCGCGGCAGTTTCTCTGTGCCCGGTGCCGCTCCGCGCCTCTGCGCCCAGACCGCGATTTGCTGGCGGCCCGTTCCCAGGCCCACTTTAGTCCCTCCGTGACCCTCGCCGAAAAGCTCCAGCAATTCTCCGAAGACATCGCGATCATCGACGATCCCCAGGAACGTCTCGGCCTCGTCGTCGACCGCGCCAAGAAGCGCCCGCCCCTCGCCGAGTCCGAGCGCACGGAGGAGAACCGCGTGCGCGGCTGCATCTCGCTCGTCTATCTCGTCGGCGAACTCCGCGAGGGCCGCTGCTATTTTCGCAGTGAGAGCGACGGGCCCCTCGTCCGCGGCCTCGTCGCGCTGCTCTGCGATTTCTTCAGCGGCGCCACGCCCGCCGAAATCGTCGCCAGCGAAGCCGACCCCATCGAAGCCCTCGGCCTCGCCAAAAACCTCTCCCCCACCCGCCGCAACGGCCTCGCCAGCGCCCGCGCCACGATCCGCGCCTTCGCCCAGGCGCACCTCGCGGCGTAGTTATTTTATGGATACTACAGGCATCGACCGCCGAATAGGCCCCTCGCTGGCAGGCACGCTCCGTCGTCCGCAACAACCTCGATATCCGCCCCGCGGCTGTCGGGGTGTTAATCACGCTCCCGCTCTCTCCGTGCCGCTCGAGTTTCCAACCCCCGCGCTGATCGACGCCCACTGCCACTATCAAGATGAGTGGCTCGCGCCGCATCGCGAAAAAATCTTCGCCGATCTCGTCTCCGCCGGCGTGCGCCACGCGGTCATCAATGGCTCATGCGAAAGCGATTGGCCCGCCGTCCACTCTCTCTGCGCCTCCGCCCCCGCGCCCCTCCAGCTCCGCCCCAGCTACGGCGTCCACCCGTGGGACGTCGGCAATCGCTCCGTCGATTGGCCGCGCCACCTGCTCGCGCGTCTCGACGCCGAACCCTACTCCGCCCTTGGCGAGATCGGCCTCGACCGCTGGATGCTCGACCGCGCCCGCCCCAACGATCCCCGCCTCACCGGCCTCCGCCGCGCTCCCCTCGCCGAGCAGATCGAAGTCTTCGCCTGGCAGCTCACACTCGCCGCTGAGCGCAATCTCAGCGCCAGCATCCACTGTCTCGAAGCCTTCGGCCCGCTGCTCGACACCCTGAAAACAACGCGCCTCCCCGCGCGCGGCTTCCTCCTCCACGCCTACAGCGGCTCCGCCGAGATGGCCAAATCCTTCGCCGACCTCGGTGCCTACTTCTCCTTCAACGGCGCCTTCCTCGACCCCCGCAAACAACGCCACCGCGACGTCTTCGCCACAATCCCCGCCGACCGCCTCCTCGTCGAAACCGACGCCCCCGCCATGCGCCTCCCCGCGCCACTGGAAAAATATTCCCTCCCCGCTACGCCCGACGGCTCAATGCCAAATCATCCGGCGAATATTGCAGTCGCATACGAAGGCCTTGCAGTCATCCGCAGCGTGTCCGCGAGTGAACTAGTGGCAACGGTCGCCGAAAATTTTCACCGGCTCTTCGATCCAGTTCCATCACCTCGCTAACGAGCAGGATAGTGGCGACGAAAAATTACCGCGAGTCCGGCCTTATCCATGCGTCGATCCGCAATGGCAATCATCGCATCGTAGAGCTCCAAATCGATTGAGCGATCGACGCATCCGTTGCCCTCTAAAAACACTCCCGCACACGCGATCGCCGTCCGCTTATTACCGTCGAGAAATCCTTGGCTTTGCGCCAAATGATAGGCGTAGGTCGCCGCAATTTCATGCAAGTCACCTCCGGCATAGAAAAATACATTTTCTGCCGCACTCATTGCTGACTCCAGCCCAGCGCGGTCGCGCACACCATCAATCCCACCCCATCGTTCAAGCGATTGACGATGTAGCGCGGTAACAATCTCCCAAGTGAGAAACTCCGGCTTTTCCATCTTCCAGTCTTCTACTGGGAGAGTTTGCGGAACAACTCAGGGTGCCGGTCAAACATTCCCTCACCAATTTTAATGGCCTTGTTCAAGTCCATCCGTCGCACCCCATCCGGATTCGCCATCGATTCTTTGCGGTCAAAATACGCACGTACTTGCACCTGCTCCTCAATAGGCAGTTTTTCGAAAAGCTTGATTAACTCAACGGCACTCATGTCACGACCATGCTGCTCTAGTTAATGCGACTTCGCAAGCTCCCGCGAAAACCCACCCGGCATGCTTGCCCAATAAAAACGGCGGCAGTCTTTCGACCGCCGCCGTAAAATCTGAGAGCCCATAGCACTAGCAACCCGCCCGTGCCTGAGGCCTGTCACCTCACTTCGTATACTTCTTAAACAACGCCGCACCCGAATTCACGAGCGCGTCCGGGTCCTTCTGAAACCCTTGGTTGTCGGTCTCGATGGACATCACGCCCGACCACTTGGCCTTCTTGATCTCCTCGAAGAGCCCTTGGTAGTTCGCCTCGCCCGTGCCGATCTCGACATCGAGCACCACCGTACCCGCCGGGGCTTTCTTCTTCTTTCCGTCCGCCGCGGGCTGCTCGGCCGCCGGGGCCGGCGCGCTCCGATCGACGCGCTTGTCCTTGAGGTGCATGTCGTACACGCGCCCATTGTACTCGCGAAAAATCTTCGCGACATCGAAACCAGCCGCCGTCACCCAACCGATATCGAGACACACGCCGATGCGGGGATCGCGGGCGGCCAGCACCTTCTTCACCGTCTCCGGGTCGCCGTACATCGTGCCCGTGCCGTGATTGTGGATCGCGAGCTTGATGTCGTACTCTTTGACGAGCTGCTCGAGGTTGTCCCACTCGGCGAGGTTCTTGGGCTCGACCGCAATGACCTTGATGCCCATCAGTTTTGCAAATTCGAAGAGCTTCCGGTTGTCCTCTTTGTCCATCGAGGTGCCGTTGACGCCGAAGCTGTAGCACACGAGGCCGTTCTTATCGAGGATCGCCTTCTTCCGCAGGATTTCCTCCTTCGACTCCTTCTTCGGGTCGATGTGCGCCGCGATCATCTCGAGATACTTGATGTCATGCTTCTTCGCGAACTCGACGACTTGATCGAAGGTCATGAAGCGCAGCGTCCATGTCTGGATGCCCAGCTTGGGGCCGGTCGCCTCGGCCGCACGCGCCGAGGACAAGAGAACGCTAAGCGCCAGAGCGGCGACGGTAAGCAAACGGAACGGAGTTTTCATGGGTAAAATCAATCGGGGTTAACAGGGTAATGAGACGGCCACAACCGCCTGAAATCGCTGAGACGTCTGCGCCGAGGAAACGTTACTCCCGCGCCGAATCGAGGAGTTTTTGCACCGCCTCCACCGCGCGCCGCTCACGCTCGGACCACGTCCCCTGAATATCGACAAACGGTAGCCCGCGCGAGACCACCGCCTCGCGCCAGATCTCGCGCGCCCGTGCCCGGCCCGCGTCGTCCGGGAAACTCCGCTGCGGGTCCGGCTCAAACGGCACATCCGTATCGCACAGCAGCCAGAGATCGACGTGTTTCGCCCGCTCCTCCGCCTCGGCGCGCACCCACGGCGGACAGCACCCGGGAAAGAGCACGTCATCCCAGAGTGTGCAGGTGATGAGCTCCGTATCGAAAAATACCACCCGCCGCGCCCGCGCCGCCGCGAGGTCCTCATTCGCGATCTGCCCGAGCGCGATCGTGCCGAGATCTTCGCCCGTGATCTTACCCGCCTTCAGCTCCCAAAACTCCCGCACAAATTCCTCCGCCCACGGCTCGCCAAACCGCTCCGCCAGCCGCTGCGCGAGCGTCGTCTTCCCGGTCGATTCCGTGCCGACCACCGCCACGCGCAACACCCGTTCTTTTGATTTCGATGAATTCAAACGACCGCAGCGAAAAACAAAAGTCCCACCCACACAATTAAAAGTCAGCGCGGCGCCGCCCCCAGGAGGAGTGCTGTTCACCGTCCGGCGCATCGCCCTCCTCGCGAGCGCTCTCGCCACGCCCTTCCGCGGCGCGTAAGCCACCCACCCACGAGGCTCACGCCTTCATCGCGCGCAACCACGCGCGCCAGCCAACGACCGCGAGCCCCAAATAAATCGCATAGAGAAACGCCGTGTAAGCGAGGTCGGCCTTCCAGTACGAGACGATGGCCACGAGATTCACGACCAACCACAGCGGCCAGTTTTCGATCACCTTCCGCGCTTGCAATACCTGCGCTACAATGCCGAAGACCGCGACGAAAGCATCGCGCCACGGCATCAGCGCATCGGTCCATTTGAGCGCCAACGCCCACAGCGCCGCCGCCGCCGCGCCCGCTACCAATGTCAGTCCGCGCGACCTCCACGACATCACCGTCACGGGCAATTCCGGCGCCGCCCCGCGGTCCCTCACCCAATGCCACCAGCCCCAGCCTAGCGCCGCGAAGAAGAAAACCTGCTGCGTCGCCTCGGCATATAACTTAGTCTGCTCAAACAGCACGCCCTGCACCGCCACGCCGATCATCCCGAGGGGAAATGCCCACAGCGAACGCCGGATCATCAACCACACGCCGGCGACGCCGAGCACGAGATTGATCTGATCGAGTGGAGCCGCCGTCGTGAGGCCGACCCAGATATTGTGAAGGACTGTCTGCAAGGTGGAAGCAGGCGATGGGTTAAATCTAGAAAGCCCGGAGCTTGCCCGCCCCATCGCTCCCTGCAAGCCGCCTCCGACTGCGGACTTTGTCATTGCGCGGAGTCCGCGCCGACGACGACGCGGCCACCCCGTCTCACGACCCCACGTGCGGCGAAGCCGGACTATTGCCTCACCCCTTCGCGACAAAAGCCTCCATCGCCTCGCGCGTGATCGTGTGTCGCGCCGCGCAGCGCGGGCAGCGGAGCTCGATCTTCTCATCGTCCCCGAAGAGATCCGCCGGGGCCACGCGCATCGTCGGCGCGAGCACTTCCATCATGCGCGCTTGGTTGCACCCGCAATGCCAGCGGCACACGCGCGTCTCCATCAGCGCGAGCGACTCTTTATCCGCGAGTTCGCGCACCGCCTCGGGCGTGAGCGATTTCAGCCATTCGAGGTCGCAGTCGGGATGCTCCGTCACCATGGCGAATTCTTCCTCTGCGAGCTGAAAGATCCGCGCCAGCCGCTGCTCGCTCTGCGCGTAAAACTTTTCGACCGCCACCATCGGGTCGGCACCGGTAAAGGTCACCGCGCTCCGTCGCTTCTCCCCGCGACCGCGCACCACATCGGAGTAGAAAATATTCTCCGGCAGCTCCTTCACGTTTTCAGCGAAAACGCGGCCCGTCACCGTGCCCGTCTCATTGTCGCCGGTGAGAAACAAATTCACCCGCGGCTGCTGGAAATTAATCGTCCACGCCGTCAGCTCATTCCGCGGCCGTGATGCGCAGTGGAGCACAAAGGCCGCGAGCGCGCGCTTGAAGAGCGCATCGTGCTCGGGCTCGGGTTTGATGTTGTTGGCACTGAGGTGGAGGTAGTAGTCGACGAACAGGTCGCCGAAATCCGCGCGCGCGAGCAGCGCGTTGCGGTTGCGGACAAAGTGCGTTTTTACCTCCAGGCCGGCATCGGCGAGATTGGGCGGAGTCGATTCGATCATGATCGCACACACTCCCCCGAAACGCCGCATTGTCGAGTGCGAGCCGCATCAAAGGTTTAGTCCCGTTTGTCATTGCGAGGAGTCCGGCTGCCGGACGACGTGGCAATCCATCTGCCTATTCGAGGTCCGGCGGAGCCGGGCCATCCCGCATGCTCAGAGCTCATCCGACTGCACCACAAGCTGCCTCGCCTGCTCCGCGCGCTTGCGAGCCTTCTCCACCCCGAGCGCATCCAAGCGCATGGCATTCGCGACCGCCAGCACCGTGCCCACGCCACAGAAAGGATCGAAGACCACTTTTGCCCTCACCTGCTCTTTCGCAAACCGCACCGCGTGGGCCGCCGCGCGCACGCCCATCGCGCGCACCCATTTTTGGTCACCCGCATCGACGATCACATCCGGGATCGGCAGCACATCCGGGCACTTCATCGCGCGCGAGACCGCGATGACGTGCGTAAAGCCCGGCCGCCCATACGTGAGCATCCCCGGCGGCCGTCTGCAGACGATCTTGTGAAACAGCACATGCGCTCCCACATCCTCCGCCGCGCGGACTACCATCGCGCCCTTATCGATCCACCGCCCCTCGTGCTTGATGTCGCTCTGAAAAAACAGCGCCGCACTCTCCGCCGGCACGGCCTCAACCACCAATTTCACCGCGCCCAAAAACCACGCCCGCCAGCGCCCCAATTCCATATTCACCTCCGAGACATCCGGCAGCGAAGTGACCGCACACGCGCCGTCGATGCACCCACGCTCCTGCATCCACGGAATGGCGTCGGCGCAGTGGACGACACGTGCCGGCGACAGAGCCTGAGCAGGCAAAACAGATGATTCAGTCAAATCGGACATAGGTTTCACTCCGCCGCCTCTGCTTCCTCCGCCTCTTCCTCCACCGCCGGGAGCGGCCTGCCCGGCCATCCAGTCCGCACGACGCCAGCCGCCCGATACACCTCACGCGTTGCCGCCGCTGCGATGGTCTCCAGCAATGCGAGTCGCTGCTCCGCCACCGGATCGAGTTGGATTGGTGGCCGCGCGAGCACCAGCGCCTCACCGCGACGCACGAGCAGACCCCATCCCGCCGGAACTTCCGCCTCCGCAAAGATATTATCCTCCACCACGAGATAGAGAAAATCCGCACTGCGATACCGAAACATCTTCGAGAACTTCGTGCCGCGCAGCACGCGCCGCTGCACCGTCTCCAATTCATCGAGCAGCGTGCGGTAAGCGCGGTGCTCCAGCCCGGAAAAATCCCACGAGTCGTACTCCGGCCACAGCGCCTCGCCGCGACGCAGGTCCGGCCGGTGCACCGCGAGCATTTCTTCCAGCGCCCGCCGCCGCTCGGTTAGCTCTTCCAACCGCGCGCGAATCTCCGCTTCCGCATGCGCGTCTTTCAGCAAATCGGCTCGCGACTGCTTGCACTCGAAAATTGCCGTGCGGCAGACCGCGCCTTTGCGCAGCGGCGCGTACGCCGAGACATCCGCGCGATATCCACTCTTCGGCACCCGTACTTCGGTCGCCGCCAGCGCAAAGCCATTCACCTGCGCCCACGCGAGCGCGAGCGCCTTCAACGTCCGATGATTCTCCGTTTCCCCAGCCGACATAAACTAGCACTCACGCACCCGCGCCAAAATCGCAACCCCGACCCGCGCCGCACCCGTAAATCGCAGCCCAACACCCTCCTCCCCACAAAAACGCCGCCGCAAATCCCGCAGCGTGAACGGCAAACTCATCTTTCATCTGTTCACCCGCGGCACCGTCTCCCACTTCACCGGTCCAACGCGCGCATCATTCTCAACGCATCCGCACCTGCCCATGAACACCACCGAGACCTATCGCCGTCCGATCTTCGCCACCCTCTATTATGATGCGGCTATCTTGGTCGGCGTCTGCACCGCTATCGTCCTCGGCCTCATCGCTTTCCACCCCGAGGATTACCGCGCACAATCCTACGGCATTACCGGTGCCATCGCTGGGGTGCTCGTGATCGGCGGCGGCCTCACGATCTTACTCTGGGGTCTTGGCCAGATTTTCGATCTTCTCGGAAAAATCGAATTCAACACCCGGCAGCCCGCGTCCGACGCTCCCACCCTCGCCCTGCTCAGAGAAATCGCCGCCAACACCCGCCCCGTCGTGCCGCCTCTGGCCGTCGACACCACGGTCTACTACTACCGTGAAAAAGACGGCACCGAGCGCGGCCCTTACTCGCGCGCCGAACTTCGCGCTCTCCTCGCCTCCGGTCGCATCACCCCTGCCACGCGCATCGACCCGTCGCTCAACGGCGTCCGCGACGCCGATGTGGCGGTGAGCGATGTGCTGCATTAAGAACAGTTCAGCCGGGTGGTAGCTACGAGCGCTAGCGCGTGGTGCTTCGATCCACGCGCTGGCACGCTTGACTTCCCTCCTGCCCTATCGCTCGGCTGCGCTCGCGGTTACATTTCGCTTTCGCCAGCTCGCACCAAAAAAAGGCCGCACTCTCGTGCGGCCCTTTGCGTATCGGAATTATAACTACGAATATCGCTTTACGGCAGCTCGTAGATCTCGACGAGCGCCACGCCCGTTTGGCTGCCCGCGCCGGAGACCTGCGCGGTGTACGCGCCGGGGGCGAGGGTCACGAGCACGGCCGAATCCTTGGTGCCGGCGGTGAGGGCAAAGGCCCCGACACTCTGCGCCGCAGCGGCGAGTTCGGCACCCGTGGCGGCGGTTTGCTGCGTCGCGACCGGCGTCGGCGTAGACCAGTCGTCATTTTGCGCGACCAGCGTCGAGCCGGAGTAAATGGCGAGGCGAGGATCGGCCAAGGAGCCAGGGACGCCAAAGGCCGCGAGGGCCGGGCCGACGCCGCGGATCAGCACTTTCTTCGGCGCATTGCCGGTGACGACGAAGCCGCCGATCAGGAGGCCGTCCGACCCGACATCGACCGTGCCGCGCGTGGAGATGTTTACCAAACGCTGCGGCTCGGTGTTGCTGGTCGCGCTCGCATCGTATATCTCGGCGAGGGCCGTGCCGGCTTCCGCGCCGGCGGTGATCTGCATAGAGTAGGCGCCGGGCGCCAGCGTCGTGACGAGCGCGGCGTCCTTGGAGCCGGCGGCGAGGGCAAATGCGCCCGTCTGCGTGAAGGCCGCCGAGGTTTCCGCACCGGACCAATCGTCGTTCTCCAGCAGGACCTTGCCCGTGGAATCGAAGAGTTGGAACTTGGGATTGGTGAGTGCGCCCGTGACGCCAAAGCTCGTGAGGCCCGGGCCGACGGCGCGAAGGAGGACGCGCTTGGACTCAGAGCCGCCGATTACGAAACCGGTGATGAGCGTGCGGCCCGTGGCCGGGGCGATGCGCACGCGCGACGAGAGGTTGATCAAGCGATCCGTACGGACCGTCGCGGACGACAGGCCGCTAAACGTCACCGCCGCCTGGCTGGCCACGGAGACCGTTCCCGTCACGGTCGTGGTCACGGCATCGACCGAGCCGGTGATCGCGACATTGCTGCCCGTGAGGCTGAACGTGCCGCTGGTGCCCACGGTGCCGACCGCACCGGCAGTGGTGCCGCCCGCGGTGGAGACCACGAGGATCTGGCCATTGGTGCCCACGATGGTCGCCGTGCCGCCGTTTGCGCTATTGACGGCATCGGAGGCGTAGTAGCCGGCGATGGCCGCCGTCGAGCCGGTGGGCACTTGAGCCACGGTGTTAAACGCCACGCGCAGCGCGGCGATGCGGCCCGTCAGAATCCCGCCGCTGTAGCTGCCCGTGAGCACCAAGGAGCGGCCGCCACCCGTGAAGGGCGCGGTGTAGGTGCCATCCGCCGCGAGGGTGAAGTCGACCGAGACGTTGAGGTTGAGCGTGGGCGCCACGATGAGCACCGTGCCACCCTTGCCGCCGGGCTGGACGACCGCCGCGATGTCGCCCGACTTCGCGTCCACCCGGGGGCCGGAATCCTGGACCAACTCACCGCGATCGCTGGAGATGCTCGGATCGTCGACCAAGTCACCGAAGAAGACCGGGGGCGTGCTGGCCTTGATTTGGAAGGTCTGCTCCGCCGACACCTGCGGGTGGGTGGCGTCGCCGACTTGCGTGACGCGGATCGTGACCGAGCCCGTATTCAAGAATCCGATACGATTCCCCCCGAAGACCGCCGGGCCGCTCACGACGCTGTAGGTCAGGGGCAGGCCGGAGGAGACAGTCGCAGTCACAACCACGGAACCCTCGTTGAAGAAGTGGTCACCGATGGGCGCGATCGTGAGCACCGGGATCGGCAGCGCCGTGCCCGTGATCGTGCGGTCGAGCGTGGTCGCCGTGACATTGTCCGTGCCCGCCTGCGTGGCGCGCACGACGATCGGGCCGACTGCCGTCGGCGTGAGCGTGGTGCCATTGAGCGTGGCCCCGCCGCTGATGACGCTAAACGTCACGGGCAGCGTGCTGGACGAGGTGGCCGAGAGGGTCACCGGCTGGCTGACCGTCGCGCTCGCCGGCGGTGCAAACGTGATCGTCTGCGTGGCTTTGGCGATGGTGAGCGTGGCGCTCGAGGAGCCAGAGTAATTGTTATCGGTGACATTGACCGACACCGTGTAGGTGCCGGCATTGGTCGGCGCACTGCCGCCGCCCGAGTACACGATGCTGGCTGCCGCTTGGGGCGAGAGGGTGATCGTCGCCGACTTGGGCGTGCCGTCGTAAGTGAAGCTGAGATTGCTGATGGCAATCGTGACGCTGGCCGGGGTGATATTGGCCGTCGTGGTCGGCTGCGTGACGCTGTAGTTACCGCCATCGGCGCCGCTCGCTGCGATGCCCGCGACCTGGACGGTCTTGCCGGCGCCGACGTTCGCATTGGCGAAGGTGCCGGTGGCGCCGCTGCTATTCACCGTGACCGTGTCGCCGCTCACCACGCCGACAAACGAGGCGGAGCCAAAGCCCAGCGTCGCCGTCGTGCTGCCATCGTAGACCTTGTTGTTAGCGGTCACACCGGAAACCGTGAGAGTCTTGGCGGTGATGTTCGCCGTCGTGGTCGGCTGCGTGAGCGTGTAGTTGCTGCCATCGGCCCCTGCGGGAGCGAGGCCTGTAAAGGTCACGGTTTTGCCCGTGCCGACGGTCTTGGAGTTGAAAGCCGCAGTCGCGCTGCCGGTGCCGAGCGTCACGATATCGCCGCTGACGACACCATTGAGGGTCGCGCTACCGTAGCTTGGAGTCGCGGTGGCGTTGCCGTCGTAGACCTTGTTGCTCACCGTGATTCCGGAAACGGTGATCGTCTTAGAGGTGATGCTCGCGGTCGTGGTCGCGTTGGGCGTGGGCAGGGTGTAGTTGCCCGCATCCGCTCCCGTGAGGGAATAGCCCGTGACCGACACCGTCTTGCCGGAGGCCACGGTCTTGGTGGCAAAGGCACCCACGGCCGTGCCGGTGAGGCTCACATCGTCACCCGAGACTTTGCCAACTAGGGCCGCGCTTCCGGTGCTCAACGCCGCCGTCAAGTTACCATCGTAAGTCTTATCCGTGGCGGTGATGCCCGAGATCGTCAGACCCGCCGCCGTGATGCTGGCCGTCGTCGTCGGCTGCGTGAGCGTGTAGTTCGCGCCGTCCGCACCGCCGAGCGTCAAGCCGGCAAACGTCACCGTCTTGTCGGAGGCCACCGTCTTGGTGGCAAAGGTCGCGGTTGCACTGCTCGAGACCAGCGTGACCGTATCTCCACTCACGACGCCGCTAAAGGCCGGACTCGTGTAGTTCGGGGTCGCGGTGAGGCTGCCATCGTAGGTTTTGTTGCTGGCCGTGAGTCCCGCGACCGTGATCGTCTTAGGCGTGATGCTCGCCGTGGTCGAGGCGTTTGGCGTCGGGAGCGTGTAGTTGCCCGCATCCGCGCCCTCCAGCGAGTAGCCCGTGACCGTGACGGTCTTGCCCGCTGCCACCGTCTTGGAGGAGAACTTTCCGCTCGGGGTGCCCGCGAGGCTCACATCGTCGCCCGAGACTTTGCCGACCAGAGCCGCGCTCGCGGTGTTCAGCGTCGCGGTGTCGTTGCCATCGTAGGTCTTATCCGTGGAGGTGATGCCCGAGATCGTCAGGCCCGCCGCGGTGATATTGGCCGTCGTCGTCGGCTGCGTCAGGGTGTAATTCGCGCCATCGGCACCGCCGAGGGTGAGGCCCGCAAAAGTCACGGTCTTCGCGTTGGCGACCGTCTTGGTGCCGAATGCCGCACTCGCCCCGCCGGTGACGAGCGTCACGGTGTCGCCGCTCACCACACCACTAAAGGACGGGGAGGTGTAGTTCGGCGTCGCGGTAAGACCACCATCATAGGTCTTGTTGCTCGCCGTGAGTCCGGCGACCGTGATGGTCTTGGCGATGATGCTCGCGGTGGTCGAGGCGTTTGGCGTCGGGAGCGTGTAGTTGCCTGAATCCGCCCCGGTCAGCGAGTAACCCGTGACCGTCACGGTCTTGCCCGCCGCCACCGTCTTGGAGGAGAACTTTCCGCTCGGCGTGCCAGAGAGGCTGACATCGTCGCCCGAGACTTTGCCGACCAAGGCCGCGCTCGCGGTGTTCAAAGTCGCGGTGTCGCCGCCATCGTAAGTCTTATCCGTGGCGGTGATGCCCGAGATCGTCAGGCTAGCCGCCGTGATATCGGCTGTCGTCGTCGGCTGCGTCAGCGTGTAATTCGCTCCGTCCGAGCCACCGAGGGTCAGGCCCGTAAAGGTCACGGTCTTCCCGGTCGCGACGGTCTTGGTGCCAAACGCCGCGCTCGCGCCGCTCGTGACGAGGGTCACGGTGTCGCCGCTCACCACGCCGCTAAAGGATGGGCTCGTATAGTTTGGCGTCGCGGTAAGACCGCCATCGTAAGTCTTGTTGCTGGCCGTGAGACCCGCGACCGTGATCGTCTTGGCCGTGATGCTCGCGCTGGTCGAGGCGTTTGGCGTCGGGAGCGTGTAGTTGCCCGCATCCGCACCCGTCAGCGAGTAGCCCGTGACCGTCACGGTCTTGCCCGGGGCCACGGTCTTGGAGGAAAATGCTCCGGCCGGGGTGCCCGTGAGGCTCACAGTATCGCCCGAAACTTTGCCCACCAAAGCCGCGCTCCCGGTGTTCAAAGTCGCGGTGAGGCCGCCATCGTAGGTCTTGTCGCTCGCCGTGATGCCCGAAATCGTCAGCGCGGCGGCGGTGATATCCGCCGTAGTCGTCGGCTGCGTCAGCGTGTAATTCGCTCCGTCCGAGCCACCGAGGGTCAGGCCGGTAAAGGTCACGGTCTTCGCGGTCGCGACGGTCTTGGTGCCAAACGCCGCGCTCGCCCCGCTGGTGACGAGGGTCACGGTGTCGCCGCTCACGACTCCGCTAAAGTTTGGACTCGTATAGTTCGGCGTCGCGGTAAGACCGCCATCGTAGGTCTTATTGCTCACGGTAATTCCCGAAACGGTGATCGTCTTGGCCGAGATGCTCGCCGTCAGGCCCGTGGGTTGCGACGTCAGGGTGTAGTTGGCCGCATCGGTGCCGGCGAGGGCATAGCCCGTCACCGTGATCGCTTGATTGGAAAGAGCATTGCGGCTCGCGAAGGCGGCGGCCGCGTTGGTCGAGTCGATCGTGACGGTATCGCCGGAGATCACTCCGTTCAGGGTCGGGGTACCGCTCAGCGTTGCAGTCGTGGTGCGGTCATAGGTCTTCCCGTTGGCCGCCAAGCCCGTGATCGTCAGACCCACGGCGGTGATGTCGGCAGTGGCCGTCGGCTGCACGAGCGTGTAATCGCCGGAATTGGCGCCGCTGATCGTGAGCCCGCTGATGGTGACCGTCTTGCTCGTGCCGACGGTCTTGGTGTCAAAGGTGCCAGCCACCAATGCGGTGCTGAGCAGCACGGTATCGCCACTGCCGACCCCGACCAGCGCCGCGCTCGAGGCGCTGACGGTGGCGGTGGTGGTGCGGTCGTAAACTTTGTTCGAAGCGGTCACGCCGCTGACGGTGATCTTGCGGAGGTTGGCCAGCGTCGCGATCGGATCGATCGTCTGCGCCACAAACTTACCCGACCACGTCACACCATGGAGGACCTTCGTCGTCCCGCTGGTTTGGAACGACCATGCGGCGCCATCGGCGCTGGTCTTGATCTTGCCGCCACCGCCGACCGCGATGAAGGCGCCTTCGCTCCAGGTCAGCCCCTCGATCCACGAGGGCGGGTTGCCCTGGGTCGAATCCCACGTCACGCCGTCCGTGCTGGTGAGGACCTTGCCGGTTTCGCTGAGCACCGAGTATTTGCTGCCCGTCCAGAATGCGCCATCGAGCCGTTCGCTCGTGTTGGCATTTTGCGACGTCCACGTCGCGCCGTCGGTGCTGGTCAGCACCGCGCCCGTCGCGCCGACCGCGACAAACTTGCCGTTGCCCCAAGTCACAGCGCGGAGCTTGCCGACCGTTGGCAGCGTCGCTGCCACCCAGGTGGTGCCATCATCGCTGTAGCGCACCAAGCCGTTGGTGCGACCGCCGACCGCGACAAAGCGCGTCGTGCTCGTCGCCACGCCACGCAGTGTTTCAGTGATGCCGGAGTCGCGGGCGGACCACGAGATGCCGTCATTGGTGCTGAGAATCACGGTGCCCGTTTCGCCCACTGCGACCAGCAACCCGATCTGGCCGGCGACCGCGCGAAGGCGGGCCGTCGTGCCAGATGTCCGGGCCGTCCACGTCGCGCCATCGGAACTCGTCAACACCGTGCCGGACTCGCCGACCGCCACCAAGACGCGGCTTACGATCAAGGGCCGCAGATTCGCCAGCGCCGCGACCGGATCGACCGTCGTTGCGACCGGCCCATTCGACCACGCCGCGCCGTGCAGGGTATTCGACGTGCCACTGGTCTGTTGCGTCCAAGTGGTCGCATCGGGACTGGTCGCGATCTTACCGCCCGCGCCGATCGCGACATATTTACCCTCATTCCACGTGAGGCCCTCGATCCACCAGGGCGGAGTGCCCTGCGCCGAGGTCCACGTCACACCGTCGGTGCTGGAAAAAACTTTGCCGCTCGAGCTGATCGCCGAAAACTTCGTTCCCGTCCAAACGACGCCATCGAGGCGCTCGCTCGTGCTGGCGTCTTGCGTTGTCCACGTCACGCCATCCGGGCTCGTCACCACGGTGCCGCTCGCGCCGACGGCGACAAACTTGCTGTTGCCGAAAGCCACGCCGCGCAGCTTGCCGAGCGTCGGCACTGTCGCACCCGTCCACGTGATGCCGTCGTCGCTATAGCGCACCAACGAATTGGTCTGGCCGCCGACCGCCACAAAGCGCGTCGAACTCGCCGCCACGCCGCGCAGCGTCTCCGTGACACCCGAAGTCCGGCTCGCCCAAGACGCACCGCTATCCGAACTCGCAAGGACCACTCCGCCCTCGCCCACCGCGATGAGTACGCCGCCTTTGGCGACGACCGCGCGCAACCGCACCGCCGTGCCCGACGTACGCGCCGTCCAAGTCGTCGCATCCGGACTCGTGAGAATCGTGCCGGCCTCACCGACCGCCACAAACTGCGCCGCCACGGGAGTCGCCCGCAGAGTCGGGAGCAAAATCAGCGCTGCCGCCAGCGCCACCCAAGCCATCAACCGAGATGGCCGGCCCATCACGGCGAGTAGCCCGTGGGATAATAAATCGATGCCGGAAACGCGAGCAGCCGAAGCAGAGGAGGAATTCATAGCGAGGTTGAAGGAAGGCGAAGCCGAGACAGGTGGGGTGAGCGAAGCGCCACCGACCATCGCGCAGACTGGACGACCACGCGACCCGCACTTCGCAAGGATTCCTTAATCGGCAACCCTCCCTAGCGCCGCAAATACAATCGCGGGTAGTAGTATTACTATCGCGCTACACCGAGGCCCTGATTCGCAGTACGCTTGCATTGCGTCGCCTACAACCACGACAGAAACCCAAAGCCCAAGGGCCATCTATTAGTTATATGCATACGCAAATCATACACACAAAGGCCCGCTCCCTTCCCAAAGTTTTCCATGCGGGAAATCAACGGCCTCGCTCCGCCCCTGCCCGACCACACTTGCAATCGCCCCCGACCTGTCTACTTTGCTCAGTTCTGTTCTTTGATTGGTCACCCGCACGTTTCAATTGGTCTTCAATCGAAACTCCCCAATCGAAAGCTAAACTTTCTGGGGGTGTTCTGGATTCTACCCTTGGTTCGCGTGCGCCGCTGCCTGTCGAGAGTCGTGGGCCTCTCGTTAAACTCCCTGCGAAAAAACAATCGGCAACACTGAAGAAATGCCCCTGGCTGCCTAATGGCAGTCACGTTGATCTAACGACACCTGCTAGCTAGAATCAACGACGACAGCAGGCATAGCGCGCGGAGCCGTCCGCGGACGGCGCGCTGTATCTTCATCCGGGGACTGGCTGGTGCCTGAGCGCGTGTGGTCGCTTGGCAACAGTGAGATTAATATCACGCTATACACGTAGATGCGGCGCGCAAAGGTCAGGGGCACGCGGGTTCAACTCCCGCCACCTCCACCAATCTCGATTCCGCCGGCCTTGGTTTCACTTCTCGCGAAGTGCTGCTAAAGCCGGCGGAATTTTTTTTGAGCCCGGGCCTTTGCCCGGACCGAGGTAAAGCCGCTTTTCAGTCTCACCTTTCCAGCCCTTTCCTTTAGCGAAGGGGAACTAATAGCCGTCACCCCGTGCCGCCACGATGCCGCCTCCGCAGCGCCGTAGCGCCGGTGCGGCGGCCATGGCACCGCAAGGGGTGAGCGGCTTTGGACAATTTTCGCCCAGCAGGGGAGCGCCCGAAGGGCTATTGTCCTATTATGAAGAAAACCCCCTCCCCCCGTTCTTCTGCCGCTCCCCGGCTGGGTTCGCTCCGTCGCGATTCCGACGACGTGAAAGTCCTCGGTGCCACGCCCAACTCCACCCCACCTCCGATCATTCCGTCGAAATGGAAGTGGCACTATCACACCCTGCTGGCTCTTCGCGCCCGCCTCCTCAACGAGCATCACCAGCACGCCCGGGATGCCACGGCCCCCGCCGACCCAGCCCCGACCGACCTCGCCGATGCCGCGCAGATCCAGCTCGAGCGCGATGAGCTCTGGCGGGAGCTCGCGACAGAAAGCGATAAGCTGTTCGAGGTGGACTGCGCCCTGCAGCGCATCGTCGATGGTTTCTACGGCATCTGCGAGGAGACCGGCCACCCCATCCCCGAGGATCGCCTCCGCGCCGTACCGTGGGCGCGCTACAATCGCTCGGCCGAGGAGCAGCATGAACATCGAATCCCGCAAAAGCCGAAAAAGCGGACTAAAAATCCCGCGAAATAAAAACTTCTCCGCCCGCATCCACAAAATCACCCGCAAGACCCGTCCCTTTATGAACAAACCCACCGCCATTTCCTCCAGCCACGAAGATCGCATCCGGCAGCGCGCCTACTTCCTCTGGCTTGAATCGGGTCAGCTTGACGGCCAGCACGAGCAACACTGGCTCGCCGCCGCCGAACAGCTTGCCAAGGAGGTCGACCCCACGAGCGCCGTGAGTGCTTTCTCGCCCGAGGCCACCGCGCCGCACCTTAGCCTTCGCAACACTGTCGCCTCACACCAATCCGATCCCGCCCATCGCTTTCACCAGCCCTCGAAGCCGCACGATGGTCGTGTCGACGTGCTCGGCGGCGAGGCCCAGCAGCGCGTTCGCAGCCGGAGTTCCAATCTCCAACCCCCGAAGCCAGCGAAGCCCACGCGTTGATCCGCCACCGCCTGCGGAACGCTTCGCCGATAAAGTTATTTCAAAAAACGCTCCGCGCCCGCCAAGGGACGCGGAGCGTCGTTTTCTCGGAGTCGCTAAACTCTCCGCCATGAAATCGACGATGGATACCCCCGGAGTTACGCCCACCCCGCCGACCGAGAGTTCACTCGAGTTCCGCCCTTTCGTTGCCCGCCCCGCCTCGCAACTAGCCGCCGTTCCCGCCAAGTGGAAATGGCACCATCGCACGCTGCTCCATCTCCGCGCGCGGTTGCTGCAAGCCCACGCGGAACACGAGGGGCAGATTGCCGTCCCGCTCGACACCAGCGGCATCGATGTCGTCGACACGATCCAAGACCAACGTGATCGCGATTTGCTGTGGGCCGAATTAGGCGCGGAAGACAACCAGCTCTGCGAAATCGACGCCGCCTTGCGGCGCATCCGCGATGGCTCCTACGGCCGCTGTGAAGCGACCGGCCAGGCGATTCCGCTCGCCCGCCTCTTCGTCCTGCCCTGGACCCGCTTCTGCCGCGCCGCCGCCGAACGCATCGAGGCCGCCCGCCAAAAATCGCCCAGGCGCACCGGGAGGATTTTTGTGTCGGACGCCTACGGCGCCGCGGAAGATTAGTTTCGCTGCGCGCGGTCGCGCGTCCAACGCAAGTAACGCACAGCGATTGGCAAGGTGTGCGGCGCACGCGCTGGGCGGGCTGTGCTAGATTAGCGGCATGAAAACGATCCTCGCCCCTATCGATTTTTCCCCCATCAGCGACGATGTCGTCGCCGAAGCCGTCAAGTTGGCCAGCGCGCTCAGCGGACGCGTCGTCCTCCTCACCGTGGTGCAGCCTCCGATCGTGATGACCGAGTATGCCGCGATGATGAATCTTTCCGAGCTCATCGCCGCCGGCGAAAAAAACGCCACGCGCCAACTGGACGCGATCAAGGAATCCCTCAAACCGCAGGGGCTCTCCGCGAAGAGCGTCCAAGTCACGGGAGCCCCCGTCTCGTCCATTCTCGAGCAAGCCCGCGAGTGCAAGGCGGACTACATCGTCATGGGCTCCCATGGCCACACGGCGTTTTACGATCTGCTCGTCGGCAGCACCACGCATGGCGTGCTCAACCGCGCGCTGTGCCCGGTCGTGATCGTGCCCGCCAAAAAGGACGCCACGTCCACCCCGGGCAAGCCCCGGAAGTAGGCGAGCGCCTCCAGTCGAGCGCACGAGCCGCAGCGGATCCACCGCGGCCGCGGCGATCTTGCCTTCCGGGTCCGCCTCTCCGCCGAAGGAAACCATGACACCCGAAAGCACTTCGTCGAAATTGCCGGAGGTCGTGTCCGTGAAACGTCCCACGCCGCGATCGCCTCGTCGGCGGTACGCTTCAGCGGTGGAGTATGTCGCCGGCTATTTACTGGTCATCACTCTGCCCATCGCCGCGCTCCTGCTCGGTCCCGTTCCGGGCGGGGGCGGCTTCTGGTGGGATTTCGCCATGGGTTTGGGCTTCGGCGGTTTGGCCATGCTCGGCGCGCAGTTCGCCCTCACCGCCCGGTTTCATCGGCTCACCGCTCCGTTCGGCATCGATATCATCTACTATTTTCACCGCTGGGCGGCCATCGGTGCCGTGGGCTTGGTGCTCGCTCACTACCTCATCCTGCGGCTCGCGTACCCTCTCGCTGTCGGCACTGCCAATCCCCTCCGCGCGTCGTTTCCGCTGACCGCTGGCCGGGTCGCTTTGCTTTTGTTCGTCACCTTGATCGTCACCTCGCTCGCGCGAAAACGCTTAAAGCTTTCGTATGATCATTGGCGCCTTGGACACGGCATGATGGCTTCGACTGCGATGGTATTGGCCGTCGTTCACATCGCGGGCACGGGCAACTACACCCGCGTCGCGTGGAAAGGCGACCTGTGGATTGGCTACGTCGCCCTCTGGGTCGGCGTCTTGGGCTACATTCGATTGGTGCGCCCGCTGCGCCTGCGTCGGCGACCTTATCGCGTGGTCCGCGTCACGCCCCAGGGTGGCAGCGCGTGGGAACTCACCCTGCGCCCCGAGGGCAACGGGCGCCTGCCTTTCAGCCCGGGCCAATTCGCGTGGCTCTCGCTGGGCCAAAGCCCCTTCCGCGCCGAGGAACATCCGTTTTCCTTTTCGGGCAGCGCCGAGTCTCCCGGTGAACTTCAGTTTACGATCAAGGCCCTGGGCGATTTCACGCGCACCGTGGGCCGCACCCAGATCGGCGAGGTCGCGTATGTGGACGGCCCCTACGGTGTCTTCACTCCCGATCTGTATCCCCACTCCGACGGATTTGTCTTCATCGCCGGCGGCGTGGGCATCGCACCGATCATCAGCATGCTGCGAACGCTGGCCGAGCGAGCCGACCCCCGCCCGCTCCACTTGATTTACGGCAACTGGAACTGCGATGAAATTCTCTTTCGCGAGGAGTTCGACCGCCTCGCGCTAAAACTCTCGCTCCAAATCACCCACGTCCTCCAAGCCCCGCCGCCCCGCTGGCCGGGCCCCACGGGCTTCATCACCGAAGCCGTGCTCGCCGCGGCCCTGCCGCTCAGCGCGTTGAATTATCATTTCTTCCTCTGCGGCCCGCGGGCGATGACGGACTTTGTCACGCCGAGCCTCCGTCACCTCGGCGTATCAAGTAAACGAATACACTTCGAACACTTCGAGATGGCGTGAGCCCTTCTCCCACTCCCATGCGCGAACAAATTGCCCGCCTCCTCTGTGGTTTGTCGCTGGCGGTCGTGATCGCCCTCGCCTGCGTCTTCGCGGTGCGGCACAATCCCCCTCGTCCCAGCCTCGGCTCTCCTCCCTCGACGCAGCCCGTGCCTTCATCCGCCGCCCAGGCCTCCGAGGCCCAAATCGCCCGCGGCCTCGTTCTCTTCGCGGAACTCGAGTGCTCCACGTGCCATAGTTTTCGCGGGCAGGGCAATCCTCGCCGCCCCCTCGACGACAGCAGCGCCCGGCGAGGCGCCGCCGAGCTGGCGTCTTGGATCACCGGCACCGGCCCCGCCGCCACCGCCCTGAGCCCGGCCGTGCTCAAGCGCAAGCAACCGTACCAGTCGCTCTCCCCCGCCGACTTGGCCGCCCTCGTGGCTCTCCTCTCCAGCCACCCCGCCACCGACTCCGCCGCCCAGCCTTAAGGAGTTCTTTGTGAGCGTGACCGATCTCGCCGACAACGCTGGAGCGACCCGACGTAACGCGTCCCGACAATTTTCGCGGTACAAATACCATAGTCCACGCAGACGCTTCGCGACGGCCCGGCTAGAGTAGCCTCGACCCTTGGAGGACCTACCTATGAATCCCTCTCAAATTGATCCCGCCGTCAGCCTGGGTTCGCCAAAACCCACCACCCCCGCAGCCCGGGCGTTCCCCTGGATTCGCCTGCTCGTCCATCCCGCGCACTCCCTGCCCGCTGCGGCGGCCCCGGTGATCATCGGCGCTGCCGCCGCTTACCACGATCACGTATTCTCATTTTTGCCGGTGATCCTCGGTCTGCTGGCGAGTTGGTTCATTCACATCGGGGGGCTCTTTTGGGAAAACTATTGGTTGCTCACGAAACACGCCACGCTTCGGGAGCACGCCGATCTCGCGGCTGCGGTGGATGATGGCAGCCTCCCGCTGCCGATGCTGCGGCGTGTCACAGCGGCGTGCTTCATCCTCGCGATTTTGGCCGGCGGTTATCTCGTGATTTACGCCGGAGTGATGGCGCCCGTGCTGGGTGCCATCGGCGCGGTCGCCAGTCTGAGTTACTGTTCCGGCCGCTATTCTCAAACGCGCCTCGGCATTGCCGACCCCGTATTCTTTTTGATGTTCGGAGTCGTGGCGGTCGCCGGCACTTATTACACGCAGGCGGCCCAGTTTTTCGCCCAGCCCGTCGGCTGGCACTTCATTAAAGCCGCCCTCCCCTGGCACGTGTGCGTGATCGGGCTCCCGCTCGGCGCGATCATCACGAATGTCATGGTCGTCGACGATCTGAGCGACATCGAGGTAGACAAGGCCAAGGGCTGGAAGACGCGGCCCGTGGTTTGGGGCGTCGCCGGTGCCCGCGCCGAATACATCGCACTGATGATCTTCGCCTACGCTCTCCCGTTCTGGTTCTGGCGCGGCCTCGGTTACAGTGCGTGGATTTTACTCCCGCTCGCCTCCCTGCCTCTCGCACTGTGGACGACCCGTCTGGTGCTGATTACGAAACCGGCCGACGTCGAGCCCGTCAGCCCAAAGACCGCCGCCGTGGGCCTCCTCTACGCCGTACTGTTGTCCATCGGCCTCGCCGTGAGCTGACGCCAATGCCGCAAGATTTGCGCAGCCTTGGCAAAGAGATGCGGCGCAGCTTCCGCGCCCGACTGGCATACTAAAAACACTCCACCCACTCCGTCCATGCACCACTCCGCTCTCTTTCTCATCGGCGCGACCCATCGCAGTGCTTCGTTTGGATTCCGCGAAAAGATCGCGCTCGGCGTCGAGGGCGAAGCCGCGCTGGCCGTGCAGCTCCGCCAGTGCCCTGCGGTGCACGAATTCGTTATCCTCAATACCTGCAACCGGGTTGAGGTTTACGTCGTGGGCGACGAGCGCCGTGGTCTGCGCGCCGTGATCGATCTCTTCTGCGCGGAGCGCCACGTCAGCACCGCCGACTTCGAGCAATTCGGTTTTGTACGGGAAGGCCGCGCCGTCGTGGATCATCTGTGCAGCGTCGCCTCAGGGCTCGATTCCCAGATCTTGGGCGAAACCGAAATCTTCGGCCAGGTGAAGAAGGCCTACGCGGTAGCGCAGACCCGCCTTTCCGCCGGTGCGATTTTGAATCGTCTGTTCCAAAAGGCCTTCCAGGCCGCCAAGCACGTGCGCGCCACCACCGGCATCACCACCGGGCAGGTCAGCGTGGCCAATGTCGCGGTCGATCTCGCCTCCGAAATTTTCGGTAAGTTGGACGAGTGCCGCGTGCTCGTTCTCGGCGCCGGCGACATGGCGGAGAAAAGCCTCCGCGCCTTCCGCAGTCGCGGCGCGCAGCACATCAGCGTGGCTAATCGCCACCCCGAAAAAGCCGTGGTCCTAGCTCGCGAGCACCATGCGTCCGTGGTCGCCTTCGAAGCACGCGGTGCCGCCGTCTCTGACGCGGATATCATCGTCTGCTCCACCTCTTCGCCGAATGCCGTGGTCTCCACCGCTGAGGTGGCGACGGCCGTCACCGCCTCGCGCGGACGCCCCCTCCTGCTGATCGATCTCGCCATGCCGCGCAACATCGAGGCCGATGCCGGCAACTTGGAAAATGTGTTTCTCTACAATCTCGACGACCTCGCCTTGGTCGCCGCCAAAAACCGCGAAGCCCGCCAAGCCCACGCCGAAAAAGGCCGGGCCGCGTTGGTCGATCGCACGGAAGCCATCTGGCGTCAGTTGCAGCTCCAGTTCTCCACGCTGCCCGTCGCCGCTGAGCACACCGGCATCGTCTCGATGCCGGCGATGGCCTAGTGGCTGTTTGTGAGAGGAGCACCACCGAGGTAGTCCGTCTGCTCGCGGGCGCTCGCGCGAAAACGGCAAAGCGCGCGAGCAAGCTCGCGGCCCATCTCCGCAACTATCCTTTCACGGATAGCCCCTAACGCAGTTCCAACTCCCGCAGGAAGTGGACTGCGGTCGCTTCCGGTGTGGCCAGTTGGTGGTCGTCCAGCCACACGGAGATCCACCCGGTGCGTTCGTCGAAAAACGTCAGGCGCCGGCGTTGGAGATTCGCCGCGCTAGCCGTATGGCATCCCGCGCCGAGCGCCGCCTGCAAGGCGCGCTCAAACGTCACCGCTTGCGCGGTCTCGGGGTGAAACACCCCCGCGTATTTCTCTACGTCACTCGCCCGGCACTGGATGGCGATTGCCCCTTGCCCGATCGCCGGCACCATCTGGTCGAGCGACAAGGGCTGAAATTCCAACCCCGGCCACGCGGCGATCTGTAGGCGCTCCAGCCCCGCCGCCGCCAGCACCGTGGCATCCGCCGCCCCATTCGCGATCTTGTTGAGCCGGGTATCCACGTTGCCCCGGATTTCAATATAGGTCGCCGAGGGAAAGAGCTTCGCGAGCTGCGCGCGCCGCCGGGGGCTGCCGGTCGCGATCACGGCGGGGGTCGCCCCGCCATTTCTCCGCACGAGCACATCGCGCACATCGGCGCGCGGCATGTAGCCCGCCAAGGCGAGGCCGGCCGGCATCTCGCCCGGCAAATCTTTCGCGCTGTGGATCGCCACATCCGCCCTGCCTTCGAGCAGCGCCAACTCGAGTTCGGCGGTGAAGAGGCCTTTCCCGCCCTGCTTTTCCAGCGACCACTCCGCCTGCCGATCACCGGTTGAGACGAGCGGGAGCAACTCGCAGATTACACCCAGGGCACCCGTGAGATGCTGTGCCACGAGCTGGGTCTGCACCAGCGCGAGCGGGCTCTTGCGTGTCGCCAGCGTGAGCGCGGCAGTCATGGGACGACGTCGGTTCGAAATAGTTCAGGCCGTGCGCGGCGTGGAGGTCATGGCCGAGCGCCAACGCGCGAGCGGCAGGCCGGCGATGGCGATCACCAAAAGCTGGCTCGCGCAAAATACCACGAGCCACCAAAACGCCGAGTCCATGAAGCCGTAACTATGCAGGCCGACGCCCAGCATGTTGACGCCAAACCAGCTCCACGCCGTGACGATATTGCCGAAGATCGCCAGGCACGCGAGGCCGCGCGTCTTCACGAGTCCCGCCCAGCGCACGTGCAGCAGGATCGAGTTCCAGAGCACGATGAGCAGCGCCCCGTTTTCCTTCGGGTCCCAGCCCCAAAAGCGCCCCCACGATTGATCGGCCCAGATACCACCGAGAATCGTGCCGACAAAGCTGAAGAGCGTGGCGAAGCAGATCACGCCATAGATCATTCGTCCGAGTGCCGTGCCGGTGGCTTGATCGAGTGACCGCGTGAAAACCCCGCGGAGCACATAGATCAACGCGAGGAAGCCCGCGAGGAATGTCGCCGAATATCCCACCGCAATCGTGACGACATGCGTCGCCAGCCAGAAGTTCGAGTCGAGCACGGCGCGCATCATCTCGAGCGTATCGCCCCCGAGCGAAAGGTGGTGAGCGATCAAGAGCGTGCCAAAGCCGATCAGGCCCGCCGCCACGCTCGCGATGGCGTTTTGGTAGAAGTACTCGAGCGCGAGGCACAGTGCCACGGCCCCCCAGCCGACAAACAGCGCCGAGGAATACAGATTCGTCACCGGTGGCCGCGCCTCCAGCCACATGCGCACGCCGATCCCGATCGTCGCCACCGCAAAGGCCACTAGCAACAGGCCGAATGCCGTCTGCCGTAGCGTGTCCGGCCACTTGAGCCACGAGATCACCGCCAACACAAACGCCACCACGTAAAGCACCATGCTCGAGTAGAAGGGTTGCGCATTATTGAAGCGGACCTCGACGCCGCTCTTCCGCATCACCGGGGCGAGTTCGGTGTCGAGTTGCTTTCGATAAACCTGCACTGCCGCATTGAACTTCGCCGGCTGCCCTTGCTGCCAGGCGCGCCCCATCGTGGCGTACGCGACGGCCGCCGGATTGGCTTTGCCCGTCGCGACCGACTCCGTCCACACCTGCCCGATGGTCTGCCAACGCGTCGACTCGGCTAGCGGCGGCGGAATCGGCTGGAAATAAGTATACGCGTCCATCGTCGAGAGGATCCGCGTGAACTCCAAAACGAACTTCGCGTCGGCCCCGGCCGGCATCGCTTGGCCCGCCGTGTGGCTCAAGCCGCCCCCGGCCGTGAGCATTTTCTCCAACGTTCCCACCTGCTCCAGAAAGTCGTCGGTGCCAAATGCCACCATGCTACTCTGCAGCCGCTGGTAGAGCGCGACGCTGTCGCGCAGTTGAATCACCGCGCGTTGAAACGTCGTGCGCGCCGCTTGGTCCGTCGAGTCCGCCAGCTTCGACTGGCGATCCACGTCGCCGAGCTTCCCATTGAACTGCGTCAGCGAGAACCGCTTGTTGCCCGCGCCTTCCTCCGCCGTGACCCCGAGCAGCGCGAGGAGCTCCGGATGCGTGACCTCGAAAACCTGGTAGCGGTCCGCCTGATGCGGCTTATACAGCATATCGAGCAGCCACTCCGTGGGCGAGAGGGTCGTGCCATTCGGCAGCGTCACGCGCTGGCGACCTTGCATCATGAGCAGCGAGGTCCGCGCCACCGTATCGAGCGGCTTCACCCGGCCATTCACCAGCACCGGCAACCGCCCGAAGGCCGCGGTGTGATATTCTCCTTCCGTCGGATTGCGCAGGCTCAGCGCAACCAGCACCAACGCCAACAGGGCCACGGTGGCAGGTAGATAATGTTTCATACAGTTTGAGGAATCGAAGCGGGACGGTTGGCCTGATTAGCCGGAACGGTCGCGGTGGGCTTGGTCGCCTTGGCCCCGGTGCGCCGGCGGAGAAAGCCGATGAGATGAATCCCAAACTGCACGCAGAGCCCGATCGTCATGAGGGCGCACGCGATGTAGGGCACCAACCACGAGGGATTACGCACCACCTGCAGGATCGTCGTGCGATCGTCGTTTTCGAAACCCGCCTGGTAGAACGTGAGACCGCTGTGGCGCAGCGGATTATTCATATACACCAGCACCTCCCGATCACCGTTCCCATCCGGGTTCGCGAGGCGCAGTCGGCTGGAAAAGTTCTTGGGAATATCCGTGCCCGCATAGCGGTCATGGCTGAACTTCACCAGCGTCAGCGCGAACGGCTGATACAGCCGCTTGGCGCGCAGCCCAATCTTCCACTCATGCCCGCCATATTTGAAAGTCTGCGGCATGGGCAATTGCGCGGAGACGAGGTAAGAGCCCAATGAGCCCTCGGTGCCGAACAGCTCCACCACCGCCGAGGGCACATTGCGCTCATCGGAGCGCGAGGTCACCGGCTGCGGCGCCGCCATCAAATTCTGCGCGGTGCCCGTCGTCGCCTTGGCCCCCTCGTTCGCATTGGCCGCACCTTCGGCGGGCCGACTGATGAGCGTGGAGTTGGGATAATACAATTTCGTCACCACCCGGAAAGGCATCTGCGGCATCTGGACCGGAGTCTTCCGCGCCAGCATCGCCTCCGGAATTGAGATCACCAAATCGCGCGCGGGGTCGGAGACGTCGACCAAGGCCAGTTCATGCTCTCGCGAGCTCTCCGCGTAATTTTTCGTTTCCCCTTCGCTCAGGCGGAGGTGCGCATCTTCCTGCCACAGACCCGTCAACAGTTCGCCCACCAGCAACACGATCAGCCCGAGGTGAGTCAGGATAATGCCGAGTTTTTTCCATTCGAAGCGAAACCGAAACACATGCGCCGCGATGAGGTTGATCAGCAACAGCCCGCCCACCGTGTATCCGCCCGGGAAGGCCGGGACCGTAAACTGCCCCGCTTGGAGATAGACGATGAAGGAGTGAAAATATTTTTCCTGCACCGCCCAGATGCCGAGATTCACCTGATCGAGCGTGGCGGCAAAGATCAGCACCATGCTGAAGACCAGCAGGAGGATCGTCAGTTTTAGCGACACAACGATGTCGCGTAGTTCACGAATGAAAGTTTTCATGGCTGGGCGGCTTTGACCGTTTTGAGAAATTCCACGAACCGGGCTTTTTCCTTCGTCACGACCGCGTCGGGACCGAGGAGCTTGAAGAACCACGTCGCCCCGCCAAAGGGCACCATCGCGCCGATGAGGCGGGAGGGCGCGCCATTCGCGGTGCCGTTGAAGTCGACGAGCGCAAACTTAAGCCCGTTCGCCTCGAGCCGCGTGATCGCGGCCGCCGCCTCGGCTTGCGAGATCGGTGCCAACGCCAATTGCCCGCGCCAGCGGTTCACGTTGGCAAACTCCCCGCCCACATCCCCGGGAAAAGCCGTGATGCCGAGGTCGGCGGAGAGTGCGCCCTCGGTGATCGTAAAGCTGCCCTTGCGCATCGAGCCCGGCGCTTTCACCTGCCATCCGGCTGGCGCGCTCCAGCTCAATTCCGCTCCCGCCGCCGTCGCGACCGCCGTGCTCGCCATCGCCGTGTCGGCTGGGGGAGCAACGGGTGCGCGCCCATGCGGCGACTCCGCGCTTTCTGTCATCGCCGCGACCGCCACCGGTTTTTCTTTGGGAATAGTATAAGCGACCGCTTTGTTGTCGCGGCAGGCCGCCAGCAGCAGGCACACAGGCCAGAGGGGGAGGAGCCGGACGAAGGAAGAGGAGATTGCCATGGTGTGGGTGAGGAGACGTGAGCCGCGAAACGACGCCCGTGATTCTGCCCGAAGTGTCCTTCATCCGCTCCGCACATCTTGCGTAGCTTCGCTCAAACTTTGCGCAGTTGGCCGATTTATGCGGCCCCACCCGATCCCGCCGACCATCGGATGCAGCGCCACAACCCCTGCACGTTACTTCGCAAAAGATGCGGAGCAGCCCGCGGCGACTTTCGGCATACTGGCGGGCGACGGAAGTCTCCGTTCCTCCTTCGCCCACCAAAACCATCAAAACTTATATTCCCATGAATCGTTCGCTTAAACTCTCCGCCGTCCTCGTCAGCCTCCTCGCCGGGGTCGCGATTGGGCGTGCCGCCCCGGTCGCTGAAAATTGGGAGACGCACTGCACAAAATGCCACGGTGAAGACGGCAAGGGCCAGACCAAGGCCGGCAAAAAACTCTCCGTCAAAGATTACACCGATGCCGCCGTGCAGGCCAAGATGAAGGACGAGGACATGGTCAAGGCCATCACCGATGGCGTTTCCGAGGGCGGAAAGGAAAAGATGAAAGCCTACAAGGAGGAGCTCACTGCTCCCGAGATCAAGGACCTCGTCGCCTACGTCCGTAAGTTCAAGGGTTAATCGCCCGCCGCTCCCCCGCCGCTCCGGCCGGCGGGGAGTGCCGCCTCTTTCTGCCGGACCCGCTCCACCCGAGCCCTGCCGCCATGTCTGACTCCACCCCTCCGTCACCTGCCCCCGCTACAAAGGCGCGGTCGCACTTCAACAACTGGATCAGCGCCATCGGCGCGGTCATCGCCGTGAGCGCCCTGTTCTCCTTCGCGCTCCTCGCGTGGATGGATTTCACCCAGGGCGACAAAAATCCCTACCTCGGGATCTTCACTTACATCGTCTCCCCGGGCTTCCTCATCGCGGGCTTGGGGCTGGTGGCCTTCGGCTGGTGGGCGCAGCGTCGCTGGTCGATCAAGCACGCCGCGACGATGCCGGATAAGTGGCGGCTCAATTTTCACAATCCCCGCCAGCGGCGCTGGCTCATCGTCTTCGGCACCGGCGCGCTCGGCTTCGTATTTCTGAGCGCCTTCGGCAGCTACCAGACCTACCACTACTCCGAGTCCAACCAGTTCTGCGGCCAGGTCTGCCATAGCGCGATGAACCCTGAGTTCGTCGCTTACCAGCGGAGCGCGCACGCCCGCGTCGATTGCGTCGACTGCCATGTCGGAGCCGGCGCGCAGTACTTCATCAAGGCCAAGCTCAACGGTACGCACCAGCTCATCGCCTACACGCTCGATAACTATTCGCGCCCGATCGCGACGCCGGTGAAAAATCTCCGCCCCGCCAAGGACACCTGCGAACAATGTCACTGGTCCGGCAAAAACTACGGCGATGTCGAGCTGAGCCTCGACCACGTCCTGTCCGATAAAAAGAACACGCCGTACGCCGTGCGGATGTTGATGCATGTCGACACCGGCAAGCCCGGCGATACCCGCGGCGGCATCCACTGGCATGCCAGCGGCGCCGCTCGCGTGGAATACTACGCCGCCGATGACAAGCGGCAGGAGATTCCTTGGTTCCGCGTCACGGACACCAAGAGCGGCACGGCCCGCGTGTTTCGCGTCGATGCCTTCAAGGGCGAGCCACCCGCCGACAAAATCCGCCTGATGGACTGCCTCGATTGCCACAATCGCCCCGCCCATACTTTCCCCAGCGCCAACGATGCCGTCGAAAACGCCATCGCGCGCGGCGAGCTCACGGCCAAGCTGCCCAATATCAAGCGCGTCGCCGTTCAGGCGATGACCCAAAAGGAGATCACCACGTCCGACGGCGCGATGGGGAAGATCGGCGAGTTCATGCGCGCTAAATATGCGGACCCCGCCCTGTCGACCGACGTCTCGGGCGCCGTGGCCACCGTGCAGGGCATTTTTGCCACCACGATGTTCCCCGAGCGCAAGGCTGACTGGCGCGTCTATCCCAATAACAATGGCCACAAAGACTCCCTCGGCTGCTTCCGCTGCCACGACGACAAGCACAAGGCGTCCGACGGCGCGAAGCTGAAGGCCAACGATTGCAACTCGTGCCACACCATCATCGCCCAAGGCAAGGGCACCCAGCTCGCCATGCTCGACGCCAAGGGGCTCAAGTTCGTCCACCCCGACGGCGAACTCGATCCCGAGCTCTCCTGCAGCGACTGCCACAACGGCGGTATCCAAAAATAAACTACCCCTCGTGTCCTCCCCCACCCTCGCCTGCCCTATTCCGCTGCCGCACAAAACGGAGATCACTTCCGGGCATGGCGGCGGCGGGCGGATGACGCAGGATCTCATCGAGCGGATTTTCCGCCCGGCCTTCGCCCATCCCGCGCTCGATGCGCAGCACGATGGCGCGGCGTTGGCTTGCGGGAATCAGCGTCTGGCCTTTACGACCGACGCGCATGTCGTCAGCCCGCTTTTCTTCCCCGGCGGCGACATCGGCACGCTGGCGGTTAATGGCACGGTCAATGATCTCTGCATGTGCGGCGCCCTGCCTTTGTGGCTGAGTGCCAGCTTCATTCTCGAGGAGGGGTTTCCCACCGCCACCTTGCAGCGCATCGTCGCGTCGATGCACGACGCCGCCGAGGCCGCCGGCGTCGCCGTTGTCACGGGCGACACCAAGGTCGTCGAGCGCGGCAAGGGCGACGGTGTATACATCGTCACCTCGGGCATCGGCGTGATCCAGCGCCCCGGCACCATCGCCCCGGCCAGCATCCGTGAAGGTGATGTCGTCATCCTCAGCGGTGATGTCGGTCGCCACGGCATGGCGATCATGGCTACGCGTGAGGGCTTGGAGTTCGAAAGCACCATCGAGAGCGACTGCGCGTCGCTCACCGGGCCCGTTCATGCGTTGCTCGACGCTGGGCTCACCGTGCATTGCTTGCGCGATCTGACGCGGGGCGGGCTCGCGACCGCTCTGGTTGAGATCGCCGAGACCGCCAAGCTTTCCATCATCATCGACGAGACCGCCGTCGCCGTGACCGATACCGTGCGCGGTGCGTGCGAGATTTTGGGGCTCGATCCCCTGTACGTGGCCAACGAGGGCCGCTTTGTGTGCATCCTTCCCGCCGCCCAGGCCGATGCGGCCTTGACCATTCTCCAGCGCGCCTCCCCCCAGCTCACGCCGCAAGTGATCGGCCGGGTAAAATCCGATCGCTGCGGCGCGCTCACCATGCGCAGCGTGATCGGCGCGGAGCGAATTCTCGACCGCCTGAGCGGCGAACAGCTTCCGCGTATTTGCTAGCGGCGCACGTCGCCTCGGACCGCTAATAAATTTGCGGCTTTGCCTCGCCGAGGCTTCACTAGACCCATGGCAACTCCCGCAAGTTCAAACGACGATTGGATAGCTGCGCTCGTCGATTTCTTGCGGACCCAGCCGGGTGTGAGCGCGGTAAAGATCGATCCCGTCGCGCACAAAGTCGCCGTCGCCACTGTCGGCCAGTCCCCTAGCGCAGGATGGGAACAGACTCTGACGGATACCGTCGCCGCCATTGAAAGCCACCTCGCCGCGAAATCCTCCCGGCCCACGCCGGCGGGGTTTTCCGTTTACACCGAGGGCGATGCCACCGTGGTCGGACGCCAATCCTGCGAGACCGCCGAAAAGCTCTGGCTCTGGCGCGAAATGGAGTGGCCTGAGATCACGGCCGAGCCCGACCCCGGCGACCAGGAATGGCGCCTGCTGGCCAAACTGGCCGCCGTTTGCGGCACGGCCGGAATCGCGGGAGTCATCGCGGGCCACTTCGCGCCCGGCATGCCGTGGTTGGCCAAAGGATTCTACTTGGTCGGCATCGTCGCGGGCGGGTGGGACGCCGCGGTCGATACGTGGGAAAATCTTCGCAAGCGGGAAATCGATATCCATTTCCTGATGCTCGCCGTGGCCATCGGCGCCATGTTCATCGGCGCGTGGGGCGAAGCGGTGTTGTTGCTTTTCCTTTTTTCCGCCTCGGGCGCGATGGAGGAGTATGCCCTCGACCGCACGCAGCGCGAAGTGAGCGCCTTGCTGAAGTCATCGCCTAAACGCGCCACGCTCGTGGCCGCCGATGGCACGGAGCACGAGGTCGCCGTCGCGGAAATCAAGGTCGGAGACCGCGTGCGCGTGAAGCCGGGCGAGGCCTTTGCCGCCGACGGCGTGGTGACGACGGGCAAAAGTGCGAGCGACGAATCCAATCTCACCGGCGAGGCCAACCCGGTGACCAAGGGCGTCGGCGACCAAGTCTTTAGCGGCACGGTCAACCTTTGGGGCGCGGTCGATTTTGAAGTCGCCCGGCTGCCCTCGGAAAGCACCCTCCAAAAAATCATCCGCCTCATCCAAACGGCGCAAAAACTCAAAGCCCCGAGCGAGCGCTTCACCGATAAATTTGGCACCGGCTACACCTACGCGGTGATCGGCGGCTCGGCGTTGATGTTTCTCGTCTGGTGGCTGGGCTTCCGCCTGCCCGCCTTTGAAAATACCCCGGAAGTGCGCTCGGCGTTTTATCGTGCGATGACGCTGATGGTGGTGGCGAGTCCCTGCGCGCTCGTCCTTTCCATTCCCTCGGCGATCCTGGCCGCGATCGCCTGGGGCGCGCGTCACGGCGTGCTATTTCGCGGTGGCGCCGCCGTGGAGAAACTGTCGGACATCTCCGCCGTCGCGCTCGACAAGACGGGCACCCTCACCACCGGCGAGTTGGCCGTGGTCGGCTACGAGAGCTACCCGCAGGGCCGGGAGCGCGAGGTGCTGCAGCTCGCCTACTCCCTTGAGGCACATTCGCAGCATCCGCTCGCCCGCGCCATCGTGCGCGCCGCCAAGGCGGAGGGCGTGGAAAAACTCGCGGTTGACGATTTCCGTTCCATCACCGGTCAAGGTCTCAGGGGAAATCTCAACGGCTCGTCGCTGTTGCTCGGCCGTCGCGAACTGCTCGAGAACGGCCCCCTCGCCGAATGGGCCAAGCGCCTGCCCCCCGCCGCCGCCGAGCTGAGCGAGGTGTGGGTCATCGGGCGCGATCTCGTCGGTCGCGTTTTGCTGAAAGACCAAATTCGCGCCGAGTCCCGCGGCGTGCTCGCCGAGTTTAAGAAGCTGGGCATCAAAACCGTCATGCTGACCGGCGACCGCCGGCATGCCGCCGAGATGGTGGCCAAGGAATTGGGCCTCGACGACGTTCGCGCCGGCCTCTCCCCCGAGGACAAAGTGGCCGCGATCCAGGCCCTGCGCGCCGAGGGCCGCAAAGTAGCCATGGTCGGCGACGGGGTAAACGACGCCCCGTGCCTCGCCGCGGCCGATGTGAGCGTCGCCATGGGCGCGCGCGGCAGCGATGCCGCGCTCGAGCAGGCCGAGGTGATTCTGATGGATGATCGCATCGAGAATTTCCTCGCCGCTCATCGTCTCAGCCGCCGCGCCCGCGCCGTGATCCGGCAAAACCTCTTCATCTCCCTGGGCGTGGTCGTCGTCATGGTGGTAGCCACGGCCGTCGGCGCCGTGCCCTTGGCCATCGGCGTCGCGGCCCACGAGGGTAGCACCTTGGTGGTCTGCCTGAATAGCCTTCGCCTGCTTTTTGGGCGAAATCGCTAAGCGCGGCCCGCGATTAATGGGCGTCCAGAGCGCCCATCGCTTTCCGTTCTCAGGCGGCGACCGACCGGTGACGATAACGGTAATACGCCGCGCACGCGCCTTCGCTCGACACCATCGGCGCCCCGATGGGGTTCTCCGGCGTGCACCGCGTACCGAACGCCGCACAATCGTGGGGCTTCTTGATCCCGCGCATGATCTGGCCGCTGATGCATTCACCCACCTCGATGGGCACAGCCGCACCGAGCGCAAATTTTTTCGGCGCGTCAAACCGCGCGAGTTCCGGCCGCAGCCCCCAGCCGCTGGCCGGAATGCTGCCGAGTCCCCGCCAGTTGCGATCTTCGACCACGAAGGTATCCGCCACCAGCGCCCGGGCGGGCGCATTCCCTTCGCTCCGCACCGCGCGCGAGTAGGCGTTTTCCACTTCGGCGCGACCGGCCTCCAATTGCCGGATGCAACGTAGCAACCCCTCCATGATATCCACCGGCTCAAATCCGGTCACCACGATCGGCGCGCGAAATTTCGCCGCGATCGCGTGATATTCGTCCGTGCCCATCACCGCGCAGACATGCCCCGCCGCGAGAAATCCCTGCACCCGATTATCCGGCGCACCGAGGATCGCGCACATGGCGGGCGGGACCAAGACATGGGACACCAAGATCGAGAAATTTTGCAGCCCTGCCCGCGCGGCCCGCTGTACCGCCAGCGCATTGGCCGGCGCGGTGGTTTCAAAACCGACCGCGAAAAAGACGACCTCGCGCAAAGGATTATCCTGCGCAATCGTGACGGCATCGAGCGGCGAATACACGATCCGCACGTCACCGCCCCGCGCCTTCGCGGTGAGCAGGTCGATGCCCGAGCCAGGCACGCGCAACATATCGCCGAACGAGCAGAGGATGACTTTTTTCTCCAGCGCGAGTTGCACTGCTTGGTCGATCAGTTCCGCCGGCGTGACGCACACCGGACAGCCGGGACCGTGCACGAGCGTCACCCCGGGCGGTAGCAGTTCATCCAAACCGAATTTGACGATGGCGTGCGTTTGCCCCCCGCAAATTTCCATCACGGTCCAGGGCTTGGTCGTGGCGCGCGTGATCGCCGCCGCCAAGCTGCGAACCGCGCGCGCGTCGCGATACTCGGCGACGTACTTCATGACGCGCCTCCTCGGGGAGTCGGTAGCTCTAAACCATCCAAGTCCCCCATGAGTTGGAGATACCGAAACGTTTCCTGCGCCTCCTGCTCATCGACGACACTGATCGCCAACCCCACGTGCACGAGCACGTAGTCGCCGACTTTCGCCTCGGGCGTGCAGGTGAAGCTGATGTTTTTAATGACACCGTTAAAACTGACGCGACCGGTCCGCAGGAGCGGGTCGTCGCCTGAGATATCTAAGACTTTTCCGGGAACAGCGAGGCACATGGTTTTGGGGGATTTGAAATCTTATTGAGCTAAGGCAGGGCAACGGACGTGAGATTCCACAGCGCGCCCAACGCCTGCCCGGCAGCGATATTTCCATCGTTCGGCGGCAGTTCCCGATGGATGAGCACACGAAAGCCCGCCGCGCGTAAGGCCTGCACAGTGAGATCGAGCAGCAGCGCGTTTTGAAAACATCCGCCACTCAGTGCCACGGTGCTGACATCCGCCCGGCGCGCCATCTCCACGGCCGCCGCCGCGAGCGCGTGATGAAAAGCGAGTGCGAGCCCCGCCACGTCACTCCCGCGCTGCCGTTGCGCGATCATCTCCGCGATCATCGGACGCCAATCCAGCTCACAACTACACCCCGCCCCCGGCACCAGCGTATCGATGGCCACCGGAAGCGCCGGAAATTTTCCCGGCCCCGCCGCTAGCGCCGCCGCCTCGACCGCCATCGGTGTTTGCCCCTCAAAGTGGTTTCTCACCCCTAAGCCTAGCAAAGCGCCGACGCCGTCAAACAGCCGCCCCATGCTGGAAGTGATCGGTGAGTTGATCCCTCGCTCCAGCATTAGTTGCAGCACGCTGCGTTCGTCCTTGGTAAAGCCCAGCGCCGCCACCTGTCGGTCCGCTTGCCGAAACTCCAAGTCGTGCAACAGCGAGAGCGCCACCCGTCGCGGATCGCGCACCGCCGCGTCCCCACCCGGAAGCCGAAAAGGCCGCAACCGCCCAAAACGCGTCGCACCATTTCGACGCAGCCGAATAAACTCCCCGCCCCAGATCGTGCCATCTTCCCCGTAGCCCGTGCCATCCCAAGAAAGGCCGAGCACATCGTCGGCCGGGAATCGATTCTCCAGCAGGCACGCGAGCACGTGCGCGAGATGATGCTGCACCGCGAGGCGCGGCAGGCCGAGGCGCTCCGCGAACACCGTCGATTCGTAACCAGGATGTTTGTCGCACACGACCAGCGTGAAGGGCCGCCGGTGCAATTCCCCCAGCATCTTCGCCGTGCTTCGAAATACCTCCCCTGTCTTCGCATTGCCTAAGTCGCCAATATGTGGGCTCAGCACCACCCGGTCATCCTGCGCGACCGCCACCGTATTTTTAATCTGGGCGCCGACACACAGGCAACTTTCCGCCAGCCGCGACGGGAGCAAGATCGGCGTCGGCGCAAATCCCCGCGCTCGCCGCATCACCACGGGTCCACACTCCGCGATGCGTATCACCGAATCATCCACCGGATGCGCGATCGGGCGATCGTGATCGAGAAAGTAGTCCGCTATCCCCGCGAGCCGTTGATGCGCCTCATTGCCGTCGGTGCAGAGCGGCTCCTCCGCCAAGTTCCCACTCGTCGCCACGATGGGTCTGCCCACTTGGGCGAGCAGCAGGACGTGAAGTGGCGCGTAAGCCAAGACCGCACCCACCCAAGGATTTCCCGGCGCTACCTCCGGCGCGAGCCCGCACTCCTTTCGGCGCGGCACCAGCACAACCGGCGCGGCCACCGCTTGCAAAAATCCCGCCGCGTCATCCGTCATGTGCGCGACCGCCCGCAACGCCGCGAGATTCTCAAACATCACCGCGAAGGGTTTCTCGTCCCGTTGCTTTCTCCGCCGCAGCTCCGCGACCGCCGCGGAATTAGTCGCATCCACCATCAAATGATAACCGCCGATGCCTTTCACCGCGAGGATCGCTCCCGCTTTCAAAACTCGCGCGGCTTCCCTTATCGCCGCGCTTTTTTTGGCGAATTCTCGACCATCGGCGGTACAAAAACTGACCGAGGGTCCGCAACGCTCGCAGGAATTCGGCTCCGCATGAAAACGCCGGCTCCCTTGATCGCGATACTCCGCGTCGCATTCGCGGCACATCGTAAAGCACCGCATCGTCGTGCCCGGTCGATCATAGGGCAGCGTCTCGATGATCGAGTAGCGCGGACCACACTGCGTGCAGTTGATAAACGGATAATTTTCCCGCCGATTACCGGCCTCGCCCATTTCACTGCGGCACTCTGCGCACAGCGCCAGATCGACCGGAATCGACGCCTCGATCGCACCCGCCGACTCACTCACGATGATGGCAAATTCCCGGCCCACTTCCGGAGAAATTCCGTCCGCCGACTGCTCCGCGATTTTCAATATCTGCGCCGCCGGCGGCTTCTCGGCGCGCAGGGCGGTTTGAAAACGATCAATCTCCGGGCGGCTGCCCACCGCCCGAATCAACACCCCCTGCGAATCGTTGCGCACCCATCCCGCGAGGTGAAGCCGCGTCGCCAATTTATGCACGAAAGGTCGGAAGCCCACGCCTTGGACTGTGCCGCTGACGCGGATCACTACATCGCAACTGGATTCGGCGACCATGGGAGTGGGTCATAGCCCGTCGACCAGCGAAACGAGATATTTCAGCCACTCCTCAAACCCTTCGCCGGACCGCGACGAGAGCTGAATAATTTTCGCCTGCGGAGCCACGCGGCGAATATTTTCCACCGCCAAGGCGCAATCGAAACCTAGCGCCTGCGCCACATCCACCTTGGTGAGAAGGACGATGTGCGCCGATTTGAAAATCGGGGGATACTTCAGGGGCTTGTCTTCACCCTCGGTGGTCGAGAGCAAGACGACGCGCACTTGCTCACCGAGGTCGAACGATGCCGGGCACACGAGGTTGCCGACATTCTCGATGAAGAGCATCTTCACGTCCTTCATGTCGAGCGATTCGACGCCGCGAGCGATCATCGACGCGTCGAGATGGCAGGTCGTCCCCGTCGTAATCTGCGCCACTGAGGCGTGGGCTCGTCGCAACCGCTGGCCGTCATTGTCCGTTTCCAAATCACCCACGAGCACCGCGCAGCGTCGGTCGCGTCCAAACGTATCCAGCGTGCGTTCGAGGAGCGCCGTTTTCCCGGCGCCCGGGGATGACACCAGATTGAGCGCGACCAGTCCGCGGCCGAGGAAGTAGCCGCGATTCCGCTCGGCGAGGATGTCGTTTTTCTCGAGGAGCGGGATGCGCATGTCGAGCGACTTCACCGCCACTTCACCGGAGGGGCTGGCCTCGAGTGCGGCGGCGATTTCAGCGGACAATGGCGACGAGAGCGAACGAGACGACGACGCGTTGGTGCCACTCTGCGGCACGATGCGGAATTTTTCTGAGGGGGGGGCTTCAGTGATGGTGCTCATGGGATTTAGGACATTTCGATGCGTGAGAGTTCGAGTTCGCGTCCCTCGCGGATGTCGCCGGAGAGGCGTCCGCAGCGGGGACAACTATAAATCACTTCATTGGTGGCGGAGAAATCTTCGCGGCACCCGGCGCAGTGCACCCGGGTGGGAACCTCCACCACCTCGAATGCCGCGCCCGCCGCCATCGTGCCCTGCGCGAGCGCATCAAAGGCGAAACGCAGTGAATCCGCATCGACGCCCGACAGCGCACCGATCCGCAACACGATGCGATGCACGCGCTGGGCGTGGTGAGCGCTCGCTTGCGCCATCACTGCGGCCAGCGCCGATTCCATGATTCCGACTTCGTGCATTATGTCGCTTATATAGAGCCGTATCAAACTCCGCGTCCAGTGTGGACAGGTCATTTCACAAGCCATGCGTAGCGTTCACCAAGAAGCGCACAACGGGCCGCGAACATTTCCGCTAGTATGTCAGCGACATGAAACCGCTTTCTTATTTTCGCCCCGTCGCGGTCGTCTCGGCCGCCCTCTTGGTTCCGTCGCTCGCCCACGCTCACTCCAGCGATGGGCTGATCTATAATTGCGCTTCAGGAATTTTGCATCCGCTCCACGGCCTCGATCACCTCGCGGCGATGATCGCCGTGGGCGTTTGGGCCGCCCAGCTCGGAGGCCGCGCCCGCTGGTTGGTTCCTGCGGTGTTCGTTGGCATCATGGCGCTCGGTGCCGGGCTGGGCGCGTCTGGCTTTGGCCTCCCTGGTCTTGAGCCGATGATTGCCGCGTCCGTGCTCGCGCTCGGCCTCTTGGTCGTGGCGGCCGTCCGCCTGCCCGCTGCGGCGAGTGTCACCCTCGTGGCGCTCTTCGCCCTGCTGCACGGCCTGGCGCACGGCGGCGAGATTCCCGCCGACGCCAGCGCGGTTTCGTACGGCGCCGGTTTCATCCTCGCCACCATCGCGCTCCATGCGGTGGGCCTCGCGCTCGGAACGATCGCCGCAGTCCGCTCGCCCAATTTTTCCCGCAGCCTCGGAGCCCTCTGCGCCGCCACGGGCGTGGCCCTGCTCCTCGCCTGATCCGCTCTTTCGTCCCCCCAAAACTCAAACCCCTAAGGATTTCGTCATGACCACTCTCGCCTCGAAGACCGAAGTTATCCCCACGGTCTACGAACAAATCTCCTCTCGCGGCGTCTCGCGTCGCGATTTTCTCAAATTCTGCACGTGGATGGGAGCCTACCTCGGCCTCGAGCACTCCGCCGCCGCCCAGATCGCCAAGGCCCTCGAGACCAAGCGCCGCATTCCGGTCGTCTGGCTCCATTTTCAGGAATGCACGTGCTGCAGCGAATCGTTCCTCCGTTCGTCGCATCCGGTCGTCGCCGACATTCTCCTCGATAAACTCTCGCTCGACTACACGGAGACCCTGCAAGCCGCCTCCGGTTATCAAGCTGAGGAAATCCTCCACGACACCATCACGAAATATCGCGGCGAATACCTGATGTTGGTCGAGGGCTCCGTGCCCCTCGGGGCCGATGGCTGCTATTGTGTGGTCGGCGGCAAGTCCGCGCTCGACACCCTGAAGGAAGTCGCCGCCGGCGCCAAGGCCATCATCGCGTGGGGCAACTGCGCTTGCTCCGGTTGCGTGCAGGGCGCCAACCCGAATCCCACCAAGGCCACCCCGATCAGCGCGATCATCAAGGACAAGCCCGTCATCAACGTCCAGGGCTGCCCGCCTATCGCCGAGGTCATGGCCGGCGTGCTCGTTCATCTGCTCACCTTCGATCGTATTCCGCAGCTCGACGTGCTCGGCCGGCCCAAGGCGTTTTACGGCAAGCGCGTCCATGATACGTGCAACCGCCGCGCCAACTACGATGCCGGTCTCTTCGTCGAGACCTTCGACGACGAAAACGCCCGCAAGGGTTACTGTCTCTACAAGGTCGGCTGCAAGGGCCCGACCACTTACAATTCCTGCGCCACCATGCGGTGGAATAACGGAACGAGCTACCCGATCCAATCGGGCCATCCGTGCATCGGCTGTTCCGAGGCAAACTTCTGGGACAATGGCCCGCTCTACAAACGGCTCTCCAATGCGCCGGGGTTTGGGATCGAGGCCACCGCCGACAAAATCGGCCTCACCGTCGGTGGCGTCACCGCCGCGGGCGCCTTGGCTCACGCCGTCCTCACGAATGTCCGCAAGCGGACCGAGATCGGCGAGCACCCCGGTGAGAACGCGGAAAAAGCCGAGGCGTCTGAGAAGAATGAAGGAGGTGCGTCATGAGCGCCGCCCCGCAACGGATCGTCGTCGATCCCGTCACGCGCATCGAGGGCCACCTTCGAATCGAAGCCGAAATTAAGGACGGCAAAATCATCGATGCCTGGAGCGCCGGCACCATGGTGCGCGGGCTCGAGATCATTCTCAAGGGCCGCGATCCGCGCGATGCCTGGGCCTTTTGCGAACGCGTCTGCGGCGTCTGCACCACGGTGCACGCCCTCGGCTCGGTCCGCGCGGTCGAGGATGCCATCGGCATGAAAGTTCCCCCAGCCGCCGAGTTGATCCGCAATATCATGTATTGCGTGCAGAACGTGCAGGACCACGTGGTCCATTTCTACCACCTGCACGCGCTCGACTGGGTCGACGTCGTGAGCGCCCTGAAAGCCGATCCCGCCGAGACGTCTCGCATCGCGCAGAGCATCTCGCGCTGGCCAAAGAGCTCCCCGCAATATTTTCGCGATCTCCAAAAGCGCCTTTCAGGTTTCGTCGAGAGCGGCCAGTTGGGCATCTTCGCCAATGCCTATTGGGGCCATCCGGCCTACAAGCTGCCGGCGGAGATAAATTTGATCGGCGTGGCCCATTACCTCGAAGCCCTCGAATGGCAGAAGGAAATTGTGAAGGTCCACGCGATCTTCGGCGGCAAGAATCCGCATCCCAACTACCTCGTGGGCGGCATGCCTTGCTCGATCAATCTCGACGAGCCGACCGCGATCAATGCCGAGCGTCTCGCGCTCGTCGGCAAGCTCCTCAAGGAGGCCCGCGACTTCGTCGAGCAGGTCTACTATCCCGATTTGCTGGCCATCGCCCCGTATTATCTCGACTGGGCGAGCATCGGCGGCGGCGTCGACAACTACCTTTGCTACGGCGACCTGCCCACCAATGGGTATAACAATCTGGCGAGCTATAAATTCAAACGCGGTGCCATCCTCGGTCGCAATCTCTCCGAGATCTTGCCCGTCGATCCGCGCGATACTCAGACGGGCATCGAGGAGCTGATCGACAATTCCTGGTATCGTTACAACGACGGCACCGCCACCGGCGGTCGTCACCCGTGGGTCGGCGAAACCAACCTCAACTACACCGGCCCCAAGCCGCCCTACGCCAATCTGGACGTGGATCGCAAATATAGCTGGCTGAAGACGCCTCGCTGGAAAGGCCACGCTATGGAGGTCGGCCCGCTGTCGCGTATGCTCGTCGGCTTCGCCAGCAATGACACCGATATCAAGGGCGCTGTCCTCGAAGCCCTCGGTGCGCTCAAGGCGCCACCCACCGCATTATTTTCCACGCTCGGCCGCACGGCTGCGCGCGGCATCGAGGCCCGCCTGTGTGCCAAGTGGGGTCTGGAGTTCTTCGATTCGCTGCTCGCTCTCATCAAGGCGGGCGACACGCGCACGTTTACCAAGGAGATGTGGGACCCCAGCACGTGGCCCACCGAGTGTCGCGGCGTGGGTACCGTCGAGGCGCCCCGCGGTGCCCTCGCCCACTGGATCGTGATCAAGGATCGCAAAATCGATAACTACCAACTCGTCGTTCCCAGCACGTGGAATGCCTCCCCGCGCGACGCCAAGGGCCAGCGGTCCGCCTACGAGGCCTCGCTCATCGGCACGCCCGTCCATGACCCACGTCAGCCGTTGGAGATCATCCGGACGATCCATTCCTTCGACCCCTGCCTCGCCTGCGCGGTGCATCTCTACGAAGACGGCGCCGAGGTCGCTCACCATGAACTGCTCGTGAAATAGCCGCCCATGAGCACTACCCCTTCACACGACTATCAGCGCGTATACGTCTGGGAGCAGCCGGTACGCTGGTTTCACTGGATCAATGCGCTGGGCATCATGGTGCTCGGCGTCACCGGTTTCATCATCGCGCACCCGCCCGCGTTCATGTCGAGCGAGGAAGCCACGGTGAACTACTGGTTCGGCATGGTGCGGTTCTGCCATTTCGGAATGGCCTACGTCTTCACCGCCAATCTGGCCTTTCGCATCTACTGGAGCTTCGTGGGAAACAAGTTCGCCAGCTGGCGTAATTTTCTGCCGCTCACGAAAGCCCAGTTGCTCCAGGTGTGGCAGGTCGTGCAGGTCGATGTGCTTCAGTCGAGCAATAAGCCGGTGCACACCCTCGGGCACAATGCCGTCGCGTACTTTACCTACGGCGGCACGCTCGTGCTGAGTCTTTTCCAGATCGTCTCGGGCTTCGCGCTCTACGCGGCCACGAGTGCTTTCTGGTTCCCGCATCTGTTTGAGTGGATCGTCCCGCTCTTCGGCAGCGAACAAAACCTGCGCTTCTTCCACTACAGCGTCACGTGGGCCTTCGCGATCTTCACGCTCGTGCACGTCTACCTGGTTTTCTACCACGACTACGTCGAGGGCCACGGTGTGCTCTCCTCCATCATCGGCGGTTGGAAGTTCATGGAAAAACACCAGGCGCACGCCGAGCAGACTTCCGGCCTTTCCGCCGTGGTCACGCGGCAAAAAAAGCCAAAAGCCGCCGAGGTAAAAACTCCCGTGGTCCCCGCCGCGCCAAAGGGCACCTGAAACTTTCCCATGGCCCTGCTCGATTCCACTCTCGTCGGCGAAGCCTATGCTTCGCCCTTGGCCGGCACCAGTCAGCCGGCCGTCCTCATCCTTGGCGTCGGCAATATCCTCATGGGCGATGAGGGCGTGGGCGTTCACATCATCCGGCAGATCGAAAATCTCGCCGCCCACTCCGCCGTGCGCGTGCTCGATGGCGGCACGGGCGGCGTGAATTTACTGTCCGAGTTCGACTACGCCCAAGCGATCATCCTCGTCGATGCGACTCGCGATGGGCGGCCCGATGGCACGATCACTTATCTCCAGCCTGAGCGAGTGGTGGATTTACCGCGCGGCTTGGGCGCGCACGACTTCGGGCTGAAAGATCTTTTTGCCGCGAGCGCGCTGATCGAGCGGCTGCCCCAGCTCCACCTCTTCACGATCTCGGTTTCCACCATCATCCCGATGACCACCGAGCTCTCGCACGATGTGGCCCTCGCCGTTCCCTGTGTCGCCTCGGCCGTGCATGCGCTCGCTGCGCAACTCGCCGCCGCCTTTGTCCCGCCTGAATTCGACAACGACTGCGCGCTAATCGCCAACAGACGCGCAGCCAAGATGCCGATCACTCTGGCATCATCACTCTCAGTCAGCACCGCGCGCTCCGTCGCGTCTTAAACCAAGTCAGCCAGCCCACCAAACCTATGATCACGAAATTTCGCTGGTCCAAGAATATGATCCTCTTCGGCGGCGCCGCCGTCTGGGGGCTCATGCTCGTATCCTGTGTAGCGGTGAACCGCTCCACGTTCGCGCCGGGGAAGATCCCCAACGCCAAATTTGCCGGCACGAAGGAGTGTATCGAGTGCCACATCGATCAAACCGGGCACTTCGATTCCTCCACTCACGCCAAGGTAGCTCTGGCTTCGCCGACGGCGAAACCCGGCGACACCGGCTGCGAAACGTGCCACGGCGGAGGCAGCGTGCACGTGCAGTCGGGCGGTGCCAAGGGCACCATCACGAATCCCAAGCGCTCACCCGAAGCCTGCTTCCAATGCCATCTCGACAAACGCGGTACCTTCGCTCTGCCCAACAGTCACGATGTCAAATCCGGCAATGTCACCTGCGCGGATTGTCATGACCCGCACTCCGGCAATGTGATCGCGGGCACCGGAGCTTCCCTCGAGGCGGAGAATGAGACCTGCACCAAGTGTCACACCGCCCAGAAGGGCCCCTTCGTCTTCGCGCACAATGCGATGAAGGAAGGATGCACCGCCTGCCACAATCCGCACGGCTCCGTGAATCCGAAGATGCTCGTCGCTCGCGACGGCAATCTCTGTCTCCGCTGCCACCTCCAAACCACGGATAAGAACGGCACGATCTTCGCCGGTGGCGAAGACCACCGCACCCGGCTGCAAAACGGCACCTGCTGGTCTGCCGGCTGCCACGAAGCCATCCACGGCTCCAACACCAGCAAGCCCCTGCGCTACTAACCCTTCAAACGAAGCTGACCGCCATGAATACTAATTTTATTTCACTTCGTCGGGTCACCGGTGTTGTCACCGGCGCCCTCCTGCTGCTCCCCGCCGCCTTCTCTGCGGAGACCGCGACCACCAAGCCCGCCAAGGAGACGGATGCCTTCCCGGTGTTCGACAACTTCATCACCTTCGGCGGCACCGCCACCGATCTCAGTGGGGCCAAGCCGGCCTTCCAAGCCCGGACGCAGACCGCCAAGCAGGGATCGGCCGGCATCGAGGAGATGAGCTACAACTACGAGCTCTCCAAGGATACCAATCTCCAGGTGGACGGCAAAGCCCTCCCCGGGGCGGAGGACTACCTGCTGCAATTCCGCCTCACGAAAAATGAGGTCGGCAACTTTGAAGCGGGCTACAAACAGTTCCGGACGTTTTACGACGGAGCCGGTGGTTTCTTCCCGCTCAACAATGCCTGGTTGCCGCTCTATAAGCGCGCGCTGTACGTCGATCGCAGCAAATTCTTCGTCAACGCCACCATCGCTCTGCCCAAACGGCCCGTGTTCACGTTCCGCTACACCAGCGAGCGCCGCGATGGTCGGAAGGATTCGACGATCTGGGGCGATACCGACCAGACCGGCGTCCCGATCCAGTCATTGAGCAGTCTCAACCTGATTTCCGCGAATCGTAAGATCGTCCCCGCCTATCTCGATCTCAACGAGCGCCAAGAAACATGGGAAGCCTCGGTGCGCCACACCATCGGCAAGACCACGGGCGTCTTCACCCTGTCTGGCAATCGCATCGACAATGTGGATACGCGCTCGGTCGACCGCTATCCGGGTGAGGTCAAGCCCTTCCCAGCCATTCCCTCCAGCCCTGTGACCGTCGTCCCCGCCCTCTTGGCCAACAACCAAAACAAGGGCTTCGACCGCCAGGGGTTCCGTGAAAATGGAATCACCGTCGGCGGACGAGTTGAGACCGCCGTGACGGATAAGATCACGGTCTTCGCCGGTGGTAATTACCGCCACGCCAATGAAGACGTCGCGGGCTCACGCCTCATCACCGCCAGCCTGGCGACCGCCGCGGGGACCGTGTCTCCGGTCGGCGCCTTCACCTCGGGAGGCCGCCCGCCCTATTCCTACAATAGCGTCGGCGAACTCAAAATGAATTCGTGGGTCGGGAACTTCGGCGTGCAAACGAAGTTGATCAAGGATCTCCGCGTCGACGTCGCCGTCCGCGCCGAAGAGTACAAGACATCCGGCGCTACGCTCGCGACCTACGTGAACAACCTCGTGGTGCCCGCGACCGGCGCTGTCACCGAACAACTCGTCGCCGCGCCCAATTCCTACAAGATCAGCGAGCGCCCTTGGACACCCCAGGTCGATGTGCGCTACACGGGAATCAAGAACGTCGCGGTCTTCGCCCTCTGGGATTATCGCACCTCCCCCAGCGACGAACGCACCACGTATACCTCAATCGGGCCTTCGGGCGCACTGATCGTGCCGAGCACGGTGCTCACCAACGACAAAATCAAGGAGAAGCACTCCAACTTCAAAGTGGGTGCCAACTGGACGGTATCGCCGAAGGTCACGCTTCGCGCCGAATACTTCACCAAGGACCACGAGAATAACTTCAACGGCTACGGCACGAGCCTCGGCAGCTATTACATCCTCGACTACGATATCTACGGTGCGCGCCTCACCGCCACTGTGAAGCCGATCGCGACCTTAGCCTTCAATACCCGCTACATCGTGCAGCGCGGCAAAGGAACCGTGATGGAAGACGGCTACATCACCGGCGACTCCAACGATACTCGCCGCTACGAAATCGCCGAGACCATCGACTGGACTCCCAACAAAGTCGTCTACGTCCAAGCCAACGTGAATCTGGTGTACGACAAGACCAGCACCGCCTACCCCCGCGCCGGCGGCACCGCCAACGACGTGCTGCACAATGCCGATAACAATTATTGGAACGGCAGCATCCTCACCGGCTTCGTGGTCGACAAGAACACCGACGCGCAGCTCCAGACGACTTACTACAAGGCCAATAACTACAATCCGGCCTTGGCCGCCGCCACCGATCCCTACGGCCAGGGCGTGCGCGACTACAGCATCACGGTCGGCATCAAGCGTAAGTTCACCGATCGCCTGATCGGCAATGCCAAGCTCGGTTACCTGAACAGCGACAGTGCCACTACTGGTGGGTTCTCCAACTACAAGGGAGCCGTCGGCTACGCCTCAGTCACCTACCGCCTCTAACGAGTCGGTCTGTTAGTTACCCCAACAGCCGGCCGCGACACAGTGGGTGCTCGCGGCCGGCTCACCTTTTTACCATGACCATGTCACTCTGCGAACTTCCCTGCGGGATCCTCTGCCGCGTCGCGACCCTCTGCGGCGAAGCGAGTTTGTGTCAGCGCCTCCGCGAGCTGGGACTCGGCGAATCAGCCATCATCAAGAAGATGAGCGGCGCCGGTCCCTTCCTGTGCCAGATCAATGGCAATCGGATGGCCATCGCACGCGAAGCTGCCGCCTCCATGCTCGTGCAGCCGCTGCGCTAGCGGCGCATAGGTTAAACTGTCGCTGAAAAAACGGGTAGCGGGATTGCGACTTTGCGTCGCAACTACGCGCGTTGAGGAACCGGCGTAGCTCGAAATTATTGCGACGCGAGGACGCAACTCGCCTCGGCTACAGTTTTATTTAACGCGCGCGAAACCCCGATCTGAAAAGGCGCCTCTCGCGCGCCGTCCCGATCACGTGGAGACGACCACGCCCTGCCCCGCCGTCTGCTTCGCGAGCCAGGCGTTCACTCGGCCGGCGAGAAAGGCCACGTAGGCCGGATGCGCGTTCAAACAGGGGATGAGTTCGAAGCTCTCACCGCCAGCGGCCAGAAAGGTCTCCCGCCCCGCGACCGCGATCTCTTCCAGGGTCTCGAGACAATCCGCCACGAAGGCCGGGCACATGATTAGCAACCGCTTCTTACCCTGGCGCGCGAGGCGCACCAGTTCGTGGTCGGTAAACGGTCTGCACCACGGCTCACCCGCGATGCGCGACTGAAATGACACGGAATAACGTTCGGCCTCCAAGCCTGCCCGCGCGGCAAACGCCTGTGTCGTCGCATATACTTGCGCCCGATAGCAGGTCGCGCGCGAAGGGGTTCCCGGCGGGCAGCAATCGCAGGCCTCCGCCGCGCGGCCCTGCGTGCAGCCATATTTGCGCAAATGCCGCACCGGCACGCCATGGTAGCTGAACAAGAGGTGATCATGGGGCTGATCGAGATAAGGAGCCGACACCGTCACCAGTGCCTCGATGTAGTCGCGGTCGGCAAAAAACGGCTCGATGCAGGTCAGGCGCAGGCCCGGCGCTTGGCGCGCGAGCTCTTCCTTCACCCGCACCACCACCGTCTCCCACGATGACATCGCGAAGTGAGGATATTGCGGGAGGAGCAGCAATTCCTCGACTCCGTCGGCCACCATCTCGCCGATCACCGATGCGATCGACGGCTGTCCGTAGCGCATCGCGAGATAGACCGGCACTTGGTCGTCAAACTCCCGGTTCATCTTTTTCTGCACGACTTCCGAGGTGTGCATCAGGGGCGATCCATCCTCTGTCCAAATGGACGCGTAGGCATGGGCGGACTTCTTCGGGCGGGTGCGCAAGATGATCCCCTCCAGCAGGAGCCACCGCAGCGGCGCCGGGAGGTCGATCACGCGTTCATCACCGAGAAACTCCCGCAAGTAGGTGCGGACATCCGCTTCGGACGGAGAATCAGGCGAGCCAAGATTGACGAGAAGGACAGCACGGGTGGCCATCCGCCTAGCCTACGCCAATCCCTGCGCCACCGCACCGCACGGCCTGCCGAGATTTGTGCATATCTTGTCCCACGTTCCGGACGTTCGGAGCCAAACGAAACAACGCATGCGCAGGGTCGAACAATCCACGCCAAGCGCCCGATCAAGAAACACGTTAGAATTTCGCCATGCTCACACTCCCTCTGCCACTCGCCTCCGGTTCATCGCGAACCGTGCCCGCGACCGCCAAGGTGGGCGCTGCCCGGATCGACTCCGCGACTTGCTATCCCCGCCCCCAACGCGGCAAAGCCACGGTTATTTTTGCAATGGTCCTCTCCGCCGCACTCCATGGCGCAATTCTCTTCGGGGTGCGCCCGATGAAAAAAGTAGTCCACGCCGCGCCGAAGACTGAAATTCCCGCCCTCGCCCTTTTCGTTCCTCAGCTCAAAGAACTCGAAGAGCCGGAGCCTGCGCCGAGTGACGATGCTCCCGCGAAGCCCGACCTCGGCAGTCCGGCCCCCATGCTCGCCGATGTTCCCCGCATCCCGTCGCCCACCGACTTTGTCCAGCCTCTCGACCTTTCCAGTCTGGTCGATCAGCCGGATCTTTCGCAGGTCAAAATCTTCGTCATCCCGGAGCATATCACCCGCGGCGCGCGGACCGTCGCCCTCGATAACATTTTCAATTTGGCCGATCTGGATCGGAAACCCGAAGTCGTTTTTCAGCCCTCCCCTATTTTCCCGCAAAGCCAGAAACAATACGTCTCCGCGGCCAGCGTTACGGTCACGTTTATCGTCTATCAGGATGGCCGGGTGAGCGACGTCGCAATCGCCACCAGCACCCACAGTGGCTTTGAAGATGCGGCCATCGCCGCCGTGAAGATGTGGCGCTTCCGCCCGGGCATAAAAGGCGGGCGCAAGGTCAGCACCCGCATGCTCGTCCCGATCAACTTCCACCTCGTGGAATGATCCTGCGAATTCACTCTCCATGGCTTCCTCTTCTCCTTCGCGCCGGGTCGCAGTTCTCGGCGGCGGCATTACCGGCCTGACCGCCGCCTGGCAGGCCCGACGCTCGGGCTGCGAGGTGGTGTTGTTTGAAAAGTCACCTCGCGTCGGCGGGGCCATCCAGACGTTTCGGCAAGACGGGTGGCTGCACGAGCTCGGCCCCAATTCTCTCATCGAGAATTCCGCGGCGGTCGCGGCATTGATCGGCGATCTCGGTTTGGCTTCGCAGCAAATCTACGCATCGCCCGAGGCGAAGAATCGTTATATCGTTAAAAACGGCGGCCTGACACCGATGCCGGTTTCCCCGCTCGGCTTCGTGGCCACGGGTCTTTTTTCAATGTGGGCCAAGCTGCAACTCTGTGCGGAGCTGTGGCGCCCGAAATATTCGGCCGACGGAGACGAAAGTGTCGCGGATTTTGTCCGGCGCCGTCTCGGTCGCGAGTTCCTCGACTACGCGATCAATCCTTTCGTCGGCGGCGTGTATGCGGGCGATCCCGAACGCCTTTCGGTCAAACACGCCTTCCCCAAGCTCTATAGCCTGGAACAACAGTACGGTTCCCTCCTGCGCGGGTCGATCAAGCGTCGCAACGCCAGCGGCGGCCCCAAGGGGCGCATCTACTCGTTCGTCGATGGGCTCGATACCCTGCCCCAAGCCCTCGCGGCCACACTCGCGAGTTCCATTCGCCTAAGCACCTCGGTGCAGGCGGTGCGCCGCGTCGAAACCGAATGGGAACTCGTGTACGAAAGCGGGACTTCGCTCACGTCCGAGCGCTTCGATACCGTGATCTTCGCCCTGCCCGCAGACGGGCTGAGCCGCTTGCGTTTCGAGGGCATTCCGGGCGGCACGGGCCTGCCCGAGCTGAGCGCGATTCACCACCCGCCTGTCGTGTCGCTACTGCTCGGCTATCCACGCGAGCGCGTCGCGCATCGCCTGGATGGCTTCGGTGCTTTGGCCCCCGCCGTCGAGCAACGCTCGATTCTCGGCGCGCTCTTCTCCAGCACGCTATTCCCGGGCCGGGCGCCGGCGGGGCAGGTCGGCATTACAGCCTTTGTCGGGGGAGTTCGCCAACCTGTTCTGACCCGACTCGATGATGCCGACCTGATCAGTTTGGTCTCCGCCGAATTGACGGAGCTGATCGGCGCGAAGGGTGCACCGTCGTTTGCCCATATCCAGCGCTGGCCTCGCGCCATTCCTCAGTACGAAATCGGTCATCAGCGATTCAAAGACGCGATCACCGCGCTTGAGGCCAAGGCTCCGGGAATTTTTATCGGCGGAAATTGCCGCGACGGGGTCTCGCTCCCGAATTGCATCGAGTCCGGCTTTCGCCTCGCCGCCGCCGCGACCGACTACACGCGGCCCGTTTAGTAAGGCCGATCCCGCCGCCAGCTCTGCAGGGTGCTGTGATAATTGGCGCGCTCGAACGCCGAGGCATCCTTCGCCCGATCGACCGCGAGCAGTCCGCGAAAAGCCGCGATGTCGGCATAACCATGTTCACTCATCCACGATTCGATGCCGGCATGCAGCGTGTGCAAGACCATCGGCCCGTGGCGCAGCAGCACCGAGACAACCTGTACGGCCGAAGCGCCCGTGAGCAGGGCTTTGATCACGTCGCTCGAAGCGTGAAACCCGCCGTTGGCGATGAGCGTGCCGCGTATTTTGGGCGACAGAATCGCCAGCCACCGGAGGCGCAGTTGCACCTCTTCGGGCACCGATAGCTTGAGATGCGGCTGCACCTCGAGGGTCGAAATATTTATGTCCGGCTGGTAGAATCGATTGAAGAGCACGACGCCTGCCGCTCCGGCCAGCTCCAGGGCCACCACCAGTTGGGCCAGCGCCGTGTGGTACGGCGAAAGTTTCACGCAGACCGGGATGCGGACGGCGGCCGTGACCGCGCGCACGATCTCGATCATCTCTAGTTCCACCTGGTCAGCGTCGACGTTCACGTCCGAGACCACGCGATAAAAATTGAGCTCGATCGCGTCCGCACCGGCGAGCTGCAGGCGCGCCGCGTTTTCGGCCCACGCAAAAGTCCGAGTGCCATTCAGCGACGCCACGACGGGGATGGAAATATCCTGCTTCAGCGCCGCGATGTAGTGTGCGTAGCCGACGACCGAGTGCTGATAGGCCGCGACCTCCACGGGCTCATCGGGATTCAATTGTGCCGGCACCGGCGCGCAGTCCTCCTCGAAGAGCGATCGCAGCACCAGTGCGCCCACCCCGGCGTCTTGCAGATTCCGCGCCTGATACACGGTATCGCAAAATGGCGACGCCCCTACCACCAAGGGCGACGACAGTCGCAATCCCAGATAATTAGTCGAAAGCTTCATGGGGCACGGGGTTCCAAAGAGTCTATCACTCTCCGCGTTAGTTGCTCCGCATTTCTTGCTGTTTCGGGACTGGATATTGTAGGGCGTGCACGATTTCCGCCGGACCGAGTTCTAGATCGTCCGCGAATGCATTCCGGCCGTGGGCGGCGTGGCGTGATCGAAGGCCATGGCGATGACCCGGAGCAGCGGCACACCTTCTGGGCTAACGACGAAACCACTCTCCGTGCGCGCGATGAGTCCGTCCGCTTCAAACGCGGCGAGCCGCTCAATCTCAGTGGCGTACACCGAAGTAAAATCGAGACTCAGCTCGTCCGAAAGTCTCACGAAATCGAGCTCGCGCTCGCACATGATCTTCATGATCACGTGCCGCCGGCGTTGATCCTCGGCGGTCAGCCTCAGGCCCCGCTCGATAGGCAATTCTCCCTTGGCCAACGCCGCCCGCCATTCATCCAGCGTCTTAAAATTTTGCCGATACGTATCGGGCGTGGACGAAATCGACGATACCCCGAAGCCATAGAGCGAAGCACCCGATTGCGTGCTGTAGCCTTGAAAGTTGCGGTGCAGAGTCCGCGCCTCCAGCGCCTTGGCGAGGTCATCGTCCGGCTTCGCGAAATGATCCAGACCGATATCGACGAAGCCGGCCGCCGTCAGCTTCTCGTGCGCCACGGCAAACATCGCGAGCTTCTGCTCCGCATCCGGCAATTGCTCGCGGTCATCGAAGATTTTTTGCGCCGGCTTGATCCACGGCACGTGGGCGTAGCTGAACACCGAAAGCCGGTCCGGCCCGAGCGCCAGCACATCGTCGATCGTTTGCGCAAAGGTCGTCTCGGTTTGCAGCGGCAGGCCGTAGATCAAATCGACATTGATCGAGGCAAACCCCGCCTCGCGCAGCCACGCGAAGGCTTGTTCATTTTTCGCCTGCGGTTGGATCCGATGGATGGCGAGTTGCACCCGGGGATTGGTATCCTGCACGCCCAAGGACGCGCGGTTGGCACCGATTTCGCGCAGGGCGAAAACGTGGTCCTGATCGATGCGGCGGGGATCAATCTCCACGCCAAATTCGCAGTTCGGTGCACGATTGGGAAAGAGCTCCTTAATCAGCGCACCCAGCTTTCGCAGTTCATCCGGGCGGAAGAATGTAGGGGTGCCACCGCCGAAATGGATCTGGACGACTGGCCGGTTGGGATCGATCTGGGCGGCGGTCAGCCGCATTTCCTTCTCCAAATCGACCAAGTATTCGGCCGACGCACCCCGGCGTTTCGTGATCACGGTATTGCAGCCGCAGAACCAGCACCGGGTCTCGCAAAAGGGCAGGTGAAAATAGAGCGAGATCGGGCGATCACTGCTTTGGTTGTCATCGGCAATCGCCGCTTCCAAACGAAGCGCAGGCAGCTCCGCGGTAAATTTTGTCGCGGGCGGATACGACGTGTAGCGGGGACCCGGCACCGAGTATTTTCGAATCAGATCGAGATCGATGCGTTCAGCACTGTCCGGCTTGGTGGGCGTCAGAGTCGTCATGGGATACTGCGCATCGTCGCAAAAATCCCGGGCGCCTGCTCCGCATTGATTGCGCGCTTAATGGCATTTCTTGCGCAACGACCGAGGAAATCGCCCGGCTCAGCGCCGTAACCACGCGCCTCCGCCAATATCACTCCGCAAGAAATGATCATACACGAGCAAACCGTGCAGAGTTACCGTTGGCCCACTCCGCTAAGATGATCCCGTCCCTGCCGCTGGCCGCTCACGCGCGCCGGTGTCGCGGCAAAATATTCATCCCTCCGTTTCATCCCATGAATCAATCCACCCCCACTCCGCTCGTCTCATTCGAAGGCTTCACCGCCACGCCTGGTCTCGTCGAGCGCATCGAGAGCAAAGCGGCTAAACTTCACCGGCACCATGCCACCCTCGTCGGCAGCCTCCATCTACACCTGCGCTTGGAGAAGCCCCACACCGGCCCGGCCCGCTTCAATTGCTCCGCGACGCTCCGGAGCGGTTCGCGTGATATTGCGATCCACGCGGAAGCCGACGAGCCGGACGCATTGGTGAACGATCTCTTCGCCAAATTTGAGCGCGCTCTCCACGAGCACGCAGGCGAGCGCAAGCACGCGCGCCACGCCACCGAGACGGCGCCCGCCACCTAACTCGAGTTGCTTCGGCCAAACCCCGCCCCGACTTCGCCCATGCCCGCGAGGAGCACCCTCGCGGGCATAACAGTACCCCGAGCGCAGACTTAGCCCCCATTATGACTACCCTGCAAAAGCCCCCGCTATTTTCCGCCAGTCGAAGGAGTAGTCGGCGCTTCGCATCTATCGCGATGAGCGAATCCACCTGGGCCGCCGGGCGAGTTACGTTGGTTTACCTCGGCGTAGGAATGCTGTGGATTCTACTGTCCGACGAGGTGCTCAATTGGCTGGTGTACGACATCGGCACGCGGGGGACCATCGAGATCTACAAAGGATGGTTTTTCATTATCGTCACCGCGGCGGTCTTGTTCTGGCACTTGCGCGCCCAATTCGAGCAGTCGCACGCACAGGAAGAGAAGCTGGCGCTTTTCATCGAATACGCCCCGATCGCTCTCGCGATGCTGGATCGGAAGATGTGCTACATCACCACCAGCCGCCTCTGGAATTTAGATTACGCGCTGGGGGATGAAGAACTCCGCGGCCGCTGCCACTACGATGTTTTTCCCCATACGGAGCCGAGCTGGCGCGAGGCTTACAACCGCGCCCTGGCGGGCGAAACGCTCAGCATGGATGCCGAGCAAATGACCGCCAAGGATGGTTCGGTTCGCTGGCTCCGCTGGGAGGCGCGCCCATGGCTGGATTCGGCAGGCACGGTGGCCGGCATCGTCCTCCTCACCGAAGACGTTACGGAGCGCAAGAACGCGGAACAGGCCCTCACTCGAGCGGAAACCCAGGTGCGCATCGCGCTTGATGCGGGCCATGTCGGAACGTGGGACTGGGATTTGGTCGACGGTCGCGTCGTATGCGACGAGACCACGGCCACGCTATTTGGTCGGACTCGCGACGAACTCCTCCTTGGCGGCCCAGACTTTTTTGCCTCCTGCCTCCACCCGGACGATCGCGAACGGGTTCTGTCGACCTTGGCGGTTTCGATTCGTGATCATAGCGATTTCATCGCCGACTACCGCATCGTGCGTCCTGACGGGACCACCATCTGGCTCGCGGATCGCGGCCGGCCCGAATATAATCGTTTCAACCACGCGGTCCGCATGATCGGGGCTTGTGTCGACGTGACCGAGTTGAAGCGAGTCCAAGGTGCGCTGCACGAAAGCGAGCGTCGTTTCCGCGAAGTCGTGGAAACCATCCGCGATGTCTTTTGGGTGCGCGATGTCGCCAGCGACCGGATTATCTACATCAGCCCGGCTTATGAGGAAGTCTGGGGCCGGCCTGTCGAAGAACTCTACAAAAATTCGCACGCGTGGGCCGATGCGGTGCATCCTGAGGATCGGGCACGCGTCAGCGCCGCCGCGGCTTCACAGTTGAGCGATGGCGGGTACGACGAAACCTTTCGCGTCGTCCGTCCGGATTTCACGGAGCGCTGGGTCCATTCCCAAGCCTATCAAGTCAAAGACGGCGCCGGAAATGTCATCCGTATCATCGGATCGGCCGAAGACGTGACCGAGCGCAAACGCCTGGAGGAGCAGTTCCTTCGCGCTCAGCGCTTGGAGGCCATCGGTACGCTGGCGAGCGGAGTAGCTCACGATTTAAACAACATTCTCGCGCCCATGTTCATGGTCGCCCCCCTGCTCAAAGACAAGGTGACCGACCCGGGAGACATCCACCTCTTGTCGATCATCGAAAGCAGCGCCCAGCGCGGAGCGAATGTCGTGCGGCAGCTTCTCACCTTCAGCCGGGGCATTGCGGGCGACCGCGGTCCACTTCAAGTCCGCCACCTCCTAAAGGAGATGGTCGTAATCATGCAGGAGACCTTTCCCCGAGAAATCAAAATTCGCCAAGACGTGGGCCCTGACCTTCCCGCCGTGGTCGGCGATAGCACTCAGATTCATCAGGTCTTGATGAACCTCTGTGTGAATGCTCGCGATGCCATGCCCGATGGCGGCGAGCTAACGGTGGGCACTCAAATCCTGACCCTCGGCGCGGACGCTGCTTCGCTCCACGTCGGGGCCAAGCCGGGAGCGTATGTGGTCATCTCTGTTTGTGACACCGGCCAAGGCATCCCACCTGAGATCCGCACCCGGATCTTTGAGCCGTTTTTCACGACCAAGGATCTAGGCAAAGGCACAGGCCTGGGTCTCGCCACCGTGCTCGGCATCGTGAAAAGCCACGGGGGATTTCTCACTGTCGAGAGCGAGGTCGGTCGCGGCACGCAATTCCGAGTGCATCTTCCGGTCGCCGAGCCGGCGCACGATCTGCCGCACGTACCCCGGGAAAAACTCCCTTTCGCGCAGGGCGAAACTCTGCTGATTGTCGACGATGAGAAGCCCGTGCTGCTCGCGGTGAAGCGCATTCTCGAAAAGCAAGGCTACCACGTTCTCACGGCGGCCGATGGCCGCGAGGCGTTGGGCATATTTCTTTTGGAGCGCGCTCGCATCCGGGCGATCGTAACCGATCTCATGATGCCGGAAATGGGCGGCATCGCACTCGTGCGAGCGATTCGCTGTATCGCGTCGAACGTGCCCATCATCGCCGCCACTGGCCTCGATAGCGCGGAGAAGCGCGCCGCGCTCGCCGCGCTGTCGGTCAGCACTGTCATTCCCAAGCCTTACACGTCGGAGGACTTGCTCCTCGCCCTCACCCACGAGTTGCACCCGACCACAGAAGCCGCGCCGCAGTAACTATCGCGGCAAGGAATGCGACGTCCTCCGCAATTGATACGTGGAGTAGGAGCATGAATAGGCCGAAGGGATATCCCACCAAACCCTTCCTCCTACTCACTCAATCCTGCCACCGTGAAAAATTGGACCATTAAAAAACGCGTCACCTTTGGTTTCGCCATCCTCGTCGGCTGCACCGTCGCGCTCGGCGTGCTCAACCTGATCGAATCTCGGATCATCTCGGCGAGTCTCCAAACCATTTCGAGACGAAGCCTGCCCGGTGTAATCCAAACCGCGAAAATACAAGGTGAGGTGCTCCGATACCGGGTGATCACTTTGAAACACATCATTTCGAACGAAGCCGCCGAAATGCAGGACTTGGACAGCCAAGCCCAGCAAACCGCCGAACGGATCGAACAGATGCTCGGGCGCTACATCACCCAAATCGTCGATCCACGGGAGCGTGAACTCGCCTCGGCCGTAGGCCCGGCCCTCGAAAATTACCGGATCGTCGCCCGGCAAATTCGAGCCCTCGGCGCCCAAGGGAAGAATGAGGAATCGATCACCCTGATGAAGACTCAAGGCGCCTCCACTTACGCGGCATTCGAGAAATCCGTGCAGGCGTGCCACGACTTCAATCTCGTCATGGCCGAAAAGGCCGACCTGCAGGCGTCTCAGGCCTCGGAGCAATCGCGCCTCGTGGCCCTCTGGGCGACAGCGGCGGCCCTGGCCCTCGGCGGCATTCTGGCTTGGGCGGTCTCGAAAAGCATATCCACGTCGCTCACGGGCATCGCAGCTCCACTCGCCGATGGCGCCAGCTCCGCCGCGGCGGCCGCCAACCAAGTCGCCCACGCCAGTCAATCACTCGCCGAAGGCTCGACCGAGCAGGCCGCCTCGCTCGAAGAAACAAGCGCCTCGCTCGAGGAGATGGCCGGCATGACGAAACGAAATACGGAATGCGCCCAGCGGGCCAAGGACATCGCCACCCAAGCGCGCAAATCCGCCGAAAGCGGGACTGCGGAGATGAGCGCAATGGCTGGCGCGATGGCCGACATCAAAGCCTCGTCCGACAATATCGCCAAGATCATCAAGACGATCGATGACATCGCCTTTCAAACCAACATTCTCGCCCTGAACGCCGCAGTTGAGGCCGCCCGCGCGGGTGAAGCCGGCATGGGCTTCGCCGTGGTGGCCGAGGAAGTGCGTTCTCTCGCCCAGCGCAGCAGCCAGGCCGCCAAAGACACCGCGGACCGAATCGAGGACTCCATCAATAAAAGCACCCGTGGTGTGCGCATGAGTGAACAGATGGCCTCACGACTGAGTGAAATTACGGATCGCGCCAAGGAAATGGACGCACTTGCCGGCGAGATCGCGACTGGCTCGGTCGAGCAGTCCCGGGGCATCGACCAGCTAAACATCGCCGTCTCGCAGATGGATAAAATCACGCAGGCCAGTGCCGGCAACGCCGAGGAAGTAGCCAGCTCGGCCGCCGAAATGCATGCCCAAGCGTCAGCCCTCGACAACATCGCCGCACAGCTCCGGCGGCTCGTGGGTCTCAGCGGGCAAGCCATAAAGGTCGACGTCGTTTCAAGCCGCGGCGCAGCCACGACCGCTCTTCCGGCCGCGGTAAGCACGCCGTTCACTACCCAGCCAAAACTGGGGATGCCGGGCAGAACTACGCATTTTTTGTCGGCCTAGCAGCATTACTAATCCCTACGGGTGACGAGAACTACTCATTACATTTTTAGGGGGAATTTCCGTACACTACTCCTATGGCACCCAAACTTCCCACCGTCGAATCGCCCGTCCCGGTCCTCATCGTTGAGGACCAGACGGCGATTCGCCAGATGCTGGTGGCCTTCGTGGCCGCGATGCCCGGTTTTGTCGTCGTCGGTGAGGCGGGCAGCGTCGAAGAGGCCCTCACCGTCGCAAACGCAACTAAACCTCGCGTGGTCGTACTCGATTGGATGCTGCTGGGCGGTCTCGGGTTGGACTTCCTGCGCTCTGTAAGGGTCGATCCCCCGCCCTACGTCCTCATTTTCTCCGCCAATACCACGGACCTCGCGGTGCGCGAATCCCTCGCCGCCGGCGCCAAAGGCTACCTCGAAAAAACTGCGGCCTTCAGCGAGTTCACCGCCGCGCTCAAGGCGGTCGGCGCGGGCCAGACCTACCTCGGGCCGGCGATCGCACGCGGCGTCCGACGTCTGATCACCAACCCCGAAACCACCAGCTTGACGCCGGAACTTTCTCCGCGTGAGCGGGACGTTCTGCGCTTTCTCGCCGAGGGTCTCTCTTCCAAGGAAATCGCCGAGTCCCTGGGGCTGAGTGTGCGCACCGTCGAAAATCATCGCGCCAGCATCACCCGCCGCACCGGCCTGAAATCCATCGCGCAGCTTACGCTCCATGCCGTGCGCCTCGGTCTCGTCGAGGTGCCGTCGCCCAACGCCTAAAGCCCTTCCGCCATGATCCAGACCAGCCAGGTGCTCATTATCGACGACGACCTTAGCGTTCGCCTCCGCGTCGGGGATCTTCTCGCTCAACTCGGCGGCTTCACCCTGCACGAGGCGGAGGAGGCCCGCTCTGGCCTCGCGATCGCGGACAAACTGCGCCCTGACCTGATTCTCCTCGATCTCGTGATGCCCGGCATGTCCGGTCTGCAGGCTTGCACTCATCTCCGCACCTCGGAGCGGACGCGGGAAATACCAATTCTTGTGCTCTCATCCGCCGAGGAATCGGAGGTCATGGTTGCAGCCCTCGAGGCCGGCGCGGATGACTTCCTGCGCAAGCCATTCTCCGCGCCCGAACTGCGCGCCAAGGTGCGCACCATCGCGCGCCTCAATCGCTTTCGCGCGCTCGCCGCGGAGCGGGACCGTTTCCGCTGGCTCCTCGATCACTCGGCCGAACCCCTGATCGTCGCCGACGCCCATGGGGTTTTGGTGCATGCCAATGCCCGAGCCCGCGAGACATTTGGTTTCGAGGCCGAGAGCGGGGTCGATGTGGCCGGTGCGATCAACCGTCACTTTCGCGTCGATCCCGTCGACGCGTGGGCAGCGTGGAAAGAGCAGCGCCTGTTGACCGAAACTGCCGTCGTGATCTATCAGCCCGAAACGGCGCAAGTCGCGGCTCGCTGGTTCGACGTGCAAATCCACGCCCTCGACTCCGCCGCCAGCCAGGTCCTGCTCAAATTTACCAACCGCTCGGGTGCGATTCGTCGGGAGCTGGAAACATTTACCTTTCAGCATCTCATCTCCCACAAGATCCGGACGCCACTCAACGGGCTCGGCCCGATTTTGAGTTTTCTCGAGTCGAGCGAAGAGAACATCCAGGACGAGGGTACCCGCGACCTCCTCCGCGTGGCCAAGGAAAGCGCCGACCGCCTCGAGAGCACCTTGCTTGGCATCTTGGAATATCAGGACGCCCTCTTTGCTCGTCGCCGCTGGGAAGACCCGACGGCGCGGAAACCATTGGCCGATATGGTCGCCGACGCGGCGACGGCGGCGGGCCTGGGCGGCCGTGTCACCCTCTCAGCCCCGTGGCGCTCCCTGGGTCATGCTCAGATGATGGAGATCGCGCTCACCGAGATTTTGGAAAATTACGCGAAATTCAGCGAGGCCGCCCAGAGCGGTATATCCGGCACGTTTATCGAAGTCTCCGGTCGCTGGGAGCTTCGTTTCTTCGCGCGCGGCCCCGGTCTCCCCCCGGATGCCGTCGCGCAACTGGGCCGACCCTACGCGCAGTTGGAACGGTCATTCAGCGGAGAAATCCCCGGGATGGGCTTGGGGCTGGCTACCGTGCGCCTTTTGCTCCGGAGCGTCGGGGGCGACATCGTTTTCTCCAACCAATCGTCGCCGGTCGGACTAGTTACCACCGTCATCTTACCCGCTTCCACCGTCTTTATCGCGCCAGAACCCGCTCGCCATGAACGTTTCGCCTGAAAGCACTCCGCCGCAGCCGACGGGCGCGCCCGTGCAACCCAAGGAAAGCGGCCCGAGCCAAGGTGAGCTGGTTCTATCGCTCAGCCATGAGCTTCGCTCTCCGCTCAACGCGGTCATCGGGTTGAGCGAAGCGCTGTTGGAAAACGAAGGTGCCCTCGATCCGGTTCGCACGAATCGCTATCTGGGTCTCATCCACGCGAGCGGCCGCCGGCTACTTTCTCAACTAAACGATCTCTTCGACGTGATGCGCTTCGACAGTGGACGCCTCGCCCACGATCCCCAGCGCATCGATCTCGGAAAGCTTTGCTTGTCAGTCGCCGATGCCTTGAAGCCCGAGATCAAGGGGAAAAAGCTCAGCACGAATCTTCCCGCCACGCCCGCATTGATCGATGCAGACGAGCGCCTGCTCCGGCGCGCACTCCACCATGTCCTCGCCCGTGCCGCCAAAGTAACTCCGGTCGGCGGCGAGATCGAACTCACGATCACGATCTCCGCCACTGAGACGGTCATCGCGGTGCGCGATGCTGGCGACAGCGCCGCGGACACCCTCGAATCGCTCCTCGGCCAATCCAGCAGCGGCAAAGACATTTCGCAGTACACCGGCATCGAATTAGGCGTGATCCTCGCCGACCGAGTCGCACGACAACATCGTGGCCGACTCTCGGTCCGGACCAACGCACCGACGGGCAGCACCGTCCAGCTTCAACTGCCAGCGACCCCCACCCCCGTATGAAGTCCAAGATTCTCATCGTCGATGACGAGCCGCTCAATCGCACGACGCTGGAGGCCTTTCTGGCCGGCGAAGACTATGAACTGCTCTTTGCCGAGAATGGCTTCGACGCGTGTGCGATCGCGCAAGTGGAGCACCCCGATTTGATCCTCCTCGATGTGATGATGCCCGAGATGGATGGCTTCAGCGTGACTCGCCGAATCCGGGCCGATCCTGTCATTGGGCGGGTACCGATCATCCTCATCACCGCGCTCGACGACGACCGTTCCCGGCTCGAGGGCCTGCGCGCCGGGGCGGACGATTTCCTCACTAAACCCTGCCGCCGCGATGAGATCCGCGCCCGGGTTCGCACCGTCGCCTCGTTGAACCGCTTCCGCACCATCGCGGAGCAACGGGCGCGCTTCGAGAAACTATTCGAATTGGCTCCGGCGGCTATCGTGCTGGTCGATGAACAAGGACGCGTGGTCGCGGCCAACGCCAAGGCCGATCTCCAGCGGTCGGGCGATGCCGTCTTCGCGCGATTCGACGCGAAGGCCGCTGCGATTTTGCGGGTCCTCGTCGCCAGCGCACTCTCCGGCGTCGCTGATGCCATGCAAGAGGTGCGCCTCGGCACGGGCGGGGAAGAACGAATTTTTCACACTCGCGCCACGGCCATACCCGATGGGGCCACCCGGCTAGTCATGCTGGTTTTCGACGATGTCACGGCCGAGGTGAAAGCGCGTGAAGCCTTGGAGCGGATGAACGCTCAACTCGAAGCCCTCGTGACGGCGCGTACGAGTGAACTGCAGGAAGCCAATGCGCTCCTCATGTCGTACGCCAATTTCGTCTCTCACGATCTCCGGTCGCCCTTAACCGTGGTGAAGGGTTACCTTTCGATGATTCAGGAGGGCGTCGTGCCGCTGGACCAATCGGCCGCACCCTTTATCGAAACGGCCTACAATGGCACCCTGCTGATGCAGGAGCTGATCCAAAACATCCTTCAGCTCGCCCAGGATGAACACGACCGTTCGCGTAGCGACGTTGCGCTCTGCGTCGATCCCACTCCGGTCATTCGCCGGCTAGCCCAGCGGATGCGGGAGATCTTCCCCGATTCGCGCGCGACCATCGAGGTCGCGAATCTGCCGGACGTCGGAGTGAGTGCCGTGCTGATCGAGCGGGTTTTCTACAATCTACTCACGAATGCGATCAAGTACTCCGCCCAGCGCGAGCACCCCCAGATCCATATCGGTGCCCAAGTCACCGAGCACGGCCCAGTAATATTCGTGCGCGATAATGGCGTCGGCTTTGACGCTCGGGACGCTGACCGGCTCTTTCGCGAATTTTCGCGCTTGTCCACTGCGGGTCCGACGGAAGGTTTTGGCCTCGGCCTATCGTTGGTCGCCCGCTTGGTGCGCAGTCACGGCGGAAAAATCTGGGCCGAAGGCGCCGTGGGAGAGGGTGCTACCTTCTATATTCAGTTGCCCGCCGGTGTACCGCTGAGTGGCGGCACCGAGGCCGACCTTGCCACCGCTAGTAGATGAAAGCTTCGCTCCGCCATCCTTGGCGGGTGGCGCTGCTCATCGGCAGCGCCGTCCTGCTGAATTTGATCCCGATTGAGCTTCCAGGGGATGCGAAGCTGTTCCTTGGGGCGTTTATTTACATGCCGTTGGTCCTCGCACTGCCATTGCCGTGGGCGGTGCTCTCGGCGGCGATTCCGATGGCCGTGACGATTTATACGGTCGGGCATCCCTTCGCTTTTTTCATCGCCGTCGCCGAGGCCGGGTGGCTTTGCCTAAGCCGCCGGAGCCGCCGTCGATCCGCCTTGGTGCACGATGCGATCTTTTGGGCCGTGATCAGTATTCCGGCGTTTGGCTATTTCTATCATGTCCTTGCGGCGACACCGCCCGAGTTGGTGGTGATTATTGCCGCGAAGCAGATCTTCAATCAGCTCACGGCGGTAGGCGTGGCGGTATTTCTCGTTCGGCACACGGCCTTTCCAGGATGGTTGAATGACCAAATCGTCCAGCGTAGGCGCGTCCGCGACGCCGTCTTTCACTCCGTTTTTATTCTCGCCGTCGTCCCGCTGACGGTCGTGGGCATCGGCGTGGCCATGCTCCTCAAGAGCTACTGTGACCGAGAAGATACCGAGGTGCTGGTCACCACGGGCGAGCGGTTCGCGCAACAGCTAGATCAATTTCTCTCCGATCAAGAGGCGGCGGTAAAGAGCGCGGCGGATATGATCAGCCGGGGCGCCGATGCGAGCATCGTGGTCGAGGAACTTCGTCGGTCCCACCCCGCCTTCATCACGATGCTCGTCGCCGATGCCAGTGGCCGCATCACCCAAACCGCGCCGGCCTCGGCCTTGGAACGAGCCACTCGCACCTCAGTGGAAGACCGGGAATATTTTTTAAAGGTGCGGCAGACGAATCGGTCCTTCGTTTCCGGGGTATTTCGCGGGCGCGGCTTTGGGCGGGACGTATTGGTGGCGATCAGCGCGCCAATACGGGACGCAGAAGGCCGATTTCGCGGGATCGTGGAAGCCTCGCTTGAGGTGCAGCGTTTCGCGCGCCTGATCGTGGGACGGGGTGAAGAGGATGAGATCGATGTCATTCTCGCCGATGCCTCCGGTCGAGTCATCTATGCCGAGGCCGGCACCGATGTCGCCTCGCTGGCGCTCCTCCGGTACACTCCGCAAGGCTGCGCGTTACACAGCCCCGCCGGTGTGTCCGTGAATTTCGATCAAGTGACCACCAGCGGCATCGCGCGCATGACCGCCATCGCCACCCGTGCCGAGCGCAGCCGCGTGCTCGTCGTGGCCCAGCGCCCGGTGCTCGCCGGCCTCGAGGGGAGCGAGTGGCTCGCGGCTTTGTTCGGCGGTGCGGCAATCTCGATCGCCGTGGCCGCCTGGTGGGTGACCCGGCGCGCCCGTCGTGAAATGGCGGCACCCCTCGAAGCGTTCGCCAAAAACGCCATGCGCCAAGCGGCCATGCGCAGCGTCGAGCCCGTTCCGATCCAGCAGCCAGATATGCCCTATGAAGTGCTGATGGTGTACCAACGGTTCAACCAACTGGCGGTACGCCTGCAGGGCTCCTATACCATGCTGCGTCTAGCCAACGAAGATTTGGATCGCCGCGTAGTTCAGCGCACCGCGGAAGCCGAAGCCGCACGCCAACTCGCGGAGCGGGCCAACCAGTCCAAGACCGACTTTCTGGCGATGACGAGCCACGAGATTCGCACCCCGCTCAATGCCATTATCGGCCTCGCCGAATCCTTGGCCCCCACGGCAGCCGATCCGGTCGTTGCGGATCGCCTCAACACGATTCGGCGCTCCGGCCAGCGCCTGCTCACGGTGGTCAATGACCTCCTCGACCTCTCCAAAGTGGAGGCCGGAAAACTCGAACTCCATCTTGCTCCCGTAAAGCTCTCCAGTCTTTGCGAAGAAATTCGGGGGCTTTTCGAACTCCGCGCCCAACAGCAAGGCCTCCACCTCGATATTAAGTGCGCCCCCGACCTCCCGGCCTTCGTCGAGACCGACGGCGCGCGACTCCAGCAAATCCTCATCAATCTCGTCGGCAACGCGCTGAAGTTCACTCGGAGCGGCAAGATTTCTCTGCAGGTTCGAATGGAGTCCGAAGACGACACCTCGATTGCGATTCGCTTCGCCGTGCTCGACACCGGCCCGGGCATTCCCGCGGAGCAACAGGCGCGCCTTTTTCAACCCTATGTGCAGTTGAACAACGCTGCGGAATGCAAGGTGCCGGGCACTGGGCTCGGCCTCGCCATCAGCCGCCGGCTCGTAGCGTTGCTCGGAGGCACGCTCGCCGTGCACAGCGAAGCCGGTGCCGGGGCGGAATTTCATTTCACGCTCCTCGTCCGACGCGTGGCGAACGAAATTCTATCCGAACCTAAAGCCCCGCCGACGACTTCCAGTTTGCCCGCCGGTCTGCGCATCATCGGTATCGATGACGATCTCGCCAATCAGGAAGTCCTCCGCAGCATTCTAGAGACGCGTTGCGCCCGCCTTGTCATCGTGAGTAGCGCGGCCGAGGCCGTGCGAGAAATGACGCAAAGCGAGTTCGACGTCGCCCTCGTTGATTTGGAAATGCCGGATGCGGACGGATATTCCGTCGCGACGAAACTCCGCGACCAGCAAGGCGCTACCGCGTCGCACGGCTGCCATCTCGTCGCCTGCTCAGCCCATCCTCGCGCCAGCATCTGGGCCCGCTGCGCGGCGGCGGGCTTCGACGATTTTGTCGAAAAGCCGATTGTTCGCGCCGACCTCTTCCGGGCGCTCCATGCAGCCAAAATCACGGCACGCACCTAAAAGCATTACTTCATCCTCCTTAACCCCCTCTCCCTATGTACGGCATGGTCAACAAAGCAGTCGAAGAAATGGTTCTCTCCTCCCACGGCGCACCCGTGTGGCGCGAGATCAAGCGGCGCGCCGGCATCGTCAACGACGTATTCATCAGTAACGAAGGCTACCCGGACGACATCACCTACCGCCTCGTCGGCGCGGCGAGCGAGGTCTTGCAGCTTCCCTCCGACAAGATCCTCCATGCATTCGGCGAGCACTGGGTGCTCAAGACGGCCAGTCAAAACTACGGGCACATGATGCGCGCCGGCGGCAAGACGCTCGGCGAATTTTTGGTCAACCTACCTTCATTCCATGATCGCGTCGCGTTGCTCTACCCCAAGCTCATTCCGCCTCACTTTGAAGTCACGGATCGCACCGAAAATTCGCTGCGTCTCCACTACATCACGCACCGGCCCGGCCTGACTCCGTTCGTCGGCGGGATGATCAGCGGCCTCGGCCAGATGTTTGGCACGCCAGCCCGCTGGACCCTGGAAACCGCCAAAGTGCAAGGCGGCGACCGCGACGTCTTCTTCGTCGAATGGTAACTCCCCTTCCAGTCTCGGGCTTCTCCTTTTCGGCCGAAGAATTCGGCCGGCTCTTTCCGTTTTTCGTTCTCGTGGATTCGACGGGGACGATTGTCGAGGCCGGTCGATCCATCCGCAATTTATCTCATGCCGTTCGCCCCGGCGCGCAATTTTCTGACGCCTTCTCCCCCAAGCGGCCCAACGTGCCCTTTTCCTTCGAGCGTCTTCGTTCGAGTTCCGGTCAACTCTACACCATCCAAGAAAAAATTCGGGGCACACTTTTTCGCGGCCAGTTCCAAATCGTCGGCGATTCCCTCGTTTTTGTCGGTTCACCCTGGGTCGCGGATATTGCCGAATTGGAACCACTGGGGCTGACGCTGAGCGACTTTGCCACGCACGATCCGACACTCGACCTCTTGCAGCTCGTGCAGATTCAGAAAGCCGTGTCGGGCGACCTTCAGGCCCTCACCAAACGGCTCGCCAGCCAGGCCGCGGAACTGGAAGCAGCCGCCCGCACCAAAGATGCTTTCCTAGCATCCATGAGCCATGAGCTCCGAACACCTTTGACCGGAATTCTCGGCCTGAGCGAAACGCTCATCGAAGGCGGTGCCGGCGAGGTAAACGCCCAGCAGACCCGTTATCTGCAAATCATCAAAACCAGCGGTCAGCGCTTGCTCGGCCTGGTCAACGACATCCTCGACCTCGTAAAAATTGCCTCCGGCCAGGAACAGCTCGTCAGCTACACATGCCCCATTGCGGAGATCTGTGCGGCTAGCTTGGAGGCCGTCCAGCCCCTCGTGGCCAAGCGCAAGCAACGCATGACCCTCGACGAACAAACGGGTGGCATTTTGCTGCACGTCGATGGTCGTCGCCTCAAGCAGGCTCTCGATAACCTCCTCAATAACGCCTCGAAGTTTACCCCCGAGGGCGGGGAAATCGGCCTGCGCACTTTTATTGGCGATGGAGCCGTTCACTTCGAGATTTGGGACCACGGAATCGGCATTGCGAAAGCGGATGTCGAGCGGCTGTTTCACCCCTTCGCTCAACTCGATACACGGTTGTCGCGCCGCTACGACGGAGTCGGGCTCGGCTTGGCCTTGACCAAGCTCTTGGTCGAGTTGCACGGCGGACACATCACCGTCGATAGCACCCCGGAGCAGGGCTCCCGGTTTACGATTACGCTGCCCCCCAGCGTTATTCGGACGAAATAGTACGGCAGTGCGCCGTCGCTGGCGGCGGTCGGTGGGAGGGGAAAGGGCGTGGGTCGAGTAGTTCTCGGTCGCGCGTTGAGTAGTTCTGCTCCGGCGATCCCAAACGGGTTTCAGAGTAGAGTGGGCGGACATTCGCATCACTCATATGAAACCACTGAATCGCCCCTCCAATTCTCCGTCGAGCAATTGGACCATCGCCCGCCGCGTCACGCTCGGTTTCGCCGCTGTCGTTACTGTAATCGCCATTCTTGGCATCACAGCCGCGGCAAAAGTCCGCCAGATCGCTAACGCCTCCGCCACAATTACGGACGATAATATCCCGTCCCTCAAAGTCATCGACGTCGCCGCGATTCTCTCCACCCAAAACAGGCTCATCGTCTATAAGCACATTTCAAGTAGCGACCAGGCAGACATGGCGCAGCTCGAAGCGCAATTTAAGGAAAATGCCGACAAAATCACCGTGGCTTTGGACGCCTACAACAAGCAAGTCATCAGCGAAGAAGATCGCGCCATAGCGAACGCAATCACCGGCGCGCGCGCGCCTTATGTAGCTAAATGCCAGCAGATCTTTGCGCTGAGCCGTACCGACCCTAACAACCAAGTCACCTATAAATTGGCGCAGACTGAGCTCGAGCCGCTGGCGCGCAAATACGCGGATGCACTGGATGTTGCCGCAAAGTATGAGCGCGACGTGTCGGAGGCGGCAGCAGTCGACATTCGCTCGGCTGTCCGCACCGCCCAGCTAAGCCTGCTCGTAGGAGTCGCGACCGCGATGATCTTGGCGATCGTCATCGCCTGGACGATCGTCCGCAGCACCAATCGCGTCCTCACCCATCTGGGCAGCACGCTCAGCGAAGGCGCCAACCAAGTCGCCAGTGCGGCCGCCCAAGTCTCCGCTGCCAGCCAGACCCTTTCGCAGGGTGCGAGTGAGCAGGCCGCCAGTCTCGAAGAGACCAGCGCCTCGCTCGAAGAAGTCTCATCGATGACGAAGCGCAACGCCGAGGGCGCCCAGCAGGCTCGCGATCTCGCGACGGAAACTCGCACTGCGGCTGACAGCGGCGTCGCCCAAATGCGCGAGATGCGCCAGGCCATGGCCGCGATCAAACACTCATCGGACGATGTCGGTAAGATCATCCGCACCATCGACGAAATCGCCTTCCAAACCAATATCCTCGCCCTCAATGCCGCCGTCGAAGCGGCCCGCGCTGGCGAGGCCGGCATGGGCTTCGCCGTCGTCGCCGAGGAGGTCCGCAATCTCGCGCAGCGTTCGTCCCAGGCGGCGAAAGACACTGCGGCCCAAATCGAAGACGCCATCAAAAAGAGCGACGCCGGCGTGGCGATCTCCGCCAATGTCGCCTCCGCGCTCGACACCATCTTGGGTAAAGCGCGCCAGATGGATTCTCTCGTCGGCGATATTGCCACCGCCTCAAGTGAGCAGAGCCAGGGTGTTTCCCAAGTAAACGACACCGTGCGCCAGATGGACCAAGTCACGCAGGCCAACGCCGGCAGCGCGGAGGAAAGCGCCGCCGCCGCCGAGGAGCTAAATGCCCAAGCCGCCATGATGCAGCAGACGGTCGCCGACCTGCAGCGCCTCGTCACCGGCTCGGCCGCACCTTCGGCCGAAAAAGAAAGCCGCGAAACCCGTCCATCTCCCGCGTCCCCCAAGCGCAGTCCCCGCGCCGTTTCGCAAATTCAGCAGCACCGCCGGGTGCCAGCCGCCGCACGCGCCAACGCCGAAGAAAATTTCGCCGATATCCGACTCTCATAATTCCGGGCTGAGTCCATTCCTCGGGTTCCTTCCCTTCTTCTATGAAATCACTTTCACCCACCGCTTCCGCTACCGCAGCCGTCTCGCTCAGCGGAAAATATCTCTCCGTCAATCTCGCTGGTGAATCCTACGCGCTCGCCATCCTCAAGGTGCGCGAAATCATCCGTCTGCAAAAAATCACCCCGGTCCCGCAGATGCCCGGCTACGTGAAAGGCGTGATCAATTTGCGCGGGCGTGTGGTGCCAGTGATCGATCTTCGCCTGAAGTTTGGCCTGGAAGCGGTGACGTCGGACCGCACCTGCGTCGTCGTGGTGCAGGTCAAACTCCACGAACGCGGCAACGTGGCGCTCGGCTTGATCGTGGATGCGGTGGAGGAAGTAATTTCTCTCTCGGCCACCGATATCGCTCCGCCGCCAGACTTTGGCTCCACCCTCAATCAAGAGTACCTGCTCGGCATGGCGAAGGTTAGCAACGGCGTGAAGATGCTGCTCGATCTCGACCGCGCCTTGGCTGCCGATCCGTCAGCGGTGCTGGCCGCAGCGTAAAAACAACCGGATCAGCCTCACCATGAAAACCAATATGCCGCGGGACATCCGTATCACGGGCGACCTCTTGCTTTCATTCCACGTCGGTGGCGACCGCTATGCCGTCCCCTTTCTGCGGGTGGCCGAGGTGCGCACCTTGCAAACGAGCATGCCGGTTCTTTCCGCGCCGGACTACAGTACCGGCCAGATCAATCTCCACGGACGGCCCGTGCCCTTGCTTGACCTCAGAATGCACTTGGGAAAGCGGCCCCGCTTCGACCACGAAACCCGCCTCCTCGTGGTCTTCGTCAACCGGCCGGGCGCCGACGACGGGCGTATCTGTCTATTGGTCGACGCCATTGATGACGTGGTGGAGTTGATGGATGACCCGAGTCCTCGCCCACCACCGGTAGCACCCTCGGCAGAAAACGTCCTCACGGTCGGAGTCGATCTGAACGGCGCTCGACTCCAGTTAATCGACATCCAACGACTGGTGGCCGACGTCTCGATCATGCCCTAGCCGATACGGCAATTCTCGCCGCCTCTCCGCCAAATGATGCGGAGCGGAATGATCGATGCTGAACTATGATGCGGGTATGCCTCGCAACATTGTAGTCGTTCAGGGTCACCCCGATCCGCGAGGCGCGCACTATGGCCACGCCCTCGCCGACAGATACTTGCACGCGGCGTTAGGAGCGGGCCATCGCGTCGAAGTGATCGACGTGGCCCATCTTGATTTTCCGTTGTTGAAGACCAGGGAGGACTTTGAGGCCGGCATTGCGCCGCCCGCAGTCCGCGCCGCCCAAGGCTTGATCGCCCAGGCCGACCATCTCGTCGTATTCTTTCCCCTGTGGCTGGGAGATGTGCCGGCGATTCTCAAGGGATTCCTTGAGCAGGTATTTCGTCCGTCGTTCGTCACCTCCGGCTCGGGTCTGGAAAATCTGGCGAGAGGAAAACGCACCCGGCTCAAGGGCAAGAGCGCACGCATCGTCGTAACGATGGGCATGCCCGCCGTCATTTACCGCTGGTGGTTCGGCGCGCACGGCACCCGCAATCTCAAGCGAAACATTCTCGGCTTCTGCGGTTTCGGCCCGATCACACAATCCTTGATCGGCATGGTGGAGCAGCCCGCGCCCCGCCGGCGCGAAAAGTGGCTGGATCGCATGGATGCCCTGGGGCGAGCCGGGATTTAGCGCCTCAAGCCTTCAATGAAAACTGTCCTCGTCGCGCTCGATTTTCCGGCCGCTGAAAAAACGTTGGAAACCTCGATCGCCCTCGCCAAGGCCCTGGGCGCCCGTCTCGTGGCGCTCCATGTCGTGCGGCCGCCGATCACGCGGGGCGCGGAAATGGCGGAGCCTTCGGAGGAGGCGGCGCTACGGCTCGCGCGTTTGCAGCGTCGGCTTCGGCGGCAAGGCATCACCGTAGAGACCCGCCATGTGGTGGGTCAGCCTGCGCCGCGCATCGTCGAGCTGGCTTCGCTGCTCATCGCCAACTACGTGGTCATTGGGGCGCATGATCGCGGTCCGGCCATCGCAGACTTCCTCAGCGGCACCGCCACGCAAGTGCTGCGCGAGGCGCCCTGCCCCGTCGTCGTGGTTCGGCCAGCCCCGCAAGTCAGGTCGAGCCTATCACGGCGTCTTCGACGCTAGGACAAGAAATGCGCAGGGGTTCGCAGGCGATGCGCAGGTTCCACGCTTTGCTCGCTCATGGCTCCGCGCGATGCTTCGGGCGCAGCAATGAACTCGTATCACCACTGGAAATCCCGTGCCGTATCTGCCGCCGAAGCCACCGCCGTGGTGGCCAGCGGGCATCAAGTTTTCATCCATGGCGCCTGCGCCACGCCGGCCCCTTTGCTCGAGGCACTTTGCGCGCGCAGCGATCTCGCCGAGGTGCGCCTCTATCATCTCCACACGGCTGGTCCCGCGCCGTTTGCCGCCTGCGGGAAAGAGCAGTCGTTTCGCTCGGTCTCATTGTTTACGGGCGCTCCCCTGCGTCAGGCCGTGGCGGAAGACCGCGCGGATTTCATCCCGATTTTTCTGTCTGATATTCCCGCGCTTTTCCTCGGCGGAGCGGTCAAACTCGATGTCGCGTTTCTCCAGCTCTCCCCACCCGATGCGCACGGCTTGTGTTCGCTCGGGACCTCTTGCGACGCGGCGAAGGCCGCAGCGGAAACCGCCCGCATCGTGATCGCCGAGATCAACGAGCAAATGCCGCGCACCCATGGCAACAACGTCATCCGCCTGGACCGGGTTCACGCCTTCGTCGCGACGGATCGCCCGCTCGTCGAACACTTCCCGCAACCGGAGTCAGCCGTCGAAGCGCGCATCGGCGAACTCGTCGCCGAGCTCGTGGAAGACGGCTCCACGCTGCAAATGGGCATCGGTGGAATTCCCGACGCGGTGCTGAGCCGGCTGCACAATAAACACGATCTCGGCATCCACACCGAGATGTTTTCCGACGGCGTCGTCGATTTGGTGGAATCGGGCGCCATCACGAATCGGCACAAGGTCGTGGGCACCGGGCGCATCGTGACCAGTTTCGTCAACGGCTCGCGACGGCTCTTCGATTTCGTCCACGACAATCCTCTCGTCGCTTTCTATCCGTGCGACTGGACCAACGATACTTCGGTCATCCGCCGCAATCCCAAGGTCGTCGCCATCAACTCCGCGCTGCAGGTCGATCTCACGGGCCAGGTCTGCGCCGATTCCATCGGGCACCGCATTTTTTCCGGCATCGGCGGCCAGATGGATTTCATCCGCGGCGCCGCGCTTTCACCGGGTGGCAAACCCATCATCGCCCTGCCCTCCACCGCCGCGGGCGGCAAACTTTCCCGTCTCGTGGTCGCGTTGAACCAAGGGGCCGGCGTCGTCACCACTCGCGGCCACGTCCATTGGGTCGTCACGGAATACGGCGCGGTGAATCTCCACGGCCGCACCCTGCGTGAACGCGCCGAGGCTTTGATCTCCATCGCCCATCCGGATTTCCGCGCCGGGTTGCGACACGATCTGGTGCAAGCTCGCACGTTCATCCCCCGCACTTCCGCAGCCTAACCCCGTCCTGCCATGAGTACGCCCACGATTAATTCCCGTCAGAGCCGCCAGCTCGTCGACCAGATCAAGCGTTCGCGCGTCTTTCGGGACTACGAGCAGGCCTTCCGCGAAGCCACCGGGCTGCCCCTCGCGCTTCGTCCCGTCGAGGCTTTCGATCTTCCGCACCACGGCGATCCGAAGGAGAGTCCGTTCTGCGCCTTGGTGGCGCAGACCAACCGATCCTGCTCCGGGTGCTTGATGCACCAGCGGAAAGTCGAGGAAGAGGCCCGCCTGCAGCCGAAAACCTTGAAATGCTTCGCCGGGCTTTGCGACTCCGCCGTGCCCGTGCGGGTCGGTGAAAATCTCATCGCCTTTCTCCAGACCGGCCAGGTCCTGCTGCACGAACCAGACGCGACTGAACTGGCCAAAGCCACCCAGCAACTTCTCTCCTGGGGTACGCAAGTGGATGTGAAGCGCCTCGAGGAGGCATATTTTCAAACGCGGGTGGTCACGAAGAAGCAGTACGAATCGATCCTCCGGCTGCTGACGATTTTCGCCCAGCATCTTTCCGCGTTGAGCAATCAACTCGTCGTCGAGCAAGCGGGCACAGAATCGCCCGCGATGACCAAGGCCAAAGGCCTGATCGCCGAGCGCCACGCGGAAAAGCTCTCCCTCGCCGAGGTGGCGGGGGCGGTGAACATGAGCGCGTTTTACTTCTGCAAAAGCTTCAAGAAGGCGACCGGCATGACCTTTACCGATTACGTGGCCCGCGTCCGTGTCGAGAAGGTGAAGTCGATGCTACTGAATCCCCAGATGCGCGTCAGCGAGGCCGCCTACGCCGCCGGGTTTCAGTCGCTCTCCCAGTTCAACCGCGTCTTCCGCCGAGTGGCGGGTGAGTCCCCGACCGTCTATCGCGATAAACTGCATCGCGTTGTCTGATCAATTTGTTACGGTAGAACCATGATCAATAAGCTTCCTCCCTGGGCCATCCTCGGAGGCAGTGTGCTCGCGGGGATCGCGGGCATCGTCAACACGGTAGGATTTCTCAGCTTCACGCATCAGGGCGTCACTCACCTGACGGGGACGACGACTCTGTTTTCGGTGGCCTTGTTTGCGCCGGGATGGCGGCCCGCCCTGCATTTGGCCGCGGTGATCAGTGCCTTTGTCGCCGGCGCGATGCTCAGTGGTTTTGTGATCGAGCACAGCGTGCTTCGCCTCGGTCGCCGCTACGGAATCATCCTTTTGGTCGAGTCTGCCCTGCTGGGTTGCGCCGCCTATCTGATGAAGTCGAATGTCGCCGCCGGCAGTTACCTCGCCTCCATGGCCTGCGGCGCACAAAATGCCATGGCGAGCAGCTACAGCGGCACCGTCCTCCGCACCACTCATCTTACCGGAATGTTTACGGACGTGGGAGTCGTCCTCGGTCATTGGCTGCGGGGCGTCGCAGCGGATTGGAAACGTTTTCGACTCTGCGTGAACCTGATCGGGGCTTTCAGCCTGGGTGGCGCGCTCGGGAACGTGCTATTCCGAAGCTGGGGCCCGCAGGCGCTGTACTTTCCCGCCGCCTTCACCGGGTGCGTCGGGCTCGGCTACTCGATTTATACGCACTTCAAGCGCGCCAGCGACAGCTGATTTCCTGCTCGGGCGAATACATTGCCCGACCGCTCATTCGAACCCGCGTAAACGTGTTCGTTCGCTTCGGCTTCCGCCTGGGCGGCGCGGCGAAACTGGCAGACTTCGCAGAAAGCCTCGGTCTCCCTCCGCGCCAGCAGCCGCACTACTTGGACCAACTCACGCATCGAGCCATCGCGCTCTTTCGGATCGAGCGGCGTCGCGGCAGCTTGAGCGAGGATCAGCGCCTCCTGCAGGGCGCGTTTGCCGGCCTCGAAATAGGCTAGCAGGGGATTGCGTCCGCACGGGCACACCGGCGGCCCGCAGGCAGGCTCTTCATTCAATTGGGGTGGCAGGGGATTGGCTAGGGTAGAGAAAATTTCGTCGAGCGACCAGTCGATCAGATGCACCAAAGCGTCGGGATTGCCCAATGGCGTCACCACCGGCTCGGTCCGAAGCAGCGCCTCCCACTGGACGCGGATCCGATCACGCCTCTCCCGCAGGCGATTTAATAGCTCGATTTGCATTCGATGCAGTATGCACGAAATCGTTATCCACGTCTGCGCGCGGTTTGTCGATTATTGCGCGATTGTTGGCGCCGTGGAGCCACCGGCCTAGCTCTCCGATGCCTGCGTCTCCACCCACCTTACCGCATGCCGAATCAGCGCGGTGACATCGGTCAACTCCAGCTTCTCCTTGATGTGACTGCGATGCACATCGACCGTTTTAGGGCTGAGATGCAGCTGCTCGGCAATGTCGCGCGTACTCTTGCCCTGACCGATCAATTGAAAGACTTCGAATTCCCGGTCAGTTAGCTTTTCGATGGGCGACGACGATCCGCGGGGCTTCCGGGCGGAGATATTGTCGAGAATGCGGGCCGACATGCGCGGGCTGACGTAAACATCCCCCTTCAGAATCTGGCGAATCGCCCCCAGCAGCGCCTCGCCCCCCGCCTCCTTCATGATGTAACCGCGAGCTCCCGCCCGCAGCGCGCGCTCCGCGTAGACCACCTCGTCGTGCATCGAAACCACCAGAACGAGCACAGTAGCGTCGGCGGCGAGGAGATCCTTCACGAACTCCAGTCCGCTCCGCCCCGGCATCGTCAGATCCGTCAAAATGAGATCCGGCTTCGCGGCAGGGATCACCGTCAGCGCTTCGGCGGGATTGCCGGCCTCGCCGCAGACGGTGAGATCGGCTTGTCGCTCGATCAGCTGCCCAAGTCCCGCCCGCATGAACGGGTGATCGTCGATGATCAAGACCCGCTTCCGATCGGGCGTGGCGGGGGCAGGTGATTTCGAAGGAGAGGGAGAGACGCGGGGGGTCTTGGGCTTCATCGCGGACTAGGCACGCGACATAAGATAGACACTCCGGCCCCTTTCTTCGAGTCAATCTGGAGCTCACCGCCGAGAATCTTGGCCCGGTGCTCCATCACGCCCAGGCCCACGCCGGTATTTTTGCGCGACAACCCGGCGCCATCGTCAACGATGGTGAGAACCAGCGCACCATTGTCCTCGACCAGCCGGATGGTCGCTCGCCGGGCATTGGCATGCTTGATGGTATTGTTCAGCGCCTCCTGGGCGATGCGGTAAAGATGCCCGGCGACAAAGGGGTCCTTAACATAGACCGGCTGCGGACAATCGAACACGCAGCGTACTTTGCCCAGCGCGGTGATCCGGGCGGTGAGTTCGGTGAGCCCGTTTTGCAGTGCCTCTGGCTCGCTGCCGACCGGCACCAAGCCCCGGGCGAGATATCGCGTTTGCGCAATCGCTTCCCGGAGCATTTTCCCCATTTGATCGAGGCCCTTGGCCAATACCGGATGCCCCACCGCATCGGATTTCAACAGGGCGCAAGTCAGCTCGATCGCGGTGAGTTGCTGCCCCAAGCCATCGTGGAGATCGGCTCCGATAGCATGGCGCTCCCGCTCGCCGACCGCGAGCACCTCATGCTCCAGCCGGGTGTGCTCAGACTGAGCGGCCACCAGCGCCCGCTCCTGCTCCACACTGGCGAGAGCGCGCTGCACTCTCCCCGGCAGCAAATCGATCAAGCCGGTATCTTTCATCACATAGTCGAGCGCTCCTTGCTTCATGATCTCGACCGCCACCTTTTCATCGCCCTGACCCGTGACGACCACAAACGGCACCAGCGTTTTCTCCTGTTGAAGGTTATTCACCAAGGTCGGGCCGTCGCTATCCTTTAACTTGAGATCGAGCAGCATCAGATCGGGCGTGTTGGCCTTGAGCCAGTCGCGCGCGGACCGAGCGGAATCCGCCGTGCTCACCGTATAACCAGCCTCCCGCAGTGCCTCCGCCATGAGGAAAAGCAGGCCCTCGTCGTCATCGACGACCAGAATCGAGTGGGGTTTGGTAGCGGTGGTCAAAGAATCAGGAGGTCCGCATCGGGGGTACCAGTAACAATGGAACGAAAAGTCCGAGCCGATGAATCGCCTCGGCGAACCGGTCGTAGTCCACCGGTTTCTGGATGTACCCGTTGCACCCGAGTTGATGGCAGCGCTCGACTTCACGGACATCATCCGTGGTCGTGAGCATGATCACAGGAATTTTGCGCAAGGTCGGATCGCCCTTCACCCGCCGCAGCACCTCGATGCCATCGATCTTAGGCATGCGAATATCCAGCAAGATAATATAATTCTCGTTCTGCACCGGGCGTTTGGCCGCGAAAAAATCGAGCACCGCCTGTCCGTCCCGAAAATGCTCAATCGGGTTTCTCACCCCGGCCTCTGCGAGGTTTTCTCGGATGAGGATCGCGTGTCCTTCGTCGTCTTCGACAATAAAAATGGTGGGCGTAGGAATACGAGTCATGAAGAATGTCCTGGGATTTCAATCGCCGGCAGCGAAACGAAGAACGTAGATCCCTGTCCCGGCTGGCTCTCGACCCAAATGCGGCCCTTCTGCCGCTCCAACACGCGCTGGGCGATCGTCAGACCGAGGCCCTCACCGACGGAGGACTCCGGATTCAAGCGATGGAAAATCTCAAAAACCTTGGCCTGATGCTGGGCGGCGATACCCAGCCCGTTGTCGCGCACCGAGTAGATCGCTTCGCGACCTCGCACTTCGCCCCGCACGACAATTTGCAGCGGCCGATCCGGCGACCGGTACTTCAGGGCATTATCGATCAAATTCGCGAAAACTTGGCTGGTTTGCACACTGTCCGCCTCGCACGTGGGCAAGGATTCCACTCGCACATCCGCTCTCGCTTCATCGAGCTGGAATTTCATCGCGGCCAGAATATCCGCGAGCATGCCGTTCATGTTTTGCGGCTTGATTGTGAGCGCCACCCGGCCGAGGCGCGAGTAGCGAAGCAAACCCGCGAGGAGGGACTCCATTTTCGCCACGCCGGCATTGATGAACCGCAGCGCCTGGGGAATCGCTACCTCCACCGGCTGTTTGATTTTATCGACGGGGATCACCCCGGTTTCGCCCGCGGCGGCTGCCACTCCGCGGATGTTATCACACGCGCGCTGGAGCTGCTTGCCGAAGCCCTGTACATTCACCAACGGAGAACGCAAATCGTGGGAAACCGTGTAGACGATGGCTTCCAGCTCCTTGTTTTTCTCGGCGAGTTCGGCCGCTAGCTGTTGCAACGCCAACTCATCCGATTTCCGCTTTGTAATGTCCGTTCGGATCGCCACATATTGCACCGGCTTCCCATCTTCGCCTACAAAGGGATAAATCGTGGTATCGACCCAGTAAGGAGAGCCGTCCTTGGCCCGGTTCATGATTTCACCGTGCCAGACTTTGCCTTGACCGATGGTGCGCCAGAGATCGCGGAAAAAATCCTTGGAGTGGTGGCGCGAATTGATCAGCCGGTGATCGCGGCCCAGCAGCTCTTCGCGCGTATATTGAGAAATCGCGCAGAACTTATCGTTTACATACGTGATCTTACCCGAGGGATCGGTGATCACGACGATCGAGTGCTCATCGAGCGCCGCTTTTACATCACGGAGCTCCTTGATCGTGGCCGAGAGATCGTGCTCCAGCTTAGCGAGCGCGGAAATTTCCGCATCGTGTGACGCGAGAGTTTGATCTGAAGGCACTAGGCGAGGTTGGACAAAATATGCGTAGTATCAAGACCACAGCGCCAAACATCGCGCTCAGGTCGCGGGTATAAGCCTAAGGAATTTCCTTAGTGAAGTGTCGCCGCGGCACCAATTTTCAACCGCGGGGCTAATCCGATACAGTGTGGCCCATGAACGCCGCATCTACGCTTTCGACTTCGACGGAACACACCGAGGCCAACCGCCACCTCGTGGCCCAGCTCGAAAAGTCCCAGATTTTCCGCGACTACCGCACTGCGTTTCAAACCGCCACGGGCCTACCTCTCGTGCTTCGCGCCGCTGGTTCGTTCCGCGCCCCCATGGCGGGCTCCAAACAAATCAATGCATTTTGCGCGCTCATGGCTTCCCGCAACAAGGCCTGCTCGGCCTGTTTGCAGTTGCAGGAGCGCGTCGAACGCGAAGCGACGACCGAGAGCAAGACGGTTGAGTGCTTCGCCGGTCTGAGCGAATCCGCCGTGCCGATCACCCTTGGTGAGCGGGTCATCGCGTATCTGCAAACGGGTCAAATCATGTTCCGGACGCCGACGATGGCCAAGTTCCGCGCGGCGGTGCGTCAGCTCGAGCAATGGGGCGCCGTGGGCGACGTCAAGGAACTCGAAGAGGCGTATTTCCAGACGCGGGTACTGGCCCGCCCGCACTACGAGGCGATGGTGCGCCTGCTGTCGAGTTTCGCTTCCCATCTCTCGTTGATCAGCAACGAACTCATGATCACCTCCAGTGCCCCTGAGCCCCAGGCGGTGAGCAAGGCCCGCACCTACATTGCCGAGCATCTGGGCGATGCCCTCACCCTCACGGAGGTGGCCCGGGCCGCCAACACGAGCGCCTTTTACTTCTGCAAAGTTTTCAAGGCCGCGGTCGGCGTCACGTTTACCGACTACGTCTCGCGGACGCGCGTGGAGAAGACCAAGCAAGCGTTGCTCGATCCCAATATGCGCGTGAGCGAAGCGGCCTACGCCGCAGGCTTCCAATCGCTGTCCCAGTTCAACCGCGTGTTTCGCCGCATCACCGGCGAGTCGCCGTCGGCGTATCGCGATCACCTGCACGCCTCGGGCAGCGCGCTTCCTTTCGCCGCCTGATTTTAGGTTTCACCAAAATATGCGCCGCGTGCGCCAAGCCGCGCGCAGCAGAAACCCGCTCGCCGAACTAAACTGGTTCCGCGTCACAACCCACCCATCGCCATGAAAACCGACCTGAATCACCGCGCCCCGCTCGTCCACGAGCCGACCGAGCAAGAGATCCAGCATGCCGCGTATCTCCTCTGGGTTGAAGAAGGACGTCCGGAGGGACGTGACTACGATCACTGGTTCGCCGCTAAACAACTCCTTTGCCACCACCACGGTCGCAATGTCCCCGACCGCCACCGGGCGCCGGATAAGACGAAGACGAAAAAATAACCCGCCCCTTTCCATCACCACCGCCATGCCCGCCGTTCCACTCACCCTCACCATCAGTCTCTGTCTGGTTTTCAGTTTCGTCATGTTTTTCCTCCGCGAACAATCCCGCGGTCGAGTCAGCAGCGCGGAGCGCGATTCGCTCCTGCCGCTGGCGGATGAAAAACCGCAACTTGCGCATGCCGCGACTGGCACCGATTCAGCCCCCCACGCCTGCGGCTGCGAAGATGGCAGCCGCCCGCCTTGCGCTGGCTGCCTCCGTCGCCGGTAAGGCCTGCGCTCTCATCTTCAACCACCTCTTCCTGCTCCTATGTCCGCCCGTAAAGTAACTCTAGAGTTCAACGATCAGATCGTCCGCCAATTTCTCCTCGCCACCGTCGTGTGGGGTATCGTGGGAATGTTGGTCGGCGTGGTTATCGCCACCCAGCTTAATTTCTGGCAGGCGAATTTTCAGACCGCTTGGCTGACCTTCGGTCGGCTGCGCCCGCTGCACACCAACGCCGTCATCTTCGCCTTCGTCGGCAACATGATGTTTGCCGGCGTTTACTATTCCACGCAGCGACTGGTAAAGGCCCGGCTCGCGAGCAACTTTCTCTCGCAGCTCCATTTCTGGGGCTGGCAGGCCATCATCGTCGCGGCGGCGATCACGCTCCCGCTCGGTCTGACCCGCGGCAAGGAATACGCCGAACTCATCTGGCCGATCAATATCGCGGTCGCCCTGATCTGGGTCGTTTTTGCGGTCAATTTCTTCTGGACCCTCGCCCGTCGCAATGAGCCGAGTCTCTACGTCGCAATCTGGTTCTACATCGCTACGATCATCACCGTGGCGATGCTCTACATCGTCAATCACCTCTCGCTGCCGACCAGCCTCACGCACAGCTACCCGATCTTCGGCGGCGTCCAGGATGGCCTGGTCCAGTGGTGGTACGGGCACAACGCCGTAGCCTTCTTCCTTACGACGCCGATCCTCGGCATCATGTACTACTTTATCCCGAAGGCGGCGGAGCGCCCGGTGTATTCCTACCGCCTCTCGGTGATCCATTTTTGGTCGCTCGTCTTCGTGTACATCTGGGCCGGCCCTCACCATCTGCTCAATACGGCGCTTCCCGGCTGGCTGCAGACGCTCGGCATGACTTTTTCGCTCATGTTGTGGGCACCGTCGTGGGGCGGCATGCTCAACGGCCTCCTCACCTTGCGTGGCGCCTGGCATAAGCTCCGCACCGATCCCGTGCTGAAGTTTATGGCCGCCGCGGTGACGTTCTACGGCATGGCGACCTTCGAGGGGCCGTTGCTCTCGATCAAGTCGGTCAATGCGCTCGCGCATTATTCCGATTGGATTATCGGTCACGTGCATGCGGGTGCGCTGGGCTGGAACGGCTTTATGGCCGCCGGCATGGTCTACTGGTTGCTGCCGCGTCTGTGGAACAAGCCCCTCTACTCCACCTCGCTCGCCAATCTCCACTTCTGGCTGGGTACCGTCGGCATTCTCCTCTACGTCGCCGCGATGTGGACCAGCGGCATCACGCAGGGCCTGATGCTCAATGCCACCACGGAAAATGGCACAGTCCTCGCCTACCCCAATTTCCTCGATACGCTAAACACGATCCGCCCCATGATGCTCATGCGCGTGATCGGCGGCGGGATGTACCTCGTCGGATTCATCCTCCTCGCCTACAATCTCTGGCAGACCGTCCGCGGCGCCCAGCCCGTCAATGGCACCGTCGAGGTCTTCGTCGATGACGAGGAGCCGGCGAGTGCGCGGGTCGGCACGTTCGGCACCTTCCTGAATCCTCCGGTGATGTTCGTCGTGATGGGTGTGGGATTCGCCTGCGCTTGGATGTTTGGCAACGACTTCGTCAGCATCGCAGGTTTAGTCGGTACGCTGTTGAGCGGCGTGCTCGCCTACTCCCACTGGGAATCGCGCGGCAAAGCCTGGGCCTCGTGGTATGAGCGCCTGCTGCTGAATGCCGCGCCCTTCACCGTGCTGACCTTTATCGCCGTGGTCGCCGGCGGCCTCATTCAAATCATCCCCACTGTCGTCGCGCACAACGCCGCCAACGTGGAAGACCGCCGCCAGTTTCCGTACACGCCCCTCGAGCTCGCGGGCCGGGACATCTACATCCGCGAGGGTTGCTACAACTGTCACTCCCAGATGATCCGCACGCTCGTGCCCGATGTGCTGCGCTACGGCGATTACTCGCGCCTCGGTGAATCCATCTACGATCATCCTTACCAATGGGGTTCGAGACGCACCGGGCCCGATCTCGCCCGCGTCGGCGGAAAATACCCGAATGTTTGGCATCTCCGCCACATGGAGGACCCGCGCGCGATCTCGGTGGGATCCAACATGCCAACCTATCCTTGGTTGCTGACCAACGCGACGGATGTCGCCGCGCTGCCTTCCAAGATTTCCGTCCAGCGCACCCTCGGTGTCCCCTATCCCAACTGGACGCCCGAGCAGATCGACTCCCGCGTGACCGAGCAGGCCAAAGGCATCGCTGCCGACCTGAAGACCGCGGGCGCCTACGTCGCTCCCGAAAAGGAAATCGTGGCGGTCATCGCCTACCTCCAGGTGCTGGGCAAATCGGAATCCCTCGCCCCCAAGGCCAAGGGCCCGGCCCTCGCCATCACTCACGACTAACCTCCCCTCCCTCCTCTCCATGTTTCGTCGCCTCATCTTCGAAGAGTCCGCCGCGTTGTTCACCATCGTGGCCTTCATCACCGCCTCGCTGATCTACGTCACCTTCGCGTGGCGCGCCTTGCGCATGAAGCGTCCCCAGGTCACCCGCTTCGAAAATCTTCCCTTCGACATCGCCACTCCCAGCGCCCGCCATGAATCCGAAATCCACCCCTCCTGAAGATCCGATCCGTCCGCACGTCTTCGACGGCATTCAGGAATACGATAAACGCCTGCCCAATTGGTGGCTGTATACGCTGTATATCACCATCGTCTTTTGGCTGGGCTACTGGTCCTACTACGAGTGGCTGCATTACGGAGAGACCAACACGCAAGTGGTCGAGACCGCCTTGCAGAAAATTCAAGCGGACCGGCTCTCCGTTGCCAAAGTCGACGACGCCACCCTGTGGACCATGAGCCAGAACGCCACGTTTGTCGAAGCAGGTAAGGCGACCTTCGCCGCGAATTGCGCCGCCTGTCACCTCGCCAGCCTCCGCGGTAAATCCGAAAGCCCCGCCGCCATCGGCCCGGACTTGACCGACACCGCGTGGATTCACGGCGGCAAGCCGACGGAAGTGCTCGAAACGATTACGAAGGGCGTACTCACCAAGGGCATGCCGGCATGGGGCCCCGTCCTGGGATCGAAAAAGATCACGGAGCTCACCGCGTACATCTACAGCAAGCACCACGAAGGCGAACCGATCGTCGTCGATACCCAGAAAGTCGTCTCACAATAAAAGCCGGCGCGCCACCCCTGCGCGCCCGCCTCTTCCGCTATGGCCGCACCCACTACCGAGCCACCGCGCCGCGAATCCGTCACCACGATCCGCGAAGACGGTTCCCGCGCCTTTCTCTTTCCCAGCGAGGCGCACGGCCGATTCGCCCGGGCCCGCAAGGTCTCCGCCTTCGCGCTTATCGCGTTCTACCTGTCGCTGCCGTGGATCAAGATCAACGGCTACCCGGCGGTCTTTCTCGATATCGCCGAGCGGCGGTTTCACTTGTTTGGGATCACGCTCGCGGCGCAGGACCTCTGGCTCCTGTTTTTCCTGATCACCGGCTTGGGGTTTTCGCTGTTCTTCATCACTTCGCTCCTCGGTCGCGTGTGGTGTGGTTGGGCCTGCCCGCAGACCGTTTTTCTTGACCACGTGTACCGACAGATCGAGCGGTGGATCGATGGCGACGCGGTGAAGCGCCGCGCCTTGGATGCCGCGCCCCTGGGCGCCAGCAAAGCCGCCCGGCGCATCGTCAAACACGGCCTGTACATTCTCGTCTCGGCGGTCATCACGCATCTGTTTTTGGCGTACTTCGTCTCGATCCCGGAAGTGTGGTCGATGATGCAGGAGGCGCCCACCGAGCACTGGAGCACGTTTGCCTTCATGTTCGTCGCCACCGGTGTGATCTATTTCAACTTCGCCTGGTTTCGGGAACAGCTCTGCATCGTCATCTGCCCTTATGGGCGCATTCAGTCGGCATTGATCGACGACCACTCGCTGGTCATCGGCTACGACGCGACGCGGGGCGAACCGCGCGGAGTGAAGCATGCGGAGGCGCCGGCCGGCGACTGCGTCGCGTGCAATCGCTGCGTCCAAGTTTGCCCGACGGGCATCGACATTCGACAGGGCTTGCAGATGGAGTGCATCGGATGCACCGCGTGCATCGACGCCTGTGACAATGTGATGGATCGCCTGCATCGGCCGCGCGGATTGATCCGCTACGATTCCCAGCAATCGTTCAATGGCGGTCGCACGCGCTGGGTGCGTCCGCGCACCTTGCTCTATTTCGCTCTCCTGCTCGTCGGCATGAGTGTGGCCACGTGGGCACTGTCGACCGTCAGGCCCGCCAACTTCGGCGTCACGCGCATCACCGGCGCCCCGTACATCGTCGACGACGCCACCGTGCGCAACCAATTCATGGTCCGCGTGGTGAACAAGCGTAACACCCCGGCCACGTTCAAGCTCGTCGTCGACGGCCTGCCCAAGGGCACATGGTTTGTCGGTCTCGCGGAGCCGCTCGTGGTCCCGGCGCTCGGGGAGGCCGTGCAGCCGCTCATCCTTCAGCAGGCGCGCCGCGATTACACCGGCCCCTATCATTTCAAAGTCAAAGTCGGCGATGCAGCCGGCACCTTTACCCTCGCCCGCGAAGTGGAATTTCTCGGGCCGGAAGCGCGCCTGCTGCGCGAATCGGAGGCCACCAAATGAGCACGCCCGCCGCAAAGCCCTCGCGCCTCTGGTGGTGGTTTGTCGTCGCGTGCGTGCTCCAAGCCCTCGCGTGGGGCGCGTGGATCACCGTCGCGTCGCATCACAAAGTCCAAGAGGTCCCACTCGCCACGACTCGTTGACCGATGCAACTCGTCGCGATCAATTCGACGTCTGCGGCCTTCTTGGCCGGCTTGGTGACGAGCCTGCACTGCGCCGCCATGTGCGGCCCGCTCGCTTGTTCGCTCATGCCGGTGCGAGGTGATCGCTCCGACCCGCAGACTGTGAGCACGGTGTACCATGTGTCCCGACTAACCGGCTACGCGGTCCTCGGGGCATTGGCGGGCGGTCTCGGCCAGACTCCTCTTTCTTGGATCTCCACGTCAGCACTGAAGTGGATGCCATGGCTGCTCGTGGTGTTCTTCATCGCGCTCGGTCTGCGCTGGGACCGGTATATTCCCCGCCTCGCGGCGCTCACCCGCGCGACGTGGAAACTGCAGAGTTGGCTGCGCGGTCGCTCGCACGTGCAGGCCGCAGCCGCGCTTGGTCTGGCCACGCCATTGCTTCCCTGCGGTCCGCTCTACCTGCTGGTTACGGTCGCGCTGCTGTCGGGCTCAGCAGTGCGCGGAGTCGAATTCATGCTGGCCTTCGGGTTGGGCACGGTGCCCCTGCTGTGGCTGGCGCAATCACAATTCCAATGGGTGCGCCGCAAGGTCTCCCCGCTATGGCTGGCCCGGACGCGGGTAGCGCTCGCGTTCACCTGCGCACTGGCGATCGGCTGGCGCCTGCGTGCTACCTTGGGCTTCCCGGGTCCTGATCCCACCACCTTCGTCTGCTTCTAAGATGAGCACTGTCCTATTAGAAACTCCCGCCGCCCCCGCGCCCTCCGCGCGGAGTTGCCGGCACTGCGGTGCGGCCCTGCCCGATGAGCGCGCTCGCGCCAGCGGCTTTTGCTGCTCGGGCTGCAGTTACGTCTTCCGCCTCGTCCACGAAATGGGGCTCGAGGGCTACTACCGCATCAAAGACGAGGTGACCTCACCGGCCGATGCGGCGGTCTTTCAACCGCGGGACTACGCTTGGCTCACCGCCGCCCAACGCGAAGGTGAGACCACGCCGACGAAGGCCCCCGAACTCAGTCTCGATGTCCAGGGCATCTCTTGCGCCGGCTGCGTGTGGCTGATCGAGCATGTTTTCCAACAGCAGGCCGGCGCCCGCGATATTAATGTAAACGCCCAGTACGGCACCATGCGCCTGCGCTGGATCGCGGGTGAATTCGATGCGGCGGAGTTTGCGCGGCGCTTGCAGGCCCTCGGCTATCTGGTGGGACCGGCCGGGGAAACGGTGGCCGAGCCGGAGAGTCGCGGATTGGTAAAGCGCATCGGGCTGTGCGCGGCGTTCGCGATGAATGTCATGCTATTTTCCCTGCCGGTGTACTTCGGCATGGATCGGAATTACGAATGGGCGGGGTTGTTCGGCATTCTCTCGCTCGCCTTTGGCACCCTGAGCTTCTTGGTCGGTGGCACCTATTTCATCAGCCGCGCGGCCCATGCCGTCCGCGAGGGCGCGATGCATATCGATCTGCCCATCTCCCTCGGAATCATCGGTGCCTATGTGGGGTCGCTTTACGGCTGGTTCGCCGGGGAAGAAAAGTACGTCTACTTCGATTTCGTCTCCACGTTTATCCTCCTGATGCTCGTGGGACGCTGGGCACAGGTGGCGGCCGTCGAGCGCAACCGCCTCCGCCTTTTACGCAATCAGCCCAAGCCCCAGCGGCTCCGGCTCGCCGAGGGCGGCGAGATCGCGCCCGAACAACTCAAGGCCGGGCGCAGTATTCTACTCGCCCCGGGCCAAACTCTCCCCGTGGAGAGCCGGCTTACGTCGCTCAGCGGACTTTTCTCCCTCGCGTCGATCAACGGCGAAGCCGAGGCGCGGATCTATCAACAGGGACAACGCATCCCCGGCGGCGCCCAACACGTGGGCCACCACGCCCTGACGCTGGATACGCTCCAGAGTTGGCCCGAGTCACTCCTCGCCAAATTGCTGGCCAACCCCGAGCGCGCCGACGCCCGTCACGTGTTGCTGGAACGCATCGTGCGCGGCTACCTCATTGGTATTTTGGTGATCGCCACCGTGGCCGGCACCGCCTGGTGGCTCGCGACGGCCGACGCCGTCCGCACGGGTGCGGTCGTGACGGCGGTCCTCGTGGTGTCGTGCCCCTGCGCGATCGCGCTGGCCTTTCCGCTCGCAGATGAAATGGCCGTCGTGGCTCTGCGACGTCGCGGCGTCTTCGTGCGCGAGGGCAGCCTCTGGAATCGGCTGAACCGAGTGCGTAAAATCGCCTTCGATAAAACCGGCACGCTGACCCTCGAAGCCCCGGTCCTGAAGAACCCCGAAGCACTCACGGCGCTGAGTCGCGAGGCCCGTTCCGCACTCTTCACGCTGGTGCGCGACAACGCCCACCCCATCAGTCAGTGCTTGCTGGAAAACATTCTCGGCGTCGGACCCGTCGAGCCCATGGCCGGTGATGTGCAAGAGTTCATCGGCCTAGGCGTCGAATGCGAGGGCTGGTGGGCTGGCGCGCTCAGGGGTACGGAGACGGAACCGTTTTCGCCCATCGCGGCGTCGAACTCGCCCGTTTCCACTTTCGAGATGCCGTCCGCCCGGACGCGAGCGCCGAGATCCAAGCGCTCCAGCACGAGGGACGCACCGCCTTCATCCTCAGCGGGGACAGCGTCGAAAAGGTCCAGGCCCTCGCGCGCGATCTCGGCCTCCGCCCCGGCAATGCTCTCGGCCAACTCACCCCTGAGGAGAAAGCGCGCTGGATCCAGAATCACGGGCAAAATGAGGTGCTCATGCTGGGCGATGGCGCCAATGACAGCCTCGCCTTCGACGAGGCGTTATGCCGCGGCACTCCAGTCATCCATCGCGGCGTACTCGAGCAAAAGGCCGATTTTTACTATCTGGGCAAAGGCATCGCTGGCATTCGCGCCCTGTTTGAAGTCGATCGCATTCGGCGGCGCACGCAGACCGTGATCCTCGTATTTTCGGTCGCCTACAATCTCCTCGCGGTGGGTCTAGCGGTCGCAGGAAAAATGAATCCCCTCGTCGCCGCCGCGCTCATGCCGATTAATTCGCTCCTCACGCTGCTGCTGGTGACGGGTGGGATGCGGGCCGCATTTAGAACCACAGCTCCCAAAAACTCCCACGAATAGCAAAAAACGCGCAGGGAATCCCAAAAAACGCGGAGAAAATAAATCCACCCCGGGTAAAATGCCCGATGCCCCAGCCCACGTCTTCAAACCAAGCCGACGCCCGCTTGGCGACGATACGCAGTACGCTCCTCGATCTCACTTATAACTGCCCGCTGGGCCCCCATAAGGCGACGTGCCCGTTTCGGCATTTGAGCGGTGTTAGTCACAGCACGCGCCAAGACGTTTTCGAGCGCCTCGACGAAAACCAGCTACTCAGTTTGTTCGATCTACTGCCGACCTGTAAGTGCCCCGCCGACGAGCGACGCAACCGGACGCTTCCCACCGACAAGCCGTGATCGGGGCGCATTCTCGTGCCCCGCTACCCTTCAGCTATTTCCTAACCGCGAACCGGTCGAGTCGGTGATGGCACCACCACGACTGGGCAAGTGGACCGGATCAGCACGCTGTGCGCCGTGCTTCCCACCAACAGGTCAAACAGCGCGGTGTGCCCATGGGAACCGAGGATAATGTAGTCAGCCGCACACTTGGCCGCTTGGCGAACGATCAGCGCCGTCGGTTCACCTACCTCCAAAATTTCCTTCACCGTGATGGACTGGCGGCGAAGTTTCTCCGCCAGCTTCGCAAGCTTCTGCTGCGCGGCGCGCTCACTCACGGACATGATGTCCGCGATATTGTCGATCAGCCCCGCGTATTCCGAGAGAATGGCCGGCGGCTGCACGGCGTTGAACAATACCACCCGCGCCTTCATCGCCAGCGCCAGCCGCGCCGTTTCCGCCACCACCGCCTCGGTGACATCCGAAAAATCAATCGGTGCTAGAATTGTTTTCACCGCGCCACTCTAACGCAGCCGGTCCTAGCCTTCTCCGCACACGTTGGCCAAGCCCGCGCGCTTTTTGCGAGACCGCAAAGTGTCTGCCGCAGCCGCCGCAACGACGCGGGCGAAACGAAGTTTTTAAAATCTGCAATACGCGCGTCGTGTCGGCCAACAAGCGCGGAGTCACCGTGGGCACACGCGGCTACAGTGAGCCCGCAAACCCTCATACCTATGAAACCACGTCTCATCGCCACTGCAGTCCTAGCTGCCCTCACCCTGGCTGCCAGCCACCTCACCGCCGCACCAGACGGCCCATGGACCGTTCGCGTCCGCAGCACTTATTTGGACATGGCCAACCGCTCCGACGCCTTCAGCGCGCTCGGCATCAACTTCGGCGCCAACGCCGTTCACGTGAACAGCAAATGGATTCCGGAACTCGACTTCTCCTATGCGTTCACTCCGCAAATTTCCACGGAGTTGGTCCTAACCGTTCCGCAGACTCAAGAGGTCACTCTCGCTGGCGTGGGCAAGCTCGGCACCTTTAAACATCTGCCCCCCACGCTGACCGCGCAGTACCAATTCGCCCCCGGTGCGACCGTGCAACCCTATGTCGGCGCAGGTCTCAACTATACCCTCATCTACGATGCCGACTTAAAGGTCGCCGGCGTGCCGCTGGCCCTCGAAAACGGGAGCGTGGGCGTCGCCGCCCAAGCGGGGTGCAACTTCAAGTTGAGCGGTAACTGGGCCCTCAACCTCGACGCGAAGTACGTGACCCTAGGGAGTGACGTGTCCGTGAAAGGCGGTGCTCGCCTGACCACGGCCAAGCTAAATCCCTGGCTGCTCTCTTTCGGTGCCGGCTGGCGCTTCTAGGTTAATTTTTGCACCGCTCGTCGGTGTTCGATCCGTAGCGTTGAAAGAGTAACAGAGGAAGAGCGGCGGGCTTCGGCCCGCCGCTCTTTTTTCTTAAAAATTTCCTATGCTGATGCGCTGCCCCCGCGCGAATCGCGCCCATCACGCCGCCAGCAAGTGAGCGTGCAGGCGACCACGAGGTTTCATCTGAGGCCGCGAGTTTCTAAAAACGATCGCATCATTTGGCCCGTCACCCTTCGCTGCCGGTCCTCCTCGCTTGTCCACCAACTCATGAATGCCGGCGACGGTCTCGGTGAGCCCGACTGCGAGCTGGCTAAGCTCCTCCGCGGCCGAAGCTCCTTCTTCCGCCGCAGCGGCATTGGCCTGCACCACTTTATCCATGGCTGCCACGGCCTGATTGATCTGCTGTACGCTCGTACGTTGCTCTTGGCTCGCCGTGGCCACTTCCGCGACGAGACGATCCACTTCCCGCGCTTTGAGCGTGATCACTTCCAAACCGGCCGCGACTCGGCCCGTGAGCACCACACCTTGGCTGGTGGTTTCGAGCGCCATCTCGATTCGGGACGCTGTCTCCTTCGACGCCTGCGCACTGCGCAGCGCCAGTGCTCGCACTTCGTCGGCCACCACGGCAAATCCGCGACCCGCCTCACCCGCCCGGGCAGCCTCGACCGCCGCATTCAGCGCGAGGAGGTTGGTCTGAAAAGCGATCTCGTCGATGGTCCGCACGATTTTCGCCACATCGTCACTGGAGGTTTTAATTTTCTGCATCGCCGCCGACATTTCACGCAGATCGTGCGCGCTCTGGTCGGCCGCTTGCTTGGCCTCCGCCGCCAGGGCCTTGGCACGATCGGCCGCATCGCAATTGCCCTTGGCACTGGCCGCGAGCTCTTCCAACGACGAGCTCGTCTCCTCCAAGCTCGCCGCTTGCTGGCTCGCGCCGTCGGCCAGCAGCTGGCCCGCCGCCGAGACCTGCGCCGACGACGAGGCATTCTGCTCCGCTCCGCGATCGAGATCCCCTGCCATGATCCGCAGCCGGCGCACCAGTTGCCGAACCATCATCACGCTCAGTCCCACGCCCAAACAAAGTCCGCTCGCGCAGAGCACCGTTTCCCATAGGGTGCTACGCCACACCGCGGCCGCTGCCAGCTCCTCGTTATCTTTGGCGGCACGATTCGCGAGTACCACCACTTCATCGATGTGCTGGCGGTGGATCGCGTACTGCTCCCTGAGGCGCCCATTGGCGAGGGCTCGGGCTACCTCGAACTTTCCTGCGGTCACAGCGGGCAAAAACTCACTGTGCACCAAATTAAAAAACGCTTCCCCGGGGCGGGCCGCCGCTTCGACGAGGGTTGTTTTCATCGGCGAATTCGGCAGGGCGCCGCTCCAGAACTTCATGCGCGTGACGAAGGACTTTTCCGCTTCGTCGAGTTGCTTGAGCAACCGTTCACGCTCGGCCGCATCCGGCGAGTTGGCCACTTCGAAGGTGAGCAGATACGCCTCCATGATGTAAGCGGGCGGCGGCAAAATGTCCGCCACGAGGTCTTTGCTGAGCGTAATCTCTCGATACAGGGGACCGCCGATTTGTACGCGAGCCCGGGTGCGGGCCGCAAACCAACCAAAGGAAGCTAGGGTGACGCTAAACAGCACGACAATCGCACTGATGCGTTGGGTGATCGTCCATGATTTCATGGCCCAATCTACCGAGTTTCCCTCTCAGTGTCGCAGGAGCAAAACTACTCAAGGCGCGCGACGTCGCCTCGCCCCCCAAGAAAGCCCTTGCCCCTTAAGTCGCCCCTAGCCGGCGACTTACTTTTTCGTCTCCACTTTCACATCGACCACCGGCTTGCCGAACTGATCGAGGAAACGCACGCTCCCCTGCCAGTTATTCTCTTCGTTCACGACTTTCAGGACGAGCACGTTAACGCCTTTTTTCAGCGTCACCTCGATCGCCGTATCCTCGGCCTCCTTCTCCAGCGTGCGCGTGTCCGTAAATTTGATCAGTTCCTTGCCGTTCAGGTACACCTTACCCTGATCGTTGCTGTTCATCTTCAGCGTGAGATTCGTCTTCTCGGCATCGGCTACGATGTAGGCCACAGCCCAGCCCACCACATGCTCGCTCTGGCTGGGATTCAGTTCCTTGAAGTCGATGTAAAACGCCTTCGCCTCGACCTTCTTCCAGGTCAGCTCCTGGCCGCCGACTTTCTGCACCGCGCCTTCTTTCGCCGTAGGCTCCGCCTCCTCGGCAAACTGCTTCTTGTCGATTTCGTCTGAGCCCGCGCTATCGCCGATCGAAAGTGGCGCGAGCACGAGCCAGTTGCGAATGTAGCCCTCCGCGTCGGGCTTGCCCCCTTGGGCTATGGCGGAGGGCGAAACAACGGCAACAGCCAGCAATGCGAGGGAGAAAGCAAACGGGGTTTTCATCGGATTAGTTGTCTTGAGGGTTGGGGTAAAACAAAGGCAGCCGGGGAATGCGTGCCCGCGCCAAAACTCAGCGCCCTCGCATTCTCCTCACTCTCCATCGCATGTCACGCTCCGAACCAACTTGCCCAACCTCGCCCCGGCCTCTCTGCGCTTCGTAATTCGTCATTCGATATTCGGCATCCACTGTCTCGGTCTTACCGCCCGCGAATCTCCTGCGCTTTCTTATAAAAATCCTTCTCCCACTTCGACTGATTCTCCTGCGCCTCGCGAATGAACGGTGTGAAGACCGCCGCGCGCAGTACGATCCAGTTAAGAATGTTAAAGGGAAACCACACCGGCCGCACGAAGTCCACGAAAAGCACCACGCGCCAGCCGTCGGTGTCGTTCCACACCTCATGATTGTAGCTGTCGTCGAATAGCAGGCACTTGCCCTCCTCCCATGTGCAGATTTGGTCGTCCACGCGGATGCGCACCTGCTCGCGCGGCTCGGGCACGATCAGGCCGAGATGCAGGCGCAGCACGCCATTGTACGGCCCGCGATGCGCCGGGATGTGCTTCCGCGGCGCGAGAATGGAAAAGAACCCCGTCTTCAGTCCGGGGATTTTCTTTAGCGCCGCCACGGTTGCCGGGCACTGCCGGCAGTTCTCATCCGTCCACACCCCGTATCCACAAAATACGTACGTCTTCCAGTTGTTGTCCGTCTGGATGGTTTTCACATCCGTCGAAATATCCTGAAAGTTCGGCAGCTCGTCGCGCCGCAACATCACGCGGTCGAGCTCGGCCCGGATCGCCGGAAAGTCCGCCTCGATTTCCTTCACCCACGGAAACTCTTCACGCGTAAAGACCGGCCGGTCCTTGACGCGCGAAAATTTCGCAAGACACCACTCGGTGGCATCGAGGAATCGTGCAATGGCTTTGCCGACGAATCCAGTGGGAGGGGCCAATTCTTCACCTTTTACTTTGCCGCGAGCCATGGGAGCAGGGGGTTTAGGAGGTCGTGATAGTTGCAGGGGGCGTTCGTCACCCAAACGTAACGCCCTGAGAAATATGCGCCGCCCGCCCCCGCGCAAGTCCGACCGTAGTAGGGTCTTGCCCTATGTGGCTTGCGCCGGTTTCCGGCCACCGAGCCCCCATCGCAAAAATCGAGGTGGACGGCGTCCACTGGCTGCTTCGGGAGGCTGGATCGGGAAATTTTGCCTACATGAGCCCCGGAAGACGGAGTTCCGATCACCGAAAACCTGCTCTCCTCGTTTCGTAATCGCGAGCGGGATCGCGTGTCCGTATCGGCGAGCGCCGACGAGCGGTTAGCGCTCACCGGACGGGCGGTTTCCCGCCGCCGCCTCCCGCGAAAGCCCTCCTCGATTAAAATTGACCGCATCTCATGTTAGTGTATTTTTAACACTAACATGACACCTGACACTCCTCCTCCACCCGCTGCGGCCACCGCCCCTTTTCCCCAACGCTACCGCGGCTCGGCCCTCCTCACCGATCTCTACCAGCTCACGATGGCGTACGGCTACTGGAAGACCGGCACCCACGAGAAGGAAGCCGTGTTTCACCTCTTCTTCCGCAAGGCCCCATTCCAAAGCGGCTACACCATCGCCGCCGGCCTCGCCGATGCCATTGCGTGGCTCAAGGAACTGCGCTTCACCGACGCCGATCTCCACTACCTCGGCACGCTCACCGGCAACGACGGCGCGCCCCTCTTCGAAGCAGGCTTCCTTGATTACTTGCGCGGCTTCGCGTTCACCTGCGATGTCGACGCGATCCCCGAGGGCACGCTCGTCTTCCCGAATGAGCCACTGCTCCGCATCCGCGGCCCGATCCTCCAAGCGCAACTCGTCGAAACCGCCCTGCTCAACTTCATCAATTTCCAAACGCTCATCGCCACCAAGGCCGCGCGCATCTGCCTCGCCGCGCAGGGCGAGCCTGTCCTCGAGTTCGGCCTCCGTCGCGCCCAGGGAGTCGATGGTGCGCTCGCCGCGACGCGGGCCGCTTACATCGGCGGCGTCGCCGCGACCTCGAATGTCCTGGCTGGCCAGCTCTTCGGCATCCCAGTCAAGGGCACGCACGCGCACAGCTGGGTGATGTCGTTCGACGACGAGCCCGCCGCCTTCCGCGCCTACGCCGCCGCGATGCCCAACAACTGCGTCTTCCTCGTCGACACCTACGACACCATTGAGGGCGTCAAGCGCGCCATCGAGACCGGCCAGTGGCTCCGCACGCAAGGCCACGAGATGGTCGGCATTCGCCTCGACTCGGGCGACCTCGCCTACCTCAGCATCGAGGCGCGCCGCCTGCTCGACGCCGCCGGTTTCGAAAAAGCCGTCATCGTCGCGAGCAACGATCTCGACGAGCACATCATCGCGAGCCTCAAGCAGCAGGGTGCCAAGATCGGCCTCTGGGGCGTCGGCACGCGCCTCGTCACCGCCTTCGACCAGCCCGCCCTTGGCGGCGTCTATAAACTCGCCGCGATCCGCGAAGCCGGCGGCGCGTGGGACTACAAGGTGAAACTCTCGGAGCAAGCCATCAAGGTCTCGACCCCCGGTATCCAGCAAGTGCGCCGCTACACCAAGGACGGCGAATTCATCGGCGACATGATCTACAATATCTACGCCCCACCCGCCAGCAGCCGCATCTTGATCGATCCCAACAACAGCATGCGCCGCAAAGCCATCCCCGCCGACGCCACCACCGAGGACCTGCTCGTGCCGATTTTCCAAAACGGCATTCTCATCTACGATGAGCCGCCGCTCATCGAGATCCGCGCCCGCGCCCAGCGCCAGCTCGCCCAACTCTACGCCGGCACCAAACGCCTCCTCAACCCCCACGAGTACCCCGTCGGACTCGAGCCCAGCCTCTTCGAACTGAAGACTCGCCTCATCTTCAAAAACCGCCCCGCCGCCGCCTGAGGTACCACCGGTCTTCGACTGGCGCATCAGGACCTCCCCCCTTTCACGCTCAACTCCAAATCGCCAATAACGGAGCGGCGGTTTCCAACCGCCGTCCCTTGAGCTACACTCCGACTAAACTTCCCGCCACCCTCCCGTGCACCCCCTCAAAGTCGCCGCCGCCGTGCTCAACCAAATCCCGCTGGATTGGCCCGGCAACGTCCGCAACATCCTCGCCGCCCTCGCCGAGGCCCGCGCCGCCGGTGCGAGCGTCGTCTGCCTGCCCGAACTCTGCATCACCGGCTACGGCTGCGAAGACGCCTTCCACGCGCCCTTCGTCCACCGCACCGCGTGGGAGATCTTGCTCCGCGATATCGTCCCGCAGACCCACGGCCTCGTCGTGGCCGTGGGCCTGCCCGTGATGTTTCGTAACACCGTCTTCAACACCGTCGCGCTCGTCGTTGATGGCCGCGTCGCCGGCTTCGTCGCCAAGCGTTTCCTCGCCGGCGATGGCATCCACTACGAGCCCCGCTGGTTCAAGCCGTGGCCCACCGGCCTCCATCAAGACCTCGAGGTCGACGGTGTCACGTATCCCTTCGGCGATATCTTCTTCGATGTCGGCGGCGTGCGCATCGGCTTCGAGATTTGCGAAGACGCCTGGGTGGCCAACCGCCCCGGCGCAGCGCTCGCGCTCAAGGCCGTCGATCTCATCCTCAATCCCAGCGCCAGCCACTTCGCCTTCGGCAAGATCGAGGTGCGCAAACGCTTCGTGCTCGAGGGCTCGCGCGGCTTCGGCGTCGGCTACGTCTACGCCAATCTCCTCGGCAACGAGGCCGGACGCGCCATCTATGACGGTGGCGCGCTCATCGCCGCCGGCGGCCGCCTCGTCGCGACCGGCCCGCGCTTCTCGTTCCGCGACTGCGTCGTCACCACGGCCGTCATCGATCTCGACGACGCCCATCTCAACCGCGCCCGCACTTCGAGCTACGCGCCCGATATCGCGCAGGCCAACGAGGGCTGCGTCCGCGTCGCCTTCACCGTGCCCACCGTCGCCATCGAGCGCAGCGCGCCCGTTGTGCCCGCGTGGGAAACCAGCGCCGAGATCAAGGCCGAGGAGTTCGCCCGCGCCGAGGCCCTCGCCCTCTTCGACTACCTGCGCAAGAGCCGCTCGGGCGGCTTCGTCGTCTCACTCAGCGGCGGCGCCGATTCGGCCGCCGTCACCGTCCTCGTCGCGCTCGCCGTGAAGCTCGCCCTCAGCGAGCTCGGCCTCGACGGCCTGCGCGCGAAGCTCGCGTACCTTACCCTCCCGGCCGGCGACCTCACGCCCGAGACCCTCGTCCACCGCCTGCTCACTTGTGTCTACCAAGCCACCCGCAACAGCTCGACCACCACGCGCGAAGCCGCCCGCACCGTCGCGGGTGCCGTGGGCGCGGAGTTCATGGAGTTCGACGTCGATGCCCTCGTCGTCGGCTACACCACCATGGTCTCGCAAGCCCTCGGCCGCCCGCTCGACTGGCAGCGCGACGACATCGCCCTGCAAAACATCCAGGCCCGCGTCCGCTCGCCCGGCGTCTGGATGATCGCCAATATCCGCAACGCCCTCCTCCTCTCGACCAGCAATCGCTCGGAAGCCGCGGTCGGCTACGCCACCATGGACGGCGACACCAGCGGCGGCCTCAGCCCCATCGCCGGCATCGACAAGGCCTACCTCCGCCGCTGGCTCGTCTGGCTGGAGCGCACCGGCCCCGCCGGCGTCGGCCCCCTCCCCGCCCTCGCCGCCGTCAACGTCCAGGCCCCCACCGCCGAACTCCGCCCCAGCGAGCGCAAGCAGACCGACGAAGACGACCTGATGCCCTACGACGTTCTCGACGCCTGCGAACGCGCCGCCATCCGCGACAAGCAGAGCCCCGCCGAGGTCCTCGTCACCGTCGGCCTTCAATTCCCGTCGCACGATGCCGCCACGCTGCGCCTCTGGGTCATCCGCTTCTTCCGCCTCTGGAGCCGCCACCAGTGGAAACGCGAGCGCTACGCCCCGTCGTTCCACCTCGACGACGAAAACCTCGACCCGAAAACCTGGTGCCGCTTCCCGATCCTCTCGTCGGGCTTCGCCACCGAACTCGGTGAATCGGAGAAAGCTGTTTAGCCAACTCCGCTAGCACGGCGCGTCAGTTAAACTTAGTCCCTCAAACCACTTAGTGTCCATACAACACTTTGAGCTTTACTTAGTGTCACAATCACACGAACGTCATCTCAGAAACCACTTCCGCTCTATGAGCTTCACCTACAAATATCCCCATCCCGCTGTCACCGTGGATGGCGTCGTGTTCGGCTACGACGAGGCCGACCTCAAGGTCCTCCTCATCCAGCGCGAACAGGAGCCCTACCGGCTCCGTTGGGCGCTGCCCGGCGGCTTCGTCAATATCGACGAAGGCCTCGACGACGCCGTGCGCCGCGAGCTCGAGGAGGAGACCGGCATCACCCGCCTCTACTTGGAGCAGCTCTACACCTTCGGCGCGCCGAAGCGCGACCCCCGCGAGCGCGTCATCAGCGTCGCCTACTACGCGCTCGTGAAGCTCGCCGACCACGCCGTCCGCGCCGCCAGCGACGCGCGCAATGTCGCTTGGTTCCCCGTCGCCGATCTCCCCAAGCTCGCCTTCGACCACGAGCACATCCTCGAAATGGGCCTCCGCCGCCTGAAAGGAAAAATCCGCTACGAGCCCATCGGCTTCGAACTCCTGCCGGAAAAATTTCCCCTCTCGGACCTCCAACGCCTCTACGAAACCATCCTCGAGCAGCCGTTGGACAAGCGGAACTTCCGCAAAAAAATCCTCAGCATGGGCCTCCTCGCCGACACCGACGAAATCCAGCAAGACGTCGCCCACCGCGCCGCCCGCCTCTACCGCTTCGACGAAAGCACCTACCGCCGCCTGAAAAAAGCCGGCTTCAATTTCGAACTCTGAGTTTTCCGTCGACTCTTTCCACCCATGAAAACCCTCATCCTGGTCGATCTGCAAAACGACTTCCTCCCTGGCGGCGCGCTCGCGGTGCCGCACGGTGACGAAGTGATCCCGGTGGCCAACCGCGTGCAACGCGCCTTCGAGCTCGTCGTCGCCACGCAGGATTGGCACCCGGCCGATCACGGCAGCTTCGCCGCCCGCCACCCCGGCCGAAAGCCCGGTGAGCTGGCGCAGCTCGGCGGGCTGCCTCAGGTGCTCTGGCCCACCCACTGTGTGCAGGATTCGGTCGGCGCCGCCCTCGCGCCCGCGCTCGACACGACTCGGCTCACGCGGGTGTTCCCCAAGGGCACCGACGCCACCATCGACAGCTACAGCGGCTTCTTCGACAACGGCCACCGCAAGGCCACGGGCCTCGGCGATTTCCTGCGCGACCGGGGAGTGACCGACGTCTACCTCCTCGGCCTCGCGACGGATTATTGCGTCAAGGCCACCGCGCTCGACGCCGTGCGGCTAGGCTTCACCACGCACCTCATCCTCGATGGCTGCCGCGGGGTGAATCTCAGCCCCGGCGACACCACCCGCGCTGTCGACGAGATGCGCGCCGCCGGCGTGCTTATCACCACGAGCGCCGCCCTCCTCGGCGAAACGGCTCTGCCTCCCACCATTCCCAAGGCACACACTCATGCCGGCGCTCCCCCCGCGCAAAAATACCGCAAGAAACAAGTCGTGATCGAAGCCACCCCATGGTGGCGCCCGGGCGATCACCCCGCCGTCAATCATCCCGTCCCTGATAATATCCCGCTTATCGAAAACGGCCACGAGATCGGCCCCACCGCCGCCGAGCGCACCCCGCTCCTCGTCGGCGCCATCAAGACCCTCGAAGGCTGGATGCTCGTCCACCCCGGCGACTACATCATCCGCGGCATCGTCGGCGAACACTACGCCTGCCGCGCCGATATTTTTCTAAAAACCTACGAGCCTGTGACCGCGGAAGCCGTCACTCCGGCCGTATAACAATGATACCCACACACCGCGATGACCCCGATTCTCTTCTATCGCGTTTCCGAACGCTACGGTGAGTTCTCCAATTTCTCGCCGCATCCCTTCCGTCTAAAAGACCGGGTCTGGCCCACCGCCGAACATTATTTTCAGGCGCAAAAATTTCCCGACACGCCGCACGAGGAGGAAATCCGGCTGATCAAATCACCCATGATCGCCGCCCGCATGGGCCGTGATCGCAAGCGCCCCCTGCGCCCGCGGTGGGATCTCGTGAAAGAGGACGTGATGAGGGAAGCACTCTACGCGAAATTTACGCAGAATGGAACGCTGCGCGAGCTTCTGCTCTCGACGGGCGACGCTCCACTTGTTGAACACACGCCAAGAGATTCCTATTGGGGCGATGGCCGGGACGGAAATGGCCAAAACCGCCTCGGCCACCTGCTGGTCGAGCTCCGGGAAAAACTTCGAAAGGACATTCTATGAGCCGCAATCACCGCGCTGCTCTCGCCGAAGAAACACTCCGCGTCATCGCCCAAGGTGGGTATACTGCCGCCCACGGCCAGGCTGTCTCGCTCACCGATTCCGTCGCTGCGGCCAAGGCCGGCTCGCGCCTCTACGAACTCGACGTCGCGGAGCGCGCCCTGCCCGCCGCCCGGCACGCGACCAAGTTCAGCGTCATGGCCGAGACCACTTGCGAAGCCATCGCGCGCCTCGCCAGGCCCGGCGGTTCGCTGGCCGCGCTCAACTTCGCCTCGGCGCGCAATCCCGGCGGCGGTTTTCTCGGTGGCGCGCAGGCCCAGGAGGAAGCGCTGGCTAGATCCTCGGCGCTCTACCCCTGCCTGCTCATGCAACCGTCCTATTATGAGCAAAACCGTGCGCATCGCTCAGCCCTCTACCTCGATCTAGCGATCTACTCGCCCCTTGTACCCTTCTTCCGTGCTGACGACGGCACGCTCCTTTCCTCCCCCGCCCTGTGCTCTGTGATCACCGCCCCCGCGCCCAATGCCGGCGCGGTACACGACAATCAGCCTGGTGACATCGCCCTCATCGCTCCCACCCTACGCCGCCGGATGGACATGGTACTGGCAATCGCAGCCGCCGAAAACATCGACTGCCTCATCCTCGGCGCGTGGGGCTGCGGCGTGTTTCGCAACGACCCTGCCCTCGTCGCGGCCAATTTTGCGGAACTCCTGCTCGGCAACGGACGTTTTGCCGGCATATTTAGCGAAGTGGTGTTTGCCATCTACGACCGCACACCCGCTCGAGCAGTTCTCGGCGCGTTTCAGGAAAGCTTCGGGGCAAAGTAACACCGGTGCAAAAGCGCGCCGTCTCTATTCCATCATGTCCAGTCCCCACACTCTCACTCGCATCAGTAAATTCCTCAGCCTCGTCCTCCGTCACGAACCGGCCAAGGCCGGTCTCACCCTCGATACCGCCGGCTGGGTCGAAGTCGATGCGCTCCTGCGCGGTTGCGCCGAGGCGGGCCGGCCTTTTTCCCGTCAGGACCTTGAGCGTGTCGTCGCGGAAAACGACAAAAAGCGCTTCGCCTTCAGCGAAGACGGCCGACGTATTCGCGCCAATCAAGGCCACTCCGTCGAGGTCGAGTTGGCCTACACGGCCACGCCACCACCCGAGCTCTTATACCACGGCACGGCGGATCGCTTCATCGATTCGATTCAGCGCGAGGGCTTGCGCAAGGCCCAGCGACACCACGTTCATCTCTCCGCCGATCGTCGCGTGGCGATCGAGGTCGGCCGACGTCATGGCCGCCCCGTCGTACTCGTCGTCGCTGCCGGCGCGATGCACCGCACCGGCCACACCTTCTTCATTTCAGCCAACGGCGTATGGCTCACCGACCACGTGCCGCCAGCCTTCCTGAAGGCCGATTTGGAATAATAAATGAGATGATAGAAGCCGGTGTAGGGGCGTCGCTTGACGACGCCAGCAGAGTACGGACGGACGTGATTATCGTGCTACTCGCTAAAAGTTTGAAAGCGAACTACCACTAAATAATATCCGCGCCCATCTGCGCCATCCGCGGCAAAAGAAAAACGCCACTCCACCGCCCGCTCCGTCCTCCTCCCGTCAAAACAGCGGCTTTTCCGCCACGAGCACCATATTGGTCGGCGGAAACGCCACTTCGCTCTCCGGCGCATCCGCGCGCACGAGCCGCACGTGCCCGCGATAGCGGTTCTCCACGATCCACGGATTCGTATACGCGCGCGAACTGTCCTCCAACACCCGAAAGCCCACCTCACGCAGCACCGCGCACCACTTGGAGAAACTCCAGAAGCAGAACTCCTCGTTCATCTCCGAGCGCCAGTTATCGGTGTAATCCTTCTTCGAAAGAAACTCCGCCGCTGTCCGCAGCGAAACTCGAAAACCGCCCGGCACGGGTTTGAACCGCACCTTGGTTTCCGGCGCGCGCCGCCCCTTGGCCCGAAGATCGCCCAGAAAGTCCTCCGCAAAGAGCCGAAACCGGCTTTCCGTCGAAAGCCCCTGCAACCAAGCCGGCGACCGATCCCCGACATCACTCGCTCCATCCGAGCCACTCATCTCCGACAGCTCATGCCCATTGCCGCGCTCCGCGAGTAGCATCACCTCGAGCTCGCCGTCCTCCGGCCCCACCACATCGCGAATGATCAACCGCCCGCCCGGCCGGAGCTGCGCAAACTTCATCGCGAGATAGCCGCGCACCGTCTTCTCCTGCTCGGCATAGCTCCACAGCTCGTGGAGCGTGCTATTACAGATCGTGGTATCGACCGACGCCGGCTCGAAGATGGGGTCGAGGAGATTGCGCAGGTAGAAACAGGTGTAGACGTCGCCGAATTCCCCGGAGCGCTTTCGCTCCTGAAACCGCGCGGCAAACTCCGCCGAAAGATCGATACCGAATAAATCCGAGTCGCGAAAATCCTGCGCGATCTCCGCGAGCAGGCCGCCATCCGCGCATCCTTCATCCACGATGCGACCCGGGCGGATCGCCTCGCGAATATCGAGATACTTGAGCCGCAGGATTTCGTTCATCCCACGCGCGTAAGTCGTGTAGTTCCGCTTTTCCGTGAGGCTCCCGTCCTGATTGGTCAGCGGGTCGCGATAGATGCGCGCCATGCGCCGCGGTACATCGGGAAAATCGCGCAGCAGCGATTGCGTCGCTCCCGCTAGCTCGCGTAACACAAACTCATTCTCCGTCCACTCACCCGGCCCCTGCCCGATGGCGCGGACGATTTCGACGGGCTGCGCGGGTGGCGACACGCGCGACAACTCTGCGGGCGCAATGGAGAAGCCGAGTTCGCGGTACAATGCGATCACCTCGGGCGTGGAGCAGAGCACCACCGTGTTCTCCGGCGTAAGCCTCTCTTCGTTTTCGCTCTGACCGGCGATCTCCTTCAGCGTAAACGCTGAGAAATGGTCCGTGTGCCCGTAGTGCGGAATCCCAAAAATCCGATACGTAAACATCGCCGCCGCCTGCACCTCGCGCGCGAAACGATCCACCCCGATCGCTCGGATATGAAATGGCACCGGGTTATACCGCGAGTTCTCCTGATTCGACGACGTGATCGCAAACACCACCCGATCGATCGGCCCGCCCGGCACCGCCCGTCCCTTCACCAGCCCTGCGATCTCTTCTGCTCGTTGCCCGATCACCTCGCGCATATACTCGGCCTGAAAGCGCGTATTAACGAGATGGCGCCCCGGGAACAGCAACGTGCTCATAATCAGTTTTTCAAACCGTCGCCCGTCCACCCCAGCTTCTCACCGAGAATATCGTAGTGATTCACCTCCGGCAAAAACGCGATGGGCACCGTATCGGCCGAGGTCTTCACGCGCATCACGCTGTCCGACGCGACCTGCGAGATATCCATGCCGTCGGCCTGCACTGTGCCTTCGCCTGAGCCGCGCGCCAGTCGCAGCTCGACCGTTTCCGCCGCGCTGATCACCACGGGCCGATTCGTCAGCGAATGCGGGCAAATCGGGGTGATCGTGAGCACATTGCACTCCGGGCTCACGATTGGCCCGCCCGCCGAGAGCGAATACGCCGTCGAGCCCGTGGGCGTCGCCACCACGAGTCCATCGCAACGATACTTTGTGAGATGCCGCGCGCCGATGCGGGCGTCGAGCGCGATGAGATGGGGATTCGCGCCGCGCGCGATCACGACGTCGTTGAGCGCCCAACCGTCGGCGCGCTGGCCGTCCGTTTCCACCTCGATGTCGAGGGCGGAGCGACGGCTGATCACGTAATCGGCGTCGAGGATGCGGCGCATCGCCGACTTCACCTTCTGCCCGGGCACCGAGGTAATGAAGCCGAGGTAGCCGATATTGATGCCGACGATCGGCACGCCCGACCCGCGCGTGCGATGGGCGACTTGCAGCAAGGTGCCATCGCCGCCGCACGCGATGATGAGGTCCGCATCGGTCTGCCGCAGATCCTTCAGTTTGGGGAACAACCGCGACGACGGTGGAAACGCCTCGCACCACTCCTGCTTCACGCCGTGCTGGTCCAGCAAGGACTTCAAGGCCTCGGCCGTCTTTCCGGCGTGAGACTTACCCTTGTTGATCACGATGACGACACGGCTGACTCGCATGCCGCCATCACAAGCTGCCCCGCTCAGCGCGGCGAATGTAAAACGCCGGCCCCGTAATGGAACCGGCGTTGTGAAGCGCACCGCATAACGGCCACGCAAAGGTTAGTAATCCAACTTACTGCTGAAGCGAAACCCAGCTTTGTCATTGCGAGGAGCGAAGCGACGAAGCAATCCATCTGAATCACCTCGGCGCGCTTCGCGCCATTCGCACTAACACGCCGCTCGCCTCAGGGCAGCTTCCGCACCGAGATATCCTTGTAGTACGTCGTGCTCTTCGGATCGTGGCCCTGCAGCGCAAAGGTGCCGGAGCTGAGCTTGCGGCCGTCCATGTTCTTGAGCGATTTCTTCGGATCCCAGTCGGCGGGCTCGGTCCAGTCGACCGTCGTCTTGCCGTCGATCTTGATCACGATGTGCTTCCCCTCGACCTTGATGTAGTAGTCAAACCACACGTCATCGGTGCTCGGCGCGTTGTTGAGCACGTCCTGCACCGCGTAGAGGCCACCCGTCTTCTTGATGTCGGTGTGCGTGGAGTTCACCTGGCACTCATAACCGGCAAAGGGCCAGCCCTTCTCGAGAAAGGCCGTGTGAATATAGATGCCGGAGTTCGAGCCCTTGGTGGTCTTCACCTTGGCCTTGAACTCGAAATTCTTGAAAACCGCATCGCCCTTCTCGCCGTAGAAAAGATGCGCGCGACCGCCGCTGACCTTTAGTTCACCCTCGGGCGTGACCGTGAAGACGCCGGGCGTCTCCTCGTTCGATTTCCAACCGGAGAGATCCTTGCCGTTGAACATCTTGGTCCAACCAGCGTCTTTTTCTGCCGCCCGGGCGACCACGAGGCCGACGAGCGCGAGGAGTACGAAAGCAATGCGTGTTTTCATAAGGGTAAGGCCGAAAGTCTTGGGCGGCAGGCGGAGCCATGTCGAGAATCGACCCGCGACATATTGATGCGTGCTGTGCGCCCGCTATTTCGCGCATACGCGCCGGTACAGCGCCTCATACCGCGGCACGATCTTCGCCGCGGTGAAGAGCGCCCGCGCCCGCGTGCGCGCCGCCCGGCCCATCGCGCGGCGCTTCGCCGGATGCGCGATCATTTCTTCCACCGCGCGCGCGAGCCCATCCGCATCGCCAAACGGCACGAGCATCCCCGTGTCGGGCGTGACGACTTCGGGAATGCCACCGACCGCCGTCGTGACACTCGGGCAGCCGAAGTTCATCGCTTCGAGAATCGTGAGGCAAAAGCTCTCCGACTCTGAGGTCATCAGGCAGAGATCCGCCGCCTGCAGATAGTCCTCCATCACGGTGACATCATCGCGCACGATCACGCGGTCGCCGAGCCCGAGACGCTGCACGTCGTCCTCGAAGGGTGCGAAATTGGCCCCCGCGAGAATCACGAGCTTAAACGAATCTTTGGGCTGAATCCGCGATGCCGCTTCCAGCAGCAAATCGATCCGCTTCGGCGCGCGCAGATTGGAAGCGTGCAAAATCATCGCCTCGCGCCCGATGCCCAGCTCACGCCGCACCGCGGCGCGCGTACGCGTCGGTTTGCGCGGCTCGAAGAAATTATAGATCACATCGATCGGCCGCGTCACCGCAAGCAGCCGCTCCGTTTCCCCGCGCAAGTACTCCGACACCGTCGTCACTGCATCCGACGCCGCGAGGGCGTGGCTGATGGCCGGGCCGTAGCCCGCATCGCGCCCGAGGAGCGTGGTATCAGTGCCGTGCAGCGTGGTGACGACCTTCGGCTTTTTTCCCAGCGGCAGCATCGAGCGCGCGAGGATCGCCGCCGTCGCATGCGGCACCGCGTAATGCACATGGAGAATATCGAGCCCATGATCGCGGCTCACCTCCGCCATCTTCACCGAGAGCGGTAGCGTGTAGTCCGGATACTTAAAGAGCCCGTAGTCATTGATCACGACGGGGTGAAAAAATATCCGTGGCGCATTCGCCGGCAGGCGCACGGGCCGCCCGTAGCTGATGAAGTGCACCTCGTGTCCGCGCTTCGCGAGTTCCACGCCCAGCGCTGAGGCCAAAATGCCGCTGCCCCCCACGGAGGGATAACAGGTGATACCGATCTTCAGCGGAGATTTCGACGCCATGTCAGAACTGACGCGCGCCGCGGCCCAAGGTCGCGAGCGAATCGCACACGAGCGGATCGTTGGGAAAAAGTTGGATCGCGTGCCCCGCCCCGCCGCGCACGCCATGCATCTTCGCACGCGCGAGATGCAGGCCTACGTAGCGCCGAGTCTTCGCCTGCGAGGCATGCGCCTCCATCGAGGCCGTCCACGCCGAGACCACTGCCGGTGCCGACACATCCATCAACATCGCCGAGCGATCCGCCGGCTCCGCCTCCACGGTGACGGCGTAGTACATCAATTGCTCGATCGCGTGCGGCTGGATCTTCAAGAGCTCCGCCACGCCGCCGTAGCGCGCGATGCGCGCGGCATCCCGCACCATGCGTCCGACCGTCACGTGATCCGGATGTTGGTTTTCCACCACCGTCGGCGCGAGCACGATGCGAGGGCGAATGCGGCGAATGATCGCGGCAAAGGTCAGCACATGCGCGAGTTTGTGCTCCATGTGCGAATCGCCGCCGAGATCGAGAAACTCCAGCGTCGCCCCGAGCAGCGCGGCTGATTTTTTCGCCTCCGCCGTGCGCAGCGCCGGCGTCCCATGCGTACCGGCCTCGCCGCGCGAGCACACCACGAAGTGTGCCGCGTGCCCCGCCTGGGTCTCGCGCGCGATCACGCCGCCGCAGCCAAACTCGATATCGTCAGGGTGGGCGCCAAACGCCAGCAGCAGCGTAGGTTTAGGCGGGCGGGTCGGTGTAGGCTTCGTCGGCACGGTCGATGGGGTCGCGGTTTACGAAGACGATGTCAGGGGCATCCGCTTTATTCAAGTAAGCCTGTTCGCCCGCTCCCGACACATAGTGCGTGCAGTGCAGCACCGACTGCATCCACTTCAGCCGCGAGTCGCGCGTCGGGCTCACCTGCGCTTTGGTGTACGCCATCATCGGCAGCATCGTATACGAGTCGCCGCCCTCGTGGAGTTTCAACTGCCCGTCGAGCAGCCGCGCGCGAACGATCTCTCCCTGATGCGGCACATCGACGAAACACTCCGCGATCTCGCACGCCGCCGTGCGCACGGCCGGATCGCTCGACCGCACCACGCGGATGCCCTCAAGCAGCCCCATGCGGCGGTACATCTCCAAGCAAAAATCCGCGTGGTTTGTCGCCGTCACGCTCTTGAATGCCTCGATCCACGCCGGTGCCACATACGCGCCGAGTTGGCGCGCGGTATTGTCGCGCCAGCCCGCCGGCACGCGCTTCAAGTTCAGCGGGGAAAACTTGCGCTGCAATTTGTTCTCAAAGGTGAAATTGATTGTCTGCGGTTCATCGGTCTTGCGATGGCGCAGCGTCGTCTGCGTCTCGCGGGGATCGTGATCGCTGTCGTGGCAAAAGAATACGATCTCGCCGCCGATCTCCGTCTGCAGCTTCCGCGCGGTGACAAATTTCGCGTAAAGAAAACGCCGCGGGAAAAACCCGCAGGGTTGCTGGCCGAAGCAAATGATCGGATTCGTACTCATGTTCATTACGCTGCGGCGGCCATCGGTTGCGCCGGCCCCGTCGGTTCAGCCGGCGGCGCCTTGCAGAAAGGCTGGAGGAGGAGGCTCACCACCACGCAAACGAAGCACCCGATGGGATTATACCAGAGGTAGCCGATATTGTGCTGCGGATAGGCCTGCCCGACGAAGTACAGCGTCGCGATCACGCCCAGCGCCACGAGGGCCGCGGAAAATACCGCCGTGCCGCCCACGCGCTTGAAGAAAAATGCGACGATGAAGAGGCCGAGCACGATGGGGTAGAAAATCGACGAGATGATGTTGAGCGCCTCGATCAGATTTTCCGCGAAGCTCGCGAAGAGCGCAAAGCCGATCGCGAAGGTCCCCCAGAACGCCGTGAACCATTTCGCCGCCCGCACATTGCGCCGCTCATCATGCACCGCCTGCGGCCGGAGCTGACGCCACAGATCGATGGTGCTCGTCGTGCCGAGGGCGTTGAGCTCGCCCGCCTTCGACGACAGCGCCGAGGCAAACATCGCCGCGATCAGCAGCCCGATCACGCCATGCGGTAGTTGATTTACGATGAAAGTGATGAAGACGTAGTCGGAATCCTTCACCTTCGCGCGCGGATCGGCCTTGAGCAGCGTGTCGCGCGCCTCCTTGCGCACCGCTTCGGTCGCCTTTTGCGCGGTGGCCAATTCAGCGCGGGCCGCGCTCTCCGCCGCCGCATCGCCACTCTGGCGCGCCTGCGTCCAGGCCTTGATCTTTTCCTGCTTCTCGAGGTGCAGCTGCGTGTGCTTGGCCTCGATGGCGCGCAGCACCGGGCCCTGCGGCCCATCGAGATGCCGCCGCCACTCCGCTTGGTTGAAGAAGACCGGCGTGTTGGGCTGGAACTGGTAGAAGACAAACAGCAGCGCCCCGAGCATGATAATGCAGAACTGCATCGGGATCTTTAGCACCGCATTAAACATCAGCCCGAGCCGCCCCTCGCGCAGCGCCGCGCCGCCGATGTAGCGCTGCACCTGCGATTGATCGGTGCCGAAGTACGACAGCATCAGAAATATCCCGCCAAAGACTCCGCTCCAAAACGTGTAGCGCTTGTCGAGATTCAGATCGAAGTCGACCGCCTGCAGTTTCCCCATCGCCCCGGCGATGTGCGTGGCCTCCGGCGGCAGGCGCACGAAGAGCACCACCGCCGCCGTGCACATGCCGCCCATGATGACGAGCATCTGCCACTTTTGCGTGAGATTCACCGCCGCACTTCCGCCCGTCACCGTGTAGATGATCACGAGTAGGCCGGTAAAGATAATCGTGAGATTCAAACTCCAGCCAAAGACCGTACAAAGAATAATCGCCGGCGCGTAGATAGTGATGCCGCCCTGCACGCCGCGTTGGAGCAGGAAGATTCCCGCGCCGAGCAGGCGCGTCTTAGCGTCGAAGCGTTTCCCGAGATACTCATAGGCTGTGTAAACGCCGAGCTTCCGGTAGATCGGCAAAAACACCGCGCACACGATGATGAGCGCGAGCGGCAGCCCGAAATAATTTTGGATAAACGCCATGCCGCTCTCATAGGCCTGCCCCGGCAGCGAGAGGTACGTGATCGTGCTCGCCTGCGTGGCCGCGACGGAGAGTCCGATGGTAAACCATCCGGTGTTGCGGTTGCCCTTGAGATATGTGTCGAGGTGATCGGTGTGGCGTGTGCGCCAGGCCCCGTACCCCGCGATGCCGAGCATGGTCACGAGCAGCACGATCCAGTCGAGCGTGCTCATGCGTAGACGCGCGAAAAGAGCGCGAGCGCCGCCACCGTCACGACGAAGGCCACGAACACGAACCAGTACACGCCGCGCCACGTCGTGAAACCCGGCACGCCCGGCGGCTCCTCGGCCGACCCCGGCGCGATCTTAGACTTTGCTTCGTCGCCCCGCATCATTCCTTGCCGAGGGCCAGCAAATTGGCGAAGAGGCGGAAGCCACCGGGCACGCCCGCCGGGAGTTGGCGGAAAAATCCGAGGCCGGTGTAAACGTAGTAGCCCTTGCCGTACTTCGCCACGAGGACGCTGCTCTCCAGCGGCTTCTCGCCGGGATCGCTCATCGCGAAGAGCGGAGTGTAGTGCTCCTTGTCCCACGAGCTGGGGAAATACGCGCCGCGCTCCTGCACCCAGCCCGCGAAGTCGGCCGGACCGAGCTTGTTCGGCCGGTTGAGCGCCATGTGTCCGGGATCGAGAAACACCACGGGCGCATCCTCCTCGGTCACGCGCAGCGCCGGGGCCGGTCCCTGAATCGACAGCGGATACGGCCCGAGTTCCGTGGTCTTAAGGTTGTTGGGACGATTGTACTGCGAGATCACCGTGCCGCCCGCTTCGACGTACGCCATGAGGCCGGCAAAATTCGCCGCGAAATCCGTGCGCTCGTTAAACGCCCGCACGCCGATCACGACCGCATCGAGGCCCTTGAGTTTTTCCGCCGTGAGATCCGCGCCGGTCAGCGTCTTCACCGTGTAGCCGAGTTGCTCAAGTGCCTCTACCGTGTCGTCGCCCGCACCGGGGAGATAGCCGACATTCTTGCCGCGCGTCTCGTACGCGAAGCACGAGACTTTCAATCGCGCCGGCGCCTGCAGGAGCTGCAACGGGATATGGTCGTAATTAATTTCCACGCGCTGCGCCGTAAATTTCACGCCGCCGATCTCCGCGATTGCGAGCACGGTGCCGAGGTCCGGCTTGGCCGGTGCCGTCACCGTAAACGAGAGCCGCGTCTTCTCACCGTTCTTGCTCAGCTTAAACGCCTGCGTGGCGGGCGTTACCGCCCAACCCGTTGGCACTTCGAGCCGCAGTGAACCCGCCTCACCCGCCCGCGCCGCAGTGACATCCACGTCGACCTGCTTCTTCGCCCCGGGCGTAAAGAGCGCGACGCCCGACCCGAAGCGGAGCGACACCGGCGAAATGATCGCGACGCGGCGACCGGGCTTGCCCGCGCCATTCGGCGCCAGCGGCTCGCTGGACACGGTGAGCTTCTGCCCCTCGACCTCGAAAAGATAATCGACCGTAAACGGCGGCGGATTTTCCGGCGTGCCGATCAGCTTGGCATCCGCCACGCGAAACATCCCCGCCGTCGATTCCTCCCGCAACCAATACGGATGCGACACCGGCGCATCGGCCGGCACCGTGATCGTAATCGCGCCCGCATTTTTGCCGCCCTCGGCTCCGCCCGCATTTTGGCTGCCGCCGGGAAAATTCACCTTCGTGCCCACCCAGCGCACCGCATATTTCGATTTCATGCTGACCGAGGTGGAGAGCGCCAACTTTTCGCCGGGTACGATTTCCGCCGCGGGCGCGCTGGTCGCCACGGAGAGGCCGAGGCACGCTTCGAGAATGCGGTCGAGTTGCAGACGCTTATCCTTAATCACCGGATCGACAGGAATGGGCACGAGCTTGGCGCGGATCGCCAGCAGCGCCGGCACGCTCGCCCCGGGATCGTCGACCTTAAATTGCGCGACGGCCTCGGCCGCGAGCTTCGCGATCTCCGCGCCGCCGGGCACGCGATTCCACGTCGTGTCGATGCCGTCCATGATGTCGTCCTTGGCCGGCTCACCGGCGAGGAGATTAAAAGACTGCATCTGCGGGGTCGGCGCGCCGCCCATCGCCGCACCTCCGCCCGCCCCGCCCCGGCCGCCGCGACCACCACCGCCCGCGCCACCGCCACGGCCAAATTGCGTGATATGCTTCGCCCGGCTGCGGCTCGCGATGGCGCCAAACGATTCGTTCAACACCGGGTCGATGCCCGCGACGTCGATCTGCACGTCGCCCTTCTCGCCGCCGCCGTTAAAGCCACTTGAGTTCCAGAAAATGCGTTTCGGCTGCCAAGGCGCCAGCCCCTCGGCGATCTGCTCCGGGAAAGCCTTCGGATCACCCGCGACTTTAAAGGCCTCGAGTGCCAGCACCGCCGAAGCATTGTGATGCCCGTGATTCCCCGACTGCGGGACGGGCGCGAAGCGCGTCACGATCACATCGGGCCGGAAGGTGCGAATGACGCGCACCACGTCGCCGATGAGCGCCTGATGGTCCCAAACCTTGAGCGCTTCATCGAGGCGCTTCGAGTAACCGAAATCGAGAGCGCGCGTGAAGAACTGCACGCCTCCATCCAGATTACGCGCCGCGAGCAGTTCTTGCGTGCGCGCGAGGCCGAGCTTTTCACCAAACTCCGGCCCGATCTCATTCTGTCCACCGTCGCCGCGCGTCACTGAGAGGTAACCCGTGCGATACCCGCGACCGCGCGCGAGATAGGTGATGAGCTGCGTATTCTCGTCATCCGGGTGCGCCGCGACGTGGAGCACCGTGGCGACCGTCGCAAAGCTCCGCAGGTCCTGCTGAATCGCCGCCGGCGAAGGCGCTTCAGCGGCACGGACCACGGCAGCCGCCATACAGAGGGCGGCGAGCGCGCCGCGTTTCCAGAGTCGGGTCACGGCGCGCATCGATATTACTTGAGGCTGGCGATGAGTTCGTTGTTCAGACGGACGTATTCGTCGCGGATTTCGCCCTTCGCCTTGTTGGCCCCTTCGATCGAGGCTTTGGCCGTGGCGATGGCGCCGGCCTTGTCGCCCATTTTCGCCTGCACCTTGGCCTTGCGATAAACGAGGTAAAACGCGTCTGGCTGCGCGGCGATCGCGGCGTCCATCCACGCCAGCGCTTTCTTCAGGTCGAGATTGTTATCGAGGTAAAACATCGCGGCCGGCACGTAGGGCTTCTTCGGGTCGGATCCAGCCATCGCGGCTTCGATCTTCGGCACGAGAATACCGACGGTGTCGACCTCGAGCTTCAGCGGCACGCGCGTCTTTTCCCACGCAATGGAGAGCGTCGCGGAGCTGTCGCGCAGATCGTTAAACTCGATCGTCATCGACTCCAGCGACTGCGCCAGGGTCTCGGGCTTGGCCGTCACGCGCAGGGTGTCGTTGGCCTTGTCATACGCGTAGGAGCCCCACTGCGGCTTGGAGGGTTTCTGAAAAATGATTGTCCACTCGGTCTTGTCCGGGATCGAAAAGAGTTCGTAGGTGCCGGCCGCGAGCTTCGCGCCCTGGATCGAGACGTCGGTGCTAAACGTGATGCGCGTGGCATTGTTCGCCCCCGTGCGCCAGATCGCGCCGTACGGAGCGAGCAGGCCGCCGAGTGCCGTGCGGCCCTTGAGCCCAGGACGGGAATAGGCCACCTCGATATCGGTGACGCCCACGCGCTGCTTGAGCGTCGCGTGCGGGCTGGGATCGGGCAACTCCAGCGCGGGAGCGGAAGTCTGGGCCATTAGGCCGACGGGCAGGAGCAAGGCAGCCAAGGAGACACTAGCAACGCGAAGCAGGGGCAGGTTCATAGAGGTAAAAGCCGAAGACTGAGGTGAAGGGAGACGTATCTGCTATCTAAAAGAGACGAAAAAACAAGACGCAGGGCCCGAAGGTCGCGCGATAATCACGCGCGCACGAAAAACAAAGCCCGCCTCCGTGGAGCACGGGGCGGGCCTGAAATGTAGGTAATCGGTCGCCAGACCGGTTCACCTCCAGTGAATGCGCATGTACTTTACGCCGCGGGCACCGGCTGGTCCTTGAGCTGCACCATCTCAAACTTCGGCGCGAGCAGATGCTGGAGGACAAACGCCACCAGGTACGCACCCGCACAAACGCCAAATAGAATCGCGTAGCCGCCCGAGATATTGTCCTGAGCCTTGAACTGATCGAGGAGCTTACCCGCCAAAATCGGGAAGAAAAAGCCGAGCGCCGAGCCCGCCATACCACCGATGCCGACCACCGACGCCACCGCGCGCTTGGGAAACATATCCGACGCCGTCGTGAACAAATTAGCCGACCATGCTTGGTGCGCTGCACACGCCAGACCGATCAGGACGACCGCCGTCCAATCGCCCGCGCCCTTCACGAAGACGATCGGGATCACGCCGCAGGCGAAGATAAACATACCGGTCTTGCGTGCCCGGGTGACGCTCCAGCCCCGCTTCACCATCGAGCCTACCAGCCAGCCGCCGAAGATGCTGAGCACTGTCGCCATGCCGTAGATCGTCGCGAGCATGTACCCGCTCTGCTTGATATCGAGGTGGCGGGTCTGCTTGAAGAAGTCCGGCAACCACGTCAGGAAGAACCACCACACCGGGTCGGTCAGGGCCTTGGCGATGATGAAGGCCCACGTCTGGCGGTAGCCGAGCAGGCCGCGCCACGAAACCTTTTCGCCGTCGCGACTCGTATCATCGCGGTCGCTGCGAATGTGCTCCAGCTCCGCGGCATTGGTGGCTTTGATTTTTTCCGGGACGTTGTAGAAAGGTATCCAGAAGAAAAGCCAGATGAAGCCTGCGATGCCGGCGAAGATAAACGCCCAGTGCCAGCCCAGCGCGACCGCGATAGGGCCGACGGTCAACGGGGCGATGATGGCACCCACATTGGTTCCGGAGTTGAATACCGCCGTGGCCGTCGCTCGCTCGCGCTTCGGAAACCATAGCGCCACGGCCTTGATCGCCGAGGGAAAATTACCGCCCTCACCGAGGCCGAGCGCCACGCGCGCCGCGTAGAAACCGCCGATGCTCATCACAAACGCATGCGCCATCGCCGCGAGGCTCCACGCCGCGATCGAGACGCCGTAGCCGATCTTCGTACCGTACTTGTCCACGATCCAGCCGAAGATCATCAGGCTCACCGCGTACGAGAGCTGAAAGAAGGCATTGGTATAGCCGAACTGTTCGTTCGTCCACTTGAGCTGCTCATCGAGGATCGGCTTGATCAGCCCGAGAATCTGCCGGTCGATGTAGTTGATCGTCGTCGCGAAAAACAACAGCGCGCAAACAATCCAGCGGTAATTGGTCGAGGGGGCAGTGGAGGCGTGAGGTTCGGACGACATGGGGTGGAAAATTGAAACAAAGGGGCAGACTCGAAAACGATCAGGCAACCGCGCTTGTCATTCCGAAAGGTAGGAGCCTGCTCGCAGGCGATGGGCTGGCACATGACTGCGCTGCCCATAACCCATCGCCTGCAAGCAGGCTCCTACCTCGGCCACGATCAAACGGCCGAGAATGACAAAACGGGAAAGGAGATCCAAAAAAGAACGAGAACGACGGACGAAAACTTACTTCTTCGTCTTCGCCGCAAACTCCGGCGCGAGCTCGAGGCCGAAGTAATCGCGGGCGTTGCCGTAGCAGATGTTTTTCACCATCCCGCCGACGAGGCCGTAGTCGCTCGGGATCTCGCCGCGATCCATATCGCCGCCGAGGAGATTGCAGAGCGTGCGGCGGAAATACTCGTGGCGCGGATAGCTCACAAACGAGCGCGAATCCGTCAGCATGCCGACGAAGCGCGACAGCAGGCCAAGGTTGGAGAGCGCGTTGATCTGCCACTCCATGCCTTCCTTCTGGTCGAGGAACCACCAGCCGCTGCCAAACTGGACCTTGCCCGGGATGGAGCCGTCCTGGAAATTGCCGATCATCGTGCCGAGGACGTAATTGTCGTTCGGGTTGTTGTTGTAGAGGATCGTGCGCGGGAGTTGGTCCGTGGAGTCGAGCGTGTTGAGGAAACGCGAGAGCGCGACCGCCTGCGGGAAATCGCCGATGGAGTCGAAGCCCGTGTCGGGCCCGAGCTTGCCGAGGAGGCGGGCGTTATTGTTGCGCAGCGCCCCGAGGTGGAGCTGCATCGTCCAACCACGAGCCGCGGCCCAGCGGCCAAACTCGTACATCAGGTACGAACCGAAGCGAATGGCGTCCTCGGCGCTCGAAACGCGACCACCGCGCGCCGCGTCGAAGACCATCTTCGCCTGCGCATGCGTGCAGGGCTCGGAGAGCGCGTGCTCGAGGCCGTGGTCGGCGAGGCGGCCGCCCGCCGCGTGAAAATCGTCGTGGCGCTGCTTCAACGCGCCGAGGAGATCGTCGAAGCTCTTGATTGTCTTGCCCGCGGTCGCGGCGAGCTTGTCGACCCATGCGTTCCACGCCTTGGGATTGCCGACGGCGAGGGCCTTGTCGGGACGAAACGCGGGATAAACCTTCGCCTTCAGCTTGCCGGGATTGGCGCGGATCTTGGCGTGGTGATCGAGGGGATCAGCCGGGTCGTCGGTCGTGCAGATGACGGCGACCTTCGAGGAATTGATCAGGTCGTGCACGCGGGTCTTCGCGATCTTCGCGTTGGCGAGCTTCCAGACCTTCTCGGCGGATTTGCCATCGAGCAGGCCGTCGAAGCCGAAGTAGCGCTTCAGCTCGAGGTGCGACCAGTGGTAGAGGGGATTGCGGAGCGTGTGCGGCACGGTCTCGGCCCAAGCCTGAAACTTCTCGCGCGGCGTACCAGCGCCCGTGACATATTTCTCATCGACGCCGTTGGTGCGCATCGCGCGCCACTTGTAGTGATCGCCGCCGAGCCAGAGCTCAGCGAGATCGGCGAACTGGTGGTTCGACGCGATCAGGTCGGGCGGCAGATGGCAGTGATAGTCGTAGATCGGCTCATTCTTCGCGTAGCGGTGATACAGTTCACGCGCCTGTTTCGTGGTCAGCAGGAAATCGTCGTGAATGAGGGAGCGGGCTTTCGGCATGGCGGATAATTTCGATGAGGGGTTTTAAACTTCAGCGGGGGACTAAGTGCGGGCGACGCCTTACTTGGAGATATCGTTAAGCATCGTGTCGAGCGAGGTGTACCCGGCGAGCAGTTTGTTGGCTGCGGCGCAGGTCGCGGCCGACGCGAGGCCGGTGTTTTCGGCGAGGAAGACGATATAGCTCGCGACGTTCTTCGCGAAGTTCAAGCGGCCCTCGTCGCTGATCGTATAAAAACGCGCGCGCTGCTGGTAACCCGCCGGCGTGTGATCGCCGAGCGCCGCCTTTTCCGGGCGACCGCCCGCGGCAAGGACGTGGAGGAAATTATACTCGAACCAGAACATGTGCTCGGGACTCGGCGCCAACGATTCCAGCGCCGCGCGGGTGGCCGTGGGATTAGCGAAGACGTCAGTGCCCTTGCCCGATTTCGCGAGCGCATCGACGATGAAGATGCGCGCCATCTTCTGCTCGGTCGCATCCGCGCTGAAGGCCCCGAGGAGCGCGAGCTCGAGGGTAAACTTGTACCAATCGCGCCACAGCGCCTGATCGGCGGCATTCCTGGAAGCGAAAAGCGCGCGGCCCATCTCGTAAGTGTAGCGGCCGCTCGTCTTGATCTCGAGGCGGCTGCCCGTCACCTGGCCCATTACTTGATAGTTCTCCGCCGATTTGCCGGAGCCCGAGTGGAAGCCGATGCTCGCACCAAAGTCCTTGCACACCGCCCACTGCTTCTCGATGAGCACCTTGAGCGCGGCATTGTCCGGGTACGGCATATTCTTCTGGAATCCGAAGGCCGGCGCGACGAAATGGATCTTCATCCCCAGCGCCTCGCAGAGCGCGAGCATGATCGCCGTCGTCTCCGGCGTCGTCAGGCCCGGCAACTCATCGATGGACAACTCGCGGAGATACGCGCGACCGACATCCGTCGTGAAAAGCTTCGCGCGCGCGGCGGCATACTTCTCATCGCGACGCTTCATCTTCTGCAGCGAGGGCCAGACGTAGGCGAGGAGCTTGGCGAAATCGGCCTCGTTGAGCGTCAGCCCGGCCTTGGCCACGCGAGCCTTGACCGTCGCCACGAGCGCCGCCGGCACATTGGCCGCGACCCACGCGCCGGCATCATCCGCCACCTTCGTCTGCGCCAGCTCCGGCGAGAGGTCGAAGGTGATGTAGCTCGCCAGCACGCAACCCGTCACGAGCGCATCCTCGCGATTGTCGAACTTGCCGCCGATCGGCTGGTGATCCGCATTAAACGACCACGCCACACCGCGGTGATGAAAACCAGTCTTCAGCTTCGAAAGGATGCAGCCGTGGCTCATGCCCTCGACGCTCTGGCCTTGGTGCCCCTCGGGGACGTTCGTGCCAATGAAAGGAAACGGCACCGTATCGAGCTTCCCCGCCAGCATGACATCGGTGTCGTACACCAACTCGCGCGGAATCGAATTCTGATTCGCCGTCACGCCAAGGCTCAACGCGCTCATCGCCCACTCCACCGCCGGCCAGTGCAGCGTCGTAAAGCGCGCGCCGATACCCAGCGTGCTGCGCCCGAGTTGCTCCGCCGCCGTCGGGAAAATCGTGCACTGCGGGTTATGCGCCTGCGCAAGGTTTTTGAGCTTCAGGAGATTGGCGAAAGTGGCCGGAAAAACCGTCGTGCCATCGGCCAGCGTCTCGCCCTCGGCGAGCGCCGCCGTGTCCTTCGCCGCGAGCTTCCACGCACAATCACCCGTCGCGGAATCTTCCACCAGCACGAACTCGCCGGCCTTCGTGCCGAAGCGGCTCTTCGCGTACGTCTTCAGACCCGCCGCCCCGGTGCGCAACTTCGCCGCCAGCGCCGGCCAATCGAGGCAAAAATCAGGCGACACACAGGGGTTGGTCGCGATGCGGAGATTGTTTTCGAGCAGGAAACGATTGATGGCAGACATGGGCGCGAATCAGGGGAATAATTATTGCGGGACGAAAAGTGGCGCACATTCCCCCGCGCGTGACAAGGCTAGGTTGTAAATAAGGACACGCGTCCGCGAGCGGAGCGTCAGGCGGGCAAACTACCCCACGGTCCGCTCGCTCGCCGCATCGGCCCCGACCAAGCCGTGCGCGCCGTGGGCACCATCAGCACCAGCCCCCCCTCGCCTTCGCCATCCCTTGCCACCGCATCTTCCGCAAAGACGGCACCTTCACCGGCGGCGACTTCTGGCTCGGCGACCGGCACCGCCTCATGATGGCACGCGAAAAATCGGCGCAGCGGTAGCGTCCTCCCTCACTTCTCCCACTTCTCATGCGCATCGCGCACGAGGGCCTGCAGCAGCGGAAATTTCACCTCGCCGTAATTCAGTGCGTAGCAGAGCCGGCCCTCGCGAAATATCCACGTCGTTGGCAGCGACGTCACCGGCAGGCCGATAAACTTATCGAAACGCTCCCCGTCCTTGCGCGACGAATTCGGATGCAGGAGAAGCTTGAAATTCTCCTGCGCGCCCAAGCCGTTCTTTTCTAAAAACCCCCGGCCGTCGTCCTTCGACCACGCGGTCACAAAGATGAATTTCACCTCGAAATTCGTATCGACGAAGGTGCTCCAGCCATTCTTCGCCAGCTCATTCTTGGAGTTCTCGCTCCACGGCGCCCAAAAATGCACGACGGTCACGCCGGGGCCTTTGATCGCTTCGGCCACCTGCTCCTCCTCCGTCTTGAAGGTCGCCGCTCGCGCCTCTGTCGCCGCGACGGCGAACATCGCAACCACCGCAACCATCATCCCGAGCGTACCCATCATCCCACATCCACCGAGCAGCGTTAAAATCCGACGAAAATGCATCATGCCCGAACGCTACCCCGCACGCGCCCCGACGCAATCGCGCAACGCTGCATTTGGTGATTGCGCGGGCGCACCCGGACGCTGTTCTCGGTTCCTTTTCTACGCATGTCTGCTGTCGCCACGCCGGCCACCACTCAACCCAATCCCGACCACGTCCTCCGCGTCGCCGCGGAGCTGAACATCAAGGTCTTTCAAGTCGCGGCCACCGCACAGCTCTTCGCCGAGGGCGCGACCGTCCCTTTCATCGCCCGCTACCGCAAGGAAGTCACCGGCGAGCTCGATGAGGTGCAGATCATGGCCGTCCGCGACCGCCTCGATCAGATGAAGGCCATGGACGAGCGCCGCGCCGCCATCCTCTCGTCGCTCAAGGAGCGCAACCTCCTCACGCCCGCGCTCGAAAAGGCCATCAACGCCGCCGACACCCTCGCCGTCCTCGAGGATATCTATCTTCCCTTCCGCCCGAAGAAGCGCACGCGCGCCACCATCGCCAAGGAAAAGGGCCTCGAGCCCCTTTCCGAACTCCTCTGGGCCCAAGACCCCGCCACCGATGCCCTCGCCGCCGCGCAGGCCTACGTGGGCAAGGAGTACGTCGCCGACGACGGCAAGAACGTCACGTCGAAGATCGCCTCCACCGATGAAGCCCTCGCCGGCGCGCGCGACATCCTCGCCGAGCGCATCAGCGACGACAAAGACGCCCGCGCCACGCTCCGCGCCGTCTACCAAAAGGACGCCATCATCTCCTCGAAGGTCCTCATGGGCAAAGACACCTCGCCCGAGGCCGCGAAGTTCAAGGATTACTTCGAGTGGAGCGAGCCGCTTGCCAAGGCCCCGAGCCACCGCGTACTCGCGATGCGCCGCGGCGAAAAAGAACTCTTCCTCATGATGCGCGTGCAGCTCCCCGACGAGGCCACCGCCTTCGCCGAGGTGCAGCAGCTCTTCGTCAAGGGCAAGGGCTCCGCCGCCGATCAGGTCGTCCTCGCCACGCAGGACGCGTGCAAGCGCCTCCTCTGCCCCGCGATGGAGACCGAGATGCGCCTCGAGTCGAAAAAGCGCGCTGACGAGGCCGGCATCAAGGTTTTCGCCGACAATCTCCGCGAGCTCCTCCTCGCCGCCCCGCTCGGCCAGAAGGCCGTCATGGCCATCGACCCCGGCATCCGCACCGGTTGCAAAGTCGTCATCCTCGACCGCCAGGGCAAGCTGCTGCACAACGACGTCGTCTTCCCCGATCGCATGGAGGTCGAGGCCAAGGAAAAGCTCACCGGCTTCGTGAAGTTCTTCAACGTCGAGGCCGTCGCCATCGGCAATGGCACCGCCGGTCGTGAGACCGAAGCCTTCGTCCGCGGCATCGGCCTCTCGCCTGCGATCCCGATCGTGATGGTCAATGAGTCCGGCGCCTCCATCTACTCCGCCAGCGAAGTCGCCCGCGAAGAATTTCCCGATCACGACATCACCGTGCGCGGCGCCGTCTCCATCGGCCGCCGCCTCATGGACCCGCTCGCCGAGCTCGTGAAGCTCGACCCGAAAAGCATCGGCGTCGGCCAGTACCAGCACGACGTCGATCAGGGGGCGCTGAAGCGCTCGCTCGACGACACGGTGGTCAGCTCCGTGAACGGCGTGGGCGTCGAGCTCAATACCGCCTCGAAACAACTCCTGAGCTACGTCTCCGGCCTCAACAGCGCCACCGCCGCCGCCATCGTCGCGCGCCGCAATGAAAAGGGCCCCTTCAAATCGCGCGCCGACCTGAAGGACGTCCCGCGCCTCGGGCCCAAGGCCTTTGAGCAGGCCGCCGGCTTCCTCCGCATCCGCGATGGCGCGCATCCGCTCGATGGCAGCGGCGTGCATCCGGAGCGTTACGCGCTCGTCGAAAAAATGGCCGCCGATCTCGGTGCCACCGTCGCCGATCTCATCCGCGACCCGAAACTCCGCGCGAAGATCAAGCTCGAGACCTACGCCACGGCCGAGGTCGGCCTGCCTACCCTCACCGACATCATGGCCGAACTCGCCAAGCCCGGCCGCGACCCGCGTGAGAAGTTCGAGATCTTCGCCTTCTCCGCCGAGGTGCACCAGCCGAGCGATTTGAAGCCCGGCATGAAGCTCCCCGGCATCGTGACCAACGTCACCGCCTTCGGTGCCTTCGTCGATGTCGGCGTCCACCAGGACGGCCTCGTGCACGTCTCGCAGCTCGCCGATTCGTTTGTAAAGGAGCCCTCTACTGTCGTGAAGCCCGGCCAGAAAGTAATGGTCACGGTCACCGAGGTCGATCTCCCGCGCAACCGCATCGCCCTCTCGATGCGTAGCAATCCCGTCCTCGGTCCCAAGACCGCCAACACCGGCAGCCCCGGTGGCCAGCGCGGCCCCGGCGGCGGCCCCCGCCCCGGCAACAGCGCCCCCGCCGCCCCGCGCGCGCCCCAGTCGGTCAACAACGACTGGTTCAGCGCCGCGCTGAATAAGAAGAAGTAAAAAGCTTCCGTAGTGGGCCGCAGCTTTGGCGGCTAGAGCAGTTTCACGAAAATCGTCGCCGGCACTTTCTGGTAGCCGCGAGCGCGAGCGAGTGGTCAGCGCGTGCTTCCATCCACTCGCTCACGCCCGCAGCTACGACTTTGACGACCTCCGCCTCGGGTCGAATCGCGCCCCGATGGGTCGAACGGCCCATTACCAATCCGGCCGGAAGCCGGTAAGGTAGCGCCATGACTTACGGTACCCTTACCCTTTCCTCCTCCACCGTCCGCACGACCTCCCGCCTTGCTCCTAGCGGCCCATCGGATTCGCGCCGTGGCGGCCGCAAATCGCCCCGCGTGACGCGCCTCCTGCGTTCCAAGGCAACGGCGGTCGCCCGTATTTTAAGTCCCGCCTGCTACTCCGTTTCGATCTTCGGCTCCGGCGCGGACTACGCCGGTTGCTAAGTGACAAGGTGCGGCACTCGATGCCGCTGGTGCGTGGCCTTACCCGATGTAAATTTCCGGCCACTTTCCACCGCGTACCACTTTCACTCGACCCGCATCGCCCGCTCGGCAGTGTCGGGGGCCATGTCTGCCACCGCTTCCATCGGCTCTAAATGGCTCCGCCCGTCGCTCGACTGGCTGCTCGTGTTCGTGCCCGTCGCATTTGCCCTGCGCTACGTGCCTGCGTGGCAGAATCAGACCGCGCTCTTCATCGTCTCCGCGCTCGCGATCATCCCTATCGCGGGCTGGATGGGCCACGCCACCGAACAGCTCGCCCACCGCATGGGCGAGGGCATCGGCGGACTGCTCAACGCTTCCTTCGGCAATGCCGCCGAGCTCATCATCGCCCTCATGGCGCTGCGGGCCGGCCACATCGAGGTCGTCAAGGCCTCCATCACCGGCTCGATCATCGGCAATCTTTTGCTGGTGCTGGGCGTTTCGATTTTCGCGGGCGGCCTCAAATACAAATCCCAGCGCTTCAACAAAACGGCCGCGCGCGCGTCGTGCACCGCGCTCATTCTCGCCGCCGCCGCGCTCGTGATCCCCAGCGTGTTTCACCAGACGGCCGCGCAGACGGTCGGCGGCTGGACGCCCCGGGCGGAGCAAAACCTCTCCCTAGCCATCGCCATCGTCCTCATCGCCACCTACGGCGCGATGCTGATCTTTTCGCTCATCACCCACAAGCAGCTCTTCGTGGGCGGCGAGGGCAACATCGGCAACGACAAGGTCGGCGACGACGATGATGAACACACCGAGACCCCTTGGTCGGTGGGCAAAGCCGTCGGCGTGCTCCTCGGCGCGACCGTCATGGTCGCGTGGGTCTCCGAATTTCTCGTCGGCGCGGTCGAGGCCGCCCAACACTCGCTTGGCGTGACCGAGACCTTTGTCGGCGTGATCATCGTCGCCATCGTCGGCAATGCCGCCGAGCACTCCACCGCGATCACGATGGCGATGAAAAACAAGATGGACCTCGCCCTCGGCATCGCCGTCGGCAGCAGCCTCCAAATCGCGCTCTTCGTCGCCCCCGTGCTCGTCTTCGCGAGCTACGCATTTCCGCATCAGCTCAACCTCGAATTCACGATTCCGGAAATCGTCGCCGTGGTCGTCGCGGCTTTCGTCACCGACCAGATCGCCGGCGACGGCGAGAGCAACTGGCTGGAGGGCGTGCAACTCCTCGCGCTCTATCTCATCCTCGGCGTGCTGTTCTACTTTCTGCCGGGCACGCACTGAGCGGTCTCAAACATTTGACACAGAGGGCACAGAGAGCCCAACCCGAGATCACGGAGAACTAGCTTCAGCGAATCGAAGAGATGCTCACCGCCGGTGTAGGGGCGTCGCTTGTCGACGCCCGAAGCACGAGGACGGACGCGATTAAGCTCTCGCGGGAGTAGTCTCAGAGCGTACCGCAAACGGTATAGAGAAGGTATTCCTCTGTGTCCTCTTCAGAGACTCTCCGTGCCCTCTGTGTCCCAACTCCGTCGCCACCCTACCCGCCCAGCACCCACCAGATCCCTGCCTTCAGCCACAGCGGAATCACGAGCACACCGAGCGCCGTCGTGCCGAGCACGATCTGCACTGCCGTCCGTGGATGCCCGCCGTACAGTTTCGAAACGATGATCGAAATCACGCCCGCCGGCATGGCCGCCTGCACCACGATCACGCGCTTCAATTCCGCTGAGCAGGGTAAATATTTCGCGAGCACGAGCATCGCGATCGGCAGCGCGCCGAGCCGCAGCGCCATGGCCGCGACGCTTACCTTGGCGTCGAAGAGCTCGCGCGGGGCGTTGAGATAGTTGGCGAGATTCACGCCCGTCATGATGAGACCGAGCGGGATCGCGCACACGGCGAGGGAGTGAATGGTGTCCATCGCCATCTGCGGGATGTGCGGCGTGACGCCGCCGAGATTGCAAATCACCGCGAGTATCAGGGAAATCAATACCGGGCTGATCAGTTTGCGCCAGCCCTCGCGCAGCGAGAGTCCGCTCAGCACCAGCACGCCCACGGTCCAGAGCGCCGCCTCCACGCCGACATTGTGCACCAGCAACACGCCCCGGCTCTCCGGTCCCCAGATCCCCGCCATGATCGGCAATGGTAGGTAACCATAGTTGGCCAGTCCCACCGCGAGGCCAAACGTCCGCAACCCCGTGCCCACATGCAGCCCGATAGCCTTCGCCACAAGCAACCCTGCGCGAATCGCGAGAACCGTCACCCCAAAGCCCACCAGCGGCGGCAGCAACAAATTAGCCGGCTCACGGAGCGCGGCATTGTTGGCCACCGATTCGAAGATCAGGCACGGCATGAACAAATTCACGACCAGCCTAATCAAACTCGTCTCCGCCTCACCTTCGACCCAATGCACCCGCCGCGCCACCACGCCAATCGCGATCAGCGCGAAGACCGGCAGCACCAGGCCGAGGAGTTGGAAGTAGGTGGGCATGCTGGCATCACCTTGGCAGGCGGCGGGGTGCCGCCGCAAACATGAATCTCCCTGCCGCTCGGCCCCGTTTAGTCGCCTCCGCCCCCGCCACAGCCCCCGCATCCTCCGCCCCCACCGTCACCCCCGCCGCAGCTGCTGCCCCCGCCACTATCGCCGCCGCCATCGCTTCCCCAACTAACGCTGCTGCCGTCTCCGGGCTGAACGCCCGTCACGGATTGCTGCAGGTCCGCGAGTGGTGTGCCGCGCAATGCGGTCCAGCCAAAGAGGCCGACGATCAGCGCGAAGTGGGTCGCGCCCATCGGCCCTTGCGAAACCATTTCCGGCACCGCGCGGGTCCGATTGCGGTGCTCATCTTTCACTTTGGCGAGCAGGCGAGCGCCTTTCCGCGTGGTCCGCGGTGGAGTAAGGAGCAGCACAAACCCCAATACCCACAACGCACAGAGGGCGATGAGAAACGTGACCGGCCGGTTTCGGTCCAGGCCGATGAAGATCTTGTTTAGCGCGATGCCGGACATGCCGGCGGCGAGGAGGGCCGACCATAAGGTCGAGTGAAGTTTTTGCCCGGCGTGCATCACTAGTCCGCGCTCACGCAGGCCGGCCTTCATCGACTCCATGACGTCCGCCACCTGGCGGCGGACAACTCGGATTTTTTCTCCGTCGATGCGCGCCGCCTGCACCACGGCGCGCTCGATCAACGGGAGGAACGGCGACACCACCCCATTCTTGCGATAGATCTCCCGGTCCTGCACATCGATCAGCCCGCGGGCGGACAGGCTGGCGAGCGCGGTGTGAAACACGCGCGGCTTCCCGCCGACGAGATACGCCGCCTCATACCCATCGAGCGTCTCGTGGGGATCGCTCTCGGCCGAACCCCGTCCCAGCCAGCGCAGCAACAGTGCGAGGCCTAGCACCCCGGCGGAGACCGCGAGGAAAAGTTTCAAAAACTCTGGGCCAGCCAATTCAAAGGGCCCGCCGTGAATCACCGCCCCCTCGGCCCGTGAAGCACCTAAACTGATCGCCGCCACCATCAGCGCCGCCACGCCCGTCGTCGTCGAAATGTTCAACGGGTTTGCGCGCGATGCGACCTCTGCCTCTCGAAGCTTCACGCTCGGCCGCTTCCGCTGGCTCAACGCTTTCGCCAGTCGACGGAGCAGGCGCGGCTTCGGAATCACCCAGTTTTCCTCCGCATCCACTCGCACCGCGTGTGGGTGGCGTGGCGCTTCCGGCCAGATATCCACCGGCGGTTCGCCGAAAAACGTCCGGTAGCTCCCGCGAGTCTGCGCGTACCAGTCGGTAAATTTGTCCGCTTCCGCCGCGCCGCCGCGGGTAGGTCCATGGTGAAACGGACGGCCCAGCACTTGCCCGCAAAATTCGCCCCAGTAATCGCGCGTGTAGAGTAGGTGCAGGTGCCACGCTTGGTCCACCACGTCGGACGGTGAGACGGAATGCCCGGCGGCCACCGCGAGAAACGCAAAGCGCCGATACTCCTCGATCACGCGCTGTGTGAAAGCCGGGCCCCAATTGTTTTCCGTCGCCAGTCGCAAGGAAAACGGTCGGGCGGATTGTGCATCATCAAGCGCGTGGGCTTGGAGTCTCTGCCAGAGGGCCTTTTGTTCAGCGTTCATGGGGGAGCCGGGGATGGCTCCAGTGTGCCGCCGCTCCGTTCAGCCGTCAGCCCGATTCGGCGCGCCACCCTCCACGAAACCCTATACGACTTACTATCAGCACCTTACTCTATACAGCCGGCGCGGAAGCCATCCCCTGCCCCGCCAGCCAGCCCGTGGTCCACGCGGCTTGAAAATTGAAGCCGCCGGTTACGCCATCGATGTCGAGGACTTCACCCGCGAAGTGCAGGCCCGGGCAAATGCGGCTCTCCATCGTTTTGAAATCGACCTCGTTCAGCTTCACGCCTCCGCAGGTCACGAACTCATCTTTGAAAAGGCTCTTGCCGACGACTTTGAGTTCGGCGGCGGTGAGTTGCGTCGCGAGCGTGGCGAGCGCGGCGTTGCCGACTTGCGCCCACGGCGTGGTGGCCGCGATCCCGGCGGAGACGACGAGGCGTTCCCACAGCCGCTGCGGCATCGCGAGCGGGCTCCATGTCGTGATCTGCTTCTTCGGATTTTTTTCGCGCACCGTCGTGAGCTCACGCAGCAGCGAGTCGCGCGTGTGCGTGCCCGTCCAGTTTACCACGAGTGGAAACTCGTAATTGCTTGTCGCCAGCTCACGCGCGCCCCATGCGGAGAGCTTGAGGATTGCCGGGCCGCTCAGACCCCAGTGCGTGATGAGCAGCGGGCCATCGGTGCGGAGCTTGGTGCCCGCGACGCTGACCGTGGCGTTTTCCACCGAGACACCGGAGAGGCCGATCAGGCGCGCATCGTCGATGTGAAACGTGAAGAGCGACGGCACCGGTGGCTCGATGGTGTGTCCGAGGGCCTGCGCGATGGTGAGGCCGGCGGAGGAGCGATTGCCGCCCGTCGCGAGGAGGAGGCGGTCGCAGCGGAGGCCGGAATTATCGGTGAGCGTCACCCAAAAATTTCCCGCGCTGCTCGTCGCGCTCGCGCGCTCCGCCGAGCGCACGCCCATGCTCGTGATGACCGTGACGCCAGCGTCGGCCGCTGCGCGCGTGAGGCAATCGATGATCGTGGCGGAATCATCCGTGATCGGAAACATCCGCCCATCCTCCTCCGTTTTCGTTTCCACGCCACGCTCGGCTAGCCACGCGATCATATCGCGCGGCTGCCATTTGTGAAACGCCCCGAGCAACTCGCGCCCGCCGCGCGGATATTTCTTCACCAACTCGCGCGGCTCGAAACAGGCGTGCGTGACATTGCAGCGCCCACCTCCGGAGATGCGCACCTTGGCCAGCGGATGCGCGGTCGCTTCATAGATAGTAACAACCCCAGCTTCGCCGAGCTGTTGCGCGCAAGTAATGGCCGCGAAAAATCCCGCCGCCCCGCCCCCGACTACGATCACGCGCCGTTTATCCATTTGTGTAGGGTGCCGACGGATACGGCCTTGGCGAAACGAAAAGATCAGCCGCTCTTAACCAAAGGCCCGTTGATGCGTCATCCGGAAAAACCGGCAGACCGATTTTAAACAGAAGGAAACGAAGGTAACGAAGAGGGCTGAGTGAGAGGTCACTTCTGAGCGCGATTCGTACTGCTAGAGCGGACGAATTTTCACAGCAGTGAACGGAGGAAATGAAGGGTCACAAGTTGAGGACGTACATCGGATCACTCGGAGCTCTTCGTTACCTTCATTTCCTTCTGTTCAATCCGGGTTGGCACGTGCGGCCTCTAGGATTACAACCCCACTCGCCGCGCCACTCTTTCGCAACCTAGTCCCATCCGGGCACAAAAAAGGCCGCCGCGGGCTGCAATCCGCGACGGCCAACACCAACCCCTAACAATTGGGTGCGGGCTTAGTTGCCCTTCTTCTTGCCGCCGCGACCGCCCTGGGGCATCGCGTCGAACTTGGTCTGCTGCTCAGGCGTGAGGAGCGCGCGGATTTCCTTGTTGGCCGCAGCTTGGATCTCGCGACCCTTCTCCATACGCTCTTCTTGCGAGAGCGCTGCGACGTCCTTCTGGGCCTTCTCGAGGATGGCCGTGATCTTGGTTTTTACGTCGGCCGAGAGAGTGCCAACGGCTTCCTCGATGCGGGTGATACGCTGCTCGGGCGTCATCATGCCGCCTTTGCCGCCCTTGCCCTTTTCCTGGGCCGAGGCAGTTGAAACGAATGCCGCCACGCAAAGCGTGAGGACGGAGATAATCAATTTAACAGATTTCATGTTTAGTTTAGCCGGAAATGGGATTCCGTAGCAATTTTTCAGGTTTGGGTTTTAAGAAATGAACCCCTCACCAGCAGTGGGTTCAGGAGCGTATGACGCTGCCCCGAAGGAGGAGTTTCGAAATTTCTGCACAAGCTTGCGGCGACACCTTCCCCGCCCCACGTTCCCTGCCCGATGATCGAGGTTCAAGGACTCACCAAACGCTATGGCAACTTCGTCGCCGTGCACGATTTGTCCTTTACCGTCCAACCGGGCGAGGTGCTCGGTTTGGTTGGGCCCAATGGCGCGGGCAAAACCAGCACGCTCCGCAGCCTCGCCGGCATCATCCCGGCCAGCGGTGGCAGCATCCGCATCGCCGGGCACGACATCGCCGCCGATCCCGTCGCAGCCAAGCGCGCGCTGGCCTTTTTCCCGGACGAGCCGCGGCTCTTCGACTATCTCACAGTGCGGCAGCATCTCAACTTCGTGGCTCGCATCTACGGGGTGGCCGACCACGAGGCCATCGCGGGACCCTTGCTCGAAGAACTCGAGATCGCCGACAAAGCCGACCAACTCCCCGGCGAACTCTCGCGCGGCATGAAGCAAAAACTCGCGATCGCCTGCGGCCTCATCCACGCGCCGCAGGTGATGTTTTTCGATGAACCCCTCACCGGCCTCGATCCGCTCGGCATCCGGCGCATGAAAGATTCGATCCTCAAGCGCGCGCGGGAGGGCGCCGCGGTCGTGCTCAGTTCGCATCTGCTGCATCTCCTCCAGGAAGTGTGCTCGCACGTGCTCATCCTCAAGAAGGGCGAAAAGATCGCCCACGGCACGCTCAGCGAGATCGCCGCGCAATTCGCCAACGGCGAGCCCAACGTGAGCCTCGAGGAAATCTTCATCCGCGCCACCGGCGGCTCGGAGCACTGAGCTTAGCGCATTCCCATGCTCGGCGCTCTCCTCTATCTCCGGGTCACCTCGCTGCGCAATCAGCTCATCTCGCGGCTGAAGCGCCTGCGCAACCCGAAATATTTCGCGGGCGCGATCTTCGGCCTCGCGTACTTCTATTTCTTTTTCTTCCGGCACGTCGTCGGCAGCCCCTCCGCCCCGCGCGCGGGCAAACACGCCGCCCAAGCCGCGCAAAACCTACCCATCAATTTCGCGGACACCCTCCCGCTCGTCGCCGGGCTCGGCGCGCTCCTGATGCTGGTGATCGTCATCCTCGCCTGGGTGCTGCCCAACGAGCGGCCCGGCCTGCGCTTCACCGAGGCGGAGACGGCCTTTCTTTTCCCAGCGCCGATTTCCCGTCGCGCCTTGATCAATTTCAAACTGCTGAGTTCGCAGTTCTCGATTCTGTTTACGTCGCTCTTCTTCACGATCATCTCCAATCGCTGGAGCTTCCTCGGCGGTAATCCCCTCACGCATGCGATTGGTTGGTGGGTCGTGCTCTCGACGCTCAATCTGCACTTCACGGGCGCCGCGCTCACGATCTCCCGGCTGGTCGAGGGCGGCGTGAGCCCGCTGCGCCGTCGGCTGTATGTATTCGCCATTATTTTGGCGATCGTGGCCGCTACGCTCGCTTGGGTGTGGAATGGCATCGCGGCGCCGGATGCGGACGATGTCGCGGGCTTCGCGCCCTTCAGCCACTACCTGCTCGAGATCATCGACACCGGCGCCCTCGGCGTGCTGTTGCTCCCATTTAAATTTGTGCTCGGCCCTTTTCTCGCGCCGACGACGCAGGAGTTCTTCCTCGCGCTCGCCCCGGCTCTGCTCGTGGTCGTCGCCCACTATATGTGGGTGCTGCGGATCGAGACGTCGTTTGAGGAAGCCTCGCTCGCGCACGCGGAAAAGCGCACGGCTATGGTCACCGCCCTGCGTGAGGGCAAGCGACCCTTTGCCGCGATCCGCACGAAGGGCCGCGCCGCGCCATTTCACCTCCGCGACACCGGCCGGCCCGAGCTGGCGTTTCTCTGGAAAAATCTCCTGTCGACCGCGTCGTATATCAATCTCCGCGTCTTCGGCATCGCGGTGGGCTGCGTCCTCGTCGGCAGCAAGTGGTATGGCGCATCCGACTTCGCCCACTCGAAGGCGTCGTTCGTCGTGACCTTCATGGCCCTCTTTGCCGCCGTCTACATCATCGTCTTCGGTCCGCACATCGCGCGCCAGGATTTGCGCGGCGACATCCTGAACTCCGATATCCTTAAAACGTATCCGTTGCGTGGCTCGCAGTTGCTGCTCGGGCAATTACTCACGCCCATCGCGATTCTCACGGGCCTCGTGTGGCTCTGCCTCCTCGCCGCCGCGCTCACGTTTCAGCCTTCGCCCAAGCTGGCGGCGACCTTTACCCCGCTGGTGCAGGTCGCCTTGGCCGCGGGCGGCGCGCTGCTCGCCCCGGTGCTCTGCGCGCTGCAACTGCTCCTGCTCAACGGCGCGACGATCACCTTCCCCGCGTGGTTTCAGACGACGCGCGTGCAGCCCGGCGGCGGTGGCATCGAGGTGATGGGCCAGCGGCTGATGTTTTTCGCCGGGCAACTCTTGCTCCTGATCGTCGCGCTGCTGCCGGCTGCGCTCGGCGCCGTCGCGGGGTTCGGGCTGACGTGGCTCATCTTCTACCTTAGCGGACACACCGAGTTGGCCTCCATCCCGGGCATCACGGTCGGTGTCCTCGCCGCTTTCATCGTGCTCGCCGGTGAAACGTGGTTTGGCCTCAAGTGGCTTGGCACGCGCTTCGAGCAGCTCGACGTGTCTTCGGAACTGCGCCCGTGACCCCCGATCAGCTCACCGAAATCGCCGCCGCCACCGTCGGCGCCGCGCAGCGCCAACTCCCGCCCGAGATTCGCACCCTCGCACGCGGCGTGCCCGTTCACTACGAACGCACGCCCTCGCCCGACGTCCTCGCCGAGGGTTTCCCACCGGATATCCTCGGACTCTTCACGGGCAGCGCCCACGGCATGGAGTTGGCGCACGACAATCCCGCTCCGGCGCAAATCCTCCTCTACGTCGACAGCCTGTGGGAGTTCGCCGAGGGCGACGTCGAGGTCTTCCGCGACGAAGTCCGCATCACGTATCTCCACGAGCTCGGCCACTACTTCGGCTGGGATGAAGACGAACTCGCCGCGCGCGGTCTCGACTAGCCACGCCTGAGTTTCGCCTTCACGCGAGGGCGAGCGCGGCACGCATCCCGGCGTATCCAGAAAAGCCGCACAGCGCGCGGCCTTACCGTGTCGCACGAACCCGGAGCGTCAAACCGGCGCCCGCCCGCCTCCCGGCCGAATCGGCACGACGAGCCCCGCCGCCGCGCCCGCACGTCACCCCACCGCCCTCGCCTCCACCCGCTGCGGCACGCGAAACGTCTCGCCCACGCTCACCGCGAGCAACCGCTCGGGCGCATGCGCGAGCGCCGCGCGCAACCGCTCCGCCGGTTCCGTCATCGGCTCCGCGCTCAGCTTAAACGTTTCGTGATGGATCGGCACGAAATACCGCGCTCCCGCCGCATCGGCCATCGCCACCGCCTCCTCGGGATTGCAATGCGCGTGGATCCACGGGTCGTACGCCCCGATCGGCATGATCATCAGATCGATCGGCCGCGTCGCCGACTTCAGCCGCGCAAACGCCTCCGTGTACGCCGTGTCGCCCGCGAAACACACCGACGACCCCCGCCGCGTCAGGATATAACCATTATACCCGCGATGATCGTCCCGCATCATACGCGCGCCCCAGTGCGCGACCTCCACCGCCTCCACCGTCAATTCCCCCGCGCGCGTCTGCAACGTCACCGCCTGCCCCCAGTCCAATTCGTGGATCCGCTTAAACCCCCGGCACCGCAACAAATCGCCCGTCGCGCGCGCCGTCACCACGATCGTGTCGCGCGAAAATTTCCGCAGGCTCGCCCCGTCGAAATGGTCGAAATGCGCGTGGCTCAACACGATCACATCCGGCGCCGCAAATTCCTTCGGCCCCAACGCCGGTTGCAGGTAACGCTTCGGCCCCAGCACCAGTGGCGACACCCCCGGCCCCACCCGCGTCGAGAACACCGGATCCGTGATGATCCGCACCCCGAGGAAATTCATCAGCACCGTCGAGTGCCCCAGACAACTCCCCGTGATCGCCTCGTCCGACCACGCCCCCGGCTCCGGCCGCGCCCGCGGCACCGGAGGCCGCCCCCGCCCATCGAAAATCATCCGCCTCAGCATGCGCAGTCTTCTCATTTTCCCAGAGCCTAAAGCCCCCGCCCGCCACCGCAAATCTCCCCGCACTTTTCTCCCCCGCCCCTCCGCCCGCATCCAACCTATATTTACCTATATTCACCTTTACCCGCCTTAACCGGCGAAACGGGCTCCCCGCCCCGACCCCTGACCCTCCCCAGCCCCCATCTCCTCCTCGCGCCCCCTCCCAGCCCCCATCGCCCAAACCCTATCTCCACCTCGCCTCCCCTCCCCCAGACCCCATCTCCCAGACCCGATCTCCTAATCGCATTCCCTATCTCCTCATCGCATCCCCTAGCGCCTCATCGCATCCCATAGCGCATTTAAAACCCATATTCCCAGCATCTTACAAAACCTCCCACCCCCACCCTCAACCCTCCCCCCACCCGCCTTGAACTGTGGGAGGGGCTTTACGCCCCGACTCCGCCCCCACCCCGAACCCCATCCCCCAAACCCCATCTCCTCCTCCTCGCCGCCCCCACCCGCCGAAGGCGTTCCCCGGCTCACCCGCAGCCTTTCAAAGAACCCCGCCCCCATCCAACTCGTCGCTTAAACTTAAACCCCAAACTTCACCTCCCCGAAGGCGCCCAGGCGCCATCGTACCCCAACCCGCCCCCCACCGTCATCCACTCGGTTTGCTCCATTGGCTCCATTGGGAAATATTTCACCGAACCCCTCAAAAACTGAGCCGTCCAAAGAGCCCAGCGGGTCGCCCCAGCCTATCACGTCCCCAGCCTAAGACCCCGCGCTCGGACCCCAAAAATGAGACCTATAGTCTGTAGCACCCGCCCCCGCTCTTTATTATAGTATCCACGGCGCCCGCCTCCTCACCCAAGCGCTGCGCCCAATCGTGTATCACGCCCGCCAATTCACCCGCTCCGCCTACGCCATCTTCACGCCCACCGTCTGCCAAGGCATCATTCCCGCGTGGTGGGACGACCGCGACCTCCCCGTCACCTACGCCACCGAACGCGACGCCCAACGCGAAATCGCCGAAATGATGATGGAGTTCCTCAAGCAATTCCTCGCCGGCGAGCGCGACTTCGACGACGCCATCGTCTGCGAAGACTTCATCCAACCCGTCGAAGTCTGGCCCGACGGCACCATCCAAACCGAAGACGGCCACCGCTTCGGTCGGCGCGAATCATAAGGAATCTAAGCGAGAACTTCGCAACCAGCTGCGACGAGAAAAGCGTAGGTCTCGTCCATCTCTCGGATAGTTTCAGGGACACAGATTAGCACTCCTTCGCGTCCGCGCGTGAGCAAAACTCGGTACGCATTCCGTCGTAACTGTAGCGGATCTTTTACCGCCGACTTCTTTAAGTATTTCTTCGCGGCAGAAAAATCCCATTCGCTGTCTTTAAGAACAAAATCCCCACCCCACACCAAAAGGGTATGGTCCAATTCAAGCCCTTGCGCCGAAAATTCGGTAATAGCGTCCTGCAATCGCCGACAAGAGCTGGGTGAATCCTCTGGATCAGCATACCACGGACCTGACCGGAAAAACCGACCGTCCGACGGCACGACCCCGTAATCTTTCAAACTCTTATCCCGACTCGAAACAACTAGGCCAAATCTAGCTTCTGGCACACCGCGATATTTTCCCCACAGAAAGTCTTTAGCTCGCGCTAGTCCCCGCGTGACCCGCAGTTGATACCCCTGTTGGCGGAGTTGGGTCGCGATCAATGAGAGTTCCGTCGAGCTTCGCTCCCGCGAGACAACACCAGCCGCCCAATCACTAAGTCCCTCGGCAAAGTTGAATCGCACGGAACGCGCGAGGTGCAACTCATCGCCGCGCGAATACACGGCCTTCGCACCCTCAAAAAACGATGAAAACCGACCCGGGCCGACTACTTCCCACTCCAATTCGCTTTTTGCCACTGCATCAGCCCACAGCTTCATTCCGCTCTCTTCACCGACATGGATTTCTTGTCCGTCCCCAATCAAACCAATTACCACACTCCATATTGGAACCCGCTCAGCAAACCGGACAAAATGTTCGGGCTCAGAAACCGCCGTATGGTCCTTGTGCGCCAACTGCACCTTTTCAGCGTCCCACGCTCTCTGCGCTTCATCAAAAATTAGCACGTGATGAGGCGGTGGCCCGGATTTGGCCTTCGAATACCGCTCTACAAACTCCTTGATGCCGCGCACAAAAACTCGGCCACCTCCACCTGCACGCTTTAATTCATATTGCAGCACTTCGACGAGTGGACCGTTACCCGAAAGGAATATTGCGGGAGCAGTGGGCTTATTTCCGCTCGCCAGCGGCTCGGCTAGATCATCGAGAAATTTTTCGTGCGCGATTTTTAAGCCGACATAGGTTTTACCAGCGCCGGGTACGCCACTCAGTAAGATCAGTTTTCGTTTCGCTTTTGAATGCGCGTCGCGAATTTCATCCACGATTCGCTTCACAGCCGCGTCTGTTAGATCATCAATCCGTTTGATCCGTGGCAGAGAATGCTCCGCGAAAAATCTTCTCGCCGCTTGCACCAGGGAAGGCGATGGCTGACAGAGATCTGGACGGATAAAATCCGTAATCGGAATTGGCGCAAATTTTTCTGGGCGGTCAAAGCGCCGAACCACATCTAGGAGATTTTCGATGTTAGTCCGCGTATGCCATTCTGCAGCGAGCTCATCACCCTTCTGTCCGTACGAAACCAAAATAGTGTGAACGCGAACCCCATCCTCTCCACACAAAGAGTGATACCAAAACAGACGCCGAGCGTAATCCGAGGCTTGCTCAACATATTCCGGCTGCCAGTTGCCGTCACCCTTAAGCTCCAGCACGAGGACTGCTCCCGAAATTAATAGCACCGCATCGACACGATGCGGACCATCCGGCATTTGATACTCGAGAATCGCACCGTAGTAAATCGCCTTGGGCTGATCGGAAATCACGCTTTCACACCCTTTTTTCAACGCAGGAAGCGAAGACTTCCACGCTCGCATCTGCTCCGGCGTGGCGTCTCTAACAAACGCCGCGAGGGAGTTCACGATCTCGTCTAAACTCGTCGCACAAAAAACTGGAATTTGACTAGCCCAACCTGCGCTAGCGTTGGCAAGGTTTCCTGTAATAATCTCCATGAGGTACGGAGTTATAATTCAACTCCGTAAGTCTGAGTCGAGCTAGCCTTAGATCATAGTTGAAATCTTTGACCCTACTCCACCTTCGCCATCAGCAGCGTTCCCGTCACCTCGGTGTCCTTGCGGATGAGGAACGTGAACCGGTAGAGGGCGAAGTTGAATTTCCTTTCCAGCGCGAAGTAGTGCCCGCCCGCGTAGATCGAGGGAAAGATATAAAAGCCGTTGAGCGGGTTGGTCTCGGGCGTCGTGGCGGTGTACGAAAACGTCTCGCCCACCGGCGTCCGCGCAAAGGTCGTCAGCAGGTCGCCCTTGATCACCACGCCGCGCGGGTACAGTTCCGTGCCGCCGTGCGGTTTCTCGGCGAGCACGAGCCCGCCGGCCTTGGCGTAGTCCCGCAGAAATTCCGAGAGGTAGGCGACTTCCGCCGCGCGGCGCGATTGCGCTACGGCCACCTCGCTCGGCGCGCGCATCAGCGCGAGCACGCCGTAGATCGCGAGAAAGGCCAGCAGCACGCGGCACGAGGCGCTGCGCCGCCACTGGTCCCACCAGGCCGCGAGCCGCCGCCCCGTCTCGCGGTAATTGCGCACGGAGTCGCGCGCGGCGAGGGCGATCCACGCCAGCCGCCCCTGCCCGGGCGGGCGCGCGCGCCGCTGCGAGGCCCCCGGCCAGCCCGGCGCCGTCTGAAAATCGTCCAGCTGCGAAAGCGTGTCCGCCAGCTCCGCCGTGATCGGCGCGCTCGCCGTCGCCGTCTCCCGCTCCTCCGCCGTGGTGGGCATCGCCGCCGCCGCCGGCCCCGCGGCGATCGGGGGCGTGCTGCGCCCCTTTTCCCCCGGCGTGGCCGCGCGCGCCTCGGGCGCGCGCTTCGTATCCGAAATAGCACTACCCGTCCTCTCCCCGGCCCGCGCCGCCGGGGTCGCGGGCTTCGCCGGGCTCCCGCCGCCGGCCTTGGCCGGAGTCGCGCTCGGCTGTTTTCCGCTCGCCCCACTCGTCGGGGCCGCCGGGCTCGATGCCGTTTGCGGCGGACGCGGGGTCACGCTCTTGGCCCCGCCCGCCAGCGGGGCGGCCGTTGCACTTCCCGCCGGCGGCACTGCTCCCGCGCCCGCCGGTTTCTTGTCGCGCTGCCCCCGGCCCGTAAAGTCCCGCGCGAGCGCCTTGCCCGCCGCCGGGCTCGGCGTCGTCGTTGGCGATGGTGTCGGGGCCAGCGCCGATTGCACCGGCGCGCGCGGCACCGGGGGGCTGATCGGCGGCGCACCGGGCGCGAGTGAAATGATCTGCGCCGCCGCGCTTCGCGCGGGAATCGCCGGAGTCGCGGGCACCGCGACCCCACCCGGCGTCGGCGCGATCAAGGGCCCGGCCCCCGCAACCGCCCCGCCCGTCGCTTCTCCCGCCGTCAAAGGGTTATCCGTCGCCGCCACCACGGGCGCGGTCGGCTCCACGCTCTCCGCCGCCTTCCCGAGTTTCGGCGCAAGCCCCCCCGTCGCCGGCCGTTCCGTCAACGGACGCGGCGCCACGGGGCGGGCCTGAAACTTGGCCCACGAATGCTTTTTTTCCGGCGTATCGCTCACGGCAACCTACCACGAAGCGCACCGCCCCCCTCTGCTTCAACCCTCTTCGGATGCGGTTTACACCCAATCCCACCCCCACCCTTCGTCATTCCGTCATTCGTCATTTGTCTCCCCAAAGAAGAGAGAGAGAAAAAGAGATGGTGCCCGGGAGCGGACTCGAACCGCTACGCGTTTAGGCACAGGCTTCTGAGACCTGCGTGTCTACCAATTCCACCACCCGGGCAGGCAGGGAGGGGACAAAACACACGCCCCGGGCACGGCGGGCAAGAAAATAGATTGGCCCCTCTCGAGCGCGGCCCGGGCCGATCGACCCTCCACCCCCTCAGGCCTCGCCTCCCCACCGGCCCCTCCGGCATTGCGCTCGTATGATATAACATCCACCCCCGCCAGTGGATTGAACAAGAAATGCGCAGTGTTTTCCATCCATTATCCCTGAATCTGGACGATGGATTGCTATGCACCGCTCCGCCCCTGTTGCGTCATCCACTTCCGTCGGCTCCCGCCGAGCGGGGGATGCGTCCTCACGCCGCTCACTCAGCCTCTCGGCGAAACTCGTCCTCTCGTTTCTCATCTTCGGCGCCTTGCCACTGATTCTACTCGCGCTCTTTTCCTTTCGCGCGATGGACAAACTGAACGAGTCCATCGCGGATTCCTACCGCACCGCGAGCGATTCGGTGATCGATAAGGTCGACCGCAATCTCTTCGAGCGCTACGGCGACGTGCAGGCCTTCGGTTTGAATCAGGCCCTCCAGGCCACCGACCACTGGTACAAAGTGGGCGCAGACGCCAATTCCATCGTCCGCGCCATGAACGGCTACGCCAACCTCTACGGCTTTTATCAACTGACCATCGCGGTCGACTTGGAGGGCCGCGTCATCGCCGTCAACGACCGCGACCCCGCAGGCAAACCGATCGACACCGCCTGGATCTACCAGCAGAATTTCAAGGATGCGCCGTGGTTCCGCGACACCGTCGCCGGTAAATTCCTCAAGAGCGCGACGCTCGATGGCACCCACGTCGAGGACGTCTACTTCGACGCCGATGTGTCCAAGGTCTACGGCACCGACGGCATGGTGATTTCATTTTCGGCCCCGTTTCGCGACGCCACCGGCAAGATCGTCGGCTTCTGGACCAACCGCGCCACCTTTACGTTTGTCGAGGAGATCGTCGCGGATACGTACAATAATTTAAAGCGAACCGGCCGACCCTCCGCCTCCGTCAGCCTGCTCGATCGTCAGGGCCGCGTCCTCATCGACTACGATCCCACGACCCGCGGAGACGCGAAATTCTACCATGATCGCAACGTCGTGCTAAACCTCAATCTCGCCACGCAGGGTGTGGACGAGGCCCGGCGCGCCACCCAAGGGGAGTCGGGCTACAATCACTCGATCAATGCCACGAAACGGTACCCGCAAGTCACCGGTTTCGCTCCATCGCAGGGCGCACTTGGTTTTCCCGGGCTCCACTGGTCGGTGCTCGTCCGCGTGCCCACCTCCGAAGGCGAGGCCGCCGTGATCGCCGCCAAACGCCTCACCTTTTGGGCGATCGGCCTCAGCCTCGCGGTCCTCATGGCCTTCGCCGTTTGGTTCGGCCGGTCCCTGTCCCGACCGATCTTTGTCGCCTTGGAATCCATTCGCGAAGGCGGGGAAAAGGTCGCTTCGGCCACCGCGCAGGTGTCAGCAGCCAGCGGCACGCTGGCCAACGGCGCCACCACGCAGGCCGCCGCCCTCGAGGAAACCGCCGCCTCCATCGAGGAGTTGTCGAGCATGACGAAGCGCAATGCCGATCACGCGCAGCATGCCAAGGAGGCCGCGCTCGAGGCCCGCCAATCCGCCGATACCGGCGCCGGGCGGATGGCCGCGATGGAAAAAGCGATGAGCGAGATCGAGCTGGCGAGCCAGGACATCACCAAAATTCTCAAAACCATCGACGAGATTGCCTTTCAAACCAACATCCTCGCGCTCAACGCCGCCGTCGAAGCGGCCCGCGCGGGCGAGGCCGGCCTGGGCTTCGCCGTCGTCGCCGAGGAAGTTCGCAGCCTCGCTCAGCGATGTGCCGCCGCCTCCCGGGAAACCGCTCTCAAGATCGAAGACTCCGTCACCAAGAGTCAGCACGGCGCGGCCCTCAGCACGGAAGTCGCCCGGAGCTTCCTCAATATCCAGGAGCAGATTCGCAAGGTCGACGGTCTCGTCACCGAGATCGCGAGCGCCTCGCGCGAACAGAGCGAGGGCATCGCCCAAGTGAACACCGCCGTTTCCGAGATGGACAAAATCACGCAGTCCAATGCCGCCACCGCCGAGGAAAGCGCATCGAGCGCCGTCGACCTCAATGCCGAGGCGGAAAAACTCACCGCCATCGTGGGCCAGCTGCTCCGCCTCATCGGCGGCCGCCGCCGGAATGATCCCCTCGGTCGCGGCGGCGCCCCGAAGCCCGGCGGCCTGCGCAAGATCGATCGCGAGGCAGCTTTCGCCGCCACCCCTTCCTGACGGCGCGGCCCGAGGTGGACGGCGATCTCCGAGCTCCGTCTCCCGGAGACTCGCATGCCACCGTAATTTTCGCTCCCACCCTCGGCTCGCTCATCGGCCCCTTTTCCCCACCGGCGCAACTCGCCCTCCCCCGCGCACCGCGCGTACTCTTCGCGCCACCGGGCCGCAGCCGCCCACTTTTCCCACGCTTGCCTCGACTCCCCGGGCGCGCGCCGACAGTTTGCCCACCATGAGGGCCCCTCCCAGCTCCCGCTTTCGCGCCGCCCCATCGTGGCGCATATCACGCCGCTCCCGCGCCCGCTCCCTGCCTGATGCCTAACGCCGGGCGGGCCACGGCCACCATTCGCGACCGCCTCCCGAGCGGCCGGTTTTTCGCGCTCGATGCGTTTCGCGGCGTCGCCGCCGTGATCGTGGTCTGCTTGCACAACCACGGCCACTTCCACGGCCTGCCCCTGCCCGCCAGCGGCTGGCTCGCGGTCGATCTCTTTTTCCTGCTCAGCGGCTTCGTGATCGCGCATGCCTACGATCAGCGGCTGGCCGGCGCGATGACGCCCCGGCGTTTCCTTCAAGTCCGCCTCATCCGGCTGTACCCCCTCTACTTCCTCGGCCTCGCCATCGGCGCGATCGATACCCTCCTGATCGCGCGCCCGTGGAGCGGTGCCGTGCCGCTCCGCCCGTTCGTCGAGGATATCGGGCTCGGCTTTCTCCTGCTGCCGAGCCCGCACACCATCGGCCAATCTTTCGACCCCACGTTTCCGCTCAACCTCCCGGCGTGGTCCCTGTTTTTTGAACTGGTCGTCAATCTCGTCTACGCCGCCGTGCATCGTCACCTCACGACTCGCCGGCTCGTGGTGCTCGTGATCGCAGCGGGCGTGGCCCTGGTCGGGACCGCGCTGGCGCACGGCTCCTCCGAGCTGGGGAACTACTGGCACACCTTCGCGGCCGGCATCCCGCGCGTGGCTTTTTCGTTTTTCATGGGCGTCCTCCTGCACCGCCTCCCGCTGCGCTGGCCGGCCTTGGGCGCGGGTTGGTTCGCGGGCCTGACGCTGCTCTTGATCGGCCTGCTCATGCTGCGGCCCGGCCCCGGCGCCGTGGGCCTCGGCTACGACCTGCTCTGCATCCTCGGGATTTTTCCGCTGCTGGTGCTCGCGGGCGCCGCCGTGCGGAGCGGGCCCTCGCTCCAATCCCTGTGCGCCGCGGCCGGCGACACGTCCTACGCGATCTATATTCTCCACTTCACCGTCACCGCCGCCGTCCTCCACCGTTGGTCGCGGCTCGGCCCGGCGATCCACGAATCCGCCGTCACGGGGCCGGCGTTCATCGGGCTGCTGCTCGTCGGATGCTACGCGGTCGATCGGTTCTACGACGCCCCCGTCCGCCGCTTCCTCTCCTCGCGGCTGTCCCCCTCGCCAAAAACCTGAGGCCCCCCGCGCGCATTTTTCCTTCGCCTGCCCCCGCCTGCCCGCGCACACTCGGTATCCCCCTCATGAAAAAAGACGCCATCCTCCAGAAGATCAAAACCGAGAAGGTCGTTGCGCTCATCCGCGCGGATAATCCCGACGGCCTGCTCGATTGCGCCAAGGCCCTCGCCGAGGGCGGGCTCACGAGCATCGAGCTCACGATGACGACCCCGGGCGCCATCCGCATGCTGGAAAAGGCCACCGCCGAGCTCCCCGATTTCCTCTTTGGTCTCGGCACCGTGCTCGATGCCGAGACGGCGCGCATCGGCCTGCTCGCCGGCGCGAAGTTCATCGTCACCCCGGCGCTCCGCCCCGATGTCATCACGCTCTGCCAGCGCTACAGCGTGCCGATCTTCTGCGGCGCGCTCACGCCCACCGAGATCCTCGCCGCCTGGGAAGCCGGCGCCGATGCCGCCAAGATTTTCCCCGCCGAATTTTTCGGCCCCGCCTACATCAAGTCCATCAAGGCCCCGCTCCCGCAGGTCGAGCTCGTCCCCACGGGCGGCGTCAACGAGAACAACATCGGCGAGTTCATCAAGGCCGGGGCCTTTGCCACCGCCGCCGGCAGCTCGCTCGTCGAGGCCAAGGCCCTGAAGGAAAAAAACTGGGCCGCCATCACCGCCAAGGCCAAGGCTTTCGTCGCCGCCGTCGCCGCCGCCAAGGCCTGACCCCCGCGTCGCGCGCCTCACCGGCGCGCGAACGCCCGCTCCGCCACCATCTTCCCTCGTCACCCATGCCGCACCGCCTCACTTGGGAAGGTGAAATTTTGTGCCTCGAGCTCTCCGGTGCCGTCGGCGAGGCGGATTTTCGCGCCTTGGGCCCGGAGTTTCTGCGTCTCGAGACCAGCCGCGCCGCGGCTCCCGATCGATTGACCGATCTCTCCGGCGCCACGTCCTCCTCGCTCAGCTTCACCGAGATCGCGGCGCTCGCCGACCTGCGCAAACAGCAGCGCTTCGGCAACGCCTTCAAGTCCGCTGTCGTCGCCCCGCGCCCCGTGCAGTACGGTTTCGCGCGCATGTTTCAGACGCTCAACGATCACCCGCAAATCACGATCCGCGTCTTCCGCGATCGCGCGAGCGCCTTGGCCTGGCTGCAGGTCGCGCCCGCCGCGATCCCCGCCCCGGCCGTCATCTGACGCGGCGCCTGCCTCCCGCGCGCCATGCCGGCTCCCGCGTCCTCCCGCCGTCCGCCGCCCGCCGTCGCCGTTGTCGCCCGCGCCCACGCGCTCGTCGGGGCGGCCGCCTTCGTCTCGCTACTGGTGCTGCACCTCCTGACGCGCAACCTCCCCAACATCGAGTTCCGCCCGTTCACCTACATCCTCGCGGCTTCCATCGGCGGCACCTACTGCCTCACCGGCCTCCTCGTCTGGTTCGGAACCCCCGTCGGCCGCCTCCTCAGCCGCGTCTGCGGCCTCCTCTACCTCGCCCGCCCCCAATTCGGCTCCCACCTCTGGAACGCCATGAGTTCCCCCGAATACCGCGCGTACTTCGAGGGTGCACCCTCGCCGCCCGAAGAGAACGAAACGAAATAAATCTGGTAAACCGCGAAGCCCGCGAAAAGTCGCGAAGCCGCAGAAAAAAATCACCCTGCTCCGAACTCTGTGTCTCCGTGTCTCTGTGGTTCAAAAATCATTCACCACAGAGGCACAAAGACACAGAGGAAACCTTCGCCTATGGCCAGGCTTGAACAGGAAGACCGGGAAGGCCGGAAAGCCCCCCCCCGCTATCAAAGCATCTGTCTTCCCGCTCTTCCCGACCTTCCTGTTCAATTCCTCAGCGCAGAAACCGCCACCGCGCGAGAAGATCGCCGCCCGCCTTCGCGCACTTCGCGGTAAAAAATTCCTTCGCTTCGCCCATCACGGCTTCGCCCGATCACTCGCCAAGGCGCTCTCACGCCCCGCCATCCAGATACTTCGCAATCTCCGGCGGGCGGATCACTCGGCGTCCCGCCGCATCGCGGACGAAATACTTGTCCACTTCCTGCGCGGCTTCGACCTCCTCGTCACCCTCGGTTTCCTCTTCCTCGTCGATCACGTCGCCGTCGGTGTTGGTAAAGATCCAGTCCTGCTCCTCGTCGAAGACGTGCGAGAGCCGGCGGGCCTGCGGGTCGAGGATGAGCGCCGGGTTTTTCACGTGGCCGTCCTTCACCAGCTCGAAGAGACAGGGCACGAACTGCTTTTTGAAGTGCGTCTGAAAATCGCTCATCCACTTGTTGGCCACGCCCTCGCGGCGGTTGAGCAGCACGATATCCGAAAAATGGATACAGGCCTCGTACCACGGCAGCAGCGCGGCGTGTTTCTCGGCGAGCTGGCAGTTGACCACCGTGAGCACGCGGCCGATCTGCCCGCCCTGCGCGAGGAGCCACGCGGCAAAGACCTCGATCTGCTCCACGGGATTCGTGCGGCCCTCGGCAATGAAAAAGACATGCGTCGCCTCCGCCGGCAGCGTGCCCTCGATCACTTCGCCGGTCCACGTCCAGCGCGTGAGCGCGGGGAGCTTCTCGTCCACGTGGTCGGCCGCCTCGGTCGTCGCCAGCATCACGGCGGCGCGCTCGCCCGGCGCGATGCCATCGCTCAGGAGATCGGCCAGCACGGCCCGCCGACCGGAGCCGGCCGCGCCGAGGATGAGATACACAAAAGGTTTTTCAGACGCCATCGGGTCGCACGTTAAGCTTCAGCCGCCAGTAATCAAATCTCAGAAATCAAACGTCTGGTTCTGCGCCGCGTGGCGCATCCAGTGATCGAGCAACACGAGCGCCGCCATCGCCTCGACGATTGGCACCGCGCGCGGCACCACACAGGGATCATGCCGCCCGCGCCCCATGAGCTCGGTTGCCGCACCCTGCACGTCCACGGTCTGCTGGCGCTGGAGGATCGTCGCGGTCGGCTTAAAGGCCACGCGAAACACGATCTCTTCGCCATTGCTGATGCCGCCCTGCGTGCCGCCGCTGCGGTTGGTCACCGTGCGCACCCGGCCTTCGCGCGGTTCGAAAAGATCGTTGTGCTCGCTGCCGCGCATCCCCGCGCCGCTAAAACCGCTGCCGATCTCAAACCCCTTGGTCGCCGGCAGTGAGAGCATGGCCTTGGCGAGGTCCGCTTCGAGGCGGTCGAAAACCGGTTCGCCCAGCCCTGCGGGCACGCCGCGCACGCGGCACTCGATGACGCCGCCCACGGAATCGCCTTCACTGCGGACGGCCTTGATGCGCTCGATCATTTTCTCCGCGCTCGGCAAATGCGGACAACGCACCGCCGTCGCCTCCACTTCGGCGAGCGTCGGAAATTCCACGAGCGCGCCCTCCGGCACCACAATATCGTGCACCTGCGTGAGAAACGCCCGAATCTCGATGCCGCCCGCCGCCGCGGCTCCTTGCGCCTCGCCACCCGCCGCCGTCGCGCCGTGCGCCAAAATCTTTTTCGCGATCGCCCCGGCCGCCACGCGGCCGATGGTCTCGCGCGCCGAGCTGCGCCCGCCGCCGCGATGATCGCGGATGCCGTACTTCGTCTGATAAGTGAAATCGGCGTGCGAGGGACGAAACTTGTCCTTCATCTCGTCGTACGCGCTCGAGCGGTGATCCGCATTGCGCACGAGGAGCGAGATTGGCGTGCCGGTCGTGCGGCCTTCGAAGACGCCGGAGAGGATTTCCACGCGGTCTTCCTCCTTGCGGGGGGTCACGATGTCGCTCTGGCCGGGGCGGCGGCGGTCAAGCTCCACTTGGATTTCCTCCGCCGTGATCGGCAGGCGCGGCGGGCAGCCATCGATGACCACGCCGACGGCGGGCCCATGGCTTTCGCCCCAGGTGGTGATCTGAAAAATCTTTCCGAAGGAATTCGGCATCGGGGGTAAGAGCGTTGGCGGGGCCGCCCAGCCTCGCAAGCGACAAATCCCGCCTCTCTTCCCCCGGCGGACACCCGACTGTAAACTCAGGCAACTTTTCGATTAAAAGGCCGTCTCAATCCCCATACATAAGACCGTTTACAAGCCCGGCCCTTTGGCCTCTCATCTCGCTCTCGCCGCGTTTGCCGGCCCAACATCCTGAATTTTTCCTGCATGACCCCGCGTCTCGCCCGCTCCCTGCTCGCCCTGCTGCTCGCCTCCTCGACCGTCACGTGGGCCCAGCAAACTCCGCCCGCTCCCACCACCGGCCCCTCGGGCGCGCCGCCCCCGAAGCCGGAAGACGAGCTCGTGTCGTTCAAGCTGCCCGATGTCGATATCGATACGGTGCTCTCCCTGATCGAACAATATACGGGCAAGTTCATCATTCGCCCCGCCGCCCTCCCGACCGCGACCTACAATCTCAAGATCGATAAGAAGATTCCGAAGTCCGAGGCCGTCCTTTATCTTCAAACCGTCCTTTCTCTCAACCGCATTGCCGTCGTTCCGCTCGGCGAGCGCGCCCTGAAGGTCGTCGATATCACCGCCTCCCGCACCGAGGCGCCGGAGATGCTCTCCGGTTCCGCGTTCGACCAGCCCGCCAGCGGCAAGATCGCGACCAAGGTCTTCCAGCTCGATTTCATGCGCGTGCAGGAATTCGCCGCGATGGTGCAGACGATGTTGAATCCCAACTTGCAGGGCCTCGTGCAGCTCCAAGCCGCCAACGCCGCCATCATCACCGATAGCGTGAGCAACCTTCAGCGCATCGAGCTGCTGCTCCGCGATCTCGACCGGCCCAATGCCGGCATGAAGATGAAGTTCTACACGCTGAAGTCCTCCAAGGCCAGCGACCTTCAGAACAAGATCCGCACCATCATCGCCGGCTCGCTCCAGCAGCAGCTCGGCACGTCCACCACCTTCAGCGCCGACGACCGCACCAATCAGCTCATCGTCGTCGCCGATCCGCGCCTGCATCCATTCTTCGACGAATTGATCGAAAAACTCGATGGCAAGGCCGATCCCAACACGCGTAACGACGTCATCTTCCTCAAGCACGCCGATGCCGTCGAGGTCTCCACGCTGCTCAGCCAGGTGATCAATAATCAGAACACCGCCGCCCAGCGCTCCAATAGCCAGTCGATCCGCCCCGGCCAGATCACCACCGTCACGCCCGCGGCTCCCGCCGCGCCGGGTGCCGCCCCGACCGCTCCCGTCACCACCGTCGCCAGCCTGCCTTCGGTCGACTCCTTGACGGCCGGCAGCGGGGCCAACGAGTTCAGCAGTCTCGCCTCCATCGCCCCCGATAAGCGCAGCAACTCCATCGTGGTCTCGGGCACCGTCGACGATCTCCGCCTCATCGGCAACTTGATCAACAAGCTCGATATCATCCTCGCCCAAGTCCGCCTCGAAGTCGTCATCGCCGAGGTCACCCTCGATGATAACAAGGCCACCGGCATCGGCTCCCTCGGCTTGAAGGTCGACGGCGACAAGCTCGTCGGGTTCGGCCCGTTCTCGCTTGCCGGCATCGGCAATCCCAGCGTCTCGGTGACGAATGGCGTGATCACCCGCTCCAGCGGCACCACCACGGTCAGCGGCGGGCGCGATCTCGCCGGCGAAATCCTCATCAACTCCACGCCGCGCAAGAACAACACGAACATCGTCTCCTCCCCGGTCATCACGACAACGCACAATAAGGAGGCCATGTTCTTCTTCGGTGAGACTCGTCCGACCATCAGCGGTGTCACTTCCGCCGCCACCGGCAGCACCACCGGTCTTTCCACCCAGTCGAACATTCAGCAGCAGGAAATCGGTACCCGCGTCACCGTCACCCCGCTCATCGGCAACGACGGCTCCGTGCAGCTCAAGATCGTCCAGGAAATCTCCGATGTCACGGGTGAGGTCACGGTCGACAACAACACCCAATACATCATCGGCAAGCGCAACACCTCCTCCTACATCACCGCGCACAGCGGCGAGACCTACGTCCTCGCCGGCTATCGCAAGAACAAGGATGGCTACACCACGAGCCGCTTCGGCCCCATCCCGATCATCGGCGACCTGCTGGGCAGCCGCAGCAAGAGCAAGAACCGCGTCGAGCTCCTCATTTTCCTCCGCCCCACCGTGCTCACCAATACCGTGGCCGATTCCGCCGAGGCCATGAAGCGGGTCGAAAGCTTGGAGCAAAAGGATAGTATCAAGAGCATGCTCGATCCGAACTACGTCCCGCCGAAGAAGACGCTCCTCGACAAAGTCCTCGATAAATAATCGCGCGGCCTCCGTATCCACCGATCCATGACCGCGCCCGATTTGGAACTGCTGCCCGCGCCCCTCGCCGACCGTCTCACGCCCGAGCAGCGTCAGACCGTCGCCGAGGCCGCCCGCGAGAAACGCCTCGAAACCCTCGCCGCCGCCCTCGCCCGCCCCGAGCCCGAAATCCTCGAGGCCCTCGCCAGCGCCGCCGGCCTCACGGTCGCCAGCAACCTCGAGACCGATCCCGATGCCCGCGGCCTCCTCCCCGCGCGCCTCGTCCACGAATATCAGATCATCCCGATCAAGTTTGGCACCGAGGTGCTGGAAAGCCCGGCCCCGCCCGATCGCCCGCTGCATCTCGCCACCGCCTGGCTGCCCGATGCGGTGATGACGGATTGGCTCCGCACCTTCACGGTGCGCCCGCTCGTGTGGCACCTCGCCGTCCCGGAGCGCGTCCACCAGCTCATCATCGAGAACTTCGGCGTCGGCGCCGGCTCCCTCGATGACGGCGACGACAACTACATCGCCCCCGAGGCGCAGAAGCAGGAAGAGGAAGTGGTCGATGAAGAGGCCGCCGTCGTGCGCTTCGTCACCGACGTCATTTCTCAAGCCATCGCCGATCAGGCGACGGACATCCATTTCGAGCCCCAGGAGGGCGCGCTGCGCATCCGCTACCGCGTCGACGGTCTCCTCGTGCCCGTCCCGCTGCCGGAAAATCTCCTCCGCTTCCAAGACGCCATCATCTCGCGCCTCAAGATCATGGCGCGCATGAACATCTCGGAAAAACGTCTCCCGCAGGACGGCCGCATCAATTTCAAGGCCCCCGGCGTCGTCCTCGATATCCGCGTTTCCACCGTCCCCACGATCTACGCCGAATCGATCTCGCTTCGTCTTCTCAACCAAAAGAAGGAAGCCTACACGATGGACCGCCTCGGCATGAGCCCCGATGAGCAGGCCCAGATCGTCAACATCCTCGATTACCCGCACGGCATCATCCTCGTCACCGGCCCCACGGGTTCCGGCAAGTCGACTTCGCTCAACGCCTTTCTCCGCAAGATCAATTCCACCGATCTGCGCATCATCACCATCGAGGACCCGATCGAGTACGAGGTCCCCGGCGTCAATCAGATGCAGGTCCGCCCCGAGATCGGCCTCACGTTTGCCGACGCTCTCCGCCACGTGCTGCGCCAGGACCCCGATGTCATCATGGTCGGCGAAATCCGCGACCGCGACACCGCCGAGATCGCCATCCGCGCCTCACTCACCGGTCACTTGGTGTTCTCCACGCTCCACACGAATGACGCCCCCGGCGCCATCACCCGTCTCGTCGACATGGGCATCGAGCCCTTCCTCGTCGCCTCCGCCATCGAGCTCGTGATCGCGCAACGTCTCGTGCGCCGCCTCTGCGTCGAGTGCTCCCGCCCCACGCCGCCCAACAAGATCAAACTCCGCGAAAACCTCGCCATCCTCGGCGTCGATCCCGCCGAGGCCGAACTCATCGAGATGTTGAAGAGCCCCGTCGGCTGCGACCGCTGCCGCGGCACTGGCTACCGCGGCCGCGTCGGCATCTTCGAAATCTTCCGCCTCAACGACGAGATGCACGAGCTCGTGCTCAAGCGCGAGAGCACCCGCGTCCTCACCGAATGCGCCCGCAAAAACGGCATGCGCACCCTCGGCCAGAGCGGCTGGGAAAAGATCAAGCTCGGCTACACCACCTTCGACGAAGTCCTCCGCGTCGTCACGATGACGGACGCGTCGTGAGCGCCGAAGATTTGCGCGCAGTCACCGAGCGTATTACCTGATACCATGAGCGACAAAGAAGCTGTGCTCGAAGTTATCCGTCGGATGCCCGACACAGCCACACGCGCCGAAATCTATCGCGAGATCGATACGCTCGCCGCGATTCAGCGCGGCGTCGAAGCAGCCGATGCCGGTCGGGTGAAATCTCACGAAGAGGTCAAACGCCTGGTCATCGCTGCCAGCGAGCAAAAGAAACACTAACTCTTCATGCCCCGTTTCGCCTACATCGCTCGCGACCGCGCCGGCAAATCTGTCTCCGCCGATCTCGACGCCCCGTCCCGCAAGGACGCCCTGCGCCTCCTCTCGGCGCGCGGCTTGCAGGCTTCGTCCGTCACCGAGCTGCTTTCGGGTGGCAGCGGGAAAAAGGGTCCCAAGGTCGCCAAGACCAGCGCGGCCCAGGCGCGCGCCGCGCGCCGCAGCTCCGAGCAGGTCCCCGGCAAGAAAGAGTGCCTCGCGTTTCTCGAATCCCTCTACGACCTCATGACCAGCGGCCTCTCCGCGGGTGAGGCGGTGCGCCTCCTCTCGGTGCGCATTAAGGAACCGCGCCTGCGCTCGCTCTGCGCCGGCCTCTGGGAGCGCATCAGCGAGGGCGCTCCGCTCTCGCGCGCGATGGCGGAATTTCCGCAGGTCTTCGACCCGTCGATCACCAATCTCATCCAAGCCGGCGAAGCCACCGGCTCCCTCAACGACACCGTCAAGCGCCTCATCGATCACCTCACCGAGCAGCGCGAATTACGCAGCCAGTTGCTGGCCGCCCTCGCCTACCCGGCGGTGATCGTCGTCGTCGCCTTCGGCGTGATTGTTTTCTTCCTCCTCTTCTTGCTGCCGCGCCTGCAGTCGCTGCTCACCTCGCTCGGCGGCAAGATGCCGACCTCGACCAAGATTCTCATCGGCATGTCGAATTTCGCGCTGCACTACGGCGCGTTCGTGATCATCGCGATGATCCTCGGCGGCATCATTTTCTGGCGCTGGCGCGTCACCCCGGCCGGTCGCGCCGCGACCGACGCGTGGATGCTGAAGCTCCCGCTCATCGGGCCCTTCGCGGTTTCGCAGACGGTGCTCGCTTTCAGCCAGACGCTCTCCGTCCTCCTGGAAAACGGCATCACCGCCGCCGAGGCGCTGCGCATGACGGAGAAACAAATCAGCAACCTCGTCCACCGCGCCGCGTTCGGCATCGCGACCGCCCGCGTGCTGGAGGGCGAAGCCCTTTCCGTCGCCCTCGCCCGCACCGGCTGCTTCCCCGACCTCGTCCTCGACCGCCTCTCCGTCGGCGAAAACACCGGCAACGTCGTCCCGAGCCTCAAGCAGATCGCCCGCTCCTACCAGACGGTGATCTCGACCCAGCTCAAGTTCTTCACGCAATTCATCTCCACGGGTATTTTGATCTGCGTCTTCACGTTCGTCGGCTTCCTCGCCTTCGCCATCGTGAGCGCCGTCTTCCAAGTCAGCGCGAGCTTCAAGCCCGGCGGTTGAGTAGTTTAAAGAAACACGGTCGACGTTTTCTGGGAGCCGCGAGCGCCAGCGAGTGGAGGAATGAGCAATCAAACCTGTAGCCACAAAAGGCACATCAGGCGCAAAAACATCGGCGGCTGAGACGGTGGGAGGGGCTTTACGCCCCGACGTTATGTCGTCCGTCCCCTCCACCTGTGCTCAACGTACCTTTCATCTTTAAGACTTTTGGCGTCTGCTGTGCCTTCTATACCCAAAGCGATTGGTTGTTGTAGGGGCGTCGCTTGACGACGCCCGCGGATCAAGAGCGGACCTCTGCAACCCTTTTGATCGGAGAAGTCTTATCGTGTCTTCGCCCCCTGCTCTTCCGGTTCTTCCCGACCTTCTTGTTCAAAATAAGCGCCGTGATTTTCGCTCGGCGCACGCGCACCGCCCGCTCAACCTCAGGAAAGCATGTCCGCCACCCCGCTCGTCCTCGTCACCGGTGCCGCCGGCAATGTCGGCCAGACCGTCTTCCACGGCTTGCGCGACCACGTCGCGCTCCGGGCCTTTGATCGCGTCCCGACGCCCGGCGCAACCGATGCTCACGTCGGCGATCTCGCGGATCGTGCCGCCGTCGACCGCGCGGTGGCCGGCGTCCACACCATCATCCACCTCGGCGGCTGCCCGCGCATGGAGGCCGAGTTTATCCGCGACCTCGTGAAGCCCAACGTCGAGGGCCTCTGGCACATCCTCGATGCCGCGCGCCTCGCCGGCGTGAAGCGCTTCATCTTCGCCAGCTCGTGCAACGTCGCCTTTGGCGCGACCGAGCTCTCGCAGCTCAAGACCGACACCGTACACCCGCTCAACCCGTACGGCGCCACCAAGGCCTTCGGCGAAAACCTCGGCCGCTGGTTTCACGAGACCTACGGCCTCGAATTTCTCGCCGTGCGCATCGGCTATTTCCGCGGCCTCTACGTCGACCCCGGCCTGCGCGAAGACTGGCTGCACCGCATCTGGTTTGGCCCCAAGGATTGCGCACGCTTCTTCCGTCTCGCCGTCGCCGCCCCCGGCTTCGGCTACGGCATCGTCTACGCCTGCTCGCACTGCCCCGAAAACTACCTCGACCTCACAAGCGCCCGCGACCTCCTCGGTTACGAACCCGAAGAAACCGTGCCCGACGCCCCGCTGGCCTAGCGCATCAGCCTGCTGCGTTGTGGGCGGGGTGCCCTCACCCCGCGAGCCATGGGCTTCGCGCGCAGGGCTATACTCGTATACGGGGCCGACAACTCGCGGGGTGAGGGCACCCCGCCCACAACGAATCGCTCATCCGCGCCTATCCGCGCCATCCGCGGCAAAAAATTCGCCGTCCTCACGCCTCCACCCTCACGGCACCTCGTACACTTCCACGAGCGCCTGCCCGCCTGCGGTCCCGCGCACTTCCGCCGTGTAATTTCCCGGCGGGAGCGTCACGAGCAGCATCGCATCGTTGCTGGTCGCACTACTGAGGCGGAAAGCGCCCACGCGATCACTCGCCGCGGAAATCTGCGCGTCACCGCCCCAGTTGTCATTCGACGCCAGCGACACTCCTCCGCGGCCAAACAATTCCAACCTCGGATCGGCCATCACGCCCGGCACGCCAAACGGCGTCAGCCCCGGTCCGATGGCGCGGACGAGCACCGTCTTGGAGGTCGAGCCTCCGATCACAAAGCCGGCCGTCAGCGATGTGCCTGCATCGATTTGCTTGCGCACCGAGACATTGATCAGCCGTGACGTCGTTGGTCGGAAAAAAGTCAGCGCCGTCGCATCATAGATTTCGGCCAGCACCCGGCCCTGCGTCCCTGCCGCGCCGCCGATGCGAACGGTGTAATCACGAGGCCGAAATTGTGAAAAGACCGCTGCGTCCTTTGAAGTCGCGGACTCATAGGTAAACGCACCGACTTGGTCGAACGCGGCTCCCAGTGACTCTAAACCCGCCCAGTCATTGTTGCTGGCAACAACTGTCTGGTCAGCCGACACCGACAAATTCGGATCGGCCAGCGCTCCTGCGCCGACAAACTGCGCCAGCGACGGCCCCACCGCGCGAATGACCAGCGGCTTGTCGCCCGTGGTGCCCGCTCCGCCGATCACCATGCCGAGGGTAAATTCCGACGTCGTCGCGGTGAGCTCCGTGAGGATCGAGAGATTGCTGAGCCGCCCGAAATCGTTGCCTTGGGCGATTCGCAGTGTGGCCGGCAGGCTCCGCGTATCACCCGCGCCATTCGTGGCGACCACCGTGTAGGCTGCCGCATCGGCCGCCGTCGCGCCAAAGATCACCAGCCGCGAAGTCGTCGCCCCATTGATCGGCGCATTATTTTTCAGCCATTGGTAAGTGTTCGCATTGGGCGCGCTGGCGCTGAAGACCACCGTACTGTTATTGGAAACTTCCTGGTTGAGCGGTTGCTGCTGAAACACCGGCAGACCCGCCGCCGTGAGGCGAAAGGTCGTCGTCACGCTGTAGAGCGAGACGACGGTGTAGCCGGGGACCGAGGTCGTATTGAGCGACGCGATGCGATTCGCCTCCAGCTCCACGTCGTAAACCGTACCCGCGACCAGCGTACTCGCCGGGACTGTGAGGGAAAGTTGCGCGTCGTTAAATCCACTCGCCGAGTTGTCCACCGCGATGTCGGCGAGGCCCGGCCCGCTCACGCGCAACGCGAGGCGCGACGCATTCGTCGCATAGTTCACCGGAAAATTAATCGTCACCGTCAGCGCCTGCGTGCGATCCACCGTGAGCGTGCCATTGGCCCACGTGCCACTCGACACCGTCGCGACGGGCGCGCTCGGGTAGAGATCACCGGTAAACGGCACGCCGACTACGCGGCCGCCCAGCGTGTAAGTGTACGTGCCACTGGGAAAAGCCGCCGCCAGCGCCGCCGCCGTATCGAACGCGAGGCCATACTCCCAGTTCTGATTGCTGGACACATACGTCAGCGACCGCACCGCACCCGAGTTCGGCAGCGTCACGGAATTCGGCGGCGCGGGCGTCGTCGCGGTGCCGTCGATGTTCGCCTCAAACGTATAGGCACCCGTCGCGGCGATTTGCGTCGAGCCCGCTCCTAATTGCACCGCGTGAATGTGCTTATTCAGCAGGGCAAACGATCCCTGCTGCGCCCGCGTGAGATTCACGACCAAGCCGAGCGCGACGAAAAGCCCGGCGGACCACCGAACGAAATATTTCAGGTTCATACGAAGGGGGAAGCCCCATCGTGTCACCCGGCACGTGTGAGGCAACGGCCTTCGAGGGCGTCGCCCGGGCGGAAAACACTGCCCCGCTTTCTTACGGCACCTCGTACACTTCGACGATCGCGACACCACTCGTCCCATTCGCCCCACTGAGGCGCGCGCTGTAGGCCCCGGAAGGCAGCGTGACGAGGATCACCGCATCCTTGGTAGCCGCACCGCTAAGATCAAAAGCGCCAACGGACTTCGAAACGGCGTCGATTTGCGCCGCGCCCCCCCAGTTGTCGTTTTCTCCGAGCTTCACGCCGCCGTGATCGTTGTCGAACAACTCAAGCTTCGGATCGGCCATCACTCCCGTCACGCCCAGCTGCGCCAGCGACGGGCCCACCCCGCGAATCAGCACGGTGCGAGCAGAAAGGCCACGGAGGACAAAACCCACGCGAAGATCACCATTCGCGTCAACTTGGGCCAGCGTCGCGAGGTTGACGAGACGCGGCGTGGTCGCCGTGCGTGCGCTACCCGAGGCATCGTAAATCTCCGCAATCACCGTGCCACTGGCCGTTCCTTTACCGGTGACCTGCACGGAGTAGCCGCCCACTGCGAAACCGGGGGTTAGCGAGGCAAACGCGCTGTCAAGACTGCCCGCTGAAAGAGGAAATGCCCCAACCGAATTGAAGGCGGCCGCAAGTTCCGTCGCACCGCCGCTGCTCCAATTATCGTTCTCTCCGATCTTATTACTCTTCCCGTCAAACACGGTCATCGTCGGATCAGCCAGCGCGGTAGTGATGCCGAAAAAGTCCCGCAAGCCGGGGCCCACGCCACGAACGATGAGCGGCAGCTTTTCATTGGAGGTTAGTGGTCCCACCGAGGCGCCCACCGTGAGCACCTTCGCGCCCGTCCCGGCGGTGGTAAGAATTGAAAGATTAACGAGGCGGCCCACTTCGGTCGCCGTCGCATTATTGATCGAAAGCGTCGCCACGGAGCTAATGTCGGAGCCCGCGCTATTTTTGACCTCCACGGTGTAGTCACCTGCATCCGCCGCCGTTGCGCCCGTGATGACGAGCGTGGCCGAGGTGCCGTTGGTGACGTCGGCGCCATTGCGCTTCCACTGGTAGGTGGGCGAGCCGGTGGCCGTGACGTTAAAGACCACCGTGCTGCCGCTGGCGACCGTCTGCGCCACGGGCTGGGCCGAAATCACCGGCTTCGTGGCCGCGCCGCTCACCGTCACGACGAAGGTCGCGGTGGTCGCATTGCCATTCGTGTCTGTCGCCCGCACGGTGATCGTCGCGCTGCCGCCGGCGATGGGCGTGATCGTCAAAAGCGAATTCGCCATCGCGCCGCGCGCGATCGATTCATCGGAGCTGCTGACCGAAAACGACAACACGCCCGCGACCCCATCCGTGGGATAAATGGGGACCGTAGTGATGCTGGCGACTTTCACGAGGTTGACCAATTGCACGTCGGTCTGGCCCGAGACGACGTTGCGCAGCGGAAGATTATCGAACGGGCTGCCGACATTGTAGCGCGGCGTGGAGAAAATCGCATCGACCACCGTCATGCCCGTGCCGAGCACGCGGCCGAAGACGGCGTAGCCGCCGCCATTGGTCGGCCCGAGGACAGTGGTGTTGTCGTCCGTATTGAAAAACCATTCGCTCGTCGCGCTGTTCAATTCCGAGGTGCGAGCCATCGCGAGCGTGCCGCGGGCATTGGCCAGCTTGTACTCGAGCGCGATCGGCGAGCTCTTCGAGACGGCGACGGGCGGCAGGGCATAGGTGTAGCCGCCACCTTGCACGATGCCATTGGCCGTGCCACCGCCGAGGGCCGCCGTGCGATGGATGATCGTATTCGTGTAGGAATTGGCGGCGACGTACCGGAGGAAGTTGGCGACCGACAACGGCGCATCGGACGCGAACAGCTCGACGTTAAATTTTCCGAGATCCGTATTATACTGCACCACCGTGCCCGTCACATTCGAGACCGCGAAATAGTTTTTCAGGTCCAGGCTCGCGGTGCCGCCCGTCGCGGTCGACAGCGAGAGCGGGGGGATCGTCTGCGAAACCGTTGGCAGCGTGGCCTGCGCCCGCAGGACTTGGCCCGTGGCGATGATAACAAAGGAAATGACGGCCCAAAGGGCGGCGCGGCGAACTCGAATCATAAGGTCTAAGGGTGGCCGAGGCTGGACGCCTGCGCCAAGCCGATTGTTCCGCGTAATATTACTCGGAGGATCCGCCGTCGCCGCTCTCCGTGCAACTCACGTGAAGCGAACGCCTAGAGTAATCGGGCACAACGCACGCGTCGGGCCCGTTCGCCCGCTCACCACCCGCTCGGCTCAGGGGACCTCATACACCTCCACAAGCGCCACACCGGTCGCCCCGGTCGACGGGGTGACTTGCGCGGTGAAATTTCCCGGCGGGAGCGTGGCGAGGATCGCCGCATCGCGTGAGCTGCCGGTGAGGCCGAAAGCGCCCGTGGCGGTAAAGGCATCCGAGAGCGTCACTCCGCCGCCCCAATTATCGTTGGTCGCGATGCTCTTGCCCGATGCGTCGAAGAGTTCGAGCTTCGGATCGCCCATCGCGCCGCCGACGCCCAGCGGCGTCAGCGAGGGACCGACGGCCCGCACGAGCACGGTCTTGCCCGTCGCGCCGCCGATCACGAAGCCCATCGTCAGGGTGGGGCCGACATTCTTGAGCACCGAGACGTTGATCAGCGTCGGCGTGACGCCCGGGGTGAAGGACGTGCTCGCATCATACACTTCGGCGATCACCCCGCCGCTGGCATTCGGCGCGGAGGCGCCGGCGGAGACTTTCACGGAATTGTCGCGGCTCGTGATATTGGCCACCACGGCGGCATCGAGAGAAGTGGGCACGGTGTACGGAAACGCGCCGACGGCGGCCATGGCATTGGCCGTCGTGGCCGAGCCGCCCCAATTATCATTCTCCGTCGTCTTGGTAGAGCCGGCAAACAGCTCGATCTTCGGATCGCTGATGGTGCCGCCGACCCCGAGCGCACCCAGCGCCGGGCCCGCCGCGCGAATCACGAGCGGCTTGGTATTGGTCGCCGTCGCCCCGCTCACCACGTAGCCGAGCGAGAAATCGAGGCCCGCCGCAATATCGGTCAGCACCGAAAGATTGATGATATGGCCGGGGGCGGTGGAGGCCGTGGCCGCGACCGTCACCGTCGTGCCCGTCGTCGTGGCGGAGCCCGAGCCGTTGCTCACCACGCAAGTATAGATGCCCGCCGCGGTCGTCGTGAGCGGCTTGATGCTCAGGATCGCGTTCGTCTCGCCCGGGAGCACCACGGGCGCATTGGGCGATCCCGCCGGGGCGCGGCGCCATTGATAGGCGAGACTCGAGCCCGTGGCGCCGACATTCAGCACGAGCGACTGGCCGGCCGCGAGGCCGATGGCCGCCGGCGGCTGCGACACGATCGTCGGGGCCACCGTGCTCGCCGACACCGTGAGCGCGACGGTGCTGCTCGTGATGGAGCCGGCGGAATTGCTCACCGTCACGGCATAGTTTGCCGCGTCGGCGAGTTGCACGTTGCTGAGCGTCAGCGTGGCATTTGTCGCACCAGTGATCGTCCCATTATTTTTCAACCACTGGTAAGCGGGGGCCGGTGAGCCCGTCGCCACCACGCTAAAGGTCGCGGTGCCACCCACGGCCGCCGATTGATTCACGGGCTGAGTGGAAATGGCCGGGGCCACGGTCGTCGCCAAGACGGTGAGCTTGGCGACATTGCTCGTCTGCGATCCGGCGGAATTCGAGATGAAGACGGAGTAGTCGCCCGCCGCCGTCGTCTGCACATTGGTCAGCGTGAGCGTCGCGCCGGTCGCGCCGACGATGTCGTTGCCGTCCTTGCGCCACTGATACGTGGGCGTCGGCGAGCCGGTCGCGGCCACGGAGAAAGTGACACTGCCGCCCACATTCACACTTTGCGCGGCGGGCTGCGTGGTGATGGCGGGAGCAAGCGTCCCTCCGGCGATGATAAAGGTCACAGTGTCCGTCTGCGTGTAGATGCCGTCCGAGCCGGTCACGCTGATGGAAAACGTCCCCGCCTGCGTCGGGATGCCGGTAATCGTCACCGACCCCGAGGGCACGCGCCCGTTGACCGCAGCCGGCACCGTCCGCATGCCCGGCGGTGGCTCATCGACAAAATATTCCGTCGGCGGCTGCGGCGAGCCCACGATGGTGAAGCCCACGCTCAGGGTCTGGCCCACGGTGCCGCGCACCGGATTGCCGGGGCTCTGCACAAACTGCGTCGCACCCGCGAGGGAATGCATCGCGCCGAGCGTCGCGGTGGCGGCCACCGCGGAGCGGAGGACGTTGCCCATCGGCGAGGCGATGATCATGTTGCTCGCCGTGGCCATCACGCGCACCAGCGGAGTGCGCTGCAGCAGCGCGATGAGCACCGCGCTCGAAAAATTAATCCAATGGAGCCGGCGGACGACAAAGGCGGGAAGTTTCATGATTCGGGAAAATTAAGGTTCTCGGGCTGGAAGGCCCGGCTCCCAAAACAGACAGCCGATTCGCCGGAAGGAAAAGCAGGAGACCGTAACTGGGTTGTTACCGATCCGCCGCCGTCACGCCTAAAACCATCCACCGAACAAACTTCTAACCGCGAAGATCGCGAAGGCGAGAAAGGGTTCTCACGCCGGATCGCACTTCACCTCAATCAGCAGGAACGCTGATCGGCGCTGATCAAGGTCCGCGTCTCGCCGACTAGGCGAGACCACAAACACCTCCTTTTTATTTCTGGCTCTGAAAAGATCAGCGTCGATTAGCGTTCCAAATTCCGGACTGGGTTTTCGTCTTCGCGCCTCTTCGCGCCCTTCACGGTTCATCTCATCTTCGCTCCGCAGTTCAGTTCCTCAAAACCGCACCGTCAGTTGCGTCGCGAGCAGATCGGTCCGGCTCGCTGCCGCGCCGGGCTCCTCGCGCAGCGAATACTGCAGCTTCAATTGAATATGCGTCGTGAAGCGATAGCCCGCCGCGAGATCGATCCGCCAGGTATCGAGGCCCCAGCGCACGTCGCCGCGCACGGGATCGGGCAGCGTGCCGTAGACCTGCCGGTTCCACCGCACCGCGCCAAAGAGCTGCGGGGTTAATTTGTACTTCGCCTCGATGTAGCCCGCAAGGGTGTCGGCATTCCCCACGCGCGGAATTTCGAAACGCGTGCGATAAAGCTCCGCCCACACCTGCCAGTAGTGCCACGCAAAGGAGGCATCGGTGGCGAGCGTCTCCTGCCGGTAGTCGCCGCGCCCAAAACCCGGTGACACGGTGGGAGTCGCGGAGGGTTTCAAGTAGGAGCTCGTCGCGGCCGACACCCCGAGATTCCACGCCGCGCTCGGCGCATAACCGAGGCGCGCGGCGACCGAGGGGTAAGTCCACCACTTCGTGGCTTTGGTCCAAGAGGTGGGACGCGAGGAGAGCGGTGAGTTTTTCAGCTCGGCGGAGTAGCGCAGCTTCCCGAGCGCACCCGACACGGATGCACCCGTGGCATAGGACGGACCCCAGATCACCGGCACGCGAAGCTTTTTCTCGATCGCCGCCGTCGCCGGAGAGAGACCCGGAATCACATGGCCCCACTGGCGAAGAATCGTGGCGGTTTTCACGGCCTCGGTGTCCCAGATGCCCGTGAGATTTTCGTACGGCAGCGGCGCATCGACGAAGGGATTTTCCCACGACGTATGCCGCCCCACCCAGTTGCCCACGATGGTGGCAAACTTCCCCACCTGCACGCTCACCCGCCCATCGCGCCAAGGCGTGTAGCGCAGCGCGTACTCGTCCATGCGCTGCCGGGAACTGCTATCGCCCGGGTCGAAGCCGTGGTCCGCCCGCGCCTGCGCAAACAGATAAATCGTCGACCCCACCTGCGCATCGAGAAAGACCGTCAGCCGCGGATTGAAGAGATCGTCGCGCTTCGTGTTGATCAAATCAGGCGCGGGCGTCGGTAAGTGATACCCCTCGAGATCGGCCATGCCGCTCAACCTCGCGCGGAAAAAACCGTCCGGCGTATTCACGCGCAAGGCGTCCTCGATGCGCTCAAACACTTCCTCCGTGGCCCGCGCTTCGCCTACCCCGAGCGCGAATAGCGCCGCGGCGGAGAGCAGGCGTGAAAGGGCGAAACGATGTTTCATGTGAGTACGGGCACTGCCGTCGCTAGCCGGAATCGTACCTCAAACTCCGTCCACGCCTCATCGGAGCGCGCGAGGCGCAGATCGCCGCCGTGCAGGCGGGCGAGTTCTCGCGCAAGATTCAGCCCGAGGCCATAGCCAGGAACGTTTTCCCCCATCGCACCGCGATGAAACCGCTCAAAGATATGCGCCTGCACCTCGGGTGGGATGGGCCGCGCGGTATTCGCGATGGAGAGCAGCACATTTTCCCCTTCGGTGCGCGCCGCGATGCGCACGCGCCCGCCGCGGCGGTTATACTTGCGGGCGTTCTCCAGGAGGTTTTGCAAAATCATCGAGGTGTAGCGCTTCTCGCCCGTGATGAAGAGCGAGGCAGGAAACTCGTTTTCGACTTCGACGACGTTCGGGTCCGGCAACGCGCTCAGGTCATCGAGCGAGGCCTCGATGAGTTGCGCGAGATTGACCGGAGAAAACTCCAGCTTCAGCCGTCCGGCATCGAGCCGCGAGAGGAGCAGCAGATCCTCAATCAAACTGGAAAGGCGGTAGGTCTGATGCACGAGGGCCGAGACCTGCTGGCACTCTTCCGCCGTGAAATTTTCCTTCGTCAGCAATTCCTCCAGGCCCGCGCGGAGCACGGTCACAGGAGTTTTCAGTTGGTGGGAGGCATCGGCCGAAAAGCGCGCCGAGCGTTGCAACTCCACCGCCGTGTGCTCCAGCGCCGCCTCGGCGCGGGCGCGCTGCATGCGGTCTTCCTCGGAATCGACCTCGAGTTTCTCGACGGGCGCGGAAAGCCGGGCTGCGGCGTAGTGGCTCGCCGCGAGGCCGAGCAGCATGGCCAGGGCGCCAACGCCGAGCGCGCGCCAGCGTAGCAGCCGCTGGCGGGCGAAAAGATCGGTGAGCGGATAAACGCAGACCTCGTAGGCCGCCGGGTAAGCCGAGCCGGGATTGAGCAGCTTGGAAAAGAGCAGGTGCGGCACGCCGTCGATCTCGACGCGGACGGGCGCGGCGAGCGCGCGCTGCACTTCATCGGCGAGCACGGTGGCATGCGTGGTGCCGAGGGGCGTGGACTTCGCCGTGCCGGTGAGCCACACGCCGCTTTTTACCCCGGAGTCGGTGCCCGTGATATCGGCGGAGAGCGGGCTGAAGCCGAGCACGAGCGCCGCGATCACTTCGCCGTTTTCGGTGGAGAGGATCGGGCTCGCGACCGTTTCCACGAGCTGGCCGGTATCCGAACGTTGGATATAGCCGAGCTGGGCGCGCTCGGGCAGGCGGGGCAGCACGAGCTTGGCCTCGTCGGCGGCGGAGAGCATGCCGGCATCCTCGGCGTTGCGCGGCGGCGAGATGATCGCGCCCTTGCGGTCGAGGAAACGGTAGAAAAACGCGCGCAAGATCGGCGACGAGGGATCGTTGGACGCGCCGCCCGGCACGCGGAGGATGTCGCGCAGTTCATCGCGGGCGCTGGGATAGAGCAGGTCGAGCGCGTTGTCCTCCAGCGCGGCCGTGATGCGCGGGCGCCGCACGAGGGCGCGGTAGCGCTCGACGAGAGCGGCGTGGCGGATGGCCTGGGCGTTGTTGAGCGAGGCGAGGCCGCTTTGAAACTCCCGCTCGAGATCGCGCTCCACGCCCGCCGTGAGATTGCGCTCCGCAAACGTAAGGCCGAGCACCGTGACCGCGGAAACGAGGAGCATCATCGTCACGAGCAGTTTCGTGCGAAAGCCCCGGGCCCGGCCGGGCGAAGTCTCGCGCGCCACGCTCACGGAGTGACGGGAAAATCCACCTTGGCCGTCGCGCCGTCGCGGAGCTCCACCGCCTGCTCCCGCGTGGTCTTGCTATCGATCCACGCCTTGAGCGTGTACTTGCCGGGCGGCAGGCCCGTGAGGCGGAAATTCCCCGCCGCATCGGTCATCACGAAGTGCGGCGTCTCCAGCACGAGAATCACGCCGCGCATGTGCTCGTGAATGTCGCAGCGCAAGGTGACGAGCCCCGCCACATCGAAGAGCTGCGAGGGAATCGGGCGCTCGTCGGGCCGGTACCGCCCGAGATCGAAGCGCTTCGCCGGTGAGTACGAGAAGATATTGTGAAACTGATCGTCGAGATTCGGAAACTCCACCTTCGTGCCGATCTGGATCGGCAGCAGCGCCGGGACGAACGCCAGTTCCTTTTGCACGAGCTGCGTGACGGGCGGTGTCGCGGGCTTGGGAAAATCTCCCGCGAGGTACACCACGGCGAGCGGCGGATTGGTCGCGACCACGCCGTATTTCGAGACCACTTCGTAGCGCTGGCTGACGACGGGGGCGGAGGTGGCCTTGGGCAGCGTCACACGACCCTCGATCGTCGCCGCGGCCCGTGCGACCGGCAGCCACGCGACGGAAACGAGACCGGTGATGAGGACGAGAGAGCGGCGGAGCTTCATGGCGGGGACGTTACCAACCTCACTCCGGCGCGCGGACCGTGTAGCCGATGGCGCGCAGGGTGTGGATGAGTGGCGCGCTGAAACCGGAGTCCACTTTCTTGCGGAGACGCGTGATAAAAATTTCCACCGTGCGCGTATCGTACTCGTGGTCGCGCTGCCACACGCGTTCGCACAACTCGGTGCGCGAAAACGCCCGCCCGGGCTCCTGCATGAGCACCTGCAACACATCGAATTCGCGCGGCGAGAGCGCGATCACCTTGCCCGCGCGCATCACGCGGCGGTGACGTACATCCATGTGGAGATCGGCGACCTTCAGCAACTCGTCCGCGGCGGGTGTCGCCGTGCGGCGACCCAGCGCCTCCACGCGCGCGACGAGTTCATCCATCGCAAAGGGCTTCGTGAGATAATCGTCCGCGCCCGACTGCAGGCCCTTCACGCGATGTTCCACTTCGCCGCGCGCCGTGAGGATGATCACGCGCGCGGGTGAGCCCGAGCGTCGCAGCCCCGCCAGCACCGAGAGGCCATCGAGCGTCGGTAGATTGAGGTCGAGCACGACGAGATCATGCGGCTCCTCGAGCGCGGTCCGCAGGCCCGCCGCGCCGTCGTGCTGCGTGGACAGCGTATGCCCGCGACGCGCGAGCGCACGGGTGATGTGCCCGGCGAGTTGGGGTTCGTCTTCGACTACGAGGATGCGCACGGAAATCCGAAGCTGGGGAAAACTAACACAAGCGAATCGGCGCGCAGTCTCTCCGGACCCCGCCAAGGGTCAAGTTTCAGGCGAAACGCGTAAAGCAAACGAAACCCGGCTGGCCCCGATCACGAAGCCAATCCGGGTTTCAAAACCAGAGCTCAAGGCACTTCGTAAACTTCGACGATGGCCGTCCCCGCGCTTGTGCCCACGCCGCTCACGCGAGCGCTGTAGGCGCCGGGCGGGAGGGTGACGAGGAGGACGGCGTCCTTGGTGGCCGTGTCGGCGAGGCCGAAGGCGCCCACGACCGCAGCTGCATTTTTCAACTGATCGTCGCCACCCCAGTTATCGTTTTCGTTGATCTTGGCCCCCGTGTCGTTGTTGAAGAGTTCGAGTTTCGGGTCAGCGAGCACGCCGCCGAGGCCGAAGACGGTGCCAAGCGTCGGGCCCACGCCGCGGACGAGCACCGTGCGGGCGGTGCTGCCGCGTAAGACGAAGCCCACGGCCAGCGTGCCGCCCGCGTCGATCGACGTGAGAGAAGACAAGTTGATCAAACGCTGCGTGGGGCGCGTGGTGGCCGAGCTAGCGTCGTAGATTTCCGCGATGACCGTGCCGGACGCCGTACCCTTGCCCGCGATCTGCACCGTATAACCGCCCGGGGTCACATCGCGCAGGACCGCACTGTCGGCCGATGCGGCAGGCAACGCGAATGCACCAACCGCACTGAAGGCATTGGCCATGACGGTGCTGCCGCCCCAATCATCATTGGTCACAAGCGGAGTCGACGCCCCGAGGACGGTGAAGCTCAACGTGGGATCGGCCAGCACGCCAGCGACCCCGAAGGTGCCGAGCGTGGGACCGATGCCGCGCACGACGAGTGGGAGCGATGCGGTTAGATTCGTCGGCCCGACCACCGCGCCGACGGTGAGGATCTTGGTGCCGCTGCCGGCATTGTTCAGCACGGAGAGATTGATCAGGCGGCCGAGCTGCGCATCGGTGAAGCTGCCCACCGTGAGCGTGGCGGCGGAGCTGGTCACGGGTCCGGCGGTATTCCGCGCGACCACGCGATACGTCCCGCCGTGGGCGGCGGTCACTGGGGTGATCACGAGATTTTGCGTCGTGGCATTCGGGATATTCACTTCGTTGAGCTGCCACTGGTAGCTCGTCGCGCCGGTCGCGTTGGAGTTAAGCACCACGGTGCCGCCGGTGTTGATCGTCAGCGAGGTCGGCTGCACGGTGAAGACCGGGACGGAGACGGCCGGCGCATTAACGGTGAGGGTGGCGGTCTCGCTCGCGGTCGAGCCGGCGGAATTGGTCGCGAGCACGGTGTACGCGCCGGAGGCGGCGACCTGAACATTCGTGAGCGTGAGCGTCGCCGCGGTGGCGCCGGTGATCGCCACGCCGTCTTTTTGCCACTGATACGTCGGCGTGGGCGTGCCGCTGGCGACGACGGTGTACGCCACCGTCGCACCCGTCGCCACCGTCTGGGTGGAGGGCGTCGGCTGTTGCGTAAACACGGGCTTCACGGCGGCGGCGGCCGTGATGGTGTACGTGATCGTCGCCGGGCCGTAGGCATCGCCGCTCGCATTCGTGTGCTCGTAGGCGAGGATCGTCGTGCGATAGGTGCCGGCGGTCGTCGGTGTGCCGGAGATCACGCCGGTGCTGGCATTGAGCACTCCTGCGGTCGTGGCTCCCGGGACGGTCATGCCGGGCGGAAGATTGCTGATGCGATAAGATCCGGCGGGAGTCTGGGCGCCCGTGACGGAAAATGCGACGGTCTGCGCGGCGGTGCCAGCCGTGGCGCTGACCGCCGTCGTGCTCAAAGAAAACTGCGTGGCACCCGCGAGCGAGTGCACCGCGCCGAGCGAAGCGCCCACCGCAAAGGTGGAGCGCAGCACGTGCGCCATCGGCGAAGCCGTGACGAGCGTCTCGGCCGGCGCGAGGAGGCGCAGCAGCGGTGTGCGCTGCAGCAACGCGACGAGGGCGGCGGCAGGGAAATTAAGCCACGGCAGGCGGCGGTACAAATGGCGAAAAAATTTCACGGGAAGAATGATGTTGTCGGAGATCGGTCGAGTAGACGAGCGCACGATGATCCACTCGCAATTTTCCGACAATGCTCTTGGGGCGAAGTGCCGGAAACGTGGAGCGAAGCGGGGGATTGACGATGTATCGCCCGCCCCCGTTCAAAACATGCGTAGGACCACTGGTCCCTTCGTCACCACACGCCGCAAAATGCAGCGCAGACGCGCCGACACCGCACAAAATTTACCGAGCGATTTGCACGCTCAATGGGAATCAATTGCAGCCGCAGCCGCTGCCGCCCACGCCGCGACCGCCGGTGGCGGTTTCGCGGGAAAAGTAGACGTGCTCGGCCATCGCGGTGGCCAGGGGGTCGCGGCCGGGATTCATCGTGTAGTCGGCGAGGCCGGCGCGCTCCCACGGCTTCACGCGGACGAGATTCGTATTCGTGCAGCCGGTCGAGAGGAGCGCCACCACGGCAGCGAGCGAGAAAAGGGCGAGGCGGAAAGTTTTCATGGCGATTAGTTTTTCTCGGCGAGAAGTGTTTCGATTTCCTGGCGCAGTTGTTTGTCGGTCGCGTCGCCGTGGTAGCCCTCGTGCATGAAGCGCACCTTGCCGGTGCGATCAAGGAGGTAAGTGGTGGGCATCGTGGGGACGACGACTTGCTTCACGAGCTTCTGCTCGCGGTCGTGCAACGTGAGAAAAGGCGGCGCGAGCTTCTTGGCGAAGGCAGATGCGGCCGCGGGCTTTTCATCGATGCTCACCGCCGCGACCATCAGGCCCCTGGGCGAGAGATCAGTGTGGATTTTCGCGAGCGCGGGAAACGAGGCTTTGCACGGCGCGCACCACGAGGCCCAGAAATCGACGAGGACTACTTTGCCGGCGGTCGCAGGCGCCTCACCCCCGGCGAGCGCCACGACGCCGGAGGACGCAAACGCGGGGAAGGTGTCGCCGACCTTGATCTCGGCGCGCGCGAAAGTGGCACCGAGGAGAACGAGCGCGGCGGTGAAGAGCGGTTTAATTCGAAGCGACATAGTTGAAGAAGCCACGGGTTTGGGCGCGGGTGTTTTCGGTGAGGAGGAGGCCCTCGGCGCCGGGGAAAGACTGGATGAACTCGAGGCCTTTGGGCACGCCGAGCACGAACGCGGTGGTCGAGAGCAGGCCGGCCTGCAGGCACGAGCCGGCGATCACGGTGGCCTGCGTGCAGCCATTGGCCACGGGCGCGCCGGTGCGTGGATCGACGATGTGGCCGTAGCGCCGGCCCTCGATCACGAAGCTGCGCAGGTAGTCGCCCGAGGACGCCACGCCCTTGCCCGTCACGCCCACGCTGCCCGCGGCGGTGCCGGGGCGGCGCGGGTCCTCGAGGCCGATGTGCCACGCGGGGCGACCGGGCGGCGTGCCGAGCGCGCGGAGATCGTGGCCGAAATCGACGAGGGCGCTGGTGATGCCGTGATCGAGCGCGAGCTGCGCGACGATATCGACCGCGTACTCCTTGCCGAAGCCGCCGAAGTCGAGCGCCATGCCGACCACCGGGAGAAAAACTTTTCCGGGCGAGCGCTGGACCTTTTTCCAACCCACGAGGGTGCGCGCCTCCGCGATCTCGGCGGTGGAGGGCAGACGGGGAGACTTCGCCTTGTAATTCCAGAGGCGCATCAGCGGCAGCGCCGTGGGATCGAGGATGCCCTGCGTCATGAAGTGCACGGTGTCGCAGAGCTTGAGCATCGTCTCCATCTCCGCATCGACCTCGACGGCCTCGCGGCCAGCCGCGGCATTGATGCGGCTCACGAGACTATCGGGCCGGAAGCGCGAATACTTCGCCTCAAAGGCCGTCACCCAGCCCCTGGCCGCGCGCTCAAAGCCCGCCGCCTGCTGATCGCCCCCCGGGGCGGCGTACTGCACCTCGCACTGCGTGCCCAACGCGGGAAACGACAGCTTACGCAACGGCAGCACCGCGCCCGTGCCGGCGGGCACGGGAGGCGGGGTGCGATGCGTTTGCGCGACGAGAGCCATCGGGTGGAATTACGAATGACGAATTTCGAATGACGAAGACGGGCGCGGCGGTGAGCGGCTTGAAAAAGATTCGGGGGTTACCAGGAGAACTTGATACCCGCCGTGACGATCTTGGCCTCGCAGTAGGCGCTGTCGGGCGTGACGGAGTCACGGCCGTGCATCTCGTATTTCTCGAGGGCGACGTCGACGGCGAGCGCATCGGTGATATTCCAGATCACCTTCACGCCGTAGTTGAAACTGCGGAAGGCGGAGAGGCGGAAATCCGAGGAGTAAAACGGCCCCTTGGGCCGCGGCGCGCCGGCGAACGGCACAAGGGAGGTGCCATCGAGGTTGTAGTGGTAGAATTCGGCGGCGCTCTGTTGATAGACGCGCAAGGACGGCCGCACGATGACGCGCTCGCCGACGCGCTGGAACCACGAAAGATCGAGCGTGTGCGCATCGGTGTCGTAGGTGTCGTGATAGTAGCGGTAGCTGACCTCGACCGCGCCGCGCAGCTCGGGATACGTGCGATTGAGCGAGAGGAGCGCGATGCCCTTGTTGCGCTCGTGCGGACGATTTTCGGCAAAGGTGAGCGGCAAGAACACGCCGGGGAAGAGCTCGGTATTTTTCTGCACGAGCTTGTACGGATCGGCGAGATAACCCGTGGTGCGGCCCCACGTGAGGTTAAACGAAACGGAGGTGCGCGGATCGAGCAGTTGCGTGACGCCGATGATCACGTCGTTGCTGCGCTTCTTCACGCGCGGCGTTTGGAAGAAGACCCTGATGTCGTCGTCGGTACCGGCGACGCCGAAGAGCAGCGTGGTGTTCTTCTGGTTGAAATCGGTAAGCGTGTTGACCGACCAGCCGTTGGACACGTAGTCGCTCTCGCGGCTATTGCCGAAGCCGACCGCGACATTGACGCCCGGAAATTGGCGCGAGAGATCGAAATTCCAGGCCTTGCGGCGCTCGTGGAGTTGGGAGGTCGGCACCTGCGTGCTGCCCGCCGGGGCGGGCTGGCCAGAGGGCGTCGCACCTGTGATCGCATCGAGCACCCCCTCGAGCTTGAGGTGCATCTCGGTGCCGAGGTCTTTCTCGATGTAAGCACCCTGGGTCTGGACGGCGATGCGGCCATCGGACTCGCGGTAGTCGGAGTATTTGTAGGCGACGGAATTTTCCGCGCGCATGACCCGGGGCACGAGCCAGACAAGCAACGCGGCGAGCAAGAAGGGTCGGAAGGAGGGAGTCGGCGCGGGGAGCATCATGAGCGGCAAGAAGGGTGACGGCGTTCGTCTTGGGACGACGGATGTTTGTCCCAGTTCCAGACGCAGCAATGGGAGAAGTGTAACAAAACATTCAGGAAGGCGAGCGCCAGGAAGGGGCGCTACCTGCACACTTAGGTGGATGGCGATCTCCGAGCGCCGTCTTCAGCGGCTCCGCGTGCCGCCATAGGTTTTAAACTTCGCCCTCCCGACGGCGCCCGGTGGTCACCGTCCACCACGACACCGTGGCTCCCCGCTCAGCGATTCACTTCGACCGACGTCAGCGTGACCGAGAGGTTGAGCTGCGCGGTGTTGGCGCGATCGGAGGTCAGGCTGAAGCGCTCGAGGCCGATGTACGGCGACTTGGCCGAGATGCCTTTGTAAAATTTCAACAGCGATTCCCAATCGGCGCGATTGATCGTGTAGGGCAGCGTGTGCACGGCGATCTGGCCGCTGCTGTCGTTGGTCTGCTGGCCGCTGGCGGTGTTGCGCAGGCCGGACTCGGAGGCGATGCCACCGACGGTGGCGAGGAGACGGCTGGCATCGAGGGTCTTCGCCGGCTCGAGACTCTGCGCGGCTTTCGCCGCCGACTCCTCGAGGACTTTGCGATTATCGAGCCACTGCTGCTGCTCCTTGAGGGCGATGGTGGTGCTGCGCTGCGCGCGGTAGAAGGCACCCGTGCGCTTGCTATAACTGGAGAGCCACATGAGCACGCCGATCAACGCAAAGAGGACGAGCAGGAGCTTTTCGCGCAGCAGCCGGTGAATGAAAAAGGAACGGATCGCGAGAATCATAGGAGGGCGCCGGGCTTGATCGCGTCGGGCTTGAAGGTGACGGTGAGGGTGAACGTCGCGTTTTCGCCGCGAGCCTGTTCGGTGCCCTCGACATTCTCGACGCCGGGCAGGCTCTTAATCATGGATTTGAAACCGATGTAAGTGGTGAGGCTCGTCGTCTGGCCGTCGATGGCGATGGTGTAGATGCCCTTGTTCGGCAGCGTGTAGACGCGGGTGAAAAGCACCTCCGGGGGCAGGCGATCGCGCTTCTCGCCGATGACCGCCATGATCATTTCCCACGGCAGCAGGCGCTTGTTGGCGAGATCGCTGATGCGATGCGCGAGGGCATCGGCGGTCTGGATTTTTTCGACGAAGGGACGCTGCGCGTTGAATTTCTTCGCGCGCTCTTTCTGCCACATGCCGCCGCCCAAGAGGGCGAGTTCGCCGACGCCGAGGAGGACGAGCGCGGCCACGCAGCCCATCGCCACGCGCCAGAGGATGACATCGCGATTGCGCGCGGCGCGGAGCGCGGCGAGCTCGGCCTTGTCGCGCACATCGAGCGCAGCGGAGGCGGAGCCAAATTCGGACACGATTTCGCCGGTGCGGAACGAGACCTCGCGGTCGCGGCGCTCGGGCTGCGCCACCGGGAGCGACGCCACATCGATGACGCGATGGCTGCCGCCGACGTCGCGGATCAATTCATCGCGCAACTGCGCGCGCGCAGCCTCGGCCTTGTCGGCCTCGAGCTCGGGCGCGCCCGCGACGACGGGGGCAAACGGGCGGAAGAGGACGGACTGCGGCTGGGAATTTCCGCCCCAGTGAATCGCGGTCAGCCCCTCGGGCGAGGTCAGGATGAGGGTGGTACTCGGCGGAAGCTTGGCCGCGAGCAGGGTGGCAAACGCGGGGAGGACCATCTCGGCCCCGGTCCAAAGATCGACCTGCTCGGACGTGAAGCGGCGGCGATACGCGGCGTACACAAAGGCGCTCTCGGAGCCGGGCGTCCAAAAATATCCGTAGTAGAGCTGCGTGACCGGAAAGGGCGAAACCGACTCGAGCGCGAGCTCCACCTGCGCCGCGGCCTCCGCGGGCGCGGCCCCCGCGCTAACGGGCAGGGAGCGCGTGAAAAAGAGCCCGTCGGGAAGGAGGGTGACCTTGGGCGGCGGTGGACCGGCGCGAAGCGTGGCAAAGAAACTCATGTATCAGGGTTGCGGCGGTGGTGGAGGCGGGGGCGGAGGAATCTCATCATTTTCCCTAATTTCCAAGAGTGTAAATGGGTAGTTGAGATTGCGGTTCGCAGTCGAGGCAGAGCCGGTGGTGGAATTGGTCGCTCCGCCGGTGGTGGCGGAGCTGGCATTATTCGACTGGTCCTGCGTTTTATTGTTCAGGGAACTGGTGGTGTCTGACGCCTTCTTGGTCGCGGAAGTTGCACGGGTTTGGACCGTCTGGGCGGCGTTGCCCGTGGTGACGACCGCCGTGAGGCGAAATTCCGAGCGCCCGTCGTGCACCGTGAGATTCACCCGCAGCGCGCTGATCGTCGTGACAAACTCGGCGGTATTGCCCCCCACTCCGCCGGTGATGCGCTGGGCGTCGTTGAGATTTTGAAAATAACCGGGGCCGCTGCTCTGATAGCTGCCTTGGCCGTTCACGTAATCGGTGAGGCTCTTCTGCTGCGACACGTCAAACTGCCCCAGTGCGACGAGAACATCGGGCTTGGCGGAATTGAGGTTGGGCTTGCTGAAATTGAGCAGCGACACGTTGTCGACAAAGCGGCGCCAGAGATCATTCGGCCGGCCGTCTTCGGTATAGAAGAGGTCGCGCACCTTCTCGATGGCGGCGAGCTCGGCATAAGACCGGATTGGGCGGCCGGGCGCTTCATAAGGTGTCGCGCCGCGATCATAGTCGGGCGAGACGGCCGTCGCATAGATGTGATCGTGCTGCATCCAGCCCATAATCGCATCGGCCGCGGCGTCGGCGTCCGGCACGGGCACTTCCCAGACTTGGAAGAGGCGCGAGAGCACCTGGGCGCTGGCGCGCGGCAGGGAGAGCTTGGAACTCTCGTCTTCAAATGCGACGTCGATGGTGCGGCCCTCCGTGGGCAGGTAACCGGAGAAGGCGAGCGGATCGCTCCAGCCTTCGGCGGGACTGTGCAGGCCGTTCAGCGTCGCGCGGAAATCTTCCAGCGTACCGAGCACAGCTTCGAGGCCCGAGTAGGCCTCCATGCGCAGACGACGCGCCTGCGCATCGCGATGCTCGACGAGCAGGTCGTTGCCGGATTTTTCGATGAACGCCACCAAGGCAAACGTGGCGAAGAGCAGCGAGATCATCACGATCACGAGCACGGATGCGCGGGTGGGCCGACGGAAATTTTTATTTTTCGCGCGCATCAGAAAAGCGGCAGCGCGCCGGCGGGCGCGGGCAGCGTGATGACGGTTTCGCGCGTCATTTTGCTATAGGAAAATTTCAACCGCAGCCGCTGGGGCGTCTTCGGGTTGCCGCTGGAATCGAGCTTGAGCGTCGTCTCGGTGGACCAGTGATTGAAATCGGGGTCGTAGTAATCGTACGAGAGCGCCGTCACGAGCGGCGTGACGAGCGTCTCGCGCGGCGAATCGGTGTCGAAATTTTTCTCCAAGCGCGAATGCCACAGGAGATACAGGCCCTCGCGCGGGCGGACCTGCAGGGAGCACACGACCTCGGGGAGCGGGCGCTCGGGCCAGACGAAGATACGGCTGCCGGAGGGAAGTTCGAAGGTGAGAAGTTTTTCAGTGAGACCGTTGAGCGGGCGGATTTCCTGCATCGTGAGCGGCGTGGAGGTCGGCACGGGGCGACCCGCCGGGGGCAAGACCGCCGCGCGCATCTCGTGTTCGAGGAAACGCGTCACGGACCGCGTGTGCAGATCGAACAAATGCACATCCGCGCCGCGCCCCCAGAGCTCGCCCATCGAGAAGATAAAGGTGTTGAGCGCGGCGAGCATCATCGCAACGAGCGCGAGCGAGAGGAGAATTTCCAGCAACGTGAACGCGCGGCGCGAAGCCCGCGCCGAGGGCGGCCGGGATCGCACGGAGGAAGAGGCGGCGCGGTTCATCAGCTCTTCTTGGCCTGCATTTCCAAGATGCGATTTTTCGCATCCTCACGAAGCTTGGAGCGCTCAGCGGGGTCGATCGACCACGTGGGGCGCAACAGCGTAAAGGTCTGCGTGGTCTTCTGCGGCTCACCGCCGCCCACGGGATCGACGGAGCACGTGAAATTCACGGTGAAAAGATCCGCCGTGGTCGTGGATAAAATCTCCACCTCCCACTTCACCTGCCGATTATCGACCGTTTGAAAATCGCCGCCCTGCTCGAGCTTCTTGCGATCGGGCTCGGTGAGCACGATGGAGCGGGCAAAGGTGACGTCCGCATTCGACTGCGCGAATTTCTCGACGACAGCGTAGCTCGTGAGGACATTGACGTAGGCCGAGGCCAAAATGATCGCCGACATCGCGAAGATCAAAATGGCCATCAACACTTCGATCAGGGTGAAGCCGCTCTGGCGGCGGCTCCGCGGTGGACGGCGATCTCCGAGCGCCGTGGTTAGGGAGACCGAATGCCGCAGCGATTTTTGATTGCGCCCTCCCGACGGCGCCCGGAGGTCGCCGTCCACCTCAAGCGTGGCGATGCGCGAGCGGGAGGCGGATATCGGCGACGGCTCGGACGAACGGTTGCCACGCCGCGAAATCTGGGAGCGGGCGCGCATCATGGGGCGTTGGGATCGTCCGGGGGGAGGACGGCGGCGCAGGTCCAAGGATCGATGCCGAGCAGCGCGACTTCGCCGCCTTTTTGGATCTGCAGGCGAAACGGCGTGCAGGTGCCGTCGGAGTAAAAGGTGACAGCCGGGATCGTCTGCGTCTCGACCAAGGTGCCGGCGACGAGAATCGCGCTCGCGCCTTTTTGCGTGGTGAGAAACGTGATCGCGAGGTCATCCACCGCGCCGGGGATCGGGAAATCCTTCGTGCCGCCCTCGCCCACCGCGGAATCGGCGATGACGAATTTTTTCTCCTTGGGGTCGAAGGTGAGGCGCACGTCCTTGCCGTTTTTGAGCGCCGTCTTGCGGCACTCCTGGACGACTTTCCAAAAGACCTCGCTGGGGGTGATGGCGCGACTTTTCAGCAGCGCCGCCGAGCCACCGACGAGGACCGTGCCGAGGATCGCGATGATCGAAAGCGCCAGGATGATCTCCAGCATGGTGAAGCCCCGCGCGCGGCGGCGCGCGGCGAGGGACGGCGAGGAGATGACCATGGGCGAAGACACGAGACAGGAGCGCTCAACGACGCCCGGGGGGTGATCAGGCATCCGCTGACGCGGATGAACTCACTTGGGCGCTTCGCCGGCGGGCGCGTCGTCCCAATTGCCGACATCGTCGGCGGTGCCGCTCTGCTTGTCGGGACCCTTCGACCAGACATCGTAGGACGACTTGTTCTTGGTGCCGGGGTAGGCGTACTGGTACGGCTCACCCCAAGGATCGAGCGGGACTTTGCCACCCTCGATATACGGACCGCGCCACGAGCCACTCTTGCTACCGGGCGGCGTGACGAGGGCTTGGAGGCCCTCGGCGGTCGACGGGTAGTCGTTCATGGTCATGCGGTACGTGAAAAGCGGGGTCTTGAGCGTGTCCTTGACGAACAATTGCGCGACCGCGACCTGCGACGTGCCGAAGATGCCGCCCACCTGGGTGATCGCGAGACCGGCGAGCAGGCCGAGGATGGCGAGCACCACGAGGAGTTCCATCATCGTGAAGCCGCGCGTGGCGGCACGGAGGACACGGGAGGAACGACGGGAAGAAATGCGGAGGTTATGCATCGGAGGAGAGAAAGTCATAAAGATGACTAGCGTTTGATAGATGTCGAGACGCGGACGCGCCGCGAAAAGTTGCCACGACATGGTCCGGCGACCGGGGTGCCGGAAATTATACCGCCTCTCTGCCCTGCAAGGCTTTAGCTGAGGGATCTCCGAGTTGTGGGCGGGGTGCCCTCACCCCGCGGCGGAAGAAGGCGCGCATGCAATCGCATTCGGGGCACATGCCTCGCGGGGTGAGGGCACCCCGCCCACAGCCAAGGCACTCCTAGCTCAAAGCCAGTATACACCCGCTACGGCGTTAGTATAGCATCGTCCGCCGTGCCGAATTTTCGGTCGGGGCCGGCGGAGCGGACCTCCATTTGGGTACCGCTCAACTGGTGAAAACGAAACGGCGTGCCCCAGCGATCGCAGAGCTCGCCCTGGGCATTGAGCGCGCGGTGGCTGGTGCCGATGAAGGCAAACTGGGCGGGATTGTCGCCGAGGAGGGCCGCGGTGATCTCAAAGTTTTCGCCCACGGGATTACCGAGGCGCGGGAAATTCGTGTTAAACGCCAGAAACAGCTCCTGGAGAATCCTCAGGTCGGCGGCGATGGTGCCCGAGGGGGCGTTGAGTTCGTCCGCGATGGGGCTCTCGGCGGCGGGCTTTCGATTTACGATTTTCGAATTACGATTTTCAATTACGGGAGCCGCCGACGGAGCAGATGCGGGTGAAGCCTTTGTAACGGGCGCAGATGATGCAGGCGCAAGCGCTGGCGCGGGTTCGCGGCGCAGGAAAAGGAACGCCGCGAGTCCGAGCAGGATCGCGGCGAGAGTGACCCCTAACGCCCGGCGGGCGGTCATGACATGAAGCCGAGATCGGGCGTGGCGAAGCGGCCGATGTTCGGCAACACCACAGGCATATCCGTCGGGCTGACGCCAAACCACTTCGCGAGCGTGGCGGAATACTCGTCGACACTCGTCGTGGGAATCCAGCGACCGCGGCCCGTATCGTCCGGGCCGTCGATGGCGAAGGTGGGCATCTTGCCGTAGATATCGCCGCCCTTGACCGCGCCGCCCATGATGAAGTGGTGGCTGCCCCAACCGTGGTCGGAGCCGTCGCCGTTCGTGTTGTAAGTACGGCCGAAATCGGAGGCGGTGAAGGTCGTGACCTGGTTCTGCGCGCCGATCTGGGTGAGCGCATTGTTAAACGCATTCAGCGAGAGGCTGACATCGCGAAGGAGATTGGCGTGGGCCCCGGAGGCGGTGTTGCCAGCGGTCACCTGATTGTCGTGGAGATCCCAGCCACCGACGCGGACGAAGAAGATCTGGCGCTTGAGGCCGAGGGTCTGCTGCGCATTGACGAGGCGGGCGACCATGTGGAGCTGCTGCGCGAGGCTCGTGTTGTTGGCGGCGTTGAAGAGCGTCACAAACGGGCTCGTGCCGGTGATCACGCTCGAGACGAGCGAGCTGGTGCTGAGCGCACCGCTGGTGAGGCCGCCAAAAGCGGTCTCGAAGAGATTCGCATTCTGCATCGCGAGCGCGTCGTTCATCGCGGCGGTGCGGATGCCGTTGACGGAAGTGCCGGTGCCCGTGCCGGTGAGCGCGACGGCGCCCGCGGTGCCGACCGCGTATTGATCGATCTGCTTGCCGACCTGAAACGAATTTTGCCCGTTCAGGGTGATCGACATCGAAATGCGGTTGTTCGCGTTAAACGCATTCGTGAGGTCCGCGAGGCGGCCGCCCCAGCCGGTGACAAAGGGTTTATCGGCCAGGCTGCTCTGCCACTCGACCTGCTGGTCGTTGTGCGAAAAGAGCTGCATCGGGCGCGGCACGGAGCCGCTGGTGTACTGCGCCTTGGTCATCGGATAGGCGAGCGAGCCGACGTTCGCGAGGACGGCGAACTGGCCGGAATTGAAGAGCGTGCGCAGCTCGCTCATCGCGGGATGCAGGCCCCAGGTACGGCCATCATTCGTGCGCGGATTGAGCGACAGGAGCGAGGACTGGGGCAGGGCGAGCGCGCCGCGACCGGCGGCGTAGGCGGCGTACGTGGTGTTATCGGTGGGGACGACGAGATTGTTGGCATCGTTGCCGCCGGCGAGGAAGAGGCACACGAGGGCCTTGTAATCCGTCTGCGGGGCGGCGGCGGTGGCGGGAGGCGTGATCGAGCCATCGGGATTGGCGACCGCGCCGATGAGGCGCAGTTGAGCCATGGCGGAGAGCATGCCCGTGGCACCCACGGCGGCGCAGCACGAACCGACGAACTTACGGCGGGAGAGATCGGGAGTGGCGGTTTTCGGATTCATGGGGGCGACGTTTTAAGGGGTATTATTTCTGAATCGCGCCTTGGGGCACGCTGACGGTGAGGTAGAGTGCCGAGCGGACGCGCTCGATGTCGTTGGCCGTGGTAAAGGTCGCGCCGGTGCCGAGGGGCATCGCGGTGAGCGCGGCGACAAAGCGATCCGTGACGGACTTCGGCAGACCGCCGCCGGCGAGGATGAGGTTGGCCTGATCGACCAGCGCCGCCGGGGTGCGGGCGAGCGGGAGCAAGCTATCGAGCTGGATGCCAAGGGTCGCATCAAAGTTATTGGTCGCGGAGCGATTGGCGTAGATGAAATTCCAAAGCTGATTCGGCGCGCTGATCGCCGTGGTATCGTTCAGGATTTGATACTCCGGCGCGTAGAGGCCGGCCGAGGCGAGGACGCCGGGCTGCACGTAATTGGGCTCGAAGAAATTGAAGACCGTGGGCGCGTGCGACGGAGTCTGGCCGAGGGCACCCTCGCTGAATTGCGTGACGAACATCTGATAGCGACCGAGATTGGACCCGCCGTTGAAGGCACGGAGGACGGCGGTGGCGCGGAGGAGCGGCTCACGGAGTTTGCCGAAGCTCGCAGACGCGGCGACGGCGGGCGAGCGGGCCTCGTAATCGGTAAGGATCGCGCGGACCACCGCGCCGAGATTGCCGCGCGTGCCGGTGCCATCATTCGCAAACATCTGCGCGACGCGGTAGACGTAGCCGGGGCTCGGATTGCTGGTGACGAGGCGCTGGATCAACTGACGCGAGATAAAGGGGCCGGTGTTGGCGTGGTTCGACAAGGCATCGAGGAAGTCCTTGAGGTCCTTCGCGCCGCCCTGATTGGCCGGGATCTGGATGCCGTTGAAAATGGTCTTGGGGCCGTCCTCGTGGAACGTCGGGAAGAGCACCATCGGCAAGATGTAGTTGGCGGCGGCGCCGCGGAAATTGTTCACGTTCGTCGTGTCGGAGGCGAAGGCCCAACCCGTGAAAACCTTGGCGACCTCGGTGATGGTCTTCTGGTCGTAGGTGGGGATCGGGACGCCGACCGGGTCGAGCTTGAGCGTGCCATCGGGCTGGAGCTGGTTCAGGCCGATGGAGAAGAGCTGCATGATTTCGCGCGCGTAATTCTCGTCGGGCGAAGTCAACACGGCGCCCTTGGAATCGTACGTGGCCTTGGCATTGCGCAGCGAGGTGAGGTACGTGCCCATCACGGGGCTCAGGGAAACATTCTCAAGGAGCTGGCGATAGGTGCCAAATGCGCCGTTCGCGAGGAGGTCGTAATAATTGGCGAGGGCCGTCGGGTTGTTATAAAGCGCAGTCGACACATCCGAGACCACGAGGATTTCGCTCAGCGCGAAAGCGACGCGCTGGCGGAGTTGATCGGGACCCGTGACCGCGATCTTCCACCAGGCAGCTTGGCGGTTTTGATAACTGACCGTGGGATTGTCGCCCGCCGCGGTGTAGGCCACGTAGTCTTCCAGCGTGGCCGCGCGGTGCGAAGAAGCGGGCAGCGCCATCTGCGCGGTGATCCACGCATTGAGGTCGGCGAGGCGCTTGCCGGTAAGGGCATCGATCTCAGACTTGTTGGGACCAAACGTCGCCTGCGCGAGGAAACGCGATGCCTCGGCGGCGGTCATCGGCGTATCGATGAGCGTGGGAGCCGGGGGCGGCGTGAAGGCGAGCGAGGCGTTGTTCTGGATGAAGGTGCCCTTGAGTTCGCCGGCGGGATAGTTGGCGGTCTCGATGCTGAGGAAGATGCGGCCCTCCTTGATCGCCTGCGTGATTGCGGCCGTGGTGAGCGCGCCATCGGTGGGGAAGGTCCAGCGCTGGCCGGTGACCTGGCCATTGGTGAGGCGGAGGACCTCGGTGCCGACTTCGCCGGGATTACCAATGCGGAGGTAGGCGACGGTCTCGGGCGAGCTGAGGCCGGAGAAGTTGGCATTGACGATGGCAAAGGTACCGTCGCCGCTCAACTGAATCGTCGCCGTGCCATAAGCGACCGACGCCGTGGCGGAGGGCGTGGTGCGCAGGGAGGCGATGTAGTTGGTGCCGGGATTATAAAGGATGCTGACCGATGCGACATTGGCGGAGCCCAGCGCGTAGCCGGAACCCGTCACGAGCGAGAGCGTGGCGCTGCGGCTGATGGCGGAATTATCACCGGCATCGCGGGCGGTGAGCGAAACCGTGAGGCTGCTCACACCAGCAGGGAACGTGATCGAACCGGAAAGGGGCGCGTAATCGACGCCGCCCGCCGCCGTGCCGGTCATCTCATAGTAAGCGGTGAGCGGCGCGGCGGTGGAACCCGTGCGGGTGAACGTGTAAACGCCGGGCGCGGCGCCCTTGGTATCGGTGGTGGGATTGCTGGCGACCACGGCCACGGTAGAGAGCTCGTCGGGCGTGATGTCGTAGACCTCGACGAGGGCGAGACCAGTGGTATTGCCCGCGCCGCTCACTTGGATCGAGTAGCTGCCCGGGGCGAGATCGGTGATGAGCGCGGCGTCCTTGGAGCCCTCGGTAAAGGGAAACGCGCCGGACTGGGTGAACGCGGTCTTGAGCGAGGCGATGCTGGAACCTGCGCCCGTCCAATTATCGTTCGAAGCGATCTGTACCGTGGGGGCGGAATTATTAACGATGGAGATGACCGGATCGGCGAGCGCGCCAGGGACGCCGAACGCGGTGAGCGCGGGGCCGGCGGCGCGCACGAGGATTTGGCGGCGGCCTTCGTTACCCGAGATGACGAGACCGGAGATGATGATGCCGCTGCCCGTGCCGACTTGGGCGCGGGTGGAGAGATTCATCAGGCGAGCGCCGCCGCTCACATCGTACACTTCGACGAGGGCGACACCGGTCGCGGTGCCGACGCCGCTGACTTTGGCGGTGTAGGCGCCCGGGGCGAGATTGGTCGCGAGGATCGCGGCATCGCGACTGCCATTGACGAGGGTAAAGGCGCCGACCGAGGTAAAGGAATTCGAAAGCGTGGTGGCCGGGCTCGCGGAGCCCCAGTTGTCGTTGGTGAAGATGGTGCGGCCGCTGGCATCGGCGATGTCGATCTTGGGATCGCTGATGGTGCCGGGGACATTGTAGGGCGACGTGGCGAGCGTGGGGCCGACGGCGCGGATGAGGATATTTTTCGGGGCGCCGGGGCCGACCACGAAGCCGACGACCGCGATGTTATCACCGGTGCCGACCGGAGTGCGGGTCGAGAGATTGGCAAGGCGCTGCGCACTGGCCGGGGTAACTACACTAGCGACACAGAGCGCAAGAGACAGGGCGGTCGTGAGGAAACGTTTCATCGGGAATGGGGGTACGCGAAAACTAAGAAGGATGCAGCCTGTGGGCGGGCGGAAGATTTATGACAATCTCTCGTCGGGGTAAACGAATTGTCGAGAACCAGAATGCAAAAGGGTGGTAAATACCTAGGGGGAGGATAAGACGAATTCCCACGGGGGCCCGTTACAGTCCTACATGGCGGCAAGCCTCCGGCCCGTCAACCTTCCCGATGGAAGACGCACAGTTTCAAGGGCTAGCATTTCCACCGAAATCGACCGGAAATGCGTAAAATAAAGCTTAATGACCGGCGTGGACTACAACCGCCGTCAGACTTTGTCCCACACGCGCGAGGAGCGCGTGAAACCACGGCAAGGTGGTGTCGAGAGGTTTGCCGCCCTTGATGCGGGTGAATTCGATGGCGCGCAGGACGTCGCCGCGCTCCTCATCCTGGCCGACGACGCCGCTCTCGCGGCGCAGCGCGCACTCGACCGAATGCTGCACGCACTCGGCGATCAGCGCGAGGTCGGCGGGGTTGGCCGGCGCGGCGCGCGCGAAATAACCGCTCTTCTGCACGAGCACTTTTTCCGCGCCGAGCATCTTGGCGAATTGCTCGCCGAACCACTTGCCGGGATTGACGGCGTCGAGCTTCACGTGGCCGAAGGCATCGCGCGGGACCTCTTGGCCGCGGGCGGTCATCTCGGCGACGATGCTATCGACGCCGGCGCCCTCGCTGATGAAGAGGTTCACGTTGCCCACCTTGTCCATGATCGCGCGGAGGCGCGTGGCTTCGGCGGCGATATCGAGCGAAAGCTCGGGCACGTAAACGCCGTGAACCGCGAGGCGCTCGCGGCTGAGGCCGAGGCCGGGGACGAACTCGGTGCCATCAAGCCGCTTCTCGTACTCGTTGGCCGTCGCGGCGGTGAGCCAGCCGCAGTTGCGGCCCATCACTTCGTGGATGATGAGCATGCGGGGATTGGCCCCGTGCTCGCCGACGACGCGCTCGAAAAATTTCGCGCCCTCCTCGGCGGCGGTCCACGCGCCGAGGCTCTGACGAATCGGCACGACATCGTTGTCGATGGTCTTGGGGAGGCCGATGACGGTGAGCTGGTAATTGTTTTTCGCGAGGTACGCGGCGAGATCGGCGGCGGTGGTGTTGGTGTCGTCGCCCCCGATGGTGTGGAGGACATCGACGCCGTCGCGCACGAGCTGCTCGGCGGCGACCTGTAGGGGATTCTGGCCCTCCTTCACGAGGCCGCGCTTCACGCAGTCTTTGACGTTGGTGAGCTTCACGCGGCTGTTGCCGATGGCGCTGCCGCCGTGCTTGAGCAGAATCGACGCGGTGGCGCGCAGCTCGGGGCTGACGGAAATGCTGTCGCCGAGGAGCAGGCCTTTGTAGCCGCCGCGATAGCAGATGAGCTGGATATCGGACGCCACCTCGGTGTAGCGCGCGATGAGGCCGCCGATGGCGGCATTAAGGCAGGGGGCGAGACCGCCCGCCGTGAGAATGGCGACTTTTTTGGGGCGCATGGACGGGGCGAAGTTCGAAGGCTTCGCCGCGAGGCGGCAAGCTTGGGGTGCGTCAGCGCGGGGGTGTGAAGTGTGCGGTGGTGATGGTAGTGTGGGGTGATTTATTTTTTTGTCACAGAGGGCACGGAGGAGGCACAGAGGTCACAGAGCAAAACCTACTGGGCGTCGTGTAACACAGTTACGAAAACCGAGGAAAAAAAAGGAAGTCTGGCTATGGGCGAGGTGCCCTCACCCCGCGGCTTTGAGAGCGCGCACGCGCAGCCCGCGGAGTGAGGGCACTCCGCCCAAAACTTGGGCCGCCCGATCCTAAATAGATACTCCGCTCTGTGCTCTCTGTGGCTCTCCGTGCTCTCTGTGCCAAAAACAGCATGCCCTCAATCTTCCCATCACCTCTCCCCCACCCTTCCAAGTCACGGCGCGGCGTTCTTTTCCTCGACTAGGGGCTGGTTGATGCGGACGTAGGCGAAGAGGTCGCGGATTTCCGCGTCGGTGCGGCCAGACAATAATCCCTCCGGCATGAGGGAGCGGCCGAGCGGTTTCATCGAAGCGATGGCGCTGCGCTCGACGGTGGCGGACACGCCGGTGAGGTCGCGCAGGGTGAGGTGCTTCGCATCCTGCGCGGCGAGGAAGCCGACGCGCACGGAGCCGTCGGTGGACGACACGACGAAGGCCTCGAAGCCCTCGCGGATTTCCGCGCTGGGATTGACGATGGCGAGGGTGAGCGAGGTGAGTTCGTCGCGCTTGAAGGGCGTGAGGTCGGGGCCGATGTCGCCGCCCTTGGCGTGGAAGGTGTGGCAGGCCGCGCAGGTTTGCTCGAAGAGTTTCCGGCCGCGATACGGGCTGCCGCCGGGGCCGGAGTTGAGCACGCCGAGGACGCGCGCGAGCTCCTTTTCCGCCTGACCGGGCGTCGGCTGCACGGGAGCGCCGAAGATTTTTTCCGCGCGCGTGGTGAGCGCGGGCTGGTTGAGCAATTTGATCTGCTCGACGACTTCGGCGCGGATGCTTTTCGCGGGGAGCGCGCCGGAGTCGACGGCATCGAGCAGCGCGGTCGCGGCGGAGGGGCGGCCGGCGAGGACGGATTGCGCGGTGTCTTTCTGGTCGTTGGTCAAGCCGGGGTACGCGGCGAGCAGCGCGCGGAGGAGCGCGGGATCGTCGTACGCGGAGGTGGAGGCGATGGCGGCGGAGCGGAGCGGGGCATTGCGCTCGGTGAAGAGCGCGGCGAGCACCGGCACGGCGCGCGCATCGGGCACCTGGCCGAAGACGGTGGCGAGGCGCAGGCGCTCGATGGCGGGGGCCTTGGGATCGGCCATGACTTTGAGGGCTTCGACGATCGCGGCGTCGTCGCGCTGGCGCACGCGGAGCGCGAGCGAAGCGGAGCCGGAGCGGGCGATGACGGCGACGAGTTCATCGGGCAACGGCGGCAGCGCGCGGCCATCGAAGGCCTGCCCGAAACCCGTCATGAGCGTCTGGCGCGCGGCGGCATCAGGCGCCTGCGAGAGGAGCGTGGCGCAGGTGGACCAATCCTCCGGCGTGCCGGCGGCGGCGAAGCGGCGCATGATGCGCGAGCCGAGATGCTGCGCGACCGTCGCGCTCTTCCACAGCGCGGGCTCGGCGAAAAACGCGACGACCTCGGCGCGGTGCGCGGCGCACTGCGCCTCGATGGCCCACCACAGTTGCAACGGGATGCAGGGATCGGCGGCATCCTCGTCGTGCGTGAGCAGCGCGCGGACGATGGGCAGCGCGGCGGCCGTGGGCAGACGCGCGGCAGTGGCGGCGAGCTGGCTGCGCGCCTCGACATTGGGTTCACGCGTGGCGAGAGCGACGAGGGCGCGGACGGACTCGGGCATCGCGGATTTCGTATCGCCGACGAGGCGCGCGGCCCAGAGGCGCACAAAGGGATCGGCGTGGCCGAAGGCTTCGCGGGCGAACGCTTCGTCGAAGCCGCCGCTGAGATTAAGCGCCCAAAGGGCCTCGAGGGCGAACTGGCCGGTGCCGGTGCGCACGGCGTCCTTGAGCGGGGCGATGATCGACGCGTCGCGCCGGTCGGCGAGGACTTGGAGGACGGTTTCACGGGTCCAGCGATTCTTGTCGTGGAGGAGCGCGACGAGTTCGGGGGAGGATTTTTTAGTGAGGTCGAAAGCGGGGCGGCCGGGCTTGGTCTCGATGGCGCGGAGGCGGTAGATGCGGCCATCGTCGCTGTTGATTTTGCTGTCGGCGTGGAGGAAGTGGTTGATCACGGCGTCGTACCAATCGGCGATGTAGATCGCGCCGTCGGGGCCGTGCTTGATATCGACGGGGCGGAATTGGCGGTCGTCGGAGCGGAGGGCGACGTCGAGGTCGCGCGTCTCAAACGTGGCGCCGACGGGCGTGGCCTGCGTGAGCGGGAGGTATCCACTGATTGGATCTATTCCAATGAGCATGCCGTCATAGCGCGTGGGGAGTGCGCCGCCGGAGTAGAAGAGAAAATTGTGCGTGAAGCGTTTCACGGGCGCATTCTTCATCTGCTTGAAATAACCGAAGGCGTAGGGATTCGAGAGTTCGCCGTGTTTGCCGAAGCCCTTTTGGAGATACGCGCCTTGGAGATAATGGAAGCCGCGGGTGTCGCCGCCGTTGTGGCCGGAGAAGAGGCGGCCCTTGTCGTCGATCTCGACACCGAAGGCATTGCCGCCGCCCTCGGCGAACACCTCGAAGCGGCGCGTGGCGGGATGATAGCGCCAGATCGCCTGACCGGTGATGTGCGTGACGGGCGCGCCGGCGAGGCCGGGCACGGAGACATCGGCGGTGACGGTGGAGCCGACTGCGGCGTAGAGCCAGCCGTCGGGGCCCCAGCGGAGGGAATTGGTGACGGAGTGGGTGTCCTCGAGATTGAAGCCGTCGAGGTGGACGACGGGCGGGCCGTCGGGCACGTCGTCATTGTTCGCGTCGGGGTAGAAAAGCAATTGCGGCGGGCTCAGTACCCAGACGCCGCCGCGACCGCGACAGACGGCGGTGGTGATATTGAGACCGGAGATGAAGGTGGTGGTCTTCGCGAAAGAGCCGTCGCCGAGGATGTCCTCGTGGATGGTGATTTTATCCGCGCCACGGAAGGCCGCTTTGTCGGGCGTGTCGTAGGGCGGCGCGGGCTTCTTGCGGTCGTAAACGGTGCGGAGAAAACTATCGTGCGAGACGGATTTCAGCCCGGCGGGCGACGGGTACTGCAAGTACTGCACGACCCACATGCGGCCGCGCTCGTCGAAATTCAAAAACACGGGCTGCGCGACGACGGGCTCTTTGAGGACGAGATCGACGGCGAGATCGGCAGCGGGATGCAGGCCGTTGGGCGACGCGGGGGCCTCGGCGGAAGCGGCGCGCGACGAGGTGCTACCCACGAACGACAGCGCCAACAGGAGCAGACCAGCGCAGCGCGACGCGCGATGACGGAGGAGGACCAGCACGGACGAGACGACGGGCGCTAGGCGCAAGGACGCACGGAACCGGGGCAGGACGCGAAAGCGTGGGGTACGCAGCATGAAGAGATTTTCCACGCTGCCACCGGGGCAAGGCAAGCGCGGTTGTACCGCGCCGACGGGAGAAACCTCTCGACCGTGACGGGGCGCGGAGGGTGCAGACTGATACGGCCTGCGCGATCGCCGCGCCCGCGAATGCGAGCGCGACGACGACGGCGAGGACGGAACTCGGGCTTAACACCCCATCAGGCGGTCGGCGCGGCTGGGGCGGGCTCGGCGGGAAGGAGGTCTTCCAGCTTATCGCTTTCGGCGTTCACGTCGGCGAAGAGCCACGTGGAGAGGTAGCGCTCGCTGCTGGAGGCGATGATCGCGACGATCTGTTTGCCCTTGTTTTCCGGGCGCTTGGCGAGCTGGATGGCGGCCCAGATGGCGGCACCGGACGAGATGCCGACGGGGATGCCGTCGAGTTGGTTCACCTGCTTCGAGACCGGGCCGGAGTCGGCTTCCTTCACGCGGATGACCTCGTCGTAAATCTTCGTATTCAATACGCCGGGGACGAAGCCGGCGCCGATGCCCTGAAGCTTGTGCGGACCGGGGGCGCCGCCGGAGAGAACCGGGGAGGCATCCGGCTCGACCGCGATGATCTTCACGGACGGTTTGCGGGCTTTGAGAACTTCGCCGACGCCGGTGATGGTGCCGCCGGTGCCGATGCCGGACACGAGGAAATCGACCTTGCCGTCGGTGTCGCGCCAGATTTCTTCGGCGGTGGTCTTGCGGTGGATGGCGGGATTGGCGGGATTGGAAAATTGCTGGAGGATCAGCGCATTTGGAATCTTGGCGGCGAGTTCCTCGGCCTTGGCGATGGCGCCCTTCATGCCCTTTGGCCCCTCGGTGAGCACGAGACGCGCGCCGAGAATCTTGAGCAGCTTGCGTCGCTCGGTGCTCATCGTCTCCGGCATCGTGAGGATGAGCTTGATGCCCTTCGCCGCGGCGACAAAGGCCAGCGCGATGCCGGTGTTGCCGGAGGTGGGCTCGATCAGGACGGTATCCTTGGTGATCTTCCCGGAATTAATTCCGTCCGTGATCATCGAGTAACCGATGCGATCTTTGACGGAGGAGAGTGGGTTGAAGAACTCGAGCTTGAGGAGGATTTCAGCCTGAGCGCCATGGGCGGCGGCGGTCCGATTGAGGCGAACGAGCGGGGTGTTGCCGATCGTTTCGGTGATGTCGTTATGGATTCTGGCCATGATGGGACGGGTGGTTGAGGTTGATGGTTTAGTTGCGGAATTAAATGGCGTAGTCGTCGTCGAAGGAACGCGCCTGGCGCAGGCGAAGCGTGGCGAGGTCGCCGACTTTCAGGCCGAGCGCGGCGAGTTCGGAGCGGGAGATCTCCACCTCGACGGTTTCGCGGTTCTGAATCTGTTCGAGGGTCAGCCGCGCCTGCGGGCCGGCGGCGTGGATGTAGCGCAGCACCGCAGCGAGCCCCGGGACATCGGGATCGTGCTGGCCCACGGAGATGTCGTGCGGGCGCACATAGACATTGCCATCGGCCTCGACGGTGGCGGCCCGGGCCGCGTGCACGCCCGCCTGCGCGAGCGACTGGGCGCGGAGCACATTCACGTTGCCGAGGAACTGATAAACGAAGGGCGAGGCCGGGCGGTCGTACACCTCCTGCGGCGTGCCGACTTGCTCGATCTTGGCGTTGTTCATCACGACCACCTCGTCGGCGATCTCCAGCGCCTCCTCTTGATCGTGCGTCACAAAGACCGTGGTGAGATGGATCTCGTCGTGAAATTTACGCAGCCAGCGGCGGAGTTCTTTGCGGACCTTGGCGTCGAGTGCGCCGAACGGCTCGTCGAGGAGCAGCACCTTCGGCTCGACGGCGAGGGCGCGCGCGAGGGCGACGCGCTGGCGTTGGCCACCGGAAAGTTGCGTCGGAAAGCGGGCGTCGAGACCGTCCAGTTGCACGAGCTTGAGCAACGAATGGACGCGATCCGCGATGACGCTGTGCGAGGGACGTTCGCGGCGCGGGCGGATGTTGAGCCCAAAGGCGATGTTCTCAAACACCGTCATGTGGCGGAAGAGCGCGTAGTGCTGGAAGACGAAACCCACCTTGCGTTTACCGGGCGGGACATTCGTGACATCCTCGCCGTGAAAATGGATCTGGCCGCTGCCCGGGTCGGCGTTTTCCAAGCCGGCCATGATGCGGAGCAGCGTGGTCTTGCCCGAGCCCGAGGGCCCCAGCAGCGCGACGAGTTTGCCGCGCGGCACATGAAGGTCGACGCCACTTAGCGCGGTGAAGGACCCGAAGGTCTTGCGGATATTGTTTACCTGGATGCTCATCGCGGATCGGAAAGATTAGGAGGTGCGGGACTGGGCGTGACGCCACTCGACGAAGGTCTTCAAGACCAGCGTGACGATGGCCAGCAAGGCGAGGAGCGAGGCGACGGCGAACGCGCCGACGAAATTGTACTCGTTGTATAGGATCTCGACGTGGAGCGGCATCGTATTGGTCTCGCCGCGGATGTGTCCGCTCACGACGGAGACGGCGCCGAATTCGCCCATCGCGCGGGCATTGCAGAGGATGATGCCGTAGAGGAGGCCCCACTTGATATTGGGCACGGTGACGCGCCAGAAAATCTGCCAGCCGCTCGCCCCGAGCGTGAGCGCGGCGTACTCCTCATCACTGCCCTGCGCCTGCATGAGCGGGATCAGTTCACGAGCGACGAACGGGAAAGTGACAAAGGTCGTCGCGAGCACGATGCCGGGCACGGCGAAGATCACCTTGAGATCGTGCTCCATCAGCCACTCGCCCCACCACCCCTGCAGACCGAAGACGAGAACGTAGATCAAACCGGAGATGACCGGCGAAACCGCAAAGGGCAGATCGATCAGCGTGGTCAGCACGCTTTTGCCAGGGAAGTTGAACTTCGCGATGCACCATGCGGCGGCGACGCCGAAGACGAGATTGGCCGGGACCGAAATCGCGGCGGCGAGCAGCGTGAGCCGGATCGACGCCAGCGCATCGGAATCCTTGAACGCCGCGAAATACGCGCCGAAGCCACGGCGCAGCGCCTCCGCGAAGACGGCCGCCAGCGGGAGCGCGAGGAAGAAGGCGAGGAACAGCAACGCGATGGCCGTGAGCGTCCATCGCACCCACTTGGGGTCCTGTGTCGCGCGTGGCACGGACGAGTGCGGCGTGGCGCGGGAGAGGGATTTGGTGACGACGGAGGCCATTAAGCGAAAATGAAAAAGGGGTGACGAGCGCGTGAACGAAAGCGGAAGTGGATCGACGTCAGACGCGGTAGTAGCGACGGCTCCATTTTTGCAGGAGGTTGATGAGGAGCAGCAGCGAGAACGAGGCGATGAGCATGACCACGGCGATGGCGGTTGCGCCCTTGTAGTCGTATTGCTCCAGCTTCGTGATGATGAGGAGCGGCGTGATCTCGGTGCGCATCGGCATATTACCCGAGATGAAGACGACCGAGCCGTACTCGCCGAGCGCGCGGGCAAAGGCCAGCGCGAAGCCCGTGATCAGCGGCGGCAGCAACTCCGGGAGAATGACGCGCGTGATGGTCTGCCAGCGGTTGGCCCCGAGCGTGGCGGAGGCTTCCTCGAGTTCCGGCTCCAGCTCCTCTAGGACGGGCTGCAGCGTGCGCACGACAAAGGGCAGGCCGATAAACGTGAGCGCGACGAACACACCGATCTCAGTGTAGGCGACCTTGAGACCGTAGGGCTCGATCCACTGCCCGACCCAGCCATTCTTGGAATAGATGGCGGTGAGCGCGATGCCGGCGACCGCCGTCGGAAGGGCAAAGGGCAGATCGACGAGCGCATCGACGATACGTTTGCCGGGAAAGGAGTAGCGCACGAGCACCCACGCGACGAGCAGGCCGAAGATGGCATTGATGGCGCCGGCGGCGAACGAGGCGAGGAAGCTCAGGCGATACGAGGCGATCACGCGCGGCGACCACACCGCGGCGGTAAACTCTTCCCAAGTCATGCCCGCGGTCTTGATAAACGCCGCCGAGAGCGGAATGAGCACGATCAGCCCAAGGTAAAACAGCGTGAAGCCCAGCGACAGGCCGAAGCCGGGGAGGACAGAACGTTCGCGGCGGAGAAAAGACATTAGAGGCCTTGGGCGTAGGCGATGAAGCCTCGGTATTCAGCTACAATCGAATCGAGCGCCGCGACGGCGGCGGCGACTTGCTGGTCAAAGGGGGCGGTGGCGGGCGTTTCGAAAATCACATCGAACGGCCGGGGCGTCTGCTCGGCGGGAGCGCAGAGGATGCCCTGGAAACACTCGCAAATCACGCCGTCGCGCGCGGCGAAGCCATCGATGAAGGCCCGGCGGTCGCGCGGCAGCACGCGCTCGGCGGCGCGCAGCGCGGGCTGGAGCAAAGCTTCATCGAGCGTGCGCCCGTGCGAGTAGCCGTAGAGCCCCTCGCAGGTATCGTCGGCATGGAGCGTGATGAGACCGTGAAAGCGACGCGCCTGCAGCTCGCGCTCGAAGTGAGCGACCTCGGGCTCGGAGGAGCCGCGCCAGAATTCGCGGTTGAGATCTTTTCCGGCGCGATTGATCCGCGTGCCGTCCTCGTAGCCGGTGGGATTGACCACGGGATAAATCCAGAAGTCGTACCCGGCGGCGCGGGCCGGCTCGGCGGCGAGGCCAGCGGCAAACTCCACGAGCGCGGCGCAACCCGCCGGCTCATCGCCGTGCACGCCGGCAAACAAACCCAGGCGCACCCGCTCCGAGCCGGTGGACGGACCCGTGAAGCGAAAACGCGGAATCTCGTACGCGCGGCCGGCGTGCAAAAAATCCCCGACGAGCGCACTCTCCCACCCCGCCTGGCGCGAGGCCAGCTCGTGCAGCGGCTGCAACAAGGCACGCTGATCGCGGAGCGAGGAAGAGTGCGAGAGGGAAACCATGCGGCGGGAGGAGGCGGAGATCGCGCGATTATTTCTTAGCGTAGATCTGGTCGAACACGCCACCGTCGGCGAAGTGAGTCTTCTGCGCCGCGGCCCAGCTCCCGAAGACCTGCGGCACGACGACGAGCGGGATGTCGGGAAACTTCGCGCGGTTCTTGGCGAGGATCGCGGGATCGATCGGGCGGAAGTTGTACTTCGCCGCGAGTTCCTGGCCGGTGGGGCTGAAGAGAAACTCGAGGTAGGCGCGCGCCTGCTTTTCCGTGCCGTGCTTCTTCACGTATTTATCGACCCACACGACGGGATTCTCGGCGAGGATGCTGACGCTGGGGACGACCAACTCCACGCCCTCGGCGCCGAGTTCCTTCACGGTGAGGGCGGCTTCGTTTTCAAACGTGAGGAGCACGTCGCCGATGCCGCGCTGCGCGAAAGTCGTGCTGGCGCCACGGCCGCCGGCGTCGAGCACGGGGACATTGAGGAAGATTTTTTTGACGAGTTCGCGCGCGGTCGCATCGCTGCCGCCCGGTTGGCGCAGCGCGTAGGCCCACGCGGCGAGGTAGCTGTAGCGCCCGTTGCCGGAGGTCTTGGGATTCGGGATGATCACCGAGACGCCCTCGCGAGCGAGGTCGGACCAGTCCTTGATTTTCTGCGGGTTGCCCTTGCGCACGATGAAGAGAATCGTGGACGTGTACGGCACGCTTTCATTGGGCAGACGCTTCGCCCAATCGGCGGGAATCAGGTTGGCTTTCGCAATCTGATCGACGTCGGGCACGCCGTTCATTGTGACGACGTCGGCAGCGAGACCGGAGACGACGGAGCCGACCTGTTTCGAGGAACCGCCATGCGATTGGTTGAGCGTGACGGTTTCGCCGGTGGTGGCTTTCCAGTGGGCGGCGAACGCGACGTTGTAGTCTTTGTAGAATTCGCGCGTGACGTCGTACGAGACGTTCAGCAGCGCGGCGTCGGCGCGGGCCACCGCCGGGAAGGACACGCCGGCCGTGAGGGCCAGCGCGAGAAAGAAGGAGCGAGGAGAAATCATGAACTGAAGCTAGAATTAGAGGTGCTGACCGTAGGCGAGGAAGCCGCGGTAGCGGGTGATGAGGCGGGTGAGGAGCGTCGCGAGCTCGGCGTCGGCGCGGGCCTGCGGCCACTCGGAGGGGATTTCGAGTTCCACCTCGAAGGGAGCAAACGGCAGATCTTCCGCGAGGCTCAGCGGGCCGTAGGTAAACGCGCCCGCCGCCAACGACTCGAAGCGCACGGGCCAGGAATCGAAGTCGGAAGAGTCGAAGACCTCGATGCCGCTGCGCGCATTGATGGACGGGAGCACGGTGCGCAGCGTGGCCGCGGGTTCGTCGTCGGTCGTGGTGACCACTCGGACGTAGCCCTGATAGGAACGAGCCCAGGCATCCTGCGCGAGGAGGGTGATTTCCGACGCGGAGGAGTGCGCCCAATGCTCATCGCTCAGATCGCGGTCCTCCGTGTCGCCGAGCAGGCCGAAGACATTGACGACGGGAAAGAACGAGAGATTGAGCGCGTGGCCGAGGTGCGGCGCTAGCGCGAGATTTTCGACGAAGGCCGTCACCGCGCGAGCGGCGGAGAGATCGTGCCGGCCGAGGCCGGAGAAAATCGCGAGACGCGGAGACGCTTCGGAACTCAGCGGCCCGAAATACACGAAGCGGGGCAGCGCCTGCGCGGAGCCTTCGCCGGGTAAGGAGCCGAGGGGAGAACCGAAGAGGCTGCCGGAATTTTGGGCGAGATCGTACAGCCGGCTGAGCCGAGTGCGCAGATCGAACGAGGGCACGGCCGCTGAAGCGGCTGGCTGGTGGAAAGGAAGACTCATGGTCGTCATAGGTTGAAACCGGGGCGGACGACGGCGTGCCCTCGTGAACATGGTCGAGGCCGCCCCGGTGGTTAGAATTTAAGCCGATTACTTGACGTAGATCTGGTCGAAGCTGGCGCCGTCGGCGAAGTGGTCCTTGGTGGCCTTGGGCCAGCCGCCAAACGCGCCGTCGATGGTGACGAGCTCGATCTTGGGGAAGGTGGCGGCATATTTCGCCAGGGCGGCGGGGGCCGTCGGGCGGTAATAGTTGCGGCCCGCGATATCCTGGCCCTCGTCGGAATAGAGGTACTCGAGGTAGGCCTTGGCCACGGCCTCGGTGCCCTTCTTCTTCACGACCTTGTCGACAATGCTCACGCTGGGCTCGGCGAGGATGCTGACGGAGGGAACGACGATCTCGAACTTGTCCTTGCCGAATTCCTTGAGGGCGAGGAAGGCCTCGTTTTCCCACGCGAGGAGCACGTCGCCGACGCCGCGCTGGACGAACGTCGTGGTCGAGCCGCGCGCACCGGAATCGAGCACCGGGACGTTCTTGAAGAGCGTCTTGATGAATTCCTTGGCCGTGGCATCGCTGCCGCCGGGCTGGCGACGGGCGTATTCCCACGCGGCGAGATAATTCCAACGCGCGCCGCCCGAGGTCTTCGGGTTGGGCGTGATGACGGAGACGCCGGACCGCACCAGATCATTCCAATCGTTGATCTTCTTGGGATTCCCGGCCCGGACCAAGAACACGATCGTGCTGGTGTAGGGCGAAGAGTTTTTCGGAAGGCGTTTTTGCCAATCGGGAGAGATCAGTTTGGCGTTGGTGTAGAGCGCGGTCACATCGTCCGCGAGGGCGAGCGTGACCACATCGGCTTGCAGGCCGTCGATGACGGAGCGCGCCTGTTTGCCGGAGCCGCCGTGGGATTGCTTGATCGTGACGTCGTCACCGGTCTTGGCCTTCCAGTAGGTGGCGAAGGCCTTGTTGTATTCGACGTAGAGCTCGCGCGTCGGGTCGTACGAGACATTGAGGAGCTCGATGGATTTGGCCGAGGCGGCGCCGGCCGCGACCAAGGCGACGACGGCGAGGAAGAGAGATTTAAGTTTCATAAAGGAAACGGAAGGGAGGAATGAGATCGGGAGGGGGAAACGCGCCATTTAGAACGAGAGTTGGAAACGGGTGATGAACGCTTTTTCGTCCTGGCGGAGAATTTGCGTGGTGGGCACGGCGGGAGCGCCGGGCGCGAATTCGAACTTGGTTTGGTAGCCGTCGATCTTGAAGAGGACGGCCTTGCTGAGATACCAGTTGAGACCGAGGCCGATGGACTTGGCCTCACTCGCGTTGCTGGCGGCGGAGGCGAAGAGCGGGAAGGCGGCGCTGTCGATCTTCAGGTCGGCGTAGCGGCCGACGACTTCGAAGGCGCCCCAGGTGCCGGCGGCGAGATTGAAATCGGCGCGCGGTGCGACGCCGTTGTACGAGGAATCTTCACCGGTGAGCACGTAGCCGGCGGCCAACTGCCAGGCTTTGTTCTGCAGCTCGGTCTTCGCGCCGGTGGCACTGGGGCGGACATTGACCGTCGAGATCACGTACTCGCCGAGGAGGCCGAGGGAGCCGAGGCGGAAATCCGCCTGCGGGGAGAGACGCCAGTTCTGGCCGTCGGCAATGGTGTTGGCGCTGTAGGCGAAGAACGTCTGCTGACCATCGGTGCGGTAACCGCCGGTGCGGCCGGCGGTCGTCTTGGCGCGGCCCGAGCTGCCGGAGACGCCGAACGAGAGGCCCTGCACGACCGAGCCCGCATCGTTTTTAAACGGCGAAGCGAAGACGCGGCCGACGACTTCCTTTTCATTGTCGAAATCCGCATTCGTGGTGCTGCCGCCATCGGCGAGACCGCCGAAGACGCCGACCGCGTAGTTGACCGTGCCGCCGAAGACCTCACCCGAGGCCTGCACGCCGAGATCGCGATTCGGGACGAGATTGGTGACGAGCGAACGCTCGTTGAAGAACGTCCACGCATCGGACTGGAGCAGCTCGTAGCCGACGGGCGACTTGAACTTGCCGAACTTGAAGGTGAGCCCGCTGTTCAGCGCGACCGTGAAATTGGCGTCGAGGATGCTGACGGCGCTGCCACCGAATTCGGTGACGAACTGGAAGCCGTAGTTCTTGGCGAGCTGGCCCTCGGTGATGATGCGCGCGCGGCGAAGGATGAAAGCGTTATTCTGGATGCCGCCGCCGTCGTCGAAGAAGAGACGGTTATCGAGCTGCGCGAGACCGCGGAGCCGGATGGAGTTGGCGCCATCGGCGGACGCGAGCGTGAAGCCCTTGTCGTTGACGGTGATCTTGGGGGTCGTGGGCGCAGCGGCGGCGGCGGCCTCGTCCTTGATCTCGATCTGGCGGGAGATGATCTTGATCTGCTGCTCGAGCGCCTGGACTTGCGCGCGCAGGGCGGCGAGATCGGCACTGTCGGCGGCGAACGACGCCGAAGTGAATACGGCCGCGGCGAGAAGCGCGGAGCTGAGTCGGGTGAAGGTCCTCATGGGAGCGTGACGGTGGGTTTGGATGTGACGCGGGTCTTCCCGGAGGTGCGGGTCAGGAACGTCGACGGGCAGGAATGCAGTGGCAGTGGGTCAGGGATGCCGCCGGTGGGTGGCCGGTAGGCGGGAAAGGAAAAAGAGGCGGACGAGCGCGCGATTATTCGCGCTCGGTGCTCTGCGTGTCGCGGCTGCTGGGCAGCCGGGTTTTCTCGGTGCGCTCGATCTGCGTGACGCGACCGTCGTGGACGGTGAGCTGCACGACGCCGAAACGGAGGCCCTCGACTTTTTCGCGCACGAGCGCGATCCAGTCGGGATGGGCGGACGTCGCGGCTGAGGCGGCGGAGGAATTGGACGTAGAACCGGTGAGGGCAGACATGGGAGACGGAGGGACTGAAAGGGTTAGATCGTGTAATCGCCGAGGAGCTGATGGAGGACTCCTTCGGTTTCATCGAGGCGGGCACCGCCAGCGCGGCGGGCGGCTTTGAGGGCTTGGCGGGCAGGAACGCGAACAGGCGACGTCAGGGCGGCGTCAGCCTCGGCGGAAAAGGGCAAGGGCACATTGTCGCGGCGGAGCTTGCGCAGAGTGACCTCGACCACATCGGCGAGCGTGTAGCGGTCGAGGATGCCGGCGATGGCGTTGCGCACATCGAGCATGAGCATCCGGAGGCCGCAGTGCACCTCGTCGGGGCACGTACACTTTTCGTACGCCGTCTGGCTGACGCAGCCGATGGGAGCAAGCGGACCATCGATGAGGCGGACGACTTCACCGATCGTGATCTTGCCGGCGGGCTTGGCGAGGCGGTAACCGCCAAACTTGCCGCGCACGCTTTCCACGAAACCGGCCTCTTTGAGGGCCTGCATGATCTGCTCCAGAAACTTGATCGGAAGCTGCTCGTTCTCGGCCAGCTCGGAGACTTGGACCAGCGAACGCTTTACCTCGGCGGCAATGCCAAGGTTGATCAGGGAACGGAGCGCGTATTCGCCTTTTTTCGAGAGCTTCATCGGTGAGTTCGAATATACATTAGATTAGTAGGAATTAAATCAAGCCTGTTTCCGATCTTTTTTAGCTATGACACAGGGGCGTTTTTGGCCCAGACTAAAGACGCTTATCTCTATAAATTAGACATTTACGTCATTGTCTGCGCACTATTCCCTTCTGCCGGACTCAATCCCGGCGTCGAGAAACGGCGCTCAAACATTACTAAATCAGTCAAGAATAGCGACGCCACCTGAGATTCGCACCGTCCTCTCTTCCAACCGGGCAGACGGTGCCTCCACCCGCCTCGACTAAACCCAGAGTGTATCCTGAAAGCCGAGGCGTGGCGGAAGAAGCGTGCGGCTTAGAACGAGCGGCGGAATTCGAGGCTATAGGCGCGGCCGACGAAGACGCTGGAGCCGGTGCCGCCGCTGTAGCCTTCGTTACCCGCGCTGAACGTCGGCTTGGTATCGAGGAGATTGTTGATGCCGAGGCGGACGGAGGAGCGGCGCAGCCAGGCGTTGGCCTGGTTATCGAAGCGGTAGCCGAGACCGCCGTTGAGCTGCACCTGATCGTCGCCGATTTCCACGTACGAGGTGGAGCCGTTGGTAGTGACGACGCGGATGTAGCTGGGCTGATTCAGCGAATCGTACACGGCCTTTGTCGTAGTGGCGCCGGTGCGTGTCGCGCCGACGTACGCGCCGCTGAGCGAGGCGTTCCAACCGTTGCGGCGCCACTGGATCGTGGCGGAGCCTTTCCACTTCGCGGTATTCAGCGCGACGATGGAGTCGTTGATCGCGGCGGTCGGCGAGGTCTGGGTGTACTTGTCGAGAAACTCGGACCAATCCGTCGAGAGGCGGAACTGGCCGAAGCGCGTCTTCGGGAGGCTGTAGGCGATGCCGTAGTCGATGCCGCTCGTGAAGTTGCGGCCCGAGCCGTTGACGGAATTGGAGATGCCACCGATCCACTGGCCGAGGGCGGCGACCCACTGGCTGCGCGGGAGCACGGCCCAGGTCTTGGCGAAGTCCGCGCGGTCGGCGGCAGTCACGGGAGCGCGCAGCGTATTGGGATCGCCGACGTAGCCGCCGGCGGTGTCTCCGGGCACGGTGCGGGAGCCGACGGCGATGGACTCGATGGATTTGCCGGCGGCGAGTTCCTTTTGCGTGTAGTCGAGGAGCAACTGCGCATCGAGCGAGGCATCGCGGCTGACGGTGGTGACGAGGTTGTTCTGCTTGATCTGCCAGTAGTCGACGGTGAAGGAGAGGCCCTTGACCCACGGGACATCGACGGCGAGGCCGATGCTGCGGCCCTTGGACTCCTCGGGCTGGAGCTTTTCATTGCCGACGCTGTAGGTGCGATTGAGGACTTGGTTATCGGCGGGGAGGCCGGCGCTCGTGAGGTAGTTATTGCGAACGGTGTCGCGCGAACCGGGAGGCGCGGAGTTCGAGAAATTCGCGGGCTGGTAGAGCGTGGCGAGATCGGGCGCGCTGAAGCCCTCGTTGATCGAGCCGCGCAAGAGGACGGAGCGCACGGGCTTCCAGCTCGCGCCGTACTTCGGCTTCGTGGTGGAACCGAAGTCGGAATATTTTTCGTAGCGCGCGGAGGCGTTCAGCTCGAGCGAGTAGAGACCGGGGAGATTATTGCGCGGGGCTGCGAGCGGGACTAGCGTCTCGGCGTACGCGCTCTGGATGGTGCGCGAGGCGTGGTAGTTGGGCTTAGCGGACGTGGTGATGAAATCGTTGTTGTTCGGATCGAGGCCGGAGTCGGCGGGATTGGTGCCGGCGAAGGGCTCCTTGGTGTCCTCCTTGTACTCGCGGCGCCACTCGACGCCGAAGGAGGCAGGGATGGCGCCAGCCCAGAGTTCGAACACATTTCCGCCGACGCGGGCATCCGCGCTGGCGATGGAGCTGTGGCCGAAACGATTGAGCGGACGCGTGTACGTGGCGCGCACGGCATCGGGATTCGTGTACGGGCGATCGGCGACGACCGCGCCATTGGCGACCTTGAAGGTGTAGCCAAAGGGATTCCACGCGGTGGCATCGGTGCGCAGCGCGGCGTTCTGCAGGAAGGATTCGCGAATGGAATTCGTCAGGCTGTCGGTGGCGCGCACGGCACCGTAGACAAGGCCGGTCTCCCAGTTCCACGAGGACTGGCCGAGTTGGCCCTTGAGGCCGGTGAGCAGACGATACGAGGCATCGGAGGTGACGATCTTTTCCGCGCCGCCATCGGGGAAGAGCACGGCGGCGATCGTGATGGGTTGCGGGGCGCCGGTGAGGCGCGCGGTGCCATCGGCATTGGCCGCGCCGGTGGCGCTATAGAAACGGGAGCCGAAGGGATTGTAGGGATTGTCGGCGGAGAGCGTCACGACGGCATCCGACGACGCGAGCGCCATGGGCTGACGATTGGTGCGCGACTCGGCGTAGTAGCCGGTGGCCTCGGCAAAGGCGCGGATGCTGCCGGTGAGGCTGTACTCGACGCGATTGTAGACATTGAAGCGGGAGCTGCGCGGCTGGCCCGTGATGTACTGATTGTAATTCGCGAGGAGGTTGTGCGGCTGCGCGGCGGTGGTGAACGACGGCGTGCTGGCGGGATTACCATCGAGCGGGTAGAAGTAGCGGATCGCCCCCGAGGTGATGCCGGCGCCGAGGCGGAACTGCGTCCAGATCGTCGTCGTCGAGAGATCGTCGTAGGCGCTGCCGGCCACATTGAACGGCGGGCGCGCGAGGGCGGTCTTGTCGGCGGAGCGGGAGAAGTCGCGCTGCGAGAGGAAAATCGGGTCACGGTTGTAGGCGGTGACGTTGAAAATGAAGCTGCCCTTTTCCTGGGCGAAGGTGCGGCCGAAGCCGAAGCTGCCGCGCACATCGGTGCCGCCGCCGTGCTCGGTCTGGCCGTAGCGCAGGGCGACCTCGCCGCCATTGGGATCTTTGCGGGTCACATAGTTGACCACGCCGGCCACGGCATCGGAGCCGTAAATGGCCGACGCGCCATCGCGGAGGACCTCGACCTGCTGCACGCCGAAGGTGGGCAGCGTGTTCACATTGACGCGCGCGGTCTCGAACGGATGCACGGGCATGCGACGGCCATTGAGCAACACGAGCGTGGTGCCGGCGCCGAGGCCGCGGAGGGAGACGTTGACGTTGTCACCGCGGGAGGCGACGGCGTTGGTGCTCGTCTCGTTGTTGGGGAGATTGGTGATCTGCGGAATCGCGATCAGGAGATCGGAGGGCGTGGCGGCATCGCGGGCCTCGATGTCGGCCGTGGTGAAGACGGTGACCGGGAGGGTCTTTTCCGCCTCGGTGCGGCGGATATTGGAGCCGGTGACGGTGAAGCTCTCGAGCTTCACGGCCTCATCGGCGGCGGCGGGCGGCGTGCCCTGCGCAACAAGCGAGCCGGTGAGCCCGAAGACGAGGAGGAGTCGGGCCGCAGCCGCGTGAGTCGGGCTGAGGCGCGAGAAGGTGTGGTGTGAATTCATGACGATCCGCAGTGGTTCTTTTGGTCCGGCGCGGCGGCGTGAGACCGCGCGAAGGCAAGGTGGCGAGGGAGCGGGAGGGCCGGTCGTCCGGTGAATCCCACAGCTAAATCAGGTCGGGCTCTCCGTCTCGCCGGTCGGCCGTGGTCGGCTGGACGCGGATCGAATTACGTCTCCACGCGGAAAACGTGGAGAAGGGCGAACGAAACACACACCGATTCAATGTAAACCAAATTAGTATGATTTAGAATGTCATACTGCTCCATCTTGGACGTGGGTCCGGCGATGGTGAGTCCTGAGGTTAAGCGCAAAGACGCTAAGGCGCGAAGGACGGAGCGAAGGTGGGGCGATGGGGGCTGGGGGCAGGCTTGTCTGCCAATGTCGGTCGATTTTTGGACGGGAGCTCCCACTCTCCCCCACCCGCTCGCGCTGGCGCGGCTGGGAACTCAAGGCGGCGTCGCTCCGGGTGGAGGCCCGGAAATGAGGCGACCTCTACGCCGATATTTGGGGTGGAGAGTCCGCCGCGCGGAGGACGATTCCGCGCGGGCTTTTACGCCACGAAGGGGTAGTTGAACACGAACTTGCCCGAGCCTTCGGGGAGGAGGAATTTTACCCGTTGAGTGGTGATCGGCTGGGGGGGCTGGACCAGTTGGGTGAGCTTGGGCAGCACCGCCGCGAGCGCGGCTTGGGGATCGCGGTCGCTCTCGGGGAGGTAGTTGAGCACGAAATTACCGGGGGTGGTTTCGTGGAGGCGGTAGTGCAGGAGGCCCTCCGCGCCGAGGAAGCATTGGTCGACATCGCGCGTCGTGATGCGGCGGCCGTCGGGAGCTTTGAGCGTATCGGGGGCGCGGCCGTGGAGAAGGTAGCTGAGGCCAGCTTCGCCGGGGAGGGCGCGGGGCTCGACGAGGTCGCCGATGCGGTAATTGAGCAGCGGCATATAGTCGTTGCTCAGGGTCGAGACGACGAGCTCGCCGATGCCGCGAGCGTCCTGATTGATGACGGCGAGGTGCGCGACCTGGGGGCTGGCGACCATCAGACCATCGCCTCGCTCCATGAGGAGGTGGCCGGTCTCGGTGGAGCCGTAGAGATTATAAACCGGCACCCCGAAGACGCGCTCGAGGATGCGTTTATGCAGGACGCTCGTGTACTCGTAGCTCGTGATGATGAACTTGAGCCGGGGGAACTTAACTTTCCGGCGCTCGCAGTGGAGGGCGAAGACGGCGGCGTAGACGGGATCGGTGTCGAAAAAGATCGGGTCCCACTCGAGGGCCTCTTCGACCATCTGGTCGAGGTCGCGGGTGCTGAGGAGGAAGGGAAAGCGCGACAGGCTCAACACGCGGGTCTTGCCCAAGGTGCGGCGTTTCGCGGAGGGCGTGCCATTGTACGTGATGTCGCCATTGCACGCGGGCGAAGAGATCGTGACGCGGTGGGCGCCGGGATTTTCCGCGAGGACCTGCGCGATGTGGGCATTGAGGGACAAGGCCCAGGCTTCCTGGCGGGCCCACCAGCCGTACTCGAGGAGGAGGTCGGCGCGATTATCGGTGGTGCCGGCGGTGTGCTCGACCTCGACGAGTTTTTTCGCGACGAGGTCGTCGAGCGACTGGCCATCGCGGAGGAAATTCTGCGGGAAATCTTTTTTGATCTCCTGCTTCGTGATGAATGGGAGCGCGGCGAGCAGGGCCGAGGCCGTGGCGTGGGCGCCGGGCTTCACCGCCGAGCGGTAGAGCGGCACCTCGCGCACATAGGCGCGGAGGACTTCGTCGGGGCTTTGCGCGGCAGCGGCGGGAGCGTCGATTTTTCTCACGAGGGAAAAGGCTTCGATTTTGATCACACCGCCTGAGCGACGAGTTTGGGCGGGAGGGAGCGCGCGAGCGCCCGCGGGGACGCGGCGGCGCGGAGCTCGGCGACGACCCGGGGCAGATGGCTCATGAGGTAGGCGATGTCCGCGGGCGTCGTCTCGTAATCGAGGCTGAAGCGGATCGTGCTGCGTGCCTCGACCGCGCTCAGGCCCATCGCGGTCAAGACATGCGAGGGGGCCACGGAGCCGGTGGTGCAGGCCGAGCCGCTGGAGGCGCAGATATTGAGCTGATCGAGCATCATGAGGAGGGCTTCCGCCTCCACGCCGGCGAAGGCGATGCTCGTGGTATTGGGCAGGCGGGGCTCCTTGGCACCGTTGCGCGCGGTGTGCGGGATCTTGGCGAAGATTTCGGTTTCGAGGGCGTCGCGAAGGGCGGCGAGTTTCCGCTGCGCGTCCGCCGTGGCGGCGCGGGCCAGCTCGGCGGCGCGGCCGAAGGCGACGATGTACGGGACATTTTCGGTGCCGCCGCGGCGACCCTCCTCCTGGTGGCCGCCGACGATCAACGCCTGGAACGGCGTGCCCTTGCGCACGTAGAGGAGGCCGACGCCCTTGGGCCCGTGGAGCTTGTGGGCGGACAGCGAGAGGAGGTCGACGCCGAGCTCATTGACATCGAGCTTCAGTTTGCCCGGCACCTGCACGGCATCGGTGTGGATGAAAATCCCGCGCTGGCGGCAGAGGGCGGCGAGCTGCGCAATGGGAAACAGGACGCCGGTCTCGTTGTTGGCCCACATGATCGAGACCACCGCGGTGTCGGGCCGCAGGGATTGCTCGAAGAGCGCGAGGTCGAGCGAGCCATCGCGGTTCACCGGAAGATAGGTGACCTCGTAGCCCCGCGCCTCGAGGGCGGCGCAGCTATTTTTCGTCGCGGAGTGCTCGACGGCGGTGGTGACGATGTGACGCTTCGCGGGCTGCGCATAGAGGCAGCTCGTGATCGCGGTATTGATGCTCTCGGTGCCGCAGCTCGTGAACACGACTTCCGTGGAATCGGCGCCGATGAGCGCCGCGACGGACTCGCGCGCGGCCTCGATCGGCTGCACGAGTTGCTTGCCCAGGCGGTAGGGGCTCGAGGGATTGCCCCAATGCTCGGTCAAAAAGGGGAGCATCGCCTGCACCACTTCCGGGGCGACGCTCGTGGTGGCATTGCTGTCGAAATAGTAGGTCTTGGGCTCGGTCATACGAAGGCCTGGGTGACGCCCGGGGACGAGGGATGCTGGATAGGCACGAGATTGGGAAGCGGTGAAACGCGAAAGAAGAGCCGGGTATCGGACGCTGTCAAACGCGGGGCACGACTCGCGCGCTGCGGGCGCGACCGGAAGGAGAACGGCCGAAGTGGTGCCCCCGTCCGGACTTGAACCGGAATACGCGGTTTAGGAAACCGCTGCTCTATCCAGTTGAGCTACGGGGACGACTCGACGGGATATTTTCAAACGGGCGGCGCGGATGCAAGACGCTCGCGCGGGGATTGTGGTGGTACGCTTTTTTGAAGTGGAAGACGCGGCACCCTTCACGATGCGAGGTGGGAGGCGGTGGGCGTAACAAGGAATGCGAAGGAATCGGCCACGGGCCGGTGGTGGAGGTGGCCGCAGGCCGGGCTACCCCGGGCTCAGGCCTTTTCCTTGTATAATATGGTTAATAACTGTCCACGCCAGAACCACTCGACTCACAACTCGACTTCGCCGCTAAATCAGGCCTTTTTGCTCTCTATCGAGAACGAATCTGTGAATGGCAAAGCGAAAACAAACAACCCCGCGACACCGAATAGCCGAAGAAAGAACTCCACCGGGAAACCAACCCGAAGTCTGGGGAGGCAAAGGCTGGATTTGTAAGCAGTGCAATTCCTGCGTCGATCCCATCGACGCAAAGTGCTACAAATGCGGTTATCTTCGTGAAAAACCCGTTCCTCCGATAATCGAGGGTGGGCGTAAAAAACTTTCAGGCCGTACCAAAATTTTAGCGGCGGGTTTTCTTGGGACAGTAATTTTACTAGGGGGAGTTGTAGTTGTTAGCACTAAGCCAGACTATCCGACACCTTCGGCACATACGTTCGAGCCAGCCCCATCGTTTTCAAGCTCGCCAACAGATAGTCTGCAACCGACGACGGGCACCAGACGCTGGACCTCGAATTCAGATGGCAATTCTTGGGTTTCTGCAACAGACGAAGAAAAGCACTCGCTGGCGCGACGTTTAGCCGCATCGAGCCGCCACGGTAACTCCGAAAATTACTTCTTTGACGCGCTAGAATCATTTTACTCTGAGCCTTCAGTGCGGTCGGAAAAGTTAGACTCTGTCTGCTCGCTTGTGGATTCCGGCGGCACTTTGCTACCAAAGCGGATTAGCAAATACTGAGTAACGACAAAAGTGTAACCCATTTTTGTAACCCAACGCAAAAATTTGGGCGGATTCAGGCCGACTAGGGGCGATCAGAGTCTCCGTGTAAAAGCGATTCCTCGACTTAATATAACTCGCGATGAGCAAGGATGTTTTAAGCTCAAACGCCCCGTTCAAATTAGGAAACCGCTGCTCTATTCAGTTGAGCTACGGGAACGACTCGACGGGATATTTTCAAACGGGCGGCGCGGATGCAAGACGCCCGCGCGGGGATTGTGGTGGTCGCTTTTTGGAAGTGAAAGAAGCGGCACCCTTCACGATTCGAGGGGCGAGGCGGTGGGCGTAACGAGCCATGCGAAGGAATCGGCCCGGCGGGGCGGTGGTGGAGGTGGCCGCAGGCCGGGCCACCCTGGGCTCGGGCCTTTTCCTTGTTTATATGGTTAATAACTGTCCACGCTCCCCCAATCAACCCGGCCCCCGAAAAACGCTCGTCTGACTACGCGACCTCGACAGACTGTTTACTATGGAAATCACAGGTGGCACGTTAGCTGTTAGCCCAAAACATATCATGCGTGCGTTCTTAGCTTTTACTTTTTTCGCCCTGATCGCAATTCCAGCCCTGCACTCTGCCGACGAGGATTACGTCTACGATAAAGATGTCCAAACTCTCCTCAAGACCGCCCACTTTGGACTAGGTCCCATTGGCATGTCTCCTAACATTACCGAAGGAGAGGCAGCGTTGAAGCGTATCGTGAAAAAGGACGATGCGATTAGATTTCTGTTTCCGATTTTCGACCACGGGACACCAGAGGGAAAATGCTACGCCTTGATTGGCTTTCGTCTGCTCGCACCGGACTACTTTGAGTCGTCATGCAAGCGTATCGCCCGCTGGAATGACTCGAAAATCAAAACTGTCGCCGGTTGCATTGTCGGGGACGCAAAGCTCGTGGAAGTCGTGCAGGCGATTAGACAAGGTCGCTACGATAGCGCGTTCGGCGAGAAGCGGGGTTGACAGACGTTAGATTACGTCTGGCCCTTATCGGCGGCTTCACTTCCGCCTCGCAGGATCATATCCATTTCGAAGATGGCAAAAGAGCCTAACCAATCGTCACAGCCAATATCGCTCACGCGGCGTGGCTGAGCCTCAAACGTTCAGCAAAAGATGCAGATGAAATGCTTAGCTTGCGGGACCGTTAAGGACACGTCGATCAAGGAGGTGTATCCTTATCCGAATGATGGTATCGCAGACGATCGCCCCATCTCACCGCTGTTCGTCATCGACTGCCGAGGCAGTGATTGGCGCGTTGTGATCGTCTGCCACCACTGTATACACAAACTCGATCCAGATTTGTGGATTCGAGATCATTGTTGGGCTACCCTGAATCCCGTTACGCCGTTTCAAGATTTGCCTTTTCCCGTAAAGGACCCGCATACGCAAGGCACGTGCTTCGAAGTCGATGTGTATGCGACGGACGCCGGAAAAGCGCCGAACCAGCCGCCAGAGCCAACGGGCCCGAGTGGTCGCGGCTCACCTTGAACGTTAGGCGAAAAATGGAACCACTTCGCGCATTCATTACTAGCCGTGAACTCGAAACAATCCTGCCGGGAAAGATCGCCCATTTGAGAGAGCAAGAAGCAGCGGCGGAATTACATTTTTCCGATCAGGTGGTCGCGACTCTGTGGTTTCGCTGGGAAGGAAAGAAGAGTTTGTCGCAGATTTCACTTTGGGAGTCGGGCGACTGCGAGGTGGAAATTGCGGACATTACGAGTGGCGAGTTTTTGCCATTTAGGCAAAAGCGATGCCAGACGAAGGAAGAGTTCTACTCGATGTTAGACGAGATGATCATGATAGTCTCACAGAATGAAAAAAGCGCCTAGTTCAAAGTTCTTGGACGGTTACGCGAACCTCAACGGCACCGCGAAAACCTTTGTAGGTGAAGCGAGCAGCATTCGCCCAAGCAGGCACCGCATCCGCGCCGCCGGGCACCTCGACTTGACGGCGAGTGCCGTAGATACATTGTAGGCACATGAGCGCAATCACGGCAAAAGTCTTCCAGGCGGGAAACTCCAAGGCCCTGCGCCTGCCGCGCTCGCTCGCGGTCAAGGCCAAGACCTACGAGGTCACGCCCATGCCCGACGGTTTCATGGTCGTCGATCCGGCGGCCAAGGCGCGCCGGCTGAAAGCCCTGCGCAAGCTTCGGGCGTTGCCGCCGATGCAGGAGGATTGGGTCCGTCCGTGATCGATGCCGCTCTACCTGCTCGATACCAACGTCCTCTCCCGACTCGCGCGGGGGATCGACAAAACCATCGCCGAGAAGGTCGCCCGGCACGTGGAGGACTGCGTCTTGTCCTCCGTGGCTTGGTATGAATTGGAATACGGCGCAGCCCGCAGTTCCGATCCGGTGAAGGCGGCCGAGAGGCTGACATTGCTTCGGTCGGTCTTGCCCTTCGTCCGGGCTTTCGGTGAAGAGGAGGCCACGGAGGCTGCCGCGGTGCGGGCCTACCTCGAAACGCTCAAGCCCAACGCGCAAACCATCGGGCCGCATGACGTGCTCCTGGCCGGCCACGCGCGGGCGTTGGGCGCGGTGCTCGTGACCCACAACGTACGCGAATTTAGCCGCGTGCCACACCTCGTCATCGAGGACTGGCAAGGGACGGCGTGACGGCACGGTCACGCGTGGGATATAGCGCATAACAAATCAAAGAGATATTTTGCATGCACCTCCGTATCGCTATTTCGTCGGTCGCACTCGTCTGGGCGCTGAGTGGGTGTGCCTCGACGCAGCAGACCCGCTCGCTCGAGCAGAGAGTGGCGGCACTCGAACGAGAGGCGGCCGGGCTCAAGGAGGAAAACAGGCAGATGAGAGAATCCGCAGTCACTTTCCTATCCGCGGAGCTCACCCGCAAGGAAAGGGAGGGGGCGCGGCTCTACTATCGGACCCAGATATTGCCCGTGGCGAAAACCATCGCCGCCGAGTTTGGCACCCGAGCCCCCACCCTCCCCAAAGAGGAGGAGATCAACACCATGGCGGAGGCATATCGGCCGATTTTGGAAATGATAATGCAATTGCTCACGGTGGCGGACGGGAAATGAAGAATCGCGTGAAGCCGAACCAGCAAAAGGCAGCCGCTCAGTCGTCGAAGGCGAGCACTGACTCGCGCGCAGGGAGATTCGTAGCGGGGGCATTCTTCGGGGTCTTGGGCGGCTGGGGCACCCCAACGTCAGGCATCGATACCGGCTGGGAATTTTTGGTGTACCTCGGACTATGTGGCGTCTTGACCGGCGGCGTGGCAGCGAGCATCCCCGAAGAGAAGTTCTCAAATTTTCTCAGCCGACTTTTTTGATCTCCAAGGTGCGGCCAGTAATGAAACTTTGGTTGGTTGTCTTTTAGTCTGTCACTCGCGCTGCTCGGAGCCCTCCGCGGCTGATCGAGTCAACTACCGGAAAAGACCGGCGACAGGTTTGAGCAATGGCCGAGGCAACGCTCCGATTTTATGCAGATGGGTGGCACTTGGCGCGGCGGACCGGTTTGGTTTTGCGCTGGCGGGGGTGGGTCGTTTTTTTTTGCGCCCGTCCTATGAAAAAATTCTGGCTTTTTCTCGTGGTGGCGGTCGCTCAGTTTGCGTTGGGCGGGACTTTGGCGGCGGCCACGGTGACGCTGAATGCGCCGCCGGCGGTGACGTGGCGGACGGACTTGGTGGAGATCTCGGCCGATCTCACGCTCACCAATGCGGACGGCATCCCGTGCGCGGTGATGGTGTATTTTTTCGATAATGGCTACGTGGCCGGGCAGGAGGGTTCGCCGTACCGCGACCAGCAGGGGCATCTCTTCATCGGCGGCGGGGCGAAGCCGGTGGGGTCGCCGGCGCGGTTTCCGGCGATCAAGCTGAGCATCCCGCGCAATCAGTTTCCCGATCCGGCCGATCCGTTTGCGTACTTCCGGATTCGCGTGGTGGCGGGCCGGGACGTCGTGTTCGAATCGTCGCGCTATAATCCGGACGGCTCGGTGTACACCGGCCCGGCGGGGAACGATTCGGCGCGCGGTAACGCGGGTGGGACCGCGCCGGCGGCGGCGCCCAAGGCGGCGGCCCCGGCGGCGAACGGGCTCACGGCCACGATCGATCGCGTGACGGTGGCGCACGGGCAGGCGTTGCGCGACGGGACGCTGGGCATGATCGTCACGGCATCGGTGACGGTAAAGAAGGGCGAGGGCTCGCAGTGCGCGTTGCAGATGCGGTTGTTTACGCCGGACGGCACGCCCGTGAAGCTGGTGAAGCCGGTCAGCGCGACGATCAAGCCGCAGCTCGATGAGGATACGATCGAGGCGAAGCTGGTCGTGCCGTACAACTGGACCGATCCGCAGTTTCAGACCGCCGCGCAGGCGCACACGGGGGGTTTTAAATTTTACCTGGTAGTGACGGGGGACAACGCCAAGCCCAACCCGCGCGAGATCAGCGCCAAGACGAAGTGGACGCTGTTTAAGACATTCGTCGAGCAGCGCCCGGGAGTGTACGGGCTCGTCAACCAGATCGTGAATGGAGCGGCCAGCCAGTAGGCGGGCAGGCGGAGGGTGAGGGGGAGAGCGAGGGGCGGGTGCGGGTGCGGGGGCGCGTGAGTGGTCGAGTGCGATGGTGGAGTGCGTCCGTGAGTCCGAGTGGGCGCGGTGGCGAGAGAATGGGGAGCGGCGATTTGTAGGAGACGAGGGCGGGAGTGCGGGGGCGGGCGGGGGCGGATGAACCACTCTCCGACGCTCGCGGCTACGACTTTATTTAGGACGCGCGGGACTTTATTTAAGACGCTCTGGGATCGCCAAAACGATCCGGTTTTGCATTGTAGTCACTGAATCATGAATGAGCTGGCGCGGCCTTTTTTACCGGCGAAGGATTTTGAGGTATCGAAGCGTTTCTATGAGGCGCTGGGGTTTGTGAAGGAGTTGGAGGGCGAGGTGGCGATTTTTCGGGTGGGAGCGGGTGGGTTTATCCTGCAGCGGCATTATCAAAAGGAGTGGGCGGAGAATTTCATGATGCAGTTGATGGTGGATGATCTCGACGCGTGGTGGGCGCGGATCGTCGCGCTGGACCTGCCGGGGAAATTTGGCGTGGCCGCGCCGAAGCCGCCGAAGCTGCAGCCGTGGGGGCTGCGGGTGGCGTATGTGATCGATCCGGCCGGGGTGTTGTGGCACGTGGCGCAGCGGCGGGCGGGGGTGAGGCATGATAAATAAAATGAAGGCAGTGCGGCGCTCGATTCGGCGCGGCGGAATCGAAAACGCGCGGGCGGCCTTTACCGTGTTCGGCTAAATCCGTGGAATTCATCTTCGAACTACTGCTCGAGTTCGGGTTTCAATTTCTCGTCGAGGGATGCTTCGACCTTCTCTTCGGGCAGACCCTTTCCGAGAGCCGTCCGCTGGGACGCTTCTTTTTCTTTCTGAGCGTAGGTGCGATCCTGGGTGGATTGTCGCTGCTGGTATTCCGCGAGCACCTCATCGCGCATCGCGGGTCGCGCTACGCGGCTGCGCTTATCGTGCCGGTGCTGGTGGCGTGTGCCATGGCGTGGATTGGCCAGCTCCGCGTGAAGCGCGGATCGAAGCCCAACGGGCTGGAGTATTTCTTTTCAAGCTGGGCGTTCGCGTTCGCCTTCGGCGCGGTACGAGTGGCCTTCGCGAAATGACGTGGTCGAGCATCGTCCCGTTCAATGGCAGCGCCGGGCCTTTGGCGGGGAGTTTTCACGCTGGCCTGAACGGCGCGAGGCGGGCGGTGAGCGTGGGCGACCGGAGCAGCGCGCGGTGTAGTGCGGTGAAATCAGCTGCGCGACGACTCGGGTGGAGCGATCCGGCGGGGGAAACCGGCGAGGTCGATTAGCACGCCGAGCACGACGCCGAAGGAATAGGCGACGAGATTTTGCCACGAGAAGGCGTGGCCAAAGACGAGGTGCCCGAGTGTGGTATGGCGGAGAGACACAAGCCAGGGGACGGTCCAGAGCTTGAGCGCCTCGATACCGAAGGAAAACGCGAGGGCGGCGGTGGCGAGACGCAGCGTAGAGGAGCGGCGCCAGACCAGGCCGAGGCCAAAGAACACCATGAGCGCCCACAGTGCGTCGCCGGGGTATTTGCCGAGGGCGGCCGGGAGGACGGAGGGGAAGCGCCGCGACATCAAGCCGGCCGCGATCGTGAGGACGCACGCGAGGGCGGCGCTGAGGCGGTTTCTTTCGCGAGGGCGAAGCAGCGGGTGCATGGACAGGCGGGAAGAGGAGGATAAGGGATGCGCCGGAGGGGCGGTCAAATCGTGGGTTGACATCAGGGGGAGGAAGCGGGAGGCTGACCGTTCAACTCTTTTTATCCGTCATGAGCACCACCGAACAGAAGCAGCAGACTCCCACGCCCGCGGAAATCCCGTTTACCACGCCGCAGGTGATGACCCAATTTGTGACCGACACGGGCAAGATTTTGCCCCGCAAGTACACTCACCTCACCGCCAAGCACCAGCGCGCGATCACGAAGACGATCAAGCATTCGCGCAACATGCTGTTGCACAAGTAAGCGAGTCGGGGCGCGCTCGCTCACTGGCTTTCGGCTAGAGTGCGAGACGGATATTTTATCTGACCCTTTGGGCCGGAGCTTCATCGCTCCGGCTTTTTTCGTGGGTGGATGCGGAGGGACGGGACGCAAGCGGGCGGATGGGAGGCGGGGGGGGTCGGGAGGGAGGTGAAATTGACCTTGGGCTCGGTCGAGTCGGGCGAAAGGCTGGGCGGGATAACAATGTTTGTTGATATTTGGGCGACCACCAAACGGCCATTTGCTTACGCTCGCAGCTACCGGGACGTCAAAACCTCGGTAGCGACGGGTAGGAAAAGCGAGATATGAATACGGCTCATGCCAAACTCGGATGAAATTTCGCTCGATGGCTTGGTTCGTGAGCGGAGGGCGGGGTGGGGTCGTCAAAGGACCGAAATTGCGATGGCGGCGGAAAGAAGGGTTTGGGAGCGGGATTTCCGGAGGCTCGATGAGGTTTTCGGCATTGAAGACGGAGTAGCGATGCCGGCGTCGGTTTATGTTTGGAGAATAGCCAAACCGGCACTCCCTCACGGTCGCAGCTAACAGAAGGTCAAACTCTCCCTCAGCTCCTACCGGTATCAGGTGGTGGCCGCCGCGCGCAGGAGGGACAAAAAAAAGGGCGAACCTCGGTGAGGTTCGCCCGCAAAGGGAGAGAGGGGAAAGAAGCGCGGGAGGCGCGGATTACTTCTCGGTCTCCTCGCTGTTCTTGGACATGACGACGTAGTAGTCCTTGTAGGACTTGTCGTAGTACTGGGCGTAGTAGTAGCCGGAGACGGCGAGGTTAAGGCCGTTGAGGACAGCGCCGAAGTTGGGGACGTTGGCCTCGAGGAGCTTCTTGGCGCTGAACTGGGCGGCTTTGCGGCGGACCTTATTGAAGAAGATCGTGAAGATCGAGCCGTCGACCAGCGGGAGGATGATCAAAGCATCGCTCACGGCCGCGAGGGGCGGGGTGTCGATGAACACGCGATCGTAGCGCTTGCGCAGATCGGAGATCATGACCTCGAACGACTTACTATTGAGGATCTGCGTCGGGTTCTTGGCGCGGCCACCGGCGGGGAGGATGTCGAAATTGGGCTGGATGCCCTTCATGATCGCATCGTCGAGGGAGGATGTGCCGGCGCAGACGTCGATCACGCCCTTGAGATTCTCCACGCGGAAGGACTTGTGGATGTTCGGCTTGCGCAAATCGCAGTCGACGACGATCACCTTTTCGCCGTGGGCGGCGAAGGTAAGGGCGAGGTTGGTGGTGGTGAACGACTTACCTTCGCCGGGGATCGTGCTGGTGATCAGGATGCACTTGGCGTTCTTGCTCTCGTCCTTCAGCCGCATGCTGGAATGGAGGGTAAGGAACGCCTCGGAGACTTGGCGATCGGCGTTGCTGACGACGATCTGGGCTTTGTCGGCCTGCTCCATGCGCTTGATCTGCGGGATGATACCGATGAGGGGGAGGCCGACGACGCCCTCGATATCGAAGGAGCTCTTGACGCGATCATCGATGAAGGCGACGAAGAAGGCAAAGGCGAGGCCGAGGACGAGGCCGCCCAGCACGCCGAGCCCGAGATTCATGCCGAGGCGGGGAGACTCCGGACGGCCCTCCGGGGCCGGCACGGCGCGGTCGACGATACGGGCATTTTGCGTCTGAAACTGGCTCTGCATGGCCGTCTCGCGTGTGCGGCTGGAAATGGTGAAGAGGATCTGCTCCTGCACCTTCAGCTCGCGCTCGAGATTGGTGTAGTCCAAGCCGTAGCGGTCAACGTCGAGGGAGGCGGCCTTTTGCTTTTCGAGGCGAGCCTGGACGTGGTCGTAGGCGCTCTTGGCGGCGTCGTACTCAGTCTGCACCTGGGCGCAGACGGAATCGATGGCTTTCTTCAACTCACGCTCAGTCTGCGTGAGCGTGTCCATGGCGGCGACCATCTTCGGGTGCTTGGGGAGGTAGCGCTCCTTGAGCTGGGCGATGGCGATCTGCTGGGCGGCGCGCTGGGAAACGAGCGGGACGATATTGGGCTGATTGGCGATGAAGGGCAGGTCGATCAGGTCGAGGTTCTTTGCTTGGTATTCCTTCACCTGATTGAGGCGGATTTGCGCGGAATTGAGCGTGAGGGAGACGCGGCCGGCCTCGGCATTGATGGCCTTGAGGTCGTCGTTGACGATGTCCTTGCGGCTATCGAGCGACACCATGCTGTTCTTTTCCTTGTACTCCTGAAGCTTGTTGGCGATGGCCTCGACCTTCTTTTTCTGCTCCTCGACGGTGCCGTTGAGAGAGAGGTAGGCGTTATTTGTATCCTCAGAGCGGATACTCATGTTGTGATCGAGGTAGGCGTCGGCAAAGAGGTTGGCGACCTTGGCGGCGACGATGCGATCCGGGTGATCGTAGGCGAGGTTGACGATCAGCGAGGAGCGGGTCTGGACGACCTTGCGATTGCCCGCGAGGATATCGGCGACAAAGGCGATGTCAGCCGTGCTGCGCTCGTAGGGCGCGAGGAAGAGGCGGAGATCTTCGCGGTCACCCTGGATGCGCTCGGCGACGCGGCGGATGATCTTGGCGCTCTTGAGCACCTCCAACTGAGTGTTCAAGTCTTCCGCAGACGTGATATTCGTGCCTTCAGTGATCGGCTGACCGGAAATCAGCGTCGGATCGCGACGAAAGATCTGCACCGAGGCCGAGGAGCGATAAATCTTCGTCTGGCTCAGCGTGTAGACCAGCGCGCTGGAGAACACCACGAGGAAGACGACGACCACGTACCAAATGCGCTCGCGCAGGATCAGCAGGTAATCTTGGAAGCTACGGTGCGCGCTGGTGGCGCCGCCGCCACCCTCGCCGTAGCCGTAGCCACCATAACCGCCATAGCCGCCGTAACCACCGCCGTAAGTGTAGCCGTACCCACCACCTTGGCCGTCTTTTTTATTTTTATCAGGAGCTTCCATCGCGAAAGGATTAAAGGAAAGTTTCGGGAACGAAGATCACGTCCTCCGGCTGCAGGGGCCAGGACATGTTGCCTTCACCTTTCAACAGTTCCTCCACGTTGATCGGGATAACATCGGTGCCACCGTCGGCCTTGATTCGTTTCAAGGTGACTTTTTTCTTATTGGCAATGCGGCTGAAGCTGCCGGCCTTGGCGATCGCCTCGACCAGCGTCAGGCCCGCCTCTTGCACAAACGTCACCGGGCCGGGATTGCCCACGGCACCGAAAACGTAAACGCGGCGAGGCGCGTACTCCAAGACAGAGAGATTGACCTGCGGCTTGGCCAAAAAGTCCTTCGCGTAGAGGCTGCGGATGTATTCCTCCGCCTGGCGCGCGGTCTTACCCGTGAGATTGACGGTCTCGATCAGGGGGAGCATCACGGTGCACTCCCGGGAAATGCGGATTTCGCGATTGAGTTCGTCCTCCTGAAAAATCTGCACGCGAATCAGATCCGACGGCTGCAGCACGTAGTCTCCACTGGCCACGACCGCACGAGCGGAAGAAAGTTCAGCAGGTTTCTCAGACGACTGGGCGGCAAAGGCAGACAGAGCCCCCGAAAACAAAAATAGGAGGGAAAAAACCAATCGCGACATAGTGGCAAAAAGGACGGTTTAGCAGAAAAAAAACGGAAGAAGACCGTAGCGATCTTCTTCCGTATAGCAAAGACTAAACTAGGAGGAGATCAGTAGCGGAGGCTGGCTGCGATACTGAAGACGTTGTTCTTGAACGTGCTGCTGGCCAAATCGGAATCGTTGTTACGGTAAACGTAGGAACCGACGAGCTTGACGTAGGTGTTGATGATGTACGTCGCGCCGACAGAGGCCTCGAAGTAGTCATCGGTACGGTTGTAATAGTCGATGCTGCGGAAGCTCAGGCCACCGTTAACCGACCACTGGGTGTCGATGTTGATGTTGGCGTTGGTGTAGAGGGAGAGGTTCTTCTGCTGCTGACCTTGGGGAGCAGTGCCGTAGTCGTTGGAAGCGCCGAATTGGATCGTCGTCTTCGGCGTCACGGCGAGCGAGAGGCTGCCATCGACACCAGGGAGGGTCTCGGAACCGCCGGTGAGGGCGGAGCTGGTGCCAAACTTACGGGTGATCACACCGACTTGCACCTTGCCGCTGAGCTTTTCGGTGAATTCACCGCGAGCACCGACGCTGAAGAAATGGTCAACCGAGTCAGAACCGACGGTGGTCTCGTAGTTACGGTAACGGTAACCGAGGCTGAGGTCGACCTTCGGGGTCCACTTGTAGTAGAAATTAACCGGCACCGCGAGGTCATCGGAGTCACCGTAGCCACGGCGCTTGTAATTGGTCTTGGTGTAGTTAACACCCGCGCTGACCGCGGTGATCGGAGAAACGCTCACTTCGGCGCTCGTGCCGATAACGAACTCATCGCGGCGGGTGAGGCTGCGGGTATCGACCGTGTTCTGGTTGAGCTCGTGGTAACCGGTGTTGAACTTAAACTTCGTCTTGGCGTCCTCGTAAGCGGCATTCAGGTCGCCGGAGAACAGATTGGAGTTCAGGCCGCTGTTATCGGTGTAGTTCGCGAAGGCATCGACCAACGTAAGCGAGCCGGACAGGGCGGCATTCTTGCCGAACGTAAGCTCTACGCCGGGATTGATGTCGAAGATCGTGTCGTTGATCTTATTAGAGTTGTCCGCAAGGAAGATATTGTCGTCGAACCGGACGCCGAGCGCTCCAGTAACGAACAATTCAGCGCCGTCGCCGACGGCAAGAAACGGAGCAGCTTTTGCCGCGGAGCCAAGCGCGGCGACAAGTATAACAGTACGGACGTAGTTCTTCATTTGCGTGGTAAGGGATGATAGCTAGGCGAAAGTGAGTCGGGAAGGAAGGTAATTCTGAAAGGGCGACGGATGCACCGTGACGTGCAATCTTCAGGCCAAATTACACCCGAGGTGCTTTTTTGCAGGAAAGTTTTTCATATCGCCCAATGGAATTTGTTCAAAAATCGGTCAAAGCGAACTGCAATGCAATTACCAGTGCAAGGAAATTTGAACCCCAAAATGTTGTTTTTTACCCCTACCGTCAGGCAGTCGTAACAGAATTTAACCCATCCGTTGCTTGAGTTTACGTATTCTGCCTTCCTCCTCAAAGATTCATTCCATCCGGGCCACTATTGACCCCAACTCCGACAGGAGCCGCTTGTTTTGCGCCTCGGTCCCCACGGTGATCCGAATCCACTCGGGCAGTCCGTAAGATTTTACCGGACGCACGATTATCCCCTTTCGTTGCAGCAAATCGAACACCCGCAGACCGTCCCCGACCTTCACTAACATAAAGTTCGCGACGCTTTTCACGATCTCAAGGCCGAGTTTTTCGCAACCGATCTCAAGCTGTGTGAGCCCGGCGCGATTTTCCCGCGCTGTCTTCTCGGCAAACTCCTGGTCATCGAGGGCGGCGATGGCCGCCGCCTGGGCGATGGCGTTGACGTTGAAGGGCTGCCGCACGCGATTCAGCAGCGCGCAGACTTCCGCACTGCCGTAGCCGTATCCAATCCGCAATGACGCGAGGCCATAAATTTTCGAGAAAGTCCGCAGGCACACCACCTTGCGCCCTTCCGCGATCAGCGGGCGCAGGTCGGGCGCTCGCTCGAGAAATTCCGCATAGGCTTCGTCGAAGACGCCAATCACATGATCCGGCAGGGCCCGCGCGAAGGCTAGCAGCTCCTCCTCCGTGTTCGCCGTGCCCGTCGGATTATTCGGCGTGCAGACATAAACAAGTTTCGTGCGCGGCGTGATCGCCGCCGCAATCTTCCCCAGATCGTGGCGGAAATTCACCAGCGGCACCTCGATCGCTTTCGCCCCGAAAAGCAGCGTCACCAATTTATAAACCACGAATGCCGGCGCACCCATTACCACTTCGTCGCCCGCATCGACAAAGGCGTGCCCGAGCAGCTCGATAATTTCATTCGACCCATTGCCCACGACGAACTGATTCGGGCGCAGATTCCACTTCGCCGCGAGTTTCTCCCGTAGGGCGAAACACCCACCATCTGGATATAACTCCCCATGATCCAGCGCGCGCTTCGCCGCCGCGACGGCTAGTGGCGAAGGCCCCCAGGGATTTTCGTTCGAGGCGAGCTTGATGATCGTCGCCGGATCGAGGCCGAGTTCGCGCGCGACGTCCTCGATCGGTTTACCGGGCTCGTAAACCGGTTGGGTGCGGACGGAGGGTTTGACCAGGGAGTCGAAATTCATTCCCCAACTCGAACCGATTCGACACCTCGCCGGAAGTCCGAAATCGTTTCGCATGCATCGCACTGCCGCTTCGTTTCGCGGGTCCGCTGCCTCGCCGCTCACCCGTTGCCTGCTGGTACTGACGCTGTTGAGCGGTATTTTTTCGTCGGTCGACGCCGCCAACCCGCCGACGACCAAGCCCCCTGCCCTGCCTGCGGCGAAATCCGCCGCGCGTCCCCGCATCTCACCCACTTCTGCTCCGGTCCCGGCCTACACTCTCGTCACTGGCGAAATCAACGGCGCGCAATTTACCCTCGCTCGCCCCACGTTTTGGAACGCCCGTGTGCTCCTCATCGCCCATGGCCTTCGCGCGGAAGATCGGCCGCTCGTCGCTGACCTCTCGCCTGGACATTTTTCGTATCGCACGCTGATCGAAGAGGGCTGGATCGTCGCCACGACGAGTTTTCGCCGTAATGGCATTATCGTTTCCGATGCCGTCGCTGATCTCGATGCATTACGTTCATACATCGTCCAAACCTACGGCACTGCGGATCGCGTGATCGTCGAAGGCGAGTCGATGGGCGGCCTGATTGGGACGCTGATCGCCGAGCGGGAACCCGAGGACCCGCGCCTCTATGCGGGCGTCGTCGCTATCGGCGCCGCGCTGGATGTCAGAGAGGGCGGCGCGACCGTGGGCCTGAGTCTCCATCCGAAAATACCGCTGCTTTTTCTGACCAACCAGAGCGAACTCGGCGGTCCCCGCGCCTACGTCGCCGCTGCGGCGCAGCGAGCCAGCGGCGACGCCGTGCCGATGCTGTTTCAGGTTTCGCGCGATGGTCACGTAAACGTAAATCAACGCGAACGCCTCGCCGCCCTCCGCGCGCTCAATCTCTGGCTCGATCACGGCCGGTCCGTCCTGCCGCGCCCGCCCGAGCCTAAGCCCTTTTTCGATGCGACGGTCGCCCCCACTCCCCTCCCGTCCTCCGTCGCCGCCGAACCCGATGGCCGGGGCTTCACGGCCCGCATCATCGAGGTCTCACCGATTTACGGCAATGTCTTCATCGACGCCCAGCCCGCCGATTTCGCCGCTGCCGGCATTACTCCCGGGCAATGGTTCGAACTCACGGTCCGCGATCAAAAATTTCGCACGCGCTACGGCGCCGATTTCTCCAGCGTGAAGCGCAACGAATGGGTCGTCTTCCCCAACGCCGACGGCTGCTTTTGGCTCGCGCGTAATTTCGGCGACGCCGCCGCATCCGCAAATTTGAAACTCGGCGATACCGTCTTACTTCGGCGTTTCGACGAGACCAAGTAGCCGCGCGCGAAGCGCGAGCCTTCCCCCTCCGCGCCCGCCTATTCCCTGTCCCCCCACTCCCTCAGTCCCTCATTCCATCTCCCCTACTGCTTCCGGCTGGCCACGCGCACCCACTTCATCCCCGCCGCTTCGGCTCCGCGCATACCAGGCTCCGCGTCTTCGAATACCAGGCACCGCTCTGGCGCCACGCCCATCCGCTTCGCCGCGAGGAGAAACATATCAGGAGCCGGCTTGCCGTGCACCACGTCGTCGGCCGTCACCACGATGGAAAAGGTCGCGCCCAGTCCCGTGAGTTTGAGCATCGGGTCCACGATGTCGCGCGTGCCGCCTGTCGCGATGCTCACGGGGTGCGTCTTGGCCATCTTTCGCGCAAATTCCACTACCGGCTCGATCAGCTGCGCATCGGCGCGGATTTCGTTGAAGAGCTTTTCCTTGGAGTGAAACACCGCCTCCACATCCACCTTGAGGCCGTAGTGCAGCCCGATCAGCTCCGCCACACGCCGCGTCGGCACACCACCGAGGGAGTAGAATAGATCCTCGTCCAGCGGACATTGCAGGCCCACCGCTCGCATCGCCGCATCCCACGCGCGATAGTGAAGCGGCATCGTGTCAACGAGCGTGCCATCGAGATCGAAAATGTAGCCGAGGAAATCGTCCGGCGGGATATCCAGTGTCATGAGAATCGTTCAGCCAATGCCGTTCCGCCCGGGGCGCAAGCCCGCCCTGTTTTCGCGTATGACTACGCAGGCGTGCAAATCGCGTTGTCTTTTCCGCCGTCGCTGCCGAGCCTCGCGCCCGTCGTTCGTCTGCTTCAACCCCGGTTGCTTCATGAAAAAATATCTGGTCGAGTTCATCGGCACGTTCTTCCTCGTCTTCACCATCGGCTGCACGGTGATCGCTCCGGGCGCCGGTGCCTTCGCCCCGCTCGCCATCGGGGCCGTCCTCATGGTCATGATCTACTCGGGCGGACACATCTCCGGCGGACACTTCAATCCCGCTGTCTCGCTCGCCGCTCGCATCCGCGGTAAACTCTCCAACGCCGATCTGATTCCATACTGGCTCGCCCAATTCGCCGCCGCCGCCGTGGCCGCCTGGCTCGTCCACTTCATCAAGGGCACCGTGCCGCCCGCGCCTCTCCCCATCGGCTGGAAAGCCGCGCTTCTCGTCGAGTTCCTCTTCACCTTCGCGCTCGCGTGGGTCGTCCTCAATAGCGCCACCGCCAAGGGGACCGCGGGCAACTCCTTCTACGGTCTCGCCATCGGCATGACGGTAATGGTCGGCGCCTTTTCCGTCGGCAACGTCTCCGGCGGCGCGTTCAACCCCGCCGTCGCCATCGGCGCTTCGCTCATGGGTCTCATCGCCTGGGAAAACATCTGGATCTTCTTCGTCGGCAACCTCGGCGGCGGAATCGTCGCCGCCATCACCTACAAACTCGTCAACGGCGACGAGTGATGGAGTAAGCTTTGGCCCAACAACGGAGGGGCGGTTTCCAACCGCCCCCACCATCGCGCGAGCAGCAGCCACCGTCAGTCCTTCGCTCGAAACCCGCGCCAGCGAGTGATTCCGAAACTGTAGGAGGGGCTTTACGCCCCGACTTCCGCGCGAAAGAAATCGACAGTGACGACCGGCGTCACTTGCCCCAAAAAAAACGCCGGTCAAAAAAAAGACCGGCGTTATTCTAAAAAGAAAGCGGACTAAATTTCTTCGCCTAGCCGCCTTACCGCCGCACGCCGCGGTGCAAACGGCTCGCCGGCTTCGCCGCTGCGGCCACGGTATCCGCGATGGCCTTCTCGTCGAAGAGCGCGGAGTAAATGTAGGGGAAGCCTTCGATTTTTTTACGCTCTACCGTCACGCCCATGTAGCGCTCGATGCTGCGCGCATCGCGCACGTCTTCCTCGGTCACGAGGGTAAAGGCGTCGCCCGTGTTTTGCGCACGGCCGGTGCGGCCGATGCGGTGCACGTAGTCCTCGGCATTTTCCGGCACGTCGTAATTCACCACGTGCGAAACGCCCGCGATGTCGAGACCGCGCGCGGCAATATCCGTTGCGACGAGCACTTCGTACTTCCCAGATTTGAAACCATCGAGCGCCTCGATGCGTTCGCGCTGGCTGCGGTCGGAATGCATCACGGCGACCGTGTGGCCCTTGGCCTGCAGGCGGTGCGCAATGCGATCGGAGCCCATGCGCGTGCGCGCGAAAATGATCACGCTCTTGAAATCGGTCTGCTCGAGCAGGAGCTGCAGCAGGTCAAATTTCTGCGACGCGACGACCGGATAAAACGCGTGCGCCACCGTCTCCGCCGGCGAACGCTGGCGGCCGATCTCGACCTTCACCGGATCGCGCAGCGCCCAGCCCGCGAGCTGTTCGAGCTCGGGCGGCAGCGTCGCGGTGAAAAAGAGGGTCTGGCGATTCTTCGGGCACTTCTGCACGATACGCTTCACGTCGGGCAGGAAGCCCATGTCGAGCATGCGGTCGACTTCGTCGAGCACGAGGATGTCCACATCTGCGAGCGAGCAATTGCCCTTCTCCAAGTGGTCGAGGAGGCGACCCGGCGTCGCAGCGAGGATATCCATCCCGCGGCGGAGATCGTCCTCTTGTTTTCCGTAGCCCACGCCGCCGTAAACGATCGTCACGCGGAGGTCGGTGAACTTGGCAAATTTGTGAAACGCTTCTTCGACTTGTAGCGCGAGTTCGCGCGTCGGCTCGAGGATGAGGCAGCGGAGTTTGCCGTGCGTGCCGAGGCGCTGGATGATCGGCAGCGCAAAGGCTGCCGTCTTGCCCGTACCCGTCTGCGCGGAGCCAATGACGTCGCCGCCCTTGAGCACCACCGGAATCGCCTGCGCCTGAATCGGCGTAGGCGTCACGTAGCCCATCTCTTGCACGCCAAACGCCAACGCATCCGAAAGGCCGAGCGCCGTAAACGCCGTATCCATCTTCGGCACATTGACCGGCACCGTCGGCTTGATGTCCACCGTGCGCGGGTGGTCAAAAGTCTTGTCGATCATCGGCTTTTCGCGCTCACCGCGCGGGCCGCCTCGGCCACCGGCACCACCACCACCGGACCGCGACTGAAAGCCGCGCCCGCCACCGCCGCCACCCTCGCGACGCGGGCCGTGGTCATCGCGTCTCGGGCCACCGTGGTCGTCCCGACGGGGGCCGTGATCGTCCCGACGCGGCCGTCCCTCATGTCCTTGTCCCTGCCCGCCACCGGTGCGCGGCGCTCGCGGCTCGCGGGCCTCACGCGGCTTGCCGTCATGCGGCTTCGTCCCGTGGCTCTGGCTTTGTCCGCCGCCGTGACTATGACGCCCCTCGCCGCGCTGCGACGTGGAGTGTGGCTTGAGGTGAGAAACAGGTTTGGCGGCTTCGACTTCGGCCGGCTTTTTAGCACGCGAAGGCGCAATCGTCTCGCGCAGCTTCGCAAATATTTTCTTCAGCATGACAGGTATAGGAACTGGTCAGCCTCTCTGAAACCGCCGCCTTTGCAACCTCCGATAATCCCGGCCGCCGCCTGCCGGGAAATGACGAATGACGAATATCGACTGCCGAATGTAGCCTAAGCCGGAACGATTCAGTTGAGAGTTGAGTGCTGAGAGTTGAGAGCAAAACCAAACAGTGAACCAGCATCTCAAGCTAGTAGACTATTTCGGCTCCTCTGAGGATCGGTCTCTCAACTCTCAACTACCCACTCTCAACTGCCTGAGTCCGGCTAAGCTATCGCCCGCTCTCGGCGCCCAAGCCACCGCCCGCCTTCTCCCCTGGTCCTTCTGCGCCCGTCATTCGATATTCGTCATTCCCAAACCATCCCACTTGACATCCACCCGATAAGTAACATTCTTAGTTACATTAACCGACCGCCCTCCCACCCATGACCGGAAACTCACGCTTCGCCGTCAGCGTCCACATCCTCGCCTATCTGGCCTATCGCCAGGGCGCGGCGGTGCCTTCGGCTGAGATCGCCTCGAGCGTGAGCACCAATCCCGTCGTCATCCGCCGCCTCCTGTCCGCCCTCGTGAAGGCGAAATTCGTGTCCGCGCAAAAAGGCGCCTCGGGCGGTTTCACCCTCGCGGAGGCTCCCGCCAAAATCACGCTCCGTGACATCTATCGCACCGTGGAGCCCAATCCCACCTTCGGCCTCGCGCACATGGAGCCCAACGCCAAGTGCCCCGTCGGTGCGAAAATCCAGTCCATCCTCCACGCCTCGTTTGCCAAGGCCCAGACCAGCATGGAAGCAGAGCTCGGCACCATGACCCTCGCGAATATCCACGAGCAGCTCCGCCCCGTCTGCCCCGGCAAGCACTGACATTTTTTTGCCCTAAATTGTAACCAAAGTTGTTATATAATAAATTCTCCATCATGAATACTACGTCCTCCTCCACCCTCCTCCATCTCGACGCCAGCCCGCGCGGCGCGCGTTCCCACAGCCGCAAGCTCGGCCAGGAATTCCTCGCCGCCTGGCGCGCCGCCCATCCGCAGGGCCAAGTCATCGTCCGCGATGTCGGCCAGGAGCCGCCACCTTTCGTCACCGAGGCTTGGGTCGAGGGCGCCTTTGCCCCGGCCGACAGTCACTCGCCCGCCGCGCGCCAGGCCATCGCCGTTTCCAATCAGTACGTCGACGAACTCCTCGCCGCCGACCAGCTCGTCATCACCACGCCGATCTACAACCTCTCCCTGCCCGCCGCGCTCAAGGCGTGGATCGACCAGATCGTGCGCGTGGGCCGCACCTTCGGCTTCGCGTCGGGCGGCGGCTACGAAGGCCTCGCGCGCAACAAGCGCGCCCTCATCATCGTCGCGAGCGGCAGCGATTTCCGCCCCAACACTCCGGGCGGCGCCTATAATTTCCTCGAGCCGTACCTCCGCGCCGTGCTGGGCTTCATCGGCATCACCGAGGTCCAATTCATCTACGCGCACAGCCTGAATGCCGGTAACCCTGCCGGTGCCGCCGCCGTCGCTGAAGCGCAGGCGACGTTGCAGCAACTGGCCGCCGCGTAACCCTTCCCGTCATGACCCCCTCTCTCCAGTTCTCGTCCATCGAGCTGCGTGTCGGCGACCTCGCGCGCAGCGTGGAGTTTTACACGCGCCAACTCGGCTTCGTCGTGGTGAACTCTTCCGCCACGCGCGCTTCGCTCGCCGTCGCGCCGGGTGGGCCCTCCCTCCTCACGCTCACCGGCGATACCTCAGCGCCGCCAGCCGCACACGGCTCCGCCGGGCTCTTTCACGCCGCCCTGCTCCTGCCGTCGCGCGCCGCCCTCGGCGCGTGGTTGCAACACGCCGCGCACGCGGGCGTTGAATTCCAGGGCTTCTCCGATCACGGCGTGAGCGAGGCCATCTACTTCGCCGACCCCGAGGGCAACGGCCTCGAATTCTACGCCGACCGCCCGCGCGCCGCTTGGCCCTTCACCGCCAGTGGCGAACTCGCCATGACCACGCAGCAACTCGATCTCCGCTCCCTCATGGCCGAGGCCTCGCCGCCCAGCGCCATGCCACTCGCCGGCGCCAAGTGGGGCCATCTCCACCTTCGCGTGACGAACCTCGCCCGCAGCGACGCCTTCTACCGCGAGAAGCTCGGCATGGTCGTCACGCAAGGCAGCTTCCCCGGCGCCCGCTTCCTCGCCGCCGACGGCTACCACCACCATCTCGGCCTGAATAGCTGGGGCAACCCACGCACGCCGCACGCCCCCGCGTCACGCGGTATAATCGAAGCCACCTTCACGCGCACCGGCACCACGACTCCGCAATCCGTTACCGACCCCGATGGCATGGCGCTGCGCGTCACACCTGCGGCGTAGAAAGTCTCCTGCTTTTCTCCTCCTCTGTGGCTTTGTGCCTCTGTGGTTAAATCCCGGCGTTTCAAAACCAAGGCCTGAACCACCGAGACCGAAAGCCACCGAGAGATCGGCCAACTCAGCATGCAGCTTTTTCTTCGTCCCGCTCTTCCCGAACTTCCCATTCAATCAACTCCCTCACCTCAAATCGCGGCACCCGGAAAAAATAACGTCCGCCCCTTCGCGCCTCTTCGCGTGCTTCGCGGTTTACTCCATCACCCTCGCGGCGGAGAGTTCATCTCCTAGGCCGCCCTTCGCGCTTGGCTTGGCTCGCGGTCGCGCCATTCTCCGCGGCATCCACTTCGCCGCGCATGACTAACGATACCCGCTGGCTCGCCCGACTCGGCATCGACCAAGGCCTCTTCACCCGCGCGCAGGCCCTCCTCGTCGCCAACATGATGGGCGCCGACGGCGACATCATGGCCTTTGCCCAAGGCCTGATCGACGCGGGTGTCGTCAACGACGTCGAAAAGCTCGAAAAACTCGCCGATCTCGCCATCACCAAGGGCGAGCGCAGCGGCCCCGCGAGCGACCCCTTCGTCGACGAGGAAACCTCGCCCCCCTTTGCCCACACCCCCGCCCCCACGACTGCGGCCAATTCCGGAGCGCCCGGCTCCGCGCCGCGCGTCTCATCCGATCTCGGTGCGCCGCAGCCCAAGGCCCCAACGGCCGCCGGTCCCGCGCCGAAATTTCCCTTCGAGACCGTGGCCAAGCTCGATGACAAGGCCCTCGCCTCCGGCATGCGCGACCTGCTCAAGGCCACCGCCCGCTACGGCGCCAGCGATCTTCACCTCTCCACCGGCGCGCGCCCCTTCGTCCGCAAAAATCGCGCGCTCGCCTATATCTCGGATTATGTCCTCACCGCGCAGGATGCGCTGCGCCTCAATCTCGCCGTCCTCGCCGAGCATCAGAAAAAACTCTTCCTCGAGCGCAAGGACCTCGACTACGCCTTGGCCCTGAGCGCCGCCGACCGCTATCGCGTCAACCTCATGTTTCACAAGAACGGCGTGGCCGGCGCCTACCGCATGGTCCCCGCCGAGACGCGCACGCTCGAAGACCTCGGCTACACGCCGCACATCGCCACGCTGCACAAGCTCCTCTCCTACCACAACGGCCTCATCCTCATCACCGGCCCCGTCGGCTCCGGCAAGACCACGACCCTCGCCTCGATGGTCGCCTACCTCAACGCCACGCGCACCGACCACATTATCACCGTCGAGGACCCCATCGAGGTCGTGCAGCCCGCCAAGGGTTGCAACGTCACGCAGCGCGAAGTCGGCCCGCACACGCGGTCGTTTGCCTCCGCGCTCAAGGGCGCACTCCGCGAAGACCCCGATGTCATCGTCATCGGCGAGCTCCGCGACCTTGAAACCATCGAGATGGCGATCAGCGCGAGCGAGACCGGCCACTTGGTCATCGGCACGATGCACACGAGCGATGCCGCCACCACGCTCAACCGCCTGCTCGATGTCTTCCCGCCCGCGCAGCAAACGCAAATCCGCTCCAGCGTCGCCGAGAGTCTGCGCGGCGTCGTCTGCCAACGCCTCGTCCCCGGCGCCGGCGAAAACGCCGGCCTAGTCCTCGCCACCGAAATCCTCATCAGCAACACCGCGATTCAAAACCTCATCAAAGAGGGCAAGACCACCGGCCTGCGCAACACGATGGAAACCGGCGTGAAGGAAGGAATGTGCCTCATGGACAACACCATCTTCGGCCTCTGGAAGGAAAAGAAAATCACCGCCGAAACCGCCCAGGCCAACATCACCAACCGCGTGCTCAAGGCGAGGATCGTGTGATGAGCTCCTTCGCCACGCTTGCCCCCACCGCCCACCTAGATAGCTTTCGACCATGACCAATTTTGACCGCATCACCCACAACCCCGCTGTCATGGGCGGCAAGCCATGCATTCGCGGCATGCGCGTCACCGTGGGCATGATCGTGGGTATGATGGGCGCGGGCCACAGCAAGGAACATCTGTTGAAACTTTACCCTTATTTGGAGCCGGCCGATATTGATCAAGCGCTCACCTACGCGGCATGGCGCGTCAATGAACGCGAAATTGTCTTGGTCGATTCGTAAGCGGTAAAGCGGTGGCCCAGCCCGAATGATCATAGTCGATATGAATCTATCGCCTGACTGGGTCGAATTGTTATCTTCGCACGGTATCGAAAGCATCCATTGGCGTGAACTCGGGAGCGCTGCAGCGGACGACCAGACTATTTTCGATCATGCGCAGAAGATTCGCGCCATGGTGTTAACCCAAGACCTCGATTTTGGCACGATTCTCGGAAAGACCAATGCCACCAGTCCAAGTGTGGTCTTGCTTCGCATGTCCGATGTAGATCCAGGGCGCATCGGATTGTATGTCGTGAACGCACTTCAGACCTGCGCGACAGAACTTGAAGCCGGGGCTATTCTCACGATCGACGACAATCGCCCCCGCGTTCGCCTCCTTCCGTTTCGTCCCAGCTCCACTCCCTAGCCTTCGCCATGGCCGCCATCGACACCCTCCTCAAAGCCATGCTCGACAAGGGCGGCTCCGATTTGCACCTCACCGTCGGCCTGCCCGCCAAGACCCGCGCCTCCGGCTCGCTCGTCCCTCTCACCGACAAGATCATCGACGCGGCCACCATGGAGTCGCTGCTCAAGGAAATCTGCCCGCCGAAACGCTGGGCCGATTTTCTCGACCGCAAGGATCTCGACCTCGCCCACGAAATTCCCGGCCTCGCACGCTTCCGCGGAAATTTCCTCTATAATCACTGGGGCCAGGCAGCGGTCTTCCGCCAGATCCCCGCGAAGATTCTCTCCTTCGAGCAGCTCAATCTCCCCGAGGCGCTCAAGAAACTCTGCCATCTCGACCAGGGCCTCGTCGTCGTCACCGGCCCCACCGGCTCCGGCAAGTCCACGACGCTCGCCGCGATGATCGACTACATCAACGGCAACCTCGCGCGCCACATCATCACCATCGAGGACCCGATCGAGTTCGTCCATCCGGTGAAGAAATCCGTCATCGTCCACCGCGAGGTCGGCGAGCACACCGAGTCCTTTGCCGCCGCGTTGAAAGGCGCGATGCGCCACGACCCCGACATCCTCCTCCTCGGCGAAATGCGCGAGATGGAGACCATCAAGCTCGCGCTCGGCTGCGCCTCGATGGGCATGCTCGTCTTCGGCACGCTCCACACCAATAACGCCGCCAAGACCGTCGACCGCATCATCAACACCTTCCCCGCCGACGAGCAGAATCAGGCGCGCGTGATGCTCTCGAGCTGCCTCGCCGGCGTCGTCGCCCAGCTCCTCTGCAAGCGCATCCCCAAGGGCCGCTGCGCCGTCCACGAAATCCTCCTCACCCACGAAGCTCTGCCCAACACCATCCGCAGCGGCCAGATCGCCAATATCAAATCCATCATCGAGAGCGGCGGCAGCGACGGCATGATCACGATGGACAACAGCCTCATGAACCGCGTGAAAGACGGCACCATCGAGGCCAAGGAGGCCTACATGAAGGCGGCCAACAAGGGCACCTTCGCCCCGCTCCTCAAGCCCGGCGATCTCGACGGCGGTGGCCACTGAGACTATAGCGAACGAACCGCCCGATGCGCGGGTCGACGATGGGCAGCCCGGTGTGTTGCGCGTCATCGTCGCCCTTCTCCTCTGCGGCTACTATGTCGCAGTCGCCGAGGTGTATTGGGGTCATCGCTACGGCAACGACTATTGGAATGCACTCGCAGCCGCTCTGATCACCTCAGGAGCTACTTTGGCTGGGGCTTCATTGCTGGATTTTTTACTCAAGAGCACCCTCTCGGGCGCGATTCACCGCATGGCTTGGTTTGCCCTCGCTCTCGTTCTCTTGGCAGACCCGATCATCTTTGCCACCGATGGCCTCCTCACACAGGGCATCGGCTGGCGAATCCTTCTCACGATCGTTTTAGCGTTCACGTTTTTCGCCGTGCCCTTCTGGTTTTGCGTGTGGCAGGCGCGTTCCGTCGCACGACAGGTTCGCCGGCGGACCGAGGCTCCTCAGATATCACGGCTGCGACTTCTAGGCTTTAGTGCGGTGACAGTCACCGCCGTCAGTTTGGTCACTGGTCTCGCGATGGCCTCTCGCTACACACGCGCGTTGCAGTCCTACGAAGGATTTTGGATGCCTCCTATTTTCTCCGCCGAATTCACTATCAGCAGCCACTATACTGCGCAGCTCACTCGGCATTACGAAACAGCTGGTGCCACCGACTACCTACGACTCATAGAGGCGGTGAAGGCCAGCCCACCCTCCCCTACAGAGGACCTCGATAACTTTTCGCGCCCAAAATACATTTCACCAACTCTTCGCTACCTAAATCCCCTCTATACGGTAGTTGGCACAAATAGTGCGACGATCGAGCTTTACCGGGACGCCCTCGCTAACACAGACGTCAAACTCACCGTGATGCGCGACACCAACAATGGCTGGACGGTCGACGGTCATTTCGGACACTACAGCGAGCCCACGCGCCGGCTCTGGCCCAAGCCATCTCTCAAGTAAGTAGCCGCTGCGCCTACCACCGCAGACCCGACCCTGCACCCGCCATGAAAAATCTCTCGCTTCCCGTCTACCTGTTTTTCGTAAGCTCGCTGTCAGCTTCGGCGCAGATCGTCGCGTGGCAGATGAGTGGGACGATTTCCTCGGTGTCCAATGTCGCGAGTACGTTTACCGCCGGCCAAACGTGGACGGCCAGTTTCAACGTCAACTACGGCGCCAGCGTGGGAGATTCCGGGGCCAACTACGCGGGCTACACCAATGCCGTAACCAATTTCGTTTTCCAGTCCGGCAGCTATACGACCACGGCGCAGGTCTCCCCGGCGTATTTCTACGTTTATAATAATTCCGTTTTCGGCACCCCGATGGACCTGCTCGAAATCGCGTTTCATTCGGTCACCGCGCCCACCGTCAACGGGAAATCCTGGAACGTGGCCGACCTGCAGATCCGCGATTCCGATTTCAACGCGATCAACAGCACAGCTCTGCCCGGTTCGGTTTATTTGAGCGCATGGACCAACGAAAGCGGCGGCTACATCCAATGGGGCACGGGACCGAATCCGGCGCAGATTCAATTGGCCCTGAATTCCGTAACCCCCAGCACGATCCCGGAGCCCGCCACCTATGCTGCGATCACGGGACTTTCCGTGTTGGGTTTGACCGTCACGCGGCGGTCTCGCCGTTTTGTCCGCCCGCTCAGGGTGGCTTGATTTTCCCACCCGCGCCCCAGCCGTCGCGATCGCGGCAGCTGGGACGGTGCCGTCCATGAATCCGCAAACCGCGAAGGAGGGCGGGCTTGGCGGAAATCACATTTCACCTCCCACCGAGACTCAGGAGCGACGAATCAGCTTCGCGCTCTTGGCCCACCACACCATCGCCGCGCCCGCCACAAATCCACCCGCGTGCGCCCACCACGCCACGCCGCCGTCGAGTCCGGCGGCGAGCGAGCCGAGGCCGCTCCAGAGTTGAAAGGCGAACCAGAGCACGAGAAACACCACCGCCGGCACGGGCAAAATCGGCACGATCCACGGTACGAGCGCCAACACCCACGCCGTCGGAAACAAAATCAGGTACGCCCCCAGCACGCCCGAGATCGCGCCGCTCGCTCCGAGCATCGGCACCGTCGAGCCCGGATCGGTCGCAAGCTGCGCCGTGGCCGCCGCCGTCCCGGCGATGAGGTAAAACAGCAGGTATTTAAACGACCCGAGGCGGTCCTCCACGTGGCCGCCGAAGATCCAGAGGAACCACATATTGCCCAGCACATGCGCCACGCCGCCGTGCATGAACATATGCGTGAGCACCGTCAGCCACTGCGCGCCGTCGTCGGGATGGCCTATCAGGCGCTTGGCGACGAGGGCGTGCTCGGTCACGAATCCCGCGAGTTGCTTGTCGCTGCCGCCGATGCTCAGCCACAGCTCCCAGCCAAACACCACGAGGTTGGCCGTGATAATGAGTCCATTCACGACGGCGGGGCGTTTTTGTTTGGCGGTATCCGCAAGAGGAAGCATGGGCGAATCTCCGGTGTGGCGACTGCCCCCCGCCGCCGCAACTACACACGCGGCGTTATCACATTTTGCAGCGGCCGGCTGCGAGCGAAGCCGCCCTCCCGACGTCGACCTCCGGGCGACGTCGGGAGGGCGACTTCTAAAATTATAGCGGTATTCTAAACCGCAAAGACTGCGCTCTGAACGCACCGCCCACTTTTCTCACACCCGGTCGTCTTTTTTTGGTGCATGGCGCAGCACCCGGTCGATCCGCCACGCTCCATCGCGCTCTTTCACCAAGCCATAGTCGTAGCCGGCGGAACCGTCTTTTGAGTAAACCTGCACGAGCACATCCGCATGCGTGCCGTCGTCGCGGACGATGCCGATCTCCGCCTTCGTGTTTTTCGCGATTTCCGGATAATTCGTTTCCACGATGCGCTGAAATTGCGGCAACGGCGTCTGCGCACGCAGCGCGGCGGCGGCAAAGGTGTAAGCCTTTTTGTAGTCAGCGGCGCGCAGGGCGGCGAGTTGCCCCTCGATGACGGCGACCACTTCCTTGCGCACCTCGGGCTTGCTGGGCTTGGGCGCGGTGCTCTGCGCGCGGAGCGGCAGCGGGGCGGCACCCGCGATGAGCAGCGCGAGCAGGAGACAGAAGCGAAAGCAGGAGAAGAGATTCACCGTCATGACAGCGAGACGACCCGCCCCGCGCCCCAGCGTTCCAGCCTCGCGCGGATTTCTTCCACGGGAGCGGGTATCATCGAGCAGGCGAGGTCTTTCGCAGGGTCGGAGCATGGTGCGTATGATGTTTACGGGTGTCGCCGAGGCAACCCGTTACACAGCTCGCAGAGCAAGCCTTCCATCCCCTCTCACCTCAATTCACACCGATCTCGAAAACTTCGGCCCAAGCTACGAAGTCCGTAAATCATCAGGACAATGCGTCAGTCGCGAAGCGGGATCGCTAGCTCGCCAGCACATCGCGCAGCGTGCGCGCGAAATCGGTCACGCGATACGGCTTCGGGACGCTGCCGCAGAACCCATGCTCCCGGAAGTTGGCCATCACGGGGTCACTCGAGTAGCCGCTGGAGACGATGCCCCGGGCCGTGGGATCGATTTTCAAAATCTCCTGCATCGCCGCCGCGCCACCCATCGCGCCCGGCACAGTCAGGTCCATGATCACGAGGTCAAAGGGCTGCCCGCTCGCGCGCGCCAGCGCGTACTGCTGGATCGCCTCCCTGCCATCGCACGTGACCGTCGCCTCCAGACCAAGTTTTTCCAGCAGGGTCTTTGTCATGTTCCGAATCGGCTCTTCGTCGTCCATGAACAGCACCCGCCCGCTCATCACTTCGAACGGCGTCGCACTCTTCACCGTGGTGACGGGCGTGCCGCGCGCCGCCGGGAGCCAGAGGTGAAACGTCGTGCCCACGCCGATCTTCGATTCGACCGTGACGTGGCCGCGATGCTTTTGCACCACGGAGTACACGGTCGCGAGACCGAGACCGGAGCCGTGCTGCTTGGTGGTAAAGAATGGCTCGAAGACCCGCGCGAGGTGCTCCGGCGCGATGCCCTTGCCGGTGTCGGTGATGGAAAGCTTGATGTAGTTACCGGGCGTCAGCGGCAGCACGCCCCCCGGGCGGATCGTGTCGTTGCAAAGCCCGAGCCGAATGACTCCGCCGCCCGGCATGGCTTGTACCGCGTTGATCACGAGATTTTGGACGACTTGGCCGATCTGCCCTTTATCGGCATCGGCCGCGTGCACATCGCTGGCGAGGTCGAATTCGCATTTCACGGCCGCACCGTGGAGCGCAAATTCCGCCGCCTCGCGCACCAGGTCGGTGATGCGCACCGCCGCACGGACCGGCTCGCCGCCTTTGGCAAACGTGAGCAACTGCTGGGTGAGTTCGCGCGCGCGGACGGTACCGCGCTCTGCTTCGCGCAGCCAGCGCCCGCCGGAAGCAGCCGTGGGCGCATCGAGCAACGCAAGCTGAAGGTTGCCCATCACGATCGCGAGCAGGTTGTTGAAATCGTGCGCGATGCCACCGGCGAGGACGCCGACTGACTCGAGCTTCGAGGCCCGCGAGAGCTCGGCCTCGAGCCGTGAACGCGTGGTGACATCCCGCAGCACGAGCACCGCGCCGATGCCTCGACCGTTGATATCGTGCATCGGCGCACAGCGCCCTTCCACGACGCGTGGCGCACCCGTCCGCGGACGCAGGAGCGTTTGCAGCGGCAGATCGACGGGCGCATCGGCTGACAAAGCCGAAGCCACGGGCGCCATGATCGCCCGCCCCGTGCGCTCGTCCGAGAAGGCACAGACATCCTCGATCGGCCGGCCCACCGCGGCGGCGGGTGGCCAGCCCGTGAGTTCCCCCGCGGCCTCATTCACGAAGAGCACGGAGCCGGCGGTATCGGTCGTGATCACGCTCTCCTTCATCGCGCGCAGCGTCACACTCAGCCGCTCGCGCTCGGCGGCGAGCGCGGACTCCGCCGAGCGGGCCTGGGTGAGGTCGACGAAGGCGAGCTGCGTGCGCTCCAGCAGCAGGCGGTCGCCATCGACTGGCACCCACCAACGCTGGTAAATCGTGCGCGGCGTGCCATCGAGCGCGAGAATCCTCGTCTCGCCCTCGGCGACATTGTGACCATCCCACACGGCGAAGAGGGCGCGCTTCCGCATCTCGACCGCTTCGGGCGTAAGAATCCGACTCAGACTATTTCTCACCTCCTCCAGCGAATGGGCCCCGAGCAGCCGCAGCGCCGCGGTATTGAGACCGATGAGCGGAATGTGCCCGATGATTTGCGCCGCGCGTTGCGGTTCGGATTCCATCCAAGCCCGCAGATCGGTGACGCCAGAGCGGCGGAGGTCGTGCAATCGACTGATCGTGACGCGAGAATCGATCTCCAAAATCGCGATGGGCGAATGCTGAAACAATTCCCGATAGCGCTCCTCGCTGCCGCGCAGCGAGGCCTCGGCCTGTTTACGCGCCGTGATATCCGTGACGAAACCCTGGAGTGAAATGAGCCGACCCTGCGCATCGCGCTTGGCGCGGACATTTTCCGAAATCCAGAGCGTAGAACCATCGACCCGGCGGACCTCGGATTCGAAGTTGATCACCTGATCGCCGGAGCCGAGGGCTTCGAAAAACTCATCCCGCCGCGTGGGCGAAACATACATGCGCGCCGTTTCCTCGGGTGTGACAGCCATCAACGCCTCCGGTGAACTAAAGCCCAGCAGGCGCGCCATCGCGGGATTAACCCGACGGAAGCCCCCCTCGGCCGGGTTTTCATAGACGCCCTCCACGGCATGCTCGAATAAGTCGCGGAAGCGCTCTTCGCTCTCGCGCAGTTCCCGCGCGCGTTGCCGCGCAAGGGAATAGAGCCACCAGCCAGTGCCCACCAAACCGATGACCACTACGCTCTCGATGGCATATTCCAGCTTGGGCAACACCGCCATCGTCGCGCTCGCGCGACCGGTGGACAAGGCGGTGAGCAAGGGATACATGAGAGGGTAAAAGTGAGAAATGCCGCTGCCCGACGGGCTTGTCGAGTGACAAAGCCCCGGCATCCCTAAACGACGTGCCACGCGGGGCACCGCTTGACTTCCCTCCTGCCCTGTCGCTCGGCTGCTGCCATGCCATTTCACATCCGCTCCGCCACCCCGGCCGACGCCGCCTTGGTCCTCAGTTTCATCCGCGCCCTCGCCGACTATGAGAAGCTCACGGGCGAAGTGACCGCAACCGAAGAGCAACTGCGGCGAACGCTCTTTGCCGAGCCACCGGTGGCCTATTGTGTGATCGGCTTCGTCGATGAGACACCCGTGGGCTTCGCGCTGTATTTTTTCAATTACTCCACCTTCCTGGCCAAGCCGGGCCTCTATCTCGAAGACCTCTTTGTACTCCCGGAATTTCGCGGGCACGGGTATGGCAAGGCCCTGCTGCTCCACCTCGCGAAGCTCGCCAACGCGCGCGGCTGCGGGCGCATGGAGTGGTCGGTGCTCGATTGGAATCAACCCTCCATCGAATTCTACGAGCGCCTCGGCGCGAAACGGATGCTCGAATGGCAAATCTGCCGCCTGACCGGCGCAGCGCTCACCCAATATCAGTAGCACAGCGTCATTTGGGATTTTCGTTTTGGGACCTTCGATTTTGCTGAGGTGAAGACGTCGCTCTTCTCTCAGCCCTTCAAAACCGACCCTCTCTATATTATGCCCAAACTACCCCTCTACTGGATCGATGCTTTCACCGACCGGGTGTTCGCGGGTAACCCGGCCGCAGTCGTACCGCTCGAGAGTTGGCCGGACGACGCGCTCCTCAGGCAGATCGCGTTTGAAAACGGGCTGTCTGAGACCGCGTTTTTCGTCCGCACGGGCGCCGCGCGATTTCACCTGCGTTGGTTTACGCCCGCGGTGGAAATCGAGCTTTGCGGCCATGCGACGCTGGCGACCGCCTATGTGCTCTTTTATGAGATGGGCCAGACCGGTCAGCAAGTGACGTTCGACACGCTTTCGGGGCCACTCACGGTCACCCGACGTTCGGACCAAAAGCTTGAACTCGATTTCCCCGCGCGACCATCGACGCCGGTCGAGTTGCCCGCAGAGCTGGCGGAGGCGCTGGGTCGCGCACCCGACGCCGTCGAGCGCACGGCCGGAGCGTGGCTCTGTATTTATCCGAAGCCAGACGATGTCTTAGGCCTGCGACCCGACCATGCGGCGCTCGCACGGCTAAAACCCGGACGCTTCATCGTCACCGCTCCAGGCCTCGACTGCGACTTCGTCTCGCGGTTCTTCGCGCCAGATGCGGGTATCGCAGAGGATCCGGTAACGGGGTCGGCGCATTGTGTGCTCGTGCCATATTGGTCGACGCGGCTCGGCAAGACTGCGCTCCACGCGCGGCAGGTCTCGGCACGCGGAGGCGAGCTTTGGTGCGAGCTGACACCCGCGACCGCCGCCGCACCGGGGCGCGTACGTATGGCGGGCCATGGCAGGCTTTACCTACGAGGCGAGATCCTACCCTGAGCGTTTCCCGCAAACTTTTTGTTTTGCCCCAAAGGTCAGTTCTGGGCGCGCTATACAGTCCATGTCGAGTGCGCCTCCCCCTAATAATGAGCTGTCCGAACTAGCTGCGGTGCTGGGAGAGGATAATGTCCGCACGCTGGTGCGCACCTTCCTTCGCGACTTTCCGGTCTCGCTGGCCGAGCTCGCCGGCCCCGGCGAACGCAAGAACCGCCACCGCATCGCGCACAGCATGAAGAGCAACTCCCGCCTCATGGGCGCGCACGCCCTCTCACAGCGCATGGCGGCCCTCGAAACGCGGCTCGAAGACCCCTCCGGCCCCGACGTGAATCCTGACGACCTGACCCTGATCTCGCGCGACTACGAGGCGATCGCCGGGCCGCTGCGTGTATTTGTCGGAGCGTAACGGTCCACGCACTTGCTTTGGGATGTAGTGCTTTCGCCACTACAAATCTAGTTCAGGAAAACACGGACGGAGAGGCATCCGGAAGGATGCATCATTTGCCAAACGGACAAAGTCCGCTGCGGAGTTCCGGTTCTGCTCAGGATGAAAAACCGGACGAACCGACTTAGTTATCCACCAAGCCGACCTGAATGCACCAGCGGGTGAGGCTCGCGACTTCGCGGACCCCGACTTTTTCCATGATATTGGCGCGGTGCTTCTCGACCGTGCGCACGCTGAGATTGAGCTTCGCGGCGATCTCCTTGGACATCTGGCCGGCGGCGACGAGGCGGGCGATCTCCTGCTCGCGCTCGGTGAGCGGAACATCGAGGGGGCGCTTCGTGCCCGGGAGCGCGGTGCCGCCGCCCTTGGCGCGGACGCGGCTGGCGAAAAACATGCCGCCCGCGCGCACCGTCTCGACGGCGCTGAGGACGTACTCGATCGGCTCGGTCTTATCGACGTAGCCATTCACACCCAGCGCCATGAGATCGGCCGGGAGGCGTTCGCTGGGGTGAGCGGTGATGACGAGAATCTTCATCTCCGGCACGGCGCGGCGAACTTCGCGCGCGATGTCGAGACCGTTGGTGTCGGGCAGCATCAGATCCACCACGAGCATGTCGGGCTTCTCCTTGAGGCAGTACTCGAGGCCGGGCTTGCCGAGGCCGAATTCCCCCACGACTTGGATGCCTTTCACCTTGCCCAATGTGAGCAAGATGAGTTGGCGAAACATCGTCTCGTCTTCGATCAAGACAACTCTGATTTGGCTGCGCATGCGATTCGAGGGCGGTGTAGGTAAGCAGTATTACGTGACGGTCGCGCACTTCTACGAATGGCGCGACCAGTCAGCGTTTGTTAAGATGGAGGCAAGGCACAATCCCCATGACGGTACTTAAGTTCAAGCTCGCAGTTGCTAGCACTTCAATCGCCCGTCGCGGAGGATTCGGCCTGCCCCACCCCCTCACATGAGCGAAATCGGCGCCAAAGCTCCTCCTCGGGCCCATGTTCTCGTGGTGGAAGACTCATCAGTTTTTCGCGAAATGCAGACGCTGTTACTCGGCCAGGCCGGGTACGCGGTGTCGGGTCACGAGCACCCGCACACGGCTCTGGAAGCCGCCCGCCAGCGCAAGTACGACCTCGTGATCATCGACTACGAGCTCCCGGAAATGAACGGCCACCAGTTCATGCAGGAGCTGCGGAAAATCCTCCCGCAAATAGCTATCATCTTTGTTTCGGGCTCGCTCACCCTCGAACTCGCCATCCAGCTCAGTCGCCAAGGAGTGGCAGGTATTTTCAACAAGCCGGCCAACCCCAAGACGCTGCTCGAAAAGATCAACGAGACGCTCAATCGCACAGGAGCGTCGCGCGAAGCCGCCTTGCCCGGCCGCAGTTCGAATGCTCCTCTCCCGGCCGCCCGCCGCGCCGACTCCGCCTCGCCTTTTCCCGCTGCGACGTCGACCCCCAAGGATCCCTCTTCGAGCGAGGTGGCCTACGAGCCGAAGTATTTTCTCGGTCAGAGTGAGGCTTTTCGTGAGTTTACCCACCGGCTGTGGAAAGTCCGAGATTTTCGCGCCGTCCTCCTGCTGCAAGGCGAGACCGGCACGCCGTTCGAGGCCATCGCGCGCGATCTCGCCGCGATCTCGATCTTCCGCGACGGCCCGGTGATGGTGTGCGATGCCGCGCAATTCGAGACGCGGCACCTGATCGAAGTCCTCGCGCCCTCCCTGCTCTCCCAAGATGCGGGCACGCTGGTCATCACGGGCGTGGAATCGCTCAGCGCCGATCAGCAGAAGGTGCTGCAAACCCTCCTCTCGAGCCGCGACGTATTTTTGCCGTTTGCCCGCCGCTTCCGCCTGGTGCTCGCGGCCGCCGCGCATTTGTCGGATCTCGCCGATTCCGGCGCCTTTGACGAAACGCTCTATTATAAGGTCAGTTCGCTTTCCGTCGATGTGCCGTCGCTCCGCGCGATGCGCGAGGATATCCTCCTGCACGTCCGCCAGATTCTCGATCAGCAGGCCACCGCGCGAAAATCAGCCCGGCCCACCGCCGTTTCAACCGCTGCCGCCGTGTGGCTCGAAGAGCAACACTGGCATGGCAACCACGCCGAACTCGTCCGCACCCTGCAACTCGCCACGGCCGATTCGCCGCGCGAGCTCGACGTGCCAGCACTCGAGGCGGCGGCTGACAAAGTCTTAAGCGAAATGGGCGTGGTGCCCGCTGAGGCGCCCGAGACGCCCGTGGTGGTCGCCGCTGAGCCCATCCGCCCGGTGGCTGCTCCCACGCCAGCCGCGGCGCCCACACCCGTCGTGGCTGTTGCCCCGGCTGCGCCCGTCGCACCGCCCATTGCGATTGCTCCGGTCCCGGCGCCGATCACGGCGCCCACGCTGACGATGCCAGTCTTGCGCGCCACGGCGGCGGTACCACAGACGGGAGTCGCCAGCGTGACGCCCGCGCCGGTGTCCCATACGTCAGCTCCTTTCTCCTCTGCCCCGAAGCATGCGCCCTCGCGGCCCTCTGCGCTGACGGCGCGCAGCGTGTTCCGCCCGGCATCGAGCGCCTACGATTTCAGCAAAAGGCTCGCTGAGTCGCTCACGAGTGCCGAGAGTGCGGCTTGAGTTGCGCGGCCTCGGCTGCGCGTCGTACCATGCTATCGCCTCTTCGTCCCCTCAGCGATCCACGCCGGCAGCGCCGCGGGGATTTTCTCACGATCGTTCCGATCGAGGGCACCCTGCGCCTCGCCGATGGCCAACGCACGGCGATTTTGCCGGCGTCGTTTCTCGGCCTGCTCACCGCGGAGCTGGCCGGCCCGCTCGGTGACTCGGCCCGCCATGTCTTCTACAAATTCGGGTACGACTGGGCGCTCCGCGACATGGTGCGCCTCAGCCGCGAACTGAGCCAGGAATTCGGCGGTGGCGCCGATCTCGACCTCTGGCAGCTCGACGCAAAATTCGTTCTCGATCGCTGGTGGTCACAATTGGCCACCGCCGGCTGGGGCGCGTGCAGCTTCGACCTGACTTCCCATGCGCGGGGGTTTACTTTTGCCGAGCTGCGTGAAAGCGTAGCGGTCGCGAACGCGCCAAAGGCGACCCAGCCGGTCTGCCACCTTTACGCCGGGATGCTCGCGGGCGCGCTCAGCTTTTTCGAACGATCGGAGCGCCATGCGGTGGAATTTCAATGCGCCGCGCTCGGCGCGCCGTCGTGCCGCTTCGTCATCGGTGCCGGCCCGCAGATCGACGAAGTCGAATCGTGGCGCCATCAACGCATCGCCCCCGAGGAAATCCGCCGCCGCCTCGCCTGACCGCCATGCCCGCCTGGAACGATCATCACTACGCGCGCGCGCAAGAATTCGTGCGGCTTCTCTCCGAGGTGCTCGTCGCGGAGAATAACACGCCGGATCTCACGGCGGCCCCCTTCCAGATATCCACTACGCCGGCGTCGCCGCCGGTGCCGTTGAAGAAATCCCTCCCGCCTTTTCCGCTCCCTGCAGGAGCAGTCATCCCACCGCCCGCCCCTGCGCCTACGCCCGCGCCCGTCAAGGCCCCCGTCGCCGCGCCGGCTGCAGCTTCGGCCGCTCCGACAAATCCCGCTCCCACCACCGCCGCCGGCCTCTTTAAGAAGATGCCGTGGAAAAAATGACACCCCTCGCGATGACTGCCGCCGACAACCCCTCTTCCGAGCCATCTCTCGAGCGTTTCTTCGATCCACGCGCCCTCGAAACCGATGCCGTGCGCGGTGTGATGACCGATGCCTTTGGCCGCCGCGCACTCCACGCCACGCAGGAATTCACCAAGGCGATCCACTACGTGGCGCACCGCGAAAGCTCCGGTGTCTGGCGCGAGGCGATGATCCGCACGGGGCGCACCTGCGGAAAAGAAATCGCCACGCGGCTCGACGAGGAGTCAGCGCGCCTCGACCAGCCAGCGCTCGGTGCGCTGCCGCTTGAGACCTGCCTCGTGTACCTCGAGCGTACTTTTGCCGCGCAGGGCTGGGGCCTGCTCAAGCTCGATCTCTCGCTGGCTGGCGACCACGGGATCGTCATGGCGCATCTCGATCACAGCTACTTTGCCGAAGCTCTGGGTGACACGGCGGATTTCGCGGACCCCTTTCCTGCGGGACTCTTGCAGGGATTTTTCGAACACATCAGCGGCGAACAACTCGGCTGCCTTGAACTCGCCTGCGTGCGCCGCGGCGCGCCGCGCTGCACGTTTGCCATCACGGCATCGGAGCGGCTCGACGCCATCGCCCCCTTCATCGGGCGCGAATCCGTCGACGCCATCTTGACCCGGCTAAAGTCCTGAGCTTCTCGCCATGCTCCTCTCGCCGCCGAAAATCACGTGCCTGTTCTATACTGATCCTTCGCTGCCGGTGTTTCTCAACACGCCGACGGGGCGGGCCCTCGCGGGCGACTTACTCGTGGAATGCAGTGGTCGGCCCGCCCTCGGTTATGCGCTGAATCTGGAGACCCCGAGCAACTATCCGGGGGTATCAGGACTATTGGGCGGGGTCGATATTGGGACCCTCGCCCACGCCACCGACGCTCTACCCGCCCCTATCTTGCTGGCCCCGGGCGCGCCGGTGTCGCCCCTGGCCATCCGTGCGGGCCTCGCCCGCCTCACCCGACCCGACGAACGCCTTCGCACCGTCACTCTGCTGGTACCCGTATCCGAAGCACGGATACTAGGCGCGGCCCTGGCCATTGCCGATCGCTTCGCCCTGGCGTGGGATGCGACGACATTTCCGCACGAGGAGCTGATCGACTTCGCCCGCTGGCTGGCGACCGAGCACATTATCACTCCGCAAAATTTCGCCGTGGTGCAGGCCTACACTACTACCACCGGGCTGGCTGCGACCGCGCATACGCAACGGATGAACGAGATCTTGCGCCCGCTGAATACGCGGGTGATCTCAGCGTCCTAAGAACAACAACGAAGGCGCGGGGCTACCCTGCGGGTACGCGCTCAGTGCGTCACACGGGCCTGCGCATGCAGCCACTGGCGAAGAGCACGAAAATCCTCGGGCAGAAATATTTCGCGGTGAGCTTCAAAAGCTTCCCTCCCTCCGACCCGCCACTCGTGCGCGACAAATTCACGGTGCGTGGCGGGCGCGAGTGAAACCCAATACGGGCAGTCGATGCAATGCGTACCCGGGATGCGGCCGCGCACGCGGTCGAGTTCCTGGCGCTTGCACCCGCCGTCCTTGGTCGGTTCGCGGAAGGAATCGCGGCAGACGGTGAACTCGGGGTAGAAGCAGGCTTTGACGAGCTGCTTCACCGCGTTGGCGAGAAAGTCGTCGACGACATCAGCCATCACACGCGCAACGAGCGGGGCGCATTCTTCTTCGCTCATGCCACCGGGAGTGCCGCACTCGCCGGGCGCGAGCGGGCGCGGCAGGCCGCGCTCCTCGACGAGCGACCAGAGCCGGAGGGCGAGGTCCGCGCAGCTTTCGCGCGACGGGGGCTCGCGATGGTTTTGCGCACAGAACCGCTGTAAGACCGGTGTCACCCGGGCGGCGAATTCCTGCGCGGCACCTGTATCGTACATCCGGCAACCTTCGCCGCAGAGGGCCACGACGGTCAAATGCGTTTCACGCCCACCGTTGCGCCGACGATAATTGTCATGGTCACACTTTTAAATTTGATCCAACTGTACTGGTAGCAAACTCAGGCCGCTACTCCTGCACCTCGGGGACCGATTGGCGTAGGATTTCGGTCCTTTAGCCCCTTGACCACCATGATCCAAACGCTCACCGCTCCCGCTCCCGCGCCGCTTTACGTCGAGCTGGCGCGCTCCCTCGAGCAGCTCATCGACCAGGGCACGCTGCGGCCCGGCCACCGGCTGCCGTCGGTGCGCCGCATGGCCCTGCAGCGCGACGTGAGCATCTCCACCGTGCTGCAAGCGTACACGCTCCTGGAGAATCGCGGCTTCATCGAGGCGCGGCCGCAGTCGGGCTACTACGTGCGCCCGCGGCTGCCGAGCGAGGTGCTCGAACCGCGCATGGCCAAGCCGATGGCGAAGCCGGCCGCCGTGGGCGTCAACGACCTCACCGCCGAAGTCCTCATGCTCGCGAGCGATCCGAGCTACGTGCCGTTTGGCGCGGCGTGCCCCCACCACTCCCTGTTTCCCACCAAGAAGCTCGCGCGCATCCTCGCCGCCGTGGGCCGCAACGATCCCGCCCTGCTCGGCCGCTATGCGATGAACTGGGCGTACGATCCGCTCACGCGCGAGATCGCGCGGCGGTACCTGCAAGCGGGCTGCCCCATCGCGCACGACGAACTGATCGTGACGATCGGCTGCACCGAGGCGCTGAATCTCTCGCTGCGCGCGATCACCAAGCCGGGTGACACCGTGGCCGTCGAGACGCCAACCTACTTCGGATTTCTCGAGACGCTGCAGGCGCTGAACCTCAAGGTCGTCGAAATCCCAACGGGCTCGCGCACGGGCATCTGCCTCGATGCGACCCGCGATGCACTCGCAAACAACAATATCAAGGCGCTGATGGTGATGCCGAGTTTCTCGAATCCCCTCGGTTCGTGCATGCCAGACGAGAACAAGGAGGCGCTGTACAAGATCCTCCAGGAGTTCGACGTGCCCGCGATCGAGGACGACGTGTATGGCGATCTGCACTTTGGCGAGCGCCGGCCGAAACCGCTCAAGGCTTGGGACACCGACGGCCGCGTGCTGTTGTGCAGCTCATTTGGCAAGACCCTCGCGCCCTCGCTGCGCGTGGGTTGGTGCGCGCCGGGTCGCTACCTCGAGCGCGTGCGGCGCCTCAAGTTTACCAACACGCTCGGCACGCCCGTCGTCTTGCAGAAGACCGTGTCGGACTTTCTGCGCAATGGCGGCTACGACCACCACCTGCGGTCGATCCGGCGCGCTTATCACAGCCAACTTCACCTGTTTTCGCAGGCGATCCTCCGCTATTTCCCCGAGGGCACGCGGCTCAGTCGGCCGGAAGGGAGCTTTGTGCTCTGGATCGAAATGCCGACCGGCATCGACACGACGAAGCTGCACCGCGAGGCGCTGAAGCACCACATCAGCACGGCGCCAGGCCCGCTTTTCTCCGTGAAGGAGCGCTACAAGAACTGCCTGCGGATGAACTGCGGCATTCCCTGGAGCGAGCCCATCGAGACCGCCCTGCGCACGCTCGGTGAACTCGCGAAGAAGCAACTCTGACGAGCCCGATTAAATGAACCACAGAGTCACGGAGGCACAGAGAACACATCTGAGCTGGGCTCACTTTGGTGTCTCGATTCAATCTCTGTGTCTTTGTGCCTCTGTGGTTCCAATCCCATAACTAGAAATGCCTCCGTCGATTTCACATCTGTCCGCACCGCTCGCACCCGCCGACCTCGCTGCGCTGCACGCTCTCCTGCGCGATGCGGTGGAGGGCGGAGCTTCGGTCGGATACCTCGTGCCCCTGCCGGAGGCGGAGGTGGCGGCATTTTGGGCTGGCGTGATGCATGGAGTCGCGGCGGGCCATCGCGTGGTGCTGGTGGCACGCGATGAAAGCGGGACCATCGTCGGCAGTGTGCAACTCGACCTCGCGCAGAAGCCCAACTCCCGGCATCGCTGCGAAGTCCAAAAGCTGCTCGTGCTGCGGACCCAGCGGGGCCGGGGCATCGGCAGCGCGCTGATGAATGCGGCGGAAGCTGCCGCGCGCGCGCAACAGCGCTCCCTCCTCGTCCTCGACACGAGCGCGAGCGGCAACGCCGTGGGTTTGTATGAGCGCCTTGGATACAGCAAGGCGGGCGTCGTTCCGCGTTATGCCGGCGACCCGGACGGTTCGCTCATCGACACCATCATCTACTACAAGGAAATCCCTCTCGCATGAGTCGTGGACACGAAACGCGCGGCCTCCTTTTGGGCGCGGTGGGAATGACCTGCTTCAGCTTTACGCTGCCGATGACCCGGCTCGCCGTGGCGGAGCTTGACCCGGTGGTGGTCGGAGTCGGGCGCGCGGTCGTCGCAGCTTTCTTCGGGTCGCTGATCGTGATCTGGAACCGTGATCGACTGCCGGAGCGGCGGCATTGGGTTTCGCTCGTGATCGTGGCGTTGGGGGCGATCATTGGATTTCCGCTGCTGACCTCGCTGGCGCTTCGCCACGCGCCGTCGGCGCATGCGGCGGTCGTGACGGGTCTGCTACCGCTTTCGACAGCGCTCTTTGCCGTGCTGCGCGCCCACGAGCGACCCTCGCGGGCCTTCTGGCTGGCGGCGACGGCGGGCAGCGTGATCGTCGTCGTCTTTGCTCTCGCGGAAAGCGGGTGGAAGATCACGCCGTCAGACTCGCTGTTGCTGATCGCCGTGGCCGTGTGCGGGCTCGGCTATGCCGAAGGCGGTCGGCTCGCACGCGAGATCGGTGGGTGGCGGGTGATCTGCTGGTCGCTGCTGATCGCCGTTCCGCTCGTCGCGGTTCCGGTCACCTACAGCGTAGTGCAGCACGGCCTGCACGCTTCGGCGCGCGGGTGGCTGGGCTTTGGTTACGTGAGCCTCATCAGTGTCTTTATCGGTTTCATCGTCTGGTATCAAGGACTCGCGTGGGGTGGCGTGGCGCGGGTGGGCCAGGTGCAATTGCTCCAGCCGTTTCTGACTTTCGGCTGGGCGGCGCTGATCCTCGGCGAGCACATCGGGCCGATGACGCTGGTGACCGCGGCGTGCGTAATCGCGCTGGTGGCGCTGGGCCGCAGAGCGGCGGTGGCGCGCACGGCCCCGGTGCCGTTGCCCATGAAGGTCCAACCAACGAACTAATTTCTTGTGAGCACCGCACCTTCCCGCACCGCCCTCGTCGTCGCGTTTGCCGCGATCTATCTCATCTGGGGCAGCACTTACCTCGGCATTCGCGTCGCGGTCGAATCGATGCCGCCGTTTCTGATGGCGGCGGGACGATTTCTCCTCGCAGGCGGAGCGCTCTTTACGTTTCTGAAATTGCGCGGGGCGGCTTGGCCGACGGCGAAGCAATGGCGGATCAATGCGATCATCGGGACCTTTTTGCTGCTCGGCGGAAATGGCGCGGTGTCGTGGGCGGAGCAGTTTGTGCCGTCGGGTATCACGGCGCTGCTAATCGGCGTGAGCCCGCTCTTTATCGTTTTGACCGAATGGGTCTGGCCGGGTGGGGAACGGCCGAGCGCGGCGACGATGGGCGCGCTCCTACTGGGCTTCGCAGGTGTGACGTGGCTCGCGGCCCCGTGGGAAAATCCCGCGGAGGGCGGGCTAAACCTGGGCGGCGTCGCGGCGATTCTCCTCGCGTGCGTCTCGTGGAGCGTGGGCTCGATCTACTCGCGGCGGTCGAAGCACGGGACGGATTTGTTTCTCGCATCGTCAATGCAGATGCTCGCGGGAGGTGTGGCGCTGACGATCGTCGCGCTCATTCATCATGATTTTGCAGCACTTAATTTTGCGGCGATCACACCGAAGGCGTGGTGGGCGTTTAGCTATCTGGTGGTCGTGGGTTCGCTGGTGGGCTTCTCGACGTTTGTGTGGCTGATGAAGCACAGCACGCCGGCGCGCGTCTCGACCTACGCGTATGTGAATCCCGTCGTCGCGGTGTTTCTTGGGTGGCTGTTGCTGCAGGAGCCGATCGGCCCACGGACGCTCGTCGCCTCGGCGATCATCGTCGCATCGGTGGCGATCATCACGGTGCAGAAGAGCAAGCCGGCGACGGTTGCGGCCGGGGCTACGCCTGCGAAGTCAAACGCGTAACTAACCAGCAGCGATCAGCGCACCTGAAACGGGGCGATCGTGAGCTCCTGCTGACGACGCTGGATATCGGCATCGATGTAGCGCTCGCTGAGCATCGCGATCACGTCGTCGACGGCGCGGTCTTCGACGTAGTGCATGCGAGCGTGCTCGCGGAGCACGTTCCAGTAATTTTCGAGAAGCTCGTTGGCGAGGCGGATGCAGAGATCGCGGCTGGCTTGGAGCAGGGCCATGCGTTGCGCGGGAGGCTCGGCGAGAAAGGCGCGAAACTCGGCTTCCACCTGCGTGACCTCGTTGATCACGGTGGCCGGCGGAAGCGTGGCGAGCTTGGTGACCCAAGGGGCGCGCTTCAAATCGGGCAACGCGGGAAAGCGAAAATGCTCGGCGATTTCGGGCGGGGCGCCGGTGAGCGCGGCCTGCTCGATGATCGAGAATTCGTGCTGCAGGCGCGCGAGATTATCGGCGCTTTCGCGCAAGACGGCGACCTCTTGCAGGCAGGGCTCGTGCGACGTCTGCGAAGCAACAGCCGCCGCGCGCAGGCCGCGTAGATCGCGCGTAAACGCGGTCACGAGATCGGGCATGTGGCGCCAGGCGCGCTCCCAATCGTCGATGCGGGCATAGATCTGGAGCAGGCGACAGTAGTCGGGACTCTCGGCCGCGAGATAAGTGGATACATCCTCCCGCACGATCGGACGGACCACATTGGCGATGCCCTCGATCTGGGCGAGGCGGCCGCGCAACTCGGCCTCGGCTTCGTCGAGCTCCTGCATCGATTGGGCAAAGGCATCGCGCGCTTCCTTCCGCGACAACACGCCGAAACGCGGACGGGCCGTGAGCACCTCGCCTCGCCGACGCTCCAGCGCCTCGAATTGACCGAGCAAAGCCCGTTCCGTGAGGAACGCATAGGCTTCGTCGCTCAGGCGGGAGAGCGTGGCTTCGGACAAGGGCATACTCGATTTCGCGCAGGGAATAGGGGCGTCCGCAAAATAAATGGGGTAAGTATCACTACGCGGGGGCGGCGCGGACACTTCCCATTTCGTTTTCAGCAATGTCGCTTTACGGAATCGCTCGGGTGGTTTGCGAGGGAGGCTTTTTCGTGCAACTAAAGGACCTCCATGATCCGCCATCTTCATCGCGAACAGTTTATCGCCGGAGCGCCAGCCGACATCTGGGAGTTTTTTGCGACGCCGCGAAATCTCGACGCGCTCACGCCGCCGGACATGCCGTTTCAAATCATCGGCGAGGTCGCGCCACGGATGTATGCGGGGCAATTGATCGAGTATCGCGTGGGAATTCTTCCGGGCGTGCGCGCGCGGTGGCTCACCGAGATCACGCACGTGCGCGAGGGCGAATACTTCGTCGATGAGCAGCGCATCGGGCCGTATCGGCTGTGGCATCACGAGCACCGTTTCACGCCGACGGCGGATGGGCGCGGCGTGCAGATGACCGATGATATCGCCTACGATGTGGGCTGGGGTCCGATCGGCACGGTGATGGAGCGGCTGTGGATTCGCGGAAAGCTCGAAAGCATCTTCGACTATCGAAGCAAGAAAACCGCCGAGCTGAAATTTTGATCGCGGAGGGACACGACCAGCGGCCGAAGCGAGGTGCTAAGTCGTGTCTGGCGTGATGATATAGCTGCGCCGAGTGCGATAGCTAAATACTGGATTCAAAAGGGTTTTTCAGAGGTAAAACGAGCCGAGGAATCGACGATATCGGCGCTAAATCGACTCATCTTTGGTGAGCACAATTTGCGCATGGTAAAAACTCGTCACGAGGAGAGCGCGGGTCCGCATCATTTTTCCGCCGTTTCGTCCCAGAACCATCGGCGCGTGAGGTGAAAAGCGTAGAACTGTGGCCAGATGAGACGCCCACAGCGGCGGCACTCATCGCAACCAATAAAAAATCTCAGCTCAAAGCCTCCTCCCATGAAGACCCAACTCGCTCTCCTCCGGTTCGCCCTGTTCTGCACCGCAGCCGTTCTCACGCTCACCACCGGCACCTCCGCCTTCGCGCAATCAAAGCCCGCCAAGTCCCGCATCTTCGGCCTCCGCCTCCCGACCGTCGTCGTCGAAGCCTATTCGCTGACGCCACCGGATTTCGACGGCGATGAGACCATCGCCCTGCCCAACGGCTCGGTGGTCACGACGGCGGTCCCGACGGCGGACGCGAGCTTCACGATGCCCGATGGCTCACTGCTCGTTCTCCCGGCCCGCGCTAATTCCGACGGCACCGTCATCATGCCCGATGGCAGCACCGCCACGCGCAATGCCGATGGCTCTCTCACTCTTGCCAATGGCACCGTAATCGAGGCACCGACAACCGCTCCGTCCGACAAGCAGGGGTGAGACGGCCAACTAAGAGTTACAGAAAAGCCGACCTCACGAGCCAAAGCCTCAAACCCATTTGTGTGGTAGTAAGTGTGTGGAAGTAGCAACCGCGGCGCCTGTGAACTTTTTCATGGGCGCCGCGTCTTCCTTTCCTCGCCCCTCCTGCCCTACTTCGATTTGCCCCTCTTCACCCTGCCTCCCGTCTCGACCTAGCGATGGCCGCCGGTTTCACTCCGCGTGTGCCCGCTTCGCCTGAGTCCACCGCTCCCTCGATGTCCGTGTCTGAACCCTCGCCCAGTCGGGCGCGCCATGCGCTCACCCTCTTCGCCATCCAGGCGGCGATCTGGACGGCGCTGACGTTTGCGTTCGCAATTTTGCTGGTGGTGGTGGGGCCGTTCGAGTGGTCGGAGGCACTGGGGATTTCGGCGCTGAACTGGATTTTGTGGGTGGCCCTCACGCCGATTATTTTCTGGCTGAGCCGCCGGTTTCCCCTCGAGCGCGACCGCTTGGTGGTGAGCATCCCGGTGCATTTTATCGCCGCGCTGCTCTGCGGCGTGGCTTCGCTCTGGTGGATGAATACGGCGGCGCTCGGACCCACGCGCGCGCTTTACGGCAACGGCCCTGGCGGCGGCGGTGGCCCCGGTGGGAGCGGGCCGCGCAATGGCCGCTTTGTGCGCGACACGAATGCCTGGCGCCGGCCCCCGCCGGATTGGCGCCAGCGCAAGACCTCGACGAATACGGATACGCCCACGCTCACGTTCGACGAGCCGCGTCAGCCAGGGCCGGGCGGTCCGCGTGACGAAGGCCGCAGTGGCGACATGGGACCACCGCCCGGAGGCTGGAGCAAAGGTGGCGACGGTGGCCGGGGACCCGGCGGGCCCAAAGGCGGAGAATTCCGTGGCTTCCCGCGTGGCGGCGAAGGCCGCGGCTTTGGCGGCGGCCCGGGAAGCGGACGCGGCGGTCCCGGTGGACCGGGCGGGCCGGGTAGTGACGGCGGCCCAGGCCCCGAATTTCGCGGCGGGTATCTCGCGGCGTTCAACCCGCTTTCCCTGCGCGGGAATTTCGGTCTCGCGCTCTACCTCATCATCATGAGTGGCGCTCACGCGCTCGCTTACTATCGCCGCGTGCAAGAGCGCGACCGGCAGGCGCTGGCCCTGAATGCGGGCCTCACGCAGGCGCGCCTCGATGCGCTGCGCCTGCAACTGCAGCCGCATTTTCTTTTTAATACGCTCAATGCGATTTCGACGCTGGTGCATCGCGATGTGAATGCGGCGGACGAATTGATCAGTGATCTCAGCGATCTGTTGCGGGCCTCACTGGAGAACAAGGACCACGAGGTGCCGCTGGCGCGTGAGATCGAGCTGCTCGACCGCTACCTCGCCATCGAGCAAACGCGGCTCGGCCATCGCCTCCGCGTCGTGCGTGAAATCGACCCGACCGCCTCGGCCGCGCTAGTGCCCACTTTCCTCCTCCAGCCCATCGCGGAAAATGCGATTCGGCACGGTCTCGAGCCCCGCCTCGCGCCCGGCACGATCACGATCACCGCGCGCCGCGAGGGCGATATGCTGCATCTCGCGGTGACGGACGATGGCGTGGGCTTGGGCAAAAAGAGCGCCGCCACGACTCGTCATGGCATCGGCCTCGCCAACTCCGAGGAGCGGCTGCGCACGCTGCACAATGGCAAGGCACGCCTCGAACTCATCTCGCCGCCCGAGGGCGGAGTGCGCGTCGAAGTCGTGTTGCCTTTTGTGACGGAGCGCCGGACGATGAGTCCCGCTGCTCTCGCATGAAATACTCCGCGATCATCGTCGACGACGAACCCCTCGGCCGCGAGCGTCTCAGTACCCTGCTCGCCGGTGAGGCCGATATCGAAATCCTCGCGGAGTGTGCCAATGGGCCTGCGGCGTTGACCGCGATCGCGCAGCGGATGCCGGACATCCTTTTTCTCGATGTACAGATGCCGGAGATGAATGGCTTCGCGGTGCTCAAGCAGTTGGCGAAGCCGCCGGCGGTGGTGATCTTCGTCACGGCGTTTGACGAGCACGCCGTGAATGCCTTCGAGGTGCACGCACTCGATTATTTGTTAAAACCCTTCAAGCCCGCACGGCTGCGCTCGGCGCTGGTGCGCGCGCGGGAAAAGCTCGCGAAGAAAGATCAGAAGGACGATGCGACGGAGCGGTTGCTCGCGCTGCTGGAGTCACGCAACAAGGCCGGGGCGCCGACGAGTGGCGGATCGGCCGGAGTAGCAGGCGGTGGGACGGGAGCCGAAGGCGAAGCCCCCCAAGGACCAGTGACGCGCTTTGCGGTGCGCGATCGGGATCGCACGCGATTTGTGAAAGTGACCGACATCGACTGGATCGAGGCATCGGGCAACTACGTGGTGATCCACGCGGGGAAGGATAATTTTGTGCTGCGCGAGACGCTCGCCGCCGTGGAGGCGCAGGTCTCGCCCAAGGAATTTTTCCGCCTGAACCGTTCGGCGCTGGCCCGGCTGGACCGCGTGCGCGAGGTGGAGCCGGCGTTTAACGACGAGCATGTCGTCGTCTTGACGACCGGCGCAAAGATTCCGCTGACGCGCGGCGTGCGCGAATTGCAGGAGCGGTTGAAGTTTGCGTGAGTCAGGGAGCAGAAGAATTTGCACCAAAGAAAACGGCCCGGTCACGGTGAAGTGAACGGGCCGGTTGGATGGGTTTAGCGTGAATGCTGAAAGGGCTACTCGCCGCCGGTCGTCCGGGCGGGGGTGGTGGGAGGACTGCCAGCACCGGATTCGCGCATGAGTTGTTGGGCTTGGCGCTGGGCTTGCTGGAGAGTCTGCAAATCCTGAAGGGCTTGGAGCTGCGTCGCGGAGAGGACGGTCTGCGCCTGGGTGACAGCCGCCGTGGTAATCTGCACCGAGTTGCCGCCGCCGGGACCGCCGCCCATCGGGCCACCGCGACCGCCGCCGCCGATCATTTCAGATCCGCCGGTCGGCGTGGTGGTGGCAGCGAGGAGTTGGACGAGTTGATCGGCCTGCGCGGTGGTGAGAGGCTCGCTGGTGTAACTGAGCGATTGCTGGAGCTGGCTCACGACCGCGCGCTGCGGTGCGGTGGCCTGATATTGCTCGTACTCCGCGTAGGCGGCGTCGCCGATCGCGGCCTTGATCGCGGCATTCGATTCGGCCGCCGTGGTGGCCATGAGTTTCTTGAAGCCCTCGGGGTCGCTGCGCGGATCGATGCCCTGCTCACGGGCGACGCGCATGGTGTCTTGGAGGGTGGCTTCCTTTTCGGCGAGGAGGCTCTTGAAAGTGGCGAGTTTATCGCCGCTGAGATTGAGCGACTTGAAGAGCGCGCCATAACGGCCATCAAGCGCGGCTTTCTGCTGAAGCGCCATCAGGCGCTGCATTTCCGGGCGCTCCATGGCGGCCTGCATTTCATCGCCGCGTGGTCCGCCGCGGCCACCCCGGCCGCCACGACCTCCGGGCTCACCGGCAGGACGCTCTTCGCCGGGCGCGCCATCGGTCCGGGCGCCGGGCGTGCCGCGGCTCGCGACGCGGGCCTCGAGTTCACGGCGGCGCTTCTCCGCCTCGGCGAGGCGCTGGCGCAGGGCGGCGGAATCTTCGGCACCGGCGGCAGCGACTTCGAGTTGGGCGGCCTTCCAGTAGTACTTCCAGGCGATGACGGACACGACGGCCGAGAACACCGCGAGGGATGCGATCAGGAGATTTTTAGGAGATTTCATGGCGGGGTTTGGCGGGCGGGGGGAAGGAGACGCGGGGACTCGGAGAAAGGGAGACGAGGAGAGCGAGTGCGACGCGAGCGCGGTGCGGCTGAGAGAAAGATTACGAGAAAGAGGAAAGAGAAAGATCAGGCGGCAATGCGGATGGCGGTGGCGCAGCGATCAGGCGGCGAGATTTTGCGTGGTGAGCTGCGCGCGGGCGCGGGCTTGCGAGCGGGCCATCGCGGGCTGGCGCCACTTGGTGGTGGGGGCGGCGACGCGGGTGCCGATGGCTTCGCCGACGCTGACACGGAGAAAGGGGCGCACGCGGTTGAGGCGGACTTTCACGGCGCCGACCGTGAGGCCCTCGCGGGCGGCGACGGTGCGGTAGCTATTACCCTCGACGATGAGGGTGACGAGATTGCGATCCTTCGGACTGAGGCGGGTGAGGGCGAGCGACAGCGCTTCCATGATCTCCTCGACCGGGCGCTCGCTGCTGGTGTCGGGCGCTTCGTTGAGCTCGCGCTCGTCGCACACGGTGTTGGGCCGGCAGCGGCGGCGGCGGAGGAAATCGACCGCGGTGTTGCGCGACATCTTGAAGAGCCACGACTCGAAGACCGCCGGGTCGCGCAAAATGGAGAGGCGGCGGACCATCTTGATGAAGACCATCTGGACCACGTCCTCGACGGCGCTGGGCTGAAAGAGGATCGGGCGCACGAAGGCCGAGATGCGCACGGTGTAGCGGCGGACGAGCTCGGACTGGGCCGCCATATCGCCTTGCTGGGCGCGGACGACGATCGCGGTGAGTTCAGCGCGTTCTTGGGTCGCCAGGGCATCGGCGACGACGGGATCGGGAGAGAGGACGGGAGCGGAGCGACGAGGAGGATTCACGAGGGCAGCAAGGCCCCGATGAGCGCTCCCGCCAACGCGAGGGGGACGAACCCGCCCAAAGATGTAGCGAAAGGGCGGTTTGCGAGGGTGAATTTCCCCGAGGAAAGACGCCCCAAATCTATCTCTTTCCTCCTTATCTTAATCTCTCTCTAAGTCGGAGCCTTTTGGTCGGCCTCCGACCCTATCTAAACTGCCTAAAGATAAGGCCTAATAGAACCAGATAGGCTCCTTGGGGATACTACTTCAACAAGGCGTCCAGCAAGCGGTCGCGCACCTCAGTGGCCGCGAGGGCTTCAGCGCCGGGAAGGCTGCCTGTACCGATGAGGACGGGCCACTCGTTGGAGTCGGCCGGGCAGGTGCCGTGAGAGCCCTTGACCAAGGAAGGGTCGAGCGGGATGACGTCCATGAGCATGCGAAAGCCGAGGGCCTTGCGTAGGAGTTTACCGGCGACTTTCAGCTTGGGGAGAGCGAGCGCGGGATCCACGAAGAGTTCGACCGGGTCGTAGCCGTACTTGCGGTGGATATCGACGCAGCGCGCGAAATCGGGGGCCTTGGCGTCGTCGTCCCAGTAGTAGTAGGTGAACCACGCGTCCTCGGCGGAAAAGGCCACGAGATCGCCCGAGCGCGCGTGGTCGAGCCCGGCGGCGCGCTGGCCCGCGGCGTCGAGCACACGGGCGACACCCTCGACCCCCTCGACGGCCGAGCGCACCTCCGCGAGGAGGCTGGGGTCATTCACGTAGATGTGGGCGACCTGATGGTCGGCGATGGCGAAGGCCTTGCTCGCACCGCAATCCATGAGTTCGAGGCCGAGTTCGTCTTTGATCGTGATCCAGCCCCGCGCGCGGAAGATGCGATTCAACGCGATGGAGCGACGCACCGTAGTGATCCCGTACTCGGAGAGCACGATGGAGCGCACGCCGCGCTGCGCGTAGAAATCGATCAGCCCGCCGGCGACACGGTCGATCTCACGGTAATCGGCCGCGAGGCGCGGATCATCGGGGCCAAGGCGTTGGAGATTATAATCGAGGTGCGGAAGATAAACGAGCGAGAGGTCGGGCTTGTGGCGCTCCTCGACCCACTCGGCAGATTTCGCAATCCATTCCGACGACGCGATGCCCGCCATCGGGCCCCAAAAAGAGGGAAAGGGAAACGGGCCGAGATCCTTTTTGATCTCGTCGCGCATCGCCATCGGATGCGTGTAGACATCGAAGACCTTGCGTCCATCGGCCGGGTACATCGGGCGCGGCGTGATCGACCAATCAGCACTCGCGTACATATTGTACCACCAAAACAGCTTCGCGCAGGTAAAGCCCGGGCGCCGCTCGCGCAGCGTCTCCCAGAGCTTGGGACCCTGCACGACATGATTAGATTGTTTCCAAAACTGATGCTCGGCGAGCGTGCGTTCGTACCAGCCATTCGCGACACAGCCATGACCCGCCGGCGGTCGGCCCGTAAGGTAAGTGCTCTGCGCCGTGCAGGTGACCGCAGGCAGCACGGGCTTCACCTTGATCAAGCCGCCGACCTGCGCGAGCGCGCTCAGCCGCGGCGTATCCGGTCCAAGGATACGGGGCGTGAGGCCGACGACATTGATGATCGCGGTGCGGGTCATCGGGCGGAAAGCTGAGAGCCTAGAGCTGAGAGTCTAGAGCCAGATTGACGGAGCACGGACAAACTTCCGTTGTGATGCGCGAGGAGGCAACCGATACGCCGTGTCGGGCGCTTGGCTCTCAGCTCTAAGCTCTCAGCTCTTAGCTCCATATCAGCAATCAGCCATAACGCTCACGGAGTTCGTCGAACGCGGCCTTCACCACCGCACCGTCCATTTCGTGGATCTCAAGACGCACGCCGGGGGCGCGGATCATGGGGATGGAAAGGCGGCCGCCGAGGTGTTCGCGGAATTCCTCGAGGCCATCGAGCATGTCCTGCCGGCCTTGCGGGCCCCGGATTTCTTTGACGGGGGCGAAGAGTTCGAAGCCAAGGCCTTGAATGACACTGAGGATACGCTCGGCGTGGACTTCGGGGAGGAGGCCGGTGCGGCGCGCGTAGATGAGATCGATGGCCATGCCGACGGCGACGGCCTCGCCGTGACTGACGCGAAACTCGGAAAGCTGCTCGAGCTTGTGCGCGGCCCAGTGGCCGAAATCGAGGGGGCGCGCGGAGCCGCGCTCGAAGGGGTCGCCCGCGGTCGCGATGTGCTCCATGTGCTGGCGCGCACTTTCGCGAATCACGGCCTCGTAAGCCTCGGGCTCAAACTGCGCGAGTTGCGGCACGCGCGCAGCGATGAACTCGAAAAACTCCGCATCACGGATGAGCGCGACTTTCACGGCTTCGATCAGGCCCGCGCGGCGATCACGCGGCGGGAGGCCGTGGAGCACGGCGAGGTCGTTGACGATGGCGTGCGGGACGCCGAAGGCGCCGAGCCAGTTTTTTTTGCCGAAGAAATTTACGCCGCTCTTCACGCCCACGCCGCCATCGCCTTGGCTAAGGCTCGTGGTGGGGAGGCGCACGAGCGGGATGCCGCGGTGCGCGGTGGCCGCGGCGAAGCCGACAAGGTCGAGCACGGCGCCGCCGCCGATGGCGAGGATGTAAGAATGGCGGCAGAGGCCGGAGTCGGAGACGGCCTGCCAGATGCGCTCGAGCTGGGAGAAATCATTTTTCACCTGCTCGCCACCGGCGAGCGCGACGGGCGCGGCCGCGAGTGCGAGGGTGTCGCCGCGCGCGGCGAACCATGCGGTGATCTTAGCCGCGAAGCCGGGGAAGGCCTTATCGAGACCGGCGTCCCAGAAGACGAGGGCGCGGACTTTTTTCTCTCCCGCCTCCCGCGGCGTGAGCACCTGCGCGAGGGTGAGGTTTTCAGGAGCGAAAACGTCGCGCGTGAAAAACAACCGGTGCTCGTGCTGGAGCGTGATGGGGAAAGAAAGGCTCTGGGAAGGGGACTCGGCCATGGACACAAGAGATTTGCCCGTATCGAAGGGGCAACAGCAAGGATGCTTTCGCGAATGAAAATCTATTCGTTCAACCGGTGACGCCAATAGTCGGGGTCGCGCTTCAACGGCATGATCGCGACGATCCACACTTGATCCGGCTCATCGAGGTAGAGCACAGCAAAAGGAAACTTGTCGGCCAGATGCCGTCGCACATCTGCATCGATCTTTCGCCAAAGCCCAGGCGCAGCGCATACCTCGCTAATCACGCGCTCGATCTCATCGTAGAATCGCCCGCCTAGTTCAGGACTGACTCCCGCGTAATAAATTGCCGCGTCGGCGTATTCCTCGTCCGCCTCGGGGTGGAAACGATGCGGCTTCACCGACCAACAATTTGGCGGATACGAGCGGCCACTTGATCACCAGAAACTCCCTGCACTTTGCCACTGCGAATTTCCGCCACGCGCCGCGAGACGACTGGTCGCCAAGCGGCATCGACCTCAGGCGAGAGACCGCCGTGCTTAGCGAGCATGATGCGATCAACTAACTCCGACACTTTGTCCGCCGGCCACTGGCTGGTCTCTTCGACAATTTGGTCGGGCGTGATAGGCATCGGCGCAGTGTGGCCAAGACCGAATGGTTTTCAACCTCTGTCGTTCGCTGTTCGCTCAACTCGAAGCCGCCTTCTTCTGCGCCCACTTGCCGAGCGGAACAGCGAACGCGCAGCAGAGAGCGGGGAGCCAGGCGCCGAGCGCGAGGAGGGTGGCGGCGTCGATGAAGGGGATAAAGGCGAGCATCTTGCGGACGATCTTGCCGAGCTTCTCGGCGGGGGCGCCGGGATGGTACTCGCGGCGGGCGAGGAGGCTGAGGACGACGATGTAGACGCAGAGGGCGCTGACCCAAATGATAACGGCGCGGGTGATGGTGTGGCCGGGGAGCGTGGCGAGAGTGAGGCCGAGCATCACGCGGCAGCCGGCCATGAGGAGGACGGAGCCGGTCCAGCGTTTGTGCAGCCAGTCGTAGAGGAGGATGCACGCGCCGAGGCCCGCGGCAGCAAACGGCGAACCGCCCAGGTAAACGAGGAGGCCGAGGCCGAGCGCAAGTTGAAGGCCGCCGACCCAGCCGGCGGTGGTGCGGGAGATCAGGCCGCGCGGGATGGCGCGCTCGGGGCGGCGCTGGCGATCAAAGCCGGCGTCGAAGACGTCGTTGAGCGTGGTGCCGCCGGCGTAGGCGAGGCTGCCAGCAAGGAGGGCGAGCGCGAGTACGCCGGGCAGCGGCCAAGCCGTGGGAATGGGCGCGGAGAGGAGGAGCGCGGCGAGGACATTGCTCCACACCGAGGGGAAATTTCCCGCGCGGGCCAGATCGAGCCAGAGCAGAAACGGGCTGCGAGTGTTGGCGATCGCCGCGGACATCAGGCGCACTCCTCAGGGGAGAGACGGGCGGCCACGGTCGGATCGGCGAGGCCGCGATTGGCGAGCGCGTGGAGCGTCCAGGCGTACTCGCGCACGAGCTGATCCTCGATGCCGAGGCGCAATGCGGGCGGGAGGACTTCCCACGTGTACGTTTCCATCTCGACGTGCGAACAGGCGGTGGGATGGACCTTCATCCAATCGAGCGCGCCGAGGAGGTGGTCGCGGGTATCGCTAAAGGGCGCGCCGGGGGCGGCGTGGAGCGGCAGGTGAAAATGCACGCGCCATTCGTCGTCGGGCAGCGAGGGCGTGGTGTCCGCGAGGGCGTCAGGCAGATCGACATAGCGGCGGCGGACGGTGTGGCCGTGGCCGACGACGACTTGATGCAGGTAGGTGGGCTCGACGAAGGCGGCGAGCGCAGCGCGGCCGGCGGCGTCGGGCTTCACGCGGAGGGCGGAGCTGAGGTGGATCTTGCTGAGGCGCAGGCCGGCGGCCACGAGGCGATCAAGCGCGGCGGGTGCGGACTCGAACTCAACGCCGAGGTGGCAGCAGTCGTAATTGACGCCGACTCGCTGGAGGAGGCCGTCGGCCTCGACGCGGGAATCGCTCGCACGCCAGCCGTCGAAAAACTCGACGGTCTCGGCGGAGGTTTCGAAATAACAGCAGGGCTCCGGCTCAAGACCGAGGTGGAGGTCGCGGCCCGTTTTGGCGGAGAGGTCGGCGATGTAGCGCCCGATGGCGGAGACGTTGCGGAAGATCGCGGCGCGGCGCGCCGGGTCGCCGGCGGTCCAGGGTTTGAACGAACCTGGGACGGTGCTGACGCTGCCGGCGATATCCGCCGGGACGAGCTGCGCGATAAGATCGAAGAGTCGCTGCGTGTACGCGAGGCGCTCGGGGGTGGACCAGTCGGGCGCGTAGACCTGCTCCTTCACGCGCGTGCCGTGGAAGCTGCCGTAGGGAAACCCGTTGATCGTGAAAACGTAGCAGTCGTGCGCGTCGAGCCAGAGGCGGAAGGCGGTGAGTGCGGCGGGTTGCGAGAGCTCTTCGGCGGCGCGCTGGCCGAGGCGAAGGCCGATGGCGTAGGGCTGGCCGGGGGCAACGCGCTGGCGCACGATGAGCGTGTGCTTCACGAGCGTATCGAACGTCTGCGCCCACGTCTCGCCGCGATGGACGTTGGTGCAGTAGGCGAGGTGGAGGCCGTGGGAGAGCTTCATGCGGAGGGATTCAAGGCAGAGTCACAGAGGGCACAGAGTGGCGAGCCAACGCGATCGCACTCGAAACAGCTTTGTCATTCTGAGCGCAGCGAAGAATCCAGCAGGAGTTACGCGGCCTGCAATGGAAGCGCATGCCCGATTGGATTCTTCGCTGCGCTCAGAATGACAAGCAAGGGACCCTTCATTTAAATGCGCTACCACGAAAATGCTCTGTGTCCTCGGCTCGGTCCCTCTGTGCTCTCTGTATCCCATTCCGAAATTCAAAAATCAGAGTTTGAAATTCGGGCACTGCGAGAGGAAGCGCACCGGATTTTGGTAGAGGACCTGATCGACGAAGTCGGCGGTGTAGCCGCGGCGGCGCATTTCGAAGGCGGTCTTCGGCACGGCGAGGGGATCGCTCACGCCCCAGTCGCAGGCGGAGTTGAGCCAAATGCGTTCGTGCCCGGCGATCTCCAGCATGTCGACCGCGCGCGGCGGCGAAGATTTGGAATCGGGGTAGAGGGTGATGCCGGCCCAGAAACCCTGGTCGAGGACGTGCTCGACGGTGTGCTCCTCGACGTGGTCGATGATGACGCGACCGGGCTTCACACCCTTGTGCGAGCGAAGCAGATCGACGATGAGGCGCGTGCCCTTGAGCTTGTCCTCGAGGTGCGGGGTGTGGACGAGAATGAGTTGGTCGTGATGGACCGCGAGTTCGACGTGCTGCTCGAGGACCTTGAGCTCGTTGCGGGTGTTGCGATTGAGACCGATCTCGCCGATGCCGAGGACATTGGGCTTCGAGAGAAACTCAGGGATCAGCGAAAGCACATCCGCGGCGAGCGCGAGGTCTTCGGACTCCTTGGGATTGATGCAGAGCCAGCAGAAATGCGGGAGGAGAAACTTGGCGGCGCGGGCGGGCTCGTACTCCGTGAGCTGGCGGAAATAATCACGGAAGCCGTCGACCGAGCTGCGGTCGTAGCCGGCCCAGAAAGCGGGTTCGCAGACTGCGGCGCAACCGGCCGTGACCATCGCCTGATAGTCGTCGGTGGTGCGGCTCACCATGTGGCCGTGGGGCTCGATGTAGCGCATGGAGTAGGAAGTTATTTGACGGACTTTTTCTTCGCAGCCGCTTTCTGCGTCGTGGGTTTTTGCCATGCGCCGTAAGCGGCTTTGCCGGTCGAGACCTCGTCGGGAATAGTCGTTGGATCGCTCAGGCTTTCGAGGATGCGGCGGGCGCGGGCGGGTTTGCCGTCCACGAGGAGCTTGGCGGCGGAGCGCAGGGCCTCGCAGCGGTAATCATCGGCGGCACCATAGCGTTCCACGCGGTCGAGGAAGGCGGCGACCTCGATCAACTTCGCGCGCACGGGGACAAAACTATTATCGACCAATGCCCGGGGCACGAGGTTGGCGGGCAGCCGGCCCGGGGAGCGTTTGGGGCGAGTCGTGGGCATGACGAGGAAGAGGTGAAAAGCCAGATTAGGGAGGGCAGGTCAAAGTAAACCAGCACCTCCGGGGAATCAACCGGACAGACGCGCGCCGGGTGCCGGCGGATACGGTGCGGCGCGGAGATGACACGGCCTGCGCGCAAACGGCTTGGCAGGCGGGCGAAGTCGCGCACCGTTCAGCACACGCCGACGTCGCTCGGCAAAACCCACGCCCATGCGAGAAGAGCTGATTTTGGTGAACGAGCAAAACCGCGCCATCGGCCGCGGCGAGAAACTCGCCGTGCACGAGGCAGGGCTGCTCCACCGGGCGTTTTCCATTTTTCTCGTCGCGCCCGATGGCCGCGTGCTGCTGCAGCAGCGGGCGCGCACGAAGTACCACTCCGGGGGGCTGTGGGCCAACTCTTGCTGCGGGCATCCCCGACCAGGCGAGACGACGCGGCAGGCCGCAGAGCGGAGGCTTGGCGAGGAACTGGGGGCGACGACGAAGCTGCGCTTTGGCTTCCGCACGCATTACCACGCGGAGTTCGGCAACGGGCTCACGGAAAATGAAATCGTGTATGTGTATTTCGGGGCGTTGCCGGAAGGCTTAAAGCTCAATCCCGACGAAGTAGCAGCGGTGTCGCTGGAGAGTTTCGACGCGCTCAAACAAGACGCCGCGCGGAAGCCGAAGGCGTATGTGTTTTGGCTGAATCATTATTTGACGCAGCACGACCGGGAGATTCGAGCGGGGATTAAGAAGATAAGCGCGCAGCAGAATAATCGGACTTGAACAGGAAGGCCGGGAAGATCGGAAAGAAAGGCTGGGCTGCACGCCTCGCGTAGCGGCGAGCGCCAGCGAGCCGGAACATCGACGACCGGTAGCTGAGAGCAACCGTGTCAGGAAGCTAGCAAAAAGTGAGGGTCTTTGAGCAAAAGATTGAGGACCTCGATGAGCCGACGGGCGATGGCGATGAGAGCAACCTTGGCCGGTTTACCACGGGCGCGAAGGCGGGCATAAACCGGGTGGAGCACGGGGTTGTGGCGACTCGCGCTGAGCGCCGCCATGTAAAGCACGCGGCGCAGGGTGGAGCGACCGTGCTGGATGTGACGAGGGCCCTTGCGAGTACCACTGTCGTCACAGTAAGGGGCTAGGCCGCAAAGCGCCGCGGCCTGACCAGGCTCGAGCTGACCGAGCTCGGGCAGATCCGCCCAGACGGTCCAGGCGGTGACCTTGCCGACGCCCTTGATCTGACGCAGACGGGCGATGTCGCGGCAGGTCGGGGTGTCCGCCTTAATCAAGGCTTCCATCTGGCGTTCGAGGGTTTTGAGTTGCTCGGCCAAGACCAGCAGCCGGGCCTCGGACAGCTCGCGCAGCACCGGTTCCTCCGGCAGGTGCTCCCGGTAGTTCTGCTCCAGCAACTGCACCGCCAGCACATGCTCGCGGGCGCGCAGCAGGCCGCGCAAGCGCTGCCGCACCGCATTGGGTGGCACACTGGCGCAAGGCCGCCGCTCCGTGCCAAACGCACTTAGGAGCGCGCAGTCCAGGCGGTCCGTCTTGGCGAGTTGGCCGCGGCTTTGCGCATACGCTCGCACCCGCCGCGGCATGACCGCGCTGATCTTGCGGCCCGTTTGCCAGGCCGCGCGCAGCAACGGCTGCTCGTAGCCGCCGCTCGCCTCACACACCAGATGCAGGTCCGCTGGCAGCGTGGCCAGCCACCCGCCAATCGCGGCCTCCTCGTTTTTGATCGGCCGCTTGAGGCCAGCCACATCCAAGTGATGCTTGGACACATCCACCCCGCAGTATATCGTTTTGTTCATTGGCAGTCGCTCCAGCTTGTCAGTCGCGCTCTTGGCGCCATCAACCGTTCGAGTTGCTGCCAGTGTAGTTCGCCGGGGTCTTGCTCGCAGACGGGCTCCGCGGCCCAAGCGTGAGCTCGACCTCTCGGCGAACCGTGGGCGGCGGTTGCAACCCGCCGCCCACTTCACTGGCCAAGCCCACTTCACTATGGTTCCGTGGGCTTGGCCAGCGAACCTACAAGCGTGAGCGAGTGGCGAAAACGTACGTCCTGACCACTCGCTTATGCTCGCAGCCACCAGCACGACATCGGCTCGCTGGCGCTCGCCGCTACCGCGTGGGCTCGGCAGATCACTTCTTCCCGCCCTTCCTGTTCAAATCCGCACGCTCTGGCTTAGACATTCCCCCGCGCCATCTCCTCGAGGAGGTGGTCGCACGTGCGCCACGCGAGGGCCATGATGGTGAGCGTGGGATTCTTATCGGCGTTGGAGCAGAAGGGGGCGCCGTCGGCGAGGATGAGGTTTTTGACGTCCCACGTTTGGCCGAATTGATTGGTGACGGATTTTTTCGCGTCGGTGCCCATGAGGGCTCCGCCGACTTCGTGCTTCACGTTGCCGCCGGGGCGGATGGCGCGGAGCGGGTCTTTTTGCGGCTGCTCGCGGACTTTGCCGCCGAGGGCCTCGATCAGTTCGGCGAAGGTCTTTTGTTGGTGCGCGATCTGGCGCAGCTCGTGGTCGGACCATTTCCAGTGGAAGCGGAGGACGGGGATGCCCCACTTGTCCTTCACGGCGGGGTCGAGTTCGCAGAAGCAATTTTCGTTGGGGATCATCTCGCCGCGGCCGGCGAAATTGACGAAGGAGCCGTAGTAGCGGCGGGCATCCTCCTTGTACTGTCGGCCGTAGGTGCCGCCCGTGATATCGTCGATGCCCGACGTAGTGCCGAGGCCGGGCATATGCCGACCGGTGCCAAACTCGATGTGGTAACCGCGCGTGAAATCCAGCTTCCCCGCGTGCTGCTCCTTGTAGAGCCACCAAGGGACGTAAACGTGATTACCGCCGGCGCCGTCCTCGTTATGGAGCGGGAGGTTTTCGAGCAGCGGCACCTGGCCGCCGAGCGCGCCGCCCACCGTATCCATAATGTACTTACCGACGAGGCCACTGGAATTGGCGAGACCCGCGGGAAAGCGCGCGGATTTGGAATTGAGGAGGATGCGGACCGACTCGCAGGAGCTGGCGGCGAGGACGACGACGCGGGCTTTGATCTTTCGCTCGGTGCCGGTGGGCTTGTCGATAAAGGCGATGCCGGTGGCCTTGCCGTTGTCGTCCATCATCACCTCGCGCACCATCGCGTTGGACAGGATGTCGAGGTTGCCCGTGGCGAGGGCGGGAGGAAGGTGAACCGTGGGCGACTGGTAATTGGCCTTGATGGAGCAGCCGCGACCGCAGGAGGTCGCCCAGAAACACGCGGCACGGGCGCGCATAGCCTCGGCGAGGATGCGCTGGGCCTTGGGATTATTCGGGTGGAGCTTGGCGGGAAGCTTTTCCGCATCCTGCTGCACGCTGAGGACGGCGCGGTGAATCGGCACGACGGGCAGGCCGAGTTTCTTCGCGCGTTGCTGCGTCAGTAATTCACCGGCGCGCGGCTTGGGCGGCGGGAGGAGGACGCCGGGCGAGGAGTTAGGCGTATTCTCAAGCCCCTCATTGGAGCCGTAGACCCCGATGAGCATCTCGACCTTGTCGTAGTAGGGCGCGACGTCGTCGTAGCCGATCGGCCAGTCGATGCCGAGGCCGTCGCGGCTGTACGGTTTGAAATCGTAGGGTCCGCTGCGGAGCGAGATGCGGCCCCAGTGATTGGTACGACCGCCGAGCATGCGGGCGCGCCACCACGTGAACTGCCGGCCGAATTCGGTCGAGGCATTCGTGAACGGCTCGCCGGGCACAGACCAGCCGCCATCGACCGTGGAATCGTAGAAGCCGAGCGGCTTGTCGGGCGTGGCGGTGGCGCGAAGTGGCGCCTGCGAATCGATCTGAAACATCGGCGTCTCCTTCACCGGGTCGTAATTACGACCAGCCTCGAGCATGAGCACCTTCACACCCGCCATGGTGAGCGTGTAGGCCGACTGCCCACCGCCGGCGCCCGAGCCGACCACGATCACATCGTAGCTGGACTGGAGCTGGTCGGCGGTGATGAAGCCCATGGGAAGACGGACGGGGAAGGGGTTAAGCGCGAAGACGCGAAGGCGCTAAGGTCGGAGGGAAGAAAACAAGAGACAGGGGACTGGAGACAGGTGCCAGACGGATGCGAGGGCGACGCGTGGCGGACGATTCAGGCTTTGCTGCCCTCGGGGATGGCGACGTAGGGGTCTTCGCGGAGGACGGGGGCTTTGCCGCCGACGAGGATTTGGTACCACACGCGGGCATTGGCGGCGACCACAAGGGCGACGAGAATCAAAAACGCGCCGGTAACAAAAGCGTCGATCTGGTTGTTCACCATCAGCGTCTGCCACGTCTTGATTTCGGCGGGCGTGCCCTGGCCGGAGGCGAGTTTGTCGGCATTGACCTTGGCGAGGGCGAGGAAGCCGAGCGGGGCGGGGCTGAAAATCTTCATGTAGCCGGCCGTACTCGTGACCGCGAGGAGCCAGAGCAGCGGGGCGACCGTGACCCACGCATAGCGCGCACGGCCCATCTTGAGGAGGACGGTGGTGCCGAGCGAGAGGGCGACCACGGCGAGGAGTTGGTTGGCCACGCCGAAGATGGGCCAGAGGGAATTGATGCCGCCGAGCGGATCGATCACGCCCTGGTAAAGGAACCAGCCCCACGCGGCGACAAAGCAGACGCTGCCGGCGAAGTTGCCGACGGCGGAGCGCGTTTCGCCGAGCGGCTTCCACACGAGGCCGAGGAGATCTTGCACGATGAAGCGACCGACGCGCGTGCCCGCATCGATCGCGGTGAGGATGAAGAGCGCCTCGAACATGATTGCGAAGTGATACCAGAGCGCGAGGGCGGCCTTACTGTTAAAGGCACCCGCAAACATGTGGGCCATGCCGACGGCAAAGGTCGGCGCGCCGCCGGTGCGACCTACCATCGTTTTTTCGCCAACGCTCTCCGCGAGCGCCGCCATTTCTGTGGTCGTCACAGGGAAGCCGAGCGCGGTGACCTTGGCCACAACAGCGGCAGCCTCGCCTTTCATATTGATCGCGAAGTATTCACCAGGGGACATCGTGCAGGCGGCGATGAGGGCCATGATGCCGACGCACATTTCGGTGACCATCGCACCGTAGCCTACGACGCGGATGTGATTCTCACGCGCGAGCAGCTTGGGCGTCGTGCCAGAGGCGATGATCGAGTGGAAGCCCGAGACAGCGGCGCAGGCGATGGTGATGAAACAGAACGGGAAGACCGGGCCAGCAAAGACAGGGCCGGTGCCATCGATGAACTTCGTCAGCGCCGGCATCTGGAGTTTCGGCGCGAGCACGGCGATGGCGATGCCGAGCGCGACGACGGTGCCGACCTTCATGAACGTGCTGAGGTAATCGCGCGGCGCGAGGAGCATCCAAACCGGCAGCACGGAGGCGATGACGGCGTACACCATGATGCCGAGGGCGAGCTCCTTGCCATTCAGCGTGAGCATTCTTTCCAGTCCGGTGCCGTGGAGAAATTGTCCGCCCCAGACGGCGGCGAGCAGGGCCACGAGGCCGGCCGCACTGATCCAGATGAGCTTGGCACTGCTGTGACCGGCATCGCGCATGCCGAAGCCCATCGCGACCGCGATCGGCATCGTCGCGAGAATCGTGAAGAGGCCCCAGGGACTTTCGGCGAGGGCGTTGACCACGACGAGCGCGAGCACGGCGAGGAGGATCACCATGATGCCGAGGATGCTCACGAGGGCCACGATGCCGGCGAAGGGACCGACCTCGGCGCGGACCATTTGGCCGAGGGATTTTCCGCCGCGGCGCACCGAGCAAAACATGATCATGCTATCGTGGACCGCGCCGCCGAGGGTGGCGCCGATTAACATCCAGAGCATGCCCGGTAAATAACCAAACTGCGCGGCAAGCACGGGGCCGACGAGCGGGCCGGGGCCGGCGATGGCGGCGAAGTGGTGGCCGAAGACGATCCACTTGTTCGTCTTCACGAAATCCTTGCCGTCGTTGTGCTGCTCGGCGGGCGTGGCGCGGAGTTCGTCGAGCGTGAAGACTTTCGCCATCAGCCACGCGGAGTGAAAGCGGTACGAGACCGCGAAGGTGCAGAGCGCGGCCACGACCATCCAGAGCGCGCTAAGCTGCTCGCCGCGCGACCACGCGAGGACGCCAACGCAGACGGCACCGGTGAGCGAGACGAGCGTCCAGCCGACGATGCGCAGAAGTTTGTTTCCAGCCGACGGAGGAACGGCAGTGACAGCAGAACTCATGGGTAAAAAAGGGGGCGGGATGAGCGTGAGGGTCGCGAGGCGCAGTGCAAGCGCACGAAAGGAGGACAATCTTTCTGCTGAGTTTCGACGGAATGAGCGAAATCAATGCTTACTCGCGATAGACGAACCTAGGTGTCATCTCGTTACTCAACCCTCCCCCTCCCCGCGCCATGCGATTGAACTCAGTCCGAAATCTCTGCCGCCCGCTCCTGCTCGCCGCAACCTTGATACTAGCCGGGCAGCCAGCCGCGGCCCAGCAGCCCAAAGCACCCAAGGCCGCCAAAGCGCCCAACCCGCCGGCGTCCACAGCCCCTACGATCACGCGCCAAGACGATGGCTATCGCGGTATTTGGTTCACCCTCGGCCAGATGCAGGAGTTTGGGGACAAGTATTCCGGGGGTTTTGCCACTTACACGGCAAACCATGTGCCGATGGCGATCTATGCCCCGGCGGTGAACAAAACGTTTTTCGTCTATGGCGGCGCGAAGCAGGGCCAGCGCTACCTGCTCGATATGATCTCTTACTACGATCACACGCGCGGCGTCGTCCCGCGGCCGGTGGTGGTGCATGACAAGGGCGGTGTGGACGATCCGCACGACAACCCGAGTCTCGCGATCGATCCACAGGGGTATCTTTGGGTCTTCGTGAGCGGACGGGCCAAGGCCCGGCCCGGCTTTATCTATCGCAGCGCGAAGCCGTACGACATCGAGAAATTCGACTTGGTCTCGACCCGTGAGATCACCTACCCGCAGCCGCGCTGGATCGAGGGCGAGGGGTTCCTGCATTTGTTCACGAAGTACACCGGCGTGCGCGAACTCTACTGGAGCACGAGCCCGGATGGAAAGACGTGGTCGCCGGATCAAAAAATGGCCGGTATCGGCGGGCACTACCAGACGAGTGGCCAGCGCGGGAAGAAAGCGTTCACGGCGTTTAACCGCCACCCGGGCGGCGACGTGGATAAACGGACCGACCTGTATTATTTGCAGACGGACGATGTGGGACGGACGTGGCGCAATATCCAAGGCGAGGTGGTGGCGACTCCGGTGACGACGCCCAAGAATGCCGCGCTGGTGCGCGACTACGCGGCAGAAGGCCGGCTCGTGTACATCCATGATCTCGATTTGGACCGCGACGGGCATCCCGTGATTTTGTACACGACGGCCGCGAGTTATAAGCCCGGACCTCCGGGTGATCCACGCTGGCTGACGATCGCCCACTGGACAGGCTCGGGATGGGTTTTCACCGAGGTCACGCGCATGAATCACAACTACACCACCGGTGCGCTCTACCTCGGCGACAAGGAGTGGCGCATCAGCGCGCCGACGGAGAAAGGCCCGCAGCCCATCGGTGCCGGCGGCGAGGTCGCGCAGTGGATCAGCCGCGACGAAGGCAAGACCTGGACCAAGCAGCTCGCTACCACCGCAGGCAGCAAGCTGAACCACAACTACGTCCGCCGCCCGGTAAATGCCCATGAGGACTTCGCGGGATTCTGGGCGGACGGCAACCCCGACGCGTTTTCGCCGTCACACTTGTACTTCACCAATCGCGCCGGTGACAAGGTCTGGCAGCTCCCCTACGACATGAAGGAGGAGTTTGCGAAGCCCCTGTTGCTGCCGCGCTGAGCACGGACTCGCCTCTCGTTTGGAACTATTAAATACCCACCCTCATGCACCTTCCTTCCCCGTTGAAATCGACGCTGTGGTGCGGCCTGCTCGCGCTGTCATTTAGCCCCGCGCTGCGGGCGGATAAGATCGTGCTCGTGGCCGGCGGGACAGAGGACAAGACCGGCGGCCCCGCCCTGCAGGCCAGGTTAAAGGAGCCCTTCGGCGTGGACTTCGATGGGCACGGAAATCTTTTCATCATCGAGATGGCGTCGGGCAACCGGCTCCTGCGGGTCGACGACAAGGGCACTCTGACGCACCTCGCCGGCCAGCCGACGGCCGGCGATACGGGCGACGGCGGGGCGGCGCTCGCGGCGCAGTTTAACGGGCCGCACAACTTGGCGGTTTTACCGGATGGCAATGTCTTGGTCGCCGATACCTGGAATGGGCGGATCCGGAAAATCGACCCAGCGAGCGGGCGGGTGACCAGCCTGCCGGGCTACGGCGTGCCGACGGCACAGGCCAAGGCGTTGGGCCCCTACTGCATCGCGCTCGATCCGGCGCGGAGTCGCCTCTACATCGCGGATCTCCGCCGCGTCCAGGTGCTGGACCTAGCGACCGGTAAGCTGAGCCTAGTCGCGGGTAATGGTGAAAAGGGCGTACCCGCCGATGGGTCGGTGGCCAAGGAGTCCCCGCTGGTGGATCCCCGCGCGGTAGCGGCGGACCGGCAGGGGAATGTCTACATCCTCGAGCGAAATGGGCACGCGCTGCGCGTGGTCTCACCGGACGGAAAAATTCGCACCGTGGTCAATGTGGCCGGAAAAAAAGGCGCGTCGGGCGATGGCGGCGAGGCGACGCTCGCGACGATGAACGGACCGAAGCACATCTGCATCGACCGCGAGGACAACGTGATCATCGCCGACGCGGAAAATAATCTCGTGCGCAAGTACGTGCCCGCCACAGGAAAGATTCTCCGCGTGGCTGGCACCGGGCGAAAGGGCAAAGCGGGCGTCGACGGCGCGCCGGAGAAATGTGAACTTTCGCGACCCCACGGGGTGGCGGTGCAGGCCGACGGCACCTTGTTCATCACCGACAGCTACAATGATCGCGTTCTGAAGATCGTACGATAACAGCGGGTTTAGGGCCCCCACCCCATCGGGCTTAAGCCGGGTTCGCAACGAACCGATAGAGAGGTTGAAGACGATCAACCCTGCCCACCGATGGAACTCCACAGCCACGAACATCGGCATCGGGACTTCACCGGCCATAAGTGCTCCACGCACTTGAGCGAAGAGAGTCGGCGCGGCATCCCGATTGCGATCGCGCGCGCCCAAGCCGCTCTCGAGGCAGGTCGCCTACTGACCCCCGGCGAGGCCCTGGCGCTGGCCGGACCCGAGGCGCGCAGTGACGAAACACTTTTCTCGATCGCACGAGCAGTCGCAACGGAGACGGGCGGCGAGCTCGACGATATTCTCTGCCGACTCGGTGAGCGCTTCCCGGAATTGACTTAAGGCGATAGAATTTTTGGCAACGGCGGAGGTCTGCGACGATTCTCGCACGTCTCACGCGCACAAAAAAAAAGGCCCCGGGTTTGCACCCGGGGCCTCGAGAGGGAAGCGGATCAGCCCGCGATTACGGGAGCTCGTAGACTTCGATGATCGCGACGCCCGTGGTGCCGTTGGCACCGGTCAGCTGCGCCGAGTAGTTACCCGGGGCGAGGCTGATGATCAGCGCGGCATCGGCGCTGTTGGCGCCGAGGGTGAAGGCACCCACTTGGGCGGAGGCGGCCGTGATCGCGGCAGCATCGGGCGAGACGCTCCAATTAGAAGCAGTCGCGACGATGGTGCCATCCTTAATCAGGGTGATCTGGGGCTGAGCGAGCGCGCCTGCGACACCAAAACCGGTGAGGGTCGGGCCCACGCCACGGATCAACAGGCGCTTCGGCACGCTGCCGGAGATCGAGATACCCGCAGTGAGGATGCTGTCCGTCAGGCCGGTGTTGGCGCGCGTCGAGATGTTGAACAATTTCTGACCGGCGGCAGCGGCAGAGAGATCGTATACCTCGGCGAGGGCAATACCCGGCGTTGCGTTGGCGCTGCTGATAACCGCCGTGTAGGAGCCGGGGGCGAGCGTGGCGAAGATCACCGAGTCCGCCGAAGTGGCGCCCAACTGGAAGGCACCGGCCTGAGTCGTGGCCGCGACGATGGCCGCCGTATTACCGGCCGTCGTCCAACCCGTATTGGTCAGGAAGGGCGTGGTGGCATTACCACGGAAGAGCTCAAGCTTCGGCTGGGCCACTGCACCCGTAACCGCAAAGGTCGCCAGCGAAGGCCCGATGGCACGAATGAGGACCGGCTTGGATTCCTGGCCAGAGACCACGAAGCCAGCGATCGCGACGTTATCGCCCGTACCGACGCGAGCGCGCGTCGAGATGTTCGACAGGCGCTGGTTGGCGATGACGGTGTCGGTAGCGCCAAAGAACGAAACTGAACTCGAACCGGAGGCGACCGTGGCGGTAATGGTAGAAGTCGCGGGATCGATCGTGGCATTGATTGTTTGGCGCGAGCCCGTGACCGTCACGCGGTTGGCGCTATCGATCGCAGCGGAACCGCCGTCGGCCGCGCCCGTGGCTTGGACCAGGACGAAGCCCGATCCGGTCGGGCTGACGATGGCGGAGATGACAGAGGAGGTATTCGTCGCTGCACCTTGGTAATAACCAGAAGCCGCGAGCGAGGAACCGAACGCGTTCGTGCGAGTGCCGATAAGCGTGCTGCCACCGCCACCGATCACGGTGCCGGAGATAGCGCCGCTGTCGGCGATGGTGCCGCTGACCGCCACGGAGCCTTGCAGGAAGCTGAAGGAACCCGTGTCACTGACCGTGAGGTCGGTGCTGCGGACACCCACGGAGCTGCCGGTCAAGTAGCCGAGGAAGACGGCGCTGTTATCGGCGCGGACATAGAGGCCGAAGCTGCCATTGTTATTGCCCAGCGCGCCGAAATAGTAGCCGGCGTAGCTGCGGCGCACGACCGTAACCGCGGCAGGGGCGGAGGTGACGGAGCCAGCGGAGTTCGTGACGACGACGTCATAGTTGGTCGAGTCGCCGAGTTGTGCGTTGGTGAGGGTGTAGGTCGGGCCGGTGGCGCCCAAGATATTGACGCCGCCCTTACGCCACTGGAACGTGGGAGCCGGGGCTGCGCTGACACCGACGGAGAGCACCGTTTGCGAACCGACGACAATCGTACGAGCCGCAGGCGAAGCCGTGATAACCGGCGCGGACGCCGCGGACTGCACCGTGAGCTGAGCAAGGGAGCTCAGGACACCACCGACGCCGTTGCTGACGATCACATCGTAGTTAGCTGCGTTGATCGCTTGGACATTGGTCAGCGTCAGCGTTGCATTCGTCTGGCCACCGATATCCAGACCATTGGCACGCCACTTGTAAGTCGGCGCGGGAATACCGGTCGCCACCACCGTGAAGGTGACATTCGAACCGGTCAGCGCGACTTGAGAGTGCGGCTGGGTGGTGATGGTCGGGGGAGTCAGCACGAACAACGGCGCGGACACGGACGTGACCGGGGTGTTGAGGACGTTGTTGACCTTCACCGTGTAGTTACCCGCGTTCGCATACTGGACGCCAGTAAGGGTGAGGGTGGAATTAGTCGCGCCGGTGATTTCGACGCCATCCTTGCTCCACTGGTAGGTGAGATCGGTGCCGGTCGCGGTGACGCTGAAGTTGGCGTTCTGACCGCGAGCGATCGTGCCACCGGTAGGCTGGACCGTAATGGCCGGGGCCTCGATGGCCGGGGTGACGGTGAGGGTAAAGGTCTGCGTGACCGCGACACCGTTATTGGCCGTGACGGTGAACGTGAACGGCGAGCCCACCGTATCCGCAGGCGTGCCGCTGATCACACCGGTGGTGGCGTTGATCGAGAGGAACGACGGCTGGCTGGAGAGGCTGTAGGTCGGAGTCGGGTTACCCGTGGCAGCCACCGTAAAGGCGCCCAGCTGGGTGGCCTTGAACGTCGCACTCGCGGCGCTGGTGAAGACCGGGGAGGCAACGACCGTGCTCAGCGTGGCGGAGTTGGAAACCGCCTCGGGGCTGATGAAGTTGCTAACGATCACGCGGAACTGATCGTTGTTCTGCGAGGCGAGGACACCAGTGATGGTGAGGGTCGCAGTCGTCACATTGCTGTAGGTGCCGTCGTTCGTGAGGTTCACGAAGTCGGTGCTGCCGTCGGCTGGCTTGCGCTGCCACTGGAAGGACGTCGGCGCAGGAGAACCCACCGCCGCGACCGTGAAGGTGGCCGTGCCACCCGGGGCGACCGAGGTATTGGCAGGCTGCGTCGTGATCGAAGCGGCCGTCACTGCACCGCTGCGGCGAATCGTGCGATTCTGCGAGTCTGCGACATAGACGTTGCCAGAGCTATCGACCGCAATGCCGTTGGGCTGGAAGAAGCGGGCCGCGCTGCCTGCGCCATCGGCGGAGCCGCTCGTACCGGGGCTGCCGGCAAGCGTGGTGACGTCACCCGCGACGCCGAAGCTCGCGAGCGCAATGCGACGGATCGTATGGACCGTGGGCTCAGCGACGTAGACGACACCGTTGCTATCGACGGCGACGCTATTCGGGGAGCTGAAGCGAGCGGCGGTGAGAGCAGCACCATCGGTCGTGCCCGGATTGCCAACCGAACCGGCATAAGTGGAGGCTTCGCCGCCCTGATTGATGCGACGGATCACGTTATTGCCGGAGTCGGCGACGTAGACGCTACCCTGTGCATCGACGGCTACGCCGATCGGGAGCGCGAAGCGGGAATTCGGAACGACACCGTTGGCCGAGCCACGCGATCCGGCCACACCACCGATCGTGGTGACACCGCCAGTCTGCGTGACCTTACGAATCGTGTTATTGAAAGTATCGGCCACGTACACCGTGCCGAAAGAATCCACGGCCACGCCAAAAGGATAGTTGAAGCGGGCCGAGGAACCGGAGCCATTGGCCGAGTCCGTCGATCCAATGCTGCCAGCCGTGCCGGCCAAGGTCGTCACATTCGAAGGCACGCCATTCAGCAGGCTGATGACGCGAATCGTGTGATTGTTCGTGTCAGCGACGTAAATGGTACCACCGGAATCGACGGCGACACCCGACGGGCCATTGAAGCGCGCATCGGCCACCGAACCATCGAGATTGCCGGCGATGCCGACCTTGCCCGCGATGGTGGTCACGACACCCGCCGTCGTGATCTTGCGAATCACGTGAGCCGTGGGATCGGCGACGTAGACGTTGCCGACGACGCTCGAATCCGTCGCGACCGCGTAGGGATTGGTAAACTGGGCCTTGAGGCCGGTCTCATCGAGCGTCGCGCTGGTGCCGACCGTACCGGCAATCGTCGAGATGATGGTACCGACGTTGACGGTGAGGGTCGCGATATTACTCGTCGCCGAAGCCGGGTTGTTGTTCACCGTGTTGCTGGCGATGACTTGGTAGCGGTCGCCGTTCATGCCGGTATTGACGGCCGAGATCGAAAGCGTGCCGGTGGTAGCGCCGCTGTAGGCGCCGCCGTCGGTGATATTTACAAAACCACCACCCGTGGAAGGTTCGCGCTGCCACTGATAGGTAGGCGTCGGCGTACCGGCCGCCACAGCGGTGAAGGTAGCGGGTGCACCGATCGCGATGGTGGCATTACCGGGCTGAGTCGTGAAGGACGGCAATGCACCCGTGGGCGTCACGGTGAGCGTAAAGGTTTGCTGGGCGGCGGGGCTCACGCCGTTGGCCGCTTGGATGATGAAGGTGAAGGGCGAACCCGAGTCGTTAGCCGGGGTGTAGCTGATCACGCCCGTGTTGGAATCGAGCGAGCCAGGGAAGCCAGAGCCAACGCTGAAGGTGGGTGCCGGCGAGCCAGTCGCCTGAATTTGGAACGTGTTCAGCACGCCGATCTGGAATGTCGCGCTCGCGAGGCTCGTGATCTGCGGGGCCTGTTGGATCGTCAGTTTGACGGAGTTCGACGTGACCGTTGAGCCGATGCCATTACCGACGACCACTTGGAAGAGGTCGCCGTTCATGTTCTGCTGGGCATTGATAACCGTCAGGGTCGGGCCATTCGTGCCCGAGTAGACGCCACCGATGTCGCTCATCTGCGAGAAAATGCCGACGCCACCCGGATTACGAAGCCATTGGTACGTAAAGGTATTGGGCGTACCGGACGCGACGACACTGAACTGCGCATTGCCACCGACTCCCGTGCCGGCATCCGTGGGCTGAGACGAAATGGTCGCGCCATTCTGAATCGTAAGGACAAACGTCTGCTGAGCCACTGGGCTCACGCCGTTCCCGGCTTGCACGATGAAGGTGAAGGGCGAACCGGAGTTGTTCGACGCCGTGTAGGTGTAGACGCCGGTGGTGGGGTTGATCGAGCCAGGAGAGCCCGAACCGACGCTCCACGTCGGAGCCGGAGAACCCGTGGCGGTGAAAGTGAAATTGCCGGTGGTGCCGACCGAGAAGCTCGCGCTGGACGCGCTCGTGATCTTGGGAGCCTCCTGCACGGAAAGAGCGGTGGCGGTCGAAGTCTGGTCCGAGCCTACGCCGTTGGCGACTTTGGCGCGGTATTGGTCGCCGTTATTCGCCGCCTGCGTGCCACTGCTGCCGATGGTGAGGGACGTAGTGCCGACACCCGTAAACGGCGAGGAGTTGGGGACAGAGGTGAAGGTCGAGCCGCCAGCGGGCTGGCGTTCCCACGTGATCGTGGGCGCAGGATTGCCGGTGACCTGAATAGTGAACGTCGCATTACCACCGACGCCGATCGGTCCCGCGATGAACGGGGTGGTTACGGTCGGCTGAGACGCGAGGGCAACGCGGCGGATGGCGTGATTGCTCGAATCCGCCACGTAGATTTCGCTGCCGGAGGTCGTGATGCCGATGCCTACCGGACCCTGCAAGCGGGCCGCATTGCCGATGCCGTCAACAAACTGAGCGGAACCCGCCGTGCCGGAGATCGTCGCCGTCGCACCGGAGGAGAGGACAAAGGAGCGGATGGTGTGATTCAGCGTATCGGCGATGTACAGAGTCGGCGTGCTGCCGCCGACATTCGAGTAGGCGATACCGCCCGGATTCTTGAACAAGGAACTCGTACCCGTGGCATCCGTGGATCCGGAAACGCCGGCTCCGCTCGTGACCGTGCCACCGATGGTGGTGACCACGCCGGTCGAGATCACGACTTGGCGGATGAGGTGATTGTCGTAATCGGCGACGTAGAGATTGGTCCCATCCGAGGCGATCGCGTAGGGATGGTTAAAGCGCGCGAGCGTACCGGTACGCTGGTCGTACCGGAGACCCGTGAGTCGCTGCCGGCGAAGACAGTGACATTACCACCCGAGATCAAGCGAATGGCGTGGTTGCCAGCATCGGCCACGTAGAGATTGGAACCTACCACGGCGACACCGCGGGGGGCATCGAATTTCGCCGTCGCGACCGGAGTCGAGGTAGCATTGATGCCCGCGCTGCCGGGCGAACCCGCGAACAGCGTGACATTATTATCACTGAGGGTGATCTTGCGGATCACGTAATTGAAAGTGTCCGCCACGTAGAGCGTAGCCGTGTTGCCCGTGCCTTCCAAGGCGATGCCTTGGGGCGTATTGAATTGGGCGGCGGCGCCGATGGCATTATTATAGCCCGCGAGACCACTACCGGCAATCGTCGCCACCGCACCGGTCGAAATCGTGAGTCGGCGGATCTTGTGATTGCTCGAATCCGCGATGTAGACAAATCCCGCCGCCGTATCCACCGCGATACCTTGGGGATTGCTGAAACGGCTGCCGCCCACACCCGTACCCGTGCCGTCGATATTGCCGGACAAAGCGCTGGTCGGCGCGTTGCCTCCCACGGTGCTCGTGGCAAATTGTTGTGCGATGGCCGAGCTCACGCCCGCGACCAACAGCGCGCCGCAAGCGAGGACACGCCGTGCTGCTCGCAACCAAGTTACCTGTGCTCCCTGAGGGGAGACGGACGAATTATTCTTCATGAGTTTTGAGTGTTCGATAACTTTAAAAATTACTCTCTACGAAAATATACGGGGTAAATATCAAGGGAACTACTGGCATCGAGACACAGAATTGCCTCGATGCGCAAGCCTTGTTCCTGACATTTGCTTGGTGATGGAGCCGTGAGACATACGCCTCAAACTCCGAAATCGAGCGCAGGCAGGACGCCCTGAATAGCAAAAAGTTCCTATTTAGAGAATCAATGTTGGCGGGCCCGCTCTTTCTGGCTTCCCAACCCCAAATCCTCCTGACTCGCTTTAACCGCGTCGTCCGAAAAGCCCGGCTCGCTCTATCTCCAGTCAGATGCAAAAGAAACCCACTCCTACCCCTTCTCCCGTTGTGTTGGTCACCGGCGCCGGCAGCGGCGTCGGCCGGGCCGTCGTCTTGAAATTCGCCGCCGAGGGCTGGCGCGTCGCTCTCGTTGGTCGCCGCGCCGAGGCGCTCGCCGCCACCGTGAAACTCACCCCCGCCGCGGTCCGCAAACAGCTCGCCGTCTTTCCCGCCGATATCGGCGATGCCGAGGCCGCAGCCAAGATGATCTCCGCCGTGGAAACCCGCTTCGGCCAAGTAGATGCATTCGTCAACGCCGCCGGCACCAATACCCCGCGCCGCAGTTGGACGGAGCTCTCGCTGGAGGGTTATCGCGAGCTCATGGGCGGCAATCTCCACGGGGTCTTTCACTGCGTGCGCGCCTTGCTGCCGGCCATGCGCACGCGGCGCAGCGGCACGTTTGTCTTCATCAATTCCGAGGCCGGCCTCAAGGCCAGCCCCAAGGCCGGCGTCGCTTACGTCGCCGCCAAGTTCGGCCTCGCCGGCCTCGCCCAGTCGCTCAACGCCGAGGAGCGCCCCAACGGCCTGCGCGCCTGCTCGATCTTCCCTGGCGACATCGACACCGATCTCCTCAACAAGCGCCCCGTCCCGCCACCGCCCGAAGCCCGCGCCAAGATGATGCAGCCCGAGGATGTCGCCGCCTGCGTCTGGCTCGCCGTCTCGCTGCCGCCCCGCGCCGTGATCGAGGAATTGCTCGTGCGCCCCCTCTGATTTGTCCGCGCCCGGCCCTGCCCCTACCGCACCGAAGCGCGGCGGTTGGCGTTGCCCCAAACGAGGCGGTCCATTTTCGTCAAACATGTGAAGGGTACCTCGACGGCCAATCCGAGCAGGTGACTTAAGTAGGCAAGTAAGCTCCGCCCGATCATGACCACCGACGCGCCCTAATCCGCTATTCGCGCCGTTCGCGTCATTCCGCGATTTCTCCACACTCCGGCTTCATCACGTCATTACCGCGATTTCCGCTTTTTTATCCGACATTTTCCCACTTCGCGCTTTATCCCGACATTCCGGCGATAATTCTCCGCACTTTCCGACCATCCCCGCCCCTACCCCACCATGTCCCGCCCCAACCTCCCCTTGCTCCGTCTTTTCGCCACGCCCGCCGGACTCGTCATTGACCACGACGGCACCTACTTCGCCGCGCCGACGTCGCTCACCCTCGACGCCCTCTTCTGCGCCGCCAATCCCATCTCGCTCCTGCTCGAGTCCATCCAAGGCTCCCCCATCCCCGCCCCCGCACCCGCCTCCCTCCTCGCGCCCATCGGCGGACAAGAAGTCTGGGCCGCCGGCGTCACCTACTACCGCAGCCGCACCGCCCGCATGGCCGAGTCCAAAGACTCCGGCGGCGGCACCTTCTACGATAAAGTCTACGAAGCCGACCGCCCCGAGATCTTCTTCAAAGCCACGCCCCACCGCGTCGCCGCCCCCGGCACCGGCGTCCGCATCCGCGGCGATTCCAAATGGAACGTCCCCGAGCCCGAGCTCACCCTCGCCATCAACTACGCCGGCGAAATCCTCGGCTACACTCTCGGCAACGACATGAGCTCGCGCGACATCGAGGGCGAAAACCCCCTCTACCTCCCGCAGGCCAAAGTCTACGACCGCTCCGCCGCCCTCGGGCCGTGTATCGTAATTACGGATACACTCCCCGCCGCCACCGCCGTCATCGCGATCGAGATCCACCGCGCCGGCGCCAAGGTCTTCTCCGGCGAGACGACCCTCGGCCAGATCAAGCGCCCCCTCCCCTCCCTCGCCGCCTGGCTTTACCGCGACAACAGCTTCCCCCGCGGCGCCTTCCTCATGACCGGCACCGGCATCGTCCCCCCCGACAACTTCACCCTCCAGCCCGGCGACGAAATCCGCATCACCCTCGCCCCCGTCGGCACCCTCGTGAACTATGTGCTATAGCACTCCCAAAAAAACGAGGAACGCTAATCCGCGCCAATCTTCGCTGATAAAAGCCCCGGCCTAAAACAATTTTTCCATCATCATCCTGTACTAAAAAATCGTTACAGCGCCGAAGAGACGCGAAACCCGACTACCACCTTCGCGCCTTTTCGCGAACGTCGCGGTTACATTTGTTTGATTCCGTATCTGTTTTCATCCGTGTCCATCTGGGGCTAAAAAATTCCGTGCTCCGTCATTTCTTCTTCCTCGTTCATTTTGTAGTCTCCGTGTTCTCAGTGACTCCTCTGTGCTCTCTGTGAAAAAAATCCGATCCGGTCTTCATCCGTCTCTGTGCCCCTCCGCGTAATCCGGGCTAAAAGGTTTCGCCGGTCGTTCGTTTTGAATTCGTGTCCATTCGTGTCCATTCGTGGTTAAGAAATCCGATCCAGCCTTCATCCGTATCCGCGCCCATCCGCGTAATCCGCGGCAAAAAAATCCGTCCCTCCTCCAGCTTTCGTCTAGTGAGTATATTTCGTGGTTCCTCCTCTGTTCCTTACGTCGGTTTTCTTTTCCGTGTAATCCGTGTGCTCCGTTGACCACCCTCCGTCTGCCTTGATTTCCCTTTCGTGTATTTAGTGTATTTCGTGGTTCCTCCTCCGTTCCTCCCGTCGCCTTTTTTCCGTGTAATCCGTGTTTTCCGTGGGCCAATCTCCGTCTGCCTTCGCTTGCCTAGCTTCGCGGTTTCCCCTTCGCGCCTTTGCGCCTTCACGCTTCCATCCTATTCAGGTCTAGCCCTGTATCCGTGTTCATCTGTGCCCATCCGTGGTTAAAAAACTCCGTGGTTCGCCCGTTAGCCTTCATCCGTATCCGTGCCCATCCGCGTAATCCGCAGCCAAAAATCCCCGCACCACCGTCGCCTCTTCGCGTTTAGTCCCACCTCGTTTTTCTTTTCGTGTAGCTAGTGTGTTTCGTGGGCCACTCTCCGTCTTCTTCAGCTGCCTAGCTTCGCGGTTTTCCCTTCGCGCCTTTGCGTCTTCGCGCTTAATCCCTTCACCCTAATTCCACTTTAGATCCCCATGCCCGCCGACGCCACCCTCGCTGACATCTCCACCGCCGTCTCAAACGCCGCCGACGCCGCCCCCGCCTACGCCGCGCTCACCCCCGCCGCCCGCGCCGCCTTCCTCGAGAAAATCGCCGAGGAACTCCTCGCCCTCGGCGACCCCCTCATCGAAACCGCCCAGCGCGAGACCAACCTCCCCCGCCCCCGCCTCGAAGGCGAACGCGGCCGCACCGTCGGCCAGCTCCGCCTCTTCGCCTCCGTCGTCCGCGAAGGCTCCTGGGTCGATGCCCGCATCGACCCCGCCCTCCCGTCGCGCCAGCCGCTCCCGCGCCCCGACGTCCGCCGTGTGCTCCAACCCCTCGGCCCCGTCGCCGTCTTCGGCGCGAGCAATTTCCCTCTCGCCTTCTCCGTCCCCGGGGGCGACACCGCGTCCGCCCTCGCCGCCGGCAATCCCGTCATCGCCAAGGCCCACCCCGCGCACCCCGCCACCAGCGAACTCGCCGCCACCGCCCTCGCGCGCGCCGTCGCCGCCTGCGGCCTCCCCCCCGGCGTGTTCTCGCTCGTCCACGGCGCCGCGCCCGAGGTCAGCCTCGCCCTCGTCCGCCACCCGCTCCTCGCCGCCGTCGCCTTCACCGGCTCCGAGCGCGCCGGTCGCGCCCTCTTCGATGCCGCCGCCACGCGCCCCCGCCCCATCCCCGTCTTCGCGGAGATGAGCAGCCTCAATCCCGTCTTCGTATTGGAAAAAGCACTACAAGAGCGCGGCGCGTCCATCGCCGAGGGCCTCGCCGCCTCTTTCACCCTCGGCGTCGGCCAGTTCTGCACCAAGCCCGGGATCGTCTTCGGCGTCGCCGCCCCGGAGTGGACCGCCTTCGCCGACACCCTCGCAACCCGCGCCCGCGCCGTCGCCCCCGCGACGATGCTGCACCCCGGCATCGCGGAAAACTTCGCCCGCGGCCTCGCCCACCTCCGCGACGTCGAGTGGCTCTCCACCACGCCCGCCGCCGCCCACGTCGCCCGCGTCAGCGCCGCCACCTTCCTCGCCCGCCCCGACCTAGCCCACGAACTCTTCGGCCCCTTCACCCTCCTCGTCACCGCCCGCGACGCCGCCGAGCTCCGCACCCTCGCCGCCGCCCTCGACGGCCAGCTCACCGCCACGCTCCACGGCACGCCCGACGACCTCACCGCCGCCGCCGACCTCATCGCGCTGCTCTCCACGCGCGCCGGCCGCCTCCTCTGCAACGGCTTCCCCACCGGCGTCGAAGTCACCCACGCCATGCACCACGGCGGCCCCTACCCCGCCACCACCGACGCCCGCTTCACCTCCGTCGGCACCGCCGCCATCCTCCGCTTCGCCCGCCCCGTCTGCTACCAAAACTTCCCCGACCCCCTCCTCCCCCCCGCCCTCCAAAACGCCAACCCGCTGGGGCTGCTACGCCAACTCGACGGCAAGCCCACTAGAGAGCCCAACATACAAGTACCATGAGCGTTTTTGTTAGCAGGGGCATGCGACTCAGTATTCCTGCAGGTGGACTAACATTTGGAATCGATGCCGCTGGAAAATTTGCAGGCTCTGTTCAGTTCGAGGTAGGTATCATTCTTTTTCCTATTTGGCTTGAGATCGCCTTACAGCATTTGCGGGACAGCCATGCCGCACATCTCGAACTTGTTAGAGCCCATGCAGAAAAAAATGATGAGGCAAAAGGTCGTTACCTTGAGATTGAATTTATACACGGCATGCAGTCTATCATGGCACCTGCGACCGCAGTAGACGCTTTTTACGCATCAATCAAAGACCTCGCAAAACTCACTCCTGAAGAAAAGGCCAGGCTGAAGGAAAATAAAAAGGGAACTGCCCGACCGGCACATGTTAAAGAAACGATTAGGCGTGTATTTAATCTGAACCCCGAACAAAGCGCTAAAGTTGAGCGGGTACTTTTAGCTATCTACCAATTTCGAGATCGGGCGGTTCATCCACCCTCAGATCTGCGGGCACCGGTCTACCATTCCGCAATAGAAGCCGGCGCAGAATGGCGTTTTGTGGCATTTTCGTATTCCAATGCTCGCGAAATTTTTTCTGGCGCGATGTCGCTGTTTACAGAACTCGTGAAGAGAGGCCTCTTAAAGGAGAGCAGAATTCAGAAAGAAAGTGCTGAATGGGAATTACTGCTTCAGCCTATCGTCACGAAGTGGTCCGCAGAAATCAAAGCACCCTCGTAGTTCCACTCCAGCTATGCCCTCTTCCCGTCTCTCCGCGACCCTTCTCAAGCATTCGAAAAGGCGCCGACTCGAAATCGCCGACCCATTCTGTCTCTCCGTCGAGCACGAGGAAAAAACGCCCGTGCCCGCCGCTCATCGCGCCATCCTCAGCCAACGCCTCGCCTCCTATCGCGCCGGTAAATCAAAAGTGATCACTCACGCCGAGCTAATGCGCCGCCTCCGCAACTCCTAGACGCGTCCGTCTAGTTTCCGTTCAGTCCACGGCCTTCTTTCTTCGCTCCGACCTTCGCGCCATCGCGTCTTCGCGCTTAACCCGTCTCCCCCGAGCAGCCCCCACCACTTCCGGTTTGCTCACCACTCCATCTCTTCTTCCCTGTCTGATTCTTCCGTATTCCGTGTAGTCCGTGTGTTCCGTGGGCCACTTCAGTTTCTGATTTTTTTCGTGTGTTTCGTGTGTTTCGTGGGCCCCCTCTGAATTGTCTTTCTCATCCCCATGCCCACCCCCGACCCCCTCCTCGACTCCCCTGGCGACGCCATCTACACCCTGCGCACCACCGCCGCCGGTCCCGCCGGCTCGCTCCCCCTCGAGGCCAACACCCTGCGCGGCATGGCCAGCGGCGATCTTTTTGGCATGACCCAAAACGCCGGCATGGGCTGGTCGCCCGCGGCGATGCTCGGGAAACAATTTCTCATTCTCAGCACGCAAGGCGGCATCCGCGCGCCCGATGGCTCCCCCATTGCGCTCGGCTACCACACCGGCCACTGGGAAGTCGGCCTGCTCATGGAGGAAGCCGCGCGCACCTTCACCGCGCACAAAGCCATTCCCTTTGCCGGTTACGTGAGCGACCCCTGCGACGGCCGCACCAATGGCACCGCCGGCATGCTCGACTCCCTCGCCTACCGCAACGACGCCGCCGTTGTATTCAGGCGCCTGATACGCTCGCTCCCCACGCGGCGCGGCGTGCTCGGCGTCGCCACCTGCGACAAAGGCCTGCCCGCCATGCTGCTCGCCCTCGCCGGCACGCCCGATCTCCCGACGATTCTCGTCCCCGGCGGGGTCACGCTCCTCGCCGAGGAAGCCGAGGACACCGGCAAGGTGCAGACCCTCGCCACCCGCTTCGCGCGCGATGAAATTTCCCTCGAGCACGCCGCCGAGATGGGTTGCAAAGCCTGCGGCTCTCCCGGCGGCGGTTGCCAGTTCATGGGCACCGCCGCCACGAGCCAGGTCGTCGCCGAAGCCCTCGGCCTCACGCTCCCCCACGGCGCACTCGCGCCCTCCGGCGCGGAGATCTGGCGCGACCTCGCGCGCCGCTCCGCCCTCGCGCTCATGGAGCTCGAAAAGCAGGGCACCACCACGCGCGACCTCCTCTCCGCCGATTCGATTCACAACGCCCTCGTCGTGCACGCCGCCTTCGGTGGCTCGACCAATCTCACGCTCCACATCCCCGCCATCGCGCACGCCGCCGGGCTCCCCCGCCCCACCGTCGAAGATTGGGCGCGCGTCAATCGCTCCGTCCCGCGCCTCGTCGATGTCCTGCCCAACGGCCCGAAGCACTACGCCACCGTGCAGGTCTTCCTCGCCGGCGGCGTGCCCGAGGTGATGCTCCACCTCCGCGACGCCGGCCTGCTCAAGCTCGAGGCCCGCACCGTCACCGGCCGCACCCTCGGCGAAAATCTCGCGTGGTGGGAAACCTCCGAGCGCCGCCGTCGCCTCCGCGAAAAACTCACCGCCCTCGATGGCATCGATCCCGACGACGTCATCATGTCGCCGACGCGCGCCCGCGAGCGCGGCCTCACCAGCACGATCACGTTTCTCCGCGGCAACCTCGCCCCCGAGGGCGCCCTCGTGAAGAGCACCGCCATCGCGCCCGATGTCATCGGCGCCGACGGCGTCTATCTCCACGAAGGCCCCGCGCGCGTCTTCACCACCGAGGGCCAGGCCATCGCCGCGCTTAAGTCCGGCAGCGTCAAAGCCGGCGACACCATGATCCTCATCGGCCTCGGCCCCGGCATCGGCATGCCCGAGACCTACCAGATCACCTCCGCCCTCAAATACGTGAAGGAAGGCAAACGCATCGCCCTCGTCACCGATGGCCGCTTCTCCGGTGTCTCCACCGGCGCCTGCGTCGGCCACGTCTCCCCCGAAGCCTGGGCCGGCGGCCCCCTCGGCAAAGTCCGCAACGGCGACCGCATCCGCGTCCGCATCGACACCCGCACCCTTGCGGGCTCGGTCGACATCCTCGACGTCGACCCCGCCGAATTTTCCGCCCGCCCCCTCCACCCCGAGCTCACGATGGACCCCCGCGTCCCCGCCGACACCCGCCTCTGGGCCGCCCTCCAAAACGCCAGCGGCGGCCCCTGGGGCGGCTGCGTCTACGACGTCGACGAAATCGTCAAGCGCCTCCAGCGGTAGCGCCAGTCTCCACCGAGTTTGGGGTGGACGGCGACCTCCGGGCGCCGTCGGGAGGGCGAAACCCAAAAATCACGACGTCATCGTAATCTCCTGCCCAAGACGCTCGGAGATCGCCGGCCATGCCCCCAAGCCAATCGCTCTTCATTCGACCTCTTCGCTCGCTACCGGATGGCTCCGATCTCCGCCCGACGCCTCACGACACCCATGGCGCTTCCACCCGCGCGCGCCTCGCCGATCAAGCGAGGCCTTTAAATCCCCCCACGCCTCAATAAAACCAGCGGAGATCAGCGTTCCAAACTTCACCCCCTGCCACTCCCCCGCGCCGACTCACCGCCTCTTCCTCTGTGCGCTCCGGGCCTCCTCTGTGTCCTCCGTGACCACTGCCTTTACACCCGGTCCCCTCCGCCAAAAAACATAATAGTACCTCTCCGCCTTCGCGCCTCTTTGCGCCCTTCGCGGTTCATCCTTCGTTATTCGTCATTCGTTATTCGCCATTCCCCACCCGCCCTCCTCGCGTTCACAACAACCGCTTTCCCATCGCCTGCGGCGGCGCCGGAATCCCCAGCAAGCCCGCCAGCGTGGGCGCGAGATCGTCGACCCCCACGCGCTCCGTGCGTACGACGTGCGGCACCCCGCGCCCGAAAAACACGATGGGGACATGCGTGTCGTAATCGTACGGCATGCCATGCGTCGTCCCTGCCGTCGCACGCATCAGGTAGTAGGGCTTGAGGACGAACTGCACATCGCGCCCGCGGATGTCGTTAAAGCTCCGCCGCACCATCGCGAGCACCGACTCCCCTTCCGCCGGCGCCGCGAGAATCTCCTCGCGCGTATAAACCTCTCCCACCGCCGTCGCGCTCAGAAGCCCCGCCTTGATCACCTTTGCAACCTCGACCGCCGTGAGCTTCTTCGCCGCCAGCGCCGCGGGGCGGATGATGTAAGAGAAATTATCGCGCGTGAACCACGTCTCCTTGTCGGCCAGTTCGCCATACGCCGCATCGAGCGCCTTCTTCACGACGACATCCAGGTCCGCGCCCTTCACGCGCTCCGTCGGCATCCGCGCGCCGATGGCCTTCAGCCGCTCCGGCATCGGCTGCGCTCCATGATCCGCCGTGAGCGCGACCACGCAGTTTTTTAGCCCCACCTCGCGGTCGATCCGCTCCAGCAGCGCCGCCAGCACGCGGTCCAGCCGCAGCATCGAATCCATCACCTCCTGGCTGTCCGGCCCGAAGCTATGCCCCGCCGTATCCACCTGCGAAAAGCTCACGCAGAGCATGTCCGTCGCCGCGTGCTTCCCGAGCTTTTCCTCCACGAGCGCGCGCTGCGCAAACTCCCCGAGAAATTCCGCGCTGAACGGCGAGTTGTCGAACGCCAGGTAAAACGCCGGCGTGATCGTCGGCTTTCCGCCGTCGATCCTCCGCGGAAAGGTCCGCCCGAGCCCATTGTCGGTCGACTCTCCTGGCGCGTCGTCCGGCCCCTGCACCGCGTCGTAGATCGCCGGCTCGCGCAGCCGGTCCCACACCTTGCCAAACATCGCGTGGCACCGCCGCTCGGCGTTAAACGCCTCCACCCACGCCGGAAGCGTGTCGCGATACGCCTTCGACGTGATGAATTTTCCATTTTCATCCCAGTAAGCGCCGTCCGCATATTTCCCGCCGAGCAGCATCGCGCCGCGATCTTTGTTCGAGACCGCGATCACTTTCATCTTGTCGCCGTAGCGCAGCTTCAACTGGTCGCCCACCGTCGTCGCATTGAAATTCTTCAGCGAGCGCCCGGTCTTGTCCGGCCGCGCCGCCGCCACCGGTCCCATCTCCGCCGGATCGATGCCCACGAGCGGCGACGCCGCATCCTCCATGCTATTCACCGCCTCCCACGTCGCGCGATCCAGCCAGTCGTTGCCCACGACCCCGTGCACATCCGCATGCACGCCGCTCAACATCAGTGCATGCCCTGGCGCGGTGTGCGTGATCGCATGCCGATAGTGCGCCTCCTGAAAATCCGCCCCGCCCTCCAGCAACCGCTTAAAGCCCCCCTCGCCAAAATACGGCCGAAACCGCACCAGATAATCCGCCCGCATCTGGTCCACCGCGATGACGACCGCCAGCTTCACCGGCGGCGAGGGACTCTCCGCCGCGCGCAGCGCCGAAATCGAAACCACCGCGAGCAGGGCAAAAAAGAAACGCATCGTCATAGTCGAAGAGCAGGGTCCCCGCATCGTGACGCCCCGCCGCGCGCCGAAGCAAGCCCCGCCACCCCATCACACCCCATCCCGCGCAAAAATTTTCCATTCCGTCACGCAAACGCCAACCGCTCGCTCGCATCGGGTCCCATCCGTGCCCATCCGCGAAATCCGTGGTTAAAAAACCTTCTATCTCAACCCCCTGCCCACACCCCAACTTTGCTCCGACCTTCGCGCCGTCGCGTTTAGCCCTCAACTCCATCCGGTCCGCGATCACCGCACCTAGCTTGATCCGTATCCGTGTCCATCCGTGTCCATCCGTGGTTAAAAACTGTTTTCTCCCACGTCCCTCACTACCCCATTCCCTGCCACCTCTACTCCCCCACCCCCCACCTTTCCTCCGACTTTAGCGCCTTCGCGTCTTCGCGCTTAACCTCCAAGTCGATCCACACTCACAGCCACGTCCTACGCGACTTACATGGTTTCTCTTCCGTTTATTCCGTGGCAACTCTCGGTCCTGATTCTTTTTCGTCCGTTTAGTGTGTTTCGTGTATTTCGTGAGCCACTCCCCCCGACTTTCCTCCGCCGTTCTTTTCCTCAATCGAAAATCGGAAAAAACGTATTAAACGCCACCTCGCCGAAATGCCCCGGGTCATTAAAGCGCCGCCCGCGCTCCAGCCCATCCATCGCCTTCATCTCCGCCTCGGTTAGCGCGAAATCGAAAATCGCCAGGTTCTCCGCAAACCGCGCCGGCGTCTGCGTCTTCGGGATCACCGCACACCCGCGCTGCACGCCCCAGCGGAGCGCCACCTGCGCCGCCGTTTTCTGATGCTTCGCCGCGATGCCCGTGACCACCGGATCGTTCAGTAAATTCTCCTCCGGCTTCGCCATCCCCAGCGGCAAATACGACGGCGCGCCAAACGGCGAAAACGCCGTCACCGCGATTTTCTCCTGCGCACAAAACCGCAACTGACGCGGCTGCGACAAATACGGATGCAGCTCAATCTGATGCACCTGCGGCCGAATCGAGCAGCCCACGAGCACTTCGCGCAGCATGGAGATATTCAGGTTACACACGCCGATGCGCTTCACGAGCCCCGCGCGCTGCAGTTCCTCCATCGCGCCCCACGTCTCCGCATACGGCACGTTGATCGGCTTCATCGCCGGCTTCGCCGCCTTCGGATCGTGAAACCACTCCGGCGGATACCGCACGTCAAACGGCACATACGCCAGCGCGATGGGAAAATGCACCAAATACAAATCGAGCACGTCGAGTTGCAAATCCCGCAGCGACCGCTCGCACGCCGCGCGCACATGCTTCGGCTCGTGATAAGTATTCCACAGCTTTGAAGTCACCCACATGTCGTCGCGCCTCACCAGTCCCTCCGCGCGCGCCGCCGCGAAACCCGCGCCGACCTCGGCCTCGTTGCCATAGTCGCACGCGCAATCGAGATGACGATAGCCCGCGCGAATCGCCTCCGTCACCAACCCCGCCGCCTGCGGCTTCGGCAGTTTCCACGTGCCAAGACCGACCGAGGGAAACTGCCCGCCATCGGCGAGCGTGAGTGCAGGAACAGCAGAAAGAAGGGTGCGCGGCATGGGTAAGAAAAAAGAGAGAACACCCAGTGTGCGCTAATTTCTCCGCACGCAAAGCCCGAACTCCGCAAGGTGGACGTCGACCTCTGGGCGACGCCGGGAGGTCAAACACAAAAACCTCACCGGCAATCGGTCCCCACCGACAGCACCCAGCACTCGAAACCCCCGCCCAACTTTTCGCCCCAGCCTGCTTCCAATTCCTCGAGCCACCACTAACCCGCGCTGAGCTCGCTCAAAGCCGACCCCAGCTGATCGATTTCCTCGACCGAGGTCGGCACGCCCGGCGTCACCCGCACTCCCGTGATGAGCGGGTGCGCTATGGCGTTCGTGAAAATGCCGTGCCGGTTCATCAACTCAGCCACGATCTTCTTCGGTTCGCTCCCCTCGATCGAAAAGGTCCCGATGGCCCCGTGGTGCGCCGTCCGGCTCGGCGTCAGCACCCGCACGCGCGGCAGGGTGCGCGCTAGGTCTGTCCAGCGGCGCTGGAGGAAATGCAGCCGCGCCCCTTTCACCGCCGTGCCGAGCGCTTCGTGCCAGCGGATCGCCTCGCGCAGACCGCGATGCGCCGAGTCCGGCGTATTGCCGAAATGCTCGAGTTTGCGGACGTCCGTCCGCGCCAGCCGCGTGTCGCCATAGAGCGGCGCGAGCCTGGCAATGCGCTCACGGCGCACATAGAGCAGCCCCGTGCCCAGCGGCGCGCCGAGCCACTTGTGCAAGCTCGCCGCGAGGTAGTCGCACCCGACGTCCGCACACGAAAAATCGATCTGCGCAAAGGAGTGCGCCGCATCCACCACCACGTGCAGGCCTCGCTCCCGCCCGAGCGCGCAGAGTTTTTTCAGCGGCAGCACCTGCCCGGAAAAATTAATCGCGTGCGTGATGAGCAGCACCCGGGTCTGCGGCGTGATTCGCTCGGCGAAGCGTGCCACCACTTCCTCCTCCGACGCGGGATCGAGCCCGAGTGTCACCGCCCGCAGCGAGAGTCCGTCGCGCTGCGCTCGTTGCTCGAGGGCTTCCATCGTGCTCGGGTAATCCTGATCGGAATGCATGATTTCATCCCCCGCCTCGAGCGGCAGCCCGTGGAGGATAATATTGAGCGCATCGGTGGCGTTGCGCGTCAGCACGACTTCCTCGGGGTTCGCGCCGGCGAGCCGCGCGAGGTCCGCCCTCGCCGCCTCCCGCTCCGCCGTCATCTCGTTGCGCTTGTAGTGCGAGCCGCGCCGCTGGCCGACCCGCATCGCCTCGATCTCGGCGGCCAGCACCGCCCGATTGCACGGATGATAAAATCCGTATTCGAGCTGCACGAAATCCTCCGATTTTTCGTAATCGGTCCGCACGTCCCGCCAGAATTCTTCGTCGCGCGCCAACCCTTCCGGCGCCTGCGCGGCGGCGCGCCGGCGAAGTTCCGCGAGACGGTCCTGAGTTGAAGCGGCGGTGGCCATATCGCCACCACATCACCCGACGTCCGCGCGAGCGCGAGCCCCGGGATCGTGTGTCGCAGATATTTCGCCAGAGGTGTCAGCCCGCGTCCGTCAGCGCCTCACTTAAACTCCTCCATCCACCCAATCTGCGGCCAGCTCTTCACCGCCGCATTTTTCTGCGGCGCGCCCGGCGTGCTCCGCCCCTCGGCGATGTACATGCTCAACACTTTGCCGAGCCGTTGCACCACCTCGGGATTCTCCGCCACCACATTGGTCTTCTCGCCGGGATCTTGCGCGAGATCGAATAATTGAAACCTCGGCCATCCGTCCGTCTTGTCCTTCCCCGGCCGCGGAAAACTCCACCCGCCCGAATCTGGGCACAGTTCCAGTTTCCAATTCCCCTGCCGAATCCCGAAATTCCCGCCGATGGAGTGCAGCACGAGCGTGTCGCGCGTCGTTGTTTGCTGCCCGAGAATCAACGGGAGGAAACTGATGCTGTCCTCCCCCGCATTCGCCGGCAGTTTGTCGCCGACGATTTCCGCGCAGGTCGCCATGAAATCGCCGAGGCACACAAACGCCTCGCTGCGCGTCTTCGGCGCCACGCGGCCCGGCCACGTCACGATCAGCGGAACGCGATGCCCGCCGTCGTAGATGTCCGCCTTGTACCCGCGACGCTCCGCGCTGGGGTCGTGCTGCTTCGACGCCAGAAACGGATAATCCGCCTCCGGTGAGCACCCATTGTCGCTCGTAAAAACCACAAGTGTGTTGTCCGCCACGCCGTTCTTCTCCAGCGCCGCGAAGATCTGCCCGACCACCGCGTCCGTGTGCATCACGAAATCCGCGTAATCATTGAGCCCGCTCTTGCCCTTCCACTCCGGCGTCGGCGACAGCGGCGTGTGGGGCGAATTGAGCGGCAGGTAGATAAAGAACGGCTTGCCCGCCTTCGCCTCCGGCGCGCGTCGCGCGATCGTCTCCACCGCGCGCTGCTCCAGCGCGGGCAACACCGCCTCCATCGTGAAGCCCGGCGCAGTGGGGCCGTTGCGCGTCTTCTTCGTCGCGCCGCCGATGCCCACCCAGGGATGCGCCGCGTTGTGATCGGGCAACACCACGACGCGGTCCTTTTCTAAAAACGTATACGGCGGCATGTCGAGCGAGGCACTGATGCCGAAATATTCGTCGAAACCCAGCGTCGTCGGCCCCCGCCCAAACGGCTTCGTAAAATCAATATCCGCCCCCGCATTGTCGCCAGCCTCACCGGGCTCTGCTGCCACAGCGGCCTTCGCGTCGCCGGCTTTTTCCGCACCCGCCGACTTCGTCGCACCCGCACCCTTCGCTTTCGCCGTTTTCGCCGCCCCAGCCGCCGCCTCCGGGACCTTCCGCGCCCAGTCCAATCCCAAGTGCCACTTGCCGATCGCCGCCGTGAAATAGCCATGCTGCCGCAAATACTCCGCGACCGTCAGCCGCCCTTCCTCGATCAGGGGCGGGCTAAATCCGCCGAGCACGCCTTTCTTCAGCGTCGAGCGCCAGTTGTAGCGGCCCGTCAGGATATTATACCGCGTCGGCGTGCACACCGCCGACGCGGAGTGCGCCTCCGTCAGCATCATTCCCCGCGCCGCCATCGCATCGAGATTGGGCGTCGCGATCTTCCCCCGCGGGTTAAAAGCCCGCACGTCCCCCGCCCCCAAATCATCCGCGAGTATGAAAATAATATTCGGCCGCTGCGCCGGCGCCCCCGCCGCCACCGCCTCTAAATTACTCACCCTCACCATCGCCGCCGCCGCGACCAGCACCAAAAAAAGTCGGTTCATGTTCATAGGGTTAGATCAGGGTTGGAGTAAGGGGCAGGGAGGGGAGCCGGTGTAGGGGCGTCGCTTGTCGACGCCCGCGGCCCGCGGACGGAGGTGATTTCGGCTTTCGCGGAAAGTATCAAACCAAACCGCAATTCGCACTGAGGTAGGGTTAGGATCAGGGCTGAAGGGCAGGCTCAGCGCCCCAACCAAAACCTCCTTCCCCCATTGCAGTCCCCGCGCCTCACCTGCAACGTTTGCGCGTCAGGCGTTCAACGCCCACCTCGATTTTTCTTTCTCCTTCACCCCGGGAGGTCATTTTCTCTTTCACTCATGCTTTCGCGGAAACTCGCCGCCGTCGCCGCCCTCACCCTCTTCGCGTCCGCTCACGCCGCGACCGTCGATTACGTGAATGACGTGAAGCCCATCCTCGCGCAGCACTGCTACCGCTGCCACGGCTCCTCGCAACAAAAGTCCGGCATGCGCGCCGACACCGCCGCCTTCCTCCGCGAGGGCGGCGACAACGGCCCTTCCGTCGTCGTCGGCAAGGCCGACGACAGCCTCCTCCTCAAAACCATCCTCGGCACGCACGACGACATCTCGCGCATGCCGTACAAGAAGCCCGCGCTCCTCGCCGAGCAGATCGCCTTGATCCGCACGTGGATCAACGAAGGCGCCATCGCCCCGGCCAAGGAGGAGCCCGAGAAGACCGTCCACTGGGCCTTCGTCGCCCCCACCCGCCCCGAGTTACCGAAAGTTTCCCTCGCCGACTGGCCGCGCAATCCCATCGACGCCTTCATCCTCGCGCGCCTCGAGGAAAAGAAAATCAAGCCCGCGCCCGAGGCCGATAAGGTCACCCTCCTCCGCCGAGTCAGCCTCGATCTCATCGGCCTCCCGCCTACCCCGGCCGAGGTCGCGGCCTTCGTCGCCGATAAATCGCCCGACGCCTACGAGCGCGTCGTCACCCGCCTCCTCGCCTCGCCGCACTATGGCGAGCGTTGGGCGCGCCCGTGGCTCGATGTCGCGCGCTACGCCGATTCCAGCGGCTACTCGCTCGATAATGCACGCCAGATTTGGAAATACCGCGACTGGGTCGTCGCCGCGATGAATCGCGATATGCCTTACGATCAGTTCGTCATCGAGCAGCTCGGCGGCGACCTCCTGCCCAATCCCACCGTCGATCAAAAGGTCGCCACCGGTTTCAATCGCAATACGCAGATCAACCAAGAGGGCGGCATCGACCCCGAGCAGTTCCGCATCGAGTCCGTCATGGATCGCGTCGCCACCTTCGGCACCGCCTTCCTCGGCCTCACCGTCGGCTGCGCGCAGTGCCACGACCACAAGTTCGATCCCATCAAGCAGCGCGAGTACTACCAGCTCTTCGCCGTCTTTAATAATAGCGTCAACGACGGCCACGGCGGCGTCCCCGCCGGTGGCGTCCTCACGTTCAAGGGCGAGACCATGGGCGCCGCCGCCAGCCCCGCCGATGTCGCCGAGGCCCGCGCCGCGCTCGAGACGTTCCTCAACGAGCACGCCGCCGAGGCCAAGGACAACATCGCCAAATTCTCCGCCGAGCAGCGCAGCAAGATGAAGGGCGTCGTCCGCGCCGCCATCGATATCCCGTGGGAAAAACAGGACTTCCGCCAGCGCCGCGCCGTCTACGCCTACTTCGCGACCAACGATTCCGATTTCAAAGCCATCAACGGCCGCCTCTCCGAACTCGAGGGCAACCGCCCGCGCCCCGTCACCACGCTCGTCATGGAGGAGCTGCCGAAGCCGCGCGACAGCGTGATCTTCATCAAGGGCGACTTCACCCGCCCCGGCGACCCCGTGAAGCCCGGCACGCCCGCGATCCTCCCGCCCATCGACGCCGAGGGGCCCAACCGCCTCGACCTCGCCCGCTGGCTCTTCAAGCCCGACCACCCGCTCACCGCCCGCGTGATGATCAATCGCATCTGGCAGCAATACTTCGGCCGCGGCCTCGTCGAAACGGAAAACGATTTCGGCACGCAGGGCTTGCCCGCCTCGCACCCGGAGTTGCTCGACTGGCTCGCGACGGAATTCACCGCGCAGAAGTGGAGCATGAAAGCCATGCACCGCCTGATCGTCACCTCCGCCACGTATCGCCAGTCGTCCAACACGCGCCCCGATCTCCACGTCATCGATCCCGTCAACAAACTCCTCGCCCGCCAATCCCGCCTGCGCCTCGACGCCGAGATCGTGCGCGATGTCAGCCTCGCCGCGAGCGGCCTGCTCGTCGACAAACTCGGCGGCCCGCCCGTCAATCCCCCGCAGCCCGACGGCGTGATGAACCTGGGTCAGACCAAGAAGCCGTGGAACACCAGCACCGGCCCCGACCGGTACCGCCGCGGCCTCTACACCCAATACTGGCGCGCCACGCCCCACCCCGCCCTCGCCGTCTTCGACGACGCCGATGGCTTCAGCGCCTGCACCCGCCGCCTGCGCTCCAATACCCCGCTCCAAGCCCTCACCCTCCTCAACGACCGCCAGTTCTTCGAGTTCGCCGTCGCCCTCGCCGACCGCGTGTTAAAAGAAGGCGGCCCCACCGACGCCGCGCGTCTCGACTACGGCTTCCGCCTCTGCACCTCGCGCGCGCCCACCGCGAAAGAACGCGACCGCCTCCTCGCCCTCCTCACCCAACTCCGCACCGCCACCCCCACCGACCCCGCCGCCTCCGACCGCGAAGCCTGGACCACGCTCGCCCGCGTGCTCCTCAACCTCGACGAAACCATCACGCGCGAATGAACCCAAGCTGTCTTGAGTTGTGGGCGGGGTGCCCTCACCCCGCGAGGCATGCGCCCCAAGCGCAAACCTCGGACGGCGTGACCGCCCCAGTCGCTCCGAAAAGACGCACCTCGCGAATACAACCTGAAGCCACCTCCGAGCGCCCATCCGCAAAAACGTGACTGCGGCTTCCAGCCGCAGAGTCCTCCGAGCCCGCCGCGGCGCAGCCGCACAAAATCCTCTCCCTTTCTCCCCCTCTCCGCGTCTTCGCCGCCGCCGTCCCCCTCTCCGCCATGCAGTCGCCTTTCTCCCTCGATCCCGCCCAACGTCTCACGCACGTCACGCGCCGGCACTTCCTGAGCCGCTGTGGCCTGGGCCTCGGCGGCATCGCGCTCGCCTCGATGTTCGGTCGGAGCCAGCTCTTCGGCGCCGATGGCGAACCCGTCGCTGGAGGCGCGCTGCCCAACCCCATGGCGCCGCACGCGCCGATGTTTCCGGCCAAGGCTAAGAACGTCATCTTCCTCTTCATGGCGGGCGGCCCGAGCCAGCTCGAACTCTTCGACTACAAACCGAAGCTCATCGAGCTCAACGGCCAGCCCATCCCGCAATCGCTCATCGAGGGCAAGCGCTTCGCCTTTATGGACTCGAGCCACGGCGTGAAGCTCCTCGGCACGCGTCGCGAATTTAAACAGCACGGCAAGAGCGGCGCGTGGGTCTCCGATCTCTTTCCGCACACCGCGAAGATCGTCGACGATATCACGCTGGTAAAATCCTGCGCCGCCGAGCTCTTCAATCACGCGCCCGCGAAATTATTTATGAATACCGGCTCGGGCCAGTTCGGCCGCCCGAGCATGGGCGCATGGGTCACGTACGGCCTCGGCAGCGAGTCGCAGGAATTGCCCGGCTTCGTCGTGCTTCAGTCGGGCCCGCGCGGTCCGCGCGGTGGCGGTGTAAATTGGGGCAGCGGTTTTCTTCCCACGACGTTTCAAGGCGTTCCGCTCCGCGGCAATGGAGACCCGATCCTCAACCTCACCAATCCCGAGGGCATCACCGCCACGCGCCAGCGCCAGGCGATCGACGCCATCCGCGATTTGAATCTCTCGCGCGCCGTCGAGACCGGCGACCCCGAGATCACCACGCGCATCGCCTCCTACGAGATGGCGAGCCGCATGCAGGCCAGCGCGCCCGAGCTCATCGATCTCAGCAAGGAGAGCGAGGCCACGATGAAGCTCTACGGCATCGAAAAAGACACGCCGTCCTTTGCGCGCAACTGCCTCCTCGCGCGCCGCCTCGTCGAGCGCGGCACGCGTTTCGTGCAGCTCTATCACACGAATTGGGACAGCCACGGCGGCCCCGGCGAAAACCTTCAGGGCGACTTCGAGAAGCGCTGCCACGAGGTCGACCAAGGCCAGGCCGCGCTCATCCTGGACCTCAAGGCCCGCGGCCTCCTCAAGGACACGCTCGTCGTCTGGGGCGGCGAATTCGGCCGCACTCCCATGGGCGAAAACCGCGACACCACGGGCCGCAACCACCACATCGACGCCTTCACCATGTGGTTCGCCGGCGGCGGCACCAAGCCCGGCGTGACCATCGGCGAGACCGACGAGCTCGGCTTCAACTCCATCTCCGACCGCGCCCACATCCACGACGTCCACGCCACGATGCTCCACCTCCTCGGCATCGATCACACGAAGCTCACCTTCCGTTTCCAAGGCCGCGACTTCCGCCTCACCGATGTGCACGGAAATGTGCTTAAGCAGATGATCGCGTAGCGAGCGCGCCGCCTGAGGTAGCGCCAGTCTCCGACTGGCGCAGTTGGGCGTCGGTCTATCTCACAAGCCTACCGTCACCAATCGGCATCTCGAAGTCTGCGCCTTCATTTTTTGCGCCTTCTATGCTTTTTTGCGGACACGGATTTTATCTGCTCTAGAGCCTGTTTTCGTAAAAATCCACCACCGCCGCAACCGTGAGGTCGATGCTGTCAGTGTGGAGGCAGTCATTGTCTAGGGTGTTCTCGACGATGAAAGGGCAATTGCCATACGTCGACTCGATCGCGACGTGATGCACGCCTCCAGGCTTGGCGAAAAACCACAGCCCATCGTCATCCGCCCCGGGATGCACGACCTGCAATTGGTCGATCACCGCGTCCGGACACCGCGCTTTCACCAGCGCGATGATTTTATGGATGTCAGCGTCGGCAGATTGGTTCGCCATAGTGAAAGATTGACGCGACAAATTGATGCGTACGTCGAGCCTCCTCACAATATTGATACGAATGCACGCCCGCTGTCTTTAGCGGGCGCACCCCGCTCAAACCTTTGACTCCCGCGCGACCCCGCGCAAAATCCCCCTCGTACCTCCTCCCTCGCCATGACCCCTCCCGCCACCGCCCCCACCGCCGAGCCGACCACCGCGAAGAAAAACTTCATGATCAGCCAGCTCGACGAAGTCCCGCCGGTGCGCTGTCCCTGCGGCTGGGCGAGCCGAAGCTTCGCCACGCCGGACAATCAGGTCGCAACCGTCCACGTCGTCGACATCCAGCTCGATGCGCGCGTGCACTATCACAAGAAGATGACGGAGATCTACACTGTCCTCGAAGTGCAAGGCGAAGGCTTCATCGAGCTCGACGGCGAGCGCTTCCCCGTCAAGCCGCTCACCTCCATCTTCATCAAGCCCGGCTGCCGCCACCGCGCCATCGGCCGCATGAAAATCCTCAACGTCCCCATCCCCGCCTTCGACCCCCACGACGAGTGGTTTGACTAATTTTCCGTTGGCCCGAGCTGTGAGAGGGGCTTTACGCCCCGACAGTTTGCGAATCGAAAGAAAGCATCGGACCTCCGCTGCAGGGGCGTCGCTCGTCGACGCCCGTCGCGGCTATCACGACCTCTGCCCACCGAGGCCCGCAGCAGCGGCCGGCCGCGTCCACTGCCCTCGCGTTTCATTCTCTCGCCCTCCGAATCCGTGCCGATGCATTCCCTTTGCTCTCACCGCACTCATCGCCGCACTTTTCCGATCTTCCCGGCCTTCCTGTTAAAAAATCCGTTGCTCGTTTTCGTGTCTTTCGTGTGTTTCGTAGTTAATAAATTCCGTGGTTCGAATCCATTCCCGTCCGGCTGGATCTCCATCCGTGCCCATCCGTGTAATCTACGGTTAAAAAATTCCCACGGGTTTTCATTTGTGTCGATTTGTCTTCATGCGTGGTTCACCCGGCTCGTTCCAATTGAGCATCCGCGCTCATCCGCGCCATCCGCGGAAAAGTCTGCGGCTCGAAAAAATTCCAAGTTTGGAATTCGCAGCTTCGCCAAGCTCGTCTTCTTTAAGACTCACTTTCCCCGCGCGCTCCCCACCCTCCCCCGATTTAGGTTAAAAATTCCTATTCCCCTCCGCGCGCCGCGGGTGTTAGCTCTCTTCCGCGTCTTCACTTAGTATCCGATCAGTTACGATCAGCCCCGGTCACGACAGTTACTAATCATTCCGCTTCGTCACCCTTAGTCCCGAGCAGCCTACGTTACCGCAACGCCACCGCTACCGTCACACTTTCCCACCCCATGAATCGCCGCGACTTCCTCCGCTCCTCCGCCGCCCTCGCCACGGTCACGTCCTTCGCGGCCACCGCCACGTCCGCGCAAACGCCCGCCACCTCCCCCACTCCTTCCTCTTCCCCCAAGCCCAAGCGCAAAAATCCCAAAGGCTTCATGTGGCAGATGCTCAGCGGTAAGACCGCCGAGCAATTGAGCGTGACCGAAAAATTCAAGCTCATCAAAGGCGCCGGCTTCGACGGCGTGGAGCCTGTCAGCGGGATGGACCAAAAGGAAGTCCTCGCCGCGCGCGATGCCACCGGCCTCCAGATCGCGAGCGTCTGCATCGGCACGCATTGGAAATATCCCCTCTCCGACCCCAGCCCCGCCAATCGCCAGCTCGGCCTCGACGGCCTCAAGCAGGGCCTCCGCGACGCCAAGGCCTACGGCGCTTCGTCCGTCCTCCTCGTCCCCGCCGTCGTCAATAAACAGGTCAGCTACACCGACGCCTACACGCGCTGCACCGAGGAAATCAAGAAGGCCATCCCGCTCGCCGAGGAGCTCGGCGTCGCCATCGCGATCGAGAATGTCTGGAACTGGTTTCTCCTCAGTCCGCGCGAGGCGGTCGCCTTCGCCGACTCCTTCAAGAGCCCGATGGTCAAGTGGCATTTCGACGTCGGCAACGTCGTCAACACCGGCTGGCCCGAGCAGTGGGTCCGCGAGCTCGGCCCACGCATCGCCAAGGTCCACGTGAAGGAGTTCAGCAAAAAACTCCGCGACACCAAGGGCCTCCGCGAAGGCTTCAAGGTCGACCTCATGGCCGGCGACAGCGACTGGCCCGCCGTCATAGCCGCCCTCGATTCCGTGAATTACACCGGCTGGCTCATCGCCGAGCAATGGCGCGCCGACGGCCTCACCGACCAAGCCTACCTCGAAGCCATCTCCCAAAAACTCGACGCCATCCTCTCCGTCTAAATCTTTCTCTTTCCTCTTTCTCTTAATCTTTCTCCCCGCCTCTTGTCGCCTGTCCGCTGCTTTCTGTCACCTGTCTTCTCCTCCTTCTCCCCGTCCCCGCGTCCCACCTCACCACCCCACCTCCCCCCCACCAATCTCCGCCCACCTCACCATGTCCTCCACACCTACCACCTCTCCGACCCTCGTCTCCGCCACCCCCGGCGCCAACCCCCAGCCCGCACCCGAGCTGCCACGCCGCAGTTTCCTGAAAACCTCCGCGGCCATCGCCGCCGGCGCGGCCATCGCCCCGCGCTTCCTCACTGCCGCCGAGCGCGCCCGCTCCATCGGCGCCAATGATCGCATCCGCATCGCGCAGATCGGCGTCGGCGACCGCGGCCGCGGCGCCCACCTGCAAAACGGCATCCTCCCGCACGTCAAGGAGACCAACTTCGAAGTCGTCGCCATCGCCGACCCGTGGAAGACCTCCCGCGATTCGACCAACGCCATCATCACGAAAGCCTTCGGCCGCCCCGCCAAGGAATTCACCTCCTACAAAGACCTCCTCGCGATGGACGGCATCGACGCCGTGATGATCGCCTCCCCCGATTTCCACCACACCACGCACCTCGAGGCCGCTGCCAAGGCCCGCAAGCACATCTACGTCGAGAAGCCCCTCGCCACCGAGATGGACAAGCTTGTGCGCGCTTACGACGCCGCCAAGGCCGCGCAAGCCGCCGGCAGCGTCATCCAAGTCGGCACGCAGCTTCGCAGCCTTAAAGGCATCGTCGGCGCCCGCAAGGTCGTCGCGGACGGCCTCATCGGCAAAATCACCCGCGTCGACGAAACGCGCAACGCGATGAAGCCCTATTGGTACAACTACTCCGACCGCGTGGTGAATGAGGCCGACGTCGACTGGAAAGAATTCCTCGGCGACCGCAAGGCCCGCCCCTTCGACGCCAAGAGCTACGCCGCGTGGTATGGCTACTACGAGTTTTGCCAGGGCCCCGTCCCGCAGTGGGGTGCGCACTTCCTCGACCTCATGCACTATGTCACCGGCTGCGGGATGCCCGAGTCCTGCGTGTGCCTCGGCGGCGTGACGTACTGGAAGGACGAAAATAAGTTCACCACGCCCGACAACGTCGTCGCCACCTGGATGTACCCGGAGGGCATGATGGTCACGAGCTCGAACAACTTCGGCAACGGCGCCGGCAGCTCGCGCAAATTCTACGGCGACAAAGGTACCCTCGTTGTCGACAACTGGAACGCCCCCACCTACAGCGCCGACGGCGGCCCCAAGCGCGACGGCTCCGTCCGCGGCAAGGTCGACGTCCCGCCGATCGAGCACCCCGAGCACTTCCTCAACTGGCTCCAGTGCCTGCGCACCGGCCAGACGCCGAATGCCAACATCGACGCCGGCTACCAACACGCCGTCGCCGTCCTCATGGCCGTCACGAGCTACGACACCGGCAAGAAGACAATCTACGACGCCGCCAAGCGCCAGATCCGCACCGCGTAAAAAGCCACCCCCTAAAGTGGCTGCGGCATCCTGCCGCAGAGTCTTCGAGTTCCCCAGGGCGGGCCCAAAAGGCCCGCCCTTCTTTGTTTCGGAGCAACAAGGTCTGCTGCTTGTCGGTCCGCCGGATTAGGGTCGTGATCATCACATCCAGCGCACCGCAGTCCGGCGCCACCCGCCAAAACGAAAAAGGACGCCCACCCACCCCACCGCCCAAAGACAGAGCTCATGGGGTAGGGCCCGACCTCCGGGCGGGCCGTCAGGACTCTCGCACGCCCAAGAAGCATAAAACCCTCCGCATACCCCGAACCCACCCCTTGTCCTTCTGAGCGCAGCGAAGAATCCAGGAGAAGCCCCGCCACGCCCCTGTTGCTCTGTATCCAAGAAATCATGACGAGCGTCCATGTTCCGCAGACGCCGTTCATCGATCTCCACGGAAGCCGGACGGATCTCTATTTCAATTCGCCCACTTACTTACATGCCACTTTCCCTTAATAAGTGAAAGCGACCATTCACCAAATTCGCCCTCGCCCAATTTCCATTTCGCCCGCCGCCGGCTTTCCTCCGTGTCCTCTTCCGTCATTCTCCGTGCCCTCTGTGGCCCACTCCGATTCTAAGTCTCAGCCGATTCCCCTCGCTCCTTTCATCCTCACGCCCAAACACTCCGTTTAACCCCCAATCCTCCCCGCCGTGAGCACCCCCTCACCCGTCGCCTCATCTTCCTCCCGCCCCACCCGCGTCCGCTACGGCGTGATCGGTCTCGCCCTCGGCCTTGCGATGGTCACCTACCTCGACCGCGCGTGCATCGCGGCCCTCGCGCCGGATATCATGCGCGATCTGCATCTCTCGAAGGAGGAGATGAGTTGGGTCTACAGTGCCTTCGCCGCGTCGTACGCGATTTTCGAAATTCCCACGGCGTGGTGGGCCGACCGCCAGGGCACACGTCGCGTGCTCACGCGCATCGTGCTGTGGTGGTCGGCCTTTACGATGGCGACAGCAGCCGCCTTCAGCCACCTCTCGCTCGTCATCACGCGTTTCCTCTTCGGCATCGGTGAGGCCGGCGCATGGCCCTGCGTTGCGCGCACGTTTTCGCACTGGGTGCCGCTGGCGCAACGCGGACGCGTTCAGGGCATCTTCTTCAGCGGCGCCCACCTCGCCGCCGGCCTCACCCCCATGGTCGCACTGTTTCTTGCCAGCCAAGTCGGCTGGCGCGCCGTGTTTGTGATCTTCGGTTCGCTTGGGCTCGTGTGGGCTGCGGTCTGGCACGTGTGGTTTCGCGACGATCCGCAGCAACACCCCGCGGTCAACGACGCCGAACGCACGCTCATCGCCGCCGGCCGTACCACCGCTGCGGCGGAATCGCACGCCGCCGGCTGGCCCTACTGGCGCCGGCTCCTCACGCATCGCAACACCCTCGCGCTCTGTCTCTCCTACGTTCCGAATAGCTGCGCGTTCTATTTTTGCATCACGTGGCTGCCGACGTTTCTGAAGGAAAAGCATCACTTCGAGGCGGCCGCGCTCGGTTTCTTCAGCGGTCTCCCGTTAATTTTTGCCGTCGTCGGCGATCTCACCGGCGGCGCTGCCACAGATTTCATGGCGCGTCGCTTCGGCCTGCGCCCCGGTCGCGCCGTCGTTGCGGGTTGCGGCAATCTCCTCGCTGGCGTCGCGATGATCTCCGCCACGCTCGTGCCCAATCCTTACGCCGCCATCGCGCTCATCTCGATCGCCGTCGCCGCGACGATGTTCACGCTCGGCGCGACATGGGGCACCTGCCTCGACATCGGCGGCGCGCACGTCGGCGTCGTCAGTGCCGCGATGAATACCGCCGGCCAGATCGGCTCCTTCTTCTGCCCGCCCCTTGTTACCGCGCTCCTCGCCCGCACCGGCGATTGGAACACCCCCGTCGCCACCATCGGACTTCTCTTCCTCCTCGGCGCCACCTGTTGGGCGTTCATCGATCCGCGCGAAAAAGTCTTCGCGTAATTCCGATCACGGGGAGAGCGCGCATCATCTGTAGGGCCGCCGCTCGTCGGCAGGCCGTCGCGGTTATCAGGCGATCCGTCTCGACGAGATCGCAGCAGCGACCGGCGGCGCACCGGCATCTACCTGCTCATATTTTTTCGTGACTTTTCCATGTGCCGCGCAACGGCCCGGCGACAAGCGCCGGCCCTATACGCTTCGCGCCTCTTTACGCCCTTCATGGTTCATCTTCTTCCGTATCCGTGCCCATCCGCGGAATCCGTGTTTAAAAACTGCGCATCCGCTCTCACCCGATTTTCATCCGCCCAAACACATCTCCTCATACTCCCTTTTTATCACACTCGCCTTCATTGCCATTCCGCCTCCTCGCCGCCACGTTTTCGTCATGATCCCGAGCATCCCACCCGTTTATACGAATTTCGTTTTGAAAACTCTGCTCGCGCTCGGAGCCGGGCTCACCATCGCCGCGCTGCTGTGACGTGACATGAAGCGCTTCGGCTACGCGCGCGATCCGCTCTGCCTGCTCGCTTGCGCGAGCTACGGGGTGAATCGCTGGCTCATGCCGCTCGCGGTGAAAGGCGTTTTCCTTCGCGGCTATTTCGCCGATTGCCTTCTGATTCCGGCCGCTCTGCCGCTCATGCTCTGGGTGCAGCGTAAATTAAATCTCCGCCGCGCAGACCAGCCGCCGCAGTGGGCTGAGATCACGCTGCACGTGTTCGTGTGGTCCATCGCCGCCGAGGTCATTGCGCCGCATTTCTTCGCCCGCGCCCACGGCGATCCGTGGGATGTCGTCGCCTATGCCGGCGGCGCGCTCGTCTCCGGTCTCATCTGGCAGCACGGATGAGCTTCGATCGCCTCGCGCCGCACTACGATTGGCTGGAGGCACTTACCGCGGGCTCGCGACTGCAGCGCGCCCGCACCACGTGGCTCCCCGCGCTGCGCGGCCGCCAGCGCATCCTCAGCGTCGGCGAGGGCCACGGCCGTTTCGCCGCCGCGTGCGTCGCCGCTTATCCCGACGCTGACCTCACCTGTGTCGAGGCCAGCGCCGGCATGATCGCACGCGCCCGCCGCCGCGTCGGCGCAAATCCCGCCGCGAAAATCCACTTCCACCATAGCTCGCTCGCCGACTGGACCCCGTCGCCCACCGCGCGCTACGACGCCATCGTCACCTGCTTCTTCCTCGATTGCTTCCCGCCCGACGAACTCGCCCGCATCATCACCAGACTCTCTGCCTGCGCCGCGCCTGATGCCCTCTGGCTCAACGTCGATTTCACCCTCCCCGCGCGCGGGCTCGCGCGCTGGCGGGCGAAATTTATCCACGCATTGATGTACGCCTTCTTCCGCCCGGCCACCGCACTTTCCGCGCGCCGCGTCACTCCGCCTGACGATCTTCTTCGCTCGCACCGCTTCACACTCGCCGGTCGCCGCGAGTTCGAGTGGGGACTCATTCGCGCGGATTTGTGGCAACGCGGTTAAGACCCAGGTTTTCTCGGCACTGCGAGCCGCGCCGGCTGTCTAGTCATCTTGCGTCCGGCTCATTTAATTGAGCGGCGTTAGCTTTGCTCATTTTTCCCGGCCCGTCCGCGAGCCGTTTGTCCGAAAAACCTGTCCAGTCAGGTGCTCTCTCCGCGACTCAGCGTGGAAGAGCCCTGGCTCGAATCGAACACCATTACCGTATGTCCTTCTCTATCCTTCCTGAGTCTGCGCTTCCGCGCATTGGCATGGTTTCCACCCACGGCTACGTCGCTGCCGAGCCCCCGCTCGGTGCCGCCGATACCGGCGGCCAAGTTGTCTACGTCCTCGAACTCTCCAAGAAACTCGCGCAGCTCGGCTACGAGGTCGACATCTGGACGCGCCGTTTCGAGGACCAACCGGAGATGGATATCGTCAACGAGCGCGTGCGCGTCCTGCGCGTGCCGTGCGGCGGCCGCAATTTCCTCGATAAGGAATATCTCGTCCGCCACCTCGACGAATGGGTGACCAATGCCCGCCGTTTCATCAAGCAGCACCATCTCACGTATCAGTTCTTCAACAGCCACTACTGGGATGCGGGCTACGCCACGCAGCGTCTCGCCGAGGCGCTAAAGGTCCCGCATGTCCACACCCCGCACTCCCTCGGGATCTGGAAAAAACAATTGATGGAGCGCGACTCGCCTGACGACGCCGCCAACTTCGAAAAGAAATACAATTTCGCCCAACGCATCACCGAGGAGACGATCTTGTACCGGAGCTGCGAACAGATCATCGCCACCACCCCCGATCAGCTCGACATGATCGTCAAGGACTACGGCGTGCCCGCGAGCCAGGTCAGCATGATCCCGCCCGGCTACGACGACAACCGCTTCTACCCGATGAGCGAGGCTTCGCGGCAGGCCACGCGCGCTCGCCTCGGCTACTCGGGCAAAGTCGTCCTCGCCCTCGGCCGCCTCGCGCGCAACAAGGGCTACGACCTCCTCATCGACGCCTTCTCCGTGGTCGCGACGCGCATCCCCGACGCCACGCTCCATCTCGCCGTCGGCGGCACCGCTCTCGATGCCAACGAGCAAACCATCCTCGACGAGCTCAAAGCCCAAGCCGTCGCGCTCGGTCTCGCCGACCGCGTCAAGTTCTCCGGTTTCGTCGCCGATGCCGATCTCGCCGATCACTACCGGTCCGCCGATGCGTTTGTGCTGAGCAGTCGCTACGAGCCGTTCGGCATGACGGCGATCGAGGCGATGGCCTGCGGCACGCCCACCGTTATCACGACGCACGGCGGCCTCTTTCGCGCCGTCACGTTTGGCCGCCACGCTCTCTACGCCGACTCCTTCGACAAGGAAGACCTCGGCATCTCCATCATGAAAGTGCTGCGCCACCCGCGTCTCTCCGGCCGCCTCGCCCGCATGGGCGCGCATAAGGCCCGCAGTCTTTTCACGTGGACCGGCATCGCCCAGCAGCTCGTCAGTCTCATCGAGGAGCGCGCCACCGCCCTCGCCTTCGGCGACACCGAGTGGGATGAGCCGTGGAATGACGGCGACTAACTCTTTATGACTGCGAGCCCTCAAGCCCCCGCCAAACCCATCCGTCTCTTTAGCACCGATCTCGACGGCACCCTGTTGGGCAACCCCGAGGCCTCGCATCGTTTCAAGACCACGTGGCTCGCGCTCCCGCCACAGAGCCGCCCGCTGCTGGTTTACAATAGCGGCCGCCTCATCGAAGACCTTACACGCTTCGTCACCGACGGCGTCCTGCCTGCCGCCGACTATTACATCGGCGGTGTCGGCACGCAGGTTCGCGAAGGCGGTGACACTGGTCGTATGCTCGATGAATTTAATGACCACCTTTGCGACGGCTGGGACCTCGCCAAAGTCCGCGATATCACCGCGCGCTTCCCCGGCGTCCGCCCGCAGCCCGATGAATTTCAAAGTGAGTTTAAATCGAGCTGGTTTCTCGAACACGCCACGCCCGGCGCGATTCGCGAGCTGAAGCGTCAGCTCGCCGAAGCCGGCCTGCGGGTCAACGTCGTCTACTCCAGCTCCCGCGATCTCGATATCCTCCCGCATAACGCCACCAAAGCCGGCGCGCTCGCGTGGCTCTGTTCCCACCTCAGCATCCCACTCGATGCCGTCCTCGTCGCCGGCGACACCGGCAACGATGCCAGCATGTTTCGCCTCCCCGGCGTCCGCGGCATCATCGTCGAAAACGCATTGCCCGAGCTCTTCGCCGCCACCGTTGATATTCCCACGTACAGCTCGCGGCAGATCCTCGCCGACGGCGTGCTCGATGGCCTTAACCACTTCGGTGTCATCGGCATCATTCCGCCGCGCGACCGCAAGCGTCCCGCCAAGCGTCCACCGCTCGAACCCGGCTTCCGGATGCTCTTCAACGGCATCAAGGTCGGCGACCTCACCGACAAGGACAAATCCTACCTCTCGCTCGCGTACGACAAAGCCCTCGTCGCCCTCCGCAAAAACATCACGCCGCTCGGCTTCTCCGCCTGCTCCCTCACCGACAACACCGTCACCGGCACCGATGTAAACTACCGCAGCGTCTGGGCGCGCGACGGTGCGATCACCGTCTGGAGTACGCTCCACATCGACGACGAGGATATCCGCGCCGCGCAGTACCAGACGCTCGAAACGCTCCTCAACGCCAGCACGCCCAACGGCCAGATCCCGGCCAATGTCCGCATCGACGACGGCGTCCCCGACTACTCCGGCGTCGGCAGTATCGCCTCCATCGACAGCGGCCTGTGGGTCGTGATCGCGCTGTATAATTTCGCGCACAAGACCGGCGACCTCACGCTTCTCTACCGTCACGCCGACCGCCTCCAGTCGATCATGAATTGGCTCAGCGCGCAGGACTCCAACAACGACGGCCTCCTCGAAATCCCCGAGGCCGGCGACTGGACCGACCTCTTCGGCCGCAGTTACAACGTCCTCTACGATGAGGTCCTCTGGTACCGCACCAATGTCTGCTACGGCCGCATGCTTGAGCTGATGGGTCAGTTCGACCGCGCCGCCGACTACCTCCGCTGGTCGGAAAAAATCCGTTCCCGCATCCTCGAGGTTTTCTGGCCGACCACGACCCCGAGCGACAACAGCCCGCGCCAAAATCGCTTCGCCGAACGCCAGTCCGGCATGGGCGACACGCAGTACCTTCTGGCCGAGATCACGCCCTTCTCCTTCAACTGGCGCTGCGACACCTACGCCAACATCCTCGCATTTTTGATGAACGTGCTCGACGTCGACCGCGCCCGCACCGCTTTCCGTTTCATGTGGGGCGTCGGCGCGAATCAACCGGGCCCCATCGCCAATCTCTACCCCGTCGTGCAGGCCGGCGACCCCGACTGGCGTCCCTACTACACCGTCAATCTCCTCAACCTGCCGCACCATTATCACAACGGCGGCATCTGGCCCGTCGTCGGCGGCATGTGGGTCCGCTTCATCCACCGCCTCGGCTTCCACGACGTCGCCTGCCGTGAACTCGTCCGCCTCGCCCAGCTCAACCAACTCGGCCGCGACCAAGAATGGGAGTTCAACGAATGGGCCCACGGCCAAACCGGCCGCCCCATGGGCAAAGCCTTCCAAGCCTGGAGCGCCGCCTCCTTCCTCCGCGCCTGCCACGAACTCGACGCGGATCCAAAGAGCCTCGGTGATACCTGAGCCAACCAGACGACCGAAAGCAGAAGACAGAACTCAGAGGACAGACTTCTGAGAACAGTATCCGACCTTCTTCCTCCGACCTTGGCGCCTTTGCGTCTTCGCGCTTAACAAAAAGGCCCGACTTCCTTTGAGCCGGGCCTTCGTAGTTAATTTTCGGATACTACTTTCTCCGACTTTCTTGTCTTTCGTGCATTTCGTGGTTAGTTCTTAGCCAGCTTCGGAATATTCAGCGCATCCAAGATCGCCTCGCACCCAAACCGCACCGCATCCGTCGTCGGCAGGCCGGTTTCCTTTTCCGTCGCGGCGATGGCCGCGCGCGCGTCGGCCTCGCTCATGCCCCACGTGTTGAGCGCGATGCCCGTCACCGGCACATGCGGAAATGCGCCTGCACCGGCCGCGACCATCTCGTAGTAAGGCACAACGTCCTTGAGCGGCGGGATCGTGATGTGCGGAAAGGAGTGCAGCGTCTTCAGCGTGGGCTTGTGCACGAGGATGAGGTGCGTGGGCTGCGTGCCGCGCAGGAGCGGCAGCGTCGCGGTCGAGGCCGGGTTAAGCAGGGAGCCCTGGCCTTCCACCCAGACGACGTCAGAGTTCGGGCCGTAGCGCATGACCTCGGCCTCCACCGCGCCGCCGGCGTAGTCGACGCGCACGGCGTCGAGCGCCATGCCGGAGCCCGCGATCATCATGCCGGTCTGGCCGGTGCCGATAAAGGCCGAGCGCAGCCCGCGCGCGCGCGCGGCTTTGTCGAATTCCAGCGCGGCGGTCATCTTGCCGATATTCATGTCGGTGCCGACGAAGAGCACGCGCTTGCACGCGAGGTTGCGCGCCGCCGCCGTGGCCGGGCGCAGGCCCGCGGGCTCGCGGCGCATGTCCCACACGTACACGCCGGGGCGGACCGCGGCGGCGATCTCCGGATCGGAGACGAGCGGAGTGTGGCAGCCATTCCAAAGCGATACGCCCGCCTTCACCGCGAGGCGCAGCTCCGGCCACCACTCTTCGCGCACGATGCCGCCGCTCGGCGAGATGCCGATGGCGAGCGCCGTGGGCTTGGCCGCGAGGGCTTCCTCCATGCTGCCCACGATTTTAATATCGGGCAGGTATGGCATCTGGCTCACCTCGCGGAGTGATTTCCCGGCGGTCTCCCGGTCGATGACAGCCACGATCTCACTCGCGCGATAGCGCAGCAGCGAAATGCCGGTCTTGCCAAACCGGGTCGTGAAACCGCCGTGTTGCAGGATCGCGAGGCGCTGGGTCTCGCAAACGTTAGGGGGTGTGGTCATAAGAAACTCCAAAGCCGGGCTGGCTGTTCAGGTCGAGCCGCCCCTCGCGCAGCACCGCGCCGCGAAACGGGTCGTCTTCCAAATTGAGGTGGCTGTCGAGATCGAGGTAGTCGACCAGCGCCCCGAGGTGCGCCCCGGCGGTATTCGCGAGCGCGCTGTGGCCGTAGCAACCGATCAAAATCTTGAGCCCATGCGCCCGCGCCGTCGCGATCAGGCGCAGCGCGCCGTCGAGCCCGCCGCACTTCATGAGCTTGATGTTCACGCCGTCGACCGCGCCCACGAGGCGCGCGAGCTCCGAGCTGGTCTTGCAACTTTCGTCGACCATCAGCGGCAGCGGCGCCTTCGCGTGCAACGCCGGCAGGTCCGCCTCGCGGCCACGCACCAGCGGTTGCTCGAGGTGATCCACGCCGCGCTCCGCGAGCCAGGCCGCCATGGTGATGGCCGTCTCGAGCGACCAGCCACCATTGGCATCGACGCTCACGCGTGCGCCTTTCGGCAACACCGCCTGCACCGCCGTAAACATTGCCTGATCCGCCGCCATGCCGGCGGGCGAGCCGAGTTTCACCTTAAAGGCCCGCACGTCGCCCACTTCGAGCCACTGGGTTACGCGGTGCGCCGCCGCCTCGGGCGGGGCGATGCCGATGGTCACCGAGGTCAGCGGGCCGCCCGTGCCCTTCAAGCCCAACAGCTTCCACATCGGCTGGCCCGTGCGCTTCCCGAGCCAATCATAATGCGCGAGATTGATCGCCGCGACGAGGCCCGAGGGCGCGCCCGCCGCGATGAGGCGCTGCTCCACCGCCGCGCGATCCCACGCGCTCGCATCGGCGAGCCACCCTTGGTGTTCCGCGAAAGCCTTTTCCAGCACCTCCGCCGTCTGCGGGCGCTCATCGATGGCCAGCGGCGACATCTCGCCCCAGCCTTCCACACCTTCCTCGTTCCACTTCACCCACAGCACCGTGGAATGCGTCGAGGTGCCCCGGCTGATGGTTAGCGGGACGCGTTTCTTCAACGTTTGGCGGGTGAGTGTGAGCATGTGGAGTGTCGGTTGCACCTCGCTTCCTCGTGTGAGGCCGCGATGGCGCACCATCCCCATCCTAGGGGTTCGCGAGGAAAATGCCTATCCGCAAATCCCCCGGATCGAATCCCTGTGACGCGCTTCACCATAGCTTCTGTTACGCCGAATCTTACGTATCTGCCTCCACCATCGCTGAAGATGTTCTTTTAAGGGAATCCCCTGAATCGGCTCGGCACGTCCCCGGCTATGAATAACCTCAAATCCGGCAGCGGTGCGGCTCCTTCTCCTCTTTCCTTCCCATGAAATCTTTTCGCAACCCCCTTGTTATCTTTGTCTTAGTCCTCATCGCCGCCCTCGCCTTCAGTCGCAACGCCTCCGCCGCGTCCGCGCCCACCGCGCGCAAGCCGGCCCGCATCGCGGTGATGACCTTCGCCCACGAGACGGTCACTTTCCTCAAATACGACACCACGATCGACGATTTCACTTATGAGGGGTCCCCCGCCCGCGGCGAAGCCCTCCTCCGCGCCGAAAATCGCGGTTACATCGGCGGTTTCGTGAAGGTCGCCCGCGAGTACGACAGTGTCGAGCTCGTCGGCATCGAGTCTCCCCTCGGCTCCAAATCCGGCTCCGGCTCCGGCTGGCTCACCACCGAGACCTACGAGCACTTCGTCAACAAGATGATCGCCGACCTCAAGACCCAGCACGCCCAGGCCAAGTTCAACGGCGTCTACCTGGCCCTCCACGGCGCGATGGGCGTTCGCGGCGTCGCCCGGCCCGAGGCCGAGCTCGCCCGCCGCGTCCGCGAGGTCGTCGGCCCCGACGCCGTGATCGTCGGCACCTTCGATCCCCACGGCAACGAAGACGAGGAGTGGTTCAAGAGCGCCGATCTCGCGTTCTGCGTAAAATATTACCCGCACTACGATGGCTACCTCCAAGGCGAGCGCGCCGCCCGCACCCTCATCCGCTCCATCCGCGGCGACTACAAGCCCACCCACGCCACCGTCAAAGTCCCGATCATCACGCCCACCGTCCTCCAGTGGACCGGCAAGACCCCGTGGATGGACCTCGTGCAGCGCGCCCTCACGTGGGAAGCCCGCGAGCCCGATGTGTATGTGAATTTCTTCTTCGGCTTTCCGTGGGGCGACGTGCCCGACGTGGGCATGTGCTTCGAGGTCATGACGAACGGCAAGCCCGACCTCGCCAAGGAAATCGCCGACGACATGGGCCGCACCGCTTGGTTACTTAAGGAAGAGCTCCTCAACTCCGCCAAGGTTTACTCGATCGCCGAGGGTGTATCCCTCGCTAAAAAAGCCATCGCCGAGGGCAAGACCCCCGCCGTCATCGCCGACCACAGCGACCGCTCCGGTTACGCGACGTGGGTCCTCGGCGAAGTCATCAAGCAGGACTTGAGCGACACGCTGATTGTTACCATTGCGGATAAAAAAGCCACCGAGACCCTCCGCACCCAGGGCGTCCGCGTCGGCGATAAGTTCGACATGGCCATCGGCGGCCTCGCCGATGAATCCGCCGGCCAGCCCGTCCGCGTTGTCGGCACCGTCCACAGCGTGAGCGGCGGCATCGGCCGCGCCGCCTCCCGGGGTGGCCAGCTCTGGGTCAGCGTGAAGTTCGGCAAGAATAACATCGTGGTCATCAGCCCCTTCCTCACTCAGATCACCGATCCCGACCCCGTCCGCGACCTCAATATCAATCCCGACGACTTTAAGGTCATGGCCATCAAGTCCCGCGTGCACTTCCGCCGCGGCTTCGATGACAACCGCTACGCCAAGACCATCCTCATTGTCGAGCCACCCGAGGGGGGGTTAGGAACCATTCATTTGGAGAACCTGCCTTATAAGAACGTCGACTTGAAGAAGTTTTATCCCTTCGGCTCCCCTACTTTTCCGTAATTGCTTCGTCATGCTGCCTAGAGTCAGTTTCCATCCAGTGCCTGACGCTCGCATGTCCGGTCTAACACTTAATTTTCCTTCCTCGCCGATCGCTGATCGCTTCGGCGTGCTCGTCTCGCAACTCCATACCGCTGTCGACCTCGACAGTTTTTGGAAAGCCAGCCTCCAGCTCCTCAGCGATTCGATCCCGCATCACTCCTGCAGCCTGCTCTACGGCATCGTCGACCAGGAGACGCTCAACTCGCGCCACCACATGCCCGGCGCGCGTTCCGATCGCCGCACGGTGTCGAATCTCTTCATCTCGCAGTCGTTCCTCGAGCGCCATCCGCAGATCAAGATCTACACCTTCAGCCAGATCTTGTCCGAGGACCCGTCCGCCGAGGATCGTCTCCGCGCGCAACAGAGTCCTGACATCGAGCCGTGGTGCGATTTCGTCCACCTCGCGTTCTGGGATGGCGACCGCCCCGATGCGGTCTTGAGCGTCCGCCGCGGCCCGATCCACGGTCCCTTCACGCCGGAGGAAATCCGCCTCCTCGAAAATCTTCACCCCGTCATCGAGGCCGGCCTCCAGCGTCTGCGCCGCCTCGCCGAGGAGCGCAGCCAACACCTCAGCATCGAGCGCTTCCTCGCCGATGTGCCCGTGCCGGTGCTCTTCCTCGATTCGCAGCTGCGCCTGATCTACGCCAGCCGCGAGGGCTACGCCGCCTGCGCCGAGTGGAATTTCGGCGAGGCCTCCGCCCGCAGCCTCAACGCCCGCCGCTCCTTCCAGCTCCCCGAGGACATCGCCGAAGCCTGCCGCACTCTCGCCGCCAAGCCCGCCAGCCGCGGCGACCACGCCCGCAAGCTCCGCCTCCCACACCCGACCAACGCCCGCCTCGTCGCGCAAATCCTCGTCGACCTTCCCGTCGCGTCACAGTGGACGCGCCCCGTCTTCCGCATCTTGCTCATGGTCGAGCGCGACGGCGCCCCCGTCTCCTCAAGCCCCGGCTCCCTCGCCCTCCTGCAGCGCCTCACGTCCAACGAGCGCCGCGTCGCCCTCCTCGTCACCGAAGGCTACAACAACCGCGACATCGCCGACCGCCTGGGCAAATCCCCGCGCACCGTCGAGTGCCAGCTCACCGAAATCTACCGCAAGCTCGGCGTGAAAAACCGCGTGCAGCTCACGCGCACCCTGGCGTAAAAAGTGGCTGCGGCATCCTGCCGCAGAGTCTTCGAGCTTCCCGCGGCCAAAGGCCGCTCACTCCCCGTGTAGGTCGGGCTTCAGGCCCGATGCTCTGCGCTTTCAACGGTGTCCCCCCGCTCGTCGTGCCACGGCGCGCGACCTCCCTCGTTCGCTCCGAAACGTGACTGCGGCATCTTTGCCGCAGAGTCTGCTGAGTTTCCCGCGGCCAAAGGCCGCCAAATAAAACACTCACGCCGCACCAACCCGCAGCGCCACGTCGCCTCGCCCTATCCGCTCCGAGGGTAGGGTCCGACCTCCGGGCGGACCGTCAGGACTTCCGCCCTACCTCAAACGTTGCACCCCTCCTACAGTCCTTCCCGTCCCTCCGCAGCTCCTTCGTCCCCTTATCGCTCCGCCCCTGCGTACACCGCGCTCACCTCCGCGTAGTCCCTTTCCTGATACAGCCACGCCACGTGCTCCGCCCGCACCCACCCCACCGCGGCCTGCGCCCCCTTTCCCGCCGTCGCGGCGCGCTCACGCACCACGACATGATCCCACCCCAGAAACGATTGATCCACGACCACCAGCGTGCCGGTCACCAAATTCGCCCCCGGCTGCCGCACCCCAATCTCTGACGGAATCATCTTCAATTCCGCCGGCGCCACGATCATCGCCACCCGCGCATCCGCGAGCACCCCGTAGCGCAGCCACGCGCCCCACGCCCCCGCTGCCACCATCGCAGCAAACGCTCCCACCACCAGCCCCCCGCCCATCCGCCCTCGTCTGCCCCGCCCCCGCCCAAAATAAATCCCCACGACCGCCGCCGAAAATCCCATCGCCGCCAGCAGCGCCGCCACCCGCGCCACCCGCGCCCACTCGCGCGGCGTCATCCGCCCGACCCCGCGATCATACCACGCCCCATCGAGCAGACGCACGAGCCCCGCATCGGCGCCCTCTACTTTTGCGAGCCCCTGCCGCAACCCTTCTCGCACCACCGCATCGCGCGGTCGCTGTAAATACGCCGCCGCCGCCTGCGCCGCCATCAGCCCGGACTTCTCTTCTTTCTGCTTTGTCGCACCCATCGTCGCACTCTTCGCCGGCAGAACCTTCCCCGCGTCCTGCCGCACCGCTTCCGCCGCGTCCACCCGCGGCACCATGCTCCCCGCCACCATAACCGCGACCGCCATCCCCGCTACCACCGGCAGCCAATGCCGCCGCAATCGCGGCACCGGCCACGGCGCACTCGGCACCACCACGCCACCCACCGCCGCGATCGCTCGCACCATCCAATCTGCAGGCAGGACCCCTCGCGCTGAATACATCGCCTCTTCCGCCTCCGCCCACAATTTCCCCAAGCCCTCGCCTCCCTGCGCGGCCACTTCCTCCTCACTCGGCGCCGCCCCGTCGATTTTCCACAACCGGACCACGGCGTTACACCACGCCTTCAACTCCGCCTTGGTGGGCTGCCCCCCGTAACCGCTCCGCTTCACTACGCCTCCCAACAATCCCTCCAAATCCCGTCGCGCCACCCGCTGCTCACGCGTCGTATCCTCCTGCCACGCCCGCCGCACCGCGAGCGCCGTCCACAAAATTACCGGCGGCACCAGCATCACCGCCCACAGCCACGCGCCCGACAACTGCCCCGGCAGTTCGTGACCATCGCTCGCCGTCGCCGCTGCGGATCCGAAAAAAATCTCCACACAAAAGTTCATCGCACTCACCAGTCACGCCCTCCCGCCGGTTCGGTGCGCGCATCGCCCGCGAGCGCCTGAAACAACACGCCCGGCGTGTCCCCGCGCACCGCTTCGCGATAGCGCTTGAGCGTCAACGCTCGCAAGGGATCCCGCGTCGTCCCTTCCGTCATCGGGTCCGCGGCCCCGTTCCCCGCACGCACCGTACCCGGTGACGGTTTCGGCCCGCTCCCCTGGCGCGCCCTCGCCTTGCTGAGTTCGCCCATCGAGGCGTCGGTCTTCGCCACGCCTCCCTGCCCCATCGACTCTGAGGTCGTCTGCTGCGAGCCCTGCCCATTCGTCTGACTCGCGCGATCCTCCTCATCGAGCGCTTCTTTTTTCTGCTCTGGTGGGCGCGCCGCCGCTTCATCCGCCGGCCGCGCCAAGAGCCGCTGTAGACTGCTGCGCATCGTCGTCCAATCCGTCTGCCGCGGGTTCATCTTCTCGCCAAAGTCCACCGCCACCAGCGCATCGCGTATCACGCCTTCGGATACACCGTTGCCGCGCGCCAGTGTTTCCAACGCGTAGTTGAGCGTCCGCTCCGCCACCAGCGCGAGGTCGCGCGCATCCACCGCGCGATGCCGCGTCAGGTCCTCGATCAGCCATTGCAGCTTGTCGACGCCTGTCGCCTCGGCTGCAAACACGTGCCCTTCGTCGTGCGCGCGGGCCGCCCGCGTCCAGAGCAATGCCATCAGCGCGCCCAACACGAGGAGCGGGGTCGCCGCCCCCACCGGAAATCCCGCCTGCGCCGCGTGGCGCACAATCGTTCGCACTCGCGGCCGCACCGCGATCTCCTTCCACAGCCCCCACAGCCCGAGCGCGAGCGCCGGAACGAGAAACCACTGAAACTGCTCCGCCCACTCTTCCGCCCGGCGCTTCGTCCAGCGCGTCTTCCGCCCCAGTTCCACGCTCTCCTCCAGCAGCTTTGGCGCGTCCAGCGCCCCGCCCGCCTCGCGATAAATGCCCGCGCCCGCCGCGATGGCTTGCAGCGTCGCCGGCTCCAGCCGCGAAATCGCCGGCGATTTTTCTCCCTCGGTCGCCGGCGGCACCGCCCCGCCCTGTGCCGTCCCCACACCCAGCGCCACAATGGTCACCCCCCGTTTCATCACCTGCGCCAGCTCTTCGCGCCAGCCCTCCGTCGTGCTCTCGCCATCACTGAGCACAAACAAATAACGGTCACTCGCCGCTCCCTCACTAAACGCCTCGCCCGCCGCGCGCAGCATCCCCGCGTAGTCCGAACCACCTTGCGGCAAATAGCCCGGCTCCAGCACCGGCAAAAACTCGCGGATGATTTGATAATCCGAGCTCAGCGGTACCTGCACATACGCCGTGCCCGCAAACACCACGAGCGCCACCCGCTCGCCGTGCAACCCGTCGAGCACCGACCGCACGAGCGCGTGCGCCCGCTTGAGCCGCGACGGCGCGACATCGTCGACCAACATGCTGCGCGAGAGATCGAGCGCAATGACCACCTCGCGCGCCGGCTCTTCGCCACTCCGCTCCAGCCCTCCCCAACGCGGCTGCGCCAGCGCGACAATCGCCAAAGCCAGCGCCACCGGTAGCCGCCACGCGACCCGCGTCGCCTCCTCCGCGACTCGCTCCACCCGCCCCCCCACGATACTCACGCGCGTCAGCCCCTTATCACTCCGCTCCTGCTCCCGCGTCCGCCCGCGCGAAATCCAAAGCGCCGCCAGCGGCAGCACCAGCGCCCACAAATACTCCGCGTGACCCCAGCTCATGCGACAGCCTCCTTGCGCTGCTGCACCGTCGTCCCCGCCACCGCGAGCGCAAGGCAGACCACGCCTGCCGCCACCAGCCAGGGAAACAAATCCCGCGCGACTCGCAGCGGTGGCGCCACAAACTCCTTGCGCGTCGTGCGGTCGATCTCTGCAAACGATTGCTCAATAGCCCGTGCATCGGTCGCGCGAAAATACAGCCCGTTGGTTTTCTCCGCGATATCGCGCAACAACAGGTCGTCGATCTCCGAGCGCCGCAGCTCCGTGCCCGTGCGCTTCCCTTGAAAATCAAACACCGGCATCGGCACCAATCCCTCCGCCCCCGCGCCGATGCCATACACCGCCACGCCTTGCTCCGCTGCGAGTCCCGCCGCCGAGCGCGGATCGAGCGCCCCGCGATTGCTCGCGCCATCGGTGAGCAAAATAATAAATGCCCCGAGCCGTTCCTCACCTTCGTGCCGCGCGCCTTGCCGTAGTCGTGCGAGCGACACCCCGAGCGCATCGCCGATCGCCGTCCCATCTTCCACAGCGCCGATGGCCAGCCGCGCCGTCTGCTTGCGCAGCCACTCGTGATCAAACGTCAGCGGCGCAAACGTGTACGCCCGCCCCGCAAACACCACGATACCGATGCGGTCATCCGGTCGCCGGTTGATAAACGCCTCAATGATCGGCTTCACCGCCTGTAATCGATTACGCGTGCGCCCGCCGTCTAGAAAATCCTCCGCGTACATGCTCGTCGATAAATCGATCGCGAGCATGATGTCGTAGCCCGGCTTTTTCTCCGGCGGCTTTTCCTCGATCCACAATGGCCGCGCCAGCGCCACCGCCAGCAGCCCGAGCCCGAGATAAGTCAGCACCGTTGGCCACGCCGACACCGGCGGCGCTGCGCTCTGCCGCCACGCCCACGCGTGCGGCACCACCACGACCGGCACACGCCGCCAGCGCCGCAGCACCGCGACCATGCCGAGCCCCGCCAGCGCCACGAGCCAAACCGGAGACGCGAGAGTCCAAGAGTGCATGACGCTTTAGCCGTGATGCGACGCCACCGCCGCCGCGCGACGGTGGAAAAATTCGAGCAGCGCCTCGAACACCGGCTCATCGGTGCGCACCACGTGGCGTGCGCGTTCTTCGGGAAAGAGCCCGGTGAAATAATCTTCCCGCGCCGCGGCCCACCGCGCATGCGCCGCGCGATTCGCCGCCGAGGCAGTGTTGAGCTCCGTCACGCGCCCCGCCACCGGATCAAAAACCGACAGCCGCGCGTTCGCCGGCAGCGCCGCATCCCACGGATCATCCGCGCGAAATCCAATGGTCTGATACCTCCGTCCCAGCGCGCGCCAGTCCTCGTGCTCCGGCGCGGGCGAGAAATCCCCCAGCCGCACCAGCACGCTATGCCGCGGTGCCGCGCGCAGCGCGAGCCGCCACGGGTCTTCCGCCTCCGTCGGTCCATCGAGCGGCGGCGGTGCCTCGCCGAGCAGCATCGACGCCGTGTGCAGCGTCGCCTCGCGGCTCGCCATCGGGCGGCGAAACCACGTCGTCTGCGGTGAAGTGTAGATCACGCCCACGCGGTCGCGCTGCACCACCCCGATCAACATCAGAAACGCGGCCACCTCCAGCAGCACGTCGCGCCGCGTCCGCCCCGTCGACCCAAATTGCAGCGCCGGCGTATCCTCAAATACGAGCAGCACGCAGACGTCGCGCTCCTCGACAAATTTCTTCCGGTACGGTTCGCCGAGCCGCGCCGTCACATTCCAGTCGATGTCCCGCAGGTCGTCGCCCCACTGGTATTTCACGACTTGGTCGAACTCCATCCCGCGCCCGCGAAACACCGAGCGATAGTCGCCCGTCAGCGTCGTCTCCATCGCCTGCCGCAGCCGCCACTCCAGCCGCTGCAACAGCGCGGGCGAGACCCCCTCGGCTCCAAGGTCAGGCGTTTGCATGTCTGGAATGTAGGGGCGTCGCTTGACGACGCCCGCCGCCAGCCGGATGAACGTTTGTCCGCATTCCGCGGGCGTCGTCAGGCGACGCCCCTACAAAAGCGTTTTTGTAGTTAAAATTTAGATACATAGTTTCAAGTTTGGCTCAGCTCGCCGCCGGTGGCACGGCCACGCGTTGCACCACCCCGCGCAAGATCTCATCCGCCGTCACGCCGTCCGCCTCCGCGTGGTAAGTCAGGCCCACGCGATGCCGCATGACGTCGGGAAAAATTTCCTGCAGCAGCCCCGGCGTCACGTAGTCGCGCCCGCGCAGCCACGCCAGGGCCTTGCTCGCCTGAAACAATGCCAGCGACGCGCGCGGCGAGCCACCGTACGAGAGCATTGGCTTCGGCGCTCGTTTGCCATTCGCCACCGACGCCACCCCTCTCAGCTCCGCCGTCGCGACCGGCGCGCGCGCCAATTCCCGCGAAGCCCGTACCAACGCGAGCATGTAGCGATGAATGGGCTCCGCCATGTGCACCGCGTCCACCTGCGCCCGCAGTCCCATCAGTTCCTCCGCGCTCGATACTTTCGTGAGCACCGGTTGCGCCGTGATTTTTCCCCAACGCAGCACCATCTGGTACTCCTCTTCCTCGGCCGGATAATCGAGCACGAGCTTGAAGAGAAACCGATCGCGCTGCGCCTCGGGCAGCGCATAGGTGCCCTCCTGCTCGATGGGATTCTGCGTCGCCATCACGAAAAACGGCGTGGGCAGTGCGTGCGAGTGTCCACCGATCGTCACCTGATGCTCCTGCATCGCCTCGAGGAGCGCGCTTTGCACCTTCGCCGGCGCGCGGTTGATCTCATCCGCGAGCACGAGGTTCGCAAACACCGGCCCGTGGTGCGGCGTAAACTCACCGCTCTTCGGCTGGAAGATCATCGTGCCCACCACGTCGCTCGGCAGCAGGTCGGGCGTAAATTGGATGCGCTCGAAATCCAGTCCGAGCACCGTTCCGAGGCTCTTCACGAGCAACGTCTTCGCGAGCCCCGGCATGCCCTCAAGCAGCACATGCCCGCCCGCCAGCAAGGCGACAAGGAGTCGTTCGATCACCACCTCCTGTCCGGTGACGGCTCGCGCCATCTCCGCGGTGACTTTTTGCGCCCACGGTTGACGCGACGGACTGGTTTTTTCGAGGGAAACAGCGGGGCGTTGCATCTGCCCAACCCCTAAGCTGTTTCCACGCCACGCGCGAGCCCCGCCTGAGGTAGCACCGCTTGTTTCCCGCCGCATCAGCGCCCGCGATACTTCACCGCGGCAACGACCCGGCGCAGCACCTCGCCGGCCCGCTAACCGCCCACCGCATCCAGCCCCCAAAACGGAAAAGCCGTCCCCCGCCCCGCCGCCACCGCGCGTTCGTACACCAGCGCCGCCGCCGCGACATCCTGCAACGCCGTGCCGGTGGCATCGTAAATGATTACCTCATCGTCACTCCGCCGCCCAACGACCGCGCCGATGATGATCTGCCCCAGCTCCGCCCGCACATCGGTCTCGCGCATGAGACTGGCCACGATGGCATGGTGCAGGTCGCCGACGTGCACGCATTGCGCCGTGAGGTCCGTCACCACCACCGCCTTCGCCAGCAGCGCCGGCTCGATCTCCTGTTTGTCCGGACTATCCGCCCCCACGGCGGCGACAAACGTCCCCGGCGACACCATGTCCGCCCCGAGCACCCAGCGCTTGGCTGGGGTCGTCGTCACGATGATATCGCTGCTCCGTGTGGCGGTCGCGAGATCGCTCGCCACTTGCACGTCGAGCTTGAGCCGCTCGCGCATGCGCGTGGCAAATGCTTCGGCTTTCACTTGATCGCGGCCCCACACCGCGACCGAAGTCAGCGCGCACACGCGCGTCAGCGACTCCAGTTGCACCGCCGCTTGCGTGCCCGTGCCAACGATGGTCGCGCGGTGCGCGTCCTTTTTTGCGAGGAGGCGTGCCGCCACCGCCGTCGCCGCGCCCGTGCGCTTGATTGTGATCTCGGCCGATTCCATCACGGCGAGCGGCCGGCCATCGGTCGCATCGTAGAGCAAGATCAGTCCCTGGATGTTCGGCAGCCCATTGGTCGCCCGATTTTGAAAGAAGCTGCTGTTGACCTTGCAAGCGTAGTACGCGCGTTCCCCGCGCAGGCCGCCCGCCTTGATATGATACTCGCCGCGCACGCCGTCGCCGTGCAACAGCCCCGGTGCGAGCGATTCGCCCCGCGCGTGCGCCGCAAAGGCCCCCTCCACCGCCGCGATGCACTCGTCGAGCGAGAGCAGCGAGGCCACCGTCGGGCGGTCAAGCAGCAGGGCGGGCGGCGTGCGCTTCATCGGATGATGCGTTACCAGCCGTTAATCCGCGTCCACACGGTTTTGAGCGCACGCGAGCCGTCGACCACATGGTAAACGCTATGCGCCGCGGCGGTCGGGCAAATATGATTGGGTAAAATCCGCAGGCGCGTGCCGACGGGAAACTCTTCCGGTGCGAGAGCGCGCTCACTTGAGACAAAGCCGTGCTCCTGCCACACGCGCGCGACCTTCAGGCCGGGCAACAATTTACCGTCGAGGTCGCACACCCAGCCGTAACCCGCGTGTAGCGGCGCCGGCAGATTCGAGGTCGCGAGATCCTTGGACAGCGCAAAGGCCCCCGCATCGATCAGCAGCCCATTGCGGCCTGGCGGGCGGCCGATGACTTCCGTCACCACCGAGACCGCGATGTCGTCGAGCGTGCAGGTGCCGATACCCGCCTGAAAGAGATCGCCAAACATGTACACGCCCGCGCGCACTTCCGTGACACCCGCGAGCGAATTGCTCGTCAGCGCGGTCGGGCTCGATCCGATGCTCACTAGGTCGCAACGAATGCCCTCCGCCGCCAGCCGCTCCACGGCCCGGCGTACCGCGCCGACTTCATCCTCGCCCACATCGTTCAACTCTTCCTTCGAGCGCGCCTCGTAGGATTGGCCCCCGTGCGTCGCGACCCCGGCGAAGTGCCGGCCCAGCACGCGCGCGATCGGCACGAGGTCCGGCGACTCCGCGCCGATGCCACCGCGCAGGTCACCGCAGTCGATCTCGATGGCCGCGCGAAACTCCACGCGTTCGCTCGCGGCGGCCGCGACTACCGCATGCGCCGCGGTCAGCGAATCCAAATTCAATATCATGCGCGCCCCCGCGCGGAGCAGTTTCGCCACGCGCGCGAGTTTGCCCGGGCCGATGCCCACGGGGTAAAAAATATCGCGATACCCCTGTTCGAAAAAGTACTCCGCCTCCAACAGCGTCGACACCGCGATGGGCGTGTCGTTATCCGGCGCGGCGAGCCGTGCGACATCGATGCTCTTCGCCGTTTTCAAATGCGGGCGAAGCCTCACTCCCCGGCCTCGCACCGTGCGCGCCATCCTCGCGAGATTCCGCTCCAGCCGGCCCCGCTCGAGCACGAGACCGGGCGTTACGATCGTTTCAAGGGAAGGGACAAGGGGACTCATGGACGCGCACCATTCAGCCGCTCAACGGCGGGCGGGACGAGCGGAATCCGAATCCATGAATAATTATCCAGCCGGTTACTTGGAGCCCAGCCGCGCGAGCGCGTCCCTCGCCGCTGCGAAGTCCGGCTTTTCGTCGACCGCCGCTCGGAGGTGAGGCACCGCCTCCGCCGACCGACTCAACCGGATCAGCGCCATCGCCGCATTGTAGTGCGCATCGGGAAACGCCGCCCGGGCCTTGAGGGCGGCGTCGTACTCCCGCACCGCCTCGGCAAAACGGCCCAATCGGAAAAGCGAGTTGCCGAAATTGTAATGCGTCTCTGGGTCACCTGGACGGAGCCCCAGCGATTCCACATAATGCGCTAGGGCCTCCTCGGTGCGCCCCGTGACGAAGAGGGCATTGGCGAAGTTGCCATGCGTCTCCGCATCCCGCGGCAGCACGCGCAGTGCCTGCTCGTAGTGCGGGATAGCCTCGGCCGGGCGTTGCGCTTCAAACAGCAGCAGGCCCGCCTCGGCGTGCGCCCGCGCGAAGTCGGGCTTGAGCGCCACGGCGCGCTCGAATTGCGCGAGCGCTTCCGCCGTCCGCCCCACGCGCGCCAGTGCCAATCCATAGTCGTAGTGAGTAACCGGATACGTTCCAGCGAGCTGCAGGGCCTCCTGGTAATGCGTCAGCGACTCCTCCACCCGCCCGGCGCTGACGAGCGCATTGGCGAGATCGCCGTGCGCCAGCGCATTTCCCGGGCGCTGCGCCACCGTGACGGACCAGAGTGAGACCTCGGTGCGGTAGTCCTCATTGCGCCGCGAGGTCACGATGCCCAGAGCCACTGCCGCCAACGCGCACGCTGCCCACGCGTAGCGTCCGAGCCATGCGTGGAGTGCCATCACGACTACGACCGAAATCGCCGCCAGTGAAAGGTACATTCGATGCTCCACGATCATCTGCGTCGTGCCGGGCACGAGCGAGGTCACGGCGAGCATCGCGAAAAACCACGCCCCGAGGAAGCCCCAGCGCGGCGCTTTCCGCAACGCCACCAGTGTCCCGATCAGCAGCGGTAACACCACGAGCGCAAAGGGCACCACCCCGGCGGCATTCGTGATGAGAAAGGGGCCGTACTCAAACACCAGCGGTGACGGCCAAAATGCGAGGCCGACGTAGCGGGCAATCGCCTCGAATTGCGTCAGGAGATAACTTACCCAAGTCAGCCCCGTGCCAAATCCCACCGTCCCACCGCGCGTGCCGCCGCCGCTCGCCACCAGCAACGCCAGCGGAATCCAAGTCGTGAGCAACGCGCCATAGTACCCGCGTCGCGCCCGCCACGCCGTGCGAAATTCTCCGGCGACAAAGCTTCGGTCGTACAACAGCACCATCAGCGGGGCCGACACCATCACCTCCTTCGTCATCATCCCGAGTAAACACGCGCTGAAAGAAAACACCTGCCAACGCCTCGGCCGCTCCGCCTCCACGCTCCTCACGAAGCCGTACATCGTCGCGAGGTAACACAGCCCCATCAGCGACTCCGCCCGCTGTACCGTGTACGTGACGGATTCGGTGGCCGTCGGGTGCAGTCCCCACAGGGCCGCAACCGCCAGTGCCAGTGGCCCGGACAATGCACCCCATCGCCCCGCGAGCGCAGGCAGCTTCAGAGTGCGCCGCACGAGGCCAAAGAGCGTCAGCGTCGCGAGCGCATGGATCACCAGATTCAGCGCGTGGTAGCTCCACACCGCGTAGCCGCTGATCGCGTAGTTTAGCGCGAACGTGAAATTCAGGAACGGCCGCCCGCTCGCCGTCGTGCCCGGCGGCGGCATGAACGCCGTACCGAGACGGTGGATCGTCGTGTTCTCCGCAATTCCCGGCACATCGTCGTAAACGAAAGGAACCGCAAACGTGTTGGCATAAGCGGCCAGGAGCGCGATACCGAGCACGAAGCTCGCCGCCCACGCGAAGCGGGGCGAATCGACGAAGCGCGCCGGCTCACGCGCGCCAGACCCGGACGTTGCGGTAGGCTGGCCCACGTCCCACCATAGAGCACCCGCCGCGCCGAATCGTGCATTTCTCCTCGTCCGGAAATAAAAAGCCCCGCGCCGTGAAGCGCGGGGCTCGAATTAAAACTCAGCTTCGTTCGCTTAGAACGTGCCGCTGATGGTCAGCGTGTAAGCGCGACCGACCCAGAGGCTGGAGCCGAGCGAACCACTGTAGCCGGCGGCGGCATTCGTGGGATTCGGCTGTTCGTCGAGCAGGTTGTTGATGCCGAGGCGGACGGACTTGCCCCGGAACCAGCGATTCGCGTCGTTCGAGAAGCGGTAGCCGATGGAGCCATTCAGCTGGATGGAGCTCTCACCTTCCTCGACGTACGAGATGGAGCCGTTGTTATTGATCACGCGGATGTAGCTGGGGTTATTCAGCAGCGTGTAGTTGGCCGCCGTCGTGGTGGCGCCGGAGCGCACCATGCCGGTGTAGGTGCCGCTGATCGCGGCCGACCAGCTATCCTTGCGCCACTGCACCGTGCCGGATCCCTTCCACTTCGGGATGGTGATCGAGATGATATCGTCGTCCTTGATGTCCGTCGGGTTATCCTTGGTGAACTTGTTCAAGAACTCCGACCAATCGGTCGAGATGCGGAACTGGCCGATCGGCGTGCGGGGCAGGCTGTAGGAGACGCTGAAGTCGAAACCATTGGAGAAGTTGCGACCCGTGCTGTTTTGCAGCTGGGAGATCGCACCGATCCAGGCGCCGAGCGGGGCCAGTTGGTTGGCCGGGGAGAGCTTGGCGTTGGCCTGGGCAAAGAGCGCCTTGTCGGCCGCGGTCACGGGAGCACGCAGAGTGTTCGGGTCGCCCTTGTAAGCGCCTGCGGTGTCATTGGGCGTGACGCGGGAACCGACATCGATGTCGGCGATATTCTTGCCGGCGGCGAGTTGCGACTGCGTATAGGCGCGGAGCAAAGAATCATCGAGATTCGTATCGCGAGTCTTCGAGACGATCAGGTTGTTCTGCGTGATCTCCCAGTAGTCGACCGTGAAGGAGAGGCCCTTGATCTTCGGCACATCGACCGCGATGCCGACGCTGCGACCTTCGGACTCTTCCGGCTGGAGGCCAGGGTTGCCGATCGAGTAGGTCTTGTTCAGGATCTGGGCGTCAGCCGGAAGACCGACGGCCGTTTGGATCAGGAAGTTGTTGCGGACCACGTCGCGGGTACCGGGAGGCGAACCGACCGCGAAGGACGAGGGCTGGTAGAGGTCAGCGAGGTCAGGAGCGCGGAAGCCCTTGTTGAGCGAGGCGCGCACCATGAGGCGCGAGACCGGCTTCCACGTGACGCCAAACTTGGGCTTGGTCGTGTTGCCGAAGTCGCTGTAGCGCTCGACGCGGGCCGAGGCGCTCAGTTCGAGCGACTGGGTAAACTCAAGTTTGTTCTTCGGGGCGACGAGCGGCACCACCGTCTCGGCAAACGCGCTGGCGATCGTGCGGGAGGCCGCGTAATTCGCCTTGGGCGACATCACGAGGATGTCGTTATTCGTCGGATCGAGGCCGGAGCTGACCGGGTTGAACGCCGCGAAGTCATCCTTGTGATCTTCCTTGTACTCGTAGCGCCACTCGAGACCCGTGGAGGCCGCGATCGGGCCGGCCCAGAGATTGATCACGTCGCCACTGAAGCGCAGATCGTAGCTGGCGAGCTTGCTGTGGCCAAAGCGATTGGCCGACACGGTGTAGGTGTCGCGCACGCTCTGCGGATTGGTGTAGGGCTTATCGACCACGACCGCACCGTTCTGCACCTTGAAGGTGTAGCCGAAAGGATTCCAAGCGCTGGCATCGGTCTTGAGGGCCGCCTGCTTCAGGATGGATTCACGGACGCTGTTGAGGGCCTTGTCCGTGGCGTACACGCCACCGACCATGGCCGCGGTTTCCCAGGTCCAGGAGCTCGTGCCGATCTTGCCGTTGAAACCGAAGAGGGCGCGGTACTGATTATCGTCACCGCGGATGTTTTCGGGGCCGCCGTCGGCGAGGATCATCGTCGCGATCGTGACGCTGGCCGGCGTACCGGTCAGGCGGGCCGTACCATCGGCATTGGGCGTACCGGTCGGGCTATAGAAGCGCGAGCCGTACGGGTTGTAAGGATTGTCGGCGCTCAGGACGACCACCGCGTCGGACGAACTCAGCGTAATCGGCTGGCGCGTCGTGCGCGACTTGGCCGCATAGGCGGAGATTTCGGCGAACGCGTGGACGCTGTTATTTACGTCGTACTCGACGCGATTGTAGATCTGACCGCGCGAGCTGATGGGCTGACCGACGGTGTAGTCGTTATAGTCGGCGTAGAGGCTGCGGGGGAGCGCAGTCGTCGTGAGCGACGGAGTGTCGGTCGCGACGCCGCTCGCGGGATAGAACCAGCGGGTGCCCGTGAGGCCCGACACGATAAAGGACGGCCAGATGCCGGTCGCGGTCGAGGTGTCGTACGAGCTGCCCGCGACGTTGAACGGCGGGCGGGCCTGCGCGCTCTTGTTGGCGTGCGCCGAGTACTCGCGCTCGCGCCAGTAGATCGCATCGCGATTATAGAGGCTCAAGCCGATGAGCCAGGTGCCCTTGCCGTTGGCAAAGCTCTTACCGTAGCTGGCGTCAAACTTGCCGTCCATGCCGCCACCGTGCTCGGTCACGCCATAGCGCAGGGAATACTCGCCACCATTCGGGTTCTTCTTGGTGACGTAGTTGATGACGCCGGCGACCGCATCGGAGCCGTAAATGGAGGAGGCACCGTCACGCAGCACTTCGATCTGCTGGATGCCGGAGCTGGGCAGCGTGTTGACGTTGACCGCCGACGTGTTGAACGGGTGAAACGGCATGCGGCGTCCGTTGAGGACGACCAGCGTGTTGGCCGCACCGAGACCGCGGAGGGCGACGTTGGCATTACCACCGCGCGCCGCGACGGCGTTCGTGGAGGTTTCGTTGTTGGGAATATTGGTGACCTGCGGGATGCCGGCCAGCATGTCCATCGGCGTGGCGGAGTCGCGCGCTTCGATGGCATCGGCGGTGACGATCGAGACGGGCAGCGTCTTTTCTTGATCGAGGCGCTTGATGTTCGAACCGGTCGTCACGAAGGCTTCGAGGACTTGGACTTCTTCTTTTTTCGGATCGGCGGGCGCGGTCTGCGCCACCATCGACTGCATCGTCAGGGCACCGAGGAGGGCGGCGCCGACGAGTCGGGTGCTGTTGTTGGTATCAGGCTTCATAGGTTTTAACTGGAATCTGCGGGATGGACTGGTGGCCATCCGGCGGCGGCACGCAGGGCCGGGTTGGTTTGGCGGTGGTCGGAAAAAAACTGTAACCAAAAAGCAGCGGGCCGGTTTATTATCGGCCGGCTGCGGTGGTAGTTGACTGGAAAGAGCGATACTCGGGCGACACGGGCGTCCGGGCCGGACTGAATTTCGGCGTCTCCAATTATCTGATACACGACAGCGCGATGGCGCCCTGTCCTGCCAGAAACCGACCGCCGGCCGGCGGTCCATCGAACCCAGCGCCAAGGACGAAAAACTCCTGGCGGTCATCGATCCGCTGGATGGGGACCGCACCGCATTGGGAGTTTTTCGCCCCCGGATAAGCCCGAGGAGAGTCAATGAGTGTTAGCACGCGCCAAGCCACTAGGGGGTTTTCTCGCATGAATGAGCGAAATTTTATATCTATTAGGCATGCGCCGAATAACTGGATTTCGCTAACTAAAGTCGGACAGCTTTTTGCAAAATATTCCCGAAAAATTGTCAATGCCTCCAGTATGGGAACCCCCGTAAAACCGCAGCGTGAGTTACTTGGCGTGAACTGTTTCGGAAATTTGCGTCCCTGACTGCGCCGCCACCTGTTCGCGAATTTCCTCGGCCCGCTTCAATCCCGCGGCGCTGGAATGGCCCGTGAGCTTGAGCGAGACCCGATCCATCAGCGCATAAATCACCGGGATAACGTAGAGCGTCATGGCCGTCGACAGCGTGAGACCACCGACGATGGCGATGCCCAACGGGTTACGTGTTTCGGCACCGGCTCCAGCCGCGAAGGCGATCGGCACCGCGCCGAGGACGGTCGAAATCGAGGTCATCAAGATGGGCCGGAAGCGCAAAATCGCCGCCTCGCGGGCCGCAGTGGCTCCATCCATGCCGTCCTTTACCTGCAATTGATTAGCGAATTCAACGATCAGGATGCCGTTCTTCGCCACGAGTCCGATCAGCATGATGAGGCCAAAGCGTGAGAACAGATTGTCCGTCATCGGCATGCCCCAGTAGCGCGAGCAGTAGAGCACGATGACGCCACCTGCGATCGCGATGAAGACACCCACGAAAATCGTCAGCGGGTGGATCCACGACTCGAACTGCGCCGCGAGAATCAAAAAGGTAAACAGCAGCGCGAGGACGAAGAGCACCCAGGTATCGCCCGAGCCCTCCACATACTGGCGAGACTCACCATCCCACGAGAACGAGTATCCCGCCGGCAAAATCTCGCGCACTTCCTTTTGGACGAAGGTCACCGCGTCACCGATGGTCACGCCTTCCGCGAGCTGGCCAGAAACGGTGAGTGACCGCAGGCGATTGAAGTGGGGGTAGTTTTCCGGCACGGCCTGCTCCGACCAGGTAACGAGATTGCTGATCTGCACCAAGTGGCCCGTGGTCGAGCGCACATAAAGGCGGCCGAGATCACTCGGTGTCACGCGCTTCTGGTCCTCGATTTGGAGCATGACGTAGTACTGCTGGTTGCCGCGCTGAAATTCCGTCACGCGCCGGCTGCCGAGCATGGTCTCGAGCGTCGCCGCGATGTCGCTGACGTTGACGTGCAGGTCGGCGGCCTTCGCGCGGTCGATGCGCACATCGAGCTGCGGCTTGGTGAGCGAGGGGTCGACGCGCGTCGGGCCAAAGATGCCGCTCTCGCGCATTTTCTTCTGCAACTGATCGCAGGTCGCCTGAAGTTGATCGAACTGGCTGCCTTGCAACACCAGTTGCAGCGCATTGCCACCGCGTGCTCCACCGGTCTGGCCAAAGGGCCGGCTCGGAGCGACCGTGCCTTGCGCACCGGTCATGGTGCTCTGAAATTTTTTCCGCAGTTCGCTGATGACGTCCTGCGTCTTCCGTTTGCGATTCTCCCACGGCACGAGCGTCGCCGTCACATAGGCGCGACCGCCTTCACCCGAGCGGTGAAACGTGCGATCGATCTCCGGGATTTTCAGCACCTGCTGCTCCATGTCGTAGGAGTAGAGGCGGAGATATTCCGGCGTAGCGCCGACCGGCGGCACCATGTTGGCCGTGAGCAAGCCACGATCCTCCGCCGGGATGAGCTCGCGCTGCATCTGCGTGTAGAGCCAGCCACCCCCGGCACAAAATGCGAGCGAACCCACGATCACCAGGAAACGCTGCCCCATCGCAAACTTCAGGGACTTCGCGAAGACGCCATTCATCCAAACAAAAAACGGCTCGGTCTTATCGTGAAACCAACCGTGCTTCACACCGTGCGCCCCGCCGCCGCGCAAGAGGCGTGAGCACAGCATCGGCGTCACCGTCAGCGCGACAAACGCCGAGACGAGCACCGAAACCGCGAGCGTAATACCGAACTCGAAAAACAAGCGCCCCGTCTGGCCCGACTGAAAAGCCACCGGCACGAACACCGCCGCGAGCGTGAGCGTGGTCGCGATGACCGCAAAGGTCACTTCCTTCGCGCCAAATACCGCCGCGTAAATCGGCGGCTGGCCGAGCTCCACATTGCGATAGATGTTTTCCAGCATCACGATCGCATCGTCCACCACCAGACCGATGGCCAAGACGAAGGCGAGCAGCGTGAGCACGTTGATCGAGAAACCGAGCGCAGCGATCACCGCGATGGAGCCGATCAGCGAAATCGGAATCGCCACCACTGGAATGAGCGTCGCGCGCCAATCGCGCAGGAAGAGGAAGATCATCAGCACGACGAGAATCGCCGCTTCGTAGAAGGTCTTGTAAACCTCATGCACCGAGCGGTCCACGTACACCGAATCATCCTTGTTGATATCGATGTTGATGCCCGGCGGCAGCTCGGCGCGGAAAACAGGAATGAGCGCCTTCACGCCGTCGGCGAGTTGGAGGAGGTTCGCCGTGCTCTGCCGCATGATCTGCAGGCCGACCGTGGGGCGACCCTTAAAGTACGTTTCCGAGCGATAGTCCTCTTGGCCAAGCTCGACGCGGCCCAGATCGCGGAGTTTCACCTGGGAATTGCCGCGCGTCGCGAGCACGAGATTTTCAAACTCCGAAATCTCCGACATGCTGCCGAGGAGGCGCACCGGGAATTCGCGCGAGGTCGACTCGATGCGACCGCTCGGCACTTCCACGTTTTGGCGGCGCAGCGCATTTTCGACATCACCGACCGTGAGGCTGTACGACGCGAGCCGGTCGCTATCGAGCCAGAGGCGCATCGCGTAACGCGGGCCGTCGATCTTGGTCGAGCCCACGCCAGGTACGCTTTGCACGCGCTGCACGACGATGCGCTCCAGCATCTCGACGATTTCGAGACGCGAGTAGCGATCCGAGTTAAACGAAATAGTGAGGACCGGGCTCGTGTCGGGGTCGGCCTTGCTCACGCGCGGCGGATTGACCGCGTCGGGCAGCTTCACGCGATTCACGCGATCGCGCACATCGTTGGCCGCCTGGTCGACATCGCGGTCGAGATTGAATTCCACTGTGATGCGCGAGACCTGCTCCGCCGAAGTGGAGCGCACAAGGCGGATGCCCTCGATAGCCGCGACTTCCTTTTCGAGCGGTTCGGTGATCTTCGTTTCGACGACTTCGGCCGAAGCACCGGGATAGGTCGTCTCGACCGAAACAGTCGGCGAATCGACGTTGGGATACTCGCGCACCGGCAGGTCGCGAAACCGCAACACGCCGACGAGCATAATGATCAAGGAAGCGACGATGCAGATGATCGGCCGCCGAATGGAGAGCTCGGAAATATTCATGGCCGCGACTTACTCCTCACCGATCCGGAGTTCCTTGCGCAGCGGCTTCGCCTCGAGCTTCGCGTCTTGGAACAGCGTGATGGCGCCGACTCCTGATGCGACGACCGATTCCTTTTCCTCAATCTTCCCCTTTAAGGGCGTGACCTCGACAAAGCCCTTGTTGCGCAGCCCAAGTTGCACGAGCACGAAATCCGCCACGGTGGCATCGCCCTTTTTCCGCGCGATCACGATCTGCGTTCCTGTGCTTGACACGAGGATCGCACTCTCGGGCACGACGAGCACGCCGTCGTGGCGCGCGAGCACGAGTTCGACATTGGCAAACATGCCGGGCTTCAGGTCAGCCGGCGGCTTGGTGAGATAACCCTTCACCGTGCTGGAGCGCGTATCACGATTGATCGCGGAGCTGACAAAGAAAACATCGCCGGCCACGGCGGGAGCGCCGGCGGGCTTCACGTTGAATTTGGTGCCGGTCTGCACCTGCCGCAGGAAACGCTCGGGAACCTCGAAATCGATTTTGAGCCGGCTCAGGTCGTCGATGCTCGTGATCACGCTCTGGCTCGACACGTAATCGCCGGGCGAAATCGCGCGCGATCCCGCGATGCCGTCGAACGGCGCGCGAATTTCCGTCTTGGCAAGGCGACTGCGCTGCAGCGCGAGCTTGGCGCGGGCGCCCCGAAACTCCGCCTCCGCGCGGTCGCGGTCGGCCTGCGTCATCGTATTGGTCTTCGAGAGATTCTCGGCGCGCTTAAGATTGAGTTCGGCGAGCTTGAAAACGGATTCCGCTTCCTCGGTCTGCGCCGAGATTTCCGCGTCGTCGATCTTGACGAGGAGCTGGCCCTTTTTCACTGGCTGGCCCTCTTCAAAGGAAATTTCGCGCACGATGCCGGCTACTTCCGCGCGCACCTGCGCCGACTCGGTCGCGGCCACGGAGCCCACGAGATTGAGGGTCTCCAGCAAGTCGCGGCGCTCCACGGTCGCCACCTCCACCGGCACAGACTGGGCCGCTTTTTTGGCGGAGGCAGCCGCCTTTTTTTCCGCACACCCGGTGAGGAAAAGGGCCGCACTCGCGACCATGATTACGGGCCAGACTAAACGGGGAGTGCGGGGGAATATCATCGAAAACTTATCGCCTCACTCGACCCCGGCTTTACCCATCTTGTCACCCTCGAGGGTGTAGATGTTGGACAAGAAGCCGTCTTCGACCACTTCCTTCACGAGGAGCTTGCCGTAGAATTCCACCGGCGTGTCCATGACGGACTTCACGCCCTTCGTCATTTTCACGACGATGAATTCGTTGATCTGCGGCGTCGCGCCGTAGCAGCAGGCCGAGGGATTGGCCACGAGGAGAAATTCGGTGACGAGGCCCTTCTCGAGCTTCGTCGGCATCATGTAGCCCGTGACGATGACTTTCTTGCCATCGAGGGCCTTGATCGGCGCGGGAATCTGATTGGCCGCGGAGGGCGGCGGCGTGCCGGGTTTGGCACCTGCATCGGGCTCGGGCGGATTGAAAGGGAACGAGGCGAGCACATCGAAGCCCGCGCGGAGATAACCCTCCACGGCCGGTGCCGCAGCCTTGGGCGCGGTCGGGGCGGGAGCGGTTTCGGCCGCAATTGCAGCGGTGGGGACGAGCACGGCGAGGCCGGCGATCAACTTCCAATAGTTCATGGCGATGAGGGTTTGACGGAACGCTCCGGGAACTGGAAACGGGAGCAGGGAGAGAAAGCAACACGACTGAGCTTATACGGGTCGATGCCAGCCCGCAAGTCTGCCCGGCTGGCCACTCCCTGGGGCCGAGCACGAGAACTGCGGGTTTTAAAATTCAAAGGCATCGAGAACCGATTTCCCGGGGCTGCGCCCGGCCCGCTTTTTACGGCGAGCCGGGACACAGCGGACGGAAAGATTTGAGACTAGTTTTGAGGCACAACCTGTCCGACGAACTAACGGATACAAAAGGACGCTGCGGAAGAGCCAAAGGAGGAGCCTGCTTGCAGGGGATGGGCTAGGACGGGGGGAAACGACTGATAACCCATCGCCTGTAAGCAGGCTTCTACCTCCAGACCTGACAAAAAATCGGGGGCGTTTTTAGCGCCCCCGATTGCTTTAAGAATTACTGGCCGGCACCGGTGGTCGGCTTGTCCGGGGTCATCGAACCGTAGTACAGCGAGTTGAAGAACAACTTGTACGTCGAGTGCGGCGTGGCGCGGAACGTCGCCTCGATACCGAGGAGGACGACCTTGCCCGCACCGATCGAGGACTCGGTGGCCATGTCGCCACCCTCGAGGTACTTCTGGCCCACGGCCCAACCGGAATAGAGGGGCTCCTTGCTGTCGAACCACACGAGGCGGGTCGGGGCAGGCTTCGCATCCATCTTGAGCTGGAAGACCGGGCTGCTGTCGAAGAACACCGTGCCGGATTCCGGCATGCCGTAACCGATCGGGTGCTTGTTGTTGAACTTCGCCGCGAGCACGGAGCCCGGGATGAAGAACTTGTCGGCGGACAGAGGCCTTGGCTTGCCGTCAGGACCGGGCTCGACGAGGTGGTTCTCCACCGCGAGACCCATCGACTCACCGATCGTCGCGGCAGAGCCGAGGCCGATCACGGTGCCACCCTCTTCCACGAACTTGCGCACGGGCGGGATGGACTTGGCCGCAGTGATGCGACCGAGCATGGAGCGGAATTCCTCCGGAATGGACTCCGGGGGCGTCTCACGACGGCCGAAACCGCCACCGCCACGACCACCGCGACCTTCGGTATAGGTACCGGAGGGGAACACGAGCACATCGAAGCTGCTCTTCAGGTTACCGGCCTCGAGGACGGCGGGGAAGACGAGCTCGAAATTGAACTCATACTTCTCGAAGATCCAACGCAGCCAACCGGAGGGCATCGAGCCACCGTAGGTATCGATCAGGCCGATACGGATGGGCTTGAGCTTCTGGGTCTCGCCCTTGGGGGCGGCGGCCATGCCGATGACCGTGACGCCGAGATCCTTGACGGATTTCTCGAGGACGGGCTTGGCGGCGGCCGAAGCGGGAACCCACATCGTGCCGGTGCCGAGGCCCTTGCCTTCGACGGTGACCTCATCCTTGAGCCAGTGCACTTCGGCGCCGGCCTTCAGGAGGCGATTCACGAGGACGAACGAGTCGTTCTGCTTGTGGCTGACGAGATAACCAACCGGGCTGGCAACACCGGCGATCTTGGCGGCCGGAGCGGGCTGCATGGCGAAGCCGATGGGCTCAAAGGGACCCGTGAAACCTTCGACGATGCGATCAAACTTGATGCCCATCTGGGCCGCGATCGTCCAACCGGTGATGTCGTACGGGCGCTTGGGCGGGCCGCCCGGATAAGCAAAGTCCATCGGGTGATCCTGGGGCTCGAAGGTATCGAGCACGGCCGGGCGGAAGGCTTGCGCCATCATCACGACGTAGGAACCAGCCGGATACTTCTTGCCGGCAACTTCAAAGGCCGCAGTGGCCTTGTGCACTTCGATGCCACCCTTGAGGAGGACGTTGATGAACTTAACCGCCGTGGGGAAGTCGTCTTGGTCCGCGGAGATGATGTAGCCACGGGCATCGCGGAACGCGGGATCACGGAGCACCTTCTCGTAGATATCGAGCGGGATCATCGACATGTTACCACGGCCAACCGTCTCGCCGCCGGTCGCATCAGCCGGGGGGCCCGCCATCGCGGCAAGCATCGCCTGCTGTTGCTGGACGTCAGGATTCGTAGCGGGAACCGCACCGCCAGCAGCACCGCCGCCAGCAGCACCGCCGCCAGCGCCACCGCGACCGCCGCGACCACCGCGACCACCGCCCATGCCGGCCATGAAGCCAGCCGGATCTTCGGCGCGCTTCTTTTCCGCCGCAGCCTTCATCGCATCGATGCGCTTCGGGGTGACCAACCAGGTGTCCTTGCTGCCACGCTCGATGGAGCGACGGCCCATGCCGTAGATATTCATCAAGAGGGTCTCACGATTACGCGAGGCGTAGTCGCAGATCGCGCGCTCGAGCTCCATCATGTAGTCGATGGACTGGCGGTAGTGCCAGACCTGGGGCTCGATCGGCAGCGGCCACTCGGAATTGGGCAGCTGCTTCTCGGCGATGACCGGAACGGTGGTCGGCGTCGGACCACCGATGATCTCGGTGAGGATACCGATGGTGTTGCGGAAGTAAGTCGCGGTGCGCATGCCGCCGTTGAACCACGTGGAGTACGGGGCCGCCGAGCGCATGGCGGAGCCGCCCATGCCCTTGGAAATCAGGCGGGCGTGCATCGCGGAGCCGACTTGCTCGATGCCGATCGGGATGAGGGGATCGAAGTCGTAGTTAAACGGATCGCGGAACGGCGGGATGTACACCACCTGGCCGGCAGGACCGGTCTGGTGGACGTTGTGCATGATCTGCGGATTCCACTCGATGAAGAGGACCTTGTTCTGATTCGTCGTCTCGGCCATGTTGCTCATGATCGAGTCGCGGTTGTTATCGTGGCCGATGTACTTGTGGTACAGGCGGGGCAGGTCGCCCATCGAGCGCTGAGTCGGCTCGGGATTGCGCATGTACCAGTTGGCGACGAGCTCGACGCCATCGGGGTTCGGCACGGGCATCAGGAGGATGACATCGTTCAGGATGCGCATCGTCTCATCGTCCGTCTTGCTCACCATTTGGTAAACCATCTCGGCGAGACTCTGGGAGTTCACCGTCTCGGTGGCGTGGAGACCACCGTCGATCCAGACGACCGCTTTGCCTTCTTTCGAGAGCTTGGTGGCTTCCTCGGGCGTGATGCGCGCGCGGGCCATCTTGGTGGAGATATCGCGGTAGTACTCGAGCTTCTTGTGATTCTCGGGCGAGGTGATGATCGCCATGTACTGCGGGCGACCTTCCTCGGTGTTGCCGATGCTCACGACCTTGAGGCGGTCGGACTCATCGTCCCACTTTTTCAACATGGTCGAGATCTGCGTGTAGCTCGCCATGCTATAATCATCACCGATGGTGAAACCGATGATGTCTTTCGACGGCGTGATCTTGGGCGTCTGGGCGTGGGCGACTGCGGCGAAGGAGAGGCCGCAGAGTGCTAGCCCGAGTTGGGCTGCTGTTTTTATCATCCTAGGGTGGAGCATAGTGGCAGTGACGGACGTTATCGTTGCGGGAGAGGGGTGGGTTTTCGCCACTAATGAGCGTAGCCCATCGGTGACGAGAGAACCCCAGCTTGAGCATCGGCTGTGCCGGACTCAAACATGCAGTACTCGCGTTTGCCAGCGTTTCCTAATTCCGTAATACCCCGTAAACATACTCCAACCTTATTCCCCGCATCGTCGATTGGCCGGCTTTGGCGCGGCCCGTGCTAAACTCCTCCCATCGTCCGCCGCATCGTTTGCCGCGGCCACTTCCGCAACCTTCTCCGCAGCTTTCCGTCAGGAGCTTCATCCTATGATCAACGGCCAGACTTGGGCGCAAAATCTCCGCGCCGAAATTAGCAAAACCGTCTTTGGACAAGAGCAGATCGTCGACCGCCTGCTGGTCGCCCTGCTCGCCAACGGCCACGTCATCCTCGAGGGTATGCCCGGTCTCGCCAAGACCTTGCTTATCCGCTCTCTCGGCAGCGCTCTCGGCGTACACTGCGACCGCATCCAGTTTACGCCCGATCTTCTCCCCAGCGACGTCGTGGGCACGATGATCTTTCAGCCCAAGACCGGTGAATTCACCGCGCACAAGGGCCCGATCTTCGCGAATCTCGTCCTCGCCGACGAAATCAACCGCGCGCCCGCCAAAGTGCAGTCTGCACTGCTCGAGGCCATGCAAGAGCGTCAAGTCACGATCGGCGGCAACACCTTCCCATTGCCCAAACCGTTTTTCGTGATGGCCACGCAAAATCCCATCGAGCAAGAAGGCACGTACCAGTTGCCCGAGGCGCAGATGGATCGCTTCCTCTTCAAGCTCGCGCTCGATTATCCGTCGCGTGAAGTCGAAGAGAAGATGATGGACACGTGGGGCCAGATCACGACAGCACCCGTCGTCACCGCGGCCTCCAGCGGCGAAGAGCTGCTCGAACTCCGCAAGCAGGTGGACAAAATTTTCGTCTCCCCGCAGATCAAGGGCTACATCCTCAATCTCGTCCGCGCCACGCGCGAGCTCGCGAATCCGCCCGAGGGCCAGCCGAAATATCTGTCGTGGGGCGCTTCGCCCCGCGCGTGTCTCGCGCTCTACCAAGCCGGCAAAGCCACCGCGTGGCTCCGCGGCAGCGATCACGTCGCGCCCGAACACATTCAAGAAATCCTCTACGACGTCCTCCGTCACCGCATCGGCCTCACCTATGAGGCCGAGGCTGAAAAGATCACGCAGGACAAGATCCTCGCGGACATCGTCGCGCGCGAAACCATTCCCGCTCCCGCCAAGGCGAAGGCCGCCTGAAACTGACCCTTTAAGGAAGTTCGAATTCTGCGACGGGGCTTCACGCGCATAGCGATCTCGGTCGTGTCCGCAAAAGCTCCAAGGGCCAACCTCCAAGCTCCAGAAAAATTTCAATCTTCCAAGGATCCAAAGCGCCTCATGCCTCTCACTGCGTCTAAGATTTTTGCCGCCTTGAGCCCTCAAGCTTCTCTGAAACTTGGGGCTTGGTCCTTGGAGCTTAGTTCGACATGACCCCCAGCGTCACCGGCTCGGCCAAACTTCTGCGCAAACTCGAATGGCGCCTCGATCGCGCCGTCGAGAATCACCTCATCGGAGATTATCTTTCCATCTACCGCGGTCGCGGCATGGAGTTCGACCAGGTCGTCAAATACCAGTTCGGCGACGACGTCCGCGACATCGATTGGAAAGTCACCGCGCGCCTCGGCGAAACGTGGCGCAAGCGCTTCATCGAGGAGCGCGAACTCGTCGTCCTCATCGTCGTCGAGGATTCGCTCTCGCTGCAATTCGGCTCCGGCCAGCGCACGAAGCGCGAGGCCGTGATGGATCTCGCTGGTCTGCTGCTGCTCCTCGCCTCGCTCAATCGCGACCGCGTCGGCCTGATCTACGCGCATCCCGGCGGCCACGAGTACACCGCGCCGGTCAGTGGGAAAAATAATATTTTCGAACTTGGCACCGAGTTGCTCGATCGCCCGCTGCCCGCGATGACGGATACGCGGCCCGTCGAGACGCCCTGGCGCTTTATCGCCACCGCCGCACCGACGAATAGCATCGTGGTCTTCGTCGGCGATTTCGCGCCGCGCACGCCGCCGCGCGAGTGGCCCACGGTGATGCAGCGCTACCAGGCTGTCGGTTTCCGCGTCGATGATCCGTGGGAGCGCGCCCTGCCCCGCGACTCCAAGCCGCTCACCGCGTACGATCCCACCACGCAGCGCGTGGTCGTCTTCGATCCGCGCTCGTCGGTGCACCAGCAGGCCCACGCGGCGTGGGTCGCCGAGCGCGAAAACGCCTTCGCCCACTTTTTCCCCCGCAAGAAAAACCGCCTCGCCGTCACGCCTGACGAATCGACGACGGATGCCGTCGTGCGCTTTTTCCACGCGCATATGGGGAGCCCCCGCTAGCCATGTTTGGTTTCTTTCTCGAAGATCCGTGGTGGTTGCTCGCGCTGGCGGTGATCCCGCTCGTGCTCTGGCAGCGCCGCGCCCAGCCTGTATCCACTCTGGTGATACCGTTCGCCGGGGCGTGGTACAAGCCCGCGCTCGTGCAGTCGTCGCGCCTGCCCGCCATTCTGGTTTCCGCCGGCATCGTCGTGCTCGTACTCGGCCTCGCGCGCCCGCAGCGCATGGAGACTTACCCCGAGACGCGCCAGGAGGGCCATGATCTCATGCTCTCCATCGACCTCTCCGGCTCCATGCTCGCGGAGGATTTCGAGCTCAACGGCGAGCGCATCAACCGCCTGCAGGCGATCAAGCCGGTCATCCAAGCCTTCATCAACGACCGCCCGCACGACCGCATCGGCCTCGTGGTCTTCGCCGGTAAATCCTACACGCTCGCACCGCCCACCTTCGACCACGCCTGGCTCGCCCGCCAAATCGAGCGCCTCAAGATCGGCGCGATGGAGGATGGCACCGCCATCGGCGACGGCCTCGGCCTCGCGATCTCGCGCTTCTCTAGTAAGGAGGACGCCAAGCCCGATCCCGTGCGCGACCCCAAGGCCCCGCCGACCTCGAAGGGGTTTGTCATCCTCATGACCGACGGCTCGAACAACAAGGGCCTCCTCACGCCGATGCAGGCCGCCGAAATCGCCAAGGCCCGCGGCATCGCGGTCTACACCATCGGCGCCGGCAAAGACGGCATGGCCCCCTTCCCCATCTTCGATGCGATGGGTCAGAAGATGGGTTACCGCCGCATCCCTTCCGACCTCGATGAAAAGCCGCTCAAGGAAATCGCGGCCATGACCGGCGGCGCCTACTTCCGCGCCGACAACACCTCGGCCGTCACCAATTCCTTCAAGGCCATCGACGCTTCGCAGCGCACGAAATTCGAGACCAAGGTGCAGCGCCCGCGCGATTTCTATTTCTGGTTCCTCGCCACCGCCGCCGCGCTCATCCTTTGGGGCGCATTGCTCGCGCGTCCGCCGTTGCAACAGGAGGTCACCGCATGAGCACGCGCATTGAGGTGGACGGCGATCTCCGAGCGCCGTCTTCAGGAGTTTCGACCGCCACTCCGGCTCTCAACTCTCATCTTTCAACTCTCAGCTCGCGGCGGACCGCCGCCGCGCTCCGATGACTTTCGCCCAACCTCACGCCTTCTGGCTGCTGATCGTCGTCGCGGCGTTTGCCGCGATCGACCAGATGCGCCGTCGCGTTTCCTCGCGGCCGTTTCCGAATATTCTGCGGCTGCGCGCGCATGCCACGTCGATCGAGTGCCCGCCCACCGCGACCGCGCGCGATCATCGCTGGCGGCTCTGGGTCGGGCTCGCGCTGCTCGTCGTCGCGATGGCGGGGCCGCGTTATGGTTTTGTGCAGCGGCCCGTGCCGCGCCCCGCACGCGAGATCGTCGTCGCCGTCGATCTTTCCCGCTCGATGCTGGCGCGCGATGTGAAGCCCTCGCGGCTCGATCACGCCAAGCTCCTCGCCGCCGGCCTTGTCGAGCGCAGCGCCGGCGACCGCCTTGCGCTCGTGCTCTTCTCCTCGACCGCCTACATCGCGCTGCCGTTGAGCGACGACTACGCGACGTTCTCCGAGTTGTTACCCGATTTGTCGCCGGATTATTTTCCGAAGAGCGGCACGAATTTTTCCGCGATGCTCGCCTCGGCGCTCAGCGCCTTCAGCCCCGCGACGGACGTCGACCGCTTTCTCGTTGTGCTGAGCGATGGCGAGGCTTTTGACGACACGTGGAAGCCTGCGCTCGACGATCTTAAAAAGCGCGGCGTCCACATCGTCACCGTCGGCATCGGCACCAAGACTGGCGATGTCCTCCTCGAGAAAGGCGCCACGATCCGCTCGTCCGAGGGCTCCGAGGTTGTCTCCCGTCTCACCACCGAATCACTCGAAGAAATGGCCTCAGCCACCGGCGGCGCCTTCGCGCGCGGTGAGACGTGGGTCGATGTCCAGGCGCTCCTCAAGACGCCCGCGCAGGCCGTCGCGAGCGGTGCCTTTGAGACCGATCAAACTCAGCTCGTCGAGCGTTACCGCTGGCTCCTGCTCCCCGCCCTCGCGCTGATCGCCTGGAGCTTCTGCCTCGAATTTCCCGTGAAACCGTCCCTCCGCCAGATCAAGTTGCCCACGCCGGCGGGCTCGCCCACAGCGAAGAAAGTCGCGAGCTCCGCGACGCCCGCTCCGACCGCGGCGCGCGCGGCTCAGGCCACTGCGGCGGTGTCTGCGCTGCTCCTCGCGTTCATCGCACTGTCCGCTCCCACGACGGCGCGCGCGCAGGACGGCGATGAAGTCCGCCAGGGGATGGAAAACGATCCGCGCTCGCCGCTGCGCTCCCTCAGCAGCCTGGTCACCCAGCGCATCCAAGCCATCCTCAACAGCCCCAAACCCAACGCCAACGACTACGTGACCTTTGTCATCGAGGTCGTCGCGTATTGCGAAAACGTCCATCGCGCGCGCCAGCGTTTCGCCGCCTCCATCGTCGACGACGCCCTGCGCGCGATCGACGCCGGCGAGCGTCTCGAGCCTACCGGCGGCGCGTGGAACAAGCTCCGTCTCGATCTCGCCAATCTCGACCGCCTCAACCGCGAGCCGTGGAAAATCGCCAAGGCCGACGCCGCGGGCAAAGTCGACGTCGACCCCGGCTTCGACCCGAACAGCGAGATGAAGCACGACAAGCTCGCCTCCGGGCAGCGCATCGTCGACCCCACCGAAGAGATGGGCACCATCGACACCAAGGCCACGTTCGCCGACGCCCCCGCGTTTGGCGATATGAACGCCTCGGCGAAAAATACTCTCCCCGAGTCCGACGAGCCGCCCATCGAGTCCGACCAGCAAGTCGTCGGCGGTCGCAAGCCCGGCGCACTCACCGATGCGGAGCGCAACCCGCAGCTCGTCCTCCCGCTCCAGAAACTCCAGCTCGTCCGCCGCGCCGATACGCCCGCGAAACTTTTCCAGATGCTCGATAAAAAAGTCGACGCACCGTACGTGAAGCCGCTGCCCGAGTATTAAATGACGAATGTCGAATAACGAATGCCGAAGTATGAATCACGTCGTGCACGCTTTTTTGTCGGTTCACTCACTTTCGATTTTCACCCGTCGTTCGGCGCTTAGTCATCCGGCCTTCGTTATTCGTCATTCGTAATTCGTCATTTTCCTCCGCGTGACCTCGCCCTCTCATTTTCGTTCGTTCCGCTCGTTCCGCCCCGCGGCGCTGCTCTTCTCCGCGCTTGGTCCGCTCGCCGCGCTCGCCGCCGCGGCCGAGGCCCAGATCGCCGGCCGACCGATCAGCGCCATCGCGACTTCGCAGATCACCACGCCTGCCACCAGCTACTGGGCCGGAGAGATTTTTCCCCTCACGCACGAGACGCGCATCGAGCGCCGCTATTTCACGAGTGTCGCCAGCGAGTTTGAGTGGTCGCCCCCCGGCGTAGTGTTGGAAGATTGGTCGGCCCCCGAGCGCTACGCCAATGGCAACGCCGAAGTCGTCGCCACGCAGTCGCGCGCGTACGTGCGCGGCACCGGCACCGTGCAACTCCCCGGCGCGCCGCAAAACGTCCGCCTCGTTACTTCGTTCAACGGCGACCGCTCGACCAATTCCGATACGTTCACGCTGCAGGCCACCGGCCCGCGCCTCACGGTTCGCCCGCTGCCCACGCCCACGCCCGCCGCGTATGCCAACGCCGTCGGCGACTTCACGATCAAGTCCACCCTCTCCACGCTGCAGGCCAAGGTCGGAGATTCCGTGACGTGGACGCTCGAGCTCAGCGGCGCGGGCAACTGGCCCGAAATCACCAAGCTTCCGGGCCGCGTCGTCTCGAAAGATTTCAACGCCGTCGCCCCCGTCCTAAAGCGCAACCTCAAGGCCGGCTCCCTCTTCGACGGCGCGCTCACCGAGGACGTGCTGCTCGTCCCCACCAAGGCCGGCGAGTACCAGCTCGGCCCCATCCGCTACACGTACTTCGACCCGAAGCGCGGCAAGTACCAGATGCTCGTCAGCGAAACCTACACTCTCGTCGTCAGTGCCCGCGGCACGCTCGATCCGATCGCCACGACCACCGACCGCTACCGTCCCGTCAACTCAGCCCGTACTCCCATTCCCTCCTCACCTCAACCTCTCCCGCTCGATCCGCTCGGACCCGGTTGGAGCAGCCTCGCGCCGCTCACGCCCGCCACCGAGACGATCGCGCTCACCCTCACCGCCGGCCTCGTCTTTGTGTGCTGGCTCGGCCTCGCCGCCGCGCGTAGTCGGATTACGGATACACTCGCCCCGCGCCGCCGCGCCCGCGCCCAGCTCGTCACGATCCTCGACCAGCTCGACCGAGGCACCCTCGCCCCCGAGGAGACCCGCCGCCTGATGTTTGCCTGGCAGGATGCCACCATCGCGTTTTCCGGCCTGCACCTCACCACGCCCTCCTCCACCCAGATCGCGCAGGCCATCGAGGGCCACGGCGCCGTCGGCTCCTCGTGGGCCCCGCTCTGGCGCGAGTCAAACGCCGCGCTCTACGGCGAACACGCCCTCCTCGCCCCCGGCTGGGTGATGCGCGCCAAGGCCGCCCTCTCCGAGCGCGATCTCCCGCCCGTGCCGTTCGGCGCGCTCTTCCTCCCGCGCAATCTCCTGCCCTTCATCCCGAAGTTCGCGCGTCCCGTGTCCACCGCTCCCGTGTCCATCTTGCACCGTCCGGCCTCGCCGCTCTCCACGACGCTCGCCTCCGCCGCGCCCACGCTGCTCGCCGTGCTCACGACGATCACCGCGCTCGGCCTCGCCGCCGTCCTCGCCTTTGCTCCCACCCGCGCCGACGCCTCGGACAACGAAGCCTCGACTCCCTCGCCCGTGACGGCCGCGGCCGCCGCCGCTGCGGTGGCCAAGGCCATCCCCGCCGATCCCATGGCCGCCTACCAAAAAGGCGACTTCGCCGGCGCCGAGGCCGCGTGGCGCAGGGCCGCCGCCGCCGCCCCGCTCGACGCCAGCGCCCACTACAACCTCGCCCTCGTCGCCGCCCAGCTCAACCGCTGGCCCGAATCGATGGCGCAGTCGCTCGCCGCCTTCTGCCTCAACCCCTCCGACCCAGCAGTGCGTTTCCAATTCGAGATGGCCATCGACCGCGCCGGCATCGACAACCCCCTCCTCACGCCCTTCCTCAAGGGCTCGCTCCGCCACCGCATCGCCGGCCGCCTCTCCCCCGGCCAGTGGGGCGTCGCGCTAATCCTCACCGCGATCCTCAGCGCCGCCCTCCTCTGCGGCCTGCTCGTCGCCCTCTATAAACAGAAGGGCCTCGGCCTCCGGTACACCACCGGCGCCCTCGCCCTCCTCGCTGTCGCCGCGACGTTCACCGCCCACTCCAGCATCCGCTGCTACGGCCCGCTCGCCGACGAACAAATCGCGGTCGTCGCCCGCAACACCCTGCTCTGCTCCGTCCCCACGGAAATCGACACGACGCAAAAGACCGTCCCCCTTCCCGCCGGCACGCTCGGCAAAGTCGACAAAACCTTCCTCGGCTGGAGCCGCCTCTATTTCCCCAACGGCCAGACGGGTTGGATCCGGACGGACGCGGTGGTGCAGTTGTATCGGTGAAGCGGATACTCGTTGCCGCGAACACCAGCGAGCGGACCACGTCGAAGGACGGAAAGGGCCCGCGCTACAACCTCTGCTCCCAATTATCTAACGCGGTCCGACGGGAAGGAGGTTGAGCTTGGCGAGTTGCGCGGTGAGTTCGGCAAGGGAGCTCCAGGGGAGGATGGTAGAGTTGCCGCGTTCGTCGGGGGGATGGCGCTCGAGTTCGTCGGACCAGCCGCCGCAGCCGGTGAGGGGGAGCAGCGGGCGTTGGTGCAGCCAGGCGAGGCAGACTTCGGATTTGGTGCCGGCGCGGCCGCCGATCACGAGGCAGGCGTCGCCGGCGAGGGCCATGAGGAGGTTGCGCGCGTCGCCCATGCCGCTGGGGATGAGCACGGTGCAGGGCCAATCTTTGACCGCGATGTCGTCGTGCGGGACGATGCTCACGACGGTGCCGCCGGCGGCGAGCGCGCGTTCGGCGGCGACGCGGGTGGCCGGGGCGCCGCAACCGCTGACGAGGGTGATGCCGTGGCGGGCGAGGAATTCGCCGGCGTCGCCCGCGAGTTCGTAGGCGCGCGAGCCGGGCTCGGCGCTGCCGAGGATGCAGATTTGGATGGGGCGGGTGCGGGGAGGCATGGGAGGGCGCGCGAAGCGCGCTAGTTGACGTGTGGAGTTTAAGCGGAAGAGAGGGGGCCCACGAAACACACGAGACCCGCGAAAGGGTGACAAGAGGATTGGGTTAAGCGCGGGCGTGCGGTGAGGCGGAAGTGGTGGGTTAAGCGCAAAGACGCGAAGGGGTGAAGGTCGGAGCGAAGGTTCGGGACGACGGGGTTTGAGAGACGGAGAATTTGCCCACGGAACATCCTGAAAGTAAGGCGGGCTGATTTCTCTGAGGTTGAGACACAGAGGGCCGACAGAGGAGTCACAGAGGGCACAGAGAAAGGCCTCGGGTAAAAACTACGCAGGGAAATTTGAACAGATGGTAACGAACGAAACGAAAAGTTGGGGATAGAGGACTGGAAGGTGGGGCGTTCTTTGACAGTGAGATGGTTTTGCGGGTCGCGGAGTCCCGGCCTGACGCTCGCTCACACTCGTCAGTCAAGGCTCGTCAAGGTGAGTCAAGGTACGGGTTGGCGCGCGGAGGTGGGGTTTGGTCTTCGCGCTTCCTTGGCGCCCTTCGTACCTTTGCGTTTAATTCTGCTACCTCCGAGCCTTCGCGCTTTTCGAATGTTTCGTGGTCAACCCCTCCGGCGCCTGCGGTTCGCGGTTCTGCTCTCAGCTCTAGCCTCTAAGCTCTCGGCTCCTCCGCCTCTTCCCTGACTCGCCACCCGGCACACCGGCTGCACTATCCCCCTCGATGCTCCGCGCCCGCCTTCTCCGCTTCCTCCCTCTTCTTACTCTCGCGTTAGTTTTCTCCGCCTGCTCCCGCCACGACACCATCGTCGCGCAGGGCAACCGCGCCGGGATCTTCCACGTCGGCAATGGCGCGGAGGTCCAGTCGCTCGATCCCCACCTCGCGGGCGGTGCCGTCGATCACAACGTCCTCTGCACGCTCTTTGAGGGCCTCATCACGCTCGACGAGGAAACCATGCAGCCGCGCCCCGGCGCCGCCGAGCGCTGGGAGCTTTCCGCCAACGGGCTCACGTACACGTTTCACCTTCGCCCCGGCGCGCAGTGGTCCAATGGCGACCCGCTCACGTCGCGCGATTTTCTCTACTCGTTCCGCCGCGCGCTCACGCCCACGCTCGGCTCCGAGTATAAGGACGCGATCTTTCCCGTGAAAAACGCCGAGGCCTTTGCGAAGGGGAAGCTCAAGGATTTCTCCGCGGTGGGTTTTCGCGCGCCCAATGCCACCACGCTGGAGATCACGCTCGAGCGGCCCACGGCGTACTTCCTCACCGTGCTGCGCGCGAATGTCTGCTTTCCCGTCCACGCCGCGTCCGTCGAGCGCGGCGGCGCGCCGTTCGACGACCGCACCACGAAGTGGACGCGCACCGGCCCGCTCGTCGGCAACGGCCCGTTTCGCCTCCGCGAGTGGAAAGACCACCAGCACCTCGCCGTGGAGAAAAATCCGCACTACTGGGACGCCGCGAAAGTCCGCCTCAACGCGATTTACTTTTACCCCAGCGAATCCACGCAGTCACAGGAGCTCGCCTTTCGCGCCGGCCAGCTCCACACGACATGGGACGTCCCGCTCTCCAAGGTCGACGCCTACCGCAAAGACTCCCCCGCCCTCCTCCGCGTCGAGCCCTACATCGAGAGCTATTTCTTCCGCTTTAATACGAAGCACCCGCTCTTCTCCGATGTGCGCCTGCGCCGCGCACTCTCGCTCGCCATCGACCGCGAAGCCATCGTGAAAAACATCCTCCGCGGCGGCCAGACCCCCGCCACCGCCCTCACGCCCACCGGCCTCGCCGGTTACACGCCGCCCGCCGCCGTCACGCACGATCTCGCCTCCGCGCGAAAACTCCTCGCCGAAGCCGGCTACCCCGGCGGCAAAGGCTTCCCGCCCGTCGAGTTGACGACCATCTCCTCCGAGATCAACCAGCGCCTCGCCGAAGCCGTGCAACAAATGTGGCGCCGCGACCTCGGCCTCGACATCGCGATCACGCAAAAGGAATTCAAGGTCCTCCTCGACGCTTTCGACACGCTCGACTACGCCATCGCGCGCGGCCGCTGGATCGGCGAGTACCCCGATCCGCTCACGTATCTCTCGATCTTCACCACCGGCAACGGCGTCAACGGCACCGGCTTCGCCGACCCCGCCTACGACGCCCTCATCGCCACCGCCGCCCGCGAGCCCACCCCCGCCGCCCGCCTCGCCGCCCTCCAAAGCGCGGAAACTTATCTCATGGAGCAAATGCCCATCGCCCCCCTCTACTGGGGCTCACGCACGACGTTAGTCGCGCCGTCGGTGCACGGTTGGAAAAACTCTCCGCTCGGGTTTCACAACTACAAAGACGTCTGGCTGGAACCGTGAGGAGGGACGGAAGCGGAAAAGCTGAGAGGGGAGAGCCTAGAGCTGAGAGCCGGAAAAACCATTCGAGGTAGGGCGGCTTATCCTTAAGCCGCCGCGCCCTCGATTTCCGGACCGCCCTTAGCAAGTCGTTAAGAACCGTGCGCCCTACCCGCTCCGGTCATAACGAGGAGCGCAGCGACGAAGCATTCCATCGACACCAGCCGCGCGCTTTGCGACCTCACCGCGAGATGGAAGGGCGGCGCTCGTCGACGCTCGCGAAAAAGGGAGGGACCCACTTCGCAAGCGATGCTTCGAAATTCCAAAGGCCTTCTCTGTGCCTCCGTGTCTCCGTGTCTCTGTGGTTCAAATCAAAGCCATCAGGTCCCGACGCCACCGCCAACCTCCAAAGCTTCGTTCCACCTTCGGGTTCCTGCGCCCTTCGCGGTGAGGGGGCAGGGCCCTCACCCGATCAATCCACTCAGCGCCTTGCTGATCGCGAAAGCTCCGCGCACCGCGATGAAACCATCGATCAGTTCTCCCGGGCTCGCCGCGCGCGGGAATACCATTTCGAGACTCGCCCCCGTGCAGCGCACGTACGCCTCCACGCCTTCGACCGTGATCTGGCATTCGCTGCAATCGGAGGGGTAGCTCACCGTCAGCGCGTTTTCCGCTTCGCCGTCGAGGGCCTCGATCGCATCGATCACCGCCTCGACGCGCGCATCTTTTTTCAACGAAAAGGAAATCTCGGAAAACTTCCCCGCGAAGATCGCGGCAAATTCCTGCGTGCGCGTCAGCTCCACGTTCTTCAGGTCGCGCAGCGTCGTCGTCACGGCGTAGCGCGTCGCATCGCGCTCCTCGAGGGCGTAAAAAATCTCCACCGAAAAATCTTTCGCCGAGAGCACGGCGCTCTGCCCTGCCACCGTGAGCGAGACATCCTTGCGCTTGTAGCCGAGGCCGGTGCGGACGTTTTGAAACAGCGTCTCGCCCTCCTCGGCGAGTTCACCGGCGCACAGTTTGCCGAGGAAAGCATTCGTCGTCGCATTCACCGCATCGGGAATCGAGTGATGGCCTTTCTTGAAGCCACCGAGCGCCTTCACCTGCCCGCCGCTCCGCCCGATGAAGCTGATACCGGCGACAATGGTGGAGGGAAGTGGACCCGTCATGCGAGCCCCCGAGCAAACGCACGCCGCCCGCCGCCGCCAGCCCGAATATGACCGGCGTCTCGCCGCTTGGGCGGCTCACTTTACGGCTTTTTGACACTCGCAAGCTCGCCGTCCGCACCGTCACGAGGGCAACTTCACGGCACTGGCCCGTGATTCCCGATCCCAAGCTGCGCTCCCCCTCCGCTTCTCGCCGCACCACGGCGCGTCGCACCACCGACGAGTGGGTCGCGGCCGATCAGCGGGAAACCCGCAAGACCGTCGCGACCCTCGCGTTGGTGGCCATCTTCACGATCACCGGCTTGTGGCTAATCCTCGGCGCCGTCGTGCGTTAAACCGGCCTTTCCGGCCGCGCGGATCTCTGCCCGGAGCCTCGGGATCATCGAAATTAAGCCGAGCGACGGATTACCTCTTAGCCTCTGAGGTGGACGGCGACTTCCGGGCGGCGTCGGGAGGGCGAACGAGAAGATCGCGACGGCACTTCATCTCCTAAAGACGGCGCTCGGCGATCCCCCCCACCCCAAACCCCGACCGTTCAGCGCTCACGCCACCCGGGGCGCGCTGTTATTATTGTTGCGGCGGTAGAGGGTGACGGCACCCGCGATCGCGAGGATCGGCAGCCAGATGGGCGAGAGGATCGCCGCCACGACCAAGACCGCACACACCAGCAGGGCGACCAGCGAGACGCCGACGATACCGAGGCCAGCCAGCAGCGCAGCGACGCCACAGAGGAGCCCGAAGACAATGGGGAGCAACTTCACCGCGATCACGGTGGCGATAACGATCAGCAAGACTTTAAGGAAGGTGTTCATGCCCAAAGAACCCCGCTGCGCGCGAAAAGTTGCAGCGCCGCACCGGTTTCGTGCTAAACATGCCGCGTGGTCCCTCCGCCTGCCCGCCCCGCACCTATTCCGGTTGTCTGCGCCGTCCTCGAGGATGCGGCCGGGCGCGTGCTGCTCGCCCAGCGCCCCGCGCATAAACATCTCGGCCTCAAGTGGGAGTTTCCCGGCGGCAAGGTCGAACCGGGCGAGGCACCCGAAGCTGCCCTGATGCGCGAACTGCGGGAGGAACTCGGGTGCGACACGATAGTCCTCCGCGCCCTGCCGCGCTTCCTTCACGACTACGGTAGCGTCGTGATCGAGATGTTTCCTTTCGTCTGCCGCCTCGCCCCCGACAGCCCGCCGCCCCATGCCCATGAGCACGTCGCCCTCGCTTGGGCCGCGCGCAGCGATCTACGCACCTACGATCTCGCCGCCGCCGATTGGCCGGTAGTCGAGGCCTACGGCGGCTAAAATTCAAAGCGTCTCAAACCGCCGACACGAGAAGGCGCCGCCGACGCGAAAAACTCTGAACCGTGGGAGGGGCTTTATGCCTCGGTATAGGCGTGGGGAGGAAGTCGGGGCATAAAGCCCCTCCCACGGTCAAGCCACCCTGCTTTTTTTGCACCTTCTGCGCCTCTTTGCGGCTAACCGTCTGTTCATCTCGCCCCTAAAATCTCGCGCTCCATTCCGCTCCTCTGCCAATTTCGATTCGTCCCCTCCCTCGCATGAATTCACCCCGCCTCCTGCTCTCGCTCTTCCTCGCCTACATCGCGCTCACTGCGGCGGCGCAGACGCCGTCTACGTCCACCGCCACCCCCGCCCCCAAGGTCGCCAGCGCCAAGCCCACCTTTACCCGCACCGAGGACGTCGTGTACGGCCGCAAGTACGGCGTCGCCCTCACGCTCGATGTTTTTCAGCCGGCCAATCCCAACGGCTTTGGCGTCATCGCGCTGGTCAGCGGCGGCTGGAAATCCAGCCACGAGGGCGTGAGCCCCGGCGGGTACGCGCAGTATTTGTCTCGTGGATACACCGTCTTCGCCGTCGTCCACGGTTCGCAGCCGAAATTCATCCTCGATGAGATCGTGCCCGACATCAACCGCGCGGTCCGCTTCATCCGCTATAACGCCGCCAAATGGAAGATCGATCCCGCCCACCTCGGCATCACGGGCTCCAGCGCCGGCGGACACCTCTCGCTCACCATGGGTACGCAGGGCGGCCCGGGTCAGCCCGACGCCAAGGACCTCGTCGACCGCGAAAGCAGCGCCGTGCAAGCCGTCGCGTGCTTCTATCCGCCGACCGATTTCCTCAACTACGGCCGCGACGGTGAAGTCGCCACCGGCGTCGGCACACTCAAGGATTACGTGCCCGCCTTCGGCCCCGACGCCGAGACCGAGCAGGGCCGCCAGCGCCTCGGCGAGAAATTCTCGCCCGCCCGCTACGTCACCGCCCAGATGGCCCCCACGCTCATCATCCACGGCGACGCCGACAAACTCGTCCCCATCCAGCAATCCGAACTCTTCGTGAAGCGCGCCACCGCCGTCGGCGCGACGGTGAAACTCATCCCGAAAGTCGGCGCCGAGCACGGCGGCAAGACCTGGCTCAACGTCGAAGGCGACCGCGCCCTCTTCGCCGACTGGTTCGACCAATACCTGCGCGGGATCAAGCCGAAGTCGTAAGGGAGCGGCGGTTTTCAGCCGCCCTTATCGCGCAGCGAGGCTTGAGGTGGACGGCGACCTCCGGGCGGCGTCGGGAGGGTGAAGCTGAATATTACGGCGTCATTCGCATTTCCTGAAGACGGAGCTCGAAGATCACCGTCCACCCCAGTCAACGCGATCGATATAGGGCGGCACGGGCCTCCCGGCCCGTGACCGGGCAGTGTTCGCTTGGGTGCGTCCGTCCGCTCGCTCACGCTCGCGGCTACAATTCTTCAAACCGCTCCACTAACCGTGATCGGTATTGGATATCTTGATACGCCGGTCGCAGACAGGCGCTACCTCACGACACCCTGCGCTCTGCACGCAAAAAAAGACCGGCCCCCTGTGAGGCCGGTCTTTGCTTTTCTAAAACGTTCTGCCGGCTGGCTCGTGGCCAGCGCTTTTACGCCCGTGGGGGCGTCCCTTAGAAATCCAAGCTCGTCTGGAGCGTGAATTTCCGCGGGTCGGACATGCGGATCGTCGTCGGCACCTGGATCAACGGGTTGGTGCCGATGTTGCTCACGCGGTAGGTGCCGTAGGCATTGTAGATCGGCTTGTCGTCATCCAGCACGTTGGTGACGTTGAGCTGGTAGCGGAGGTTGTACTTGCCGTAAATACGGTGACGATAGGTCGCGTGTGCCGAGATCACCATGTAGGGATCGGCGTAGCGATAGTCGTACGCGCTGGTCAGGCTGCTCGCGACCTTCGACTTGCCGCGGAAATTACCGCCCGCGCCAAACGCGAGGTTCTTCAGCATCCCCTGGTTCACCGTGTACGTGGCGTAGATATTGCCTGTGTACTTGAAGGTGTTGTTGAGCGTCGTGCCGGGCGCGAGTGCCTGCACGGTGTTGCGCACGGTGTTGATGTCGTTGTTCACCTGAGTCGGGTTGAGCGAGCCGGCGGCGGCGGCGGTCCACGCGGCGACATTGGCGTTGAAGTAGCCCACCAAGCCCGGCTGCAGGTTGATCGCCTGCGTCTCGGGCAGCGCGAGATTGCCCGTGAGGCGGATGCTACGGATCGGGTTGGCGGTCACCTCAAACTCGTAGCCGCTGCCCTTCTGGTCCTGCGTGTCGCGGAAGGCGAGCGAAGTCAGTTGCGCGTCGCGGATATTGGTGCCGATGCGATTGAGCTCGGTGATATTGCTGCCCGTGATGAGCAGGCCCTTTTGCTCGGAGGTGTAACGGGTGGCCGTGGCCGCGATCTTGCCACCGAGGAGCTCGAACTTGAAACCGACATCGTTACCCTTGCTCTTTGAAACCGGCGGAGTGGTGCCGTCGATCAGGTTGTTGCCATTGTTAGGCGCGGCAAAGGTCTCGGAGTAATTGGCGAAAACGCCGAGCCACGGCAGCACGAAGTAAACGACGCCGGCGTTGCGGCTGACGGGCGTAAACTTGCCGCGCGAATATTCGCCGAGAACCGGCGTAGGCACACCCGCGGAATTGATGATGACCGCGCCGAGGCGCGGCAGGCCCGTGACCGTATCGACCGGGATACCTGAGGTGGTCTGCTGGACATTCTTCACCGCATCGCGGCGCGCGCCGAGCATGACCGCCAGACGATCCTTGAAGAACCGGCTGGTCGAGGCGACCTGTGCGTAGTCGAGGGTCTTCTCTTGGTGGCTGATGGCGGTCGGAATGTAGTCGAGCGTGACGCCCGGGATGGAGGGATATTGGCCGAGCTCGAGGTTCGTCTGATCCCAGTAGCGGCGTTCGCGGATCTGGTTGGCCGCGACGGTGAGATTGGGGACCGTGGGATTGTTGACGCGCCGCAGTGTGCGGCTCCACGAATCGAACCGATCCGTACGCTCGCCGACGATCACACTTACGCTTTCATTGATCCAATTGTTTTCGAAGCGGTAGTTCAGCAGGCCGCGCACATCGCTCACGATGTTTCCCTGGAGGCTCTTGACGCGCTCGGTGTCGGTAAAGGGCTTGCCGAAATTCGGATTCGCGCCACCCGTCGGCAGCGTCGTGTTCACGTCGATGCGGTACGTGTTGAACTGGCTCTGCGTACCGTGGGAGTGACGGTCGTTGCGGAAGCGATTGTAGGCGACTTCGGCAAAGAGATTATCGCTGAAGCGATGCTCGAAGTAGCCCGTGTACGCGTAATAATAGAGACGCGCGACGGAGTCCGGCGGCTGGAGGTTAAACTCCTTGTTCGGCAGATTCGGTGAATTCGGGATATCCGTGCGGCGGTCGCCGTTTTGGAGGAGGCCGAAGCCAGTGCCGGACGTTTGGTACTGAGGACCCCAGTCGACGAGGCCGGCATTGGGATTGCCGGGTACATAGACGAAGAAGTTGCTCGTACTGATGCGCGCGACACCCGTGCCGCTGGTGCTCGGCGCGGTCACGCCATTATAGATCGCCGTGCCATTCCAGTAGGAGGCTTGGTCGACGTAGTAGCTCGGGAAGATGCTACGATCCTGCAGGCCAAACTCGCCCTCGAAACGGAACTGGCTCTTGTTGTCGATGCGGTAAGCGCCCGCGAGATGCACGCCCTGGCGCTCGTTGTGATTATAGTCGCGATAGTTGGGCGCGTTTTCCGCGAAGGCATTGAGGCGCAGCGCGAAGTTTTTCGTGATCTTGCGATTGACGTCGATCGACGAACGCCAGCCGTCCCAGCTATCGAGGCGAACATTGACGCTGTTGATCGAGCGGTCGAAGCGCGGGCGCTTCGTAAACGTCGTCGAGATGCCACCGGGACCGCCGTCGCCGAAGAGCACGCCATTGGGTCCACGCGCGAATTCGAAGCGCTCGGTGTTGTACGAATCGCTCTCGACGTACCACAGGAAGTAGTTTCGCGAGGCGAAGGAGGCGCCCATGTTGCGGTAGTTGATCTGGAAGCCGCCCGCGACGCCCGTATTCACGTCGATCTGCGGCACCCAGTTGAGCGCCCACTCGCCCGCCGTGCGGAAATTCGTGGAGCCGATGTCGTCGAGGAACTGGCTCGTCATCACCGAGATCGAGGCGGCGGTGAGCTTGATCGGCGCTTCGGTGCGGCCACCAGCGAGCGAGCTCGCGGCGGTGTAGCCGTCGTCCTTGTCGGTATTCACTTCGAAGGGTGAGAGGAGGATGGCAGCGTCTTGCTCGGCCTTGGTGGCGGCAGGCGAGGCAGCCGGCGGCACGGCCGTCTGGCCATGCAGTGCAGCAGTCGCACCGATGAGGAGGGAAAGTGCGAGCACGGGGCGTCGCACCGAATTTGACGGCGCGGGGCAGGCGCGCAGTCCGGGAGGCAGGGTCGGGGATTTCATGGGTCAGTCTAGTCGGGTTTCGGTCGGAAGGAGTGGACGCTTGCGCGAAACGCACACGAGGCGCAGACGCTCAAACAGCCAAACGCAGGGGGGGGGTGGGGGGCTCGGGGGTAAGCCGGGGCGGCACAAACGAGTCGTTCCCGCGACCAAAGCTCAACGGAATTCTGTGTCTAATCGTTGGTTAATCGTGATCTGCGTGAGGCTACCACCCCAGCCTATAAGCAAATAGCCGTCGCCGGTTTCGCCAAACGTTCTCGTTCTCCGCTTAAATATCGTACTCACTTTTCTCCATGAGTTCTACCCCCCTCCTCTCTCCCGCCCTTTCGCGCCGCGACTTCCTGACCTCCGCCGCCGTCGCCACCTCGGCCCTCGCCCTCGGCGCCTCGTCCGCCTTTGCCGCCGAGACCAAGGCGTCTCCCGCTCCCGCGCCCAAGACGACGGGCAAATCGCGCTTCCCGATCATCGCGTTTTCCAAACCCTTTCAAAAGCTCAACGCCCAGCAGACCGCCGACTACATCACCGACATCGGCTGGGATGGCATCGAGTGCCCCATCCGCGCCAAGGGCCAGATCGAGCCCGAGCGCGCCGCCGATGAAGTGCCGAAATTCGTCGAAGCACTGCGCGGTCGCGGCAAGGCCATCTACATAGCCACCACGGACGTCGTCAGCGCGGCCCCGCAATACGAAGCCGTGCTGCGCACCCTCTCGAAGAACGGCATCAAGCGCGTCCGCCTCGGCTTCTGGAAATACGATCTCACCAAGTCCCCTGCCGATCAGCTCAAGGAAATCGCCCCCGCGCTGAAAGACATCGCCGCCGCCTGCAAAGAACTCGGCCTGCAAGCCGGCTTCCAAAACCACTCCGGCCGCAACTACGTCGGCGCGCCCGTCTGGGATGTCTTCAGCATCATCCGCGATCTCGATCCCGCGCACATGGGCATGTGCTTCGACATCGGTCACGCCACTATCGAGGGCGGCCTCTCCTGGCCCATCGAGGCCAAGCTCATCCAGCCGTACTACACCGCCGTCTTCGTCAAAGATTTCCTCTGGAAGAAAAACGCCAAGGGCATCTGGGACGCCGCGTGGTGCAACCTCGGCGAGGGTATGGTCAACCAATCCTTCTTCACCGACCTGAAAAAATCCCCCTACAACGGCCCCATCTGCCAGCACCACGAATACGAACTCGGCGACGAAAAGCAGATGACCGCGCACATGAAAAAGGATCTCGCGGTGCTGAAAACGTGGCTGGGGTGACGGCCGGCGAAGCCGGCCGGAGCTGATAGCTAAGAGCTGAGAGTCTAGAGCCGAGAACTAGACCCCTGAGCTTCGCGCCTGAGCGCTATTTCGAGCTCTCAGCGCTTGGCTCTAGACTCTCAGCTTCAGCGCGGCTTTCAGCTTTCCGCTTCTCTCAACTCTCAGCCCTCAACTCTCAACTTCCCCTCCCTCCACCAACCCCGCCTCGCGCAGCGCCACCAAATCCGGGTCTTCCAGCGCGGCGAGTTTGAACTGCTCGTCCATGCGGATGGCGCGCTTCAACCGCGTCTGCGCACTCTTCAGTGCGCCGAGCAGCGAATCGTAGCAGGCGAGGTTGTAGTGCAGCACGGCGCTCGTCTTGCCGTGAATCGGCTCGGCTTCGAGCAGGGCGCTGCGGGCCTCGCTCACGAGATTGAGTTCGCGGAGCGCGTAGGCCCAGCCGATCCACGCGTTTTCGATTTCCGGATGAGCGCGCGCGAGTTCGCTGGCGACGGTCACCGCTTTTTTCCACTCTTTCGCCGCGAGATGAAGGTCGACTCGCGTCGAGCGCACCACCGGCGCCAGCCACTCCGCGCCAGCAATCCCCTCGAGTTCCGCGCGCGCGTCGGCAAACATCCCGAGGCCGATATACCCGAGCGCGTATTCGACGCGCCGCCGCGTATCGCGACTGACATTCATCGGGCCGCGCCTGCCCCGCGCATCGCCGCGAAATGCTTCAGCACCGCTTCGCGCATAGCCTTGCTCGCGGCGGGTGAATTCGTGTGGCCCGAGGGGATGTCATTGAAAATCCCCTTCTCCGCCTTCAGCGCGTTGTAAGCCGCGTAGACGGTAGTCGGCGGACACGTCGTATCGATAAAGCCCACGGTGAAAAAACCCGGCGCCTTCGCCAGCGCGGCGAAGTTCACGCTATCGAAATACCGCACCGCCGCGACGACCTCTGCCGCGCCTTCCCCGCCGGTCTTGATGAACTTCGGCCAGCCCGCGATTCGCCCGGCGAGTGAGCCCGTGTGGTCACACATCGCCGGCACTCCCGCCACGAAAAATGTCACGCGCGCATCGAGCCCCGCCGCGGCGATGGCCTGCGCGCCACCCTGGCTGGAGCCAGACACCACGACGGTGCGCCCATCCCACTCGGGCTGCGCCGCGAGAAAATCGAGCGCGCGCACGAGCCGCAAAAACATCCCGAGAAAATAAATCGTCTCGCGCGACGAGCTGCCGCGCACGCGATAGTCTTTCAGCTCACCCGCCGCGAGCGCATCGTAAAACTCCTTCGGTTTCCCATTCGGCAGGCCGTGCGCATTCATGTCCATCGCGAGCGCGCCGGATTTCGCCCAGCCGGTCACACTATTGAGTTGTGACGTCGTCACCCCAGCTCCGTGAACCGTCAGGATGATCGGCAGGCTCCTCGGTTTCGCGGCTGCGGGCCGCGCAAAATAAGCCGAGACGCCCGCGCCCACGCTGTCGGCCTGCACGTCGAAGGCCTCGACGCCGTCCGCCGCTTTCACGGGCGTGAGGCGCGCATTCACCGGAATCGCCGCGAGTTCCTTTTTCTTCGCCGTCCAAAACGCCACGAAGTCATCCGGCACTGGCTGGCTCGGCTTGATCTGCAGCGGATCAAGCCCCGCGCCCGCGAGAGCAGTGAGCTTCATCTCGCCCTGCTGCCAAGTCGCCCTGCACTGGAGAAACCCCGGCGCGTCGAGCGTGCCGGTGATCACGGCCTTGCCACCTTCGAGCTTCGTTTTTCCCGCGCGCTTCGGGTCGACCCCATCCTGCGTGAGCGCCCACTCCACCTCGCCGCTTTCAGCGGGTTTGCCGTCGACCTCAAGCTTCACGGTAAAAGTCACCGTCTCACCGCGATGATAAAGCGCATCGGCATGATCCACCGCAGCCGTCAGCACCTCGCGCGGTTTCACGTCAGCCGCCGCATTTTCCGCCGCACGCAGCGGCGCGATCATCCAGCACAAAGCCGCGATCCAAACGACCGCTCGCGGGGTAAAACAAAGCGATTTCATCGGGTGCACTAGAACCACATCCAGCGCGCTTCGCGACTGCATTTCGCGTGAGCACAGCTGATTGACTTCACCTCTTCCGCAGCCAATTTTGCCCGTATGACGCTCGCCAATTTTCCTGCGCTCAAACGACTGTCCCGCCCGGCTCGTTTGAAAATCGCGCAAGAGCTCTGGGATTCGGCGGCATCGGATGACCTCCCTGTTCCAGCGAGCCATCAGGCGCTCATTCGCGAACGCCGCGCCGCCTATACGCGGGGTGAGACCAAAACTTTGACGATGGCCGAACTCAAGCGGAGCATTCGTCGTCGTTCGTGAAACGTCTGCCTGTGGTCGCGCTGGCTGGCGTTCGAGAGGATGTGCAATCGGCCTACGACTATTTCGAGCTAAGAGTCGGAGGGACCGGCGACAAATTTTTGTCTCGTTACTTCAAGACCACGGATCGGATCGGAGCGAATCCAGAAACATTTCCCCTGAAGTTTGATGACTACCATCGCGCGTTGATTCCGAAAAGTTATTTTGCCGCGTATTACTTTATTGAGCCTGAGCGGGTCGTCCTTGTCGCCGTGATCGATGCACGCCGCCATCCGCGTGTCATTCGCGAACTCATCCGAGAGCGCAAGTAGTGTCTCCCGCTTAACTCCCGGCAGTCACACCTTCGTCGCCTTCCACTTCCCCTGTTTGAAGAGCACCCATGCCCACACCGCCAGCACGGAGAAACCTGTCGGCACCGCGATGAATACGCCGGTGGGTCCGAGGCCGAGCACGTGCGACAGCACCCACGCAATCGGGATCTGGCCCAACCAGAAGCAGAAGAAATTTAGCCGCGTGGGCGTCCAGGTGTCGCCCGCGCCGTTAAACGCGCCTTCGTAGCACATACCCGCCGCGTAGAGCGGAAAGCCGAGGCTCACGAGCCACAGCGCCTGCGCGCCGAAGCGCAGCACCTCGGGGTCGGTGGTGAAAAGCGACACCAGCGGACGCGCGAGCACCACAAACACCAGGCCCACCGCGCCGAGGAAGATCATGTTGAACTTCGTCGCGATCTTCACCGCCGCCTCGGCCCGCTCCGGTTTCTTTGCGCCGAGATTCTGCCCGACGAGGGTCGCGCCCGCATTCGACAGCCCCCACGCGGGCATCAGCGCAAAGATCACGATGCGGATCGCGATGGTGTAGCCCGCGACGGCCGAGGCGCCGAAGCCCGACAAAATCTTAAACAGCCCGACCCAGCTCGTCGTGCTGATCAAAAGCTGCCCGATGCCGCTGCCCGAGGTCACCGCGAGCGCTCGCAGGTCGTCCCCGTTCGGCTTGAGATGCCGCGCCTCCAGCCGCAGGCGATTGGCCCGGCGCGTGAGGTGCCAGAGTTGGTACATCACTCCGATAGCGCGCCCGGTGTTCGTCGCGATGGCCGCGCCCGTCACGCCAAACGCCGGGATCGGCCCCAACCCAAAAATGAACAGCGGATCGAGCACGAGGTTGATCGCGTTCGAGAGCATCAGCGTGCGCATCGCGATGGCCGCATCACCCGCTCCGCGGAAGATCGCGTTGAGCAGGAAAATCATGAAGACCGTGACATTCCCCCCGAGCATTACGCGGGTGAAGGGCGCGCCCATGGTCACCGTTTCCGCATCCGCCCCCATCGCCCGCAGGATCTGCGGCGCCAGCGATCCGAGCACGAGACCGAGGGCCGCGGAGACGGTCACGCCCGCGAGGATGATTTGCCCCGCCGCCTGCGCCGCGCGCTCGGGGTCTTTTTCGCCGATGCGCCGCGCCACGATGGCCGTCGCCGCGATCGAGGTGCCGATGGCCACCGCGTAGATGAGCGACATCACCGACTCCGTCAGCCCCACGACGGCGATGGCGCGACTGCCGAGCCGCGACACCCAAAACACATCCACCACCGCGAAGAGCGATTCCATGCTCATCTCGAGCACCATCGGCACCGCGAGGAGCAGCACGGCACGATTCAGCGGCAGCGCCGTGAAATCGTCGTGCGTTCCCTTCAATGCCCGCAAAATCGTCCGCCACAGGGACATGTTCCCCGGGGCAACCGGTTCAGCGGAGGGTGGTGGGAGCGGCTCGGCCATGCGAGGGCCGGGACGCTTCCGGAGAAACCGCCGACGCACAAGCAAACTCCCGCTCCAACCGCAGCCTGCTCTCATCCCTCCACTCTTACTGGAACCACCCCCACTCCGCGCTTTCCAAGTCCCGCGGGTCGTGCATAACTCATGGCTCACTTTAGCCTTTCCGTACCGTCATGAAGAAACTCCTGCTTCTCTCCCTCGTCGCTTTGTTTAGCGCCGCCTCCGCGCGCGCCGAAGTCACTCGCGCCGACCTCGTCGATCGCGTCGCCTCGTGCGAAGCGGTCTTTCAGGAGTTTACCAAGCCCCGCGATCCGGACAGCATTCCGCCCGCCCAGCTCAAAAACGCCAAGGCCATCGTCATCGTCAACCAGTTCAAGGCTGGCTTCATCCTCGGCGTCAAAGACGGCTACGGCGTGATCATGGTAAAGAAGGCCGACGGCACCTGGAGCCTCCCCGTGCTCATCAACGCGGGCGAAGCCAGCCTCGGCCTCCAAGTCGGCGCCAACGCCGTCGAAAGCGTCTACCTCATCAACGACGCCAATATCCCGCGCCTCCTCTTCAAGCAGCGTTTCAACATCGGCGCCGACGCCAAGGCGGTCGCCGGTCCCCGTTTCTCCGAGGCCGAGCGTTTCAGCGCCGAAATCCTCTCCGCCCCGATGATCGTCTACACCAAGGCCAAGGGCCTCTACGCCGGCGCCACCGTCAAGGCCGGCCACATCTCGCGCAACGACTCCGCGAATTTCCTCCTCTACAACACGAAGTACACCATGCCCGAACTCCTTTACAGCGACTGGGTCCAGCCGCCGGAAGAAGTCCGCTACATCATGAAGCTCGTGACCGACGCGACACGCTGAGCACTGCCGCGCATCGCGGTCGCGAGTTGAAGCAGGAAGTTTAAGAGGGCGACCCAAAACGGTCGCCCTTTCGTTTTTACCCACTGCGAATTAGGAAGCGCGTAATTTGCCGGTGTAGGGGCGTCGCTCGCCGACGCCCGCGGAAAGCGGACGGAGATGATTTCCCTTCCGATGGTACCTCTTGGCGAGACGACTGCCCAACCCCTTGTAATCCTGAGCGCAGCGAAGGATCCAGCAGGAGCCAAGACGCTGCAATCAGTACCCGCTTCTCGCCAAAAATTTCCGCCTCACTCCGCCCCATTTCCGCCCTTCACTGGAGCTTGGATTTTGGTCGTTGGTGCTTTCCCGCGCCCTCCGCTTTGAGCTTCCAACTTAAACTCACGGCCTTCAACTAACGCGCATGAGCGCGCTTATCTCCGGCTTCCACCACGTCTGCGTCAAAACCCGCGACTGGGATCGCACGATGTCCTTTTACAAGGACACGCTCGGCTTCGTGGAAAAGATCGCGTGGCGCACCGCCCCGCAACGCGCCGTCATGCTCAATGCCGGCGATGGCAATTACCTCGAGGTCTTCGAGGACCTCGCCTACACGCCGGCCGCCAATGGCGCGGTGATCCACTTCGCCCTCCGCACTGCGCAACTCGACGAAGTAGCCGCGCGCGTCCGCGCTACCGGCGCGAAGATCACGATGGAGCCCAAGGACGTCACCATCGCCACGACCAACGCCCACGCGCCCGTGCCCATCCGCATCTTCTTCTGCGAAGGCCCCAGCGGCGAGATCATCGAGTTTTTCCAAAACTCGCTCACATGAGCATCTGGTCCGACACCCCGCCCCCGCCGTCGCCCCAAGGGGAGCCCCCCTCGACGGCGAACGCCGCCCCGCCCTCGCCATCCCCCGGCAAACCCGTGCGCCCCGGCGTCCTGCTCGGCGTCGGCCTGCTCGTGCTGCTCGGACTCGCACTCTTCGCTACCGGCGCAATCGTGAAAGTCCGCGCGCCCAAAGACGACCCTTCGCCCAAGGTCCTCGGCATCGCCGCCTGGCAAGTCGCCACCGCCGGCTTCGTCTGCACCCTCGCCGGCGGCCTCTGGCTGCGGCGGCTGGTATAAAGTGGCTGCGGCATCTTGCCGCAGAGTCTTTGGAGCTTCCTGCGGCCAAGGGCCGCGCTGTTTTCCTCACTCCGCCTGCTCATCCCGCATCCACGCGATGAGTTCCGCCAGTGCCGCCTCCGCCACCATCGCCTGCGTTTCCACGCGCTTGGCGCCCGGACATTCCACACGTCCGTGACGCATCATAAATTTCTTACGCCCAGCCGCGCCGCCACGCGCACGTCGCGCCACCGCCCACCACGCCATCGGCGCCACCACCCCTCCCTCGGCCCACGGCTCGGCGTAGCCCGTCGTTGATACTCCCACGTCGGCGCCGAAGAGCTCACACACGCCGCGCGCCATCTCTTCCGCGACTACGGCCGAAACGCAGTTCACCTTTGCCGCCTCCGCGCGATTCACGCCGAGCAGTTTCACTTTTTGCTCCAGCGAATACGCCGTCACGCCGCCCAGAAAAAAGTTCGACGCCCCCGACACCGCGGCCACCCGCGCCTGTAGGTGACCCGCCGTCAGGCTCTCCGCCACCGCGAGCGTGAGCTTCGGCTCGCGGAGCATCAGCACCTTCAACTCTGCGGCGGCAGTGACACTCATTTCTTCAATTCGAGGCCCACGGGGCAATGATCGCTGCCCATTACATGAGGCTCGATCCATGCGCGCTTGAAGCGCGGCTTCAGCGATTCCGAGGCCATAACGTAGTCGATGCGCCAGCCGATATTGCGCTCGCGCGCACCGGCGCGATACGTCCACCAACTGTAATGGCCGGGGCCTTTCTCGAAATGGCGGAATGTATCCACGAATCCATTACTGATAAACTCACGGAAGCCCGCGCGCTCCTGGTCGGAGAAACCGGGGTTGCCCACATTTTCCTTCGGGCGAGCGAGGTCGATTTCCTCGTGCGCCACATTGAGGTCGCCGCAGAAGATCACCGGCTTCTTCTTCTCTAGCTTCTTCGCGTAGGCGAGCAGCGCCTTGTCCCAGGCCTGGCGAAAGCCGATGCGGACGAGCTCCGGCTGCGCATTGGGCACGTAGACGCCAATCACGTAGCAGTCGTCAAATTCCGCCGTCACCGCGCGGCCCTCACTGTCGTGGTCGGCCGAGCCGATGCCATTGACCACCGAGATCGGCTTGCGGCGTGTGAGCAGGGCGGTGCCGCTGTAGCCTTTCTTGAGCGCGTGATTCCAAAACACCTCGTAGCCCTCGGGCCAGGCGATGTGTTGCACATCCCCGAGCGTGGCTTTGACCTCCTGCAGGCAGATCACGTCAGCCGTGCTGCCGTGCATCCACTCCACGAGGCCCTTGCCGTGCGCCGCGCGCACGCCGTTCACATTCCAAGACAAAATTTTCATGGTGCGGCGCTACTACAGGCTAAGCTCCCATCCGGCGCAAATCGGTTCTCACACCGGTTTCCCCGGTCCACCAATCATCCCGCGTCTCAACCGCTCAACACTCCGCCCTTTTCTCGCGGTCCATTCCCGCCACACTCTTCTTTATGAAACCCTCCCGCGCCTTCCGTCCTGCGCTCGCCGCCCTAACTCTCATCGCCACTGGCGCACTCGCCCTGATCAGCGCCACTCCCGCCCGCGCGCAGTCGCCCGCCGACATCAACGGCTTCGCCCCCGTCTCGGTTTCCTCCGCCAACTATCGCGGCACGCCGCGCGACGAGCTCTCGCGCCTCGTCCGCAGCAAGAGCGCCATCAACCCCGCCCCGCGCGAACTCTCCCCGCTCGCCCAGCCCAAGCACTTCGTGTTTCTCCCCGGCGAAATTTTCTCCTCCGACGTCACCTACGCCACCCTCTGCAAGTACCTCACCCCCGAGCTCGCGAAAAAAGGCTACATCAACGCCGCCGATGAGCAGGGCCGCGTCGCCGAGCCCACCAAGGTCACGCTCATGCTCCGTGTAAACTTCGGCGTCTCGCTCTGGCGCAACCCCGTCGTCCGCACCGAACACATCACGTGGGAAGAAGGCCTCGTCGGCAAAGTCCACGATCCGCGCTCCCTCACTCACCTCGGCGGCGACATCGCCTGGGATTCCCGCGCCGGCGGCAACGACGACGCCCTCAACGCCGGCGCGCAAAACGCCGCCAACAACTCCTCCTTCTTCGGCTCCGGCGGCGGCGCCGCCACCGGCACGGAGCTGATCAACACCGCCGACTCCACCACCGGCGCCTACGACTCCACCCGCGAGTTCAACCTCATCGTCGTTGACGCCTTCGACTACCAGGAGCTCAAGACCAAGGGCAAATCCGCCAAGACCCTCTGGACCACCTTCATCGCCGCCCCCGTGCAGCGCGGTCAAAAATTTTCGCAAGCCGTCGCCGCCATGCTCCGCTCCGCCGCCCCCTACTGGGGCGAGACGACAACCGGCCTCCAAGTCTTCAACGACGCCCGCGCCGAAGTTCGCATCGGCGAAGCGGTCGAGGTCAAAGACACGTCGGCGAAGAAGTAAGTCACGTCCCGATCCGAACAGCAGGGTTCGCGACCGCTGTACGCACTTCGCTATCAGGCGAGGCTTGCCTTTGAAGAAATTAAAGGTTCAGCGTGACGACTGGTCATGCGTCGTGGATTTCAACTCACCTCTGTGCTGCTTGCGTGGTTTCTCGCCACGGGGGCGCAGTGGGACGTGGTCCAAGTGATCGGCTGGGCGCGCATGATTAGCACTTACACCGAGACGATGTCCGTCTGCGAGGCGGTGCAAAAGATCGTCGACGGCGACATGTGTAATGTCTGCCGAGCGGTGAGTGACGCCAAGCAGGGCGACAACCAAGCCACCGTCCCCGGAGGCAAGGCGGAAACCAAGCTCGTGCTGCTGTTGCAGTCGGCCCAGTCCGCCGTCGTCGCTGTTTCCCCTTTTGAATCCTGGTCGCTTAGCGACCAACTGGTCGTAACGACCGAGCGCGCCGAGCCGGCGCTGCGTCCGCCGCGCGTTTAACGCGCCTTTGCACCGCAGTGTTCGCGTCGCGCTGAATTTCTGCGCGCGCGGCCTTTCCTTCACCGCCTCGTGGCGGGTCACGAGCTGCGCGCCCGCGTGTGCGCCGCCGTGCCAAGCATTACACGCGCTTACTCATGAAACATTCTCAGCTCCTCATCGTATCCTCTATTCTCGCTCTCCCGCTTTCCGCGCAGACGACCAAACCTGCCTCCGGCAGCGCCAACGACGAGCCCGTCCAGCTCGACAAATTCGCCATCACGGCGGAAAAAGAAAACAACTTCTCGCTGCCACTCGATGCGGTTTCCAGTTCCGGTTCCCGCCTCGGTCTCACCAGCCGCGAGCTGCCCGCCAGCGTCTCCATCATCACCCAGGAAATGATGCAGCTGCGCGGCCTGCGCACGGCGGTGGAGGCCGTGGAGGCGGCGGTCGGCATGACCGGCGGCACCAACTTCGGCTCCATCCCCAACTACTCCACGCGCGGCTTCGGCGGCAATAATGTCACCATCATGCGCGATGGCATCCGGCAAAACACTGCGTCCCAATCCTCGCGCACGGTGGATTCCTTCGTCCTCGATCGCATCGAGGTGCTGAAGGGCCCGGACGGACTCATGTTTGGCGAGGGCGCGATCGGCGGCGCCGTAAACTACATTTCGAAATCCCCGTCATCCACGTTTCGCGGCGATGCTCTTGCCAGCTATGGTGCGTGGGGCAGCTACCGCGTGGGCGTCGGCGCCGGCGGGCCGATTCGCAACACCGGCCTGAGCTATCGCGCCGACTACTCGCACAACCAGACCTTTGCCTATCAGGATCGTAACTCGCAGCGCTACGATGCCCTCGCGCTCTCCTTCGCGTGGCGGGCCAACGATAAGCTCACGCTCACGTGGTTCGGCACGTTCCTCGACGACTGGAACGAGAGCTATTACGGCAGCCCCACGATCTACGACGCCGTCGTGAACACCACGGTGGCCAACGCCCAGCCCGAGGTGCGCACCTTCAACTCCACGACGGACCGCATGGTCAACCCGCGCATCGATTCCGCCGCGCGGCGCACGAACTACAACATCCTCGATAACTACGCCACGACCGAGAACGTCTTCAATCGCGTCCGCGCCGATCTCCGCCTCGCACCCGACGTCGAACTGCGCAACGAAACCTACGTCGCGACTCAGCTCCTCAAGTGGCGCAACGTGGAGAGCAACACATGGAACCCCGTGGCGAAAAACATCACTCGTGGCGGGCTGACACTGATCTACCGCGACGACGTATTGGTCGGTGATCGTCTCGATCTCACGGTAAAGAAACCCATCGCCGGCCACGCCAACCGCTTGGTCGTCGGAGCCGTCATCGAGCACAACGACCAGATTCGCGGCGGCGCTCCCGGCAACGTGGTGCTCACGATTCCCGCCGTCTCGCTCTACGATCCCGCCGTCGGCTACGGCCCGGCCTCGCGCTTCCAAAAGACGTCGCGCATCGGCGTGGAGACGCACGCGTTTCACCTCCAGGATGTGTTCGACGTGACGCCGCGCTTCCGCGCCGTCATCGGGCTGCGCTACGACCACATCTCGCTCCAGCGCGATACGCTCGCGAACAACACCACCGCCACGCCCACGCCGTTCTCCACGTTCAAGAAAGGCTATCGCACCGGCACCGGTCGCATCGGCGGCGTGTTTATCCTCACCAAGGAAATCAACGCCTACGCTTCATTTAGCCGCGCGGCGGAACCGGTCACCCAGCTCGTTTCACTGACCACGACGAGCGCGGATTTCTCCCTTCAAAAAGGCCAGCAATACGAAGCGGGCATCAAGGGTACTTTCCTCGGCGGCAAACTCGATGCCACGGTCGCCGTCTTCGATCTCCTGAAAAAGGATCTGCTGACCAGCACGCTCGATCCCGTGACCGGCCTGCGCATCAGCCAGCAAATCGGCGCGCAAAAATCCCGCGGCGCGGAAGCCGCGCTCGCCATTTCCCCGGGCGATGGCTGGCGCATCGAGGTCAACGGCGCTTACACCGATTCCAAGTTCGATGATTTCAACGAGAACCTCGGCACCAGCGTGATCTCTCGCGCGGGCAAGCGCCCGAGCAATGTGCCGATGTGGGTGGCAAATCTCTTTGTCGCGAAGCGCTTCGCCAATGGCTTCGCCCTGAGCGGCGGGCCACGCTACGTCAGCGACCGCTACGGCAATAATAACAACTCCGTCATTGCCGACGGCTATGTCGTGCTCGATGCCTCGGCGAGCTACACCTGGGACCGTTGGCAGTTCACGCTGCGCGGTCGCAATCTCCTGAACGAAACGTACGAGCCCGTCGCCGGCACCACGATGCGCCGACTCGCCGACCCCCGGACCGCCGAGGTCAGCGTGCGCACGTCGTTCTAAACTCTGCGTATTCACAAGGGCCGGCCGCGCGGCCGGCCCTTTTTTAAATCCCATTTTTCTCTTACCTCTCCGTCTTAGTTTCCCATGAAACTCTTCTCACTTTTCCTCTTCGCCGCCACCGTGGCGCTTTCCGCACCCGCGCCCGGCGCCGCTTCGCTCGTTGCCAGTCTTCCGAGTCCCGCCCGCCCCACTTCCCAGTGTTCGAACCTGACCGCCGCGCCTGACGGCACCCTGCACCTCACTTACTACGGCCCGGCGCCCGCCGGGTCCGAGGCCGGCGCGCGGACCCTCTGGCATGCCACGCTTGCCCCCGCGGGCACGGCGTTTTCTGCCCCGCATCCGATTGTCACGACTCCGCTCCTTTTGGAAAACTGGGCCGACTTCGCCTCACTGGCGGTCGGCACCGACGGAGCCCTCACCGCGCAATGGTTTCAAAAATCGGCTCCCGACGCGAGTGGCTACGACGGGTGGTTCGCGCGGTCTGCCGACGGCGGTCTGACGTGGAGCAAGCCCGCGCCCCTCGGTCACGAGTTCGTCGCCCTCGCCCCGCTGAGCGGTGGGCGCACCCTCGCCGTGTGGCTGGAGAGCACCCGCCAGCGCGACCCTCACGCTGCACCGCGCCCGAAACGCGATCCCAACGCCAAGCGGCCCGAGCGCGACCCCAATGCGCCTTACACCCCGTCGATGAAGCTGCAGTCGCGCCTGCTCGCGCCGGACGGCTCGACCCTCGGCGAATGGACGGTCGATTCCGATGTCTGCACCTGCTGCCAAAACACGCTGGCCGTGTTACCCGGCGACCGAGTCTTCGCCGCGTATCGGGGACACAGCGCCGAGGAGATTCGCGACAATAAATCGGCGATCTTCGATCTCGCGACCAAGACGTGGTCTGCGCCGGCTGCACTCAAAGACGACGGTTGGAAAATTCCCGCCTGCCCGGTCAACGGCCCCGCCGCCGATTCGCGCGACTCCGCGCTCGCCGTCGCCTGGTTCACCGCCGCCAACGGCACGCCCCGCGTCCAAGCCAAATATTCCGCGGACGCCGGGCGTACGTTTACGGCCTCGGTCGGCATCGACTTGGGTCGGCCCATGGGGCGAATCGAAACGGTGATGCTCGCCGATCAGACCGCGCTGATTTTGTGGATGGAGGCGGGCACAGCGGAAAACGCCGCAGGGATTTATACGCGACGCCTGTGGACCGACGGTACTCTTTCCGTGCCCCAACTCGTGGCCGATAGCACTCAGGCGCGCACCAGCGGCTTTCCACGCGCGGCCCTGCGGGCCAGTGGCCGTGTCGTCGTGGCCTTCACGCAACCGGGCGAGACGACGGAAGTCCGTACCCTTGAACTAGACCCCAAAACACTCAGCCGCTCGACGACATCCACCGTCCTGCTGCGCCGCGATGGCAGCCCTGTCTTCTTAGAGCTTTGCGTCGCGACAGTCCCCGTGGGTCACTGAGTTCAAATGGAGCGAGGCACCCCGATGACACACCGCCCTCGGCTCGCCCTTGCCAGTGGCCTCACTCGGCTCTTGGCTTTCTCTCTTCAAAACCCGCGCCACTGTCATCACGCCGCCCGCCATGCCCGCCTTCTCCCACCTCCCTCTCGGCCAACGCATTCCGTCCAGCCCGCACGCCGTCTCGTGCAGCCTGCCTACCATGCGCGACGTGCGGGGGTATGAGGAAAAGGACCCCGCGATCACGCAGCATCTGACCTCCGGCTATCCACGCTTCGTCGTCCATCCTTTCGCCAAGCAGCTCGCGGCGCATCTTGTCGCCACCACGCCGGGGCTTACGGGTTGCACGCTCTGGCTCACGAGTTCGGCGGCGATGGCGGACGCTTTGCTGGCGCGGCTCGATGCGAATCACGCGCAGCGGTTTCACGCCGGCGGACTCCATGGCGTTTCTCACCTCGCGAGCGATGCCGTTACGGCGGGGCGCGTGAAGGTTTACCTCCAAAACATCGGCGGCTTTCTCTCTTCGCGCGAGGCGGAGGATCATTTGCTGCGTCGCGGGCTGATCGCCGCGCCGTATGCAGAGGCGACCTTTGCCGGCGATGCCGCGGCCGAAATCCGCCGTCACCTCCGCCGCGTGCTCCCCACCGCCGCCGACACCGATCTGTTTCTCGCGCCCTCGGGGATGAATGCGATCTGGGCCGCGTTTCGCGCGGCGGCCGATCTTCAAGCCACGCGCGGTCGCACGGTGTGGCTCCAGCTCGGCTGGCTCTACCTCGATACCATCGCGATCCTGCAAAAGTATACGGACTCCCCGCTCGACTACGTCTACCTGCGCGACGTCTTCGATCTCACCACGCTCGAGCGCATCTTTCTCGCGCACGGCTCGCGCATTGCCGGCCTGATCGCCGAGGTGCCGACCAACCCCCTCATCCAGACGCCCGATCTGCCCGCGCTCGCCGCGCTCTGCCGCCGCCACGGCGCGCTCCTGCTCGTCGATCCCTCGATCTCTTCCGTCTTCAACCTCGACGTCCTGCCGCATGCCGACGTCGTCGTCTCCAGTCTCACCAAGTACACCGCCAGCGAGGGCGACCTCACCGCCGGCCTCGCCGCCGTCAATCCCGCCTCGCCCGCCGCCGCCGAGCTTCGCCGCCGCATCGCCGCGCAGATCGAGCCGGTCTACGCGCGTGACCTCGCCCGCCTCGCCGCGCAGATCGGCGAAACCGACTCTGTCCTCGCGCGCATCCACGCGAGCACCGCGCAAGTCGTCGCTTTTCTCACCGCGCATCCCGCCATCGGCGAAGTCTTCTGGGCCCACGCCCCCGCCTCGCGCGCCAACTACGCCCGCCTCGCCCGCAGCGCGACCGCCACGGGCGGCATGATCACCTTTACCCTCAAAAAACTCGGCGCGCTCGAACCGTTTTACGACCGCCTCACGCTCCCCAAGGGCCCGAGCTTCGGCATGAAGACCACGCTCATCTGCCCCTTCATGTACCTCGCGCACTACGACCTCGTGACGACCCCCGCCGGCCTCGCCGAACTCGCCGCCAGCAAACTCGACCCCGACCTCCTCCGCCTCTGCGTCGGCCTCGAACCCGTCGAGGAAATCATCGGTTCGCTGCGGGAGGCGCTGGGGTAGTCGCATTGGTTAAAGCGAACTTACGCTTCGTTTCCTCCCATGCTTGAGCCCGAAGGCCTTTTCTTCTTCGCGCTCTGCTTTCTTGCTTCGGCCGGCGCCATTACGGCTGCCGTGATTCTCTTCATCATTGGCCGGGTCAAAAAAGTCAAAGCTCCCACGGTCATTGCCTGGGGGTTACTTTTTGTCGCTCTTGTGCCCAGCCTCTATGTTGGAAGCTGGATTTATTATTGGATGAGTCATCCATGAAGGCGTCTGCCCATCCCACCTCCTGCACCCTCGCCATCAAGGCCATTCCCAATGCCCCGCGTAGCGAGATCGTCGGCTGGCTCGGCGAGGCGTTGAAGGTGAAGGTCCATGCGCCGCCGGTCGAGGGGAAGGCGAATGAGGCGTTGTGTGAATTTCTCGCGGAGGAATTTGGCCTGCCACGCCGCGCGGTGAGCGTGCTGCGCGGCGATACCTCGCGGCAGAAGGTCGTGCGGCTGGAGGGGATTTCGCTCGCGGAGGTGAAGGCGCGGGTGCGGTGATCGGGGTAGCGCCAGTCTCTGACTGGCGCAGTTTCACACGCGAAGGCCACGAAACGCAGAATGAACCGCCCTAGCGTATCGGAAATCCTGATGCGCCGGTCCGAGACCGGCGCTACCCTATACGCCACCCCTCCCCCACCACACTCAAGCCCGCTGGAAACGCCGCCGCGTTTTCCACGACAATTTCCCTGACGTGCGCATCCACGGCCTCACTCTGCCCGTAAGCATCGCAACACTATGATCCATCGTCTCCGCCCCTTTTTTAATTCTTACCTCGGTGTCCTCGCCACGCTGGCGGTCGTTCTGCCGCTCTCCGCGCAGAATCCCGCGTCTTCCGCCCCCGCTCCCACCGCCTCCGGTCGTCCCGCGACGTCTGCGGTGACATGGAAATTCGATACCGCCTACACGGGAGATACCCCGTTTACGGCGCGCGGTACCTCGGCCGGAAGCTTCTCCGTCGCTCAATTCGGCACCGAAATCGCCGTGCCGCTCCCGCCCGTCGGTCAGGATATCTTTCCCATCCTCAGTCTCGAATACCGCCGTTATGCGCTCGACCGCGACGCTGGCACCCCGCTCCCGGAGCGCCTCCACTCACTCAGTACCGCGCTTACGGTCTTCACCAAACTCGACGCCGACTGGTCGCTCCTCGCGAGTGTGAGCCCCGGCTTTCATAACGCGGGCTCCACCTTTTCCTCCAAGGGCTTCGGCGTCGGCGTACTCGCCCTCGCCAGCCGAAAGTTCACGCCCGAATTCGGCGCCGGTTTCGGCGTCGTCTACGATTCCCTGTCGAAAGGCACCGGCCGCGTGATTCCGGTCGCCACGTTCAACTGGACGCCCGCTCCCGCGTGGCGCGTCACCCTCGGCTTCCCGCGCACCGGCGTGGTCTACACGTTCAGCCCCGCGCTCGATTTGGAGTTCACCGCCGAGGCCGACTTCGGCTCCTTCTACGTCACCGACGATCCCTTGCCCGGCGGTCGCAACAAACCCGCCCTCAACCGCACGCGCCTCGAATACCAATCTCTCCGCGTCGGCCCCGCCATCGCGTGGCGCGCCACCCCCACGTTCTCCGCGCGGGCGTCGGTTGGAGCCGTGCCACTGCTCCGCGCCGACTACCACCAGCGCAACTATCGCGCGACCGCCGATCGCACCGCACCCTACGTGAGCGCCGGCCTCGAGTGGAAATTCTGATCGATGGCCGCACTCACCAGCGGCGCGTGCGCCACTAGCGCCGCCTGAGACGTCGGCTCGGTCATGGCCGCGAATTTAGGCGCGAGCGTAGCCGCGTGATGTTTTCCGACCACTCACTCGCGCTCGCGGCTACTAGAAAACTTCACCCCAACCGCGCCGCCCACTGTGCCACGACCGAAGGCAGTTCGGGCATCTTGGCGATGGAGAAGAAACGGCCCTCGGCGCCGGTGGGTGCCGTGGCGTGCTCCAGCGCCCATGTGATGTGATAAGGGATGTGCACGCCTGCGCCGCCGAGGTCGAGCACGGGCAGGATGTCGGACTTCACGGAGTTGCCCACCATCAGAAACTTTTCCGCCGCGATCCCATGCCGCCGCAGGATCGTCGCGTACGCCGCTTCGTCTTTTTCGGAGACGATCTCAATCGCGCGAAACAATTTCCCGAGCCCCGACTTCGCGACCTTGCGCTCTTGGTCGCGAAGATCGCCCTTCGTGATCAACATCAGCGGGTGCTGCTCCGCGAGCAGCGCCACTGTCTCGCTCACGCCTTCCAGGATCTCGACCGGATAGTCCATTAGAGCCCGACCCAGCTCGATGAGACGCTGGACCTCGGCGGCGCTGATTTTTCCGTCGGTGAGATGGATGGCGGTCTCGATCGCGGAGAGGGTGAAGCCCTTGACGCCGTAGCCGTAGAGCGGGACATTGCGGCGCTCCATCGCGAGCAGTGCGGCGTCGACCGTGGCGGCATCATGATACTGCGCGAGGAGCGCGCGGTAGCTCTCGTGCATGCGCTCGAAATTGATCTCGTTGTGCCAGAGCGTGTCGTCGGCGTCAAAGCCGAGGGTGAGTTGCGAGGTGGCCATAAGGTATGGCCCGCATTCCATCAGGCCCAGACCAGTCGTGCAAACCTCCGTCGCGCCAGCCATCGCTAAATTTAGGGCGGCACTGCTTCGGCTCCTGCGCCACTTTTATACAACGACGCTTGTATTCTTTTCAGCGCAGCTTTTCATCGCGCGCGCCGATGTCATTACCTTTGCCTACACCGTCTGACCTAGCGGAGTTAGGCCGCCTCTACAACGACGCGCGCTACCTCGACGGTTTTCGGTACGCCGAGAAATTTGCTCCCCCAGAGGCCTGGCCCGGCGCAGAGGGACTCATTTTGGCCGGCCGCTATATGAATTGCTGGGGCGACTGGGAACGCGCCAACCGCCTCCACACCGCCGCGTGGCGGATCGCACCGCACGACCCGACGGCCGTGTATTATTATTCGCTCAAAGTCCACCAACGCCACGGTCCTTTCGAGGCGTTGCGCTTTCTCCATGAACAGCGCGCCGTGATGGAGCCGGCGGAGACGACGTTGCCGCACACCTGGCTCTGGCTGCATCGGGCTCGACTCCTCGCGACATTCCGCGATTTCGAAGGTGCCGAGGTGTGGCTGCGCCGCGCCCAGCCCATGGGCGCCGCCGATCCGTGGTGGTGGGTGGAGCAATCGCGCCTCTTGGAGCAGCAAGATCGCTACGCCGAGGCCCTCGATTCCATCCACGCGGCGTTTCGCCTCCAGCCGCGCTACCGGCCCGCCCTGGAGGCGCAAGCGCACTTGCTCATGCTGCTCAATCGCGACGACGAGGCACTCGCCGTCCTGCACGATGCCATAGAGCACACGCAGGTCGGGAGCCTCGGGCAGATGCTCGCCGTCCTCCTGGGAGAACTCGAGCGGCATGAAGAAATCCTCCCCGTCCTCGACCGCGTCGCGGAAGTCCTCCCCTGTGCCAACCTCCCTCAGCGCCAATGGCTCGACTCGCGGCGCTCCGATGCGCTCCGCCTCCTCGGTCGCGACGAGGAAGCCGCCGCCGTCGCCCGCAAGGTCGGGCTGCCCTTTTTCGACCGAGTGGCGGAAAAACTCGCGGCGATCCCCACGCCTCGGCCGCGCCGCGTGCAATTGCCGGTAGGGTTCGTCCGTCAACATCACATGACGTGCGCTCCCGCGACGCTGGCGGCGATCAGCCATTTCTGGCAGCGGCCGGTCGATCACCTGGAGCTGGCGCGGCTCATCTGTTACGACGGCACGCCCGACCACGAGGAGCGCCACTGGGCCGAAACGCACGGCTGGCTCGCGCGGGAATTTACCGTGACGTGGGAGACCGCCACCGCGCTGCTTGACCGCGGGTGCCCTTTTACGCTCGGCACGGTGGCGACTCGCAGTGCGCATCTCCAAGCCGTCGTCGGCTACGATGCCTTGCTCGGCCTCCTGCTGATCCGCGATCCTTACCAACGCACCCACGGCGAATGTGTCGCGGATAAATTTCTCGCGGCCTGCGCCAGCCACGGGCCGCGCGGCATGGTGCTTGTCCCGGCGGAGCGGGCGGACTTGCTCGACGGCCTCGAGTTGCCCGAGGCCGCACTCTACGACGAGTGGTACGCGCTGCGTCGCGCCCTCGTGCGCCACGACCGCGCCGCCGCCCAGGCCGCGCTCGATCGCCTGGCCGCGCAGGCCCCGGGTCACCGCCTCACGCTCCATGGGCAACGCGAACTCGCGGTCTACGACGGCAACCTGCTGCGGCAATTCGAGTCCACGCGCGGGCTGCTCGCGCTTTTTCCCGACGATCCCAATTTTCGCCTCGATGAGGTGCAATATCTGCGCGCCCTCGGTCGCACCACGGAGTGTCGCGAGCGAATCGCGGCGCTCGTGCGCAAGGACCCTGATGCCCTTTCGCTCCGCGAATACGCCCAATCGCTCGCCTCCGATGCGCGCACTCATCGCCGCGCCCACCGGGTGTACCGCCGCGTACTCCGGCGTCGCGCGCCCGACGCGGGCAACCTGCGGGCCTTTGCGAATCTGCTCTGGGATCAGCACGAGTTTGCCGCCGCCACGGAGATCCATCGCCTCGCCGCCTGCGTGGGCGACAAGGTGGAAGCCAACTGGGATTCCTATTTCGCGGCCAGCCGCCACCTGCGTCGGAGCGACGAGTGTTTCACGTTGCTCCGCCAGCGCGAGCAGCGCCTCGGCGCGCAATCCGCGCAACCCACCCGCACCTTCTTTCGCGCCTGCGAAACGCTCGACCGCACGACCGAGGGGTTCGCCGCGCTCGAGGCGGCGCTGCTCCGACGGCCGGACGACGGCGAGCTGACGCTCTTCGCGGCGGAGTGCCGCGGGCGCTTCGGCCAGCTTGAGGAGTCCGCGCGATTGCTCGCCGCCGCCCGCCCGCAAAGTCCGCCCCTGCCGTGGCTGCGCGTCGCCGCTCGCCTCGCGGAAATCCGCACCGATCACGCCGCCGCGCTTGGCTACTATCGTGAACTCCTTACCCTGAACCCCATCGATGTCGATGCGCTCGGCGCTATCGCCCGATTGCTCGCCACGCTCGAGGGCCGCGCGGCCGCGCTTGATTTTCTGCGCGCCGCCGCGGCTCAGCATCCCACACTCATCCCGCTGCACACTCTCCTGCTGGAGTGGCTGCGCTCGGAGCTGCCGGAGGAAGCGCTGCAGGCCATCGACCATCTGCTGTCCCTCGACGCCAACAACGCGTGGGCACTCCGCGAAAAGGCGCTCATCCTCGGTCGACTGAATCGCCCTGCTGATGCGATCCCGCTCGCCGAGACCGCCTGCCAGATCGAGCCCAACTCCCATACCTCGGCCGGCGTGCTCGGCTTTATCCTCGTATCCCACCACCGGCCGGCCGAGGCCCGGGCCGCGTACGAAACCTCGATTCGCGTAGGCCTGAGCGCCTACTACATGGGTGAGTTGATGAATTTGGGGGAGGACTTCGCCACCCGCTGCGCCACGATCCAGTTTTTCCAAGCCGAACTCGAACGCCAGCCCGTCCCCGAGGATCTCGCGTTTCTCCGTTTCCGCGAACTCGCCCGGGCCGTCCTCTCTCCCGAGGACACGGAGGCCGCGCTGAAAAAAATTCTCGCCGCTCACACCGATAAATGGGCTGCGTGGTCCGCCTACGGCACCCATCTCGTCGACCAGGGCAAGGCCGATGCCGCGCTCTCGCACACGCGCGAAAGCACCGAGCGTTTCCCGCTCGTCGCCCGCCTCTGGCTCGACCTCGCAGCGGCGCAGGGCAATGCCAGGCAGCCCGAGGCGGAGATCGAAAGCCTGCGCCGCGCGCTGGAGTTGGCGCCGAGCTGGAGCCGCGCCAGCCGCGCGCTGGCCGATGCGCATGAACGTGCCCTCCAACTCGACGCCGCCGAGCACGTGCTGCGTCGCGCTCTCGCGGCGGAGCCGCTGGATATTTCCGCGCACGCGTATCTGGCCGATTTGCTCTGGCGACGGAAGCAGCAGACCGAGGCCGTGACATTGGTGAAGCGTGCGATCACCATCGATCCCACCTTTGACTGGGGGTGGGACCATCTCAACCAATGGGCCGCCTCCACGGGCGAGCCCAAGCTCGCGTTGGATCTGGCCCAAGCGATCACGCGATCCCGGCCGGGCGACGTTCAGGCCTGGGTGCGCCTCGCGCGGTTGCAAACCTCCACTCCCGAGGAGGCGCTGGCCACCTTGGAGCGGGCGCTCGCAATCAATCCACGCGACGTCGAGACCCATGAGTTTCGGGCCAATATGCTCTCGTCGCTCGGCCGCCAAGACGAAGCGATCGCCGCCTGCCGGCCCGAGGTGTTTGGCGAAAAGCCTCCGCTCGTCCTGCAGGGCCGCGCGATCTGGATCGAGCACACGCGCGGCCATACCGCCGTCGCCATCACGCAAATGCGCCAGTTGCTCCAGGCCCATCCGGACTACGTGTGGGGCTGGTCCTGTCTGACCGAATGGGCGTGGGAAACCAACGACGCCGCCACGACCCTCGAGGCTGCGAGGAAATGGGCGTGGCTGGCGCCGACCAGAGCCGTGCCGCTGGGCTATGCCTCCATTGCTCAACAAAAAATGGGTCATCGCAAAGAGGCCAAGGACGCCCTCTGGCGCGCCCTCGAGCGCGAGCCCGGCTACGACTACGGAGCCAATACGCTCTTACGCTGGCTCGCGGAAGATGGCGCAGTGGAGGAAGCCCAGCGGCTCCTCCGTCATATCGAAACCCACCTCACGCCGGCCGACGCCAAGCGCTCGCAGGTTCTATTTGAAGTGATGCGCCTCGATCAGGCCGCCGCGGGCAAGGCGTTGGTCGAGCTTGTCGGCGTCATGGGCGAGCGTACCCATTTGCTCCGGGAATGCATCACGGCTCTGCAGGAAGCCCGCTGGCACAAGCTCATCGCAGCCAGCCTCGAGCCCCTCCTCTCGGCCGCGGATACGCCGGTCGCGGTTGCCACCCATTGGGTCGGGACGTGGGCTCCGCAGCAGAAATGGGGCAAGCTCAAGCAGCTCGAAGAGCGCGGTGTGCCTGAGCCGATGTTGCGCCAGGCGTGGGCCGTCGCCCTTGAGGCCATGGGGCAGCAACATCGAATTTGGCGCCTGCGATGGCTTCGGTACCGGCGCGGCCCTTGGCTGCGAGAAAAGGAAACCACCTGGGCCGCCCTGGGCTTTGCCCTGCTCGCCGCCGGCTCACCCCGCGCTGCCGTTACCTGGCTCAAGGATTGGGCCGGCCGAAAAGAGCTTCAGCCGTGGATGCTCTACAATCTGGTCATCTCCTACTACAAGACCAAGCGCCCGCAGGAAGTCGCACCGATCATCACCCACGCCCTGGCACTGCCGGCAGACAATACGCGTGTGGATTTTCTCCTTTGGCAGGGCTTGGAAAGCGCCCTGCGGGCGGACTTGCCCGCGGCGGAGGAAGCGCTCGCACAGACCAATTCGCCCTCGCTTGATCTTCACGCCAAGACGGTGCGCCTCCTCACGCAGCTCCTGGTCGATTTCCACCAGAACATAAAAACGCGCCCCGTCGATCGCGTGCTCGGCGAAGCCAAAAACCGACTGGACACCATTTGGAGCGAGAATCCCGGTGCGAGCCGCGACCCGGCCCTTCGGCATTTCCGCGCGCGCACCTTGCGGCACCTCGGCACGCACGCCTCGAGTTGGCTTACTCGCGTGCAGAGTTATGTGCCTTCGGTCGAGAGCCGCGCTCCCTCGCCCGCGGCCAGGGAGTCCTCCGGGTTCTCCTTCTCGTATATTTGGATCATCTTTGTCATCGTGAGCGTGCTAAGCCGCAGTTGCTCGGGCCACTAGGCGGCCTCATCCCCGCGTCAGCCGCGCAAATCGCCATCCGAGCAGCACGGCGGCGAGCGACAGCCCGCTCGCGATGCCGAGCCACATGCCCACGGCGCCGAGCGGGCCGCGCACGCCGAGCAGGTAACCGAGCGGCAACGCCACCACCCAGTAGGCGGCGAAGGTGAGCAGCGTGGGCAACTTCACATCGCCGATCGCGCGGAGCGAGGCCGCGCCGATCACCTGCACGCCGTCGACGATTTGGAAGAGCGCCGCGACCGTATAGAGCCGCGCCGCGAGCGCGATCACTGCCACATCAGCCACGAACCACGCGGCGAACTCGCGCCCATACGACCAGAATGCCACGGCAAATGCGCCCGTGATGACCACGCTCAGCCCCATCGTGCCAAATGCGATGGGCCGCCGCCGCGCCACCTCACCCGCACCCACCGCGCGGCTCACGCGCATTCCCGCCGCCATCGAGAGACCCAGCGGAAACATAAATGCCAGCGAGGCACTCGTTATCGCGATCTGGTGCGCCGCGAGCGGCACCGCGCCCAGCCACCCGATCATCACGCACGAAAAGCCAAACGCCGTTGTCTCAAACAGGAGCATGCCCGACGCGGGGAAGCCGAGCTTCAGCATTTCGGTCAGTCGCGCGCGCGAGTAGCCGCCCCACCATTTGGCCGGCCACGCCGTCCGCACCGCCGGGTCGCGCCGCAGCCAGAGGAAGATCACCAGCAGCGCCGCGACGCGCGCGATCAACGTCGAGAGGCCCGCGCCGGTGAGCCCGAGCGCCGGCATCCCGAGGTTGCCATAGATGAAGACCCAGTTGAGCGCCGCGTTAAGGGCGACGCTCGCCAGCATCACAAACATCGGCACCCACGGGCGCCCCATCGCCTCGGCGAATTGCCGCAGCACGAGGTACATGAGCACGGGCGTCAGCGAGGCCGCGATGAGGATGAAAAACGGCAGCACCACGGCCAGCACTTCCGGGGGTTGACCGAAGTACTTCAGCTGCGTCCCGATCACCGCCATCACGAGCGTTTCCACCACCCCAAAGGCCACGGCCGTCAGCATGCCGTGGCGCAGGTATTCACCCGCCTCGCCGGGCGAATTGGCCCCCCGCGCCCGCGACACGAAGATGGACACCGGGATCATCAACCCGATGCCCACGACGTAGAAGATATTAAAGACCGTCCCACCAAACGCCGAGGCCGCCAGCGGGATCGTCCCGGCGCGCCCGATCATTACGCTATCCGTCACGCCCATCAGCATCTGGCTCACCTGGCCGACGATGATCGGCAGGGCCAGGGTGAGGGTCGGACGGATTTCGCGGAGCGCGGCTTTCACGGGAGGGTGGACGTTGGCGCGCACGCTCGCCCAGCGCACGCCGAATCCCCGGCCCGCAACCCCACAGCATGTAGTTGGCGTGCCGGGCACAGTCGCGGAGCGACACGTTGGAAGGGAAACATCGTCGTGCTCACACCTCCCTCTAGTACGGCTGGTCACCGCCCGCCGCCCAGTGGTTTCCTTCTTTCTCTTAATCTTTCTCTTTCTCTCGGTTGCTGCCTGACAAGTCGCCGCCCTCACACCATCGCCTACGACCCGAGAGAAAGATTAAGAGAAAGAGGAAAGAGAAAGATTTCGCCCGGCACGCGGTTTGCACCACGCCGCCCATCTTTTCACCGGGCCGTTCGTCTCTTTCTCCGTGCCCTTCGGCTCCTTTACTGCTTAATTTTTATTCCATGCTTCGCTTCGCCGTATCCCGCGGCGTGCTGCTGTTCGCGCTTGTCCTCGCGACCGGTCTCCACGCTCAAGTCGATTCCCCCTACCGCAAGCCGACCCCGGCTCTCGCTGCGCTCGTCGATGCCCCCGCCGCCCCCGGCGTAAGCGTCAGCCCTGATCGCTCGACGCTGCTCATCCTCGAGCGGACCGAGGCTCCCTCGATCGCCGAGCTGGCCTCGCCCGAGCTTCGCCTCGCCGGCATCCGCATCAATCCCGCGACCAATTCCCCCAGCCGGCCCTTCACGTACACGGGCATGATTCTCAAGGCCACGGCAGGCGGCCCGGAACGCCGCGTCACGGGTCTGCCGGTCAATGCCCGCATCGCCAACTTCGGCTGGTCCCCCGGCGCCAAGCAGATCGCCTTTACCGTCCTCGTCGACAAGGGCCTCGAGCTATGGGTCGCCAATCCCGCCAACGCCAAGGCCCGCAAGCTCTTGCCCCCGGTGCTCAATTCCACGCTCGGCGATCCCTTCGTGTGGCTCGACGACGCCACCCTCGCCGTCCTCCGCGTGCCGGCCAATCGCGGCCCCGTCCCCACCGCGCCCAAGATTCCCGTCGGGCCCGTCGTGCAGGAGAACCTCGGCAAGAAGGCCCCTTCGCCCACGTACGAGGATCTGCTCACCGACGCCCACGACGAAGCCCTCTTCCAGTACTACGGCACCGCCGAGATCAATCTCGTGCCCCTCAACGGCAAGCCGACTCCGCTCGAGTCCACGCGCGGCCTGATCAGCAGCCTCACCCCCTCGCCTGACGGCAAGCACCTGCTCGTCGAGTCGCTGCATCGCCCGTTTTCCTATCTCGTCACGCTCGCCCGCTTCCCGAAAACCATCGATGTCATCGACCGCACGGGTAAGCGCGAGTACCGGGTCGCGGATCTGCCGCTCTACGAAGCCAGCGATGCCGGCACCGGTGGCGTGCGCGCCGGCCCGCGCTCGGTCACGTGGCGCGGCGACCATCCGGCCACGCTGAGCTGGTTCCGCTCCGTCGATCGCACCGACCCCGCCGCTCCCGTCACGCCCGAGGGCGTGCGCCCTCCGCCGCGCGACCGCGACTCGTGGCTTACTCTCGCCGCCCCGTTTACCGGCGAGCCGGTCGAGCAGCAGCGTTTTGAGTATCGTGTGACTGGCGTCACGTGGGGCGATGACTCCCTCGCGCTCGTTTCCGAGAGCTGGCAACGCACGCGCACGGTCCGCACCTGGCGCGTCTCGCCGAGCACGCCGGGCAGCAAGCGCGAGCTGCTCTTCGAGCGCTCCTCGCAGGATCGCTACGGCGACCCTGGCCGCTTCGTCACCACGCGCAACGCCGCGGGCCGCACCGTGCTCCAGCGCAGTGCCGACGGCTCCAAGGTCTACCTCAACGGCCTCGGCGCCTCGCCGGAGGGCGACCGCCCGTTCCTCGATGAGTTTGACCTCGCGACCAAGCAGACGCGCCGCCTCTGGCGCTCCGCCCCGCCGGTGTACGAGGAGTTCATCGCCTTCCTCGATGGCACGCTCAACCGCGCGCTCACCCAACGCCAATCCCCCACGGAGCCGGAAAACTACTTCGTGCGCCAGATCGACAGCGGCACGGTCACGGCACTCACCGCCTTCCCGAATCCCTACCCGCAGTTCAACTCCGTCAAAAAAGAGCTGATCCGCTACAAGCGCGCCGACGGCGTCAATCTCTCCGGCACCCTCTATCTCCCGCCCGGCTACACCCCCGAGCAAGGCCCGCTGCCCACGCTCCTCTGGGCGTACCCCCGCGAATTCCTCGCCGCCGACACCGCCGAGCAGATCACCGCCAGCGGTACGCCGGAAAAGTTCGTGCGCCTCGCCGTCACCGGCCCCCTGCCCTTCCTCCTCTCCGGCTACGCGGTCTTCAACGACCCCACGATGCCCATCATCGCCGCCGCCAAGGGCAAGCAGCCCAACGACACCTACATCGAGCAGCTCGTGGCCAACGCCCAAGCCGCCGTGGACGAGCTCGTGAAGCGCGGCGTGACCGACCCGAAGCGCGTCGCCGTCGGCGGCCACAGCTACGGCGCGTTCATGACGGCCAATCTCCTCGCCCACTCGCGCATCTTCCGCGCGGGCATCGCGCGCAGCGGCGCCTACAACCGCACGCTCACCCCCTACGGCTTCCAATCCGAGACGCGCAATTTCTGGCAGGCCCCCGAGGTCTACTCCGCGATGTCGCCCTTCAACTACGCCGACAAGGTGAAGGACCCCATCCTCCTCATCCACGGCGAGGCCGACAACAACTCCGGCACCTTCCCCATCCAAAGCGAGCGCTTCTACAATGCCCTCAAGGGCCAGGGCGCGACCACGCGCTTCGTCCTCCTCCCGCACGAAGCCCATGGCTACCGCGCCCGCGAGAACCTGCTCCACATGCTCTACGAAATGGAGAACTGGCTCGATGCCTACGTAAAGGCCCCGCCTCCGGAGAAGAAGTGAAGTCAAAGTGACTGCGGCTTCCAGCCGCAGAGTCTCCGTATCCTATCGCGGCCGAAGGCCGCTGCTGACTCATATCTTTCTCTTTCCTCTTTCTCTTAATCTTTCTCTCCGTCCGTCCTCCTCGTCCCCAGTCATCACGGGCTCCAAGCGAGAGAAAGAGAAAGATTAAGACGAAAGAGAAAGAACCAGCCGCTGCTGTACTCCTTTCGGGCGCTTTTTCCGCGTGAGTTTCCCCGCGATCATGCTCCGCTGAGAGCATGACCGCATTCGCCCTCGGGCTCGTCCTCCTCGCCGCGGTATTGCACGCGACGTGGAATCTCTGCGCGAAACGCGCCGGGGGCGGCTTGCCGTTTGTGTGGGTCGTCGGGGCGGTCATCTGCGCCTGCTACCTGCCGGTCGTGGCGACCTACTGGGCGGTCTATCGGCCCACGCTCTCGTCGCACGCGGTCGCGTGGATTCTCGGCAGTGGCGTGCTCAAGACCGGCTACGCGCTCTTTCTCCAGCGCGGCTACCGCACCGGCGATTTCTCCCTCATCTATCCGCTCGCGCGCGGCACGGGGCCGCTGCTCTCCACCCTCGCCGCCATCGCGTTTCTGGGCGAACGCCCCACGCCCATCGCTCTGGCCGGCGCGCTCGTGATCATCGCGGCGATCTTCTTTCTCACCGGCGGACCGCGCCTCTTCCACGAGAGCAGCGCGCACCTGCGCAACGCCATTTCATACGGCGTGATCTCCGGCGTGCTCATCGCGAGCTATACCATTTGGGATCGCTATGGTGTCGCGCGGCTGGGCGTGCCGCCGGTGCTCTACGATGCGGGCACGGCTTTCACGCAACTGGCCCTGCTTACGCCCTTCGCCTTGCGCCGTCGCGACGAAGTCGCCGCCGAGTGGCGCGATAAGAAGCGCCTGGCCATTGCCGTCGCGCTGCTCTCGCCCATCGCGTATGTGCTGGTGCTCACCGCCCTCACGGTCGCGCCCGTCAGCCACGTCGCCCCGGCGCGCGAAGTCAGTATCGTGATCGGCGCCTTCCTCGGCGCGCGCGTGCTCAAGGAGGCCGACAGCCGCCGCCGCATCTGGGCCGCGGTCGCCGTCGCCGCGGGCGTCATCGCGCTGGCTTTGGGCTGAACCGTCGTTACGGTGCCGCGCATGAAAAGCCGCTCCCTCTGGGTTTTCTTCGCGGTCATGCTCCTCAGCGCGCTCGCCCTCGCCTTCGTCTATCTCCAGCCCGCCGCGCCGCGTCCCACCGTCGCCATCCAAGATGGCAAGACCATCGATTTCTCCTCGGGCCGCCCCGTCGTCAAAGACGACGCCAAGCAAAAGGCCACGATCGACAAAGCCGTCCGCGAAATGGACGAGGCGGTCAAAGACATCACGTTTACTTCCCCCACCGCGCCGACGCCCGTCTCGCCCACGCCGAAAAAAGCCGCGCCGAAAAAGTAGCCCTGCGGAACACAAAAAAGGGCGGACTAAAAGTCCGCCCCGGGTAAATCATTTCGCTGCCGGCCCGCCGCCCACGCGCGGGCCGCCCAGTCGCATCACTTCTTCGCCGTCATATCATCCATCAGCGCGAGCGCGGTGGCCTCGGTGATATCGCGCACGTCAAACTGGCGGATGATGCGCCCGGCCTGCATGTCGCGACCGAGGATATCGCTCGCGGCGGCTTGGCCGATGATCGCGGAATCCTTCAGGCGGATCGCCGTGGCTTGGATATCGGGCACGGTGTAAGTTTTATCACCAGAGACTTCCGGCACGGTGAGGCTGCGGCTGGAGATGAGGACTTCGATCGCGACGTCCGCGATCTTGCCGAGCGCTTCGCGATCCTTCGCCCCTTGGTCGCCGACGAGGCGGTGGCCGGGATTATCCTCGAGCAACGCGACCGCCGACTTCTGATCAGCGAGCGTCGCACCGCCATTGCGGAAGGCGCGGCCAAAGAGCCGCTCGACTTCGCGCACGGTCTGCTGATCCGCGAGCGTAAAGGCCGGTGCCTCCTTCACCGTGTAGGTGTTCTCGCCCGAGGTCTTCGACACGGTGTCGCCCTCTTTGTAATACTTCTCGGTGTGCCCGGCCAGCTTCAGCCCGCTGGTGGTGTCGACGAGCGCGCGATTCACGTAGATCACGATGCGGGGCGCGCCCGTGGCCTGGCTGGTTTTGCGAAACCCTTCGAGGATGCCGTTGGCGGCCTCGCGGGCGATGAGCGTGTCACCGCTGGGGCCGTATACTTGCTGCGGGGCGGCTTGGATACCGGGCGCGAGCGTAGCGGGCGCAAGCGTCTGGTACACCGGCGGCGGGACCGGGGGCGGCTCATTGGCCGGCTGCGCGGGCAACAGCGGTACGATAAAAACGGATACAGGAACGAGGAGCAGGGAGCGGAGATTCATGGCGGGTGGTGGTCTGTTGGCGGCACCTAGGCCGCCGGATGGCTCGAAACAATCTGCGGTCGCAAACAACGCGTCGCGGGGCGCTTAGCGCGCCTGGCGGACGCGGATGGTGTAGGTCTTGGCCGCCGTGTTCATCGCGGTGAAGCGCACGGCCTCGGTGGCGTTTTCCGAGAGGATGAGGGTCTGGAAGGGCGTTTCGTCGCCGGTCGAGGCGCGCTGGTCGTCCTTAAACACACAGTTGATCTGGACCTCGATGCGGCGGCTCTCGCGGTTTTTCACATTGGCGACGACCTCGAGGCGGCCGTCGGCGAGGGCGCGCTCCTGGAGGCCGGTGCAGGTCACGGAGACCTGCGCGGGCTGGTCGAGGAGGACGAACTTATCGGTGTTCTCCAGCGTGTACTTATTGGTGTCGAGGGGCTGAAACGGTCCCGGCTGCGTGACGCAGCCCGCGGAGAACGCGAGGACTGCGGCGGCGGTGCACAGGAGCATGGTCTTGGTGTTCATGGTCGTTAAAGTCAGGGGCGGTGTTGTGGTTGGCTTGATGGGGTGTGACTGCGACTCAGCGCTTAAGTTCGCTCAAAATTATCACGGTATCCTGGGTGACGTCACCGACCTTGATCACCACGCGGCGGGAGAGGTCGGGCACGGCCTGCCCATTGGCGTCGTAGAATTGCAAGAGGGCCATGTGATCGCCGGCCGGGAGCCGGAGGGCGCCGAAGCTCAGGTATTGCGGAAGATTATCCCACATGCGCACATCCGCATGCGTCTGCGTCGCCGCCGAGGCGATCTTGCTGAAAATACCGATCAGGCCGAGGGCGATCGCGGTGTTCTCCGAGCCCTCGCTGCGCTCGGTTTCACGGATCACGCGCTGGCGACCGCGCTCATCGGTGACGACGCGCGTTTTGTCGCGGTACATATTGCTGGCCGCGATGGCGGAGCCGGCGAGCGCGACATCGCCCAAGGTGTTCGCGCCTTGCTTGAAGACCGCCTTGTTCCCCAGCACGTGATCCATCAGGCGGCCGCCGCGCGTCACCGCTTGGTAGCTGAGATTATCCCACGGGAGGAAAAACAGGGTCTTGTCCCCTTCCTTGTTATCGATGGTCAGCGACGCCGAGCGGATGCGGGATTGCTCCGCGCGAAAGCGCAACTGCTCCCCGTTTTCGCCGGCGGCGTACTTGCGCGGCCCCTGGCCAAACTCCACGAAGCATAACACATTGGCCTGCGGATCGTAGGGCGGCAGCGGATTCTTCGTCAGCTTCTGCGCGCGGGCCAGGGCATCGGAGCCATCGGCGGCGAGCTTCGCCGAGGCGAGGCCGTCGAGATAATCGAGCAGCACGTAGTCACTCTTGTAGGTGTCGCTCTCCGCGTCGCTGTCGATCAACTGCGCCGAGCGGAAACACGCGCGCGCATTATCCGGCTGACCGTCGTGCCAGTAGAGGATGCCGCGATAGTAAAACGCCATCACGCGCTCATAGGGCTCGCCGATAAAGGTCTTCTCGCGCTCAGCCGTGAACAACCCGCGCGCCCGCTTCGCCGCGTCGTCCGGCCCGGAGATCAGGCCGCCGATGCGAAGGATCGCCGCGTCAAACTGCGCCTTGGCCACGTCGAAGTTGCCCATGCGCAGCGCCGTCACGCCGAGGCGGTACTCCAGCAGCACGCGGTCGCGCTCGGGTGCCCGGGCGATATCGGCCTGGCCGTCGATCAAGGGATCGCCCGTGCGCGGCGCGGGCGGGCGCCGCGTCTCCGGCAGCTCGGTGACACAGCCGGCGAGCGGCAGTATCAGCGCGGCGGATACAACGAGGAGAGCGCCGACAGAAATTCGGCGCTCGCGGCTCGACGGTGCGGGTCGGGAGTCAATCATGAGGCGAGCGGCGCAAAGCCTGCGCCGCGACGAGGTGAAAGTTTACCGATACGCGGCGTCCTCCAGCCCCTGTTTCTTGATCTCGGCGAAATCTTCCCAGACGATGGCCGACGTGCGCGCATCGACGAGGCGGAAGGTGTAGAGCACGTAGTCGCTCGTGCCCTGCGAGGTGCGCGTGCTCATGCCCTCGAGCTTGCCCGTCAGGAAAAAATCCGCGCCGCCAAACTCGACGACGTTCGGGTTCGAGCTGGAGGTCACCTGGCCGCTCTGCTTCAGCGCGCGCTCGCGCTCGAGCGTCTTCATCATCTCGCGGTCCATGAAGCTCACGCGGCCCGTGGCCTTGGAATTGAGCAGCACGCGAAGGCGGGAGAGAAAGATGTCCTTGTTGATCGGGAAGCGCGTGTTGTTCACGACGGGCTCCAGCACGACATTCGGGGCCACGGGGGCGCGCGCGATCTGCGGGATGCCGATGATGCTGCGGGCCATCTTATCGGTCACGGCGGCGAGGTCTTGCGACTCGACGCCGGTGCCTTGGACAAAGCCCTTTTCGTCGGGGCGCATCTCAGTCACGGCCACGCCGGAGGGGTTTTGCACGCCCTGGGTCGCGCAACCGGTGATGAGCACCGGCGCAGCGGCAACGCTCGCGAGGAAGAGGAAACGGGAGGTGGTTTTCATTGGTAGGTCAGGAATCGGAAAATCTTACGGAGAAACGGGAAAGAGTTGAAGAAGGGAGACTGGCTAATTGCGGAATACGGCTTTCGGCATGCGGCTCAGGCGCGGTCGAAGGGCAAGGTGCGAAATCAGGTCAAAACACGAGGGAGGCCATCCGCGTGTTAGGGTGTCGCTTGACGAAGCCCGCCGAGCCCGGAGGGATCTCCGCCACGGCGACTAAACGAGAAAATTTAAAACGCTTCATGATGGGGGTCAGACGATGCCCTAGTACCTGTTATTCAGTTTTTTCGTTGAGCTATCTCGGCCCAGTAGAGGTGGAAGAAAGGGGCGCAACCGCCGTCGCGCCTTTACCGCCACCACCTTGACCGGCCTTGACTCACCTTGACCAAAACTCGCGGTGGGTGCGGGGGCGGCGTGGTGGGAGGTACCTTTAATTACCTATATTTACCTTAATTCGCCTCGATTAGGCCAGATGGGGACGTCGTCGAATATCGCAATTCAGCGCCGCCTTAGCGGCCGAAGAGGCCGTTCGCCTGGCTCATCGGCGCGGCGTTGCCGTAGTAGTTATTAATGATGGTCACCTGCTGGGGAGCCGCCGCTGCGGGTTGAGCCGCCGGAGCTGCTTGTTGGACAGTGGGTTGCGCCTGCACGTAAGTCGGCTGCGCATAGTCGTAGATCACCGGCACGCGGCGATTCGCATCGGCCACGGACCCGAGGAGCCAGCCAATACCCGCACCCCACGCCGCGCCGCGCAAACCGTTGTGGCGGAACGACCCGCTATTGTTGCCAATGATCCCACCCGCGATTGCGCCGAGCACGAGGCCATTGCCCGCGCCGGAACCATAATAGCCGTAGCTAGGGGCATAGTAACCGTAGTCACCATAATACCCGCCATAGTAACCGGTGCGATACGGGCCACCATAGTAGCCGCCGTAAACCACCGTCGGGCGATGGCGATACACGCCGCCGCCGTAGTGGCCACCGCCACCGTAATAGCCCCCGCCATAGTAGCCGCCGCCTCCGCGATACTCGCTGCTGCCGCGACTATCCGCGACCGCCGAGCCGATGACACCACCGGCCAAGGCCCCGATCACCGCACCGCGCGCGCCATTATGGTTGCCGGAGTTGTTGCCGATCACCGCGCCGGCGATGCCGCCGAGGAGCGCGCCGTTAACCGTTTCCGGACGAAATACCTGCGCCGAAAGAGGAGCCACGGCCAGCAGGGCAAGGCAGAGAGCGAGAGGCGTTTTCATGGTAAGAGAGGTAACGTGTGCGACACGACGCGCCGCGCAAGGTTTCAGCGAAGAAGACCATCCGAGCCCAATAACCGTCCCAGGGCCCCTATTTCCAGTTAAACCCCGCCCCATCAGCGGCTAGCACTCAATTTACCGGTCAAAACTGCCCCCATCAGCGGCGAAGCCCGCCCCACCATCCCCTACCCTGCCACGCCAGTTCCCTTACTGCGGCGGCATCGGAATCGGCGCCGATTTCGCCGCCGCATCAAAGGCCTGAAGGTTCGCGCGAATGTGCAACAGGTCTTCGATCAACGCATTGCGTCGGGCCATTGCGAGGCCCGCCTGCGCGTCTTCCCGCAACTGGTCCGCGATGGACGACAGCTTGACGATCATCGACGTCGCCCGCGGCGTCAGCTTCAGCCGATACGCCCGCCCGTCGGCATCGTGGTCGTGGCGCTCCAGCCAACCCGTCTTCTCCAACCGCGCCGCATGCCGGCTGATCGTGATCTTCTCCAGTTGCAGCGCGTCCGCGAGATCGCTCTGCGAGGCGTCGGGCTGGCGCGCCACATAATAGAGGAGCAGCCACTGCGCCCGGGTGAGCCCATGCCCACGCACGCGGCGCTCAAACTCCTTGCGCAGGAGTCGGCTGATATCGTTAACGATGAATCCCAAACTCCGATCAAAGTTCGGCAACAACTCGGTGATGGGCGCGGAGGTGGCTTGAGAAGCGAGGTTGGTAAGCATGCTTACTTGTTTCCCAGCCCGACGTTCCAACCGCGCGATGGTTGCGGTCCTTTCCCTAGTCTTAATACCATAACCACCCACCCCCACCCCTCCGTCCCTTCTCTTCCTCCAGCGTCCAGCACGCTCCGCCCGAATCTTCCAAGGGTGCCCGTGTATACTCCGAGAGCGCACCTGCCTCATCACAGCCCCTGCTGGCTCTGAGAGCTTGTGACAAAACCCCATCCCCTACCACCGCACCCCGAGCCCTGCCCCTTAGTTCCCTCCCCTAAACACTGCCTTATTTTTCGATCCAGCCTTCGCGGCTCGGCCCGTCTTGGGCCAGCGCCTGTATCCATGTCTATCTGTGTTCATCCATGCTTAAAACGGCTCGATGCCTTTATCCCGTCCTCCCTTCGCGTCGCTTCATCCCGCCCTGCGAGGTTAGCGGTTAAAAAGGCCGTCTTGTTCTTCCGTGTCGTCCGTGTGTTCCGTGGGTAACTTCCGGTTCTAATTTTTCGTATTTTTCGAGGCCCCCTCTCAGCAAAGCCCACTCCCCGTTCTTCGCGCCCACCTTCGCGTCTTTGCGTCTTCGCGCTTAATCCATCTTCCGCGAGCAGCACCCACCCCTCTCGATCTTCCCACCACTTTTTCCCGTCTAATTCCCCCGGTGTGTTCCATGCGTTCCGTGAGCCACACTCCCTCTCTTCTTTTCGTGTCTTTCGTGTAGTTCATGGTTAACCCTCCTAACCCGCCCCCTCCACGTTACCCCGTCACTGTTCTCATGAGCCGGAAATTCATCCTCGCGCTCGATCAAGGCACCACCTCCTCGCGCGCTCTCGTCTTCGATCACCACGGCCGCACCCAAGCCGTCGCCCAGGAAGAATTCCCCCAGCACTTCCCGCAACCTGGCTGGGTCGAGCACGATCCCGAGGACCTCTGGCAAACCACCCGCCGCACCGCCCTCGCCGCGCTCCGCCGCGCCAAACTCACCGGCACTCACATCGCCGCCCTCGGCCTCACCAATCAACGTGAGACCACCCTCCTCTGGGACCGCGCCACCGGCCGTCCGCTCGCGCCCGCCATCGTCTGGCAGGATCGCCGCACCGCCGAGCTCTGCGCGCGCCTCAAGCGCCGCGGCCTCGAGCGCACATTTCGCACGCGCACCGGTCTCGTGCTCGATCCGTATTTCAGCGGCACCAAACTCGCGTGGCTCCTCGATCACATCCCCGGTGCGCGTCGTCGCGCCGCGCGTGGCGAACTCGCCTTCGGCACCGTCGATACGTGGCTCCTCTGGAAACTCACCGATGGTAAAGTCCACGCCACCGACGTCTCCAACGCCTCGCGCACCCTCCTCCTCAACCTCCACACCGGCACGTGGGACGACACCCTCCTCCGCGCCCTCCGCATCCCGCGCGCCGTGCTCCCCGAGGTCCGCGCCAGCAGCGAGGTCTACGGCCACGTCTCAAGCATCTCCGCGCTGCGCGGCGTACCCATCGCGGGCGTCGCCGGCGATCAACAAGCCGCGCTCTTCGGCCAAGCCTGTTTCAAACCCGGCCTCGCCAAAAACACCTACGGCACCGGCTGCTTCCTCCTCCTCCATACCGGCCAAAAACCCGTCGCGTCCAAACACCAGCTCCTCACCACCATCGCCTGGCGCCTCGGCCGCGACGGCCCCCTTGAATACGCGCTCGAGGGCAGCGTCTTCATCGGCGGCGCCGTCGTGCAGTGGCTGCGCGATGGCCTCGGCGTCATCGCGCGCTCCCCCGACATCGAGCAACTCGCCGCGCGCGTCCCCGACAACGGCGGCGTCTATCTCGTCCCCGCCTTCACCGGCCTCGGCGCGCCGCATTGGGACGCGACCGCGCGCGGCGCGATCGTCGGCCTCACGCGCGGCACCACCGCCGCCCACGTCGCCCGCGCCGCCCTTGAGAGCATCGCCTACCAAAGCGCCGATCTCCTCACCGCGATGGAAGCCGATGCGAAAATAAAATTGCGCGAACTCCGCGTCGACGGCGGCGCCACCGTCAACGCCCCGCTCATGCAATTCCAGAGCGACCTCCTCCGCGTCCCCGTCATCCGCCCTCGCACCTCCGAGACCACCGCCCTCGGCGCCGCCTACCTCGCCGGCCTCGCCGTCGGCTACTGGAAAAACCAAGCCGAGATCGCCCGCCTCTGGAGCAAAGCCGCCACCTTCCGCCCCTGCGCCCCGCGCGCCGCCATGACACAGCTCCAGCACCACTGGCACCGCGCCATCACCCGCGCCAAAAACTGGGCCGAGTAGCGCCAGTCTCTGACTGGCGCATCAGGACTCACACCAGCACAAAGCCTCGCCTCCTCTCAACGGCACCCAATGTGGTAGCCGCGAGCACCAGCGAGTGGTCAGAACCCCCGCAGCCACCCGCACGCCACCACCCCTGGGAGCGCGGGCCGCTGGCCCGCCCCATCTTTCTCTTTCCTCTTTCTCCTAATCTTTCTCTCCGCTCCGTCCGCAATTCCGTTCCAGTAGCCGCGAGCGCCAGCGAGTAGCCACGAAACCCGCGCCACTTCTCCCCATCGCACGCCCCCTCCTCGAGCTTGCTCCTCCGCCCGCCGTCGCACCCCCCTCACTCCGCCCGTTCGCATCTTTCTCTTTCCTCTTTCTCTTAATCTTTCTCTCTCCTTTTCCTCCCCGCCGGGAATATCCCGCACCGCGCGCACCTCATGTCATGCGATAGCCCTCGCGCTCCACCCACGCAAACTACCACATGACCATGCCCGCCCTCCTCCACCCGCTTCGCTCTCGCCTCGTCTCCCTCCGCACCGCGCGGCTGCTGTCCGTCCTCTTGCTCACCGCTCTCGCCTCCGGCGCCGCGGCTTCCGCGCGCGCCGCCGAGATGTCCGCCTCTCCGGCCACCGCCATCGCCCCCACCGCCGCCGCCACCAAACCCCTCGCCGTCGGCACGACCGCCCCGGGCGCAAAAGTGAAAACCTCCGATGGCGCCGACTTCGATCTCGGCGCCGCGCTCGCCGAAAAGCCCACCGTGCTCGTATTCTATCGCGGCGGCTGGTGCCCGTACTGCAACAAGCAGCTCTCCGAGCTCGCCGCCTTCGAGCCAAAATTCCTCGAGCTCGGTTTCCAGATCATCGCCCTCAGCACGGATGCACCCACGGGCCTCGCGCCCACCGCCGCGAAAGATAAAATCGCCTACCGCCTCCTCTCCGATCGCGCGATGTCCGCCTCCGCCGCCTACGGCGTGGCCTTCCGGGTCGACACGGCGACCGTCGAAAAATACCGCGGCTACAAGATCGATCTCGCCCCCATCCCCGGCGATCCCACCGATGGCCGCTGGCTCCCCGCCCCCACCGTCTTCGTCATCGGTCGCGATCGCGTGATCCGCTACATGAGCACCAATCCCGATTTCAAGGTCCGCCTCCCCGCCGCCGAATTGCTCGCCGCCGCCCAAGCCGCCGCCAAGTAGGTAGGGCGCGTTATCCCTAACGCGCCGTTCAGGGCCCCCGCCCCCGCTGATATCTTTATTTAACTCCGAGCCCCGTCCCAAGTTGTGGGCGGGGTGCCCCCACCCCGCGGCCAGCCAGCCCTGAATCGCCCCGCCCGCATCCGCCCTCCGCCTTCGCACTCCGCCCACCCTTCCGGCTCTCAGCTCTCGGCTCTTAGCTCTCAGCTTTGTTCTCCACTCTCAGCTGGTTCTCCGCCCTCAGCTGCGCCACCCCGCCCACACGCCTCCAAACGCCACCCATTCGCGTCCCCCTTTGCGCGCCGCACCTGAGTTACGCATGCGTAACTTCGCGAGTTGTATCACGGCTGCCGACCACTACGTTGGCCGCCACTCGCACCCATGAAGGCCGCCCGTCTCGCGCTTCTTTTGCTCGCCCCGCTCGCCCCCCTGCCAGCGGCCGAGTCGTCTGCGCCCGCGACCCCGAAGCCCGAGGAGTCCGCCGCCTCCGAGAACAATTCTCCCTCGGCCGCCGCCACCCCTGCGACCACGCCGGCCCCCGCACCGACACCTGCGACCACGTCTCCCGGCACCCCCGCGACGTCCAAGCCCGCAACCACCGCCACCGCTCCGGCCCCGAAAGCCAAAGCCCCCGCTGCGCCCGCGCGTCCACCCGGTAAACCTATCTCCGTCCCCATCGCCGGCAAAGCCCCCGGCAAGGACCCCGCGAAAGAATCGTTCAACCTCGAGGAGCTCCGCGAGAAAGCCGCCAACGGCAACACCATCGCGCAGTACAATCTCGGCCTCGCCTACGCCCAGGGTCTCGGCGTCAAGGCCGACCCCGCCGAGGCCTTCGTCTGGCTCTCCCTCGCCTCCGAAAAAGCGAGCACTGGCAAAGCCTTCGAGCGCCTCCTCGGCAGCATGAGCAACGCGCAGGTCGCCGAGGGCACCAAGCGTCTCGTCGTCATGCGCAATTCCGGCGCGGTCAACATTCTCACGCAAAACGGATCCGGCCCGGCCTCCCCGCCGCTCGCGCCCGCCGCTGATATTTCTCCGCTCGCTCCGGTCACGAAATCCGAGACCGAGGAGATCATGCCGCTCTTCCGCCCGAAGCGCGACCCCGTCTCGGCCGAAAACGAATTCCTCCTCGCCAATGGCGGCACGGCCGCCGGTAAAAATGCCGGGGCCAAATCGGGTTCCGGTTCCGCCGTCGCCGGCCCGGCGGGCGAGGGCGGCGCGGCCGCCGATGATGCGAGCGCTCCCGCCGGCGCGTCCATCCCGGTCTCGATCACCGGCGGCGGCATCCCGCCCGAGGTCGCCCAGCGCCAGATCGAAAAAATGGCCGGGATCATCAACTCCAAGGGTCTCCTGCCCAACGAGCGCCCCGGCGCCGCGCCCGTTTCGAAGCCCGCCGCGCCCCGCGCCGCCCCGCGCAATCGCATCGATCTGGATCCCGATAATCTGCCCGCCGCCACCGGCGACGACCTGAAGCCCGACCAAGGCTCCGCGCACCTCCTTTCCGAGATTGAAAAGACCCAGGCCGACGCCGATCGCCCGCGCAATGTAAACGACACTCGCCTCGGCGCGACCGAGGGCGCCGAAGCTCCTCCCGATCAGCCCGCAGCCACCACGCGCCGCCCCGGCACCACGGCGCCCGCGACGTCCAACGACCGCATCGCCGCTCTCTCCGCCGCCGCCGGCAATCGCGCCGGCCCGCTCTCGGGCCAGGCCGCGACCACCAATCCCGACGGCACACCCCGCGCCTCGTCGTCCAATTCCCCCGGCGCCACGCGCACTTCGAATAGCTCGGCAACCGCCGGCGTGACCGGCACGTCCACCGGTATCCGAAATTCCACTACGACGACCGGTGGCAACGGCAGCGGCGCGACCCGCTCCGCCGAGTCCACCCGCGCCGATGGCATCGCCTCCGAGCAATCCCGCGCGCTCGCCGCCGCCCGCGCTGACGCCGAGAAAGCCCGCCTCGCGCTCAACAACGAAAAGGCCCGCACCGCCTCCATTTCCGCCGCCTCCTACGCGCAGTCCGCGTCCATCGCCGAGGAGCAGCGCCGCAATACCGCCACCATCGCCCGCCTCTCCACCGAGCGCGATGCCCTCGCCGCCCGCGTCTCTCAGCTCGAGAGCGCCTCGCGCAGCGGGTACACTTCCCCGGCTCGCCCCGTCGTCTCCCCGTCTTCGTTCGATTCCGCCGCTCCCACCGCGTCGGAAAATGTCGATCGCTCCGGCCTTTCCACCCGTCTCGATCAGACGCAGACCGCCCTCGCCGCCGAGATCGCCGCCCGCACGCAGGCTCTGCAAGCCGCCCAGACGACTGCCGCCGAGCTCGCCGAGGCTCGCGCCAAGATCGACGATCTCACCTCACGCGCCACCACGTCGCGCGGCGAGGTCGATACCACCCGCTTCCGTGGCGAGCTCGCCGAGTTGCGCGCGCAGCTCGATCGAACCACGACCGCCCTCACCACCCGCCTCGATCAGACCGAGGCCGCGCTCACCGCGAAGCTCGCGAGCGCCGCCGCCGCGTCCTCCGAGTCGCGCATCGTGAGCGAGAATCAGAATTTCGCCGCTTCACAAATCGCCGATCTCCGCACGCAGCTCGCCAGTGCCAACGCCCAGGCCGGCGCCGCCGCCGCCGCGGCTTCCGCCAACGCCTCCGCCCTCACCGAGGCCCTTGCCAAGATCGACGCCCTCGCCTCCGAGAAAGTCCGCACCGCCGAGCAGACCGCCAAGCTTTCCGTCGCCTCCGCCGAGGCGCTCGCCCGCCTCACGACGGAAAAGGAAACCCTTTCCGCTCGCGTTCTCCAGCTTGAGACCGACCGCTCGGCCGCCGCCGAAAAACTCTCCACCCTTTCCGCCGACGCCGCCTCGATCACCACCAAGTCCCGCGAGCTCGACGAAGCCCAGCGCGCCCTCGCCGCCACTCGCCAGCAGCTCACCTCGATGGAGGCTCAACTGCGCGACACCATCGAGGCCGCGCGCAAACAGGAGACCTCCGCCCAAGCCGCGACCGCCCAGATCGCGCGCCTCACCGCCGATCTCGCCGCCGCTCGCTCCATTTCCGTCGACACCAAGTCCGCCACCGCCGCCGAGCTGAGCGCGAAAAACGAAGCCCTCGCCAAGGTCACCGCCGAACTCGAAGCCGCCCGCCGCACGCAAGCCGAGGTTCAGTCCAAAATCTCGTCCGAGGTCGCCGCCCTCCGCGCCAGCGTGCAATCGCTCGAGACCGAGCGCACCGCCCTCAAGCAGCGCCTCACGGAAACCGAGTCCGCCGCCGCCGAATCGAAAGCCCAGCTCGCCGCCACGGCCAAGGCCGAGCTCGCCGCCGCCGTCGCCGCCCGCGCCGATTCCCTCGCCCGCCTCTCCGCCGAAAAAGACACGCTCTCCCGCCGCCTCACCGAGAGCGAATCGGCCCTCGCCGCCGCCAAGTCCTCCCTCTCGCAGGGCGACGCCACGACCGCCACCGCCCTCAAGCAAACCGAGGCCGCCCTCACCGCCGAGCGCACCCGCACCGCCACCCTCTCCACCGATCTCGCCTCCGCCCAAAGCGCCCTCGACTCCGTCAAGAGCACCGCGACCGCGCAGGCCACCGCCCTCGCCGAGACCCACGCCCGCGAGGTCGCCGCGCTCAACGAAAAGCTCGCCACTGCCACCGACTCCACCCGCCGCCTCGAGCTCGCGAACCACGCCAACGCCGCCCAGCTCAACCGCCTCACCGCCGAGCTCGAAACCGCCCGCCGCGCCGCCGCCGACGCCTCCGCGTTGCAGAACCGTATCCAAACCCTGGAGACGGAGCGCACCTCTCTCACCCAGCGTCTCACCGAGGCCCAGGCCACCAGCGCCTCCGCCCTCAAAGCCGCCGAGACCGCCCTCGCCGCCGAAAAATCCCACGCCGCCGCGCTCGCCTCCGATCTCGTCGCCGCCCAGTCCGCTGTCGCCGCCAGCTCATCCTCCATCGATAAAAAAGTCTCCGCCCTCGCCGAGACGCACGCCCGCGAACTCGCCGCGCTCAACGACAAACTCTCCGCCGCCACCGATTCCACGCGCCGCCTCGAGACCGCCGCCCAAGCCTCCGCCGCGCAACTCGCCCGCGTCAGCGCCGACCTCGAAGCCGCCCGCCGCGGCGCCAGCGCCGATCAATCGAAAGTCGCCGCCGAGCTCTCCGCTTCCCGCACCCGTATCCAAACTTTGGAGACCGAGCGCGACACCCTCGGCTCGCGCCTCGCTTCGGCCGAAGCCGCCGCCACTACCGCCAAGGCCGAGCTCGCCTCCTCCGCCTCGGCGCGCGGCGAAGCACTCTCCCGTCTCAGCGCCGACAAGGATCAGCTCTCCCGTCGCCTCACCGAAACCGAGTCCGCCCTTTCCGCCGCCAAGGCCGCCTCCGCCCAAGCCGAAGCCGCCGCATCCGCCGCCGTGAAGCTGGCCGAGTCCGCCCTCGCCTCCGAAAAATCCCGCGCCGCCTCGCTCTCCGCCGATCTCGCCGCCGCCCAATCCGCGCTCAAGTCCGTGCAAAGCGAGGTCGGGACCGCGAATAAATCCACCACCGCGCAAGCCGAGTCACATCGCCGCGAGCTCGCCGCGCTCACCGAAAAACTGTCCGCCACCTCCGCCGCCCGCGACGCCGCCGAGCAAAAACTCCGCGCCACCGCCGACGCCGCCGACAAACTCACCACCGAAGCCCGCGCCAAAGCCACCGCTCTCGATCAAGCCGCCGCCTCGCTCGCCTCCGTGACCAAGGAGCGCGACGCCCTCGCCGCGCGCGTCACCAAAGCCGAGTCCGCCGCCCTCACCTCCGGCGAAGCGCAGACCAAGGCCGCCTCCCTCTCCCTCGAGCTCGACGCCGCCCGCCGCGAAACCGCCGACGCGAAGACCTCCGTCAGCCGCCTCTCCGCCGAAAACGTCCAGCTCAGCGCGCAGCTCAAGTCCGCCGCCGCCGGCGCTTCCGACCTCGCCGCCGCTCGCACTCAGCTCACCGCTCTCTCCGCGGAAAAAGATTCTCTCTCGTCGCAACTCAAGGCCGCCCAAGCCGCCGCCGTGGCCGCCGAGCAGAAAGCGTCCGCTGCCTCCGCCCAAGCCGCCCAGTCCGCGAAATCCTCCGCCGCTCTCGAGGCCCGCGCCCGCGAAGTCTCCGCCCTCGAGCAAAAAGTCTCGGCGCTCACCTCCGATCTCTCCGCCAAATCCACCGCCGTCACCGAGGCGCAGGCCCGCGCCGAGTCCGCTACGGCCACCGCGTCCCGCCTCGCCACGGAAAAGGACGCGCTCGCGCAGCAGCTTCAGGCCGCTCAGGCCTCCAGTAGTGCCCAGGTGAATACGCAGTCCGAGGCCGCCCAAGCCGCCAAGGAATCCGCCGCCGCCATCCGCGAGCTTGAGGCCCGCCTCCGCAAACTTGAGGCCGACAACGCCGCCCTCTCCGCCCGCCTCGCCGAGATTCCCACCGCGCAGGAAAACGCCCAGCGCGCCGCCAAGGAAAAGGCCGAGGTCGAGGCGAAACTCGCCACCGCCCTTCGCTCTTACTCGCTCCTCACCAAGGAACGCGACGACCTCGCCGCCTCCCTCGCCACCGCGCAGGCCAAGCCCGCCCCGGCTCCCGCCGCCCCCGCCGAATTCGAAGCGCGCGTCCGCCAGCTCGAAGCCGAAAAAGCCGCCCTTGCCGCCCGCGCTGCCGAGGTCGCCGCCACCAAGGAGCAGCTCACCGCCGCCCAGGCCGCCAAGGCCGAAGCCGAAGACAAACTCGCCACCGCCCTCCGCTCCTACTCTCTCGTCGCCAAAGAGCGCGACGATCTCGCCGCCAAGGCCGCCGCCCGCGCCGCGACTCCCGCTCCCGTCGAATCCGCGCCTCGACCGGCCACAGTGGCGACCACCTCGGAGCCGACGCGCCCCGCGCCTGCGACCGCCACTCCTGCTCCAGCCCGTCCCGCGCCGACCCCTTCGCAGCCTGCCTCCTCTGTCCCCCCGCCTGCGACCGCCCTCTCCGCTCCGGCGCGTCCGACTCCGGCTCCGGCATCAGCCGCCCCGGCCCGCCCTGTCGCACCCGCCCGGACCCACACTATCGTCGCCGGCGACACGTTGACCAAGATCGCCTTGCAATATTACGGCGCGGCCAGCCGCTGGCCGGAAATTCTCGCGGCCAATCGCGATATCCTTAAGACCGAGCGCGATCTGGTGGCCGGGCGCGTGCTCCGCATCCCGTAATTTGCCTGTTCGTAGTCTTACTCAGTTTTACGAGGTTGCCCACTCTCCCGACCTTCACCTTTATTACAGTACAAATGCATTGCCGCCGTCTTTGCTCGTCTCTCGCTCCCATCGCTCTGCTCGCGCTGAGCGGCTGCGGTTACGTGCACGTCGGTCGCATGCCGGACCCGGTGACCAAGGTCCTCGGCGACGAAAAGTTGATGCAGGAGAATGCTGATCTGCGCACCGAAAAGAAAATTCTCCAGCAGGAGCTCGCACTCACTCGGGCCCAGGGCGATGCGTTGCGCTCCGCGATCGAAAATCGCGCCGCCGATGGCGACACCTCGCGCCGCCTCACGGAAAAGCTGAGCGAGACCACGCGCGAGCTCGCCGTACTCCGCTCCAACTACGCGCAGCTCCAGAATCTACGCTCCGCCGGCAATCCCTCCGAGGTCGCCGATCTGCAGGCCAAGCTCCTCGGCGCCGAGGATAAGCTCGCCGCGTCACTCCGCAGCTACACCCAGCTTCAGGAAGAGATCGGTTCGCTGCGTTCCGAGGTCGCCAAGACCCGCAGCGAAAACATCGCGCTCACCGAGCAGGTCAAAGTCGTCACCTCGAAAAACGCCGAGGTGCAGCTCGCCCTCGCCCAGGTCAATGCCGAGCTCCTCGTCCAAAAAGAGACGCGCATCCGCGCCGAGCAGGATGCCACCACGCTGCGCACCCAGCTCGACGGCGCCAATACCCGCCTCACCGTTCTTGCCCAGCAGCGCACGTCCACCGCCGGCGATGCCAAGGGCCTCGCTCCCGCGGAAGACGCCGCCGAGCTCCGTGGCCAGCTCGAGGCGCTTCGCCAGAAGGTGTCCGCCCTCGAGGCCGAGCGCACCACGCTCCAGCAGCAGCTCTCCTCCAAAGGCAGTCAGGTCGACGCCAAGGCGCTCGCCGATTCGCAGCAGCAGCTCATCGCCGCGCTCAACAGCGCCAAGATGCTCCGCGACGAAAACGACCACCTCAAGACCTCCAAGACCGAACTCGAAACCGAGTTGAGCAAAGCCCGCGCCGGCGGTGCCAATGAATCGCTCCGCGATCAGCTCGCCCAAGTCCAGGCCAAGGCCGCCGCTCTCGCCGAGGAAAACGCCCAGCTAAAGTCCCGCCTCGCCAGCGCCGCCACCACTCCTACTCCCGCGCCCGCCCCCACGAGCTCCGGTGCTCCTCGCACGGTCGCCGTGACTCCGGCTCCCGCCAGCTCCGGCGGCACTCCGCCCCCGGTCAGCCCCACCACGCCTCGCCCCAACGGCAGCCCGGTCACCGCGACGTTCGTTATCAGCTCTCCGGGCGCAGGCGGTTCCACGGGCGGTCCGTCCACGCCCACCGTCACCTCAAGCAGTCGCTCCGCCAATTCCGCGGGGGTGCGCTATCACACCGTCGCCGTCGGCGATACGCTCTCGAAAATCTCCGCCCAGTACTACGGCACGCCCGGTCGCTGGGCCGAAATTCTCGTCGCGAATCGCGATGTCCTCGGCGAGGACAACAACCTCGTGATCGGTCGCCAGCTGCGGATCCCGTAAGCGGAAATCGCCAGTGTCTCGCATTTGCCGCGCGTGGGAACAAAGCGCGCCGATTTCCCTCCTAACTTGGTTCAATCCGGTTGCCTGCACGGCGGTCCGTCACTTTCTTACCCCACCCATGCGTTTCCTTCGCGCCCTGCCCGTTCTGGCGTTGCTCCTCACTTCGTCCGGCTGCGGCTACGTTCATTTTGGCCGTGCGCCGGAAGCCACCTCCAACGACGCCGCGGTTAACTTGGCGTACTCCAACCTCTCCACGGAGTACAAGATGCTGAAGCAAGAGCTGGTTCTCGCCCGCAAGGAAGGCGATGCCCTGCGCGTCGCACTTGAGCGCGGCTCCAGCGGCCTGCCCACGTCCGATCTCGCGAATCGCCTCAACGAAACGACCAAAGAGCTCGCCGCCCTCCGCGCCAGCTACGCCCGCCTCAGCGAGGCCAAGGCCCCCTCCGCCGGCGCTTCCACCGATCTCGAGGAAAAGCTCGCCGCCTCGCTCCGCAACTACACTCAGCTCCAGGAAGAAAACGCCCGCCTCCGCGCCGACGTCGACCGCACCCGCGCCGAGAATGCCACGCTCACCGCGCAGGTGAAAACCGTCACGGCGCAAAATGAGCAGAACCAAAACGCCCTCGCGCAGCTCAACAGCGAACTCCTCGCGCAAAAAGAAGCGCGCGCCCGCGCCGAGCAGCAGACCGCCGCCACCGCCGCGCAGCTCTCCGCCGTGATGGCCAAGGGCGGCGCCGCCCAGGCCCCCACCCTCGCCAACGCCCGCGAAAACACCGCGCGCCCCTCGACCGCGATGAGCGCCGCCGCTCCCGTCGCCGAGCTTCGCACCGATATCACCACGCGCGGCGCCACCCCCGCTGTCCCCGCCTCGGCCCCCATCATCCACGTCGTCCTCACGACCGACACCCTCGAGAAGATCGCCGTGAAATACTACGGCGACGCCACCCGCTGGCGCACCATCTACTTTGCCAACAGCGCCCAACTCAGCGGCGGCCGCCCCCTCAAAGCCGGCATGCAGCTCGAGATCCCGCAGAACTGAGGGGTAGCGCGAATCTTCGAAGTCCGAGGTAGCGCCAGTCTCCGACTGGCGCCGTTGAGCGCACCTACGCTCATCTCGTCGCGAAATCCGTTCAGTTTTTCGACCTACCCCTTGTCACTTTGGGCATGGCGGGCGATGGGCCCGGACAACCCGTGGTGCCTCCGGCTCCAACGGCACATAAATATCCGTCAACCCAAACGACGGCGCCATCCCCTCCGGGTCATGCACCGCCACCAAGAGCGTGGGAGCCCGCCGCACTTTGCGACCGCTCTGCGGCAGCCAAACCTGGAGCAATTTTTCGTAGCCCTTGGCGAGATCCTGAAGCGGACAATTCCTCGCCACCACATAATCTCCGCCCGCAATTGTGCTCACCCGCACCGGCCGCGTGGGCACATCCGAGGCCTCCACCGTCACGCACGTGTCGAAACGCAATTTCTCGGGCGGCGTGGTCTTCGGATCATCCAGGGGCACGCCGATGAACGACGAATTTTTCCGGGGCAGCCCGTCCTTCGTCAGCCTCGTCATGAACTCCCGCCATTTCCGATTGGCCCCCTCGTACGGCCCGAGATGCCGCATAAAGGCGACCCGCTGCGGCTCCCGCGTCGTCACTTCGATCTTCATGTACTCGGCCCGACTCAGCGCCCGCTTCGGCAGCAAGGGCATGTAGATATCCACGCGCTGTTTCTTGCGCTCGACCACACCCTGAGCCTCTACCATCCGCACGAAGCTCGGCGCCGATCGCAGTTCCCGTGAGCTCCGCGCGAGCCACTTGCTGTACAGGTACTGGTAGGCGTCCTTGATATCCCCCACCCGGCAATTTTTCGCCACCGCGTAATCGCCGCCGATGATGGTCTGCAACTCTACCGGTTTCTGCGGCTCATAGTCGTCGTCCACCGTGATGCACGCATCATAGCGCAGCTCCGCCGCGGGCGTCGTCTCCGGACTATCGTGTCCGATGCCGATGAACACCGAGCGCTTGTGCACCTGCTGGTCCGCCGCGAGCCGCGCCGAGAGGTCAACCCACGTTTGCTGGGTCTCTTCGTAGGGTCCGACATGGCGCAGATAGGCGACGTGCAGCGGTTTGATTTTCTTGGTGATGATTTTCATAATTTTGCTGGTACCGTGATTGGTCGTGAAAGTGGTCACAGGAATTCCCGGCCGAAAATGCACGCCCGACGGTGCGGGCAGGATCGCGATGGGCCCTTTCGCGCGGCGAAAGTCCGCCGGCGAAACTCCGTAGGCCGTTTTGAACGCGCGCGTGAACGCCGCATGCGCCTCATAGCCCGCGTTCAAGGCCACTTGGATGACCTGCTTCGCACCCGATCTGAGTTCCAGCGCCGCCCGTTCGAGCCGCAGTCGCCGCACATGGTCCGCGAGGGTTTCCCCCGTCATCGCCGCGAAGACGCGATGAAAATGAAAACTCGAAAAACACGCCACGTTCGCCAGCTCCTCCAAATCCAACGCCCCATCCAAATGCGCTTGGATATGGTTCAGCACTCGCAGCAGGCGCTGCTGATAATCGTTCCACGTATTCGCGTGCTTGGGCTGCGTGCCGTTCATTTGCCCGCCATAGTAGCAAAGGCTCTGGTGGGCCGCTTGACTAATCTTGCGGTTCTAAGCCGCACCCCTGCTCACGAAAAATTCGCGGAGCCGCCAGCTCGTCCGCGGAATTTCCACCCTCAGAAAAATCCGATGATCGCCGCGAGCGAGATCACCGAGGTCAGCACGCTCAAGACGATGGCGCCCGAAGCGATGGCCTCGTCGCCCTTCATCTCGATGGCCATGGTGTAGCTCACGATCGCGGTCGGGCACGCCATGAGGATCATCACCATTTTCAATTCGAGTTCGCCGAGCCCCATCCAGCGCCCCACGCCCCAGCCGAGCAGGGGCGACGCCACGGTCTTCACCAGGGCCGAGGCCAGCGGCCGCTGCCACGCGCCATGCAGATTCGCCGTGATGATCGAGCCGCCCACGCCGAGCAAGCCGAGCGGCAGCGCCATCTCGCCGAGCGAGGCAAAGGTCTTGTCTACGCTGACCGGCAGTTTCCAGCCCAGCAGCGCGAAGCTCACGCCCGCGATCGTCGCGAGGAGCGGCGGCGTCGTCGCGAGCTGCTTCAAAAACGGCCACACCATTTTGAAACTCAGCGGGTGATGGCTGAGCAACAGCACGACCACGCCCGCGACATTATAAAACACCATCATCGGCGCGACCGTGATGATCGCCGCCGAGCGCGCCGTCAGCCCGCCTCCGAGCGGCGTATCCGGCAGCGTAAAAATGATCGGCAGCCCCACGAACGCCAGGTTGCCGCGAAACGCCCCCTGCACAAACGTCCCCGCCGCGATGCCCGGCACGCCGAGCAGGCGCGCGACGACATAGCCCACCACGATACTGATCAGCGTCGCGGCAAACATCGCGCCCAGCATGGTCTTCGCCCCCGAGGCCTCGTGAAACGAACTCGCCAGTTGCGAGAACAGCAGGGCGGGCAGGCCCAGCCAATACGTCACGCGATTCGCCTCCTTGAGAAAGCTCGCCGAGACAAACGCCGTGCGCTGCAGGATCGCGCCGATCGCGACCAGTAAAAATACCGGCGCCAGCGTGTTCGCAATCCCCCCCACCTTTTGAATCAAGATCAGCACGCGCGCAGCATCACCCACCCCTGCGGCACCGCCGAGCAAAATACTATTACCCGGCGCACCTGGCGCGAAGAACCAAGGATCAAATTCCAAGCTCCGGTGAGGTTCTGGTGGTAGGTAAAGATCGGAAAGAGTCTCCCGTATCGAAGGTTTTTCAGTCCCTTTTTGGACCTTGGAGGTTGGTCCCTGGTCGTTGCGGGATAGCTGGCCAGCTACGGCCTCACTTCATACACCTCCACCAGTGCAATCCCCTGCGTATCCCCCACGCCCGACACCTGCACGGTATACGTCCCCTCCGGCAGATCGATCAGTAGCGCCGCATCCTTGCTGCCGACCGCAAGCGGAAACGCCCCGACTGTCGCCGCCGTTTGCGCCACGTCCGCGCCCGACCAATTGTCGTTCTGCGCGATCTCCTCACTGTCGCGAAACACTTTGAGCTGCGGATCGACCAAGGTTCCAACCACGCCAAAGTCCCCCAGCCCCGGCCCCACGGCGCGAATCAGCAGGCGGCGCGGGGCATTGCCGCGCACCACCAGGCCCGGGATGAGAATCGCCGCGCCCGTGCCCACCCGGCTGCGGCAGGAGAGATTGATCAGCCGGTCCGTCGCGGGCTTGCCCAGCTCGTATACCTCCACGAGGCCGACGCCCGTCGTATCCAGAAAACCGGACACTTGCGCCGTGTAGCTGCCCGGCTCGAGGGTCGCGACCACCGCGCCGTCTAAAGTATCTTCGTTCAAGCGAAACGCCCCGGTCTCCTTTTCCGCCGCCCGCAGGGCCGCGATGCGCGCCTGCCATACAGGGTCACCCTCATCGCCGTCAAACCAATCGTCGCTGCTCGCGACGAGCTTCTTGTTCGCGTCGAAAAGTTTGAGCAACGGATTTTGCAGCACGCCCTTCACGCCAAACTCAGACAACTGATCGCCCACGCCGCGCACCAGCACCGCGCGGGGCTTGGTGCCGGAGATCACAAAGCCCGCGATCAGCACATCCGCGCCCGTGCCCACGCCCGCGCGCGTGGCGAGATTCACCAGTCGCCCGCTGCCGTCGACTGTGAGCTCGATTGCCGGGCTAGCTGCGCTCCCGAGGCGATTGTAGGCGATGGCCGTGTACGCTCCTGCGTCGCCAGGCTGCACATTGGTCAGGCGCAGCTTCGCGTCCGTCGCTCCGGGGATATCCACACCGTTTCTGCGCCACTGATAGCGATCCGGCAGCGGCGCGCCGTCGGCGCTCACCGCGAGAACAGCGTCGCCGTTGAGCGCCGCAGTCAGGCTCCGTGCCGGCGAAAGAATCTCCGGAGGCCGCTCCGCCGCGAGCACGCGCACCGTGGCCGTCTTACTCAGCACAGAGGCGGTGCCGTTGCTCACGGCCACCGCGTACCCGCCGGAGCTACCCACCTCGGAGGGAACGAACAGCTCGGCGTTGGTCCCGCCCCCGATCAGCCGCCCGTCCTTGTACCACTGATAACTCAGCGACGCGCCCGAGGCCACGACATCCATTGCGATGCGGCGGCCGTCCACAATAATCTGTGAGCGCGGCTGCGTCACAATCACCGGCACGCCGGAGGTCGCCACTTCCAGCAGCGCCGGCTCGGTCGTAAACGTGCCTGTGACACCCGTCGCCCTCAACTGGTAGCTGCCCGCCTGGCTCGCCTCGAAGCTCCTCGTGACCACAAAGTAGCTGTTGGTGGCACCGGTGATCGGCACGCCGTCCTTCGACCACTGAAAGGTAAGCGGTGACAAGGAAAAGATGTTCGCGCTGATTTCCACCAATTGACCAATGTCCGGCTTCTGGCTGGCCGGCTGGCTGTAGACCACGGGCGTGACCGGCGGGATGAATTCGATGGTAAAGGGCTGGCTCGTCTCCGTCACGCCGCTCCGCGTGGCAAACATCACGTAAGTGCCCGGCGTGACGCCGCCAAAGGCCGGGCCGCTCGGGGTCACGAGCGCGAAGCCCGAGTTCTCGGCCTGTCGCGCGTACCGACGGCTCGCGACGACGAAAGCGATGCTCGCGAGCCGGATCTCCTCCGAGTCGTACATATTATACAACAGATCGGGCGGCTGCGTCGTGATGAGCGGCAACTCCCCTGTCGTCACCGTCACGGTGCAAGTCTTCGTGTCGGTCACGAGACCCGCCGGCGAGGTCACGCGCGCGTAGTATTGCCCCGCCGAGGCGGCGCTCGCCGTGAACGAATAGCTGAAGCCATTTTCCTGCTCGGGCTGCACCACCGTCGATCCTTTGAACCATTGCACCCGCAGGGGCGAGCCAGGGAATTGCTGCTGGCCGTCGTTCGAATACGACACGCGCGCGACGCACGACAGCGTCACCGTGTCGCCCGCCTTCACGGTCGGCGAGGCCGGCTGCGTCGTGATGATGGGCTTGATCGCCGGGACCACCGTTAGCTTGGCTCCGCGACTCGTCGTGCTGCCGAGGCCGTTGACGACTTCAAGCGTGTAGGTGCCGGCATCCTCCGGCTTGATCAGCGTGGGAATCGCATACGAGAGATCGACCTGTGATTGCTGCGCCGACGCCTCCTGAAAAGCCGTCACCGGCACGCCGTCCTTCAGCCAGCGATAAGTAAAAGGGCTCGTGTTCACGCGGGCTGTCATCCCGGCGCGCGTCCCGACAAACGCCGTCTGCGAGCTGGGCTGGCGTACGATGATCGGGCCCGCCAGCGCCGTGCCGCGCACCGACACGACCAGCGGCGCGCTCGTCGACTGACCCCACGCATCGGTGATCGTGAGCGTGTAGGAGCCGGCATCGGACGCCCGAAAATTACCGATGCTGAGCGAGCGCCCCACGGCCCCGGGGATATCTACGCCGTTCTTGGCCCATTGATACGTCGTCGTGGAGGTCGCGACACCCGAGCTCTCGATGTTCAAGGTCGCCGTCGATCCCACCAGAAAGTCTACGGGCGCCGGCTCGATCAAAAAGCGATTCGCCGCCACGGGCTCCACCTTGATGTGAAAAGTCCGCCCCGTCACGCTGCCCGCACCATTCGTAGCCGTCACCGTGTAATCGCCGCTGTCGCTGAATTGCACGTCCTTGATCGTAAAGGTCGCGCTGTCCGTCGTGCCGACGACGACGCCGTTGTGCTTCCACTCAAATTTCGTGAGCACGGTGTTCGCCACATCGACCGCGCGAAACGTAAAGTCCCCGCCCATCTGCAGCGTGTAATCCCAATTGCCACTCACATTGAGGAGCTGCGGCGGGCTCACCTGTCGCACCGTCAGCGCCACCGACCGGCTCGTCACGGAGTTCGCCCGGTTGCTGATCACGACGGAATAATTGCCGCCCTCTTCCAGCTTCACCGGGTCGAGCCGCAGCACCGATGCCGTCGCTCCGCTCACCGGCACTCCATCCCGGCGCCATTGATAAAAATAGGGCCCACGTCCACCGGCGAGCACCTCAAACTTTACCCGCCCGCCCACCATCACTTCCTGCGTGCTGATGCGCGGGCCCGCCACCACCGCGGGCGCAGCGTTGGAGTTGCGATCATAGAGCGAGCGCACGCCACTCTGATCGTCCGCCGTCGGCGTTTCGATGTCGCTGGCGGTCGAATTCATGATGGCCGCGACGTCCTGCCCCGCCTCATCAGGATGATCCAGCCCGAGCAAGTGTCCGAGTTCGTGCACCAGTACACGACGGAGTTCAACGGTTTCCCGCCTGATCGCCCCGTGGTACGTGCCCCACGGCACCGCGAAAGCGGCATTGAGCACGATGTCTATCTCGGTGCGCTCGTCGCGGTCGAAGGTTAGGGTCATCGTCACACCCACCACCCCGCGGCCAAACTGTTCCCCATAAATGGTGTTCGCGAAAAATATCTCGTTTCGCCCGTTGGAGTACCATGGCTTTTCGGTCGACGAGACCGGGACCAACTGCACGCGCTGCAGATAGGGATTCCAGCTCGCCATCGCCTCCCGTGCCGCCGCCTCGGCCTCGGCCACATTCATCGGCCCACCGGCCAACGAGATGCAAATCGGCACCGGGCCATCCGGCCAAACTCCGCCCGAGGTGGGAAACGAACCGTACATCGCGACCGGCACCAGCACCGCCAACGCCCAAAGCCAAAGCGCGCGTTTCATTATTTCGTCTCCTTTTCCGCCGGCTGTGCGCCGCGCTCGACAATCGCCTGCTCAAATGCCCCCAGCGTCAGCCCTGCGCTCAAGGTAAGCGCCCGCTGGCTCGCCGCAGCCGCCGTCTCGGCCAGCGGTTGCTGCACCGCCGCAATCGCATTCAGCGGCGAGCCATCGTCGCGCGCGATACGTTCGACTCCACTCTCGTCTTTCAATATCCGATAGCGCCCATGCCGCAGGCGCAGCAGCGGGCACAGCCGCGCGTCGCGATCCTCGACAAAAAACACCCCGCGCTCGCCCACGGCAAATTGCGGCAGCCCCGCCACCGTCAGCCGCCGCCCGCCCAATTGCCCGCCCATGAATTCCAGCGTGAGCTTCTCCCCGGCCGTCCCGTGCAAAACCCGCTCCACGGCAAAGGTCACGCGCGTCGCAATGCGCCGCGTCTCGCCCTCGCCCGTCCACACCACCGACACCGCCTTCACTTCTCCCCGAAACACTACCTCCGATTGCCCGACCAATTGGTCGAAATTGGGCGGCACGACCGTGGTCGCGCGCACCGCGACCGCGAGAATGAGGGCAAGAAAAAGGAAACGCATAAGTCTATAGAGAGCTCCCAGTTTCAATGCTGCGGCCCGTCGTGCAAGTTCGACGATCCATTTCCATCTAAGGCCTACTCCTTACCCGGCTTATATATATTTCCTATGGTTTCGCTGCCTCCGCCGCGGCGATTTCCGCCCGCGCTGCCGCCCACACGGCGCTAAATACTTCGTCCTTGCGCGCGTCCGCCAGCGCCGCCTCGGCCACCACCCGCCCCGCCTCGATATCCGTCGGGAAATGCACGCCACCCAGCACACGCCCCCACGCCGCGCGGCGCGCCCGCTCGATCAGCGCCTCGCTCTTGGCGGGCACGGCCTCCGCGAGCAGCGCCGCCCACAGATATTCCTGCACCGCGCTGCCGCTGGGGTAGCCGGTGCTCGTGGGTAGTCGCACGCAGGGCTTGATCGCGCTGTCGACCGTCATTGGGCGCGGTCGGAGAAACGGTTTCTTGGCCGCGCCATCCATCGCCCGCACATCCGCATCGAGCCGCTTGAAAAACTCCGCCGTCTTCGGCAACCGCTCCGCCGTAAACCACGCGCCGAGTACACTCGCGTTGTTAAACGCCACGTCGCGATCCACGAGATTCGCCCACGCCACCTGCTCCTCCGTCCGCCAAGCCTGCGCCTGCCGCACCACCATGAGATCAGCCATCCCCGCGAGCGAATCCAGCGCCGGCGGAGCCGGGATGATTTTCGTGTAATCGAGCCGACTACCGAGGCCGAAACCGGCCACGGTCGGCACACCCGCAGACGCCACCGGCGGGTTCATCACATTCTCGGCCGCCGCGAGACTGACCGCCCTCGGCAGCGTTGCGATCAGGCCTGCACCGATGACCACACGAAGCACGGTAATTTTCATGGCCCCACCCCTGACACTTATGCCGCGCCCTGCCAACCCTGCGCTTGCCACCGCCGCGCCCTAGTCCCATCACGGTTTTCTTTATGTCTACGCTCCCCGCTCAATTCGCCGGCGTCACCGTCGTGACCAAGGCCAACGTCTACTTCGACGGCAACGTCGTCAGCCACACCGTCCTCTTCGCCGACAAGTCGAAGAAGACCCTCGGCCTCATCCGCCCCGGCACCTACCACTTCGGCACCGATGCCGCGGAGCGCATGGAGATCGTCGCCGGCGCCTGCCAAGTCACCCTCGACGGCACCAACGCCACCAAGGACTACGCCGCCGGCACCCACTTCGATGTCCCCGCCAAAAGCGGCTTCACGATCTCCGTCACCTCCGGCCTCTGCGAATACATCTGCTCGTTCCTCACGTAAAAGGCCGGTCGGCTTATCGCTCCCTCGGCCCGCGCAACTCCCGAACGGCGCGTTAGCGATCACACGTGCGACCAACGATCCTACCAAGCACGCACCTCCGTCTCCCTCCCCTCAAAAAACGCCGGTCACCAGCCGGCGTTTTTTTATTTCCCAACCACAAACCTCAAACCATCTGAACAAAAGAAAACGAAGGGGCCTAAGTACTCGAACATCTCTCCCCCATTTCAGCCCCCCTGTTCTTCCGTCTCCTGCTGTAAACCGGATACTCCCTTTCGTGTAGTTAGTGTGTTTCGTGGTTTCTCCCCCCGCCTCCCTTCCCTCCAAAAATTCAAAGCCCTAAAAAGGTGATTCGCACCCACGCATCCCACCACCCCCGACTTTTCGTCACCTTCGTTCCCTTCTGTTCAAAAATTCCGTGGTTCGGCCCCAGCCTTTCTGTCCTTCGATCCTTCTGTCACCGGCATCCACCGCTCAATCCGTCTCGCCTCCCCTCCCCGTGTCGCCCACGTTGATTCGCATGACGCGTCTGCTCGTCCCGCTGCTGCTCTGGGCCTTGTGTTGTGCCGGCTGTGCCTCGGTCTCGCCGACCGCCGCCCCGTCCACTCCCGCGCCCGTCCCCGCTGGTCCTCCCGACGGTCTCTTCGCCGAGTTCACCACGCCGCAGGGTGTGATCACCGCCGAACTTTTTTTCCAAAAAGCCCCGCTCACCGTCGCGAGTTTTGTCGGCCTCGCTGAGGGCACGCTCGGGCCGCTCCCGCGCAAACCGTACTTCGATCACCAGTCGTTTCACCGTGTCGTGCCCGAGTTCGTCATCCAAGGCGGCGACCCCACCGGCACCGGCAATGGTGGCCCCGGCTACGAGTTTCAGGACGAATTTTTCGCCGGCCCCCTCCAGCGCCACGAGGGCAAGGGCGTACTCTCGATGGCCAATAGCGGACCCGACACCAATGGCTCGCAGTTCTTCATCACGCTCGGCCCCGCCCGCTACCTCGACTATGTGCATAGCATCTTCGGCCGCGTCATCAGCGGCGACGATGTGCCCGCGAAAATTAAACAGGGCGATGAGTTCAGCGTGAAAATCATCCGCCGCGGCCGGGCCGCCCTCGCCTTCCGCGCCGACGAAAAATCCTTCGCCGCGCTCCAGGCCCGCACCCCGCGTTACGCCGCCCCCTTCGTCGTCGATCAATCGCCCACCGCCGCCGACGTGCCGTTTCAAATTCGCTATCTCGAGTACCGGCTCACGCACCTCGCGATGTTCACCGGACGGCATATCTACGTGCGCCTCGCGGAAAAATTCGAAGCCGTGGAGGGCAAGGAAACTCCCGCGCAACTCGTCGCGGCCGAGTTGGCCTCGCTCCACGCTCCCGCCGGCTCGATCCTCGCCTACTACTTCGCGGCGGAAAACGCGTGGCACTTCGCCGGCGCACCGGCCGGTTTCACCCTGCCCGAGTTAAAGCCGCGCGCGCCCGCCAAAACCCCTCCCACCACGCCGGAGCAGATCAAGCGCCGCAAAGTCGCCGAGGTTTATTTCATCGTCGAGCAAGTCGTCTCCGCCCTCATCGATCAGACCGATCCTAAATGAAACTGCGCCTCCTCCTCTCCCTCACCGCGCTCTGCGCGCTCCTCTTCGCGCCTGCCGCTCGCGCCGCGGACGAAAAACTCGCCGACGGCCTCTACGCCGAGTTCACCACCGCGCGCGGTGTCTCGGTCGCCGAGCTGTATTACAAGCAGGCGCCGCTCATGTGCGTAAATTTCACCGGCCTCGCCGAGGGCACGCTCGCCCCGCGCAACGGCAAACCGTTCTACACCGGCCTCACCTGGTACCGCGTCGTCCCCGGCTTCGTGATCCAGAGCGGCAACCCCGGCCTCAAGGACACCGACGACGAAGCCAAACCCATCCCGCACCGCTTTCCCGACGAGTTCGTCCCCGGGCTCCGCCACGACTCCGCCGGCATCCTCTCCATGGCCAACGCCGGCCCCGACACCAATAGCTGCGAATTCTTCCTCACCCTCGCCCCCACCCAGCGTCTCAACTACCTGCACAGCGTATTCGGAAAGGTGATACGCGGCCTCGATGTCTTGCAGGCCGTCAAGCAGGACGACCCCGTCTCGATCAAAATCCTCCGCATCGGCGCCGCGGCCAAAGCCTTCCAGAACGACCCCGCCACCTTCGCCGCCCTCTCCGCCCAGGCCAAAAAATACACCGACCTCGCCACCGCCACCAAGGAGCCGGGCCCCACCTCCCACTTCGCCGATGCCGACGCCGTGCTGCCCACCGAGCCGCCGCGCGCCAAGAATTTCAACTACAAGCTCGCCAACTTCGAGCGCGTGACCGGCGTGCGCATCACCGCCCGCGTCTTCGCGAAATCTCCCCCCGCCGCCGAGGACGACCAGCCCGGCAAATTCATGAAAGCCCTCGCCGCCAAGACCGGCGTCGGCCCCAACGGCGCCGTCGTCGCCTACTTCGCCGACGAGAAAGACTGGCGCGTCTGGCTCCTCGGCGACACCGTCACGCCCTTCTTCGGCCGCACTCCCAGCGCCGCCGATCTCGGCGACGGCGCCGCCTTTCACAAGGTGAAGGACGCCTTCCTCGAAGCCGCCCAAGCCGAGGGCGACGCCGCCTTCGCCCAACAGCAAAAAGCCGCCGCCCCCGACAAACAGCCGCCCCCCAGCCAGCGCATCAAACTCCAGATGGACGCCGTCCTCGACGGCCTCCTCCTCAAGCTTGAGCCGAAGCGGTAGCGGCGCAGATCGCCCCAGGGAGCGCGACCGCCCCCGGGCGCCCAGGAAGCGGAGGCTCGCACTGCCAGAAATCGCATTTGTCATCTCCTCTCCTGCCGTTCATCTTAATCCCCATGTCCACGGTCGCCGAAATCCAAGCCGCGGTAAAAACTCTTTCCGAACAGGAACGCGTGGAGCTTTTCCGGTGGCTGCAAGCGACCGATACTTTCCGCGCTGAGCAGGAACGAGCCCTCCTAGCCGACCTCGACGAAGGAATCGCCGAGGCTGACCGGGGCGAGCTGCTCGAAGCGGACGAGGTTATCGCCTCTCTGAAAGCTCGGGCGCGCGGCGCCGCATGAGCGTCGGCGTATATTTCACGCCCGCGGCTTACGCCGATCTTCGCAGCCAACAGGACTACATTGCGGATCATCGTCCGCAGGCGTCGATCGCATGGGTTGATCGACTGGCAGAAAAGTGCCATCTGCTCGGCACCAATCCTGGATGGGGTCGCCCGCGGGAAGATTTACGTCCGGGTCTGCGCAGCCTGCCGTTTGAGCGCTGTCTTATTTACTATCGCGTGACGGCGCGCGGTGTGGAAATCGTGCGCATACTTCACATGGCCCGCGATCAACGCCGAGCGCTCAATAGCGATACACCCGAGGAACTCTAGCCGGCCGCATCCTCATCGCCAGCGACGCCCCGCCCACCTGTCATGTCCTCTTATCAAAAACAGTCTCCGGCCCGTCTCCGTACCGCTGTGGCGGAGGGGATCCGCGATCTCGATGAGGGACGTTTCATCGAGATCAACTCGAGGGCTGAACTGAGTGGGTTTTTCGACGATAGCAAACGTGAAGGTCGCGCTCGCTTGAGACGTCATCTCGCCATAAAAAATTCGGCCCTAAAAGTTCCATGAGCCCCCGCCTCTCACCCTCCACTCTTCTCACCGCCCTCGCCCTCTCCCTCGCCGGCACGCTCACCTTCTCGACCGCCCAAGCCGCCGTCGACCCCGCCCTCCGCGAGGCCGTCGCGAAAAAAGTCACCGCCGAGTACCCGGCCCTCGAGGCGATCTACCAAGACCTCCATTCCAATCCCGAGCTCTCCTTCATGGAGACGCGCACCGCGGGCATCGTCGCCAAGGAGCTGCGCGCCCTCGGCTTCGAGGTTACCGAGAAGGTCGGCAACACCGGCGTCGTTGCCGTCCTGAAAAACGGCGCGGGCCCGACGTTGCTCATCCGCGAGGACATGGACGCCCTGCCTCTCCTCGAAAAAACCGGCGTGCCTTACGCGAGCAAAGCGCCGGTGAAAGACCTCGCCGGCAAGGATTCGCCCGCGATGCACGCGTGCGCGCACGACAGCCATGTCACTTCGCTCATCGGCACCGCGCGCGTCCTCACTTCGCTCAAGGATCGCTGGTCCGGCACGCTCGTCCTCATCGGTCAGCCGGCCGAGGAGATCGGCGCGGGCGCACTCGCGATGCTCACCGATGGGCTCTACACGCGGTTCCCCACGCCCGACTTCGCGATCGGCATGCACGTCTGGGCCGGCCTGCCCGCCGGCACCGTCACGTACGTCCCCGGCCCCGTCACCGCCAATGTCGACTCGCTCGATATCCTCGTGCGCGGCGTCGGCGGCCACGGTTCACGCCCGCACACGACCAAGGATCCCGTCGTCCTCGCCAGCGAGATCGTGATGGCTCTCCAAACCATCGTGAGCCGCGAACTCGAGCCCGGCACGCCCGCCGTCGTCACGGTCGGCACCATCCACGGCGGCACCAAGCGCAACATCATCTCCGACGAGGTGAAGCTCGAGCTCACCCTCCGCAGTTACGACGACGCCGTTGCCGCTCACCTCATCGCCTCCATCAAGCGCATCAGCGAAAATCTCGCGCGCGCCGCCGGCGTCCCCGACGACCGCCTGCCCATCATCACCAACGCCGAGACCAATACTCCCGTCTGCGCCAACAACCCCGCCCTCACCCAGCGCCTCGTCGGCGTGTGGAAAGACTGGCTCGGCGAGGGTAACGTCCGCATCGGCCTGCCCTTGACGGTCGGCGAAGATTTTGCCCGCTACGGCCGCACCACCCATCGCGTGCCCATCTGCCTGTGGCTGGTCGGCGCCACCGCACCGGCGGAGATCGCCGACGCCCAGCGAGCGGGCAAAGTCCTGCCCTCCAATCACTCCCCTCTATTCGCGCCCGTACCCGAGCCCACCCTCAAGGGTGCGGTGACTTCGCTCAGCGCCGCTGCACTCGACCTACTTGCTAAGTAATCTTAAATACGTAAAGCCCGGCGCGAATATTCGGGCTTTTCCCTTCGGGCTATGGCAATCTGTGACGATCCCATTTCACCATGTCATCGTCCACTACCAAAGGTTTCACGCTGGTCGAAATCATGATCGTGGTCGTGATCATCGGCATGCTCGCGGCGCTTGCGATTCCAGGTTTCCAGAAAGTCCGCACGTCGTCGCAAGACAAGGCTGTGCTTAATAATGCCCGCCAGCTCGCCGCCGCCGCCGATCAATACATGATGGAAAACGGCGTCGCCTTCGTCTCGTACGGTAATCTCGTGGGCCAGAGCAACTACGTGAAAATCATCAATCTCGTGGCCAACGAAACGTACCCCGCCAACTACACGCAGGGCACGACGATCACCGTCACCGGCATCGCCGGCGCCCGGACGATCACCTACGGGTTGTAACGCCGGCCCGGTCAGTTTTTAAGCGGCGAAAGGCGCGCCTGGCGCGAAACGGAGGAGCGATCTTCGCGTACTTCGCGGTTCATCAGGTTGCTTCTGAGTGCCTGCCGATGGATTCTCGCTCCCCTCGCTTCTACGCTCACCTTTACTCCTACCTTCGCGTCTTAGCGACTTTGCGTTTCAGATCCTTCCGGCCTCGCATCGCCCGAGTAATTTGCGAGTTTGCCAAGACGCCCTCCGCCGTCGTTAGTCTTCCGTTTTCCGCTCCCCTTTCCTCCCGCTCCCATGCGCAGCTTTTTCTACCTCCTTCTTCTCGGCGTTGCCCTTGCTACCGTCGCCATTGTGGTCCGCTCGGGCATCTTGGCCCGCAAGGACCCCGGCCGCCCCATCAACGCCACGATGCGCGAAGCCATGGCCAACGAAGGTGGCAAACAATTCACTGGCGAAGACGCCGCCCTGATCGACCAAACTTACGGCAACGCCCGGAAGCTCCCCTCCGGCCTGCGCTACGTCGTCCGCAATCCCGGCACCGGCGACGCCACCCCGCAATTCGGCAACCAAGTGGTCGCCCACTACGATGGTCGTCTGCTCGATGGCACGCCCTTCGACAGCTCCTACAAGCGCGGCACGCCCTTCACTTTCAAGGTCGGCACCGGCGATGTCATCAAGGGTTGGGATGAGGCCTTTCTCGGCATGAAGCGCGGCGAGAAGCGCACCCTGATCGTCCCCTACTGGCTCGCCTACGGCGAAAAGGGCCGCCCCCCGACCATCCCGCCCAAAGCGACGCTCATCTTCGAGGTCGAGCTGATCGACTGGCACTGATCCGGACCCTAGCGCGACTGTGTCGCGCCCAATCCTCCCTCACGTCAGCCGCCCCCTAGCGGTGGCCGTTTAGTCGCGGCCGCTACTTAGCCTCGCGCGTCCGTGCTAACCGCATATGTTTTGCTTCACAGGGTTATATCCCTAGAGCATTTTGACGAACTCTTGATCGGCGGGCGATTTGCCCGTCTCCGGCGGGCGCTCATTTTGCCAATCATTACCATGTCCCATGAATAAATGGCTTACCGAATTATGCGGAGGTAGCTTCATGCCTCATGGCCAATGCTACCTGTGGGACCCCACCCTCATCTGGCTGCACGTCATCTCCGACAGCCTCATCGCGCTGGCCTACTACTCGATCCCGCTGCTTATCCTGTACTTCGTGCGCAAGCGCCGCGACGTGCCGTTTCCGATGATCTTTTTGATGTTCGGCGCCTTCATCATTGCCTGCGGCACGACGCACTTGATGGAGGTCTGGACCGTGTGGCAGCCGCTCTACGTCGTCAGCGGCGGCATCAAGGCCGCCACGGCGATTATCTCGCTCCTGACCGCCGTGGCCCTGGTCCGAGTCGTCCCGATGGCCCTCGCGCTGCCGAGCCCCGATGCGCTGCGCAAACTTAACGAGGACCTCGAAAATCGCGTCGCCGCCCGCACCGCCGATCTCACTCACGCCAACGAACACCTTCGCCTGGAGATCCAGCAGCGCGAACTCGCCGAGGCCGAGATCCGCCGCCTCAACATCGCGCTCGAGCAGCGCGTGGCGGAGCTCCAAACCCTTTTCGACCTCATGCCCGTCGGTGTCGGCATCGCGACGGATGCCACCTGCACCCACATCAAGACCAACCGTGCCTTTGCTCAAATCCTCGGCCTGCCCGCCCACGCCAACGCCTCCTTGACTGCCCCGCCCGAGCAGGCGCCGCAGTCGTTTCACATCGTCAAGGACGGCCAGACACTCAAGCCCGCCGAGTTGCCCATGCAACGCGCCACCCGGGAGAATATCGCCCTCCGGGATTTCGAGGAGACGATCGTCCGCGCCGATGGCACGACGACCGATGTCCTGGTCAGCGCCGTGCCGATCCGCGACGAAGCCGGCCAGCCACGCGGGTGCGTGGCGACTTTTCAAGATATCACCGCGCACAAGCACGCCGCGCAGGAACGCCTCGAGTTCGAGCGCCGCCTGCGCGAAACGCAAAAGGTCGAAAGCATCGCCGTCCTCGCCGGCGGCATCGCGCACGATTTCAATAATCTCCTCACCAGCATCCTCGGCTACACCACCCTCGTCCGCCTCAGTCTTCCCTCCCGGGACAGCCAGTCCTACCGCATGTTGGAGTCGGCCGAGACGTCCGCTCACCGCGCCGCCGAGCTCTGCAAGCAGCTCCTCGCCTACGCCGGCAAGGGCTCGTACCACCTCCGCTCCATCTCGCTCAACGATCTCATCGAAAAAGCCCTCCCGCTCCTCAAGCTCCCCCTCGGCCCCGAGACCACGCTCCGACTCGAATTTGAACCGGGTCTGCCCACCTGCCGCGGCGATGCCACCCAGCTCCGCCAAGTGCTCAATAGCATCATCACGAATGCCGCCGAGGCCATCGGCGAGGCCAGGGGCCTCATCACCGTCCGCACGCAAAACGCCCGCCTCCTCGCCGCCGATCTCACCTCGCTCGTCCCCGGTCACCACTTGCCGGTGGGCGAATGCGTCTGCGTGGAGATTTCCGATAATGGCAGCGGCATGGATCCCGCCACGCTGGCGCGGGCCTTCGAGCCGTTTTTTACCACGCGTTTCATCGGGCGCGGCCTGGGCCTCCCCGCCGTGCTCGGCGTCGTGCATGGTCACGGCGGCGGCCTCCGCATCACGAGCGAGCGCGGTCGCGGCACCGTGGTCCGCGTCTACCTGCCCGTCGAAACCACCGTCGAACTTACATCCACCGGCAGTTCCCTGCCGACGATGCCGTCGCCCCGTCGACGCGGGCGCTCCGTGCTCGTCGTCGACGATGAGCCCACCGTGCGCAAGTTCTCCTCCGATATTCTCACCGAGGCCGGCTACAAGGTCGTCACGGTCAACGATGGCCAGGAAGCCATCGATCTCCTTCGCGCGCGTACCCAAGCCTTCGACGTCGTACTGCTCGATCTCACGATGCCGCGCCTCGATGGCGAGAGCACGCTCATCGCCATCCGCTTCCTCGATCCCACCCTCCCCGTCATCCTCATGAGCGGCCACAGCGAACGCCTCGTCGCCGAGCGCTTCGTCGGCCGCGGCGTCTCCGACTTCCTCGCCAAACCCTTCTCCGCCGTCGACCTCGCCACCCGCATCCGCTCGACGATCGCGAAAGCGAATCCGAATCAGCCAACGGAGTGAAGGCGGCGAAATGAGATTGAGGCACTAGTATCATCTGCGCAACCCTACGCCCATGATTCCACCGCTGATCATCGCCGTCTTACAGGTCTTCGGATTCGTGATTATCGTGTCTGCTTGCTTCCGGATCGTCTACAAGCTCGATGCTCTGCTGGGAGAAATCAAAGGCCTGCGTTCGGATCTCAGGCAGGCTGCGAGCAAGGGCGACAAAGCTTCCACGGTCGCCGCGGATCAGCTAGCCCACCTCTCACTCGAGGAGAAAAAGAAACTCTACGGTTTCTGAGCTGTTCAACCATTGAACTGCGAAGAAAGGCGAAAGTCGCTGCCCGCCTCCGCGCTTCTTCGCGACCTTCGCGGTAAAAAAATTCACCCCACCACGAGGGACTGCCCCCACCCTCGTTATTCGGAATTCGTAATTCCCAAATCGTAATTCGTAAATCCCCCCACTCGTGATACCGCGTGAGCGGCATACTCAGCCGATCCAGACCTGCTCCGGCCTTCGCCTCTTTGCGCCTTGGCGTTTAAACTGAACCGCGCACATTCCCCATTCTCTTCGCTCCGGCCTTTGCGCCTTGGCGTCTTTGCGCTTAACCTCAGGACTCCCGACGCCCCTTCAATCTGGTTGAGGTCACTCGTGATATCGCGTAAGCGGCATGCTCAGCCGATCCAGCAGGTTCGGATCGAAGAGCCGCCACTTTGAGGTCGTTTCCTCATCGTCCGTCTGCGCCACCGCGAGCGCGGCCGCGAGTAATGCTCCACTCGCCGCGCGACGCACCACTCCCCGCTTCGATTTCTTGATGACGACGCTCGCGCCGATCTTCGGCGTGGTGTCGGAGGAGGCCTTCTTGGAGGCGCGTTTCGTGAATGCAGACATGACGAATAAACCAAGACCCATCCGCGCCGAAGTTGCTCCAAAATAATCGCGCGAAAAGCGTCGCAGCGCAGATGTTACTTTCCCGGCACAGCTGCGTCACCGCGCCGACACACCCGACCAGAAATCCGGCGCATTCCCCCCGCCGCTCGTCACCGCTCATTCCGCCTTCTCCGTGCCTCTATGTCTCTGTGGTTCAATTTAAATCATCTACCCGCCATTTCTTCCCGTCCTTCCCGACCTTCCTGTTCAACCCAATCCCGTCGCCATCGTCTCGCACCTCCCATCTCCAAATACCCGCCCCCCCTCTGTGCCTCTCCGTGCCTCCTCCGTGCTCTCCGTGAAAAAATCCGATTTCATGCCGCCCGCTCGCCAAGCCCGCGCGAACATCCCGCCGCCACCTTCGCGCGCTTCGCGGTTAAAAAAATCCGCTTCGTTTCCGCTCGCTCTACAGCCCGATCAAACTCCCATTGCGCTTGATCCAGTGCTCGGCGTCGCGCCAGCCGGGACACACCTCTTCCACCCGCGCCCAGAAGCGATCCGAGTGATTCATCTCCCGCAGGTGCATTAGCTCGTGATAAATGATGTAGTCGCGCACAAAGTCCGGCGTCTGGATCAGCCGCCAGTTGAGTGAGATCGTGCCGTTCGCCGAACACGAGCCCCAGCGCGAACGCTGGTTGCGCACCGTCACCTGCTTCACCTCCATGCTCGTCACTGCGGCCAGCTCCCACGTCCGCGCCGGCAGCTCGATTTTCGCGCGCCGCGCAAAATGCGCCTCCAGCGTCGGCCGCAGATCTCCGTCGAATCCCACCACGCGAAACACATCCGCCGCGACGCATACTTGCGGGCGCTCGCCTTCGGAAGCCACGCGCACCTCCGTCATCTCGCCACGCCACAACACACGCGTGCCGATGGTCCACACCACCGCGCTGCGCGGCTTCTGCGATTGACGCGCCCGCGCGCGCTCCAGCCAGTCGCGATGCTGCTCCACGAAGCGTAGCGCCTCGCGCTCCGAGCCGCGCGCTGGGATCGTCGCCACCGCCGTGCCATCGCGCCGCAGCGTGAGGCGGTAATTGTTCGCCCGCAGGCTGCGCTCAAAAACAATATCCCCGTGCGTCGCCACCACGGCCTTCGTGATCGGACGCGCCGGGCGCACGGTCGCCGGCGGCGTCCGATGCACGCCCGCCGCGGGCGTGAAAAACCCGAGGAGGCTCTGCTGCCCGTCGTCGTTCATCGCGTCCCTCCGAAGTGAGCCAAACCCGCCCCGGCGTCAACGCCGCGCCGCACTTCCCCTACGCAGTACCACGCCCCAGTGTCGAATGGGTGCACCCACCTCGCGAGCCACGCGCCCCGACTGCCTGGCCCCGATTCGCCAAGGCAAACTGTGGGAGGGGCTTTATGCCCCGACAGATATCACGCGCAGCGAAACCCAGTCTCCAAAAATCGCTCCCACCGTCACCGCCAACGCTCTCTTTTTTTGCGCCTTCTGCGCCTTCTTGCGGCAAGCGGTTTTATCTCCAAGCACCCAATCTCATCCACCTCTCCACTTTCATAATCCGACCCGCACCACCACCACCGTTCTGCTCACGCTCCCGGCTTCTTCTCCGCCAAATACTTTTTCCGCAACCGCCACGCATGCCACGCCGTCGGCACTTCGCCCACGTGCCATGGCACGAGCATCGCGATGACCAGCTCCTCCACCCCCCCGAGGATGAGCAGCGCCATCACCACGCGAAACGGCACTGCGCTCCATTCCGCGAGCAGCGGGATCATCGAAAATCCGCACGCCACCGCGAGCACCTTGGCCGCCCACGTATGATAACACGGCGCCCGCCCCAGCCGCACGAAGCCGTACACCACCACCGCGAAAAACGCCACGAGCCCCGTCGCCACCCACGCCAGCTCGCGCTCCATGATCGCGGGCCAGAGAATCGCGATCCCCGCGATGCCCGTGATCATCGTCAGGTAGTCGGCGACACTATCCAGCTTACGACCGAGCTCCGACTCCGCGTGATACTTCCGCGCAAAATACCCATCGAGCGCATCCGTGATCAACGCCGCCGCGAGCAGCCCCACAAACCACGGCCGCGAGTGCCCGATCGCCACCATCAGCACCGACGGCAGCAGTGCGATCCGCAACGCGCTCAGAAGATTCGGCAACTGCATACGTTTTCTCACCCCCCAACGATGCCCGCCCGTCAAACCCGTTGCGAATCGAAACCAACTCCCCTCGCACGCCGCCCACCCACTCCGTCAGCCATCCGCATTCACCATTCGTAATTCGTCATTCCAAATCCGTAATTCCCTTCCGCGCCTCACACCCGCTCCAGCTCCCAGCTCACGATCTTCCCCTTCTCCACCGTCAGCCACGCGAAGCTCGGCGGCGACCCGCGCGGCCGCGAAATGCACCCCGGGTTAAACCATCGCACGCCCGCGATCATCTCATCCTGCGGCACATGCGTGTGCCCGTGTAGGAGCGCGTGCACACCCGCCGGCGCCCGCTCCGGCGGAATATGCACGAGGTGAAATTTCACGTTCTCGCGCTGCAACGTCCGCGTAAACGGCCACGCCTCATTCGAATCGCAATTCCCCCGGACCACCGTCAGCGGCAGGCCCAGTTGCTCGAATTCCACCAGCACCTCCGGCGCGCACACATCACCCAGATGCCAAATCTCATCCGCTTCGCTCAACCGCCCCGGCAGATTCGGCGGATATTGATCGTGCGTGTCAGAAATGACGGCGATGCGCATGGGGTGGAAGGTGTTATCCTCTGACACCCGCCCAAGAAAATCGATGCGGAAAAACCAAAAACGTTTTAACTATAACGCCGCCAAGCAGCGCAGCCTCGCCGGCCCCCCTCCGTGTCTCTGTGGTTCATGCCTTGATCGTCTCCGGTTCGGATTTGACCAAAAAGCCACCGAGTCACGGAGCAAAGCAAAGCCTCCTCATCACCCTCTCGCCCCTCGCGGTTCCTCCTCCGTTATTTTCCGTTTCCTCCTATAAAGGGATCCAACCCTTTTCGTGTAGTTCGAGTGCCGCGGGTCCCCTCTCAACAACATCCACTCGCTCTTCTTCGCTCCGATCTTCGCGCCTTTGCGTCTTCGCGCTTAATCCCTCTCCGGTGCGCAGCCCCCACCGCTCCCGATTTTGCCACTCCTCCTCACCTTTCCGATTCTTCCGTGTGCTCCGCGTGTTCCGTGGGCCATGGATCGGCCCCTTTTCGTGTGGTTCGTGTGTTTCGTGGGCCAATCCGTGCCTTCGTCTTCGCGGTTTCAAAATCCCCTTCCTGTGCTTCAGTGTTCGCAGTCTCCCTCGTCTCCGTCGCCGCCGTCCCCGTCGTGTCCCTCCGCAATCTCGCCATCGATTTCGATTCCTTCTTCGCCTCTGTCGAGCAACAGGAGCGACCGGAACTCCGTGGTCAACCCGTCGGCATCGTCCCCGTCCTCGCCGAGACCACCGGCTGCATCGCGATCAGCATCGAGGCCAAAAAGCTCGGCCTGAAGCGCAACTGCCGCGTCTCCGAAGCCCGCCAGCTCTGCCCCGGCCTCATCATCGTCGAGTCGCGACCCGACGTTTACATCGATTACCACCGCCGGCTCAAAGCCGTCGTCGAGTCCTGCATCCCCGTTAAAAAAGTCCAGTCCATCGACGAACTCGAGTGCGAGCTCACCCTCGATTTCGCCGACGCCCCCGACCGCGCGCGCCAACTCGGCGAAGACATCAAAGCCGCCATCGCCCGCGCCGTCGGCCCCTTCGTCCGCTGCTCCATCGGCGTCGGGCCCAATTGGTTTCTCGCCAAGCTCGCCTCGGATATCTGCAAGCCCAACGGCCTCCTCGTCCTCGACGACGCCGATGTCCCCGGCGAATTGATCAAGCGCCACGTCGAGCTCGGCGACTTCACCGGTGTCGGCGAGTCCATGGAAAAGCGCCTCCACGCCGCCCACATCCACACCGTAGCCGACCTCTACGCCGCCACCTCCGATCATCTCCGCGCCATCTGGGGCAGCGTCGAGGGCGCGCGCTTTCACGCCTGGCTCCACGGCGGACGCCAGGAGCGCGAGCCCACCAAGACCAGCTCCATCGGCCACGGCCACGTCCTCCCGCCCGCCGGCCGCAATTCCGACACCGCCCTCGCCGTCCTCCACCGCCTCCTCCAAAAAGCCGCCATGCGCCTCCGCCACACCGGCCACTACGCCGGCAGCCTGAGCCTCTCCGTCCGCTATCAGGACGAGACCGCCTGGCACGACGACCGCCGCTTCAACGAGACGCAGGACACCCTCCACTTCACCCACGTCCTCAACGAGCTCTGGGCCTCCCGCCCCAAGGCCGACCTCCGCCGCAAGCCCCTCCAAATCGGCGTCCTCCTCGGCCACCTCCTCGAAAGCTCCGCCCACACCGGCGACCTCTTCACCGCCGAGACCGAAAACACCCGCTCCCGCCTCCACTCCGCCATCGACACCCTCAATAAGACCTTCGGCAAAAACTCCGTCTACTTCGGCGGCGCCCACGGCGCGACGGACTACGCCCCCATGCGCATCGCCTTCACCCGCATCCCCGAGCCCGAGCTGGAAGAAATCGACCCGGCGCTGAAGCGAAGACTGAAGACCCTGAAACCTACGCCACCGCTCAGTGACGAATTCGCACAATAGTCACCCTAGAGCAAACCATGTGGGGGCATCGTTATACGGTTATGGGTCTAAAATTTTAAATATCTCAAAATCAACAATTAATCAATAAATTCCATTCGTTTGATCATGTGAACGAGGGGAGTCATTTTGAAATTGACCTATACCCAGATCAAACTGACATTGGGCCATGACAGCAAATCGACTTAACGACACTTACCTTAAGTACAAACTGGAGTTAGACGAGCTTAAGAGTGCCGCCCATCAGCTTGCCATCAAGATTCGCGAGAAGGAAGCTCAGCTACAAGCCCTGCTCGATGCAGGCGCCGAAGACACCAACAAAGGCATTTCAGCCATCTTCGAGGCAGAGGAGCGCACCCTTACCCAAAAGGTTTTAGACATCATTAACGAGAGCGGCCCAGAAAAGGGCCTACGTCGCTTGGACATTCAAAAAATCCTCATAGGAAACGGCTACAAGCCAGTAGGCGATAACTTCAAAGTAACTCTCTTTAAAACACTTATGAGGCTAATGAAGCAAAAGAAAATTACCGGCTTCAAAAACGACGCAGACACTTGGTACTTTCGCGCAATACCCGCTCGATCTACATACGTCGAGACTACTGATCAGTAACCCGCTTGACAACATGCCAGCCATTAGTCAATTTAGGCGAGTCCTCGCGAAAGGTTCAGAGATGCAAACTCTGAACTACATTCGCGAGGACCGATGACTTGCGATCGGTCCAACGCGAGTTGTCGAGACATCCCGCAGCTAGCCGATCAAGGTTCTACAAAAAAACTCTGTCGATAGAGGAGGGCATGTCAAATCTACACTTGGGCCACAAAGAAAGTGAAATATATGGCAGGCAGAGATGAAACGAAGTGGTTTCCACCAGGAAAACCACGGCATGGGCCTCGCGGTCCCGTTTTCCACAAAAATCGAATGCGTAGGCAGATTAATGAGTAAAAGGCAAAAAAGGGGAGCCGAAAGGCTCCCCTTTTTTATCACTATCTGAACGCCTAAACTTAAAGACATAAAACTTCCCTCACGCCACCCTTGACACCCCCCACCCAATCCGGCACCACTGACCCTCTTTTCTCTAAAACGTCATGCAACCTACATTCCGCCCGCACCGCAAGAAGCGCGCCCGCAAGATTGGATACCGTGCCCGTATGGCCACCAAGGGCGGCCGCAAAGTCATCAAAGCCCGCCGTCTCAAGGGCCGTAAACGTCTCACTGTCGTCTAATCGGCCGCTCGGCTGATTGTCGTACTCTCTGACGCTGAATCGCCGCCGGGCCTCTCGCCGGCGGCTGTCTTGTTTTGATCGTTCGGCTCCTGCCTTCGCTGCTCCGTCCTTTCGCCTCTTCGCTTCCGCCCGTCATGCGTTTCCGCCCTGAGCAGCATCTTCGCCGCCAGAGCGATATTCGTGAGGTGCGCGAGCTGGGCCGCCGAGTGGATTGCCGCGCGTTTTCCCTCTGGTGGAAACGTCGCGCCGCCACTGTCACCGAGGTCCCGGCCACGACCGCCCGGGTCTGCGTCGTCGCCTCCACCGCCGCCGTCGGCCACGCCGTGCGCCGCGCGCGCGCCAAGCGCCGCCTCCGCGAAGTCTTTCGCGCCCACCAGCACCTCGTGCCGGCGGGCTGTGATTTGATGATGGTGGCCCGTGCCGCCGCCACTGATCGCCCCATGGAAGAAATGGGCAAGAAATTCGCCGAGGCCTGCGGCCAGATCGCCGCCGCCACGCCCCCGCCCGCCGCATGACCGCCGCCGTGGCCGCCACTCTCCGCTTTTTCGCGCGCCTGCCCGCCCGCGCGCTGCTGCTGCTCATCCGTCTCTATCAGAAGACGCTCTCGCCCGCGCTGCCCGTGCTGCTCGGCCCGTCGTTCGGCTGCCGGTTCGCGCCGACTTGCTCGCACTACGCCGCCGAGGCCGTGCAGACCCACGGCGCACTTTCCGGCTCCGCCCTCGCGTTCGTGCGGCTGTTGAAATGCACGCCGCTTCACCCGGGTGGCCTCGATCCGGTGCCGCCGCGCCGTGCGCCTCGCTGCACCCGCGTCACCGCCTGACCCCGCCCGCCCGCCGTTCGTCCCTTTTCACGCGCCTCGCGCCTCTCTCTCACTCCCTTTTCCCGTAATGGACAAAAAGAATACGACTATCGGCGTGGTGCTCATCGCCGCGGCCCTCGGCTACATGCTCTGGATGCAGAAAAATGCCCCGGTCCCGCCGCCGCCCGCGCCCGTCCGCGCCGCCGCGGCTGCCGCCGCCTCCGCGCCCGCCGGCACCACGACTCCGGCCACCGCCGGCCAGCCCGCCTCTGCGGCCCCTGCGCCCGCCGCCGCGCCCGACAATGCCATCTTCGCCTCCACGCACGCCGATGCCGCGGGCGCCGAGGTCACCACGTTGAAGAACAGCTTCATCGAGGTCCGCTTCACCAATTCCGGTGGCGCCATCCGCGACGTCGCCCTCATCGCCCGCGACAAGAAGCAGGGCGACCGCCTCATCTATCCCGAGAAGCTCGATCGCAAAGACCCCTACGTCTTCAACCTTCTCCATACCGACCCGATTCTCGCCTTCACCGATTTTCCCGGCCTGGATCGCGGCACCCGTTTCGAACGCGTCTCCGCCACGGGCAATGAGGTCGTTTACAAAACCGTCCTCGATGGCCGCCTCGAGGTCACGCGCCGCTACATCCTCCCGTCCGATGATGAAAAGGGCGCGACCGATCCCTACCAGCTCCGCCACGAGACCACCATTCGCAACCTCACCGACAAGACCGTCCCCGCGATGAAGGTCTCGTTCGCGCTCGGCACCGCCGCCCCGAACAACGAGCACGACAACGGCCTCCAGCTCACCACGGGGTACTCCGTCGGCAGCGACCAGCACTTTATCCCGCGCTCCGAGCTCGAGGCGGGCAGCGGCCTCCTCGGCATCGGCGCGCACGATGCCAAGGCCTCGGTCATCAGCCCCGGCCCGGTCGTCTGGGCCACGGTGAAAAACCAGTTCTTCGCCTCCGTCCTCACGCCCGATGAGCCCGGCGCCGGTTTCGTCACCCGCCGCGTGAAGCTCTACACCATCATGCCGGATGAAAATCACGGCGCGTATGGTGTCGCCGGCTCCGCCCAATTCGACGTCAAGGCCCTCGGCCCCAACGCCGAGGTCAAGCTCGGCTCCCAGCTCTACGTCGGCCCCAAGGAATACGCCCGCCTCGCCAAATCCGATGTCTTCAAGGCCGACCAAGACCGCGTGATGGAGTTCGGTTTCTTCAAGTGGTTCAGCCAGGCCCTCCTGAAGTTGATGACCGTCGTCCACGGTCTTATCGATAGTTTCGGCTGGGGTTGGGGGCCGGCGATTATCATCACAACCCTCACGCTGAAGCTGTGCTTCGTGCCCTTTACCCTCGCCGCGTCCCGCTCCGCGAAGCGCATGGCCAAGCTGCAACCCGAACTCGTCGCCCTCCGCGAAAAGTACAAGGACAACCCGCGCAAGCAGCAGGAGGAGACGATGGAGATCTTCAAGAAGCACAAGGTGAACCCCATCGGCGGCTGCCTCCCGATTCTCCTCACCCTGCCCTTCTTCTGGGGCTTCTACCAGATGCTCCCGCACGCCGCGGAGCTCCGCTTCGAGTCCTTCCTCTGGGCGCCCGATCTCTCCCAATCGGATACGATCACGACGCTCTGGGGCTTCCCGATCAACATCATGCCGCTCCTGATGGGCGCGACGATGGTGGTCCAGATGCACCTCACGCCCACGCCGTCCGTCGATAACGCGCAGGCCAAGATGATGAAGTTCATGCCCTACATGTTCATCCTCTTCTGCTACGGCCTCTCCTGCGCCCTCTCGCTCTACTCCACCGTCAACGGCCTCTTCACCATCGTCCAGCAGCTCGTGATCAACAAGATGAAGGACCCCGTGATCGAGCCCGCCGCCATCACCACCGGCCCCGGCGGCAAAGTCGTGAAAAACGTCACGCCGAAGAAGAAGTAATTTTTTCGTCAGCCCACGCGCCCTCCCCAAAAAGAGGGCGCGTTTTTGTTTTCACATCCCAAATAAATCTGAGAATCCGGTGTAGGGGCGTCGCTTGACGACGCCCGCGGAAAAAGGATCAACCCACTTCGCGCTCCTCCGGCGAAAAAATCTCAAACCGCCCGCACCCGCTCTCGCCCCCGCGTCTTTTCCCTTCCGAACTTCCGGACTCTCAGCTCTAGCCTCTAAGCTCTCAGCTCCACGCCCGCCTCCGTTCTCTCAACTCTCATCCCTCAACTCTCAACTTCTCCCCGCTCCCCGAAATGGCCGGCCACAATAAATGGTCCAAAGTCAAACGCCTCAAAGCCGTCACCGACTCCCGGCGCGGCAAGGTCTTCTCCCGCCTCTCGCGCGAAATCACCCTCGCCGCTAAATCCGGCGGCGGCGATCCCGACGGCAACGCCCGCCTCCGCACCCTCGTCCTCAAGGCCCGCGAGGCCAACATGCCCGCCGACAACGTCGACCGCGCCATCAAGAAGGGCACCGGCGAGCTCCCCGGCGTCATGTATGAAGAAATCACCTACGAGGGCTACGGCCCCGGCGGCGTCGCCTTCGTCGTGCAGGCCACCACCGACAACAAGACCCGCGCCGCGAAAGACATCCGCGCCGCCTTCGCCAAGTACGACGGCAATCTCGCGAGCACCGGCTCCGTCTCGTTTCAATTTCTCCACGCCGGCCAGTTCCTTATCGCGCGCGAGTCCATCGCCGAGGATGCGCTCATGGAACTCGCCCTCGAAGCCGGCGCCGACGACATCCTCGCCAGCGACCAAGGCTACGAAATCCGCACCCCCGTCCACGGCTTCGACAAAGTCGCCCACGCCCTCGAGAAAAAAGGCCTCAAGCCCGCCAGCTCCGAAATCGCCTACATCCCCGTCACCACCGTCCCCGTCACCGACCTCGCCCTCGCCAAAGCCCTCGTGAAACTCCACGACACCCTCGACGAAATGGACGACGTCCAGCACGTCTGGTCCAACGAAGAAATGGACGAAGCTCTCTCCACCGCCGCGCACGGTTAGTAAAATTAAACGAAACGCACCGCGCGCAGCGCAAGACGCCGTCCCGAACCCGAGCGCATTCCCTCAGACGTCCACTCCCCCGTTTAGGCTCCTGGGGTAGGGTCCGACCTCCGGGCGGACCGTCAGGACGTCCGCTCCACCCGTCATGTTCTCTGCCGCCGCTCCCTCTTTCCCGTAATCTTCTCTCCCTCCGAATCCGCGCCCCTCCGCGCCATCCGTGGTTTAAAAATCAGTCCGTCGCGCCGATGAAACGAGTCGAGCGGCCGAGCGCACCGTAGTCGTCTCCGTTCCCTCCTGTAAAAATCAGTTCCGCCCCCTCCCCAGCCTGACCTGATCTCCCGCGCATCCGCGCCATCTGCGGCCAAAAAAATTCCAACCCCACGACAACTCTCGCGCGTACAACCCACTCCTCCATCCCACGCCCGAGCCTACTTCCTTCGTCCCAAATCCGTTTCGCTTTTCCGTGCCCCTCTGTGTCTCTCCGTGCTCTCGGTGACAAAAAACCTCTCCCGCACCATCCCGTCATCTCCGACTACTCCGCGCTCTTCGTTTTCTTCGTTTCCTTTTGTTCAACTCCCCCCTCCCCGTCCTCGCCGCATTCCTTTCCCGCCTCGCCTCTTACGTAACAACCCTTTTACCCTTTCACCCTCGCGTCATAACCCCCCCACCCCCTTGCCTCCCCGGCGTGCCCGTAGTTAACTGTACCCTCCGATGACCGACGAAGTCGAAACGCTCCCGTCTGCGGTTTCCGCTGCAGAAGCCCCGCCGCGCCACCTCGCGCCCGGCGAGGTCGGCCTCGTTTCGCCGCGCGACTTCGTCTATCGAAACACGTTTTCCTTTCGCAGCGGCCAGACCCTCCCCGGCTTCACGCTCCGCTACGAAACCTACGGCACGCTCAACGCCACGCGCGACAATGCCGTGCTGATCTGCCACGCGCTTAGCGGCGACCATCACTGCGCCGGCTGGCACTCCCCCACAGACAAGAAACCCGGCTGGTGGAACAACCTCATCGGTCCCGGCAAGGCCGTTGATACCGGCCGCTTCTTCGTCGTCTGCGCCAACGTCCTCGGCGGTTGCCAGGGCTCCACCGGCCCGTCCTCGCTCAACCCCGAGACCGGCCGGCCCTACGGCATCTCGTTTCCTTTCGTCACCATCGGCGACATGGTGCGCGCGCAAAAGCTCCTGCTTGATCATCTCGGCGTCGTCGAGTTGCACACCGTCATCGGCGGCTCGATGGGCGGCATGCAGGCGCTGCGCTTCGGTACCGACTACCCACACTTCACCCGCCGCGTCCTCGCCATGGCCACCACGGGCCGCGAGAGCGCGCAGGCCATCGCCTTCAACGAGGTCGGCCGCCAGGCCATCATGCAGGATCCCGCCTGGAATCGCGGCGACTATCCCAAGGACGCCGGCCCGCGCGTCGGCCTCGCGATCGCGCGCATGATGGCCCACATCACCTACGTCTCCGATGCGTCGATGGACCGTAAATTCGGCCGCCGCAAAAAAGACACCGCCGCGAGCGACGCCTACACGTTCGACATCCAGTTCGAGGTCGAGAGCTACCTGCGCCACCAGGGCCAGAGCTTCATCAATCGCTTCGACGCCAACTCGTACCTCTACATCACGCGCGCGCTCGATCAGTTCGATCTCCCGCAGCTCAACGGCACCCTCGAAAAATCCTTCGCCCCCGTCGAGGCCGATACGCTCATCGTCGGCTTCACCAGCGACTGGCTCTTCCCGCCCGAGCAAAACCGCGCCCTCGCCCTCGCCCTCCTCCGCGCCGGCAAACGCGCCAGCTACGCCGAGCTCACCACCGACCTCGGCCACGACTCCTTCCTCCTCGAGTCCGAAGAACTCTACGCCCTCGTCCGCGCCTTCCTCGAGCGCGACAACTCCTACGTCTCCGACTTCGCGATCTAAATCACGAACGCCTCAGGCCACGGAGTTTGAAACCACGAAAGACACGAAACACACGAAAATGAACCCCACCTTCATTTCCTCACGTTTCAGTGGCGCCATTTCTGCACGGTTATTCTTCCGTGTATTCCGTGTGTTCCGTGGGCAAATCCGCCTGCCCTCCTTCGCCTCCGTGTTCTCCGATTTTTTTCGTGTGTTTAGTGTGTTTCGTGGGCCCTCCTCCGTCTCTGCTTCTGCGATCTTCGTTACGGTAGGTCTCTTTCGCGTTGCGTCATGAGTAAACCCGTCGAAAAACGCACCGTCGACATGCAGATCATCGGGGATTGGGTGGAGCCCAATACCCGCGTGCTCGACCTCGGCTGCGGCCCCGGCGTCCTCCTCGAATACCTCGTGCAGACGAAAAAAGTCTCCGCCGTCGGCGTAGACCTCGATTTCGGCCGCATCACCGCCTGCGTCCGCCGCGGCCTCGCCGCCTATCAGGGCGACATGACGCAGTTCATGCGCGCGTTTCCCGACAAGCATTTCGACCGCGTCATCTGCTCCCGCACCGTCCACGAGCTCGGCGACCCCACCGCCGTCATCATGGAAGCCCTCCGCGTCGGCCGCACCCTCACCGTCGGCTTCGTGAATCACGGCTACTGGAAAAACCGCGTCGATACCCTCCTCCGCGGCCGCAAGCTCCGCAATCCCGTCTACACCACCGAGTGGTTCGAAAGCCGCCCCGCCAATCCCGTCTCCGTCGCCGACTTCGAGCACTTCTGCCAGGCCAAGGGCATCCACATCGCCCGCCGCGCCCACCTCGCCGGCAACTGGCACACCCCCTGCCGCACCCTCCCCAACCTCTTCGCCGGCTACGCCCTCTACGACCTCGCCCGCGAGTAATACCAACGTCTGTTGATATTTGGACGATAGCCAAACCGCCACTCGCTCACGCTCGCAGCTACCAGAAAGTCAAAACCTCATCAGCTACTGGTATAATCCAATTTAGCCCACCCCACCGCTCCCCTGCTTATCATTCCGAGCGCAGCGAAATTACCGAGCGAAGCGCCAGACTCGGCCATCCAGCAGGACCCCAGCCGCCGCTGCCCCGCCCGCAAATCCACACTCCTCCGCCCCACCCTCCCCCCTAGCGGCAAGCGCCAACAAGCCGACCTCACCACCCCCGAAACCACAAGTATCAATAATCCCGATACACGTTCCTCATTCGTCATTCATCATTCGTTATTCGTCATTCGTTATTCGGCATTCCAAATCGTAATTCGTAAATCCATGAAAACTCTCGCCCGCCTCCTCTCCGTTCTCTCCGCTTTCCTCATGACCAGCGCTCTCTCGTCCGCCGCCGAAGCCCCGAAAATCACTCCCGCCGATGCCGCCAAGCGCGTCGCCGAAGGCAAAGCCGTCCTCGTCGACGTCCGCGAAGCCTCCGAATGGGCCGACACCGGCGTCGCCACCCCCGCCGTCCTCCTCGCCAAAAGCGATTTCGATGGCGCCCAAAAAGACTGGAAGCCCTTCCTCGAGAAAAACGCCGGCAAGGAAATCATCCTCTACTGCCGCAGCGGCGCCCGCGCCGGCACCGTCGCCTCCGCCCTCGCCGAAAAAGGCGTAAAGGTCTCCAACGCCGGCGGCTTCCGCGATTGGGAAAAAGCCGGCCTCCCCACCCGCAAGCCCGACGCTGCGAAGTAAGTCCCGCATCGAACTGAGACGTTGGGTTCCGGTGTAGGGGCGTCGTTGATCGACGCCCGCGGCTTGAGGACGGGCGTGATTTCCGGTCCCGAGAAAAGTAGCGCAGCGCGGTCTCTGCCGGCGACAGTTTCACCACCGCGGCTCATCGAGTCTCGCCGCCACGCCCTCTCGCCTCCGCGGCTCAGAGGGTAGGGTCCGACCTCCGGGCGGACCGTCAGGACCCCCGCCTCGCCCTTATCGACTTCCGGTCGCTTTCAACCGCGGTGGGCGCGCTCGGCTCTCCGTTCCTCCCCTCCGATAAAAAAGTCAGCCCAGCGTTGCGATCATGCCCGCGCCCCCCTCGGCATATCCGAGCCATCGCGGCTAAAAGCCCCGGCCATCCACTTCTCTCCATCCCCGCGTCTCCCTTTCTCCGCGTCTCGCTCTCCCCCTCCCCTCGCCACATCGGACCGCTGCCAGACGTTTCGCCACCGAAATGCCTTGGCCCGCCCGCCTCCCACCGGTTTCGTAGCCAGACCGTGCCCGACCCCCTCGACTCGCCCGCCATCCCGCCGGAACTCCGCGCCGCGCTGCGCCACTCGCCGGACAACGCTCCCTTGCTCGTCCATGTCGCCGATACGGTGTTGAAAACAGGCGCGTTCCCCGAGGCCGAATCGCTCTTCAAGCGCGCCCTCGCGCTCGACCCCTCCAGCGCCCCGGCCCGCCTCGGGCTCGCCACCGCTTTTTTCCAGCAGGGCAAGCACAGCGCCGCCCTCGTCATCGTCGAGGACATGGTGAAGCTCCCCACCGCGCCCGCCCGGGCGCACTTGCTCCACGCCCGCCTCGCGCTCCACGCCGGGGAAGCCCGGCTGGCCGCCCGCCACTACCTCAAGGCCCGCGAGCTCGATCACCTCCTGGTCGACATCGGGCTCGAGGCCGAGCTCGCCCCGTTCCTCCCCGCGCGCCCCGCCCCTCCACCGCCCCCGCCGCCGGGTGCGTCTTTTGGTGCACCGTCCGACTCCCACGACCCTTTCGCCCCGTCCCATTCCGACTTCGGCGCGCCCTCCGAGAGCCAGCGCGAGCGTCTGCCGGCCGGCGATCTCCCGGGTGAATCGTCCTCCGATCTCGAACTCGAGCGACCCAATCTCTCCTTCGCCGATGTCGGCGGCATGGAGCGCGTGAAGGAAGAGGTGCGGATGAAAATCATCCTCCCGCTCAAGCAGCCCGAGCTCTTCAAGGCCTACGGCAAAAAAATCGGCGGCGGCATCCTCATGTACGGCCCGCCCGGTTGCGGAAAAACCTTCCTCGCCCGCGCCACCGCCGGCGAGGTCAAGGCCGGCTTCCTCGCCGTCGGCATCAGCGATGTGCTCGATATGTGGATCGGCCAGAGTGAAAAAAATCTTCACGCCATCTTCGAGCAGGCCCGCGCCCATCGCCCCTGCGTGCTCTTCTTCGATGAGGTCGACGCCCTCGGCGCCAATCGCACCGACATGCTGAAAAGCGGCGGCCGCCAGATCATCAATCAATTCCTCTCCGAGCTCGATGGCGTCGCCACGTCCAACGAGGGCGTGCTCATCCTCGCCGCCACCAATGCCCCGTGGCACCTCGACCCCGCCTTCCGCCGCCCCGGCCGCTTCGACCGCATCCTCTTCGTCCCGCCGCCCGACGCCCCCGCCCGCGCCTCGATTTTCCGCCTGCTCCTCAAAGGCAAGCCCGTCGCCGAAATCGATTTCGATGCGCTGGCGAAGAAAACCGACGGCTACTCCGGCGCAGACCTCAAGGCCGTCGTCGATGTCGCCGTCGAGGAAAAGCTCCGCGAAGCGATGCGCTCCGGCTCCGTTCAGCCCCTCACGGGCCGCGACCTGCTCGAGGCCGTGAAGCGCCAGAAGCCCACCGTCAGCGACTGGTTCCAGACCGCCCGCAACCACGCCCTCTACGCCAACCAAAGCGGCCTCTACGACGACATCCTCGCGCACCTGAACATCAAGAAATAGTGCGTATCCAATTTTCAGTTACACCCGCGCCGGCTCCGCCGCCACTTCTTCATCGCGCAGTGCATTTCTCCGGGCTCTCAGCTCTCAACTCTCAGCTCTCAACTGGTTGCGTCCTTTCCGATCCCTCAACTCTCATCTCTCAACTCTCAACTTCCCGCGTCCCTTCCGGGCTCTCAGCTCTAAGCTCTGAGCTCTCAGCTCGTCCGACCGCCCCATGAGCTCCCACCTCGCCCGCGCCCAGCTCCTCCTCGCCCAGTCGCGGCCCGCCGATGCCGAGCGTGAACTCATGTCCGCTCTTGCGCAGCGGCCCGACGATCCGCAGGCCCTCGCCCTCCTCGCGCTCAGCCGCATCGATCAGCGCAAAGGCCCCGAAGCCCTCGCCGCCGCCGAGGCCGCCATCGGCCTCGCGCCCGACGTCGCGTACTTTCACTACGTCCGCGCGCTCACCTTGCACCGTCTCGACCGCGACGACGAAGCCCGCACCGCCATTGCCGAGGCCCTGCGGCTCGACCCTTCCGACCCCGACCACTTTTCCCTTCTCGCCTCCATCGAGCTCGCCCGTCGCCAGTGGCCCGCGACGCTCGAGGCCGCCGAGCAGGCGCTCGCGCTCAACCCCGAGCACATCAACGCCGCCAACCTCCGCGCCATGGCCCTCGTCCGCCTTGGCCGCAAGGAGGAGGCCATGGCCACCGTCGATTTCGCCCTGCACCGCGCGCCCGACAGCGGTTTCTCCCACGCGAATCAGGGTTGGAACTGCCTCCATCGCAACGACCCGAAAAAAGCCCAGGAGCACTTCCGCGAAGCCCTCCGCCTCGAGCCCGATCTCGAATACGCCCGCCAGGGCATGCTCGAAGCCCTCAAGGCCCGCAATCCCCTCTACCGTGGGATGCTCGCCTACTTCCTCTGGATGGGCCGCCTCAGCGGTCGCCTCCAGTGGGCGTTCATCATCGGCATCTTTTTCGGCGGCCGCATCCTCCGCGAGACCGCCGATCGCCAGCCCGGCCTCGCGTGGGTGCTCTGGCCGCTCCTCGGGCTTTTCTACTGCTTCGTCTACCTCACATGGACCGCCATGCCGATGTTCAACCTCCTGCTGCGCTTCGACCGCTTCGGCCGGCACGTGCTCTCGCGTGATCAACGCATCGCGAGCAATTGGTTTGGCGCCGCCTTCTTCGGCGCCCTCGGCTGCCTCGCCTGGTGGCTCATCGGCAAGTCCGAGCTCGGCCTCATCGGCCTCGTCCTCTTCGCCTTTCTCTCCATCTGCATCGCGGCCACCTTTCTTCACACCGGCCGCAGCCGACGCATCCTCGCCTGGAGCACCGTCGGCCTCGCCGCCCTCGGCTTCACCACCGTCGCCCTGCTCCTCCTCGGCCACCCCTCCGCCGTCGATCTCACCAACGTCTTCGTCCTCGGCTTCCTCGGCTTCCAAATCCTCGCCAACACCCTCCGCAGCCGCTGAGTATCAGCGCCTATCTACGATCAGGGATGGAGGTGGACGGCGACCTCCGGGCGCCGTCGGGAGGGCGAAACCGAAAATCACGACGGCAGTCGATCTTCCTCAAGATGTCGCTCGCGTGACGAGCCACGGGTACTCTCGCTCAGCATCCGTGCCCATCCGCGTAATCCGGGGGCAAAAATCACGCCGCGTCACGCCGCCTCTTACTCCGTGTCCTCGGTGGGCCGCGCGCTATGCCCTCTGTGACAAACTCCGAAATCGTCCGCCCTACCTCCGTCATTCGTCATTCGTTATTCGTCATTCGTAATTCCCCTCACCCCGTCCACTTCGCCAGCCGCGCCGCGTGAATCACGCACACGCAATCCGCCCCATCCTCCGTGTGCAGCCAGTGCGGCTCCAGCGCGGCAAATTCCCGGTTCATCACCGGCATCAATCCGCCGACCTCGATCAACACGATGCCCTCCGGCGTCAATCGCGTGCGCGCCTGCCGCAGCAGCTTGCGAATGATATCAAGCCCGTCGCCGCCGCCGTCGTGCGCCATGCGCGGCTCCGCCGCAAACTCCGGCGCCTGCGTGTCGACGAGCGCGCTCGGTTCATACGGCGGATTGCTCAGGATCACGTCGTACTTCACCTCCGGCACCGCATCGAAGACATCACTCTGAAATAATTTCACGCGCTTCCCCAGCCCGTGCTCGCGCACATTGATCTTCGCCACCTCCAGCGCATCCGGCGAAAGATCGAGCGCATCCACCACGGCCTTTGGAAAATGATGCGCGAGCAAGATCGCGAGACACCCCGAGCCCGTGCACACATCGACCACGCGCTTCACCTTCTCCGGTGCGCGCAGCCACCCGTCGAGCTGCCCCGCGATGATCTCCAAAAAATAACTGCGCGGGATGATCACGCGCTCATCCACGTAAAAGCGATATTCCCCCAGCCAGGCCTCGTGCGTGAGATAGGCCGCCGGCACCCGCTCCAGCGCCCGCCGCCGCAGCGCCTCGGTCACCTTCGCCCGCTCGTCCGCCGTCAGCTTTTTGTCGAGCACGCTCGCCTCGCTGTCGAGCGGGATGCCGAGCACGGTGAGCAGCAGATAAAGCGCCTCGTCGTGCGCATTCGTCGCGACCTGGCCCAGCGCCACTTTCTCGCGCGCGTACAGTTTCTCCGCAAACGCGAGCCACTCGCCCAGCGTCCCCGCTGCGGGCGCGCCTTTCAGCGCCTCACTTTTTTTGCGGCTCATTCGCAGACGTCACGTGCACGTGATTTCTAATGTGCTCTTCGCAGTAGCACTGGTCGCCCGCGCACTTCGAGCAATACCGGAAATCCATCTGCGGATGCGTCCGATCCGTCTTGCCGCAGACGTAACAGCGATGCCGCGGCTCGTCTTCCTCCGGCTCCTTTTCCCGCGAGCGACGCGACGCTCCGCCTTCACTGCGTCCGCCCTGGCGCATGCCCAATCGCCGCGCGATGTCGCCGCCGAAGAACAGCACGAAGGTCGCCACCGACGCCACGATCTGCAGCTTGGTCGACCGATTCCCGACGACGAAATACGCCGCGTAGATCGCCCACGTCAGCATCGCGAGCCACTTGGCCTTCACCGGCAGAATCATGTACAACCTGAATTCGAAGTCCGGGTTGAGGTACGCAAACGCGAGAAACACCGAGCCCAGGATGTAGGTATTCGTCACCCACGACATCGGCGCCAACCACGTCAGCGCGACCGTGAACGCGAAGCTCATGAAAATGAAGGCATTGAAACGAAATGCCCCCCAGTAGGACTCCAACGCCCCGCCCATCAGGTAAAACATGTACCAGCCGAAGACGAGAAACACATACCCGATCGTCGACGAGGGAAACGTCGGCACGAAAATGAACGTCACCACCCGCCACCACTGCCCGATGCGCAGCGTCACCGGCGCGTACTCGAGGATTTGCGGCTCGATGAGCTGAAACATCGCCGCGAGCAGGACAGCCACCTGTCCCATCACGAGGTACATCGAGAGGTTGGAAATCGCGTAGCGGCCGAACCGGCGTTCGAGATGAGCGAGGAAAGACATTACGGGTGTGAACCGTTACTTCTTCCCGGATTCCGGCAACTGGGCAACGAGCTTTTGCTTCTGCCCTTGCAGCGCCGCTTCGTCCACCGTCGAGATCATCAGCTTGGCGTGGTCGAATTTGCCCTGCTTGATCAGCACATTCGCCGCGTGCAGGCGCATCGTCTGCCGCTCGATGTTGGTCGGCGCCTTTTCCTCCAGCGCGCCCCACAGCTTGAGCGCGGTCTCCCAGTCCGGCTTGGCCAGATCGTAAAACGATTCCGCGTAGCGGTAGGAAAATTCGAAACGCTCCGGCGCCAGCTCCGCCGCGCGCTTGAAGCCGTTCAGCATCGCCGCATCGAGCGACTCGCGGCTCCACTCCCCGCTGCGCAGAAAATCATCGCGCGCCTCCACCAGCAGCGAAGCGATCTGGTAGTGGTAGAGCGGCTCATTCGGCGCGAGCTTGATGGCTGCGAGGAAATACGGCGCGGCCTCCAGCGGCTTGCCCTCCTCGGCGAGATAGTTGCCGAGCTGGTTTTTGACAAAGGGGATGTCGCTGTCGAGTTGGTTGGCCTTGAGCAGCATCGCGGCCGCCTCCTTGCGCATGCCGACTTTGCCGAGCAGCGCCGCGTAGGAGGCGTGGCCGATCGCGAACTTCGGGTTGTCGCGCAGCAGGCGCTCGTACTCGTGGATGAGCGACTGCACCTGCGTGCGAAATGCCTCCTCGTCCATCTTGTCGCCCTTCTTCTCCGCCGTCGCGAAGATTTCGCGCTGCCGCTCGTTGATCGCCTTGAGGGAGCGCTCCGCCATGTTTTCCGTCTCCGCCGCGCGCAGCGGCAGCAGGGCAAGGGCGAGAAGTGAAAGGAGGAGTGCGACAGGTTTCATGCGGAACAGCCTGCGACACCTTCACCCGGCCAAGGTGCCCGCGTAAACATTCATCCGCTCTCCTCGTAGAAATCCCACCAGAGTCTGCCCGCTCGCCTCGGCCAGCTCCACCGCCGCGCTCGTCGGCGCCGAGATCGCCGCCACGCACGGAATCCCCGCCGCGAGAGCCTTTTGCACGATCTCGAAGCTCACCCGCCCACTCACCAGCAGGATCCGCCCCGCCAGCGGCAGCCGCCCCGCAAAGAACTCATGCCCGATCACTTTATCGAGCGCATTGTGCCGCCCCACATCCTCGCGCGCCGCGATCAGCCGGCCCTCCGCCGTAAACAGCGCGCTCGCGTGCAGCCCACCCGTCGCCGCAAAGCCCGCCTGCTCCGCCCGCAACCGCTCCGGCAGCGCCGCCAGTACCTCGCGCCGCGCCGTAAACTTTTCCGTGATCGGCGCAAACTGCCCCCGCACCGCCTCGATGCTGGCCTTGCTGCACACCCCGCAGCTCGACGAGGTAAAGACATTCCGCGTGAGCCGCGTCCAATCCACCGCCACGCCCGGCGCGAGCAGCACATCGAGGATGTTTTCCTGCGGCGCGCTGCCATCGCCGCGGCAATACACCATGTCGAGCACCTGCTCGCGCGCGCGCAAAATTCCCTCCGTCACCAAAAACCCCGCCGCGAGTTCGCGATCATGCCCCGGCGTCCGCATCACGACCGCCACGCTCCGCCCGCCCACCCGAATCTCCAGCGGCTCCTCGACCGCGAGCGTGTCGTCCCGCCGCTCCGCCACCACCCCGCCGTCGTAGCGAGCAAGCGAGACCGAACGAATGGCACGAGCAGGAGGCATCCCCACACGCTACCGCCGATTACGAAAAAGTGTAGCCGCGATTTTCCCGTAGCCGCGAGCGCCAGCGAGCGGACGGAAGTCCCACTCGCGTTCGCACCCCTCACAGCGCCCGCCTCCGCCCAAAGCCACCCCATCGCAACAATCGAGGTGGACGGCGACCTCCGGGCGCCGTCGGAGGGCGAACCTAAAAATCACGACGGCATTCGCTTCTCCCGCAGACGGCGCGCGGATTGTGCCGTTCACCTACCCTGCCTCATCAGGGCTCAGCCACCTCCTGCCCGCGAGCGTGAACAAGTGCCGGTTTTGAGCCCCTGCTCTTCGCTCCGTATTCGGCCTTCTGACCTCCGTGTTCTATGTGGCTCGGCTCCGTGCCCTCTGTGACCAGCTGCCTTTCTCACCCCCCCGCGTCCTCGCGCGAATTTGTGAATAAGAAAAAATCGCATGCGTGATTCGCGCGCCCGTGAGATTACCCACGCCCACGAGCGCCCGGCCCATGCGAAATCTTCGCGTTCCAAGCCCCGCGCCCCGGGCCTCGCCACCCTTCGCCGCGCCCACACTTCGCGCCTCACCCGCTTTTTTCCGATGCACTCTTCCTCCGCCACTGCTTCATCCTCTCGCCGACTCCTGCCCCAGGCAGCGGTCTGCTCCGCCGGCATTTTGCTCGGCGTGCTGTCCTATCATCTCCTCAAGCGCTCCGACTCCGCTTCAAACGTCCCGCCGCGCGCGGCCAATACCATCATCGAGCGCCTCCCCTCGCGTCCGCTCCATCCCACCACCCCCTTCACTTCGGGCGAGGGTCTGTCCATCACCGAAACCGCCGTCGTCGCGCGGCTGGAGGAGATTTTTGCCCCGGGCCGACTCGGCCGCCGCTACTTCGCGAAACTCGCGGCGTGGGCCGAAGCGGCGTCCGAAGAGGAGTTGAAACTCGCACTGAAGTTTGGCTGGAAAATCACCGACGAGGACGAGAGCCACACCTCGCTTATCGACTCGGTCGTGCTCAGCCGTCTCGCCGAGATCGACGGCGAAATGGCCCTCAGTGCCATGCTCTCCGCCCAACAGGAGCGACCCGGCACCATCTCCACCGAAGCCAAGGAGGCGATGTTCGAAAGCTGGTCGTCGTGGGACCCGCCGGGTGCGGTCAAGGGCGCGCTCGCTTTGCTCAATGCCGAGCCGGACTCGGATTTCGGTCCCTCCGTGCCGACTTTGCTGCGTGAGGTCGGTCAGCAATTTCCTCATCTCGTTCGTGACGTCGCGTCCGCCCTCGCCCGTTCCCGCGAGGCGTCGTTGCGCCAAATCGGTTTCGACAGCCATGCCGGCCTCATGCACGACCAACTCGCCAATGGTGCCGAAGTCGGCTCCGTCGTGGCCTGGATCGGCGCCACGCAAGTCTCCTCCGAGGAACGCCGATATCTGATGGTAAACCTTCTGGAGCAAAGCCTGGAAAGCCAACCCGTGGCCGTCAGCCTCAGCATCTTTCGGCAATTGGAAAGTCCGCCCGGTCCCGAGCTCACTCGCTCCCTCATTCAGGACCTCGGCGCGAGCGAGCCGGCCATCGCGACGCAATTGCTGCTCACCCTCCCTGAGGGTGAAGAACGTCGCGAAGCGACCGATCAATTCGTCAAGCAACTTATCAGCGAAAGCGGACGCCAGTCCGCCTACGACTGGCTCGCGGCGCAGCAGAGCCACGCCGACCTCGACGAAGCCTATGAGCGCCTCGCCGACTCCTTCGCCGCCACCGACCGCCGAAGCGCGTGGACCTGTGTCAATTGTCTCGTCGGTGACCCCGCGCATAAATCCGCGCTTTTGCACGAGTTCGCGTTCAAATGGCTCAAGGCCGACTTCGCCACCGCTTCCCGCGAGGTACCCTCCGAGTACGTCGACCGGTACCAGCGCTCCACCGCGCTGCTGCAGGAGCTCACACGCACTTTTCCAGGGGCCGCCGAGGACTTCGCTTTTACTTGGAGCCGCTCGCACCGCGAGTGACCGATTTCTCGATAATCATGCTGGCACAATTCCCCAGTTCGTTAACGTGTTCATATGAACACTACGCCAGTCGACCCCTTTGCCCCCATCCACGGGCGTGGTTCGCAGCTCAATCCGCCTAATCGCTTCGAGCCCCTCATCCTCACGCCCGACCCTGATTGCCCCGCCGAGGAGCGCCCGCATCCGCGCACCGAATTCTACTTCGACAACAGCCAGTCGCTGCTCACGAAAAATGACAGCCCCGACATCCCGTTCACATGGGGCCTCAATCCCTATCGCGGCTGCGAGCATGGCTGCGCCTACTGTTTCGCGCGTCCGTATCACGAGTATCTCGGCTGGAGCAGCGGCCTCGATTTCGAGACGAAGATCATGGTGAAGCTCCGCGCGCCCGCCCTGTTGCGCGAGGCGTTGACGGCCCCAAAGTGGCAGCCCGAGAGCATCACGATGAGCGGCGTCACCGACTGCTATCAACCCGCCGAGCGGCAGTTTCGCATCTCGCGCGGGTGCCTCGAGGTCTGCACGGAGCTGCGCCACCCCATCGCCCTCATCACGAAAAACGCGCTGGTCACCCGCGATCTCGATCTCCTCGCCGAGCTTGCGCGCTACCAATGCGCCGCCGTCTACATCTCCGTCACCACGCTCGACTCCGAGCTCGCCGGAAAAATGGAGCCCCGCGCCTCGCGCCCGTCGGCGCGCCTCCGTGCGATCCGTGAACTCTCCGACGCCGGCATTCCCGTCGGCGTGATGGTCGCCCCGATTTTGCCCGGGCTTACCGACCACGAGATGCCCGCGATCCTCGAGGCCGCCGCCGCCGCCGGTGCGCGCCGCGCGGGCTACGTCGTGCTCCGCCTGCCGCACGCGGTGAAAGATATCTTCATGCAGTGGCTCGATGACCACGCGCCCGGCAAGAAAGCCCGCGTCCTCGACCGCGTGCGCGATCTGCGCGGCGGCCAGCTCAACGTCTCCGAGTGGGGCCAGCGCATGAAGGGCGAGGGCATTTTCGCCGAGCAGATCCGCGACCTCTTCCTGCTCACCACGCGCAAGCTGGGCTTCAACGCCGAGCGCACTCCCCTGAGCACCGCGCACTTCCGCCGGCCCGGCGGCGAGCAGTTGACGCTGTTCTGAGTCTCGTCGTTGCTTTCGGCGCGATGTGCACCCGCTACGTCCTCGTGGAACAACACCTGCGCGATGTCCTCGCGCGGATCGGCGTGGCCACGCCCGCCAAGTTCGAGTCGCGCTACAATATCGCCCCCGGCCGCGATATCCCGGTCGTACGCCACACCGCCCGCTCCGGCGCGCCCGAGGTCGCCGCCCTCCGCTGGGGCCTCGTGCCGTCGTGGGCGCGCGCGGATGACGGACCGCCCTTAGTGAATGCCCGCCTCGAAACGCTTACGACGAAGCCCTCCTTCCGCGACGCCCTGCGCCTCCGCCGCTGCCTCATCCCCGCCACGGGCTTCTACGAGTGGGAGACGCGTGGCGCGGCCAAATTCCCGTGGCTGTTTCGCCGCCGCGACGAGCAGCCCTTCGGCTTCGCCGGCTTGTGGGAGACGTGGCGCGCCCCCAATGGCACGATGCTGGAGTCGTGCGCCTTCGTCACCACCACGCCCAACGCGCTCATGCAGCCCATCCACCACCGCATGCCCGTGATGCTGAGTTCCAGCGAGTGGAGCGCATGGCTCGATCCCCTCACCACCGCGCCGGAAAAAATCCTCCCTCTGTTGCGCACCCCCGCCGAAACCGACGTCTCCGCGCTCGCCGTCAGCCCCTACATGAGCAACGTCCACCACGAAGGCCCCGCCTGCCTCACCCCCGCCAGCGAGTCCCCGCCCGACACCGAGCCGCAGCTCTCGCTCGGCTTTTAAACCTGGGAGCGCAACCGTCCCGGGCTCTGCGAGCTCACAACCTCCGCACCGCGCCCAAGGTGCGAACAACGCATCCGAGGTGGACGGCGACCTCCGGGTGCCGTCGGAGGGCGAACATGAAAACTACGGCGGCATTCGCGCCTCCTGAAAACGGCGCGCGGAGATCGCCGTCCACCTCCTGCCCACATCACCTCACCGCGCCTTTCTCCCAACCCCCAACAAGCCTCCCTCGCCTTGCCTGCCCTTGAAGCTTATCTGGAGCTTGGCGGTTGGTCCTTGGAATTTCCGAACCCCACGTCTTGCGCATTGTCAGCAGCCCCGCCACGGCGAACACTCTCCGCCTCCTTTGAACCTTCTCGACCGCTACATCTTCAAGAGCGTGCTCTTCACGTGCCTCGGCGCGGTCGGGTTGTTTTCGTTCGTGCTGATGTTGGGCAACGTCATCCGGGATTTGCTCGGCTACCTGCTCGCCGACCAACTGCCCTTCGATATCTTCCTGCATCTCGTCTGGCTGCTCTTGCCGGCTGTCGCGATCTACGCCCTGCCGATGGGAATTCTGACCGGGGTGCTGCTCACGCTCGGCCGCCTTTCCGCCGATAGCGAGATCACCGCCATGCGCGCCGCGGGCCTCAGCGTGATGCGCATCGCGCGGCCCATTTTCATTCTCGGCGGGCTGGGCATGGCCCTGGCCCTCTACGTGAACTTCGAATCGATGCCGCGCGCGCGCGTCGAGTATCACAAAGAACTCGCCGACGCCGTGCGCGCCGATCCCCTGAGCTTTATCGTCCCCAAGACCTACGTGCGCAATTTCCCCGGCCTCGTGATCTACGTCGGCGAAAAGCAGGGCGGCATTATCAAGGACGTGTCGGTCTACCGCCTCGATGGCGACCGCCGCGTGATCGAACTCATCCGCGCCGTGTCCGGCCGCGTCGACATCGATGAAGCCAGCAACGATCTCATCCTCAGCCTCACCGGCGCGCAAATCGAGAAGCGCGACGAGAAGCGGCCGGAAAATTTCGACGGCCCCACCTACGTCAACACCTTCGGCCAGGTCGATCCCATCCATCTCTCGCTCGAGCGCATTCTCGGCCGCAAAACCGTCAACCAAAAGATCCAGTGGATGACCTACGGCGAACTGCAGCAGGAACACGCCCGCGTCTCCGCTCTGCCCGTGGCCAAGGGTGAGGAAAAGCTCCACGATCGCGCCGTGATGAAGGTGCAGCTCACCGTGCAGGAAAAGATCACCATCGCCTTCTCCGTCCTCTCCTTCGCCCTCATCGGCGTCCCGCTCGGCATCCGCGTCTCCCGCCGCGAGACCAGCGCCAATCTCGGCGTCGCCGTCGGCCTAGCCCTCGGCTACTACATGCTCACGATCATGGTAGGCTGGCTCGACCGCCACCCCGAGTACCGCCCCGATCTCCTGCTCTGGGTTCCTAATCTCATCTTCCTGAGCCTCGGCCTCTGGCTCATCCGCCGCATCGGGGTGAAGTAGCCGGGGTAGCGCCGGTCTCCGACCGGCGCAGTGACATGAGTGATCGCCCATCAGGCATGAATTATCGCCTTAATATAGAAGCGCAGGGTTTGGAGGTGGACGGCGACCTCCGGGCGGCGTCGGGAGGGCGAACCTGAAAATTACAACGGCATTCGTTTTCTCCTAAAGACGGCGCTCGGAGATCGCCGTCCACCTGCGAGCTATCCCTGCCTAGCTTTTATTCGCTACGCTCTCAGCTCTCCGCTTTCCCCTCCCCGCCTCCTTCACGCCGCCTGCGCCGCCACCAACCCCGAGCGCCCATCGATCTCCGCCATCGTCTGCTCGCACACCGGGATCATCGCGCGCCGCGACAGCAAGTCGCGCGCGTAGTCGTCCATGCGCACAAACTCGATCCCTGCCTTGCGACATGCCGCGAGCAAATCCTGAAACAGTTTCCGCCGCCCCATGCCCTCGATCTCCGCATGCAGCGTAAAGACATGCGTGCGCTCCGGCTCCGCACCCATCAGGTTCAGGTAGTGCGCGACGATCTTGTCATCCGGATATTCCGGTCGCCCCATCAACTCGTCGAACGTCGGCAGCGTGCTCGGAATCTCCAGCGTCTTGAACACCTTGCCGCCGATGCGCGGGAAAAACGGCGCGCCGCCGCGCGTGTCGCTCGCGTAAAGGAGATTGGCCTCGTCGTACACCTCACGGCTGAGCGCCGTGCTCTGCCAGCCGGGCGCCCCGGCCGTCAGCGCCTCGACGCCAAAGATCCGCCGAAATTCCTCGCGCGCCGCGCCGAACTCCGCGCGCACTTCCGCGAGCGTCATGCCGTGGAGATAATCCTGCCAGCGATAGTGATTGTTGCAATGGATGCCGACCTCAAAGCCCGCCTCGCGCACGCTGCGGATCACCGCCGTATTACGCCGCCCGATATGCGGCGCGGGCAGCAGCGTGCCATTGAGCAGCGTGCGAATCCCATAGATTTGCACCACGCTCGTGCGGCTCACCTTCTGGAAAAACCCCGGCCGCAGCACGCGCGTGATCGCCCGCCCCGTCTGATCCGGCCCAAGTGAAAATAGAAAACACGCCGCCGCGTTTACCGCCCGGCAATCCGCCAACAGATTCGGCACGCCCTCGCGCGTCCCGCGATCGGTATCGACATCGACTTTGAGGATGAGGCGCGTGGGCATAAGCGATAGATTGAAAAACCTGAGTTAAACGCAAAGACGCGAAGGCGGAACGGATTCAAACCGAAGTAAACTCAGATGCCTTTCTTCGCTCCGATCTTAGCATCTTTGCGCCTTCGCGCTTAATCCCCTCAAACCGCATTCGCATCCTCCTCCGCTCGCATCCGCTATAACTCACTCCAACTGATAATCTTTGTGCGCGAGGTGGTAATCCAGCGTGAGCTTGATCGCCTGCTTGAGGTTAACCTTCGGCGTCCAGCCGAGCCGCTTCTTCGCATTCGCGATCGAGGGCACGCGCTTCTGGATGTCTTGGTAATACTTTCCGAAATACTGGCCTGAGGGCACGACCACCGTCTTCGCCGCCTTCACATGCTCGGCGTACTCCGGGTAATCCTCAAACGCCGTGATGATCATCTTGGCCAGCTTGGCCACGCTCACGTCGTTCTTCGGATTGCCGAGGTTGAAGATCTGGCGCGAGGCGCAACCGTCCTTGTTCTCGATGATGCGAAGCAGCGCATCGACGCCGTCGTCGATGAAGGTGAAGGAGCGGCTCTGCTTGCCGCCGTCCACGAGTTGCAGCGGCTTTTTGAAAATGACGTTCGAGATGAACTGCGTGAAGAGCCGCGAGCTGCCTTCCTTCGGCTCCATCACGTCGTCGAGTTTCGGCCCGATCCAGTTGAAGGGGCGGAAGAGCGTGTAGTCCACCCCATCGCGCACGCCGTAGGCGTAGATCACGCGGTCGAGGAGCTGCTTCGAGCAGGCGTAGATCCAGCGCTGGCGCTCGATGGGGCCGTACACGAGGCTCGTCGTCGCCTCGTCGAGCTTCGCATCGGTGCTCATGCCGTAGACCTCGGAGGTGGAGGGGAAGATGATGCGCTTCTTATACTTGGCACACTGGCGGACGACCGCGAGGTTGGCCTCGAAATCGAGTTCAAAGACCCGCAGCGGGTCCTTCACGTACTGGATGGGATTCGCGATGGCGACGAGCGGGATGACCGCGTCGCACTTCTTCACATGGTACTCGATGTACTCGCGATTGATCGTGATATCGCCCTCGACGAACTTGAAGCGGGGGTTGCCCAGGCTGTCCTCGAGTTTGTGCGACCCAATGTCCATGCCATAGACCTCCCAGTCTTTTTGCTTGAGAATGGCCCGGGTGAGGGAGCTGCCGATGAAGCCGTTGGCGCCGAGGATGAGAACCTTGAGAGGCATGGCTAAAGTGTGGCGCTTCGCTCCGCCACGGAAAGCACGAAAAGAGGCCCCGCACCCTCGCCGTGCTTATTACCTGAGAGCCGCTTGCGAAATAGCCGGGCGCTCTATCCCCTTTTCGTCTGGCACCTTGGCCAGCCGATTCCTGTCCAAGCCGCCCGATTCATGCCTTTACGCCTCTTCCAGACCTCTTTTCTCGCCTTCCTCGCTGTGGGTGCCTTGGCCGTCCCCACCGCAGCCCAAGAGGTCTCGGTTCAGGCCGGGACCACCGGCGTCTCGGGTGATTCGCTGAGTTCGCACTATTCGTGGCAAATCGACTACCGCCATCACCTTAGCCACAACCTCGCATGGTCCATCGGTTGGCTCAACGAGGGCCACGAGGCCGAGCACCACCGCGATGGCATCTCCGGCCAAGGCTGGTACGAGGTGCCCCTCGCCTCGGAGAAGCTCTCGATCTCGTTCGGGATCGGCGCCTACCACTACTTCGACACCGAACTGCTGCCCGACCACACCACCCTCAACACCCACGGCTGGACCCCCATCTACAGTCTCGCGGCCACCTACTACACGCGCTCGCCGTGGTTCCTGCGCCTCACCGCCAATCGCATTAACCGCTCGAACGACCTCGAGACCAACTCCGTCGTCATCGGCACTGGCTATAACTTCGGCGACCGCCGCGTGCGCCCCCGCACGGCCTCGTCTCATCCGGACTTCGACCACGAAATCACCGTTTTTCTCGGCCAGAGCATCGTCAACACCGCCGAATCCGAAGACGCCATCGCGACCGCCCTCGAGTATCGCTCGGCGATCTCGCCGCACGTCGACTGGTCCGCCGCGTGGATCAACGAGGGCAACCCCGAGATCATCCGCCGCAACGGCTTCACCACCCAGCTCTGGCTGGAGGATACCGTCCTCAGCAACCGCCTCAGCATCAGCGTCGGCCTCGGACCGTACTTCCTCTTCGACCGCAAACGCGCGCCAATCAGCGGTCAGGACAACCCGCGCAATATCGCCGGCCTCGTCTCGCCCTCCTTCGCCTGGAGCGTCGCCGACCACTGGCGCGTCCGCTTCACGTGGAATCGCGTGATCAGCAAATACAACCGCGACGCCGACATCTTCCTCCTCGGCCTCGGCTACCGCTGGGGCGACCACGACTAAAGTCCGCGACAGCGTCCGGGGTAGCGCCGGTCTCCGACCGGCGTATCAGGATATTAACTACACCGCAGAGCTCAAAACGAGCTGTCTTAAAAGGTAGGAGCCTGCTTGCAGGCGATGGGCTATCACGTGACCTCACGCGCCATACCCCATCGCCTGCAAGCAGGCTCCTACCCCCGGCTAATCCTTCGCTCCGCCCCGCGCCTAAAGATCATCGCAAGACCCGCCGTCCAAATCTGCCGACAACGGCAAATCCGCAACTCTGCAAACTTCGCCTACAGCACCTGCCCAACCCGCAACGCCCCCGGCGCTTCGCCGCGCCACTCTGTCCGCGTCAATTCCAGCGCCCCGTCGCCTGTCGCCACCACGAGCGGCGTCACCGATAAAATCTCTCCGGGTTGCGCGCGACCTCCAGCCCGCGCGGCCAATGTCGCACGCACCGCCGGCGTGTCACTCTCCGCCCACCACACCATCAAGCGCGAGCGCTCCACATCGGTAAAAGCGCCCGGATACGGGTCGGTCACGGCGCGAATTAGATTGAAAATCTGCGTGCTCGTTTGCGCCCAGTGGATGCGCCCGTCCTCGGGCTTCCGTCCGCCAAAATAGTTGGCCTGCGACTCATCCTGCGCCGTCTCGCGCACCGTGCCCGCGAGCAGCGCATCGATCTGCCGCGCGAGGACTTTTTTCGCGCAGGGCATGACTTTGCGAAAGGCCTGCTCCGCCGTGTCGCGCGGGCCGATGTCCACGCCCTCTTGATCGACGACCGCGCCCGCGTCCGCCGACTTTACCATGCGGTGCAGCGTCATGCCGATGCGCGGTTCGCCGTGGAGCACCGCCCAATTGATCGGCGCGCGGCCCCGATATTTCGGCAGGAGCGATCCGTGCATGTTCCACGCCCCGAGGCGCGGGATCGCGAGGATCTTCGTGCCGATCATGTGGCGATAGTACACCGAGAGAATCAGGTCAGGCTTTAGGGCCGCGATTTTTTCCCGCCACTCCGGCGTGTTCACCGACTCCGGCGTAAACACCGGCACGCCCTTTTCGCGCGCGGCCACGGCCGGAGTCTTAAACCAAATCTTCTCGTTCGGATTATCCTCGTGCGTGATGAGCCCGACGACGTTGTCACCGCGCTCGAGGAGCAGCGACAGACACTCGTAGCCGACTTCACTGTAGCCGAAAAAGAGGATGCGGGGAGCGCTCATTTCCTGGGTTGCTTACTTCGTCTCGAGAATCTCGCGCACATGGTACCGCTGCCGCGCGCGCACCACTTGGTACGTGCGGCCCACGTATTCCCCGATCAAGCCAATGCCGATCATCGTCACACTCAGCAGGAGAAACAGGATGCCGAACAGCGTGAAGACACCAAAGGTGTCGCGGTCGAGATTGTCGAAGACGAAGCGGCGGACAAACAGCACCACCACCAGCATAAAGCTACCTGCTGCGCTCGCCATCGCGAACATCGTGAAATACTGCAGCGGCGCGATGGAGAAGCCCGTGATCAGGTCGAAATTCAGGCGAATCAGGCTGTAGAACGAATAGTTCGACACACCGGCGTGCCGCTCCTCGTGCTTCACGCCGACCTCGGTCGGTCGATCCGAAAAACTGTACGCCAGCGCCGGGATAAAGGTATTGATCGCCCCACTGCGCACGATGGCATCGATGATCGAGCGCCGGTACGCGCGGAGCATGCAGCCCTGGTCTGTCATCTCGATGCTCGTGGTTTTTTCGCGGACGAAATTGATGATGCGCGAAGCGTAAGTGCGGAAAAAGGAATCCTGCCGGTTGAGCCGGTACCCGCCCACGTAGTCGAAGCCCGCATCGATTTTCTCCAGCAACTTGGGAATTTCCTCCGGCGGATTTTGCAGATCGGCATCCAGCGTCACGATCACCTCGCCCCGCAGATTCTCGAAGGCCGCCATGATCGCCATGTGCTGGCCGTAGTTGCTGTTGAAATTGATCACGCGCGTCACGTCGGGCCGCTTCGCATGCTGCGCCGCGAGTAACTCGAACGAGCGGTCGAGGCTGCCATCGTTGGTGAAAACGATCTCGTACTTCCGCCCGATGCCATCGAGCACGGGATAGAGGCGCGCGAAGAGCGTGGGCAGATTCAGCTCCTCGTTGTAAACGGGGATGACGATCGAGAGCAGGCCGGGTATCGTCGTGGCACTCATGATTTAAGATGGGGCGTGAGAATCGCGACCAACGCATCGACCACGCGGACCGCATCGACGCGCGTCATCGTCGGGAAAAGCGGCAGCGTCAAAATGCTGCGGCAAGTCGCCTCCGCGATGGGGAAATCGCCGTCTTTCCAGCCGAGTTTCCGGTACACCGCGAAGCGATGGATCGCCGGATAGTGCACGCCCGTGCCGATGCCTGCAGCGTGCATCTGCGCCATTACGTCCGCGCGCTTGAGCGCGAGCCGCGCCTCGGGCAGCACGACTTGAAACATGTGCCAGTTGGTCTGCACGAAATCCGCCACGGGCAACTGCAGGCCGAGCGCGCGCGCCGCCGGCTGGTCAAATAATTCGAAGTACGCCCGCACGAGTTCGCGACGCTTGCCGTTGAACTCCTCCAGTCGCGGCAACTGCCCGAGGCCCACTCGTGCCGCGACATCCGTGAGGTTAAATTTTCCACCGACCAATTCGACTTCCATCCCATCGAAGCCCGAGCGCACCACGCCTTGCAGGCGGTACTGCTCCGCGAGCTTGGCCTCGCGTTCGTCGTTCAGCACGAGCGCGCCACCCTCGATGGTGGTCACGTTCTTGTTAGGATGAAAACTAAACGACACGAAATCGCCGAAGGCCCCGATGCGTTTGCCATTCCACGTCGTGCCGAGCGACTGCGCGGCATCTTCGACGACGCGGAGATTATGCTTCTTTGCGATCGCGTAGAGGCGATCACGATCAACCGGCAGGCCGGCCAGATCGACCGGGATGATCGCTCGCGTCGCGGGCGTGATGGTCGCCTCGATGCGCGCGAGGTCGATATTCCGCGTGACCGGATCGATGTCGACGAAGACGGGCCGCGCGCCGACTTCGAGGATCACATTGCTCGTCGCCACCCACGAGAGCGGCGTGGTGATCACCTCATGTCCCGGACCGACGCCCGCGATGCGCAGCGCGATCTCCATCGTGCAGGTGCCGGAGTTGAAGACGCGCACGGGCCGTCCACCGCAGTACTCGGAGAGCTTGGCCTCGAGGGCCTTCACGTTCGGGCCCGAGGTGATCCAGCCCGAGCGCAACACCTCGGCGACCCCCGCGATGGTTTCCTCGTCGATGGTCGGACGCGTGAGCGGGAGATAGGGAGTGGTGGCGGGAGCGGCGGGCGCGGACATATCAGGGCTGATTTGAGAACAGACAATTATCCCGCGTCTCCCCAAGCAAATGATAACGGAAGGTCGAATCCGCCTTTAATGCCGCGAGATCTTTCTTCCGCGCGACAAACCACACGCGGGTTTCGCTCGCCCAGAGCTTGCGAAAGGTCGCCTCGTCCATGAAGCGCCCGCTCGCCCGCGCCGCGGCGTCTTCCTCGAGTTCGAGTTCGCCGACGAACTCCACGACGTCGACCACGCGGCGCGCATAGAAAGTGAAGTCGTGGAAAAATTCGTGGTAGTGCACCACGCGGTCGCCGGCCTTCGCGCGGGCGTTAACGAGTTCCGCGAGCGGCTTGGTGCCGGATTTCTGGATGTACGGCGCCGCAAAGGTGAGCGTCCCGTAGAACAGCGCCATCGTCACCGAGAGCGCCACCACCCCCGCGCGGACACCGCGATTTTTCGCGAACCAAGGTGCAACCACGCCACCGGCAAAGAGGATCACCGCCATCACATAACCGGGAATGCGCACGCCGTCGGCCTGCGCGGGAGACATGTCCACCAAGGCGGGTCGCGAGACCACAACGCACAGCGCGAGGCCGAGCAATCCGCAGAAAAATGAAAAGACACCCAGCCCCACGCGCAGACGTTTCGCGCCGTCTGGCTCGATGAGTCGTCGTGCCAACCAGGCTCCGATCACCACCGCGAGCGCGGGGAAAATCGGCAAAATGTACGGCGCGAGCTTCGAGTGCGACTTGGAGAAAAACAAAAAGATGAAGACCGCCCACACGACGAGAAACCACGCCTCGGCGTTCTCCCTTCGCTTCGCCCAGCCGCCGCGCAGCGCCTCGCGCAGTGCGGGCCACAAGAAGCCAATCCAAGGCACAAGCCCCGCCAGCACGATCCACACAAAATAATGCCACGCCCCGGGCCGCGACGCCGCGGGGGTCGTGAACCGCTCCCAGTGCTCATACACGAAATAGCGATGCGCCCACGTCTCGTTATGCTGGTGCGCGAGGATGTGCCACGGCGCCGAGATCGCGAGAAAGAGCGCGACACCGCTCGGCAGATACATCGGCAGCAGACGCTTCCATTGGTTGAAAATCAGCAGCCAGAAAAACATCACCGCCCCCGTCACGAGAAAACCGATCAGGCCCTTCGTAAGTGTCGCCAGCGCCGCACTCACATAGAGCCCGTAGAAAAACCAACGCCGCCGCGTGCCCGGCTCTTCGCGCACACCGAGGATAAAGCAAAATAGCGTCGCCGCCATCAGCACCGACACCGCCATGTCGAGCAGCATGATGCGCCCCAAAGCGAAATAGATCATCGAGGTCCCCAGCACCACCGCCGCCATCATCCCCGCATCTCGCCCGTACAGCCGGCGCCCGGCGGCGTATGTGATTAAGACCCCGGCGAGCGCAAAGAGCGCGGGCGTCATCCGCATCGACCACTCGCTCGCTCCGAAAAGTTGCAGACACGCCGCCGTCGTCCAGTACACCAGCGGGGGCTTCTCGAAGTAATTCACGCCATTCAGCCGCGGCGTGACAAAGTCCCCGCTCGCCACCATCTCGCGTGGGATCTCCGCGTACCGCCCTTCATCGGGATTGCCGAGCTGGTAGCTCCCCAGCCGGAAAAAAAACAGCGCGCCAAACACCACGACCAGCATCAAGAGGTCGCGCGACCACGAGGGTGGCTGGGGCGCGGAGGAGGGTGAGAGCATGGAAGAAATTTCGATCGACAGCGCGCGAAGCCCAATAGCCCCGTACGACCATCATTCTGAACCCCAAGGAAAATGCGGTGCTATTTTCACACGCAAGCTCGCGCGTTGTTCCCTCGTAAATTTAACAACCGCCTCAGGTGGAACCTATTTGCGAGGAACCCACTAATTCCCCGCCCCCCCACCCCCGCCGCGCCGCACAGACATATTCCACCGCGAAGTCCTCGCAGAGACGCGAAGGTCATTCCTACAGCATTTGCCTTTCTCTGTGCCTCCGTGTCTCTGTGGTTCAATCTTGATGGACCAGAACTACGGAGTGAACCACAGAGACACGGAGGTACAGAGAAGCATCAAACCCGTTTTCTTCTTCGCGCCTCTTCGCGTGCTTCGCGGTTAAATCAATTTGCGCCCCGCCTCGCTTCCCGGCCAAATAGCGTTCTCCGTTTTCCTCCTCATGGCGTCCGCGAAAAAATTCACCTTCATTGCCGGGTCCGACGATTTTCTCGTCAGCCGTCTCGGCAAGGAACGCTACGATGCTCTCGCCGCCGAGATCACCGACGAGTTTTCCCGCGAGACCATCAATGGCTTCGCGGCCAACGTCGGCGAGGTCGAAACCGCCATCAATCGTTTCCGCGACAGCGTGCAGACCGTCTCCATGTTCGGCGGACGCCGCCTCGTGTGGTTCAAAGACGTCAATTTCCTCGCCGATACCGTCACCGGCCGCGCCGAGAGCACGCTCGCCCTCGTGGCCGACCTGCAGGCGCTCCTCGAATCCGTCAATCCCGACGAGACCGCCATCCTCATCACCGCCGCTCCCGTCGACCGCCGCCGCTCCTTTCCCAAGTGGTGCGAGAAAAATGGCGACTTCGCCCTCGCGGGGGGCGATGCGGATAGCGCGTCCGATGCCCTCGCCGGCGTCGCCCTCGCCGAAGCCTGCACACTCGGCGTGAAGTTTGGACTCGGCGCAGTCGATCTCCTCCTCGCCAAAGTCGGCGCCAATACCCGCCTCATCGTCGAAGAGACCAACAAGCTCGCCACCTACGCCGGCGAAGGCGCGACCATCGAGGAGGCGCATGTCGCCGAGCTCACGGCCAACACCGCCGAAGGCGATTTCTTCGAGGCCGCCGAGGCCTTTTTCAGCGGCGATCTCCAGTGGACGCTCGCCGCGCTGCGCCGGCATTTCTTCACCGGCGGCGATGCCCGCCCCGTCATCAGCGCCCTGCAAAATCGCAACCGCATCCTCCTCCAAGTGCGCGCGCTCGTCGACTCCGGCGACGTCCGCCTCGGCCCGCGCGGCCTCGACGGCATGCCCAAGGCCCAAGCCGCCCACGGCTCCAAATTCGTCGGCGCCACGGAAAAGAGCTCCTACAATCTCTTCAGCCAAAACGCCTGGTACGTCGGCAAACTCGCCGGCAACGGCAAGCTCCCCACCCTCCGCCGCCTGATCGACAACCAGCAGGATTTCATCGTGGCCTTCGAGGAAATCATCCAGCGCCCCCACGAGCAGGAAGAAGTGCTGCGGGAGCTGGCGGTGCGGTGCCTCGCGGCCTGAGATCGGAGCCAGTAGCCGCGAGCGCCGGCGAGTGGCCATGGCGTACGTCCTGTCCACTCGCCGGCGCTCGCGGCTACCGGAATTTTCTGCGCTCCGAAACTGTAGGAGGGGCTTTATGCCGCGACACTTTTCGCGCGCCCAGGATGTCGGGGCATAAAGCCCCTCCCACAGCACCGAACCCCTTCGCATTCTCTCACTTCACCGCCCCAAACACCACCGCCGCCGCCTCGCGCCAAAAACACTCCGGCTCGGCAAAGCCCGCCTCGGCGAGCATTCTTAGTTCCGTGATGAGCGGCGGGTAGTAGTCCTCGTGGGCCCAGCTCGCGAAGTGCGCGTGGGCTTGGGCCTCGTTGATGCCATGATGGGCCATCGAAGTAGCCCAACCTTTAAAGGCGTGATCGCGGATCAGTCCCGAGGAGGGCACGGCGGTATCGGCATTCACGAAAATTCCGCCGGGCTTCAGCGCGTTGAAGATATTGTGATAGATGCTCGCCTTCACCTCCAGGTTCTTCACGTGGTGGAGGGCGATGCACGCCGCGACCGCATCGCACGCCGGCAGCGGCTCCGTAAAGGACCGCTCCACGTAGCTCACGCGCTCGCCAAACTCCGCGCAGCGTTCGCGCGCGGTCGCGAGCATCGCCGGATCGGTGTCCCAGATTTGCACGCGCACATACGGAAAGCGCTCGGCGATGGCCGCCGCGAGCGCCCCGGTGCCACCCCCCAAGTCCAAGACGAGCCCGTCCGCCCCGCCTTTGGCTGGCAGGCCGAGCGCGAGCAGATCGAGCTGCACCGGGCGCATCAGCGGATACGCCGGCACGAGTTGGCGGATGAGTGCGTCGTACTCGGCGACGCGGAGCTTGAGATGTCCTTCGACTGAGTGAGCCATGCTCCCACCGATACCAGCGGAAGCGCATGACGCGAGCCGCGGTTTTTCCGTTCGCCATCGCCCGGCCCCGGCGCTTACTCCTCCGCTTTCCCGTGAACGCCCAACCCGCTCCCGCCGCCTCCGCCGATCCCATCACAAATGTCCTCGCCGACCGCTATGCGTCCGGCGCGATGAAGGATATCTGGTCGCAGCACGGCCGCGTGGCGCTCGAGCGCGATTTCTGGATCGCCGTGATGAAGGGCCAGCGCGACCTCGGCGTCGCCATCCCCGACGAGGCGATCAAGGACTACGAACGCATCAAGGGTAACATCAATCTCGCCTCCATCGCCCAGCGCGAGCGCGTCACGCTCCACGATGTAAAGGCCCGCATCGAGGAATTTTCCGATCTCGCGAAGCGCCAGTTCATCCACCTCGGCCTCACCAGCCGCGACCTCACGGAAAACGTCGAGCAGCTCCAGATTTTCCGCGGTTTGAAACTCGTGCAGTTCAAGGTCGCCGCCGCGCTCCTCGCGCTCGCGAAACAGGCCGAGGGCCATCGCGACCTGATGATCACGGGCCGCACGCACAATGTCCCCGCGCAGCCCACCACGCTCGGCAAGCGCCTCGCGATGTTTGGCCAGGAGCTGCAGGTCGCCTTCGCCCGCATCGACGATCTGCTCGCGCGCTATCCCGTGCGCGGCCTCAAGGGCGCGGTCGGCACGCAGCTCGACCAGCTCACGCTCCTCGGCGGCGACAGCGGCAAGGTCGATCAACTCGAAGCCCGCGTCATCAAGCATCTCGGTTTCCACGCCTCGCTCGGTGCCGTCGGTCAGGTGTACCCGCGCAGTCTCGATTTCGAGGTCGTGAGCGCGCTGCATCAGGTCGGCGCCGCCGCCGCGAGCTTCGCCACCACGCTGCGCCTCATGGCGGGCGCGGGCCTGCTCACCGAGGGTTTCCAAGCCGGCCAGGTCGGCTCCTCCGCGATGCCGCACAAGGTCAACGCCCGCAACTGCGAGCGCATCTGCGGCTTCTCCACCATCCTTTCCGGCTACGTCACGATGACGGGTGCGCTCGCCGGCCATCAGTGGAATGAGGGCGATGTTTCCTGCTCCGTCGTCCGCCGCGTGGCGCTGCCCGATGCTTTCTTTGCGATCGATGGCCTGCTCGAGACTTATCTCACCGTGCTGCGCCAGATGGAGGTCTTCCCCGCCGCCGTCGCCGCGGAAAACGAGCGCAACCTGCCCTTCCTTGCCACGACCACCATCCTCATGGAAGCCGTGAAACACGGCGCCGGTCGCGAGACCGCCCACGAGGCCATCAAGGAGCACTCCCTCGCCGCCGCCAAGGCCCTCCGGTCCGGCGGCGACGCCGACCTCCTCGCGCGCCTCGCCGGAGACAAACGTCTCGGCCTCGGCAAGAAAGCCCTCGTCGCGATCCTCTCGGAAAACGCCCGCTTCGTCGGCGCGGCCCCGCACCAAGTCGACGCCTTCGTCGCCGCGGTGAAGCCGCTCGCGAAGAAGCACAAGGGCGCGGACGCTTACCAGCCGGGGAAGCTGTTGTAAGACTCTAAGTAAAGAGCGGGCGACGGCCTTCGCCGAGGCTTCGTCCGCCTCACGCCATCGCGCGGTCCTTCGGCAGCGCCGCGCGCGTGCCGATCAGCGCCGCCGCACTCACGACGGCGAGGTTGGCCACCCAAAACCACACCGGGTGCGGCAGCGCCAGCAGATTGCCGAGGCTCACCACGAGAAAGAGCGCCCCCACGGTGAAGCCGCGGCGGCGGTGGTGCGTCACGGCGAGGCTCGTCGCGAGCCACGCCCCGACCAGCGGACCCGCCGCATAGCCTACGAGCAGAAACAAAAACAGCCCGAGGGGCGCGGTGGCCATGTAGACGGCCGCCGCGTCGGGCTTGGTCAGGTCCACGCCCACCGGGGGCGGGTACAGGTTGCCGCCGACAATTTCGAGGCCGGAGATGATAACAATGCCGGCGACAGCGCCAGCGAGCGTAGCGAGGAGATTGCGAAACAGGGGATTCATGGGCGGAAAGCTCGACCAAGATTAACGGACGCGACACGGGGAAATCAGTTCCTCGGATGCGGACCCAGTCCGGATCGCCCTCCACCCTACACCGCCCGCGCCGCACGGGAAGGGGAATAATGACACGCCATTTTCACGCGCCTCGACACCCCGGCCGAAAATTTCATTTGCCACCCCCCGCCGCCACGCGCTTTCCTTGTCCTTCACGTTCTCTCCAATCCTTTATCCAAATCTGTCATGGCTGAACTCGTAGGAAATGTTTTGGTAGGCCAGTCCGGCGGCCCCACCTCTGTTATCAACGCCAGCGTCGCGGGCATCATCGCGGAAGCGTTGAACCATGAATGCATCGAGGAGATCTACGGCACGCTGAATGGCGTGCTCGGCATCCTGCAGGAGGATCTCATCGATCTCGCCTCGGAGTCCCAGCAGCAGATTCGCGCCCTCAAGCACTCCCCCGGCGCCGCCCTCGGCACCTGCCGTTACAAGCTCAAGAAGCAGGCCGATTTCGAGCGCGTGCTCGAGGTCTTCAAGGCGCACAACATCCGCTACTTCTTCTACATCGGTGGCAATGACTCGCAGGACACCGCCGACAAGATCTCCAAGCTCGCCCAGCAGCAGGGCTACGAGCTCCGCGTGATCGGCGTGCCGAAGACGATCGACAACGATCTCCCCGTCACCGACCACTGCCCCGGCTACGCCAGCGCCATCAAGTATGTCGCCACCGTCGTCCGCGAAGTCGCCGCCGACAATGAGGCCATGGGCCAGGGCGATCTCGTCTCCATCATCGAGGTCATGGGTCGCAGCGCCGGCTGGATCGCCGCCGGTGCCGCGCTCGCCAAGCGCCGCGACCACCCGCACGATCCGCCCCACCTCATCTATCTCCCCGAGATCCCGTTCGACCAGGCCAAGTGCATCGATGACGTGAAACGCATCCTCAAGCGCGAGAAGTTCTGCCAGATCGTCGTCGCCGAGGGCCTCGTCGATAGCGATGGCAACTACGTCGCCGCCGATGCCGCCACGGATTCCTTCGGTCACGCCCAGCTCGGTGGCGCCGGCGATGCCCTCGCCGAGATCATCGGTTCCAACGTCCCCGGCATCAAGGTCCGCGTCGCCAAGCCCGGTCTCATCCAGCGCTCCGCCGCCACCTCCGCCTCCAAGACCGACGTCGAGGAAGCCTTCATGGCCGGCGAGGCCGCTGTCGAAGCCGCCATCAATGGCGAGACCGACAAGATGGTCACGCTCCTCCGCGGCGACAAAGACATCTATTCCTGTGAGACTGGCCTCGCTCCCCTGAGCGACGTCGCCAATTCGATCAAGAAGCTCCCCCGCGAATGGATCAATGAGGACGGCACCAGCATGAACTTCCAGTTCCTGCGCTACGCCCAGCCCCTCATCCAAGGCGAAGTCACCGTCCCCCACGACAGCGGCGTGCCGGTCTTCGCCCGCCTCGACAAGGTGCGGATCGACAAGATCCTCCCCGCGTACGAGGTCTAAGCCTCGCTCGACGCCCGCCGTCGAAACGCAGTCGGAAAATTTCAAGGCCGGTCGCAAGACCGGCCTTTTTCGTGCGCAAGTATGAAGCGCAAGGGGTCTAACGGAGCGGCGCTTTCCAAGCGCCGTTCAGGACACACGCCTCGCCCTATAACACACGCCTACTCTTTCTCTTTCCTCTTTATCTTTCTCTTTCGTCAGGTGGGGGGGCGCAGTCACATCGCCTGCGGCCGATCCATCAATCCACCGAGCGAGAGAAAGATTAAGATAAAGAGGAAAGAGAAAGATTCAGGCAGGGTAATCCACCCGCCCCTCACGGCTTCGTGATCTTCCCCACGATCACTTCCTTGGTCTTCCGCCCTACGCTGTAAAGCATCCCCGGCTCTTTCGCGTCCCAGCCAAAGGCCTGGCCCTCCGAAGCGATCGCGACCGTCGCGACCCATTTCAGCACCGAGCCGCCGTCGGGAAACTCGAGCGCGTACAGCTCGGGGTTGTCGTGCCCGGTCACGTACAGCAATCCGCCCGGCCCAAACGCCCCGCCCGACGCGCTGTAGCCGCGATTGCCGATGCGGGCGATCAATTCGGCCGGCAAACCCCATCCGCCGGTGCGGCGCCACTCGTTGTCGAACTCCACGATCTGCGTCCACTCCGGGCCCTTGCCGGGCTCGCCCCCGCTTTTGCCGTAGTGCACGAAGCACGCGATCCACTTGCCGTCGCGCCGGTCGAGCCAGGTAAACGAGCCATCGGAGCGCCCAAAACTATGCGTGCCGACATGCTTGAGCGTCGCCATGTCAAAGATCTCCACCGAGCTCAGCATCGGCACGTGCGGATAATTCGAATGCGCGCAGTAGAGTTTCCCCTCGAAGGCGATGCCCGCATTAAGGTGCAAGATCGGGCCGGCATTACCACCCTCCCAGAGCGCCACGCGTTCGCCGGTGGCCTTGCGGTACTTGCCGATGGTGTGGTTGTTGACCGCGTAGAAAAACTCCCCGTCGGCGATCACGCCCTGCCCCGCCTCGGGCGCGGGAAACCGTTTCTGCTCCTCGTAGCGCCAGCCCGGCGTCGTGATCGCCACGAAGGGCTCGACCGGCAGCGCCGCCTTCTTCTCCGCCCCCGCCTTCGTCGAGGCAGCAGGCGCGGCCGGCTCCGCGCCCACCACAGCCGACGCAACCAAAACGCTCAGGGCAAAGGCAAGTAGGGGTAGTCTCATGGGTAAGATATATCGAAGGTAAGAGCGGGCATTAGAAACCACTTACTCCACTCATAGAAGACCGGAAACCCCCTTAATAAAACCCGAAAATCTCCCAATCATCAAACGTCACCCAACTGCCACAGTCGTCCTCAACCGAATCCCTTCTCCTTAACGGAATCCCTGCCCCAAACGTCCCCCTGCCCCAAGTATTCATTTTTCAACTACGCCAGTTCCGGCTCCGCCGCCCATCCCGCCAGCCCACTCCTCATCCCCTTCCACCCTTCCCGACCTCCCAACCCCTCGCGCTCACAGCGCAGCACCCTGTCCCGCCTGCTCGTACCGCCCCCGGCCCGGTCCGAGTTGCCTTGCCTTCCGCCGCGCCGTCGCCGTCACCTCGCTTCGACCGCGGCACCTCCTCCCACCTCCTCGTCGCGCCCCTTCTCCGCTCGCCCCCTCCTTCGCGTCATCCCCACCCCCAAGCTTGCGCCCCGCACCGCGCCCCCCAATCTCGCGCTTCGCATGTCTTCCCCCACCCCCGCCCACGACGACGTGGTGCATAGCGAGTCGTTTCTGCGCTCGCTCATGCGCCGACAGCTCAGCCTCTCGATCGCCTGCGCCGCGACTTTCCTCACCGCCCTCATCGGAATGCCCCTGCTCAACTACTTCGCGCCTGCCTTCATGGCGACGCGCGTGGCGGGCTTCACCCTCTCGTGGCTGATCCTCGGCGTGTTGTTTTTTCCGTTCGTGTGGATCATCTCCTTCATCTTCATCAAGCGCTCCATCGCGCTCGAGGACAACGAGGTCGCCCAGGTCAAAGCCGGAAAGGAGTCGCGCTAACCCATGACGCCCGCCCTCGCTTCCGCTCCCGTGCTCGCCTTCCTCGAAAACGTCGATCCGTGGATCTTCGCGTTCTCGTTCATCACGATGGCCGTCACCATCTGGATGGGCTTCCGCTCCGCCAAGACCTCCAAGACTGCGAGTGACTTCTTCGTCGCCGGCCGCTCCGTCTCCGTCGGTTGGAATGCCTCCGCCATCTCCGGCGAATACCTCTCCGCCGCGTCCTTCATGGGCGTCGCCGGCATGGTGATGTCGAGTGGCTACGATGCGCTGTGGTACCCGGTGTGTTACGCCTGCGGTTATCTTTTCTTGCTCCTCTTCATCGCGGGGCCGCTGCGCCGCTTCGGCGCGTACACCATCCCGGATTTCGCCGAGGGCCGGTTCGACTCCCCGCTCTTCCGCAAGATCGCCGTCTGCTTCGTCCTCTTCATCGGCTTCTTCTACACCATGCCGCAGATGAAGGGCGCGGGCGTCACCCTCGCTTACATCTTCCCCGGCCTGCCCTACTGGGTCGGCGTCGTGCTCGTCGGCGCGGTGATCACCATCAACGTCGCGCTCGGCGGCATGAAGGGCATCACCCTCATCCAAGCCGTCCAATACTGGATCAAGATGTTTGCGATCAGCGTGCCCATCTTCGTCGTGATGGCCGTCGTCGGTTTTTATAACGGCCACCTCGGCGCCAATGTCGCCGCCGGTGAAACCACCCCGCCCACGCCCATCACCGAGGTCGCGCGCAAGCCCCTCGCGGAAAAGGCCCCCAAGGACACCGCGTGGATCGCCCCCTTCGGCCCGCTCACGACCAAGGCCGTCAGCGCCGCCGCCGCCGCGCTCCCCGTGGAGCAGCGCGCCGCCTACATCGCCGAGTACCAGCGTCCCTACTCGCTGATCTACACCTACTCGCTCATCATCGCGCTCGTCTGCGGCACCGCCGGCCTTCCGCACATTCTCGTGCGTTTCTATACCAACCCCGACGGCGTTGCGGCCAAGCGCACGACGATGTGGGTGATGATCTTGATCGGTGTCTTTTACGTCTTCCCGCCGGTCTTCGGCGTGATCGGGCGCAATCTCCTCCCTGATCTCTACACGGGGCTCGCCGGCATCAAGGGCACCGACCAAGTCGTCCTCAAGCTGCCCACGATCCTCGGCGAGCGCTTTGGCGTCCTCGGCTCCATCTTGAGCGGCATCACCTGCGCCGGCGCCTTCGCCGCCTTCATGAGCACCTTCAGCGGCCTCCTCGTCTCGATGACGGGTGCGCTCGCCCACGATGTCTACGGCCGCATCCTCCGCCCGAAGTCCTCGGCCGAGGAGCGCCTGCGCGCGTTTAAGTTCGCCGCCGTCATCATCGGTGGCGTCGCGATCATCCTCGGCTGCTTCGTCGAGCCGCTCGAGATCAACTTCATGGTCGGCCAGGCCTTTGCCATCGCCGCCGCCAGCTACTTCCCGCTGCTCTTCATGAGTGTCTGGTGGCGCGGCATGACGATGAAGGGCGCCGCGACCGGCATGCTCACCGGCGGCCTCTGCGCCCTCATCGCCGCCGCTCTCACCAACCTCGGCACCCTCGCCCTCGACAAGGGCCCGATGGGCAAGATCTTCGCGAGCTTCGCCCCGCTCAACGGCTTCTGGGCCGAGCACCCGCTCCTCCGCATCCTCTGCGAACAGCCCGCCATCTGGTCGGTACCGCTCGCCATCGTGCTCATGATCGTCGTCTCCAAGGCGACCTCCGCCCAAGTCCCGAAAGACATCCGCATGAAGATGCTCGTCCTCCACGCCCCCGAAAAACTCGGCCTCAAGCAGGAGTACATCCAGGAGCATCAGGCCGGCATGGGGCATTGAGAAATTCCAAGGACCAAGCTCCAACCTCCAGTTAAATCAGGCCAAATTCACTTTCTGAGTTTTGGCCCTACTTGAGGATTCACTGGAGCTTGGAGGTTGGAATTTGGAGCTTTCGTCGCCAACTGGCGACGACGCCCTCAAAACAACTTCCGCCCGCTCGCCAATTCCTTTGCGAGCTGCGTTAAAAACGTCCCGCGTGTCACCTCGCGCGCGCCGAGTCGCGCCATGTGGGGCGTCACCTGCTGGATATCCATCCACGTCTGCCCGCGCGCGAGCAGGTACTCGCGCAAAAACATCACGGCCAGCTTCGAGGCATTGTCCACGCGGTGAAACATGCTCTCCCCGTTGAAAAATCCGCCCGCGTCCACGCCGTAGAGCCCGCCGACGAGTTCGCCGTCCCGCCAGACTTCGACGCTGTGCGCCGACCCCGCCCGGTGGAGCAGCGTGTACGCCTCCTGCACCGCCGGTAAAATCCACGTCCCCTCCTGCCCCGGGCGATCCGCCGCCGCGCAGGCCGCGATCACTTCGGGAAACGCCTTGTCTACCGTATAACTCCAGCCCGGTTTGCGCGCCGTTTTCAACAGCGTGCGGCCGGGCGTGAATTGATTAAAAATCAGCACGCCCCGCTGGTGGGGACAGCACCACGGGATCAATTCGTGCGCTGAGCCCGGCCAGGGAAACACTCCCGCGCGGTACGCGCGCAAAAGATTCGGCACCGTCAGTCCCGCCGCCCGCGTCTCGGCCACGACTTCGGGCCCCCGCATCAAGCGCGCCATCTCGGGAAATCTCAGTGCGAGCGGCATGCCTCTCGTTCAACGCAGCGCCGCCGTCTCCCGCTTCAGGCCGCGCGTCATCAGCGCCGAGAGCGCCGCTGCCGGCTGCTTCCCGGCAAAGAGGATCGCGTGCACTTCACGCAAGATCGGCGCCTCGATCCCTTTCGTGGCGCACAGCTCCGCAAAGGCCTCCGCCGTCTTGTGGCCCTCGACCACCGTTTTCCGATGCTCCAGAAGTGCGGCCACCGTCGCGCCCTCGCCCAGCCGCCGGCCAAACTCGCGATTGCGGCTCCAACCGCCATGGCAGGTCGCCACGAGATCGCCGAACCCGCTCAATCCGTAAAACGTCTCCGCCCGCGCGCCCAGCGCCTCGCCCACGCGCACCATCTCGGCCAGCGCGCGCGTCAGGAGCGCGGCCTTCGAGTTGTCGCCTAGTTTCAGCCCGTCGCAGCACCCGGCGGCGATCGCGTAAACATTTTTCAGGCACGCGCCAAATTCCACGCCCGGCAAATCGTCGCTCGTGTACACCCGCAGCGTCGGCCCGCTGATCGCCGCCTGCACCTCCTCCACGGCCGTGGAACCGGAGGTATCGCTAGGGAAAGGGAGAGAAATCGTCATCGCGCCAGCCATGTCCGAAGCATGAGCGCTGCCACTCTCGCGCTTCACCTGACTCGATCCACCCGCCGCCGCCAATACCATCGCCGCTGGCAGCCCGCGCGCCACCTCGCCGGCATTCGTCGGCCCCGTCAGCGCGCCGACGCGCAGCCCCGGCAGCGCCTCCGCCATCACTTCGGAGGGCCGGAGATGCGTCCCGAGTTCCAACCCCTTCGCGAGGCTCACCACGAGTTTGATTTTCGGCTGCGCCGGCAAGGCCGCGCGCACGCGCGCACAGGTCTCGCGCAAAGCCTGCATCGGACACGCCACCATCACGACATCCGCCTCCGCCAACACCGGCCGCAAGTCGGACGTCACCAGAATCTCCGCTGGCAGCGTGATGCCGGGCAAATAGTCCGCATTCTCCCGCGTCGTCGCCAAGGCCGCCGCCTGCTCGGCCCGGCGCGGCACCAACGCCACCCCATGCCCCGCCCGCGCGAGATGCACCGCAAACGCCGTCCCCCAAGCCCCTGCCCCAACAACGACAAAATTCATGCCCCTCCATTAACGACGAAACCGCCGCAGCACACAATAAAGTTGAAGCCCCATTTCACCCCTGGGCTCGCCCAAGGTGGATGGCGATCTCCGGGCACCGTCTTCAGGAGATGCGGCTGCCGCGGTGATTTTACTCTCCGCCTTCCCGACGCCGCCCCAAAGGTCGGCGTCCACCTCCCAGCCATGTATTCATCCGTCCACAAAAAAGGACCGGCGTTCCGGTCCTTTGTATTTCTCAGTCCCTTTCGTGGGTTGCATGTATTCCGTGGTTAAAAAACCGCGCCCACGCGCACGCCCACGTCCGCTCCTTCGCGGCTCACGTCTTCAAGAACGCCGGGATCTTTTCGCCCGCGATCATCTGCTCAAAGGTCTCCCGGGCATTGATGAGCTCAAACGAGCTGCCCTTCACGAGCACTTCCGCCGCCATGGCGCGGGTATTGTAGCGGTTGGCCATCGCGTAGCCATAGGCGCCGGCGCTCATAAAGGCGATCATCTCGCCCTCGCCCACTTCTTGGATCTGGCGGTCCTTGGCGAAGCAGTCGCCGCTCTCGCAGATCGGTCCGACGATGTCGGCCACCAGCGCGCGGCGGGAGGAGTCGCGGTTGAGCGGCACGATCTCGTGATAGCTGTCGTACATCGCGGGGCGCACGAGGTCGTTCATCGCCGCGTCGACGATGAGGAAATTCTTTCCGTCACCGCGCTTGAGATGCTCGACGCGCGAGAGCAGCACGCCGGCATTGCCGACCATGAAGCGACCGTGCTCCAGCAAGATCTTCACGCCGAGCGGCTTCAGGAGCGGCACGAGGGCCGCGCCGTAGATTTCCGGCGTCAGGGGACGCTGGTCCGCCGGCTGCGCGTCCCACCACGCCTGCTGGCCGCTCGCGAGCGCATCCTTGTAGATGATCCCCATGCCGCCGCCGATGGAGAAATAAACGATGCCGTACTTGGCCTTTAGCTCCGCCACGAAGGGCGCGACCTTCTGCACGGCCTCCACAAACGGCGCCACGGAAGTCAGTTGCGAGCCGATGTGCATCTGCACGCCCTTGATCGCGATGTTCGGGTACTTCGAGGCGGCCTCGTAGGCGGCGGCGGCGTACTTGAGCGGAATGCCAAACTTGTTGCCGCTCTTGCCGGTCGTGATCTTCGCGTGCGTGTGCGCATCGACGTCGGGGTTGATGCGGATCGCGATCGGGGCCTTCACGCCGAGCGTACCGGCGACGTGATTGATGCGGGCCAGCTCGGGCTCGCTCTCGACGTGGAAGGCGTAGATGTCGTTCTGCAGCGCCAGCTTGATCTCGGCCTCGCTCTTGCCCACGCCCGCGAAGACGCTCGTCTTCACATCCGAGCCGGCCGCCAGCACGCGACGGAGTTCGCCGCCGCTCACGAGATCGAAGCCTGCGCCGAGATTCGCGAAGTGTCGCACCACCGCGATGTTCGAATTGGCCTTCATCGCAAAGCAGATCTGCACGTCCAGCCCCGCCAGCCCGCGCGACAGACGCGCGTAATTGTCGGCCATCGTCGCCGCGCTGTAAACGTAAGTCGGAGTGCCGTAGAGCTGGGAAACCGCCGCGAGATCGACGGACTCACAGTGCAGCTTGTGGCTCTGGTAGTGGAAGTGGTGCATGGTGGGCGAAAAAGAATTTGCGAAAAAAGACGTGAAAGCCGACGAGTTAGCGAGTTTCCCCTTGAAAAAACGACACCAAATTTCGGAGATGCCCCTGTGCTGCGCGCCTTGTTGAATTTCTGTCACCGTCCCACCCTCCGTTTCGGGTTGCGGCGCGACATGCGCGGACGTTTTCGCGACCCGCGTTTCGCCAGTTTCCTCGGCGAAAGCAACCGCTCGCGCCCCAATTCCGATTTTCACGACACCGTGCTCCGCAGCCGGAAGCTCATGAAAAACCTCTTCCGCCTCGCCCTCGTCGGCGGCGGCGCGTGGGTCGTCGTCGAAAGCGCCAAGGCGCTGTCGGTGTTCTGATTCTCCGAACCTTCCAAGGCGGTAGACGCTAAAAGACGGAATCATCGGCGTGGTAGGCAGTCTGCTCGCAGGCGCTCGTGCGATTACGAACAAGCTTAAGTCTGCCGAGCGCGCCCTACTTTCGGGAAGCGCGAGCAAGCTCGCGGCCTACCAGGCCGTCGCCCGGTCGGCTTCTTTCCTCTTTCTCTTAATCTTTCTCTCAGCGGTTTGGTTTTCCGACCGAGAGAAAGAGAAAGAATCCCAGACACGCTTTTTCCGGGCTCTCAGCTCTAGACTCTGAGCTCTCAGCTCATGAAAACCAAAAGCGGCCCCCGTGCCCCATGCACGAAGGCCGCTTCTTCCAGTGTGGACTGCGCAGTGATCAAGCTGCCAATCCAAGTCGTTCGGTCCGCGACCCGGCCCCGGTCGTGACCGCCTGTGCAGCGGTGAGCGACCGGGCCGAGCGGGAGTAGTCAGACAGCGCGATGGCGCTGAATCCGAAAGTAAAGAGCGCCGAAGCGGCGACCTCGAGGTTGAGGCCGGCGAAAGCGAGCGAGCCGAGAGCGGCGACAGAGGCGAGAGCGATGAGAGTTTTCATATCGATGATTGCGTTGTTGCCATGAAAACCCCGCAGCGCGCGGAAAGTTACAGATAAAAAAACGCGCTCTGCATAGAGCGCGTTTTTATGCCATCGGAACCGGTCCGAATAATATAAACCTTTTAGGCCCCGCCACCCGTGCTGGCCGGCTCGGGCTTGAACGCCTGACGCACGCTCGCCGCGAGGAAGTCGCGGTTGAGGCGCGCGATAAAATCGTGGCTGATCACCTTGGGGCACGCCGCGCTGCACTCGTACTGATTGGTGCAACTGCCGAAGCCTTCTTCGTCCATCGTGTTCACCATCGCGAGCACGCGGCGATCGCGTTCGGCCTGGCCCTGCGGCAAGAGGCCGAGGTGTCCTACCTTTGCGGATACAAACAGCATCGCGCTCGCGTTCTTGCACGCCGCGACGCACGCGCCACAGCCGATGCACTGTGCCGCATCCATCGCGAGATCGGAGTCGGGCTTCGGCACGGGCAGCGCATTCGCGTCGGGGGCGGAGCCGGCTCGCGCGGTGATGAAGCCGCCGGCCTGCATGATCTTGTCGAACGAGGTGCGGTCGACCACGAGATCCTTGATCAGCGGGAAAGCCGCCGCGCGGAAGGGCTCGACGACGATGATGTCGCCGTTGTGAAAGCTGCGCATGTACGTCTGGCAGGTCGCGACGCCCTTGCCGGGACCGTGGGGCTTGCCGTTAATCGTTAGCGAGCAGGTGCCACAGATGCCCTCGCGGCAATCGTGCGCAAACGCGATCGGCTCCTCGCCCTTCGCGGTCAGCTCGTCGTTCACGACGTCGAGCATCTCGAGAAAGGACATGTTCGGATTCAGGTCCTTCGCGACGTAATCCTTGAACTGCCCGAGCTCCTTCGGACCGGCCTGACGCCAGACGCGAAGCGTGACATTGATGGGCGTAGAAGATGCAGCAACCATGGGAGAAAAGGGTTAGGCGGGGGCGGAAGCAGACTTTGATTTTTTAGAAGACTTGTGGCGCAGCGCGGGGATCTGCGTATGAAAGCCCATCTCAGCTTTCTGCTTCGACGTGGGCGGAGTCATCAACTCGCGGATCGCGTCGAATACGACCTTGAACTGCTCATCGTATTTCTTCTCCAGCGCCGTGAGCTTCCGTGAAAGATCGGTATGCGAAGCGATCATCTGCCGCAGCCTCACAAATGCGCGCATGATCTCGATATTAACCGAGACGGCACGGGGAGAACTCAGCAAACCCGAGAGCATCGCGATGCCTTGCTCGGTGAAAACGTTTACATTTTTCGAAAACTTCAGGCTACCAGAGGATATCCCAATTTGGGATATCCTCGTGATTTCCTCACGGGTGAGGGCAAACATGAAGTCCGAAGGAAAACGCTCTGCATTGCGTAAAACCGCTCGGTTCAAGATACGGGTTTCGACGCCATAAAGATCAGCCAAATCTCTATCTAGCAGAACCTTATGACCTCGGATCAAAAATATACGCGAGTCGATTCCAGCCGCCGGAATGATTTCGGCGGAGGTGCCAGATTCGACCTCAGAGGTGTCGGCAGAGGATGTCACAAATTGGGATATCCCTTGGGCTCGCGCATTCGATTAGAAGACACGGGCGCTTACTTGTAATTCCGCACGCTCATCTTCACGAACTCGTAATTGAGCGGTTCGACGTTGCGCAGCGGCGTCTTGGCGGCGCCTTGGTATTCCCAGGCGGCGACGTGGCCGAACTTCTCGTCGTCACGTTTGCACTCGCCGTCCGGATATTGGTACTCCTCGCGGAAGTGGCCGCCGCAGCTCTCTTCGCGCGTGAGCGCATCGCGGCACATCAGTTCGCCAAGTTCGATGAAGTCGGCCACGCGGCCGGCCTGCTCGAGGGACTGGTTGAGGGTGTCGGCAGAGCCGGGAACCTTCACGTTGGCCCAGAATTCCTCGCGCAACGCGGGAATCTTTTGGAGCGCGGTCTCGAGACCTTCCTTGGTGCGGGCCATGCCGCAATACTCCCACATCAGCTTGCCGAGGCGCTTGTGGAAATGGCTGACCGGCTCCTTGCCCTTGCTGTCGAGCAGGCGCTTGGTCATCGCGTTCACATTGTCGGCGGCGGCTTTGAATTCCGCGCTGTCCGCGCTCGGGCGGGAGCCCGGCTTCTGATCGGCGAGGTAAGTCGCCACCGTGTACGGAATCACGAAGTAACCATCCGCGAGACCCTGCATGAGCGCGCTCGCGCCGAGGCGGTTGGCGCCGTGGTCGGAGAAATTCGCCTCACCCAGCACGAAGAGGCCGGGGACGTTCGACATGAGGTTATAGTCCACCCAGAGACCGCCCATCGTGTAGTGCACGGCGGGATAGATGCGCATCGGCTGCTTGTAGGCGCTCTCGTTGGTGATCTCGTGATAGATATCGAAGAGATTGCCGTAACGCTCGCGCACGCCGTTCTCGCCGAGGCGGCGGATCGCGTCGGAGAAATCGAGGTAAACACCGAGGCCGCTCTCGCCGACGCCGCGACCCTCGTCGCACATGCGCTTGGCGGCGCGGGAGGCGACGTCACGCGGGCAGAGATTGCCAAAGCTCGGGTAGATGCGCTCGAGGAAATAATCGCGGTCGCCCTCGGCGATTTCGTTGGGCTGCTTGAGGCGGTCTTCCTTCTTCTTCGGCGCCCAGATGCGACCATCGTTACGCAGCGATTCCGACATCAGCGTGAGCTTCGACTGGTAGTCGCCGGTCACGGGGATGCACGTCGGGTGGATCTGCGTGTAGCAGGGATTGCCGAAACACGCGCCGCGTTTGTACGCGCGCCAGATCGCCGTGGCATTCGAGCCGCGCGCGTAGGTGGAGAGGTTGAACACATTACCGTAACCACCGGTCGCCAGCACCACCGCGTCCGCGCTGTGGCGCGTGATTTCGCCGGTCAGGAGATTGCGGATGATCACGCCCTTGGCGTGGCCGTTGACGACCACGAGATCGAGCATCTCGCTGTGCGTGTGCAGCTCGACGAGGCCCGCGCCGACGGTGCGGGAGAGCGCGGAGTACGCGCCGAGGAGGAGCTGCTGGCCGGTCTGACCACGCGCGTAAAACGTACGCGACACCTGCGCGCCGCCGAAGGAGCGATTAGCGAGCAAGCCGCCGTACTCACGGGCAAAGGGCACGCCCTGCGCCACGCACTGGTCGATGATGTTGACCGACACCTCGGCGAGACGATGCACGTTCGCCTCACGGGCGCGGTAGTCGCCGCCCTTGATGGTGTCATAGAAAAGTCGGTACACGCTGTCGCCGTCGTTCTGGTAATTCTTCGCGGCATTGATGCCGCCCTGCGCGGCGATCGAGTGGGCGCGGCGCGGGCTGTCGTGAAACACGAAGCATTTCACCTTGTAGCCCATGTCGGCCAGCGAGGAGGCGGCGGAGGAACCGGCGAGGCCGGCGCCGACGACGATCACCTCGTACTTCCGCTTGTTGGCAGGATTGACGAGCTTGCTGTCCACCTTGTGCTTGCGCCACTTGTCGGCGAGCGGACCAGATGGGATTTTAGAATCGAGCGTGGCCATGGCGGAGAGGGTTTAGCGTTGGACCGAAGCGGCGACCTTCACGGTGTCCGCCTTGAGTTGACCGGCGAGCACCGCGCCCGGGATGGCGAGATTGCCGAGGAAGTACGCGAGGCAAAACACGATCGCGATCTTGCGCAGGCAGCCCGACCACTTCGCGTTGCGCAGGCCAACCGTCTGGAAGAGGCTGTCGAAGCCGTGCAGCAAGTGGAGGCTCAGCAGCCCCACCGCGATGATGTAGAAGATCGCAACCACCGGCTTTTGGAAACCGAGGATCACCATGTCGTGCACGTTGCGCACGTCGGCGCCCTTGCTCACGACGGTGAAGCCCGCCACGCGGTAGTCTTCCTTCATCGTGTAGTGATTGAGCGGAGGCGTGTCCTTGTACGTCTCGGTCTGCACCACGCCGAGCGTGAAGTGCGCGAGGTGATAGATCAAAAACGCCAGCACCACGACGCCCGTCCAGCGCATCAGGCGCGAGGCGAGCGTGGCTTGGATCGTGTGCTTAAAGGCATAGCGCGGGCCCGTGCCGCGCGCGCGCTTGTTTTCGAGGGTCAGCACCGTGGCCGCCCAGATGTGCAGCACCGTCGCGACGATCAGCCCGATGCGCGCCACCCAGAGGAGCGGCCCGAGCTGGTGCAGGAACTGCGCGTAGCCGTTGAGATGGTCGGGGTCTTGGAAGACCTGCAGGTTGCCGACGAGGTGCCCGATCACAAAGCCGATCAGGATCACGCCCGTGACGGCCATGATGATTTTCCGGCCAATCGAAGAGCCGAAGAAGGAGCCAGCGTGGTTCATCGCAAAAAGTGGCGTTTGGGGTGGGTGCGCACAGGGGAAAATTCTCCCACAGCCCCGACGAAGTAAAGGGGCGCTTGCCCTAACGCACGCATAATTAGCCCCACTAACCTTTTTCAGAAGGTCCGCGTGCAATTTCTTCCCAAATCCGCGCGATCAACGAGACTGTGTCGCAACAACGCCGCGCCTCTCCCCGCGCGTGCCAGGCCCCCAATGTGGCGTTCGCACTAGCCGCAACGCCGCCCGGATCACCGCGTCCCCTCCACCCCGAAGTCATCGCCGGCGTTCGACTAAAACTTGTCGTACTGGCCCGAGCGCGGCGCCCGGCCCATTCGTTTCCACGTCGCCCAGTGCGGCTCAAAGAGAAACAGTGCATTCAGCACGAGCGCATGCGTGATCGCCCCCGCGCGAGCCTGCGCGATGACCTCATCGGCCGGCACCACGGTCACCTCGATCTCCTCATCCGCATCCCACTCCTGCTCGGTCGCCCGCACGGCATTCTCGATCAGCACGTAGTGGCAGCGATTGGTCTGGATCGCGGGATTCGGGTGGGTGCTGCCGATCAATTTACCCGGCGTACCCACAAACCCCGTCTCCTCGCGCAACTCCCGCGCCGCCGCCGCCAGCGGATCCTCGCCGGCATCCATCATGCCGCCCGGGATCTCGAGTGAAAACGTATCGATGCCGAAGCGAAACTGCCGCACCAGCACCAGCTCGCCCTGCGGCGTCAGCGCGAGCACGTTGCACCAATCCGTCGGCTGGATCACCGCAAACTCCTTTTCCGTGCCGCGCACCGGATGCCGGTAGCGCACGCTGAGCAGATCGAGGACACGGGTCTTCGCCTGCGTGGTCTGGCCGAGCCGTTCCCAGCGAGCGGGACCGGAAGGAGAAAGGGGATTCATAAGATGAGAAAAAAAATGCCTCCGAACCGGAAGGCGCGGAGGCATTACTTAACACACGCGGGACTCGCGCGCGAAAACTATAAATTACTTCTTGGACGGAACCTTCAACTTATCGCCGACCTTGAGCTTATTGAAGTTCACGCCGGAGTTGACGGCAGTCAGGTCCGCCACGGAAACGCCGAGCTTGGCGGCGATCTTGGTGCCAGTGTCACCGGACTTCACGGCATACTCACCGGGACCTGCGACCGCGGGGCCGCTGCTGCCCGCTTTGCCACCCTTGGTGCTGCCAGCAGGGGCCGGAGCCGGCTTCTTGGCGGCCTCGGTCTTGATCTCGGTGATCGCGGTGTTGATCTTGGCGATTTCGCCCGCGATCGTGTTGACCGCCTCCTGCGTGGAGGAGCTGAGGCGGGCGACTTCCTTGCTCGCGCGATCGGCGGAGGCGCCAGCAGCGTCAGCCTTACCACTGATACCCTCGATCTGGTCGACCTTCGTCTGGTGTTCAGCGAGGGTCTTGTTGACCTTCGAAATTTGCAGCAGCGCGATGCCGCCGAGCAGCAAGCCGATCACGCCGACGACGATGCCGCCGATGGGGAGCATGCTGTTATTTTCGCGAGAAATGGTGTCCATGTGTTAAAGATGAACGGGGAGCACAAAGGCAATCAGAGGGCGAGGCAAGCAGAGATTGAACGCATCTTATTCACAAACCCCCTCGTAAAACCCGCGTTTCAAGCCGGTTTTTATTTGCACCAAACCTCCCCATTTCCGGCGCTTGCTCCCACCCGAAATTAGCAATGGCCCCGCGAGGGACCGACGGACGCCGGGAGGGCACGCAGAAAAACCTGAGCGCGGTCCCGCGAATCAAGGCGTCATTTTTTCATCTAGGACTCTCCTTCGTTCTCTGCGCATCCTCCGGGTCCACTGCGACTAAGATTGTTTTAAGTGTCTCCACCCTCTCATCGATCAACCCACGGCACTCAAGTTTCGAGAGCTTTAGTTGACACGCCCGCCTTAACCCCGTCCTCTCTCCCTTCTCGGGGTGTAGCTTAGCCTGGTAGAGCGCCTGGTTTGGGACCAGGAGGTCGTAGGTTCGAATCCTATCGCCCCGACCATTTTTCGTTTTTGCCGGTTTTTCGGAATTTAACTTTGAAAAAACCGACGGCGGCACGCCAAGAAGTAGCTCGGTGAGCTTCCCCCTTCGCCAAAATTTTGGTAATTTCAAGGGCGCACGGTAAGTCACATCATTGGTGACTGAGCGCGTAATGGACTGCTCATAAAGAGGCCCAAGAAGCCAGCTATTGCTGCCAAGATTCCGAATCCTCTCCAGAAATCATAGCGAGATTGATTGGTTTCTTGGCTAGCGTCAAAGATGAGCCACACTCACAGCCAGCGTGACTCCTGCGACAGGAGAAGGCGTGACGGAGGAAGTCGTTGGCTCTCGCACGTCGTTAGCCCTTTTTCTCATCGGCGACGGCCTTCGCGTAGAAATAGCGAACGCCATACGATTCCAAAAGAGGGCGCAGGCGAGAGTCTTCTTCCCGCGAGCCTACCACGACGATAAGTGCCCCTTGGGTATTACGCTTACCGGTGATGGCGAGTTCGCGGTTAAGCACGTTATGAATCAACCCGGCGTCCGGTCCACCAATCGCCATGGCGAGCTTCTTATCGCGACAGTATGAGATCGCGCGTTGGAAATCGCCTTTCTTTAAGTCGTCGCGCTTTAGCAACAGAACCATGACTTGCGTCTTACCGCCAGCCGCTGCGGCTGCCAGTCTCGTAACGTTGTCTAAGGTGAATGGATCGTCGGCGGCGAGACAAGATCCCACTGCGAGCAGCAGCGCTAAGAATGCGCGAACGTACCTCATAGATTTTTATCTAACTCTGTATATACGGAACGCCTCATCGAGTTCGAAATTGAACCGGTCGTCTTGTTCACGAACCCGAGGACACTCGAATCGCGCCAACGCGCGAAGCCCGGACTTACACAGCATTCCGGTCGTCAGTTCTGACCTCGCGCAATAATGCGCATGTGGTGCGCGTCTCCGCGTCCCACCTCTTTCACGGTCGGAGCCAGAGGTTCGCGGTGCGATAGTCCGCTTAGCTGGCCCTCCAGCACGCAAATTGTCTCGCGATAAGGTTCTGCCACTCGAGCAGTCGAACGGTGTCCTCACTCGACTAACCATCGCTCTACCGCGCGATAGCCGCACTCTGAATCTCTCCACCGCCGTCGTTGCTCGACCTCCGTTATCGCTCTCTTCTCCTGCCGCTTCTTGCGCGGTGTTTTTACCGCTGCGGCCCTCCGGCCAAAATCGCCTCGATCTGTTTCCGGTGCAGCGCGAGGTGAAAGCCCGCCATGAAGAACCAATCGGCCGCAGCGAGCGGGCCGAACCACGGATGCGCGTAGCGCTGCTCGGTTTTAAAAGACGGGCTCGCGCGCTCCAGCTCCAGCAACTCCTCGCATGCGCGCTCGAAACTCGCGACCTCCTCCGCGCCCGCATTCGCCTCGGGCTTCACCGCCGCCGTACTGGCCGCGCCCGCTTGGCGGCGGCCAGCGAGCAGGGCTGTCATCGTACCATGGATCGCGTGATTCACAATGCGCAGGTGGGCGAGCGTCATGTAAACCGACCAGTGGCGGCTGCTGTCTTCGAGTCCGCGCAGCCGCTTAATCAACACGGGGCGGGCCGCCCGAGCCGGCTCCAAACCGCGCACAAGCGCCAAAATCGCATCCCGCTCGCGCGTGATCGCCTCCGCTGCCGCTCGGCGCGAGGTCGTTCGTGCCCCTGCCCGAAAGATCAGGCGCGCAATCCAGAGTTCGACCAGTGGCAACCCCGCTCCCGGCGGCGCGAGTCGCGGCGCAAGCGCAACGGCGGCGGTCACGGCACCGCTAACGGACGATTGGCCTGAGGCGGAGGTAGAGGACGAGGAGGTGGGCGGGGTAGTCATGGGCTTTTACTTGCATTTTAAAAGTAAACTTACTTGTGAGTTGCAAGCATTATCGGACCCTGCAATTTTCTTCGCGTCATGCCCGCCGCCAAAACCACCCGTGCCCCGAAGCAAACCGTCGTCGAGCGCCGCTCGCCGTGTCCCGTGGCGTGCAGCCTCGATATTTTCGGCGACCGCTGGACACTCCTCGTCGTGCGCGATCTTTATCTCGGCGCCGAGCGATTCAAGGAGTTCGCCACCTCTCCCGAGGGCATCCCCACCAATATCCTCGCCGACCGCCTCGCGCGCCTCGTCGGTCACGGTATCGCCGAGCCCGCGCCCGCCACCGATGGCTCCAAGCATCCCGCCTACCGCCTCACCGCCAAGGGCCGCGCCTTGAAACCCATCCTCGCCGCCATTCGCGATTGGGGACTCACGTGGGAGAAGGGCACCAAGCTGCTGCGCCGCCCTGCCGACGCCGCCGCCTGAGCCAACCCGAAAAGGTAGGGCGCGTTATCCCTAACGCGCCGCTCAGGAGGTGCGCAGCCCAACGACGCGTCGGCTTAACGACCAGCCGCCCCTACCTCGCGCCACCCCTTCATCACCCCCCAAGTTTCCGCGATTGCCGCCGGCCCTGTCATCCGTTTGTCGCCGCCCACCGCGGCTGGGTGCTTGAGTCGGAGGCCGACTTCGTGCGCAGTGCTCTTCCGCTCCGCCTCGGATGAGATTCTCGCCCTCCACGCCCGCCCGCCTCTTTGCCGTGCTCGCCACGCTTGCCCTCGGCGCGACCTTTCTCGTCCCCTTGCGCATGCTCGCTCAGGCCACCGCACCGGCCCGCGCCAAATCCTCCGCCTCTCCGCGAGCTTCCTCCTCCTCAACTCCGCCTCCACCCGCCGCCGCGCCGGCCCCCGCCGAGCCCGAGGAGATCAAGCCCACCACCACGGTCGCGACGGGCGACCGCGGCGGATTACTCTTCGGCCAAAAACCCGACCCCTCCCGCGTGCGGCACTACTACATCGCCGCCGAGCACGAACTCTGGGACTACGCGCCCGCCGGCCGCGACGAGGTCTGCGGTCTCCCGCTCCCGCCGACGCTCCTCGCCCAGCGCGCCGTGGGGAAAACCCGCTACGTGCAATACACCGATGCCACGTTTGGCGCGCGGGCCTTTGGCACGCCTTCGCTCGGCGTGCTCGGCCCGGTGCTGCGTGGCGTCGTGGGCGATTACCTCGTCGTCACGTTTCTCAATCGCACCGACCAGCCGCTCTCCCTCCACCCTCACGGCGTAAAATACGACAAGGACAGCGAGGGCTCCTACTACCAGCCCGCGCCCGGTTTCGGCGCCGCCGTCGGCCCCGGCGCGACGTTTACCTACGTCTGGTTCCTCGACGAGTCCTCCGGCCCTCTTCCCACCGAGCCGAGTTCGCGCGGCTGGCTCTACCACAGCCACGTCGCCGGCGATCAGGAAACCAATCTCGGCCTCATCGGCAGCATCATCGTCACCGATCCCAAGCGCGCCCGCGTCGACGGCACGCCCGCCGACGTCGACCGCGAGTTTGCCACGCTCTTCATGATCTTCGACGAAAGCGGCCTCGACGCCGCCGCGACCGAAGCCGCTGAGTATGCCAACCTCCCCGGCGCCGCTCCCGCCGCGCTCAGTTGGGCCGAGGTCCAGCAAGCGATCGAGCAAAACTCCCGCTACGGCATCAACGGCCGCGTCTTCGGCAACCTCTCCGGCCTCGAGATGAACGAAGGCGAGCGCGTCCGCTGGTACCTCTACGCCCTCGGCTCCGAGCAGGATTTTCACACCGCGCACTGGCACGGCCTGCGCGTGATCGAGGAGGGCCGCCGCCGCACCGATGTGGTCGAGCTCCTCCCCGCCTCGATGAAGGTTGCCGATCTCCTCGCCGACAATCCGGGCACTTGGCTCTTTCACTGCCACGTCGCCGAGCACATGAAGGAGGGCATGTTCAGCAAGCTCGTCGTCCACGCCAAAGACACCGTCGGCGTCGACCGCTCCCCCGCCTTCGCCTTCCTCGGCCAGCCCGCCGCCCTCCACTCGATGCGCCTCACCCGCGCCGAGCTTCGCCGCGCCTCCGCGCCGGCTGCATCCAGCTCCGCCAACTCATCCGCTGCCGCCCGTGAATTTCACGTCGAGGGCATCGCCACCGCCTTCGAGGGGCTCGCGATTTTCAATCAAACGTTCCGCCTCCGCCTCGGAGAGAAAACCGTCGCCCTCCAGCCCAACGCCGCCGGCGACGCCACCGCCCCGGGCGTCCGCTTCCGCGTGAAAAACGCCACCGAGTTCGGCGTCATCAACGGTGGCCAGCTCGAATTCGAAGCCACCCTCTCCGGCCCCGACTGGACGCCCGAGTTCGACAAACTCAGCGCCCGCCCGCCCGCCCCAACCCTTCCCGCCACGCCGGGCAAATCGGCCACCCCCACCCCGCCCTCCCTCGGCCTGGACTTCGGCCGCGCCCACCACCTGGCCCCGGTCGTCCTCACGACGCGCTAGCCCCGCTCAAGCCCGCGTCGATCTCCCCTTTCCGCTGTCGGTCTCCGTACGCGCTTAATCAGACGGGCTGGATCAGGCCATAGGGGACCAAGCAGCGCCTCCTACCAGCAAGTGACGGGGTTTTGACTTCCAGTAGCAGCAAGGTGAAGCGAGTGGCGGCCTGGCTATCGTCCAAATAGCAATGGACGTTGGCATTACACGATTTCTCGAGCCTATCCAAAACTCCCAAAATCCGCTTGGTTATTGAGAGCTCCCCTGGCCTCTCCGCCCCACGCGGTAAGGCAAACTTCAGGTCAGTCATCCCTCCACGTTACAAAATTCTGGTCCGCCCGATTTCGTTTCTTTCAGGGATTGATCCGGCACGCCCGTCGAGCCTGCAATCGTCCTGCGACTTGGATTCAAGCCACCGTCGCCCGCGCCCGTAATCGACCGCCAAGTGGAGAAACGCCGCGCGCATCGGTCATCGCTGCACGACTATCGCATCGGATCAGGTCGCGCGTCTCCGCGGCTCCCTATCTTCCTTGCTCTGCGTCTCCTCTCTCTGCTTCCCATGCCGTCCGCGCCTCCGCGGCAGCCCGGCATTACTTCGTGCCGGGGATCTTCACCTGCACGCCACCCGTTGCGGGAGTGGGCGCTGCAGTCGAGGCCGGGGCCTTGACCGTTGCGCGAAGGACCGCCACGCGGGCCGACCAAGGGCTGTTCGGGTCGAGCTGCTGGAGCTGGTCGGAAAATTTCTGCACCTCGGCGCCATCATTGGCTTCGGCGGCGAGGCTCGCGAGCTGGTAGATGGCTTCGGCGCGGAGGCCCTTGGGCTGGGCCCCATCGGCGACAAGCGACTTCAAATCGGTGACGGCATCGGCGGCCTTGCCAGCCTGGGCCTTGGAGAGAGCCTTGCCGAGGAGCGCGCGACCCGCGAGGGGTCCGGTCTTGAGCGCGGCGGCGGCTTTTTCGTAGCCCGCGATCGCATCAGCTGATTTGCCCGCCGTGTAGGCTTCGTCGGCGAGGCGGAGCGAGGCGATGCCCGCGAGCGTGTGATCCGGATTGGCGGCGGCGAAGGCCTTCAATTGGTCATTCGTCTTCGCGTCCGCGTACGCCTTCTCGATGTCGAGTTCCTTGCTGCGCTGCATGGCGCCATATGCACCGTAGGCGACGATGCCGAGCAGCACGACGACGCAGAGCGCGAGCACGGCCTTGCCGTTATTCTTCCAGAAGATGTGAAGCTTGTCCTCGAAAGTGGGCGCGATGTAGTTCTCGTCGACCGAGACGAGCTTGCGGTCGTCAGCGGCGGGTTTGGGAGAGGACGGAGTGGCGGGCGAGGTCATGCGCGAGGAAATGGGATTTGGAACCGGTAACCGAAACAAAACTCAGGACGGCTGTCCACACCTCAGTTGCGAAGGGGGCTAAGAGCTTAGAGCTGAGAGTCTAGAGCCAGAGTCGATCACCCATCCCACAGAACTAACTAACGCCCCCACACCCCACATCAGAATCCGTCTCTGGCTCTCAGCTCTAGCCTCTCAGCTCTAAGCTTTTAATCAAACACCACCGTCTTATTCCCATACACCAGCACGCGGCTCTCGAGGTGCCAGCGCACGGCTTGGGCGAGCACGGAGCGCTCGAGGTCGCGGCCCTTGCGCACGAGATCCTCGACGCCATGGCGATGCGTGACCCGCGCGACGTCCTGATGAATGATCGGGCCTTCATCGAGATCGCGCGTAGCGTAGTGGGCCGTCGCGCCGATGAGCTTCACGCCGCGCGTGTGCGCCTGATGGTACGGACGTCCGCCGGCAAAGGCCGGGAGGAATGAGTGGTGAATATTGATCACCGGCCGCCCAAACGCTGTCAGAAAATCCGCCGAGAGCACCTGCATGTAGCGCGCGAGAACCACGAGCTCTACGCCCAGGTCCTTCAGCAGCGCGATCTGTCGCGCCTCCGCCGCCGCCTTGGTCTCCGCCGTCACCGGGATGTGGTGAAACGCCAGCCCGTAACCGCGCGCCACCTCCGCGAGATCGGTGTGATTGCTCACGACGGCCGCGAGCTCGCAGTTAAAATCCCCCGCCTTCCACCGCAAAATCAAGTCGTGGAAACAATGATCCGCCTTCGAGACAAACACCGCCACGCGCGGCCGCTGCGTCGAGATGGCCACCCGGGCCTGCATCCCGAGCGAGGCGCCAAACGCCAAAAAATCTGCCGCCTCGCGCTCGGCTACACCCGCCGCGCCCGTCGGCACCCACTCGATGCGCTGAAAAAACACCCCCGCCTCCATATCGCGATGCTGGTCCGCGTGCAGGATATTTCCGCCACGCGCAAAAATCCATCCCGACACCCGCGCGACGAGGCCGGGCTGATCAGGACCATGCAGGAGAGCGATGAGGGTGGGTGTCATGACAGAAAGAGGATCACCCAACCGTAAAATCGCCCGTCACTCCAGCCCGAAGGTGACGCGCTTCCGTCTCTCAACCCTCATCTCTCAACTCTCAACTTCCCCCTACGTCAGCAGCAGCACCTTGCCCGTCGTCGCGCGCCCCTCGAGCGCGCGATGCGCGTCCGCCGCCTGCGCCAGCGGAAAGGTCGCGCCCACGCGCACCTTGAGCTTGCCCGCCGCGACCCAGCCAAAGAGATCGCCCGCGCGCGCATTCAGCTCGGCGGTCGTCAGGGTGTAGTGCGTGAGCGTCGGGCGGGTCATGAACAAGGAACCCTTTTGCGATAGGATCAGCGGGGAAAACGGCGGCACCGGCCCGCTGGAATTGCCAAAGGTCACAAACATTCCGCGCGGGCGCAGGCACGAGAGGCTGTCTTCAAAGGTGTCCTTGCCGATGGAGTCGTACACGACGTCCACGCCCTTGCCGTCGGTGAACCGCTTCACCGCCTCGGGAAACTTGTCGCGCGTGTAGAGGCACACCTCGTCCGCGCCCGCCGCACGCGAGAGCTCCGCTTTTTCCTCGGTGCCCACGGTCGTGAGCACGCGCGCGCCGCGCATCTTCGCGATCTGCGTGAGGATCAAGCCCACGCCGCCCGCGCCGGCATGCACGAGCGCGGTGTCACCCGGCTTCAGCGGAAAGGTGTCACAGGCCAGATAATGCGCCGTCATGCCCTGCAGCATGAGGGCCGCCGCATCGCGCGTCGTCACGCCCGCCGGGAGCTTCACCGTGTGCGAGGCCGGCATGATCGCCTGCTGCGCATACGCGCCCACCGTGCGCGCGCTGGCCACGCGATCGCCGACGGCAAATTGCGTCACGCCTGCGCCGACGGCCGTCACCACGCCCGCCGCTTCCATGCCGAGCGTATACGGCAGCTTCACGGCGTAGAGGCCGCTGCGCTGGTACGTATCGATAAAATTGATACCCGCGGCCTCCACCTTGACGAGGAGCTCGCCGGCCCCGGGAGTCGGCGCGGCCACCTCATCCAATTTCATCTTTTCCGCCCCGCCCGTTTCGTGAATTCGGATCGCTTGCATCGCCCCTATCGTCGCCAAACCCGCCCGCGTGCGCAAGCCGTTGACACAAAAAAGCCGGACGCTTTCGCGACCGGCTTGGAAAGGCAGGGCGCGTTATCCTTAACGCGCCGTTCAGGAGATGCGAAACCGCTGAGGCGGCGGATTAAGGATAATCCGCCCTACCTCAATGCTCGCTCACCCCACCAGCTTCACGTTGCCCTTGTACTTCTGGATCGGGCGGACGCCCACGTGCTTTTCCTTCAGCGCGCGGATGCCTTCGATCGCGGCGGAGGCGCCGGTGATCGTCGTCATGATGCAGATGTTATGGGCGTAGGCGGCCGAGCGGATGGCGTTTTCGTCGCGGCGCGGGATCATGCCGCCGGGCGTGTTGATCACCATTTGGATCTGGCCGTTCTTGATCAAGTCGACCGCGTTGGGGCGGCCTTCCTGGATCTTGGCGAGCTTCTTCACCTTCACGCCAGCGGCGGCGAGGGTGTCGGCAGTGCCGCTCGTCGAGGAAATGGTGAAGCCGAGCGACTCGAGGCTCTTCGCGATTTCGACGGCGCGGGACTTGTCAGAGTCTTTGACGGAGAGGAACACGTTGCCCTTGGTCGGCAGGCCGGGCTTGGCGGCGGCCTGGGCTTTGGCAAACGCCACGCCGAGGTCGTCGTCGATGCCCATGACTTCGCCAGTGGAGCGCATCTCGGGGCCGAGCGCGATGGTGGAGCCGGGGAAGCGCACGAACGGGAACACCGCTTCCTTCACGCACCAGTGCTTCGGGGTCTGCTCCTGGGTGAAGCCGAGGTCCTTCAGCTTCATGCCGGTCATGACCTTGGCCGCGAGCTTCGCCATCGGCACGCCGATGGCCTTGGCCACAAACGGCACGGTGCGCGAGGCGCGCGGATTCACTTCGAGGACGTAGAGTTGGTTGTCCTTGATCGCGAACTGCACGTTCATCAGGCCGATCACCTTGAGCTCGCGGGCGAGTTCGTGGGTGGCCTTGCGCACGGTGTTCAACATCGAGGCGGGCAGCGTGTGCGGCGGCATCACCATCGCGGCATCGCCGGAGTGGACGCCGGCAAACTCGATGTGCTCGAGCATCCCGCCGATGACAGAGGTCTCGCCGTCGCTGATGCAGTCGACATCCAGCTCGATCGCATCCTCGAGGAACTTGTCGATGAGCACCGGCTTGTCCGGCATCACGTCAAAGGCTTGGCGCACGACGTTGCGGAATTCTTCCTCGCTGTAGACGATGAACATGCCGCGGCCACCGAGCACGAACGAGGGGCGGAGCAGCACCGGGAAACCGATTTCGTGGGCGGCCTTGAGCGCGTCGGCCTCGTTCATCGCGGTGCGATTGGCGGGCGACATGAGGCCGGTCTTGTCGAGGATGGCGGAGAACTGTTTCCGGTCTTCGGCGAGCTCGATGCTCTCCGGCGAGGTGCCGATGACGTTGACTCCATTCTTCTTCAGCGCGGTCGCGAGATTGAGCGGTGTCTGGCCGCCGAACTGCACGATCACGCCGTCGCACTTTTCCTGCTGATAGATTTCGAGCACGTCCTCGAGCGTGAGCGGCTCGAAGTAGAGGCGGTCGGAGGTGTCGTAATCGGTCGAGACGGTCTCGGGATTCGAGTTCACCATCACGCTCTCGTAGCCCAGCTCGCGGAGCGCGAAGCTCGCGTGCACGCAGCAGTAGTCGAACTCGATGCCCTGGCCGATGCGGTTGGGACCGCCGCCGAGGATCATGATCTTTTTCTTGCCGCTCGGCTTCATCACCTCGTTCTCGTCGCCGTAGCTCGAGTAGTAGTAGGGCGTGAAGGCCTCAAACTCCGCGGCGCAGGTATCGACGAGGCGGTAGGTGGTGTTGACGCCGCGCTTCTTGCGCTCGGCGCGCACCGTGATGAGGTCGCTCTTGAAGATGTGCGCGAGCTGCGCGTCGGAGAACCCAAACTGCTTCGCGCGGCGGAACGCGAGGGTATCGACGCTCGCGAGCGTCTGCTTCGCGAGTTCCTGCTCCATCTCGAAAATCTGGTGGAGCTGCGTGAGGAACCAGCGGTCGATCTTCGTGATGTCGAAGATGCGATCCACGGAGTAACCGGCCTTGAACGCGTGGCGGATGAAGTAAACCCGCTCCGCATTCGGCGTGCCGAGCTTCGCGTTGATGATCTTCTCCTCGACGGGCTCGTCGTGGCCGTGCTTGCCACCGCCGCCGAAGCCGCGGGCGCCCGTCTCGAGTGAGCGCAGGCACTTCTGCATCGATTCCTTGAAGGTACGGCCGATGGCCATCGCCTCTCCGACGGACTTCATCGCCGAGGTCAGCGTCGCATCCGCATCCGGGAATTTCTCGAAGGTGAAGCGCGGGATCTTCGTCACCACGTAGTCGATGGTGGGCTCGAAGCTCGCAGGCGTGAGGCGCGTGATGTCGTTGCGCAGCTCGTCGAGCGTGTAGCCGACGGCGAGCTTGGCCGCGATCTTGGCGATGGGGAACCCCGTCGCCTTCGACGCCAGAGCGGAGCTGCGCGATACGCGGGGATTCATCTCGATCACCACCTGGCGGCCGGTGTCGGGATCAATGGAGAACTGGATGTTGGAGCCGCCCGTCTCGACACCGATCTCGCGGATGACGGCAAACGACGCATCGCGCATCGTCTGGTATTCCTTGTCGGAGAGGGTCATCGCCGGCGCGACCGTGATGGAGTCGCCCGTGTGGACGCCCATCGGGTCAAAATTCTCGATGGAGCAGATGACCACGCATTGGTCCTTGTGGTCACGCATGACCTCCATCTCGTATTCCTTCCAGCCGAGGAGACACTCTTCGACGAGCACCTCGTGCACCGGCGAGAGATCGAGACCGTTGGCGCAGATGCGCTCGAATTCTTCCTTGTTGTAAGCGATACCGCCACCGGAGCCGCCGAGCGTGAAGGACGGGCGGATGATGAGCGGATACGCCCCGAGGAAATCCGCCGCATCGCGCGCTTCCTGCATGGTCTTCACGGTGCGCGACTTCGCGACGTCGAGGCCGATCTTGAGCATGCACTGCTTGAAGATTTCGCGGTCCTCACCCTTCGTGATCGCCTCGGGCTTCGCGCCAATCATCTCGACGCCGTACTTCTCGAGGATGCCCGCCTTGTGCAGCTCCATCGAGAGATTCAGCGCGGTCTGGCCGCCGAGCGTCGGCAGCAGCGCGGAGGGACGCTCCGCGATGATGATCTTCTCCACCATGCCGACGGTGAGCGGCTCGATGTAGGTGACATCGGCGAACTCCGGGTCGGTCATGATCGTGGCCGGATTGGAGTTGATGAGAATGACGCGGTAGCCCTCTTCCTTGAGCGCCTTGCACGCCTGCGTGCCGGAGTAGTCGAACTCGCACGCTTGGCCGATGACGATCGGGCCGGCGCCGATGATGAGGATGGACTTCAAGTCAGTGCGTTTAGGCATGAGCGTAGATTTCGCTGAGAGTTGAGAGCGCCGAAACGCGCGGCAAGCGGGAAAGCGGCCTTCCCGTGTCACGAATGTCCTACCCGCCGAAGGTCGGCCTCGGCCACTCCAGGGTTGGAAATCCCCCGGGTCGCCGATTTATTGGGAATGCCCGCCCCACTCCATGCCGCCTTCCGCTTCCGCCCGGCTCCCTTGGATCGATCACCTGCGCACGTTTGTGATCCTGCTCGTGGTCAACATGCATGCCTGCGTCACCTACAGCCATGTGGGCGACTGGTATTACATGAGCGACCACGAGCCGACGTTGCCGGTCAAGGTTCCTTTCATCGTGTGGCAGGGCCATCTGCAATCTTTCTTCATGGGCCTCCTTTTCTTCGTGTCCGGCTACTTTGCCGCGAGTTCGCTGGCCCGCCGCGGTGCAGGGGCGTTCGCAAGGGAGCGGCTCGTGCGCCTCGGCCTGCCCGCGCTATTCTACATGTTGGTGATTCATCCCTTTATTTTGCTGGGCTTGAATCCCTGGCACGCCGACTTCGGTTCGCCGGCTCACTGGTATTTCGTGCGCTACCTCGGTACCGGGCGCTTTCTCGGCTCAAGCGGTCCCCTCTGGTTTGCCGTGGCCCTGCTGATCTTCTCGCTCCTCCTAGCCGCGCGCCACGCCGTCTCGCCTGCCCCCAGTGCCGCGACGTCGCCTGCTTCGGCTTCAATTCCAACCGCTCGTTCTATTGTGCTTCTCGGCCTAGTGCTGGGCTTCGCCACTTTCTCCATTCGCCTCCTGCAGCCCATCGGCACGAACATCCTGAACCTGCAGCTGTGCTTCTTCGCCCAATATATCGCATTCTTTCTTGCCGGCCTGCACGCCTCGCGTCACGGCTGGCTGCTGCCGCTCGCCCGCTCACGGCTCGCGCGTAGGGCCGGGTGGCTTGCCCTCGTCGGCGGACCGATCTTGCAGCTGACGATTATGGTTCTCGGCACGCGTGGCGGCCAGCCCCTCGAATTCTTTTTTGGTGGCTGGCACTGGCAAGCCCTCGCGCTCGCGCTGTGGGAGCAGCTCGCGGGTGTCGGCCTCTCGCTTGGCCTCCTCGCGCTCTTTTCCGCCAAGCTGAATTTCGAAACGCCCTTCCTGCGCTGGCTCTCTGAGCGCTCGTTCGGCGTCTATGTTTTTCACGCGCCCCTCCTTGTCGCCCTGACCATGCTCTATCGCTCGTTTCCGCCCAACCCTTATCTCCTCGCTGCGCTCCTCACCGTCACCGGCCTGATCGCAAGCTATGTCGTCGCCGATGTGGCGCGCCGCATTCCGGGCCTCCGCGCCATCGTGTAGCGAAGGACTACGGTGCTCTGCTCAACGACCGAAGCAGCGCCCTCCCCTCTTGCCGACTTCCCGTGAGGCAGCGAACGCTCTCGCGTTTCGCTCCCTTACTTCAGCCGCGCCACGTCGATCCCGAGCACCTTGGCCGCAGCGGCCTTGTCACCCTTCGAGGCGGCGAGAACGTGATCGATGTACTGCTTTTCCTGCCCAGCGAGATATTCGGTGAGCGTGGGCCAGTGCTTCAATTCGCGGAGGCGCAGCGGGAGCTGGGCGGAGGTCACCACGCGCGTCTCGCTCGTGGCGGCGATCTTTGAGACCACCTGCTCGAGTTCGGTGAGATTGCCCGGCCAGTGGTAGGCCGCCATCACCGCCAGCGCGTCGGCGCTAAACTCGATGAGCTTCGCGTCAAAATGCGGGTTGGTCGCGCGCGAGGCGTAGTGCTTCACGAGCAACGGCACATCCTCCGCGCGCTCGCGCAGGGCCGGCAATTGCACGGGCAGCGAGGCCACGCGGTAGAAAAGTTCGTCGTGAAACTTGCCTTCGTCCACCAAGGCCTCGAGGTCGCTGGTCGTCGTACAGACGAGGCGGAAGCCGTGCGCGGTGTTGCGCAGCACGCTGACGAGTTCCTTCTGCACGCCAAAGGCGAGGCACTCCAGACGCTCGAGCAGGAGGGTGCCGCCGCGGGCCTGCTTCACCCACGCGCCACCCTCGCCATTTTGCCCGATCAGGCCGTCGCGGAAATTCGCCTCGGTGCTCAGCGCGCAATCGATGCGCACGAACGCCGAATCCGGCCCGCCGCCCGCCGCGTGTAAGATCTCGGCCACCATCCCCTTGCCCGCGCCCGCTTCGCCCGTGAGCAGCACCGGGGAGCGGACGGTCGCGAGCTTCTTGATCTGCGTGATGAGTTTGCCGAGGCGCGCGCTCTTGCCGATGAGGCGGCCCTCGATGTCCGCAGCCTTCGCCCCCGGGGACGAGGCCGACGCGGCGCGCTCCGCCTGAAACTGGCGAAACTCCAAGCCGCGGCGCAGCGTGGCGATCAGTTCATCGACGCGGAAAGGCTTCTGGAGGTAATCAAACGCCCCGTACTTCAGCGCCTGCACGGCGCTCTCGGTCGAGGCATAGGCCGTCATGATGATGACGACGGCGCTGGGATCGTACTGCTTGAGCTGCTTCAGCAACGTGATGCCGTCCATCGGCTTCATGTCGATATCCGCCAGCACGAGGTCGAACTTGTCGGCCTTGTAGCGCGCGAGCCCCTTTTCGCCGTCGGTCGCAAACGAGGTCGAAAACCCCGTGGGTTGGATGACGGCGTCGAGCATCTCGTGAATGGACACGAGGTCGTCGACAATGAGAACGGATGGCATGGGCGGTGACGAAAGGGCGACGACGTTCCCGAGAACGTCGCGCAATGTCAAATAAGCGTATTCAACACCCAGTTACAAACCACCGGCCACCGCACCGAGTTGGAAGATCGGGAGGAACATCGCCATGACGATACCGCCGACGACGACGCCGAGGAAGACGATGAGCATCGGCTCGATCAGCGAGGTGAGCGCGGCGACAGTCGCCTCGCACTCCACGTCGTAAAAGTCGGCGATCTTGTTCATCATGCCGTCGACGTTACCGGTCGATTCACCCGCCTTGACCATGTGCTTCATCATCGGCGGGAAGAACTCGTTGGAGGCCAGCACTTCGGAGACTTGGCCACCTTGGCTGACGTGCTTCGCGATCTCTTCGCACGCATCCTCGATCTGGCACTTATTGCTCGCCGCCGCCACGATCTCGAGCGTGCGCAAAATGGGCACGCCGGAACGGATCAGCGTCGCATACGTGCGGCAGAAACGGGACAGCGCGATCTTGTGGATCAGGTTGCCGAAGATCGGCGCCTTCACGAGGAACTGGTCCTTCGTGCGGCGGCCGTTCGGCGTCGCGATGAATTTGCTCAACCCCTTGTAGCCGCCAAACACCCCGAGGCCGATCGCCCACCACCAGTCGCGCATGAAATTCGAGAGATCGATTAGGAACTGCGTGGGCGCGGGGAGCTTGGCGCCGAAGTCCTTGAACATCGCGGCAAACACCGGGATGACGAAGATCAGCAGCACGTTGACGAGCGCGATCGCGAGACCGATGACCGCGATCGGGTACGTCATCGCCGACTTCACTTTCTTGGTCAGCTTGACGGTCGACTCGAAGTAACCCGCCACCTTGCCCAAGATTTCCGCGAGACCACCGCTCGCTTCACCGGCCTCGACCATCGAGACGAACAGGGTGTTGAACGATTTGGGGAATTTCTTCACCGCCGCCGAAAACGAATTACCCTGCGAGATTTCCGCGCGCACATCGCGAATCACGATGCGGAAACACGGATCTTCCGTCTGATCTTGCAGCGCCTCAAGGCATTGCACCAGCGGGAGGCCGGCCGCGAGGAGGGAGGCGATCTGCTGCGTAAAAAGCGCGAGCTCGCCCATCGGGAGCTTGTAGTTCTTCGACTTCTTTTCGAGGGCCTTCTGCTTGGCCAGCGCCTGCGCGGCCTTGACGTTCGCGCCCTTTTTACCGCCGGCGTCGAGGCGTGCGGGCTGGGCCTGCCCGGAGGTCGCTGAGGAAATCAATGCCATAGCGTGAGCCAAATGCCCCCCCTCCCCACTCGCAATCCCATTTGCAGGTAGCACCTCGTAAAAACCCGGTGAGAAACACGTACCCTCCCCCCTGATAACCGCAGCGCGAAACCCTTCCGCGCCTCCTTTCCGGGCCCTCTCTTCCGCGCCTCCTTCGCTCGCCCACCACCTACCCTTCCGCCCCTCCGTTCGCCACCCTCGTTCGCCGACCACGCCTCCGCCCACCTTCCCTCCCGTCTTTCGCTCCCGCCGCGCAAGTCCCCCACCCCGAAACACCTGCCCCTCGGGAACCGCCCCCCGCCTGCAGACTACTCATGGGCCGCGCGCACCAGTCCCGCACTTTTCCCCTGCCCCGCGTTGCGTCCGCGCCCCATCCCCTCTCCCCGATGGCCTCCCGTTCTTCCCCCTCCGCTTTGGCCCAATCCCGCCCGCGTTCGCGCCCGCTCGTCGCCTCTCGTCCCCCGACCGTCGCGACGCCCGACCCCGAGGCCAAGGCCCACGCCAAAGCCGCCGGCCTGCACTGGGTCACCGATACCACCCCAGGCCTGACTCGACACGGCATTGCCGCGAAAACCCCCGCCCAACCCGCTTACCGCGACGCCCAAGGCCGCCGCGTCCGAGACCCCGCCACCCTTGCCCGCATCCGCCACCTCGCCATCCCCCCGGCCTGGACCGAAGTGTGGATCTGCCCCACCGCCCACGGCCACCTCCAAGCCACCGGCCGCGACGCCCGCGCGCGCAAACAGTACCGTTACCACGCCGATTGGCGCAGCACCCGCGACGACGCCAAATTCTCCCGCACCGTCGCCTTTGGCCGCGCCCTCCCCCGCATCCGCCGCCGCGTCGCCCGCGATCTCCGCCGCCCCGGCCTCGGCCGCGAAAAAGTCCTCGCCGCGATGGTCCGCCTCCTCGAGACCACCCTCATCCGCGTCGGCAACGAAGAATACTTCCGCACCAACCGCTCCGTCGGCCTCACCACCATGCGCGACCGCAATGTCACCATCCGCGGCGGCGTGCTCCACTTCACCTTTCTCGGCAAATCCCGCAAACACCACGAAATCGACCTCGCCGACCCGCAATTAGCCCGCATCGTCCGCAAAACCCAGGACCTCCCCGGCCAGGAACTCTTCCAATACCTCGACGACACCGGCGCGCAGCACCTCGTCACCTCCACCGACGTCAACGCCTACCTCCAGGAAATCGCCGGCGAAGAATTTTCCGCCAAGGATTTCCGCACCTGGGCCGGCACCGTCCTCGCCGCCATGGCCCTCCACGAATTCGAAAAATTCGACAGCCACGCCCAGGCTAAGCGCAACCTCGTCGCCGCCATCGAACGCGTCGCCCGCCGCCTCGGCAACACCCCCACCATCTGCCGCAAGTGCTACATCCACCCCGCCGTCATGGAAAGCTACCTCAACGGCGAAACCGTCCGCCTCCTCCAAAAACGCACCGAAGCCGCCCTCCGCGACCACATCACCGGCCTCCAACCCGCCGAAGCCGCCGTGCTGGCGTTCCTTCAGGCGCGGCTGCGGAAAAAGTAGCCCGTATCCAAATAATAGATACAATTCGGCGATGAATGGCCGCTGGAGACATCGGCTAAGATCTTCTCCGCTGCAGCTGATAATGCGCCCCGTTTCGAAGGAGCGCATCACTTGATTTCGTGAGGCGCAGCAAAGCATTCTCGGATTCAATTCCTGGCATTTTGCCAAGCACCCAGATCGCTTTGCTAGCCAAGGCGCGGCTCTCATCGAAGTCCAAATACGGCGGCACCCACTGGGTAGCCTGAAACAGCGCCTCAACGACTTCCGGATCACCAGCACGAAGATCCTGCAAAGCTGAGACCACGTCCTCATGAGAGAAATGCCATTCCGCCGTGATCAACTGGCAAAGCACCGACGTCTGATCATCAGCGAAGGCGTAAGTGAATCCTATAGTGATAGCCGAACCCAAGTCTTCGGCGTTCTTTTCCTGCACGCATCTAGTCAATAGCCGTGTCGACAACTTTCCGAATTCCAAAGCTTCCGGAAATGGCCCACAAAATCTCCGTCAGATATCTTTTCGGCTCCGAGCGGCGGCGAGATAATCAGTCCTTGCACGAGTGCTTTTTGCGCAGGCGTCATTTGGACAAACCGAAAGATCCGATCCGGTGGTTGAAAATTTCAACAGCCGTACTTTTCCCCAAGCCGCTATTATGTGGCATCAAGTCTCAATCGTGAACCAAGAGCCGTCAGCTTCCGCCCTCTTCCGCTGGGTGGGCTTATGAGCGTGGAAATGCAGGAGAGGGCCGAGTGCGCGGCCCAATCGAGACTTACAACAAATCAGCTCTGGGAGGATCGAAATCCTCTCATCGTACAGTTGTTCTACAAACGCCGCTAAATGCAAGATGAGTAATCTTGGCTACTCCTGACGCATCCGATGAAGTTTGGATCCGAATCCTCCTCTGGTCTCCATCAACCTTGGCTCCTACAGCCCTTGCGCGAACTACGTCACCTGGATTTCCAATTGTGAATCCCGCGACACTTACTGTGACGAGGAGAGGGATTTTGTCCGACGGATTTTCACTGACCGCCAGCCGGATGCCCTCTGGGATTGTATAGCAAAGCTCATTATTGAAGTCGCTCTCGAGTTTTTGAACGTCGTTAAAATGAAAGGCGTCGCCGATTACGATATAGTCAGACATGGGATATTAGGATTTACGCTGCCGCTGAATGCGGTAGCTCACGGGGGAACCTTTGTTTCGACGGTCCCTCAAGCAAGACAAATAGTTCTCTGCAAATTGAACTTATAAACGTGCGTCTTCATATCTCTGAAAGAAGCCGATCTAGAGAAGCCACGAGGCGAAGGAAGCCGAGGAAAGTTGGCCAGCGATTTTGTCGTAGCGGGTGCCGATGCGGCGGAAGCGCTTTACGTGGGGGCGTTTTCGACGGTGTGGCGAGCCTCGTCGACGTCGTATGAGCGAGCCCATTATTGAGGTTCATAACCTCGTCAAGCGGTACAGGCTATCACCGATAGCCGGATATAACTTGGAGCGGGCGGAGGGAATCGAACCCTCGAGGCCAGTTTGGAAAACTGGAGTTTTACCACTAAACTACGCCCGCATTGGCGCAACCGGAGCTTCGCCCCGCCACGCCCCGCCGGTCAAGCTCACAGCAACGCAGGCCGCACGCCCCCGCAAAAACCGTGGGCGCTCTCCGACCCGAGGATCGGAACTGTGGGAGGGGCTTTACGCCCCGACTCCTTCAGCGTTCGCAATCCGTCGGGGCGTAAAGCCCCTCCCACATCTCCATCCCGCCGCCTCCTGCTCTCGGCTCTAAGCGCTCAGCTCCGCGCCCTCTCAGCTTCCAGCTCCGGGGCCTTCCACTCTCAACTCTCATCCCTCAACTCTCAACGTCAGCGCCGCACGCCCCCGCCAGCATCTCAATGCTCCGCCTCCACCACCGGCGCGCGGCCACCCTTCATGCTCGCGAGATACGCGACCACGTCGCGAATTTCCCGCGGCTGCAAAATATCGCCCATCGGCGGCATGATCGAAACCGGCGGGGTCTGATGGACGATCTCCGTGCGCGGCACCTTGCGCATCGTGCCGTCAAAGAGCCGCACCGTCACCTCGGTCTCGGTTTCCTTCGCGAGCGTGCCCGTGACGGCCGACGTGTCTTTCAAGGTCAGCCCCACCATGCCGTAGCCGGTCGCGATCTTCGCCGCCGGCACCAGCAGTGATTCCAACAGGTAAGCGCGGTCGCCGCGCGTGCCCACGGCGCGGAGATTCGGGCCGACTTCGCTGCCGCCGCTGGCGGTGATCGAGTGGCACGCCATGCAGTTGGCCGCGAGATGATTGCTCACGATGTCCTGCCCGGCGGCGATGCTGCCGCCTTCGAGTAATTCTTTCTGCCCCGCCGCCGCCGGCGACGCGGTAAAGGCCTTCAACCGCGCCGCGAGCGCCGGGCTCGCCGCACTGCGCGCGCGCAGGGCCTCGATCACGTCGAGCTGCAACACCGGCGGACACTTCCCCTCCAGCAACAACGCCGCCTGCGCCTCGAGCACCGCATCGGTCGCCGGGCTGGCCGCGACGGCGAGCTGCGCGAGCGCGTGTTGCTTCTCCGGCACGGTGCGGCTCGCGAGCGTGGTCTGCGCCTCGGTGGCGAGCTTGTCCGCGCGGCCCGGCAACAGCAGCTCCATCGCCGCCATGTGCAGCGACGCCGGCGCCGCGGGCACGAGCGCCGCGTCGAGCGTGGCCGTAAAGACCGGGCTGGTCTTGTGCTGGCTCGCGAGCAGGCGCAGGGCCTGCGCCCGCAGCGCGCCGGCCGCCTTCGTGTCGCTCACGATGCCCGCGATCTGCGGCGCTGCCGCGCGCAGCGTGTGCGCGATCATGATTTCGATTGCGAGGGTCTTGAGCGCGGGATCGGTCAGGCCGAGCAGCGCGTCGAGGCGCGTCTCCAGCACATCGCGGATCGGGGCGTTTTGAAATTTCCGCGCGCGGCCATCCACGCGGTCGAGCGGCGGCGGCTGGTTCCACACCTTGAGGCTGATCAGCGCTTCCTGCCGCATCTCCTTCGCGCGCTTCTCATCGAGCGCAAAGGCCAGCAGCCGGCCCGCCGCCTCGGGCGTACCGAGGCGCAGATTCGCATTCAAGATGCGGCGCGTCAGCGGCTCGCTCTTGAATTCCTTGCCCGCCAATTCCGACAGCGCGGGCAGCGCCGCGGGGATCGATAGATCGTCGTGGATGGCGTGCGCCGCCTCATCCACCACCGCCTCATTCGCATCGGCCAAAAACGCCGTCACCGCCGGCGCGGCCTGACGGCGCAGCGCCACCACCGCCGCGAGGCGCACATGGATCGAGGGGTCCGATTTCTTCGCGGTCAACTGCTCCGCCGTCGCGCAGCCCACGAGGCCCGTCACGATGGCCGTCCGCATCACGGGATCGGCGCCTTCTTTTTCCGCCGCTGCAAACAGCGCGTTGACCGCGCCGGGCACACCGAGCTTGCCGAGCGCGATCGCCGTCTGGAGGCGCGCGCGCGGCGCGGCATCGGTCAGGAGCGCGATCAATTTATCCGCCACGCCCGCCGCCGCCTTCGGCGCGTCGCCCAAAATCTTCGCCGTCTGCGCGTGCAGCTCGGCATCGGCATCCGCCAGCAGGGGCAACACCTTGGCCGCCTCCGCCGCGCCGCGGCGCAGGAGTTGACCATAGCCCCAGATCGCATGGATGCGCGCGAGCTGCGCGGCTTTGGTATCCAGCGCCACCCCGAGGAGGACTTCGCCGCGCCCGCGCTTCGCGAGCTCGAGCTGCGCGCCTTGGCGCACGCGTTGGTCGGCATGGCCGAGGCGCGTGACGAGCTCCGCGTCCGGGCTCTTCTCGAAACCGGCCTTGAGCAGCGCCAGCGTCTCGACGCGCTCCGGGCGCTTCGCCGCGCCGGGCACATCCACGCGCCACACCGCGCCGAGCCCATCGAGCGGATAGCCGCCGATCCAGTCCGCGAGGAAGAGCGAGCCATCCGGGTGCCACGCAAACCCGATGCCCATGATGCCCGCATTCAGGATGCGCGCATCGACCATCTTGAAGCTCGCGCCGACCCGCTCCGCGCGAAAGCCGCGCAGCGTGCCCTTGGGAAATTCGTTGAGGAAAAACATCCCGCGCTGCTCCGGGCTGAGCGCGGTGCCGGGGTCAAACTTGAAACCCGCCGGGCCATCCGAGTAGCTCAGCAGCGGCGGCAACAGATACGCCGGCTGCCCCTCAAACTGCGGCTTCCACAGGCCTTCGCGCATCCAGGGGCTGTCCATCGCCATGTACTGATAGTTACAGCGCCAGCCGCTGTCGCTCAGCTCCATGATGCGGATGAAGCGCTCGCGCTCACCCTTCTGGTCCGCGTCGTTGTCCACGTCGAAGAGATCGCCGTAGTTGTCGAAAGCCGGCTCCTGCGGATTGCGCACGCCATGCGCGTACACCTCGAAGCCGCTGCCATCCGGCTCCACGCGCATCACGCAGCCTTCGTTGGAATAGACAAATTTCTTTCCCTCGCGCGAGGTGACGTTCACGCCCTTGTCGCCGATGCTCCAATAGATGCGCCCGTCGGGGCCCACGCTCAGGCCGTGCATGTCGTGCCCTGCATACGCGATGTGAATGCCGAAGCCGTGCACCACGATCTCGCGGATATCCGCCACGCCATCGTCGTTCGTATCTTTGAAGCGCCACAGGTCCGGCGCGATCGTCGCATACACCCAGCCGTCGTGATACATCACGCCCGCCGCGATACCCGTGACCTCCGTATTAAACCCTTCCGCGAAGACCGTGATCTTGTCCGCGAACCCATCGCCGTCCGTGTCGCGCATCTGGTAAATGCGCTCCGTGTGCACCGTGAGATCCTTCCAATCGATCGACCCATCCTTGTTGTGATCCGCAAGCGAGCCCTTCGGCGTGCGCATCTTGCCGGGTGCGAGCACGTCGCGATAAAACGCCGCCTTGTCATCGACACTCGCAAAGCCCACGTCGTTCGGCACCCAGTTGGTAAATTCACGGATATCGAGGTCCGCGACCTTGCGCCGCGTCGTCGCCGTTACATACACGCGCCCCTGCGGATCGACCGCGACCGACACCGGGTCCGGCACATTGATCTCGCCCGACCACTTGGTGAGCGTGACCTCCTTGGTCGGCGTCTCGGCCTGCGCCGCGCCCGCCACACTCGCCACCGCCGCGAAGCCGAGCAGGGCGAAGACTTTACCGAGGTGAGACAGACCGGCTCGCGAACGACGCACGGCGAAACAAGCGTGAGATGGGGTAATCACAAGAAGGGAGAATTAATGGTCAGGCGCCGCCCACGGCAAGCCGAAGCCGGGTCACCCGCCCAATCTTACGCCCCACGAGCCCCTTCGGTTGCACGCCTTAGCTTGCAACGTGTTCGAACGGCTGCACCCCGGCCATGGGCTGCTCGATTAACCACCGCCAGTCGGAGGTGGACGGCGACCTCCGGGCGCCGTCGGGGGCGAACAAGAAAATCGCAACGACGCTCGCCCCCGCATCAGAAGCGCTCGGAGATCGCTGTCCACCTTTCTCTCCTACGGCGATTCCTTCGCCGTCGCGCCGCCATCATCATTGAGCAGCGTGACCTCCGGCAGCGTCGCGCGCCAGGCCACCACCGCCGCCTTCATCTTTTCCGCCCGATCCTTTTCCTTCCCCGCGAGATTCGTCGTCTCCGCCCCATCCGCCGCGAGATGATAAAGCTGCATCGCCGAGCCATCCGCGCGCATCAGAAATTTCCAATCGCCCTCACGCATCGCGAAATCCGGAAACCGCTCGCGCGGCGGGCCCGGCCGGTCCGGCGGACGCGACCAGAAGAGCGGCTTCGCCCGCACCGCCGCCTCACGCCCGAGCAACGTCGCGCTCACGTCGAGGCCATCGGATTTCTTCGCCGCCTCGCTCCCACCTACGCGCGCCAGTTGCAGCACGGACGGCAACAAATCCACCGCCGCAACCACGCTCGTCTCATTCGTCGTGCCCCTGGCCTTCGCCTCCATCAAGCCCGGCGCCCACACGATGAGCGGCTCGCGCACGCCGCCCTCGTAGAGGTTGCCCTTGTGCCCGCGAAATTTCCCTGCCGAGCCCGCGCCCGGCTCCGGGCCGTTGTCGCTCGCGACGATGATGATCGTGTTGTCGCGCAGCTTCGGGCTGTTGCGCACGTAGTCGAGGATCTCGCCGAGTTGGTCGTCCATCGCCTGCGTCACCGCATTGTAGAGCGCGCGTTTCGCCTCATCGGTGCGCAACGCCTTCGGCGGGTAAAACGGCGAGTGCACATCGTCCGGCCAGAGATTCACATAGAAAGGCTTTCCGCTCGCCTCCGCCGTCTTGATGAAATCCAGCGCGCGCCCCGCAAACGCCGCCGTCACCTTAGAGCGGTCGAGCCAGGTAATATTCCCCCGCCCCAAGTTGTCCGAGCCGAGCGCGTATTTCTTCGCCGGCTTGCCGTCAAAGGCATCGAGCAGCGGGAGGATGCGGTCGCCGAGCCCTTCGAATTGCGTGAGCGAGGCATCGTAGCCGTACTCCGTGATGAGCGGGGCGTCGCCCACATCGCGCTGCCCGCCCATGTGCCACTTGCCGAAGTGACCCGTCGCGTACCCGGCTCGTTGCAACTCGCGGCTTAACGACGGCGCCGTGAGGTCGAGCCACTGCGCCATGCCGCGGCGGATGTTCATCGCGCGATTCGCCAGAAACGAGGTCATGCGCCACCGCGCCGGATACTGCCCCGTCATCGCCGCCGTGCGCGACGCCGAGCAGATCGGCGCGGCCACATAATACTGGGTGAAGCGCAGCCCCTCGCGCGCGAGGCGGTCGATGTTCTTCGTCTGCACCCCCGTGTTCCCGTAGCACGAGAGGTCCGCGTACCCCATGTCATCGATCAGGAGAAAGAGAATATTAGGCCGCGCCGCCTCGGCGGCCCGCAAGCCGGGGCCCAGCGTGAGCACAACGAGGAAAGCGAGGGCGATAATTCGTTTCATGGGGTGAGTAAACGGGAGCAAAAACCACGGGAAGATCCGTGGCCAAAACAAAACCCAACACCACTCGTTCCCTCGGCGCAACGCCAGCCCCGCCGCCGCACATTCCGCCGCTGAATATCCACATTCCCTTGCGGCGACCCGCGCGCCTGTTCCGAATCCCACATCGCCTCATGCTCGTCCGCCGCCTCCCTCGTTTTTCTTTTCTCTTTTTCGCTCTGGTCGCCGCCCTCTCCGCCCTGCGCGCCGGCTCCGCCGCCGAGACCGCTCCCGCCGCCGCTCCCACGCCCCCTGCGGCCACCTTCACCAATCCCATCGGCCCCGGTGCCGACCCCTGGGTGATTCGCCACGGCGACCATTACTACTGGGCCGTGGCCGACGGTGGGCGGGGTATCGCGATCTACCGCAGCGACCGCCTCACGAGCCTCGGCGAAAAATTCTCCGTCTATCGCGCGCCCGCCACCGGCCCGCACTCGCGCCAGCTCTGGGCGCCGGAGCTGCATTTCCTTGATGGTCGCTGGTATATCTATACGGCCGCCGACGATGGCAAAAATGAAAACCACCGCATGATCGTGCTCGAGTCCGCCGGCGCCGACCCGCTCGGCACCTACACCTTTAAAGGCGAACTCTACACCGGCGACCACCTCGACACCAAAGCCGACAACCGCTGGGCCATCGATGCCACGATCCTCGAGTATCGCGGCCAGCGTTATCTCATCTGGTCCGGCTGGCAGGATGAGCGCGACGAGCAGTGGCTCTATATCGCGCGGATGTCGAATCCCTGGACTGTATCCAGTAATCGGGTACGCCTCGCCGCCAACAATGATTACGTGTGGGAGCGCGTCGGCGAAAAGCCCACCGGCCGCGGGCTCAACGAGGCCCCGCAGGTCCTTACGCATCAGGGCCGCGTCTTCCTCACCTATTCCTGCAGCGGTTCGTGGCAGGCCACCTACAAGCTCGGCCTGCTCGCCCTCGCCCCCGACGGCGACCCGATGAATTCCGCCGCCTGGACGAAGCGTCCGCAGCCCGCCTTTCAGAGCACCGCGACGACGTTCGGGGTCGGGCACAACTGCTTCGCCTGCTCCTCCGATGGCCGCGAGGACTGGCTCATCTACCACGCCAAGGTCACCGCCGCCGATGGCTGGCCGCGCACCGTGCGCCTCCAACCCTTCACATGGCAGAGCGATGGCACGCCGGATTTCGGCGCCCCGGTCGATGCCGGTGTGCCGCTGCGCGCGCCTTTGCCATAGACTATCAGGTGGAGCGTGTTTCGCGTGCAAAATTCCCCCGCGATTTTTCGCCCGCGCAATTTTACGATAATTTCGGAACGCCGCGCCGCGTTCTTCGTCTAGTTATATAGTCTGATTAAGAGGGAGCGCGGCGCATGTATGCGCGCGGTTCCTTCATCGCCCATGAACCTATCGCAATTATTCATGGTGCTTGGTCCTGCGGTGGTATCGGGGCTGCTAAGCAGTTGGTGTCTAGTCAAACCACCATGCATCCTTACACCACTGGGCAGGACCAAGCCCGGCGAGGGAAGTTTCGTTCCTTTGCCGTTTCAATTCTAATCGCTCCCGCACTGCTGAGCCCGGTGCTCAGAGCCCAAGCGGTAACTCCCCCGCCAGAGCCAGCCAAGGAGGCCGCCAAGGAAGAACCCGTGAAACTGATGGAGTTCTTCGTCTCCGAAAAGGGCCTCTCCCGCGCCAACAACGCCATCACCCCGCAGGAGTTCAAGATCTCGCTCCCCGGCGTCACGGTGGAAAAACTCCTCGCCTTCGTCCCCGGTGTAAACGTCGTCGTCCGCGATCCGTTCGGCTTCTACGAGTCCGGTAACGACATCCGCGTCCGCTCGTTCGATATCACGCGTCTCGCCATCACCGTCGACGATGTGCCGATGGGCAATAATAGCACGCGCTACGGCTCGCCTTCGGGCCGCATCATCGACGGCGAAAATCTCGCCAACATCGAAGTCTCCCAAGGCACCGGCGATGTCACCACGCCCGCGTACGAAGCGCTCGGCGGCTCCATCAAATACTACAGCGCCAATCCCAGCAAAGAGATGGGCATCACGCTCAAGCAGGCCATCGGCGACTTCGACCTGAACCGCAATTACCAGAAGATCAATTTCGGCGAAATCCTCCCCGGCCTCACCGCCTACGTCAGCCACTCGGATATTAAGTTCAAGACCGCCGGCATCCCTAAGGATTCCGAGGGCGAGCGCATCGAGGCCAAGGTCCTCTACCGCCTCCCCAAGGCCACCCTCACCCTCGGCTACACGTGGAATGATCGCGACGATTACGATACCCGCTCCATCCAGTACGATCGCTATCGCGCGCTCGAGACCGGCGTCGCCTCCGCCGCCTATGGCGCGGCCGCCTTCACCTCCGGCTTCTACTCCGCCGCCTCCCGCTCCGATCTGAATCTCCTCGCCTCGCGCGGCTATTCCAATTTCGACCAACGCTCCGGCATCCAGGCCGCCAACGTCGGCGACTACAGCGACCGCGGCCGCAGGTTCTCCTACATCTCCACGCTCGATAGCACGATCAACCAGGGCGACGGTGCCAACGGTAACCTCTACTATAAATACTGGCGCAACGGCCGCATGGATTCCTTCCTCCGCGGCACCGCCGATATCACCGTCACCGAGGCCGTCGCGCTCAAGGTCGGCTCCTACTATCAGGACAAGAACAACTACGGCACCGGCGCCGTCACCCGTGGCGACGCCCGCACGCAGATCGTCAATGCCTACAGCGCGGTCAACAATCCCAAGGGCATTCTGCGCACCGACATCTATCCCCGCTGGGCCTACCGCGACACCGCGGGCAACCTCGTCCCCTTCGGCACGCCGGGCGCGATCCCCGTCGGCTACACCGACACCAATGGCAACGGCTTCATGGATGTCGGCGAGACGCTGAATGCCGGCGTCACGCCCACGGCCTTCTCCAACGCCCACGCACTCATCGCCCCGACCTCCACCACGCTCGCCAACGCCACCTCCGGCATGCCCGGCGCGACGGGCCGCGACGAAGATTTCGGCGGCTACCGCTACGGCATCAATCCCAAGGTCACCTGGACCGCCGGTGCCAATAAGCTCACCGGCGGCTTCTGGTACGAGATCGACCAACAGAGCGCCATCCGCCCGACCTATAATCTCTCCGGCGGCAACTCCGAGGGCTACTTCCTCTACGACCAGCTCCTCTTCAACAACTACCAGCAGAACTTCAATACGAAGACCTCGCTGTTCTTCCTCGAGGAAAGCCACAAGTTCTTCGACAACCAGCTCACCCTTTCCGCCGCCGCCAAATCCCTCACGATCAAGCGCGAGGCCGACGGCATCCTCTACACGAATCTCTGGTGGCTCCCGCTCGGTTCGCAGCAGATCAAGCGTCAGATCACGTACAAGGACAGCTTCCTCCCGCAGCTCGGCGCCAGCTACAATCTCACGCCCAAGGTCGAGCTCTTCGCCAACTACGCGGAAAACCTCGCCTCCCCGCAGCTCGGCGTGATCGCGAATATCGACTTCAACGAAAACCTGATGCCCGAGACCGCCAAGAACTACGATGCCGGCATCCGGTACTCGTCGCGTAGCTTCGGCTCCAGCTTCTCGATCTTCTATAATCGCTACGAAAACCGCATCCTCTCCATCGCCTTCACCACGGAAGAGCTCGCCGCCCGCGGCCTCGCCGGTGTGACGGGCGCCACCCAGTTCCGCAACGTCGGCGCCATCGATTCAACCGGCGCTGAGTTCACCTACGATTGGCGCACGCCGATCAAGGGCCTGCGCATCAACGGCGCCTTTGCCTACCAGAAGTCGATCTTCGCGGATAATATCCTCGTGCCCTACGCCGCCTCCCACAGCGAAGCCGGCAATCCCTTCTCGCTCTACTACCAGCCCATCCCGAATCCCGCCTACGATCCGACCTCCACGGACCCGACCAAGGCCCGCTTCGTGAAATCCTGGGAGCTCGACAAGGACAAGAGCCAGGGCAACACCCCGAAGCTCACCGCCAATGCCACGCTCGCCTACACCTGGAACAACATCGACATGAACTTCGGCGGCCGCTTCTTCGACTCCGTGTTCGTCAACACGCTCAACACCGAAAAGCTCCCCAGCTACGTGGTGTACAGCGCCGGCCTCACCTACCGCGGCCAGAAAGGCACGAAGTTCGCGCCCTTCAAAGCCTCGGTCACCGTCGACAACGTGTTCGACAAATACTACTTCACCGCCCGCGGCTACACCGGCGCCTTCAACGGCTCCGTCGGCCCCGGCGACTACGGCCGCAACATCGTCTTCACCGTCGAAGCGAGCTTCTGAGCCGCGCCGCCTCGAGGTAGGGCGGCTTATCCCAAAGCCGCCGCGCCTTCGGGGTCCGTAGCTCCTAAACGGCGCGTTAAGGATAACGCGCCCTACCTTTACCGGTACGCCTAGCGGATGCCGCCAGAACGCAGTCCTACTTCCCACCCCCACCAAGACCCGGCCTCACGGCCGGGTCTTTTTTTTCCAAAGTGACTGCGGCATCCTGCCGCAAAGTCGGCCGAGCCCCCTGCGACCGAAGGTCGCGCTGGTTTTGCCTCAAGCAGACAACATCAGCGTGATGCCGCTGCCAACATCGGCACACCCTGCGCATCCAGCTCCAAGGGTATTTTAACTTGCCTGGCTTGATCGTAACGCCGCTTTACTGCGGCGAATTTTTCCGGGATCAGCTCCTTGTACTTCAACGGGTCGGAGAAATACGGTGGGCCGCCTCCCCGTGAATCGGCAGTATACCTCGCGAATTCCTGCTCGGTTACGTCCCGCCCATCCAGCCGCCACTTCACCGTGGCCAAGCTGCCGTCGGGCTTAAATTCTAAGGTCGGCCCCCCCTCGACGTACAATGCACGAAACGGCCCACTTTCATAATATTCACAGGAGATCTCGTGAAACTTCCAACTACTTTCGCGCTTCGTCCATCCGCAATACCTCAATTTTCCGTTCGGATACGCGTCGCAGTGCAAGCCCTCCGTTTGGTTGTCCCTGTACTCCCGTTCGCTTTCGATCCAGCCGCTGAGGCGGTAGATGACTTCCCGGCCATTGCCATCGACCATCTGATAATCGGCGATCAGCGCCCCCTCTGGCGACCACCGCCGAAAGCGGCCGTGCATCAGCCCGCGACGGTACGGCGACTCCTCCGCCAACTGGCCATTGCTGTGCCATTTCCGCTGCACGCCATGCCGCCGCCCATCGCGCATGAGTATCTGTTGGCGTCCTGCGAACTCGATGTCGAAGCCGACGACTTCTCGCCGAGACATCGCCTGCCAAGGTAAGAGATAAGTGGAGATTTTTTCCGCCCCCCACGGGAGATCATAATAAGACCCGTTGCGTGGTGGGCCCTGGTCTTTCGCCCCTCGAGGAATGCTCCAGCTTAGATAGTCTTCTTCTTTCAGCACCGGCGCCCCGCCCGCATCCAGCGTGAGCGGCATCAGCGCGCGTTGGGCCAGATAATATTTTTTCCATAGCTTCCGAAACTCCAAGGGCACCCATTCCCGGTAACTTTGTGCGCTTGAAACCAATGGCGGCAGGGTCGGGTCGCCCGCTGCCGCCTTGGCATACTCATCGTGGCTTACTCGCTCATGGTTTAGAAACCACTCAATGCTGGCGATGTCGCCATCGACCCGGAAGCGCACGCTCGGTCCGCTGGCGAAACTGATCCGCGCGAGTTCGCCGCCTTCAAAAAATTCGCAACGGACCCCGAGTGTATCATCCCGCGAAAACCGGCCACAATATTTCAGTGCACCGCTCGGGTAAGCACCACTGTAAGGGCCATCCTTTAAGCCCTGCACATACTCCTGCTCCTCCGCCAGGACCCCGTTGGGGAAAAATATCACTTCGCGGCCGCTGCCCTCGGTCATCCGATAGTCGGCAATCAATTCGCCTGCCTCGGTCCAACGGCGAAATCTCCCATGCATCACCCCATTCTTATACGGCGACTCCTCCGCCAGTCGACCGTTGCCATGCCATTTGCGCTGGATCCCGTGAAGCCGCCCCTCCGCATAGAGGACCCGCTCGACCATAACGTCGTTGCGCCTGACTTCATGACCCAGCTCGATCTCCGCAGCGTGCTCGGTCGCGGGAAGAAAATAACTTCGGATTAGGTCCGTCTTGGAACTGGTGTCGCGACGCATCGCCTCTTTGGGCACCGTGTAGCTCAAATAGCTTTCGTCGGCAAAGGGCGCCGGCCCGACCGGCAGCGGCATGCCGAAATCATCCAGCTCGAGGGGGATGCGCACCGGCCGAGCGCGTTGAAATTTTCTCACCTGCGCCCAGTACTCCTCCGACACGAGCGTTTTATAGTGGAGCGGATCGGAAAAATAAGGCCCCTGCGACGGATCGGCCTCCACGGCGGCGGCAAAGGCCGCTTCCGTCATCTGGTGGCTGTTTAAATCACCCCGCGTCCACCACTCTACATTCGCCAAACTACCATCCGCCTTGAAATTAATGCGGGATCCGGCCGGCAGCATCACACTGCTCACCGTACCGTCCGGAAAAAACTGGACTGACAGACCATTCCAATAGCCCGCCGGCAGATACACCGCCGCACGGTAGCACCCCTTCAAGCCACCTCCCGGATATCCTGTGTTGCTCAGGCCCACGGATTCGTTCGCCACGAGTTCTTCCTCCGAGGCGACGAAGCCACTCGGATGATAGACCGCACGCGCGCCTGTGCCGGCGCGCATCAGATAATCGGCGAGTAACACGCCCTCATTTGACCACTCCCGACAGCGGCCATCCATAAGCCCGTCGCGGTAAGGCGTTTCTTTGGCCAATTGGCCATTTTTGTGCCAGCTCCGCGTCAGCCCGTGCTGCTGCCTGTTGCCACGATAAAAAACTCGTGATGCCAAATAACCGCCCAAGTCTTTTTCACCGACGACATCGCGATAGGTCTCGATCGCGATCGGCTTCTCCATGTCATGAGGCTGGCCTTTATTATAATAGTAATATTGAGCCCCCTCCCTTTTCCCAAATCCAAATGGCCCCGCGCGCTCCGCATCGGCCGGAATTTCGTTTGGGAGAGGATCGGGCTCCGCAGCCCGCGCCGTGCCGCCGAGGAGAAAAAGCCCTACCAGCAACGTGAGATAAAAGCGGCGCATCGTGGGTGTGAGGCACGATAGGTCACCCGGCTTTTCAAAAAGTTGCGGAAATTTACACGCCACACCGACCAGGCTGCCGCGGAGGCGTCGTCAATTCTCCGACCTACACCACACTACGGCAGCGTCGCCGCCAGAATCTCCAGTTCCAGCTTCGCCTCGCTCGGCAGCGCCTTCACCGGGAGGATCGTAATCGCCGGGCGGTGCTCGCCAGTGAAGACGGCGGCGAAGGCCGCCTCGAAGGCTTGCACGCCGCCGGAGGAGTCGGCGCCGTTGGCGATGTAGGCGCGGAGTTGCACCGTGCTGTCGAAGGTCGCGTTGGCTTTGGCGAGGCGTTCTTTCGCGAGGGCGAAGACGCCTTCGCACTCGGCTTTCATGTCGCCGCGCTCTTTGGCGACGATGCCGCTGAGGAATGTGAGGGCGGCGGAGGGCGAGGTCGCGACGCCGGAGGCGGCGAGCGCGGCCTTGTCGGCGCGGAAGGAGCGGAGCGGGACTTTTTTGTCGCCGTCCAAAAACTTTTTCGCGGCGTCGCCGGGATACACCGCGTAGGTCTCGATGGCGATGAGTTGCCCCTGAGACGCATAGCCGGGGGCCGACATCACGGTGCGCGCGAGGCGGTTCGGGTTGTCGGGATTATTATACACTTTCGTGTACGCCGCATTAAACGCGCCGAAGTCGAGGAAGCCGTCGTTCTTAGGATCGGGGTAGAGGATGTTGCGGCTAAAAAACGGGTCGGCCGGCGTGAGGCCCGCCTCTTTCAGCGCGGCGACGTTTTTCTTAAACACCGCCTCGGCCTGCGTGGCGACGTCGCCTTTGTACATGCGCATCTTGGGCGGCATCTTCGCCATCGTGGGCATGATGGGATCGGGCATCATCGCCGATTGGAAGTAGAGCGCGCTATTCGCGGAGATCGCCTTCCCGGTGCTGAGCGCCCAGGTCGGGCGTCCGTAGCTGCGGGTGTGGTCGTTGGTCGTGATGCGGTGCAGGCGGTCGTAGAGACGCTCGAAGCGCGAGCCGGCCTCAAAGGGTCCGCGGCCCGGCGGGATCGCCGCGACGAATTCCACCTCGGCGCGGTAGTCGGGGTGAAAGAGCCGCGAGATGCCGATGGTGGTGCGCGCGGGTTTGTGCGGATTGGTCGCGGTGCCGAAAAATTCCGCGAAGGCCTTGTTCCACCCCGCCATGTCGAGCTCGGGCTCGGCCACGAGATTCGCGCGCACCGCGATCACGTCGCGCAGCGAGAGGCCCGCCTCGCGCAGGTCGTCGGTGAGCTGCGTCATCAGCGCGCGGCATTGCGCGTAGGTGTCGCCGTAGCGCTCGGCCTCGGTCTTGGTCTCGCCGCGGCCGATGGCTTTCGCGCGCGGCGAGGGCGTGACGCCCCAGGTGAAAAACAGGGGCGTGCCCGGCTTCACCGTCACCGACTCCGCATAGTAAGTCGGCCCCGGGCGCACGGTGAGCGCATCGTTGGGCTTCGAGGCGGTCTTGAATACGACGAAGGCCGCGAGGCAAAGACCGGCGGCCACTCCGACACCCACGAGAAAGTTTTTAGAAGCAGGCATGTTGGTCGTGGGGGTTTAGGGTTGGGTAACGGGCTCGGCGGCATAGGCCTCCTGGCCGTGCTCGCTGATATCGAGGCCCGCGCGCTCGCTCTCCGCGCTGGCGCGAATGCCAATCGTGAATTTCAACAGACCCAGCACGGCGAACGTGAAGGCAAAGGCCGCCGCCGCGTACGCGAAGCCGCCGAGCACCTGCCACTGCCAGTTGGCATTGGCGAAGACCGCCGGCGCGAGCGTGCCCCAGAGTCCGCCAAAGGCGTGGACGGGAATCGCGCCGATGGGATCGTCGATCTTGAGGCGGTCGAGCACGAGCACGCCGATCACGCAGATCACGCCGCCGACCGCGCCCGCGAAGATCGCGTGATGTGGCAGCACGATATCCGCGCAGCCCGTCACACCCACGAGGCCGGCGAGCACGCCGTTGATCGCCATCGAAAGATCCGGCTTCTTCACGAGCAGTGGCGTGAGGAGCATCGCCGCGAGACCGCCCGCCGCACCGGCGAGCGCGGTATTGGTCACCACGAGGCCGATCAATTCCGGATGCGCGCTCTTGAGCGAGCCGCCGTTAAAGCCAAACCAGCCGAGCCACAGCACAAAGAGGCCGATGGTCGCGAGCGGCATCGAGTGGCCGGGAATCGCGCGGGGCTTGCCCGTCACCTCGTCGTACTTGCCCTTGCGCGCGCCGAGGAGCAGCACCGCCGCGAGCGCCGCGAAGCCGCCGAAGACGTGCACCACGGACGCACCCGCGAAATCCACAAACCCCTGCCGGTACAGCCAGCCCTTGCCCCACGACCACGAGCCCGCGATGGGATACGCAAACGCGGTGAGCAGCGCCGCGTAGATCAAGAATGAGCCGAGCTTCTGCCGCTCCGCCACTGCGCCGGAGACGATCGACGCCGCCTTGGCCGCGATCATCGCCTGAAAAAGAAAATCCGTCCACCAGCCGTACGGGTCGTAGCGCGGCGTCATCAAATCGAAGTAATCCTTCGTCGGCGCGCCAAACCAGCCGTGGAAACTCAGCCACCCGCCAAACTCGCCGGGGTACATCGTCGTGAACCCACAAAGCCCAAAGGCCACCAGGCCGAGGCACACGACGTAGATGTTTTTATACAGCACGTTGACCACGTTCTTCTGTCGCGCGAAGCCGGCCTCGAGCGTGGCGAAGCCGAGGTGCATGAAGAACACGAGGCCCGCCGCGATCACGCCCCAGAGATTGCTGACGGCGAAAAAGTTTTCGTTGTAGAGCGTTTGGTCGAGGTAGGCGTCGTAGCTCGGCGAGTCGACGGGCCGGCCCGCGTGAGCGAGCGGGGCCGCCAGCAGGAGGAGCGGGAGAAAGCGAAGGAGCATGCGCATGGGCGAAGCGGGTCAGGACGATTTTTGCTGGCTGAGAATAAAAGCGGTCACGGCCTCGACATCCTCGGGCGGGAGCACCGGGCCCCAGGGCGGCATGCCCTTTTCCAAAAAGCCCGTCTGGATCGTCTTCTCGATCTCAGAGGGCCGCCCGCCGTGGTACCATTTCGTGTCGAAGAGATTGCTCGGCGAATCGCCCTTGGCCTTTTCGTCGGCGTGGCAGCTCTGGCAGAGCGCGACGTAGGTGCCCTTGCCGGATTTGATCACCGAGGCCTTTTTCGCGAGGGCGGTGAGCTCCGCATCGCGCGCCTCGCTGGCCTTGGGATCTTCAGCGGGTTTCGCGTCCTCCGCCTTCGGCGCCTCGACCGGCTTGCTCTCCGTCTCCGCCGCCCACGCAACTGCCCCCCACGCCAGCAGAGTGAGCGTAACGAAAATATGGATACGACAGCCCGGCTTCATGCGATTAGATGGCACCCCAAATGGCATCGATTAAGAATGGCCTGAGGTAGGAGCCTGCTTGCAGGCGATGGGAAGTGGCGCGAGCAGTCACCTGATACCCCATTGCCTGCAAGCAGGCTCCTACCTTCGATCCGGGTTGGTTCACGTTCATCGGTTCTCGACCATCCCTTAAGCATTCACGCGGTCGTAGAGCTGCTTGGTCACATGCCGCGCGGACTCAAACGCACCCGCTTGCCAGCCGCCGAGGTGCGACGCCCAGTCGCCCGCGAGGTACAGCGGGCCGTCGGGCTTCGTGACCATCGGGTAGAGGGTCTTCACGAGCTTCTCCGGGAAGTGCGAGAGGCAGCCCTTGATGTGCGGCACGGTGTTCCAGTTTACGGAGAACGCGTTGTCGAATTCCTTGCGGTACTGCGGGTGGATCTTCTCGCCCTGCTTGAGCGCGTACTCGATGCGCTCCTCGGGCTTCATCGCCGCGAGCTGGTCGCTCGCCGGGCCAAACATGTAGTAGCCGATGAGCACGCCCTTCTTTTGGAAGAAGCCGTGCGAGGGATAATAGATTTCATTGATCGGCTGGTTGGTCCACGTGATGCCGCCAAACACGCGGTCGTCCTCCTCCCAGAAGCGGCGCTTGAACTGCAGCCCGATGCGCGCGCTGCCTTGAAAGGGCACGACGTTGATCGTGTTTTTCACCAGCGGGCTGAAGTCGTTGGGCACCGAGCGGAGGATCGTCGGCGGCAGCGTGCAGATGAGAAAATCCGAGAGCAGCTCCTTCGTCTCCGCGCCTTCGGTGTAGATGACTTTCGCGCCGGCGGTGCCGTTCTTGCGGATTTCCTTCGCGGCGCAGCCGAAGCGCACCACGTCCTTCACCTTCGCGTAGAGCGCCTTGGCCAGCATGTCCATGCCGCCGACGGGCTGGAAGAGCGCGGGCTGGTATTCGAACTCGTTGGCGCGGTGCAGGTGGTCGGTGTAGCTGTTTTTCAACAGCGCGAGCATCTCGTGCGCGGGGTCTTTCTCGCCCATCGATGCGACCGACGGCCAGGTGGTGAAGCCACGGCGACTCGAACCGGTGTACGCGTAAGTGTCGGGATCGAGATCGCCCTCGTTGAGGAGAAATTCGAGGAGCTTTTCCTTATCCTCCTTCGTAAAGGGCCGGTCGAGCTTGTCGCTGTTCGTGGCCTTCGCGAGGAGCTCGGCCGCGTAGCCGCGCATGTCGGCCTTCACTTCGCGCTGGCGCAAACGTTTCCCGCTTAGCGCGCCGCCGCCTTCGTTATAATAAAACGCCGCCTCGTTGAGATTGATAAAGGGCTCGATGGCGACGCCCAGCTCGCGGCAATAATCCATCGTGATCTGCCACTGGGTAAAGCGCGCGGGACCGGCGTTGAAGTAATGCCCCTCGTCAAACTCGCAGGTCTGGGAGTGGCCCGCGGTATCGGTTAACTTATCGCCGCGGCGGATGGTGAGGCTGCGCCCGCCGGGGCGCTGCGAGGCCTCGAGGACGGTGCAGGCGAAGCCGAGTTTGCCGAGTTCGTACGCCGCCGTCATGCCCGCGATGCCCGCGCCGAGAATGGTGATCTTCGTGCCGGTTTTGCCCTTCACGTTGGAGAGCCCGGCGAGCTCCGCGCCGAGGCCTTTCGCGCGGCTCATGAAGCCGAGGCCCGTCATGGCGAGGAGGGTGGCTCCGGTGGGCAGCAGGCAGGTCTTTTCGAGGAAATCGCGACGCGTCATGGCTGGAAAATGGGCGCGCTCGACACGAGCACGCGGGGTGCCTGTGACCGCAGGTTAAATGCCAAGGTTGATATTCACCGTTGTATTACTTCACGTGCCAATCACCGGCATGCGGCCTGCTTAAATACTGTTGGTCTAGTCATACCACCTCCTAACCCATCGCATACCATGGTTGCACAAGTCCCGTCCCTGAATCGTCGTCAATGGCTCAAGTCTTCCCTCGCCGGCATGGCCGGTCTCGCCGCCGCTGAGCGTCTCCTCGTCGCTCCCGCCCTCGCCCAGCATGAGGTCAAAAAAGGCGCGAAGAAGGCCGAGCTCGTCCGCCTCTCCGGCAACGAAAATCCCTTTGGTCCTTCGCAAATGGCCACGATGGCCATGATGCAATCCCTCGAGAAGAGCTTCCGCTACGCCTTTTCCGAGACCCAGACCCTCATCAAGACCATCGCCGAACTCGAGGGCGTCGCCCCCGAGAACATCGTCATGGGTGTCGGCTCCGGCGAGATCCTCGAGATCTACGGCGTCTACCTCGGCCAACAAAAGGGCGAGGTCGTCACCGTTTCCCCGGGTTACCTCCAGATGGTCAAGGCCATGGAGCGCATGGGCTCGAAGGTCGTCACCGTCCCGCTCAACGATAAACTCGAGCACGATCTCGACGCCATGGCCGCCAAGGTCGGCGCCAACACCAAGTGCGTTTACATCTGCAATCCCAACAACCCGACCGGCACCATCGTCGACGCCGCGAAGCTGAAAGCCTTCTGCATCGAGGTCTCCAAGAAGTGCCCCGTGTTCGTCGATGAGGCGTACCTGCAGTGCACCGATAATTTCGCCGCCAACACGATGGTCGGCCTCGTCAAGGAGGGGCACAACGTCACCGTCGCCCGCACCTTCTCCAAGCTCTACGGTCTCGCCGGCCAGCGCATCGGCTACGGCGTCACCAAGCCCGAGACCGCGCAGGCCATCAAGGAGTTCAGCACCGGTTCGCTCAACCTCCTCGGCGTCGTCGCCGCGCAGGCCAGCATCGAGGACAAAGCCTATTTCACCGAGACGCAGGCCAAGATCAAAGCCGGCCGCACCGCCCTCGTCGACGTCGTCAAGGGCCTCGGCAAGAAGTACGCGGAGCCCAACGGCAATTTCGTGTTCTTCCAGACCGGCATGCCCATCAAGACCTTCCAAGAGAAGATGCTCGCCGAAGGCGTCCAGGTCGCGCGCCCCTTCCCGCCCATGCTCGACTGGGCCCGCGTCACCATCGGCCTGCCCGAGGAAATGGCGATCTGCCACGCCGCGCTCAAGAAGGTGTTGGCGTAACGCGATGACAGCCATCGTCGCAAGGAGAGCGAAGATCGCTTCGCTCCCGCGCTGATGGCAGCCGTTCTCTCTCGTTAATTTCCGCCCGCCTTTTTCATCGAGGGCGGGCGTTTCATTTCGTAGCTTACACCCTGCCGGAGAAATCACGCGAACCATGTCCGTTCACCTTCACACCTTAGGGGGTAGGGCCCGATCTCCGAGCGGGCCGTCAGGACATCCGTCGACGAAAAAAGCCTGCGGACCACGGCCCGCCCGGAGGTCGGGCCCTACCCTATGAGCCTCGTCCTCAGCGATAAAAGCGGGAGGCGATCGAGATGAATCCCACCCTCAATCGCCGCGAATGGTTGCGATGCGCCACCCTCGCCACGGTCGGATTGAGTTTCGCCGGTGGCAGGCGGCTGCTGGGTGCCAATGATCCCATGGTGCCGGTGAACGCACCGGTCGCATCCAGCTCCACGCGCGAGTTCGTCCACATCAACCTCGCGGGCAACGAGAACGCCTTCGGCCCCTCGCCCGCCGTCGTGCGCGCGATCTACAAGGCCGCGCCCGATTCCTCGCGCTACCCGTTTCGCGAGGAGGGCGTGCTTAAGGAGTTACTCGCGAAGAAGGAAGGCGTCGGCGTCGAGAACATCGTGCTGGGCAACGGCTGCGACGAAATCCTCTCCCTCGCCGCCGCCGCGCACCTCGGCCCGCGCACGAGCCTGATCGCGGCCAAGCCCACCTATTTCCAAATCACCGACTACGCGGAAAAGCTCGGCGCCGAGGTCCGCTGGGTGCCGCACGTCGCGGCGACGATGCAGCACGATCTGCGCGCGATGGCCGCCGCCGTCGATGCCTCGACGAAGCTCATCTACGTCTGCAATCCCGACAACCCCACCGGCACGTCTCGTCCAGCCAGTGAGGTCGCGGCGTTTTGCCGCGAGGTCGCGCCGCGCGCTCCCGTGTTTCTCGACGAAGTGTATTTGGAACTCGCCGATGATTTCGCCGCGCAGACCCAGGTTCCGCTCGTACGCGCGGGCGTGCCGGTGATCATCGGGCGATCGTTTTCGAAAATGTACGGCATGGCGGGCCACCGCATCGGCTACGCGGTCACCACGCCGGCCCTCGCCACCGCGCTTTCCCGCCTGCAGATGTCGAGTGTCAACTTCATCGGCGTCGCCGCCGCGCGCGCCGCGCTGGCCGACACGAAATTCGCCGACTGGAGCCGCGGCAAAATCCGCGAGGGCCGCGCCCGCTTCTGCACCCTGCTCGACGAACTCAAACTGCGCTACACGCCGTCGCAGGGCAATTTCGTTTTCCACTACACCGGCGTCCCGATGAAGGACTACCAAAACCGCATGGAAGCCCGCGGCTTCCTCGTCGGCTGGCCGCATCCGTCGGTCGAGCCCTACGATAAATGGTGCCGCGTGAGCATCGGCACCGATGAGGAGATGGCCGCGTATGCGACCGCGATGCGCGCGGAGTTTCGTTTGCTCAAGACGTAGCTCTCCCTTCACTCTACTCCGATAGTGTCCGCTCTCCAAGCTGACCGAAACTGTGGGAGGGGCTTTATGCCCCGACGGTTTGAAGTAGGCCGGAAGTCGGGGCATAAAGCCCCTCCCACCATCCGAGCCTCACCGCGGCGGCTCCACATGCGTCAGTTGCATGCCCGCGACCAGCACCGCGATCAGACCGAAATAGAGAATCGCAATCGTCGTGCGCTGGCCGGGCGTCGTTTCGAGATAGCGTTTCTCCTCCTCCGTCTTGGCGCGAAAGAGCGTCCACACGCGCGGCAGCGACGACACGAGCACGATGATCAAAATAATATTCGGGTGCGAGATCACCATCCCGAGGAGCACCAAGAGGCCCACGATCCATAGCCAGGGGCTCATCGCCGGCGCGATACGCCCGCCATCGAGGAAGCCGATGGGCACGAGATTGAAAAGATTCAGCAAGAATCCCGAGTAGGCCAACGCGCTATAAAGCGGATCGCCCGTAAGACGAAAGATGGCCGCGCACACCGCCGCGCCGAGCGAGCCGAGCAAGGGCCCGCCGATGCTCACGCAGGCTTCGATCCACGCATTGGGCGGCAGGTCCTTGAGCGCGACATAGGCGCCCATGAACGGGATGAAGACGGGTGCGCCTGCTTTCAGCCCGGCCTGCCGCGCCACGATCCAGTGCCCGGCCTCGTGGACAAAAATCAGCAGCACGAAACCGGCCGCATATTTCCAACCCCACAGCAACGTGTAGGCTCCGATCGAGAGGATCATCGTGCCGCCGGTCTTGAGGATCGGCCCGCCGAATTTTATGAGAAACGGCAGCACGAGCTTCAGCTTGCCGAAGATCAGAAGGAGCAGCGCACCGACCGGCCCCAGCGCCTTCATCATGCGCTGCCAGGCCGTCGGGGGCTTCGGCGGCTCGGGGGGAGGCGACGGAGGCAAACTCGGCGGCAGTCGCGGCGGCTCAGTCGGCGTGTCCATTGATCGCGGAAATTACGGCGCGACACTCTCAGCGCAATGCGCAATCTCTCCCGCGCCCCGTGAACCTGATCCTCTTCGAGTCCGCCGAGACCAACCGCCCGCTGCCGCGCACCGACGCGCGCGCGGTGCACCTCCTCGCAGTCCTGCGCCGCGAGGTCGGCGACACGTTTGACTGCGGCCTCATCAACGGCCCGCGCGGCAAGGGCACGCTCGTCGCGATGGAGGCAGCGGCGCTCACCTTGAGTTTTGCGTGGGACGCTGCTCCGCCGCCGGCGCCCGCGCCGATCACGCTCATCCTCGGACTGCCGCGCCCGCAGACGGCGCGGGATATTTTGCGCGATGCCACGTCGCTGGGCGTCGCGGCACTGCACTTCGTCACGACCGACAAGGGCGACCCCAACTACGCGCGCAGCACGTTGTGGTCCTCCGGCGAGTGGCGGCGCTACTGCGTGCTGGGCGCCGAGCAGGCGTTCGATACGCAGTTGCCGGAGGTCACGCACGGGCGGGCCCTCGCGGACGTGGTGGCGGACGCCGTGAGGGAGGGTGTCGCGGGACGGCCGGGGTACGCGAAGGCCGCGATGCGCTTCACGCTCGATAACTACGAGTCGCCGGAGGCGTTGGGCACGGTGACGCTCGCACCCGGCGCGCCCGTGGTGCTCGCGCTGGGACCCGAGCGCGGCTGGTCGGCCAAGGAGCGCACGCTGCTGCGCGAGAATGATTTCAAGTTCGTCCACCTCGGCGCACGCGTGCTGCGCGCGGAGACCGCAGCACTGGCGGCGGTGACGCTCGTGCGCACGAAGCTGGGATTGATGTAAGCGGGCGTCTTAACGGTAGGGCGCGTTATGCTTAACGCGCCGCTCAAGGCGTTCGCACCCCGAGAGCGCGGCGGCTTAGGGATAAGCCGCCCTACCTCGAAACACCCTTTTCGACTCGATCTAAAAGCGGCAGAGAGTTGGCCAGGGATATATCAGAGGGCTCGTCAGCTGCGTAGCCGTACCCATGGGTTTGCGCTTCATTAAAAGGCTTGGCGCGGATAGGTTATATCTATCCCCAGCGTTCAGCTTTCTTCCCATGAGTGAAACTGTGCCCGTCTCGACCGCTTCGCCGGCGCCTTCGCGCGCCCGACGTGTTTTATCCGCGTTGAATCTCGTCGCGCTCAGTCTCGTCGTGAGCTTCCTCGCATTGCTCATCTTCGCGGCGTCTTCGCCCATGGTCCGGGAAAGTCTCTCGGCGCGCCTCTCGGAGCACAAAGTCGCGTCCGTCGCCGCGGTCGTGACGATCCTCGTGATCGCGCTGGCGGGACCGTTGACGATTCTGGTCGTCTGCCATCGGCGGGGATGGCTGCGCTGGCCGCAGCTCACGGCTTTATGGGGCGCGGCGCTCGGCACGATGGTTTACCTCGCGTGGGATGATGCGTCGATCCATCGCCCGCTCACGATGGAGGAGCTATCCCCCGCGCTGCCGGGTGACGAGGTGAGCCATCAGATTTTCCTGCGCTACGCGAAAAACTCGCCCGCCGCCCTCGCGGTGCAACCGCTCAAGCTCAACGTCGGCCTGTCGACTAACGACATCATGGCCAAGCCGGAGAAGTGGGAGAAATTTCTCCGCGAAAATCGCGCCGGCATCGAGGCCGAATGGGCCAAGCTCGCGCCGGTGCGCGCGTGGTGGGACGAACTCGCCGCGCAGCCGCGTATCGGCGACTTGATTCCCACGAGCGCCTCCGCGCCGATCCTCGCGTTTCAACCACCGCGCCAGTACTCCCAAGTCGCGGTCGCCATCGCGAGCCTGCAGGCCCTCGACGGCCGGGGCGACGAAGCGATGGCCACGGTCACGCGCCTCTACACGGTGGCGCGGAAAATGGAGCCCAATGCCCGCACGCTCGTGCGCACGATGATCGCCAAGGTGATCCAAAGAATGGCGATGCAGACCGCCGGCTTCGTGCTGGATCACGCCAAAGTCTCACCCGCCGCCCAAGCGGCGTTCGCCGCCGAGCTCTCCGCCGCCGCGGGCGGGCCAGCGGGAGCGCGCCGCATTATTCTAATCGAGTACGCTTTTTTCCAACCCGTCTTCACCGACTTCATTCGCCATGACGAAAGCGCGGGCCTGATAGAGGAGGGACCGGAGCGGATTTTTCAAAAAGCGCTGCGTAGCTTCGGCGCCTTGCTCGTCAACCCGAACGCCACGCAAAATATCGTCGGTGATCGCTACTACGCGATGGCCGCCCTCGCCGAGCAACGCCGCTTCGGCGAACTCGAAGCGAAAAAAGACCCGATCAATCGCGATTTCATGGACGGCTATAGTATCAAAAACCTCGGCGGCCGCATCTTTGCCGACTTGGCGATGCCCGCCGTCTCCAAAGTCGTGAAAACGTATTGGGACATCGAGGACCAGCGCGCCGCGATGCTCGCGCGATTGAAGGCGTGAGCGCGGCTTGGGGGAGGTAGGAGCCTGCTTGCAGGCGATAGGATATCACGTGATGACGAATATCATAGCCCATCGCCTGCGAGCAGGCTTCTACCTTTAGACATCCGCGCCCATCCGCGTAATCCGCGGAAAAAAATCAGGCCCGGCCTGCCGTTTAGCCCTGCCGAAAAAATCCCACCGTGGGCTGGCGGGCGCCTTTGCCGAGGCGCTTGACGAGCGTCCAGCCGGCGGGGGCGAGTTCGATTTCGCCGGGGTATTCGAAGACCACGATGGCGTCGGGCTTCGCGGACAAGATCTCCGCGAGGCGCGTGAAGAGCGCGGGGGCGACTTCGGTGATAAGCTCGTAGGGCGGATCGATGAAGACTAGATCGGGCACCTCGCCGCCGCCGAGGGGAATGGAGCGGGCGTCGGCTTGCACGACGGTGAGATCGCGCGACGGGCGACCGAGGCTCTTGCACACGGCCTCGATGTTTTGGCGCACGCACGCGGCGGCCTTCGGATTTTGCTCCACGAAGACTCCGCCCGCCGCGCCGCGACTGAGCGCCTCGAGTCCGTAGGCGCCGCTGCCGGCGAAGAGATCGAGGAAACGCGCGCCGGGCACGATGGCCGCCAGGCTCGAAAAGACCGATTGCCGCATGCCGTCCGTCGCGGGCCGCGTGAGGTCGCCCTTGGGCACGGCGAGCGTGATGCCGCGGGCGATGCCGCCGCTTATGCGCATGACGGGGCCTCCGACTCTGCTGGAGAATTTCCGTCGTGGGCTGTCGCGGGTCGCATCATGTAGGTCGCATAAGACCGGTGCGGCGAGGACACTTCAACGGAAAAGCCGGGCGAGGGCTGGCGGTCTCGACCTCACGCATTCTAAAGCGAGGTTTAGGGTGGACGCCGCCCTCCGGGAGGCGTCGGGAGGGCGAACCTGAAAATCACGACGGCATTCGGATGTCCTGAAGACGGCGCTCGGAGATCGCCGTCCACCTGCGCGCCGGAACCATGACAGAAGAAATAATGTAGCGGCCTGCCGCCGCTTCGGGCTCGAAGACTCTACGGCAGGATGCCGCAGCCACTTCACGTCGAGGCGCTAACCCTTTTCGCAATCCCGCTCGCGCGTTGAGCGGTTGCGTGCATGTTGGCCGCGCCTGCTGCCATGCCTGCTTCGACGAACACGCCCGCCATGCCGTTTCCGGTTTCCGATCACTGCGATGGGCACCGCTTTTTCAATCCGCGCGGGCAGTTCGAGAGCAGTCTCTTGAACCTGCTGAAGTGGAAACTTTCGGCCAAGCCCACGCCTTGGCCGTCGCACGTGGCGGTCCCACCCACCCTGCCCCCGCAGGCGCCGACCGATGATGGCGTCACGGCAACGTGGATCGGGCACGCCACCTTTCTCCTGCGGACTCGCCTCGCGACTTTTCTGACCGACCCGGTGTGGAGCGAGCGCGTGGGCCCGTGGGGCATCGGTCCCCGGCGCATTCATGAGCCCGGCGTGCGGTTTGACGACTTGCCGCCGATCGATGCGATCCTGCTGAGCCACGATCACTACGATCATTGCGATGTGGCCACGCTCGCGCGGCTCAATCGCCAGGATGGCCCGACGATCTTCGCGCCGATCGGGCATCGCGGGCTGCTGCGCCAAGTCGGCTTCGCGGACGAAAAGATCGTAGAGCTCGATTGGTGGGAGTCGCACGCGTTTGCCGGTACTACTATCACCCTCACGCCGGCCCGGCATTGGACCAATCGCCTCGGGAGCCCGGCCAATAGTCGGCTCTGGGGTAGTTTCTTTCTTAAATGGGGCGGCTCGGCGGCCTGGTTCGCCGGGGATACGGGCTATGATGCCGAGTATTTTCGCGCGATTCGGGAAAAACTGGGCTCACCTCGCCTCGCGCTCATTCCCATCGGAGCGTACGAGCCGCGATGGTTTATGGAGCCCGTCCATTGCAACCCCGTCGAAGCCGTGCAGATCCATCGCGATCTCGCTGCCAGCCAAAGCCTTGGGATGCACTGGGGCACCTTCCGGCTGACGGACGAGGGCCGCGAGGCACCGCCCGCCGCGTTGGCCTCGGCGCTCACGGCTGCAGGTCTGTCGCACGAGGTGTTTAAAGTGCTGGCACCCGGGGCTTCCGTCACGGTCTGAGGCGACCTGCACCAGCACCTTCCATCTTCAGCTTTCCCGTGCCCGGAGTCCAAGACCGGCTCCGCGGCGTATCATTGCGGCGGGGCATTTCCCTCTGGGGTGTCCTCCCGCAACATAGTATTTGCAACCTGCACGACATTGCTTTTGGTTAGGGCCCTAACTATCCATTGCACCGGCGGCACCTTCGCGCCGACGGCGCAATAAGCGGCCTCGCCGCTCCTATTCCACGCTCAACCATGATTTTACGCCGCTTCCTCTCTCTGGGTCTCACGACCCTGTTAGCGGCTTCCGCTTGGGCGCAAGAGAGCGAGCGGACGACGTGGAAAGTCGGCTACGAGCGCACGGATGCGACCGGCAAAGTCGTGGCCGAGACTGCCGCCGGCCCTTTTCTTTTTCGCAAAACCGCGCCGGACGGCTCGGTGACCAAGGGCTTCCGCCCGTTCTGGATCGAGACCCGCGACCCCAAGGGCAATTTGGTGTCGGGCCTGTCGGTTTATCCGATCTTCAGTTATCGGGCCGACGACGAGACTTATAACTGGAGCATCTTTGAGCTGATCAAGCGCTCCGGCCGCAAGGACGGCGCTCCAGCCCCCACGAGCACGCTCGCGGCGGGCGAGGCCTTCGACGTCTGGCCCTTCTGGTTTTCGCGCACGGCGCAGGACCCCGCCGATAGTTACAAGGCCCTCTTCCCCATCTACGGCACGATCAAATCCCGCTTCGGCGTGGATCGCGTAGACTGGACGCTCTTTCCATTTTACGTGCGCGCCGAGAAACGCGGGGCCGTCACCACGTCCACGCCCTGGCCATTCATCCGCACCACACGCGGCGCGGCGCAGGGCTTCGCGCTCTGGCCGCTCTTTGGCTGGCAAAACCGCGAGGGCATCTCGAAAGACCGCTTCTACCTCTGGCCCCTCGGCTTCAACAACACGAAGTACCCGAGCGCCGATGAACCGCTCGGCACCCCGCCCAGCCGCCAAGTCGGCTTCCTGCCGTTTTACGCGCGCGTCACTGCTCCCGGTTTCATCAACGAAGATTACCTCTGGCCGTTCTTCGGGTACACGGATCGCACCAAGCCGTGGACGTATCACGAAACGCGATACTTCTGGCCGTTCTTCGTGCAGGGCCGGGGCGACGACCGCTACGTGAATCGCTGGGGCCCGTTTTACACGCACTCCATCATCAAGGGCACCGACAAGACGTGGGTCCCGTGGCCGATTTTCCGCCAGGCGAAGTGGACCGAGGCGGACGTCGCGCAGACCAAGACCCAGTTTCTTTACTTCCTCTACTGGTCGCTCGACCAGCGCAGCGCCACCAATCCCAACGTCCCGCACGCCTACGTGCAGCACGTCTGGCCGTTCGTGAGCCGGTGGGACAACGGCAATGGCCGCCGCCAGATGCAGGTGCTCAGCCCCTTCGAGGTGTTTTTCCCGAACAATCAAAAAGTGCGCGAGACGTGGTCGCCGTTCTTCGCGCTGTACAAGTACGACCAGCGTTCGCCCGGCAATGAGCGCCACTCCGTGCTCTGGGATATTTTCCGTTGGGAAAAGCGCCGGGGGCCCGCGCCGGCGGTCACGCAAGTTCCCGTCCCCGCCGCCCCTGCGGCCGTGGCGGAAATTCCCCGCAGCGCCCCGGGCGCCGAGCAGCGCCTCGCGCTCGGCCGGGGTCTCATCGGCCTGCGCCGCCCCGAGGGCGAGCGCGTCTGGCGACTCTTCTGGTTAGATTTCCCCTCGAAAGAGGCTAGCCTCTCCTCCACCGCGGCCGACCGCTGATATGAACCAACTCACCGCCATCTTCGAAGGTATCGGCAGCACCATCCAGCTGCTCTTCCGCGCGGCCTCGTACACCCCGACGCTCCTGCGCCAGCGTGGCCGCTTCTTTGAACAGTGCTACACCATCGGCTACACGACGCTGCCCATCGTCGCGATTTTGAGCTTTTTCATCGGCAGCGTGCTCGCGCTGCAGGCCGGCTACTCGATGCAAAACTTCGGCACGATGCGCTACATCGGCTCCCTCGTGGGTCTCTCGATGGCGCGCGAGCTCGGCCCCGTGATGGTGGCGATTCTCCTCGCGGGCCGTGTCGGCTCCGCCATCGCCGCCGAGCTTTCCTCGATGAAGGTCTACCAAGAGATCGATGCTCTCGAGACCATGAATATCCCGCCGGCGCGCATGCTCGTGCTGCCGCGCCTCGCGGCCGCGCTCGTGATGGTGCCCGTGCTCGCGATCATCGCCAATCTCGTGGGCTGGTTTGGCGGCGCGATCATCGCCAAGTACACGCTCTTCATCTCGCTCGAGCCCGAGGCGTATTTCGCCGTGCTGCGCCAGTACACGAAGTTCAAGGACGTCGCCTCCGGCCTCGTGAAGGCCGAGATCTTCGGCTTCGCCGTCGTGCTCGTGAGCTGCAACATCGGGCTCAATACCCGCGGCGGTCCGCGCGAGATCGGCGCCGCCGTCACCAAGGCCGTCGTGGTCTCCCTCATCCTCATCCTCGTGCTCGATTACTTCGTCACGAAAGCCCTCATGTGACCATGGCTGCCTCCACCAATCCCACTCGCAATCCCTTCACCCAATCCGAGACGCCCGCCGTGGGTGTCACGGTGGAGAATCTCACGAAAAATTTCGGCACGCTCGAGGTCCTCAAGAAGGTCAGCTTCTCCGTCGATCCCGGCGAGATCTTCGTGCTCATGGGCCCCTCGGGCTCGGGCAAGAGCGTGCTCCTCAAACACATCGTCGGCCTCGAACTGCCGACCTCGGGTCGCGTCACCGTCGATGGGCTCGATGCCTCGCTCGAGACCACGCGTGAGAAGGTCCGCATGGCCCTCGTGTTTCAAGCGGGCGCACTTTTCAACTCGCTCAGCGTTTACGACAACCTCGCCCTCTACCCGCGCGAGCACCGGATTTCCGACGAGGCCGGCATCCGCGAAAAAGTGATGCGCGCGCTGCAAATCCTCTCGCTCGAAAACGCCGCCTTCAAATCTCCGTCCGAACTCTCGGGCGGCATGAGAAAGCGCGTCGCCATCGCGCGCGGCCTCGTGATGGAGCCGCAGCTCATGCTCTACGACGAGCCCACCAGCGAGCTCGACCCCGTGATGGCCGCCACCATCAGCGAGATCATCGCCACGCTGAAGGACGAGTATCACGTCACGAGTATTGTGGTCTCGCATGATCGCGATCTCGCACTCGGGGTCGCCGACCGGGTCGGTATCCTGATGGGCGGCGAACTCGTATCCCTCGGCACACCCGACGAACTGCGCCAGACGCAGGACCCGCGCGTCGCCGAATTTCTCAATCCCAAGATCGATCTTAAAAATCCTCGTTTCAAAAAACTGGAGACCTGAACCATGAACAACGCACAACAAACGGCCCGCGTCGGGCTTTTCTTCCTCCTCGGGCTCGCCCTCACGTGGGTCACCTTCGAGACGCTCAGCGACGGCAAAGTTTTCAAGGACCGCGGCTTCACCCTCATCGCCGGCTTCGAGAGCCTCAAGGAGCTCAAGCAGGGCGATGAAGTCCGCATGGCCGGCGTGAAGATCGGCTCCGTCGAGAGCACCCGCCTCTCGCCCTCCGGCCGCCGCGCCGAGGCCGTGCTCCGCATCGAGCCCAACACCATCGTCAAGGAAGACGCCACCGCCTCCATCGTGATGGCCGGCCTCATCGGCACCAACTACATCGGCGTCGACCTCGGCTCACCCAACGCCGCGCCCCTCAAGGATGGCGCGGAAATCAAGACCAAGGTCACCCCCGACCTCAACGCCATCATGGGCGAACTCGGCAACCTCGGTAAGAAGCTCGAAGACTCCCTCGGCACTATCACCTCCGCCGTCGCCGGCGATGGCAAGAATCCCGGCCTCTTCCAAAAGATCGACAAGATGGTCACCGAAAATTCCGAGAAGGTGAACACCACGATGACCAACCTCCAGGAGGTCACCACCAAGATCAACAAGGGCGAAGGCACGCTCGGCAAACTCATCAACGATCCGAAGCTGCACGACGAACTCATCGCCGGCGTCACTGAGATCAAGGCCGCCGCCGCCGATGCCCGCAGCTTCGTCGCCAACGCGCAAGCCATCGTCGATCAGGTCAAAGCCGGCAAGGGCGCCATCGGCGCCCTCGTCTTCGACGAAAAGGCGGGCACCGACATCAAGGCGACCGTCGCCAACCTCCGCTCCGTCTCCGACAAACTCGCCAAGGGCGAAGGCACCCTCGGCAAGCTGATCAACGACGACACCATCCTGCGCGACGCCCAAGCCGTCCTCAAGAAGGCCAACAACGCCATCGACGGCCTCGGCGACTCCGGCCCGATCACCGCGCTCGGCGTGGTCGCGAATTCGTTGTTCTAAACGATCAAGCTGGCTGGCGGCTCCGGCCTCCGAGGCGGACGGCGACCTCCGGGTGCCGTTTCCGGAGGCAAGGGGCGTCGCGATCTTCGCCTTCGCCCTCCCGAAGGCGCTCGGAGATCGCCGTCCACCCGCGAACCTCGGTGAGTTCAAACAAAACGGCCCGCTGAGAGCAGCGGGCCGGGGAGAGGAAACGATTTTTAAGGTGAGCGGATGGCTCAGAGCTTCGGGCCGCCTTGCGCGAGGTTGCGGGCGCGGAGGCGGAGGCCGTTGAGGCGGATGAAGCCGGTGGCGTCGCTCTGGTTGTACCAGCTCTTCACGCCTTCCATCGAGGCGATCTTGTCGTCATAGAGGGAGTACTTCGACTTGCGGCCGCAGGTGATGATGTTGCCCTTGTAGAGCTTGAGGCGGACGGTGCCGGTGACGTAGCGCTGGCTCTCGTCGACCATGGCCTGCAGCATCTCGCGCTCGGGGGCGAACCAGAAGCCGTTGTACACGAGCTCGGCGTACTTCGGGATGAAGCCGTCGCGGAGGTGGAGCACCTCGCGGTCGAGCGTGAGCGACTCCACCTGGCGGTGGGCCTGCATGAGGATCGTGCCGCCCGGGGTCTCGTAGACACCGCGGCTCTTCATGCCGACGAAGCGGTTTTCTACGAGGTCGACGCGGCCGATGCCGTGCTTGCCGCCGAGCTTGTTGAGCGCCTTGAGGACGCCGCCGGGGGTGAGCTTCTTGCCGTTCACGGAGACAGCGTTGCCCTTTTCGAAATCGATCTCGACGTACTCGGGCTTGTCGGGCGCATCCTCGGGGGCGACGGAGAGTTTGAACATGGCCTTGTTCTCCTTGGTCGTCGGGTCGAACCACGGATCCTCGAGGATGCCGGCTTCGTAGGAGATGTGGAGGAGGTTGCGGTCCATCGAGTACGGCTTCTTGAGCGAGGCCTCGACGGGGATGTTGTGCTTCGCGCAGTAGGCGATCATCTCGGCGCGGCCGGGGAAGAGCTCGCGATACGCCTCGATCTTCCACGGGGCGATGATCTGGAGCTGGGGCGCGAGCGCCATGTAGGTGAGCTCGAAGCGGCACTGGTCGTTGCCCTTGCCGGTGGCGCCGTGTGCGACGGTGTCGGCCTTTTCCTTCTTCGCGATTTCGACCTGGGCCTTGGCGATGAGCGGGCGCGCGATCGAGGTGCCGAGGTAGTACTGGCCCTCGTAAATCGCATTGGCGCGGATCATCGGGTAGATGAAGTCGCTCGCGAACTCCTCGACGAGGTCGAGGGTGTAGTGCTTCGAGGCGCCGGTCTTGAGGGCTTTCTTGTCGAGGCCCTTCAGCTCTTCTTCCTGGCCGACATCGGCGGCAAAGGTGACGATCTCGGCGTCATAGGTTTCCTTGAGCCACTTGACGATGACGGACGTGTCGAGGCCGCCAGAGTATGCGAGGACGATTTTCATGGGAAAGGCTCAGTGTGAGGAAATCGCGGCGCGCCGCGCAAAAGAAAAACGCACGAGCCGCGCAAACGTGGCATGGCGTGCCGAGGGGATTTTAACCACGGAGGGACACCGAGGGACCCGGATAATGCGGCGGAGTGAACCGCGAAGGACACGAAGAGACGCGAAGATCGCGCTTCCTTTTCACGCCGCAAGCGAAGGCCGCTCTTCTCCGTGCCTCTGTGCCTCTGTGTCTCAGTGGTTCAATTTCTGACCGTACGGACTGAGGGTTTGAACCACAGAGGCACGGAGACACAGAGATCGGAAAAAGAGCGGGCGCCGCTTTCGAACTGCGATTCAACTTTGGGCGGATCTGCGGGTGGTCGCTTGAAAATCACTGCCCTCCCTTCGCGTCTCTGCGCGGGCTTCGCGGTTAAACTATCTGCGTAAGAACACGTACAGCCTTCGCGCACTCGGCACCATTGCATTTCACAAGGCGTTTACCTTGGGAATATTGAGGCGGCGGGCGCTTTAGTGAACGATGAGGGGCGTCAGGTTTCGTTTATTATTCATTATTGTTATTAATCCAATGCCTAGTTCCCGCCACCATGAACATCCCACCCCTCCGTCCGCCGCGGCACCGCCGCGCGGGCTTTACGCTCGTCGAGATCATGATCGTCGTCGTGATCATCGGCCTGCTCGCCGCGATGGCCATCCCTGCGTTTCAACGCGTGCGCGAGAGCGCACAGAACAGCCGGTTCATCTCTGATCTGCGGACGTTTTCCCAAGCGTTCGAAACCTACGCGATGAAGAATGGCACGTATCCCGCCAATGCCGGCACCGGCGCCGTGCCCGCCGGCATGACCGGTGAGTTCAACGACGGCGCGTGGACGACCCAGAAAAACTCCGTCGGAGGTCGCTGGAATTGGGACAACAATAGCAGCGGCATCGCGCTCGGGATTTCTTCTACGGGCGTGACGGCCTCCGATGCGCAGATGACGCTCATCGATGCCAAGATCGATGACGGCGATCTCACCACCGGCAGGTTTCAGAAAATCGGCACGCGGTTTACGCTGCTGCTGAATCAGTAGAGGCCCGCCGGTTTATTATTCGAGCCCGTCCTGCTTTTGCGGGGCGGGCTTTTTTGTTTTGGGACGCGCGAAAGAGGACAGCGGCGGAGAAGCTCCAAGGACCAAATCCCAAGCTCCAGGGAAGCTTCAAATGCAGCCAAGGTCTAAGCGCGCGTCGGAAAAGGTGCGTCGAGGTAGGGCGGCTTATCCATAAGCCGCCGCATTTCTGGGGCGCGAGCGTCCTCAGCGGCGCGTTAAGGATAACGCGCCCTGCCTTTTGCTCCGTCTACTTAACAATTAGGCTTTGGCTGGGCTTGAGGCTTTTTTGGAATTTGGAGGTTGGTCCTTGGAGCTTCGACCGCACGCTCGCCGATTTTCAGCCGGCTACATGCAATCGTACCTAGCCGCGGCGCGGTCTCTACCAGTGAGGGCACTACCAATTACCCTGAGCGGCGTAAGCTGCTAGTGTAGACGCGTGCTCCTGTTTGCACCGCCCCCGCAGCGATCCCGCCACGCCGCTTTTACGCTCGTGGAAATCATGATCGTGGTGGTGATCATCGGATTGCTGGCGGCCCTCGCCTTGCCCGCGCTCAGCCGCAACAAGCGCAACGCCCAAAATGCGCGCTTCATCAGCGATCTTCGCACTTTCTCGCAAGGCTTCGAAACCTATGCGTTGAAACACGGCGCGTGGCCGCCGGATGGTTCGCCGCGTACGCTGCCCGCCGGCATGTCCGGCGAAGTCAAAGATACCGCCTGGGCACAGGACACCGCAGTGGGCGGGCAATGGGATTGGGACTATCAGCAGTTCGGATTCACCGCGGGCATTTCCGTTTATCAACCGACGGTGAGCGTCGAGCAGATGAAGGAGATCGATCGGCGCATCGACGATGGCGATCTCGCGACGGGGAATTTTCGCCAGCGCAGCGAGGGGTATATTTGGATTTTGCAGCCGTAGTGGGTGGGGCGATTCGAAACTGTGGGAGGGGCTTTACGCCCCGACGGCTTGCGGCGCTTGAAATTGTCGGGGCATAAAGCCCCTCCTACAGTTACAAGCCCCCCCGGCCTCAGCGCTTCGCGACGAGGGTCGCCAGGATCGCCTTCTGCATGTGGAGGCGGTTTTCGGCTTCGTCGAAGATGATGGAGCGGGGATTATCCAAGACTTCCTGCATCACTTCCTCGCCGGCGTGGGCGGGGAGGCAGTGCATGAAGAGGGCGTCTTTTTTCGCGGCGGCGAAGACTTTGCCGGTGACGGCGTAGGGGGCCATCACGCGGAGGCGCTCTTTCTTTTCCTCTTCCTTGCCCATGCTGACCCACACATCGGTGTAAACGACGTCGGCATCCTTGACCGCTTCGAAGGGATCGGTGGTGAAGTGGTAGGCGGTCTTGGGATCGAAGCCCTCTTTGACGAGCAGCGCGTCGAGCTCGGCGGTGGGGGCGAATTCCTTGGGGCCGCCGAGGGAGATCTTCATGCCGAACAGCGCGGCGCCGAGGATCCAAGAGTTGGCCATGTTGCACGCGGTGTCGCCGAGGAAAGCGATCTTCCGGCCGCGCAGCGACTCGACGAGCTTCGCGCCCGTCGCGCCTTTCTTGGCCCAACGCTCCGTCATGGTGAACGCGTCGGTGTAGATCTGGCAGGGGTGCAGAAAATCCGTGAGGCCGTTGATGACCGGGATGCTGCCGGAGGCGGCGAGCTGCTCGACCTCGCTGTGATCGAACGTGCGGACAATCAAGCCGTGGACGAAACGCGAGAGCACCTTGGCGGTGTCGGCGATGCTCTCGCTTTTCCCGAGCTGGATGTCGTTCTTATTCAGGAAAAGCGGATTGCCGCCGAGCTCGTGAATGCCGACTTCAAACGAGACGCGCGTGCGCGTGGAGGACTTGGAAAACATCAGCGCCCAGGTCTGCCCGGCGAGCGGCCGAGGTGCGCCGCGCTTGCCCCGCTTTTGTTTTAAATCGCGCGCGAGAGCGAAAAGCTTGGGCAATTCAGACCGAGTGAAATCGGTCTCTTTCAGGAAGTGCTTCATCGAAAGCAAATGAGATTAAACCTCCCCCGGGCCGCTCACGAGGGAAAAATCATGTGACCACGTTGGCCCGGGCGGTCAGCACCGCGCGGAAGATCTCGATGGATTTGGCGAGTTCCTCGGGGGTGACGTTGAGCGGGGGGAGGAGGCGGACGACGTTGCCGCCCGCGCTCGGGGCGAGGAGGCCGCGCTCGCGGAGCGCGGCGAGGTACGGCACCGGATCGCTGGCGAGCTGCACGCCCACGAGGTAGCCGAGGCCGCGCACGGCCTGGACCTGCTTCGGGAAATCGACCGCGAGTTTTTTCAGCTCGGCGATCCACGGCGCGCTATTGGTCCGGACTTTTTCCAGCAGACCATCGCGCTCGATCACATCGAGCACGGCGAGCGCGGCGGCACAGGCGAGCGGCGTGCCGCCGAAGGTGGTGCCGTGATTGCCGGGATGAAACAACTCCGCGAAGCGCTCGCGCACCCAGACGGCGCCGATGGGGAAACCGCCGCCGAGGCCCTTGGCCATGCCGATGGCATCCGGGGTGATGCCGGAGTATTCGAAGGAATAGAATTTTCCCGTGCGGCCCACACCGCACTGCACCTCATCGAGCAGGAGCAGGAGATTGTGCTTATCGCAGAGCTTGCGGAGGCCGAGGAGAAACTCGGGGGTGCAGGGATTGATGCCGCTCTCGCCCTGAATCGTCTCGAGGAAAATCGCGGCGGTCTGGTCGTCGACGAGGTCGACGAAGCTCTGGAGATTATTCAGCTCGCCGAACGAGAAGCCGGGGACGAGCGGGCGGAAACCCTTTTGGATTTTCTCCTGCGGCGTGGCGCTCATGCCGCCGAAGGTGCGGCCGTGGAAGGCATTCTTCGCGCAGATGATCTTGTAGCACTTGCCCTCTTCGCCGCCGGCTTTTTGCACGCCGTGCAAACGCGCGAGCTTGATCAGCGCTTCGTTGGCCTCGGCACCGCTATTGCAGAAGAAGACGCGGCCCGGGCCGGCGTAGCCGACGATGCGGCGCGCGAGTTCACCCTGGCTGGGATTGCGGAAAAGATTGCTGACGTGGATCAGCTCGCCGGCCTGACGCTGCACGGCGCTCACCCAGTACGGGTGGCAGTGACCGAGCGCGCTGACGGCGATCCCCGAGGTGAAATCGAGGTAGCTGTTGCCCGCGTCGTCCCAGACCTGCGTGCCGCGGCCGCGCGTGAGCGTCAGGGCGGGACGGCCGTAATTTTTCATTACGTGCGCGTCGTAGAGCTCGGCGGTGCTGGTGCGGACGATGGAAGGAGTCATGATTTACGAATTACGATTTCAGATTTTCGATTTCTGGCTGACGCGACCAATCGAAAATCGGAAATCTGGAATCAGCCACGCACCAATCAACCGTGCACAATTTCGGTGCCGATGCCCTTGTCGGTGAAAATTTCGAGCAGCAGCGAATGCGGCAGACGGCCATCGATGAAGTGGACGCGCTGCACGCCCTCCTCGAGGGCGCGGACGGCGCTCTGCACTTTCGGGCGCATGCCCTTGTCGATCACGCCGCGTTTCTTGAGGTCGTCGACCTGGGAAATTTTCAGCGTGGAAATGAGCGAGGCCGGATCGGAGGGATTCGAGAGCAGGCCGGGGACATCGCTCATGTAGACGAGGCGGCGGGCGCGCAGGGCGCTGGCGACGCGGCCGGCGGCGAGATCGGCATTCACATTGTACGGCAGGCCATCGTGCCCCTCGGCGACGGGCGAGATAATCGGGATGAAGCCCTCGCCGATTTCTTTTTTGATCAACTTCACCTTTACCTCGGTGACGTCGCCGACGTAGCCGAGATCGACGGTGTTGCCATCGTCATCGGTGGTGAGCTTTTCGCAGACGAGCACGCTGTCGCCGGAGAGGCCCTTGGGCTTGCCTTTCGCGGAGGCGACGGCGGCGCACACATCCTTGTTCACGATCTCATCGAGCGTCTTTTTCACGACGGCGATGGTGGCGGCATCGGTGACGCGGAGGCCGTTGATGAAATTCGCCTTCAGGCCGGAGGACTCCATGGCCTTGGTGATGGCCTTGCCGCCGCCGTGCACGACGACGACGTTGATGCCGCAGGCGGCGAGAAACGCGATGTCGTACGCGACGCGGGTGCGTGCGACCGGATCGGGATCATCCATGAAGCTGCCACCGTACTTCACGACGAACGTGGAGCCGCGGAAATCTTGGATATAGGGCAAGGCCTCGAGGAGGACCTTGGCTTTGGCGGTGACTTCAGTGACGTTCATCGGCGATCAGAGCACGCGGCGAACCGCCGCGGAGGTGGTGGAGAATCGGAGAAGAGCGTTCACTGATTTAGAGGGGAGATCAGTGGAATAAGGCACACACGGCGCGCATTTCCACAAAAATTTTCACCGGCGCGACGGTTCGCGCCGGTTTGGCGACAGTCACGTTACAGAAAATCTTCTTCACTCCGCGCCGCGACGCGCTCACTTCTCTCGCGTGCCCAGCACAAATCTCACGTTTCCCTCCCGCGAAGCCCACCGCGCCTGGCTCGCCAGCCAAGCCGCATTGCCCGCCGGTTTTCGCGTCGGCACGACGCGCTTCGACTTTGTCCCCGCCGAAGCGCCGAAGCCCGCGAAGATGACGCTCACGCTCATCGCGCTGGACAAGCCGACCCCGGATTTCGCGGCGATGTTTACGAAGAACGCATTTCCCGGCGCGCCGATCATCGTCGGCCGCAAGCGCCTCAACGAGCCGACGCTCGGCGCGATCATCGTGAACAATAAAATCTCCAATGTCTGCGCGCCCGGTGGCGTGGAGACCTCGGAGCGGATTTGCGCGGAGACCGCGAAGCTCCTCGGCCTCGCGGCCGGCCAGATTCTTCCGAGTTCCACGGGCGTGATTGGCTGGACGCTGCCCGCCGACGCGATCAGCGCCGCGCTGCCGAAGGCCGTCGAGGCGCTGACGGCGAAAGATATTCTCCCCGCGGCGGAAGGCATCGTGACCACCGACCTGTATCCGAAAATCCGCCGCGCCGATCTGCCGGGCGGCGGCAGCATCGTGGGCATCGCCAAAGGCGCGGGCATGATCGAGCCGAATCTCGCGACAATGCTCGTCTACATCCTCACGGATGTCGCCGTGCCGCGCAACGAACTGCGCGTGCTCCTCGCGAAGGCCATCGACGCAAGTTTCAACTCCATCAGCATCGACAGCGACACGAGCACCTCGGACACCGTGGCGCTCGTTTCCTCAAGCCGCGTGCCGTGCAACGATCTCGGCGCCTTTGAGCGCGGCCTGCATCAAGTCTGCCGCGATCTCGCGGAGGATGTCGTGCGCAATGGCGAAGGCGTGCGCCACGTGATCCGCGTGAGCGTGGCGAATGCCGCGAGCCCCGCGCTCGCCCGCGCGCTCGGCAAGGCGATCGTGAACGCGCCGCTCTTCAAGTGCGCCGTCGCGGGCAACGATCCGAACGTGGGCCGCCTCGTGCAGGCCATCGGCAAGCACATCGGGGCCTTTGCGCCTAAGACCGATATGTCGAAGCTGCGCGCCTCGATGGGCGGCGTGGAGATTTTTGCCAACGGCGTGTTCCAACTGAACCCGGAGAAGGAGCTGGCGCTCGTCGCGCATCTGCGCGGCGCCGAGCTCTACGCGAGCGCGGCCCCCAAGGACGGTGTGTTTACCGCGCCGATCGATTACCCGCCGCACGAGCGTTGCGTGGAAATCGCGATCGACATCGGCAACGGCCCGGCCGCGGCCATGGTCTTTGGCGGCGATCTCACGCACGAGTATGTGAGTGAGAATGCGGATTATCGGAGCTAACGCTGCGTGAGCTGTGGGAGGGGCTTTACGCCCCGACGGTTTGCGGAGGAGCTGAGTCGGGGCGTAAAGCCCCTCCCACAGTTTCCGATCTCGCGTTCGATCAAATCAACCCCGCCGTCTCTTCAAAGCCGCACCACAGGTTCATGATCTGCACGGCTTGGCCGCTCGCGCCTTTCACGAGGTTGTCTTCGGCGGAGGTGAGGATGAAATTGCCGGTGCGCGGATCGTGGACGGCGGAGATGTCGATGCGGTTGGTGCCGACGGTGAACGCGGTGTCGGGCGTCTCGCCGGTGGGGAGGACTTGCACGAACGGCGTGTGGGCGTAGGCGATTTTCCAGGCGGCGTAGACTTGCTCGATGGTGCCGCCCGGTGTGGCGGGGACGGTGATCGTCGTCGCGATGCCGCGGCGCATCGGCGCGAGGTGCGGGTTGAATTGGATGATGGTCGGCGCGCCGGTGTGGAGGGCGAGTTGCTCCTCGACCTCGGCGAGGTGGCGGTGCTTGACGAGGCCGTAGGCCTTGGCGCTCTCGGCGCGTTCGCAGTAGAGATAAGCTTCCTCGACTTTCTTGCCGGCGCCGCTGACGCCGCTGAAGGAGTTGACCACGATGTGCTCGCGCGTGACGAGGCCGGCTTTGAGCAACGGGACGAGCGGGACGAGAATACTCGTCGGGTAACAGCCGGGTGCGGCGACGAGTTTGACCTCGGTTTTCCACGCGGGCGCGGTGAGTTCGGGGAGGACGTAGCGCGCGGAGGGCAAGAGGGCGGGCGCGTGGTGTTCGCCGTAATACTTTTGGTAAGTGGCGAGGTCGGCGATGCGGAAATCGGCGCTGAGATCGATGACGCGCTTGCCGCCGGCGACGAGGGCCTCCGCGTATTTCGCGGCGGCGCCGTGCGGGAGCGCGAGGAAGAAGAGATCGACGTCGCTGTTCGCGAGCGCGGCGGGATCGGAGTCGACGAACTTCAGGCCGCGGTCGGCGCCGCGCACCGATGGGATGACCGTGGAGAGGAGCTTGCCCGCGTGCGTGCGGGAAGTGACCGCCGCGAGGGTGACCTGCGGATGGCCGAGGAGGAGCTTGACGAGAACTTCGCCGGAGTAACCGGACGCACCGACGATGCCGACTTTCATGATAGTAGAGGGTACCACTGCATCCGCTCAAGCGGGTGGGTCAAATCACAAACGAAAACAGCCCGAGCGTTTCCGCCCGGGCTGCTGTGATGTCAGGGAATTGTAACCGATTTAACGGTTATTTCCGGGATTCTCGCGCGTTTTCAGCGTTGAAGCCAGGTATTCCCCAACGGCTTAGAAGCTATAGCTGTAGCTCACGGTCACCACGCCGCGATCGACGGCGAGGGGATTCACGAACTTGGCGGTGTTGCCGGCCTTGATCCAGTCATCGCGGCTCTCGGTGTAGGCAAAGCCGACCGTGAGCTTGGACTTCGTGGTGATCTGGAACGGCATGGAGACGCCGAGCAGCCAGTAGTTGCCGTAGGACTTGACCGCAGGGTTGGAATCCTTGGCGACATCGCGCTGGATGAAGGTACCGATCTGGCCGGTGAAATCGAGCTCGGTGCCGAGATCCTTGAGCGGGTAAGCGTAGGCGGCATTCAGCTCGTAGGTCGGGCCGTCGAGGACGACGTTATAGTAGATCTTCGGCGTGAACTTCACATCGGCGAACGTGTAGTTGACCGCGATGCTGGGCTCGAACGTGGAACGGTAGTAACCGGCGTTCGTGGGGGCCTTCGGGTAATCATAGAAGGTGAAGCCCGGCACCACGCTCAGCTCTTTGCTGACGTTGAACGTGTAGGAGCCGTAGAGATCGAACTCCGGATCGGACGAGTCCGCCACCTTAGCGTGGAAGGGGAAGTTCGACCAGAGGCCGACAGTGAGGTCGCCAGCGGCGACTTCGACGGCGGGCTGCCAGGAGGCGCCACCGAGGCGCTGGCCGCGGAACATGTACTGCGAGACCGCCGTGGCGGTGGCCGTCACGGTGTAGGCCGGAGCGGCGGCGGCAGGCGCGGTCGCCTGGGCCTGAACGTTGACAACTCCGGCGGCAGCGAGGCCGAGGAGAGCAATGAGGAGTTTTTTGGTCATGGTGATGTAGGTTTGGTTTCTAGGTCAGTGACTGCCGATGAAAGCAATCGCTGACAGTAGAGCATATGCAGCTTGGTTTGTTCCAGCTGTTTTTATGGCATATGTCTCAATTTATAACTTGCTGCCGGGCAAAAGGATAATTCCCTATTTGCAAATTATATAACGAGCCAAAACCGGTTCTATGTCATAGAAAATGACGTAATTCATTCATTGGCAAAGATGCTGCTCAGGAGTTCGGTAAATCGGGGGGAACCCTGATTGCACACACCAGCCAAACCCAGCAACTGCCAATGAACACTCGTCTCAAACTCGCGGCGGCGACCCTAGCGCTCGCCTCCTCCCTGTCGGCCTACGCCGATGTTAAGGTCAACGATACGCTCTCCGTCGGCGGCTACGCCGTCGGCTCTTATCGCAATACCAACGTCGATCCCGGCGTTGATACCGATAAGTTCGACCTCGACGCCGCGAAGGCCCTCTTCACCGGCACCTTCAAGCCGGTTACCGGCGTGGTCAGCCTCTACTACCAGCCCGGCGCCCCGAGCGACGTGACCCTCCTCGATGCGTACGCCACGGTCGATGTCGGCGGCGGTTCCACGATCACGGCCGGCAAATTCCTGAGCTGGCTCGGCTACGAGGCGTTCGACATTCCGAACATGTCCCAGGTCTCGTACGCCAACGGCGATTTCCTCGGGCCGATTCCCGGCTACCACTCCGGCGTGAAGCTCGATTACTCCGACAAGGACATCGGCTTCGGCCTCGGTCTCCTCGATTCCGTTTACTCCGGCCCCAACTACCTCAAGGGCGATGGCGAGCTGAAGCACAATGCGGGCTTCGAGGGTTACTTCACCTACAAGGCCATCCCTGAGTTCACCTTTTGGGCCGGCTTCGCCTACGACACCAAGGGCAACGTCGTTCACAAGAACCACGAGATCCTCACCCTCGATTTCTGGGCCAGCTACAATGTGACCAAGGAAATCACCGTCGCCGCCGAATTCGTCACCAAGGACGGCGGCACGGGCGACAAGGGCTACAACTGGCTCACGTTCCTCAATTACACGGTCGACAAGAACTGGTCCGCGGCCTTCCGCCTCTCCGGCGAAAAGCTCAAGAGCAGCTCGTCGTTTATCAAGTACACCGTCAGCCCGACCTACAAGATCAACGATAACTTCTCGGTCCGCGGCGAGCTCTCGTACTACGACTACAGCAAGTACGCCGCCGACACCGCCACGTTCTTCGCGGTGCAGACGGTCTTCAAGTTCTAAGCCCGCCCGCGGCGCCACCGTCGCGTTGTTCTGTTTTCGCACGGTGGTCGCGCGATTTTCGCGACCACCGTTTTTTGCGCCACGCTTAGCGCGGCGCTCCCCTTCACCCCGTTTTCTTTCTCCGTTTTCGCCGCTTTCGCGGCGGCACAGCCACTGCTTTGCCTCCGTGTCACGGCCCCGCACCACACACTCCAGTCACCATGATCACTAAACTCACGAAACTGCTCGGCGTCGGCGCTCTCGCCCTCGCCGCTTCGGTCGGCACGGCTCGCGCCGCCGATTCGGGCACCGTCAAAGTCGGCGTCCTCCACTCCCTCAGCGGCACGATGGCGATCAGCGAAACCTCGCTGCGCGACATCCTGCTCTTCACCTTCGACGAGATCAACGCCAAGGGCGGCGTGCTCGGTAAGAAGATTGAGCCCGTCGTCGTCGACGGCGCTTCCAACTGGCCGCTCTTCGCCGAAAAGGCCAAGCAGCTCCTCGAGCAGGACAAAGTCGCCGTGACCTTCGGCTGCTGGACCTCCGTCTCGCGCAAATCCGTCCTTCCCGTTTACGAGAAGAACAACGGCCTCCTCTTCTACCCCGTGCAATACGAGGGCGAAGAAGAGTCCAAGAACGTGTGCTACACCGCCGAGGCCGTTAACCAGCAGGCCACCCCTGCCGTCGACTACTACCTCAAGGAAGGCAAAAAGAAGTTCTACCTCCTCGGTTCCGACTACGTCTATCCGCAGACCACGAACCTCGTCCTCCTCGAGTACCTCCTCTCCAAGGGCGTGAAGCTCGAGAACATCGGCGGCGGCTTCCGCAAGGACGGCGCCGGCAAGATCATCTCCGCGGGCAAGTACACTCCCTTCGGCCACACCGACTACCAGCAGATCGTCGCCGAGATCAAGCAGTTCGCCGCCTCCGGCAATGCGTGCGTGATCTCGACCCTCAACGGCGACACCAATGTTCCTTTCTTCAAGGAATACGCCGCCTCCGGCCTCACCGCCGAGACCTGCCCGGTCGTCTCCTTCTCGATCTCCGAGGATGAATTCCGCGGTCTCCCCGCCGACAAGCTCGTCGGTCAGCTCGGCTGCTGGACCTACTTCCAGTCCATCAACTCGCCCGCCAACAAGAAGTTCGTCGCCGACTTCCAAGCCTGGCTGAAGAAGAGCACCGTCCCCGGCATCGTCAAAGAAGGCCGCGTCACCTGCTCCCCGATGGTCCTCTCCTACGTCGGCGTTTACCTCTGGAAAGCCGCCGTCGAAAAGGCCGGCTCGTTCGATGTCGATAAGGTCCGCGCTGCCTGGCAGTCCGGCATCTCGTTCGAAGGTCCCGGTGGCAAGGTCACCACGCAGAAGAACATGCACCTCACCAAGAACGTCTTCATCGGTGAGACCAAGGCCGACGGCCAGTTCAAGATCCTGAGCAAGTTCGACAACGTCTACGGCGAGCCCTGGCTCAAGGGTAAGTTCAAATAATCTGGCGCCGCCTCGGGCCGGATATTCCTACCAAAGATAGCTTCCGGGGCGGGCGCAGTTTGAGCGCCCGCCCCTTTCTTTTGGCACGCCTTTAGCAATCACTGAGTCGCCCCTTAACGATGAATCTTTTTGTTCGCACGGTCTGCCTCGCGCTCCTGTTCGCCGCGACCGTCCTCGCTCTCCGCGCCGCCGATACTCCGCGGCAGATCATCGCGCGCGCCGCCCAGACGGAGGACGCCGCGCAGCAGCGCGACCTCATCACGTCCCTTATCGGCCAGGGCGACCCCGCCATCGTCCCGCTCCTCGAAGCGTGGCGTAAAGACTCGCTCTTCATTTACACCGCGCCCGATGGCGCGAAGATCCCCGTGCAGCTCGCCGGCGAAAAAGACGAAGCCGGCGCCCAGCTCGCCACCCGCATCGATACCGGCGCTTCGCTCAACGATCCCGCCGGCAAACCACTTCGCGTGGTCGGCGCCGATCTCACCGCCGTCGAGCACACCTCCGGCCTGCGCAGCGCGATGAAAAATGTCGTCGACCTCGCCGATCTCGCCTCGCCCGATACCGTGAAGCGCATCAAGGCGATCAGCGCCGTCGGCCTGACGCAGGACCTCAAAAAACTTCCCGCGCTCCAAGCCGCGCTCAAGACCGAGACGAACCCCGACGCACGCCTTTCCCTCCGCCTCGCGATCGCCCTCATCGGCCTCAACGATCCGAATGACGCCGGCAAACTCGCCGCCATCGCCGAGTTGAAAGAGCTCCATCCCCTCGCCTCCTCCGACTTTCTCCAGCGCGCCCTCAAGGAAGCCGAGGAGGCCAAGTCTGCCGCCGTCGCCACCGCGATTCGCGATGCGATCAAGGTCGTCGAGGCGCACCGCGATGCGGTCGATTTTTTCGGCACACTTTTCCGCGGCATCAGCCTCGGCAGCATCTTGCTCGTCGCGGCCCTCGGCCTCGCGATCACCTTTGGCCTCATGCGCGTGATCAATATGGCGCACGGTGAGATGATCGCCGTCGGCGCGTACACGACATACCTCGTGCAGAATATTTTCGGGGCCGGCATCACGATTCCGTTTTTCGGCCTGAGCCTGCCGATTCCCGGCCTGCATCTAAGCGGTGCCGCGTATCAATGGTACTTCATCGCGGCGATTCCGCTGAGCTTCATTTCCGCCGCGCTCGTCGGTATCGCGCTGGAGCGCACGGTAATCCAATGGCTCTACCGTCGCCCGCTCGAAAGCCTCCTCGCCACCTGGGGCGTCTCGCTGGTCTTGCAGCAAGTTTTCCGCCTCATGTTTGGCTCGAATAACGTGCAGGTTTCCAGCCCGACCTACTTGAGCGGTAACTGGACCATCAATGAGATCATCTTTAGCTGGAATCGCGTCTTCGTGTGCGGCTTCGCGATCTTGATCGTCTTCGGCATGTGGCTCGTGCTGACGAAGACTCCCCTCGGCCTGCTCATCCGCGCCTCGATGCAAAACCGCGTGATGGCCTCCTGCATGGGCGTGCGCACCGAGCGGGTCAACATGATGACTTTCGGCCTCGGCAGCGGCCTCGCGGGCCTCGCCGGGGCGTTTCTCAGCCAGATCACCAATGTCGGCCCGGCCCTCGGCCAGAGCTACATCATCGATTCCTTCATGGTCGTGGTCGTCGGCGGCGTCGGCAGCATCGGCGGCACGATTATCAGCGCCTTCGGCATCGGCGGCATCGACCAAATCTTGCAGCAGTATCTGCCGTCCATCGCACCGAGCATGGGCTGGGTGCCGGGCATCGGTAGCTTCCTGCAGAACCTCGCGCAGGACGCCGCGGTCTTCGGTAAGATTCTCGTGCTCGGCGGCATCATTCTCTTCCTGCAGTGGAAACCCGCCGGTTTGTTCGTCACGCGCAGCCGCAATTTGGAGGACTAATCGATGAGCACTGCCAAAGTCCGCCGGATCGAACTCATCTCCGTCGCCGTCATCGCGACCCTGCTCATCGTCGTCGTGCCGATTTTGCACTCCACGGGTGCGATCAGCAATTTCACCATCGGCGTGTGGGGCAAGTATCTCTGCTACGCTCTGCTCGCGATCTCGGTCGACCTGCTGTGGGGCTACACCGGCCTGCTCTCCCTCGGTCAGGCGCTGTTCTTCACGCTCGGCGGCTATATGCACGGCATGTACCTGATGCGCATGATCGGCGATCTCGGGCAGTACAAGAAACCGATCCCCGACTTCCTCGTGTTCCTCGGCTGGGAGCGGTTGCCCGCGTTCTGGGAGCCGTTTTCCAGCTTCCCCTTCGCGCTGACGATGGTGTTCCTCCTGCCCGGTATCATCGCGTACATCTTCGGGTTCCTCGCCTTCCGGTCCCGCATCAAGGGCGTGTACTTCTCGATCCTCACGCAGGCGCTCACCTATGCGGCGTCGATCATGTTTTTCCGCAATAACCTGCTCCTCGGCGGTAACAACGGCTTCACCGATTTTAAATTTATCCTCGGCCACAATCTCGCCGATCCTTCGACCATTCGCGCCCTTTACATCGCGTCGGCGCTCACCGTGCTGCTCGCGTATCTGTTCTGCCGCTGGCTGAGCAAGACGAAGTTCGGCCTCGTGCAGCAGGCGATCCGCGACGGTGAAAACCGCGTGCTCTTCAGCGGCTACGCCACTGCGCACTTCAAGCTCTTCATCTTCGTCGTCGCGGCGCTGATCGCTGCTGCGGGCGGCGCGCTCTACACGCCGCAGGTCGGCATCATCAACCCCGGCGAGATGCAGGCCGACAAATCCCTCGAGGCGGTCGTGTGGGTCGCGGTCGGCGGACGCGGCACGCTCCTCGGCCCGATCCTCGGCGCCATCGCCATCAATGCCCTTAAGAGCTGGGCCACCCGCGCCTATCCCGATCTCTGGCTCATCATCCTCGGTGGCCTCTTCATCCTCGTCGTCCTCTTCCTCCCCGGTGGCCTCGTTAGCATCCCCGCGCGCATCAAAGCCATGCTGAAGAAGAAAGCCGCCACGCCGCCCACGGCCGAAACCCCCACGCCCGCCGCCCCGGCGACCGCGAAATCGTAACGCCTCCGGGCTCTCAGCTCTCAATTTTCAGCTTTCAGCTTTTTAATTTCGCATGGCTCACCCGCTCCTCAGTGTCGAAGACGTCTCCAAGACGTACGATGGCTTCAAGGCCATCACGAATCTCAATTTCTATTTGTTCGAGGGTGAGCTGCGCACCGTCATCGGGCCGAACGGCGCAGGCAAATCCACCTTCTTCGATCTCATCACCGGCCGCGCCAAGCCCGACAAGGGCAAGCTCGACTTCGGCACCGATCCGGCCGCGAGCCACGACCTCACCGAGCTCAACGAATACGAAATCAACCGCCTCGGCATCGGTCGCAAATTCCAAACACCCAGCGTCTACACCGAGCACACCGTCTGGGATAATCTCGTCCTCTCGCAAAAAGGACCGCGCGGCGTCTTCGCGTCGCTGTTTCACCGTCTCAGCTCCGAGGCCAGCGATCGCCTCGACGAAATATTGAAAACCGTGCGCCTCGACGCGAAGCGCGAATGGAAAGCCGGCCTGCTCGCCCACGGTGAAAAGCAGTGGCTCGAGATCGGCATGCTGCTCGCGCAAGACCCCAAGGTCCTCCTTGTCGACGAACCCGCCGCCGGCATGACGGACGACGAGACGGATCGCACCGGCGACCTCCTGCTCTCGCTCGCCGGCAAACACAGCCTCATCGTCATCGAACACGACATGGCCTTTGTGAAACAGATCGCGCGCAACGGCCAAGTCACCGTCCTCCACCAAGGCACCGTGCTCTGCGAAGGAAAATTCGACGACGTCCAATCCGACCCCAAGGTCCGCGAGGTCTACCTCGGCCGCGGCAAACACGGCACCCGCACATGAGCGCCCTCCTCCAAGTTTCCGGCGTCGAGACCTTCATCGGCGGCTCCCGCATCCTCCGCGGCGTCGATCTCGAAATTAACTCAGGCGAAGTCGTCGCGCTCATGGGCCGCAATGGCGTCGGCAAGACCACGACGCTGCGCTCGATCACTGGCGTGCTGCCGGTGCGCGCGGGAAAGATCACGCTCGCCGGCCAAGCCATCGAAAAACTTTCCATCGATGTCCGCGCCCGTGCCGGCATCGGCTACGTGCCGCAGGGCCGCGATATTTTCCCGCACCTCACCGTCGAGGAAAACCTGCACATCGGCCTCGTGGTCCACGGTCGCAAAGGCGCGGAGGCCAAGGCCGCCCTCGAGCGCGTGTTCACGCTCTTCCCGGTCTTGAAAGACATGCTTTCGCGCAAGGGCGGCGTGCTCTCCGGCGGACAGCAGCAGCAACTCGCCATCGGCCGCGCGCTCCTCACCAATCCGAAACTCCTCATCCTCGACGAACCGACCGAGGGCATCCAGCCGTCCATCATCGAGCAGATCGGCGACACCCTAAAGAAACTCAAGTCCGAGGGCACGCTCGCCATTCTCCTCGTCGAGCAGTTCGTCGACTTCTGCCGCGAGTGCTCGGACCGTTTCTACGCGATGGACCGCGGCGTCGTCGTCATCTCCGGCCCCATCGCCACGCTCACGGATGCCGTGGTGAAGGAGCATTTGCAGGTCTGATTTATGAAGGAGCGAGTAGTGAGTAGCGGGTAGCGAGCATTCTTCGAACCAGCCATTTTCCTATCGCGACTACTCGCTACCCGCTACTCACTACTCGCACCTGCTTCCGCCCCCATGCACCTCACGCCGCGCGAACGCGAAAAGCTCCTCATCGTCACCGCCGCCGACCTCGCCCGCCGTCGCCAGGCCCGCGGCTTGAAGCTCAATTATCCCGAGGCCATCGCGATCATCACCTACGAGATCATCGAGGGCGCCCGCGACGGAAAATCAGTCGCCGAGCTCATGAGCTATGGCACGACCATCCTGAAACTCAGCGACGTCATGGAGGGCATCTCCGAAATGATCCACGAGGTGCAAGTCGAAGCCACCTTCCCCGACGGCACGAAGCTCGTCACCGTGCACAATCCGATTCGTTGATTTTTGATTTCAGATTTTCGATTGAGCCGCCTCAAAGCCCCAAACGTAAATCACGAATCCTTCCGTCGGAAATCGTAAATCCCAATTCGTAATTCGTAAATCCCATGATCCCTGGCGAAATCATCGTGGCCGAAGACGCCGCAGGGCTTCCGGCCAATCTCCAACTCGCGACACTCACGCTCGCCGTCGCCAACACCGGCGACCGCCCGATCCAAGTCGGCTCGCATTACCACTTCTTCGAGACCAATAACGCCCTGCGCTTCGACCGCGCGGCCTCGCGCGGCTTCCGCCTCAACATCCCCGCCGGCACCGCCGTCCGCTTCGAAGCGGGCGACACCAAGCAAGTCGAACTCGTCGCCCTCGCCGGCCTCCGCGAAGTCTACGGCCTGCAAGCCAAGGTGAACGGCAAACTCGACACGAAGGCGAAAGTCTCCGCGCCCAAAACTAAGCCACAGATTCCGAAGGAGAAAAAGTAAGCATCCGTTTCTGCCTTACTCCGTGCGCTCTGTGCATCCTCCGTGCTCTCTGTGACTCAAAAATAAATTTCCCGATGCCCCTCAAGCTCACCCGCCGCCAATACGCCGAAATGTTTGGCCCCACCGTCGGTGACCGCGTGCGCCTCGCCGACACCGATCTCTTTGTCCAGGTCGAGCGCGACCTCATCGCCGAGGGCGGCGGCTACGGCAATGAGGTGAAATTCGGCGGCGGCAAAGTCATCCGCGATGGCATGGGCCAGTCGCCCACGGCCCTCGACAAAGAGTCACTCGATCTCGTCATCACCAACGCGCTCATCATCGACGCCAAGCTCGGCATCATCAAAGCCGACATCGGCATCAAGCACGGTATCATCGTCGGCGTCGGCCACGCCGGTAATCCCGGCATCCAGTCGGGCATCGGCTCCGTCTACGTCGACCCGAAGACGAAAAAGAAAAACCCGATGGTCATCGGCGCCGCGACGGAAGTGATCGCGGGCGAGGGCTGCATCGTCACGGCCGGCGGCATCGATACCCACATCCATTTCATCTGCCCGCAGCAGATCGACGAGGCGATCAGTTCCGGCATCACCACGATGCTTGGCGGCGGCACCGGACCCGCGCACGGCACGTACGCGACGACTTGCACACCCGGCAAGTGGAACATGCACCGCATGCTCGAGGCTGCCGAAGCGTATCCGATGAATCTCGGTTTTCTCGGCAAGGGCAACTGCGGCACGCCCGCGCCGCTGCGCGAGCAAATCCTCGCCGGTGCCATCGGCCTCAAGCTCCACGAAGACTGGGGCACCACGCCGGGCGCGATCGACACCTGCCTCGGCGTGGCCGACGAATTCGACGTCCAAGTCGCGATCCATACCGACACGCTCAACGAGTCGGGCTACGTCGACGACACGATCAAAGCCTTCAAGGGCCGCACGATTCACACCTTCCACTCCGAGGGCGCCGGCGGCGGTCACGCGCCGGATATCATCCGCGTCTGTGGAGAGCCCAACGTCCTCCCGTCGTCGACGAACCCGACGCGGCCCTTTACCGTCAACACCATCGACGAGCATCTCGATATGTTGATGGTCTGCCATCACCTCGATTCGAAGATTCCCGAGGACGTCGCGTTTGCGGAATCGCGCATCCGCCCCGAGACCATCGCCGCCGAAGACTGCCTGCATGATCTCGGCGCGATCTCGATGATGTCGTCGGATTCGCAAGCCATGGGCCGCATCGGCGAAGTCATCATCCGCACGTGGCAGACCGCGCACAAGATGAAGAGCCAGTTCGGCCCGCTCACCGACAAGGCCCATCCCGCTGCCGATAATTTCCGCGCCCTCCGGTACATCGCGAAGTACACGATCAATCCCGCGATCGCCCACGGCATCAGCCATATCGTCGGCTCGATCGAAGTCGGCAAGCTCGCCGACCTCGTGATCTTCAAGCCCGCGCTCTTCGGCGTGAAACCTGAGACCGTGCTCAAGGGCGGCTTCATCGCGTGGGCCAACATGGGCGACCCGAATGCCTCCATCCCCACGCCGCAGCCCACCTTTTACCGCCCGCAATTCGGCGCCGCCGGCAAGGCGCTCGCGTCGACCAACATCACCTTTGTCAGCGAAGCCTCGCTCAAGAAAGGCAAGCTCGCCGACCTCGGCCTCGCCCGCCGCCTCGAGCCCGTGAAGCGCTGCCGCAAGGTCGGCAAAAAGGACATGGTCCACAACGCCGCGATGCCGAAGATCGAAGTCGACCCCGAGACCTACACCGTCAAAGCCGACGGCCGCATCCTCACCTGCGAGCCCGCCAAGATACTCCCGATGGCGCAGCGCTACTTTTTGTTCTGAGATTTTCGGTCATCTTGCCAAACCGCCGACGTCGCCGCACTCTTTTGTCGTGACCAAGCTCGCTGAAATCCAAGCCGCTATCCTCGGGCTGCCCTCCACGGACCGCGAGGTGCTGCGCGAATGGCTGGATCACATGGACGAAGACCCCGCGCTACTCGCGGCCATCGACGAAGCGGATCGATCCTTTGAGGCCGAGGGCGGAGTCGCCTCGGAAGAAATTCGCCGCAAGCTGAAGACATGGACTACCGGCTAGTTTACTCCAAGCCGGCGGAACAAGATTTGTCAGAGATTGTTCGGTACATCGCACAGGAAGATCCGTGTGCGGCCGAGCGGGTTGGCTTGGCCCTGGTAGAACTCGCGGAGTCACCCGTTAAATTGCCCCAGCGCGATGCGATGCTGCGCAGTCGTCCCGGCGTAAGAAAAGTGCTGCATGCGCCCTACTTGATCATTTACCGCGTAGACGAGGCACGCCGCATCGTGCGAGTCCTGCGTTTCTGGCATGTAAAACGCGACCCGCGCTCTCTTCACGCCGACTGAACTACGCTTCATGCTTCAACTGGTTCAAAGTCCCATTTCCGCCCCTGCGACGACGCTCCCCGAAGTCGCCCTCCGCGTGGAGCGTCTAACGCTCGCAAAGCGTCTCTGGCGAGGCGTGGCAGAGGATGGCACGGAGTTTGGTTTCGAGCTCTCCGCTCCACTCAGGCCGGGAGAGACGTTTTTTCAGTCGGCTACCGCGCGCTACGTTGTCTATCAAAACGCTGAAGCCGTCGTGGAGGTTTCGCTCGACGTCGCGCCGTCGGCGGCGGCAGGCATTGGCTGGGCGATTGGGAATTTGCACCTCGAGCTCTCGGCGGAGGCCACGCGCCTGCTTGCACCGGATGAGCCCGCCGTGCGGCAGTTACTCGACCGGTTGAAGGTGCCGTTCAAACCCACGACCGCTGTTTTCCGCCCCGGGCGTTTCGCTCGCGGCGCGCAACCCACGCAAGAACTTGGACCCAGCCACAAACATTGATCCCGCGTGGATCGTCGGCCTCCTGCAGGCGGGCGACTCGTTTTACCCGACGGGGAGCTACGCGCATTCGTTTGGCTTGGAGTCGCTGGTGCTCGATGGCGTCGTGCACGATCGCGCGACGCTAAAGGAATTTATCTTTCGCTCCACCCTGCCCTCGCTGCGCCACGCGGAGCTGCCGCTCGCCGCGCACGCATGGCGGGCCTTTGGTGAAGCGGATTGGAAACGCATCGGCGAATTGTGCGTGCTCTCCTCGGCGTTGAAAACCGCGCGCGAGGCGCGCATGGCGTCGGAGAACATCGGTCGCCAGCGCGCCGAACTCGCGGCCAATCTTCGCGGTTCCGCGCTTGCGCAGGAATTTTTGCGTCGAAGTGCCGCGGAAAATTGGCCCGCCTCGGCCGCCGTCTCCGCCGCGCTCGAGGGCCGCGTGCTCGGTGCGCCGCTCGCGGCCGTGCTCGCCGGTATCACCTACGCGACCCTCTCGTCGCTGCTCGCCGCCGCGATGAAAATTCTCCGCCTCGGCCAAAACGCCGCGCAATCGCTCCTCACCGAAGCGCTCGCCGCTTCGCCCGCGCTCATCGCCGCCGCCGAAATCACGCCGATGGAAGAGATCGGCTGGTTTAACCCCTGGCTCGACATCGCCGCCGCGCGCCACGAAACGGCCGACAGCCGCATGTTCATTTCCTAATCCGGATTCCATTCGTAAATCGAAAATCCCAAATCGAAAATTTCCCATGACTCGTCCTCCTCGTATCGGCATCGGTGGTCCGGTTGGCTCCGGCAAGACGATGCTTTGCCTCAAGCTCTCGCAGAAGCTGCGCGACCGCTACTCGATGGCGGTCGTCACGAATGACATCTACTGCTCGGAGGACGCGCAGTTTCTCATCAAGCACAGCGCGCTGCCGGCGGAGCGCATCGCAGGCGTCGAGACCGGCGGCTGCCCGCACACGGCGATCCGCGACGACACGACGATGAACGAGCAGGCGTGCCGCGCGCTGGAGAGCAAGTTTCCCGATCTGCAATTGCTGCTCGTGGAGAGCGGCGGTGATAATCTCACGGCGACGTTTTCGCCTGAGTTGGTCGATGCCTTCATCTACGTGATCGATGTGGCGGAGGGAGATAAAATTCCGCGCAAGGGCGGCCCGGCGATTCGCTTCAGCGATCTGCTCATCATCAACAAAATCGATCTCGCCCCGCTCGTCGGCGCCGACCTCGGCGTGATGGATCGCGATGCGAAGGTGCAGCGCGGCGCGCGGCCGTTTTTATTCTGCGATTTAAAGCGCGAGCACAACCTCGACGCGGTCATCGCATGGATCGAGCGCGAGGTATTGTTCGGCAAGAAGGCGAAGGCCGCCGCGTCCTGATGGCGGAATTTTCCGGACATCTCGCCGTGCGCGCCGCGCGCCGCGCGCACGGGCGCACGGTGCTGGCGGAGCAGTCGTTTCGCGCGCCGTATCATCTCAGCAAACCGTACTGGGAGGCGGACACGCAGACGCTCGTCGTGCAGGTGGTAAATCCCACCGCCGGCATTCTCTCCGGCGATCAATTGGAGTCGGATATCGCGGTTGATGAAGGCGCGGCCCTGCTCGTCACGACGCCGAGTGCGAGCCGGGTTTTTAAAATGAAAGAAGGCTCGGCCGCGTGCACGCAGCGCTTTCGCGTGGCGAAAGACGGCTGGCTCGAAGTGTGGCCCGAGCCACTCGTGCCCCATCGCGGCTGCACTTACCACCAGCGCACACACGTCGAAGTCGCGGCGGGTGGCGGATTATTTTTTATCGATCAACTCATGCCCGGTCGCGTGGCGCACGGCGAGGCGTGGGAGTGGAAGAGGCTCACGCTCGAGATCGAGGTGCGCCTCGCGGGCGAACTCGTGCTGCGCGAACGCTTTCAGCAAACCGGCGAGGAGCTGCGCGCGCTGGCCGCGCTAGCGGGCTCGGGTCCGGGCGCGTGCTTCGGCAACGCCGTGCTCATTGCGGAGCCCGATTGCGCTAGCAGCAACGACGCAAAGTGGATCGACGCGCTGCGCGCACTGCACGGCGATGGCCTCTGGCTCGGCGTGAGCGCGTTGCGGCGCGGCGGGTGGAGCATCAAATTTGTCGCGCGTGACGGCGTGCGGTTGCGGAAAACGCTGCGCGACGTGCGGGCGATTCTAGCCACGGCCTTTCCGCATCTCGCGTGTGATCCGCGGAAACTCTAAAGCGAGACGCGACCGCTCCGTTTCTGAGTAGGTCGGGTTATCCTTAGTCCGCCCTTTCAGCGGATACGCATGTCGTGAGCGGCGCGTTAGGGATAACGCGCCCTACCCCAAGCACGCACTCAGTCGCGACGATTACGCGACACGCGCACCGTCCGCAGCTGCGAACGCACGATCCGCTCTGCGACAACACGCATGAGCTGACTCAGGCCCCAGAGGCCGAGACCGAAGCCCACGGCCCAGGCGAGCGTGGCCCACGGGCTTTGCCCGAGGTGCTGGAAATCCCACGTGAGTTCATGGCCGTCGTCGTGGCCTGGATGGGCCTGCACGAGCAAGGCGGTCGACAAAAACGCTACGGCGAGGGGGAAAACGCGGCGAAGTGTGAAACTCACGATACTGTAGTAAGCATGTAACATTCCATTTCGCCACTGCGAATTGGCGATCAAACAGCAGGTAATGCTACGCATAGGCGATAGACCGCCTACGCGAGAAAACAACCGAGGTGATGGCCACGAGAAACACAAAGAATTGATCGGCCAATGGAATCCAAAGGCACCGACGGGCGCAGCGGAGACACAAGCCCGCCGGATCCATTTTTGTGCTTTTTGTGGGCATCCCAGAGATCACCTCTCCTCAAAGATCGCGTCTCGGATCGGCTCGCTGGTGCTCGCCGCTACGCCGTATACTCCAGGCACCCAAAAAAAAAGAACCGCCCGCAAAGTGCGGGCGGTTCGGATAAAACAGGGTTCTGTAGCGTGACGAAGTGACAGTACTCGGCCGATTGCCGAAACGCAATTAGCGTTTCGAGAACTGGAAGCGAGCGCGTGCGCCGGGCTGACCGGGCTTCTTACGCTCCTTGGCGCGGGGGTCGCGCTTGATGTGGCCGGCCTTCTTGAGCGCCGGGCGGAGCTCGGCGTTCATCTTCTGCAGGGCGCGGGCGATACCGTGAGCGACGGCACCGGCCTGGCCGGCGACACCACCACCGGACACATTCGCCGTCACATCGATCTTCTCGCGAAGGTCGACGGTGAGGAGCGGCGCGTAGGCCTGCTTGGAGAAGTTCTCGTGGGAGAAATAGCTGTCGAAGGTGCGACCGTTAACGGTCAGCTTGCCAGTGCCTTCGGTGATGCGGATGCGCGCGGTCGAGGTCTTGCGGCGGCCGGTACCGAGGAAAATGGTGGCGGGGGCGGTGGCGGTGGTGCTCATGTGCTTCTAGTCAGGAAAGTTAGACGGAGATCTTCACCGGATTATTGGCCTCGTGCGTGTGCTTCGGGCCCGCGAAGACGCGGAGCTTGGTGAGCATCTTGGCCGCGATGCGGTTCTTCGGGAGCATGCCCTTGACGGCGTGCTCGATGAGGAACTCGGGGTGGCGCTCGCGCTGCTCGGAAAGCTTGCGGTAGCTCTCGCCGCCGACGAAGCCAGAGAAGAACATGTACTCGTTCTGGACTTCCTTCTTACCGGTGAGGGCGACCTTCTCGGCGTTGATGATGACCACGTAATCGCCGGTATCGACGGAGGGGGTGTAAGAGGCCTTATGACGACCGCGGATGAGGTTGGCGGCTTTAACAGCGAGACGGCCGAGCACAACACCCTCGGCATCGATCAGATGCCACTTGGGCTGCACAGTCTCCTTCTTGGCGAGGAACGTTTTCATGAGAAAAGAGGCCAAAAGGTGAGGTTTCCAAAGACACTGTCAACCTCTCTTTTGGCTTGTGAATAACTCGTTGTTTTGGCCGTAAGCCGCCCAACTGACCGTCCGCGCCGCCACCATCACGCTTGTTTCCCTTTTTCTTTGTGCAAACGTGGCCGCATGTCCACCCCGTATCGCTTTCCTCTGCTCGCGGCCGGGATCTTTGGCGCCACTGGCGTCGGGCTGGGGGCCTTTGGCGCGCATGCGCTGCGCGCGGCCCTCACCGAACTTGGCACGCGCGACCGCTGGGAGACCGCGGTGTTTTATCAACTCGTGCATACGATCGCCCTCTTCGGTGCGGCGGTGTGGCTGCGGGCGAGCGCGACGGCGGCGGCTGACGCCACGAGCTCGGCGACGAAATTAATTGGCTGGGCCACGCGCTGCTGGAGCGTGGGCATCGTGTTCTTTTCGGGCGCGCTCTATTTCATGTCGGTTTCGGCCGGAGTGCCGCTGGTCATCAAAGCTGCCGTGCCGCCTCTCGGCGGGACACTCTTTATTGTCGGCTGGCTCTTGGTGCTGAGCGCGGGCCTCGTGAAACAAAAGTGACGCGGCGCGGAAGCGGCCTTGGAATTTTCTTCCGACGAGCCGTTAACTCGACTGTCATACCTATTATAGTTCGTCTGAGCTGTAGGGCCGGCGCTCGTCGCCGGGCCGTCACGCAGCGGACACGATAATCGCGACGGCCTGCCGGCAAGCGGCAGCCCTACAAAACACAGCATGTCTGCTACCCTCTCCCTTTCTCTCCCCGCCGATCTGCGCGCGATGCTCGAGGCCGTGCGCCGCGTGGGGCGTCCGCGTCTCGTGGGCGGCGGCGTGCGGGATCAATTGCTCGGACTCGCGCCCAAGGATTTCGACGTCGAGGTGGGCGGCGTCGATTTCGAGACGCTGCAGCGCACGCTCGATCCCTTTGGCGCGACCGACGTCGTGGGGCGCAGCTTTGGCGTCATCAAGGTCCGCAGCCGCGCGAGCGGTGAGGAGTACGATTTTTCCCTGCCACGTCGCGAATCGAAGACGGGCGCGGGCCATCGTGGCTTCGCCGTCGCCCCCGAGCCTCATCTCAGCGATGCCGAGGCGGCGGCACGGCGCGACTTCACGGTCAACGCCATCGCGTGCGATCCCTTCACGGGCGAGTTGATCGATCCGCACGGTGGCCAGCGCGATCTGCAGGCGCGCGTGCTGCGCCACACGAGTGCGGCCTTCGTCGAGGATCCGTTGCGCGTACTACGCGGGATGCAGCTCGCGGCGCGTTTCGATTTCGCGCTCGCGCCCGAGACGGCTGCGCTGTGTCGCAGCATTGTGGATACGTATGCCGAGCTCCCGCTTGAGCGCGTGTGGGGCGAGTGGGACAAGTGGGCGACCAAATCCCTCAAGCCCAGTCGCGGCCTCACCGTGCTCGAAGAGACGGGTTGGCTGAAACATTTCCCGGAAATCGCGGCGCTGCGCGGCACGCAGCAGGATCCGCAGTGGCACCCGGAGGGCGATGTCTTCACGCACACCCAACACTGCCTCGATGCGCTGGTGCAACTGCCCGAGTGGGCCGCAGCCGATACCGCGAAGCGTCGCCTGCTGATGTTTTCCGTGCTCGCCCACGACTTCGGTAAACCACCGACGACCGCTTGGGCCGATCGGCGGGGCACGATGCGCTGGGTGAGCCCCGGCCATGAAGCCGCGGGCGGGCCCATCTCTGGCACGTTTCTCCGGCGTATCGGGCCGCTGCGCGAACTCGACGCGCCCGTCGCCGCACTCGTGGTCAATCATCTCGCGCATCATCACGGCAACGCCGAATTCAGCGCGACGAGCGTGCGCCGTCTCGCCCGTCGTCTCGCGCCCGCGACCATCGATGAACTCGCCGCGGTGATGCGCGCCGATAGCAACGGCCGCCCTCCCCTCACCACGCCGGAGACCCACGTGCTCATTGACGCCCTCGTCGCACGCGCCCACGAGCTCACGCTCTCCGACAGTGCGCCGCGTCCGCTCGTACTCGGCCGCCATCTGCTCACCCTCGGGCAGCAGCCAAACCCGAGTTTCAAAGCGACACTCGATGCGGCCTTTGAGGCGCAGCTCGACGGGGCGTTTAGCGATGAGGCCGGTGGGGTGGCGTGGGTGCGGGAGTATCTCGCGAAGGGGTGAGATTGGAGGTAGGAGCCTGCTCGCAGGCGATGGGATAGCAGGTGAGCCCACGCATCATGTCCCATCGCCTGCAAGCAGGCTCCTACTTCACAAAAATCCCGGCGCGCGAAATCCCAACTGTTGGGTCGCGCCCGCTTCTTGCGTCACCAACACCTCTACGGGGCCGGCTTGCAGCAGGCCATCGGTGAGGACTTTGGCGCGCAGACCGCCGTTGCCGCGCAGCCACGCCTCGGCGCCGGGGGCGACGGCCTGATTCATCCAATGGCAGGGACGCGCCTCCGAGGCGCCTTCAAATTCCACACCGCCGAGTGTGAAGCGGCGGCCGATGAGCGCGGTGAGATCCAGGCCCTCGACCAGGATGTTCCGTCGAAACGCCGAGGCCGCGAGGGCCGGCACACTGAATTTCCTTTGGGCGGCCGTGTACGTCTCCCACGCGAAGAAGGTCACTTGTCCGTTGTACCCCGGGCGATAGCCATAGAAACGATCGCCCTCGAGCCCCCAGCCGGCGCGGCATTTCACGGACGCGACATCGGTGATGCCGTGCGTGCCCGCCGTCTCACCGTAGCGGCCGAAATAATTATGGCCCGGCGAAATGAAAATGTGACGGATGGTGACCGATTCGCTCACTTCCGCCACGATGACGCTCCCGCGTAGCGATGCAACTCGGCGTGCGCGGCAGGCATCACCGCCTCAAATTGATACCAACGTCTGTTGATATTTGAACGAGAGCCAAACCGCCACGCGCTCACACTTGCAGCTACCAGAAAGTCAAAAACCTCCTCCGCTACTGCTCTAAATCTCGCGTTTGCTCGGACCCGTCAGCCCGTGCCGCCTACACGAAAACGCCGATCAGAGATAACTCTGATCGGCGTGGAGACCGAGCCCAGCGGGGCCCGCTCGTGATAAAAACCTGCCCGTTTATTTCGCCTTGGCCGGCTGCTCGAGCACCTCAGTGGGGCCGACTTTCACATTCGCATTCGTGGCGACGTTCTTTTTCAAAAACGCATCGACGCGGGTGAAGAATCCGATGCGCCGCTCTTCCATACGGAAACCGTGGCCCTCGTCGGCCTCGATGATCATTTCGTAGGATTTGCCGGCCTTTTTGAGGGCGCGTTCCATGTCGTAACCGTGGTCGATCACCACCCGGGGATCGTTCTTACCGTAAGCCATCAGCACCGGGGCCTTGATCCGATCCGCGAAATTAACCGGCGACGTATCGTGCATGAGCTGGCGATCGGCGGCGTTGCTGAGTTTGCCGTGCCGCGTATCGTACCAGTACATGCGGTCAGGCGAGAGCTCGCGCGGAATGCGCAGCGGGATATCGGTCACGCCCACGTAGTTGATTCCCGCGCAGTAGAGATCAGGAGTGAAGGCGAGACCCGCCATCGTGGCGTAGCCGCCGTAACTCGCGCCGCTGATCACCACACGACTCGGATCGGCGAGGCCTTGGGCGATGGCCCACTTCACCCCATCGGTCAGATCATCCTGCATCTCGCGGCCCCATTTCTTAAAGCCAATGGCCTCGAACTCGCGACCGTAGCCACCGGAGCCGCGATAGTTGACCTGCAGCACCGCGAAGCCGCGGTTCGCGTAGTACTGGACTTCATCGTTATAGGTCCATTCATCCCGAATGCCGTACGGCCCGCCGTGGGGGTGGAGGATGAGCGGCAGATTCTTGCCCGGTCCGCGCGGGATCGTGAGGTAGCCGTGCAGCAAAAGACCGTCGCGAGCGGTGAAAGTGACCTCTTTCATCGGCGCCATCTTTTCGGGATCGATCCCGGGCTTGATCACGGCGAGTTCATTCAGCTTCTCCGTCTGGCGATCGAACAGATAGTATACGCCCGGGTCGCGATCGTTACTGGAGAGAAAAATGATCTTCGAGCCATCGCTCGCGAACTGGCGCGGCCGATGAACCGTATCCGGCAGCGACGCCTCGAGCTTGGCGTGCAGCTTCTTCATGTCCTCATCGATCCAGAAGAAGCGGGTGCGATCGGCCGCATAGGAGAGACCGACGATCTTGTTTTTCTTCGGGTCGAAAATCGTATTTGAGGCGAAGCCATTCGTACTGGCGGCGCCATTGGCATCGAGCGCATCGTACGTGTCGTCGGCGAAGACGAGGTCGAGCTGCTTCTTTTCCGCCACATCGTAGCGGTAAATGGCCTTCGTCTTGCGACCGATATCGGACCAGATGAAGAGCGTCTTGTTATCGCCGTCGAACGCGAGGGGTTCCCAGCCCGGCGAGTCCACCTGGTGTTCGCCGAGTGTGACCCAGTCACTCTTGCTCTTGCCGGCGCGATAGAGAACCTTGCGGATCTGCGCCTTCTCGATGACGGCGATGCGCACCTCGCCGGTGCGATCGCGCAGGTAGTAATCGACGTTGCCGGGAGCCTCGATGACGGTGGTCATCGCGCCGGTCTTGAGATTGAGCGTGGCGACATCGGACCAGTCGCGATACGTGAGATTGGCGAGGACGAGGATGTTCTTGGTGTCGCCCTCGATGGTACCGAGCACGCTGCGGAAGCGGACATTGATTTCGTTATTCGAATCGGCCTTCGAATAGCCGGAGGCGAGCACAGTGGGGTCCTTGCCATCGCGGTTCACCGCGTAGAGCGCGAAGGATTCCTTCCCATCGTCGTCGACGCGGAAGAGGATGCGGTCGTTGCTGGCCCAGGAAGGCTGGGTCGCCTGCCGATCCTTGAAATTGGTCAGAAGATTTTTCTTCCCGTTCTCGAGGTCGATGACCGCGAGATTCATCCGCTTCTCGTACGGCACGAGGCAGGCGATAAATTTGCCGTTGGGCGAAAACGTGAGCGACGTGATCGTGGGCGACTGGAAGAAGGTCGCCAGCGGCAGCTCGGGCACGGGCTTTGGCGGCGGGGAGGCGGGTTCGGCGGCGGCGAGGCCGGTGATCAGCGCGGCAGCAGCCAGAAGGGAGAGGGAGAGACGTTTCATCGGAAGCGACATGGGGGAGCTTTCTAGAACAGTTTAAGGAGAGTGGTAGCCGCGAGCGCCAGCGAGTGGTTCATCCGTCCACTCGCTGGCGTTCGCGGCTACCGGCAAATCACGGCTACAAATAAGACCGGTGTAGCATAGCTTTCTACCTTAAGCAAAAGAGCGTGCCCCTTTGCAGGGGCACGCTCCGAGATGTTGACCGAGGACTAGATTCCTCGCGCCGGGGCGCGATTAGAAGTCCTTGCGGACACGGATGTACAGGAAGCGACCGAGGACGCCAGGACCGTAGGCGTTCGGGTCGAAGCCCGTCGTCTCACGACCGTTGGCCGGGGGACGATTGTTGAACAGGTTGTTCGCACCGAGGGTGATCGTGGTGCCGTACCAGCCATTGTAGCGGACGCTGCCGGCAACAAGGGTGTAGGGATTCTCACCCCAGGGGCCGCCGGTGTAGTTGTCGTTATAGTAGTGGTGCGTGTAGTCGGCACTCAGCGCGGCGCCGAAGTGCTTGTAGTTCCACGAGGTGCCGATGCTGCCCTTCCACTCCGGATTGTAGTACAAGCCGGTGTTATCGAAGAAGCCACCGCCGAGGCCGGAATCAGAACCCGTCTTGAGGATCTGAGTGGCCTGCGCGCTGAAACGGTAGTCACCGGTGCGCGTATTGCGGAGGGTGTACTTTACCTCGTAATCGATACCGCGGTAGAGCTGGTAGGCGAGCGGGTTGTTCGAGGGAACGGACTCCAGGCGCAGGATCGGGCCGGGGTTGCCGAGGGTCGCATCACGAACGATGCCGTTCGGGAACTGCGCACGACCGGCCGCCGAGAGGAGGTAGGTCGAGCTTGGGGTCACGATGACCTGATTGATGCGCATGTCGAAGTAGTCCACGCTGAACGAGAGGCCCTTGACGTAGGGAGACTCGAGGACGATGCCGGAGTACTGAACTTTGGCCGTTTCCGGCAGGAGGTTCGGGTTACCACCGGTCACGATGCGGAGCTGGGTCGGAGGATCCTGCGGGCGGAGGGGATCCTGCAACACGGTCGAGGAGAACGCCGTCGTCTGCGAGGCGTAGAGGAGACCGAGCGCCGGGGCCTGGAAGGACTCGGAGTAGGACGCGCGGAGAAGAACGTTGACGAACTTCGTGTCCGGGAGGCGGATCTTGGCGCCGTACTTCGGCTTCGTGGTGTTACCGAAATCGCTGTAGTGCTCGCGACGACCGGCGACCTGGACTTCGGCGGAACCGAAGACCGGGCTCTTGTAGATCGGGGCGGAGACTTCAACGAAGCCGGAGGACACGGTGCGCTTGCCCTGGAGGGGCAGGCCGCCGCCGGAACCGAGGTAAGCCGCGGTGTCCGGATTGGTCACGAGGCGCTCGTTGCGGATTTCAACACCGGTGGAGACGCCGACATCACCAGCCGGGAGCTCGAAGATCTTGCCGCTGACGGTGGCGTCATAGGCGAGAGACTCGGCCTTGGCCGAAGAATTCGAGATCGTGAAGAGACCCTTCACGAGATCGGCATTATCCGAAGCACCGAAGGGATTCAGCGCGGTGGCGCGGGTCGTGCCATTGAGGGCGGCCTGGTAGGTGGTCGCGCGGATGGCATTGCGGGAGACGGTCGAGACGTTGCTGAAACCGTAGCTCACAGCGGATTCCCAATCCCAGCGATTGAGGATGTTGCCGCGCAGGCCGGTGAGGAAGCTCGCGTTGGTCGACTCGGTGTCGAACTTGCGGACGGGGCCGAAGTTCGTGCGGGCCGACAGAGTGGTGAGCGGGATGCCGAACGGATTGTACGGGTTGTTGGCCGGGAGGGTCAGGCCTTCCGTGGAGAAGGTGATGACGCCGGGGGTGAACGCGTAGTACGTCGAATTCTTGGCGAACGTCATCTCGAAGAAGCCCTTCAGGTTGTCCGTGAAGGTCTGCTCGATCGACGTGTAGTTGCTCACGTAGTCGTACGCCGGGTAGATCTGGTAGGTCTCGGCGAAGTTGTAACGGTTTTCGTTACCGACGTTGACGGCGGTACCGTTGGCCGGAGCCGCAGTAAACTGGCCGAGCGTGGGCGTAGCGGTGGGCTTGCCACCGGCCACGACGAACGTCCAGCTGGAGGCCGTGGCGGGAATGCCGGAGATGTTCAGGCCGGGGATGGCGGTGAACTGCGCACGCGTGAGCGTGAGATTGGCGGGCCAGTTGGAGGTCGAGTTCAGGTTGGAGCCCTTGGCGGTGCCGAGGGAGGTCCAATCGGTCGAGGTCACACCGTAGTCGCGGAGGAAGTTCGAATTCGCCTTCTTCGCGTCAAACGCGGTCATGATCTTGGTCTTGCCCGACTCGGCGCCGGCCACGACGCTCGCCTGCACGATGCCGGTGTCGCCACCGTTATCCTTCAGGGTGTTGCCGTAGTAGAGGCTGGTCGAGAGGCCGGAGAAATTCTTCTTCAGCTTGATGTTCAGCACGCCGGTGATGGCGTCGGAACCGTAGATGGCGGAGGCGCCGTCCTTCAGGAGCTCGATGCTCTCGATCGCCGCCGAGGGGAGAGAGTTGAAGTCGAAGACGGAGCGGTTGCCGCTGTTCGTGAGCGCGTACGGGGTGGCGCGACGGCCATTGACGAGCGTCAGGAAGCGCTGGGCACCGAGGCCGCGGAGATTGGTGGTGGCAGCGCCACGCAGGAAGCTCGCGGTCTGGTAGATGGAGTTGGCGGTGCCGGAGTTGAACGGCAGGCTCTGGATGAAATCGCCGACGTTGGTGTAACCCTTGGCTTCGATTTCGACGGCCGTAAAGGTCGCCACCGGAGCGGGGGTCTCGTAGTCAACGCGCTTGATACGGGAACCAGTAACTTCGAACTTCTCGAGTTTCTGGGCGTCGTCCTTCTTGTCGTCGGTCTTCTTCACTTCGGTCTGCGCGGCGAGAACGCCGACAGCGAAAGCTGAAGCAAGGCCGTAACGGGCGGTCGCCAAGGCGACCGACAGCATCGGTTTGTTCATAGTAGGTAGTGTTGTAGTTGTCCCAAAGTTCCTTTTTACGGACCTTTGGTTTGTGGTGACTTGTTATGACAAAACACCTGCGCGAGCGTAAGCAATGACGAATTTCGTCAAATGCGTTACGAAATGTGACAAAACCGGTTCAAATAAAGGCATCCTGTTTGCACAAAAAAGGCGCTTTTCCCGAGGGAAAAGCGCCTAATTCAGGCCAAAAAAGCCTAAAAAGACCTGTATTCGAGGTATAACTACACCCCGAATACAGTTCCGAATTCTAAGAAATCCTTAGAACTTATACTTCAGATCGATGAACACGAAGCGACCCTTCGCACCGTACGTCGCAGTATCGACGTTCGAGTCCGAGAAGATCGTGGGATCGAGCGGGCCAAACTTGTTGAACACATTGTTGGCGCCGAGCGTGACCTTGAGGCCGGAGAGCCACTTGTTCTTGCCGCCGATGGTGTAGGACACCGCGGCGTCGATCGTGTTGAACTTGCCGACCGTGGTGCCGTCTTCGTCGTCAGTCACCTTCGGGATGCTGCGCCAGCCGAGGACCGCGCCGTAGTTGTCACGGGTGAAGTCGACGCTGGAGTAGGACGACCAGCGTGGGATCGTGCCGTTGTAGATGGTGGACTTGCCCACCGTCTCCTGGCTCGCGTCACCGGGGACGTCGACATGGGTGTAGTGGTTGTAGAAGCCGATGTTCGAGGCGAAGTTGAAGCGGCCGACGTTCTCGATCTTGGTGTCGTACTTCAGGGAAACGTCATAGCCGTCGAGGTCCTGATTGGCGATGTTCACGTTCTTGGCCGTCACGTACACATCATCCGGCACGGCGGTACCGATCTGGCCGGGGGCGGTCGCCTTGCGGCCAGTGAAGCTGCCGAAGCGGACAACATCGACGTACTTGGAGTTCGCGCCGTTCTTCTCGACGTCCTGCAGCAGGGTGCTCGTCGGGATGCTATTGATGAGGTCGGTCTGCTTGATGTTCCAGTAGTCGACCGAGATCGAGAAGCCGCGGAGGGCCTTGGGCGAGTAGACGAAGCCCAAGGTGTAGTTCTTGGCCTTCGAGGGCTTCAGATCAGGGTTCGCGCCGGACTGCGAGTTGGTCTGCAGGTTGGCCACCGTGGTGCCATTCGCGCGGGTCAGGGTGAAGGGATCCGTGAAGCCGATGCTCACCGGCCCAAAGAGCTGGAAGAGCGAGGGAGCGGAGAACGACTTCGAGTAAGTGCCGCGGAACGCGAGCTGGTCATCGATCGGCAGGTAGCGAATGGAGAACTTCGGGACGGTCGGGTTCGACGTGTCGCTGTAGAACTCCTTGCGGACGGCACCGGAGACCTCGAGCACGTGAGCGCCCGGGAGATCCTTTGCGACCGGCACGCGCACTTCGGCAAAGATGCCACCGATGGTGCGGTTCGAGTCGAAAGGATAGAGGGTGGTCGCGCCGTTCCAGCCGAGCTGGCCGGTGACGGGGTCGAGTTGGCTGAGCGGATCAGCGACAGCGCTGAGGGACTCCTTGCGCTGCTCGGCACCGACGGCGATGTCGAGGGGACCCGCCGGGAGATCGAACAGCTTACCGGTCACGCGCGCATCATAGTTGCGGAGCGTGCTGATGAAGCCACCCGTCGCGGTACCGACGACGCCATCGGTGGCGCCGGCTGCTTGCTGACGAGCGAAGAAGTTGAACTTGCCAGTCACGATCGCATTCGCGAGCGCGAGGTTGTTGATGACGCCGGGATTTTGGTAGTCTTGCGTGATCCGGTTGTAGGTCGCGGCCGCTTCCCACTTCCAGTTGTTCAGGATCTCGCCACCGATGCCGAGGACGCCACGGACACCCTGAGTGTCGTTCAAGTACTGGCGGGGGTGATCGACCAGACGGTTACGCGCCGTGACGGCGACGTTAAACGGATTGCCGTAGAGGCCGGCCGGGATGGTCGTGCCACCCGCGCCAGGCGCGCTGCCGGCGGGCAGAGCCGCGAGGGCGCTGGAGTTGATCGGCTGACCATTGATCTGGGAGTAGGTCTGGGTCTGGACGACCATGACATCACCAAAGACCTTGAAGAGATCGGCCCACTTGTGGTCGAAGGCGAGCGTCATGCTCTTACGCTCGTTCTGCACCGTCTGCGTGACGTATTGCGCGAGGTTGAAGAACTTGAAGGTATCGCCCTGAATGCGGGGACCCGAGTAGGTGCCGTTGGCGACGAGGGTCGCGGCCGGGAGACCGCCAGGGGTGACCGTGGGGGCATTCTTTGACGGATCGAGATAGTAGTAATTCGCGCCGACGTTAACCGCGCCCGCGAAGGTCGGGGTGCCGTAGGTCGGATCGGAGTAGGGGCGCTCGTAGTTGAAGATCGGATCTTCCTTCATGAACTCGGCCGAGAGCGTGATGCTCGTCTTGCCATCGCTCACACCACCGACGACGTAGCCAGAGCGCTCCGCCGCGTGGCCCTTGCTCGTGGCGTAGCCATAGCGGCCACCGGCCTCGAAGCCTTCGTAGTTGGTCTTCAGGATGATGTTCACCACGCCGGCGACGGCATCGGTGCCGTAGATGGCGGAGGCGCCGTCCGCGAGAACCTCGATGCGCTGGATCGCAGCGACCGGGATCATGTTGACGTCGACGAACGAGAAGCCGCCCGAAGCGGACACCGGATTGTAGGCCGAGCGACGACCGTTGATCAGCACGAGGGTGCTCGTGTTGCGGAGGGAAACTTGGGAACCACCGTTGGTGCTGCCCGAGCCGACGTTCGCGTTCTGGGAGCCGATGTTGCCGTTACCGCTGAACTGCGGGACGGTCTTGCGGAGGATTTCGAGGACGTTGGAGTTGTCGCCCGAGTTTTCGATCGCCTTGGCGTCAATCTTGATGACAGGGATCGCGACGGAGTTGGCCGCCGGGCTCAGGTAAGAGCCGGTGACGGTAAACTTCTCGAGGGTCTCCGGTTCATCCTTTTTGACGGCGGTGGAAGCAGTCTGGCCAAAGCCAGTACCTGCGCTTAGACTCATTGCCGCAAGAAGCGACAACGAGGCCTTCAACTTCGAAGAGTTGAGTTCGTTCATAGGTGTGTCGGTTGTGTTGTGTGGAAGCTGCGACGGTCAAAAGACCGTTTTTGCTTGCCGCCGACTACGGCGAACCCCCGGAAACCAATCAATGAGAATTTATGACAGGTCTAGGCAGATAACCCTATGAAACCACGATATTTTGCGCCGAAACACCTGTTTTGTGCGATAAGCGTATGCCAACGCACGCTTGCGCCGCGTTAAGATTGGGCGACAGAGTGGATTTATGAAGCGCTGTATCCTTCTCGTTGCCGCCCTGGTTCTTGGTCTCAGCCGCTCGCACAGTGCCGAGCCCGCCAATCCTTCCAGCATCTCTCTCGCCAAGACCCTTAGCCCCGAAGAATTTGCGCGCGCCGGCCTCAATAAACTCACGCCCGAGGAGCTGGCCTTTCTCGACGCCACCCTCGCCAGCAAGTCCCTCTCCCCTGTCGCCGTCGCTGCGACCGTCCCTGCGCGTGCCAGCACCCCGGCCTCGTCGGCGAAACGCCCTGCGGCCCAACCGGCCAGCACTCCCTCGGCCCCGCTCGCCTCCGCCCCAGAGGCCACCTCCGATTTCGGCGCTGAGCAGATCTCGAAAGTTAAACCCACCTCCGGCCCCGACGAACTCCACACCACCATCGAGGGCACGGTGCAGGAGTTTTCCGGCCGCGCCGTCTTCGTCCTCGCCAACGGCCAAGTCTGGCAGCAACGCACCCCGCAGGACGTCTTCCTCTCGAAGAAACTCGTCAACCCCGCCGTCACCCTCATCCGCACCTCCCTCGGCTACAAGATGCTCATCGACGCCGCCAACGTCGTGGTTTTCGTGAAGCGGATTCAGTGAAGCAGCCTGCCGTAGAGTAGCACCGGCATCTTTACCGACCATTGAGTGACTGCGGCATCCGGCCGCAGAGTCTTCTGAGCCCACTGCGAGCGCAGCGAGCGGACCTATCTGTCATCAGTTTCCGCGTTCGTCTTACTCAAACTCACCCTCGCCCTATAGGCTCCGAGGGTAAGGGCGCGACCTCCGGGCGCGCCGTCAGGATCCCCGCACGTCTCCTCGCGCCTCCTGCGAGCCTCACGTCCAGCCAAGTTCCCCGCCCCGCGAAGCTCCCCGCCGACCTTCACATCATACGCGAAAGTGCCGCTAACCCTGACAGTACCCCCCTTTCCGTCTCTCCCGCTCCCCGTGCCCCCGCGTCTCCCCGTCCCCTGTCTCTCCGTGCCCTGTCTCTCCGTGCCCTCTTCCGTCACCTCCGTGTCCTCTATGTCTCACTCCCCTTGCTCTCTGCCACTCTCCTCCACCCTCCCGCGCTTGCCAACTCGCCTAGCTCGCGCCCTCTTCAGCGTTGAATGAAAGAGCTCCAGGCCATCGTGCGCGCCCTCACCGATCCCGCCGCGCCTGAGTCCGTGCTGGCCACGCTCGCGACGGTCGAGGGCTCGTCGTATCGCCGCCCCGGCGCGCGCCTCCTGCTCTTTCGCGATGGCCGCCGCCTCGGCTCCATCAGCGGCGGTTGCCTTGAGGAAGACGTGCTCGTGCGCGCCCGCGCCGTCCTCGCCAGCGGCCAGCCCGAGACTGTCGTCTACGACACCACCTCGGAAAACGACCTCGTCTGGGGCGTCGGCCTCGGTTGCCACGGGATCGTCCGCGTCGTCCTCGAAAAACTCCCGCCCCGCCCCGCGTGGGCCCTCGCCCTCGCCGAAAATTTCGCAGCGCGTCGCCCCACCCAGTTGGCGATTACGCACCGCACCGGCCCCGCCGAGTTGGTCAACCCCGCTCTCGCCAATCACGCGCGCCCCGTGCTCGGCACGCGCTTGGTTGCTGATTCCGCGCCCAACTCCAAACTCACCCCCAGCCACGCTGCCGCACTGCCGGCTTCCACCTCCGCCGTCTTCCTCGAGACCGTACGCCCGCCCACCTCGCTCATCGTCTACGGTGCCGGCGACGACGCCCAGCCCCTCGCCCAGCTCGCCCACGCCCTCGGCTGGCTCGTCACGATCGCCGATCCCCGCGCGGCCATGGCGACGCCCGAGCGTTTCCCCTCCGCCGCCGCACTCGTCGTCGCTCCCGCCCACGAACTCGTCGCGCGCACCGCACCCGCCGCCGACACCCTCGCCGTCGTGATGACGCATCACTACGTGCACGACGTGCCCTTGCTGCGCGACCTCCTCGCGCGTCCGCTCGCCTACCTCGGTCTCCTCGGCCCCAAAAAACGCGCCGAAAAAATCCTCACCGACCTCGCGCACGATGGCCTCGCGATCACGCCCGAGTTGCGCGCGCGGCTCCACGCCCCCGTCGGCCTCGACCTCGGCGCCGATTCCCCCGAGCAAGTCGCCCTCTCCATCCTCGCCGAAATGCAAGCCGTCCTCGCCCGCCGCGATGCCCGCCCGCTCCGCGACCGCACCCGCCCCATCCACGAGTGAAATTCCCCCGGGAGCGCGGGCCGCTGGCCCGCCCCATCGGCAAATCGCCCATCGTCGACCGTCCCGCACTCGACACCAAACCTCCGGCCAGCCGCTTCCCGCTCTCAACTCTCATCTCTCAACCCTCAACTTTTTACCCACCCCATGCCCGAAGCCCCCCCGCCCTTCCGCTTCGGCGTCGTCATCCTCGCCGCGGGCGCCTCGACGCGCATGGGCACGCCGAAGCAGCTCCTCGCCATCGATGGGCAGCCCCTGCTCGTCCGCGCCATCGAGGCCGCCCTCGCCTCTTCCGCGTGGCCGGTCGTGGTCGTGCTGGGAGCCAACGCCGAAAAAATCCGCCCCGCCCTCGCGCGCCTCCCCGTCCTCATCGCCGAAAACCCCGGATGGTCTGAAGGAATGGCCTCCTCTATCCGCACCGGCGTGACGACCCTGCGCCAATTTTCCCGCGCCCTCGATGGCGTCCTCGTCGCGCTCTGCGACCAGCCCGCCTTCTCCGCCGCCACCATCGCGCAACTCCTCGCCGCCCAACGCAGCACCGGCCGCAGCATCGTCGCCGCCCAATATAACAACCGCCGCGCCGCCCCTGCCCTCTTCCTCCGCGAACACTTCCCCACCGTCACCGCCCTCACCGGCGAAGCCGGCGCCCGCGACCTACTCAACGGCGATCCCGCGCGCGTCGCAGCCATCGACCTCCCGCAACTCGCGCAGGATCTGGATACGCCAGCGGACGTCGCGGCGTTCACGCAGACTCAGAGTCAGATCAAAGTTTAGTCCGCCAGATCGTTCTCTTTCTTCTTTATCTTTCTCTTTCGTCAGTAGCTCTTGAGCGCAAATCCGCGCGCGACGCACCTGTGTTGCTTCTTACGCCCGTCGCGCGATCCACCCCCTTCGTCGCAGCGCACTGGTCTTTCATCCGACGACCCCAAATCCTCCCGCGATGAAAATGCTTCGCGCTCTTTTTGTTCCGCTCCTCGCTTTCGCCACCGTCCTCGCGATCAGCGCCCCCGCCGCCGCCATACCCGACAAAGAAAAACTCAAAAAGGAAGTCGCCGCGATGGAAGACGCCTTCTGCGCGATGGCGCAGGGCAAAGGCCTGCTCGCCGCCTTCGAACACTTCGCCGCGCCCGATGTCGCATTCATCGATACTGACCCTCGCAAGTATCGCGGCCTCGAAGCCGTCCGCCAGCGTATGGGCGCCGATCAACCCGGCGTGAAACTCACGTGGGCCGCGTCTTTCACCGACATCTCCGACGACGGCACGATGGGCTACAACTACGGCCGTTTCGAATCCCGCCGCCCCGGCCCCGACGGTCAGGAAATCGTGCGCGGCGGCTTCTTCCTCACGATCTGGAAACGTCAGCCCGACGGCTCCTGGCGCTACGTGATGGACACCGGCGCACCGGACCGCCCACCAGCGAAGTAAAGGAGAGCCCTCAAAGTGTCTGCGGCTTCCAGCCGCAGAGTCGGCCGAGCCCACTGCGAGCACAGCGAGCGGATTCCCTACGCCCTCGTACGCCCCAATCTATGCGCGCCCAATTCTGACTCTTCGTTACCTTCGTTTCCTTCTGTTCAAACAAATCCGACTTCGCTCCACCTTCGCGTCTTAGCGTCTTTGCGCTTAATCTCAGGACGCTCCATCGCTGCCCTACAGCATCGCCTTCAGCTCCGTCGCCCGCGCCAGCGCTGTTTCCACATCCGCCGCGCGCACCGTGAAGTGCCCCATCTTCCGGCCGACGCGCGGCTCAGTTTTTCCGTAAAGATGCAGTTTCGCTTTCGGATCGCTTAAGATCGCGGCCCAATTCGGCTCACCGACGACCTGCCCGTCGCGCCACTTCCACGCGTCGCCGAGGATATTCACCATCACGGTCGGCTCGCGCACGGCGACACTCCCGAGCGGCAGGCCGCACACCGCGCGCACGTGCTGCTCAAACTGGCTCGTCTCGCAGCCATCGAGCGACCAGTGCCCGCTGTTGTGCGGCCGCGGCGCGAGTTCATTGACGAGCACGTCGCCATTCGTCGCGTGAAACAGCTCCACCGCGAGCAGGCCGACGACGCCGAGCTTGTCCGCGATGGCCGTCGCGAGCGTCTCCGCCTCACGCGCCACCGCCGGGCTCACCCGCGCCGGCACGATGGAAAAATCGAGGATGTGCCGCGTGTGGATATTTTCCGCCACGGGAAAGGTCTTCGTCTCGCCCGTGCTGCTGCGCGCGACGATCACCGAAAGCTCGCGCGAAAAATCCACCCATTTTTCCACCACGCAGCGCCGCCCGCGAAAGATCGCCGTGGCCCGGTCGAGGTCCTCTTGCGACGAGAGTTTCATCTGCCCCTTGCCGTCGTAGCCGAAGTCCGCCGTCTTCACCACGCAGGGCATCCCCGTGTGCGCCACCGCGGCGGAGATATCGCCATCGAGCGCCTCGGCGTAGCGGACGTGCGGGAAATTATTCGCGCGCAACCACGATTTCTCGCGCTGCCGATTCTGCGTCGTGTGCAGCACATCCGCGCGCGGGTGCAGGGGCACGAGCGGGGCGATGGCCTCGAGCGGACCGCTCGGGATGTTTTCAAATTCATACGTCACCACCGCGCACTCGCTCGCGAAAGCCTTGAGCGTCGCCGTGTCCTCATAGCTCGCGTTGACCTCCTTGTTCGCCACCGCACCCGCCGGGCACGGCCCCGCCGGCTCGAACACATGCACGCGATACCCGAGCGTCTGCGCCGCCTGCGCCAACATGCGCCCCAACTGCCCGCCACCAAGCACACCAATCGTTTTTCCGGGAAGGATCATGGAAGAGGGAAAAGCTGAGAGTCTAGAGCCGAGAGTCTAGAGCGAAACACGGCATGACATCACTGCGCCTGCGGCCCAATGTGTCATTGCGAGGAGTCCGCGCAGCGGACGACGCGGCAATCCATCTTACTCCCCCACGTCCGGCCAAGCCGGACCATCGACTGTTCCAGAAGCCGCGAAAGCGCCTAGCGACCTATACTCGCTCTCAGCTTTCCGGTTCTGGCTCTGGCTCTCAGCTCTTAGCTCTAAGCTATGAGCTCTCAGCTCGCCTTTCCCTCCGGCAGCGTGGCACCCAGCACCTTCTCCGTCTGCGCCGCGCGAAAGGCCTTCCACGCTTTCGAAATTTTCTTATCGCCCGTCCCGATCATCGCCGCCGCAAAGAGCGCCGCATTGATCGCCCCGGGTTTACCGATCGCAAACGTCGCGACCGGCACGCCGCCCGGCATCTGCACGATGGAGAGCAGCGAATCCATCCCCTTGAGCGAATGCGATTCCACCGGCACGCCGAGCACCGGCAGCGCCGTCATCGAGGCCGTCATGCCGGGCAAATGCGCCGCGCCCCCCGCGCCCGCGATGATGACTTTGAGCCCGCGCTCCTCCGCGCTCTCGGCATACTCGACCATCAGCTTCGGCGTGCGATGCGCCGACACCACGCGCTTCTCAAACGGCACGCCCAACGCCTCGAGCTGCGCCGCCGCATGCTGCATCGTCTCCCAATCCGACGTGCTCCCCATGATGATCCCGACAAGTGGCTTGGCCATAAATTATCCCACCAGCCTCCCCGCCAGCGCCGCCCATCGCAAACTGAAACCGTGTCCTCAAAACTCGGGACTCACTCGGATTTGAACCACGGATGGACACAGATGAACACGGATTCAATCCAGCCAACCCACCCGCTCACCTCCGCGATACCGCTTCCCGATCTTCCCGGCCTTCCTGTTCAAATTATTTAACCACGAAGCTCGCGAAGAAACGCGAAGATCACCTCTCACTTTCGCGTCTCTTCGCGCCCTTCGCGGTTCACCTTCATATCTTCATCTCTGCCTAAACCAGATGGATTGAATCCCGGTTCATCCGTGTCCATCCGTGGTTAAAAAATTCCGTTCACTCCTCCTTCTTCTTCGCTTTTTCGCCCTTCCCCGCCTTGTCACCCGGTACGCTCTCGCCCTCGAGTTCCCGCGCCGGATCGTACGCCGGATTCTTCGACGGCAACTGCGCTCCCACTTCCGTGCGCCACGCCACGAGCTTCGCGCGGAGGTCGGCTACTTTCTGCCGGTTCGTCTTCGTGAGGTCGTGCTCCTCGCCGAGGTCGTCCTTGAGATTGTAGAGCTCCACATGGTCGTCCTCGAAGAAGTGGATCAACTTCCAATCGCCCTCGCGCACCGCGCTGTACGGCGTCGCGCCGCCCGGATGATAGTGCGGGTAGTGCCAGTAGATCGTGTCGCGCCGGAGCTGCGTCGCGCCCTTGAGCGCCGCGACGATCGACTCCCCATCGTTGGCCCGCGCGCGGGCCATTGCCGCCGACCCCGTCGCCGCCTCCACACAGGTCGGATAAAAATCGACGGTCGTCACCGGCACTTCACTTGTGCTGCCGGCCCGCGTCACGCCCGGCCATTTCACGACGAGCGGCACGCGCACACCGCCTTCGTACGCGGAGCCCTTGCCGAGACGGAGCGGGTCATTGCGCGTCGGGCCGGGCCGAAAGCCCTGCGCCGTAAAGGTCCCGCTGAGCCCGCCGTTGTCGCCGGTGAGGATGATGATCGTGTTCTCATCGAGCTTCAGCTCCGCGAGCTTCTGCATGATCGCGCCCACGCTGTCGTCGATGCTCTCGACCAGCGCCGCATATACCGCGTTGGTCTGCGTGTACGTGCCCGCCGCGAGTTTCTTTTTGTACTTCTCGATCACCTCCGGCTTGCCCGCGAGCGGCGTGTGCACGCCGTAGTGCGGGAAGTAGAGGAAGAACGGCTTCTCCTTGTTCTGCTCGATAAAGGTCATCGCATCGCGCGTGAGGCGGTCGCTGAGAAATTCTCCCGGCCGCTCATCCTTGACGTTCACGATCCCATACGGGGGAAAATACGCGCCCGGCTGCCCGCGGTCGCACCCACCCACATTCACGTCGAAACCTTGATGCTCCGGGTAGTACGCCTCGCCACCGAGGTGCCACTTGCCGAAAAGCCCCGTCGCATACCCGCGCTCTTTCAATTCCTCCGCGAGGGTCTTTTCCTCGAGCGGCAGGAACAACTGCCAGTTGGGAATCTTCAGCTTCGCATACGGGCGATTGTGCCCCGCGATCCAATCCGTGATATGCAGCCGCGCCGGATACTTGCCCGTCATGAGCGCCGCGCGCGTCGGCGAACACACCGTACACGCCGCGTAGGCCTGGTTGAACTTCATGCCCTGCGCCGCAAGCCGCTCAATATTCGGCGTCTCGTAAAACTTGCTGCCAAAGGCGCTCCCATCCGTCCAACCCCAGTCATCGATGAGGAAAAACACGATATTCGGCGCGCGCGTGGCCGCAGCGCCCGCCGGCGGCGTGAGTATCCACAAACCAATTACAGCCAGAAGCGCGCGAAGGGGGAACGTTTTCATGGAGCGAAGGGGGTTAAAACCACTCCATCGCCGCAAAAAGGCGCAGCAGGCGCAAAAACAATCCGCGACGTCTGCCGCTGCGTGGCTGTGGGAGGGGCTTTACGCGCCGACTCTTCGCGCCCGTATCCCGCCGGGCCATCAAGCCCCTCCCCCGCTCCGCTGCTTGCGCCTGCTGGGCCTCGTTGCGGCCAATTCGTTCCGCCTGAGTTTGCTTACCCGTCCTTCCGCCTCGCTCGCCGCGCAAATTTCTTGGAGCATCGTCTCATGCCCCGGCTGCCCCACCTCCTCCCCGTACTCGTGCTGTTGGCCGGCCTGATCGCGCCGCTCGCCACGGCTGCGACTACCCCGGCCGAGATCCCGCTTACCGGCCCCGCCCTGCCCGGTATGGAGCGCGTCGACGCCGTGATGCGCGAGCTCATGGCGAAGTATGATTGCCCCGGCGGGCAGCTCGCCGTCGCGCGCCATGGCCGGCTCGTACTCAACCACGGCTACGGCCTGGCCGACCGCGACGCCAAGACGCCCGTCCAGCCCGACTCGCGCTTTCGGGTCGCCAGCCTGAGCAAGCTGCTCACCTCCGTCGCTATCCTCACGCTCGTCGAGCAGGGCAAACTCGACCTCGACGCCCAGGCCTTCGCCCTGCTGCCGCACCTCATGCCGCTGCCCGGCGCCAAACCCGACCCACGCCTCGTCGCGATCACCGTGCGCCATCTCCTGCAACACACCGGCGGCTGGGACCGCGACGTGAGCGGCGATCCGATGTTCAATCCCCTCGCCATCGCCCAGGCCGTGGGCACGCCCGCGCCGGCCGACGCCGAGGCCGTCATCCGCTACATGCTGGGCCGCCCGCTCGACACCGCGCCGGGCACGCACTACGCGTATTCAAATTTTGGTTACGACGTGCTCGGGCGCATCATCGAAAAAATCACCGGCGAGCGCTACGCCGACTACGTGCAGGCGCACGTGCTCCAGCCCGCCGGCGCGCGGCACTTGGCGCTCGGGCACAGCCTGCTGAACCAACGCTCGGACGATGAGGTCCACTACTACGCCTATGCCGAATTCAAATCGGCCCGCTCTGTGTTTCCTCCGTTCGGCACGATGGTACCGCCGCCCTACGGCAGCTTTAACCTCGAGGCCATGGACTCGCACGGCGGCTGGATCGCCAGCGCGGCCGATTATCTGCGCCTCACCACCGCCCTCGACGGCAGCCGCCCGCCCGCGCTGTTGCGCGATGCTTCGATCGCCGCGCTCACCGCTCGCCCCGCTCCGCCCGTCTCGGTCGACACCGCCGCGTACTACGGCTTCGGCCTCCAAATCCGCCCCGTCAACGGTCGCGGCGGCAAGGGCGCCAACTGGTGGCACGGCGGCGCGCTCACCGGCACCGTAACGCATCAAGTCCGCCTCGCCAGCGGCTGGAGCTGGGTCGCGTTTTTCAACTCCCGCCCCAAGGCCAGCACCGCCCTGCCCAGCGAACTCGACAAAGCCATCAACGTCGCGCTCGCCGCCACCACGCCACCGGCGTCCGGGGATTTGTTTGCCGCGCCGTAAAAGGTGGACGGCGATCTCCGAGCGCCGTCTTCAGGATGTTCGTCTGCCGTCGCGATTTTTATGTTCGCCCTCCCGACAGCGCCCGGAGGTCGCTGTCCACCTCAACCCTAGCGATGATATAGCCTCGGCCCGTGTCTTGACTCCCCGCCCGGCACTCCAAACTAGTCGAGCATGTCTTTTGCCGCCTCCCCCTCCTACTCCATGACGTCCGCCGTCCGCCTTCTCTTCGCTCCATTTGCCGCGCTGCTGCTGGTGCTTGCCGCTGGCTGCGGTAAATCGGAAAAAACCGCCTCCACCGCTCCCGCCGCCACCACCCCGGCGGCCGCACCCGCAGCCCCCGTCGCGCCCAAGCCGCGCTTCGCGGTGATTGAGACGGATCTGGGCACCATCGAGTTCGAGTTTCTGCCGAGCGATTCGCCCAAGGCCGTGGAAAACTTCCAGCTCCTCACTGAGCGCGGTTACTACAACGGCCTCACCTTTCACCGCATCGTCAAGGGCTTCATGATCCAGACCGGTGACCCCAAGGGCGATGGTCGCGGCGGCGAGAGCGCCTGGGGCGGCTACTTCGCCGAGGACATCCAGAAGAACTCCCCGCTCTACGAACTCGGCAACGGCTACAAGCGCGGCATCGTCGCCATGGCCAACGCCGGCCCCGGCACCAACGGCAGCCAGTTTTTCATTTTGCACAAAGACTACCGCCTCGCCCCCACCTACGTGATCTTCGGTCGCGTCACCAAAGGCATGGAGGTCGTCGACGCCCTCGCCGAAGTGAAAACCGAGCGCGGCCCCGACGGCGGCCTGAGCAAGCCCATCAAGCCACCGGTGATGAAGAAGGTGACGCTGAAGCCGTAAAAAAATCTATAGCCACAAAGAGGCCCAGAAGGCGCAAAAAAAACGCCCGCTTCCTGGCTGTGAGAGGGGCTTTAGGCCCCGACTTTGTCGCGCGCCTTCTCTCGGGGCATAAAGGCCCTCCCACCGTTCACCTCTTTCTCTTTCCTCTTTATCTTTCTCTCGCCGCAGCCTGATCCCCTTTCGCCTCGAACAACGAGTTCCCTGACGAAAGAGAATGATTAAGAGGAAAGAGAAAGAGGGCGGTTAGGGGCTGTTTGTGAAAGAACCGTATGCAAGGTAGGCCGCCAGCTTGCTGGCGCTGGTTTGTTGTCGGACAAGCGCCTGCAAGCAGGCGGCCTACCTCGGTGGCGCTGTCTTTCATAAACAGCCCCTAGGTCTTCGGACCTCAGAGCAGCGAAACACCCTTCGGCATCAGCACCACCGTCGTGCCAGCGATCTTGTCGTGCCACGATTGCTTCTCGCGGTCGAACGCGACCCAGATGAAGCCGAAGCCCATCATCACCATCGAGAGGAAGCAGCCGAGGGCGCGCACGATCGAGGTGGGCCAGTCGAGGGGACGGTCGTCGAGGCGCACGACTTTCAGGCCGCAGATGATGCCGCCAAGGGTCGTGCCCTTGTACTTCCACATCGCCGCCGCGTAGCCGGCGAGACCGACGAAGAAGAGCGGCCCGCTGTGCAGCATGATCGAGGTGATGATCGCGATGAGCACGCCGTCGATCCCCATGGCTGCGAGACGGATCCAGAAACCGGCGCGCGGCAGCGTGGAAGCAGAGATGATCGGCGTCGACCGCAACGGCGGCGGCAGGTGAAACGACTGCATCGGCGGCACCATGGGCGGCGGAGTGACCGGAGCCGGCGCAGGCTGGATCGGCGGCGGCACTACCCCGGGGTCAACCGGGATGGCTCCGCTCACCGGAATCTCGGGCACCGGCGCAGCCGGCAGGGCCGCAGCCCCCACGAAGCCCGCGCTGGCGAGCGGCCCATCAGAGGGCGGCACGCTGGCCGTTACCGACGGAGCCGGTGGCACCGCTGCCGGAGCCGGCTGGGCGGGCGGAGCGAAGGGCGCGGTGTAGGCGGCAGCCGCAGCCGGTGCCGGTGCCGCATAGGCCGCGGCCGGGGCCGGCCGGGAGCGCTTCATATTTTGCGCGACGGTGTACACCACCACGCCGAGGCCGAGCCAGCCGATGAAGTTAAACAGCAGGAAGCCAAGCACCGGCACGGTGTAGAGGGCCAGCACGATGATGCCACCCACGAGCACGGCAAACGCCACATGCCCGAGCGGGCCCTCGCCCAAGAATCCGGTAAAGCGCCGGCCGAGCCACGCGAGGATCACCATCTTGCCAAAGAGCGCGGCGCATATCACCGCGATGCCGACGAAAGGCACGGCGACGACGCCCACGGTCGTCACGACGAGTAGCACGATGAGGACGGGAAGGATCAGCGTGGCGAGCAGCGCGGTGAGGACGCAGAAGCCGGGCGAGGTCTCGAGCGTCTTCACGCACTTCTCCGCGCCGGTGCGGAAGAGCAGCGCGGCCACGATGTAGGCCGCGAGAAAAGCCAGCGCGAGGCCCCACGCCCAGGCCACGCGGGGCGAGAGCGCCAGGGGGCGCATCGACCGCAGGCACAGCTCGAACCACGCGTGCAAGGAGGTAAATTTACCCGCGGCGACGTTCTTCACGCCGCCCTTGAGCACCGCATCCGGATGGCGCGTCACTTTGCCGCCGACGCAGACCACTTCGCCGTCCACTTTCGCATTCGGGCCGAATTCCAGATCGCCAAAGACCACGACCACTTCGCCACCCACGGGTGCATCGACGTAACTCCCACCGAAGACGGTCACTACTTCGCCCTTGGCGCCGGGGCCGGTCACGCGAGTGTCGCCAAAGACCGCCACCACCGAGTCGGCCACTTCGCCTTCGGACGTGGAGGAGCCGAAGACCGCGACCACGCCGTCGCTCTTTTTCCCGGCCTCGAGATACGAATCGCCGAATACATTGACGATCGGGTCGCCGTAGCCTGCGTCCCGGCGCTCGACCGCGCGCTGCCGTTGTTCATCGGCCCGCTCGCGGATCTGCTGGGAGCGGCTCTTCTTCTTGGTCTTGATGTTCGGGTCGAGCTCATCGGTTTTTTGGACCGGTGCCGAGGAGTCGCTGAGGCTCCGCAACGGCGGCTCCACCTCGAAGGTGCGCTTGGCCTCGGGAGCAGGCGTCGCCGCGGGCGCGACCGCCGCCGGAGTCGGCGGAGTCTCCGCCGTCACGGCGGGGGCAGGGGGATTGGCGGGCGTAGCTGGCGGCGGGGGCGCGGCTTTTTCCTCGGCGAAGCTGGCGAGCGTCAGCGTGAAAAAGAGCGCGACGATCACCGCCGCCAGCAGGGAGCGGGCAGAGGGTTTCATAACGGAAGAGGGAGAATCGGAAGCGTGCATGGATCAGGGCTGGGTCTCGCGGCCCGCGTAGAGCGTACGGTAGGCGGCGGCACCGAGGCCAAAGAGGGTGAAGTACATCGTGGCCATGAAGGCCGCGACGCCGTAGAGCCACATCGTCGGGATGCGGTGAAAGACCATCAGGCCGTAGTCGGAGAGGCTGCTCGCGACCGACGAGGTGGCTTCCCAGAGTGCGACGGGAGTGGAAAACGCCTCGCCAAAGGCCGCGCTATCGAGGCCGACCATGACCCAGACGGCGATCATGATGGTGACTTTGACGAGACCGGCCGAGGCGAGGAGGAAGAGCGCGCGGGCGGCCAGCGGCCAGTGCGCGTAGCTCTTGCGCCACCACGGGAGGGCGGCGCGGCGCTCGAGCTCGGCGAGGACGCGCAGCTCCAGCGTGCGCGGCGCGCGGCGGGGCGGCAGGGCGCGCAGGGTTTGATGGAGGGCGCGCTCGAGCTTTTCGTGATTTTCGGGAGTGGGCGGCATGGCGCGATTAGGTTTCGAGGGGTTCGTGGGCGGAGCGGCCGCGCTGGAGGATCTTGGCGAGGGCGGTGCGGGCCCGGAGGATATCGGTTTTCACCTTGGCGAGCGAGACGTTGAGCTTTCGGGCGATCTCGTCGTAGGGCATGTCTTCGAAGTGGTAGAGCACGAGCGGCACGCGCTGGTGCGCGGGGAGTTCATCGAGGGCCTGCTCGACCCACTCCCGGCGCTCCTCGGCATCGACGCCGGAGAAAAACGTATCGGGTGCGGCAAACTCCACCTCGGGCGCCTCGGCCTCGGCGGCGGAGTCGTCGCGCTTGAACTCGGAGAAGAACTTCCAGCGGTTGCGGTAGCGCGAGAGGTGGTTGAGGGAGAGGTTGGTCGCGACGGTCTTCAGCCAGCCGCCGGCGGTCGGGCTGGTGCGCAACATGTCGAAATTGGCGTGCGCTTTCAGAAACACTTCCTGGGAAATGTCCTCAGCCTGCGCGTCGTTCCCGGTGAGCCGGGCGGCGGTGGAAAAGACCATGTCCTGGTAGGCGTGCATAAACGTCGTGAAGTCGGCCGGGGGGATCAGTCCCGAGGGTGGTGTTTGCACTGGAGGTTCATCGTTCGTCTCCAGAACACCGCTCGGGGGCTCCGAGTTGCAGTTTTTTTGAGGGTTCACCCCGAGCACCCACGCGCCCCGGAACGAGGGGAACCAAGGCCCCGCATCTCCATCACGTTCAATACGATAACCCAAACCCCAAAACCGCCCCGCCGCCCCCGCGTACTCCGCGATGCGCTTCATCGCCCGCTGCCAGCCCAGCTCCGCCCAACTCTGCGGCGCAGGCGACAGGCTCGGGGCGATCCCAAAAAACGGATCGCGAAGGTTAGCGTAGGCGACAGCCATGATTCCGGCGTCATCGCACCGCGCCAGCGGCGGGGAGGCAAGCCGCTTGGGCGTGACGCCATCCTATAAAACAAACAACCCGCTCCGAAGAGCGGGTTGGAAAGGTAGGGCGCGTTATCCTTAACGCGCCGCTCAAGGCGTTCGGAGCTCAAGGGAGCGGCGGCTTACGGATAAGCCGCCCTACCTCAAAGCCCTTTTACGCGTTTAGGACTTCGCCTCGTAGATGTAGCCTTCCTCGCCGTGATCGGTGAGGTCGAGGCCTTCCTGCTCGCCTTCGGGGGTCGGACGGAGACCGATGACGGCCTTAACGATCATGGCGATGACGACGGTGGCGACGACGCTCCAGATGATGGTGACGCCGATGGCCTTGATCTGCTCCATGACGAGGCCCTTCATGATGGGCTCGATGGAGGAGTTGACGGTGGGCGTGGCGAGGATGCCGGTGAGGAGGGCGCCGAGTGTACCGCCGACGGCGTGAACGCCGAAGGTGTCGAGGGCGTCGTCGTAGCCGAACACGGCCTTGAGCTTCATGCAGAAGATGAAGGGTACGACACCGGCGAGGACGCCGATGATCATCGCGCCGTTGGCATCGACGAAGCCGGCGGCGGGCGTGATGACGACGAGACCGGCGACGATACCGGAGCAGAAGCCGAGGACCGACATGTGCTTGCGGACGAAGTACTCGAGGACGGCCCAGGTGAAGGAGGCGGTGCCGGCGGCGAGCGTCGTGGTCATGAAGGCATTGGCGGCGATGGTGTCGGCGGCGCCAGCGGAGCCGGCGTTAAACCCGTACCAACCCACCCAGAGCATACCGGTGCCGACCATGCAGAGCACCATCGAGTGCGGGGGCATCGGCGTCTTGCCGAAGCCGAGGCGCTTGCCGACGATCAAGCAGAGGACGAGGGCCGACCAACCGGAGGTCATGTGAACCACGGTACCACCGGCGAAGTCGATCGCCTTGATGGTGCCAGCGGCACCACCCATGAAACCGCCGCCCCAGACCATGTGGGCGAAGGGGAAGTAAACGGCGAACATCCAGAGGGTGACGAAGAGGAGGACGGCGGAGAACTTCATGCGCTCGGCGATGGCGCCGACGATGAGGCCGGGGGTGATGATCGCGAACGTGAGCTGGTAGATCGCGAAGACGTTCTGGGAAACCCAGGGGAGCGTGTTCGGGTTGCTATCGACGCCCTTGAAGAACATGAAGTCGAGGCCGCCGATGAAGGGATTACCGGGGGCAAAGGAGAGGCTGAAGCCCACGGCCCACCAGAGGATGGTAACGAGGCCGGTGATGCCCAAGCACTGCGCGAGGACGGAGAGGACGTTCTTCTTGCGGACGAGGCCGCCGTAGAAGAGCGCGAGGCCGGGGAGCGTCATGAAGAGCACGAGCGCGCTCGAGGTCATCATCCACGCATTGTGGCCGGGGCCAGGACCCGCGACTTTCGAGGCCACATTGGCCGTGCGGGCGCTGTTATTTACGTACGCCTCCAAATCGGCGATGCGCTGCTCCGTCGTCGGCTCCGCCGGCTTCGGCGGGGTCGCGGCCGGGGTATCCGCCGCCATGAGGGGCGATACAAAAAGGGCGGTCACAAACGATACCAACGCGAGCCGCCGGGACGCCGCGCGTAACCAAGATGAAGCTAGGGATCGGGTTATCATAAGAGGTCGGAGAGGTATCCGATTTGGGCTGACGTGGATGGTTGGAACTGGACAGGCACGGTCGCAGACACGCGTAGACGGGGGCCGCGGACCTGCGCATTTTTAGCAAGGGTTATGCCAACGCCCGGCAGGAGAACGGCATCACCGGGTATCCACGTAAGTAACCGCGTCGTCCCGAGCGTGCTTGTGGAGAATGTGATAGGGCGTGGGGATTACGCCGGAGGAGTGAGGGGCAAAGCAAAGTGGCTGCGGCATCCTGCCGCAGAATCTTCGGAGTCTACCGCGGCCGCAGGCCGCTCTAACTTCCCTTCATTTCGGGCCAAACCCATCGCCAATTGCGCAAACCCGCTTTGCTCGGATTTTCTCCCACATAGCGTATCGTCCGCGCCAGTTCCTCATCATCGCGCACGATGTGATCATAAGATTCCTTCTGCCAAAAAGGACCGGTGCGGCCCAGGGAGGCATTCGCTTCCTTGGCGGTGAAGCTCTTCCACGAATGCAGAATTTCCGACAGACCGTAACTCGCCGACGGATTTAGAACGACATGCACATGATTTGGCATCACGCACCACGCTAACAAGCCATAGCGCGATCCATCGAAATGGCGGAGAGCATTCGCGACGATTTCAGCAATCTCCGTACGAACGAGCCAGCAAGCGCCCTGGCCTTTATCGAGATGCTGCTCGATTCTTTCGCTGAACAAATGATCGAGGCGGTCACGAACATCCGGGGAGGGAGGAGTAGATGCCTCGGCAAATAGTGCATCGCGCTCGAGTTGGTACGCCCGCACGACTTGAGCTGGCAGAGCATCATCGAGACGAAAGACCACATGATAGATAGCTCCATCCAGTGACCAGTGCGGCAGGTAGGCACCCTGCCGCACGCTGGCCAATTGGTTGAGCAGGGAACGCATGGTGCACCGATAATGGAGGTGCGCAGAAACTTGGAAATTGAAATAAGGAAGCCAGCGCGGCCTTTGGCCGCAACAGGCTCCGAAGACTCTGCGGCAAGATGCCGCAGCCACTTTATTTTTTGCAACCGCCGGCCCGTGCTTAGTGTATTAGACTCGTACTCGCTCCCGTGAACTCCGCCATCACCCTCCTCGCACTGCTCCTGATGCTCACCGGCTTGGTGGGCACGGTGTTGCCGTTGCTGCCCGGGACCACGCTTATCCTCCTCGCCGCCCTGGGGCAAAAGCTGTTGCAGCCGGAGAGTTTTTCCTGGCTCGCATTCTCCCTCATCGCGGGGATTTGGGTGATCTCGATCATCGCGGATATCGGCGGGACACTGCTCGGCACGCGACTGTTTGGCGGCACCAAGTGGGGCATGGCGGGCGCCGGCGGCGGGGCGGTGGTCGGCATGTTTGTTTCCCTGCCCGCGATTATTCTCGGCAGTATTCTCGGCGCCATCGCCGCGGAAAAACTCGGCGCGCGGCGCACGAATCAAGCCGCGCTCAAGGCCGGCGCGGGCGCGGCGTTGGGCTTCGTATTATCGACGGTCGCGCGGCTTGCGTGCGCGCTCGCGATGATCGCTCTGTTTATCGTCGCGCTGATTTTATCGGCGCGCTGATCGCCGGCGTCTGGGTCACTCCTCCACACTCGCGCAGAGCGCCGTGTAGTGCTCGCGGGCGCGGGTGGCGCAGATTCCAAGGTCGGGCTCGCTCACGCCGGCGAGCAGGAGCTTCGCCTCGTCCAGCGACCAGTGGCCGACCTCGCCTGGGAGATCGAGGCCGAAGCGCGCGGAGACGCCGCACGCGAGATTCAGCACGCAGGCGCCGATATTGGATTCACGATCGCCGAGGGGATCGAAGTGGCCGCGGATGGAATCAATGACCTCGCTCGGAAAGCGCCAGTGCGTGAGCAGCGTGACCGTCACCTCGGCCGCCGTGACGCCAAACGTGCGCTTCTCCCACTCCATGACCGACGGCCACTCCGCCTCGCCGGGATAAATTTGCCCGCACGCGGCTCCATCGATGATCACGCGGCCGAGCGTGCGGACGAGGCCCGTGGCGTAAGCGAGGCCGGCATCGCAGCCCGCGGGAAGGGCGAGCACTTCCGCGGCCGCGGCGGTGGCGACGGCATTTTCCCAGAGCCGCGAGGCTTTGAGCTGATACGTGACGAGATCGCGTTGGCAGACTTGGTGGGTGGCCGCGAGGCCAACGAGGCGATACACCTCGCGGAAGCCGACGCGCCCCACCGCACCCTCGAGCGAATCATTCCGGTCGCGCAGCCCGAAGAGCACGCTGTTGCTCATGCGGATGACGTGAAAGGTGAGCGCGGGATCGAGGCGCACGAGATTCACGATCTCCTCCATCTCCGTAGCCGGATCGGCGAGGAGCGTGCGCAAACGGCCAAACGTGGCGGCAGCAGGCGCGAGCTTGCTCCCTAGGGTGATAATCGTCTCGCGGTTCAATGGCATAAGAGCGTGCGCTGGGCACTTCTTACTCACTCGGCACAACCGCCCGACGGCTTGAGCGCGGATTGAATTGGATAACTACCTAACCGGCCCCGACCTTTTCACCCCAGGGGCTGTTTGTGAAAGAACCGTATGCAAGGTAGGCCGCCAGCTTGCTGGCGCTGGTTTGTTGTCGGACAAGCGCCTGCAAGCAGGCGGCCTACCTCGGTGGCGTTCTCTTTCACAACAGCCCTTAGCCCATCGCCGAATTTAAAAATCGATCGATTTCATCGTGCCGATCTGGACATCGAAACGATCATCGAAGGGGCGCACGCGCTTGTAGTCCTCACGGCGCAATTCATACGCGCGGCCGATCGGGACGAAGAAAATCGAGCCCGCGCCATTGCCGCGAATCTCGGAGAGCGGCGGCACGAACTTGGGGTCCACCGGCTTGAAATTGATCTGGCCTTCACCGGAGCTGACTTTGACGACGAGCTTTTCGCGCAGCGGGGAGCGCAGCGTGGCGGAGACATTCTCCAACACATTTTGCTGCTTGTTCACGCGCGCGGTGACGCGAAATTTTTCCGGCGGGAGGCGCGTATTGCCCTCTTTTTTCAGCGGCACTTCGTAAACGATGACCTGGTCGTTTTCCTCGGCGATTTTCGCATTCTCGATGTCCATCAGCTCGCCGACGGTCTTGTACTGCGAGGGCGACTCACCGGAACTTTTTGCGCGCTCGATCCGCTCGCCCATGCGGCGATATTTTTTGAGCTGGCTCTCGGTGGGCGTCTTGCCGTCGATCTTCAGCGGCGTGTATTGCTCGGCGTACGGCTTCGAGGGATCGAAGCGCAGCACCACTTCACTGGTGGTCTTACCTTTTCCATCTTTCTGCACCATCGTCTGGGTGTAGGCCCAGCGATCCGTATCTTGCGCGAGTTTTTTTAGCGCATCCTGCAAAGGCTGCGGCGTCGCGGCCCAGCCGGCAGCGGTCGTCAGCAAAAAAGAAATGAGCGTTAGGCCACGCATAAGCATAGAATAGAATGCCCAGCGAAAACCGGTTCGCAAGTCGTCAGGACTGGGTACTTATCCTGTCATACCTCGCCTTACACGAGGGCGGCGCGTTGCCGCTCGAAGAGGGTCCGCGCCTGCACGGAGATCTCGCGCAATTGCTCGGGATCGAGGCCGGTGGCGAAGAATAGCTGGGGCGTGGGGGTCCACGCACTGACCTCGCCCGGCAAGGCAAAGCCCGCCTCCGCGACGATGGACCCGGCGAGATTCAGCACGCAGGCCATGCGATCATCGTAACCGACTCCGCCGAGCAGGAAATGCTTCTCCAACGCGCTGACGAGCTCCGGGGCGAAGCGCCATTCCTCGAGCGCCATGGTGGTGACCTGGGCGTTGATCAGGCCAAAAATGGGCTGCTCCCACGCAAAGTAAGAGGGAAACCGATGCGGGCTGTAGACCTCCGGCGCCGGCTTGCGCTCCCGCGCGATGCGGTCGAAGACCATGATGCCGAGCGCGCGCAGCAGGCCACCGGCGTACGCCATGCGCGGATCGACATCGACGCGTTGCGCGATGGCTTCACTGGCGAGGGCGTGCAGCAAGAGCGACTCCCGCAGGCGCTCGGCCACGATGCCATAGCTCGTGAGCGAGCGATCCACGAGTCCGCTCACCGTGGCGACGCCGACGAGGCGGAGGATCTCCCCGAAGCCGACGCGCTTCACCGCTTCATCGACGGACCCGATGCGCGAACCACTTCCGTAAATAGGGCTGTTGCCGATGCGAATCACGCGCGCCGAGAGCGCGGCATCGACCCGGATCTGCTCCGCGATCTGGTCGAGGTCGGAATTCATGTCCTGCAGCAATTCGCAAAGTCCGGCCAGCACCTGGGGCGAAGCCGGCAACTGGCGGGCCGTGCCGAGAATTTTCTCACGGCTCACCGCGGCAAGGGGAACGGCCCCCACGAAACTGACAGGCGAAGCGACTGACATGCCTTGGTCTTATCGGCGCGATCCAAAAAATATTAAGCACGTTCTCTTGCTGACTGCGAATACGCGCACTCAGGCCGAGGGCACCGGCGGCTCAGCCGTCACCATACGCAGGGCGACATCGAGGGTCCGGACTTGCAGCGGCTTGATCAGATGCGTGCGAAAGCCGGCCTGCTTACTCCGCTCGACGTCCTGCTCCATACCATAGCCGGTGAGGGCGATGCCCTTCAGGCCAGGCCGATCACGCAGCTCCTCCATCAATTCATAACCGCTCCCATCGGGCAGGCCCAGGTCGGTTAGAAGCAGATCAAAGGTAAATTTTTTCGCGATGGAGCGCGCCTCGGCGAGCGAGCCGGCACTGCGCACCTCGTGCTTTCGCTGCGTGAGCAGATGCGCCAGCACGGTGCGCGTCGGGTCGTGATCCTCCACGAGGAGAATCCGCAACGGCGAGACGCCAGCGGGCGCCGCGACAGGGCTCGCCGACGGCGGCCGCTGGCTTTGGGCCGCGCTCACCGCCGGCGCCAGCGGAAGCGAAATGGTAAACGTGGAGCCCAGCCCCTGCCCCGGACTCGTCGCGGAAATCTCTCCGCCGTGAAGCTGAATCAGCGAACGCGAAATCGCCAAGCCCAGGCCGAGCCCACCGAAGCGGTGCGTGCCACCCGGGCTCGCATGGGTCCCCTGCGTGAAGGCTTCGAAGATCAGCGCGATCTCCTCCGCGCTGAGCCCGATGCCCGTGTCGCGGATTTCGATCATCACGCGCGCCAAGCCCTCATCCCGGATGAGGCGGACGTCCACCCGGCCGCCCTCGGGGGTAAACTTGATCGCATTCTTCAGCACATTCCAAATCACCTGCTGGAGGCGCACGGGATCGCCCGCGACGATCGCCGGACCCGCGCTGAAAGAAGCCACGACCTCGATCGCTTTGGCCGCGGAATCCGGGCGCACGGTATTGACCGCGTCCTTCACCACTTCGACGAGGTCCAGCGGCTGAGTCTCCAGCGCCATCTTGCCCCGCGTGATGCGAGTGAGGTCCAGGAGATCGTCGATCAACCGCGCCTCGAGGCTGACGTTTTTCGCGATGAGCTCAAACTTCGCGCGCGCCTCGCTCGGTAGCGAAGGATCTTCGGCGGCTTCGCTCGCGACCAGCAGCACGGGATTGAGCGGCGTGCGCAGCTCATGCGAGAGCGCGGCCAGAAAATCGTCCTTCGCGCGCTCGGATTTCAGGGCCTTGGCCTCCGCTTCGCGGATGGTCTCAATTTGGGTGCGGGTCTCGTATTGCCGACGGCGTCCGCGCACGGCCGCCTGCACCGCACTGAGGACCGTGCGCAAGGGCGCGGGCCGCTCTAGGATCGTGACATTCGTCAGCCGACTCAGAATGGAGTGGGCGCGCGCGGACTCGGAGCCGCCACGCATCAGCACCACCACCGGCAGATCGGACCAGCCTTCTTGTTTTTCCAGAATGGCGAGGAGCGGGCCCGCCACCGTCTCGTCGAGTAATTCCTCCGTGGTCATCACCGCCGCTGCGCCCTGGTCGATCTCCGTGACAAGGCGTGAAATCGAAGTGCACGGCGTTGCCGACAGACTGCCCTCCGCCAGCAAGCGCATCGCGACCGAAGCATCCTTGGTGGTCGGCACCAGCAGCAAAACGCGCAACTCGTCTGGCGAGCAGTCGATGTCAGTCGAAGCCTTCACTGCCCTTCAGACACCATTTGCAAGCCATCGTCTTTACTTACTTCGATTGGCGTACCCGATAGCACCCCGCGCAGGCGCTCCAGCGGTGCGCTGAGGGTGATGCCCTGAGGGCCGAGGTGGAGTTCCCGGATGCTTTCCTCGTGGGGTCCGCTGCGCTTTTTGAGGACGGAGATCGCTTTCTTCACCTTGCCCGCATGCTCAAAGAAACGCGTGAGCACGACCGAATCGGCGAGGTAACTGGTATCGACAGGCGCGACCATGCCGCTGCCGACCAGGCCGTGCTGCGCAACGACGATGATCGCGCACACGCCCTTGCGGGCCAGGTAGGCGAGCAACTCGTGGAGTTGCGCGGTGAGAAAACGCTCCTCCGGCATCGCGTTGAGATAGCCATTCAGGCTGTCGATCACGACGATGGTGGCGTGGTGGCGCTCCACCTCCTCGCGCACGAGGTGGCCAAACTCTCCCGGCGACACCTCGGTGGGATCGATCTGGCGAATGGAGATTTCCCCGGGCCCGAGTCCTTCTTTAAATTGGATTCCGAGTCCTTTGCTCCGCACCGAGATCGTGTGCAGCCCCTCATCAAAGGCAAAGATCGTCGCATGCTCCCCGCGCGCGGCGGCGGCGGCGAGGTACTGAATTGCGAGCGTGGATTTCCCACTGCCCGCGGGGCCCATCAGCAGCGTGCTCGTGCCGCGATCGGGGCCACCCCCGAGCAACGCATCGAGGGCGGGCACGCCACTCTTGAGCTGCGTCACATCGAATCTCGTCGCGTGCTCCGCCGAGACGAGGCGGGGGAACACGTTGAGGCCGCCCCGCTCGATGGTAAAATCGTGATAGCCGCCGCGGAAATCGGTGCCGCGAAATTTGATGATCCGCAGCCGGCGTCGCTCGGCGCCATACGTCGGGGCCAGTTGCTCCAATTGCACCACCCCGTGCGCGATGCTCTGCAATTGCTGGTCTCCGCCCTCGCTCGTGCCGTCGTCGAGCAGCAGCACGGTGGCTTTGCGGCCGATGAAAAACTGTTTCAGCGCGAGAATCTGCCGGCGGTAGCGCAGGGGATTTTGCGCGAGCAAGCGCAACTCCGACAGCGAATCGAAGACCACGCGGTGCGGATTGATACGCTCGACTTGGCGCAGGAGATTTTTCGTCGTCTCCGTCAACTCGACTTCCGAAGGGCTGAAGATCGTGAGGCTATCCTCACCGCTGATGCCATCGTCGGGCGTGGCGAGTTCCATGATCTCAATCCCCTCGAGCGACCACCCGTGGGAGCGCGCGCCCTCCTCGAGTTCGGCCTTGGTCTCCGACAGCGTGATGTAGAGGCCCTTTTCACCCGCGCGAGCTCCCTCGAGGAGAAACGCGGTGCCGAGCGTGGTCTTGCCCGAGCCCGGATCGCCTTGGATCAGATAAAAACGATTCGGGATGAAGCCTCCATGCAGGATATTATCGAGGCCGTGAATGCCGGTTTTGGACCGGGCTGGAGTTGAAGCAGCCATGCTGGCGAAAAAGTTGAGGGTAGGATAACGGGCAAAAAAAAGCGTCGTCCTGTGTGGGTGAATCCCCAGGCGACGCTAGCCTCGGCACTGATGAAGGCGCCGTCCGAGAGCAGCGCCGGGATTTCCGGCGCTGTCCGGTGCCACGCTTTACTTGTTACGCTGGGCGGCGTCTTGAAGTTTTTCACCGCCCTTTTCGATGTCCTTACCGGCACCTTGCATGGTGTTGCAACCGGTGGCGAGGAGGGACCAGAACGCGGCGAGGAAGACGACAGGGAGGAGGAGTTTGTTGGTTTTCATGGGATAGATTTGTTTCGCGAAATCTGACCGTGAAATACGCAAGGAAGTGCCGCGACGAGCGGTGGGAAGTGATGGGCAATACACCTACCCGCCCTACTCCTTCGCCACCGCCGGCGTGACGCGCTTGAAATCACTCCACGTAAATTCCGCGCGCTCGCCGAAGCGCGTCATGGACATATGCACGCTGCCCTTGGGCTTGCCGTCGCCGGGCCCTGGGGTGTCGGGAGTGTCCTCGTCTTTGAAGCGGAGATCCACGGTGCCATTCGTGATTTTGGCGATGCCGAAGAGGACCTTCACCGGCTCGCGGACATTGGCGGTGATGTGTTCGAGCGCCTGCGTCTTTTTATTGATCGTCACGGTCACTTTCACTTTCTCCGCCTGAAACAACCAACTACGCTCGCTGCGCAGCGGCACTTCGCAGCTCAGGAGTTCCGGCGTTTCGGTAATCAACTTGGCTTTCTTGAAATCAAAGAAGTCCCCGATGGAGGCCTCGAATTTGTGCGAGGTGCGGCGCTTGGCTTTTTTCTTGGCCCACGCTTCCCACTGCGAGGGCGTCGGTTTTTGTCCGTCGATGGTGAGCAGCGTCCAGTGCGTTTCGCCGGGCCGCGACGGATCGAAGCGCTCGACGCGCTCGTGGGGCTTGTCGTCGTCATCGTACTCGACCGCACGCTGCGTAAAGGCCCAGTGATCACGCGCCCCGAGCCAATTCGCGATGGCGGCGTCGAGCACCTTGGCATTCGCGTTCTCCGGCACGACCGGCGACGGCGTACTCCACGCCGCAGGCGCAGCGAACACGAGGGCGACTACCAGGAAGATGCGGTGAGCGCGCAGGGGCATACTTCCTTGGACAGCCCGCAGGCGGTAGCGTGCGGAGGTTTTTTGGTGGCGGAAGGGGAACTTAGGCCGTTGAGGCGATTCTGATATTTTGGTTTTTTGCCGCGGATGGCGCGGATAGGCGCGGATGACGAAGTAGACTGTGGCGGTGAAAGTTTCGGAAGTAGCGGCGAGCGCCAGCGAGCCGAGATTCGAGCGCGTCCACTCGCTGGCGAGCGCCGCTACACTCGGGCAGCAAAAAGGGCGGACCGAAGTCCGCCCTGGGAAAAAACTTTTAGGAGTGTCCCCCCTGCTTCCGCCGCGTTTACATGCGGCAGATCAGGAGCTCGCGTTCGAACATCAATTCCTTCGGCAGTGAGGCGTGGAGGTCGAGGAAGAGTTCTTCGTGGCCCAGCACCTCGGTGCGCCACGCGGCGCGGTCGAAGGCCTGGAGTTCCTCGAATTGCTGCTCGGAGAAATCCATGCCGGTCCAATCCATGTCCTTGTAGCGAGGCACCCAGCCGATCGGCGTTTCCTTGGCGCGGCCACCGGCGCGCACGCGGTCGACGATCCACTTGAGGACGCGCATGTTTTCGGAGAAGCCCGGCCAGATGAATTTGCCGTCCTTGTCCTTGCGGAACCAATTCACATGAAACACGCGCGGCGTCTCGCTGAGCTTGCGCTGCATCGAGATCCAGTGGCGGAAGTAGTCGCCCATGTTGTAACCGCAGAAGGGCAGCATCGCCATCGGATCGCGGCGGACTTTGCCAATCGTGCCGGCGGCGGCGGCGGTCATCTCGGAGCCCATCGTGGCGCCGACGTAGACGCCGCTGGACCAATTGAAGGCCTGATAAACGAGCGGCATGGTGGTCGCGCGGCGACCGCCGAAGATGATCGCGTGGATCGGCACGCCGTCGGGATTTTCCCAATCGGAGTCCATCGTGGGGCACTGCTTCGCGGGCGCGGTGAAGCGGGCGTTGGGATGCGCGGCCTTGGCGCCGGTGGCCTTGGCGATCTCGGGCGTCCAGATCTTACCCTGCCAGTCGGTGGCCATCTCGGGCGGGGTCTCGGTCATGCCTTCCCACCACGGGCAACCATCGGGCGTGAGCGCGACGTTGGTAAAGATGGTGTTCTTTGCGAGCGCCTTCATCGCGTTTGGATTCGTCTTCTCGCCCGTGCCAGGCGCGACGCCGAAGAAGCCGGCCTCGGGATTGATCGCGCGGAGGCGACCATGCTCGTCGGGTTTGATCCACGCGATGTCGTCGCCGACGGTCCACACCTTCCAGCCCTTTTTCTGGAAGTGGGCGGGCGGGATCATCATCGCGAAATTCGTCTTGCCGCAGGCGCTCGGGAACGCGGCGGCGACATACGTCTTCTTCCCCTCGGGATTTTCGACGCCGAGGATGAGCATGTGCTCGGCCATCCAGCCCTCGTCGCGCGCCATCGCCGAAGCGATGCGGAGGGCGAAGCACTTTTTGCCGAGCAGGGCATTGCCACCGTAGCCGGAGCCGTAGCTCCAAATCTCGCGGGTCTCAGGGAAGTGGACGATGTACTTGTCCTTGTTCGACGGCCAAGCGACGTCCTTCTGGCCCTTGGCCAGCGGCGCGCCGACGGAGTGCACGCAGGGGACGACGCGCTTGAAATCGCGATCGATCAGCTCGAACACCTTTTTGCCGATGCGCGCCATGATGCGCATGTTCACGACGGCGTACGGCGAGTCGGTGAGCTGTACGCCGATCTGCGACATGGGTGAGCCGATGGGGCCCATGCTGTACGGGAGGACGTACATGGTGCGGCCCTTCATGCAGCCGGTGAAGAGGCCCTTGAGCGTCTTGCGCATCTCGAAGGGGTTGACCCAATTATTGGTCGGGCCGGCGGCTTCCTTGGAGAGGGCGCAGATGAACGTGCGGTCCTCGACGCGCGCGACGTCGCTCGCATCGGAGCGGGCGAGATAGCAGCCGGGCCACTTCTTTTGGTTGAGCTTGATGAACGTGCCGCCGGCGACCATCTCCGCGCAGAGGGCATTGTACTCTTCCTGCGAGCCGTCGATCCAGTGCACGGCATCCGGCTTGCACAGCTCGACCATTTTCTCGACCCAGCGCAGCAAATGCTTGTTGGTGCTCAGGGGTGTGGCGGGAGAACGCTTCTTCATGTTAGCGGGAACATGGCCCCGACGCGCCCCCAAGTAAACGGCAAAGCCCGGGCCCCGTTCGGGGAAGAAGCTATTTTATGGCTCGTGATAAGAAGGAGCGGTTTTCCGGGTTGTACCGGGGGTTCACCGCGGAGGAAGTGGCGGCAACGCCATGCCGTGCGGCATTGCCCTGCCCTGCTCTATTGCCGCAGAATTGCGAGCGTCATGATGAAGCTTTGCATTTTGGTCGGCACGACCGCGGGCGGCTATGCGTTTTGGGCGCTCGGTGAAGCCTGCGGCCTTGGGTTCGGCTGGTGCTTCGTCCTGAGCAGCATCGGCAGTATCGTCGGGGTTTGGGGCGGCTGGAAGCTCGCGCGCAAACTGGACGAGTAGGCCGGTGTACACTGGTCTTACTTCGTCGGCTCGATGTGCACACTCACATCGGTGATCGCGTGCTTGGCGGAGGCGATCAGGGCGTCCTTCACCGCATGCGCGATGTCATGGCCCGCCCGGACGGTGAGCTCGCCATCGACGCGGACCTGGATGTCGACAAGATGGGAGAGGCCGCTCTTGCGCACACGGACTTTATCCAGCGCCTGCACGCCAGGCACGGCGAGCGCGACGCTGCGGACCTCGGATTCGAAATCGGCCGCGACCGCGGTGTCCATCACGTCGCCCAGGGCCTTGTTAAACATCGCCACGCCGTTGAACGCGATGACGACACAGGCGAGGAGAGCGGCCCAATCGTCGGCGGCTTCCCAGCCTTTGCCGCCGATCAAGGCGACCGCGATGCCGATAAACGCCGCGCCGCTCGTGATCGCATCGGACCAATGGTGCATGGCCTCGATCCCGAGCGCGGTGCTGCCAGCCTCATCGCCCGCTTTGGCGAGGCGAAGAGAAAACCAGATCTTGATGACGACCACGCCGGCGAGCAACGGGAGCGTCCACCACTGCGGGCCAACGTGCGGCGTGATGATTTCGTGAATGGCGTGAAAGGCCACCCACCCGGCCATCGCGAAGACGAACACCGCCACCGCGAGCGCGGTGAGCGGCTCCGCTTTCCCGTGGCCATACGGGTGGTCTTCGTCGGGCGGCAGCGCGGCGACGCGGAAGCCCGCCCACACCAGCAGCGACGAAACGATATCCAGCGTGGACTCGGCGCCATCGGCCACGAGCGCGTAGGTGTGGCCAAAAATCCCCCCCGCGATCTTCACGACCGCCATGATGAAATTCAGCAAGATGCCGCGCAGCACCAGCCGCGCGCCGGCTTCGGCACGGCGCTGCGTCGCAAGGTGGGGGTTGAGCAATTCGCTAGGCACGCCTCCAGCTAGGTAACAACCACGCGCCGCCGCGAGCCTGCAATTGACCGCGCGGTGCCGGCGCTTAATTTGTCACTTTCATGGCCGCGCAAATCAGCACCTCGTCCAATGATCCCGTGAAGCAGTTCTCCGTCTTCTGCGAGAACCGCGTCGGCCGTCTCTTTGAGCTCACGGCCTTGCTGAAGGACAACAACGTCCACGTCATGGCCATCACCGTGCTCGACTCGACCGATAGCGCCATCGTGCGCCTGATCGTCGACGACCCCGACAAGGCCCGCGAGCTGATGGTGAACAACGATTTTCCCTACACTGAGTGCAACGTGCTCGCGGTGGAGATCAACGATGAGTCCGACTTGAAGGGCGTGCTCAGCGCGCTGCTCGAGGCCGAGATCAACGTCCACTACGTCTACAGCTTCATCAAGCGCCCCGAAGGCCGCTCCGCCCTCGCCATCAATGCCGAGGATTCCGACGTCGCCACCCAATCCCTCGCCACCCGCGGCTTCCGCGCGCTGACGCAGAGCGATATCACGCGATAAAAAAGCGGCGCCGAAAAGCGCCGCTCGGGAAGTCGGGAAAGCGACTTCGGATTTTTTCGTCAGGCGCTTACTGCGCGACTTCCGTCATCTTCTCGCCGTCGAGTTCGTAGAGGCCGGTCATATAGCCGTTTTCGAACATGGCACCGACCTTGAGCGAGCCGTAGATCGCGACGGGGACGTCCATCAGCGGGGCGATGCCCTTCTTCATTTTGATGACGACCCACTCGTTCATATTGGGCACTGAGCCGTAGCAGCAGGCCTGCGTGTTGCGCATCAAGAGGAGCTCGGTGACGAGGCCCTTGTCCATCTTCACGGGGACCATGAAGCCGGTGACGACGGCTTTCTTGCCGTTCCATTCTTTGACGGCGGCGGGGATCTGCTCCTCACCAGTCGGCGGCTTGGCCTGCGGGGCGGCGACGGGGTCGAAGGCGGGCGGCGTAAAGGGATAGGAGGCGAGCTGATCGAAGCCGAGCTTCAGGTAGCCATTCTCGACCTGCGGCGGGGCGACTTTCTCCACAGCCGCGACGGCGGCACCGGCGGTCTGAGGTGCGGCCTTGGTGACCTCTGCGCGCGCGAACGAACTTCCACCGACAACTGCGAGGACCGTGACGAGTGGGAAAAAGCGCGAGGTTTTCATGGCAAGAAAGACGCTACTCAGCGCGAGGGGGTTCGTCAAAATTTCTTTCAGTGCCAAATGGGCTACCGATGGCTTGGCGTTTCGCCCCCGGGGGTCGGACTGTCTGGCAATCTTTGGGCCCGCGCGGAGGGGTTGCCCGTTGACCGTGCGGGGGTCACGCGGCACTCCAACCTCCCTAACCCCATGAGCCAGACCTACCGCGCCCTACTGGTCGGCACCGGCAGCGTCGCCGAATCCCACGTGCGCGCCATCGCGGAATCTCTTGGGCGGGTGCAACTGGCTGGCGCGGTCGAAGTCGAGGAAGAGCGCCTGCACGCGTTTGGCGCGCGGCATCGGTTGGCGGCCTCCGCGCTCTTTACCGATTATCGCGCGGCGTTGCGCACCCTGCGGCCCGATATCGCGCTGATCGCCGCGCCGCCTGCGCTGCACATGGAGATGACGATCGCGGCCCTCGAGGCGGGCGCGTGGGTGCTGTGTGAAAAACCGTTCTGCTCGTCGCTCGCGGAACTCGACCGCATCGAAGCAGCGGAGCGCCGCACCGGGCGCTTTGCGGCCTGTATTTTCCAGCAAAGGTTCGCGTCCTCGACCGCGCATGTGCGCCAGCTCGCGGAGGACGGCTTGCTCGGCCGTCCGCTCGTGGCAGTGTGCAATACGCTGTGGTTTCGCGATGCGGCCTACTACGCCGTGCCGTGGCGCGGCAAGTGGGCGACGGAATTCGGCGGCCCGACGATGAGCCTCGGCATCCATGCGATGGACCACCTGCTCCACCTCCTCGGCGACTGGACGGAAGTGCGCGCCCAGGCCGCCACGCTCGACCGCGACATCGAGGTCGAGGATGTCTCGATGGCGCTGCTGCGCTTCGCCAACGGCGCGGTGGCCTCCATCGTCAACAGCGCGCTCAGCCCGCGGCAGGAAACCTACATCCGCCTCGACTACCAACGCGCCACGCTCGAACTCACCCACCTGTACGGCTACACGCGCGACCAGTGGCGGCTCACACCCGCGCCGCAACCCCGCGAGGAAAGCGACCGCCTCACGCACGCGTGGCAAAGCTTCCCACCCGACACCGGCTCCACGCACACGACGCAGCTCGCCGATTTCGTCCGCAATCTCGACTCCGGCACCCGCCCCCTCACCAGCGGCGACGACGCCCGCCGCACGCTCGACCTCCTCAGCGCCCTCTACAAAAGCGCCTTCACCGGCCACCCCATAACGCGCGGCAGCATCCAGCCGGGCGATGCGTACTACGAGTCGATCCACGGCGATGGGACGCCGGCGCGCGTGACATCGCCGGCGGCATTGGTGCAGAGTTAGCACCAGTCTCCGACCACACCGGCCACGGTCCGGTCTGAGGTGGACGGCGACCTCCGTGGCGCCGTCGGGAGAGCGAATGCGAAAATCGCAACGGCAGTCTAGCCTCCTGAAGACGGCGCTCGGAGCTCGCCGTCCACCTCCGCAGCTTTTACGACGTCGGCGCGATCGTTTCCGCGACGGGGGTGCGGTAGGCTTTGATTGCCGGGACGACGCCACCGAGGGTGCAGAGGCCGATCATCGCGAGGGGGCAGATCCAGAGTACGGGGTGCTTCGCGCCGACGTCGAGGACGACACCGGTCTGCGTGCGGATCACTTCCGCGACGCCGGTGAGGAGGCCGAAATAAACGGCGTAGCCGGCCACCGCGCCGAGCGCGCCGATGCAGGCGGCCTCGGCCACGACCGCGCCGAAGATCGTGCGGCGGCGGGCGCCCAGGGCGCGCATGATCGCGAGATCGCGGCGGCGGGCGCTCATGGAATTATAGATGCTCGCGAGCACGGAGCCGGCGGCGACGAGGGCGACGAGATAGGCGACGAGGGTGAGCACCTGGTCGAACCATGCGATCTTGCCAAAGAGTTCGGCGATGATGGCGCCGACCGGGTAGGCGAGCGTGAGGCGGTTGCCCTGCTTGTTGTACATCATGTCGAGCATGAAGCCGGCGCTCGCGGTGCGGAGCTGAATGAGCACGGCGCTGATATCAGTGGCGGCCTTGGCATCGTGGCCGCTCATGGTCTGCACGCCCTTGATCGGAATCCAGATCACGCGGTCGACGGGCGTGTTGGTGGGCTCCATGATGCCGACGAGCGTGTAGGTCTCGTCGTGCTGGTTGCGCTCGTCGAAGTTGAGGCCGTGAAAGGGGTGGAAAGTGTCGCCGACCTTGAGGCCGAGCTTCTGGGCGGTGAAGGCTCCGGCGACGGCCTCGCGGGCCTCGGGCGTGGTGAAAAACTTTCCGCCGGGCTGCGGGGCGAACTTCTTGCCGGGGGCGAACTCCACTTTCTCGAAGAGATCGGGGATCGTGCCGACGAGGCGGTAGCCGCGGAGATTATCGCCGACCGCGATGGGGATCGCGGTCTTCACGGCGGGATGGCGCTTAATGGCCTCGTAGTCGGTCCACGCGAGATTACCCGGCGAGGCCTCGAGGTGGAAGATGGCGTTGAGGACGAGCTGGAGTTTCGAGCCGCGCGCGCCGAGCACGGCGTCGAAGCCGGTGGTGGTCTGCGTGAAGGCGGTCTGCGACTGCGTCTTCACCATCCACACGCACATGAGCAGGCCGCAGGCGAGCGCGATGCTGCCGGCGGTGATGAGCGTGGAGAGCGCGTGCTGACGCAGCGAACGGTAGATGATGAGAGGGAGCGTCATGTTTTGCTGGCCGCGTTGATCTCCGCAAAATCGCGCCGCAGCTCGAATTGCTTCAGCACTTCCTCGTCGTGGCTCACGAGCAGGAGGGCCGCGCCGTTTTCGCGGCAGACCTCGCGGATGAGGGCGAGGGCCTCGGCGCTGTGCTTGCGGTCGAGATTGCCGGTGGGCTCGTCGGCGAGGACGAGCTTCGGCCGGTTGGCGAGGGCGCGGGCCACGGCCACGCGCTGCTGCTGGCCGGTGGAGAGCTGACTCGGGAAATGGTTGAGGCGGTGACCGAGGCCGACGCGTTCGAGGACTTCTTTGGCGTGCGTCTTGTCGGCGCCGCGCGGGCCGAAGCTCATGCCGAGCACGACGTTTTCGAGGACGGTGAAGCCCTGGAGGAGATTAAACGTCTGGAAAACGTAGCCGATCTTGTCGGCGCGGAGGCGGTCGCGGCCAGCCTCGCCAAGGGCAGTCATCTCGGCACCGTCGATGGTGACCTTACCACTATTGGCCGCCAAAATGCCCGCGACGAGGTGGAGGAATGTGGTCTTGCCCGAGCCGCTTTCGCCGCGGAGCGCGAGCTGCTCGCCCGCCGCGAGCGCGAAACTCGCGACGCTGACGATCTCGACGCGTGTCCCCTCAGGCGAGACGAAGGATTTTTTCAAATCAGTGACGGCGAGCATGACGGGTGAGAAATGAGCGAGACGGCTGGGATTGCCAACCGTTTCGCGCAGAATCCGCACCAACGTTGCGAATCTACGGGCTCTTCCCGAACGTAGAAGCTCTTGTGACCGCCTCCGCCCACTCCCCGAAGCGCGACTCGTTTTGGCAGCGCCGCCTGCTGGGGCCGCTGCGCGCACAGCTCACGCAGGGTGTCACGCCCGACCGGCTCGCCCTCACGCTCGCCATCGGGACGGCGTGCTCGCTGCTGCCGTTTTTGGGCTTCACGTCGCTGATGAATCTCGCGGTTGGCCTATGCCTGCGGCTCAACCAGCCGATCTTGCAGGTGCTCAACCAACTGCTCGGGCCACTGCAATTGGTCCTGATTTTGGTGTATGTGCGACTGGGAGAAATGATCTGGCGGGCGGAGCCGGTGTCGCTCTCGGTGTCGACGCTGGTGTCGGCCTTTCGCGCGGACCCGGGCGCGTTTATGGTGCGCTTCGGGTGGACGGGCGTACACGCGGCAACGGCGTGGATTTTAACCGCACCGTTTTTGATCGCGGGGCTGTATTTCCCGCTGCGGGCGGCGATGCGGAAGTTTGCGAAGAAGTGAGGGCGACGGACGCAGCTAGCTAGCTAATCAGACGGCCTACTAGAACCACAGATGGACACAGATGAACACGGATTGAAGACCGGAGGAGCATAAACGGATTGGTTTCATCCGTGTCCATCTGTGGTTCAACTCTGCTGTTTCTCTTTCTTTAATACCTCGGCCTCGACTCGCGGCGAAGTCTGCGGCATGGTACGCGCATGAGCGTTTCCCCGGGCTCCCTTTTTCGCGCGGCGCTGGCGGCGGAGAAACCGCTACAAATCGCGGGTGCGATCAATGCCTACGCGGCGCTCCTCGCGCAGCGCGCGGGGTTTCGCGCGTTATATCTTTCGGGCGCGGGGGTCGCGAATCACTCGTATGGAATTCCGGATACGGGTGAAACCACGCTCGCGGATGTCGCGATCGACGTGCGCCGCATCGCGGGGCGGGTGAAGCTGCCGCTCCTCGTCGATATCGACACGGGCTGGGATGATCCCGCAGTGGCGGTGCGGGAGATCGCGGCGGCGGGCGCGGCAGCAGTACACATTGAAGACCAAGTGCCGGCGAAGCTCTGCGGGCATCTGCCCGGGAAGCAGCTCGTGCCCACAAGCGAGATGGTGGCGCGCGTGCGGGCGGCGGTCGCGGGCAAGCCGGATGGAGACTTCGTCGTGATGGCGCGCACGGATGCGGCGGGCGTGGAGGGTTTGGCGGCGGCGATCGCGCGCGCGCAGGCGTATGTGACGGCGGGGGCGGATATGATTTTCGCGGAAGCGATTCGCACGCTGGAGGATTACCGGGCGTTTACGGACGCGTTGAAGGTTCCGGTGCTGGCGAATCTCACGGAGTTTGGGCAGACACCGTATTTTACCGTCGAGGATTTGCGCACCGTGGGTATCGCGATGGTGCTTTATCCGCTCGGGGCGAGTCGGGCGGCGGCGGCGGCTTCGCGCGACGTCTACGCGGCGATCCGGAGCGACGGCACGCAGCGCGGCGTGGTCGAGAAAATGCAGACGCGCGCCGAACTCTACGATGTGTTGGGTTACGAAGTTTAAAAGTAACCCCATCGTTTTTCCCGTAAAAAATTATGAGCTCCCCCACCCCCTCCCCCGCCCCGGAGTTCAAGCCTAAGAAGTCGGTTGCGCTCTCGGGGGTCGTCGCGGGCAACACCGCGATCTCCACAGTCGGCCACACGGGCAATGACCTGCATTATCGCGGTTACGATATCGCCGATCTCGCGATGAATGCCACCTACGAGGAGGTGGCGCATCTGCTGATCCACGGGCACCTACCGAGTGAGAGTGAGCTGAAAAACTATCGGGCGCGGCTGGTGACGCTGCGATATTTGACGGAGCCGATTTGCTTCATCCTGGAGCAGTTGCCGGCGGAGACGCACCCGATGAATGTGTTGCGGACGGGGTGCTCGGCGCTGGGGGCGTTTCATCCGGAGCCGGCGCCCCACGGCGGCGCGGGGCCGGTCGATCCGGAGGTGGCGCGGGCGATTGCGGACCGGATGGTGGCGTGTTTTCCGGCGATGCTGTTGTACTGGCACCACTACGCGACGACGGGACGGCGCATCTCGACAAATACGCCAACCGATACGGTGGCGGCGCACTTTCTCCACCTCCTGCATCGGAAACCCGCGACCTCAGCCCACACCTGGGTGCTCGATCAATCGCTCATCCTTTACGCGGAGCATGAGTTTAACGCGTCCACGTTTGCGGCGCGGGTGATCGCGGGCACGGGCTCGGGCCTGTACTCGTGTGTCACGGGCGCGATCGGCGCGCTGCGCGGCCCAAAGCATGGCGGGGCCAACGAGGTCGCGCTCGATATTCAGCAGCGTTACAAAACGGCCGACGAAGCCGAGGCCGATATCCGCGCGCGCATCGCGCGGAAGGAAATCATCATCGGTTTCGGGCATCCGGTTTACACGATCGGCGATCCGCGGCATCCTATCATCAAGGCTTCCGCGAAGAAACTCGCCGAGGCGGCGGGCGACATGACGCTCTTCGACGTCGCGGATCGCATCGAGCAGGTGATGTGGGCGGAGAAGAAGATGTTTCCGAATCTCGATTGGTTCAGCGCGGTGGCGTATCACCACCTCGGCGTGCCGCGCGCGATGTTCACGCCGCTCTTCGTGATGTCGCGCGTGGCCGGCTGGTGCGCGCATGTGATGGAGCAGCGCACCGATGGAAAAATCATCCGGCCCGGCGCCAACTACATCGGGCCGGCCCCGCGGCCGTATGTGCCGCTGGATCGGCGGTGAGCGGGTGCGTGCGGCACACTATGGCCACGACTTTTCCCAAGAGATAAACAACCTACTTCCGTCACGTGTCATTCTGAGCGCAGCGAAGAATCCATTTGGAGGTACGCTCCTCAACAGAGCTGCGTATCTCCTGCTGGATTCTTCGCTGCGCTCAGAATGACAGACATGGGGGCGGCGCGATTCGTCTTCTGCCCTGCATCTCTCTCAACTCTCATCCCTCAACTCTCAACTTTCCTCTCCCATGAGTTCCCACATCTCCAATGTCCGCCCGCCGCCGGATGCGCTGCTTGCCACGCTCGCGGACTATGCGCTTTCCGACCAGACTCCCTCGGCCGAGGCGCTCGATACGGCGCGGTGGTGTCTGCTCGACACCCTCGCGTGCGGCATCATGGCGCTGGAGTACCCGGCTTGCACGAAGCTCCTCGGACCCCTCGTGCCGGGGACCACGATCACGAACGGCGCGCGCGTGCCCGGCACGAGCTACGAACTCGATCCGGTGCAGGCGGCGTTTAACATCGGCACCATCGTGCGCTGGCTGGATTTCAATGACACCTGGCTCGCGGCGGAATGGGGTCACCCGTCGGATAATCTCGGCGCGATTCTCGCGGTGACGGATTGGCTGAGCCGCAACGAATTGGCCGGCACCACGCCTGCGGCGTTTCACTCGCCGCTCGGCCAGCGGAAGGCGAAGCTCACGGTGCGCGATATTCTGCTCGCGATGATCCGCGCGCACGAAATCCAAGGCGTGCTCGCGCTCGACAATTCGTTCAACCGCGTCGGCCTCGACCACGTGTTGCTCGTGCGCATCGCCTCGACGGCGGTCGCGGCGGCGCTGCTCGGCGGGACGCGCGAGCAGGTGATCAATGCGCTCTCGCACGCCTGGCTTGATGGCTCGGCGCTGCGCACGTATCGCCACGCGCCCAACACGGGCTCGCGCAAGAGCTGGGCAGCAGGCGATGCCACGAGCCGTGCCGTGCGCCTCGCGCTCATCGCCATGACGGGCGAGATGGGTTATCCCTCGGCGCTCACGGCCAAGACGTGGGGCTTTCAGGATGTCTCGTTTAAGAGCAAGACGCTCACGCTGGCGCGTCCCCTCGGGAGCTACGTGATGGAGCACGTGCTGTTTAAGATTTCGTTTCCCGCGGAGTTTCACGCGCAGACGGCGGTGGAGTGCGCGGTGAAGTTGCACCCGCTGGTGCGCGACCGGCTCGGCGACATCGCGCGCATCGAGATGAGCACGCATGAGTCGGCGATCCGCATTATCGACAAGACGGGGCCGCTCAACAATCCGGCGGACCGCGATCACTGTCTTCAGTATATGACGGCCATCGGCCTGCTCTTCGGCAATCTCACGGCCGAGCATTACGAGGATGCGGCGGCGGCCGACCCGCGCATCGACGCGTTGCGCGCGAAGATGGTCGTGACCGAAAACAAAGACTACAGCCGCGATTACCTCGACCCGGACAAACGCTCCATCGCGAATGCGGTGCAGGTTTTCTTCCATGACGGTTCGGCGACGGAGAAGATCGCGGTCGAGTATCCCATCGGGCATCGGCGCCGCCGGAAAGACGGCATTCCGCTGCTGCGCGACAAAGCGCTCGCCGCATTGACGACGCACTACGGCAACGAGAAAGCGGAGAGTCTGCTGGCACTCTTTGGCGACGACGTCCGACTGGCGGCGATGCCGGTGCATGAGTTTGCGGCGGCTTTGGTGAAATGAAACGACGCGGAGTCGCAGCGTTGGTCTTCGCGGTGGCGGCGCTGGCGGCGTGGCCGGGGTGTTATCGCGAGGTAACCGATGCCACCGCCGCGCGGACGGCGGTGCGCTACACCGGCACCGAGCCATGGACCATCGACGGGGTGCGGCCCGGCCAGACCGAGGCAGAGGTGAAATCGCTCCTCGGCGAGCCCCGCGAGGTGCGGCCGAGCATGGGCACACGCACGGCATTTTGGGCGACTGCGAACACCGTGGTCACGTTTGATGCCGCCGGTCGCGTCGTGGACGTGATGGGTTCAGCGGTGAAGGCCGGTGGCAAGGCTATCGTGCCCGCGGGGAGCAGCGAAGAGGAGGTCGCGCAGATTCTCGGACCCGGGAAGGTGCAGAAGAGTTATCGGCCCAAGGGCAGCGGCATCATTTCACTCAGCAGTGTGCACACGGGCACCACGATCACGTACGACAATTCGGGGGTACGCTTCGAGTTGTCCGTGTTTGGCGAAAGCGCCGGACACTATCGGGCGTTTCGGGTCCAAGCGAAGAAGTGAGGCAGGGGACTCCCCGATTCGAGGAACGTAATCTGCTTTCCCCTCGCCGATGAACCGAGGGAGCTTCACTTTTTCCGCATGATCAGCCGTCGCCAGCCACGCATCGTAATCGTCGGGGGTGGGTTTACCGGGACGATGGCCGCGGTGAATCTCACGCGGCTGGCGGAGGCGCCGCTGCATGTGACGTTGATCAATCATGGCTACCCGCAGGGGCGCGGCATCGCCTACAGCACGCGTCGGCCCGAGCACTTGCTCAATGTCGTGGCGCGCAATATGTCGGCTTTTCCCGATCACCCGAATCACTTCGTGGACTGGCTGCGGACGCGCACGGAATATGCGGGGCTGGGCGACGCCGAGCTGCGCGAGACCTTTATGCCGCGACGGGTGTACGGTGATTATTTGCGGAGCGTGGCGCAGCATCATCTGCGCGGAGTCGATCCGCGCGCCGTGGTCAGCGTGGAGTTGGTTGAGGATGAAGCGCTCGATGTGCAGCCGGACGATGAAGGCGTGAAAATTTTGCTGAAGAGCGGCGCGCAATACACCGCGCACAAGGTGCTCCTCGCCACGGGCAATGAGCCGCCGGCCGACCTGCCGGGCGGCGAGAGCGTGGCCACGCATCCGGCGTGGTGCGCCAACCCGTGGGTGGAATGGGAAAAGCGCCTGCCGCCCGCCGGGAGCGACATCGTGCTGCTCGGGACCGGCCTCACGACCGTCGACGCGATCGTGACGCTGCTCGCGCTCGGCTGGACGGGCAATATCCACGCCATCTCGCGCAATGGCCTGCTGCCGCAATCGCATTTCAAGGGCATCGACGATCCGCTCTTTCCGCCGGCCGATCTCGATCTCGCGACTCTCGGGCTGCCGGCGCTCCTGCGCCTCCTCGAGGAGCATTGCGCGCGCCTCCGCGGGATCGGGGCCAACCCGGCGATGATCGTCGATAAGCTGCGCCCGCACACCCAGCGCATCTGGCAGACTTTTTCGGAAACGGATCGGCGGGAGTTCGTCGCCCGCCATGCGGCGCGCTGGAATGTGATCCGCCATCGCATCGCGCCCTCCATTCATCGCGAGGTGACGGGGGCGGTGGAGCAGGGCCGGTTGAAGACGGGTCGGGCCAGCATCCTCGGCGTGGCGCCGGCGGGGGATAAAATTCGCGTGTCGCTGCGGGACCGCGACGGCGTAGTGTCCACGCTCGACGGCGCGCTGGTGATCAACTGCACCGGGCCGCACACGCGCTTCTCGGCGACGGGCTCGCACCTGTTGCAAAACCTGCTGCGCAGCGGCCTCGCCCAGCCCGATAGCATGGACATGGGCGTGCGCGTGGAATCGGACTTCGCGGTCGTGGGACCCGACGGCAAGCGCTCGGGCACGATGTTTGCCATCGGGCCACTGCTGCGCGGCACGCTCTGGGAAAGCATCGCGGTCCCGGAGCTGCGCGGCCAGGCCCTGCGCGTCGCACAAACGCTGCTGGATGAAGTGGATGTCGCCACCCCGACGACGCGCTGGCGCACCATGGGCGAAGCGACGGCGATGGAATACTGGATATAGAGATAGGGTCTGGGGTCTGGGGTCTGGGGTCTGGGGTCTGGGGTCTGGGGTGCGCTCGGTAGCGGTTTAACGGGAAATCCCCGATGGACGGTTTGCGCGCAGGGGCGAACCGGCGGGAGCAGGGGAGGTCCAAAGGGAGAGTCGATTAGGTCCAGCGGAGCTGTTCCTACCCTACCTCTGCCCCAGTCATGAAAACCCTCGCTGTCCTCCGCTTTATCGCCGCCACGCTGTGCGTGGCAGGTGCGATTGGTGCCGCACCGATTCTCGCCCAGCAAATCCAAGTGGGTGGGTCGGCTCATCTGCCGATCATCACCTCGCAACCGCTGTCGCAGGTGGTGCGGGAGGGCACGCGTGTGACCTTTAGCGTCACGGCCACCGGCTCGGGCGAGCTCACGTACCGCTGGTATCGTGGGACCCAAGCGATCGACAATGGCAACTCGCCGGTCCTCACCCTCGCGGCCGCCAAAGTGCAGGACAATGGGGCGTATCACGTCGAGGTGAGCAACGTCGCCGGCGCAACGACTTCGAGCATCGCGAATCTCACCGTCAGCGCGCAGCCGCCGCCGGTGGCCTCGGCACCGACGATCACGCTACAACCCACCTCGCTCGTCGTGAACAATGGCGGGACGGCAATTTTCTCCGTCACGGCCAACGGCCAGGCGGTGCTGGAATATCAGTGGATGAAAAACGATTTGCCCATCGGTGGAGCCACGAGTCCCACGCTGGCGCTCACCGGAGTCAAAATCACGGATGCGGCCACGTATACCGTGCGCGTTTCGAATAGCGCGGGGACGATTACGTCGACCCCGGCGACGCTTACCGTGAATATTTCCGTGAGCTTGGTGATGGATCTACAGCAGGCGCGGATGATGCGGTAGCGGCTCGGATTTTTTAGGATTTGCACCTCATAAAAGGCGGCGCCGGCCTAACGGCGGGTCAGGAGACTCCGCACTTTAAGTTTTGGCGTGGGCTCGTGCGGACAGGTGATGGCATGTGATTAGCGATGAGCGCCGCTGGAAGGGGAAGTGCGTGACGGGCGAAAGATGGGGCGGGCACTTTTATGCTTATGCTTCTGCGTACACGGATGGGAGGACTCGCTCGTCTGATGCGCCGGTCGGAGAACCGGCGCTACCCTTGTGCCGGCGTTACCCTCGTGCGACGGCGCCGAAGAAATCGGGCGGGAGCTCGCGCCAGGTGCCGGGGGCAAGATCGCCGAGGTCGAGGTCGCCGAAGCGGGCGCGGTGGAGCGTAAGGACGGTCGGGCCGAAGGCGGCGAACATGCGGCGGACTTGATGGTAGCGGCCTTCCGTAAGCGTGAGCTCGGCTTCGCGCGGGGAGAGAATGCGGAGCGCGGCGGGCGCGCAGGGCTCTTTTTCGCCTTCGAGGAGGAGCGTGCCGGCGGCGAACTTTTCGACGAGATCGGGGCGGAGATCTTGGTCGACGGTGGCGCGGTAGAGCTTGGGGACTTTGTGCTTCGGCGAGGTGAGCTTGTGGACGAGCGGTGAAAGATCGGTGAGGAGGATCAGGCCGCTGGTTTCCTTATCGAGGCGGCCGACGCTCGTGATCTGGGGATTGCGGCGGCGCCAGCGGTCGGGGAGCAGCGAGTAGACATTGGGGCCCTCGCGTTCGTCGTGGGAGCAGACGAGGCCGAGGGGTTTGTTGAGTAGGAGGATGAGGCCATCGGGGTGATCGAGCGGCTGGCCGTCGACGAGGACGTCGGTCGGATTGACGCGTTCGCCGGCGTCGTCGGCTTCGACGCCGCGGATCGTGATCGCGCCGGCGCGCACCCAGTCGCGGGCTTCGCTGCGGCTGCAGTAGCCGAGGCTGGAGAGGAGTTGGTCGAGACGGCGGAGACTCACGGTGGGAAGACGCCAGAACCGCACGGAAAAGGGAAGGCTGCTTTGGAGGGCGGCGGTGAGGTAAGAGAGGACAGACGACAGAAGACAGGCGACAGGGCGGAGGGGAGTGGCTAATGGCCAGGGCGGAGGAGGTGCGAGTTTTGGCAGGTGCGGCGCGATCCCACAATTGCGGGACCAACGAGCCGGAGCCCGACAGGAGGTGAGAGCGGCCTGTGGCCGCAAGAGGCTCGAAGACTCTGCGGCTGGAAGCCGCAGCCACTTTAGGATTTCTTTGCCTCTGGACGGGGATGATGCGCGTATAGTTGGTCGCATGCTTCGCTGGTTTTTCCTTTTTTTCGCCGTGCTGGCCGTGGGCCTGGGGCTGCTCACGCAGGTGCGCGCGCCGGAGTGGGCGCCGTGGAAACTCGCGCTCCTCGCGGGGGAGTATGGGCATTGGATCGCGTTGCTACCGGTGGGCGTCGGCGTGCTCGCTTGGCGGGTGCGCGGCGAGGCCCTGGGGCCGGCGGTGGCGTGTGTATTATTATGCGCGCTGGCGGTGGGGCTGCTGGTGACGCCGGCGCTCGAGGCGTGGAAGATCGGCGCGGGGTTGCCGGGACGGATGGCCGGGCGCATTGGGATTACACCGCCGGAGCGGGAGCCGTTTTCCCTCGCGGGATTTTTTCGCGGCGCGCCGGCGCCGGTGGCGGTGGAGACGATGGTCTTCGAGACCGGGCAAAAACTCTCGCTGGATTTTTATCGCGCGGCGGGAAGCGCGAAGGTGCCGTGCGTGATCGTGGTGCATGGCGGCGGGTGGGACAATGGGACGCGGGAGGAGATCGCGCATTTCAACCACTGGCTCGCGCGCACGGGCTACGCGGTGGCGGCGATCGACTATCGGCTCGCGCCGAAAGCGGTGTGGCCGGCGCAGCGCGACGACGTGCTCGCGGCCATCGCGTTTCTAAAAGCGAACGCGGCGCGGCTGGGCATCGACGCGACGAAGCTCGTGCTCTTTGGGCGCTCGGCGGGCGGGAATATCGCGGAGTCAGTGGGCTATGGCGCAAGCGATCCGGCGATTCGCGGGGTGATCGCGTTTTACGCGCCGGCGGATCTGCACTTTGCCTACCAGTTTGGGACCGAGGACGATATTCTGAAATCGCCGCTGTTGATCCGGCAGTTCGTGGGCGGAGGGCCGGAGAAGGCGCGCGCGGGCTTCGATAGCGCCAGCCCGTATTTTCACGTGACGCCGAAGTGTCCGCCGACGCTCCTCATGCATGGCGCGCTCGACACGCTGGTGTGGCACAAGCAGAGCGAGCGGCTGGACGTACGGTTGACGGAAAATAATGTGCCGCATGTCTTCGTCTCGCTGCCGTGGGCGACTCATGCGTTTGAATACAATCTCAACGGGCCGGGCGGGCAGCTCGCGACGTATGCGGTGGAGTGGTTTCTGGCGAGCGTGACGGCGGAGGCGGCGGCTGATACGAAAGCGAAAGTGAAGTGAGCGAGGGCGCGTGACGCGTAACGTGGAATTGAAATGGCGGAAATTGAACCACAGATGAACACGGATAAGAGCCACGGGCTCAAAATGAAGGAGACGGATATGAAGCGCGAAGATGCGAAGGTCGGAGGAAGAACCGATCACGGGATAACGGCTTAGAAGGGACCAGTGGCGCTCATTCATTCAGAAGGATGGCCACAAAAAACGCGAAAAGGCTGTCCGGCAGGTGGGGGTGTGCGTGCGCCTATAGGCGCAGGGGGGATTCGATTCGCCGGACGGTTTTGGCTTTCTTTTATGGCCTGTTTTCACGAGGCGATACCGAGAGTGTAGCGATGGGCGATTGGAGTGGCGGGAGATTTTTCCACGCGGGCCTGTTTTCATTTACGGGGCTGGCGGCGGGTGCATAGTGGGGGTTCTCCACTTACTCCTCATGCATCTTCTTCCTCCCCTTCTCGCGCAGGCTACCACTCCCTCGACTTGGCATGCGGGTTCGCTCGGCGAAGCGCTGTTGTACACGGCGATCTTTTCCATTTTCGGGACCTTGCTGGCGATCCTCGGTTACAAGCTGTTCGACTGGTGCACTCCGGGCGACTTGCACGAGGAGATCGTCAAGAATCGCAATCTCGCGGCGGCCATCATCGGCGCGGCGATCATTCTCGGCGTCTGCATTGTCGTCGCGGCCGCCATCATGGGATGAGCGCCCACTATCAGACGCCGGAGTACGCCGCGCCGAAGCGGCGGAGCAGCGCGGTCGCGCTCGTGCTCCTAGGCACCGTGGGCGTGATCGGCGGCGCGGTGGCGTGGGACGCGTGGAGAAAAGCCAACAGCGATAATGACATCACGGCGCTCCCGGAGAAACCGGCGAAGCCGATCAGCGGCGACATCGCGTACGAAAACAACGACTACACGCCGGGCGTGGGCTACTACCATGCGCCGTATCACGCATGGTACCCGTATCCGTATAACCACTACGATCCGGCGCGTGGCTATTTCGCGGGCGGGCTCTGGCAGGCGGCACCGTGGGTGCTGGCCATGATGGCCTCGCGGCCAAATCCGGACGCGGTGGCGGCCGCTGTGGTCGCCCGGCAACAATTGGAGCAGCAACGGCAGCAGGCCCGCACCACGAGCAGTGGCCCGAGCTTTTTCCGGAGCCGTTCATCGGGTTCGAGTAGTTCGTTTTTCGGCGACCGGTCGTCTAGCCCGTCTTCGCCGACGACGGCGAAGCCGAGTCCTGCGACGTCGCCGTCGTCGAAGCCAAGCCCTTCGACTACGAAACCGTCCGCCTCGCCCTCCAAGTCGAGTCCCACGATTCAGCGTGGGGGCTTTGGGTCTTCGGGCGGGCATAGCAGTGGCGGGAGTTCGGGGTCGTGAGCCCAAGCCGCCAATCGAGAACCTAAACGCCAACCACTTTTCAACATAGCGATGGCGCGAGGCGCGGCGGGCTGGTCTCGATAGATTGCTTCGTCGCTTCGCTCCTCGCGATGACACTTTGATATGCAACGCAATTCTCTAATTCCCCGCAGCGACTGGCGCGCGAAGGCCGAGGCGCTGGGCTTCACCTATCACACGCATGACAAGGGGCCGTACTGGGACGAGAGCGCGTGCTACGTGCTCTCGGCCCGCGAGGTGGATGAACTCGAGGCGGCGGCGAATACGCTCCACCAGCTCTGCATCGAGGCGGCGCAGGTCGTCATCGATCGCGGGTGGTGGTCGCGCGTGGGGATTCCGGAGAAAGCGGTGCCGACGATTCTCGAATCATGGGAGCGCGATGACCCGAGTTTGTACGGGCGTTTTGATTTTGCGTACGACGGGGCGACGCCGCCGAAGCTGCTCGAGTACAATGCGGACACGCCGACGGCACTCATCGAGGCGGCGGTGGTGCAGTGGTATTGGCTGCAGGAACGGTTTCCGCAGGCGGATCAGTTTAACTCAATTCACGAGCGGTTGATCGACGCGTGGAAAAATATCGCGGCCGAGCGCGTGCACTTCGCGGCGGTGCGGGATTTGCCGGAGGACACGCAGACGGTGACGTACCTCATGGACACGTGTCAGCAGGCGGGCTTTCAGACGACGTGGACCGCGATCGATGAGATCGGCTGGGACAAGGACAACGGGCGCTTCGTGGATAACGAAAACGATGAGATCACGGCGCTCTTCAAACTCTACCCGTGGGAATGGATGTGGCACGAGAGCTTCGCGGAGGTGCTCCCGCAGGCGAAGACGCTCTTCATCGAGCCGCCGTGGAAGCTGCTACTGAGCAACAAGGGGCTCCTGCCGATCTTGTGGGAGCTGAATCCGGGGCATCCGAATTTACTGCCGGCGTTTGAAACGGCCGATGCCTCGCTCGGTGGTAGTTACGTGCGCAAGCCGCGGCTGAGCCGCGAGGGCGCGAATGTGACGCTCGTCGAGCGCGGCGTGACCGTGGAGGAGAACGCGGGCGACTACGGCGACGAGGGATTTATTTATCAGGCGCTGGCGAATATTCCAGAGTACGCAGGGAATCGGCCGGTGTGCGGCGTGTGGATGGTGAACCACGAGGCGTGCGGACTGGGGATGCGCGAGGACACGCGGCGCATCACGGGAAATTTGAGCCGATTTGTGCCGCATCGCATGGAGTGAACGGACTGAGCGGACAACCCAAGAGACAATCCAATCCCTCTGACTAAACGCAAAGATGCAAAGGGGCGAAGGTCGGAGCGAAGGCAAGACGCACGAAGAGGCTCGATCCTTTTGAACCACGGATGGACACAGATGAATACGGATCGAGACCGGACTGACCCGGAGGTTTTCGCCGCGGACCACGCGGATGGGCGCGGATGCGGAACGATGGGGACGGGATTTAAGCGCGAAGACGCAAAGGGGCGAACGTCAGAGGAAAGGGCGATCGCAGAGCCCAAAAGGAGGGAACGCACATCGGCGCTGATCTTTCTGTACCGCGGTGAAGTTGTTTCGTCTGTGCGGGGCTTCGCCTGATCGGCGAAGCGGCTCATTTTTTTTCGGTCGCAGCGGCGAGGGGCTTGGGGCGGTATTGTTTCCAGTAGCGGGCGATTTCGAGCAGGGCGAGGGGGACGAAGATCCAGAGGACTTGCACCGGGAAGAGTTTGCGGGCGGCGGCTTGGTGGTAGGCGACGAGAGCGGCGGCGAGGTAGACGAGGCGGTGGAGGTTTTTCCAGAGCTTGCCGCCGAGTTTTTTCAGGACGGCGTGCGGGCTCGTCACGGCGAGGATGAGTAAAATCGTGAACGCGATGAGGCCGGTGAGCTGGAAGGGTTTTTTGACGATCGCGTCGAAGATGATCGGCAACAGCGAGGTGTCGTCGAAGGCGCCTTCGTAGAGGAAGTGGGTGCCGAGGTGCAGCAGCGCGTAGACGAAGGCGGCGACGCCGACGAGGCGGCGGTGGCGATTGAGGGCCTGCGAGACCGGCCATTGCGGCCAGAGAGTGCGCAGGGGCGAGAAGGTGAGAACCGCGACCAACACGAGGCAGGCGACGAAGCCGAAGTGGTGCAGCAGATATTTGAGCGGGTCGCTGAGGACGGCGGGATCGCGCGTGAGATAGATCGGCACGAGCGGCCAGAGGCCGGGCAAAATGAGAAGGATCCAGATGGTGACCTTGGAGCGGAGGAGTTGGGCGAGGAAAGTCACGGGGACGAAAAGCTGAGAGTCTAGAGCTTAGAGCTGAGAGCCAGAAGCAGGGAGGCGAAGAGTTGGCGACGGTGAACGGAGGAAAGGCAGTCGGAGGAGTGGCCGCAAAAAACGCAAAAATTAGGCCGGCAGATGGAGGTGGTGCGTGCGCCTAGAGGCGCGCCGGGGTATGGGGGCCGACGGTTTTTTGTTTGGGGCGGATAAAGGGAGCGGGACGTCTCTGGGAGGTGTGAGGAGATGTGCTGGCAATGAGCGGGGTGCGGAGACAAAGCGACCGATCCGCCACTCGCTCACGCTCGCGGCTACCAGACTCGCGGCGTGCCGAATTGCGCGGGCCGATCCTCCACTCGCTGGCGCTCGCGGCTACCAGACCTGGCGACGCGGGGAATTGAGGGTGGGGTGCGTGGTGTTTTCGTTTGATGGAAATCCTGAGCGGGCGGTTAGAAATCGCCCCTCCGTTAAATGTGAGGCGTATTGATAGTCCTGATACGTCGGTCGGAGGGCGGCGCTATCTCGGCGCGGCGTTAGGCTCAGTAATTTTTCTCGAGGTTCATGCCTTTGTAGAGGGCGGCGACTTCTTTTTCGTAGCCGTTGAACATGAGGGTGCGCTGGCGGGCGCTGGCGGATTTGCCGCCGATGACCTGCTCGGTGGCCTGGCTCCAGCGAGGGTGGTCTACCTTGGGGTTTACGTTGGCGTAGAAGCCGTATTCCTCGGCGTTGGTGACCTGCCAGGTGTTGCGGGGCTGCTTGTCGACGAACTCGAATTTCACGATGGATTTGACGCCTTTGAAACCGTACTTCCACGGGACGACGAGCCGGAGGGGCGCGCCGTTTTGATTCGGGATCGGGCGGCCGTAGATGCCGGTGGCGATAAAGGCCAGCTCGTGGTTGGCCTCGTCGAGGCGGAGGCCCTCGACGTAGGGGTAGGCGAGATTTTCCGCGCGCTGGCCAGGGGCGACTTTCGGGTCGAGGAAGGTCGTCATCTTGAGGAATTTCGCCTCGGGCTTGGGGTCGGCGAGCGCGATGAGTTTCGAAAGCTGGAAACCATCCCACGGGATGACCATCGACCAGCGCTCGACGCAGCGCATACGGTACACGCGCTGCTCGATGCCGCCCATTTTTTCGATGAGGTCGTTGACGTCGAGTTTGACGGGGTTGCGGATGAGGCCGGTGAGCTCGACGGTCCAGGGTTCGGTCTTCCAGCCTTTGTTGGCGTTTACCTTCGGCTCATCTTTATCGAGGCCGAACTCGTAGAAATTATTGTAGCTCGTGATGTACTCGTAGGGTGTCGGTACGAGCGCGGGGTCGCGGTAGGCGGGATTCGGCTTCGTGGGAAAGCCTCCGGTCGCGGCGAGCACGTCGCGCGCGGCGAAGGCTACGCTGGCGACGCCGAGGGATTTCAAGAAGGCGCGGCGATTGGGGCCGAGGCTGCGGAGGTAAAGGGATTCGGAAGTCGCGGCGGAGTCGGGAAGCTCCCAAGATTTAGGGGTGCGGATGTGCATGGCGGGGGTGGGATTGGACAGGAGGTGGAGAGCTGAGGTCTGAGAGGTGAGAGCGACTCAAGGGGGTGTTTATTCCGGAAGAGAAGATGGGGAGGTGAGATCGGAAAGGCGAGCGTGGGGCGGCGGAGGGTCAAGGCATTGGACACAGAGAACACGGAGGAGGCACAGAGGACACAGAGGAAGACGGAAGGGCCGCGCGAAGGTGGTGCATCGGGAAAATTTGGAGGCGAAAGGAGAATGCGGGAGTCCTGACGGCGCGCCCGGAGGTCGCGCCCTACCCTCGGAGTGGTGCGGGTGGGGGGGAGAGTGAAAGGGCGAGGCGGGGCTGGGTGTCTCATACCGGGCTGTGCTTCGTGACTTTGTGCCTCTGTGGTGCCTGATTCTGGTTTTCTAGGATCGGAATTAACCACAGAGGCGCGGAGACACAGAGGACGGAGGAGCCGGAGAAGAGAAAGATTACGAGAAAGAGGAAAGAGAAAGATAAAGACTGCGGCTTGGTGGCGCTTGCCGCTACGTGGGGCGGGCTGGTGGCCGGCACTCCTCGAAAGAGAGAGGATGAGCGGCCTGCGGCCGCAAGGGCCCAGCAGACTCTGCGGCTGGAGGCCGCAGTCACTTTTCAAGGCATCGGCTCGCTGGTGCTCGCCGCTGCGGGAATCACCAGCTGCCGCGGAGGCCGCCGAGAACGAGGCGGGGGGTGCCGGTGTTGACGAGGCCGTCGGCGCTGCGGCCGGTTTCGATGCGGGCGTTGCCGAGGTTTTCGGCGTTGAGGAAGAGGGCGAGGCGCGGCGTGAGCGCGTAGTTGAGGCCGAGGTCGGTGACGACCACTTCGCCGAGGATAAGGGCGTTTTCGTCGTCTTCGAATTGGCGGCCGATCCAGCGAACGCGCGGGGTGACGGTGAGCTTGTGGTCGAGGAAGCGGAGCGAGGCGCCGAGGGTGGCGCTGCGGCGCGGGACTTGCGCGACTTGCTTGCCCACGAGGGCGGGCGCGACGGAGGCGCGGCGGACCGTGGCGTCGTTGAGGAGGGCGGCGGCGTTGAACGAGAGGTCGAGGAGGGGCGACCACGTCGCGGACAGCTCGAGGCCCTGCGTGCGGGTGCGGTCGAGGTTGAGGCGCTGCCGGCCGAGCCCGCCGGCGGCGAGCGTGCCGACGATGGGGAAGGTGCCGGGGCCGCGGGCGATGGTGACATTGCCGACGGCGTCCTCGAGGTCGTTCCAGAAGGCAGTGGCGCCGAGGGTGAGGACGCGGCGCGTGGGCTGGGCAGGAAGCGGGATGCCATTAACAAGGCTCATGTGGCTCGCCCCGAAAGGGCGCGGCACCGGGCGGGAGAGCTGCCACTCGACGCCGAACTCGGCGGTGGTGACGCGCTCGGTTTTCAAGGCGGCGTTGGCCTCGGTGACGTTGGCGCCCTGGCGGAAGGGGCGGTAGAGTTCGTTGAGCGTGGGGCGGCGAAAGGCTTGCTGGGCGTTGGCACGCACGCGCCAGGCGGGCGCGGAGGTCCAAACGAGGCCGGCGCTCGGGCTGAACTCGGTGCCGTCGAGGCGGGCGTAGCGATCATTGCGGAAGACGGCGGCGGTGACGCGGTCGGTCTCCTGGCGATGGCCGTCGGTGTCGGTCCACCGATCGACGCGCGCGCCGAGGGTGAAGCGGAGAGCGGGGGCGAGCGGACGCTCATGCAGGGCGAAGAGTCCGCCCATGGTCTGGCGGCCACCGGCGACGCGGAGGCGGGTGAAATTACCCGCCGTGAAGGTGAAATTCTCGCGCGTCTCGCCGCGCACGTAGCGTCCGTCGAGGCCGGCGCTGGTGCTGGCGCCATCGGCGTGTTTCCAGACGCCGGTCCAGGCCGCGCCCCACGTGACGGCGGGGACGGCGAACTGATCGCTCGCGGGGGTTTCCGCAGTGCGGGTGGCATTGACGGAGCTGAAGGTGCTGGCGAAAGACTGGTCTTGCGCGTAGGCGGTGGCGGTCCACGCGAAGTTTTTCGACGGGGAGCCGGCGAGCGTGGCGGAGAGAGTCTTGGCGCGCGTGCCGTTGCGCTGATAGGGCGTGCCGTTGCCGCGAAATTCCTCGAAGCCGCGCGCGGTGGCGGAGAACTCGAGTTGTTCGCCGATAGGCGTGCGGTAGCGGACGGCGAGCCAGCGGTGGCGGCTCCACGCATCGATGTCGATGGAGCCGCGGCGCTCGGGGGCGACCAAGGAGAAGCCATCGGTGGCGAAGGCGCGGCCGAGGATCTGGACGGCGCCTTGGCCCACGGGTTGGGTGGCGAGAAATTCGAAGCTGCGGGTGTTGAAATCGCCGTAGGTAGCGGCGGCGAAACCACGCGGATGGTACGGCATGGGGTCCAACGGGATGAGGGCACCCGAAGCGCGCGCGGCCTGCGGCGAGTCGACAGAGATAGGCCGGGTGAGGACTTGGACGACGCCGCCGAGGGCGGAATTGCCCCAGGCGCTCGCGCCGCCACCGGGCACGACCTCGATGCGGTCGATGCCTTCGCGGGGAGCTTGGGACCAGAGGGCCCAGCCGCCGAAGGGGTCGTTTAGCGGGACGCCGTCGAGGAGAACGAGGGAGCGGCTGGCGCCGCTGGGGCCGAGGCCGCGGAGGGAGACGCCTTGGGCGGTGGGATTGGCGGTGAGGCTGTCGCTGCGGCGGAAGAGGCTGAAGCCAGGGATGGAGCGGAGCGCGCCATCGAGGACGACCGTGGGGGCATCGCGGAGCTCGTCGCCGGGGACGTTTTTGAGGGCGACGGGGACTTGGGAGAGGGGCTGGGGGGTGCGCGTGGAGGTGACGACGTAGTCGCTGAGGGATTGGGGCGGCTGGGAGGCGGCGGCGGACGGAGACGCGGCGGGAGCCTGCGCCCGGGCCGTCCAAGTGCTCGCGGCGAGGGCGGCGAGGAAGGCGGTGGCGGTAGCGCGGGTGGGTCGGGAGCAGGAGCGTGGCACGGAAAAATGGGCGGACAGGACGGCGGTTGACGGGGACTGGACGGGGCGACAGGCGGCAGCAAAGCGGCGGAGGGCCGGGGTGGCGAGGACTGCTTAGACGGCTCCGGGGGCGATTGGTGGCGGATGATGGATGGGTGGCGTGTCATCGGCGGAGGCTGGACGGAAAGGCTAATAGGTGAACGGCGCGAAGGGGTGATGGGGTGGAAGTCGAAGGAACGGGAATAAATGGACGACGGTGAGAATATTACTCTTTGGGGCTCGGCTCATACAGACCATGGTGCGGATGACAGGCGCGAGGTGGGATGCTAAAATGGAGGAGCTAAGGAACCTAGAGGCAGGGATTTGGGGCGGAATGCGAAAATAGTTAAGAGTTCGTTCAGAGAACCGAAGGAGCGGGCCAGCGGCCCGCGCTCCCAGGGGTGGGTCGAGGATAGTCGAGGTGGGTCAAGGTGAGTCGGGGCGGGTAAAGGTAAAGCAAGGTAGGTGAAGCGAGGGGGGGCCGGGAGGTGCGCGGCTCGCGTCGCTTTGCGGTTTAGCGCCTTTGATTCACCTCCCTTGGTTTTAGCCGGTTCACCGGTGTGCATCCGTGGTTCGCTGCTCCGCGCCCCCGGGGTGTAAGTGGGTGGCCGGGCCGGGGGCTTCGGGGGTTTCTCGGAAGGGGGTGCGCGATTTGGCTCGGCATCGGAGCGGGGTTTTGGGATGGGTGAGGTTCACGCCCCACCACTTCACTTATGTCACTTTGGGAATATAAGGTTATTACTAGCGGGAAAGGTGGCTTTGCCACGCCCGCCATGCTGGAGAAATTTCTAAACGATCTCGGCCGCGACGAATGGGAGATCATCGAATATCACTCCCCGCAGGACAACATGCTGGCCTTTACCGGGCTGGCGCGCCGCACGACGCAACGCGACTGGACCCTCCAGGATGCCGCCGCCGCCGCCGCCAAGGCCGAGGCGGAAAAGCTCCGCGCGGAATTTGCCGCGAAATTCGAGGCTGCGACCAAGCAGGCCCCCGCGCCCGCCGAGGCGTCGGCTTCGAGCTTTATCGAGGAAAAGGCCTCCCCGGACGATGGTTTCCGCAAGCCGGTCGACACTTCCCGCGACGACGATCCCGAGGCTCAGGAAGAGCCGAAGGACGATTGGGACAAGCTCACGGCCTCCGAGGAGGAGGAGCTGCCGGTATTTTTCGACGCCATCAAGCCGCACATGCGCCGCAACCAGCGCGGCTCCGGCATGAGCGTGGGCCTCGACTACCTCGCCAAGAAGTGGGACCAGGCCGAAGAGGACATCAAGGGCGCGCTCGTGGAGTGCGGGTTCATTCTGCCGGTCGATGAGGATTCGCGGCCCGAGTACCTCGAGTACGACGGCGATCTTTATTGGGTGAACATCAATCGCCGGGGCGAGGTGTGGATCAACACCAAGGAAAAGCCGCGCGCCGTCTTCCGCAATGTGAAGGGCACCCGCATCGAGCAGCCGCCCGAGGAACCGAAGCCCGAGAAGTCAGCCGAGCAGGGCGCGCCCTCCGGCGACCAAGCGAGCGGCAAGCCCGTCTTCGAACCGCGCGGTCGCCGCGACCGTGACCGGGATCGCGACCGGGACAACGACCGCGACCGCCATGACTCGCCCGCGCAGGGCGGCGAGGCTTCGACCGAGGGTGCGACCGATGGCGCCGCCCCTCAGGCGGATGGCGCCAGCGGCGGTGCCGAAGGTGCCGCCGCCCCCACCAGCAGTGGTGGCCAGGGCTCCAGCTCTCCCCTTCCGACCGGTGCGGATCTGCTCAAGAAGATCCGCCCGCACATGCGCCGCAATCGTCGCGGTCCCGGCGGCTCCGGCAGTGCGACCTTCCTCGCGCGGGCATTGCGTCGCAGCGAAGCGGAGATCACCGCCGCCTTTACCTCGCTCGGCCTCACGCTCCCGCCCAATCCGAACGACAAGCCCCACTTTGTAGAAATCGGCAATGAGGTCTGGTGGCTGAATCAAGATTCGCGCGGTGGCGTGTGGATCAATGGCCGCGACAAGAAGGACGGCGAGACGCTCGCTCCGACGGGTAGTGCTCCGGCCGACGCGAATGCGACGGGCACGCCGACCGACGGCGCGGCCCCGACCGGTGGCACGACGGAAACGCCCGCCCCGACCTCGACTGACGGTGCAGCGGCCACGGTCGCGACCGAAGGCGGCGCGGCATCCGTTGCCGTCCCCGCTGAGGCGAGCGCACCGGCGGCGACGACCGATTCTGCGGCGGCTCCTGTGCCCGCGCCCACCGAGACGGCTGCGACCCCGGTTTCGACCGCGAGCGCGGACATCGCTTCGGCGGAGACAGCTCAAGTCGCCGCCTCCACGGCACCGACTTCACCCGCGTTACCGGCTGAAACGGTTGCGCCGGCACCGGCCGCGCCATCTGCCGAGCCGGCCCCCGCCCCCGCCCCTTCCCCCGCGCCGGAAGCCCCTCCGACCGAACAACCGGCGACGCCGACTGAATCGACCGAAGGTGCACCAGCAGCTGAGAGCGGTGGCGAAGAGAAGGATGATAAGGGCGAAAAGAAGCCCGCACGTCGTCCGAGCCGTCCGCGCACGAAGAAGAGCGAGTAAGGCCCAGGGTAGCGCCGGTCTCCGGACCGGCGCATCAGGATTTTGGATACAACGCAGGGTGATTAGATTCACGCTGCAGCGGTGAATAGTCGCGGGTTTCTTCCCATCCACTCGCTGGCGCTCGCGGCTACCAAACCGAGGCCGCTTCCGTCGCATCCTCATAAAACCAAAAACGCCGCCCGTTGCCGAGCGGCGTAGTTGTGCGGTTTGCTCCGATTCTGTCGCGGACGCCGGACTTCGCCTATTTCAGCCCGGCGCCTCACTCAGAATTGATAGCACACCACAGAGTCCTTGTCCTTGAAGTGGAAGACGCGGCCCGTGGTCTCATCCACGGTGTAGTTGGGCTCCTTTTCCTTGAGCACGATCTGGCGGTCGGTCTCGCCGCTCGCGAGGTTGATGCCGAGGAGGCCGATGTCTTTTTCCACTTTGGTCAAAATGTACGAGTAGGTCTCGGAGCTCTTGGTGCCGCCGGCGCGCTTGGCGGCGTTCTCAGTGTACTTGTTGTAGCTGTCGAGGTTGCTGTGGATGGTGCTGACGCCGCTGCTGTATCCGCTGGACCCGATGCCGCCGCTCGCGGCCGCCTGGGCGTTGCCGCCGAGGGCCGCGACGGCCGTGACGGCAAACATCGCCGCGGTGCCGAGGTTGTCGCTCGGGGCGGCGTAGAAGAGCGACCAGTTGGACGTCTTGGTCTTGGGGTCGAAGCCGAGGAGGTGCTGCTTGCCCTGGACGATCACGCGACCGTTGGCATACGAGGTGGCGACGGGGACATCGAGGAGCGCCTTGTTGGCGGAGACGGCGCCTTTGACGAGGCCGGTCACGCCGCCGAGGGCGCCGAGGCCGATCTTGGCGACGCTGCCGACGCCCATCTTGCGCTTGAACTCGATCGGGACCTTGAACGACTCGGCGGGCGTCGCCGCGGCGGTGTCGATGCCATATACATTCGCGCCATCGGCGAAGACCACGGTGCTGGTCTCGGGGACGACGACGAGGTTGGTGATGCCTTCCTTGGCGTGGTCGAAATTGTAGAGGGCCTTGCCGTCGGCGGGATCGAGGACGACGACGCCGAGCGGCTCGCGGAGCGTGACGGTTTTGCCGTCGGAGAAATTGCCGCCGTAGCGCGAGAAGATCTTGCCGCCCACGATCTCGAGCTGGGCGACGATGGCGTTGTCGCGGGCTTTGAGGAGGCCGGCGTAGTCGGAGATGCGGTCGCTCTTCCAGAGCGTGGCGCCGGTGCGGCGATTGATCGCGTAGACGCTGCCGCCACCGCCGCCGTAGATGCGGTCGCCGTCGATACGGAGCGGGGCGTAGGTCTTCTTGAGGCCCTTGGCGGCGGGCGGAAATTCCACGGCCCACTTGGTCGCGCCGCTGGTGAGGTCGATGCAGTGCACACCGAGGTAGCCGAGGTACATCTCGTCGCCGTCGATCACGGGCTCGTGATAACCGGAGAGGTCCATCGTGGGCATGAAGCGGCCGCTATTGTCGGCCATGTGGAGCGGGATGGCGCCGGTCTTAGCGAACTTCGCGGACCACTTGGCGGCGCCGCTCTCGAGATCGTGGGCTTTGAGGTAGATGCCGGTGTCGTTGCCATCGTACGTGCTCACGACGAAAACGACGAGGTTCTTGCTGGGGACGGGAATGGTGTCGAGGTACTGGCCGGTGATCTGCGGCGTGGTCCAGCGCGCCTCACCGGAGAGGTAGTCCATCGCGATGAACGTCACTTTCGTGTTCATCATGCCATCGTAGGTGTTGCACATCAGAATCGGCGTGCCGGGGATATCGACGGCGTTGCGCGGGTTGGACTTCTTGATGTCGTCGCGCTTCCAGAGGAGCTTGCCGTCCTCGGGATTGTACGCGGCGAGCGTATCGGAGGTGCCGACGAGGAGCTGGCCGAGCTCGGTGAGCTTGTGCCACTTGACGTCACCGGGGAGCTTGGTGGTCCAAACTTGCTTGGCCGCGGCGGGCGTACCGGCGGCGGAGAGCGGCGATGCGACGAGGGCGCACGCGAGAGCGGCGGACAGAATCCAGCCGGGGCGAAACAACGACGAGTTCATGGAAAGAGAAGCGGGCGGGAGTAAGCTGAAGCACCGCCATCTTCGCTAAAATCGGCGGCGAGCGATATACGCATGCATGCGTACGGGGTGCCCGAGAGAACCAGAGGGGAACGCTAATCTGCGCTGATCTTCGCTAATAAGAATAGGCATCGAGCCTCGCGATTAAGCGAAGCCGTTAAGGGAGCGCCCGGTCTCTTGCCCTCGGAAAGACTAGCGCAGATGAGCGGGCCAACAAAGGCGTCGATTTATTCCCGGCACAGTCGGAGCGGGGCTTGCGCGGCGAGGTGCGAGGGGAGCACGCTGCGGCATGTCTTCGCTGCCCACGCTCGCCGAGATCGAAGCCGCCGCCGCTGTGGTGCATGCCGTGATGCTGCCGACGCCCCAGCTCTCGTGGCCGCTGCTCAATGCCCGCGCCGGCTGCGAGGTGTGGGTGAAGCACGAAAACCACACGCCCCTCGGAGCGTTTAAAGTGCGCGGTGGGCTCGCGTTTTTCGATGAATTGAAGCGCACCCAGCCGGGGCTGCGCGGGGTCGTCGCGGCGACGCGCGGCAATCACGGCCAGTCGGTGACGTTTGCCGCGCGGCGGCTGGGCCTGCGCGTCGTGATCGTCGTGCCGCACGGCAATAGCGTGGAGAAAAACGCCTCGATGCGGGCGCTCGGCGCGGAGCTGATCGAGCACGGCGAAGATTTTCAGTCCGCGCTCGAATATTCGCAGCGCCTCGCCGTCGAGCAGGGCCTTTACGCGATGCCCTCGATGGATCGCGCCCTCATCCCGGGGGTGGCGACGTATGCGTGGGAATTTTTCCGCGGCGCTCCGCCGCTCGATGTCGTGTATGTGCCGATCGGCATGGGGTCCGGCATCTGCGGCGTCATGGCCGCGCGTGATGCGCTGGGCCTCAAGACGCGCGTCGTGGGCATCGTCTCCGACCGCGCGCCGATGTATGCGCTGTCGTTTGCGGCGAAGCGGGCGGTGTCGCACCCGGTGACGACTTACCTCACCGATACGCTCGCGTGCCGCACGCCCAACGAGGAGGCGCTGCAATTTATCCTGCGCGGGACGGAGCGCATCGTGCAGGTGAGCGATCCCGAGGTCGGCGCGGCGATGCGGGCGATCTTTTCCGACACGCACAATGTCGCCGAGGGCTCCGGGGCATCGGGACTCGCGGCGGTGCTGCAAGAGCGCGACTCCCTCCGCGGCCAACGCGTGGGCATCGTGCTCTCCGGTTGCAATGTGGACCGCACGATGTTTGCGGAGGTGCTGGCGGGAGGGTAAACGGGGAAACGTTTGCGCGCGTCAGGTCGCGACGTCGGCCGATATCACGCTCGGTGCGAGCGTCAGCTTCGCGATAACGGGCGGCATGTTTTCAAACCGTGGAGGCGGTGAGGCGCGGGCTCGTACGCGCTTACGCGTAACGACACCGGTCGCGATTGCGGGTATTTTCAGGGCGCTTCACTTGCTATGAAAAATCTACTCCGCCTCCTGCTTCCGCTGGCCGCGCTCGCGGCTCTGCCGTTCGCCCGCGCTCAAGTTCCCACCTGGTCCAAGACGACTCCCGCTGACGTCGCCGCCGCCGGGATCAACGTCCAACTCACCGGCGCCGACTACGGCAACGGTACTTTCGTGCTCGCCACGTATTTCGGCGGCTCGAATGCCGTCCCGGCCATCACGCCAGCGGTGTTCACCAGTGCCGATGGCACGGCGTGGACGCGCCGCACGGTGCCGGGCAGCGGGCGCACGGGCGCCCCGCGCTTCTTAAACGGCAAATTCCTGCTCGGCGTCACGCCCGCCGGGCCCCTCGGCCAGGGCGGAAATGGCATCATCCTCTCGAGCACGGACGGCGTGGTGTGGACCTCGTCGACCTCGCTCGGCGCCACGATCAACGCGCCGGGCGAATTCGCTTTCGGCAATGGCATCTACGCCGCTCCCCTCGCCTCGCAGACGGCGCAAGTGACCACGAGCACCGATGGCGTGACGTGGACCAATCGCGTGATCGTCGCCGGCGGCTCCTCGAGCCACATCACGTTTTTCAACGGGAAATTCTACGCCAACTGCTATGGCTCCGCGACGGTCGCGGGGCTCTATACGAGCGCGGATGGCATTGCGTGGTCGAAGGTCGCCGGTGCGCCGGCCAACCCCGGCATCCTTGCCGCGACGAGTTCGACGCTGCTGGTGACGTTCTTCAGCGGCAGCACCTCCGGGCAATCGGTGAGCGCCGATGGCGTGACCTTTACCACGGCAAGCCCGGGCATCAATTTGCAGACGGAAACCGTCAAGGTGTTGAACGGGGCCTTTGTCGTCACCGCCTCGCCGGACCCGACGAACTTTGACCTCACGCTGGCGCGCGCCTCCCTCGACGGGCGGACCTGGACAAGCATCGGCTCGACCGCGAATCAGTATTACGCTTCCGAAGTCGCCTTCGGCAACGGCCGCTACGTGTTCGTCGGCGAATTCGACGTGTACTCGGGCGCGTCCACGGTGACGCCGGGCGGCACCGCGGGTGGCGGTGGCGGTTCGACGGGCGGCGGCACCGGCGGAGGCTCGACCGGTGGTGGCACCGGTGGCGGCTCCACGGGTGGTGGCACCGGTGGCGGAGTGGCTTTGACCACGGGCTACCTCAGCAATCTTTCCATCCGCGCTCGCGCGGGCGCCGGGGCGGAGACCCTGATCGTCGGCGTGACGGTGGGCGGCACCGGCACCTCGGGCACGAAGAGCGTCCTCATCCGCGGCATCGGCCCGACGCTCGGGACCTTTGGCGTGACGGGCGCGCTGGCGGACCCGGTCCTGACGGTCTTCAACGGCACGACGCAGATCGATACGAATGACGACTGGGGCACCGGCACCAATGTCGCGGCCACGAGCCTCGCGGTCGGCGCCTTTGCCCTGCCTGCGGGCTCCAAGGACTCGGCGATCAACGCCACCAATGTCGGGGCCGGCAGCTACACCATCCAACTCACGGGCAAGGGCGGCGCGACGGGCGCGGGCCTGATCGAGCTGTATGAAGTCGCGACCGCGCTGACCACGACCACCCCGCGCCTCTCGAACGTCTCGGCGCGCACCTTTGGCGGCACGGGCGCGGAGACACTCATCCTCGGCTTCAACATCTCCGGCGCCAGCGCGCGCAAGCTCGTCATCCGCGCCGTCGGGCCCGGCCTCGCGCAGTTTGGCGTGACCGGCCTGATGGCTGACCCAAAGCTCGAGCTCTACAGCGGCAATACCAAGCTAAACGAAAACGACACGTGGGACTCGGCAGCGACGCTGACCACGCAGCAATCGGTGGGCGCGTTTGGCCTCCCCGCCGGCTCCAAGGACGCCGTCATCGTCGCGACCCTCGCCCCCGGCTCCTACACCGCGCAGGTGACGGCCGTCGGCAATGCGACGGGCGTGGCGCTCGTGGAAATCTACGAGGCTCCCTGAGTTTAATTAATCAGACTTCAGCGCGAAACGCGGGCTTTCCGGCCCGCGTTTTTTTGTGCCCGGATGCGATGCGCCGCCGCCATTGACGCGCCCCGGACATCGCACTTTCGTTTCCAGCATGTTTACCATCATCGGAGGCGACGGTCGGGAGTATGGCCCGGTCACGGCCGACCAAGTGCGCGCCTGGATCACCGCCGGTCGCGCCAATCTCGAGACCAAGGCCCGGACCGTCGGCAGCGAGGACTGGCGTCGTTTGGGCGACTTCAGCGAGTTCGCACCGCCGAGCGAGGTCCCGCCGCTGCCCCCGGAATCGCCGTACGCGAGCGCGCCGGAGTTGAGAGAAATCGAGTTGCCCCTCTGGGATGACCTGCCGCTCGGAAGCATCGGGGCGCGCACCGGCGCGGCGTTTCTCAATGGGTTTCTCTATTTTCTCGGGATGATGCCCGGCTCGGTCTACGCCGGCCTGCGCCTCATCAAGGAGCACCCGGAGTTGGCGCGCGGGAAAATCCTCTCGCCCGAGGATGTCCAAGGGCTGATGGGCTCGATGGCGGCGAGCTTCGTGTGGATGTACGTCGGGCTGTTTTTCGTGATCGCCGTCCAAGCCGTCTTCATCGCGGTCAACGGCCAGAATATCGGCAAGCTCATCGCCGGCGTCCGCGTGGTCAGTCTCGATGGCAGCAAAGCCGGCTTCATCCGGGGCGCCCTGATTCGCTTCATCGTGCCGGTCTCGCTCATCTTTCTGCTCAATGTGATCCCGATGCTCGGCTTCCTCTTTCTGGTGGTCGATTACTGCTTCATGTTTCGCGAAGACCGCCGCTGCCTGCATGACCTGATGGCGGGGACGAAGGTCGTGAAGGCGTAAGAAAACACGAAGCAGGACTTACGGGCCCCGAATGGCTTGAGGTAGCAACTGCTTGAAGGCGATGGGCCGTGGGGTGTGAAGTCGCCTGATATCCTATCGCCTGCGAGCAGGCTCCTACCTCGGATGCGACGCGCGGCATCCGCGAGTCACTTCTCCGTTTTCTTAAATAAGAATCCGTCGACGGATAGTTTGCCCGGGCCGAAGGCGAGGACGATCAGGGTCGCGAGCAGGAACAGGAAAGGTGCGGCCTCGGTGAATTTGTCGGGATTGGAGAAGATCGCCGCGACCGCTTCTTTATCCGCCGTGGCGTAGGCCACGATCATGGTGAAGGCCAGCGGCACGCTCACGAGGCGCGAGGCGAGGCCGATCATCAGGAGCGCGCCGCCGAAGCATTCGGTGGAGCCGGCCATGATGGCATTGACCTTCGGTAAAGGCAGGCCGAGCTCGGTGAAGAACGCGGTGGTCTTCTCCAGATTCATGAGCTTGCCCCAGCCGGTGCGCATGAAGGAGTAGCCCCAGTAGCCGCGGATCGCGAGGAGCAGTACCGGCTGCAGCCACGAGCCGATGGTCGTGAGCAAGCCGTCGAGTTTTTGATAGCTGGAGGAAAGATTCATGGGGATGAGAGGGGCGAGCCGGGAAATTATTCCGCAGTGCGAGATGGGCGAAGACGACGCGACCCACTCAACTCAGAAAAGTGAACCACGGATGACACCGATGAACACGGATACGACCCACCGACCAAACTTCTACACCGGGTCCTGGTTTTTATCGGTGCCCATCGGTGTCCATCCGTGTTTAAAAAATCAGAGTTCTGAGGTTTTGTAGCGCGCTACGGTTTACAAAACCACCGCAGCTCCATCCAGGTCGCGAACCACTCGCGGACTTGCTCGGGCTTCACGCGGGGGCCGGCGGCGGCAACGGCTTGGGGGAGTGTGCGGCCGGCGGCGAGGGCGGTGAGGATCTTGAAGGCCGGGGCGGGCAGGCGCTTGTAGTAGAGGCTCTCGTTGTAGCGATGGACCACGATGTAGCAGCGCTCGCGCCGGGGGAGCGGGACTTTTTTGCGCGAGGCGCGGCTCGGGGCGCGGTCGATGGCATTGCTGGCTTCGCTGCGGAGGGCGTCGCGTTTTTTGACGGCGAGCACGTAGTCGTCGACCGGCCAGTTGACCGCGAGGGGCGTGATGTACGGCTGGAGCGTGAGCTTGAGCCTGGCGGGCGGGGCGTCGGCGAGATCGTCGGGCGTGAGGACCGGGCGCGCTTCGCCGTCGAAGGCGACGGTTTGCGCCCACTCGAAGCGCGCGACCGTTTCCGCCAGCGCGGTGTGCGGGGCGGTGAGCTTCGGCTCCTCGCGGATGAATTGGGCGAGACGCGAACCGAGGTTGCGCAGGGTGAACGAGCGCGACGGATATTTCGCGAGGTACGCGCGCACGAAGGTGGAGAACTTTTCCTCGCCGAGCAGGGCGCGCAGGCCGGGGGCATCGTCGTACACGCAGTCGATGAGGCGGTACCAGTAGCTGCGGCTGTAAATCTGGAGGCGCTCGAAGGAGGTGAGGCGGTCGTTGGGCTTGATGTACTCGGCGGCGACCTCGGCCATCGGGCGGCCGTCGCGCCACACGGGTTGCAAGTCATCGTCGGCGGTCAGGGGCTGCACGAGCGCATGCGTCATCCAGCGCTGGAGGGCGCGGAGATCGGCATCGGTGCTGAGCGCTTTCGGCGCGCGGCGCGGCGCGGGCTTGAGGCCGACGGGCTGGACCAGGCGTGGCATCAGGAGCGGCTGGCGGTGGCCGGAGCTTTCGCGGCGGCCTGGACGGTACGGGCCTCGGCGATGAATTCGTTGGCTTTCAGGGCCTCGGCGTGAACCTCGTCGAAGGAGGGGATTTTGTCGTCCCACTCGAGGAGCGTGGCGGTCACGCCGGCGCCGCGGATGGCGTGCGCGTAGAGTTTCCACACGGGATCGAGCACGGGGTGGTCGTGGGTATCGAGGATGTATTTCTCGAACTTCGTGTGGCCGGCGACATGGATTTGCGCGACGCGCTCGAGGGGCACGCCATTGACGTAGTCGTAGGGGTCGAAGGTGTGATTCTTCGAGGAGACGTAGATATTATTTACGTCGAGGAGGATGCCGCAGTCGGCCTGCTCGACGACCTCGGAGAGGAATTCCCACTCGGTCATCTCGCTGACGTGAAACTCGGCGTAGCTGCTGACATTTTCCACGCAGATGGGGATCTCGAGGTAGTCTCGCACCATCTTGATCTTCTCCGCGGTGCGGCGCGCGGCGGAAAACGTGTACGGCATCGGGAGCAGATCGTGCGTAAAGGTGCCGTCGACACTGCCCCAGCAGAGGTGATCGGAGAGCCACGGGGTCTTGGTGCGCTTAACGAGGGTCTTGAGTTTTTTGAGGTGCGTGCGGTCGGGTTTGTCGGCCGAGCCGAAGTACATCGAGACGCCGTGCTGGACGACGCGGTATTGCTCGAGGATGCGGTCGAGGACCTGGAGCGGGCGGCCGCCATCGACCATGAAATTTTCCGAGATGATCTCGAACCAGTCACACGTGGGCTTTTTGTCCAGGATGTGCCGGTAGTGCGGCACGCGCAGCCCAAGGCCGATGCCGTAGTCGGTGAAGCCGTTGAAACGATTGGCGGGCATGAGGACGGGGAATTACGAATGACGAATTACGAATGGCGAAGGGCAGGTGCCGTGAGGACGAACAGGGGCTCACTCACCTATCAACGGAATGCAGCGTTTTTAACCACGGATGGACACGGAGGAACACGGATAAAAACCTGAACGGAGTTGAAGCGCGAAGACGCGGAGGCGCAAAGGGCCGGAGAAGGCGAAGGACTGAAACACTTGAACCTACGGGCAAAAAAAACGCGGCCAGCGTTCGACGCCGGCCGCGTGGTTTAAAAAGCGATTAGCTCTTCTTGGGCTCTTCCTTCTTGGCGTTGGTGTTGCAGCCACCCTTGCCCTTGCAGGAGTTCTTGCCCTTGCAGCCGTTGTCGCCGGCCTTGCAGCCGCCCTCGCCCTTGCAGGCATTCTTGCCCTTGCAGTCGTGCTTGCCCTTGTCGGCTTTGGCTTTCTCTTCCTTGCCGGCCTTGTCGTCGGCGGCGAAAGACTTGGAAGCGAGCGAACCGGCGTAGAGACCGGCGATCGCGGCGGAGGTGATGAGGAGACGAGTGGTCTTAGTCATGGGATAATATCCTATTGCTAACTCTGGATTGTTTAGGGTTGGCGACCTCCGGACTCTGACGTGATGCCATCGCACCGGGGATCGTGCGTAGGAGTAAGAACGCGGATCGATATTCCCAAAATGTGCGATTTATTCAAGAACCGAGTAAACAACCCTAGGCTAGGTGTATTCGGATGGAGAGTACGTGAATGGTGGGCGGAAGCGAGGGCACAGAGGAAGGCAGGGGAATTTGGGGGAGGAGCGTGCGTTGGGCACTGTTAGCCAATGTGATGAGAAATATACCAGCGCGCATGGCTACTTGTTGAGAGACGGTGCAATACCAGTTAAGAAATGGTTGGAGATGGCGGGCGCTCGCTGCCGTGCCGTCATGCAGCGGACGTGATAATCCCGACGAGTCAGGACCAGCGAGCGGCTACAAAAGCTCGCCGACGCATGCCGTACGCGGACAGACGTTGGTCCGGCCATCTGCGGGCGTCCGCAAGGGACGCCCCTACGCTGGCTTTCGGGCGGCTTAGTCCAATTCGTCGCCGGGATTATTCTCTGTGACCTCTTCCGTCTTCTCCGAGCCCTCTGTGACCGGTTTGAAAATTGAGAAGGCTACAATTGATGCTCAAACTTTTACCTCGATAGACTTCCCGCCTTCGGCGGCGGATTTGTAGATGGCTTCGATCATGGTGAGATCGCGGCGGCCCATTTCGCCGGGGATGTCGGAGTCGAGGCCGTCGCGGAGGCGGGCGGTGATGTGGTCGAGCTGGCGGGCTTGCTGGCTGACGGGGGGCTCGAAGCTGAGCTTGCCGAGGCTGGTTTCGCCCTTGAGGCCGCTGTACGAAAAGGCGGGCTCGACCTGCGCCCAGCCTTTGTCGGATTCGGCGCGGAAGCGGTTGATGCCGCCGTTATAACTGGTGATGAAATCGGCGCGCGTGCCGTTGGCCCACTGCATGGCCCACTCGATGGTTTCCTCGACGTCGCGGAAAAACTCGGGGCGCTTCTTGGGCTGTTCTTTCGCGGCGATGGCGATGGGGGCTTGCTCGCCCATCATGAGGCAGGCGGCTTGGAGGGAGTAGATGCCGAGGTCCATGAGCGGGCCGCCGCCGGCCATTTTCTTTTCCGCGCGCCACTGCGGCTGGTTCATCGTGAAGCCGAAGCCGCCGCTCATTTTGGTGAAGGGGCCGATGTCTTTCATCTGCTTCTGCACCTCGGCGAAATACGGGTCGAAGTGGAGGCGGTAGCCGACGGAGAGTTTTACTTTGGCGGCGCGGCAGGCGGCGATCATATCGTCGCACTCGGCGACGGAGAGGCCCATCGGCTTTTCGGTGATGACGTGTTTGCCGGCCTGGGCGGCGGCGATGACGTGCTGGCGGTGGAGGGCGTTGGGCGTGACGACGTAGACGACGTCGATGGTGGGATTGTCGGCGAGACGCGCGATGGTATCGTAGGAATAGATCGCTTTTTCCGGGAAGCCGAAGGTCTGCGACCAGTTGCGGCCTTTTTCCGGCGTGCCGGTGACGACGCCCGTGATCTGGACATTCTGCGTGAGCTTCAGCGCGGGGGCGAGTTGGCCCGAGGCATAGCCACCGAGCCCGAGGATCGCGATGCCGAGCTTGGGCGGCAGGAGCTGCGCGTGGATGTAAGGCGCGGCGATCACGGCGGCGGTGCCGACGGAGACGCGAGTGAGGAAGTCGCGGCGGGTGAGCGCGGGAGACGAGGTTGACGCGAGTGAAGGGGTGGACGCGGAAGCCGGCGACGCGGAGGAGGAGGACGACAAGGCGGAGGCGGCGCGCGCGGGGCGACGGGGGGTTTTCATGGGGTGAGGGGCAACGGGGGCGAGCGGGCGAGCGGGGTTGGGGTGAGCGCGAGCGTGAGGGAGTGGTCGCGAGGGATTCAATCCTGATAAAACTTAGTCTCCGCTATAAGCGCGGGGGCTTCCGTTGGTGGACGGCGATCTCCGAGCGCCGTCTTCAGGAGGTTCGCCTGCCGCTGTGATTTTCATGCCCGCCCTCCGACGGCGCCCGGAGGTCGCCGTCCACCTCGATCCTCGCGATCGACGCCCTCAGCCTCACACTTTCACATTCACGCGCTGGCCGGTCTTGGCGGCGGCGAAGATTGCTTCGACGATGCAGAGGTCGCGGCGGCCCATCTCGCCGGGGACGCGGGACTCGCGGCCTTCGCGGACGCATTCGGCGAAGTTGTCCATCTGGAGCGCCTGCTGGTTGACGAAGGGCTCGTAGACGACCGGGCCGGTGCTGGTGTCGACCACGGTGCCGCGGTAGGTGAAGGCCTTTTGCTTGAACTCCCACCAGCCCTTGGGGCCCTCGGCGCGGAAGGTGTCTTTGCCACCGATGTAGCTGGTGCGGAAATCGGCGTGCGCACCGTTTTTGAAGTCCATCGTCCACTCGATGGTCTCCTCGACGCCCTCGCCGAATTGCTCGGGTTTGGTCTTGGGGAGTTCCTTGCCGGTCACGGAGACCGGGGCGAAATCGAGCGCGCCGCCGCCGAGGGTTGGGCCGCCGTAGGCCATGCACGCGCCTTGGATGAGGTAGACGCCGAGGTCCATCATGGGGCCGCCGCCGGCGAGTTTTTTATCGGCGCGCCAGGCGCCGGCTTTGAGCGCGAAGCCGCGGTCGCCGGACATTTTGAGGAAGGGGCCGAAGGCGGGATCCTTGGCGCGGCGCATCATCTCGCGGTGATAGGGATCGAAGTGCAGGCGGTAGCCGACGGAGAATTTCACCTTGGCCGCGCGGCAGGCGGAGAGCATCGCATCGCACTCGGCGACGGTGTTGCCGAGGGGCTTTTCGCAGATCACGTGCTTGCCGGCCTTGGCGGCGGCGATGACGTCGCGCAGGTGCAGGCCGTTGGGCGTGACGACGTAGACGATATCGATGTCCTTGTTGTCGGCCATCCGCGCCATGGTGTCGTAGCTGTAGATCGCCTTCTCGGAAAAACCGTATTCCTTGGCCCACTGCTGGCCTTTTTCGGGCGAGCCCGTGACCACGCCGGCGAGCTGGCACTGCTCGGTGACTTTCAACGCGGGGCCGAGCTGGCCCTTGCTGTACGCGCCGAGGCCGACGAGGGCGATGCCGAGCTTGCGAGGCTTCGCGCCGCCTTGGGCGCGGATGTAGGGGGCGACGCCGAGTGCGGCGGCGCCGAGGGAGAGCTGACCGAGGAAGAGGCGGCGGGAGACGGAGGAGCGAGAGGGAGTGGAGGGCGTGGACGTTTTCATGGGGAAGAAGAACGGGGGAAACGGAGGGGGAGGCCGAGGGGAAGCGGAAGCTCAGACGGGGCGGCGGCTAAAGACAAGGCGTGAGGGGCGTAGCGTTAAGCAGGAGACCTTGATCCGCTGACGTGGGTTCTGAATTCGTGAGTGGTGAGATTAAGCGCGAAGACGCGAAGGCGCTAAGGTCGGAGCGAAGGTTAGGAAGACCCGCAGTCAGCGCGAGGGCATGGCGATCACAAAGGACAGAAGGCTCCGGATTTTGAACAAAAGAAAACGAAGGTAACGAAGAGTCCTAAGTGTTCGAAGGCGCGTCGTCCTAGTGTAGCCTCTGTTACTTCCGTTTGCTCCTGTAAAAATTCCGATCTTCAGGAGCTAAGCTTCCACCTTCAGTCTACGATTACTCAGGACTCTTCGTTTCCTTCGTTTTCTTTTGTTCAAACCTGTCTTTTGTCGGGCGTGTCCTTGGCTCGCTGGTCTCGTCGCTACGCAAAAAGAGGCGGACTTGAGTCCGCCTCTGACTGTATAACTAACTTATTTCTACTTGGGCGTGCGGCGGTTGAAAACCGCCGCTCCCTTAAGCGTGGCTCACTTCACCACTGGCTTCAGGACGAGGTTGCGGTAGGAGACTTCGCCGTGGTCGCCTTGGAGGTAGATGGGGCCGGGGCGGAATTGGTCGGACCACATCGCGCCGCCGGTGATGCCGGCGGCGGGTTGGTTGTCGATGATGGTCTTGCCGTTGAGGATGACGGTGACGTGGCGGTCGACGAGGGTGATGTCGAGGGTCTGCCATTCGCCGGCGGGCTTTTCGGCGGCGACGCTCGGCGTGATGCGGCTGTAGAGGGCGCCCATGTTGTGCGAGTCGAGGGGCTTGCCGTAGGAGTCGAAGACTTGGATCTCGTAGATGCCGCGGAGGTAGATGCCGCTGTTGTTGCCGGAGGGGACCTTGACTTCGACGGTGAGGTTGAAGTCTTCAAACTCGCGCTCGGTGCGGATATTGGCGGTGCGGGTGGCGGGGGTGCCGGCCTTGTGCGGCGGGGGCAGATTGCTGAGGACGCCGTTTTCCATTTTCCAGGCGTTGAGCGCATTGGGCTCCATCGCCTTCCAGCCGGTGAGGTCGTTGGCGAAAAGGGCGATGGGTGCGCCGAATTTCACCTTCTTCAAGTCGGGGCGCGGCGGGAGGGCCGGGATGCGTTTGCCGGTGAATTCCGAGGTCTCGTAGCCCGTGCCGTTGGTCTTGGGGAGGAGGCGCGAGAGCTTGAGGGTGTCGCCGCCATCGCCGAGCTTGGCCGTGATGGCCTCGGTAAACTGCTGCGTGCGGACGACCTTGCCGGCGGCGTCCTTGCGCTCGACGTCCTTGGTGCGCGTGACGATGAGCTGGTTTTCGTCGATGGAGACGCTGGAGAGGGGGTACACGCTCGCGCTGACCCAGAGGATGGAGCCGTCGTAGTACCCCTTTTCCTTGGTGATCTCGAGCCAGCCGGCCTTGTTGTCGGGCGTGGTGAGGGCCCAGCGGCCGAGGAAGGCTTCATTGGGCGCGGCGATCAGACGCGCGCCAAGGAGGGCGGTGCCGAGCAGGGCGAGGCGAGCGGCCGCGGCGAGGAGACGGGAAGTTTTCATGGGGGAGAAGATAGTAGGGTACGAAGGGGGAAGATTCAGGACTGTGCGGCGCGCTTATTACGAGGCGAGAAACAATGGATGACCTGAATTTTTAACCGCGAAGAACGCGAAGAGACGCGAAGGCGGGAAATGATTTTCGAGTGGGTGTAGAAGACGGGCATTTAGGGTTTCGGAATTTGGTCACAGAGAACACGGAGGAGGCACAGAGGAGCACGGAGAGGGGGCGGAGTGGGTGTGGGGATTCGAAGAGGGGCAGGCGGAACGAACTGTGAAGGGGGCTTGAACAGGAAGGTCGGGGAGGACGGAAAGAGATCGGCGTGGGAGCTCTGTGTCTCTGTGTCTTTATGGTTGGGTTTGGATCTTTAAACCAAGAGTTGAACCACAGAGGCACAGAGACACGGAGGGAACGGGATGACCTGAATTTTTAACCGCGAAGAACGCGAAGAGACGCGAAGGCGGGAGGTAATTTTGGGGTGGCCCGGGGCGCGGATTTTTAGGGGTTCGGATTTTGTCACAGAGAACACAGAGGATGCACAGAGGAGCACGGAGAGCCGGCGGGGATCCGGAGAGGGGAAGGCGGAACGAGCAGTGAAGGGGGTTGAACAGGAAGATATGGGGGCGGGAAGAGATCGGCTTGGGCGCTCTGTGTCTCTGTGTCTCTGTGGTGAATCAGGTCTGTCAAAAACCAGGGACTGAACCACAGAGACACGGAGACACAGAGGGAATCGGCGTGACTGAGAAATAAAACCGCTTGCGAGTACCGGGGCGGGCGGGGTTTGCTCTGCTTCGGTTCACCCTCCGCCCCGGGCGCACCCAACCCCCGCGTCATGCGTCCTGCCCACTACCCCATGATTACCCTTCGCCCTGCTGTTCCCTTTACCTTCCTAGCGAGTTTGGCTTGGCCGCTGGCCGCGACGGCTGCGGCGGCGCCGAAGACGGTCTCGTTTGAAAAGCACACGCTCACGAGTACGTATTGGGCGGATGGCGTGAATGCGGCGGATATCAATGGCGATGGGAAGATGGATGTGGTGTCGGGGCCGTATTGGTATGCGGGGCCGGACTTCAAGGTGGCGCGGACTTTCAAGGAGGCGCTGCCGCAGGAGCTGGAGAAGAATCCGACGGACTCGATGTTTTCCTTCATCGCGGATTTCAATGGCGACGGGAGGCCGGACATCCTCGTGCTGGGGCGCGTGTTGTTTCACGAGGCGTACTGGTACGAGAACCCGGGCGCGGCGGAGGCGAGCAAGCCGGAGGCGCGGTGGAAAAAGCATTTCGTGAGCAAGCGGGTCTTTGGGGAGTCGCCGCTCTTTACCGATGTCGATGGCGATGGGAAACCGGAGCTGGTCTCGATCTCGGGCGAGAGCGACAAGGAGAAGATCAAGCAGTGGGGCTGGTACGCGCCGGACTGGAGCAAGCCGAACGAGCCGTGGAAATTTGTGCCGATCACGGAGAAGGGCGATTTCAACCACTACTATCACGGCGAGGGCATCGGAGACATCAATGGCGATGGCCGCGCGGACCTCGTGCTCAACGAGGGCTGGTGGGAGCAGCCGCCCAAGGGCGCGCCGGCGGGCACGCTGTGGAAGAAGCACCCGTTTGTCTTCAGCAAGGACCGGGGCGGCGCCCAGATCCTCGTGTACGACGTCAATGGCGACGGGCTCAATGACGTCGTGACCGCGATGAACGCGCACGGCTTCGGCCTCTCGTGGTTCGAGCAGAAGAAGGGCGCGGACGGCGAGCCGACCTTTATCGAGCATCGCATGATGGGGAAGCGGGAGGAGGAGAAGGAATTTGGCGTGGCGTTTTCCCAGCCGCACGCGCTCACGCTGGCCGATCTCGATGGCGACGGGCTGCCGGATGTGATCACGGGCAAGCGCCGCTGGGCGCACGGGCCGACGGGTGATTTCGAGCCGGGGGCGACGCCGGTCAACTACGCTTTCCTGCTGCGCCGCGACCAGGCCGCCCCGGGCGGTGCGCGCTTCGTGCCGCAGCTCATCGACGATGCCTCCGGCCTCGGGACGCAGGTGGAGGCGGTGGATGTGAACGGCGATGGCATACCGGATGTGCTCACGGCGTCGAAACTCGGGACCTTTGTTTTTATCACGAAACGGAAGTAGCGCTGGAGCGTCTGAGGGGTGGTCGGACGTCCTGATCCACTCGCTGGCGCTCGCGGCTACCGGAACGTATCGCACTCACCCTACTCTCTCACTGATCCACTCGCTCACGCTCGCGGCTACTAACTTTTCGATGAAACGACTCTGCCTTTCCGCGTCTCTCGGTCTCCTCGTCTCCGCCTCTCCTCTTTCCCTCGTGGCGCAGCCGCCGCTCGCGCTCGGCGAGGTGCTGGTGGAGCGCACGATTTTGCCGGAGGCGCATGCGAGCAGCTTTGCGTTTGGGCTGCCGGGCGGGATCAGCTTTTGCTACGATCCGACGCGTGGCGGGCTCAGCTATGCGTGGACCGGGGGCTTCATCGATCTCACGAATGTGCGGCCGGTGAACAAGCTCGTGAAGCCGGCGACGCTGACGGGCGCGGTCGTTTACCGTGAGACGGGGATGTCGCCGCTGCGGCGCGGGGATGCGACACGCGCGCCGGTCGTGGAATTCAAGGGCTACACGCTGCGCAACGCCGCCGTCGAGCTGCGCTACACCGTCGATGGCGTGCCGGTGACGGAGGAGATTCGCGCCAAGCCGGCGGGCAATGGGCTCGTGCGGCGGTTTCACTTCGACCGCGTAGGCGGCGATGCCGTGTGGTCTTATGTGGTCGAGGGCCGGCCGGCCACGACGCTCACCAAGGACGCCGCGGGCGTTCTCACTCTTGACGTTCCTTTCGCTAAAATCGCGCCATGATTTCCGCTCTTCGCACTCGCCTCGGCCTCGCGGCCCTTGCTCTCGCCGCTGTGAGTTTTGCGCCGGTGGCGCACGCGGGCTACCGCATTGAAACTATCGAGCGGCCCGCGGAGATGCGCGGCGGTATTATCGCCATCGGATTTTCGCCGACGGGCACGCTCGTCGTCACCACGCGCTATGGCGAAGTGTGGATGCGTGACACGAAGGGCGCTTGGCGCTGCTTCGCGCGCGGGCTGAACGAGCCCATCGGCCTCGTCGTGGAGTCGGACCGCGTGGTGTACGTCGCGCACCGGCCGGAGCTGTTGAAGATTTCCGACATGGATGGCGACGGCAAGGCGGAGACCTTTGACGCGCTCGGCGGGCAGTGGGGCATCTCGAACAATTACCACGAGTTTTTCTTTGGCCTGCGCCGCGATGCGACGGGGAATTTCTACGGCGTGGTGGGGCTGACCTCGCTCGGCGACAAGCTCACGCTCAGCCAGGCGGAGGTGCGCGGGACGCTCAACACGCAGCAGCTCCTCGAGCCCGCGGGGCACATCGCGGATGTGCCGTACCGCGGCTGGGCGATCAAGATCGCGCCGGATGGGCAGATGACGCCGATCGCGACGGGTCTGCGGCAGGCGAATGGCGTCGGGCTGAGCCCGGACGGCGAGATGTTCGTTACGGACAACCAGGGTGAATACAAACCCGCGTGCGGGCTCCTGCACATCGCGCCGGGCGATTTTCACGGGCATGTCGCGGGCTTGAAGTGGGAAGCGGGTTTCGATGCCAAGGGCTTTACCACGGAAAAAGCGTGGCAGCGCTACAAGGGGCCGGCGGTGGTGTTTCCGCACGGGCCGATGGGCATCTCGAGCGGCGAGCCGGTGTGGGATCTCACGGCGGGGAAATTCGGGCCGTACGGCGGGCAGGTGTTCACGGGCGACTACTCGCGCATCATGACGCGCTCCTCGATGGAGAAGGTCGCAGGCGTGTGGCAGGGCGTGGCGTTTCCGTTTCTCGGGCGCAATGAAAACGCGCCGTATGTGACCGGCGAAAAGTTAATCGCCGGGGCCACGCGCGCGGTGTTCGCGACGGATGGCAGTTTATACATCGGCGCGACGGCGGGCTGGGGCGCGGGCGCGGATGGCATCCAACGCATCGTGTGGGATGGGAAGATCGCGCCGGAGATGCGCGACGTGAAGCTGACGGAGCACGGGTTTCGCGTGACCTTTACGAAGGCGATGAGCGCGGCGTCACTGCAGCCGGCGAACTTCGAGCTGAATCGTTTCCGCTATTATTATCAGGCGAAGTATGGTTCGCCGTGGATCGATGAGGAGCGCGTCGTGGTGCGCGAAGTGCGCCCGCTCGACGAGGGCATGGCGGTCGAACTCGTGGTCGATGGGATGAAGCCGGGCTTTGTGTACGAGCTCTCGACAGCGGGGCTGCGCACGCGGACCAATGAGCCGCTGGCCAATCCCCTCGCCTACTACACGGCCAACCGCCTGCTCAACGGCGAGCGCGCCATCGGCGATACCACGCGGCTGCCGCGCCCCAGCGAGAATCCCACGGGCGCGAAGGAAGCGGCGGGCAGCGCGCCGGTGTCGCGCGAGGCGCTGATCGCGGCGGGCGAAAAAGTTTACCGGCTGTATTGCGTGCCGTGTCACCAGCCGGATGGGCGGGGCATCCCGGGCGGCGCGGCGAATTTCCGCGACGACAAGACGCGGCTGGCGAAGACGGATGCGGAGCTGCTGAAATCGATCACCGATGGCATCGACGTGAAGGGCATGCCGGCGTTTGGCGCGATCGCCTCGGCGACGCAGCGCAAGGCGGTGCTGGCGTACATCCGGGCGACGTTTGGGGAGAAGGGTGTGACGGATATGGCGAAGTGAGCGCGCGGCGCAGAGGCGCTGCGCGAGGTCAGGGGTAGCGCCGGCTCAATTCGCCGCCAAGGCGGGCGTGGGGGCCCATTCGCCGCAGGCGGGTATCACGAAAACGAATACGGCGCCGGTGCCGTCGGCGCGGGCGCCTTCGCACCAGACGCGGCCGTTCATGGCGCCGGCGAGCTGGCGGACGATGGAGAGGCCGAGGCCGGTGGACTTTTCGCCGCCGGTGGGGCGGGCGCTGCCGCGGGCGTACTTGGCAAAAATCTTTTCCGTCTCATCGGCGGGCACGCCCGGGCCCTGGTCGCGCACCTCGAGGCGGACGAATTCATTCCACACTTTCAGCGTGAGGGTGATCGTGCTGCCGGGCGGAGAAAACTTGATGGCGTTGGAGAGGAGGTTGTCGGCGATTTGGGCGAGGGCGACTTTGTCGGCTTTCACCTGGGGGACCACCGTCTCGCACTCCAGGCGGAGCGCGATGGATTTGTTGAGCGCGATGGGCGCGAGGCGCGCGAGCGAGGCGCGGGTGTACTCGAGGGGATCGAGGATCTCGGGGGCCAGCGTCCGCCGGCCGCTCTCGAGGGCCTCGACGTCGAGGACGTCGTTGAGTAGGGCGGTCATCTGCTTCACCTGCTTTTCCACCATGCCTAGGGCCTCGGGGAAGGGCACGGCCTTGAGGCGCAGGCTGGAGTCGATCGCGAGCTGCATGCCCGTCAGCGGGCCGCGCAGATCGTGCGCCGCGACTTGCAGGAGTTCGCTCTTTTCCTCGTTGAGGCGCACGAGCTGATTATGCGCCTCCTCGATTTCCCGCTGGAGGCGGATGCGCTCGCGCAGTTCGCGCTGGAGACAGCGGGTGTGGTAGAGCATGGCGCCGAGCAGGCTGCCGAGCACGAGGAGGGTGACGATGGCGACTTTCCAGACGAGGTCCCACCGGATGACCTGGGCGTAATCGACGCGAATCCACGGGTGGACGAGGGCCTGGCGATCCGACTCGGAAAAATCCGCGACGGCATGGTCGAGGATGGCGGCCAGCTCCGGCCAATCGCGGCGCACGGCGTAGCGGGTGCTAAAGCGCTCGGGCATCACGCCGGCGATCTTCAGATTGGTGAGGCCGCGGGTCTTGGTGATGAAGCTGGCATTGGGCAGATTCGTGATCACGGCGTCGGCATCGCCCCGCGAGACGGCTTTGAACGCCGCATCCATGCTGTCCGCCGGGATAAAGGTGAGCGTGGGGTAAGTGCGCGCGATCTCCAGCGTGGTCACGTAGTCTTTGACGCCGACGATCTTTCGGCCGGCCAAGTCGAGGACGGACCAGAGGATGGGTTCGTCGTTGCGCGTGACGATGACGACGGGAAACGACAGGTACGGATCGGTGAAAACGAATTCCTTCTTTCGCTGCGGGGTCGCGGCGGTGCCCACGAGCAGGTCGACCTCGCCGCGCTGGGCCGCCTCGTAGGCGGCGGTCCAGTTTTTGTGGGGGACAAATTCAAACGTCACCCCCAGCTCGCGACCGAGCAGGGTGAGCACATCGACATCGATCCCCTCCGGCCCGCGTTGCGGATCGACGGACGTAAAGGGCGGCCAGGCGGGATCGAAGCCCACGCGAATCTTGGGATGCGCGCCGAGCCACTCGCGCTCCACGGCGGTGGGCACGTAGGGATCTTTTCGCGCGTCCGCGCCGTGCAGATGACACGTCCCCGCGACGATTAAGAGCGTCGCGAACGCGAGCAACCACCGGTGGAACGGAAGAGCAGGCTTCACCCTAAACCCAACGTAGCCACGCGGTTCGGGTGGGCGCAAGCCGACTCGACGCGGGAGTTACTTACTTGCGACGGCCGACGGCAGCGCGATGTGGCGCTCGGTGGGCTCGGGGTTTTGGCGGTAGAACAAGGCCGTGCGGCCGACCGCGCCAACGCACACGCAGCGGCCCTCGTCGGCGATCTGCGTGCAGAGGGCCTCGCGCTCATCGCGCTCCGCGCCGACGAAGCGGAGCTTCACCAGCTCATGCGCGCGCAACAGCTTTTGCAGCTCCGTGAGAAAGGCCGGCGTGAGCCCGCCCTTGCCCACCTTGAGGGTGGCTTCGAGCTGTTGGCCGAGGCCACGGAGAAAGGACTTCTGCGCGCCGGTGAGAGGGAATTCGTACATGTGGGCGCGAGCTTGGGGGCGCGACGGAGGCGCGCAAGGGCAGAGGTGGGTGCAGCCGGGAAGGACCGAGGACCAAATTCCATGGTCCAGATAATATTCAAGTGGAGCGAAAGGAGGAAATCTCGATGAGGGGATTTCCGGCTGGAATTTTATTGGTTCTGGGACGTGGGAAATTGGTCCTTCGAGTCGGCGGCGGAAGTCGGGGCGTAAAGCCCCTCCCACAGTGCGGAGCTGGCGCTACTCCCGCCATTCGACGGGTGACACATTACTTCCACACGCCCTCGATGAAGACGTGGATGCCGCCGCGGGCTTCCCAGCGGGGGGCGACCCAGGTGCTCTTGCCGCGCGGCGGGAGATCCCAGTGGCCGGGAATCCAGACGTAGGCGCGGCCATCGTGGCGCCAGTAGCCGGCGATCCACGTGTGACGGGGCGAGGGGCGTTCGCGCTCCACGATCACTTCCTTGCGCAGCGGGGGCGGGGGCTCACGCCATTCCTTCACATAGACGACTTCGCCATGGCGCGGCGGGGGCGGCGGCGGAGTGGTAACGACTGGGGGCGGCGTGACGACGCGGACCTCGGAGCGGCGATCTCCACGGTCGCCGCGATCTCCCCGATCTCCGCGGGGTCCCTCCTGCCAGACACCGGCGACAAAGGTGAAGCTGCCATTGTGGTTCTCCCAGCGCGGGGCGACCCAGACGGCGTTTTCGCGCGGGGGCATTTCCCAGTGGCCGGGCACCCAATCGTGGCGGCCACCGCGCCAGACCCAGTAGCCGGCGACCCACACGTGGCGCGGCGAAGGGCGATCGCGCTCGACGACGACCTCGACGCGCGGCGGCGGCGGGGCTTGGCGGATCACGATCACTTCCGGCGGGCGCGGCGGAGGCGGCGGGGTTTGCACCACCACGACTTCGGTGGGCGGCGGCGGGGGCGGAGCTTGGTGGACGATGACCGGGCGGGGGCGATGGACTTCCTCGACGACGCAGCCCGGCAGCAGGCCGAGGGCGAGGCCCAGGCCGGCGAGGCGAAGGGCGAGACGGGAATCGAACCTAGGCCGATGGCGGGGAGAAACGGATGGGTTCATAGAAGGGAATGGAGACGAGAAGCGGAGGAGAGCCGACGGGAATTCGGATGGAGCCGGGGTTGAGATGGGGGCGGGGTTGGGATGGGACCCGGCTGGCGGCAATAGACGGGGGTTGCGGGGGTGGGTTTCAGCGGGAGGACGATTGATCGTGCGAAATGTTGGGGAACATTCGGGGAGCGGGTGGTGGGAATGGAGGTGGCGGTTGGAAAGGGGACGGCGGGAGGGAATGATGCGGCGGAGGGATGGTGCCGGTGGTGAGGTAGGAGGTGGTGATGCGTTTTTGACGATGGGAGCGGGGCGAATATTCAGATTATTTTGAGAAGGGCGGCGGGGGGTGGCGTGGCTGGGGGGCGGGAGGAGCGGGAGGGAGGGCTGGTAAGAGGAAGCGGCGAAACGGCGCGATGTGCTTGAGGGGGCGAGCGAGGGCTGGAAGGTTTCGGCTCGGCGTTCAGGGCGATCTCGGAGGGATTTTCTGGGCGGCAGATTCAGCAGGGGCGGATGCCGTTTTGATTTTCGGGTTCGACCTCCCGACGGCGCCCGGAGGTCGCCGTCCACCTTAAGGCCGGCGGGAGTGGGTGGGGAGATTTAGGGCGGAAGAGGCGGGGGGTGTCCTGAGGCGCCGGTCGGAGACCGGCGCTACCCCGGATTCCTGATTTGCCTCCGGGGCGGGGGCGCGCTTCGTTGCACGTTACACAAAAACCTCCATGTCACGCACTCTCGTCAAAGACGCTCTCGAGGCCGCCGGCCCCATCGATTCCATTTTGCTGCAGGGCTGGGTTCGCACCCGGCGCGATGCCAAGGCTTTCTCGTTTATCGAGGTCAACGATGGCTCCTGCTTCAAGGGCATCCAGGTGATCGCCGATGCGAAGCTCGCGAACTACGCGACGGAGATCGCGAGGACGCACACGGGCTCCTCGATCGAGGTGCGCGGCAAGCTCGTGGCCTCGCAGGGCGGCGGGCAGAAGTGGGAAGTGATCGCGGAATCGTTTACGATCCTCGGCGAGGCCGATGCGACGTATCCGCTGCAGAAGAAGGGGCACACGCTGGAATTTCTCCGCGAGATCGCGCATCTGCGGCCGCGCTCGAATCTGTTTGGCGCGGTGTTTCGCGTGCGCAGCCGGCTGGCGTATGCGGTGCACCAGTTTTTCCAAGAGCGGAATTTTTTCTACGTGCACACGCCGATCATCACGGCGAGCGACTGCGAGGGCGCGGGCGAGTTGTTTCGCGTGACGACGCTCGATGCGGGGCATCCGCCGATGCTCGAGGATGGCAGCATCGATTTTAAGCAGGATTTCTTCGGCAAGAAATCGTACCTCACCGTGAGCGGTCAGCTCGAGGCGGAGATTTTTGCGACGGCGCTCTCGAATGTGTACACGTTTGGACCGACGTTTCGCGCGGAAAATTCGCACACCTCGCGGCACGCCTCGGAGTTCTGGATGATCGAGCCGGAAATCGCGTTCTGCGACATCATGGGCAACATGGCGCTCGCGGAGGAATTCGTGAAGCACTTGATCCGCGATGCGAAGACGCACTGCGCGGGCGACCTCGAATTTTTCGGCAAGTTTGTCGACAAGGACCTCCTCGCGCGCCTCGACTTCGTGCTCGAGCGGCCGTTTCAACGCTGCAGCTACACGGAGGCGATCGAGATCCTCAACAAGTCGGGCAAGACGTGGGAGCATCCGATCCAGTGGGGCGACAATATGCAGAGCGAGCACGAACGGTATCTCGCGGAGGAACACTTCAAGTGCCCAGTGACGGTTTACAATTACCCGCGCACGCTGAAACCGTTTTACATGCGCGTGAATGAGGACGGCAAAACCGTCCGCGCGATGGACCTGCTCGTGCCGGGCATCGGCGAGATCATCGGCGGCAGCCAGCGCGAGGAGCGGCTCGAGGTGCTGAAGGAAAACATGGCGCAGCACCACCTGAGCGAAAAGGAATACTGGTGGTACCTCGACCTGCGCCGCTACGGCAGCGTGCCGCACTCGGGGTTTGGGCTCGGGTTTGAGCGCATGCTGATGTTTGTCACGGGCGTGGCGAATATCCGCGATGTGATCCCGTTTGCGCGCACGCCGGGGACGGCGGAGTTTTGAGGGACGGAGGGGCAGCCGCGCAGGGTGGTGACGCGGACGGGAAAGGCATGGGTCATAGAGAGCACAGAGGAGGCACGGAGCGCACGGAGGATGAGGCGGGGCGGGGGCGTGACGCGGTAGGCGGACGCTGTATCCGGAGTTCTTGGACGGGGGGTTGGCGGAGGAGTTAGTGGAGGAGACTCAGGATGGAACCACAGAGACACGGAGGCACAGAGAACAGAGGGAGGGAGAATAAAAAAAGGCCTTGTGTCACAGAGGGCACGGAGGCTGCACGGAGCGCACAGAGGAGTAAGGCAGTACGGGGGAGGTGCGCGGCAGGCGAACGCTGTATCCGGAATTCTTGGACGGGGATTGGCGAAGGAGTTAGCCGAGGAGACTGAGGATAGAACCACAGAGAGACGGATTGCAGGGGCCTTCAGGGGCTGAGGCGAAGGGGGTAGTGAATCCAATTGGATTCTTCGCTGCGCTGAGAATGACAAGCAGGGGCCCGAGCTCCGAGCGGACGGTCGGGATTTTCACCTGCGGGAAGCGCAGGCGGGCCACGGCTCGCCCGGTGGTCGAGCCCTACCCCATGAGCCTTGTCCTTCGGTCTTAACGCTAGGGGACTTGGGCATCAGACATGCCCTACGTCGGGTGAGCGCCAGCAAGCTGGCGGCCTACCTGGCGGGCGTGGCTGTGAATCTCGTCAATCCACTCGCTGGCGCTCGCGGCGAAGGCGACTGGTAGGGCGGATTATCCTTAACCCGCCGCCTCAGCGGTTACGACATTGCGAGCGGCGCGTTGGGGATAACGCGCCCTACCCTTTTACCGTGCGGCTTCGGCGAGGAGGGCGATTAGCTTTTGGCCGAAGGCGAGGCGCTCTTCGGTCGTCACGATGTGGCCGAGTTTTTTGCTGGGGCCGATGCGCTGCTCCATGAGCATCATGGGGACGCCGGCTTCGCGCCAGATGGAGTTGGTCGAATTGGCGGGGCCGCTGGAGAAGATCGTGAGCTTGGGGCGCGAGGGGTCGAAGGTGGTGGTCGTGAGGAGCGCGTCGAAGAGGCGGTGCATGCGCGCGAGCGTGGGATCGGAGTCGACCATGGTCTCCATGTACTCGTTCATCTCGGTGTTGTGGAGATTGAGGGCGAGGGCGATGGGCTGGCGGGTGTGTTGATCGATGAGGGCTTTTTTCACGTACCAGATCTCGGGATTTTTTTGCAGCCACTCACGGCCGCGGAGGTCGACTTCGTCCCACTGGCGATTGGGGTCGAAGCCGTTGGCGTTGAAGCGGACTTCGCCACGGACGACGGAGTCGGGGTTGATCATGGGGATGAATTTGAAGACGAAATCGTCGCGGAGCTTTTGCGCGGCAGGGTCGTCGGAGGTGACGAATTTCAGCGCGCCCTCCATGAGGAAGGAAGTGCCGCACTCCCAGGCGTGCTGGCGGGCCTGGAGCCAGACGACTTTCTTCGCGGTGTCGGGCTTGGCGAAGTTCGTGACGGTGACGAGGTGGAGATCGCGGCCGAGCACGGACTGGCCGATGACTTCGACGCGCGCGGCGGGGGATAATTTTATCTGCGCGAGGAGGGCGAGGAGGCGCGACTGTGGGTAGGGCGGGATGTGGGAGAGCCAGACGGTGTTGCCGCGGGGCTGCACCTTGAGCGTGAGCTCGTCTTTCTCTTTGTCCCACGCGGCGTCCTGGAAGTGGGTCCAGTGCTCGCCATCTTCGCTGAAGACGGGGCGGTACCAGTCGCCGGCAGGGGAATTGGCGGGGGCATCGTTGTATTCACCTTTGAAGGACGTGAGGTGGAGCGTGAGCTCGCGGCCGGCGACGTCGTCGAGGCGGAAGCCGAACCAGGTGGCCTGGCGGTTGCGTCCGCGGGAATCCTGCTGGCCGCGGATGTGGAGGCGGAATTCGGTCTCGGAGATTTTTTCGATGAGGCCGATCGAGGCAGATTCGTAGGCGGTGTTGAAAAGGATGGGTTTGGCCGCGGGCGCGGTGGGAGTTCGCGGTGTGGGCGACGTGGGAGTGGCGGGGGTGGCGGCTTTTGGTTCGCGCTGAAAAGCGCGGTCACACCAAACGTAAAAATGAAAGTAACGAGGGGTAGCGAGGGGCGCATGCGAAAGGCATAAAGCAGCGGGTGAGCGGAATACACCAGAAACCGAATCGCTTAAACAGGCAGGAGCGGGAGAGGGATTAAACGCGAAGACGCGAAGGCGCTAAGGTCGGAGCGAAGGAGGCGGATTTTCGCGGGCTCGGGTTTTTGAACAGGGAGGACGGGGAGAGCGGGTCGGTGGGGGCGCGGCTGACGGGGCACGGTGGCTTTCGATGGCTCTTGGTCTCTGTGGTTCAATTTCGGAAAAACCAAGTCGAGAACCACAGAGGCACGGAGGCACAGAGGGAGGGGAACGGGGGCGGGCGGCACAGTTTCAAAAATTCTTCGCTGTCATCGGGGTGGTTTTACTTTGTTTGGGGGGCGACTCGCGGTTTGAATGGGGGGACATGTCCCGTCTGAAGTTTGCGTCCATCATCGAAGCGGCCCGGGTGATCGATCCGGTTTTTCTGCACAGCCCGCAGTATGTGAGTGAGTCGCTCTCGGTGTTGCTGGGGGCGAAGATCGTGGTGAAGGTGGAGACGGCGAATCCGGTGCGGTGCTTCAAGGGGCGCGGGGCGGAGTATTTTGTGTCGCGGCTGGAGCGCGGGGGTGAACTCATCACGGCGAGTGCGGGGAATCTCGGCATGGCGATGGCGTATGCGTGCCGGAAGCGCGCGGTGCGGCTGACGGTTTACGCAGGGGTGAGCGCAAATGCGTACAAGCTGGACTGCATCCGGGCGTTGGGCGCGGCGGTGGTGCAGGTGGGAAAAGATTTCGATGAGGCGAAGGCGGAGGCGCGGCGGGTGGCGGCGGCGCGCGGCGTGCGCATGGTCGAGGACAGTCTCGATGTGGAGACGGGCGAGGGCGCGGGGACCATCGGGCTCGAGCTCGCGAGCTTTCCGGAGAAGCTCGACGCGGTGCTCGTCGCGCTGGGCAACGGCGCGCTGGCGTGCGGGACCGGTTGCTACTTGAAACATGCTTCGCCCCAGACGCGGATCGTCGCGGTGCAGGCGGTGGGCGCGCCGGCGATGACGGAATCGTGGCAGCAACAGCGGCTCGTGCGCTACGACACGATGGCGACGATCGCCGACGGCATCGGCGTGCGCGTGCCGATTGCCGAGTGCGTGGACGACATGCGCGACACGATCGACGAGGCCCTGCTCGTACGCGACGAGACGATCCTCGAGGCGATGCGCCTCGCGCATCAGCATCTCGGGCTCGTGCTCGAGCCTTCTGGCGCGGCGACGCTCGCGGCGATCAGGGAAAATCGCGCGCGATTTGCGGGACAGACGGTGGCGGTGGTGTTGTGCGGCGGGAATCTCACGCCGGAGCAGATGCGGGCGTGGCTGGGGTGAGGGGCGCTAGAGCGTATTAAATAAAGTCGTAGCCGAGCGGAGTCTTCGTCCACTCGCTCATGCTCGCGGCTACTAGAAAATACCGGCGACAGTTTTTATGAAACTGCTTTAGGGATGTCAGTGGGGCCGCCCGCTGCCGGACTCAGCACTTCAAACACAGCGCACGAGAAAGCCCTCGGTGGTTAGGCCGAGGGCGATAGGTGCCGAGGAAACGAAACTCGACTGAGTTTCGAATCTTAGTTGTCCGAAGGAGACGTCGTTTGCACGACGGCCTCCTCAGCGCGATGCTGGGACTGCACGTAGGCGTTGTAACTGGTTGAGACGGCTGAGCGGGCATCCGACCACTGGGCGGTGGCGGACTGGCGCATGGTCTTCAAATCTTCGCGAAGGGTCGTGCGGCACTGCGCCACTTCGGAAGCGGCGACTTGGAAGCGGGCTTTGGAAGCATCGTCGAGATTGCTGGCGCGAACTTTGAGCGACGACATGACTTTGTCGGTGGCGTTGATGCGGACGAGAACCGCACCGGTGACTTCGGTCGTGGCGGCCGCCTGTGCGTCCATGGTGATCGGACCCGTCGGACCGGAGTCGAGAATTTCGAGCTCACCCAGATTCACGTTAGCGGTCGCGGCGGATTCGCTGCGGGCGGTCCAGCTGCCCATCGACTCAAAATTGCGACGATCAACGGAGCCTTTCACCGGGTAGAGTCCGGCGGTGCCGGGGGCGGAACTACTGGTGATGAATTGGCTGGTGGCGGGAAGAGCGACGACTGCTTGGGGCAGATTGCCGAAACCGGCGGGCTCGCCGTAGGCATTGACGAGCTTGATTTCAGTCGGGGCATTTTGAGCGCAAGCGAAGGTGGAAATGCTGGCGGCGACGAGGGAGGCGAGGGTGGCTTTAAGTTGAGTCTTCATGTGATTGGATTTTTGAGGGCGACCCTCGGAAGTGAGGTGCATGAAACCTATTGCTCGCTGCGTGCCACGGGCCTTACCTACACATATCACATTATTCAGTAATTACTTACATAAACAGTAGGGCACTGACCTACTCCAATAAGTGATGCATCTAACGGTTATTAAATCCCTTAAACCGCACCTTGCATGAACCTGACGAAGAAAACGTGGCGAACGGGGATTCGGGCCGATCTCCGCTTTGAATATGCGCAGTCGGCAGAGCCGTTACGCGATTCGTTGGGATGCGGGCGTAGTGGAATTTCCACTACACCGGGAAAACCGATGAGCCTTCAACGATTCGAAAACTGTCGCGGTTATGCTCGGCGGGTTTGGCGTTCACGCACCCGCGTCCCAGCCGCCCACAAAAAAAGCGCGGAGCGATCCGCGCTTTTTCAAGAAGGGTTAAAAGATTACGGGATTTAAGGGGAAACGGCTCCGCGATTTTTGAGATTTCTCAGGAAGTACCGGGAATTGCGGAGGGCGCGGGTGGTCGGTGGGTTTTCGCGAGAATGTCGGCTTGAAGCCGCAGTGGGGCGATCAAGCCGCGCGACCGTTTGTTTATGTGATCACCGCCATGAGCCCTCGATGAAGATGTAGCCACCGCCGCGCCGTTCCCAGCGCGGTTGGACCCACACGGCTTGCGCGCGGGGCGGGCGTTCGAAGTGGCCGGCGATCCAGATATGGCGGTCGCCTTGCCAGGACCAGTAACCGCCGACCCAGATCATGCCGGGCGGGGGGCGGGCCGGGATGACCTCGCGGCGCGGCGGCGGGGGCTCGCGGACGACGATGACCTCACGCGGGCCGGGGCCGGGACCGGGGGACGGGATATAGCGCACGGGCGTGGCATCGCGCCAGTAACCATCGATGAAGACGTAGCCGTTGCCGCGGCGTTCCCAGCGGGGCTCGACCCAGACGACATTGGTGCGCGGCGGGAGATCCCAGTGGCCGCTGACCCAGACGCGGCTACCAGCGCGGAAGCCCCAGTAGCCGCCGATCCAGATGTGATATTGCGAGGGCCGCTCGACGATGTATTCCGGTTGCGGAGGAGGCGGCGGCTCGTTGATGACGATGGTATTGGGTTGCGCGGGAGCCTGTTGCGGAGGGGCGGTCGGAACCGGGATGCCTTGGGCGGTCGCGGGCACCTGGCTCGGGCTGTTGTTGGGGATGCCGTCGTCCCGCCAGTAACCACCCGTGAGGACGTAGCCGTTGCCCTTGCGCTCCCAGCGGGGCTCGACCCAGTCGAGATTGGCGCGCGGCGGCACTTCCCAGCGGCCGGCGATCCAGGCGTACCGGCCCTCCCGCCAGCTCCAATGGCCGGAGACCCAGACATGGGACGAGGAGGGGCGCTCCTCGATGATTTCCTGGCTGGTCTGGGGCTGGAGCGGCTCACGAATCACGGCCGCATCGGGCAAAGTAGGTGCAACAGGCACCGTGGGCGCATCGGGAATGGTGGGGAAGCCGCCTTGCTGCGCGCGCAAACCGCCAACCATCAACAACAAACCAAGCGCGGCACCTAAGCGGACGGACCGCGCGTGTCCGGGGAAAGAGGGCGTAGTCATAACCCCCGCTCAGACGTGTAATCTCGCCCAATGTTTCCTTTTGTTGTGTCACCGGCGAGCGAAGCAGGTATATCTACGATCACATTGCCGGTGACATTCACGTTCCGCGACATCTGCGCGTTGCGGCCCGTCTTTTGCTAAGTAATTGTTTACCACGCCGAAAATCCCGTTCCGCGCCCTTCCCTCTTTACTACATGGCCATTCACGCCGCTCTCCATCACAAGACCTCCTACTCCTACGACCGGCTCGTCACGCTCGGGCCGCAGGTCGTGCGCCTGCGCCCCGCGGCGCACTGCCGGACGCCCGTGCTGAGCTACTCGCTGACGGTCAAACCGGAGAAACACTTCATTAACTGGCAGCAGGACCCGCAGGGTAACTACCTCGCCCGCCTCGTGTTTCCGGAGCCGACGCGGGAGTTTTCCGTCGAGGTCGATCTCGTCGCGGAGATGGCGGTGTACAACCCCTTCGACTTCTTCCTCGAGCCCAGCGCGGAGAATTTCCCCTTTGCCTACGACGCCACTCAGGCCGTCGAACTCGCGCCCTACTTGCGCAAGGATGACCTCGCCGCCACGCCGGCCTTTGCGGCCTTTGTCGCCAGCATCGACCGCAAGGAGAAGCGCACGATCGATTTCATCGTCGGGCTCAACCAGCGCGTTAACCAGCTCGTCCGCTATATCATCCGTCTCGAGCCCGGCGTGCAGACGCCCGAGGAGACGCTCACCAGCGCCGCCGGTTCGTGCCGCGACTCCGGCTGGCTGCTCGTGCAGGCCTTTCGCCACCTCGGCCTCGCCGCGCGCTTCGTCTCCGGCTACCTGATCCAGCTCAAGGCCGACCAGAAATCCCTCGATGGCCCCTCGGGCACGGAGAAGGACTTCACCGATCTCCATGCTTGGTGCGAAGTTTACCTACCCGGCGCGGGCTGGGTCGGCCTCGATCCGACGTCGGGCCTCCTCGCCGGTGAGGGCCATCTCCCCCTCGCCTGCTCGCCCGAGCCGTCGAGCGCCGCGCCCATTTCCGGGGCGGTCGACGAAAGCAAGTCCACGCTCGATTTCGCGATGACGGTCACGCGCATCTTCGAGTCCCCCCGCGTCACCTACCCCTACACCGACGAGCAATGGGCCGCCATCGATGCCCTCGGGGAGCGCATCGATGCCTCCCTCCGCGCCCGCGATGTCCGCCTCACGATGGGCGGTGAGCCGACCTTTATTTCCATCGACGACATGGACGGCGCCGAGTGGAACACCTCCGCCGTCGGCCCCAACAAGCGCCGCCTCGCCGAGGCCCTCATCAAGCGCCTCTGGTCGCACTACGGCAAGGGCGGCTTCATCCACTACGGGCAGGGTAAGTGGTATCCGGGCGAACAACTTCCGCGTTGGGCCTTTAGTGCGCTCTGGCGTCGCGACGGCCAGCCGATCTGGAAAAACCCCGCGCTCCTCGCCGATATCGCTAATCCCGGTACGCGGACCATCGCCGATGCGCAGGCCTTTTCCGTCAATCTCGCCCGCCGCCTCGGTCTCGACGAGAAGTGGCTGCTCCCCGGTTACGAAGACAGCTTTTACTACATGTGGAAGGAGCGCCGCCTCCCCTCCAACGTCGATCCACTGAAGAACAAGCTGTCGGACCCGCAGGAGCGCGAGCGCATGGCCAAGGTCTTCGAGCAGGGCCTCGACAAGATCATCGGCTACGCCCTGCCCATCGAGCGCGCCGCGCCGTGGGGCTGGGCCAGCGGCCCGTGGTTCCTGCGGCCGGAGACGATGTACCTCATCCCGGGCGACTCGCCGATGGGCTTCCGCCTGCCGCTCGATTCCCAGCCTTGGGTCGCGCCGAGCGATGCCCGCCACATCAGCCCGCCTGACCCGACCCTCGAGCTGCCGCCGCTGCCGAGCGCCGAGGCACTGTCACGTCAATATCGCCAGCTCGTCAACGAAGCCGCCGGCGCCGCCGCCGCTCGGAACGCCTATGAAGTGAGCGCCCGCCGTCGCGGTCCGGGAATTGCCGGAGGGGTCGGCACTGCCGCCAGTTCGCCGAGCGATCACGATCCGCGCCCGCAGTCGCTGCCCCCGGCCGACCGCGTGCCCGCCGCCCAAGAGAGTGCGCCGTGGATCGTGCGCACCGCGATGTGCATTCAGCCGCGCGAGGGCCACGTCTTCATCTTCATGCCGCCGGTGCGCACGACCGAGGATTACCTCGATCTGCTCACCGCCATCGAGGCCACCGCGGCCGAGCTCTCGATCCCCGTCGTGCTCGAGGGCTACCTGCCCCCGTACGACCCGCGCATCAACACCATCAAGGTCACACCGGATCCCGGCGTCATCGAGGTCAACATCCACCCCTCCTCCTCGTGGAGCGAGCTGAAGGAGAAAACTGAATTCCTCTACGAGTCCGCGCGGCAGTCGCGCCTCGGCACGGATAAGTTCATGGTCGACGGTCGCCACACCGGCACCGGCGGCGGCAATCACATGATCCTCGGCGGCGAAAAGCCCTCTGATAGCCCGTTGCTGCGCCGGCCGCATCTCCTCCAGAGCCTCATCGCGTATTGGAATAACCACCCGTCGCTCAGCTATCTGTTCTCCGGCCTCTTCATCGGGCCGACGTCGCAGGCGCCGCGCATCGACGAGGCGCGCAACGACTCGCTCTACGAGATGGAAATCGCGTTTCGCGAGCTCACGCGCCACACGGAGCAATTCGGCGCGACGCCACCGTGGCTCGTCGACCGCATCTTCCGCAATCTCCTCACCGACGTCACCGGCAACACGCACCGCGCCGAGTTCTGCATCGACAAGCTCTACTCGCCCGACAGCGCCACCGGCCGCCTCGGCCTGCTGGAGCTGCGCGCCTTCGAAATGCCGCCGCACGCGCGCATGAGCCTCGCGCAGCAACTGCTGCTGCGCGCCTTCGTCTCGCGCTTCTGGGATCATCCGTACACGCCCGAGCGCCTCGTGCGCTGGGGCACCGATCTCCACGATCGCCACTTGCTCCCGCACTACGCCGAGCAGGATTTCTCCGACGTCATCACCGATTTGCGCAACTGGGGCATCCCCTTCGATGCCAAGTGGTTCGCGCCGCACTTTGAGTTCCGTTTCCCGCTCAACGGCAAGGTCGACTACCGCGGCATGCACCTCGAGTTGCGCCACGCCCTCGAGCCCTGGCATGTCATGGGCGAGGAAGGCGCGCCGGGCGGCACCGTGCGCTTCGTGGACTCCTCCGTCGAGCGCGTGCAGCTCAAGGTCACCGGCCTCACGCCGGAGCGCTACTTCGTCGCGTGCAACGGTGCGCGCGTCCCGCTCCAGCCCACGGGCGTCAACGGCGAGTTCGTCGCCGGGGTGCGTTACCGCGCTTGGCAGCCGGCCTCCGCGCTGCACCCGACGATCGGCGTCGATTCGCCGTTGGTGTTCGACCTCATCGACAGCTGGAACCAGAAGGCCCTGGGCGGCTTCACCTACCACGTAGCCCACCCCGGCGGTCGCAACTACGCGACCTTCCCGGTCAACAGCTACGAGGCGGAGAGCCGTCGTCTCGCGCGCTTCATCCCGCACGGCCACACGCCCGGCCTGCCGCTGCCGATCCCGCCGCGCGAGGTCGCTCCCGAGCTGCCGCACACGCTCGACTTGCGCGACCCGTTCAAGCTCAAGCGCGACTGACCCACGCTCCGCTTTTCCAGTTAGTCCAGCTTCTGTGGGCTGGCGGCTCCGTGCCGCCAGCCTGCTTTTTCACCCGCCCCTCGGCGGTCACCCCAGATCGTTCGCGCCGTCCGCTCCCCCGCTTCGCTCGTGTCCTCGTCCCCCTCAGCCGTGTTTCTCAGCTACGCGTCGCAGGACGCGGAGGCGGTGCAACGTCTCGCGGATGCCCTGCGCACGGCCGGCGTCGAGGTGTGGTTTGACCGGAATGAACTCGTCGGTGGGGACGCGTGGGACGCCAAGATCCGCAATCAGATCAAGACCTGCGCGCTTTTCGTGCCGGTGATTTCGCGGGCCACGCAGACGCGGCGCGAGGGATATTTTCGCATCGAGTGGAAGCTCGCCGCGCAGCGCACCCAAGCCATCGCCGATGGCACGCCATTTCTCGTGCCGGTGGTGATCGATACGACCCGCGACGAGTCGGCCCTGGTCCCGGAGGAGTTTCGCGCCGTGCAGTGGACGCGCCTGCCCGGCGGCGAAACGCCTCCGTCGTTTTGCGACCGCGTAAAAAAACTGCTCGAGCCCCCGCCCTCCGCCACCACCGCGCCGTTTGTGTCCGTTCCACGGCCCGCGCGAGACGTCGGAAAGGCCGTTCCTCACTCTTCCGCTCCTTCCCGTCGCTCAGCCGTGCTGCGGTGGGCCATCGGCGCAGCCGGCGTCGCGGTGCTTGGGCTCGGCGGTTATTTCGCCCTGCGCTCCACTCCTCAACCCACGGCACACTCGCCGACCCTCACCAAACCAGAAGCCGCGAAACCCGCCCTCGTCTCCGCGCCGGCTCCGACCGAAGCCGCCCAGCTCGTGCTCAAGGCCTACGCGGTCACCCAGAAACTAGGTTTCACCCGCGAGGAGTTGGCTGCGGCTGACACCTACGTCCAGCGCGCCACGAGCCTCGAGCCCGACTCCGCTCGCGCGTGGGCCGTGCTGGCTTGGGTACGCGGCTGCTACCTCATGCGCAATTGGGATGTGAGCACGCGGCGTCTGCAGCAGGTGCAAACCGACGCCAACCACGCCCTCGCTCTCGACGGGAACGACCCTGACGCGCTGAACGCCCTCGCCAGCGTCTTCGAAAAGCAGCGCTCGCCCGCTGAAGCGGAAAAAGTCTGCCGTCAGGCCATCGCCGCCTCGGCCGACAACAGTCGCAGTTGGCTCCTCTTGGGCCGCGCCCTGCGCGTCCAAAATAAAAAAGCGGAGTCGATGGAAATCATGCACGAAGCGGTGCGGCGGTTTCCGAAAAACGCTCTCTGCCGGTACGAACTTGCCAACAACTACGTCGGCCTCGGCACACTGCTTGAACCGGTGGCCCCGGCGAATCTGGTGCTGGGCGTGCAGCAACTCGATGCCGCCATCGCCGAGCAGCCGTTTGCCTCCGCCCTGGTTTATCGGGCCGTCTGGGAAGCCGCCGGCCCCGGTGATCTCGTCCGCATGCGAACTTTCCTCGATCGCTTGGAGACGATGCCGATGTCGGATCGCACCGAGGATCGCGTCGTGTTTGTTTCCATGTTGGGCGGGCTGTTGGAGCGGAAGCCCGAGCGCGTGCTGGCGGCCGCCAAGGTCACCTCCCGCCTTTATTTCGAAGACAGCGTGGTCGATGGCCCCAAGGGCTGGTCCACCGGGCTGGCGTACCGCCTCGCCGGCAAGGAGGCCCTCGCGCGGCAAGAATGGCTCGAGGCGGAAGCGGTCCAGCGCAAGCGCCTGATCGACCAGCCGAACGCCGTCGAATCCCTCTTCCTCGCCATCACCCTCGCTTGGCTGGGCAAGGACCAGGAAGCGGACCAAGTGTTTGCCCCGATCGAGTCCGCCTGGCGCGAGGAGCTCAACCACTGGAATTCCCGTCAGTTGGCCCGCTACTACGCCGCCCGGGGCGATGCCCGCCGCGCGGTGCCCTACCTGCGCGAGTCGCTAAACTATAATTCCTTCCTCACCGACGCCTTGCTCATGCTCGACCCGTGGTGGGATAAACTTCGCGGGCAGCCGGAGTTTGAGACTTTGCTCGCCGAGGCCCAAGCCCGACGGAGCGCGTCCAACCCGTAACTTCGCAACTCGGCTGCGCCTATTGCTCGGTCGGCCCGGCGCTAATTTTCGGCGCGCTCACTGCTTGCTGTCTGCGTTGCCCGCATAAAACTAACCTACTTCGATGTCGTCCGCTTCCACTCCGCCTTCAGCCGCGACTGTCGCCGATCCCTTTGTCGGCTACACTCCTACTGCGGGCCGGTATGACGAATGCCGGGCGCCGGATGGCATGCTCCGCGCGCCGTGGGCGGAGTTTTTTCAGCAGGTCGGGCCCAACGCGTCGGTGATCCTCCGCACGGCCCACGCCGCCTGCCAGCGCGCGATCATCGAGCAGGATGTGAGCATGAACGTCTACGCCGGTGAGCGCTCCGATGCGCAAGCTTGGCCGCTCGACGCGGTGCCAATGCTTATCTCCGCCGAAGATTGGGCCACGCTCAATACCGGCCTCCGTCAACGCGCTCGTCTCCTCAACGAATTGCTGCGCGATCTCTACGGGCCGCAAACGCTCCTGCGCAACGGCTCCATTCCCGCCGCGCTCGCGATGGCCAACCCGGAATTTCTGCGGCCCTGCGTCGGGCTCGGGCGCCCGCGCGACATCATGCTCCACACGTATGCCGTGGACATCGCGCGCTCGCCAGATGGCCAGTGGTGGGTGCTGCGCGACCGCATCGATGCGCCGTCCGGCCTCGGCTACTCGCTGCAAAACCGCATCCTCACCCGCCAGGTGCTACCGCAGGTGTTTCACGGTGCGCCGGTGGAGCGGCTCTACGAGTTTTTCCGCGGGTTCCGCAATTCCCTCGAGCAAATGTCGCCCGTGCGCCACGGAGAAGACCCGCGCGTCGTGTTCCTCACCGCCGGTCCGGCCAACGAAGCGTATTTCGAACAGGCTTACCTCGCGCGCTACCTCGGCTACCCGCTGGTGGAAGGCGCCGATCTCACCACGCGCGACCGCCAAGTCTTCCTGCGCACCGTCGGCGGCCTGCGACGCGTCGATTCGATTTTGCGGCGCGTCGACTCCGCATTCTGCGATCCGCTGGAATTGCATGGTCACTCGCTACTGGGCGTGCCGGGCCTCGTTCACGCCGCGCACGGCGGACGCGTCGCCTTGGCCAATCAGCTCGGCAGCGGGGCGCTCGAGACCACCGCGCTCTTGGCGTTTCTCCCTTCGCTTTGTCGCGAGGTGCTCCATGAAGAAATGAGTCTGCCGAGCGTTGCGACCTGGTGGTGCGGTCAACGCGAGGCGCACGACTACGTGCTGGAGAATTTCGATTCGCTGGTGATCAAGCCGACCTTTCGCGAGCCCGGCCTTTCGACCACCCGCTTCAGCCAATTCCTCGGCGAGGAAGAGCGCGCATCGCTCGCGAAGGAAATCAGCGCCCGCCCGTGGGCCTACTGTGGCCAAGAACGCGTCCACCTCGGGACCACGCCGGCCTGGATCGACGGTACACTGAAGCCCGCGCCGTTTGTGCTGCGACTCTTCGTCGCGTGGGAAGATGGCGAGTACCGCGTCATGCCCGGCGGCCTCACGCGTTTTCATCCCGGCGGCGACGACGCCCTCGTGACCCTCCAACACGGCGGCGTCACGAAGGACACGTGGGTCCTCCATGCCGGCAAGCCCACGCCAGTCCCGCCCGCCAGTGCGCTCGCCGACATCGTCTACCGCCCCAACGACACCCCGAGCCGTCTCGCCGACAATCTTTTCTGGCTCGGCCGCTACCTCGAGCGCACCTCGCAGCTCACCAAGCTCTTCGAAAAACTCGACCCGCTGTTGCGCGACGAGATCGCCGCCCTCGATCCCGCCGTCGCCGATGCCGCGCTGCGCCTCCTCCTCGAATCTCTCGGGACGCGAATCCCTCCTTCCGCTTCGCTGGAGCAACTCGACGCCCTGCTGAATGACTCGCTCGATGATCCCGCGCTGCCCGCCAGCCTCGCTTCGAATCTATCGAGCCTCGTCCGCAATCTCGACCAGGCCAAAGTCCGCCTACCCCCTGAGGCCTGGCGCAGCCTGCGCCATCTTCGCGCCGCCCTCGAGTCCCCCGAGCCACCCGAGCCTTCGGACCTCACGCCCCATCTCACAGCGCTCGAGACCATCGCCAACGAGACGCTCGCACACGACACCGCGTGGCGCTTCCTCATGTTGGGACGCCACCTTGAGCGCGGGCAGCAACTGATCTTCCTCGCCCGCCACCTGCTAGGTCGCGGCACGCCCACGGAGTTTCGCATGCAGACGCTGCTGCATTTCGCGGACTCGCTTTTCAGCTACCGCTCGACGTATCATGGCGCTTTCCAGCCCGCCTCCGTCCTTTCGTGGCTTTTCGCCGCGGCGGAAAATCCCCGCGGTCTCCGCTGGATCGCCGATCACCTCAACGAGCATCTCACGGCGCTCCCCGAGGATCTCGCGCCGCGTTCAGTCGCCGCGCTGCGCGCCACCGCCTTCCGTCTCGTAAGCCGCGTCCGCCTGCTCGATGCCACCGCGCTCGCCGCCACGCCCGCGCAGATCAACGGCTTCCTGAACGAGGCCTCCTCCACGCTCGCGGAGATCAGCGACCGGGTCACGCAGGTGTACTTCATCCACACGGAGCCGCCGCAGTAAGCCGCACCCGCCATGCCGACCTACCGCGTCACGCACCACACGCGCTACCGCCACAACTCCTCGGCCACCGCCGCCTGGCAGTCGTTGCACCTGCAGCCGCGCCACGAGGCGGTGCAGCACTGCAATACCTTCGAGCTCGAAATCCGCCCCCATCCCGTCGACCTCACGACGCGCCCCGATATCTTCGGCAACAAGCACCACCTCTTCACGCTCCGCGAGCCGCACATCGAACTCTCGATCACGAGCCGCAGCGTGGTGCGCCGCGACGAACCCGTGCTGCCGATGCCCGGCCTCACGCCTTCGCTCTCCGCCGCGCGAACGCAAGTCGCCGCCGCCATCGCGGACGGCTCCGAATTCGCGCTCGAACAATTCCTCCACGAGTCGCCCAAAATCCCCCTTCTCCCCGCCGCCCGCGAGTGGGCCGCCGGGCTCGACGCGGATGATCCACCGTCGCTGCAATGGCTCGCCGCGCTCGGCGTCCGCTTCAGCGAGAAGTTCACCTTCGATTCCAAGGCTACGACCATCTCCACGCCCATCGCCGAGGTGCTCGAACACAAGCGCGGCGTCTGTCAGGACTTCGCCCATCTCTTCATCAGTTGCGTGCGGCAGCACGGTCTCCCCGCCGCCTATGTAAGCGGCTATCTCCTGACGACGCCCCCGCCCGGCAAACCTCGCCTGCGCGGCGCCGATGCCTCGCACGCCTGGGTGTCCGTCTTCATTCCCGGCACCGGGTGGGTCGACTACGATCCGACCAACAACTGCTTCGTCGCCACCGGCCACATCGTCGTGGCGCGCGGCCGCGACTTCTCGGACGTCAGCCCGGTCAAGGGCCTCTTCACCGGCGGCGGCCGCCACACCCTCGCCACCGCGATCACGGTGGAGCCCGCCGAAGAACCGGCGAAGTCCTGAGGTGGGAGCCTGCTTGCAGGCGATGGATTGTGGCACGTGGGGCCACCAAATAGTCCATTGCCCGGTAGCCGACTTCTACCTTCCGCCTCTTCGCCTCGCCGCTCCATCTTCGGCAAAAAATCTGGAACTTGGCCGCAGGCCGCCTTCATCGTCCGACTGCGCATGACATCTCCTCGCTCCACCGTTGCCACTGCGCCCGCTTCCGCGCGGTCCGTGTGGCGGTCAGCGGCGCTGCTCGTGGCGGCCGTCGTGCTCGCGTACGCCAATAGTTTTTCCGGCCCCTTCGTCTTCGACGACGGAACCTCGATCGCGGAAAATCCCTCCATCCGCCACCTCTGGCCTCCGAGTTCCGTCCTCTCGCCACCCGCCACTGCTGGCACGGGTGGCCGCCCCCTCGCCAATCTCACCCTCGCTCTCAACTACGCCCTCGGTGGCGACGCCGTCTGGGGCTACCACGCGGGCAATCTCCTCATCCACACCTTGGCTGCGCTCGCCCTATTCGGGCTCGTGCGGCGCACGTTGCTGCTGCCATCGCTCCAAGCGCGCTTTGGCCCTAGGGCTACGTGGCTCGCGCTCGCCATCGCCGGCCTGTGGGCACTGCATCCGGTGCAATCGATCACTGTAAACTACATCTCCCAGCGCACCGAATCGCTCATGGGGCTCGCCTATTTTCTCACGCTCTACTGCTTCGCCCGCAGCGTGACGACCGACGCCCGCGCCCCGCGCTTATGGTTCACACTCTCCGTGACGGCCTGCGCACTCGGCATGGCGAGCAAGGAAGTGATGGTCACCGCCCCGCTGCTGGCGCTCCTCTATGACCGCACTTTTGTCGCCGGCAGCTTCGCCGCTGCGTGGCGGCAGCGGTGGAAATTCTACGTCGCACTCGCCGCGACGTGGCTGCTTCTCGCCTACTTGATGATGGGACTCGAAACGCGCGGCGTGGGCTTTGCCACAAAGATCAAATGGTGGGACTACACGCTGGGCGGAGGCTACGCGATCTTCACCTACCTGCGGCTCTCGCTGTGGCCGAGCCCGCTCGTCTTCGACTACGGTCCCAAGGTTATCGATCAAGTCACAACTTGGCCGTACTTCATCGCAGTGCTCGCACTCGCTACTCTCACGCTTTACGCGCTGTGGCGCCGGCCGCGGTACGGAGTTCTCGGTGCGTGGTTTCTGCTCATCCTAGCCCCCACGTCGGGCATCGTGCCGATCGTCCGCCAGATGGTCGCGGAGAATCGCGTCTACGTGCCACTCGCCGCGATCATCACGCTCGTCGTGCTCACCGCCTTTCACTTCCTGCAGCGCCGCGCCTTCGCTATCCTCACCACCCTCGCGCTGCTCCTCGGTCTCGCCACCCACGCACGCAACGATACCTACCGCAGTGCCGTCAGCCTCTGGACCGACACCGCACAAAAGCGTCCCGCCAACTGGCGCGCGCATAATTCCCTCGCTTCCGCGCTCACCGATACTGGGCAGTACGACGCCGCGATCCAGCACTACCGAACGTCGCTCCAACTCGACCCGACCCTGGCCGAAACGCACTATAATCTCGGCACGCTGCTCGACCGCGCCAATCGCCCCACCGAAGCCGTCGCCGTCTACGAAGCCGCGCTGAAAATCGAGCCGTGGCGCGCCGACGCCCACACCAATCTCGCCAACGCCCTCATCCGCACCGGCCGCCCGCAGGAGGCGGTGCCGCACCTTGAGGAAGCCCTGCGTCTCAACGCCAGCCTCGCCGTCGCGCACAATAGCCTTGCGAATCTTCTCTTCCAATCCGGCCGCACAGGCGATGCCATCGCTCACTACGAGAAGGCGCTCCAACTCTCACCCGACTCCGCCGATGCCCACGGCAATCTCGGCTTCGTGCTTTCCCAACTCGGCCGTCATGACGAGGCCATCACCCACCTGCAACGCTCGCTGCAGCTCCGGTCCGATTCGGCCAACACCCACTACATCCTCGGCAACGCCTTGGCCTTCTCCCGCCGCCTCGACGAAGCCGCGACCCACTACCAAGCCGCCCTCCGCCTCGATCCCGCTGCCGCCGAAGCTGCCAATAATCTCGGGATCATCTTGCTCCAAGCCAACCGCCGCACCGAGGCCCGCGCCCAGTTCGAAGCCGCCGTGCGCACCAAGCCCGACTACCTCGACGCCCGCCTCAACCTCGCCTCCCTGCAGCTCGCCGAAGGCCAACTGGGGGAAGCCCGCTCCCACTACGAAGCCGTGCTCCGCCTCGATCCCTCTAGTTCGCAGGCGCGCGAAGCCCTCGCTAAAATCGCTTTGGCCACAGTGAAAAATTAGGGCGCCGCGACAGCCAAGCTGACCGCCTACTTACAGGCGCTGGTCTGATGACGGACCAGCGCGAGGCTCGAACGGGGCGGCGCGTTCCCACCGCCGTCGAAAAGTGGACCGGCTTCAAGACTCATGGATCGAATGTCCCAAAGCCCACAAGCCGCACGCCACCGTATCCACGTTCTCACTACACCACGCGATCCACCATCTCCCCGCCGCGCTCAAAGGCGGCGAGGTTGGCGAGGAAGTGCTGCACGATGGCCGTGTCTTGGTCGTGGCGGCCACCGGCCGTGTGCGGCGTCACCCAGCAGTTGGGCGCGGTCCAGAGCGGGTCGTTGACGGGCAAGGGCTCGATTTCGAAGACATCGAGATATGCGTGCGCGAGCTTACCGGTATTCAAAGCGTCGAGCAGCGCCTTCTGGTCGACGGTCGTACCGCGGCCCACGTTGTAGAAACGCGCGCTTGGTTTCATGCAGGCGAGGCGGCGGGCGTTGACGTAATTGCGGGTGCTGGCGTTGTCCGGGAGGATGTTCACAACGTGATCGGCCTGCGCGAGCACGCTGCTGAGCGATTCCTCCGGCACCACACGGACCCCACGCTCACTGCGCACCTGACGGCGCACGGCGATGATCGTCATGCCAAAAGGCGCAAGCAACTCGGCGAGGCGGCGACCGATGGCACCGAAGCCCAGCAGCACTACCGTCTGCCCGGTGAGGAGCCGCGAATCATAGCGGCGCTGGGCGTAGTTCCACGCGTGATCGGTGATTTGATCTTTGTGCGAGGGCAGGAGCTGGCGGCCGAGCGCGAGCATCATCGCCATCACATGTTGCGCGCAGGGATCGGCGAAGACTTGTGAGACGTTGGAAAAAATGGATCCGCGGTTCTTGAAGCCTTCCCGAAATTCCGGGGTGTCGTAGCGCGTGTAGCCGGCGGTCGTCACCTCCACCCAGCGGAGCTTGGGCAGCGCGAGACACTGCGTGGCATCGGGCTGGCCAAAAGCGACATCGGCGCCGACCAGCGTGGGATCGGCCTGACCCGCGACGAGCACCGAGGCGGAGGCGTTGGCGGAAAACACCAGCTTGTGCGCCCGCGTGCCCTCGACAAGGAGCTGCGTGTCGGCATCGGAAAACTTGGCATTGCACCAGATCGTGAGGCTCATGAGGAAAGACGGAGTGGAAACGCGAAGACGCGCAGCACGCGCGGAAAGGGCCGCGGTCGCAAAACAAAAAACCGGGTCCTATTCTTGCACCGGCATCCGAAAGGTATACGCGCTCAGCGCGACACGGCCTCGACCCGCACTTCGTGCATGTCCGTGGAATTGCCCAGTGTGACGGCGCGGAAATTCACCGTGCGCATCCGCACGCGGCCGCCGTAGGAAATGCGCGCCTCGAGGTTCAGGCCGTGGCGCAGCAAATCGTCGCTCGCCGTGTATTCGAGGCGAAAAGGAATCGGGCCGGGCGCCGGGGCTTTGATGATCTGCTCCGCGATGAGCTGGGGAGTCGGAGGCAACTTTGGCTGGTTGACGATGGGAAGGTCTTTATTGGCCGCGGCGATGCGGCTCTGTGTCGTGCCCGCCGTATCGATCAGGCGTACCACGACTTCGGCATCCGGGGGCAGGCCGGTGTCGCTACTGCTGTAACTCACGATCCCGCTCAGCATGCGGTTGGGATTGCCGCCCGGAGACGTCGTCAATGTGCCGCAGCCGCCCAGCAGCGCGGCGGCAATCACGAGAATGAGAAGCAGAGGGGTCTTTTTCATGGGGAAGGCGAGGCGCGATTGGATGCGCGTCGAAGAGACTCGGCGCGGGCGTTGAAAGCCGCGAGCAATTCCGTGTGTTCGCGCGCCTCAGTGCCATTCGCATGCACCAAGCCGCAAGCGAAAGGCGGCTGCTCGCCGGGGTCATCGAGCCACTGCCGCCAGACCAAACCTGTGACCGAGGGATGCCGCGCGGCGCGATCCAAGAGCGCGCGCCCCCGACGGAGCATCAGTTCCAGTGTCGTCCAGCGCTTGGCCCCGCGTACCGCCCGCGCCGCCTCACGAAAGCCCGCCTCCGCCCAGCACACATCCCCCGCGAGCACGGGACCGACCAGATTCGTGCGCTGGCCCGCACCAGCAGCGATCAGATCATTGGCTTCGATAAACGCGATGTCGACCGCCGGATAGACGCACTCGGCTCGCACCGCTTCACTGACCGCGCCGGCAAAGCGTCCGCCCAAAACAAGATGATTCGGATCCGCCGCGCGGACCGCCGCTGCGGTCGTGGTGAAATAGCGCCGCGCAAACTCCCGCTCCCAGCGCGTCTCGTCGCGCAGGTAGCCGCGGGTCTTGAGCGCCTGCTCCGCTCGCGTCCACATGCGCACCATTTCCTTGTTGGTCACCGTCGCGCCCCAAGCCCGCGCAAGCGCATCGATCTTCCCACCGTAAAACGCCAGGACAAATTCCCACGCCGCGTGATAGGCCGCGTAGCTAGGCTCGAGGCTCAGGCACACTTGCAGCAAGCCCGGGCGAGTGCCGTCGTGCGCGCCCCAGAGCGGCCGGTCATCCGTCACCCAGCCGATGAGCGCGCGATTTTCCGCAAGCGGCGGGCAAACTTCGTGGGCATACGCCATCGCCACCTGCGGCCAGTCGGGCGCAAACACATCGGGTAGGCGCATGCCGGGCGCTTGGATGGCCGCCCCTGCCCGGCAAAACTCCACGCTCGCCATGAAGGCCAGCCCATCGTCGCGGCCCGTACCATCCCCGCCCACGCCCACGGCATTAAAGCCCCAGCGCCGCAGCCGTGCCGCCGCGTCGTCGCCCGGCGCATAGGGCCCGGCGGTCTCCGCGCGACCCACGACCGTCTCATCCACGGGCACCGCCGCCGCCCGCACCCCATGCACGGCCCGGCAAAAAAACGCCCGCCCCTCCGCGTCGATCAGCCACCAGCGCCCGGCCTCATCCTGCCCCGAGCGAAAAAAGCCCGCGCGCCCGCGAATCGTGCCGGGACGAAATCCCGCAGGTGGGGTGGAAATCTCGGTAAGCGGGGTCGCTGCTTCGGCGTGCGCCATTCTCCGGCCAGCGTGCGACCCGCAGCAGAAAAGGAAAGCGAACAGTGTGGGCGCGTCGGTTTTAAGCGTTAGCTATCCCATAATACTTGAGGTGGAAGGCGACCTCCGGGCGGCGTTGGGAGGGCGACCGTGAAAACTATGCCCGCATTCGGGACCCATGAAGAGGGCGCGCAGAATTCGCCGTCACCCCGCCGCCTAGGCTCGACTCTTAGGCAACCGCGCAGGCTGCCTCGGCCCCGTCGCCGTCGTCCCCGCCACCCAGCGACCCTCGATGAGCACGGTCTTGGGATTTTCCGGGAAGCCGAATTGGTTGGCGTGCAATTGCTCTACGACGAGATCCACCGCCGCGGCGCCGACGCGTTCATTGTTTTGGTCGATGCCACTGCTGCCCTCCTGCTCGGGTGTGAGGTGCATGTGGGCGAAGCCGATGCGCCGTCCACGGCCGATCATCGCCGGCACGCCTTCCTCGGTGCTGACCACGACGTCGGGGCGATGTTGGCGCAGCCACACCCGCAACGGCCGGCGCTCGATGCGTTCTTCGAAGAAAAGCGGAAAGCTGCGATCGGTGCCGGCGTTTTCATGCTGGGCCAGGAGGACTGAGGAGAGCCAGTTGCGCTCCACCCGGGCATCTTCGTGCCGGCTGAGCACGAGGCCGACGCGGCGGTAGCCAAGCTCAAGCAACTTCGCAATCGCGAGGCGGATCGAATGGACCTGGTGATTCACCGCGCGGTGCATCGGCGGCTTCGCGAGCGAAAATCCCAGGGCCGCGAGCGCGTGGTTTTCCCACGGCAGCGTCAGCGCCGAGCCGGTTTTGGGAAAGGGCGCAAAGACCACGCCGCGAATCCCGCGCGCCGTGAGCACCTGCTCCAGTCGCTTCTCGCTCAAGCCGGTCTCACCGAGGCGGAAGACCTGCAAGCGATACCCATGGCGGGCCGCGCCCGCCACCGCACCTTCGCGAAAACGCCGGAGCGAGCCGGTCTGCTGCAGCGTGGCCGTGAGCGGATAGCTCTCGACGTAGGCGATCACATGGGCGTCGCGCCCACTGGGATGCAGGCCGCGCAGGTTGGCCATGAGCGCGGCGACGAGGGGATTGCGGCGGTAGCCGATCTTCGCGGCCACGCCGAGCACGCGGTCGCGGGTGGCAGCCGGGATGCTGGGGTCGCGCCGCAGCGCCAGCGAGACGGTCATCACGGAGACGCCCGCGGCCTGCGCGACGTGCTTCATCGAGGGTTTGATCGCGCGTTTCACTTTACGATTAAAACGATAAACCCCTCGCGGCGGCGCGCGAGCCTGTTCTTCGTGCCGTTACCCCACGCCTACCCCGCGTTCGTCCACCGACCGAACCTACCCTTGCCCCTGCCTATGAATTCGCCCCGCTTGACTTTGCTGGCCCTTGTGGCCGCGCTTCCCGCCGCCTCGCACCTCTCTGCCCAGACGGCCCCAGCCGCCTCGACGGCGGCCACACCGGCCGCGACCGCAAAGACTTCGGTTTCCAACCAAGAGGTCGTGCAGCTCAATGTTTTCCAAGTCTCCGCCGAAAACGACGACGAGTATCGCGCCGCCAACACCACCACGGGCACCCGCTACAATACGCCGATCAAGGACCTCCCCATGAACATCGAGGTGCTCACGCCCGCGTTCATGCGCGATATCGGCGCCTTCGATCTGCGCGATGCACTGGAATACGTGAGCGGCATCCAACTCGACACCACCGCCGGCGGCGTCGGCGGGTCGCGCGACAATCCCGAAAACAGCACGCTCCTCATCCGCGGCATCGCCGCCGCGACCTCGAAGGATGGTTTCCGTCGCTTCGTCCCCACCGACCCGATCACGATTTCCCGCGCCGACATTATCAAGGGCCCGGGCGGCGCGCTCTACGGCCAAGGTGCGACAGGCGGCATTGTTAATGTTTCCAGCGTCACCGCAGGCGACCGCCCCATCTATCGCGCCGGAACTTCCATCGGCTCCTACAATCTCCGCCGCATCGAAGTGCTGATGTCCACTCCGCTGGACAAGGAAAAGCGCTTCGGCTTCGCGCTGCCCATGTCGTACACGAGCAACGAGAGCTCGGCCATGTACTATAAGACGAATACGTTCACCTTCGTCCCCGCGCTCACGATGAAGCTCGGGCCCAAGACCTCGTTTCTCGCCTCGATGGAATCGCGCTACAATTTCCGCGACAACATCCGCGGCTTCTTCCTGACCGACAATACCCTCGCGCCCAATGGCCAGCCCTACGGCACGCTCATCGCCGGCCGCCCCGGCACCGCGCGCGTGCTCACGACGCCCAACCAGCGCGACTTTCGTTTCGAGGGCCCCGATACTTTCCGCAAGGAGCGCGACTATGTCCGCACCTTTCGCCTCGATCATCGCTTCACCGACAATCTCCAGTGGTGGGGCGGCTACAGCGCCGAAGACCTGAATGTGCGCGAGCGCAGTTTCAACATCGCGCTGCGCAATGCCAACGACTCCTCCATCCCGCTCAAGATTCGCACCGACCCGCGTTTCCTCGCCCTGCTCCGCCCCTCCGCGGGCACCGCCCAGCCGCAGCTCCTCGACATTCGCCCCAACAACATCGTCAATTCGTCGCGTACCGTCCGCCCCACCTGGAAGAGCGAGCTCTACTACGCGTTCGACACCGGCGCGGTGAAGCATCGCCTGATCACAGGCATCAGCTACGGCCCGCTGACCTCGGGCAACAACGCCGCCAACACGAATTACTACTATGGCAACACCGGCGCCCCCAACGATGCGATCACGCAGCGCTGGGAGGCCCTGCCCGCCGATGCGATCCTCGCCCGCTTCCGCGATACGCGCGATTTCACCAGCGTGCAGCGATGGAACTACGCCGCCTTTAACCAATACCCGCAAGGCCCCGAGGCCGTCCCCGGCACGGCCGCGTCTTACACGACTTCCTACTTTTGGGACCGCAATCTCTACGCGAATCTCCAGAGCAGTTTCTTCAAGGACCGCTTCCAGACGATCCTCGGTTTCTTCGACACGCGTAATGACCGCGCCGGCATCGTGTACGATGCCACCGGCAAATACCTCTGGACCGGCCCCGCGCCCGCCGGCAGCCCGAGCGGCACGCCCAATGGCGTTCGCCGCCCCGAGCCGGTCAAGAACACCGCGCCAAGCCTCACCGCGATCTGGCTGCCCGTCGATTGGATCCGCCTCTACGCCAATTCCATGAGCGCGCTCGATCCCGGCCCGGCCTACTCCGGCTACGACGGCAACGGCAAGCCGCTCACCGCCGCCCGCGTCCAAAACACCGAGGCCGGCGTGCGCTTCGACCTCTTCAAGAGCAAGCTCCTGGTCAACGTCGTGGCCTTCAAGCTCAAGGACACCGACCGCCCCGTGAGCTTCGGTGCCGCGATTCAAAACCTGCTGGTCTCGCCCTCCGGCACTGCCAACGGCTCCGGGTTCAGCGCCTTCGTGAATACAAACAGCGACTCCAAGGGCTTCGATTTCAAGGTCGACTACATCCCGCTCCGCAATCTGCGCTTCAACGTCGGTATCTCTGAAAACGACGTGCAAATCTCGTCCATCGAGCCCTTTGCCACCCCGGCGAATCCCGATCCCACGCGCCTCGCCGCGCAGCAGCGCTTCGTCGCCGCCGGCGGCAGCTCCAGCCGCTACCTCGGCAAGCCCTCCACTGATATCTCGAAATACACCGGCAGCGGCTTCATCCGCTACGAGGTCGACCGCGGCCCGCTCAAGAACATGTGGGCGATGGTGGGCGCCAAGTACCTCGGCACCCGTGAGGCGGAGTTGATCACAGTCAGCACGACCACCGGCGATATCACCATCGACCGCCGCGTGGTGCCTTCGCACTACCTCTTCGACTTCAATGTCGGCTACCGCCGGAAGATCGACCGCTTCAATACGAACTTCCAGCTCAACGTCTCCAACCTCGCCAACGACGACGATTTCTACGGCGCCACCTGGCAGGTCGGGCGGACGTATCGGCTGAGCGCGAGTGTGAGTTTCTGAGGTACCGGATAGTAAATCGGGAAGGCCAAAGCCCACTAGAAGGACCAAGGACCAAACTCCAAGCTCTAGAAAAGCTTCAAGCCAAAGGGGACAAAACGGCGGGAGTTTTAGGATTCTTTTCCGATTTTTTCTGGAGCTTGGTCCTTGGTGCTTTGCCCCACAGGCGCTTCCCCCGAAAAGGGGATAGGATGGACGTAGCCCTTTCTCAAAGAACGGTTCAACGTGTCAGGCCGCTTTGCGGTGTTTTTAACCGCAACGCCGCTTGCCACGCCTCGTCTGTCCTTTAGATTTCACGTCCCCTTCCCCCTTTTCCATGAGCCGCACCCTCACCCTCCGGGCCGCCGCACTCGCGACTGCCATTGTCCTCGCCTTCTCCTCCACGGCCCGCGCCGTCGAAATCGAGGAGGATGAAACCGCCGACCCCAAAGCCACCTCCGGCAAGATCAAGGACATCGGTTCCCGCAAGGCCGAGGCCGAGATCGCTCCCGCCTCCTCCGAGGGCGAGCAGGCCATCAAGCGCATGAAGGTCCCCGCCGGCCTCAAGATTTCCCTCTGGGCCGCCGAGCCCATGCTGGCCAATCCGGTCGCGTTTAACTTCGACGAAAAGGGCCGCATCTTCGTCGCCGAGACTTACCGCTACCGCTCCAGCGTGCTCGATATCCGCGACTACATGTGGACCCTCGAGGACGAGCTGGCCAACCGCACGATCGAGGACCAATCCGCCGCGATCCTGAAGCACTTCGGCGCCGATGGCGTCAAAGAGCTTTCTATCGAGAGCGAGCGCGTCCGTCTACTCGAAGATAGCGACCATACCGGCGTCGCCACCAAGTCTTCGCTCTATGCCGAGGGTTTCAACTCCCCGCTCGATGGCATCGCCTCCGGCGTGCTCGCGCGGCGCGGCAGTGTCTACTTCACCAATATCCCGAGCGTCTGGAAATTCTCCGGCGCGCAGAAGGCCGAGACGCGCAAGGAAATCAGCCGCGGCTACGGCGTGCGTTTCAATTTCACCGGCCACGATCTCCACGGCCTCGCAATGGGCCCGGACGGCAAGCTCTACTTCTCCAACGGCGACCGCGGCGCGCACGCCAAGGGCCCCGATGGCTCCGTGGCCGACACGCCCGACTTCGGCGCCGTCTACCGCTGCAATCCTGATGGCACGCAGCTCGAGGTCTTCGCCTACGGCCTGCGCAATCCGCAGTCCCTCGCCTTCACCGAAAACGGCGACCTCCTCACCGGTGACAACGATTGCGACAAGGGCGACGAAGAGCGCCTCGTCCATGTCGTCGAGAATGGCGACAGCGGCTGGCGCGTCGGTTATCAGCATCCGCCCCTCGACCGCGACACCCCGTGGCTCGCCGACAAGCTCTGGCAGCCGCGCAACAAGGATACCGCCGCCTACCTCCTCTCCCCCATCTGCAATATCGAGGACGGCCCCTCCGGCATCGCCTACTATCCCGGCACCGGCCTGAACGATTCTTACAAGGGCTCGCTCTTCATCACCCACTTCAAGGGCGCCGTCGCCCGCAGCGGCATCTACACGTACAATGTGAAGCCCAAGGGCTCCGGGTACGCCATTGCCGACGCCAAGCCGTTCCTGACGTCCGCCTTACCCACCGATGTGAAGTTCGGCCCCGATGGCCGTCTCTACACCTCCGATTGGGCTGACGGTTGGCCCAAGTCCAAGCGCGGCCGCATCTACGCCATTTCCGATCCGGCCCACGAGAAAGACCCGATCATCCTCGAGACCCAAAAGCTCATCGCGCACGACTGGACCAAGGATTCCTTCGACGATCTCGCCAAGCTCCTCGGCCACCCCGATCAGCGCGTGCGCCAGGAAGCGCAGTTCACCTTTGCCGAGCGCGGCACCGCCAGCCTCGCCCCGCTCACCGCCGCAGCCAACAAGACCGATGGCGCGCCCTACTCCCGCATCCACGCCATTTGGGGCCTCGGCCAGCTCGCCGCGCAGGACGCGAAGGCCAACTCGCTGCCCGTTCACCAGGCGCTCGTAAAACTCGCCCGCGACTCCGACGCCGAAGTCCGTGCGCAAGCCATCAAGGTCATCGGAAATCTCTACCCGACCAAGCCCGCGAGCGACGCGGTCGTGACCCTCGCCAACGATCTCAAGATCGCCGACCTCCTCGTCGCCGCGCTGCAGGATCCGAACAACCGCGTGAAGTTCTTCGCCGCGCAGTCGCTCGGCAAATACAAGCACGCCGCCGCCGCACCCGCGCTCCTCGCCGCCCTCGCCGCCAATGAGGACAAGGATGAATACCTCCGCCACGCCCTCGTGATGGGCCTCGTCGGTGGCAACAATGTCACCGCCATGACGGCCGCCATGTCCGCCGAATCCCGCTCCACGCGCCTCGGGGTGCTGCTCGCCTTCCGCCGCCTCGGCCGCGCCGAGGTCGCCAAGTTCCTCAACGATTCCGATGCCTACATCGCGCGCGAGGCCGCCCTCGCGATCAACGATGCGCCCATCGTCGCCGCCTATCCCGCGCTCGCCGCCCTCATCACCAAGCCCATTGCCGACGAGGGCGTGATGTACCGCGTGCTCAATGCGCAGTTCCGCCTCGGCAAGCCCGAGAACGCCGCCGCGCTCGCGCAGTTCGCGACCAATGAAAAGGCCTCCGACAAACTTCGCGCCGAGGCCATCACGCAGCTCGCCCTCTGGCCCACGCCGCCCGCGCGCGACCGCGTCGTCGGCATCTTCCGCCCGCTGCCCGAAAAGACCCGCGACGCCTCTGTCGCCGTCAATGCCATCACGCCGATCCTCGCCTCGCTCCTCGATGCGAAGTCATCGACCGTGATCCAAGCCGCAACGATTAAGGCCGTCGAAACCCTTGAGCTAAAGAGCGCCGCCGCGACCCTCTTCGCCGTCGTCAAGGACTCTAAGCAGCCGGCCGAAAACCGCGCCGCCGCCCTCCGCGCCCTCGATAAGCTGAAAGACCCGAGCCTCCCCGAGGCCGTGAAGCTCGCCAGCGACATCAAGTCCGCCGCCGTCCGCGCCGTCACGTTGCCGCTCGCCGCGCGCCTCTCGCCCGACTCCGCCGCGCCCATCCTCATCAACCTGATCGCCACCGGCACGCCGTCCGAGCAGAAGACCGCCTTCAAGGCCCTTGGCACGCTCAAGCACCCGAGCGCCTCCACCGCGATCATCGAACAGCTCAATGCTCTTGCCGCCGGCAAGGTCGCCCCCGCCGTGCAGCTCGATCTGCTCAACGCCGCCGCGCTCCGCACCGAGCCCGAGGTGATGAAGCTCCTCGCCGACCGCGAGGCTGTCCTCGCTAAGAAGACCGAGACCAATCCCCTCGCTGCCTTTGAAGTCACCCTCGCCGGTGGCGACCGCGACCGCGGCCAGAAGATCTTCAACAATCAGCCCGTTCTCGCCTGCGTGCGTTGCCATAAGATCGGCACCGAGAGCGGCGGCGAAGCCGGCCCCAACCTCCTCGGCGTCGGCAGCAAGTACGACCGCAACTACCTGCTCGAGTCCATCGTGAAGCCCAACGCCAAGATCGCACCCGGCTTCGACACCATCGTCCTCACGCTGAAGAGCGGTGGCTCCGCCGCCGGCATCGTGGCCAGCGAGACGGCCGACACCATCTCCCTCCGCAACACCGACAACAAGCTCGTCGAGGTGAAGAAGGATAACATCGCCAAGCGCGACAGCGCCCCGAGCGGCATGCCCGAGATCTACGGCACGATCCTCACCAAGTCGGAAATCCGCGACGTCGTGGAATACCTCGCCTCCCTCCGCCAGCGCCCCGGCGGTGGCAAAGGCGGCAACGGCGGCGGCAACAACGACGACTCCAAACCCCGCGCCCTGCGGCACATCACCGCCGAGCAATAAGCGAAATAGTCTTCCCCCTTCAAAAGGCGCGCCTCCCCGGCGCGCCTTTTTTATTTACATATGAACACGCCCGCCGAGTCGCCCCTGGGAGCGCGGGCCGCTGGCCCGCTTCGTTTTTATTTCCCGCCAACGACTGATCCACCTTAACTCCGCACGCCTGTCACCAGAGCCAAGAAGGAAGGTCTTTAAGGGAGCGGGGCTTTGTAAGCCCCGCAGGCTGCGGTTTTCAAACGCCGGAGACGGAGCCGCAAAATTGAAACCCCGGCGCTTGAAAAGCGCCGCTCCGGGGGCGCAGCGGATTTCCTCGCCTCAGAACGACAATGGGCAGGTACGAACGCGTGAGCAAATTTCGCATCGGGTCCAGCTACCACGAACCCCGTCGCAGCCACGAAAACTTAAAATCCCTCCGTGCTCTCTGTGCCCCTCCGTGTCCTCTGTGACAAAAAAACGGATTTCTCCAAACGTCCCGCTTCCGCCCTCGTTTCACGCCACCGTCCACTTACTCTCCTCACCCTCTTCACGCCCCGCTCTTCATCGCCTTGATAAACGCCTCCGCCTCGCGAATCGACGCTTCCATATCCGCGATCAGCCGCGTGATATCCGATTCCAGCGAGCGCGAGGTACTATCGAGTGACGCGATGGCCCGCGCATTGAGATTATGTTTTAAGAACAGCACCTGATCGCGAAACGTGCTCAGCACCGGCTCCATCCGGTCCGCCGCGCGCCGCATCAGCCGGATGAGATCATCGTAGCGTCGACGCGTGGCATCGAGCTGCCGCTCGCTCTCGCGCCGCAGCGAGGCATCGGAATACTGCTTTAGTTCCTGCTTCCATTCGCGAAACAGCGCCTCCGAGACATCGTCCACTGCCGCGATGCGATCGCGCACTTCCTTCGCGCGCTCTTCGCTTCGAGTAAACTCGCGGTTGAGCTGATCGTATTTCCGCTGGAGATCGCCGCCATCGACCTTCGTCACCGCCAAAAATTTCTCCAGCGCACTGGCAAACTGCTCCTTGGCCGACTCCTGCGCCTTCTGCGCGGAGTCGACGCGATCCACGAGGATATCGCGCTTCGCAAAGCCGATCTTTTCCATCGCGCCATAGTAGGCCGAAGAGCATCCGCTCCCCACCAAGAGTACACCCGCCAGCAGCCAGCACACCGTTTTCATCCTCCTACCGACCGCACCCAGCCCCCCGAGTGCCGCAATCCCCTTCTTCGCTCCGATCTTCGCGCCTTCGCGTCTTTGCGCTTAATCCCTTTCCCATAACCAGCCCCCACCCCTCCCGATTCTCCCACCACTTCTTCCCTGTCTGATTTTTCCATGTGTTCCGTGTATTCCGTGGACCACTGCCTTGGCCCCACGAGTCCGTCACTTCCGCATTTCCCTTCCGTGGCCACTTCACGGTTCCCGCCTCGCAATTCGCGTCCGCAGCGTCCCGATCCGTTCTACCTCCAACTCCACCATATCCCCCGCCTTGAGCCATCCGCCTGCGGCCCCCGACCCGAGGTCTAAAATACTCCCCGTCCCCACCGTGCCCGTGCCAATGAGATCGCCGGGAAATAAATCCGCGTCGCGTGATGCTTGCGCGATCAATTTGGGAATCGAGTGATAAAGCGTCCCCACATTGCCGCGCGAGACGGCCCGGCCGTTCACTTTCGCCGACATTTCCAGGGTGAGTTTTTCGCCGTCGATGCGATCGGCGAACACCTCGCGCGTCACGAGCCACGGCCCCACCGCGGTCGCAAAGTCTTTTGATTTCGTCGGGCCGAGCCCCACGGCTTGCTCCTTGCGCTGGATGTCGCGCGCCGTGAGATCATTTATAATCGAGAGGCCAATGATGTGCTCCCACGCGCGTTCGGGTTTTATATTCCGCCCGCCGTGGCCGATGATCACCCCGAGTTCCAATTCGAAATCCAGCTCCGCACAACCCGACGGCGGCGGCACCGCCGCATTGTGGCCGACGAGGCTGTTGTGATTCGAAAAATAAAACATCGGCGTCTCATACCACGCCGCCGGCACGCCGTGCCCATTGGCGCGCACTTTCGCGTGCGATTCGAACGCGTAAAAATCCCGAAACGCATGCGGTCGCACCACCGGCGGCAAAAACTCAAACTCGCTTTCGCGATACCGCGGCCCGCTCCACGCCGCCGCGCGCTCCGCGAGATTTTTGCCATGCACCATCAGCCACGGCAGGGCGAGTTTCATGCGCTGCGTCGGCCGGCCGATCAGCCCGGCGAGTTCGATCCACGTGCCGTCGGGCGCCGACGCCACCGCCACGGGATCGACACTGGCACGGGGCAATATGCTCGCGAGGCGCATGGGGTGCGTGCGCAGCACAATGCCGGCCAGCTTCGTGGCGTCGAAACCAAAGTTCAGCGGCATTTACCCCAGCCGCCGCCTCTCGTTTCTATAATAACGCTATAACAACCCTTCCTCCGTCGCCCTGCGTCGCCCTTGCCCGCACCCCTGCCTCGCCCGCCAAGCTTGCGCACCCCATCCGCGTATGACTTCTTAATCCCAAAATCTCCGCGCCCCCGCCTTCTCCGACCTGTCGCCTGTCTCCTGTCCTCTGCTCTCTGTCGTCTGTTTTCCCATCTCCCCGTCCCCGCGTCTCCCTTTCTACGCGTCTCTCCCGCCTCCGCATCGCCATGCGCTCCACCCTTTCCCCCGCCCTTCGCCTCCTCACCCTCGCGCTCGTCTGCGCCACCGCGATCCCGCCCGCTCGCGCTAAAAATTACCGCGTCACCCTCCCGCCGACCGAGGTCGACCGCGCCGGGCAGGTAATCGAGTTCAAGCTCCCGGCCGACGCGCCCAAGTCCGCCATCCTTCGCGACACCCACGGCCGCCAGCTCTCGTTGCAAACCGACGCCGACGGCACGTCGCGTTTCGTGGTGGGCACGCAACGCGCGCGCGAGACCCTCACCTTTACCCTCAGCTCCGGTGCCGGCGTGCCGCGCGAGGGCGTCGCCGTCGCCGAGGAACAGGGCGACCTCAAGCTCACCGTCAGCGGGCAGCCCGTGTTTTACTACCACCTGAATCGTGCCGCTGTGCCGCGCGATGACATCAAGCCGGAATACCTGCGCGCCGGCTACATCCACCCCGTCTTCTCGCCGACGGGCCAGCTCGTCACCGACGATTACCCAAGCAACCATCCGCACCACCACGGCATCTGGACGCCATGGACCAAGACGAGCTTCCAAGGTCGCTCGCCCGACTTCTGGAATATGCAGGCCAAGACCGGCGCCGAGGAATTCGTCTCGCTCGATCGCACGTGGAACGGCCCGGTGCACGGCGGCTTCGAGGCCAAGCTCAAGATGGTCGACCTCTCCGCCCCTACACCCGTCACCGCGCTCAATGAGACGTGGCTCGTCACCCTCTACGATCTCAGCGGCACCGCGCGCCCCGTGCGGATGTTTGACCTCGTCACCACGCAGACCTGCGCCACGAACGATCCGCTGATCCTCCCCCAGTACCACTACGGCGGCTTCGGCTTCCGCGCCGCGTGGGCGTGGAACGGCAAGGGGGACGCCGCCCGCTTCCTCACCTCCGAGGGCGGCACCGATCGCATCAAGGACAACAACACCCGCGCCCGCTGGTGCTTTATCGGCGGTCCACTTAAAGACGGCGCCTTTGCCGGCACCGCCACCCTCGGCCACCCGTCCAATTTCCGCTCGCCCCAGACCGTGCGCCTCCACCCCGACATGCCGTACTTCAGCTTCGTCCCGCAGGCCCAGGGCGAATTCCGCATCGAGCCCGGCACGCCCTACGTCGCCCGCTTCCGCTTCATCGTCGCCGACGGCCCGCCCGACCGCGCCCTTCTCGAGGCGTACTGGCAGGGCTACGCCACCCCCGCCACCCCCCGGCTAGATCCGCTCTAATCGCGAGTAACGCAGCAGCGCACGCCTCTCACGCCAGCCTCCCGCCCTCTTTCTCTTTCTTCTTTATCTTAATCTTTCGTCAGGAAGAAAGCAGCCGACCGAGAGAAAGATTAAGATAAAGAGGAAAGAGAAAGATCAAAACCGGCTTCCCCCCGGCGATGGCGCTCCCGTCTCCGATTGCTCCGTTGCTTCCCGTAGAATCCGCCGGCTTTTTTCTTCTTCCCAAAATCCGCCCTCGCCGCAGGCAACGTCCACCGTAAATCTGCTTTCCTCCCGCTTTTGGTCTCCCCCACCCTTTAGCCCTCGGTTCATCCTCTCTTTTCCCCTCGCCTATGTCGTCCCCGACCTCGACCACTAGCAACACGCGCCTCGGCGCCGTCCTCGCCGCCGCGTTTCTTGGCTGGATGTTCGACGGTATGGAGATGGGCCTTTTCCCGCTCATCGCGCGTCCCGCCCTCCTCCAGATGCAGACGGCGCACGGGCTCACGCTCAACGACGCCTTCGTCGCGCAATGGATGGGCTACGCCACCGCGGCGTTTCTTCTCGGTGCAGCGGGTGGCGGCGTGGTCTTCGGCTGGCTCGGCGACAGGATCGGCCGCGTCCGCGCGATGGCGGCAAGCATTCTCGTCTACTCGGTCTTCACGGGCCTCATCTACTTCGCCCGGGAGCCGTGGCACCTCTGCGCCTCGCGCTTCGTCGCCGCGCTCGGCATGGGCGGCGAGTGGTCGCTCGGCATCGCGCTCGTCATGGAAGTCTGGCCGGAAAAACACCGTCCGCTCATGGCCGGCATCATCGGCGCCGCCGCCAATGTCGGCTTCGCCCTGATCGCGGTCTTTGCGATTTTCTTCAAGGTCACCATCGATTCCTGGCGCTGGGTCGCCCTCATCGGGGCCGCTCCCGCCCTGCTCACCTTCGTGGTGCGCCTCTTCGTCCCCGAGTCGGAAAAGTGGCACGCCGCCGTGAAAGCGAGCCCCACCAAGGTCAACCCCCTCGCCGAAATCTTCGGCCCCAAGCTGATCAAGGTCACCCTCATGGCCACCGCGCTTTCGTCCATCGCGCTCATCGGCACTTGGGGCTCCGTGCAATGGCTCCCGCTGTGGGCCGACAAAATGGCCGGGGCCGCCGACCCCACCGCCAAGGGCTGGACCGGCATGTCCTCCGGCATCGGCGCTGTCGTCGGCTGCCTGCTCGGCGCCTACATCGGCCGCTTCATCACGCGCCGCATGGCGTACTTCCTCCTCAGCCTCGGCTCGCTCATCACGTGTGGGATTCTGTTTCGCGCCATCGACTCCTACGGCCCTGTCTTCCTCGTGCTGACCTTCTTGGTGGGCGCGCTCACGGCCGCCTTCTACGGCTGGCTGCCGCTCTACCTGCCCGAGCTCTTCCCCACGCGCGTCCGCGCCACCGGTCAAGGCCTCTCGTACAACGCCGGCCGCATCCTCGCCGCCGTCGGCGCGCTCCAGATGGGCTCGTTGATGCAGAGCTTCGACGGCAGCTACGCCAAGGCCGGTGCCGTCATCACCCTCATCTACATCGCCGGCCTGATCGTCATCTGGTTCGCCCCCGAGACAAAGGGCAAACCGCTCCCGGAGTAAGCGCGGTTTCGATTTTTTTAACCGCGAAGTTCGCGAAGACACGCGAACGCTGAAGGCTCTTCGCAGTCTTCTTTGTACCTCTGTGTCTCAGTGGTTAACTTCTGACCCCAGAGCAGCCGAGTTGAACCACAAAGACACAGAGCCACAGAGAAATCTGCATCAACTCCTCCGGCTTCCCGCTCTTCCCGGCCTTCCTGTTTAATTCTCCCCTTCCTGACTTCGCTCCGACCTTCGCGCCTTCGCGTCTTTGCGCTTAACGAGATTCAGGCCTCACTCCGCTACTCCGTTCCTCCACTACTCCGCTACTGCACTACCGCCACTCCCACTGCGCGGCCCGCGCCCGCGATAAGTCGCGACAAAGAAAACGAGGATCGCCCCCATCGCCGCCGACAGCCCGCCCCAGAAAGTCGGCCAGCGCGGCTGCCCACCGACTTGGTTGGCCGCAAACCACGCGCCCGACCCGAGGTAACCGAGCATGCTGCCGACACCGCTGCTGAAAAGTGTCATGAGCGCCTGAGCTCGCGCGCGCCAAGCCGGGTCGACACGTTGGTCGAGGTACACCTGCGCCGTGATAATCACGAGCGTGTACGACGCCCCGTGCAGCGCCACCCCCGCCACCACCCCCCAGCGCGTATCGAGCGCGCAGAGCGCGAAGCGCAACACGCCGAAGCCCAGCCCGGCGGCGATCAACCACTTCAAGCGCCAGCGATTCAACATCATCCCCAGCGACAGCATCGCGACTAACTCCGTCACCTGCCCGAGGCTCATCCACGCCGAGACGTGCACTAGCCCCTTTTCGTGGAGGTGGAGTGGCGAGTAAGGATAAAAGGCCGCCAGCGGAATCGTGAAGAGCGAAACGGCGAGATACACCGCGCGCGTGTCACGATTGCGGAGCAGCGTCAGCGCATCGACGCCAAAGCGCTGCGCCCACGTGAGTCCCACCGCGGCCTTGGGGGCTTCCATCGCCGGCAGCCAGCAGGTGAAGATGCTCACCGCCAGCCACAGCGCCGCGCCGCCGTAGCACGCGAGCGTCGACTGATCCGCGCCCGCCACACTCACGAGCACGCAGCCCGCCATCCAGCCGAGCGTCGCCATCGCGCGAATCGGCCCGAACTCTTTTTTCGCATCGCTCAGCCGCGCAAAGACAATCGTCGAGGCCATGCTCCACATCGGCGACGAGCACAGCGCGTGTAATAAAATGAACCCGAGCACGACGCCTTTGCCCGCGCCCAACTGAATCGCCGTGGCGGCGCCGCCATGTTGACCGCTGTCGCAAACGAGAGCCAACGCAGCACTTTCACGGGCGAGGCATGCCGGTCCGCCATCGCCCCAAACACCAGCGGCGAAACAAACGCCGCCAGCCCCGAAGCCGCGTACGCATACGGCCGGATCGCCCCCAGCCCATGCGCCTCCAGCACCGCGCTCAACGGCACCGTCCACACGCCCAGCGCCGCCCCCAGCAGGCCATACAGCCCGATCAGCTCCGCATACTCCGCCCGCCGCAACGTCGTAAACACCCGCGCATCCCACCGCGCCCGCCCAGAAATTCAAGCCTGCGCAAATTTCCCCGGTCTCCACCCAACTGCTCTCGACCGCTAAAAACTAACAGAAAGCCCGACGGCGACCGGAAGGCCACGCCTCCGTCGCAGACGGCTTTTCATGCTTCCCCTCCTTCCCGATCTTCCGGTTCAAAATAATTCACCCCTCAAGCCCCGATCTCCCCCCCCTCTCCCACCGCGCGCCCTTCGTTCTCATCGTTCTGTTCGGTAAAAATTCTCCGGGGCTCGATTCTTCCGTGTGTTCGGTGTGTTCCGTGGGCAAACTCTCCCTCGCTATTCTCCTTTCACCCCATGGCAGCCACTAACTCCCTCTTCTCCCTCGCCGGTCGCACCGCTCTCATCACCGGCTCCAGCCAGGGCATCGGCCAGGCCCTCGCGCGCGGTCTCGCGGAGGCCGGTGCCGCCGTCGTGCTGAATGGCCGCAGCCCCGACAAACTCGCCGCCGCCGCCGACCAACTCCGCCGCGACGTCCCCGGCGCGCGCGTCACCACCGCCGCCTTCGACGTCAACGATGGCGCCGCCGTCGAGCGCGAGGTCTCACGCCTCGAGGCCGACTTCGCCCCGCTCGACATCCTCCTCAACAACGCCGGCATCCACCGCCGCGCCCCGCTCCTCGAGATGACCGACCAGCAGTGGCGCGAAGTCATCGACACCAATCTCACCAGCGCCTTCGTCGTCGGCCGGGCCGTCGCGTGCCGCATGGTCGCCCGCCGCTCCGGCAAGATTATTAATACCTGCTCGCTCATGACCGAGGTCAGCCGCCCCTCCATCGGCAACTACGCCGCCGCCAAGGGCGGCCTCAAAATGCTCACGCGCGCCATGGCCGTCGAGTGGGCCCCGCACGGCCTCCAGTGCAACGCCATCGGCCCCGGCTACATCGTGACCGAGATGACCCAAGGCCTCGTCGCCAACCCCGAGTTCAACGCCTGGATCTGCAAACGCACCCCCGCCGGCCGCTGGGGCCAGCCCGAGGAACTCGTCGGCGCCACCGTCTTCCTCGCCTCCGCCGCCTCCAACTTCGTCAACGGCCAGCTCATCCACATCGACGGCGGCCTGCTGGCGGGACTGTAGATAAAAGTGTCGGCAGCATACTTTCGCCGAAAGCCCAGCCGCTTGCGGCCAAAAGTAACTTTGAAATAAGCCGTCTTCCCGTATCCGAAATTCCCTTACTTTTCCGATATCAACAGAGCCGGGGTCTCAGGCCTCCCCGCTCGCGGCCCTAGCCTCCGCGCGGCGAATACATTCGGCGAGGACCGGATCGTCGAAAGACAAGCCGCGACGGGCACAAAGCTCGTGCAGCCGCTCGATGCCCTCCGCCTGCCGGCCCTGCAGAATCGAGATAAAGCTGCCGACGATATCGTGTTGGGCCCATATCCTAAAGTCCTGAAATTTTGCCTCACATTGATGATACACCGTGCAGAAATCGGGCAATGTCCGTACTCGGTCAAAATCCACCATCGCCCTTGGCAGGAAAAACTCCGCACTCCGCCGAATCGCGTCCACTGGAACCACCGTCGTGTAGCCGGCAATGAAAGTTACGCGGGGTCCCGCGAGTAAATCCGTGCCGAACGATAAATTGAGATCCATCGCTGCATTTTTATCCGTACTCTGGTGCCGGAACGCCTTGCCCTTTGAGACGGGCGCCAAACCGCAAGACAAGCCCCAGCCCGGCGCATATCCACCCCCTTTCAATGCGTGAATCGTGACCAATTCACGGATCGGCAGCTTCGTGGCTCGTACCCATGTGTCCCGTCCCATAAATCGAAAACCCGCCGGCTCTAGGCGGGAACCGTACTCGCGCTCCAATGCGACGTGGAGGTCAGCAGCGGTAACCATAATAAACCACGCACTTCCGGCCACTTCCCTTCCGGCAGCAAGCCTTTCCGCGCCGTCCCGCGCCTCCCCTGACTTCCAGAGTAGTTTTCAGGAAAAGTTTCGCCGTAAAAAATCCCCTTTGCGTTTCCGTTCTACTCCGCCGACTTTCCGCTCATGTCAGCGGACGACTCATGCAAACAGCCGACCCCTTCACCGGCCAAATCACCTGCATCCAAGGCCGCGCCCTCCCCGGCGCGGAAGAGCGCGCCCGTCTTCAACTCGCTCACGAGCGACGACTGGCAGCGCTCGCTGAGCTCGGCGCGAAAGCAGAAAAATGCGATCTCCGAACGCATTCGGACCCGGACCGGGACCTCGTCCTCCTCGCCGAAGACGAAGTAGCCCTGCTCGAAAGCTCCGGCCCGGAATGGGCCGCGCTCGGTGACGCCATCCGCACGTTTCGCGCGCAGCTCCCGTTGATGCGGCTGGAAGACTTTGGTTTCCCGGCCGACGTCGAGCGCCCGCTCGAGGAAGCCAATCCGCGCCTGCGCTACCTGCACAGCGGCGTCGAGGCCTCGGCCTTCGTCGCCGTGCACGATGGCTCGGTCTATAAATTTTTCCTTCCCCGCGAGGAGCACTTCATCGGCAGCGAGTTCGGCTTCCGCCCCGGCGACGAAACTCTCCTCTACGCCGAAGCCGCGCTCGGCGGCTACCGCGCGCTGCTCGAAAAACTCCTCCTCGTCCACGCCCTCGGTGGCATGGCCACCGAAGTGATCGCCGTCACGCCCGAGGGCGTGCTCGTCGCCAAGCAGGCGCTCGGTGAACCGCTCCCGCAGGGCGAAGATATGTCGGCCTCGCTCCCCGCCGGCCTCATCGAAATCCCGTCCCGCTTCCTCCGCGCCAATCGCGATCACCCGCGCCTTTTCTTCCTCCCGCACTCCGACGGCACCCGCTCCGCTTTCCTCGTCGCCGATCTCCACGCCCGCAATTTCGTCCGCTGCGCCGACGGCGAACTGCGCGTGATCGACCTCGTCGCCGCCCCCTGGCCCGAGCGCGACACTCATCGCCATTCGCTCATCACCGACTGGCTCACCCGCGTCCGCCTCGACCCGCACGCCCCGATGCTAAGCCAGTCCCCGGACGACGAACTCTGAGGTTTTAGCTACGCCCCACGCCTCACCTCCGCTCACCCCAACCCCTTTGTTACCTTCGTTCCCTTCTGTTCAAACTCTTCCCCTGTTTTCTTTCGTGTGTTTCGTGGTTCTCCGGTTTTCAAGTTCGCATCCGTGCCCATCCGTGTGATCCGTGGTTAAAAACAAAGCCACGCCACCCCAACGCTTCACCTCCGTCCGCTCGGAGCTCTTCGTTTCCTTTGCTACCTTCTGTTCAAAACTCCGTCCCTCTTCTTGTTTCGTGTCTTTCGCGTGTTTCGTGGTTCCCCACTCCGCCACTTGGACCCACGAAAAAGCCGCCCGGCCTCTGCGGCGCGAGCGGCTCAAATTCGAGTTCTTTCGTCTAGCGTCTAGTTTGCTCCCTGCTTCCGCGCTTACTTCTTCGCGAGGAAGGCCAGGATGTTCTCGGCCTGCTTATCCGTGACGCCGGTGTCCTTGTAGACGATCTTGCCCTGCTTATCGATCAGGTAGGCTTCGCGGCTGGCCATGGCCTTGTCGGCCTGGCCAAAGGCCTTGATGACCTTCTTGTCGGTGTCGGCGATCAGGGGGAAGGGGAAGTGGTTCACATCCTTGAACTCCTTCTGCTTCTCGACCGGATCGACGCTCACGCCGACAACCGCCACGCCCTGCTTGGTGAAATCGGCGCTCGCATCGCGCAGCGAGCAGCCCTGCTTGGTGCAGCCGCCGGTGAGGGCCCGCGGGTAAAACCACACGACCGTGTAGTTGTTTTTCTTATACGTGTCACCGAGGTTGAGGGTTTTGCCCTCGTCGGTGGTGCCGGAAACGACCGGGGCGGAGTCTCCGACTTTAAGCGCGTCCGCACGGGCGAAGGCGAAGAGGAATGAGAAGAGGGACATGAAGAGGATGGGGCGAAGTTTCATACGGCGTGCACCCTACCGAAGCTCCGCGAGGATGCAAGCGGCGTGCGCCACATCCCAGCGCGGCCCACCGTCACGCACCTTTCACACGCTCGGGCATCGCCTTTCGCTCCCGGCCAACTCAAGTTTCCCCTCACCCCCACCCTGCTTCCCCATGAAACTCCTTGCCCGCCTCCTGATTCTCCTTGCCCTCGCCGCCGGCCTGCACGCCGCGGAGCCTATCCGCATCATGTCCTACAACGTCCGCTACGGCACCGCCAAAGACGGCGAGGACTCCTGGCCGAATCGCACCGAGCTCTTTTTCTCCCGCATCACCGACTTCGGCCCTGACCTCATCGGCTTTCAGGAAGTCGTCGCCCTCCAGTACGATGCCATCGCGGCCCGCCTCCCCGACTACGCCCTGAGCGGCGTCGCGCGCGAAGACGGCCAGCGCAAGGGCGAGTGGGCGCTCATCGCCTATCGCAAATCCCGCTTCACCCTGCTCGGCCACGGCGATTTCTGGCTCTCCGAAAAGCCCGAGGAGATCGGCAGCAAATCCTGGGATGCCGCCCTGCCCCGCATCTGCAGTTGGGTCCGCCTCCGCGAAAACGCGACCGGCAAGGAATTCCTTTTTGCCAACACCCACTTCGACCACAAGGGCGTCGTCGCCCGCCAGGAAGCCAGCCGCTTGATCTCAAAGCGCCTTCCGACCATCGCCGGCGCTCTCCCGGCACTCCTCACCGGCGACCTCAACATCAACGAAGACAACCCCGCCTACACCGTCCTCGTCAAACCCGACGCCCCCAACGCCATCCGCTGGATCGACTCCTACCGTGAAGTCCATCCGAAGCGCGAAAGCGACGAGGTCAGCTTCCATGGCTTCAAAGGCGGCACCAAGGGCTCCCGCATCGACTTTATTTTTCACACTGACCACTTCGTCGCCAAAGAAAGCACCATCGACCGCTCCGCCAAGGACGGCCACTATCCATCCGATCACTATCCGGTGATGGCGGTGATGAAGTGGAAGTGAGCTGAGGGTAGCGCCAGTTCAGCAACTGTGGGAGGGGCTTTACGCCCCGACTTCTACGCGCTCGCAATCAGTCGGGGCGTAAAGCCCCTCCCACAGTTTCAAGCTCACCGCATCTTCGCCAGCCGCCCCGCCACATCCGCGCGCAGCTTCTCGATGTGCCGCAGTGTAAACTCTTCCACGCTCAGTTTGTCGTCTTGGACGAGCGGCGTGAGATCCATCGCGAACGAAACCGCATTCGTCGTATCCGTCGCGTGCGAGGCGAAGAACGTCGCGTTCGAGAGCCGTCGGCCCATTGCCGCGAGGTCGTAGCGCTTGCCGCCGGCGATTTGGGAGTCGAAAACGGCGACGAGCTTTTCCGCGAGAGCGGGATTCGGGCTCGCATCCATCGCCACCTTGTCGGTGTCGGCCAGCCAGTCGAGATCGCGCCACCCCTCGACGCCGAGGACGCGCTTCGGCCGACAGTCTGCCGGCAAGGCGCGGATCGCCTCGATGCAACGAAGGAAGCAGCCGACGTGCGTGTCGTGTTTGTCCGCCGGCTGGTGGAGGTACACCACCTCCGCGCGACACCCGCCGAAGATCGCCGCGAGATCGGCCGCCACCGCCGCGTTACCCGATTTCTTCACGTCGCCGCTGGGGTGCGAGAGCTGGAGTTGGAGATTATATTTCCCGAGCCGCGCCGCTGCGCGTTGCTCCTCTTTTCGGATTTCCTGCATCTGCGCATCGGTGACGTGGCCGTACTTGCCCGTGCGCGCGGAGCCCGCGCCATTCGTCATCACGACGCCGGTGAAAAACTTGCCCGGCTTCTCGTAGCATTCCGCCACGCCGGGGTAGGCATTGATCTCGATGTCGTCCTGGTGCGCGATCACGCAGAGGTGCGTGGTGCGGGCCAGCGCCGCCTCAGGCGTGAGGCCGGCGGAAAGTTCAGGCAGGAAGATATCGGAATCAGGACGCGAGAGTTTCATCGGAAGGAAAAGAAGAGCTAACCACGAAGCCGCGCAGAAAACAGCCCAGAATTTTTAACCACAGATGAACACGGATAGACACTGATTCAGCCAAACCACGGGAGGTTTTATCCGTGTCCATCCGTGTCCATCCGTGTTCATCTGTGGTTCTTCTCTGCCTGATCCACGATGTCCTGCATCTGCGTCGAGTTTTCGGCGATACTCCGCACCAACGCCAGCTGCGTCCGCGCCCGCGCGAGATTGTGGCCGGGGCGCTTGATGCGAAAGTACACATCCCCCTGTAGGTGATCCGTCAAAAAGCGTAGGCCCGTCTCGTAGGCGAGGAGTTGGCCCGCGAATCCGAGATGGGAGCGCTCCGTCGCATTGAGCACGGACCCGGCGGACTCAAGATATCCCTCCACGAGCGAGCGAAAATACGGCAGCACCACGCGCATGTTCGCTGGCTCGGGATCGTCTTCAGCCGTCGAGCTGGCCGCGGTGCGCACCATGTCGCCGAAATCGTAAAGCGAAAGGCCGGGCATCACGGTATCGAGATCGATCACCGCCGCCGCGCGACCGGTGGCGTCATCCAGCATCACGTTGTTAATTTTCGTGTCGTTGTGCGTGACGCGTTCGGTCAGCGCACCCTTGGCGAGCAGATCGAGCAACACATCCGCGTCCGCCTCGCGCGAAAACGCATAGTCGATCTCCGCGCGCGACTCCGCCACGCGTCCCGCCACATCCTCGGCCACCGCGCGACGCAGCGCCTCGAAGCGGCTGCGTGTGTGGTGAAAATTCGGGATCGTCTCGTGCAGCCGCCCGCCCGGCAGATCGGCCAGCAGCGCCTGGTACTCGCCAAAGGCCCGCGCCGCCTCGCGCGCCTGCGCCTCATTGGTCACGCGCTCCACCGTGTGCGCACCCTCGATAAAATCGTACACGCGCCACCAGTTGCCCGCGGCGTCTTGCTTCACGACCTGCCCGTCGCGCGAAGCGATCAGCGTGAGCGCCCGTGGCTGCTTCGCGCTCACATGCGCCGTCACGCGCGCGATGTTGTCCATCAGCGCGGGGACGTTCTTGAAAATGCGGTGATTGATCTTCTGCGCGATGTAGCGCGTGCGTACGCCGCTTGCCTCGCACACCCAGAGATACGTTTCGTTGATGTGCCCGTTGCCATACGGGCCCGCCTCGACGAGCCGCCCGCGCAGCGGAAACTCCGCCGCCACCGGCGCGAGCTCCGCCCGCCAATCCTTTTCCGGATGCGCTGTGCTCACGCCCAAAGTTTCTCCGGATACTTGCCCGCGCGCACGAGCTCGAGCAGTGCCGCCTGCACGCGCGGCTTGTCCTCCCGATAGGTCACGCCAAACCAAGCGCTCTCCGTCGGCAGCACCTTCACCTCCGCCTCCGTGCGCGCGATCATCTCCGACACCGAGCCGGGCAGGTAAAACTCCGACTTCGGCTCCGTCCCGCGCGCCGCGAGAAACTCCTTAAACTGCACATCCAGCCCCGCAAACACCTGTGGCGTAAAGCCCCAGCAATTCATCGAGACCAGCGTGTCGCCCGAAAACTTCTTTCCCGGTCCCACTTCGGCCGGCGTGATGCCGTGCGTCTCGACGATGCTCGCGAGATTGCCCTTCGCATCCGTCGCGCACACGCCGCGCGACACCGCGCCGTGCTCGGAAAGCGTGTTGGAGAGTTTGAAGCCCACGATCGCGTACTCGGCCGCCCCCGCCACACCCGTGCCCTCGGGAGCCTGGCCCGCCTCCGTGTTCAAAAACGTCGCGAGCCGCGAAAACGAATCCGCGCCATAAAAATCGTCCGCGTTGATCACCGCGAAGTTCTCCTTCACGAGATCCCGCGCGCACCAGACCGCATGCCCCGTGCCCCATGGTTTCTCGCGACCCGCGGGCGGCGTGAATCCCGCCGGCAGCGCATCGAGTGCCTGAAAGGCATAATCCACCGCGATGCGCCCCGCATAGCGCGACCCGATCTGCGTGCGAAACAGCTCCTCGAAATCGCGGCGAATCACAAAGACCACTTTGCCAAAACCCGCGCGACGCGCGTCATACACCGCGTAATCCAGCACCGTCTCGCCCGACGGCCCGACGGGATCGATCTGCTTCAGCCCGCCATAACGCGAGCCCATGCCAGCCGCGAGAACCAGGAGCGTAGGGGAAGACGACATCCCGCGAGCACAAGCGATTGCCGCGAGCGGTCAACGATACGTTACACTCTCACCCACTGGGTGAATGCCCCAGCGAGGCGAGCCCGGCTTTCTTCTTTATCGGCATGATGACGGCGAGCGCGGGGAAGCTCCAAGGACCAACCTCCAAGCCCCAGTGAATCTTCAAATCATAAAACTTCTCCGTTTTGAAAATTGAAACTTGGCGCTGCATTGGAACTTGGAGGTTGGAGGTTGGAGGTTGGAGGTTGGACCTTGGAGCTTCGATGGAGCCCCTCAGCCCCACAGCTTCTTCTGCAGCTCCGCAAATCGCCCCACCACCGCGCTCTGCAACGGATGTTTCCATCCACTCACCCGTTGGCGCGCACCCACCCAAACTTCGCGCACGGCGCGTGGCGATGAGCCGTAGACCACCGCGCCGAGCAGCGCCTCTGGCGCGCAGCCGGCTAGCGCGGGATCGAAGAGATTCACGGTAAAGAAATCCGCCGGACGCCCTACCTCCAGCGCGCCACCGGGCGCACCGAGGCTGCGCGCGCCGCTCACCGTCGCCGCGTGAAACAGCGGCGCGGCCAGATCCACCGCGAGCGCCGTGGGCCGCTGACGCTCTGCGCGCAATTGGTACTCCAGCAGGCGCGCGTCTTCGAAAAGGTTCACCTGCAACTGTCCGTCCGTGCCCAGCGCCAGCGGCACGCCGGCCGCGAGCAGCTTGGCCACCGGCACCGCGCCCTCGCCCGCCGCCAACTCCGAAGCCGGACACGACGCCATCGTCACCCGCGCCGCCCCGAGCGCGCGGATATCCTCGTCGCTGAGGTGCGTGCCGTGCGCCGCGGTGAAGCGTTTGTCGAAAATACCGTGCTCCGCGAGCAGCGCCACCGGCGTGCGACCGTACTCCGCCACACACGCCTCGCGCTCGCCTGCCGTCTCGCCCAGCGCGAGCTGCAAGCGAAACTTCTTCGTATGCGCATACGCCGCGATGCCCTTGAGCGCATCGAGTGGCACCGCGCCCAGGCTATGCGGCGCCACACCCACCCACACATCGTCGCCCGGTAGATTCTTCTCCACCCACGCCGCGAGCGCATCCGTCGCGCGCGCATAGGCCTCCACCGACGCAAACCCACTCCGCGCCGCCCCCGAGCCTACGGGTTGTTTGAAACCGCCGCGCAGCACCGCGCCGTGCAGCAGCGCGATGCGAATGCCCACATCGTGCGCCGCGCGCAGCACCGCGTGCGTGATCCCGCCCGGCTCCGCCCACGGCGTGCCGTCCGGCGCGTGATGCAGGAAATGGCATTCGCCCACCGTGGTGATGCCCGCGAGCAGCATCTCCATGAAGGCCTCGCGCGCCGCATCGTACACGTCCTCGTCGCTCAGCTTCGCCAGCGCGCGCTCCGTGAGCTCGCGCAAATTTCCCACCTGCTCCGCGCCGGCCTGCGCCTTGAGCAACACCCGTCCGCGAAAAATCCGCGCCCACGCATGCGAATGCGTGTTGACCAGCCCCGGCAGCGCCGCCTGGCCCGGCAGCCGCTTCGCCATTTCCAAATCCGCCGCCTCCCGCGAAAAGCGCGTGATGCGCCCCGTGGCGTCGGCAAAGAACGCGAGGCCGCTCTCGAACTTCTCCCCGGTGTAAACACAGTCCGGCAGCCACCCCAATTCCTTCGGCACGGGCGGCCCTGCCGGCTTCGGTTCCGCCGTCGGCGCTTGGGCCGGTGCCGGTCGCGCCGCGTGCCCTTGCAATCCCGATGCCGGGCGCGCTGGTGATTGCCCCTGCGGGCCGGGCCCGCGCGGCGGCAGGTTTCCCCGTTGCGATTGCGGCCCACCTCCGCGATTCGGTACCGACTCGCGCGACGGAGCGCGGCCACCGCCCTGCATCGGCCCACGCCCCGGGCCTGATCCTGATCCGCGCGTCGGTCCCTGCCCGCCTGACGATGCGCCGCCGCGCGGCGACACAGCGCCACGCTGATCCCGAGAGTTCTGATTCGAAGGGTTTTGCAAGCCCTCCACCAGACTCGCTCCACCCCGTGCGTCAACGCTCCTCATCTATCCACGTCACGCGGCGGTCAGCATCCGCGCGCGCAATTCCGGTTGCTCTGCGACCACGCGCTCATGCATGCGCGCGTCGATGTTGCGGCCGCAGACGGGTACCACCACGCGTCGGCCCGTCACTTTGCCCGCGAGTATTGCCGCGAGCGCGGTCGCGCCGGCGCCTTCTACGACGGCGCCGGCTTTTCTAGCGAGAGCGGCGATGGCGGTGGCGATCTCGGCCTCTGTCACCGTGACGACGTCATCCACGAGGGGCGCGGCGAGAGCAAAGCTCAACTCCCCGACGCGCGAGACCGCGAGGCCGTCCGCGAGCGTGGGCGCGAGTGCCGCAGCAGCAGGTCCACCGTGCAGCCACGCGGCGATGAAGCCCGCGGCATTTTCCGGCTCGACGGCGACCACGCGCACATCCGGCCTCAGAGCTTTCACTACGGTCGCGATCCCCGCGAGCAGACCGCCCCCGCCTACTGGCACGACGAGCGTATCGAGGTCGGGCGCTTGCTCGAGGATCTCCAGGGCCATCGTGCCCTGCCCCGCGATCACATTGAGATCGTCAAACGGATGCACGTGCGCCGCGCCTGTCGCGGTCGCGAGGGCGCGCGCATGCACCTGCGCGGCCTCAAAGGTCTCGCCTTGCAGCACCACCTCGGCGCCGAGGCCGCGACAGCGCGTGACTTTCACGGCCGGCGCATTCGTCGGCATGACCACCGTCACGCGCACCCCGAGCTGCGCGCCGTGATACGCGAGGCCGAGCGCGTGGTTGCCGGCCGAGGCCGCGACCACGCCGCGCGCTCGTTGCTCGGGGGTGAGGCAGAGCAACGCATGGCGCGCACCGCGTTCTTTAAACGACCCCGTGCGCTGCAAGTCGTCGCGCTTCAGCCACACCTCCATGCCAGCAATCTCCGAGAGCGCCGGTGCGATGAGGCACGGCGTGAGTCGAAGCCCGGTCGCGAGGCGACGACGGGCGGCTACGACATCAGCGAGGCTGAGGGCCGGGGTGGTGGTGGTGGTTTTCGTTTTCATAGCGACGGAGGAAGGAATTCGGGAAAACAAAAAGCCCTGAGCGGTGATGCTCAGGGCTTCGGTCTTGGAGAGTGGTGTTTTCTTGGTGAGTTATACAGCCACGCGCCGCCGCCCTGATTCGGGAAGAATCATAATAAGGCCGGCAATAATCATGGCGCGGAAACTCATGCGGGTGCCGCGAAGAGAACAAACGCGGGCGGATTTGTCGAGCCGGGAGTAGGCAGCGCCACGCATATGACGGTGGTCGTGAGGGTAGCGCCGATCTCTCATCAGCTCATTGCAGGCTTGATCGGCTACTGCACGTCGACGGATGGTCAGATCGACTTCGGACCCACTCATGCGCCGGGCAGAAACCGGCGCTATGCCTCACGCCATGATACCCTTAACCACTTCGCCCGCGATGCCGGTGAGGCGGATGTCGAGGCCTTGGAATTTCGTGTTCAGGCGCAGGTGGTCGACGCCCATGAGGGCGAGCATGGTGGCGTGGAGGTCGTGCACGTTGACGACGTTCTCCACCGCGCGGTAGCCGAGCTCATCGGTCGCGCCGTAGACGGTGCCGGCTTTGACGCCGCCGCCCGCCATGAAGAGGCTGAAGCTGAGGATGTGGTGGTCGCGGCCCGTGCCCTGGCCCATCGGCGTGCGGCCAAATTCGCCGCCCCAGACGATGAGGGTGTCATCGAGCATGCCGCGCTGGCGCAGATCGGTGATGAGGGCGGCGGTCGCCTGATCGACATCGCGCGAGGCGGACTTCATGCCCTCCTCGAGCTGGCCGTGGTGGTCCCACGCGCGGTGATAGAGCTGGATCATGCGCACGCCGCGCTCGGCGAGGCGGCGGGCGAGCAGGCAGTTCGAGGCGAAGCTGCCGTCGCCCGGCTCCTTGATGCCGTAGAGGTCGAGCATTTCCTTCGGCTCCTTTTTTAAATCGGTGAGCTCGGGCACGCTCGTCTGCATCTTAAACGCCAGTTCGTACTGCGCGATGCGCGTGGCGATCTCGGGGTCGTAAGTCTCCTCGGCCAGCACGCCGTTGAGCCGCTGGATTTCCTCGATCACCTGACGCTGCGTACTCTGGCACACGCCGTCGGGATTGCCGACGTAGTGCACGGCGTCGCCGCGCGCTTGAAACGGGATGCCTTGGAAACGGCTCGGCAGCACGCCCGCCGACCATTGGCGCGCGGAGATCGGCTGCAGGCCGTATTTGCCCGACGAGTTGAGCACGATGTAACCGGGCAGATCCTGCGTCTCGGCGCCGAGGCCGTAGAGCAGCCACGAGCCCATGCTGGGCCGGCCCTTGATGATGGAGCCGGTGTTCATGAACGCGTGCGCGGTGTCGTGATTGATCTGCTCGGTCTGCATCGAGCGGATCACGCACAGCTCATCGGCCACGCCCGCAATGTGCGGAAACAGCTCGCTCACCTCGATCCCGGCCTTGCCGTGTTTTTCGAACTTCGTGAAGGGGCCCCGCGCCTTGAGCACGGTGCCCTGCAATTGCGCGAGTTGCTGGCCCTTGGTGAACGACTCGGGGAAGGGCTGGCCGTCGAGTTCCTTGAGCTTGGGCTTCCAGTCAAGGGTCTCGAACTGCGAGGGGCCGCCCGCCATGCACATGAAGATCACGCGCTTCGCCTTGATCGGCAGATGATTTTCGAGGAGCGCGCCGTTCCAGCCGGGCGGGCGCTTCGCGGGAGCGGCGAGGCCGGCGGCGCCGAGGCGCTGGGCCAGCATGGCAAAGGCCATCCCGCCGAGGCCATAGGCGCTCTGCTGCAGGAAGGTGCGGCGATTGATACTAAGAGCGTGGGCCGTGGGATCGAAGCGAGGCATGGTCAGTAGCGGGTCAGGCACTCTTGCAGGTTGAGAATAATGCGGGTGACGCTCGTCCACGCGGCGAGATCGACGGCGTCGCCCTGAGGCGGCGCGGAACGACCGGTGCGGAGGAGCTTTTCGGCCTCGGCGGGCTGGCCGCGATAGTAGTCGCGTTGCGCGGTGAGGTGGGTCTTGAGCGAAGCGAGTTCGGCGGGCTTGGGGTCGCGCGCGAGCGCGAGTTGGAAGGCTTTCTTAAAGCGCGCGTCGTCCTTCGCCTCGGCGGTGACGAGGCGCGCGGCAAAGACTCGCGCGGCTTCGACGAACTCGGGATCGTTGAGGAGGGTGAGGGCCTGCTGCGGAGTGTTGCTCACCACGCGAGCGGCGGCGCACTCATCGCGCGCCGGGGCGTCGAAGTTCGCCAGCATCGGGTGGAGGAAGGTGCGCTGCCAGTGCATGTAGACGCCGCGCCGCCACTGCTCGTCGTCCTCGCTGGGATTATAGAAGCGGTCGGGGAACTGCAGGGCCGCGTAGTATCCATCGGGCTGATACGGCTTGACGCTCGGGCCGCCGACATCGCGGAGATTGAGCAGGCCGGCGATGAAGAGGGCGTTGTCGCGGACGAACTCGGCCTCGAGGCGGCGCGGGTTTTGCGAGGCGAGTAGGCGGTTGGCCGGGTCGAGGTCGCGCAGCTCGGGACGCAGGCTCGCGCTTTGGCGGTAGGTGCGGCTCATCACGATGGTCTTCATCATGTGGCGCAGATCCCAGCCGCTCGCGCGAAATTCCACCGCCAGCCAATCGAGCAATTCCGGGTGCGAGGGCGGCTCGCCCTGCGAACCGAGGTCGTCGACGGCGGCGCTGAGGCCCGTGCCGAAGTACATCGCCCAGAGGCGATTCATCACGGTGCGCGCGGTGATCGGATTTTGGTCGGAGACGATCCACTTCGCGAGGTCGAGGCGCGTGAGCCGCTTCTCCGGCGTGCTCTCGATGCGGCCAGGCAGAAAACTCGGGGTCGCAGGCAGCACGACGACGCCGGTCTCATCCTGCCAGTTGCCGCGCGGTAGGACGCGCACGGTGAGCGGCTCCTTGGCCTGCTCGGTGACCATGCTCCACGCGCGGCCCTGACGAGTTTCGCGGAGGCGCGCGGCGAGTTTTTGCTGTTGGTCGAAAGCCGCTGGATCGCTGGCCGTGCTGAGGAGCCAGGTGGCGGCAAGTGTCTCGCGCTGTACGGCGGTGAGCTTCGCAGGCTCAGTCGACAGGGCGGTGCGGATCTCGGGCGAAGAAACGGCCAGCGGATCGAGGTCGCCGAGCGGGCTGGTGTAGACGCGCAGCGGGGGCGCGGCGCCCGTGACGGAGATCACGAGTTGCTCGTTGGCTGCGAAGACGCGCGGGGTGGCGAGCAGCCACACGCCGCTGGGGCGGCCGGCGCCGGGGTCGGCGGGGAGCTTCCAACCAGAGCCGAGGCCGATGACATCGGTGCCGCCGACGTAGACAACATCCTTGGTCGCAGAATCGGAAAAGACGAAGTCCAGCTTCTCGTCCTTCTTCGCGTCACTGCCTTCGCCGGTGGTCCGCACGACCGCCGTGAGCTTGAGCGTGCCGGCGGCGCGCATCTGCGCGGCGGTGGGAGCCTTGCCCTTTTTCGTGGCCGCCGCTGCCGGCGCGGCTGGCGCGATGTCGTCGGCCACCTCCAGGCGCAGTGCCGCGACGCGACCCGCCGGCTGCAGCGTGATGCGCAGCGCCTCGCCCGTGGCGAGGGCGCGTGGGGCGCGCACCACGAGCCCATCCGTCATCGGCACCTCCCCTTTGGCGGCGGGAGCCATGCCCTTCATGATGGCGGCTGTCGGTGCAGGCTGAGCCCAACCGGTGGGCTCCTGCGCAAGAAAGGCCCGCATCTCCGCCTGCCAAGCCGTAAACTTTTCTTTGGTCGCGGCATCTTTGAGTCCCTTCGCGAAGCTCACGCGCTGCGCGACGAGCTCGGCGTTAAAGCGCTGTGCGCGGGCGAGCAGGTAGGGGCTGTCAACCTGAACCTCGGGTGGGAAAGGATAGTCGTTATTGTAGCCCTTGAGGTCGGGATTCGGCGTGTAGTTGTAATCTGCATACACGCCCCACTGCTTCATATCGGCGAAGAAGGACTGCAGCTCGTAGAAGTCGCGCGTCTTGATCGGGTCGAATTTGTGGTCGTGGCACTCGGCGCAACCGAAGGTGCTGCCAAACCACGCGGCGGAGACGGAGCGCACGCGCTCGGCGCCGTACTTCGCGAGGTATTCCTTGGCCTGCGCGCCGCCCTCGCGGGTCATCATATTAAGGCGGTTGTAGCCGGTGGCGACCATCTGCTCCTTCGTGGGATTGGGCAGGAGGTCGCCGGCGAGCTGCTCGATGGTAAATTGGTCGAAGCGCTTGTTGCGGTTGAAGGCCTCGATCACGTAGTCGCGGTAGGGGAAGATGCGCTGGTTCTGATCGCCGTGAAAACCTACCGTATCGGTGAAGCGCGCGAGATCGAGCCACCACACGGCCATGCGCTCGCCGTGGTGCGTGGAGGAGAGGAGGCGGTCGACCTGCTTTTCGTAGGCCTTGGGGGAATTGTCGGCCACGAAGGCCGCGACTTCCGCAGGCGTGGGCGGCAGGCCGGTGAGATCGAGCGAGAGGCGGCGGAGCAGGCGGGCCTTGGGCGCTTCGGCGGAGGGTTCGATCTTCTTTTCAGCGAGCTTGGCGCGGATGAAGGCGTCGATCGGGTTTACGATCTCGGACGGACGGTTTTCGATTTTGGGGACGGCGGGGCGCGTGAGCGCGGCGTAGGCCCAGTGCGGTTCGTAGACGGCGCCCTCGGCCACCCAGCGGCGGAAGAGGGCTTTTTGCTCGGGCGTGAGGACCTTGTGCGCCTCGTCGGGCGGCATGGGGTCGGCGGTGTCCTCGATGCGCGCGATGATTTCGCTCTCGTCGGGCTTGCCGGGGACGATGGGGAAGTACTTGTGCTTCGGCGTGGGCTTCAGCGCCTCCTCGCGAATATCGAGGCGCATGTCGGCCTTGCGGCTCTTGGCGTCGAAACCGTGGCAGTGAAAGCAGGTGTCCGACATGATGGGCCGGATGTCGCGGTTGAACGACACCGGCGGCAGCGGAGCGGACGCGGCGGCGAGCGCACCGGCGAAAGCGGGCAGCAAGGCGACGCCGAGAAGGGAAACACGCAGGGGGAATAACATGGGAACAGTCGACAAAACGGGGTAGCAACGACCCGGCTATCAGAACTGGCAAAGACGCATCTGGCAACCCGGAGGTGACGGTCTGCGCCGCAATCCAGCGCTCGTTTATCGACTTCGTGCGGAACGCAAAACGGCCTCCCCCGTGCATATTTCCGGAACCCAGGCTGGTCGCACCCGCTCCCACCGCTCCATACATGCGCGCGGCAGATCATGAACGGGAAATTCAGTCCGGCTTCTTAAGCTTCTGCCGGGAGGCCCAGTCCATCAGGCCTTTTATGGGATATCTTTCAGAAAAGCCGTCCTCTAAAGCTGCCTCCAGTTGGAGGTAGTCACGGTTGACGGAAGGCAGGCCTCCGACGTACAAAAAACCGTCAAGGCTCGGCGGAATGTAGAGCCAGTTGCTGGCCGTCGGTTCGATCACAAGCAACCGGAACTTAAATTCGCCATCCTGATTGGTCACGCCTGCCAGCCTCGGAGCATGGCTCCCGGTACCGATATAGATGGGGACAAGATTTAACCCGAAACCGGCATTCGTACTCACAACTCTTCCTGAGACCACATAGTGAGATGTGTCCAACCGGGCCATATCGAAAGCAATTCTATCGAGCACCTCTCCGTTGCCCACCACGCGCCGAGGCGAAGATTCGATCTTCAATTGGGGCTTTGCGGTGACATAAACGGACTGCCCTAGTTCGACGAGAGCTGACACGTCGGAGGCGGATGCGGTCGCTGCCAGCATGGCGATTATGATTATAAAATGTCTCTTCACCGGAGTGCCGACGACGATGGACCGCGAAGGAGGCTAAGGCGATAAAATCAATCCTAGTCGTTTATCTTAGGCTGCGAACAAATCCGTTGCGTCGATCAACCGAGGCTACCTGAAGTCTTGGCCTCACGCCAAACTGAGCTAAGGTCACGGGATGGCCTATTCCGCCACCACCCATCTCCCCCGCATCCGCCTGCTCGCGACCGGCGGTACCATCGCGGGGGCGCAGACCACGGGCGGGCGCGGTTATCAGGCGGGGAAGTTTTCCATCGATGCGCTGGTGGAGGCCGTGCCGCAACTCGCCACGCTCGCACGGCTGGAGATCGAGCAGGTCGCGGCCATCGGCTCGCAGGACATGAACGAGGCCGTGTGGCTCAAGCTCGCGGCGCGCACGCAGGCGGCGCTCGACGTGGCGGACATCGCGGGCGCGGTGATCACGCACGGGACCGACACGATGGAGGAGACAGCGTTTTTCCTGAATCTCGTCGTCCATTCGGACAAGCCCGTCGTGCTCGTCGGGGCGATGCGGCCGGCCACGGCGATCAGCGCGGATGGGCCAATGAATCTTTACAATGCGATCGCGGTCGCGGGGCATCCCTCCAGCCGCGGACGCGGCGTGCTCGTGGTGGCGAATGACGAGATCCACTTCGCTCGCGAGATCGCCAAGACCGACACCACGCAGGTCGGCACTTTTAATAGCGGGCATCGCGGGCTGGCCGGGCTCGTCAATGCCGGGCGTCTGCATCTCTACGCGCCGCCGGTGCGGCGGCACACGGCGCAGAGCGAGTTTTCGCTGGCCGGCATCCCAGCGTTGCCGCGCGTGGATATCGTCTACGCACACGCCGGCATGGGGCGGGAACTCATCGATGCGGCGGTCAAGGCCGGCGCGCGTGGGCTCGTGATCGCGGGGGTGGGCGATGGCAATCTCGGCGCGGTGGCCCTCGCCGCCGCCGCCGAAGCGGCCAAGGGCGGCGTGGCCGTGGTGCGCAGCTCGCGCACGGGCGGCGGCGTGGTGGAGCGGAATATCGAGGTCGACGACGACAAATTTGGCTTCATCGCCTCGGACGAGCTAAATCCGCAAAAGGCGCGCGTGCTCCTCCAGCTCGGGCTGACGCGGACGACGGACCCCAAGGTCTTGCAGGACATGTTTTTCGCCTACTGAAATGCACGGCGAGACCTTTCACCTTCCCGCCTTTTTCGATCTAGGGGCGACTTTCGCCTTCGCGCTGACCGGCGCGCTCGCGGGTATCAAACGCGGCTACGACATCGTGGGCGTGTTCTTTCTCGCCCTCGTGTCGAGCATCGGCGGCGGACTCATCCGCGACGGCGTTTTCCTGCCCGATCACGGCGCGACGCCCCTGTTGACGGATCCGCGGTACATCGAGCTGATCCTCGGCGCGACGGTCGCGGGCGCGCTCTTCGGCCGACACGTGCGGCGTTTCCATCGGCTCATCGCCATCATCGATGCCCTCGGCCTCGGAGCCTACGCCGCTTTCGGCACGCAAAAAGCCCTCGGCGCCGGCCTCGCGGTCCCTGCCGCGATCTTGGTTGGCGTGATCAATGCCGCCGGGGGCGGTCTCCTCCGCGACATCATCACCCGGCAGGAGCCGCTCGTCTTCAAGCCCGGCCAGTTTTACGTCCTCACGGCTCTGGCCGGCGCGGTCGTGTTTGTCTCACTTAATGTTCATCTGGACCTCGACGCCACGCTGGCCGCCGTCGCTGCGGTGGTGGCCACGTTTGTCTTTCGCATCCTCACCATCGTCTTCAATTGGCGCACCACCCCACTGGGCGAGCCCGGCCAGGACGATATTACCCCCTGAGCTCCGTTCGCGCTCCGCTTTCCTAACTACGAAACCCTTCTCGCGCCCGACCCGTCATGCGGCACAGCTCCCGCTCCGCTCGGGGTTCACGCATGCGTCGCCCGCACTTCCGCTTTTCCTCCTCTTTGCTTGCCGCCGTCCTTTTGGGCGCGGGCGTTTGCCGTGTCAGCGTGGCGGCGGCCGTTGACCCGGCGAGCAAGGATGCCGCCGTGCCTCTTCCGCCGTTTATGGTGGAGGAAATTTCCAAGGGCCCGCCGTGGCGCTACGCCCAGAGCCTCGACTTCGAAATTCTCTCCCGGTGCGACGACCCCACGACGCGCGATCTCACCGAGATGTACTACCGGCTGCACCGGCTGCTCAGCCTCATCGTCCCAAAAAACCTTCAGGTGCAGCACGATGTCCAGAAGACGGTGATTTACTACGACGAGGGCCTGCGCGCCGCCGCCGCCTCGAACGAGATCATCGCGCAGATGCTGCGTAATTCCAACGCCCTCCCGCCGCCCGTCGAGGATCCGACCGGCCTGGGCGGCGGTCGCGGGAATTTCCGCGGCACCCCAATGGCTGCGCGCCGGTACACCTTTCTGCCCAACATGCGGCTGTGGGACAAAGACTCGATGTCCGTCTTCGCCATCGTGCGCTCCGGCGAGCTCGACCGCGACGCGATGTACCTCACGCAAGACTACGTCGCGTACCTGCTGAAAACGCGCACGCCGACATTGCCGACGTGGTTCATCGCGGGCGTGCTTAATATCTACCCCGAGTTGAGATTTCGCAGCGACTCCCTGACGCTCGACGAGGGTGAATGGATTTCACCGGCGGAGACGAAGCTCCTCAAAGCCGACCCCAAGACGGCGCGACCGCTGCTCCCCATCGCCGCCTTTCTGCGGGCGGACGTCTCGGTTAACGGCCAGAGCCGCGAGGAAAATCTCCGCGTGTGGGCTTCGCAGGCCGGGCTGTTTGTGCGCTGGGGCCTAGACCCGAACGGCGGCAAGCGCCGCGAGGCGTTTTGGAAATTCGTCGAAGCCGTCGCCGATGGCATCGCCCCGGAAACAGCCCTGCAGCAATGCATGGGGCTCGACTACGCCGCGGTCACCGAACAGCTCACCGCATTCTTGCCGACGGCCGTGCGCAAAACCGTGACGTTCCGGCCCGAGGGGTCCTTGACGATGCCGCCGGTGAAGCTGCGCAATGCCACCGAGGGCGAAATCGCGCGTATCAAGGGCGATTGGGAGCGCCTGGAGATCAGCTACGTGCGCCTGCGCTACCCCGAGGTCGCCGAGAAATACGTCGAGCAGGCCCGCCGCACCCTCCGCCGCGCGTACGACCATGATATTCGCGATCCACAGCTCCTCGCCGTGCTCGGCCTCTGCGAGTGTGACGCCGGCAATGATGCGGCCGCCCGCCCCTATCTCGAGCAAGCTGCCGCCCTCAACGTCGTCCGCCCCCGCGCGTGGTACGAACTCGCCCGCCTCCGTCTGGCCGAGCGTCTTGCTGCCCCGGCGAAGGACGGCCGGCTGGATGCCACGCAGGTGGCCGACGTACTGACGCCGCTCTTTACCGCCCGAAAGCAAAACCCGCCGCTGCCCGAGGTCTATGAGATGATCGCAGACGTGTGGCAGCACAGCGCGTACGCGCCGACGAAGGCTCACCTCGGCGTGCTCCTCGAGGGGGTAACCCTCTTCCCGCGTCGCATACCGCTGCTCCGGCGCGTCGCGGAGCTCAACCTCGCCCACGGCAATTCCGAGTCTGCCGCCATCATGATCGATGTCGGGCTGCGCATGGTGAGCGAGGAGGCAGACCGCGCGTATTTTAACAGTTTGAAAGCGCGGCTGCCGGCGACGGCGGATGCGAAGTAGGACGTGCGATAGCGTGTTGGATCACGTGTTGGCCGCGAACGCGTAGGGCGGCGCTTTTGTCCCCTCGCTCACGCTAGCGGCCCGCAGAAAATTCCGGCCGCAGTTTTCGTGAAGACGCTCCAGGATCACGTTGCGACGGTGACGCCACCGGTGCGCCGGAGCAGGGCCCAGACCCAGCCGCTCGGTAGTCGGGAAAGCGGAATGCGGCGGAGCCGCCGCGCCCGGGTGAGCACCGCCGGACGCTCGGGGAAGCGTCGCTCGTAAGCGAGGGCCATCCGCGCAGTGTAAAAGCGCGCGAGCCAGCGACCGATGGCCGGGCGATCTCGAAACTGCTCGCGGGCGATGCGGAGCCGCAGGAGATGGGCGCGCCGGAGCATGGTCGGCCACTCGCGCTCCGTCCACTGGCCGGGTGCCACGCGATAAAAGGCGGCGACCGTCGGGAGCGTTTCGACGCGGCCCGCGCGGGCGAGCGCATACCAGAATGCGTAGTCGGCGATGCCGCCCTCGCGGGGATCGAAGCCGCCGAGCCGCAGGGCCAGCTCCCGCGAGAAGACCACGCCGGGAAAGGGAGTCATACTGCTCTTGAGAAACCACGTGGCCTCGTAGCGCCGGCAGGAGTCGGCGCGGGGATGCGTGGCGAAGCTCGGCGGCTCGGCACCTTGCACGCAGCGCACGGAGACGGCGGCGATGCCGGACCGGAGATGCGGGGTGACGCGGGAGAGAAACCACGGGCAGAGCAGATCGTCCTCGTGCAAGATGGTCACCCAGCGGCCGCGGGCGAGCTGCACGCAGCGATTCCAATTGGCCACGGCGCCAAGGCGCGGCCGGTTGATGTAAAAGCGGAGGTTGGGGAGCGCGCTGCGCTCGACCACGCGTCGCGTCTCCGCGAGCCCACCGTCGTCGCACACGAGCACCTCGAAGTCGTCGTAGTCGCATTGCCGGGCGATACTGGCGAGGGCCTCGGCGAGGAGTTCCGGCCGGTTGTAGGCCGGGATGGCGATCGTGACCAGCGTCGGGCGCGGGCTTTGGCGAATGAAGGCGGGCGCGCTGGGCGCGCTCGGCAGTGGTTCCAGCAGGTGAAGAGAAGAGGACATGGGCCAGCCGCGGCGGCGCGGTTACGGGGCTGGAAACCGGAAACGCGACGCGGCTGAAAGTCGGACGCAGACCTCTGCGGGTAGTTTCAGCAATCGCAGGACGGGGACGTAAATGATCACATGCCTGCCATTTGATGTGGCGGCGCGGCGCGAACTGGCGGTGCGCCGGGCGGACTGTCGGTTGGAAACAAGGACCGACATTTGGCGGGGGTTCGCTTTGCTCTGTGCGACGTTTTCTCTCTCTTTACCTCATGCGCTTCGCCGCCCTCCTGTTGCTGACGATAGTCTCGGCCTCTGTTGCCGTTGCGGCTGGGCCTGTTTCCGGGCTAGTGGCGTCGTCGACCGGGGCCGTAGCGGAGCCGACGGCTGGGGTGGGCGTGGCGGAGACTAGGGATTATCTGGCGCCGGTGGTGACGGAGCTGGCGAAAGCATGGCCGAAGAACCGCACGGTGAATATCGTGTTTCACGGTCACAGCGTGCCGGCGGGATATTTTCGTACGCCGATAGTGGATACGTTTCACGCCTACCCGGCGCTGCTCCACCGGGCGCTGAAGGAGCGGTTCCCGCTGGCCGTGATCAATGTGATCGTCACCGCGATCGGTGGTGAAAATTCCGTGAAGGGCGCCGCGCGCTTCGAGCACGACGTCCTGCCCTATCGGCCCGACGTGCTCTTGATCGATTACTCGCTCAATGACCGCCGTCTGGGTCTCGCCCCGGCCCGCGCCGCGTGGGTGGCGATGATCGAGCGGGCGCAGGCGGCTGGAGTGAAGGTGATTTTGCTCACTCCCACGGCCGACACCGCGGCGAAACTCGACGACGACTCCGACCCGCTCAACCAGCAGGCGGCGCAAGTCCGCGCGCTGGCCACCGCATACCACACGGGGCTGGTGGATTCGCTCGCGTTGTTCAAAGCCGAGATCGCGCGTGGCACTCCGCTCGACGCGCTCATGTCGCAGGTGAACCACCCCAATGCGCGCGGCCACCAACTCGTCGCCGATGCGTTGCTCGCTTGGTTTCCCGCGCCGTCGCTTCCTTCCTCTGCTCCATGAAAAAATACCTGTTTCATCTGGCCTGTCTGCTCATCGCGCTTTGCTCGGGTGTGGCGCTTGGCGCCGAGGAGGCGGCCAAAGCTGGGACAGGCCCCGCGCCGCGTCCGCGTATGGAGTGGCCCACGCCGGCCAATCCCAAACTGCCCTCGATCATCCTCATTGGCGACTCCACGGTGCGGAATGGCCGCGACGACGGGCAGGGCAAAGGCGCCGAGGGCCAGTGGGGCTGGGGTAACCCGCTCGCGAGCTACTTCGACCCCGCGAAGATCAACGTCGTCAACCGCGCCGTCGGCGGGCTGAGCAGCCGCACTTATCTCACCGGCGGCCACTGGGAGCGGACCTTCGCCATCGTGAAGCCGGGAGATTTCGTGGTCATGCAATTCGGCACCAACGACAGCGGCGCGATCAACGACGAACCGCCCCCGCCCCTCCGCGCCCGCGCCTCGCTCAAGGGCGTCGGCGACGAAGCCGTGGAGATCGACAACGTGCTCACCAAGAAGCACGAGGTCGTCCACACCTACGGCTGGTACCTGCGAAAATTCATCCGCGACTGCCGCGAAAAAGGCGCGACCCCCATCGTCTGCTCGCCCGTCCCGCGCAAAGCGTGGGACGACCAGGGCATGATCGTCCGCGACGATAAGACTTACGCCGCCTGGGCCGGCCAGGTCGCCGCCGCCGAGAAAACCGGCTTCATCGACCTCAATGCCCAAATCGCCGCCAAGTACGACGCCCTCGGCCGCGACGCCGTCATGAAACTCTTCCCGCAAGTCACGCCCGACGAGCACACCCACACCAACCTCGCCGGCGCCGATCTCAACGCCCAATGCGTCATCGCCGGCCTGAAAGCGCTGAAGGGCGACCCGCTCGCGCCGTACTTTTCGGCGAAGGCGGAGAGCGTGAAGTAAATGTGGTCTTAAAGCGACGGCGGCTTCCCGCCGCAGAGTCTCCGGAGTCCACGGCGAGCGCCGCAAGCCCGCGATCTGAGCGAGCATTTCTCCTACTTCGCCATTCGCTGGTGCTTCAGCAGCCACTCGTAGAGCTCCGGCTTGTTATAGGTTTCGGTCCACGAGTCGTGTTTGGCTTCGGGGTAGATCGTGAACTCGATATCCTTCACGCCGGCTTTCTTCAGCGCGGTGACCATATTTTCCGACTCGGAGAGCGGCACGGTCGGATCTTTTGCGCCGTGATAGACGCGGATGCCGAGCGCGAGGATCACTTCCTTTTTCTGGCGCGAGGCGCTGATGATATCGCGAAATTGTCCGCCGCCGCAGATCGCCACGATGGCGGCGAAGCGCTCGGGGTATTTGAGGCCCACGCTCCAGGTGCCATAGCCGCCCATGCTCAGGCCGGTGAGGTACACGCGTGTGGGGTCGGTCTTGTACTTGGCCATCACCTCGTCGAGCAGGCCGATCACGCCGTCATCATCCCACCACACGCCGGGCGGGCACTGCGGGGAGATGACGATGAAATTGTCGCGCAGCGCCTTGGCCGCCAGCTCGCGCTGGGCAATGGCTTCCGGGGTTTCGGGCGGAGGCGCGGCGGGCGGCGGCGGCGGAGTGGCCTTGGGTGCGGCGGCGGGCGGTAGCTTGGGGGCCTTGCCGGCGATCAACCGCGGCGGCCCGTGCATGCTCACGAGCCATGGATCGGTGCCGCGCTCACCGGAGCCGTGGAGAAACAGGATCACCGGCCAGGTCTTGTCCGTCGCTTTCGCATCGTACGCCGTCGGCAGCGACACGAGATATTTATACTCGACGGTCTTGGTGACCGTCTTCGAGAAAGCAGCGACCGTTTGGGTCTCGTCCGCAGCGTATGCGCCCGAGGTCACGCCAGCGAAAGCCAGTGCTGAAATGAGAAAAAGCGGTGGGGTAAACTTCATGGTAAAAGAGGAAAGCGTTAGGTCCCGTACAGCCGGTCACCGAAATCGCCCAAGCCAGGGATGATGTACTTCTTGTCGTTGAGAGACCGGTCGTGCGCTGCGGTGTGGATCACCGTGCCGGGATGCTGGCGCTCCACCTCGGCGACGCCCTCGGGGGAACTCACGATGCAGACGAGCGCGGGGTCGACGGCACCGGCCTCCTTGAGGACAGTAAGCGCCTGGGACGCGCTGCCGCCGGTGGCGAGCATGGGATCGACGGCGAAGACGTGGCGCCCTGCGAGCGGCGGGAGCTTGCAGTAGTAACTGCGCGCCTGCGCGGTCTGGTGGTCGCGCTCGAGGCCGATGTAACCGACGCTCACATCGGGAAAGAGATCGGTGAAGGGCTGGAGCATGCCGAGCCCGGCCCGCAAAATCGGCACCACCACGAGGGGCTGATGCGCCAGCACTCGGCTTTTCATCTTTTCTAGCGGAGTCTCGATCTCCTTTTCCTCGGTCTCGATCTCGCTGGTCGCCTCGATGGCGAGCAGCAGGCTGATCTGGTAAGCGAGCGTGCGAAACGTCGCCGGCTTCGTGGTCTTGTCGCGCAAGTGCGTGATGATGTGCGCGGCGAGGGGATGCTGAAGGACGTGGAGCGGCATGGCGGGAGAAATTTTCGATTTAGGAATTACGATTTACGAATTTTCCGATTCGGCTGCGTCTGGAGTTTTGCGTTCTGACGTAATCGTAATTCGTAAATCCTAACTCGTACATCCTCGTTACAGCAGGTCCTTCTCCACTTTGCGCTCCAAGTGCGCCTCGAATTCCTTGCGCAGCGCCTTTTCCTTGCCGCGAAAGCCGGGCATGACGGCGAGCCACTGGTAGACCTCCTCGCGCAGGTGCTTCGGCATCACCGGCTCCATCTCGAGCACGCGGTCGAGCGCGCGGACACACTGCGCGGCCACTTCCTCGCAGGCGATCTGGGCATCGGCCGAATCGTGCTGACCGGCGAGGCGGATCAGATCGTCGGGCTGGCGTCGGCGTCGCCGCAGGGCATTGCGGTAACTCGCGAGACTCGGCACCAACACATTGGCCGAGCGGGGAAAATAATTCGACATCAGATTCCACGGCTCGTTGCTGAAATCTCCTCCATTGCGGATATCGCTGCGTAGGAGCACCGAGGGAATATCCGCAAATTTCGCGAACATGAACTCCACCACCGTTCCGCTATCGAGGTCCGTGCCGTCGTAGTTGAAGAGCGCGAGGTCGCACGAGAGCAGCCCGCGAAAATTCTGATCGCGAATGCCGCGCCCCGTGCGGCCGGGTGGCAGCAGATCCTGCGGCAGGAGGCAGCGATAGCGCCCATGCGATTTCTCGTAGATCGCTTCGGCCAGCCACGCATTGCCGATGAGGTGCTTCAGCGAAAACAACTCTCCCCCAAAGTAGACGGTATAGCTGCGTTTCGACTTTTTCTTCATGCGGCGCGTCCTCGACTAAGCGCCCCGGCCGCGCGCGGCTCAACGTAAAACACCGCCCAGCCGGCCTAGCATCACGGAGGTCAATTTGGCCGGAATGCGCTTTCTTTTTTGGTCCGGTCCGTGCCTCATAGGGGCAGCCAGCCCTGACTTACCATGCATTCCTTATTCACTTCCCGTATCCGTGTCTCCGACTGCCCTCAGTCTGTCACACCACGGGGACGATGGCGCCCGCTCGGGGCCGTGGTGTGTCTCGCGGTCGGGGCCTGGACGCCGCTCTCCGCCCAGAATTCCAACGACCTCCCCTCCGCCAGCGCGTTGAAGAAACTCACCGTCGAGCAGTTGATGGACATCGACGTGACGTCGGTCTCGAAGCGCCCGGAGCGTTTATTTGAGACGGCCTCCGCGATTCAGGTGATCACTGCCGACGACGTGCGCCGCTCGGGCGCCACCAGCCTGCCCGAGGCCCTGCGGCTTGCCTCGAATCTCGAAGTCGCCCAGATCGACTCCCGCCAGTGGGCGATCACGGCACGCGGCTTCAACAACGTCTTTGCCGACAAGATGCTCGTCGTCGTCGATGGCCGCTCGGTTTATACCCCGCTGTACGCCGGCGTCTATTGGGATGTGCAGGACACGCTCCTGGCCGACCTTGACCGAATCGAAGTCATAAGCGGTCCCGGTGCAACTCAATGGGGGGCGAACGCCGTCAATGGTGTTATTAACGTCACCACCAAGAGCGCCAAGGATACCCAGGGAGGCCTCCTGCTCGGCAGCTTCGGCACCGAGCTGCGCAACTCCACGGGCGCGCGCTATGGCGGCCAGGTCGCCCCCGGCGTTTACTATCGGGTGTATGCCAAGTACTTCGAGCGCGGCGATACCGTGCGCCCCAACGGCCCGGCGTATGAGGATGCCTGGCGCATGGGCCAGGGCGGCTTCCGGATGGATTGGGATGGCAAGGCGGGCAGCACCTTCACGGTTCAGGGCGACATCTACGATGGCACCCTAGGCCAGCCCGGCCCTGACACCAATATTTCCGTCAATGGCCAGAACGTCCTCGCCCGCTGGTCGCGGCCGCTGTCGGCCACATCAGATTTCAAGATTCAGGCTTACTTCGACCGCACGCACCGCGCTATTCCCGGGTCGTTCACGCAAGACCTGAATACAGGGGACCTCGACTTCCAGCATCACATCGCCGCCGGCATGGCGCATAACGTCGTCTGGGGCGCAGGCTACCGTATCGTGGCCGACGACATCGATAATACCCCGGCCAATGCCTTTCTGCCTCCGCGGGTGACGCGCGAATGGTTCAATGCCTTCGCCCAGGATGAAATCACGCTGAGCAAGGATCGACTCATCCTCACGCTCGGCAGCAAGATCGAGCACGACGCGTATACCGGTATCGAGTTGTCCCCCAGCATCCGCCTGGCATGGACCCCGGACCGCCAACGCACGCTCTGGGGTGCCGTCTCACGCGCGGTGCGTACTCCTTCCCGCGTCGACCGCGATCTCTATTCGCCCGCCGAGCCGCCCTACCGCGTCGCCGGTGGCAGCCACGTCGTTTCGGAAAATCTGCTGGCCATCGAGCTGGGAGGCCGCCTGCAGGTCGACCCCCAACTCACGCTCTCGATCGCCACGTTTTTCCACGAGTTCGACGATCTCCGCAGCCTCGATCCCATCTCTCCGCCGCTGGCCTTTCCGGTCAATAACAGCAGCGGCCTCGAGGGCTTCTCCGCCGGGGCGGAGTTGACGGCCGATTGGCGCGTCGCTCCTTCGTGGCGGCTGCGCATGGGCTATACCGAGATGCGCGTCCACAGCGAGCCGCAGCCGGGCACCCAGGATCGCGGCACCCGCGATAGCATCGCGCGCGACCCCAATCACCAGCTTCACCTCCGCTCGCTCTGGGACATCGCCAAGGATTGGGAGCTCGATGCGGATTTCCGCTACATCTCCAAGATCGGTTTCCATTCGCTGCCCGGCTACTCCGAGATGAACCTCCGGATCGGCTGGAGCCCCTCGCCCACCTGGGAGCTTTCCGTCATCGGCCAAAACCTGCTCCACAATCAGCATTCCGAATTCAACACCCCGGCGACCCGTCGCGAACTCCAACGCGGGTATAACGCGAAATTCACATGGCGTTTCTGAGTTCCAGTTCGTCAGTTCGCCGTTGGTGGCGAGCGGGGCGCTGGGGCCTCGTCTGGCTGTGCGCGCTCGCCGGCTTCGCCCTGCGCGCCGCCGAGCCACCGCCCGGAGAATATCAGGTCAAGGCCGTCTTCCTCTTTAACTTCGCGCAATTCGCCGAGTGGCCGCAGCGGGCGTTTACCGATGCCAAGGCCCCCATCGTCATCGGCGTGCTCGGCGAAAATCCCTTCGGTACCTATCTCGACGACCTGCTGAAGGACGAGAAAGTCGGCGGTCGCCCGCTCGCGGTGCGTTACTGCCGCACGGTCGACGAGGCGATCGGCACCCACATCATCTTCGTCGGGCGCTCGGAGGCCGCGCAATTCGAGCCGATTCTCGCGAAGTTCAAGGGCAAGCCCATCCTCACGATTAGCGACACCGAGACCTTCATCCGCGCCGGCGGCATGGTCCGCTTCGGCACCGAGGCCGGCAAAGTGCGCCTCTGGATCAATATCGACGAGGCCAAGGCCAATGGTGTCACGATCAGCTCGAAGATCGTGCGGCTCGCCACGCTCGTCACGCGAGAAAGGAACTAGGGCATGGCCTTCCGCGACGCCCCGATCCGGCGGAAGCTCATGACCATGCTGCTCAGCACGAGCGGCGCGGTGCTGTTGCTCACGTGTGCGGCCTTCATCGGCTCGGAATTTCTCACCTACCGCAGCAAGAAGATCTCCGATCTCGCGACCCTCGGCGAAATTTTTGCCGCGCAGAGCACCAGCGCGCTGGCCTTCGACAATCAACGCGACGCCACCGAAAATCTCGCGTCGCTCAGGGCCGAGCCCCACATCGTGGCGGCGTGCCTCTACGACCGGCGCGGGCTGCTTTTCGCCCGCTACCCGGCCAACGCACCGGACAGCCTGTTTCCCCACGCGCCCGGGGTGGACGGCCATCGCTTCGTCGACGGGCACTTGCACGGCTTCACGCCGGTGGTGCAAGTCCAGGGCAGCGAGCGTTTCGGCACGCTCTTCCTCGATTCCGACATGGGCGAGATGAACGAGCGCCTGCGGCTCTACGGGTGGATTTCCCTGCTCGTGCTCGCGATCTCGCTGTCCTTTGCCTACGTGCTCTCGCGCATCCTGCAGCACCAGATCTCGCGGCCGATTATCGGCCTCGCCGATATCGCCAAAGCCGTCTCGGAACGGCGCGACTACTCGGTCCGCGCCAAGAAATTCGGCGACGACGAGGTCGGCCTGCTAACGGAGGCGTTTAACCAAATGCTCGCGGAGATCGCGTTGCAGAACGCCGTGCTCGAGGAGCGCGTGCGCGCCCGCACGGCAGAACTCGAAGCGGCCAACGATGAACTCGAGGCCTTCTGCTCCTCGGCCGCTCACGATTTGCGCACCCCGCTCCGCGCCATCACCGGCTTCGCCGACCTCCTCATCGAGCATCGCGCCGATACGCTCCAGCCCGACGTGCGTCGCCACATCGAGCTCATCCGCGCCGGCTCGCACGAGGCGAGCCAACTCGTGTACGACCTGCTTTCGTTTTCCCGCCTCGGCCGGGCCGAGATGGCGGTGAAAATTGTCGATGCCGATAAGATTTGCCAGGACGCCCTCAAGGACTTCAAGGCCGAGATCCGCGAGCGCAAGGTCGACCTCGAGATCGATCCGCTCCCCGAGGTGATCGCCGATCCCGCGCTGCTCCGCGTCGTCTTCGTCAACCTCCTCTCCAACGCCCTCAAGTACTCGCGCCCTCGCACTCCCGCCGTGATCCGCGTGGGGCTCGTGCCCGAGAGCGACGAGACGCAGCCGATCTTCTTCGTCCGCGACAACGGCGTCGGCTTCGACATGAAGGACTCCGCGAAACTCTTCGGCGTCTTCCAGCGCTTCCACCACGCGCATGAGTTCGAGGGCACGGGCGTCGGCCTCGCCACGGTGCGCCGCATCATCGAGCGCCACGGCGGCCGCATCTGGGCGGAAGCCGCCCCCAACGCGGGCGCGACCTTCTTCTTCACCCTCCCCAAGCGCAGCGGTCCGCCCACCGAGACGGTGACCTAACGTGCTGTCCGGTTGCGCGTTTGTCGGTTTAGCGTAGTCTCCGTCGTACTCCGGTGCCGACCTCTGCCTCGGTCCGACTTCCCGTCCGTTGATTCTACCTACCATGTCCAAGCCTACCTGCTACTCCGCTAAAGCCTACTCCGCCGCCAATCGCTCCGCTGCGCTCGCGCCCGCCACCATCGATCGCCGCGAGCCCGGCCCGGACGATGTGCAGATCGAGATTCTGTACTGCGGCGTGTGCCACTCCGATCTCCACATCGCGCGCAACGAATGGGGCGGCACTGTTTACCCGTGCGTGCCCGGCCACGAGATCGTCGGCCGCGTCACCAAGGTCGGTGGCAACGTGAAGAAATTTAAGGCCGGCGACACCGCCGCCGTGGGCTGCATGGTCAACTCCTGCCGTACGTGCCCCAATTGCCGCGAGGGCTACGAACAGTTCTGCGACAAGGGCATGGTCCTCACGTACAACAGCCCCGACACCATCCTCGGTGGCTCCACCTACGGCGGCTATTCGCAGAGCGTGGTGGTCACGCAGGATTTCGCGCTCAAGGTCCCGGCCAACCTCGATCTCGCGGCGGCCGCACCCCTGCTTTGCGCCGGCATCACCACGTACTCGCCGCTCAAGCACTGGAAAGCGGGTCCCGGCAAGAAGGTCGGCATCGTGGGCCTTGGCGGCCTCGGGCATATGGGCGTGAAGTTTGCCCGGGCTTTCGGCGCGCACGTCGTGCTCTTCACTACGTCGCCCGGCAAGACGGCGGACGCCCTGCGCCTCGGGGCCAATGAGGTCGTCGTCTCCAAGGATGCCGCGCAGATGGCCGCGCATGCCAATAGCTTCGATTTCATCCTCGACTGCGTCTCGGCCGAGCACGACGTCAATGCCTACCTCGCGCTGCTCAAGCGCGATGGCACGATGACGCTCGTCGGCGTACCCGAGAAGCCCTTTGCGGTCGCCGCGTTTTCCGTGATCTTGGGGCGCCGCTCGCTCGCCGGCTCCGCCATCGGCGGCCTCGCGGAGACCCAGGAGATGCTCGATTTCTGCGGCCAGCATAACATCACCAGCGACGTCGAAATGATCCGCATGGATCAGATCAACACCGCCTACGATCGCATGCTGAAGAGCGACGTGAAGTATCGCTTCGTGATCGATATGGCGTCGCTGAAGTGACGTCCGGGCGGCACCGCCGCCCGCTCTTTCTCTTTCCTCTTTATCTTAATCTTAATCTCGGTCCGTGCGGGGAGCGTTCGCTGGGCGAGTTCCGAACCCCTGACGAAAGAGAAAGATAAAGAGGAAAGAGAAAGATTCTGAGCTACAGTCCCAGACCCTGCCGGATCTCCCGCACGATTTCATCCGGCGGGGGTGCGACGTCCACCGTCAGCGCCTGGCGGGGCGGCTCGAGGGTTGCGAGCTGCGACTGGAGCATCCCCGGCTTCATGAAGTGCCCCTTGCGACCGCCGATGCGTTCCGCGAGCAATTCGGGTGAACCCGTCAGTTGCACGAGCTTCACGCCGCGTGGATCGACCAGCAGTACCTCGCGATAGCGTTCCTTGAGCGCGGAGCAGGTCACGACGGCACCGGCATCGCGCTGGAGGCATTCCTCGATGTACGCACGGATGGCCGCGAGCCACGGCGCGCGATCGGCGTCGGTGAGCGGCGTGCCGGCGGACATCTTGGCGACATTCTCCGGCGGGTGAAAACTATCCGCGTCGCGAAATGCCCAGCCGAGTTGCGCGGCGAGGAGTTCGCCGACCGTCGTCTTGCCGCTGCCGGCCACACCCATGAGCACGATGACCATCGGGATTGGACAATAAAAACACGCGCGCCGCTCAGCTTTGCCACGCCTTGGTGGCCACGGGATCGCGCTCTTCGTCGAAATCGAGGTAGTCGAACATCGTGGTGATCGGCTTGGCCTCCAGCGCACTCTCCTTGATGCGACGCGCGAGCACTTCCGCGCCCTCATCGCGCCAGCCGCGCTTCATCATGAAACCGCTCCACACTTCGCACTCCTCATCATCCCGCCGCCCGCCGCGCTGCTCGGCCCACGCGAGGATCTCCGCATCCGACGCCGTCGGGTTGGCCAGGACGTGGGCCTTGAGGTCGTCATGCTTGATGCGTAGAAAAGCCAGACAGCGCCCGTCGAAGCCTTTGCCGAGATTCGCCTGGTAATCCGCCGGTAATTTTCCCGCCGCCTGCAGGCGGATTTTGTCGAGCATGCGTCCGAAATAGACGATGCGACCGACTTTGCTGTAGGGGCTGCGGAGACCGGGGACGTTGGGCATGAGAGGGCAGATTTACGGTTTTTGATTTACGAATTTCGATTTAAATATGCCGCCGGTGCACGCCGCAGCGTGGCCTACCCCTTTGGATCATTTCACTTCTTCCGCACGCGCCACATGTAGATGCCGGTCGCGAGCACGCCGAGCAGCCACGTCGGGAAGTTCACCCACAGTTGGTGAAACGGCACCGGGTAGTGCTGGCAGGCCCAGATGATCGCCACGTGCTTGAGCGCGATCAGCACCCAGCACCAGAGGATCAACTGCTCGGTGTGCGGACTACGTGGCTCGCGTTCGCTGACGACCACCTCCTCGATAAACGCCAGCCGCGACTCCTCGGGAGTCGAGGGTCGGCGGGAGAGGAGCTGGAACAGATTGGCAAACACAGCGGTCCGCCACCCTAACCGGGATACCCAAAAAGAAAAGCGCGGTCGGCGATTGTGCGAAGGAGTTGAATCGCCGCCGGGCTCGCGCATGGTTTCCCGCATGGCCGACCCGGCATTTCCCTCCGCGCAACCTCCGCTTGAGCCTCCCGGGCTGGGCCTCGGCCGGCCCAGCCCCGCCGCCGCCGGGCTCAAGGCACTCGAGGTCACCGCTCAGCGCACGTTCGTCCAGATGGGCGCCGTCCGCGGCGCGAAGCTCCTCCTCGCGGTGAACAAAAAGGACGGCTTCGACTGCCAGAGCTGCGCCTGGCCGAGCCCCGACGGCGAGCGCCACACCTTCGAATTCTGCGAAAACGGCGTAAAGGCCGTCGCCGACGAAGCGATGCGTGGCCGCCTCGACCGCACGTTTTTCGCGGCGCACAGTGTCGCCGAGCTCGCCGCCGAGAGCGACCACTGGCTCAACGCCCAAGGCCGCCTCACCGAGCCGATGGTGCTCCGGCCGGGCGCGACGCACTACGCGCCAATCCGCTGGGAGGAAGCCTTTGCCCTGATCGCCGCCGAGCTCCGCGCGCTGCCGTCGCCGAACTCCGCCGCCTTTTACACCTCGGGCCGCACGAGCAACGAGGCCGCGTTTCTCTGGCAGCTCTTTGCCCGCCAGTTCGGCACCAACAACCTGCCCGACTGCTCCAACATGTGCCACGAATCCAGCGGCACCGCGCTGAGCGAGAGCATCGGCATCGGCAAAGGCACGGTGAAGCTGGAGGACTTCGAGCTAACCGACGCCATTTTTGTCATCGGCCAGAATCCCGGCACGAATCACCCGCGCATGCTCACCGCGCTCGCCGCGGCCAAGGCGCGCGGGGCGACCATCGTATCCATCAATCCACTACCGGAGGTCGGCACCGAACGCTTTAAGAACCCGCAGGATTTCATGAACCCCCTCAAGGCGTTCAAGACTCTGATCGGCGAAGGCGCGCGGCTCTCCGACCTGTGGCTCCAGCCGCGCATCAACGGCGACCTCGCGCTTTTCAAGGGTCTCATGAAGGCCATGCTTGCCGCCGAGGACGCCGACCCGGGCACGGTTTTTGACCACGACTTTATTCGCGAGCATACCCACGGCTACGATGCGCTCATCGCCGATCTGCGCGCCACCGCGTGGGACGACATCGTCACCTTGAGCGGCGTCGCGCGCGATCAGATCGAGGCTGCCGCCGACATCGCCGCCCGCTCCCGCGCCACGATCTGCTGCTGGGCGATGGGCCTCACGCAGCAGCCCAATGCGGTCGAGACCATCCAAACCGTCGTCAATTTTCTCCTGCTGCGCGGACAAATCGGCCGCTCTGGCGCGGGCGTCTGCCCCGTGCGCGGCCACTCCAATGTGCAGGGCGACCGCACGATGGGCATCTTCGAAAAAATGCCCGACGCGTGGCTCGACCGCCTCGACGCGGAGTTTGGCATGAAGTCGCCCCGGGCGCACGGCTTCGATACCGTCGATACCATCCGCGCCATGCACGATGGCCGCGTGCGCGTCTTCGTCGCGATGGGCGGCAATTTTCTCTCCGCCACCCCCGACACCGAGTTCACCGCCGCCGCGCTGCGCCGCTGCGCGCTCACCGCGCACGTCTCGACGAAGCTCAACCGCTCTCATCTCATCACCGGCCGCACCGCGCTCATCTTGCCCTGCCTCGGCCGCAGCGAACGCGACACGCAGGCGAGCGGCGAGCAGTTCATCACCGTCGAGGATTCGATGGGCATCATTAGTTCGTCGCGCGGCCAGCTCGACCCCGCCTCACCTGAACTCCGCAGCGAGCCCGCCATCGTCTGCGGCCTCGCCGAGGCTGTGCTTGGCGATTCCTCCGGCGTGCCGTGGCGTGGCTTCGCGCAAAACTACGATCTCATCCGCGACCGCATCGCGCGCGTCGTCCCCGGCTTCGAGGACTACAACTGCCGCACCCGCGCGGGGGTTTTTTATCTCCCCAATGCCCCGCGCGACCAGCGCGAGTGGCGCACGCCCACACAGCGCGCCAATTTCCTCGTCGCCCCGCTCCCGCGCCACGCGCTCGCCCCGGGCGAGTACGTGATGATGACGATCCGCACGCACGACCAGTTCAACACCACCGTCTACGGCCTCGACGACCGCTACCGCGGCATCTTCGGCGGCCGCCGCGTGGTCTTCATGCACGAGGACGATATCCGCGCCGCCGGCCTCATGCAGGGCCAGTACGTCGACCTCACCAACCGCCACGGCGGCGTGGAACGTGTCGCGCAAAAATTCATGGTTGCCCCCTACCGCATCCCCCGCGGCTGTGTCGCCACCTACTTCCCCGAAACGAATGTATTGGTCCCCATCGACAGCGTCGCCGCGAAGAGCAACACCCCGACGAGCAAGTACGTGGTCGTGACGATCGCGGCGTCCGCGGGGTAAACGTTACTCTCGATCCGCGTCCCGCGCTCGCGCGGGAACAAATTTGTGCTAGGGTGCGTCACACACCTGATCATGAAAACCTCCCATTTCCTGTTGGTTTGCGCGCTGGCGGTGGCTGGCGCGGGTGCCGCCCGGGCGTTTGATCCCGTCAAGGGTCTGTCTTCGGTCGAGGTCACTTATTTTGAGAAAGAAAAGTTCACCGACGTGAAGGATGGTTGGTCTGGCACCGACCGCGGGCGCGACGATACGCTCGCCACGCTCAAGGAGTACATCACGCAACGCGCGACCAAGAATCTCTCCGCCGGCCAGAAGCTCGCCATCACGATCACCGACGTCGATCTCGCCGGCGATTTCGAGCCGTGGCGCGGTTCGCAGTGGATGGATGTGCGCGTGGTGAAGGATATCTATCCGCCGCGCATCAATCTCATGTTTCGCCTCACCGACTCCGAGGGCAAAATCCTCAAAGAGGAGAAGCGCGAGCTGATCGACACCAGTTTCCTGATGAGCCTCGGCACGGCCGCTTTCCGCGACGATCCGCTGCGGCACGAGAAGCAGATGCTGAGCGACTGGATCAACAACGAGTTCAAAGTTGAGAAGCCCAAGAAGAGCTGAGGGCCGGGCGCGTTTTCCCTGACGCGCCGGTCGGGACAATTTATCGGCGCCGGTGGGGACAATCGCGGCTCAAGGGGCGGCGGTTTAAGGATAAACCGCCCTCCCTTTAAACGCGCTTGGCCCCACGAAACACATTTGCCGCCCGCCGCGCGTCCGCCGAGACTCGCAGCGGTTTTATTTTCCTTCGCGTGACTGCACCCTCCGCTCCCTCGCCCGCACCGGTTGATCGCTCCGCCGCCCGCCTCGACAAATGGCTGTGGGCGATGCGCGTCTTCAAGACCCGCGCACTCGCGACCGATGCGTGTCGCGCGGGCAGCGTCTCGGTCAATGAGCTGACCGCCAAGCCGGCGCGCGAGGTGCACGCGGGCGAGATCGTGGCGATCAAGCAGGGGCTCTTCACGCGCACGCTGCGGGTCGTCGCCGTGCCACGCTCGCGGGTCGGCGCGAAGCTGTTGCCGGATTATTGCGTCGATCTCACGCCGCACCAGGAAGTCGAGAAGCTGCGCGAGCGCAGCGTGCAGCAAGTCCTCGCCCGCGAAAAAGGCAGTGGCCGCCCCACGAAGCGCGACCGGCGCCTGCTCGATGATTTGTTGGGCTGAGGCCTGGAGCGAAATTTAGATTTAGCTCCCGCACCTTCCGTGGGCCGCCCTCTTGCTAAGCAAGAATTGAACAGGAAGAGCGGGAAGGCCGCGAAGAAAACTTGGAGAGCGCTTGTGAGGTAAAGTCGTAGCCGCGAGCGGCGGCCAGAAAATGCCAGCTCCAAAATTCATTAATTCGCGTTCGCCCTTTTCGGGCTTCACGACCTTCCTGTTTCCTCGGATCGATCCTTCGCATGAATGTCTTCTCCAAATTCGAGACCGAGCTTTCCGTCCGCCCTGACGACATTGATCTGTACCAGCACGTGCATTCGACGCGGTATCTGGATTACGTGCTCGCGGCGCGGTTTGAGCAGATGGATAAATATTACGGGATGTCGATGCAGGCGTTTGCGGAGCGGGGTTTGGGCTGGTGGATGACGTCGGCAAATATTCAGTACAAGCGGCCCCTCGGCTGGGGCGATCGCATGACGGTCCGGTGCTGGGTGGAGAGCATCGTCGAGTCGAGCTGCCGGGTGGCGTTTGAAATCGATAAAATCCCCACCAAGAAGCGGATCTGCGAGGGCTACTGCGACTATAGTCTTGTCACTTTAGCGACCGGCCGGGCCACCGCGATTCCGGAGGACGTGCGGGCCAAGTACTCGATTTGATAAGCCTTTCCGCAAGCCTCAGAAAAGTGCATCTTGCGAGCGGGCGGGGAGCTTGGGTACCCGGGTGGCCGAATTTACCTTGCGTTATACCGAATTGTGTGTGTCTTAGCGGTTCGATCGTTAGTGATAGCGTTAGGCGACAGTATCTGGTGAGTCGTTGGCTGAGCATTTGGCTCAAGTGATGATTTCGAAACCCAAGTTGGGAACGGACTGGCAGCAGACGAAGGATCTACGAGACATCACATGAGTAACTCCAAACTGTACGTCGGCAATCTGTCGTTCAAAACCACTGAAGACGAGCTCCGCTCCACCTTCGGCCAATACGGTGCCGTCACCGACGTTTACGTCGCGATGGACAAGATGACCGGTCGCCCCCGTGGCTTCGCGTTCGTCACCATGGGCACGGCCGAAGAGGCCAAGACTGCTGCGGAAAAGATGAACGGCACCGATCTCGGCGGCCGTCAATTGACCGTCAATGAGGCCCGTCCGAAGGAAGATCGTCCTTCCGGTGGCTTCGGTGGCGGCGGCGGCGGCGGTGGTCGCGGCTTCGGCGGCGGCGGCGGCGGTGGTCGCGGCGGCTTCGGCGGCGGCGGTCGCGGTGGCGATCGTGACCGTGGCGATCGTCGCTACTAATCGATTCGCTTTAGCGAACTGAATTTCTCGAGGGACGGTGCTCCTTTGGAGCCCGTCCCTTTTTCTTTTTATACGCTGAGGGCTCACCGGTCGTTCGAGCCACGGCGAAGTAATCCTGCGGACGTCTCTATCGTTCCGCCTCCTGCAACGAATGTCCAAGTGTCTTTTCCCGAGGATTCTTCGCTGCGCCCGAATGACCACCTAAGATATCATCATGCCCTTTAAAGCACTCAATCTCTCGGAGAATGTTCTCCGCGGTGTCCAAGCCGCCGGCTACACCGATCCCACGCCGATCCAGCTTCGCGCCATTCCCGTCGTCCTCGGGGGCGGCGATCTTATCGCCTCGGCCCAGACCGGCACCGGCAAGACCGCGGCCTTTGCGCTGCCCATTCTCACGCGCCTTGGCGCCCATGGCCGCGCGCCGCGCGTGCTCGTGCTCGAGCCGACCCGCGAACTCGCGGCGCAGGTCGAGACGTCTTTTCGCAATTTCTCCCGCTTCACCGATCTGCGCTCCGTCGCGATCTTCGGTGGCGTCGGCTACGGGGTGCAACGCTCCGAGCTCAAGCGCGGCGTCGACGTCGTCGTCGCCACGCCCGGCCGTCTCCTCGATTTCTTGAAAGAAGGCGCGCTCAGCCTGCGCGATATCCAGATCCTCGTCCTCGACGAGGTCGACCGCATGCTCGACATGGGTTTCCTGCCCGTCGTCAAAGACATCGTCGCTCGCTGCCCGCGCGAGCGGCAGACCCTCTTCTTCTCCGCCACCGTGCCGCCGGAGATCCAGGCCATCGCTTCCTTTGCCCTGCGCAATCCGACCAAGGTCGAGATCGGCATCGCCCGCTCGGTCAACGAGTCGGTGAAGCACGCGCTGTATCCCGTCGCGTTTGAGCAGAAGTTCGACCTCCTGGTCGCCCTCCTCAACAAGACGGAATTCGAGAGCGTCATCGTTTTCTCCCGCACGAAGCATGGCGCCGATAAAATCGCGCGCCGGCTCAAGACCGCCAATCACAGTGTCGCCGTGCTGCACGCGAATCGCTCGCAGAACCAGCGCATCGAGGCCCTCGAGGGCTTCAAGAGCGGCAAGTACGAGGTGATGGTCGCGACCGATATCGCCGCGCGCGGCATCGATGTCGCCGGCGTGTCGCACGTGATCAACTACGACGTCCCGGAAAAGCCCGAGGATTACGTCCACCGCATCGGCCGCACCGGCCGCGCGCAGGCCGTGGGCGATGCGCTCACCCTCGTCACCCCGGAAAACGAATCCGATATCCGCGACATCCAGCGCTTCATCGGCGCGAAGATTCCCGAGCTCCGCCTCGAGGGTTTCGACTACAAGCCGCTCACCGCGCGCCCCCTGCAGTCCGCCCAAACCCAGCGCCCGCGCGGCAGCCTCCCCGGCCAAATCCGCCACAAGGGCAGTTTCAATCGCTGGCGCGGCAGCCGGTAATAGCGCGATGCCAACGGCGCGCTTCAGGTGAAGCGCCCCGGCATTTGCAGAGGCGAGATCGAGGACGGCTCGTTCTCGTAAGCTTTATCTTTCTCTTTCGTCAGGTCGTCGGCGATTCACCTCGCCCCGCCCATCACGGAAGTGGAGAGATAAACCTTACGAGAAGGAAAGTCCTCGAAGCAGTCACAGCAGGGCGGACTTTGGTCCGCCCTTTTTTGGGTCCAAAAAAAGGGGACCCTCGTTAATAAGCCGACAGAGGGTTTGGTTTAGCCGCAAAAGGCGCAGCAGGCGCAAAAACAAGCCGCCACTGTAGTGGTTGTGGGAAGGGCTTTATGCCCCGACGGTTTTCGCCCGCTGAAATTGTCGGGGCGTAAAGCCCCTCCCACAGCTCGGAATTTTTTGCGCCTGCTGCGCCTTTTGTCGGCCAAAGATTCTGAGCCAAACCCCGGACTACCGCACTTCTGCGCCTCGCTTTCCTCGTTCGCTCGTTTTTCAGGCGGCTGGATTTGCGAAGGAGAGAAAGAGTAAGATAAAGAGGAAAGAGAAAGATCAGATGCCCACTGTCGCTGCCGTCGAAAAACACCTCGCTGCCGTTCGCGCGTGCACGCGCTGCCCGCACATGCACCGTCCGGCGGTGGTGGGACGGCCCGTGACGACCGGCATTCTCCTCGTCGGGCAGGCTCCCGGCGACAAGGAGCCGAAGCTGCAGCGGCCCTTTGCGTGGACCGCCGGCAAGACGCTCTTCAAATGGTTTGAGGGCGCGCTCGGGTGGACCGAAGACGAAGCACGCGACCGCCTCTACTTCGCGGCGGTCTGCCGTTGCTTCCCCGGCAAGCGCCCGATCGGCGGCGACCGCGTACCCGCGCCCGACGAAATCGCCAACTGCTCCGCGTGGCTCGAAAAGGAATTCAGGCTGCTCCAGCCCAAACTCCTCATCCCCGTCGGCAAACTCGCCATCGCCCAATTTCTGGGCGACCGCCCGCTCGTCGAAACCATCGGCCAGCAATTCCGCATCGATTACCGCGGTCACACCGTGGATTGCATCCCGCTGCCGCATCCGTCGGGTGCCTCGACGTGGCATCGCGTGGAGCCGGGGAAGACGCTGCTCGGGCGGGCGCTACAGCTCGTGGCGGAGCATGGGGCGGTCTCATCTCTCACCTAAAACCGTGTTAACGTAATCCTTTCCGTGCATGTTCACGGTCCCAGTTATCCAACCGCTTTTTGGCGTAGCCAACCGTCAACGCATTGGAGTGAGCAGCCAGCATTTCGAGCCGTAAGCGCGCTTCAGGGGTTCCGATATCGGCGAGCGCCCATGTGCATCTCCGCGCGATACCCAAATAGGCATCATCCTCATTAGGGTACTTGACCAACGCCGCCTCATAAAGGGCATCGACGGCTCGCGGATCGCGCAAATGCTGCAGAGCACTGACGATGGCGTCATGGCCGGAGTGATTTTGCCGCGGCAGAAGCGCGATAAAGACCGGGACAAAATCCGCCGAGTAGCCAGAGTACAAGAGATCGGATAGTGCGGCTTCGATGTCATTCTCAGCGCCAGATCGAGACGCCGCCTCAAGTTTCTGTAGCGTTTCAGCTTGGGTGATTTCAGGCCTGGGTGTGAGGATCAGGCTTTGGGGACCAAGGTCGTTGGACTGAATCGCCGGCGATTTTCCGAACAGCCACTCGAAACTGAAAAAGCGTTTTAACGTACCCATGTATCGCTAGAATGAGTGGGCAGAAATCCGTGAGATAGCTCAATTCACCCGATTCCACACCTGCTCCCCCAGCACCGCGGCGCGCGCGATCTTGGCGGAGGTGCTGCGCATTTCGATCATGCCTTCGGGTGAGCAGAAGGCGGCGTGGCAGGTGACGATCAGGTTGGGCGTGGCGGCTTCCTCGGCGGTGCGGAGGGGTTCGGCTTCCACGACGTCGAGGCCGGCGCCGGCGAGGTGGCCGGAGCGCAGCGCGGCGAAAACGGCGGCCTTTTGGACGATGTCGCCACGGGCGGTGTTGACGAGGTAGGAGCCGGGTTTGAGCTGGGCGATTTCCTTTTCGCCGATGATGCCACGCGTCTCGGGGGTGAGGGGCGAGTGGATCGAGAGCGTGTCGGCGCGGCGGAGGAGTTCGGCGAGTGTGCTGACGCGCTCGAGGCCGACGGCCTTGTGCGTGCCGGAGGCGACGTAGGGGTCGTAGAAAATCGTTTTGAAGCCGAGGCCCTTGGCGCGGAGCGCGGTGGCGGTGCCGATGCGGCCGAGCCCGAAGAGGCCAAAGGTCTGCGTGCTCACGCGGCGCATCTTCGCGGCGGTGGTGGTCTCGATTTTCCAGCCGAGCTTCTTCGCCTCGGCATCGAGGGGGAAGAGCTGGCGGTAGAGCGCGAGCGTGAGCGCGATGGTGTGGTCGGCCACTTCCTCAGTGCCGTAGTCGGGCACGTTGCAGACGGGGATGCCGGCTTGGGCGGCGGCGGCGATATCGACGGTGTCGAAGCCCACGCCGTTGCGGATGATCACGCGGCAGTTTTTGAGTTGCGCGATCAGCGGGGCGTCGACCTTGGGGCCGTGCCAGAGGATGATGGCGTGGGCGGCCAGGACCTCGTCGGGGATGGGGGCGTTGAAATCCAGCCACACCGTCTTGAGCTCCGCGACGTCGGTGAGGAACGGCGTCTCGATCGACGCCGCGGCGTCGGTGAAGCGAAACTCTTTCGGGCACACGATGACGACGAGAGGCTTGGGGTTCATGGTGAGGAAAAACCTTTTGACCGGTCGCCGCGCCGATGGCACGGATAAACCATGCGTTTCGTCCGCCTGTTAACCCTGACTCTCGCCCTGCTGGCCCCCTTCGTCGCTCACGCCCAGCGCGAAAAACTCTCGCCCGAAGACCTCGATTTCGTGACGAAGACCTGGCCCGACGCGAAGAAGACCAACACCGGCATCCGCTACGTGGTCCTCAAGCCCGGCACTGGCGTGAAGCCCAAGCCCGGCGAGAAAGTCGCGGTGCTGTACGTCGGAAAACTGCTCAACGGCACGGTCTTCGACCAGGCGCTGGAAAAGGAGCACCCGTTCTCCTTCCGCGTCGGCCGCGATCAAGTCATCCAGGGCTGGGACCAGATTCTCCCGCAAATGCAGGTCGGTGAAAAGCGCGTCGTGATCATCCCCGGCGAACTCGCCTACGGTACGCGCGGTCAGCCCCCAAAGATCCCGCGCAACGCCACGCTCGTCTTCGAAATGGAGCTGATCGACATCCTCAAGGAAGAGTCGCTGCCCGGCATCCCGGCCACGCCGGCGGCACCGTCCGCGCCACCGACGAAGTAAGTTCGCGCCCCTCGCGCGTGAATAGAAATGTCACGCGAGTGTCGCCAGAGCGCGCTGGCAGTGCGGGTTAATTTCGCCCACGCTCGGCGGGATGAGGACACCACTGCTCGCAGGTTTGGCCGTATTGTCATTGCTGCCGGCGCTGTTCGGCGCGTCGAAGCCCGCGACGACCCTGCCGGGTCTCCAGCGCGATGGCTCAGTGTTGTTGCCCAACCAGTGGTCGCTCCGGCCGGTCGGGAAGCAAGTGCCCGTAGGCGATTTTCCGATCAATATCGCGCTGCACCCCGCGGGGAAGTTCGCGGCGGTTTTGCATAGTGGCTACGGCCTGCACGAGGTGCGTATCCTCGAGATCAAGACAGCGCGCATCGTCTCGCAGGCGGCGCTCGAGGAGTCGTTTTACGGCCTCGCCTGGTCGCCGGACGGCAAGCGGCTCTTTGCCAGCGGCGCGAGCGCGGAGGTCGTGCACACGTTTGATTTCAAGGATGGCTACCTGAGCGGTCTCGTCGATTTGCCGCTCCGCCCGGTGGCCGAGCAGGGCATCCCGACGGGCCTCGCGACGTCCGCCGACGGCAAGGCTCTCTACGTCGCCGAGAGCTGGGGCCAACGCGTGGAGAAAGTTTCCGCCACCGATGGCAAAGCCATCTGGGCGCGCTCTTTTGCGGTCGCCGAGGGCAAGGCCATTACCGATCACGAGGGCCAGCGCTTCAAGCCCGCGGCCGATCCCAGCGCGCCGTTTCCGTACACGTGCGTGGCCGATGAAAAAAACGGCCGCATCTTCGTGAGCCTCTGGGCGCAGTCCGCCGTGCTCGTGCTCGATGCGAATACCGGCGCGGATATCGCACGCTGGCCCGTCGGCCAGCATCCCAACGAGATGATCCTCGGCTCCGACGGCCGGCTCTACGTGGCGGAGGCGAATTTCAACACCGTCAGCGTCATCGAGACCGCGACCGGCCGCATCAGCGAAAAACTCACCGCTTCGCTCTATCCCAACTCTCCTCCCGGTTCGATGCCCAACAGCCTCGCGCTCACGCCCGATGGCGAACTGCTCTTTGTCGCGAATGCGAACAACAACAATGTCGCCGTCTTCGAAGTCGAAACCGTGGGCAAGGCTCGCTCGCTCGGCTTTATCCCGGTCGGCTGGTTTCCCACCAGCGTGCGCGTCACGCGCGATGGCAAGTCGCTGATCGTCGCGAATGGCAAGGGCATCACTTCCAAGGCCAATCCCCACGGCCCGTTTCCCGGCACGCCGGTGCCGCGCGATCTGCAGGAATACATCGGCGGGCTGATGCAGGGGACGGTTTCGATCATCGATTTGCCGACGGAGAAAAAGCGCGAGGAGCAGTTCGGCGCGTGGTCTAAGATCGCTTACACCTGCAGCCCGCTCGACGAAGGCGCGACGCCGCGCGGCCTCACCGCGCGCCCGGCCAATAACCCCATCCCGGCCAAGGTCGGCGATGTCTCCCCGATCAAAAACGCGATCTACATCATTCGCGAGAATCGCACCTACGACCAGATCTTCGGCGATATCGCCGAGGGCAATGGCGAGCCCTCGCTCTGCCTCTTTCCCGAAAAAGTCACGCCCAACGCCCACGCGCTCGCGCGGGAGTTTGTGCTGCTCGATAATTTCTACGCCGAGGGCGAAGTGAGTGCCGATGGCCACGAGTGGTCGATGGGCGCGCAGGCCACCGACTTCGTGGAAAAAATGTGGCCCTTCAGCTATGGCCACAATGCGCGCAAGAAGTACGACCATCCTGCCGAGGGCAATTATCCCGCCGCCACCCCGGCCAACGGCTACCTCTGGGATCGCGCCGCGCTCGCCGGCGTGACCTACCGCAGCTACGGCGAATTCTGCAATAGTCCGAGGCGCGGCGCGGTGCTCTCCGAGGCCTCCATCCCGATCCTCGTCGGCCACATCGATCCGCAGTATCGCGCGTGGGATCTCGACTACCTCGACATCAAGCGCGCGGAGCGTTTCGCCGCCGAGCTGCGCCGCTACGAGACCGAGGGCGGCATGCCGCGCCTGCAGGTGCTGCGCCTCGGCAATGACCACACCTCGGGCACGCGCGCCGGCGCGCGCACGCCGACCGCGATGGTGGCTGACAATGACCGCGCCCTCGGGATGATCGTCGAGGCGGTGTCGCACTCGAAGTTCTGGGGCGAGACCGCGATCTTCGTGCTCGAAGATGACGCGCAAAACGGCCCCGACCACGTCGACGCCCATCGCATGCCGGCGCTGGTGATCAGCCCGTGGACGAAGCGCCACGCCATCGACTCCACGCTCTACTCCACCACGAGCATGCTGCGCACGATCGAGCTCATCCTCGGCCTCCAGCCGATGTCGCAATACGACGCCGCCGCGATGCCGCTCTGGGTGTCATTCACGGACAAGCCCACGCTGACGCCCTTCACCGCGCTGGCGGCGCAGGTCGATCTCGAGACGAAGAACACCCGCCTGTCGTGGGGCGCGCGGGAATCGCAGAAGATGGATTTCACCGAGCCCGACAAGGCCGACGATATCAAACTCAACGAGATCGTCTGGCGCAGCGTGCGCGGCGAGAAATCGCCCATGCCCGCGCCGGTCCGCGCCGCCTTTTACAAGGCGCACAAGGACGACGACGATAAGTGAGCCGCGGCGGCAGAGGATGCCGCGAACAATCGACGCGACTGGAGGTGGACGGCGACCTCCGGGCGCCGTCGGGAGGGCGAACACGAAAACTGCGGCGGCATTCGAAGCTCCTGAAGACGGCGCTCGGAGATCGCCGTCCACCCCAAAAAAAACGCGGGCCTAGTAGCCCGCGTTTTTTATTCTGTCGTGATTTTTTGGATACAGCCCGCCGCTAACGGCCGCCGCGATCACCACGTCGCTCACTTCATCATCTCGGTGAGGCGGGCCTTCATCGCGTCCGCCCAGAGCTGGTAGCCGGCGGCGTTGGGGTGGAGACGATCGGGCATGAGGGTAAAGGGAATCTTGCCGTCTTCCCCGAGGAACACGTGGCCGATGTCGAGGAAGCGGACGTTCTTACCGTCGTCGAGGGTCTTGAGCTGGGCATTGACCGCGTTGATGATGGCGGTGCGCTTCGTGGCATCGGCGATGTTCGCTTCGGTAATTTCGCCGGTTTTCGCGTCTTTTCTAGCTCCGCGGGGGAAAATCGCGAGGAGCAGCACCTTCGTTTCCGGGATCTTCGCGCGAATCATCTCCACGATCTTTTTATCGGCGGCGAAGATCTCTTCGGCGGTGTGGCCGGGGGTATTGTTGGTGCCGAGCATGAGCACGGTGACCTTCGGATGGATGCCATCGAGTTCGCCGTTTTCGATCCGCCAGATCACGTGCTGCGTCTGGTCGCCACCGATGCCGAAATTGGCCGGCTGGTATTTGCCGTAGTAGGCCTCCCAGATGTGCGGGGCGTTTTTCCAACCCGCGGTGATCGAATCGCCGAGGAAGAGCACGCCGATGGGGCCGGCTTTGCCGCGCGCGAGGAAATCTTCGTGGGCCTTGAGGAAGGCCGGAACCGGCACGCCATTGGCGGATTTTACGATGGCCGCCGAGGCATCGACCTTGGCCGGAGCCGGGGCCGCGGCGGTCGCCGGTGCGGCGGCGGGGGCTTGGGCGCTGGCGAAAATCGGCAGCACGGCGAAAACGAGGGGCAGGAGCAGTTTTTTCATGGGGATTTAGATCAGTGGGTCCGCCCGCAAGACGTGCGCGAGCCTGCGGCGGTGTCACGCGGGCGTCTTATTTTGCGAACGCTGGGCCCAGAGATTGTCGACGGTGTAGAGCGCGAGCCCGGCCCAGATAAAGAGAAAGCCCGTCAGCCGCTCGCGCGAAAACGGTTCGTGGTACACCCAAATGCCGAGGCCAAACTGGATCGTGGGCACGATGTATTGCAGCAGCCCCATCGTGGCGAGCCGGAGGCGTTGGGCGCCATAGGCAAACAGCAGGAGCGGGATTGCCGTGATGACGCCGGCGCTGAGCACGAGCGCCTGTTTCGAGAGCGCGACGTGCCCCAGGGCGCCTTCGCCCGTGTGCTGGCGCCACAGGAGAAAAGCCACCGCCAGCGGCGCGAGCAGCAGCGTCTCCACGGTGAGACCCGTGAGCGAGCCGAGCGGGGATTTTTTGCGGAGAAAACCATAGCCGCCCCACGTGATCGCGAGGCCGAGCGCAATCCAAGGCGGCCGCCCGAGCTGCACCACCATCCAGGCGACGCCGAGCGCCGCACAGACGATCGCGACCCATTGCAGTTTGCGGAGGTGCTCCTGCAGCACGAAGCGCCCGACCGCGACGTTCACCAGCGGCACCAGAAAATAACCGAGGCTGCACTCGATCACGTGGCCCGAATTCACACCCCAGACGTAGATCAGCCAATTCGTCGTGAGCAGCACGGAGCTCAGCAGATTGATCCCGATCGATCTCGGCGTGCTGAGCGCCGCGCGCACCTCGCCCATTTTTTTCTGCGCCGCCACGAGGATGAGCACCAGCACCAGCGACCACACATGGCGGTGCGCGATCAGCTCCACCGGATTGATGCCCGCGAGCTGTTTCCAATACAGCGGCACGAGCCCCCACACGAAATAGCACACCGTCGCGGCGAGCGCGCCCTGGCGGGCAGCGGCCGCTTGACGGTCAGCAGCGGGAGTGGCGGAAAGTGACACGCGGGGACGTTCGCCATCGACGCAGCCGCGTCAACGAGCGCAGACGCTGTGCCGGTCGGCGGCGGAGGGCGGTGCGCCCGAACATTACTTCTTGGCGGGCTCGGTCGTGAGCGCGTCGTACTTCGCGGCAAATTCCTTAAGTGCCTGCGCGCGGGCGACGTCGGCCGTCTGCCCTTGGGCGACGAGCTCGGCGACGCGCTTGTCGACCCAGCGCGTCTTAAACGTCTCCGCCACCGAGCCGGGGATCGAGGGATTTTCCTTCGGACCCTTGTCCTTTTTGGAAAACAGGCAGCCGCTGGTGAACAAGGCAATGAGACCGAGACCGGTCAGGCACAGACGATGGATCATGGGATTTTGGCGAAATAAAACCGTGAGGAGGGCCGAGGGTGACAGCGAGTGAATCTTTTTGGTTTCGCGCCGCGCAAAAAAATCTGTTTTGTTGGGACATAATGAGTGAAGAGCCCTCGACTCCGCCTCCTGCACTGCGGTTAAAGCCGCGGTTGAAGCTCGCTGAGCCGGAGGGCGGCGCGGGAAATTCCGCCTCGCCGACACCCCCCGCTCCGCTCCCGCCGCCGCCCACGTTCATCCCGGCGACGATCCCACCGACTGCGCCGGCGGACGATGCCGTTCTCGTAAAACCCCGGCTTAAGCCGCGCTTGATGGTCGATCCGGCCGCCAACGCCACTTCCACGCCCGCCGAGGCGACCCCCGCGCCACTGGCCGAAGCGCCCGCCACCATTCCGCCCTCTCCGGTCGCGCCGCCACCTCCGCCCCCGCCGCCGGGCTTTGTGCCCGCCATCGCCCCCGCACCGGCCGCGACGATCCCGCCCGCTCCGCCTCCGCCCGCGCCGGTGGCTTTCAGTCCCCCCGCCCCGCCCGTCCCCGCCGCGACGACGGAGGGCGGTGCGCCTGCGGTGCCTTCCCGGGTAAAACTCCGCCCGCGCGGCGCTCCGGCCCCCGCGGCCGAGGTCGCGGCGACGCCCGCGCCGACGACCATCCCTCCGGTCGCGATTCCGGCCGTTGCGGCCCTTTCGTCCGCCGCTCCCCCGCCGCCTCCGCCGCCCGGAGCTATTCCCCCTCCTGCGGTCGCCGCACCGCCCCCTCCCCCGCCGGTATTTTCCGACACCCCTCCGGCCCCGCCCGCGCCCGTGACTCCGCCGCCGCCCGCACCCGCGTCCGCCGGCGAAGCCCAGCCTGCGAAATTCAAGCTCAAGACCAAAGGCTCCCCCGCGCCCGGCGGTGCCGCCGCGTTGCCATCTGCCGTCCCTGCGATACCCAGCCCCGTGGCTGCGGCACCCGCGATTCCCTCGCTGCCACCACCGCCGGCCCTGACCGCGATTCCCGTTCCCACGGCGCCCGGTGCGATCCCGAAGTATCCGCCGCCCCCCGGCCTCGCCAAGTCCGCCCCGCCCCCGCCTCCCCCGCCCGGCGCCAGTGGTGGTCTCCCACTCCCGCCACTCCCCGCTCCTCCCGGTGCCGAAGGCGCACCCCGGCTCCCGCCGCCCTTTCCGGTCGTCGCTCCTCCTTCCACGGGCAAGACCACCCCGCCGATCCCGCACATGTCTGCGGGCACGTCGGGCGAACTGAGCATCGAGGACAAGCCCAAGACCGTCCTCCCGTCGCGCGACAAGAAAGCTCGCAAGATCACCCCGCTCGTCGGCGCTTTCGCGGTCGTGCTCGTCGCTGTTCTCGGCGCCGGGTTTTACTTCTTCCTGTGGCCGATCCTCTCGCCCCCTCCCGCGCCACCGGTCGTCGTCAAGCCGAAGCCCGCCACCCCGGCCAATGCCGTCGCCACCGCGCCTGCCACCGCTGGTCCGGCGAACAAGCCCGCCGCCGTGGCGAATGCTCCCGCTGCCGTGGCCAACGCTCCCGCCGCCGCTGCGGCCCCGGCGGCCACCGCGCCCGCGCCCGCTCCCGCGCCGACCGCGCCCGCCACGACGATGGAGAAGCTCGCCGAGCTCGCGCACGCCCCGAGCAACGCCATCGCCAAGGCCCAGGACGCCGTCAATGCCCGCCGTCAGGGTGAACAATCCCGCATCGATACCATGGCTGCGGGTCAAGAATCGCCCGATAAGCGCGCCATCGCGGCTGCGCCTCCCGCTCCGAAGGCCACCATCAGCCCCTCCTCCCCGCTCGCCCCCGGTCTTTCCGCGACCAATACCGACGTCCAAGGAGTCGCCGAATCCACCCCGGCCTTCCGCACGTTCGTCGCCAATGCCCGCGTCGCCGGCGTCGTCCCGCCCAAGATCACCATCAACAACCGCACGCTGCGCATCGGCGACGTCATCGATCCCGGCCTCGGCATCACCCTCGACGCCATCGACACCGACCGTCGCCTCCTAATCTTCAAGGACAAGACCGGCGCCATCGTCACGCGGAAGTTCTAAGCCGACTACGCCCGTAACGGAGCGGCGGTTTCCAACCGCCGGGGAAAAGCGGTGGCCCTCTCCAGCCGCTCACAACGAGCCCTCCTGCGGAGCGCTCTCCTCATCTCGTAAAGCAGCCGAAGCCGCCGCACCCAGAGGCCGCCATCGCGCACCGTGAGTTCCCTGTAGGCGTCAGCCTCCGGCTCTCAGCTCTCAGCTTTCCCCTCGCTCCCGTAGTGCCTCCAGCACTCCCGCCCCTCACTCCACCCACGCGCCCGCCGCCTGCACCGGCACGAGCGAGCCGCGCTTCGTGACCCAGACCGCGAGCGCGTGCTGCGGCACTCCCGCCACCACGGGTTTCGTAAGGGCGATCTCTTTCCCCATTGGGCCACTCACGAGCTTCAGCGCGATAAACTCATGCTTGAGCGTCTCCCCGCGATTTTCGCCCGAGGTCACTTTTGAGACGATCCCCGCCCCGAGTATCGCCGCATGCACCTCGTAGTCGGAAGCCTTGCTGGCCGCCTTCCCTTCGCCGATCACGCTCGTCGTCGTCCGCCCACTGACGTGTCCTGTCGCGGGCGCAAAGTCCGCCCGCAGCACCTGGCCATCGTAGTCGACAGTCAAGGTCCCCACGGGTGAAGCCGAAGCCTTGGCCGGGCCCGGCACCGAGCGTCCGCGCCACTCTGCGCCATCACGGACGAAGCATGGCGTGTACACCGAGTCGCTGCCCCACGCCGCCGAGTACGCGTACTCGCGCTGCGTAAACTCCTTGGTCGAAAACCGATCCGGCCAGCCGAGCCGATTCCAGTAATCTACGTGAAACGCGACCGGCACGAAGTCCCGCCACAGCCCCGGCTGCTCGCGGAGTTTCCCCAGCCACGCCTCGGCCGGCGGGCACGAGCTGCACCCTTCGCTCGTATAAAGCTCGATGAGCGGCACCGCCGCCGGCCCGCTCGCAAAGTGCAGCGCGCTGGGCGCCGCCTTGTCCAGCGGCATCGGCTCCACCCCACGCGCGACGGAAAAAATCATCGCCCCGCTCATCGCGACCAGCACCCCAGCAAATAAAAACGGCCTCATATCATAATGAGGCCGTTCGCCGGCGGATTATTCCGCCGCTCTTAAAATGTACGCTCTTTCTCTTTCCTCTTTCTCTCAGGCGGTCACCGGATCGCTCCGACGCTCCTTCCGAAGGTGAACGCTCAAGATTATGCGAAAGCGAAAGAAGCGGATTTCTTCGCGCTTACCTTCAGGTAGACGCTTACTTCCAGTTTAGCACGAGGCGGGTGAAGTAGCCCGTGTCGAGCTTGTCCACGCCGCGGCCGGGCTGGCTGTTGTAGTCGTTGTTCACGCCGATGCGCAGCTTCCATGAGGGGCTGGTCAACGGCACCTCGAAGAAGGTCTCATGCGTGAAGCGGTAGTTGCCGAAATCTTCAAAGGCCGGGAGGTACGAGATGCGCGTCACGAGGCTAGAGTTGTCGAGCGCGAGCGTGTGCGCGAGGCCCACGTCGAGACCGGCCGAATTCACGTCGCTCGTGAGGGGGTTCTTGTAGTTTTCCGTGCGGAACGCCAAACCGAGGCGGCCCGTCAGCGTCTGCTTCGGCTTCTTGATGAAATCGTAGCCGAAGCCCGCGCCGGCGACATTGTAGAATTGGATGTCCTTGATGCGGTCAAAGCCGCCCTCGTCGCGCACGTACCAGGAATTCTTTCCCTTGAAATTGCTCTGGTAGTCCGTGCCCGCCTTGAATTGGTCGGCCGACTTCTGCCCGTCGGTCACCTGGCGGTCATACGCCGTGTAGAACTGGAGCTTGTCGTGGATGCCCGCGAGCGTCGCGCGCAGGCCGGCCGAAGTGCCGAGCTGGCTCTTGTTGCCCGATTTGCCGGCCACATCGACATTCGCCTCATATGCCCAGCCGCGCTCCAGCGCGACCACTTGCGGATCACGCCCGCCTGCGGCCCACGAAGCGGCGACCTTGTCGACCGTCGTGCTGATCGTGCCGTCGGTCCCGGCGACTTGCAAATTGCCCGCCGCGCCCGAGACCTTGCCATCGATGCGCGTGCCACTCGCGAGGCGCACCGCCACCGGGGCATCGGTATTGATCGCCGTGACTTCGCTCTGCTTGACGGAAATCGTCCCGGCAAACGTCGTCTCGATGAGCACGGAGCCCTCATCGATCTTCGTGACTTTACCGACGAGGCGCGCGCCGTTCTTCGTCTCGACGACGTCGGCGGTGAGTTTAGCCGCGCCAAAAGCAACGGCCAAGAGGGCAACAGAGGCCCGGAGGAGGTGGGTTTTATTCATAAGCATGAGGCGTGAAACGAAAGGCATCCCTTGAAGCCTTGCATCCTGCAACTGTCAATTTCCTAGTGGTTTTCCCCTATATTTTAGGGCCGATGCGAGGACCAGCTCACCAATATCGCCGCTATATTGCAAGCGCTTGGCGTGTGATGGGTATCCACAATCAAAAGTTCTTCCCCTTCAATCCCTCGAATCGGCCCCCAAGGTTTGCTCCCGACGTAGCCACTACCCCGGCCCTATCGTAACCCTGCCCTATCCTAACCCCTTCCCCCTTTCTCCCCTTCTCCGCGTCCCCGCGTGTCCCTCGCCCCACTCACCCGTCTCCGCGTCTCCCTATCATTCTCCGGTCTTCAGCCCCGCCTTCTGCCGCCTGTCTTCTGTCCTCTGTCGCCTGTCTCCTGTCCGCTGTCTCCGGCCTCGACACCCCCGCCCCGCCCTTCTTGCCTGTCCGTCCACACCATGGCCGCCACCGCTCCCGCCCGCCCCGCCCTCATCGTCGCCGACCGCTGGCGCGACTACCAGTTGCTCGAGTGCGGCGACGGCATGAAGCAAGAGCGCTGGGGCCCGTACACCCTAGTCCGCCCCGACCCCCAGATCATTTGGCCCCGCCACCAACTCCCCGCCGGCTCCCGCTGGGAAAATTGGGACGGCTTCTACCACCGCAGCGAGCAAGGCGGCGGCAAATGGGAATTCCGCAAGCCCCTCCCCGATCATTGGAAACTCACCTACGATTCCCTCGGCCTTACGTTCAAGATCCACCCCACCTCCTTTAAGCACACTGGCCTCTTCCCCGAGCAAGCCGTCAACTGGGAGTGGTTCTCCGCCAAGATCAAAGCCGCCCGCGCCGCCGGCCGCGAAGTCAACGTCCTCAACCTCTTCGGCTACACCGGCGCCGCCTCCGTCGCCGCCGCCAAAGCCGGCGCCAGCGTCACCCACATCGACGCCGCCGAAGGCATGGTGAAATGGTGCCGCGAAAACCTCATCCTCAGCGGCCTCGCCGACGCCCCCGTCCGCACCATCACCGATGACTGCCTGAAATTCGCCCGCCGCGAAATCAAACGCGGCCGCAAGTACGACGCCATCATCATGGACCCGCCCACCTACGGCCGCGGCTCCACCGGCGAGATGTGGAAACTCGAGGAGCACCTCTGGGAACTCCTCACCGAGTGCCGCGCCCTCCTCAGCGAGCAGCCCCTCTTCTTCCTCATCAACGCCTACACCGCGCGCCTCTCGCCCACCGTCGTCGCCAACCTCCTCGCTGAACTCCTCCACGGCCGCAGCGGCGCCATCACCGCCGGCGAAGTCGGCCTCCCCATCCAGCGCGACGGAAAAGTCCTCCCCTGCGGCATCTACGGCCGCTGGGAAAAGTAAAAGTGGCTGCGGCGTCCAGCCGCAGAGTCTTCGGAGCCAACGGCGGCCGCAGGCCGCTCATCCCCTCCCCGCGTCCCAGACAGCTAGAATTAAGCGCAAAGACGCCAAGCCACAAAGGTCGGCGCAAAGGAATGAGAAGACGCGACGCTGCGCCGTCCCGCTCCGCCTATCCCACGCACCACCCCATTAGTCACCTTCGCTCCCACCTTAGCGCCTTCGCGTCTTCGCGCTTAATCTCACAGCCTCCCTCCCTCCCTCATTCCTCCCCGCCCGTATCCACTTTACTGATACTGAGCCAATTCCAATATCACCCCATCCGGATCGAGAAAATAGCACAGGCTCTTGTCCCCTGCCGCGAATTTGACCACGCCCCGCGGCACCACCACCGGATCGCTAAACATTGTCACGCCCGCCGCGCGCAACCGCGCCGCCATCTCGGTGATATTGTCCACACGAAACGCAAAATGCCGCAGCCCCAGCGTATTCGCGCGCGAGTTCTCCGGCAGCGCCACGCCCGCCGGTGCCACATATTGTAGCAACTCGATCCGCAGCCCGCCCCCCGGCGGCTCCACGAAACTCACCAACCCCTTCACCCCCTTGAGCCCGATGATCGCCTCGATCCAATCCCCCTCCATGGTGACATCCGCCGTCTTCCGAAACCCCAGCACCTCCGTATAAAACTTCACCGACCGCTCGAGGTCCGCCACGACGATATTGATGTGATCGATCCCACGAATCATGCGCCGAAACTAGCGCCCCGCTCCCCACCATCAATGCTCAGTTTCAAAATACCCCACCGCTCCAGCCGGCACCTGCGCCTTCTCTTTCCTCTTTCTCGTAATCTTTCCCCCGCTCCTTTCCTCCGCCGCCATCGCCTCTGCATGTTTCGCGGTTAACCCCATTAGAGCCCACCTCCGGTCTCTGTGCCTCCGTGTCTCCGTGGTTCAATCCCTCACCACAAAGTCACAGAGGCACGGAGCCAAACCGCTACCACCCTCCGCCATCGCGTCTCTTCGCGACCCCCGCGATTCTCTCCGTTCCTCCCGTAAAACCGAGCAGCATTCTGTCTTCCATGGAGCTCGTGTTTTCCGTGCACAACTCCGATTGTCGTCCGCTCCGCTCCTACCTTCGCCCCTTCGCGCCTTTGCGTTTAACCCAAAGCACCTCCCGCCCCCGCCGCCCCGTCCCTCGCCGCCCCCGTAATTCGTAAATCCAAAATCGTAAACACCCCCATCCCTCCCTGAGTTTCCAAACTTGCGACTCCCGCCCCCCGCCTGTCTCCTGTCCGCTCACACCATGTCCCCCCTCGCCACCGACTACTACCAAAAATCCCTCGCGATGCTCGCCACCGCGCAGGAGAAAAACGCCGCCACCATCGCCGCGCTCGCGCCCATTCTCGGCGCCAGCGTCGCCCGCGGTGAAGTGATCCACACCTTCGGCTCCGGCCACAGCGAGATTATCGCCCGCGAGATCGTCGGCCGCGCCGGCGGCCTCGTCTGCATCACCGCCATCAACGACCCGACCGCCGGCTTCATCGAAAACCTCGTCGGCTACGGCACCGCCCTCGTCGGCCGCTACGACCGCCAGTACGAGCTCCGCGCGGGCGAAGTCGTCATTGTCATTTCCAACTCCGGCAAAAATTCCTCGCCCATCGAAGTCGCCAGCTACGCCAAGAAAAAAGGCTGCATCGTCGTCGGCCTCTGCTCGCTCACGATGTCCACGACCGCGAAAACCGTCCACCCCGACGGCAAGAACCTCCACGCCTACTGCGACTACGTCCTCGATAACATCGGCGTCCCCGGCGACACCGTCATGAAGCTCACCGACGACATCATGACCGGCCCCACCAGCACCTTCATCGGCAGCTCCCTCCTCAACTGGCTCATGCTCTCCGTGATGGAATGGTTGAAGCAAAACAACCACCCCCTCCCCGTCCTCCGCAGCCAAAACATCCCCGGCGCCATCGACCACAACCGCGCCGTCGGCGCCAAATACAAACACCGCCTCAGCAAACAGCTCGCGTAAGCCCAGAGCCTGAGGAGGCCCACGAAACACACTAAACACACGAAAGAAACCCCGAGCCGCAGACCCCATCTGCGGCTCCCGTTTTAATCCGTGTCCATCTGTGTCATCCGCGATTTAAAATCGGTCTTGGCTTCTCTTCCTGCGCATTCGTAGCTCCTGCACTCCCACTCTCTGCCTCTTCCGACTCCGTGCCCCTCTGTGAGTCTCCGTGTTCTCTGTGTTCTCTGTGACAAAACTCCGTTCACATTGTTTTCCTTCCGTGTATTCCGTGTGTTCCGTGGGCCACTCCGACTGCCTTTCCTTCGCTCCGATCTTAGCGCCTTCGCTTCTTCGCGCTTCCTCCCTCCCGCATCATTTCCCCCTTCAGCCTCCCTGCCCACCCATCACTCTCATTCCTTCCGTGTGTTCCGTTGGCACTCCGTCTTCTTGAGTTCTTTTCTGCCTGTTTTCCTTTCGTGTATTTCGTGTGTTTCGTGGTTAACCCTTTCTGAATTTCACGATGACTTATAAAATCGGTGTCGACGGCGGCGGAACCAAGACCGAGTGCATCCTCATCGATGACACCGGCGCCATCGTCGCGCGCCACCTCGCCCCCGGCTGCAACCCCAACGTCGTCGGTCCCGACCAAGCCCGCCTCATCGTCACCGACGCCCTCTGCGCCCTCCTCCAATCGCTCCGCCCGCCCGGCTCGCCCGCTTCGCCGTCTGGCTCTCAGCGCTCAGCTCTAGACTCTCAGCTATCGGCCCCCCGCCCTCAGTCGTCCGCCGCTCCCACCGTTTCCGAAACGCGCCTCTACATGTCCGGCGCGCCCGGCTTCTGGCAGGAGTTCGCCGCGTCCCTCACCGATTTCGGCCGCATCACCACCGCCCCTGATTCCCTCCCCACGCTCGAACTCGCCACGCACGGCGCGCCCGGCCTCGTGATCCACGCCGGCACGGGCTCCTTCGTCGCCGCCCGCGCCCCCGACGGCACCATCCACTACGCTGGCGGCACCGGCTGGCGCTTCGGCGATCCAGGAAGTGGATACGAGCTCGGCCGCCGCGCCATCTCCCGCGCTCTCCTCGAACTCCAAGGCTGGCTCCCACCTTCGCGCCTCGGCCCCACCGTCCGCGACCACACGCAACTCGGCGACGCCGCCGACGCCCGCGCCATCACGCGTTTCTTCTACTCGCACGCCGAGCCCAACCGCGTCATCGCCGCCCTCGCCCCCGCCATCCTCCGCCTCGCCACCGAAGGCGACCACACCGCGCACCAAGTTCTGATCGAGTCCGCCACCGAACTCGTCGATCTCGCCACCCGCGTCGCGACCAAACTCTTCCCCGGCCAGTCCCTCGACACAATCCCCACCGGCCTCAGCGGCGCCCTCCTCACCCACCCCACCGTCCTCGCCGCCCTCGCCCCGCGCACGCCGCTCCCCCTCACCCCCATCACCGCCCCGCCCATCGAAGGCGTCCGCCGCCTCCTCCTGCGGTAAGAAAATTTTTCTCTTTCCTCTTTCTCATCATCTTTCTCTTTCCGGACCGGTCTTCCCATCCCTCCCACGTCCTCGCTCCGTCCAAATTTTCTGTCCTCTCTGTGCCTCCGTGCCTCTGTGGTTCCGACCAAAGCCACAAAGTCACAGAGAAATTCTAAAGCTCCCTACCACCTTCGCGCCTCTTCGCGCTCTTCGCGGTTTACTCCGTTTTCTCCGCTACTTCCGGTAAACCCAACTCCGACTCTTCCTCGTGCTGCGCAGGCTCCGAGTGTCCCGCGTCCACTCCAACTGCCTCCTTTCTCCGATCTTCGCGCCTTAGCGTCTTTGCGCTTCCTCCCTTCCACGTCGCTTCCCCCTCCCACTTCCCTGCCCACCCCACCTCGTTTTCCTTTCGTGTAGTTCGTGTGTTTCGTGGTTCCCCCGCTGTCCTCTGTCTCTGTTTTCTGTCCTCTTCCCTGAACCTATGCGCCGCCTTCGCCTTCTCCTCTCCCTCGCGCTCCTCGCCCTCTCTCTTTCCAGCGTCCTTCCACCCGCGTTCGCCGCGACTCCCGCAGCCGCGCCCGCTGAAAAAATCCCCGGCCAATCCTACTTCGGCACCGATAAATACCTCGAGTACATCGCCGGCGACCTCCCCCTCGTCCTCACCTCGCCCCATGGCGGCCGCCTCAAGCCCGCCTCCATCGCCAACCGCACCGAAGGCGTCACCGAGGCCGACGCCAACACCCAGGAACTCGCCCGCGCCATCGCCGACGAATTTTTCGCGCGCACCGGCCACCGCCCCCACCTCATCGTCAGCCACCTCCACCGCTCCAAGCTCGACCCCAACCGCGAGATCAAGGAAGCCGCCCAAGGCGACCCCGCCGCCGAGCGCGCCTGGAAAGAATTTCACGCCGCCATCGAGGGCGCCCTCGCCGCCGCCGTCGCGAAACACGGCTTCGCCTTCCTCATCGACGTCCACGGCCACTCGCACCCCATCCCGCGCATCGAGCTCGGCTACGCCCTCGACGCCAAGCAGCTCAACGTCTCGGATCAAGCCTTCGACGCCTCGGGCGTCATCAGCCTAACCGGCATCAGTGATCTCGCCGCGCGCCTCGGCGGCAGCCCGGCCGCCCTGATCCGCGGCCCCCGCAGCCTCGGCGACCTCTTCGCCACCCGCGGCATCCGCGCCGTCCCCAGCCCCCAAGATCCACAGCCCGGGGACAACCAATTCTTTTCCGGTGGCTATATCATCCGTCAGCACGCCGCCGCGCCCAACACTCCCAAGGTCGACGGTCTCCAAATCGAAACCTACCGCGCCGGCCTCCGCGACACCCCCGCCAACCGGAAACACTTCGCCGAAGTCGCCGCCGACTCCCTCTCCGTCTTCCTCCACGAGCGCTACCAATACGACTTCCCGAAGAAGCCCTAGCCCTCCGGGCAGCGCCGTTCTCCGACCGGCGTATCAGGATATTAGATACAACTTAGAGTCCCGCCCCCCATTTGTCATTGCGAGGAGCAAAGCGACGAAGCAATCCATCTGAATCACCTCTGCGCGTTTCGCGCCCCGCCTCTTTTTATCCTCCCTGTTCTAATGTCTTTGGTCGGTCTCCGTGCCGCTCTGTGTCATCGCTCTGTGCCCTCTGTGACACCACCATGCCGCCACGCCCTGCCCACCTCGGCTCACAAAATCACCTCCCGCTCTTCGTTTCCTTCGTTCTCTTCTGTTCAAACTTGCTCGTGGATCGAATTCCTTGATCGCTTCCACCCGCGTCCCGTCTAAGCCCGCCCGATGCTCGTCCGCTTCACCAAAAATCTCCCCGCCGCGCCCGCCGACACCCTCACCTGTGTCCGCCCCGACGGCACCACCACGGAAGCGGCCATGCCCCGCCAAGGCATCCTCCCCCACGAAGCCTTCCACTTCGTTGTCGAGACCACGCTCGCCTGGCGCAACGCCTTTTTCGGTGCCATCGCCGCCGGCGAAACCATCACCGCCGTCACCGCCCGCCTTCACGCGCCGGCAAAAAAATCCGCCGCGAACCTCGAGCAAGCCCTCCAAGCCGAAGCCCTCATCGCCTGCCTCGAAGCCAGCCAGTGGGGCGGCACCCCCGACCCCGCCGCGTTCACGAAACAACTCGCCCAAGCCGCCCGCGCGCGCCACGTCCCGCCGCCCGCCCTCTCCGACGCCGACCTCACCCGCCTTCGTACCGCCCTGCGCGACCTCGGCGCCCTCTGGCGCCCCCTGGCCTCCGGCAAGGTTATCGAACGCTCGTGGTAGCCTAGAGGTTGGCGTAGGTAAACATCCGCGCGCCTATTGGCGCCGTTCAGCGCCCTTTCGCCCTCCGATTTCTGCGCCTTTTTTGCGGCCGCCCTCCGAGCCTCTTCGCTCCCTTTTCTCACTCTTCTATGCTTAATTAAACCCGACTCCCGCCCATGTCCGCCTCCGCGCTCACCACCACGCCCGCCCCCGTGCTCCTCACCGCGCCTGAGTGGCGCGCGCGTGTCGCCGCGCATGAGGCCCGCGTGAATGTCTGGACCGAGCCCCACCAAGCCCGCGCCTCGCGCGGCGAGAAGCATCCCGTCTTCGACTTTCTTTTTTCCTACTACTCTTTCCGCCCCGCCTGGCTCCGCCGCTGGCACCCCGGCCCCGACGTCATCCTCACCGGCCCCGCCGCCCGCGACTACCTCCGCTGGAGCGAGTATCAGGAAATCCACTACACGGAAGACTCCCCCGCCCCCGATTCGGCGTCCACCCTGCCTCCGCCCGCCGACCCCACTTCTCCTTCACGCTTTTCGGAAGTCGTAAACCGTAACTCCGAAATCGTAAATCCCCCGCCCGCCATCGCCCTCGCCCCCCTCCCCGATTCCCGCCGCCAATTCGTCACTTGGCTCCGCGCCCTCCTCACCGCCACGCAGTCCCGCCCCGCGTTCTTCGGCTGCTTCGGTCTCCATGAGTGGGCGATGGTCTACCGGCAGTCCCCGGAGGAAATTCGCCACAACGCCTACCCGCTGCGTTTCGCCCCCGCCGACCTCGCCCGCATCGTCGAAGCCTCGCCCGTCACCTGCACCCACTTCGACGCCTTCCGCTTCTTCACCGCGCCCGCGCGCCCGCTCAACAAGCTCCAGCCCACGCGCGAGACTACGCCGCAACTCGAGCAACGAGGCTGCCTCCACGCCAACATGGACCTCTACAAGTGGTCTTTCAAACTCGCGCCCTTCGCCCCCAGCGAACTCATCGCCGATTGCTTCGCCCTCGCGCGCGACATCCGCGAGATCGACATGCGCGCCAGCCCCTACGATCTCCACGCCCTCGGCTTCGCGCCCATCCCCATTGAGACCCCCGCCGGCCGCGCCGAGTACGAGCAGCATCAGCGCGCCTTCTCCGCCCGCAGCGAGCCCCTCCGCCACCGCCTCCTCGTCCTCTGCGACCGTCTCCTCGCGCCCGCCTGACGCCGCGCGCAGCTTAAACTCAATCGCGCTCGCCCCGCCGTGAGTGGGTTGCGCGCTCGCGCGCCACTCCGCCCCGCTGGAACGCGGAGGCGGCTCGGAATAATCGCGTCCGCAGTCGCAACACTCTCGGCGAAATAATCGGCGGCGAAACAGACTTTCATTGTGCCTATCGGCGCGCGGAGATTCTCCGCCTGCCGGACAAACCATTTCGGCGTTTTTCGTGGCCACCCCTCCGGGGTCAGGCGCTCCCACGCGAACACCTTCGTCTTCGCACCGCGCGCTCCGTCGCACCGCGCGCACGCCGCCAGGTGCTCCGCCGCCCACGCGCGGCCCGCCTTCGCCGTTCGGCCCACACCCACTCGGCCCATACCGCGCCGCGCGCTTTTCCGGCATAGTGACGACGTTCGCCGGTGCTTCCGCGCCGCGACACTTCAAATCCAACCTTAATAAAACCTCGTCCGCTTCACTCCGATGCAACTCGTCATCTCCGACTCCCGTTATTCCCTCGACCGCCATTCGGTCGCCTCACGCCATGCGGCCGCCGCTCGGCCCACGTGGGCGCGCCTCGCGCTCACCCTCCTCGGCGGCCTCGCGGGCCTCGCCGTCGCCACCGTCTCCGCCCTCGCCCAGCCCGCGCATCTCGCCAAGGGCAACCAACTCGTCGACGAGATCGTCGCCGCCCAGTCCCAGGGCGTGTACACCGGTGTCGTCGCTGGCAGCACCGTCTTCCTGAATCGCTACGGCGGCACGTGGGACACCGCGGGCGACCTCTCGTTCATCCGCTTTTTCGACGCCACCCGCCCCGCCGCTGTCGGCCCCTACGCCGCCAACTACACCACCTGCGCTCCCTTCGTCACCCACCTGCTCAAGGAAACCTACGGCTGGGATTGGAAGCAGACCTCCATCCCCGATCTCCTCGCCCCCGGCACCTTCGTTGCCAAGGCCAGCCCGAAGTCCTACCTCTACGTCTCCGCGATCAAGAACCTCGTCGGCTTCCAGAGTCAGGCGACCAAGCTGCTCGACGTGCTCCCCGGTGATATCGCCGCCCGCTGGGAAGTCGGCACCGACGAGGGCCACACCATGGTCGTCGTGAGCGTCAATTCTGCCAGCGCCAAGGCCTACCCCGCCACCTCCACCGATGCGAACTTCGTCTCCGATCTCGCCGGCTCCACCTACTACGAAGTCACCGTGCTCGACAGCTCCTCGACCGGCCACAGCAACGATACGCGCCTGATCACTTACGGCGGCACCACCGACCTCTCCGGCGGCGTCGGCCGCGGCACCATCGGCGTCTTCGTCAACGCCGCGGGCAACGTCATCGGCCACACCTGGAGCCTCCCCACGTCCAACTACCTCACCACCAAGAACGGCGTCACCAGCGTCAACCCGAGCTGGCTCAGCGGCATCAAGACCCGCCTGAAGAAGCAAACCGACGTCGAGCTCGTCTTCGGCCGCCTCCCGGCTCTCCCGGCGCTCGCCCCGTAAGCACCCACTCCGAAGGCGGACGACGATCTCCGAGGGCCGTCGGGAAGGCGAAGGTGAAAATCTAACCGGCAGTCGCTTCGCCCCCACTTAGGACAATAATAGCCCCCTCACCTCCCACCCAGCCGCGCGCCTCATCGCTCGCGGCTGTTTTCATTTACACCCCCTCCTGCCTGACCGCGATCTGCCCCGCCCGGTACGCGGCGCGCCCACCACCCTCGCGCGGACTGCGCTTATTTCTTCGCGGGCTCCACGACCGGGGCCGTCGCACCCTCCGCCCGCCTCGCGGGGCCGTCTCTGACTTGGGAGAGCGAGAAATACACCGGCACTTGCATGTGGGTATTGACCAAGGCGCCGTTCTTTACTGCCGGCATGAACGTCCACTGGTTCACGGCCACGAGGGCGTGTGAGGAAAAGGCTTCGTGCGAGGTCCGCACGACGAACGCGTTTCGCACCCGTCCCGTCGTATCCACGATGAAGTCCACGAGCACTTCCCCTTGCTTGCCGGTGACTCGCAACGCCGCCGGATATACCGGTACGACCATCCGGGTCGGAATGGGCTGGCGATCCGCCGTGGGGTTGCGCAGCGCCGCCTCCCGCGCTTTGTCGTAACGCTGCATGTAGCGTGTGCCAAACGGCACGCTCATCACCTGAGTGAATGTCTGTAGAAATGTACTGCCCCATTTCACTCGTTCCAAGACTTCATCCGCCGCGATCTCACCCGCTTGGGCCGATTGGGTGAGGAGTTCGCGCACGCGTTGTTCCACCTCGGTCGGCAAAACGTCCTGCTTCGCTTCAAAGACCAGCATCGCCGCCAGATAAAATGCCGCCGCCGAATTCCCGTTCTCGATCGCCAGCTCCAGCCACTGCTTGCCCAGTTTGAGATCCTCCGGCGTTACATCCTTCTTTCTGAGAAACGTCGCCGCCATCGCCAGCATGCCATCCGAATACTCCTGTGCGGCAGAAAGCTGAAACCACTCTCGTGCCAGCTGCACATCCTGCTTCACCCCGACGCCGCCAAAGGCGATCGTGCCGAGCCGGATCTGCGCGCCCGGGTCTTTGCCCTGCGCCGCCCGCTGCGCCCAACTGATCGCCTTTTCGATGTCCCGCTTCGCGCCAATGCCCGCCGCATACATGTCCGACAAAATCGTCTGCGCCGGCCGGTATCCGCTTTCCGCGGCTTTCTCGATCAAGCTCACGGCGATCGTCGAGTCGCGCGGCACGCCCCAGCCCTCGATATAGAGCACGCCGAGGCGCAAATTCGCCTCCACTACGCCCAGGCTCATCGCGCGCTCATAGCGCTCGCGCGCCTCGGTATAGCTTTGCGTCACCCCCGTGCCCGCCTCCGCCAGCAATCCGAGCCGCAGATGCGCCATCCCTAGATTCAAGTCCGCCGCCCGGCGATACCAGTAGGCGGCCTTGACGGGATCTTTCTTTCCCGTCGCTCCCTCCTCGTAAGCGAGGCCCAGCTCGAGCTGAGCCTCGGCCATCCCCGCGGCCGCTTTCTCTTCCAGCGTAGCGCGCGCTTCCGCCGGCATCGACCCCACGACGGCAGACGCGGGCGCGCTGCTGCGAACTTCCGCCGCGGGCAGGCCGGTGGCGTACGCCATCGACAGTAAACCAAGTACGACGGCTCGAAGCGGGGTAGGGCGCATGCGGCTTTTTTGCGCCACCTCCTCTCGGCCTTCAAGACCCGAGTGCCCAGTCTATCGCTCGATTCTCTCAACCTCGCCCCCCTCGCGCTTTGCCGCGTCCCGCCTTGCCCCGCGGCACGGCCATTGCTCTCGTCGCTGCATGACTTTTCCCCTGCGCCCCTCGTGCGCCCTCCTCGCTTCCCTCTTCCTCTCCGCCCCCTTCGCCCCGCCGCTCCTCCGCGCGGCTGACTCCGCTGCCGCAGCCCCCACCCCCGTCGCGAAGTCATCCGCCTCTCCCACTTCTGCTGCGACCGCTGCTTCGGCCGCCTTCACTCCTTCGGCTGGCGCCACCCCCGCCCAGGCCGCGCTCGAGCGCCTCATCCGTTCCCACGTCGCCTTCCTAGCCGATGATCTGATGGAGGGCCGCGGTGCCGGCACGCGCGGACACGGCCTCGCGATGAACTACGTCATCGCGCAATTTTCCCGCCTCGGCATCGAGCCCGCGGGCGACACCGGTTACCAGCAGACCGTCACGATGCGCGAGTCGCGCCTCAACTTGGAGTCGGGCAAATTCATCATCCGCAAAGACGGCGTCGACGTCTCGCTCGCCCCGCTCAACGACATGCTCGTGCGCCCCGCCGCCGGTGCCACCTCCGCCGAGGTCACCGCGCCCGCCGTCTTCGTCGGCTTCGGCATCCACGCGCCGGAGTTTGGCTACGATGATTTCGCGGGCGACCTCGTCGATGTGAAGGGCAAGATCGCCGTCGTCCTCGCCGCCTCGCCCGCCTCGCTGCCCTCCACTGCGCGCGCCTACTACTCACGCGAAAAGAGCGCCGAGCTCGCGCGGCGCGGCGCGGTGGGCATCGTCACGGTCGAGACGCCCGTCGAGGAAAAGCGCCGCCCGTGGAGCTTCGCGGTCAACGCCGCGCGCTTCCCCGCGATGCGCCTCGTCAATCCCGACGGCACGCTCTTCGAGGCCTACGCCGTGCTGCGCGCTTCCGCCAGCGTGAGCCGCACCGCCGGTGCCGCGTTGTTTAAACACTCCGGTCGCACCGCCGAGGCGGTGTTTGCCGCCTCGGAGAAAAATCAGCCGCAGTTTTTCCCGCTCAATATCGAACTCACCCTCGCGGCGAAATCCGAGATCAGCGACACCACGAGTGCCAATGTCCTCGGCTGGCTGCCGGGCACCGATCCCGCGCTCGCGGGCGAGCCTCTCGTCGTCAGCGGCCACCTCGATCACCTCGGCATCGGCCCCGCCGTCAATGGCGACACCATCTACAACGGGGCCCTCGATAACGCCCTCGGCACCGCCATCCTCCTCGCTGCCGCCGAACAGCTCGCCAGCGCGCCGCGCCTAAAGCGGCCCGTGCTCTTTGCCTCCGTCACCGCCGAGGAAAAAGGCGGCCTCGGCGCCTCCACCCTCGCGCGCAATCCCCCCAAGCGCGTCCACCGCTTCGCCGGCAATATCAACCTCGACATGCCCGTCATCCTCGGCCCCACGCGCGATGTGATCGGCATCGGCGGCGAGCACACCACGCTCGGCGTCTCGCTCGAGAAGGCCGCCGCGAAACTCGGCTTCACCGTCAGCCCCGACCCGCAGCCGGAGGAAGTCGTCTTCGTTCGCAGCGACCAATACCAATTCGTCCGCGCCGGCATCCCCGCGATCTTCCTGAAGTCCGGCCAAAAATCCCTCGACCCCAAGATCGACCTCGCCGCCCTCGAAGCCGATTTCCGCAAGGTCCACTATCACAAGCCGAGCGACGACATGTCGCGCCCCATCCACTGGGCCTCCGCCGCGACGTTCTCGCAACTCGCCACCGAGCTCATCCGCACAGCCGCCGATGCTCCCACCGCCCCCGCCTTCAACCCCAACGACTTCTTCGGCACCCGCTTCGCCCCCGAAAAGAAACCGGGCAAGCAGTAAGCGAGACCAAGCCAGTTGAACCGCGAAGTTCGCGAAGAGACGCGAAGGCGATAAGTCAGCCGCGGTCTTCTCCGTGTCTCTGTGCCTCTGTGGTTCAATCGTCTTAACTCTGGGCGATCAGAATTGAACCACAGAGGCACAAAGACACGGAGGTAAATCAATCCAAGGGATCGATCTTACCGTCCTTCCCGATCTTCCTGGTCAACCATTCAGCCCGAAAAGATCGCACCGCAAACAGGTGCGAAATCGCTCTCTCACCTTCGCGCCTCTTCGCGAACTTCGCGGTTAAAAAAATCCGACCTCCGCCTTCTGTTTCCTGTCTCCTGTTTCCTGTCCACTGTCCTCTGTCTCCCGTTCAGCCTACCCCGCCGCCAATTGCTCCAGCGCCATCGCTGCGGCCGTCGTGCGGTTTTCCACGCCGAGTTTCGCGTAGGTGCTTTCGAGATGTTTTTTCACCGTGGTGAGGCCGATGCCGAGCACGGTGGCGATTTCGTCGTTCGTCTTGCCGCGGGCGACCCAGAACAGCACCTCCGCCTCGCGTGGCGTGAGGCCGAGCGGTTCGAGTTGCGCGGGCGTCGCTTCGCCCGCCGGGCGCTTGCTCGCGGGCGCGGAGCTCGCGGCGCGGCGCAGGCGCGCGCGCACGGAGGCGAGTAGTTCATCCGGCACCACCGGCTTCACGAGATAATCGTCCGCGCCCAGGTTCATGCCCGTGCGCTGGTCCTCGCGCTCGCCCCAGCCCGTGAGAAAGATAAACGGCACGTGCGCCGTGCGCGGCTCGCCGCGCAGCGTCTCGAGCACGCGGTGCCCGTTCATCTCGGGCATCGTGATATCGCACACGATGAGATCCGGCGGAGTCGCGCGCGCTTTCTCCACGCCCTCGCGGCCATTGCGCGCCTCGGCGACTTCATAGCCGTCGAGCTTCAGCAATTCCGCAGTGTGCCCGCGCAATTTCGCTTCGTCTTCGATTACCAGAATCCGTTTCACGCCAAAACGTTGCCGCTCCACCCCGGCGAAGTAAAGCGCCCGCCGTCGCCACCACTACGCACCCCGGGTGGCCGTTCGGCCCACCCCCGTCGGCCCATACCGCTCCGCCGCAATTCGTGGCAAGATGGCCACCTCAAATTCAACCACGCATCACCGCGCCTACTCCCATGATCAAGTTCCACCTCGCCGCCCTGTTCGCCTCGTTCGCCGTCGCCGCCGCTTTGCCGGTGCGCCTCGAGCTCGCCGCCTCGCTCTTCTGCGCGGTCGGTATCGTCGCCATCTTCCTGCACGACTACGCCCGCCAGCCGCGCGCGCTCCGTCTGCCGCAATCGCAACCGCAACCGCGCACCCTGCGCGCCCGCGCCCACTTCCGCCCGCTCCCGCTCTCGCTGCCCGTCCAACCCCGCGGCCTCGAAATCCGCCCCATCATCCATCGCCTCCGCGAGCCCAACCGCCTCGCCGCGTAAGTTCGCCCTCAGTTTCAAACCCACCCACTCACTCCCGCCTCCGCTCTCCGTCTCTGGCTCTCGGCTCTAGCCTTTAAACTCTCCGCCCCAGTCTCTCCGCTCCGATCTTCCAGCTCCGCTCCGCCTTCCGCTCTCTCAACTCTCATCCCTCAACTCTCAACTCCCCGTCCGCCCCCCACCCCATGTCCCCCGCCGAAATCACCCTCGTCAAAGACTCCTTCCGCAAGATCGTGCCGATCGCCGATCAGGCCGCCGCACTCTTCTACGCGCGCCTCTTCGAACTCGATCCCGCCCTCCGCCCGATGTTTCGCGGCGATATGCGTGAGCAGGGCCGCAAGCTCATGACGATGATCGCCACCGCCGTCGCCGCGTTGGAACGCCTCGATACGCTCGTCCCCGCCGTCCGCCAGCTCGGCGCGCGTCACGCCGGCTACGGCGTCCGCGAGGAGCACTATGCCACGGTCGGCGAGGCCCTGCTCTGGACCCTCGAAAAAGGCCTCGGCCCGGAATTCACCCCCGCCGTGAAGCAGGCGTGGACCACGACTTACACCCTCCTGTCCCATACGATGATGGAGGCCTCGCGCACCGCTGCCACGGTTGCCGCTTAATCGTTCCCGCCTGTGCCTCGCCCCCGCCGACCCTCCCGCGCTCGCATGCCCTCGCTCCATCAAGACTACCCGATGCCCGCCTGGACCGCCATCCTCGCCGGCCTCGTGATCCTCGCCTCCGGCGCCGCGCTCTACGCCATCTCGCTCTAACGGAGCGGCGGTTTCCCAACCGCCGTCAGTGTGGTCCACGCTCGGTAGATGGACGGCGATCTACGAGGGCCGTCTTCAGGAGGCGAGAGTGCCGTCGCAATTTTCGAGTCCGCCCCCAGATGGCGCCCGGAAGTCGCCATCCACCCCAAGCCCACTCGCCGTAAGACTAACACTACACGCGCCGTTTTCTTCCCGCCCTTTGTTCAAAAGAAAACCCGGCTCTCCACCCCACCGCCCGGCCCGCTGCCATATCTTTCTCTTTCCTCTTTATCTTTATCTTTCTCTCCCCTGGTGCCGTGGCCCAACCCTGAGCCCTGACGAAAGATTAAGATAAAGAAGAAAGAGAAAGATTTCCCACCATTGCGCTCCGCGGCGTGCGCCGTTTTTCTCCGCGTCTCCTCTTCTCCGTTTCTCCGCGTCTCATTCTCCCGTCCCGCTGCTCCGCTGCTCCGCCGCTCGCCCGCGCCTCTGCTCCATGTCGTCAGCCACCCCCATCCCCGATCCCCAGTCGCGCCTGCAAGCGCACCTCGCGGGCATTTTGGAGGTCGCGCTGGATTGCATCGTCACCATCGATCACGAAGGGCGTTTCATCGATTTTAACCCGGCAGCCGAGCGCACCTTTGGCTACAAACGCGCCGAAGTCCTCGGCCGGGAGATGACCGATCTGATCGTCCCGCCCGCGATGCGCGCAGGCCATCGCGCCGGCATGGCGCGCGTGCTCAGTGGCGCCGCGCCCCGCATGCTCGGCCAGCGCATCGAGATCACCGCGATGCGCGCCGACGGCGCCGAGTTTCCCGTCGAGCTGGCCATCACGCGTCTCGCGGTCGAGGGTCCGCCCATTTTCACCGCCCACCTGCGCGACATCACGGAGCGCAAGCGCACGGAGGAGGAATTGCTCATGCTCCAGCGTGACCTCGCGCGTCTGGTCGATGAGCGCACGGCCGAACTCGCCCGCGCCAATGCCGCGCTCGCCGCAGGCGCCGCGAGCCATCGCGAGTCGCAGTCTTACTTCGAGAAAAGTTTCCACTCCAGCCCCGCGCTCATGTCGATCGCGCGCGCGGCCGATAGCAAACTCATCGAGGTCAATCCGGCCTTCGCGCGCGGCGCCGGGTACACGCGCGAAGAGATGCTGGGCCGCACCACGCTCGAGCTCGGTCTTTGGTTCAGCAAGGAGCAGCGCGACGCCTTCCTCTCCCAAATCCGCAAGGCCGGCTCGATCCGCGATTTCGAGGCCGATTTCCGCAGTAAGGACGGCTTCGTCCGCACGCTGATTGTTAATGCCGATATTATCAGCCTCGGCGGGGAGCCCTGCATTCTCACCGTCTGCATCGATATCACCGAGCGCCGCCGGCGCGATCGCGTGCAGGCGGGCATCTACGAAATCTCGCAAGCCGTCATCAGCGGCGACGATCTCCCCGAGCTGCTCGGCAAAGTCCACCGCATCATCAATGGCCTGCTGCCCGCGAAAAATTTCTACGTCGCCACCCTCAACGCCGATCGCTCGCTGCTTTCTTTTCCCTACTTCGTCGATGAGACGATGGCGCATCCTCCTTCGCGCCCGCCGCGCAATGGCGCCACGGAGTTCGTCATCGATACGGGCGAGGCCTTGCTTGCCACCGACGCGGAGGTCGTCGCCCGCCTCAAGGAGCGCGGCGACTACACGCCCGGCGGCAGCCCTTGCGCGCAGTGGATGGGCGCGCCGCTGCTCTTCGAGGGCCGCGGCATCGGCGCCATCGTCGTGCAGGATTATCACAATCCCGTCGCCTATACCGAGGAAGACAAGCGCCTGCTTCTCTTCGTCGCCGATCAGATCGCCTCCGCCGTGCATCGCCGTCAGGTCGAGGCGGCGCAGCGCGAGGCCCAGACGTACTTCGAGAAAAGTTTCCACTCCAGCCCGGCGCTCATGGTGATCAATCGCGTCTCCGACCGCGTCATCACCGAGGCCAACCCCGCGTTTCTCCGCGGCTGCGGCTACACCCGCGACGAGGTCATCGGTCGCACGCCCGAGGAAATCAGCCTCTGGGTCAATCCCCACCAGCGCGAAATTTTCCTCCGCGACATCGGCTCGCGCGGCGCGGTGCGCGACCTCGAGGCCGATTTCCGCGCCAAGTCCGGCCAGACTGCCACCTTCCTCGTCAACGCCGATGTGCTCGAGCTCGGCGGCACGCCGTCCGTGCTCTGCGTCGGCATCGATATCAGCGACCGCCGCCGCCGCGAGCAGGTGCAAAACGCCACCTACGCCATCTCGCAGGCCGTCCTCGCGGGCAGCGGGTTGCCCACGCTGTTTCCCGAGCTGCACCGTATCATCGGTGCGCTGATGCCGGCGAAAAATTTCTACGTCGCGCTGCTCTCGCCCGACCGCTCGCTGCTCACGTTTCCGTACTACGCCGACGAATACAATTCCCCCGCCGCCGCGCGCAAACCGGGCGCGGGCCTCACCGAGTACGTCATCAATACCCAGCGGCCCCTGCGCACCACGGCGGACGAGATGACCGTCATTCTTCGCGACAGCCTTCGGTACAAGCCCACGGGCCGCCCCGCCGCCCTCTGGCTCGGCGCGCCGCTCATGATCGAGGGCCGCGCCATCGGCGTGATCGCGGTGCAGGATTATCATAATCCCAACGCCTACTCCGACGGCGATCTGCAGCTCCTCACCTTCGTCGCCGATCAGACCGCCGCCGCTGTCCACCGCCAGCAGGTGGAGGCCGCACAACGCGAGTCGCGCTCGTACTTCGAGAAAAGTTTCCACTCGAGCCCCGCGCTCATGTCGCTGCACCGCGTGAGCGACCGCAAGATCTTCGAGGTCAATCCCGCCTTCACCCGCAGTTGCGGCTACACGCGCGAGGAAGTCATCGGCCGCACCACTTACGACATCGACCTCTGGGTGCACGAAAGCCAGCAGGCGGAGTTCGACCGGCAGCTCAACGCGCGCGGTTTCGTGCGTGATCTCCAGGCTGACTACCACGCGAAAGACGGACGCATCACCACGCTCCTCATCAACGCCGACATCGTCGAGCTGGGCGGCGAGCCCTGCGTGCTCACGGTCGCCATCGATATCACCGAGCGCCGCCGCCGCGATCAGGTGCAAAACGCGACGTTCCAAATCTCGCGCACCATGCTCGCCGGCGGCGACCTCGAGGTGCTCTTCGCCGAGGTCCACGCCATCGTCGGCGGCCTCATGTCGGCGAAGAATTTCTACGTCGCGCTGCTCAGCGAAGACGGCCGCGAAATCTCCTTCCCCTACTTCGTCGACGAGCACGTCGTCTCGCCGCCGCCGCGCCCGCTCGGGAATGGCTTCACCGAATACATTCTCCACACGGCGCGCCCGCTGCTCGTGACCGCCGAGGAGTTGCCCGCGCTCCTCCGCACGCGCGGCGCCTATCAACCGCTCCACCGCCCGGCCGCGCAGCGCCTCGGCGCCCCGCTCATCGTCGGCGGGCGCATGCTCGGCGTGATCGCGCTGCAGGACTACGAGCGCGCCGAGGCCTACGGCGCGGAAGACCTGCGCCTGCTCGGCTTCGTCGCGGAACAGACCGCCATCGCCGTCCTGCGCCGCCAGGCCGCCACCGCCCTTGCCCGCGCCGAGCAGCGCTACCGCTCCATCTTCGAAAACGCCGTCGAGGGTCTCTACGTCACCTCGCCCGACGGCCGTTTCCTCAGCGCCAATCCCGCGCTCGCCCGCATGTTTGGCTACGACTCCGTCCCCGAGATGTTCGCCTCGGTCAATGACCTCAAACGCCCGATTTACGTGCGGCCGGAGCGGCGCGACGATTTCTTCAAGCTCATCCAGGAGGGCGATGAGGTCGCCGATTTCGTTTCCGAGGTTTACCGCGGCGACGGTTCCACGTTTTGGATTTCCGAGTCCGTGCGCGTCGTCCGCGATGCGCGCGGGCTGATCGACCACTTCGAGGGCGTCGCCACCAACGTCACCCAACAGCGCGAGACCGAGCGCGCGCTGCGCGAAGCCAAGGAGGCCGCCGACACCGCGAGCCGCGCGAAGAGCTACTTCCTCGCCAGCGTCTCGCACGAGCTGCGCACGCCGCTCAATGGCATCCTCGGCTACACGCAAATCCTCCGCCGCGACACCGCCCTCTCCGACAAGCAGCGCGACGGCGTGCGCGTCATTCACGAGTCCGCCGATCACCTCCTCGCGCTCATCAACGACGTGCTCGACCTCTCCAAGATCGAGGCCGGCCGCATCGAGCTGCATCCGACGGATTTCGATTTGCCCGGTTTCTCGCTCGGCGTGGAGCGCGTGTTCACGCCGCGCGCCCGCGAGAAAAACATCCTCTTCGAGACCGCCGTCGCCACGGATCTCCCGCGCTGGGTGCGCGGCGATGAGCAACGGCTCCGCCAGATCGTGTTCAACCTCGTGTCGAACGCCGTGAAGTTCACCGCCGCCGGTGGCGTGGTCTTCTCCGTGCAGCGCGCCGAGGGCGAGGCCATCCGCTTCTCCGTGAGCGACACCGGCCCGGGCATCGCCGAGGCCGATCTCGCGAAGCTCTTCGAGCCCTTCACGCAGGTCGGAAAAAATCATGCGGCTTCCGCGACGGGCACCGGCCTCGGCCTCGCGATCAGTCGCAGCCTCGTCGAGCGCATGGGCGGCAAACTCCGCGTCGAGAGCAAACCCGGGTGGGGCAGCCGCTTCTGGTGCGACGTGCCGTTGCCCACCTCCGCCGCGGCTGGCGCGCCCGCCGCTTCCGACAATGCCCGCCGCCTCCTCGGCTACGAGGGCCCGCGCCGTCGCATCCTCATCGTCGACGACAACGCGACCAACCGCGCCGTCATGGTCAATATGCTCGCGCCCCTCGGCTTCGAGCTCGCCGAGACCGAGACGGGCGAGGGTGCCGTCGCGGAGACTGGCGCGTTTCGTCCCGATCTCGTGTTGATGGATCTGCGCCTACCCGGCGGGATCGATGGGCTCGAGGCCACGCGGCGCCTGCGCGCGCAGCCGGCCAACGCCGCGCTCAAGATCATCGCCGTCTCCGCCAGCGCGTACGACATGGACCGCACCGAGTGCTTCACCGCCGGTTGCGATGCGTTTCTCGCGAAGCCGTTTCGCGAGGAGGAGCTGTGGACCGCCATCGAGCGCGCCCTAGGTCTCATCTGGCAGATCGTCGACACCGAGGAGACGCGTACGCCGTTCTCGATGGTGCTGCACGCGCCACCGCCCGCCGAGGCCGCGCTCATCTACGAGCTCGCCGCCAAGGGCGATGTCGTCGGCATCCGCGCGCGCGCCGCCGCGCTCGTTGCCCTCGATCCGAAATACGGCCCCTTTGCCCAGAGCGTGCTGGACCTCGCCGCCCGGTTTAAAATGAAAGCCATCCGCCAATTCGTGGCCCGCTACTTGCCCGATTCTCCCAAACCATGAGTGAAACCATTCTCATCGTGGACGACACCCCGGCCAATCTCGGCGTGCTCGTCGAAACACTCGGCGCCGCCGGTTACCAGCTCATGGTCGCCGAGGACGGCGAAGAGGCGCTCGCACAAACCGCCCAGACCCAGCCCGACCTCATCCTGCTCGATGTCATGATGCCCGGCATCGACGGCTTCGAAACCTGCCGCCGGCTGAAAGCCCGCGCCGAGACCTGCGATGTGCCCGTGCTCTTCATGACGGCCCTCAGCGAAACGGGCGACAAGGTGAAGGCCTTCGCCGCCGGCGGCGTCGACTACATCACGAAGCCCATCGAGCACGAGGAGGCCCTCGCCCGCATCCGCACCCATCTCTCGATCCGCCGCTTACAACGCGAACTCAAAGAGCAGCTCGCGTTGAAAGAGCGCTTCATGCGCATCGCCGGCCACGATCTGCGCAATCCGCTTTGCCTGATCCTCATGGCGGGCGAGCTCGCGAAGCGTCAGCCCGGCGTGCCCGAGGGCATCGTGAAGTACATGGCCAACATCGGCGAGGGCGCCGCGCAGATGCGCCGCATCATCGACACCTTTCTCGATCTCCGCGCACCGACCGCCGGCGGCTCGGGCCGCATCGACCTCACCCTGCTCGCGAGCGCCGTCACGCGCCAGCAGGAGCACGCCGCCGCGCGGAAACAGATCACGCTGACGACGGAGCTGCCGGAAAAGCTCCCGCTCGCCCGCTGCGACGCCGCGCACGCGTACCAAGTCTTTACCAATCTCGTGAGCAACGCGCTCAAGTTCACCCCGCTCGGCGGCGCGGTGACGGTGCGCGTGACGCTCACGACCTTTCGGCTCCGGATCGAAGTTCAGGATACGGGTCCCGGCGTGCCCGAGGCCGAGCGCGTACAACTCTTCCGCGAACACGTCCGCCTCTCGCCGCGCCCCACCGCTGGCGAAGAAAGCAACGGCCTCGGCCTCGCCATCGTGAAACACCTCGTGGAATCCCAGGGCGGCACTGTCGGTGCCGATTTTCCGGAAAAGGGCGGCAGTGTGTTTTGGTGCGAGCTGATGGTGGCGGCGGGGTAAAGTGGCTGCGGCATCCTGCCGCAGAGTCTTCGGAGCTCCCCGCGGCCAAAGGCCGCTGCACTACCACCGCTCGACGAAGTAAATCCACTGACACGGTTTCACGAAACCTCAATCCGCCACTGCGTAGGAGTCAGCCTGCTTGTAGGCGCTGGTACGACGACGGACTAATATGGGAGGTGATCGAGGTGGACGGCGACCTCCGGGCGCCGTTGTCAGCGATTCCGCCTGCCGTCGTAATTTCCGATCCCGCCCTCCCGACGGCGCTCGGAGATCGCCGTCCACCCCAAGCCAGTCACCGCCGCGGCACCACCGCAAACACCTGCACGCTGTACGCGCGCTCCGCCCGGCCGAGCCCGGTGGCGAAATACACCGAGCCGCCGAAGTGCGTGAAATCGCGATTGAGCAGATTCGCGCGATGCCCCGGGGAATTCATCCACTGCTCGACGAGTTGCGCGGCGATGGCTTGCGCGGTGAGCGGCGCCTCGCTCGTGACGAGCGTCATCGCGAGCACGTTTTCGCCCACGACCACATCGTCGAGTCCATGCCGCTCCACGCGGTCGCGCGGCGTGCGCTGGCCCGGCTGCGGCGACTCGTGGCTGCAGCTCCCCTGTAGCGCGACAAACGCCGCCTGATCATCCGCCGCAGCCGTGAGCGGCGCGAGGGCCCGGAGCGGACGCCGCTGGTGCAGCGCGCGCACGCGATTCGTCTCAGTGAGCAAAGCCGCAGCCAGCTCGGCCCGCGAAAATTTATCCGCCACCAGCTCTGTCGGCGCAGCCCACTGCAGCCGAATTTCCGTCCGCGGCAGCGACACCATTTCCTCCGCGCGCACGACCCCCAGCCCCGCCCCAAACGGGAGCCCAACCACAACGGCAACGAGGGAACGGAAGCCGGTCTTCACATCAGGAAAGATAGCCGCCACCGCGTCGCGCGCAATCGCATTTGGGAACGCACACCGGTCTGCATCGTCTGGTAGCCGGGAGCGAGCGTGTGGCTTTCGGGAGTCCTGACCACTCGCTCGCGCTTGCGGCCACACGGCAACCCCGCGCTACCGTTTCTCGCTCTTCTTCCACACCCAAACGTCGGTCAGTTCATCGCGCTCATTAAATCCCCAGTAAGCGACCACGGTGGTCGTCATCGGAGAGCGGTACTCACCCAAGGGGACATGGATGGATTTCACCCCCACCACCGCCGTCGGCACGACGTCCATCTTCAAAAACCCCGTCCGCACTTTCGTGAACTTCAGTTTCTTTTCCTCCGTCAGCCAGCGCTCGATTTCGCTCATCGACGTTCCGATGGGCTTCTCTTGGAGCAGATTCTCCCGGATTGTGGCGGGACTCCTTCGCAGAGGAGAACTCAGAAAGAGGGCGGCGATCACTACGCCGCAGACCAACCCGATGATGCCGATGCGGCGGGGACTTAATTTCACGCTTCACACCAAATCCACCGCCCCACGTCTCGCAATAGCATTGGTCGCCGGAGCCCACACGCAGAGTTGCTTCACTCACTCGCGCCCCCAACGTTTCTCCCCATGGCCGAAGAGGATCCATCGCCCCCGCCGCCCACCGACCCCGTTCCCACGCGGCGGAAGCCGAGCTTTCCCATTGAGGAGGAGTTGCGCGGCTACCTGCGTCGCTACCGGCGCGAGCGTGATCTGCCGGTGACGTACGAGCGGTTGCGCGCCTTTCACGAGGTCATCCCGCTCACCGATCATCTCGGCAAACCCACGCTCTGGGACACGGTGATCTATGACGCCAGCGAGATGCCCGCGCTCAATGAGGCGCTGAAGCAGGTCTATGCCATCCTGAAGGTCGACGGTGATTTCGCGGTCGTGCGCCATCTCTATATCGACCGCGTGGATTTCTGCACGTTTGGCAACTCGATGCCGTTTCGCATCCGCATCGTGAATGCGTACAACGACAACCAGGACTATTTCTACATCAAGAAGGCCGACGCCTCGCGCGTGTACGGCCTCGAGCTCGAGCATCTCATCTCGCCGAACCGTCTCAACTTCCTCACCCACGGCAACACGCTCGTCGAGGAGCACGTCGTCGGCATCCCGGGCGATATCTTCATCGACCGCTGGCTGTATCATAAGGATATCCGCCCCATCCGCATCGCGAAGGAGCTCGTGAAATTCAACGAGCGCTGCTTCGTACGCCTCCTCGGCGACATGCGCTCGTATAATTTCGTCGTGCAGCTCACGCCCGATTTCGACGACTGGCAGGTGCGGATCCGCGCGATGGATTTCGACCAGCAGAGCTACAACGGGCGGAAGAATTTTTACCTGCCGCAGTTCTTTAAAGAGAACACCTCGCTCGCGATGTTCTGCTCGAAACACCTGCGCCCCGAGACGGCCAACCAGTACAAGCGTGAGGAGCAAACGCTCATGCTCCAGCGCGCCCAGCTCGCCGCCGAGCGCTTCGGCCTCCTCCTGCACGGCATGGACCGCGACCAAGTCGCGCCGATCGAGAAGGTGCACCTGCTCCGTGAAAGCCTCGCCGAGCACTATGGCCGCAACGAATACCTCCGCTGCGAATCGATGGGCGCCCTCATCCGCGAAAACCTCGAATCCATCCGCCGTGAAACCGGCCGCCCCATCGTCAACGACGTGGTGCCGGAGTAGGCGCGATAGCCGCGTGCTGAAGGTGGACGCCGACCTCCGGGCGCCGTTGGGAGGGCCAACACGAAAATCTAATCGGCAGTCGAATCTCACGAAGACGGCGCCCGGAGGTCGCCGTCCACCTCGGACCGCTTCACCTCATCCTCCGATATAACTCATCTCGATCTTTGCCCGGGCTTCGCCGTTCGCGAGCATTTCGGCGCGCTCGTCGCTGTAGCGGTCGAGGCGGCCGGTCCAGACGCGGGTGAGGTAACCGTGGCACCTTGGGCTTGGGGTGGACGGCGACCTCCGGGCGCCGTTGGGAGGGCGAATAGCAAAATCACATCGGCAGTCGGAATTCCTGAAGACGGCGCCCGGAGGTCGCCGTCCACCGCAGACGCTTCACCTCATCCTCCGATATAACTCATCTCGATCTTCGCCCGCGCTTCGCCGTTCGCGAGCATTTCGGCGCGCTCGTCGCTGTAGCGGTCGAGGCGGCCGGTCCAGACGCGGGTGAGGTAACTTTCGAGGCCCGCCGCGTCGGCCCCCGCGCGCAGGGCGCCGAGGACATCCCAACCGAGCGAGGCGAAGAGGCAGGTGAAAAGTTTGCCGTCGGCCGAGAGGCGCGCGCGGTGGCAGTCGCGGCAAAAGGGCTCGGTCACGGAGCTGATGAGCCCGATCTCGCCCTGGCCATCGGCGTAGCGGTAACGCGCGGCGACCTCGCCGCGATAGGCGGGGCCGACGGGCTCGAGTGGCCAGCGCGCATTCACGCGCTCCACGATTTCCTTGGCGGGCACCACGCGCTCGGCGGACCAGTGGTTGGTATTGCCGACGTCCATGAACTCGATGAAGCGCAGCGCATGGCCCCGCGCGCGGAAATACTCGGCGAGCGTGAGGAGTTCGCCGTCGTTTACGCCGCGCTGCACCACGCAGTTGATCTTAATCGGGAAGCCCTGCGTCGCGGCCGCATCGATGCCGCGCAGGACGCGCGCGATGCTGAAGCCGAGGCCATTGAGCTTGCCGGCGGTGGTGTCGTCGAGCGAGTCGACGGAGACATTCAAGCGATCGAGGCCGGCGGCGCGGAGCGCGGGCGCGAGTTTTTCGAGCAACCAGCCGTTGGTCGTGAGGGCGACATCCTTGATGCCGACCTCTTGTTTCAAAATGCGGATCAGCTCGGGCACATCGGCGCGCAGCAGCGGCTCGCCGCCGGTGAGGCGGACTTTTTCCACGCCGAGCGCGCGAAAGGCCCGCACGATGCGCGTGAGCTCGTCGAGCGACATGAGCTGCGGGTCGCGGAGAAAGGGATAACCGGCCCCAAAGACGTCCTTGGGCATGCAGTAGGGGCAGCGGAAATTGCAGCGGTCGGTGACCGAAATGCGCAAATCGCGCAGTGGGCGGTTGAATTGGTCGGTGGGATGTCCCATGTAGAAGCCCGCTTGCGGGCTGTAGTGTGTGCCTGTTACCCCGGGAGTGCCCCGCCTGCAAGCAGGCTCCTAAAAATTCCATGCTCACCCCCGCCGAAGCCGAAAAACTGATCTTCGCCAACGTCGCCCGCCTCTTGCGCGAGGATTGCCCGCTCGCGCAAGCACATGGGCGGGTGCTGCGCGCGGATATCTGCGCGGACCGCGACCTCCCGCCGTTTGACCGCGTGACGATGGATGGCTACGCGCTGCGCGCGGCTTCGCTGCTGGCGGGCGTGACGGCTTTTCGCGTCGAGGGCGTGCAGGCCGCCGGCATGCGGCCCTTTAAGCTCGGCGAGGCGCCCGACGCCTGCATCGAGATCATGACCGGGGCGGTGCTGCCGAGCGGCGCGGATTGCATCGTGCCGTATGAGGAGACGACGCGCGCGGCCTCGGGCACGACGATGACGATCTCGGCGGAGGCGGCAAAGTTTCTCGCGGGCCATGCCCTGCACCGGCGCGGCAGCGATCATTCCGCCGGGGAAGTGATCGTGCCCGCCGGCACCAAGCTCACCGGCCGCGAGATCGCGGTCGCCGCCGCCTGCGGTTACCCGAATCTCACCGTCACCCAGTCGCCCAAGATCGCGGTGATCGCCACGGGCGACGAACTCGTCGAGGTGGGCGCCCGCGTCGCCCCGCACCAGATCCGCCGCAGCAACGACCACGCGCTGGCGGCGGCGCTGACGGCCGCCGGCTTCCCGCACGTATCCAGATTTCATATACGCGACGTGCGGCAGGAGATCGAGCACCTGCTCTGGCACATCATCGCGGAATTTGACGTGGTGCTCGTGACGGGCGGCGTCTCGAAAGGGAAATTCGACTACCTCCCCGCCGAGCTCGACCGCCAGGGGGTGAAGAAAATTTTCCAAGGCGTGGCGCAGCGCCCGGGCAAGCCCTTCTGGTTTGGCAAGAGCCAGCGCCACACGCCGGTCTTCGCGCTGCCGGGCAATCCCGTCTCGGCCTACACTTGCCTCCACCGCTACGTCCTCCCCGCCCTCGCCCACGCCAGCGGCCTCGCGCCGAAGCCGGTGCGCATGGCCGCGCTGGGCGCGCCGATCTCCTTCAAAGCCAAGCTCGCCTACCTCGTGCCGGTGCAGCTCTCCAGCGGCCCCCGCGCGGAACTCATCGCGACGCCCGACCCGAGCAACACCTCGGGAGATTTCGCGGGCCTCGTCGCCACGGATGGCTTCGTCGAGCTGCCGCAGGGACCGGGGGAATTCGCAGCCGGGACGGTGGTGCCGTTTTATCCGTGGATTTGATTTCGACTCAGAATATTTGCCGCGAATGGCGCGGATGAACGCGGATAGATCAGCCGATGGAGGGAATCGTTTTTCCACCCGCGCTCATCCGCGCCATCCGCGGGAAAAAGTCTTCATTAAGCGCGCCCCACGCTCCTGCTTGCCATTCGTCATTCATCATTCGTCATTAGCGCCAATGTTCTCCCACCTCGATGCGCAAAACCGACCCGCGATGGTCAACGTCGGCGACAAGGCTGTGACGAAGCGCACGGCGCATGCGGTCGCCGTGGTGTCGCTCCCGCCGGAGTTGGCCGGGCTGCTGCGTGACGGCGAGATCATGACGAAGAAGGGCCCGATTTTTCAGACCGCGATTCTGGCCGGCGTGATGGGCGCGAAGAAAACCAGCGACCTCATCCCGCTGTGCCACCCGTTGCCGCTCGATAATTGCCAGATCGTGATCGAGGCCGATGCCGCGAAGGCCGAAATCACCATCCACTGCCACGCGCAGACGCACGCGAAGACCGGCGTCGAGATGGAGGCGCTCACGGGCGCGAGCGTCGCCGCGCTCACGCTCTACGACATGGCCAAAGCTGTCTCGCACGGCATCGTGATTCGCGAAATCCGCCTCCTCGAAAAGACCGGCGGCAAATCCGACTACCGCGCCCCATGATCACGGTCTCCGTCCAGTATTTCGCCATCCTCCGCGAGCAGCGCGGCCTGGCCCAGGAAAAGCTCACGACCGCCGCGACGACGCCCGCCGCGCTCTACGAAGAACTGCGCGTGCGGCATGGCTTTACCCTTCCCGGTGATCGCGTGCGGGCGGCGGTGAATGACGATTTTGTGTCGGCGGAGGCGGTGCTGCGCGAGGGGGATAGAATTGTATTTATTCCGCCGGTCGCCGGAGGTTGATGAGGGTGGTCTAAAGATTTCGATTCTTCGCACGGCCGTTTTTCTATCATGAGTTTTCGCATCACCGCCGAGTCGCTTGATCCCGTTGCGTTGAGTCGCGCGCTCGCCGATGAGCGGGCGGGGGCGTGTGTGACGTTTGAGGGGTGGGTGCGGAATCGTAATGAGGGGCAGCCGGTGCTGTCGCTCGAATACGAGGCGTATGGCGCGCTCGCGGAAAAGGAGGGTGCGAAGATCCTCGCCGAGGCACGGGAGAAATTTTCCGTGCTGGGCGCGGCATGCGTGCATCGCGTGGGGCATCTGCCACTCGGCGAGCTCGCGGTGTGGGTGGCGGTGACGGCGGAGCATCGCGGGGCGGCGTTTGACGCGTGCCGGTACATCATCGATGAGACCAAGGCGCGCGTGCCGATCTGGAAGAAGGAGCACTACGCGAGCGGAGCGACGACGTGGATCAATTGCGCGACGCGCGGGGAGTTTGCGGAGGGTGCGAAGGTAAAAGGGCCGTGAGGCGGAGACGTTTAAAACCTGAACCGCGGACGGACGAAGTCGGACGGATGGTTTGGCTTTGTTTTGAACAGAAGAAAACGAAGGTAACGAAGAGTCGGGGGTGGGCGTGGGGTTTGAAGCTGAAATGGCGAGGGAGGGAGGAAGAAGAGAGGTCGGGCGGAGACGATGGCTTTTTCTTGGGAGCGGGGGCTGCTTGGCAGCAGCTCACGAGAGGTCGAGAGGGGGTAAGTGCGGGCCAGCGGCCCGCGCTCCCAGGTTTCAAAAAGGCGTCAAAAGGGGCGGCATCCCGGTTTCGCCTCGTAGTGGCGAAAGGGGGGCGCACGGTGCCAGTCGCCATGTTGCTCCTTGCTGCCGCTACCACGACTCTGGACCGCCTGCGGGAAATCCCGGGCGAGTTTTGGCTGAAGCTGGTCTTTGCGATCGTGGTCTTTGTCGGGATGATCATCTTTTTGCGTAAAGTGGCCAAGATGAACAAGGTAGTGCTGACCGTGGTCGGTGGCTTTGTGGCTGCCATGATCGGGTTTAACTGGATCTACGAGCGCAATGAGCCTTCGTGGGCGACGCCGGTGATCGGCTGGATGAGCGGCTTTTTCCCGACCAAGGGCGTGCCGGCCAAGGCTCCGGTCAATGCCCCGGCAACGGCGCAGATGGCGAAGACGAAGAACTGAGATGGCGGCTGCGTAGAAGGTTTTTTTCTGAAGTCTGGTTGTGGGCGGGGTGCCCTCACCCCGCGGGCTATGGCGTACGCATCCTCAACCTCGCGGGGTGAGGGCACCCCGCCCACAACCAACGGCGCGCCGGTCGCTTCCTTGCGCCAAACCGCATATTTATGACGGTTCGGCAAAAATCAGGGTGGTTTTCCGGGGGCGATGCGCCTACAACCCTTTTCCCCTTTATGGCCAAAACTCACTCTGACATCGGACTCATCGGCCTCGCGGTGATGGGTCAAAACCTCGCGCTCAACATCGCCGACCACGGCTTTAAGATCTCGGTCTACAACCGCACGGTTGAAAAAACCGACAAGTTCGTCGCCGAAAATCCCAACACCCCGGGCGGCCTCGTCGGCGCGAAGACGTTGCAGGAGTTTGTGGCCTCGCTCGCGAAGCCGCGCAAGATGATCATCCTCGTCCAAGCCGGCAAGGCCACCGACGCCGTGATCGACAGCCTCGTGCCGCTGCTCGAGGCCAATGACATCATCATCGACGGCGGCAACGCCCTCTGGACCGACACCATCCGCCGCGAAAAAGCGCTGAAGGAAAAGGGTCTCCGCTTCATCGGCTCCGGCGTCTCCGGCGGTGAAGAAGGCGCGCGCTTCGGCCCGGCCCTCATGCCCGGTGGCGATCCCGCCGCGTACAAGGAGCTCGAGCAAATTTGGAATGCCGTCGCCGCCAAGGTCGACGCCAAGACCGGCGTGCCGCTCACCGGCGCGGCCCCCGGCAAGCCCATCGTGGGCGGCGTGCCTTGCGCCACCTACATCGGCGAAAATGGCGCGGGCCACTACGTGAAGATGGTCCACAACGGCATCGAGTATGGCGACATGCAGATGATCTGTGAGGCCTACGCGCTGATGCAGGGTCTCCTCAAGATGAAGGCTCCGGAAATGGGCGCGGTCTTCACCGATTGGAATTCCGGCATGCTCGGCTCCTTCCTCATCGAGATCACGGCCGACATTCTCAAGCAGAAGGATCCCGTCACGAAGAAGCCCTTCGTCGACATCGTCCTCGATACCGCTGGCCAAAAGGGCACGGGCAAGTGGACCTCCGTCAATGCGCTCGACATGGGCGTGCCGGCCCCGACGATCGCCGAGTCCGTCTTCGCCCGCTGCATCAGCGCCGTGAAGGAAGAGCGCGTGGCCGCCTCCAAGATCCTCAAGGGCCCCTCCAAGAAGTACAAGGGCTCCAAGAAGGCGCTCATCGCCGCCATCCACGACGCCCTCTACTGCTCCAAGATCTGCTCCTACGCCCAGGGCTTCCAGCTCATGCGTGAGGCGCAGAAGGAATATAAGTGGAAGCTCAACTTCGGCGAGATCGCGCAGATCTGGCGCGGTGGCTGCATCATCCGCGCGGTCTTCCTCCAGAAGATCACCGAGGCCTACACCCGCGACCCGAACCTCGCCAATCTCCTCCTCGATCCGTATTTCAACAAGACGGTCAAGAAGGCCCAGGAAAACTGGCGCAAGGTCGTCGCCCTCGCCGCCGAGTGCGGCGTGCCGGCGCCGACGTTCAGCTCGGCCCTCGCCTACTACGACAGCTACCGCTCGGCCCGCCTCCCGGCCAACCTGCTCCAGGGCCAGCGCGACTTCTTCGGCGCTCACACCTACGAGCGCACCGACAAGCCCCGCGGCAAGTTCTTCCACATCGACTGGCCCGAGAAGGGCCGCCCGCAGTTGGAGATGTAAGCGGCCGCGTCGGTCGCCCGCCCCGCAAACGTGGGCGCGGGCGAGATCGCGATGGCGTAACCGAATTTTGGATACGCTAAAACAAACCAAGTTTCAAAGGCCGGACGAAAGTCCGGCCTTTTTCTTTGGCACACACAAGTGCGCTCGCGCTAACTCAATTGACCTTAGCCAACGCGAGATTCGGGATTGGAATGATCCCGCGCTTCCGACCCTCACCGACGTTGATAAGTTTATAATCAGAGCTGTCGCCGGTGAATTTATCACGCACTTTATCGAACTCGGTATTAGCGTGGGTCCAAGCGTGGACATACGACTTATCAGCGGCTTCGATCATCTGTTTTTTCGGGGATTTCGCAGGCGGAAATCCTTCGCCGAGTACAGTGGTTTCGAGGCAGCAGTAGCGCCTCTTCTCGCCCTTCCATGGATCAAGCCAAAAGCGAACATACATGTGCCCCGGCACTTTCACGAGATCCGTCTCGATGCCAATCTTCTCCAAGACCGACGCGATCAAAACAGACCCATCGACGCAGTTGGCTTGATTCGATGTAGAAGATTCACCAACCAGGCGCACATGCTGACTGAACGCGATATCCGAGCGATTCGCCGAAGCCGTAATGCTTGAGTAGCGAATGCCCATCATCGAGAGGGCCGTCCAAACCGCCCTGACTTGGTCACGAACTTGGTCGATGTTTTTGCTTTGGTAACCATCGAAAGATTTAACAATCCCGCTGTTTAAGGCATTCCTGAGAATCTCATCAATGAGCGGATGATCCTCGTTAACGTACGCCGTGAACATCCAACTGAGATCTATGCCACGACCGGTCGCCTTTGACGTTAGAAAATAGTACGGGCAGTCATTGATCGGTCGCACAGTGACAGTCTTGATTACCTTTTGCCCAGGCGCTCCGTTGATGCTGACCACGAACTCGACGTTCGCAGGTTTCGACTGCCGGTTTTTTACCAAGGTGTCGTGATTGAAAGCGACAGGCACGTAAACAATCTGGTTCTTACTGAGATCTACGGTAATCGATGTCGGCTCCATAACCCCATCACACTTGACACGGATTGACGCTTTCGAAGTTGGAGCTAGCTGGCTGAACTTCACTACAAAAGGTCGTTTCGCGAGGTTTTCGACGGAAGCAAATTCTTGTGGCAAGCGCCGAACCTTCCTTTTCCCCACCACCATATCATCACCCCGCAAGTTCGCCATCGAATAGGCGAGCGACGGGAAAATCTGGTTATCCATCGCAACGTCGACGGACCAGGTGATAGGCGCGGCGGCGTAACCGACCGTGTAGACAAGCCAAAGGAGACAAGCCAACCAGCGAAGGGTGGAGATCATCGAAGGGAGAAGTTGGAGCGCTCGCTGGGAAGGATTCTTAAATCGACGCCGAGAGTGTATCCACACTAATATCCATTTACTCCACTGTCCTCGGCTGGTCCTGCATTTCAAAATTTCAGGAGCGGCGTGCCATTGATCTCAGTAGCTACGCCTATAGGTCACTTGTACTATTTATGCCGCTAATTATTCCAGTCGCAATACGATTGCATTTATAGTGGCTGCGGCAATATCCCTCCCTCGTTCGCGGAAGGTGCGTGGGCGTCGCAGCGCCCGTCACTTTCCGAGGCATCAACCCCCACCCCTAGAGTAGATTGCTTCGCTCCCATGAATACCGAAACCCTCGGCCGCCCCGGCCTGTTCGCCAAGATTGCCGCGCTTGTTTCCACCGCGCTCGTGCTCGGTCTCTCGACGCTCGCGTCGGCGGCCACGCCGGGCAAGACCGTCAATGCGTCGGCCACGCTCGCGTACAATATCAAGTCGCTGAACCACAATCTCGCGATTCAGAAGTCGTACATCGCCTCTTCCTACGTGTACGTCACGCAGCGCAGCGGCGGCACGGTCTATCTGTCGCGCTGCTTGATCAGTGGCAACAATGCCACCTACCAAGATGAGATGACCCTGACCAATTGCGGCCACGGGCAGACCCTCGATATGTACACGTACAATGGGATCAACTACCTGTACGTGAGCTCCAAGGCCGATCCCGCCACAAGCGAGAACTGGTCGTTGCAGGTGGCGCGGGTCCTGTACTCCGCCGGCGCCACGTACGACTACACGAGCCTGCATCGCTTCACCTACATGAACTATGCGAATAAGACCGGCACCAGCCTGGGCACGACCTATCGCGTGGACGCCGGCGGCAACAGCACCCAGACCGCCTTTCGCGTGCAGACGGAGGAGGGCACGGTCACGTGGTCGGTGTACGACACCGTCGAGCTCAACCAATTGCTCGACGCTAATGAGCAGGTCCAGATGAACAGCACCGGGGCCAAAAACGCCTGCATCTACAGCTTCACCCAAAGCGGCAGCGGCATTGTCCGGCCCAATGGTTCGTTCCAAGGGATGGACCTGCTCGGCTCCAGCGAGATTTACACGAGCGGCGGCGGCGAAGGCCAGACCCCGTCGATCGCGCTCATCACCAGCAGCGGGGCCTACCAATCCCTCGTGCAGATCACCAATGTCGGCACCCACGAGATCGAGGGCGTGCAGACCAAGAACGGCAACGTGTACTTCGTCATCGTGACCGACCCCGTGAACAAGCAGAGCACGCAGAAGATCTATTACGTGTCGGACATGATTTTCTGAGGCCACACGAGGCCGGGCGAAGTTGGGCGGAGCCGAGGGTCAGCGCGAGGTGCGCGCGATGACGGCGCCGTAACCACTCTTTAACTACGCCGACAGGCCCCACGGGCCGACGGGCCGGACGAAAGTCCGGCCCTTTTATCTTTCCAGCCGCTCCGGCTCAGCTCACGGCACCGCGTAAATCGGCGCGAACGCCATGGTGCTGCCGATGCCGCTGAGACGCGGGCACAAAAAAAAGAGGCCGTCTTGCGACGGCCTCCGTGGCTAGATCACGACTCACGCCGTGACCTTGCGTTACTTCTTCTTCTTAGCGGCGGGCTTCTTAGCGGCGGGCTTCTTGGTCGTGGTTTTTTTAGCCATGGTGGTCTCTTTGGTTGGGTTTATGTGCTGAACAATTTTATCCGGCGGGAAGAAAAATTCTTCCGCAAAAGTCGTGGTCGAGGATGAAGCTCGTTTTGTGTTTTTGGTTTTCGAGTGGCGTCAGACGTGGGCTGAAACTCACCCGATCCTCACGCCGGGGAGCGTCAATGCGGTGCATCAAGCGCGATTGTGGAAAGAATAGCGAGCGAGAATCGCTCAAACGTTTCATGAAGCGCATACTTGCCGCGCGCGGCGTCCTTCGCGGTCATTTTTTCTTGCGTGGAATTTTGCAGCGCGTCGTTGCCACCGCGCGCGAGTTTCACCAATCAATCGAGCTTCGTCCGCACGGTTTTGCTGTTACCGCGACGGCTCGCTGCCGTCTCCCGCAGTTCGATTTCCCCCACCCCATGAAAATTAAATTCGGTCTCTCCCTCGCTCTCGGTCTCGCGCTCGCCACGCTCGCGCGCGCCGAGCTCAAGCTGCCCGTCATCATCGGCGATCACATGGTCCTGCAGCAAAAACAGGCCAACGCGATCTGGGGCTGGGATACTCCCGGCACAAAAGTCTCCGTCACCTTTGCCGGCAAAACGGAAACCGCCACGGCGGGCGCCGATGGCAAGTGGACGGTCAAGGTCGCGGCCGCACCGGCCGACGCCACGCCGCAGGTGATGGCCATCGCGGGCACGACGAAGAAAGAAATTCAGGACGTGCTCATCGGTGAAGTGTGGATGTGCTCCGGTCAGTCCAACATGGGCTTCAAGCTCCAGCAGGATTGGAACGGCGATCTCGAGGCCGCGGCTTCGAATCTCCCGAATCTCCGCCTCATCTCCGTGCCGCAGGTTGGTTCGCAGGAGCTGAAGACGGATTTCAAAGGCCAGTGGCGCGCCTCGACCACGGCCACGGCGAAGACGTTTAGCGCGGTCGGATTTCTCTACGGCCGCTATATCCATGAAGTGCTGAATGTGCCGGTGGGCGTGATCGACACGTCGTGGGGCGGCGCTTCGGCCGAAGCGTTTGTGCGCCGCGAGGCGATCGAGCAAGACGGTCGGTTCAAGACGCTGATGGAAAATACCAAGAAGAAGGAAGCGCAGCTCGAGGCTGACATCGCCTCGGGCAAAGCGAAGACCGATCAGGACGCCGCGATGGAAAAATGGAAAGTCGCCACCGAAAAGGCCAAGGCCGACGGCAAGAACCCTCCCTCCGCCCCCGTCTCCGCGCAGGGCTGGCTCACCGGCAAGGACCGCCCGGGAAATATTTTCGGCGGGATGCTCTTCCCCACGTTGCCCTACGGTATGAAGGGCGTGATCTGGTATCAGGGTGAGTCGAACGCGGGTCGCGCCTACGAGCACGGCGACCTCTTCCCCTTCCTCATCGAGCAATTCCGCAAGGAGTGGCAGAGCGATCTCTCATTCTACTGGGTGCAGCTCGCCGACTACATGGCCGAGAAGCCAAAGCCCGGCGAGAGCGCGTGGGCGGAACTGCGCGAATCGCAGACGAAGACGCAGAAGCTCGCGAAGACCGGCCAGGCCGTGATCATCGACCTCGGCGAGGGCAAGGACATCCATCCGCGCAACAAGCACGACGTCGCCGCGCGCCTCGTGCGCTGGGCGCTCGTGAAGGACTACGGGATGACGATGCCGTATCGCAGCCCGGAATATAAGAGCGTGGCGTTTACCGAAAACAAAGCGCTCGTCACCCTCGACTGCTTCGGCAGCACGCTGCGCGCCTTTGACACGTGGGACGCCCGCGGCTTCGCGGTGTGCGGCGAGGACAAAGTCTGGCAGTGGGCGCAGGGCAAGATCGTCGGCAAGGATCAGGTCGAGGTCTGGAGCGACGACGTCCCCAAGCCGATCGCCGTGCGCTACGCGTGGGCCGACAACCCGGTGTGCAATCTCTTCTCCAACGATGGCCTGCCCGTGACTCCGTTTCGCACGGATGATTTCGAGCCGATCACGAAGCCGAAGCCCGTCGCGCAAGCGGTCGCCACGCCGGTGAAGAAGTGAGCGCGACGCGCGTAGCCGAATCCAAACAAACGACGGTTTGAACCGAAGGTAACGGAGGTAGCAAATAGTCCGGGGACGGAGGTTTGTCCGGCTGGCGGGCCTCCGTTACCCCCGCCTGCGCAGGTAAAAATCCGGTGGAGGGGGGAGCTGGGTCGCAAGCCGATGGTTCGATTTAATCAGCGCGCTTCGTTTCCTTCGTTGCCTTCTGTTCAATTTGGTTTGGGAAGTTCGAGCTTACTTTTTCTAGAAGTGATTAAACACCCATGATGCACCGTCGCACCTTTCTCGCCGCGCTCGCGCTCGGCTTTAGTTCCATGTTACCGGGCCGTGGTCTCGCGGCAGAGGCGAGTGGCGCGGCACGTCCGCTCAAGGTGCTCACGTACAATATCCACCACGGGGAGGGCGTGGACGGGAAGCTCGACCTCGCGCGTATCGCCAAAGTCATTACGGACGCGGGCGCCGATCTCGTCGCGCTGCAGGAGGTCGACCAGAAGACGACGCGCACCGGCGGGGTCGACCAAGCGGCGGAGATCGCGCGCCTCACCGGGCTGAAATTCGCCTACGGCAAGGCGATCGATTATCAGGGTGGCGCGTACGGCCAGGCCCTGCTCAGCCGCTGGCCGTTGGAAAATTTCGAGGTGCACCTGCTGCCCAATCCGCAGTCCACCCCGGCCAAGGTCATCGAGCAGCGCATCGCGATCTCCGCGATGGTGAAGCCGCCGGGCATGGAGGCGTTTCGTTTTGTCGGCACGCATCTCGACGCGACGCGGGACGACACCGCGCGTTGGGAACAGGCCAATCAGCTCATCGCGCTTTTCACTAAAAACACCGGGCCGACGATTTTGGTCGGTGATCTCAACTCGCGCCCCGAGACGCGGGCGATGAAGGCGCTCTTCGCGGGCTTTCGCGATGCTTCAGCGGCGAAGCCGGAGTTCACCATTCCCGCCGGCAAGCCCACGGGGCGCATCGATTATGTGCTGCTTTATCCGGAGGGCGCGTGGACCGCGCGCTCCTCGCAAGTGATCCCCGAGGCCGTGGCGTCGGACCATCGGCCGGTGTTGGTCGAAGTGGTGAGGGCGAAGTAAGCCCGCCGTGAAATCGTAACCGAGGAAAGCTCGTGTCGTTCTGAGCCCAGCGAAGAAGGTGAACGCAGCCCTCCGAGCGCGGCGTCTTCACGAGAACCGAATGCCGACGCGATTTTCACGTACGCGCTTCCGACGGCGCCGGAGGGCGCCGTCCACCGCAAACTCCCCCTACTTCCGCTGATTTCGTCGTCAGCACGTTTACTCTCATGCTCTCTAAAAATCTTCGTCGCGTTTTTCTCTTCTCATCGGCGATCATTGCCGTGCTTTCCACGCGGGTTGCCGCCGCCGAGCCGTTTTTCTTCATCCAGCTCAGCGACCCGCAGATGGGGATGTTTGCCGAGGACAAGGAGTATGCGCAGGACGCCGCGAATTTCGAGTTTGTCGTCACCGCGATCAATCGCCTGCGCCCCGCCTTCGTGGTGATCACGGGCGATCTGATCAACAAGCCCGGCGATCCGGCGCAGCTCGCCGAGTATCGCCGCATCAAGGGCAAGATCGACAGCGCGATCCCCGTGCACGACATGCCGGGCAATCACGACGTGCGCAATCTGCCCACGCCGGAGAGCGTGGCGGACTTCGTGCGCAATATCGGCCCTGACCACTATGCATTTCGCCACGGAGATTTCGTCGGCCTCGTGCTCGACTCCACCGTGATCCACACGCCCCAATTCGTGACCAACGAACTCGCCGCGCAAGACGCCTGGCTACGTGCGGAACTTGCCAAGGCCAAGACCGACGGCGCGCGTCACGTCGTGATCTTTCAACACCACCCGTGGTTCCTCGAAAAGGCCGATGAGCCCGACCAGTATTTCAATATCCCCCTCGCCCGCCGCGCCGCCTACGTCGCGCTCTTCCGCGAGTCTGGTGTACGCTACCTCTTCAGCGGCCACTATCACCGCAACGCCGAGGCCTCCGATGGCACGATCGCCTACGTCACGACTGGTCCGGTCGGCAAACCACTGGGCGGCGCCAAGTCCGGCCTGCGCGTCGTGATCGTGCGCGACGACAAGCTCGAGCACCGTTTCTACGAACTCGGCGACCTTCCGACCAAGATCGATCTCGCTCCGCCCGCGCCCGCCGCCGCCAAGAAGGCGCCACCGGCGGGAAAAAAGTGAGCCTTCGCCTCCCTTGACGTTCCCGGCGCGTCCCGTCCAAGTTTCCGCATGATCGAACTTCCCGCCGACGAGCAGACCTTTCTCAAGGATCTCGTAAAAGCCTCCCGCCAAAAAACCCATTCGGTGAAATGGACGGATCGCGACGGCACCGAACGCATGACAGTGCTTTCCCAAGCCGAGGTCGTTCGCGTCAATACGATCGCTCACCGCCTCGGGATATCCAAGGGCGAGCTCCTGCGCCAAGCGGCGCACATTCCGGTGAGCAAACCGCCGGTCGCTCCCGCCAAGTAGGCCCGAGGCTTCGACGGCGGAGCGAAGTAAGGGTGCTCGAGCGCATCGAGGCCACTGCCGCGTCCGGTCCTCCGCATTTGGATCGGTCGAGCCGCTGGCAGTTACATGGGGTCCAGTCCCCGGTACAGCCAACACCGCCGTCCGCCAGCTCGCTGACACTCAGATGGATACCAAATGGTTATCATTTTCATCATCATTAAAATAATTATTCAACTTGCGTCAGGGCGTCTGACTGCCATTTTCGTCACCCGATAGTTACCTGCCCCAGCTTGCGCGTACCCCTGTTTTCGCGCGTGTATGGACGCCCGCCCCCGTTCCAGCGCCTTTTCCAGCGTTCGTTTTTCTTTCCCTACCATGACCCAACACCCCCATACCCATAGGAGTGCTCCTTCGCTGCCGAAGGGCCTCGCGAAAGCCGCGTTCTGCGCGGTCTTATCGTTGTCCGCTGGAGGACTCGTCCCCAGCGCGTCCGCGGCCGATACGTCTGCCTCCGCCTCCACCGGAGTCATCGTCGGTAACATCACCAGCAAAGCGACCAACAACGGCCTCATCGGCGCCAAGGTCGAAATTCCGGCCCTCCGGATGGAAGCCCTCGTCGACGGCACGGGCCGCTACATCCTCAATGGCGTCCCCGCCGGCAGCCAGACGCTCGTCGTCAGCTACAACGGCATGGATACGCAGACCGTCACGGTGAATGTCACCGCCGGCCAGCCCGCCGTCCGTGACTTCGAAATGTCGAGCGGCGTCGTCGTCCTCGATGCGTTCAAGGTCGCCAGCATCAAGGAGGGCGCTTCCTCCGCGCTCCAGCAGCAGCGCAATGCGGATAACTTGAAGAACGTCGCCTCGATGGACGCGCTCAACGATCTGCCCAACATGAATGCGACCGAGCTGGCCATCCGCCTCCCCGGTGTGACGTTCGGTGACCCGGGCGACGAAGTTGTCGAGTCCGTCTCCGTGCGCGGCATGGGCCTCGGCACCACTTCCATCCAGATCGATGGCGGCGGCATGTCCTCCTTCAGCGCCGCCAGTCGCCAGACGCGCATGACCGCCTTCACGGGCGCGATGTTCGAGGCACTCGAGCTGACCAAGGGCCAGACCCCAGATCGCCCGGTCGACTCGCTCGGTGGCAGCATCAATTTCAAGACGCGCTCGCCGCTCTCCATGCGTGAGAAGCGCCGCATCAGCTTCACCGCCACGGCCCGCAGCGCCCCCTATTTCACGGAGCAGATCCCGCTCCGCGAACAGCGCCGGACGCACGAGCTGATCAACGTCTCCTACATGGAGAAGTTCGCCATCTTCGGCAGCCAGACGGAAAACCTCGCGGTATCGGTCAACGGTTTCTACAGCGAAAACGCCTTCGGTTTCTACCGCACCGTCCGCGACTACCAGCAGACCCTCGCCGCGCCGGCCTATGTCTGGGACTATCGCACCCTCGACAACTACAACAACCGCAAACAGCGGAGCATCAATACGAAGTGGGACTATCGCCTCGATCGCAACAACCTGCTCAAGCTGAATTTGGTGGTCAACGACGCGCCCGAGCCGATGCGTCGCCAGTTCAACTTCCGCGCCTTTGCCGGCAGCCAGACTACGGTCCCCAGCACTAGCTCTGGTGTCGTCCCGGGCTTTACGGATCGCATCACGGTTGTGCGCGCGGTGCCGGTCTCCCCCACGGGCAACAACACCTCGGGCACCACTCAGCCGGCGTTGATCGACCAGTCGACCTCGAACATCAATCGCAATCAGCGCCTCCGCCACATGGATTTGGCGGGAGAGCACACCTGGGGTCCCTTTAATGTGGATTGGGCCGGGCTGTGGAGCCGCACCCGTTACCGTTACCTCGGCAACGAAAGCTCCCTCACCAACCGTCTCGGCAACATCCCGCTGATCGGGCCCAACGGCCGCAACAATAGCGCCGCCATCAGCGCCACCAATCCCGGCCCGATCGACAACGTCGTCGGTCCCAATGGCGAGACCGGCGTGGGCTGGATCCTCGACCGCACGGACTCGGACCTCTATCCCCGCTTCATCCAGAACGGCGGTTTGGATTTCACGAACCCGGCCAACTATCGTCCGTCCGTCAACGGTCTCTCCACCTCCTCCGGCAGCCTCGACGTCGACCTTATCCGTGAATTGCGCGGCAACGTGCAGTACAAGGTGCCGGTCGAGTTCATGAATCTGAACCTCAAGGGTGGCTATTCCATCCGCGATCACAACGTGGAGCAGTACCGCCCGCAGCGCCGCTGGAGCTATATCGGCCGCAATGCGCTGCCGAATGACCCGACGGTCCTCTCCTGGTACGCCGTCAAGACCGGCACCAAGTTCCCGTTCTGGGACGCCAACCAGTTCTACAACAACGGCAAGCTCGTCGATCCCTCCCTGTGGCAGGAAGACATGTACTACGCCACCCAGAACAAGCTGCAGAACACCTGGCGCATCCACGAGGAAATCAAGGCCTACTACGGCATGTTCCAAGGCAAGATCGGCAGTCGCTTCGGCTTCCTCGGCGGCGTCCGCCACGAGAGCTCGTTCCAGGAGACGTTCGTGAATCTCCGCACGACGGGCACCCTCTCCACCGCCGCACAGCAGGCCGCGGATCCGACTGGTTCGGCTCTCGCCGACTTTAACCACCCCACGCACCTCAAGGGCAACAACGGGGATAACTTCCCCAGCCTCCACCTGTGGTACAACATCACGCCCAACCTGAAGGCGCGTGGTTCGTGGTCCACGGGCATGGCTCGCGCCCCCCTCAATAACACGGTGGCCGCGCTCAGCTTCAACACCACGGCCGAGACCATCACCGTCGGCAATCCCTCCCAGCGTCCGGAAAAGGCGCAGAATTGGGACTTCGGTCTCGACTACGTGTACGAGCCCTCCGGCCACGTCTACCTCGGCTGGTTCCGCAAGCGCATCGACGACTACTGGACCACCAATGTCCCCGTCGGCATCGTCGGCGCGGGTCAAGACAACGGCTTCGGCGGCGAGTTTGCCGGGTATGAGATCGTCTCGAACGGTAATGCCGGCACAGTCTACACGCAGGGTATCGAATTCGAGTTCTCGCAGACCTTCCGCTTCCTGCCGGGCGTGCTGAAGACCCTGAGCTTCAACGCCAACTTCACCCAACTCACCTCCCACGGCCTCTTCTTCCAGAACGGCTTTGGCAGCACGCAGATGTACCTGAAGGACAAGGACGTGTTCGGCATGAGCCCGTTCACCGGCAACATGGGCTTCGGCTGGAGCTACCGGAAGTTCAGCATGTCGGCTTCGTACAACTACACCGCCGAGCAGATCCGCGCTTCGTACAGCATCCCGACGCCCACTGCGCCGACGAATCCCGCGCGCAATCGCTACCTGAAGTACCGCGAGCTGGTGAACTTGAATCTGTACTACCAACTCCCCTGGAGCGGTATGTCGCTCGGTGTCGGCGTGCAGAACCTGTTCAATGCCCCGCAGCGCTACTACCGCGGCGTCCCGTCGCAGATGGAAACCTTCCTGATCAACGGCACGACGGTGACGGCTACCCTCCAGGGCCGCTTCTAAGGAACCGCGCTTCGTAAAAACGTTTCGCCCTCAAGGCCCCGAGCTTCGGCTCGGGGCCTTTTTCTTTGCGCGAGAATGGCCACGCGGTGGACGGCGATCTCCGAGCGCCGTCGGGAGGGCGGGGAGAAAAATCTCGGCGGCAGGCCGACCTCCTGAAGACGGCGCCCGGAGGTCGCCGTCCACCTCAAGACCAGTGCGGTTACGCCAATCTTCTGTGGCCGCGATTTTACTTCGTCCGCCCCAGCTCCCGCAGTGCATCCGTCGCGATCCAGCGCGCCGACGGCGCATCCACTTTCTGGATACGCTTCGCCTCGGCAATGGCCGCGCGGCGCAGGTGAGGGTTGCGCTTGCCGATCTGGCGTAGCGCCCAGTTGACGGCCTTCTTCACGAAATTCCGTTCGTCGTGCGCTTCGCGGGCGATGATCGGCAGGAAGCCGAGAAACACTTCATCGGGCAGTTCCTTGCGATGGACGGCCATGCCCGCCATGAGCGCAAAGCCGGTGCGTTTCACAAACTCATGTTGGCGTTCGGTCCACACGCGGGCTTTTTCCTCGGCGAATTCCGTCTGGTCAAAGAGGAAGGCCAGCGAATCGGTCAGGCACCAGTTGTCGGCGTCTCGCACCCATGCCTCCATCTGGCGGCGGGTGATCTGGCGGGGATCTTCGACGAAGGTCGCGAGCAGCCGCGCATCGTGTACGCCGCTGGCCCAGAGCTCGGCGGCGAGCGGGTGATTGCGCCGGTGCAGCCGCGCGAGCGCGCGCAGGGTGGGCGTCGCGATGCCGAGTTGCTCCGCCTTCGAGTTAATCCCGAAGCGGCGCTGGCCCGCGACATTCGCCTCATCCCGCAGCGAGTAAAGATGCGCGACAAGCCGCACCGATTCGCTGAGCCCGAGATTATTGCACGCATCACACATGGGAGCGCGACCGCCTTCGGTCGCTCGGGGTAGAGCAAAAGAGTTTGAACAGAAGAAAACGAAGGAAAAGGAGCGCCATGAATTGAAGGACCGCGGAGTGCGATTTCCTCCTGAGTTTCTGGATTTTTGCCAGAGCAAGCGGAGGCAACAGAGAACGAGCGCGTTTAAAATAGAGTTCTGATCACGGCCCATTGTTGCAGCCGCAAAAAGCCCCGAAGGCAAAAAAAACGAACCTGCGTCAAAGCTCCCTCCGCGATCGGTTTTGGCGGCCGGCGCGGGTACGTCGGCCACGCCTATGGCGGACTGCCCGGCGGGCCCGCGCCCAAGCGCGCAGGCCGATGGGCAAGGAGGCCTTTTTTCATCCCAAAACTTGGGCTCCGCTCTACTGGCTAGGGACCAACCGCAGAATTTTTTGGCTGCGAATTTCGCGGACGGGCACGGATGAGGAGGCGCGGGGTGGTGGAGCGATGTGGGGGAAGAGCAGAACGCCAATAGGTCTGCGCCTGCGTGCTTTCGGATTCGAAGGTGCAGCAGGCTGGAGACGCGGGCGCAGCATGTTGGATGCGCGGGGGTATGCGCATGCTTCAGCCCGTCTCATAGCTTTTAGCCTCGGCCGGTTGGACACCGCCGCTCCTTTATTCTGCGTGTCGTCGCCACTCGTGGGCGCGTGCGCCACAGGCGCGAAGCGCGTAAGCTATCAGACTTCCGCTCCTAAAACTTCGCGCTCAGAGCGCGCCTAACCTACCCGAATTCCGCTCAATAATCGTGCAGCGTGATCAGGCCCCAGAAGAGCGTCGTCTTCTTGCCCGTGGGATTTCCCGCGCTGACGATCTTCGACGTGTCGGCGTCGATCGTCGCGGCATTCGTGGGCTCGAAGGAGTTGGTCGACACCGTCAGCGCCCCGCCGAGCACGGAGGTCTCGCGACCGCCGGAGGCCGTGGCGCGCGTAGCGCAGCCCGAGGCAAAGAGGATGGAGGCAACGAGCGCGGCGGCAAAGCAGAGTTTCAATTTCATGGGGGCGAAGAAGCGGCGGGTAGGTGGGACGCTGACGACCGGCGGAAGTTTCGCAAGCGCGCCGTAGTCGCGGAGGCCGAGGCGATTAGGTTTTTAGCGAAGGCTGGTCGCGGAGCAGATCGGCCTGCCAAGGGAGCAATTGATCGTCGATCTTCTTCGGCGCGCGGGCGATCAGCGCAAGTTGCGACCGGTTAGCGATTAACGTCGCCTCGATCCCGAGCTTTTCCGCCACGCGATCGCGGTCGGCCTTGATGCGATCCTGCAACTCGATTTCAGCTTGCGAAAGCGAAACATGATTTGGGTCGCGACCGGGGCGGCGCGGGAGGGTCTTGGGGTCGCGCTCGAGTCCATCGCGGAGCGCGGTGGCGAGGGAGGGAAAGAGGCGGCTGTGGCGTTTGCCGAGATTGATGCGCTGGAGGATGCTCGCCTCGCTTTCGTTATTCTCGGCGGCCTCGGCGATTTGGAGGAGGAGGGCATTGCCGCAGACTTTAAAGGGCGGGGTGTCGAGGCGCTGCGCCTGCGATTCGCGCCAGTGCCAGATGGCGTGCAGCACGCCGAGGCCGGCGCCGCGGAGGCGCTCACTGCGGCCGATGCGCCAGTCGTTTTCCGTCGCGGGCGCGAAGCCCGTCGCGCCCGACTCGATCTGCGCGACGCACTGCTGGGCGAGCCACTCGAGGCGGCCGAGTTTTTTCAATTCACGCTGGAGGATATCGCGCAGCGCGGGGAGGTGCCAGACGTCGAGCGCCGCATAGTTGAGCAGCTTCGGCGTGATCGGGCGCTGGGACCAGTTGGCCTTCTGGCCGGATTTGTCGACGGCGACGCCAAAGTGCTCCTCGAGGAGACCGGCGAGGCCGATGCGTTCCTTACCGAGCAGCTGCGCGGCGAGCATCGTGTCGAAAATACTCAGCGCGCGAAAACCGCAGAGGTCGTGCAGCAGGCGCAGGTCGAAATCGCTGCCGTGCATCACGAGGTGTTTCTTGGCCAGGACCGCGAGGAGCGGCTCGACCTTCAGGCCCGGCGCGAGCACGTCCACGAGGTACACCTCGCCATCCACCAGCAGTTGGAAGAGGCAGACCCGCGTCTTGTAGTGGTACATGTTGTCCGCCTCGGTATCGAGGAAGACCTCATCGACTTTCTCGAGCGCGGCGAGCAAGGGCGCGAGCGATCCGGGCTGGTCAAGGAGCTGATAGGCAGGAGGACGAGTAGTCACTTTTACACCGAGCAAACGGCGGACAGGCAGTGGGAGAAAACGTGAAATCATGCGGCGGGCTACGGCGTAGGCGCGATGGGCGCGCCACCGTTCTCCCACGCGGCGAGGAAGGCTTCAACCAACAAAGGAAGGTCATCGCTGTATCCGCCTTCCAACAACGCCGCCGCCGGGATGCCCGTTTTTGCGCGGATTTCCGCCAGCCAGCGCCCGAGCTCCGCGAAATCCTCGCGCTCGAGCGTCATCGCCGTGATCGGGTCGCGCGCGTACGCATCGAAGCCCGCCGAGACGAGGATCAGGTCGGGTTGAAAGGCCAGCACCGCGTCGAGCGAGGCCCGCAGCGCCGCCATGTGTTGCGGGCGCGGCGTATGCGGCGCGACGGGCCAGTTGCGAATGCGGGGGCCGATGTCGCGCGTGCCCGTGCCCGGGTAGCCGGGGTGCTGGTGGACGGAGGCGAAAAAGAGCTGCGCCGCGAGCGGGTGGTCCGCGAGGATGGCCTCGGTGCCATTGCCATGGTGGGCGTCAAAATCCCAGACCGCCACGCGGCGGAGGGGCCTCGAAGAGGCGGGCGCGCTGGTGCTGAAGGGAAAATCTACGGCGGTGAAATCACTCGTCGCGTGCACCGCGGTCAGCGCGATCTGGTTGAGATAGCAAAATCCCATCGCCTGCCCCGCCGTCGCATGATGACCCGGCGGACGCATCAGCGAAAACACCGGCGTTTTCTCTTTCAAGGCGTGCCGCGCCGCCGCAAAACCCGCCGCCACCGCCCGCCGCGCATGGTCGCCGATGCCGTCGAAAAACGGCGTGTCCGCATCGAAATCCCGCGCCACCGCGAGGCGCTTCAGATGCGCCGGCGTGTGGACGCGCTGCAGGGCCGCGTCCGACACCGTCGCGGCCCCCGGCGGCAGGCGAAACTCCCACTGCGGCCGAGCGTGCCGTAAATGCGCCGCCGTGCGCACGACGCGCGCCGGTTGCTCCGGTCGCATCGACGAGCCGTACTCAGCACACTGCGGATCATAAAGAATCACCATGGGAAATAGCGCCTCTGGGGGATGCCCAGGAGGGAGACATAGATTTGAGGAAAAAGAAACGCCAGAGGTGGGACTGGCTTGCAAAGGGGAAAGCGCGAGAGCGCGCGCGAGGACGGAAACGGTAGCGAGGTGCAGGCAGGCTTCATGAACGAAGCGATGCCACCTAGCGCGCGGGACGTTCGAATGTAGCGACCCACGTTGGAGTAAAATTTTCGCCCACTCCGCTTTTTAAACCTCAGCTACTTTTGTACTCCCCACCCCGCGCCAAATCACTCTCCCCATTGCCCCTTTTCTCCCTCCCCCTATCGCTTCCCCCCTTCCCCTTCTCTCTATCTGTCCCTCCCTAACCCCAAACATTGGAATCCCTACCCCCGTTTCGAATCCGCGCCTTTTTCCTGTGATCTCCGCCTCCTTTTCGCCCACACTGCTCGCATGAAAGTCGTCGTACTCTGCTCCGGCGGGATGGATTCCGTGACCGCGCTCCACTGGGCGCGCTCCGAACATACGGTCGTCGCCGTCGCCAGCTTCGACTACGGCGCGAAGCACAATCATCGCGAGATCCCCTTCGCCGCCGAACACGCCGCGCTCATCGGCGTGCGTCACGAAATCATCCGCCTCGACTTCGTCGACCGCCTCTTCGCCTCCGATCTCCTCCTCAGCGGCGGCGCCATCCCCGAGGGCCACTACGAAGCGGCCAACATGAAGCAGACCGTCGTCCCCTTTCGGAATGCCATCATGCTCTCCATCGCCTGCGGTTTCGCCGAGAGCCTCGAGGCCGAGGGCCTCGTGATCGCCGCGCACGGGGGCGACCACGCGATCTATCCGGATTGCCGGGAAGATTTCATGCAGGCCATGGGCGACGCCATGCGCCTCGGCACCTACGCCGGTGTGAAACTCCTCCGCCCCTTCATCGCCCTCACCAAGACCCAGATCGTCACCGAAGCCGTCCGCCTCGGCGCCGACCTCGGCCGCACTTGGTCCTGCTACAAAGGCGGGGCCATCCACTGCGGCAAATGCGGCACCTGCGTGGAACGCCGCGAAGCCTTCGCCCACGCCGGCGTCAAAGACCCGACCGTCTACGCCTCCACCGACCCCCTCCCCGCCAAACCGCAGTGAGCGCACCTGAAGCAGCCGCTCTACGAGGCGATGTGCTTCTGCCAACTCTTTCTCTTTCCTCTCTATCTTAATCTTTCTCTCCGTCCCGCAGCCCTTCCACATCCCGCTCCGACCCTCGCCCACCGCAGACTCTTCGTTCTCTCTGTTTCCTTCTGTTCAATTTCTTCCGTGTATTCGGTGTGTTCCATGGGCCACTCCTGTTTTAACCGCTCCTTTTTGCCCGCTTTTCTTTTTCGTGTATTTCGTGTGTTTCGCGGTTCCACCTCTCCTCGTTTGTAAATGCTGATCTCCGAAACATTCTATTCCCTCCAAGGCGAAGGCGAACTCACCGGCGTCCCGTCCGTCTTCCTCCGCACCAGCGGCTGCAATCTCCGCTGCGCCTGGTGCGACACCCCGTACGCCTCGTGGAATCCCGAGGGCGACCAAAAGAGCGTCACCGACCTCGTCCAGGAAGTGCAGTCCTACCCCGCCGCGCGCCACGTCGTCCTCACCGGCGGTGAGCCCATGATCGCGAAAGACATCCGTCTCCTCGCCGCGGAAATTAAGAAACTCGGCCACCACATCACCATCGAGACCGCCGCCACCGTGAAGCCCGACGGCATCGCGTGCGACCTCGCCTCGATGTCGCCCAAGCTCCTCAACTCCGCGCCCGATCCCCTCCAGCACGGCGCGTGGCGCAAAAAACACGAAGCCACCCGCTGGCGGCCCGACGTCGTCCGCGCCTGGGTCGACGCCTACCCGTATCAATTCAAGTTCGTCGTCTCCCGCCCCGAGGACATCGACGAACTGGAGAGCATGATCGCCGCCCTCCAGCGCGACATCCCGCGCCATAAAATCCTCCTCATGCCCGAAGCCCGCACCTTGGAAAAAATGCGCGAACGCTCCGCCTGGCTCAACGACCTCTGCAAAGCCCGCGGCTACCGCTACGCCCACCGCCTCCACATCGAGCTCTACGGCAACAAACGCGGCACCTAAAGGTCACGCCCCGCGTTCCCACCCGCCCCTCGCGCCGCCGCTGAACTCTGGGAGGCAAACTGTGGGAGGGGCTTTACGCCCCGACTCGACTTAAAAAAGCGTCCCCCGCCTCCCGCCGCTCAGCCTCCTTCTCTTTCCTCTTTATCTCAATCTTTCTCTCGCTCCGGCCCTCCGTGTATTCCGTGTGTTCCGTGGGCCTCTGTTCGAGTCCGATCCTGTCTTCTTCCTCTGTGTCTCTCCGCGAATCCTCCGTGCTCTCTGTGACCCGACCCTGAGTCCTCAGCCCTTCTTCCTATCTTCCCCTCTCCTTTTCTCCGCGTCTCATGAACCTCCCCGCTCCCGGAGCCCCCGGCGCTACGGCTGCCGACCCTCTCCTCACCCTCTCCCAGGAGCTGCACGGCCTCGCGGAGCAATTCGCCGATCACCGCATCACCCTCGGTGAAGTGATGGCGACCCTCGGCCACCGCGCCTCGGGGCTGATGATCATCATCCTCGCCCTCCCCTTCTGCTCGCCGATCTCGATTCCCGGTCTCTCCGTGCCCTTCGGCGCGGTCATTCTCGTCCTCGGTGCCTGCTATGTCGTCGGTCGCCCGCCCTGGCTCCCGCGCCGCCTCCTCGCCGTGCAACTCCCGCCGCGCTTCTTCCGCGCCGTACTCGAAGGCGCGAGCAAGTTCATCGGCTGGATCGAAAAACGCCTGCGCCCCCGCTGGCCCTGGCTCACGGGCTCCACCGCCCTCATGCGCACCCACGGGCTCGTCGTCTGCCTCGGCGCCTTCCTCCTGCTCCTCCCGCTTGGCGGTATCCCATTTACGAATACACTGCCTGCCCTCGCCGTCGTCCTCGCCACCCTCGGCATGATGGAGCGCGACGGCCTCGCCCTCGCCACCGCCTACGCCTTCCTCCTCGGCACCCTCATCTACTTCGCCACCTTCGCCGGCGTCCTCATCAAGCTCGGCGAGCGCGCCTGGCAATGGATCGGCGGCTGAGCCCGTTCTCCCACTTATGTCTGCGGCGCTTACGGGGAGGATATTTCGTCCAAAGGCGCCATCATCGTAGCGAGTCGAATCTCCAAGTGCAGGGCGTAGTCCGGGTACTTAAATTTTTCCCAAACTCGACCGTGCTCGTTTATCCCAGACTCCGCCGGTTCGCCCAACGCGCGTCCAACGTCCGCGCTTGATTGCGAAAAACTCAGACCGCGAGGCAGCAGGAAAATACTTTCACAGTTATCTTCTACGCCTGCCGCAAATAGGAAGATGCACACGACACAGTCCTGCTCGTTGACATAGACTGTCACTCCTTTGCTCGCATAAATCAACATCGTCAGTCCACCAAACTCGTCCATCTCTGGAGCTCCCAGTTGGGCAAACATCTGCCTACAAGATTCTGAAGTTCGCTGCCGTCCGATGCAGTTTTCCAAACTAATGGGCGCCGCCTTTTTATTTGTAATCTCACAAAGTCATCCACGGTCTTTCTGGAAACTCACCCCCTGTCTGCACGCCCGCCTCAACTAGGTCAATCGCATGACATCCCTCACCACCACCGCCGTCTCCGACCTCGGCCAGATCGCCCTCACCGTCCGCGACGTTGCCCAAGCGACGATATTCTACCGCGACGTCCTCGGCCTGAAATTCCTTTTCCCCGCCGGGCCCAACCTCGCCTTTCTCGCCGCCGGCTCGGTGCGCATTATGCTCACCAAGCCGCAAGGGCACGGTGAGGTCGGAAAAAATTCCATTCTCTACTTCAAGGTCACCGACGTGGAATCCGTCCACGCCGCCATCGTCGCCCGCGGGGCGACCAGCGAGCGGGCCCCGCAACTCACTGCGAAAATGCCCGACCACGAACTCTGGATCGGCTTCCTCCGCGACCCTGACGGCAACCTCATCGGCCTGATGGAAGAGAAGCGTTAGGAGCAGGTTAATTTCAGCCGCAGTCTCAACCTTGAGCGCAGAGGTTTGCCCGTCCACTCGCTGGCGCTCGCGGCGACCAGAAAACCGCGGCACACTTTTTCTGAATTTGCGCCCATCGCCGGACGAGCCTACGCGCACTCAGGTCTCTTCGTTACCTTCGTTTCCTCCTTTTCAAATCGGTTTGGAAATGCGCCGATTTTTTAAGGGTTCGCGCGTGCTTTCAGGATTTCACTTTTGTGCCCCGCCGGGCCTTCACCGCCTCGGCCAGCGTGGCGAGCACGGGCAGTGTCTGCTCCCACGAGAGGCACGCATCGGTGATGCTGCGGCCGTGGATGAGCGGGCGATGCTGATAATCCTGCGTGCCGCCGAGGAGATTGCTCTCGATCATCACGGCGGAGATCGCCGTCTCGCCGGCGGCGAGCTGCGCCGCGAGGTCCGCCGCGACGGCCGGCTGACGCCCGGGGTCTTTGCCGCTGTTGGCATGCGAGCAGTCGACCATCAGGTGCGCGGGCAGTTGGTTTTTCGCGAGCAGTGAGGCCGCCGCCCGCACCTCGGTGGCCGAAAAATTAGGCCCGCGCGTGCCGCCGCGCAGCACGAGATGCGTGTGCTCGTTGCCCGTCGTGCCCATCACCGCCGGCGCACCCTCGCGCGTGAGCGAGGGAAACCAGTGCTCATGCCGCGCGGAGCGAATCGCATCCACCGCCACTTGGACGTCGCCATCGGTGCGGTTCTTGAACCCCACCGGCATCGAAAGCCCCGAGGCCAGCTCGCGGTGCACCTGGCTCTCGACCGTGCGCGCGCCGATGGCGCCCCACGAGACGAGATCGGCGTAATACTGACCCAGCGTCGTATCCAGAAACTCCGTCGCCACCGGCAATTCGCGCGCGACGACATCGAGCAGAAGCTGCCGTGCGAGGCGCAGGCCGCGATTAATCTGATAAGAGCCGTCGAGATCGGGGTCGTTGATGAGGCCCTTCCAGCCGACCACCGTGCGCGGCTTTTCGAAATACACGCGCATCGCGATCAGCAACTCGCCCACGTACATCGGCACGACGGTGCGCAACCGCTCCGCATACTCCACGGCCGCGAGCGGATCGTGGATCGAGCAGGGGCCGACGACCACGAGCAGGCGATCGTCCGAGCCGGTGATGATCTGGGCGATCTCCTTCCGCGATTGCGCCACCACCGCTGCGCCCGCATCGGACAACGGCAGTTCAGTCGCCAGCGCCGCCGGGGCGACCAGTGGTTTCGTCGCGCGGATACGCAGATCGGCAGTCGGTTGATGCATAGAATAAATTTCGAATCTCGAAGGCCGAATTAAGTGAGGCGTTTTAAGGGAGCGGGGCTTTGCAAGCCCCGTCGGCGGCGGTTGCGAACCGCCGCTCCCTTGCGGTCCTTTACCCGAGGATCTTCCGCGCTTCGTTGACGAGGGCCGAGCGCGTGAGCGCGACGTCGAACGGCGCGAGCGTCGCGCCGAGCGCCGCGATGCGCGCCCGCGTGGTAAGAAACGCCAGCGAGGCCGCTTCGCTCGTGGTGGCATGCTGGGCGGCGTGCCCTAACACTTCCGGCGAGGGTGCGAGCAAATTGGCGGGGAGAATTTTCTTTTCGGCGAGGAAGAGCCCGAGCGAGCCCCCGAGCGTATCGAGCCACGCGCGCGGTTTCAGCGTCGGCGAAAAGGCTAGGGCCGCGCTCGCCGGCGACCACTCCATGAATTTTCGCACCTCGCTGTGCAGCGCCACGAGCGATTCATCGGCCGAGGCCGGCGTCCAGCGCGCATGAAAGGTTTTGCGCTCGCGAAACGTCTTCACCTCCCAGACGCGCAGCACGAGTTCGTAGTCGCCCGCGTTGACGCGTAGTGCGCCGGTGACGAGAAAATCGAGCCCGCCCTCGGTGGTCTCGACCAGTTGGCGGAGATTTTCCGTGGTCCACTCCGCGCCGAAAATCATGTGGTGATTGGGCGCGCCATCGGGCGGCGTCACCACCGCGACGGCGGCCAGGGGCGCGTACGACGGTGAAAAGTAAAACGTCTCCGCGAGCCACACCGGGATCGCCTTCGAGAGGCGGCCGAGTTCGTCCTCCGGTTTTTTCACCGCCGCTCCGATGTCCGGGTAGCCGGGCAGCGCGAGCTGCGCGAACGCGATGCGGCGCAAGCGGCCTTCCTTCGGCGGCAAGAGTTGCGCCAGCATCGGCTCGAGGCCGTAGACCCAGACCGGCTTGCTGATCGTGATGAGCGAGACCTTCGGCCCCTCGGCCCCCACGGCCGCGCCGCCGATCACCCCGGGCGGCGGCGCCGCATGCGGCGAGGCCAGCATCTCGGCGATGGCGTTGGAAAAACCATAGAGCCGCTCCTCGAGTTCGGGCCGCTGCAGGCCAAAGAGCAGATCGAGCACATGCTGCGCGGCGTCGGGATTGCGCAGCGCGAGATAGGCCTGGAGCAAATTCAAGCCCGTCGCCGGGCCGTGACGCTCCGCATCGTAACGCGGCGCAATCAACTCTACGATCTCCTGCACCTGCCCGTGCGAACCCAGATCGCCCGAGATCGCTACGAGCACATCGGGTCGGTCGCCCGCCGCCGCGAGCACCTCCTCATAAATCGCCATCGCCGCCGCGAGGTCCTTGGCCGTGAGTTTTTCCCGCGCCGCGGCGAGCCGGGCCTTGACGCCGCCGGGCGCGGACAACGCCGCCGCAGACGGTGTGCCTTCGGGCGCGTTGCTCGCCGGGGCCGGCGCGGGATGCACTGGCGCAGCATCGCCCCGCTCCTTCGTCGACTCAGCGGACGCCGGAGTCGCGGGCTGTGGTTTCTTCGAAGAGAAGCGGTCAAAAAATCCCATGGCGCCAGCAAAACGCCAGCCGCATGGGAGGCGAACAGAAATGCCGGGCACGCTTACCGTGAGGTTTCCGCAGAGCGCGCATCTCGACTCCCCTCGTTGGAAAAGGCCGGCAGCGCGTGTACGAGGCGGGGATAAAAAACGGGTGCGACCATAAGATGGCGTTCACACCCGTCGCGCATAGATCGTGTCGATCGAGGCAAGGATCCACTCAGATTGATTCCCGAAACGACGCTGCCGACCACTTACGCCCCTTCTGCTTTGGCTGGAGCATTCGCCGGCTCCACGACGTCTGCGGGGTCGAGAATGTCCTTCACTTGATTGTCATCCAACTCCCCATTCTCGGCTTGCGGAATAATCAATAGCGATTGCAGAACGCAGCTCTTCGAGCCGTCGCAGCGCGCCACCCGGAGGGTGCCATTGGCTCCACTCGGCAGCCAGAGCGACAGGGTTTTCGTCGGCGTGCCAGGGAGGATCGCACTCCAGGAGGTTCGCGCGATGCCGACCGTGGTCAGCTGGGCCATGTTATTGCCGGCCGAGGGCCCGGAATAGACACCCTGCAAGGTGTTTTGTGGGTTGATCGCGAATTTCGCTCCGCCGCCGACGAGAAAATTCTGTTGGATCGGGTCAGTCCCCAGTGGGTAGGGCTTTCCGCCGAGGGCATGGACCACTTCCTCGTCCCACGGCTGGCTCCAATCGCTGATGCGCTCGACGACCAACGCCGAATTGGGATAGTCCGGATTAGGTTTTGCCGCGGAGGTAGCGCCCGGGAGTACTGTGAACTTAAACGAGAGCAGATCTTTATCGGCGGAGATATCTCCCAAGCGGTACAATCGGTACTCCTCGGCGATCAATACGGAGGCGAGGAGGATCACATTGCCGAGATTGTCAAAGCGAGCAATCAAGGTGCACTTCGGGCTGAGTAATTGCGTGAGTGGAGTGCCATCTGGCTGCGCCGCCACCGCGGCGGGAGCTGCGGGGGCAGGGACGGCGGGAGCCGCGACTTGGGCGGGAGGTTTAGGTGGGCATTCCTTGGCGATGCGCTTGAGCTGGTTCTTCGAAGGCTGCGGCTCAAGCGTGATAGTGATGTCTGGCATGGGATCGGATGTTTTGGTTGTTGTTGCTGGGCTAAAATTACTTCGCCGCGCTCGGTTCGCGCCACGGGTCCAGCGCCGCCTGACACGCGAGCCAGGAGGCCGCGAGACGGGCCGCGTCTTCCGCCAAAGCCGCCTGCTCCACTTCCACGCAGGTATTGAACAAGCGGTCATCTCGCACCACGGCCGCGCTATTCATCATGTAATGGGCGCGGCTCCGGACGGTGCTGAAATCCGCCATCGCCACGGCTGCGGCCAGGATTTTCCCCTGCCGGTCGGCTTCGAGGCGAAATTCCTTCCGCAAACGCATCAGTAACTCATCCGTAGTTTCCTTGCGCGTCTCCGTCAGCACGCCGCTCGGTACCACGGCGGCCAGAAGCTCCCACAGTTGCACGGGCTTGACCAAAAAACCGTCCATGCCAGCGGCCAGCGCCAGCGCCCGCTCCTCCTCGCGCGCGTGTGCACTGACTCCGACGATTTTTGCGGTGCATCCCCGTGCCCGCAACCGGCGCACGACTTCGAAGCCATCGGCTTTCGGCATGGCTAAGTCTAGGACGATAGCATCAAACACCTGCGCTTCCGCCATGGCCAGCGCTTGCTCGCCATCTTCCGCCGCCGTACAGCGCACACCCGCATCGCCCAAGGTCGCCAGAAACAGTTCCCGGACGAGCGGGTTATCGTCGGCGATGAGCACCCGGTGCCCCGAATACCGGGACACCTTGAACGGTTTTATCGGAGTCAATTCCGCCCCAACGCATGGTCGCAGCCGAACCCAGGCCCGAAAAACCGTCCCCTCACCAATTTTGCTTTCGACCGAGATATCTCCCCCCATCCCGCGGCAAAGTCCGGCCGTCAGGGCCAAGCCCAAGCCCGTGCCGTCTTTTTCTGCGGTGCGGCTCAGCCGGGAAAACGGCTGGAATAACAGCCCGATTTCTTCCTCGGCGATGCCCGGCCCCGTATCACGGACGGTCAAGGTGACTTGTTGCTCACCCGGACCGGGCTCCAGCGTGACATCGACCTTCCCTGCGTCCGTGAACTTAATCGCGTTACCCACAAGATTCAGGATAATTTGCCGGGTGCGCTCGATATCGAGGCTGGCCCACTCCGGCACAGCTGGATCTATGCGGCAGTTAAGCATGATACCCTTATCCTCGGCGCGGAAACGGAGAGTTTCCACCGACCGTCGCGTAAGGTCCCCCAAGGCCGCCGGCTTCTCCACCAGCCGAAAAGCCCCGGCCTGAATGGCGGTGAGATCGAGTAGATCGTTGACGAGCCGGAGCATTAGACCGCCGTGCTCGCGCAAGGCACCAAGATGACGAGCCGCGACCGCATCGGTAATGCAGCCCTGTAACAATTCCCCATAGCCGAGGACACTTTGGATCGGGGTGCGGAGTTCGTGGCTGACCTTGGCCAGAAAAGCGGTCTTTAACCGGTCGGCTTGCGCGGCCGCTTCCGCGGCCGCGTGGGCGGCTTCACGCTCGCGCCCGCGCACCCGCTGTACCGCGGCCAGCGCGGCCAACCCAAAACCAAAGCCCACGATCGCAAACGTCTGAAAGCGCGATTGCACCTGGGCCACCACCCACTCGGTGCGGGGAAATTCCAAGAGCAGCCAGCCCAGCATTCTGCCGTCCGCAGATCTTAGCGGCGCACGGACCGTCGTGATGGTGCTAGCGCCCGCAATCCATTCGTGGATCAACGGCAGAAATTTGGCCCTGCGCTCGCTCCAGTCGATTAGGTCTTCCGCCGACTCTGTAACCAAGCCTGACAGGTCACTCCGCTTTTCCGCATTGCGCGGGTTATTGGAATAGCCCTGCGGGGTGATGCCCGCCAGCCAGCCATCACGCGGTACAAGTACCCAAGCGAAGCATCCCGGGTTGCCACTCGCTCGACCGATCAGAGAGAGTTGCTTTTGTACCGCCGCACCGGCGTCAGTGCGAAGGTGAGGAATCCGCGCCCGCCAAAACACCGAGCCGTCTCCCGGCCGCTCCCGCTTGACGATCTCCGTCAACTGAAACTCCGGTCCGAGCAACTTCTCCAAATCTGCCTTGTTCATCAGGCCAGCTGCGATCTGCGTTCGTGCGACGGCCTGCTGCTCGTAGTTGCTCCGCGCTCCCGCGCTCATCGCGGCTGCGAGGCCCATCCCTACGAGCAGCCACGAGACGCAGACCCAGAGGAAAAATTTCCCTTCCCGCCGCCGGTCACCCGCCGCAAACCAGGGAGCCAAGACGCCAGACAGCGCGACCAGCGCCGCCACCGCTTGGGCGGCGCTCCACACCAAGCTCCACTCACCGAGGCTAACACTCCACCGGGGCTGCAAACCCAGACTCGCCACGGGACCCGTGCTCGTCAGCCACAGGGCCGCCAAGGCAAATCCCATTCCTCGGCGGGCCGACTCCGACATCGGCCGACCAGCCATGTAAGCCACCGCCACCAGCGTTCCAGCGAGGGTGAGCGCGACGCTGGAGACGCGCGGATCTACCACCCGCAACCCCGCCACGCCGAGGACAAGCATCATGGCAATCACCCGCCAGCCGAGTCGGGCGGGCAGCAAAGACACCCAACCCGCCACCATCACGCCTGATCCCACGCTCAAAAGGCCATCCTCCACGCGTAAGTCCGCCCAAGCCCGCGCTCCCTCCATCATGCCGGCAAAGCTGGCCATTTCCACCAAGGCGCTCAGGGCTCCGCCGGCCGCAGCCCAAGGCAGCCATTCCCAGCCCGTCCGCTCCAGCGTGAGACGCCGCCACATCAGCGCGCCGACCGTCCAACCCAGCAGCGCGATAAACCAGCCGTAATCGTGATACGGCGCCAATGCTCTCAGCCAACCGATCATTTAAAAAGCGATCTCAGCAATTCGGTGGTAACGGAGAAAAATCGGACCAAGAGATTCTTGGGTTTAGCCGATTGATTTTCCAGCCAGGTAATCGAAGGGACGTAAAAATAGGCGCCGCCGCGGGCCGTTACCGGCGCCTCGAAAGAATGGCTTATGCCCTGCCAAGACCACGGCAGGGCCTTCTTCCCTGTCGGAGCTCCCTCAGGCCGCAGGATCGGATCACCCAGATTAGTAGGAGGCACCGAAAACGGAAACGTCTGGTTTTGAAACCAATCCATCTGAATCTGGAAAAATTGCAGATCGATCCGGCTCATATAACCCATGAACAGCAGGCCAACGTCCTTTGTAATCACCTGGTCCCGGATTTTGCTGCGATATGTCGCCGGCGCCACATCGGCCGAGGCATTTTTTGAATCGTCGAGGGTCCCCGAGGGCGGCAACTGAGCTTTATCTTTATCGTAGACGACAGACCGGCGGACGAAAAGGCGCCCCCTCGCGAGTTCGGTATCGTGATGCGGGGTCACGCCTTGGAATTGATTCGCGCGCGGGACCACCTTCCGGATGTGCGCATGGAGCGGACACCGTGACTGATCGGATTGAAAATCGAATTGGTTCGGGCCGTATTCCTGTTCGTTTGGATCCATTGTATCGGCCAGGGGTCTTCCGTTGCGCTCACGCCCGATGAGCAGCGCACCCGCCTCCGCCGGGCGCTCGATTTGCTCCGGCAGGTCGTTAAATTTTTTCTGAATCGCCCCTTCGATGTCGCGAAACAGTTGCACATTCTGCTCAAGCTTTCGCAAGACCATGAATGAGCCGCCCTGATGGCCTTTTTTTCTAATTAGTACTTTGGATCGCAAAATATTGATCCACGGTGGCACCAAGGGAGTGCCCGTCGTGATATCACAGTCGTCCATGAAAAACGGAGGATCGCTCAGGCCATCCCTGAAACCGAAGGGTTCGCGCGGGTGCTTGTTGCAGTCCTTCCATGAAAATCCGTCCTCACGGTGGACGATGGCTGCGTCGTGATCATTCAAAAAACTCGCGACTCGGCCCTCCATCCCGTCCAACTCGTTCTCCACGGCATGGGCCAGCAGCCAAAACCCATCGAATCCGGGGCGATAGTCGGGCTCCCAGTCCACCGGTACGGTTTTCTCCGCTCCCTTGCCCACCTTGTCTCCGAACTGGGTGAACACAACCGGGTCATGCATATCAGAGCCAAACCCCATTTCACCACCGTCCATCGGTGGCATTTCATTATCTTGATAGGCGCAATGCCGCAGGCCGGCGCGCGTGATTCCGAAGCTATAAAACGGCGTATTAAGATTTCCCATACGCGTATCGAGCCACTGGTCGTAAGCTGAAGTCACTCCGAGATCCCAAGGATTAGCCGCGCCCGTTTTGGAAATTCCGAGCGCATCCGGGAAAATCTGCCTGAGTGCGATGGTCCCATATTTCGGACTGTTTTCGACAAACCGAAAAAATATGAGCCGCACAAACCCGCGGCCATGCGGTTTCAAAATATTGCCTTGGATGCCGCGTAAAAGCACGTTGTCCGCCGTCGGGGGTACGGGGTCGTTTATATTGGCCGCCGCGGTCGGCATAAGCGGGGTTTCTTGGGCAGGCTTGAGGCCCGCAGTGGTCGTCGCCTTGAATTGATCTGGGGGTGTAAAGTTCACGAAAGGAAAACGCGTTGACCGAGGCACTCGGATCTCGGGTCAAATGCTAGGCCTCGTCGTGCCTCTGCCAGGGGTACAGCGTGTGTTGGCAGTGCTCGCACCGACCGCCAAGTATCAATTTGTTCAATCCCAATACAGCGCTCAAAAAGCTGTCGATAGGGCCAGTCAGTTGCGAAAAACAAGCCCCTAAAAAGGCCCCCAAAGAAGTAATTTTAAATGCAATCGATACACGTTTATAAAGAATCATAGCGACGCGCATTGCGGTGCTGGGCTAGGGACAGGCCGGCCAGACTCCCACAACCTCAAGATGCTCTCGGCGTAGCATTCTTTCATTGCTTCATTCGTTCACAACGCCCGTGCCATCATCGGAGAATCTACTTCCCCAACCTTTGGCCCATCTCCCCCACCGCTCGGCACAGCACAAGCTGAGGAATATGTAAGAAGCGGCTATCATCATGCTTCACTTTATCCCATCTCACGGGATAATATCCCGGGACGGTTAGAAATTTAACCGGGATAATATCCCGGTCCGTTTTCCGATCACCCCGGGTATTTTGAGGCTTGAAGGTGGTATACTTTACCCATGCACGAAAAAACCTCGGTCCGTGTCGCCCTCGTTGAAGATCATACGATGGTGAGGCAGATGCTCGCGCATGTCGTGCGCGATGAGCTCGGGCATACCCTAGTCGGCGATTGCACGACGGTTGCGGAAGCTCATGCGATGCTTTTGCATGAGAAGCCCGACCTCGTGATCGTCGATTGGATGCTGCCCGATGGGCGCGGCTTCGATCTTGTGCGGGCCGTCGGTCCGAAGCTCCAGCGCACCCGCTGGCTGTTCATGTCGTCGAACGAGCAGGGCCATCTCGTCCGGGAAGCCGTCTCGCTCGGCGTGCACGGTTTCGTGATGAAACGCTCCGATCTCTCCACCTTGCGCACGGCGATTACCACGGTCGTATCGGGAGAAAAGTACTATTGCCAGGCCAGTGCGCGCCTTCTGGTCGAGAAGATGGTCGACGAGGGCCGCGCCGTCGCCGCCAATCTTACCACGCGCGAGCGCGAGGTCCTGCGCGGCTATGCCCGGGGCGAAAATGCCAAGGTCATCGCCGAGCGGCTCGGCATCAACAGCAAGACGGTGCAAAACCATCTCACGCAGTTGAAGGACAAGCTCGGCCTCCAGGAGCCCGCTGAACTCGTGCACTACGCGATCAAGCACGGCTACGTCGAGGCGCCGTGACTCAACGCCTCTTTCTCTTTCCTCTTTATCTTAATCTTTCTCTTTTCAGGAATCGATCACCGAAGGCCGGAGAGAAAGATTAGGATAAAGAGGAAAGAGAAAGATTCCGATCCCGGCAGAACCTCACTTCCCCGGCGCCGCGATCTTTTCCGGCGCCACGCCCGCGCGCACCGCGATCAGTGCGCAAACCTTGGGCACGTACATCCGCGTCTCGGCGGGCAGCGACGTCGCGATGCTCGCGAAATCTTTTCCGCCCTGCGCGGTGAGGGTACGGCGCACGCGGCCCTCGCCGGCATTGTACGCGGCAAACGCGAGGGGCCAGTCGCCGAATTTGCCGTGGAGCGTTTTTAGATACCGCGCCGCGGCGCGCGCCGATTTCTCGGGGTCGGTGCGATCGTCGGGGAGAAAGGTGCTGAGATTCATCGCCTTCGCCGTTTCGGGCATGAATTGAAACAGCCCCTTCGCGCCCACGGGGCTGCGCGCCGCGGGATTGAGCGAGCTCTCCGCCTCGGCCAGCCACGCGATCTCGGGCGGCACGCCCTCGGCGACAAAGGCCGCGCGCAGCCGCGGCATGAGCGTCGCCGCGCGTGCCGGCACGGGCCGCGCGCGGACGCGGGCGAGCCAGAGATCGTAATGCGGCAACGTCGAGAGCGAGGGACGCGGGCCGGTAGCCGAGGGCGTTTTCTTCCCCGGCTGGGTGGGCTTCGGTGGAGTCGTCGGCGAGGTGGGTCGGGTCGGTGGCTGACGCGGCGGCGCGACGGGAGTCAGCGCCTGCTTCGCGCCCTGCATCTCGTCGATGCGCTGCTCGAGCCAATCCGCGTAATCCTCGTACCCGTCGATCAGGCGCAGGGCATCGAGCGCCGCGCGTGCCTCGGGCTCGTAGCCCGCCAGCTCCTCCAGCGAGCCGCCCTCGAGCACGCGCTGCAGGCGCACCGCAAACGCATCCCACTGCTCCTTCGAGGGAAATTCGTACTGTGCTTTGATCTCCGGGGGCGCGAGTTGATCGAAGAGCTGTTTGCCGATCTCGAAAAGTTCATCCGTCGAGGGCGCGGGTTGTGCCTGGCCGGGCGGCGGAGCTTTCGCCGGGGCGGGCACAGGCGATTGCGCGGCAACGGTCGTCGCGAGCGTGAGAAAAAAAAGGGTTCGGCCGGCGCGGCGCATGTCAGCAGGTGTGGCCATGACATAGGGACCCCAACTCTCGCTAAGCGATTCCGATTTTGGGACGAGTTATTCCCAAAAACAAACGCGCGGGCCTCTGTTGCAAGCCCGTGGATATTTTCTATATATTGGCCAAGAGCGACTTGAGCCAATGTCGTCCAGCTGGCCCGCGTTTTGCAATGGGAGCCGCCCGTTTATGAAAAAGCTCTGCGTCCTCCTCCTACTCTGCAGTCTCGCGACCGTCCTGCTGCCGGCCGCGTCCGCCGCCTCGGCGCCGTTTCGGCTCTTCGAAATCGGCATCACGCGTTTCATCCGCGACGCCGGGGGCGTGGGTCGCGTCGAGACGGGTCGCCTCGATGCACTGGGCACCTACACCCTCGTCTCGTCGACGCCGTCCCCTTTCGTCGATGCCGTGCCAGCGGAGTTGCTCGGCGCCAGACTGATCTACACCGAGGGCTGGTTTGCCTACGGCCAACTCGGCACCGAGGCGCTCGCCAACTTCCAACTCGCCGACGGGGGCCGCGCGATCTCCATTCGCAATCTCGTCTACTACCGTGTCGAGCCCCGCGAGGATGCGAAGCTCGATGTCGCCGGCGTGATCAATATTTCCACGCGCGGGCGTATCAGCCCGGGCACTACTGCAAGCCTCGTCGCCGGCTTTGTGATCGAGGGGCGCCAAGGGCTCTACCGTCGCGTGCTCATTCGCGCCATCGGACCCTCGCTCGCCCGCTTCGGCGTGGGCGATGCCGCGCCGGACCCCTTCCTCTCGGTGGAGAAGAACGGCCAGACGCTCTACTTAAACAGCAACTGGAGCGAACGCTTCGATGCCGACGAGACCGAAAAGGTTTCGGCGCAGGTCGGCGCATTTCCCCTCCCGCGCGGCAGCAAAGACTGCGCCCTCGTCGTCGAACTCCCACCCGGCAATTACACGGCGAGCGTCTACACGGATGGTAACACCGCCGGCGGCACCGCGCTCGTCGAGGTCTACATCCTGCCGTAATTTACTTCGCGTTTTGGGCGAAGGCCGCGATCACTGCGGCCTTGAGCTTGAGCGCCGGTTGCTCCGTGAGCGCCGGCGCATCTTCGCCGAGGTAGTTTTTGGCGTTTTTGGCAACCCAATCGGTCGTCACGAATTTATACTTTCGGCCGGCGACGATCTCGCCGCCCGTGGTGGCGACGAGATTCTCGCCGCCGCGCTCGGCAAAGGGCGTATCCGGTCCTTGGTTACACTTGGCGAGGAGTTGGTTCAGCCACGCGCCGTCCACCTCGGCGGTGAAGAGCGTGCCATCAAAGCGCACACAGGCATCGAGCGCGAAGCGCGAGACCTCGCCGCCGGGCAGGCCCGCGCCAAAGGTCGTCGCGCCAATCAGCGCGGCATCGGCCCCGGCTGCCTTGCGCGCGGCCTCGACGGCAAATTGCGCGGCCTCGCTCGGCCCGAGCGCACGCGGCGTACGACCGACAACGGCGAGTTCTTCGGCGGTGAGATGCTGCGCATTGGTCGCGCGGACGAGCGCGGCGAGTTTGGCGTCGGCGGGATCGTCGGCGGCGAGACGGATTTGCTCCACGTCCCAGCGCGTGTTCGAGCCCGTGCCGTGGAGGCGCGCGATGGAGATAAATTCCGTCCAGCTCCCGGAGTGAAAATACACCGTGCGGCCCTCGCGGTGCACGAAGCGCAGGTGATCGTGCGCGCCGGCAAAGAGCGCCCCGTCGGGCACCAGCGGGAGGAGCGCGCGATCCACTTTCAAGCCGGTGTGCGTAACGACGATAGGCAGCGCCGCATCCTTGAGCAGCGCCGGGAGATTTTGTTTTCCCCACACCACGGGGTCAGCGAGATCGAGCGAGGGCCGCACGGCGGCGCGAAAGGTCGCCAGGCGGTCCGTCGTGATGCCCACCACCACGGCTTCGCGCGCGTCGAGCTTGAGGCGCGTGGAGGCGTCGGCGTAGGGCTTCTTAGTCGTGGCATCGAGGACATTGCCGCCGATCACGGCGACGCCCGCCGCGCGGAGTTTCGCGACCGTCTCCGTCATCTCGTAAAATTCCGGCTCGTGGTTGCCGAGATTCACGATCGTCGGCCCGCGCTGCGCCAGCGCCGCCAGCATCGCAAACTCGATGGCCCCGCCGCTGCGCTTGGCGACGGCGTTGCCGAGTTCAAACGTGTCGCCGTCGATAATCACCGCCACGGGCACGCCGGGATTTTCCGCCCGCACGCGGTCCACGCGCGCGACGAATTGCGCGGTGCGGTCGTACGCGGAGTGCATATCGCCGGTCACGATCACGATGGCCTCGGGCCGTTCGGTCGCGGCGTGGAGGCCCAGGCCGATCCACAGGAAAATGAAAACGAAGATCCGGGTGCGCATGGCGAAGACGTTGAGCTTACCTCGCGCCGGAGGCAAAGCTGTTGGCGAAACAAATAGCCGGTCGTGGGTTATAGGGGCACCCGCAAAAAGGTAGGGCGCGTTATCCCTAACGCGCCGCTCAGGATGTTCGTCCCCGCTGAGGCGGCGGCTTAAGGATAAGCCGCCCTACCCCGCCCGGGCAATGCGCTTTCCCGCGTTGACCCTTCCCCCGGGCTGGCTATCCAAGACCCTCCCACGGATGAACCGGGTGCACATCAAGACTTACGGGTGCCAGATGAACGAGCGCGACAGCGAAGCGGTCGCGGCGATGCTGCGCGCCCGGGGCTATCGCATCGTGGCGGACGAGAACAACTGCGACGTCCTCCTGCTCAATACCTGCTCCGTCCGCGATGCCGCCGAGCAAAAGGCCATCGGCAAGGCCGCCAACCTCCAGGCCCGCAAGAAGAAGAACCCCGACTTCGTCCTCGGGATCCTCGGCTGCATGGCGCAAAACCGCGGCGCCACCCTGCTCGACCAACTCCCGGACGTGGACCTGATCGTTGGCACGCAAAAATTTCACCAGGTCCCCGGCTATCTCGAGAATATCCGCGCCGCGCGCGAGGCGGGCACGCCCATCGGCGACACCATCGTCGACATCGGCGAGGAGGCCGGCTCACAAAACACGATCAAGGATCACCTCGCCCCCGAGCCCGACGCCAGCGGTGAGACCGAGCGGCAGATCACGGCGTTCGTTTCGATTCAGCAGGGCTGCAATATGGATTGCGCCTTTTGCATCGTCCCGAAAACCCGTGGCGATGAGCGCTCACGCCCGATGGACGAGATCGTTGCTGAGTGTCGCGCCCTCGCCGCCCGCGGCGTGCGCGAAATCACACTCCTCGGCCAGATCGTGACGAGCTACGGCCGCCGCGACTACACGCACACCGGCGGCATCACGCCCTTCGTGCAATTACTCGAGCGCGTGCACGCCATCGACGGCATCGAGCGCATCCGGTTCACGTCGCCGCATCCGCGCGGCTTCAAAGACGACCTCGTCGCCGCCTACGGTCGCCTGCCGAAGCTCTGCGGCTACGCGCACCTGCCGATGCAGAGCGGCAGCGATCGCATCCTCCGCGCGATGAACCGCCCGTACACGCGCGAGCGTTACAAAGAGATCATCGATGCCCTCCGCGCCGTGCGGCCCGACATGTATTTCTCGACCGACGTGATCGTCGGCTTCCCCGGCGAGACCGACGAGGATTTCGCGCAGACGCGGGAGCTCTTCGAAGCGTGCAACTACGACATGGCGTACGTCTTCAAGTATTCCATCCGCACCGGCACGCCCGCCGCCGAGCTCGGCGATCAAATCTCCGACGAGGTCAAGGAAGCGCGCAACCAAGCCCTCCTCGAAATCCTCAAGGCCAACTCCCTCCGCCGCAGCTCCTCGCTGGTCGGCACCGTGGAGGAAGTCCTCGTCGAGGGCCGCGACAAGACCGGCGAGCGCTTCACCGGCCGCACGCGGGGCAATCGCGTCTGCATCTTCGACGCCGACCCGCGCCTCGTCGGAACCCTCGTCCCGCTGAAGATTGAGCGCGCCAGCGTGAGCACGCTGTATGGGGAATTGGTGTTGGAAGGCGTGGAAAGCTGAGGGCCCCAATCCCTTGCAGCTGACACGAATCCGTCGGCTCGACACACCTCGCGCAAATCTCAACTCTCCACCGCCTCGTATGTCTCTCACTCTCGCCACGCTCCTCCCCGGTCTCCTCTTGATCGCGCTTGGGCTGCCGCTTGTGCTCAATCTCTCCGGGTACGCGGCGATCTTGAAAGGTCTGCCGAGGTCGCAGTTTGCGACGTACCTTTTCTTCGGCGGCGGCGCGGCGTGGTTTCTCTACGAGATCTGGCATCTCTCGCCGGCGGACTTCGGCGACTACCGCAAGCTGCTCTTCTGCGCCTTTCTCGCGATCACGGTGCTCTCCTTCAAGTGTGTGCCCGATTTTCTCGCCGTGCGTGGCCTGTGCGTGCTGATGCTGATGGCGGCGATGCCGCTGCTGATGGCGGGGTACATGGTGTACGATTTCTGGCAGATTAATTTCTACAAGGTGCTCGTGTACGTCGGCATCGCACTGGCCGTGTGGCTCGGTGCGCAACCGTGGCGGATGCGCGATTTCCTCCAATGGCTCTTCGCCCGACCCGGTCGCGCGCGGAGCTTCGGCAGCGCGATCACCGCTTACGGGGTGCTGCTGGCCGTCGTCGCGTTTACCTACCATTGATCACCGCCGCGATGTCCGCTCCTGCCGTCCCCGTTCTTCTCGTCATCGCTGGTCCCGCCGGGTCGGGCAAGAGCACGCTCTGCGATCGCCTCGTGCTGGAAGAGCCGGGCTTCGCCCGCGTCGTCACCACCACCACGCGCTCCCCGCGCACCGGTGAGGTCAACGGAGTCCATTATCACTTTTTCACCCCGGAAGAGTTCGACCGGAAAGTCGCCGCCGGCGAATTTCTGGAATGGGCCTGGGTGCATGGCCAGCGCCGCTACGGCACGCTGAAATCGAGCGTGCTCGAGCCGCTCGCGCAGGGGCAGAATCTCGTGCTCAGCGTCGATGTGCAGGGCGTGGAGAGCTTTCGCGCCGCCGCGCGCGAAAATCCCCTCCTCGCGCAACGCATGACCACGATCTTCATCGTGGTCGATCACGAGCGCCTCGTCGCCCGCATGCGCGGTCGCGCGCAGGACAACGAGGCCGAGATCGCCGGCCGCATGAAGACCGCCGAACGCGAGCTGCGCGAGGCGCACAAATTCGACTTCATCATCGAGAGCAAAACGCGCGACGAGGATTTCGCCGCGCTCCGCGACATCCTCGCGAAGGCGCGGGAGCGGGCGGCCGTGCAAAGTTAGACGGTGCCCCGGGGCAGGACGCGGTGAGAAACCCGCAATACCCTTTCGCGCGGCAGCGAGAACGCTAAAAAGGCAAGGCCGTCGCCGTCGCTTTTAGGCTCACGGGGTAGGGCCCGACCTCCGGGCGGGCCGTCAGGATATTCGCGTCCATAAATATGATACGCACCGCATGAGATTTTCGGACCACGGTCCGCCCGGAGGTCGGACCCTACCCCACGAGCCACGTCCTCTAATTCATAGCCCTAGGATAAATCGCACACTCTGACGTCGCACTCATCGGTGCTCCATCCACTCCGGCGAAGAGTACTGCTCGATGAGGCCGCTGAGCTCATCCTCGTTAAACTCGGGCCACGGCGTCGGCTGCGCCTCCAGGCCGAGCACGGCGGCGAGGCCCGCGACAAAGTCTTCCTCAAAGCGGTCCCAATCCAACTCGGCCCGGGCTGCGTCGCTCGAGTTGGTGTTTGCGCCCACACTCGCCGCCGGACGCCAGATCGAGCCCTGAAAGAGCAGCCCGTGCTTATTCCGCTTCTGCGCGGCGCCGGCGATTTTTTCGCCGGTGGCCTCGTGCACGACATCGTAGATTTCAGCGCGCTGAAAACACACGCCCGCCGGCCCGGCTGGTTTTTCTTCGCCTTCCGGTTCATCGACGCAGGGCTTCGTGAGGGCGGGCACGCCTTGCGCACGTAGCGCCGTGGCCAGCGCCTCGTGCACCTCGCGGTAGCTCTGCGTGGCGCGCAATTCCTCCAGCGGATGGCCGCGCGGGATCACGAGCGCGTACGTCCAGTCGTCGCGGTGATCCACGATGCCGCCGCCGGTCGCGCGACGGCAGAGCTCATACGGCGGCTCGACGCTCGCGAGCGATTCACGGATGAAGGCAATCTTTTGGGAGTACCCGAAGGTAAAGGCCGGCCCACGCCAGCCGTAGTGACGGAAGCGCGGCGCGGTCGCCGACGGGTAGCGCTGGAGCAGGAGAAAATCGACGGCCATGTTTTCGGCCGCGCCGCTCGTGCGAGTGGGTAAGATTTCCAGTGCCATGGGGCGGGCGCTCACTTTTGTGCGAAGTACCATTCGCGCACAGGGGGCGGCACATTCAGGCCTTCCAATTGTTGCGCGATGGTCTGCGGCTTGGTTTTCAATTTCGAGGCGAGCGGCGTGATGTCGAGCGCGAGGCAAGCCTGGCGCTTCTTCGCGGCATCGGGCGTCTCGGCGCGGGTGACGGCGGTGATGGGCGCCTGCGCGGCCGTGAGCTTGAAGCGCTCGCGGATTTTGACGCCAAGATCGAAGCGCGAGAGCAACTCCGCGCCGGCCCAGTGCATCACGCCGTGGAGTTCGCGTCGCTCGCAGGCCTCGACCATCACCTCGGCGAGATTTTCCGCGGTGCAGGGCTGGCGAAATTCATCGGTGTAGAGGCGCGGCGTCTTGCCCGCCGCCCAATCGGCCAGCATGCGCTCGTGCAGGCTGCGCTTGCCGCCGGGGCTGTTGCCCATGAGGAGCGGCGCGCGGATCGTGAGCGCAAATTCCTTGGCCGCGGCTTGGACGGCTTTTTCGCTTTCGATTTTCTGGCGCGCGTAGAGGTTGATCGGCGAGGTCGCGTCGCCGGCCTTGTAAGCATCCGTGCGCGTGCCGTCGAAGACCTGCTCCGAGGAAAGATGGATGAAGCGCGCGCTCACGTGATGCGCGAGGCGCGCGAGGGTGGCGGGCAGCGCGACATTCATCGTCTGCGCGCGCGCGGGATCGAGTTCACATTGCTCGGGCACGGAGATGGCGGCGCAATTTACGATCGCATCCGGAAACACATCGAGCACCGCTGCGCTCGTGGCGGCCTCGTCGGTAAGATCGACCGTGCGCTTGGCGGCGAGCCCCGGGAGCTCGCCCGCGTAGGTGCCGACGACGCCGATCACGCGATGCCCGCGCCGCGTCGCCGCCTGCGCAAACACCGAGCCCACCAGTCCCGACGCCCCGGTCAGAAAAATATTCATCGGCTACTAGCGTGTCTGTTCAGGAAATAACCGCGCAAGGCTTGAAACGCACGACTCCCCAGGATTTCACCCGAATGATTTTTGTCACAGAGTACACGGAGACTCACAGAGGTTTACAGAATCGGACTCACGGCAAGCCCTCGGTGATACTCTGTGCACCCTCCCTGTTCTCAGTGTCGCAAGAATAAATCGAGCGCACGCTCCATCCGCTCGATTCCTCCTCATCACGAATCCAACAATTTCCGCGCCGTCTTGAGCAGTTCGCTCAGGGCGTAGGGTTTGTTGAGGCACACCGTTTGTTTCGGCGCCATCCACGCGGGTACACCGCAGTCCTGGCTGCCGGTGCAGACGAGGCGAAGCTTCGGGTTGATCGAGTAGAGTCGCTTCGCGAATTTTTCCCCGTCACCGACGATGTTGCCGATGAGCAGTTGCACCGGGCGCGAGAGGTCGCGCAAATCCTGCAGCGCCGCGCCGGGAGTCTTCGCCGCGACCACGCGATAGCCGTCCGCCGTGAGGATGCCCGCGACCATCTTGCGCACGACATCGTCATCCTCGACGAGCAGCACGGTCTCGGTCCCGCGCGTCGTCGGCAGCGGCGCGACGGTTGCCGGCGCTTCCTCCACGGCCTCAGCCACAGCGGGAGGAGAATTTCAAACGTCGAGCCCACGAGCAGCGCACTGCGCACCGAAATAAAACCGCCGCTCTGCTGGACCACACCGTACACGAGCGCGAGGCCGAGGCCCGTGCCCTTGCCCTCGGGCTTGGTGGTGAAAAACGGTTCGAAGAGATGCTTCTGCGTGTCAGCGTCCATGCCGGTGCCGTTGTCCGCGACCGTGATCGAGACGTACCGCCCCGGCGGGGTATCCGTCTGACGGCGATTCAGACCGGAGCGGACATCGCGGACGGCCGTGGTGATCACGATGCGCCCGCGATCGCGCAAGGCATCGCGAGCATTGAGCACGAGATTGAGGATGACCTGCTGAAATTGCGCCGGGTCGGTGCGCACATTCAGCAGATCCGGCGCGAGCTCGAGGTCGATCTGCCCGGCGTCGCCGAGGAGGCGGCGCATGATCTCGGCGTTGGAAGTGACCAACTCATTGAGATTGATGACGCGCGAATTCAGCGGCTGGCGGCGGCTAAAGGCCAGCAACTGTGAAGTGAGCGCCGCTGCTTTGCGCCCGGCGTGATGAATCTCCGCGACTTCACGCATCGCCTGCGGATTGGCCGCGACGTGCGCCGCGAGCATCTCACAGTAGCCATTGATGACGGAGAGGAGGTTGTTGAAATCGTGCGCCACCCCGCCGGCGAGGCGGCCCACGGCGTCGAGGCGCTGCGCGTGCACGAGTGCTTCCTGCAGACGGCGCTTCTCCGTTTGGTCGCGGTACGTCGCGACGATGTGCGTGATGCGGCCGCGCGTATCGCAGAGCGGATCGAAACTCCACGCCGCGCTGATCGAGCTGTGGTCGGCGCGCAAAAGATAGCCCTCGCCCACGAGCGGCTGGCCGGGCTGGGCCTTGGGCAGCCAGTGTCGCAGTCGCTCGACGTCCACTCGCTCCACGTGGAGAAAACCGTGCGCGCGGTTGACCAGCTCGATCGAACTGTAGCCGGTCATCGCGCAAAAGCTGTCGTTCGCAAAGACGATCTTCATCCCCTGCGGCCCGCATTTGCGCTCGGCGATAAACACGCCCTCGCTCTGCGCGCGCAGGGCACCGGCGAGCAGCGCGATGGGCGCCGCCTTGGCGGCACGGGCGCGCGATGGCGTCCGTTTGCCGCCCTTCTTCTTCGCACTCATGGCGCGAGGCGCTCGACCGTCCAGCCATCCTTGCCGCGCCGATAGCGGAGACGATCGTGCAGCCGGCTGCGGCGGCCCTGCCAGAATTCCACGGCCTCCGGCGCGACGCGCCAGCCACCCCAGTTGGGCGGAAGCGGCACGTCCTGCCCGGCGTATTTTTTCTCCACCGCCTTGAATCCGTCTTCCAACACCGCGCGGCCCGAGATGATCGAGCTTTGCTGCGAGACCCACGCTCCGAGCTGGCTCGCGCGCGGGCGCGAGTGAAAATACGCTTCGCTCTCCTCGCGCGCGACCTTTGTCACCGTGCCCTCGATGATCACCTGGCGCTCCATCGCGACCCAAGGGAAGAGCAGCGCCACATAGGGATTCGCATCGAGCTCGCGACCCTTGCGGCCTTCGTAATTGGAATAGAAAACAAATCCGCGGCCATCGAGGCCCTTGAGCAAAACCGTGCGCGCGGAGGGCCGGCCCTCGCGCGTGGCCGTCGTGAGCGTCATCGCATTCGGCTCGGGAATCTTTGCCGCCTCGGCCTCTTGAAACCACTTCTCGAACTGGCGGAACGGATCGCGCGCCAGGTCTTTTTCGGTCAGACCGGAAAGGGAGTAATCTTTTCGAAGATCGGCCAAGGACATTTGTCCTGATGCTGCGCGCGCCCGCCCGTCCTGTCAAAAATCATCTCGTCAAGGCGTGGATTTGCGTGGCTGCGGCCGGAAATTCCCGCAGCAGCGTGGACCGCGCCCCCAACTCAAACTCTCGCTCGTCCCACGCGGGGGCCATAGTGCAAGTCAACAGCGCCCAGCCACGCGTCGCACCGGCAGCGAGGCGAGCGCCTTGCCACACGCCGCCGGGAACCACGAGCTGCGGCACCTCGCCCGCCAGCACATCCGACCCGAGGCGCGAGATGACGGCGGTCGCGGTGCCGGGATTGAGGATCACATGCTCCAGCGCATCCCCGGCGTGATGCAGCCAAATCTCACCGGTCTGGAGGCGATGGAGCGCCGAAAAATCCGCCGGAGTCACGAGGAAGTAGATCGCCGAGCCGACCGCGCGGCCATCGGGCAGCTGTTCGCGACTCAGCCAGGTCTGCCTAAACCATCCGCCCTCTTGGGGCAACGGCGTGAGGCCCAGCTGCGCGATGATTTTCTGCGCCTCGGTGTTCATGGCGCCGACGTTTTTGCCCGCGGAAGTCGCGAACACCACGTAAATTTTGCGTGGCGGCTCCTCCTGGAGAGTAAATTTTCCGTGTCTTCCGCCCCCGCCCCGGGCAGGGTCAGCGTGTGACTCTCCCGGCCTACATCGACCGCCACGCCGCCGACCTCATTCGCCGCCTCCAGCGGCTCGTGGGCATCTCCACGGTCAATCCCCCGGGCGAAAACTACACCGCCATCACCGCCGAGCTCACCACGATGCTCACCGAGGTCGGGCTGCAAGCCCGCTGGCTCGAGCCCTCGCGCGCTCTGCTGAAGAAGACCCTCCCGCCCGAGCAGCACGCCTTTCCGCGCTACAACGTTCTCGGCAAGCTCGCCGCCGCCGGCGCGAAGCAGACCCTGCATTTCAATGCCCATTACGATGTCGTGCCCGTCTCCGGCGCGTGGCGTCACGGGAGCCCGTTTAGCGGGAAGGTCGACGGCGGGTGGATTTACGGGCGCGGGACCTCGGACATGAAGGGCTCGATGGCCAGCCTGCTGCTTGCCCTGCAAGCCGTGCGCGCGACGGGCGCGAAGCCGCGGCTGAATCTCGAAGTTTCTTTCACGGCCGACGAGGAAACTGACTCCGTGCTTGGCACGGGCTGGCTCGTGGAGCACGCGCCGATCCGCCCGGACTTCGCGGTCGTGATGGAAGGCGGCGAGCTCAATCACGTCTGCTGCGGGCACAATGGCACGCTCTGGCTGGAGGTCGCCGTGCATGGCCGTGCCGCCCATGGCTCCACCCCGGAGCGCGGCATCAATGCCCTCGAGAAGATGTCGGCCCTCGTCCTCGCGCTCCGCGATTACCAGCGCCAGCTCGACCGCCGCACCTTTGTCACGCCCGAGGGCAAGACCATGCGGCCCACCATCAATGTCGGCGGCGTCTTCGCGCCCGGCCCGGGCGGCAAGATCAACACCGTGCCCGCGCTCGGGACCTTTTCCATCGACCGGCGCGTGCTCGCCATCGAAAACCATGTCGATGCGGAGCGGGAGTTACGGGCGTTTCTCACCGCGGCGGCGCGGAAGATCCCGGAGTGCAAGATCACGGTCACCAAGGTCTCGGAGAACTTCTCCTGTTTCTCGAAGCCCACGCATCCCTTTTTCACCGCGATGGCGGCCAGCGTGACCAAGGTGCGGAAGCAAAAAACGGTCTTCAATGTCTCGACCGGCTTCAACGACATGCACTTTTTCTCACATCATCTGAAAATCCCAACCCTGGGCTACGGCCCGGGCGGCGAGAACGAGCACGCCATCGATGAGCGCGCCAAACTCAAAGAGCTCGTCGCCTGCGCCAAAATCTACGCGGAATTGATCACGACGTTCGCAGGGTGAGCCGGCGCAAACTCCAAGGACCGACCTCCAAGCACTAGTGAAGCAAAAAGCTTCAATGGGGCTGGAAATGATTGGTGCTTAGCTGCTTAAAGCTTCACTGGAGCTTGGTCCTTGGAATTTGGAATTTCACAGCGCGCTGGCCCAGCCGCGGCGGACCATGTTCACCGCGATGGCGGCGAGGAGCATGGAGACGATCTTGGAGATCGCGCGCATGCCGGTGGGCCCGATCCAACGGCCGAGTTGGTCACTCCAGACAAAGGCGAGGACGACCAGCGCGAGGTTGGCCCCGAGGGCGAGCAGCGTCGCGGTAAAGCCCACGGTCTCCGCCAGCAAGATGAGCGTGGTAATCGAGGCCGGGCCCGCGATGAGCGGCATGCCCAGGGGGACCACGCCGAAATCTTCCGTCAGCTCCTCCGGCTTCGCCGTGGCCGACTGCGCGAGATCGCGCGCCGCGAGGAGAAACAGGATCAGGCCGCCCGCGATTTGAAAGTCGCCCACCGTGATGCCGAGCGCGCCGAAGATGGTGCGGCCCAAGAACAAGAAGAGGAGTGCGACCGCCCCGCCCGTCCAGGTCGCCTGCTGCGCGATGGTGCGTTTGCGCGCGAGCGGCACGCCCTGGCCCAGCCCGAGAAAGACCGCCGCAAGCCCGATGGGATCAATCGCGACGAAGAGCGGGATGAAGGCTTGGATGAACTTTTCCACCAGCGGCGGCATGACTCCATGATGCCTCCTCGCGCGCGGGCGTCGAGCGCCGTGTGGCATTGCAAATATTCTGCGCGGCGGGCTAGGTTTTTTGCATGCGCTTCATCCTGCGTTACCTCGAAATTATTTTCACCTTCGCGGGCCTCGCGGTCATCTTTCTCGTGACCGCGCTCGTCAAGCCGACGGGCACGAGTTCGTGGGCCGTCGCGGCCATCACGGCCACGCTGGTGGGCGTCATTCACGGGCTGCTCTTCTGGGTGATCCGCCATCGCCAGCGGGAGACGCGCCACAAAGCGATCCGCGAGATGCAAGCCGTTCTGCAGGACTTGGTGAACAACCAACTGGCGGTCATCCAGGCGATGGCCGATCTGCGCCAATCGCGTCCGGAAGAGGCTCAGCGCGCCTGTCACTACATCTCCCAGGCGGTCACCTCCATCTCCGACTCCCTCAAGAATATCGACGACGACCGGATCAAGTCGTGGCAGTTGAAGTATCCGAAGCTGACGCAGGCCGCGAACTGAGGAGCTGCCGCAGGATCGCATCCACGGCCGCCATTTTAAAGGGCTTCGCCAGCGCCGCCGCAAAGCCCGCCGAATGGAAATCCATCATGACCGGGTCGTCGCGGTCGCCGCTGACGACGACGGCTTTGACCGCGGGATCGACAGCCCGCAGGGCTTGCAGGATCTCCACGCCACCCGCGCCGCCGCGCAGATTGAGATCGAGCAGAACCGCATCAAACGGGCGGCCGCTTTCGTGCGCCGAGCGAAATTTTTCCACGGCCTCGTCTTTATGGCCCGCCGAGAGCGCCTCATAGTTGAGCAGGGTCAGCATCACCGCCACACCCTCGCGCACCCCGGGGTCGTCGTCCACGATCAGGACGCGGGCGAGGGCGGATACGGCGGGCCTGGCCGGCTCGGCTTTCGGCGGAGGTGTGGGTGGATTGGTCGGTGCAGGCGGACGGCCGATGGACATAGGCGTCTCCTCGATCACTTCGCCGGGGCCTGGAACATCTTCCGCGTCTGGCGCGCTTTCCTCGGCGGCGGGCAGCAAGATGCAAAACTTGGTCCCCGTGCCGAGGGCGCTCTCCACACTGAGCTGGCCACCGTGCTTCTTGACGATGGAGTAACTGGTGGCGAGGCCGAGACCCGTGCCGCGCGGCTTGGTGGTGAAAAACGGCTCGAAAATCCTCGACAGGTGCTCGGGCGCAATTCCCCCGCCCGTATCCACGACGGTGATACGCAGCCACCGCCCGCCCGAGGTGGACGAGCGATCATCGGCGCCCGCCTGGTCATTTTTCGCCGTGACGGTGAGCGCGCCACCACGAGGCATGGCCTGCACGGCATTGACGGCGAGATTGTTGACCACCTGCACGAGCTGCCCCTCATCGGCCTCCACCGTCCACAGATCCGGGGCAATGACGTACTCGACCTTCACGGGCGAGCCACCGGTGGCGAAGCCCACCGCCTCGCGCAAAATGGGCTCGAGGGCGACGACCTTCTTTTTCGCGACCCCGCCGCGGGCGAAAAGCGTGAGTTGCTGCGTGACATTCCGCGCCCGCCAGACGGCGCGCTCGGCCTCATCGAGCCGGCTCTTGAGGCGCTCGGAGATATTGGGTTCGAGCTGCGCGAGCGAGATCTGCGCGACCATCGCCGTGAGGAGGTTGCCGAAATCGTGGGCGATACTGCCGGCCATCAGGCCGAGCGATTCCAGTTTGGTGGCCCGCGCCGCCTCCTCGGCGCGGCGTCGCTCGCGCGTGACATCGCGCAAGGCCAGCACCGCACCCGTCACGGTGCCATCGGCCGTGCGAATGAGCGCGGCGTTTTCCGCCAGCAAACGCTCCCCGGAGTCCTCCCCGATCGCGTAAAGGTGGGTGGAGCGATTGAATTTCTTTTCCCGCAACAGCTCCAGCACCGCGCTGTCGCACGGCTCGCGGGTTTGCTCGTCGCGGAGAGGCAGCACCGAAGACAGCGGGCGGCCGGCGGCTTCTTTTTGACTGAGGCCCGTCAATTGCTGCGCGACGGGATTGAGCAGGACCACCCGGCCCTCCACATCCGTGGTGATGACGGCATCGCCGATGGACTGGAGGGTGACTTCGAGACGTTGCCGTTGCTCCTCGACGAGTTGCCGGGCGCGGAGCCGCTCGGAGATATCGGTGAAGACACCAAAGATACCGACCGCTCTCCCCTGCTCGTCACGGATCACGTCCGCGCGCACATGACACGGGATCAGCCGCCCATCGCGCGTGCGCACCTCGGTATCGCCCGCCCACGAATATCCGCCGCGCACCGCCGCATGGATCGCCCGCGCCACCACCGCATCGGCGAACAGCACGCCACCGCCCTCGACTGCATTCAGCTCCATCACGGTGTAGCCGAAGAGGGCGATGTGGGCGCGATTATGGTACAGCGACGTGCCCTCCATGTCGCCGATCCCGATGGCATCGGAAGCGGATTCGACCGCTTGGCGAATACGATTGAGGGTCTCTTCCAGCTGTTTCTGCTCCCCCACACGGCGCTCATACTGGGCCGCAAGTTGTCGTTCACGACGCATCCGCAAGCCCAGCATGACGGCCAAGGCCGCCACGAGCACCCATGGGAAAATTTGCCAGAAGATCGTCACGTAAATCGAGCCCGCCAGACCAGCATTTTGCCCGCCGCCTCGCAACTCCCCGCGCGCGCGGTTTCTACGTCGCGGCCTTCAGGGGAACTACGCACTTGTTTCGCCCCTCGTAAACCGGCAATCTGACCCCTCGCTCTCACGCGCACTCTCGCCCATGAAAATCAACGCCACGCTCACCCCGCAGCGCCTCGCCAAGAAAACCGCCCGCGTCTTCGAACTCGCCGGCCAGAAAATCCGCGCCATCGACGCCGCCTGGGATCCCGCCAAAGGCACGCCGGTCTTCACGGTTAAGGGCGCGTACACCTCGCGCGGCTGGACCGAGTGGACCCAGGGTTTTCAGTTCGGCATGGGCTTTTTGCACTTCGACGCCACGGGCGACGCCTCCTCACTGAAGCTCGCGCGCGAGAAGACCGTGAAGCTCATGGCCTCGCACGTCTCGCACGTCGGCGTGCACGACCACGGTTTCAATAACGTCTCCACCTACGGCAATCTCCGCCGCCTGATGCTCGAGGGCAAAATCCCGCAGAATCAGGACGAGCTCAATTTCACCGAGATCGCGCTGAAAGTTTCCGGTGCCGTGCAAGCCGCCCGCTACGCGCCCACGCAGTACAAGACCCCGTGGTCCCCGGTCGATGGCTCCGCGGGCGTTGCGCCCAGCGGTTATGTCTACTCATTCAACGGCCCGCAGTCCCTCTTCGCCGACACGATCCGCTCCATGCGCTCGCTCGTCGTCGCGCACCAGCTCGGTCACTCGCTGATGGGCGAGGGCGACAAGCCCACCAATCTCCTCCACCGCGCTATCGAGCACGCCGCCACCACGGCGCGCTTCAACGTCTTCTTCGGCCAGGGTCGCGACAGCTACGATGTGCGTGGCCGCGTGGCGCACGAGTCGGTCTTCAATCGCAACGACGGCCAGTTCCGCTGCCCGTCCTCGCAGCAGGGCTACTCGCCGTTCACCACGTGGACCCGTGGCGCCGCCTGGATCATTTGCGGTTACGCCGAGCAACTCGAGTTCCTCGACACCGTGCCCGGCTCCGCCCTCGATGCCGTCGGCGGCCGCCGCGCCGTGACCGATCTCTTCCTCGAGACCGCCCGCGCCACGAGCGACTACTACATCGATGGCTACTCGGCCAAGGACGGCGTTCCCTACTGGGACTCGATGGCCCTCAACAGCCACCAGCTCGGCGACTACACCAAGAAGAACGCCGATCCCTACAACGCCCACGAACCCGTCGACAGCTCCGCCGCCGCCATCGCCGCGCAGGGTTTCCTCCGCCTCGGCACGTATCTCACCGCCAAGGGCGAGAAGGCCGCTGGCAAAAAGTATTTCCAAGCCGGTCTCACGATTGCGGATACGCTCTTCGCCGAGCCGTACCTCTCGACCGACAAAAAGCACCAGGGCCTCCTCCTCCACAGCGTATATCACCGCCCGAACGGCTGGGACCACATCCCGAAGGGCCAGAAGGTCCCCTGCGGCGAATCCTCGATGTGGGGCGACTACCACGCGATGGAGCTCGCGCTCCTCATCGACCGTCTGGCCTCGGGGAAGTACTACACGTTCTTCTGAGGTAGAAGCTGAGAGCTCAGAGCTGAGAGTCTAGAGCCGGACCCGCGAAAACGGGCCGCCTGGGCTGTTTGCATCCTCTTGCTCTCAGCTCTAGACTCTTGGCTCTCAGCACTTCGTTCGCCCGTCCTCACATCGTCTGCCTCATGTCCGCACCGCTCCCTCTCCTCTACGAATCCCACTGCCACACGCCGCTTTGCAAACATGCGCATGGCGAACCGGTTGAGTACGCCGCGCAAGCGGAGGCGCGCGGGCTAAAGGGCATCATCTTCACCTGCCACTGCCCGCTGCCCGATGGCATCTCGCACGCCGTGCGCATGGCGCCGGAGGAGTATGATCGCTACATCGACCTGGTGGCGGAGGCGCGGGAGAAGTTTGCGGGCCGCGTCGATGTGCGCCTCGGCCTCGAGAGCGATTACTACCCGGGCGTCGAGCCGTGGCTGGAAAAGCTGCACGCCCGCGTGCCGCTGCATCACGTGCTCGGCTCCGTGCACCCGCAAGTGCCCGACTACCGCAACCAGTATTTCAAGGGCGACTGGTTCGACTACCAGCGGACGTATTTCGATCACATCGGCCGCGCCGCCGAGACCGGCCTCTACGATACGATGGCCCACCCCGATCTGATCAAAAACGAGTCGCCCGTGGAATGGGATTTCGCCCGGATCTTGCCCTACATCGAGCGCATGCTTGACCGCGTGGCCGCCACCGGCGTGGCGATGGAGCTCAACACCAGCGGCGTGAACAAAACCATCCGCGAAATCAACCCGAGCCCGAAAATCCTGAAGCTCATGCGGCAGCGCAACATCCCCGTCGTCATCGGGGCGGATGCCCACCGCCCCGGCCGCGTCGGCGACGGCTACGCCGCCGCGCTCACCACACTCCAGGAAGCCGGCTACAGCGAAGTCAGCTTCTTCCTCGACCGCAAACGCCAGACCGTGCCGATCACGGCCGCGCAGGCCTCATTGCGCTGAGGCGGGTTTTCAGGTCTGCTGCGTCCCATGTCTGCCGGGTTGCTCAACCTCTACGATCTCACGCGCGAGCAATTGCGCGCGCAGATGGAGCGTTGGGAGTTGTCGCCGGTGCATGCGGGGCGGTTGTGGAATTATCTCTACCTCGAGCTCGCGGTGTCGTTTGACGCGATGCCGGAGCTGCCGGCCAAGGTCCTCGCGCGCCTTCGGGCGGAGACGACCATTGGTGTGCTGCCCACGGCGTTGGAGACGGATTCGTCGGATGGCTTCACACGCAAATATCTTCTGCGGCTGAACGACGACGAGCGCATCGAGACGGTGCTGATGCGCTTCACGGGGCGCGTGACCGCGTGCGTGAGCTCGCAGGTGGGCTGTGCGATGGGCTGCGTGTTTTGCGCGACTGGGCAGATGGGTTACACGCGCCATCTCACGCCGGGTGAGATCGTGGCGCAGGCGATCCACGTCGCCCGCGCATTGCGCGCGCCGAATGCCGCGACCCACTCGTCCGCGAAGCAGGCGCAGGCCCGCGCGAAAGCTGCCCTCGCGGGCGAACGCCTCCGCAACATCGTGCTCATGGGCATGGGCGAGCCGCTGCACAATTACGACGCGGTGATGACCGCCATCGACATCCTGCGCGACGAGGCCGGCCTCGCGCTCGGCGCGGAAAAAATCACGCTCAGCACCGTCGGCGTCGTGCCGGGAATTTTGCGTCTCGCCAAGGAACAGCGCCCCCTGCACCTCGCCGTCTCGCTCCACGCCGCCACGCAGGCCGAGCGCGCCGCCCTCGTGCCCGCCGCGAAGAAGTGGCCGCTCGACGAACTCATGGCCGCGTGCCGCACGTACAGCGAGACCACGGGCCGCCGCATTTTCTACGAGTGGACGCTGATCGAGGGGAAAAACGACACCGCCGAGCACGCTCGCGCCGTCGGTAACTTGCTGCGCGGCCTGCCCGCTCAGGTGAACCTCATCCCACTCAATCCCACGTCGGGCTACGCGGGGGCGCCGACGCACAACGCGGCGGCGAAAGCCTTCCAGCGCGTTCTCGCCGAGGAGTTTAAGCTGCCCAGCACCGTGCGTCAGCGGCGCGGCATCGATATCGCCGCCGGTTGCGGGCAACTCGCGGTGGCGGAGAGCAGCTAACGACCGTTGCGGAAACTACGGGCGGGAAATTCCTACCTCGCGCGGGCCGCTTAATGGCTTGGCGACTTGCAGTTTGCACATAGGGTCAACCACCCATGACCTCATCTGCATTCCGGCTTTTTGCAGTGATGGCCTGGGGTGTGGCGATTGGAGCACCCTTATCCGCTGCGGAATCCGCCGTCGCCCAAGTCAGCGCGGCGTCGCCGACCGCGAGTGCGCCGGCCCCGAATGAATTGGGGCGCATCATCATCAAGAGCTACGCGACCCGTGACTATGCGGCCCATGCGCAAGTCTGGGGCGTGGCGCAGGATGCGACGGGCGTGCTGTTCTTTGGCAACAATCCCGGCGTGGTCACCTTCGACGGAGCGACGTGGCGGAGCATCACGATTCCCGGTTCTTCGGATAGTTGCCGCGCGGTGACCACCGCGCCCGACGGCAAGGTTTACGTGGGGGGCACTAATGTCTTCGGCTATGTCCAGCCGCGCGGCGACGGTCGGCACCAGTTCACCTCGCTGGTCGAGCACTTGCCCGAGGGTGAACGCGCGTTTCGCCGGCTCGATCAGATCTACGTCATCGGCGACACCGTGTACGGCGAGACGATCAACCGGGTCTTCGTCTGGCGCGGCGGAAAAATGGCGGTGATCCGCGCGGGCTCCACCGGCCGCATCTTGCCGGTGGGCAACACGCTTTACTACCAGTCCGATCGCAAGCCGCTGCAGCGTATCGAGGGCGACAAACTCGTCCCCGTGAGCGACGACCCGGTGTTCCTCGCCAACTCCGTGCGCTTGATCGCGGCGCTACCGGAGGGCGCCCTGCTCATCGGCACTTATGAGAATTTGTTTTTCACGCTGCGCGACGGCCGCGTCACGCCGTGGCCGACCCAGGTGGATGGGTTCTTACGGTCGCGCAAAATCTCCCGCGGTTGGGACCTGCCGGATGGCTCGCTCGCGATCGCCACGGCCGAGAGCGGGCTCACATTTATCGGTCGCGATGGCCGCTTCCTCGCGCAGCTCGACGAGACCACGGGCCTGACCGGAGGCGGGGTCCACGGGCTCACGCCAGACCGCGATGGAGGCTACTGGCTGGGGCTCGAGTCGGGCATGGCGCACATCGACTGGTCTCCGACGTTCACCGCCTTCGACGAAAACTCCGGCCTCCCCGCCGGGCAGGTGCGCGACCTCGTGCGGCATGAAGGAACGATCTACGCGGCGACCGCCCAAGGGCTGCTGCGCTTGATTCCCGCCGAGGGGCCGACGAAGCCCGCGCGCTTCGAGCGCGTGGCGGCGGGCTCCATTGCCGCGTTTTACCAGGAGAGCGGGACGCTCTGGGTCAGCTCAGCCAAAGAACTTTATCAACTCGTGGACGGAAAGCTGAAATCCGTCATCGCGGTCAAGAACTCGGTCTACGCGATGCTGCGTCCACGCGCGCGGCCCGATTTGCTCTGGCTGGGCTATGCCAACGGCATCGGCGTCCTGCGGCAAACCGCCGAGGGCTGGCGCGACGAGGGCATGGTGCCGGGCACGCGCGATATGGTCCGCTCGCTCATCGAGCAACCAGACGGACGCATCTGGGGATCGATGAACGGCGCGGGTGCCGTCCGCCTCACGCCGCCACCGGCCAGCGCCGATGAGAACCTGGCGAAGGCCACGAGCATCGAGCTTTTCGCCAACGAGCCCGGGGCGCCAGCCATCGTGCGCGCGGCCCAGTGGGGACCGGATATTATTTTCACGGCGGAAAAGGAGCCGACGCTGTTTCAATTCGACGAGGCGGCGCGGCGCTTCGTGCCGTTTCGCGGCATCGACCGGCTGCCGGAGGACGTCAATATCGGCAGTGCCGTCTTCGGCGTGGGCGGCCCCAATCATCTCTGGCTCCTGCGCACGTATCGCGGCATCGACGACAAGCGGATCTTTCGCGTGACGCGCGGCGGCGGCGTGCAGGCTTTGCCCCAGCGCGTGCATGATGTGATCACGGGAGCTTCGCGCTTTTTCGAGGAAGCGGGACCGAATGGCCCGGTGCTGTGGATCGGTGGCACACAAGCGGTGATGCGCGTGGAGCTGGCGCGGGCCTTTCCGCCGCCGGCGCCCTACTCTGCGGCGGTGTGGTCGTATCGCTCGCCGCGCCTCGTGAACGGCGACGTGATGCCCTACGGGAGGGAATCGTTCGACTTCGAGTTTGCCGCCCCGCGTTTCGCCACGACGTTTCCGGTGAAATTCCAGAGCCGCCTCGTCGGCGACAATGGCAAGTGGTCGCCGCTCTCCGCCGAACGCAAGCGCACCTACACCCATCTCAATGAAGGCACGTATCGCTTCGAAGTCCGCGCCAAGGATGTCGACGGCCACGTGAGCAAACCGGCCGTGCTGGCGTTTACCATTCTTCCGCCGTGGTGGCGCACGTGGTGGGCTTACAGCGGCTACGTGGCGGCGTTCGGTCTTTCGCTGTTCGGGTTTGCCCGCCTGCGCACGCGCGCCCTGCGCCGCAAAAACGAACAGCTCGAAAAGACCATCGCCACGCGCACCGAGGATCTGCGACGGCAAAACGCCGAGCTGGCGCGCCTGCACAAGCTCGAACTCGACGAAAAAATCTCCGCGCGCCTCAGCGAAGAGAAGGCCCAGCTCGATGTGCTGCGCTATCAACTTAATCCGCACTTCCTGTTCAACTCCCTCACGTCGATTCGCAGCCAGATCCCGCCGTCATCCGGGTCGGCGCGCGACACCGTGGACCGGCTGGCGGACTTCTGCCGCCTCACGCTCCACGGCCGCAAGGCGGAGGAACGCACGACGCTCGGCGAGGAGATCGCGATGCTTCGCGCGTATCTCGACATCGAGCAGACGCGGATGGGCGAGCTCCTGAGCGTGGAGTTTTCCATCGATCACACCCTCGATGAGACACTCCTGCCACGGCTGCTGCTGCTCCCGCTGGTCGAAAACGCGCTGAAATACGGGCACGCGACGAGCACTGACACCCTCGGGATAAAAATCTCCGCGCAGCGTCAGCCCGCGACTGGGGGCGGCGGCCTCGTCTTCGAGATTTCCAACACGGGTGAGTGGGTCGAGCGCGGCTCACGTCCCGGCATCCCCTCGACCGGCATCGGCCACGATAATCTCCGCGAGCGCCTGCGTCGGCACTACCCGGAGGCGCACGCGTTTACCCATTTCGTGAGCGAGGGCTGGGTGCACGTCCGCCTGGAGCTGCGCCCTTTACCGGGTATCACATGAGCGCGAGACGACATTTCTGGTCGTGCGCCGCGTGGCTCCTGCTCGGCAACATCGGCGCGAGTGCCGCGCCGACGTCAAACGAACTGGGCCGCCTCATCGTGAAAAATTTCGCGCCGCGCGATTTCGTCGGCGATGCCGCGGTGCGCCAGATCGCGGAGGACGACGATGGTCTGATCTATTTCGGCAACGGCCCGGGACTCGTAACGTACGATGGCGTGACGTGGCGGCGTCTCGCGCTCGAAAAACCCACCGACTCGATTCGGGCCGTGGTGCGCGCGCCGGATGGCCGCGTGTATATCGGCGGCGACAGTTTATTCGGCTGGCTCAAGCCGGGAGCCGGGTTGCGAAGGGATTTCGTTTCCCTCGTTGGCGACTTTCCCGAAGCCCACCGCCAATTTGGCTGGCTCGAGAATATCGCGCCGCATGCCGGCACGTTGTACCTTAATGTCGCGAAGGATTTTCTGCGCTGGCGCGACGGCCAGGGCAGCTTGATGCCCGCCGCGTTTCTCCCGTGGACGCATGTGCTGTACGGGGACACCGGCCCACACTTTGCCTACGCACCGGGTGGCTCCTTCTATCGCATCGAAGGGGAGGAGTCGTTCAAGGTGAGCGATGATCCGCGCCTCACTTCCAGCGCGATCCGCTTCACCGCCCATACCCGGGAAGGCGCGCTACTCGTCGTGCAGCAGAGCGGTGATATTTGGACCGTGCGGGGCGACCGCGTGGAGCCGTGGCCGCACGACGAGGCGGCTTATCTCCGGGGGAAAAAAATCGCCCGCGGCTGGCAGTTGCCCGACGGCTCGCTCGCCCTCGTGCTAATGGGCGGAGGCCTCGTCTTTCTCTCCCCCGAGGGACGCTTTCTCACCCGGCTCGATGAAAGCAACGGTCTCCGCAATCACTTCGTCCTCAGCCTCAAGACCGCGCGCGACGGCGGAATCTGGCTCGGCTTGTTTAACGGAGCTGCGCACGTCGAACCGCCCGCGGGAATGACATTTTTCGACAGCCGCGACGGCCTGCCCACGAGCAGTGTGCGCCTCCTCCGACGAGTGGGCGGTCGGCTCTATGCCCTCACGGGCGAGGGCGTTTACGGGCTGAAACCCGGTACCGGAGCCGACGCCCCAGCGCGCTTCGAACGCGTGCTCACGTCGGATCACTACGCGCTCTTGCCCACAGCACGCGGATTTCTCGTCGCGAATGCCGACGGCGGCAAAGTCATCGAAATGACCGCGGCGGGTCCGCGCACGTTTCCCGCCCCCTCGGTCGACAGCGTGCGGAGTCATGCCCTGCTGCGCTCGCGCCAAAATCCCGAATTCGTCTGGGTTAGCATGGAGAATGGCATCGCCTTGCTGCGCGAGACGCCGGCGGGCTGGCGCGACGAGGGTCGCGTGCCGGGCTTCGCGGGCCACGTCAGGGCGCTGGCCGAGGCGGCCGATGGCAGCATGTGGGGCGCGATGCCCGGGCGCGGCGTCTGCCGTATCATTCCCGGGCACGCGGCGGACGGGCAAATCTCCGTGCGCACGACGACGGTGGAAGTTCTCCCCACCGCCCCCGGAAAACCGGCGATCACGGGCGTGGCGGATTGGGGCGGCGAGCCCGTCTTCACCGCGGCGGATGGCGAGCGCACGGTGTTTCGTTTCAATGAAAACACGCGGAGCTTCGAGCCGTTTCCCGGCGTGCCCGCACTGCCCGAGGGCACGCAGATCGCGGGGGCGATTTTCGGCGCCGATGCGGCCGATCACCTCTGGTTGCGGCGGACGTTTGCGCGCAATGAGGAGAAAGTGATCTATCGTGTCGGTCGCGACGGCACCGTGCGCGCCCTGCCCCAGCGCGTGCACGACCTGATCGATAACGTCTTGAACTTCTTCGAGGAAACCGGCCCCGACGGCCCGGTCCTTTGGCTGGCGGGAACCGACGGAGTGCTGCGCGTCAACTTGAACAACGCTTTCGCTGAGCCCACGCCGTTTTCCACCTTCGTGTGGACGCAGCAAGGCACCGCTTCCGCGGGGGCCGTTCTCGCGTACAACGACAACTCCCTCGATTTCGAATTTGTCGCGCCGCGCTACTCCCCCACCCACCCGGTCCTTTATCAAACGCGGCTCGTGGGCGATAATGCGGACTGGTCCGCGTGGTCGCCACAGCGCCAGCGCACGTTTACCCATTTGCGCGAGGGCGAGTATCGCTTCGAAGCGCGGGCACGCGACGTCGATGGCGTGTTGAGCCAGCCGGCGGCACTCGCTTTCAAAATTCTGCCGCCGTGGTGGCGCACGTGGTGGGCGCGTACGGGATATGTGACGGTGCTCGGGCTGATCATCCTCGGGCTCGTGCGCTTGCGCACCCGCGCACTACGGCGGAAAAACGAACAACTGGAAAAGACGGTCGCCACGCGCACCGAGGATCTGCGGCGGCAAAACGGCGAACTCGCGCGCCTCCACAAACTGGAGCTCGATGAAAAAATCTCCGCGCGTCTCATGGCGGAAAAAGCCCAGCTCGATGTGCTGCGTTACCAGCTCAACCCGCACTTCCTGTTTAATTCGCTCACGTCGATTCGCTCCCAGATTCCTCCCACGCTCGGCTCGGCGCGCGAAACGATCGACCGCCTCGCGGATTTCTGCCGCCTCACCCTCCACGGGCGCAAGGCCGAGGAGCGCACCACGGTGGGCGAGGAAATCGCCATGCTCCGCGCGTATCTCGACATCGAGCAGACGCGCATGGGCGAGCTCCTGAGCGTGGAATTCGACGTGGATGCGACGCTCGATGAAACATTCATCCCTCGCCTGCTGCTCCTGCCGCTGGTGGAGAATGCGCTCAAGTACGGTCAGGCGACCAGTGACGATCTCTTGCGATTGAAGATCTCGGCCCATCGTGCGGCCACCGTCGAAGGCGCGCCGGCCTTGCCCGAGGGCGGATTGGTGTTTGAAATTTCCAACACCGGAAAATGGGTCGAGCGCGGGTCGCGACCGGGGATTCCGTCGACCGGAATCGGTCACGACAATCTTCACGAGCGCCTGCGCCGGCACTATCCCGAGGCGCACTGGTTTACCCACGAAGAAAGCGCGGGCTGGGTGCGCGTGCGGCTCACGCTTTCGCTTTTCGCTTTATCTTCCGCTCACTCTCGCTGATTCCTCGGATGACGGCCCACCCCGCTTACCGCCGAAAAGAGACTGATTCCCCATGCACCACGCCCTGATCATCGACGACGAGAAGACCGCGCGCACGGATTTGCGCGCGATGCTCGCGGTGCATCCGGCGATCGAGATCGTGGGCGAAGCGGGCACCGTGAAAACCGCCAACGCCCTGCTCTCCGGCGCGGACTACGACCTCGTGTTTCTCGACATTCAGCTCGTGGGTGGCAGCGGCTTCGACCTCGTGCCCAACGTCCGGCCGGGGGCGAAAATCATTTTCGTGACCGCGCACAACGAACACGCCGTGCGCGCCTTTGAGGTCAATGCCCTCGACTACCTCTTGAAGCCGGTCAAAGCCGAGCGCCTCGCCCGCGCGCTGGCTCGCGTCGCGCAGACCGCACCGGCGGAGAGCGAAGGCATCGCCGCCGCCCCGAGTGTCGCGTTGCGGCCCGACGACATCATTCATCTCAGCTCCGGTTCGTCGGCGCGTTTTGCCTCCATCACCGATCTCTGCCTGATCGAGGCGGAGGAAAACTACTCGCTGGTGCACCTCGCCGACGGCAGTTCGATCTTGGTCCGGCGCAGCCTCAAGGCGTGGGAGGAAATCCTGCCCGAGACCCTGTTCTTCCGCGTCCACCGCACCGCCATCGTCAACCTCCCGCGCCTCGCGGGCTATCGGCGCGACCCGCAGAAATCCATCTGCCTCCAAGTCCACGGCATCGCCGCCGACGTGCCGGTCGGTCGCCTGTACTGGCCCGCGCTTAAGTCCCGCCTGCCGGGCACGATGTTGGCGGCCGGGGATTAAAGCGGAGGCGTTCACCTCCGCTTCGGGCGCGCAAAAAAAAGCCGCCCGCGCAAGGCGGGCGGCTTGGAGAGAGGCGGCAGTTTTGCCGGTGCTTTACGGGACTTCGTAGATTTCCACGAGGGCCACGCCGGTCTGGCCGGCGGCACCGGTGACTTGCGCGGTGTAGGCACCGGGGGCCAGCGTGACGAGCACGGCGGCGTCCTTCGTGCCCGCATTCAGGGCAAAGGAGCCCGCGCTGACGGCGGCGTTGGTGACTTCGGCGGCGGTGGCGACCGTTTGCAGCGCGTTGACCGGCTGGGCGACGGACCAGTCGTCGTTCTGGGCAATGAGCGTCGAACCGGAGTAGACGGCGATGCGCGGATCGACCAGCGCGCCAGCGACGCCAAAGGCCGTGAGGCCGGGGCCGACGCCGCGGATGAGGACTTTCTTCGGAGCATTACCCGTCACCACGAAGCCGCCGATGAGCAGACCATCGGTACCGACGTCCACGGTGCCACGCGTCGAGATATTCACGAGGCGCTGCGTATCCGTGCTGGCGGTCGCGCTGGCATCGTAGATTTCGGCGAGACCCGTGCCGCTCTCGGTACCGGCCGTGACCTGCATGGAGTAGGCACCAGGAGCGAGCGTGGTGAGGATCGCGGCATCCTTGGTGCCGGCCGTGAGGCCGAATGCACCGACTTGGGCAAAGGCCGCCGCCGTATCGGTCCCGGTCCAGTCATCGTTTTCGAGGAGCACCTTGCCGGAGGCGTCGAAGAGCTGGAGCTTCGGATTCACCAAGGCGCCGGTGACGCCGAAGTTCGTGAGGCTCGGGCCGACGGCGCGCAGGAGGAGGCGCTTCGACTCGGTGCCACCGATCACAAAGCCCGTGATGAGCGTGCGACCGGCCGCAGGAGCGATGCGCACGCGGGAGGAGAGATTCACGAGGCGATCCGTGCGGACGCTGGAGATGTTCGTACCGGCAAAGGTCTGTACTTGCTGCCCGCTGACGGAAACCGTGCCCGTGACCGCAGTCGTGGCGGCATCGATCGCCGCGGCGATCGTGCTATTACCACTTTGGATGGAGAACGTATTGCTCGCGGATACCGTGCCCGTGCCGGCGACCACGGATGTCGGGGTCACCGCGATGGCAAAGACCTGACCCTGCGTGCCGACGATGGAGTAGGTACCGCCGGCCGCGCCGCCCGTGGAGGGAGCTTTGTACACTCCCGACACACCCGCGCTGGAGCCGCTCGCCGGCTGCACCGCGGCGGAGAACGAAACGCCGAGCTCGAGGATGGAGCCGGAGATCGAGCCGCCATCGAGCTTACCCGTAAAGGTCCGCGAGCCCGTGGCCGCAGCGCGTGCGCCGAAGCCATCGCTCGCGAGGAGGAGTTCCTCGAGTTCCGCCGCGTTGAGCGCCGTGACCGTGGCATCGAAGGTGCCATCGGAATTGACGACGAAGTCCACGACGAAGGCCTCACCAGTCGCGCCGAGATAGCAGATCAAGGTGCCGGATTTGCCGTCGGCGGAAATACTCACGCCGACCGTGTCGCGATTGGAGGTGAGACCGAAGAAGGTCTGCTGGCCGGTCGCGAGCACATTGAAGCTGCGGGTCACATCCGGGGCGGCGGCAAAGGTACCATTGCCCGCCTGCGAAGCGACGACCGTCACGGCGCCCGCCGCGCCCGTGAGCGTGAGGGTGCGGGTGGCGCTATTGAATGTCGCGGGGCCGGTGACGGTAAACGTCACGGGCAGGCCGCTGCTTGCGCTGGCGTTGAGGGTAAAGGCCGCGTCCGTGCTGCGGCGGTTGCTGAGGGCGGCAAACGAGACGGTCTGCGGAAGCTTCCCGCCCGCGGCGAGCGTGAGGTCGGCCGTGGCCGGGAGATAGTTGTCACCACCAGCCTGGGTGGCCCGCACCGTCACCGCGCCGCTCGAGGTGAGCGTCAGGGTGGCGCCGTTCAGCGAGGCGGGGCCGCTCACGAGCGAATACGTGACGGGGAGCGTGCTGCTCGCCGTGGCGGACAGGGTGAGCGGGACATTGATCGTGGGCGTGCCGGAGAGCGCGGCAAACGCGACGGTCTGCGGGGCCTTGGCGATCACAAACCGGGCGGTGGTGCCGCCGCTGTAATTCGCATCGGTGATATTCACGCTCACCGTGTAGTTGCCGGCATTGATGGGCGTGCCGGAGGCGGTGTTGGAATAGACGATGGAGGCCGCGGCATTGGGCGTGATGGTGATGGTGGCAGACTTTGGCGTGCCGTCATAAACCTGGCTCAAGCCGCTAATGCTCACCGAGGCGTTGGCGGGGGTGATGCTTGCCGTCGTCGTGGGCTGCGTGACGGTGTAGTTGGCCGCCGCCGCGCCGCCGAGGGTGAGGCCGGCCACAGTCACTGTCTTGTTCAGGCCCACATTCGCATTGGCAAAGGTACCCGTCGCGGCGCTGCTGACCAGCGTCACCACATCGGGGCTGACGACGCCGACGAGCGTCGCGCTACCGAAGCCGAGCGTCGCGGGGGTGGTGCCGTTGTAAACTTTATCGGACGCGGTGGTGCCCGCGACCGTCAGCGCCTTGGGCGTGATACTCGCCGTGACGCCCGACGGTGACGCTACCGAATAATTATCCTTGTCTAAACCAGCGAGCGTGAGGCCGGAAATGACGACGGTCTTGCCCACGCCGACCGTCGGATCGCCCGCGTCGAGTGCAAACACATCCGTGTCACCACCAATCTTCAGCGCCGCGATCTGCGGCCCGCTTTTGATCTTGGTCGCCTGGAAAATGCCGGACGCGACGCTGCGATCCAGCGTGGCCACATCGCCGCTGACGATGCCGCTGAGCGTGGCGGCCGTGGTGCTAAACGTCGCGGTCGCATTGCCGTCGTACACTTTGTTCGAAGCGGTGACGCCGGAGACGATCACGGTGCGCTTGAAGATATTGCCTTTTACGCCCGTGGGCTGGGCCACGGTGTAATTGGCGGCGGAGGGGCCGCTGAGCTTTACGCCGCTCACGGTGACGGCCTTGTCGCTGACGGCCGTCTTGGAGGAAAAGACGGCGGTCGCCGCGGACGAATCGATCGCGACATTCGCCTCATCGCCGAGGGCCACGCCGTTCAGCGCGGCGCCCGAAAAGTCGAGCGTGGCGGTGAGGCTGCCGTCGTAAGTCTTATTGTCGGCGAGCACTCCCAGCACCGTCAGGGCGGCTTTGGTCACGATGAGCGTGCCCTCGGTGAACGAGGTGAACGAGTAGTTGGTGGACGTCAGCGAACCGATCGCCGGTGTGACCGTGTAGTTGCCCACCGGGCTGAGCGGCAGGGCATTGGTCGTAAAGCTCGCGGCGCCCGAGATGCCGGCATTGGCTGCGGTCTCGCCGTTGACGAACCCCGTGAAGCTGACGGTGAATGGGGGATTACCCTCGCCAAACGCGCGTGACGCCGGATCCGCCGTCACTGTGAGCGGCACGGGATTGATCGCGAGCACGCCCTTGACGAAATTGGTGAACTTATAGTTGGCCGCGGTGAGCGTGCCGACCGTCGGGATAATGTCTGCATTGCCCGCCGGAGTCGTGGCCGTGGCCGGCGAAGTGAGTGAAGCCGTGCCCGAGACGACGGCGCTGGTGTCGCCATTGACGAAACCGCTGACCGTGGCGCTAAACGAAGGATTGGTCGCGCCATAGAGCCGGTTGGCCGGCTGGGCGGTAACCGTCAAAGCCGCGCGTTCCACGGTGAAGGTCAGCGTCGCATTGCCCGTGCCCGCGAGATTGGTGGCGGAAAGAGTCACGCTGAAATTACCGCTAACCGTCGGCATGCCCGTAATCGAACCGCTGTTGGCATCGACGTTCAGGCCGGCAGGAAGACCGCTCGCGCCATACGAGGAAGGCGAACCCGTGGCGGAGATGGGATAGCTCGCGATCGTCGCGCCGTAGGTGCTGGCCGGGCCGGAAGTGTTGCTGATGGCAGGCTTCGTATTGACGACCTGGAAGGTGGCGCTCGGGCCGGCCGCGGGAGCGAGATTCCCCGCCGTATCGGACGCGGTGCCGGCGGCGAGACTGATACCGAGCGTGCCGTCGCCAGTCAGATTCAAAAGTGTGACCGTGCGGGTATTGCCACTGCCCGAGGTGGAGATGGCGCAGTCGGCCGTGCCCGTTTTGTTAACGGTGATGTTGCTATTGAACAGATTGGCGGAGCTGAAGTTGGTGTCGGCGTACGTGATCGTAAATGACACCGGGCCCGTCGTCGCGGCCGCTGCGGACGGCGCCCCGATCGAGGCGGTCGGCGCCGTGCGATCGAGCGTGTAGACTTCGCCGGAGGTAAAGCCCGTCGTGATGGCATTGGAAAAGGCATCGGCGATGCCAGTGCCGGAGGACTTGAGATCGAGGCGGAGCGTGCCGTCGCCCGAGCCGGTGCCCACGGTTACGCTGTAGGTCGCGCCGCTGCCGGTCACACTCGTGACGCTGGCACCCGTGACGCCGCTGGCCGTCACCGTAAAGTCGTCGGAGGTGACTCCCGTCACGGCTTCGCTGAAGGTGACCGTGTATCGGAGGTTCGCGGCATTGGTCGTGGCGGAATCGAAGCGCGCGATGGAGCTGACCGTGGGCGGGGTGTTATCCGTAATACCGGTGTACGTGATGGAATAGATTTGCAGGGCCATCTCGCCGTTATCCGGCGCGATAGCGATGGCATCGAGGCCGGCAAACGATGAATTGAGCGTAATGGGCGTGCCCGTGATGGCCTCGACCGTGGTAATTTGCTGACTGGCCCCGGGCACCGGCAATCCGTTCTTGTAACCGGTGAGCGTGTGCTTGGTCGCCACCGTGCCGCCGTTGTAGTACGAAGAAGCCGAGATACTTGTCACCGTGAAGGCGGTATAGGAGCCGCCGCTTTTCAGGCCGATAGATGCGGTGGCGGTGGCTCCGGAGATGCTCGCGCCGAATTGAATGCCGGGAGGGCGACCCGGGCTGGCCGTCGAGGTCTGGGCGTAGCCGGATCCAAAGCTGCCGTTGCAGGAGTACGTAAAATCGCCCCAGGTGATGGACGTGCCCAATAGGCTCGTGATGCCGGTGTAGCTCTCCGTCGTCGCGGAGGCGCGGGAGGCGAGCCCGAGCGCGCTGGCGAGCACGAGGACCATCGTGGCCCCGCGGCCCAAGCGACCGATCCGCGAAACCGCGATAAAATGAGCGAACCACAAACCGAGACGAGACGAAGCGAGGAGGTGCATAGGAAGAAGAAGGGGAGCGGCTGAGGACAATTCCCCAGCGCTCTTCCCAGAGCTTCTACCCATGCCCAACCGTCAACGGACCTGTGACCAACAGCACCCCGGCGTGACGAACGACCACCGCGAAGCGCGGTGGAAGCTCCAAAGCCCAACCTCCAAGCGCCAAAAAAACTTCAAGCGCAGCCATCGCCCACAGCAGCGGCCGAAACCATTTGGAAATTTCGGCCGCGTCACTGGCGCTTGGGATAGGGTCTTCGGCCTTCGCTCGCTCGCGAGGCCTCAGGGCACCTCGTAGATTTCCACGAGCGCGACGCCCGTCTGCCCTGCAGCACCGCTCACCTGCGCGGTGTAGGCGCCGGGCGCGAGGGTGACGAGGATGGCGGCGTCCTTGGAAGCGGCGTTGTACGCAAAGGCTCCGGCGCTCGAGGCAGCGGCGGTGATCTCTCCGGCCGTAGCGACGGTCTGCTGTGCGGTGAGCGGCTGCGCCGTGGACCAATCATCATTTTGCGCGATGAGCGTGGAGCCCGAGTAGATCGCGAGACGGGGATCACCGAGCGCCCCGGCGACACCAAAGGCGGCAAGCCCAGGGCCAACACCGCGGATGAGCACTTTCTTCGGCGCATTGCCCGTCAACACGAAGCCGCCGATGAGCAGGCCATCCGTACCCACGTCGACCGTGCCGCGCGTCGAGATATTGATGAGACGCTGCCGGTCGGTGCCGGCGGTGGCGCTGGCATCGTAGATCTCGGCGAGGCCCGCGCCGCTTTCGGCCCCGGCCGTCACCTGCATGGAGTAGGCACCGGGCGCGAGCGTAGTCAGCACGGCGGCGTCTTTGGTGCCAAGGGAGAGGGCAAAAGCGCCCACTTGCGTGAAGGCCGCCGAGGTATCCGTGCCCGACCAGTCGTCATTTTCGAGCAGCACTTTGCCGGAAGCATCGAAGAGCTGGAGCTTCGGATTCACCAGGGCGCCGGTGACGCCAAAGCCAGTGAGGCTCGGGCCGACGGCGCGCAGCAGCACGCGCTTCGACTCGGTGCCGCCGATCACGAAGCCCGTAATCAATGAGCGGCCCGCCGCGGGGGCGATGCGCACCCGCGAGGAGAGATTGACGAGGCGATCCGTGCGCGCGGCGTAGGCACCGGTGCCCGCAAAGGTCTGCACCACTTGTCCGCCCACCGTCACGGTGCCTGCGATGGCCGTCGTGGCCGGATTGATCGAGCCGGTGACCACCATGTTAGTGCCCAGCGTGAGGGTGAAGGTGGTGCCCGCGATCGTACCCGTACCGGAACTGACGCCACTTGGCAGGACCACGAAGGCCGTCACCGTGCCTTGCGGCCCGACCATGAAGTAATCGCTGCCGCCGGTAGAGTTGACAGCGGTCGCAAGATAAAGCCCCGCGATATCCGCGCTCGGGCCGCCCGCCGCCTGAGCGGTCGTGGAGAACGTCACGCCCAGCTCCGGGATCGAGCCGGTGAGCGAGCCGCCATTAATGCGCCCCGTAAACGTGCGCGGGCCATTGGCCGCGACGGCGCGCTCGCCAAACAGGCTCGCTATGGCGCGCATGTCGGGGTCGTCACTATTGATCGCGCTGACCGTGGCGGTGAAGGTGCCATCGCCGTTGACGGTGAAATTGACGAAGAACAGTTCACCCGTGCTGGAGATGAAGCAGAGGAGCGTACCCGATTTCCCATCGGCCGAGAGGCTGACGACGATGTTATCGTTGTTTTGCGTGAGGCCGACGAAGATCTGCTGGCCGGTGGCCAGGACATTGAAGCTCTGCGTCACACTGGTTGCCGCCAAAAACGTGGCGTCGCCCGCTTGCGAAGCCGTGACCGTAACCGCGCCTGACACCCCCGTAAGCGTAAGCGTGCGCGTGGCGCTGTCGAAGGTCGCGGGTCCGGTAACGGCAAAGCTCACCGGCAGGCCACTGCTGGCCGTTGCGGAGAGCGAGAAGGCCGGATCGGTGGCGCGGCGATTGGGCAGCGGCGCAAACGCGATGGTCTGCGCTGCCTTGGCCGCCGACGAGATCGTCACCTCCGCCGAGGCGGGCAGGTAGTTGCTATTGCCACCTTGGGTGGCGCGGACGACGACGGAACCACCGCCGGTAAAGATGAGCGAGGCACCGCTCACCGTAGCCGCACCGGAAACAACCGAGAACGTGACCGGCAGGCCCGTACTCGCCGTCGCGCTCAGCGGCAGCGGAGTGCCGATGACGGGCGTGCCCGTCGGCGCGGCAAAGGCGATCGTCTGCGGTGCGCGGGCGATCACGAGCGTGGCGGTCGCACTGCCACTGTAGTTGGGATCGGTGATATTGGCGGAGACGAAGTAGCTGCCGGCATTCGTGGGCGGGAGGCCGCCGACATTGGAATAGACGATCACGACGCTCGTGCCCGCGGGCACGACCGTCACGGTCGCCGCCTTGGGTGTGCCATCGTAGGTCTGCGCCAGATTGCTGATGGTGACGGCGACATTGGCCGGCGTGATATCGGCCACGGTGGAGGGTTGGGTGATATCGTAATTGCCCGCGCCCGCCCCGCCCAGCGTGATGCCGGTGATCGTCACGGTTTTTCCGTAGCCCACCGTCGCGGTGGCAAACGCACCGGCCGCGCTCGATGTGACGGGCGTGACGACATCCGGGCTGACGATACCGACGAGGGCCGCGCTGCCCAGATTGAGCGTGGCGACCGTGGAGCCATTGTAGGGGCGGCTATTGGCCGTGATGCCCGAGACCGTGAGGGTCTTGGCGCTGACCGTGGCGGAGAGACCGGTGGGCTGCGTCAGTGAATAGTTGGCCGCAGCGCTGCCCGTGAGGCTGAGACCGGTGACCGTGATCGGCTTCGCCGCTCCGATATTTTTATTGGCAAACGTGCCGACCGCCGTGCCCGTAAGGGTGACATTGCCCACATCCGCCGGCAGCACGCCAACCAAGGCGGGCGTGCCACCGAGCGGTGCCGTCAAAGTGCCGTCGTAGATCCGACCCGCCGCCGTGACCCCACTGACCGTAAGCGTGACTTGGTCGACGACCAAGGTGACCGTGGTCGCGGGTACGGAATTGTAGTTCGCGGTGTCAGTCGGGGTAAACGCCACGCTGAGCGTCTGGCTGCCCGCCGGCGGCTTCACGCCAAGCGCCGGGGAGTAGACGAAGGCGCCAGGAATGGTGACGCTGGAGATCGTCGCGGTGGCATTGAGCTGCGTGGCGCTCAGCGCCGTGCCATAGAGGATATTCGCGGGCGTGGCCCAAGTGATGATTGGCGTGGCCTTGGCGATGCTGATGGTGAGCGGCGCGGTGCTGGCATTGCCGGCGAGGTCGGTGGCCGTGAGGGTGACCACGGTATCGCCCGCGGCGGTCGGCGTGCCCGAGATAACACCGGAGGTGGCATTAAGGGACAATCCGGCGGGCAGCGCCGTGGAGGCATAGGTGGAAGTGCCGGGCGCGGAAATCGTGTACGTGAACGCCACGTTGTAAGTGCCGGGTGCGGTGGTCGCGGTGATGACGGGCGCGACCGTATCGATCACGACCGGGAAATTGCCCGTCGCGCCGCTGGTATTGCCCGCCACATCGGTGGCGGTCGCGGTGAAGTTATACGTCGCATCCGGGAGCACCGTGCCAGTGTAGTCGAAGGTCCACACACTGGAGCCGTTGGCAAGGGCGGTGCCGACGCTGCTGCCGTTGCGGAAGATCGTGACGGTCGAGCCGGCCTCGGCGGTACCCGTGAGGCTGAGGGTGTTGTCGTTGGTCACGGCATCGGTGCTGGAGGCTCCGGTGTCGGTCGAGATCAAGCCGATGACGGGGATCGCCGGGGCGGTGAAATCGATCAACACGCTCAACGCCCCGGAGGCGGTGCCGGTATTGCCCGCCTCATCGGTGGCGGTCGCGGTCAGCGAGTGCGTACCCGTCGCCAGCGCGGTGGAGGTGATCGACCACACGCCGCCGGTGGCGACTGCGCTGCCGACGAGCGTCGCGCCGTCGTAGAGGCGTACGGTGCTATTGGCCGCGGCCGTGCCGGTGAAGACGGGCGTGGTAACGTTGGTCTGATTATCGGTGGAAGAGGAACCGGAGTCGCTGGCGGTGGCCAGATCGGGCACCGAGGGCGCGGCGGGCGCGATATTGTCCACGGCGGCATTATTCGTGCCGGTCGTGGGCGTGGTATTGCCGGCATTGTCGGTGGCGGTGACGACGACATTGAGATTCGACGCCTGCACTGCACCGGCGACGATCGTATAGGTGGCCGTCCACGTGCCCGCTGCGTTGGTCGCGGCGACCGCGCTGCCGCCGCCAAAGGCGGTGAAGTCCACCGTGACGCCCGTGATGGTGTCCGCGTTATTGTCGCCCGTGGCGGTGTTGTCCCACGTCGCGGTGACGGTATCGCCGATCTTGTAGACACCGCCCACGCCGGTCGCTCCCGTCAGCGCGATTTTCGCCGCCGTGACGACTGGAGCTTCGTTGTCGACGGAGACGCTGTTGGTCCCCGAAACGTTGACGGTGCTGTTGCCCGTCGTATCGCGCACGAGAGTCAGCACCGCATTGAGGCCCACGGCATCGAGCCCATCCGCCGTGACGGTAAAGCTGGCGCTCCAGAAGCCCGCGGCATTAGTCGCCGTCACCGCCGCACCGCCACCGAGCTGGCTAAGATTCATCAGGACGGTGGCGACATCCGCATTATTGTCACCCGAGGCGCTGTTGTTCCACGTCACCGTCAGCGTATCGCCGATCTTAAAGACTCCACCGACGCCGGTCGCTCCGGTCACGGAGATGCGCGCCGCTGTCACGGTCGGAGCCGTCTTGTCAAAGGTGACGCTGCTGGCGTTAGTGGTCGCGGTGACCGAGGTGCCGGCATTGCCCGCCGCATCGGCCAAGGCGATGGAGAAGGGCAGCACGCCCTCTGTGTCGGTGCCGACCGTCGTGTAAGTGGCAGTCCAATTATTGCCGACATTGGTCGCCGTCACCGCGTGGCCGGCGATCGTGACCGTCGGCGTGGCAATCGGTTCGCTGGAGGTAAAGGTGAGCGTGATCACATCGCCGGTGCGGGCGCGCGCCGTATTACTATTGCTCGAGACGATGGCCACGGGTGAGAGCGTGGGGACGACGCCGTCGACATTCACGTTGGCCGTGCTGCCGACGCTGTTGAGGGTGAGGCTGGCGCTGTTGCTGGCGGCATCGCGGATCGTGCCAGCGAGCGTGCCGACCGTGATGCCATCAGCATCGAGATCGCCCGCCTGCACCGTGTAGCGGAAAAGCAAAGAAGAGGTGGTGGAACCGGAAACGTAATTGGCTGAACGGCTGGTGGACCCAATGGTGAGGCCGAGGGTAGGCGTACCGGTCACCGTGACGGCGGCGCTCCAGTTGATCGTGAAATCGAGATTGTCACCGAGCTTGGCGGTGCCATCGGCCGGCACGCTGACGGCAGTGACCGTCGGCACGAAATAGGTGTAGAGGCCGGTGCCCGTGCCCGTCCCACCCGGAGTAGTGACGACGATATTCACCGCCCCGCCGGCATGCGCGGGAGCCGTGGTCGTGATCGTGGTGCTATTGTTCACCGTAAAGCTCGTCGGTGCGGTGCCGCCGATCGTAAGGGCCGTGGCTCCAGTGAAGCCGGTCCCGGTGATCGTGAGGCTCGTGCCGCCGGCCGATGGGCCGGTGGTCGGCGATACGCCGGTCACCGTGGGGGCCGCAATATACGTGTAGAAGCTATTGGCAGTGCTGGTGCCCGCGCTATTGGTCACCGCGACATTGACGGCGCCGGCCGCGTGAGCCGGGGCCGTCGCCGTGATCGTGGTGCTGTTGACAACTGTGACTCCCGTCGCGGCCGTGCCGCCAAAGGTGACACCCGTGGTACCGGTAAAGTTGGTGCCCGAAATGGTCACGCTCGTGCCGCCAGCGGCGGGGCCGCTCGTGGGCGATACGCCGCTCACCGTCGGCGTGGAAATCACTGCATCGGCCAGTACGAAGCTGATCGTCTGGCTGATGTTTACGCCCGGCTGAAAACCGAACGGAACGAGTCCACCGGTGATGGAGCCGTTGCCCGTGTTACTAAACGACGGAGCAAGGGTCATGTTAATACCCGACTGAATTCCCGAGGACGACGTCTCCGTAACCGAAGTGATGCTGCTGGCCGATTCATCCTTCACACTGGTGAGGATGAACGCGAGACTACCGGGCTGCTGGGTGCCGCTAAAGTTCACCGTCATGCCATTTCCGCTCACGTCCACCGTGATCGAGCCGGACATCGTTTGTGGAAAGCCGCCGCTCGTGTAAGTGACGCTAATCGGCTGGGACGATACTTCCACGCCCCCGCCGACGACGAAGGAAGTCGTATAGACGTCCTCGTTGATCGCGACCGACTCCTGCGTGGTGGTGGTATAGTTAACCCGTAACGAAACCGTCTCACCGGTAAGGGAGGCGGCACGGAGAGACACAGACAAAACCGTGAACGCGAGCGCGAACACGCTAAGGAAGCGTAGGAGTTTCATGAAGGGGACCTGAGACGACGAACCGGTTGAAGCCGAACTGGCAAATGCCAAAAACATGCAATTGTATCTAATTGGCTTTTAGGAAAGCAAGAGGTTGATACCTCATTTACTTATGATGACACAGTTTCGGTAAATAGCCTTTCATAGCTATTTACGTAAATTTAACGCTTCGAAAATTCGAGCCGATCAGGGCCTGAAGTGACTCAAAGAAAAGGGGTCCTACATGCACCAAATCCGTTAAATTCGGATCAGAAGCGCCCGCCCGTCAACGAGCGCTGCGCGTAGATCTTAAATCCGCAAATCATTGGCATCATTCACAATAGATACCTTCGCGGCCAGACCTCGCGCGCCCATCACGCCCTCGCGATTACTGGATTTAATCCCCGGCCCAACTCAAGCCATCGCACCCCGACCAGCTCCCGGGACCAACGTCCCGGCTCATGGAAAACATCCGGCGCCAAAAGCGCAGGCGGACAGAGGGTACCGGCACTGGCGCGTGCCTCAGCTGGCCGGCGTCACTTCCCAACCTGATCGGTATGAACGGGTGAGCAGCGCATTGGCCGCCTCGTTGTTCTTAATCTTGAGGTTCTCCGCGTCCCATTCGAGGACGTTGACCTCTTCGGGCGACACCGTGAGGCGGCCGTTGGATTTGACGGGACGGCGCGGTAGGCGCGTGGCGACATTGCCGAGCTGCGCGGCCTCGCTCAACCAACCCGCGTAATCGAAACCGTCGCTCGTCTTCGTGCCATCGACGATCGCATCGATCCAGCGGTGGTAGTGATTGAGGCCCTTGATGTCCTTCGGATACGCGAACTCCTTGTAGTTATCCAATGGATACAGGCGCGGCGCGGCGAAGTGCGGGAGCACCAGGTTGCCCTTTTCGCCGATGAAGAGCGAGCCGCTGCGCGGCAGGTCGAGCTCGGCGGGCATGCGCGCAAGCGCCCGGTCGGGCCGCAGGCCGCCGTCGCTCCAGGTGACATTGATCGTCGGGCCGGCGGTGTACTCGGTGCCGGGGAAAACGTACTTCACCGTCTCGGCCACGGGCCAGATCTGGCGGTTGATGCCGCTGTTGTCGGCCGCGATGGTGAGCGGCGCGCGGAGATTCAGCGAGGTAAAGACCGGGTCGAGGATGTGGCAGGCAAAATCGCCGATGGCGCCGCCGCCGAAGTCCTGCCAGTCGCGCCACGCGAAGGGATGATAAATCACCGGCGCGTACGGCCGCATCGGCGCGCCACCGATCCAAAGATTCCAGTCGAGATTGTCGGGCACCGGGCCGGACTCGATCGGCTCGAGGAGCCGCGTGCGCTCGTTGCCGGAGACGGAGACCCATGAGTACACTTCCTTCACCTTGCCGATGGCGCCGTCGTGGATGAGCCGCGTGGCCATGCGGTACTCGATGGCCGAATGGATGTGGTTGCCCATCTGCGTCACGAGATTTTTCTTCTCGGACCAGAGGCGCATCTGGCGCGATTCCCACACGGTCTGCGCGAGCGGCTTCTGGCAGTAGAGGTGCTTGCCGCGCTTCATCGCCTCGATGCCCGCGTAGGCGTGCATGTGATCGGGAATCGCGATGCACACCGCATCGACCTTGTCGCCGAGTTGCTCGAGCATCACGCGGAAATCCTGAAAATGCGGTACACCGGGCACGCGCGCATCGGCCCGGGCGAAGCGATTCTTATCCACGTCGCAAAATCCGACATAGGCCACCTTCGCGTGCGCCGAGACATTATGCAGGTCGCTGTAACCCTGCCCATCGACGCCGATGGACACCACCTGCACCTTCGAATTTGGCGACGCCGCACTCAGCACCGCCGGGAATCCCACCGCCGCCACGCCCGCCGCCGCGGCGGTCTGCTTCAAAAACGTGCGGCGTGTGGTCGGGGTCGGCGAAGACGGTTGCATCCCGCCATTCCTAGCGACCACTCAGAACCGCGCGAGGGTTTTTGCGGGGTGAATTTTTAGGCAACTCCCGACGCGGCCTGCTCGTGAGTGGTCCATCGCGGTGACTCGAGGTGGACGGCGACCTCCGGGCGCCGTCGGGAGGGCGAACATGAAAATATCATCGGCAGTCTACCCTCCAGAAGACGGCGCTCGGAGATCGCCGTCCACCTACGGGCGAGGTTTTCTATCCGTGTTCATCTGTGTCCATCCGTGGTTCAATTCTTCTCCGCCACTAACGCCTCCGCGCCCGCCTTGCCGCGCGCTTCGGCGGGATCGCGGCCGTACACGCCCTCGGTTTCGGCCACGGGTAGCTTCGGCGTGCTGCGGTCGGGTCGGTCGCGACAGTACCACCAGTTGCGCGCAAACGTAAACGTCTCGGGCGCGGTGCCCGGCCCGATATTCACGCCGCCCTCGGCCCACTGCATGCTGTCGAAAATAATAAGGTTGTCGCTGAACACTCCGCCGCGGCACGCCACGAAATCCGCCGCGCGATTCTCCTGTAAAATGCGCAGCGCCCAGCGCGTGGGCCGCTCGATGGTATTGAAGCGCACCGTCGCGCCATCCACGCCGACGAAGCCGACGGGCGTCACGCCACCGACAAAGGTATTACCCTCGACGAGAATCGTGCGGGCCTCCGCGTGATTTTTCGCGTCGTCGAGCGGTGGGCGGAAAAACTGGCGGCCCGTGCTCCCGCCGATATTCACCGCGCGCCCGCCCGCGTGCTCGAAGCGATTGCGCGTGATCGCGATCTCGCTCGTGCCGCCTTTCGCCTGCACGCCCGTGCAATTGCCCGGCGCGGGCTCGAGGTGGCGAAACGTGCTGCCCGTAATCACGCCGCGATGGCAGCCCACCATGTCGATCGCCGAGCCGCCGCCCGTGCCCCAGCGCTCGACCGTGCAATTCTCGACGCGAAAATCCCAAATGCCCGAGAGCTTGATGCCGTCTTGATTCCCATTGGTGCCGACGTCGCTCGACCGCAAACCGCGCAGCAGAATGTGATGCGCGCCCGTTTCGCCGCCACTCGTATTCGCACCGTCGTCGATGTTGAGCCCGTTATCGGAAACTTTTTCGAAAACGAGCGCGTGCAGTTCCAAGTACGCCGGCGCGGAGAAATGCAGCGCGGTCTTGGCCTTCGTGAAGACGGGAGGATTCTTCTCATCCGCCGCCGTGATCACGATGGGCTGGCCCGCCGCTCCGCGCACATCAGCGAAATGAAAACCGCCTTCATACACCCCGGGCGCGAGGAAGATGCGCGTGCCGGGCTTCACGGTCGCCATCGCCGCGCGAAACTCCGCAGCATTAGCCACCCGCACAACAGCCGCGCGTGCAAGCACCGCGCCGGCCAGCAGGAAAATCCAAACGACGAGAGCGCGCAGGTGAGTCTTCATGTTGGGGAGGGGTAGGCAAAGTGTTACGATCTCATCGCACTTTTCGAGGATCGAACGGAGTGGCGGTTTCCAACCGCCGTCGCCTGCAGGTGGAGCATCGATGCCCTCGGCTTCAGTACTCCATCACCCAAAATCCCAACTGCACGCTCGCCCCTCCCCTTCCCCGCCCTAGGATCGGGTCGTGCCCCCGCCTCGCCACTTGCTCCCCTCCCTCGTGCTACTCTTCGGCAGCGTACTCGGTACCGCGCACGCGGTCGACGCCGTCCCCGCAGCGACCAACATTTCAGGCTCCGCACTCCTCCCCACCGAGCAAGAGCTCGCGCCCATCCGCGCCGCGGTCGCCGCCCTCCAGCAAACGCTCGGCCCCAAAGCCGGGCTGCCCGAGGTCGACGATAAATTCATCCCCATCCCCGCCGAGGCCCGCTGGCTCACGGCCGCAGAGGCGCGCGCCGCCTTCGCCAAAGCTCTCCCAAAACTGGAAAAACTCCGCTGGTGGAAAATCGGCCTCGATCCCACCACCCTGGAGCACGCGCTGCGGGAACCGGCCTCAGTGCTGTCGAGTTGCGTCCATGTTATTAACGCCGGCCTCGACGGCGCGCCTCGCGCCCGTGAACTCGCGCGCGAGGCGGCGGATTTTCTCCTCTGGGCGCAGGAGCAGGGCGGCGCGGGCGTGTTTCCCTTTCCCGCCGTGCGCGGGTCGGCGCGGGACCGCGCGTTTGTCGCGGCGGATAATTTTTTCACCCGCGCCGAAAAACTTGGGAAGCTCGACACGATCATTCACCACGGCTGGGCGATCGATGATCTCGGCGACGGCGGACTGCAATTCGACAACGGCGAGGCCGGCCTGGCTCTCCTCGAGTTCTACACGCTCACGCACGAGGAAAAGTACCTCGCTTCCGCCCGCCGCGCGGCCGATTGGGCGGCATCGCGCCCGCTCGCGCGCAATTGGAATTACAACAGCTTCAGCGTTTCGCTGCTTGCCGAAGCTTTTCGCGTGACCGGCGAGCGCCGCTACCTCGATGCCGCCGTGCGCAAGGCCCTGCTCGGCGTCATCCCCGGCCAGCTCACGACTGGACCACAGGCCGGCCGCTGGGTCGACGCCCACAATGCCCGCCCCGCTTATCATTTCATCATGATGCGCGCGCTGGTGCAGCTCGCCGCCGTTCTCCCGCCAGATCATCCGGCGCGCCCCGAGATCGTCCGCTCCCTCCGCCTCGGTCTCCTCGCGCGCAACCGCGACCTGCTCGGACCCGGTGCGGCCAACAAAGACAAAGCTATCGAGGCCCTGCTGCTCGTGCAGCGCGCGTTTGCGAACGACGCGGAATTCCTCCGCGCCACACAGACCACTGCTGCTCTCGATGCGCTCGGCCGGCTCGTCTCGGACCAGTATCGCCACGGAGCCGCGCCGCTCGGCCCGCGCGAGTGGGGCCTGTTTTTGGAGTACGTCACGCAGCGCGCCGCGCCACCCTCGCAGCCGGAAAAGAAACAATGATTCCTCCCGCCTCCCGGCGGCGTCTTCGACCCTTTCCGCGTTTCTCATTTCCGTTGACCCCATGACCCGCCTCCGCCCGCACCTCTGCTCCCTTCTCGCGCTGCTCGCCATCACCGCTGCAGCCACGACGACGCCCACTGCCCTCGCCGCCGATTCCGCTGCGCTCACTCCCGCGCCCGCCTATCAAGACAAGAACCCGCAGCGCTATCACTTCACGAAACGCGCCAGCGAGATCGATCCGCGCGCGCAGCCGCATCCGGACATCGACTTTGTCTTCGCCGACAAAGCGGGCAAACCGCAGGACGTGGAAAACGCCGTCGTCGACACGCGCGTCGCCCCGCGCGGGCGGCTCGTGGTCTGGCTGATGGGCTACGGCGCGCCGCTCTTTGACCGCCTCGGCGACTACGGCCTGCACGCCATCCAGGTGAGCTACGCCAACAAGTGGTTCGACATTATCCCGAAGAAAGCCCGCGACGACGGCACGAGCCTCGGTAAGATGCGCCTCGAGGCCGCCACCGGCGAAGACTACTCGCCGCTCGCCACCATCCCCAAGCCCGACGGCATGATGGAGCGCGCGTTTCAATTCGTGAAATGGCTCGCGAAAGAAAACCCGCAGGGCCGCTGGGAGCAGTTTCTCACCGACGACCGCACCGGCCTGCGCTGGGACAAGGTCATCATCGCCGGCGCCTCGCACGGCTCCACCACCGCCGCGCGCTTCGCGAAATACCAGCGCGTGGATCGCGTCGTGATGTTTTGCGGGCCGCGCGACCAGCTTGAGAGCTGGCAAGGCTTCGAGTCGGCCACGCCCGCCAACCGCTTCTTCGGCTTCAGCCATGTACTCGACGGCGGCTGGACGGGTGACCATTACTGCCGCTCCTGGCAGATGCTCGGCCTGCAGCAGTTCGGCCCCATCACCGACGTCGACGCCAGCGCGCCGCCCTACGGCAACACTCGCCGCCTCATCACGCGCTTCGACGTGAAGGGCGATGCCAAGCGCGCGCACAGCTCTGTCACCCCCGGCAACGCCGCGGGAAAAGATGCCAAGGGCAACTTCCTCCACGAGGCCGTGTGGAAATATCTCTTCACCCACCCCGTCGACGAAGTCGGCACCGCCACGCCGATCGATCCGCTGTGCGGCGCAAATCTGCCCCAGCCCGCCGCCGCGAAGAAATAACCGCGCTCGTTCAGATCATCTTTCTCTTTCTTCTTTATCTTTCTCTTTCGTCAGGACCAAAAGCGGGCCGACTGAGAGAAAGATTAAGATAAAGAGGAAAGAGAAAGAGCCCAGCCCGAGCCGCCCCTACTCCTTCTCCCCCGGTGCCGCCGCATTCACCGCCGCTGCGGCGGCTTCCGCTGTGGCGCTTTCCGTAAATTTCTTCCGCACCGCTTCGAGCCTCGCAAGCAACTCGGGAAATTTTTTGGCGACCGCCATCAGGCCGTCGCTGGTCGCCACGCGGACCACCTCGGGCTCGGTCGTCAAACTCGCTTCTGCCATTTCGGCCGTGCGCTCCATGATCCGTTTCCCCATGTCGGGAAAGATCTCTCCGCCAATCTCGATCATGCGGCCCAGCGCCGACGGATCGCGCTCCGGGTCGAAATTCGTGACCGTATAACTCGTTACCGCGCGCGGATCGTCCGCCAGCGCTTCGTGGCGCTTTTTCTCGACGTTTTCCCACGAGAGATCGGCCAGTGGACCAAACGTGGCATAAACAAATCCCGGTCGGGTCAAGATCTGGAAGCCGTCGTGCTCCTGCAGAAAATATCCGTGCCAGTAGCGCTCGTGGAGCGGACTCGTCGCCTCCGTTTTGTACGCGAGGAGATCGCGCCGGCACTGGTCGCACAGCGCGAGATTCATCCACGGTGATCGCAGATGGAAGAGTTGCCCGTAGCTAAACCACAGTGAGGTGGCCATCAGGCAATAGTCGTCCGTGCAGTGGCCATTCTTGGCGTGATCGCTTTTCTCGGCGAGACCCAGCGCGTGACCGATTTCGTGGCGCAGAATCGCGGGGCGGGCGGTCTTGCGAAAGCAAAGGTCGAAAAACCAGCCGTAGGAACGATCGACGAAAATCGCGCCGGGAAATGGAAACCAGCTCGTCTGCGGGTTCTCCGCCTTCACCCCGAGCCCGTTGAGTTTGGTCCGATAGAAAATGAGGTAGAGAAATGCCGTGTCGTCATCCGGCGGGCCACCCATGTACGTTAGCGCCAGCGCATCCGAGCTGTAGTTAACCGCCACCTCCGGCGGGATGATGTCGTCGACCTTGATCGTGATGCCATCGGGCTTGCTCACGTTCTCGGTTAAAAACGAGCGGATCGTGGCCAGTTCGTACGTGGTGGGCTCGCAGCCTTTCACCGCGTCGATCTCGACCAGCAGCTTGCGGTAGCGCGCCGCGGAACTCAGCCAGTGGCGTCTGTCCCCGCCAAAGTAATTCGCCTGTTTCTCTTTCTCCGGCACGGAATGGCAGCCCGAGCCCAACGCCAGTAGCGCGAGCAGCGCCAGCCCCACGAGTTTCCCGCGGACTGCCGACGCACCCGCCATCGGTTTACGGTTTCACTTCGAGCCACTGCACGGCGTCGATCACCACGTAGCCATCGGTGCCGGCATTGGAGATTTCGACGTAACCCGTCTGGCCTTTCGCGAAGCGAAACGTGCCGACGGGCTGGAGCAGGCCGTCGATCTCGGGCTTTTTCTTTTCGTCGAGCGTGACCTTGGTTTCGCCGTCGGCGTGGTGGATTGTGACGGGGATATTCGACGCGCGGTTGGCGTTCATCGGATAGGCGATGGCGACGCGATAGCGGCCTTCCTTGGGGAGGTCGGCGACGAAACGCGCGGTCTGTGAGCCCTTGTTCGCGTTGCTGTCGTGCTGGTAGCCGGCGCCGACGAAGGGGCCGTTGGCACTGCTGTGGGTGTCGAAGCCCTTGAGCTGGGCCTCGGTCTCATCGACCACGATACCGGGGGGCTTGGCCTTCGTGGTTCTCGGCGGGAGCGGGTCGCTCTCGAAATCGAGGACCTGGCCGTCTTTCAAGAGGCGCGCCTTCAGCTTGGCGGGATCGATGTTCTGGATCGTCGTGCGCTCCTCGATGGCGTGCACGGCGGCGGTCGCGGAGCTTTGGCCGAGCACCATGAACACCGGCTCCATGCGGATGCTGCCAAAGGCGATGTGCGAGGAGCTGAGGCAGGTGGGCGCGAGGAGATTGGTGCACTCGCTGGCCTTGGGCCGGAGGCTGCGGTAGCTGATGGGATACGGCCGCACGCGGACTTGCACGTCACCTTCGTTGCGCACGAACCCCTCCTTCGTCACGAAGCGCTGGATGTTGTGCGAATCCATGTTGTACGCGCCCATGCCCACGCTGTCGGGGACGACTTCGGTGCGCAGGCAGTTCTTTTCCGTCATCACGTACTCGCTGATCATGCGGCGCGCCTCGCGCACGTAGAGCTGGCGCGGCCAGTTGTCGTTGTCCTTGAACTCATCCTTGGCGAGGCCGAGGCGCTGGAATTCCGCGCGCACTTTTTCCGGCACGCGGGGGCTGTTGGCGAGCGTCCACATCAGACCTTTTTGCCAATCCTCGTGCGCCTTCCAGATTTTCGCGCGCGTGGCGTAGTCGGCCTCGGGATAATCCCAGTTCTGGCCGATGAAATCGGTGCTGATGGCGAAGTTGTTATTCGTGTCGGTCTTGCGGTTGGGCATCCACACGGGATTCCACGGGATGCGTTCGTCGCCGGCCTCGCAGTTGCGCAGCAGCAGCTCGAACCACTGCGGGTCGTAGTTCGCGGGCTTCTCCCACGCGCGGCGATTTTCCGGCACGTCGGTCGTGGTCATGCGGAAATTGTAGGCCTGCACTTTTTTGTCGCCGGAGAATTCCTCGCCGGGGCCGTCGGGGTTGATGCCGGGGAGCAGGCCGCTCTTGGGGTCGCCGGGCTTCACGTAGGGGTCGACCTTCTTGGTGAACTGGTGGCTGACGGTGTGTGCGACTTGCACGCCATTGATGCTCTCGCCGTAAACCGCGTTGGCCTCGCGACCCACGTGGTAGCTCACGCCCGCCTTGGCGAGGAGGTCACCTTCGTAGGTGGCATCGATGAACATCGCGCCTTCAAATGCGCGGCCGCTCTCCATCACGATGCGCACGATGCGCGCGCCGTCCTTGATGACGCCCTTGCCCTTGGCGAGGTCGAGGCGCTCGCCGTAGACGACGGCGATTTTCGAACCCGCATCGCGGAGCATGTCGTCGTAGATCTTGGTCGCGACATGGGGCTCAAAGGTCCACATGGTCTTTTCGTCGGCCTCGGTGGTCTTGTTGCGGCGGTCGAAATAGTCCGCGCGCGACTGGCGCGTCCATACCTTCGGGTCCTGGTAATACTGCCACACGCGCCCGTAAAATTCGCGCGAGATGCCGCCGATGGCGCGCTTGTTGCCAATGTCGGTCGCGCCGAGGCCGCCGGTGGTCAGGCCGCCGAGGAATTTCGTCGGCTCAATGATCACGGCGGTCTTGCCCATGCGGGCGGTCTGGATCGCGGCGGCCACGCCGCTCGAGGTGCCGCCGTAGATGACGACATCGTACGAGGCCGGCGCCGCCGCGAACGCGCGCAAGGCGGTCGCAACCAAAGCAATCAAGGGGAATACGACACGAAGGGGCATTCTCGTCATAGCCTTTCAGTGTGGGGATTCGAGGCGGTTGGGACCAGCTTCTAAAGTTAAGAAATGTAAAGCGGGCGCGTAACGGAAATGCCGACTTGAGCGCGCCGCGCAAATCGCGAGCGTGGGCGGCGCATGTCTGCCCGCTCCCGTCGAAAACCGTTCCCCGTGCCGCGCGGTGCCGTGCGTTTCTTTCTCTGGCTGAATCTCGGCGTGGCCGGGCTGCTCGGCGGCTGGTACGTGATCCAGCCGGCCTCGCGGCAAAGCGAAGTGCAGCGGCTGGTCGCGGCTACCTTTGCGCACAACAAGCACGTCACGGCCCTCGATGTCGCCTGGGACGTCTGGCAGCTCTACTATGCCGACAGCGCGACGGGCAAAATCGCGGCGGGCGACAAAGCCCTCGTCTATGGCGGCGCGCCCCGCCCCGGCCCGGGACCCGACGCGCCGACTTTCCGCGTGTTGACCAACCAAGCCTACATCGTCGGCTACAGCGACGCCCTCGGCAATCCGCTCTGGGCCGCGTACCACATGCGCGATCTCGCGGAGATCCCCAAGCCCGCCGCGCGACCGGAGAAATTCGAAGTCGACCGCCGCACCTCCGCCCGCGTGCCCTCCACCGACTACACCAACAGCGGCTACGACCGCGGCCACATGGCGCCCAACTACGCCATCGCCACGCACTACGGCGAGGCGGCGCAGCGCGAAACCTTTCTCATGTCCAACGTCGTGCCCCAGCGGCACGCGCTCAACGCCGGGCTGTGGAAGGAACTGGAGCAGCGGATCGCGACGAGCTGGCCCGCGCGCTACGCCGAGGTGTGGGTCATCGCCGGCCCCGTCTTCGGCCCGCAACCGCAGCGACTGCGCGGCGGCGTGGCCGTGCCCGACGCATTTTTCCTCATCGTGATCGACGAAAACGAGGGCCGTTTACGCACGATGGCGTTTCTGGTCCCGCAGGAAACTCCCGCCAACACCGAACCCGACCGCTACCTCACGAGCATCGACGAAATCCAGCGGCGCACGGGCTTGGATTTTTTGAGCGAGCTGGATGATGTCGCGGAAAAACAGGTCGAGCAGGCGAAGGCGGCGAAGGTGTGGTGAGGGGTGGCTGGAACGGAGCGGCGGTTTCCTAACCGCCGTTGGGCGCTTGGGAAAGCGCCCCTCCTTTAATCACTTCGCCGCGCCCACCAGCGGCTGCGTCCACGCGGTCTCGAACTCGCCGGCCACGCTGCCGTTCGCCTTCGGCTTCGAGGAGACGATCTTGGCGCGGACGTAGATCTCGTCGCCCTTCAGCGTGTAGGTGGCCTTAGTGCCCTTGATTTCTTCGAGGACGGCGCCGACGTCTTTGCTGTAGCGGCGGTGCGGAAGCGTTTTGCGCGGGGCTTCTTTTTCCGGCTGAGGGATGAGCTGGCTCGCGGGGTCGTAGCCCTGGCGCGTGCCGATGAATTGGATCGTGTAGGTCACGCCGGGCTCGGCTTGGATTTCGACGGCGAGTTTGCCATCGGCGCGCGTGACATCCGTAAGAGTCACGCCGGAACTCGCATAGAAGTCGCCCGCTTCCATCGCGGCGATGATCGACTCGGGGGTGAGGCGGCGGGTGCGCACCTGGATCCACCCGCGGCCCGAGTTACTCTTGCCGATCATGATGTCGTGGTAGTGATGCGAGTCGTCGACGCCCACACCGTACATCACGCCGAGTTTCAACTCGGTGAGGCGGCGGGTGAGGATGGCGTCCCACATCTGATCGTAGCTGAGACGCGTGGCGTCGCCCTCGTTGTGCACGCCGGGGTGGCCGTTGTAGATTTCGAAAAACTTTTCGTTGTGCACCTGCATCAGCTCCTCGGCGGTGACGCCCCAGACGAAGTTCGGGTGATTGATGTGGGTGAACATCGGCTGCCCCGTCTTCACGCGCTGCGCGAGGATGGCGTCGACGGTGCGCTGGATGATCTCGAGGGCATTGTCAGCACCGGTGACGGGGGCGGTGAAATCGCGGGGGTTGGTGACGTTGATGTGCACGGGGCCGCCCATCTCGGGCTCGGTGGCGGTCTTCGCTTTCTTCCACGTCGCGGTGATTTCCTCGCTCGGGATCATGAGAAAACGGCCGCTTTCCTCGAAGAGCGTGCGATACTCGGCGAGGGGCTTGAGGCGCACTTCCTTTTTCCCTCCGGTCTCACGCTGCTCGACCCAATCGGCGCCGAAGCGCGCGAGGTATTTTTTGAGCGTGTCGCCGCCGCCCTTGATCGTGCGCTCGCCCTTGTCGACGGCCGGCGGTTTGAGCTCAAACCAACGCGTGCCCTCCTCGAGGACATTGTGATCGGAGATCGCGAGGAAGTTGTATCCATGATCCTTATACCAACCGGCGATCATCTCCGGGTAGTCGTCACCATCGCTCCAGAGCGAATGCGTGTGCGTATTGCCCTTAAACCAGCGGAGAGCGGGCGCAGGCGCGGGATCGCCGATCGGCGCAGCCGCCTTCGTCTCCGCCGCCGCAGCCAACGACCCAAATGTAGCACTGAGAATCAAACACGCTGAGATCGTCGGGAGCGCACGAAGCAGGGAGAGAAATTTCATAGGGGATTTGCCAACGACGATCACGCCGATCGTAGGCGCGCGGCGCAAGCCCGCCACGCGAATTTTCGGTGAACATTGTGCGAGCATTGCATAATTCGGGCGCAGGCGGCGGTGGCGTTTCTTCGCTCCACTCGCTGGCGCTCGCGGTTACGAAAAGGGGCGGACTTTCGTCCGCCCCGGAAATTCGACCCCGCTTCGCAGCGTTTGTTAACCGCGCTTAGAACGAGCCTTTGATGCCGGCGGTCCAGAGCGAGCCACCGTAGTCGTCGCGCTGACGGAAGCGGGCGTACTTCGGGGTGTTGGGTCCGTAGATCTTCGTGTCCTCGGTCGCGCCGCCCACGTTACGCAGCGCGAAGAAGACGCCGAGGCTGCGGCGCAGATAGTACTCGCCGCTGATATCGATGTAGAGCCGCTTCGGGCGGTAGTTGTAGGTGCCAGGCTCGATGCTCGCGCCGGTGACAGCCGCGCGGCGCTGGATGCCGCGATAGTTTTCGTTGATGCGGAGATTCCACTTCGGGCGCGTGATGCTGAGACCGTAGTTGGCCACGAAGGGATTCATGTCCTGGAACATGTCGAACGAATCCTTGGCGCGCTGGGAGCTGACATTGACGAAGAAGCGCATGCCGCGCGCGTAGTTCGGCAGGAAGGTGAGCGGCTGCGAGTAATCGAACTCGAAGCCATACATGCGGACGACGCCGGGGTTGTTATAGTTGGTCGAGACATCGTAGTCGCCATAAACGTCGGGATCGAGGCCGTAGGTCGCGAGGAACTGGGCGGTAGGACGAGCCACGGTGGCGGCGAAGGCGTTTTTGTAGTCGCGGATGAACGACGAGGCGGAGACCTGCCCGCCGCCGCGGAAGTAATATTCCAGGCGGGCCACGTAGCTCTCGGCCTGCCAGGCCTTGAGGTTTACATTGCCCACGGTGATGCGGTTGCTCGGGCTGGGAAGCAGTTCGGTATTCGGCAGCGTCACGCCGCTGATGTAGTTGTTATAGTCGGCGCGGCCGATCGTCTGGTAGTAGGCCACGCGGCCGATGAGATTCTCGGTGAAGTTGTAATTCACATTGAGGCTCGGGAAGTAGCGGATGAACTCTTTGTTGGCGTGGAAGCCGCGGTCGATCTGGGTCTTCATCAAGGCGCCGAGCGGATCGGTCGTGGGATTGACGATGAAGACGGGCGAATTGTTGACCTTGATCACATTGCCCGCGGCGTCGCGCTGGAAGTTGAGCGTCGGGTCGTTGAGCACGCCCTCGGCCTTGATATTCGTCTGCTCCGCGCGCACGCCACCGGTGAGCTTCAGCCGGTTCTGGAAGAAATTCGCATCGAGGCGCAGGTAGGCGGAGGAGATGAGCTCGTCGACGATGTTCGAGTTGTTGCGCTCGTTCGTGTAGTCGGTCGTGGCGACGCGCGTCCAGCGGCTGGGGTTGGCGAGGTAACCCTGCCAGAGCTTGCCGTTATCGACCTGCTCCTGCCTCGGAAGGCCGAAGTCGGGGATGCGGCTCGAGTAAACCTCGTCGAAGAAGGGACGCGGACTATCGTCGTTGACGAGACCGGCGGTGGTGGTCGGCGTAGTGCTGGCGCGGCCATCGGCGCCGACATAATTGTACGTTTCACCCGAGGTGCCGCGGCGATCGCGCACCACGGTGCGGGCGTCGAGGCCGGCCTTGACCGTGACGGGGGTCTCGCGGACGGTGAAATCGCGGCGGGCATTCATAAAGGCCTGCCGGCGGGTCTCGTAGGCCTTCTGGCGGATGCTGTTGGCCGAGACGATGGAGTAGCTATCGAGGTTGGAAGGATCGACGACGCGGCCGTTGGGATCGGTGACGGTGAACTTGCCGGGGCGGAGGTAAAAGATGTCGTCGAAGTTGATCGTAACGTTGGTGCGGCGGCCGATGAAGCTGTTGAAGGCGCCGTCGTCGATGTCTTGGTAAACGATGCGCGAAGTCGAATAGGAGGCGCCGGTTTCCATCGTCCAGACGGGACCGTCATGACGCCAGAGGAGTGACGGCATAATGGTGCGGCCGGGGCGGATGCGACCGTTGTTTACGAGTTCGATCTGGCCGGCGTTGATGTTCGACGCGGTCGTGAAGACGCTCGGCACGCCGTGCGTGAAGGTCGGGCCCCAGTTGCCGGGTGCGACGCGGTTGATGATGATGTTCTGAGTGCGCGTGGCGAAGTGCTCGCGGAGATAGGCGTACGAGAAGCTGAAGGACAGGCGATCGTTGCGCGAGAGGCGGTAGTCGATCGTGGTGGCGAAGGAGTAGCGGGTGGTGTCCTTGCCGGAGTCGCGCCAACTGTAGTTGGTAAGGTAGGGATTATCCGGCGTGGTGGCGGGATAGCCCGTATTGAGATTGGCCGCGACATTGGTGACCACACCTGCACCGCGCCACTGCGTGGCTTGGTTGCTCTGCGGGGTGTATTGGATGGAGTAACCGGCGGAGAAGGTGAAACCGAAGTTCTTGTTCACCGGCACGACGGCACTGACGTCGATACCGGGGTGGATTTTATAGGTCTTCTCGCCCCAGCCGGGGCCGGGGGTTTGGCGGAGAAAGGCGCGCTCGGCGTCCTTCATCAGGAAGGAGAGGCTGTAGGTGTAGGAGGGGCGGTTGCGCTCGAAGGCGCTGCGCGGTACGAAATTGACCGAGCCCGCGAGGGCGGAGCCGGGCTGCTCGGGCGTGGGCGAGCGATTCACCTCGATGCGCGAGACGCTGTTGATCGAGACTTGGTCGAGCTCGACGGCGCGGGCCGTGCCAGCACCGGACGCGCTGGCCATATCGAAGCCGCCCATGGAGATCGGGACATTACCCGCCGGCACACCGCTGATGGAGAAGCGGCGCGCGTCACCGCCGGTGTAGTCGGAGGTAATGCCGGGGAGAAACTTCATGAACTCGCCCACCGAGCCATCGGCGATGGTGCCGAATTCGTCGGCTGAGACGACGTTGGTGATGTTTTTCGCGAAGCGCTGCTCGTTGATCGCGCGCGCCGAGGCTTCCATTTCCTTCGAGGAATTAACGGTGAACGCATCGAGCTTTATCGTCTCACCAGCGGCGCCAGGGGTCTTGGCTGCCGCCGCTCCAAACGTGATGTCCTGCTGCACGGTCTGGCCCGGGGCCACGGTAACCACCTGGGAAATGGAACCGAGGCCGGTGTAGAAGACCTTGACCGTAACCGTGCCCGCCGGCGCGCCGAGGATGCGGTAGGAACCCGAGGCGTCGGTGAAGACTTCCTCCTTCGAATCGTTGATCGTGATCCGGGCTTTTTCGAGGTACCGGCCCTGGGCGTTATCAAGGACGCGGCCCTCGATGGTGCCGGTGGAAACGGCTTGGGCGTGGAGGTCGGTGGCGAGGGCAAATGTGCCCGCGGGGACGAGACAGCGGAGGACGAGGGAGCTAAACCGGGGTAGGTTCTTCATTGGTGTCGAATCAGGGGAGGTAAAGGTAACACCAAGCCAAGAGGCGGCATGGCGTCGCGCCACCTGCAGCAGCGGCGCGAAAGGGTAGAAAAGCGGGGGTAGTTACGAACGGGGGGAAACAGGAAAACCGGCCGTCCGGCTCTCGTGGTTAGGTCCCTGTAGGGCAATCATTCGGGCCGGGATTGGGCAAGCTAGATAAATATTCAGTTACTAATATGACGGAGGTCACGCGAGGCCGCGCGCGCAAGATGCTCCGGCAATGACAGCGCGGTGGCTTGAAAAAACCGCGGGGTGCGGCGACGCTGATCTTTCCTCGTTTGCCAACCCACTCCGCCATGGTCGCCACCACTCTCTCGCCCGAAATCGAAGCCGAGGCCGAGCGCCTGCTCCTCAATCTCATGCACGTGGAGTGCGACCCGCGCGGCAAGAAGTGGAATCTCGACACCTGTCGCGAGATCGCGCCGCTCACGCTGGAGATCAACCGGCTCAAAAAGGAGAAGGATGCCGTGATCCTCACCCACTCCTACGTCGAGCCGGAGATCGTGTACGGCGTGGGCGATTTCAAGGGCGACTCGTACTACCTCAGCCTCATGGCCAAGCAGGCCAAGGCCAAGATCATCGTCTTTGCTGGCGTGGTCTTCATGGCGGAGACGGCGAAGATCCTCTCACCCGAGGCAACGGTGGTCGTGCCCGACCGCGGCTCGGGTTGCTCACTCGCCGACTCGATCGATGGCGACGGCGTGCGCAAGCTCAAGGCCCTCTACCCTGACGCCACGGTCGTCTGCTATATCAATAGCACGGCCGACGTGAAGGCCGAGAGCGACGTCTGCGTGACCTCGGGGAATGTCTACGACATCGTGCAAAAGCTCCCCGCGCGCCGCATCCTCTTCGTGCCCGACCGCCTCATGGCGCAAAACGTCCGGACCGAGATGAAACAGCGCGGCGTGGACAAGGAGATCATCTCCTCCGACGGCACCTGCATGGTGCATGATGAATTTACGCCCGAGCAGATCGCGCAGGCGCGCGCGCAGTTTCCCGGGCTCAAGGTCGTCGCGCATCCCGAGTGCACGCAGGAAGTCGCCGCGCTCGCGGACTTCGTGGGCAGCACCGGGGCGATGATGAAGTACGTCAAGACCACGCCCGCGCCCTACTTCCTGATGCTCACGGAGTGCGGCCTCGTGGGCCGGCTCGAGGTGGAGGCGCCGGAGAAAAACTTCATCGGCGGCTGCCGCCTGTGCCCCTACATGAAGCTCAATTCGCTGGAGAAAGTCCGCGACGCCCTCCGCTCCCCTCGCCCCGACCAAATCGTGACGCTCGACGAGGGCCTCCGCCAGCGCGCGGCGCGGTGCATCGAACGGATGTTTGAGCTGACACCGGGGGATTGAGGCAATGGGCGGTCCGCCGGCGCAGGGCGGCTTCGCTCAACCCTCGGCCGCGATCGGCACCGCGGGAGCTTTGGCCGATTCCGGCTGATCGAGCACCGCGAGGAGATGGTCGATGGTCGCGATCACGCCGCGCTGAGCGTTGGCGTTGGCGACGAGTTTTTCCAGCTCGGCGGTGGCGAGCTGGCGTTTGGCGAGGAGGATTTCCCGGGTGAGTTGCATGGGTTAGGCGCGCGCCATTTAAAGTTCGTTTGGCGGGCGGGAACTACGTCAGAGCGCGGTCGCCGGCTCCGTCGTTGAGCCAGAGCTGACCGCCTGAGACGTGCAGATAAATGGAGTTGGTGAAATAAATCCGACCGGCGGTGTAGCTCGTCCCACTACCGGTGCAGCCGTCCAACGTAAGCGCAGCATCGCGCACCCGGACCGAATGCGTAGCATCGCCAAAGAAGCTCCAGCCCCATTCCTCTTTGGCATAGACGGCGGACGTGGCATCGGTGTTCAGCGAGATCCGGCTGTTGCCAGTGATGGCAATGTCATCGTTGAAATAGGCTTTGCCCCGAAGATCGAGGGATTTGGCGAGCCAGGCACCTCCGGCGACATACAAGGGAGCGTCGGTCGTGCGAGGGTCCAGGGTGGAATTGACTTCAATTCGATTGGAGAAATAGCCCGTGCCCGTTACGTGAACGCCGCTGCCATCCACCACCACTCGATCCGTGGCACCTTGGTCGCGAATTCGGACATCGCTCCCACTTACATTGCCCGGCGTCAGGTAAATTGAGCCGTGAGACACGGAATGCTCGTTGCCGAAGCAGTCGATCTGTCCGCCCCGGTCGCGGTAGGTATGCGTGGGGTCGCTACCGCCGCCGTTGATCCGGACCACGGCCTCATCATGACCATCCGCCGTCGTTGAGCAAATGAGCGAGGCGCCCGTGTTTGGCTCCAAGCGAATGGTGCCGCCGGTGATATTGGGTGAAACGATGGTCGGAGAATTGATCGTCAAGGCTGCCGTGATCGTACCAGCGATGATCACGCCGGCATCCACCTCCCGGATGGCGGCTCGTTTGATGTAGGTCGTGCCACTGATAATCTCAAACACCGACGCGCCGGTGAGCGCGCTCACCCAGCCACCTACACCCGTGCTGGTGGCGCGGCGCATCTCGAAGGCTTTATCCGTGACGAACCAGATGTCGCCGATGCGTAGGGCATTGGGCACCGCCGCCTCGGCGGAGTAAAAAGTGGTCGAGCCATCGAGACCGTTGATGCCGGCGGGCCCGGTGGCGCCCGTTGCTCCGGTCGCGCCAGTCGCTCCCGCGGAACCGGTGGCGCCCTTGATGGCCTTTGTCACGGTGAAGATTTTTTTCACCGTTAAGGCGCCGGCCACATTGACATGAATTTCAAGCGTGGCCGTCGCGGCGGTCATGGAATCGCACTGCACGGTATCGTAGTCCGTCTTGGAAAAACCGCCGCCCGACGCCACGGGGATCGTCACGCTGAATTGATCGCTATTGGGCGAGGAGCCCACGGCTGTGAGCGCGGTGGAGCCGCGAAACACGAGCACATCCGATTTGGCCGAGCCACTCGAACCAAGCTGGCCGGTGACGACATCGCCATTGGCCTCGCAAGCTACAGTGTGCGCTTCACTCGAAAGCAACACGGCGTACGCGCCCTCCATCTCGTCGGCACTCAGATCGGGCAGCGTGAGAGCGAGGCCGGGGTCGTCGGGCTTGGCGTCGCCGACGGTGGAGGCGGTGAAGAGCGCGAGTTTGAAATACTTGGTGGCGATGCCAGCGTCGTAGACATTGGAGCCATCGCGCACGTGGAGGAATTCCGCGTGCACGGCGGGCGTGAGCTCCGAGCGATAGAAGAGCCAGGCCGCCGTGCCCGCGCTGTGGCTGACGGCCGTGGTCTCGCGTCGACCGCGCAAGACCGTGAGATCGTAGGTGTGGGTGCCGACGCTCGTGATCGAGCCGATGCTCAGCACTTCATCGCCGATGAGCAGGAGCAGCGTGTCGTCTACCTGTGCGACCGCGTCTTGCTCCGCCATGCGCGCAAAATCGACGCTCGTGGCCGAGACCGTGACGCGCACGGTGGTGGCGACATTAGTCAGCCCGCTGCCACCCACGGCGCACTTGGCCGCGAAGGAGCGCTGATCGAGAATCTGCGACCAAGGCGCGGAGCCGTTTACGCTCAGCGAGAGCAGCGCGCCCGCCACGGCGCGCGTGGGACGATCGATGAGCGCGACGACTTGCCGCGCGGAGCCGAAGCCCGAGGGCAACAACCAGAGGCGGACAGTGGAGCCCGTGATCTCGCCGGGCTCGTCGTCCGCCGGCAGCACGCGCGGATCGACCGGGGCGACATAGGGACGGGGATAGGCACCGCGCTCGCGGGTGAGCCCCAGCACATCGCTCGCCTGGCCGAAGCGGAGGCGGCGGGAAGTGAGGCGGCAAACGAGATCAAGGGCATGCGGACCGTAATCCCAGTTTACGAGATCACCCGGCCGCAACGCGGCAGCGCGCGATTTGAGCACCGTGAGATTAACGCCGATCTCGCCGCTGCTGGGATCGCTGGCGCTGTCGGCGGCGATGAGGGCGGCTTGCTCGGCGGAATGGATAAAGGGCCGCTCCTTGCGCACGGGCTCGGCGGCGATGCTGCTATCGCGATTGGCCGGGGCATTGTAGCGCGCGGCGTCTTCGTCGTAATCTTTCGCGAAGGATTTGTAGACGACCACGACGCTCGTGGGGCCGTCGTTCCAGTCGGGGAAGCCGCTGCCGCCAGGTTTGGCCGCGAGATCGGCCTCGGTGATCTCCGGCAGCGCGGTCGCATCGACCGCCGCACTGGGGAACCAGCCGACACAGAGCTTGCCCTCGCGGGCGAAGAGGTAGCCGTCCACATAGGCGAGGATCTGGCTCAGCGCATCGCCTAGGGTCGTGGAGGTGGTGAAGGTGGGATGGCAGAACACTTGGTTTCCCATTCGGCCGGCGACACCAATGGATTCGAGCGCGAGCGTCTGCGTGCTCCAGTGCTCGGCGTCGAGCAGCCCGGCATCGAAGTCGCCGGCCGTCGCCGCACCGCAGAGCGAGTAGATCACGGCAAAGGGATTTACCCCCATCGTTGGGTGCGGCTCGCTGCCCGCGTAGTGGCCCTCGCTCGAGCCGATGGCAGGCACCCCAGTGCCGAGCTCGAGCGCGAAGGACGGCAGGCCGCTGGTGCAATCGATATCGATCCACTCGACCCAGACGTAACCCCGATAAGGCGGATGCAGCTCGCTGGGAGTGGTCTTGGCCCGGATATTGGCCACGCCGTCTTCCGAGGCGTCTTCGGTGCCGCGATGGAGAATCAGGCGGCCCGGCGTCTGATGAGTCAGGCTGAACTCGTGCGATTCGCCATCGCCGTGTTCGCTGAAAGTGAAATCGAAGAGTTCGACACGTTTGCCATCGGCAAAGAGGAAGCCGACGAAATCGCATTTCCCCACTTTGTACGCGGCGAGGATCGAGCAGAGCTGGCGGTCGCGGCCATCCGCGCCTTTCACATTCTTAATGTCGTACTTGTTACTGATCCATTTCGACGAGTACACGTCGCGGCCCCAGCCGAGGGGCACGACATCGGCCGCCTTGTAACCGGAGCTGCGCTTGGCGTCGGCTTGGGTGGCGCTTTGCGGGAGAGCGGGAGTTTTGACGAGGAAGCTCATGAAGTCGCGGGTGGCGGGCAGTTGATCGCTGAACGGGGAGCGCCGAGAGGCGGAAGAGGATCGATGAGGCGGTAGCGGCTGCGGTGGAGTTTGAGTTGGGCGATGGTCATCACGCTCCAGCCCGCCGGGCGGACGATGTGATAGACCACGTGGCCGACGCGGATGCCGAGGTGATGCTCCGTGCGGCCCACTTTCGGAAACACGAGATCGCCGTCGAGATGCGGCTCGGCTTCATCCAGAGAGCGCACATGGCGCCGCGCCGCGGGCTGCTCCAGCCAGGCGTGGAGCACGCTCTCCGCGTGATGCTCGGCGTGATTGAGCTGGTAGGGCGGCACCGCCACCGCGTGCGGGATCGCACCGATCTCGGCAAAGCAGGCGCCGACGAAGCCGGCGCAATCCACGCCGCCACCCGCACCCTTTACGAGCGAACAGGCGCGGAACGGCGTGCCGCGCCAGCTCTCACAAGCGCGACGCAGGGCGAGCACCGCGTCCGGCCGGCCGGAGAAATAATCGGAGGCGGGCGGGTTCATTTCTTGGGCTTGGGCGTGCTGACGGTGGAAGATTGCTCGATGTAGTCGGGCATGAAGGGGAAGCCGCGGAATTGCGCTTGGTTGGAAAACTTGGCGCCGCAGGCCGTCGCGTATTGCCCGTCGCAGCCGGGCAAAAGCTGCACGCTTTGCCCCGGCGCGATGAGGTCGGGCCACAGCGGGCGATTGAGCTTCAGCACGAGGTCGCTGCCGGCCATCGCGCTGGACAAAATCGTCGCGACGATACTCGTGCGCCCACTGCCGGTCCGCAGCACGCCATTGGGGCCGAAGAAGTTGTCGCTCCATGGCGAACCGCCCCACCCCGAAGGCGAGCGCACCGTGAGAGTAAAACGGTCGGCGGCGAGATCGCCCGGTGAGATGGTGCCGGTGGTGTCGTGATCGTCCTCGCTGAGCCCGCAGCGCGCATCGAAGACGAACGCATTGCAACGTGAAGCGAAGACGTCGCTCGGCACGCGTTTCTCGAGGAGCCGACCGAAGAGCGTGGCCGAGATCTTGAGCGTGTTGCCGTTGGGCAGGACATTGCGCACGAAGCCGTCGAAGACGACGGAGCGCGTGCCGCCTACATTGGTCGGATCGCAGGTCTCGACGGTAAGGCGCACGCGGCCGAAGAGACGGCCGACGAGCCAGTCGGCCATGAGGGTGCCCGGCAAGTAGGCGAGGCTGAGCTCGGCCTTTACATCCTGCGGGCGGAGCGAGAGCAGCATCTCATCGTGCACGCACTGCTCGGGCGCGAAGGTAGCACCGCCCGCGGTGAGAGGCGCATCCCAATTCGTGTAGCGCTCGGGATGAGCCGCGTCGTGCTGATAAGTGAAGGTGTAGAGATAGACCTCGGTGGCGACGGACTGGCTGCGCCCGCCTGTATCCACTTCTTGGATAAATCCGATATTGGCCGTCGCCACCGCGCCGGAGACGTAGCTGAGCGAGAGCGAATCACTCGCGAAGCGCGCCGTGTAGTTATCGGGGGTGGCGGCGGTATCGGCGCCGGGCTGAAACCACGCCGGTACCGGCCCCCACGAAGAGGTGGCTCCGCGGTGCGCCACAAACCAAGTGAGCGCGTCGCGAATCGCGAGCCGGTCGGGAAACGTAAATGAGGCCTCCTGCGACCAACGCGCCGCGGCATTGACGCGATCCAGTCGCGGCTCGCGCGCGGCGCCGCCGAGTGCAATGGTCTCGAGGCCGTACACGCTCACGTCCTTCGTCGGCTGCCGATAATCAGGCACGGCGCTCCACGACGAGCCATGCGCATGGATGCCGATGCGGCAGCTCCAGGGACTGGCCTCGTCAATCGTCACCTCCACGGTGCCGACGGTATTGGTCGCGGCCTGCACAGATGGGCGCTCTTTCCAGCGACCGATGAGGAGCGGCGCGAGAAGCGGATGGGTGAGCGAGCCCATGACGCCGGGCAGGTCGGCGGCGGCGATGATGACGTAATCGCCCGACGCGGGATTGAAATTGATCACCTGCTGCGCGTCGTAGATGCGCTCGCTCCAGCGCGCGACGGGCAGCGCATCGACCCACAGCGGCACGCCGATGAGACGCGCCTCGAGGGCGGCGATGCCTTTGCGGAAATCGTCGGCCGAGTTGCCATGGAGCGTGAGCGTGAAGGATTGCGAAAGGAGCAAGGCGGCGCGACCGGCGCTGCGCTCCTCGATGGTGGTCTGGCCCTCGCCGATCTCGGTATCGAAGCGGTGGGTGACCTTGATGGGACGCGACGCATCGTGATCGGGGCGGATCAGGAGGAGCCGGAGCGCGAGCGAGCCGAGGGTGTGTTCGCGAAAGAGCATGATGGCGATTAAGAGTTGAGGATGTCGCCGCGCTGGCGCTGCACGCTGTCGCGAATCATCGAGTCCCACTCGGGGTCGCGCGCGAGGCGCTTGGCGGTGAAGAGATCGCCGACGACAACGATGTCGCGCTGGGGGCGCGCGCTGACCACCGTCGCGGCGCTGCGTCCGGAACTGCCGATCGAGCCGCCCACCCCGAGGCCCGAACCCGCCACCGTGAGGCGATCAGCGGCAAGGCTACGCTCGACGCCGGCGACACCGAGACGGCTCACGACGTCGGCCGGGACGACATACTCGCCCCGGTGGACGATGCCGGCGGGCTCGTATTTCCCGCCGTCGCCGGTGTAGCCGCCGGAGGAGAAGCCTCTGGTCAGGGCGACTATGCCGGCCACTGCGGCCGCGAAAACCGGAATGCCCCACCAGCCGAGCTGGGTCAGGAACTTGAAGCCGGCTTTCAGGGCGAGGAGGCCCATCGAACCTTTTTCCTCAGCGTTCTCCTTCGTCCGGATAATCGTATTGAGCGCAGCGTTGGCCAGCATCTGGACGCCCAGACGTACCAGCGTCTGCAAAAACATCATGCCAGCCGAGCGGGCAATATCACCCCACGACTTGGTCTTGGTGATCAGACCGACGATGCCGTCGCTGATGATATTAATCCCATTGCCAATGGTGCTCGTGAGCGTCGCGGAGATCTGCTGGCTGATGGTTCCGGCTTGGACGAGGTATTGTTTAAGACTAACGATGATACTGTCGCCTACGGCCGATCGGGAATCCTTGTCGGATTTAGGTCCGGGAGGTTGGCCTCGGGGCGAGTTGGGCAGCTTTCCACTCGGTGGAATAATCGGAGCGGGGGGCTCATCCTCAGGAGCGAGTGGCTCATCCTCAGGAGCGAGTGGTTTCTTCGGAGCGGACAGGTTTTTCTCTTCTGTACGCAGCGCGACAATGCGGGCGACGAGTCCGTAATAGTTTTTAAGGCGATCAAACTCATCGCGATTAATGGTTTGATTGGAGAATTTGGTCTGGAGATCGAGGACATCCGGAAATGCGAGCTTGGAAATCTCATCTAGCACGCGCAATTCAGAGCGCGTGATGTCGAGCAGGCGCTGGCGCGCCTCCTCTTTCTCTTTCGCGCTTGATAGGGAATCTGTGGTGACGCTGTGCTTGTCGAGTTCCAGAAGTTTTATCTCAAGCTCCCGCTGCTCGACGGCAAACTCCACGCCCTTCCCCTGAGCATTGGCAAGCCGACTTTCGGCCGCATTGGCTTCGCTCATCAATCTAATCACGTTCTGATGCCGGAGCTCAGGCTCGAGCGAGCGATCAAATGCGTAAAGCGCGGTGGTAAGCTGTAGGATCTTATTGCGCGTCTCAACTTCTTCCTTGAGCGCGCTCAAGCGCGAAGCGGTGCGCCCTGCTCCACTGGCAGCGGGGTCGCTTTCGATGCCTTTGATCTGCTCCTGGACTTCGAGCAAGTGGGTTTGCGAATCGAGCAGGTCATTTCGCACCTGGGTTTGCCGAGCCAACTCGGCGAAGTTGGGCTTGGGCGCCTTCAACTGCGTAGGCTCCTCGGGGCCATAAATCCGATCCACAATGGCGCCGCCCAACTTAGGAGCTTTTCCTGTGAGGAGAAAAGCCGCGTCGTGAGCGAATGCCGCGCGAATTTTTACCTCGCCCCAAAGTACACGCACGGCTTCGCCGGCAAAAACAGTCATGCCGCGTTTAACCTTATCGAGAGTCCGGTCGATCTCCGCGAACGAAGCAGTCGCTTCTTTCGACATGACTTGAAACGTAGTTCTCAACGAAGCCGCGGTGGGATCGATGCCATTTTTAACGAGATCCTGCAGACCGGTAAGAAGCTGCGGCAATTGCTGTTCCCCTAATATCTGACCAGCGGCGGCGAAGGCCCTTGTATTATCAGCTGCCGTCAGTGTTGCTTTGGCCACGGCAAGCACCCGCTCATCGGGTTTTAAGCGCTCGATTTCCGCGACGTTAAGGCCCAGGAGTTTGTAAGCTTCCGCGGCATTGCCACTCCCCGCGCGAACTCGCTCAAGGTGGGCCGACTGCGTAGCGACGGCCGACGAGAAACGATCCATGCCAACTCCCGCATTTGCCAGCATGACTTGAAAGGCCTGATATGAATCGGTCGAGACCGAGAGCGCCTGTGATCCGGTATTGATGCTGACCGCCATCTTATGGGCCTCAGCCACGACAGCGACGATGGCATCCTTCAGGATGAGAAGGGCCTGCACAGCGGCTTGGGGGCCGGACGTGGGAATTTTGAAGCCTTTAGTGAGCAAAGCTCCAAAGGACTGGGCTTTCCGGCGTGCGATCTCCATCTGCTCCTGAGCTTCCACCAACTCGCCGAGTTGGGATTTTATATCGATAAGGACTTCGAGCCTGGCTTGATTGAGAGACATGGTGTTTAGGTTGGGTCGTTGGCGCGGGCGGCAATGCGCTCAAAGGCCGCGACCTCGGCGGCATGAAGATCGGACGGGGCAGACTGATTAACGGGGGGATGCGAGATCGCCCTAAGACGGTGATGGAATTCCTGATAAACCGAGATACCTTCGCGCCCACAGAAGCCCGGCGCGGTGCCGGCATAGATAGCTTCGCCGTGCAGGGCATGGCGCGTGACTTCGATCACCGCGTGACGGCGCAGCACATGGAGGATCCACGGCAGCGTTTCGTTCAAGGCTTCTTCTCGGGAGATGCGCTGGAGAGCTGCGTAATCACCGAGGAGGTCAGCGATCGAAAGGCGGTTTCCAGGGGTGCCACCAGCGAGGTCGCGATCTTCTCCTTCAGCGGCTTGAGTGCTCCGTTGATCGCGATCTGGCGCTCCGCCTGCGAGATCGCACGAGTAAAATTTAGCCGGTCGGCGGCCTCAAGTAGCAGCGCGTAGGCGGGAGCAGTATCGTCGAGGAGATCGATGAAGGCCGCATCGACTTCGTGGCCGGCGGCATCGCGCAGGGTGAGTTGGAGCAACTCGGGTTCTTTCCCTGCTTCGCGCAGATCGAGGTAGCCCGTGAGGGGCGTGAGGAGGTGGCGGGCGGGCACAATGCGGACGGCGAGGGCGATGGTGGTGCCATCAATGCGCGGTACGAGGGGATGGGCGTCGTCGCGGCCATCGAAGAGTTCGCAGCCGGTGAGAAGGGTGGAGGGAGGGAGCGAGGTGGGTTTCATGTGGAAGAGGAGGTGGAGGCTGGCGGTGGGTTGGGTTTAGCTGAGGAGGTCGTAGGTGAGGTGGATTTCCACGGCGTTGGCGGTGGAGGCGGTCATCCAGAGCGCGGTCGCGGAGCTGACGATGCCGCCGGTGAGCGCGATCGTGAGGTCTTTCCAGGTCGTGCTGAGGGCGACGCTGGCGACGTACTGCGAGCCGCCCGATGAGGAGCCGAGCGTGATGCTCGGGGTGCCGGATTGCGCTCGAGCGCGGATGCGGAGGAGTTGGCAATTGGCGGGGATGATGGTGCCGCCGCCGAGTTGTTGCGCGGTCGTCGTGCCATCGCTGGTGGCGCGCACGTAGCCATTCTGCAGGGGGCGAGACCACACCATCGGGGTGGTGAGGACGGCGTGGAACTTGTTGCCCAATTGGTCGTGCCACTGCAGGCCCGCGCCGTCGCAGTCGGCATCGTAATGGCAGATCGCTCCGGCCTGGACGACGGTACCGGTCCCCCAGGTGGGCGTCGTACCCGTCGCGGTGAAAACGGTGCCGACGTTGTTGTCGACGCTGCCGACGCTGGTAAACGTGCCGCCTGCGGCCGTGATGCGGTAAACTTTGCCCACCGTGAGGGTGCCGGAGCTAATGGAGACTTGGCTGCCGGTTTTGAAGCGTTCGGGGACCGGGCCGCCCCCGTCGCGAAGTTCGATGACCGTGGCGGTATCGAGTGCGAAGTTGTACCACGTCACGCAGTATTTGCGAAGATTGCTAACTTCGGCGGTGGCGCGATAGCCGAATTTAAGGAAGTTGGCGGTGCGAGGGGAGTTCCAGGCGGGGGCGGTGCCTACAGGGTTGTCAGCGGTAAGAGACTGAACCCGACCATCGATCCAAACCGCAGGTTGTGACGATGTTCCAAGCCAAGAGACTACCAAGTGAACTGTTTTACCTCCATAAGCTCCGATAAGGCCAACTATCTGACAGTCTCTAAAATTACTGAAAGTGTCGTAGCGAGAAATCGCGAGTGAATCAGTTGCCGATGCCCAAACCACCGAGCAACATCCGTTATTCGGCGAAGTAGCTATCGACGAATCTAAGACCACAACTGTCCGTGTCGTGCCCGAGAGTGCCGTTGGCACTTCGACTATCATTGAGAACGAATTCGCGTCGCTGCCGATGTTTCCGGCGGGGCCGAGCGTGGCGACGGCGCCGTTGCCGGCGATGCCGGGGAAGACGAGGGCTCCGCGGCTCGGGCGCGGGTTAGTGCGGGCGGCTACAAAGGCGGCGAGGTCGAGTTTGCCGCTTCCGTCGGTGGCGTGGTCGGTTTCGATGTACTCGGCGTTGTTGGGGTTCGTGACGGTGCGGGGGAGGTCTTTGATTCGTAGGTCGGCCATGTTAGGTTTTTTGGTAGGTGATGCGGACGGCGCCAGTGCTGGTGACGCGGCGGTCGGCGGCGGCCGTGGCGCGTTGATTTGAGAGTGCGGCGTTTGTGACGCTGAACGTGCTCCGCGTTGCGAGGGCGCTGGCACTGAAGGCAGTTTGCGCGGTGAGGGCTATGTGTGACGCGTCAGCCTGGGTGGAGAAACTGGTAGTAGCGCCGTGTACTGTCGTGGCAGCGAGACGCCCCGTAGCGTTGAGCGCGACGGCGGTGGAGTGATCGACCACCGCGACCGCAGCCAACGTCGCAGTTGCGATGGCGGAGGCGGTGGCGTAGATATATTTTGTCGCTGTGGCGACAAACGTGGACGCGGCGGTGTAGCCAAGATCAAAGACGCGGCGCGTGATGAGAGCGCTGCGCGTGATCTCAGCAGAAGAGCGCCGAAGGGTGAAACGCGCGCGGCTCATGTGGAGGCGATGGCGAAGGAGGCTTGGCCGGCTTCGAGGGTGATCGTGATGCCGGCGGCATCGACTGTGCGGGTGATGGGCAGGATCGCGCCGGCGAGAAGATTGCCAGCGGTGGCGGCGTCGTAGATGCGGACGCAATTGATCGGGTGGCCGGTGGTGTGCCAGGCGGCGGTCGAGCGCGGGGAGACGATGTCAGTTTTGTTGGTGACGGTGAGCGTGCCGCCGCTGCCGGTGGGCGCGTTGAAGCCGGTGGATTGGTCGTTGGTAACGGACTTGCGGCTGTAGTTGGTACCGCTCGTGGAAACTTCGGTCCCGCCGGTCAGGGGGCCGGTGGCATCGTAGATGAAGGCGACGTAGAGGGTGGCGGGGCCTTGGGCGGCGACGCGGCCGAAGTAGGCGGCGGAGAGAGCGGAGAGGACGGAGTCGGAGATGGTTTGTGGCATAAAAATCGGAGATGGGTGATTCGGGAAACGGAGTTCGGTGGGGCTACTCGGCTTGGGTGATTTCGTCGGTGAGGTGGAAGTGCCCGGTGCGGAGGGTTTCGACGGAGGCGCCGGGGGCGCCTTTGCGGCATTGAAGGTCGAAGAGGAAGCGGCCCGGGAGGAGTGCTTTCGTATCGGACGAATGGATACGGATGCGGCAGAGACCGCTGGCGGGGGCGTCGAGAAGGATGCGGCCGGCTGCGCTCGTGAGCTGGAGCACCGCCTCGGCATCGGAGTCGGTGGCGGCGGACTTGACGGTGAACCAGAAGGCCCAACCCGTCACGTCCTCGGGGGTGCCATCGCTGGCGATCACTTGGAAGTCGTAGTCGGTGTCATCACCGATGGTGTGCGTGAGGGTGGGCTTCATGGTCGTGGGGACGGGTTAGCTGATGGTGTCGGGAGCCGGGGCGGCGGCGGTGAACGAGAGTTTCGCGCCGGAGAGATTACGGACGAGGAGGGAGGTCTTGGCCCAGTCGTTGCCGCCCATGCGCACGGCGCCATCCGGGCGGCGGAGCGAGCAGGCGAAGGCCGCGCCGCCGGTGCCGCTGATGCAGTAGCGGACTTTACCCGAAGCGCCGGTGACGTCGCGCGGATCGCGGACGTAGGCGAGTGCGGTGCCCTTCACGAGGCCGTTGAGGCCGCCGAGGGCGGTGATCACGGTGTCGATTTCCTCGATGTCGACGAGGGTGAGCGTTTCCTCGGACTCGACGGCGACTTCGTCGACCTCGCGGATGATGTCGTCGGCGCCCGGCTGCTTCAGCACCGAGGTGGTGAGCTTGCTGTCGGGATCGATCATCTTGCAGGAGATCTTGACGACGCCTCCGCCGGCGGCGGGCGTGAAGTCGAGGCGGGCAAAGCGCGCGTTGACGGCTTTCGTTTTATCGAAGCTGTTGGTGAGAGTGAGGGAAGACATGGTTGGATTTACGAATTACGATTTTGGATTTTTTGGTTTTGCGGACGGGGAAAGGATTTGGGTCTGGGGGTTTAGGGTCTCGGGTCTGGGGCCAGGTTTTTTCAGCCGTGGGTTGGGGCGGCGATGAGGCCGGTGGGGACGAGGAGGGTGACGAGCCAGGCGTGGCGGTCGGGGGTGCGGCTTTGCTCGCTCTCGGAGAGCAGGAGCGGCTCGCTATCGCCAAGGACGAGGCCGCCGAAGGGGCTGAGTTCACGGCCGGTGAGCTCGGCTTCGAGGCGGTCATCGAAGCCGAGGAGGCCGAGGTTGCGGTCACCGCCGAAGACGGTCGTCTGGCCGCTCTTGAAGAGGGCGCGGTCGCTGTAGAGAAGTTCGACGGCGAGGTGCTTGCGGCCGAGGACGGAGAGCGCGCCGGTGTCGTCGGGGACGAGGCGGCGGACGGCGACGGGGACAACGAGGCAGACGCGATCTTGCGTGAGCATGAGTTCGCGGAGCTGGGCGCCGAGGTCGCGGTTGGCGGAGTATTCGACGGCTTCGAAGAGCGGGATCTCGGCCGAGGATTCGGGATCAAGCGCGATAGCGCGGAGGGCGGCGCGGAGTGTATCCAGAATTTGGAGGGTCGTTGACACGGGGAGTTAGGGAATGAGGGAGGAGGGAGTGAGGGGCGGAGCAGGGATGCGAGACGTGCAGCGTCGAGAGGCCGCACGGCGGAACGGGCTCCGTCCGTGGTCGGCGGGCGTCGTCCAGCGACGCCCCTACAAAGACTGAAGGCGGGCGCGGATGGCGGTTTGGGCGCGGGTGTTGAGGAGGTCGGAGGGTGGCAGCACGGAGGGGTCGGCGGCCTGGCGCACGCTGCGGACGAGCCAGAAGACGGGCTGGCCGGAGGGGCGGATGAGGGCGAGGCGGATGGCTCCGTTTTTCAGATCGTAGGCGCGGCCGACGCGGAGGCCGGACCATTGGCGGGCGCGCGTGCCGAGGGCGGCGGGGATGGCGGGAATGGTGAGGAAGCGCGCGTGGCGCGGGCTAATGGGGCCGCCGAGGAGGCGCTGGCGGAAGCCGAGGTAGGCGATGGTGACGATAGCGCCACCGGAGGTGATTTCGGCCGTGGTGCGCTCCGCGGCCTGACGGTAGAAGTGCAGCCCGGAGCGGCTGCGCTGAGCGTCGAGGCCGTAGAGGTGTTCGCGCACGGCGGCAGCGACGGCGCGGGCGCCCTCGAGGATGAGGTCGCGCGACTCGGCGGCCGATTTCACGGCAGCGAGGAGGGGCGTGACCTGATCGACGGTGATAACAACGCTCATCAGAGAATGCCTCCGAGGGTGGTGGTGGTGGCCTGGCGACGAGTGGAGCTGGCGAGCTCGGCAGCAGCGGTGGACGTTTGCACGGGATCGGTGGGGAGCGGAGTGGCGGGGGCGTCGACGGGCCACGCGCCCTGGTGGAGGGCTTTGAGGCGGGCTTCGTAGAGCGTGGCGTCGGCGCGCTCATCGTCGCTGAGGGCGACGCCGAGGGAGGTTTTCATTTCGCGCACGACGGCTTTGCACGCGATCAGGAGGAGCGAGTCGGGCAGTGTCGCGGGATCGGTCTCGAGGCGGTAGCGGCCGGAGAAGGCGATGCTCCCGCGGAGTTCGCTGGTGATTTGCGCGGGGATGGTGAGCCAGGGATCGGGCAGGCGGCGGGCGCGCGCTTCCGCGCGCATGGTCTCGACGATGCCGAGGAGGCTGCGGAGCTGGAGTTGGGCGAGCGTGAGGGAGGACCAGGGCATTCTGAGTTGAGAGTTGAGAGGTGAGAGTTGAGAGAACGGACGGGTGGCTGAGAGCCGATCGGCGGAAGCGGAGGGTAGTCGGTAGTTGATTGGTGGATACGGAGCCTGAAGGTGGGTGGACGTCCTGACGGTCCGCCCGGAGGTCGGACCCTACCATCGGAGCCGGATTGGGGGATGGGGACGGTGGGGCGGTGGCTCGCTTTTTTCGGAGGGAGAGAAAGATTAAGATAAAGAGGAAAGAGAAAGATTGGGTCTCTGGCCCGGAGGAGGAATGGAGCAGCGGAGGTGGCGGTGAGTTTTGGGAAGCCCTCCGCGCGCGGGGCGGAGGGCTTGGAGAAATCACCGCATGGGTGCTTTAGCTGGCGGTGATATTCAGGCGGGCGAGGCCGAGGGTGGTGGTGGCGACGATGCTCTCGTAGTGCTCGACCGTGATCTCGATGAACTTGTCACCGGGACCCGTTTCGCGGCGGTAGACGCGCCAGCGGCCACCGGCGGCGGGCGTGTAGAACTGCTTGAGGTGGGAGGGGTCGTCCTTCATCAGGCCGTCGTTGGCGACGACGCCGAAGAAGTTGCTGGAGACGATGCGGGTCTTGGCGGTGGCGGTGCTTTGGTAGAGCGACTTGTCGACGCGGAGGTCGGTGAGCATGAGCTGGTCGGCGACGTCGGCGGGCTTTTGCACGAGGCCGGAGAAGGCGCCGGCCTTGTCCTGGGCGGCGTAGGCGGCGCTGCGGAGATTCCACGCGGCGAGGCCGATGAGGCCGCGATTCGGGTAGATGCCGGAGTCGAGCTGGGCGGTGGCGAGCTCGGTTTTCATCAGCTCGTCGGGCTGGGTGGCGGACGAGAAGATCGCGCCATTACCAGCGGCGATGGCGGTGAGGGCGGTCATCGCGCGGCGGTACTTGTTGCGGATGATGCGCTGCTGGAGCATGGCGACGATGCTCTCTTCGGAGGTGGCGCCGCCGTCCTCATCGGTGTCGAGGACGTAGACGAGGCCGCGGTTGACGGTCTTGCCGAGCTGCGTGGTGCCGGAGTACTCGACGCGCCTGAAGCCGGCGCCGATGGCGCGTTCATCGTCGGTCTCGGCGAGGAAGGCCTTGGAGTTGTCGGCCTTTTTCCACTCGAAGCGGCGGCCCACGGCGACAGGCGGCGCGATGTAATCGACGGCGGCGAGGAGATTTTCCGGGTCGCGGTAGCCGACGGTGAAGCCGGTGAGGGCTTCGGAGTAATGCGTGGAATTAAAGCGCGACTCGTTGGCAAGGGCGATGGTGCCGGCGCGGAGATCGGGCGAGTCGGCAAAGACGCGGGCTTCGTTGGCAAAGCCGGTGGCGAGGAGAGGGAGGAATTTTTTGGACATGAGACAGGAGTTGAGAGATGAGGGTTGAGAGTTGAGAGATGGAGGATTTGTCGATTGTAGGTTTGGTTTGGATACGGCGATTGATGGGTAGGCGGTGGCCCTAAGGGGAATGATTGGCGGTCGGTTCCCTACCCGCTTCGGCTCCCTTTATTTCTATCCGTCGGTTCTGATTTTCACCCTGGGGGTGAGCCGACGGAGAGAAAGATTACGAGAAAGAGGAAAGAGAAAGATTATCAGGGGACGATGCGCTGAATGGGGAAGGTGGTGATGAGTTCGACGGGGGTGCCGTCGGTCGCGGCTTTGCGAGCGCGGCCGATGATGTAGTAGGTGCCGCTGGTGCCAGGGAGCGTACGGACGGTGCCGGTGGCGCCGGGGACGAGGAGGTCGCCGGCGGCGATGCTGCCGCTCGCGACGCCGATGCTGCCTTCGCGCTGGAGACCGAGGAGATCGACGCGGATCGATTCTTCGGCGGCGGCCGTCTCATCGCCGCCGAGGCCGAGCGGGATATCGCTCACACCGGTGGTGGTGACATGGCTCGAATCGGAGCCGAGCTTGAGCAGAAGGCCGCGGGCTGTGATCGCGCCATCGGCGAGATAGGTGGCGCGGGCGGGGGCGAAGCCTTCGCCGACATTAGCGAGGGCGGTGAGCGAACGGCCGCGCGGGCGGGAGGTGAACCAGCTCGCGAGGAGCGCGGTCGCGACGAGGAGGGCGAGAGCGGAGAGGAGGGACGGGATCAGGTGCATGAGGATGAGAACGATGATGACGTGGTTTCTGGATTTGGTTTGGTACGGACGGGAAAGGGATGGAAGCGGGAGAGGGAGGCGGAAAGAGGGCCGATGACGCGGAGGCAGGGAGAAGCGGAGATGGGGAGAGAGTACGGGGAGATTCGGTGCGTAGTTGAGTTTCGGATACGTGTGTTTTTCGGAGGGAGAGAAAGATTAAGATAAAGAGGAATGAGAAAGAGGGGGCGGCGAAGGCGGCGTGGGTGGTGGTGCGGAGGCTGGGAAGCTTTTGGTCCGGTCGTGGACGGATATTTTTTTGTGCGGAGGTAGGTGATAACTCGCGGGGTGAGGGCACCCCGCCCACAACGTGGGACACGGGCGAAGCGGTAGCTGGAGGCGTCGGTGTGGCGCCGTGATGGAATGATTTTTTGGGAGCGGGGCTCCTGAAGACGGCGCCCGGAGGTCGCCGTCCACCTTCGGAACTACTGGTTTACGCGGGCTGGTGCATTTGGTCCCAGAGAGCGGAGCCGCGGGCGGAGCGTTTCACGGATTGCCAGGCGGATTGGTAGTCTTCGCCTTGGGCGGCGCGGTCGTTGACGAGGGCGGTGAATTGCTCGCGGGCGGTGAGCGCAGGGGATGGCGCGGCGAGGTGGGCGGTGCGCGGCGTGGTTTTCACGGCGGGCTTTTCATTGGCGAGGGCGGCGGACTCGGCGGCGAAATCGCGGGCGAGGCGGGCGGCCCAAAGGGGGCGGCTGGCGGCGGTGATGCGGCCGGTGGCGATGGCGGCGGTGAGGAGCGTTTCGGATTGCGCGGCCTGGACGTTGGCGAGCGCGATTTGCGCGGCGGCGAGTTGCGCGGCGAGATCAGTGGCGCGGGTCTCGGCGGTGGTGCGGGCGGATTGCTCGTTGGCGAGGGCGGCGGGCTCGAGGCGGGCGGTGAGCGCGGTGGCGGTGGGCGTGGCCGCGGCGAGGGCTTGGTTGAGTTGCTCGTCGGTGGCGTCGGCGGGGAGGGTTTGGCCGAGGGCGGCGAGGAGGGCGAGGAGGAGGGATTTGTCCACGGGGAGTGTCGGGAGTGAGAGTGAAGGTGAGGGTGAGAGTGAGGGGGTATGGGGTGCGGGAGTGGCTGAGGGGGGCGGTGGCGTGGTGGTGGTGGGGACGGGGGGAAGGGGAGACGCGGAGAGGGGGAGACTGGGAGAGGTGGGCGGCGGCGGGGATGAGGTCGTGTTGGTGAGAGCTGCGGCGGTGTTGAGCGTGGGCCACGTGGTGGTGGTGGTGGCGGGTTGGGTGTTGATGAGGGAGGTGCCGGCGATGTTGGGGCGGTCGGTGAGGCCGATGCTGCGGAGGAGCACGGGAGAAAAAACGGGGCGGCCGTTTTCGGGGGGGAGCGGGACGGCGAGCCAGTGGGGGGAGAATTTCGTGAGGCCTTCGTCGTTGACGAGGGCGACGCCGGCGGGGAGGAGGACGGGCTTGAGGGCGAGGCCGGTGTCGCGGACTTCGAGGTCGGCGATGCTGCCGTATTCGCGGTGGTCGGCGTATTGCTGCTCGAGGGAGGCGATGCGGGTGGTGAGGGCGGTGCGTTCGTGTTCGTCGGTGGTGCGGTCGAGGAGCGGGCGGAGCTCGGCGGCGAGGTCGGGGTGGCCGCGGTAGATGGAGAGGCCGCTGATCGCGCGCTTGAGGGTGTTCCAGCCGTTGCGGAAGTAGGCGACCATTTGCTCGGCGGCGGCGCGGTCGAAGCGTTGGAGGCCTTGCTCGTGGGGCCATTCGCCGTAGGGGATGAGGGCCCAGCCGTCCGCGCCGGCAGGCGCGGTGGCGGATGGAAGCGGGAGGTCGTTGGCGAATCCGATGGCGATTAGGCCGGCGGGGAGCGGAGATTCGTTGGCGAGGCGGATGAGATGCGGTGGGTGGAAAGTGGGCATGTGGCGGGGGTGGGAGGGATGGGCGCGGGGAGACAGGAGACAGAAGACAGGGAGCAGAGGGCAGGCGGTCGGTATTGTAAGAGTGGATACGAGGCGCGGATGGCGGGCGGAGGTTCTGACGGTTCGACCGGAGGTCGGACGCTACTCACTGAGCTGGATGGGCGGATGGGACGGACGGGGAGAAAGATTAAGATAAAGAGGAAAGAGAAAGAGCCGGAGGCGCGGGGGTGGTTGCGAGGGCTTCTTCGGGGCGGGGCTCGGGGCGGGCGTAGCGGGTGAGGAGGTCTTTTTTCGAGCGGGGGATGCCCCATTTGATGAGGGCTTCGTCGATTTTCAGTTCGAGCTCGAGGTCGAGCTTCACCTTGGGCTGGAGCTTGAAGTAGGCGCGGGGCGTGGTGCCGAAGCGGTAGCGGATGACCCAGGCGTCGACGTAGTGCTGGAGGGTTTCGCTGACGATCTGGGCGTCGGCGGCGGAGAGGATATCGGTCTCGCTCGATTGCGGATTGGAGCCGACGGCGGCGGAGTCGGAGCTGAGGGTGCCGAGGTCGGCGCCGCGCCAGATGCGGGCGATGCCGCGGTCCATGCGGTCGACGAGGGCCTGGTGCGGGGCGATGCCGGAGGCGCTGGCTTCGATGGTATTGATCTTCGTGCCAGGGCTGGTGACGAGGGCCCAATCCTCGGCGAAGTGCGCGAGGGCGGAGCGGAAGTTTTCCCACTCGGGGGTGCCCTGGGGCGCGGCGGTCTCGCCGTGGAGGCCGGGCTGGCCGAACTTGTCGCAGAAAACGAGCCAGGCCTTGAGCGGGCGGGTCTTGAAGAAGTAGGCGATGCTGGTGGCCGTCATGAGGCCGGCGCCGACGGTGACCATCCAGCCGCCGGGCTCGAGGTCTTCGCCCGGGTAGACGTTGTCTTGGGCGAGGAAGCGGAGGCGGCCGGTGGTGTTTTCGAAGAAGTGGAGCGGCGTGTAGCGGAACTCGGCGGTGAGGCCGTGCTCGGCGGGCTGCCAGACGATTTCGTGCACGGCGTATTTATCGCCGGCGGAGCGCATCATCTGGCGGATGAGGGTGGCGACGCCGCCGCGCTGATTCTGATCGAGGGCGTGGGTGGCGGTGAGGCCGTTGTAGAATTCGCGGAGGGCCTGCTGGTGCGAGGAGGCTTCGGGCGAGTCGTCGAGCGGGAGGATTTCCCAATCGAGGAGCGAGGCTTCGAGTTCGCGTTTTTCGGCGACGGCGAGCACGGTGTCGTCGCGCTCACGGATTTTCTGGAAACGGAGAGCGGCGCCGCGCAGGTAGCCGAGGGCGAACTGATCGAGATCGGCGGCGAGGGATTCGGCATTGAGGCCGCGGACGAAGGCGCCGGTGGACTGGAGGGCCTGCTGGACGCGCGCGGCATCGACGCGGGAGGCGGTTTTACGCTTCGGAGTTTTAGCGAGAGTGGACATCAGAGGAGGGAGTGGGCGGCGGCGAGCGCGCCGGAGGTGGAAAGGGAGTCGCGGCGAGCAAGGGCCTCGACACGGGCGAAGGAAGCGGGAGCGGCGGGCGCGGTGGCCCCGACGGTTTCGGCGAGGGCGCTGTAGCCGGCGGCGAAGAGGAAGTGATTATCGATGCCGTCGAGATAGTCGCCGAGTTCGCCGGTGGCGGGATCCTTGGCGCGCTGGGAGCCGGCGAGGAAGTGGGCGGCGACGGCATCGAAGACGGCGGGCGCGCCGGGGACGGCGAGCGGGAGGCGCAGCGCGGGCTCGGTGCGCACGGCGGAGCGGCCGGCGGCATCGCGGACGACCTCGACGACATTTTCAGCGGGCGTGAGGAGCTCGCGCACGACGCGGTCGATGGTCTCGAAGCGATTGCACGCGATGACGGGGACGAATTTCGTGATGCCGTTTTCCACGAACTCGACGGCGCCCTGCTCGAGGCCGGAGCCGAGCTGGTGCTTCGTGAAGCGGACGACGGCGCAGCGGAGATTGAGCCAGCGCTGGCGCGCGCCATCCCACGTGAGTCCGCCGGGGAGCGTGACGTAGGCGGAGCGCGAGCGGAAATCGACGGCGGGCCAGTGAGCGAGATCGCCGAGGCCATTGAGCACGAGGGCGAGCGTGCGGGCTTCGCTCACGGCGGGGCGCTCATCGATGAAGAGGGTCGAGACGGCGTTGGCCGCCTGCAGGGCGGTGACGCGGGCGACGACATCGCCGAGGGCGAGCTGCGCGGCGTAGACGAGGCGCTTATCGGCGGGGCCGGCACTCTCGCGGACGACGTACCAGCAGCGATCGCCCATATCGAGGCCGGCGTAGCGCGGGAGGCCGGGGCGCGAGGCACCGTAATAATAACCGCCATCGACGGCGCGGGCGCGGGAGAGAATCTCAGGCGTGAGGGACTGCGCGGCGCTCTTCGGGAGGGCCTGACGATCGCAGCGGAAGGTAATCATCTCCTCGTGATCGGCGACGGCGCGGACCCAGTGGGCGACGATCTGCGCGAGATCGATGGCAGGCGTGCCGATCTGCGCGATGCGGAAGGAGAACTGGAGCTGGGGCAGGCGCGCAGGAGCGCGGTGGTGCCAGAGGGGGCGCTCGCAATCGAGGGGCTCGCCGGTCTCGGGGTGGGCGTAGTAGTAAACGCCGCCGGGGACGAAGGTGGCGCAGACATCGGAGGAGCCGGCGCGGCGGAAATCGCCCTCGAAGCCGAGCACGGGATCATCGAGGCGGGGCGTGCCGGTGACGGCGCAGCGGCAGATCTGGGGCCAAGACTCCTCGGGATTGATGAAGCCGGGCGGGACGATCTCGACGTATTTGTGGCCGTATTGGAATACTCGATACGAGTCGGGGTCGGTGTCGGCCCACGTCTGGTGCGACGCGAGGAGGACGACGCCCTGGCTGCCGTTTTTCCAGACGAGATTCTGGCCGGTGCCGTGGAGGCGCTGCGTGCCGACCTCGAGGTGGAAACGGAGGGAGGAGGCGGTCATGCGGCCGGAGATGAACTTGGCGTTGGCGCGCTTGATGTCATCTTTCTCATCCTCGATCACGAGATCGGCGGTGAAGGTGGTGGGCGGTTTTTGCAGGCCGCGGAAGAGGCCGACGGACTGGCGTTTCCCATCGGTGACGAGGAAGGCGCCCTTGGTGTTAACGGCTTTGCCGGATTTGTTGACCGCGCGGCCGAGGCGGGTCATCTGCGCGAACCAGGGGATCTGATCGAGGACGTCGGGACGGAATTTGGCGTCGACGATTTCGTCGGCGAGTTTGTCGTCGGGGAGGAAGACGATGGGATTGAGGAAGCGGAGGGCGGCGACGTAGGCGGCGAGATTGAGCTCAAGGGTGGTTTTGCCGAATTGGGCGCCGCCGGCGAGGGCGAGGCGGACGTCGCGGAGCGGGGTGCCGGTGGTGGAGCCGAGGACGTGATCGATGAGGTCGACAATTTCCCCGAGGGCGGCGCGACCGGCGAAGGTGTAGCGCGCATAGGTGCCGGCGGCAGCGCCGCTGGGGACGCGGACGCGAGCGACAGCGAGGAGGAATTGGCGGAAGGTGGACACGTTGGCGGGGAGCTGGATCGCGGGGGGTGGGTTGCGGCGGCGGTGGAGGTGGTTGAGGGCGGGGGTGGATTTTTTCGGGCGGGGGTGGGAGGGCGTGACGGAGTTGGGCGTGGGCGTGGGCGTGGCGTGGGGAGAAAGAGAAAGATTAAGAGAAAGAGAAAGAGGCGGAGCGATGGGGGCGGGAGACGAGGGAGCGGTTTGGGAGGGTGCGGTGGAGTCGACGTCCTGACGGCCCGCCCGGAGGTCGGGCCCTACCCGCTGAGATTCTGGCGTGGGTTTCCTACGTATCTTTTTTTTGGATACGTTTTGAGCGGGAGGGAGACTGGCGCGGCGGGAGGTCATGCGGCTTCTTCCAGGGTTTGCATCACGCGGTTGCGCATGCGGTCGAAGAGGGCGAGGGCTTCGGGGTCGCCTTCGAGTTCGGCGAAGAGGGCGTCGAGGCCTTTTTCGGCGTCGGCTTTGATGGACTGGCGGAATTTATCGGTGTCGAAGGCGAGGCGGCGCTCGGCGAGGGTTTGCTTGGAGGCGTCGGCGACGATTTTGAGGAGGCCGCGAGCGGCGGCGATATTGGGGTCGCGATCGGTGAGGGCCTCGAAGGCGAGCTGCCTCGCGCGCTTGAGGGTGGCTTCGTCGAATTTGCCACTCGCGAGCTTGGCAAAATCGTTCGCGTGCTGCCGGGCGCGGGCGTATTTCCACGGGTTGACGTGGTAGGTGTAGTAGCGGCTCAGCGTGTCGTGGTGCGTCTTGACGTTGAAGCGTTCGAGGAGGCGGGCCTCGGCCTTGGCGTAGGTGAGGTTTTCATCGACCAGCCAGGTGTTGAGTTCCTCGCGCTGCGCGGCGGTGAGGCGGTTGTGCAGCGTGCGCGGATTGCCGTTGGGTTTGCGGGAGGCGGTGGCGCGTTTCATGAGGGAGAGCGGGAAAGGAAGGCGGGAGGGACGGGGAAATTGCGCAGCCGGGCGGCAGCGGTCGGCGCACTGCGGACGCCTGACACGCTTTCGTCGTGAGAGTGGGACACGGCGCTCCGAACAAGAAGAGCACCGCCCGGCTGGTTGGCCGATCGCGCCGGGAGGGTGGCGCGCATCGGAAAGGGACCACGCGCGGCGCGGACCACGGGGCAGGCGTCCTGAAGAGGAGCGAGTGTGGTGTGCCCGGATGCCGGGCCGGCGTGGGAAAGGGAGAGGGACAAAGGAGAAAAATGGGGCGGACGGGAAAGTGAGGGCACAGCGGCGGACGTGGCGTGCGGATGGGGATTCGCGGTCGTGAAGCGCACGAGGAGGGCGGCGGCGGTGAGGAGGCCGAGGAGAGCGGCGAGGAGCAGTGCGGTTTCGGCGTGAGACGCGGAGACGGGGGGACGCGGAGACAGGGAGAGAGGGAAATGGGCGGGCGGTTTCATTTGAAGCTGCGGCGACTGGGCACGCAGAGGCGGAGGGCGCGAGCGGGGCGCTCGGGGCTCGGGCTGAGAGAAAGATTAAGAGAAGGAGTCGCTGACTAGAGCAGACCTTCCTCGCGGAGGGCGGAGGTGCCGCGTCCGGTGGCGCGCCAGCGGGCGGTGCCGGCATCGGTGGTGAAGAGCGTGGCGTAGGCGCGGTCGGCGAGATCGCGGAGGGCGGCATCGACCTCGGGGCGCGTCAGGCTGCGGTGGCGGCCGCGGCGCATATCGTCGACGAGATTGGGCGCGAGGAGGCCGAATTCGCCGGAGGCGTGGAGGGTGAGGAGGAGATCGAAATGGAGGGATTTCATCGGAGGAGGAATTCGGAAGTGATGGACGGAGGCGGACGGTGGAGGGGTTAAGCGCGAAGACGCGAAGGCGCTAAGGTCGGAGGGAGGAGGTGTGGACGGCGGACGGGGGTAGTGGGGCGGATGGGCGGTGGGAGCGAGGAGGGATGACGGATGGGGTGATGAGGGGGACGGTGAAAGGGGGCGGGCGGAGGGGACGCGGAGACGGGGAGAGGGGGAGACGCGGGGAGAGGAAGATGCGGGGGTAGAGGGAGGAAGGGAGAGGGAGAGGCGGAGGCGCGATTTTGTAGTTGAGTATCGGATACGGGGGATGTGGGGTTAGGCGATGTCCTGACGGTCCGCCCGGAGGTCGGACCCTACCCTCGGAGCGGGAAGGGCGAGGCGCGGGGTGGAGGTGGGAGGGGCTTTTGGACGGAGACGGAGAAAGATTAAGAGAAAGAGGAAAGAGAAAGATTTGGTGGGCGCGGGCCGGCGGCAGGAGATGGGCGGGGGTGGGGTTAGTTTTTTGCGGCGACTTTTTGGGCGTCGAGGAGGAGCGTCAGGAGGCGTTGCGGGAGGGCGTCGATGCGATCGTGGAGTTCGGCGATGTCGTGTTTGATGGCGGTGAGGTCGGCGCTTTGCTGGCGGGTCTCGGTCTCGACGCGGGCGAGGCGTTCCCCCTGCCCTTTCTGTTCGTCGTAGATCTCGGCGCGGCGGGCGGCGCTGCGTTTGAGCTCGGTGTTGGTTTCGGTGCGGAGGAGATCGAGGGCGGTGCGCTCGACGTGGAGGATTTTTTCGAAGTCGTCGCGGGCGACGTAGGTTTGGTGGAGCGGCGGGTGGGCGCGGGGCTCGTATTGCGCGGCGGTCTCGCGTTGGTGGCGGCTGTAGTCCCAGAGCCAGCGGGAGAGCATGACGGCGATGAGGACGAAGAGGCCGACGGCTTCGACGGAGGGCGCGGTGGGCGCGGCGACCGGGACGCTGGTGGCGGCGGGGACGGAGAGTTGCGCGACGTCGAGGAGGTGGGTGAGGCGGGGGAGATGGGTGAGGGGCATCGTCAGGTGGTGGGTTCGGGAGTGGCGGCGGGTGCGGCGGTGGAGGTGGCGATGGCGGTGGCGGTCGGAAGGGGAGACGCGGGGATGGGGAGACGCGGAGAGGAGGAGAGGTTGGGAGGCGGAGGGTTGGAGGCGGTGGTGGGCTCGGAGGCCGACGCGGGGGCGGGCGGGAAGATGGAGGTGGACGTGGGCGTGGGCTCGGGCGTGGACGTGGGCGCGGCTTGGGGAGAAAGAGAAAGATTAAGAGAACGAGAAAGAGGTGTGGCGGCGGTGGCGCCGGCGGAGATGAGGGCGCGGTGGTGGGGGTCGGTGACGGCGGGGTCGATGGCGCGCTCGATGAGGGACTCGGCGGTGGGGCCGGCGAGCTGGCGGAGTTGCGCCAGGCCGGCGCCCACATCCGCCAGCCCGGCCTCGGCGCGGTGGGCGGCGTAGGCGAGGCCAGGCGCCACGACGCCGCCGATCACGCGGCTCGCGAGGCCGAGCGCGCCGAGGCCGGGGAACAACCGCGCTGCAACCGCGAGGACGGAGCCCAGGGCGGCGAGCGCGAAGAGGAGAAAGAGGCCGAGCTTTAGTTTGCCGGCGAAATCGGCGAGGTCTTCGCGGTCGCGGGCGTAGGCGAGCGCGTGGTCATTGGCGCGTTGGGCGGCGGCGGTGGCGGCGGCGAGTTTTTCGGCGAGGCGGGCGGTCTCGCTCACGGCGGCGGTGCGTTCGCGTTCGGCGCGGGCGCGGATATCGGCGCGATCACTGAGGAGGGCGGTGACGAGGTCCTGCCATTGCGCAGCCTCGGCGGCGGTGGGCGCGCCGCGGGCTTGATCGAGGAGCGCGCGGGCTTCGGCGACGAAGTCGCGGGCGAGGGCGAGCGGGCGGGTGGGGTCGGAGGGCGTGGCGGTGGTGGCGGCGGTGGACGGGTTGACGGAGGTGGTGGGGGTGGTGGGGGTATTGGGGGTGGACGCGGAGAGGGGGAGACGCGGGGACGGGGAGATGCTGGTGGCGGGGAGGGCGTTGAGGGCGGCGCTGGCTTGATGGACGGCGGCTTGGGCGCGGTGGAGCGCGGCGTCTTGCGCGACGGTGAGGCGGGCGGCGGCGGCTTGTTGCTTATCTAGAGGAGAACCGCCGAGGCGCCAGGTGGAGGGCCAGAGGGTGCAGCCGGTGAAAGAGAGGGTCGCGAGCGCGGCGAGGGTGAGGGGCGCAACGCGGCGGGCGGCGGCTCGCGGAGAGCGGGAGGAGAGTGCTTCAGAAGGAATCAGCGTCACGATGCCTACAGAATATCAAAGACGCGGGAGGCTGTCATGGTTCCCATTGGCTGTATTGGCTGTATTGGGAAAAAATACGGAGTTTTTGAGTTTTCGGGGCCGGGCGGCGTTTTTTTTGGAAAAAATCGAAACGGATTCGGCAGAAAAATGCGGCGAAGCGCGTTTCCTGGACTATTTGTATTTATTATTTGGATACAAAATACCTCGCAGGCAGCCCAGAGGAGAAAAGCGACCGACCCAGCGACGATGAGGATCGATCCGAGACGTGATTTATTTCGACAGGAGGAGGCGCGAAGCGCCCCGCAGGCAGACAGCTGGATGGCTTCGTCGCTGCGCTCGGCGCAATAACAAGAGGAGCAGAGTGGCCCATGGCCATAGGGAGCTCGAAGACTCGGCGGCAGGAGGACGGAGCCACGTTAGTGATGCGCCAGAGCAGATTAATTTAAACCGTGGCTGAAAAAATGAATCGCCGGCGGTGGGTTGCGACCGTGCGTCGCAACTACGCACAGCCGAAGCGCGGGCGTGGCTCGAAATTGTTGCGAAACACGGTCGCAACCCACCGCGGCTGTAACTTTACTTAAAATGCCCCAGTGGAAAGGGAGCAGAAGAAGCCGGAGGAAGAATTGGACATCCTGACGGTTCGCCCGGAGGTCGAACCCTACCCGAGGAGAGGCGCGGCCAAGGCGATGCGTTACGGACGCGGGAGCGCGACGGCCTGCCAACGAGCGGCAGCCTTACCAAACGGCGCGGGAGGGCGAGCGGGCGAGAGCAGTAGAATCGCGCCGGCCCGACATCGCCGTGACCTAGAAATCGCGCACCAAGTGCTTCACCGGGTAGATCCAGCGGAACTCGCGGGCCTCGTATTCGATTACTGGATACACTGGATTAAGCGGGGCCAGGCGAATTTTTCCCGTGGGCAGGCGATGATAGATGCGGAGCTGAACTTCTTCGTTTTCGTGCTTGGCGACGACGGGTTTGCCGTTGGTGGGGGGACGGCTCGGCTCGCAGACGACGCGGTCGCCGGCAAAAACCTTGGGCTCCATGGAGTCGCCCTCGACCGTCACGGCGAAAGCCTTGGGGTCGGTGCTTGTGGTTGAGACCATGCCGCGGAAATGACGCGGCATCTCCTCGTAGGCCACCGCTGAGCCAGCGTGACTCCACGAGATCACCGGAATCTCCCGCACCGCGCCACCGCCATACTCAGCGCGAGCCTCCTCCACTCCGGCTGGAGTAATTCTGTAGTTTTCGGCGCGACCATGAATGAGAAAATCGACCGTCACGCCCAGCACCTCCGCGAGGCGCGCCCGCTCGGACCGGCGCGGAAAGTTACGCCCCTGAAACCAGTTTCCCACTCGAGAAAGACTCACCCCCAGCCTCTCGGCAATATCTGTCTGCTCCAAGCGCTTGACGGTCGCGCAGTTCTGCAAACGCAGGGCAAAACCCTGGAGATAATCACTATTTTCCTCTTGTGATTCTGTACTCATCCTGTTGTTTTTTCTGTATCTAATTTGTAATTCTGTAACAGAAACAACAGCTAAAGCTGTTGCATGGCAACCCTAAACCACCCCGGCCGCAATCCTCCAACCACTGCTTGTCACTATGCCAACCAAACCATCCGCCACAACCGATGCGCGTCGGAACTCGACGCTTCCTCCGACTGAATCCACAGCCGCACAGACCTTTGCCCTGCCCTCCATCGATTTTCCAGGACGCACAATGCTTCGGGTGGATGAAGTCGCGAAGCGGCTCGGCGTCACGGGGCAGCACGTCATCGACCTCATCGTCGAAGGCAAACTGAACGCGGCTGACATGCGCGGCAAGGGGGCGATCCGCGCCCTGTATCGCGTGCCCCTCGAGGCCTATCGCGACTACATCACCCTTTCCCTCACTTCGGCAGAGGATCGCGCGCGCCTCATGCGTGAACTCCCCCGCGAGACGCTGCTGCAGCTACAAGAAGAATTGAAAGCCATGCTCGCGGAGTCAGCAGCCTGAACGCATGCCCCTCCCCTTTTTCTATAACCAACCTCAATTTGTAACCAAAAACCAACTACACGCAGCAACCCACATCATCCTCACCATGAAAACCAATAACCGCATCCTCGCCCCCACCCTCACCTCGCGCGACGAATTTGACGCCGCCGCTTCCGAAGTCCTCCTGCTTCAAACCGAAATCGATCGACTCAAGGCCGAGGAGGCGGGTGACATCGAACGCATCAAGGGGCGCTACGCAGAGAAGCTCAAACCGCTGGTCGAGCGGACGAAAGCCCGCGCGGCGCTCGTAAAACTCTACGCTGTCGAGCATCGCGCCGAGCTGCTGCCGACCGACGCGAAGAGCTGCGAAGCCGGCACGGCGCGCATCGGATTTCGCGATGGGAATCCGCGCACGGAGACGCTTTCGAAATGGACGTGGGAGAAGGCCACGGCGGCGTTTCGCGAGAATAACCTCACGAGTTATCTCAAGGTCTCGTATGAGATCGCGCGAGCGAAGGTGCTCGCGGATGGGAAGGAAGGATTTCTGGAGAACGACCAGGGCGAGGACGTTTCACTGCGCGTGCTCGGCGTGAAGATCGAGCAGGACGAGACGTTTTATATTGAGCCGAAGCCGGTCGCGAGTGCGACGGGCGGCGCGGATGCGCAGGTGCCGCATGCGGCGTAGGTGAACGTCGGAAGAAGCCGAGCGCGAAGCGCGCGTGAGAGATTCAGATGGATTGCTTCGTCGCTTCGCTCCTCGCAATGACAACCGGGGGCAGTGCAGGCGTCTATTAATCTTAACACGGGCGGCGGACTTGGGTTCGCCGCCTTTTTCTTTTGTGCAAACGGCTTGGCAATTCGGGGGCGCGGCGTGAGAATCTACCTCCCACCATGACTGATGCTCGCACTGACCACTTGATCGATCTCGCGCTGGATGAAGATGCCGGGCTCGGCGATGTCACGAGCCGGGCGATTTTTCCGGCGAAGCATACGTCGAAGGCGTTTATCGAGGCGGGACAGGACCTCGTGGTGTGCGGGTTGCACGTGGCGGCGCAGGTGTTTGCGCGCGTAGACCCGGCGCTGAAGGTCACGCTCGTGGCGGCGGATGGGGACCGCGTGAAAAAGGGCGGGGTGGTGTTGCGCGTGGTGGGGCCGACGGGGTCGCTGCTGACGGCGGAGCGGACGGCGCTGAACTTTATCCAACGGCTCTCGGGAATCGCGACGCTGTCGCGTAAGTTTGCGGCGGCGGTGGAGGGCAGCGGTGTGAGGATTGTGGATACGCGGAAGACGATGCCGGCATTTCGCGCGCTGGAAAAGTACGCGGTGCGGTGCGGCGGATGTTTCAACCATCGCTCGTCGCTCGGGGAGCACGTGCTCATCAAGGACAACCATATCGCGGCGGCGGGGTCGCTCACGAAGGCCGTGAAGCTGTGTCGCGCGGCCGCGCCGCATCTCGCGAAGATCGAGGTCGAGGCGAAGACGCTCGATGAAGTGCGCGAGGCGGTGCGCGCGGGCGCGGAAGTGATTCTGCTCGATAACATGGCACCGGCGATGATTCGGAATGCGGTCGCGATCATCGGCGGGGCGGCGGTGGTCGAGGTGTCGGGTGGAGTGCGTTACGAGACGCTGCTGGACTATGCGGTCACGGGCGTGGACGTGATCAGCGTGGGGGCGCTCACGCACTCGGCGCCGGCGGCGGATTTGAGTTTGACGATTTTGCCGGGGCGCGGGCGCGCGAAGTAACGAAGTTCGTGATGAATATCATTCGCACGGATTGTCTCGTGATTGGCGCCGGGCTCGCGGGGTCGGCGTATGCGCTGCATGCGGCGAAGGCGGGGCTGGCGGTGGAGTTGCTTTCGCTCGGGGCGCCGCTGGTGGCGAATAGCGATTGGGCGCAGGGCGGGATCATCTACGATACGGCGCCGGACCCGGGGTCGCTCGCGCGCGACATCATGGATGCGAGCGATGGGACGGCGAATCCGGCGGCGGTGGAGCAGCTCGTGCGCGAGGGACCGACGGCGGTGAAGGAGCTGCTGCTCGATGAGTTGCACGTGGGCTTCGACCGCGATGCGAAGGGCGCGCTGGATTTTACGCGCGAGGGCGGGCACAGCGAGCGGCGGATCATTCATGCGAAAGACATGACGGGGCATGCGATCCTCGGGGCGGTGGCGAAACGGGTGAACGAGACGAAGGGCATCACGCGACGCACGGGATTCGCGGCGGTGGATTTGCTCACGCTGTCGCACAATACGGACTCGCCGCAGGACCGGTATGCGCGGCTCACGTGTTTCGGGGCGTATGTGCTCGATACGACAACAGGTGAGGTGTGCGCGATCGTGGCGAAGAAGACGGTGCTCGCGACAGGCGGGCTGGGGCAGATTTTTCAACACTCGACGAACCAGCCCGGCAGCGTGGGGCATGGCGTGGCGATGGCGTATCGCGTGGGCGCGCGCTTGATCGATCTCGAGTACGTGCAGTTTCACCCGACGGTCTTCTTTAAGAAGAATGCGCCGCGCTTTCTCGTGACCGAGGCACTGCGCGGCGAGGGCGCGGTGTTGGTGAATGGGCGCGGGCAGCGCTTCATGGATGCGGTGCATCCGCTGGGTTCACTGGCGCCGCGCGATGTGGTGGCGCGGGCGATCCACCAGGAGCTGACGGCGAGCGGGGAACCATGTGTGTTTCTCGATCTCTCGGCGATGAAGCCGGAGTTCATTCGCGAACATTTCCCGGGCGTGACGGCGCGGTGCGTGGAGTTTGGCGTGGATGTGACGCACGAGCCGATCCCGGTGGTGCCGGCGGCGCACTTCGCGTGCGGGGGCGTGCATGCGGATCTCTCGGGGCGGACGAATGTGTTTCACCTCACCGCGATCGGCGAGACGGGGTGCACGGGACTGCATGGGGCGAATCGGCTCGCGAGCACGTCGCTGCTGGAGTGCCTGACGAGCGCGAAGGCGGCGGCGCTCACGGATATAGCGGAAATCAAGTCGCCGTACGCGGAGTTTCGTTTGCCTGATCCGCGACCCTGGGCGAGCCCGGTGCGCGAGGCCGACCCGGTGCTTATCCGCCAGGACATGCAGCTCGTACAAAACACGATGTGGAACTACGCGGGGATCGTGCGCTCACCGAAGCGGCTGACGCGGGCGCGGCGGATCTTGCTGGAGCTGCGCGAAGAGATTCAGAGTTTTTACCGCGGGTGTCGCGTGACGAAGGAGCTGATCGAGCTGCGCAATGCGATCCAGACGGCGTTGCTCGTGGTGCATGCGGCTTCGCTCAATCCGCGGAGCAAGGGGAGTCACTACGTGGTTGAGGAGGAGTGAGACGCGCAGCGTGGGCGAGCCACGATGGAGGGTTAAACGCGAAGGTGCGAAGGCGCGAAGTTCGGAAAAAGGCGGGGCGTGGGATTTTTTTGGCCGCGGATTACGCGGATGGGCGCGGATACGGAGTTGCCCACGGAACACGCGGAGCACACGGAAGAATAAGGCAGGATTTTACGGGAGGCTTGAGCGCGAAGACGCTAAGTTCGGATGAAGGCGTGGCCGGGATGAACGAGAGCGCGGATGTGGAGCGTAGGAATTTAGGGATCTCGTACGCTCTTAGAGAGTAGCGAGAGTCCTGAAGGCCCGCCCGGACGGCGGGCCCTACTCTCGGAGGCTGGGGGTAGGCGAGGCGGAAGGAGTAAATTGGCGTCCTGAGCGGCGGGATTGGGAGCTACCTAAGACGGGCCTTGGCGGGCGCTGCTCGCAGTGAAAACTGGTCCCAGGCGGAGAAGTGCCTGCGAGCAGGCGGGCTACCCGACGGGCGAAGCGGCTTCGGCCGATTCAACGCGCACCTTTAGTTTGGATACAGAAGCCTTGGCGGCGCCGGCTTACTTTTTTGCGGCGGCGGCAGCTGCGGTCGCAGCGGCGGCGGCTTCGGCGGCTTTGGCTTCTTGTTGTTTAGACCAAGCGGAGCGTTCTTCGAGTTGCCAGAGGTAGAGGTGATTGTGCTGGAGGGCGTCCCAGCGGACCCACCAGGCGATGCCGACGAGGAAAAGGAGAACGACGAGGGCGATGACTTGGCGGCGCTGTTTGGCGGCTTCCTTGTCCTCGTAGGGATCCTCGAGCGAGCGGTGCGAGCCGGGCGGGAGCTTGGCGACCGCAGTGAGGGCGGTGCCGAAGGGAATGTTGATTTTCACGCGGCCGTTTACCGCCCAGCCGTTGCCCTCAAGGATGGGGCCGACGGTGCGCTGGCGGAGTTTGAGCCACGCGATGACCATCGAGGGGCCGGAGATCACGAAGATGATGCCGAGGAACGCGAGGGGGTACTGCCAGGCCTTGAGGCCGAAGGCGTAACCGAGGATCAGGGTGAGTGCGCTGATCGCACCGGTGATGGCCACACCGATGGCGGCGACGGCGCCGACGTCGATTTTCTTCGCGGGCTCGACTTTGGCTTTGTCGGCGTGCGCGGTTTTCTCGGCGGCGGCGGCGAGTTTGCCGGTGGCTTCGGCATCGGCGGCGGCGGCGCGCTTGGCGACCTGCTCCTCGATGAAGCGGAGGAATTTTTTGTAGGGGGACCAGAACGCCTGGCGGATGCTGATGGGATTATCGACGATGCTGGTGATGACGGCGTCCCAATCGTTGCCCGCACGGTCGTAGAAGACGCCGTGGCGGCCGACGAAGAGGTAGTCGCTGTCGCCCTGAGTGAAGCAGGCGGCGATGATCATCGTGGGGCTACCCTTGCGCGTGAGGGTGCAGTAGGCGATGTAGGCCTTGCTCATCGCGGCGAGGGGATTGGGCCCGTCGACGCGGATGCAGAGCTCGGTGGAGCGGCTGTCGAGGAAGAGCGTGCCGGCTTGGAAAACGGCGTAGCGGTCACGCGAGTAGAAATCGGCGAAGTTAACGAAGTTATGCAGCAGCGTGCGGAGATCGCGGTGGTAGCGCACGAGGCGCTCGACGTCGCTGATGGCTTTGAACTCGGGCTCGAGGGCCTTGTCCTGCGCGACGAGGGCGGCGAGGGCGACGCGGCCTGAGCCGGCGAGAATTTCTTTCACGCGGGCGAGGCCGAGCTTTTCCACGGTGCTGCCGGCCTTGCCGCCGAGCCACGTTTCATAGGCGGCGAATTTCGCGTTGAGCTCGGCCCACTCCTCGGCAGTGAGGGACGTCTTCGCGGCGCCGTAGATGGGCGCGACGGCCTTGGCGTGGAGCGTGGCAAGCGCGGCGGCCCAAGCGGGATTCACGTTTTCCAGCAAAGGGAGCGGCGAGTGAGCGGTGACGCGCGCGAGGGGGAAGCCGCTGACCTCGTCGGCGGTGATCGTGAGATCCTTGGCGGCGATGGCGAGGTACTCGGTCTCGCTGCGGTTGAGCGCGGCTTGGGCGCGGACGTCGAAAGCGGCGAGGCGGGTGCGGGCGAAATAATCTTCGACCTTGGCGCGGACGGCTTTCAAGGCGGCGCAGGCGGCGTCGGTGCCGTCGCCGAGGATGGCGATTTCCTTGGTGGAGCTTTTCTCAACCCAGGCGACGTAGGCAGAGAGATCGGTAAAGAAGGTCTCGATTTTTTCCGCGGTCGTGCCAACCGAGCCGGTGCGATCGGGCGCGCCGCCGAAGCAGGCGATGATGTCTTTGATGAGCGCTTGAAGCGCGGGGTCTTCGGTCGCCTCGGGTGGAATGACGCCGTCGCCATTGAGCGGGCTGGCGGAAAAGATCTTCGCGGTGTCGGCGGCTTCGGCGACGGCGATCTCGGTGGCGTCTTTTTTGCCGAGGTTGATGAGGATTTGTTTCGCGGAGGAGAGGAGGACTTTGCCGTCGGCGCTGTCGGTTTTGATCGCAGCGAGCGGGAGCGTGGCTTGCCCGCGGAGGACGGAGGACGGATCGACGAGGCGGGCGGCGACCCATTTCACGGCGGCGATCAACTCGGGGACGCGGATGCGGCCATCGCCATCGGTGTCGATCAGCGCGAGGGTTTTCTCATCCAGTTCAAGGCCCTTGACCGGGCAGCTGAGCGCGACCCAGAGTTTTTGGTCAAGTTGGTCGAGGGCGAGGAGGTCTTCCGTCGTGGCGAGCAGGACTTGATCGAGACCGCCGGTGCGAAAAAAATTCCAGTGGTGGGTGGAAGTGGAACTGGGCATGCGCGGGAGGGTGTGAAAATCCGCAATCGGCGCAATCCCCAGTTCGTTACGTCAGCGCCGGGTTCTACGCAGCGGCGTTGCGCTGGAGCGTGAGTACGCACTCAAGGTGACGCGTCTGGGGGAAGAGGTCGAAGGGCTGGGCGGCGGTGAGGGTGTAGCCGGCGGAAAGGAAGAAGCGGAGGTCGCGCATCTGGGTCGCGGGGTCGCAGCTCACGTAAACGACCGTGCGGGGGCCGTAGGTGAAGAGCTGGGAGAGGAAGTTTTCGTCGCAGCCTTTGCGCGGGGGATCGATGATGACGGCGGTCTCGGCGGCCGTAAAGGCCTGGGGATATTCGGTCGTCGTCAACTCGGGGAGACCGGCGAAGATTTTGGCGGCGTCGCCGGCCTCGAAGGTGGCGTTGGTGATGCCATTGGCGGCGGCGTTTTCGCGGGCGAAGCGGATGGAGGATTCGCTGAGCTCGATGCCAGCAACCCGCGCAAAGGCCGGCGCGGCGGTAAGGGCGAAGAGGCCGCTGCCGCAGTAGGCGTCGACGAGGTAGCGGGCGCCGCTCGCGGCGGCTTGCTGGCGGACGTAGCCGGTGAAGGCGGGGAGGATGAAGGGATTGTTCTGGAAGAAGTCGCGGGCGAGAAAGCGGAGCTTTAGCGGCGCGGGCGCGGCGCTGAGTTGAGAGTTGAGAGATGAGAGTTGAGAGTCCGGACCAGTGGTTGAAGGGGTGGTGTTGACCGTTTCCGTGATGATGGCGTCGTAGTCGGTAGTGACGACGCCGCTGGCTTCGCGCAGGAGAAGCGTGGAGGCGCGCTCGTATTCGCCGGCGGCGGCGCGGGCGTGGACGCGCGCGCGGACCTCGGGGAGTTTGGCGTTGATCGCATCCGTCGCGATGATGCAGCGCGGGACGTCGACGATGTCGAAGCGCGTGCCTTGGCGGAGGAAACCGATGGGCGGCGGGACGGCGGGATCGCGCGGGGGATTGAAGTGCGGCGTGATCTTCGAGCGGTAGCCGTATTCGCGGGGCGAAGGTACGACGGGAGCGACGGGAAACTCGATGCCGGCCATGTGCTTCAAGAGCTCGGCGACCTGGCGCTGTTTCCACGTGAGCTGTTCGGCGTAGGCGAGGTGCTGATACTGGCAGCCGCCGCAGCGGGCGAAGATCGGGCACGGCGCGGCCACGCGGGCGGGCGAAGGCGTGAGGACGGAGACGAGGTCGGCCTCGGAGAAATTCTTTTGATTGCGGAAAACGCGCACGCGCACGCGTTCACCAGGCAGGGTGAAGGGCACCATGACCACCCACTTGGCCTCGGTCTCGCCGGGCAGGGCCACGCGGCCCAAGCCGGAGCCGAGGTTGGTGAGGGTGGAGATATCGAGTTCGATCTCCTCGTGATAACCGAACGGGAGGTCGTTGAATTTCTGTTTTTTGCCCACGGAACACACAGAACACACGGAAATGGAGAAAAGAACAAAATCCTTTTTCTCGCCCCCGCCTTTTCTGTGTGTTCCGTGTGTGTGCCGTGGGCCAACCTGTCGAAAAGATCACCAGTCTCCAAAATCCGCGTGTGAAGCAGCTCGTGAAGCTGCGCGACCGGCGTCCGCGCGATGAGGCAGGAGTGTTTCTCGTCGAGGGCTACCGCGAGATTCGGCGAGCCCTGGAGAAGAACGTGGCGCTGGCGGAGCTGTATTTTTCACCGGAGTGGTTTCTCGGGGAGAACGAGCCCGCGCTGATCGAGCAGGCGCGCGCGGCGGGTGCGCAGATCTTTGAGCTGACGAAGGAGGCCTTTGCGAAGGTCGCTTATCGCGAGCGGCCGGATGGCTTGCTCGCCGTGGCGCCCCAGTGGCGCAAGGCCCTCGTGGACCTGCCGGCGAAGGCGCAACCGTTTTACCTCGTGGTCGAGGCCATCGAGAAGCCGGGCAACCTCGGCACGATTTTGCGCAGTGCGGATGCGGCGGGTTGCGATGCGGTAATCGTGTGCGACCCGGTGACGGATATTTTTAACCCGAATGTCGTGCGCGCCTCGACGGGCGTGCTTTTTTCCGTGCCGCTGGTCGTCGAGGAGAGCACGCGCGTCCACGCGTGGCTCCGCGAAAAGAATGTGCGCATGGTCGCGACTACGCCCGCTGCGGAAAAAATTTATTCCGATGTCGACCTGCGCGGGGCGCTCGCGGTGGTGATGGGCAGCGAACAGTACGGGTTGAGTAAATTTTGGCTGAAGAATTGCGACACGCCGGTGCGCATCCCGATGGCGGGGCAGGCGGATTCGCTGAATGTCGCGATGGCGACGATCATCACGCTGTTTGAGGCGGTGCGGCAGCGGGGCGGAAAGTAGCTTAGAGCTGAGAGGCTAGAGCTAGGAGCCGAACCGATGCTGTGACCTACGATGCCTCTCGGAGCTGGCAAGGATACCGGTGCTACTTTTTGCGGAGCGAGGCGATGAGTTCGGCTGTGCCGGCGGCCATCGTCACGCGGGGGATGTAGCCGAGATCGCGGCGGGCGGCGGCGAGGTTGAACCAGTGATCTTTGGCCAGTTCGGCGGCGATGAAGCGGGTCATCGGTGGCTCGCCGCGTAGAGGCAAAACGCGCCAGAGCGTTTCGCAGACGGCACCGATTGACGACGCGGCAGAGAGGGAAAGGTGTTTTTTGATCGGCGGCTCGCCAAGCGCTGTGAGCAGAGCGTTGATCCAGGCCCAGAGCGCGATGGGTTCGCCGTTGGTAATAAAGTAGGCGTGGCCGGCGGCGCGGCCGATTCTACTTTCACTTAATACGTAAAAGTGGCCGAGGGCGCGCTCGGCGGCGAGGTGGGCGTCGACGGCGTTTTCGACGTGGACCATGTCGACTTGGTTTTTGCCGTCACCGACGATGCGGAGTCGGCCGGCGCGGGCGCGCGCGAGGACGCGGGGCACGAGATGCGGATCGCCGACGCCCCAGATGAGATGCGGGCGCAGAGCGACGGTGCGGAGCGTGGAGGAATTAGCCGCGAGGACTTCGCGCTCGGCGATGGCTTTGGTGAGGGGGTACGGGCTCGGGCAGGCGGTCGTAAGCGGGAGCGACTCGTCGGCGTTGGCGAGCGACTGGCCATTGTAGACGACGCTGGGCGTCGAGGTGTAGATGAGGCGCGTCACGCCGTGCGCGCGGCAGCCCTCGAGGATGGCGCGAGTGCCGAGGACGTTGGTGCGGAAGAAATCGTCATAGCGGCCCCACACGCCGACTTTGGCGGCGGTGTGAAACACCGTGGCGTGTCCTGCGCAGGCGGCGCTCACGGCAGCGGCATCGTCGAGCGAGGCGGTAATGAAGCCGACCCCGCGCGCGGTGAGCGCCGGATCGGCCCGGCGGGCGAGCACGGTCACGGAGCGGCCCGCGGCGAGCAGGCGCTCGACGAGGCGGCGGCCGAGGAAGCCGGTTCCGCCGGTGACGAGCGCCGAGCCGGAGGGAGCGCTGGAGGCGGAGGGAAGTGGGGAGGTGCTGGCCACGCGGAGTACGGAATAGAGAGATTAAGCCGGGCCGGGAAGCTCCAAGGGCCAACATCCAAGCTCCAGTGAAATCTCAAATGCCAGATTGAGGGCGGTTGGCGGTCGGCGTTACGGGAGAGGGATAACAAACTGTTGCGCCGCAAATTTTTCAGCCGCAAGAAGGCACAGTAGGCGCAAGAACTTTGAGTGGCTGACTGCCTATTGAGCATTCGCTATACGACGAGTGACGCTGAGTCGGGGCGTAAAGCCCCTGTCACAGTTTCGGAGGTCGGCCATCAAGGCAGCGCACGAGCGGGCGGATACGGCTTGGTCATTCGTCGACTCGCTCGTGCTCGCGGTTACGAGGCAGATTGAGATTCGACCACTGGAGTGCAATGTGGAGGTCCCGATACGCCGGTGTCAGAAACCCACTCAACCTCCGACCAATGCGACCTCACTTCTTGGGGTCGACCTCGTAGCCTTTGGCGGTGTGGGCCCAAGCGGCGAGGGTGAGGCGGTGAATCTTCGCGTTGTGACGGACGTCGACGGGAAACTTGGGATGAAAATAGTAGACCTTGATGGCCTGGGTATGCTCGTGCTCCAACGCAAGGGCGCGCAACTCGCGAGCGAAGGGCCGCGCCTCATCGGAGTCGGTGATATCGGCCTCCACGACGAGCGCGGCGCGCTGTGTGCCCGGCTCGCCGATGGCCACGATCGCACAACGCTTGACGCGGGGGTGGGCGCGAAATACCTGCTCGCATGGCTCGGTAAAGACAGTCCCGCCTGGTGTTTCGACCCGCTCGGCTTTGCGCCCGCAAAACCAGAGCCGTCCGTCTGCGTCGAGGTAGCCGCAGTCACCCATGCGGTGCCAGATGGCGCCGGAGGCGGCGGGTTGAGAGTTGAGAGTTGAGAGTTGAGAGCCAGAAGCGGAGGACTGCTGAGCGGATGACGGAGGGCGAGCGGAGTTGGTCGAGGGAATCGTGTCGGCGATTTTGGCCGCGGCGGTGGCTTCGGGGAGGGCGTCGTATTCTTTGGTGACGACGGGGCCACGGACGATGATTTCGCCGATTTCACCTCGTGGCATTTCGCAGGTGTCGGCGAGGGTGGCGATGGGATCGTCGGAAATGACAATGATGCGAACGTCGATGCCGGCGATGGGTCGCCCGACACAGGCGCCGCGCACGGAGCTGGGATCGATCTCGGCGGCGGAGACGCTCGCGACGGGCAGCGCTTCGGTCGCGCCGTAGGGACTATGCAGCTGACCCCGGGGGAGAAACACGCGCGAGTTTTCCCAGAGATCGGCGGGCACGGGCGCGCCCGCGCAGAGCACGCGGCGCAGCGTGGGCAGCGGCGTATTTTGCGTGCGGCAATACTCGCCGATCTTTCGCCACAGCGTCGGTGAGCCAAAGGAATTCGTGACCTTTTCCTGCTGGATCGCCTGCACGATCTTCGCGGGGTCGACCTCGGCGGGGCGGCGCGGATCGATTTCCGGCACGATGGTGGTCATGCCGAGCGCGGGATTGAAAAGCGCGAAGATTGGGAGCAGCGGCAGATCGATTTCACCGGGTTGAATGTTGTAAGTCTCGCGGATGAGACGCACCTGCGCATCGAACATCCCGTGCTCGTAACACACGCCCTTGGGTTTTCCAGTCGACCCGCTGGTGAAGAGGATGGCGGCTAGTTCATCGCCGGCCGAGTCGACCGCGAAACGAGACGCGGACCAAGCTCCCTCCCTCTTTTCGCCTCCGCCATTTGAGTTGAGCCGCGCAGTAAGCGAGCCGCTGGCTGTCACGCGCACTTCGACGCTGCGGAACGTCGGCCGCCACAAGCGACTCACGATCTGCGCGACCGGGATGCCGACGAGCGCGCGGGGCCGCGAGCGGGCGACACACGCGAGGAAATTTTTAAAACCCATGCCGGGGTCGATCACCACGGGCACAGCGCCGATCCGAAATAGCGCGAAGGCCGACGCGATCAGCGGCAGCCCCTGGCGCACCATGAGCAGCGTGCGATCACCGCGGCGGATGCCCGCGCTAGTGAGCCGTGCGCACCACGCATCGACCTCCGCCTCGAGTTCGGCGAAGCTCAGCGCGAGGTAATCGATCTCGCCCGCCACCGTGCGCCCGCGCGGGACCTTGAGCGCGGCGCGCTGCGGATGCGCCGCGGCCATCAAGGAGAGGTGACGCGAGATGTTCGCGTTTTGCACGGGCGAAGGCACGGGGGGAGCAATCAGGGAGAAGGGGCGCAGACAGCGCAAAGTAAAATCCCGCAGGCAGAGACGCGAGGGGCGAGTTTCACAGGAGATTTCTGAAGCTGCGGTTTACGCGTAAAGATCAGTCCCACTCACTCCCCTATATAGAAACAAGCGGCGTGACTCGAGCGCGGGTGGAGGCGCGGTTTTTTATCCCTGAAGCCGGCGAGGCTGGGCGCAGGGACACGAATCGGCGAAGCCGGTAGAGGCCGCAGCCGTACTCAGCGCGCGATTGGTTTATTTTAGAGCATTCTAAATAAAGTCTTAGCCGGGTTACGTTGCGACCGCGTGGCGCAGCCAGTTCGAATTACACCCCCGCCGCGATGTGCGTAGTTGCGCCCTGTCTCAGCCACTGCAGCGAGGTCGCAACCCGCATCCGCCGGTTCTTTTTTGCCGCCACAGTTTATTTAATCTGCGTCTTCGTTGTAGCCCGCGCCTCCCGGCCCGTGACCGCCGCCCGCACCCTACCCCGCAGGATCCCCCCAACGCCTCACACCTTTAGGTCTTTCCGAAATCCGCGTCCATCCGCGTCATCCGCGGCAAAAACATCTCAGTCCCGCTCCGCCTCCGGCTCTTAGCTCTAGACTCTCAGCTCTCAGCTAATCCTACCCGCACAGTCCCCCGCCCCTTGCGAGCGCGCGCCCTCTGTGCAGCTTGGTGCTCCGTTTCATGAGCTCAGCCGCCGCCATCACGCCTCCATCGGCGCCGAAAAAGTTTCACTACGCGTGGGTCGTGGCCGCCGTGACGTTCGTCACCCTGCTCGCCGCCGCCGGCGCGCGTGCCACGCCCGGCGTCACGATCCTTCCGTTCGGTAACGAGTTTCAATGGAGCCGCGCCAAGGTCTCCTCGATCATCTCGATCAATATCTTCCTTTACGGCCTCATCGGCCCGTTTGCCGCCGCGCTCTATCAGCGCTTCGGCCTGCGGCGCACGATGGTCGCCGCGATGCTCCTGCTCACCACCGGCTACGGGCTCTCCACCCTCGCGACCGCCTACTGGCACTTCGTCATCCTGTGGGGCTTCATCGTCGGCGCCGGTTCCGGCATGGCCGCCACCGTCCTCGGCGCCGCCGTCGCCAATCGCTGGTTCACCGAGCGCCGCGGCCTCGTCATGGGCGTGCTGACCGCGAGCACCGCCACGGGCCAGCTCGTCTTCTTGCCCGCCCTCGCCTCCGCCGTCACCACGCAGGAAAACTGGCGCGCCGCTCCGCTCATCGCTGCGAGCGCCACGCTAGTGGTCGCGCCGATCATCTGGCTCTTCATGCGCGACGACCCGCGCGATGTCGGCCAGCGCCCCTATGGCGAAACGGGCGCGCACGACTCCGCCAAGCCCGCCCTCGTAACAGGTAATCCCGCCAAGCGCGCCCTGGCCACCCTCGTCGAGGCCATGCGCGTGCGCGACTTCTGGCTCCTCGCCGGCTCCTTCTTCGTCTGCGGCGCGAGCACCAACGGCCTCATCGGCACGCATCTAATCCCCGCCGCCTTCGACTGCGGCATCCCCGAGGTCCGCACCGCCGGCCTCCTCGCCGCCATGGGCCTCTTCGACCTCGTCGGCACCACCGCCTCCGGCTGGCTCAGCGACCGCTACAATTGCCGGTATCTGCTTTTTGGATACTATGGCCTGCGCGGCCTGTCACTGATGTTTTTACCCCAGGCCCTCCTAGGCCCCACCCTCGGTCTCGGCGTCTTCGCCGTCTTCTACGGGCTCGACTGGATCGCCACCGTGCCGCCCACTGTGCGCCTCACGGGCGAGGTCTTCGGTCGCGAAAAAGCTAGTATCGTCTTCGGCTGGATCGGCGCGAGCCACCAAATCGGGGCCGCCTTCGCCGCCACCGCGGCCGGAGTGTTACGCACTAATTTTGGCAGCTACGCCCCCGCCTTCATCGGTGCCGGCCTCCTCTGCCTCATCGCCGCCGTCGGCGTCCTCCCGATCGCCAAGTCGCGCCGCGAGCCGGCCTTGGTGTAGGCCGGTCTTTACGCCCGAGATCAACGTTTCCGCATACTCATTTGACCCTCAGAGTTGCGCAAAGGCTCCGAGGGTAGGGTCCGACCTCCGGGCTAACCGTCAGGATTTCCACCCGCCCTTCAACTGACGTATCCACTGCTCGAGTACGCGTGCAACTCCCCGTCTCCGTGGATCGGCTCTCAGCTCTAGACTCTAAGCTCTCAGCTTTCCGCCCCCGCCTCACTTCGTCCGCTGCCACTCAAACTTGTGCTTGTCGATCCAGCGGTAGTGGTCCGCATAGGCCAGGCCGGCCGCGGAATTTTCATCGAGAATCACCGTCGCGCGCGGGTGCTCTTGGAGCGCCGAGCCGGGGCAGATCGCGGAGAGCGGGCCTTCCACCATGTGCTCCACGGCGCGCACCTTTGCCGGGCCAAAAGCCAGCAGCAGGCAGCGGCGGGAGTCGAGGATGGTGCCGATGCCCATCGTGAGCGCGTGCTTTGGCATGTCGTCAAAGGATCCGAACACGGCGCTGTTGTCGCGCAGCGTCTGCTCGGAGAGAATCTTGATCCAGGTGCGCGAGCGCAGCGAACCGGTCGGCTCGTTGAAGCCGATATGACCGTTGCGGCCGAGCCCGAGGAGCTGGAGGTCGATGCCGCCCGCCTCGGTGATCTTCTTTTCGTACCCGCGGCACTCCGCGTGGAGATCCTTCGCCACGCCGTTCGGCACGTGCGTGTTGGCGAGGTCGATATTGATATGGCGGAAGAGATTTTCCGTCATGAAATAGCGATACGATTGCACGTGGTCGCCCGGCAGGCCGACGTACTCGTCGAGGTTGAACGTCGTCACCTTGCTGAAATCCAGCCCTTCCTCACGATGGATGCGAATCAGCTCTTGGTACAGGCGCAGCGGCGTGCGACCCGTCGCGAGCCCGAGCACCGCGTTCGGCTTTTCGCGGACGACACTGGCGATGATCTTCGCGCCGAGGATGCAACCAACCTCGGCATTGTCGCGGATGAGAACTTCCATGGTATAAGTAAACGAAAGGTTACACGAAACGACCCGCCCCCGGCAAGCCGGCAACGCGAGGCTTGTTGCCCCGCCCGCCAGATGACAGAGAAAGATGCGTCCCTACCCTCCCCTACCCACTCCCCCGATGCGAACGCTTTTTTTATTCACCCGCCGGCTCCTACTCGCCACCTCGCTCCTCTGCGCCGTCGCGGCCCAGCTCCGCTCCGCCGAAATCGTGGAGGTCAAAAAAATCTGGGATGCTGGCGGCCACAATGCTTTCACTGATCTCGTCCGCTGGCACGGCCAGTGGTGGTGCACGTTCCGCGAGTCTGAGGCGCACGTCGGCGGTGATGGCCTCATCCGTATCATCACTTCCCCCGATGGCGCAAAATGGGAATCCGCCGCTACGCTCGTCGAAAAAGACGTCGATCTTCGCGACCCCAAATTCTCCGAGACGCCCGATGGCCGCCTCATGCTCGTCTGCGGCGGCTCGGTCTATCTCGGCACCAAGACCCTCAAGGGCCGCCAACCGCGCGTGAGCTTCTCCACCGACGGCAAGACGTGGACGGCCCCGCAAAAAATCCTCGCCGAGGGCGACTGGCTCTGGCGCGTCACTTGGCACGACGGCATCGCGTACGGCACCTCTTACCGCAGCACCGATCTCTTTCTCTTCAAGAGCACCGATGGCCTCGCGTGGACCGAGGTCACCAAGCTCGCCGTGCCCGACCGCCCCAATGAAACCACCCTCCGCTTCAACGCCAAGGGCGACATGATCGCCCTCGTGCGCCGCGAAGCCGGCAACTTCATGGGCTGGTGGGGCACCGCCTCCGCCCCCTACACCGAGTGGAAATGGACCGAGACCAACCTCCGCCTCGGCGGCCCCGATTTCCTCGAGCTCCCCGATCACCGCACTATCGTCGGCACGCGCCTCTACCCCACCCCCGGCCCGAAAGGAAAAACCTCCACGATCCTCGCGAGTTCCGACGGCCCGACGCTCACGCCGCTCATCACGCTGCCCAGCGGCGGCGACACCAGCTACCCCCGCCTCGTCTGGCACGAAGGCCTCCTCTGGGTCAGCTACTATTCCAGCCACGAGGGCAAAACCAACATCTACCTCGCAAAGGTGAAGCTGTGAGGTAGGGCGCGTTATCCCTAACGCGCCGGGACATTCGTAACCGCTGAGGCGGCGGACTAAGGATAGTCCGCCCTACCTTTTCTACCGCTTCAACTGCGCCTTCAGCTCCGACGACGGACACCCGCACTCCCCACCGCAGCCGCTCGCGCTCTTCTTTTTCAAAAACACGCGCAGCACCAGCCACGTGGCGGCAATCGCCACCACCGCCAGCGCCCCGATCGTTTGAAGTTCAGCGTTCATCGAAAAAAATTTACGGCGATCATTACCTCACTTTGACCTTCGTCATTCGGTATTCGTCATTTCAATCATTCGTCATTCCCGGCCGTCAGTACCCCAGGGCACTGCCGACCTGAAACACAAGTAAGCTAAGAACCCACGCCGTGCCAGTCATGTAGACGGTTTGGAAGATCGGCCATTTCCAGCCGTTGGTTTCGCGCTTCACGACCGCGATCGTGCTCATGCACTGCATCGCGAAGACGTAGAAGATCATCAGCGACAGACACACCAGCGGCGTGAAGAGCGCGCGCCCGTCGGGCCACTTCGCAGTCGCCATCGCCTCGCGCAGCGGCTTCGTGTCGTCGTCTTTCGCCTCTGCATTAAAGACCACGCCCATCGTCGAAACGAAGACTTCGCGCGCCGCAAACGAGCTGATGAGGCCGATGCCGATCTGCCAGTCGAAGCCCAGCGGTTTGATCACCGGCTCGATGAGATGCCCCGCCTTGCCGGCAAAGCTCTGCGCGAGTTGCTCCTGCTCGCTCGCGCCCGCGGGCGCCTTCGGGTACGCGGAGAGAAACCAGAGCACGATGCTGATGCCGAGGATCACCGTGCCCGCGCGGCGCAAGAAAATCCAACCGCGCTCCATCATCTGCAGCGCGACATCTTTCACGCCCGGCAGGCGGTACGGCGGCAACTCCATGATCATCAGCGGCGGCTCGCCCTTCAGCAGCGTGCGCTTGAAGAGCCACGCAAAGCCAAACGCGCCAAACGTCCCGAGCGCATACATCAGCAGCATGAGCCCGACCTTCGCCCCCACCGACATCTGATCGCCCGGCAGCAGCGCCGCGATCATCAGCAGATACACCGGCAGTCGCGCCGAGCAGCTCATGAGCGGAGCGACGAGGATCGTCACGAGGCGGTCCTTGTGGTCCTCGATGGTGCGCGTCGCCATGATCCCGGGGATCGCGCACGCATAGGAACTCAGCAGCGGGATAAAACTTTTTCCGTTCAGCCCCACGCGGCTCATCAGGCGGTCCATGATGAAGGCCGCGCGTGCCATGTAGCCCGTGCTCTCGAGGAGTCCGATGAAGAAAAACAAGATCAGGATTTGCGGGAGAAATTTGATCACGCCGCCCACGCCACCGATCACGCCCGCCGTGATGAGATCGCGAAGATCACCGCTCGGCATCGATTGCTTCACCCAGGTCGAAAAGGCCGCCGTCTGATCGTCGATCCAATTCATCGGCGCCTCGGCAAACGTGAAAATGCTGAGGAAGAGCAGCGTCATCACCGACCCCAGCACGATCCAGCCCCAGATGGGATGCGTCACCACGGCGTCGATTTTATCCGATGTCGTCGGCCCCGTCTCGCCCGAGCTGAGCACGACTTGACCGGCGATTTGGCCGATGGCTTCGTATCGGGAATTCACCAGCGTCCCCGCCCAGTCGGTCCCTTCCGCTTCCCAACGCTTCTGCCACCCGCGTAAAATTTCCTCGGTGCGCGCATGCAGCGGCGTGGAGCCCGCGACGCGCACGCTATCCTGGTCGGTGAGGAGCAGCAGTGCTTCGGCGCGCGCGATAAAGGGCGCCTTGCGATCATTGGTCGCGAGCGAGGCCTGCAGTTCCGCGACGGCCGACGAGATCGCCGCCGGCACGTCCCACGCATGGCGCGCGAGCGGCAGCTCCGGGCGGCTCATCGCGAGCTTGAGGTCGATGAGGCCTTTGCCATTCACCGCTTCGCACGCGATCACCGGGATGCCGAGCTCGTGCTCGAGGCGGGCAATGCGGATGTTGAGCCCCGCGGCCGTCGCGAGATCCATCATGTTGACCACGAGAATCACGGGGCGGCCGAGATCGAGAATCTGGTGAACGAGATAGAGGTTTCGCTCGAGATTCGTCGCATCGATGATGCAGAGGATGCGATCGGGCTGCGGCGTATCGGCGCGGCGGCCAAGGAGCACGTCGCGCGTCACCGCCTCATCGGGCGAACGCGCCGCCAGTGAATACGCGCCGGGCAAATCGATCACGGTGATGGGCTGGCCGTGCTGCGAATACGCCGTGCCGATTTTCTTCTCCACCGTCACGCCGGGATAATTTCCGACTTTCTGCTTCAGGCCCGTGAGCGCGTTGAAGAGCGTGCTCTTCCCGCAATTCGGATTTCCCACGAGCGCATACACCGGCATGCGGGAGGAATTCGGCCCGGCCGCGCCGGCGGAGATGTGCGAAGGGAGCGCCATGGGAAGAGGTCGCGCGGCTCAGGCCGCAGGCTCGACGAGCACGTGCTCGGCTTCCGATTTGCGAAGCGTGAGATTATAGCCGCGGACCTTGAGCTCCATCGGGTCGCCCAGCGGGGCCATGCGCACGAGCGTCACGCGCGTGCCCACGATCAGGCCCATCTCGCGGAGGCGGACGAAGCCCGGCCCGACTTTCGGCATTTCGCGCACGATCGCGGAGGCGCCAATCGCTAGCTGGGTGAGCTTGATCACAGCGGAAGACATGCGCGGAGCGCTTAGCGTCGCCCGCCCACTTGCTCGACGAGGATATTCTTCGCCGCGCCGTGGCTCAGCGCGATCCGATTGCCATTCACCTGGCAGAGGATCGTGGTGGTGCCGGAGACCTTGGTCACAAACGCCGATTCCCCGAAACCCATCTCCCGCACGCGCTGGCAAAACGCCGCGTCGCCGTGCAGCTCACACACACGCCCCATCGCGCCAGCGGGAAGCTGACAAAGCGGCAGGCGGTGATCGAGGAGTGAAGGGGTCACGTAACAGGAAGACGAACGAGGATGAGACTCGGTTTCAACCGATACTTAAGGAAAAGGCCCGATCACGAAAAACGCGAGCGGGCCCGAGAGATTTTTTAGCGGGTGCGGCGCTTGACGGCGAGTTGGACGCCGCTGTAGCGCACGAGGTTTTGGAGGTGTTCGTACTGCGCCGGATCCATATCCTTGGCGGCCTTGAGTTCGTCTTCAGCGCGCTTCATCGCGGCTTCGACGGCGTTCTCATCGATCTTCTCTTCCGTGATCGCGGACTCCGCGAGCACGCGGACGGTGTCGCCTTCGATCTGGGCAAAGCCATTACCGACCGCGAGCCACTTGGTCTCCGTGCCCTTGGTGACGCGGAGCTCCCCGTGCTCGACTTGCGTGAGCAGCGGAATGTGGCCGGGAAGGACGCCGATCTCACCCTGCACCGTCGGGATAACGACGGAGTCGATGGAATCGGAATAGACCTTCGCCTCCGGAGTGACGATTTCGAGCGTGAGAGGCATGGTGGTGAAAGTAGCGAGTAGTGGGTAGCGAGTAGAGACTGAAGAGTAGCGATGGGCGTGTCTGTATTTGTTTTTTGGATACTACCTACTGCTACTCGATGCTCGCTACTCCCGGGTTACTTCTTGCCGGCGGCGGCGAGCACTTCGTCGATGCCACCCTTCATGTAGAAGTCGGTCTCGCCGACGTCGTCGAGCTGACCGTCGAGGATCATCTTGAAGCCGCGAACGGTGTCCTTGACCTGCACGCGCTTGCCGGGCGTGCCGGTGAAGACTTCGGCAACCTCGAACGGCTGCGAGAGGAAGCGCTGGATCTTGCGGGCGCGGTACACGGTCTGCTTATCCTCGGGGGAAAGCTCGTCGAGACCGAGAATCGCGATGATATCCTGCAGATCCTTGTAGCGCTGCAGGACGCGCTGCACTTCGCGGGCGACTTTATAGTGCTCCTCGCCGACGATATCGGGCTGGAGGGCCTTCGAGACGGAAGCGAGCGGATCGACGGCCGGATAGATACCGAGCTCGGCGATAGAGCGCTCCAACACGATCGTGGAGTCAAGGTGGGCGAAGGTGTTCGCCGGGGCCGGGTCGGTCAAATCGTCGGCGGGCACGTACACGGCCTGCACGGAAGTGATGGAGCCCTTCTTCGTCGAGGTGATGCGCTCCTGGAGGATGCCCATCTCGTTCGACAGCGTCGGCTGGTAACCGACCGCGGACGGCGAGCGGCCGAGGAGGGCGGACACTTCGGAACCGGCTTGCGAGAAGCGGAAGATGTTATCGATGAAGAGGAGCACGTCCTGATTCTTCTCGTCGCGGAAGTACTCGGTCATCGCGAGCGCCGAGAGGGCGACGCGCATACGGGCACCCGGGGGCTCGTTCATCTGGCCGTACACGAGCGCGACCTTGGACTTGCTGAGGTCCTTCTGGTCGATGACGCCCGCCTCGGACATTTCGTGGTAAAGATCGTTGCCCTCACGCGAACGCTCACCGACGCCAGCGAACACGGAGTAACCACCGTGGCCCTTGGCGATGTTGTTGATGAGCTCGAGAATGACGACCGTCTTGCCGACGCCGGCACCGCCGAACGCACCGGCCTTGCCGCCCTTGATGAACGGGCAGATCAGATCGATGACCTTGATGCCGGTCTCGAGGATCTGTGCCTTGGTGTCCTGATCCGCGAGCGCGGGAGCGGCGCGGTGAATCGGATAGCGCTTGGTGTGCACCACCGGGCCCTTGCCGTCGACGGGCGAGCCCGTGACGTCGAAGATGCGGCCGAGGATGCCCTCGCCCACGGGGACGGAGATCGGCGCGCCCGTATCCACGACAGCCATACCGCGCACGAGGCCCTCGGTGGCCGACATCGCGATGGCGCGCACGAGCCCTTCGCCCAAGTGCTGCTGCACCTCGAGGGTGAGCGACTGCTTGTTCCCGGAGACGGTGAAGTCGACGGTGAGGGCCTGATAAATGGCCGGGGCTGAATTAGCGGCGAACTGCACGTCGACGACGGCGCCGATGACTTGGACGACTTTACCTGTATTGCTCATGACGGAAAGAGGAGCGGGGTTGATGAAAAAATTTAAGTGGTGGCAAACGAGGCGGCGGCGATCTCGAGGATTTCCTGCGTGATGCCGGCCTGACGGGCCTTGTTGTATTCGAGACTGAGATCGCCGATCAGCTTGGTCGCATTGTCCTTCGCGGTCTTCATCGCGACCATGCGGGCGCTGTGCTCGGAAGCCTTCGCGCTGAGCACCATTTGGTGCACCCAGCGGTTGATGTAAAACGGGAGCAGCGCCTCGAGCACAGATTTCACATCCGGCTCGAACAGCATGTCGCGATCATCGGTGAACTTCACGCCGTCACCACCCGTGCGATTTTGCGCGATGAACTCACGGACGTTCGTCAGCGGGAGTAACGGACGCACGGTCGGCTCCTGAACGAGCGTGTTTTTGTAACGCGGATAAATGACTTCGATCGTGTCAACGGTGCCCTCTTGAAAGAGCTTCACCATGAACTCCACGACGGGCTTCACCTCGGCAAACGTCACGCGATCGGAAACGGTGAAGTCCGCCACCATGTCGCGATGCGTACGGGCGAGAAACTGCGCGCCCTTGCGCCCGATCACGGCGTACTTCGCCGGCGTTTTCACCTCGGTGATGAGCTTGAAGACGTTCGCATTCAGCGGGCCGCAGAGACCCTTGTCCGAAGTGACGACGATGATGCCGCGCGTCTTTACGGCGCGGGGCGCGACGAACGGGTGCTCGAAAATGCTCTCCACGCGACCGGCGAGGGCGGCGAGCATGTCGGCCATGAGGTTGGCGTACGGACGACCCGCGAGGGCCGCCTGCTGCGCCTTCTTCATCTTCGAAGCCGCCACCAATTCCATCGCCTTGGTGATCTGGCGGGTGTTTTTAACCGACTTGATGCGTCGGCGGATGTCGCGAAGTGAGGCCATGCGGAGTTACGATTTCAGATTTATGATTTTAGATTTGGCGAACTGACGGCGCGATCAGCGGATCGTTTGCGTGGGTCGGCTCGAACAAATCGTAATTCGTAAATCGTAATTCTTAAATTACTTGGCGGCGAACGTCGCCTTCCACTCGGTGGCGGCGGCCTTGAGGTCGGCCTCGATGGGATCGGTGAGCTTCGCTTCGGTGCGAATCTTGGTGAGGAGGGCGTCCTTGCGCGAGGTGAGGTAGTCCTTGAAGGAGTTCGCCGCGGCAACGATGTGCTTCACCTCGATGGAATCGAAGAAATTCTTCTGGAGCGCGTAGAGCACGGCCGCCTGGACTTCGATCGAGACGGGATTGAGCTGCGGCTGCTTGAAGAGCTCGACGATGCGCGCGCCGCGCTCGAGCGTGGCCTTGGTCTTCGCATCGAGATCGGAGCCGAACTGCGCGAAGGCCGCGAGTTCGCGGAACTGCGCGAGCTCACCCTTCAGCTTACCACCGACTTGCTTCGTGACCTTGATCTGCGCGGAGGAACCGACGCGCGAGACGGAGAGACCAACGGACACCGCGGGGCGGATGCCTTGGTTGAAAAGATCGGTCTCGAGGAAGATCTGGCCATCGGTGATGGAGATCACGTTCGTCGGGATGTACGCCGAGACGTCGCCGGCCTGAGTCTCGATGACGGGCAGCGCCGTGAGCGAGCCCTTGCCGTCGAGGCGCGCGGCACGCTCGAGGAGACGGGAGTGGAGATAGAACACATCGCCCGGATACGCCTCACGGCCCGAGGGGCGCTTGAGGATGAGCGAGATTTGGCGGTAGGCGACGGCGTGCTTCGAGAGATCGTCGTACACGATCAGGGCATCCATGCCATTTTCCATGAACCACTCGCCGATGGCGGCACCGGAGAAGGGAGCGATGTATTGGTTCGCGGGATTATCGGCTGCGGTCGCGGCAACGATGATGGTGTATTCGAGCGCACCGGCGAGCTCGAGGGCCGAGATCGTGCGGACGACGTTCGACTGCTTCTGGCCGACGGCGACGTAGATGGAGTAAACGGGACGGAAGCTCTTGTCGCCCGAGGCGAGGCCGACCTTGTTGATGCGGGCCTGATTGATGATCGTGTCGATGCAGATCGTCGTCTTGCCGGTACCACGGTCACCGATGATGAGTTCGCGCTGGCCGCGACCGATCGGGATCATGGAGTCGATCGCCATGATGCCGGTGAAGAGCGGCTGGTTGACCGATTTGCGCACCATGATGCCGGGAGCGATCTTCTCGACCGGATACGACTCCTTGGAGTCGATCGGGCCTTTGCCATCGATGGGCTGGCCGAGCGCGTCGACGACGCGGCCGAGGAGCGCCTTGCCCACGGGCACGGAGAGGAGCTTGCCGGTGGTGGAGACTTCGTCGCCCTGCTTGAGCTTCGAGACGTCGCCGAGGACGACGCAACCGACCTCGTCTTCTTCGAGGTTGAGCGCGATGCCGATGGTCCCGCCGGGGAACTGCACCATCTCGTTGTACATCACGTCGGAGAGGCCTTCGATCTTGGCCACGCCATCGGCGACGGTGCGAATGACACCCGTGTTCTTCTTGACCGCCTTGTTCGAAAGCTTGGCGATCTGCTGTTCAATTTGTTCGATGACGTTGCTCATGGCGCGTGACTAAAAAACGTGAGGAGAAAAAAGGAGGGGTTAGACGGAAAGGTTCGCGAGCTGGCCGGACACGGAGGACTCGTACACATCGGAACCGATGCGCACCCGCAAACCGGCGAGCAGCGATGGCGTCGGCTTCGCGACCGCCGTGACGGGGCGCGAATATTTCTGGGCCATCGCCGTCTCGATCTGCTTCAGCGTGGCATCGGTCACCGGGCCCGCGTGCTCGACGACGGCGCGCGATTTCGCGAGCTCCGTCTCGATGCGGTGGTGATAGGCCTTGAGCAAAGCGATGCTCTGCGACGGCTGGGTCTTCTCGATCCAACCGAGCACGCCCGTCACCTGCTCAGGCGAGACGACGCCATTGACGACGCTCAACTTGAAGAGCTGCTTGGCGAGGAGCTTGGTCTGTTTGGAGGCGGCCATCTACGGAAAGGAAATTAAGGGAGGGATGAGCGCGGACCTCAGACCGAGGTGAGCTCGCGGGCGGCGGTGTCGTTGTACGCGGCGCGATCCGCGTCCGACAATTTCTTGGCGAGCACGCGTTCCGTCGTGGCAACGACGAGGCGGGTGATTTCGCTGCGGGCCTGCTCGAGCATTTTCTTGTACTCGAGTTCGTTCGACTGCTTGGCCTTGGCGATCAGACCATTTGCATTCGCGATCGCCTCGGCCTGCTGCTTGTCGGCAAATTCCTTGGCGACCTTGCGGGCCTCGTCGACGATGCGCTGCGCCTCGACTTGCGCGTTCTTCACGATCTGCGCGCTCTCTTGCGCGGCAGCCGTGAGGCGCACCTGGGTCTCTTCCGCATGCTTGAGACCGGCGGCGATCTTGGCATTGCGCTCTTCCATCGTCGCCACGGTAGGCTTGATGCCGAAGAAATAGAGGACGGCGAAAAGAATCAGGAAGCTGACCACCTGCATCACGACGAACTTCGGCTCGATACCGAACTTCTCGACAATACCGGGCTCAGCAGTGTGACCTGCGGCTTCGACAGCAGCGATGAGGATGGGCAGCATGGGAGGAAAAGAAAAAATGGCGGCGCGAGCGAACGACGCAACGCGCCGCCGATTCAGAAGGGATTTTTACTTGGCGAGGAACAGCGCGAGGATACCGAGACCTTCGGCGAGCGCCATACCGATGATGGCCTGGACGAGGATCTTGCCGGAAGCGCCGGGATTGCGGCCCACGGATTCAGCGGCCTTGGTGCCGATGAGACCGACGCCGATGGCGGCGCCGAGGAGACCGAATGCGGAAGCGATATTGCCGGTGATGCCAGCGGGGGCCGTAACGACTTCAGTCGCAGCGATGAGGAGGTTCATGTTGGTGTGTCTTTCTTTGTGTTTTGGTTTTCCGCCGTGCGCACTCGGGGCACGCTCCCAGCGGGAGAGTGTTTCTTAGTGATGGGCCTTGGCGCCGTGGCCGTCGTCGTGTTCGGCGTGATCGTCGCCGTGGTTACAAATGAGGCCGACGTAAACCGCCGAGAGCAGCGTGAAGACCGTCGCCTGAATCAGGCCGACCAGCAGCTCCATGAAATAAAACACCGGGAAGAAGCCCGTGCCGTGGAGGAGATTTTCACCGCCGAAGACGTTGCCGAAGAGACGCACCGAAAGCGTAAAGGGACGGATCGCAATCGAGAATACCTCGATACAACCGACCGCGAGAAAAACAAGTGACAGGAAAGGATACAGCCAGCCGGGCGTATCATTCTTGTCGGCTTTGTTACCGAAGAGATCGAAGAAGATCAGCTTCGGGCCCGCGTACTTGAAGATGATGATGAGATACGCGCCAAATGAAACGAGCGCGAGTGCGATGGTGCTGTTGAAATCCGCTGTGAACGGACGAATCCACGGACTCGTCAGATGAAAGTGGCCATCCACGTCGTGGCCCTTGCCGATGGTGCCGACCCCGGGTAACAGCCCCATCCAATTTTGCACAAGAATGAAAATGAACAGCGTCACCAGCAGCGGAAACACCGCCGGAAAAGCCTTCTTGCCGACGATCGGCTCAAACAAATCGCGCAGCGCTTCCAAGATCGACTCGAACACGGCCTGACGCTTCGTGGGCAAAACCTGCGGGCGACCGACAGCGAACAGCACCGCGATGATGATCACCAAGGAGACGACCCAACCGGTCGCCATACTATTAGTAATGACCCAGCCATTCCCGAAGTCGACGAGATGGGCCGCCGATGGCGAAACGCCCTCCGCCCGCGCACTGACAGCGAGTGCGAGTGAGCTTAGTAGAGTGAAGAGTTTGATACCTCTGTGCATGGCGGCGTGAACGGATCGACGGAAAGAAAGGGTAAGAACGAGCCAGTTTCGGGAGGCTGCGTCAACCCCCGAAAAGCCCCGCGCAGTAGCCAGACCTTCTAATAAGCACAGCGGGACTTTTCATTATCCCCTCTAACGAGAGTCAAATTCGCCGCGCACGACCGCTATTTGTTAAATTTCGGCGGCAACGAAGGCCCTCTGGCGCTCGTTATTCGACGTTTAGCCGCACCAGAGTGCGTAAAAACGAACGCCATTTTCGGCCGCTACTCTTCTATTAAGAGAGCAATTCACCCCTTCCCCGCCCTACCGCACCCGGGCGATCAGCGAATGATACCCCTCCGCCGCCCGGCTCTGGAAGACCGTTTCGAACTCAAAGGGCCACCTTTCCGTCCCCGGCTTGGTGTCATCGACCATCACTTCCCACCGAGGGTGCTCCGCAAACACGAGTTTCGTGTCATCGTAGTACGGCCGGAAATCTGTCCGAAAGTAGAGCCGCGCCCCCGGCGCTGCGTGGCTGGCGGCCTCCGTCAAGAACTCCGGCTGCATGATCCGATGCTTGTGGTGCCGAAGCTTCGGCCAGGGATCGGGGAAAAGCACGAAGAGCCGCTGAAACGTCACGTCCGCCGGCAACTGCTCGAGAAACAGCCGCGCGTCCGCATGGAGAAAGTGCAGGTTAGCCAGCTTCGCCCGGTCGCGCTTGCGCACGGCGCGCTCGATCCGGTCACTCACGATATCCACGCCGATACAGGTCTCTTTTGGGTGCGCCTGAGCATAGGCCGTCAAAAAATGCCCGTGCCCGCATCCGATCTCCCACGTAAAACACGACCCCGACGGCAGCATCCGGGCATGTTGCTCCCGCACGTCATTACGACGCTTCTCCATCATAGCCAAGTAGTTAGCGGTTCTGACTGGGTTTTCCACGTGGAACAATAGGGTTCAAAATTTGAAGGTGAGGGGGGCTATCACTGCCGGACGCACGCCCCGCAAGCGACTCGAAAATCGTTCACTCCCCTCCTCTGCCCGCCTGCAACATAATCATTAAAACGCTTACATCCGAGGGATTTACACCACTGATGCGGCTCGCCTGCCCGAGGGTCATCGGCTTCATTTCCGTCAGCTTAAGCGCGCTTTCCCGTCGGAGCCCGCGTACCGCCATATAGTCCAATCCGGCCGGCAGGCGGATATTATCGATCTGCGCCAGCTTCTCGACGTGCCGCATCTCGCGAGCGAGATATCCCTGATACGCCACCCGGTAGTGCGCCTCCTCCCGGATCGCCACCGGCGCTTTCATAAAGTCCTCCGGCAGTGCCTCGCTCCCCTGCCCTCGCCGGATCGCTTCCGCCCACGTCCCACCCTTGGTTTTGCCCGTCTCCAGCAGCTTCACCCAGTGCTCAATCTCCGCGAGTTTCTGTTCGATGCGCCCCACCCGGCTAGCCGAGATCAGCCCTTGCGCCTTGGCATGGTGAAGCAGCCGCCCCTCCGCGCTGCCATGGTTAAACAGCAGCCGATGCTCCGCCCGGCTTGTAAACATCCGATACGGTTCATTCGTCCCCTTGGTCACCAGATCGTCGATGAGGACCCCGATGTACGCTTCATGCCGTTGGAGAATCAGCGGGGCCCCTCCCCTCACCTTGTTCACCGCATTCACGCCCGCGACGAGGCCTTGGGCGGCCGCCTCCTCGTAACCCGAGGTGCCATTGATCTGCCCGGCGAAGAACAGGTTCTCGACCTTCTTCGACTCCAGCGACGCAAAGAGCTGGGTCGGCGGCGCAAAGTCGTACTCCACCGCATACGCCGGCCGCAGGAGCTGCGCCTTTTCGAGCCCCGGAATGCTCCGCACCATCTGGAGCTGAACGTCGAACGGCAGACTTGTTGACAACCCATTCACATAAAATTCGTTGGTCGCCCTGCCCTCTGGTTCGAGGAAAAGCAGGTGCCGGGGCTTGTCCGCAAAGCGCACAAATTTGTCCTCAATACTTGGGCAATACCTTGGCCCCACGCCTTCTATCTCACCGCTGTACATCGCCGACTTGTGCAGGTTCTCCCGCACGAGCCGCGCGGTCTCGTCCGTGGTGTAGGTCATCCAACACGAAACTTGTTCACAACCCGGCGTCCATCCCAGTCGCCGCTCCCCCGTGTGTTCCACGTGGAACATATCTTGGGGATCACGGGTGTCGTGGAACGCAAAGAGCGTAGGCACCGCATCGCCTTTTTGCTCCTCCATCTTGGTGAAATCCAGACTCCGGCCCAGCAAACGCGGCGGCGTACCCGTCTTAAGCCGGCGGAGCTCGATTCCGGCCTCCAGAAAGCTAGCCGAGAGCGTCTTGGCGCTAAAGTCCCCTAAACGGCCACCCTCGTTCTTATTCTGGCCGATGTGCATCAACCCGCGCAAAAACGTCCCGGTCGTCACGACCACGGTCTTGGCCCGAAACTCGATATCGAGATTGGTCCGGCAACCCACGACTTTCCTGGCCTCAAAGATCAGCCCGGTAACGGTCGCTTGAAAGATCTCCAGATTAACCTGCAGTTCGAGGGTATGCTTCAGGCGAAACTGGTAAGCCTTTTTATCGCACTGCGCCCGGGGCGACTGCACCGCCGGGCCCTTGGATTCATTGAGCAAGCGGAACTGAATCCCCGTCACATCCGTATTCAGGCCCATCTCGCCACCTAGTGCATCGATTTCCCGCACCATCTGGCCCTTTGCCAGCCCGCCGATGGCGGGATTACAGCTCATCTGGGCGATCGTATCGATATTGCCCGTCAGGAGCAGGGTAGAGGCTCCCATGCGTGAAGCGGCCAAGGCCGCCTCCACGCCCGCATGGCCCGCCCCGCATACGATTACGTCATAGATGATCCCGTTATGAAACATGGCAAAAAGTCCTCAAAAAATGGTCGCCACCCTACGTCCGGCCACCGGGTAGGGCAAGGGGTTTAGAAACAGGGTCACCTACGGCAAAGAAACTCGTGCCGCCCTGCGGGCCGCCTGTGAAAAGGTGCACCACCAAAGCAGGCCGTCAGCAGGCGGGCGTTTGCCCGAAACCGAACCACCAATAACAATCGGGTCGGCGCACTCGCATCCGCTTCTTTCACCAACAGCCGGGACCTAAACCAACAAGATAGAGTAGGGGAGTGCGCGGGGCACGAATCATGTACTCCACTTGATCGAAGGCGAAGCCCCTACCCATTTTCATCGCCGACCGCCCTATCCCGCTAAGCCCGCGAAGAGGGCAGGGCCTTGGCCTCTCCCGCCCCGCCGGGCAACCCAGTCCCCCCTCCCTCGACATCGCCACTCAAGTCCGCTGACCAAGCAGATTCACAAACCGAAAAGAAAGAACGCCCGTGCCGGCAGGCACCGGCACGAGGCACTACTTGCCGATGCAGAAGGTCGCGAAGAGCGCGTCGAGCATCCGCTCATTATCCACCTTGCCTGATATCTCCCCATACGCCGTCAGCACCCCGCGTAGATCACTCGCCAGCAGCTCCACCGGTGCCTCCGACGCCACCTTGGCCTGCGCCTGCGCCAAGCACTCCCGCGCCTGACTAAGCGCGTGCGCATGCCTCGAATTGATCGCGATCTGCTCGCTGCCCGCTTCCCTTTGAAACGAGTCCGCGCGCCGTACAATCTCCGCTGTCAACTCCTCCAACCCCGACCCCGTGAGCGCCGAAATCGCCACCGTTTTAAAGCCTGCGAGGGCAGGGGAGGCGACCGGGTTTCCACCTAAGTCACTCTTATTGAATATAATTATAGAATTATCCACCGTCGCCCGCGCCGCGACTTCCGCCGCCAACGCGGGTGCCGGCATCGTGGCATCATAGACGAGTAAAAACAGATCGGCCTCTGCCGCGCGCTCCAGCGTTTTATCCATTCCGAGCTTTTCCAGCGGGGCAGGGGACGGGTTGAGTCCGGCCGTGTCGATGATCCGCAGACAGTGCGGCCCGACGATGATCCGCTCCTCAATAAAGTCCCGCGTCGTCCCCGGCTCCGGGCTTACCAACGCTCGCTCGCTGCCCACCAGCCGATTCAGCAAACTGCTCTTCCCGACATTCGGCGCGCCGACGATCACGGTCTTGATCCCATCCCGGAGCAGCTCGCCATAATGACTCGTCGCCAACAATCGGTCGGTCTCCCGGGTCAGGCGCACGAGCTCTTCGGCCACAATTCCCCTATCCTCGGCCGGCAAATCCTCGTCCGGGAAGTCGATATACGCCTCTACCCTGGCCAGAACTTGCAATAAACGAGCTATAAGCGCCTCCATTTTACGCCCCAAAGCGCCTCTAAGCTGCTGGTTGGCAGCGGCTAGCGCGCGTTCACTGCGCGCATGGATCAGGTCCATTACGGCCTCTGCCTGGCTGAGGTCCATCTGCCCATTCAGGAACGCCCGCTGCGTAAATTCCCCCGCCTCGGCCGGCCGACAGCCCCGCGCCAGCAGGTCCTCGAGAATCTTCTGCGCGATAAATGGGTTGCCGTGACACGACACCTCCAGCGAATCCTCGCCGGTGTACGACCGCGGCCCCGGGAAAAAAGTAAACAGCACGTCGTCGACGAGCTGCCCCGCCCGATCGCGATAATCCGCATGCACCGCCACGCGGGGCAGGGGAGGGGAGCCGGCGGACCCCGCCTCGGTAAAAATCTCCGCCACCAGCCGCCGCGTATCCGGTCCGCTGATACGCGTGACCGCGATGGCGGAAGTCCCCACCGGGGTGGCGAGAGCGGCAATGGTATCGGCGGCGCGCGGCATAGGAAAAGCGAGCGCCACGCTCCCCACGCGGCCGCCTCAAGTCAAACCGCGCGCGGCATCCACAAGGACCAAATTCCAATCATCAGTGAAACTCCAAGCCTCAAGCATCAAACAATTATCCGCCCATTGAAGCTTCTAGCTATTTGGGGCCTTGGAGCTTCCCATCAGCTTCCTTTCACCGCCCTCCCACGCTCAACGCCGTCACGCGCGTGCCATCCGCCACTTTGTCTCCTGGATACACGACCACCCTCGTGCCCTCGCTCAATCCCTCTAGCACTTCGGTCTCCACGCCATTGCCCCGGCCAGCCTTCACCACGCGCAATTTCGCGCGACCACCGTCGACTACAAAAGTCTGCCACGACCCCGCGCGCTGAAACAGCGCGCCCGCCGGCGCGCGAAGCGCCGAGGCACTCTCCCAGGCCACGATGCGCGCCTCGACGCGATAGTTGTCCCCGAGGGTCGCGCGCTTCTCCAGCGGGTCGGTAAAATCCGCGATTACATACACGCGCTGCTCCTCGACGCCGAGCGCCGAGATCTTCGTAAAGGCCGAGGGCTCCACAAGCCGTACGCGCGCCGCGAGCGGCTCTGGCCCGCCCCACTGCTCGAGCATCACGCGAGCCCCGGGCTTGATCGCCACGCCATCGCGCGACAGCACCTCGATGCGTACCTCGAGATCAGTCGGATCGCCCACTTCGAGCAGCGGAAATCCACCCGGCACCACCCGTGCACTTTCTTGAAACACGCGCAGGATGCGCCCACTCACCGGCGAGGTGATCACCAGCGGCTCGGCCGCGCTCGCTCCACCCGCACCCCGAGAGAGGACGGCCCGCGCCTGCTCCACTTCAAACTCCGCGACCTTCAGCGCAAACTCCGCCGCGCGCTGTTCCTGCTCCGTCGTTGTCGCGCGCATCTGCGAAAGTTCATACTCCTGCTGCGAAAGCACCTTTTGCTCGAAGAGTTTTTTCAAGCGCTCGAAGTCGGCCGTAAACATTTTCGCCGAGGCGATGGTGCGCTCGCGCTGCGCCTTGGCCGCGTCGCGGTTTGCCTCCGCCGCGCGCACCCGCGCCTCCGCCTGCGCCTGCGTGCGTGCATCGAGAAAATCCGCCCCGCTCGTCTCAAGCGTAGCCAGCACCGTCTTGCCCGCCTCCACCACCGCGCCAGCCTTCCAGTCGATGCGGCGCAATTGCCCCGCGACGGGCGCTGAAACGGAGTAGCGATTCTTCACCCGTGTCATGCCCTCTTCGTCCACGGTCACGACGAGCGGCCCGCGCGTCACCGTGCCGGCCTCCACCGGGACCGCGCGCGGCCAGAGCCCGACGACGATCAGCGCCACGAGTGCGAGGCCGCCGATCAGCGGCAGGCGCCGACGCCAGGCAGGCGCGGCTTTTTTCTTGGCAAAGGGCGAGGGCTGGGAAGCGGCATTCATAACAAAGTCAGGGGGCGCGCCGGTCTCCGATCGGCGCAGTTGAGCGAACGTAGAAGGCAATGACGAAAATTTCGCCGCGCGTGAAATCGCTGCTCTGGCGGTGGACGTCGACCTCCGGGCGGCGTCGGGAGGGCGAAGGTGAAAATCACACCGGCATTCGAGTCTCCTGAAGACGGCGCCCGGAGGTCGCCGTCCACCCCCAGCCGCGCATAGGCGCATGTGATCTTAGATGAGTTCATGATCGTGATACGCTCAATCCAGCGCCTTGAGCGCACTCACCAGATTGATTTCGGCGATTTTCCGCGAAGCGAACAGCACCGACAGCGCCGAGGCCGTGGCCACGACGAGCACGGCGAACGCATAGTTCGAAGTCGTGAGCACGAGCGGCAGTCGCACCGTCTCCGTATTCACCGAGGAAAGAATGCCCTTCGCAAAACCGGAGCCGATGAGCAGCCCGAGAGGCAAAGCCACGACGGTGAGCAGCACCAATTCGCCCACGAGCACAGCGCCCACTTCCTTGCGACTAAAGCCCAGCACGCGCAGCGTCGCCAATTCCCGCGCGCGCTCCGAGAGCGAGATGCGCGCGCTGTTATAGATGATGCCAAAGGCGACGATGATCGCGAACATCATATACATCTTTTGCAGCAGCCCGATGCTTTCGCCCGTCGTTTTGCGAAAGCCGTCGCGGATAGAATTCTTGATCACGCAGCCTGCGGCGCGCGGCGTGTTCTTCACCGCTTGGAGAAAATCCGGCCACTGCGCCGCATTCACCACGAGGTGCGCCCCGCTGATGCAGTCGCCCTCGAGCATCAGGCGATTGAGCGCGTGAATCTCCATGTACGCCGCCATGCCCGCAAAATCCTCCGCGAGCCCCACCACCGGAATCGCCACTTCGCGCTCGCGCCCCTCCAGCACGCGCGCCGTGACATCGTCACCCGGCTTCACCTGCAAAATTTCCGCGAGCTTCGCCGAGATCACAATGCCTCGCGCCGGCAAGGTAAACTGCCGCGGTTCCGCATCGATCACCCGGCTCAGCGTGCCGTGCTCCGGCAGGCCTTGTAGATTCAGCCGCCGGAATACCGGCCCCGCGCGCAGCTCCACCGGCACGAAGCGAAATGGCTCCGCCAGTTCCACTCCCGGCAAGTGGCGAAAATCCGCGATGGCCCGCGCCGGTCCCGGCTCGACGAGCGAGAGCGTCACCGTCTGCCGCTGCACGATGTCCCATTGGAAATCGATGACGTAGTTGATGCCGTCGCGAAACGAATTCGGGACGATCAAAATCCCCGTCGCCAACGCGAGCGCGAGACACGTCAACCCGCTGCGAATCGGCCGCCGCTCGATATTGCGCAACGCCATGCGAAACGACGCGGTGAAAAATCGGTTCCCACCCAGCCGCTCCACCAGCGCCGGCCGGAAACTCGCCGGCGCCTCCGGGCGCATCGCCTCGGCGGGCGGCAAATTCACCGCGCGCCGCACCGCGCCAGCTACGCCCGCAAACGCCGCCAGCGCACTCACGAAGGTCGCCGCGATCAGCACGCGCGTATCGAGTTGAAAATCGAGCTGCGGGAAGCGGAAAAAAATATGGTACATCTCCACCAGCCGCTGCCCGAGAAAGATTCCGCCCACCGCGCCGATCACCACGCCCACGGCCACGATCGCCAGCGAGAATTTGAAATAGTGCCAGCCCACCTGCGCGTTGCCGAAGCCGCACGCCTTCAGCATCGCGATCTGCTCGCGCTGGAGCGCGATCTGCCGACTCATCACCGAATTGGTCATGAACGCCGCCACGCTCAGAAACACCAGCGGGAACGCGACCGACAATCCCTGCAGCACGCGGATCTCGTCATCCACGCGCCGGTGCGACGGATGATTCGAGCGCCCGTACGCGCCGCGCGCGCCGTACGGCGCGAGCACGCGGTCGACCGCTGCGATTACTTCGCCCTCAGAGGCCCCCGGCGCGAGCGTGAGCGCGACATTGTTAAACGCGCCGTAAAGTTGAAACGCCGTGGCGAGTTCCTTGTACGGCATCCAGAAAACGCCGTAGGTTTTATTATCCGGCAACGCCGCGCCCGGCGGCGCCTCGAAGACAAATTCCGGCGAGAGCACGATGCCCGAGAGCTTAAAGGTCTGCTTCGCCCCATTGAGAATCGCCGAGATCGAGCCGCCTGGCTTGAGTTGATGCGCATCGGCAAACGCCTCGCCCACCGCGATCTCCCCGCGCGTCGTCCGCCCGAGGGGCAGCCGCCCCGCGCGCACGTACGGTACGTTCAGCACCGGCTCACCGCGCTCCGGCAGGGAATTGACCAACCCCACCGCCGGCTCCGGCAGACCCGGCACATCGAGCGTGACTTGGATCGCGATGCCCGTTTGCACGGCCGCCACGCCGGGGATCGCCGCGAGTTCATCGCGCACCGCATTCGGCGCGCGCTTCAAGCGCGCAAACACCTCGGCAAATCGATGCTCCCCGTAGTACGCATCGCGCGTCGTGCTCAGCGAAAGAATCAGCGAGCGCGTCACGATCATCATCGCGAGCCCGCAGGCCATCACGAGCGCCACGGCCAGCGCCTGTGATTTCAGCGCGCGTAAATCGCGGAGAAGTTTGCGGTCGAGCAGGCTCATCGAGGCGCTCCTACCACGCCAGCTCGCGAACCGAGCCGCGTTTGGTATTCACGCGCGCATTCACGATACGGCCATCGGAAAGCGTGAACACGCGATCCGCCATGTCGGCTAAAATGGCGTTGTGGGTGATGATCACGGCGAGCGTCCCGAGTTCGCGATTAATATGTTCGATGGCCTCGAGCACGGTGATGCCCGTGTTTACATCGAGCGCGCCGGTGGGCTCGTCGCAGAGCAAAACCTCGGGCCGTTTCGCGATGGCGCGCGCGATGGCCACGCGCTGCTGCTCGCCGCCGGAGAGTTGCGCGGGAAAGTGATCCATGCGCGGGGCGAGACCGACGAGTTCCAGCGCATCCTCCGGCCGCATCGGGTTGCGGCAAATCTCGGTGATGAGCGCCACATTCTCCCGCGCCGTGAGACTCGGGATGAGATTGTACGCCTGAAACACGAAGCCCACCGCGTCGCGGCGAAACTCCGTCAGCCCCGCCTCATCCGCGCCTCCGAGATCCCAGCCGCGATAGAGCAGGGTGCCGTGCGAGGGCGAATCGAGGCCCCCGAGTTGATTGAGCAGCGTCGATTTACCGCTGCCCGAAGCTCCGAGCAACACGATGAGTTCGCCCGCGTATAATTCGAAATCCACTCCGCGCAGCGCCGTGACGGCCGCCGTGCCCTCGCCATAAACGCGGCCCACATCTCGGACCGAAAAAAGCGGCTCGCGCTTCGCGCCCGGTGCGACCGGCGAGGAGGAAGCGGAATCGGCGACGGTCATGGTGGATCGAAAAGGGGACCGCTGATTAAATCCCCACCCTCCTCGTGCCGCAATGGGCAAAGGATGAGTAGAAACGCGCCTTCAGCAGGATATTATGCCGCTCCGCCCTCGCGCCGCCGACCGCAAACGCAAATCAAAACCCCATGTCGCGGCGCACCTTTTCGATCGCGGCGATGTGCGCCTGCGCCCGCTTCTCCGCCGGCGCGATCTGATCCGGATTCGTTTTCTTCAAGTAGTCGCGGATTTGCGCGAGCGAGCCCGGGTCGCGATTGAAATACTTCGCCACGGTCATCCACGTCAGCGCCTCGGCGTAGTTCACCGGCGTGCCGCGGCCATTCGCGTACATCGCCCCGAGATTGAAAGTCGCCGTCAACACCCCGCCTTTGGCCGCTTGCAGCGTGTAGATATACGCTTGCGTATCATCTTTATCGATACGCCCCTTCGTGTAGAGATCGGCCAGGGTTTGCGCGGCGTCGGCGCTACCCGCCTTGGCCCCGCGCGCGAGCACCTCGGCGGCACGCTTGGCGTCTGCAGGCACCAGCTTGCCCTCCGCCAGCACTTGACCGAGCACCGCCAGCGCATCGGCTTTGCCCTGCGCCGCCTCCCGCTCCACGTCCGCGACGCTGGAATAGTAAAACAATTTCCCGGTCGGGCCGTAGAGCTTCACAAACGGCCCCGCGCTCGGTTCGGTCGCCGCCCCGGGTGTCGTCGGTGAAATCCCGGGGACCGGCAGGGCAGGCGGCGTCAACGAGGGCGCTTCGTCCCGCACCGAGACCGCGCCAATCTTTACTCCACCTCCCACCGCACTTCCGCCACTCGGCGTCGCGGCCGCCGGTTGTCCTTTTACATTAAACGGCGCTGCGGGCGGCAGCATCTTTGCCACCGTCGTCTGCGCGAGTTCCTTTTCCAGCAGCGGAGCACGTCGCTCACCCGCGTCGATATACTCGAGGCGGCGCACGCTCTTTAGATATCTGCGCAGATCCTGCTCCACCGTCCCGCCCGTCTTACGCTTGCCCGCCAAAATAAACCACGCCAGCGCCTCGGGGTAATCCTTCTTCGTGCCGCGTCCCGTCGAGTACGCGACGCCGACATTATGAAACGCCTCCGGGTAGCCGCCCGCGGCCGCCGCGCGTAAATACGCCAACGCCCGCTCCGGCTCGGCTTTGGCCATCAGGTCTTCGTCGAGCAATGTCATGCCGACGCGAAACGCCGCCGCCGCCTGGCCCGCGCGCGCGGCTTCGTCGAGGAGTTTGAGCCCGCCCGCGACATCCAAGGCCGAACCCGAGCCATCCCCGCGGAGCAGGATCTCCCCCAGATCAGCCTTCGCCTTGGCGTCGCCATTCTTGGCGGCAACTTCGAGGTCGTGACGGTTGTAATAAGCGCCGCTCGGTTTCCCGCCATTCGTCGACAAAAGCTGCGGCCCCGAGTTGGCCGGCTCCTGCGCTCCCCGGGTCGTCAATTCAAGCCCGGTCACAAGGACGCACAGACCCACAAGCCGCAGGCCCACCAATGGATAAAGCGACAGTTTCATAGCCCAAGCTTAGACCGTCCCACGGCCAGTGCGAGCCGTAGATCAGGTGATAATACTACCGGCGGCCAAATTTTCTCGCCGCACGCCAGGTCAACCCGGACTCCACGCCGGGATGCCGACCCCGGCCCCGGCGCCGACTTCTTCCTCTTCCTCGACTTTCTCGTCCGGCAGCTCCTCAAGCGGCGCGAAGCGTTCCGAGGAAAACCCGAGCTCTTGCTGGCCTTGGTGAAAGGGGTCTTTGGGATTCGTCAGCTCCTCAAGGAGGAGGCCCACCGTCGCCGAGTCGCCGCCCTTGACGATCTTTTCGCGGCCGAGGAACACCTCGCGAATCGTGTAGATATTATCCTTCACCGGCAGCTGCTTGTAGAGCGCGAGGATGGTGGGAGTGAAGGTGTCGTTAATGCAGACGACTTTTTGGCCTTTGATCATGAGACGGAGCGAACGAACTTTAAAACCATCCCGAACTAAGTCGGCAAGGCAACACCTGCCGCTTTTTTTGCGCAGGCCCTTCGCGCGCTTCCTGTTTCCCGTTGATTTAAAACTGCTTACTCGATCCGCCCCTCGTCAAATTCCATGAGATCGGGCACGCTCTTGATCTCCTCCACGCGGTCGGCGCAGCCCATCGCGGTCAGGGCTTGGGCGATGAATTCCCGGCCCGCTTCCGTCATACCCATCTGCACGTAGCGCCGATTCCACTGCGCCACGCGGAGGTCCGCCGGGAGCAGTTGCTTGAGCTTCGCCTCGATCTCCTCATCGGTCGACGACTCGTGCACGATTTTCTCCACGGCGATGGGGTCGATGCCGAGGTGTTGGCACAGGAAGCGGTCGCAGCCACGCTTGTAGTTCTTCGCGTAGCTCGCCGGCAGGGCGCCATGGGCCTTCACATACTTACATTTCGCGAGAAAGCGCGGCAGGTGCAGCAGGCCCGTTGCGAGGTGCGGTACATAGGCGGAGGGCAGGGTGGTCAGCACGTCGCCGCTGGAGCCAGGGATGGGTTTCGAGGGCATGATGGTCGAAAGAGAGAAACCGCCACTCTTGCTGAGGCGTCGTCTGGCGCAAGCCCTGGTGCCTGACGGCTTCGGTCCACCAGCGTGACGCTGCTTCGCGACAAAAACCGGCGACTTCATCCCACCTTGTCACCTATTCGTCACAAACCAGCGACCGATTCCCCGCGGCCGGAGTCATACCCCGCCAGATTCCTCATGCCTGCCATGCCTTTTGTCCGCCGCTCCCTCCTCACGCTTTGCCTGCACGTATTTTTGGTGCTCGTGCTGTTCTGCGCGATGCGCGCCATGGCCGCTCCCGTGATCAATGAGATCATGTACCGGCCCGGCACCACGTATCCGGAAAACACCAGCCTCGAATTCATCGAGATCTACAATCCCGACTCCACCGCCGTGGACATCTCCGGCTGGGCCATCACCACGGGCGCCGACTACACCTTTCCCGCGAGCACCACACTCGCCGCTGGCGGCTACCTCGTCGTCGCGTCCAATCCCACCGCCCTGAAAGCCGCAAGCGCCACCGCCGCCGCCGCGAATGTTTTCGGCCCGTGGAAAACCGGCGCGACCCTCGCCAACAAGGGCGAGACCATCACGCTCTCCCAGCCCGGCTCGACCTCCGGCACGTGGACCACCGTCGACGCCGTCGATTACGCCAATGAAGGCGACTGGGCCACGCGCACGCGCGATTCCCTCGGCGGCTGGTCGTGGGTGAGCGCCGCCGATAGCGCGGGCTCCTCCCTCGAAAAGCGCAACCCGACGCTCTCGAAAAACACCGGCCAAAACTGGGGCTCGTCCACCGCCGCCGGCGGCACGCCCGGCGCGGCCAATTCCCTCCGCTCCACCAATGTCGCTCCGCTCATCACCGGCGTGAAGCACGCGCCCGCCGTGCCCAAGAGCACCGACCCCGTCGTCATCACCGCCAATCTCACCGACGAACTCGCCAGCACATCCACCGCGCTCGTCGCCACGCTCTACTGGCGCGTCGCCACCACCTCGTCGCCCGGCGCGTTTCAAACCGCTGCGATGGTTAACGACGGCACCGGCACCTACACCGCCACGCTCGCCGCGATGGCCGACAAGACGATCGTGGAATTCTACATTTCCGCGACCGACGGCACGCTCATCCGCACGTGGCCCGCGCCGACGAGCGAAGGCCAAAACGCCAACGCGGTTTACCAAGTGGACAACGAAGTCATCGCCGGCCCCGCCCCGTCGTATCGCCTTATTCTCACCGGCGCGGAAAACGCCGCGTTCGTCACCTACACCGGCGGCACCACCACCGGTGGCGGCGGTATCGGCGGCGGCGGCGGGGGTGGCGGCAGCATCGGCGACCGCCAGTTTAATTTCACCCTCGTGGCCTCCACCGGTGACGACACCACCATTCGTTATCTCTCCTCGATGCGCGTGCGCGGCAACAGCAGCCGCAACTACACCATCAAGCCGCTGCGCATCTCGCTGCCCACCGATAATCGCTGGGGCGGCATCAGCGATTTCCTCATCAATCCGCGCGGCGCTCCCGTGCAACTCCTCGCGCATCGCGCGATGCGCGCCGCCGGCATCATCGCCGCCGATGCCGCCGCCATCGAGGTCCGCCGCAATGGCGTCGAGTACGCCGTCACTACCGGCAGCACCGCCGACTACGGCCAACTCGTTCGCGTCGAGGAAATCAACGGCGACTACCTCGACAACCACTTCCCCCTCGCGGTCGACGCCCAGATCTATCGCAAGGTCTCCGTCACCGGCTGGGCGTACAGCGCCACCGCTCCCACCAATCCCGACCTCACGTACAGCGGCTGGTCGAAGCAGAACAACTCCGCGGCCAATGACTGGTCCGATGTGATGAATTTCTCCAAAGTGTGGATGGCCACCGCCGCCTCGCACTTCACCGGCGGCACCACCACCTCCGTGAGCAATGGCACGTGGACCGGCGCAGCCTTCACCGATGCCGAGACGACCACGCTCTCCACCGTCGCCGATCTCGATTACCTCGCGCGCTTCCTCGCGGTCATGACGATCATGCCCAACGCCGAGGAAAATCTCTCCACCGGCGAAGACGACGACTATGCCGCCGCCTTCGTCAACCTGGGCTCCGGTCCGCGCATGATGCCGATCCCGCACGACATGGATACGACCTTCGGCCTCGGTGAGAACACCACGACCGCCACCGCCAAGGGCCTCTACGATTCCACCGAAGTCGGTGCCGCCACCGGCTTCGCCGACACCGCGATGAAGCCCCTCCAACCGCTCCTCGGCGACAGCACGCGCGCAGGCAATGCGGCGTTCCGCGCCAAGTACCTCACCGCGATCCGCGAACTCTTCGGTACCGTCTTCGACGCCGACACTTCGTCGAACGCGAATCCGCCTTTCTACCAATTTGTCGACAGCCACCTCGCGTGGACACCCGCCTCTTACCGTACGTCGATCAAGACGTTCATGACGCAGCGCCAGACGTATCTCCTCGGCCTCATCGGTGCCGCGAAAATCACGCCCACCGCCGGCACGAGCACCGCCACGCTCGCCGCGACGAGCACGCCCACGCTGCGCCTCAATGAAGTCCTCGCCAGCAACACCAAGATCGCCAATGGCTCGACCTTCCCCGACATCATCGAGCTCTACAACTCCGGCACCACCGCCATCGATCTCACTGGGAAAAGCCTGAGCGACGACACGACCACACCGCGCAAGTACGTTTTCCCCAGCGGCACCAGCATCGCCGCCGGTGGCTACCTCGTCGTCTACGCCGACACCGATACGACCGCGCCCGGCTTGCACAGCGGCTTCTCGCTCGACGCCGAAGGCGACACCGTCGCACTCTACGACACCACCGCCGCGGGCGGCACGCTGCTCGATTCGATTGTATTCGGATTTCAAATACCGGACTATTCCATTGCCCGCACCGGCACGAGCGGGGGCACCTGGGCGCTCACCACGCCCACGCCCGCCGCCGCCAATGGCAGCGCCACCGCCCTCGGCGCGATCAACTCCGTCAAGATTAACGAATGGGCTGGCCGCATCTCTTTCCGTGTCGATCACGATTTCATCGAGCTCTACAATGCCTCCGCCCAGCCGGTCGCCCTTAGCGGCGCGCGTCTTACCGATGATCTCACGAATTACCCGAGCCGCTTCGCTTTTCCCGCGCTGAGCTTTATCGCGCCCACCGGCTTCATGCCGCTCTACGGCGCGGATTTGCCCTTTGGCCTCGATGCGGACTTCGACGGGCTCTGGCTCCTCGGCGAAAACGGCGCGATCGTGGACAACATCGATTTCGTCTCCCAGCCCGCCGACCACTCGACCGGCCGCACGACCGATGGCGGCACCGCGCTCTCCGATTTTGAGGTGCCCACCCCCGGCATCTCCAATAGCACCGCTCTGCCCGCCGCCTATAGCGCGCTGCTCAATAATCTCCGCATCACCGAAATCATGTACCAGCCCGTGGCCCCCAGCAGCGCGGGCGATTACGAATTTATCGAGCTCCAGAATATCGGCACCACCCCGCTCGATCTCAGTGGCGTGCGCTTCACCAATGGCCTCGACTACACGTTCGCCTCCGGCACCACGCTCGCCGCCGGCGCGTACACCGTGGTCGCGAAAAGCCGCACCGCCTTCACCTCGCGTTATCCGAGCGCCGTGTCGTCGCTCGCCGCCGGCCAGTTCACCGGCTCGCTCGATAACAGCGGCGAGACCATCGGCCTCACGCTGCCCGCCCCGTGGTACGTACACATCTTGAATTTCCGCTACGAGCCCGACTGGTCCTCCCTCGCCGCAGGCGGCGGCTACTCACTGGTCGTGCGCACACCCGCCACGACCGCCGCGCGCGATTGGGATAAGAAAACCACCTGGCGCGCCTCGACTTCCTCTCAAGGTAATCCCGGCGCAGCCGACGCCGGCGGCGTCTCCGTCGCGCTCGGCTCCTCCGCGACCATCACCACCACGGCGGGCAATATCAGCACCCTCAGCGTTAAGGTCAGCTCCGACAGCGCCGTCACCTATCAATGGCAGACGCTCATCAACGGCCAGTGGGTTAACATCACCGGCGCCACCGGCGCCACGTACACGATCCCAAGCACGCAGACGTATCAGGCCGGCACCTACCGCGCCCTCGTCACCGCCGCCGGCAACACCACGATCAGCGACGCGATCACGGTCACCGTTTCCGCCGCCGTCACCACCACGGCGCGCCTCACCAATCTCGCCACGCGCGCCACTTCACTCGGCGGTGACAATGCCCTGCTACCCGGCTTCGTCGTCACCGGCACCGGCACGAAGCGCGTGCTGCTCCGCAACGTCGGCCCGACGCTCGGCGACTTCGGCGTCACGGGTGCGCTCGCCGACCCGCTCCTCACGCTCAAGCGCTACAACTCCACCACGGGGGCCTACGAAGATGTCGCGACCAACGACAACTGGGGCACCACCACCGCGCTCACGACGCTCGTTAATACCAGCGCGTCACTCGGCGCCTTTGCCCTCACCACGGGCAGCCGCGACTCCGCGCTCCTCGTCGATCTCGCCCCCGGCCAATACTCCGCGAGTGCCGGCGGGGTGAACAACGGCACGGGCATCGCGCTCCTCGAGCTCTACGATGCCGACACCGCGACGACCCCGACGGCGAAGCTCAATAATATCGCGACGCGCGGGTTCGTGGGCACCGGCAATAATATCGTGATCGCCGGCTTCGTCATCGCGGGCGAGGGCGCCAAGACGATCCTCGTCCGCGCCATCGGGCCCACGCTCTCCACTTTCGGCCTCACCGGCGTGCTCGCCGATCCGCAGCTCGCGATCTATCGCAGCAGCGACGTGATCCTGACCAACGACGATTGGGGCACGGGTGTGACCTCCACCAATACCGCCTCGGTCGCCACGCAAGTCGGAGCTTTCACCCTCCCCAGCGGCAGCAAGGACGCCGCCTTTGTCGTCACGCTCCCGGCCGGCGCCTACACGGTGCAGGTGAGCGGAGCCAACGCCACAACCGGGCTCGCCCTCGTGGAAATCTACGAAGCTCCTTGATAAAGGGCCGCTTAACCATTTCCGCCCCGCTGCGTCCCTCCCTCGCTGGAACCCCAATTGTAACATTTATGTCAGCGCGCCCCCTGATCGTAACCGCCCATCACCCTCAACGTCACCTTCACTCGTGTTTTCGATGAACACTGATCGTCTCCAGACTCAGCGCTTTGAACTCAAGTTCCAAGTGCCGGAAGCCACCGCCGTGGCGGTCCGCCATTTCGTGCGCCCCTATCTCGCGCCCGACGAATTCGCAAAAAATCCGACGCTGCCCGCCTACCCGGTGCATAGTTTGTATTTGGATTCGGGCGACCTCCACACGTACCGCGCGACGGTCAATGGCGACCGCGACCGCTATAAACTGCGCGTGCGTTACTACGACGACTCTGCGGAGTCGCCCATCTATCTCGAGATCAAGCGCCGCATCGATCGCTGCATCTACAAACAGCGCGCGCGCGTGCGCCGCGAGTGCGTGGCCGAGTTGCTGAACGGCGCGTGGCCCTCGGCCCGCCATCTGCATCCCAAGGCCCCCAACGATCTCCCTGCGCTTCAGAAATTCTGCGAACTGCTCCGCCGCCTCGGCGCCACGCCGCGCGCCCGCGTCTCGTACGATCGCGAAGCGTGGACCAGCGAGGGCCACAATGCCGTGCGCGTGACGATGGACCGCGCGGTGGAGTGCGAGCCGGAGAGCGGTCCGAATCTTTCGACCACGTACACGAATGCCGCGCGGCCCTTCCGCGATCAGGTCATCCTCGAGCTGAAGTTCACCAATCGTTTTCCCGACTGGCTGCAGGTGATGGTGCGCACGTTCAACCTCGTGCAGGGCAGCGCGGCCAAATACGTCGACGGCGTAAATGCCCTCGGGCCCGCGCGTTTCCGCGAGCAGCCCCCGGCGCCCGTGCCCAGCCGCGCCGAGTCGCCCGCACGGGCCGCGAGCCGTCCGGGTGTTTCCCGTCTTCCGCTCACTCCCGCTCTCTTCGCCTGATCCCGCGCGCCGCGCGCTTCGTCCATGCTCGATTCCTTCCTTCACGGAGATTACGCCAGCGCGCCCACGCCGATCACGGTGCTCGCGCTCGCCCTGTTGCTCGCATTTCTCATGGGCCAGCTCATCGCCTGGATCTACATGATGACGCACGACGGGCTCTCGTACTCGCGGGCCTTTGTCGTCTCGCTCGTGCTGCTTCCCGTCACCGTCGCGCTCGTGATGATGGTGCTGGCCAATAGTCTCGTGACGGCCTTCGGCCTCATGGCGGTCTTCGCCGTGGTCCGCTTTCGCAATATCCTGCGCGACACCCTCGACACCGCGCACGTCCTCGCCGGCATCGTCGTGGGCATGGCCTGCGGCACGCAAAAATTCACCACGGCGGTCCTTGGCGGCGGCATCCTCGCAGCGATCATGCTCTACCTGTGGGCGACGCACTTCGGGCGCCGGCACCATTACGATTTCATTCTCAACCTGCACTGGGCCCGACCCGTCGGCGAATTGCCCGCGCTCCGCGATCTCCTCGAACGCCACAGCCGCAAGGCCCGCTGCGCGCACCAACGCCTCGCCCCCGACGGCAGCGCCGCGGAGCTTTCCTATCACCTGCTGCTGCGCGACCCCGATCGCGCGGATGAACTTTTAGTGGAGCTGAATGCACTCCAGGGTGCGTCTGACGTGAGTGGCGTTCGCGCCGATGCGGAGTCCGAAGTATGAGCAAACTCACCCCCATTCCCACGCCGGCGCGCCGCCGGTTCACGGCGTTTGTCACGGAAAAGCTCCCCTTTGTCGTCTTCGGCTTGGGCGTGATCATCGCCGCGATCCTCTGGAGTAGCTCCACCTCGCCCACGCTCGTGGCCGAAGCTGAGACTGTCGCCACCGAGGTCCGCTCCGCGCATCCGGGCCTGCTCACCTCGCTCGATGTCGCGCTGCTCCAGCCCGTCACTGCGGGCCAGGTGGTCGCGCACGTGCGCCTCGCAGATCCCAAAGTCCTCGACGCCTCGCTCGGCGTGATCCGCGCCGAGATCGAGCTCATGCGCGCCAATCTCGATCCGGTGCTCCCGTCCCAGCGCCTCGCGCTCGACGCCGGCCGCCTGCAGCTCGACTGGATGCATGAGCGCGTGACACTCGCCTCGCTCCGCATCCAACTACAGCAGACCGACTCAGATCTCGCCCGCCTCACTCCGCTCCACGAGAAGAAGATCGTCTCCGACGAAGTGTATGAAACCGCACGCCACGAGCGCGACAACGTTGCCGCCCGCCTCGCCGAACAGGTCAAACTCGTCGATGCCCTCACGCCCGCCGCCAATGAATTTGCGACCCGCAGCGCCGAGGCCACGCCACGCTCCGCCACCGAAACCCTCGCTGCCGCGCTCAAGGTCGAAGACGAAAAGCTCCGCCTCACCGAAGCCCAGCTCGGCACCGTGGCGCTCACCGCCCCCATCTCCGGTTTCGTCTCCCTCGTGCATCGCCGCTCTGGCGAAGTGATTCATGCCGGCGAATCGATCGTCACCGTCGCCGCCGCGCAACCCGCGCGCATCGTCGGCTTCATCCGCCAGCCCCTCGGCCTCGAGCCAAAACCCGGCATGACCGTCGAAGTGCGCACGCGCACGCTGGCCCGCCAATCCGCTAACGCGCAGATCCTCGAAGTCGGCAAAATCATGGAGCCCGTCTCGCCCACGATTTTGGCCCTGCTTAACCGCACTAATTCTCCCGAGCTCGGCCTCCGCATCCACATCGCGGTGCCGGCAGAACTACGCCTGCGCCCCGGCGAACAGGTGGATGTGACGATGCGGTGAGGGTAGGGGGTGAGCGCGACGCTCCTCTCACAGAGTTGGCTCGCCGGTGCTCGCCGCTACGAGCGGCCCTCCGTCTGCGGAAATCTTTCTCCTTCTCGTAATCTTTCTCTTTCTCTCGTGCAGAAGGTCAAAACGTCCACAACAGACGGAGAGAAAGATTAAGATAAAGAGGAAAGAAAAAGATGGATCGAAGCGACCAAGGGTGATCGCGCTCCCACGGTCGGCTCGCTGCCGCTCGCCGGTACGCAGTGGTTTACTTCTTCCCCAGCGAAAAGATTTTTTGCGCAGCCGCATCCTTGATCGCCTTGGGATTAGCGCGGATGGCGGCTTCGCCCTTCGCGATGTAACCGAAGCTCGTCTCGATCACCTGCGTGAGCACGTAGTTTTCCAGATCCCCGGCGCTCGGCACGCCGAGCATGGCCGCAAACGGGCCAGCCTTGCTCGCGAGTTCCTTGATCTTGGCCGCGGAACCATTTGATGCGATGGACTGCTTCACCAGCGGCAGGAGCTTAGTCCGCAGTGCGGGCTCAGCCACCGAGCGCAGCATTTGCGTCGCGGCGTCAGCTTTGCCACTCGCCAGGCCCGAGAGGCCGCCAGCACCGGCGCCACCGAGAGATAGACTGCGAAGCGATTCCTTGATCGTGGCCGTGGCTTGGGGAGCGACGCTCGATGCGGCTTGGCTCAGGCTGGCTTTGAAGCCGTCGAGCGCACCGGATTGGTTGGCCTTCACGAGTGCCGCCGAGAGTTTCGACATCGAATCGGGGCCGGAGAGTTGAAACGCGCCGGGCTTAGCCAGCTCCGTGGTCGCCAGATCGACCGCCGTCCCGAGGCCGCTCTTCACCCCATTCAGCGCCTGCGGCTCGGTGAGACCCGTGGCCTTGAGCAATTGCGCGAGCGCCGCGACCGTCGACGCCGTGGTGCTCTCCGCCGGCTTGGCGGTGTCAGCCGCACGCAGCGTGAAGCTACTGGCGATCAAAACCGAGAAGAGGGCGGGGAAGGTGCAGCGGGGAAGTTTCATCCTCCGAGCCAAACACCACCGGCTCGCTCATCGCAAGCTCCGCACCGGGGGTACTTCTACTGGTCACCGGCCTTCGCGCGCGCCTCTTGCTTCGCTCCCAACGTCCGCTCGTACGTGCCATAGATGTAGTCGAGGCGCTCGAATTCCGCACGTTTTTCCCCTCCTCCGATCTCTGGGACCGGGCCGGAGAGAAAATCGCGTACGATCATGGCTTCCGTGCCGGTTTTGATTTTCCCGCGCCGCAACACCCCCTCGATGATCTTGCGTGGCGCCATTCCCAGATGGCATTTCCCAAACCGCGCGAGGAGTTGCTCGTTCACCGTCGCCAGTTGTTCGGCGGTGAGATAGTCGTCGATATCCGACTGCAACTCACGGTCCATAATGCGGAGGCTCTCCAGCGGTATCTGGGAAAGCATCGACCGAGCTTCGCCGAAACGCCTCAGATTGTGTTTCCGTTGAGGCGACATGTGAGCGGTGATTAATTCGATCTTCGCCACCAAGAAATTAAACGCCTGCTCCTTCTTTTCCGTCGGTGTCATGGCTGAAGGGGATTTTTTATCGTCAGCTTTTCCGTACACCTATCACAACTTCGGCTTGGGCTTCGATGGCGGCGCGATCTTCGTGCGGAAAATCGGCACGAGGCGTGGTGGCGAATCGGGTGCGCCGGGCAAGTCAAAGCGGACCCAGCCGGAATTGCCGACGAAGAAAAGATCGCCTTCATCGGCGATACAACCGAGCGCGGGCGCGGGCATCGTGAGATGCGCGGACTCGAGCACCGTCACACTCGCGAGCGGCTCGGCGGCGGGATCGAGCACGAGGCGCAGCACGCGGTTGGGGCGCAGGCCGTTTTGGATGGCGATGAGATCGCCATTGGGCGCGCGGACGAGTCCGTCGATGCCGATGAGCGTCGTATCGGTGGGCAACTCGACGCGACGGACCTCGCGGGTAGCAAGGTCGACACGGAGGAGGCCGCTGGCGTGATCGGCGACGAAGAGCGCGCCGAGGTCGGCCGCGACCACGATACCCTGGAGCGAAAGAAATTCGGGATGCTCCAGCCACAGCTCCAAATCCGCCGCACCGGGCGCGAGCCGCCAAATCTGCGGGCCGCCACTATCCGTAATAAAGAGGCTGCCATCCGGCGCGAGCGCGAGATCGCCGAGCACATGTGAATACTGATCGCCGGCGCGGTGCGGCAGCGGGAGCACCCGACGGATCGCACCGCTCTCGAGATCGATTTCCGCTAGGGCCGCGGTGCCATCCATATTGGGCTCGAAGCCCTTCATCGCGGGCACGGCGGCGGTCGCGGCCCAGAGCGAGCCGCGATCTTCGTCGACGAGGAGGCCGAGCACGCCGAGCAAGTCATCGCCCGCCGGTGTGAAGCGCTTCACGGTCGCCTCGCGGGCTTTGGTCTTGGCATCGGCGGGCGTGCGAATCCATACGCAACGATGATGTGGGTCGCCGAAATAAAACGCGCCCGTCTTGGCCCGCCACGCGATGCCCTCGACCACGCCCGTCATCTCGGCGAGGGAAAACTCCACCTGACCCTTGCCCTTGGGCTCCATATTGGCCGCGAGCTTTTTCACGACGTCCTGAAACTCCTTGCGGTCACGTAGCGCGGTAAACTCGGGAGACTTGTCGACTGGCGAGTGCGTGCCGAGCGCGGCGAGGCGGTTGAGCGTGGCGAGCGCCGCGTCGGGCTGGCCGTTGGCCACCTGCGCACCGGCGAGATTGACGAGAATGCGCGGGAAATCGGGGCGGAGCGCGGCAGCGGCCTCCATCTTCGCGAGGTAGCCCGGCTTGTCATCGGCTTCGGCGGCCACCGCGCCTTCGCGCGCGAGCGCCATGGCTTGCTCCGCCGACGGGCGCTCGACGGCGCGGGCGCTGCCGACCATGCAACCGAGCGCGAGGCTCAGCCAAAACCAGCGGGGCAGGGCAGGGGCGGGGAGCACATGGTCTATACCGCCAATCTTTTCGTTTTTCGCAAGCCAGCGCGCGCGGCGGTTCATTCGCCTAATGGGAAGCCATGCCGCTTTTCTTTCTCGTTCGCTTAAACGTTCTCCTTCCCTCGTCCGCCGTCGCAAACCCGAGAGAAAGAGAACGATTGAGGATAAAGAGAAAGATTGTTCGGAAAAATCCCGTGACCTCCGGGCTCGACGCGGGCGCGGGACGGGCGTTGAGTTTGGCAACCCCGCCCCCATGAGCACGCCCAACACTCGCCGTGATTTCCTCCGCACCGCCGCCGGTGTGACCGCCGCCGTCGCCCTCGCTTCCCAGGTGCGCGCTGCCGAACCCGCCAAGGGCAACGGAGCGGTCGGCCTGCGCGCTCCCGCGCTGGAGCGCGTGCGCGTGGGCATCATCGGCCTCGGCGCCCGGGGCAGCGGCCATCTCGGCACGCTGCTGTCCCTCGACGGCGTTGATGTCGTCGCGATTTGCGACAACTACCCGCCCGCCATCGAAAAAGCTCTCGCCCGGATCGCGAAAGCGAAAGCCCCCGCGCCCGCCACGTATGGCAATGGCGACGACGACTGGAAGCGCATGATCGAGCGCAAGGATCTCGACGCGGTGTTTGTGGTCACGCCGTGGGTGCTCCACGCGCCGATGGGGGTGGCCGTGATGCAGGCGGGGAAGCACGTCTTTATCGAGGTGCCCATCGCGCTCACCGTCGAGGAGAACTGGCAGCTCGTCGACACCGCGGAGCGCACCCAGAAGCACTGCATGATGCTGGAGAACGTGTGCTACGGCCGCGAGGAACTGCTCTGCTTAAACCTCTGCCGCCTCGGTGTATTGGGCGAACTGATACACGGAGAAGGCGCCTACATCCACGATCTTCGCACACAGATGGAGCAATCCGAGCACGGCACCGGCTCTTGGCGCACCTACCACTACGCGAAGCGCAACGGCAACTTATACCCCACGCATGGCATCGGCTCGATCGCACAGTACATGGGCATCAACCGCGGCGACCGCTTCGATTATCTCTCTTCCGTTTCCTCGCCCGCGCGCGGCCGCGCGCTGTATGCGAAGGCGAAATACCCCGCCGATCATCGCTGGAACAAGATCGACGAGTGGAAGGGCGGCGACATGAACACCACGATCATCAAGACCGCGATGGGCCGCTCGATCATGTTGCAGTGGGACGAGACCTCGCCGCGCCCGTACACGCGCCTCAATCACATCCAGGGCACCAAGGGCTCGTTCGCGAGTTATCCCAACCGCCTCGTGATCGATGGCGTGACGCCGAAGCAGCACGAGAGCTGGGTCGAGGACGACAAACTCAATCCCTACTTCGAGAAATATGAACACCCGCTCTGGAAAAAGATGGGCGAGCTCGCGAAGAAGAACGGCGGGCACGGCGGCATGGATTTCATCATGATGTGGCGCATCATCACCTGCCTGCGCCAGGGCGAGCCGCTCGATCAGGACGTTTACGACGGCACTAGTTGGTCGGTCATCGCGCCGCTCACGGAGTGGTCGGTCGCGCATCGCAGCCAGTCGGTGGATGTGCCGGATTTCACGCGCGGGCGCTGGGAAAAGACCCCGCCATTGGGCATCGTCAGCTGAGCAAGAAGCATCGGGCAGGTTCCGTAGCTTGGAGCGGGAATATTTCCGCGCCGGCAAGGAACGGGGATCGGCCCCGAAAGGTCGGAGGGTTGGCACGACATCGTGCCAGACCCGATGCGTGCTCTTCCTCTTTCTCTACTGCTGGCCGTCGCGCCGGTCTTCGTCGCCGCGCAGACCGCCGAGGCACCCAAGGCACGTGACGCCGGGACGATCTACACGGCAAATTGCGCGGGTTGCCACGGCCCGAATCTTGAAGGCGGCAAAGGCGGCAGCCTGATCGATGCTGAGTGGAAGCACGGGAGCGACGAAGCCGCCATCGTGCGCAGCATCAGCCAAGGCTTTATGCAAAGCGGCATGCCGGCCTTTGGCGCGACGATCAATGAAGCAGACACCAAGGCCCTAGCGATTTTCATCCGCGAAACCGGCACGAAGAAAAAAGATCCGACGCCGGCCGAAGAGCAGAAGATTCCCGAAGGTACGCAGTACAGCCAGGAGGAGACCTACCGCATCGAAACCCTCGCCGACGGGCTCGAAGTGCCGTGGTCGCTTACTTTTTTACCCGATGGACGCATGATCGTGACGGAGCGCGCCGGCCGGCTCCGCGTGATCGAAAAAGGAAAGCTGCGTCCCGAACTCATCGGCGGCCTACCGCCGATCATAGCGAAAGATGAGGCGGGTTTGATGTCCGTGGTGGCGCATCCGGATTTCGCGCGGAACCAGTGGCTCTATCTCTCGTTCAGCGATCCGGGTCAAAACGACACCGCCATGACGAAAGTCGTGCGCGCGCGATTGAAGGACTGGCAGCTCACCGACATGGAGCCGATCTTTTCGATTCCCACCGAGCAGTATGGCAAAGGCTACGTGCTCTTCGGCGGGCGTCTGGTCTTCGACGGCGATTATCTTTTCTTCAGCGTTGGCGCCCGTGCGCTCGAAGAAGCGACGACCAAGGAAGCGCAGAACCTCGCGCTGCCGCAGGGCAAAATTCACCGCGTGTTTCATGACGGAAAAATTCCGCCCGATAATCCCTTTGTGAAGCAGGGCGACGCCTTCGCCTCGATCTGGGCCTACGGCGTGCGCAATCCCCAGGGCCTCGCCCGCGATCCGCGCGATGGCGGCATATGGGAAAGTGAACACGGCCCGCGCGGTGGCGATGAACTCAACCACATCCAGCGCGGACAGAACTACGGCTGGCCGCTCGTCACGCACGGCATGAATTATGACGGCACACCGATTTCCGCGAAGACGGAAGCCCCGGGCATGGAATCGCCGGTGGTTCACTGGACGCCCTCCATCGCGGCGAGCGAACTCGAGTTCTACACCGGCGACAAATTTCCCCGCTGGAAAAACAATCTCTTCCTCGGCTCCCTCGCGACGCAGAAGCTGCTGCGTTTCGTCGTGGAAGGCGGCAAGGTGACGCACACCGAAGAAGTCTTCAAAGGCCTCGGCCGCGTCCGCGACATCAAGACCGGCCCGGATGGCTACCTCTACCTTGCGCTTGAGCTGATCGGAAAGCCGGGAAAAATTGTGCGGTTGGTGCCGGCCGATACGCCGGCGCCTACGCCGGTGAATGCGAGTGATCGGTAGCCGAAGGGAATAGGGGAGTGAGGGACTGAGGTGGGGGACAAGTGACGGGTTTAGGGAAGGAAGGACGAAACTCCGACCACTCGCTCACGCTCGCGGCTACCAGACAGCGGCTCTCGGCTTGTTGACTTACGCTTGTCTTACTCGCGTGAGTCGCTTGTCCCATCGATTGACTCACAGTTGACTCATCTAGTCCGCGCACGCGGTTGAGTTCACGTCAGCGCAGTGCCAGCCAGCCGAAGGCCGCCGCGTAGATCGCGCACTCTGCGCAGAGGAAAACGAACCCGATACGCAGGAAGGTGGAAGTAATTTCCGGCCACACACGGAGCCACGGGAGGACCATGAGGCGACCGGCCCAAAAAAGCGCGATGCCGGTGCAAAGGATGCGGCCACCGGGTGTGCCACCGACCAGCACCGGAGCGTAGCAGAGGCAAACGACGCCTAAGAAGGCGATGGTCGCACCGATAGAGAAATTTTGCGCCAGGGAGAAACGGCGGTGCACCGCCGGGAGCTTCGCGAGATTTTCCTCCCAACCCGCCGGGATTGGCGTGAAACACGCGGCGATGAGCGTGATGAGATGAAACACGCCCGCGGCGCGCACGCCGAGGATCAGCCATGCCATCAGGATCATCGCAGGGTCAGACATGGACCTCAAGCTGACGACTACCATCGGACTCGCAAATCCAGATGTAGGCGCGATCCCACCGGCTTTTCTGTCTTCTAGCGAAGTTCGATTTGCTTCACGGTGCACGTGCTGTGCAACGCGTGCTTTCTCACCTCAAGACTCACCCGCGCCGAATCGCGGTGGAAGTTTTCGGCCCTGTATTGCTGAGCTCCATTCCCTTCATTGGCTTCGAGGCATGGTTGCTCACCGAGAAGCTGGCATTTATTAATACCGGTAAAATTATTGCGCAGGAAGTTGGCTTCTTTGCGATGGCTCTAATGATCTTCGCCGTCATCGCGTTCGTGCCCAGTTCGATCTTTGCGTTTCTGATGGAGTCGGCCTTCGCCAAGGGACTTCAACCGCGAAGTGGCAAATCCGTCGGACTTTCCTCGCTGCTCGGAACCCTAGCCGGCCTCGGCGTGGGCCTAATCGTGGGACTTATTGTTCGGCCTCACGGTAATTTCGATGCCCAAATCACGGGCACAGTGAGTCTGGCGCTGGCTATCTATGGGTTGTTGATCGGGTGTGCTATGGGTCTGATTTTGCGCGTCGCTGATCGCCGCGTTTTGCCGGGAGTTGCGACCGGAGCATAAATGCAGGCCAGCGGGCCGCGCTTCCAGGAGAGGCGATCTATGCGATAGCGGGACACCAAAAAGCCCGGTGTCGCCACCGGGCTTTCGCAAAATAAACTGAGCGAGACTACTTCGCCTCCGAGCCCGCCTTACGGCAGATCCGTCGAGCCCATCAGGTAGCGGTCGCATTCGCGGGCGGCGCCGCGGCCTTCGTTAATCGCCCACACTACGAGGCTTTGGCCGCGACGGCAGTCGCCGGCGGCGAAGACGCCCTTGATGTTGGTCGTGTACTTCTCGTGCTCGGCCTTGATGTTGGAGCGCGGGTCGGTCTCGAGGTTGATTTCCTTGAGGAGCGCCTGCTCGGGCCCGAGGAAGCCCATCGCGAGCAGCACGAGCTGCGCGGGGACGGTCTTTTCGGTGCCGGCCTGCTCCTTGGGGATAAACTGACCCTTCTCGTTCTTCTCCCACTTGATCTCGACGGTCACGAGCGACTCGACGTTGCCGTCGGCGTCGCCGTTGAACTTCTTCACGGTCGTGACGTAGACGCGGGGATCGGCGCCGAACTTGGCGGCGGCCTCTTCCTGGCCATAGTCCATCTTGTAGGTCTTGGGCCACTCCGGCCAGGGATTGTCGGCCGTGCGCTCGAGCGGGGGCTTCGGGAGGATTTCGATTTGGACGACGCTCGCGCAGCCGTGGCGCATCGCGGTGCCGACGCAATCGGTGCCGGTGTCGCCGCCGCCGATGACGACGACGTGCTTGCCCTTGCCGTGGATCGGCGCGTGCTCCGCTCCGCCGTTGAGGACGGCCTTGGTGTTGGCGGTGAGATACTCCATCGCGAAGTGCACGCCCTTGAGCTTGCGGCCCTCGATGGGGAGATCGCGCGGCTGGGTGGCACCGGTACAGATGACGGTGGCGTCGTATTCCTTGAGGAAGATCTGCGGCTCCACGTTTTCGCCGACGTTGGCGTTGCAGATGAATTTGATGCCGGAGTCTTCCATCAACTTGATGCGGCGAAGGACAACTTCCTTCTTATCCAGCTTCATGTTGGGGATGCCGTACATGAGGAGGCCACCCGGACGATCAGCGCGCTCGAAGACGGTGACGGTGTGGCCGGCCTTGTTGAGCTGCTCGGCGGCGGAGAGACCCGCCGGACCGGAGCCGATGACGGCGACCTTCTTGCCGGTGCGCACGCGGGGCTGCTCAGGCAGGACCCAACCCTCTTCCCAACCGCGATCGGTGATCGCGGCCTCGATGTTCTTGATCGTGACGGGCGGGTTGTTGATGCCGAGGACGCAGGAGCCTTCGCACGGGGCAGGGCACACGCGGCCGGTGAACTCCGGGAAGTTGTTCGTCTTGTGCAGACGATCGAGGGCTTCCTTCCAGAGGCCGCGGTAGATGAGGTCGTTCCACTCCGGGATCAGGTTATTGATCGGGCAGCCCGCGGCCATGCCGCTGATGAGTTTGCCCGTATGGCAGAACGGCACGCCGCAATTCATGCAGCGCGCGCCCTGATTGCGGAGTTTCTTCTCCTCCATGTGCGAGTGGAATTCCTTCCAGTCGGAGGTGCGCTCGAGCGGCGAGCGGTCGACGGGAAGTTCGCGGAGGTATTCGATGAAGCCAGTGGGTTTGCCCATGGGAGGAAAAATTTACGAGGGACGAATTACGAATTACAATTTAGGAGAAGCAGCGGAGACGACTTGGGATTTGCGAAGCGGTCATTCGTAAATCGTAAATCCCAAATCGTACATCGCGTTGGTTAGTTGCCGCCGACGCGCGACAGATCGCGGGCGTTTTCTTCGAACGCGGCCATGATGGCTTCGTCGCCGGTGAGGCCCTGGGAGTGCGCCTTTTCGATACAGGCGAGCATGCGCTTGTAGTCCTTGGGCAGCACCTTGACGAACTTCGGCAGCGTGGCGTCGAAGTTGTCGAGGACCTCCTTGGCGCGCGCGCTCTTCGTGTAGTCGTAGTGCTTCTCAATGATGGCGCGGAGCTCGGCGATCTCGGCCTTGGACTCGACCTTTTCGAGGCCGACCATGGACGCGTTGACGTCCTTGGCGAAGGCTCCGGATTGATCGAGCACGTAAGCGACGCCACCGGACATGCCGGCGGCGAAGTTGCGGCCCGTGGCACCGAGGACGACGACGCGGCCACCGGTCATGTATTCGCAGGCGTGGTCGCCCACGCCCTCGACGACGGCGGTCACGCCGGAATTGCGGACGCCGAAGCGTTCGCCCGCGCGGCCATTGATGTAGATCTCGCCGGCGGTGGCGCCGTACATGGCGACGTTGCCGATGATGATGTTATCCGCGGCCTTGAAGCCGGCGTTGGCCGGCGGGTGCACGATGAGCTTGCCGCCCGAGAGGCCCTTGCCGAAGTAATCGTTGGCATCGCCCTCGATGGAGAGCGTCATGCCGTGCGTGACAAACGCACCGAAACTCTGGCCGGCCGAGCCCTTGAAGCGGAAGCGGATGGTGTCCTCAGGGAGGCCCTTGGCACCGTACTTCTTCGTGACTTCGTAGCTCGTGATCGTGCCGACCACGCGGTTGACGTTGCGGATGGAGAGCTCGGCGATGACCTTCTCGCCCTTCTCGATCGCAGGCTGCGCGAGGCCGAGGAGGGTCGTGATGTCGAGGCACTTATCGAGACCGTGGTCCTGCTTGATGGAGCAGAAGCGGCCGACCTCGGGGCCGACGTCCGGCGAGTAGAGGATCTTGGAGAAGTCGAGGCCCTTGGCCTTCCAGTGGGCGACGGCGCGCTTGGGCTCGAGGCGATCGGTGCGGCCGACCATCTCCTCGATGGTCTTGAAGCCGAGCTGGGCCATGAGCTCGCGCACTTCCGTGGCGATGTACGTCATGAAATTCACGACGTGCTCGGGCTTGCCGGCGTACTTGGCGCGGAGGCGCGGGTCCTGCGTCGCAATACCCGCAGGGCAGGTATTGAGATGGCAGACGCGCATCATGATGCAGCCCGTGGCGACGAGCGGGGCGGTCGCGAAACCGAACTCCTCGGCGCCGAGCAGGGCGGCCATGATCACATCGCGGCCCGTCTTGAGCTGGCCATCCGTCTCGACGGCGATGCGCGAGCGGAGATTATTGAGGACGAGCGTCTGGTGCGTCTCGGCGAGGCCGAGCTCCCACGGCAGACCGGCGTGCGTGATGGAGGTCTGCGGCGAAGCGCCGGTGCCGCCATCGTAACCGGAGATGAGAACGACATCCGCGTGCGCCTTGGCGACGCCGGCGGCGATGGTGCCGACGCCGACCTCGGAAACGAGCTTCACGCTCACGCGGGCGTGGCGGTTGGAATTCTTGAGATCGTGGATGAGCTCCGCGAGATCCTCGATGGAATAGATGTCGTGGTGGGGCGGGGGAGAGATGAGGCCCACGCCGGCGGTCGTGCCACGGGTCTTGGCGACCCACGGATAAACCTTGGAGCCGGGGAGCTGGCCGCCTTCGCCGGGCTTCGCGCCCTGCGCCATCTTGATCTGGATTTCCTTCGCGCTCGCGAGGTATTCCGCCGTGACGCCGAAGCGACCGGAGGCGACCTGCTTGATCGCGGAGTTCTTCGAGTCGCCGTTGGCCATCGGCACGAAGCGCGCGGGGTCTTCGCCGCCTTCGCCGGTGTTGGAGCGACCGCCGATGCGGTTCATCGCGATGGCGAGCGTCTCGTGCGCCTCGCTGGAGATGGAACCGTAGGACATCGCGCCCGTCTTGAAGCGCTTCATGATCGACTCGATGGGCTCGACCTCCTCGATCGGAATCGCGGTGGAGGCCTTGAACTCGAGGAGACTGCGCAGCGTGCAGAGCGCCTTGCCCTGTTCGTTGACGAGCTTCGAGTAGTCCTTGAACGCGTTGTAATTCGAGGTGCGCACGGCCTTCTGCAGGCGGTGGATGGACTCGGGCGTGAACAAGTGCGCCTCGCCGTCGTTGCGCCACTGGTACTGGCCGCCCGGGGGCAGCACGGCTTGCGACGCGGTCCGCTCGGGATAAGCGGCGCGGTGCCGCGCGAGGACTTCCTGCGCGACGACATCGAGGCCGATGCCGCCGACGCGCGACGGCGTCCAGGTGAAGTAGTGATCGATGACGTCCTGGCGGAGGCCGAGCGCCTCAAACACCTGCGCGCCGCGGTAGGACTGGATGGCGGAAATGCCCATCTTAGACATGACCTTGACCACGCCCTTGGAGGCGGCCTTGACGAGGTTCTTGCACGCGTTCTTGTGGTCGACGCCGACGAGGAGACCTTCCTTGATCATGTCGTCGATGGTCTCGAACGCCACGTAAGGATTGATCGCCGAGGCACCGTAGCCGATGAGCAGCGAGAAGTGGTGCACCTCACGCGCGTCGCCCGTCTCGATGACAATCGAAACGCGGGTGCGAAGACCTTCGCGGATGAGATAGTGATGCAGACCGGCGATCGCGAGGAGCGACGGGATGGGAGCGAATTCCTTGGTCACACCACGGTCGGAGAGGACGAGTACGTTGGCCTCGTCTTCCTCGATGTTGCGGCGGGCCATGTGGCAAAGCTCTTCCATCGACTTCGCGAGACCCTTCTCACCGCGGGCGACGCGGAAGAGGATGGGCAGCACGGCGATCTTGAGACCGGGGAGGTCGGTGCGGCGGATCTTGGCGAAGTCCTCGTTGGTGAGGATCGGGTACTTCAACTCCACACGACGGCAGGCCGTCGGCTGCGGGTTGAGGAGGTTGCCCTCCGAGCCGAGGCGCGTCTCGGAGGAGGTGATGATCTCCTCGCGGATACAGTCGATCGGGGGATTGGTGACCTGCGCAAAGAGCTGCTTGAAGTAATCGTAGAGCAGGCGCGGCTTGTTGGAGAGCACCGCGAGGGCGGCGTCATTACCCATCGAGCCCGTGGCCTCGACGCCATCCTTGGCCATGGGCAGGAGGATGATACGCTCGTCCTCGTGCGTGTATCCAAAGGCGATCTGGCGCTGGAGCAGCGTGGCGTGATCGGGTTGCTCGATCTTCGGCGCGTCGGGGAGGTCGCTCAAGTGCACGAGGTGCTGGTTGAGCCACTCGCGGTACGGCTGGGCGTTGCAGATCTGCTGCTTGATTTCCTCGTCGGGGATGATGCGGCCCAGCTCGGTGTCCACGAGGAACATCTTGCCCGGCTGCACGCGGCCCTTTTCGACGATCTCCTCATTCGGGATCGGGAGGACGCCGGCCTCGGAGGCGACGACGACGAAGCCGTCCTTGGTGACGTAGTAACGCGAGGGGCGCAGGCCGTTGCGGTCGAGGACGCCACCGATCTGCTTGCCGTCGGTAAAGGCGATGGCCGCCGGGCCATCCCACGGCTCCATGAGGCAGGAGTGGTACTGGTAAAAGGCGCGACGGTCGTCAGCCATCGTCTCGTGGTTGGACCACGGCTCGGGGATCATCATCATCACCGCGTGCGCCAAGGGGCGGCCGGCGAGGACGAGGAGCTCGAGGGTATTGTCGAACATCGAGGAGTCCGAACCGTTCGGATTGATGATCGGGATGATTTTCTTGATGTCGTCACCGAAGACCGGGCTCTCGAAGAGGGCCTGGCGGGCGTGCATCCAGTTGATGTTGCCGCGGAGGGTGTTGATCTCGCCGTTGTGCGCGATGTAGCGGTACGGGTGGGCGCGCTCCCAACTCGGGAAGGTATTGGTCGAGAAGCGGGAGTGGACGATCGCGAGGGCCGACTCCATCGCCGGATGGGCGAGGTCGGGGAAGTACTGCGCGACCTGCTCGGTGAGGAGCATGCCCTTGTACACCAACGTCTTCATCGAGAGGCTGGCGACGTACCACGTCTCCGCGCCGGCGATGGTGGAGGTGCGGATATCGTTATAGGCGCGCTTGCGGATCACGTAGAGCTTCCGCTCGAAATCGATGTCGCTCTGCACGTCGGGCCCGCGGCCGATGAAGACCTGGCGCATGAACGGCTCGCAGGAGATGGCGGTGTTGCCGAGGGTCTTGTTATCGACCGGCACGGTGCGCCAGCCGAGGAACACCTGACCCTCGGATTGGACGACCTGCTCGAAGACCTCCTCCACCTTGCGGCGGACGGTGCGGTTGCGCGGGAGGTAGATGAGACCGGCGCCGTACTGGCCGGCCTCGGGGAGGGAGATGCGGGCCTTGGGGCAGACCTCCGCGAAGAACTTATGCGGCATCTGGATCAGGATGCCGGCGCCGTCGCCCGTATTGGGCTCGCTGCCTGCGGCGCCACGGTGGTCCAGATTGGTGAGGACCTGGAGGGCGTCGGAGACGATTTTGTGCGATTTCCGGCCCTTCATATCGACCACGAAGCCGACGCCGCAGGCGTCGTGCTCAAACGCGGGATCATAGAGGCCCTGCTTGCCGGGAGCGCGAGTGAGCGGAACGCTGGACTCGTCGGGGGAAGCGGGGGTGGTATTGGTGGTGTTGTTCACGGGCGTGGGAAAAGTTGTTGATTTCGGGGGTGTCTCGGATGACGCGGACTCCGCTGTGCGCAAAAAAGGGCCGTCTCGTCTGGTGCGAGAGCGGCCCGGGGTGCGTGTGTACGGTAAGCTCTCAGCGTCGGTTAAAAGAAGCGGATCGTTTTAGTGGCCATTTTAGCGTGCTCCTCATCGGAGCAACCCGCGTTCGTGGGCGCACCCGCTGGAATGTCGGTGGGTTTAACCAAGTCGTTGCTGAGCAGGTAATTTTCCACTTCCTCGCCGGATACATCCGCGAGCATGACGCCATCGATCTCGACGCAGGGCGACAGCGGTTGGCCAGACTTCTGCACCATCTCCGCGTAATTGGCCCGGTTATTGATGATGTCGATGTCCTCGTACGCGAGGTTGTGCTTGCGCAAAATCGCGCGGACACCGTTGGACCAGCCGCAGGAGGGCTTGAGATAGGCTTTGATCTTCATTCGGTGAACGTGGATGGAGACAGTAACGGAGCAAGGTAAAGCGCGCGTTTTACGCCAATCAAGCATGCTCTTTCGAAATTCTTGATCATTTTTGTCATAGAAGTCGAGGGACGGTTTGCCTCTGCATAACATGTGCCGCGGTAATTAGCCCCCTGCTGTACCCGTTTTTTCCGCTAGCCGCCCCGCGCGCGCTCGCGTATCCACACCCCAAATGAAAGTCCTCGTGACCGGCGCCGCCGGCTTCATCGGTTATCACGTCGCGCGCCGCCTCGCGGAGACGAAGCGTTGCGAAGTGCTCGGGGTGGACGTGATCGGCGACTACTACGATCCCGCGCTGAAGCAGGCGCGCCTCGCCGAGCTCGCGAAGCTGGACGACTTTCGCTTCCTGCAAATGGACTTTGCCGCTGCGGAGAAATTTTCCGCCCTCGTCGCGCACTTCAAGCCCACCTACGTCGTCCACCTCGGGGCGCAGCCCGGCGTCCGCTACAGCATCGATCAGCCCTCGGCCTACACCCACAGCAACCTCGATGGCTTCGCCAGCGTGCTCGAGGCCTGCCGCCGCACTCCGCCCAAGCACCTCGTCTTCGCCTCCAGCAGCAGCGTGTACGGTGCCGGCGCCAAGGCCCCCTTCCGCGAAGACGACAACACCGACCAGCCCGTCTCCTTTTACGGCGCGACCAAGAAGGCCAACGAAGTCATCGCCCACAGCTACGCCCACGTCCACGGCCTCAACATCACAGGCCTCCGCTTCTTCACCGTCTACGGCCCGTGGGGCCGCCCCGACATGGCCCCGACGCTCTTCGCCCGCGCCATCTGCGAGGGCAAGCCCCTCAAGCTATTCAACTCCGGCAAAAACCTCCGCGACTTCACCTACATCGACGACATCGTCGACGGCGTCGTGAAAGTGCTGCTCTACCCGCCCGCCGAGCGGCCGAAGCCGCCGATGCGGATCTTCAACCTCGGCCACCACCGCCCGGTCGAGACGCTGCTCTTCGTCAAAATGCTCGAGCAACTCATCGGCCGCCCCGCCGAACTCGAACTGCTCCCGCCGCAAACCGGCGACATGTTCGAAACCTGCGCCGACCTCACCCGCATCCAAGCCGCCATCGGCTTCACCCCACAGGTGCCACTGGAGGAAGGGCTGGGGAAGTTCGTCGTGTGGTTCCGCGAGTACTATAAGCTGTGAGTGGAAGCAGGGCGAATTGGCGTCCCCGATTTCAATCACGGAAGCCAGACCCAGGCTCATCCAATCCAGTGAGCCGCGAAGCGCGCGAAGAAACGCGAAAATCAGGAGTGACCTTCGCGTCGCTTTGCTCCTTTCGCGTTTAAAAAAATCCGAATGAGAGCTGCGTGTTTGGCATAGATCGGTCTGAATCCGTGTCCATCCGTGGTTCACTCCTGTCGTCTAGTTTCTGTTTCTCCTGCGGCTAACTCTCTCACGTCTCGATGAAAACCATCCTCCTCCTCACCGCCTCCAATATCTTCATGACCTTCGCGTGGTACGGCCACCTGAAGTTCAAATTCCTCGAGGGCAAATCCCTCTTCTTCGTGATTCTCGTCTCGTGGGGCATCGCGTTTTTCGAGTACTGCCTGATGGTCCCCGCCAACCGCAGCGGTTACCTCAGCGGCGACTTCACCGGCTACCAACTCAAGATCATCCAGGAAGCCATCACCCTCGGCGTGTTCACGATCTTCGCCTGGCTCGTCCTCAAGGAAAAGCTCACCTGGAACTACGCCGTGAGCTTCGGCCTCGTGATGCTCGCCGTGTGGTTCGCGACAGCTTTCAAACCGGCGGCGGCACCGACGGTGGGGCATTGATAGCTCAAAAAAGACCGCGCACGACGACGCGTGCGCGGTCCGATAAAATCTTCGGCCTCTTACTTAAACGCCTTCCGCAAAAACTTGAGTCCGTCGACCGCGATATTGTCGCGCTTCGGCTCGATCTTGCGCCAGATCGCGGCGGCGCGGGCGATCACCTTTACGTCGGTCGTAAAGGATTCGATCACGACATCGCCGTTGTAACCGATCGACTTCAGCGCCTTTACGATTTCCGGCCACGCGATGTGGTCGCTGCCCGGCGTGCCGCGGTCGCTGCCGCAGGCGTGGAAGTGACCGAGGAGCTTGCCGGCCTTCTTGATGGCGGCGGCTTGGTTCTTCTCCTCGATGTTCATGTGGAAGGTATCGAGGTGCAGCTTCACGGCCTTCGAACCCACCGCCTTCACGAGCTTCAGGCCCTGATCGCAGGTATTGAGGAAATCGGTCTCGAAGCGATTCAGCGGCTCGATGTCGATCTCGACGCCCTTCGCCTCGGCGTGCTTGGCGAGGACTTTGAGGTTCTTCACCACGAGGTCCCACTCGACTTTCTGCTGCGCCGGCTCGACCGCATCGGCCTTGCCCACCACCGAGTACACCGGCCCGATCACGCGCGGGCAGCCCATCGCCGCCGCTTGGTCGATCAAGGCCACGCAGTAGTCCATGCCGGCCTTCTGGTCCGCTTCGGAACCGCGGAAATCGCGACCCGGCCCCATGCACGCGCAGATGCTGCCGATGGCGAGGCCCGCCTTGACAGCGGCAGCCTTGACGACCGCCGGATCGATGTGGCTCGGGTCTTCGACCGGGATTTCGACGGTGTCGAAGCCCCACTTCTTGAACTTCGCGAAGAGCTTCGTGCTCTCATTCGTAAACGGGGATGCGTACAGGAAGGAATTTAGGCCGATTCTCATGGTAGGCTGGGGGTTGAAAAAGACGACACGGGGTGAAGCGCGATCCGGGAAATGGCCGCGCCGGGCCCTCCAAAACCAACCACCTCTTTCTCCGGCTCAAGCCTCAAACGCATCCACCCCGCCGGAAAGTCACGCTCCCCGCCGCTCCGCCGCCACCGCATGACGCATTTCTGCCAAACCGCACTTTCCCGAAAATACTTTAGCCTGAGACAGCCCATGTCTCACCCTCGGTCGTAAAGTGTCCGCCTTGAAACGCTTGAAACCGCTCCGTCTCCGCTCCCTCCTATCGCCCCTCGCGCGTCGCCTCCGCCCGGTCGCGCGTGCCGCCCACACCATGCCTGTATCCACCCTCGATTCCCTGGCCCCCGCCCCGGCGCACCAAATCAGCGCGGGCCGCACACTTGGGCTTGCTTCGGCGGACGCTTTTCGTCTACGTGTTCAAATATACACTACCTGAGCGCAGATCATTTTTCATCAAACAAAAGTCCCTAAACGTCAAATCCGTCCTCCCATGTCCAAAGCCGCCCCCGCCAAAACCGCCTCTGCCGCCCCCGCGCTCTCCTCTGCCACCGCCGCCCGCGAAAAGAACATCGATCTCGCCGTCTCCTCCATCACGAAGCAATTCGGCGAGGGCTCGATCATGCGCCTCGGCAGCAATCAGAAGATGAAGGTCGAGGTCTCCTCCACCGGCTCCCTCGCCATCGATCTCGCCCTCGGCGTCGGCGGCCTGCCCAAGGGCCGCATCATCGAAATCTACGGCCCCGAGTCCTCCGGTAAGACCACCTTCTGTCTCAGCGTCATCGCCGAGGCCCAGAAAAAGGGCGGCCTCGCCGCCTTCATCGACGTCGAGCACGCCCTCGACCCCAAGTACGCCAAGATCGTCGGCGTGAAGCTCGACGATCTCCTCGTCTCCCAGCCCGACTCCGGCGAAGACGCCCTCAACATCATGGAGACGCTCATCCGCTCCAACTCCATCGATGTCATCGTCCTCGACTCCGTCGCCGCCCTCACCACCAAGGCCGAGCTCGACGGCCAGATGGGCGATGCCACCGTCGGCGCCCAAGCCCGCCTCATGTCGCAAGCCATGCGCCGCCTCACCGCCGTCGTCAGCAAGACCCAGTGCGTCTGCATCTTCACCAACCAGATCCGCGAAAAGATCGGCGTCATGTTCGGCAACCCCGAGACCACCTCCGGCGGCCGTGCGCTCAAGTTCTTCTCCAGCGTCCGCATCGACATCCGCCGCAAGGACCAGATCAAGACCCCCGAGGGCAAAGTCATCGGCAACCGCACCAAGATCAAGGTCGTGAAAAACAAGGTCGCCCCGCCCTTCACCGAGTGCGAATTCGACATCATGTACGACGAGGGCATCTCCAAGCTCGGCTCCCTCCTCGACCTCGGCATCGAGCACAAGATCCTCGAGAAGAAAGGCGCCTGGATCGCCTACGAAGGCAACCTCGTCGGCCAGGGCCGCGACGCCGCCAAAGCCGCCCTCAAGGAAAAGCCCGAGCTCGCCGAAAAGATCGCCAAGGCCATCGCCGACAAAGCCATCATCGTCCCCGGCGACCCCGTCACCGCCGGCACCGACGAAAAAGAAGCGGAGTAAGAGGAACAACCGAGTGGAGCGGCAGTTTCCCCACCGCCATCCCCTATCATCCCCACCACGCCGCGAACTCCCAAATCTTCAAAGCTCTCTCCCCGAACCAGCCCCCGCAAGGGGCTGGTTTTTTATTGCCCAGTTATCTTTCGCCGCCCTTTCCGCGTCCGCGTCACGCCCATTCCGCGCTCCCGCCGAGTGCGTGTTCATCTCCGAATATCCGCGATAATCCCTGATAAATCCCACCAATCCGACCCACTAAACCCGCAGCCATCTTACCCCACCCAAACCGCCAGAGGCTAGGGTCCGACCCCCCGGGCGGACCGTCAGGACATCCGCTCACCTCTGCCTGACCGCTTCACCGGCAGGCTCATCTTTTTTTGCACCTTCTGCGCCTCTTAGCGGCCACACCTCTTCCGTTCGCCTCACCATCGTATCCAATATTCGGATACCGTTCGTCAACTGACTGCGCCTTTCTCTTTCGTGTGTCGATCTGTTTTGTGGCCCCCTCCATTCACCCTCTCCGTTCCGCACCACACTCCAATTTCCCCCGCTCCGATTCTTCCGTGTGCTCCGTGTGTTTCATAGGCCACTCCACTGTTCTCTCCGCCTTGGCTCCTTTGTGGTTCAACTTCCTCCGGCCTTCGCGTCTTGGCGTCTTCGCGCTTAACCTCTTTTTACGTCTTCATTTTCCATCGCCGCCCGCGCGCGCCCTCCGCGCCGCGCGAAACACCTCGTCCAACCGTCGCTGCGCCTCCTCCATCTCCCGCACCCGCTCAAGCTCGGCGAATTGCGCGGGCGGCAAAAATGCCCGCGCCTCGGCCAGCGCGGCCTCCCACTGAATCTTCGCGCGATCCGCCTTGCCCATCCAAGTCCCCGCATTCCGGGCCAGCGCCTGGGTCAATTTCTCCGCCGCCTCCGGCGAGAGCGGCGCCTCGATCGAAGCGAGGCTCACCGCCAGCTCTCCCACTAAATCGCGCAGGCGCGCCGTCCTATCGTAGTCTTGAAATCGCTGAGACCCCGCCTCACCCAACAAAACCGCCATCTCCGCCGCGAGGCGCTCATCTTCCTTTTCAAATAACGCGCGCGTCCGCGGATCATTCGGCGCCCACCCCTCCTTCTGGGCCACAATCGTCAGCTCAGGCCCCTTCTCCTCGTGCCGCGCCATCGCGGCCGTGAACAAATCGCGCTGCGCCTCGGACAACCCCAGCGCGTGAATCAACCCCGCGTACCGCAACTGGTAATTCGCGCGCGACATTGCCTCGTACAGCGCGCGCCACTCGGGATGTTCGGCAAACAACACCTCCAAATTGAGATTCGCCGGGCGGGGAGCCGCCGCCGCCGACCCGCCACTTGCCGGCGTGGCAGTCCCCACCGGCTTCGTCTGCAGCCCCGCGATTTCTTTTTTCATCGCCGCGACCTGCCGCTCCAGCGTCGCCGCTGCCACTGTGGCTCGTCCCTGCTCAAATCTCGCGCGCTCGATCTCCGCCGCCGCCGCCGCCGCGCGCTGCGCCTCGCTTCGCCACAGCACGACCGCACCGCTCACCACGAGCAGAACCGCGAGCGTGATCATCCGTTGTCGGTGGCGCATGAGAATAGAAATCGTTAGTAGCTCAAACTAGATCGGCTCACGTCCTCAGCCTCTCGTGGGCTTGGCCGGCGGTTGTGCGCCCACCAGCGGGCCGAGTGCGGTGCCGAGCACAACACTCCAACGACTCTGCGCCCGCATGGCCTGCAACGCGGCCAATTGCGGCGGCGCGAGCAGTCCGGCGGCATCTCGTAGGGCCCCATCCCAATCCAAGTCACCCCGGTTTTGCGTCCCGTTTTTTTGCACCGGTGTGTTTTTCACGAGAACCTGCGTCAGCGCCTCCGCCTGCGCCGCGTTCAAGGGCGTATCCGTTGCATACATCGCACTCGTAATGGAATTTGTGATACTCGTCCGCAGGTCTGCGGCGGCTTCATAGTGCTGGTACGCCGCGTACCCCTCGGCCCCGAGCAACTCGCCCACCTTCGCCATAAAGGCCGCCTGCTCCGCCTCCCTGAGCCGGCCCAGCGCCGGATCCCACATCTCCATCCGCTGCGTCTCCGCCGCCGCATCGATATCTTCTCCCGCCTGCTCGTGCTCCCCGATGAGCTCCGCAAAACGCCGCCCGCTCTCCTCGCTCAGTTTGAGCTGCCGCAGCAAAGGCGCATAAGTTCTTGCCGCCTCCAGCGCTCGAATTCGCGCCTGCAGGCGCTGATACTCCGGGTTCGCGCGCGCGATCGTCCGGCGCTCCAAAAAGCGGTCGCGGATCACCTCCATTTGCGAGTTGCTGCTCACCGCGGGCGCAGCCGCCGTCACCTGTTTCGCCACGACCGCGACCGCCGCTTTCTGTTGCAGCGCCGCCCGCTCGCTTTGCGCCGCGCTCAGTTCTGCCGCGAGCCCCTCGTTTCTCTTCACCAGCGCCGCGGTATTCGCGCCCAGCGCTGCCCCCTCCGCTTCCAGCCGGCGCGCCTGCGCGCCTTGATAAAACGCCGCACCCAGCACCAGCAACGCCGCCACGCCCACCGCGATTTGTAATTTCGATGCACCCATAAAAATCGTCACCGCCGTCGCGACCCCCGAGCCCGCCGCCGCGCTCGTGCCCACGCTGCCGCTCGCGGCCCCCACGCCTACCGCCACACTCGCAACCCCCGCCGCTGTACTCGCCAACGCCGCCCCGGTCACCGTCGCCGCCAGCGCCGACGGAGCCGCCACACCCACCGCCGGCCCGGCCAGCACCGTCGCGAGCGCCGCCGCCGTCGACGTCACCCCGCGCCGCGCCAGCAGCCCATGGAGTTTATCGAGGGCCCGCTCCACGCGCATTCTTGCCGTGTTCTCCGATACCGCGAGCACCGCGCCGATCTCGCCAAACGAGCGCTGCGCGAAAAACCGTAGTAGCACCGCCTCGCGATCGCGCTCGTTGAGCTCGCCCAGCGCCTCGTCGATCACCGGTCGCATCGCATTCCAAGCGACTTCCGTCGCCGCCTCATCAGAGGCTGGAGGTGTCTTCATCGTCGTAGTCAGAATCGTTGTCTGGGCAAAAGCCTCCTGCTCGCGCGCTCGCCGCCGTCGCTCCGCCCGCAGCACCTCGCTCGCCGTGTACCGCGTCGTCGTATGCAGCCAGCCCACGATCGTCTGATGCCCGACCAGCTCCTCCGCCTTCCAAGCCAGCGCCGTGAACACCGCCTGCACCACGTCTTCCGCGAGATACGCCTCACCCACTTTCCGCCGCGCCGCCCGATAAACCAAATCCACATGCCGCTGCACCAGCGCCGCAAACGCCCCTTCATCGCGCCCCTTCACAAAGCGCCTGATCAATTCATTATCCATGGAATCCATCTCTCCTATCTAATGGCCGTCATCGGAAAAATCGCACAAATTTTCTCCTCCAAAATTAATCCCAGCCTCACCGCCTCCCTGATTCTCGTCTCTTCAACCCTACGCCTCTTCGCATCTTTGCGTTTAACCTCAGCGGCATTCCGCATCCCCCGCCTTAACCCGATCCATCCTTTTGATCCGTCTCTTCCATGCGCCACTCCGCCCCTCTCCGTGCCTCCCTGCCTCTGTGGTTCCACTTCCTTCCGGCCTTAGCACCTTCGCGTCTTCGCGCTTAACCTCAGCACCCCCATCTCCCTTCACCACCTAAGCACCCATCGCCAACCACCGACCCATCTCCACACCCCACGCCCCCGCCTACACCACCCCTCCGCCCCACGCTCCCACCCTCCCACGCCCCGTTTACCTCCCCTTATATCTACTTACTATACACTTGATGCTTGAAACCATCCCCCCGCCCGCCCGTCTCATCGCCATCATATGAAGTTCCCCCTGCTTCGCCTCCCTTTCCGCTTCTCCCGGCTCCTCCCCCTCGGCCTCCTCGCTCTCACCCGCCTCGCCACCCCGGCCGCCCTCGCGGCCTCAGACGCCGCCAAGGACACCCCCGTCGAGCTCCCTGTCTATAATGTCGTCGATTCCCGCGCTCTCCCGCCCCCCGAGGAATGGCTCTACGCGCGCATCCCCGGCTTCGAAGTCCTCTCCAACGCCCCGAAAAAAGCCACCCAGCGCCTCGTCGACGATTTCCAACGCTTCCACCTCGCCCTCGATCTCGTCTGGCCCGGTGTCCAGCGCCCCTCCGCCGTCCCCACCTCGCTCATCATCTGCGGCCGCGGCCAGCAGTACCGCAAATTCCTCCCCGCCGAGCAAAAGAACGACCAAACCTCCGTCAGCCTCACGCTCCGCGAAAAGGAAATTTCCTCCATCGTCATCGATTTCGAGACCAAGGTCCTCAACCTCGAAACCGAGGAGGGCAACGCCGCCGCCGCCGCCACGGCCGCCGCCGTCACCGACGACACCGTCAGCGTCGGCGGGGGCAATCCCGGCTTCCGCGTCGATACCTACAAGCAGCTCTACCGCCAGTACATCCGCTTCATCGTCACCGGCGTCGAGCCCCGCGGCCCCGCCTGGTTCGAGGAAGGCCTCGCCCAGCTCCTCATGGGTATCGAGATTACGGATACGACGATTATCCTCGGCAAGCTTGAGGACCCCAATGAAATCTCCGCCGAGCAGGGCGCCCTCAACGATGCCGGCGTCAGCGGCACCGCCGCCGTCGAGGACCGCGATTTCGCCGCCTCCCTCGCCAAGCGCCGCCTCCTCACCATGGCCGAGGTCTTCGCCGTCGAGCGCGATTCCCCCCAGACCAAGGGCATCCTCGGCGGCACCTGGGCCAAGCAATGCTACGCCTTCGTCCACTGGGCCCTCTACGGCGACGAGGGCAAGCACCAGAAAGCCTTCATCACCTTCCTCCGCCGCCTCGACCGCGAGCCCAACACCGACGCCCTCTTCAAGGAGTGCTTCAAGCAAAGCTACAAGGACATGGCCTTTACCCTCCGCGCCTACATCGAGATGACCAATCACAAGATCGCCGGCGTGCAGGCCAACAAGGGCGAAAAGCTCCCCAAGCCCACCCCCGTCGAGCTCCGCGACGCCACCGAGCCCGAAGTCGGCCGCATCAAGGGCGACGCCCTCCGCCTCGCCGGCAATCTCCCCGAAGCCCGACTCGCCATGACCACCCCGTATCACCGCGGCGAACGCGATCCCCAGCTCCTCGCCGCCATCGGCCTCCTCGAGCACGCCTCCGGCGACGACGTCAAAGCCCGCAAAGCCCTCGAGGCCGCCGTCGTCGGCAACAAAGCCACCCGCCCCCGCGCCTACCTCGAGCTCGCCCGCCTCCGCTTCGCCGAAGCCGCTGCCAAGCCCGCTGAGCCCCCCGACCGCTTCAGCGGCCAGCAAACCGCCGCCGTCCTCACCCCGCTCTTCACCGCCCGCACCCAGCCGCCCCCGCTCCCCGAAGTCTACGAACTCATCGCCGAAGCCTGGTCCCGCAGCGTCATCACCCCCGGCAAAGACCACCTCGTCGTCCTCGACGAAGGCCTCCGCCTCTTCCCCAAGGACGCCGCGCTCATCTACACCACGGCCACGCAAAAAATCCGCGCCGGCCTCCTCCCCGAAGCCCTCCAAACCATCGAATTCGGCCTCCGCACCAACCCCTCCGACGACCAGAAGCAAAAGCTGGAAAAACTAAAAGCCAGCCTCCCCGCCCCGAAGAACTGAGGTACGATCCATCGCGGCGGCCCCGATGCCGCATCCCAAGTATCCATGTATCGGATACAATAATTCCTCACCCTCCCGCCGCCTCGGCCGTGGGAGGGGCTTTACGCCACGACTTCAAGACACCCACCCACCGCCAAGCCGCAAAGCGAAGCCCAATCTCCGGCGTGGACGGCGACCTCCGGGCGCCGTTCTCAGCGCCCCCGCCCACCCTCCGTCCCCCATCTACCCCTTGTCATTCTGAGCGCAGCGAAGAATCCAATTGGATGTGCCCTTAGCCGTATACTCACAAACCACCCACCGCCCAAATTACCTATACAAGATCGCCCGGCCCCGTCCCCGCCGCCACAGTCATTCACCGACCACAATGGCTCGCCGCTCCACCCTCCCGCTCTTACTGCTGGGCCTCCTCGCCCTCGGCACCGCTTGGGTAGTAGAGCGATTCAGTTCCACCCCAGCAAAACCCGCTGAGGCCCCATCGCCGCCCGTCTCGTCTCTTACCGTAAAACTAACCTCGCGTAGCATATCCCCAGATCAGGTTGCGCCAAAAACGGCGGCCAAAGCAGCCTCGTCCGACTCACCAAAAAAGGAAGCAGGTACGGAGAGTTGGATGATGCGAATGGAACATGCCTTACAAGAGTATGGCCAAGGGCTGGAACTGACCGAAGCGGAGTCCGCCGAGCTGAAACGCGTGTTTGTTTTTCATCAGCAGGTGCGACTGAGATACGAAGCGGACATCGCCCGGGTCGTGTCCACCGCTGAGACCGTGACGATCACGATTCCACCCTACCCGGCGGCAGGCGCTCAATTGCAGGAACGTTTCCTGACTGCCATTGAGAAAACCCTCGGCCCAGATCGCACGAATACGTTGATCTTCCGAATGATGCCAAAGCTGGAGTACCTGTTTGAAGGCTTTGGCCTGGACCAACAGGAGATCGTGGTGAGCTATCTCTTGGAAGTGAGTCTGCAAGACGGTTGGGCACGAGAACGGCACTATAATATCACTCAAACCCGCACGCCACCTGCGCCACGCCCCTATCTATCCGATCGTTATCAAGGGCTCTACCCGGGATCCGCCCGTTCGACTATAAGTAGGGCAACGGTGTTATTTGACGGAGGAGAGCTCATGTATTTCGCGACCGTGATCAAGCCACTGAACATTCCCGCTCCGAATAGGCGGTTCACTCCGCCAGAGAATTCAAACCCACCGTGAACTCGCCGGGCGGGCTCGGCTTAAGCTCCCGCCTCACTCCACCTCGCCCAACTTCGAGAGGTCCGCCTTATACGACCGCGGCCTCAGCACCATCGCGAGCCCGTCGAAAAATTTGTACAACCCGCAGACGCCCAACACAGAGAGCCCACCGAAGAATTTGAATTCCATCACCCCGTACGCCCTCGCGGTAAAATAATACGTCACGGGCGCAATCGCACTGAAACCGCCAAACACCACCCACATCGTTCCGTGCCTTCGGATATCACCCGCCCGCTCCACCATCACCTCCTCGATCAACACCTCCGCCTCGGCGCGATGGACACCCTTCGCCTCCAGAAACGCCCGCACCTTCTCCGGGCTCTCGCCCCACATCAATTTGGCCCGCGCCTCCACCGCCACATTCTCCGGCAAGGTGCTCATGTTATTTCGTAAATCGTCTCCTCACGTTTCTTCCTCTCCGTTCTCTCAACCCTCAACTCTCATCTCTCAACTCTTCCGCCCCCATCTCTCAACTTTTCCTTCCGCACTCACTTCCCCGGCACCTTGTTCAACGTATAAACAATCCGCGGATTCAGCGGCGTCTCGCCCTTGGCCGAAGTCACCTTCGCGAGATCGAAATCGTACAGATACCCCGGCTTCAAATCCGCCAGTTCGACGTCCACCGTGCGGTTGTCGTCGCTCAGCGTCACCTTGCTCGCCGTGAACGCCGTCTTGTCCATCTCCGGTGAGCCGTACGGCGCGTGGTACTTGTAGTAGTAGCGGTTGCCCGTCCACAGCGCCGGGTTGGCCGCGCTCGCGGCCAGCGCCGTGGGAAATTCGAAGCGATACCCGCGCGGCGTCACGCGCATGCTCACCGGGTCAAACGGCACCTTGCCCGTCGGGCGCACGGCACTCATGCCCTCGCCGCCCGCCCACGAGAGATGCGTGCGGCCCACGTACAGCGTGTCGCCGAGCCAGGCAAAGCGATGCAGCCCGCCCTTGAGCGCATCCGTCGCCGCGAGCAGCACGAGCGCACCCTGCCACGTCCCGTCGACCTGCTCCGGCAGCATCCGGAAAATGCGCGGCGTGTTCATCTCGCCCACGATCATCTGCCCGCCAAACGGACCCCACGCCGGCGTCTGCGGGATCATCAGCATCTGCGTCGGCGAATTCCCATAGCTTCCGTACGGAATCTGGATCGCCGGCTTCGTGCGCAGCGCCTCCAGCTTCTCCACCGGCAACTGCAGCGGGTCGCCCTCGCCCCAGCCCTTGCGCCACACCAGACTCGCCGGGTGACCATAAAATCCATCGCGCTGCACGACGTGCACGGGACTCGTCCCGCGCCAGTCGCCTTGGTTGTCGTTCACGTACAGGTTCCCCGCCGCATCGAAGCCCATCCCATCCGGCGAGCGAAACCCATACGCAAAGGGCGTTGCCGCCCCCGTCTTCGGGTCGAGCTCCACCACGCAGCCCCGGTAGGGGACTCTTGAATACATGCGCCCCGCCGCCTCCGCGTTCTCCCCGCGCCACTCGCCCGAGTAAAACTTCTCGCGCGGCAATCCGATATCGATCCACGCCCCGCGAATCTCCTCGCGCACCGTCGCGCCATTCGACGCCAGGTTGAGCGAAACGTAGAGCTTCCCGTTCGGCCCGCGCACCGGCCCAAAGGCAAACTCGTGGTAGTTGCCCGTCATCCCGAAGCCGTCCCACACCGTCTCGTAGCTGTCCGCCACGCCATCGCCATTCGTATCGCGCAGCCGCGTCAGCTCCGGCCGCTGCATCACCAGCACGCTGCCATCGTCCTCGACGAGCAGGCCCAGCGGCTCATGCAGGCCCTCGGCAAAGATCTTCCACGTCCCCGCCTTGGGATCGAAAAACGCCACCTCGCCATGGTGAAAACACGCCACGAGCCGCCCGTCGCGCGTCGTCGCCAGCCCGCCGATCTGCGGGTCCACGCCCGTCGGCGTCGGCACCTTCGTCACCGCATAATACTCCGCCACCCGCGCCGCATTCACCGCCGTCGGCGCCGAGGCCCGCGTCGCCGAAGTCGCCTCCTCCGCCGCGTGCGCGAAACTCGCGCCCATCAACAACGCACCCACCACTCCGGCCGCGAACCGACCGGCTCGAGGTGGAACGCGACCTCCGGGCGCGTTCGGACTGACGGACGCGCCCCGACGGCGCCCGGAGGTCGCCGTCCACCTCAAGCCCTCCGCCGCTGCCGCAACCACATTCGAAATCAGGAAAAACGTCTTCATAGTCTTCATGGCGTGGTGCAAAGAGCCGACGACAACGTGAGGGTAAAATCCGCCGCCTGCGCCGCCGTCAGCGTCAGCACGCCGCCCGACCACGTGCCCGCCGTGCTCGTCCACTGCGCATTCGGGTCGATCGGCGCGCGATAATACACCGGCCCGCCCGCCTGCGCGATTTGCACGCGCAGCGTGAGCCCCGGCGCACCCACGCGCGGCAACACCTGCTCGCGCACCTCGGTCTCACCCGCGCGATACCGAAACTCCGGCCCCGCCTCGTTCATCGTGTACCCGAGAAATTTCACCACCGGCTTCGCCGCCGTCGCACTGCCCATCCTCAATGGAAACTCCTCCTTCGGCGCCTGCCACCAAGGCTTCGCCGGGAGATCCGCCAGCTTGCTGCCATTGCCTGCCCAGTTCTGCGTCGCATCGAGAAACTGCCCCTGCCACGCATAGCGCAAGCGACACTCTCCCGCGTCCCAACACACATTCTGGCTGCCCTTCAGCGCGACCGCGATCGCCGCCGGACCCGACTCCGGCATGAAGACGCGCTGCACAAACGGCCGCCGCCCCGCCCCCGCGATCACGCCCGCCATCGCGTTGGGCGGCAGGTTGGGATCCTTGTCCAGCGCCGGCATCGTTACGCCCACGTAGATCGCGCCGTACATCACCATGCCGTGCCCGGGAAACGTGCACACATACGGATAAATCCCTTCGGTCGCCGGCGCATTCAGCTTGAGCGTCGAGACCTTGTTGGCCTCCAGCAGCTTCGTGTGCAGCAGCACCGCCGGGTGCTCCGGGACCCAATCGCGCGCCGTCCCGCGATCCGCCAGCGCGAGCGCCTGCGTCACCACGTCCTCGCGCGTGCCCGGCTTCAGCAGCAGAAAATTATGCGCCATATCCGTCGTGTCGCCGTTCTCGATCTCCAGCACCAGCTCCTCGCCCGGCTTCGCCTCGAAACGCGGCGGCTCAAACCGCAACCCATCGCGCATAAACAGCTTCACCGTCCGCGCCCGCTTGGCCGCACCCTTTTTCCCTTTCGCCGCCGGGCCCTTCGGCGCGACCGCCTCACCCGCCGCAGCCGGTGCAGTTGTCTCCGCCGCCGTCAGCCCCAGCCACAACCCCGCGCCCACCGCCCCGGTGAGCAACCCGCGCATCAAAAGAGATTTTTTCATAAGAACCTTAAAGATCTTAACCCAAACAATTCACGAGAAACACGCCTGCCCCCGCATCGCCCCGCATGAAAAAGCGGGAGTGATACGACACACCAGACCGAGACCAAGTCGCCCCTCGGTCAGGTTCGCGTTCCTTGGTTCGAGCTTCGTGTTCATTCGCGTCCATTCGTGGTTCACCCATCTGAGTCCAGCCGAGTAGGAGAGTAAAAAAAAGGCGCGACCACCCCGGCCACGCCTTCGAACAACCACCCGCCGCGCTTACTTGAAGGGCGAAAAATCCGTCGGCGTCAGAAACACCGATTTCACGCCGTCCGTGATCGTCAGCGAGCCACCCGCCGCCTTTTCGGACGCCGCCTTGGCCGCGACCCACACTGGGTCCGCGCGAAATTCCGCCCACGCCTTCGTCGCCGCCTCGCGATCCTTAAAGGCCAAGAAATACACCAGCGTCTTGCCCGCGCCCTTGTCGGCATCCACGGGATGATAGTAGCCGATGCTCTCCAGCCCATGCTTCGCAAACAGCGCGATCGTATGGTCGCGGAAACGCGCATCGAGGGCCTCGATCTTGCCGTCCGGCGTCGTGTACGTGCGCATCTCGATGAGGCGCGGCGGCCCGCTGTAGTCGGCCGCCTTGGGGCTGTAGTCGGCCTGCTTCAAAAACACCGACTCCACCTTGGCGACGATCTTGCCATTCACCTCGCTCGCCTTGGCGACTTCCTTCCACTCGGGATCGGCGCTAAACGCCTTCCACGACTCCTTCGCCGCCGCACGGCTCTTGTGCGCGAGCATGTACACGAGCTTCTCGCCCGCGCCATCCTTGGCGTCCACCGGCACCGTGTAGCCAACGTTCTGCATCCCGTGCTTCTCGAAAATCCGCAGCGTGTGATCGCGGAAGCGCGTCAACAGCTTGTCGAGATTGCCGGGGGTGGCGGTATAAGTGCGCAACTCGAAGACGGGACCGTCTTCCGCCGCACGCAACGAGGAGACAAAGCCGAGGGCACACGCCAGCACGGCCAGGAAACGAAGGGCAAGTTTCATAGGGTAGGGGAGATACGCCCGAACCTCGCGGGAGGATGCGCGGGAGTCAACTGATAGACCGTTTCCGCGCACAAACTCCGGCTACTGGTGTCTCCGAGCGTAGTATTACCTGTTTCTTTTTCGCCTGAAATTTCCCAAGCTCCCCGCGCATGAAGCTCAAGACGCTCCTCACCTACGCTCTCGCGGTCGCGGTGCTCCTCTTCAACGACCTCCACGCCGCCTCGGCCAGCGTCGTCAACATGCACCTCGCCGAAGCCGCGAAGACCACGGCGCGCATCCGCATCACGGAAGGCATCCGCATCATCCTCCCCACCCAGGCCCCGCTCCCCGCCGGCTTCGAGTGGCAAATCACGTCCAACGACCCCCGCGTCCTCCGCCTCACCAGCGCCCCCAAGCCCGTCACCTCCGGCGAAAAAACCGCCAAGGGCGAGGGTACCGTCGCCGTGCCCGAAAGCGCCTGGGGCGTCTCCTTCGTCGCCCTCCGCCCCGGCCGCAGCATCGTCCGCCTCGTCTTCATCCGCGCCTCAAACAGCGGCGAAGAAATCGCCTCCGACACCCGCGAGATAGTCGTCACCGTCCACGCCGACATGAAGTAATCCCAAAGTCTGTTGAGTTTTTGGCTTTGCAGTAGCCGCGAGCGCCAGCGAGTGGAGGCTAGGGTATCGTCCAAATATCACCAGCAGTCGGTATAAGCGAGTAGGCTCCCTGTTCGCAAGCACCTGCCGGTATCCGAACTGTGGGAGGGGCTTTACGCCCCGACCTTTCGCGGTTCTTTTTGCGCCTTCTGCGCCTTTTTGCGGCCACGGACTTATCGCTCCGGAGCTTGGAGGCCCGGTCCTTTAGATTTCGCGCTCACTTCAGCGCCCGAATCCTCGCCGTCAGCTCCGCCGCCTTCGCCTCCGCTTCCGCCAGCGGCAGCCCCGCCGTCACCCCCGGCCGCGTGTGCCCTGTCGCCGTCAGCCACGCATTCTCGAGCAGCTTGCGGCGCTCGCGGATCAGCCGCAGCCGCTCGCTCTCCGGCGGCGTCGAAAGCCGCGTGAGCAGTTCGCCCTCGTCCGGCCGCAGATTCCACGCCGTCAAGATCGCCCGCGCCATCACCGCATGCCCCAGCGCATCCGGATGCACGCCGTCCTTCGAAAAGCTAAACTTCGGATCCTTCTGCCGCATCCGCCCCAGCGTCGCCGCCATCAGCCCGTGCACATCGATCACGTCCCACCCTTGGGCCCGCTGCGCGAGCAGCCACTCCGCATACCGTTCCAGCACCCCATCATACCCCTCAAACGGCTGCGGATACGCCGCCCGCCCCGCCGGCAACACCTTCGCCGCGATTGGCACCGGATCGAAAACCGGCGGCGTCACATGGATAATCGCCGCCCCCGTCGCGACCACCGCCGCATGCAGCCGCTCCATGCCGTCGCGAAACTTCGCAAACCGCTCCTCCGCGAAAGGAAAATAAATCCCGTCGTTCATCCCATAGCACGCCACCACCAAATCCGGCTTCAACTGCGCCAACACCCGCCCGAGCCGTTCGTGCAAATCCGGCCGCGGAAATTTCCCGCCCGCGTGCCCGTCCTCCGATAACCCCGACACCGTCTCGCTCGACAGCCCCACGTCAATGATCTCCCCGCTCCACTCCGGCACCCGCGTGCGCAACACCGCCTCCACAAAATCCACATAACCACCCGCGTACGTGATGCTATCACCGAGGACGACGATCCGCTTCGCCTTCGCCACCACCGGAGGCAGCGCGAACGCCGCCGCCGCGGCGGGCGCGGAATTATTTGGCGTCGTCTCCGCGGCCAAAGCACGGGGCGCGGCGACAGAAAAAAGTACGAGCGACGCCATCGCCGTCAAAACGCCTGAGCGAGCGAGCGACGTCAGAAAAGAAAACCGAAAGATGCCGGGGCGCATGATAGCTCCATTTTTGACCACGAATTCCGCCCCAGAGCACGGATAAAAACGCCTCGCCCTATCCACTCCGAGGGTAGGGCCCGACCTCCGGGCGGGCCGTCAGGGCATCCGCCCGCCTCCGACGTATCCAAATCTTCCCTACACCCCCACTTCCGCCGCCTCCCCACCTCCCCTTAACCTTCAATCTCACCCTCTCAACTTCCCCCCTCTAACTGGCGCGCCACGCCCCCTACCAACTCACCACCACCAGCGACACCCCCTGCCGAGGCAGCGCAAATTTCAACCCCGCCTTGCCCCCCTCCGTCGCCAGCGTGGCCGGCGTATTTTCCAGCGAGCCCAACTGCGCAGCCGCCTCGAGCTGCGTGTATTGTGCCCGCGTCGGCGCCGTCGGCGAGCCCAGCGCTTGCCAGAGGGTAAACGCATTGCTGTGCGTCGCATCCACCCGATAGTGCGCGAGCTTTAATCCCGCCCCCGCACTCGCACTCGCGCCCACCGCCGCCATCGCCTCCGCCGGCAAATGCTCCAGCGTCAGCGCGATCTCCGCCGCTGGCCCCGCCACGTCGTCGTCGTGATAATGCCACACCAGCACCGCGAGCGAGCGCTTCGCCGTATCCAGGCTCGCCAGCGCCGCCACATCCGCCGTCGCCCCACGAACGCCGCTCTTGATGATCGCCTCCACGCCGGGATCGCCCGAGCTCTGCGCCTCAATGCGCCGGCCCGACATCTTCGCCATCATGCGAAACACATTAAAGACCGGCAGTGTCAGCCCATTGCTCGCCATCACGCGGAAGCCCGCGAAGTACGGCTGGTCCTCAAATTCAAAAGCCCACGTTACCGCCCCTTCGAGATTCACGCCGTGCTTCTCCGCAAGCAGGTGCTTCCGCGCAAAGCTCGCCGCCGTGTAGCTCGAGTACATCGTGGTATTCCGATACGCCAACTGTGGCCCTTGGCACGCCGCGCAGCCATCCGGATCCGATTCGCCGATGATGATCGGCTTTCCTTTTAACTCGGGAAACGAAGCAAAGCGCGCAAACGCCGCATCGATGGTCTTGAGCTGCGCCGCGATGCCCGTGCGCACATGCCCGTCGACAAAGCTCGGCGACCCCTTCGCGTGAAACGACAGAAAATCCAGCGGCGTGCCGACCTCGCCCGTAGCGAAGTTTTTCCCGCGCAGGCAGTGCTCGAGGAAATCCTGCATGAATTTCCCGCCATCCCCCGCCGAGTCCGGCCCGCCTACGCGCGCCGTCGGCAGCGCGCGCTTCACGGCCGCGATCGCGTAGTCATGGAGCTTCCGAAATTCCTCCGGCGTGCCCTTCCAGTAGCCGATATTGGCCTCGTTCCACACTTGCCAGTACCACGTCTCCACTTCCTTCGCGCCATAGCGCGCCACGCAGTGCTTCACCCATTGGTAAACGAGCTCGCCCCACTTGTTGTAGTCCTTCGGTGGATACGCCCAGCCCGTGTAGATGTCGTTGTACGAAAAGCCCGGCCGCCACTCGTGCTGGTAAGGCTCGGGCTTGGTCGAAAGCGCCTTCGGCATGAAGCCGATCTGCGCATACGGTTTCACCCCGCGCTCGAGATACGTGTCGAAAATGCGGTCCACGATCGTCCAGTCGTACACCGGATTCCCCGCCGCATCCTCGGTGTACGCATTCGTGCTGCCCCACTTGAGCGCCGGCGTCCCATCGCCCGTCACGAGCAGACTGTGCGCGCGAAAATACTCCTGCGGCTCCCCAAGCTGCCCGATGTCGCGCAAGAGTTTCTTCCCATCCTTCATGTACGCATAGTTCGGCTCATCGGCCCCAAAAAACCGGTAGATCGGCTTCAACTCCCCGCGCACCTCCGCCGCATCGACCTTGATCGTCACCGGAAACGCGGCCGTCTCCGCCGCCTGTAGTCGCCCGTCAGCCCAACCGCCGGCCGCGAACAACGCCACGGCACACGTCCGTACAGAAAATCGAAAGCTCATAGGGTAGGGTAGGGGTAAACCGAAAGCGACACCCTACCACACGCCACCCCCGCCCGAGCCTCAATCCTCGAATCCCCGGACAGTTCGGGCCGATTCAGACCATATCCCGCCTCCACACCTCCGTGTATCAAAATTCTCACTACACCCTCACGCGCCCGGCCAAGAAAAGGACCAAATAAAGCTTTAAACTCCTTCCAAACGATTCTGCCACCTTCGCCACCCTTGAAGCTTCTCTGAAGCTTGGAGGTTGGTCCTTGGAATTTTTCCGCCTCCGCCTCCGCGTCCCTTCCCTTAAACTTCAACTTTCAACTTAAACTGCGCGCCTCGGCGCGCCTCACTCATACCGCGCCGCGCGCCCCAGGTAATTCAGCATCCAGATTTCCTTCCACACGCGATAGCGGCCCTCGTGCGTGATCTTGCCGAGGTCCTCGCGGTCGTGATGCGGATGGAGGAAACCGAGCTCGGTATTGATCTGGTCGAGCTCGTGCTGCGCCGTGTTGAGATCGGAAAGCGGCTCGTTGGCAAAGGGCACCGGCACCGCCCCCGCCGCCTGCAAGCGACTCCGATGCCGCGCAAGCAGGCGCGGCAGCGACCGGCACCACGGCAACCGCTCGACAAACCAGTTCTCCGGATAAAAACCCGCGAACGGAATGTAGAGATTATCCGTCAAGTAGCGGCGCCCGTCCGACGTGAGCGAACTCGCCGCGAAGCACACCGACACCGCGCCATTCGCCTGCGGGATAAAAGTCACCTGCACGCGCACCGTCGCCTGCGCATCCTGATAAACCGATACGCGCAAATACACGCCGCCTCCCACCTCCGCCTTGAGCGCCTGCGTCTGGCGAAATCCCTCGGTCCGCAGCCACTCGCGAATCTTCAGGAGCCGCGGCTGCACCGGCCATTCCTCGCCGCTCGTGTTCACCGCATAGCGCGGAAACAGCGGCACCGGACTCACACTCAACGCGGAAATCGCGAGCCAATTGTAGAGCGTCTCAGCCAGAAACCAGACGATGAAAAACACCACCGCGAGCACCCAAAACGGTCGGTCCACCAGCTCGAAGTCGCGGCACATTTGCGCACACCCAAAAGCAAACACGAACCACCGCAGCCAGCGGTCGGCAATGGAAAGGAGAGGGGAAGCCATCCTCTGATTTAGCTGCATGAGCAGCAGCGAGAGGAGGATCGCGGCGAGGATGAGGTACGTGGGCTCCATCAAATGGAGAGACCAACCTAGCGAAAAAGCGTTCGACTACGAAGACTTATTTTTGCCGGCCAGTCACGCGTCCCCCAAAAGCGCCTTGAAGCCGTGAACCCTTAGACTCGATTACTCCCTGCCCAAGCGCGCCGGCGCAACTGCTCCTGCGCTTCCGCGCCGCTCACCCCTCGTCCGGCATCAAGCGACTCCGCCGCCTGCAGGAGCTGCACTAACAACTCTGTCCGTGTTCGGGGACTCCTCGCCAAGCTGCGGTCGACCCGGGTGATCTTGCGAGTCGTTTGGTGGAGATCTCCCTTCACCTTCATTTTCACGAACCGTGTTTTTCCCGCTCCAGAGAGGGCGCTCTAAAAAGCACCCTCTCCCGGCCTCTACCTCCTGCGCCCCTTAGCTCAGCCGCACCGGCATGATCACGCACACGAAGTTCTCCAGCGTCTTGAAGACCCCGGGGCTCACTTCGTCTTTCACTTCGAAAAACACTTCGTCCTTCGAGAGGGCCTTGAGCGGGTCCATGACGAAGGTCGGGTTAAACGCCACCTGCAGATCCGGGCCGCTGTAGCCGATGGCCATCGATTCGTGCGCCTCGCCGAAGTCCGGGCTCTGCGCCGTGATTTCGAGGAGATTGCTCGTGAGCTTGATCTTCACCGAGTTCGACTTTTCCGAGCAGACGAGCGCCGCGCGGTGCACGCACTGGAGGAAGAGCTCGCGCTCCAGCTTGATGCGCTGGTGCGTCTCCTTCGGGATCACCTGCTGGTAGTTCGGGTAGTTGCCCTCGACGACCTTCGAGTAGAGATAAACGTGATCCACGAGGCCGCTGGAGTCCTTGTCCGTGGCGATCTGGAAGGCCGCCCGGCGATCGTTGAAATTGATCTTCACCTTCTCGCCCTTGTCGAGGAGGCGGGTCAGCTCATTGACGGTCTTGGCCGGAAGGATGATGGCGCCGGCGCTCGCGGCCGGGACTTCCATTTCCTTGGCGATGAGCGCCAGGCGGCGGCCATCGGTGGCGACGAGCGAGAGCTTGCCGTCCTTGAAGTTGAAATAGACGCCGTTGAGGATGTAGCGCGTCTCGTCGGAGGATTGCGCGTAGGCGACGCTCTTGAGCATCGTGACGAGCTCGCCCTGCTCCAGCGCGTAGGCCTTCTCGTCGCCAAACTCCGGCAGCGGGGGAAACTCTTCCTTGCCGATGCCCATGATCCGGAAGGTCGAGCCACCGGACGTGAGTTTGACCTGATGGTTGGGTGACCCGTCGAACGTGACGTCCACATTGGGCAATTCCCTGACAATACCGGCCAAACGTTTGACCGGGAGGGTCACAGCCCCGGTTTCCTTCACTTCGGCCTTAATTTTGCAGCGAATGCCGAGGTCGAGGTTGGTTGTGGTCAGGGAAATCTGATCCTTCTCCGCCTCGATGAGCACATTGCTCAGGATCGGCATGGTGGCCTTGGAGCCGACCACGTTGAGCACCTGGGCCAGGCCATTGGCGAAGTGATCGCGATTGATTTTGAATTTCATGAAAGGGGGCGGGGGAGCTGGGACTCGATTCTGAAAGAGCTAACAAAGTCTAAAAGAATAGGAGTTCAATTATGAAAGATATCAGTATTATTATGTCCTGCGAATAACCCTAGCAACCGGCGTTTTTGAGAGGCGAAACGAGACAAAAACGGGTGTGAAAAAGATCGCACGGGTTGCGGGTAAGCGGGCGGTTATTCGCAGGGTCGAAGTTGTTGGTGAGGCATGCGCAGGTTGCTCACAAGTTGTCAGTCGGCCTGTTTTGCGCCGGGTTTCCGCCTTGCCCGCCGAGCAGTTGCGGAGGGCGGCGCCAGTGCCGGTAGAGGCCGTAGAAAATGTAGCTCAGGCACACGCCGAGGAGGGCAAATTCCTTGAACAGCAGGAGGAGGACGACGATCGCCAGCGCTCCGGCAAAGGTCCGCGCCTTCACCCGCGTGCGAAAGTCGATGCCCTTGCCGCTCGGGTAGCGCACCGTGCTCATCATGAGGAGGCCGATGAGCAGCATGAGAAAGGGCAGGGCGAGCGCCCACATGTTGAGCGATTTGTCGGATTCGCCGAGCTTCAGGAGAAACAGCACCAGCGACGCCACCGTACCCGCCGCCGCCGGCACCGGCAGCCCGACAAAATCCTTGCTCGATTCTTTCAACCCAGGGCGGAGGAGGGGATTCGTGATGACGTTGAAGCGCGCGAGGCGCATCCCCGCACAGAGCAGGTAAACGAAGCCGATGGCCCAGCCGATCTGGCGGAACCACTCGAAATTCCCCTGCGTCGGCGAGAGGATGAGGTAAAACATCAGCAGCGTCGGCGCCACGCCAAACGACACCACGTCCGCGATCGAGTCGAACTCCGCGCCAAACAGCGATTCCCGCCCGCCGATGCGCGCCAGCCGACCATCCAGCGCGTCAAACGCCGCCGCACCGAAGATCAGCCACACCGCCGTGCGATAATGCTCCGCGTTGGTCGCACCGAGGTATACACCCGTGGGCGCGGTCTCCGCGAGGCGCGCCTGGATGCAGTACACGATGGCCATGAACCCACAGAAGAGGTTTCCCGCCGTCGCCAAGTTCGGCAGGAAATAGATCCGGCTGGCGTTGGTGACGGTGTACGGGTTCTCGCGACGGGCGAGTTCCGCGGCGGCGCGCTCGGCGCGCTCGGCAGGGGAGCGACGGCGAAAGCGCATTATTTCGTCAGGCTCTCCAAGTACTTCCAGAACTTGGAATGTTGCTCCACCAGTTGCTGCTCGGAGACCGGCAGTTTGTTACGCAGCAGAAAGTCCTCCAGCGAGTTCTTGTGCAAAATGTAATTCACATGCAACGACTCGCCCCGGGCCTCGAAGTAAAAGCGGAAATCCCCGGCGCGCAGCCGGTAAAACTCCTTTTGCCCGCGGTTAAACTTCCCCAGCGGCTCGCGCGGGTGGAGGAGCATCTCCGGGCGGATGCTCGTCATCGGCTCGAGCACTTCGAGCTGCAGCAGCTTGTCGAGCTGGTTCAGCTCGCGCATGGCCTGTTCCGAAAAAGTGACTTGGTACATGGCGGAGTTCCTCACACCCAATCGTAACCCGGCCCCGCCGGGCGCGTCATGCCCAGAGTCCGATCTTTTGAGTAAACTTTTAACGACAGTGCCATGAAACGCCCCGGTCTAACCCCCGCCATCCTCGCCGCAACGCTATTCGTTGCCCTCGGCCTTCGTGCGCAAACCCCCCGGACGGAAGCCGCCCTCGCCGCCGTGCCCGCCCCCATGGGCGAGGCCCAAGGCGTCACCTCCTCCCGCATCAATTCCAGCCCCCTCGGTGCCGACCAAGACAGCATGCTCAACGACATGCTGGCCACCACCGCCGCCACCGCCCCCGCGAAACCCGCCGGCGGAGCCGCCAATCCCACCCAGGCCTTCCGTCAGAAGATGCTGGAGATGTTCGATAAAAATGGGGACGGAAAGCTCGACGACGCGGAGCGCCTCGAGGCCCGCAAGTATGCCGAGGATCGCGGCCTCGGCCCGGATGGAGCCGTGCGCGCCGATCTCATCAAGCGCTTCGATAAGGATGGCGACGGCAAGCTCAACGAGAGCGAAATCGCCGCGCTGAAAACCTTTTTGCAAAACCGCCGCCCGCCCAATGCCGCCAACGGTGGCGCGGGCGTCGCCGCCGGCGTGAAAGCCAGGCAGGCCATGGCCGGAAAAGCCGTCATCGCCGCCGGTGGCGCCAAGGTGGCCACCAATGCCAACGACGATATGTCGATGAGCATGGCCGATACGGGCGGCACGGCAAATGCCCTGAAAGCTAGGAAAGCCGAGCGCCTGGAAAAGAAAGCCGAGCGCGCCGAAATGATTTCCGAAAAGAAGACCGAGCAGGCCTCCGAAAAGACCGCCGAAGAAATGGCCAAGCGCCGCACGGAGAGTCTGGAAAAAGCCAATCAGCCTTGAGCTGTCCGCAGGTGGACGGCGACCTCCGCGGCGCCGTCGTCTGCAATCCCATTTCAAGGGTGCCCATCTCCCCCTTGATAGTCAGAGACAAGAAGCCGCGTTTAACGGAGCGGGGCTTTGTCAGCCCCGCCGGCGGTCCCGACGCCGCCCTGCGCCGATCCCGACGCCGCGTCTCCCAACCTGATTTTGTTTTCCACCGCCCGGGCCGCGCGGCAGTCTCCGCGCCATGCCTGTCACCCTGTCTGATATTCGCGCGGCGCAGCGCCGGATCGCCGGCGGCATCTACGTGTCGCCCTGCCCGGAATCGATTCCCCTCAGCGAAATCACCGGCGCGCGCATCGTCTGCAAACTCGATAATCTCCAGCGCACCGGCTCCTTCAAAGAGCGCGGCGCTCGCAATGCCCTGCTGCGCCTCAGCCCCGAGCAAAAAAAGCGCGGCGTGATCGCCGCCAGCGCGGGAAATCACGCGCTCGGCATGGCGTATCACGGCCATCTCCTCGGCATCCCGGTCACGGTCGTGATGCCCGACTACGCGCCGCTGATTAAGATCACCACCTGCCAAAAACTCGGCGCGCGTGTCCTCGTGCTCGGCAAAGATTTCACCGAGGCCCGCGCCCACGCCGATGCCCTCGTCGCCAGCGATGGCCTCACGTATATCCACGGCTTCGATGCCCCCGATATCATCGCGGGGCAGGGTACGCTCGCGCTCGAGCTGATGAAGCAGGTCCCCGATCTCGATGCCATTCTCTGCCCCATCGGCGGCGGCGGCCTGATCGCCGGTGTCGCTGTCGCGGTCAAAGCCCTCAAGCCCAAGATCAAAGTCATTGGCGTCGAAAGCACCCACACGGAAAATTTCGCCGCCGCCCTGCGCGCCGGAAAACCCGTCACCGTCAAACGCCGCCCCACGCTCGCGGATGGTCTCGCTCCCCTCACGGTCGGGCCGACCTCTTTCGCCCTGGCGCGCACCCGCGTCGACCAAGTCGTGAGCGTGAGCGAGCAATTCATCGCGCTCGCGATCCTCCGCCTGCTCGAACTCGAAAAAACCGTGGTCGAGGGCTCCGCCGCCGTCCCGCTCGCTGCCCTCATGGCCGGCAAGCTCCCCGAGCTCAAGGGCCAGCGCGTCGCCCTCATCCTCAGCGGCGGCAATATCGATCCCTCCATGCTCGGCCGCGTCATCGCCAAAGGCCTCGTGCACGATGGCCGTCTTACCCGCTTCACCGCGACGGTCACCGACCGCCCCGGCGGCCTCGCCGGCCTCACCCGCGTCATCGCCGACTGCGGCGCCAGCATCCAGGACATCGTCCACGAACGCGCCTTCAGCGGCTCCGATGTCTTCGCCGTCCAAGCCGTCTGCACCGTCGAAACCCGCGACCACGCCCACGTCGCCGCCCTCCACCGCGCCCTCAAGAAAAACGGCTTCGCCGTCACGGTGTCGAAGCAGTGAACGCGGTTGTATCTTGCGCGCCAGACTTGCCTGCCGCGCCAGCGAACACGCAAGAGCCATGACCACGGAAAACGGCTCAGAGGGTAGGGCCCGACCTCCGGGCGGGCCGTCAGGAGTTACGTCGGCGATTCCAAGCCGCAAATCTCTCAACCACCTCACACCGCCGTGGGTTCGCCCCGGCGAGATGTTCTTCGTCACCGGTTGCTGCGAGCAGCGTGGCCAGAATTACCTTTGTCGGCCCGAAGTGGGGCACGCCCTCCTCGATACGGTGCGGTTTTATCACGAGCGCCACGATTGGTTCGTCCGGATTTTCATCCTGATGCCGGATCACTTTCATGCCTTGATCGCCATCGCGCCGGATAAAAAATTCGGTCGCTTGGTGGGTGATCGGAAACGGTTCACCTCCGTTAAGCACGGAATCGTCTGGCAAAAGAACGTTTTCGAACATCGCTTGCGCTCGGATGAAAGCTCGGATTTGAAAGCTGACTATATTCGAGCGAATCCCGGCCGCGCCGGATTGCTCAAAGATGGAGACGCGTGGCCATATTCGTGGGAAAATCTACCTTTCTAGCGACGGCCCGCCCGGAGGTCGGGCCCTACCCCCTGAGCCTCGTCCCGCAGCCTGAAAATATAGGCCGCTGATCACATTGTCCCTTCTAGGTATATCGGGCGCTTTACGTCTAATTACGCCGCAGAATATCGAAACGGGCTTTCATTTCAGAGGGTAGGGCCCGACCTCCGGGCGGGCCGTCAGGAGCTTCAGTAGCCGGCTCAACGGTAGAGTGTAGCAAGTGTCTCGAGTCACCCGCCTCGCGTATTCGATTCTCCAATACACGCAGCTGGCTTCGTGTTAATCCGCTCTGCCGTCCTTACGTTCCACTCCCCGGCGGCATCGGCGGCGTACTCCCTCCACCACTGCCAAACGGCGTCCCGCTCCCGCCCGGTGGCGACTTGCCCTGATCCGGGCCCTTGCCCGGCGGCAGGTCGCGCAAAAATCCCGCGAGCGCCTCCTCCGAAATACCGTGGCTGATGCTCAGGTTATACCGCTGCTGCAGAAACGTCTCGACTGACACCCACTGGTCTTTCCATCGCACGCGGCCCGTCCACGCGCAAAACGTCACAAACTCCTGGAGCCGCCGCACCTGGTCGCCCGCCGCCTTGAGTTCGCCGATGAGCCGCGTCTGCTCCGCCTCGAAACGCCGCTGCTGCGCCATCGCCGCCGCGAGGAAGAGCGCCGTGCCGATGCACACGCCCATGAACACATTTAGGTAAAACATGTGGTCGCCCGTCGCACCCAGTCGAAAAGGCCCGGCCCCCGCCACCACCGCATCAAAGGCAAAGAGCCCCAGCACTGTCCCCGCCGTCACGGCCACCGTCGGCACGAAGCGCACCGATGCCCACACGAGCAGCGGAAAGACAAAAATGAGCGTCACGGGCAGTGGCAGCGAATGTGTCGCCCAGCGACCCGGCCCGATCGCGCCCACCAGTAACGTGAGCGCGACGATGCCGCTCAACTCGATGTATTGCGCGCGGCCCGCCGCCGGCCGCGACCAGCGCACCCACACGAGCACGGCTGGAGCGACGACAAATTGCGCGAAGATATTCGCCGCGTACCACGCCGAAGCGGCGGGCCACAGTTGCTCCCCATGGAGTTTGCCGGCGAGCGTGAGTGCGAGCATGCCCATCGTCGTGCTGAGCGGCTGCAATACGAGGAGCTCCGCGACCAGCAGCTGCACGATGTCGCGCAGCCGATCAAATTCGATGCGCCGCTGTAAGCGGTCGTGAAACCACCACCCGGCGAGCGCGGCATCGAGACCGTTGCCCCCCGCCATCAGCACGGCCGGGCCGAAGGGCATATCGGTGGTGAGCGCGATCGCCAGTTCCCCGAGAAAGACGCCCGGCCACACCCGCGCCCCCCACAGCAGCGCCACGCTCAGCGAGAGACCTGACGGGATGAACAGGACCCACGAGATGTTTGCCACCATCGCCGAGATCGCGATGCAGAGCTTGCCCGTCGCGAAGTACGCGAGCGCCAGCCCGATCCAGAGCAGGATCCACGACCAGAGCGTGCGTGGGCCGGAGTAGTTCATTTTTTGCGAACAATTCGCGCAGCACGTCGGTTGCCAACGCAAATATTGCGCCGGGGAGATGCGAGCATTACGTAGGTGCTTATAGCGATGACCATAACCTGCCCACCTTTGCATTTTTCACGCTTTGGTTTTCGTCGCTGCCTCACGGCGGTCCTCGCGATTTCGGTCACGCTCTCCGGCCTCGCCGCCGACTATTTTCCGCCCCGCGGCTCATGGGAAAAGCGCCCGCCCGCCGAGCTCGGCTTCGATCCCGCGAAGCTGCAAGCCGCCATCGCGCTCTCCGTCGCCAACGAAAATCCCGCCACCAAAGACCTCGCGGAAGACCTCAAAAAAACCTTCGGCGCGCGCGAGCCCGATTTCAAATTGCTCGGCCCCACGCAAACCCGCGCCGCGCTGAGCGGCCTCGTCATCCATCGCGGCTACGTCGCCGCCGAGTGGGGCGACACCACGCGCACCGACATGACGCACAGCGTGACGAAAACCTTTCTCACCACCGTCGTCGGCCTCGCCTACCAGCGCGGCCTCATCCGCGATCTCGCCGCGCATCCCGCCGATGCCTTGCCCACCGCCGAGCGCGAGCGGCTCTTTTCCGGCGAACACAATAGTAAGATCACGTGGGATCACCTCCTGCGGCAAACGAGCGATTGGTCCGGCACGCTCTGGGGCGTGCCCGATTGGGCCGACCGCCCCGTCGGCGCGACCCCCGCCGAGTGGCCGCAGCGCGCGCTGCACGAGCCGGGCACCTTTTTCAAATACAACGACGTCCGGGTCAACCTCCTCGCCCTCTGCGCGCTCCACGTCTGGCGCCGCCCGCTGCCCGAGGTGCTCCGCGAGGAAATCATGGATCCCATCGGCGCCTCCACCACATGGCGCTGGCACGGCTACGAAAATTCCTGGGTCGAGCTCGACGGCCAGCGCATGCAATCCGTCAGCGGCGGCGGCCACTTCGGCGGCGGCATGTTTATCAGCGCGTGGGATCTCGCGCGCTTCGGCTACCTCTTCCTCCGCCAGGGCAAATGGGCCGACCGCCAGCTCGTATCCGAAAAGTGGATCGCGCTCGCCCGCACCCCCGGCCCGGCCAACGCCACCTACGGCTTCGCCAACTGGTACCTCAACACCGACCGCAAGCCCATGCCCTCGCTCCCCGCGACCAGCGTCCGCTTCGTCGGCAACGGCCAGAACATCGTCTACCTCGACTGGGAAAACGACCTCGTCGTCGTCGTCCGCTGGATCAAAAACGACGCCGCCCTCGACCAATTCCTCGGCGCCATCCTCGCCGCATTGAAGTAGCCCGCCATCACAAGCTTTGAGCAAGGTGGACGGCGACCTCCGGGCGCCGTCATCAGCGTCCCAATACAGAGGACGCCCAATCTACCCCTTGTCATCCTGAGCGCAGCGAAGGATCCAGCCAGTGCCGCGTCTCGTCGCCCGAGCCACAAATTTAAATTAAACCATCCCTCACCTGCTTCATTAAACTACTTCGGTCAGTAGCCCTCCGCCTGCTCCCGCCTCCAAAATAAAAAGCGCCGGAAGGTTTCCGACGCTTTTCCTTCTTAGGCTCGGTTTAAAGCTTCACTGGAGCTTGGCGGTTGGTCCTTGGCGCTTCTCTTCGGGCCACCTCACCGCCCAAACAACACCGCCAGCCCCGCTCGAAACGCCACCGGCAGCACGTTGAAGTGATCGTGGTTCGCAAACCGCTCCGACACCACCTCGAGCTGCGGAAACGGCTCTTTCTTTAATTGCTCCTCGAGCAGCGTCAGATCGCCCGTCATCGAGTGCGAATCCTCCTCGCCCACGCTGAGAAACAGCCGCTCCGGCAGCGCCACGCCCGTGCGTTGCAGCCGCGCGATCTGCGCGAGGATCGCCCGCTCCGCCCACCAAATCGACGGCGCGCTCGCGAGCAGGCGGTTGAAAAACGGCTCCGCCTGAAAGCCCGCGTGCAGCACGAGCAGTGAGCCCAGCGAGTGCCCCGCGATCCCGCGCACATCCTCGCGCACCGCGTAGCGCCGCGCCAGCTCCGGCCAGAGCGTGGCCGTGAGGAATTTCAAAAACACATCCGCCCCGCCGCTCGACGGCTCCATCGCATCCATCGCCGTCGTGTAGTCGCGGGCGCGCTTGTTCGCCGGCTTCGAGTAGCTCGCCCCATACCCCACGCCCACCAGTAGCAGCGGCGGCACCGTCCCCGCCTGGCGCAACTCCCGATACGCCTCGACGCCATACTTAAACTGGTCGTCCCCATCCATAAAGAGCACCGCCGGCCAAGGCCCCGCCCCCGCGCCCTCCGGCACCTCCACAAAGATCTTATACTCCGTCCCAGTCGTCGGATCGATCAGACCAAAAGTAGGTTTCATGGTGGCAGCACAGTGTTTTCGAAAACGTCCGCGTCAACTGAGGGCAGCGGAGTGGACTTTTCCGCCCCCCCGCGTACCTCCCGTCCTCCGCCCAGAACTCTTTCTCTTTCCTCTTTATCTTAATCTTTCTCTCAACCCCCTCCGCACCGCCCCGTCCCGTCATCCCGACCCACTCCGCTCGCATCCTCTCGCTCAAAACCCCCAGCCTCGGACCCACGGCCCCCAAAAGCACCAAAGGCGCAAAAGAAAAACCGGTCGGCGCATCTCACGCCCGCGCGCCTATAGGCGCACTTTTCACCTACATCTGCAGGACGGTCTTTTTGCGTTCTTTGTGGCCATCCCTCCGGTTGCCTTGGATCCCCACCTCCCTCGCCGCCACACCTGTCGCCCCCTTAACCGGTCCCCTCCGCCAATCCGCTTGCCGTCGGCACAGGATTTGCGGCTAGCTACGCGGACCCCATCGCCGCGACCACCTCGCGACGCCGTCCGTTTTTCATCACCGAGCCCTTCTTCCATCATGTCGTCCTCGCGCCGCATCTTTCGCTCCCTTCGCGTTTCCGGCCCGCTTCGCCGCAGTCTCCTCGCGGTCTTCTCGCTCTCCCTCGCGGCCACGGCCCTCACACTCCCGGCCCACGCCCAGCGCCGCTCGGCCGCTCCGGCAGCCGCGTCCGCAGCTCCCTCTTCCACCGCCACCACCGCCGCCCCGCGTCCGCTCACCCACGACGACTTCGATGCCTGGCGCGGCGTCTTCACCCCCATCGTCTCCCGCGATGGCCGTTGGCTCGCCTACTCTTACATGCCGCAAGACGGCGACGGCGACGTCGTCATCCGCGAGCTCGCTACCGGCAAAGAACGCCGCCTCCCCGTCGGCGCGCTCCTCCCGCCCGCCGCCCCCGCCGGTGAAGAAGGCGCCAACCCCGAAGGCCCGCCCCCCGCCCCCCGCAATATCCGCCTCTCCTTCAGCAGCGACAGCCGCTTCCTCGTCTCCACCACGCACCCCACGAAGGCCGACATTGCCCAGGCCCGTAAGGACAAAAAGACCGGCGACCAAGCCCCCAAGCCCGGCCTCATGATCGTCGCCCTCGCCGGCGGCGACCCCGTCCGCATCCCGGCCATCAAGAGCTTCTCCCTCCCGTCACGCGGCGGCTCGTGGCTCGCCTATGTCAAAGAGCCCAAGCCCGACCCCGCCACCCCCAAGCCCGCCGACGGCACCGCCGAGCCCACCGAGAAAACCGAAGAGAAAGACCTAACCGATTCCGCCACCACCACCCCGTCCGATTTCCCCTACGACGCCCAACTCGACGCCGACATCGCCTACGCCACCCGCGTCTCCTCTTCGTCAACTTCAACTTCCGAGTTAAACTCGCCGCCTACCGACGCCGCTGACGCCCAAGCGCCAGCACGTCGCACAGCTACTTCCGCGGCCGCCGGCGCCGCCGCTCCCCGCAAAGACTACGGCTCCGACCTCGTCCTCCGCGACCTCGCGACCGGCGCCGAGCGCACCTTCGACCACGCCACCGACACCACCTTCGCCCGCGACGGCAAGACCCTCCTCTACACCACCTCCACCAAGACCGAGACCGACAACGGCCTCTACGCCGTCACCCCCGGCACCGACGCCGCCCCCACCGCCCTCCTCTCCGGCAAAGGCAAATACACCAAGCTCACCTGGGACCGCGAGCAGTCCCAACTCGTCCTCCTCTCCGATCGCGACGACGTCGCCGCCCGCACCCCCAAGGTCAAAGCCTACCTCTGGACCCGCGGTGCTGCCACCGCCACCGAGCTCACCCGCGCCGAAACCGCCGGCCCCATCGGCGACCTCATCTTGAGCGACAAAGGCCAGCTTGCCTTCTCCCGCGACGGCAAAAAACTCTACCTCCCCGCCGCCCCCGCCCCCAAACGTCGCGCCTCTTCTTCAACTTCCACTCCGGCCCCCGCCTCCACCTCAACTTCATCCTCCACTTCAGCTTCAACTAGCGGCGGCGCAGCCGCCGCTGTGGCGGACGAGGATAAAGTCTCCGCCGACCTCTGGCGCTGGAACGACGATTTCGTCCAACCCATGCAAAAAGTCCGCGCCAACCAGGACCGCAACCGCACCTACCGCGGCGTCCTCGATCTCGCGACCAAGCACTACACCCAGCTCGCCGATCCCACCCTCGCCACCGTCACCCTCAGCGACGATGGCTCGCGCGCCCTCGGCATCGATGACCGCCCCTACCGCCCCATGGTCGATTACGATGGCCGCTTCACCGACATCTACCTCGTCAATCCCACCACCGGCGCCCGCACCGTGATCATCAAGCAGCAGCGCTCCGAAGGCGGCGGCGGCCTCCAGTGGTCCCCCGACGGCAAATGGGCCTCCTTCTACCAAGGCAAACAGTGGCACCTCCTCAACACCGCCGACGGCAAGATCACCACCCTCACCGCCAAGACCACCTTCTGGAACGACCAGGACGACCGCCCCGAGCCCCCGTCCTCCTACGGCACCGCCGGCTGGACCAAAGACAGCGCCTCCATTGTCGTCTACGATAAGTACGACGTCTGGCAGCTCTGGACCGATGGCCGCGCCCGCAACCTCACCGCCGGCTCCGGCCGCTCCACCAAGGTCGCCCTCCGCGTCCAGCGCACCGAGCCCATCGACGAAGACGACGACGAGCGCGGGCTCGACCCCGCCAAGCCCCTCTACCTCCGAGGCGAGAGCGAAGAGACCCGCGCCTCCGGCTTCTTCAAGACCGACTACGCCGGCAAGGCCGCGCCCGCCCGCCTCCTCTGGGACGATAAGAACTTCCGCTACGTCGGCCGCGCCCAGGAAGCCGATGTCCTCCTCGTCACCGCCTCCCGCTTCGACGCCTTCCCCGACGTCCACACTGTCGACGGCAACTTCGGCAAACTCGCCCGCGTCACCGACGGCGCCTCCCAGCAAAAACCCTACGCCTGGGGCTCCTCCGAACTCATCAGCTTCAAAGGCCTCGGCGGCGCGAATCTTCAGGCCGCCCTCTATAAACCCGCCAACTTCGACCCCAAGAAAAAGTACCCCCTCATCGTCTACATCTACGAACGCCTCTCGCAGAGCGTAAACAGCTTCGTCGACCCCCGCCCCGCGCAAAACGTCAATATCTCTTTATATACGAGCAACGGCTATATCATCCTCACGCCCGACATCATCTATAAAACCGGCCAGCCCGGCCAGAGCGCCCTCAAGTGCGTCCTCCCCGCCATCGACGCCGTCGCCAAGCTCGGCTTCGTCGACGAGAAAAACATCGGCATCCAGGGCCACTCCTGGGGCGGTTACCAGATCGCCTACATGGTCACGCAGACCAACCGCTTCCGCGCCGCCGAAGCCGGCGCCGCCGTCGTCAACATGACCAGCGCCTACTCCGGCATCCGCTGGGGCTCCGGCCTCCCCCGCCAGTTCCAGTACGAGCAAACCCAGAGCCGCATCGGCAAACCCATGCACGAAGACCTGCAGCCCTACCTCGATAATTCGCCGATCTTCCACATCACGAAGATCCAGACCCCGCTCCTCCTCCTCAACAACGACGCCGACGACGCCGTGCCGTGGTACCAAGGCATCGAGTTCTTCCTCGGCCTCCGCCGCCTCGGCAAACCCGTCTGGCTCTGGAGCTACAACGGCGAACTCCACGGCCTGCGCCGCCGTGCCGACCAAAAAGACTACGGCAAGCGCATGCACCAATTCTTCGACCACTACCTCAAAGGCGCCCCTGCCCCGGAGTGGATGGAAAAAGGCATCCCCTACCTCGAAAAAGACGAAGAAAAACTCCGCTTCAACGCCAAGCCCGGCACCGCCCCCGCCGAAGCCGCCAGCGACCTGAAGTAGCACGGGTTCTGGTAGCCGCGAGCGTAAGCGAGTGGTCCGAGTAGCGGCGAGCGCCAGCGAGCCGACCCACGCCCTAACTGTGGGAGGGGCTTTACGCCCCGACTCCACGCCCGCACCGCGTGAATAGCGCTGGCATCCCGGCCAGCCCTGGGCTGCGCGACCGGCCGGCCCGCCCCACGCGACTGCGGCCTCCTTGCCGCAGAGCCGGCCGAGCCTCAAGCGGCGCCGCCGCTCAAATGCCGCCGCTCAAATCTCTCCGGACCCCTGCCGCTTCCGTCTCACCACCACGACGCCCGCCTCCATCCCGATCCGATCAAGCGACGAACGAGAAGTTGCTGGCTGCGAACTGTGCGGAGCCCACGGCGGTGTACTGGGCGATCTTGCGGGCCTGGGAGGCGGACCCATTGCCGTCGGCATCGTAGAAAATTTCGCCGGTGGCGCGATTGACGATGACCTTGGAGTTCGCGGTGGTCGCCGCGGTCCCGAACTCGATGTTGCCGGCATTCAAACCGCCGAAGAGCGACGATTTCAGCGCCAGCTTGTCCTCGGTGGCATTGAAACCTTCGATGCGGTCGTAGGCACCCCCGGTGAAGGCGTCGTTGAGGGCGACCGTCTCCGCGACGCCCGCTTTGGCCGAGAGTTTGACGGCGTTGATTTTGGAGCCGTAGGCGATGCCGACATTGCCGTTTCCCGAGTAGTTGCTGCCCGCGGCGCCGAGGATGTTGATACTCGAGAATGAACCCCCGTTGAGATCGACGTAGCTCGAGCGATCGAGGCCGCTCAAATCGATCTTGTCGGTGCCGTTGGCCGACCAGAGGGTCTGGAGGTAGCTCTTGCCCGCCGTAAAGGTAAAGGCGCCCTTCGAGGCGTTGGAACCGGCGGTGTTGGCGCCGTAGAGATATTGGAGCGCCGCGATATCGTAGGGCATGGCGGTGGTGGGGTTGACGCCCTTCGAGGCGCCGTTGTCCCAATAAGACATGATGCTGTGCTCGCGGTTGTCGTCCGCTTGGGAGAGATACGGACCGCCCGTGCCGCCGCCGCCGGCGTTGTAGTTGCCGGGATGCTTGAGGCCGAGCGTATGGCCGATCTCGTGGAGAATGGTCTCGTAGCCGTAGCCGCCCTCCTGCACCTGGGCATCGCTGTTGGTCCACTGGTCATTGGCCAGAAACAGGGCCGTCTTGCCCTCGATGGGGCTGTTCTTCGGATAATAGGAGTAACCGGCGCTCACCCCTCGCTGGTTGTTGGTCCCAAAATTGATGTCGGCGGTCGCATTGCCGCCCACTTCCTGGAAGGTGACGTTGATCAAGCTGCCGTAGTAGGAAAACGCGCGTCGGACCGCGTTCTTCTGGGCCGTCGTCATCGCCTTGAAGCCGAGCCGGTCCTGCGCGGTGCCGACCGCCGCGGAGAGAAATCCAAACGTCACGACATTGGGCGTGGCATTATTGCCGGCGAGGGCACGGGCCTCCGGCGTGATGACTTGGGTGCCCGCGGTGGTGCTGGCATCGCCGTTGTTCCAAAAGACGCGCGAGCCGCCGAGCACCAGGGCATCGATGTGCGCGTCGCCGCTGGAGGTCGGCAGCACGGTCTGCGTCTGGAGCGAAAGCGGATCGAGCGCGGACTTCAGGGCCATGCTGCTCTGGAAACGCAGCTGGTACGCTCCGGTGGCGGCGACGGAGAAGCTCTTGGTGGGATCGAGCGTCGTGGCGCGCCCCGCCGAGTCGATCAGGGCGACGGAAAAGGCGTTGGCCCCCGATGCGCCGGCGCCGGAAAAATTGTAGGTCCGGCCCGCTTGCAGGTTCAGGTTGACGTTGAGCTTCGTGGTGGCGGAGCCGACTTGGGCATCCCTGAAATTCAGCGCGGCATCGGCGCTGTAGCTGTAGGCGCGGCTGAGGGCGAGATCGGTGGTCCTCTCCACGGCGCTCGATTCGAGGCTCATCCCGTCGGCCTGTTTCTTCAACACGGCCCGATCCGAGATGAAAAGCCGGTAGGCCCCGCTCGCCCCGACCGTGAAGGTGGCGGCGCGCGGATCGTTGAACGATAACGCGGTTTCGTTGCCCGCCGCGTCGACCAGGGTGGCGCTCAGCGTCGAGGTCATGCCGACCGTGCGGCGCAACGTGTATTGGCGCCCGGTTTCCAGGGAGAGGTTGAGGGCGAGCTGGGTGGTTCGGCTGCCGACGCGGGCGTTCTTCAACGCGATGGACGTATCGGCCCCGGCGACCGCAGTCCGCGCAAACGCGAGCGTGGCCCCCTGCGTGACGACCTTGGGCACAACGATACCGCGACTCGTCGGACTCGAAGCGGCGGAGATCGTGCTCACAGCCTGCCTCCGCCCGGCCCTCGGTCGGGAGCGTTATGGTTGCAGGATTGCGGGCGGTGACACTGGGACGGGTCCATATCGTCTCATCATAGAGTGTTGTCCGTCCCGCCACCATGCGTGCCCGCCCGTAATCAAGCCTCCGCGAAGTCACGGATGCTCAGCGGTGAAAGGGAAAGAACGAGGGGCACGTCTTGAGGACCTGCGGCCCAAACCCGCCGGCGTGTAGTTATATATTGGATACACATCTGCGCCTTATCCTGCCAGCCTCAGCATCGTGACTGCGGCATCCCTGCCGCAGAGTCTTCCGAGCCCCCGCGGCCCCGCCGCTCACTCCCTCCTAAACTTAAACTTCCCCCTTCAACGAGCTCCACCAGCTCCAAGGCCGTCCACCTCCCCCTGTCATCTGCACCGCGGGCTGTAGGAGCTGTAGAGGGTGATTCTTCGAAAAAGTGCGATTTCTCGGCCCCGAGGTTCGCCGTCAGCCTTCTTAAACCTAAACTCCTCACCTCAACTCGCGCCGAATGCGTGTCGGCATCCCTGGCCTCCCTGGGAGCGCGGGCCGCTGGCCCACTCAACGTGGCTGCGGCCGAACGCCGCGCGCGCTATGCCCGCAATTGTGGATACCCATTACTGTATCGGGCTTCAAGAAATGCGTATCTTGTGAGGTAAATCTTAGTAACTCATTATTGCATTTTAAACAAGATGAGTGTTCAAGTGACCACTATACAACTTCAACTATGCTCCCGCGTCCTAAGCTTGAGTATCATCCCGATGGCCACCCGGTTCTTAGTCGTGGAGAAATCGAGAGCCACGCAGAAACTCTGCTGAAACTTCATTTCCCAGATAACCTTATCGTTCCTACCCCGTTGAAAGCAGTTGATTTGATCAAATTAATTGAGCGTGAAGATGGCGTGACCATGGAAGTAAAGGACTTGGGTTCAGAATCGAGGCGCAAGCGCCTCGGTCGAATGTATCTCAAAAAGAAAATCATCGTTCTCGACCAAGTCTTGTTTGGTGAGCGCCAGGTTTCGCTTCCGTTTGTCATGGCTCACGAATTTGCCCATTGGCTCCTTCATCGCGATTGCTCCATCACTGCGATCAAGGATCGTGAGCAATTTCCCGATGATGGGGATGAATCAGAGGGCATTGATAAATTTATTCTTGGTTGGTCTGCGACCGATTGGCTCGAGTGGCAGGCCAGCAAACTTGCTGCGTGTTTGCTCATGCCAAAGGTGGCGACGCAGAATACCCTTGCGGGCGTCCAGCGTGAAATGGACATCCCGGTGAGGCGCGGAATTATTTATGAAAACCTTACCCCTCAGGGCCGTGCCGAATCTGATGAGCAGATCACTTGGGTGGCAAAATTGTTTGATGTATCAAAAACTGTGGCGCGCATCCGACTAGCTGATCTTGGTATGTACGAACAACAGGAAAAGAAAATCGAGCGCGTCGGAAAGGCGCACAACCCGTTCACCTCCATTAACCCACTTTGGGGTGAAAGCTGACCGGGGCCGAGCAAAAGGGGTCAGGTCGCAATTCTTGACTGCGCCTCGTGCGACCCCAACCCCCGCGCGCACCCTTTAGGTGCCTTGCGACCTCCCCCCGCCGGACGGTCTTCTTGTGTTTTTTGCGGCCGACCCCTCCGAGCCCTTCCGCCGCGCGCTCCACGCCCCCGCCGTGCCCTCTGTGTCCCCCTCCTCTCTTTCTCCCACCTTCGCGTCTTAGCGTCTTCGCGCTTACTCCGGCTCTGTGCCTCCGTGCCTCTGTGGTCCACTCCCTCCCTGTCTTTCTTCCGTGTGGTCAGTATATTCCGTGAGGGCCCGTCTCTCTCTCGCCTCGATCCCTTCCGTGCCTTTCGCCTGTATCGTGGTTCCTCCCTGCCGTGCCTTGAATCCGTGGGCTTTCCGCCCTCTCACTTCCTCGGCGACGCCACTGCCCCCGGCCGCAACGCCCGGATCGCCTCCGCGTAGTGCATCCACCCTCCGCCATCCAGATCTCGGTCCAGCGGACCATACGAACTCGTCGCCGACCCGTTAAATTTTCCGTCGCCACCGCCCCACATCGCCCGCGGTGTCACCGCTGTCCGCGTGAGCGTCCCCGTATAGTACGCCTCGCCCGTCGTCTCCGTCTTCCCCTGATACCGCATCGTCAGCACCTGCGAATCTTGCCCAAAACCCTGAAACAGCGTCTCCATCGTCAACCCGATTCGGTCGCCCAACGTCGCGCCCAGCTCCGGCCCCACCGCCGCGTTCATCTCCGCGATGAACCGCTCCTTCAGCCGCGCCCCCGCCTCCGGATAAGGCGGAATCGTGATCGTCACCACCTCCGGTGACGCCGCCACCGTCGCGATCCCCGCCTCATACTCCGCGCGCACCAACTGGTTCATGGCATACGCCCGGCCCAACGCCTTCATCTCCGTCTCGGTCACGATCAGCCCCTTCAGCGCCGCCCGGACCACACTCTCCATCTGCCCCGCCATCAACTCCTCGCTCCGCGCCCGCGCCACCGCGTCCGCCGACCGCTCGTTGGCCTTCTCCGCGACCGGCCAAGTCGTTGGCACGGCCTTAGTCGCCGTCGCTCCGCCCGCCACCTTGGTGCCGCCCTGCGGTGGCGACATCCCCGCCGACATCTTCACGGGCGCCCGCGGCGACGGCGGCTCCGCCAACCGCCACACCCACCAGGCCACGCCCAGAGCCAGCAGTCCCAGCAGTAAAAGTAATAGCGCCCACCGCGGGTTCATAGATGGGAATTGATAGCAATTTATAAACCCATCCAAGTCAACTCTCTACGCTTTCTGCGTCATCATTTCATCCCACCCTCACCCGGGATTCAGCCTTCCATCAGACGCCCCCGCCTCGCGCCCGTTACACCTCCCGCGCGTTTTCATCACCCTATTACGCGCCTTCCGCGTCTTCGCCTGGCGGCCCCGCCTGCCCAGCTACCCTCTCACGCCCCGCCCACCTCGCGCGCGCCCCCACCTGCCGCGCGTTCCGCGCCTACATCTCGCGCAAAAAAAAACGGGCGCCCTCGCAGGCGCCCGTTTTTATCCTTACACTACAAGACACAACACAACTTTCTTACTACCAATCTATCTGATTTCCTTACTTCCGACGCGGCCCCGCGCGGCGACACAACTCACCGCCGGGCACCGCGACCTCCCGATTTTTACGGCTCAGACTTCACCTGAGCCGAAAGACGTTGGGCCTCGGTGAGACCCGCTTGGATGCCGGCCAGATGATTCGAGGCGAAAGCTCGCACGTCCTCATCCTTTGCGTTCGCCGACTTCTTCTCAAACATCTCCGCCGCATCCTCGTGCGCGGCCAGCGTCGCGGCGATAAACGCCTGGTCAAACTCCGCGCCGCTCTTGGCCGCGAGCCGCGTGTAGTGGCGATCCTTCGTCGGATCATTCCAGTCCGCGCTCGCTGCCATCGACGAACCCATCGTGCCCGTCGGCGCACCTGCTACGCCATAATCAGCCGTGCGATTCGCCGCGATGGCATCGGAGCTGCCAAGACTGTGCGAAGTCGCGCTGCTGCTCACCGGCGCCTTCTGGTTCTGCGTCTCATCATAATTCGTCGTGCCCGGCTGATTCTTCGGCGCGGCCACCGCGACGGAGAGATCATTATTCGCCGTCGTCGAGCGCGAGATCGCATTGCTGTCCGCCCGTTTCTGGGTCTCGTCGAAATTCGAGGTTCCCGGCTGATAATGCGGCGTCGTCCCCACGATCGATTCACCCGAGCTCGGCAGGCCACCCGAGACCATCGCGATCGCGCCCTGATGCGGCGCATACTCCGCGACCTCGTTCCGCAGCCCCTTGTTCTCCGCGAGCGCCGCCAGCTTGCGGCTCAGCTCCACGTGCTGAGAGGAAACTTTTTCGGCAAACGCGCGCACCTCTGCATTCGAAGCCCTCTGCGCCGCGAGATCCGCCAGCGCGATTTCCAATTGCGCGCCCTCCGCGACCTTCGTCACGAAGCGCTTGTCGCTCCATTTCAGCTTCGCCGACGAATCCGTCATCCGCTTCGATGTATCCGACGTCGCCACTGTATCGGGATTGGCCGCCACCGTGCTCGGATTGTTGTTCGCCATGGTGGGGCTCGCCGTCGTCGCCCGCGTGCGATCCACCGGCTCAGCCGACACCGGCGTCGAGGAATTCTTCGGGGCCGAAGGCGCCTGCGCCCACGCCGGACCGACACTCAGACACAAAGCCGCCGCGCAAATCGGGGCCGTAAATAGGAGGGATTTAGTATGTTTCATAACCCCTCTACAGTACGCCGCCCCGCGTCCTCGGCTCGCCGGAATGCTCCTGCTCTCCACCAACTGCTCCGACCCCACATCCAATAGGGCATTCCCCCAAGGAAAAATTTCCGATGCCCCCGCACGCGTCGCTTTTCCGATCGCCGCCTCAACTCCCGTACTTTTCGTGTAGTGATGAAAGCACTACAGCGCGACACCGCTCCCGGTCCCGCCAACCGACCTCTCTACCACCTCCGCTCACCTCCGCCCGCCTCCCATCCGCGCCCATCCGCGCAATCCGCGGCTAAAACCAGATCGGTCCCCGCTCCATTCGTATGCCGTCGCGTCCATTCATCGAAAAAAATTAGCCCCCACGCCACGCCTGCCGGTTTCTCTTTCGTGTAACTCGTGTGTTTCGTGGCTCCCTCCTCCGTCACCCACCACGCCCCCACCGCTCAAATCCCCACTCACCTCCGACTCTTCGTTTCCTTCGTTCTCTTCTGTAAATCTCTGCTTTTTTCCGTGTAGTCGTGTGTTCCGTAGGCCACCGATCTGCTTCCTCCACCCATCGTCGCCCGTCTCCCAGTCCCCTGTCTTCTGTCCTCTGCTTTCTTCTGCTCGCTCGCCCGCTCCGCCCCTCGCCAGCTTCACGTCGCTCCGGCAAGCTCATCCAATCTCCAGTAGACTCACTTCCGGCCGGCAAAAAATCCGCGCCCGCTGCAAATTCCCCACGCCCCGCGTGATAAAAATCTGCCGCCCCTCCCACGCATAGAGCCCCGCGAGAAACCGCTTGTCCCGCACCGGCGCGATCAACCGATCCAACCCCGGAATCCCGATCTGCCCCCCATGCGTGTGCCCACTCAGCATCACATCCCAGTCGTGCGCGCGGAGCGCCGACTTCGCGTCCGGATTGTGATTCAGCACGATCCGCAGCGCGTCGCCCCGCGCCGGCGTCGTTGCAAACGCCGCGTCCGCGCGCGTCTCCTTCAGCCACCAGTCGCCCACGCCCGTCAGCTGCACGCGCCGCCCGCCCACCGCGATCTCCGTCCCGCGATTATATAACAGCTCCACACCCGCCGCGCGCAGCACCGCCCGCACCGGCTCCGACTCCGGCCACCGCCGGTCATGATTCCCCAGGCACGCAAACGTCGGCGCCGCCTCCGCCAGCGGCCGCAACACCTCGGGATACTGCGCCAGCTCCGCCTGATGTTGAAACGTCACGAAATCCCCCGTGAGACAGATCACGTCCGGCTTCAGCGCCAGCCCCAGCTCGATCGCCCGCGTGATCAATTCCCACGGCACCCACGGCTCATAAGCGTGCAGATCGCTCAGATGCAGCACCCGCAACGGCGCGACACCCGCCCGTCGCAACCCCTCCGGCAACGCCACCGCCGTCTGCGTCACCGCCAGCCAATCCGACTCCACCCACCGCCCATACGCCCCCGCCACCGCCGCGCCCGCGAGCCCCTGCAAAAATCGCCGCCGCGTCACCCACCGCTTCCGCGGCGGCACCGGCGGCCCGATCAACTCCTCCCCGCGCACCCCGCGATCCGTGCGCTCCCTCGCGCTCACCGTTTCGATTTTCTCCTTCCGCTCCTCGCTCGTCCGCTCAGCCCTCACCGCGTCCTCTCGCCCCGTCGTCGCTCCCCGGGCGCGCGCACCGCCCTGCTCACGCCCCCGCCCCGCGCGCGATTCCCCCGCCACATTTTCTTCCGCTGCAGTAAATCTCTCCATTATGCCACCCTACACCCCTTCCGTGAAGTCCGTGTGAAGCGAGCGTGAATTCGTCCAAAATAAATCACGGCCTCCCGCGCAGCCATTTCAGTGCCAGCGTCGGAAGGTGGACGGCGACCTCCGGGCGCCGTCTAAAAACTCCCGCCACACCACGCTCCATCGCTCCACGCCTCCGCATCGGTGTTCATTCGTGTCCATCCGTGGTAAAATTCTACGCCCGCGTCCACGCACTTGGGCAGGGAGTGCGCCACCTCTCAAATCCACTCTGGCTTTGCCACCGTCTTCTCCCCGCCCGCGCTCCCCGTATTCACCGTCGACGCCGGCTCGAGCAACATCACGCATACCTCCCGCTCCGCCACCGGCCGATGCTCCACGCCTCGCGGCACCACCAGCATCTCGCCCTCGCTCAGCTCCACGTTGCGATCGCGAAATTCCATGCGAAACGCTCCGCGCACCACGAGAAACAACTCATCCTCGTGCTCATGATGATGCCACACGAATTCCCCCTGAAATTTTACCAGCTTCGCGTGCTGCCCATTCAGCTCCGCCACGATCTTCGGACTCCAGTGATCGCTAAACTGCCCAAACTTCTCCGCGAGATTGATCTTTTCCATGGCGAAAACCCTACGCCTCCTACCGCCCAAAGTCATCCCCGAAGGGCTAGCGACCTCCAGACGCCCTCTAAAAACCCCCGCTCACCGCACGGCCCTATCCGCCCACCCTCCGCCCGCCCCACGATCCTTCGTGCTCTCTTCCATCGCCCGGTTTTCGTGTCTTTCGTGTGTTTCGCGGTTAATAAAAATCCGCGGTTTCGGCCCCCTCGCTCCACCGCGCCTCTGATATTCGTTTGCCTCCGCATCCGCGCCCGTCCGCGTAATCCGCGGTAAAAATATTCCCCTCGAATCGGCCCGCCCCTCTCGCTTCGCCCATCATTCCGGTCTCTTCGTCTCCATTCGCGGTTAAAAACCCCGTCGCCAAATTTTCACACCTCATCGCCCCGACCGCCTCCAAACAAGCTCGTTTCCCTCGCGCCACCGCCCCACGCTCGCCACCCCGAAATCCACTCCGTCCCGCTTTGGCCCTTAACCTCACTCGCATGCGTCGCCCCGCTGTTCTCGCCACCTTCCTTTCGCTCACTCTCGCCGCTGTCGCCTCCGTCTTTTTCCCTGCCTGCAGCGTCTCCGTCGCCGTCTCCACGAAAGTCCCGCCCGCCTCTGCCCCCGCTTCGTCCGCGTCCTCATCATCCGTCGCTTCCCCTTCCGCGACGACCCCCTTCACTGCGCAGTCCCGCCCGCGTCACGTCCTCCTCGTCACTATCGACGGCCTCCGCTGGCAGGAAGTCTTCCGCGGCGCCGACCCCGCTCTCATCAGCGCCACCACCACGACCACGATTCCTGCCACTCCCGCGGCTTCTGCCTCTGCGTCCTCTTCTGCCCCTACGCCACAGACGACTACGACTACAACTACGTCCACGATCACCTCCGGCGGGGGTGTCGCCCCCGGCGATCAAGCCGCGCTCCGCGCCGCCTTCCTCGCCGACACCCCCGAAGAGCGTCGCCAAAAACTTATGCCCTTCTTTTGGGGCACCCTCGTCCCGCGCGGCCAAGCCCTCGGCAATCGCGACCTCGCCAGCCCTGCCAGCGTGCTCAACGCCGAGCGCGTTTCCTATCCCGGCTACAACGAACTCCTCACCGGTGCGCCCGATCCCCTCATCACGTCCAACACCCCCACGCTCAATCCCAACATCACCGTCCTCGAGTGGCTCCACGGCCGCCCCGGTTTCGCCGGCCGCGTCGCCGCCTCCGCCGCTTGGAATGTCTTCGTCCCCATCCTCAATATTCCCCGCAGCCGCCTCCCGCTCTTCGTTACCCAACAGCAGTCCGCCCCCGGCAGCGTCTCGCCTCGCATCGCCGAACTCGAAAGCCTCATGACCGATATCCCGCCGATCTCCTCGACGGAAAATTACGACGCCTTCGCCTACCGCGCCGCGGTCGATCTGATTGAAACCCGCCGCCCGCGCGTCTTCTTCCTCTCCCTCGGCGAACCCGACGAGTGGGCCCACGCCCGCCGCTACGATCGTTATCTCTACTCCATCCAGCGCTGCGACCGCTTCATCCGCCAGCTCTGGGAAAAACTCCAGGCCATGCCCGAGTACCGCGACAACACTACGCTCCTCCTCTCGCCCGACCACGGCCGCGGCCAAACCCCCGAGGACTGGACCAGCCACGGCAAACGCGTCGTCGGTGCCGAGCAAACCTGGCTCGCCGCCTACGGCCCCGACACCCCCGCCCTCGGGGAACGCCGCAACACCCCCGCAGTCCACCAAGCCCAAGTCGCCGCCACCCTCGCCGCCCTCCTCGGCGAAGACTATCCTGCCGCCATCCCCACCGCCGCGCCCCCCGTCACCGATTTCCTCCCCGCGAAAAAATAACCGAGTCTCAAACCCGCCCCACCACCACACCACGCAAGGGCATTATAAACGAAACTGTAGCCGCGCAAAAGAGGCCGAACGTGATTGCGACCTCGCGTCGCAACTACGCCCAGTCGAAGCGCGGGCTTAGCTCGAAATTGTTACGCCGCGAGGTCGCGGCCCACCTCGGCTACGACTTTATTCAAAAACTCCAGCGTCACAGAAAACCGGATACACTCGCCGCCTTAATCCGTGCCCATCCGCGTAATCCGTGGTTAAAAACCCATTTCTCTCCCGATCCTTCCCACCGCTCCCCGATCTCCGTGTTTCCACATCTCCGTCCATTCTCCGTGCCCCTCTGTGTAACTCCGTGTTCTCTGTGACAACCCCCCCAAGCACCTACGCCCTGCCACCTCGGTCCTCGAACCACCCCCAGCTCTTCGTTACCTTCGTTCTATTCGGTTCAAACTGTCTTGAGCTTTTTCTCCTCTCCGAGTCTCCCTCGCCCCGCGTCTCCTCGTCCCCTCGTCTTCCCTTTCTTCTCCCTCTCATGTTTGCCCTCCGCCGCCTCGCCCTACTCTCCACGCTGACGCTCACCGCCCTCGGCGTACTCCCTTCGACCGCGACCGCCGCCAATAAAGACCGCCACGTCGTCCTCATCTCCATCGACGGCTTCCCCGCCTACCTCTGGCGCGACCAATCCCTCCCGCTCCCCAATCTCCGTAAGCTCGCCGCCGAGGGCGTCACCGCCGACGCCATGACCGTCGCCAATCCCTCCATCACCTGGCCCAACCACACCACGCTCGTCACCGGCGTGTATCCAGAAAAGCATGGCGTCCTCTACAACGGCCTCGTCACCCGCCTCGGCCCCGGCAAACCCATCAAGAACGAACAGTGGGCCGATAAATCCCGCCTCGTCCGCGTCCCCACGGTCTACGATGCCGCTTACCGCGCCGGCCTCACCACCGCCGAGATCGACTGGGTCGCCATCACGCGACCCGGCACCATCAATTGGAGCTTCGCCGAAATCGCCGATCCCACCGCCGTCCTCTGCCGTGAAATGGTCGCCGCCGGCGTCGCCACCGAAAAAGAAATCCTCTCCGTTGCCGACAAGAAACCCGTCATCGGCGAAAACACCGAGCCCGTGAAGCGTCCCAACGCCGCCGAGCGCGACGAGCTCTGGACCCGCGCCGCCAGCTTCGTCTTTACGCAGCATAAGCCGAATCTCCTCCTCTTTCACCCCCTCAATACCGACGGAGAGCACCACAAATTCGGCCCCGGCTCCCCCGAAAGCCTCGCCGCCCTCAAGCTCGTCGACCGCTACGTCGGCGACCTCGTAAAATCCATCGATGCCAGCGGCCTTCGCGGCCAGACCACCATCATCGTCACCACCGACCACGGCTTCAAGAAAGTGGAGAAAAACGTCTACGCCAACGTCGTCCTGAAAAAAGCCGGCCTCCTGAAAGCCGGCGGCGCCGGTGTCGCCCAATGCGACGCCTACGTCGGCACCCAGGGCGGCATCGCCTTCGTCTACCTGACCAACCCCGCGCGCAAAGAGGAACTCCTCCCCAAGCTCAAGAAAATGTTCGCCGCCACCGAAGGCATCGCCGAAGTGCTCGACGCCACCACCGAGGCGCACAAACGCGGCCTGCCCACCCCCGCCGAAAACGAAGCCATGGGCGAATTGATCCTGTATCCAAAAGCCGGTTACGCCCTCAATGGTAGCGCCGTCGGCGACGTGATCGTCGGCCCGAGCAATTTCGGCACCACCAAGTACAACGGCACCCACGGCTACCCCAACAGCGACCCCGAGCTCGACGGCATCTTCATCGCCCAAGGCGCCGGCATCCAAAAAGGCGTGAAGCTCGCCCGCGTCCGCAACCTCGACATCGCCCCCACCATCGCCCGCCTCCTCGACGTCCCCCTCCCCACCGCCGACGGCCAGCCCATGGCCAACGTTCTCACCAAATAATTCCGAAGGTGGACGGCGACCTCCGCGGCGCCGTCTTCAGCGCTTCCGCCCCTCCCGTCCCAACCCCTCCCGCCGCAAATCTCTGCGGGTAGGGTTCGACCTCCGGGCGAACCGTCAGGACTCACGTAGCCTAACCCGGTTCGTTACTACGTTGAGTGCCTCGGCCCTTCTTCGCATCTCCTTCGCGTCTTTGCGCTTAACCACGCCCACGTCACGCCCACGCCCGCGCCCGCGCTCCGAATCCTCACGCCCCACGTCGTCCTCACTTCTCCTCATCCAATTTCTCCTGCGCCGCCTCCAGCCACTTCGTGATCTTCGCCACCTGCGCATCGTCGAAAATCGCATCGCGATGGATGATCGTGTAAGACTTCAGCGGCATCGATCGGTCCTTCACCACGTCGGCCATCGTCTCCAGCTTCGCCTTCTGGCGCTTCGCCGAGTACGTGCCAAACGCCGAGAAATTAAACTCCAGCTTGCCGTCGTCGATGTGCCGCCGCAGCCACCAGCCCAGCGGCTGGATCTCCGCATACCACGGATAGCGCGTGGTGCTCGAGTGGCAGTCATAGCATGCCACCTGCAGCATCTGTTTTACGTTCGCCGGCGCGGCGAGCGCCACCAGCAAGTCGTCCTTGTCGGGTGGGGTGGGGGAGATGTTTTTCTCCGGCCGGAAAAATTGCATGACGCCGCCGACGATGGCGACACCGAGGAGGATTCGTTTCAGCATGGGGCGAGGGACATTCGAAGTGACGCTGGCGGAGGGCTCTCGGCTACGCGGGACCGAGCACCGCGTCGCGCACCAGCGCGGCGATCGCGGGCGGCAGGTCGAGGCGGAGCGCCGCGCCCTGCGCCGGCGCGCTCATTTTCCGCCACGTCTTGCGCAGGATATCGATAAATTTTTCCCGCGGATACTCCGCGTGCTGCGCCGCAAAGGCCCCGATCTCGTTCTCGAGAAACACGAGGCACGCCGCATCCTCCAGCGCTTGCGTGCCCGCGTTGGTCTTCAAGCCCGTCTTCGAAATCCACGTCGCGATATCCACCGTGTCGGCCTCCGCCACGCCCGCCTCCAGCGCGAGCGCCTTCGCCCGCGCCGCCTGCTGGTTGTAGAGCGAACGCCGCCACGTGAGATAACCCGCCTTGCCCTCGGGATACGTGTGGCGCGGCGTCAGCCACCGCTCGAGATGCTGCGCGCGCGCCGCCAGCCGCAACGCTGGCGATGCGTCCGGCACCAGCCGCACCACCCACGCCTCGATCCGCTCCCCATACACCAGCTCCGCCGCACGGCCATCCGGCGCGCGCGTCGGATCGGCGGCGTGAGCAGAATCGATGAGGGCCCGGGCCCGTTCGTAAGCATCCATGACGCCGCGAGTGGAACCCGTCCCACCCCGCTCGGCAAGCGGCAGATTCATGCGCCTGCGCGGACTTTCGTGCGCCTCGCCCCCGACTCGCGCCCGGAACGTTCGCGCCTCGCGTGCCCGCGCCCCGCCCGCCCCGCGAACTCCCCCCATCGTCCGAGCGCAAGCTTGTCGAGCCAACCATTTCCCACCACCGTGCCCCGCCGTGAGCCCTCCTCCCGCTCAGGACCCCGAGATCGTCGCGTTTATCGATTCCCCTGTCCCCCGGAAAATCTCTTGGCGGCTCTGGTGGGTGCTCAGCCGCCAAATTGTCCCGCGCCTCACCGTGTGGGACGTTCTTCTAGTGCTCGTCGGCCTCGCCATATTGGTGACGATGCCCATCAGTTATGCGTACATTTTAACGGAGGCTTTTGTCTGGGGGCCGTGGAAAACGGCGGGGATTAAAATCCTCCTCTATGGCACTCCCTTTATCATCCACTTCGCTCTCTGGCTCAAGCGCAGCGCCCGCAGCCGCTCTGTCTGTCGCATGCTGCCGCTCACTTCGGCCACCGTCGCCGCCGTCCAACCCTACGAAATCGGCAATCCTGCCACGGCCGCCTATCGCATCCTCCTGATGATCCCGGGTGCTGACGCGTCGGGCAGCGCCCTCGTCTGCGAAAAACCCGCCCTCGTCGCCTTCGCGGCCCAGCTCTCCGTGGGCGACACCATCCAGGTGCTACATCATCCAAGGATCCCGCCCTCCTCATCGCCGTCGATGCCCTGACGCTCCCCGCTCCCGGCTGGCTGTCGCGGTAGAGCGGTGGCCTCGCACTCCCCATCCGCGCCAAACTCCGTGAGATTCCACTCCACCCCAGACCCCGAGCTCGCCGCTTTTATTACGGCGCCCACGCCGCGGAAAATATCCCCGCGGGTTTGGCGTGCGCTCCGAAAGCAAGGAGGCATCCCCGCGACGTGGGCCGATCTGATATTTTTGGGGGCGATCGTTCTCGTTCTTTTTGTGCAGTCCTGGCTTGTCATATATCATTATTATATAGAGGCCCGGAACTGGAGCCCGTGGGTGATGCGTGCTATTTTTATCCTTCCGCATGTGGTCCTCGTGACGGCCTATTTGCTTTCTATCTGGCGCCGGTTTGCGCGGGCTCGCTTCCATCTGGCCCGCGTCCCGCTCGTTCACGCCCAGGTAGTCGCCGTCCAGCCAGATGAGAAGGCCGCGAAAGAGGGTAGGCTGGCCTATCGCGTGATCACCACCGTCGAGGGCGGCGAGGCGCGCAGCGTAGTCGTCTATTGCTCCCGACCGGAGATGATCGAATTCGCCACTCGCCTGGAGCCCGGGGACACGATTCGGCTCCTCTACCGCCCGAGTGATCCCCCTATCCTCATCGCCGTCGACGCCCTCGCGATCGCTCCCCTAGGCACACCCGCCCGGTAGCGGCTTGTCTCGCGGCCCGCCCTCCGCCACCGTTCCTCCTCGGTGAATCCGACCCCCTCGCGCCTGCCTTCTCGCGACGATCCTTCGGCTGACTTCTGGCGAGCCCCCGCGCCCCGCTCCGTCCCGCCACGCGCCTCCCGCGTCACGTTGCAACAAGTCTTCGCCTCCACCGCCGCCCCAGTCCTCTTCGCTAAGTCCAAACTCGCCGCCGGCGCGCCCCTTGCCGTCTTCTTCGACCCCCGCTTTCCGAAACGGCTGATCGTTCCCGAGACGGTATGACTTCGCCCCCCGAGTGCTTGCGCTGCGGCCTCTGCTGCTTCTCGCCCTCGGAGACCTACGTCCGCGTCACCGGCGACGATTGGTCCCGCCTCGGCCCCGACGCCGAGCGCCTCACGCACTGGGTCGGCCACCGCGCCTACATGCGCCGCCACGAAAATCACTGCGCCGCCCTCGAACTCCGCCGCACCCCCGACGGCGCCCCGCAATACTTCTGCACCATCTACGAGCGCCGCCCCCAAACCTGCCGCGACCTCGCCCGCGGCTCCCCCCACTGCGAGGCCGAACTCGCCACCAAAACCGCACCGCCCGCCGGCGAGCAGAGTAGTGCAGGTCAGTAGTCATGAGCGCCCGCAAGTGGCCACACGTACTTTCCCAATCGTGCGTCCTTTCCACCGCTTGTCATTCTGAGTGCAGCGAAGAATCCAATTAGAGCTGCGTATCCATTTTGTGGATTCAAAGATTTTCCGAGCTCCCCCGCCGTTACGCTGTCCCCCGCACCACTTCTCTGTGTCTCTGTGGTTTAAAACCTAGTTTCTTCTTCGCGTCACCTTCGCGCCTTTGCGTCTTCGCGCTTAATTCCGGTTTGCTCCGACAAACGTTTTCATCGGTGTCCATCCGTGATTAAAAAGATGGGGAATGGGTTGGCGCGATCACCCTTGACTTCTCCGGCATTTCTGTAATCACAGAAATTATGAAACTCACGCCCGTCATGGAACGCTTCATCCTCCACTGGGGGGAGATGGGCGGGCGCTGGGGGATCAACCGCTCGGTCGCCCAGGTCCACGCGCTCCTCATGGTCTCGCCGAAGCCCATCGCGGCCGACGAAATCGCCGAGACGCTCGACGTGGCCCGGTCAAACGTCAGCACCAGCATCAAGGAACTCCAGGCTTGGGGCCTCGTCCGCGTCGTCCACGTCTTCGGCGATCGGCGCGAGCACTTCGAGACCCTCAAGGACATCTGGGAGATGTTCATTATCATCATGCGTGAGCGCAAAAAGCGCGAGATCGACCCCACGATAGCGACCCTCCGCGATTGCGTCACCGAGGCCAAGGCCAGCAAAACCGAGTCCGACTACACCGTGCAGCGCCTCGAGGACCTCATCGAGTTCATCAGCCTCAGCGCCAACTGGGTCGAGCGCGCCCAAGGCCTCTCGCCCACCGCCGCCAAGCGCCTCTCCACCCTCGGGGACAAAGTCTTCCGCCTGGTCGGTTAAAATTTTTTGCCCAGTTATTTCTGTGTTAACTGAAATTACGAAAATAAAGGAATGTTATGAACTACACCGTCATCGCCTACCTCCTCTATCTCCCCATCGCGGTCGCCATGACCGTCTGGGTCGCGCGCACGCTGCACCGCAACGGCCGCATCTTCCTCGTCCAAGCCTTCCGCGGCAACGAGGGCATGGCCGACTCGGTCAACCACCTCCTCGTCGTCGGCTTCTACCTCATCAACATCGGCTTCATCACGATGGCCCTCCGCTACGGCGATAAACCCGAGACGGTGCAGGCCACCATCGAGTTTCTCAGCACGAAGCTCGGCGTCGTCCTCCTCGTTCTCGGCGGCATGCATTTCTTCAACCTCTTCAACTTCGACAAAATGCGCCGCAAAGGCCTCCGCCCCCACGACGAAGCCATCGCCCACGCCGGTCCGCCTGCCATCCCCGGCACCGCTTACGCGCCTGTCGCTCACCCGCCCACCCCCTACGGCAAAGTCTAGTCCCCGCTCCGCAGCCCAACGGCGCGGCGGCGAGCGGCACGCTCTCTCTCGTCTTACCACAAAAACCAATGCGCGAACCGCCGCTGTAGGAGCGTCGCTCGCCGACGCCCGCGGGGAGCGGACAGACCTGATCCCCACCAAACCTCCCGCGAAAATCGCAAACCGCCCGTCTCCAGAAAGGAAGCCCCCACCATGACTCGCCGCCAAAGAGTTGCCTTGGAGCTATTCGGGCCAGCGCCCCTTGGCGTTGGGGTCCTCGTGGTGTCGGCCTTGGTCGGCGAAGGTCATTTCAGTTGGCCTGGTCACTTGGCGGAAGCGGTCATAGTTTTGGGTGTCGCCGCCATCTGGTTGGTCTACGCCTATCTTTTCACGATCCTTCCCTGCGCGCTGTGTACGTGGGCGCTGGAAACCGCTTTTCGTAGGGGCCTTCGCCCGACATCGTGGCGCGCCGTGGGTCTCGCGAGCGCTCTGGGTGCCACGAGCGGAATCTTGATCGGCTGGGTGCTCAATGAGTTTCACTGGGACGGCACTACTCCGGCGCTATTCGGTGCCAATGGCTGGGGAGTGGGGACCGTGATTGGGTTCGTCACGCGACATCGCTCGAAGGCTTTGCCCACCGCCCCCACGCGAGTGCCCCGCCTTCCATGGCTGCCACTTACCGGCCTCGTCATGTGCCCTCTGCTCGCGTGGTTTGTTACGCGAAACGATGAAGGCTGGATCGTCATGTGGACCATCGCCGTCGCCGAGTGGTTCGCCCTCAAACTCCTCACGCTCAACGGTCTCTGGCGCGTCGCCCCACTTGCGCGTGTCCTCGGCTACCTCTTCCTCTGGCCCGGTCTCAACGCCCGCGCCTTCCTCGGCCCGCGCGACCCGCGCCCCACCGCCGTCACCGCTCCCGCGCGCGAACTCGTCTTTGCGCTCGCGAAATTCGCCGCCGGCCTCGCTGCGATCCTCTGGGCCGCGCACCACGCTACTACTTTTCCCGCCGATAACGCACTCGCCGACACCGCCATCGCGACCGCGCCGACCACGCCACCGCTCCTCGTCGCGTGGGTCGGCATGCTCGGGATTATTTTCACGCTCCACTTTGGCGCGCTCCACGTCGTGTCGTGGATGTGGCGGCGGGCGGGCATCGTCGCTCCGCCGCTGATGCGCGCGCCCATCCTCGCGACCTCGCTCACGGAATTTTGGAGCGAGCGGTGGAATCTCGCCTTCGCCGATGCCGCGCGCCGCTTCGTCTTTCGCCCGCTCGCGCGCCGCTGGGGCGCAGCCGGAGCCAGCGCGACCGTGTTCCTCGCCTCGGGCCTCGTGCATGAGAGCGTGATCTCGGTCCCCGCGCGCGGCGGCTGGGGCGGTCCCACGCTTTACTTTGTCCTGCAGGGTGCTGGCGCCTGGTTCGAGCGCACCGCACGCGGACGTGCCCTTGGTCTCGGCCGTGGCGCGCGCGGTTGGGCTTGGACTTTCCTCATCACTGCCGCCCCCGTGCCGCTCCTCTTTCACGCGCCCTTCGCCGAGCGTGTCATCGTCCCGCTGTTTCACACCCTGAAAGGAGTCCTCCCATGAATGCCATCGTCCTCCTCAAGCTCACGGCCCTCGTGCACCTCGGCCTCATCGCCGCCGGTGCGCTCATGCCCCTCGCCACCGGCCTCTGGCGCGAGACGCCGCGTCTCTCGCCCTTCGGCGCGCGGCTCTTCCGCATCTACTATAGCTTCATCGGCCTCTGCCTCGTCTCGTTTGGCCTCGGCACCTGGTTCCTCGCCGCCGAACTCGCGGCCGGCACCACGCTCGCCCGCGCCGTCTGCGGCTTCCTCGCCGCCTTCTGGACGCTCCGCCTCATCGCCGCCTGCCTCCTGGATGTTCGCCCCTACCTCCATAACCGCTGGTGGCACCTTGGCTACCACGCGACCAACGTCGTCTTCAGCCTCCTGCCCTTCATCTACGCCTGGCTTGCCGTCCGGAAATAAGAATCACCGCCGCGCATGTAAGCCGGGGTCTCGCGACGCCGTCGCTTAGGATATTAAATCGACCTTTTTCTCACGCGCATCAAGGCCTCCGCCAGCAGCTGGCTTGATCGGTCGTCTGCGGCATTCCTCCGCGCGCTCGGCTTGGCCTCTCTGAATCCTCTGTGGCTAAAAAGAGATCACTCCACCCACCGCGCCCTAAAATCCTTCCGGTCCACCGGCCAAGTCCGCCAGCGCGGCCGCGCCGGCTTCGCCCCCGGCAACGTCACCCGCGCCGCCTCGGCGAGATTGTGCGCCACCACCGCGAGATCCTCCTCGCACCAAAAATCCTTCGCCGCCTCCGGGTCATGCTTTCCCGCCAGCAACGCCGCGCGCGACAACACCAGCCCACTCATCGGCGGCAGCGAGCACCCCAGCGTGACGAGCACCCCCTGCAACCGCGACAACACGCCCTTTCCGCCCACGCTGTGCTCCGTGACGACCACCGCCGCCGGCTTACCCAGCCAAACCCCCGTCCCCTCCAGCGGCGTCGCGTCCTCCAAAAATTTCTGCAGCACGCTGCTCCACGCATCCCAATGCGTCCCCGTCCCAATGAGAAACCCATCCGCGTCGGCTAGCTGAGAGCGCAGGGCCGAAAGCCGAGCGTCGGAACTCCTCGCGTCTTCCACGCCGCCTTTCTCTGGCCGCGCTGCGAGCGTCACCACTTCCACCGTCGCTCGTCGCGCGAGGGTTTGCCGTATCCGCTCCAGCACTACCGCCGTATTTCCGTTCGCGCCGGCGAGCGAGGCGTTGAGCAACAGGAGATGCGGTCGGCGCGTCTTCACCCCAAAATCGTCCGCAAACTATCCAGATCCAAAATCGCCGACAGCGATTCTTCCTGCACCACGGCGTTGGCGAGGGCGGCTTTTTCGCTTTGGAGGGCGCGGATTTTTTCCTCCACCGTGCCGGAGGCGAGCAGGCGGTAGGCGACCACGGGCTCGGTCTGGCCGATGCGGTGCGTGCGGTCGATGGCCTGCGCTTCGGCGGCGGGATTCCACCACGGGTCGTAGAGGATCACGTAGCTCGCGGCGGTGAGGTTGAGGCCGAAGCCTGCGGCTTTCAGCGAGAGGAGAAATACCGTCTTCGTCGGGTCGGTCTGGAACGTGTTGACGAGCTCCGCGCGGTTTTCCGTGGCACCGGTGAGGATGAGGTGCTCGATGCCCGCCGTGATGAGTCGATCGCGGATGATCTCGAGCATCTTGACAAATTGGCTGAAGACCAGGACTTGGTGGCCCTCGTCGCGCAACTCCTCGAGGCGCTCGAGCAGGGCCTCGAGTTTCGAACTAGGGAGATCGCGATGCGCCTCGTCGATGAGGGCGGGATGGCAGCAGATCTGCCGCAGGCGCAGGAGGCTCGCGAGCACGTTGAAGCGCACGGCGGAGAGCGCGTGGTTGGTCTCGACTCCGAGGAGCTGCGCGCGGGCGCGCTTGAGCTCGGCATCGTACAGCGCGCGCTGTTTGCCCTCGAGCTCGACCACGAGGTCGTCCTCGGTGCGCGGCGGCAGCTCCGGCGCGGCCTGGGCCTTGGTGCGGCGGAGGAGAAAGTGCCGCACCCGGCGATGGAGGCGCGTGAGCGCCGCCGCATCGGCCTGCGCGTACTGCAGGCGAAACGCCGTGGCCGTCCCGAGCAAGCCGGGTTGCGCAAACGCGAAGAGGCTCCAGAGATCGGTCAGGCGGTTCTCGATCGGCGTGCCGGTGAGCACCACGCGGTGCGCCGTCCGCAGCGCGCGGGCGACGGTCGCGACCTGGCTCCCCGGGTTCTTGATAAACTGGCCCTCGTCGAGCACCACGGCATCCCACGTCTGCGCCCGAAACCACTGCGCGTTGATCCGCAACTGCGTATAGTTCGTGATCAACAACTGCGGCTGGTGCTCCAGCAGCTGCGAATTGGCGCCCGTCGGATCGGTGCCGAGGCGCAGCGGATCAAAAGCCGAGGCCTTGAGCGTGGGCGTAAAGCGTTCCGTCTCCACGATCCACCCGTGCGTCACGCTCTTGGGGCACACGACGAGCGCGCGGAAAGGTCTCTTCGCCGCCGCTGCCGCGGGCGCAGCTGATGCGGCCGTCGCAGCCACCGCGTCAGTCTTGCCGCCCGGCGTCACGTCGATCACCGGTGCCGTGTCCGCGGCCTTCGCACTCGCTTCCGCGAGATACAATAGCCACGTCAACGTCTGCACCGTTTTACCGAGACCCATGTCGTCGGCGAGGATGCCGCCGAGGCTCAGGGCGGAGAGATGCGCGAGAAAGTGGTATCCTTCGATCTGATACGGCCGGAGCGTGGCGCGCAGCGCGACCGGCAGCGGCGGGGGCGGCAGCGCGGTGAGCGCGCGGGCGCGCTCGCGGAGCGTGTTGGCCAGCGATTCCTCGAGCAGTTCGGATTCGCCGACGAGCTGCAGCGCGTGGATGCGGTGCTTGGCCGAGCGGCCGTCGGTGAGCACATCCGTGGCGTCGAGGCCGAGGCGGTCGAGCGCGGCGGCGGCGGTCTCGTCGTCCTGCGTCACCTCGAGGCGGCGCCAGCCATGCTTCGGCAGGCTGACCCACTTGCCCTTGGCGCGCAGCAGGAGCGCCAGCTCTTCCGCAGTGAGCTTGGTGTCCTGCACGCGCAGGTTCACGCTGATGTCGAACCAGTCGTTTTTGCCCGGCTCGGTGGGCTCGGCGGAAAATTCCAGCTCCGCGCGCAGTGGCGGGCCGAGGAGATTCGCGAGGCTCGGCGAGGCCTCGATGGCGATCGATTTGGGCAGCGAGGCGTGCCACGCCACGAAATCCTCGGGAAAGGTCTTTGTCACCGGCCGCACCCAGTGGCCATCCCACGGATGCCAGTCGAGTTGAAACGAGGTGAGATGCGTCGCCGCGGCTTGCGCCTGCGTGAGGTCAAACTCGATGAGCGGCTCCCCCGGGCGACGCGGCGGCGGCGCGCCGCGATTGGTCCACTGCCAGCCCGTGTTGATAAAGTGCTGCTCCGCCGGCATGTCGTCGGCGCGCGCCAGGAGCTCGGCGTGAAACTGCATGGCGTCCGCATCCTCGGGCGCGGCGTCGAGCCAGACCTTGAGGCGCGGGCGCAGCGGGATGAGGCGCACATTCCGCTCGAGCGCGGCGGGCAGGCGCAGCCCGGCGGCGCGGAGGCGCGTCATCAGGCGCATGTCGCCGAGCGCGGCGGTGGGCAGCGGCGTTTGCGGCGTGGGCGGCGGGCCATCCCACACGCGGTCTTGGAAAAAGTAGAGCGGCGAGGGCTTGAGCGTGATCAGCGTCGCACCCGAGGCATCCTTGCCATCGGGCGTGACGAGGCGGAGGTCGAGCCGGTCCTTCCCCGAGGGCGAGATGCGCGCCTCGAGCGCGAGCGGGTGCGATTCGATGGCGAGCGGACGCCCATCCGGCATCAGGATCGCCTCGCGCACCGCGCGCACGCGAAAGAGATTCGCGGTCGACTCAAGCGAGAGCGGCTGCCGCAGGGCCGGCGCGATCGCGCCATCGCGCGCCTCGGCGGCGAGCGCGAGGCCCAGCGCGGCATCGGCCGGCGGAAAGTGCTCGAAATCCGCGGGCCGCGTGGTCGCGAGGGAATTGAACCACTTTTGCGGCGGTGATTTCCACGGCCGACCGGGGCCGCCGCGCATCTCGATCAGCAGCCCGCCCTCGGGCCGGATGCGCGCCCGCAGGCCGGTGAGTTCGCGCGTGCCGAGATGAATATTGTTTTTCTCCTCGGTGTCGTCGGCCGCCGCGAGCGCGCGCTGCCAGGATGCGAGATCGTGGCGCAGCAGATGCGCCTCCACGAGCGCGCGCGTGGCCGCCGTGTCGGTCTGCGGGCGAAACACCTCCGGGATCGGGCGACCGGCCTGCTCGTAGTCGTATGCGAGATACTGCCACAGCGCCCACGGGTCGCCGGGCTGCGTATCGTGGTCCCACCAACCGGGAAACGCCGGCGCGTACAGCGGCGAGCCGCGCGGCGGCGTATGCTCGAAGCCGTGGCGGAGGATCACGCCCGGGTACAGGTTGCCGTGCGCGTGGGAAAACTCCGCAAACATCGCCGCGAGATTCTCGAGCTGGTTGCCCTCGGCCTCGGTGAGGCGGCGGCCGAGCTTCGCGGCGATCAGCGGCTCCCACTGGGCGCGAAACGAAAGCTTCTCCGGGGGCGGCTGCGGCGCGGCCGGCGCAGGCGTGAGGATCACGGGCCGCACATCCGCGGAGGGGCCGCGCGCCTCGCGCTCGACTTGCGCGAGCCACGCCAGCGCGGAAGCCGCGGCGTGGCGGCAGCTCGATTCGCGGCGGCACGTGCAGTTGGACGTCCACTTGCCGCGCGTGAGGAAGAGCGTGACGACGAGCTTTTCCTCGTCGCGCACATCGGCCTCCACGTAGTGATCCGCGGGGGAGCGCAGCGCGAGCACGTCGCCCGCGTCGAACAGCGCCTGCCCGCGCTCGCGGTTCTCCGGCTCGAGCGTTTCCAACCACGCGCGCAGCTCCTTCAACGCCTCGGGCGTCTGGATGCTGCGGACCACCGGGCCGCGGGAGCGGGCACACATGGCGGGGAGGGCGGGAGCGCGCTGGTTAAAACGCGCGCCGCCTTAGTAAACTTGCTCCTCGAGGAGAGCGAAGAGCTCGGCCTCGGTGATGCGCCGCTGCGCCATGGAATCCCGCTCGCGCAGGGTGAAGGTGTCGCCCGGCTTCTCGATCGTGTCGAAGTCGATGGTGACGCACCACGGGGTGCCGTTTTCGTCCTGGCGACGATAGCGGCGGCCGATGTTGCCGGCGTCGTCGTAGAAGACGGCGTAGCGGCGCTGGAGCTTCTTGTAGAGATCCTTGGCGCGGCCCACGAGCGCGTCCTTGTTCTTGAGGAGCGGGAGCACGGCGACCTTCACCGGCGCGATGCGCGGCGAGAGGCGGAGCACGGTGCGCTTCTCGACGTTGCCTTTCTCGTCCTTCACGTCCTCTTCCGCGTAGCCGGCGCAGAGCACGGCGAGGAAGATGCGGTCGACACCCACGGCGGGCTCGATCACGTGCGGCACGAATTTCTTCTTCGTGGCCTCGTCGAAGACATCCTGCGGCTTGCCGCTGGCCTGCGCATGCTGGCCGAGGTCGTAGTTGCCGCGCGCGGCGATACCCCACAGCTCCTGCACGCCAAAGGGATACTTGAACATGATGTCCACCGTGCCCTTGGAGTAGAATGCGAGCTTCTCCTTCGGGTGCGCGTAGAGCGAGAGGTGCGATTCCGGCAGGCCCACCGAGATCAGCCACTGGCGGCACCACTCGATCCACTCCTTGTGGCACTTGTCCCAATCCGCGTCCTCGTGGATAAAATATTCCATTTCCATCTGCTCGAATTCACGCGAGCGGAAGATGTAGTTGCGCGGCGTGATCTCGTTGCGGAACGACTTGCCGATTTGCGCGATGCCAAACGGCAGCTTCACGCGGCCCGTGTCCCACACGTTCTTGAAATCGACAAACATGCCCTGCGCCGTCTCGGGCCGCAGATACGAAACCGACGAGCCATCGGTCATCGCGCCGACGTTCGTCTGAAACATCATGTTAAACGCCCGCGCCGCCGTGAGGCTGCCCGGCTCGCCGGTGGCCGGGGAGGGGATGAGCGGGATTTCGTCGGCGGTCGCCTCAGTCATGTCGCGCGGCGCGACGGGCGCGAGCGTGCCAGTGATGGCCTTCTTACGCTTAAAGCTCTCCGCCGCCGCCTGCAGGTCGGCCGTGGTCTTCTCGCTCTCGAGCGCGCTCACGTAGCCGACGATTTTGCCATCGACGGTGACCGGCGAGAAAAACAACTGGTCCGCGCGGAAGCGCTGCTTGGAGGCTTTGCAATCCACCAACGGGTCGCTGAAGCCGCCGACGTGGCCGGAAGCCTCCCAGACCTTGGGATGCATGATGATCGACGTCTCGATGCCCACGACATCATCGCGGCGGCGCACCATATCGGCCCACCAGCAATCACGGATATTCTTCTTCAACTCGACGCCCAGCGGGCCGTAGTCGAAGAACCGTTGAAGCCACCGTAGATTTCAGACGACTGAAAAATGAAACCTTTGCGCTTCGCGAGCGCGACGATGCTATCCATGGAAACCTCGGGCGTGGTGGATTCGGCTGACATAAGAAGTGAGAGTTAGCCCAAGCATCACAACGGGGTCAATTCCCGGGTTCGGCTTAAGGACTATTTGATGCGATAGTTGTGGGCGGGGTGCCCTCACTCTGCGGGTTTGAGGATGCGCATGCCGTAGCCCGCGGGGTGAGGGCACCTGCCTCCACTTCTCCGCCACGCTCACCTTTGTTCCGACCTTTGCGTCTTCGCGTCTTTGCGCTTCACCCCTGCCGGGCCCGAATCCGTGTCCATCCGTGATTCAACCTTCTTGTTCTGATCCGTCGCCTCGTCCGATTCGTCTTAACCCCGGAACCGGGTTGCGAAACTCCAGTCGGAACGACAAGGTACGCCTCCCAGTCCTATCCATTCTCCTCCATTCCCGTTTTCCGCGCCGGCCTTCCTTTCCTCGTTCTGCGCTCTTCGCCACCGCCTTCGTCCCACCGCCTTTCCGTCTTTCCGTCCCTCTCGTCATGAAACCTCGCTTCGCCGCCCAGACTCTCCTTTTCACCGCCGCGCTCGCCCTCACTGCTGGCACCGCGCTGAACCTCCACGCGGCCGACAAGGCGAAGGACAAAGATAAAGACAAGGACAAGCCCGAGCGCGCGCCCCTCGTCCTCAAATCTGACGCCAAGGCCCCCAATCGCGTCATCGCCGACCGCACGAGCTACTCCGCCGCGATCAAGCAAGCGATGCCCTCCGTCGTCTCCGTCCTCGGCACGCACCGCGAGCGCCCCGCCATCGCCACGCCGAACCTCGAGGAGCTTCTCCAGCGCAGCTTTCCCAATCTCCCGCAAAACCCGCAGGGCCAAGGCCAGCGCCCGCGCCGCCAGCGTCCGTCGCCGCAGCTCCCCGGGGCCGACGATACCCCGACCACGACTCCGGCCGTCACGCCCGCCTCGGGCGTCATCGTCTCGGCCGATGGCTACATCGTGACGAATTATCACAACGTCGACGGCCCCGGTGAAGTAAAGGTGGCCTTTGGCGAGCCGCGCAAGGAGTACACCGCCACCATGGTCGGCCGCGATTCGCGCTCCGATGTCGCCCTCCTCAAGATCGACGCCACCGGCCTCACGCCCATCACGCTCGGCGACAGCGACAAGATCGAGCTCGGCGACGTCGTGCTCGCCCTCGGCAATCCCACGGGCCGCGGTTACACCGTGAGTCGCGGCGTCATCAGCGGCCTCGGCCGCGACGGCGCGACCGACGGCAGCGAAGATTTCCTCCAGACCGATGCCGCCATCAACCCCGGTAATTCCGGCGGTGCCCTCCTCGACACCGATGGCCGCCTGATCGGCCTCGCCACCGCCCGCCCGCAGCGCGACGACGTCTACGCCGGCCTCGGTTTCGCGGTCCCGGTCAATCTCACCCGCTTCATCACCGAGCAGCTCGCGAAAAACGGCCGCGTCGAGCGCGCTCTCCTCGGCGTCGAGACCCAGCCGCTCGATCCCGATCTCGTCGCCGCCTTCAACGTGTCCCAAGGCGCGCTCATCAGCGAAGTCCGCTCCGGTTCCCCGGCCGACAAAGGCGGGCTCAAGGGCGGTGACATCATCACGAAATTCGACGCCGTGGAGATCAAGGATTACCGCCAGCTCGGCCAAGTCATGGCCCGCATCGCGCCCAATACCGAGGTGACCATCGGCTACGTTCGCGACGGCAAACCCGCCGAGACCAAGGTCAAGCTCGGCACCGCCTCCGCCGATAAATCCGAGACCAACTCCGACCGTACCGGCGACATCGCCGACACCGAGGGCGTGCTCGACGACGTCTCCATCGACGAACTCTCCGCCGAAATGCGCGACCAGCTCAACGTCCCGACGCGCATCCAAGGCGTCTTCGTCACCAACGTCGCCCCCGGCGGCCCCTCCTCCCGCGCCGGCATCCAGCAAGGCGACATCATCCTCGAACTCGATCGCCGCCCCACCCGCAACGTGCAGGAAGCCATCAAGCTCAGCGAAGAAATCAAAGGCCCGAAAGTCCTCGTCCAACTCTGGCGCGAAGGCCGCGTCCGCATGCTGGTGGTCGACGAGTCGAAGAAGTAGGAAGCCGCCGGAAAATTTTGCGGCCCCGAGATAGCGCCAGTCTCCGACTGGCCCCTCACTCGTCTCAACGCCGCATCGACTATCTAAATTCGGCGGCCTCCGTTTTGCGATAGGGCCAAAGTCGCCTTCACCCCGCAGGCTTGCCGCCCGCGAAAAAATAGCTGCGAGTCTTACTCCGCCCCATGCGCCTCATCGATCTCTCCCAGCCCCTCTTCGAAAACGCCCCCAATTGCCCGGTGCACCCGCCCGTGTCGTTTCGCCGCACGGCGGATCATCCCACGGATGGCTGGCGCATGGAGGAGATCGCCATGGCCACGCATACCGGCAGCCACCTCGATGCGCCGCTGCACAAGATCGCGGGCGGGCGGAGCATTTCCGATTTGCCGCTGGAGACTTTCGTCGGCCCCGCGCACATCGCCGACCTGCGCGGACTCGAGGCCGATACGCCCATCGGCCCCGATCTCCTCGCGCGCACCTTGAAAGGAAAAATCGCCGGCGAGATCGTGCTCCTCGCCACCGGCTGGGGCGACCGCCGCGCCAAGACCGACGAGTGGCTGTATCATTCTCCCTTCGTCGATCCCGCCGGCGCGCGCTGGCTCGTGGGCCGGGGCGTGCGCGGCATCGGCATCGACCACTACTCAATCGGCGGCGCCGGCCCGCTCAACGCCGAGACGCACACGATCTTGCTCGGCTCCGGCCTCTGGGTCGTCGAGGAGCTGAAGTTTCCGCCCGAAGTCTTCTCGCTCCCGCAACCAATGAAATTCTGGGCCCTCCCCCTCAACTGGCCCGGCTGCTCCGGAGCCTTCTGCCGCCCGGTGCTCGAGGTGGAGTGACCAATCCAAATCTTTGCCGCGGAGGGCGCGGATGTTGGGGCGATTTATCCGTTTTCATCCGCGCCCTCCGCGGCAAAAAATAATCGCGCCTTAACCGCTCCACTCAATACGCCTGCCCCAATTTCTTGTAGATAAAGCTCATCAGCCACGCCGGCCCGATCAGCAGGAAAACGATTTCATCGAACAGCGATTGCCTCTTCCCCTCGATCGTGTGCCCGATGAATTGCCCGCTCCACGCGACCCCAAACACGCCCGCGCAGAGCCACCACAACGGACACGGCAAAAAGAGCTGCGCAAACGCCAGCGTCGCGTAGCACAGCGCCATGAACGCGATGAGCCCCACGCTCAGATGCACCGAGAGGCGCACGTAGAAAACCGCCGCGGCGAGCATCGCGACGAGCGACCAATTAAACCACGGCGCGCGATCGATGACGTCCTCCGGCACCGGAATGCTCCAGATGAAGCCAAGCGCGCTCCAAAAAATCAGCGGCACGCAGATCCAATGAATCAATTTATTGGCCGGTTTTCGATGACTCTCCCCATACTCGGAAAACCACTGATCAGCAGATTTTTTCGCGGACATGGATTTTTTCGTGGCGGATGCGTGGAAATGCCCGAAAGCAAACCTGAGCGGCTGGGCGGCGGGGTCAACGGCGGGCCGACGCACCGCAGGGCCGATGCCGCGCCGATCTCGCACCGCGAGCTTTGAGGTGGACGGCGACCTCCGGGCGCCGTCGGGAGGGCGACCCCAAAAATCACAACGGCAGTCCGGCCTTCTGAAAACGAGCCTCGGATGCCCGTTCACCTGGGGGCCCCGAATCATCCGTCTAGGGTTTTCGTTCGCTGCGGGATGGCGGTGGTCAACGACGGGCACGACGCCAGAGCCTTCGCGTCATGACCGGCGTGACACCGATTTTTCCCGCGCGCCGTGATCGGAAATTGCCCGGCGGATTTTTTTCGGAAACGCTCACCGCTCTATGAAATATCCCGCCCGCTTCCTGCTCGCGCTTTCGTTGGTCTCGATTTTGCCGGTTTCGATCTCGCTACGCGCCGCCGAGACCGCGACGACGATGTCGGCCCCGGCGGTGAAGCCGGCGACGCATTTCGCGGCACCCAATTCCATCGATTGCGAAAAGATCCTGACGCCCCCGCCGGCGCCCGGCACCCTGGCGGGCCTCGCCGACTTGGAGGCCGTGCTCCAGTATCAGGCCTCGCGCACACCCGACCAAGTGACCTGGGCGAAGATCGTCGACCGGAATGATATGACCCTCTACGCCGATCTCCTCGGCAATTGGTTCAACAAGGAAAACCTCCCGGTGACCGCCGCGTTCTTGAAAGAAGTCGATGAAGATCGCCGCGAGGCCACGGATGCCGTGAAAAAAGTCTACGCGCGTCTCCGCCCGTGGATGGTCGATCCCCGCGTGCAGCCCTGCGTGCCGAAGCCGACGAATGAATCGTACCCGAGCGGCCACACCGTCTCGATCTACACCCGCGCGATCGTGCTCGGTGAAATCATGCCCGAGAAAAAAGGTGAACTGATGACCTTCGCCCACCGCGCCGCCTGGGGTCGCGTCTACGCCGGCGTGCATTTTCCGACGGACATCATCGGTGGCCGTCTCCTCGCCGGTCCCTTCGCCGACCAGCTCAAGAAGAGCCCGGCCTTTCAAGCGCAGGTGAAGCTCTGCCAAGCCGAAGTCGCGAAGTACCTGAAGAAGTAAGGCGGCGCCCCGATTCTTTCTCTTTCTTCTTTATCTTAATCTTTCTCTCGGTCGGGTCCGTTCCTGACGAAAGAGAAAGATAAAGAGGAACGAGAAAGAGTCGGTGCGCTTACACCCGCAGGAAAATCTGCTTTCGATAGAGGAAACGTGCCAGCGTCAGCATCAGCGCCAGCCCCACCAGCGCCACGACGAGGTCGCCCCAGCCGGCGCCGATTGAGCGGTTAAACCAGTTCTGCACGTCGCCTCCCGCGAGCCGCGCGGCGAGCTTTCGATAGCCCACGATGCCGCTGATGAGATAGAGCGTGATCGGATTCATCCCAATCCAGACAAAGGGCACGCACCAGCTCCGCCACCCGCGGATATCGATCATGTAGTAGAAAGTCGCGAGCAGCAGCGCGCTGTAGCCGCCCGCTACGAGCACGAACGACGACGTCCAAATCTTTTTCACCACGGGAAATTGCAGGCCCCACAGAAAACCCAGCGTCACGCCAACGACGCCAGCCACGGCGAGCCAGCGCACTTTTTTCATGTCATCCCAATCCGTGCGGCGAATCAGCAGGCCCGCGAAGACCCCGAGCAGGCACGTCGCGACTGCCGTCATCGTGCTGAGAATACCCTCCGGGTCCCAGTAGAGGTCATATTTGCGGCCGCCGAGGTGCTCGTAGTCGAAGTGATTGGTGAGATTCCGGCCCGGCTCGTACACGCCCGTCACGCGCGCGGTGGTGCTCTCGTAGAGCGCGCGCACCTGCTCCGGCTTGGGCTGCACCGGCGTCGACGGCGCGGGCGTGGGCTGCTGCACATGGAGCGTGGCGGGCAGCGTGGTGCGATCCAGCGATACATCGCGGATCGGCACAAACGTCAGGAGCGCCCAATAGCCTACGAGCAGCGCGGCGCAGATCGCGGCCAGCGCGCGCGGTTTGAAAAAACAAAAGAGCAATCCCGCGAAGGTATACGCGAGTGCGATGCGCTGCAGCACGCCCAGCACGCGGATATTCGGCCACTCGTTGCTCACGCCGCCGGCGTAAAAGAGCGCGACGATGAAGAGCAGCACGCCGCGCCCGAGCACGCGCTTCAGCGCGGCATTTCGTCCGCCCGCCGCCAGTTGCTTCGAGAGCGAAAACACCACCGATACGCCCGCCATGAAGACAAAGAGCGGAAAGATCAGGTCGTAAAACGCGAAGCCCGCCCATTCCTTGTGCTCCCATTGGTTAAAGGGAAAGTGCGTCACATCGCTGCCGCAGAGCTTTGCGATCGCGTAGACCACGGCGTCGGCGCCGAGGATCCAGAACATGTCGAAGCCGCGGAGCGCATCGAGCGAGACGAGGCGCTGGCTGGCGGCCGGGGAGGCGGCGGGGGTGGGGGAGGTCATGAGCTGGCGAGGCCCAGCAGGCCCCATCTCACCGGCGCGGTCAATGCCGTGCCGCACTCCGGTGGTTAAGCAATTTGTCATGGCGAGGAGTCCGCGCCGCGGATGACGCGGCAATCCATCCGGCTATCCCACATCCGGCGGAGCCGGATAATCGACTGATCGGCAAACTGTATCGCCGTGCCGCACTCCACCCTTGCGCGCCCCGCCAGAAAGCGTCCTCTCTTGGCCCATGAAGGTCTCGTTTACCACCAAGGAATACACCCGCCTCCTCGAACTCGCGCACATGGGCCTCTGGGTCGCCGGCTCCCGCCCCGACGATCCCGCCACCATGCCCGAGCGCTACGAAGACGTGGCACAGAAGCTTTTTGGCATGGCTGAGCTCTTCGGCTGCGCCGACCTCGTGGAGTCCGACGTGAACGGCGAACTCTTTCCCAACGAGAAACTCACCGACGGCCCCGTGCGCGAAAAACTCGACGCCTTTGTGGAAGACGCCTTCTGGGGCGAGCTCGTCGCCCGTCTCGCCGAGCGCGACCTCCGGGCCGAGCAGGGCAAGGACCTCACCAAACTCGGCGAAGAACTCACCGAGGAAGAACAAACCCGCCTCGACGAACTCGAAGACAACTACTGGCGCGAATTCGAAGCCAACGGCACCGACAACATGATGGTGCTGCGCGGCGGGAAAGGGTGAGCGGCATCGCTGACGCGGCGAAGCGTTGACGCGCCTTCCGGGGGCCGAGACGCTAGGGGGCATGTGCAGCTTTCGATTTGTCCTCCCCGTCTTGCTGGGGTGCGCCGTCTCGATGCGGCTGCCGGCGCAGGATGTGATCACCAGTCCGTTGTCGTGGCAGGATCCCAAGGATGCACCGAGCGTGCTGCCGGGCTTGCGGAGTGCGGCCAGCGTGAGTTTCCCCGCGGAACTGAAGACCACGCCCGATATCGGCTACGTGTGCTACGAGATGCAGCTGGATGCCAAGGGCAAGCTCGTGAGTCTGGCGGCACACCCGACCTTGGAGGCGTTCGAGCGCGCGGCCCGCTATAATCAATCGCAGTGGTCGCCGGGCCTCCGCGACGGCAAAGGCGTCAACACCGTCACGACCTACAGCTGTATTTTCAACCCCGCTTCGGCGGCGGAGAAAACTCCCAACTCCAGCCCGCGGCTGCTGGAGGTCTCGACGGTCGTCGTGCCGCGGCCGCTCGACGCGAAGCCGGGCCAGGCGTTCCCCGATCGCGTGGAAAGTGCCGAGGTCAGTGTGGACGAATCGGGACAGGTAGTGGGGGTTAAGAATGCCCCGCCCGCGCTCGCGGATGCTTTTTCCAAGGCCGTGAAAAACTGGCGGTTTGCACCGGCACGGCGGGACGGAAAACCCGTGGCGGCCGAAGTGCGCATGCCATTTGTCGTCGTCACGCGCGGGGTTGGTTTGCCCGCCGGAGTCAAAATCACCCAGCCCAAGCCGATCAGCCAGGACGAACCGATTTATCCGCAGGAGATGCTTGATAGCGGCATGAAGGGCGAAGTCGTGGTCGACTATGTCGTCGATATCGAGGGCCGCGTCCGTCAGGCGGTGATCGTCCGCTCGCTCAATCCTTCCTTTGACGACCCGGCGCTCGAGGCGGTGCGCCGCTGGCGGTTCGAGCCGGGTCGCGTCGGCGACCGCCCGGTGAGCATGCCGTCAAGGATTGCGATGAAGTTTTCGCCGACGGCGGGCAGGGAAGACGGGGAGGGGCCGCTGGCCGCGCCGAAAAAGGCGGACCTTTCTAAACTCCCGGAACAGTTTCGGTATGATACGCCGCCGCGGCCCACGGGCACGGTACGGGCGGTCTATCCGTACGCGCTTTTGAAGGCCGGCAAGGAGGGCAAGGCCACCGTCCGCTATCGAATTAACCTGAGTGGACAAGTAGCCGAGACGAGCCTCGGCGAGGTCGCCCTGCCGGAGTTTGGCTATGCGCTGCAGGCCGCCATCGAGTGTTTCGAGTACGAACCGGCGATCAAGGCCGGCCGGCCCTCGCAGGCGCTCCAGGCGATGCTGCACGAATTTCGGATCGATGAGAAATGGCGCACGGTCACCAACGAGGATATCGCGCTGCTGCAGCGGGAGGAGAAAAAGCCGGAGACGATCCTCAATGCCCGCGATCTGGATGCCAAACTCGTGGCCACCTCGCGCCGCGCGCCGCGCTTCCCGCTGACCGTGAAGCCCGGCACGACCAAGGGCGAGGCGCTGGTGGAGTTTTTGATCGATGAGGAGGGCCGGGTGCGCCTGCCGCGCATCGTCTCGGCGTCTGAGGTTCCGTTTGGTTATGCCGCCGTGCAGGGCGTGGCGGCGTGGCGCTTCGAGCCGCCCACGCGCGGCGGGCGTCCCGCCGTGGTGCGCGTCCGCGTCCCGATCACCTTTGTCGCGCCCGAGTCCGCTCCGGCGAAGTAGGCCGCGCTGCTTTGCATTCGATCGTCCGGACGTTTTTCCTTTCTCCGTAACCCGCATGAACCCCATCACCATCGCCGCCGTCGGCTCCACGTTTGAACGCGAGCCGTTGATCCGCCCCTTCGGTTTCAAGGGCGGCTATATGTCCGAGGTGTGGCAGAGCGTTTCCCTGTTGCAGAGCACAGGTGGCAAGCGCGGCATCGGCCTCTGCGCGCAAGGCGTACTCTGGAGCGACGCGCATGTGTTTGCCGGCCACACCGAGAGCGGCGGCAGCGCCCTCATGTACACGATGACGGAGTGGGCGCTGCAGCGGCTCAAGGGTCAGACGTTTACCAATCCCGTCGACCTCCTCGAGTCGATCCGCCACGACGTCTACGCGTACGGCAAGAAAATCACCGGCCACGCGGGGCTGCGCGAGACGTTCGCTTTAAATTCTCTGGTCGGCGTCGATTTCGCGGCATGGGTGCTCTACGCAGCGGAAAATGGGATCACGAAATTCGACGATCTCATCCCCGCCGCCTATCGCCCAGCCCTGAGTCATCGCCACGAAAAAGTCGCGAGCATCCCGCTGATGGCGTACGGCATTCCCATCGAGGAGTTGAAGCAGGCCGTCGACGACGGTTACTTCTTCATGAAGATCAAAATCGGCCAGCCGGGCACGCAGGCCGAGATGCTGGAGAAGGACAAGGCCCGCCTCAGCGCCATCCACGCCGCCATCGGCGACGCCCGCACGCCCTACACCGCCAACGGCAAACTGCCCTACTACTTCGACGCCAACGGCCGTTACGAAAGCAAGGATACGCTCCTGCGCCTGCTCGATCACGCGAAAGCCATCGGCGCCTTTGACCAAATCGCGCTCATCGAGGAACCCTTCCCCGAGGAGCTCGAGATCGACATCAGCGACATCCCCGCCCGCGTTGCTGCCGATGAGAGCGCGCACACCGACCGCGATGCGCTCAAGCGCATCCAGATGGGCTACAAAGCCATCGCGCTGAAACCGATTGCGAAAACCTTCAGCATGTCGCTCAAGATCGCGCAGGTCGCCCACGAGCACGGCGTGCCCTGCTTCTGCGCCGACCTCACGGTCAACCCACTCCTCGTCGAGTGGAACAAGGCCGTCGCCGCCCGCCTCGCCCCCTTTCCCGGCCTCGGCCTCGGCTTGGTCGAGACCAACGGCCACCAAAACTACCGAAACTGGGAAACCATGCGCAGCTACCTCCCGCTACCCGGCGCCGCGTGGGCCCGGGCGAAGCGCGGTGTGTTCGAACTCGATGCTGACTACTACGCGCAGAGCGGCGGCGTGCTGCTCCCCTCGGCGCATTACGCGGCGAAGTTTCCGGCGTGAGCAGTAGTGACGCGCGCTGGTTTTTTTACCGCAAAGGACGCGAAGAGACGCGAAGATTTCTGCGCGGCTATCGACTCATGGGGTAGGGCCCGACCTCCGCGGCGGGCCGTAAGGATATTCGTCTCCCAGTCGAGCAGTCGTACTGCTTGACACCTTCGCGCAACAGCTCGCCCGGAGGTCGGGCCCTACCCCATGAGCTGTGCAGTGATTCCAAAACACGATCGCCTGCGTCCCTTCTGAATCCCGATGGGCCTCCTGCTCATCGGCAAAATGTTTGCCGTGGGTTTTTCGGCGCGGCACGTTGGGCCGATGTGCGACCGGCAGTACGGCGCGCGCTTTTATTCTTCAATGATCACGCTCCGTTCCGCTGAGTTGCTCCAGTTCGACCTGCGCTTGCGCATGCCGTTTCGCTACGGCATCGCCACGCTCACGGAACTGCCGCAGGCGACGATCCGCGCGGAGTTCGAAATCGACGGCGTAGTGCAGGTCGGCCTCGCGGCGGATAATCTGCCACCGAAGTGGTTTACGAAGAATGCCTCGCGCGCGCCAGCGGAGGAGATCACCGAATTGATCGAGGTGGTCCGCGCCGCCGCCGTGCATGCGCGCGAGGTGAGCGGATCTCGGGCCGCGACGCCCTTTTCGTTTTGGCGCGCGCTCGATGAAGCGCAAAAAGCGTGGGGCCAAGCCAAGGGCCTGCCGCCGCTGCTCACGAATTTCGGCACCTCGATGGTGGAGCGCGCGCTGATCGATGCGTTTTGCCGCCTGAAGCAAATCACCCTCGCCGCTGCGCTACGCGAAAACCTCTTCGGCCTCGACCTCGGCGCACTACAGCCCGGCCTCTCGGGCACGACCCCGCGCGACTGGCTGCCGACCACGATGCCTGCCACCGTTTTTGCGCGTCACACCGTCGGCCTCTCCGATCCGCTCGACGCCAGCGATCTCGCCCCAGCCGACCGCGTGGCCGACGGATTGCCGCAGACCCTCGTGGAGTGCATCCGCTTTTACGGACTCCGGCATTTCAAAATCAAAATCAACGGCGAGGTCGCGCGCGATCGCGGCCGCCTCGCGCGCATGGCGGAGATCTTCGCGGCCGAATGCGCCGACGGTGATTTTGCGTTCTCCCTCGATGGCAACGAAAGCTTCCACGAGGCCCCAGCGTTTCCTGAAGTCATGCGCGGCCTGCTCGCGGCGCCCGAGCTGCGCACGCTCTGGCCGCGACTCTTGTTCGTCGAGCAGCCCTGGCATCGCGCCGTGGCGCTCACGCCCGCCGTGGGGGAGGCGCTACAAGCCTGGCCGGAACGCCCGCCGATCATCATCGACGAAAGCGACGCGGAGCTGAGCAGCCTCTCGACCGCACTCGAACTCGGCTACGCCGGCACGAGCCACAAGAACTGCAAAGGCGTCTTCAAGAGCGTGATCAACGCCTGCCTGCTCGCGAAGCGTCAGCAAGCCGGTCTCGCCACGATGCTCAGCGGCGAAGACCTCACCAATGTCGGGCCCATCGGCCTCACACAGGACCTCGCCGCCCAAGCCGTGCTCGGCGTCACCACCGTCGAGCGCAATGGCCAACACTATTTCGCCGGCCTCTCGCAATTCCCCGCCGGCCTCCAAGCCCACGCGCTAAAATATCATGGCGACTTGTTCGTCCGCACGGAAGCGACGGCGAGCGGGCAGGGGAGTGCGAGCGCGAGTTGGCCGCGCGTCGACGTAAAGGGCGGCCGCATCGCGCTAGGCTCGGCATTACGCGCTCCCTTCGGCTACGCCGGCGACCCGGATTTGTCCGGGATGAGCACGACGCGGTTGGTGTGAGAAGTTGCGCCTTCTGCCTGGTTCCCGGTCCTCCTTGCTTACCGCATCTTTCTCTTTCTTCTTTATCTTAATCTTTCTCTCGATTGGCCCACCCCGGACCTGACGAAAGATAAAGAACAGAGAGAAAGAAAACGGCAGCGAGGTTAACCTGCTCGACGTTGATCGCACTGCCCTGATCGGCTCGCTGGCGCTCTCCGCTACCGCGTACCCGTTTTCTCCTTACGGCGCCGATTTCGCATTCCAAACGGCCAGCACATCGGCAGAGCCCTGGCTGCGGATGCCGTTGTCGGTGAGAATATCGTCTGTCGCGGCGATGAGGTCTTTGCGAACAAACACGGGCGACTCGCCCGTCCGGCCGGCGAACTCGAAGACGAGGAACTCATCCTTCGAGTCGCGGAGTACTTCGACGAGGTGCTTCAGGTTTTTGATCTTCACGCCGTTGATGGTGTCGACCACGCGGGCCTGGGGATTCGAGTAATTGTTGGCCAGCTTGTGCGGGAGAAAAGGCGAGCTGACGACGACGAGCTCCTCGCCGGGAAAAGCGGGCTTGTCGGTGCGGCGCAGCGCGAGGGGGCTCGCGGCGGCGGAGAGCGCGGTCATCGCGTTGGCGTTGAGCCCGCCGACGAAGTGGCCGGTGGCCGGAGAAAACACGAGCGGGCCGAAAACGAAGTACGAGGGATAGCTACCCTCGAGATTCGGGATCAGCATGGGGCGCGTGGGCGCGACCGGGACCTGCACCGTCATCTCCTTGCGATCGCGGACGATGGTGAGCGGCACCGTGCCGTTCTTCGCGATCTTTTGGATGAGGTAGCGGAGGCGCACGCGGAGGTTGTCGCCGATCTTGATCATCCCCTCGTTGTCGACCTTGGTGTCGCCGATCTTGGTGATCACGTCCCACTCTTTGAGCGGATACGAGGCGTCGACGCCGTCGGGCTCGTGGACGACGATGCCCTCGACGGTTTTGTCGAGCTTGAGGTAGGCGCGGAGCGCCGGGTTTTCGAGCGTCTGCAGCTCGTCAAACATCGCGGGCTTACCGTCGTAGCGGCCGTCCGAGACGTCCTTCAAAAACAGGTCCACTTCCTCGCAGGGGATGATGTAGCCGATATTGTCGCCACCGCCGAGCCGGCTGAAGGCGAGGCCGATCATCTTGTCACCCACAAGCGCGGGGCCGCCGCTGTTGCCGGGATTGATGGCGGCGTCGATCTGGATGCGGAGACCGGACGTCGGAAAATTATACGCGGCAAACTCGATGCGGGAGACGATGCCCTTGGTGATCGAGAGGCTGGTGCCGCCGGTGGGGAAACCGTAAACCATCACGGCGTCTTTCACCGCCGGGAGCATAGGCGCGCGCGGGAGCGGCGGGCGATTGTCGAAGAACGACTCGTCCTCCAGCTTGAGCACGGCGAGATCGATGCCGGGTGCGATGGACTCGACGGTTGCGGAAATCTTGTCGCCCGATTGGTTGGCCTGCACTTGCACCTGGCTGGAGTAGAGGACGACGTGGGCATTGGTGAGGATGCGCTTACCCTCGATGATGATGCCGGTACCGGTGGCCTCGCGCGGCGACTGTTTGGACCAGGGCTTGTAAGCGTCGGGGCCGCGCAGCGTGGAGAAGATTTTAACGACGGCGTTTTCGAGCGCGACGGAAGGGGCGTCAGCGGTGACGGAGGCGACCGGCGTGGACGACGAAGCCGGGAGCGGCACCGACGTCGCGGCCGCCGGGCGCGTCGGCGTCGGCGCGGCGGGTGTCGCGGCGGAGCTGGGCTGGGCTCGGGCCATCGGAGCGAGCGCAAGCAGTGCGACACAGGTGGCGACGCCAAGCGCGCGGGACGCCGCGCCAGCGGGGCGAGAGGGGTAAAGCATGTTGCGGAAAACCGAAAGCCATCGCGGGCAGAACGCCAGATGTTTTTGCGCTCACGGGATTAACCGAGGGCGAAATCGGTGGATGGCGCAGCAGGCGGGCCCTCGATTTTTTCAGCGACGGAGAGCAAAAAGCGCCGCGACCAGCCAAAGCTCACCCTCTGCGACGGATTTTTTCTCGCCGCGCGTCGGCGAGGCGCGCAGGGTGGGGAAGAGTTTTCGCCGCAACGCTGCCCCGGTTGCGTCGTCTTAGCTGCGAGTGCTCCCGGTCTTCCGGCCATCCCACCAACCCGTCAGTCTCCCCCCGTACCTACCATGCGTTATCTCACTTCCGCTCTGTTTGTCGCCACGGCCGCGCTCTGCACGCTGGCCCCGCTCCACGCCCAGACTCCCGCCCCGAAAGCTAAGGCCCCCGCCGGCCGCGCCAGCCCGCACGAGACCGTCGGCACGGTCCTCGGCGAACGCGGCTCCGGCACGCGCGTGACGCTCGTCTACGGCCGCCCCAATGCGGTCAAGGCCGGCACCACCGAGGTGCGCAAGATCTGGGGCGAGCTCGTGCCCTACGGCAAAATCTGGCGCTTGGGTTCGGACGAGGCCACGCTCCTCATCACGCAGAAGGATCTCGTGATCGGCGACACGTCCCTCACGGCCGGCGCCTATTCGCTGTACCTTCAGCCTGAGTCGGACGGCTCGGCCAAGCTGATTGTCAATAAGTCCATCGGCCAGTGGGGCATCGATCCCTATCCGGAGGCGACCGAAGTTGCCCGCATTCCCCTCACCAAGACCACGCTCGAAACCAATGTCCCGCAGTTCACGATGGGCATCAGGAAAGACGGCCCGCTCGTCGGCACGCTGCGCCTCGCTTGGGAAACGACGGAGTACTCCGTCGGCCTCAAGATCAAGCAGTGAGCCCAAGGCTTCGCCCGGCGGAAGCCGCGAGGCCGTTTCAACGTAACGGGTGATCGCTGATCGCGCGCGATCCACCTCCCGTTTCAGTTTTCCTGAGCCCGGCCCTCGTGCCGGGCTCTTTTTTGGGGGGCATGGAGTTTCCCGAAAATGGGAAAGGCGTATTCCACAAACGAACGAATCCGCCGCGTCCGCGAAAGCGTTTTAAATTTCTAACCGTTCAACCGTAGCGGTTTACGTTGCTTTCATGGCTGCGGCACAGGCGTTGCTAAAGTGGGGTCGTCCACGCGCCAAACCCGCCATGAAAACTCCCACGCTCTCCGCCCTCCTGTTTGTCGCCACGCTGTCCGTGTCGGGTCTTGCCGCGACGGCGGTGGAGAAAAGTGCCTGCGATGGCCTCTCGCCAAAGTGCCCCGCTGGCGCCGCCGCCCCCGCGTCGGGCGACGCCGGCTCCGGCCCTGCGCACGCTTCGGCCCTCTCGTCGTCCTCCGCTCCCGCGCCCGCCGTGGCCAAGCCACCGGGCTCGCGCATCGCCGCCCCGCGCAAGGCCAAGCCCTCCCTGCCCGCGCATCTCTTCATGTAACCGCGAGGTGCTCCCCGGTGTTGTCCTCACCGCTCCCTGTTAACCGACCTCCTCCCAGCCGTCCGCTTCGCTCGTCCGCCACGCCGCCTCCCGTTCGTCCTTCGTTATTCATCATTCCTCCCCGCGTCCTCCCGCCTCATGATTAACCTCCGTCACGTCGACCGCGTCTATCCTCTCAAGGGCGGGCCCTACTACGCGTTGCGTAATATCAATCTCGAGGTGGCGGAAGGCGATTTCCTGTCGATCATGGGTCCGTCGGGCTCCGGCAAATCGACCCTCCTCCACATCCTCGGCCTGCACGATGCGGTCTGGAGCGGGGAGTACTTCCTCGCCGGCGAGCCCGTGCACCAGCTCGACAAGAAAAAGCGCTTCGAGCTGCAGAAGAAACACATCGGCTTCGTCTTCCAGAGCTACCACCTGCTCGACGATCTCACCGTGTACGAAAATCTCGAGATCCCGCTCTCGTATCGCGACACGCCGAAAAAAGACCGCGAAAGCATCGTGTGCGACGCGCTCGACCGCTTCCACATCGTGGGCAAAAAAGACCTCTATCCCTCGCAGCTCTCCGGTGGCCAGCAGCAGCTCGTGGGCATCGCCCGCGCCCTCGTCGCCAAACCCGGCCTCATCCTCGCCGACGAGCCGACCGGCAATCTCCACTCCGATCAGGGCCGCGAGATCATGGAGCTGTTTCGCCAACTCAACCGGGAGGATGGCGTCACCATCATCCAGGTCACCCATTCCGAAGAAAACGCGACCTACGGCACGCGCACCGTGCGCCTGGCCGATGGCCTGATGGTTTCCAAATGAAAAGCGCCCGCACCACTCCGTCCGCCCACCGTCGCTCGCCTCAGCGCGCCGCCAAAAAAATCGGGCGCGTTCTCCCTGACGCGCCGCGCCCGCTTCCTCGCGCCGCCCGGAAATCTCTCTCTCCCGTGCGCGCCGCGCGCTCGGCCTACGTCAACGCCTTCTGCGCGTTCCTGCACTCGCCCGCCCAATGATTTCCTCCGCCCTCCGCCGCACGCTCGCCCTCGCTGTTGTCGCTCTCGCCGCGTTCATCCCGTGCGTCACCGCCGCGCCCCTCTCGCTCGACGAGGCCATCCGCCTCGCGCTGCAAAAAAACCAGGCGCTCAAGGTCAGCGCCTTCTCGCCGCAGATCGCCAAGGCCAACGTCCTCGCGGCCTACGGCGCTTTTGACCCCACGATCAATTTCGACCGCTCCTACAGCGAGGGCGAAAACGCCACCGCTGTTCGCCCGCTCGTCACGTCGCTCTCGAAGGTCGACAACTACAGCCTCTCCCTCGACGGCCTCGCGCCGTGGGGCTTGACGTACAGCATCGGCGGCACCGCCACCAACGAGCGCGGCACCGCCAACGCGTTTACCGATCGCTACCAGACATTCGGCGGCATCTCGGTGCGCCAGCCGCTGCTGCGGGGTTTCGGTTTCGGCGCCACGCTCGCCAATCTCCGCATCGCCAAGGCCGATCGCGGCGTCTCCGACGCGCAGCACCGCCAGACCGTCATCGACACCGTGACGAGCGTCGTCCTCGCGTACAACAGCCTCTCCCTCGCGCGTGAAAATCTCCGCATTAGCAAGGTCTCCCGCCAGCTCGCCGCGCAGCTCGTCGATCAAAACGAAAAGCGCAATCGCGTGGGCGCGATCTCCGATGCCGACGTCACGCAGGCCCGCGCCCGCCTCGCCACGCGCGAGGAATCCATCTTGATCGCCGAGCGCTCCGCCGCCGATGCGGAAAACCTCCTCCGCCAGTTGATCGGCGAGTCGACGTTTCCGCTCGAGGGCGGCGGCCTGGAGATCGAGCCCCTTCCGCCGGCTTCACCCATGACGGTCGATCTCGCGCTCGATCTGAAGACCGCGCTCGATCAGCGTCCCGACTACCTCGCCGCCCGTCTCGGCGTCACGCGCCGCCAAGCCTCGAATGCCCTGGCGCAAAACCAATTGATGCCGCGCCTCGATTTCGTGGGGAGCTACGGCTACGCCGGTCTCGACAAGGATTTCTCCACGAGCCGCCAGATGGTGCGCGATCGCGATCTGCGCTCGTACTCCGTCGGCATGTCGGTCTCCGTGCCGCTCGCCTTTGCCGAAGGCCGCGGCCGCGCCCGCGCCGCCAAGCTGAGTTTGCGCCAATCGGAGGCCGACCTCATCCGCGTCGAGCAGGATATCGCCATCGATGTCACTGCGGCGGCCGGCCAGATTCATACCACCCATCAACGCGTGGCCGCGACGCGCACCGCCTTTGAGCTCGCGAAACAGGCCCTCGGTTCCGAGGAAAAGAAGTTCAACGCGGGCACGAGCCGCACGCTCGACGTCCTGCAACTGCAAGAGCAACTCGCCGTCGTCGAAGCCAGCCATGCCCGCGCCCTCACCGACGAACGCCGCGCCATCGCCAACTACGAACGCGAACTCGGCGTTACGCTGCAGCGCCGGAATATCACGGTCGAGGGCGCAAAGCCGTAGGCGGCTGTGAAGCGCCAAGGACCAACCTCCAAATCCCCAAAAAGTTTAGGGCGGGCCAAGCCCAGCCCTTGGAATTGTCCTTTCTTTTTTAGTCCTTGGATTGGATGTTGGTGCTTTCCGGCTCTCCGCCGGTTTTCACGCGGAATTCATCGCCACTTCATCGTGGCTTCACCGGACCTACCCAGACTCGCCCACTATGAAAACGCCCGGCATGCATCGCAGCTTAGCTTTGTTCCTTCAGGTGGCCCTTGTACTCATCGGTCTCGCCCTCCTCGCTTTCCTGCTTGGGGAGCCCCACTTCGAGGGTCGCAATGCCCACGCCACCACGTACGAGGTTTACTTCCATGATCCCTTCCTCGCCTACGTGTACGTGGGTTCCAGTCCCTTCTTCGTGGCGCTTTATCGGGCCTTTGGGTTGCTCGGGCACGTGCGGCGAACGGGGTCGTTTTCGACGGTGACGGTGGACGCCTTGCGCGCGATCAAACGCTGCGGTCTGGTCATGCTCGGTTTTGTGATCGGCGGAGCAATCTTCATTCTCTTCAACGGCGATAAAGACGACCGACCGCCCGGCCTAGTCATGAGTCTCCTCGCGGCTTCGGTCGCGACAGGTATCGCGCTGGTGGCGGCGAAGCTCGCGCGAGCTTTGCAAGGGGCTCTGCGGCGCGCTGACGGGCTCGCGACCTGAGCGGCGGGAAAATTTATTCGCGCGCCGGTCGCGAGAGTTCGGCGCGGCCGCGTTTCGCCCGCTCATGGATCAGCGCCACCGCGCCTTGGCCGATGATCACCGAGCCATACAGCCACGTGATCGGCACGATGGAGGTAAGCGCCGAGGCAAACCACCCGCCCCCGACGACCACCGCGCTGAGCAGCGCGAGGACCGCTCGCACTTTCTCGTTATTCAGCGGCCGCACTTGCATCAGCAGCAGCAGCCACGTCGAGATGAGCACGCACAGCGCGCCGACCTCGACCGGCTTCCACGACCACGCGCCGAACGTGGAATAGCGCGCGGCCCAAATCGCCCCCAGGACCAAGCCCACGGGCACGAGGATGCTCGCGGTAATGCTCATGCGAAAAATCTCCCTCCGCTGCGTGCGTAGCTCGCGCTCCGTCGCCACCCTTCGCCAGCCCGTGAGCAGCGCCCAGAATCCTAGCAAGCCCGCCGCGATCACCGCGAGATAGCCGCCCGAGATTGCGAGCACATGCACGACGAGGAGCGAGTTGTAGTTCAAGTTCTGCGAGTGAAACAGCTGCCAGACCATCATCGCCACGATCACGGCATACCCCGCGCCCGTGAGTCCGTACACGACCGCGACCGGCCGAACTTTCACGGTGACCGGTTCCTCCCGCTCAAACGCCCGCGCCAGCGCCTGCGGCTCGCCGATCCGCGCGATGCCCTGCGCCATCGCCTCATCCTTCGTCATCCCGCGCTTCATCTGCACCTCGATGTGATCGCGCAAATGCGCCTCCAGTTCATCGAGCACGGCCTCCTGGCCGACAAGTTCCTTCGCCATCCGCGCACGCCACGCGGCGATGTGTTGTTCAAGCTCTTGCATGTTGGTTTTTCCACGCCCGGCGCAGGGTTTCGTGCACCGCCAGCCACTGCGCCTTGTGGTCGGCCAGGTGTTTTTTGCCCTCGGGTTTGAGGGTGTAGTATTTCCGCTTCCGCCCGTTTTCGGCGACGCCCCAGCGCGCCTTCACGTGGTCGTTCTCCTCCAGCCAGTGCAGCACCGGGTAGAGCATGCCGTCGGTCCATTCGATCTCCCCCTCGGAGAGCTCGCGCACGCGCTGGATGATCGCGTACCCGTAGCTCTCGCCGTCGGCGAGAATCGACAATACCAGCGGCACCGTCGAGGCCGCCACGAGATCCTTGTCGAGCTTCATGGGGCCTTGATACATTGCAGTGCAATGTATGCGAGCAAAATCGATTCATTTCTAAATGCTTCAGCCGCTACAAGCGCATCGCTCACCGTCCCCGAGAAATCCACGTACCGGCTTCTCTGTGTTCCTCCGTGCTTCTCCGTGCTCTCTGTGACAAAAATCAGAATCTCATCCGTGCCCATCCGCGCCATCCGCGGCCCAAGAAATCACTCCTTGAACTCCCCTAAAACGTAAACTCCCCACGCTCCCTTCAACTTAAAATCCCCTCTTAAACTTCCCCCGTCCACGCGCGCCCGCGCCACCGCGCGAGCGCGTCGGCCCCGTTCTTGCTTAGTTCGTCCCATCACACTCCTCTTGTCCCATCCCACTCCTCTTCTCTCTGCTCATTCCCCGCTATGACGATAAAACTGCCCGCCCTCTGCCTCCTCTCCACCCTCTGTCTGCCCGGCGCGCTCCTCGCGCAAAAGACCAAGCCCGAGATCACCGCCCAGATCGACGCCACGAAAAAAACCTACGAAGACATCGCGCTTAAAATCTGGGGCTACGCCGAGGTCGGCTACAAGGAAACGCAAAGCTCCGGCCTCCTCCAGTCCACGCTCAAGGCCGCCGGCTTCGACGTGAAGGCCGGCGTCGCCGATATGCCCACCGCCTTCGTCGCGACCTACGGTAGCGGCTCGCCCGTCATCGGCATCCTCGCCGAATTCGACGCGCTCCCCGGTGTCTCGCAGGAAGCCGTCCCGGAAAAGAAAGAGCGTCCCGGCTCCGCCGCCGGCCACGCCTGCGGTCACCACCTCTTTGGCGCCGCCTCCACCGATGCCGCCATCGCCTTGAAAAACTGGATGCAGGCCACCGGGCAAAAAGGCACCCTCCGCCTCTATGGCACCCCCGCCGAGGAAGGCGGCTCCGGCAAAGTCTACATGGTCCGCGCCGGTCTCTTCAACGATGTCGACGCCGTCCTCCACTGGCACGCCGGCGACCGCAACGCCGTCCGCATCAACAGCTCCCTCGCCAACAAGTCGGGCAAGTTCCGCTTCCATGGTATCGCCGCCCACGCCGCCGCCTCCCCCGAGCGCGGCCGCTCCGCCCTCGATGGCGTCGAGGCCATGGACCACATGGTCAACATGCTCCGCGAGCACGTACCCGATTCTACCCGTATCCACTATGTCATTACCAAAGGCGGCGAGGCCCCAAATGTCGTCCCCGCCTTCGCCGAGGTTTACTACTACGTCCGCAGCCCCAGCCGCGACATCGTCGTCGACGTCTGGGACCGCGTGACCAAGGCCGCCCAGGGCGCTGCCATGGGCACCGGCACTACCGTCGACTGGGAAATCACCGGCGGAGTTTACGAGCTCCTGCCCAACGAAGCCCTCGCCCGCGCCATGCAGGCCAACCTCGAAGTCGTCGGCGGCGTGCCCTACACGGCCGAGGAAAAAATCTTCGGCGAAAAGATCGGCCGCACCCTCTTCGGCCAGTCCCCCGCCGTCGAGATGGCCGCGACCGTCCTGCCCTTCGATCCCAAATCCGCCAGCTCCGGTGGCGGCTCCACCGATGTCTCCGATGTGAGCTGGACTACGCCCACCGTCGGGATGAACGCCGCCACCTGGGTCCCCGGCACCCCCGCCCATAGCTGGCAAGCCGTCGCCGCCGGCGGCACCGGCATCGGCCTCAAAGGCATGATCGTCGCCGCCAAGACCCTCGCCCTCACCGGCGTCGACCTCTTCACCCAACCCGAGCTCCTCGCCAAAGCCAAAGCCGAGTTCCAAGAGCGCCGCGGCCCCAACTTCAAATACGAATCCCTCGTCGGCACCCGCAAGCCCCCGCTCGACTACCGCAACTAAGCGCGAGGTCCTCTCCGCAAACTCAGCCTGCGGCCCCGCCCCGCCACCCCAACGACGAGCCCTCCAGCTCGTCGTTTTTATTTCCGAGGAGCGCGCCCGCTCCGGCCTATCCCCCCGGGGCGAGGGCCGCTGGCCCGCCCAATCTTTCTCTTTCCTCTTCATCTTAATCTTTCTCTCGTCTGCCCGGCCCTCGCTCCTTCCGCCCCTCTGTTTCCTCCGTTCCCTCCTATAAAAATCTCCCCCTTCAACTTACTAGAGACGATAGCCGCCCGTTGCACCTCCCGCCTCCAAAGCCCTCCCGCCCCCTTCTCATTTCGTGTGTTTCGTGGTTCCTCTCCCTGTTCATATCCCGCCCACCCGCCATCTCCCTCCCATCCTCGTCCACCCCCGAACTCTTCGTTACCTTCGTTCTCTTCTGTTCAAACCCTTCGGTTAAATAGGCTTAATCCCCCTGATCGCCTCCCTTTCCCCCTCTTTTTCGCCTTCGCCTCATTTTTCGCTAAGAATCCTCCGATCACCGTGTCTTCCTCTGCGGGGCTCATGCATCTCACGTCCTCCCGCACTCCATGGAACCGCTGGTCACCGCCACCGCACTCGCCGCTTCGCCGGCCCTCGTCGCCCACCCCCGGGCGGCTGCGGTAGCCTTCCCTGTGAGCTCAGACCCCACCACGCTCCCTCCGTCTCGCTCACCCGGCCTCTCCGGCTCCCCCGGTCTGTCCCCCGCGGCCGCCACCACGACCACCGCCGCCGGCACCACGAACACCCTCGCCGCCGTCTTCGAGGCCGAGGAAAGCGGACTCCTCCGCTACGCCCTCGGGCTCGTCCGCCGCCGCGACATCGCCGAGGAACTCGTCCAGGAAACCTTTCTCCGCCTTCACCAAGTCTGGGGCCAGGTCGAAAATCCCCGCGCCTGGCTCTACCGCAGCCTCCGCAATCTCTCCCTCAACCACCTCCGCGACCGCCCCGCCGAGTCCGAGCTCCACGAGGAAACCACCCCGCAACTCGAGGCCCTCCTCCCCGCCGACCAACTCGCCCGCGCCGAAGCCGTCGGCATGGTCCGCCTCATCCTCTCCGAGCTCCCGCCCGACGACCGCGACCTCCTCCGCCTCAAATACCAGGAAGGCCTCAAGTACGAGGAGATCGCCCGCCGCACCGGCCTCACCTCCGGCAACGTCGGCTTCCGCCTCCACCACCTTTTAAAATCACTCGCCGACCGCCTCCGCCGCGCCGGCCTCGAGGGCAGCTCCGGCTGACCCCCCGCCCGCCATGCACTCCGATAATTCTCCCCCCTCCGACACCCCGCCGCCCCTCGACCCCGAGCTCGAGGCCCGCGTGGTCGCTTGGTCCGCCGGCGAACTCACCGCCCCCGAAGTCGCCGAACTCGAATCCCTCGCCGCGCAAAATCCCGCCGTCCGCGCCTTCAAAGCCGAGATGGACACCGTCCAATCCCTCCTCACCGAAGCCGAGCGCACCGAAACCACCCCCCTCCGCCTCGCCCCCGAACGCCGCACCGCGCTTCTCGAAACCCTCAGCGCCACCGCCTCGGCCACGCCTCCCGCTGCCGACGCCACCCAGGCTCCGGCTCCAGGACAAAACCTCGCCGTCCTTCCTTCACCCCGCCGCCGCTCCGCTAGCTGGCTCGGCCCTACGCTCTATTTCGCCCTGCCCGCCGCCACCGCCGCTTGCCTGTTGGGCATCCTTTTTTTCAACCCGCACTTCGGTATGGTCAGAAAGCCCGCGCGGCCCGATCCCTCCTCGACGGCCTTTGGTGCGAGTGCTTCGCAGTTCAAGTTGGGTCCGGCCTTCCCCACTGCTGGAATGCCCCAATCCAAAGCAGAAAAAGACGTCGGCACCATCGACACCAGCCGCCTCACCGCTGCCAGTTCCGAATACGCCCGCCAGCGCAACCAACCCGCGCCTGCCACCGCGTCGGACGAAAAAATCGTCCTCAACAGTTTTAATATCACCCGCGCCGATCCCGCCGCACCCAGTGCTCAAGACCTGCCTCCTTCCGTTGCTGCGCAATCGCCCTCTGGCGTCGGCCTGAGTTTGCCGGCCCCTGACTTTGCCAGATTCCGAGGGGCTCAAGCCGCCCCCACCGTCGATCTCGCCGCCGCCGAAGCCGCGAAAAGCGAAGCCTTTTCCGCGACGGCCTCCGATATCCTTTCCCGACCGATCGAGGTTACCGTAACCGCCAGCCGTTACGCCGGCAGCAGTGCCCCTGCCAGCCGCCCATCCGAGCAGGGCGGTGGTGGTGGCGGCCGCGCGGGCAGCCGACCCGCACCCGCCCCTGACGCCCTCGCCGCGGTCAACTCGTTCAACATCATGGAGACCGCAACCCTCTCTGGCACCGGCAGTCTCGTCGCCAGCAAAGATACTGGCGACCCCGCCCTCCGCGCCGAACTCCAAAAGCGCATCGTCGAGCGCGTCGCTGAAGCCCGCGCCGCCTCCATCGCTCAGCGCGCGAAAGCCGATGCCGTGAGTACGGAAGGCGCCGCTCCCAAAGACCAGCCTGTCATGCTCGAACCCTTCGAGGTCCGTGAGGAGCGTAGTGGGGCTTACACTGCATCCAGCGCGCTCTCTTCCAGCCGTTTGGCCTCGGCCACCACCTTCGGCTCTGACCTGCCCCTTCCCCCCGCCGACCCTGCGCGCATCCTTCGTGATTCCCTCGCTCAAGCCGACACCAAGTTAGCGCGCGGCACCCTCGGTGTTGCTAGCACCGGTTCCGTCGCCGACGCCAAACCCGCCACCGACGGCCAGCCCGTTGCCCTCAACGGCTTCGCGCCACTCTCCTTTCATGAAGCGGGCACCGCCAACCTCCCCGCCCAAGACAAAACCGTCAGCGGTTCGTTCGGTAGCGGGTCCAATGTCATCACTACCGGCGGGACTCTAGCCTCGGGCGGCAATCCTAATGGCCTTGAGCTTGATGGTAAGGAGCAAATTCAATCCGGCCACTTCTACGGCAATACGGGTACTGCACCGGCTGGCGCTATCGGAGCCGTTGCCGGCGTCGCTGACGAAAAACAAAAATCCGCCACCACCGGCAGTGAGATCGTCAAGCTCGAAGCCTTTACCGTCAGCTCCGAGCCCAGTGGCTCGGCCAAAGCCGCCAAGGCCCGCGCCGTCACGCCCGCCGCCAAAGTCCCAGTCGCGCCCACCAAACCTTCCGCCGCCAAACCCGCCGAAGCTGACGCCCCCCGTCCCGCCCGCACCCCCGTCACCCCGCCCCCCGTCGACGAAACCGCCACGGCCACCACGCCCGTATCCACGTTTTCACTACACGTAAGCGACGTCTCCTTCCGTCTCGCCGCCGCCGCGCTCGCCCGCGGCGAAAAGCCCGACCCCGCCCGCATCCGCGCCGAGGAATTTTACAACGCCTTCGATTACGGCGACCCCTCTCCCAGCGTCGGTGAAAAGATCGGCGCCCGCATCGAGCAGGCCGGTCATCCGTTCCTCCCGCAGCGCAATCTCGTCCGCGTTGCCCTCCGCGTCGCCTCGGCCGGTCGCGGCGCGACTCCCCTCCACCTCACCGTCCTCCTCGACACCTCCGGCTCGATGGAGCGCGAGGACCGCGCCGCCTCCGTGCACCGCGCCTTCGAGGTTCTCGTCTCCCTCCTCGGGCCCGCCGATCGCATCACCCTCGTCGGCTTCGCCCGCACGCCCCGCCTTCTCGCGGAAAATACCCGCGGCGATCAGGCGCGCACGCTCCTCGACCTCATCAAGCGCACGCCCTCCGAGGGCGGCACCAATCTCGAGGAAGCCCTGCGCCTTGGCGGCGAACTCGCCCAGCGCCACTTCGCCACCGGCGCGCAAAATCGCGTCGTCCTCCTCACCGATGGCGCGGCCAATCTCGGCGATGCCGAGCCGGAAAAACTCGCCACCCGCGTCGAAACCTTCCGTCAACAAGGCCTCGCCTTCGATGCCTGCGGCGTCGGCCTCGATGGCCTCGACGACGAAATCCTCGAAAACCTCGCGCGCCGCGGCGACGGTCGCTACTACGCGCTCAACACCCCCGCCGACGCCGATGCCGGCTTCGCGCAAAAACTCGCCGGCGCCTTCCGCCCCGCCGCCGAAAACGTCAAGGTCCAGGTGCGCTTCAATCCCGCCCGCGTCGGCCACTATCGCCTCATCGGCTTCGAGCAGCACCGCCTCCGCGAACAGGATTTCCGCAACGACACTGTCGACGCCGCCGAACTCGCCGCCGATGAAAACGCCGTCGCCCTCTACCAAGTCGAGTTGCTCCCCGGCGGCGACGGCGAACTCGGCGAGTTGTCGGTCCGCTTCCGCGATCCCGCCACGAAGCAAATGGTCGAGCGCTCCTGGACGCTCCCGCACGATCCCGCGGCGCCCGCCTTCGCCCGCGCCACGCCCACGCTCCAGCTCGCCGGCGCCTCGGCGCTGCTCGCGGAAAAATTCCGCGGCGGCACCGGCCAGACCATCGACCTTCGCGACCTCGCCCCCATCGCCGCCACCCTCCGCGGCCGCTACCCGCAAGACGCCCGCGTCCAAGAATTCGTCACCATGATCGCCCAAGCCCGCCGCCTCTTCGGCAACTGATCGCCTTTGTCGGGCTGCCGCTCGTCCCCGGGTCGTCGCGCCGCACATCAGAAATTCATTTAAATTTACGTCTCCCAAGAATCCGGACCGCCTGCGCCACCTCTCTCATGTCCTTCCACCGCACATCTTATGGGGTAGGGCCCGACCTCCGGGCGGGCCGCCAGGACACACGTATCCAAATCACAGATACGAACTCAAAAGTAAAACTCCAATCGCCGCTGTAGGGGCGTCGCTTGACGACGCCCGCGGAAAACGGACGAACGCACGCATCCCTAGTTTGTCATTGCGAGGAGTCCCGCGCAGCGGGCGACGCGGCAATCCATCTAACCCATTCGCGTCCGACAGAGCCGGCCCCCCACCCATTCCTTCGAGAACTTCCCGACCGCGCCCCGTCTTGCCGTCCTTTCTGTTCAAACGTCTCCATCTCGATCTTCGCCCCTTCGCGCCTTTGCGCTTCAACCCTACGGTGCCGAAATCCGTTTCCTTCACGCCCGAGCCCATGACAATTCCCTGACCTTTTCCTGACGTCCCGCTGACAACGCCCCCGCCGCGTTGTGCGAAGATCGGCCCTGCCGATTCGACCGTCACCGTCTCCACCGCCCGCTTCCGTTCCACCCTTTAACCGCAGGAGTAATTCCCCTGCACGCGTTAGCCATGCCCAAAAATATCACCTTCCGCCTCACGGCCGTCCCTTTCGGTCTTCTCGCCGCCCTCCTCGGCTCGCTCTTCTTCGCGTCCTCCGCGCTTGCCGCCGAAACCCCCAAGACCGCCACGCCGCTTTCCACCAGCGCCGACGGCAGCCGCATCGTCATCGAAACGGCCCCGCCTACCGCGCCGGTCGCCGTGCTCTTTTCCGCCGCCGTCGAGCAAACCCTCATGCTGGGCCGCACCGAACTCCTCGGCGAAGCGAAATTAAAACTCCACGTCGTGCAGGGCCGCCCGGAGGTGCTCTCCCTCGGCCTCTCCGGCGATGGTGAAATTCTTTCTGTCACCAGCGCCGCGCTCCGCGATTGGTCCGTGCGCCAGGGTGCCGGCGGCCGCCGATTTCTCGATCTCCGCCCCGCGCTCCCAGCCGCGTCCCCAGCCGCATCCGCCACCATCCACACGGACCTCGACCTCGTCGTCACCACGCGCCTCCGCTCGCCCCCCATCCCCGGCACCGTTGCGCCGCTCCTCCTTACGCCCGGCGACGCCGTCGGTTTCTCCGCGAAAACCACGGTGCGCACCGATGCCACTGTCGACTTTCGCGTCGCCACCGCCACCGGCCTAAACTCCGTCGGCGACTCCACCGCGCGCGACACCGCGCAATTCCTCTCCACCGGCGAAGCCCGCCTTGAAATCCGTCTCGCCCCGCGCGGCTCCGCCGCCGCCGAGGTCGAGCTGACCAACGCCCAACTCGTCGGCACGCTCAACGAGCCTGCCGGCTCCGTCGATTTCCACCTGCGTGGCACGCTTCGCGCGCTCAAGGCCGGCGCGCGCCTCCGTCTCCTCTCCGGCCTCGCCGCCCCCGCGGCCGACACCGCGGGCGATGGCTGGCACCTCGAGCTCGTCGCGCGCGCTGGCGCCACCTTCGCCTACGACCTTGTCTGCGATCGCGAGGGTTCGCTCCCACTCGATCTCGCCTTCTCCGCCGCGCTCCGCGAGGCCGGCGACTGGCGCGCGCTCGATTTCGCGATGCCCGCCGGCGCGGTCGTCCCTCTCCGCCTTGAGGGCCTCCCCGCCGGCGTGAGTTTCAAGCCCGACTCCGCCGTCGTCCCCGCCACCACCGCCACCGGCTGGCAGGGCTTTCTCCCTGCCGATGGCGCCGTCTCGCTCGCGTGGAAAAACGCCCGCCCCGCCGGCGACGGCGTACTCTTCTTTACCAGCTCCGAGCTCTCCGAGGTCCGCATCGGTGCGGGGCTGCTGCGCCAGCGCTCCGCGATTTCCTTCCGCATTCTCCAAGGCAAGCTCGGCGGCGTGCAGTGCCGGCTCGAGGGGCCCGGTGAAATTGTCCGCGTCGAGGGCCCCAATGTCATCGGCTGGAAAGTCCTTCCCGCCGCCACTGGCACCACCGCGCGTCTGCTCGAAGTTCGTTTCAATCGGCCCGTCGAAACCGAGGGCACGTTGCAAATCGAGAGCCAGACCGAGCTCGGTCGCTGGCCCGTCCGCGCCGAGCCGCTGCGCGTCACGCCCGAGGGCGGCGTGCGCCACTCCGGCTTCATCCGCATCGCCAATGAGGGCGCCGTCCGCCTCGAGGTTGCCGAGGCCTCCGGCCTCATGCAGCTCGCCCCCGCGCAATTCCCCGGCCCCGCCCTCACCGGCGCGCGCCAGATCTTCGCGTATCGTTTCCCCGCCGCCGCGCGCGATTACCGCGTGCTCGCCTCGCAAATTTCCCCCGAGGTCGGCGTCTCCGCCATCGTCACTTACGAGCTGACCGACACCACGCGCGTCATCCAGGGCGACCTCGAGCTCGATGTCCGCGAGGCCGCGCTCAGCACCTTCACGCTGCGCATCCCCGAGGATTACACCGTCGTTTCCCTCGTCGGCTCCGAGGTTTCCGACTACGTGGCCGAATCCGTCGTCACCGAGGGCACGCGCGCCCTCCGCGTCGTCTTCACCAAGCCCGTCGAGGGCCGCCTGCTCCTGCAATTGCGCTTGGAAAAAAATCAACCCGCCGCCGCCGGCGCGTGGAAGCTCCCGGCGTTGCAATTTCCCGAGGCCAAGACCGTGCGCGGCTCCGTCGGCGCGGTCTCCACGCCCGGCTTCCGCCTCGTGCCCGCCACCGCCGAGCGGCTCGTGGAAACGCCGCTCAGTTTCTTCCCGCGCCAGACGCCCGGGCTGCAGCAGGCGTGGCGCGTGCGCGAGGGCGATTGGTCCGCCGAGCTCAAGATCGAAGCCCTCGGCCAGAGTGTGTCGGCCGATGTGTTTCACCTCTACTCGCTGCGCCCCGGCGTCGTCTCGTCGAGCGTGCTGCTCAATTATTTCGTCGTCGGTGCGCCCGCCTCCGGGTGGCGCGTCGAGGTCCCTGCCACTGTCGGCAATCTCGACGTCATCGGCCAAAACGTTCGCCGCGATTGGCGTCGCGAGGGCGATCAAGTGATCATCTCGCTCCACCAGCCCGTGCTCGGCGCGGCCACACTGCTCATCACTTTCGAGCAGCCGATGAGCGCCCGCGGCGGCACCATCAATCCCGGCGTCGTCCGCCCCCTCGGCGTGCAGGCCGAGCGCGGCTTCGTGCAGGTCGTGAGCCCGATGCAGGTGAAGCATGAAATCAAACAGGCGTCGGGTCTCTTGAAACTGGAGCCCACCGAGCTGCCCGCCGAATTCCGCTCGCTCAGCAGCGCGCCGTCGCTCGCCGTCTACCAATACACCGCGCGCCCCTTTGCCCTCGAGCTGGGCGTCGAGTGGTACGCGCCCGGCGAGACCATCGAGCAGGTCGTCGACTTTGCGAAGTTCAACAGCCATGTCTCGCGCGACGGCCAGGTCGTCACCGAGGCGCGCTTTTTCGTGAAGACCCGCGGCCAAAAAGCCCTGCGCGTCACGCTCCCCGCGGGCGTTAAGCTCTGGGACGTCCGTGTCGACAATGAGCTCGTCAACGCCCGCGCCGATGGCGACGTCACACTCGTCCCGCTCCCGCCCAAGTCCAATCCCAACGATCCCGTCGCCGTCGCGCTGCGCGTCGGCCAGCCCGCCACCGGCGGCAGCACCGCGCTCACGCTCGTCGCGCCCCGCGTCGGCGCCGCGCCCGTGCTCGTGAGCGATTGGGTCGTGCGTGGCGATGTCGACCGCCAGCTCGTCCTCCGCGGCGGCAATGCCGAGCTCGTCTCCGGGGGCCTCACCGAAACTGGCTTCGAGTGGATCGCCGCGCGCGGCGTCCTCGGCACCTTTAGCGTGCTGTTCCTCGCCGCGCTCGCGATGCTGCTCATGCGCCCCGGCAGCCTGACGCGACTCTTCGTCGCCGTCCTCGCCGCGGGCAACGCCGTCTCGGTCGCCGCCGTCCTCGCCGTCGTCGCGCTCCTCTTCTGCCGCCCGAATGTCAACGAACTCACCTTTGCCGCCTCGATGCTCCCGGCCGGCGAAACCGTTTCGCTCCGTATCGACAATCTCCCCACGTGGCTCGCGCTCCTAACGCCGTGGGGCCTCGCCGCCGCTGCCGTCGGCCTCGTCACGCTCATCGTCGCCCAGTTCCGGCCGCTGCGCTCCCGCGTCCTCGAGATCATCGTGAAACTCGCCGGCATCCTCCTTCTATCCATCGGCCTCCTCGCCCATCACGGCGGCGCGACCCTCTTCTTCACCGCCGTCGCGCTCGTGCTCTTCGTGCGCCTCGCCGTCCCGAGCTACACCCTCTGGCAGGCCGAGGGCCGCACCCGCCGCCCCCCGCCGATTCCCTCCGTCGGCGCGACCACCGTCTCGCTCCTCATGGTCGGGCTCCTCGTGCTGGGTTCGCTGGCGACCGCGCCCACCGCTCACGCTCAAAATCAAAACCGCCGCGCCAACCCCGCGCGCCCCACCGCCAACGCGGCAGACGCCGCGATCAACCTCGTCGCGAATGTTGCGACCGCCTCCACCGCCGACTCCCTTTTCCCCGATGGCACCAAGCCCGCGCAGGCCACCGCGCAGCGCTGGGTGCTTCAGGGCGAACGCCTCCAAGCCGAGCTCGAGTTCACCGCGCGCGGCGTCGCTGGAGATACTTTCCTTCTGCTGCGCCCGCCTGCCGTCCTCACCGAGTTCACCGGCACGAATCTCCGCCTCAACAAGGTGGAGCGCGACGGCTCCCTCGCCTATTACGTCTCTTGCGAGCGCGATGGCGTCGGCACCGCGCGCGTCCGGTACGAGCTACCCGTCTCCGATCGCACGCGCCCGCTCGCGCTGCCCACCGGCCCCGCCGCCGCGCAGCGCATCACCGTCGAACTCGACCAAGCGGGCTGGGAAATCACTTCGCCCTCCGCCGTCTCCACCTCGCCGCTTACTGGCCTCGGCGAAAATCGCAGCGGCGCCACGCTCCTCCTCACGCCCGACGCCGCGCCCTCGATTCAACTCCGCCCGCTGCGCCGCGACCTCTCCGCCGAGACCACGAGCTTCTTCGCCGAGACGGCCAATCTCTTCGTGCCCGGCCCCGGCGTCGTCAACGGCTTCGCCCGCGTCACCGTGCGCCCCGCGCAGGGCCGCGTGTCGTCCTTGGAAATCGCCGTTCCCGCCGGTCTCACCGTCGGCGACGTCGGGCGCGGTCCCGTCGGCGCGTGGCGTTTCGATCCCGAAAAGCGCCGCCTCCACCTCGCCATCGAGCCCGCGCAGTCGCAGCCCTTCGCCTTTATCGTCGAGACGCAGGTGGGGGCAGGGGAGTTGCCTTTTGCCCTCGCGCTCGAGCCGCTGCGCACGCTCGGCGCGGCGGGTGACGTCGGCGTGCTCGCACTCGCCTTTGGCGGTGACGCGCAACCCGAGGGCCTCCGCGCCACCGGCCTCTCCGTCATCAACGCTCAGGATGTCGACCCCGCGCTCGTCGCTCGTCTGCGCGAAACTCAACCTCAGGCCACCGTGCAACAAGCCTGGCGCTACGGCCCCGAGGCCGGCCGCGTGGAGCTGCGCGTCGCCCCCGTCGCACCCGAGGTCCGCGTCACCAGCCGGCAAACGCTTTCCCTCGACGACGACCGCATGGTCTTTGCCGTCGATCTGCGCGCCGCCATCACGCGCGTCGGTTTGTTCAAGCTCAGCTTTGCGCTCCCCGCCGGCCTCGAGGTCGAGGCGCTCACCGGCTCCGCGCTCAGCCACTGGACCGATTCGTCGGAGGGCACCACGCGCATCGTCACGCTCCACTTGAATGGCCGCACCTTCGGCGAGCACACGTTTAACCTCACGCTCTCCGGCGCCGCCCCGCGCGCGCAGACCGCGTGGCCGTTCCCGCGCCTCCTCATCCGCGAGGCCACGCGCCAGACCGCCGATGTCCTCGTCGTGCCGGGCAAGGGCCTCAAGCTCCGCGCCGTCGACCGCGAGCGCGTCACTCAACTCGACCCGCGCACCCTCGGCGCGCAGCAGCCCGGCTCACTCGCTTTCCGTCTCCTCCAGGAAGATTGGTTGCTCCGCCTCGACATCGAGGCCCTCGAGCCGTGGGTCACCGCGCAGGCTTTGCAAGAAATCACGCTCCGCGAGGGCCAGACGCTCACGCGCCTCGCGCTCCGCTACCGCGTGGAAAACGCCGCCGTGAAATCAACCCGCCTCCGTCTCCCCGGCCTCAACGACGAGAGCGTGCGCACCGTGCGGGCCACCGGCTCCGCCGTGAGCGACCTCGTGCGTGTGCCGGAAACGCCCGACACCTGGGAGCTCCGCTTCCAGCGCGGCATCGCCGGCGAGACCGATGTCCAAATCGAATGGCAAAGCCCCGCCACCCGCGAGTCGGGCCGCGAGACCATCACGCCGCCGGAGTTCCTCGGCGCGCGCCAGGTCGCGCACTACGTCGCGCTCCGCAGCGGCGGACGCCTGGAAATCGAAGCCGCCGCCCTGCCGCGCGGCTGGACGCGCGTCGATTGGAACGGCGTGCCCGCCATTCTCCAAAATCGCGCCGACCGCACCGTGCCCGCGCTCTGCTTCCGCGTCGCCGAGGCCGAGGGCCCGCTCTCCGTCAACATCCGCCGCCACGGCATCGCCGAGGCGCTCAAGCTCCGCGTCACCTCCGGCGCGCTCACCACGCTCTTCGCGCCCACCGGCGAATCGCTCACCGCCGTCGATCTCAAGGTCGACGTCCTCGAAAAAAGCACGCTGCGCGTCCGCCTCCCCGGCAACGCCCGCCTCTTCAACACCCTCGTCAACGGCGAGAGCGTCTCCGTCGTGCGCGAGGCCGACGCCTACCTCTTCCACGTCACGCCCAACGTCGCCGCCAATCGCACCGCCACCGTGCGCCTCGTCTACTCCACGAGCGCGCCCGCCGGCCGCACCGTTGGACTCGCCGGCCCGAGCCTCAGCGTCCCGCTCGAAAATGTGAACTGGCGCATCATCGTTCCGCCCGGCTACGACCTCGCCGATTACCGCGGCGGCCTCCGCCTCGTCGAGGAGCGCGCCGAGCGGAAATTCGAACTCGAGGATTACGTCTCGCTCGTCTCCTCGCGCCGCACTGCCGACGCGAGGGAGGTCAACGCCTCGATGCAGCAAGCCAGTACCTGGCTCGCCGCCGGTGAACAGGAAAAAGCCAGTGCCGCCTTCAACAGCGTGCTCAACAACGTCTCCGCCGATGCCGCCTCCAACGAGGACGCCCGCGTGCAGCTCCGCAACCTCCGCACGCAGCAAGCCGTCCTCGGCCTCAACACCCGCCGCCAGCGCATCTACCTCGAAAACAGCGGCAACCTCCAGACCACCCGCAACGCCCAGCTCGAGCAAGCCGCCGGCCTCAACCCTTTCATGCAGGGCAAAGTGAATTTCAACCCGCAGCAGCTCGACCAATTCCTCCAAGGCAATTCCATGGATGAAAACACCGCCCTGCGCGGCATCGCCACCCGCATCGTCGACCAGCAACTCGGCGCCGAGCCCGTCCCCCGCGCCCTCGACGTCACGCTCTCCGAGCACGGCCGCGTCTTCACCTTCGCCCGCGCCCTCCAAGTCGACGGCAACGCCCCCCTCGAGCTCGACCTCAAGCTCACCCACCCCGGCTCCCTGAGCGTCGGCACGACGACGCTCCTCCTCCTCGCCCTCGTCGCCCTGACGGCCTTCGAACTCACCCGCCGAAAAATAACGACAGCCTAGTCGCCGGTGTAGAGGCGTCGCTCGTCGACGCGCGCGAACACCATTGAGCGACCCGGCCGCTCCACCGAGCGATCGCAGCAACGGAGCGGCGGTTTCCAACCGCCGTCCCTTGAGCCCCGTCTCGCCCTTCCACTCGCGCATCACCAACCCCGAGATAGCGCCGGGCTTCAACCGACGTATCAGAATATCCACTACGAGTAAGGTTCCCTGCTCCCTCTCGCGTCAAAAACATCGCATCCTCACGCCATCCCTCCAGAAATTTAGCCAAGAAAGCACCAAAACGGAAAAGTTTCCGCCAGATCAAATTCCGATGCGCCCTTTAGGCGCATGCAAACTTCCGCCCACTAGACCCAATTTTTGCGTTCTTTGTGGCCAACCTCCGACCACTCCGCCTCCACTCAATCGTAACGTCCACTACCTCCCCATCCCCATCACCACGCCCCGCCCCGGCGGCACCACCCGCGGCGGCCGCAACACACTGTGATTCACCGGCCGCCGCTGATCCGCCGTCAGCGGTGGCAGCTCCGGCAGCGCCGTCGCCCGCGCCTCGTGCAACCACGAGCGCGCCAGCGCCCGAAAATCGTCCCACCGCTCTGCGATAAAATGATCGCGCCCCGTCATCGGTGCGCCATCGCCGATCAGCGGACCCGCCGCCACCGCCTGCCGCAGCAGGCTGCGCCACTCCGTGAGCAGGCGGTCGACATCGCCCTTGCCCGCCGTCTCGCACTCCGCGAGCGCCTCCCGCGTCCGCGCATGGTTCTCGATTAGCGCGCGCACGATCTCGCTCGCGCCGTAACCGTAGTTCACCGGCACGCCCTCGCGCAACCAGCCCTCCACCGTCAGCCGGCGATACGCTTTTTCGCACACCGCCGAGAGGCGACCGAGCCCGCGCGGATTCGTCCCCGCGAAGCGGTCGCCCGCAAAGAGATTCGCCGCATCGAATAAAATATCGTCGATCGGATACCGCCGGTCCTCGAGCGCCGCCGCGAGCGCGAGCCCCTCCGCGCCGAGAAACACCGACACAATTTCCCCGCGCACCGTGAGCTTCAGGTTGCGATCCAGCACGCCCGTGCGCTGCCACTGCCACAGCAGCGTCGGCTGCGGCGACATCGCGAGGCACGCCGGCCGGTGCCCGCACGTCGCACATCCCGCAAACGGCGTGCGCTCACTCCGCACGAGGCGCGCGCGCCCCGTATCGGTGAGCTGCGCGCAGGGCAGGGACCCCCGCGGCAACAGCGATGTCTGCTCCGCGCCCAGGGCAACGGGTTCCTCGGTGAAAAATCGTCCCGCATCCTCGCGCGCCACCTCCGCCGCGTCGCGCCCCGCCCGCAGCCGTCGCAGGAAAAACGCCCATGGCAGCGACGCCGCACGCTTCAGCCGCAATTGCTCCGCGCGGCGCATCCGCGGCGTATTGCTGCTCACGAGCACATAACCCGCATCGTCGAGCCCGCGCCGACCCGCGCGCCCGATCATCTGCAGGAGCTCATGCGGCGCGATCTCGTGCTCGAGCTGGTCATGCCGGTAAGACGACGCCGTGATCATCACCGAGCGCAGCGAAAAATTGATGCCCGCGCTCAGCCCCAGCGTCGCCACCACCGCACGCAATTGCCCCGCCTTCGCCAGCGGCTCGATCACGCCCGCGCGCTGCGCATACGTGAGCCCGCTGTGGTGATACGCCACGCGCGCGCGCAAAATCTTCGCGAGCTGCGGACCGCAGAGTTGCTCCTGCTCCGGTGTGAGCGTCAACGGATCGGAGATGGGCAGCTCGCGCGCAAACTGCCGCGCCAGCCGCTCCGCGTCATGGCGATGCGGCGCAAAGACCAGCACCGGCCCCAAGCCCTCGCGCAGCGCCCCCGCCACGCGCCGCGACCAAAACCCCTCGATGCACGTCGGCAGCCCGCGCACGAGGTCATCGACCTCGACCTCCTCAAGTTGCACCGGCCGCTCGCGATGTTGAATCACTTCGGCCTCGCGCCCCAGCCGCCGCAGCCACGCCGCGACCACCTCCGGATTCGCCACCGCGCCCGAGAGCAGCAGAAATTGCAACTCGCGCGGTGCCGACAGCATCACGCCTTCGTAGTGATTCCCACGATTCGGGTCGGCCAGCCAGTGATACTCATCGACCACCAGCAGTTGAAACGGCTCATCGCTCCCATCCGCCGCCGGCTCGCGCTTCGGCCCCACGTTCACGGGCGTCGCCACATGCCCCTGCACCGCCTCCAGCGTCGCCACGACAATCGGCGCGCCGGGATCGACGCACAGATCACCCGTCGTGATACCCACGCGCCACCCGCGCGCCTTCCACTCCGCAAATTTGTCGTTGGCCAGCGCCCGCGTCGGCACCGTGAACAGCGCCCGCTTCGCGAAATTCGTCTGCTCCGCCCACCGCTCGAACACGTACGTCTTTCCCGCGCCCGTCGGCGCATCGACGATCACATCTTTCCCCGCGCGCAACGCCTGCACGGCCAACGCCTGCCAGCGATCTGGCAACATCAGTTTCTGCAGTCCTGCAAACGCGTCAAACAGCACGCCGCAAGCGTGCGAGTCCCCGCCCCCGCGTCAAACGCCAGACGTTACACTCCCGCGCATTTTTTCCAAACCGTTGAACCACGAAGGACCCGAACCGACACGAATCAAAATCCCAACCCGTCCAAACCTTTTGAACCACAGATGGACACAGACAAACACAGATACAGACCTCGCCACCGATGTGGTGAATCTCCTGCGAAGAAAAATCAGCGTAGATTAGCGTTCCTTCAAAATCCCTTTCTCCTCTTCCCATGATCTTAATCACAAAAGTTACTACTCATCTTCGCTCCGACCTTCGCGCCTTTGCGTCTTCGCGCTTATTCTCCGTGGGTTCGTATCCGTGTTCATCTGTGTCCATCTGTGGTTATAAAATTCTGTGTTTTGACCCATTGGTTTTACCTTTTCCTCCTTTCACTCCCGTTCACTCTCGCCCTCTTCGATGAAACTTCGCCACGCCCCCTACACCCTCGAATTGCGCCACGCCTTCGGCATCGCGTCGAATACCCGCACCAGCACGCCCGCGACGCTCGTCGAGGTCGAGCACGAGGGCGTCACGGGCTACGGCGAGGCCGCGATGCCGCCCTACCTCGGTGAATCGCAAGCCACCGCCGCCGCGTTTCTCACCCGCGCGGCGTCCCTCCTCGAAACCGTCCGCGACCCCTTTCAACTCGAGGAAATCCTCCCCGCCCTCGACGCCCTCGCCCCCGGCAACACCGCCGCCAAGGCCGCCGTCGACATCGCGTTGCACGATTGGATCGGCAAAAAACTCGGCGCGCCCTGGTACCGCATCTGGGGCCTCGATCGCGCCAAGGCCCCCGTCACCTCCTTCACCATCGGCATCGATACGCCCGAGATCGTCCGCCAGAAAACGCGCGAGGCCTCCATCTACAAAATCATCAAGGTGAAGCTCGGCCGCGACGACGCCTCCGACCGCGCCATGATCGAAGCCATCCGCGCCGAGACCGATACCCCCATCACGGTCGACGCCAACCAAGGGTGGAAAACCCGCGACGGTGCGCTCGCGATGATCGAGTGGCTCGCCTCGCGCAACGTCCTCTTCATCGAGCAGCCCATGCCCAAGGAGCAACTCGACGACACCGCGTGGCTCCGCACCCGGAGCCCCCTCCCGCTCATCGCCGACGAAAACGTCCAGCGCCTCGCCGACGTAAAGAAAGTCGCCGGCGCCTTTCACGGCGTGAACATCAAGCTCATGAAGTGCACCGGCCTCCGCGAGGCCTACAAGATGATCGTCCTCGCCCGCGCTCTCGACCTGAAGGTGATGCTCGGCTGCATGACCGAGACGAGCTGCGCCATCTCCGCCGCCGCCCAACTCTCCCCCCTCGTCGACTGGGCCGACCTCGACGGCGCCGTCCTCATCAAAAACGACTGCTTCGACGGCACCTCCATCGTCGACGGCAAAATCACGCTCCCCACCTGGCCCGGCATCGGCGTGCGAAAAAAGTAATTCTGCTCGTTGTATCCGCACCAACGGCGAAAAATGCAGTACCTTATGGGTGCTGCATCTTTTCTGGCGCAGCTTCGAGTTTCTTCAACCGTCGGACGTAAGGGGCATATTTCGGACCATACATCTTGACGCACAGTGCCTCGAACCGTGTGAGAATGCGGTCCATTGATCCGGAGACATCATCGCTAGGACTCCCGGTGATGGATACAATGCACTTGGCCACCGCCGCGTTTCCATCGTCCCTACGGTTCACGAAATCAAATTTTTCGACGCGCCATGATTCGAGCAGTCGAGCCTCGTCACTGACTTCGCCCGCACTCGCAGGCACCAAAACCTTGCGCCAGCCATCTGTATTGAGCGAGCGCAACAACATGCCGGTGGTGAAATTTGAGCCGAAGGGATCGATCCAAGCACCTTTGTCGGTGGATGGAATCTCCACCGCCAAATCAAACTGCACCCGGCTCGTCTTTTTTGCGCAGCCGGTGAGGGTGCAAACCATCGCGAGTAGTAGAAGGTAGCGCATTCGTTTGCTCGGATTTTGCTCACCCCTGCGCCGCCGCCCGCCTGAGCCGATCATTGATCGCCTCCGCAAGCCCCTCCGCGCCGCTCGCGCGCTCCACATGGATGCGCGCAAACCCCGCGTCGTCCAGTTCGCGCAACATCGCAAAGAGCCGCCGCGCCACCCCGCGCAAATCCCCACGCGCATCCAGCCAGAAAATGTTTTTCCCGCGCACCGCCTTCGGCTTCGCCAAAAACACCCACGCCTCGCTGCGATCCGCCATCGCCCCGGCCGCGTCTTCCCGCGTGAACTGATCATGCAACACCACCGGCGTCCGCGGACTATAATGCCGCGTGAGCATCCCCGGCGCTACCTGCGCCACGGCTTCCTCTGCCTTCATGGCGTCCGCCTGCTCCTCCGGCCTCCGAGCCTTCGCGCCCGGTCCCGCCTTCAACGCTACTTTCACCTTCACTTTCCCTTTCACTCCCACGCGTACCGGCACGCCCAACGCCGCCTCGAGTTGCGCCTGTGTCACCGCGCCCGGCCGCAATAACCGCGGCCGCTTCGCATCACGCAAATCGATGATCGTCGACTCCACGCCCACCGCGCACGGCCCGCCCTCGAGTATGTACCCGATCTTCGTCCCGAGATTCGTGCGCACATGCTCCGCCGTCGTCGGGCTCACATAGCCAAACGGATTCGCACTCGGCGCCGCGAGCGGCACGCCCGCCAGCCGCAGCAACTTCCGAAACAACGGATGCGCCGGCATCCGCACCGCCACGCTCGGCAACCCCGCCGACACAATATCCGGCACGATCGCCTTTTTCGGCAGCACAATCGTCAGCGGCCCCGGCCAAAATTTCTTCGCCAACACCAGCGCCGCCTCATTCACGACCGCCAGCTTTTCCAAATCCGCCACCGCCTCCACGTGCACGATCAACGGATCTGTCTGCGGTCGCCCCTTCGCCCGAAAAATCTCCGCGCACGCCTTCGCATCCAGCGCATTCGCCGCCAGCCCATACACCGTCTCCGTCGGCACCGCCACCAGCCCCCCACGCCGCAACACCCCCGCCAGCAAAGCGAGGTTCCGCGCCGTCCCCGAGTAAATCCGCGCCTGCCGCGCCCGTTTAGTCATCCGCGAGCTAAGAAGCCGTCCCGCTGGACGGGAGCAAGGTTACAAATTGCGAATGGCATGTTGAACATGCTGAAGCGGTGGATTGCTCGCATCTGAGCAGTCGAGAATCCAATCTACGAGAATGCGTCATGTGCGGCAGGCATTCCTAGCTTCGCGTCTATCGTTTCTTGGTAAAAAGACCTGGCGCATGCCTGAACAGTGAGTGTTCGGCAGCGTCATCGAATGGACCTAAGCGCTGTGCCTTGACTAAGGATTGTCGAAGAGCTCGATCACCTGAAAAACGCAAAAGGGGATCATCCGAGCGAACGGCAAGAAATCCCGTGATTTTGGCGGACGAGTCACCAACCTTCATGTTGTCGATAAGTTCTAGCTGAGTCAGCGAAAGAAACTGCACTGGCTTGATTATGCCGCTTCCGAGTACGAGTTCTCGTGAAGTAGCCGCGATCAGATCTCGTTCCCACGTTGCCGTTGTTATCTCGTTAATAGGTACGGCCTCGCTACAGATCACAATCGGCAAGATATGTTTGGGAGGACTGGTCCCCTCAGGTAGATGCTGACCATCCGCTAGCAAAAGCGCGAGCGCGCCAGCTTTCCTAACATTGTCTGCGATATGATATATAAATTTTGAGGCATCCCCCGAAGCGCGCTCCGGCAGGCTCCAAGGATGATGGACAAACTCGAATACCAATGCAGTACTTCCGCATATGATGAAGCCGTCGTATTCCAGTTTATCCTTACCTCGTTTGTGGAAAACAGGAAATTTTCTGACCGCGTACGGATCGGGAAAATAGAGTGTAAGTAGAAATCGGATATAATCCTCGAAAAGGAAGCCGAACTCTCTGCGAACTTTCCCCGTACGTTTTTTTGCTTCTGCATCCCAACCCTCCGGCCGGTGAGCGTCTACCAACTCGGTGAGCATGTGAACGGTGGCACCGAAAAATTTTTCCTGCACAAGGTGCAGAAAAAGGCATAGGAAAAGATTTTCACCGAACTGTAAAATTGGTTTCCGTCTAATATGATGCAGGCCATAAACCGCATGCTCCCAATCCACAACTTCTGGCCCTGCCGGTATAGGTCGCTCCAAAACTGAAAGAGCATGCAATCTCAAATAAGCAGCCGTCACTTCCGGGGTCACTTCAGCAAACGCCCTTTTAAGATCGTAGACAAGATGCTGAAGGTCTGGGCTCTCGATGGAAAATTTGGACCCGTGATTCATGGCGAAAAGCATAAGAGCGCGATAAGTTACCGATGAGACACCGGTCACTTCGGTAAACCATTGCGCAGCGTCTCGTCCGGTTTGCTCGAAAAGCATGCCGTTAGGGTCGGCGGCCTCAAACATCATGTAGTGCCGGCGAACTAGCCGTGAAAAATCGTGCTCTAAATTTGCAGCCTGGTAATTGCGGCAAAAATAACGGAACTGCTCGGCCGTAAGCGCGCTAAAATCAAGCTTCTCGACCTGTGCTTTACTGGTGAGGTTGTCGTGGAAAGAAAACAGTACCCGCGAAAAATCCTCACACTCGTTCGGATGGGAAAATTGCTTGCCCCCTTCGGCCGGACAGAAGCGCATACAAGCTTCTGTCATCGCGATGCAAGCTTGCGAGGCGAGAGGAATGAAAATCTCTCTCGCGTTGTGAGCATACACGCTCAACGCCGCGTTTCGCCACTTAACCGGGAATAAGTACTCTACGAGTGCTGCAATCTTTTGCCTGCCGTCCTCGTTGTCGAATGAACGAATTCCAGCAAGCTCAACGCACACCGCATTTACCATCGCCATACTCAAAAGAGCTGACTCTAGGTGCATGCTTGCTAACGCCGCCTTGGCTTCGGCCCATGAAAAAGCGCTGCCGAATAAATCTTTTGCGACCCAGACGACAGCGGTTTTGGGCAGCACGAAGTTATATAACATGGCCGCATGGGGTCCTTTTCTAAGATTAGGTGCAGCTGCCGGAGCTTGTGAGATAAGTAGCGGCTTACTGGCGCAGCAGAATTTGAACTTTCGGCCGCTTCGACATGGACACGGATCATTCCTCCCTAGCCGTTGGCTTCGTTCACGCATTTGTTTCATAAGCTAGATCAACTGTAGGACTGTAGTACAACTCAGTCCTCGCCAATCTCCTCCGCATTCTCCCGCCGCTGCGCCTTATGCGCGGCGCGCTTTTCGCGGCGGGCGCGCATCCAGTGCGGCTCGGGGGCTTCGCCGGCCATGATGCAGCTGCGCGGCTGGATTTCGCCGACCACGTTAGCGAGGCCGAAGCGCGCGATCTGCGCCTTTACCTTGGTCGCGTCCTTGTAGGCGAGCGGAGACTCGGAGAGGTCGGGCGCGCCGCCGAACCAGCGGATGTCGAGGCCGGCGGTCGAGGTGGCGAGCGCCTGTTGCACGCGGGCGGGATCGAGCTCGCCGTCCGCGTCCTTGTAGGGCGCGAGCATGGCGGTGCGCGAGAGGTTGCGGCCGGCGCCGTGCGGGCAAAACGACAGGTAGTCGGGATTGTCCGCGCCGAGCACGAGCAGGATTTCGCGCGCCATGTTGAGCGGGATCAGGCCGAGCAGCGGGCGGCCCGTGGCGTCGCACCAGGCGGGCGTGGCGCCCTTGCCGTGGAGAAACGTGTCGCCGCGCTTCCACACGAAGTTGTGCTCGTTGCCGATCTGCACGAGGGCGCGCTGGCCGAGGCGGCGCAGCAGGGCCTCATGCAGGAGCGCGTGGTTTTCGCGCGTCCAGCGGCCGATGTATTGCAACGCGTCCCAGTAGTCGCGGCCCTCCGGCGAATCGCCGGCGAGCCAGGCGGCCGAGTCGGGGATGTCCTTGGCGTTCTCATCGCACCAGCGGCGGGCGGCCACTTGGCCGCGCTTGTAGAGGTCCGCGCCGAGGCCGCGCGAACCGTGGTGGGTCACGAGCACGTTAAAGGCGCCGTCGCGGCGCACGATCCACTCGGCCAGCTCGGTGTAACCGGCGGCCTCGAGGTCGGCGCGCTGCGTATCCGTAAATTGGATATGACCCACGTAGGCGAAGTGATTGCCATCGCCCTGCGTGCCGAGGAAATCCTGCGCGCGGCTGCGCAGGCCGGCGAGGAACGGGTTGTCCCACACCGGCTCCTCGAGCACGGGCGAAGTAAACTGGTAACCGCGCGGGCGGCCACCCGGACCGAAGTGCGTCACCTTCTGCAGGTGATCCATCATCTCGCCGACCGGGTGATTGGCCGCGAAGAAGGTGGCAAACATCGAGCAGCAGATATCCGCCGAGTGCGCGCCGGGGATGATGGCGTTTTCCACGGCGATAGCGCCGCCGACCGGGATCGTGGCGCGGCCGCCGCCCGACGGGCAGGCATCCGGCATGATCACGCCGCGCTGCACCACGGGCATGTGGAGCAGTTCATTCATGCGCGTCCGCGCGGCGGCGACATTGGCCACCTCCTCGGGCGTCTCGGCCTCGATGGCCTCGGCGAGCGGAGCCGGCTCATGGCGCGGCAGGGCCACGATGAGCTGCTTCGGGAACTCGGCTTCGAGTTGCGCAAAAACGGTGGCGCGATCGAGCCCGGAGGTCTCGAGATCGCGGGCGCGGCGGAGCGCGGCGCCCAAACGGCGACCCTCGTGCCAACCGGCAGCGACCAGATCGCGGGCTTTGATTTCCATATTCATGACGGGTGAGAGTGTAGCAGACGACGCCGCCCGCAGACAGCGGGATTGGCGCACATCATATGACTATTGGGTCAGGTTTATATTTGCGGGAGGGACGGCTTGTTTGGTCTCAGGCGGTAGAGCTGCGGCGCGGCTGGCGGCGGAGTTATTAGTCGAGAAACCCTAGCGAGGCCGGGCGGACTTCGCTGTTGATGTAGACGCGGTGCCAGCCAGCGAGCCAGATGGTCGCATGGTCCGAGTGGCGCACGGCGCCGCGGGCGAAGACGCTCACCGCGTCCGAAATGCGGGTGCGGCGGCTCCAGCCTTTGGCATCTTTTTGCCAGTCTGGTAGCGCGCGGAACTGAGAATCGGAAACACCGTTTCTCGCGAACTGCGCGTGGTGCCAGACCATTTCGCCTTGGCCGCGCACGAGCTCATCGACGACGTGAGCCTTGCCGCCACCGGGGCGGATCAGCGGCTCGCGCCAGTGGATCGTGAAGCGACGGTCGTCGATCTCGCCGGCGGGCACGAAGAACCACTCGCCCTGGCGAATGAAGCCCTTCGTGTGCCGGCGATGGAGATCGGCCGGGCGCACGCCGGCGCGGAGCGCCGCTTCGCGCACGGCGGGCGGCATGAGGCTGTCCTTAGCCGCGGGCACGCTGCCACCGGTGACGGCGGCGGCGAACCAGTGGCGTTCGTCGAAGCCGCAGAGGAAACGCTCGGCGGTGGCGCCTTGATCTTGAATGCTCAGGACCAGGTGGCGTTCCGCTTTGCGACAATCGAGCACGACGGCCTGCGCGGTGGGCGGGAGCGTCAACTCGAAGGCGTCGTTGCGGATGCTAATGCGGCGCGGGGCTGCGTTGACCGCGCGCCAGCTTGCCCGTGGAAGGGCCGGCGGCAGGGCGCGGATGCAGGCCCCAATCCTTTGGAAGGAGGACCGGAGATGGGAGGTGATGAGAAAAGTGGACATGAGATTTGGAAAAAACCGGGAAGAGACGAAGCGGGCGTGGGACGCGACCGTAGCGCGGGAAGGATGGCATGATCGTTGTAGTTTAAGTTTTTAGTTTAAGATGAAGTGATGATGTAGCGGCGGCGCTTGACGCCGCCCGGATTAATTTCGCGTGAGGAGCGACTGCCAAAGCGCGAGGACGATGAAGTCCTCGCGCAGCTTTTTCTCCGCGGCTTCGCGGAGCTGGCGCACGCGTTCTTTCGAGACGCCGAGCTCGCCGGCGATGTCGTCGAGCGTGGCGTCGTCGAGGTAGTAGCGGCGGAGCACGTGGGCGTGCTTCGGCGTGAGGCGTTCGAGCGCGGCGCGCACGGAGGCGTGCGCGTCGCCCGATTCGGCGGAGCGCGCCGGGCAGACGGCGGCCACATCGGGGATCGAGTGCAGCTTTTCGCCGTCGGCATCCGTCGCATCGAGCGAGCAGGCCTGCGAGGCTCGCGCGAGTTGCTCGAGCTGGGTGATGGCTTCGGTCGAGAAACCGGTGAGCGCGGAGACCTCGGTGAGCGTCGGCGCGCGGCCGAGCTCGCGCTCGAGCGCGGCGATGGCGCGATGGATCGTGGTGACCTGCGTGCGCGAGTGGCGCGAGAGCGGGTCGAGGCGACGGAGTTCGTCGAGCACGGCACCGCGGACGCGCACGTAGCAATACGCGCGGGCCTCGGCGGCCGGGCCTTCGAAGCGGAGGAGCGCCTCGATCAGCGCGAGCTTGCCCGCGCTGGCGAGATCATCGCGCGAGACGTGGGCCGGGAGCCGGCGGTCGAGCGAGCCGAGCACCGCGTCGACGACACTGAGGGTGTCGGCGAGCGTAGCCGGAGGAGAGTGGGAAATGGTGAGAGTCATGGTGGTTGGGGTGAACCGAAAAGGGAGTCATTGCGGTGTGGTGAGAGCGTCGTGAAACGAGTGAACGAGTGGCGGTCTGAAGTAGCGCCGGCCTCCAGCCGGCTCCGGCGAAACCGGGTGGCAGGCGAGGAGGGCCGGCGTGGATGCCGGCGCTACGTGTGTGTTCGTGTGGGTGTGTAGTTAGAGGTGCAGGAAGTGCCGCCAGTCGGGATGCTTGGCCTCGCGGACGAAGGCCGAGGCCGGGATCGGCGAGGGAGCCTTGGGCTTGCGCAGGAGGCGCAGGCCGGCCTCGTGCGGGAGCCGGTTGGCCTTGAGGGAATTTACTTCCTTCTTCGACCAGACCAGGTTCTCAAACGAGTCGCGGCCGCCGCGGTCGCGCGGGACGACGTGATCGAGGTTGCCGCCCTGCTTGCCCACGTGCTCGCCGGTGTACTGGCAGACGCCGCCGTCGCGCTCATAGATCGCGGTGCGCGAGACGCGCGGGATGCGCAGCGGCACGCGATCGTACTGCGTGGAGACGATCACTGTCGGCACGCGGAGGTGGAGCTTCGGCGTCGAGATCGCGAAATCGAAATCGCGCACCGGCAGCTTCACCCACTCGTCCCACGGGAGCGGGTTCAAGTAGAGCGGGCGGTCGAAGTTCCAGGAGCCGTCCTCGAGCTTCGGGTAGGCGACGTCCACGCCGAGGGCCGGCGGCAGGCCGCTCGCTCCGCCATTGAGCGCGATGAGCGCCTGCTTGACGGTGCGATGGCCGATGACCTGCCACGCGCGGTTCAGCGAGAGGACGATGGGCTTGTCGAGGATGTCGGTGCTCATGGGGAAGTGATTTGAGAGTTGAGTGATGAGAGGTGAGAGAGGGGCGGAAATGAAATGGCTCACGCCGGGCACAGGTCGGCCCAACACGGTGTGTGGTCTTTTTTGCGAATGAGCGCCGGCGTCGCGTCGGGTGACGCGTCGCGCTCGAAACTGAAAACTGGATCTCCGCGCCGGGCATGCTCCGGCCTCTGCGGTTTACGAAACCGCTGCATCGCTATCTATGCTTGCAGAGAATGGCGGAGGGCTGAGGTCCCGCCCCTCAGCGACGTGATGTCGCCGCACGCGTTAGCACCGCGGCTCCCGGCTTCCGAAATTAGCCCTCCGAAAAAATAAAACATGGTTGGCCCGGACGGTAACGCTCCGTCGTCGATCGGTTATCGGCCGATTGCTCTGCTTTTGAGCTACGAGCCAGTGAGAAAATGGCGGAGGACGGAGGTCTCGCATCCCAATCGGAAAACCGATCCGGCTGTTTTCAAGACAGTGTCCGCGCCTCGGCGGATTCATCCCCCAAAAAGAAACCGAAGGAGCGCGAAGCGCGGAGAAGGCGCAGCCCCGAACAGAGAGAGGGGTGAGCGGCGCGGGTGCCCGCCTAGCGGGCGGCGACGCGAACAAAGCAGTGGTCCTGCCCCACAGGCCGTTCGGCCCGAAACGGCTTCCAACCGCTCACCGCGCTTTGCGGTTTTACCCTCCCTGAAAGCTCGATTCCGCAGGCGGCTTGCTCATGATGGCGCGTGCATGCGATCACCCCTGTTCCGCTGTGTTTTCGTGACGTTGTTCGCCATTCCCTTCGTCGGCTTGGGACAACCTTCAGTAAATCAACCATCCCTCGAAACTCTAATGTTGAAGGCCCGGATGGTTTCACCGGCGGCCTTTGGTGGGATCAGCCCGGAGCAGAGCGAACTCGCCAAGCAGATCCAGTCTTACCGCGCTGAAGCGGTTTCAGAAATAATGACTCTGCTCAAGAACGACAATAAAGTGGTGCGCGATTTTGCCGGCTATGTGGCGAGGGATTTAGACGGCCTCACGGAGAGCAACTTGGACGCTCTGATCGCGGCTGTTCGCGCAGGTGATGGCTGGATCCCACCGGCCATCGCCAGAATTGGCACGCCGCGGGCCATCGGCTTCCTGATTGAGCAGATCAAATCGAAGCCACAAACGCACACCCAGTTCACCTGGGCGTTGAGCCGCGCCGGGGAAAAATCAGTCCGGGCCTTGGCGGAGTTATATCAAGCGCCTCAAGTGGTAAGCGCCGATCTTCAAAAAGTGGTCTGCCAGATATTCTCCGAGATGGGTGCGCCGGCCACAGGGGCCTTGCCAATCCTAATCGAAACTGTGGAGCAGGGGACCGGCCCGACCGAAAATCGTATCGGCGCGGTGCGGGCCATTGGGGCCATCGGCGCACACGCGGCGAGGGCCGTGCCCGTCCTGCAGCGTCTGGCGACGCGGGACTCAGTTACATTTTCTAAAGTCGTGGAGAGTGCGATTGTGCAGATTGGTACGCCGGAGGCGGCGACGATTCTCGACGCCCGACTCCGCCTCGCGCCGAGTGTGGTCGTGCTGCGGGACATCGCCGAGCTGGGTAAGAACGGTCGCATGGCTGGGCCTGCCGTCGTCGGACTGCTGCAACACAAAGACTGGGAGTTGCGTGTCACCGCCGCGCGAACCTTGGGCTACATCGGCTACATCGAAAGTGTCAGTGCACTCCGCCAGGCGCTCACCAACACTGACGACTGGCGACTGGTGCTGACCGCCGTGGGGTCGCTCGGTCGGCTGCAGGCCCAAGCCGCTACGACAGACTTGAAACAAGTCGCACAGCGTCACTGGTTCCCTCCCGTGCGAGATGCTGCGGAGAAGGCGCTGCGCGTGATTGACGGGGCCGAGACCTATAAATCGAAATGGCAGCCAGCCAATTTCGCCTTCGAGTTTTTCGATTATCGAGATGAAAGCGCATCTGCGGTCGGGCTGAACTCAGGATTTGAGAATCAGAAATTTGCCCGTGAACCCAACCGATTGAATTCAGGCGAACTAAGCCAGATGACTTACCCGACGGAGGTGATCGGCTACGGAGTAAAGGGACGGGAAGTTACGCCGATCAAATCGATCCCAGACTGTGGGCTCCGCATCGGAAAAACTTTTTTGCTCGGCTCTAGTCGCGGTGAGTGGGGCGGGGAACTGGTTCTTCAAGATGAGGGTGGAGCCATTCGCAGGCTGATCGATAGCAATATTCAAGGAGTTCACCAGTTGGGGTCGGGCATCGTCGCCACATCCGGGCTTGCTCACTTGGCGCTGAATTCGGGCTGCGTCTACCGAATCGAAATCAAAGCCGGCGAATTGCCTGTGGCCCGCCTTTGGAAGGTTTTGCCGGGCGCGCCGGGGCGATCTGGGCTGCTGGAAAGCGGCGACCTCTTTGTGGAGTGTCGCGGAGGAAACGTGAAAATTTCTCCGAGCGGGGAAATCCGCATGGCGGACCAGAAGTGATCACGCCTTATGGTCGTGAATTGGAATCGCCCCGGCCGCTACGTCACAAAAAAATCCCCGCGGCAGGACTTGCACCTGCGTCAGTCCGCTTAGAAGGCGGAGGCCTGGGCTGCTCAGCCACGCGGAGAAAAAAACTGGCAGGTCCGGCCGGAGTTGCACCAGCACTTGTCCGCGTTGGCTCGCTTCGCTCGGTGCTTCGCACTCCGCCTGCGGCGGCCCCTTCTACGCTCCGCTCCGTCGAAGCGCAGACCCAAAGAAAATGGTCCCTTCACGAGGACTTGCACCTCGATCTCGAGCTTCGCGGGCTCGCGTCCTATCTCTTGGACGATGAAGGGGAAAAAAAGACCGCGCGACGCGGCCGAACTCTGAAACTGACTTCCGAATAACGAATGCCGAATGAGCGAATGACGAAGGGGCCGCGCAGTGCCGCTATGGCTTCGGCCCAACGCCGCCGCCGCCTTCGTCATTCGGATTTTGTCATTCGTCATTCGCGACGGATCACTCCGCCAGCGATACCGCCTCGACCTCGTGGACCAGCGCTGCCGGATCGCGGTCGAGCTTCTGCATCAGCTCGAAGACGCGATCACTCCAGCCGGCGAGGCAGTACACGCGCTCCTGCGGAAACTGGAGCGTGCCGTGGCCCTTGAGGTCGAAGCTGAAGACGCGCGGCGCCACGCGATAGCGCCGCTGGTACTCGGCAAACGGCTCGACGGGTGCGCCGCCCCCGATCCAGCCCTGCATGTCCGACAGAATCACGATGCGATCGTAAGCGCGGTTGGCGCGCTGAAAGATCGCATTGAAATTCGTGCCGCCCGAGACGAACGGGATGCCCTCCGCCGCCGTGAGCGTGGAGTCGCGGCGGTTCAGCGAGATGTAGCGGGCATCATCGCTGAAGAGCATCAGGTCCGCGCCGGTTGCCTTGACGAGCGTCGCGGCAAACAGCGAGCCGATGGTCTGCGGGCGGCCCGCCATCGAGCCTGACGAATCGAGCGCGATGAGCGTGGAGCCCTCGAACTTCGGCACATTGGCGAGCGAGTGGTCGATCGCCGTATTCAGCGCCTCCATCACGCGCGCGGCGCCAGGCAGGTTGCCCTGCTTCAGCACCTCGACGGCCGACAGAAACTGAAACGGAAACACGAGCGAGCGCCGCACGGCGGACTCCTCGGCGAGCTGCGCGCACAGCACGTCGACCTGCTCGGGCGCGTGCGTCAGGATATTGCGCGCATTTCGGAGCAGAGCGAGGTAGCCGAGCTTGCGCTCGCGGAGCAGTTGCGCCCACGCCTGCGACTTCGCGGCGGCGACGTCTTGCGGCGTCTCCGCCGTGCCGGCCTGCGTGAGCTTCGTCTCCCACGTCTGCGCGGGCGCGAGCTCGCCGCGCACGAGCTTGGCGAGCGCGGGCGTGGCCGGCGGGCGGACGAGATTAACGGCATCGACGAGCTTGAACACGGCGTGCTCGCGGCGGTACTTCGCGAGCTGGTGCTCATCGAAGCGCGCGAGCGCCGCGCCGAGGCCCTTCTTCAGGGAGTTCGGCAGCGGGCGGCCGTGGACCGCCAGGTAGTAACCCAGCGTCTCCAGCGCGTCGTCCGGGCGGCGCACGATTTGGTCGTAGAACGACTTCGTCCATTTCTCACCCTTGACCGACTTGGCGAGCTCACCGGCCACGAGGTGGCTTACGGAGCGCATGCCGTGCGTGTGGCGCGCGTAGAGCGCGGCCTTGGCGACGAAGCGCGGATCGCCGACCTTGCCGATCAGCTCACGGATCTTGGCCGTGGTCTGCTGCTCGGTGCGGTAAAATTCGTCCTCGAGGAACGTCGTCAGGAGAACTGAGACGAGCTCGAGCTTGGCGGTTTGCGTGAAGGCGCGGCCGCCGGCGAGATTGGTGGTGTTGGGCGCGGACCGGCCGCGCGACAGGGCATTGAGGATACTGAACTTGGCCATGATGGCCTCCTTTTCTTGATAAAACCGCGGGCCAGATGCCCGCGGAGGGATAACCCGGAACGCCGGGATGCGGTGACAAAATGTGGGAGAACGAACGTGCGCGCAGCGACGGCCTCGCGGCCAGACGGGCGTCCTGTTCACAAGACACTCCCGTTCGAAGTAACTGCGCACTCACTGCCCACAAAAGAGACGAGGGAGAAAAACCGAGTGCGGTGTTTTTCGTTTCAAGAAGTAACCGCGCTCTCACTGCCCTCGAAGGAATGGAGGAGAATGCCGAACACAGTTTTGATTACTGAGCTACCAAGCCACTCGCGTGGCGCGGTTGGATTTGAACCAACGACCTGCCCCGCCCGAAGCGGAGCCGCTCTACGAAGTAACTGCATTCTCACTGCCTCCAAAGTCTAAGAAATTATTTCCGGGAGAAAAACAGACGAGGCTATAACCCGGGCGGCCCGGCGTGGCTATGAACACGCCGAATCGCCCGAGTCCCCCTGGAGCCCTTCCGGCCCGCGGCTTTTCACCGCGAGCCAGCGCTCGTATTCGCATCCCAATTCTTTGTTGGGAACGGAGGATCGATCTTTGGTAAAGAAGTATCCTCATCTTCACTACCCGGAAAATTGTAATCGTCGCAGTTGAAAACCGACCGCAGCGCACCGTAAAAAACAGGCATGCCGATCAAACTCACGGCCTGCGCTTTCTGTGGACGAGTGACCCGCACGCGCGGCCATCACATCGTGCCGAAGTCCAAGGGCGGCCGCGTCGTCCTGCCGACCTGCGAGTCGTGCGAGGATTTCATCCACAGCACGTGGTCGCATAATGAGCTGCGCGACTCCTTCGACACCGTCGAAAAGATCCGCGCCGATGCCCGCTTCGGACGCTTCTTGAAGTGGCTGCTCAAGCAGCCGGTGGCGACCGTCTATGCCAGCAAACGCGGGAAAGCCCGCCCAGCCGACCGCTATAAATAAATCCCAGGAGAAAACCGAACAAGGTATGGACGTGCTCTACCATTGAGCTACTTCCCGATAAATGGTCGGGAAGATCGGACTTGAACCGATAACCACGCGCTAATGAGGCGAAGTAACCCTGATCTCACTGCCTGGAAAATTTGAAAATGGTACCGTGGGCGCGACTCGCACGCGCAAAGGTCTCCGGTTTGAGCGGAGCGGCTGTACTAATTCGCCTTAAACCCACCACGGCGTGGTCGCGGAGCAGGGACTTGCACCCTGAAATGCACCGGGTTTAAGCCGGCTCCGTGTACTATTCCGGTTGAGCACACTCCGCGCACGAAAATGAAAGAGTGGCAGCCACGCGGAGACGGAGCGCAGCGGAGAAGGGCAACTGCGGAGCAGTTGAGCGGAGCTCGCACTCGTTCGACGAGTGCGCCAATCGCGCTCCGATCTCCAGCTTGAGAGGCTGATGAACTACTCTTGTTCGACGTGGCCGTGAATAATTTGGCAGCCCATGCCGGTGCTGCCCCGGCTTCTCCGATATGAAAGACCGGCGGACTAGCTGATATCCGAATGGGCCAAAATGGTCGGTGAGACAGGATTCGCACCTGCAGTGGGCTCGCGCCCGCGAGTTTCTGAGACTCGTGTGTCGACTGTTGCACCACTCACCGAAAATAAAAGTGGTACCGGTGGCAGGTCTTGCACCCGCACTCGCAACGTTCTCGACGTTGTGCCTCTTCTTTTGGGCTACACCGGCATGGGAAAAAATGAGCCATCGGGGGCGTTTGCATCCCCATCCGCCCGATACCAACGGGCCGCGTCTCGATTTACGCTTCGACGGCAGTGAAAAATGTTTGGGGCTCAGGCGGGACTCGCACCCGCGACCTTCTCCTTATGAGGGAGCTGCGCTGCTGACTGCGCCACCGAGCCGAAAATGTTGTGCGCAACATAAACGCAGGCCACCCTTTTGTCGGTATTCGGAAACTCGTCCCCGACCGGCCAAATGGGCGGCCTGCTTCGCAACGACTAACAAAATGGTGGGTCGCCTCGGTACTGCCCCGAGTTCTGCCGAGTAAGAGTCGGCGGCTTCACTGTTAAAGCTTGCGGCCCGAAAAAATGATCCGCCATCGGCGGCTGGCTGCGGCAGGAGGACTCGCACCTCCATTCACGGATTCAAAGTCCGCTGTCCTGCTGATTAGACGACACCGCAACAAAGTGGTCCGGATGGAGGGACTCGCACCCCCGATAACTCGCTCCCGAAGCGAGTGTGTTGACTGCTACACTACATCCGGATGGACGGCGCACGCGGCGCCGCCGTGGAAATTGAACCGGCCCGGGTTAATCACCCCGGGCCGGTTTGGTTGGCTACATTAGCGGATCGGCTTGCGCGCGCGGTAGTCGCCTCGCGCGATGAGCACGAGACCGACGACCGCCAGCCAGGCGATCACGAGCGGAAAAGCATTCATGTGCTTTTTCCTTTCTGTCTTAGGGCCGCACTCCCGTGAGTGCGGCTTGGGGGCCTTGCTCCGAAGAGCTTCGGCCATTCTACGCCCGCGCTTCCCGAACGAAGCGGGCGAAATGGTGTGCTGGCCGGGCGAAGGACACCCTGCTCCGAATTTCACCTCGGGCCAGCGGATCTGCTTGCCGTATCATATCCTCCGATACGGCTAAGGAAGTGGTCGTCGGCCTCGGTGTCGCACCGAGCGATGCCTGCATGTCGGGCAGGTGACTTCACTGGCTGTCTCGCCGACGAAAATAAAGTGGCTGCGGCCCATGGACTCGCACCATGACGAGGTGATTAACAGTCACCCATGCTACTTTGACATTATGCCGCAGTGGTAGGCAGTGAGGGAGTCGCACCCCCGATTTCTGGATGTAAGCCAGACGTGATCACTGTTTCACCAACCGCCTGAAAAAATGGCGCGACCGACGGGTGCTGCCCCCGCTATCCCCTGCTCGACAGGCAGGTGACTCTGCTAGTTTGTCCTCGGTCACAAAATGGTCAGGTGGGCGGGACTTGCACCCGCTTCCCCGGCGTCACGGGCCGGTGCTCCGCTGACTGAGCCACGCACCTGAATAAAAAAATGGTCGGCGCAGTGGGAATCGCACCCACGTAATCTCGGTCCCAAGCCGAGTGCCTGGCTTCTAGGCTACACGCCGAATAAAAAACTGGGAGCAGGACATCGAGTTGCACGATGAACAGCCGGCGTATGAAACCGGCGGCGGACTCTCCGCTTCCTGCCATGAAGAAGTGGTGGAGGCTCGCGGTTGCGCGCCGCGCTCTGGTGGATTTCAACCACCCGCCATCACTAGATCGGCCTAACCTCCATAACTTGTTTGGCACGCCCGGTAGGAGTCGCACCCACCCGCTCGGTTTTGGAGACCGGGCAGTTCCCTGGAACTACGAGCGTATAGAAAAGTGGTGGAGCGGGACGGTTACGCTCCGTCTCCTCCGCATTGCAAGTGCGGCGTGCTGCTATTGGCACTACTGCCCCAAAACGAAAGTCGACACGACGGCGAGACTTGCACTCGCGCACCTCGGCTTTGCGGGCCGGTCCCTTGGCTGCTCGGGCACGTCGTGATCGTGAAAAATAAAACCGCGGCTCAGGTCACTCGGCGTGAGAAGACTTCTCTCACGTCCGTCCTCAATGACCGCGGATTAAGATGATAAAAAATTGGTGGAGCCGGCGGGAGTTGCACCCGCACCGGGCGGATTAAAAGTCCGCTGTGCTGACTGTTGACACCACAGCTCCGTGAAATGGTGCGCGTGCCGGGAATTGCACCCGGGACTGCGGACTGGCAGACCGCTACGTTGCTCCTACGCCACACGCGCATGAAAAATGATCCGGCGTCGCGAGCGGCAACTCGCGACGCCGGGTAACTGCAGTCGGGGCATAAAGCACCTCCCGCAGTTGAAACTGGCCCTTGCCGGACTCAGGCCGCCGGCTGGCTTCAATCGGATCCGATAGGGCGAAACGTACTCCGGTCTCGGATCGAGAACCGGCGCTTCCTTAAGGAAAAGTAGGGGAGCGCGATAGAGCACCGGACTCCTGAGCGGCGCATTAAGGATAACGCGCCCTACCTTATAAAAATGTACACCCGGCCGGCCTCGCCGTTTAACGCCGTCAAGCGCACCAGGTGTTATAGATGAGAGAGGCCCGCAGCGCGGGCGCTCTCTCTTCGCAAAAAGAACACACACCGTCATCCCTCTCGCCCGTGTGACGGGGCGGTTTGGAAGGCCGCAGGATTTGGTGCGGGCGTTGGGCTGATTGACTGGGCTCAGCGTTGAAGCCGCTTACGGAATATGGAAAGAGTCTGGGCACTCGTTCCCGGAAGCGGCCCCATCAGGGCACAAAAAAACCCACTTCCGGGTGGAAGTGGGCCTCGCGATTGGCGCGTCGCGCCTGGTCGTTAGGTTACACCACTTCCTGAGAGACTGAAATAGCTGGGTCGCTTGGAACCTCGTTCGCTATGCAGTCTCACATCTGTCGTCGTCGCCGGCATCTGAATCGCCACGCACAACGACTGCCAGCCGGCGGTAAGCCGGAGGGCGGAGAGTTGATTAATGGTGGCGGCTTTCATGGGAAGATGCGGGGGAGACGGTTAAAGGTGTGATCGGTTACAACGGCGGTTGGGAAATTAAAATCAAGGGGGGGGGTGAAGATTTTTTATTTCGGTGCGTTGGACCGCTTGGATTGGATGGGACGGAGTCTACCCTAACTGCGGAAAGCTTGCCATGCGAGATAGTATAGTAAGCCTGACTCCTTAGTCATGTTTGAAACTCTCTTCTCCGAACGAGGCCTCTCCCTCGACCGGCTCAAGGTGCTCATCGAGGTGCGCGATGCCGGCAGCATCGCCCAGGCGGCGCCCGGCGATCCGGTGCGGCAGAGCCAGTACAGCCGGCAGTTGCGGGAGCTCTCGGAGTTCTTTGGCTGCGAGGTGGCGCAGCGGCGGGGCAAGATTCTCAAGCTCACCACCGAGGGCGAGCGCCTCGCCGAGCTGGCGCGCGAGCAGCTCCGCGCGCTCGATGATTTCCGCTCCGAGTGCAAACAGCAGAGCGTGGTCTTCACGCTTGGCGCGGGCGACAGCCTCATCCAGTGGCTCGTGATTCCGCGACTCGGCAAAGTTGTGGACGCCTTTCCCGGCACGCACTTCGCGACCACGAATCTCCGGACCAACGACATCGTGCAGCAGCTTACGGACTGCCGTCTCGACTTCGGCATCGTGCGCAAAAACGCCATTGGCCCCGGGCTCAAGGCGGTCCCGCTCGGCGCGGTCAACTACGTGGCGCTCGTGCCGCATGGACTGATCGGGCGGCGGAAAAAAATTACGCTGCGCGAAGTGTTGTCCGAGCTGCCCCTCGCCACGCAGACGACCGATGGGCAATTCACGTCCGGCCTCCGTGAGATCGCGGACGGGCTCGATATCACGCTGGCTCCGGCGCTGTCGTGTCAGTCGTTTCCGCAAACGATGGCAGCGGTGCGGTCGGGGCGGTTCGCGGCCATCGTACCCGAGCTGGCCGTGGGCGAACTCGACAGCCGCTCCGCGCTCACGCTCTCTGGTGATGAGTTCCGTCCGCTCGCGCGTGAAGCCATGCTCGCGTGGAATCCGCGCCTCGTGCGCGTGCGGCCCAATGCGGCGCGACTAAGTGGGGTGTTGCAGGAGGCGTTGAGGATTTAGGGTCCCCGCGTGGAGCGGTTTTAACGGAGCGGCGGTTTCGAACCGCCGTGGGGTAGAGGCACAAGTACGCACGTGAAGTGTGATCGGACCTCGCCGATACTGGTACTTCGTACGCCGCACACGTATCGTACCCGAAGCGCGGGCGGTTAGAAACCGCCCCTCCCTTATTCGCCGTTGCTCGGGCGCGGGGGTGTGGACGAAGGCAGCAGAAAATTCCGCGCCAAGAACTGCACGGCCGCCTGGGCATCGGACACGACGGCGTCGACTTCGGTTTGGAGCGGATCGGTCTCGAGGAGCGTGCTCACGGCGGTGGGATCGATGCTCGAGAAAGCGAGATCGATGTTGCTCGCAGAGTTGGGTTTACCGGCCTCCGCTATCGGCTTTTTCACGAGCACAGGCGTAGGCGTGGCAGGACGTTGTAGCGCCAGGATCGCGATGAGACAGGCTGCGACGCCGGCGGAGACGAGCGGCAGATAATGGGCGGTGTTGCTGCGGCGGCGCTTCGGCATGCCGGCGCGCTTCACGGCGTCCATGATGCGATGCTCCATCGCGGGTGAAGGCGTCTGGGCGACCGCGAGAGCGTCGCGCTTCAGGGCGAGGTCGAAATCGTCGCACGCGGCGAAGTATACCTGGCAGTCCTCACACTTCGCGACGTGGCTGGAGCCCGGGCCACGGGGCTCGCCGGTCGTGGTGTCGCCGAAGATTGCGATTGCGCCGCGAGCGAGGCGGCAGGTGAAGCGAGGACGATCGGGCGGGGTGGTTTTCATGTGAGCTTCGCTCCTTTCATCAAGGTTTGCCGGGCGCGGAAAATTAATACTTTGACGTGGGTTTCCGTCAAACCGACCACGCTGGCGACTTCGCTATTCGAGAGATCTTCGGCGTAGCGGAGCCAGAGCACTTCGAATTCGCGCGGGGCGAGCAGGGCGCGGGCGCGCGTCCAGAGATTTTCGGTCTGTTCCTTGCGCTCGGCTTGGTGGGCGGGCGAGGAATCGCCACTGGCGGCATCGGCGGGAATCTCTTCCCATTTCTTCGTGTCGCGGAAGTGATTCAGCGCGGTGTTGCGCGCGATGGTGAGCACCCAGGTGATGAAGGGGCGCTGCGGGTCGAAGCGCGGGAGGTGGTGCAGCGCCTTGAGAAAAGTCTGCTGCGTGAGATCCTCGGCGTCCTGATGGTGCCGCGTCATCTGGCAGAGGAAGTTGAAGACGCGGCGCTGGTGGTGGTGGACGATTTCGCCGAAGGCCCGCGTGTCGCCCGCGGCGGCGCGGCGGATGAGTGCCCCCTCGTCGAGGCATGGCTCGCCCGGGCCCGCAAGCGGGCTGGCGGCGCTCGACTCAGGGGCGAGGGTCATCAGTTCTGCGGGGGAGGCAGGCCTTGGAGATCGGCTTGGCGAGGATCGCGGACGCTCACGGCGTAGCCCGCTTTGCCGTCCGGATCATTTTGGAAGTAGACCTTCAGCGTGTAAGTGCCGTCGGCGCCGGGGAAGGAGAACTGCTGCAGCATGCCGCGCGGCCCGTTGGCGCGCATGATCTCCGGCTTGAAGATCATCGCCGCACCCGTGCCATCGGCCGGCGCGATTTCGACGCGGTCGTAGCGAATATTGCGCGGGCCGAAGCCCTTGCGGGCGAGCGTGAGGAGCGAACCGTTTTTCAGCGTGACGTCGGAAATGGTCCGCAGCGTGACGGCACCGGGCGTAACGCCGGCGGGCGTGCCGGGGACGGCCTCGGCCTGCCACTCGGCGAGCGAGCGACCCACGATCATCGACGGGGAGCGGTCGACCGGCCCACTCGGCTGCTGGAGGCTCTTGACCATGGCGGCGAGGCGGGTGGCGGAGTAGCTGAGATCGAGCGAGACGGTATTGCCGTTGCGCTCGACGTTGGCGGAGTTGATGAAATCGGAGAGCGCCTTGTCGGTGGTTTCGGCGAGGGAGAGCATCGCGGTCAGGCCCTGCAGGATCTTCATGAGCTTCTCGGCCATCTGGTCGGAGGCGGCGACGAGCTCACTGTGGGCGAAGATATTTTCGCCGCGCTCGCCAAGCGCGATGGAGCCAGCGTTCGTCATCTTGAGGATGCGCGCCTGCGGGGCGTTTTCATTCATTACGATGCCCGGCGGCACCGTGCTGGCGGAGAAGAGGTAAGCGCCTTCGGAGCCCTTGACGAATTTCGCGAGCGGTGAGGACGGGGTCTTGGCCAGCGAGGGAGTGGCGCCCTTGAAGACATCGCGGGCCTTTAGGATTTGCGCCTTCGATTTACTGACGAGGATGATCGGCTCGGGCGGGAAGGCGAAGATGACTTCCATCGGCTCGGTAGTCTTCGGAGCTTTGGTCTCCTTGGGTTCGACTGGCTCGTTGCTGTCGGACGATTTTTTGGTGAGTGGGCGGCGCGGCTGCTCGCGCATCGCGTAAGCGGGGAAGGGTAGGTCGGTGATCTCGATGACGGCCTTGGGGTTGGCGAGGTTGGCCTGCAGCAGAAGGCTCTCGGCGATCTTGCGGAGCTCGGGCTTGCCCTCAAGGACAAGTGCGCCGTCGAGTTGGGCGGGGTCGGGTGAGAGGTTGGCGCCATAGGCCGTGACGGAGCCGATGGTCTCGAGGAGTTTTTGCCAGTCGAGGCCGACGCTGCCGGCGGGAGTCTCGGCCTGCATCTTCTGGCCGAGGAGGATGAGTTCCTTGCCGATGGTGCCCTGGCGGAGGGCGTTGACATCGGCGTAAACGAGCCAGCGGGCATCGCCGGAGACGACGGCGGGATTGACGGCCGCAGTCGTGGTGAGGGCGGACGCAAAGGGCAGGGCGAGTGCTGTGAGGAGGAGAAAAGGTTTTTTCATGAGTGATGGGTGGTTGCGGGTTACTACACGGAGCGCGGAGCTTTGGTTACAACGAGGGGCATTATTCCGCGGGGCCCGATTGTTCGCGCAGCGAAAAGACGGCCACCGCTGCGCCGACCATGATCGCGACAAAAAGGAGCACGATGCCCGTCGTGGCTGCGAGGCCGTGCGCGGCCACGGTCTCCGCCGAAGGGCGGAGCAAACTAGCGAGCGTGTCGCGCATCAGGTGGGTCATGGAGAGCTGGCTGAGCTGGGTGGGAATCTGGCCAAGACCCATCTCGATCACGCCGGTGTAGCCGAGGCCGATGACGACGTAGCGACTCGTGATGACCGCGGCCAGCACACCAAAGGCACTGAACGCCGCGATCATCAGCACCTGCCCAAAGAGCAGCTTGACCAAGACCGCGCCGAGCTCGGGCACCTGCATGCCGGAGGCGAAGGCGATCACGATGGCAAAAGCGACGATGAAATCGAGCTGCGTGCACAGCATGTGCGCCACGTATTTGAAAACCACATACGCCGGTTTCGGCAGCGGACGCGTCAGCAGGTAGTCGACCGCGCTGGATTTCATCCCGTCGCGCATCGCCCCGGCGGTGGAGATAAACGCGAGTGCCGGCACGAGGAAACAGACGTAGAAGTTACTCAACCATTGGACGAATTCGGCCGGGCGCGTCCCCCGCGAGCCGGCCACAAAGACAAGCACCAGCACGGCGAAGCCGACCCCCAGCCCGAGCAAATGGCTGGGCTGCAAGAGCTGGCGGAAGGTGAGCCGCCACAGACCGCCCCAGGCATGGGCGAGATTCATTGTGACGCGGGGTGGAGAGAACGTGGTGGCCGTGGTCATGAGTGCACCGTGGGATCGATGGCTTTTTCGAGAAACGAAGTCGTGCCCTGCACCTCGAAGATGCGGACGCCGCACTCCAGCAGCAGGCGATGATAGGAGCCGAAGAACTGCTCCGGGTCGCGCCAACGCGCGTGCAACGTGCCGGTCTCGGCTTGGATGTCGCAGCCGCGCAGGAGGCCCTGCGCGAAGAGGAAGCGCGCGAGCTTGTCGGGATCCTCGCAGCGAAATGTCGTCGCGTCCGGCCAGCGCGTGCGGGCGTCGAGCGAGGCACCGTCGTTGAGCGAGCGCGGGATGCGGCCCCAGCGCAGCAAGATGAAATCGGCGCACAGCGTCTCGAGGTCGTGCAGGATGTGACTCGAGATGAGGACGCTCACGCCCTCCTCGGCGAGCCCGCGCAAGATCACGGCGATGTCTTCGCGGCCCATGGGGTCGAGGCCGTTCATCGGCTCGTCGAGGATGATGAGCTGCGGCTGGTGGAGCAGGCACTGCGCTAGCTTTACGCGCTGCTTCATGCCCTTCGAGTAAGTGGTGACGCGCTTGCGCCAGTGAACCTCGTCAAGCTTGACGCGCTGGAGCGCGGCGCGGGCGCGGGTGTCGGCTTCCTGGGCCGAGAGACCCGAAATCATCCCGAGGCCGACGAGCCACTCCAGCGGGCGCAGGCCGGCGGGCATCACTTCACTCTCCGGGCAGTAGCCGAGGCGCGCCTGCACGGAGGGATTATTCCACGGGTTCTCACCGAAGACTTTCAACTCGCCGGAGCTCGGCTGGATCTGGCCGAGCAGCAGGCGGAAGAGCGTGGTCTTGCCCGCGCCGTTGGGCCCGATGAGGCCCGTGATGCCGGGCCGGATGGTGAACGAGACGTTGTTCAACCCGAGGATCATGCCGTAGAAACGGCTCAGGTTTTCAGCTTGGACGAGGGCGCTCATTCGGGGCGGAGTTTGCGGAAGAAGACGAAGGAGGAGCCGGCGACGAAGAACCCGAGGGCGACGAGCGCGCCGGTGAAATCGGTGGACTGGGCGCGGCGGCCGGCGCCGGCGAGATTGGCGACGGTGCGCTGGTCGAGCAGCGGCAAGCCCTCGGCGGCCTCGGTGAGAGCTTGATCGAGGCGAAAGACCTCCTGCCGCACCTCGCTGAGATCGGTCGTATAGCTCATGCGCTTCACCCAGGACGGAGCTTTTGGCGGCAGGGCGAGAAAGCCGAGCACGAGCCACAGCCCTAACCACGCGATCGTCGTGACGGTCGATTTCCGGCCCAGCGCCGAGACGCCGAGCGCGATGGCGGCGAGCGTGACGAGTGCGATGCCGTTAAACGTCAGCGCGCGCAGCAGCGGGGAAATGGAATAGACGACGAAGTCGCTATCCGTCGCGAAGAGCATGCTCAGCAGCCACCCGAAGAGCAGCGGGCCCGTCCACAGCAACACCAGCACGCCGACGATGATGCCGAGCTTGCCGAGCAGGTAGTCGATCGTGGTGAGCGGGCGCGAGAGGTAGACGAGGAGCGCGTTACTCGCGCGGTCGCGCGTGATGAGCTGCGGCACGAGCACGGTGAGTGCGAGGAGGCTGAGCCACAGCCCGAGAAACGAATGAGCCCAGAAGATCACGGTGAAGACAGCGTGGACGATGATATCGGGATACATCGTCATGAGCCCGGTCAGGACCTTGAACAACGCCTCCGGGCGCGGTCCGAAACGCACGGCGAGGGACTCCAGCCACCCGCCCTCTGCGACGGACTGACTGAAGGCGAAACCCCCGGCGGCGATCAGCGCCCCGCCGATCCACGCGACGGTGAGGAGAATCTTGAAAAACTTGAGGCGAAACAATTGCCGCAAGCCGATTGAGATGATGGTCCACCGCCGGTAGGCGACACCGCGCGGGATTTCCTGCCAGCGGCTGAGATCGAGGCTGTTATCCATTTTTGGCGGAGATCGATTTGATGAAGAGTTCGTGGAGCGCGTCGGGGTTGGCGACGATCTCGGCGGGCGGCAGGTGGTGCGCCCGCATGAGCTCGAGCACCCACGTGATGGTATCGGAGTCGGACTCGACGCGAAGCTTGCCGTTGGAGAGCTTGATCACCGGATGGCCCGCCTGCTCCAGCGCGGCCTGAAAGCGCTCGACCGCACTCGACGGCGCGATCTCGACCACGCGCTGGTGACGCTTCTTTAGCTCCTCGATGCTGCCGTGCTCCAGCAACTGACCGTGCCCGATGATAATCACGCGGTCGCACACGCGCTCGATGTCGCGCAGCAAGTGCGAGCAGATCACGACGCTGATCCCGAGGTCCTTCCACAGGGAGCCGATCAGTTTCAAAATGTATTCGCGGCCCGCGGGATCGAGGCCGTTGGTCGGCTCATCGAGAAAGACGATCTTGGGATCGTGCACGAGCGCCTGCGCGAGCTTCACGCGCTGCTTCATGCCGGTCGAGTAGGTGTCGACGAGGCGGTAGCGCTCCTGGCCCATCCCGACGAGGTCGAGGATCTCGTGTGTGCGCTGGCGAGACTTTCGAAACGACATGCCCGAGAGCTGGCCGCAGTAGGTGACGTATTCGCAGCCCGCCATGCCCGCGATGTGGCAATCCTGCTCCGGGCTGTAGCCGACCTTCTCACGCGACGTACGATTATGGGAGCGAATATCGACGCCGAGCACCGTCGCGGACCCGCTCGTGGGCGTCTCGAGATTGAGGAGGCACTTGATAAACGTGCTCTTGCCCGCGCCGTTGGGCCCGAGGAGGCCGATGGTGCCGGGCGGCACCTGCACGGTAACATCCGTGAGGGCGCGCTGGGGGCCGTAGAGTTTCGTTAAACCCTTGGCCTCGATGATGTAGGGCGGATGAGACCGCGGGGCGGGCAAGTCGGGCGGCGCGACGGGAGCGGAGGCGTTCAAGGGGAGGGAAAAATCAGTGTGGCGAAGAAAAGGGCGCAGTCAGTCCCTTAACGTACACCCGGCCCGACGCGGAAGTTACAGAAATCTGCGCGGGGGTGCCCATCGCGCATGGTTGGCCTCGTAATTTTCTACACCGAAGCCGAACCCCTTTCCTGTAGGATGGAAGGAATCCGCCGCCTATCTCCGCTCCTCCGCCATCGCGCCGATCACACCCGGCGCGATGTTGGAGATGATGGCGGCGAGTTTACCGGCGCGCGGGTACTTGCTGAAAAAGCCGTCGGCGCCCAGGTCGCGGGCTTGCATGATGAGATCGGGATCCTCGTCGCCGGTGATCATGACGATTTTCATCTGGGCGAGCTCGGAGCGCGAGCGCGCCCACTCAAGCAACTGCAGGCCGTCGCAGAGCGGCATTCGCAAATCGAAGAAGGCGATTTGGAACAGCTCGCCTTTTTCGAGCAGCAACTCCTTGGCGAGCGCGCCGCTTTCCACGGTGGCAAAGGGGCCGGTGAAGCCCGCATCTTCCAGCAGGCGAGACATCGTGATCAGATCGCGCTCACTATCATCGACGATCAGCACGGAACGAAACGAGGACGGATTCATGGGGAACGAAGGACGAGCAACTGAGTGACGTAAGGTTCTTTCAGGCGAAAATCTTCCGGGGTGAGAAGATTGTTCCCGACCCAAAACCCAAATGAGCGGGCGTGCAAAAAAATTAGCCTAGGGACTAGTGCTCTCAGGCAATTCCCCGATGGCGCGACGGCATAATCACCGGTCTCACGCCCGGGGCTTTATAGCACAACGTGCTTTCTAATCATATATATGCGCAATCGCTGAATAACGAGTGAGCGGAACCTCGCCTAGGTGGCCCGCTACCAAGGTAAGGTATGAAAACCAACCTCCTATCGGTGTGCAGCCGTCTCTGCATCCTCGCTCTCGCCGTCGTCCCCGCCACGACCCTCGTCCGCGCCCAAGTGGCCGCTGACTCCACCATGATCAAACATGCCGATCGCAATTTCGTCGAGGAGGCCGTGAAGGCCGGCCGCGAAGAAGTCGCGATCTCGCAAGTCGCCGTGACCCGGGCGACGAACCCCCAAGTGAAGGAATTCGCGCAGATGATCGTCTCCGATCACACCGGCGTGAATGGCGAACTCACGGCGATCGCTCTCGCCAAGGGCGTCAAGATTCCGAGCAACGACGTCAACGTCGACAAGTGGACCAAGAAGAGCGCCAAGTCTTTCGACGAGGATTACGTCGAGAAGATGATCAGCGCCCATAAGGACGCCCTCGATCTCTTCGAGAAGGAAGCCAAGAAGGGTGGCGATCCCGAGCTGACCGCCCTCGCGGCCAAGACCGTGCCCGCGCTTCAGTCGCATCTGGCGAAGGCGCAGGAACTGAAGAAGCTGGTCGATTAATCCGGCTCCGCTGCGGCGCAGGGCTCAGTGCATCCCGACCGGGAAAATTGAGCAAGGCTAGCAGCCGTATCCAAAAAATAAGTACCTTTTCGAGCCCCGCCTTTGCTGGCGGGGCTTTTTGTTTTGCGAAGGGCGCGGGACGGCGTTGGGACCAGGCGCCGATCTAAGGGAAGGCATCACGAGCGCTGGGCGTCATTCGTGAAGCGGTGTTTTCGGGGCGGAGCGGACGGGAGTCAGCCGGAGCGACATTATTCGAAATAGAGTGGCTCGAGTGGCGGCCGACATGAGTTGCGACCTCGAGGCGCAATCATTTGAGCTACGCCCGAGCCTCGGGTGTGCGTCGTGGCGACGCGGGGTCGCCAACCGACCGCTGATTCATAGGGAGCGGCCGCAGTTTAAACTGCGCTAGGCTAGGGCGGTCGTCCCTGCGATGTCATACCAGCGTCTGTCGATATTTGGACGAGAGCCAAGCCGCCACTCGCTCACAGCTGCCAGAAAGACAAAATCTCTCAGTTACTGGTATCAGATATCCCGCCCATCGTCACTGCGCCGGCGAACGAGCTCAAAGGAGACTGTAAACGGATGCGTGGGGTGTGCAGCGAGCGACGTGAAACCAGCCATCGTTAACACGCATGAGGTGATTTGCGCGCGGGATGCTGGATGACGCTCTCGCGGGCGCATCTTAGTTGCGCCGGAGCTTTGTTGCCCGAATTAAGACGGGACTTTGACGGCGCTGCTTTTACCGGCGAGAGCGCCGGGCTTCTTGACGACGGTTTTTTTTACGGCGACGGCCTTCGTCTTGGGGACGATGGAGCGGCCGTGTTCTTCACAGTAGACGCGGGTAAATTCCGCGCCGAAGAAGAGGATGGCGCACGAGTAGTATACCCAGACGAGCAGGGCGACGAGCGAACCGGCGGCGCCGTAGCTGGAGGCGATGGTGGAGTGGCCGAGATACATCGAGATGCCGAAGCGACCGATGGCGAAGAGGAGCGAGCTGACAAAAGCGCCGCGCCAGACGTCGGCCCAGTGGAGTTTCACGTCGGGCAGCACTTTGAACATCAGGGCGAAGAGGAGGGTCACGATCACGAGTGCGACCATGATATCGGCGGCGTGGGCGAAGGCACTGGGCAGCGTGATCTGGCGGCCGGCGTATTGGACGGCGGCGGAGAGCGCGGTTGAGACCACGAGGGAGACCAGCAGCAAAAAGCCCACCGTGATCACCATCGCAAACGACATGAGCCGCCGCAGCAAAATGATCATAAAGCCGTTGCGCCCTGGCTCGGGCGTGACGCGCCAGATCGCGTTGAGCGAATCCTGCAACTGCCCGAAAACAGTCGTGGCGCCGAAGAGGAGGATGCCGACGCCGACCACGGTGGACCACCAGCCCTGACGCTGGGGCTCGCTCTGCGCGACGGCCTTGGTGATGACCTCCGCGGACTCCTTGCCGATCAGGCCGCTGATTTGGGAATCGAAGGTGCCGCGCGCGGCCTCGGTGCCGAAAAAGAATCCTGCAAGCCCGAGGGCGATGATCGTGATCGGGGCGAGGGAGAAAAGGGTATAGAAGCTGACGGCGGCGGAGTGCTTGAACGCGTTGTCCTTGTTCCACTCTTGGCCGGACTTCACGAGGATATGCAGCCAGCGCGGCAGCGTGAAGTGAGGCAGCTTGAATTTGAAGAGGGAGGCGAAGTTCACAGCGAGGCGCAACCGAGGCGGGAGGCCGCGCACCCTCATGGTCAGGGATTTCGGGTCGGGGGTTCCTTGACGCGCATGGGGTGTTCGCGGTGGGGGGCGGAGGAATGAAGGGCGGCTCGGCCTCAGAGGGTCGAGCTCACGGCGCTGAGCAGAGGGCGGACCCAGGCAGGCCGCGTCCTGCTTCGGACGCTGCCTTTTACTTCACCGACTCCACGGGATTTTGCTCCCGGTGGGGCGCAGGGGCCGTGGCGTCGGCTTTGGCTTGCTCGGCGGCCCGGCGAGTCTGGCGGGCGGCGACGGAAGCGACGGTGCGGTGCGCGGCGCCAGACTGCACTTTCTGCTGGTATCGCTTCCACGCAAAAGGGGCGATCATCTGGCCGAAGAAGCTGGCGGGCATGGCTTCCTTGATGCCGATCTCGGCGGGCGGGCGGCGGCGGGAATCGTCGTAAAAAGTGCCAAAGATCAAATCCCACAGGACGATATTTTCCCCGTAGTTCTTATTTCCCTCGCGGAGATCCATGCTGTGGTGCCAGCGGTGGAGGCCCGGGGTGTTGAAGACGAAATTGATCCAGCCGAAGCGCATCTGGATGTTGCTGTGCGTGAGGATGCCGATGAAGGCGGTGATGCCGCTGACCCACACGATCACATCGCCCGGGGCGCCGACGAGCATCACGAGCGGCGCGGTGAAGAGCATGCTCTTGAGCGTATCGATGAAGTGAAACCGTCCCGTGTTGAAAAACCACAGCTTCGTGGAGCTGTGGTGGACGGCGTGAAATTTCCAGAGCGGCAGCCATTCATGCGCGATGCGGTGCGCCCAGTAGAGGCCGAGCTCCGCGACGACGAGGCCGAGCGCGACTTGGAGAGCCATCGGCCAGTCGCCCGGCCAGAAGCCGCCCTCTGCGCGTCCGCCGAGGCCCTTGGCGATGCCGAAATTCGTGAGCGAGACCACGAGCACTTGCACCGCGATTTTCGTGAAGAGCGTGTGCGCGAGATCGGGGATTTCCTGTCCGTCCGACTCCAGCCACTCGTCCTCGTGCGGCCGCACTTTTTCCAAGACAAACAAAGTCGCAGCGAGAGAGAGGTACGCGATGTTGAAGGCGAGCGGGCCGTGCCCGTGGGCCATGCCGAGGCCGAGCGCGAGGCACGACACGAGCATCAGGCCCGGCCAGAGGGCATAGTCGATGAAGATGCTGAAGCGGGACATGCGGGGACGGTGGGAAATTGAGCGAGCGAGAGGAGGCTTAGCGCCGCGTGACATCGTGGCAACATCGCGTGTGCGAAGCGCGGATGGGCGGTAACACGGAGCCGCGAGCGGGCACAGGAGGGGAGTGGCGTTGAGGGCCCGTGGACGGGTCCGGCCCGCTCGGAGGTGGGTGACTCAGACGGATGGCCGAGTCGCCGCCACGCGACTCCTCGCCACGACAAACCGGCCGCGAGCGGACGAAGAATTGCGATTGTGAAACGGGGCGAGGCTTCGCACGCTCGCGGCGTTCTTTGGAAATTCGGGCCTATAGCTCAACGGTTAGAGCAGAGGACTCAAGTATCGGGTCGGCGGCGGGGAAACTCGCCGCTTGTCAGGTGTAAATTCGGTGAACGGCCTGCCTCGCGAGAGGCGACCCAACGCCGAGCCAAGCCCGCGCGCAATCGCGGGAAGGTGTAGAGACCATAATCACCCGCCTACCGCCAGCCACGGGACTCAACCCCCGTAGCTCGCCACGGCGAAGGCATGGTCCAGACCACGCAGCCGGGAAATCAAACTCCCCGGCGCGGCGAAAGCCGAAGTGGTAAGCATAATCCTTTGGTTCTGGGTTCAAATCCCAGTGGGCCCATTCCAAAACGAGCGGCGGGCGGGGAGGACGCTTTTCCGATGCACGATGCCACACAGCCCTAGGGAGTAGGGCCGTTTTTTGGTGATCCTCGGCCCTAGCGCCCGGCATTTCCTATTTGCCGCCTCCCTCGCCCTGCGGCATAACCACGGCCATGGTCGACTCCGGCGCGCATCCTCTTCCACTTCCGCGCCCCGAGGGAGCCTTCCTCTCGACGCAGTGGAGCTTGGTGCGTGACGCTCGCTCCGATCAACTCCGGCGGCGCGAGGCGCTCGAGGGATTGTGCCGCACTTACTGGCCGCCGGTTTACAGTTTCTTGCGTCGACGCGGGCACTCGCCAGCCGACGCGGAGGATACGACGCAGGCGTTTTTCGCGCATCTCCTCGCCAGCGATTTTTTTGACCGGCCGGATCCGGAGCGCGGACGGTTTCGCGGCTTTCTCGTCAGCGCGCTCCGCCAATTCGTGAGCCACGAGCGCACGCATAACCAGGCGCACAAACGCGGCGGGCAGTTCACGTTTGTTGATCTCTCGGGGCTCGATACCGAGCGGGAATACGCGGCGGTCGATCACGGGCAACTGGACCCGAGTGAAGCCTACGAACTCTCTTGGGCGGTGACGCTGCTCGGCACGGCGATGCGCCGGCTCGAGGCCGAGCAACGCGCCGCCGGTCGCAGCGCGGTCTTTAATGCGCTGCGCCCGCTGCTCCACTCCTCGCCGAGCCCGGGGGATTACGAGCGCGTCGCCGTCGCGCTCAATACCTCCCGGGCGACTGCGGCGGTGTGGCTCCATCGCCTGACGCGCCGGCTCGCGGAACTCGTTAAACTCGAGGTGTCGGCCACGCTGGAAAATCCCGATGACGCCGAGCAGGAACTGCAGCATTTGCTCCGAGTCTTCCGGCGCTGAGCGCCCCCTCTCCCGTGAATTCCCTCACTCCGCCGCCCGCGCCGGTCAGTTGCCCTAAATGCGGCCGGGCTTCGGCGCACATCTTTGACAGCACCGGCGTCTGCGTGCGCTGTGCGGGGGCGCAGATTTTTTCGCAGACGATGGCCGACCGGCCTGGGTCGACGCCGCCGATCCCGCTGGCGGAGGCCTTTGAGGGACCGCGCCGCATCGGGCCGTACGCGATCATCAGCGAGCTCGGGCACGGCGGCATGGGTGTCGTGTACCTCGCGCAACACTCCCAGCTCGGCCGCATCACCGCGCTCAAGGTCATCCCCTCGGGTGGCAGCGCGATTTCCGATCTGGAGATGCGTTTCCTCCGCGAGGCGCGCACGATCGCGCGACTGAGTCACCCGAATATCGTCGCCGTCCACGATGCCGGGCGCGACCGCGGCCACGCGTATTTCTCGATGGATTATTACGAGGAGGGCGATCTCGCGCGCCGGTTGCGCACGCAGCCCTTTACGCCGCGCGAGGCGGCGAAGCTCCTCCACGGCGTGGTCGAGGCCATCGCGTACAGTCACGCCGCCGGGGTGCTCCATCGCGATCTCAAGCCTTCGAATATCCTGCTCTCCGGCGAGACGCCGCACGTCGCCGATTTCGGGCTCGCGGCCGAGCTCGACAACAGCGGCGGACTCACCGCGCGGACGGCGGTCCTCGGCACCCCGCACTACCTCGCGCCCGAGGCGCTGAGTCGCGGCAGCGCGGCGCAGGGCGTGCCCTCCGACCTCTATTCGCTCGGCGTCATCCTCCACGAAATGCTCACCGGGCGCACGCCCTTTGCGGGCGCTTCGCCGGCGGAACTGCCCGGGCTCCTCGCGCGCGGCGACACCCCGGATCTCCGCCTGCTCGCGCCGCAGGTGCCGCGCGACCTCGCGACGATTTGCGCCAAGTGCCTCGAGTTCGAGCCCGCCAATCGCTACGCCACCGCCGCCGCCCTCGCCGAGGATTTGCGGCGGTTTCTCGCCGGTGAATCCATCGAGGCCCGCCCGGTCTCGCCGGGGAATCAATTACTCCGCTGGGCGCGCCGCCGGCCCGCGCTCGCGGCCACGTGGGTGCTGTCGTTTCTCCTTGCGGCCGGCTCGTTGACGGCGGCCGTGCTGATCAATCGCGAACGCCTCCGCGCCGATGCCGAGGCCGCGCGAGCCGCCAGCGCGCTGCGCCAGGCAACGGCCGTGCTCAATTTCCTCAAGGACGACCTGCTCGCCCAAGCCTCCCCGGACCAGCAGACCGATCCCGACGTGAAACTTCGCACCGTGCTCGATCGCTCGGCGGCGGCGCTCGACCGGCGTTTCGGCGACCAGCCCGACGTCGAGCTCGCGCTGCGCGACACGCTCGGCACCACCTACCACGCGATCGGCGCCTACCAAATCGCTTACGATCAGCTCACCCGGGCCCTCGCCCTCGCGCGCACGCAGCTCGGCGCCGAGGATCCGACGACGCTGCACCTTGAGGACCAGCTCGGCTCCGCGCTCTCCGGTCTCCGTCGCTCGGCGGAGGCGGAGGCGATCAAGCGGCGCGTGCTGGCCATCCAGCTCCGTCGCCTCGGGCCGGACGATCCCATCACGCTGAACATTCAGAATGATCTGGCCGCGATCCTCGTTTACGAAGGCAAGCTCGCCGAGGCGGAGCCGATGTTCCGCGACACCGCCGCGCGCCAGGCCCGCGTGCTCGGCGTCGATCATCCCACGACGATCAACACCCTCAGCGGCCTCGCGGTCGTACTCACGCGGCTCGTGCGCCTGCCGGAGGCCAAGTCGATCGCCACCGAGGTGCTCGAGCGCGCGCGCACCAAACTCGGCCCCGACTCCCGGGTCACGCTCACGGCCATCACCAGCCTCGCCAGCATCCATGGCCGTCTCAATGAGTTTGGCCCGGCCGTCGCGTTGCTCGAAGACGGCATCGTCCACGCGAAGCAGGCCCTCGGCCCGAGTCATCCCATCACGCTCAACATGATGAATTCGCTCTCGGTGTGGTACCTGCGCCAGCGCCGCATCCCCGAGGCGACCGCGCTGGTGGAGACCGTGCTCGCCGGCCGCATCCGGGAACTCGGCCCGAAGCACGCGCAGACGCTTTCCACGCAAGTCACCTTTGCCGGACTCCTCCGCGAGCAGGGCCGCTACGCGGAGGCGATCCGGCTCTTCCGCGATATTCAGGACAAGCGCACCGAGCAATTGGGCGCCGAACACGCCGACACGCTCGCCGTGATGCATCAGCTCGCGAGCACCTACAGCGACGACGGCCAGCAACCCGCCGCCATCGAATTGTTCAACCGCGTGCTCGAGCTGCGCCGCCGGACTCTCGGCGACAAGCATCCCGACACGCTCGATACGGATCGCCTGCTCGCCCACAGCCACCTGCGGGCCGGCGACCCCGCCACGGCCGAGCGGATCTTGCGCGCGACTTTACCGTTGCACGAACAAACCCATCCCGAGGCCTGGCCGACGGCGTTGGTGCGGAGCCAGCTCGGCCTCGCGCTCACGCGACTCGGCCGCTTCGCGGAAGCCGAGCCGCTGCTGCGTGCCGGCTACGACGGACTCAAGCAAGACGAGCAGCACATCCCGCCCCTCTTTCGCCAAAAAACTTTCACCGAGGCCGCGGAGTATTTCGTCGAATATTACACCACCGCCGGCCGCCCCGACGAAGCCGCCTCATGGCGGGTCAAAGCCGCGGCGGGGCCTGCGGGGGTGGGCGGTAAATAAAGCGGGTGAGAGGTCGGGGAAATCCATGGAGTGGGAGAATGAAAATCCCGGGAGCGGTGAACGCGGAAGTGCTAGCAGGGAAGCGCCACTGCTAGGGCGTTTTGAGTAAATTTATAGCCACGGTGGGTTGCGACCTTGCGTCGCAACAATTTCGAGCCACGCCCCGCGCTTCGGCTGTGCGTAGTTGCGAAGCAAGGTCGCAACCCACCGCCGGCGATTCATTTTTTCGGCCACGGTTTAAATTAATCTGCTCTAAAGCTCCGGCAGTTCCTCCGGCTGTTGGGCGCCAATTGAGCGCGGGCTTTGCGCGTGCAACGCTCGGGTGCAACGCCCAGGGTTGGCATTCGTCTTTGGCTCCATGTCGTACCGCACCCCCTTGAGAGTTTTCCTCGCTGTTTGCGCATTGGTCGGCGCGCTGGCCCGGCTTGGCGCGGCCGAGTCGCTGCCACTTTTCGATTGGAGCGATTGGGAAAAATTTCGGGGCGGGGTGGAGCACCCCAGCGGGGCATTCAAGCCCTCGGATGTCGCGCGGGCGCGTGAGAACTTGCAGCGCTACGCGTGGGCGAAGGCGCATCTCGCCGCGCTCCAGCGGGGCACGCGGGCCAATCTCGGCAAGCTGACGCCTGAGTATTTGCAGAAGATGATTCCGGAGACGACGCCCGGCGACGTGAAGTTTACGCCGTGCCCGGCGTGTCGCGACCACGGCAAGCCGGTGCATCCGCACGGCCAGTGGAGCTGGAAAGAGTCGGCTCCCGACCAGCTTACCTGCGAGGTGTGCCACACGGTGTTTCCCCACGAAAAATATCCCGAGAGCGTCGTCCTCCAGACGAAGTGGGGCACGCCGCAGACGCTGACGTTTTACGGCGGCGAGCCATTTGTCATTTTTACCTACCCGACGGGCCGGCCGAGCTTCACGGCGAATATTCGCGCGCAAAAAGTTGCGTACATGGCGGGCGTGGCGCGCACGCTGGCCGAGACGCATTTATTGACCGGTGATCTCGAAGCGGCGCGGGGCGTGCGGGCGATATTGCTCCGCTTCGCGGCGTGTTACCCGCGCTGGCTCGTGCATTGCGGTTACGGGGAATACGCCGACATGGATCCGCGGCTGGCGGCGCAGTTTATCAACCGGCTGCCAGAGCCGGAGCTCTGCGTGCCGCCCAATGTGCCCGACCGCCGGCTGCACACGGGCTACTGGACGGCCGGGCGAGCGAGCGGGGTGGGGCAGGAGTCGGGCTTCGTGCGCCGCGTGGTCGAGGCCTATGATTTCACGTGCACGGCGAAGCTTCCGGATGGGACGCCTCTGTACACGGACGCCGAGCGCCGGTTGATCGAGCGCGACCTGTTACTCGAGAGCACGCTGCTCCTCGTGAGTGATACCTTGATCAACAACAAATCGGTCGGGAATCGCACCGCGGCGGCACTGGTAGGACTGTGCGTGGGCCACCCGGGTCTCGTGCGTTTTGGGTGGGATGGATTTCAACAGACGATCGACGGCTGGTTTTTGCCGGATGGCACGACCTCGGAATCGCCGGGCTATGCGACGATGACGCTCGGCAATATCTGGGACATGCCGCAGGCCCTGCGCGGGTATAGCGAACCCGCAGACTACCGCGCGCCCGACGGCCAGCGCCGCGTGGCGGTCGATCTCTACCACGGCACAGCCTACGAGCGCGTGTGGGAAAATGCGTTTAACGGCCAGCAGGGCGACCTGGCGTTTCCCCCTTACGCCGACTCGTACCGATCGACGCGACTGGGGGCGAACTTCGTTGAGCTCATGGCGGCCAACTATCCCGAGCGACCGGCCTATCTCGCCCTGTTGAAAGAGAGCGGCGGGGACGATCTGGCCAAGGGCTACGCGCCCCTCGCGCTCTACTATCGCGAGCCCGACCTGGAAAAGAAAGCCGCGCCGCGCATCGCGCTGCCGGATTTTTGCCCGCCCGATTTGCGCATCGGCCACATGCGGACCGGCACCGATGGACGCGAGAGCCTGCTGCTCCTCAACGCGAGCCGGTGGGGCACCCACCATCACGAAGACAGTCTCAATCTCTATTACTGGAAAAACGGCCACGAGCTGCTGTCCGACCTCGGCTATCTCTGGGATCACCCCCGCAAGCACCAGACCGCGCGCACGGTCGCGCACAACACCGTCGTCATCGACGAGAAAGACCAGCGCACCAAGGAACGCGGCGGTGACGTAGTCTTTTTCCGCAGCAGCGAGCACGTAAAAGTGATGGAAGCGACCTCAGCCGCGTACGCCGAGACCAGCGAATATCGCCGGACGGCGGTGCTCATCGACCACGGCGAAGGTCGGAGCTATGCCGTCGACTTCTTCCGCGTCGAAGGCGGGCGCACCCAGGATTTTGTGTACCACGCTGCGGCGAAGACGGCGGAAATTTTGGATCGTAGTACCGCCGGTGCGACCACGGTTGCGGGGACAAAGGCCGCGGTGGCGGCGATGAAGCTCTACGATTTCTCGAATGTGCGGGAGATCGGCGCGGCTGGCGCAGGCGTCGACGTGTGGCGTGCGACTTGGAAGGCGGGCGACGACCTGACCTGTGTCGCGTGGAATGTGAGCCAGCCCGGCGAGCGCGCGTGGATCGCCGATGGCTGGGGCCAGCGCGATTGGCGGAACTCGGATATCGGCGCGACGGTGCCCTACATAGTGCGCCGCACGGTGGGCGAGGGGCGAAAGCTGTTTGTAGCGGCATTCGAGGGCTATGCGGGGAAGCAGCCCTTTGTACGGGCGGTCACGCAGCGGTCACCGGGGGTGCTGGTCGTCGAGACAGCGGTGGGCACCGACTATGTAATGTCGGATCCAGCGGGCGGCGTGATGAAAGTGACGACCGCCGCCGGAGAGCAAAGTCTGCGCGGACGCGTGGCCGTCGCGTCGGAGCAAGCGGGAAAAATCGCCTGGACATTTCAAGAACCCAACTCCCCATGAAAAACCGTTTCGCTTTAACGCTCTACGCGTCCGTGGCCCTAGTCGCGGCGGCGTTCGCTGCTGACGTCGCCAAGCCGGAGGCCGACGGTTTCGTGCCGCTCTTCAATGGGCGCGATCTCACGGGTTGGACCAATATCAATTGCGCCCCCGAGTCGTGGGGCGTGCGCGACGGAAAAATCTACACGACGGGCAAACCAACCGGCGGGCTGCGCACCGAGCGGCAATACGAAAACTTCATCGCGGAGCTGGAGTGGCGTCATCTCGAGCGCAGCGGCAATTCCGGCTTCTTCGTCTGGGGCACGCCGATCAATGCGCCCGGTGTACCGTTTCTGCGCGGCATCGAGGTGCAGATCCTCGACCACGGTTATGCGGAGGATTTCGAGAAGAAGAACGGGAAAAAGGCGGACTGGTTTACCGTGCACGGCGATGTGTTTGCGATCCACGGGGCGACGATGACGTATGTTGGAAAAACGAACGGGAAACGTAGTTTTCCGACGGAGGAGCGCAGCAAGCCATCGCCGGAGTGGAATCACTACCGCATCGTCGCCCACAACGGGACGCTGCGGCTGCACGTAAATGGCAAGGAAGTCAGCGGCGGCGACAACACGAACTATCGCAAAGGCTACCTCGCCCTCGAGTCGGAGGGGGCGCCGGTGGAATTTCGCAACTTGCGGATCAAAGAACTGCCGCCCACCGGAGCGAACGAGAGCAATAGTGCGCCCGTCGATCCGGGCTGGCGCGCGCTATTCAACTCGGTCGATCTGCGCGGGTGGCGCACGAACGAAGCGACGGCGCGACGCTGGTCGGTTGTCGGGGAGAAACTGGTGCTGGCACCGCGCGGCTCCACCGAGGGCATGACGGAGATGCTGGTGACGGAAACGGACTTCGCCGACGCGGAATTTATCGTGGATTTTCAGCCGCCGAAGACGGCCGCAGGAAGAAGTGCGGCCGAGGCGGCGGTAAGATTTCGCGGGGCGACGATCCCCCTGACCGGCGCGGCGGGCGGAAAGTTCAGCCGCTTTACGATCACCGTACGCGGGACCGAGATTCGCGTGCGGCGCGAGGAGCCCGCGCCGAGTGAGGTGAGCACAGTGCAGACTTTAACGTTACCGGACGGAGCGCCGGCCCGCGGGGCCTTTGGGCTGGAAGCGACGCCGACCGGCGGGACGTTTATGAACATCCACGCACGCGGGCTGTAGTGGGGGCGATCTCGCCAGCAAATCAGCCGGCAGCTGAAAATTAATTAAGGCGCGGGCGGAATGCGGTCGAGCAGTTCGCGGGCGGGGGTGAGGTCGGGGCGGGTGCGGAGGATGAGTTCGAGGTGGGCGCGGGCTTCGGCTTGGCGGCCGGGGAGGGGGAGGAGGGCCTTAGCGAGGTTGTAGTGGGCTTCGAGGTAGTCGGGCTGCAGGCGGAGGGCGGTTTCGTAGAGGGAGATGGCGCGGGGGAGGGTGGCGGGGTTTTGCGCGAGGAGATTCGCGAGGCTGTTGTGGGCGGGGGCGGAGTCGGGGGTGAGGCGGAGGGCGGCTTCGTAGTGGGGGAGGGCGGCGGACTCGCGGCCGGTGGCGGCGAGGACGTTGGCGAGTGTGGTGTGGGCTTTGGCGTAGTCGGGTGAGAGACGGAGGGCGGTTTCCAAGTGGACGACGGCGGCGTCGAACTGGCCGCTGCGCGCGAGGGCGTGGCCGTAGTTTTGGTGGATGATCGCGGAGTCGGGGAGGAGGCGCGCGGCGCTGGCGTAGTGCGCGAGGGCGTCGGGCAGGCGGCCGGGGAGATCGGCGAGGAGATTGGCGAGGTTGGTCTCGACCTCGGCGTAGCCGGGGCGGGCGCGCAGGGCGGCTTCGTAGTGGGACAGGGCCTCGGCGCGGCGGGCGGGGATTTGGGCGAGGGCGTTGGCGAGATTGTTGTGAGCCTCGGGGAAATCGGGGCGGATTTCGAGGGCGCGCTCGTAGTGCGGGATGGCCTCGGCGAGGCGCGCGGGATCGGCGGCGAGGGCGAGGCCGTAGTAGTTGTGCGCGCGGGAGCTGCCGGGGTTTTTCGCGACGGTGTCGGTCCAGAGGGAGAGCTCGGTGCGATAGACGGCGTTGCGCTGGAACGTCGCGACCGTGGCGGCGACGGCGAGCGTGGCGGTGACGAAGAGGGCGGGGCGGCCGAGCTTCAGGTAGAGCGCGGCGACGGCGAGGGCGACGAGCGGGGCGAGCGGCAGATACAGGCGGCTCTCGGCGATGGGCTGAGCGACGACGGGGATGACGGAGGAAGTTGGCGCGAGCAGGACGAAGAACGCGGTGCCGGCGAACGCGGCGGCGGGCCAGCTTCGCCACGCGGCAACGGTGAGCGCGAGGAGGGTGGCGACGAAACTCGCGAGGAGGACGGCCGTGATGCCGGATGGCGGGGCGATGTCGTGACCGAAATCGAAGACGAGGCCGGCGGGCCAGAAAGCGATGCCGAGGTAGTGGGCGAGAGCGCGCGTCTCGATAAGCGCGTAGGACCACGCGGTGTAGCCGGAGCCGAAGCCGACGCCGCGGTCGGAGACGTGGGAGCCGAGCATGAGGGCGGCGAGGAGGAGCCACGAGGCGGCGAGACCGACGTAGAGGAGGGCGCGCCGCGACCAGACCTCGCGCCACGAGGCGGCGAGGAACGTGCGGTCGAACAAGAGGGCGACGACGGGGGCGGTGACCATGACCTCCTTGGTGGCCATGCCGGCGAGGCAGGCGAACCAGGCGATGGCGTACCACATTTTTGGATACGGTGACGCGGTGGCGCGGAGGATGGCGTAGAGGGTGGCGAGGTAGCAGAGACCCATGAGGGCCTCGGCGCGCTGGGAGAGGTAGGTGACGGCGGACGTCTGGACGGGATGGACGAGCCAGAGAAGCGCGATGACGGCGGCGAGCCAGTCGGCATGCGGGGCAAAGCGCGGGCGCAGCGCGGGCGTGAGCAGGGTGCGGCGGAGGACGCCGAAGAGGACGAGGCCCGCGAGGAGGTGGATCGCGAGATTGACGGCGTGGTAGCCGGCCACGGCGGGGCCGCCGACGGTGTAGTTGAGCGCGAAGGAAAGATTGAGGAGCGGGCGACCGCCGGTGGGGGCGGAGTCGGGCGGGGCGAGGGCGGTGGCGAGGCGACGGATCGAGGGATTCGTCAGCAGCGTCGGGGTGTCGTCGAGGTGGAGCGGGACGGAGAAGGTATTCGCGAAGGCGAGGAGGCCGGCGACGACGAGGAGCGCGGCCGCGAGCCACGGAGTGCGCAGCGCGACCGCCTCCGAAAGAGGGGAGGCGGTCGGCGCGGGGACGGCGGGCGCGGCACTACGGACGGGCGGACGCGCGGCCATGGCGCAGGGGAATTACTTGGCCGCGAGGGCGGCCTTGAGCGCGGCGGCGAGCTCGGGGGCGTCGGGCTCCACGTCGGAATCGAAGCGGGCGAGGATCTTGCCGTCTTTGCCGACGAGGAACTTGTTGAAGTTCCACTTGATGTTGCCGGGGAAGGGCGACTCCTTGCCAGCCAGGTAGGTGTAGAGCGGGTGGCGCTTGGGGCCGTTGACCTCGATCTTCTCGAACATCGGGAACGTAACGTGGAATTTCGTCGAGCAGAAGGTCTTGATCTCGGCGTTGCTGCCGGATTCCTGCGCGCCGAATTGGTTGCACGGAAAGCCGAGGACGACGAGACCCTGGTCGCGGTATTTGGCGTAGAGGGCCTGGAGGCCTTCGTATTGCGGGGTGTAGCCGCAGGCGGAGGCGACGTTGACGATGAGGAGGACTTTGCCGCGGTAGGCGTCGAGCTTGGTGGCCTCGCCGTCGATGGTCTGGACGGAGATGTCGTAGGGGGCGGCGGCGCGGAGGGTGGTGAGGGCGGTGGCGAGCACGGCGGCGAGGAGGAGGAGATGTTTCACGAGGAGGAGAGGTGGAGCGTGGAGGGAGAGGGAACGCTTAGTGCAACGTGCGAAGGGGCGGCGGGGATGCGGAGAAAGGGACGGAGGATGGAGTAAGGAGGTGAGAGGACAGAGGACAGAAGACAGACGACAGGCGACAGAAGACAGTGGGCAGAAGAAACTGAGGACAGACGATGGGGCGGGGGAGGAGAGAGCGGAGGTAATTTTTCCCGCGGATTACACGGATGGGCGTGCTTTAAAAATCTGCGGTCGGGCCTGACGAAAGAGAAAGATAAAGAGGAAAGAGAAAGAAGCGCGGCTATCGCTGGGCGGGTGGTTTAGAGTTTCGCGCTGGAGACGCGGCCGCTGTCGCGGATGGGTTTCGCGAAGCGGTACTCGATGTCCCAGGGGAAGAAGATCCACTTGTTCTGCTTGAACTCCTTGATGCAGGTATCGACGAAGGGGCGGCCGGCGGGCTTGGCGTAGAGGGTGGCGAAGTGGGCCTTGGGGAGCATCTGGCGGACGACTTGGGCGGTCTTGCCGGTGTCGACGAGGTCGTCGATGAGGAGGAAGCCCTCGCCATCGCCGTCGCCGTCGCCGGCGGCGCGTTTGAGCACGACGAGCCCGCTTTGCTCCTGCTCGGCCCCGCCGCCGGTGCCGGCACCGTAGCTGGAGACGCAGACGGTATCGATGAGGCGGATCTCGAGTTCGCGCGCGACGAGCGCGGCGGGCACGAGGCCGCCGCGGGTGATCGCGATGATCCCGCGCCAGGCACCGAGGGCGTGCAGCTCTTGCGAGAGGTAGCGCGCATCGCGATGCAGCTCAGGCCAGGAGATGACGATCTCGTCGTCGTAGCGCGAAGAAGTGCTCATGGGGTGAGGATTGGTTAGCGGGCGGGGGCGTCAACGGCGCAGGTGAAGCGCGGGGTCTTTGCCGCGAATGGACATGAAGGGATACGAGGGGAAGGCGATGGGGCATGATGGAATGCGAATGAAGACAGATGGGCCGTTTTTTTGCCGCGGAAGGCGCGGATGGGCGCGGATCGAGATGGGGAAATCGCGGAGGGGGGGTGGGGGGCGGGGGATGGGTGGTTGGGGGCTGGATGGGGGTTCGGGGCTGGTGAGATCAAGCGCGAAGGCGCGAAGGTGACGCGAAGGAAGGGCGGGCTCACGAAATATATCCCACAGACGAAGGGAGATGGCGGCGGGTGAAGCGGGCGCGACGGGTGGAAGGAGCCGGGGCGTGGGCGGACGCGGCGGTGAGGCGATAAGGGATGTCCTGACGGTCCGCCCGGAGGTCGGACCCTACCCTCGGAGGTGGCGTGGCGGGGAGGTGGGGCGGGCAGAAGGCGAGGTAGTGTATCGATTATTTCGATACAGGGAAGCGAAGGAGTTTGTGCGCGTTTCGCGGGCGGCGACGGACGAAGTTCCGGAGGCGTGGTGGGGAAGCGCGGGGTCGTGCTGAGCGGGTGGGTGGTGGCGGGGGCGTGGGTCGTCTCTTTGGCGGAGAGCGGCTGCCGCTTTGATTTTGAGGTTCGCCCTCCCGACGGCGCTCGGAGATCGCCGTCCACCTCGGACTTTGCTTCGCACCTGATCCCAACTCACTTCACCGAGAAGCGGAATTCGGTGGTGGCGCGGAAGGTTTCGCCGGGGCGGAGGATGACGGTGGGGAAGCTCGGCTGGTGGATGGAGTCGGGGTAGTGCTGGGTCTCGAGGCAGAAGAAGCCGCGCTGGTCGGTGACGGGTTTATCGCCGAGGGGGCTGGTGTAGAGCTGGACGCCGGGCTGGGTGGTCCAGGTTTCCATGACGCGGCCGGAGGATTTTTCGGCGACGCGGGCGGCGAGGCGGAGGGTGTCGTCGCCGGCGGGGCGGTTGATGACGAAGTTGTGATCGTAGCGGCGGCTGGTGCCGAGCTGTGCGGCGCGGGCGCCGAGGGGCGTGGGCGTGGTGAAATCGAGGGGCGTGCCGGTGACGCTGCGGATCTCGCCGGTGGGGATGAGGGCGGAGTCGACGACGGTGTAGCGATCGGCGTTGAAGGTGACTTCGTGGTCGAGCACGTCGCCGGAGCCGGCGAGGTTGAAATAGGCGTGGTTGGTGAGGTTGAGGATCGTGGGGGCGTCGGTGACGGCGGAGTACTCGAGGCGGAGGGCGTCGTCGTCAGTGAGGGTGTAGCGGAGCGTGGTCGTCATCTTGCCCGGGTAGCCTTCCTCACCGTCGATGCTCACGTAGGTGAGGGTGACGGCGGCGGTGCCGGGGGTGGTGGTGGCGGTCCAGTTTTTGCGGCTGAAATTATTGGGGCCGCCGTGGATGTGGTTGGGCCGGTTGTTGGCGGCGAGGGTGTACTCGCGGCCATCGAGGGTGAATTTGGCACCGGCGATGCGGTTGGCGAAGCGGCCGAAGACGGCGGCGGCCTGCGGGAAACCGCGCGTGAAGCCCTCGGGCGTGGGGGCGACGTCGCGCACGACGTTGACGAGTTTACCGTCGCGGCCGGGGACGTTGAGCTCGGCGATGATGGCGCCGGTGGTGAGGATCTTGGCGCTATAGCCGTGGCGGTTGGTGAGCGTGTAGGACTCGACTTCGACGCCTTCGGGCGAGCGGCCGAAAATCGCGCGGGTGACGCCGGGGGTCTTGGAAGAATAGGCGTTGGTGGCGATCGTGGCCGGCGCGCTGGTGCTGGACGTTGGCGCGGACGTGGAGGAAGCGATGGCGGATGAGCCGGTCGTGGTGGCGGGCAGTGCGACGAGCGAGGTGGCGGAGGTGTCGTCGGGCATCGGCGAGATGCGCGCGATGCGGTACGGGCCGTCGAAGGCGACGTAGAGCAGGCCATCGGGGCCGGTGGTGATGTCGCGGACGCGGCCGACTTCCTTGAAGAGGATTTCCTGATGCGTGACGCGATCGCCGTCGGTCTCGAGGCGGACGATCTGCTGGCCGCCGAGGGCGGTGATGAGGAGGCTGTTTTTCCAGCGCGGGAATTTCGGGCTGGTGCAAAACTCGATGCCGGAGGGCGCGATGGAAGGTGTCCACGTGGCGAGGGGCGAATCCATGCCCTCGTGGGCGGACTCGAATTTGCGGATCGGATCGGTGCCGGCGGAGACGATGGGCCAGCCGTAGTTGTGTCCGGGGGTGATGACGTTGACCTCGTCGCCGCCGGTGGGGCCGTGCTCGGTTTCCCAGAGGCGGCCGGTGACGGGGTGGTAGAAGAGTCCCTGCGGGTGGCGGTGGCCGTAGCTCCAGATGGAGCCGAGCGCGCCGGGGGTTTTCACAAAGGGATTATCGGCGGGGATGGTGCCGTCGGCGTTAACGCGGTGGATTTTGCCGAGAGGGCTGGTGAGCAATTGCGCATCCTCGGGGCGACCGCGGTCGCCGATGGTGAAGAAAAGGTGGCCCGTGGGGTCCCAATAGAAACGGCAACCGTAGTGCGAGGTGTCGCGCACGGTGTAGAACTTTTGCTCGGCGCGGAAGAGCGTCTCCTGATCGACCCAGCGGCCATCGCGGATCTTTCCGCGGATGATGACGGTGCCCGAGGATTGCGGGGCTTCGCCGGTCTCGGTGTAGGCGAGGTAGAGCCAGCCGTTTTTCGCGTAGTCGGGGTGGGCGGTAATATCGAGGAGGCCGCCGTCCTGCTTCACGTAGATTTGCGGCAGGCCCGCGATGGGCTTGGGGTCGAGCACGCCGTTTTTAACGATGCGGAGGCGGCCGGCGCGCTCAGTGAAGAGCATCGTGCCGTCGGGCAGAAACTGGAGGCCCCACGGGTGATCGAGGCCGGAGAAGAGGGTTTCGATTTTAAACGTGTGCTTCTCGCTGCGCACGATCATCTCGGCGGGCGGGACGGGCAGGGTGATCTCGCCGCGATCGAAGGCGCGGGACTGCGTGCGGATAAAGCTGAGGAGGCCGCGCATCTCTGCATCCGAGAGAATGCCGGCGAAGCCGGGCATGCCGGCGTCGGGGTAGCCGTTGCGTATGCTGCGGAGGACTTCCTCGTCGCGGCCGCCGTGAATCCAGAACCAGTCGAGGAGATTGGGCGCGGGGATACCGGTGAGCTGGCGGCCGTGGCAATTCGAGCAGAGTTCGGCGACGAGCTTTTCGGGGGGACGGGGCGCGGTGGCTGCGGGTGGCGTTTCGGCGGCGGTGAGGGCTCGCGTGGAGGCGAGCAGGGAGAGCAGGAGGGCGGCAACACGCGCCAGGCCGACACGACGGAAGGGGTAAGTCATGGGAGTCACGAGGCTGGGGGAGAAAGGACGGAGGAGGAACCACGAAATACACGAAACACACGAAAGCGTGGGGCGTGAGGCAGGCGGGTTTTAACCACGAATCGACACGAAGAGACACGAATGAAAAACCGTTCCGTTTTAACCACGGATTGCACGGATGGGCACGGATACGGAGGAGAAATCGGCTGGCGCGGGGGAGGTTGGGAGTTTAGGACAAGTGTCCATGCCCCAGACTGACTCTCGCGTGGATGATTATATTGCGAAGGCGGCGCCGTTTGCCCGGCCGATATTGACGCAGGTGCGAGGGCTCGTGCACCGGGCGTGTCCGGAGGTGGTCGAGACGATCAAGTGGGGTTTTCCGAATTTCCAGTATCAGGGGAAAATCTTGTGCGGGATGGCGGCGTTTAAGGCGCACTGCACGTTGGGCTTCTGGCACAAGGGCATGGTGAAGGTGATCGGCGACGATGGCGGCAAGGCGGAGCAGGCGATGGGGAGCATGGGCCGCATCACGAGTCTCGAGGATTTGCCGGGCGAGGCGGCGATGATCCGCTATATTAAAGCGGCGATGAAGCTCAACGAGTCGGGCGAGAGCGCGCGGCCGAAACCGAAGCCCAAGCCGCCGGTGGAAACGCCGGATGATCTCGCGGCGGCGCTGAAGAAAAACAAGAAGGCTGCGGCGACGTGGGAGAGTTTTCCGCCGAGCCACCGCCGCGAATACGTGGAGTGGATCACCGAGGCGAAGCGTGAGGAGACGCGCGAGAAGCGGCTGCTGACGACGATGGAGTGGCTGGCCGAGGGGAAGCAGCGGAACTGGAAGTATGCGAATTGCTGATACGCGCGGGGCGCGCGGGCGGGACGTGGGCGAGGGAGGTGACGAAACGAATTTTTACCGCGGATTACGCGGATGGGCGCAGATAAAGCCACGGGCCGGGTGCTGGCGAAACACGCGAACTACATGAGTGGCGAGAATCGAACAGTCGGGGCGTAAAGCCCCTCCCACAGTTCAGAACGAGCGAGCTGTTTTCGATCTCCGGGCCGCGTTACGGCTTGAGGACGACGGGCTGGAGGGAGGGGGCGAGCTGCCAGCGGTAGGTGTCGCTGATGTTGAGGGGGGTGAGGGTGTAGGCGGCGCCGGGGACGAGGGCGGGGCGGTCGGGGGGGTCGATTTCGGCGGCGTAGGCTTGGAAGCTGCCGTCGCCGGTGCTGAAGCGCCAGCCGAGGAGGTGGGCGTGGAGGTCGGGGCAAGCGGGGGCGCGCAAGAGGAAGTGCTGGCCGACGCGTTCCTGGAAGACGTTCATCTGGCGGTGGTCGCCGGGGACCCATTCGAGGTAGGAGACGAGAAAATCGGGCCAGGGGCGGCCGGGTCGAGCGAAGCCGTCGCGGACGAATTTCGGGAGCCGGGGAGAATCGGGCAGGAGCAGCGCGGCGATGGTGGCGGTGGTGAGCTCGGGGGGCGGGGCGACGGGAGGGTTTTCGATATGGGCGTTGGCCCCGAAGGCGTCGCGCACGGAGAGGAGGCGGTAGGGATTGGACGAGGAGAGGCGGGGCTGGCCGGAGTCGGCGTAGCGGAAGTAGCGCATGCCCCAGGTCTGCGCGAGGGGGACCTGGCTGAGATCGCTCGCGGTGTAGATGTGGGTGAGGAGGCCGAAGTAGTGGGCGTCGAGGATGGGCTGGTTGAGATTGGAGTAGTTGAGGCGGACCCAGCGGTGGCCGACGTAGACCTCGTTGAAGAGGTGGTTGGCGAAGGCATTCATGCCGTCGAGGGCGCGGCGGACGGTCTCACGGACTTGGTGGTGATGGATCGCGCCGTAGAAGAGCTCGGCCTGTTTTTTATCGCGGACGTCGAACGGCGGAATGCAGAAGACGATGCGCGTGGGGAGGCCGAGGGCGCGGAAGATGGTGGTGAGATAAACGGAGGACGACGTGCAGGAGCCGCGGACTTTTTCGTAGAACATGGATTTCCCGAGCACTTCCTGATCGATCATCTGCTGGAGGGTCTGGCCCGCTTTGGCGCGCTCGCGCTCGAAGGCGCCGGCGAGCGGCGGGTAGACCTGCGGGACGCCATCGACGTAGTGAAAGGTCCAGATCGAAAACGCAGTGGTGGAGCGGGAGCGGCGCATGGCCCAGCGCGAGACCTGCTCGACGAGGGCGCGATCGGTGAGCTGAGCGGGGTCGATGCCGGCGGTCTTGAGTTCGGCGAGGAGATCCGCGCGCATGGCGTCGTCCCAGTTTTCCGAGGGCGTGGGACGAAGGTATTCCGTCATGCCGGCGTAGTCTTTACGCCAGGTGGGGTTTTCGGTGACGGTGGGTTTATAGAGCGGATAGTAGGTGATTTCGACGGTGGAGGTGCCGGCGTCGGTGGAGATCACGCGGGCCTCTTGGAAATCGTCGTTCATCGCGGCGAGATCGAAGGGCGGCACGAGCTGCAGGCGCGACGTGAGGGTGTAGGTGTCGGCGGCGGCGGGGCGTGCGGTGGCGGCGGAGGAGAGGGAGGAGAGGGTGTAGGTGAGGAGGAGGGGGCAGAGGACAGACGACAGAAGACAGAAGACAGGGGACAGACAGCGGAGGACCGGGGGCAGACGACAGGCGACGGGGGATAGAGGACGGGTGACAGGAGCCGCGATGCGGAGGGCGGCGGGGAGTGGGGCGGGGCGGGGCATGGCGCGGGAGCGAAGCCGTGAAGGGAGAGAGTTTTTAACCACGGATTACGCGGATGGGCACGGATCAGAGCGGAAATAGGGGCGCAAAGAGACGCGAAGATAAGAGGGAGATCGAAGCGGACGCGCTAGACGGAGAACGGGAGCCGAGGATCAGCGCTGCTCTTTTCGTTCCACGTAGACCATGAGGAGCTGGCGCTGTTGGGGAGTGAGGACATCGCGGGTATCGGCGAGGACTTGGCGCCAATCCATCACGGACTCCGTGCTGATATCGGTCGCTTTGCGGCGGACCTGGCGGTCGTTTTGCTGGATGATGTCGAGGAGCTGTTCGATCTGCGCGTAGGAGAGCGGGACGGAGGCTTGCTCGCAGAGGCGGCTGACGGGTGCGACGTACACCGCTCGATAGAAGGACGTGACCTCGAAGCGCTGGTAGATGCGCTGGCCGTCGGGGCCGAGGAGCGAATTGAGCTCTTGCTGGATGGGGGCGGAGAGGGAGCGGCGCAATTGAGCGACTTCAGCGGAATTGCCGGCCCAGTTGTTTCGGCGCGCGGTCTCCTGGACCTCGCGGTTCACGGCGAACTGCTGCTGCTTGAGGTCGAGGAATTGCTGCGCCTGCTCGCGGGTGAAGCCGAGTTGGCGGAACATCGGGGCGTAGCGCTCGGCCATGCGCTCGGCTTCCGTAGCAGGGGGGGCGGGCGGGGCGGCGTGCGCGGAGGGAGTGAGCGGGAGGGCGAAAGCGAGCGCGACTGCGGCGGTGAGCAAGAGGGTGCGAGGGGTGAAGGGCATGGCGGGGCGACGGGGAATAGGGGGCAGGTGACAGAAGACAGGAGACAGAAAGCAGAGGACAGAAGACAGGGGGCGGGAGACAGACGGCGCGCGATGGAGGGCGGAGGGAGGTGTTGGGGCGCGGGGTCGGGGAATTATTTTGCGCGGGAGTCTTGGTGCTGGCGGTCGGCGATGTGGGCGCGGAAGGCGGGGAGTTGGGCGGGGGTGAGGAGGGGCTCGGCTTGGCGAGCGAAGGCGGGCCAGTCGAATTGGCTGGTGGTGTAGATGTCGGTGGGCTTGGCGCGGTACGGGTGGTCGTGGGCGGCGGCGAGGGGGACGAGTTGGTCCATCTGGGCATCGGTGAGCGGGGCGTGGGCGCGGGTGAGGGCGTCGTTGAGCGGCTCGACGACGACTTGGCGTTGGAAGGAGGAGCCCTCGAATTTGCCGTAGTATTTCATACCCTCGGGGCCGAGGAGCTCGGTGAGCTCGCGGGTGACGGGTGCGGAGAACTGGGCGCGCAGGGCTTCGACCTTGGCGGCGTTGCCCGGGACGTTGAGGTCGCGGACGGAGTCTTGGAGATCTTGGTTGATTTCGAACTGGCGCAGCTTGAGGGCGATGAAGCGCTCGCCCTGCTCGGCGGTGAGGCCGAGGTGGGCGAACATGGGGGCGTAGCGCCGGCGCATGCTGGCGAGTTGCTGTGCGGGTTTGGCGGATTCGGGCGAGGTGGGGTTGCGCGTGCTGGAGGCGGCGGGTGGGGGCGACGTGAAGGTGGTGGCGGGGGACGAACTCGGGCGCGCGGTGGAGGTGGTGGGCGCGGAGGGTCGAGGCGCGGGGGGCGGGGTTTGCTGCAGGGCAAGTTGGGCGCGGAGCGCGGCGACCTCCGCGACGGATTGATCGCGGGTGCGGGCGAGGGCGGTGTTGGCGGCGGTGAGCTGGGCGACCTGTTGAGTGGTGGCGGCGGTTTGCTCGCGGAGGGAGGAGAGGGCGACCTGTTGCGTGATGAGGCCCGCGGTGCCGCCGGCGAGGACGACGGCGGCGAGGCCGGCCTGGAGCTTGGTGAGACCGAGAAAGGCGGCGGCGCTCGTGGCGGCGGTGCCGCTGGCGAGGGCGGCGCCGGTGATGGTGGTGGCGAGGGCGGCGGGGGTGGCGGCGATGGCTTCGGTGCCGAGGAGGGCGGCGAGCGCGAAGGAGGTGGAGGCGACGCCGCGGCGCTGGAGGACGGCGCGGAGTTTATCGAGGGAGCGCTCGACGCGTTTGCGGGCGGCGTCTTCGCTCAAATCGAGGGCGCGGCCGATCTCGGCGAAGGGGCGGCCTTGGAAAAAGCGGAGCAGCACGGCCTCGCGGTCGTCGCGACCGAGCTCGTCGAGGGCGAGATCGAGGAGGGGGCGCAGGCGGGACCAATCGGCGGAAGCGCCGGGGTCGGTGGAGATTTCATGCATGAGGTGGGCCTCCTGTTCGCGGTGGCGGCGGCGTTGCTCGGAGCGGATCGTATCCACGGCGGCATTACGGGTGGCGGCGTGGAGCCAGCCGGCGAGGACGGTGTGCTGGGAAAGCTGGCGGGCATCGCGGGCGACGGCGCTGAAGACCTGCTGCGCGACATCTTCGGCGCGGTGGGCGTCGCCGCCGAGGCGGCGGAGGGCGGCGGAGTAGACGAGGGGAAGATTGCGCCGGACGAATTCCGCGAAGGCCGCCTCAGAGCGGGTGGTAGCGTAGCGGCGGAGGAGTTGCGCGTCTTCGGTCATCGGGGGCGGGCGGCGGGTGGCGATGGGTGAGCGAGTGGGGCGGTTTTAGTATAGACGGCGCGGGGAGGGAAAGCGGACAAGGCAGGGGCAAGGGGACAGGCGACAGGCGACAGAGGGCAGAGCGCAGGGGACGGGGGACGGGGGACGGGGGACGGGGGACGGGGGACGGGGGACGGGGGACGGGGGACGGGGGACGGGGGACGGGGGACGGGGGACGGGGGCTCTGGCTTGGGTCAGCTAAGATTTTTCACCACGAATGGACACGAAGAAACACGAAGGAAGACGGCGAAGGAGCCGATCTTTTAACCACGGATTACACGGATGGGCACGGATACGGACCGGCGGGAATGGAACCGGGAAGGAGGCGCGAAGGGAGAAAACCTGGGGTGGGAGTTTATGTGGAAGGGGCTGGGCACGGCCCTCCCGTAGCCCTCGAAACGAATGAGAGGAAAATCGCGGGTCTTGAGGTGGACGGATCTCCGAGCGCCGTCTTTGGGAGGTCCGGCTGCCGACGAGATTTTCTTGTTCGCCCTCCCGACGGCGCCCGGAGTGTTACCCATGTCTCCGTACATGTGTCACCCATGTCTCCGGTCCATACACGGAGGTCGCCGTCCACCTCAGGCGGCGATGGGGTGGCTGGAACTTAAACTTTCAGCTTCAACTCGCCGCGCGATGCGCGGGGGCGCGGGGCGTTATTCCGTGCGGAGGGCTTGCATGGGGTCGGTGCGGGCGGCGCGGCGGGCGGGGAGGGAGGCGGCGAGGAGGGCGACGGTGAGGAGGAGGACGGAGCCGAGGGCGTAGGCGGCGGGGTCGGTGGGGGAGAGGCCGAAGAGGAGGCTGGAGATGGATTGCGTGGCGGCCCAGGCGGCGCCGATGCCGATGAGAACCCCGAGGACGACGAGGGTGAGGGACTCGCGGAGGACCATCCAGAGGACGCCGCCGGGGAGGGCGCCGAGGGCCATGCGGAGGCCGATCTCGCCGGTGCGGCGGAGGACGGCGTAGGACATGAGGCCGTAGAGGCCGACGGCGGCGAGGGCGAGGGCGAGCGCGCCGAAGACGGTGCAGAGATGCGCGAAGAGTTTTTCCTGAGTGAAGAGACGGTCGATCTGCTGGGTCTGCGTGCGGATATTGGTGAGCGGGAGCCCGGCATCGATTTCGCGCGCGGCGGTGCGGAGGGCGGCGGTGAGCGCGGCTTCACTGCCGGAGTAGCGGAGCAGGAAGGCGGCGCTGCCGGCGGAGGACGGGTTGAGGTGGGCGTAGGGGAGGAGGGCGGTGGGCTTGGGGGCGGATTTGACGTTGGAGTACTGGGCGTCGCGAATGAGGCCCACGATCTCGAAGTCGGTGAGATTGCTGTCGCGGCCGGTGCTGAAGTGGCGGCCCACGATGTCCTCGGTGCCGAAGTATTTTTTGCCGAAGGCCTGGTTGACGATGGCGACCTTGGGTTGATCGGCCGTGTTGTCGCGGACGGTGAAATCGCGGCCGCGCAGGAGCGGGAGCTCGAGAGTGGCGAGGTAGTCGGGGCCGACGGCGTTCATCTGAACGGAGTCGTAGATGGCGGTTTGCACATAGCCGGGGACGGTGACACTCGACGTCCAGTTGCTCTGGCTCAGCGGCGCGACGCGACTGAAGGAGGCGCGCGTGACGCCAGGGAGTTCGCTGAAGCGGGTGCGCAGCCGCTCGTAGAGGGCATGGGCCTGCGGAGCGTTGGCGCCATTGGCAGCGGCGTTGGCGGAGAAGAGGAGCAAGTGCTCGCGGTTGAAACCGACGTCGACGTTTTGGAGGTTGCGCAGCGTCTGGATGAAGAGCCCCGCGCCGACGAGCAGGACGAGCGAGAGCGCGACCTGAATGACCATCAGCGACTGGGCGAGGGCGGAGCGGGAGCCGGCGCCGAGAGTGCGCGCGCCGCCCTGAAATTCCGCGGTGAGATTAAGCCGGGTGGCGCGGAGGGCGGGGGCGAGGCCGAAGATAAGACCGGTGAGGAGGGCGGCGAGGGAGCTAAAGGCGAGGACGCGGGCATCGAGGGGCGTCTCGAGTGTGAGGGCGGAGGAGCCGAACGGCTTCATCGCGAGGAGGGCCTGCGCGCCCCAATACGCAAAGACGAGTCCGAGGGCGGCGCCGAGGCCGGACAGCAAGACGCTCTCGGCGAGGAGCTGGCGGATGAGCCGCGAGCGGCTGGCCCCGAGGGCGAGGCGCACGGCGATCTCGCGGCGGCGCGCGGCGCCACGGGCGAGGAGGAGATTGGCGACATTGGCGCAGGCGACGAGGAGCACGAGACCGACGAGGCCCATGAGGAGACGCAGGGATTTTTCGTAATTCTGGCGCGCCTCGTAGAGACCCTGCGCGCCGGGGACGGCGCGCAGCAGGGGCAGCGGGATTTTTGCGGGATCGACGGCGGGCGCGCCGGGCAGCGTGCTCATGCGGATGAAATCGCGCGCGGAGGCGTGAAACACGCCCTCGAGCTGGGCGCGGGCCTGCTCGCGCGTGGCGCCGGGCCGCAGGCGGCCCATAATGCGGAGCCACCAATTATCGCCCTTGCGTGCATCCCACGGGGAGCGCGCGAGCGCCTTTTCGTGGGCGAGCGGGAGCGTGATATCGACGACCTCGCCGACTTGCATCGCGCCATTAAACGACGGCGCGGTGACGCCGACGATGGTGACGGGGACGTTGTTAACCGTGATGGCTTTGCCGATGGTGGAGGCCTCACCGCCGAAGCGACGCTGCCAGTAGCGATACGAAATCACGGCGACGGGATTCGACGATGGGACATCGTCGTCGAGGGTGAGGAGCCGGCCGGCGGCGGCGGTGACGCCGAGACCGGTGTGGTACGTGCCGCTCACGAGCTGCGCGCCGCTGGTGAGCTCGGCCGCGCCGTCGACCGCGACATTGATGCTGCCCATGGGGGCGAAGGCGAAGACCTCGGCGAGGTCTCCGGGCTGTTTTTGAAACGCCTCGAAGGTCGGGAAGGAAAAGGACGTGCTCGTCATCCGCTTCGAGCCGGGCTCGCGCTGCTGCCAACCGCTGGACGAGGGCGGGCCGACGTTTTCCTCGGCGAGCCAGTTGAAGAGGACGAGCTCGTCGGGATTTCGCACGGGAAGTTTTTCCAGCATGACGGCGTTCATCACGCTGAAGACGGCGGTATTGGCGCCGATGCCGAGGGCGAGGGAGAGGATCGCGACCGTGGCGAAGACGGGGGATTTGCGGAGCTGTCGGAGGGCGAAGCGGAGATCGGACCACATGAGAAAAGAGTTTAAGATTTAAGTTTAAGTTGAAGAGGAGCGGAGCGCGGAGACGGCGAGTACGTGAGCTTGAACTTAAACTTTGATCTTCAACTCGCCGCAGGCGCGCAGGTGGGCACGCCTCCGGCGGGGTGGCGCGGAGAGGGAAACTGCGCGGAGCGGGGATGGTTACAGGAAAAACAAATGAACCGCGCAGGGGCCGGAAGGGGCGCGGAGGAAGACGGGGAAGGAGCAGAGCGTTTTAATCGCGGATGAACACGGAGGGGCTCGGATGAAGGAGGAGTTAAACGCTAAGACGCGAAGGGCGCGAAGGAACGGAAAGGAGTCGGTAAGGGCGTGGGGCGCGGAAGGACGGAGGGGGTGAACAGAAGGAAACGAAGAGAACGAAGAAGGGGAACGAGGGAAGGTCGCTGATAGGGGAGGTGCAGGGGGCGAGTGGCTTGGGGCTTGCGAGGGTGGAGGGTTTGGCGTGTGAGTGAGGCTACGCTTATGAAACTTCTCCGGTGTCTCGCGGCGGTTTTTTTGATGGTGGGATGGGGCGGGATGGGGCGGGTCGCAGCGGCGAGTGCGGATGTAGAGTATGCGGCGCTGCAGGCACTTTATGAAAAGGGGGTGTCACCACTTCCGGCGGGGATGAAGCGGGATTCGGCGGAGGAGTGGGCTTACAACAACGGAATCTGGATACAGGTGCATGAGCGCGGACTGGCATTTTTTAACCAGAACTCCCGTGATCCGCGACGCTGGCAGGTGTTGATATGGATGAGCGTGACGCCGACGTTTTTCAAAGAGGACGGCGGGCAGAAGACGCGGGAGCGGGACGTCGCGCGGCAACTCGAGTGGGGACGGCGCCACTTGGAGCTGTTGGAGCAATTGCTGACCGCGTCCGACGCGAACGATAAGGTGACCCAGGGTGCGCTGAGCCAGCTCTTGATATGGCACGCGATGAACTGGCGGTCGCGGGCAACGACGGAGGGCGGGATGATCGTGCTGGCGAAGATGGAGGCTTGGTTTGCGCGCTACCGGAAAGACTATCCCAAGTCGCTGGCAATTCCCGATGCGGCGAGAGCGCTGGCCGATGTGATGGCGGAGGCGGACCCGTACCGGTGCCAGCGTTGGCTCGAGGCGCTGCGCCGGGACTACGCGTCGGACAAGCAGCCGGATCCGCGCATGCGCGAAATGATCGATGGGCGGCTGAAAATTCTAGTCGGCAAAGGGTCGCCAGTGCTGGCCACGCTCGGCCGGATGAGCGGCGGGACGGTGGATCCGAAAAATTATGCGAAGAAGCTGGTGCTGATCGTGGTGCTGCCGGTGACGTGGGCGCGGGAAATGGAGTTTAACCACGCGGTCTATAATCAGCATCACGCCGCGGGTCTGGAAGTCGTCCAAGTGAGCGGCAACGAGGAGTCGACGCAGAGTACCCTGACGAATCTGACGACGGTGGAGGGAAGGCGCGCGGCGGAGAAGCGGCAGCCGTGGCGCATCGTGTGGGAGAAGGAGCGGACGATCGGAGAATTTTCGCGGAGTCTCGGTGGAGTGGGCTTTCCGCGGTGGTTGTTAATCGGGCGCGATGGGATCGTGATCGGGGAAAAGTCGTCGGCGCGGGAGACGATGGCGATGATCGAGGCGGCGCTGGCGCAGGAGCGGGGCGGGTTGAAGGGCGGGGCGACGACGCTGTAGTTTGCCGGAGCGGAAAAATGTAGGACCGCGAGGCGGGGTGGAGGGTGAAAGGGAGAGGAGGAAGATGGCGAGTGATTCGTATCCGGTTTGTGGGTACGAGGGTCCTGACGGCCCGCCCGGAGGTCGGGCCCTACCCTCGGAGCTTTGTCCGGCGGGAGAGGCTCACGGCGATTTTTTGGGCGTGGGTGCGGGTGCCGGAGCGGGCTTGGGCGCGGGGGCGGACGGGAGGCCGACTTGGGACCAGGTGGGGGCGCCGGGGGTGGGAGGGAGTTCCTCGAGGGTGAGGTCTTTGAATTGGACTTGGGCGATGCCGCCGGCGTGGATTTGGACGCCGAGGTGGCCGTCTTGGGCGATGGCGGGGGAGGTCTCGGTGTAGTCGAGGGCGGGGAGGCCGTTGACCCAGGTGCGGATGTGTGGGCCTTCGGCGCGGATGCGGTACTCGTTCCACTCGCCGGGGCGGACGGTGGCGTCGACGGCGGCTTGGTTGACGGATTCGGCGATGACTTTCTTGCGGCGGGATTCGTCGTAGAGTTTGCCCCAGTAGCCTTCGCCGGCGTCGACTTGGTAGCCGGACATTTCGGTGGAGGCGGGGACGCGGACGCTGCGGATTTGGACGCCGCTGTTGATCATGCCGGTCTTGGGGTCGCCGGTGAGTTTGATTTTCAGGCGGAGGTCGAAGTTTTGGTAGGACTTGGTGGTGGCGAGGAAGAAGTTCTTGGGAATTTTTTCCGTGGTGGAGCCGCCGGTGAGGAGGCCGTCCTGGACGCGCCACCATTTGAGGTCGCCTTCCCAGCCGGTGAGGGTTTTGCCGTCGAAGAGGTCGGTGGCGGGGGCGGCGACGAGCGGGACGAGGGCGGGGAGTGTGAGGGCGGTGGTGAGGGAGAGGAGGCGCGAGAGGTGGGGAGGGCGGGGGAGAGTGAGGCGCATGGGGTGGGATATTGGGAGGACGAGGGGAGGAGGAGAGGGGAAACGGCGGTGGCGGAGGTGGCGGAGGCGGCGGTGGGGACGAGGAGAGGGAGGCGCGGGTAATGGCGGATGGGGAGTGGGGGCGGGGAGAGGGAGGCGCGGGTAATGGCGGATGGGGAGTGGGGGCGGGGATTTTTTCCTTAACCACGGATTACACGGAGGGCACGGATAAAACGGGGGCGTGATTGGAGCGTGGGGCGGGGTGGGTGGGTGACGAGGGGGAGGGCGATGAGGGTTAAACGCAAAGGCGCGAAGGGGCGAAGGGGGCGAAGGGGGCGAAAAAAGAAGGGAGGGGGCGTTGGGGCGACGTTGGGCGGGAATGGGATGTGGGTGTAGTGGAAATGTGGATATATGTTGGGGCGTGGTGGGGGTGGGGTGGAAGGTGAGGGGGAATGGAAGGTAGTTGTGTAGTGAGAGTTTGGATACGGTGTGGGGCGTGGTGGCGGTGGCGGTTTTTTTATATAATGGTGAGAGGGTGCGGTCGGGCAGTTTGGGGATGTCGTCCGGCGGATCGGGTCATGAATCGCCTGCGAGCAGGCTCCTGCGTTTGCGTTTCGCCATCGTGGTTTAATGGGCCGCAACGAGGCGCAGGAGGCGCAAAAAAGACGGTAGGACTTTGGGGCGAGGGTCGGCACTGGACCCGGTTGGATAGTCTGATGTCACTCCCCCAATGTCTGGGGAGTTTTAGACTTTAGAAAGTCACAGGGGTGCGAAAAACCTGACGGCCCGCCCGGAGGTCGGGCCCTACCCCCGGAAAAGTCTAACTATCAATAGACATTGGTATCACACGGCGCCAGTCTGAGACTGGCGCTGCCCCCGGACGTTAGGTTGGAGGACGATTTAGTTTTAGATGCGCGTCGCGATGGGGCGTCGTTGGGGTGCGACGGGAGCGCAGAACGGGGGCGGCGCCGGTGGGGGGCGGGCGCGCGGATGATTACGGCTGTTTCGCGCGGTTTCGGCGGCGAAGCAGGGGACTCGGCGGAGTCTTACGGGACCTCGTAGATCTCGAGTAGGGCCGTGCCGGCGGCGTTGTTTTTGCCAGAGACTTGCACGGTGTAGGCCCCGGGGGGAAGCGTGACGAGGAGGGCGGCGTCTTCACTGCCGGGGGCGAGGGCGAAGGCTCCGACGCTTTGGGTGGCGGCGGTGACGGCGGCGGCGTTGGCGCTGGCGGACCAGACGTCGTTGGTGGCGACGACGGTCTGTCCGGAGTAGAGGGTGAGGACGGCGTCGTTGAGGGCGTTGGCGAGGCCGAAGCCTTTGAGGGAGGGGCCGACGCCGCGGATGAGAAGGCGTTTGTAGGCAGGGCCTTGGATCACGAAGCCGCCGATGAGGGCGCCGTCGCCGGGCTGGACGTTGACGCGGACGGAGAGGTTGGTGGTGCGGCCGTTGGCGCTGGTTTCGTAGAGTTCGGCGAGGGCGACGCCGGGGGTGCCGGAGGCGCTGGCGATACGCACAGTGTATTGGCCGGCAAAGAGTTGTGGGATGAGGGCGGCGTCGGCGCTTGGGCTGCCGAGGGCGAAGGCCCCGACGGCGCGCGAGGTGGCGACGAGGGTGTTAATATCGTTGCCGACCTGCCAGCCGGTGTTGCGGAAGAGCTCGACACCATCGTTGCGGCGGATGCTGAGGCTCGGGTCGTTGAGGACATTCGTCGCGCCGAAGGTGGCGAGCGTGGGGCCGACGCCGCGGATGAGGTAACCCTTTTGCACGGTGTCGGTTACGGTGATGCCCGCGATGAGGGCTTGGTCGTCGGAGCTGCCCACGGAGGCGCGGGTGGAAATATTAATGAGGCGCGCGGCGGGAGTGAGCGGCGAGGAGGCGGCCCCGCCGAGGGCGGAGCTCCACGGGGTGCCGGGCGTTATCCCCACGCGATCAGCACGATACGAGCGGACGTGGACATTGGCGGAGGCGGAAACAGTAAGGGGCGAGGAGGTGAGCTGGGTGCCGGGGGCGACCTGGCCGCCAAGGGCGCGGGGATCGGAGCCATCGAGCGTGTAGGCGAGCTGAGCGCCGGCCGGGGGCGTGAAAGTGACGTTAGTACCTGACGTGGTACGGGTTGGGGCAGCAACAAATTGTTGGTCGATCCAAGTGGCGCGGTTATTAAACCATGTGCGCATCGCGGAGTAGCCGCCGGTGATGCCGGGGGCGTACTCGGGGAGAATGGTAGTGGTCCAGCGGGCGGCGTCGCGGGCGGCGGCGGTGGAGCCGACGGCGGTGGAGAGGGAGTCGCCGAGGGCGTTGAGATTTTCAGTCGAGAAGGTGGTGGCCCGGAGCTGTTGCCAGCGGTCGACCCAGTCCTGCATAAACTCAGGATCGTGAGCGAGATAGCCCCACCAGCCGGTGACCCAGTAATTTACGCTGAGATGCCATTGGTCCCACGGGAAGGTCTCGGTATAGGTGGCGGAGCCAAAGGAGCGATCGAAGTCCCAGACCGGGCCGGCGGTGAGCTTGCCGCCGCGATCTTTGTAGAAATATGCGCTGCGCTCGAGCCCGTCGTAGTTGGCAGAGAACACGTTAAGAATGTGGTGGTCGATCCACGAGGCGCGATCGATGAAGTCGAGGTAGTTGCGCGTGGCGAAGCCGGTCTTTTCGTCGGCAGCGAGAGTGTCTTCGAACGTCTGGACGTAGGACTGGATGTAAGTCTTTTGAGCCGCAGAGAGATCGGCGTCCTTGGCGGAAGCGACGACGACTTGGGAATTACCGCCGGGGACATCGCGGGTGGTGCTGAAGCCGAATTCGTCGGCGTCCTTGGAATCGAGCTTGAGGAGGTAGCCGCTATCGACGTCGGAAGTGCCCGTGGGCGTGATGTTTACCTTCTGAGGATCGATCTCGATCTTCTCGGTTAGAAGGTAGATGCCGGCGTAGTCACTGGTGCCGAGCTCGGTGCCATTATGGAAAAAGACCTCGACCGGTTGCGTGGCGGAGGCCCAGCGACCGAGACGGCGGCTCAGTTCGTAGACGAAGCTGTTCTTGATGTAGGTGTTATCGAAGTACCACGGGCCGACGAGGATCCATTTTTTGGCGGGAACGGAACCGGCCAGGGCGAGGGTTTTATTGCCGCCCGTTTGGTCATGCAACTCGATGCTGTAGCTCTTCTTGGGGAAGCCAGCGGAGGAGGTGCCGTGCACCGACAGGGTAATGGGCGTGGCGACATCGGGCTCAACAGAGAAGGTCGGTGTGCCGGGGGTCTTCGCCGGATATCGATAGAGCCAGGCATCGTGGTCGAGGTTGTCGAGCTTCAGCGGGCCGGCACCGTGGTCGTCGAGGACGAGAACAGGGAGGTTGCTCGTGAAATTATGGAGGTCGACCGCTGAGCCGGGGGCGATCTTCACATACTGCGTAACCGTGGAGAGGCCGTGGGCGGTTTTGTCGGCGGAAAAGACGGCGGCCTTGATGATAACCGAGGAGGAAACTGTGATCGGGCCGGTGTAACGGGGGGAGGTGGCAGTCGGCTCTGGGACGGTGCCGCCGGCAGCGGAAGGGGCGGCGAGCACGTAGCGGATTTGCTGGTCGGAGTTGGCGCCATATAGCTCGATGACAATGTCTTCCGTAAACGGGCCGGGAGCGCGGGAGAAGGAAACGGTTTCCGTGATGGCTCCGGCGCGAGAGGTGGAGTTGGGCGCGCCGGGGGTGGGTTGGGCGAGGACGCCCATGGAGCCATCATTGAGCAGCCCGTAGGAAACATCCTTCTGCTGCGCCGGAAAGGTTGGGGCAAATTCCGTGGTGGCTACACCGTCGGGACGAAGCAGGGCGAGATACTCGCCTCCGGCATCGAGGGCGAAATTAGTATGAAGCGGGCGGGTGGGGTCACGGCGGTCTTTGCTATCGGCAAAGACGACGATAAAGCCATGGGCAGGAATAGTTAAAGCGGGGAAGGTCCACTTGGTCTTATTCTTCGCCGTATCGGTTAAAAACCAACCGGTGAGGGTAGCGGGCGTGGCATCGGGATTGTAGATTTCGATCCAATCGGAATACGCGCCGTCTTCATCGGCCAGCGTCGTGCTATTCGACGCCATGAATTCCGTAATGATCGGTTCCGCCCGAGCGATCACCGGAAGCAACACGGCAATTACCAGCGAAATATAAAAGCGGGCGCTCGCCAACGGTCCCCGGCAACTTACGGCAAGGCCTTCGCCCGACGGAGCTTGGTTCCGCATCGGAGCGCTAACGACTGACGAACACTGAATCCTAAACTGCATAATGCTGTATCGGCCATGTGACGCGGGGGCGGCTCGTCTTGTTTAATTTTTAAGTGATGAAATGTCGTGGTAGGGTTGTAACCCAGATTACACTATGACGTCGTTGCTCGGAGTTTGTTAGAGGGGAAAACTACGCAATCGCTACGTATTTGCAGTAGCGTTATCGTCATAAATTCGCTTGCGGAAACTGAGGGACGGCAGAGGGTGGAGAAACCCCTAGTTCGCCCCGATGTTACCGCGTTTTTTCACCCTTGTAATACTGGCAGCGCTCGCTCCTGCGGCCACCAGTCTCGCGCAGACCACGACCTTGGTCGCTGCGCCGTCACCGTTTGTCAGCAGTGTTTGGAGCGGTGCAGTCACTTCCTCGACGGCAAATGTCGTCGTGCGCCTCAATGCCTCCGGCGTAAAGGCCCGCCTGCAAATCAGCCCGAATCCCGGCCTGACCCCGGCGATCTTTTCTTCCACCGGCACGACGGCGGCCGCATCCGGAAATACGCTCACGCTGACCGTGCAAGGTCTCCAACCTGACACCGATTACTTTTACGGGATCGAGGTTGCCGGCGTGCTGCGCACGGAGACGATTTCGCGCGGGAAGCTCCGCACGTTTCCCCTCGGGCGCGGCTCGTTCAAGTTGGCCTTTGCCTCGTGCAGCGACTACCGCATGCCGGACCAGCGGGCCTTTGACGCCATCGCTGCGGAGAAGCCTCTGCTCTTCATCCACATGGGTGACCTGCACTACGACGACGTCAACAGCACCAACGTCGACGACTACCGCAACAGCTACGACGCTGTGCTGAATCATCCCAACCAATCGGCCCTCTATCGCAGCGTGCCGATAGCGTATATTTGGGACGACCACGATTTTTGCGGCAACGATTCCGATGGCACCGCCACCGGTCGCGACACGGCCCGCATCGCCTACAAGGAGCGCGCGCCGCACTACCCGATCGCCTCCGCCGGTGGCACGATGGCGCAGTCGTTTTCGATCGGCCGCGTGCGCGTGATCATGACCGATCTGCGCAGCGGCGCGGCGGCGCCTTCGACCAAGGAAAGCGTTTCCAAGAGCCGCATGGGCGCGACGCAGAAGGCCTGGTTCAAACAGGAACTCATAAATGCCCGCGATGCCGGTTTCCCGTTGGTGTTGTGGGTCTGCTCCGATCCGTGGATTTTTCCGGCCACGCTTGGCGACGATTCATGGGGCGGTTACGCGTCCGAGCGCACCGAGATCGCGAATTTCATGCGCGATAATCATATCACCAACGTCGTCGTGCTGTCCGGCGACATGCACGGCCTGGCCTATGACGATGGCACGCACTCCGACTACGCGACAGGTGGCGGCGCGCCGTTGACGGTGCTGCATGCGGCCTCGCTCACTCACTCCGGCGCGCCCAAGGGCGGCCCCTACACCGCCGGTCCCTTCATGGGTGGCCAGCAGTACGGCATACTCGAAGTCTTCGACTCCGGCGGCCCGAGTGTGGCCTGCCGCTTCACTGGCAAGCGCGTCGGCGAAGGCGACAAACTCACCTACATCTTCGGCTCCTCCGCCGCCGGCAACCAAGGCGTGGCGCTCGTGAATATTTCCATGCTCGCGAAGGTCACTGGCGCCGACGACGCGTTGACCAGTGGTTTCGTTATTTCCGGCACAAGCCCGCGCCGCGTGCTCATCCGCGCGGTCGGTCCCACGCTCACGTCATTCGGTATCGCCGATGCCCTCGCCAACCCTTCACTCACCGTCTACCAAGGTCAGAAAATCATCGCTACCGCCGGCGCATGGGGCAAAGACGAGGAGACCGTCAAAGAACTTAGCGACGTCTTCGAGCGCTCCGGCTCTTTCAGTTTCATGGACACAAGCAGCCGCGACGCAGCCGTGGTACTCACGCTCCAACCCGGCTCTTACACGACACAGGTGCGCAGCGGCGACGGCAAGCCGGGCTCGGCGCTGCTTGAGGTTTACGACGTGCCGTGAGGCGCGTTCAAGCCGTTGTTTGGACCTGAAGTAGCCGGGCGAACGCCAGCGATTGGTGCCTTCGGGGTTAGTGCTTCGCCAAGGCACCCAGCAACGCCTCCGCGCACGCCCGCGCAAACTCCGCGTCGTTGATTGCGAGGTCGAGGTCGCGCACGGGAATATCGGGGCGTAAGTTCGCCTTGATCGCGCCGAAGAGCGCCGCATCGGCGGCTGGCGAGTGAAACGGCTGGCCCGCGGCGCTGATCACGCTGATGCCACGGAGGGGAATGAGCACGGTCACCGGCGCCGTGTAGCGATTCACCTTTTCCGCCAGGATGCGGCCTAGTTCGGCGCATTCGACGGGTGTCGTGCGCATGAGGGTGACCTGCGGGTTATGTTGGTAAAAGGTTCGCCCAGCGAATTTAGCGGGCACGCTCGCGCGCTCGCCGAAGTTCACCATGTCGAGACAGCCCGGGACCACGATGGCCGGGATCTTCGCCTGCGCGGTCGCATCGAGGCGGGTCGGCCCGGCGGTGAGCACGCCGCCGACGAGTTCGTCGGCCCACTCCGTCGTCGTGATATCGAGTACGCCCGCGACGAGCCCGCTGGCGATGAGGGCTTCCATGGCGCGGCCGCCGTTGCCGGTGGCGGCGAAAACTAAGACCTCGTAACCGGCGGCTTCGACGATGCGCTTGGCCTCCGTGACGCAGGCCGTGGTGTTGCCAAACATGCTGGCGACCACGAGCGGTTTTTCGGTGGCGGAGTTGCCTGCGAGACGACGACGCTCGGCGGCCGCGACCATGCCGCAAATCGCACCGGCGGCATTGGAGAAAATGGCGCGCGACACGCGGTTCAGCCCCGCGACATCGACCACCGCCGGGATCAGCACGAGATCGCTGGTGCCGACGTAGTGGGCCGTTTGGCCGCTCGCGAGCGTCGTCACCATCACTTTCGGAAAACCGATGGGCAGCGCCCGCATCGCCGCCGTGGAAATGGCCGTGCCGCCGCCGCCGCCGAGAGAAATAATGCCATGGATTTTTCCCTCCGTCGCGAGCTGCGTGACAATCGCCGTCGCGCCGCGCGACATGAGCGTGACGCACTCGCCGCGATCCTGGCGGTCGAGGATGGCTCGCCACGCCGGATCGCCCGCCGCCGCCACCGCGTCCGACGAAATATCCGGCGCGAGCGTCGGCGCCGCGAGGCTGCCCGTATTGATCAGCAGCGTGGCGAAGCCCTGCGCGCGAATCGCCTCGGCGAGAAAGGCGTGCTCCGGTCCTTTGCTATCGAAGGTGCCGAGGATGGCTATCGTGGGCATGAGTGTAAGGGCGATTCGCTCACTTTATTTTTGTCACAGAGAGCACGGAGAAGCACAGAGATCCACGGAGGAGAGCTGAGCCCAGTGGATCGCTCTGTGACTCTCTGTGAAGCCTCCGTGCTCTCTGTGTCGCAACTTCTGGTCTGAGCTAGGTCGCAGCTCACTTCCCGCTCGCCCACTTCACGGCGTTGCTGAGCAGGGTCTGATACGCGGGCAGGTTGTGCACGCGCTCGTCGTGGCCGAGGGTGAAGCCGACGACGCGGGCCTTCGGGTGCGAGGTCACCCAGATCACGGGATGCGGAGCCTTGTACTTAATGCTCGGCGAAGTCTGCGCGAGCACCTCGATGGCGGCCGTGCCGGCGGGAATCTTGTCGGCCTCGGCGTTGATGTAGTAGAGTTCGTCGAAGACTTCGAAGGTCGCGGGCACGCCCTTCATGATCGGGTGCTCGGGCTTTAGGGCGTTGACCGAGTACAGCCCGAGCTTGTCGTGGCCGCGTGCGCCGCCGCCGACGATCTGGGCGTTGAGCTCGGGCCACTTGGCGAAGCCGTACCACGTGCCGGGGTGCAGCATCACGATGCCTTTGCCGGCGGCGGCGAAGGCAAAGAGCGCTTTGCGGTACTCGGGGCTGTCGAAGAACTGGCGGTTCACGCTGATCACGGCGACGTCGGCCTTGGCGAGTTCGGCGGTGGCTTGGTCGCGGTCCTCGGTGTAGCCGACGCTGTAGCCCGCCGCGCGGAGGGTGGCGCTGTCGGTCTCACCGAAGAACTTGCCGAAGTTGTGCGAGCTGCCGCCCGCGATGATGAGCACCTTCGTTTTGCCGGCCTCCCAGACGATGGGCGTGGTCGGCGGGAGCGGGGCGTCGCCACGGCCGCCCGCCTTCGGAGTCGCGTCAACCGGAGCAGCGGCCGGGGTGGCACTCGTTACAGGGGCAACAGCGGCGGCCGTCGAGCGGAGAAACGCGATCACGTCGCGCAGGCTCTCGGCGCCGAGGCCCTCGAAGCCCTCGGGCATGAGGGAGCGGCGGGTGTTTTCGCGCTTGGCGATATCGTCGATCTTCACCTCCGTGTCGCCTCCTTGGTTGCGGACGACGAGGCTGACGGAGTTTTCGCTGGCGACGACACCGGCGAGGGTGTCGCCCTTCTTGGTCGTGATATTCCACTGCCAGAAACTCGGCTCCACTTCGCGATTCGGATCGATGATATGGACGAGGAGTTCCGCCGTCGGATGGGCGCCGATGCCGGTGAGAGGCGGGCCGACGTCGCGCAGGCCGATATCGCCGACTTTGTGACAGATGGCGCACGCGGCGGTGAAGAGCGTCTTGCCCTTCGCGACGTCGCCGGGCTTGTCGACATCGGGGAGGAGCTTGGCGATCAAGTCATTCTTCTCCGTAGCCTTCGGGCTAATGGAATCGAGGAGGGCCGTGGCTTGGCGGGAGACCGCGCGATCGGGGTGAGTGCGCAGGCGGGCGAGCTGTGCGGTGGAGAGATCGGTAACCGCAATCTTGTTAGTTCGCAGCGCCGAGATCAGCGCGAGGGCGGGCTCGGGGCGGCGCAGCAGCGCATCAAAGGCCAGCGGGGACTTCGACTTCGCGAGCGTGGTGATCAACGCGCCCGAAGTATCCGCGCCGGGCGTGTCGCCGAGGGCGGCGGTGAGCTGCGCCTTGAGCGCTTCCGAGCTGCCGGCATCCGCGAGCAGGGCCGAGATCTTGGCCAAGGCCGCGGCGCGCTGCGTCGGGAGACTAAGGAGGCTCGTGGCGAGTTCGCCGCGGCGAGTGTCGGGGGTCGAGGGTGCGGAGAGATCACTTAGCATCTGTGTGATGACGGCACCGGTGGTCGCGGTGAGCGCGCCGGCCTTGTCCCACTTGGCCGCGAGCTGGAGCGTGGCAGCGGCGGTGGCGGGCGTTTCGAGTAGCTTCTTCAACGTCGCGGTCGTGGCCGCGTCGAGCGCGGGCAAATCGCCGCTCAGCGTCGGAAGGCCGCGCAAGACGGTCAGGGCCAGCGGGCTGCTATTCGCTGCTGCGGCCGCGTTCACGAGCTGGGGTGCGCCAGAGCTCGGCACCATCGGCAGCAGCGCGTTGACGAACGGAGTGAGGTTCGCGGATTCTTTATGTGCGAGGGCTGCGACGATGTAGTCGGCCGGGTGCTCGCTGGCGGCGGCGATGAGGGCGGACTTGGTCCAGTCATCGGTCGCAGCCGAGAAGTCGCTGAGCACTTTGCCGTACTGCGCCGGAGTGGCCTTGCGGGCGGTCTCGTATGCGGCCTCGGCCGCGCTGCCCATCGGGCGAGCGAGCGAGGTCACGCGGGCATCGTTGGGATAATTTTCCTGGGCGAGGCGCAGGGCGATCTTGCGCACGGTGACATTGGGGCTCGTCTCGACGGCCTTGATCAGGCCGGCGACGTCGCCGCGGTCGAGCGCAGGCATGACGAGCTTCTTGGCCTCCTTGTGCTGCACGCGCCAGATGCGGCTGAAATAATGGTCGCGGTCGGGGCGCACGGCGGCGTTCGACGGACTGTGGATCGGCCCGCGAGTGTCATTGTGAATCACGGCTTGGTTGTAGAAATCGATCACGTACAGCGCGCCATCGGGGCCGACGCGCGTGTCGATCGGGCGGAACCAGAGGTCGGTGCTGCGGATGAACTCGGTCTCTTCGCGGCCCTTTTCCTTTTCGACCGTGTAGCTGACGCCATCGGTCTTCACGAATTGCTGGTGGACGATGTTGAGCGTAGGCTCGCCGGTGAAGTAAGCGTAGTTCCACTTGTCCGGCCATGCGCCGCCTTCATAGACCGCGCAGCCCGCCGCAGCGGTGAAGCGGCCCACTTGGTCGATTTGCACGTAGGCCTGCTCGGGCCACGTCATCGCGGGGTAGGTCTTCTGATTTGTGATCATGCCCTTCCACGAGGTCGTGCCCGGGAGCTTGCCCTTGGAGAGGACACTCTCGGGGAGGACCGTGTGGAAAAACACCGTGCCGCTCGTCGGCTGCGTCCAGAAGACCTGGCCATTCCACGTCACATCGAGGCCCCAGGTGTTGCCACCGCGGCTGCTGTACTGCTCGAAGGCCGAGCCATCCGGCTTGAAGCGCACGACGCCGCTGCCATCGGGGCCGAACTTCTTCGAGCCGTCGCCCGAAGTCACGTCGCCGCGGCTGTAGCCGTGCGTCGCGTAGATCCAGCCGTCGAAACCCCAGCGGAGATTGTTGATGACGGCGTGGGTGTCGTTGATGCCGAGGCCGGTGTAGAGCTTCGTGCGCTTGTCGCACACGCCGTCGCCGTCCGTGTCCTCGAGATACCAGATGTCGGGCGAGGTCGCCGCGATCACGCCTTTTTTGTAGAGGACGAAGCTGGTGACGAGTTCGAGCTTGTCGGCAAAGACCTGCTTCTTGTCCATGATGCCGTCACCGTCGGTGTCAGTGAGGATTGAGATGCGATCTTCAGGGTCGCGCTGCACCTTGGCGCCGCGCAGCGAACCGGAGTCTTTCCACGCGTCGGTATTGGGCACGCGGCGGCCGTTGGGATACTCGGGCGTCTCGCAGACCCAGAGGCGGCCCTTTTCATCCCAATCGAGATTCATCACCTTGTTGATGAGCGGCTCGGAGGCGACGAGGCTGATGTTAAACTCCGGATGAACCTCGATCTTGGCCGCAGCCTTGGACGGCGCGGTCGGGCCACCCTCGGGATAACGCAGCGCCTCGCCCAACTCGCTGGGGCGGCAGAGTTCGTTCACATTCGCACGCTGGCCGGCCCATGCAATGCCGCGCAGGAGGAGGCCGCGATAGTTGGGGCGGTTGAAATTTACGTAGAGGTGACCGGGCAGGGAAACGAAAGCACGGTAGGCCTTGCTGCCGCCCGTCACAGTGCGCTCGTAGGTCCACATCTGTGGCTGGATGTCGTAGACATTGACGCCCTTGGCATTGGCCACGGCCTCGGCGGCGCGGGCTTGCGCGGCGCGGTCGCCGCGGCCACCGGTGTCGCGGGACTTGGGCGTGTAGGCGGTCGCGAGCACGTGCGCCTCGGGCGACATATCCATGTCGTAATAGATCTCGTCGTTCATCGACCAATTCGACGCGCCCTGCGTGATCGGATGCTCGTGATCGGTGAAGTAGAGGTGCATCGGGGCCTCGAGCCACTTCGTCGTGCCCTGCCGCCACGAGCCGCCGATGATGCCCTTGTACCAATCGGTGTCCTTCGCGACGGCCGCCGCATGGATCACGACGAGGCCGCCGCCGCGCTTGAGGTAGGTGTCGAGATTGGCGCGGTCCGGCTCGGAGATATTACCGCCGTCCTGCGCATGGAGGATGACGACATCCGTCTCGGCCAACTGCGCCGCCGTGGGGAACGTGTCGCCACCCGTGGCGCGCGCGCCGCGCTCATTCAGGAGCGGCACCCAGTCGCGCAAAAAACTCGGGTGATCATGCTGGCCGGGCCCGTGGGTCTTGGGGCCGGAGCGAATATAAACCCGCAGCGGGGCATCCGCGGCGAGCGCCGCCGAAATGGACAGCGCGACAAACAAAGCGAGGGCAAGGAGGCGTTTCATGGGGGTGATTTGGGGGAACGCTAATCTGCGCTCATCTTTGAACCAGGGGAGATTCATCTCATCGATGAATCAAGGCACATGGCCATGATTGGTTCTAAGATGAGCGCAGATCAGCGTTCCATTTGGGCAGTTCGATCAAAAGCGGGTTTTGCAGGCGGGGAGATTTTTTCGGAGGCTCGCCCAAGGTTCCTGGGCGGAGACGTCAAAGGGGTCGGGCGCGGCCGCGAGATCATCGGGCAGCTTGGCCGGCGAGAGCATGGCGAGAAAGACGAGTGGCTCGGGGTGAGGGTTGTACGTCGCGTGGATCGTGCCCGCCGGGATATGAGCCATCTCACCCGCGCGCAGAATTCGATAAGTGTCACCCACCCACTGCTCCGCCCGCCCGTAGACCACATAGATGATCTCCTCGCGATGCGGGTGATAGTGAAACGGATGACAATGCATCGGATCCATGTTGGCGCGCACGAGCAGGAGCTTCTCGGCGGCGACAATATCCGGGCGACACAACCACTCGTTGTTAGTCCACGCATTGGGCTCGCGGACGAAATCCGCGAGCTGGACGAAACGACGTTCGGCGGGGGAGGACATGGCGCGACTACTTTTTAGCCGGCACCTTCAGCGACTTGAATTTCCGCGTGAGGCCCGTGAGCGATTCCTCGACGCCCATGCGCTCGAGGCTGCTGGCGCCGACGAAGCCGACGGCCTCGGTGTTGGCCATGATGCGCGCCGCGTCTTCGGGGGTGTTGATCGGGCCGCCGTGGGCGAGGAAGAAGATATCGTTTCGCACGGCGCTGGCCGCAGCGATGATATCGCGAGTGATCTGGATCGTGCGGTCCCAGCCCATCACCGCTCCGGTGACGCCGATGCTGCCGCCGACGGTCGTGCCGACGTGCGCGATGATCGCATCGGCTCCGGCCTTGGCCATCTCGGCGGCCTCCTCGGGCGAACCGACGTAGACGACGGAAAAGAGGTCCATCTTGCGCGCGAGCGCGATCATCTCGTACTCCTTCTTCACCGACATGCCGGTCTCCTCCAGCACCTGACGGAAGTGACCGTCGACGATGGTGTGTGTGGGGAAATTATTCACGCCGGAGAAGCCCATCTCCTTCACCTGGCCCAGCCAGTGCCACATGCGGCGGCGCGGATCGGTGGCGTGCACGCCACAGATCACCGGCACCTCCTCGACGACCGGCAACACCTCGTACTCACCGATCTCCATCGCGATGGCATTGGCGTCGCCGTAGGCCATCATGCCCGCCGTCGAGCCGTGGCCCATCATGCGGAAGCGTCCGCTATTATAAATAATGATGAGATCGGCGCCGCCCTTCTCGATGAATTTGGCGCTGATGCCAGTGCCGGCGCCCGCGGCGATGATCGCGTCGCCCTTGGCGAGCGTGGCGCGGAGGCGTTCGCGCACTTCCTCGCGCGTGTAAGGGTTTCCTTTTCCGGTCCAGGGATTGGGCATAAAGATTTCCAGTTAAGAGTTATAACTCAGGGAAAGGGGTGCGGTCAGTATCGGCGACGCCACGCGGCGCAGGCAAGGCTACTGGCCGCCTTTCTTGGCGGCGGGGGCCAGCGCGGCGGCGCGCGTCTTGGCCTCGGGCTGGCGCGCGAGAATCGCGCGGAGCTTGGCCACGACCTCGGGCTGGCTCGCGGCCAGATTCTTGGTTTCGCCGGGGTCGGCCTCGTAATCGTATAACTCGAGGTCCGCCGTCTCCGGGCTCGCGCCCGGCTTCTTCCACTCCACGAGTCGGTAACGCTCGGTGCGGATGGCGCGGCCGATCACCTGCTCGCCCGCGCGCTGGCGCGGAAAAGCATGATACGCGCTATCGCGCACGCGCGCCGCCGGATCGCGCAACACCGGCACGAGGCTCACGCCGTCTATCGGCTGTGGCCCCGTCGGCTGCGGCAACCCCGCGAGCTCGGCGAGCGTGGGATAAATATCCACTGTCTCCGCGGGCTGGCGCGTCGCGCTGCCCGGCGTCGTCACACCCGGGGCGATCACGAAAAATGGGATGTGGTTGGCCTGCTCGTAGTTGGTGTGCTTGCTCCACCAGCCGTGGTCGCCGAGGTGCCAGCCATGATCGCCCCAGAGCACGATCACGGTATTGCTCGCGAGGCCCAGCCGGTCGAGTTCATCGAGGACGAAGCCGATTTGCGCATCGATGAAACTTACGCCCGCGTAATAACCGTGGATCAAGGTCCGCTGCAGCTCCGGGGTGAGCGGCGGCTGCTGTGGGATGGGCTCGTAATTGTTCACCTCGGTCAGGCCCTTGCCCGCATAGGCTGGCGCGTCCACCGGTGGAGTTTGATTCTCGGCCAGCGGAAACGCGGCGCGATCATACAAATCCCAATACTTCTTCGGCGCCGTAAAGGGCATGTGCGGCTTCACGAAGCCGAGCGCGAGAAAAAGCGGTTGCGCCGTGTTGGCCTTCGCGGCTTGGAGGCGCCTGATGCCCTCCTGCGCGATGCGTCCATCCGAGTACGAGATGTCCGGCGTGTCCGCCATCTCCCACGCCGCGCCACGCGGGAGCTTGCCGATTTCACCGAGACGCTGATTCGTGAAATACGCTTCCTCGCGCGTGAGCTGCCCATTGGCCGAGCTTTCGGGCAAGTGGTACTCGACGACTTTGCCCGGATACGAGGGTACGCTCCACGAGGCCACATCATCATTGTTACCGTGGCCGGTGTGCAGAACTTTGCCCACGCTCTCCGCGCGGTATCCGTGCTGCATGAAATACTGCGACATCGTCACGGCGGCGGGCACGGCCTGCCGGAAGTGATCGCCGAGATTGTAAATACCGATCGAGGTCGACCGTGACCCGAGCATGAGCGCATTGCGCGACGGCGCGCACACTGCCTGGTTGCAGTAGCCCAAATCAAACCGCATGCCGCGCGCCGCGAGACGGTCGAGGTTCGGCGTCTTCGCGAGCTTGTCGCCGTAGCAGCCGAGCGCGGGCTTCAAATCGTCGACGCAGATGAGCACTACATTCGGCTTCGCCACCGGCGTCGCGGCATTTGCCACGGCACCCACCAAACCCGCGACCAACGCGACCGCGACCTCCCGCCATCGGGAAATAGTGGGCGACGGCTCGAATGACAGCGGAGGGTTCATGAGGCGGGGTAGAATACGACGCCGCGTTGCGCGCTCGGACACAAGGCGGGGGTGCGCACATTCAACCGACGATTATCCACATTGCCTTGCGAGGGCCAGCCGCATCGCGCAGAAACCGCCTCCACGCATGCAAGCCCCCTCCCCCGTTTGGAAGGAGACCACCATCGACGGCCGCCGGATGAAACGTTGGTCGCTCGATGCGAAGCAGTGTGCGGAATTCGGTGCCCATCGCGTCGCGTGGCTCGGCATCGACACCGTTCACGCTCCGTACCGCCGCGTGCGCCTCTCGCCCTCCGGTAGCTTTCTCCTCGCCTGCCTTGAAGGCGAAGGCCGCATCTGGCTCGAGGGCCGCTGGGAGCGCGTCACCGCCGGCTCCGTTTGCCTCGCGCCACCGCGTGTGCTCAATGCCTTTCACGCCGTGCCGGGCCACTCGTGGACCTTTGCGTGGATCCGCTACGAGGAGCCGTCGTGGACCCAACCGGTCGTTGGGGCTGGCTCGCCGTTGCACCTGCGCCAGTGCGCCACCGAGCTCGGTCATACCATCACGGGCCTGCGCAACGAGTGGATTGGCGGACGCGACGCCGCGCTCGTCCACCATTGGGTGAGCCTCGTGCATGGCTCGGCTTTGCGGCTCGCGCGTCCGTGGCGCGGCAGCTCACGCATCGCGGAGCTCTGGGCCACGGTCGCCGCGAATCTCGCCGAGGATTGGAAGCTCACCACGCTCGCATCCCAGTGCTCCCTGAGCGCCGAGCATCTCCGTCGGGTGTGCCGCCGAGAGCTTGGCCGCACGCCGATGGAGCACGTCACCTACATGCGCATCCAGCACGCGCAGGACCTTCTCGAAAACACCGAGGAAAAACTCGACGCCATCGCCCCTCGCGTCGGCTATCACAGCGCCCTCGTGTTTTCCCGCGCCTTCATCCGCTGCGTCGGCCTCACGCCCTCCGAATATCGCAATCGGCGTCCACGCGGGCAGGAAAAGTAGGTTTGGCAGGGGGACGGCGATCTCCGAGCGCCGTCTTCAGGAGGTGGACCGCCGCTGCGATTTTCAAATCCGCCCTCCCGACGGCGCCCGGAGGTCGCCGTCCACCACGACAACCGCATTTCTAGGTTAACACCGCGGCCAAATCGCAGGTTGACGCTTCCCCGGTGCGGCGGCGAACGTGGCGGCTTCTCTCACCATGATCCGCGTCTTCGTTTCCGGTTGTTACGATATCCTGCACGCGGGCCACGTGCAGTTCTTCCGCGAGGCGCGGGCCCTCGGCGACCATCTCACGGTGTGCTTCGCGTCCAACGATGTGCTCTGGCACCATAAGCAGCGCCGCAGCTCCCTCCCTGACGAACACAAGCGCGCGCTGATCGCCGCGCTGGAGATGGTCGACGAAGTCGTCATCGGCACCGGCACGGAGGAGGGCATCGATTTTAAGGATCACTTTCTACGCCTGCGGCCGAGTATCCTCGCCGTCACCGACGACGACAAATACGCCCCACTCAAGCGCGCGCTCTGCGCCGAGGTCGGCGCGCAGTACGTGGTGATGCCGAAGACGCCACCGCACTTTCCGCCCATCTCGACGACGCAGATCGTGAAATTCATTCGCGCCCCCGAGGTCGCGCCGCTCCGCGTCGATTTCGGCGGAGGCTGGCTCGATGTGCCCCGCCTCGCGCGCGCCGGCACGTACATCGTCAACTGCGCGATCTCGCCGACGGTCTCGCTGCGCGACTGGCCGTACGAGCGCAACGCCGGCCTCGGCGGCTCGGGCGCGTGGGCCCTGCTCAACGGCCGCGATGGCGTCGGGTCCGAACTCGACCTCGGCGTCGGCTGGCAGGACCCCGCCGTGATCGCGGAGACTGGCCTCTGCGTTTGGCGCAGCGGCCCCCGCCCCGTGCTCGACGTGAAGACCAGCGGCGAATTTTTGCGCGGTCGCATGGCGCTCTACTGGACCGGCTCCGATCACAACACCCCCGGCATGGTCGGCGGCGCGCGTGATTACGAGGCGATCGCCCGCGCTGGCGCCACCGCGCGCGAGGCGGTGTGGGCTGGCTCGCTCGCCGGTCTCGCCGACGCCGTGCGCCAATCCTTCGCCGTGCAAACGGCCGAGGGCATGGCCGCGCTCCCGACCGATCTGCCCGGCGCGCTCGCGTGGAAATACTGCGGCGGCGGCTTCGGCGGATATGCCGTGTATATCTTTTCCGCGCCGGCGGAGCGCGATGCCGCGTGTGCAACGCGGGGCCTGTGCCCCATCGAGCCGTACGTCGCGACGCGTTAAGGGAGACGCGATAGCCGCTTGGGCGCCCCTACTAAAAATTCAACTGCTCGTTAGGCGGTCTTAATTGCGCGCTGGCGTAGGCGCGTCCAGCAAAAGCCCCGTGGTCAACTGGAGAACGACATCGTTCCACGGATATTCGCGGGGAGGAGCGGCATAGGGGTCCGGCGCAGACGGCCGCTGCGGCGGAGGGCTCAAAGTAGGCGGGCTCGATAGGGCGAAGATGATCGTGCCATCCGGTGAAAGGGTGTAGCGCGGGATGGTTTCCAGCCGATTGAAGGAAAACCTGAACGTGTCGCCCTCGCCGCGTTCGAAGCGGAGATCGTCCAGCGCTTCGGCCGGCGGGGCGTTTTCTTTCATGCGTTTCGCGAAAAATTGAAGTAACTCGTCTTTGTCGGGCCAGGCGCCCGTTGCTTGGCGCAACTCGATCAGGCCGATTGCCACCGCTTGGGCTCGGGGAGAGAAGAGAGAGTAGCCGTCGGCTCTGAGACTTTGGAGCTTCTGGGCGGTCAGCATCGCCGTCACTACCCCTTCCGCCACGGCCTGAACTTCTTCACCGAAATTGAGCGGCGGCGGACTCGGAGGCTTGGTGGTGCAGCCCGCCGTCAGTCCGATAATCGCGGCGAACGCTACTGCTCGTCGGGCACTTCGGTTTAGGCGCGGGGAGGCATGCAAGCAGTCTGATATTATTCGCCTGCCGATAAAGTCGAGCGGGATGAGCGGTCGCGCGACCGCTCGTTACTCCGCCCGCAGCGCGACCATGGGGTCGACGCGCGTCGCACGGAGGGCGGGGATGAGCGTGGCGACGAAGGAGACCACCGTGAGCAGGAGCGCGACGGAGAGGTACGTCGCGGGGTCCTGTGGGCTGATCATGTTGGACAACGCGTTTTTCACGCCATCACCGCCGAGGATGGCGATGCCGAGCGACAGCCCGAGGCCGAGCACGAGGCCGATGGCGAGTTGGAGAGAGCCCTGCTTCAACACCATCGCGAGAATGGAGCGGCCATCGGCGCCGAGCGCCATGCGGATGCCGAATTCCGAGGTGCGCTGATTGACGGAGAAACTCATCACGCCGTAGAGACCGACGGCGGCGAGGATCATCGCGACGAGGCCGAAAATGGTGAACATCGCGGCGACGATGCGATTTTGCCCGAGGAAACTATCCTGATTTTCGGCGGGCGTGCCGACGAAGTAGAGCGGGAGGTTGGAATCCACGCGTTGGACGATGCGGAGGAGATTGTTTGCAAATGTCGCGGCGGGGACGCCACGCGGTTTCACGACGACGGTGGTGAATTGCTGAGCGGCCGGAGCGGCGGCGGGGCCGAAGAGGGTCGAGTAAAACGGCGCGTAGAAGCCGGCGGCATCGACGTTGGGATTGTTGAAGGGGCCGAGCATGCGCACGTCCGAAACGACGCCGACGATCACGCGCCACGGGCCGAAGAGCAGGCCGTTGTTGCCGACGGTGCGGAAGCGGCGGCCGATGGGACTCTCGTTGCCGAAGAATTTTTTCGCGAAGAAGGCGTTCACGACGGCTACGGGTTGTTTGAGGTCGGTGTCGTCGGCGGTGAAGTCGCGTCCCTCGATCAAGCGCTGGCCGAGCGTGGCGAAGTAGCCATCGGTGACGTTTTCGAAATTCACCTGCGGGCGGTCGCGGTTTTCCTTGTAGTCCTTACCCTCGATTTCGATCGGGCCGTTGCCAGCAAAGGTCATGCGGAAGCGGCTGGTGAGAGAGACGGCCTCGATCTCGGGCGAGGCGCGCAGCTCACGCAGCAGGCGATCATAGAAGAGGCGGCGGGCATCGGAGGTCGGGTAGTCGCCATCCATCAGGCCCATGCGCGCGGAGATGAGCGCGTGGGTGTCGTAGCCGTAGTCGAGCTTCTGCTGGCGGATGATGGCCTGGCCCTGGAGGAACGAGGCGACGAGAATGATGCACGTCAGGAAAATCTGGAAGATCACGAGACCCGCCGTGACGATATTGATCGCGCGCGACGTATTGCCGCGACCGCCCTCCTTGAGCGCGTCGTTCGGATTGGCCCGCGAGGCCATCCACGCGGGGACGACGCCGGAGATGACGGCCGCCAGCATCGTGATGCCCACGATCAACACGACGACGCGCGCATCCACATCGAACGTGATGTACGCGGGGATGGGGTTTTGGAGATTGCGCGCGGTGGCGATGAGGAAATCGGTGGCCTTGAACGCGAGGAAGACGCCGATGGTCGCGCCGATGCAGGCGAGCAGCAGGCTCTCGGTGAGCATCTGGCGGATGAGCCGCCAGCGCGTGGCGCCGAGGGAGGAGCGAATGGCGAGTTCCTTGGCGCGGAGCGTGGCGCGCGCGAACTGCATGTTCATCACATTCGAGCACGAGAGGAAGAGCACCGCGACGCAGACGGCGAGCATCGAGAGCAGGAGACCGGAGAGCTGGACGGGCGTGAAGGTCTTGATGAGCGGCTGGACGAGGCCGACGCTGAACTGCTTGTTGCTGTCGGGAAAATCCTTCGCGAAACGGTTGGCGAACGTGGTGATCTCGCTGTTGGCCTGCTCGACGCTTTGTTCGCGGCGCAGAAGACCGATCACAGCCGGAGTATTACCCTGCGCATTGCGCTCGTTGCGGGGTTTGGGTGTGAATTCGCCGAAGAGCGGAATCCAGATTTCCTCGTTCACGGGAAACGCGAAGCCCTTGGGCATGACGCCGATGATGGTGGCGCTGCGGCCGTTGAGTCGGATGGACTGGCCGACGATGTTATCCACGCCGCCGAAATCGCGCTGCCACATATCGTAGCCGATAAGGGCGGTTTTCTCCGCGCCGGGCTGATTGTCGGCGGGAGAGAAATCCCGACCGCGCGCCGGGGCGACGCCGAGAATCTTGAAGAAATTTTCCGTGACGTACGCGCCGGTGTAGCGCTTCGGGTTGCCCTGATAGGTGAGGTTGACGGTGGAGCCGTTGATGTACGCGGCCATCAGCTCGAAGGACTTCTGGGTCGGTAGCATGTCCTGATAATCGAGGGCGAAGATCTGGTTGTTGTTGCCGAAGAAATTATTCTGACCCGGCGTGGGATCGATGAACTGCACGCTCATCAGGCGCTCGGCATTGGGAAACGAGAAGCCGCGGAGCAGCACGCCGTTGACGACGCTGAACTGGGTCGTGACCGCCGCAATGCCGAGAGCGAGCACGGCGACGGCAAGGGCGCAGAAGCCCTTTTCTTTGATCAGCACGCGCACACCGATGCGCAGATCCTGGAGGAAATTTTCGAAAAACATGGGGAGGAAGAAGCCGCGGACCCTCCGCGGCGCTTCCGTGATTGCACGCCCGGTGCCCGCCTATGGCACAGGGGTGTTACTGGCTGATGGGTAGGCGGATAAAATTTTCGATCTCGGGCTGAGCGAACGAGCCGAGGTCGAAAACGAAACGAGTCCGTCCCACTGCTGGGACGGACTCGCGGGGAAACCGGTTCGCATGGACTTTTTCTTCGCCGGAATTTTCGCGGGAGAAAGATTCTACTCCGCGCGCAGGGCCTCGATGGGATTTACTTTCGCGGCGCGGCGGGCGGGGAGGAGGCAGGCGGCGAAGGCGACCACCGTGAGCACGAGTGGCACGAGGCCGAAGACGAGCGGGTCGCGGACGGAGGTGTTGCTCACCATTTGCTCGAGGAGGCGCGTGGTGGCGAAGGCGCCGGCGAGGCCGAGGGCAACGCCGATGGCGATGAGGGTCGCGCCTTCGCGGAGGACGAGGGCGAGCACATCACGCGGGCTCGCGCCGAGCGCGGTGCGGATGCCAAATTCCCGCGTGCGCTGCGCGACGGCGTAGGCGATGAGGCCGTAGAGGCCGAGCGCCGCGAGCAGGAGCGCAATCGTGGCGAAGAGGACGAAGAGCGTAAGGTAGAGGCGAGGCTGCGTCATGCCACGGCGGATGACTTGGTCCATCGGTGCGATGTCGGAGATGGGGAGATCAGGATCGACGCGCGCGAGGGCGGCTTGCAGCGATTTAGTGAGGGCGGAGGGCGTGAGCGCCGTGCGCACCATGAGCGTGGCGAAGGCGGTGGGACGCTGCTCGAGGGGACGATAGGCTTGGAGCGGCGCGGCACTGGCGAGGCCCTCGCGGCGCACGTCGCCGACGACCCCGACCACCTCGAGGCGGGCCGTGGCATTGGCGGCGCTGGTGACTTGGCGTCCGAGAGGATTTTCGGAGCCGAAGAGCCGCTTGGCGGCAGTCTCGCTGATGATGACAACGGCTTGGCCGCCCGCGCGGTCGGAGGTGTTGAAATAGCGGCCGGCCACGAGCGGCACGCCCATGGCGCGGAAGAAATCGACGCTGACCGAATCGTAATACGTCTGCGGCACGCGCGAATCGTCGACCGTGCCGTCGCGACCGACGGGAATGAGCGTGATCGGAATGCCCCAGCGAAACGGCGAGGTATTGGTAAAGCCGGCGGCCTCGACTCCGGGCACCGCCGCGACCTCGGTGAGGGCGCGCGAGTAGAAATCGCGGCGTTTTTCCGGGGCGGTGAAGCGCGGGTCGGGCAGCGAAACGGTGAGCGAGAGCACACGACTCGCCTCGATGCCCGGGCGTTGGTTGAGAATGGTGATGAAGCTCCGGCCGAGCAGGCCCGCGGAGGCGAGCAGCACAAAGGCGAGGGCGATCTCCGCGATGACGAGGCCCGAGCGCAGACGGCGCGCGGCCGGGCCGGCGGACGAGCGCGCGGTGGCCTTGAGCGCGTCACTGGCATCGACGCGCGCGGCGGTGAAGCCCGGCGCGAGACCGAAGGCGAGGCCCGTGACGAGGGTCAGCACGAGCGCGCCGCCGAGCACGGGGCCATTGAGCGCGATCTCGGTGGCGCGCGGGATGTAGCCCTCGGGCACGCTGGCGAGCAGGGCATCGATGCCCCAACTGCCGACGAGCACACCCGCGACGCCGCCGGCGAGGGCGAGGAGCAGGCTCTCGGTGAGAAGCTGGCGGAGGATCTGTCCGCGCGAAGCGCCGAGCGCGGTGCGGATGGCGAGTTCTTTGCGCCGCGCGGTGGCGCGGACGACATTGAGGCCCGCGACATTGGCGCAGGTGATCAACATCACGCAGCCGACGGCGCCGAGTACGACGAGCAGGCCGGTCGCGTAGTCACCCACGATGGCGCGCTTGAGGTCGCCGGTGATGATATTCCAACCGCGATAATTTTCGGGATACGTTTCGCGCAGGCGCGCGCCGATGGTCGCGAGCTCGGCATCGGCCTGGGCGACGGTGACGCCGGATTTCAAGCGCGCGAAGGTGCTGAAGTAACGCGAGGTGCGCTCGCGCAGAATCTCGCTATCGATGGCGATGGGACGCCAGATGCCGGCATTGCCCCATGGGTCTTGGAAGGAGGCGGGCATCACGCCGATGACGGTGACGGCGACATCGTCGATCCAGATGGGTTGGCCGATGAGATTGGGATTGGCGGCGAAATGTTTGCGCCAGACTTGTTCGGAGAGGACGGTGACGGGCGGACTGGAGGTCCGCGTTTCGTCGGGATTCCACGTTCGACCGAGCAGTGGGGTGACGCGCCAGAGTTTGAAATAATCTGACGTGGCCTGAATGCCCGTCAGGCGCGCGGGCGTGGCGATCTTCGTGATGTTGTAGTAATAGTAGGTCTGCGCCGCGACGGTTTCGAACGACTGCGCGGTCGTCGCGACCTCGGTGAACGCGCCGGGGGTGAGCACGGACGTGCCCTGCTCCGGATGCTTGGACTGCACCTGCACGAGCGGCGCGGAGTCGCCGTAGCGCAGCGGCGAGAGCAGGACCGCATTCACGACGGAGAAAATAGCGGTCGAGGCGCCGATGCCGAGCGCGAGCGTGACGATCGCGACAACCGTAAAGCCGGGCGTGCGGGTGAGAGAGCGAAAGGCGTGGCGCACAGAGGAAATCATGGAGAGTAAGATTCTTTCTCTTTCCTCTTTCCCGTAATCTTTCCCTCTCACGTTTGGTCCTGACGAAAGAGAAAGATAAAGAAGAAAGAGAAAGATAGGTTATTCGGTACGCAGGGCGACGATCGGGTCGATCTTCGTGGCGCGCTTGGCGGGGAGCCAGCAGGCGAAAAGGCCGACGAGAGAGAGGACGACGGTCACGAGGCCGAAGCTGAGGGGGTCGAACGGCGAGACCTCGTAGAGCACGCGCGAGAGCAGATGCGTGGCGGCGAGCGAGCCGATCAGGCCCACCGCGAGGCCGAGGCCGGCGAGCTTCGCGCCCTGCGTGATGACGAGTTTGACGACGGCGCCGGGCAGCGCGCCGAGCGCCATGCGCACGCCGATCTCGCGTGTCCGCTGGCTGACGGAATAGTTCAGCACGCCGTACAGCCCGACGCTGGCGAGCAGCAAGGCGAGCGCGGCAAAGGCGCCGAGCAGCAGGACGGTGAGGCGCTGCGTGCCGACGGATTGATCGAAGTACTCGGACATCGTGCGCACACCGAAGATCGGCAGATCGGAGGCGACTTCTTTCATCGCGGTGCGCAGGCTCTGGCCGACCGAAGCGGGATTTTGCTGCGTGCGAACGATAAAGGTCGGGCCACTGGGAGGGTCCTGCGTATAGGGCGTGTAGCACTGCTCCCGCGTGGTTTTGCCGAGACCGTAGTTCTGGATGTGTTCCACGACGCCGACGATCTCGAACCAATCCTCTGCCTTCGTCGCGTGGCCACCGAAACCGAAGCGCTTGCCGATAGCCTGCGCCGGGGTGCCGCCGAAATTCTTTTGCACGAACATCGTGTCGACCACGGCGACCTTGCGCGTGTTATCCCGATCCTCGGGGCCGAACGTGCGACCGGCGAGGAGGCGGATGTCGAGCGTTTCAAAGGCATCACCGGAGATGGCGAAAACCTCGGTCGAGGGATTGCGGCCGGGCCCGAGGTCGGGGTTCTGCTCGGCGAGGTAGCTGTTTTGATTGCTGTTGCCGCTGAGCGGCAGGGGATTGATCAGGCTGACGGACTTGGCGCCCGGCAGGGCGCGGAGTTTTTCGAGGGCGGCCTCGAGTTTGACCAAGCGGGGCTTGGCCTCGGCAAAGGGTTTGCCCGGCAGAATCCAATTAAACGTGATCAGTTGGTCGGTCGTGTAGCCCGGATCGGCGCGGTAGAGATTGAACATCGTGCGGATCATCAGGCCCGCGCCGACGAGCAAGACACTCGTGAGGGCAAATTCGCCGATGATCAGGGCCGAGCGCCAACGCTGGCCGCCGCTCGTGCTACCGCGCGTGCCGGCGGAGAGCGTTTCGCGCAAATCCTGTTTCGCGGCATGAAGCGCGGGCACGAGGCCAAACACCACGCTCGTGGCGAGGCTCACGAGAATGGCGAAGCCGAGCACCCAGCCGTTCAGCCCGACGCCGGCGATGCGCGGAATATTCGACGGCAACACCGATTTCAGCGCATCGAGCCCCCAGTAGCCCACGAGGATGCCCGCGATACAACCACAGGCGCCGAGCGCGAGACTCTCGACGAGCAATTGGCGGATCACGCGGCCGCGGCCGGCGCCGAGCGCGGCGCGCACGGCAAACTCGCGGGAGCGCCCCTGCGCGCGGGCGAGCTGGAGATTGGCGACATTGGCGCACGCGATGAGCAAGACACAGCCGGCCGCGGCGAGCAGGATCAGCAAGGTGGGCCGCACCTCGCCAAAGGCTCGCTCGGTGAACGGTTGCAGCGACGCGGATTGGCGGGCGTTGCTAGACGGGTACTCGGTGGCGAGAGAGGTGGCGATGGCCTTTAGGTCGGCGGCGGCTTGCTCGTACGTGACGCCGGGCTTGAGTCGGCCGACGCAATTGATGCCGGGATGGCTGCCGCGTTGATTGTACTGATCGGCGTAGAGGCCGAGTGGCACCCAGAGATCGGTGGTGTTTTGGGGAAATTGAAAAATGGCCGGCATCACGCCGACGATGGTGTAGGGATTGCCGGAGAGATTGACCTTCTCGCCGATGACGGAATCGCGCGCCCCAAACGACCGCCGCCACAGCCGCTCGCTCAGCATCACGGTGCGCTCGGCGCCGACTTTGTCCTCGTCGCTAGTATAAAAACGACCGCGCAGCGGCGAGACGCCGAGCGCGACGAAGGTATCGGCGGAAGCCTGCGCGCCCGTGATGCGCTCAATCTCGGAAGCCCCGACGAGATTGTAGCCCTGATTGCGCGAGGCCCCGAGCGCGGAAAGGCTCTTTTGGCGCGTGCGGAAATCGACGTAGTTGGGATACGACACCGCCATGTTGGGCACTTGCTCGGACCACTCACTGACGAAGACCAATTTCTCCTGCTCGGGATACGGCAGCGGGCGGAGCAACACGCCGTAGACGACGGAGAAGATCGCGGTGTTGGCCCCGATGCCGAGCGCCAGCGCGACGATGGAAATCAAGGTGAAGGCCGGGGACTTGAAGAGCTGGCGGAAGGCTTGGCGCAGGTCGTGCATAAAGTGAGGCGATAGAATTTTTGGGCTCCGGGATCTTTCTCTTTCTCTTAATCTTTCTCGTTCATCGGGGAGTCCGGGGGCGGCGATCGAGAGGGCGGAAGGGAGAGAAAGAATAAGAGAAAGAGGAAAGAGAAAGATTGGGGCTAGTCGCCGCGCAGGGCGGTGTTGGGGTCGACGCGGGTGGCGCGGCGGGAGGGGAACCAGCAGGCGGCGAGGGCGACCAAGGCGAGGAGGAGTGGCACGCACGCGAAGGTGGGCGGGTCGTGCGGCTCGATGCCGTGGAGCTGACTGGCCAGGAGTTGGGCGACGAACCACGCGCCGATGAAGCCGAGGGCGAGGCCGAGGCCGATGAGGAGGAGGCCCTGCTTGAGGACCATGAGGACGACCGCGATGGGTTCGGCGCCGAGGGCCATGCGCACGCCGATTTCCTGGGTGCGCTGCGAGACGGAGTAGGCCGTCACGCCGTAGATGCCGAGCGAGGCGAGGAAGAGCGCGATGCCTCCGAAACAGAGAAACAGGCCACCGGCGAAACGCTGGCTCCACATCGCATCGCCGACGACTTTGGTGAGCGGGAGGGGATAGTAGATCGGAATGCCGGGGCGCGCGGCGATGACGGCATCCTCGGCGGCGCGCTGGTAGCTGGCGGGATCGCCCTTCACGCGCATCACGCAGTTGAGGAAGCTGTCGGGCTTTTGGGCCAGCGAGCACCAGACGGAGGGCTCCGGATCCTGGGACTCGGGATGCTGCATGATATCGCCGACGATGCCGACGATGATGGCGTAGTGCTTGGTCTCAGTCTTGGGATCTTCGAGCACGAGACGGCGGCCGATGGCCTCTTCGTGCGAGAAGTATTTCTTGGCGAAGGAGTCGCTGACGACCACGACCGGATTTTCGTCGCGATCGTGTTCATCGAGATAACGCCCGCGAATGAGCGGGATGCGCAGCGTGGCGAAAATGCTCGGCGACGCGGTGCGGTAGAGGGCGTTGTAACGATGGCCCGGTTTATTCTCGGGCCGGCCGTCGATGTTGAAACCGAAATTATACGCGTCGGGATTGCCCGGCAGGTAACTGATAAAGGCCACGGATTCGACGCCGGGGATGGCGGCGAGATGCTTCGTCGCGGACTCGAAAAATTTGAGCGCGACCTTCTCATCCTTCTCGATGGTGGGCGGGATGCCGGTGCGGAAGGTGAAGACGTTGTTCAGGTCCATGCCCGGGTCCGTATTTTGGAGGTGGAGGAAGCTCCGCGTCATGAGGCCGGCGACCACGAGCAAGATGAGGGTGATGGCGAGTTGCGCGACGACGAGATAGGCGCGGAAGCGCTGCGAGTGGCTGCCGGCGGTGCCGCCGCGCGCGCCGTCTTTTAGCTCGTGCGTCAGGTCGGGTTGCGAGATGTGCAGCGCGGGAAAGAGCCCGAAGAGCAGGCTGGAGCCGATGGTGATCGCGAGGGCGAAGCCGAGCACGCGCCAGTCGAGGTCGAAGCGCATCCAGAAGGGGATATCGACCGGCATGAAACTGAGGACGAAGTCGATCTGCCAGAAGGCGAGGAGCACGCCGGCGACACCGCCGCATAGACCGAGCAGGAGGCTCTCGGTGAGCATCTGAAAAACGAGGCGACCGCGCCCGGCGCCGAGCGCGGCGCGGATGGCGATCTCGCGGCAGCGGGCGGTGCCGCGCGCGAGGAGGAGATTGGCGACGTTGCCGCAGGCGATGAGGAGGATCGCGATCACCGCGCCCATCATGAAGTGCAGGGAGAGCTTCTTGTCCTTGATGGCTTCCTCGTGAAAGAGCTGCGCGCGGAAGCGCTGGCCGGTGTTGGTTTTCGGGTGGGCCTTCTCGAGCCGGGCGGCGATGGTGTCGAGTTCGGCTTGGGCTTCGTCGCGCGTGACGCCGGGCTTGAGGCGGGCGAAGGCCGGCCAGCCGTGCGAATCGCGCGCGGCCTCGTCGGCATACTGATTCTCGGGAAATGGCTGCCAGAGCTCATAGACGCGCGGGAAGCCGAAGCCCTCGGGCATGACGCCGACGATGGTGACGGGCGCGCTGTTAAACGTGATGACTTGACCGAGAATGTCGGGCGTGCCGCCAAAGGATTTTTTCCAGAGGGCGTAGCTCAGGATCGCGACTTGGGGCGCGTCGGGCTTACTTTCGCCGGGGTGGAAGAGGCGACCGAGTTCGGGTTTCACGCCGAGGGTTTGAAACGCATCGACCGTGATCCAGCCGCCGAGGGCGCGGAGCGGGCGATCCTCCGGGCCGAAGATGTACGTGCGCGGCATGACCGTCAGGACACTCGCGAGCGTCTGCGAGGTGGCGCGGATATCGTTAAAATCGGGGATCGAGTTGTCGTAATCCGCCTGGGGATTGCTGACGTCGTAGCTGCGCAGGGTGAGCAGCGTATTCTCATCCGCGATGAACGGAATGGGGCGGACGAGGAGCGCGTCGTAAAACGTGAACATCGTCGTGGCCGTCGCGACACCGAGCGCGAGCGCGATGACGGCGATGAGGGTAAAGCCGGGGGACTTTACCAACTGACGAGCGGCGAAACGAAGGTCGGAGAGCACTGGAGAGAATGGTGGGAGGGGTTGATCAGGCCCCACGCGTCAGACGACGCCCGGCCTGGCAGCTCAGTGCTGCTCGACCTGCTCCTGCACGACGCGACCATCGAAGATGTGGATGGTGCGCTCGGCGTGGCGGGCGAAGCGGGTATCGTGCGTGACCATGACGATGGTCGCGCCGCCCTTGTGCAGGTCGGCGAGGAGCTGCATGACGGAGTCGCCGTTTTTCGAGTCGAGGTTGCCGGTCGGCTCATCGGCGAGGAGGACGGCGGGCGAGCCCGCGAGGGCGCGGGCGACGGCGACGCGCTGCTGCTGGCCGCCGGAGAGTTGCGAGGGCAAGTGCTTCGAGCGGTGACCCATGCCGACCTTCTCGAGGGCGGCCGTGACGGCGGCTTTACGCTCGGAGGCGGGCATGCCGCGGTAGGTGAGCGGGAGCTCGACGTTTTCGTAAACAGTGAGGTCGCCGATGAGGTTGAACGATTGGAAGATGAACCCGATCTCGCGGTTGCGGATGCGGGCGCGCTCCGGAAGCGAAAGGCTCTGCACGGGGCGCGTATTCAAAATGTAAGTACCATCGGTCGGCGAATCGAGGAGGCCGAGGATGGAAAGGAGGGTAGACTTGCCGCAGCCCGAGGGGCCGGCGATGGCGACGTACTCGCCCTTGCGGATATCGAGGTGGATGCCGGAGAGCGCGTGCGTCTCGACCTCATCGGTGAGGAAGACCTTGGTGACGCCGTCGAGCTTGATGAGGGAGGGGGCAGATTCGTGGCTCATGGAATTTTTGGCAGGTTTACGGAGGCGAGGAGGTAAGGACGCGGGGCGGGGAGGATGTTAATTTCCGCGATTGTCCGCCGTGTCGTGGACGACAAAGGCGATCATGGCGGCGAGGAGGACGGTGAGAGCGAGCATGGCGGGCGGGAGTGAGGTGTGGCGGTGCACCAGTAAAGCACGCCAGCCGGCAAAAGGTTTCAGGATTTAATTCAGTTTGATGCGATCGTTGGCATCCCACGGGGACATATCGGAGAGGATCACGCGGTCGCCGGGCTGGAGGCCGCTGACGATCTCGATGGTGTTGACCGAGCTACGACCGAGCTTCACGCGGGCACGGCTGGCGTAGTTGCCCTCGGGGTCGAGTTTGAAAATACCGACGTCGCTCTTCTCCTGGCCGAAGGCGGGGCGCCCGACGAAGATCACATCGGTGAGGCGCTCGAGTTCGATGGTGCCATCGACGGAGAGATCGGGACGGGAGCCGCGCGGCAACTCGCCGGAGAGGATGATATCGACGGTGACGGTGCCGTTTTGCACGGAAGGATCGATGCGGGAGACCTTGCCCTCGATCACGCCCTTGTCGCCATTGCGGGTGTCGATGCTGGCGAGCTGGCCGATGGTGATGTCCTTGGCCTGCGTTTCGGCGACGCGGATCTCGGCCTTGAGCTTGGTGGGATCGGCGACGCGGGCGAGATTGGTGCCGGGCTGGACCTGCGCGCCGACCTCCATGGGCATGAGCTGGAGGATGCCATTCATGCTGGAGCGAACCTCAAGGGCGGCGAGCTCCTCGTGCTTCAGGCGGGCCTGCGCGCGAAGGCGATCGACCTCGGCCTGCTTCACCGCGAGCTGTGGGGCGATGGAATCCTGCGCGAAGGCAAAACGCTTTTGCTCGATGTTATTGCGCGTGGCGGCTTGGTCGGCGGTGACCTTGGAGAGCTGATTCTCGAGATCGGAGATGAGGCCGTCCTTGGCGAGCTGCTCGTTCACGCGCGAGCGGAGCTTGGAGGTTTCATAGTCGGCTTTGGCGGACGCCGCGACGGACTCGGCTTGCAGCACGCCGCTCTGGAGCGTGACGCGGAGATTGGCGAGCTCGGCCTCGGCGGCTTGGAGCTGCGAGTCGGCGTTGGCAGCGGCCTGCTCGACGTCGGGATTCGTCAGCATGAGGATCACGCTGTCGGTCGTGACGACGGCACCGGGGCGGAGGATGATCTTGTCGACGCGGCCTTGCGTGCGGGCGGCGATCCAGCGGATTTCTTCCGGGACGAGGGTGCCGAGGCCGCGCACCTGGCGGAGCATCTGGCCGCGCTTCACGGTGTCGATCCAGACGAGATTACGCTCCACGGTGGGCGCGGCGGGCTTGAGGCGCGCCAGCAAGACGGTGATGCCGACGAGGGCCAGCACGGCGACGCCGATGTACACGATGCGTTTCTTCCGCTTGGCTTTCGATTGGTCGGGGCGCGCGATATCCATGAGTGTGAGACGACATTTGCAGCGGACGTGCCCAGAGTCGCGCACCGTGGCTAACTCACTGATGGAGAGAGGAAAGAAATTTTCAGGGCGAAACGCGCGATGCGGCCCGGCTGCGCCGGTGGGACGAGGCTTTCCCAAAAGCGGGACGACTTTGGGAGGGGCCTGAAGCGGCGCGACGATGCGACTTTGTCGCCCTAAGATGGTCGGGCGAGAGGTGCGCGGGAGGCGCGCCGTAGATCGCGAGTGTGCTCGACGGCGTACAACACGAGGTACCGTGACAGGCAAACAACGAGGCCCCACGTGAGCAACTGGCTGACGACGAACGTGACGTCGTAAACGCTCCGCGCCAAGGTGGGCGCGAACGGGGAGACGACGACGTTGATGAAGACGGCGAGGAGGCCCTCCCACCACGTGACCGCAAAGAGGAGCGCGACGGTGGCGCGGCGCCACCTCGCCTCGTGGAGGGAGAGCGTGGTGGGGGCGCGCCATAGCCACGGGAGCAGCCACACAGCGAAGATCAGTTTGTAGACGTAGGAGGCACCGAGAAAAAAACACCCCACCACGAAGGCGGCGCCGCAGGCGAATTCGGTGGAGGGCACCGCGAAAAGAGGAGCGGCGGAGGGCGGTGGGGCCTCGTTGGGCGGAAAGTGGAGTGTGGCGTTTGGGTGCGGCGGAGCGATCCAGCGTCGGGCAGCCAGGGCGAAGGACCACACGGCGAGGAGCGCGGCGGGGACGAGCCACCACGCGGGCGACAGCAGAGTGAACTCGCGTGGCAGCACCCCGGCGCCAAAAGCATAAAAGCCCCCTGGTCGCGGCAGATGGAGCGAGAGCGTGGCCAGCGCAGGCTGGAGGGCGGGCCAGCCGAGCAGGAGCACGGCACCCAAAATGAGCAGCGCGACGACGCGCTCGCGCTTCGAGCGCACGGCGAATAATACGACGAGGGCGGCGAGCGGGTAATATTTTAGAACCGCCGCGAGCGAGAAGAGCGCCGCCGCTAACACGCGCGGGATCGCCGCGCTGAAGCGCAGGAGACCGAGCGCGGTGGAGACCACGATGAAGATCACGAGATCGTTATTGGCGCGGCTCACGGCCATGAGCAGTGCCGGGGAGCACAGCAGCAGGGCGGTTTGGAGAATCTCCCGTTTGTTTTGCGGGCGCAGGAGCGCGAGCGCGGCGAGGAGCGTGACGCCGAGCAGCGTGTAGCCGAGCCAGAGCGTGTCGGCGCGCGTGAGGCCGAGGTCGGCCGTGACGAGCCACCAGCGCGAATAGAGATGCGGGCGGTGAAAGGGATCGAGAGTGTTTGGCTGGTAGGGATCACCGTGCGCATGCGCGACCTCACCCGTGGCGAGCGAACCGTAGAGATCGAGAAACGGGACCGGCGTCGCGCCGATACCAGTATACGACCACACATCAGACGGGGCGAGACACGCGGCCCACAGGCTGCCGATGAGGAGCAACGCGTAGAAGCTCCCGCGCCATGCCAGCCACAGGCTCGGCTCGCGCGGGATCACCGGCGCCTCGGGCGGGCGTGGGTTGGGCGGGGAAACGATCATGCGTGGCGAAGCCTAGTCCATGTGCGGGCGACGTGGAGTCGAACGGAAACGACGGATCGGCGGCGAGCCAAGGGCGCGCAAAGCCTTGTGTCGCCCGCCCAGCCGAGGCAGCTACGAAAGATGGAAATTGCGGAGAGGCTTTGAGAGCAGCGGGTGCGTTATCCGCAAATCGGGCCCCTGATGTGGGGTGGTTTTATGAAGAAGAGGAAGTGACATGCGCGTTCCCACGGACAACGAAGAGTGGTTGATCGAGACCGGCCACAAAATCATCGAGAAGAAGGCGAAGCAGGGCGCGCTTTCGCTCACGCCGCCGGAGCGGCTAATCTATTGCCTGTGGGTGGCAGACTATGGCATGCGCAACGCCGGGGACTTGGAAACGGCGCGCGATCTCTACAAGAATTTTCGAACCGAGGGCCGGCAGCTCGCCGCGGAACTCCGACTCCCATTTTTCCTCGAAACATTTTCGCTGCCGACGACTGAGCTGGAGAGAGAATACTTCGCTCGCTTCGACCGGCTTTGCGACGAGATCAGGTGCGCGTGAGCGCGATCAACCCGGCAGGCGCAGCGTGGCGAGGCAGCCGGTGGTGTCGCCGGTGCGGTTGGCGAGAGTGAGGGAGCCGCCGTGGTTTTCGGCGATCTGGCGGCAGAGGACGAGACCGATGCCGGAGCCTTCGGGCTTGGTGGTGAAGAAAGGGACGAAGAGATTCGTCGTCTGCGCGATGCCGGGGCCGTCGTCCTCGACGACGATTTCGGCGAAGGCGGAGGGCTTCTGCCACGAGATGCGGACGGTGGCGGAGCTGCGGCCCTCGGCGTGTTGCTCGAGCGCGGCCTCGACGGCGTTTTTGACGAGGTTGATGAGGACCTGCTCGATCTGCGCGCCGTCGCAGGCAAGGGTGACATTGGGCCCACCGAGGACTTTGACGGGCAAGCGGCGCTCAAGGGCCACGGCGCGGTGCACGAGGTCGGTGAGCTCGCACGGCGCGACATTGGGCTGCGGCAGGCGGGCGAGGCGCGCGTAGGCCTGCATGAAACGCGCGAGGCTCTCGGAGCGCGACGCGATGATATCGAGGCCGCTGCGCATATCGTCTTCCCAATCAGGGGCGCGGCGCGGATTGCGCAGCATGGAACTAAGCGAGCCGGCGATGGATTTGATGGGGGCGAGGGAGTTGTTGAGCTCGTGGCCGAGCACGCGCACGAGGCGCTGCCACGCGGCGAGTTCTTCCTCGCGCAGCGTGCGACTGAGATCGGCGATGACGACGAGTTCGTGCGGTCGCCCGCCCTCGCGAAACTGACTGCGGCGCATGCCCCAGCGGGCGGAGCCGCCGCCGGGGAAGGTGAGATTGAGCAGGCGCGCGGGCTCGCCCTCGAGGCATTCGGCGAGGCCGATCTCGGCGGCGTCGCGGCCGAGAATGCGCTCGGCGGGTTTGTCGAGGAGGAGCTGGCCGGCCTGGTTGGCGAGGCGGAGCTTGTGCTCGGCGTCGAAGGCGAAAATCGAGATATTGATTTCCTCCATCACCGTGCGGAGGAGGGCGGTGGCCTCGAGGGCGTTGAGGCGCTGGTCTTGGAGAGTGCGGCTGAGGGTGTTGATTTCGAACATCACATCGCCGAGGGGTTCATCGCGCCGCGCGCCGCGCGCGCGTACCGCGAAATCGCCCTCGCGCAGGGCCGAGAGGAGATTGGCCATCGTGTGCAACGGGCGCACGACGCGGCTGCGCGTGGCGGCGGCGAAGCCGATCCAGAAGCCGACCATCAAAAGCGAAAACGTCCACTGAATCTTCGGCGCGGGCGCGGGATCGTCGAACCAGAGAAACCACGCCGCGATGGCCACCGCCGGCAGCCCGGCGAGCAGCGCGTAGCAAAACACGAGTTGGTCGTGCGAGAGTTTGCCGCGCTTGGGAGGGGCCATGCGAAAGAAAGCGGGGACGAATTAGGAACCACGAAACACACAAATGACGTGGTTCGTGAGGGGCGATGTGGTCATGGCGTGGGCCTGCGTGGGAACGGAAGGTTGAACCACAGAGACACGGAGAGCACAGAGAAGACGAGGAACGAAAAATCAACTGACCTGTTCGCGGGGCGCAACGTCCGGGCTGAGCCGATGCTTGGCTCCGTGCTCTCTGTGCCTCTGTGGTTCAATTTCAAGGGGCCTTGGAGAAGGCAATGACGGCAAGAGCGCGAGTCCGCAGTGGACTAAAGGCCGTACTTTTCCAGGCGGCGGTAGAAGGCGCTGCGGCTGAGGCCGAGTTCCTCGGCGGCTTTGCGGGCGTTGCCGTCGCAGCGGGCGAGGGTCTTTTTTATGAGGAAGGCCTCGACTTCCTCGATGCTCATTTCCTCGAGGCGCGGGGCGGCTTGCGCGGCGTTGAGGCCGAGGTCGGGGGCGCGCACGACTTTGCCGGGAGCCATGAGGACGCCGCGCTCGACGGAGTGGTCGAGCTCGCGGACGTTACCCGGCCACGCGTAGGCGCGGAGGGCGTCGAGCGCGCTGGCGTCGAAGCCGGTGATGGGCTTGCGATAGCGGTCGACGTGGGCCTTGAGGAAGTGCTGGGCGAGCAACTCGATATCCTCGCGGCGCTCGCGGAGTGGCGGCAGGTGGAGCTGGATCGTGTTGAGGCGGAAAAGGAGATCCTGCCGGAATTTTCCGTTGGCGACTTCGGCTTGGAGGTCGGAGTTGGTCGCGGAGATGAGGCGGACATTCGCGCGAAAGGTCCGCGAGGAGCCGACGCGTTCGAACTCGCCGGTCTCGATCGTGCGGAGGATCTTCGCCTGCTGGGAGAGCGGGATGTTGCCGATTTCGTCGAGGAAGAGCGTGCCGGTGTCGGCGAGTTCGAAGCGGCCCGCGCGGTCGGACTTGGCATCGGTGAAGGCGCCGCGGACGTGGCCGAAGAGTTCGCTCTCGAACACGCCCTCGGGCAGGCCGCCCATGTTGACGGAGATGAACGGCTTGCCCGCGCGCGCGGAGACGGCATGCAACGCTTGGGCGACGAGGCCCTTGCCCGTACCGTTTTCGCCGGTGATGAGGACGTTGGCATCGGAGGGGCCTACGCGCGCGATGACATCGAGCACCGGGCGCATCGCGGCGGATTGCGCGATGAGCGTGGGGCCGCCTTTGCCGGAGCTGCGGAGGAGTTGGTTTTCCTGTTCGAGCCGGCGGTACGCGCGGACGGCGTGGCCGAGGTCGATCTGATTGCGCACGATGGCGAGCAGCCGGGGGTTGTCCCAAGGCTTCGTCACAAAGTCGCGCGCGCCGCGGCGCATGGCCTCGACGGCGACATCGACGCTGGCCCACGCGGTCATCACGACGACGGGGAGCGAGGCATCGATGGCTTGGAGTTTTTGCAGCAACTCGAGGCCCTCCTGGCCGCTCGTGGTGTCGCGCGCGTAATTAAGATCCATGAGCACCATCGCGTAGTCGCGGGCCTCGACGGCCTTGATGACGGCGGCGGGGGATTTGACGGCCTCGGTCGCGTAGCCCTCGCTTTTGAGGAGGAGGCGAAGTGCTTCGAGCACATCGGCCTGATCGTCAGCGATGAGGATACGATGGAGCGGCGCGTCAGACATGCCACGAGTGACGGGCGGGGCGCTTAGGCTGTCAAGGTGACGAACCGAAGCCGAGGACGGCAAGTCGGCCGGATTCAAGCGGCGAGGCGGCGCTCTTCGGTGGCAGGGCCACGCGCGGCGAGCGACCCGGGCAGGGCACCGAGGCCGAGCGGTAGTCCAGGCCGGCGCGCGTAGTCGCCGACGACCGTGGCGAGGGTCAGCGTGGCGCAGAACACCCCGAAGGCTCCGGCCGTGAGCGAGGCGGGAACGGGAATACCGGCGAAGGTGGCGAGCACGGCGACCGGAAGGCCGGCGGCGAGAACAAGGGAGAGGGTCGTGAGAGACGTTTTCATGGGAGGCGGACGAATCGGTGATACGGTGAGTGTGAACTCGGAGTATCGCAGTGGGCGTGCCAAGTGTTTGTTGTTTTCTTATCTCACTATACCGCAATAGTATGTGAAATATGAAAAGTGTTGATCAGGTGTGAAGGTGTACTTAACGCGGGAAACAAGCGTTCCGGGATTGGGACGGGCGAGAGGGCGCGGCGGCCGAGCAGTTAGGGTGAAAGGCTGATGGCAGACGCCAGGGCTTAGATGCTAATAAATCCCGTTTAGCTACGTAACTCTACTCAGCCAGTTACTACCCACCTACGAGGCCCGTTGGTCCCTTGACCGAGTGTTATCCGGGGAAAACCCTAGGTAGTCCTTCATACTGCCCCTACCCTGTCGTGAAAACCCAGCCTCCAAAGAAATCGCCGGTGGCCGCGTTCACTCTCATCGAGGTGCTCATGGCGGCGGTGGTGATGCTGGCGGGAGTGGTGGGGATGATGCAGGTCGTGATTTCGGGATCGGAGATGCTGGCGGTGTCGCGCAACCAGACGATCGCGGCGCAAATCATCCATAGCGAAATCGACAAGGTGCATCTAGTGGACTGGGCGGCGCTGCCTTCGACGGGCACGAGCAGCTTCACGCCCGATGCGAGTTTCGCGCCGGTCACGGTCAAGCTCAACAGTGCGACCTACAGCCGCACGGTCACGACGGTCCGCACCGACCTCATAAAAATCACCTACACGGTATCGTGGCGCTCAAACAAGCTCGGCAACAATGGGCGGCTCTACTCCCGGAGTGGCTCCACGTATGTGGGCAAGAACGGGCTCTATGTCACGTACCAGCGATCATAGAGACCGCCGTGCTGCCTTCACCCTCGTGGAACTGATGATCGGCATGACGCTGGCTTTAATAGTCATGGGAGGGATCCTCTCCGCTTATCTTTTCCTGGGCCGCAACTTCACCCGCATGATGAATCTCCAGCAACAGGAGGTGAAGAATCGGCGCGCGCTGCAGCTCTTTACGGCGGATGTGAGCTCGGCGATTCAATTCACCACCGCCAGCGACACGCAGATTGTGATATCCGTGCAGACCTCGGGCGCACCCGCGACGGTGACCTACACTTACACCGCCGGCTCCGGCAGTACGGGCACACTCACCCGCACCGACAGCGTAGGCACGCAGACGCTGCTGACGGGACTCTCGGCCTTCGATTTCAATTTCTATGCCGAGGACGGCACCGCGACCACAAACCCCACCAGCATCAAATCATCTCAATTCACCTACAGCTCGGCCCTCGGCACCGCCGCCAGTGGCACGCAGGCGGGCTACACCACGGTCTCCGCGCGAGTGGTCCTGCGCAACAAGCCCGCGCTGCAATGATCACTGCACCCTTCATCGAGAAAGGCACGCCGACGTGCGTTCAAGCCCACTACGTGAGGAGCGTCGGCTGAGCGCCGCGCTCGCCCTCCTCGCGTCCACCTGCCATGGCTCCTCTCTCGATGTTCACCCGCAACTCGCACAGCGCCGTGCTCTTCAGCCAGAACGACCATGGCGTGCACCTGGCGCGTTTGTCGCGCACGGATGAGAAGCCGCTGGTGGTGGATAAGCTGACGGAGGTGCCGATGTCGGCCGACGATAGCGCGGTCGGCGACTGGCTGCGCGCGGCCTTTCCCGAAAAAAGCCCGGGCTTCCTCGCCGGCTACTGCGGCTTTCATCCCGTCGAGCGGCTGCTGCAGCGCGAGGCGATCAATACACGGCGCATGACGGAGCCCGGCTTTTTGGCGACACTGCTCGCGGAATCGGCCAAGGTGCCGCCGCTCAAGGAATGGCACGTCACCGCGCTGCACCCGACCGAGGGCGAGGAGATCACGGCGACCACGCCGTCGCGCCCTGGCCTCTTGCTCGGCCTGCCACTCAGTGGCGTGCGCGATCTCCAGCTGCGGTTGCGCAAACTCTCGGTCCGCCCCCGCCGGCTCGAGGTCGGCAGCGTGCCGCTGCTCGGCGCGCTCACGCGCCACATGCGCGACACGAATTACGCCAAGGCTCTCGTCGCGTGCGAAATCGGCCTCGGGCAGACGCGGGTGTACTTCATCGCAAAGGACGGCGTGCACACTCCCGCAATCCTCCCGCACGGGCTCATCTCCATCATGGAGACCGCGATGAAAGAACTCTCCGCGCCGGGCATCGGCGTGGCGCGCGATGCGCTGTTTGCGCCCAGCGACGAACTGCGCGCCAATGGCCGCCGCCTCGTGCGCATGCTCACCCGCCACCTGCGGCCGGCGATCGATTACTTCGAGATGCAGACCGGCCAGCCCATCGGCGGACTTTATTGCGCGCATCTGCCCTCGCGCCTTGGCTGGCTCGAGGAAGCGCTGTGCGCCGCCGTCGACCTCGAATTTTTCGTGCCCGATTTTGCCACGTGGCTGCCCTCCGTGGGTCTCGCCCTGCCCGAGGGGGCGACCGTTCCGGATCGCTCCTGGTTTCAACCGCTGAGCCTGCTGGCCCAGCTGACCCCTTCGCCTACCCATGAGCCGAGAACGTGATCCCATCGGCCTGACCCCGCACTGGCATGCGGACGTGCGACTCGTGGCCGAGTTGCCCGAGGACAATGTCGTCGGCACGCGCTTTCTCATCAACGTGGGCTTCACCGCGGTGGCGGTGGCGACGGCGCTCTATGCCGGTTGGCTGGGCTATCAGAATTTCAGCCTGCGCCACCAGATCCGCGATTGGGAGCAGCGCATGGCGGACAATCGGGCGGAGGTCGCCGACATCAAACACATGCAGCGCGAGTACGCCACGGAATCGGCGAAGATCGACCAGGCCTACGCGCTCGTGAAGCCGCAGCTCTTTGTCTCGGGGTTTGTCGCGGATCTCGGTCGTTCGCGGCCGGAGCAGGTGGTCATCGATACCATCGAGTGGAACGACGCGGGCATCATCGTGCGCGGGAATGTGCGCGAAAATTCCCAGCGCGCCACGCTCCTCCTTGGCGGCTACGCCAAGCTGCTCGTGAAAGACGAGAAGATCGGCCCGCTCTTCCGCGAGATCGTGCTCACGAGCCTCGACCGCGCCGGCAGCGCGAGCGACCTGCTCAACTTCGAACTCACTTTCCGCCTCAAGGCTCCGCCCAAGTGAACCCGCGCCTCGAACAGTTTATCACGCTCGTCCGCCGCTACCCCTACAGCGCGGCATGCGCGCTGCTGACCCTGGTGTTCGTGGGGACGGCGTACTATTTTTCCCTGCAGAACGAGGAGCTGGAGATCGTCCGCGAAAATCGCGCGAAGGAGGGCGAGGCGATGCTCTCGCTGCTCGTCGGCGGTTCGACCCAGCGCGCCGAATTGGCGTCGGTGCGCGAAGCCACGCGCCGCATCGAGGATAATCTCGTGATCGAGTCGAACCTCGCGGAAAACGCCTTCTACTTCTACAAGTTCGAGGAGCAGACCAAGGCCCGCCTCCCCGAGCTTCACCCGCTGAGCTCCCCCACCACCGACACGAGCCCGCTGTATCGACGAATCCCCTACACGCTGCGCGTGACCGGCACCTACGAGCAGGTGGCGGGTTTTCTTTTCGCCATCGAATCGGGTCCGCGCCTCGCGCACATCACGGCCTTTGGCTTCAGCCGCCAGGCCAATGGCAATGAAATCTCCCTCGACCTGAGCCTGGAACTCCTCGGCAAGAAATGAGAAAACTGCTGCACACGTTCATCGGGCTGGTCGGGGCGGGGGCGATGCTCGCGGCGGGCGGCGCGCGGGCGGCGGAAACCGTGAAGCGTGCACCTGCCCCGGCGGCACCCGCTGCGACCGTGAAACCGGCGACCTCCACTCCTGCGCCCGAAGCGACGTCCGATGCCGAAGAAGTTTACGTGCCGGAAAAAGTCCCCGTGCGAGGAGCGCCCGCACCTACGCCGACCACCGCTGCCCCAAGTGCGCCCGTACCTTCGGCGACGGCGGGGAAAGCGCCCGCTGCGGATACGGCACCCGCCGTCGATCCCAAGGCCAAGCCGACGAAGACCAAGACCTCGAGCGATGTGCTCACCAAGGTCGCCCTCATGCCGGCCCCGCCGCTCTCGCCGCGTTTTCAGCAGGTGCGCGACCGCATCGAGGCGCTCCTCGGCCATCGCAGCGAGACCCCGCCGAAATTCGATTCCCGCAAGAGCCCCTTCCGTCCGGCCAGTGGCGGGCCCGCGGCGCTGGCATCGACGGCCACGACCGGTGGTGCGAGTCCCTTATCGCCGACGACGAGCAATGGGCCGGTCGAGGCGCCTGCCTCGTCGGCCAATCCGGCCGCGACGGGCGACCTGCAACTCCTGCAACTCGCCACCGCCAATCTGAAAGTCGCGGGCACGATTCAGATCAACAACGTCGCGCATCTCGTGATCAACCAAGTGCCGTACAAGGAGGGCGACGTCATCATCGCCCGAGCCAAGGGCAACGCGATCTACCTGCGGGTGAAAAATATTTCACGCTATAGCTATACGCTCTCGCTAAATGAGACGGAGCTGAGTGTGAAGTATTGAGGGCGGCGCGAGGACAGGAGACAGCAAGCAGAGGACAGAAGACAGGACAGAAAAAGGCGGCAACGGCCAGGCGGTGGATGGGTTTTTGGTGGGACGCAGAAAGCAGCGGGCGGCGTGGAGGCGCTATACCCATCACGAATCAGCTTTGGATTTTAGTCTGCTTGTCATCCTGAGTGCAGCGAAGGATCCAGTGGGATTTACGCGCGCCGTTTCGGCGTGCATAGCTCCTGCTGGATTCTTCGCTGCGCTCAGAATGACAAGGGCTAGGGCGGAAGTCTCCGTAGGCTTCAAAATCGATGGCGCCTCGTACCGATGACAGCGCCCAAATAAAACGGCCCAGCGTCAGGCTGGGCCGTTTTAGAAAAGCACTCGGCGGGCGAGTGGGGCTTTGAGTTAGATCACGCGAGCTGCGGAACCACGAACGGGGCGCGGTAGTTGCGCTTGAGCATGGCGTTGGCGGCGGCGGCATCGACGCCGGTGAAGCTTTCCTTATTCCCGTCGACCGTGAGGAGGATGCCGAGGGTGGGCGGGGTCTTCTTGAGATCGACCTTATTGGCGCCGAGGTGTTGCTCCATGCGGCCATAGGCTTCGGCGAGGAAGCGGTCGCTCTTGATCTTTTCGCGCACGGAGTCGGGCGTGGCGGTTTTGCCGAGCTGGTGCGAGATGTTGCCGAGGTGGCAGAGTGCGCTGGAGACGTGGCCCTCCTCGATGGGGCCGCGGCGGTCGGCGAGCTTCCGGCTGCGGACGACATCCATGAAGTTCTGCATGTGGCCGTCCTTGCCCTTGAACTCCTTCACGACCTTGCCGGCTTTGTCGTAGGCGATGGCGTTGAAGTAGCCGGGGACGACGATGTAGCCGCCCTCGCAGTCGATCACATTGCCGACGCCGACGTTTTCCTTTTCCGGCCAGACGCCGGCGTATTTGTCCATCGGGGCGCTTTTGGCGTTGGCGGCTTCGGCACCGTTTTCATCGCCCGTGGTGGCGGCCACGGCGGCACCGGCTTTGGCGGGGAGGCCGCGGACTTCGAAGATGAGCGGGGCGGTCTTGTAATCGTGAATGACGACCTGGGTGTTGGGCGTGTTGCCATCGTCGTCGTAGCCGAGGCGACCGCCGATGCTGAGCGTGTGGCGGGGCAGGCCGGACTCGCCGAGGAACCAGCGCGCGACGTCCATCTGGTGGATGCCTTGGTTGCCCACGTCGCCGTTGCCGGTGAGGTAGTCCCAATGCCAGTCGTAGTGCAGGCGCTTGCGGTGCAGCTCGACGGTCGGGGCGGGGCCGGACCAGAGATTGTAATCGACCGTGGTTGGGAGCGGCTGCGGGCCGGAGGTCTTGCCGATGCTCGGGCGGGCTTTGTAGCAGAAGCCGCGGGCGGCGACGATTTTGCCGAGGTTGCCGGCCTGAGTCCAGGCGACGGCTTCGCGCAGGCCATCGCCCGAGCGGATCTGCGTGCCAGCCTGCACGACGCGGCCATACTTGGTGGAGGCAGCGACGAGCTGGCGGCCTTCCCAGACATTGTGCGAAACGGGTTTCTCGACGTACACATCCTTGCCCGCGGCGCAGGCCCAGACGGCTTGCAGGGAGTGAAGGTGGTTGGGCGTGGCGATGGTGACCGCATCGATATCCGGCGACGCGAGCAACTCTCGCACATCGGTGTAGGTGCGAACGGAGGCCGCGTCCTTGAGGGTCTTCTGCGTCTTCGCGATCACCGCGGTGTCGACATCGCAGATGGCGACGAGGCGTACGCCCTTGATACCCGCGATGCTGGAGAGGTGGGACTTGCCGCGGCCATTGAGGCCAATGACGGCGACGCGGAGCTCGGTGTTGGCACCCTTGACCTGACCCCACGAGCGGGCGGAGAGGGCAGTGGCGGCGCCGACGAGGGCGGTGTTGCGCAGGAAGGCGCGGCGGGTGAGGTGATTCACGAAGAGGGGCATGGCGGGGAGGGAGTTCGGACTAACTAAGGATTTGGAAGATGGTGTTTTGGGTCTGGGGGAGCGGGTGCGAAGATCTCGGTCTCCTGTCACCCGCCCGCTGTCGTCTGAACGAAGCGATTTATTTCCCCGCGGCGTAGGCTTTGTAGAGCTCGTCGATCTTGGCGGCTTTTTCGTCGCCGGAGTGGAAGACAATGCGATAGCGGAAGGTCACGCTGCCGCCGGCGGGGATGGTGAGATCGCCGGCCTTGGGGTTGTCTTTGAGGGATTCGAAGTCGTGCTGGCCGAAAGGATTGGCGGCGAAGAGACCGTAGTCGCGCACATGCCACCACGTCGGGAAGCGTGGGTTCTTGGGGTTATCGAACATCGCGACGCCGTAGACCTTGCCGTCCTTGGGGGCGGAGTAGTCGACCCAGTTGGATTTTTTGCCCCACGTCTTGCTGTCGAGCACGCCCTCGGCGTTGACGATGCGGCCGTTGCCGGGGATTTTTTCCTTCTTCACTTCGTGCGTCGGGAGCATCCATTGCGCGAGACGCAGGGCCATCGAGCCTTCCTTGGTGTCGCCGAAGACGACGGGCTTGTCGGCGGGGGCCTTGATCGTGACTTCCCAGTCGATCTGGCGACCGGCGGGCACGGTGCTCAAACGCACGGTGGTTTCATCGGTGCACTGTACGACGCCCTCGACGGAAACCCACTTGTTGCGAGCCTTGACGGTGGCGACCTCGCCCTTGGCGGAGGCCTCGGTGGACTCGTTGACGATGAGGCCCTTGCCTTTGCCCTCGGACCAGAAATCGATGCCATTGACTGCGCCGTGCGTGAACCAAAGCGAGCGATGATGCGGGTGGTCCTGGTCTTCGCCCGGGACGTTCTTCATCGGGAAGTCGCGATTGAGCTGCATACCATCGGCCGCTAGCACCGGGTAAAAATAGGGGCGGGGGCCACCCTTGTAGACGTACTCGGTGAACAACTGGCCGCCGAGCTCGACGCGCACGCGGTCCTCGGACTTGGTGACTTTGGCGTCCGCAGCACGGACCGTGAAAACGAGCGGAGCCAGCAAGGCTACCGCGAGAAGGGGAAACAAGCGGGGGTACACGCTGGGTATGACGCACCTACGGCCCAAAGGGTTCAACCCGAAAGGGTGGGGCGGTAGGGGCGGACGACAGGAGACAGAAAGCAGGAGACAGAGTACGGATGGCAGGCTAGACAGAAGGCTCTGACGGCAGGGTGACGGGCTGAGCGCGGATGAGGCGATGGGACCGATCACGGTAGAGGGTGATCTCCGTACGAGTGTCACCCACGTCTTCGGTTTTGCGCGGAGACCGCCGGCTGAGTGGCACCGACTGCCGCTGTGATTTTGTGTTCGCCTCCCAACGGCACCCGGAGGTCGCCGTCCACCTCCGGAACCGCAACTACTTGCTTAGGGCGGCGTCGCGGATGGCTTTGACCACGGTGGGGTCGGTGGCGACGCCGAGGACGCCGTTGACGACGAATTGGATGCCGATGCAGAGGATGAGGAAGCCCATGACCTTGGAGAGGGCGTTCATGCCGTTGAGGCCGATCACGCCGACGACGCGCTCGGAAAGGCGCAGCGTGCCATAGGTAATGACGGCCACGATGAGGATACCCAGGATAATGGCGATGTAGTCGACCCAGCCGGTGGCGAGCGAGGTGAAGCCGATAGTGACGGCGATCGAGCCGGGGCCGCTCATCATCGGCATCGCCAGCGGGGAAAAGGCGACGTCGCGCTTGGCGCGAGCTTCAGCATGGGCGGCATCGTCGGCGGTGGGCTCGCGCGGTGGTGCCATCAGCATCGTGGAGCCGATGCCCGCGACGAGAAGCCCGCCGGCAATGCGGAGACCGGGAATCGAAATTCCGAAGAAGCCCATGATCAGGTGTCCGCCGATGAGGAAGCTCACCAAGATGATCACCATGTAAATACACGCCATGCGGAGCTGCTGCAGGCGGCGCTCGCGCGTATCGCCCTCCGTGATGGCGAGGAAGGTGGGCGCGGTCGCGAGGGGGTTGATGAGCGGCAACAGTGCGATCACCGTGCCGAGGATAAGCTCCCAGAAATGAGAGACGTTCTGCATGGAGGTAGCGTGGCGCGAATGTGGCCGGACGAGAACGCTAATCTACGCTGATCTTTTTGGAAGCAGGAGTAGGGTGACGCACCTTTGCGTATCCCGCCTCATCGGCGGGACGCGATTATCTATTAGCGAAGATCAGCGCAGATTAGCGTTCCGCTCTGCTTCGGATCGGCTCGCTGGCGCTGGCCGCTACCAGTGGGAGGCATTTTGCCTCGAGCAGGATTTGTGTGCTTAGTTCTTTCTCTCGTCCGACGGATTCCCGACGAAAGATTACGAGAAAGAGGAAAGAGAAAGATTGGGTCACCACGTATCCACCGGCCCCTTGGGGACTGGGATGGAGTCACGCTCGAAGATGGCGGCGTCGGCGGGGTCGCGCATGAAGGAGGCGACGAGCGGCTCGGGTTGAAACTTTTCTTTGAGTTCGCCATGCTCGTCGCAGAACTGTGCGCGCCACGCGAGGTACTCGGTGACGGCGGCTTCGAAGTCGGCGCGCGAGGTGATCGCGAGGATGCTGCGCTTGAAGGGCTTCGCGGGGCCGAAGCGCTTCGCGTACCACGGCGCGACCTTGCGAAACAATCGCGAGCCGTGCTCCTCGCCGTAAAACTCGCAGTAGCGCTCGAAGTGGCGGCGCAGCACGCGCAGCCGCTCGGCGAAGCTCGGCTCGGGCAAGAGCACGCCGGTACGCAGCAGGTGATCGGTGCGGCGGAAAATCCACGGATCGTAAAATGCGCCGCGCCCGATGCTCACGCCGGCGCAGCCCGTTTCATCGAGCATGTGCTTCGCGGCTTCGGGTGTGGTGACGTCGCCATTGCCGATGACGGGAATGGTCTTAACCGCCTCCACGACGGAGCGGATACCGGCGAGATTGACGGTGCCGGAAAAGCCCTGCGCGCGCGTGCGGCCATGGACAAAGATGGCGGCGACGCCGGTATCTTCGAGAACGCGGGCGAGGTCGGGTGCGGTGAGATTGTCGTTGTCCCAGCCGAGGCGCATCTTGGCGGTGATGGGGATTTTCACGGCCTCGATCATGCCGCGCACGAGGGCCGCGGTCTTGTCGAGCTCGGTCATCATCGCTGAGCCGCCGCCGATCTTGGTCACCTTTTTCACGGGGCAACCCATGTTGATATCGACGGACTGCGCCCCCATCTGCTCGCAGATCACGGCGGCATCGCGCATTTCCTCGGGCACGCTGCCAAAAAGCTGGATGGCCATGGGGCGATCCTCGGCGCAGGAGGCGACGAGCTTGAGCGCGGTGGGATTGCGCTCGATCAGCGAGCGGGCGTTGACGAGATCGGTGGTGGCCCAGCCAAGCCCGCCGAGTTCGCGCACGGTGACGCGCATCGGGAGATTCGTGTAGCCCGCGAGGGGCGACAGGAAGAGATTCGACGAAAGCTCGTAAGGGCCGAGGCGCATGGATCAGCGGGTGCGAGCGCGCGGGCCGGTGGGCGGCGGCTGGCGAAAACGCATGAGTAGCGTGATCACAAGGCACATGATGATGATCGCGAGGCTGACCTGCAGCCATAGGGAGTTGATTTTCAACGCGGGCTGCGCCGAGAGATTGGCGCGCGCCACTTCGGAAAACACCCAGCCGAGAAAAATCTGCAGCGCAGCGCCGAGCCATAGCAGCGCCGAGCTCAGCCACGCGAAGGTCTCGCCGCGGCGCGTGGGCGCGAGCCAGTAGTCGCGATGGGGAAGGTTAATGAAACGGTCGGGCAGACGCGGGAGAAACATCGCGAGCGTGAAAAAGAGGAGCGCGATGAAGAGCGTGATGCCGACTTGGCTGAGGGTGTGCGCATCGCGCGACATCCAGCCGTCGGGTTGGCCGGCGTTGTTAAAGTGCGAAGCCACGCGCTGCGGCAACGCGCTGTATTGCCGGATAGCAATGCCGATGGAGCCCAGCGTAACGGCAAAGAAGAGAGTGAGAGCGAAACGACGCACGGAGAGATGAGTGAGCGGATGACTAGATGAAGTGGGTGCGCGGTGCAATCGTTGCGGGCGGAGGGATCGGAAAAAATAGAGAGGGAGACGGAATGGTCACAGAGAGCACAGAGGAAAACACCGGAGTGTTTTAGGAGAGTTGTAGCCGCGAGCGTGAGCGAGTGTACGACTTAATGCGCTTATCACTCGCTCACGTTCGCGGCTGCCGGAAAAGGGGGGCCGCGGTTCTGGTTCTGCTGCTTTTCTCCGTGCTCTCTGTGGCTCGGCTCTGTGTCCTCTGTGACCCTGCCTTAGTCTTTTCCTTCGTTCACCGCGCCGCCACGGCCTTCTTCATTCGTGTGAGCGCTTCGGTGAGCGTGGCGCGGGTGCAGCCGAGATTGATGCGGACGTGCTCGCCCTTCTTGGCGCCGAAGTAGGCGCCCTCGCTCAAGCCGACGCCGTGGTTTTCGAAGTGCGCGATGGGATCGGCGAGGCCGAGCTTCGCGACATTGAGCCACGCGAGGTAGGTCGCCTCCATCGGCGCTTCCATGTAAATCGCGGGGAGTTCGTCGGCGAGGAAATCGAGGAGGTATTCGCGGTTGCCGCGCAGGTAGGTGAGCAACTCCTGACGCCACGGTTCACCGTGCCGGTAGGCGGCTTCGCAGGCGACGTAACCGAGGTTGTTCACTTCCGCGACGACGCCGGCACAGGCGCGAACGAAGCGCGCGCGTCGCGTCGGATCGGAGATGATGGCGAACGACGTGCCGAGGCCGGGGACGTTGTAGGTCTTGCTCGGGGCCATCAGCGTGATCGTGCGCGCGGTGATCTCGGGCGAGAGCATCGCGGTGGGGATGTGCTTGAGCGAGGGATCGAGGATGAGGTCGCAATGGATCTCATCCGAGCAGAGCACGAGATTGTGGCGCTCGCAGAGCTCGGCGAGGCGCACGAGTTCCTCGCGACGCCACACGCGCGCGATGGGGTTGTGCGGGTTGCAGAGGTAGAACAGCTTCGTCTGCGGCGTGATGGCGCGCTCCAGCGCGTCCCAATCGATGGTCCACGCGCCGTCCTTCAAGACAAACGGCACCTGCGTGGACGCGCGTGCGGAGTTTTTCGGTGCCGACATGAAGGGCGGGTACACCGGCGAGAGGGTGAGCACTTCCTCCCCCGGCTCCGCAAAGGCCTGCGCGGTCACATTCAGCGCCACGACGAGGCCCGGGAGCCAGACGATCCAGGCGGGGTCGATCTTCCAGCCGTAGTTGCGCTCCATCGCCTCGACCACCGCATCGACGGTGGACTTCACGGGCCGGGCGTAGCCAAAGAGCCCGTGGTCCACGCGCTCGTGGAGCGCTTTGAGGATGGCCGGCGCGCACTTGAAATCCATGTCGGCCACCCACATCGGCAGGATGTCGCGACCGGCATATTTTTGCCATTTCTGGGAGTCGGTGTGTGCGCGCTGGATCGGTGTATCGAAGTCAAAGGCCATGTTGAAAAGTCGGTGAGAAAACCACGTTTGGCGTGGCGGAGCACGGACATTTTGAGCCCCTCGTCCGGAGCGCGACGAAAAATCCCAGGTGTGACGGCACACTGCGCGACGAAATTACCCAGTTCAGTCAATGGAGCTGATTAACAAGTTATTTTATAACAGCGACTTAACTTCATTCTCATTCCCGGCATCACGTATGCAAAAGGAGTATCCGAAAGTCACCAAAACGAAGCCAAAACGGCCCTCCGACCCGCTCGGAAAATCACCCACTTAACCAACCACCACAGGAGAAAATTAACATGAGATACGTACGCTACACCTACCCGAACCTCCAACGCCCCGTCGCCACCGCCCGCCGCTTTTCCCAATCGGCGTGGAATGGTCTCGAGACCGAAATCGACCGCCTGTTTTCCACTGCGCTCAATGAGTTTGCCGGCACGGCATCGACGCGCTTCCCGGTCGACCTCTATGAGGACAAGGACAACACTTACGTCCGCGCCGAACTCGCGGGCGTGACTCGCGACGACATCAACATCGAGGTCGTCGATAGCACGCTCACCATCTCTGCCACCCGCAAGACCCCCGCCACCGAGGGCCAGGCCGAGCAGACCGTCGCGCTCAGCCGCTCCTTGCAACTGAGCGAGCAGGTGCAGGCCGACAAGATCGCCGCCACTTACGAAAATGGCGTCCTCACCGTCACGCTGCCGAAGCGCGAAGAGAGCAAGCCGAAGAAGGTCACCGTCGAGGTGAAGTAATCGGCCACCGCCCGCTCGCACCCGCTACCACCGTCATTCCTCACCACCCTCTAAATTCTAATTACCATGTCATTCTTCCAAACGCTCATTCCGTCCCTCAATCGCACCACCGCGCCCGTGCAGGACTCGGGTAACACCGAGACCGCACCGACCGTGAAGCCCGCCTTCGACATCAAGGAGGCCGCCGCTGCCTACGCCGTCACCGTCCACCTTCCGGGCGTGACCAAGGAAGGCCTCAGCATCACCGCCGAGGACGGCCAAGTCCGCATTTTCGGTCAGCGCGCCTGGCAGCGCCCCGAGACGTGGAACTCCTTCTACCGCGAGAGCTCCGACTACGCGTTCGAACTCGTGCTCACCCACGACAACGCCATCAACGCCGACGCCATCGCCGCCGAGCTCCGTGACGGCGTCCTCCGCCTCACGCTGCCCAAGGTCGAAGCCGCGAAGCCGCGCAAGATTGCGATCAACTAAGCAACGACCGCTTCAGCGCCGAAATCCCCGTATTCACCTGGAATACCCGCGAAATCGGCGCTGCTCGCGCGAAATCTCCTCCTCAACCTAAACTAAACCGCGCGCGGAGCCACCATCCCCGTCCGCCAGCAACCGCCGGGTTCGTTAAAACGAGCCCGGCGTTTTTGCGTCGGCGGGTTCCGACCACGTAGTTTCGCGCGTCCTCGCGCGTGTTCATTTCCATTCCACTACTTTCCGTACCGCTCCGCCTTCGCCCTTTGCCCCGCCTCCGCCTCCGTCGGCGCAACTCGGCCCCCAAGCTTTCCTTTCCGCGAAAACGCGGCATGTTCACCGCTCTCGCCGATGGCTCCAGCCGTTTCCTCCTCTGCCTTCGACTCCACGCCGCCGGGGCCTGTGCTCCTGTACGACGGCGAGTGCGGCTTGTGCAATCGCATCGTGCGCCTCCTGCTCCGGCTCGACCGCTCCGGTCGCCTCCGCTACGCGCCGCTCCAGGGCAAGCTCGCCCAGTGGTACCTGTGGGCGCACGGCCTCCCCACCGAGGATTTCGATTCTCTCGTCTTCATCCCGGATTGGGCGCGCTGTGAAAAACCGGAGTTCAAGCTCCGCACCGATGGCGCCATCGCCGCCCTCCGCGCCATCGGCGGCCTCGGCCGCGTGCTCGCGTGGGCCGCGATTTTTCCCGCGAGTTGGCGCGACGCCGCCTATCGCCTCATTGCCCGCTGGCGCTACCAAATCTGGGGCACGTGGACGCCGCGGCCCCTCGCCCGGCCCGAGTGGGCCAGTCGTTTCTTGGAGTAACGCCCGCCTCTCGGGTCACTTCTTCGCCGGCGGCGCCTTGATGATGACCGACGCCAGGATCGAAACCGCCAGCACGCCACCGATCACCGCGAGTGACATCGCCGTCGTGATCGTCACCCAGTGCTCGATCAGCATCTTCACGCCGATGAAGCTCAGGATCAAAGCCAAGCCCACCTTGAGATAGCGAAAGAGCTGCATGATCCCGCTGAGCGCAAAGTACAGCGAGCGCAGCCCGAGGATCGCAAAGATGTTCGAGGTGAGCGCCACGAAGCCATCCTTCGTGATCGCCAGCACCGCCGGCAGCGAATCGAGCGCAAAGAGCACATCCGTCGTCTCGATCACGATTAGCACGATAAAGAGCGGGGTCGCCATCTTGCGGCCCTGATGGACCGTGAAAAAGTTCTTTCCGTCGTTGTGGGGCGCGACCGGGAAAAATTTCCGAAAGAGCTTCACCGCGAAATTATTCTCCGGGTCCATCTCCGCGTCGTCTTTCTTTGGGAGCGCCATCTTGATGCCGGTGAAAAGAAGAAACGCGCCGAAGAGGTACAGGATCCAGTGGAAGCGCGCGATGATGCTCACGCCCACCAAAATGAAAACCGCCCGCATCACCACCGCGCCGATGATACCCCAGAAGAGCACCCGGTGCTGGTACTTCGGGTCCACCTTGAAGTACGAAAAGACCAAAATGAACACGAACACGTTGTCCACGCTCAGGCACAGCTCGATCAGGTAGCTCGCGAGAAACTGCTGGCCCAGCTCCGCGCCGCGCCAATGCCACACCAGCGCGCCAAAGCCCACCGCCAGCGTGCCCCACACGCCACACCAGCAGAGCGCCTCCTTCATCGATACGACGTGCGAGTTTCGCTGAAAGACCCCGAGGTCCAGCGCGAGCATCGCGACGATAAATACGAAAAATGCACCCCAGGCCCACAGGGGCATGGCATCGATAACGGCGAGAAGCGGAAGCATAAGGATGATTCCGCGAGCTTTGCCCAGCATTCGGCGCGCGGGCAAGCGGGGAGTGGCGGGATGGAAACGGCGCATCCGATTCCACGCTGCCGGCCTGTCGCGGGCCCGGCCTCCGACTGTGCTGCTCACCTCCCCCGGAGCCGCCAAACCTCCTTTGACAACTTCGCCCTGCGCGCTTGAATCCCGCGCCATCTATGAAGCGTTTCTTTTCGCTCTTTCTCTGTGTCGCCGCATTCCTCGCCGCGCCGCTGCTGACGCTTGCGCAGGCCCCGTCCGCTGACGCCGCCGCCACGCCTTCCGCGGATTCCAGCGCCGTCGAGGCGGCCAACTCCACGGCCGCCGCCGCTGCCGTGGCCGCCGGCAAGGTCAAATCTCGTGGCCCCGATCTCCTCGAGCACATGGTCGATGTCGTCCTCGAGCTCTTCGACGTCAAATCCAGCGAAAACACAGTCACGCACTATGTGATCAGCGCCCTGTTCCTCGTGTGCGCGATCCTTCTGCGCAAGTTCGTCACGACCATCATCTTTAACCAGTTGAAGCGCCTCGCGGCCAAGACCGAGACCACCCTCGACGACAAGCTCTTCCCCGCGATGGAGCAGCCCGTCGCCACCTTCGTGATGGTCACCGGCATCTTCGCCGCGCTCAAGGTCCTCAAGCTCTCCGAGACCACCGACCGCGCCATCGGCAACGGATCCACCGTCGCCTTCTCCCTCGTCATCTTCTGGGGCCTCCTCCGCGCGTTCAACGCCATCATCGACCACGCCTCCGAGATCGCCCGCGAAAAGCAGATGGGCATCGCGGCCTTCATGCCGTGGATCAAGAAGTCCCTCATCGCCGTCTTCGTCGTCATCGGCGGCCTGATGACGATCCAGAGCCTCGGCTACAATGTCTCCACGCTCCTCCAGGGTCTCGGCATCGGTGGTTTGGCCTTCGCCCTCGCCGCCCAGGATACCATCGCCAATCTCTTCGGGTCCATTGTCGTCGCGATCGACCAGCCCTTTAAGATCGGCGAGACGGTCAAGATCGGCGCCCACACCGGCACCGTCGAGGACATCGGCCTCCGCTCCACGAAAATCCGCCTCGTCGACAAATCCCTCGTGGTGATGCCCAACAAGCTGGTGTCCTCCGAAGCCATTGTGAACCTCTCCCGCTTCGCCCAGCGCCGCGTCGAGCAGGTCCTCGGCCTCACCTACGATACCACCCCCGAGCAACTCGAGGCCGTCGTCGAGGATATCCGCAAGATCCTCCACGCCGATCCCGACATTGATCACAGCTCGATCCACGTTTACTTCCGCGACTTCAGCGCCTCCTCGCTCGATATCTGGATGGTGTACGTCAGCCGCGAAGCCGACTTCAAGAAAGCGATGATCCTCAAGCAGCGCCTCAATCTCGCGATCATGCGCGCCGTCTCCGCCCGCAAGCTCTCCTTCGCCTTCCCCACGCAGGTCATGCACCTCGACGGCCCCGTCGCCAAAGCCCTCGCCGCCAGCCGCGGCGCGTAAGTCTCCGCGTCGTACCGGTAGCTGCTGAGTTTTTGACTTTCTGGTGGCTGCGAGCGTCAGCGAGTGGACGAACGCACCACGCGCTTATGCTCGCGGCTGCGACTGGCCTAATCCGCTCCCGTCTCACGACGGCCTTGGCGTTGACACCCATATCCGCCGACTTCCGTCGGCCCCCTTTCTCGTTCGAAACCGCCTCTGGCTAAGCCGGACTCATGCAGTTGAGAGTGGGTAGTTGAGAGTTGAGAGACCGATCCTCCGAGGAGCCGAAATAGTCTACTGGCTTGAGATGCTGATTCATTGTTTGGTTTTGCTCTCAACTCTCAACTGAATCGTTCCGGCTAAGTGGCTAACGGCTAATCGCGCTTCGCCCGACGCTCACTGCCCTTCCGGCAACGGCTTCCGCGCGTCGCGGAAGCGCCGCAGCGCGCCTTCGATCTCGGGCTGCTTCATCGGCTTGGTCAGGTAATCGTCGGCCCCTGCCGTCATCGCGCGTTCGCGCTGGTCGTCGCGCGCGTCGGCCGTCAGCGCCGCGATCCAGAGATTTTTATTCTGCTCACCGGCGCGCCCCGCGCGGATCTCGCAGATCGTCGCCACACCGTCGAGCTCTGGCATGTGCAGGTCCATCAGGACGAAATCATACGGCTTCTCCGCCGTGCTCAGGACTTCGAGCGCCCGCCGGCCGTTCTCCGCGACCGTCCAGGTGCAGCCGAGGTTGGCCAGCACCTTTTGCATGAGGCGTTGGTTGACCACGTTGTCCTCCACGAGCAGCACGCGGAGGTCGAAGTGGACGGGCGGCGGTGTGGCCAGCACGGGTGCCGTGCGCAGGCCGCTGAGCTGCGCGTAGAGCGCATCGTGATGGACGGGTTTGTTGATCAGCAGACGGAAATGCGAGCGCAGCGCATTGCGCAATTCCGTCGGCAGGGAAATCGGCACGAGGCCAAACGTGCGGGACGGCGGGAGGCCAAGGGGCTGGGCTCCGGGCGCTGCGAGCTTCCGCGCCAGTGCGTCGTCGACTTCGACGAGCGCGGTATCCCACATCATGCTTTGCAGGATTCCGGCATCCTCGATTTCGAACAGGTGCGCGCCCCAGCGAGCGGCCAGGCGGCCGATCTCCTCGCGCAGCCGTGACGGCGGCGCGATGACAGCGAGCCGCAGCCCCGCGAGATCGGGTGCCCGCCGGGGCGGCTCGAGGACGGGGACCCGCACCGTGAAAGCGAACTGCGAGCCGTGGCCCGCCGTACTTTCAAAGGCGATCTCGCCGCCCATGAGGTGGACGAGATTGCGGCAGATCGCGAGGCCCAGCCCCGTGCCGCCGAATTTCCGGGTGGTCGTGCTATCGAGCTGGCTGAACGGCTTGAAGAGTTTCGCGCGTTGGTCGGGGGCGATGCCGATGCCGGTGTCGCGCACCGAAAACCGCAACAGCGCCGGGGCCGGCTCGTCGGCGGGCGGCGGCGTTTTTTCCTGGTCCTTCACGACCGCCACCGTGATCTCGATTTCGCCCCGCTCCGTGAATTTCACGGCATTGTTCACGAGGTTGACCAGCACCTGCCGCAGTCGTCCGCCGTCCGCGAGGATGGTGGCGGGCACATCGTCGTCGACCCAGTGCAGCATCTCGATTTTCTTTCCCGTCGCGGTGGTGGCGAAAAGATCCATCGCTTCCTCCACGCACTCGCGCGGATCGCAGGGCACCGGCTCGAGCGCGAGCTTGCCCGACTCGATGCGCGCAAAGTCCAGGATATCCCCCGTAAGTTGGATGAGGGCCTCGCCGCTCGAGCGGATCGTCTGCACGTAGTCGCGCTGCTCGGGGGTGAGGGGCGTGTCGAGCAGGAGATTGGTAAAGCCCACGATGCCATTGAGCGGGGTGCGCACCTCGTGGCTCATCGTCGCGAGAAACTGCCCCTTCGCCCGGTCGCCGGCCTGCGCCTGATCACGCGCTTCGCGGAGCTCACTCTCCTTGCGCTTGATCTCGGTCATGTCGTCAAACACCGCGACGAAACACGCGAGCGTGCCGTCGCGCCGCTTCACCGGCGTGACCACGCCGCGCACGGGATAGATCGAGCCGTTCTTGCGCTTGTTGAACCACTCGCCTTCCCAGGTGTTGCCGGCGCGAACCGAGGTTACCAGCTCCGCCAGCATCTCCGGCGGTGTCTCCGCCACTTGGAAATCCCGCCACTTGCGCCCGATCAATTCGCGCCGGGAGTAGCCGATCTGCTGGCACAGGCCGCGGTTCGCATACTCGATGCAGCTGTCGAGGTCGACGATCATGAGGGCCGAGTGGCTCTGCTCCATCGCCTCCGAAAGATTCCGGATCGCCTCGCGCTGATCGAGTTGCCGCCGGAAAACCAACAGCGCGCTGAAGGGCACGCCCAGCAGCACCCACACGTAGAAGGCGTGTTGAAAGGCCGCGCCCCACAGGTCCTGGTTGAGGTCCCCCGCATCGATGTCCATGCCGACCACCTGGCGGCTCAGCTCGCCCGGCTTGGCCGACGGCACCGCATCGATCGGCGCATAGCCCGTCACCCAGGTGCCGAAGTCGTCCTTGAGCGGGCCCTCGGTCGAGGGCAGGCCCGTGCGCAAAATCTCCTGCAGGCCCGGCGAGTCGGCCGCTTGGGGATAATCATCGCCCGGCAGCGATTCGTCCTTCGCTCCAGCCTTCGCCGAATCGGCGAGGTAAACGACTTTGTTCGTCTCGGGCCGGGAGCGGAAAATATAAACGAAGCGCACGCGGGGATTTACCGCCTGCAGCGCGATCAAGTGGCTCTTCGCCGTGAGGTAGCCGGGCGTGCCGAGGTCGGCGCGCGTGGCCGTGAGGCGGCGCAGGTCCGCCGCATCGAACACGACCGCGCAGCGCTTCGCGTCATCGATCAAGTCTGCCATGATCGTGGCGCGCTCTCCGCGATAGCCGAGCCAGCCGGCACCCGCGCCGAGGACGGCGATCAGGCCCCAGATGGCGGCGATCTTCGATTTGCTCAAATGCGAGAGCATGGCTGGGGTGTGAAACAGCGAACCCGCCCGCGCCCTTTCGCGCAACCTCGAAGCCGTAGTATTCCATACGCGGCACTACTTACTCACTCGCCGACCGCTTGCAGCATGACGTCCATGCTGCCTCGCGAGCGCGACCTGCTCGGATTTTTTCCTAGGCCTGACGACAATTACTTTTGCGAGAGCGCGTCGCGCAGTTTTTCCAGCTCCGCCAGCCGCGGCTCCACTCGCTGGCGCACCGCGGTTCGATTCGCCACCCAGACCACCCCAAAAAGCCCGGCGCACAATCCCGCGTACGTCGCCAGCGCGCCAATCACAATCGGCTCTTTCAGCAGATAAGCGGACATCGGGTCGTTTAACCCGACGCTCACGCCAAAGAGCACCATCGCCGCCGCCAGAGGCAGCAGGTACCAGCCGCGCAGGCTTAGCAGCAGGCGGCGCTGGTGCCGCAGCTCAGCGATGTCCCCCGCGACCTTCACCAGGAGCGGCGCGTCGGGGCGGGCGCGCATCCGGCGGGCGCGCGCCATCTCCCACAGGAAAAATCCGCTCACGGCGAGTACGAGGCCCACGGCCAAAAACACCGGCCACGCGACGTGCTTCAGCCGCAGGGCCACCAGTGTAAAAACCACCGCCACCACGAGCCCGGCGGAGGCCTCGCCGAGATTCCGCCAAAAAAGCGTGCGCGCGAAGTGTCGGCTCGTGGCGTCAAAGGTCTGCGCGAGCTGCGCCACATCGGCGTCCGCGCCGCGCGGCTGTTCCTGTCGTTTCCAGATCATGCTCCAGTCCTCTCGGTTCATCGGTGCCTCTTCTTAAATCGCTCGGAGTTCATGCGGCCCAACCACGAGTCGTCGGACCGTCGGTTTTCTTCACGCCTCTTTGCAGTCGTCGTGTGCGCCGGGTTCGAAAACAAAAAAGCCGCCGCGAAGATCGCGGCGGCTTTAAAGTAGAAAATCCGAACGTCCGATTAGGAAACGTGACCGGAAACGAGCTTGGTCATCTCGAACATCGAGACCGACTTCTTGCCGTTGAAGATCACCTTCAGCTTGTCGTCGGCGTTGATCTGGGTCTTCACCTTCGAGTCCTGCAGCTTGTTCTTCTTGATGTAGGCCCAGAGCTTCTTGGTGAGCTCAGTGCGGGGAAGGGGCGCAGCGCCGACGATGGCCGCGAGAGCGGCGTCGGGCGTGACCGGTTTCATGAATGCAGCGTTCGGTTTGCGAGCGGTTTTTTTAGCCATAGTGGATTTGGGTTTAAAGTGCTTTCCCTCGAAAGCAAGGCACTTCTAGAGGGAAAAACCTCCGTTTGCCTAGGAGAATCTTCAACTTTCTAGAGGTAAACGCAACTCAACTCCGCTCGTCGACCTGCACGAATTGTCTGTACAGCGCCGCATACTGGCCCCCGTGCGCGAGCAATTCCGAGTGCGTCCCGCGCTCGATAATGCGGCCCTGGTCGAGCACGAGCACGAGGTCCGCATGGCGGATCGTCGAGAGGCGGTGCGCCACCACGAAGCTAGTGCGACCGCGCAGCAGCGTCACGAGCGCGCGCTGCAATCGCGCCTCGGTGAGAGCGTCGATCGCGCTCGTCGCCTCGTCGAGAATCACGAGGCGCGGATCCGCCAGCAGCGCGCGCGTGAAGCACACGAGCTGGCGCTCGCCCACCGAGAGGCCCGCGCCGCGTTCACCCACCGAGGAGTCGAGTCCATTGGGCAGCGCCTCGAGGATATCGAGGCAGTCGAGCTGCGCCGCCGCGGCGCGCACGTCGTCCCGCGTGGCCTCCGGGCGCGCGAGCAAAATGTTTTCCAGCACCGTGCCGCTGAAGAGGAAATTCTGCTGCTGCACCATGCCCATCTGGCGGTGCAGCGAATGGCTCGTGAGCGTGCGCACCTCGCGCCCGTCGATCAGCAGCTCGCCGCGCGTGGGCAGATAAAATTTGGCCGCGAGATTGATGATCGAGCTCTTGCCGCTGCCGGTGTGGCCGACGAGCGCCACGGTTTGTCCCGGTGCCACGGAGAAATTCACGTCGTGCAACACGAGCCGCTCGGGGTTGTAGCCAAACGATACATTCCGAAATTCCACCCGCATCCCGGCGAGAGGCGTGACGGCAGCCTGCGCCACCGGCACCGCGCCCGTGTGCGGCGTGACCACGCTCGTCGACTCTGCGCGCGGATCGGGCAGCGGCGTGGCCTCGGGCGCGTCTTCCCAGTCCGGCGGCGTGTCGATTAATTTAAACACGCGCTCGGCGCCGGCCATCGCGATGAGCGCCTGATTGTACTGGTTGCCGATGATGGCGATGGGGGAGAAGAAGAAATTCGAGAGGAAGAAAAACTTGATGAGCGCATCCATCGTCATCGCGCCCTCAAACACCCGCCACCCGCCAAAGAGCAGCAGCACCGCGACGAAGAACTGGCTGTTGAGCTCGAGCAGCGGCGTGAGCAGCGCCGAGGTGCGCGCGAGCGCGATATTGTAGAGCGAGTGATCGGCGAGCAGGCCGCGGAAGAGCCCGGCATTGGTCTGCTGCCGCACGAAGCCCTGCGTGACGCGGATGCCGTTGACCGACTCCGCGAGCGTCGCCGTCACGCGGCTGAAGCTCTCGTGCGAAGCGCGCGTGAGATGGCTCAGGCGCAGCCGGAAATGGCGGTTCACGCTCCACAACACCGGCGCCATCGCGACCACGACAATGAAGAGCACCCAGTCGCACTGCAGCATCACAAACGCCGTGAACACCATCTGGCCAAACTGAATTGCGCTGACGAACATCACCTCCTGAATGCCCGTGCGCAGCGCCTCCACGTCGCTCGTCACGCGGCTGATGATGCGCCCGAGCTTCACGCGGTGGAAGAAGCTCATCGGCTGCCGCTGCACGCGCGCGAAGATCTCCGCGCGCAGGCCATTGACCACCGTCTCGCCGATCTCGAGCGCATAGCGTTGGCGCCAGTGAAACAGCGCGTCGGTCGAGAGCCCGAGCAGCGCGTAGCCGAGCACGACCCACGGCAGCAGGCCCACATCGCGGTGCGCGATCGGCCCCGAAATGATCGCCGCCGAGGCCCAGATGAGCGCGGGCAACTGCGCCGAGCGAATCACCGTGAGCACGAGCAGGATGTTCAGCTTGCCCTTCACCGGCTTCGCGTACGTGAACATCCGCTTCAACAACCCCCACTCGAGCGGGCGGAACTGCTCCTCTTCATCCTCGTCCTGCGGGCGACGCACGAGGCCGACATCGCGGACCTTGGCCGGGACTTCGCTCATACCACGCCCTCCTTGATGAGTTTCTGCTGCTGCAGCGCGCGACCGTCGAGGAGTTGCAGATCGGCCACGCGCAGGTACGGGCCGTCCTGTTTCATCAACTCTTCGTGCGTGCCGCGCTGCACGATGCGCCCCGCTTCGAGGACGATGATAAAATCCGCGCGCCGCAGCGTGCTCAGCCGATGCGCGACGATAAACGTTGTCCGCCCTGCGATGGCGCGGTCGAGTGCTTCGAAGATCTCATGCTCCGTCTCGCTGTCGATCGCGGCGGTCGGATCGTCGAGCAGCAAGATCGCCGGCTCCAGCAACACCGCGCGCGCGATGGCGAGGCGCTGGCGTTGCCCGCCCGAAAGCGAATTGCCGCTCTCGCCGAGCACCGTCTCATAGCCCTTCGGCAACGCCATGATGAAGTCGTGCGCGGCCGCGATGCGCGCCGCTTTCTCGATCTGCTCCTGCGTGGCCTCGGGATGGCCAAAGGCGATATTGGCCGCGATGGTGTTGGAAAAAAGAAAGCTCTCCTGAAACACGAGGCCGATATTGCGGCGCAAGTCGTCGAGGTGCAGTTCGCGCGCATCGATGCCGTCGATCAGCACGCGCCCTTTCGTGGGATCGAAGAAGCGTGGGATCAGACTCATCATGACGCTCTTGCCCGCGCCGGTCGCGCCGAGGATCGCCACACACTGGCCGGGCTTCACAGTGAGCTGGATGTCGCGCACGACAGTCTCGGCGCCATCGTAGGCAAACGACACGTTGTCGAACGTCACCTCGCCGTCGATTTTCGGCCGGCGGCGCGCGCCCGGCGCATCCTTCACCTCGATGGGCGCATCGAGAATTTCAAACACCCGCCGCGCGCCGATCAGCGATTGCTGCACGCTGTTCACGATGTTCGCGACATTGTTGATCTGACCGGAAAATTGCTCGAGCAAGCCCGCAAACACGATGAGGCCCGCGCCAAAGGGCAGTTGATCGTGCGCGACGAGCCAGCCGCCGTAGCCGAGGAGCACCACCATGTTGATGCGGGTGAGAAATCCGACCGCCGGCGTGAATAAACTCAGCCGCCAAAAAATTCCGCGCTGCTGGTCGTAGCACGCTTGGTTGGCCGAATCGAACTTCGCGCGATTCTCCGCCTCGCGCCCGAAGCCCTTCGTGACCGCGATGCCCTGGATGCTCTCGGCGAGCGTCTGCACCATGCGCTCGACCAGCGTGCGATTGTGCGCGTACTCGGGCTGAATCTTCCGCGAAAACCACGCCGACATCAGCCAGAGCACCGGCGTGGTGGCGAGGCAGGCGAGCGCGAGCCCAGCGTGCAGGTTGATCATGTAGATCACGTACACCGTCAGCGAGATCACCATGATGACGCTCTGCATCAGCACCTGATCGACAAACATGCGCACCGACTGCACATCGCCCGTCACGCGCGTGATGATCGAGCCGGTGGAATTGGCGTCGTAAAATCGGAAGCTCAACCGCTGGAGTTTTTCATACACCTCGCCGCGCAGATCCACGACGAGCTTTTGCTGCACGAGAATATTGAGCGAGACCGCGTACACGTAGTTCAGCACCGCGCGACACACCGCGAGCCCGAGGATCACGCCCGCGAGGAGCATCAGCACGCGCAGCGGCGGCCACGCGATGGGCAGCGACAGGTGCAGCAGGTTTTTATGCAGCGGCGTGCCATCCATCTGATGCCGGATATAGTCGATGCCGATGCCCGTGAAACTCAGCCCGATCATGCCCATCGTGAGCAGCACGAGCTGGATGCTCAGCACCTTCACGCAGTCTGCCCGGTAGCGCCACGCCAGGCCAAAAAGCCGCCGCACCAGCACCCAGTTCGAGGGCGCGGCAGCGTGCGTGGACTGGGACGCAAGTGACATACGAAGCTCCACGCTAGAGACCCGCGCGCGCGGCGCACGGAATATTTTTTCCTGATTCCGGCAGCAGACACTAAAAAACCGCGGAACATTTTCGCACGGTTTCGAGACCAGGCGCGTTATCGCTCACGCGCCACTTACGACTTCCGATTACGTCTCTCGCGGCGGATTAAGGGCTCTTTCACCAACAGCCGCTCACGCTTATCCACCCCACGCTCGGACCGCCTCGGCGAAACTAACTCAGGGCCGCTGCGGGCGCTGCTGACCGTTGGGCGCCTGCGGCCGCTGCGCCTGTGCTTGCGGCTGCTGTTGTTGCATTTGCTGCGGCGAGGGGACCTGCGCGGCGGGCTGCCCGCCATTCGCGGCTTGTTCCCGCAGCGCGCGACGGCGGGCGACTTCCTGCGCGACGGCATCGAGTCGGCGCGCCTCGTCGGCGGGCGTGGGATTGACCACCACGGCATTCGTCACCGCCGCCGGCACGTTGGGATTCTGCTGCGCCATGGGCGGAGGCGGCATGTTTTGCGCCGACGCCGAGCCGGAGGAAACGACCTTCGAGGTGCGCTGCGCGAGCGTCAGCGTGCGACCCTGAAACTCCACCGTCAGTGTCTCCGCGTCGGGCGTGCTGTTGTTAAATTGTTTTACGAGCACATCGAGCGTCGTGTCGCGCTCGTTCAGCTTGACCCACGTCCCGGTCTTTTTCGCCGGGTCGTAAATGCGGAATTTCATCCCGCTCGCATCCTCCATCACGCCGCGAAACTCGATCGTCGCGCCCGGCGTGGGGGCAGAAGTCGCGGCCCCCGGCGGCGGCATGAACGGCGAGATCGACGGGCTCTGCGCGCGGGCCGCAGTCGACGCCAAAGCCGCCAAGGCGGCGAGCGTGAGACAGGTCGATGACAGGGTGCGGTTAGCCATGACGCGGTTATTCCATTGATACGACGCGCCGAGGCGGCGTCAAGTGACAGAAATCGGCGGCTTCGTGCGCGACTATTTAGCTTTAGCGGGTTGGGCCGCAGCGGCGCGCTCCCGCTCGGCGCGGCGACGCGCGATCTCTTGCGCGACTGTGTTCTCGGCCGCCGTGGAGTCTCCGCGAGGATTTACTCGCGGAGGTCGCGGCTGCGTATTCGTCGTCGCAGGTCGCACGGGAGGCGCAGGCCTAGGCAGGGGAGCCGCGCTCGCGATCTTTTCAGTTCGTAATGGCAGCATGTAGCGACGCCCTTGATAATCCACCACCACGGATTCGTGCCCGAGGTGAGCATCGTCATGGCCGCGGCGAGCGGCAGCCGGGTCGTAGAACTCGATCGCGGTCACATCGAGTTGTGACTCGTGCTCATTGAGCGCGATCCACGCGCCCACTCTCGCGACGGGATCGTAAAGGCGGAATTTCGTCCCCGCCGCATCCCGCGTGATACCACGGAATTCGAGGGCCGCGGGAGTCGCGGCGACGGGCGCAGCCAACCGCTGCGATTGAAAGGGCGAGACCGAGGCGCGGGGCGCCTCCGCGCGAAGCGACGTCGCCGACATGGCCGCTACCGCGACCAGAATTAACGAGAGCGGGGAGCAAAGAACGAGAGGCGTCATGGGGATAGGCTAATCACGACGCCCTCCCCCACCATTAAGTGACCACTATTTCATCGGCCCACCGACTTACTACAGCAGCGTCCCCCGCAAGATCATCACCGCCACCGTGAAGTATATGATGAGGCCGGTGACGTCGACGAGGGTCGCGATAAAGGGAGCGCTAGAAGTCGCGGGGTCAAAGCCGAGTTTCTTGATGACGAGGGGCAGCATCGAGCCCATCAGCGAGCCCCACAGGACGATGCCGACGAGTGACACGCCGACGGTCGCGCCGATGAGCATCCAGTGTTCGCCGTAAACATTGGAGAAGGCCGACCACAGCGCGATGCGCAGGAAGCCCACGCCGCCGAGGATGAGGCCGAGCGCGGCGCCGACGATAAATTCGCGGCGCATCACCTTCCACCAATCGCGAATCTTAAACTCACCCAGCGCGAGCGCGCGGATCACGAGGGTCGAGGCCTGCGAACCGGAGTTGCCGCCGGAGCTGATCACGAGCGGCATGAAATTGGCGAGGATCGCGGCCTTCTGGATTTCCTCGTCGAAGTAACCCATCGCCGTCGCGGTAAACATTTCGCCGATGAAGAGAATCACGAGCCAGCTCGCGCGCTTTTTCACCATGCGGTGCAGCGCGATGGTGATGTAGGGCTCATCGAGCGCTTCGCTACCACCGAGCTTCTGGATGTCCTCGGTCGCTTCCTCTTCGGCGACGTCGAGCATGTCGTCGACCGTGACGATGCCGATCAGCTTGCGGTTTTCATCGACGACGGGGAGGGCGACGCGGTCGAATTTTTTGAAAATGTTGAGGGCCTTCTCGCGGTCGTCGGTCGGCGCGAGCCACGTGTAGTTGCCATCGAGCAGACTGCTCACGGGCCGGTCGAGCGGGGAGAGCAGGAGACGGCGCACGCGGATATCGTCGATCAGATGGCCGTCGGCATCGACGACGTAGACCATGTTGAGCGTCTCGCGGTCGTAGCCGTGCTCCCGGATGTAGTCGAGCGCCTCGCGCACGCTCCACTCCGGGCGCACGGCGACGAAATCGAGCGTCATCATGCGGCCCACGCTGTGCTCCGGATAGGCGAGGAGGTCTTGCGCGACCTTGCGCTCATCGGGCGAAAGCATCGAGAGGAGCTGCATCGCCACATCCAGCGGCAGCTCGTTAAGAAACGCCGTGCGGTCGTCGGGCGGGAGCGCGTTGAGCAGCGCGGCGGACTGCTCCTGGGTGAGCAGGCGCAGCAGCTTCTTTTGCGATTCCAGCGCCATGTACGGAAAGGTCGTCGAGGCCAGCTCGCGCGTGCCCACGCGAAACAAGACCGCCAGCTCCTCCACCGAGAGTTCCGCCGCCAGCGGCGCGATATCCATCGGCAGCCACGGCTCCAGATACTTCTTCAGCGCCGCAAAGTCTTTGCGGGCGATGAGCGCGGAGATATCGGATTTGACGTTGGCCTGAGCCGGCATGCGTCGGAGACAGGCAGAGGGCTGGTTGGGTTTCAACCTTCGCGCGTGAAAATCCGGCGACGAAAATGGTGCCGAAGGTCCTCCACTCGGGCAGCGGAGACTTAAATGCAGGAAGGCCGAACGCGGCGTCCGTTCCGCAGGGAGTTTTCTGCGCTTGACGGATGGAAACTGAAAAGACTAATACAGTTTCCATAGGTTTTAAAGATTCCTCATGCTTCCCGCTTCCACCTCGATCGCCGCCGCTGCCGCACCCGTCCTCACCGAAGATAACGGCTTGGAGGCGGAGCCCGTGCAAAGCCGCATCCTGCGGCAGGCCCGGCTGCATTTCTTTGCGCACGGCTACAGCCGCTTCCGAATGGACGACCTCGCGACGGAGCTGGGCATGAGCAAGAAGACGCTCTACGTGCACTTCGCGGGCAAGGACGCGATCATCCTCGCGATCATCGACGATATGAGCCGTGAGATTCGCGCCGATGTCGACGCGCTGTTGCACAATCGCAATCTGGGCTTCGCGGAAAAGCTGCGCGGCTTCGTCGAGGGCATGGCCGAGCGTCTCGCGAAACTAAATCCCGCGAATATCCGCGACCTCCAGCGCTACGCCCCCGCGCTGCACGACCGGCTCACCGAGGTGCGCGAGCGCAATATCCCGTACGTCTTCGGCCGCTTCGTCGAGGAGGGGCAACTCGGGGGCTTCGTGCGCACCGATCTGCCGCCGGGCTTCGCCATCGAGTTTTACCTCCACGCCATGCACGGGCTCCTCACGCCCGCCGCCCTCGAGCGGCTGCACCTCGCGCCGCGCGACATCATCCGCCACGCCGTCGATCTTTTCTTCGGCGGCCTCCTCACGCCCACCGGGCGCAAACAGTATGAAAAACTCTTCAACCGCTAAGCTCGCCCTCGCGGCCGTCGTCGCCGCGCTCTCGCTTGCCGCCTGCACCAAGCCCGGCCCCGCCGGCTGGCAGGGCTACATCGAGGGAGAGTTCGTGTACGTCGCCGCCCCCCTCGCGGGCCGGCTGGAAAAACTCTCCGTCACGAAGGGTGCGCGCGTCGCGGCCGAGGCCCCGCTCTTCACGCTGGAGCGCGTCAGCGAAGTCGCCGCCCAGCGCCAGGCCGCCGATCAACTCGCCGCCGCCCAAGCCCGCCTCGCCGATTTGAAAAAGGGCTCACGCCCCACGGAGCTCGCGCAACTCGAGGCCCGCCTCGCGCAGGCCCGCTCGGCGGCCGAACTCTCCCAGTTGGAATTCAGCCGGCAGGAAAATCTCTTTAAGACTAATGTCGTCTCCGCTGCGGATTTCGACCGGGCGCGCCTCACCCACGAGCGCAACCTGCAGGCGACCGACGAACTCGCCGCGCAGATCGCCACCGCGCGCCTCGGCGGGCGCTCCGATGCCATCGCCGCCGCCGAGGCCGACGTGAGCGCCGCGACCGCCGCCAAGGAACGCGCCGACTGGAGCGTGACGCAGAAGACGCAGGCCGCCCCGCGCGCCGCGCTCGTGTACGACACGCTCTACCGCGAGGGCGAGTTCGTCGCCGCCGGCCTCCCGGCCGTCTCGCTGTTGCCGCCCGAAAATATCAAGGTGCGGTTCTTCGTCCCCGAGGCGGAGTTTGCAGCGCTAAAGGCCGGCGACCCCGTGCGCGTCACGCTCACGGGCCGCCCCCCGCTCGAGGGCCGTGTGAGCTATCTGTCTCCACAACCTGAATACACGCCGCCGGTCCTCTACAATCGGGAGAACCGCTCGAAGCTCGTCTTCCTCGTCGAGGCGACCTTCGCGGATGCAACGGCGGCGCGCGATCTCCATCCCGGGCAGCCGGCCGACGTGGCCATCGCCAAGTGAGGAAAATGCCAACACATCGTAGCGTGCCAGTCATCGCCGAGCTGTGGGCGGGGTGCCCTCACCCCGCGGCTTTCGGCGTGCGCCACCGCTTCCCCGCGGGGTGGGGGCACCCCGCCCACAACCAATCCACTGTCTTCATGGCGGAGGTTCTCCCATGAGCAGCCCCGACAGCGAATTTGCCATCGACGTCACGGGCGTCACGAAGCGCTTTGGCGACAAGACGGTCGTCAATTCCATCGCGCTGCAGGTGAAGCGCGGCGAGATCTACGGCTTCCTCGGGCCCAACGGGAGCGGCAAGACCACCTTCATCCGCATGCTCTGCGGCCTGCTCACGCCCGATGCGGGCAGCGGCACGTGTCTCGGCTACGATGTGCGCACGCAGCAGGCGGAGATCAAGCGGCACGTCGGCTACATGACCCAGAAGTTTTCGTATTACGAAGACCTGAGCATCCGCGAGAATCTGGATTTCATCGCGCGACTCTACGACGTGCCGGACCGCGCGGCGGCGGTGCAAAAAAGCCTCGACCAGCTCGGCCTCGCCAATCGCAGCCACCAGCTTGCGGGCGAACTCTCCGGCGGCTGGAAGCAGCGCCTCGCGCTCGCCGCGTGTCTCATTCACTCGCCACAACTCCTCCTGCTCGACGAGCCCACGGCCGGCGTCGATCCCAAGGCGCGCCGGGAATTTTGGGATGAGATCCACCGGCTCGCCGCCGGCGGGCTCACCGTGCTCATCACCACGCACTATATGGATGAGGCCGAGCGCTGCCACCGCCTCGCGTATCTCGCCTACGGTAATCTCCTCACCCACGGCACGCTCGAGGACGTGCTGAAGAATGCGCAGTTGAAGACCTGGGCGGTGTCGGGCCCGGGCCTGCGCGACCTCGCGGAAAAACTTCGCGGGCAGCCCGGCGTGGAGCAGGTGGTCGCCTTTGGCACCACGCTGCACATCAGCGGGCACGATGAGGCGAAGCTCGCGGCCTCGATCCACGCCGTGCGCGATCCACGCCATGAGTGGAAGCAAATCCCTGCCGGCCTCGAGGACGTGTTCATCGGGCTGATGGATGTAGCGAAGGATAATTTCTCATGAGCGCCACCGGCCGAGGCTTCGCCTTTTACCGCCTCTGGGCGATCGTGCTGAAAGAGTTCATCCAGATGAAGCGCGACCGCGTGACGTTTGGCATGATGGTCGGCATCCCGCTGATGCAGCTCCTGCTCTTCGGCTTCGCGATCAATTCTGATCCGAAGCACTTGCCGGCCGCGATCCGCGCCGCCGACCAGGGGCCTTTCGCGCGCACGCTCGTCGCGGCGCTCAAGACGAGCGGGTATTTCACCTTCATCCGCGACGCCCAAAGCGAGGCCGAGGCCAACCGCCTGCTCCAGCTCGGCGACGTGCAGTTTGTCATTAATATTCCCGAGGATTTTTCGCGGCAGTTGTTGCGTGGGGAGCGTCCCACGCTGCTCGTCGAAGCGGATGCCACCGATCCCGCCGCGACGGGTCCCGCGCTCGCGGCCGTGCGGGCCATCGCCGACAGCGTGCTCAACCGCGATCTCACCGGCCCCCTCGCCCGCCTCCGCGCCAAGCCCGGCCCGGTCGACCTGCAGGTGCACGCGCACTACAATCCCGAAAACATCACGCAGTACAATGTCGTGCCCGGCCTGATGGGCGTCGTGCTCACGATGACGATGGTCGTCATCACCGCCCTCGCCATCACGCGCGAACGCGAGCGCGGCACGATGGAGAATCTCCTCTCCACGCCGGTGCGGCCCTTTGAGGTGATGGTCGGAAAAATCCTCCCCTACATCGCCGTCGGCTACGTGCAAGTGACGCTGATTCTGCTCGCGGCGCATTTCATCTTTCACGTGCCCATGGTGGGAAATCTCGCGCTCGTATACGCGGTCGCGCTGCTCTTCATCGCGGCGAATCTCGCGATGGGCATCACTTTCTCGACGCTCGCGAAAAACCAACTGCAAGCCGTGCAGATGGCGTTCTTCTTCTTCCTCCCGTCGATCTTGCTCTCGGGCTTCATGTTCCCCTTTCGCGGCATGCCCGAGTGGGCGCAGTGGATCGGCTCCTGCCTCCCCAACACCCACTTCCTCCGCATCGTGCGCGGCATCTTGCTCAAAGGAAACGGCGTCTCGGAAATTCTCCCGGAAATCTGGCCGCTGCTGCTCTTCCTGGCGGTGGCGATGACGGTCGGCGTGAAGCGCTATCGGCAGACGCTGGATTAATTCGGTCGCGTTACCTTTCTCCGCCCGCGTGGAAGGAGCCCCGGCTTCCCGTCGGCGCTATTTTACTTCACCGCACCCCTCCGCATCAGCGCCTGCCCCATCCGCACTCGCGTGCCCGTTTCCAGGCCTTCGCATAGCGAAAAGCCTTTCGGCGCGAAGACGATGATCGTCGAGCCGTGCTCGAACCAGCCCAGCTCTTCACCGCGGGTCACGCGGGTGTCGCAGGGGATTTCGTTCGGGCCTTTCCAGCGGATGTGCAGCAGCACATTCAAGAAGTGCAGCCGGATCGATGCCACGAGGATCGCCGCGACCGCCACCAACGCGACGGGGTGGCCGTCGGGCAGGCGGAGGCGGACGGAGGCGCGCTCGTTTTTGCAGAAGAGGCGCTCGACGCGTTTGAGCGCGATGGGGTTCACGTTCCAGGTGTCGCCGCTGATGTAGGTGACATGTTCGATCTGCGCGTCGGCGGGCGCGTGAAAACGGTGGTACATCGACGACGTCAGCCGGAGCGTGGCGTAGCACCCGTCGTGAAACGGCGCGGCCGCCGCCGCGCTGCCGAAGAGATCGGTCAGCGTGTAAGGGAATCCCTTGGCCTGAAACACCCGGTTGCCCTCGACCGCTCCGCAGGCCCCGATGATGCCGTCGCAGGGGCTGACCATCACGCCCGGCGCAGGATCGACGGGGCGGGCACCGGCGCGCAGCTCGCGCGTGAAGCACGCCTGCAGGCTGCCGAAGCGGGTTTCCTTGGCCTCGCTCAGGTCGAGGTCGCTGAAGAGTTTCCACAACCGGATGGACACGCGCGCCACCAGCGGGCTCTGGATGCGGCTGAAGCGGCCCATCCAGCGGGTGAGCAGCGCCCGGGGAATTCGGTTCGTAACCAAAAAGTTGAAATCCTCTTGGAGCAAGAGCTTGTCTCGCAGGGTGGTGAGTCTAGTTGGCATGGGTGGGGCGGCGGCGCTCGCGTGTGAACTCTCTCGAATTTTCTCCATGGCCAATTTGCCAATGATCGTAGCGGCGTCGTTGATCCCCGCGGGGGTGGCGGTGCATCTCGCGCGCCGGCGCCTGCAGCTTTCGCTTGCGAAACATCGCTCGCTCACCGGCCACTCGCGCATGGCGAAGCGCGTGGCGGGCTTGCTGCCGGGCTTTTCCTATGGCGAGGAGCGGTTCTTTTCGTCCGATGGCGCGCCGGCGGAAATCGCGGCGCGGCGGCGGGAGGCCTTCCACCGGCTGGCCCGGCTCTTCGCGGAACGGCATCCCAAGTCCATCGCGCAATCCGCGGCGGCGGGCGAGCGCGTCTCGGACATGCAGTTCACCAAGAGCTACCGCGTGCCGTTTCCGTTCAGCCGTTATTTCCGCGAGCACCTCAAGCTCGGCGGGTTCGTCGAGTCGAGCGAGGGCGTGATGGTCACCGACCTCGACGGTCGCCGCTTCTACGACCTCACCGGCTCGTACGGGGTCAACGTGATGGGCTACGATTACTACAAGTCGTGCATGGCCGAGGCCAGCGAGCGCGCGAAAAATCTCGGCCCCGTGCTCGGCAGCTTTCACCCGAGCGTCGCGTGGAATGCCGAGCGCCTGTGCCGCATCTCGGGGCAGGATGAGGTGTCGTTTCACATGTCCGGCACCGAGGCCGTGATGCAGGCGGTGCGGCTCTCGCGCTACCACACGCGCAAGAAATACCTCGTGCGCTTTTGCGGCGCGTACCACGGCTGGTGGGACGACGTGCAGCCCGGCCCGGGCAATCCCATGCCGCCCGGCAAGACCTACACGCTGAGCGAGCTGAGCGAGGCCACCCTGCGCGTCCTCCGCACGCGCACCGACATCGCCTGCGTGCTGGTCAACCCGCTGCAGGCGCTCCACCCCAACAAAGCCGCGCCGGGCGACTCGGGCCTCGTCGACAGCAGCCGGCGCGCGCACTTCGACCGCGCAGCCTACACGGCGTGGTTGAAACAATTGCGCGAGGTCTGCACGGCGCGCGGGATCGTGCTGATCTTCGATGAGGTGTTTCTCGGCTTCCGCCTCGCGCCCGGCGGTGCGCAGGAATACTTCGGCGTGAAGGCTGACCTCGTGACCTACGGCAAGACGCTCGGCGGCGGTTTTCCCATCGGCGTCGTGTGCGGTCGGAAAGATTTGATGAAGCGCTTCCGCGAGGATCGCCCGGCGGATATCTGCTTCGCGCGCGGCACCTTCAACTCCCATCCCTACGTGATGGCGGCGATGCAGGTCTTCCTCGAGCGACTCGAAACCGAGGCCGTGCAGGCCATTTATCGCGGGCTCGACGACCGTTGGAACGCTCGCGCGGCGCTGCTCAACGCGCGCTTGCGCGACGCGGGCCTTCCCGTGCAGGTGGCCAATTTCTCCACGGTCTGGACGGTCTATTACACGCAGCCGTCGCGCTATAATTGGATGCTGCAGTTTTACCTCCGCGCCGAGGAACTCGGGTTGAGTTGGGTCGGAACGGGCCGGCTGATCTTCAGCCTGAATTTCACCGACGCCGATTTCGAGGCCGTGGCGACCCGGTTTGTCCGGGCCGCCCAGGCGATGCAGGCGGATGGCTGGTGGTGGGAAAACCCGACCCTGACCGACAAGGCCATCCGCCGCGGAATCCTCAGCGAGATGTGGCGACAACGGTTTCAGGGTTAGTGTCGTCATCGTCGTCCTCGCCGCTGCCACTCGCGGCGGCGTGCTGCGCGTGCAGCATCGGATCGATGAGTTCGCCCCGCATGAGTGCGAGCGGCGAGCGCCAGTAGAGCATGAAGTCGTTAAACGGATCAGTCATGATCTTGAGCATCCAGACGAGGCCGGTCGTCACATCCTTGAGGAAAAAAAGGTGGATCGTGCGGAAGAGCAGGCCGCCGATACCGATGAAGAGCCAGACGAGGCCGAGGTCGTGCAGGTAGGCCGAGAGGCCCACGGCCGGCTCGATCAAGCCAAAGAGCGACGGATTCAAAAAGAGGACCACCGGGGCGACGGCCCAGAGGGACATGAGCATCACCTTGCGGCGAAGATTGTAGCCGAGCTTGATGTCCTCCTTGTGATCATGGGTCGCGTGATTGACGTGGTCGTAGTCCCGCGGTTCGAAAAAGAAATGGCCGGACTGGCGGGTGGTCATCGATACGCCCCATGCGAGCAGCGCAGCCATCGCGGGATCGATAAACAGGAGCACATAGGCCACCATGAAGCTCACTGAGCTGACAAAGTGGAGGGACTGATTGATACGGCTGTGATGATAGTAGCGGTGGTCGTCCCAGCGCTGCACGCGAAGCTCTTCGAGGTAGGGCTTTAGTGGATTCGTCATGTAAGGAGATGATAACGGAATGATGAACGGGAAAACTAGGCGCGCGCGGCGGGCGTCATGGACGCGAGCAACCGCTCCGCCGCGCGAAGCCCACGGAGCGCCGCACCCGGCGGAAAGAGCGCGGACGCGGTGAAAAGGGCTGGCTGGATCGGCACGCTCACGGATCGTGATTTTCCAATGCGTAGCGGCGGAGCGTCCAGAAACCAAATGAAACTTGGTTTGGGGATGTTATGATTGCGTTACACGCCCGCCAGAGCGAGCGGGAGTGACGGTGGACCGAGAGGCCCGCAGCTTGGCCGGCTGCTATTCCGGAGAACCGATTATAGACTACTGTAGCCTCACGGCACCTCGTATAATTCCACCAGCGCCACGCCCGTCGTGCCGCCGACGCCGGCGACCTGGACGGTGTAGGTGCCGGGCGCGAGCGTCGCGACGAGCGCGGCGTCTTTGGCGGCGGCGCCGAGGGTGAAGGCACCGACGGAGGTGAACGTGCTGGTGAGTTCGGCGGTGCCGCCCCAGTTGTCGTTGTTTTGAATCATCACGCTCGCGCTATTATAGAGCTCGAGCTTCGGATCCGCGAGGACGCCGGTGACGCCGAAGCTGGCGAGCGTGGGGCCGATGCCGCGCAGGAGGACTTTCTTGGTCGAGCCTGCGGGGCCGGCGACGACGAAGCCCGCGATGAGCACATCGGCATTGGTGCCGCTCACGGTGCGCGCGGAGACGTTGATGAGGCGCGGCGTGGTCGAGGTGAAATTCGCGCCGCCGCTGGAGGCGTCGTAGATCTCGGCGAGGGCGATGCCGGTGGTGCCGCCGACGCCGGAGATCTGCGCGGAGTAGCTGCCGGGGGCGAGCGCGGGGTTGGTGTAGAGCGCGGCGTCTTTGCTCGCAGGCACAGTGAGTGAGAAAGCGCCGAGCTGCGCGCCGACGGTCGTGATCGTGGTATCGCCGTTCCAGTTGTCGTTCTCCTGCGTTTTCACGCTCGCGCTATTATAAAGCTCCAGTTTTGGGTCGGCGAGCGCGCCGGCGACGCCGAAGTTCGTGAGCGTGGGGCCGATGCCACGGATGAGGAGAGGCTTCGCGCCCGTCGTGCCGCTCCCGCCGACGACGAAACCGACGATGAGCGTCGAGGAGGCGCTGCCGGCATTGCTGCGGATGGAGAGATTGGAAATGCGCGCGACCTCCGCGCCGGGCACGGGCGGCGTGACGACCGGCGGCGTGACGACAGGCGGAGGGGCGACGGTGAGGCGCACGGCGGTGGTGGCGCGGGAATTCGTGCCGTCGCTCACGACGACATCGTAGCTCGCGGCAGCGGTGGCGCCGACGTTGCTCAAAGTCAGCGTGCTGCCCGTGGCGCCCACGATGGGGACGCCGTCTTTGCGCCACTGGTAGGTCAGAGAAGTTGCGCCGACGGCGGTGACGGAAAAGGTCGCGCCCGCCCCGGCGGCGACGGACTGCGCGACGGGCTGGGCGGTGAAATAAACGTGGGCGCCCGTCACGGCGAAGGATCCGCGCATGGAGGCGGCGACTGCGAAGCTGCGCGGGAGTTGGGCGGGAACCACCACCGCGCCGGACACCGTGGAACCCCAGCCGACAATCGAGCCATCCGCCTTGAGCGCGAGGGAATGGAAGCCGCCGGCGGCCACGGCGATGACGTCGGTGAGGCCGGTGGGCACCGTACTCTGGCCATTGGCATTGTTGCCCCAGGCGATCACGGTGCCATCGGCCTTCAAGGCGACGATGTGCGTGCCGCCGGACAACGAACCGCACGAGGAGACGGCCACGACATTGGTCGCGGTGGTCGGGACGGTGCGAAAATTGGTCGAGCCCCAGCCCACCACTGTGCCATTGCGCCGCACGGCGATGCTGCCGCCATTGCCCGCCGTGATGGCGACCACATCGGTAAGGCCAGCCGGGACGGTGGCCTGACCGGAAGCGTTGCCGCCCCACGCCACGACCGTGCCGTCGGTTTTCAACGCGACGGCGTGATTGGCACCGAGGGCGAGTTGCTTCACATCGGTGAGGCCCTCGGGGATGCTGCGCTGGCCCGAGGTGGTGTCGCCCCACACGCGCACCGTGCCGTCGCTCTTCACCGCGCCGCACGCATTGCCGCCGGCGGCGACGGAGACGACATCGGCGAGACCGATGGGAATGCCGGTCTGGCCCTCGTAGTCGCGGCCCCAGACGACGACGGTGCCATCGGTCTTGAGGGCCACGGCGTGGGAATCGCCGCCGGCGATCATGCGCAGGCCGGCCACGCCGGGAGGCACGAGGCTTTCCGGGGCGGGAGTGGTGGCGGCGCCATTGCCATCGTAGAAAAAGGTGCCCTCGCGACCCCAGGCCGTCGCGACATTGGGCGGGGCGCGGTCGGGCAGCGTGACCTCGACGTCGACCCACTGCTGCGGGTCGTCGCCACCATTGGCTACCGCTTTGATCGTAACGCCGTAAACCGGATCGGTAAACGTTTCGTTGAGCGGCAGGCTGGCGTCGGTGGTGTCCCGGCCCGGCGTGCGCGTATCGAGCAGGTTGGTCTGCTGGAGGGAATTGGTGCCCCAGATGATATTGAGACCGGTGAAGAAAGCCGGGGAGAAATTATTGCGCAGCCCGATCCAATACCACCGCACGCCATCGCGGAAGATGCGCAGGGCGAGCGGCTGCTTGAGGCCGAGGGCATCCTTGTGATCGAACCGATAGATGCGGTACTTGCCGCTCGTCGCGACCGTCGTCACCGAGGTATCGGGGAGCCACCCGATGCGGTTTTTGCTCCATACATTATAGTGGAAGCGGCTGTCGGCTCCGGAAGCGTCGCCCATCGCATCGAGCGGATCCTTGTACTCGCCGCTGATGCCGTTGTTGGAGACGGTGTTGTTGTCGTTCACCTGCCAGAGGTTGGCGTGCTTGAGGCCAAAGGTGTGGCCGAGCTCGTGCATAAGGAGGCGGAGGGAAAAGGTGCCGTTGATCCAAACGCTGGAGCCACCGACCGTCGCCTGCCCGCCAAAGGTGATCAGCGAACCGCTGACGCGGCTGGAGCCGATATTGGGAAACACCACGACGATGCGATCGTAGGCCGAGAGCGTGTAGTTGGCCGCGGCGGCGTTGCGGGCGTCGGTGTGGAGCTGGGTATCGTTGTCATTGATCGCGTAGGAGCGCCCCGTGGTCGGCATGCGATAGAGGCTCGTCGAGATCGTGCTGGTGAGCGTGGCCGCGCCATAGCTCGCGCTCTCGAAATAAGGGCGCACCTGATTATCCATCATCTCCTGCGCGGCGGGCGCGCTGACGGGCTCGCCGGGGAAATCGGAAAAATCGACGCGGATGACGAGCACGCGCTGATTACCGACGGTGTGCGGCGTGGGCGCGTCGGCGGCGGTCGGCGGCGCGGTCGGTGTAGTGGTTTCTCCACTACCGAGGGCCTCGACCATCTTTGGGCCGGAGCCAGACTGGGCGCGCTCGAGGCGGGCTTCGAGAGTCTCGAGCATGCCCTCGGCCGCGCAGAATTCCCAAAGGTGGCCATCGGCCTGGACGACGGTGATCGCGGAAACATTTACGCCCGCGCCCGCCGTCAGCGCCGCGACCGGGAGCTTCGACACGGGGCAATGCGCATCGGCGGCGGCGGGCGGAATCTCACCCGGCTCCAGCACGCGCAGCGGGCTCTCGTGAAGGGCGAACTGGCGGTCGAGCGCGATGCCATGGAGCGACGCGCCCTCCTTGGTCAGCAGGCCCTCGCTGCGGCCATAGACGTAGGCGGTGTAGGACTGGCCACCCAGCGCGACCACGCGACGCGAACGCGAAGCCTGACCCCGCGCCTCGTCGGGCGCCGAGGTTTCGAGGACCATCAGATCGCCGCGCCCGGCGACGCGTGTTTCCAATTCAGCGAGGATGGCGGCGGGCATTTCCTGGCGGATGACCGCCGGCACGGTCAGCGCGAGCGCCTGCCGGGGATCGCGCTCGATGAGCGTGCGCATGGCGGGGCGACGAGCCTGCGCGAGGGCGAGGCCCTCGGCCTCCAACGCGGCGCGCGACACGGCGGAGCCAGCGGCGTGATATCGTGCGGCCCAATCGCGAAACGCCGCGAGCTCCTTGGGCTGCGCCCCTTCCCAGCCCTGCGCATACGCGAGACGCGAGAGGGTTTCGCGGCGGCGGAATTCGCTATCAGAAATGGCTGGCGTGGCAGCGGAGGCTGACAGCGACGCGACGGTCGAGGAACCACCAGACGTGAGGAATGACGAGGCGCGAGCGGTGGACGCGCCACGCGCAGGGTAGACCGAAGACGAAAGCGAAGCCTCGGGCCGGCACCACCAGACAGCGAGCGCGGCGACGGCGAGCAGAGACGGGAGGGCGTAACGACGAAAAAGCATGACGGTGGGAGTGCGGTCCGGGTGGGGTGTTCCGGGGAGATGAAAAAAATTAAGGATCAGAGAAGAACGGTTGGCCAGAGATTACGATAGGTGGAAATAGGCGAAAGCGATCCGAGGCGGGTTTACCATTCTTTGGCAAAGGCCAACGGTAAGGGCGGAAACTGGAATGTAGTAATAGCTATATTATCATGCAAAAGAGCATGATGCTGAAGAGGCGGATAGTTTTAGGCCATGCCACGCAAGCAGGCGAAATGCATGCACGGCGACCCGTGGGCCTAAACCGAATTATACTGCCACCGAGCGGACGCGATGGATCCGGAGTTCGATCTTCAATCCGCCGGGTCCTCCCGTTCTGCGCTCTACGGGGGAGCCTCGAGCCTTATTCCTCGAGTGCGGCGTCGATTTGGCGGCAGGAGGTCTTGAGGATTTCGAGGCGGGCGAAGCGCTTATTGTTGGCGGGGATGAGGTGCCAGGGCGCGGCGGGGCGGTGGGTGAGAGCGAGCATGTCGCCGACGGCGATCTCGTAGGCGGCCCATTTGCGGCGGTTGCGCCAGTCCTCGGCGTTGATCTTGTGGCGCTTGTAGTCGGTGTCTTCGCGCAGACGGAAACGGCTGAGCTGTTCCTCTTTTGAAAGGTGGAGCCAGAATTTCAGGACGATGATGCCGTGCTCGGTGAGCTGCGCCTCGAAGTCGTTGAGCTCGCTGTAGGCGCGCTTCCACTCCTCCTCGCGACAAAAGCCCTCGAGCCGCTCGACGAGCACGCGGCCGTACCAGGAGCGATCGTAGATCGTGACGCGGCCGGCGCGCGGGACGTGCCGCCAGAACCGCCAGAGGTAGTGGTGAACCTTTTCCTCATCCGTGGGCTTGGCGATGGGAATGACGCGGAAATCGCGGGCATCGAGCGCGCTGGTGAGGCGGCGGATCGCGCCGCCCTTGCCGGCGGCGTCCCAACCCTCGAAAACCCAGACGATGGAGCGGCCGCGGGCGGCGGCGGCGCGCACGGCGCGGTTGAGGCGGCCGAGCCATTTGTCGCGCTTGGCCTCGTAGTCGGCTTCGGAGAGATGCTGGTCGAGCGGGAGGGCTTGCAGGCGGCGGAGGCCGGCGGGGCGCAGCGGGACGGTGCGGCGGGGCTTGGTCGCGGGGGCGAGCCGGCGCTGAGCGGCGAGATGGGTGCGGAAACGGCTGAGGACGAGCTCGGCGACCGTGAGATTGCGTGCGCGGGCATCGGCGGCGTCGATCACATGCCAGGCGGGACGGGCGGTGGCGCGGCGCATCTGCTCCGAGAGCCGGGCGTGGCGCTCGTACTCACGATGATGCAGCCAATCCTCGGGCGTGACGCGCCAGGCGGTATCCGGGTCCGCCTCGAGGGCCTGCATGCGGTCGCGCTGGGCGGCCTTGGAGAGCTGGAGCCAGACCTTGATGATGAGGGCGCCATTGGCGGCGAGCTGCCCCTCGAAGTGAGCGAGGCCGCGGAGCGTTTCGGCGAAGTCGGCGAGGTCGCGCGGGCTGCGGGGATCGGTGCGCAGCACATCGGCGTGCCAGCCGCCGGCGTAGATCGCCATGCGGCCGCGCGGGGGGAGGCAGCGCCAGTAGCGCCACATCGCGGGGCGCTCGCGCTCCTCGTCGGTGGGCTCGTTAAACGCAAAGGTCTCGACGCCGCGGGGGTCGAGCCAGCCATTGAGGAGATTGACGACATCGCCCTTGCCGGAGGCTTCGTCGCCGGCGACGACTAGTAAAACGGGAAAGGGCGCGTGCTGGAGCGCGACCTGCATTTGGACGAGGTCGGCGCGGAGCGCGGGTAGTCGCGCCTCGTAGTCTTTCTTTCCCAGCTTAAGCTTCCCGCTGCTCGCCTTGGCCATGGCGGACAGGAGTGGCGAGGCAGTGGAAGGATGTCGAGGCTGGGCGCGGCCCGGAAAGGATTAAGACAAACAGGTGACGGGATTCGGCCGCGAGGACCGCTTCGGTGCTGCGGAGCCCGCGATCACTTGGGCGTGGCGACGGGCACGGCGGCGCGCGGGGTTTGTGGCACCATATAGCTCAGCCAGCTGCCGCCGTACTGCTTGTAGGCCTCGACGCGATTGGCACCGCCGAGGATGGGGGCAATTTTGGCGGTGGCTTCCGCCTGGAGCGCGACGAGTTGTTTGTTGAGTTCCTCTCGGGCGGCAGGATCGGGTGAGCTGACGCCGCGATAAAGATCGCTGCGACGCTGTTCGAAATCCTTTTTGAGATCCCAAAGAGCAGTCGTGGTTTCGGCGGGTAGTTCGAGGCGGGCGACGAGCTGGGCGGTCTGGCGGTAGCTGTAATCGGTGGCGCGGATGTACTCAGCGCCGCGCTCGGGTCCGAAGAGGGTGACGATTTGCTCGTTCAGCTGTTTCTCCGCGGCTTGTTGGCGCTGGCGCTGCTCCGGGTTCAGCAGGCCGGTGTAGTTTGAGAACTGCTCATCCATGGGCGTGCGCAGTTTGACGATGGCGCGGAATTCTTCCTCGGTGGGATTGAAGGCGAGCAAGTCGTTGCGGGCCTGGCGCGCGGTGTTGCTGTTGCGCAGATCGTATTCGACCAACTCGGCGGGCGTGAGTACGGCAGCGACCTTCTCGTGGGTTTCGCGGTCGATGGCGCGCATGTCCTCGTTGCTATACGAGCCCTTGGTATAGTACATCTCGGTTTGTTTTTCGGCGCGCGCGCGCATGATCTCTTGGAGTACGGCCACTTTTTCTTGGGGGATATTGCCAAACTGCGCGCGCTGGCGGGCGAGGGTGAGCGCGTCGCTCGGCTCGGCGTCGGCCCCCAAAATGTCGCGGAGCATTTTGTTCTGCTCTTGGTAGAGCTTGTAGCTTGCCGCCTGGGTCTTGAGGTCGGTCGTCAGCTCTTTCCAGAAAGGGCGGTTGGCGCTCTCGGCTTGGAGCGCGCGCTGGCGATCGGCGAATTTTTCCGCGATCAGGCCGCTGATGATGGCGCGGATGACATCCTTGGGGAAGCCGGCGGCGCGCAGGCGCGTGATAAGATCGGGCAGATCGGGCGTTTCGAGAGAGGCCCACGTCTTGGGATCGACGGGCGCGGGGCCCTTGGCGGTGGCCGTGCGGGCCTCGGCCGCAGCCGAAGCCGCCGCCACTTTGGCGGCTGCCTCCGCTTCGACGCGCGCGGAACCGGTGAAGGCGAAAAAGGCCAGGGTGGCATTGAGCACGAGCGAACCGGCCAAAAGAGTGACGACGAGTGGTTTCATGGTGGCGCGGGAAAATTATTTGCCCGGAGTGGCGGTCGTGGGGGGGCGGGGGGCGCTCATGTAGGTCGTGCGCCCATCGGGGCCGATGCGGATGGCGTAGCCATTGTTGATCGCGCTGAGCCAGGAGGAGCCTTGGACGTAGGCATCGGCGACATTGCTGCCGACGGCGGCGATCATCTTGGCCTTGGTGTCGGTGATCAACCCTTGCAACGCGGCGGTGCGCTCGGCGGGGCTGAGGGCTTTGTTTTCGTGAATGGCCATCGACTGCGCAGCGACCGACGTGCGGAGATCGTAGACTTGATTGATCGCGGCGAGGGATATGCCGCTGTCGCGCTGGGCGAGGCGGTAAAGATTCTGGTAATCGTAGTCGCTGACGCGCGTGTACTCGGCGAAGCGCTCGGCGCCGAGCGTGGCTTTGAGCTGCTCATTGACCTTGGCCTGTGCTTCCGTGCGCTGGGTCGCCATCGCCTGCGTGGTAACGCCCCCGCCAGAGGGATACAGAATATCGGCGTAGGGCTGGATGGCGCGATAGATCGCGGTGAACTCCTCGGTGGAGGCGTTCATGATATTCAGCGGCGTGCGCAGGCGGTTGGTGACGTTGGACGAGCGCATCTCGATATCCTCAAGCTCAGCAGGCGTGAGGACGGCGGCGAGATCGGCGTGCTTTTCTTTTTCGAGGAGGGCGAGTTTTTCGCGATCCTCGGGGAGGGTGATACCCTGCGTGGCGGCCCTCACCTGCGAACCCATTTCGGCGTAGTCGTCCATGATGCGGCGGACGAGCTCGATCTTGGCCTTCGGTAGATCGCCGAACTGCCGGCGCTGGGCGGCGGTGGCATCGGCGGCGCTATTGGCGAGGGCTTCATCACCGAGGATCTCGCGGAGCATCTTGCTGCGGTCGCGGTAGATCTGGTTCTGGGTCTCGTAGAGCTTGGGATTATTATACATCCCGATGGACTCGGGTTTCCAGTACGGGGTATCGACCAAGGTCGCGAGCTCGGCCATGCGCCCGCTAAACACGGCCTCAAGCCGGGCGCTCACGATCGCGCGGATGACGACAGGCGAGAACCCGGCGGCGCGCAGGCGGGCGATGAAGGACTTCATGTCCTCCGCTTGGAGCGAGGCCCAGACACCGGCGCGCTTGGCGGATTCGGCGCGCGCCTTCGACGCCGCATCGGACTTCGCGGCCTTGGCCTCGCTGGCGGCGAGGGCTTCCTTTGCTTGGTCGCTGGTGAAGAAATCGCGAACAGCCGGCGGCGCCAGCGCGGGGCGGAACGCGAAGACAGCGAGGAGAGCGGCATTGGCCGCGAGCGAACCGGCGAGCAGCAGCGAGCTTGTTTTCATGGCGAGGAGAGCGAGCGGGGAGCAGACGGAGAGGGGCGAGAGAGGGAAGGATCGCCGAGGGGCAAGGCTTTGAACCACGGAGACACAGAGGCACAGAGAAGATAGGGAGTGAGATTTAGCCCTGTGACCTTGGGCCGCTGTGGTTCAAGGGATCTTTTTCGGGAGATGGGTGCATTACCGTGCGTCCGTTTTTCGCAGGCGGCGACGTAGTTTTGGGTGTGGGGGTGAGGGTTCGGAGGTGGCCGCAAGAAACGCAAAAATTGGGTCCGACTGGCGGGAGTGAACAGTGCGCCTAGAGGCGCGCGGGGATTTTGTGGGCGGGCGGTTTATAGAGGCGGCTCTTGAACCGAAACTTGAAACAGTAGTCTCCGGGATGAGCACTTAAATCGAACCAATCTTATTCACTATCGCGTTCAGCCCTTGGGCTTGGGGGTGCCGGGGCGGGGGGCGAGATTTTCGAGCCAGCCGCCGCCGTAGCCTTTGTAGGTATCGACGCGGCTCGCGCTGCCGAGGATCTGGGCGGCTTTGGCGACGGTCTCTTGCTGGAGCGTGCGCAGCGCGGCGGTACGGGCTTCGGGCTCAGGTGTGGTACTATTGATTTCGGCGCGACGCTTTTCCGCGTCCTGTTTCATATTCCACAGGCTGAGGGTGGTCTCGCGGGGCAACTCGAGGCGGGTGACGAGTTTATCAGTCTCACGATAATAGTAGTCCTCCGAGCGCACGTACTCGGCGGCGCGCTCGGGCGTGAGGAGGGCCTTGATTTGAGTTTTCAACTCCTCCTGCGCCGCCGTGCGCTCGCGCGCCTGCTCGGGGCTGAGGGCGATAAAGCCACTGGCTCCATCGTACTTCGCGTTGTAGGCGGCCGAGGCCTGGTAGATGGCGCGAAATTCTTCCTCGCTGGGATTAAAGGCGGCGAGGGAGGAGCGAAGACCACGGGCGGCACTGCTGTTGCGGAGGTCGTAATCGAGCAGTTCGGCCGGGCTTAACTTTTGCGCGATGGCATCATGCTGGGCCTTATCGAGCGCGGTGATTTTATCGCGGATCGTATCATAGGAACCCGACGCGTAGAGATCGCTTTTCTGTTCCAAGTAGTCGCGCACGAGGCGGCGGATATCGTCGGCCTTTTGCGGCGGGAGAAAATCCAGCCTGCCGCCCTGCTGCGTGAGGTAGAGATTATCCGTCGAGTTAAGATCGTCACCCAAAAGATCGGTAAGCTCTTTGTTCTGCTGCCGGTAGAGCTGGCGAAGGGCGAGGTCGTTGGCGGGATTGGGCTTGGCGGTTTTCCAAAAAGGCAGGCGCTCGTTGGGTGGCTGGAGGGCTTTGATGCGGTCTTTGTAACGCAGGCTGATCTGCGCGGCGATAATCGCGCGGATCATATCCGGGGGGAAGCCGGCGGCTTTCAGGCGGGAGATGAGGTCGGGATAGTTGTCCGTCTGCAGCTTCGGCCAGACCTCCGCGTTGAGGTCGGGCGCGGCGGGTTTGACGGCTGTGATGGTGGCGAGCGGGACGGCCTCGGGGGTCGCCGGCGCAGTGGCGCCGAGGCCAAAAATTAGCGCGAAGAGGGCGTTGAGCCCGAGCGACACGAACAAGAGGGGAAAGAGGAGCTTTTTCATGTGCGCGGGTTACTTCTTGGGCGTGGGAACGGAGTAGAAAGTGGCGCCGCCATTGCCCGTGAACGTGACCGAGCCGCCATTCTGAATGTGGGTTAGCCAAGAGGCGGATTTGACGTAACTGGGGCCGGCGTTGGAGCCGAGCAGCGCGGTAAACTGGCCCTGCGCGGTTTGCGCGAGGGTCTGGAGCGCGGCACGGCGGGCCTCGTCGGAGAGGGATTTATCCTCGGTGATGCGGCGCGATTCCTTCGCCACGGTGCCGCGCAGATCATAGGCTTGGGTCGCGACCGCGATGGGAAGTTTCTCCGCCTGCGTCATCCGGTAGAGCTGCTGGAAATCGTAATCGGCGGCGCGCTTGAATTCCGCGGCGCGCTCCGGGCCGAGGGCGGCGGCGAGCTGCTCGTCCACCTTGGCCTGCGCTTCATTGCGAATCCGCGCCATCTCTGCGCCTTTGACGCCGCCGACCGGGTAGATCTGGTCGCTGTAGGCCTGCTGGATGTCGTAGATTTTACGAAATTCCTCCTCCGAGGCGTCCATGATGCCGAGCGCTTCCCGGTTGCGCGTCGCAAAGGTGGAGGTGCGCATTTCGTAGGCCTTCAACTCCTCGGGGGTGAGGATGGCGGCAAGATCGGCGCGCTTTTCCTTTTCGAGGAGGGCGAGCTTTTCGCGGTCCTCGGGGAGGGTGACGCCCTGCATCGCATTTTTAATCTGCGCGTTCATCTCGGTGTAGTCGTCGTTGATGCGCTGGACGAGTTCGATCTTGGCCTTGGGCATGTCGCCGTACTGGCGGTACTGCGCGGCGGTGGTCTCGGCGGCGCTGTCGGAAAAGAAATCGTCGCCGAGGATTTCCCGGGTGAGGCGGGAGCGCTCGCGGTACATCGCGTTGATCTCCTCGTAGAACTTGGAGTTGTAATTAAAGCCGGTGACCTCGGGTTTCCAGTACGGGACCTGGGCGGCGGCGGAGGCGATTTCATTGCGCCGCGCGGCAAAGCGAGCCTCCATGCGCGCGCTCACCATGGCGCGGATCACGTCCTTGGAAAAGCCCGCGGCGCGCAGGTGGGCCACGAGGGTCTTGAGATCGGCGGAGTCGAGGGCGGACCAGAGCTGAGACTGCGCCGACTGCGTGGCCTTGGCTTGAGCGGCTTTGGTCTTGGCGGCGGAGGCCTCCGCCCGGCGGGCCTCCTCGGCGAGGCGGGCCTCGGCGGCGCCCTCATGCAGGCCGAAAAAATCGCGGACCGGAGCCGGCGCGAGCGCGGGCCGGACGGCGAGCGCCACGGCGCACACGACATTGGCCGCGAGGGAGCCGGCAACAACCAGGACGGGTAGTTTCATAACGGGGGTAAGGCAGAAGCTAACGGAGCAAAGCGGACTAACCGGACACAGATAAAGTGTAACGACGTGCGGCGGGCGGACTTATTAGAATCTTTGTATAAATCGCCGAAAGGGAAGTCGAATAAGGACTGTATAATCGTCGAAATGTGCCACTGGCATGCGCTATGACACGAGAAGACCGGGGCAGAAAGCAGAGGACAGATGACAGGGGACAGAAGACAGACGACAGAGGAAGAGGTGACAGAAAGCAGAAGACAGGGGACGGGGGCGGAGACGGTGCGTGGGGACTTCCGAGGTTGAGCGGTCAAGGCGGGTCGTGGTGGCGCGGGGGCGGGATACGGTAAGGGCGGCGGGGAGCTAGGGGGGCGACGACGGTTTGCGAGAAAGATTAAGAGAAAGAGGAAAGAGAAAGATTGGGCGGCGACTGGGCGGGTGGCTTGTTCGACCGACTGTAGCGATGGGATGTTTTTTTGGGTCGCGGCCAAGGGACGGTGGCCCACGCTGGTCGGTCCTGCATGTCTGACGCTCCTCATCCTCAACGCTCCCAGGCGGTCCTGATGCTGGTCTTGGCGACCGTCTTTTGGGGGCTGAGCTTTCCGGTGGTGAAAGCTATCGCGATGCTGCAGATGAAGTTGCTGCCGGAGGCGGGGACGTGGTTTTCGGCGATTTATACCGTGGCGCCCCGCTTTGCGCTGGCGACGCTGGTGCTGATCGCGTTGCGGCCCCGGGATTTCTGGAAAGTGACGCGCGGCGAGCTGAAGCAGGGCGTGGCGATCGGGCTTTTTGCCGCGGCGGGCATGTTGCTGCAAAACGATGCGTTGCAATTTACGGAGGCGAGCACCTCGGCGTTTCTCACCCAATTCTACGCGATTTTGATTCCGATCTATGTCGCAATCCGCCTGCGCAGGCATCCCGGTGCGGTGGTGTGGATCTCGTGTGCGCTGGTGCTGGCGGGAGTGGCGATCCTCGGGCGCTTCGACTGGCACGAGATGAAGCTCGGGCGGGGAGAATGGGAAACGCTGCTGTCGTCGCTCTTCTTCATGGGCCAGATCCTGTGGCTGGAGAAAAAGGAATTTGCCGCCAATCGCCCGGAACGGCTTTCGCTGGTGATGTTTGCGACGGAGGCGCTCGTATTCGCCGCGCTCGCTTTCATGACGGCACCCAGTGCGGGAGCACTCGTAACCCCGTGGACCTCGGGGCCGTGGCTGGGCCTGACGGCGATTCTGACGGTCTTTTGCACGCTGGGTTCATTCTCCATCATGAACGCGTGGCAGCCCAAGATCACGGCCACGGAGGCGGGGCTGATCTACTGCATCGAGCCGATTTTCGGCTCGGTGATGGCACTGTTTCTCCCGGCGATGTTTTCCGTCTGGGCGGCTATTAACTATGCCAACGAACAGGCTACGTTTCACCTGCTCTTGGGTGGCGGGCTGATCACGGCGGCCAATATACTGATTCAGCTAAAGCCACCGGGAAAGAGCGTAAACGAGAAATAGTGAGCGCCGGCTCGTTGGGGCCGGCGCTCGTCGAGGCGATGATGAGGCGCGGAAGTGGCCGCGGCTCGCTATATTACCGGAGCACGATCAGGGCTTGGGTGCGGGTGTGGGGGCGGCCGGGGTGACAGTATGGGTCGTCGTGGTCGTGGGGGTGTCGGACCCACCGATCGAGATAACCTGCATGCTGCGCGTGGCGCTCGGCTCGGTGGGTGCGCCGCCATTGAAGAACAAGGTGCCGCCACCGCCGCTGGTTGTAGAAGTCTCGCTGGTGGAGCTGACGATGTTGACGGTTTGGCGCGCGCCGGGAGTGCCGGCGGGAACGCCGGCGGGCATCACCGGGTAGACGCTTTGGGTGCCGGCACCGAGGGAGAGTGCGCCGGGCGAGTTGGAGGTGGGCGTCGTGGAATAGGCCAGACCGTTTTGGAGCATGCCGACCCATGAGGCGCGCGGTGAATAAGCGTCGGCGACCTCGGCGCCCAGGGTGGAGGAGAGTTCAGACTTCGCGCGATTGCCGAGATCCTGGATCGCGGCGCGGCGTTGAGCCGTGGAGAGCGAGGTGTCGGAATTGATGCGCTGGGATTCCGTCGCGTAGGTCTCGCGGGCGGCGGCGACGCGGTCGGAGGTGGAGGCGGGCAGGCCTACGCGGCTCACGAGGGAATCTAGGGCGCGTAGCTCGGGGTCGGAGGCGCGGCGGAGCGCGGCGTACTTGTCGTCACCGAGGGCGCTCTTCAAGTCGCTCTGCAACTGCAGTTGCGCCTCGGAGCGGGCGCGAAGGGTCTCAGGCGAGACGCGCCCCTGCATGGCCTCGGCCGGGAATTTATCGTCGAAGGCCTTTTGCAGCGCGTAGAGTTTTTTGAAATCGTCCTCGCTCTCGATGGCATCGCCGTAGCGGCTGCGCAGCGTGTTGGCGGTGGCGGAGGTGCGCATCTCGTAGTCGGCCAACTCGGTAGGGGAGAGCAGGGCCGCAATGTCGCGGTCGCGCTCGGCTTTGAGGAGGCGGACCTTTTCCTTGTCGGAGGCGAGCTGGATGCCGTTGGCGCCAAACTTGGCCATCATCTCGCTGTAGTCCTGCGTGATGCGGCGGAGCGCGGCGCGCTTTTCGGGCGAGAGAAAGGAAAGCTGCGCGCCATCGGAGCCCCCGATGCCGAGGTCGTCGCCAAACGCGGAGACCAGGGCGTCGGAGAGTTCACGCTGGGCGAGCAATTCCTCCTCGCGACTCTTGGTGGCATTGCGGCTGCGCCACCAGCGGCCATCACTGGAGCCGTTGGCGCGAGCGGCTTGGACCTTTTGCTGGAAACGCGCGAGCGCGCGGCCCAGCGCGAGATCGCGGGCGACATCGGCCGGCACACCGGCGGCCTTGAGGGCGGCGAGATCGCCGGAGGCCAGCGCCGCGCGCAGGGCATCGCTCCCTGCGGTGGAAGACGCAGTGGCCGACCGAACCGGAGCGGAAGCGGCGTTTGCGAGCGCCGCCGAGTCGGACGAGCGCGTGGCGTAGAGGCCGACGAGCGCGACATTGGCGACAAGCGAGGCGGCGAGGACGAGGGAAGTAGGTTTCATGCAGCGAAGAGGGTCGATTGAGTGGACGTGGGGAGAAGCGCCACGGCCGGACGCATTTGTCTACGCGCCCTCACGAATTTGTCGGAGGAGCGTCAGGTTTAAAATAACCCTCGCGAAGAAAGATGCTAACCTGCCGGGCGGTCTCCGCGCGCCACGCCCTCCAAGGGTGGGTAAAGGGCAAATACGCGAACCGGCGCAGGAGGGAAAATCTCACGCGGCGGCCCCGCTCGATAATTTAGAGCGCCCCGCGCGCACCGAGGCGACGGCGCGGAGCGTGACCGCGGTGAGCACGATGAGACCTCCCGCCAAGGCGAGCCCGGATGGCTTTTCGCCGGTGGCGAGCAGGACCCACACGGGATTGAGGATCGGCTCGATCACGGGGATGAGCACGGCTTCGAGGGCGGTGACGTGTTTGATGGCGCGGGCATAGAGCCAGTAGGAGACGCCGAGCTGCACGATGCCGAGGAGCGAGAGCGAGACCCAGCCGGTGACGGAAAGATTCGGCGCGCCGATGATCCACGGGAGGCCGACGATAAACGCGAGGAGGTTGCCGAGGATGATCGATTCACTCGCGGACGTGTCCTTCTGCTTGCGCAGCGCGATGGTCATGCCGGCAAAGCACACGCCGCTGAGCACCGCGATGGAATTACCGAGGACATTGGCGAGCTCGAGGCTGTCGGCGAAAAAGAGCGTCATGCCGCCGAGCACCGCCGCGATGGTTATCCAGTCGGCGCGCGTGGCCCGCTCACCGAGAAACCATGCGCCGAAGAGCGCGATCCACACGGGCGCGGTGTACTGGAGGAGAATGGCGTTGGCCGCAGTGGTGAGCTTCGTCGCCACACAAAATGTAATGGTGCACGCCGCGTAGCCGATGGCCCCGAGAATCTGGACGCGGGAAAAGTGAAATCGCAGCCCGCGATTCGTCGCGAGGAGAAAAAGCGCAGCGATGAACCCGCGCCCACCCGCGACGGCGAGCGGCGGCCAGTTGACGGATTTGATCAACAGGCCGCCCAAGCTCCAGCAGAGCGCGGCGGCGACCAGTAAGAAGACGGAGCGGGTATGAGCGGCGTTCAATCAACCTCAGATGTGCGCGAGCCGGGCGTCGCGCGCACGCCGAAAAAAATCGCGATGACACGACGTTTCATCCAAGGTCGCCGCCATGCGCTGTATGAAAGCTTCCTTTTTCGGTGGGCGAGCCGGATGGGCGGCACTGGCTCTCGGTCTCGGCGTGATGATGGGAACCACAACGAGCGCGGTGTCTGCGGATGCACCGGCGGCGAAATTCGGCACGCTTGCGGCGGGAACGCTCGCGCCTGATTTCAAGGTGCAGGGGGCCGACGGCAAAGAGGTGAAGCTCTCGGACTTCAAGGGCCGCGTCGTGGTCGTCGGTTTTTGGGCGACAAATCGCGGCCCCGCCGAGGCGCTGCAGAATGCCTTTCTCCAATATCAAGATCTCGGCCTGACGGTGCTCGGCGTGGGTTCGGGCAGCTCGAAGGACGATTTCGAAAAGTGGGTGACGAAGACGAAGGAGACGCTCGCGTATCCGCTGGTATGGGACCCGGCGGGGACGAATCGCGCGGAGGGCGTGGCGCAAAAAGTCTTCGGCATCGGCGCTTTTCCGGCGACCGGGGTCATCGATCGCGAGGGCAAGGTCGTGGGTGGCTTCGTGGGATTCGGGCCGCAGGCGACCGCGATATTGCGCGGCTATCTCCGCACGGCGGGTCTGGCGATTCCCCCTGACGAAGTGCCCAAGCCCATGCCGGCGCCGGAGCCGCCGCCGCGGCGGGAAGACAAATCGTTGAAGCCCGGCGTGGTCGCGCCGGATTTTTCGGCGCTCGATCTGGCCGGCGCACCGGTGAAACTGAGCGACTTTGCGGGCAAGATTGTCGTGGTGGATTTTTGGGCGACGTGGTGCGGGCCCTGTCTCGCCTCGATGCCTCACACGCAGAAAATCGCGGCAGCCACGAAGGCGCAGGGCGTGGTGGTGTTGGCCGCGTGCACGAGCGATACGCGCGCGAAATTCGAGGAATGGATGAAAGCGAATGCGAGCAAGTACCCCGACCTCGTCTTCGCCAACGATCCGCTGGGCCGTGATGTGCCGGAGCGATATGCGGAGCGGGTCTCAGCCAAAGTTTACGGCGTGAGCGGCATCCCTTGCCAATTCATCATCGGGCGCGACGGGAAGATCGCCGAGGTGCTGCTCGGCTACGGTGAGGGTGACACGCGGCTGGATAAGGCGCTGGAGAAACTGGGCGTGACCGTGGATGGGACGAAGTAAGGCGATGGCGATGACGCGGACGACCAAGACTGTGGTAGCTGTCGTCTGCGTACTCGGTCTCGCGTGGCTGGGGCGTGAAAGCGCGCTGACCTTGCGTAACAGTGGTAGAGAATCAGTTCCTGCCGGCACCGCGCCGGAGGAGAAATTTCTGCCGAAGGCGAAACCATTCAGCCCGCCAGTAGCGGAGAAAAAACCGGCCGGGCTTTCGCCCGAAAAACGTGAACGGCTCGCGCAAATCCGCCGCGACTACGAAGAGATGCGCGCGAAGATGTCGCAGGAGTATGGCGCCGCGGGCGAAAAATTTCCCGGCGGACTGAATGCTTTTCTGCGCCAGCTCGCGCTCCTCGAGCGCGAGATGCACGCGGACTTCGCGAAGACCCTCACACCGCAGGAGCTCGAAGACTACGAGATGGCCGAGAGCAACACGGGCAAGATCCTCGAGCGACGCTTCGCGGGTCTCCTAGTGACCGACGAACAGCGGCGGGCGGTGTACCGCGCGCAGCGGGAATTCGACGATCAGTTCGCGCTCGTCTTCGATGTTTCGCCCGGCGCACTGCTTGAGCGCATGAAAGTCCAGCAAGTCGCGCGCGCGAAAATCCGCGCCGCCCTCGGAGACGACACGTACGCGGCGTGGCTGAAGGACGAAGACCCAGCCTACGCGGCGATGCGAAATTTTGCCGCGCAAAAAAATCTGCCCGCGACCGCGAGCAATGAGCTTTGGCAAATCAAGGACGAGTGGACGCAGCGTAAACTGGAGATCGCGAGCCAGCCTGGTCTCACGCCTGAGCAACGCGCGAATATGCAGGCGGCACTCGCGGAGCAGACGCGCACCCGCGTGCTCGCGCTCGCGGGTTCAGACGCTTTTCAGGCCGGCAATGAGCCCTTTGCGTGGCTCCCGCCCGGTACGTGAGGGCGGCCGACGATTGAGCGGAGGCGTTTCTCACAGTTTTTTCGCAATGGCTTCGCTTGTGGTGCCAGTGACCGAGGTCACGCTGGTGGTCATCGACATGCGCCTTCTTTCATCAGCCACGGCAGGATTCGTACGGCGGAGCCCAGTGCTCGCGGCGGCCGGAGCCCTGCTGTTTTTGCTGCTGGCGAGCGCCGCTCAGGCCGCATGGGCGGACATCAAAGCCGGGCTCGATCAGAAAACGACGCGTGAACAAGTGGGCGTGCCACTGATCCAAAACAAGGCGCGCCAAGCGGCGATTGAGACGTGGACGTATGATGATGGCGGATACATCCTGTTTGAGAATGGCAGGGTCCGCTACTGGCAGGCGCCGCGCCCCAAAAAAATTGAAGGCGGCGCCAAATCCACCGCCTCACCGCACCAGCTCGTTACAGGACAATAAGAGCAAGAGCACGCCCAGAACGCTGATGACCGGCGTGCCGCAGCGATAGAGCCGAAGATGCCACCGGCCTTCCCGCGCAGACATCACCCTGCCTTTTACCTGTTCCTCGACGGACACGCGGTGTTGGGGCTGGTAGATGTGCAGCACCGCGCCGATGACGGTGAGCACGACCGCGACCACGAGCGCCACATCGACGAATGACGGCGAGGTGGGCTGGAGGATTTCAGGCATTGCGGTTGGAAATTTGAATTTCCTTTTCCCGGCGGCCTGCGGCTCAAAAGAATCCCGCGAACTCGCGGTCGATTCGGCCCGCCGTCGCGGTTTCCCGCGCCACAGACTGCGCGACTTGGCCGCCAAAAGTCGCCGGCCGCACCGACGAGGCGGGGGACTCCGGGGGCTCGACGAGCTCGGCCACCGCCTCGATCACGACACTGCCATCGCCATAGTGAACACCCGATGTATTCGATTGATTGATACCGGCATTGTACGACCCACCCCCGCCGCCGCCGGGGCCATTTTGGGTGCCGCCGCCGCCGCCGCTGTAGCCGCCACCACCGCCGGAGCCGTAGCCGATAAAGGCCCCGCCCCCGCCGCCACCAAAGCCCCCGGTGCCACCTTCATTGCAGCAGTAGCTGGCGCCTGCGCCACCGGCCCAGCGACCGCCACCACCGGCATAGGTCGGCGCGGAGCCGGTCGAGCCACCGCTGGCCCACCCGGACCCACCGCCGCCACTATAGCGAAAATTATCGAGATCCGCCGCGCCGCCGTGGCCATTGCGCCCGCCGGGAGCCGCGCCCATCGCGGCCTCCGTCGTGATGACGCCGTCGCTGCCGCATCCGCCACCACCCCCGCCCGCGGCGATGAGCGGCTGGGCCGGAAGAAGCATATCGGTGCGGCTTCTCCAGACGAATGAACCGCCGCCACCCCCGCCCGCCGGCTGGTGCGGACTGTCGCCTTCGCCGCCGCGCTGGCCGACGACGATCCACAGGATCTCCCCGCGATTCAGTTGAAACGTACCGCGCATCCGCGCGCCTTTGCCGCCGGGGCCGCCACCGGCTCCGCCCTGCGCGCCCGAGGCCTCGATGATATAGCTGCCGGTTTTCGGAACGACGTAGCGCTGAATGTGGCCAGTGGCGGAAAAAGCAAGCGGTGGTTGGCTCATGGATAACGACGGGGGCGGTTGTTCGTAAGCCGGGCCGAAATCGCCCGGACAAGCCCCAGAGCGTGATCAGTTGCGAAAAGGGGCCACGCCCGCGGATATTTTTTGCAACTGGCTGATCAGGCAGGAGGGGAAACGGAGTGCGGAATGGGACGGCGTGTGGCTCCTGAAACGGCGGCTGCAAACCGCCGCTCCCTTGAAAGCAAAGACCCCCGGCCAGAACCTGCGCGCGCAGGCTCCAACCGGGGGCTTTTGCTATGAATGTGGGGGTGTGCGCTAAGATCGCTGAAGCGAGTCCCACAAGCTCCAATGCGCATTCCCGCGGCAAAAGGGGCCAGCGGTGGTAAAAGATTTTCCGGATATCGGCCGGTCTCTTCCGGCGACATTTCCTTGCCGACTTTGGGTACGCGGGTGCGCCTGTGGACCAAAAAAATCCCCCGGCGGCACCACGAAGGCACCGCCGGGGGCGAGAGACTAAATTACAGGTGAACTACGCTTCGGCTTATTCGCCGCCATTCTCCGTATCGACGTCCGGGTCGATGAGGCCGATGGCCGCCGTCGCGACCTCCTGCACGAGGATGACGTAGGCGAAAGTCACGCCGCTAAATTCCTGCATGCACGAATCGGTGACGGTCAGTTCGCTGCCGTAAGGATCGCGGTACACCACCACGTCGCGAAACTCGAGCCGCCCCACGCCACCATCGGGGCCCTTGAAGGCCAGGCCGAGCATGACATAGCGCGGATCGGGCAACTGATAGGTCAGCTGCACCGAGCCCTTGTAGCCATTCGGGACAGTGATGGTGATCGACTGTCCGTCACCGGAGAATACGGGGACAGTGGTCTTGGGTGGCGGCGAGGTGTCGGTAGGCGGATTGATCGTAGCGACAATGGACGTGCTGACGGCGAACTCGCCCGTGGACATGGGCACAAATTTCTCAATCGAAAGAAGAACGGTGGCGGTATACATGGATGGTGTCTGAATTATTTACGTTTGATCGAATTCACTGCGAAGCGGCGTCCAGCAAGGAAGCCGCTAAAGGGTCAATCGGCCGATAGCCAAAGCGCTTGAGCCGCTCGATGAGGGGGCGAGCCTCGGCGGTCTTGCCGGAAAGGAGGTAGAGCTGTGCGGCGGGATCGAGCAGGCGCCAGTTGGTCGAGTTGCTGGCGGTCGCCTCGATCGCGGCGAGGCCACGGGCCCATAGCCGCGCGGCTTCGGCGGGCTGGGAATTTTTCGCGGCAATCCGGCCGGCCACCAAGCAGCTCCGGGCGTAGTCGCCCAAGTTTCGTTCGTCGATGCGGGTGTCTTGGAGGAGTTTCGTCTCGAGGTTCACCGCTCGCATGGCCGCTTCCGCCGCATCGGCGCGACCGGCGGCGAGCCGGTAGCTCGCCTCGAGATGAGACGCCTCGACCAGACGGGCGACAAAGGTGCGGGAGGTGGGCTCGGCTTTGACAAACTCCTCATACTCCTGACGTGCCGTCTCGACGATTTTTCCGGCGGTTTCGAGGTCGCCGCGAGCGAGTATGAGCGCGGCCAGTTGGAGGCGGGCCGCGCGCCCTGGGTGCCGCAGCTTCGCATTCGTCGGATCTTCCGCACTGAGGCCTTCGTAGATGGCAATCGCTTGGGTGAGTCCCTGCATCGCCTCGGTGGGACGCGCGGTGATGGATTGAATCGTCGCGATGGAGATAAGGCTTTCCGCAAACCGAATTCGCCACCGCGGCACCGTCGGCTCCAGCGTGACGAAGGCTTGGATCCGCCCCGACATGTCGGTGTAGTTTTCCAACGCCTCCGCGAGCTTGCCTTCGCGTTCGGAGACCACTCCGAGCCAAGAAAGAACTTCCGGCACGCGCTGGCGCAGACCGAGATCGTTAGGGGCCATCGGAATCATGCGCTCGATCGATGCTAGCTCTTCCAGAAATCCCTTTCGCGCGGTCTCGTAGGATCCGCGATCCACATCCAGCACGGCGAGGTTATGCAGGCTGGAGGTAAGCTCGCGCTGCGCACGATATTTTTGGCCCTCCAAGGCGACGAGCGCCGCCGCGGAATCGCGATACTTGGTAAACCACTCCACCGTGAGGGCCATATTGCCCCGCAGGCGCGCCACAAAGCCGATCCAGTACTCCGCCTGCGCGCGCTCGAATAACATATCGCCATCCTGCGGATGGCGCTTCACGAGCTCGGCCGTGCGCTGATAGGCGCTGGCAAAGGACGCGGCGGCATCGGCGTAGCGGAGCTGGTCGATTCGGGTCTCGCCGATCTGGGTGAGCGCGCGAGCCTGTTGATTGAGGATATTATCAGTGAGATCGCGTGAATCGAGCTGCGTAAAATACTCCATCGCCTTGGCGCCGACATTATCGAGGAGGTTGAGGCGGTTGGCCTTCTTTAATTCGGTGCGGAAGTCGCCGAGCATGTACGTCATCAACGCCTCCGCTTGCTCTTGGCGGCGCTGGGCATCACCGCGGGCGATGGCCTCCGCGCGCGTGGCTTTTTCGGCGGCGACCGTCTCGGCTTTAGCCACCTGCTCGGCGCGCGTGGCGCGGATGGCCTGCCGCACGCTCACGATCGTGCCGACGATCAAGGCGAGTGCGACCGCTGCGGCGCCGATGCAGGCCACGCGATTACGCGCGACGAATTTCCGCACGCGGTAGCCGGTGCTCGGCGGGCGCGCGACGACGGGCTCGTCGCGGAGATGACGGCGCACATCGTCGGCCAGTTCGTACGCGGTGCTGTAGCGGCGCTCGCGATCCTTTTCGAGGCAGCGCATCACGATCCAGTCGAGATCGCCGCGCAGCGCGGAGCGCAGCCGCACCGGGGCGGCTTGGCGCAGGCGGGCGACGGTATCGCGGTCGGCCTCCGTGAGTGTCGCAATACACGTGGACGGGCGCGGTGGATCGACCTCGCGGATGATGCGGCGGATCTCATCGACCCCCGCGCGCACGAGTGACTTCGGATCGTAAGGCGGCCGCCCGGTGAGCAACTCGTAGAGCAGCACGCCGAGCGAGTAGACGTCGCTGCGGGTGTCGATATCGAGTTCGCGCAGCTCCGCCTGCTCCGGGCTCATATACGCGGGCGTGCCGATCAATTGATCGAGGCTGGTGAAGAGCGTCTGGTCGGTGAGCCGGCCCTGCGTGGCCTTGGCGATGCCGAAGTCGATGACCTTAGGCGTGGGCACGCCATCTTGCGAGGCGACGAGGACATTGGAGGGCTTGAGGTCACGGTGGATGACGCCCTTTTGGTGCGCGTGCTGGAGGGCGAGACAGACGCGGGCGAACAACTCCAGCCGCGCCTCCATATTGAGGCTATGTTCGTCGCAGAACTTCGTGATCGGCACGCCGTCCACAAACTCCATCACGAAAAAGGGCCGCCCCTCCGCGGTCGAACCCGCGTCGAACACGCGCGCGATATCCGGATGATCCATCAGCGCCAGCGCCTGGCGCTCGGCCTCGAAGCGGGCAATGACCTCGCGGGTATCCATGCCGAGCTTGATGACTTTGAGCGCCACCATGCGACGCACCGGGTGGTGTTGCTCGGCGAGATAGACCACGCCGCACCCGCCCTCGCCGACCTTGCGAATCAAGGTGTAGTTGCCCAGAACATCGCCGGGTGCCTCGCCGGGTGCAGCGGGCGGGCGGACGATGAGCGGCTTCTCGAGAAAATCGCTGGCCGCCTCGTGTCCCTCGATCAACGCCGCCACCCGCGTGCGGAGCCCGGCATCGCCGGCACACGCGCGATCGAGGAAGGCGGCGCGCTCCGTCGCGGGCAACTCGATGGCCTCCGCGAAAATCTCATCCTCTCGATTCATGGGTAATCGAGCGAGGCCGCGAGCGCACGGCGGGGCAGTGGAGATGAATCGAAAGTGAGCAAGCGACGGAGAGAGGAGGTGGCGTTAAAGCGAGAATCCGCCCCGAAAGGGGCCATGAGCGACGAAGCCAGGGGATAGGCGAAAAGGGGCAAGAGGCGGGCCGCGAGGTAAGAAAAAGTTTGGCCGCAGAGGGGGATTGGAACGAGGCGGCTCAGCCCCGGAGCCGCTTCACTTCATTAAAGAGCCAGGCGCGGGCATAGGCCCAATCGCGCTTGGCGGTACGGTGGGAGATGCCCAGCACATCGGCGGCCTCCTCCAGCGTGAGACCGACGAAGTAGCGCTGCTTCACGAGTTCGGCCTTGCGGGCATCGTGGGCGGAGAGGGCGTCGATGGCCTCATTGACGAGGAGGAGTTCGTCGTCGTCGCCGTTGGGGGTGACCACATCGAGATTGGTCGCATCGGCGCTGACTTTGACGTACTCGCCGCCGTGCCGGATGGCGCGCTTGCGGCGGGCGTTTTCGATGAGGATGCGCCGCATCGATTCCGCGGCGGCCGCAAAGAAATGCGCGCGATTGGCCCATGCCGGCTGCTGGTCGCCGCCGAGCCGGAGCCAGACCTCGTGGACGAGGGCGGTGGGCTGGAGCGTCTGCCCCGAGGCCTCGCGGGCGAGCTTGGCGGCGGCGAGCCGGCGCAGCTCGTCATACACGAGCGCAAGCAGGTCCGCCGCGGCGGTGCCTTCGCCGCGATTTACCTGCTGTAAGATGACAGTGAGATCTCCCGGGCCCACGAAGTCGCAGAGGCTGGAGAGCGACCCTGCCGCGTGAAAGCAGAATTTCGCAAAAGGATGGCATGCGTAGGTGTTTTGCGGTCAGCTTTGGCAATCTGACTGCAACAACCACCACCGGTCCGGTGCTCAGTGGCTGCTATGCCACTGCGCGTCGTTGTCCTTGGCGATGCGGGCCATGGAACGGCGGCTGAGGACCGACTGGTCGTCGCGGCGCTCGCTAATCGTGGGTGCGGCTTTCCCGGATTTTGCAATGAGCCACACGGGCTTGGCGTCGTCGCTACGGATGCGAAACATGTGCCACTCGCCCTTAAGCTTCTTGCCCTTGAGGATGAGCTTTAGGCTACCCTCCTCTACGCTACCGCTGAGTAACTCATAGGTGCCGATGTCCCAAACCATGACGGTGCCGCCGCCGTACTGGCCCTTCGGGATGGTGCCTTCGAAACGCAGGTAAGCGAGCGGGTGATCTTCCACGGCAAAGGCCGAGCGCTTCACGCCCAGTTCCGTCGGCACGCCCTTGGGGACCGCCCATGATTTTAACGTGCCGTCCAGTTCGAGGCGGAAGTCGTAGTGCAGGTGCGAGGCAGCGTGCTTCTGGATGACGAAACGATGGCCGCGACCGGCGCCGGTGTCCTTGCTGCGAACGCGGCGTGAGGAGGTAGCGGGCGCTTTTGCGGTCCGGCCGGTCCGACCACTTTTTTGCGCGATCGGTGGCGGCTCGGCGGTCTTGGTGAAATCGCGTTTCGCGTTGTAGGCCTCTAACGCTTCTTCGGGCGAAGCGGCGGCGACGCTCTTGCGGGCGAAGGCGCGGGGGAGCTTTTGCTTCAGCATGAGCACCGGGGCGAAGAGATCGCCCACGCGCTTTAGGCGCTTCAAGGCCTCATCAGGCGAGAAGAACAGCGGCTTGGTCTTTTTCGTACGGCGGGCTTTCTTTAGCTCTTCCCACGTGACCGGCATGGAGATGTAGGGCTCGTCGCGTTTCCCGCGCATCGAATAAACGGATACGGTGGTTTTTGACCGCGAATTCTGGCTCCAGTCGATGAGCACGCGATGGCGGCGCAGTTCTTTCGGCATCGCGCTTACGACGCGCTTCGGCTCCTGCTGCGCGAGTAGTTCGGCCACGCCTTTCGCGAAGGCGGAGGTGGCGTCGTAGGTGGTCGCGGTGTTGAGCGGGAGGTGGAGTTGCAGGCCTTTTGAGCCGGAGACCTTGGCGAAGATTTTGAGTTTCAGCTCGTCCATGATCCCCTTGATGAGAAACGCGACGTCGATGCAATCGAGCAGGTCAGCGCCCTCGCCGGGGTCGAGGTCGAAGACGACGTGGGTGGGCTGGTCGATCTTCGGCACGCGGTGGAGAAAGGGATGCAACTCCAGCGCGGCCAGATTGGCGCACCACGCGAGGGTCTCGGCGTCGTTGATGAGAAGGTAGTTGATCTCGCCCTCGTGATGGCGGCGCGGCACGCCGAAAGTCTTGATCCACTCAGGGCGGAAGTGCGGTGCGTTTTTCTCGTAAAATCGCTCGCCCGTAATGCCGTCCGTAAAACGAATCGTAGTCACGGGCCGGTTACGCAGGTGCGGCAGGAGATACGGCGCGACCTTGAGATAGTACTCGATCATCTGGCCCTTGCTGAAACCAGGCTTGGGGAAAAAGACCTTCTCCAAATTGGAGAACTTCACTTCGCGGGGCTTCGCGGCGCGGGTGGTTTTCTTTTTCGCGGGCATGGGGAACTGCGTGGGCTTGAAAGGTAGGAGCCTGCTTGCAGGCGATGGATTGTCAGGTGAGGCGGTGCGTCGTAGTCCATCGCCTGCAAGCAGGCTCCTACCTCAGGCGGCCTTACGTTTCGTTTTCGCGGCGGGCTTGGCTTTGGACTTCGCACCCTTTGCTGCGGCTTTGGTTTTCTTCGGCGCGCTGCCAGATGCCTCCATGAGGCTCTGCTGCAGGACGGCGGCGAGATCGATGACGTTGGTGGCGTGTTTCTCGTGCTTTGGGGTGCCGGGGATTTGCTTGCCGCCAGCCTCGACCTTGCGGTCGATCAGCTTCATCAGCGCGGACTTATACTCGTCGGTGTAGCGATTCGGATCCCAGTCCTCGGTCATCTGCTTCACCAGCGTCTTGGCCATCTCGAGTTCGCGTTTGCCGATCGTCTTGCCGCCGGCGGGCAGGTGTACAGAGTCGGCGGGGATCAACTCGTCGGCGAAATGCATCAGCTCCAGCACGAGCAGCGAGCCATTGGCTTTGACCGCCGCGAGATGCTGACGGGTGCGGATAACGACTTTGGCGATGCCGGCTTTATTGGTGTCGGCGAGGACATCGCGCAGAAGCGCGTATGTGCTCGAGCCGCCCTTTTGCGCTTCGAGGTAGTAGGGACGGTGGAAATACATCGGGTTGATCTGCGCGAGATCGACGAAATCGACGATGTCGATGGTGTCGGTCGCCTCGAGATCGACGCGGCGGAAATCCTCGTCTTTTAGCACGACGAATTTCCCCTTCTCGTACTCGTAGCCCTTCACGATTTGATCCCAAGGGACCTCCTTGCCGTCGACGGCCGCGACGCGCTTGTAGTTCACCGGGCTCATATCTTTCGACCGCAGCAGCCGGAATTTTAGCTCCTCGGTGCGGGTCGCGTTTTGGAGCGCGACGGGGATGCTAACGAGACCGAAGCTGATGGAGCCTTTCCAGATAGCGCGCATGGGGGAAACCTTTTTCTTAAGGGCAGGGGGAAGATTACCGTTCTATTTGGGCTCCCTTTGTTCCGCTAACGAACTGGACGCCGCCTCGCGACGCACCGTAGAGGCGGCCTTGTCCTTGCGCAGGCCGAGGAAGACGGGCTGGCGGAGCAGGCCGTCATGAGTCCATTCCCCAAAGCGGATTTGTGCGACGAGCTTGGGCTTCAGCCAAGTAACCTTGCGCATCTCGGCTGCCGTCATGCCCTGGCCGAAGCGTGGCTTGCGCACCATCGGGAGATTAACGAATGGGCACTCCTCGGTGGTGAGCTTGCTGAACGTGCTGTGCAGCGAGCGAAGCGTGGCGAAGTCGAAACCCGTGCCGACCTTGCCCGCGTAGAGGAATTTACCGCGTTGGTAGTAGCCGACGAGGACGGCACCGAAATATGCGCGGCTGTTTTGCGGCGGGGTGAAGCCGCCGATGACGAATTCCTGCTCGTTTAGGACCTTGCACTTCAACCACGCGCCGGAACGTCGGTCGGGTTCGTAGAGCGAGCCGGGCTGCTTGGCGATGACGCCCTCGAGTCCTTGGCGCTGAATTTCCGGGAGGAGGCTCGCAGGCTCGACATTGAAAACGGGCGAGAGCAGCAGCGGACGTTTGGGGCGGCCGAATAATTTTTCCAACGCGGCGCGCCGCTCCTCGATGGGGCGGGCCATGAAATCCTCGCCGTCGACCTCGAGGAGATCGAAGAGGTAGTACGCGAGGGTCGGGCGCGCTTCGGCAAGCTCGCGCGATTGGAGGAGTTGAAACCGGGAGCGGCCCGCTTCATCGAGGGCGACGATCTCCCCGTCGAGCGTGGCACTGCGGCATTTTATTTTTTCCAGCGCGGCGACGATCTCCGGATAGTCGCCGGACATGTTTTTGCGATTGCGCGACCAGAGTTCGACTTGGCCCTCGTTGATCAGCGCCAGCGCGCGGTAGCCGTCGAATTTAATCTCACAGCGCCACTCGCCGCTCGGCGGCTCGGAAACGCCGAGCGCCTTCATCGGGATTACGAAGGTGGCAAGGGCGCGAGGTGCGCGGGGCTTGGTTTTGCCTGGGGCTGGCATGGGGGATTGGACAGCCGCCACCGGGCTTTGGCTCTAGACTGGGGGCGCGGGCCGCTGGCCCACATCGAAATCTGGATCGGAGTAGAGAGATGCGGGCCAGCCGCGCGCGCCCAGGAAACCGAGGCGGGCTCTTTACGCGTGCTGGCCGGCGTGCACGCCCTCGGCGAATTCTTCGATCATCTTCGCGTTGAATTGCGGGATGTCGGCCGGTTTGCGGCTCGTGACAAGACCTTGGTCAGTGACGACCGCTTCGTCGACCCAGTTGGCACCGGCGTTGATGAGGTCGGTTCGGACCGAGGCGAACGAGGTCAGCGTGCGGCCTCGCACGACCCCCGCCTCGATCAACAACTGTGGGCCGTGACAGATGGCGGCGACGGGCTTGCCGGCGTCGAAGAAGCTCTTCGCGAATTGTACCGCTTCGGGGAGCTGTCGGAGCTTATCGGGATTCATCACGCCGCCGGGCAGCATCAGGGCATCGTATTTGTTCGCGTCGGCTTGATCGAGCGCGACGTCGACCTCGATGCTATCACCAAAGTCGTCTCCGTCCCAGCCGATGATCTCGCCGGTTTTGGGCGAGACGATGTCGACCTCGGCTCCAGCATCGAGGAGAGCCTGGCGCGGCCGCTCGAGTTCGCTTTGCTCAAAGCCATCGGTGGCGAGGATGGCGACGTATTTACCTTTTAGATCCTGTTTCATGGGCTCCTTTTCGTTTTACGGTGGTTGAGCTGCGGCTGGACCGGCCCCGGGCCACCCGGCGCGGGGTGGCTTTGGTTCCGCGAACCGCATGTTTGGTTCCGCGACGATTTTGCCACGGCCATTCGGAAGCGGTGCGCGGCTTCTCCGCGATCGACTCAATGGGCGGAGGTTCGCCCGGCTTCGGGCCGACGCCGAGGCGGTGCGCGAGCGTCATCGCGTCGTAGGGCGCGCGGACTTTTACGTCGTTGTCGAAATAGACGAAGATGTCGCGGCCTTGGGCGCGAGACGGAGCGGGCGAGCTGAGGCGGTGTGCGGCGGGAAGATTGGCGCCGCGGTGCCAGATGCGGAGCTTCTTCTCCCATGCGCGCAGGGCATCGGCGGTGTAGCCGCTGACGTAAAGTTCCTCGTCGCCGTGCAGGCGCACGTAAATGAAATCAGAGGTTACGTCCTCGATGAGCGGCCATTTGCCCGCCGTATCGGCGACGACGATCGCGATATCGTGCTGGCGCGCGAGTTCGACGAACTCAGGGGTCTGGAACGACGCATGCCGCACTTCGAGGGCGTGGCGGAGGGAGCGCTTGCCGCCGGGCTTCGTCCATGCGTTGGAAAGAAATGCGTCGTGCTTGCGGGCGAGCTTCGCTGCTTCCGCCGTGTCGCGGGGAAGCAACTTGAAGAAGGTCGCGAGTCGTTGGGAATCGTAAGGAAGGCTCGGCGGCAGCTGCCAGAGGATCGGGCCGAGTTTTTCCTCCAGGCGCAGCACACCCGAGGCGAAGAAATTCGCGATGGGGCCGCCGACGTCTTTTAGGCGGCGAATGTGCGTGATGAAGCGCGGGGCTTTGACGGAGAAAACGAAATCGTCGGGCGTCTGGTCGTGCCAGGTATGGAAACTCGAAGGGCGCTGCAGGGAATAGAACGTGCCATTGATCTCGATGGAGCGGAGCTGGCGCGACGCGTAGTGCAGTTCGTCCTTCTGCGGGAGATCGCCCGGAAAAAACGTCCCGCGCCACGGTGGGTAGCGCCAGCCAGAGATTCCAATGCGATAATCGGCGGGCATGGCGCGGCCCTTCTTATTTCGGGTTGGAGACGGAGGCGGTCTCGGCCTTGAGCTCGATCTTGTTGCCGCGCTTCTCGATGATCTGGGCGTACTTCAAATGGATTTCTTTGAACTCTTGGCAGTATCGCGAGAGCTCTTCCTCGGACATGTTTTCGAGGTCGATCAATTCATTGCGCGCGCCCTTTACCGCGCGGAGGAGTTCGTCGAGTTTCACATGCATCGCCCGCGAGTCTTGGTTCTGCGTGTTCTGCACCAAGAAGACCATGAGGAAGGTCAGGATGGTGGTGGAGGTGTTGATCCAGAGCTGCCAGTCTTCGCTAAAGTGCAGCGCCGGCCCGAGGGCCGCCCAGATCAATACGACCGAAACGGCGCAGATGAACGTGATGGGATGTCCGGCGGCGAGTGACGCGGTGCGGGCGAACTTGGTGAACAGACATTTCAAGCTCATGACGGGGTGGGCTTGGGCGGTGGGGCGAGAGGAGTGGGAGCGGTCGGACCGGGCGTCAGAACGGGCTTGGTAAGGACGGGCCACTCGCGCGGCTCGATCTCCTCGGAGATGCGCCAGCCCTGCATGGGCTTTCCCTCCTCGCGGGCTTTGGGCAGACACTGCGGGTAGCGCTGGTGTACGTAGGCGATCATCTTTTCGCGAAGCTCGCATTGGAGGTTGCCGGAATTGCCGGGAGTGTCGGCACTGCCGAGGACGCGCACCTCCATCGACTGCTGATCGGAACTCGTGACCTGCACGTTAAACGTCTTTTTGTCCCAGAACGGTGACTGCGCGATCACCTCCTTCATGTAGGTGCGGAAAGTATCGACGGGGAAACTGAAATCGACGCGGATGCCGACGGGAGAAAGCAGATTGGAGGAATTGCGCGTCCAATTCTGCACGGGCTGTTCGATGAGGTACGAGAGTGGCACGATCAATCGACGCAAATCCCAGATGCGGACGACGACGTAAGTCAGGGTGATCTCCTCCACGAAACCGACTTCGTCTTGAATCTTGATCTGGTCGCCAATGCGCACGGGCTGCGTGAGGGCGATTTGCAGGCCGGCAAAAAGATTACCGAGGCTGCGCTGTGCGGCGAGACCCAAAATGATGCCGGCCACACCGGCGGAGGCGAGGATGCTGCGGCCGAGATCGCGCACCTCATCGAAAAGCATCAGGACCGCGGCGATCGCGAAGACGGTGATCAAGACCATCGCGATTTTGCGCAGCACTTGGATGCGCGTGGCGAGGGCTCGCACCTGATAGTTGGCGGTCTTATTGACATCGCCCGCGCTCAGGATCGTCGTTTCGGCGAGCAACACGCCGCGCCGCAAAATCCAGGTGGCCGCGCCAATTAGCAAGATGGCGAGGAGCTTTCGCGCGAACTGCATCGATTCCGGCGAAAGCGGCCACGTGTGGATGAACAGCAGCAACGCGATGATGGGGGCAAGGAGTCGCAACGTGAGTCCGAGCGTGGGCAGGAGTACGTCGTCGAGCCTCCCGGGAGTCTTGGCGGCATGAGCGCGAAAGTGGAGATCGAGGACTTTCGCGGCGCTGGAGAAAAACCAGAAGCCCGCAATGAAGAGCCCGAGCCCCGCGACATGGCTCAGCAGAGTATGCAGCCACTGCCAGTCGCCATTGTACGTGATGCCCCCGGCCGAAATCTCAGCGACCACATACAAACCGTAGTACCAGACGAGCAGGCAGAGTGGACCGAGCGCGGCTTCGACGAGCTCACGGCTTAATTTTTTCTCCGCGGCATCGGATTCGGGATCGGCGGCGATCTTCTTTGCCGCCCAGCCGTGGATGCTTTTGATCACGAGCGAAAACAACACCGTCGCGGCCAGCATGGCGGCGATGAGCTGTACGCGTGGATTTTCTAAAAACTCCATGACACGTCCTTGGATTGGACAGGCGCAGCCCCAGTTCCGCTGGGGCGGCCGGATTGGGCGATCAACCTCCCGAGGTCTCGCCGCCCATCACTTGGAGCACGATGCCGGTGATGTAGGACGAGTCGGCCTCGGAGGCTAGGAATACATAGGCGGGTGCCAGTTCCTCCGGTTGAGCGGGCCGCCCCATTGGGCCGCTGCTGCCAAACTTCGCGACCTCTTTCGCGGTGAGGCCAGCGTCGGCGGGATTGAGGGGCGTCCACACCGGACCCGGGGCCACCGCGTTGACGCGAATGCCCCGCTCCACGAGGTCGATGGCGAGCGTCTTGGTGAAGGCATTGATCGCCCCTTTGGTAGACGAATAGTCCGGCAGATGGGGTGAACCGAAGATGCCGGTTTCCGAACTAGTCGCTATGATCGCCGAACCCGGCCGGAGGTGCGGCAGCGCCGCTTTTACGAGGCGGAAATAAACGTAGATGTTGGTCTTGAAGGTCCGGTCAAACTCGGCGTCGGACACCTTTTCGAGTTTAGCTTTGCGGCTCTGATGGGCGGCATTGGAAACGAGGATATCGAGCTGTCCAAATGCCTTTACGGTCTTGGCTACGATGGTTTCGCACGCACCGGGCCGCGTGAGATCGCCGGGAAGGAGCAGGCAGCGGCGACCGACGTTTTCGATGGCCTGCTTGGTCTCGAGCGCATCGCTGCGCTCCTGCGGGAGAAAGGAGATCGCGACATCCGCGCCCTCGCGCGCGTAGAAGAAAGCGACGGCACGACCGATGCCGGAGTCGCCACCGGTGATGAGGGCGACCTTGTCCTTCAGCTTGCCCGCCGCCTTGTAGTCCGGGCCGTGCCAGCGCGGCAGCGGGGTAAGCTTGGATTCCAAACCGGGTGCGCGTTGGTGCTGGGCGGGGAGCTGCGATTTCGGTTCGCGTTGAGAGAGCGATTTCCGAGGCGGAGATTTAGGACGACGGCTGGCGCGTTTTTTCATGAGAAAGAGCTGGGTATGAGCGGAGAGGAGTGCGGTCGGATCAGTGCGTGCGATGGAGCGGAGGGAAATGCGGGTCGTCTTCAAAATTGCGGTTGAATGGGTGATGCCGCAGCCAGAGCGAATTCTTAACCGCGAAAACGGCCGCGATGAGGGCACCGAGGAGTGCGGTATTGGCCACCAGCGGTGTGATCTCTCGCTGTGCCGCGAAAATGGCGGCGAGCGCCCACGCGACGACGGCCGGATAGGTGGTATCCGAGTAACGGCGCGAAACGAGGACGGCGACCGTCGTCGCGGCGACAATGGCGATCAATGTCCAGCCGACCTGGCTGGCCGACCAATCGAACACTCCGCTCGCCACCGCCCACGCCATCGTGTTGGCGATGGCCGCGACGGATATCCACCCGAAGTAGAGGGCGAAAGGTACGCTGGCCAATGGATGAGCGACATCCTCCCACACCGCGCGCTTCGCGAGGCCAAACATCCAGGAGCCCACGAGAAACATCGCGGCAATCACGCCGACACTTGCCGCGAGATACTGGTGCCGAAAGAGGACGGTCCACGACACGCCGAGGACGGAGTAGGCGATGAGCCCGGGGGTCATGCTATCGTGCCAGCCGACATTTCGCTGGGACGGCAAGAGGGCGAAGATCGCGTAACCGATGAGGCTCAAGTAAATGGCGCCCCAAATCGCGAAGGCATAGGGCGCGGGAGTAAAGAGCGCCGGATACTTGGCGGAAACCTCGGCAATGGTGGGCACCAAAGAAGGAATTCGCTCCGAGGCCATGCTGTAGATGGCGTTGCCCAGGATGCTCAAGAGCGCCAACCAGCGCCAAAAGCGAAGGTGATGAGGGGAGTTTTTCGACATGCTGTATCGGACACCCCGCGCTGGCTCCGCGGCCATCGGGAGATTACTTGGGGCCGACTACGGGGAAAGTGCGGGTTCGAACCTTTCGTCGATTGAAGAAAATCGCGGACCGGGGGTGCGGGCGCGAGATTGAGGCGACGGATGGAGCCGGGCCGGTGAGCCGCTTTCGGGCTGTTAATTTGATAACGGGTGGTTATCAGTTCGCCCGTGGAATTGCGGCACCTGAGATATTTTGTGGCGGTGGCGGAAGCGTTGAACTTTCGCCGGGCGGCGCAGGTGATCCGCGTGGCGCAGCCGGCGCTCAGCAAGCAGATCAAGGATCTCGAACAGCACGTCGGCGCGCGTTTGCTCGATCGTAATACCGGCGGCGTGATGCTGACGGATGCCGGGGCCGTACTGCTGGAGGAAGCGCGGGATATTCTAGAGCGCGTGGATATGGCCGCCAAAGCGGCCCGCGAGGCGGAGTCGGGGCGCAGCGGGCGGCTCACGGTGGGGAGCTTGGGGGCGGTCTCGGCCAATTTTCTGCCGGCGACGCTCGCGAGCTTCCGGGCGAGGTTTCCCCGCGTCGAAATCCATCTTCATGAAGCGCCGGGGCCGGAGCAAATCCACGCGCTCCAGTCGGGGCTGATTCAGGTGGGCTTTACCGTCGACCAAACGGTGACGCGGTCGCCCGACATCGCGGCCATGGAGGTGCTCGCGACACGACTCACGGTGGCCATGGGGCGAGAGCACCGGCTCGCGGGCCGCGCCGCCGTATCGCTGGCGGAAATGGCGGACGATACCTTTTACTGTGTGGGCGGAAACGACCGGAATGGGTTTCACCAAAAACTGACCGAGGCTGTGTTTGCGGCGCGCGGCATCCGGCATCGACCGATCAAGCGCATCAATGGCTACGAATCCCTCGTGGCGCTTGTGACCGGGGGCCACGGAGTGTCGCTTTTGCTGCCGTTTCCGCCCTCGGCGAACAAGGATGCGCTGGTGTTTCGTGAGGTAAAGGAGCGGGGTGAGGACCTACGGCTGCACCTATTGGCGGTGTGGTTGAGCCGGGGAAGCTCGCAACTCGTCCGTAATTTCGTCGAGGTGCTGCAGGAGCACTCTTTGCCGTCGAAGCCGATTCGGCGCCGGGTGAGTGGGAAAAACTAAAATCTGAGCTGATAACTTTTTAGTATCAGACTGAACGCAACGAAGTATTTCTGAGCGCGGTGAGGGCAGGGTATAGTTTACTTTCCATGCGCGCCGCCTCTCCTGCTGAAATGCCTGATGACTCAATCGGGGATACCCCGATAGTGGGCGGCATTGCGGCGGTAGTCGCGGTGCGCTTTAATCCAGGACGCCGTTTCACTGGTCCGCTCGCCGGGCCCGATATAGGGCTCTCATTTCCATGAAAGTTGATAACTCCACTTTGATTTTCCGCTCGGGAGCGGCGCTCGTCGCCGGCCTCGCGCTCCTCGGCTCGTTAAACGGGTGCAAGCCACAGGCTGCGGCCACGGCAAACCCACCGCCGGCAGAGGTAGTGGTGGAGACCATCACGCCGCGGCGGGTCGCCGTGACCAATGAGCTGCCGGGCCGCATCGACGCTGTGCGAGTCGCACAGGTGCGGGCGCGCGTGGCGGGGATCTTGTTGCGCCGCGTTTTTAATGAAGGTGCGGACGTGAAGGCGGGCGATGTGCTCTTCGAAATCGATCCGGCGCCCTTCAAGGCCAATCTCGCCAGCGCCCAAGCGGCGTTGGCCAAGTCAGAGGCGGCGCAGACGCAGGCGGACGCGCAGATGAAGCGGTACAAGAGCCTCTTCGACCAGCAGGCGATCAGCCAGCAGGACTTCGACAATGCCAATGCGACGGCGTTGCAGACCACCGCGGAGGTGGCCGCGGCGAAGGCGGCGCTCACCAACGCCACGCTTAATCTCAGCTATGCGACGGTGACGGCGCCGATCTCGGGCCGCATCGGGCGCGCGCTCGTGACTGAGGGCGCGCTGGTGGGGCAAAATGAAACGACGCCCCTCGCGACCATCCAGCAGCTTGACCCCGTGTATTTCGATTTCACGCAGTCGAGCACGGAAGTCCTTAAACTCCGTCGGGCGTTGGCGGCCGGGACCGTGCAGAGCCTCGAACCGGGCACCGCGCCGGTGACGCTTTTGTTAGAAGACGGCACGGTCTATCAGGCGAAGGGCAAGTTGCTCTTCTCCGATATCTCGGTCGACCCGAATACCGGCATGCTCGCGCTGCGCGCGGAGTTTCCGAATCCGGACCGGCTGCTGTTGCCGGGGATGTTTGCACGAGGGCGCTTGGAGCAGGCGGTGCAGGATGATGCGATTACGGTGCCGATGCGCGCAGTGGCGCGCGGCGCGGAAGGCAATGGCAGCGTGATGGTCGTCGGGGCCGAGAACAAAGTCGAAGCCCGCACCATCAAGCTCGGTGACGCCGTGGGCGACACGTGGATCGTGCGCGACGGCCTGAAGGCCGGTGAGCGAGTAATCGTCGAGGGCCTGCAAAAGACCCGCCCCGGCGCGACGGTGAATCCGGTGGCTCCCGGTGCTTCGGCACCGGCGCCGAAGCCGGCCGCGCAACCTGAGTCGTCGAAGAAGTAACGCCACCCACCATGGCACGCTTTTTCATCGACCGTCCGGTTTTCGCGTGGGTCGTCTCCACGCTCATCATGCTCTTCGGCGTGCTGGCGATCACGCAGATGCCAGTATCGCAGTACCCACGCGTCGCGCCGCCGTCGATTTCCGTGACGGCCAACTACGCGGGCGCCTCGGCCGACACGCTGCAGAACACGGTCGTCTCCGTCATAGAGCAGCAGCTGAACGGCATCGACAACCTGCTCTATATGTCGTCGAGCGCGGATGCCTCGGGCATCGCGACGATCAATCTCTATTTCCAGCCGGGCATCGATCCGGACACCGCGCAGGTGCAGGTGCAGAACAAGGTGCAACTCGCGATACCCAGCCTCCCGCTCACCGTGCAGCAGCAGGGCGTGGTGGTGGCGAAGTCGACGCGCAATTTCATGATGTTCATCGCGCTCTCCACTAAGGATGGGAGCATGGACGAAATCGCGCTGGGCAACTACATCGCGTCCAACGTGCTCGACCCGATCCGCCGCGTGACGGGCGTGGGCGAGGCCAATATGTTTGGCACCGAGAATGCGATGCGCATCTGGCTCGATCCCTCGAAGCTCGCGAGCTTTCGCCTGACGACGGCGGATGTGCAGACGGCGGTGCAGGCGCAAAACGCGCAGGTGGCGGTGGGTCAGCTCGGCGGCCGACCGGCAGTCGATGGCCAGCAGCTCAATGTGATTATGCAGGGCCGCACCACGCTCAGCACGGTGGAAGAGTTTAATAACATTCTCCTGCGCGTGACGCCCGATGGCTCGCGCGTGCGCTTGCGGGATGTCGCGCGGATCGAACTCGGCGGCCAGGACTACAACCTCCAAGCCCGCATCAATGGCAATCCCTCGGCGGCGATGGCGATCAAGCTCTCGCCCACGGGCAATGCGCTCGATGCCGCGGAGGCCATCCGCGCCAAGGTGAAGGAGCTGTCGCGCTTCTTCCCGCCCGGCGTGGTAGTGAATTATCCACTGGATACCTCGACCTTCGTGAAGCTCTCCATCGAGGAAGTCGTGAAGACCCTCGTCGAGGCCATCGTGCTCGTGTTTCTCGTGATGTATCTGTTCCTGCAGAACTTTCGCGCGACCTTCATCCCCACGATTGTCGTACCCGTGGCGCTGCTCGGCACCTTTGCGGTGATGTACGCGTTTGGTTTCTCGATCAATGTGCTCAGCATGTTTGGCATGGTGCTGGCGATCGGCATCCTCGTGGACGATGCGATTGTCGTCATCGAAAACGTCGAACGCATCATGACGGAAGAAGGGCTCTCACCGCGCGATGCGACGCGCAAGGCGATGGGGCAGATCACGAGCGCGCTCATCGGCATCACGCTCGTGCTCACGGCGGTGTTTATCCCGATGGCGTTTTTCCAGGGCTCGGTCGGCGCGATCTACCGGCAGTTCTCCATCGCGCTCGTCGCCTCGATGCTCTTCTCGGTGTTTCTCGCGCTCTCGCTCACGCCCGCGCTCTGCGCGACGCTGCTGCAGCCGGTGGCGAAGGGTGAGCACCACGAGCGGCGCGGCTTCTTTGGCTGGTTCAACCGGAAATTTAACCAAGGCACGATGCGGTACCGCAACGGCGTCGGCCGCATGGTGCGCAAAACAGGCCGCTACATGCTGATCTTTGCCGGCATCGTCGGCCTCGTGGCGTGGCTCTACGTGCGGATGCCCTCGGCGTTTTTGCCGGATGAGGACCAAGGATACTTTATCACCGCGATTCAGTTGCCCGTCGGCGCGACGCAGACGCGCTCGCTCGATGTGATCAAGCAGGTCGAGCAGTTCTATTTCGCGCAGCCGGAGATCGAGCAATTCATCACGGTCGCGGGCTTCAGCTTCAATGGCCGCGGACAAAACTCCGCGCTGGCCTTTGTCCGCCTCAAGCCATGGGAGGAGCGCAGCGGCTCGGAGCACACCGTGCAGAAGGTGATCGCGCGATCGTTTGCCGGGCTCAGCAAAATCAAGGACGCGGTTGTATTTCCGGTGAATCCGCCCGCAATTTCGGAGCTCGGCACCTCGTCGGGATTCGATTTCCAACTGCAGGATCTCGCGGGCCTCGGGCACGACAAGCTCGTCGAGGCGCGCAATCAACTCCTCGCGATGGCGGCTAAAAATCCGCATGTCGCGCAGGTGCGCCTGCAGGGCCTCGAGGACACGGCGCAGCTCAAGCTCGAGATCGACGAGGACAAGGCGACCACGCTCGGCGTCGCCCTCGGCGATGTGAACACGGCGCTGCAGGCGAGCTTCGGCTCGGCGTACATCAATAATTTCGTGCACGGCAATCGTGTGCAGCGCGTGGTGATGCAGCTCGACGCGGCGTTTCGCATGAAGCCGGAGGATATCTCGCAGGTGTTCGTGAAGAACGCGGCAGGCACGATGGTACCGCTGTCGGCCTTTGTGCGCACGCGGTGGATTTTTGGCGCGCCACTGCTGCAGCGCTACAACGGCTTTCCCTCGATGGAAATCATCGGCGCCGCGCCGCCCGGCAAAAGCACCGGCGAAGCGATGCAGGCGATGGAAGACATGGCGCGACAACTGCCCACCGGCATCGGCTTTGAGTGGACGGGCCAGTCGTACGAGGAACGGCTCTCGGGCTCGCAGGCACCCATGCTCTACGCGATCTCGCTGGTCGTCGTGTTTCTCTGTCTCGCCGCGCTCTATGAAAGCTGGTCGATCCCGCTCGCGGTCATCCTCGTGGTGCCGCTCGGTATCGTGGGTGCACTCGCCGCGACGACCCTGCGCGGGCTGCCGAACGATGTGTACTTCAAGGTTGGCCTGCTCGTGACGATCGGTCTCTCGACGAAGAACGCGATTCTGATCATCGAGTTTGCCGAGAGCCTGCTCGGGCAGGGCCGGGGCCTGATTGAGGCGACGTTGGAAGCGGTGCAATTACGGTTGCGGCCAATTTTGATGACCTCGTTCGCGTTTATCCTCGGCGTGTTGCCGCTCGCCCTGACCAAGGGCGCGGGCTCAGCGAGCCAGAACGCAATCGGCACGGGCGTGATCGGCGGCATGATCAGCGGTACGCTGCTGGCGATCTTTTTGGTGCCAGTGTTCTTCGTGGTGGTCCGCGGGCTCTTCAAGGGCAAGGGCCTGCAGGAGCGCATGGCGGAGCATGCGAAGCGGGAGGGGACTGAAACGCACTGAGTTTTTTTAACCACGGATGGACACGGATAGTGAGCTCAATCCGGTTAACCACAGAGGCACAGAGACGCAGAGAAGAATCAGGAGAGGAGCCGCGAAGAGACTCGTAGGGTTTGTGGGTGGTGAAGCGATTAGGATGTCCTGACGGTCCGCCCGGAGGTCGGACCCTACCCTCGGAGCGAATGGGATGGGGCGACGGGGCGGTGAGAGTCGAGGAGACGAGGAATTATATTTTTTGCGGCGGCCTTTGGCCGCGAGGGGCTCGGGCGACTCTGCGGCAGGATGCCGCAGTCACGGCGAGAGCGTGAAGGATGGGGCGGAGCGTGGCTGATAGCGGGGTCGGTTGGGAAACCGCCCCTCCGTTGGATGGCGGCACAAAAAAGGCGCGGCCTTTTTAGGGGCCGCGCCGGGTGTGCTGAACGAAGAGAGCTTTTGATTTGTACCAACGTCGGTTGAGATTTGGACGATAGCCAAACCGCCACTCGCTCACACTCGCAGCTACCAGAAAATCAAAACCTCATCAGCTATTGGTATTACGGGACCTCGTAAACTTCGACGAGGCTGATGCCGGTGGTGCCGGCGGCGCCGGTGACTGAGGCGGTGTAGGTGCCGGGGTCGAGGGTGAGGAGGAGAGCGGAGTCTTTGGAGGCGTCGCTCAGGGCGAAGGCACCAGAGGCGGTGGTGAGGGTGCGGATGTCGGCGGCGTTGGTGTTGTCGGCCCAGTTGTCGTTGAGGGCGATCTGGGTGCCGCTGGCGTCGAAGATGGCGAGGACGGGATCGGCGAGCGCGCCGGAGAGGCCGTAGGCGGCGAGGCCGGGGCCGACGCCGCGGACGAGGAGGGTCTTGGGTTTGGGGCCGCTGACGACGAAGCCGGCAACGTGCGCGGCGGCCCCGGTGCCGGTCTGCGCGCGGCTGGAGACATTCAGCATGCGGCCGGGCAGGGTGAGGCGGTAGACGAGGAGCATTGAATCGTTGTCCATGCCGGAGGGGTGAGAGTAGGCGATGCCGTCCTGAAAGCCGTTTTGCGTGATGAAGTCGTTATCGTTGCCGACGAAGAGGAAGTAGTCGTTGGGCGTGGCGGGATCGAGGGCGGGGACGAGCGTCATGGCCTCCCACTTTTCGTAGAGGTTGTTGTTGTCGTCGGTCGGGCCGTTGTGGAGGCCGAACTTGGCGAGCTGCGCGGAGTCGTTGATATTGATAAACTCGCTGCGCGCGGCGGGCTTGATCGAGGCGTCGAGCACGCCGGCGGGCGCGATGGGGTTGGCCGGGTCGTCGAACTTGGTGCCGGCGATGTTGGTGGCGCCGCTGATGTCGTAGACGAGGATGTTGCGATAGACGGAGGTCGCGATCGCGTAGGTGTGGCCGAAGCCGGCGTCGCGGGCGAGGACGAGGAACTGGGTGCTGTTGATGGCGAGGATTTCGCTCTGCGCGCAGACCAGCGTGGCGCCGGCGGCGGTGCGCACGGTGGGGAGCTGGAGGACGTACTCGCCCTTCAAGCGCGGGGTGGCGCCGGTGATGTCGTAGGCGAGCAGGCGGGTGTTGAAGCGCGTGGTGCTGGCACCACCGGTGCCGCCGTCCTGGCGGGTGGCGGATTGGAGGAGGGCGAAGAGGGTCTTGCCATCGGGCGCGAGCGAGAGGCCTTCGAGGCCCTGATTATTCTGGCGACCGACGGTGGGGTCGGCGGGCGTGGGGACGGGCTGGCCGGGGCCGGGATTGTTGGAGGCGAAGGAGTCGCTGCCGTTGCGCTGCGGCACGATGGCGGCGGGCGGGCGGATGACGGAGGTGAGCTTGCCGTCGGCGGTGAACTTGTAGACGTAGGGCCCGTACTCGTCGCTGATGAAGAACGTGCCATCGGGCAGGCGGACGATGCCCTCGGCATCGAGGGAGAGGCGGCCATTGAAGGCCTGAGGCAGGGCGGGGAAACCGGCGCGCTGGCCCGTGCCGGCGGACGTGGCATCGAGGGCGGTGAACGGGGTGCCATCGGCCTCGGTCAAAAGGGTCGTATCCGAAACGGTGATACCGACTTGGTTTTGCGCGGTGCCGCCGGCCATCGACGGGGCGAAATTGATCGCGAGCGTGAAGAAGCGCGCGCGCCAGTTGGTGGTGTTGGGGTTGTTGTAGCCCCGATCCGGCTGCATGTAGAACGTGCCAGAGTACGTGCCGTCGGCATTACGCTTCCAGGACTTGGCATCGTAGGTGAGCGCGGAGAAGGAGCCGATGGTCTCGCCGAATTTATCCTTGGCGCTGGCGGGGATACGGCCGACGCCGACGAGGCCCTGATTGATAAAGGTGTTACCGCCAATATTAATGGAATTGGGCGACTGCGCGAACGCCGCCGGAGCGACGCAGGAAAGGCAAACGAGCGCGGCGAGAGCGCGCGCGGAGTGGAGACGAAGGTTGGGAACGGCAGGTAGACGCATGCAACGACCAGAGTCTCAACGCCGTGGGACGATAGCGTGGCGGCCGGGTGACGATTCGGTGTCATCTTGGTGCAGGGAGCCGAGGACGACAGTATTAGGAGGAGACACATGTTTGCGTATTCGACTCCGCTCGTGGGAGACCGGGTGGGTTTGGCTGTCGAAGAGTGAAATGGAGCCGCCGCCCAATTTATCTGGCATCTTTGACGCCACGCATGCGCCGCGACGAATCGTCGGCATTGGGGGATCGTCGGGAGCGGTCGCGGCGTTCAAGCCGCTATTGGGGAGCCTCGAACCCGATACGGGCATGGCCTTTGTGTTTATACCCCATCTGCATCCCACGCACCGCGGAGTGATGAAGGAACTCCAAAGTTGGACGCCGATGCCCGTATTCACGGCGGAGGATGGCATGGAACCGGCCGCCAATGCGGTCTATGTGATCGAGCCCAACTGTGATCTGTTTTTAAAACGCGGGATGTTTCGCAGTGTGTCGCCGCGCACGTTTGCGAGCCGGCACCATCAGGTGGATTTTTTCCTGAAGTCTCTCGCGATGGAGCTCGGGTCGGCGGCGATCGCCGTGATTCTGTCCGGCGGCGATGGCGACGGCACGGAAGGGTGCGCGCTCGTGAAGGCCCGGGGCGGCATCACCTTTGCGCAGGATTCTTCAGCCAAGGTGGACAGCATGCCCTTCCAAGCCATCAGCATGGGCTGCGTGGACTTCGTGCTATCGCCCCTGCAAATCGCGACGGAGATATCGGCGCTGGGGCGGAGGGATACGCGGACGGCGTCGGGGACGGGGTGAGGGTGGAGGACGCTCGTAGATAATCTAGTTGCGATGTTTGGAACCGTGCGGTCTTATTTTTTCTTCGGCTTTTTTTGCGCGGCGAGTTTTTCAAATTCGGGCAGAAGCTTTTCAAAACCCTTGGTCGAAAATGAAACGGTCACCGGATTTTGGCTAAAGGGAGTGAGGCGAACGAGGAGGGACTGTGACGTGGCCAGCTTGCGGACAAAAGCCAAGACGGCGGCGTCTCTAACAAAGCCCGATTGATGATTGGTTGATATGTCCAGATCTTGGGTTTGCGCGGTGTCCTTGTCGAAACGCAGGGTGGCTGAAATACTTCCTGTGCCAAGAAATGCGTCGAACCCAACGCAGCTTTGAAGCCTACCCTCAAAATACCTGACGATCAAATAAGGGAAATGCTTTTTGTTATAACCAATAGTTACCTCTTCGTCGGCATAAAGGCTGGCGACGAGGGTCGTACTGTCGTCGACCGGAGAGATCTCGGTTTTAATCTTCCAGCGACCCGTCGACTCCTCAGATACTTGAGAGCCGGGCGCGGCGCCAATTCGCTGGGCCAGAGCATCGAAAGCCGCAAGACGTTCGATAGAATTACTAATCGCCGCTACTCGCGCGATTTCACCTTTGAGGTCGTCTTCAGCCCGGAGCGTGATGCTTAAGAAAAAAGCGCGACAGCGAGAAATCTCATGGAGAGGAAACGCAAGAGCTTGGGTTGGCCACTTGGTTTCGATAATACATAGGGGAGCTAGCGCGCAAGACGCATCGCGCTTCCCGAAATTATGTTTGGCCCGAAAGGGCCTCAATCGGGCCGTGACGAGCGGTAGCACACAAGGTGCAGGGCAGTGCTCGTCACCCCTTTTTTAACGCATCCAGCACCGTGCCCGGCGTGAGGGCTTCGGGGAGGAGGACGGGTTTGTCTTTGCCGGGGAGCCAGATGAGGTTGAAGGGGACGGCGCTGCGGTCGTAGGCGGCGAGCTCGGCGGTGATGCGGGGGTCTTTGTTCGTCCAGTCAGCGCGGAGGGTGGCGATTTTTTTGTCGGCGAAATAGCGGAGGACCTCCTCGGAGTGGAAGACGAGTTTCTTGTTGGTCTGGCACGTGGCGCACCAGCGGGCGGTGAAATCGACGTACACGATGCGGCCTTCGCTGCGGAGCTTGGCGACGGCCTCGGGGCTCCACACGTCCCAGACGACGGCGGGGGCGGAGCCATCGGTGGGCTTGGCGTCGGCGGTGTGGGGCCAGCCGAGCCAGGCACCGGCGAGACCGGCGACGATTAGGCCGGCGACGCCGAAACGCGCTCGGCCCGCGGAGGCGCCGGGGGCATTCCAGCGGCCGTAGACCCAGACGCCGAAGGCGACGAGCACGAGGCCGAAGACGGTGTTGAGCAGGCCCTCGTCGGTCGTCTGGCCGGCGAGCACCCACACGAGCGCGCCGACGGTGGCGTAGAGCGGGAAAGCCATGGCCTGCTTAAACGTCTCCATCCATGCGCCCGGGCGCGGGAGAATTTTAATGGCCTGCGGGAAAATCGAGAGCGCCAGATAGGGCAGCGAAAGACCGATCGCGATGGCGGTGAAAATGGCGAACGACTCGACGGTGGAAACAGCGAGCGCGGCGCCGAGCGCGGGCGCGAGGAACGGTGCGGAGCACGGCGTGGCGACGACGGTGGCGAGGACCCCGGTGAAGAACGAGCCCGCGTAGCCGGACTTCGACTGCAGCTCGCCGCCGACGGCGGTGGCGCTGAGGCCGAACTCGAAGACGCCGCTCATATTCATCGCGAAGACGAGCATCACGGCGGCGAGCGTGAAGACGAAGCCGGGCGACTGGAGCTGGAAGCCCCAGCCAACCTGCGAGCCACCGGCGCGCAAGACCGCGAGGACGGTGGCGAGGGCCCAGAACGAAAGGAGCACGCCGCCGGCGAAGACGAGGCCGTGCATCACGACCTTCTTTTTGTCGTGCCCGGCTTGATTGACGAAGCCGAGGATCTTGATGCCGAGCACGGGGAAGACGCAGGGCATCAGGTTGAGGATGAGGCCGCCGACGAAGGCGAGGAGGAGCGTGCCGAGCAGGCTGCCGCTGGCGGCAGCCGAGGGTTGAGCGTTGAGAGATGAGGGTTGAGAGCCGGAGCCGCCGGAACCGGACATGGGGCTGGAGGCTGCGGTCGAGGCGGTGGTGGCTGCGGTGGCAGGACCGGCGGCGAGCGGGGTGTCGATGCGGAGGCCCTTGAGGACGTTGTTCGGCAGCCAGCCGGTGGAGGACGTGAGGACGCCGAGGAGTTGTTTTACGTCTTTGGGGCCGTCGGGGGAGATGGGCAACGTGACGATAAAGCCGCCTTTGCCGTCTTCTTTTACGGTCTGGGGTTCTTCGTGGCCGATGAAGGCGTCGTCGGAAAAGAAGCGGAGGTCTTTCGGCGTGGCACCGCCGGGGGAGGCGGGCGTGACGGTGAGGGTGACGGTTTTATCGGCGCGGGTGGCGGAGGTTTTCCACGCGGCGTCGGTGCGCGGGAGACCGGCGACGACGGCGCGGATTTTCTCGCCGAAGTTGGCCTCGGGCTTAGGGGCGTCGGCGGAGACGTGGAGGATGAGGGAGACATTGGCGCTGCCGGGGACGCAGATTTCTTCGCACATCAGCCAGTCGGCGGTGGCTTCGAGGCGGACATCGGCGCCGACAGCGAGATCGGCGGGCGGGGTGAGCGTGACCGGGAGCAGCAGATCGCCCTCGTAGCCGTTGCCGATGATGCCGCCCTTGGCGTCTTTCAAGAGATTAGGGGCGGGCCACTGGATGGGGCCGGCGGTCCAGCCGGCGGGGAGTTTCCAATTGAGCGAGGTGGCGAGGCCGGTGCCGGGATTCAGCCAGTAGGTGTGCCAGTGGGCATCGTGCACGAGGCGCAGCGCCACGGTGATCGGCTGGCCGGGCTTGACGGAGAGATCGGAGGAGACGAGGGAGGCCTTGACCGGCGAGGGCTTCGACGCGGCGCGGAGCACGGGCGAGCACACCAGCGCGAGGGCGGCGAAGACGAACAGCGGGAGCGCAAAGGGCAGGCGACGGAGCGAAGGCATGGGCGGCAAAGCTAGGGATTTTACGTGAGAGACGCAAACCGAGAGGATTCTTCCCGGGGAGGACGCGGCGACGCTAAAAGGGTAACGCGGGCGTTACGGGCGGGCGGTAGGGGATGGGGTGGAAAAAGGGGATGAGGAAACGAAAAGACGACGGAATTTTAACCACGGATGGACACAGATGAACACGGATGAAGGAAGATGACCGGGCCTCGTGGTGATGGGGCACGGGATTTTTAACCACGAATGGACACGCAGGGCGGAGGTGCTGCGGCGGAGTTAATTGATGGAGGGGGAATTATATTAGAGTGAAAAGGGAAAGTGGACGGTTATTTAGTGATCGCTCTGCCGATGAGAGAGGAATCGGACAAATTATTGCGAGTTCGGCGGCTTGAGTTACCGGGGGAGTGGTGATGAGGTCGGCGCACGATGAACCCCCGTCACTTTCGGTTGGTCGCTGGTCTGGCGTTGAGTGTTGCGTGGTGGGATTGGTCCGGGGCCGCGGAGAGCGCGGTGGCGTTTCAAGCGGTGGAGTTTTCGGCGGCGAGCGGGCTCGCGGCCAAGGAGGGCAAGGTGATCGTGATCGATTTTTACACGACGTGGTGTGAGCCGTGCCAACGGCTCGATCGCGAGACGTGGACGGACGCGGCCGTAGGGAAACTCCTCGGCGAAAAAGCCATCGCGCTGAAGCTGGACGCGGAAAAGGAAGGCAAGGCGCTCGCCGCGCGGTACAAGATCGAGGCCTATCCCACGGTGCTGGTGTTGAAGGCGGATGGGACGGTGATGGATCGGCTCGTGGGCTTTCGAGCGCCGGAGACCTTTGTGCGGGATTTCAATTCCACGCTCGAGGGGAAGACGGTGCTGAGCCGCGCGTACGAGGCGGTGGCGGCGGCGCGGACGCCGGTCGCGGCGCAACCCGGTGCAAAGGTGACGGAGGGGAGCGAGGCCGAGCTTCCGACGGGGAAGAAACCGGCCAGCGCAGCGAACACGTCAGGGACGACAACGCCAACGACGCCAAAGCCTGTGGCGGCGCCCGGGTCCGCCGCCGGGCGAACCGGCCCGGACGAGGAGGTGGATGCGCGTTACCAACTCGGGAAGGAACTCGCGCGGGCCGACCGCTACGAGGAGGCGCTGGCGGAATTCGTCTGGCTGTTTCGGACGGGGATGAAGGGCATACCGCGTTACGGCGGGGTGCGCGTGAGTTTTCTGACGTCGGAGATGGGACGGCTGGCGAAAAAATATCCCCCCGCAGTCGAGGTATTGCGCAATCTCCGCGATGACGCGGGGGCGCGTCTCCTGAGCGATGCCAGCGACTCGACGGCGGCGAGCGATTTTGCCGCGCTCAATGATGCGCTGGAGGAAAACGAGGTCACGCTGAACCTGCTGCAGCAGTTGCCGGCGAATGATCCGCGACGCGCCGTTCTGGGGCAGCGCATACTTCGCCCGTTGATCGAGGACAAGCAGTATGCCCTGGCGCTCCAGGTTAGAAGTTACGCCCAAGCCGTCGCGCAATTGGAGCGGATGCTGAGTTTGGCGGCGCGGATGTCGGCGGCTGCGGCGGAATCGCTCAAGGCCTCGATGGCCCGTGATGCGGCGATCACGGCTGAGGCCCTCGGGGGCTCGGGCGACGTGGAGCACGCACGGCAACTGGTGAAGAAGATTTTGGAGGCGTCGTCGGCTGCGGCGGTGAAGGAAGAGGTCAAAAAGCGGATGACCCGGGCAGGGCATCCGGAGTTGGCGCCGTAGAGGGGCGGAAGACAGGGGACAGGCGACAGAGGACAGGCGACAGGATACAGAGGACAGAAGTAAGGGGACAGGCGGGAGCGGATGTGGAAGGTAATGGGTGTTTTTTGATGCAATATACTGATTTTTAGCTATTTGTGGGTTTATTGCTGGGTCGGAGAGGTGCGGCTGAGAGAAAGATTAAGATAAAGAGGAAAGAGAAAGAGGCTGACAGGGGCGGCGAAGAGGCGGGCCTGAGGACCTATCGTGCAACAGTGGCACTTAGCGGGGGGTTGACACCTTTTGCGGGGCGTGAACGTCTTGCGGCTCTCACCCCATGATTTCGCGTACTCTGCGTTTCGCTCCACTGGCACTAATCGTTGCTTCGCCGCTGCTGGCCCAAAAAGGCGATCGGGCCGGCGAGGAGATGCCCGATGTGCCGGCTCACATTGTCATTCCGCCCGCTCCGATCCTCACGGCGGAGCAGGCCCTGAAGACTTTTACGGTCGCGAAGGGATTTAAGATCGAACTCGTCGCGAACGACCCCCTCATCCAAGACCCAATCTCGATGCAGATCGCGCCGGATGGCAAAATCTGGGTGCTCGAGATGCGCGGCTACATGCCGGACGTCGACGCCAAGGGCGAAGACGAGCCCATCGGCGATATCGCGGTGCTGGAGGACACCAACGGCGACGGCGTGATGGATAAGCGCACGGTTTTCGCCAAGGGCCTCGTGATGCCGCGCGCGATGTCGCTGATCGGCGATGGCGTGCTCGTGGCCGAGCCGCCGCATCTGTGGTATTTCCGCGACACGAACGGCGACGGCGTGGCCGACGACAAAAAGGAAATCGCGAGCGACTACGGCAACACGACCAACCCGGAGCACAACTCCAACGGCCTCGTGTGGATGATGGACAACTGGATCTACTCGGCCAACCACACCACGCGTTTCCGCTTCGAGGGCGCGGGGAAATTCACGCGCGACAAGACGATCACACGCGGCCAATGGGGCATTACGCAGGACGACACGGGCCGCATCTACTATAATAGCAACAGCGACCCGCTTCGCATCGACGCGGTGGCCTCGGCCTACCTGACCCGCAACGGGAATTTCTCCGGCGCCACGGGCACCAATGTGCAGACCGCACCGGCCAGCCTCCCGACTTATCCGGGCCGCGTGACGCCCGGTATCAACCGCGGCTACAAGACCCTCGACAAGGACGGCAAGATGTACGCCGTCACCGCCGCGTGCGGTCCCGTGATTTATCGCGGCGCGCTCTTCCCGAAGGAATTTCAGGGCGACGCGTTTATCGCCGAGCCGTCGGGCAATCTGATCAAGCGCATCAAGCTCACGGAGAGCGGCGGCTTGGTGAAGGGCACCAACGCGTATGAAAACGCGGAGTTCCTCACCTCGATCGACGAGCGCTTCCGCCCGGTGAATCTCTTTAACGGTCCCGACGGCGCGCTCTACGTCGTCGATCTCTATCGTGGCATCCTCCAGCACAAGACCTACGTGACGAGCTTCCTGCGCAAGCAGATCGAGTCGCGCAATCTCGGCGAGGGTCTCCACTACGGCCGCATCTGGCGCATTGTGCCGGAGGGCGCGCCGAAGGCGAATTTCAAGCTGGGCTTCGCCGCCGCGACGACCCCGCAGCTCATCGATACACTGAGCGATGCAAATGGCTGGAGCCGCGATCTGGCCCAGCGCCTGATCATCGAGAAGCGCGACACCTCGGCCGCCAAGCCCCTCGCCGCGCTGGCAGTGGATAAGAGCAAGCCCGCGCTGGCGCGTCTGCACGCGCTCTGGACGCTCGACGGTCTCGGCGCGCTCGAGCGTACGACGGTGGTCGCCGCGCTTGGCGATGCGGATGAGCGCGTGGTCGCCGCCGCGATGCGCCTCTCGGAAAAATTTTTCAAGCAAGCGGACGCCGAGGCCTTGATTGCCAAGGTCGCGGCTCCGCGCAGTGAGCCGTCGCTGCGCCTGCAGCAGGCGCTGACGCTCGGTGAGGCGCGCGGCAATGCCGTCGCCGAGGCCGCGCTGGTTAAACTCGTCGTCGAGTCTGGCGAGCAGCCCTACATCGTCGATGCCGTGATCAGCGGTATCGCCCGCCGCGAGGCGGATTTCGTCGAGGCGCTCGTGAAGGCTGCGAAAGAAGGCACCACGCCGGTGAAGAACGCCGTGATCGCCGCGACCGGAGCCGTCTTGAAAGCCAACGATCCCGCGCGCCTCGCCCGCGTGATCGCGCTGGTGGAAAATCCCAACGCGCCGAAGTGGGTGCACGCCACCGTGCTCGATGGCATCGAGAAATCGCTGCCCCGCACCTCGGATGGCCGCGCGCTCGCCGCCAATCTCACCGCCGAGCCCAAGGCCCTCGTCGAACTCTCCGCCAAGACCGGCCCCGAGGCCGAGCGCGCGAAGAAGCTCCTCGCCTCCTTCCGCTGGCCCGGCAAGCCCGGCATGATCGCGGCTCCGGTAGTCAAGTTTACGCCCGCCGAGCAGGCGCAATACGACAAGGGCAAGGTGCAGTTTGCCGCGATCTGCGCGGCCTGCCACCAGCCTGAGGGCCAGGGCCTCGTGGGTCTCGCGCCGCCGCTCGTCAATTCCCGCTGGGTCAATGACGACGACCGCGTGCTCGCGCGCATCGTGCTCAACGGCAAGGCGCAGGAAAACATGGTCATGCCGACCCTCAAGGCCGCGCTGGATGATGAGTCGATTTCCAACATCCTGACCTACGTCCGCAATTCTTGGGGCCACGCCGCCGGGGCGGTCGCCGTCAAGACCGTCGCCGAAGCCCGCGCCGCCACCGCGAAGCGCGAAGAGCCCTGGAGCGACGAGGACCTCGCCGGTCTCGTGCAGGAACTCGGCATCGGCCGCCGCCGCGGACCCGGAGGCGGCAAGGGCCCCGGCGCGGGGAAGCAAAACTGAAGCGCGGAGCCGAGGCGGCAGCGCCGTAATTAGATTTTGAATACGCGAAAGGCGGACCGAAACGGTCTGCCTTTTTTGCTTTGAGGTGGCCTGCGCGGCCTATATGACTCTCACCGAAAGATGATCTCGCTGGCTGAATGCGTCTCTATTTTAGATGAGCGCGAAGACTCTGCAGCGTTTTCGCACTTCAAGAGCCTCGCCTCCGTCGTCGAGAAGCTGAAGAAAGAGGGTGGTTATCGGGCGACGCAGAGTTTCAAAAAGGATGGCATCGATGTATATTTCGAGTGGACGGACAAAGTCTGGTTGATCGTGGCAGTTCAACTCTATCCAAAGAAAGCATCTCGGTTCTTGCCGTATGGCGGAGAGATCACGCCCAGTGTTTTCCTGCAGGACGGCCGGCAGGCCTTGGTCGCGGCGCTGGGAGTTCCCTCGTCGTCTGGCGGCGATGGCAGCGTGGGGCAATTCGGGATCATAAATCGCATTTGGGAGCGGTGGGACTACGCGGGCTATTCACTCCGTTTCGACTACGAAAACGATGGCGCGACCGTTTACATCGCCCACGTGCAGCGTCCGCGAGACGTGCAAGAATTCGAAAAGCGCAGGGCCAGCCAGAAACCGGGTGGCTGAGCTGAAGCCTGAAATTGAGCCTTACTTGAACTTGTCCCGCATCGCTTGAATGCCGGGGATTTTTTCCATGAGGTGCTGGTGAACGGGCTCGAAGGATTGGACGAGGGAGCGCTGGTGGCGGCCGACGAGGACGGTGAAGATGTAGCCTTCGTGGCCGGGAGCGCGGACGGTGGGGTGATAGCCGCGGTCGATCACGTACGTGTCGCCATGGCGGGTCATCACGACTTGCGGCTCCGAGGCATTGGCGGCGGTTTGATCCGGGTAGCAGAACTGCGCGCCGAAGCCCGTCTCGGGGCGATAGCGGTAGTGGTAGATTTCCTCGAAGTCCGTTTCCTCCGGCGGGCGCTCGGTGTCGTGTTTGTGGGGCGGATAGCCGGACCAGCAGCCCTCGTCGCCGTAGAGTTCGCTGACGAGGAGATTGCCCGCGCGGCCCGCGCCGTTTTGGCCGAGGATGTGATAGATGCGGCGGCGCGAGTGCGTGTCTTTCGAGCCGACCTCGACCATTGCGACTTCCTCCGGCGGGATGCGGAAAGGGGCGAAGGGTTGGGCGCAAACCCCGCCGGCGACTGCGACCTCGGTGCCATCGCGCAGCGCTCGCACGGTGACGCGCGGGCAGGTGCCGCAATACACGGAGTCGGCGGGGCCATCCCAGATATCAGCCCGGCGGCCGACGCCTTTGAATTCTTGCGCGCAGGCGGCGATGTCGGCCTTGCCCGAGAGGATGACGCAGAGCAGTTCGCACGCGGGGACATCGAGGGTGGCGGATTCGCCCACGCGAAGGCGCAGCAGATTGAAATAACTGAGAGCGGCGGGTTCGCGGCCGGGCTCCACGAGCGCAGCGTTGCGATTATCGGAGGCGCGGAAGAGCTTGGGCATGGCGGGAGGAAGATGAGGGTTGCTAACTTCGATCAGCCGAGCCGGAGATGATCACAGAGAGGCGCGCGGGCCGCCGGGTTCCATGAACGCCAAAAAATGAGCGGGTTCGTGAACTCGCGCAAGTGCGGGACAGGGGAAATAAATTTGAACCGTGAAGCGCGAAGACGCGAAGGCGGTGCGCGATGGGCTCACTCGCTGTGCCTTTGGGCCTGCCTGTGTGGTTCTTTCCTCAGTCCCTAGGATAAACCACCGAGGCGCAAAGGCACAGAAACGCGAAACAGGAGGCTGCTTGGGTGCGCCTTCTCTTCGTTACTTCCGTTTGCTTCTGTAAAACGCCTTGGAGGAAAAGCGGGCCAGCGGCCCACGCTCCCAGGGGGTGCAGAGCGGGCTTCGCGGTTCTTTTTTGTGCCCGGCTCACGGCTCGAGGCCGGCGACCTGCACATCGCCGGGATAGTCGACGGAGAATTTTAGCGGCAGCTCGCGCTTCTCGCCGGGCTTGAGGTCGAGCGTCCACTTCAAGGTGCCCTCGGTGGTGGGCTTGTTTTCTTTGGCGTCGGGGGCGAGTTGTTTGACGACGATCTTTTCGTTGCGCGAAACCGGGATTTGGTCGGAGACGACGACGCGCGCGGCGGTCTTTTTATTATTCTGAATCGTAATCAAGTAGTCGTAGGTCACGCGGCGACCGCGGCCGGTGAGGCCCATGTCTTCGGCGAAGCGCTGCACGCGCTTGTGCTTCACGGCGATGCCCTCGTCGGCGCCGAGGGCGAGGTCGAATTTTTCGCCGGACATCACGGTTTCGAGTTTGTCCGTCGCGACAAAGGTGCCGTCGAGAAACACGTTCATCTCGCCCGCGAGCAGCGGGAAATCGGATGAGTTGACGACCTTGGACGTGAGAAAGGCCGCAGGGCGCAGCTTCGGCGTGGTGGCGTACTCGGGGACGGCGTTGAGCGCGATGGTGGCGATCGGGACTTTTTGGTCGGTGTTGTCACTCGGCACGGTGGCGGGCGCGGTGACTTTGAACGAGGCGCTGGTGGCGGCTTGCTCGAGCGCGGCTTGGGCGGGGGCGGAATCGTAGACGACAGGGGCGGGGGCCGCTGCGGCGGCGCCATAAATTGTATCTTTGGCCCGACTGCCGATCGAGAAGGCATCGAGCTTAACTAAACCGCCCCCTACGCCCGTCGTCGCAGACGCCGGATAGGCCGCCGGCCGCGGGTAATACACATCGAGGCCCCACGGCGATTGCTTGGGGGCGGAGCCGCCGAGGCTGGGGCGGGCGGTGGAGAGCGTGAGCGAGACGTCCTTCCAGTCCTCGCCGGTGTTTTGGCGAACGACGCCCTGGTAAGTGAGCGCCACGGTTTTTTCGTTGGAGTTGGCGCGGGCGTCGTAGCGCGGGGTCCACTTCGCGCCGTCGATGCCGTAGCTGACGGTGAGGTCGAGTTTGCCGGCGGTGGCGACATCGAGGCGCACCACGATGGACTTGGTGGAGCGGCGGGAATCGTTGGCGATTTCGTTTAACTGTTGCTGGGTCGCGGAGATTTTGGCGGTGAGGTCCGCGCGCTGATCGTCGAGGGCGGCCATGTCGGTGGTGATGCGGGCGCGCTGCTCGTTGACGAAGGTGAGGGCGCTGGTGATCTCGGCGACGGAAGGGCGGGGGACGTCCTTGCTCGCGGGCGAGAAGAGCGCGGCCTCGGTATTGCCGATGGTGACGCGCTGGGCCTCGAGGAGTTTTTTGCGATCGTCGAGGCCGCGCAGGTCTTTGTTGAGCGCGCGCAACTGGGCCTCGATCATTTTGACGCGCTCGTTGGGCGAGATGGTCTGAAAAGCCACGCGCGTCGTGATATCGAGGATGGTCGCCTGCGCGCTGCCCTGACCGGAGACTTGCAGCGACGAGTCGCCGAGGCCGGCGGGGAGTTGGTCAAAGGTCACATCGGTCACGCCGGTGGCGGCGAGATCGAGCGGCGCCGTGCGGGTCACAATGGCACCCTCGGAATAGACGGTCACGGAGGTGATGGTGGACTTGGCGGCGAGGGTGGCCGCGCGACCGCCGACCGGAGCGGCGACGAAAAGCGCCGCGACTAGGGCGAGGAGCAGGGGAGGGGATGTCTTCATGGAAGCAGCGATGAGACCGAGAGTTAGGAGGCAACGGGCGAGCGAGAACTTGAGCTTGGGCCATTCTATAAGACACCCCAGTGCTTAAAAGCTTAGAAAGTAGGTTTGGCTCTCCTAACGCGCCTTGGTTTCGGACGAAAGCGGCGTCTTGCAAACCGCCCGCTTTTTAATGGTCCCGAGATTGACGGAACATGGGTAAATCTTGGGTGTTATCCGTCTTGCCCAAGGCGTCTTCGCGCTGTTTTATCTGCTCCCCTTTATGTTTATCGCTTCGTTTTTCCGGTCTGCCCTGCGTCCGTTGTGCTTGATTGGCTTCATTTTGAGCGCGGTCGTGGCGTCGGCCCAGAACCCCACCGCCGCCGATGGCTTCGACCCGAATGTCGACGGCAACGTGTACGCGATGGTCACCCAGCCCGACGGAAAGATCATCGTCGCGGGCCAGTTTTCGCTTTTCCGTCCGGCCATCGGTGCGCCGGTTACTCGCCGCAACATCGCGCGAATCAATCCAGACGGCACGGTCGACAGCTCGTTTAATCCCAATGTTGGCACCCTTCCCCTAAATGCTGATGGGTCGCCCGATCTTCGCATCACGGATCGTAATACCGTCACGGCCACCAACGCTCCGGTGCGAGCGGTCATCCTGCAGCCAGATGGTAAGATTCTCATCGGTGGCGATTTCACCGGAGTGCAGCCCAACGAAATCGGCACGGCTGCAATTCGCAATCGCATCGCCCGCCTGAATACGGACGGTTCGGTCGATGCGTCGTTCAATCCCAATATCACCGCGCTCACTGTGGCCGAGGTCTCGGCCAATCCATTTCTCCTCCTGACCGATGCGGTCGTCCCGCAGGTCAACGCCATCGCGGTCCAACCCAACGGCAAGGTCGTCGTCGGTGGCCGGTTCACGCTCGTGCGCTCGAATGTTATCGTGCGCCACCTCGCGCGTTTCAATGCCGATGGCTCGACCGACACCGCGTATTTCCCGAATCCCAACAATGCGGTCAATGCGCTCGCAGTGCAGTTGACCCCGGCCGATTTCACCGGGCCGAATCGCACGCCCACGGGCGACGGCCGCATCATCGTCGGCGGTGGTTTCCGGACCTTTGAGACGCGCAATGCGCTCGGCGTTGCGGAATTTACCACGCGCAATCGCATCGCGCGCATCAATGGCAACGGCGTCGTCGACTCCGAGTTCGACGGCAATGCCAACGACGTGGTCAACGCCCTCGCCATCCAGCGCGACGGCAAGATCGTCCTCGGCGGTTCTTTCACCACGCTCCAGCCCATTGGCAACAACGAGCCCACGGCGCGCAATCACCTCGCGCGGCTCAACCCCAATGGCACACTCGACTCCGAGTTTATTCCTCAAGTCGGCGGCAATGTGGTCGCAGTCGCCATCGCTCCGGATGGCGGTCTGATGGTCGGCGGCTCTTTCACCTCCGTTTGGTCGCTCGGCTCGGCGACGACGACCCGCGCCTACGTCGCGCGTTTCGCGCCCAACGGCACCGTCGACACCTCCTTTAACGCCAGCGCCAATTTCACGGTCGCGGCCTTCGGCTTTCAGCCGGATGGCAAGATTGTCCTGGGCGGCTACTTCACCGGTTTCACGTCGCGGGGTGCGGGCACCGCTATCGCGCGTAATCATCTGGCGCGCGTCAATGCTGACGGCACGCTCGATGCCACACTGGTCATCGGCATCGAGGGCCGCCCATTCGTCACCCTCGAACTCCCGGGCGGCAAGCTCCTGATCGGCGGCTCCTTCACCAGTGTCGGTGGCGTGACCCGCAGCGCCCTCGCGCGACTCAATGCCGACGGCACCGTCGATCCGACGTTTGTCCCCCCGGCGATCAATGGCCGCATCCTCGCCCTCGCGCGCCAGCCTTCCGATAACAAGATCTTCATCGGCGGCACGTTCAGCCTCGTCGGCACCGTCGCGCGCAACTATCTCGCGCGGCTCAACGCCGACGGCTCGCTGGATACTTCCTACGATCCGAATCCCAATGGCCAGGTCGGTACGATTATCGTGCAGTCGGACGAAAAGATCCTCGTCGCCGGTAGCTTCAACATCTTTCAGACGAACAAAGCGGGCGATGTCATCGTCCGCGGCTACCTCGCCCGGGTGAACAAGGATGGTTCGCTCGATACGTTTAATCCGTCGCCGAATTCTACGGTCTCCAGCGTGGCCGTGATGAGCGATGGCCGCCTCGTGCTCGGTGGCGCGTTTACCGCGTTCACGCCCAATGGCGGCACCGGCACGACGACGCAGAACTACATCGCCCGCATCAAGACCGATGGCACTGTCGACACGACGTTTATTCCGATTCTCAACGGCCGCGTCACGACTGTCGTGTTGCAGGGCGATAAGGTGATCGCCGGCGGTCAGTTCACGGCCTTTACGCCCAAGGGCGCGACCGATCCGTCCACGGAGAATATCACGCGCAACCGCATGATCCGTTTCAACAGCGACGGCACGCTCGACACTACGTTCGAACCCAATGTCATCAGCGGCACCGTCCTGAATGTCGTCCTTCAGCCGGATAACAAGCTCCTCATCGGTGGCACGTTCCTCGGGGTGCAGTCCAAGGCCGACACGACGTGGACCCTGACCAAGTACATCGCCCGCCTCAATGCCGACGGCTCGGTCGACAAGACCTTCAACCTCGATCTCAGCGAAGCCACGGGCAATCGCGTCGACTCCATTTTGCTGCAGTCGAGCGGCTCGATCATCATTGGCGGCGCTTTTACCTCTATTCACCCGATCGGTGACAAGAAGTCGGACTCCGTCCTCGCCGCGGGCGACCCTGACCCGAAACTCGCCCCGGTCCCGGTTAACCAATACGTGCGCGTCACCTCGCGCGGCTTGCTTGATACGACCTTTACGCCGGGCATCGGCGGCGCCTCGGATATCAAGATTTCCTCCTTCGCCGTGCAGAACGACAATAAGATCGTCGCCGTCGGCCAGTTCACCGACATCGGCGGCACGCGCACGACCAATATCGCTCGCTTCCATGCCGAGGGTACGGCGGACAAGGTATTCTCCTCTTCGCTCGATGCTGCGGGCCCGGTCAACGCCGTGATGCACCGCCCCGACACCGCGCCGATCACGACGCAGGGCAACGGCCTCGCTTGGCTCAACACGGACGGTTCCCTCCGCACGAGCTTCGCGCCCTCCGTGAAATTTACCGGCCAGATCAACGTCGTGACGGTGCAGGCCGACGGCAAGATCCTCCTCGGTGGCACCTTCATCGATCCTGACAATGGCGCGGTTAAAAACATGGTCCGCCTCCTGCCCAACGGCCAGCTCGACAATTTCTATCCCTCGCCCGATGGCGCGGTGACCTCGATCGTCGTCCAGGCCGACGGCAAGATCCTCGTCGGTGGCTCCTTCACCGGCATCGTCGGCCAGACGCGCAACTACATCGCTCGCCTCAATATCGACGGCACGCTCGACACGGGCTTTAACCCCACGCCCGACAATCGCGTCAACGCCATCGCGATCCAGCCGTCCGACAACAAGATCGTCTTCGGCGGTACGTTTACGACGGTTAAGCCCAATGGTGCGACCGATACGACGGCCCGCGCCTACATCGCGCGCGTCAACGCCGACGGTACGCTCGACACCGGCTACAACCCCGGAGCCAACGCGCTCGTGAACGCCCTCCTTATCGAGCCCGATGGCAAGATGATCGCCGGCGGTAACTTCACCCAGTTCACGCCGAATGCCGGCTCGACCACGACGGTGCGCAACTACATCGCGCGCCTCAATACCGACGGCACCGTCGACACCAACTACGATCCGGCCGCCACCGGAGCAGTCCACGCGCTCGCGCGCTACGTGGATGGCAAATTGATCGTCGGTGGTGAATTCACCTCCTTCTCGCCCAATTCCGCCACCGCGACGACCGTGATCACGACGGTGCGCAATCACATCGCGCGCCTCAACACCGATGGCTCGGTCGATTCCAATTTCGACCCGAATCCCAATGGCACGGTTAACTCCGTCGTGGTGCAGTCGGATGGTGCGGTTGTCTACGGCGGTGTATTCACGGCCGTGCAGTCCAACGGGGCGGCCGAGGCGGTCGTGCGCAACTACCTCGCGCGGGCGAATTTTGATGGCTCGCTCGACGTCGGTTTCAATCCCGAGTCCGACGGCGCGATTTACGTCGTCGCCACCGGCTCCACGGTCGCGCCCAACGGCACCCGTGTGGATGGCGGTCTCATCCTCGGTGGTGCGATCACCACGGTGCGCCCGAATGGCGTCATGATCGTCGGCGGTAATTTCCCCACCATCGGTGGCGCCCCCAGCCGCAATCTCGCTCTCGTCAACGACGACGGCACGGTTAGCTCGACTTTCCAGCCCAACCCGAACGGCGCGGTCAACGCGCTGCTCTCGCTGCCCGATGGCAACCTGCTGGTCGCGGGCGATTTCACCTCGCTCTCCGGCGTGACGCGAAATCGCGTGGCGCGCTTCGGCGGCGACAACACGCTCGACACCGGCTTCGCGCCGAACGTCAACGGCGCGGTCAACGCCGTGGCGAATGTCGGCAATGGTCGCGTGCTCGTCGGTGGTAGTTTCTCCGCGGTCAACGGCACCTCGCGCACCAACCTCGCGCGCCTCCTGCCCGATGGCAGCACGGATTCGGCGTTCACCGCTTCCGTCGGCGTCGTGCGCGCGCTCGCCGTGCAGGGCGATGGTCGCATCCTGGTGCTCGTCGATGGCTCGGGTGTGCGCAGCAATATCCTCCGCCTCAATGCGGACGGCTCGACCGACTCGACGTTCACCGCGTTTAACGGTGGCTCGGCCGTGATCAACTCGATCGCCCTCCAGAGCGATGGCCGCATCTTGGTCGGCGGCGCGTTCACGGGCTTCCTCCGCCGCCTCAATAGTAATGGTACTTTGGATACGACCTTCGACGCGCAAGTCGACGGGACCGTCACCGCAGTCGCGCTGCAGACCGACGGCCGCGTGCTGCTCGGCGGCTCGTTCAACCGCGTGAGTGGCCTGCCCCGCAACGGTATCGCCCGCCTCTCGGCCACGACGCCCGCCACGCAGCGCTTTACGATCAGCGCACCCGGCACTGCGGTGACGTGGTCGCGCGGTGGCACTGGCGTGGAGCTGTCGAGCGTCACCTTTGACCGCTCGGACGATCACCTGAATTGGACGCGCATCGGCAGCGCCACGCGCGCGGCCAATGGCGACTGGACGATCACCGTCGCGGCCCAGCCCGCGACCACCAGCTTCTACATCCGCGCTCGCGGCGTGCTGCAGAGCGGCGGCGTTTCCTCCGGTCTCACCGAGACGATCCGCGAGTTTAATCGCGCGAACGTGATGGTGGACGACGTGAATATCGCCACCCCGGTGCCGGGCGTCGTGCAGCCGGGTACTCCGGGCGGCCCGAATGTGCCGCCCGTCTCGGCCCCGGTCGCGGGTTTCCGCGTCCTCGCCGATCTGACCAGCCTCAGCGAGGCGGTCGCCAACGCCCAACTCGCCACCACGCCGGGCACCGGCAATCTCGCGCATCTTGCGAATCTCTCGACGCGCGCCCGCGTCGCCGCCGACAACGCGCTCCTCACCGGCTTTGCCATCAATGGCACCGGCGAGCGCACGGTGCTCATCCGCGCCGTCGGCCCCGGCCTCAACGCCTTCGGCGTCAGCGGTACACTCTCCGCCCCGCTCCTCCGCCTCTACGATGCCGTGGGCAACGTACTCGTCGAAAACAAGGGCTGGTCGAATTCCACCGCGCTCGCGCAGGCCGGCGCGATGAGCGGCGCCTTCCCGCTCGGCGCCAATAGCGCCGACTCCGCGCTCCTCGTCACCCTCGCGCCCGGCACCTACTCGCTGCAAGTCAGCGATGGCAACGGTGCCGCCGGCGGCGTGGCGCTCGCGGAAATCTACGATGTCGCGGGCGGCTCAAATTCTCGCCTCGCCAACGTCTCCAGCCGCACGAGCACCGGCGCCGCCGACGGCCTCCTCATCAGCGGCTTCGTCATCGCGGGCACGCAGACGGATAATTATCTGCTGATCCGCGGTGTCGGCCCCTCGCTCACACAGTTCGGCGTCACGGGTGCGATTTCGGACCCGAAGATCGGTGTCTACAATGCGGCGGGGACGATGGTCGCCTCAAATGATAATTGGAGCTCCGGCACGGATGCCGCGACGATCTCGGCGCAAGCCACGAGCGTCGGCGCGTTTGCCCTCTCGCTCGGCACCACGGATGCCGCGTTGGCCGTGAAGCTCGGCGCCGGCGCCTACACCGCGCAAGTCAGCGCTGCCACCGGCAGCGCCGGCACCGCGCTCCTCGAAATCTACGAGCTGAAGTAAGCGCGGGATTTCGGAGAGTTCGAAAAGTTAATTTAGCCAAACAAACGGGCGCGTCTTTTTTGAGACGCGCCCGTTTTGTCTTCAGGACTTCGTGACGGCGCGATGACATCGCCGCTGGAGTGAGCGGGGAGGCAGAAAACGATTTGGACCCGGCTGAGCGCTTGGTGCTACTGGTTCATCGCTGCCTGATCTCGTCGCCCAAGCCCAGCGCCGATCTGTTTCCCTATGGTTACCGCCTGCGTCGCTCGATCGCGGGTTAAGTTCAGTGCCGCGAGGTTTGAGGGGCTACGTTAGCGCGCATGGCGCTTCGCTCACCACTTATCCGACCGAAACGGCACGGCGGGGAGGCCGGCGCCGTTGTAGAGATTGGCGCCGGGGTCGTTTTTCCAGGCGTAGCGGATGGCGACGGGCTCTTTCACCTCGGGCGCGGAGACGAGGAGCGTTTCGCGATCGATGCGGGCGGTGGCGGGGCGGAATACTTTGTCGGCGCCGGCGACCTCGAGGGATTGCGGCGGCTTGTCGTGGGCGTTGAGGCCGCTGGCGTGCGTGAACTTCACGCGGAGCGCGGAGCCTTCGCGCGTGGCGCTCGCAAAGGTGGGGCCGACGGCGTCGACGGTGACGCCATAGACCTGGCTCTTGGCGAGCAGGGCGAGGCGGCGACCCACGTCTTGTTTATTCGTGGGATGGATGTCGGTGGGATTGCCGACGTCGATGGCGAGGGCCTGGCCGGTGTTGGGCAGGGTGAGCGTCTGCGTCTGCGCTTCGCGGAGGAAGGCGTAGGTGTTCTTGGCGGTGTCGCCGTTGACGCCGTCGTAATTGGCGAGGCTCACCCAGTAGAACGGGAAGTCGCCCTGGCCGAAGTGCGAGCGCCAGGCGGTGATCATCGCGGCGAAAAGTTTGTGGTACTCGCTCGCGCGCTCCGCGTTGCTCTCGCCCTGATACCAGAGCGCGCCCCGCAGGCCGTAGGGCACGAGCGGGTTGATCATGCCGTTAAAAAGGCCGGTCGGGGTCCACGGATCGCCGGGGGCACGCGGGGCGCGGGGCTTGGGATTTTTGCGGAGCCACGCGGCGTAGAGTGTCGCGGGATCGCCCTTGGGCTTCATCTTCGCGGCGGTGGCGGCCTGGTCGGCCTTGGCCGCGACTTCGGCTTTGGTCCAAGCGGCGAGATCGGTGTCAAACGCGGCTTTCTTGGCCGGATACTCCGCGAGATTTTGCGCCCAGCGCTGATCGACGATTTTGAAGGCGGGGTCGCTCGCGAGGGCGGCCGGGCTCATCCACGATTCCACGGGCGTGCCGCCCCACGAACTGTGGACAAGGCCGACGGGGATGCCGAGCTTCTGGTAAATATCGCGCGCGAAGAAATAGCCCACGGCCGTGAAGCCTCCGGTGGTCTGGGGACTCGCGGACTGCCAGCCACTGGTCGCCACGGTATCGGCGGGGCGATCGGAGACGGTGTTGCGGACCTTGATGTGGCGGATCAGCGGAAAGTTTGACTCGGCGATCTCCTGCTGGGCATTGGTCGCGCGATTGACGGTGAACTCCATGTTCGACTGGCCGGAGCAGAGCCACACCTCGCCGACGACGATATCCTTGAGCGTGATCGTGTTTTTTCCGGCCACGAAGAGCTCCGCGCCCTCGCTGCTGGCGGGCAGGGCGTCGAGATAGACGATCCAGCGGCCATCGGAGCCGGCGACCGTCTGGCGGACCTGGCCTTGGAATTTGACGACGACGTTCTCCGCCGCGTCGGCCTTGCCCCAGACCGCGATAGATTTGTCGCGCTGCAGCACCGCGTGATCGGTGAAGAGCGGGGCGAGGGCGACATCCGCCCGCGCGAGGGTGGCAAGCGCGAGGAAAAGCGGGGCGGCGAGGAGACGGAAGGGCTTCATCGGGAGGGAAAGACGTTGGGTCTGACCGGTCGTTTCCCTCGCGGTTCACTGCCGCCAGACCCGACCGTTCTTAAACGCCTCGAGGCGGGCGGCAAACTGGGGCTCCTGGGCCGGTGCGCCCTTGGTGCGATTGGCCTCGAGGGCTTGGGCGGCGAGGTTAGACGCCGCGCCGAAATTGCCGAGGTCGGCATTGGCGGCGGCAGCCACGCTCAGGACCGTGGGATCGGTCTGGTCGAGTTTTTGAATGATCTCGAGGGCCTCGCGAGCATTGCGCACTTGGTCGACCCGGCTGGTGGCCAGCACCCACGCGAGGTTGGCTTGGATGAGCGGATTGGGGCCGGCGGTCAGGGCGTCGCGGTACAGCCGCACGGCGGCGACATGCGCGCCGTTCGAGTAGCAGATATTGGCGGCGGTCTGGCAGAGGGGGACGCGTTCGTTTTCGGGCGACATCATGATCGCGCCTTCGAACGTCTTCACGGCGTTTTCCCCGTCGCCCATTCCGAGTTGGGCGAGGGCGATGTGCCAGTTGGCATCGCGATCGGATTGCGGCGGCACGACCTGCAGCAGGAGGACGCGGAGATTGGGCAGGCGCGCATCGACCGGAATGTTGTACGGGATAGGCCGGAGCCACGTGGGCAGCGCTTGGTTGACCAGGAGCTTGTAACCGAAGGTGTCTTTGATCGCATCCTTGCCGGCGGTGGGATTGAGGATGTCGAAGAACTGCTGGAGGAAACTCTCCTCCGAGATCATGGCGACGTGCGTGACGCCGTGGGCGAGAATCAACTCGCGGGCCTTTTCGTAAGAGGTGGCGCTAAAGATCTCCGCCGCCGCGCGCATGCCCGCATAGTTTTCCCAATAGAGCGTGCCGAGAGTCTTGAAGTTTCCGTAGTACCCGATGCCGCAGGAGCCATTAGGACTGGCCAGCACGGTGATATCGCCCTTGGGCTGGGAATTGCGAATCACGAGCGCCACATCGCGATAGATGAGCTGCTGGACGTCCATCTTGTCGGGCGTGCGCATCTTCACGGCGTTGGCGAGGACATTGATGCGGTTCATCGCGCCGGGCACGAAGCAGAAGCCGCACACGGCGAGCACAGCCACCCAGCGGATGGCGCCCTTGCGGGTGTTGAGCAGCGCCGCCAGCGACACGAGCATGAGCGCGAGGTACGGCCCGCTCGCGCCAAACGCCCAGCGCACCTGTTTCAACATCATCGCCAAGAAGCCGAGACCGACGACCATGGCGAAGAGCAGCAGGTGCTTCTCTCGCTGCTTGGGCACGAAGAGTAAGGCGCCCGTAATCAGGAACGGCGCCATGTTCCAATTGAGGTACTGATAAAGCGTATTGCCGCCGAAGACCTTGACGATGGCCGCGAGCGACATGCCCTCGACCACGGTCTTGGGAATTTCCGCGATGAAGGGATCGCTGACCACGAAGACCTTCATGCCACCGAGCAGAATCGTCAGCGGGGCGGCCGCGATCGCCAGCACGGGCCAGAGGAGTTTCCACGCGGCGGGCCAAGTCGGTTTTTCCGCCATGCGGTATTCGCAGAGGAGGGCGACGATCTCACTGCCGCCGAGCCAGGCGAGGGCATAGAGGGGATTGTTGACCTCCATGCGGAAGCCCAGGTTGAACGGAGCGTACTCCAGCAGGTAAAACACCACCGCGGCGCCCGCGCCCGTGCGACCCCAGAGCCGCCAGAGGCTCGCGTCGAAATGCGCGCCGTCGCGCCGCGCGGAGCGGCCGAAAACCCAGGTCGCGACCAGACCGGCGATACCCGTCAACGCGATGGGCGGGATCGTCGAAGCCGCGCTAAACCAGATACCGAGCGCGCCGCACAGGGCGGAAAAGATCGCCGCGTGCCGCGCCTGCGCGAGTGAGATCGGCAGCAGGTGGCCCTGGCTTTCGCTTTCCTTCTGCCACCAGCCGGCACCCATGAAGATCGCGCCGAGCACGACGCCGAAAGTCGTCGCGGTCAGAAATCCGTGGTGGTCGACATAGTGCGGCGAAAAGCCCGCGTAGAACGAATCGTAGCCGACGATGCCCAGCGCCACGAGCACGCCGGCCGCCGCGCCAGCGCGATGCCCGGCCCACGCGGACAAACCGAGCACAAAGACCATCAACACCGGCAAGTTGAACCACGGCAGCATGCGCTCCGTGGCGAGCGGCATCGGCTCATCGGTAAAGGCGCGGCGCAGATGCCCGCCCCAGTTGACGAGATGGGCAAAGCCGGAATTCCAGTGCACCTCGCGGCCCTGCGGGGCGTTGTCGTTGTAAGTATACCGCACCCGCGACGGCGTATCTTTTTCCTCAAAGGTCAGGGCGTACCGCACCCAGGTCTGCGCGTCAGCATAGTTGGTCGGCACGATGTGCTGCATCGGAGTCGGAGGCTGCAGGTTGCGCAGAGCCGCGCCGTCGAGCATGGCCGTGTAGTCGCGCGTCACCCCTGCGTGGCGATACGCCAGATAGCCGGCAGCTACCCACGCCACCACCATGATGAGCCACCAGATGCGGCGGCTTTCCCGAGTAAGAATCATCCTAGAGTTGAAACCGAAAAACCGCCCCTCGGGAAGCGCAGATGCGCCGGTTGGAAAAAGACCGCAGGGACGCGGAAATCTATAGGTGAGACGGGTCTGGCACTGAGCGTAAGTGATTGGCGATTATTGAGGATAGCGGCACGAACTGACGAAAACCCCATGGCGATAGAAGCAAGCGTCTGGTTGTGGGCGGGGTGCCCTCACCCCGCGGGTATGAGGATGCGCACGCCGTAGCCCGCGGGGTGAGGGCACCCCGCCCACAGCTCAGGCTATTGGCGTTTATAACTCTGTAATCGGGGTATCGCCTCCCGGCGCGTCCTCAGTCGGCGGGGCCGATGGTGGCGGAGTGGCGCTCGGCAGCCGCAGGAACTCCTTAAGCTCAGCCGCCATTTTGCCGCCGAAGCCGGGGACCTCGGCGATTTGCTCCACGCTGGCGGCGCGGAGTTTTTCGATGCTGCCGAAGTGATCGAGGAGGGCGGCGCGGCGTTTTTCGCCGAGGCCGTTGAAGTCATCGAGCACGCTTTCGCGGATCTTCTTGGAGCGGAGGTTGGCGTTGTAGGTGTTGGCGAAGCGGTGGGCTTCGTCGCGCAGGCGCTGGAGGAGTTGGAGGCCGGGGTGGCTGAGCGAGAGATTCAGCGGCGGGCGCTCATCGGGAAAGATGATCGTCTCGTGCTGCTTCGCGAGGCCGATGAGGGCGGGTGGCTCGACATCGATGGCGATAAAGGCCTTGAGCGCCGCGCCGATCTGGCCGCGGCCGCCGTCGATCACGACGAGATCGGGCAGGGGACGGCCCTCGTCGCGCAGGCGGCGGTAGCGTCGGCCCACGACCTCCTCCATGGCGCGATAATCGTCATTGCCGATGAAGCTCTTGATCTGGAAACGGCGGTATTCGTTTTTATCGGGCCGGCCCTCGGCGAAGTGCACCATCGAAGCCACGACGAAGGTGCCAGAGATGTGCGAGATATCGAAGCACTCCATGACGTGCGGCAGCGTGGAGAGCTTGAGCTCCTGCTGGAGCGATTCGAGGGCCTCGGTGTCCCCCGTGGGCCGCGTGGGGTCGGTGCGCTCGAAGGTGCGGGTCTTCGCGAGGGTCTTCTCCAAGGCGAAAACGACATCGCGCAGCTCGGCGGCCTTTTCGAATTCCTGGCGACCGGCGGCATTGGCCATTTCGGCGCGGAGCGTTTCCAGCCACTCGCGGGATTTGCCCTCGAGGAAGGAGCAGGCGTCGTCCACGCGGCGGCGGTAGTCCTCGGTATTGACGATGGTGCCGGCGCCGTAGAGCTCCGTGCGCACATCGTCGTAGAGGCGCCAGGTGCCATCGGGGAGCTTTTCCGGAGTGCCGTCCGCGAGTAAAATGCCGAACTGCCGCCGCATCTGCGCGAGAGTTTTTCTTAACAGGCCGCTATGCGCGAAGGGCCCGAAGTAACGCGAGCGGTCCTCCTTCTTGATGCGCGTGAGGCGAAAACGCGGCAGCTCCTCGGTGAGATCGATGCGGACGAGGAGGAAGCGTTTGTCGTCGGTAAAGTCGGTATTGTAGCGCGGGCGCCACTGCTTGATGAGCTTGCCCTCGAGGAGGAGGGCCTCGGGCTCTGATTTGACCTCGATGGTCTCGAGGTCGGCGATCAACTCGATGAGGGCCCGGATCTTAGGCTGGGAGATGCCCCGGGCGCGGCCTTGCTGGAAATAGGACGAAACGCGCTTTTTTAAACTCTTGGCCTTGCCGACGTAAATGATTCGCCCCAGCCGATCTTTCATTAGATACACTCCTGGCTTGTCGGGCAGGTGGCGGACCTTCTCCTTGAGATTAACCGGTTCTGTCGCTGGCATTCCGACAAGATTCGCCTAAACTCCGACCTCGCAAGCATGGTCTCATCTTCCAACGCCGACACTGCGGGCACCCCTCCGCGGAAGCCCGTCGCTCAACTTCGCTACGAATTGCTCACCCTGGGCGATGAGCTCCTGCTTGGCCTCACGGCCAACGGGCACCTTACCTTTGTGGGCGCGCAACTCGGCCGCCGTGGCGTGACGCTCAAGCGCAACGTCACCATCACCGACGAGGCCGACGACATCGTCGCGCAGTTTCGTGAGAGCTGGGCGCGAGCGGATGTGGTGATCACCACGGGTGGCCTCGGACCGACCTGCGATGATCGCACGCGCGAAGCACTCGCGGAAGTGCTGGGCCAGAAACTCGTGCGCGATCCCGCCATCGTGCAGGCGATTTCGGAGCGCTTCAGCCGCCTCGGTCGCAAGATGACCGACAACAATCTCAAACAGGCCGACCGCTTCGAGCGCGGCGAAATCCTCCCCAATGCCAACGGCACCGCGCCCGGCCTCTGGGTCGAGCAGGATGGCCGCGTGCTGGTGATGCTGCCCGGGCCGCCGAATGAATTGCAGCCGATGTTTCTCGAGCAAGTCGTGCCGCGTCTCGCGGAGCGCGGCCTGCTCCTCGACCGCGAGGCCTACGTGCAGCTCCGCACGGCGGGCGTCGGCGAATCGATGCTCGAGACGCGGCTCCAGCCGATCTTCGACCGCTTCGGCGATGCGCTGAATGTCGCCTTCTGCGCGCATCAGGGGTCGGTGGATTGCCGGCTGAGTTCGATGAGCGGCAAACTTTCCCTCCCTGAGCTCGAAACCATCGCCAAAGAGTGCGGTGCACTGCTCGGCGAGGATTTGATGTGCTACGGCCAGGACAACCTCGCCAAGGTCGTGAGCGATCTGCTCCGCACCCAGGAAAAAACTCTCGCCGTCGCCGAGACCGCCACGGGCGGCCTGCTCGCGCACGCCTTCACCGGCGTGCAGGGCGCGTGCAAATTTTTCGCGGGCGGCATCGTGTGTTATTCCAACGAGGCCAAGATGCAGCTCCTCGACGTGCCCGAGTGCCTCATCTCGCAGCACAGCGCCGTGAGCGATGAGTGCGCCGTCGCCCTCGCCACCGGCGCCGCCGAGACCCTCAGCGCCGACTACGCGCTTGCCGTGACCGGCTTCGCCGGCGCGTGCACAGGCGCGACACAGCACCCGGTCGGCACGATGTTCATCGCGCTCCACGCCCCGCATGGCGTGTGGTCGAAAAAACTCAGCTACCCTGGCCCGCGCGAGACCGCCAAGGTCCGCGCCGTCAACGCCGCCCTCGACTGGCTCCGCCGCGAACTGCTGCGTGCCGCGAGCGGCGCGACCACGCCGGTGCGCCGCACGGGTGTGATGCAGTGAGAGGCGGCTCAGTGAAGTAGGGCGGACTTCAATCCGCCCTTTTTGGAGCCAGAGTTGGCCACTTTCCGAGGTGGACGGCGACCTCCGTGGCGCCGTCTTCGGGAGACGCGACTGCGTCAGGAATTTTCGAATTTACCCTCCCGCCGGGCGCTCGGATTGCACCGTCCACCTCGAACCTTGCTGTCTCGCCTTGGCATGAAAAACGCAGGCGGCTAGGCCTATTCATTCTTCCCGCTATTCTTTCACTGCCATGAAGCTTTCCCGCCTTCGCCTCTTCACGTGCGGCGCGCTGTTCACACTTTCATTCGCGTTCGCCGGCGCGCCTCTCGTCGCCGCCGACACCGCACAAGCCGCCACGGCATCGTCCGCCACCACGAAAGTCGGCCCGCCCGCCGGAAAACTCCTCGTCGTGGGCGGCGGTAACATGGCGAAACTCTGGTCCGTCTTCCTCGAAATGGCCGGCGGCAAAGATGTGCCCATCGTCGTCATTCCCACGGCGAACGAAACCGTGAAGGAGCCAGATGCCGCGGTGGTCGCTTTGAAGGCGGCGGGCGCGACCAACGTCACGCAGTTGCACACGAAGGATCGCAAGCTCGCCGACAGCGAGGAGTTCACCGCGCCCCTCCGCGCCGCCAAGGCCGTGTGGATCACCGGCGGACGCCAGTGGCGCCTCGTCGATTCCTACCTTGGCACGCGTACCCACAAAGAACTGATGGCGCTCCTCGCGCGCGGTGGCACGATCGGAGGCAGCTCGGCCGGCGCTTCGATCCAAGCGAGCTACCTCGTGCGCGGCGCGCCCTCAGGCAACACGATCATGATGTCACCCGGCCACGAAGAGGGCTTCGGTTTTCTCCGCAACACGGCCGTGGACCAGCACGTCAACACGCGCGAGCGCTCCACGGATATCGTACCCGTCCTCAAAGCCCATCCCACGCTCCTCGGCGTCGGCCTCGATGAATCCACCGCGATGAAAATCACGGGCGACCGCTGCGAGATCGTCGGCGCGGGTAAAGCGCGGTTCTTCGCCACGCCCGACTCCGCGCCCGTCGAACTCGTCGCGGGCGGCAAGTATGATTTGGCGAAGCGCGTGGAAGTGAAGTGAGCGGGACGCGTTCAGACCCAGCGACTGCCAGGTAGGCCGCGAGCTTGCTCGCGCTCGTCCGAAGTAGGGCACGGATGAACTGCGCAGGACGGAGTTCTCCGTAGTCGCATGAGCGCCTGCAAGCAGGCGGCCTACCTTGCCGACGTAGGTGTCGGCTGGATACGGGCTGAAGTGGTCCCGTTATGCCCCCAGCAGATTCCGCAGTGCCGTGAGATACTTTTCCTGCGTGCGCGCGATCACCTCGGCGGGCAGGCGCGGCGCGGGTGGCGTCTGGTCCCACTTGAGCGAGAGCAGATGATCGCGGACAAATTGTTTATCGTAGCTCGGCGGCGAGCAGTCGGGCCGATACTCGGCGGCGGGCCAGTAGCGCGATGAATCGGGCGTCAGCACCTCGTCGATGAGGAAAAGATTTCCCGCCGCATCGGTGCCGAATTCAAACTTCGTATCCGCCAAGATCATACCCGCCTGTTTCGCCCGCTCGTGACCGAAGCGATAGAGCGCGAGACTGGTGGCCTTGACCTTTTCGTAGAGCGCGGGGCCGACGATGGCGGCGCCTTGGGCATCGTCGATGGGCGCATCGTGCTGGCCCTTTGGGGCCTTGGTCGTCGGCGTGAAGATCGGCTCGGGCAGGCGGTCGGCCTGGCGCAGGCCGGCGGGCAGCTTGAGGCCGCAGACGTATCCCGTTTTTTGATACGCGCTCCAGCCGCTGCCGATGAGGTAGCCGCGCGCCACGCACTCGATGGCGAGGGGCTGGAGTTTGCGCACGATCATGCTGCGGAGCTGCAGGTCGAGATCGGTGAGCCCGCGCCGCGCGAATTCGCCGGCTTGGTCGGGCAGGAGGTGGTTCTGGATCAGGCCCGCCGTCTGGCCGAACCACCAATGGCTCATCTGCGTGAGGATCGCGCCCTTGCCGGGGATACCGTCCGGTAAAATCACATCGAATGCCGAGAGTCGGTCGGTTGCGACCAGCAGCAGCGCATCGCCGAGATCGAAAATCTCGCGGACCTTGCCCGACGCGATGCGCGGGTATTTCAGGCCCTCGATCGAGGTCACAGCCTGCTTCGGCAACGCGGCGGCAATAGCGGCAAAATTCATCGCTCCTGTGTGGTCCATCGGCCGCGAAAGGTCGCGAGCAAAATGTGTCAACGGCTGTCATGGAAACGGCTGGGGTGGGGGATTACCGAGGCACGCGCCTATTTATAAGCGCCTATTGATCGGCTCTTGCCTCCGCCAGCGTACTGGCCTCCAGGAGTTCGAGGGCCGTCATCGCGGGTACGGAGCGTGGAGGTTTACGCGGTGCCGTACGCAGAACTCGGCCTCTGCGATGGAAATGGGCGGACTTATTCCGACCGCCGGAAATAAATCCTTGCGCAACCGACGCGCCGCCCTAGCTTCTCCAGCTCCGCGGTTAGTCCCCATCGTCTAGCCCGGTTAGGACACTACCCTTTCACGGTAAGAACCGGGGTTCGAATCCCCGTGGGGACGCCATCTTTCAAGGCCCCGTAACTCTAACGAGTTACGGGGCTTTGTGTTTTCGGCTCAGCCCTAAGTGACAATGAAGGTGACAATAAGTTCAAGGAAATCTGCCGACGTTCTGGGATGACGCAGACGGAGTTTTCCGGCCGGTATTTGAAGGACGCGGCGCTATCACCGGGCAAAAAAATACCGCCCCGGTGGCCCCCGGGGCGGCTGGCCCGTGTCGAGCGACGATCGCGAGACCGAAGCCTGAGTCAACGCGCGATCCGCTCGTCGGAATCGCGGGCGTCGTCAGAAAAAGGGCCTCACAAGATGCCCGCGGCGCGGAAGGAATAGTGGCCGACCTTCTGCGGATCGGCCTTCGCGTCGCCCACGATGACGTGGTCGATGAGGTCGATGTCGATCACCTTGGCGGCTTCCCGAAGCTGGCGAGTCACCTGGATATCGGCGGCGCTGGGAGACGGGTCGCCGGAGGGATGGTTGTGGGCAACCACGAGGGCCGTGGCGCCGGCGAGAATGGCACCCCGGAAGACTTCACGGGGAGCCACCAGCGTGGACGTGGCCGTGCCCAGCGTGACGAGGTGCCGGCCGATGGGGTGATTCTTGCGGTCGAGATAGACGCAGTAGAACGCCTCCTGAACCGGACATTCGTCGAACGCGGAGCGGAGGTATTCGGCGACCATTTCCGGTCGGTCGAGACGGACCTCTTCGCCGAGAGAAACGAGGGAATAAACGATCTTGGCTTCGTAAACGCGCATGGTGAGCGCTCGCGCGAGCCGCGTTTCCCTTTCTCGACTTGGTGTCGAGTGATCGCAGGTGCTGCCCGTTTGAGCGCCCGCTCGGGATGGGCGAAAGTCAAAGCGCTGGGTGAAGCGCCGAGGCCGTGTCCCGCGCAGCGGGACCAACGAGGGGGAAGCGGAACGTTTGCGCGGGGGTGGAGGCCGCAGGCACTACCTTGACCGCCCATAAAATGGGGCGCTACCGGACGGGGCAGAGCTAAAAGAATTCGAGCGGAGCGAGCATCATGGCTGCCTGACGTTGGCCAGCCATGGGCAAACCCACGTTGACCGGAACCTCACATGTTTCTTCTATGTGCAAATGTCTGACGCGGTCTCCAAGCCACCCAAGGTTTTTGTTTCCTATAGCTGGACCAACCAGGATCACGTCGACCGCATCATCGCGTGGTGCGAACGCTTGGTTACAGATGGTATCGACGTAGAAATTGACCGATGGAGTCTCAATGAGGGCGACGACAAATATGCGTTCATGGAGCGCATGGTTACCGATTCTTCGATCACTCATGTGCTAATTTTCACGGACTCCCGCTATGCGCAGAAAGCCAATGACCGCGCGAAGGGCGTCGGAACTGAATCGCAAATTATCTCAGCAGAACTTTACGGACGAACATCTCAGGACAGATTCCTTCCGGTCGTTTGCGAGTTTGACGACCAAGGTGAACCCTGCGTGCCGGTATTTCTAAAGAGCCGAATCTACTTCAATTTCTCGACACCTGAAGCAGCCAACGAGAATTGGGAAAAATTGGTCCGTCGGATCTTCAATCGGCCGGCACTGAGTAAACCGAAGTTGGGTAAGCCGCCATCATACTTGGAGGAAGGCCGAGCCCCGGCTAGTTTGACCGCCAGCAAGTTTCTGGGATTGAAGGATGCGATTCTAAAGGGTCGACCGAATGTCCGGCTCTGGATCGTGGACTACTTGGATGCGGTCGAACAGCAGCTGAACGAGTTTCGTGGCAACGCGGCCGACCAAACGCGTGCGGCAGCGGCCGAGAAAATACATGAGGCAATTGCGTCGATGCTTACCCTTCGGAACGAACTCGTTGATTTCGTTGGACTGGTGCTTGGCGGACTGTCGTCGGTTGAAGCTGAGGACGCCACGGCTGACTTGCTTGGCCGCTTGCTGAAGGCTCGCTTTTGGCGACCGGAGCAGGGCTCCTACTCTGAGTGGTGGTCCGATCCGTTGGGATTCTTCGCTTACGAGGTATTTCTTTATACCGTAGCTGCGCACGTTCGGTTACGTCGATTCGATCTACTAGCGTCCCTTCTGGGTCGAAGATTCGTGGTGCCGGAAAGTGGACGCGGGCGCTCGCGCTCGAGTCCCTTCACCGCGTTCGGGTTTTATTCACGCCTTCTCGGAGAACTCAACGAACGAGCTAATCCGAGGCGTCTAAGCATTGAAGCCGATCTGATCAACCAGCGCGCTACGCTTCCCGCGTATCCGATGATGATGCTAATGCAGTCAGACCTTCTTTGCTGCCTGCGAGTCGTAACACACCCCAGTGAATACAACCACTGGCCTCCATTGACCGCGATCTACGCCGAATATCTGGGCACCCTTGACCTGTTTCTCCAGGCTGAGGATCGAAGAAGCTTCGCACAAATTGCTTCTGTGATTGGAGTCGAAAGCAAAGCTGACTTGGAGGCGAAACTGAAGGCTTGGTATGAAAAGCATCCAGACCGCCTTAGCTGGCTCTTCCGCTATGGTGACTTGAGCCTGGAGAGTCTGATCGGTTTCGAAAATCTCTGCACCAAGGGTTGAGCAGGTTCCTGCCCTGCGGGAGCTATCTCATCTTGTCGCGGCCCGCAATTTCGCGCTCAGGACTTTGATGTCGATTTCGGCGCTGACGACGGTGGCGCGGGCCTTGGCGAGACGGACCTCGGCTTTCATCAACTCGCGTTTGAGGGTGTCGAGTTCGTCGGCGGTGGTCGGGGTTCGGGGGGTGCGAGCAGATGCGGGAGTTTCAGCGGTTCCGTTGGTCATGGTAAATTTCGTTGGGTTGTGAATGCGCCGGTCAGCGGAGTGCTGACCGGCGCCGCTGATTGAAGCGGCTCGCGTGCGCCTGGCACGCGAGCGCGCCTACCGGAAACGGGGGACTACGCCTCCCGAAAGAAAGGGAGCGGCCTGCAGGCCGCTCCCCATGCCTGACTCAGTTGTTCGCGAACTCGCTCGCGAGGCTCCAGAGTGCCTTGTTGAGCTTCTGGCCTTCGCTCAGGCCGCCCACCGGGCGCGTCCGGTTGCGGCGGATGCCCATGCCGGCGGTGTAGCCCATGTAGCGGTCACCGCCTCGAATCAGGTGCTCCTGAACCACGTTAAAGGTGGTCCAAAGGTCCGTGGCGGCATCGCCGTAGCGCACCGGCGTCAGCAGCTTCTCTGGGCTGAGGAGTTTCATCACCGGTTGATCAACATCCCAACGGAGGCCCGCTGCCCGTCGGGCGAACTCCACCCGCGTGGCCTGCGGGAGCTGAACAGCCTGCCACTTCGCGACGGCCTCCAACATGCGCGGCGTGTTCTCGGCGACCGACTGTGCCGCCTTGGCGAAGGCGTCCGCAGAAACGTCCATGTGACGGATGGAAACATGGGCGAAATCCGCGTCGGCCACGGTCAGGCCATTGCGGCAAACCAACCGATAGAGCCCGGCGTCAATCCGGTAGGCCCGGCTGCCGTCGTGCGCGTTTTGCAGGATCATCTCCGCGCGCGTGCTCCCGACCTGCATCGCGCCTGCCTCTAGGTCTGCGCGCCGGGCGAACCGTATTTCGTGCATCTGGAAACCGATGCGATCCTCCAGCCTGACCCGCTGCTCGGACGCCTTCACCGGCTCCCAACCCTCCGCGCCAAGCAGGGCAACGACCTGCTGGGTGGAAACGAAGGTGTAACGGGCGGACACCCCCGGCCGCGCGTGCTCGGCGAAGATCGAGGGAGCGCAACGGCGGAGGTCATCGGATGAAAGCGCCTTGAAGACGCGAGCGGGAGCAACGGGAACGGATTCAATCGTGTTCATAACTTTCCTTATTTCTGGAGCGCCCCAACGAGGGCGCATCAGTCGCGGGCCGCGCGACGCGGACCCCAACCCGAGCCGAACCGAAAATCGGCCGCCCCGGAGGGATGCCGACGATCAGCACCGTCGCGCAAGGTGGAGCGCAGCGCAGCGAGCAATACCTTGAGGCGCGGACGGGCGAAGGCGCTCGCGCCGCCGACCGCCAGCCGGCGCAGGTGCTACAATCAGGCAGCCCACAGGGACAGGCTACGCACACTGCGGATGCGCGAGCGGTGCAACGAGAGCGAGCACCGATAGCCCAGCGGCGTCTGAGCGTCACCCTTGGGGTCGAGCGGGACCGGCCAACGCGCAGGTGTGGGAGCGGAGCGAAGGCGACAGGCCGGGAGTGGAGGAAGGAGTCGGCGCCGGCGGGAGCGCGGCAAGGCCGCCGGTGTCGCGAACGGTGAGCCCTGCGACCGGGAGCGATCCTGGCGAATGGTCGTGCTCGGACGACGAATCGCCAGAGGCGGCCGTGAGCGCGGAGCCAAGCCGTCTCCGCCCGCAACGATGGGCCGGAGCCGAAGTCGGAGCGGAACACCGGAGGGATGGCCGGTCCCGCTCGTGCTATCCAACCCGGCCTTAGCCGGCGGGGCGTTGCGGGGTGTCCCCGCTAGAATGGGGAGGACGAGACACAGACTCGGCCGCGGGGAAAGACGTTTCTCCGTAGGAAATTAACGAGCTGTTCAGGTGGCTGAGGAGACACCGTCATCGACATCAGATCCCCGGTGCGCAGACTGAGGGTTCGATGTCGCGAATAGGTGAAGACCTCTTTTTTGCCCCTGGAATCTCCTTTGCCGACCTGGATTTCAAACATGGCCGTCTTCCCGATCAACTCTATTGCCGGATCAACGGATACTATCTGGAACCAGCATGGCAGCTCGCGCGGGCGCGAAAGGATTTTGCTTCGGGACTCCTCACAGTTTGCGCGGCCGATGCGCTTGGCGGATTTATCACCGGAGCAAATGCACATCGAGAACGCATGATCGGATTCTTTCAGAGTATTGACGGATTGGGCACGCCGGAGTTGGCAGGCATATTCGTAGACGATTTTCGCAACGGCCTGGTTCACAACGCCCGGGTAAAAAGCGGTGGCGAATTCTCCTCGGATATACGCGTTGTCGCGGTGCGCCGCGGAAGGAGTCTGGCCGTGAATCCAGGACTGCTCGCGAAGGCCGTTCATGCGCGACTCGCCACCTATTGCGCGCAAGTGCGCCAAAATCCAGGCGACCTTAAAGTGCTGGTGACTAAGCTGCGCAGAAAATTCGCCGTCGAGTTACGAGGGTAGCGGCGTTCGCGCCTGATTGAAACGGTCAGGTAAAGCCGAGCATTGCGTGGAAACCAGCCATCCACCTGTCGTAGAAATGAGGTGTGTGCCAGATTACTGTAAGGCCTGACCTCGCTGCATCGCAGAGGTCTTCGGCACCCGCAGCCAGCAGGGCTTGGTCGGGTGCTGCGGGCACAATGTTTTGGCGCGGTGTCGCGGGCTGATGTTGGGCGATTAATTCTACTGAGCGGATAGCCAAGCTGCTGACGAGTGCATCGGGGCAAAACGCCTTGAATTCGTTGGTCACCGTCAAGCGAGCTGCCATCTGTTGCCAATCATTCCACACTTCGGATACCCCAATGCCCTGCTGCTGCACCGCGCTTAGTGCGAGATAGCTGACAATGATACGCGTAGCGTGCGGCGGATAGTCACAATCCACGGCGTATGGGTCCATCGTGTTGGCTCGCGAGAGGTCCACCATAGAAAGGACGTTCACGGCTCCACAGGTGTAGCTGGCGAAGACGTCGCAGAAGATCTCCACCAGTCGGTGTTCGTTCCAGTAGCTGGCTGCATTCGCGATCTGCTGGAGGCGTTTCGCTCTTTGCGCGGGGAGCATCGGACCGAGCTTGTGCCGCTCGGATTCGAAATATTCAGCAACCGTCTCCTCGAGTCCGTAGACAATCTCGCGATGCTTGCTGACGACGCAGTGCCCAAACTCGTGGAAAATACCGGGGAGACTGAGGACGCTGAGATGTTGATTGGGTGGTGCGAAGAAAACCGGTATGGAGTGATCGCGGTGGCGAGCGGGGATGATCGAGAGGTCGCGATCAAGGCGGACCAAGATGTCTTCGATCCATGTGAGACCGATTCGATGTGCTGTTTTTAACAGCAGCTGGCGCCATCGCAGCTCTTCCTTGCCCTGCTGCAAGAGACCGGCGATGTAGTGCTCCGAGAGATCGCGAAGGTTGGCGTTTAGGATGAAGCACGCCTTTTCCGTCAGCGGCAGCATGGCAGGCTCAGAGAGAGCGCGCTCGATTACACGCAATCTTTGGGCATCGTCTGCGAGCTGGGCGTCGAGCCGATCAAGGAGCACGCGGTGGGGAAGGTCCATCTCCCGGAATTCAGCCAGCTTGCACCGCGCCCACTCTATGTGTGCGGCGTGTTCGGCCGCCTTGGCTGTGAGATACCGCGGCATCTTCAGGACTAGCGCTTGCGGATGCGATGCGAGCAAGCGAGCACCTGCCGGCGCAGCAGATCTAGAATCTGCTGGATCGTCTCGATGTCCTTGGCGACAGCTGAAGCCCCAGCCTGCAGATGCGCAGAAAGTGACTTCAGGTCGTCTTTCCAGTCCTCCAGGGGAGTCTTGCTCACCTTGATTGAGTCCACAATCGGCGCGACGTCGGAGGACGGTGCCGGAGTAGTATCGAGACCCACTAAGATTGAGTTCACAAAATCGGCTGTCTGCACCCTTGCCTGAGCGACCCGCTCGGGCGTGAAGCCGAATTTCGCCATTAGACCTAAGCTCTCTGCCTGGATTGCGGTTGCGTCACCGACCAAGGTCTCCAATCGCCCTTCGAGGCGATCAAGTTTATCGGACATGAATCCAAGGTTGCTCATGCTGCCTCCTCATCGTCCTCTTCGCCTCCGTCAACGTCGGCTAGTCGGGCGTAGCGCAAGGCGTCATCGTTCCAGCGAATCGTGACTGGCAGGGATATTTCGATGTCCGGCGCGTTCCAGTTGAGGTGAGTCAGATAGTAGGCGTCGCGCGCGAGGTCCTCGATGGAAAAATTTCCGTCACTTCGGGCAAGATGTAGTAAGAGAGTGCTAGCGCTCCTTCCCTGCTTGTCCCAAACCCCCGGTTTTCCAGTGGTTGTCATGACCACCGACCGATCATCCAGCCGCAGGTAGCTTCCTGGCATCGGATTCTCAAAGCCTGCTCGCGTAGAGCCGAAGAGCCGCAGTGGCAGATGGCTCTTGCGAACCTCGACCACCGCTATGCGGCAATCCGCGTCCAGCACACGTTCACGTTTGAGTTCGGTAATCAATCCCCCGAGAGCCGAATCCTCACGCGACCACCAGCGTCCATCGCGATGGATAACGACGCTGCGCAGGGGAGCACCCGCAGACCGCGCCGCCATGATACCGTCACGGAGCTTACTGCGAAGGTCAGCGGGACTGATCGACTCGTGCATACGGTTCCGCTGGTTGAACTCACCGAAGTCGATGTAGGTCGACCGGCCGCCACGGCCGTAAAGAAACGAATAGCTTACTCGGTTATTCAGCACGTCGATTCCCGCGTAGAAATCGTGGGCGAGCGAATCGGCCAAGACCCACGGCTGGATACCGGCCGCTGTGAGAACGCCAAGTGCCAAGTTTCGAATGCGACTGGAACCCTTGCCGTCGCGAAACATTCGACCAACGCCCCACTCCGTGACGCACTGTGTCGGCATGCTGGAGAGCGTGTTCTTTAGTTCGCCGTAGACGTGGTTGCCGAGTTGACGGTCCAGAACGATCACAGGTAGCACCGTTTCAGATGACTCTGCGATTCGTCGGGCTTCCCCAAGGACGCCCGAGCCTGATCGGGGATTCGTTCCCAGTCGGTAACAGATCTGCCGGCTCACAGTCACTCGATTCCCGATCAGTGCAGCGAGTTCACCGACGAGCAAATCCAAGAAATACTCCCGATCCTTTCGAGGCATCGTTTCGGGATAGAGCAATGCCAGGTCGGGCAGAGGGTGCGTTGAATAGGGACCACGTCGGTAAAGGAAGTCTGTCTTTCCGGAGCGCCAATTGTTGAATTCTGCCTCGGTCGGGCCTTTGTCACCGCAACGGCAATCTAGGCACTCCTCGCCACCGTATTCCAGCGAGGGTGGAGTGAAGACGTTGCGTGGAAACACGATTGGGTTGAGACTGCACGTGACGGGTTTCCCATCGACCGACACCTTGCCAATCCGATTGAGAAACGTCCGCAACGCATACACCCGATCATCGGGCGACATCCAAGGTTCTACCGAGCAGGATCGCATTCCCTCCTCTTCGGTCGTGAAGATTGGGTAGAGGCAAGAAGCAGGAACGGCGAAGGGCTCCGGACGGCCGTGGTCCCGGACAAAAACCGCGTCGTCCCAAGGATTGACGGTAACGCTTGGATACACCTGCTGATAGTAATCGAGAACGGTCTGCTTCTGATCGCCGAACGCGAACTCGCTGACTTTCTTTCCAGTCTCGCCGGCATACTTGCAGCTGAATTTCTTGCTACCGTTGTCACGCGTGAAGAGCGCGCGATCCTCGAACTTGATGTCCGTATTCAGGTGCTCACGAAGAATGGTTGTGCGCTCCTCGGGCGAGTGATGGGCCAATGATTTCCTGCCAATGTAGCGGGTCTGCACATCGGCTGCTAAGAACGGATTCCCGTCGATGAAGATGACGGTGAAGCGAATGCCACGGTAGGCGTTCACCACATCGTCCGCCGCACCTTTATTCTCGGGCTCGATGTTAAAGTAGAGATTCCAGCGAATCCTCCAGAAATACTGCGGCTGGGATCGGAACGAGTCAGAGATTGACCGTTCGATAATTTTCGCCGCGACCTCACGTTCCGACACAGACGCTCCTTTGGGGGTAATAGTGAAAGTGTCCTCCGTCGCTTCGATTGGATATGTCCGGTCGGGAACGTCGTGCACGGTCGCGACGACCGGCATCGACTCAAACTGCACAGAGGATGGAACCAGAAAGCCAGGCACGCCTTGGCGTTTCGTTGCAATGACAGGGCATTTGAGCTTCCGCCATAGATCCATGGCCCACTTCTGCATGCGGACCGCTTGCAGGTCATCGTTAGGCACGGCGGCCCCAACCCGAAGAAATCGGAGGGAGAAGACGTGTCCCTCCAGTCCACTGATGGGAAAGAGCGTAGCTGAGAGGTCGGTTGCGTTAGGCATGGGTGGGGTGGTCTAGCGTTTGGCGGCAGAGCTGGCGGAACCCGCACTGGCGGCATGTATGTAAATTGTAGGCATAGGAGAGATCCTCCCTGACGATGTCTCCGGACTGAAAGCGTTGCTCCCATTGGCGGGCGAGCCGCACGCTGTTGCGTAGCGTCGAGCGCAGCAGTGGCAGCGACTCATCGTCCAGCGTGTGGGACTCAACGACCGGTATCGCTTCGCCAAAGTATACGAGATTGCTCGAGATCGCTGGCGCATCAACTCCCAGGCTCAGGAGTGGCCACAGCTGGTAGATGCCAACCTGCAGCTCGTGCTGGCCGAGAAAGGGGGGCTTTTCCTTGGACGCGCGCCCCGACTTCCAGTCGAAAATTTCGAAACGTTCGCCGTGCCGGCCGAAGGCCAGGTCCACTTTAGTGATGACTTGAACACCGTCCTCCCAGAACCCCGGGGCTTCGGGTCCCCACGCGTCCGGCTCGATCCACACCCGGTCTGCGTCTTTCATCCGCGCAATGAGGTCTGCGTCGGCCGCCCAAGCTAGGAACCGTTCCAATAGGGTCGCCACTTGGTCGCTGGCGGCCTCCGCCGTTCTCTCGGCCGGCATTTCTTCGTAGAAGTGTTCGAGTAGAGCAGCGCCCTCCTTACCGATGGCGTAAGGTTTTTTGATAAACGTGCGATCTGAGGAGAAGCGCCAATCGAGGACGACCTGCTGGCGAGCTAATGAGATTAGTTGGTCTGCCGTAAGCGGAGCATCTCCACCATGTGAGTTGAGAAATTCAGCGACCCCTCGATGAAAAACATCTCCGAGCCATACCGCATAAGGCTGTAGCTTCTTGAGAAGGGCAATTTGCCGAAGTTCCGGAGTGTCACCGTTCAGGCGGCCTCCCGAGAGATACTGGAAGAAGAACTTCCGCTCGCATGACTGCAGCACTTGGTCACGACTGATCGACCAAGTGCTGGATGCCATGGAGGGGCTGGCAGCGGGCTGGACCATGGGAGCGGGCTTACTTTTCCTTCTTGGCGACTTCGTCCTTGAACGGGGCTCGCGAAGGCTTCTTCCCGTCCCGGGCGAAAGCTCCGGACGGCATGGCGTCATCGCCGCCAACGATGAAATCAACGAACTTCTTGAGCCCCTCTTTGACTGTCCCGCTCGTGTGGACGGCTTTGGCCTTTGCGGCATCCCGTCGTTCTGGTGCCAACGCCGACAAACGTTGCATAAACGCGCTAACATCCACCCCTTCGGCTTGGAGAGTGCGGCGCAGCTCTGCGTTGGTGAGCCCTTCGGTATCGGAAAGCACCCGGTTCAACCGGGCGGTCGTTTCATTGTTTTGCTGTTTCATGGGTCGCTCCTTCAGTATTGAGCGCGGCAAGGACACGTTCTGCGACGGCCTTGAGACGCCTTCGTAATTCGTAAGCTTGAGCCACTGTGAATCCGGTGGCGGTGGTGAGTTCGGGTATCGTCTCCGCGCCGGCTTCGATGGCGCGGGCAAATTTGGTGAGATCAGCGCTGCGCTTAACCTGATTGTCCTCGTAAAGGCGCTGCCAAAAAGTCGCGCAGTAATCGTCATCGCCGACCGCATCGGCTGGATTCCCGTCCGCCATGAAGGCAACGAGTTTTTCCGGATCCGTCGGCGCCGTCGTCCTGGCCTCCTTGGACGTGTAAAGATTCCAAAGCACGCTCCGGATCGCGCCCTTAAGCTGCACAAGAATGTCCACGCTTGGGTTGATCTTCCGCTGGCCGGTGACGTAAGCGGAATAGACGTCGCAGACGAGGTCCTCGGGCGTCTGCCCGTTGGGTAGCGGTTTGCCGGAACTCCAGCGATAATGGGTGCGAGCCCAATAGAGCGTGAACGTAAGCAGCTGGAGACCAATCGACTCCCAGTCGCCTAATGCGCTCTCGTCTGCGGTTTCGTGATTCATGTCGTGTGTATCCCTATGGCTAGGGATCTCGTTGTTTTTGGTAAGAAAAGTGAAGGTTTTGCGCACTTAATTAAACCCGAAAGACGACACGCACCTAGCCTTAGGGGAGGGACGGCACAACGACTCAATCACGAGCCGAGGCCGCACACATAGAATAACCGACTACACAGATGACTACGCAGTCCTCTCCCTCCGCGGCTCCCCGCCGCTTCGCCCTCATCAATGACCGCATTATCACAGCCCCTCGGCTGGTGGTGCCGGTCTCCGTGCTGCGCGCTCTCGCCAGCATCCCCGCGGACCAAGTCTTGGTCCGTGACCATGGCTCGCCGAACGACGTGGTGCTCGATGACCGCGCCACGGTCGACCTCAACGATGGCAACGTCTTCTACACCCGTGCCCGCTGCGAGGCTACGCCGTTGGGCGCCTGCGGCTCCCCGGCCAAGCTCGCCTTTGCCGTGGATGACGTGTTCGAGCTGTCGACCGCCGCCGAGCTTCCATTCGCGGCGTTCACGGGGCTCTTCGGCCTTGAGGCGGGCAAGCAACTCTTCCGCGACTTCGAATCGCCGAACGACCAACCCATCGCCCCTGGCACAGTCATCCGCTACACGGATGGTCCGGTGTTCTATACCCGCGGCGGTCAGCACCACGACACGCGTGTGGAGATCACGATCGACGGCGTGAAGCACAAGGTCGCTCCGGGCAAGACCTCCGTCGCCGACATCAAGAAGCTCGGCAACGTTCCGCTCGCCGATGAGTTGATCCAGAACGTCTGCGGCAAGCTCACGCCCCTCGCGGACGACGCCACTGTCTGCATCGCGGGCGGCGAAGAATTCGTCAGCCACCCCCGCACCGGCGCTTCTTCCTGATGAGCTTCCCTCCCGACCAAATCGAGGAGCTGCGCGTCTTGGTGCCCGGCGTCATGGCGTGCCAGGAAGGCGGAGTGACTTATTTCCTTCTTCCTGGCCTTCAGTTGCCCGACGGCTGCACGCCCTCCAACGTGGACGCGCTTCTCTGCCCAACACCGCGGGACGGCTACGAATCCCGCCTTTTCTTCAGCCAACTGGTTACGTCACGGACCGCGAGGAACTGGCACGTCACCAACACGCGGATCGTCGACCGTCAGTGGTCGGCTTTCTCGTGGAAGACCAACAAGACCGGGCTGCGCCTCGCTCAGATGGTCGTCGAACACGTGTGCGCCCTGAAATGAAAATCGAGATTCGCATTCCCGGTGCCGTCCGCGCCGAGGCCATGCAGGACTTGGCCCGACCGCACCCGTTCGCCTTCGAGCGGGTCGGTTTCCTCGCGACCAAGACCATCCTGCTTAGTCCCGAGCACCACCTTGTGCTCGTCACGGGCTATCATTCGGTCCCCGACGAGCACTACATCGAAGACGACTCCGTCGGCGCCTGCATCGGCGGCGAGGCAATCCGCGCAGCCATGCAGCGGGTGATTAACGACGGCAGGGGCCAACTCCACGTGCACCTCCACGACCACGCCGGACCCACTGGGCCAAGCTTTACGGACCGCAAGGGGTTGCCGCCTGTGGTGCGCAGCCTGGCTACTGTAGGGCCCAACCAAGCCTCCGGCTATCTCATCTTCAGCGTCGACTGCGCTTGGGCGGAACTCCGTGTCCCCGGCGTGGTGGCGCCGATGCCGGCCACAAAGATTACCTCTGTTGAGTTCCCTCTTCTTTTCCTAAAATGACTCATCCCATCGACCAAAGCGCATTTTCCCGCCAGTCCTTCCTCGGCCCAAATTCGCAGCAGCAGCTCGCGGCGTGCGTCGTGGGCATCGTCGGGCTCGGTGGCGGCGGCTCCCACATTGCCCAGCAGCTCGCGCATCTCGGGTTCATGAACTTCGTCCTTTTTGACCGCGATGCGATCGAGGAGAGCAACTTGAACCGGCTGGTAGGTGGCACCATGCAAGATGTCGCGGATAAACGCCTGAAGATCGAGATCGCGCGCCGTGTGATCCTCGGCATCCGCCCATCCGCCAATGTCCGCGTGATCGCTGCCGTCTGGCAGAATCAGGCAGAGGCCCTGAAGGGCTGCGACCTCGTGTTCGGCTGCGTCGATGGCTTCGATCAACGGCGTCAGCTCGAAGCGACTACCCGTCGCTTTCTGATTCCCCTCATCGACATCGGCATGGACGTGTATCGACCGCCTGGCTGCGCGCCGTCGATCTCCGGTCAGGTCATTTTGTCGATGCCGGGACACACCTGCATGACCTGCATGGGATTTCTCAACGAGCGCAGTCTTACCAAGGAGGCGGCGGCCTACGGCGATGCAGGCGCTCATCCCCAGGTAGTCTGGTCGAATGGCATCCTTGCTTCCGTCGCTGTCGGGGTTGCCGTCGACCTAGTGACCGATTGGTCGAAATCCTTGCGCGGGCCTGTTTACCTATCCTATCGCGGGAACATTGGATCGGTCACGACAGACTCGACCTTACGTTATGCACCCTGTTCATGCAGTCACTTTCAGCTGGTGGACCTAGGGCCCCCAACGTTTAACCCGGCGTAGTCTCCCAGTAACAGCGAACAGAAGATCGGCCAATGCGTAAGGCGGAGCGCGGCTATGAATAGCCGAGTGCCCCTTACCTTATTTTATGTCCAAAAACCAACACGTCGTTCCTCGCGGGAGTGGTTGGGCCGTTCATGGCTCAGGCAATTCGCGCGACACCTCACAGCATGGCAAGCAATCGCAGGCCATTTCCGCAGCGCGGGATATTGCCCAGAATCAACGTAGCGAAGTCGTCATCCATGGCCGAGATGGCCGCATTCGCGAAAAGAACAGCTACGGTAACGACAACTACCCGCCCAAGGGTTGAATCGAAGGTTGCCGCTCAGCCTTAGTCCGCAATAGCCTGCAACGTCGTCTGCAGGACTAACGCGTGTCCTGCCGGCGCCAATATCCAGTGGTAAGCTACCAGCAAAACGACGATCTCGGGTATCCCCTGCTAAGTTTACATCCGGCGGAGTAATCACCGTATGCTGATATCTCTCCAAGAAGCCGCCGGATTTGTTAGCACCCATTACGCGGTCTTTGACGAATTGTGGCGCCGTAAGGAAGACCGCCTCAGTGAGGCTGATATCCTTGTGATCATTGGGGCGGTTCAGTCGGCCGCTACACCCGCCTACCTTCTCGCGCAGCTAAAGCGGATGAAGTTTCTGGTGGAAACTGACTCTCAGACCGGTGTCTGGGAACTGGCTCTACCTTTTGCCCGCTGGATCGAACATCTCCAGCAAATCTCACGCCCCGTGTCTTCCGCGCGAATTCACGGCCAGCTGACCGAAATCGAACACAATCTTGACGCGTTTCGCGTGGCCGAGGCACGCGGAGACCTCGCAACAGCCCGCGAGCTACTCCGAGAAACTCGCAGCGCGTTTCAGCTTCTGTCCGAGGACCTCGGCCAAACGCGCGCAGCCATCGCAGCCGCGGTGAGTGATGCCAAAAGTGAGCACCGGAAGCAAAGTGCGGTCGAGCGGTTTCGACGCATCAATCGATTCTGGACCGAGTATCTTTTACCGATGCTCGATTTGCTGGACCCGGCCGGGCAGATGGAGGCGGTCTGCACGGCGTGGGAAAACCAATTGTCGCTCTCGCTGGAAAAGAAATTCCTACCGGAGCGACTGCTGGCCGAGCGCGTTGAAACCGAGATGCGGATTTTGCGCGTGGCGGTGCGAAAAAGCTTTCGTTCATGCCGGGACGAACTCGAACCGTTGCATGCGCGCCTTCGTCGCGAAAGCCTTTGGGCCGATGGAGCTGCGCGCTTGCTCCAACAGGTCGAGCGCGACGGTGTCGTTGGCTCCCTCCTGGCCACCAGCCTTCGCATTTCGACGTTCCGCTTTTCCGGACAGATTTCCTCGGCCGCCCTGCTCGCGAGTGCGTCCCAGTGGCGCGACCTTAGTGCACCTGCCACCGAGATCGACTTTGCGGGGTCTGCCGCCCCTGCGGATTCGCAGGCGGTCGAAGACATCCTGGCGGCCATGGAAACGACTCCATCCGGCATCTACCCTCTAGATGATCTGATCGACTGGCTCGCTCGCACCCATGGCCATCACGGGTTCAATGCGATTTTGCAGGTCTTTTCCCTTCTTGTAACCGACGGACGCTACCAAGCGACGTTCCGGTCCCCCATCTCCGACTATGCTTTCGCCGGCGGCATCGTGCGTTGTGGGCGCGTGAAGCTAGCACTCCGTTCTGCCGCATGAACCCAACCCCTGATCAACTACCGCAAATCGCCGCAATATTTCGGGGCATCAAGGCCGGCAAACACTGGTGTTTTGGGGACCCGGAATACGACGATCTGAACGGCGCTCTGTTCGATCAGTATCAAGCGTTCTTCGGTCAGCTTGAATTGAAACTGCATCGTGATGCTCGCGGCTTCGTCTACGCCACCTCAGACGATGACGACTACAAGGGCAATGACTCGATCACTCGTTTTGTCGTTTTCACAGCCGTGTGGGTAGATGCAATCGCGGACGCGGGGGAAGATATCGGCAAGTCTCTCTTTCTCCCCAATCAAGTCATTGCCGATCTTCCTCATTTGTCCGGTGACTCGCACAGGAGAACACTGAAACAAGTCGGCATAGAGACCGTAGCCGATCTCACCTCAACGCTGAGGTCGCTAGAGCGCCTGGGGTTTGTGGAGATCGATAGTAGCGGACGCTTCTCCTTGCGCGCTTCCTTTCACCGGCTCCTAGATGTCTGTCGGGATGCCTCGACCGCACCGGATACTCAGCAGAGTGCTGCTACCGCTGAGGCCGGCGCGTCAAAGGCAAGTGAGGAGTCGAGACAATGAAATCGCCTCCCTCACCGCCGAAGCTGTTTGGTCCTCGGCGTTTGATCCTGATTCAATCCGGCAAATATGATTATGCCGAACTGGATCTCACGCAGTCGTTCCAGTTGGTGGGCGTTAATGGCCTCGGGAAAACAGCGCTGATCGCCACACTGCAATATCTCTACCTCGACAGTCAGCGCGACATGCGGTTTGGCCAGCACAGCACCGACGATAGCCGGCGATTCTATTTCAAGAGCGACTCAAGCTTCATTCTGTTCGAGTGTGAAACTTCGCTGGGCACGGTGACCGTGGGGGCACGGAGCCTCGGACCAGTAATGGGTTACGAGCTGCAACGATTCGCGTGGAAGGGGGCTTATGAGCGGGCCGATTTCATCGATGAGAAGAACAGGCCGCGCGCTTGGGACGACATCCGGGCGACGCTGGGCACCAAGGGTCTTCAGGTTTTGGTGGATACCGCGGAGCTAAGGCGGCTGCTTGGGGCAGTAGACGATGAAACGAATACAAGCTGGGAGCTGGTCCCGCTGGCGGATGCCCGTGACTACCCGCGCTTCCGTCAGACCTTTCAGCGGCTACTCCAGCTGAAGGACATTCGACAGGATGATTTGAAGCATTTGCTCGCCGATTGCGCAAAGCTCAGCCCATCGGAACGCGAGATCGACCTCGCGAAAGATTTCGAGAAAGAACTAGCGAAGATAAACCGGGATCGGATCGAAGTGGCGGCACTTCGGGCGGCGGCTCCTCGCGTTCAGGAAACCCGTGAGCTTTACGACCAAGAATTCAGTGCACGGGCAATCGCGCATGCCGTGGCCAAGGAGGTGCAGTCAAGATATGCCGGTTACGCATCCCGCTTCAAAAGTGAAGTGGATGCCCTTTACCGCGTGCGCGATGAGGCGCAGGCGGACTACACTCGTTTGGAGGGCGATCAAAAGACCCTGCAGCAGGTGTGGAAGGACGCGACCCTGGCGGCTGGTGGTGTCCAAACCAAGTTGACGGCCATCGCCCAAGGGCGCGAACGATACCTGAATTTCGTGCTCGATCTGGAAGAGCAGGCGCGAGACCGACTCAGCGATGAAGTTGCGGGCTTAAGGATGCGCCTGACGGATGCCCCCAAGGAGAGCGTTGATATCCTCACTCGGCAGCTTGCGGAGCAGCAGGCACAGCTGAAACAGCGGGAAGCCGCATTGAAGGCAATCGATCAGCTTTTCATCACTTGGCTACGGACTCGTCTTCCTGAAGCGGATATCGCTCGAGTAGGTTCGCTGTTTGATCGCCGCGTGTTGGAAGGGAAGGTTGACGAGCAAATCTCAATTCGCGACGAGGCAGAGCTGGTGCGACGCTTGCAGGCGGCCGCTCGCAGCTGTGATGCCAGGGGGTATGAGGATAAAGCGATCATGGTGGAGTTCACCGCCGGTGCCGTGACCACTGTCAACCAGCTCGGACGTCGTAACCGACTTGAGGAGGAAGTTCGACAACTGACACGAGAGATTGAGCGACTTTCGCGGGACATCGAGACGGTGAAGAATGCAGCGGCTTATCGCGCAAGATTGCCTGTAGCGGAAAAGGAACACGCATCTCAGGTCGGTCGAATCAACGGATACCAGCTTTTTCAGGAGGAAGTCGCCAAGGAGGAAACGTATGTCAGTGAGCTGAAGCTTCACGAGGGGGCAGTAAAGAAAGCCGAGGAAAACCTGGCGAAGAACGAAACCGAACGGGGAAAGGCGAAAAAGCGCGGCGAAGTCGCCATCGAAAAATTTAACAAACTCGAGGAGGAGGACGGCAAGATTCGCAACGAGGCTCGCAACCTGCCTTCGGCTGACGGCGACGATCCTGGGGCGACTCCATTATCCGACGGCTTCGTCCGCGAATTGCCGGACTCCTTGCTGGATGTGATTCGGATAGCGCGCGAAAAATGCAGTCATGCTCGCAATCGTGCCACTCAGCTTGCTGGAGCGATGGGATTATTGGATAAGGATTTTCTCAACCCTAGCTTTAACTATGATCACGCCGCAACCGTGGTCGCCCGCTTAGCGCAGCTCGAAGCGGAGATAGCATCACTTGATGAACGGGCGCAGAACATTGAAACACGGTGGCATGCGTTGCTAACCGATGCGCGAAGCAGCTTCGCAACCATCCTCAAATCGCTTCGTTCGGTTTCGCGCCAAGCGCAGAAACTCACGGGCGAACTCGCGAAAATCGAGTTCTCCAGTCTCGCGGAGGTCCGGCTAGAGATTGTTCCCAACGCTACCGCGGTCGCAGAGTATGAGCGCCATTCGAAGGACTCTGCCCAGCCATCGCTGTTTGATACTACTGAAGAAGCGGACAGGAAGATGAACCAGTTCAGCCAACTGCTGCAGCGTCGCCCCAAGTTGCTGCTCAATGAGCTCTTCTCTCTTCGGTGCGAAGTGCGCCGAAAAGACGGACAGCGGAACTCCTACGACAACTTCGACGAGGTCGAGTCCACCGGCACAACGGTTGTGTTGAAAGTCACCCTGAACCTTCTTGTGCTCCGCGACCTGCTGATTCCAGGCAAGGCTCGGATTCCGTATTATCTAGACGAGGTGCACGCGCTTGATCGGCAGAACTTCGGCAATATTCTTCAACTATCGGAAAGACTTGGTTTCATCGGGATATATGCGGCTCCTACCGCGGCCATCGGTCCTCGCCGATTCGTGCATCTGGTGCCCGATGCCAAGGGTCGGCTCGTGGTGACGGCGGCACATCGTAAGGACATCTTGCGGTCGCCCGATGACGTGACGTCGCTCAGTGAGGAATCCAATGGATGACGTGCCGCCATTTTTGCGTCGGCTCATGCAGCAGCAACGCCTAGCCGGCAGCGATCTTTCGGCGCAGGCAAGAAAGCAGCTTCGCCCCCTTTTTGCGGGGGGCGTGTTAGCCATCGAAACTTCTGGCAGAGGTGAGGTCGTGGAGGTGCGTAAGCCCGAGCAGTTGCTGGTGTGGGTTCGGCACACGTTTCCTTCCTTTGAGGGTCGATGGCAGAGCCCAAGCGACTTCGGCCGAGCGCAGTCAGTCGCCCGGCGAAGGAGCAGCAAAGCTGGGGGGAGTGGAGTCGGTGCAGGCGTGCTCCATTTACGGGCAAATGCAGACGGACGCGGCACCGCAACCGTCAACGGCATTAATTTTCCAGTGCGTGACCTGACGGCGCAACACGGCGTCGCCGCATGCCTCGTTAGGGCCAATACACAGTTCGAATTCACTGGCCAAACAGTCTTGGTCGAAAATCTGGAGTGTTTTCTGAACGCCGAGCGCATTCTGCCTGAGGCATCAATTTTCCTCAACGGGGCCGGGCGTCTGTCGGATCAGGTCATCGCTTGCTTGGCGCGCTCGACTTTCTCGCCGGCCCCGGTGGTGCACTTCCCTGACTACGATCCTGTCGGTCTTAGCGATTACTTGAGACTCCGGGCGATGCTGGGTCCGCGAGTGCGCCTATTCATGCCGCCTGACATTGAACGTCGGTTTACCGCATTAGCTGATCGACGACTGATCTCAGCCAAGCCACGAAATCGTGTCTTGTTGGAAAAGCTACTCCCCACGACATGGCCGTGCCCTGAGTCTCAAAGGGTTTTCTGCTTAATAAAGGAATCGGGAGCGGGATTAGAGCAGGAAAGCCTGCTGCTCAGCTCGCACGATAATATTCAGTAGTTCTAAACACCAAGCATGCTCCTCAAGCACCTCAAAATCACGAACTACCGCGCGCTCAAAGAAGTCGAAATGCCGCTGTCGGCATTCGTGTGCCTCACCGGAGAGAACAACGCCGGCAAGTCGAGCGTGTTGCAGGGGCTCTCGCTGTTTCTTTCCGGCAGCGCGCTCGCACCATCCAATTACTTCGATCCGACTCAATCCATCACGATTGCAGTGACGCTGGCAGAAATTGGCGAACCGGACTTGGCGTTGCTGGCCCCTGAACACCGCGCGAGAATCGAACCGCTGATCGCAAATCAGTCCATCACCTTGGTTCGACAGTATGGGACCGATGGGAAAAGCCAGCTCGGCTATTTCGGCATGGTTCCGCTGGAAGCGCGATTCAGCGAACCGGCTCGCGAGGAATTGATGAAGGGGAAGAAGGGCGCCGAACTCAGAGCCGCGGTTATCGCTCAGTTTCCGGAGCTGACTGAGCGCGCCAACGAAATCACCACACAGAAAAGCGCCAACGAGCTTATTGCACAGGTAGCTGCGGGACTTCCGGCCGAGGCAAAGGCGCTCAAGTTTATCGCTCTGCCCACGGGAAAAGATTTCAGCATAACACCGATGCTGCCGGAGCGGATATACATCCCGGCCGTAAAAGACTTGGCCGATGAAACGAAAACTTCGGAGTCTAGTTCGTTCGGCAAGATTCTTGGGATATTGCTCAAGGTGATCGAGCCGAAGCTGGCGGAAGACCAGGCGCTTTTCGACAGGCTCAGCAAGAAGCTGACACGTGTTCTCCAGCCGGACGGAACGCTGTCGGACGAGCGTCTCGATGAAATCAAGGCCATCGAGGCCAGCATCCAAGGCTACGTTCAAGAAAGTTTTTCGGCCGTTAAGCTTAGAATTGAGATCCCCCCTCCCGAGCTACGAACGGTTCTTTCAACGGCAAAGATTCTTGCGAACGACGGCGTGGAAAGCGTGCTGGAGCTGAAGGGCGATGGGCTTCGCCGAGCTGTGGTATTCTCAATCCTCCGGGCCTACGTTAAGCTTGCTTTGACCGGGACCGCCGGTGCCGACAATCGACGCTACCTGCTGATGTTTGAAGAACCTGAGCTGTTCTTACACCCAGACGCGCAGAGGATTCTGTTCGGCGCATTACAGGTATTCTCACGCAGTAACCAAGTCGTCGTTACCACGCATTCACCGCTCTTTCTCGGACCTGAGGCGACGGCGACCTTCGTGCGCCTCTCAAAAACAGTGCCTGCTAATGCCACTAAGCCATTCACGTCCGCCGTTCCTATCGACCTATCAGGAATGGGGCCACGTGATGAGTTTCAGATCATCTGCTTCGAAAATAATAATGCGGCTTTCTTTGCGAAGAAGGTCGTGCTGATCGAGGGCGACAGCGACCAAATTGCTCTTCCGCACATTATGCACGTGGTCAGCAATGGGGCGCAGGTGTCCTCAACTCCGACAGCATTTGTGCGGGTTCTTGGCAAAGGGAGCATTCGCCGATATCGAAGTTTCTTCTCCCGCTTTGGTATAAAGGTGCTGGTGGTCGCGGATCTCGATGTGATGTTGGACGGGTTCGCTCAGTTGGACCCGAGCGCCGAGGTCAGCGCTTTACGCCAGCAACTGTTAGCCGCGATCGATGCGGCCACCGCTGGAGCACCGGCAAATGAACCGAATACCGATGACATCAAAAAGGCCCAAGATAACGGAGGCGTTAAGCAGCTATGGGCACAGGTCCGTGCTGCACGCGCTGCGTTCGAAGCTGATACCTCTAAGTTTGCTGATCTGAAAGCTGCGGTGGATGCGTTTTTTGCGTGGGAACGGAAGAGCATTCGATATGTGGAATTGCGGACTCCGACCGCAGCTGCTGTCGCCACCGCAAAAGCTGCCTTGCTCGCTGAGTTGCGCAGAGGCGGAGTCTTTCTTTGGCACAAAGGAGCGATAGACGACTACTACCCCGAAGCCGTGACGGGGTCCGACAAGCCATCCCGGGCTCAGAAATTCCGAAATACGGTTATCGAAAGACCGGCGCTTATCAGTTGCTGCCCCGCGATTACTTGTCCCCTCACAAACCAAACAAAGCCCGAGTTCGAGTTCTTAGCAGACTTCATAGCGGGTTAATTTTTATCCACTTTCACATCCGCTTAATATCATGAATCCCATCCTAATGCTCATCGTCGGAGTCCTTGTTGGGTTTGTGATTGGCTGGCTGATCCGAGGTGCCAGGACTCCCGCCCCCGATACACGGGTCGAGTCCGAACTTCGGGGGCAGTTGGATCTTCTTCGTCGCGATTTAGAGAAAGCCGCAGGAGAACGCCTTCAGGCCGAGAGTGGCCGGTCATCCGCGGAGGCCAGTAAACAGGCCGCCGAACAGCAGCGAAAGCTGGCTATCGATCAGGCCGATGATCTCGCTGTCGACCTAAAGGCGGCAAAGGAACGGCTGGGCGAGGTCAGCTCCAAGCTCGCGGCAGCGGAAGCCAATGAGGCGGCGACTGCTCGTCAGGCTGGCGAACAAAAGAAGGCCCTCGAAGAGCAATACCGGGTGATGAAGGAAATGAGCGAGAGTGCCCTAGCCACAGTGCAGCAAGATCTCGCGGCTTCGTTAGCTGAGGCCAAGGGGCTACGCGAGCGGATGGACACCACCACAACGGCACTGGCCTCGGCGGAGGCGAGCCTCAAGGCGGCCAATGAACGTAATCTGGAGCTGAAGCGGGTGCACGATGAACAGTATCGCACGCTCAAGGAGTCTCACGAGAAGGCTCTCGCCGATTTGCGACAGGCGTTCAGTGCCTTGAGTGCCGAGGCACTCAAGCAAGCTCAGCCGGAGTTTCTACGGCTGGCTAATGAAACCCTCGCGAAGTTCAATGAGAGCGCGAAGGGTGATTTGGCTCAGCGGCAGGAATCAATTGCCACCCTTGTTAAGCCTCTCGAAGAGCAGCTGAAAATATATCAACAGCGGCTGGCGCAGAGCGAAACGACCCAAGCCGAGAAGTTGGGTGAGGTTTCGAAGCACCTCTCCACGCTCACCCAACAAAGCATGGCTCTTTCGACGGAGACCCTGCAGCTCCGGAAGGTGCTTAGCTCGAGTCAGGCACGGGGTCGCTGGGGCGAGGAGACGTTGCGCCGAGTAGTCGAAGCGGCCGGCATGAGCGCCCATTGCGATTTTACTGAACAGGCTCAGTCTGAGGATAAAAAGCCGGACCTGATTGTTCGTCTTCCTGGCGAACGAGTCATTATCGTAGATGCGAAGGTTCCCGACTTGGATTTTCTCAACGCCCTCGGCGCGGCAGATGAAATCAAACGTGCAGAGTCGTTGAAGGCTCATGCCGAGAAATTGCGCGCTACCATCAAAGCGCTCGCCGACCGAGATTACCCGAGCCAGTTCGAAAAATCGCTGGACCATGTCGTGTTGTTCCTCCCGGCAGAGTCGCTTTTCAGCGCCGCGCTTGAAGGAGACAGCGAACTCATTGTTTGGGCTGCGCAGCGCCGCATACTACTTGCCACTCCCGCATCGCTGATCGCCCTGCTGAGGTCGGTAAGCATCAGTTGGCAGCAGCATGAGCAAACCATGAACGCCAAAGAGATCGCCGAAGCCGCGAGCGAGTTGTTCTCGCGGGTCGCGACCTTCGCCAAGCACTTTGTGACTATTGGCGCAGGGCTGGAGCGTGCGAGCAGTGCCTACAACGACGCCGTGGGAAGTTACGATCGCTCGGTCAGGCCCAGCGGCGAACGGCTACTCAAGTTGGGCACGGATGCCGGCGGAAAGACTTTACCGAACTCGGAATTGCTGGCCAACCAACTGCGCCAGGCTCCGGTCCTTGAATAGGCGTCCTTACGATACGGCTGCAATCAGCGCACTCAGATAGGCGTCTTTGCCGGTATCCATGAAGAGCACGTGCCGGTCTTCTAGGTCGGATTGGGTGACTTTGCCGCCGAGGTTGAGAATGTCATTAAACGGCGTGCCCGAGAGAATGAACGCGTTGAGAGTGAGGTTCGGGTCGTTGAGCTGCTTCTCCACATTCTTGATCTCGCGGTAGAGGCGGAGCTTCGGGTGGTCGAGGTCCACGTTTCGGATACCCTTCGGGTCGACAAAGCTAAGCCACTGCTTTCCGGTGGTGTCATCGACCAGCCAAAGCAAGAAGTCGGGATAGAAGTTACCCGCCGTTGCGAAGCCGATGCCCTTGTCTTTGGTCGCAGCGTTACGGAGCAGGTAGAGGCTCCGGCTGCCGATGGCCTTTTTGCCAGCTTCGGACCGATAGAATGCCTCCAAATCGCGAACGAAGCGAACCTCGCTGTCACCATCGAAGGCGAGCGGCCGCATTTTCAACGGCAGTGCGTCTGGAGCCTCTAAGTGAAGCAAAGGATAGAACAGGTGTCGGTCGAAGCAGATCGCGACCATTTGGTTGGCCGTCCACTTCCCGGCTTCGCCAATTTTGCCGGCAGCGACAATTTCTTGGAGCGCTTGTAAGCGCTGAAGGTAGGTGTTGCCGTCGTCGGAATCCTCGATCTCGAAGTGGTAGAGCTTGAGAATGGAGCCGTGGTCGTCGTGGAGCGGAATGACCTCGTAGAACTGCCCTTCGTAAGCGGCCTTGAGCGATTGGTAAAAACGCTCGGTGTAGTCAGTCAGCAGCTGAATCAGGATGTCCTCCTGCCGTCGCAGATCCTCCAGGCGCCGAATCACCAACTCCGAGGCCGGAACATAAAGGGTATACCAGCTCGTATCACCGAGGCAGAAGGCCTTGAGGCGGTCGCGGTCCACGCGCAAGTTACTCCAACTGCTGAGGAGCTTGTGTTCTTGGACGGCGAGGAAGACGCGGTTCCAATCGAAGAAACAAAGGGCCTGCGACGAAAGCTTCCCGGTCTCGCGAGCGTCTTTTGGTTTTGCCGCACCTCGGGCTTCACCACTGGCGAGAGCCTGGATGCGGGGATAGAGGTCGACGACCACATGAGGCGGTTTGATTTTCGGCCGCCCGGTTTCGGGGTCGATGAAGGCCGCAGGCACCTCGTAGAGCGATGGGAAGTGGATGCGTTTGAAGCCAAGCTTCTGGTTGTCCTTGTAGCCGTCTTTCAACCGCAGGGTTTTGAGTGACTTGGCCGGGAGATTGGTGCGGGTCGGGAAATCGAGTTCGATGATCTCGTCGGTGGGCGTGATGCCCTCTTCGCGGAGGTAGTCCTTGAATTTCGCCATGTAGTCGGCGCGAACACCAAAAATATTCAGGGTCTCCAGTTTCTCCAGATTGAGCCCCTTCGGCAGCTCGCTCTTGGGGGTTCGTTTGAGGGAGAAGCCGCGCCCTTTCAGGCGCACGCCGCGGCCAAAGAGCTGAATGATCTGCGAGCCCTCGCCCTGACCCATGTTGAGCAGGCCCATCGTCGAGACGCGCCAGCTGCTCCAGCCCTCGGTGAACTTGCGCGAGCCGATGAGCACATTGAGCCGGCTTTCCTTGGCGTTAATGGTGCTGAAAAGAGCGCCACCAAAGCTATCTTCTTCCAAGTCGAAGGCTTCGCCGCGTTGTTCCTCAGCTAGGGTGAAGAATCCCGAGTCGTCACCGATATTGATCAACCCAAAGGGGTTTGCGTCGCCGACGCGGAGTGCCAGCTCGCCCTTGCTGTTCTTGACGTTGACGAGCTTCAGGCGCTGCGCGCCGTTGGCGTTGAACAGGCGCTTGAGAATGTCGGCATAGATTGCGTCTGCGCTTTCGCCCATGAGAGGGAGAAAGCGCTTATCGAAGATGTTTCGCTTGGTGCGCTCGTCGATGATCTGCGCCCGGTCAGCAACCAGATCCGCAATCCAGGTGAGTGTCCGGGCACTGTGGTTGAGAAAGTCGGCGAGGAAACGGACAACCGTGAGGATGTCGGAGTCGTCGTCGCTGACCTTGTTGCCGACGAAGACCCAAAGCGGTTTCTCGATGTTGTAGTCAGCCAGCGCCACCCGCTGCGTTTCCCACAGCCGCATCTGCTGGTAAAAGCTGAGCAAGCAGGCGGTGAAGTAGAGAGCGACGCGGTCTTCGTCAGTCGCGTCGGGCAGATTAAGAATCAGGAACTCCTTCCCGTAGCCGTCTTCGTAGAAAAACTTGTAGGAGTAATCGAAGGCCGTGCACTTCGCGTAGATTTCGCGCATGGCCATGGCGCGAGCACGCTCTCGTTCGTCGGCGGACAGCGTGAGCTGGGATCGCTGGTCGTCGTCGAGCTTCTTGAGACTGGTGGTGCCGAAGAGTGTCTTCGCCTTGGTTTTTCTGAGCTCGTCCTCCGCGCTCGCGACGGTGTGGCCCTTGCCTACGGCCTGTCCGAAGGTGGCAGAATACTCGAAGGCGAAGCCCCGGCTGATGATACCTTTCCGGCGTCGCATCCAAGCGTCAGCATTCTTTCCGGTGCCGCGGTGGCCTTCGTCTACGAGCACGAGATTGTCGCCTTCGAATGCTTCAACCGCGACCGTCTTGTCGCCCATCTCGTCGGCGAGCTTGTTGATGTCGATGATCTCGATGGTGCCTTTGAGCGCCCGGGATTTATCCTTTTCGAAGTAGCCCACGAGACCGAAGCCCGAAAGTTGCGCTTCGCCTAGGTGCTGGGTGGACAGGCCTTCGTTGGGCGTGAGGAGGATAATCTTGTCCGGCAGCACTCCCTTCCTTCCAGCCTGGTAGTGCTCCAGATATTGGAGGATGTTTACGTGAAGGAGCAGGGTCTTGCCGCTGCCGGTGGCGTTCCAGAAGGCGAGGCGACTCAGGTCGTCGGCCGTAAAGGGTTCGAAGCGAACCTCGGTTTGGTCGGCATGAAAGGCCGCCAGCGCCTCGTTGAGTCCGTCCAAGAGCTGCTGGCGCCGACTGAAATACCAATCGAGGTAGATCTCGGTGAAGAGGAGCGAGAGGTATTGGAAATACTTGAGATGAAGGACGTGGCCCTCGCGTTTGTTGCGTGCCACTGTGATAGTCTGCCAGTGGCGGACAATGGACAGGTCGTAACGCCGCAAGGTGGTTTCATCGATGCGGTCGATGTTAAAGAGGTTGGCGGTAAGCTGGTGGAAAAACAGCGTCTGGCCATCATCGTGCAGGCCCTCCCAGCGGTCCTCCCCTAAGCGCTCCTTGAGTCTACCTAGAGAGTCGCCGTTGAAAAACCCAAGCAGCCAGCGGTTGAGCACCAAGTCCTGGTGGAAACTACGGGGACGGGCCTTCGTCCGGCCAGAATTGGCGGTGGATCTAGCGGAAGCGCGCGCCATGCCTTATGCCTCCTCGCCGGCGAACATGCGGGCGATGAATTCTGGCTCGATTTGGCGGAGAGTGAGTTGGCGGGTGAGCCCGCCTTCGGCCTCAGTGGCTTGGGTGATGGTGGGGATGTTGTGATCGCCGTTGATGTAGACCACGTCGTATTCGTTGTCGTTGGGCGTGATCTTGTGCCGTTCGAGGAATTTGGACGTAGCCTCGTAATCGAGCTTTTCGCAATCGCGCCAGATAATGAGGCAGGTTTGGCCGTCAGGCAGTTTTCCGGAGACTAGAACGTAGCCGAGATCGAACTTGGCATCGAGGTGCTCGACGCGCAGTCCGAGCAAGTAGTTGAACGTTTCGACGAGATCAACGGAACGAGTTTGGCAGGCCCCGGCGGAATCGGTGGCGATACGCAATCTGTAGTCGAACGGCTTCTTGAAATCTCCGACGGAGAGCAGGGACGACTGGCTCTCGACGTTAAGCATGTAGTGAAGCAGGTAGTCCTCCTTGCCTGAAGGATCGAAGAGGTCGAGCAGGCCGTCAGGACGCTTCAACGCGAGGTTGTTGAGAGTGTCCTCGTAGGATTCTAGGCGGAAGTATTTGAAACAGTGGGAAAGGCCCGTGTCGGCACTGACGGGGCGGCCAGCGGCCCAATCACGTGAGTAAACTGCCTTCTGGATTCTCAGCTTAAGTATTGTATCAAAGTGCGCACCCGATTCCACCAATATGAACCGACGGTTTTCTTTACCTTGGCGGTTCAAATCGATAATTGCATGTCCGGATGTTCCAGAGCCCGCAAAAAAATCGAGTAGCGTATCGTTTGGGAGGCAGGTTTGCCGGACAAACCGAGCTACTAGCGACGTAGGTTTCGGGCTGGAAAAAATTCCGGACCGCCCAAAAAGCGCGGCCACCTGCTTTTCTCCATCGGAGTAGTCGTGAAAGACTGATTTGGCGACGTTCGTTTCAACCTCGTGTAGGAATCGCTTGAACTGAGGGACCTTGTTCTCGTCTTCGCCCCATACCACCCGATCTACGGCGCAAAGTGCGTCGAAGCTCTCTCTCCCTTTGCCGGTGGGGCGCTGTGGAAAACGCCACCCGCTTTTCGGGTGGGGACACGGCTTCCTCGTGACCGGATGCAGGGGCTTGTAAAAGCGAAAGTTCTCATGTTCCGGATCATTGATTGTTGGCGACTGCTTGCCAGCAGGAGCAGATGAATCGGACTCCCGCCAAACAACGAGTTTTGCCTCAAGATTTTTAGCTTCAGTCTCTTTGACCAAATTGCCGCTTTTGTCGCGATACTCCGCGTTGGAGTAGGGGTATATCCCACGCCAAGGATCCTGCTTTTTCGTCTCATCGTTATATTCAGCTCCCGCTTCATTCAACTCAGTCTTATACTCATCCAAGTGCCTTCGCATGACATCGGAAATCTGCTTCTCTACTTCCTTTATGCTGGGATAACTTGGATTAAGACGGACGATCAAATCCGAGATTTCGTAGTAGCCGGGTTTCGGTTCTCTAAATAGCGAAGGATCGCGTTTCGCTGATTCCAAATCCTTCGCGAAGGCTTGGACATATTCGTGATTGGTCGAGTATGTCGGCGATTGGCTGTGCGTCGTGTTTTGCGCCCAAATCAATTCTTCAACACGGTTGGATGCCCCAAAAGCTTTAGCTAGCGCGTGGCTGAGATTCTGCTGCTCGTTCTCGTCGATGCTGGAGAAGATAGTTCCGAGTTTGCTAAGTAACGGACGTGCTGCCGCAAGTCTGTCCGACATCATCGAAAGCCATGACGCATGGGGAAAGCCATCCTTGTAGAGGAAGTCGTCACCGCCTCGATTGTAGGGAGGATCGATATAAGTGCACTTGATCTCCCCACTATAACGCTCCTGAAGCAACCTCAGTGCCTGGAAATTCTCTGAATGACCAAGTAGTCCATCACACTGAGCGTCTAAATCATGGATCTGAGCAAGTAGTCTGTATTTGAAATCAGGTGAAAACCACTGGGTATCGACCATCAAAAAGGGATTGGCGCGAAGGCGTTCCACGACGGTCTGGGTATGTGCAAAAAGAGGGGCGTCGCTGGCGACCACAGGTTCGCAATCAGCATTCTTGACCAACCCGAGATCGATCCACGCGGCGATTTGTTTCTCGTTGGCGGCGATTTGGGCGACTAGCCAATCACGCTCTGTCAAGACACCGGATCGCGTGCTGTCCTTCGCGTCCAAGTCTTCTCCGAGCTTAAAAATCCGGTCGAGAGTAATGCAGTAGTGCGCCTCGACGACGAACTTCTTTTTTAGCCAGAGTTTCTTCTGAAAGTCTTCAAGCTGGGCAAGGAACGTAATGAGGTCGAGGGCAATGGCGCGGAGGCACTGGACCATCCGCAGGCTCTTCTCGATGTCAGCGAACGACGCCGCATTCTGCACGTCATCGAGGTGCATGACCTCGTTTTTAATATAGAAATCCAGCTCACGGCGTAGGAAGCCGCCGAGGTTCTTGTGGATAAAGTAGTCGGCCTTGTTTTTCTGCGTGTAGTCTTCGAGCTGCTTGTCGAGCAGGGTGCGCTGCGGGTTTTTCTCGGTCGGCTTGCGCTGGGCGAGGTCAAGCCAGCGGGCTTTCACCGCGGCATCGGCGAGCACGGTGTCGCGAGCGCGGGTGTTTAACGTCTCTTGACTGTCTCCCTTCTTGGGCAGCGGCACGTATTCGAACCAGAGGATCAGCTCGGCCGCGGTAGCGGAAGTAGCGGCGACTTCAACAATGGGAACCTGTTGCTCCTGCACCTCCTCGCCTTCGTCGCGGAGCCGGGTGATAGTGCGCGGCTCAATCAGGCGGAAGCGGCGCTCGAGGTCGTTGTCCTTCCGGTCGTCCTTGGCAGTATCGGCAGCAGCGAGCCGGAAATGAACCCGGCGACCATCGGCGAGGGAGAAGGTGTAGTTGGTGAAATTTTCGCCGCTCTTGGTGTAGTATTGGTCTTTGTTGGCCCAGTGGAGAACAACCTCTTCGCCGGAGTAAGGGATAGCGTAGGTGTCGCCCTTGTAGCGGCGCTGGCTGATGAAGTCGCCGCGGTCGTAGTAGCGGGAGAAGAAGGCAAGAAGGTGCGAGAAGACGGCGTCGCGATGCTCGGCGGCTCCACCGGACTGGGCGGTAATGCGAGACCGGAGGTCTTTGACCTTGGGCAGGGTGGCCGGGTCTGCCCCGAGGTCACGTGCCTGCTGTTCTGCCGCGGCAAGTTCGCGCTTTAGGTCCTCAACGCCCGCCTGCTGACCGGAAGCGAGCGCGGCATCCACCTTGGCGCGAAGCTTGTTTTCGAGGTAGTCGCCGATTTCGGCAGCGCGGGCGTTGATGATGCGGTAGATGCCGAAGTCGAGATCGGGCTGGTCGATCTGGAAAACCTCGCGGAGCTTGGCAACGAGCTTCAGGAAAGCAGGGCTGGCGGGCGGGTTGGCTGGGGCTTCGGGCATGACCGCCAGCCTATGCAGCGGGACCCGGTCAAGGGAAGTCCGAATGGCCTAACTTTCCTCGCGATTGGGGCTTCGAACATGCACGTCGAACCCAAGAGCGCGGAGCGCCTTGTTCGTGCGGTCATTCCTCGGCGGGTAGTTGTTGGGCAAGCCCCACCCGACCAGTTCGCCCAAGGAGCTAAGGTCCAAACCCGCGATTTTGTAGGGGGCACGGATACAGTCGTATAGTCGCGCCGGGACCTCACCCACGGGACCGCCAAAGAGCAGATGGTTTAGCAGCTTCGGCGGCTGCCAGGTCAGCAGGTTCTGCCGGTAGTAGAGCTGTTGGCAAAACAGGTCGCATTTCGCATCTGTCGTGGCGTCTTCCACCTCATCTTCGTCGAGGACATCCTCGCGACGTTGCCGTTTGGCGAAGTTGTTCGTTGCATGAACACGTCGGGCAACGCGAACGAATTCGGCTTCGGTCATGTTCGCGAGGCGCTCAGGCTTGAGCAATTCGCGATGAACAGGCGCCCAATCGCGAAACACCAGATCTTCGGAGCTGGGAGCCCGCGTCGTGCTGCGCCACCATGCGATGGCCTTGTTTAAGGCCGCATCGGGATTGAGGCGGTGAGCCTCATAGAATTTCTCAACGGGATAGGCATGTCCCTCGCGGACCTGCGTGTAGTAATAAGCATGCAGGAACTGGTCGGTATGAATGCCAGGAGAGACGTCTTCCGGCACCCAGCTGGGTCGATTGCCGGGCTGTGTCAGCCGGTTCTGAATCAGGAGCAGATGATTGAGCGTGTCGCTCCACTCTTTGAGGAAACGTGTCTTCCGAGCGCCCGCCGCTGGTTTTTTCGTAACATCGGCCAGCGACTTCTTGGCGAGCATCTTGCCGGCATCGGTCTCGGCAAATTCGGCGGCAATTTTTCGCCGAATGGCCTCCATCTCGTTGTGCGCATCGCGAAGGCGCTCGGCCTGATGATACACCTCGTCTGTGAGCGCTACCGACTGGGATTCAATGTCGGCGAAAAAATCCTCCAACGGCTGGCGCAGCTCCTCCGCGTCGAGGTCGGCTTCCAAAATTACCACTCCAGCTTCGCAGTTGGAGTTCCATGCGGCGTCGGTGAGATTGGCCGACCCAATATAGACGCCGTAACCGTGCCACCAAATTACCTTCGGGTGATAGTAGGAGCTGACCAAACGCCATGTAAGGTTACCGTTCGCCTTCATCCGACGACACGCCCATTCCAACACGGGCAGCGAGGTCGGCAGACTCTCGTCGTGGCGAGACCACACCTGCCAGCGAATGCCGAGACGGTCACAATCAGCAATGACCGGGTTCTGAATGGTTGAGACGTAGGCAACGGCGGCTTGGACGTGTTTAGTCACTTCCATCGCAGCCTTGTGTGCGGCCCGTAGCGGACTGCGAAATCCTCCCTTCTCGGAGCGGTGGCTTAGGATGAGGTGCATGGGCTAAACGACGGACCAGCGAAGCACGAAAAGCAGGTTGGTAGATGTCTTTTGCGCCAGACGCTTCTCCAGATCCCCGATGAGGGTGTCCCGCCGCCCAAGGATTTCGTCTTCCACATCGAAAATCTGCTGACGCTGGCGACGTTTCTTTTTCTCCAGCTCCGCGATCCGCTGCTGGATTTCGTGCTGCGCTTCGGTGGTCGGGGCGGTGCGGGCCTGCCGCGTGAGTGCCTTGATTTGCTCCTTGGTATCAGACAGGGCGCGTTCAGCACCGGCCAGCGCATCTTCGGCCCACTTTTCCAATTTGTCGCGCTCCTCGCGGAAGAAGGCATTATTGCGTTCCAGCGACGCGCTGAGCGTGGCTTCGGCGTGGCGACGGGCCTCGCGGGCGAGACGCTCGGAGACGGCGGGCGGCGGATCGATGGGCTCGGGCGCGGTGCCTAGAGCGAGATCGCAGTGGAAGAGTTTCTCGAGCGACTCTTGGTCGAGAGCTGACCCGGCGTCGTCGAAGCCGCTGAAGAGAAGATGCTCTTCGATGCCAAGCGACTGGATCGCGAGCTTTTGGAGCATGAGCCAGCCGGAGCGACCACGCAACGGCTCGACGGCCGCAAGGCGCGCCCCGTAGCCGGTGACATCAAAAGTGATGGCGACGGGACGTGGAGCGAGAGCCTTGCCCTGGGTAAGCACCCAATCGCCGAGCGGATGGGTAAGGCGGTAGATAAAGTCGGGCGAGACGGCTGGCGTGGTATCGGCGTCGCCGCGGTCACGTGGAGGCTTGGCGACAAGGTGGTAGGGTCCAGGCTGAAGGCCGGCGATGGGCGAGGCAGTGAGGCGGAAAGTGTGGGCGGCCTCGTCGAAGGCGGCGTTGTCGCGTAAAAGATGGCGGCTGGTGCGCCAGAAGGCGCGTGAGACGCGATCGAGGCGTTCCTCGGCTGCTGTGAGCGAATCGCGAAGGCGGAGAGCAACGTCCTCGTCGAAATGTTCGAGCACTTCTTTGCGCGTGGTGGCCATACGCGACTGAATGGAGGCATCCATCTCCTCGCGGAGGCGTTTGAAGGCGGCATCGATCTCGGCCGGCGAGCGGCAGTCCTGGTAGATACGGAGGACGCGCTTCTCGAAATCTATGCCTGACTCGATGCTACCGAGCACCTCGTCGGAAGCACCGAAGACGCCGCGGAAGAGTTGGAATTTCTCAGTCAGGATTTCCAAAACGCGCTGGTCGGCAGCGTTGGCCTGATTCAGGAAGTTGATGACAACGACGTCGTGCGTCTGACCGTAGCGGTGACAGCGACCGATGCGCTGCTCGACGCGCTGAGGATTCCACGGAAGGTCGTAGTTGATTACGAGCGAGCAGAACTGGAGGTTCACGCCCTCGGCGGCACTTTCGGTGGCGAGCAAGATCTCGCCGGCGTCGCGGAAGTATTCGAGAATGGCCTGACGTTTATCGGCCACACGCGAGCCGGAAAGGCGCCCGAGCGGGCGGTTGACCGCCTCCCATCTCTCGTAGATTGCCTGCTCTTCGGGACCGCCGAGGGAGCCGTTGAAGAGAATGACCTTGCCGAGGTAGCCAGTGGCTTCAAGGAAGCGCTTCAGGTATTCTTGAGTGCGGCGAGACTCGGTGAAAATGACGGCCTTCCGCCGTGCGCCGGAAGCAGCAAGTTGTTCGAAACCGAGGCGCAGCGCGGTGACGAGAGCGCGGGTCTTTTCGTCGAGCTGAACAGAACGCGCCCACGTGATGAGATGGTCGAGATCGGCAATCTCGGCGTCGAGCCTCTGGCGGTCGATGCCGGATGCCGGCGCGGGCGTGGCCTCGGAGGGGGCGAGAGGGATCGCCGGAGGAACGCTGGCTGGAACTGAAGGTGCGGGAGCGGTGTCGGCGGAAATGGGGGCGTCGCCGGATGCCGGAGGTTGATCGGGACGCTCCTCGCCCTCGGCCGTGAGCAGTTCATCAGAGGCGAGTTCCTCAGCCTCGTCGAGGTAGTCGTCGGAAAGGTCGTCGTCGGCCACAAGCTGCTCGGCGAGATCGGGCGGAGCATCGAGACCCTTTCGAAGATCCACCAGACGTTGGCGAATGGTATCGAGCGTGCCCGCAACGGCGTAGCTGGACGAGGCGAGGAGCTTGCGAATGACTAAAGTGGTGAGTTCGCGCTGGCGCTGCGGCAGGGCGTAGGAATCCGTGCGCTGGAGAAAGGTGGAGACGGCCTCGTAGAGCTTTTGCTCGTTCTCGGCAGGCTTGAATGGGACGGTGATGGGTTTTCGTTCGGTGTAACGGATGTATTCGAGAACTTGGCTACGCAGCGTTCGCTTAGACCACGCCGTAAGGCGAAGGCGTAGCTCCTCGGTGTCTGCGTCCCTGCCTGCGTAGCGTGTCCGAAACGTGGCCAAGTCGCCGAAGAGGTCGTCGTCGATGAGCTTTGAGAGTCCGTAAAGTTCGAGGATTGAGTTTTGGAGCGGCGTGGCGGAGAGCAGGATTTTGCGAACGCCACCTAAGGACCGGAGAATGGACTGACCGAGGCGGTTTTTTGGACGGTAGCAGCCGCGAAGCTTATGAGCCTCGTCGATGACGGCCACGTCCCAAGGGATGGCGCGGAGTTGATCCTCGATCTTGCGGGCGTATTGATATGATACGATGACAATGGCGTCGCGGTCGACTGGCGTCGGATTGCCGGCTTTTAGGTCGAGCGCGTAAGAGCGGGCATCGAGGATGAAAGAAGGAAGGTTAAATTTCTCTCGAAGTTCCAGACTCCACTGTTTGCGGAGTGAGGCCGGGCACACGATGAGTAAGCGCCGCTTTTTCTCTGCCCAGAGCTGACCAAGAATGAGGCTGGCTTCGATGGTCTTGCCCAAGCCAACCTCGTCGGCGAGGAGCACTCCTTTGACGGTGGGGGAACGGAAGAAATAGAGCGCCGCCTCGATCTGATGCGGATTCAGATCAACGGCTGCATCGAAAAGAGAAGCGGAGAGCTGGTCGATCCCTTGCGCGGCGTGGCGGGTTAATTCGTGAGCAAAATAGCAGGCGTGGTGGTCCGAAATGCCGGTGAATTGGGGCGCGCTGTTAGGGCTTTGTGCAGGAGCCATACGATATTTACCCTGCTCAGAGCGAATAGTCCTCGCCCTCGCGTAATCTTATCCCGGCAACCTGAGCCGCCAGCGCCAGGACGCTGCGTTTCACCTGATTGCTGAAATTTGTCATGAGCAGCCAACCGGGAACAATCTGAGCGTGCATGTCGCCGTCCTGCGCAAAATCAGGGCGTCCCGGATAAAGCTCCTCCGCCGTCCGTCCGATGTAGCTACGCGTGCGGCCTTGATTTTCCTCGTGACGCGAGCAGCGCTCAAGAAATCCAGGCTGCCGGCTTTCCAATTCACGGAGCACCCCCAGAACCACTTCTTTGGCGGTGCGCACCTGATAAGTTTTGCCATCAAGTCGAAACCAACTGCCCCCCGGGGTGCTCCCGGAGCGCTCTGAGATTGCGGACGAATTTGAAGGGACTGGCGTTGCTGGGGCTACTCGCGTCGGAGCAACTCCAAGCTGCGTGACCGTGGGAGCAAAGCGAATACGGCTGAGGAAATCGGTGAGATCGGCACGCGCGGGTTGAACGCCACCACGGCGCTCCGTTGCTTCCGAAAGGAGGTCAAGTAACCGTGAGTCTTCGGCGTCAATCAGCTCCTTCCATGCTTCGGGAATAACGGCCTTCGCCTGTTGTTGGCGCGAACGGCTCTTATAGTCTGATTGAGCGGCGTCGAAGGCAGCACCTGACGCGATGCGCGACTGCTGTAAATAACGCTCTAGTTTCTCGACGGCTTCCTCGGGCTTTCTTTCCAGCAAATCAAGGCGGTAAACTCGACGGTCGTCGTAGCTGCCCTGGCCGCTGGGCAGGTAAAAGCTCCAGGTCTGGCCATCGGTCAAAACGGCGAGCGGGACACCCTCGTGAAACGCATACTCGAAAAGCTGTTTATCGGCGGCGTCAGTTTGTCCGGGCTGCTTTACCTCGATGAATACCGCAGGTTTCTTGGCAGGATGGCAAAGCGCGTAGTCCACGCGACGGGGCGGCACGCTGTATTCCGGCCAAACCACCGTGGGCTCGAAGGAATCCCAGCCAAGGTGGGTGAGAATTCTGAGGACAACACCTTGCTTAATTGCCTGCTCATTAGCGAATTCATCCTTCTCCAGCTTTGAAAGGATTGTGTTTAGCGCATTGAGCAGACTCATGGCTTGAGTCGTAAGCTGCTCGTTGGCACGGGGCAAGACCGGCTTTGGCCTGCCAGACACTGCCACTCTATATCCGCTGCCCGTGCCGCTCAGAAACCTTTAGCGCTGTCGTTTGCTGAACGGTCAGGCGTTCCTTGGTTCGCTTCATGAGCTGCTCCGCCAATTCCATATCGCCTGATTCCACGAACGCCTTCACCTCGTGCTTGGTGCGGATGTGGTCGGCCGGCCCCATTTCCTTCACCCGGAGTCGCTCAGTGATGAGCCGGACGGCGTCGTCTTCCTTGCGGAGGGCGAGCAGGGTTTGGACGGTGAGTTCTGGGCTCTTTTCGGGGTTCATCGAACGAAATTCAATTATAGGGGATTAGCGCGGCCGGAGGGAGACTTTTTTGAAACCGTTCGTGCAATGACGCACCACGGCGGTGTGGTCGGACAGGCTCCGGAACTCGTGCGGCTTGATCCGATACTCCTCCACCCGCTGATACGTGTGGGCCGTATGGTCCAAATGCACGGTCCGCGTGGCACGCTCAATCCACTGTTTGCCCAGCGCATTCGCACACCGGAGAGCGTCGGCCTCGGACGCGGCCCGATACATCACGAGGTTCTTAAGATTGAGAGCCAGAACCTCGGCTTGTTCCTTGGTTTGAGGCGGAATCAGCGACTCGAACGCCTGGGCGGACACCACCAGCATGAGCATGCAGTCGCGGAGCCGGTCGATGACGTTGAAATCGCTGGTGCCGTCGTGGCTGGCGGTGATGGCGTTCTGAAACTCATCGCCGACGTAAACGAGCTGGTTCAGGGCATACTTCTGCCACGGGGGTAACGCATAGCGCCGGAGGGCGTGCCGGTAGAGGAGAAGCTTGATGACGGTGAATACATACTGCCGCTCCGTGGTGTAGTCCTGGGGCACGTCGATGCAGAAGATCTTGCCCTTATCCACGTCGGCCATGGTGCAGGTGTCGGGCTCGTTGGAGCTGAAAATTTCAGCGATTTCGGCAGTGCCGAGATATTCGAGGTAGTTCTGGGAGGTGCCGATCTCGCCGGCCCGCTGCTCCTTCGCCTCATGTTTCAGGTAAGTCTGCTCCAAGGTCTCGGCGAGGCGGATACGGCGTTCGGTCGGCTCCAACTCCGTGAGTTTCTCCAGCGCCGCTTTCAATTCCCGCTCCGAGGTCAGAAGGTCGTAGGCGTGGGTCGCCGTGACGGGGCGACCGATGTCCGCAAGCAACTCGAACGCACGGCCAATATGGGCGGCGCCCTTTACCTTGAAGAAGCCCTTCTCGTCCCGCGGGTTCAAGGCGGCGGCCGTATCGACCAAGATTCGCGCCCGGGTTGTGAACGGCAACCGGGCATCGCCCGTGACGTTCAGACGATGCGCCACCTTGCCCGGCTCTCCCACCAGACGCGGGCGGAGACGGATGATGTCGTTTTGCCGGCCATATTTCTTCGCGAGCCACTCCAAGTAGAACCATTCGTCGCCCTTGTTGGCCATGACCACGCCGCCGAGGGTCGGGTTGCGTTTCACCAGGTCGGCGAGCAGGGCGTTCATACCAGAGGTCTTCCCGGAACCGGTGTCGCCGGAGAAAAAGAAGTGCCGGTTGGCCTTGTCGCGAGTCCAACGAAACCCGGCAAAACTCAGCACGATGGCCCACCGGTCCGCGACTGTCTGGCCCTGCGGATCGCGCACGAAGCGGCGATGGTCGGCGAAGTAGAACAGGCCGCCGGAAAGCAGAACGACGATCCCGCCGGCCATCAGGCTCCAGGGAAACGGCAGGCGATTCGCGGCGAACAGGCCAAAAGCGGAGATCGTCAGCGCAAACGGCAGGGCCAGCGGGAGGCGCAAGCCGGGCTCGTTATGCCGCAGATTCCGTTGAATCTGCCACGCCGCGACGCTGAAAAATGCCCCGGAAATCGCGAAGGCGGCGACCGTAATGGCGTGCGGATCATGTAGCCAGGTGCGGATCAAAACGTCGGGTGCCGGGAGCGTTTTCATCGTCATTCTCTGACATCAACGAAGCTCCGTTGGGCCTCCCGCGCGAGAAGGCGACCCTACCGAAAAAAGGGTAGTTCGGTGCGCCCCGCGCGTCGCCTCCCCGCCTGGCCCAGCCGGTCTGGCCCGAACCCAACGAACTCGTTAGGGTATTGCGTCTGTGGCCAAAAAAGCGCGGGGGATTTTCGCCGACCAACCCGGCTGATCGTAGCCGCTGACTCCCGCCTACGATGAACCAGCTACCGGTTCCCCGGTAGGACCGCTACCCCGGACTCGGGAGGGCCGCTCCGTTGAGGACGCGCCTGGGTTCGGACGTGATGATGGCATGATCACGGTCGGAGTCATTCGCAACGGGGCCAACTACCTTTCACATCACCTGCGAAAGAACGATTACTGGTCGGAGGGCGAGAAGGCTGTGCAAGGCGAATGGATCGGCGAAGGTGCTCGTGCGCTCGGGCTCACCGGGCCGGTGACGGACAAGCCCTTCGAGGCCCTGCGCGAAAACCGGCACCCGCAAACGGGCGAACCGCTGACGGCCCGCGATCAGGCCAACCGCGTGGCGTTCTTCGATGTTCAGTTGTCCGCACCGAAGGACGTGAGCGTGCTCGCGATGGTCGGCGGCGACGAGCGGGTGCGGGACGCATTTCACGAGTCCGTCAAAACCGCGCTGGCCGAAATGGAACGCTTCGCCGCCGTCAGGGAACGCCGCGGCGAGGCCGCCGGGACCGAGGCCTATCGGCTGACGGGAAACATGGTCGGGGCGCTTTTCTTTCACGATGCGAGCCGCGAACTCGATCCGCAGTTGCACGGGCACGCGGTGCTCGCCAACGCGACCTGGGACGCCGCACGGAACGAGTGGCTGGCCCTGCAACCGGTCGAGATGCTCCGGGCATCGGCTTACCTTCGGCAAGTCATGTATCGCGAGCTGGCGGCCCGGCTGCGGGCGCTCGGCTACGAAACGCATGAGATGAACTCAAAGGGCTTCGCCGTGCGGGGCGTCGAACACCTGCGCGAGCGTTTCTCGAAACGCACCCGGCAGGTGCAGCGACTGGCGGAAGAGTTCGCCGCCGCGAAGGGCCGCAAGCCGACGAAGCGCGAGGTCGAGGTGCTGGTGCGGGAGTCACGGGAGGACAAGCTGACCGAAATCTCCACGCCGGAGGTCAAGGCCCGCCAACGCGCCGAACTCAGCTCCGAGGAAACGCGCTCCTTAGAAGAACTGGTGCGGGCTGCGCGAACGCAGACGCCTAGCCAGCAATGGTCCTATGGCACCGTGCAATCGGTCCTCGAGGCCGCGCTGCGCCACGTCTACGAGCGCAGCAGCGTCGTCCGCGAAGGCGACGTTCTCGGCGCGGCGTTGGAACTGCATCCCGATTTCTTTCGCTGGCGCGAACTACGGTCGGCCCTGGAAGCGCATCCCGACGCCATCCGCAAGGAAGGCGAGATGAGCCTCCGGCCGATCCGGCGAGAGGAAGAAGCAGCCGTGCAGCGCGTGGAGTTCGGGCGAAACCAGCGGTTCGCGCTGGGCGACCCGTGCGTGCTACCGGTGGCGCTCACCGCCGGTCAGCGCACGGCCGCCACGGCGCTCCTGGAGAATCGCGACTTCGTGAGCGTGTTGATCGGCGATGCCGGCACCGGAAAGACGACGGTGCTCGCGGCGGTCGAGGCCGCGCACCTCGCCGCCGGGGGCGGACGGTTTGTGCCGCTGGCTCCGACGACCCGCGCCCGTGATGCGCTGGCGTCGAGCGGGCTCGCCGCGGCCGATACCGTGCAGCGCTTTCTGGTCAGCGAAGCGATGCAGCGCGAAGCGGCGGGCCGCGTGATCCTGGTCGATGAGGCCGGGCTGCTCTCCACGCAGCAACTCGATCAACTCACACGGCTGGCCAGCGACGTGCGCGCCCGGCTGCTGCTGGTCGGCGACACCAAGCAGCACTACAGCGTCCAGCGCGGCGATGCCCTGCGCAACGTGATCCGTCATGCCGGCATCCCCGTGGTGCGCCTCTCGGAGGTGCTGCGGCAACGGAACGAATCCGACCGCCGATTCAGCCGACTCCTCGCGACCGGCGCAGTGGCGGAGGCTTTCGACTTTGCCGACCGACGCGGCCTGATCCGCGAAGCGTCCGACGATCACGCTTTGTTTTCTCGGGCTTCGGAGCACTACGTGCAGAACCGCCTTCGTGGAATCGAGACGTTGGTCGTGATTCCGTTCTGGGACGAGATCGAGCGCTTCAACGCGGAAGTCCGGCCCGCGCTGCGCCAAGCCGGGCTCCTCGGAGCCACGGAAGTCGTGCGCGGAGCGGTGAAGCCGCTGACGTGGACCGACGAGCAAAAGATCCATTGGGACCAATACCGCGTGGGCGACCGCCTGCTTTTCGCCCGTGACACGCGCTTCTTCAAGCGCGGGGTCGCGGCTGAAGTGGTCGCGGTGCTGCCGGACGGCTTGCGGGTGCGTGGACCGAAGGGACGCGAGGCAAAGATCACCCGCAAGCAGCGCGCGGCGTTCGACGTAGGACGCGCGCAATCGCTCCCGGTGGCGGTCGGTGACCGGCTGCTGATCCGCAGCCGGGAAGACGACGCCGGTTTTGCCAACGGCGATTTCAAGGAGGTCGCCCGCGTCGATCCGGAGTCCAACCGCATCGTGTTCACCGATGGCAAGGAACTGCCGCCGCATTTCGCCGCCTGGACCTACGGTCACGCGCTCACCTCGTATCGCTCGCAAGGCAGCACGTCGGAAGAGTCGCTGCTCGTGCTCGGCGAGGTTGCGATGCGCTCCCTTGCCCGGCGGCAATTCTATGTGGGCAATACCCGTTATCGTGGCGCGCACGCCATCTATCTTTCCAACAAGGCGGAGATTCTGCGGCGCCTCGCGCGGCCTGATCCGGGCCGGGAGTTGGCGACCGAGTTCATGGCGCGTCACCGCTTGGTGCCCGACGAACGCCTGGCCCCGCACGCGCGGCGTGGCGTGCGGGCGCGGGTCGGACACATGTGGGAGCAAACGATGGCCAAGGTGCGTGGGCTCAGGTCCAGCATCGCTGACGGGAGGACGCCATGACGGAACGCTCGTCCCTGCGGAAGCCGAAGCTGTATTTCGACACGGCGGCCAACCCGAGCCATGTCACCTTCGACGACGGGAAGGACCAACGCCGCAACCTGCCGTGGATGCACTACGCGGAAGCGCGCTGGGACTACGGGGAGCCGGACACGATCAAGATCGAGATCGGCGACTGGCGGGTCGTCGTGCGGGGGCACAACCTCGCGCCACTCTTCCTCGCGATCGAGGAACGCGCCTTGGCGAGGATTCGCGCGCAACCGGAACTCGCGACAGACCGTGAGCACGAGTTGGATACTTTCGCGGTCGAGATTCGATTCACGAAAGCCGCGCCCGATCCGTTTGGTCGCAAGCCTCCGCAACAGCTCGAACTCGAAACCGGCTAGCTTGGACAACGTTCCGTAGAGAAGGAATCGGCGTTATATCGAACAGCGTTTAACGCCCGACGGTTGGTTCCCGATGTAGTCCTACCCTTTTTTCGGTAGGTCCAGTTTCTTGCGACAATATCGGGGTTGTCCCTTTTGGAAACCAGCGCGGTTCTCCCGTTGCTTGGCAACGCCGGAGACCACCGCGCGGGGATCGGCCCCCACAAGCGCCGGCAGCAACAGGAGAGAAACATGACAACGCTGGTCCACCTGACGCCCTACGTGGCGTTCGTCTTCGGTGTGGCGATGATGATGCGGGCGCTTCACCTCTACTCGGCCAATCGGCCGAACTCACCGCACGATTACCGTCGGCGCGCGGCCCTCTGGTTCGCCGCCGTCCTGGCCTGGCCGACGTTGGCGCATGCCCAGGCCGTCGATCTGCGCACCGCGACGGAAGCGGGCAATGCGATCATCATGTATCTGAGTGGCACGTTCGCGGCGGTCGGCATCGTCGCGGCGGGTGTCGCGATGATGATGGGCCGCCAGTCCATCGCAAAATGGGCCTTTGCCGGTGCCATGGTGAGCGGGCTCGCCTTTGCCATCGTGCGCACGATGTGGAGCAACATGGGGATTGAGGCCTCCAACGTCGGCACCTTCTCGCCCTGATCCAAAGTCAGCGTCCCATGCACTCGACGCACCTCAACGAGCACGACGCCAATCAGGGCGCACAGTCCAACGGTGAGTTCCTCGGCATGACCGGGAACTCGGGTTGGTATCTCCTGGGCTCCGGCGGCGCGACCATCCTGATGGTCATCTTCCTCTGGGGCATCTTCGGGGTATCGCTGCTGCTCTGCCTCCTGGTGGGCGTCGTGCTCTGCGGGCTCTCCGTCGCGTATGTGTTCACGCTGAAAAACAACAAGCCGGAGCATTACGACACTGACTTCTTTGAGTCCGCGCTGGTGGAGGCTGGTGTTGTCGCCTTCCAATTCGGACCGCGAGCCCGGCGGCCGGCGAATCCCTTCGCCGCGGCCAGCGCGGGCTCGAACCCGGCGGACTCCGGACCGGTCGCGGCGTCGCGCGGTCGGACCGGGTTTCCCGGGGGAGGCTCAGCGCCAGATGGTGCAACGACGGATAAGGCCGCCATCGCTGCCGCATCGCCGGGCAAGAGAAAGCCGGCGGAGGAGCCGGAGCGCGAGGTCGTCGCGCGCACCGACTATGAGCGGTTGCAGGAGGAACTGACGGCCACGGAAGAAATGCTCGAAGACGCGCTCGCGGAGCGCGGGGAGGACTGAACCATGCGCAGCGAACCGGCAGACGGATTCTTCGGCGAGGACATGATCGTGTTCGAAGGCCTGCGCCGTGGGGGCTACATCTCGCGCGGCTTTGAGGTAGTGGCACCGGACCTGGAGCAGGCCGATCCGGTGCACCACAACGCGTTCGAGTCCGACCTCGTGGCGCTGCTCTCCGTGCTGAAGCCCGGCTGGCGTATGCAGGTGCAGTGGACGAACGATTCTGACTTTCGGAAACCGCTCCAGCGTTACCGTGAGGACACGTTGAAGCTCGCCACCAACGAGTGGAGCAAGCGGCAGCGCAACGAACGTTTCGTGCGTTACTGGCGGATGGCCGAGTCCGGCGCACTGCGGCGGGAGCGCCTGCGGTTGTATTTCACGACGGCGGTGGACGCGGCCGTTCTCGGTGACAAGTCCGGCCGCCTCACTCAGGAAGCCCTGCTCGGCGCCTATGCGGAGCAGTTCCGCCAAATCGGGCAGTTCCTGCAGGCTCTCTTTGCCGGTAGCGGCGGACAGGTCCGACCGATGACGGATGCCGATCACTTCCTGCACTACCTGGAGTTCCTCAACCCGTCGCTCCCGGAACAGAAGATCGCCGATCCCCTCGAATTCTTCGATCCTGAGAAATCGATTCAGGAAAACTGCTGGCTCGGTGAAGGCCGTCCGCTGGAGAAACCCGACACCGGATTCTACCTCGACGGCTGCTACCACGGTATGCTCGTGCTCAAGGCGCTGCCGAAACGCACGCGGCCGAGTCTCGCCTACCTGCTGACCAAGCTCGGATTTCGGGACTACGCGATCACCGTCAACGTCGAGGCCGTCGATGTGGAGGAGTTGATCGAGAAGGAGCAGAAGGAGCTGAGCCGCGTCGAGGGCGACTACGAGAGCCTGAAGAAGGTGAAGCTCCTCGCCGCGATGCGGACGAAGGCCGCGAAAATCGCGCGCTACAGCAACGGCGACAGTTCACCGTATCGGCTCCAATACATCATCCGCGCGTGGGACCGGAACCGGGAGGACCTGCGCGCCAAGCTGACCGCGCTGAAAGCCGCGGTCGCCAGCATGGAGCGGGCGCAGGCCTATGAACCGGCCCTCGAACCCTCGGCCCGCAATTTCTTCTACTGCACTTGGCCGGGCTGGTCCTTCAGCCGTTACGACTCCCTGTGGCACGATTACGACGACGCCCTCGTCGCCAACATCCTCCCCTTCAGTTCAACTCCGGTCGGTCACCTCGATCAGGCGGAGTTCATCTTTGAAGGCCCCAACGGCAACCTGGTCGGTGGCCGGACCTTTGTCGGCGAGGGCAACAGCCAGACGCCACAGAACGCCGTGGTCATTGGAACGACCGGCTCCGGCAAGAGCGTCAACGTCATCGATATTCTGACTCAGACGGAACCGTTCTACGCCTACACGATGATCGTCGAGGAAGGTGAATCCTACACGACCTACGTGAAGACGGTCGATCCAAAGGCAGAGCCGATCATCGTCCAGGCCAACGGCAAGCTAACGATGAACTACCTCGATACGCGGGGGCTGCCGTTGTCGGGTCTGCATCTCAGCGCGGCAGCGGCGCTGCCCATGCTGATGGTCGGCCAATCGAAGGATGAGGACCGGACGAAGCTCCGGCAGGCGCTGCTCGCGAATGCAATCGGCCGCCTCTACGAGGACTTCTCCCGCTGGTATTTCAATCGGCATGCCGACGAGGTGCCGGCGCTGGCTCGTCGCGCCTTTGCGCTGGATCTGTATCGGCGCACTCGGATGGGGCCGCAGGCCACGGCGCTGGATGCGTTCCTCGAGTTCGGAGAGTGGGAGCAGGCCCGACCGGACGAAGCCGCGGCGTTCATCGCGACCGGCGACGAAGGCGACGTTGTGCGGTTCTCGAAGGACGCCGCTGGCACGCAGCAAATCCGCGATCTCGTGTTCTCGAAATTTATGGCCGCCGATATGCCGCAGCATGGGCACCTTCAGGAACTGCTGTCAGCGGAGGCGGCCGGGCCGCACGCCGACGAAATGCGCTACCTCGCCACGCTGCTGGAGCAGTGGTCTGCCGGCGGCAGCTACGGCGAGTTGTTCGACGGCGTGTCCAACGTCTCGCTGACCGGCCGGATCGCGCATTTCGAACTCGGTTACATCCCGGAATCCGCGGAGGAGCTGAAGGCCGCCGCGGCATTCCTGATCGCGAACTACACCCGTTCGCACATGATGCGCCTGCCGCGTGCGCTCAGGAAGCGAAACATCTTCGAAGAAGTCGCCCGCTTCTCTTTGGTGCCGTCGGGCAAGAAAGTGCTCCGCGAGTCGTATCAACAGCTCCGGAAATACAACGTGTGGAACGTCGCGACCGTCCAGAACTACGAGCAGTTCAAGACCTCCGACATTCGCGGTGCGGTGCTCGGCAACAGTCGCATCCTTTTTCTCCTGCGCCAGAGCGACCGCTCCGACATCGAGGACCTGAGCCGGGACTTCCCGTTGCCCGATGCGGTGAAGGATGCAGTGATGAGCCACCCGGAGCCCGAGAAGCTCGTGGGCACAAAGTTCTCGCAGTTCACCTACTATCACACCGATGAGCGGAGGCCGCTCGTCGTGACCATGCGCAACATCGCCTCGCGCGAAATGCTCTACTGCGCGTCGAGCTCCGGGGCGCATTTCGACCAGCGCGAAACGGCGCTGCGCGGACACGGCAGCGTGATCGACGCCATAATCGCCAATGCGTGACGTCATGAAAACGAACGAGGAGATTCAGCGCGAAGCGCAGCGCATGCTTGATCTGGGGCGCCAGTATCGCGAGCAGCACCGGGGCACGTCCGGCGAAATCGTCCCGCTGCCCCGGGTGCTCGTGCAGTTGCCGGATGTGCAGGTGTCCCGACCGGCCTTGCCTGGCAACGACGCCGAATCCGGCATCGTCACTCGGCAACGTCACATCGAAGCCGCGATGGCCGATGACGGCATGATCTACCGGTTGATGGAGCGGGAAACCGAGCTGGGCGCGGCCACCGGTTCCCAGGCTGGGGTTTCTGAAGTCATGGTGAGCCGGGCAGGTTTCGACCTTCTCCACGCCGGTTACGAGATGGTGGAAGAGGACCGTCTGTTCGAACTGCTGACGCCGTATTCGGAGCGCGCAGAGAACCGGAACGAAGGCGACCGCATCGAGGATCGGGAGGTCGCGGAGGTTGAGACGATCCTCGAAACCCACCTACTCTCGGCGTCCGACCGGATGCGCACCAAGGCAGAGATCGTCGAGTATCTCGAAGGCCGCCTGGAGCCCGGCGTGTTCATCGCTCACGCCATCGACCGCCTGTGCGCTCGGGAGGGACAGCAGCAATCGCAGACGCAGCGCCACGCTCTCCGGCTCACGATCAACGAACCCTGAATTCAACCACGGCATCCCATGCAACGCTTCCTAGACAGTCTGTCGTTCTCGCAGCCGTATATCATCGGCCTGCTGTTCTTCGTGATGATGCTCTTGTTCATGCCCGGTTGTGCGACGGCCGGTGGTGACTCAGGGGGCCGAACCCGGGATTTTGCGACCACGGCCGCGACTACCGTCGCGGGAGCCTACGTCGGCGCCCGGGAGGGCGACGGCAAGGCCAAGAACGCCGCGGTCGGTGCCGCCGCCGGCTTCATGGTAGGTGAGACCATCAACTATTTCAACAATAAGGCCCAGCGGGAGGCGTATCTCGCCGGCTACGAAAAGGGCCAGTCCAACGCGGTGAAGCAGCAATACTGGATCGCGCGCGACAACCAACGTCCCTCGCTCGATGACGGCTACGAGGAGACCTATTACGAAATCGACGTGCCGCAGACGGACCGTGACGGGGTGCGGCGCGAGCCGACCAAGCGAGTCATCCGCGTGGTCATGCCCCGGGAGGAATCAGGATCATGAAAGCGCTCCTCACATCTACCGCCTTCGTTGCGGTGTCCTTACCGGCCTTTGGGCAGTGGGCCGTGATCGATGCGGCCAACCTCCAGCAAGCGGCTGTGAACTACGCCGCACTCGTCGAACAACTCTCGAATCAGGCGACGCAGATCAGCAATCAGGTCCGGCAGATTCAGCAGTTCGAGACCCAACTCAAGCGCATGGGCGACATGGCAAACGTGAAGGACATCGTCGGCTTCACGGAGTTTCGGGCGGACCTGAATCTCCCCACGCAAATCAAGACGTGGGCGCAGGGCATTGCGCGCGTGGACGGTCGCGGGCTCTTCGGCGACTCACGGGGCGGCATCTTCCGCGAAGTGAAGGCCGACTATCGCGATTTCGACGGCGCGGCCGTCGAGCGCGATCCGGCCATCTACAAGGAAGCGCACGACATGGCGGTGACGGTCGATGAATTCAAAGCAGTCCAGGACGATGTTTACAAACGTCGGGAGGATCTGAAACGCGCCATCGCCCGGACAAGCGAGGCGTTGCAGGCGGCCGAAACCGAGGCGGAGCAGAAGAAGTTGGAGGCCGTGCTGAACGCTCAGTATGGTCAGCTCTCGGCCGTCGATGCCGAGGTGGCTCTCAGCGCCGCCCAGGTGCAGGTGAAGGCCGCCGAATCGGCGGCGATGAGCACGGCCCAAAGCGAGGCGGACGCCGAGGCCCGGCGTCGGCTGGCACAGCAGGAGGCGCGAAAGCTCTCGGCTACCTTCAAGCCGCAATACGAATCGATGCTGCGATATGTATCTGAGAAACGTTTTACACCCTGACGGCGAACAGCCCCGGAAAAATTAGGTCAAAATCCTCGTATGAAAACACCTACGATCACCGGAGTTTTGCTGATGACGTTGATGGTTGCCGGCGGGTGCACGGATAGGGAGGCGGAGGCCAAGCGAGCGCGGGAGGAGGCCGAGGCGAAAGCGCGTGCCGAGGCTGCGCGCAAGGAAATGGATACGCTTCCAAAGGTCTTCAAGAACCCCGACTACCTCAAGAAGGTCGAGTATCCTGAGACGCCAACTTCCCCGAATACGTCGCCGAAGAAATAGGAGCTTCTGCTATGCCCGCGCCCTCCGGCACAATTCTACCTCCAACTTACTTTGATGGCCTCTCCTCCCTCTGGGGAGGCTGTGCCTACATTGGGAGCGTGATAGTTGCTGCGGGCTTAGCGTTCCAAGCTCTGCGAAGCCGTCCGGGGGCGGATGCTTACATATGGCTCCTGGGAAAAGTTTTCATGATCGGGATCGCCACGCTTTTCATACGAGAGTGGCTCATGCGTCTGAACGATGTGGTCAGCGCATTCGGTGATATGCTTGGAGTTGATCCGACCACGGTGGACGAACAGTTCGTGCAATTCATCGCCGGGAGAACAGCAACCGAACCCGATGCGAGCATGTGGGACATCATCTGGGGAACAAAATCGATTGGAACCGCGATCTGCTACGCGCTGCTGTGGCTGTTCGGTTGGTTATCGTGGGGAGTTCAGTATGTGGTTAAGCTCGTCGGCAGCATCCTACTCACGGCCGGATGGGCTCTCAGCCCGATCTTCCTCTCCTTTTACATGCTCAGGCCAATGTCCGGAGTTGCTCAGAGATACATCACAGGGCTGGTTGCGTTGGTGTGCTGGCCGTTCGGATGGGTGATCGCTGCCGTTGTCACCAAGGCGATGCTCGATGCGGCGGCCACAGCGAGCTTGGTCCCTATTTTCATCACGGGTGCCCCGATTGCCGCCCCTGCACTTACTGTGTTGCTCGTCGGGGCATGGATGCTCGTGAGTTCGGTTCTGGCGCCATACGTCACAACAAAGGTTTTGCTCATGGGTGCGAATCCAGCGGCAGAGTTTGGTCGCTCCGTTGGCGGCGTCTTTCAATCGGCTTTGGCCGGGGGCGTCGGGGCCGGTGTTGCCGCGGCCACGGGAGGCATCGGCGCCGCTGGAGTCGCTGCCGCTGCGGCCACCGCGGCAATGGCTGGAGGGGCCGAGTCAGCGGCTCGGGGCGGGGGTGCTGCGCGCACCACGGGAACTATGGTTGGCGGCTTAGCAGGGCTGTATTCAGGACGTCTTCTACGGAGCCAGGTGTCGGCGACTCAAGACATGGCTGCGGCACAATCGCGCCGGGCAAGTGCAGCTGAGTCGTTGGCCTCAGAATTTCAGAAACACGCAAAGACCCATCGGTCGAGTCGTAGCGGATTCGATAAACAACCGCACGACGACAATCCAAACCAAGCAGCCATCGACATATGAACCCTCTATTTCATGGTCACCGGGAGTATCCAAAAGCGATTCGGAACTTAGCTCGTGCGTCAGAGCGGTTGGATAGAGCTGAAGAAGACATCGCACACGCTGCGCTGGACGTAATGCGTCAGGACGTCGCTGAAGAATCGAAAAGCACCCCGCAAAAGAAGCCTGCCAAAAGGGAGGGTAACTCAAATGGTAGCAAACGTTGAGGCCCCGTCGCGGGCATCCGGAACTACGCCGTCATTCGGGAAACCGAAGTCTTCGCTGCTGGCGATCTTCGACCGCCAGCGTCGCCAGTCCTTGATCTGGTTTCTCGTCGCCGTGGCGGCGTGGGTCTGGGCTGCGTGGGATCGTCACAACTTGGTCGAACAGCTGACGCGCAAGCGCGAGATTGTGATGATCGACAGCCTCGGCACCTACTACGTGTCCCCGGTGGTGGACATCCAAGAGGCGAAGGACCTGCACGCGATGCAGACCAAGCTCGCCTGCAAGGCACTCTTCGAACGCAACCCGGCAGGCTTGGACAACCCGGAGCTTTTCAAGCAACTCTTCCTCCGCGAGGCCGCGCAGACGGCGCAGACTTCGCTGAACCGCACGAAGGCGGAGTTCGAAGCGAAGGGACTCCATCAAAAGGTCGAAGTTGGGACGCCGGAAATCCTGAGCACGCGGGACAACGCCTTCTACACGTCGGCCGATGTCCAGTTGATCCGCGTCGGCTCCTACCAGGGTGCGCCGATCACGGAAGTCCTGCGCTACCGGGTGAAGTTCAAATTTCTCGTCAATCCGGACCTGACACGGAACGGACGATTCCCGACGGCGGTCGCCGCCTTCCAAGTCGAGCCCATCAAAACATGAGGAGGCACCATGTGGAAATTCCTCGGAATCTCTCTCGTTCTCGCCTCGGTCCTGAGCGCCCAGGCCATACGCGAGGTCACGCTCGATCCGAAGCAGGCGTTTGACCTGCCGGTTTCCCGGGAGATCACGACGGTGATGTTTCCCGGTTCGATCACCGCCGTAGCCGGCGCGGACATGCTCATCGAGAACGGCAAATCAGCCGTTGAGGTGGAGGAAGGGACGCCGTTGCGATTCCACGTTTCACACGCGCCGGGATCGAACTTTCTCCTCGTGCGCAGCCTCCAGCCGGATGCCATCGCCCGGCTCACGGCCATCTACCAGGGCTCGGCCTACGTGCTGCAACTGCGTTCGGTGGCGGCCGACTCCGTGGCCAGCGTGATCTTCCAAGCCAAGGCGGAGACAAGCGCGGTCCGCGTCGATGCACCGCCGGAGCCCGTGAAGTTCTCGCCGCGCATCGGGCTCAGCCTGCTGGACCGGGCGCGGGCGTATCCGGTCCTGTCCAAGTCGCTGCCCAAGGCCGTTGAGGGCGTGACGCTACGCGCGCAAAACCGCACGGTCACGCTGCCCGATGTCGAGATCACCGTGCAGGAGGTTTATCGGTTCTCAAAGGAGGATGCGGTGGTGTTTCTGCTCCGGCTGAAGAACACCACCGACCGGGTGCTCGATCTTGCCCCGAGCACCTTCGCGGCCCGGGTCGCGAACGAGAAATTCGAACAATCGATTGCGAACGGGCCGCGCAGCCTCGGCCCGGGTGAGAGCGCGGAAGCGGAGTTCGCTGTGGTCGGCATGCCGGATGGCACGCGCAACGACCTCAGCGCGGACAACGCCTTTACGATCCTGGTCAACACGTCCCGGCGCGAGGCGGTCGCCAGCGCCACGCCGACGACACCGACCACGACTGAGGAACCGAAATCATGAACCCGCGCGCCATCGGCAACTTCTTCAAGAGCAAGTTCGGCCTATTCGTCGTGTTCGTGGTCGTGCTCTTCTCCGGGCTGGCGCTATACGATCGGCATCAAACGCAGGAACGCGAGGCGGCGAAGCTCGCCGCCCAGAACGCGAAGAAGGTCGAACTCGGTCAGGTTCGTGTGCCGCTCGATCAGGGCCTCGAAAGCGGCGTGCCCCAGCAGGCGAAGCCGGCCGCGGCCAAATCGGAGAACGAACCCGCCGCCGCGAACGGCATCGTTCCGTTCCGTCCTGCGACCACTGGCGCGGCGGCGCCGGTCGCCGCCAAATCCGGCACTCCGGCCGCCGAGCCGAGGCCGCGCAAGGTGCGCTACACCTCGCTGCTCGCCACGTATGAAGCACCGCCGGCCCACGCGGAGCGCAAGCCGCTCCCTCCGCCGGAGAAGTTCATGCCCTTCGGGACCCTCCTCAAATGCAAACTCGTGAACACGATCGACAGCGCGAACCTGGAGACGCCGGTCATCGCGGTGCTCCTCGAGGACGTGTGGCAGAACGGCAAGAAAGTGATCCCGGCGAACACCCTCGTTCACGGGACCGCGCGGGCCGGCCGGCTGCGCGACCGCGTCACGGCGTCGGGCACGTGGCGCTTCGTGTGGCAGGATGGCCGCGAACTGGCGTTCAACGGCGTGGCGTTGGATCGTGAATACGATCACGACATCGACGGTTACGGCATCACGGATGGCTCGGCCGGCCTCAAGGGAAGGCTGCTGGCCACGGACGACCTGCAGGAGTTGAAGCTCCTCGCGTCGGCCGCGCTGAGTGGTTTCGCGCGCGGGACCCAGGACCGCACCCAGACCGCGCTCGGGACCACGATCACCGGGTCGGTCTCCAACGGCGTGCGTGAGGGCGTGGGCGATGTGTTCGACCTCTACGCCAAACGCACGCTGAAGGACATCGAAGAGAACGGCTACTTCGTGCGCGTGGCCGCCGGAAAGGAATTTTACGTCTACGTCCTCGAGTCGGTCGATCCACAGAAGGCGAGCGTGGCGGGCCTGCGCCTGCCGCCGCCTGAGTCCGGCCCGATCCCGCCCCCACCTGCAACCAAAGGCTAATCATGAGAATCCTCCTGCTGACCTTTCCGCTCCTCGCTCTCGTGGGGTGCGCCACGCACCGCCCGGTTGCGGTGGTGGCTCCTCCGCCTCCGCTGATTCCGGCCGCGCAGCCGACCAAGGCGGTCGAGACGCGCTACGACGTGCGCGGCTACCGTGAAGCGAGCAACCCGTCGATCCGGCACGAAGCGCACGCAATCTATCGCCAAACCCGCGTTCCCCTCAACGCGAACGACACGGGCGAAACGGTGCCGCGCACCGCTTACGCTCCGGCGAGCTACGCACCGCTGCCGGCGACCGCCGAGGTCGATGCCGAGCTGGCCAATCAGAAGGCGATCACCGGGGAACTCCGGGCGATGAAGGCCGCGATGGCCGAGACGCAGCAACGCATGGAAGCCCAGTATGCGGTCCTCGTGCGCCAAAGCGCCGAGGCCGCGAAGCTGCGGGGCGAATTGGAGGCGGCGCGTGAACGTCTCCGCCCGGCGCCACCGGGCGAATCGAGCGACGTTGCCGCGACGACCGGCAGCGCAAACACGGAAGCGAAGTGGTGATTTCCGCCATGCCGCCCACCGCCGCACAGCTCGAAAAACTGCGCACGCTCCCGGGGCGGCTGAAAGGCCGGATCACCGGGCAGGACGTGGCGATCGATCTCGTGGCGGAGCGATTGCAGCACGGCGAACTTGGCCTGACTGCATCCGGCCGGCCCAAAGCGAGTTTCCTGTTTCTCGGGCCGACCGGCGTCGGCAAAACGGAGCTGACGTTACGCTTCTCGGATGAGTTGTTCGGCCCCGGCCATGTCGTGCGCCTCGACATGTCGGAGTATCAGACCGCGGAGCGGCTCGAACTCATGCTCGGCAACGCGGAGCAGCCCGGGCGGATCGCCGAGGGCTTCGACGCCTGCGGCGGACACGGCACGCTGCTTTTCGATGAAATCGAAAAGGCGCATCCGCGCGTCCTGGACGTGCTGCTGCAACTGCTCGATGCCGCGCGCCTGACGACGGGCCGAAATCGCGTGCTGGATTTCTCGGGGTGGTATGTCGTGCTCACGAGTAACATCGGGGCGCAGCGCATCATGACGCTGCGCAAGTCAAAGTATGAAACGATGGAACGGCTCGTGCGGCAGGATGCCCAGCGGGAACTCCGTCCCGAGATCTTCGCGCGCATCACCGTCACTGTCGTCTTCAACAAGCTGGACTACGATGCGCAGTGCGCAATCGCCGCCGGTCTCGTGACGAAGGAGTGCGCGACGATGGCGGAGCTGGGCTATCAGGTTTCCCCGGAACCAGCGGTGCATGGAATTGTCGTTAGTCGCGGCTATCACGAGCGGCTCGGGGCCAGGCCGATGCGTGATGCCGCCGAACTCTTGGTTCGGAACGCGCTCGCCCATGAGCTGCTGCGCGGGGGCGACGGCTCAGGCCGTCTGCTGCCGCATTCGGATGGAATGAAACTGCAACTGAACCCTGCCGCTTCGTAACCATGCTGCCCAAAAACGCCGCCCCGCGGATTGTGGTCCTCAAAGGCGACAAACTTTACGGCGACCTGATCAGCCGGCACATCAAAGACCTCTGGCGAAACGCGGACGTGCACGTGTTTCAGCTCGGGTTCGATGCGCTTGATTCCATCCAGGCGCAGGTGCCGGATTTGTTCATCACCGGCGTGAAGATCGACGACATGGACGGGCTCGAACACCTGGAACCGTTCATCGAGACGAATCTGCCGGTGCTCGTGCTAACCTCGCGCAAGGACACGCGGACCTTCGATCTCCTGCGCAGCGTGCGTTACGACGGACTCTACGACGGCCATGCTGAAGGCATGGAGCATCTGCCGACGGCGTTGCAGGAGGTGATTGAGCGCCGGCTCTACGTGAGCCCGACGATGCTGCCGTTTCTGAAACGACCGAAAAACATCACCCTCGATGCGCTGACCGAAAAGGAACAGATGGTCCTCTCGATCATCGGCGATGGCTCGGACGACCAACAGGCCGCTGAGCGCCTCGGTCTTTCGCCCTACACGGTGAACACGCACCGGAAAGCGATCATGGCGAAAATGAAACTGCACCACAAAGGGCAGCTCATGCTGTATGCGCTACAGAACGGCTACATCTGGGTGACGCCCCAGCGGATTCAGTATCCCGGATTCCAGCGCCGTCTGAAGGACGCGGCAATAGCGGCGAAAGCCGCGCCGACGGAGCGCGCGAGCGCGTGAGTCTACGAAGGCGCAAAAAGGGGCCGAAGCCCCTTCGTTCAGTCCTCGTAAGGAAGCATGAGGGTGAGGACCGGGGCCGCGGTGTCGCCTGGACCGATGTGCAGTTTCAGGGCGTGCGTGCGCCCCGTGATGATGACGCTGAACCGGACCAGCTCCGGGTCCGTCGCGCTACGGATCGCGAGCTTGGCCATCGTGGAGATGTCGTGGCAGATGCCGGAGACATCCTGGCCGGGCTGTTGCAGCGCTTCTTCGATAATGGCCCACACCGCCGACGTGCAGGCGAAGGGGTATTTCCAGTGTTGGCGGATGGATTCGGCCTGGCTCAGGTCCACGAGGACGCCGTCCTCGATGGCTTGGGCACGGGAGTAGGAGTAGATCGTTTCCCCGAACGGATTTTCACAGGACATGGTTTGATGCCGTTCGGCCCGTGGGGCGTGCATCACATCTCGTGACCTTATCGCCTACTGCCGATTGGCGATTTTCGCCCCACACCCGAAAGTCAAAGCGGTGGACGGAGCGCCGAGGCCGTGTCCTGCGCAGCAGGACCAACGAGGGGGAAGCGGAGTGATTCCGCGTGGTGGAGCCGCGCAGCGGACTACCTTGACCGGGTGTAAACTGGCGAAACCAGCGGCTGGCAGTCGCTAGAAGTTTCGAGCGAAGCGAGCGTCGGTTCGGATGGGCTCGGCGCGTCAGGACACAAAAAAGGCGGCCGGGAATACCGGCCGCCTTGCTCGCGAGGGTCACTCGCTCTGTTCGGACTTCAGTTCCGCGAGGCGGTCGAAGATGAACGTGTGGGCTTGGTCGGCCAGCTTGGCGACGAGCGGGAGGTCATCACGGCCGAAGCTGTCGGTGTCGTGATAGTTTTTGGCGTCGTCCACGTAGGTCCGGGCGAAGGTCACGTTGTAGAATTTCTTCTGGTCGGCTTCGTTCTCCCACACGGCGGCTTTGATCCGACCGAGGCGGAAGGTTTTCACCGGCAGCTTGGCGCTGGTGGTGGTCTTGGCGGGCGAGGCGGGTTGAGCGTTCTTGGAGGGCATATAGTTCCTTTTTGATTTGTGAGGAGCGGGATTGCTCTCTCGTCGAAGGGCGGGGGTGCCGGCCGGGACGAGGGGACGGTTGGGGGGATTCCTTTCAAGGAGGACCTAACCGTCCCCGTCCGCGCAGCGGCGGCGCGGCTGGAGGGGCCGCCAGAGAGAGCGAAAACGATCCGTTAAAAAAGAACGTGCCGCCGTGGCGGCGTTGCCCGGAAGAACGCGGACCGCTCGCAGGCACGACCGCATGCAGCGCTGCCGGGGTGCTCCGTGCCGCCATCGGATCATTACGTGGGAGAGAGATGCTGGAGAAATTCCGCAACGGTCTCGCCCGGCTCGGGACGATGCCGAGTCACGACACCGCCGGCCGAGATGATCTCCGTCAACGCGGACGAACCCCACGGTCAACGCGCCTCGCGTCATGAAAATCCGCCGGAGTGACCTCGCGATGAGGGCGGCATGGTCCGGCTGCCTTGGGTCCGTCAGCGCCTTCTGGTTGTGCGGGAGTCGCATGACTCCACGGTGATGGATCGGCAGGCCTCGCCCCATACTCTGAGCCTACCGAATCCGGTGTAGGAATCGTCCCGCGATTTCGGCAGGGCGGCTGCGTTGAGGAAGACGCCAACCAGCGCAGAGATGGATGCAGCAAAACCAACCGCATCCATGAATACGAACCACGAAACAGCAGCCATCACCGGCCCCGACGCGGAAGCGTCGGGGGTGCGTTATCAAATCCATCGGCAGAACCGCACGGGGCTTTTCCTTCCTGGCTTTCGCACCGACTCGGCGCCGGAGGCGGTCGAGGCGTTCCTGAATCAAGCTCCCGCTTTCGACGGCGGAGGCGTGCGTCTCCTCGATCACCGCGAGCAGCGCATGGTGGCGTCCGTGGAGTGGACGACGGAAAAGACCGATTTCGGCTTTCCCGTGCATCACCGCGTGAACCGATTTCACGATGCGATGATCGAGCAACTGGCGGACGCGGTGCGGGCCCGCGAGCTCCTGCGCGAAGAGCTGCGGCACGAGGCGACTCTGACCGTGAGCGTCTGAACCCGAACCACCTCAACCGAAACGAAGCATCATGAACGCGACCCTTCTTCCTCCTCCCGCTGCCGTGACCGGTGAAACCTCAAAACCCGAATGGCTGCGTCTGCCCGCCCCTGGCAGCCGGTGCCGGTTCACGGGCTTGTCCCGGAGCACCCTCAACGAACTCACGATCCCCGGCCCTGCCAACGACGGGCATCCGCCCGTCAAAAGTGTTGTTCTCCGCAAGCGGGGCGCGCTCCGCGGTATCCGGCTGATCAGCTACGACAGCCTCATGGCGCATTTAGAAAATCTAGCGTAATGGCAGCACTTTTCCGGTCAAATCACGGTGAGTGAGGCAGAGTTTTAGCCCTCTACGGTGGCAGACCGACCGAAAGCGGGGCGGATGTAGCTGCCGGTCGTGTTTTCATCCCAGCCCAAATCGGGATCGATCTCAGCTCCATTTTTGCGACTGAAAACCCACGCTCCACAGTGGATCTCTGTGGGGGTCACATTTGATACCCGGAGCGGCATCGCGACGCCGCCCATTTCTCTTACCACCGAATCGCCAACTTGAAGATCGGTAATTGCCTTCGCCTTCATCACCTAAGTTTGGGTGCAAAGCACGCGTCGTCAAACTGCAGACCTGCTCAGGACCGATTCAAGTCGGTCTCAGCTTCCTGCAGAATCGCGAGCACGGTCTCAAACGGCATGCGCTCGCCGAGGAACATCTGCTGCATGGCCTCGTAGTCGGCGCGGAGCGCTTCGACCCGCGCCGCGGGCGGCACAAGGCGCAGCGAACCGGGAACGGCCGTCGCGTAGTTGGCCCAGCTTGAGGAAAAGAACCGGGACTTGTGGAGGCGCACCCGCTCCAGCAAATCGAGGCGGCTGCGCGCCGCGTGTGCCGGCGCATGCCGCCACAAGGCCGCGAAGTCCGCGTAGTGTCTTGCGTGCCGGTCCTTCATCTGGCGGTCGGCCGGGCGATGGAACTCCGCATGTAGAATCGTGGCCTTCTCCCAGAACGTGCGCTCCAATTCCAAAGCGACGACATCCGCGTCGAGGTCGGTGAATGCTCCCGGCGCGAGTTCAGCGACAAACGCCCGGATCGGGTGACGTCCGACCGGGCGCTGATCCGTCAGTGACCCGAATTCGATTTTCACCTCGCGCGCGATGTAGGCGACGCCGCGCGGCAAAGCGCCGGGATAGGCGAAGTAGAGCACCGGTGAGCGGCCGGCTTCATCGAAGCGGTAGGTCAGCCAGGTGTCCCGGCCGGCCGGCGCGCCGAGGGCTGCCCGGATAGATGCTTCCAGCAGCGGCTGCCAAGTCGCCTGCACGGCTGCGGCACAAGCGGCCTCCAATTCGGCCATGCGCTCTTCGCGTTTGGTGCGAGACGGAGCTTGGTCGAGGTCGGACTCTTTCCAGCCCAGCGATGCCGGAATGATCGCAAGGTCGATGTCCTCTGAGAAGCGCTCGATCGCGCCGAACACTTTCGAGAGGGACGTGCCGCCTTTGAACACGCACGCGTCCGCGAGTTGCGGGTGAGCGAAGATCCGACCGAGCAACCAGCAAACCCAGAAATCCTTTTCCGCAATGACGGGATCGACGCCGCGCTTTTCCTGATACTGACGAAAGAACAGTTCACGTTCCTTCGCGGGCAGGGTGGCAAAATTGCTCATGGCGATTCCTTCGCGGCGATGGCCCGCAGATGCGGATGCAGCCAAACCGGCGCGCTGGGCAAGTCGGCGAGCAACTGCCGACGGTCTTCGGCGGACAATGTTTTGCGGAGATGGGCGATCCGCTCCGCGGTGATGTGGTTCTTTCCCAAATACCGCAGCGCGGCCAACACGAGACCGCTCGTGCGGCCCGCCGCCGCCACCTTGCGCGGGGTCGTCGGACGCAACTCGATCACGAGTTTGCCGAGCTTCACCTTGCGAGCGCGACCACTGGTCAGGAACACGACCTTGGCCGGCACCTGCTCGGAAAGCCCCAGCAGATTGGCCGCATACGCTCCGGAAGCCTGGAGTTTGGCCTGCTCGCTCGCCGCGAGTGCCTTGGCCACCGCCTCAATGGACGGGGCGACTTCACCCAGCAGGCGATGGCTTTCGGGGTAATGGTAGAGGCCCCGGGCAATGCGGCGGATCGTGCCTGCGTCGGTCAGGCGATGCAGGGAAAGGTCGATAGAGCCTCGACTTCCCAAGTCCAGAAAGTCATTCGGGGTGAAGACAGAACCCCGTCCCTTGCCGTAAATTCGGCTAGTCACTGATTTCTCGATGCTTTGTGACGAATTAGGCACGGTAAATCTGTAAGAAAAACAGGGCATTATTTCTTACAAGGATTGGCTCTTGGCAAGCCTTCATTCTTGACGGCCAGAGGGGGCAGACCTACGCGGTGGCGGCCACCGCGTAGGTATCCTCTCGCGCGCACGCGCGCACCTGCCGACAGGCGGGGTGCTGCACCCCGCCTGTCGGCAGGTGCGACGAGGAAGGCTTCGCCTTCCTCGTTTGGGGCTCATTTCAGGACCGGGAGTTTGAGGATGGCCTTCCGCTTGGTCTCGTCGTCCATGTGGGTGTATTCGCGGCTGACCAACTCGGACTCGTGACCGATGATGTCGCGCACGACCGATTCCGGCACGCCGGCGCGCTTGAGCCAGGACGTGGTGTTATGCCGGAGACTGTGAAACGACAGCTCGCTCACGGTGCGCCGCACGGAGTGACCGCGTCCGCTGTTCTTGTCCTTGGAGCGCGCCTCCGCGAGCCCGGCCGTGACCAGCAAATCATGGAACTGTTTCGACAACCGGCGCGATTCACCGTCGGCCTCGACCTTTTCCGCATGGGCCTTCGGGAAGATTGGGCCATCGGCCTCCTCGGGCACATGCTTCTTGAGGTAGTCCAGCAAGGGCGGCGCGATGGGGATCACCATGTCGCGGCCGGTTTTCTGGGAACGGAACTTGATCAGCTCCTCCGCGAGATCGACTTTGCGACGGGTGAGCGAAGCCAAGTCGCCGATGCGCTGGCCGGTATAGAGACCGCCGAGCACCAGGCCGCGCCACTCGCCCTTCGCGACGGACAGGAGCGTGCGCAGCTCGGCTTCATCGAACGGCCGCCGGGCGGGGGCGTCCGGCTCACGCCGGTCGTCGAGGGTGCTGACGGCGGAGGCCGGGTTGTCCAGACGCATGCCGTCCACCACGGCTTGCCGGAACGCGACGCGCAGGATTTTCAGGTCGGTGTTGGCGGTGGCCGGCGACAACTCGGTGGCGGTCTTGTCCCGCAAAGCGGCGATGTCGCGTTTGTGGACGTAGGCGATATCGCGCTCGGCGCGGTCGCCCATAAAAACGAGCAGTTTGTCCACGGCGCTCTTGTAGCGTTTGTAGGAACCGGGGCTCATTTCGACCTGCTTGCCAGCGAGCCAGTCGGTCAGGAATTTTCTCACCGTGGCGTGGTAGAGCTGCTCGCCGTGGAGGCCCTCGTAGATGTCGGAGACGACCTTCCGGGCCTGGGCCTCGGTGAGCTTCATCGCGTAGGCGGCCTCGAACTTCTGGGCCATGCTTTGCGCGGTCGTCCGGTCGGTGGTTTGGGTGGAACGCTGACGTTGGACGCCGTCACCATCTGTGAAGCAGGCGATCCAGTAGCGGGAGTTGGGTTTTTTGCGGAGCGAGGCCATGGCGATGTGACAATCCAGGTGACAATGACGCAGACATTTTTTGATGTCGCAGGTTGCAGAACTCATTGAACCGCAACACAAGTTGTTGACCAAGAAAGCGGGTCACCGTGACCGGGGTTCGAATCCCCGTGGGGACGCCACGTTTAACTCCTTAGCAATAAGGAGTTACACTTTCTGACATCCGATTTGGCCGTTGACCGGCCAAATCGGTCATGAAAAAGGTCAGCCCGTTCGTCATCTCAGAGTTCACGAATCCCTCCGGGGAAATCGTTTTTCGCGTCTACGGACGCGTCGAAGGCCAGCGCATCCGGAAGAATTTTGCGACGCTCGCCGAAGCCCGGGCAGAGGTCGAGGTGCTCGAAGTTAACTGGCTCCAGCGCGACAGCGGCACACGCGCCGCGATCACCCGTCTCACGGACGAGCAACTCCACGACGCCGAAGCCGCGTTCCGTCGGCTGGTGGGAAAGCCGCGGCCGCTGGCGTTCTACCTGGACTTCGCGCTTTCGAACTATCGCGAACCCGAACAGCAAAAGAACCTCGTGGATGCCGTGACGGACTACGTCGCGGCGAAAGAACACGAATTCAAACAGGACCAAATTTCGCCGCCGCAGATGGAGCGGATTCGGGGTGACCTGAAAAATCTCGTGGCTGCGTTCCCGCGCAAAACGGTCGCCGAGTTCACGGCGGCCGCGATCACCGAATTCTTGGAACGGAAGCGGTGGGGAATGAAGACCCACAACAACAAGCGCGGCATCCTCTCCACCTTTTTCAAATACTGCTTCCAGCGCGGCTGGATCGCGGAGAACCCGATTCCGAAGGTGCCGCATTTCCGCATCCGACGGAAACGCGGCGGGGCGCAAACGCTCTCGGCGGAGAAAGCCGCGCAGCTCATGGAATTTATGGAGACCTACCAGGGCGGGAAATTGGTGACATATTTCGCACTCTGCCTCTTCGCTGGGATCAGGCCGGCGGTGCCGTACGGCGAGATTTCCAAGTTCAAGCCGGAGTCCATCGATCTCGACGCTGGCCTGATCCACATCACGGCCGAGGTCTCAAAGGTGCGCGAGGCGCGGAAGATCACAATTCAGCCGAACCTCGCCGCGTGGCTCCGCGCCTATCCCTTGGATAAGTATCCGATTGTCCTCGGGAATTTTCGGCGGCGCCGGCGGAAATTCTCGAAGCTGCTCCGCGACTCACACGAGTTGGACCTTTCGCACGACGTGCTGCGGCACACGTTCATTTCGATGTTCGTCGCGAAATTCCGCTCCATCGGCGAAGCTGCGATTCAGGCGGGCAACTCAGAAGCAATCATCCGGAAGCATTACCTCGACCTCAAGACGACGAAAGAGGCGGAGGCATTCTACGGGATCAGGCCCAAGCACGCGAAGCCGCAAGTTGCGGCCTCGCCCGTCACGGCCCTCTCGGACATTGTGCCCCTGCAAGTCGCTGTTTGATTCCGCCTCAAGACGGCGTGCTTTGACACGCCGTCTTGAGGTATGGAAACACTCTCTCCACTCTCCATGCCCCTCACGGATATCGTCGGATTGCGCACTAGCGGGATATTTCCCAAAGACCGTGAGCCATCCATTCCCACCTTGCGCAATTGGACGAAGTTGCGCCGCATTCCGCATCACCGCGTTGGACATTTTATCTACTACGACGTCGCGGAAGTCGCCGAACACATCCGGACTAAACTAAAAGTTCCCGCGCGAAGATGACCGAAAAAGGCAGACGACACACCGCGTGTCGCAAGCCCCGAGTGTGATGTGGGCTTTCCTTCCCCTAAGCCGAATTTAACTTCCGTCAGCGCGAGCCAGACTCGGCCTAACATGCAGGACCGAACCTCAATTTGGAATCCACAATAGCGTCAGGGCGCTGTCATAACTCGGGGAATAGCGGACTTCCTCGAAGAGTTCGGCCTCGCGATCAAAATGATGGTTGGGAAACCATGTGGTCGGCGCGATCGTATCACTGCGGGTTTCGGTTATCTCTGCCGCAATCACCTCCGCGGTCAGAGAGTGCGTCGGGATCGGTACTCCCCATTTGTGGAAATAATACTTGGCCTTTGCCGCCTTGCTCTGGGCGCACCACGCGATCCGTCCTTGGGTGGAAGCGACCAACACTACCGGCTGGTTGCTGAGCTCCACAAACCGCCGCGCTGCCGCGGTCTGGCTCGTGCCAAAATCGCGCGCAAGCTGCCGGATGAACGTAAAACTCGGATCCTGTTTGAAGCCTCCCTGCGGGATCAGGAATTTGGGCATCAGCAAGGTCGCGGCGAACCAGTTCGCTTCCGCTTCCTCCACCGAACGGCCGTAGTCGCGGAGCTGGGCGGCCGTGCACAAATATCCCTGCGCAAGATTGGGATGCTGTTCCCAATGTCCGATCTCGTGCGCGATCGAGAAGCGCTGCCGCGCGGGTTCCGTGATGGCCTGATTGAGTCGGATGATCCCACGCCCGTCGTCCGTCTTGACGATGCGGGCATCGCCGCCGGAGACGCCACCGATCTTGACGACGATGCCCAGGACCCACGCGACGTCGCGGATTTCAAAATTAGGCGCATCGACACCGCATCGCTGCAGCACGGCAAAGGATCGCGCCTCCGCTCTGACGTAGTTGGGTTCCGCCGGCTCCATATGAATTCACTTCGCCGGTGGTGTGCAGTGATCGCGATAGAGGCTTTCCCAATCCTCACGATTCATCGACTTATGATTTCGGGCCGCGAGCGGCATGGCCTCATAGCTCCCGAATTTCTTTAAGAGCGCCGCTTTGAAATCATCTTCCTTCATGTGCGACAAATCCACTTCGCATGCTGCCGCCTCCGCGGCCAAACGCTGGTTCCGCGCGTGGGCCATCGTCAGCTTGCCCGCGACCTGTTTCTTGACGTCCTTCATCTCGGCTCGAAACTTTACCACGTCGACTCCTTGCGACGAAAGAAACGCCGCCACTTGGTTGGCATCCATGGCATCGAGTTCCGCTTCGGTCGGCAGTGAATGTGCTACGAGGCGATCGACCGCCTCGGTGTGCTTGTAATGTTTTTTCATACTGCCCTCCTTAGAGTGGCTTCCTTGAGTTCACGCACGGCGCGGGCGACCCGCTTGTACACGATGTCGTATTGCTCGACCTTGATACCCATAAGTTCGGCGATTTCTTCGCGGTCGGCCCAACCCTCAAGGATATGGCCGATGAGTGCGTGTTCCTGGCTGTTCGGTTTATACTCCGCTTGTTGTTTACGCAGGAGGTTTCGGTTGAAATCATCCTCCTCGGCTTGTTCGACACCATCGGCGACGTCCGTCGCGTTGCAGTCCTCGGGTTCACCGACCTCCTTCGAGCCCTCGACCGGCACTCCGGCAGCGAGCGCCACGGTTCTCGGTTCCGCGCTTTTCCGCTTTTGCACCCCGTGGATTTCATTGTCGATGTGACGGCGGAGCTGGAAGTAGACCGCCTCGCCATCGTCGAGTGATTTCATCTCCACAAGGCGCGCGATCGCGTTCTTGACCACCTCCTTCGCGTCGAGTTTCGCCACCGCCCGGCCATTTTTCGTCGGGCCGGACCGTTTGCGGATTTCGATGATGGCGTAGGCGGCCAGCTTCTCGGTGGCCTGCTCGTACCCGCCGCGATGAGCGAGGATACGGTCAAGGTCCGGCGGCTGGGGCGGCATAGCGGGACGGTTATTCATCTGGGGGCGGGGGCAAGTTCATAAGGGGTAAAGGTCTACGGTTGGCGGTTCACTCTTCACTTAGGACGACAAGCGCGCAACCGCCGAAAAAACTACGAATTTTCGGCGGAAGTAATTTTCCCGTCCTAAGGGGAGGGTATGACCTCAACGGTACACTCCCATAACTGGGATGCCTCGCATCCCCACTCCAAGCAGGCCGCCGTCATTGACGATGACCTTTTCCCGATGCCGCGGGCGCAGATGGCCGCCCGCGACATCCTCGACCAAGCCGGCGCCCCGAAGGACGTCGTGCTCCAGCGTGACTACAACGACCCGCTCGACCACGTGTTCGGTGACGGCGAGATCGTGGATCTCCGCGACGGCAACGTCTTCAAGATGCTCCCGCGTTGCGCGTCGAAGCCGTGCGAGAACCCCAGCGCCAAGCCGAAGCTCGCCTTCGTCGCTGACGACGTATGGGCGGTCACCGTGATCGCCCGCCAGAGCGGTCACAGCCTCAAACGGCTGCTCGGTCTCCCCGATGATGCCGAGCTGTATCGCGATTTCGAGTCCCCCAAGGACGAACGCGTCGGCGACGATGCTGAGATCGTCTTTCGCGACGGCCCGGTCTTCACCCTTAAGTCGCTCTCGCTCGCCATTAAGGTGAACAACAAGCCCGTGAAGGTGACGAAACGTCGGCTCACCGGCCTTGAGATCAAGCAGGCCGCCGTGGACCAGGGCGTGAACATCAAGGTCTCGTTCGTCCTCTACGAGCTGAAGAAAGACGGCGACATGGGGCCGGCGATCGCCGACGACAAGGCGGTCACGCTCCACGAGTGCGATGAGTTCCGCTGTGTCGCGCCTGACGACAACTCATGAGCACTGATCTCAATGGGCCGGTCGCCGACGCGCTCGCGGAGATCCGCGCGTCGTTTCGCGCTCATCGGGTCGACCACGAACCCGATGGGCAGGGCGGTGCGTTCGTCCGCGTGCACGAGATGGAAATTGGGCGCGCGTTTAACCAACCCACATCCTGGGTGGGATTCCAGATTACGTTCCAGTTTCCCTTCGCCGACATCTACCCGCACTTTCTTCGCCCTGATCTTGCCCGCAAAGATGGCGCGGCCCTCGCGCCGCCGTTGCATGTAAACAACTCGTTCGCGCTGCCCAGCGGTACCGTGTCCGCGGTAATGCTCTCGCGGCGCTCGAACCACCGCGACCCCGAGACCGACACGGCGGCCATCAAGCTAACCAAGGTTTTGGACTGGCTCCGCTCCCAATGAAGAACGCCGAATTTCGCATTGCACGCGGCATGTTCGAGGAGCTTCACCGCCACCTGTTTCCCGGCGATCATGACGAGCACGGCGCGGTTATCTGCGCCGGCGTTGAGCGCGGTCCCCGTGGCGAGCGCTTCCTGGCTCGCAAGCTATTCCTTGCTCGCGAGGGCGTGGATTATGTTCCGGGCAAGCACGGTTACCGGGCCCTCTCCACCGACTTTATCGCGCGGGTCTCGAACTTTTGCTCGCAGCAAAAGCTCGCCTACTTCGCGATTCACAATCACGGCGGACGCGACTCGGTGGCTTTCTCTCCCGTCGATCTTGAATCCCACCAGCGCGGCTACCCCGCGTTGCTCGACATTCTCGACGGCGAGCCGGTGGGAGCTTTAGTCTTCGCGGAGAACGCCGTCGCGGGCGAGATCTGGACCGAGGCCGGGGTTTCCCAGCTGTCGTCGCTCACCGTGGTGGGAAGCAACCACGAGCGCCTCTATCCAAGCCGGAAACGCTCTGCCTTCATCCCCGACGAAGTCTACAACCGTCAATCTCTGCTCTTCGGCGCACGCGGCCAGGAACTACTGCAGGGTTGCAAGATTGGCATCATCGGCATGGGCGGCGTGGGTTCGCTGGTCAGCGAGTGGATTGTGCGGCTTGGAGTGGGGGAGGTCGTCGCAATCGATTACGATCGCGCGGACGTCAGCAACAACTCCCGCTTAATCGGGGCATCCCGCTGGGACGCGATCGCGTTCCTCCTGCAATCGAAGCACGCTTTCCTGCGCGCGCTCGGTGAGAGGTTGCGCCGGTTCAAGGTGTTGATCGGTCGCCGGGTCGCGAAGACGGCTAACCCCAAAGTCAGGTACATTCCAATCCCCGGTGACATTGTCGACGAGGCGACTGCGCTCGAGCTCAAGGACTGCGACTTCATCTTCCTCTGTGCCGATTCGATGCAGAGCCGCCTGGTCTTCAACGCCCTCGTCCATCAATACCTCGTCCCGGGCGTGCAGATCGGTGCCAAGGTGACCGTGGCAGAGCAGACCGGAGAACTACAGGACGTTTTCTGCGTCTCCCGCCCGGTTTATCCCGAGGTGAACGGCGGGTGTCTTTGGTGCAATCAACTCATCTCGCCCGCGCTGCTTCAGGAGGAGGCGATCTCCGCCGAGCAGCGCAAACGGCAGGGTTACATCAACGACCCGTTGATCCACGCCCCGGCCGTGATCACCCTCAACGCGCTCGCGGCTTCGCAAGCCGTGAATGAATTCCTTTTTTCGCTCGTGGGACTCCACGACGACGACGGCACCCTGCCCGGTTATCGTCTGTGTACGCCGCGGGCTCGTCGGTGGTCGAAGGTCGCTTGCACGTCGTCGCCCAGTTGCCCGCATTGCGGCTCCAGCAAAAATTCCGTCTACGGGATGGGTGACCGACGTCGGCTCCCATGCCGCGCAATGGTGCAGCCTAATCCGCGCAAGTGATGTTGCACGTTACCTTCAAATTATGAACATGGTCCTTGCTCAACCCACCGCGCGGGGTCACGTCCTGGAATCCCGCGTTTTTCGTCCGGCCGGTCCTCCGGAAATGAAAACACCTCAACTTACCTTCCCGTTCGTCACGGCGCCGCATCCGTCCGCCGCGAAACTCGTTGCGAACCTCGCGCCTGACATCGTCGAGGCGGCGGAGCAGGCGGTGCAGCGCGCCAGCAAAAGTCCGTTGGTCTACACCTCGTTCGATGGGGACCACATGCATTTGGTCGACTCGATGTGCTACGTGACGCACTCGCTGAAATCGGTGCCGGTTAATCCCGAGGCGGCGCTCGGCTACTATATTTCCACGACGCATCACGCGGGCAAAAAATTCGAAGTGATGCGCGACTGCATTTCCCTCGAAATGGCGTGCAAGGAGTTTTGGATCTTTTCCCGCAAGAGCATTCTAGAAAATGGCACGCTCCCGGAAGGCGTGATCGCCGAGTTGCTGCTCTGGAAACAGTGGAAGCCCGACGGCGAAATCGTCTTTTTCGATCTCGACGAAATCGACAGCTGTTTTTTCGACCACAATTCCGCGGCGTGTGCGCTGCCGATTGTCCATCCGCGCAAGCCCGGCGTCGGGAGCGCGTTGTTCGACAAAATCTTGGCTCGGCACGCGCAAGCCGATCTACAGGAACTCATCACGGGTTTCATCCGGAATGTGAACGAAGTCGGCATGAGGCCGCTGGCATTCCTTTCCGTCGACCCGCTCGAGTTGAAACACATCGATTGGGCGCGCCTGAAAGTCTACAGCTTGGGGAAGGTGCCTTTCTCGCCGGACACTTTGGTGCGCCACTTTCCCTTGCGCGTCGCCGCCCAGACGGAATTCAGCACGGCCTACGATACCGCGCGGGCCGCGCTGCTGCTTGCGACGAAGGAGTTATTCATCTTCCTGCGCCCATGGACGAGCGCGAGCCCGTCGACTCCAAGCCGGCAGATTCTAATGGACTTGGCAGCATGGAATCACGCCGGCAAAGGCCTCGATAATGTTCACTTCGTGACCTGGAGCGACGCCGAAGTGCCGAAGTTTCAGCCCTTCGGCCGATGGGCATTGACCTCCGCCGAGGATCGGCAAAACCGCGGAACACCACACTTTCCCCAATGAACGCCCGCCATCAAGCCCTCCGCGACGCCATCCTCGGTTTCGGTGAGAAATCCCAAGCCGAAATGATGCTGGAACGAGTCGTGTCCTCGGAAGTTTTCGCCTTCGTGCGCGCCGAGCCCAATGCCTTCTTGTTCGGCCTGATCGCCGACCAGTCGGTCCGGGCGGAGATTGCGTGGTCGCTGCCGTACCGACTCCGTCAACGCATTGGACACTTTGATGTCGCGAAGATCGCGAAGATGAATCCGGAGGAGCTCGGTGCCGTTTTCGCGACCAAGCCCGCGGTGCACCGCTATCCGAATACCATGGCGCGGAATCTCGTGAGCGCCGCGCAAACGCTCGTTGAGAAATACCACGGACGCGCCGGTGAAATCTGGGCCGCGCCCGCGAAAGCCCTGCAAATCGTCGAGCGCTTGAAGGAGTTCAAAGGAGTTGGACACAAAAAGGCTTCGCTCGGTCTTATCCTTTTGATCCGCAATTTTGGCCTCCGGATCGCCGACACATCGGCCATCGATATCGCGAACGATCTCCACATTCGCCGCATCTTTCTGCGCACGGGCCTTACGGCCACCGACAGTGCTGCGGCCATTCTCGAAGCTGCGCGGCAACTCTATCCCGAGTATCCGGGGCTGCTGACGACGCCCGTGTGGGTGACTGGCCGCACGTGGTGCAAGGTGACTGGCCCCGACTGTCCCAATTGCGTGCTGACCAAGCACTGCCTGAAACTGATCGATCTCGGAAAGTGATATGGCCTCCGAACCCAAAATCCTGGTCGTGCTCGCGGGAATTTCGGGCTCGGGAAAAAGTCACCTGACGAACGTTCTCGCGCGCGAACGCGGTTTCACTGTAGTCCCGTCGCTGACGACCCGGCAGCCGCGCCCCGAAGAAGCCAGTGCCCGTGATCGTCGGTTCTGTTCGTTGGAGGAGTTTAATGGCCTTCGCGAAAAGCAGCGGGTTCTCTGCGGGCGTTTCTTCTTCGGCCACTGGTACGGTCTAGACACCGCGATCATCGACGGTGCGATCGCGCAGGGCGATGCGGTCGTGCAGCTTACATATAAATCCCTCTTGATCCTCAAGGCGCGATACCCGCACGCAAAGTCAGTGTATATCGCGCCGCCTTCACTCGAGACCGCGACGCAAGCCGTGATCGCGAGAAACCTAAACGCGGAGGAGACGGCCGAGCGGGTTCGAGAGATCGAGGCGGAAACCTCTTGGATCGCCGCCGACCGCGCGACAACCAAACCGCTTTTCGATGGGTATTTTCAGAACACGCGGTCGCCAAATTCTGTTGGAGATTTTTTCAAGACGATCGACGCGCTACGCCGATGACGACGCGACAGCGGCAACTGTTTGAAATCCTGGCAGGACCGGTGCGGGCGACGATCGGTGCCGAGTCCTTGCCGATTCCAACCGCGTGGGTTGCGATCACCGGCGCGCCGGGTTCGGGGAAGTCCACCGTCTGCGCCGAACTTGAGAAAGCCGGTTACCCAATCATTCCGGAAGCCTCGCGTGCCGCCATCAACGAAGCCACGCAGCAGGGGTTTTCGGTGGAAGAAATATTCGCGGAGCCCAAGCTGCTGTCGGAAGCAATTTTGATTCGAAAGCTGGCGGTTGCACGATCGCTGGCGCCGTCGACCTCATGGATATGGGACACCGGTTTGGTCGACGCGCTGGTCTTTTGCGACCTCGCACAGGCGGACGTTTCGCAATTTCGATCGGCACTTTTGGCGTTTCGATTTCGAAAGATAGTTTTGTTAGAGCCGTTGAAGGACGCGTCAATCGCCACGGATCCGGTTCGACCGCAAAGCGAGAGGATGCGTGAGCGCCTGCGCGAGAGTTTGATCGCACACTACGAATCGCATGGGTATCCCTTGGCTCGCATCCGATCGGGCGAGGTTCCGATACGTGTTCACGAAGTTCGCGAGGCCTGCCTTGCTTCATCGGGTTCGTGAGTTGCTCCGGATGCACTCGGGGGACAGGCGTACGTGCGAGCAACTTCGACCGGGCGCGATTCCGCCTGAGGACTTCGACATACTCGCACAGATAAACCAGTCGGTCCAGTTTCTCATGCCTGACTTCTTTGCGATGTGGCGTTGGCGCGCTAGGTGCCAACGCAAAGACCGGGAAATTTCGATCTGCTTCGCATTGGTCGGTCTGCGTCTATTTTGAAATCGGCGCGTGGCGTATGGTGCCGCGCCATGAAAAACAACATTGATTCGTTCTTTGCCGAGCCGGTCGATCCGCAGCTCGAAGCGCGTGCCGTCGCGTTGGAAGTGGTCTGCCGTTTATTCATCTGGATGGCGGAAGGTCCGACGCTCGAAGAGCGCGGCGTGCGCGCGACCGTCGCGCTGTGGTGCGTGCGGCCCGATCTGATCAGCGAGGCGACGCTCGAGGAAATCGGCCAGCTGGCGGGTCGCTCCCGGCAGGCGGTGCATCAACTGGCGGACAGCTTCCGCGACACCACGGGGCTCACGCCATGAACGCCGCTCCCGCGAATTCCGTCGCGACGGAAATTAACCGCCTCCATGAAGAGGCCAAACGAAACGCGTGCGCCTCGCGTGCCGCACTGGATGCGGCGCTCGCCGCCGCGTGGCATGCGGGCGAGCTGCTGCTCGCGGAGAAAAAGCGGGTGATCCACACCATGGGGCTCGGCAGTTGGCTCCTGTGGATCGACGCAAATTTTCGCGGCACAGCGCGGACGGCGCAGCGCTACATGAAGCTCGCGCGCAGCGTCACGGACCCCGCCTTCCTGCGCGGTCTGAGCCTCCGCCAGGCCTATGCCCGGCTCGGCATCGCCACCGAACCGAAGTCCGGCGGGGCACATTCGCTCCGCCATCGCTTGCCGGCGCACTTGGTCCACGCGAACCGGCTTCTCCGGGCGCTCAAACGCCCCGGTCGCTTGCGCGGCGGCACGGATGCCGCCGGGCATCTCCGGCAGGATCTCCGCCCGCTCTTCGAGGTGCTGCGTCCGTGGTTCACCGAGCCAAAACCGTGAAACACCGGGTGCATTCCCGACGAAAACTGGGTCTAGGAGTCGAGCGCATGATCGCCCCGGGTACATTGCTCAAGTCGCCGGTCTTGGTGGAACGACTGATGGAGCGCCGGGGTGCGGCCTTCATTCACCTGCTGGCGGACATTTGCCGGGCGTGGCCGGAACTCGGCTACTGGTTGTCCGAGGAATTCGGGCGGAACGCGAAGGCCCGCGCCAATTTCAAGGCGCTGGTCGCCGCGCCGCCCGAAACGGAATCGGCGGTGCTTGCCCTCGCCGAGGTGGCGGGGGAAGCCGCCGCCGTGCGGGACGAAGCCAAGCGCATCCGGGCGGCGATCGGGCTCACGACGACGCGGGTTTACGGCGGGCGCACGTGGGCCGAAATGGAACAGCTGGTGCGCCGTTACCAAGCGGGAAGTCTCGATCTCGGCGTGTTCATGCTGGTGCGGAACTGGCGCAAGGTCGGCGACCGCGCGCGATTCGCGCCGGAGTTGCAGCGCGCCGCCGCAGAGCTCTTCGATCTCGTGGTGCGTCACGGGGAGTCCACGCTCTGGGCAAATGTGGCCAGCTCGCTGGCGCTGCAACGCCGCACGTCGGGGACCAATCTGCGGGCGACGTTTGGAGCGGCGGACTGGTGGAAGCTGCATGCGCTGCTCTACATGATGCGCCGGCCCCGGGAGTCTTACCGCACCCGCGAGGTGCGTGCGCACCTGGCTCAACTGGGCCTCCGGATCACTTCACTCGATTTTCGACGGTTCTGTAATCGTCACGGTATCCGGCGCGACATGCGCGCCGGACGCCCGCGGACGCGCCCGGCGCGGACGGCCTAGAAGAGCGCGAGTTGCTCAGCGCTCGGGGGCTGGTCGGTGTCGTCGTCGGGCGCGTCCCCGTCCGAAGGGGTGGATTCTTCGTCGTCCTCGTCCGGCAACGCGGGCGGCAAATCGAGCGCGAATTCACTCGTCACGGACGGCAACGCAAACCCGGGTTCGCCGTCAAGTTTCGGCGGCAACTCGAAATAAGCGGAGAGGCCAAACGGTCGCGCCGGAGCTACGGCAGGCCAGACGCCCGCCGCCAGCCCGCGCACGAAGGCGAGCAAGGCGCGATGCGCCGCCAGCGCCCGCGCGCAGTAGTCCGGCGTCCAGACCGGCGCGGAGTTGGTCGGCTGGAAACGCGGGTCGGCGTTGATCAGGGAAAGCCGCGCAAACGCACCGCACCAGAGGGCCACGCGCTCCGCCTCCGGGGCAAAGAAGCCCTCGGCAAGGGCTCGCTCAGCGTCGCCGCTCGCCCCGATGTAGTTGCTTAACGGATCGGCCTCCAGCCGGGGCGCGCGTTGCACCCGACCCAAGACCGAACGGCGCTCCTTGTCCTGATTAGCGGCGAGCGATTCCAACACCTCGGCAGGCACCTCGGGAGCGGTGTCGTCCTCGCCCTGATACGCGCCGGACAGTGACCGGTAGCCGGTCGGGCTGATCGGGAAGTATCCCCGTTCGACCGCCACCAATTCCCCGCCGAAACGCCCCGCTCGAAAGCCGACCGGGCGACCGCGCACGTGAAAGGTTCTCATGACGCATCCTCCTTCGGCTGGGAGGCGGCGAACACGCGCGCATCCTCGGCCACCAGTTTCGCGATCATTAGGAGGCACGGCCACGAATGGACGTCGATTTCGGCACGGATGCGGCCGTCAAAGCCGCTGCCGAGCAAATCGTCATGCCGGATGGTGAACCCTTGCGCGTGGTGTACCTGATTCGATTCCCGCAGCGGGCCCACGGCCTGCGTCAGTTCCGCGAGACGCGCCTTGCGCGCGTGCTCGCGGTCATGCTGCAACGCAGCACTGGCGACCGCTGCGCGACACCACGCCTGCGCCGCCGGAATTAGCCGCCGTCGGAGATCCGCCGCCGTAGCCGCGACAGGGCGAGAAATCGCCGTGCAGACACGTGGGCAGGCATGCCCCGCCGCACGCGGGCAGCGCGCGCCCCAATGGATCATGCCCTTTTTTTGCCAGTCTCGCCGCGCCCAAATGTGCACCGTCGGCGCAAGTTCGATGGTATGGACACAGGCGGCGGCGTCTTCGTCGAGGAAGCGACCGCCAAGCAGGCGCGCCACGCCGCGCACTTTCAGACGGAACGCGGCGGCCTGCCGTTGCTCGGTCGCCTCGCGTTCGCGGCGTTCCTGCGCGTAGTCGAAGGGGGCCGCGTTCATGACGCCACCTCCCGAGGGGCGGGCAGTGCAAGGGGTAGCACCTTTATCGCCATCAAGAACGGATTAAGGGCAGTTGAGGCGGTGTACGGCTGGCCGTTCGCGTCCACGACTTGGCCCGCGTGGAAGAGATAGGAAACCGGAAAGTATTCAAAGGCGCGTTGGGCGGGCCCTTGATTTTGCGGGTCGCCCGCATCGCGGCATGAAATCGGACGGCCCCAGATGGGAAATCCCTTCGCGCCCTTCATGACGCCGAAACCGGCTTCCTGCCAGCCCGGGAAAGTTTTCCATTCGGTTTGTCCGGTCTCGCCGGTGCAGATCAATTCCAAGCAGGCGTTGACGGTGGGAAGTTCGGCCCACGGGAGCCGCCCGGATTTGCGGGCGGCCTGCTGTTCGGGGGAGGAGGACTTGCGACGTGATTTCATGGTGTGGCGTGAGCGCCCCAACGAGGGCGCGGGAGCAGCGGGCCGCGCTGCGCGGACCCCGCCGGGGCCAAACCGTTAAATCGGCCAGCCCGGAGGGATGCCTCCGGCTAGCGCGCCAGCGCAAGGTGGAGCGCAGCGCAGCGAGCAATACCTTGAGGCGAGGACGGGCCGAGGCGCTCGCGCCGCAGGACCGCCCGCCGGCGCCAGCGCTACAATGGAGGCAACCCTTCGGGCAGGCACTGCTGACTAAGAAAGCGCGAGCGGCGCAATGAGAGCGAGCGGCCAGCCCCGCGGCACTTGAGCGGTTGCACCGCAGTTTGGGAATACCTAGATCAATTCCAACGACGCGCGGGTAGATGGAAAAAAGCTCGCTTCCACCCCGCTGGACTAGTGAGGTTTCAGTCGGCGACCTTCGCCATTGCCGCTCCCGCCTTTGAGGCACGGTAAAGAAGGAAATCGATCTGATTTTCGACAGACTAAACCCATGGGTTTGCTGCTCGGATGAATGGGAGCACGTCGTGAGCACGAACCCGTATGGCTTGGTCTATGTCACAAAATCATTCCTACAGCGCCGACTTGCTTCGCGCTTTCATCAACACCGGAGGCATTCGCCTGCCCTTATCGCACACTCGTGCGCTTGAAGTTATCGCCCACCTGGAAGGTGCAGCAAATTGGAACGTGATCGCTTTGCGGGACAACGCGGCCTTGCTTAAGTCTCGAGCGAAGACGCTTCGCGATTACGTTAACGCGAATCTGTGCGAATCGACGCTCAGTGCGGAGGCGGCGAAGTTTTGCGTCGGTCGTATTATGAGTGTGCCTGCGGCGACCGCCGAACAAGGCGCGACAGAGAATGAGGGCGCGACAGAGAAATTTGTCTGGCCGAAGTCCGGTGAATCCGTCGAGCGGATCATTGCCGGCCTGTCATTCAGATTGACGGAGAACATCGTGGAGATGCGCTTGGTTCGCTTTCTACGTTTGGCGGGCGGGGCGGCCATCCTTGCTCCCATTGGGATAAAGCCGACCAAGAAGGCGCTCACTACTTGGATGAGCGACTGCCAAGCGGCCGTGCCCGCACTGATGAAAATCGGATTATTTCCTGTGCTCGGCGATCCTAGCGCCATCGACAATCATGCGCCTCTCCCCTACGCGAAGCTGAGCAAGGCGCCGCGTGAAATCGCACAGCGGTTGATGGCGGACTACGCCGCCTATTGCGGTTCGGTCAGATCGAATCTTGCCGGGACGCTGGGCGCATTTGCCAACACGATTGAGCGGCTACCGAAGGCGGCAGCGCGCGACCATATGGCGACCTTCCTCCACGAGTTCAACAATCCGGACGAGTTTCGGCAATATGGGCGCGATATAAATTTCGTTATCAGCGCTGAAAATCGAGCAGTGGCTGGGCGCATTGCGCGTTTGGCGGCCGGCTTGGGGCTCGAGGAGGACGCCGCGCCGCTAGCAGAATTTGAACGTGAGACCGATCTCGTGAAAGAGGTCCGCGAAAAGCTCGCGAGTTTTAGCGCCCCTGCGCCCTGATCGAACCGCGCCCGCGTCCGGGCTAGATCACTTGGTCGCCACCCGCTGAAACGCGGGTGGCGACTTGCGTCTGAAGAGCTTTCCAATCGGCCAGCAGCGATGCCTGAACGGCAACGATCTCTTTTTGCTGCTCTTTCTGTTTGGTGAGGGTGGGTTTGAGGTCGCGGATCACTTTGGGGGCTTGCAGCACGAGCGCGACCGCTTGGGTCTGCGTACTTTCGGCATGCTTCCGATTGAGTTTGAACGCCACTTTGGCCGACTGGACGAGTTGAGCAACTCCCGGGACCGCAGGCGCTTTCGAAGAATCTGTCAGAGACTCTGAGAGCGCCTTGAGCGAGGCCCGCAGTGCTGCCTGTGCCGCGACGGTCTGCGCCTGGCTCTGTTCCAACGCGAGGAAATGACGACGCATGTGTTCGGCGGGGGTAATGCCGTGCAGCGTTTCGTCGAGCATGCGACGGGCGGCTTCGGGAAAGAGTTCACCTAAGCCAATTGCGCGGCGCAGTTGTACTAAGCGATCCTGAATGGGCGCGGTCATGCTATACTCGGCCAGCCAACCGAGGACTTTGGTCGCCACCACCAAGATGCCCGCCGTGCGCAGCGCTTCTTGATCGATCCCAATAGATTGGAGGCGATGGATCACGAAACCAATGGCCACTGCACTCGTCAGATCGAAGACAAACGAAACGGCGTTCATGAGCCTGGCGAATCCCGACTCGGTTACGTCTAGTCGGAGAGGATAATCAATCCCAGCGATGATTATGCCGAGGAGGGTGAAAAAAAACGCGGCTACCGTGGGGATCCACCAGTAGATTGCGAGTGCCGGGGGCAATTCCCCAAATGCCAGGACAAGGATGCAGGCCCCAGCGCGCACGAGGCCGTCGAAGATGATGTATTCGCGCGATCCGGCCAGGATCCAATTGGTCGAAAAATAGCGCACGTGTTCGCCGGGAATAGCCGTGCCCTTCGGAACGCGATTGCGGATGCCCGTGAGGAATTCGAAAGCGAGCAGCAAGGCGGCCCACCAGATGCCGATGCCGATCCAGTCACTGGGAGTTTTGGTCCGCTCGCCGAAACTCCACGCCAGCGCCGCAAGCGTCACCATGAGCCCCCATGGGGTCCAGCCATACGCGCGTTGCTTGTCATCAAAGCGCTTGAGTTCAAATTCGACGAGTCGCTCCAAATCCTTCAACTCCGGTGTTAGCGGCGTAGGGGGCGGCGACTCGAATGGAGCATGGGGCAAAGGCTCACTCATGTGGAGAAGTTCAATACGACTCCATGGCCTAAGTCACGGTCATGCGGGTGGTGAACGCGTGCATTTCAAACGTGGGCGTTGCGGGGCGCAGCCCCGCTGGAATGGGGAGCACGAGACGGAGACTCGTGCGCGGGGAAAGACGTTTCCCCGAAAAGAGAACGGGCGCCATCGGAGAGCTTTTGAGGCCCGCTGCCGCCAGCGAGGGCCGCTTGCTAGGGCTGTTCGCATTATGCAAGCTGCTGCGATGGTCCAAGTCGATTGGCGGAAAATCCGGAGTCTCGATTCGTCTCAACGGTCGGGGTTTGAGGAATTCTGTTGCCAGCTCGCCCACTGCGAACCCGTGCCTAGTGGCGCAGTTTTCACGAGAAAAAGAGCACCGGACGGTGGCGTTGAGTGTTATTGGACGCTCACGGGAGGGGCGGAATGGGGTTGGCAAGCGAAGTTTTTTCCTGGCGGGCTCGAGACCGCGCAGTGGGTGCAGTGCGATGAATCGGTGAAGACTGCGCTCGAAAAGCACGCGTCCCTCACGCGCCTATTTGTTTGTTTTCCGGTCGACCTTCCCGATGCACGGGTCGCGAGGAAAGAATCCGCGATGGCGCACTGGAACAAGCGGGTTGAGAAGTGGACCGGATGGGCGAAAGCAAGGGGCCAAACTGTGGAATTCGTCCGCTGGGACCAGCACGAACTCCTCCTCCGACTTTCTGGGCCAGCACAGAGAGGGCGGCTCTGGTTTTGGTTCAACGCGCCCGCGTTGGACTCGGTGTGGTTTTCTCGGGCGGCCAGCATCGCGGCCAAGCAAGCGAAAGATCGGTACACACCCGAGCTGCACTTCGATTTGCCCGTGGAGGAGCGCTTCGAGGCGCTCGCCCGCGACGAACCACTTCGAACGATGGTGGCCGCCTGTGCCTCAGACCTGGCCGACGCCCTACATCAGGCCGACAAATGCGGGCTGGTCGCTGCACTGGGCGAGGTCGGCAAGACCCTTGAGGCGCGAATTCGCGACTCGCTGACAGCGGTTTCGAGCCTACCGGCTGACGTGCGCGTGCCGATTGACTTCACTGTGGCCAACGTCGCCGTGCGCGACGCGAGGAACGCCGCCACAGAGGCAATCGAACAGTTCTGGGAGATTCGCCAAGCGAGCGTTGATGAATTTCAGGGAAAGCATGGCCGAGTACCGACGAACGCTGAGCTGCCAGATCCCGAGTACGCCACCTACGCCCTGCGAGAGATTGAGGCGACCCTACGTAAGGTAGCGAAGTTTCTGGGCTCCGAAAATGCCCGACTTGCGACGCGTGGGGCGATGATGCTCACGGGAGATGCGGGTTTCGGAAAAACGCACTTGCTCTGCTCGATCACGGAAAAAAGAGCCGCAGCCGGCCGGCCGATTGTCTTGCTGCTCGCGGAGCGTTTCGACGGCAGTGAACCGTGGACCAACGCGCTCCAGCTTTTGGGATTAACGTGCAGTCGGGACGAGTTCCTCGGCGCACTCGACGCGGCAGGTGAAGTGACCGATTGCCGTGCCTTGATCTTAATCGACGCCATCAACGAAGGCGAGGGGCTCGATTTTTGGAACAAGCACCTCGCCGCCATCCTAGCTGAGGTGGCCCAATTTCCCCATGTCGGCATCGCGTTTTCCATTCGGTCGCCCTACGTGAGGCAACTCGGCGCTCTACCCGACCAGACTTGTGTGTCCGTGGCTCATTTTGGGTTTGCAGGTCAGGTCGCGGCGGCCTCCCGGCATTTTTTTCAACGCTATGAGTTGGCCGAGCCCAACGTGCCGGTCCTCAACCCCGAATTTGAGAATCCACTTTTCCTAAAACTCGTCTGCGAAGCCCTCAAACACAGCGGGGGTGCCGCGGTGCCAGCGGACTTTCGCAGTGTTACTAGCCTTTTTGGATTTGTGCTTACGAGCGTCAATCAACGCCTCGCGGCGACCCTCGATTACGACGAGTCCGAGGAGCGTGTCGCTCGCGCGATTCATCGTTTGGCGCAGCTCATGGCGGAGGCGGGCGTGGAATATCTTCCTGTTGAAACCGTCAGAGCTGAATTCGAACAGATTCATCCGAGCACCGGATACAGCAAATCGCTCCTGCGCCATTTAATCTCCGAGCACCTTTTGGTCCGACTGCCGCGTTCGGCGAAAGGAGGTAAAATCGTCGATGTGGTGAGGTTCACCTATCAACGACTCAGTGACCATCTTATCATCCGCTGCCTGTTAGCCGGTAAAACCAAGGGGGAGGCTCGCCGGCTGTTTCGCGACGGACCGCTCGCCCGTTACAGCGAGGAGCCGCTCTTTCTCAACGGGATCGCTGGATGGGTCGAAGCGCTCGCCATTCAATTGCCGGAAGCGTACGCACTCGAAATCGACGAGGTCGCGCCCATCGGCTTTGAAGACGGCTTGGTCTGCCGCGCTTTCTTCGCCAGCATGATTTGGCGAAAACCGGAGGCCTTCACCAAGGGCACGAAAAAACGAATCGATGCCTTCCTGGGCGATACCCGCAGCATGGGAGCGTCATTGGTGCTCGATGCGATCATTGCAGTTACGGCGTGCGCCGACCATCCCTACAATGCCGAGTGGCTCGATCAGCGGTTGCGCCCGATGATCTTGGCGGACCGCGATGCGTTTTGGTCGGCCTACCTCTTCGGCAAAAATGAGTCGGGAAGCAGTGTCGCGCGTCTCATCGATTGGGCTTGGACAGAGCGAGAGAACGACGGAATCCCCGATAGCGTCGTCCTTTTGGCGGCGAAAACACTTACGTGGTGTTTCACAAGTTCCGACCGGTTCGTGCGAGACCGGGCCACCAAAGCCTTCGTCGCGTTGTTGGACCGGCGAGTTCATCTCGTGGAATTGTTACTTCAGCATTTTTCCGGGTTGGACGAACCCTATTTGCGAGAGCGTCTCTTCGCCGCGGCTTACGGGTGCGCCCTGCGTGGCACGGACCTCTCCCATCTCCATCGACTCGCGCAAACGGTCTTTGATCTCATTTTTCGCGGCGGACAGCCGCCGCCTAGTTTGCTGCTTCGCGACCATGCCCGAGGAATTGTAGACATCGCTGTGCGTCGCGGTCTGGTGCTCGACTTCGATCCGAAAAAGATTGTGCCGCCCTACAGCTCTGACTGGCCCAAAACGCCGCCTTCCCTGTCCGGGCTCGCGGAGCGTTTTCGAGCGGGAAAATACGACGAAGAGCATGCTGGACTCCGACGGATTTTCCATTCGGTGACTGGAGACGACTTCAATCATTACGTCGTCAACGATGTAACGTGGTGGCACCGCGATCCACTGAAACGCCGGCAACTCTCCCCGCGCCGAGCTTACGAGGAATTGCTGGGCTCGATTTCCACCGACGACGCAGATACCCTCCGATATTACGCGGAAGCAATCGCGGCGCTGCATCCGTCTCCTTCTCGCACCGCCGGCTACGACGCCGGCAATGACAATCGCCGCAGCTACGTCGCGTTAGTCGATCAAATGCTCCCCCGTATGCTAGGCGTGCGGCGCGCACGATTTTTTCTTACGGAAATTGTACCTTACTTAAAGGACACTTGGAACTATAGTTGGGATCGGCACTTTCCCGTTGAGCTTTTTCAACGCCTTATTCTTCGCCGGGTGCTCGAACTCGGCTGGACGTCGGAGCGGCTTAACGATGTTGACCGTCATATTAATAGCGGTGGTCGCGAACCGAACAAACCCGAGCGCATCGGCAAAAAATATCAATGGATCGCCTACGACGAATTCCACGCGAGGATCAGCGATAACTTCGGTTTGGCCGAGAGCCGCACGAGGATCATGGATGAGAAGGACTGGCTCCTCGGGACTTGGCCCGACAGCTTCCGAGATATCGATCCGTCCCTGCTCCTTCGTGCCACGCCGCGCGCCGGCTTGGGAAAAAGTGTGACGACTTGGTGGTCCCCGAAGGCTCATCTCGAGTGGAACGCGGACAACCTGCAGACCGATTGGCTCCAGAGAACGTCAGACTTACCGCCAGTCGAAGACTTTCTTCGATGCCGGCGGGCTGATGGGTCATGGTGGATCATGCTAAATAACTACGCCTCGTGGCGGAGGAGCGAGTTTGGCGAGAAAGACTCTCAGCGGACGAACGACCGATATGAGGTTCACTACATCATAAACTCCTATTTTGTACGCCGCGCCCACTTGGAAAAGACCGTAGATTGGGGACACCGCCAAAATTGGATCAATGATTTGCTGCCGTCACCGCGCGCCGAGCACCGCAAGTATCTGCATGAGTACTTTGAGTCGGTGCATTTTGATGGAGTACTCGACGATGATTGGGTTACCGAGACCCACCCGCATACTGGCTTGCCTCACCCGGTGCTCCCTTCGACAACCGAGTACATGGCTGAACGCGGAACGTATGACTGTTCCGTGGACGATACCGTTATCATCAATCTACCCAGTCGGGCTCTGGCCAAAATGGGGAATTTGCGCGTGGTGGGAAGCCGAGGGGAATTTGTCGATGCCGCTGGCAAGATTGTTGCATTTGATCCCTCCACCCATGAACCCGGGCGTAGTGCTTTGGCCTTCGATGAAGCCACGCTCCGTCAGTTTCTCGACCAGCACGACCTGGCTCTCGTCTGGACGCTTCTTGGGGAAAAAAACATCTATCCCCCTTCTCATGGCAGTAAATGGTTGGGACGACTGACCCTGCTGGGGCTCTATTCTTGGGATAGAGCGAAACTGAATGGCCGATTCCGTGCCGAGTTCATGAAGTAGATTTGGCTGCCGGGGAGTACGGGTTTTGCGTGCGCCTTGGTGCGCAAGGAGCCGGGTGATCAATTGATGCATTTCAGTGGCATCGGTGCGGGTCGCTTGACCGGCCTGAATCCGGTGGGCAGTAGTTTCGGTACCCCCGTGAAGACGGTTACGGCATTCAACTCCTATGTAATCCCGAAGAAGGGATTGAGTGGGCGCTGCCTTGTCCTCACCGATAAAAAACGAGATGCCCTGCTCGATTACTTGGTGAAGGAGCTTCCTGAGTGCTACATTGCGCGCGCCAAGTTGCTCGCCAATGCGAAAGCGACTGGTAAGACCGTCGGATTTCACCTGGCCAACAAGCTGCCCGACAAAGGCTCGGTGATGTCGGGAGATTTTGGTGAGATCCTTACGCTATTTTTCCTCGCGCATGAACGGGCGGAGCCAGTTATTCCGATCCGAAAGTGGGTGCACAAACAAGACCGGACCAAGGCGGCTCCGCACACGGATGTGTTGATTATGCACTGTCCGGACCCGGCCAAGCCGACGGTAAACGATTTCCTGATCAGCGCGGAGTCCAAACAGAAATCCACTGACACGGCGTTCGAGCCAGTTACGAGGGCGATTGAGGGAATGCAGCGGGACAGAACTGGTCGGCTCGCGCGTACGCTTGCCTGGTTGCGCGAGAAAGCGCTCGACGAAGGCGCCCTCGCCGAGGTGGAAAGAATTGAGCGCTTCTCGACCAAATTGGTGTCCTACGGGAAACACTTTAAGGCCGTCGCGATCATCGATCTCGCCCTGCTCGATCAAGAACTGCTCCGCAAACCCGTGCATGGCGGGAGCAAAGCTTTCGAGGTGGTGGTGCTCGGCATCCGCGACCTCAAGGACTACTACGAACTCGCGTACACGCGCGCCCCCAAGGAGGTAAAACCGTGAACGGCCGGCTGCGAAATCTCATGGCGCAGATGGAGTCTTGGGAGGCAGCCAACGAATTCGGCATTCCGGAAAAAAATTGGGCGAACTACGACGTCCGAGAACGCAGCGACGATCTTTACGTGGCGTGTCTCAGTGAAGTGTTCGACGCCTTGCGGATGGATGAAGGAAAAGAACGGGCAAAAATACTCGATTCACTGGCGAAAATTCTCGTCATCTACTCGCGCAGTGCCGCAGCCCGGCACCTAGAGGGAATTGAGCGGCACCTGAACCAACTGTATGCCGCCGCTCTGTTTTATTTGGCAGGTCGTCCAGCGTCGGCGACTTTCCTAGTTCGGCTGCTGCCGACCGAACTCGACGAATCGAACGAGGAAGAGGCTTTTTTGCATGATTTCTTGGCGCGGAATCTCGGGCGTAAGTCTGAACTCAATGACTTGGTTCGCGGATTCATTGAAGATGCGGATACTAAGTTACTGACCGACGTCACGAAGGTGCTGACTGGTCGAGTCCGTGACGGGTTGGCCAGCGACTCGCGTCAGTTTATTGCCGCCACCCTCGCACTGCACGCGGTGAAGCGCTTTTCGACGACCAATGTGTGGACGAATTTGCGGCAGTTTGCGCCCGACTTTTCCGTTAAAACATGGCGGCCGTTTTTCCTGAATGGAAAATCGTTCGCGATGTGGGAGCTGTTGCCGTCGCAAATCAAAGGATTGAAGGCCGGGTTGCTTGACGACCTCGATACCACCGTGAGCCTCCAGATGCCGACTTCGGCGGGCAAGACATCGCTCTGTGAGGTGCTGCTCTTCAACGAAGTGAAAGTCCGGAAGAAGAAAGTCCTGTTTCTCGTCCCGTTCCGGGCTTTGGCCGCTGAAATCCGCTCGGGCATGTCGGCGCGACTCGAAGCTTCCGGCATAGAGATCATGGCGAGTCATGGGGGCAACATCCCGACTCGATCTGAAACCTCGTCCATTGAGGAGGTCGACGTGCTGATCGTGACGCCGGAGAAATTCGCGGCCTTGGACCAGGTGATTGAGAACTTCGCCGATCAGTTTGCGACGATCATTTGTGACGAAGGCCATCTGATCGACGACGAGAGTCGCGGACTCTCGTATGAGTTGTTGCTCACGCGTCTGACCGCCGACGAAAAGCACAAGCGCAAGGTCGTGTTTATTTCAGCTATTTTGCCGAATATCGCGCAGATCCACAAATGGCTGGGCGGACAGGAGACGGGACTGGCGACCTCGAAGTACCGCCCGGTCGCGACGGACTACGCCTTTCTTACGCCTCACGGAAAGAACGGGTGGATGCTGGATGTGAATCCAATTTACGACCAGCCGTTACACTACGCGCTGTACGGATTCCTCGGCGACGACGACTTCCGCTATTTGAATCCTGAGACGAAGAAGCTCAATCTGATTAGTGGACGCAGTTCCTTCATCGCTTTGACGGCGGCTTCTGCGCTCCGCGCCCGCGTGAGTGGGCCGGTGGCAGTATTCACGACGACGCGCGGCGATAAAGGCATCGCCGGCATCGGCGAGAAAATTCACGAACTATGCACGCTGGGAGCAGCGATAGCGCAGAACGCCCCGGCGTTGCCCGAGGAGCTGAGTTCGGTCACCGGATATTGCCGATTTTTGCTTGGGGCCGGTCACTTGCTGCCGCGACTGCTAGAGTTTGGCGTGGGCTTTCACCATGGAAAAATGCCTCAAGAACTGAGGCGCGTGATGGAGGAATGCATCGAAGCCAAAACAATCAACATACTCCTATGCACGAGCACGCTGGCCGAAGGGGTGAACCTCCCGATTCGGACTCTGGTCGTCCACACCGTCAGACGATACAACATCGAGAACGCGGCGCTTGAATTCATCAAGCGCCGGAGCATCAAAAACATGATCGGCCGAGTCGGTCGAGCGGGGAAAGAAACCCGTGGTCGGGTGGTTTTCGTCACGAACACGGAGCGTCACTACATCCGGGAGGTGTTGAAGGAGGAAAACATGGAGCCGGCCCATGGGCGGCTCTTTGGGCTGGTTCAGATCCTGGACGCCCATTTGAAGCGCCATCAAATCACGCTCAAGAATGAGTTGTTAGAACAGCAGAAACCCTGGTTCCTCGCACTGATCGATAGCATTGACCAGGCGATCATCGATTTGATCCCCGAAGAGACTCCGGTCGACGAAGTCGCCGAACAAATCAATGAGTTGCTAGACCGGACCTTGGCGTCGCATCAGGACAGCTCGAAAGAATTCAAGAAGCACCTGAGCGCGTTGTTTAAACTCCGCGGCGGAAGGTTGAAAGAATTGGTGCCATCCGCTTCGTGGGGCCTGCTCAAGCGCACCGGATCATCTCCGCGATTTTGGAAACAGGCGGAGAAGGTGGGGGTACTCGCCAGTAAGCTGTGGACGACTTTGGTGGACGCTGCGGATTCGGAGTGGACGAAGGAAATCGTGATTCCGCTGTTGGAGTTTCCGAACACGGGCGAATTGATCGAGCCGAAGGTCACGGTCAAAGTCATCAACGGATGGATGGCCGGCCGCACATATGCTGAGTTGGCCGTGGTCTGTGGCAAACCCGTAGACGAAGTTTTAGAGATCATCTGCGGAGAAATTGATTTCCGCCTTCAGGAACTCGTAAGCAAAGCGTGTCAGCTCGCCATTGCGAAGCATGGTGAGGACAACGTCAGTGAAATGGCGGAAGCGTGGCCATCACTGCTCCGCTACGGCCTCGGCACCCTTCAGCAACTGGACCTGTTCGAGCGCGGCGCGACAGACCGCCTTGCCGTGTGGGGTATTCAACGAGAACTCGACCGGCAGGAAATCGATTTACGCGGCAAGGCATTGATGAAACACATCCGGGATAACCAGTCAGATTTTTACGAGGCGCTCCAAAGTGACGACCGAGTACCCGCCCTCAGTTTCGACCGAACCTGTGGCGAGCTTGGACTCAGCCCCTGAGTGGCCCGTTCCTTTTACCATGAGCACCCACATTGACCTGTTCCCTCCCGTGATGGACCCGCCGGCAGTGCCCGTAGGTCCCGTGAGTTCGGCAATGACACCAAGCCCGGATGAGTTGGCCGACTTTTTTGCTGCTTTAATTACGGCTGAGTTTGATCCGAATCCGGTGACTTGGGGCAAAGTCGACGAGGTCGGAGTGGACGCCGCGAAGCGGGCCATTCGCCGCGCAGAGGAGTCTCCGACGCACCTGCGCCGAACGGTGAATCGGCGGGAGTTTTTGGCGGCCTGTCTCGATTTTACGGAAAAACTACCGCTGGAGAACCTGATTGTGGGTCTCGGCTCGAAGCGGGGCATGACCACAAACGTATCCGCGATCATGCGAGTGGTGGGCGAGGCGGGAAGCGTCAATTTCACGCCGTTGGTAGCCACGGCCGTTGCGGCACACTATTCCGGTGACCACGCTGCGGAGGTCTTGATTTTCCATAACCATCCTCCGCACATGATGAACGTTATTTTGGACAACCTCCCGATTGCGTCCGCAGCGGACCGGCGGTTGATGCTCACTTACGTGTTTAACAAATTGCACCTAGGCAAAGCACTGAATGGTGGAGGCCGGGTGAGATTTTTTATTGGAGAAAACGGGTTCGTTGCGGAATTCACTCAACCTCATTGGCTGGACTTACTGCGTTCTCGCGGAGCGCTCAACTAGTTGGACGGCCGTACCGGTCTCCTGCGCACGTTTACTCCTTTCCACGCGAGCGATTCGGAGTAGCGTGTGGTCTGCCGACTTCGGAAGCGCTTTCGAATCTCATGGCAGCCATTAACGACGAACAAATTATCGCATTGTTGAATCTTCCGGGCGTTGGCTCGCGGACGGCGTGGGCTATCGTGCAGTTCGCCGAACGGTCGGGGGAATCGTTCGCGAGCATCGAAACGTTATCGCGCAGCGCCCGTGCCGCCGGTGTGAAGGTTCCCGAATTTGGAGCGCAAGAGGGCGTCCTCGCGTTGGATGAAGCTCGGCGATCGCTAGATGCACTCAACACCAGCGGCAGCGTCGTGATTCCGTGCAATAGCCCGCAGTTTCCGCGGCTGTTGACCGCAATTCCGAACCCCCCGCTGATGCTCTTTATTGAAGGGAATCTTGAAGCCCTTACAGGGCGGCCCACAGTCGCCGTGATCGGAACACGTGAGCCTTCGAACTATGGACTGAAGTGGGGACGGCGTATTGCCCAAGTGTTGGGCGAGGCAGGATTTTCAATTGTGAGCGGCCTGGCCGAGGGATGCGACACAGTCGCGCATCAAGGCGCACTGGACAGCAAATCGCCTACCGTGGCGTTTCTCGCTCACGGCTTTGGTCGTATTTACCCGAAATCGAACGAAAAACTGGCGCGACAAATCGTAGCTGAGGGCGGATGCCTTGCCACCGAATACTTGCCAGGGGAACCGCCCAGGCGGAGTTCATTCGTTGAACGGGACCGTCTGCAGAGTGGCGCCTCCCGTGGGATTGTTGTGGTCGAAACCGACATCGAGGGAGGCACCATGCATACGGTAGGTTTTGCGAAAGCGCAGAAGCGGCTAATTGCGACGTTGGATCATCCTCCTTCCCTGCTCAGTCTGGAGAAGAGCCGGGGCAATCAAATGCTGATTCAGCGTAAGGAGGCATACGGAATAGGTTCCAAGGAGCACGTGGATGCGTGGATCGCGTCGCTGTTGAATTTCTCGACTGAAACGCTCGCGCGGCCACTCGGTCAGCCAGCGCCCAACAAAAAAGGGCAGTTCGAGATGTATTGAATGATCCAAACCGTGCTCTTTGATTTCGATCAGACGTTGGTCGATTCGCGTGCACTGGCACCGATGCGTGCCATCGGATTTTGGCCGGCGGTTGCCGCAGGCATTCCACAGCTCCAGTTATATCCTGGCATTCCCGAGGTTCTTAGTTACCTGCGAAGCCAAGGAATTCGAATCGGCGTAGTTTCCAATTCGCCCAAGGAAAACTATCTCGTACCGGCCTGCGCGCACTTAAGCATCCAGCCTGATGTAATTATCGGGTATCACGAAGTCACTCGACGGAAGCCGTATCCCGAACCGTACATCGCAGCCATGGCGGCCTTGCGTGGGGTTACTTTTCCCTCGCCTGAAGCTCAGACAGCGCATTTCGCGACGACCAGTCCTTACTATGCGCTGAAAGCGCTGGGCGTTTATTCTGACACGATCCTGGCGGTCGGGGACTGGTCCAACGACATCGCAGCAGCTTACCCGCTTTACGTTTCCTCGGTAGCCGCGTTGTGGGGGGCGAGCGAACCCGACGAACTTTTTCTAGCGCATCCCAATTACGTCTGTGAAAAGGCAGAGGAGTTGATTCCGCTCATCGAGGATTTGAAATTTCGAAAATGGAAGGTCCCGCGCGGCGATGCGTGGGCCAACCGGGCGACGAAAGGTTATGCCGACCGAATCAAGTCGTGGACCCGTCTCGATACGACGGAGACAGGCGACCGACCTTTCCTGCGCAATGACGAAGAGGTGTACCACCTCAGACGCAGGCACAAGGGCAACTGGGGCGTTTCAGTGACGAACAGTCACATCAGTGCTTTCAAAACCGAAAAGCCGACTGAACAGCAGCTGGGGTTCAAAAAACAGGCCGCTGAACTCTTTGCGACCGAATTGGCTGCTTTCATGGAGCGGGATGCGGCGTTCCTTTTTGTGCCGACGTCAAAGAAACGGGACCATCCCGATTTCGACAATCGCAATGACTTTGTGGTCTGGAAGCTCAGTTCGCTGCGCCCGGATCTGGGATATTTCGAGCCAGTCACGCTCATTGCGTCCAAGGAAAAGGCGAGCGAGTCGGATGACCAAGAGCTGAGAGACCCCGCTGTGATTATGGCCAACTACCAATGGAAGCCACACGACCTTTCAAATCACTCTCTCGTGTACGTGATCGATGATGTGCTAACAAAGGGTGGGCACATCAAGGCGACTGAACAATTTGTGCGGACCAATGTGCCCGCGGGAGTGCGGGTCGTGTCATTGGCCTGGGCGTTGCATTTTTCGGACTAGCGCCCGCGCAATGCGTGGAGAGTGCATGCGACCTAACGTCATGATTCATCTGCTGAACCATTACGAAAAAGTAACTTACGAGCGCCTCAAACCCGTGTGCGAGAGAAACGCCGCAACGGTGTTTGCCAAAGTGCGACTCAAAGACGCTCTGCCTGTTGAAAACAGCGGAATCACTAACGAAGACTTCAAGTTCAGTCTTCAATCTCATTTCGATTTCCTCGTAGTAGACCGCGACGCAAAACCCCTTTTCGCGGTTGAGTACGACGGGCGTCAGCACGCCCAGCCCGAGCAACGGGCAAGGGATCACCGCAAAAACGCGTTGTGCGAGCGATTCGAGCTGGGACTGCTGAGAATTAATTCACGGTACATGGATCGTCGGTATCGGGAACTGGATCTTCTGACTTACTTCGTCGATGTCTGGTTTATGAACGATGCCTTCAGCAAGGCGCAGCACGCCGGGGAAGTTCCTTGGGATGAAGATTTCGACCCGTGGCTGGTTTTATCCGATCCCAACTCGAAAAAGAGGTTCCCCTATTGGATTTCTGCCGAAGCACAGATCTCGCTTCAACGCCTCGGTGAAAAACGTGTGATCGCGGAAGGAATACCGTCGCACTACGTTGGCGTCGATTCGGACAAAACCTATCGATGCTTGGTTTGGATCAAGATCGCCACGGATCGGTACGCCGTCGTCAAAACAGGCATGCGCGCACAACACTTCCCGGTGGTGCTATCGGATCTGCTATCCCAAATCGGGACCTGCGATCTTGCCGAACGGGTGAAACGGATTCTTAACGGGAAGGCCCACGCGATATCAGAATCCGAATTAACCGCGCAACTGCAGCAGTTTGAACGGGATTTTGAAATGCGTTCGCGAGCCGGTTTGGCACAGTATGCATCGAGATAATAAAAGCACTCAATCGACTCGCCACGGTGACGACACCGGACGCCTACTCTTGCGCAGTCTGTTCGAGTTCTTCGGAGACCGAAAATCGAGCGGGTACTGGGAGAAAGGGCAGCGTCTCTGGAAATCCGGCGCGCATTAATACGACGGCAGCGCCGATGCGGGTGCCAACAAGAAAACCGCGCTCGACGTTCCAGTCCGTTCCGACGCCCACCAAGGTGCATTCCTGGGTCGCTTCTTCCAGTTTCCAAACTGCACCGCCGCTCATGCCCCAAGCCTCCGGGCCTGTTACTCGAACGCCATTGCGCATCATGTTTTCGCGGTCGTAGAGCGCCGCGACATGAATCTCTGAGCGGCGTTGAAGCTCGGTCATCTCTTGCGACGTCGCGGATCGGCCAATGGCCGACAGGATTTCGGGGTCCATGGTGCGTCGCGCGCGAATGATTCGGTTCCGGCTGCTCGGATAGCCGGTGAACGCGTACCGTTGGCCGTCGTGGGCTTGGTCATCGACGCCGGAGCGATCAATTTGGACTGGGCGTACGCCGAGTGCAGCGAAAGCAGAGGTTTGATCAACTGACAAGCGAAGCACTGCGACATCAACCTCATCGTCGGCTCGATTGCCCGAAGCGGGGAGGTCGGATGACACCACCAGTCCAGAAGATGGCAACGGACACACACCCCCGGGAAACTCGATCACGCGGTTCTGACACCGATCAAGGACGTGCGCCGCGGTGACGAGAAAACGGTGCCGTTCAACCGCACAGTAAACTGCGGTGCCGAGTATCTCCGGACGCTCGTCGGAGCCAGTTAACAATGGAAAGACGGACCTGAAAACATCGGTGAGTTGGGGCATCGCAGGATTGCATTGAAACCTTACCGGAAGCGTTGTCGCTTAAAATATATCGGCTGAAAATCGATGCTTTCCGCTCAGAACGAGTGGGACCGCGGGCTCTCAGAGTTCAGCGCTAGTCATCGTTCAAACGAACGGCTCACAAGAAGCCCGCCTGCCTGAAGGAGTAGTATCCGATACCCGTTGGATCAGCCGCTGTTTCCCCGATAACCACATGATCCATCAGCTGGATGTCCACGGTTCGGGCGGCTTCGCGTAGTTGGCGGGTCACCTGGATATCGGCCGAACTTGGCGCAGGATCGCCGCTGGGGTGGTTGTGCGCGCAGGCGATGGCGGTTGCACCGTGCTGGACGGCTGTGCGAAATACCTCTCTGGGATGAGCAAGTGCGGCAGTCGCCGTCCCAGAGGAGACCTCCACCAACTTTATCAGCCGGCTCTTCCGATTGAGACAGAAGACCCAGAACTTTTCGACCGGTAATCCCCGGGCGATGGGCGTGAGATACTCAACGATGAGTTCTGGTCGATTGAGTATCGGCATTTTGGCTGTGGGTTGCTTCATGATACGGCGCCCAACCTCGATGACGGCGGCGAGTTGCCGCGCTTTGGCCCGACCGATGCCCTTGAGTTTTTGGTAGTCCACCGGTTGCCAGTTGGCGAGTCCGGCCAAGGAGCCAGCTTCGGCAATCAGCCTGGATGCAAGTTGCAGGACGGACTGTCCCTCTACTCCGGTGTGGAGCAGAAGGGCGACAAGTTCAGTGTCGCTGAGGGCCGCTGCCCCGGAGGCTTCGAATCGCTGTTGGGGTTGTTCGCCGCAGGCAATGGATGGTGTTTCCTCCTGGCCGAAGAGGTCAAACGTGGTTTGTTTCATGTTACCATGCGCCCGTGCGCACCCTGTTCGGGTGTCCTACCCGGTTATCAAGGCGCACTCCGCGCGCTGGCCCGTGAAGGCACGCCTGCCACCGGAGAGCCGCCGAGCGATGAGCCTCGTTGCTCCTCGCGAGGGGGAAGGCTCGCAGGGGATGGAGGAGCGCAGCGCAGCGAGCACTCCATGGCGGGCGTGAAAAAATGGGGTAGCGAGCGGAGGTGGAGATTCCCTTTCAATCGCGACCGGTTCTCGGCTCCGAGTTGTCGGACGAAAAAAGGGGCCTGAGGCCCCTTCGTTTAATCCTCATTGGGTAACATCAACGTAAGGACTGGTTCAGGGGTGTCGCCGGGACCGATGTTCAGCTTCAGCGTGTGTTCACCGCCCGCGATGAACACCTTGAAGTAAGTGATATTCGAGCCTGGCTCCCGTTTGAAGCCACACTTGGCCATCGTGGAGATGTCGTGGCAGATCCCGCACAGGTCCTGGCCCTCACGTTTGAGCGCTTGCTCGATGATCGACCAAACGGCCGAGGTGCAGGCGATCGGAAATTTCCAGTGCTGCTTCATTGATTCGACCGGCGTGAGGTCGGCGAGGACGCCATCTTGGATGGCTTGGGCGCGGGTGTAGGAGAACACGGGTTCACCGAACGGGTTTTCGTCTTTCATGGCTGTGTGCCACTCGGCCCGTCTCGGGCGTACGTCACGGGACGTGACCTTATCGCCGACGGCCAACTGGCGCTTTCGCCCCACGCCCGAAAGTCAAAGCGGTGGACCGAGCGCCGAGGCAGCGGGGTCGCCCGCAACGAGGGGGAAGCGAGGTGTTTCCGCGTGGTGGAGCCCGCGTAGCGGGACTACCTTGACGAGGGCGTAAACTGGCGAAACAGCGGCTGGCAGTCGTTCAGGTTTCAGCGACTGCGCCCATGTCCCAGCCCGCGGGTAGCGGATGATCGAGGTGCCATCCCGAGGCTCTCACGAAATTCGAACAGACGGATGTGCCGCTGCTGATCCCATTTCCTTCCACGACGCAGGATGCGTTGACGCCGCATGTCAGGTTATCATGAAAACTGCATCTATCTTCGCGACGCTGCTCGCGGCCGCCGCGTTTCTAAAACATCCGTTGCGCGACGTCGCCACACAGGCCGTGAAGGATGCCTACGCCGCCGTGAAGGCACATTTACAAAAACGTTTTGCCGACAAGCCGGGGGCCGCGCAGGCGCTCGAACTTGCGACCGCCAAACCGGAGTCGCTGCTGCGAAAAGCGCTACTGGTTGAAGAGAGCGCGCCGTATGCGCTGGATCGTGACGCCGAGTTGCAGGCGCTCGCCACACGCCTCGCGACCGTGTTACCGGTGAGTGCTGAGGTGACCCAGAGCGTGAGCGTGGCCGGTCAAGGCAACCGCGTGCAAGTGGCCGGGCGCGACCTGGTGACGACGGTGAAACGCATCTCCCGAAATACGATCACACCGGATGCTAGGCATGTCACCGCGGAGCAACGAGTGCAGCTCCAAGCGGTGATCGCGGAGGTCGCGGTGCGACTTGCTGGCGACGGCGGTAAGCCCAACTTCGCTGGTGTGCATCGGATGCTCCAACAGCGATTCGATGTCGCGTCGTATCTACTCCTTACCAGGGAGGAATTCCTGGCCGCATTAAGTTTCTTGAAGCAGCAGCGGGCGATCCATCGGTCCCGTTTGAAGCGGCGGGATCCGGTCGCCTATCGGAACGATTTTTTCCGTGCCGTGTTTGCCGGCGCGCGGGAACTCAAGTGGAACGGAGATCAGGTTTACCGGTTTGCGACTTCCGTTCTCGGTCTGAGTCGCCCGGTCGCTTCGCTCAAGGAACTCGGACCGGTGCAGTTGGAAACGCTCGCGACAGCGATGCAGCGCGAGGTCGCAAAGCAGCGGAAAGTGGTGACGCCGTGAACGGCGCTGATCGCATTTCTCGGACGGTCGCCGGTGCGACAATAACCGGCGGCCGGCGCGGAGTCTCGGGCCGCGAGGAGCAAGGGCGAGCCGGGAGCCGCAGCGTCCCGCCGAGTCGGGCGCTGAGGCGGACGGTGGCCCGCCGCGACGAGTGCGCCCGAGTCTCCGCGCGCGTCCGCATCGCTGCCGCGAATCCACGGGGGCGCGCCGGAACAGCGCGAGCGCGGCGCGTCTCCGTGGAGGTCGGAAATCAGCCCGTGCCCCTGGGCATCGGCTGATCGGATTTCCTCCCGTGCGCCGTGCGGCGCCGGTTGACGCGTGTCCTCAGGCGACACACGTCGTGTCGTATTTACGACAACTCAAACCTTACGCTTTAGCGTAAGGAGTGGGGTGTCCTCCCATCAAAACAACGCGCCTGCGTTGGGTAAGTGAAAACCGCGAAGTCGGTGCCTTCCTCATGCTGACTGCCAAACCGCAGCTCAATCTCCGTAACGCTCGAGAATACTTTCGCGAGCACCTGTCGGTGGGTGACTACTACTCAGCCGGTCAGAAGATCACGGGTGAATGGTTTGGCCAGGGTGCCGAGAAGCTTGGACTTCAGGGAGCCGTTAATGAAGCCGAGTTTCTGCGGCTGTGCGAAGGTCAGCATCCGCAAACAGGGCAACATCTGACCAAGCGGAAGAATTCAGTTCGGCGCTCGGAGGACGGGCGCCAAGTCGCCAATCGTCGCGTTTTCTACGACTTCACCCTGAGTCCACCGAAGTCGGTTTCCGTGTTCGGCCTGTGCGTGGATGAGCGTATTTCGGGCGCACACAGCCGAGCGGTCCGCACTGCCATGACCGAACTGGAACGCTTTGCCGAAGCCCGGGTACGTCGGCTGGGACAACGGGCAGAACGTCGCACCAGTAATGTGGTAGGAGCCGCCTTTGTGCACGAAACCAGTCGGGCGCTCGATCCCCATTTACACACGCACTGCGTGCTGTTCAACGCGACCTTCGATGCGGCGGAAAAGGGGTGGAAGGCGCTGGAGGTGCAAGCCATGTACCGGGCGCAAAGATTCGTCGAGAACACCTATTTCCATGAACTCGCGCGCGAGCTTCGCCGGTTCGGTTACGAGATCGAGAACGAAGGTCGAGCCTTTCGGATCAAGGGTGTGCCAGAGGCAGTCACCGCGCGGTTTTCCAAGCGGCACCAGCAGATCGACGAAGAGACGCAAAATCAGATCAGCCGGGGTCGGCAGCGCGGCAATGTGAAGGACCTGCGGGAGCAAATCGCCCGCGATGGTCGGCAGCGAAAGATGCAGGATTCGACCGCCGCCCGGCTGCGGCCTTCGTGGCTGGCGCAACTGAGTGCCGATGAGAAGAAGGCACTCGAACGGTTGCGCCGCCCGCCGGCGACTAGTCGGTCGGTAGCCGATGTTGGGCGCATTGTGGCGTGGTCCGAAGAGTATCTGTTCGAACGTCGGTCGGTCGTCCGCGAACCGGAGTTGTTGGCGGCGGCCTTGGGGCGCGGGCGTGGTGAGGACTTCGACCTCGCGGCGCTGCGCGCCGCCGTCAGCGCGCATGGTTTTCTGCGCGAAACGGAGACGGACCGATTGACCTCGCGAAGTGTGCTGCAATGCGAACTGGAACTCGTTGTCGCCGCGCACGACGGTCGCAACCGGCATCCGGCGCTCGCCGCCGGCTACCAGCCGACCGCCGCGCTTTCGGCGGAACAGCGGGTAGCGGTCGAGCGGTTGTTGGGGAGTCGCGATCTCATTACGCTGTTCCGCGGCGGAGCCGGAACGGGAAAGAGCTTCGCCCTCAAGGAAGTCGAGCGTGGCTTGCGAGTGGTGCAACGGCCGGTGGTGGTGTTAGCCCCGCAACGGCAACAGGTGCACGACTTGCAGGCGGACGGCCTGCCCGCCCAAACGCTGGCGCACTGTTTGCAGGTGCGCGCGTTGCCGCCCGGGGCGGTGGTCGTTCTCGACGAAGCCGGCCAGGTAGGCGGGCGCACGCTGCGCGAGTTGGTCGGGCTGGTGCGGGCGGTTGACGGTCGGCTGATCTTGTCCGGTGACACTCGCCAGCACGGCGCGGTAGCCGCCTCGGACGCACTACGTGCGATTGAGCAACACGCCGGGCTGCGTCCCGCGGTGCTGCGGCAAATTCGGCGGCAGGATCCGAAGCTTGGGGCCAGTGCGCAGGAACGGGGATTTATCCGCGGTTATCGAGCGGCGGTGAAGGCGGCTGCCCGGGGTGCGGTGGCTGAGTCTTTTGATCGACTGGAAAAACTGGGGTGTATTCGCGAGGTCGCACCGACGCTGCGGCGCGACACCCTAGCGGGGGAGTTCGTGGCTGCAGTCGAGCGAAACGAGAAAGTGATCGTCGTGGCCCAGACCCGGGACGAGGCGAGGAGCGTTAACGATGCGATCCGAATGAAACTGGAGGCGACGAATCGTCTCGGCCAGAGCGTTGCCCTGACGACGTGCCATCCTTTGGACTTAGGGGAGGCGGAAAAGCGCGATTCACGGTTTTACCGTGCGGGTCAGCGCGCCTTTTTCCTGAGACGCTACGGACGCTTCGCCAAAGGCGAGCTGTGCGAAATCGCGGGTGCCTCGGAACATGGCGTCGTGCTCATAAAAGACGGACGTCGCTCGACGTTAAGCTACCGCTACGCCGACCGGTTGGTGGTCGCGGAGCCGCAGGAAACGGCCATCGCCCCGGGGGACCGGCTGCAATTGAAGTTCAATGGAAAGTCACAAGAGGGAACGACGCTGAACAACGGGGAGTTGGTCACGGTGCACCGCGTGCGGAACGACGGGGCGGTGGTGGTTCATGGGGATGACGGACGGCATAAGACACTCACGCCGTCTCAACGCCTGTGGGTCCGAGGCTACGCTGTGACCTCTTATGCCTCGCAGGGCAAAACCGTGGATACAGTACTGTTCGCAGATGCCTCCAGCCGTGCGGCGACTTCCGCCCGGCAGTGGTACGTGACCATTTCGCGAGGTCGCAAACGCGTGGTCGTGTTCACGCCGGACCGGGAGGCCCTGCGCACCAGCGTCGAGCGCACTGGAGATCGCGAGTTGGCGCTCGAATTGAAACTGAAGCCCGCGGCGCTGCGCACCTTGCTGAGTGAAGGGTGGCAGCAACGGGCGCTCGCGGCCATCGAACGCCACCGTCGGCATCGGAGCGTCCTGCAATCGAACCAAAACCGTAACCGCATTGCCCTATGAGTTCACTGCAAGAAAGTGCCGTGCGGCGGAAAGCCGCCGAGGTCCAGAGCCCGGAATGCCTCACCCTGGCCTCCGGGCAGCCCGGGTTGATCGTGCAACGGTGGCAGGGTGGTAGTTGGGTCCTGCCATGGTCGCAGTTTGTCGTCGCCGGGTTGCCGGAATCGGCGGATGAAGGTCCGTTAGAGATCGTTTTCGCCACGCATGTCGTGACGCTCACGGGTGACAACCTGAGCGAATTGCTCGCCGACGTGGCGGCGCAGCGCGTGGCGCGCCTCCGCGACCTCCCGGCAGAGTATCGTCCGCGCCGGGGCGAGAAAACTCTGTTTGTGGCTACTCTGGAGGTCCGCGCCGTAGGCGATGAGCCGAAGAAGGTCGTCGAAACTCCCGGGTAAATCAGACGAACGCCGCAGGCCAAAGTGGAAAAATCGGGTTCCATATCGTGAGGCGATCCCGCCTTCGCTATGATCGGTAATCTTTTACTCGCGCTTTGCAGTGGGGGCCTCGCCTTCGTGCTCTGGCCGGAACCTGGCCACTCACGAGGCTTGGCGGGCGGATTTTTCGTGCTCGCGCTCTGGCAGTTCTATTGTGCCGCCGTGGCGCCGCGTCGGGCGGCGGCCAAAACTGTGCTCCATTTGGGCGGGTTTGGCTGGCGCTTGGAGGACTTCTGCCGTGGCTGGTTGATCACCGGGCAAATCGGCACGGGGAAAACGAGTGGAGCGATCAACGCCATGCTGTGGCAGGTCTCCCGCTCGTGCCCCACGTGGGGTGGGGTTTGCGTGGACGACAAAGGACTCTACTGGGAGACCCTCACCCCGATGCTACGGCAGATCGGCCGGGAGAAAGACCTGATCCTTCTCCAGGTCCGGCCCGCCGACGCCGGGCCGGATTGGACTCCCCCGCACACATTCAATTTTCTAGCGTCATCTCACCTGCCTTATTCGGCCAAGGCCAAGATCATTTGTGATGTAGCGGCATCGCTCGGCCAGCGGTCGGATCAAAGTTTCTTTCGGATGCAGGCCCAGGTGCAGATGGAGTTCGCCTTCCGGGTCCTCGAGGTCGCGGGCTACGATGTGACGCTGGAGGACGCTTACAAGTTGCTCACGTCGGCGACGCTGCTGGGCGACGTGATCGAACTGTTGCGCAAGCAACCGAGCGCCGAGGCTCAAGTCTTGGTCGCGCACTACGAGGGCAGCTTTCTCACCCAACCGGCCGAACAACTCGGCGGCGTAAAAACGACGCTGGCGAACTATCTGAAGTACTTCACCGACCCGGCCATCGCCGAGGTTTTCTGTCCCGCTAAATCGACTCTTGATTTTGACGCTCTCGACCAAGGCAAGATCGTGTGCCTCTCGCTTCCACAGCGGTATCAAGTGGAGCGCCGGTACATCAACACCCTGCTCAAGCTGGCATTCTACGCGCATGCACTGCGCCGGTTCGACAAGCCGGCCAGTGTCCGGGCCAAGGATAATCTGCTGATCCTCTGGGCGGACGAGGCGCAGAAGATTGTCACGGCCTCCGAGGACGGCATGTCGGACTACAATGTGGTGGACGTGATTCGCGAAGCGAAGGCGACGGTCGTGGCCGCGACTCAATCGTACCAGTCGCTCATGCCGCCGCTCGGTGACGAGCGAAAGGCTAAGGTGTTCATCGCTAATCTGGCGAATCGCGTAACATTCTGCGCGGCGGACGAAGAATCGGCCAAGATTGCCGCCGATACCTTGGGCAAAAGAAAGATGAAGCGACGGACCTACGGCTGGTCGGCGGGAAAACGGACGAGTTCCTGGACCGACGAGGATAAATACTGGTTCGAGCCGCATGAATTGCGGAAGCTGCGGAAATTTCAGGCGGTGGTGCAGCACTGCAACGGCGGATTCCGCAAAACAATGCTCCCGCCGCGGGGAGTGGATGGCAGGGTGGCGTCATGGTATCGCGACTGAGCATGGCTGGCGGGAACGGACAGGGGCGTCCGGCTCCGGAACGCCTACGCGGCTTAGCTGGGCACCTCTGCGGCCAAGTCAAAGGTCAAGAGCATGCGCTCAGTCGAGTAGCGTCCGTGCTGATGCGGGGCGAGTTGGGCGTCACGGATCCGGACCGCCCCAAAGGCTCGTTCCTGTTTGTCGGTCCGACAGGGGTAGGTAAAACCGAGACGACAAAAGTGTGCAGCCACTTTCTGTTCAGCGCGGCTCCGATCACGTTCGATATGTCGGAATACCAGCTGCAATCGTCGGTCGAGAAGTTCATCGGTGGAAAACCCGACGATCCGGGCCTGTTGGGCCGGGCGCTACGCGGGGTGCAGAGCGGAGTCGTGCTTTTCGATGAAATCGAAAAAGCCCACAGCCTGGTGCTCGATCTGTTCCTGCAAATCCTGTGGGAGGGGCGCGTGACGCTCGCCACTGGTGAGGTGCTCAACTTCTGCCCCTTCTACCTCGTGTTCACCTCGAACCTCGGCTCGTCCGAGACGATGCGAATGGAAAACGCCCCATTCGCGTCGGTGGAACGGACGGTAATGATGCGAATTCACGAAAACTTTCGGCCAGAACTCGTCGGCCGACTCAACGACGTGATCGTTTTCCGGCGCCTGGACTACGCGGCGCAACGCGCAATATGTGAGGACATGATTGCGCGGGAATGCGCGCGCCTCGCGGAGGTCGGCCACCGGCTCGAGGTGACGCCGTCGGTCGTCGAATTTCTGATGCGCGCCGGCTACCACCGTTTGCTCGGCGCGCGGCCCATGCGCGGGGCCATCGAGCGCTTCATCCAAGAAGCGGTGGTGAACGATCTGCTCGCCGGTGGGTCGGGTTCGGGCGCACTCGGCGCAGCGTCTACCGAAGGGAAGTTGACCCTCCGACGCGACGGGACGACCACGGCATAAGAAAGGGCGGCGGACGCCCGTGCATCCGCCGCCCCGGAGCCTAGAACAGCTATGGGCGAACGCCAGTGCCACGAATGGCCTGAGTTTGAGCCTCCGTGCGGGCGGCGTTGATAAACGCGCGCTCGCGGTTGGCCTCGGGGACGTGGCGGATGCGCCCCTCGATCTTGCTTTTGATCTCGGGGTGTTCCTCGACCCATTCCTTGAGTTCGGCGTTGCGGCCTTGGGCGTACTCCTGACGCTGCATTTTCCCGAGCATCAGCTTCCGGATCAGATCATCCTTACTGAGTCCTTGGTAATACTCGACGAGCTTTGAGTTGCCGGCGATGAACGCGTCGAGTTTGGCGTCGATCTCCGGGTTTCTCCGAAGCGTAGGTTCCTGCTTTGCCTTCTTTTCGGCGACTTTTTCACTGAGTGAGGGCATGTGGCCTCCTTGTTTTTCCCCAGCCATTGTGAGCGAGGCGGCTGGTCGCCAGAGGCGTTTGACCTCGTTCGGACGATTGCCGTCCAAATTCAAAGATCGTCTCCGTCGAATTCATCGCTGGTGGAGGTGCGGGTCTTCCCGCTGATTTCGAGGACGGCGTTCTCAAATTCCCGGCGGATACGCCACGACGTGCCGCAGGCGAGCCACAGGCGCACCAATGCGGGAATCCCTGGGCTGACGCCGTACGATTCCTGAATCTGCGCGTCGGCCCGGGCAAAATTCTCTCGCAGATGGGCGGGCAACGCATTGATGAGTTCGACCAGTTCATCGGGGGTTTTCGTATCGAGCGGCATGTTTAGTTCTCCTTCGCGGGCGTACTCTGCTTTTGGCGCAATTCTGCGATCTGCGCTCCGAGCTGAGTGAGTTGCGTGGTTAAGGCTTCGTTTTGTTCGATCAACGACGCGACGAGCTGGTTTTGCTCGGCCATTTTCTGCTCCAGTTCCGCCGGCAGCGGCCCGGGAGTTTTGGCCGGATCGGCGACGGCCAGGACCGGCCCGAGCGGAACGACCGTCGGTGCATTCGGATTCAGGTTCCACCCGGAGGCAGCCTCCTTCCGATAGACGACGTGCGCCTCGTGCATTACGTTCGGGTCGGTGGGATCGACATATCGTCCGACCGGATACGATTTCAGGGTCTCGCTGAGGCGGACTTTTTCGAGGTTCGTTTGATCAAGATCGTTGCCGGAGACCGGCGGGACCGCCGGTGCGGGTGTCACAACGGCGGGCCGGGGCGGCGTGGCGGCGGTCTGGCGGGGCAGTGCCTCACAACCTGCGCAAAAAATAAGCGTCGCACCTAACAACCACAGATTAGTTCTCATGGGGTTTCCTCCAAAGTTCGGTATTGGCGATGTTGCCCCGGGTACCCTTGGCGACGTCGATGGTCTCGGTCACATACAGGTAAAATTGCTTGCCCGCCGGGACGCGGACATAAAAGCCATCGCGAGCGATCGCTTCCTGAATCTGCTTGGCGTAGGTATTCAGAACGTCCGCCGTACCTTGCAACGCCGCGTTACGGGACGTGGCCACGGGAATTTGAGTGAGCCCAAGCGTCGTACCCTGGTTCTGCAGCGTCTGTAATCCGCCGGCGAACCCGCTAAGAAACGTTGAAGCGAACAATTTGATCTCCTGCCAATCGTCCGATTTCACCAAATCGCCGATCAGTCCCGCAGAGCCGTCGCGCATGCCGAATTCGCCGTTGGTGTCGTCCTTCGCGCGGTCGAGGGCGATGCCGTTCAAGACCAACTCAGTACCGTTAAGCGCGGACGAGTCCCGCCAGACGACGACCCATTTTCCCGAAGCGGCGATGCGTTCACGAGAACGGTCGAGTGCGGCCCGGCCGTGAACCTCCGCACCGGCGGGAATAATCAATTCCCCATTATGCCAAACGTCCTCCGTCACCAGGCCGATCACGGGCGTATCCAAGTGCGACGATTCCACCGTGATGATCGTTTCACACGGGATCATGCGGCCGAATGGGGCATAGGTTTTGGAGAGCGGATTGCCCGGATCGGAGGCAGGTGCCGTGATAAGACTGATGGGAAGCGCACGGGGCTTGGCTAGTGATGGCTCCGGGCGGGGAATCTTCGTTGCGCGTGCGTTCGGGGGATCGTTGGGCAATGGTGCCGCCGGCGCCGGTGCGGTCGGGCTGGTCGACACGCGCGGCGGCGCTTTGAAAACTTGGCCCACCCGCAGAATCGATTCCCGCAGAGGATGAGCCTCGGTGGACTCGACGCGGGTCAGCTGGGCGGTCCGCGCCTGCTCGCGAGCGTTGCTGCGGTAGACGAGGAAGCCCCCAACGGCGATGAAGACCCCGAGCATAGTGAGATTGCCCACTGGCGACTTGATAAAACCGAGGAAGTTCATGGTGCCAGGGGAGTCGCGACCAGCTTGGCGTCGCGGTCCACGCGGGGCACCACGACGGTAAAGTGATTCTTCACGCTGAGGTTCGCGCGACCGCCGCGAGGGGTTCCCGTGATCGCGAAGTAGCCTGTGGTCGTCGCCTTCGGTGGAATGATGCCAGACGCGTCCGCGATGGCGGCATAGTAAACGTTCATCCCGACGCGCGCGGCCAAACGCTGGGGTTGGTACACGATCTCTTGGTTGCCCGTATTCTCCAAGCGCAGCCGGAAGACAACGGTGTCCTCCGGGTCAAAACGGAAAACCTCCTCAATGATTACTTGGAAATCGCGGTAGTACGTGGTGCTACCCGGAGTCGCACGCTCGATCTGCTGAGCAGCTTCCGGATACTGCTGCGAGACCAGCGCGAAATTTTTCGCGCGATCCAGTAGCGACAACAGCGTCGCGGTATTGATGCGCCGCCGCGCCTCTGCGGTGCGCGATGGTATCTCATCCTCATAGAAGGTGACCGAACCGAGGGCGTGCGGGCCGACGGCGAAACGAAGCACAAACGTCTTGTTCTTCCAGACCACGTTGACGGCTGCGCGGGCGTGGGGGTCGAGAGCCCGAACACTGAAAAAGGTTCGCCCCGGGGTATACGCGAGGAGCACGGGCGCGGGCGTTTCGGGACTTGCCGAGACGTTCGCGCCCTCGATCGCGGTGAGGGCGGAGGGAAACATCAGCGTCGTCGGCGCGTCATTGCTGATCGAAATCTCATAGACGACGCGTTCGTCGAGAGGGAACTGCTTCACGGCGGTGGCGGCGAGCACCCCAGGCGCGAGCAGTGCGCACGCAACGATCAATGAACTGTGGCGTCGTAGGACCATACTCCGAGGGGGTAGCGTTTGTTGACGAGCATGTCGGGATTGCGCGCGAACGTGAGGGTGAGGGTGAACTTCGGGCTTTCCGTGAAAGTCTGATTCTCAAATAGGCCAGCGCGGACGAGCTGGCCCTCGACTTTCACCAACACGCGATCCTCGCGCGTGCGCAGGATTTCGATTTTGAAGACTTCCGGCTTCTGGTGGATCTGCTTCGCATCAAATTCCGCCTGCGATTTTTCGCGCTCGGCGTTGGCCTTCGCGGTTGCCTCCGTCAGGAAAAGTTTTTGGAGCATGTCCGGATAGTCCCAGCCCTTGGGGTTGCGCTGGAACAAGGCGAGCGCGGCCCAGAGTGCCGCGGCCTCGTGGAGATCCTTGGCCTCTTCGAAACCGAGCAATGGCGAAATCGAAAAGGTGCCTGCACCGTCAAGTACGACGACGCGCTCCCGCACATGCGATGCCTTGATCAGAAGGTAGGGCTGGAGGGCGCAGAACGCCACCGCCACGCAGGCGACGATAAACCAAGCCCGCGCGGCGAAGGCGTGATCCGCGAAAAGACGAGCGGGCGAGAATCCTACGCTTCGCCCGGCCGCCTGAGGCACGCGCCTCGTTTGATCGACCGGGGTGTCTCGGAGGGACTCGGTCGGGCCGGCTGGCACTGGCGGTGTGATGTCGGCACTCATCGTTTAGATTCCTGGGCGAGCCAGCGCGGAAGGCGGCGGAGCGGAAGGCGCCGGGGCGTGGCCCGCTGGCGCCGTTGGCATGGGCATGGAGGTTGATCGGCCGGCGCCGAGCCGATGGCTCAAGCCGTAGATCGAGCGCGACATAGTGTTCACCATCGTCGCAAAATTGGCGGAACGTCCCGTGAACGCCTGGCCCTGCGCAAACAGGGCCTGCATCACTACGGGCGTCGCGATCATCCCGACGACGATCATGATCGTGGCAAGGATGCCGCCCATGAAGGTGAGCAGCGGAGAATAGACGACGTCGCCGGCACTCTGTGGAGTGGCGCCGACCGCTCCGCGAAAATCCGTCCAGACCGCGAGTGCGACAAGATTCGTGAGCGCGAAGCCCACCGGCCACGCCATAATGGCGAGCACCTGTTGAAAGAACCGCACGGCGATGCCCGAAAACCCGGGTACCATGAACAGGGCCAGCATGAACGGTGTGATCAGGTAAAGCAGCCAGCGAAGCACGTATTGCAGAATGTGCATCGGCACCGCGATCAACGTGCCGACGTAGATGAAGACATTGGCGATGGCGCGGGAGACGGCCTGATAAATCGACTCGTTGATATGCCGCCACGACCACGACTGCCCTTCCGGATTATCCGTCGTGGATTCGCGGATCGTCTGGGATGCCGACGTGGGATTCTCGTTGTAGCCGGGATCAACGTATTCGGCGATGACGAGGAACGTCTGTTCCACCTTCGGAAACCAGACGTCCATGAATGCAACCGCCGCCACGACCACGATGGCCTTGGCTAGGGTCGCGAAGAGATTTCCGCTGCCGGTGCGAAGGCTCGCGGTTTGGGCGATGAGCCCGACAACCATGATCGCAAAAACGATGAATCGGAAGGCGGCGACGAGCGCGACCATCTTGGATTCGAGTGTGGGCAGAAAGATTTCCATGACGTTACGGTTTCTTCTCCGGTGGCGGCGTGGCCGGTGGAGTCTGCGCGGGTACGGGCACGCCGATGTTCATCGGCGGCACTTTCCGGCCGAGTTTTCGGCTGACCTCGTTGACTGCCTGATTCGATTTCTGCATTTCGCGCTGCGCCTGCTCCTCCGCCTGTGCTCGTTGCTTATCGCGCTCCGCGCGCGCACGGCTGTCGTCGCAGCTCGCGAGGGCACCAGCGAGAATCAGAACCGAAACTAAACTGAGCCGGTTATTTTGCATCGGCGGATTGATTCCGGCGAACGCGGAGAGTGCTGAGGTAGGCGCTGACCCGTTGATTCGCGAGGTAGTCGTCCTTGGCGGCGAGTTCGGCTGCCGCGATTCGCTCCTGTTCGAGTCGCGCGTCGTTTGCGATTTTTTGCATCGCGACCGCATCGACTTCCCGGCGGCGGACGTTTTCAGCCTGGGCGACCTGCCCATTCAGAGCGTTGAGCTTTGCTGAGAGCTTCTGGGTCTCCGCTTCGGTCGGTGCCACCTTCAACTCGTCGAGCGTGACGGCAATTTCCTCCTGCAGCTCCAATTCCCGTGCCTTCGTGTCTGCCGTGACTTGATCGGTGTTGGCCTGAGTGGCGTCTAGCACCGCGTATCGCCGATAGGCGAGCGGATCGCGCACTATGTCGCCACCGTTGAGATCGACGCTAATAATTGCTCGGTAATTCCCACTTCCTGTGTGCGTGAGGGAATCAAGACTTTGGGCCGTTGAGAGAATTGCATCCCTTGTCCGACCGTAACTCCGGACCAGATCCTGCTCGCCAAGCGCGCCCAGGACGAGCTTGCCTCCGGCCTCCACGGGATTTCCCGACCATTGGCGAAGGTCGGATTGAATCGAGATTTGCTGCCGCAGTTGATCGATCTGCGTTTTGACTTGGGCGATACTCTCCGCCCATTTGGCAATGTTCTCCGCGTGCAGCGCGGTATTGTTGGCGAGATTGGCCACGTCTGTGACGGGAATCTGCGCGAGCGCGGAATGGCACCATGCGCAGATCAGGATGAGAAGGATGGGAAGTTTCGTCTTCATGATTCGACGCGGATGTATTCGACGTGGGCGCGGCGGATGACGCCGTTGATGTTCGATTCGGGAATGGCCACCGGCACGAGTTTGGGCTCGGCAGTTTCGGCGCGTTCACGCTGCTGCGCTTGGATCAGCCAATACTGCTGTTTCACGGCTTGATTGAGCGCGCGGTCGTAGCCTCGCTTTTCGGCCTCGCTCATCTCGCGACGGACCTCGCTCTGGGCGATGCGGGATGCGGCGTAACCCAGCGCGGCACCCGCCGCGGCGCCCCCAATCTTTCCGTCCGAGAGTTGATAGCCAGCGACGCCACCCGCGCCGGCGAGCCCCACGTCACCGGCCGTGCCACCGACCGTCGCGCAGCCGGCGGCTGCCACAGTCAAGAGCAGCAGACCAAGTACCACCACCCTAGGCTGATTTATCCATGCGTTCATCGGTTGAAACCTCCTCGCTCAATTCGATATGGCGCACCGTTCCGCAGAGCGGCGGATCAGTAACGGGGCTGAAAAAGCAAACGCTGGAGAACTTTTTTCCCGGAGCCTGTTGCTCGGGCATGGGATAACTCTGAATCGAAGCTCCCACCGATTCCGGCAGGCCGATGTCGCGCGCGATGTCGTCGACATCACTGCGGTCAAATTGCCGCATCAGCCAGAATTGTTTGGTATTTCCAATGACGGCGGAGCGAATGCGCGATTGTTTGAACCGGCCGTATTGCTGCATCACGGAAGCGGTCCAGCAGTTGAACTTCCGCAATTGAGCCGATGACTCGGCGACAATCTTTTCGCCGCCCGGGACGTCGAGGAAACGCGCGAGTTCTTCGTAGATGATGCGTTTCCACTGGCCACGCGGGAGAGAGATGATGTGTTGCCGCGCGAATCCGGCGATCAGCAGTCCAGCCGCCGTTTTAAGTTCCGTCGCCTGTTCCGGGATTGCCCCAAGTTCGAAATGAGCGACCCGACCGGTCAGAGAAATATTCGTGGCACCGTCGAATAGGCGTCCGTACTGACCGTGCGCGCACCACGCGGCCAGCAGCGTCGCAAGGTGATCGACTTGGTCCTTCTTGTGTTCAGGAAAACGCGCGAAGCGCATCAATTCCACGAGGCTCGCGTGAGTCGGGAAATCGGCCCGGGAATAGCGGGCGTGCGCCAACGCCATGACAGTGCGTTCCGTCTGCGGGTGCTTGAGGAACCCCGTGATCTCGGCTTCGGTCACGGTCGCCACAAACGCGTGGGCCTCGTCCTCCTTGGCGGCGAGGCGATCCCGGAGATCGGCGTAAGCCTCTAGTTCGGTGCTGCCGAGCCCGAGGCGCTCCTTCCAGCGATGGACCGCGCAAGCGAGTCGTTGCAGGGCTGGGAGTTCGTCCCGGTTACGTTTTGACCATTCGTCGAAAGCGTCCTGATAGAGTTGGCTGACATACTGACCGAGAACTGCCTGCCGAATTTGCTGTGCTTCTGCGTCGGGAGCTTCGCCGATCATGCGGGCAAGCAAAGCGACTGCCGTGGCGACTTGGAGTTGTCCGAGCGGCATGCTCCCGGTGTCAAAATAGTTGATCGTTAGGTCGCCGTCCGGTTGGAGCACGATCGGCCGCTCACCGAGCAGGCGGGTGAATGCATCGTATGAAAGCCCCTCCTCGATGATGACGGTGTACAGAAACCGGTGGGCGGTCTCTGTGAGGACCCGATTCATGAACCGGGATTTGCCGGCACCGGTGGCGCCCAGCACAATCGCATGCTGGGGTGTCGGCGGAGTGCCAAGGAAGGTGCGCAGTCCGACCAGATTTTGCTGCGAGCCCTCGAGGATTAGTTCGGCACCATCGAGATGGCCGGTAAAAGTCGCTGAGATCGGCAGCAAATCGGCGAGGTAGGAATCCTCGGCGTAAAGGATGCGATGGCGGTAAGCGTCGTGGGTCCAGCCGGGCCACGACGCAAAAAAGAGTTTCTTGGCGGTCGAGGGGCGAGCGCACTCGTAGTACTGCGCGCCTGCCATACCGTTGATCGCATTCTTCAGGGCGCTGGCCTTGGCCGCCAAACCGGCGTCGGTTTCGTCCCAAACCCGCACGATGTAGGTGACGGCAAACGGGTGGATGAAGCCGGTCGAAAGAGATTCGATCTTTCGCTCCTTCTTGCCGATTGCGACCAACAGCGAATGTCGTTCGGTGTCCCGGTATTCCCCGCGAAGTCGCTCGATCGCCTTTTCCTCCTTATCGACTTCTCGTCGCGTCGGCAGTGGCTCGACGTCCACAGTGATCTGGTAGTCTTGGAAATCGAGTCCGGTGAGCCGGTAAATCATCCCTGGTGAGGTGTGGCTGGGCCAGCGCTTGAACGCGAAAACGGCATGGTACCGGCCATCCAGATAGAACCCGATGCGTTGAAGTCCGACGCCATCCCCGTTCCAACAATTTTCCTGGATTGAGAGGGCTGGATTAAATTGGGCCGAAAAATTGAGATCGAATCTTTCGGAGAGCGAAGGGTTCAGAAACTTTGCGAAGTAGGCGAAGTGGGCCGTATCGTCCATCGCCGTGACGGTGGTGTCGGAGCCGAAGATCGTTTCAAGGGTTTCGTGAAGTTCACGGAACTGCGTCCGAAGCTGGGCGAGTAGTTTATCGTAGTGGGCGGAGAGAGCTACGCGTGACGAGAGCGAACCGGATTGAGCCGACAAACGAACCGTGAGAAACAGCACCAACTGCTCGCGGCGAAGTTCACGCCGTTGGAGTTTCTGCCAGAGTGCCTGCCAGTACCGTCGGCGGATTTCGCGGACTTTGGGTTCTGCGATCTTTTCAATCTGTCGAAAAGCCGCTGTGAGCTCGGCCCGGTAATCCCCATCGCAGCTCCATTGAAATTGTGCCTGAAGGTCCGGGCCAAGCAGCGCGAGAAGGTTTCGAATCTTGTCCTGAAATCCGTTGAGCTGGGCGACGCTGGCTCCTCGCCGATCTACGGGTTGCAGAATAAACCCCTTGCTGACCAGTCCGCCTTTTTCGAGTGGGCCATAGATGACCAGCCCGTCGGCAAAAAAACCGTTGGGTGGGCTAGAGCGCATGGGAATCTTCATTGGAGGGGATTCGCTGCGATGAAGCGGCGAGTGACCAACCTTCTCCATTTACCAGATCGTCGAAAACGTCCTCCGCGTAGCCGGCGGGTCGATTGTGCCGGAAGCCAATGACCCATACCGCCGTCGCGAGAAAGCCCGGAAGCGAAAGTAACAGCGCCGCCCCGAGGGCGACGTGAAGCGCCAGCGTAAATACCAGATACAGAGCGAGCGAAGCGACGAAGGCTCCGAGCACGTACACAAAATCATTTCCCTCTAACCCGAATGCCCTGCCTTTGGAGTCGTTCGCGCTGTTCGTGTCTGTGATGCGAAGCTCGTTCATAGCGGTCTGCCCTCAGGATCAGAACGTTGGCGTGAGCGCCCCGTCCGACATGCCGAAGATCGCGAACAATGCGGTCATGATCGCTGCTGCCCCGGCTATGATGATGCCGGAGACGATTCCCATTTTGCCGTCGGCGTCACCTTTCGACATTTTGTCGGCACCATTCCAGATTTTGATGACACCCCACAGAAAGCCGGCGAGGAACATGATACCGAGGCCTGCCTGAAAACCGTTTTTCAGATTCTGAGGGATCTGCGCGAGAAACACCGGCGCAGCCGGAGCCTCGGTAATAAACAGCGCGGAGAATGCTGCCAAAAGTACCGCCGGCCGTGTTTTCATGGGAGGATGAGAGGTTTATATTTCGCCTCGATCACTGAGATCGAAGGTCGCAGGTCTAATGCGACATCCGCCATCGACCTGCGTTTTGATCACTCCTCTCCCGGGAATTCGCTGATTACGGCGGGGATTTCACCGGCGATCCGCGAACCCGCATGAGCAACTCTTTCGGCGAGCAGCGAAAATAGGCCTGGAAGATTTCACTAAAATGATCCGGGTTCGAGTATCCGACGGCGAGGGCGGCTTCTCTCACAAGATAGTCACCCGTCATGAGCATTTCGTAACCTTTCAGAAGTCGGACTTCCTTGAGGTAATGATAGGGCGCACGGCCAAAAGTGGCGGTAAACAGTTCGGTGAAGTGTGAAAGGCTATGCCCCGTCTGGCGCGAAAGGTCGATGACATGAATGTCGTGTTTCATGTTTGCCCGCATATAGCTCAGCACCTTCTCCCGTTGAGTGGCAGTAAATCGGCGCATTTTGCCGTTATGGACCGGCGGCGGTGTGAGAAGCATTTCGATCAGCCAACAGGCCAGCTCCCCACCGACGGATTCGATTGTCCGTGAACTAGGCGGAGAACTAGCGATGCAGCAGTGGCGAAGGAGTGAGGCTAAGAGCCAAAGGATCAGGTCGTGATGAGCGACATCCGAAAACAGGATCCCACGTATCCGCTTTTTAATCGCACGCTCTAACAGCGGCGGCGCGACGTAGACTACAAGAAGCTCCGTCTGACTCCCAAGGTGACATGAATGCAACACGTTTGGGGCAATAACGCAGACGTTGGGGGCACGTAGTTCGTATTCGCTCCATTTTCGCCCGTGGGAATTCCAACCAAGACGACAGCTTCCTCCACCAAACATGATCGCGATTTCCGCTTGGTCTCGCCGATGCCGCTCCCATCCCCCTGTTTGCTGCCGATTGTAATAAACACTTACTTCGGAACCACGAATTAAGCAGCGCGGAACGGATGGAGGGAAGAGCTCGACCTCGCGGTGCCGTCCGCGCCGAGAAAATTTTGCAGAGAGTTCATTATGGGGAACCATGAATGCGAAAAACGCCCGCGGCTGACATCGCGGGCGTTTTGCCTAAAGGATAGCAACCGCGGGACTAGAGCTGGCCCGGCATTCAACGGAATCATCCGGGCAATTGCAGGATATTGAGAAGGGATAGTTCACGAGCGAAACGCGCGCGGTCTGGAATGGCTCCGCCGGCTCTTCCTTAATCATCCGACGGTACCCCTATCGATCACTGGAGTTTCGCGCGCTGTTTGGCTTCACCATTGCTCCCCGACTATCGTTGCGGTAGACGACACATCTGCGACGCCTGAGATATTCCGGAGCTGAAGCCCGGATACTTGCTTCGCTACGATACGCGAGGTGGCGGTAGCGACGGTCAGCGTCATTCGGTCCATTGTTACACCGGCCACATCGTCAATGATGACGGCGGGTCGAAGATCTTCGCCCGAGCAACGCAATTCGATATCGTGCAGGCGGAGGTTTTTCACATGCCGGGCAAAGAGTCCATAGCTAGGAAAGTCGCCAAATCGGGCCGGTTCAGGGTAATCCTTTTCCAGTTCCGGCACGCTGTGTCTTGCGTGCTCACGCGTGCCGCCTCCCGCGTAGTTGACCGTGATGTCGCTTACGGTCACATCTTCCACAGTGTGGCCCGGCACTCCCATTATGAGCATGGCAGACTGAGGAACAATCGTGTTCGCCACTACGTTTTGGATACGGATGCGCCGACAGACTCCAGCGGCCGGCTGATCCGGCCCGCGCAGGCGGGTGCCAAGGCGAATGAAGATCGGCGCATTCACGATGTCGCGCATCGTCAAGTTGCTGACCGTGATGTCCTCCAGATCGGCGCCGTCTACCGTTTCGAGGGCGAGACCCCGGCAGTAGTCGAACACACAGTTGGAAATCGTGATGTTGCGAAACGAGCCGTTGGACTCGGTGCCGAGCTTGATCCGTCCCATCGGGCCTTGGGCCGCCGCCATCGACGGCGTGCGTCGGTATGTGCCGTCGAGTAGGGTTCCTTCATCGTAGCCGCTGACTTGGCAGTTGGTGATCGTGATGTTGTCGCATCCGCGCTTCTGCCCGAGGCCATAGGAGCTTTTGAGGCAGATGCCGTCGTCGATGGGCGAATTCACCGTGCAGTTGGAGATGCGAACGTTGCGACAGCAGTCGATGTCCATGCCGTCGCGGTTGGTATCGATCTTCAGGTTGTCCACGGTCAGGTTGTCGACGGCCGTTGCGAGCAGTCCGAAGTGGCCGCCGTGATATATCGTGAAGTCGCGCAGGATGACGTTGCGGCAATTCTTGAGCGCGATCGCCTTGTTACCGATGCCGGCGGGAAGCACGTCGCCGGTAGTGGGGTACCCGAACGGGCCGGGGACGACGGATTCCATTTTGGCCGAAGCCGGAATCTCCCGGTTGACCTTGGTTCCGGCCCGTTTTTCCTCCGGCAGGAGATCGCGAATGCCTTTACCTTTGCTTAAGCCGCACCCGAAAATCGTACCCGGTCCCAAAATCGAGATGTCCGTCAGGTCCTCGCCCCAAATGAGGCTGTTGTGCCAATGCGTATGACCGAAGTCTTGAAAGTGGGACCACGCGCTCGGTTCGGGGGCGTCGTAGCCGCGACTCAAGCCCGCTGGAGGTTCTGCGGCGATGATCGTAGCGCCCGCGTCGAGATAGAGGGAGACGCGGCTTTTGAGTCGGAGAGAAAAGCAGAGATATCGCCCGGCGGGAAAATACACGGTGCCGCCACCCGCTTGGTTGGCAGCCACGATGGCGGCGTTGATCGCGTCAGAGTCTACCGTGACACCATTGCCGGTGGCGCCATATTTTGCGACGTCAACCGTGGCGGCGTGCGAGATGCCGTTTGAACTGACCAAGCCGATAATGAGACAGAGTAACAGGGTTAGTTTGGATCGCATGAGCGGTACAACCAACAGAGCGTGCATCGGTGCAGCCGGGAAGGGGAGGTTGGCTTTACGTAAAATGCCAACGGTGGTTTCTTCAGCCCGGGGCTTGTGCTGAGAAGTCCTCCCCATCACTTTAACTCCCATGGCACGCCCCCGGATCGCGCTACGCCATATCGCCGACCAGGCGGGAGTGTCGCGCATGGCCGTTTCGCTCGCACTGCGCAATCACCCGTCGATCTCGGCTGCGCAACGTCGTCGGGTGCAGGCAATAGCTCAGCGGCTTGGCTATCGCCCCAATCCGACGGTCGCCGCGATTGCGGCTCGGCTGCGCGGCACCGCCTACATCGAGAGTACCGGGACCATTGCCGTGGTGGGAAACCAATCGGGCAAACTACGATCGCGCGATGTTCCGACTCACGCCGCCTACATTGAAGGCGCGCGCCGCCAAGCCTCTGCGTTGGGCTACCGCACGGAGGAGTTTACGTTGTTTGCTGACGGCATGAATGAGCGGCGTCTCACCCAGATTCTCGTGGCGCGGGGGATCGAAGGCATGCTGATTTTGCCGACGGTGCGGCCGGAGGGCGAATTCGAACTTGAACTCGATCCGGCAAAATTTTCGATGGCGACCATCGCCTACTCGCTTCAGCGGCCACAGGTGCACCGTAGTTGTGTTCACCATATGCGAGCCATGATGGAGGCGTGTGCGGAAGTTCGGCGCTTGGGCTATCGTCGCCCCGGGTTGGTGATGGCTGCCTCACTCGATGTGCGGAGTCGCCACAATTGGCGTGCCGGATTTTTGGCCGATCAGGAACTATACGGGACGAGCGACGCGGTTCCTCTGCTCATAGAGGAGACCATTTCGTCCAAAAGCATCCTAGCGTGGATTCGTGAGCATCGTCCTGATGTCATCCTCCACATCGGGCCGTCGATCTTGGAGTGGCTGGCCGCGGATGGACTGCGCCCGCCGGCAAATATTGGCTATGTGTCTCTTGACGTTCATTCAGGTAGGCAAGGCATGAGCGGAATCTTTCAGAAATCGCAGCATGTGGGTGGGGCCGCTGTCGAACTGATCATTAATGGCCTCCGTAACTATGAGTTCGGCCTCCAGCCTCATCCCAAGACGGTGATGATCGACGGGCAATGGCGGGCCGGCTCAACGACGCAACCGCAGCGCCTTTGCCGCTAGACGGCTCCACTTCTTTTCATGCTTCGGCTGGAGCAGGTATTTCCAGGTTTGGCTTGGCGAATCTTGCGCAGTGTCGACCCGCCAGCGCGCCAAGTGGCCTCGATCATAGCGGTCTGCGGTTCCTTCGGAATGCCGTATTCTTCTCGGCGCAAACCCGCGATCACCAGATCTACGGCAGCCGCACCGAGCATGCGGGAATGTTGATCCATCCCGCTGATGGCTCCCATCCAATGGTGGAGGTCCAGGGAGACGTAGCCGATGTCACTTGGGATCTTAAACCCGATACGCTCGATCCAATCGACGAGCGGTGGCCCGACGTGGATGACCACGTCTGGGCGGTTTCGCAGCAGCCATGTTTTGAATCCGCCAAAGGTGAGCGCTGTGGGTCGATAGATCGGCACCGGCGAGTCGGCACCGGCTAGACTCTCCGAAACGAGAAACCCGGCGCTCCAGTTGTAACCGCTTCGGCGATCTTGGTGGAGGTCGATGGCGAGCCCTGGCCGTTGGTAACCGCATTTTCGCAGCTGGCGGCACGCCTCGCTGGCCACGTTCATGTGGTGGATGCAACTGCGGTGGATCTTGGGCGATTGCAGGGAGTAGCCGATGGTGGCCAGCGAAAGCTCGGCGCAGTCCAACTCCAGGTCGAAGGCACCCGCTTGGTTGACGGTGGGCAATACGACTGCGCCGTGAATGCCGGCGGCTTGGAGCGCGGCTTTGATTTTCTGGGCGGTGGCCTTTTTCGCATCCAGGCAGTACTCCTTGATGTTGTAGCCGAGTAGGGCGGCGCGATCGCGGGCTCCCTCATAGTAAGCCACATGGGTGGGAATATCCCGCCACGTTCGATGGCCGACCCGATTCGCGATGATGCCGATGGAACTCGTCGGCCTGCGATGTGCGGCCCAGCGAAGTTTTCCGAGCAGTTCTCCCACGGCTGGGTCCGTGCGATAGCCCAGTTGGTCCGCGACGGTCTGCACATGTCGGCGTGTCTCCATGGAGATGGAGGCGTGGTTGCGCAGGGCCAGCGACACTGTCATTCGGCTCACATTCGCTTTCGCCGCGATGACCCGGAGTGTGACGCGTCGCCGGGCCGACTTGGGTTCGGTGGACACGGACTAGTCGTCGGTGGATGTTTCTATGGGGGCAAACTAATTGTCCGGAGCTGGGGTTCAGCCAATTTTACGTAAAGTAGATGGAGGGTTTAATTACCTATCTGGCGGAGGCATTCTGCCTGTGTCACGACCTTCTCCGATAGAGTACGGGTGAAGGTCTCGTTGTACCTAACCCCGACCGGCCACGACTACCTTGAACCCCACTCCCATGCGTCCATCCCTTCGGTCGCGGCGTGCAACCGCCGCCGCTGCCATTATCGCTTCTTTACTGGCCAGCCTCACATTGGCTCGGGCGCAGTCCGCGGCCTCAGCCAATGCGCCGGCGCGAACGGGCGATGAGGCAGTCCAGCTATCGCCCTTTGTCGTCAACACGAATGCCGACGATGGCTGGCTCGCTGGCAGCACGATGCTGTCCAACCGCACCAACCAAGCGTTGCGGGACGTCCCCGCGTCCATCGATGCGCTGACCTCGGAATTTCTAAACGAAGTCGGCGCATTCGATGATCTCGCAGCTATGCAGTGGGCTACCAATGTCTTTGTCGCTCCCGAGGAGAGCAAGGTGGGCGTGGTGGGCACGGGACAAAACGGCGCGCCCGACACAGGCCGTATCACGATTCGCGGCATCGCCAGCTCCGGAAACACCAGCCGCAATTTCTTCCGCTGGTTTGTGCCCAACGATCTCTACAACGCCGACCGCCTCGATGTGGGCCGTGGCTCCAATAGCCTGTTGTTTGGCGACAACGAGCCCGGCGGCCAAGGCACGGTCTACACCAAGCGTGCGCTCATCGGCCGCAATTTCGGAACCGCGCTGGTCCAAGGCGGCTCATACGACTCCTACCGCGTCAATCTCGACTATAATCTTAGCCTCACGAAGCAGGTAGCGCTCCGGCTCAATTCGACCAACAGCCGCACGGGCCGCAGCTTCGACTTCAACGAATTTCGTTTCCGCGGCAACCACGGCACAGTGACGTTTCAGCCGTTTCAAAACACGCGGGTTCGCGTGGAGGGCGAGGTTGGTGTCTATGACCGGGCGTGGGGCACCAATCGCTTGATGACGACCGAGCTCACGCCCCCGGGCCTGGCCTACAACAACAAATGGACCTTCGAGCCGCAGACCGGGCAGGTGATCAACAACACGCAACTCTCCTCAACCAATACGTCGGGGGCGCCGACCGGCAGCGCTTCGCTCAGCCTGCTGGACATCAATCCCGGCGGCTTTGCCCGCAACTATAATTGGGGTGGGCCCGATCAGCACTTTGATCGTCAGTTTACGACCGCCTCGGCCTACATCGAGCAGCGGATTGGCGATCTCGGTCTGGAGCTGGCCGCCAATCAGCAGAAGCAGTGGTACCATGAAAATGGACCGCAAGGCGGTTCGAACATGATTCGCCGGACATCTACCGGCCGACGCTTTATTCAGTACTTCGTGAACCACGGCTACCAGGAAGACCTCGTCAAGAGCGTGCGCGGCACTGCCACCTACGACTGGCATCGGTGGGCCAATTTCGCGCAGCTCTTCGTTGCCTCGTGGGAAACGCGCGCCGACCAAAACCGGTCGGATCAAGTGCTCGAGAAAAACCAGCTCGATAGCACCGGTGTTCTAAGCGGGTTGCCCTCGCGCATTTGGTACCGCATCTACGTCGACGAACCGGGCGCTTACAGCGCGTCCACGCTCCGGGCGCAGCAAGCACTCCCCACCACCTCGACTTTCAGCCCCATCCTCTTCTATGAGCCGGCGGGGCGTACTGCGCAAAACGACGCGCACGCTTATTCCTTTTCCGCCACTGGCAAATATTTTGGCGGGCGTCTGCAGTCGATGATTGGTTTCCGGCACGACAGCAATGTGGCACTCGACAATGTGAAGTGGGGGAACGCCAATCGCGGCCCTCGCGGCGAGCAAGCTTGGTCGGGCTACTACCGCGACCATCCCGAGCGCTTCTCCTCGAACAATGGCACGCCGACGCACAGCTTCGACAGCAAGAACTTCGGTCTCGTGTACGCTCTGACGCCGCGCATCAACGTCTATGCATCCTACGCGACGTCGTTCAAGGCCGGGACGAGTTCCTCCGTGAACTTCGTCAATCAGGACGTGCCACCGCGCATTGGCTCCACCTTCGAAGTGGGCCTCAAGTCGTCGTTGCTGAACAAGAAGCTGACATGGGACCTCGCGGCCTATGACCTGAAGTACGATAATGTCTCGTTCAGTTATACCCTGCAGGGCGGCCTGACGACGACTCAGTTGGAGGACCTCATCAACCCCAACACGATCACCGCGGCCGATCCCTCTTACCTCCGCGTCGCCAACAATTCCGAGCTGCGCCAGCAATTTTCCAAGGGTGTGGAGTCGACCGTGGTTTACTACCCGGGCAAGGGCTGGAACCTGCGGCTTTCAGGGTCCTACAAGCGCGTGACCCAAGGCGGCGCGATGTCTCTATTCAAAAGTCTGCTTGCCGCCGCGATTGCCCGTGGGAATGAGAACCCGACCTACATCGCCGCCGCACAGCAGACCGTCACCCTCAACGGCTTCGACGGCCGCGAGGTGGCGGGACAGGGCACCACCCGCCTCACTGGCAACTACGCCATTAACTATCGCTTCGACAAGCAGTCGTTCCTGACGGGGGTCAGCCTGGGTCTCAATGGCAGCTACACGGGCAACTACATCCTCGGCTACAACAATGCCAACGAGGCTGTGCGTGGAGGCAAGCAACTCGTTGTCAACGGCACCGCCAGCTACGACTGCAAGCTCTGGCAACGCCCGACTACGTTCCGCCTGAACCTCCAGAATCTGGACGAGAGCGAGTACCTCGATGTCGGAATTATTCTTCTCTCCAACAGGAGCTACGTGCGGCAAGTTGTTTACGGTACGCCGTTCAGCGCTCAGCTCACCGCCACGGTTCGCTTCTAGGCTCTTTTTCCCCTCATGTCCCACGTCCCGGTCTCTCGGCGCCAATTTATCCAGCGCCTTTCCCTCAGCGCCGCTGGCGGCCTCTTGTTGACGAAGGTTGTGGTCGCGGGGCGCGCGGCTGAAGCGGCCGGGCGCGCGGCTTCGGACCAAGCGGAGCTTCTTGTCGTCAGCGCCCATCCGGCGGATCACCCGATGATCCGCTCGTTGGTCGCCCAGTTGCTGGAGCGCGGAATTTATTTCGCGCACAATGAACGGCAGGAGCTGCCGACCGAGCTGCCCGCCGATTTCGCATCTTACCGGGTAGTCGCGTTTGACGACGAGACCTACAAGCGGGTCCGCCAACAGCCCGAAACGTGGAAGAAACTTGAGCAATTCGCCGCTGGATCAGGACTGGTGTTTCGCTTGGTCGATCCTTCGGAAGGCGCCCAAAAGACCAGCTTGGTCGCCTACGATATCCAAAATGACGAGCAGGCGGGCATGATGGCCCTCCACGGCCGGCTTACGGGCGACCATCCCGAGTTGCTCCGTCGGCAACTCGACCGCCCCGACGAGACGATCCTGCGGGAGCTGAGCGCGGAGAATTCCCGGCGCGTTAACGCGCTCCGCAGTTGGGGGGAGTTCAACAATCACTATTGGTGGCCCACGCGCCTGCTGGCCGAAACCGGCGACACCGCAGCGCGTGACAATCTCTGCCGCGCCATCCGCGAATGCAGCGCGACGATGCCCAGCGGAGTGATGGGGCAGAGTGTGGCCGGCCTGTGGGGCCCGGCCTGGCTTTTTCGGCAAACCGGGGAAAAGGAGCCGCTGAATCGCGCCCTCGCGATCTTCGATCGGATCCTCGAGAAAAGGCCGCGCACCATGGGTGTCCTCAACTGGCACGGTTTTATCGACGATCCACTGGGGACGCTCCGATCCGAACGGGATACCGGGATGGGTTGGGAACAGCCCACGGTCTCGATGCGCCATGTCAATTGGGCTGAGGCGCTGCACATGCAGTGTGGGCCGCTGGCATCGGCTACGCGGGCCACGGGTGATGATCGCTACCTGAGCGAAGCGCTGCGCCTCATCGCTCACTTCGGGCGCTATAACGTCGATCCCAAGGATGGACTCGTTTTCCACGGAACGCGAGACGGAGAGCCTGTATCCGGAAAGTGGGGCCGCGGGCATACGCACGCGCTTTATGGCATGCTCTTCGCCCTCGAGGAGATGGCCGAAGGCGATCCTCGCCGCAAAGATGTGATCGAGGTCATCGGCCGGATCGGGTCTGGCCTGCGCCGGGTGCAGGATGAGACGACCGGGTTGTGGCGCAACGAGACGAGTATGGCCTCGTCTCGCTTGGAGAGTAGTTGCACCGCCGGTATCGTGAGCGTTTATGGTCGTTGCGTGACGCAGGGTTGGCTGCCCAAGGATGAATTCCTACCAATGCTCCGACGTGGCTGGACTGGGCTGAAGCGCATGTACTGGCGCGCCGGGCTGGCGGCCCAGTGCCGTGGCACCGCCTTGGGATCTTCCCGTTATTACGTCTCGCGCCCCCAGGGCTGGGCTCCCGTTCCGCAGCTTTTGATGGCAGGAACCGTCGTAGCGCGCGTCTCGCCTCACTGACTTAGCCCGGCCATAGCGTTGTCACCCCGATGAAGTTCCATTTCTCCGCTTTCCTAACGTTGGTCTTGGCCAGCGGCTTGGCGCTTTGCGCGCGAGCTGCCGATTCTGCCTCAGCGGGCGCGTCCGCCCATGGTGCCAGTCTCGACACCGCGGCGTTCTCGGTTCGTTTTGAGGATGGCTGGCTTGTCTCGTGGACCAATCGCCGTACCGGAGAGACCCTCACGTTTGGCAAGCCTGACAACGCGCCGACCGTCGCTGCGCCTTATCAGCCGGGGCCTTGGGCCATTCCCGCGTACGGAGCGCCTGCGGATTCGGGCGCGTGGTCCTTGGCTGCCAATGCGGTGGGCCGGGATTCGCTCTCGCTTCAACAGCGGCTCACTGTTCCCCTGGGCGACGCGCAAAGCGTCCAATGGTCGCTGCGCCTGCCGCTCGATGTGATCGATGCTTCTTTTTGGCCCACCGGTCTCACCACGCGGCTCATTTCCAAAGACTCGCGTCCCCCGGAAGGTACCATTGGCAAGAACGATTACTTCGGCGGCCGGACCGCGATCCTCTCCGGTCATCAGTGGCGGCAGCGCTACTACGTGATCCAAGGAAAGCAAGGCGGCCTGCTCGTCTACGTGGATGATCCTGCCATGGCCCATTTCAATGCCATCGAGATGGATGCGGCCCGTTTTCCGCGGGAGGTCACGATCACCCATCGCTCCATCGCCGCGCCGCCGTGGTCCCACGACTATGCCGGGAGCAAGTGGATGATCGTGCAGTACGATGGCTGGCTCACTGAAGGCGCCGATATTTACCGTCGCTACGTGACCCAGGCTTTCAATGTGAAGCCGCTCAGCGAGCGACCGACAGCGTGGGTCAACGACCTGGTCTGGACCTACGTCAAACCACCCTGGATGTCGCCGCCGATCCCGCACGCCGGCGACGGCCAGAACGAAAACTATTCCGACCATTGGAAGGAAAATCAGGCAATGGCCGAGCAGTGGCTGAAGAATCTGTCTCAGGTGCTCGATCCGTCCAAGGTGCTGTTCTACACGACCTGGTGGCGCTACGACGCGCACGACACGATGTTTCCCGATCACTCGGTCGACCCGTTCTTCGCCCTGATGGTGGGCAAGGCTCGGCGGATGGGATTCCATGTGATGCTCCATTTTCACAACCACCTGGTGCAGGACAAGACGACCTTCTACGGCCGCTACGTCGCAAAGCAAAACGAGTGGCACTTGGCGGCTAATCCCGACCGCCCGAAGATGGTGGGCGATCCCACCGGGCAGGTCCCGTGGGGCGTGGGTTTCGACTTCATCCGCAAGCGCGCGATGATCCAGAACGACAAGGAGTTTGGGACGTCCTATTCGAACCGTCTCGGCCTGCCGTCGAAAATGTCCGGCTATCAGATGTCGCCGAGTTACGAGGGTTGGCGCTACATGAAGGTCGCCGAGATCCTCAGCGCGATTCGCAGCACCGGCGCGGATGGCATTCATCTCGATGTGCCCGCAGTCTGGCCGGAAGGCACCGAGCGCTACGGGATGAATAGCCAGCAGGGCATTCGCGAATTCTACAAGCTCCTGCGTGAGACGCTCGACGAAAACGGCCTCTCTCATGTCGCGATTGCCACCGAAGCCACGCCTGGCGAGGCCTACATGAAGTATGTCGACATGGGGCAGTTGATCCGCGGCACGACCACGCAGTCACTGCTCGATGGCGTGGTCGCCGACACCATGATCGAACTGCAGATCGGCGACGATCTCGACAAAGCGAAAGCTGCGCGGGACGCGTTTTCCCGCCGACAGGGGATGACGGCTGAGCAGAAGAAGAGCATGAAATTCGATGTCGCCGCGGTCAGCCGCCGGATTGGCCAGATGCGGGAGTTCGGGGAGCCCAACCTCGATGAGCTCGTCATCGCTCCCTACGTGCGCGCCTATCCTCATCTCGGTGCGATCTCGCCGTCAGCGGGTGGCAATCCAAAAGACCCCGCCGCGCCGGTTCACAACCAAATGGTCCAGTCGCTGCACGTCTGGGCCACGCTCCAGCGCGGCGCGACCTTCAACTCCTTGGGCAGTCTCAACATGTTCATGGACACGCCGCCGTGGGATTCGACACCGCGAATCGTCCGCGCTCGCAAAGAACTCTCCGCGTCGGGTGTGCGGAAAGAGGGGAAAATCTTCACCGCCTTCGAATATGGCGAGTACGCGCTCGCCCGCTGGTGCCAGGAAATGCGCCCGGAATTTGCTCCCTTGATGGAATGGCAACGCGGTGACGTTCTGCGGCTCCGCCTGAAGAACGGGAAGACGCTCGTCGGCCGCCGGCCGAGCGAAACACTCCTGGAGTTGACGGTGGACGGCGAAGTGCTCGCCGCGTTGGACATGGTCAAAGGTTGGAGCCGTAACGAGGACTTGGTGAAAAAGTATGGCCCCCCCTTCCTACAGGGCCAACTCGACTCCATCGATCGAACCGGACGGTGAAAATCACTCGAGCCGCCATGATCGATTTCCGTCGTATTGCGCTCTGCTGCCTGGTGGGCCTTGCGTCGGCGACTATTCACGCAGGCGAAACGGGACTGCGCTTTTCCTTCGGATCCAACCCCCCGCAGTCTGGCGCAACGCAAATCTTGCCCTCTTCGAATTACACGGAATCGCGGGGGTATGGGCTTGAGGGGATCACCGCCGGTGAGTTGATCGACGACCGCGATGGCGATGCCAGCGCCATCTCAGGCGCCCATCCCTTTCTCTTCTCCTTTCGCGTCCCAGAGGAGGGCAATTATCGGGTGTCGGTTACCGTGGGGGGGCGGCGTGCCGGAGTGGTGATGACGATCAAGGCGGAGTTGCGGCGCCTCATGGTGGAGAAAGTGACCACCCAGCCGGGCGAATTCAAAACCGTGACGTTCCTCGTGAACACGCGGACGCCAAAAATCGGCGCGACCGGGCGCAGCGTAAAATTACAAGCACCCCGGGAAGAACAGGAGGAGATCGTCGCCTGGGATGATCGGATCACCCTTGAATTTAATGGCCCGCACCCCTCTGTCAGGGCGATCACCGCCGCGAAAGTGGACGCACCGACCCTATTCCTGCTTGGCGACTCCACCGTATGCGATCAGCGCAAGGAGCCGTTCGCCGGTTGGGGCCAGATGCTGCCCGCTCTTTTCCAGCCAGTCATCGCCGTGGCCAATCATGCCGAGTCCGGGGAATTCCTGCGTGGGGCGCTGAGTCGCGGACGGCTCGACAAAATTCTAACGCTGATGCGTCCGGGCGACTACCTGATGCTGCAATTCGGGCATAACGACAGTCGCCAAGTAACCGAAGGTACCGGTGGACCCTTCACGACCTACAAGGATGAACTGAAGCAAGTCATCACCCGCACGCGGGAGAACGGAGGCATCCCCATCATTGTGTCGCCGATGGAGCGGCGAAATTTCAACAAGGATGGTACAGTCAAGCCATCACTGGCAGACTACGCGCTCGCCAGCCGGCAAGTTGCGCAGGAGACAAACGTCCCCATCATCGATCTCAATGCGATGAGCATCGCATTTTACGAGACGATGGGGGCCGCCAAGGCGCCCCTCGCGTTTGCCGAAAACGGCAGCCGGAGAGATCCGACCCACCACAACAACTATGGCGCCTACGAGTTAGCGAAATGCGTCGTGCAGGGAGTGAAAAACACAGACCTGCCGCTACGGGATCTGATAAGCGACCGATTTACCGGATTCGATCCGCGCAATCCCGACGCCATGGATTCATTCAGTCTCCCGGCCAGTCCAGGTTCAACCCACCTACGCCCATTGGGCGACACTCTGTGATCATCACCCTGGGGGAACCACAGGGGTGATTAGATGCCTCTTCGTGCAACTCGTGCGAGCAAAGGCACAGTCCGGGAATCTCTAGTGAGACTTAAATCACACATCTTTCTAGCGCCCTATCTCGCACGGCAAATCCGCCCCATCAATATGTTCACTGACTTAGCCAAACAACAAAGCCGTCGACGGTTTCTCCTACTCGCTGCAGCGACTTCTGTCGCTTTCACACCGGCAGCAATAACTGTTGGAGCGGATAGCCCCAAGGTAGGCCAAGTATCGAATCCCGCCGGCACTCGAAGCCTTCCTAAGGACGGTCGGATAGTGATCACCGACTTTGGCGCTTCAACGAATAAAGATCACATTAACACCGCGCAAATTCAGAGTGCGATCGACCAGTGTGCTGCCAATGGCGGTGGGGTTGTAGTGATTCCAACCGGAACGTTTCTCACCGGGACCCTACGCTTACGCAGTCGCGTGTACTTGGAACTCATGCCCGGCGCAGTTTTACTGGGCAGTCCAAATCTGGAAGATTATCCGATCCAACCGACTCCGACTTACCGGTCCGGCAAGGACCAGAGTGGATTTCGCGCTTTGCTCTATGCAGAAAACGAAGAGGGCATCGCTCTTTTGGGTGCTGGAACAATCGATGGGCAAGGAGCGCAGTTCAAATTCGGCGGCAACGACCGCGATGGGCGCCCTCGTTTGATTCAGCTTGTGTCGTGCAGCCAGGTTCGCGTGGAAAACCTCCAACTGCGCAACTCCGCGCTCTGGATGCAGCACTATCTCAACTGCGAAGACGTGTTGATTCGCGGGCTTTCGGTTTGGAATCACGCCAACCATAATAACGACATGCTCGATATTGACGGTTGCCGCCGAGTAACAGTCGCAGATTGCCGGGGCGACACCGACGACGACGGCATCACCTTGAAAAGCACCGGGCCGGCAGCGTGTCAGGACATCGCCATCACGAATTGCGTCGTGAGCAGTCACTGCAATGCCATCAAGTGCGGAACGGAGTCCACAGGTGGATTTCGGAATATCACAATTTCTAATTGCACGATTTCACCTTCTCGCGCCCCAAAAGTTCTCAGTGGCCGACCAAAGGGTATCTCGGGAATCTCGCTGGAAATCGTGGACGGTGGCACCATGGACGCCGTGACGATCTCGAATATCGCGATGCAGGGCACCGCCGCTCCACTGTTCATCCGTTTGGGCAATCGAGCCCGGAAACATAAAGTTGATGCAGAAACCCCGCCGGTGGGCACCCTCCGCAACATCAGCATCATGAACGTGGTGGCTCGGGATGCCGGCGCTGTGGGCTGCTCCATCAGCGGGATCCCCGGACATCCCGTCGAAAACATCGCGTTTCTGGGCGTGCACATCGAACGCGGGGAAGCGGGCAATGAAATCGACCGCACAAAAATGCCTGCCGAACGAGAAACAGCCTACCCGGAGGCCACAATGTTCGGGGGGCTTCCGGCCTACGGATTTTATCTGCGACACGCGAAACACGTTCGATTCAATAGCGTGGTGGTTGTCCCGCATTCGGATGATCGCCGCCCAGCGTTCGCGAGCGAGGACGTTCAAAACTTGCAGATCATCCAATCCAACTTTTCCGCTGAAAACGCACTATGAGTATCAACCATCTTTCCCGCCCGCTCGGTTTACCATGGCGTGCTCTGCTTGGTCTTTTCGGCTTGGTTTTGGTTCCTCTTTGCCAAGCTGCTGAGACGCCCGCCCCAATCGGATATTCGGATACACCACTAATCCCGGGCTCAAAGTGGAAAGTCCATGACATCGACCGTCCGCGGCCCGCGGCGGTTAAGCCTGGCAACACTTTGGGCGATCCTCCTGCCGATGCTGTTGTTATCTTCAACGGCCACAATGTGGACGCATTGGTTAGCAAGAATGGAAGCCCGTGTCCTTGGCCCATCAAAGACGGCGAACTCTTGATCGATGGCGGTGACTGTTGGACGAAGCAGTCATTCGCGAGCTGCCAGCTTCATTTGGAGTGGAAGAGCGACCCGCAAACCAAAGGAAATTCCCAGAAGAAGGGGAATTCGGGAGTGTTCTTCATGGACCGGTACGAGAGCCAAATCCTAGATTGTGATAACAATCTCACTTACGCCGATGGCATGGCGGGCAGCGTTTATGGCCAGACACCGCCGATGGTTAATGCGGTGAGGAAGGCCGGGGAGTGGCAGATTTACGACATCGTCTTTACCGCCCCAGTTCTCGAGCAGGGCAAGGTTGTTGTGCCTGCGTGCATCACAACGTTCTTAAACGGCATCTGCGTTCAGAATCACACGAGAATCATGGGGCCGACTCAGAATAAGAAAGCGACCGCATATGAGGGAATATTTCCGGAGTCTGCGCCACTCCGCTTTCAGGATCACAAGAATACCCCGCCAGTCCGGCTAAGAAATATTTGGATACGGCCCATTGATGCGTCCTGACTAGCCACCTGTCCTTTCCCGCTCAATTACCCCTTGTCCGGTGGCTTGGTCCATTCCGACAACGGTCGTTTCGTCTTTAGCCCGCTCCCGGGTACGGCCGATTCGAGCGGTTCCTCACTAACTTTGCAGACGCCTGCGATTCCTCGCGGCGAATCCGTTCGCGCTACCCTAACCCCAACCCATCCGTTACATGTACTACAAGGACGTCAAGAAGCTGACCGCAGTTGCACTACTGTCATTAGGCTTAGCCCCAAAATCGATTTTTTCAGCGCCAGCGTCTGTCGGCCAACCGCCCGCGGAAGTTGTCCTTTCTCCATTCGAAGTGACGGCCGCCACCGAGGACCAAGGCTATGCGGCCACTAACTCGATCGGAGCCACGCGAACAAAAACCCCTTTGTTGGAACTGCCTCAAAATATCCAAGTGTTCAACGAACAGTTCATCACTGACGTCGCCGCCACCAATACGTGGGAAGTCGTAAGATATGCATCGAACGCTGTGGGCGGCGACCGGCGCGAGGATACTGCGGCGACCGGAACGAGTGCTCGGGGTTACAACTTAACGCGTTTGGTTGATGGATTGAGCATGCCTTGGGCTCCGGAGCGGGTGGATACCTCGATGTTTGATCGGATTGAATTGGTAAAGGGATCGTCCTCGGTTCTCTTTGGAAGCTCGACCCCTGGCGGAGTGCTCAATTACATCACTAAAAAACCGTCGCTGGTCTGGTCTACGTCGTATTCTGTTCGCGCTGGCAGCTTTGACTATTATAAAGGAGTAGTCGATTCGACTGGTCCCCTTCTCAAGAAAAAGCAACTTACGCTTGCATACCGATTGATCGGCAGTTGGGAGCACAGCAAATCCGTCCGCGATTTCGAGAAGATTGATGCCAAAGATGGATCGGGAACGGTCGAAGCGAGGATTTTCGGCGCAACAACCGTGAGGCTGAGACTCGAGCGGCAAACGGTGGATCGGGTGGAGAGCTCGGCCGTCCCGTATCTCTGGTCTCCCACTCCGATTGTAAATAATCCTCCCGGCGGAGTGGCGATCACCGCGCCGGGAGTGTTATTGAATCTGCCGGACAGCTTTAATCGGGGACTTCCTACTGACTATTTCAACACGCGGTCCCGTCGCTATGACATTACCGTGGAGCAGCGCATTTCTTCCAATTGGACCGCTCGCGCAGTTGCTGCGGTCACTGATTGGCGGCGAGTCTACGCTGAAACTGGTGGATACACGCAGACCAACCTATTCGGCACGTACATCCGTACCTTGCAGGTTCGTCCTCCAGGTGGGAACGGGGCGCATGTCGCAGTCTATGATTTTAGCCTGCTCGGTAATGTCCATTTAGGCCCCACCGAGCATCTACTTCTCTCTGGTTACGCGTATCAGTTGAGTAGCTCACACGATCAAAGTCTGACTTATACGTTGGCGAACAACTTTAATGTTTTTCTGCCACAATACGATGGAACATTAAGCACCAAAGCCCCAAGCAGGTCTGATTCGGCGAATCGATATGTGAATCAGGCCTATTTCGTCCAAGATCAAATCAAGCTTATGAACGGCCGATTGCAGGTGGCTGCTGGTATCCGCCGGGATGCTTACAATCCCAAATCGCTCAATCGTGTAACCAATGTAACGACAAATCTCGTCCAGTCTAAGGTATCGCCACGTTACTCAGCTCTCTTCCGAGCGACAGAAGGGGTATCAATTTATTACGCTCACAATGAGACGTTTCAGCCAGCAACAGCCACGCGTGGAGATGGAACGCTTCTGTCGCCTCCGACCGCCAAATCAAATGAGGTTGGTGTGAAGATAAACATTCTTGAAAAGAAGCTGAGTGGATCTTTCGCCGCCTTTCGCGCAGATCTGGGAAACCAAGCGAGACCCGATCCCGTGAATCCGGCGGTTTCGCTAAACACATCTTTCAGAAATCAGGGGTTGGAGGCCGACCTGATTTATACCCCGACACGCAGCTGGCAGATCGTTCCGAGCATGGGTTATCTGGAAACGGAAATAACGCGCAATGATAGTCTGCCGACACAGGTGGGGAATAAATTGGGCAGTATGCCTAAGATCACCGCCGCGCTTTGGTCCAAATACGATATGGAGTTTGGGTTGCGACGAATCTTTTCAATCGGTTTGGGGTTTCAAGGAGCGTACGATCGCTTTGGCGCCGATGACGACAGTTTCCGGTTGCCTGACTACGGCATTGTGAACGGGCTCCTTCGCTACACGTGGAGCCGATTTTCGATCACCCTGAACGCCGAGAATATCTTGGACCGAACTTATGTGGGGCAGTCCAATAAGCCGAGTTTTGCGATCATGGGCGAGCCTCGCCGCTTCTTCAGTACGCTTAACCTACGGTTTTGATCACATAGTGGTTGCTAGGCTGACGCCGACGACGGCATCACGTTCGAAGGCTCTGAGCCAGCAGTAGAAGCCACGATGCCGGGTGGCCGGGTAAAACTCCCCGCGGGGTATGAAGTCCGCGTGGGGGAGGGCGAAAAAGAATTTGGCCGAGATTTGGACACGACCTTATTTTTCGATTGAACTGGTTGTCACTGGATGTGTCTCATTCAGTGTTCTAACTCAGTCACAATAACCCAAATACTCGGTTCACGAGCCATTTGTGGTGTCAGCGTCTCGTCGGTTCGAATCCCCGTGGGGACGCCATCTTTCAAAGCCCTGTAAGCCCTAAAGACTTACGGGGTTTTGTGTTTAAGGATCGGCCGTAAGCGACCATAAATTCAAGGCAATCGGTCGGTGTTTCGGGCTGGCGCGGAAGAGATTTTCCAGCCCGTCACAGCTGTGCGACGCGCCTCATTGGGGCAAAAAATACCTCCCCGAAGTTGAGCGCTCGTGCGAGTCGCGTTTCCCGTGGTCCACTTGGTGTCGAGTGATCGCGGGTGCTGCCCGCTTGAGTGCCCGCTGGGGATGGGCGAAAGTCACAGCGGTGGATGGAGCGTCGAGGCCGGGTCCTGCGCAGCGGGACTAACGAAGGGGATGCGGAGTGATTTCGCGAGGTAGAGCCGCGCAGCGGACTATCTTTACCGGGGGTAAAATGGCGAAACCAGCGGCTGGCAGTCGCTCCAAGATTCGAGCGAAGCGAGCGTCCGTTTGGGCGGTCGGGTGATTTCGGCGACAGAAATGCCGCCGGGAGCGCCGAGAGTATCACTTGCTCGGACTTCAGCCGTCGAGACGCTGCAAGATGAACGCGATCCTCGTCGGTCCTATTCCGACCGGCGAACGTCGCTGGTCGGGCTGCCCTCCGGCTCATGACGCTGGAGAATTTCGGTGCGGCAAATCTTCAGAATCTCATCCGCAAGCGGGGAGTTGTCAGGACAGGCTCGTGAGAGCACGAGCGCGCCGACGACATGGGCGAGAGTATCGATCCTTTTGGCGCGAGCGGCGCGTTTGGCCTCCTCGCTCAGGGCTTCCTCTTTACGTGCGAGCGTCGTCAGCTGGTTTTCGATTCCTTCGGCGAAAGCCTTCTTGATCGCTTCCGGCTGACGCGCGGCGTCGCCGGAGAGTGCGGCTAGCGTGCAGCCATCGCCCCGCGAATCGCGATGGGGCCGAGACAGGTATTCCTGAATGTATTGGGTGGCGTTGACGCCTGCGAGATAGCCGACCGCGCGCGAAAATCCCGCCCCGGCAGCCTCCGCCATCAAGTCCGCCTTGGAGTCGAAATGTTTGTAGAAACCACCGTGGGTAAACCCGGCTGCGGCCATGAGATCGGCGACGCTCACGCCATCGTAACCACGCTCGCGGAAGAGGGTTGAGGCTGTTTCGACGATACGGGCGCGGTTCTCAGCCGCTTGGGTTCTAGATACCTTCATTTTGTAGAATCTCCTTAGAGAGACAAAGGACCTGACCCGCAAAGATGTCAATCGTCATCTAAATTGCTTGACGATTAGATTATGGTCATCATCTATGAGTGCACGGCCACCGTTCTGGTGGAAAAAACTTAATCACGAAACCTATGAATCCTTCCTCCGCCCTCACCGGCAAAGTCACTCTCGTCACCGGGGCCTCCTCGGGCATCGGCCGAGAAATCGCCCAACTCCTCGCGCACCGCGGCGCTCGCGTCTTCGGGACGGCCCGCAATCCGAAATCCGCCAGTCCACTGCCCGGCGTTGAGTTCGTCCGCATGGACGTGACCGACGACGCCAGCGTCAACGAGGCGATTCAGGGCATCATGAAGAAGGCAGGTCCCATCGAGATTCTGGTGAACAACGCCGGCTACGGTCTCACGGGGGCGCTGGAAGAGACGTCCGTGCAGGAGGCCCGCGATCAATTTGAAACCAATTTCTTTGGCGTGTTGCGGGTGACCAACGCCGTGTTGCCCAGCATGCGGCAGGCGGGCTATGGCCGCATCGTCAACATTAGCTCTGTCGTCGGCTTCATCCCTGCGCCGTTCATGGGTATGTATACGGCGAGCAAACACGCGCTCGAGGGCTACACCGAGACCCTCGATCATGAGATCCGTCAGTTCGGCGTGCGCGCAGTGTTGGTCCAGCCGTCCTACACGAAGAGCAACATCAACCAGAACGAGAAGGCGGCCCAAACTCACCTCGAAGCTTACGCCGTTCACCGGCAGCGCATGCACGAGGTCGTGGCGAATGGCGTCAAGCATGGGGATGATCCGCAACTCGTGGCGGAAACCGTGTGGCGGGCGGTGACGGCAAGATCGCACCGGCTTCGTTATCCCGTCGGCCAGGGCGTCCTCTTGAGCCGGCTCCGCCGCTTTGCTCCCGTCGCCCTGTTCGATCGAGCGATCCGAAAAGAATCGGCTCTGGCCTGATTCACAACCTTCGCGTTTCCAGCATCAAATTCAGCGCCGAGGATCATCGATGAAAGCACTCCTTTTCCGAAAATACGGCAAATCTGACCAAATCCAGTTTGCCGACGTCCCCCGGCCAGTGCTGAAACCAGACGAGATGCTGGTGGAGGTTCACGCCGTCGGCTTGAACCCAGTCGACACCATGATACCGAAGGGAGCCTTTAAGCCGATTCTCCGCTTCGAGCTGCCGGCGACGCTGGGCAGCGATCTCGCCGGGGTCGTGGTAGAAACGGGCAGCCGGGTGACCCGCTTCAAGAAGGGCGATGCGGTGTTCGCCAGCATCTTCGATCGCGGCACCGGCTCGTTGGCTGAGTTTGCGGTTGTGCCCGAGAGTGCGGCGGCGCCGAAGCCGGTGAATCTGGATTTCGTGCAGGCGGCGTCCGTCCCCATGGTCGGATTGACGGCTTGGCAGGCTCTGAAAGAGCGGGCGCAACTCCGGCCGGGTCAGAAGGTTTTCATTCCGGCGGGTTCCGGCGGCATCGGCACGTTCGCGATCCAGCTCGCGAAACACCTCGGTGCCAAAGTGGGAACGACGACGAGCACCGGCAACGTCGCCCTGGTCAAGGGCCTCGGTGCCGACGAAGTGATCGACTACAAGAAACAGGAATTTGAAGACGTGCTCCGCGATTACGACGTCGTGCTCGGCACCGTCAAAGGCGACTCAATCAAGAAGTCCCTGCGGATTCTGAAACCGAACAGTCGCATCGTCTCGCTGGTCGGCCCGCCCGATGCCGCGTTCGCGCGTGCCCGCGGTATGAACTTTGCGCTGAAGTTCGTGTTCGGCCTGTTGAGCGGCGGCATTATTCGTGGGGCCAAGAAAAAGGGCGCAGCTTATTCGTTTCTCTTCGTGCATCCCGACGGCCGGCAACTCGCGGAAATCGGCGAGCTGCTCAAGACCGGCAAAATCCGGCCGGTCATCGATAAGGTATTTCCATTCGATCAGGCGAAAGAAGCTTTGGCCTATCTTGAGCAAGGTCGGGCCAAGGGAAAGGTCGTGGTGCAGATAAAGTGAACATTGAGTGCCGGGTGGGCTCTGACGCACGGGACACAAGAAAAGCGGCCGGAGTTACCGGCCGCCGTGGTGGCGAGGGTCACTCGCTCGATTCGGACTTCAGGCCCGCGAGGCGGTCGAATATGAACGGGTGGGCTTGGTCGGCAGCTTGGCGACGAGCGGTCGCGGATCGTCACCGCGACAAGACCTTGAACGGTGCAAACAGCGAAAAATAGTGGATCGGGACCGATGAGGATGCGACCGGCTTCGCGCCAGGAAACCATTCGGTGTGCTGGTCGCCGTGGCGGACGTGGTCCACGACGAAGGGCGCACCTATCGAACTCCGACGGCCATCGCCGCTTGGATCGAGGAAGCGACGAAAAAATATCGGCCGGTCGTCGAGCCTCTCCGCTGCGAGTTCCGTGGGGATCAGCACTGCATCGGCGCCAGAGTTTCCGGCGACTTCCCGGGCAGTCCGGCGGAGCTGGACTTCGAATTCACCGTGGCGGACGGAAAGATCACGCCCTTGGAAATCAAATAAGCGCCGAGGTTTCCCGACCCACGAATGCAGGCCCACCGGAGTTTTCCGGGAAACGCGCTTGGGCAAGCGGCGGCATCAGGGGGAGGCGGCGAAGCGATTGTTCGCGCCTAATCGCGATTGATGCGACGGCTCACTTTTCGACCTGTATGCGCACCTGACCGTTTACACGCGGGCCGCTGATCGCGGCGACTGGGCCGCAGCGCAACAGCATCTGGATCGCGTGCTCACCGGCGAAGACCGAGTGGCCCCGCTTATCCGCGATATGGTCCGAGCCGAGTATGCCTGGCTGCTGGCGAGCGGGGCGGGCGATGCGACCGCCGCCCGAGCTTGGCTCGCGACTGTGGGCCGACTGGAATTCGACCCCGCGACGAAGCTTCGCGCGGAAGCGGCCGTGCTGCTGGTCGAAGGCAATAAACCTGCGGCGGCGATGAAGGCGAAAGAGGGTTTGGAGGCGCTGACTAAACGCAGCCTAAGCCCGGTGATCAGCCCCTTTGCCGCCGATGCGCTGCGCCGGCTGCAGCAGGCGGCGTCGAGCGGCAGTTAGTGCGAATCGGCCGATGTCGCCTCGGCCGGTCGGCCGCACGGCGTGAATCAACGCGTGAGAATTTTCGCGGGGATTTCCGGGATGCGGGCCACGACGACTTCGCCGGTGCGGCGGATGATGCCGTAGATCACGCGTTTATCGGTGCGATCCCACGCCCACGACTGGCCTTCGAACGGCACCTCGATCGTGGTCACGTAGTCCAGCGTCACGCCCATCTTGGGGAGGCGGAGCACATAGAGTTCCTTCTCATCGTGGCCCGTCGTGTAGAGCAGGCCGTCGTCGCCCCAGCTACCGCCGGAAGAACTGCTTGGGCCCCAGTTGGCGACAACCTGTGGCGGGAAAATCCACGATTCGATGACCTGCCAGTGTTCATCGAATTTTCCGACCATCGTGAAGCGGTTGTCCGTGCCTGGCGCCGTGCCTTGATCGTTGTAGTGCGCGAAACAAGCCCACCAGAAGCCGTCTTTCTTTTCCGCCCATGTCAGCGAGCCGTGGCGGATGCCGAGGCTGACGGACTTCACGGGCTGCACGGTGGCGGGATCGAAGTACTCGAGCGAACTCGCCATCGGGAGTTGCGGGAAATTCGAGTGCGCCATCACCAGCAGCCCGTCCTGGATCAGGCCGCCGTTGAGATGGATCGTGGCTCCGCCGCGAAGGCCCACCCACTCGGCGACGCGTTCGCCGGTGACTTTGTCGTACTTGCCCACGACGTAGTTGCCGATGCCATAAAAGTACTTGGCATCGACCGCCACGCCTTGGTTCGCGCCGCGCGGTTTCCAGCGGCGGATTTCCTCGGCCACCAGCCCGTGCTTGGTGAGTTCAGGTTTCGGCGCGGCGGGCAGGGAAGCCAGCCAGGCGCGCGTCGCGTCACGTACCGGATCGGGCGCAGAGGCCGCCTTTCCGGCCGGTGGCGCTTCGGCTGAGACCGCGACACCGATCGGCAAGAGGGCGACCCACAGCAGGCCGCGAAACGATGTGTGCATAACGGGGGCGGCGGGGATGGTTTAAAACGCCTTCGTGATCTCCAGCGTCCAGGTGCGGCCATCGACCAGATTTTGGTGGATGGCTGGGCTGTAAGCGGATTGGCCGGAGGCGAGGGGCGGGGCCTTGTCGGCGAGGTTGACCACGCCGAGGCGCACGCGCGTCCGGCGGAGCCACTCGCTGCCCGTCGCGCCGAAGCGATAGGCGAGGCCGGCGTTAAACGTCACCACATCATGAATCACGTAGCGATAGGTGTAGGTGCCGGCGTTGAACTGTCGCGTGAGATAGGTCGGGCGACCGAGCGATTCCCAAACGGCCTGGGTGGTCGTCGCGCCGGTATCCTGCGAGGAGCCGATGTAGTAGGCGCCGAAGGAGCCAGCCCAGCTTCCATTACGCCAAGCGATCGTCGTCGTGCCGCGCCAACGGGAATTGCCGCCGACGTTAACGTTGTCGGTCGTGATCGACGGGACGTTGGTCGGTGCCGTCACGGAGCGCGAAGCGGTGAGATAGGACCAGTCGGAATTGAGCGAGAGATTACCGATGCGCATTTTCGGCATCACGTAACTCAGGCTCAGGTCGACACCCTCGTCATAGCTGCTGGCGAGATTGATGAAGGGCGTGTTGTTGGAAAAGATTTTGCCCGCGACCGCTTGGGGATCGTTCGGGTGGGTGGCATTGTAAGCGGCAAAAGTCGCGGCGTCCTGCGCGGTCGGGGCGAGACGGGTGACATCGGGATCGCCCTTGTAGTTGGCCGTGCCGCTGCCGATGTCGATTTGGTCGATCGTCTTGCCGGCCGCGAGTTGCGACTTCGTGTAAGCCTGGATGAGCGCGACGTCGCTGGTATAAACCTGCGAGGTGCTGCGCTGGCCGAGGAGATTTACGCGGCGGACCTGCCAGTAGTCGGCGGTGACGCTGAGGCCTTTCACGCCGGGCACGTCGAGCACGATGCCGCCCGTCTTACCCTTGGACTCCGCGGCCTTGAGCGTGGGGCTGCCGCCAAAATAATTGCGCGCGATGTACGGGCCCTCGTTGGTGACCGGATTGCGGTAGGGATCGATGTCGCCGGCACCGGCGCTGATGCTCCAGCGCGGGCTGGTGTAGAGAGCAGCGAGACTGGGGGCCATGAATCCTTCGTTATAAGAGCCGCGCAACATCACGCCCGAAAACGGCCGCCAGTTGACGCCGTACTTGGGCTTGGTGGTGTTGCCAAAATCGCTGTATTCCTCGTGGCGGGCCGAGACGTTGAACTCGAGCGTCTTGAAAAGCGGCACGTCATTCTTCGGCCCCACGATGGGGATGACGGTCTCAGCGTAGAAGCTCGTCACCGTGCGATTGCCACGCACGTCGGGGCGGGCCGGATGGAGGATGAAATCGTTGTTCAACGGATCGAGGCCGGAGCCGGCGGGATTTTCACCGCTGAACGGAGGGCGCAGATCCTTCAGGTCCTCGCGACGATACTCGGCGCCGAAGGCGGCGCTGAGATCGCCGCTCCAAAGCGAGACCAGGGGGCCGCTTGCGTGCCCATCCCAGCTCGCGATGTAGCTCTGGGCATTGCGCGCGAAAATCCGGGAGAAGGAGTCCACGACGGCGGTCGGATTTTTGTAAGGTTGGTCGACGACGACCGCGCCGTTCTGCACCTTGAACGTGTAGCCAAAGGGATTGTAGGCCGAGGCATCCGTCCGCTGCAGCGCCTGTTGGAGCAGGCTTTCGCGCACGTCGTTCTTGCCTTCGTCCGTGCCGCGCACCCGGTTGAGGAAGCCAGCGCTCTCCCACGTCCAGTTGCGGCCGACTTTACCCTTGAGACCGGCGGTGAGGCGCACGGCGTCGTTGGTGGTTTTGATTTCCTCGACGGGGAGGTCGAGAATGGTGAGCGAGACGAGGCTCACGGTGCGCGGTGCGCCGGTGAGGCGCGCGGTGCCGTCGGCATTGGGCGCGCCCGTCGCGCTATAGAAACGTGAGCCAAAGGGGTTGTAAGGATTGTCGGCCGACATCACGCCGTAGGCGTCGGTGGTCGGGGCATTGAGCGCGAGCGGCTGGCGGACCATCGTGGACACCGAGCGATAGTAGCCGATGTCCGCAAAGGCCTTCACCCGATCCGTGAGATCGTACTCTACGGAGGCAAACGAGTTAGTCCGCTTCGCCCGCGGCTGGGCCATGGTGAAAAGATTTAGGTCAAGGTAGAACTCCGGGTTAGCCGCGCGCGTCGGCGCGGCGGTCGTGAGCGTGGGCACGCCATTGACGAGCTTCAGGTAGTTGTTGGCCGTGGCCGTGCCGACGAGGAACGTCGGATAATATCCGCGCGCCGAACGGGCGTCGAAGGAGCTGCCGAGCACGTTGAACGGCGCGGGCGCGATCGCAGTCGTATTCGAGACCTTGGAGAAATCGCGGTCACGCAGGTAGAGCGCCTCGCGATAAAAGCCCTCCAGCGTGATGACGAACCGGCCTTTGCCCTGCGCAAACTGCATCCCGTGCGTCAGCGTCCCTTCCGTGAAAGCCCCACCGGGATGCTCCGGGCGGCCGTAGCGCAGCTTGACCTCGGTGCCGCGAAAATCGCGACGCATGACGTAGTTGACGACACCGCCGACGGCATCCGAGCCGTAGACCGATGAAGCGCCATCGCGCAGCACCTCGATATGATCGACGCCCTGCGTGGGGAGCTGGTTGACGTTCACGGCTTGCGACAAGCCGGCCGTCATGGGGTTGATCGCCATGCGGCGGCCGTCCACCAAGATGAGCGTGGCGGTGGCGCCGAGATTGCGGAAGTTGATATTGGCATTGTCGCCGCGCGCGCCGGAGGAGCCGGTACGGGTTTCATTTTCCGGCAGGCTGATCACCTGCGGGAGCGCCGTGAGCAGATCGACCGGGGTGAGGGCGTCGCGCGTCTCGATGGCCTCCGCGTTCAGCACAGTCACCGGCGCGATTTTCTCCAAGTCGAGGCGCTTGATGTTCGAGCCGGTGACGACGAAATTTTGCAGCGACACCACCTCGGCCACGGCGGAATCCGCCTTCGGCGGAGTCGATGCCTCGGCGCCTTGGGCGGCCGTGGCTAAGCCCAGCAACGTGCAGGAAACTGCCGAAGGGATGAGAATGCGGGCGCAATTGGAACGGCGCCCAAGGGAGTGGTAGCTCATGGTGATACGGGTCGATTGGTAAAGGCTGGCGCAGCAGCATAATCGCCCCATGTGTCGAACCGGCGGCAACGACGTCACAGTCGCGTGAAAGCCTCGCGCGCGTGAACCCGTGCGAGCCAAACCCGATATTATCAGCCTCAACAGTATTCGGAGGATGGCCGTGCGACCGGAACTTGAGGCGGTGCGCTTGGGTTTCCGCACCTTGCAAGTGCTTGGCCTGCGGAGAGGGTCGATGTTGAGCGCAACCCCTCTTCACCTCTTATTTCTGGGTAAAAATCTCCACTGCGCGATGGAAGAAGTAACAAGCTTTTGGCGCACCAGTGAGTTGTGGGTGTGGGTGTAATTTTTGCGTGTGTTCTTCCATCGGCGACCCATAGCTTTGGAGTCCACATGTCTGGTTGCCGTCTCTTCCTTTTGTTTTGGGCTATATTGGTGAGTGCGGCGGGCGCACGCGCCCAACTGAGCGCATCGCTCACCAGCAACGTCACCGTATACAATACCGCGGGCGGACAGGTCGTGCTCACCGCCTCTGTAAATTATCGCACGGTGGCCGCGCCCACCGCGCTGGGCTTTACCGTGACGGTGCCTGCTGGATGGGCGTTGGTGAGCACCGGCGGGAGCGATGTGCCGCAGATCAAGCCCTCCGCCGGGACGACGGGCGCCCTCGAGTACGCCTACACCAGTGCCCCGGCCAACCAAGCGACATTCACCCTCACGGTGTCTTACCCGGCTGGGCTGACGGGAAATCAGACCATCTTTTCTTCGGCGCTCTACCGGGCTCCTACGACCAATGTCAGTATCCCGGACATTGTGCTGACGGGAAATTCCGGCCCCGTCGCGGTCGCCCCGCAAATTACCACTCAGCCGGCCAGCACTACCGTGGTGGTGGGGCAACCGGTGTTGCTGTCGGTGACAACCACCGGCACCCCGGCGCCCTTGTATCAATGGCGCAAGGGTGGCGCGGCCCTGACGGGGCAGACGACCTCGTCGCTGTCGATCTCCGCCGCCACCACCAGTGATGCGGGCGGTTACGATGTGGTCGTGAGTAATTCGGCCGGATCCGTTACGTCCAATGTGGCGGTTCTCACAGTGAACAGTCCACCGACCATTTCCGCCCAGCCCTTGGGGCTGACAGTGGCGCAAGGTCAGACCGCGAGCTTTTCGGTTACCGCGACTGGCAATCCAGCGCCGTCATTCCAATGGCGGAAGGAGGGCAATGTGCTCGCCGGTGCGACCAACAGCACGCTTACCCTCTCCAACGTGGCGCTCACCGCCGCGGGAAACTATGATGTGGTGGTTTCTAATTCGTTCGGGGCAGTGACGAGTCGCAGTGTCACGCTCACGGTCAATGCGACTTCCACCGGACTGCCGGTGATCACCCAGCAGCCCGCCTCCCAAGAGGTCACTCCGGGGGGTTCAGTGACGTTGACCGTAATCGCGACGAGCTCGACGACCCTATCGTACCAATGGCGCCGCGACGGAGTCGCAATCCCGGGAGCCACGGCCTCCGTCTTGGCCCTATCGGGCACGACTGTTGTTGCCGGTTCTTATAGTGTAGTCGTCACCAACTCGACCGGGCCGGTGACTTCGGCAACCGCGGAGGTGCGGTTGGTCGATTTGCCCCCGAATGGCCCGAAGCCGGTGATCACCCAACAGCCGACGGGACGCACCGCGACGGTCGGTGGGACGGTGGCCTTGTTTGTCGGCTCCTATGGCGTTGGGACTTTGCGCTATCAGTGGTACAAAGACGGGACCGCCCTCTTCGGTGCCACTGCGGCTGAGCTTCGGTTGCAACCGATCTCGACTGCGTCGGCCGGGACCTATCGAGCCGAAGTAAGTAATGCCGGCGGCACCGTTGCCTCCACGGCGGCGGTAGTGGTGGTCAGCGCCCGAGAAAGTGCGCCCGTGATCGCGGTGCAGCCCTCGTCTCAAACGGTTATTAGCGGAGGGTCCGCCACGTTTGCCGTCGTCGCGACCGGTGTTCCCGGGCCGACCTATCAATGGCGCAGGAACGGAACGAATCTCGCGGGTGCTATCGGACCAGCGCTCACCCTTGACGGTGGCCAGGCGGCGAATGGGACCGCGTACGACGTGGTGGTGAGTAACTCTGCCGGGATGGTGATCAGCTCGGTGGCCACCCTTACAGTGGCGCCCAGCCCGGTGCTCCCCGTGATCACACGCCAGCCGCTCGGGCTGACTCGGGCTGTCGGTCGCGCTGCCAGTTTGGCCGTGACTGCGAGCGGCGCGCCTGCGCCGGGCTATCAATGGAGAAAAGACGGACTTTCCATCCCGGGAGCTACGAGTTCGACGCTCAGTTTTTCTGCGCTCACTGGCTCTGACGCCGGGAGCTACTCGGTCGCGATCACTAATTCCGCCGGGAGCGTCATCTCCGCGAATGCCACTATTTCGGTGCGCCAGCGCAGTTACGGGGGGACATGGTTCGGCTCGCTCGGTACCGGCGGATATTTCGCGCTGCGAATCGAAGAAGATAGCACAGGTGTGTTTCTCGGCTTTGCCCCCGGTTCGCGTACCGCCTATATCAGCCGCGGTGTAAGTGTCGACGACGCCGGGCGATGGCACTTTGCTGCCTCGGTCGAAAGTGGGCAGGCGGTGGCGGCTGCGGTGAAGTCCGACAGTGCCATCCTTGCGGCCTCCGCCGACGAGTTGGTCTTCGATGGAAGCATCGCTGATGACGGCACCTTGACCGGCACATCCTCGGGCACCGCGGCGATTTCACTCACTGCGGCCAAGTCTTCCGATGCAGGAGTTTCTTCCGCCTTCGCGGGGTATTTTCAGGCAGGCACCGCGGGGGGCTCAAGTCAGGCGCTGGCCATCGTCGGCCCGGCGGGGCAGGCCATGGTGGTCACGCAGGGCGGGGGCGCCGTGGACGCGGGTACAGGGTTGATCGATGCCACCGGTCAGGTCGCCATTACCACCGCCGGCCAGCAAGCTATCGCGGGTTCCGTGGGCGCGGAGTCGCTCGGTTTCGTCGCGGCTATTTCTGATGCGAAGGGTGGGAGTAAGTCATTCGCAGGTTTCGCGTCCAATTCCCCGGCCTTGGCGGATCAGAGGCTGGTTAATATTTCTACCCGTACGACGGCGGGGACGGGCGATCAGGTGGCGATCGTCGGATTTGTGATCGACGGCGTCGAATCGAAGCCGGTCTTGATCCGCGCGGTCGGGCCCACGCTGGGAAGCTTCGGTGTCGCGCAGGCCTTGACCGCGCCGCGCATCGTGCTGAACCGGGAGGGATCGGTCGTGGCTTCGAATACCGGTTGGTCGAGTGCGGGCAATACGGCGGCGATCGAGGCCGCCGCGGCGCGCTCGGGCGCTTTTCCCCTCAATCAATCGAGTGCCGATTCCGCTGTGCTGGTGACGCTGGCTCCGGGATCGTATACCGCCGTCGTGAGTGCGGCTGACGGACGCACCGGGGTGGGTTTGGTCGAAGTTTATGATCTGTCCGGCGGTTCACTCAGCCAGCGACTGACAAATATTTCGACGCGCGCCGTCGCCGGGAAGGACGACGCGACGCTCATCGCCGGACTGGTGGTCGCGGGAACCACGCCCAAGCGCGTCTTGATCCGCGGCATCGGCCCGACATTGGCGCAATTTGGCCTCACGGGTGTGCTGGCGCGACCCCAGTTGAAAGTGGTGCGCTCCGACGGTTTGATAATCGTACAAAACGCGGGCGCACCTGCGGCGGCCGATGCGACATTCGTGGCGCAAGCGACTGAACAGGTGGGAGCATTTTCTCTCCCGGTTGGTAGCGAGGACGCCGCCTTGGTCCTAAACCTCGCACCTGGGGCCTATACTGTACAAGTAAGTGGCGCTATGGATACTACGGGTATCGCATTAGTAGAACTGTACGAGTTACGATAGCTTGCGGTGTTAGCATCGCTTTCCTAACGGTTCGAAGGCGGCCACCGCTTGATTTTACTGCGCGCCATGAGCAGTCGCTCTGCGACGCTAGGAGCGCGAACGGGCGACCCCGTATTTTGCAAGGTTTTTGACCTCGGCAAGCTGAGCCAGACAGGCGAGGTGTTGAATACGCGCGTCTCCATAGCATTGCAATCAGGTATTATTTGACAGTGCGGGGCTCACAACTTGGAGTCCGCCATCACATTTTCTCGCTGCCCCTCTTTCTTCCAGCTTTTCCGGGCTTCAGCTTCGCGTCGGTAACGGTGCGTCGGGATGGGTTGTGCCTGCGTAAAATGACCGGTCGTGCCGGTTTTGAGCGCACGTGATTTTCAATACAATGCGTCCTGTTTTCTTCGCCCGCCCCGAAATGAGAAAAATATTTTTACTGATCGCCGCCCTCGGGTTCTGGGTGGCTCAGGCTTCGGCTCAGACTGCCACGGTAACGGCGAGCGTGCCCACCTACGACGCTGCGGGCGGGCAGGTTACTTTCACGGTTGCTTTGTCCTACCCAGCCAATGTCTCCGCCGTTGGATTCACGGCCAAGCCCTCAGCTGCGGCATGGACTTATGTGAGCACCGGCGGGACCAATCTTCCCTCGATCACCCCGACTGCCCCCGAAACGACCGATCCCGCGAGTCCGGCTTCGGAGTTCGGGTGGACTTTTGGCGAAGCGAGTGCGATACCGGCCAACTCGGCCTCCTTCAACTTTGTGTTGAGCTATCCAACGGGGCTTACCGGCAGTCAGGTCTTCACTTTTTCCGGCCACGTGCGCATTGGCGGCGTCCTGACGCCGATCACGATCCCGTCGATCACCCTCACCCCCACGCCGGCGGCTCCCTCGATCTCCACCCAGCCGGCTAGCCAGACCGTCTCGGTCGGTGCCGCCGCGAGCTTTACGGTGGTGGCCACCGGCTTTCCGGTGCCGACCTATAAATGGCAGCGCTCGATCGACAATGGCACCACGTTTACCGACTTGACGGAGAGTTCCCCCTTTAGCGGCGTTACCTCGGCGACCCTGTCGATCTCGGCCACGACGGCGGCGATGAATGGCCACAAATTCCGCGTGATCGCGACCAACGGGGTGGCGAGCGATGCGACCTCGACCGCTGCCACGCTCACGGTCAATTTTGCCCCGACGATCATCACCCAACCGCGCAGTCAGGCCGTGTCGCAGGGGAATAGCATTGTTCTCACGGTCGTCGCCAGCGGATCGCCCGCGCCGACGTATCAGTGGAAAAAAGGCGCTTCCAATGTCACTGACGGGGGGCGCATTTCCGGCGCCACCACCGCGACGCTCACCATTTCTAATGCCCAGGCGGGCGACGATGGCGGGTATAGCGTGATCGTCAGTAACGCCATCGCGCCCACTGCGACCTCCAATACGGCAACCATCACCCTCGCCGCCGCCGGCTACAGTGCGACCCACGCCCTTCAGGGCTCCGGCTACATCCCCGGCAGCACCGTGACGGTGACCAATACGATTAACTATCCGGGCGAACTCTCCAGCTTGGTTTACAGTGTTCTTTTGCCGACGGGTTGGAGTTACGAGTCCGGCACCAATGCTGGGTCGCCTTCGACTTCCCCGCAGGTTGGCGATATCTCGATGCTCGAGTGGGTGTATGCGACCCCGCCGGCCAGCGGCAGCTCATTCACCTACACCTTGCGGGTGCCGGGCAATGCGAGCGGGAATCAGGTCTTGGCCGCACTGGTCGAGTTTGGCGTCGGGTCCAGTCCGATCCAAATCGTGGCGACCCCCGACCCACTCGCGGTCAACCAGACGTTTTATCACAGCGCGGATACGAATCAGAACTTCAAGATCGATGCCACCGAGTTGAGCCGCTTGATCGTGCTGTTCAACACGCGCTTCGACACCGGCTCCGGCAAGGTCCGTACGGGCTCCTATAAGCTCCAAGCCGGTACGGTCGATGGCTTCGCCAGCGATGTCACCCGCGATCCGAGCGCCACTGTGGCGCTGACCGCCTACCATGCCGCCGATACGAATCGAAACGGCAAGATCGACGCCACGGAGTTGAGCCGCGTCATCGTGCTCTTCAACACCCGCTACGATACCGGTTCCGGCAAAGTCCGTACCGGCGCCTACAAGATCCAGTCTGGGACCGTCGACGGCTACGCGCCGGAACCGACGCGCGCCCCTTAACCTTCTCGCACCTTTTAAAAATCACCATGTCCCTTAAGTCTGTCCTCAAATCCATTTTCGGCGGTGCTCGCTGGATGGGCGCATTGCTCTTGGCCGGAACGGCGCTGTCCGCCGTGGCGGCCAACACGGCCACAGTCACTTCGTCGGCGAACACTTATTCGGCCGCAGGTGGACAGGTCACCTTTACCGTTACGCTCGGCTACACGACATCGCTCGCCGGTTTGGACCTGCATCTCGTCACGCCAGCGGGGTGGAAGTATGTCAGCACCGGTGGCACCAATGTGCCAAACGCGGCCGTGCCGAGTGCGGACGACCTCGGTGCCTTCGGGTACGATTTCGTTTATTCCACCATCCCGGCCAGCCCGGTTTCCTTCACCTTCACGGTGAGCTATCCGGCGGGCTTGACGGGCAATCAGTCGCTCACCGCCATCCAGGCGCATTTTTCGGACGAGGCGACGGGTAATGTTTCTAATGTCGATGTACCGAACGTAACGCTGACGGCTGCGCCGACCGCGCCGGCGTTTTCCACTAATCCCACCAGCCAGACGATTGTTTCGGGCGCGAATGTGGTCTTCACCGTGGCCGCGACCGGCAATCCCACGCCGACCCTGAAATGGCAGAAGTCGATCGATGCCGGGGCCAACTGGACCGATCTCGTGGAAGGCGGTCGTATCAGCGGCACCACTACGGCGACCCTGACGATCACCGGCGCGCTCACGACGGATGCCGCGAGTTACCGGGCGTTCGCCACGAATACCCAGGGTACGTTCCCCTCGACGACCGCCACCCTCACGGTCAACAAGGCCAGCCAAGTGATCACGTTCGGGGCGCTGTCGAGCCCGCCCTTCGGCGTCTCGCCCTTTACACTTTCGGCCACGGCCAGCTCGGGGCTTACCGTAACTTACACCAGCTCGAATCTGGCCGTTGCCACCGTGAGTGGCAACACCCTGACGGTGGTCGGCGTGGGCACCAGCGTGATCACGGCGAACCAAGCGGGTAATAGCGAATTCAACGCCGCCGCCGCGGTGCCGCAGACCCTCAATGTGGCCTTTGGCAGTCAGACCATCACTTTTGGCGCACTCGCGGCCAAGACCTTTGGCGATGCTCCCTATGCGCTCACTGCCACCGCCAGCTCCGCGCTCGCGGTCAGTTACGCGAGTTCGAATACGAATGTCGCGACCATTAGCGGGAGCACGATCACCCTCGTCGGCGCCGGCAATACCACCATCACTGCCAGCCAGACGGGCAGCAGTAATTACTCCGCCGCGACTCCGGTCACCCAAGTCCTGACGGTCAATAAGAAGAACCAAACCATTTCGTTTTCCGCGGTGCCGTCCCGCGCCTTCACCGCCGCGCCGTTCGCGCTCGCGGCCACGGTCGATTCTCCGCTGACGGTTGCTTACACGAGTTCCAATCCCGGTGTCGCCACGGTCAGCGGCAATACCGTCACCATCGTTGGCGTGGGCAACACCACGCTGACGGCCAGCCAGAGCGGCGATAGTAACTACAATGCCGCGACCCCGGTGCAGCAGACGCTGACCATCACGGCCGCCAATCAAGCCATCACGTTTGCGGCGATCCCGGCACGCACGTTCGCGCCGGGCGATACGTTCACGCTCGGAGCCACGGCGAGTTCCGCTTTGGCGGTCAGCTATGCCAGTTCCAACGCCGCGGTCGCCACGGTGTCCGGCTCCACGGTCACGATCACCGGCGCCGGCAACACGACGATCACCGCCAGCCAGGCGGGCAATAGCAATTTCGCCGCCGCCGCCGATGTCACCCAAGTCCTCACGGTCAACAAAGCCACGGCCCAAGTCACGCTGGCCAATCTCAGCCCCACCTACGACGGTACGCCGAAATCCGCGACGGCGACGACCACGCCCGCGGGTCTGACCGTGACCTTTACTTATGATGGCGGTCCCACGCCGCCGACGAATGCCGGCACCTACGCCGTGGTCGCGACCGTGGTGAGTGACAATTACACCGGCACGGCGAGCAGTTCGCTCGTGATCGGCAAGGCCACGCAGGATATCACCTTTGCCGCGCTCCCGGCCAAGACCTACGGCGACGCTCCGTTTAGTTTGAGCGCCACCTCGACCTCGCCGCAGCCGATCACCTTCTCCAGCACCAATCAGGGTGTAGCGACCGTCAGCGGCAACACCGTGACGATCGTGGGCGCGGGCAGCACGACGATCACCGCCGGTCAGACCAGCAGCGCCAACTACCTGGTGGCAGGCAATGTCTCTCAGACCCTCACGGTGAATAAGGCCGCTGCCACGCTCACGCTCGCCAGCCTGAGCGCCACTTACGACGGCACACCCAAAGCCGCGACAGCCACGACCGCTCCCTCCGGCCTCGCCGTGAATTTCACTTACGATGGCAACGCCACCGCCCCGACCAACGCGGGTAACTACACTGTCGTCGGCACGATCAATAGTTCCAACTATACGGGTTCGGGCTCGGGCACGCTCACGATCGCGAAAGCCGCCCAGACGATCACCTTCGCGGCGCTGGCCTCGCATGCCCTGGATGAAGCACCGCTTACGCTCACCGGCACCTCGACCTCCGGCCTGCCGCTCACCTACACCAGTTCCGATCCAACGGTGGCGAGCATCGGCGGCCCTAACGGCAACGTCGTCACTTTCCTCCACACCGGCAATATTACGATCACCGCGAGCCAGGCTGGCAGTGGCAATTACCTTCCGGCGACTTCGGTGACGCAGTCGTTGGTGGTGCTGAATGCCAGCCAGACCATCACGTTTGCCGGCACCGAACTGGGCAACAAGACCTATGCCCCGGGCGCGACCATCCCGCTCGTAGCGACCTCGAATCGCGGGCTCACGGTGAGCTTCACCAGCTCCGATACCAACGTCGCGACCATCGCCGGCAGCACGCTCACCATCGTGGGCGCGGGTAATGCCACGATCACCGCGAAACAGGCTGGCAATGCCGACTTCGCCGCCGCGCCGGATGTGGCGCGCACCCTTTCCGTCGCCAAGGCCGTTGCCACCGTGACGCTGGGCTCGCTGACGCCCACGTATGATGGCACCCCCAAAGCTGCGACGGCCACGACGGTCCCGGCCGGGTTGAATGTCACCTACACCTACGCCGGCAATGCGACCGCCCCGACCAACGTCGGCACCTACGCGGTCGTCGGCACGGTGGTGGATAATAACTACACCGGCACCGCCAGCGGCTCGCTGGTCATCGCCAAGGCCGCCCAGACGATCACGTTTGGCGCGCTCACGGCCAAGACCTTTGGCGATGCCAACTTCGATCTCGGCGCGACCGCCACCTCGTCGCTTACCATCGGCTACACCAGTTCCAACACCAGTGTGGCTACCGTCAGCGGCAAGACCGTGACGATTGTCGGCGCCGGTAATACCACGATCACCGCCAGCCAGGCCGGAGATTCCAATTATAACGCGGCGAGCAGCGTCACGCAGACTCTCACCGTCGGCAAAGCCGGCGCGACCGTGACGCTCGGCAGCCTCACCGTGATCTACGACGGCACGCCCAAGGCCGCGACGGCAGTCACCAGCCCGGTGGGTATTCCCGTGACGTTCACCTATAATGGCAACGCCACCGCGCCCACGGTCGTCGGCAATTACACGGTCGTAGGTACGATCAATAGCGCCAATTACGCGGGCTCGGCGACGGGCACGCTCTTCATCGGTAAAGCGGCGCAGACGATTTCCTTCGCGGCCCCTGGCCCGCACGCGCTCGATGAAGCTCCGATCACCCTGACGGGCACATCGAGCTCCGGCCTGCCGCTGACCTATGTCACTTCCGACCCTAATGTCGCGACGATCAGCGGCCCCAACGGCAACATCCTCACCTTCCTCCACACCGGTAATATCACGATCACCGCGAGCCAGCCCGGCGATTCGAATTACAACGCGGCGACGCCGGTGACGCAGTCCCTCCTGGTTTCCAATGCGAGCCAGACGATCACCTTCGCTGGCACCGAACTGGCCAACAAGACCTACGCGCCCGGTGCGACCATCCCGCTCGTCGCGACCTCGAATCGCGGCCTGCCGGTGAGCTTCACCAGCTCCAATCCCGCCGTCGCCACGATCGCTGGCAGCACGCTCACCATCACCGGAGCCGGCAATGCCACGATCACCGCGCAACAGGCCGGCAATTCCGATTATGGCCCCGCGCCGGATGTGGCGCGCGTGCTCACGGTCGCCAAGGCGGCTGCGACGGGCACGCTCGCCGGCCTCGCGCAAACGTACGACGGCACGCCGAAGTCTGTTACCGCCACGACAACGCCGACGGGCCTGACCGTGACCTTCACCTATGCGGGTAATGCGACCGCGCCCACCAATGCAGGCAGCTATCCCGTGGTCGGCACCATTGTCGACGCCAACTACAGTGGCACGATTAACGGTTCGCTCGTGATCGCAAAGGCCAGCCAGACGATTACGTTTGGCGCCCTCACTCCGAAGCTCGCCAATGCCGCGCCGTTTGCTCTCACCGCGACCGCCAGCTCCAGCCTGGCCGTCACGTATACCAGCTCGGTTCCTTCCGTGGCGACGATCTCTGGTAGCACGGTAAACATCTTGAACTACGGCACGACCGTGATCACCGCCAAGCAGGCCGGTGATGCGAATTACAATGCCGCAGTCGATGTCACGCAGTCGCTCCTCGTGAACCCCATTGCGCCGGTGATCCTGAGCACGCCGCCCCTGGCGCAGACGGCGGTCAAAGATCGCTCGTTCCAATTCGGCCCGATCACGATCAACAACACTCAAGCCACATTCTCCGCGACGGGCTTGCCCGATGGACTCTCGGTCAACTCGGTGCTCGGCACGATCAGCGGCACTCCGACTGCGGTCACCGTCTCCCCCGTGTCGATCGTGTTGAAGGCTTCCAATGTCACCGGCGAAGATACCCGGACGATCACCCTGACCGTCCTCGCGCCGTCTCCGGTCATCACGAGCGCCGCCTCGGCGTCGGGTCGCGTCAATACGCCCTTCACCTTTGCGGTGGTGGCGACCAATACTCCCTCCTCGTACGCGGCCACCGGTTTGCCCCCTGGCCTCGTGATCGATGGCACCACCGGTGCGATCACCGGCACGCCGACCGTGGCTGGCACTTATTCCGCGCAACTCACCGCCACGAATACGACCGGCGCGGTGACGCAGGCCTTTGTGATCGTCATCGATCCGCCGCTCAACGCCCCGGTGTATGCCGGTCCGGTGAATCTCTCCGGCACCCAAGGCGCGGTCTTCAGCTTTACGCCGAGCTTCGGCACCGTCACCGCTCCGTACGCGCTGACTGGCAGCTTGCCCACTGGGCTTAACTTCACGGCGGCCACGGGTGCGATTGCCGGCACTCCGACGCAGACCGGTAGTTTCTCTGTCGCCCTGGCCGCGACCAATGCCGGCGGCACCACTTCGGCCAATCTGACGATTGTGATTAATCCCGCGGCGACTGCGCCGGTGATTACCAGCGCCAGCTTTGCTGCAGCCCGTGTCGGGACGGCGTTTAGCTTCCAGTTGGTCGCTGCTGGTACGCCGGCCGCCACGAGCTATGCCGCCTCCGGCCTGCCGGCGGGTCTTTCGATCAATACGACGACTGGCTTGATCACGGGTACCCCGACGGCATTCGGCTCGTTTGACGTGGTGGTCTCGGCCTCCACGACAGGCGTCGGCACCGGCCCCTCCGCCGTTCTCTCGATCACGGTTTCTCCGTCGGCGTCCGCTCCGGTGATCACGAGCTCGCCGGTAATTTCCGGCCAGGTGGGCGTCGCGTTCAGCGGCGTCACCCTCGCGGCCAGCCCGACTGCCACCAGCTTCGCGGTCACGAGCGGGACGCTCCCCGCCGGCCTGCAACTCGCGACCAATGGCGCGATCACGGGCACGCCGTTGACGGCGGCGATCGGCCAGACTCGCGTTTGGGTGGCCGGCACGGCGGGCACGGGTCCGACTGCGGTCACCGGCTTCGCGGTGGAGCTGCTGTTTACCATCGCTCCAGCGGCCGCGACCCCGGTCGTCAATAGCAACGGCTCCGCCACGGCGCAGGTGGGGCAGCCCTTCCAGTACGTCATCACGGCGACGAATGGGCCGCTCACTTCTTATGCGGCGTCGGGTCGGCCCGCGTGGCTGGCCCTCGATCCCAGCACGGGTATCCTCTCGGGCGTTCCGACCGAGCCCACCACCACGGCGATCTCGCTTTCCATCAGCGCGACCAACGCCGCGGGCGTGGGTAAGGCCAAGACCCTGCTCCTCACCGTCGTCCCGGCGCCGGCGACTCCGGCGATCACCAGCCCACTGACCGCGAGCGGGCGGGCGGGCGGGACCTTCACCTATCAGATGGCCGCGAGCAATTCGCCCACCTCGTTCGTCGCGACCGGTCTTCCGGCGGGCCTGTCGTTTAATCCGACGACGGGCGCCGTAACTGGCACCCCGACGACGGCGAACACCTACAGCGTGTCGCTGAGTGCGGCCAACGGTGGCGGCTTGGGCGCGCCCTCGACGCTGGTCATCGATGTCGCCCCGGCGTTGTCGGCCCCCGCCATTCAGAGTGCGGCCACGGCGCCAGCGCAGGTCGGTGTGTCGTTTACGTACCAAATCACGGTGCGCACCACGGATACTCCGATCCTCAGCTACGCCCTCGTCGGCACTGGCACACTCCCCCTCGGCCTGACGCTGAACACCTCGACGGGTGCAATCACCGGCACGCCCTCGGACGACCCGCGCGCGTATGCGGTGCAGCTCACGGCCACCAATGCCGGTGGCACCAGCCTGCCGCAGACCCTCACGATCAATCTTACGCCGGCCTCCGGCACCCCGGTGCTCACGACGCCGCTTTACGTCTCCGGCACCGTGGGCGGCAATTTCTCGCTGACGATCACGGCCAACAATTTCGGCGAAGCGCCGTATGCGCCGCCATTTGTCCTCGAGGCGATCAGCCTGCCTTCCGGCTTGGCGCTCAACTCCTCCGCCGGCACGATCGTGGGCCAGCCCACCACGGTGGGTACCACGGTCGCCACGCTCGTCGCGACCAACGCCTCGGGCACGGGTCCCACGCGCGATCTTACGTTCACGATCTCACCCGCTGCTTCGGCGCCGGTGGTCAGTGCGGAGACCTCCGTGATCGGTCAGGTCAACCAGCCGTTCACCTACCAGATCCTGGCTTCGAATGGGCCGCTCACGTCTTACGAAGTGCTCGATGCTCCGGTGTGGATGACGCTTAATCCGCTTACCGGTCTCATCTCCGGTCTGCCGACCGCGCCAGGTTTATTCACGGTACGGCTGACGGCCACCAATGCGAGCGGTACCAGCGCGCCCGTTGTGCTCCCGCTGACGATCCAGCCGGCGGCAAACACTCCGATCATCACCAGCACGAGGACTGCGGGCGGCACGGTCGGTTTGGCCTTCACCTACACCCCCGAGGCCGCTCCGGCTGCGACCGGGTACACGGTGACGGGCCTGCCCGGCGGTCTCAGCCTCAATACGACGACCGGCGTGATTTCCGGCACGCCGACCAAGTCGGGCGTCTTCCGCGTGCTGCTCACGCCGGCGAATGCCAACGGCACCGGTGCGCCGGTCGAGATCATCGTCACCATCCTCCCGAACGTCACCTTCGGCAGCTAAGCCCTCCGCCTCGACGTTCCTCTTCCACGTACCTTTTGCCTCTCTCATGAAATTCTCGTGCTTCTCGCTGTATCGTCTTCTGGCCGGCTTCCTGGGCCTCCTGCTGGCGTCGTCAGCGCTTCATGCTCAGCAGACTATCACCGGCACCAGCGGCCAGGTGGGTGTCACCTATCCGGGCTACACCGTCACCACGAGCGCGTCCTCGCCGACGTATACGGCGACGGGTCTGCCGAATGGGCTGTCCATCAACGCCTCCACGGGCGTGATCAGCGGCACGCCGACGGTGGCGAACACGTTTACCGGCACGGTTTCGGTGACATCGGGCGGGTTTACGAATAGCGCGACGATCGTCATCACGATCAACCCCTCGGCCTCCGCTCCCGCCATTACCAGCGCGGCCACGGCCACCGGTTCGGTGAACAGTGCCTTTACCTATAACACGACGGCGAGCAATCCGCCCATCCTCAGCTACAATATCGCGGGCCTCCCGGCGGGCCTGAGCGCCAACACGTCCACGGGTGTGATCAGCGGTACGCCCACGGCGATCGGCAATTCCACCATCACGATCAGCGCGACGAATGCGGCCGGCACGGGCGCGCCGATCTCGCTGAAGCTTGCGATTGGCGCCGCTGCGGGAACCCCGGTGGTGACGGGCCCGGCCACGATCACGGCGGCGGCCGGATCGGCTTTTAGCACCTCGATTACCGCCACTTCGGGCACCGCCATCACTTCCTACGCGGCTTCCGGCCTTCCGGGCGGTGTGACGCTGGATACCTCCACCGGCGCGATCAGCGGCACGACGAGTGTCGTGGCCGGCAGCTATCCCCTGAGCCTCACGGCGACGAACGCCTCCGGTACCAGTGCTCCCTTTAGCGCGACGCTCGTTGTCGGTGCGCTCTCCACGATCACGAGCGCCACGACCGCTCAAGCCACGGTCGGCCTCACGTATACTTACACGGCAACGTCGACTGTCGTGTCTCCCGCGCGCACGAGCTTTAACATCAGCGGTCTTCCGGCCGGTCTCACAGCCGATACCTCGACCGGTGTGATCAGCGGCACCCCGACGACGGCTGGCACCTATACGGTTTCGCTCAGCGCCAACAACGCCACGGGCACGGGCCCCGTCACGACTCTTACACTGACCGTGGGCGCACGCCCGGTGATCACCAGCGTGGCGAGCGCAGCTGGCCAGGTGGGCACGTCGTTCAACTATAGCATCGCGGCGACCTCGAGCGCGACCATCACGGCTTACGGTGCGACGGGCTTGCCCTCCGGCCTTTCGGTGAATCCCAGCACCGGCCTGATCAGCGGTGTCCCCTCGGCGTCCGGCAATTTCACGGCCACTCTCACCGCAACCAATACCTTCGGCACCAGCAACGGCTTCACGCTCGCGCTCTCCATCGCGGCCGCGCCGGTGAGCGGCGGGGGCGGTGGTGGCGGAGGCGGCATCATCGGCACGGCCCCCGTGATCGGGACGCAGCCGGTCGACCAGACGGTGGCCGAGGGCGGCAATGCCACCTTCAGCGTCGCGGCGAGCGGCACGGCGCCCTTCACCTATCAATGGCGCAAGGATCTCGTCGCCATCTCGGGTGCGACCTCCGCGTCGTTCACGATCACAGGTGTAAAGGTGAGCGATGCCGGCAGCTACTCGGTCCTCGTCTCCAATTCAGTGGGCTCTATCGCCAGCGCGGCGGGAAAATTGTCGGTCACCCCACTCTCCACTCCCCCGGCGATCACCACGCAACCGATCAGCCAGACGGTCACCCCAGGCGCGACCGCGACCTTCTCGGTCGTGGCGACCGGTGCCGCCCCCTTGGCCTATCAGTGGCGTAAGGGCACCACGGCCATCGCGGGCGCGACCACGGCGACTCTCAGCATCGCTGCCGCGGCCGTGAGCGACAACGGTACCTACACCGTCGTCGTGAGCAACGCCTTTGGCAGCGTGACCTCCGCCGGCGCGACCCTGACGGTCGATTCCGGGGCGGTCGCTCCTTCGATCACGGTGCAGCCAGTAGCGCGCACCAGCAATATCGGGGGCAATATTACCTTTACGGTCGTGGCGGCCGGGACTGGCCCGCTCACCTATCAATGGAAGAAGGATGGCGTCGCAATTGGTGGAGCCACGTCCGCGACGCTGACGCTCGTCAACGTCCAAGGCTACGATTCCGGTGACTACAGCGTCACCGTGACGGGGGTGGCGGGCTCGGTGACCTCGAATGCCGCGACCCTGACGGTGCCGGCTTCGCGACTCATCAATGTCTCTGTGCGCAGTGCCGCCGGCACGGGCGAGCAGACGCTGATCGTGGGTTTTGCGGTCGGCGGCACGGGTACCAAGCAATTGCTGCTCCGCGCCGTGGGCCCGGGCCTGACGCCCTTTGGTGTCACCGGCACGCTGGCTGATCCACAATTGAAGTTGTTCAACGCCGCGGGGGTGCAGACCAACCTCAATGATGACTGGGGTGGGGGAGCCGTGCTCGCCGACGGGTTTGCCGCGGTGGGCGCCTTTGCGCTGCCCGCCAATTCTAAGGACTCCGCGCTCCTCGTGCCCCTCGCCACCGCGACCTATACGGCGCAGGTGTCGACGACGAGCGGCACGGGCGTGGCCCTGCTCGAGGCCTACGACTCGGATTCGGCGAGCGCGACCTCGCGACTCATTAACATCTCTGCCCGCACCCAAGTCGGCACCGGGGCCAATGTCCTCCTCGTCGGCTTTGTGATCACCGGCAGTGAACCGAAGAAGGTGCTCATCCGCGCGGTCGGCCCCGGCCTCGCCCAATTTGGCGTGGGCGGCGTCCTCGCCGATCCTCAACTGTCACTCTATCCCGCGGGCTCCTCGACGGCCATCACCACGAACAATGATTGGGCTGGCACCCTGGAACTCAGCACCGCCTTTACCCAAGTCGGCGCGTTTGGCCTTTCGGCCACCTCCAAGGATGCCGCCCTGCTTGTAACGCTCCCAGCGGGCGCCTACACGGCCGAGGTTTCGGGCGTGGCTAATACCACCGGCGTCGCGCTCGTCGAAGTCTATGAGGTTCCTTGATTCGCCTATTCCCACTTGATCGCTGGCGGATCGCTGCGAATCGGCGGTCCGCTCCACCCTAAGTTTAATATAACCGCCACGTCTTCTCCTTACTCATGAAAAATCTATTGTCGCTCCGTCAACTCGCCGCGCTGTTTGCTTTCTGCATGGCGTCGGTCGGCTTCGCCCAGACTGCTACCCTGAAAGCAGACTCCACTACACTGGCCACGGCGGGTGGCAGTGTCGCGCTGACGGCCACCGTCAGCTATGAAGGCCAGCCTTCCGCTGTCGGCTGGGCGATCGCTCTGCCTGAAGACTGGGCTCTGGTGAGCGTGTCCGGAACCAATATTCCGGAGATCGCCCCGGCGCCCGGTGCGACCGGCACTTTGGAATTTGCGTACACCTCGAGTCCAGCCGCGAAGGCCGAGTTTGTGATCGTCGTGAGCTATGCCAAGGGCAGCGCGGGGGCCAAGGCCGTCCCGACCGTGCTCGTCCGCGCCAACGGAAAGCTCGTCACGCTCAACCCGGCTCCGGTGGAATTCAGCAGTAAATAATCGCTCGAGTCTTTTTCTCGCGCCGATCTCACCGAGCCCTGCGATCATGGGTCGCAGGGTCTACAGCTAAAAGCGACTGCCTCGCTTTACGGGTGGTGCTTCCTGCAAAATGCCGTGGAGCTGCGCCCCTATGCTTAGCTGTAGTGTAATTTGTGCTCTAACAATCGGCCACGCGAGCGAACTGAGATCGCTTACGTACAGGGTGCATTGGCAATAGCACCCAAATGGCAGAAGCGCGTATACCTCGCGTTTATTTTCGGACTGTAGAATCAAAACACATTGCCAAGTCGCCACTGCTATTCACTCTCGATAGTCGCCATGCTTCAGCTTTTCACCCGGATCGGGTCCGCGTTTCCTCGGCGGATCGTGCGCTGACGGTCCCGCTCCTGAGCTGAAGGCGTTTTTTTACCTGCGTCCGCCTTTCACTTTCCATGTCCTCTTCGCTTCTCCGCGTCGTGTCCCGCCTGCTGTGTGCCTTGGTCTTGGCCAGTGCGCTACCGGCCTTCGCCCAGCCGGTGATCACGGCGATTTCGGCCCCGCGCCAAGTGGTGGTGAGCGGGCAGAACCTGACGTTGGCTGCCACCGCGACGGGGGCGACCTCTTACCAGTGGAAGCGCAGTGGCCGCCCGATTGCGGGCGCTACGAACGCAAGCTATACGATCACCGCGGCAAAGATCGCGCGCGACGATGGCTGGTATCAACTTGTCGCGACTAATACGAGCGGATCGACGACGAGTGCGGTGGTGTTTGTCAATGTGCGTCCGCAGGTCAGCCAGATCGTCGCGTGGGGCTTGCCCGATTACACGGGCGTAGATGCAGGTTTGACGGATATCATGCAGGTGTCGGCACGGTATGATGAAAGAACTGCTCTTCGAGCCGATGGCACCGTGGTGGGGGTAGGTGGGTACCAATCCTCGCCCATCGGTTTGAACGGAGTCGTAGATATCAAGGCGGGGTATGGTTTCACTTTGGCATTAAAGTCAGACCGAACAGTCGTTAGTTGGTACAACTATGCTGGTCCGCAAGCAGCTGTTCCTGCGGGTCTGGAGAATGTGGTGGCGATCGCCGCCGGTTTTTCGCATGCGCTGGCATTGCGGGCCGATGGCACCGTGTTCGCGTGGGGGAGTAGTACTGGCGGAGCGACCGCAGTGCCTGCGGGTTTAAGCGGAGTGGTGGAGATTGCGGCTGGCAGTGGCTTCAGTCTGGCGCTCAAGAACGACGGGACAGTAGTTGGTTGGGGTAGCAATGGTTACGGGCAAAGTACGCCTCCGGCCGGCCTTTCCAACGTCGTGGCGATCAAGGCCGGTAATCTGCATGCACTGGCTCTGAAGAGCGATGGTACCGTGGTGGGTTGGCCTTCGGTTATTTCCGGAGGGGTAGTGCCCTCCGGATTGAATAACGTGGTTTCGATCGACGCCGGCGAAAATGATAGTGCGGCGGTGACGGCGGGAGGCAACTTGGTGATGTGGGGCCCGAATGACTACGGCGTCACCACGCCACCAGCAGATATAAACAATGTGGTTCAAGTTAGTACCGCTACCTTCTTATCTCTCACCCTAGCCCTGCGTGAGGCTGCGGGAGATGTTGCCCCCGCCATCAATACCCAGCCGGCGAACGCAGCAGCTATCGTGGGCCAAGGAGTGATACTTAGGGTGGGCGCGTCAGGCGGCACGGCCCTATTGTCCTACCAATGGAAAAAAGACGGGGCAGAGATAACGGGCGCGACCAATGCGACTCTGCTGCTCTCTCACGCCACGGCGGCCGACAACGGCAGCTATACCGTGGTGGTCAGTAACTGGCGGGGGAGCGTGACGAGTTCGGCGGCGACAGTGACCGTGAGTTCGGTGGGGGGTGTGGCGATCAATGTCTCCGGCAATCCTTATGTTCTTCCACTGGGATCGAGTTTGACGATGACCGCGAGCAGCACCTTAGGGGCGTCGACTACTTACCAATGGAGGAAGAATGGTCGTCCAATACCCGGTGCTACCGCGACGAGTTATACGGTGTCGAATGCAACCTTTCGCGACACGGCGACTTATCAGGTGATTGCCTCGAACTCTGTCGGCCCGCTCGCCAGTCGGATTGTGCTCGTTTGCGCGGGCCAGGCAACGGAAGTCTTGGCGCTGCCCATTAACGATAGTAACAATGACTACGGGCAACTCACCGTTCCCGCGGGTTTTACGGGCATTAATTCAGCCTACTCGGTCAAGGTAGGCAGTTTCTTCGCGCTTGCTCTGCGCGGCAATGGCACCGTGGCGGGATGGGGCAATAACAGCAACGGGCAGACCACCATCCCCTCTGGTTTGAGCGATGTGGTGGCGATCGCCGCAGGACAGCGACACTCGCTGGCCCTGCTGAGTAATGGTACTGTAATTAGCTGGGGTGTGATAAATTACACGCCCCCGGGTTTGTACGACGTGGTGGCTATTGCGGCCGGTAGAGATTACTCCGTCGCGCTGAAATCAGATGGTACTGTGGTCGCTTGGTCGATCAGTGGGGTGGATACCAGTCTGGCGGGATTGCGCGATATCATTGCGGTCGAGAGTAAAAGCGATTCGCATATGGCATTGAAATCTGATGGCACCGTGGTCACATGGGGGACGGTGTTGCCGGCGGCTCCCGCAGGCTTGAATAATGTTACGGAGATCGCCGCCGGTGAAGCTTTTGAGCTCGCGCTGAAAACCGATGGTGCGATGGCGGCATGGGGCTATAGTCAGTCTGTATTAAATGTGCCGGTGGTAACGAATGTGGTGGGAATCAAGGCTGGTCTGGACTCAGCATTTGCATTGAAGGCCGACGGAAGCGTTTTCGGCTGGGGTGGTAACTTCAGCGCATTTGGCAACACCACGGTGGCGAAGCTCTCGAAGATCGTTTCTTTTGACGCCTATAGTCATGTCGTGGCGGTGCGCGACCCCTCTCAAGATGCTGCGCCGGTGATCACTTCCCATCCTGCCAATGTGGCGGCCGTGGCGAATACGGCGGTCACCCTTACCGCAACGGCCAGCGGATTTCCGACTCCCGACTATCAATGGCAGCGGTCAGAAGCAGGTGGGACGATTTTTTCAAATATCACCGGCAGCGAAGGCATCTTCACCAACTTCGGATCACCCACGCTTACCATCTACGCCTACTCGTCGATGAACAACGAGCGGTACCGATGCGTAATCACAAATTCCTACGGATCGGTGACGACTAATGCGGCGACGTTGACCGTGCAAACAACACCGGTGATCACCACCGGAGGTACGATTTCATTTACTTCTGGCATCGCCGGCAACGTCACGGTTACCGCTACGGGCAGCCCCGCGCCCACTTTTTCGATCGCGAGCGGGACCTTCCCGTCGTGGGCCACACTGAACACCACCACCGGTGTGATTTCGGGCACGCCGCCGGATACGGCCGGCTCACCATTTAACTTTACAGTGCGGGCGAGCAATGGAGTCGGCACGGCTCCGACGCAGAGTTTCACCATCACAGTGGCATCGCGGGCCCATCTTGCCTACTTCAGCTCCCAGGCCAATCTCCCTTCAAGTGGAGCGAGCCTGACCTTCACCGTCAAAGGCACGAGTTCGAAAACGGTGCTAATCCGCGCGATGGGCCCCTCCCTGACCTTGTTTGGGGTGAGCGGTGTCCTTGCCGACCCACAGATAACATTGAGCAATGCTTCCACGCGCACTGTGCTCGCCTCCAACGACGATTGGGGTGGCAGTACGACGCTCAGCAGCGCATTTGCGGCGGTGGGCGCGTTAGGTTATTCGTCCCCATCGAGCAAGGATTCGGCGATCCTCACCTCTCTCCCTCCCGGCACCTACACCGTGGATCTCAAGGGTGCGGGAAGCACGACCGGCACTATGCTTTTTGAGGTCTACGAACTCCCTAACGAAACTGCACTCTTCGGATATTTCGGGCTGCGCATGTCGAGTAGTTCGGTGATTTCTCGTTTTGGGCTCTCGGGAGCTAGTTCCACCAGTGCCTCTGTGCTGTTACGAGCGATGGGATCGAGCTTGGGCTCGAGCGATGCGATGAGCGATCCGCGCCTGAGTTTGCTCAACTCCTCAGGTGTCGTCTTTACTTCGAATGACAACTGGGACCCCAGTTGGTCTGCCCTCGCCACCGCCGTCACCCAAGTGGGGGTCTTGCCGTTCGTTTCCACCACGAGCAAGGATGCGGCGTCGGTGCAGACGCTCAACCCAGGATCCTACACGGCAGAAGTGTCTCCGGCCACCGGGAGTAGTGGCGCGGTGCTTGTCGAGGTCGCCGATATCGCTGCGACCACACCGGCGCAGGCACCGTGGTTTGTGACCTCGGCTCCGGATACCTCGGTGTTCGCGGGCAATCCGATCACGTTGAAGACGGTGGCCGCTGGCAACGGGCCGCTCGCTTACCAGTGGCGCAAGGACGGCAACCCAATCGCGTCAGCGACGCTCGCCACGCTGACGATCAACGGCGCGTTGCTGAGTGATGCCGGAATCTACGATGTCGTGGCGACGAATTCCGTCGGCACCGGAGTATCCGCCCCGACCAATGTATTCGTTTCTACGCCGCCCCCTCCCACCATTCTCACGCAGCCGGTCGCATCGGTCTCGGTCTTTGTGGGCCAGTCCGCGACCCTGTCGGTCTCGTACTCATCGGTGGGTAATACCACCTTCCAGTGGCGCAAGGATACCCAAAATATCGCAGGCGCGACCAACGCCACCTTGTCACTTTCCAATCTCCAACTTTCCGCGACGGGGGTCTACGATGTTCGCCTCTCGAATCCGGGAGGCAGCACCCTTTCAAACGGCAGCCAGCTCACGGTCACGGTGCCCACGCCGGTCACGATCACCCAGCAGCCGGTCGCCTCGACGCTCAATGTCGGCAATGTCGCATCCTTCCGCGTTACGGCGACGGGCTCGTTGCCCTTGACCTATCAGTGGCGGCGTAACGGTGTCGCGATCAACAATGCGACGAACAGTGCCTACATCCTTGGCCCGGCGCAACTTTCCCAGACCGGCACTTACGATGTCGTCGTGACGAACCCGGCCGGTTCGTTAGCTAGCCAGGGCGCTGCGCTCAATGTCAATTCCGTCGATCTGACGATTGCGGCGCAACCCGTTCCTCGCGGTGTGGCGCTTGGTGGGTCTGCTTCATTTAGCGTCACGATGAGCGGGGTGGCACCTTTCGCGTATCAGTGGTATAGGAGCGGACTGCCGATTGGTGGCGCGACGAGTTCCACGTACACGATTTCGAATGCGCAGGCCTCGGACCTGGCCGGTTACTTCGTGATCGTGACCAACAGTGTGGGCATCGTCACGAGCCAGGAGGTGCCGCTGGTCCTGGTGACGGCGGTCCCTGCGATTACGCTGCAACCGGTGGCCTCGACAATCGGCGTGGGTGGCACGATCAATCTTTCAGTCGGCGTGGACGCGACCTTGAGTGTCACCTATCAATGGCGCCGCAATGGGGTGCCAATCCCCGGCGCGACGAATGCCAGCCTCGTGATCTCAAACGCCCAGACTTGGAACGCTGGCGATTATGATGTGGTGATCACCAATCCCGCTGGCAGCACGATCAGCGCCTCGGCCTCGATCTCCGTGGTGCCGCGCGTGCTCGCGGTCTCGGCGCGGCTCATCGTGGGTAATGAGGGCGCCGTGGGCACCTTCACTGTCGAGGGCACGGCAAACAAGCAGGTGCTGCTGCGGGCCGTGGGCCCGGGGCTCGCGCCGTTTGGCCTCACCGGTTGGGTGCCGGATCCGCAACTGGAGGTCTACGATTCCAACGGCACGCTCATCGCCATTAACAACGACTGGTGGGCCGCGAGTAACGCTAGCGCGATCTCTGCGGCGGCGGCGGCGGTAGGCGGCTTTGCCCTCGCCAATGGTGGGCGCGATGCGGCGGTGCTGATGAGCTTTGCTCCGGGCAGCTACTCAGTCCGGGCGACGGGCGCGAGTGGCGTGGGCGGCATCGCTTATCTCGAACTCTTCGATGCCGATGTGGTGCCGGTGGCGAGCACGCTGCCGTTCTTTGCGGTCCGCGGTCGCATGAGCGCGGGAGACGGCATTGTGGTCGGCGGTATCGGTTCCAATGGTCGCGGGGTTCGCAGTTTCCTGGTGCGCGCGATCGGCCCCTCGCTCGGCCTCGCCGGTGCCTTGGGCGATCCGTCGCTGACGGCCGCCCGCGAAGGGATCACCGTCGCGGCCAACGACAACTGGGATAACTTCGGGCCTGATGCGACGGCGATCACGGCCGCGACCGCCCGAGTAGCCGCTGCGCCGCTCCCGGCTGGGAGCAAAGATGCCGCGATGGCGTTGGTTGGAAATCTGCATTCGGGTGCACACACCGCCCTCATCGGTGCGCCGGCCGGAACCAGTGGCCTCGCGTTGCTGGAGTTGCATGACTTCGCCAATTCCCGTCCGTCGCTCTTCGCACCGGTTATTGTCTCGCCGCCGATCGGCCAGTCCATCGCGGTGGGAGCGCCGCTGACGTTAAACGTGCTGGCCTACGGTACCTCCACGTTGAGCTACGCCTGGCGGAAAAACGGCGTGGCGATTTCCGGAGCCACCACCGCCACTTATTCGATACCGACCGCGCAAACCAACGACGGCGGAATCTATACCGTGGTGGTGACGAACGCCATCGGCAGCGCCACCAGTCTGCCGGCGGTCGTGGTGGCCCAAGGCGAGGCCAGCGACGCCACGCAGACCCTCCAGGGCGAAGGCTATCGCCCGGGTACGACGGTGACGATTTCCAACTCCCTCACCTACGCTGGAAACGCGACGAGCCTCGGCTGGTCCGTCGTCCTCCCGACGGGTTGGAGCTTCGTGTCCGATGCCGGCAGTGCGGGTGATGTGAAGCCGGCGGCGGGCTCGACGGGCACCTTGGGTTGGGCCTGGCAGACGCCACCGCCGAGCCCCGTGGTGTTTTCGTACACGGTAAATATACCTTCGGATCAGGCCGGGGCGAAGTCGCTCACGGCCAGTGCGATCGTGCGCAACGGCACCTCGGTGACGACGATCACGGCTGCACCCAATCCGTTGTTGGTGACGCCGATGCCTGGATACCACTCCGCCGACACCAATCTCGACGGCAAAATCAGCCTGTTCGAACTCACGCGCGTCATCGAACTCTACAACACGCGCAACGGCACCACGCGCACGGGCGGCTACAAAGTGGACGTCGCGAGCGAAGATGGATTCGCTCCGGAATCGACTCGGGCCAGCGGCGTGACCGCGACCTTGACGCGGTTCCATTCTGCCGACTCGAGCCACGATGGGCAACTGAGCCTGCTCGAGCTCACGCGTGTCATCGAGCTCTACAATACACGCAGCGGCACCGTCCGCACCGGCACCTACCACCTTCAATCCGGCACCGAGGACGGCTTCGCGCCCGGGCCGTAATTTGTGGGACCTACTCTGCGAATGATCCTCGATTTGGCTCGTGGCACTCTTTGCCGGGCGTGGCTGTGGCTCGCTTGGTTGGGGGTGGTAGCGCTCGCCGCTCCGCCGTCGTTGGCGCAGGCGCCGGTCATCACCAGCCCGCCGTTGACGCGACTATTAACGGCGGGGCAGCCGGCGACTTTCACGGTGGCGGCGAGTGGCACCGGCCTGAGCTATCAGTGGAAGCACAACAATCAGCCGATCCCCGGTGCGACCGCCGCCAGTTACCCAATTGCCTCTGTGGCGTTAGCGGATCGTGGTTTTTATCACGTCGTCGTGAGCAATGGCAGTGGCTCCGTCAGCTCCGTCTTCAGGGTGAATGTCGCGCCCGAGAGTAGTCAGGTTATAAACTGGGATCGAGCCGGGCGGTCAGTGTTGCTTCCGGGTTATGAGGATGTGGGCGTTTTGGCGATGAGTTATGCGATAGTGGGACTGAAGAAAAACGGTGCACTCGTCGGAGGTCCACCCAACGCCACGACTCCGACAGTGAATGATGGCGTAGCTATTTCCACCAGTGGGTCAGTAGCGATGGTTCTGCTAGCAGACGGGACGTTTTTTTCCTGGGGCTCGCGCAATTGGTCGAGCGGAGCGGAGGGGATTGATCAGGTCGTCGATATAGCGGTGGATGACGCTAATTATCTAGTGCTGAAAGCGGATGGAAGCGTCATAGCTCGCGGTAACAATCAATATGGCCAGTCGGTCGTACCGGCTGATTTGGGGCCTTGCGTGGCCGTTGCGACGCTCAATCGATGCAGTTTTGCGTTAAGGGTAGATGGAACGGTGAGAGCTTGGGGCAATAATGAGTTCGGCCAACTCACGATATTTGAAGGCATAAGCAACGTGGTGGATTTCTCGGTCGTCGGCGGTTTCGCGGTGCTCAAAGGTGATGGTACCGCGTTGGGTTGGAATGGTGGAGTGGGCCCGCCGAGTTCACTCCCAGGAGTAAATAATGCGGTCCAAGTGTTTGGAGGTAATCCGAGTAATGTTGCGCTCAAAGCCGATGGTACTGTGGTGAGTTGGGGTTCCCAGCCGGCACCTGTGCCAACGGTTCTGGGGCAGGTATTTCAGATAGGTGTATTCATCGATCAATACTACTCCGTCTCGTCGCTTCCGAATCCCTCCGTGCCGCAGATCGCTCCGTTGAGCCGATCCGTCGATGTCGGTGCCACCGTCACTTTTTCAGCCGTGGCAGTCGGCTCCGAGCCGATGACTCGACGCTGGCAACACGATGGGGTCGATCTAGTGGATGGGGGCAGGGTGTCTGGTTCCAGCACGCACACCCTCACTATTACCGGAGTTCAAGTCAGCGATGCGGGGGCCTACCGGATGGTCGCAACCAATTCGAACGGAAGTGGCGCTTCTAGCGCAGTTGCTCTGACCGTGAAGGTACCACCTTCTATTACTACGCAGCCGGTGGCACAGTCGCTCAATGTAAATGGTACGCTTTCCCTTACGGTTGCGGTGACCGGTCCCGGTCCTTATGCGTATCAGTGGCGCAAAAATGGCACGCCGCTCACCGATGGGGGCAACGTGACCGGCTCGCAAACGGCCGCTCTGACGATCTCTAATAGCCAGCCCTCGGATGCCGGCACTTACAGTGTGGTCGTATCGAATGCGGCGAGCAGTGTGACCTCGGCGGATACATCGGTGAAGGTGCTGACGACGGCCGATTTTACAAAGCGGCCGTTTAGTCAAATAGTGGCCCTCAACCAACCGGTTACCTTTACGACGGCGGTGATGGGTCCCGGGCCGATCACGTTGCAGTGGGTGCGAAATGGCCGGGCAATTGCCGGCGCCACGGGGACAACCTACACTATCTCGAGTATGAGTTGGGCGGATCGCGGGCTCTACGAGGTACTCGCGACGAATTCCTACGGGACAGTGAGATCAATCTTCACGCTCGACGCCGCAGCAGCAGTGCCGGTGCAGCGCGCCGTCGTGGGTTGGCCGCTTAACAGCTCCGCGGCGCTGGCTGGGGCGATAGGAAGTTTCGTTTCTCTTTCAAGTGTCTGCGCGCTGCGCAGCGATGGCTCCATCTATGATTGGGGCATCCACTATGATCCTAATTTCACGCCCCCGCCTGGCGTCGTAATGTTAGCGGGGTCTGATCGTGAGGTGGAGGCAGTCCAAGCCGACGGCACGCTGCTATATTGGGCTTATTTCGCGAATCCCACGATCTATGCCGAGATCGGCCTCGTAAAGGGCCTGGCGCTCGGTAAGAACCACTCTACTTACCTGAAACTCGATGGTACGGTATATGATCGCTGGTTGTCCCCGCCCGCAGGTCTTTCGGATGTGATTGCGGTCGCGGCGGGAGACAGTAGCGCCCTCGCGTTGAAAGCGGATGGCACCGTGGTCGCGTGGGGCGACTACTTGGAGGGCATGCCGGCGAATCTGGCCAATGTAGCGGCGATTGCGATGGGCACGCAGCACTATCTCGTACTGAAAGCGGATGGCACTGTCGTGGCCTGGGGCCAGAATTTTTACGGCCAGTGCACGGTGCCGGCGGGCCTGAGCGGCGTGGTGTCCATCTCCGGCGGCAAGGATTACAGCATGGCCCGCAAAGCGGACGGGAGCGTCGTGGTTTGGGGCGGCTCGGTCACGGGGGTTACGCCCGTACCCGTGGGCGTGAGCGGCGCGATGGCGGTGACGGGCACGGAAACGACCGCGTTTGCCATCGTGCCGGCGGCCACCCCGGTCATCACGGTTCCCCCGGTGGCTACGGTGCGCAATCTGGGCGATACCTTTTCGCTTACCGTGACTGCCACGGGTGCGCCGTCTCCTACTTATCAGTGGAAGAAAAATGGCGTGGCTTTGGTAGACGACGCAAAAGTCTCTGGCTCCAAAACAGCCACGCTCACCCTCAGCGACGGGCAGAAGAGCGATAACGGCAGCTATACCGTGGTCGTCACCAATGGCGTCGGCTCGGTGGAGTCGCCCGCGGCCCGGGTCAGTCTCGTAACGCCGCCGGTCATTGTATCCAATCCAGTGATACGCACCCGGCTCGTGGGGCAGTCCATTTCTTTTGTCGTGACGACCACCGATGCGCCGGCGGTCGGCTTCCAGTGGTTTCACAATGGCCAGGCCATCCCCGGCGCGATCACGGCGGTACTCCAGTTGCCGTCGCTCACCTTGGCTGATCGGGGATGGTATGAAGTGCGCGCCACCGACCAAACGGGGGTTACTTCGCGGGCGGGTTTCCCTCTCGTCGTCGAGGCGACCGATGGGGTGCTCGTCGGTTGGGGCAGCGGTGCGGTCAGTAACGCTCCTCCCTTCAGCGGGGCAATGACGGCGATTGCTGCAGGCTCGTCCCACATGCTGGCCCTCAAACTCGATCGCACGGTGGTCGCTTGGGGCAGCGGTAGTGCCAGCGGACTGCCAGCTGGTTTGGCCAACGTGGTGGCCATATCGGCCGGCGTGAACCAGAGTTTGGCCCTAAAGGCGGATGGGACTGTCATCGGCTGGGGCGGCGGGACGGATGGCACGATCGGGCCGCCCATTCTATCCGACATCGTCGCTGTGGCGGCAGGTGGATTGCACGGCTTAGCGCTGAAGAGCGATGGCACGTTGGTGTCGTGGGGGAGGGGTGCGGTTGCGAGCGTCCCCACGGGACTGAAAAATGTAGTCGCGATCGCAGCGGCCGAGTCGCATTCGATCGCACTAAAATCCGACGGCTCAGTGGTGACGTGGCCCGACTATCTGGTAGTGCCGCCCGCCGCCAGACGGGACGTAGTGAGCATTTCAACCTCCCGCACGGGTTATGCGGTAGTGAAAATCGACGGCACCCTCGTTTCGTGGGGGGCCGATTTCGAAAGTGTGGGAAATCCGCCTGCGCTCACGAATGCCACGAGTGTCGCCATCGGCTACAACTACGGTTTGGTGCTTAAATCTGATGGCGGCGTGGTCGGCTGGGGCCCTCGACTCAGCGCGATCTATCGGTTGCCGGAAGAGCTGAATGCCGTGACGGCGATTGCGGCAGGCGAAGGATTTGCCTATGCGCTCTCCGCGCCGCGTCCCCCGATGATTGTGACCCAGCCGGCCAGCCGTGCCGTAGCAGCGGGCGACACCGTTTCGTTTAGCGTGGCGGCCACGGGCTCGGCACCGTTTTACTATGAGTGGTATCAGGATGGCGCGCCGCTCTTTAACGGCGGCATTTCGAATATCTCGGGGGCGTCGACGGCGACCCTCACCCTGACTAATGTCGGTCCGGCCGATGTCGGGCAGTATACCGTCGCTGTTTATAATAACTATGGCCGAGTTACGAGCGCCGCTGCCACCTTGAGCGGCCCGCCGACCATAGAAGGAGTGTCGACGGTGGCGGGGCGGGCCTTTTCGTTGACCGTGCCGTCGCCTGGATCGGGTGCGTCGACGGTGCAGTGGCGGCGTAACGGCACCCCTATTCCCGGTGCGACGGGTTCGTCGCTTGCATTTGACTCGGTGAGCCGGGGCGATGCTGGCAACTACGATTACGTTTTGGTAAATGGGTCGACCGTAACCGCCTCGCCGGCGACGCGCCTGCAAGTGGCACCGACGAGCTATCCGGGTAAGATAACGTTTGATCCCAATGTGAATGTGGCTGCCGAGGTGATCGGTGGGTGGGTATATACCTCGGTCGTGGCTTCCAATGGTAAGCTTTACGTCGGCGGTGATTTTTCCTCGGTCAATGGTAAGCTGCGCAATCGTGTGGCGCGCTTCAACGCTGATGGCACGCTCGATGACACATTCGTCCCGCCGATGCTGAATGGTGCGGTGTGGGCGATTCAACCCCTCGCGAATGGCAAGGTCTGGGTGGGAGGCGAGTTCACTAGTCTTCGTAGTGCCACCCAAAATTACTCGTTTCTAGCGCGGCTAAACGCAGACGGCTCGCTCGACGATTCTTTTACCAGCGATAATCCGACGCGTTACGTTCGGACGTTGGCAGTTCAATCTGACGGTAAGCTGCTCGTGGGTGGAGCCTTCGGCGGGGTCGCTAGCAATCCGAACCGGGCTTTTCTGCTCCGCGTCAATCCTAATGGCACAGTGGACAACACCTTCGGCGCAGGGCTTGCCGCCGTCGGAGGCGGCATCTACTCCATCGCCGTCGACCCCAGCGATCGCATCATCATTGGCGGTTCGTTCGGTTATTTTTGGACGGGCGGATCGCAACTCGGAATCGCGCGGCTCGGCCGCGACGGCGCACTTGACGCCTCTTTCGCTCCCCGTTCTGGCACCAATAATACCGTGGTGAAGGTCGTGCTGCAAGGTGACGGGAAATTGCTATTGGGCGGTGCATTTACGAACGTCAATAACTTCACCTCGGGCGGTGTTGCGCGCTTGTTGAGTGATGGCACGCTGGACCCGGGTTTTAGTTTGGACGGCAGCGGCTTCGATTCCGTGGTGTATGCGATGGATGTCCAACGCGACGGTAAGATACTCGTCGGTGGCTCGTTCAGTCATCTCAGCGGCTCGACGGTGCCGACCGTGGTACGCCTCAACAGCAGCGGTTCGAGGGATATGGGTTTCACCGCGGCGCCCAACAATACGGTGGCCAGTCTCGCGGTGCAAAGTGACGGTGGTTTCATTCTCACCGGATATTTCCTCGGAGTAGGAAACAATACTCGTTTCCAAGTCGCTCGAATCAAAGCCGATGACACGCTTGATTCCATGTTCACGCCTGTGGTGCTCTTCCCCGGGGTGGTGAATGCCCTCCTTCCGCTGCCGGGCGGAAAGGTGCTGGTTGGCGGAGATTTTGATACTTTGGGTGGATATATTGTACCTCGTAACATTGGACGGCTGAATGCCGATCTTTCCGTAGACACCGCCTTTAATACAGTGATTTCGGGAGCGAATGGAGTAATTACACAACTCGCTCCGGTTGGCGATGGACGGGTCTGGGTGGCGGGCAATTTTTCTACGTTTCTCGGTGTCGCTCGCGGCAAGACCGCTCGGCTAAATACGGATGGTACTCTCGATACTACCTTCGTACCCGGCACAGGTCCAAACGTGGCTCCGACTGCCATCGCTGCAATGCCGGGTGCGCGACTCGCGGTCGGAGGCAAATTCACCAGTTTCGACGGGGCTTCCGGCCCAAAGCGCATGGTGGTGCTCAAGAGCGACGGCACTCAAGACACGGCGTTCAACAATCTGACCAACGTGGCGTCCGACGACGATGTGAGGTCCCTTCGCGTCCAGGCCGATGGCAAGCTGCTGATGGGTAAGATGTCCGGTTACACCTCCAGTTTGACTCGGTTTCAAGCAGACGGCTCAGTCGATGCTGCATTCACTTATAGCACGATCACGGGAGAGTTGGTGACGCACGCGTTCGAAGCCAGCGGCACCCTTCTTATAGGCGGCATCAATATCCTTTCGCGCCTCAATGCCACTGGCGGGGCCAACGCTAGCTTCGTCGGCCCCTATGAGTGCGCAATGCAGGAATTATTGCCGCTAGAAAACGGGCGGGCACTCGTGCGAGGTCAAATTGACTCCTTTACGGGGGTTTCTTCGACTAACCCCAATTCCACTTATATCACGCGTGTCACAGCCCGTGGACGCCGTGACGATTCCTTCTCCATGATGGGCCTTGTTGGGGTGCCCACGGCATTTACGCTGCTGGACTCCGGCCAATTACTCATCAGCGGCGGCGGCACGCCGAATGGTCTTTCCGTCACGATGGCGCTGGCCGCTCCAAGTGTCACCACGGCGCCCGCGTCGTTCGCCGGAGCCGTGGGCAGTTCCACGACGCTGAGCGTGACGGTCTCTGGCCCCGGTCCCTTTACTTATCAGTGGACGAAAAATGGAGTGGATATTCCCGACAAGAACTCGGCGACCTTGACGCTCACAAATCTCCAGCCGGGCGATTCGGGTGTCTACGCGGTGACGGTGACCAATGCTTATGGCTCTATCAGCAGCACGAGTGCGACGGTCGTGGTGCAAGCTCCGCTGGCGATCACTACCCAGCCGGTTAGCCAAGCGGTATGGGCGGGCGCGACGGCATCGTTTTCCGTGACGGCCACGGGCACTCCGCCGCTGGCCTACCAGTGGAAAAAAGACGGCACCCCCGTGGACGGTGCGACGACGGCCACTTTTACGCGGACTTCCGCGCAGGCCACAGATGCGGGCAAATACACCGTGGTCGTCACGAGCGGGTCAAATTCGATCACGAGTGCCGAAGCGAGCTTGAGCATCTTGCCGACGGGGGTGACCGCCGCGCATGCCGTGGTGGGCGCCGGTTATGAGGCGGGCCGCACGGTGATGGTGACCAATACGCTTTCGCTCGATGCGGCGAAGGCAGGGCTGCGCTGGGCCGTAGTCTTACCTGCAGGCTGGAGCTTTGCTTCCAGCGCTGGCGGCGAGGGCGCCGTGAAACCCGTTGCGGGGGCCACGTCATTGATCGAGTGGGAGTGGACGAACCTCACGGCCGGAGTCGTCGCCTTTAGCTATGTGCTAAATGTACCGGCGTCCGCTGCCGGTGACCAGTCGTTGGTGGCCATGGTGACAATTAACCCGGGGGCTAGCGCCGCCTCGTTCCTCGTTCAACCCGATCCGCTCAAAGTGAGTTTTCGGCATGCCGCGGATGTGGATCACGACGGACGCATCAGCTTGTTTGAGCTGACCCGTGTCATTGAAATCTACAATACCCGCAGCGGCACGACCCGGACTGGCCGCTACGCCATTCAAGTGGGATCGGAAGATGGCTTTGCCCCGGATCTCACGCCTGTTGGATCGGGTGTGATTGCACTGCCGCGGTATCACACGGCCGATACCAATCGGGACGGACTCATTGGGCTGACCGAGCTGACCCGTGTGATCGAACTCTACAACACTCGTTCGGGTACGACCCGCACTGGGGCTTATCGCGTGCAAAGCAGCTCCGAGGATGGCTTCGCTCCCGCGCCGTGAACCTGACCTCAACGCATTTTACATCGATGAAGCCCTTTGCATTATTACGTTTGGGATTATTGCTCGTGGCCTTGGTATCGACTGCGTGGTCGCAGACGTACTCGACGAGCACGCTCGCGGGCTCGGTTGGCCTGCCGGGCAGCGCCGATGGCGACAGCACGTCAGCGCGCTTTCGCTTCCCGACCTCGATGGGGATCGACGGCGCGGGCAACCTTTACCTCGTCGATGGTTCGGGGACGGTGCTGCGCAAAGTATCGCCCAGCGGTACGACAACCACGCTGCTCAGTTCGTTGGGCGGTGTCCAGTCGGTGGCGGTGACGCCGGCGGGGGTGGTGTATCTGGCCGATATGACTGCGCACGTGATTCGTCGGCTCACGACCGATGGCACGCTCACGGTTTTCGCCGGCACGGCTGGGTCCTCCGGAATCGCCAACGGCACCGGCGCGGCGGCGCGGTTCAACGGGCCCAATGGAATGGCCGTGGATGCCAGCGGTACGCTGTACGTCTCCGATACGAACAACCACACCATCCGTAAGATCACCTCGGCCGGCGTCGTCACGACAGTCGCCGGCCTCCCCGGCGTGGCGGGAAATGTCGATGGCCCGGCTTCACTCGCGAGGTTTTATTCGCCCGGCGGCATAGTGGTGGACTCGACGGGGACCCTGATCGTGGCGGATCGGAACAATTACACGCTGCGGAAGATATCATCATCGGGGGAGGTCAGCACGCTGGCGGGCTCGCCCAATTCATATTACGGCAACGCCGTTGATGGGGTGGGCTCCGCCGCGCGTTTCGGCACGATCAGCGGCCTTTGCATCGATGCCGGCGACACGATGTATCTCACGGAGGACGGAACCCAAACGATCCGGCGGGTGACGGCAGCGGGCGCAACGACCACTCTCCTCGGGCTCGCCAATGTGTCTGGGTCGACGGAAGGCGTTGGGACGGAAACGAGATTTTCCCGGCCCGTCAGCATCGCGGTCGATGCGGGCGGAAACCTGTTTATCACGGACTCCAATAACCATGTCATCCGCAAGGCGACGCTGATTCCCTATCCGGCCATCACGACGCCGCCAGCTGCGGTCAGTGCCGACGCTGGGCAAAACATTACCTTCTCGGTCGTTTCTGCCGGTGGTCCCACGGCCGCATACCAATGGCAGCGCCAGGCGGCGGGGACGGGATTTTTTGTAAATTTGGCCGAAGGCGGCGCCTACACCGGTACGAAGACGGCCACGCTGAGTATCGCGGGCATCACCGCCCCCATGACTGGGGACCAGTTTCGCTGTGTAGTGACAAATGCCGCTGCGACTTCGTTTTCCGCCCCGGCGGTTCTCACGGTCATATCCGTTCCCGTATTCACGAGCGCGGCCGCGGCGACGTTTTCAATCGGCGCGCCTGGTGCCTTCAATATTTTGACGGCCGGTTCGCCAGCGCCGACGTATAGTGTGACCAGCGGGGTCTTTCCCTCGTGGGCCAGCCTAAATCCCCTGACCGGGGTGTTGTCTGGCACGCCTCCGAGCACCGCAGGCTCGCCGTTCACTTTCGTGATCACAGCGACCAATAGCCGCGGCAGCGCCACGCAGGCTTTCACGCTGACGGTGCCGACCCCGGCCACGGCTCCTACGGCGTCCCTGTTGAGCGCACGGCGGCAGGTGATCACAAAGGGGCAGACTTTGGCGTTAGTGGTCACGGCGACAGGGACCGCGCCGCTATCCTATCAGTGGAAACGCAACGGCATTCCGATCGCGGGCGCGACCTCCGCCACGTTCATCGTCTCCCAAGTGGCGGCGACCGATGCCGGCTATTACCAAGCGGTCGTGAGCAACACGGCGGGCAGCGTCACCGCGCCGGCGGTCTTTGTGAATATCTGGCATCCCAGCATCGAAGTCCTGGCGTGGGGGACGACGGTTTCGCCTCCCGCCGGGTTGAACAATGTCACGGCGATTGCCGCGGGTAGCGGACATGGCTTGGTGCTGAAAAGTGACGGCTCGGTGCAGACGTGGGCCACGGATTCTTCATCGCCGGTGCTGGCGATACCCGCCGGGCTGTCCGATGTCGTGGCGATCTCGGCTGGTGGTGCGCACTCACTCGCGCTCAAGTCGGACGGCACAGTCGTGGCCTGGGGCAGCAACTCTTATAATCAGATCTCGGTGCCGGCTGGCTTGACCGATGTCGTGGCCATCGCCGCGGGCGAGAGGCACAGCTTGGCGCTGAAGGCCAACGGCACCGTGGTGGAGTGGGGCACGAGTTACTATTACGTCACCACAAGCTACGCCATGCCAGATGGGCTGGCCAATGTCGTGAGCATCGCCGCAGGAGACGCGATCTCTGGCGCGGTGAAAGCCGATGGCTCGGTGGTACTGTGGGGCTATGCCGCCAGCAACTCGATCGGCGCTACGCCCGCGAAGGCGACTCCGGTGGCGCAGTTGAGCGTGGCCAATAGCATAGCGGTAGCGGTCCGGCGCGACGGCAGTTTGGCTGTGTGGGGCTCTCCGTATGCCACCGTGGTGCAAACGGCGCCGAGCGATCTCAGCGGCGTCGTTGCCGTCTCCAGTTCGAACGGGCAGGTGGTGGCGCTAAAGACCGATGGTAGCATCTTCGTCTGGGGTGATCCTGTCACGACCACTGGCTCCTTGAAGCTGCCCGCCAACTTGCGCTCAGTCGTCGGCGTGGCGACCGGAGCTTCGTTCCGCCTGGCGTTGCGGAATGCGTCGAGCGATAGCGCTCCTACGATCACGTCGAGCCCCGGCAATGCGGTGGCCAATATCGGTCAGAGCGTGACGTTTGTCGCAACCGCCACCGCTGGTACGGCTCCCTTCACTTGGCAGTGGTATAAGAACGGCACTGCGATTGATGGGGCCACGAATGCCAGCTTCACAGTCACCGGCGTCGATGCCTCCAGTGTGGGGAGCTATCAGGCTCAAGTGGTGAATTCCCTCGGAAGCAACTACACTACTCCGGCCTCTCTCACGTTAAGCGCGAGCCCGGTGGTGAGCGTGGCTGGCGGCGGGCGCTATCCAATTTCTCCCGGTCAGTCGCTGACGCTGACGCTGTCTCCTGCCATTTCCGGGAGCGCCACGGTTCAGTGGCGGCGCAATGGCCTGCCCATCGCCGGGGCGACGGGTCGGACATTTACGATCACCAACGCGAACGCTGCTGCTGGTGGCTATTATCAAGCTGTCTACAACGAAGGTTCCGGGTCGGTGGTGAGCGCGGCGATGTTTGTGCCGTTCATCCCCGCAGCCACCCAGGTGCTGCGGTATGATCTGGCTGGCACGGAGTATTCGGGCTTTCCCGGAAATAGTAGCATCATCGCTCTTTCGTCGCGGAGTACGAATCTGGTCGCACTCGACGGCAGTGGCACGGTCTACCGGGGTTCGACGCTTCCTACTTCCTATTACTATTACGACGATCCCGCCTACGTGCCGGTGCTCAACAATGTCGTCGCGGTGGCCGCGGGCTATTCCTTTTCGCTGGCGCTGCGGGCAGATGGCACCGTGGTCGCATGGAGTGGCAGTACCTCCGCGACAACGTCGTCAGTCCCCGCACTAGCGGTGCCAACCGGCCTATCCGGCGTGGTGGCGATTTCGGCGGGTAATTCTCACGCGCTGGCACTGCGCGGCGATGGCACCGTCGTGGCCTGGGGCTCCGCTGTATCTGGCGCTACGGCCGTGCCGGCAGGGCTCTCGAATGTCATCGCGGTTTCCGCGGGTGATTCCTTTAGCCTCGCGTTGCGCGCCGATGGCACGGTGGTGGGCTGGGGGCGCAATTCCAGCGGGGAGAGCAGCCCGCCGGCGAATTTGTCTGGGGTCGTCCAGATTGCCGCCGGCAGCAATTTCGGGCTCGCCCTGAAGTTCGACGGTAAGGTCGTGGCTTGGGGGTCCGGCTCCTCGGCGGCCGTCGCCATTCCTACCACGCTCTCTGGAGTGACGGAAATCGCTGTCGGCGATACCCATGCCTTGGCCCTGAAGGCCGACGGTACGGTGGTTACCTGGGGCACCAACGGCTCATATAGCAGCACGAGTGTCGTTTTGCCGTCTGCTTTGGGCAATGTGATTGATCTTGCCGCAGGGGCGAACGCCACTGCGGTGCTGCGGGATGCGACGCTCGACGCGGTCCCAGTGATCGCCACGCAACCGGCGGACGCGGCGGCGCTGACCGGGCAGAACGTTCTCTTGCGGGTCGTGGCAAGTGCCGGCACGGCGCCGCTGACTTATCAATGGAGCAAGCCGGGCGGCTTCATCGCGGGCGCGACGAATTCCACGCTCACTCTCGTCGGCGTCACAGCCGCGCAAGCCGGAACCTATCAAGTGACCGTATCGAATTACCGTGGCATTGTGGTCAGCCGAAATGCCACGGTGACGGTGTCGAGCACCCCGGCGGTAGCGCTGGCTCCTACGGGTCGCACGGCAATCACCGCTGGCGGCTCGTTGACCCTTAATGGCACGTCGGCACTAACGGGATCCTTAACTTACCAGTGGCGGCGAAATGGGCGGCCTATTCCCGGTGCCACGACCGCCAACTATCAAATTACTGCGGCGCGGTGGAGCGACGGCGGGGCGTACCAATTTGTCGCCACGAATGCCGTGGGATCGGCCGTGAGCTCGCCTGCCTATGTGATGGTGAGCGGGCCCTTCGTCGTGCGCGCTTGGGGCGACAATTCAGGTGGACAGACTTCCGTACCGGCTGGGTTGACTGGAGTCGTGGCGGTCTCCGCCGGCGCCGCGCACAGTCTGGCGTTGAAAAACGACGGTACCGTCGTGAGTTGGGGCAGCGCGGATTACGGATTACAGAATGTGCCGGTTGGATTGACCAACGTCGTGGCCATCGCCGCAGGTAATCGCTTCAGCCTGGCCCTCCGGGCCGACGGCACCGTGGCGTGCTGGGGCTTGATCAACTTTGTCCCTGCGGACCTCTCAAACGTCGTGGCCATCGCGGCCAGTGACTACAGCACCCACGCCATGGCGCTGCGCAGCGATGGCACTGTGGTGGTCTGGACCGCTGACGGCGTACGCACGGATACGCCCGCAGGCTTGGGTGAAGTCACGGCGATCGCTTCCGGGGCTGGTTATCGTTATGCGCTGCGGGCGGATGGCTCGGTCGTACAATGGAATCAGGCTGACTACAGCTCCACCCCCGTGACGATCACCCCGCTCGCAACGGGCGTGATGGCGATTTCAGCGGCATCGGATTTCCTGCTGATGTTGAAGACGGACGGGACGCTAACCCGCTCGCTGCCCGCGTACTCCTACAATAATATCGTCATCCCTTCCACTCTTACCGGGGTGGTGGATATCACGAGCAGCTACAGCACGGCCTACGCCTTGAAGAGCGACGGCACCGTGGTGGGACTCAACTCCTCGGGTTCGACGGATTTGGCCGCCGTCTCCGCTTCGCCTGTCGTCCAGATTTCCGGGGGTTATGGTCACGCAGTCGTCCTGCGCGATTCAAGCAACGACATCGCCCCGGTGATTTCCGCGCAGTCCACCGCGGTGAGTGCGACGGCTGGGCAGACGCTCACGCTGTCGGTCACTTCGACGGCGTTGCCGCCGCCCACTTATCAGTGGTATCGCAACGGCCAGGTGCTTTCGGGCTCAACGTTGTCCACGTTAAGCTTCGCGAGTATTTCCGAATTTGAAAACGGCGCGGTCTACACCGTGATCGTGAGTAATGCTCTCGGAAGCGTGGTTTCCGATCCCATCGTGGTGACGGTCACTCCCGCGATCGGGCAGCGCAGCATTCTGCGAACGAGCGCCCGCGCGAACGCCCTGCCGGCGGTCCTGATGTCGTCCTTCACGATCGAGGGCGGCACCACCAAGGCCATGCTGATCCGTGGCGTGGGTCCGGCTTTGGCGGCCTTTGGGCTCACGGGCACGCTGGCTGATCCGCAACTGGCGGTCACCAACAGCTCGGGCTCGGCCGTGGTCGCAAACGACAATTGGTCGGCCACCTCCTCACTGGTGTCGATGACCTCCAGTGTCGGCGCGTTTCCGCTCACCAACGGCAGCCGCGACGCGGCGATTGCCCAATCCTTTGGCGCCGGCACCTATCACGTTCGCCTCACGGGCGGTAGCAGCGGCGGAGGAGGCTTGGCCCTGCTCGAGCTCTACGACGGCGACTCATTTTCGGCGCCGCATTTAGTTTATCTTTCGACGCATGCTTTTGCCGGTACCGACAGCGATGCCTTCGTCCAAGGCCTCAACCTTGCGGGCATCCCGGTGGGCCGCAGCTACCTCATCCGCGCCCTCGGTCCGACGCTGTGGGGAACGGGTGCGTTGGCGGACCCCAAGCTCGCGATCTACAATGTCGATGGCGTGCAACTCGCCGCGAACGATGATTGGGCCGGTGATGCGGCGCTCGCCACCGCGGGTGCCAGCGTCGGCGCGATGCCGCTGTCGCCGGTGAGCAAGGACGCAGTGGTGAACTTTACGCCGCCCTCTGCGGGTACTTACACGCTCCGGGTGTCCGGCCCGCCGGGCGTCACGGGTCGCGTGCTCCTGGAAATCTTCGAGGTCGATTCGCAACGCGCGGCCACCATCCCCGCGGCGATCGTTGCGCCTCCGCAATCCGTCACCGCCCTAGCCGGCCAGCCGGCGACCTTTGGCGTCGTCACGGTCGGCAAGCCTGCGCCCACGTATCAATGGCGGAAGGGCAGCGCGGCTATTCCCGGCGCGACCGATGCCACCTATACCATCGCCAGTGTGCAGAGCACCGATGCGGCCGACTATTCGGTGGTGGCGACCAATAGCGGCGGCAGTGCCGTCTCCACGCCGGCATCGCTGGCCATCGTGACGCAAACTGCGGTGCATGCGATTGTGGGACCAGGGTATGTCGCTGGCGGCACGGTCACGCTCACCAATACGCTGACCTACACGGGGACGGCTTCCAGCGTCGGCTGGGAGCTCATACTACCTGCCGGCTGGAGCTATGCCTCCGGGACCGGCGAAGGCGATGTGAAGCCGGCTGCGGGTGCGATCGGTACGCTGGGCTGGACTTGGACCACTCCGCCCGCGAGTCCGCTGATTTTTACCTGCACGCTAAACGTGCCGGCGAATATGACGGGCCCTGCCTCGCTGACGGGATCAGCGATCGTCCGCCTCGGTGGTGCAGCGGAAACCGTTGCGGCCACTCCCGGTCCGCTTCAAGTGATGGCGGCCCCGACGATGCACTCGGCCGATAGTAATCACGACAATCGGATCAGCTTGGTCGAGTTGACGCGCGTGATCGATCTCTACAACACGCGCAATGGAGCGGCGCGCACCGGTGCGTACAGTGTGGCGGTTTCGACGACAGAAGATGGGTTTGCCGCCGATCCTACGCGAGCGTCTGGCGCGACGGCCACGCTCTCGGTCTATCACTCCGCCGACACGGACCACGATGGCCGCTTGAGCCTGTTCGAGCTGACTCGCGTTATTGAGCTCTACAACACCCGGAATGGCACCGTGCGCACTGGCCAGTACCACTCGCAAGGAAGCACGGAAGACGGCTTTGGCGTGGGCCCGTGATCGGTGGGATCGCGGGCGCCTCGGTCGGCCCGCGATGCCGGGGCGATCCAAAGGACGACTCTGTGGGGGGAAATCGACCTACGGGCTCTTCTCCGCCTTTTTAGTGCGGGTGCTTGCGGGTTCGTAGGGCGGCAGGGGCGGAGGCGGTGGGGCGTTCGACGGAGGTGTGGGTTTTCCGTTGGCCGTCGCTGGCTCCATGATCTCCACGCGGGTGCCGTCGGGATCGTAGTAGTTGAGCTGGCGTTTGCCGTTTGCGCCGATGCGGGCGGCTTCCGGGGTGCGGCTGCCTGGCGGCAACGGACGGCTGCGCAAGATCTCGGCGGCTTTGGCGACATCCGGGACTTCAAGGCAAATGTGGTGTTTGCCGAGCATCACTTCGCGGGTGGGCGGCTTGTCGTAGAGCATGAACTCGACGTAGTCCTCGCCGTCGGGCACGCGCAGATTAATCCAGCTCAGGAGCGGGCCGGCCCCACCGCGCCAGATTTCTTGGAAGCCGAGGATCTCGCCGTAAAATTTCATCGATGCGTCGAGCTGACCGACCATGATGCCCACGTGGCTCAAGTGAGTGGAAATCCGCGTGTCGGGCATAAACTTTCCATTTTCGCGGCGCGTGAAGCCCTCGGGCAGATACTCGACGATTTCGACACGGTTGCCGTTCGGGTCTTTGATGAAGTAGTTTTTATTGCCAACGCGCCCGATGGGCGTCTTCGCCGGCACGGCCACGCCTTTGGATTGGAGGTAAACACGCATCGCCTCGGCATCGTCCACCTCGACGGCGATGTGGTAGAGGCGGTCGGCATCGGGTGCGACTTCCGAGCCGGGGAAAAGTTCGATGGACTGGCGGTCGTTGACCTTGATCCACACGAGTTGCTCGTTGGACGTGGGGCGCGGGATGGAGAAAGGCGAAGCGAAGCCAAGGAAGCCTTCGTAAAAGGCGCGGGCCTTTGCCATGTCGGTGACATAAAACCCGGCGTGTGAGATGCCGAAGATTTTGGGGCGTCGCGGTGCCTCCTCGGCTCCGGCGAGCGCCGCGAGCATGAGGGCTGCGAGGGTGAAGAGAGCGGTCGGGATTTTCATGGGGTAAGGGGTGAGAGAACGGGGGAATGCGAGTGATCTCGGTAACCGGGGCCTGTTCTCATTCGCGGGCGAAACGATTTCGTTTTGGGCGAGGACGTGAGCCCTCTCCAAAAAATTTTGCGACAGGAGCGAGAGCGGCGGTGTGCGCTGCGCGGTGTACCCGAATCACGGAGCGGATTTAGGTGGGGCGGAGTCGGGTGCGATTGCTTTGGATGGAGGCACGCCGAGGACGACGCTGAACCACGTCGGATATTCCGCGTCGGGGCTGCCGGCTAACTGCGCCGCGAGCTTTCGGTAGGAAGCGTCAAATGCGGACGAGAGTTCAAAGACCCGGAGGCTCTCCTCGGGGCGGAAGAGCCGGCCGGTGACAAACGAGGAATCTCCCGCCTCGCCGCGCTCGCGGTCAAAGGGCTGCTTGGAATTTACATACTCAGCGTGCTGCTGCTCACCGCGGGCGTACGAGGCGAGAAAGCGGACGGATTTCTCGATCGAGGAGCCGGAGGGCGACGTGTAGTGATAATAATCGCGGCCCCGCGTGCGAAACGCGAGGGCCAGCGACAGCAGCGGCTCCAGGGTATAGCAGTGATAGTGAAGGGCGTCGCGTTCGTGAAAATCGAAACTCGAGCCGTCGGGCCGCAGGTTCTTTTCGATCTGTTGTTGGAGCAGCGGCTCGATCGCCGCGATGAGTGTTTCGTCGTGCAGCAGGAAAGCGCAGAGGCCGGCGGTTTTGATGCGGTGGCTGAAGTTGTTGTTGTAGCGGGTGGGCGGCAGCGACCGACTGCGCAGGACTTTATCGTGTACCTCGCGCAGCCACGCCTCGACCTCGGCGCGCTCCGGCGGGGAGAAGGTGGGCGCAAGCCAGTCGCAGGCCCAGAGCATCGGCTCAAATTTCGTGTCGTTGATCGCATCGCCCGTGCTGTGGCAGGTGCGCGCCCAGGCGAGGATGAAGCGTCGTGCTTGCGCGGCAAAGTCCGGCTGCGAATTCACGAGCCATGCGGAAGTGAGCGTCTGAATTTTCGCCATATCCTGCAGGCTCGCGAGGGAGCGGATCCGATCCGGGTCGCTCTTCAGCCGGCCTTGCGAGATGATCTGCGGCACCGGATGCGGCTCCTCTTTCAGCAGCGCCGGCGCGGACGCGAATATGAGCACGCCTTGCGCCCGTGCGGCGCTGGAGCTGCCGAGCAGCCCGCGCACTTCGTCGGGCGAAGGCGCGAACGCTGTGCCGGCCACCGTTGTGGCGGCCGTGAGCACCCACAGCATCGCCCGAGACAGATACGGCAAGGGAGTAGAGCAAGAAAAGCGAAAGGGCATAAATGCGAGGGGGCTAAGGGGGATAGCGGGAGCGAGGTAGAATTAGGACAATTGGCGGTAGGTGACACGGGAAATCTGTGAGGTCAGGGTGAAGCGGATGCCCGGGCCGCCCAAGCGTACGAAGAACATGGCGTCGGCGGTGAATATTTCATCGCGAGGACCCGTTCCCATTCGGCCGCCGTGCTCACGCTAAGTCGGAGGAGACCGAGGCGCGTAAAGCCGCTGGAGGTCGTTTGTCTCTATTTTTAGTCAACAATGCGCGCAAACGTAAGCTTTGCTCTTTGGCACCAGATGCGGTGGGCTAGCCGAGTCCCTACCCCCAGCGCTTTTCGCTTTTTTCGCGTTTGCGCGAACACCCCTATGAAGACCCAACCTATTGTACTCTCGTTGGCCCTGGCCGCCGCGACGGTGGCCTCCGCCCAGCAGGCTCCGGCCCCGACCGTCGATGCGGCCACGCTCGCGCGCTACGATAAAAATAAGAACGGTCGTCTCGACCCCGAGGAATTGCAGGCCAAGGACGCTGACGACCAGAAGGCCACGGCGGCAGTGTCGTCCGCTGCGACGCCCGGGGCGGCCACGTCCTCCGAGGTCGTGGCGCTTTCGCCGTTCGAAGTGGTCTCCGACAACAAGGGCTACTTCGCCTCGAACACGATGTCGGGCACGCGCCTCAATTCGAAGATCGAGGACCTCGGCCAGTCGATCACCGTCGTGACGAAGGAGCAGATGGCTGATTTCGCGATGCTCGATATCAACGACATCTTCGATCACATGGCCAGCACCGAGGGCACCAGTTCGTACTCGGCCTTTGAGGTCGATCGCACCGGGGCTGTGACGGACAATGTCAGCCTCGATCCCAACAACGCGAATCGCGTGCGCGGCATCGGCTCGGCCAATATCGCGTTCGGCAATATTGCGACCACGGGCCGCGTGCCCGTCGATCCGCTCTGGATGGATTCGCTCGAGCTGAGCCGCGGGCCCAACGCCAATATCTTCGGCCTCGGCAACTCCTCCGGCACGGTCAATCAAGTGCCGTCGACCGCGAATATGGCGCGTAATTTCACGAAGGTGGAGCTGCGCGGCGACAGTTACGATGGCTGGCGCGCCTCGTTTGATGCGAATCGCATTCTGATCAGGAACAAACTCGCGCTGCGCGCGAGCTACGCCAACCAGCACACGGGCTTCGTCCGCAAGCCGTCCGGCGAAGACGCCCGCCGTCTCAGCCTCCAGCTAAAGGCCCAGCCATTTAAGAACACCACCGTCGCGCTTTCCTGGTACGACTATAAAAACGCCTCCCAGCGGCCAAACTTCACGACGCCGCGCGACTTCATCACGAGCTGGATCGCGGCTGGAAAACCCGCGTGGAATCCCGTCACGCGCCTGATCACGCTCAATGGCGCGAGCTACGGCCAGGGCGCGGGCGGCACCTTGCAGGCGGGCTCCACCACGCCGATCACCACGCTACCGAGCTACTTCACGGCCAACGATGCGCGCGCGGTCTTCCGCGTCGGCGCCGGCGGCGAGTCGCCGTACTGGTCCGCGCCGTCCAACAACACCAACGCGACCTCGCCGCTGCTCAATGTCGCGAGCACCATCCGGTTTCTCCAGACCGCGGCGGCCAATCCCACGAGCGCCAACCAGCCGCTCTTCGCCACCAACGCAGCGCTGGCGGACAAGTCGCTCTACAATTGGGAGAAGGTCAGCCTTTCCACCGGCAAGCAGTACGACGACGTCAATACTTACCTCGCGCAGATCGATCAGATATTTCTCAGCAACCGGGAGCAACTCCTGGCGGGTCAGGTGACCTTCATGCGCGAAGATGCCAAGCGCATTGCCGACCTCCCGATGGGCGTCGCAAGCGTCAATGGTATCCAGGGCCAGGTCTACGCCGATCCCAATATCGTCAACCTCGACGGCTCGCCCAATCCCTACTTTGGCCGCCCCTACCTGAAGAGCACCGAGCCCTTCTTGCGCGACCAGCCCCTGCAGTGGGACACGCTCCGCGCCCAACTCGCGTATCGCCTCAACCTTTCGCGGAATCAGGGCTGGACCAAGTGGTTTGGCACCCAGCAGCTCCTCGGCTATTCCGAGTATAAGGATCAGGAGAGCCGCACCTACTCCTACCGTCACACCCCCGCCTCGCTGAATATCCCGTGGATCAAGGCGCAGTACGACGCCGGCATTCCCCTGGCCAGCCGCACGACGTCCAACACCCGTTACCAGATCGCGCCGGGTAATGTCGGGCGCATGTATGAGCAGTACTACGTCGGCAGCACGCCGGGAGGCGGGATTCAGTACGCACCGAGCGCTTTCCCCAATAACGCCACCCTGCCGCTCGTCTGGGGTGACGCCGGCTCGTGGCACTACGATCAGACGCAGGTCAAGTACACGCCCAGCCCGGATGGTGGCGGGTCGCTGTCCTCGCAAGAGTTGATCATCAAGACGCTCGGCGGCGTGCTCCAAAGCACGTTCCTCGATGGCAAGCTGGTCACCACCGTCGGCCGTCGCCAAGACAAGGTCTTTTCGCACAACGCGCCTTTCGCCACGCTCACGCCGGATCTGCTGGAGTACGACCGCGCGGCCTCCGACCAATGGTTGCCCGGGTGGCGCCTCGCCCAAGGCAAGACCAAGACGGCCTCCGTCGTGGCGCGTCCCTTCCGCGATCTGAAGTTCATCAACAACCAACTGCAGACCTCCAGCGGGATCGGCCGGCTCCTGACCGAAGCGGTCGCCAACCTCAGCCTCACGTACAATCAATCGGACAACTTCATTCCGCAGGGTCCGGCGGTTGATCTGTTCCTCAAGCCTTTGCCGAATCAAACAGGCAAGACCACCGACAAGGGCCTGTGGATGACGATGCTGGATGGCAAACTCTCCATCCGCTACACGCGCTACCAGACCACCCAGATCAATATCCGCAACGGTGACATCGCGACCATCGCGCAGCGCGTCTTGCGCGCCGACGGCCTGAATGCCGCCGACGCCTGGAACCTGCAGGACCGCGCCACCGAATGGATCACGCAGCTCAATCCGAGCTACTCCGCCGCTCAAATCAAGACGGCCGTCGCCCAGACGATGGGTCTGCCTGAGGCCACCATCGATGCGCTCGAGGCCAACATCGCGGCGGGCACGCTCTCGGCCACGCAGGACTACGTCTCGAAGGGCCACGAGATCGAAATCAACCTGAATGCGACGCGGGCCTGGACCGTGAGCGCCTCGGTCACGCAGACGGAAGCGATCAACAAGAACGCGGGTAACACCATCGAAGAATGGATCAATCAGCGCATGCCGATCTGGACCACGGTCGAGGATCCCCGCTTCACCCAAGCCTCGCCCGGCGGCGCCAATTTGCCGGTCGGCAAGACGGGTCACCTCCTGTGGCGCAACATTCTCGGAACGAACTTCACGGCCTTTAACTACAACGGCACCAACTCCGCCGCGACGAACTACACCACCTTCGTCGAGGGACCTCTCGCCGTGTATCGCCAACTCGAAGGCCGCCCGCGTCCGCAGGTCCGGAAATATGCGGCCAAGTTCAACACGCGCTACCAACTTTCCGGTATCTCGGATAACCGCATCCTCAAGGCCATGAGCGTCGGCGGCTCCCTGCGCTGGCAGGACAAAGGCGCGATCGGATTCTACGGCGTGCAATCGTTGCCCGCTTCGATCACGCAGCTCAATCCCAACCGGCCGATCTATTCCCCGGCGGAAACGTTTGTCGACCTGTTCGTCGGCTACAATACGAAGCTGTTCAGCGACAAGGTGAGGGCGAGATTCCAGCTCAACGTGAAAAACGTGCAGGAGAACGGCGGGGGCTTGCAGGCCACGCAGGCGTTCCCCGACGGTACACCGCTGGCTTATCGCATAGTCGATCCGCGACAGTTTATTCTGTCGGCGTCATTTGATTTATAGCGGAGTCCAGTGGGCTTGCGGTGGACGGCGATCTCCGAGCGCCGTCTTCACGATGCGGTCTGCCGCAGAGACTTTTATATTCGCTCTCCCGACGGCGCCGCGGAGTTCGCCGTCCACTTCCTTGCGCTTCCTGATGCGATGGCTTGCTCGAAAATCGCGCGGCCGGTTTATTGATTCGTCGCGATGAAGCCACCGAAACCCCCGACTTCGCCCCGTCCGGATTCCACGGACGCAGCTCGCGCCGGCGGCTGGCCGCTGGGCAGGGTGTTTGCGCTCATTTTGGCGGTCACGGTGGTCGCATACTACCCCGCGCTGACCGGGGAATTTTTATGGGACGATGCGGGGCACGTGACGAATCCCAGCCTGCAGTCGTGGTCGGGCCTGCTGCGCATCTGGGGCGAAGTGGGGGCGACGCAGCAGTACTACCCGCTCCTGCACACCGCATTTTGGGTCGAGCATAAGATTTGGGGCGATGCCACGCTCGGCTACCACCTCATCAACGTGCTCTGGCACGCGACATCGGCGTGCCTGCTATGCGCGCTGCTCCGGCGTTTGGCGGTGCCGGGCGCGCTGCTGGCGGCGCTGATCTTTGCGCTCCATCCGGTCTGCGTCGAATCCGTCGCATGGATTTCGGAGCAGAAGAACGCGCTCTCGACGGTGTTTTATCTGGCGGCGGCGCTGGCTTGGCTGCGATTCGAGGAGGACCGGAGACCGCGACGTTATGTGATCGCTAGCCTGTGGTTTGTGGCCGCGCTGCTGACGAAGACCGTCACGGCGACGCTGCCGGCGGCGCTGCTCGTCGTGGCGTGGTGGCGGCGCGGGCGGCTCTCGTGGCGCGATGATGTCCGCCCCCTGTTGCCGTGGTTCGCCCTTGGGGTGGTGGCTGGGGTGGGCACGGCGTGGTTTGAATCCACGCACATCGGTGCCAGCGGCGAGGGCTTCGCGCTCGGGATGGTGGAGCGCGGCCTGCTCGCCGGCCGCGTGGTATGGTTTTACCTCGGCAAACTACTTTGGCCGGTTGACCTGGCGTTCTTTTATCCCCGCTGGACGATCGACCTCATGAACCTGGGGCAGTGGATCTTTCCCGGCGCGGCTCTGCTGCTACTCGGGATTCTCGGGTGGTGGAGCCGGCGCGAGCGCGGGCCACTGGCGGCGGCCTTGCTCTTCGGCGGCACTCTCTTCCCGGTGCTCGGCTTTGTGAACGTCTATCCGTTCATCTTCTCGTACGTGGCGGACCACTTTCAGTATCTCGCGAGCCTCGGGATGATCGCATTTCTCGCGGCGGCCGCGACGCGCGGGGCGGCGCGCTGGCACTGGCCGCGCGGGAGAGGCCTGGCTGCGGCAGCGGGCCTACTCCTGCTCCTTGGCACGCTGACCTGGCAGCAGAGCCGGACGTATCGCGACGTGATCACGCTCTATGAAGCCTCGCTCGCGCGCAATCCCGCGAGCTGGGTCGCCCACCTCAATCTCGGCACCGCGTTGGATGAAGCGGGACAGACGGCGGAAAGTTTGCCGCATCTCCAGCGCGCGCTCGAGCTGAAGCCGGACTTTCCCGAAACCCTCAACAGCCTCGGCAATACGTTGAATCGCCTCGGTCGCTCGCGCGAAGCGTTGCCGTTGCTCGAGCAGGCGGTGCGGCTCCAGCCGCGCTTCGCCGCCGCGCATAATTCCCTCGGCGCCGCGCTCATGATCCTCGACCGCGCCAGCGAAGGAATCGCGGCGTTTGAACGAGCCGTGGCGCTCGACCCGCAGCTCGCGCTGGCGCGGGTAAATCTCGGGTGGGCTTTCGCCAACAACGGGCGCACCGCAGAAGCGCTGGCGCAGTTTGAGCAGGCGCTGCGCTTGCAGCCCAACCTCGCCGACGCCGAGATCAAATGGGGCCTGACGCTGGCGCGAAAAGGCGACATGCGCGAAGCCGTGGCCCACATAGAACGAGCCATCGAGCTGCAGCCGGACAATGCGGCGTTTCACGATGCGTTTGGTCGCGTGCTCCTATCGCTGGGCCGATATCGCGAGGCGGCGAATGAATTCGAGACGACGCTCAGCCTCGATCCGAATCACGCCGGGGCGCGAGAGATGCTCGCCCAGCTCAGTCGCGCGAAATAGGCGGTGCCCTCTTCGGTCCGCGTCCCCTCGTTACACTGCGCTGCTCCGCCTCGGCAGTGTGGTGCCCTCACGCCATTCGCCGGTGATCATTACCTCGTGTTGGTCCGCGGGCACGCCGGTTTCGTTGCGATGCATCAGGCCGACGAGCATTTCCACCGCGAGTGCGCCGATCTTGGCGGCGTCGTAGTAGAGGCCGGCGTGATCGCTGGCGGGACGGTTCTGCAATTCGACGATGCCCACATCGCGCGGCACGCGCACGCCGATGGAGCGCAGCCATTCGACGGCAGGTGGGGCGCGAGAAATTAAGAGCGCGTCGGGTCGCTCGCGGCGAAACCATTCAAGAAAGGTCGCGGCTTCGGGCGGCGCGCCGGGGCAGAGGCGCAGGCGGTCGCGGGCGGGGTATTTCAATTGTTGCAAGAGGTACGCGCCCACCCAGCGGTCGCCGACACGCGGGCTATCGTTGGCATCGGAGAAGGCGAAGCCCACGCGTTTATAGCCGCGGTCAAGGCAGTGCTGCATGGCCTGCCACACGGTGTCGAAGTGGTTTTCCGTGATGTGATGCAAACGCGGCGTGCGGAGTGTCAGGCCGAGGGCGACGCAGGAGAAACGCTCCCACAAAAAATCGAGTTCGTGCTGGCCCGGCGGCATGCGGCCGATGACGACACCGTGCACGCCGCGGGCGACGAGGATATCGCTCAGGCGGGCGGGCGTCATGCCCGGCTCGGCGAGCCAGAAGTGCTCGAGTTGATAACCGAGCGAACGCGCGCGCTCCACCGCGCCAGGGAAAAAATCGGGCCGGTCGTGATGCGGCGGGCGCCAGCCGTAGCGCGTGGGATAATTTGTGATAAAGGCCAGCGTGGCGTGGCGTACGGCCTGGCCGCTGCGGCGCGACTGCATGAGCGCGGCGACGAACGGATTGACCCGATAGCCGAGCGCGGTGGCGATGGTTTTGATGCGCTCGCGCGTGGCGGCGGGAATGCGCGGGTGATCACGCAGCGCGAGCGCGACGGTGGAGCGATGGACGGACGCGCGATCGGCGACGTCCTGCAAGGTGGCTGGGCGGGACACAGGACGATTGCAGCGCCACCGGAGCCCTCGTGTCGAGCCCGATGGTCAACAATGCGACTAGTCAGGGAGATGGACTCCTTGCAGTTGCGTCCGCTGGACGAAAAGTGTGCCGAGGTTGGGTGCCGCGCAGAAACATATTGGCGCGGATGGGGGGCGGGATATAGTTGTAGGCATTACCCCTCTATAGTGTGTCCCGCCGGGTAACGGCGACAGGCTATCTAAACCCCATGAAACGATTTCACGTTTTTCTCGCGGCCTCGCTGATCGCCAATGCGGCGCTCGTGGCGATGTTCCTGGCTCGGGCGAAAACTCGCGCCGAGCACGCCGCAGATTCGACTCGGACGACGGAGGCGACGGTGACAGGCCGGGAAAAATCGAAATCGGCGGTGGCGGGAGACGACGGCGCGGAATACGAAAAGTGGTCGAGCCTCGCGGCGGGTGATCTAAAGGAGGTCGCGGCGCGGCTGCGGGCGGGCGGGATTTCGCAGCGGTATTTGCGGGCGATCATGACGGCCCTGGTGCGCGAACACTTTGCCGACCGGCACAAGGCGATCGTCGACGCCATGGCGACGAAGCCGTGGTGGCGCGGGCTGCCGACCGAGTCGTTGCTCGCGGATCCGAAGATCGCGGAGATGAGCCGCAAGCTGCGCAACGAAGAGCGCGACCTGCTCAATAGTCTGGTGGGCGTGGAAACATATCAATCCGAGTACGACCGTGCCTGGGCGCAGCAGCGCTACGGCGACATGTCGCCGGAGAAGATCGCCCAACTGCGGCGCATCACCTTCGACTACGCCGACCTGATGGCGGAAATCCGTGCGCAGAGCCGCGATATCATCTTGCCGGAGGATCGGGAGAAGCTGGCTTTTCTCGAGAACGAGCGGACGCGCGATATCGCGAAACTCCTTACGCCCGAGGAGCAACTGGCGATGGATGCGCGGACGGGGCCCACCGCGAAGCGGGTGAGAAATTTGCTCGCGGCGTTTGATCCCTCGGAGGCCGAGTATCTGGCGATCTATAAAATTCAACAGGCGGTGGACGCGCAGTTTGGAAATGGGCGCGTGCAGAATCTCACGCAGGAAGAGCGGAAGCAGCGCAAGGCGATGGCGGCCTCGACGGACGACCAAGTACGCGCGGTGCTCACGCCGGAGCGGTTCGCGGAGTATCAACTCAAGACCGATCCGGCTTACGCGACTACGAACGACTTAGTCACGCGGCTGGCGCTGCCGGCGACGGCGACCGCGCAGGTGATCGCGACACAAAAAGACGCCACGGCGCGCGTCGCGGCGATCGCCGCCAACCGCTCGCTTTCGCCCGAGGACAAGAGCGCGCAGTTTGCCTCGCTGGCGCAGGAGGTGTCGGGGAAGCTCTCGACGACGCTGGGCGCGGCGGGTGTGGCTGCTTACAAACAAAGTGGGGCGACGTGGCTCACGAACCTGGAGCAGCGCGCGCGACCGGTGGTGGCGCCGAAACGGTGAACGACGAGGTCAACGAATACGATGAAACCCACCTCTCTCCTCCTCACTGGCTCGCTGATCGCGAATGTCGCGTTGCTCACGGCGTATGCGTTTACATCGGATGATTCCGTCGCGGGGTCTGAAGTGAAAACGGGGGCAGATGCACCGGTGGCGAAAGCGTCGACGTCATCGACGACGGCGAGTGGCGCGGCGGTTAAAGCCGCTGCAGCGCCCAGTGGGGTCGCCGCGGACAAACGGTGGGCGCGACTGGCGACGGAGGATATTTCATCGCTGGTGGCGCGGCTGCGGGCGGCGGGATTTCCACCGAGCTTGGTGCGAGTGATCGTGAACCAGCGCTTCGAGTTGCGGCGCGAGGAGCTGACGCTCGATGGCAATGACCGGCCGTATTGGAAAAACGAGACGGCGCCGAAGGTCGATGCGAAGACCACGGCGGAACTTGAGAAGCTGGAGCGCGAACGGGAAGAGACGATGGTCCGGCTTTTTGGCAGCAATGAAGACTCTGATTTCACCACGGACGAGGCGCTCGTCATGCAGCGGCGGCGATTTGGCTCACTGACGGCGGAAACGGTTTCCAAAATTAACGCGATCCAGCAGGGCTTTGGCAAAGAGCTGCAACAAATTTACAGTGATGGGCGGCCCGCTCCGACGCCCGCGGACATCGAGAAAATCGCGGCCCTCCTGCAACGGCAGCACGCAGAGATCGCGAAGGCGCTCACGCCCGGCGAACTGCTGGAGTATGACTATCGCAATAGTATGACCGCGAATCGCCTGCGCTCGGATTTGACGGGACTCAATTCGACGGAGGCGGAGTATCGCGGGCTGTTTGCGCTGTACCAGGCTTTCGAGGCGAAGTTTCCAGCGAGCGCGGCGCAGTCGACGACGTCCATGAAACCGGAAGATTTCCAGGCGCGCGCGACGGCGCAGGAGCAAATGCAAGCGCAGATCAAGACGATGCTCGGGCCGGAGCGGTATGCGGAATACCAGCAGGCGTCGGTGCCGGAGTATCGGCCGCTGAATAATTTGGTGCTGAGATTGGATTTGCCGTTGTCGGCGGCGGCGCAGGTGGTGGCGGTGCAGCGCGATGTTGAGGCGCGGGCGGCGGCAGTGCGCGGGGACGCAGGGTTGTCGGCGGATGAGCGGGCGGCGAAGTTGGGCGCGCTGGCGACGGAGGCGAATCAGAAGATATCAGGCGCGATTGGGGCGAGGGGGTTGGAGGGGTATAAGCAGTATGGCGGGCAGTGGATGAAGGCGTTGGGTGGGCGGTAGGCGTGGGGCTGCGTGAAGGCGGTCGGCCGCCGCTGCCACCTGCTCGAAGATCGCTTTTCGATCTTTCATCTTAATCTTTCTCTCGGTCCTTCCTGACGAAAGATAAAGATGAAAGAGAATGAAGGGGACCCGCTGACGAGCGACTATGTTATGTGGTCTCTTTGCCGAGATTCAGGGCGACGTAGCCTTTGACGAGGGCGGCGGAGAGGGCGTCGGAGTGGACGGGTTTCGCCAGGTAATCGTTGAGGCCGGCGGCGAAGACGCGCTCGCGGTCGTGCTGCATGACGCCGGCGGTGAGGGCGACGATCCACGGGGACGTGGCGTTGCCATTGGCGGCGCGGATGCGGCGCGTGGCCTCGCAGCCGTCGAGCTCGGGCATTTCGATATCCATCAAAATGAAATCGAACTCCTGCTGCTGCAGCGCGGTGAGGACCTCGAGGCCGTTGGCCACCGTGACGGCTTGGTAGCCGAGGCGGCGCAGCATGAGATTGGCGACCTTTTGGTTCACGGGGTTGTCCTCGGCGATAAGGATGCGGAGCGGGCAGCGCCGGCCCAGCGTGGAGTCATAGGTGGGCGGCGCGGGCGGGAGCGCGGCGCGCTTGGGCTCGGCTTGTAGGCACTCGCGGATCGACTTGAAGAGCGACGCGGCGCGGATGGGCTTGGCCATGCACAACCGGAACTCAGGGGAGCGTGGGCGCTCGCCGAGCGATGTGAGGAGAAGAAGCGGGAGCTGGGCGCAGGCGGGACGGCGGTGAATCTCGGCGGCGAGTTGCGCGCCGTCCATCTCGGGCATGTGCATGTCGAGCACGGCGAGATCGCACGCGGTATCTTGATCGAGGAGTTGCAGGGCCTCGCGGGCGGTGGCTGCCTCGCGCACGGTCATGCCCCAGGCGACGGCGAGCGTGCACACGAAGCGGCGGTTGGGCTCGTGGTCGTCGACGACGAGGAGCTTCTTGCCCTTGAGGTCGGGATGCGACCGCTGGAGTGAGTGATGCACGAGCTGCGGGCGGGCATCGACCATCGCGGTGAAGTGGAAGGTAGCACCCTCGCCGGGCGTGCTCTCGGCCCACATCGTGCCACCCATGAGCTCGGCGAGGCGGCGGCTGATCGCGAGGCCCAGGCCGGTGCCGCCGAAACGCCGGGTGGTGGAGGCGTCGACCTGCGAGAATGATTTGAAGAGCCGCGACATGCCCTCGGGCGGGATGCCGATGCCGGTGTCCTTGATGCCGAAGTGCAGCCGCGTGCGGCCATTGATCGGCTCCGCCTCGACGGTGACGATGACCTCGCCCTTGTCGGTAAACTTGATGGCATTGCCCACGAGGTTGACGAGGATCTGGCGGAGGCGGGTGGCATCGCCCTCGACCTCGGCGGGGACCTCGGGGCCCATCAGGTAAAGCAGTTCCAGTTTCTTCTCCATCGCCTTGGCGGCGAAGAGATCGAGGGCATCCTCGATGCTCTCGCGGAGATCAAACGACGTAACTTCCAACTCGATGCGGCCGGCCTCGATCTTGGAGTAGTCGAGGATGTCGTTGATGATAGCGAGCAGAGCTTCGCCGGACGACTCGATGGTACGGACGTATTCGCCCTGCGTGGCGGTGAGCGGGGTGTCGCGCAGGAGCGACGTCATGCCGATGACGCCGTTCATGGGCGTGCGGATTTCGTGGCTCATCGTCGCGAGGAATTCCGACTTCATGCGCGAGCCCTCGAGCGCCTGGTCGCGTGCGGCGGCGAGGCTGACCTCGAGGTTTTTGCGGTCGGTGATGTCCTCGAGGTGGGAGACGAAGTGCAACGGGTGGCCGTGGAGATCGCGCACCAGCGAGGCGGAAAGGCGCATCCACACGATCTGGCCGTCGCGACGATAGTACCGCTTTTCCATCTGGTAGGAGCGGCGCTTGTCGTCGAGCAATTCGCCCACGTGCTCGAGGTCGGCCTCGAGGTCGTCTTTGTGGGTGATGTCTTGAAAGGTCCGCATCAGCAACTCGGACTCGGTGTAGCCGAGGGCCTCGGCGAGGGTGCGATTGACGCGGAGCCAGCGGCCATCGATGCCCACGAGGGCAATGCCGATGCCGGCGGTTTCGAAGGCCTGGCGGAAACGCTCTTCGCTGGCGGCGAGGGCCAGCACGCGGCTCTCGAGTTCGTTGTTGGCAGTTTGCAGGCCGATCTGGGCGCGGCTCAATGACGTGAAGGCGATGGCGAGCAGGCCGCTGGTGAGGAGGAGGCCGCAGAGCAGGCCGATACGGACGGTCTGCTCATTGGCGGCGGCCTCGGTGCGCAGCCGGGCGAGGCGGCGCTCGGTGTCAGTGGTGAGCGCTTCGTTGATGGAGCGCATGCCCTTCAGGATGTCGGGCGGCTCGTTGAGGAGGGCTTTGACAGCGACGGCCTGGCCCTGCTCGCGCATGGCGCGGATCTGGTCGTCATTGCTGGCAAACTTGCGGGCGGAGAGGGCGGGGAGCGTTTTGACCAGCGCGGCCTGGGTGGGGTTGTCCTCCTCGAGGCGCGCGAGGGTCTCGATGGCGGCGCGTACTTCATCGCGATACGTCTGGCCGAACTGGAGGTACTTCTCGTCGCCGCTGAGGAGGAAATTGCGCGTCGTGGTGTCCATGCGGCTCATGGCCGTGACGTAGCGCGTGATGGCGGCCTTGAGCTCGAGTACGACGATGAGGGACTGGCTGGTCTCGCGGCGGTGCTCGTTCGTGGCGAGGAGCATCGCGCCGAGGACGAGCACGGTGGTGCCGGCGGCGGCGAAGAACGGGATCGAACGCGCGACCGTGCGCTCGCCCTGGCGGAGGGCATTGACCGTCCATGCGAAGAGCGTCAACGCGGCGGCGGCAAGACCGGCGGCGGTGTGGAGCGGCATCGACGAATAGCGCCACCACGAGGACGTGGAGCGCATGCCGGTCGCGTGCTCCAGCAGGGCAAAGCCGGAAGCGGCCAACAACAGTGAAGCGCAGTAGACCACGGTAACGAGCCGTGGGCGTGCCCGCACCATGCAGAGGAGGGCGGCGCCGAAGAGGGCAAACGACAGGCCCGTCGCGGGCGAAGCGAGACCGGCGGGGTCTTGCAATGGGTCGATGGCCCCGGTGAGGCCGAGGAGGGTGCCGACGACCCCGGCGACGACGAGCACGAGACCGGCCATCCGCACCCCGAGGGGCACGGCAAACGTGCAACAGAGAAAGCCGAGGCCGCCGACGACAAACGCGAGCGCGGTCGCCACGGTCATGAGCGTCATACCCCGGGGCAGCGCGGCCACGCCCGGTACGCCGAAGACGAACAGCAAGCCTAGCAAAATCAGCGCAGCACCGACGGCGCCGAGCGGCAGACGGAGGCTCGAGGCTGGGGGCGGGGGCGACACGCTGCCAGCGTAGGCGGAGAGCGGGTTATCACCAGAGAATTTTGCCGGGGGTGGAGCGATCACGGCCAGACGTGCGGAAACCACGGGTCGATACGGGGGATTTGCCGGGGCGGGCGGAGGGACGCGTGGTCGAGGCGGAACATCGCAGGGTGATTAATCGGTCGCGAAGCGTGAACCCGTATCAATATTTCCATGACGACTTATCGCAAGCTCTTGGCATGGGCGTGTTAAAAAATATTCAAAACCGTCGGAATAGACGTCTGGCCTAAGCTTCCAGGGTGCGCCCACTTGCTTCGCGCTAATCCGCTCCCGTAGAAATTTCCTCCATGCTCCGAATCATTTCAATTTCCAGCCCAGCGGACCGATGAACCGCGCTGGAAGCTTCATGTCTCTTCTTACCGTATGAACCCTGGCCAACGTTTCATCGAATGGGCGCAGCGCGCCGATACAATCAAGGTCCTCGTGCAAATCGGCTCCCGCGTGCGCGAGGCGGGGAAGGCCGGCGGCGCGGATGCGAGTTCGGACTGGGATTTTCAGATCGTCACGACGGATTCGAAGCCATTCGAGAGTCGGGCGGCCTTTGCCGCGCTCGGGTTGGGTGAGCTGCGGGCGTTTGTGTCGCGGGTCGGGCGGCTGGGGAGTTCACGCAAGGTCACGGCGCTTTTCGACGATGGTGAACTGGACCTCGTGGTCATTCCCTTTGAACAGATGGCCGGGGTGGCGACGCAGGTGGCCGTGCCGGGTGGCGCGGAAAATCCCCTCGTGCGCCGGGCGCTGGCCGATCTCGCGCTCGTACTGGTGGGCGGCTACAAGATACTGAAAGATCAGGTCAACGCGGCGCGGCTGGCGCAGTTTGTCACCACCGCCGTGCCCCTCCCGCGGATTGCGAATGCCGAGGTCGTCGAGATCGCGGAGGGCTTTGTGTGCGATTACGTGGCGACGAAGCGACTCCTCCGCCGAGGGGAGCGGGTGGCGGCGCAGCGCTGGCTGCACCACCAACTCATCGAGGCCAACCTGCGCCTGCTGCACGAACTGCGGCAGCGGCAGGGCCGCCCGACGTACCCGGATGCGCGCCGGCTCGAGCAGCTCGACGACGATGCGTGGGCGCCGGAAGTATCCGCCGGAGCGATACATGACGATACCACGCTGGCCGCCGCGATCGAGAAAGCCGCCGCCACCTGCCGCCGGCTCGTGCAGGCGCTGGTGGGCCCGGCGTGGAGCTGGCCGGTGTTGCGCGACGCGGGGACCGTGTGAGCGTCGCGAAAGGCGATGCAACCGGTCGGCGCCTGGCATTTATGCCGCGCGCCGTGGAGAATGAACTTGTTTTTCACACCGGCGACGGGCGAGATTCGGCCTTAGATTGCCATCTGCCCTCACACCTGACGTGACCGGAACGAACACGCCGAAGCTGCACTGCGCATGACTCCTGTCCAAATTGTCGGCCTCGTAGTTGCCGCCGTGGTGGGTCTCGGGGTCTGGCGCGCGAACCCCACGCGCGCGATCAACCGCGGGTTTCTCCTGCTCTCTTTCGGTGTGTGCCTCTGGCTCGGTGCGTTGACGCAGATCAACCCGAGCAGCACCGACATCGTCTTTTGGCTGCGCATGGCGAGCGCGACCTCGGCCCTGCTGCCGTGGCTGCTGTGGATTCTCAAGGAGACGATCAAGGGCGAGCCGTTTAGCGCGCGGACGTTTCAGCGGGGCTGGCCCTGGATGCTAATCACGGCGGCGGTGGTGGTGCTGTGCTTCACCGACTATGTGTTTCCGGCGGAATCGACGCGCGAAAACGCGCGCGTCGGCTGGGGGCGCAATGTGTACTTCGTGGTGATCGGCCTCGAGTATGTCGCGCTGTTTGCGCAGGCCGTCCGGCAGATGCGGCAGTGCGAGGGTATCCGGCGCGTCGAGCTGCAGTTTCTAATTTTGGGCGGCACGCTGGCGTGCCTGCTCGGCATGGCCCTTAGTTTCCTCGGCGAATATCTCGACCTGCCGGAACTGCGCCGACCGCTGCCGTGGCTGAGCGTGACTTTTTACAGCGTGACGGCATGGGCCGTGACCTCACGAAAGATCTTCGATGCGCGGCAGCTCTTTCGCTCCACGCTCGGCAAGCTCCTCTCGGTCACGGCGGTAATTTTGCTGCTCTCCGTCGCGGTGTATCACGGGGAGCGCTTCGCGGGCAAACCGGTGGTCATCGTGCTCACGGCGCTGCTTGTGGTCTTTGCGATCGAGCGGCTGCACCAGTGGAATGCGGCGTTTTGGGGCGGCGATGAAAACAGCGAGTCGGTCCGCCGGAGTCTGCTGGCCGCGAGCCGGCAACGGCTGGAGTGGGCGGCGCTCGAGGCGAAGTTTACCGATATCTTGGCGAACTGGGGCCGCACCGAGCATGCATTCATCATCATGAACCACGATGCGCGCCCCAGCGAAAACGCGCTGCCGCCGCTGACCCTGCCAGCTGAGGTCGAGCTCGCCGGGCAGGGCTGGGTGACGCCCGAGCGACTGCAGCGCGAGCTTCCGCCCGAGGTGAAATCGGAAATCGGCGACTACATGCGGACGCATCGGCTCGGCGTGATCGTGGCCGGGCCGGGCGGCGAGGGGAGCCCGGCCTTTGCCCTCGCGCTGTGCACCCGGAGCGATCAGCGACCCTTTACGTGGGTCGACATTCAATTTCTGAAAGACAGCGCCGTGATCATCGAGGGCGGCCTCTCGCGCGTGCTCCTCGCCCAGCAGGCCCGCGAGGCGGAGCAGCTCGCCACGGCTGGCCTGCTCGGGGCGAGCTTGGCGCACGAGATTCGCAACCCGCTCGTGACGATCAAGAGCCTGATCTTCGCCGCGCCCTCGCGGTTTGGGGAACCGGAGTTTCAGCGCCTCTTCGTCAACGTGCTGCCCGGCGAAATCACCCGCATTGAAGATCTCGTGAGCGGCCTGATGGACTTGGGGCGGCCGCGGCACCCGAAGCTTGAGCTCGTGCACTTGAACGAAGTCGTGGAAAGCAGCCTCCGGCTCGTGCTGCCAAAGGCGAAGGAAAAGGAAGTCGCAATCATGCAGCGGCTGACGGCGCTCGAGGATGCCGTGCAAGCCGATCCCGCCTCGCTACGGCAGTTGATTCTAAATCTGGTAATGAATGCGATCGATGCGGTCTCGGCCTTGCCGGAAAACCGCGAGGTAATCGTGACCACGGAAGTGAGGGAAAGCGGCGTCGTCCTCGAAGTGGGCGACAATGGCTTGGGCCTGCCCAAGGAGGCGAAGCGAACGCTCTTCCGGCCCTTTACGCAGTCGTCGAAGACCAGTGGCATGGGCCTCGGCCTCGCGATCTGCGCTGACATCGTCCGCGCGCATCACGGCACCATCGTGCACCTCGACGGCGAGGGAGGCGGGACGATCTTCCGCATCACGCTGCCCGCCAACCCTGAGAGTTTCCCCGCCGTCGCGGTCGTGTAATGCCGGATACAATTCCAGCGCCCCGGCGGACGAGCCCCAGCTTCGCGCAGCGCAACTGGGTGGGGCGGAATTTTCTCGTGGGCATTCGCCATGCCGAGTGGCAGCGGCTGTGCGCGGAGAACGAGATCGACGGGTCGTTTCGCGGGCGCGCAGCGGTGCTCGGGCTGCTGAGCCGGTTTAACTCGATGATGGCGCGACGCGAGGAGGAGCGGTACGGCGCGGCCATCGCGGCGACGGAGATCAAGCACCCGCCGGTGTTTCTCCTCGGCTTCTGGCGCAGCGGGACGACGCACTTGCATCAGTTGCTCGGACGCGATCCACGCTTTGGATACGTTTCGACGCTACAGGCGATTCATCCCTCGACCTCGCTGGTGTCGGCGGGAGTGTTTGGCCGGCGCGGCACGCGGCAGCGACCGATGGACGGCGTGCAGGTGGGCTCCGGCACGCCGCAGGAGGACGAGTTTGCGATCGCGAGTCGGTCACTGGCGTCGCCGTTTCTCGGTTATGTGTTTCCGCGACGCAGCGCGTACTACGACAAATACCTGACGTTTGATGAAGCGGGACCGGAGGAAATCGCGCGGTGGAAAGACGCGCTGCTCTGGACGATGAAGAAGGCGACGTACCTAAGCGGAGGGCGGCAACTCATCTTGAAATCGCCGCCGCACACGGCGCGCGTGCGGCGGCTGCAGGAGCTATTTCCGAAGGCGAAGTTTGTGCACCTGCACCGGCATCCGGTGGATGTGTTGCGCAGTCATCTCTCGCTCGATGAATCCATTGGATGGAACAGCTACCTGCAGATCCCGGCGCACGATGCGCTGGCGGAGGCGGCGCTGCGGCGGTACGGGCTGATGTTTAACGCGCTGTTTCGCGATGTGCCCGCGATCCCGCGTGGGCAGTATTTCGAGACGAGCTACAAGGAGTTGACCGCGCGGCCGCTGGACGTGCTGGAGGCGATGTATGGGGCGCTGGGTCTGCCGGATTTTGGGGAAGTGCGGCCGGGGCTCGCGGCGTATTTTGCGGCGCAGCCGGCGTATGTGCGGCAGGAGAAAGCGCCGTTGGCGGCGGGGATGCAGGAGCGGATTTTAGACGTGGCGGGGGAGAGTATGGCGCGGTGGGGGTATAAATGACGGGGCGAGGCTGCCCACGAAACACACGAACTACACGAAAGTTGAAAGTACGGTGGTTGTGATGCGGCGGGAATGAATCTTGGGTTAAGCGCAAAGACGCGAAGATGCGAAGGTCGGAGCGAAGGCTTGGCGTAGGCGCGGAAACGAGATCAAGAAGATTGGCCCACGAAGCACGCGGAAGGCGGACGGGTTTTTCCAGAAGGAAACGGAGGGAACGGAGAGCAAACGCAGAGAATGCGAAGAGGCGAAGGTTGAAACGGTGCTTAAGGATTTCTCTGTGGCTCTGTGACTTTGTGGTTTGGATTTGAACCACAGAGGCACGGAGGCACAGAGATCGGAGAAGGCTCGGGCGGAGAGGGGCGCGGGGCGCGAATGCGACCGCCGTCGGTTGATATTGGGACGATAACCGAACCGCCACGCGCTCACGCTTGCGGCTACCGGAACTCAAGATCTCATCGGTTGCCGGGATGAGATCTATTGGGAGCAGAGGTGGACGAAGAGGTCGTAGAAGCGGGCGTCGTTGATTTGTTTTTGGACGCGGGCGCGGCGTTCGCCTTGGGCGGGTTCGGAGCCAGGGTCCCAGCTGAGCATGTAGCCGTGGGTGGCGCCGCCGTCGGTGTTGACGTCGATGAAGTAGTCGTCGAAGCGGGTGACTAGACTCTCGTCCAGCCAAGTGGCGGCGGCGACTTCGTCCCACATCGGGCGATTACGCGGGCCGAATTGATCGAGGTAGCGGGCGAGCGAAGTACCGGCGCGAGCGATGGCGGCGAAGAGCTCGGGCGTGGAGCGCGTGTGCTGCGAGACGTCGATGGGCGAGCAGGTGACGCGCGGCCAGGCGGCGCGGAGGACGATGTGCGCGGCCTCGGCGTCGAAGCGGATATTGAACTCGCGGCGCGGGTGGTGGCGGAACTCGCGCGTCTCGATCAGCGGATGAAAGGCGCCGCCCATGAAGTGCAGCTCGCGGACGAGCGAAGGCAGGTGCGGCTCGAGGGCGAGGGCTTGCGCGAGGTCGGTGAGTGGGCCGGCGCACCAGAGGGAGATTTCGCCCGGGTGCGCGCGGGCTTGGCGCACGATGAACTCGGGCGCGGTCTCGGAGGAGGGGAGGGTGGTGGGGTTGCCCTCGGGGAGATCGGGAAGGTGGTGCGGGTCGGCCCATTTGCCGGGGCGGGCGAGGTCCCACGCGCCATTGTAGACGAGTTTGCCATGGCGCTTTTCCCAGGCGGCGACGCTCGCGGGTGTGGCGACGAGTGGCATGAGCGCGCCGGGCACAACGGGGACATCGGTGCGGCCGATGATTTCCAAAAAGCGCAGGGCGTGCCGCACCTGCTGGTCGCGCCAGTGGTCGCCCGTGGGCACGCAGATGCCGAGGACCTCGGTGTCGGGCGACTGCAGGAGCAGCGCGATGGACTGGAGGTTGGTCGTGGCGGGGCCGAGCGTGTCTTGATCGATGATGACCTTGCGGCGCATGGCGGATTTTTAGGGCGAAACGGGGCGGAGGGAAAGTTGGGCGTTGCGTCGCGGGCTGCGGGCGGCTGCAACGAAGCGTGGACTATCTGCGCCTCATCGACCGGAGCAAGCTGCACTACAAGCGCAGCGACGTGACCCCGATCTTCGCCGAGCCGGAGGCCTTTGCGGCGCTGGTCGACGATCTCCTCGCGCCGTATCGCGACGCGCGCGTGGAGCGCGTGGTGGGCACGGATGCGCTGGGCTTTGTGGTCGGCACGGCACTGGCGCTGAAGCTCGGCGTGGGCTTCGTGCCGGTGCGCAAGGGTGGCAAGCTGCCGGTGAAGAACGAGCGCGTGAGCTTTAGCGATTACTCCGGGGTGGAGAAAGTATTCGAGCTGCGCGCGGAGCCGTGGCCGGTGGGGACCCGCGTGCTGTTGACCGATGAGTGGATCGAGACGGGGGCGACGGCTAAGGCCGCCGTGGAACTGATCGAGCGGGCGGGCGGCGTGGTGGTGGGCATCGCGGCGATCGCGTTTCGAAAAAATGAAAAGACCGCGCCGCTCTGGGCGAAGTATCGGTGCCACGGGGTTTGGCCGGAGCAGGTGTGAGGGGCGGAAGGAGTTGAGAGTTGAGGGATGAGAGTTGAGAGAACGGAGGCGGACGGAAGCTGAGAGGCTAGGGCTGAGAGCCGGAACTCGGAGCCGGATTTGAAATAGGCGGGGCGCTGGCGCGCGTGGGTGAGCGAGATGGATTGCTTCGTCGCTGCGCTCCTCGCAATGACATGGCGGAAGATGGCTCGTGATCGCTGCTTTCGGCTCTAGACTCTCAGCTCTGAGCTCTCAGCTTTTCGTCGCCGACCATTTCAGTCTCGCGGCGGGGCGGTCCGATTGGGTATCTGGTGCGTCTGGCGTGCTGGTGCCGCGTGGTGCGGTGCGCTCAAAACCCTCCGTTTGTTTGACCCGACGTTTTTACCCTCATGAAAAAATCGACCCTGATGCTTCTCTCCCTGGCTGCGGCGGCGTTTGCCCGCGCGGATGAAAAAGACGGCAAGCCCTACCCCGAGGGCTACACCGACACGCCGCCGATCTTTGCCGGCAGCAAGTGGCTGGTGCACGATCTCAACCGCCCGCGTCCCGAGGCGGTAAAGCCGGGCGCAAAACCGGGCGATGCCCCGGCGGATGCGATCGTGCTTTTCGATGGCAAGGACACCTCGGCCTTCGTCGGCAAGGACGGCGTGCCCTGCCCGTGGAAGATCGAGGACGGCGAGCTAATCGTGAATGGCGGCGACGTGTGGTCGAAGCAATCGTTTGCGAGCTGCCAGTTTCACATCGAGTGGAAGACGCACCCGAAGACCTACGGCAATTCGCAGAAGAAGGGCAACGCGGGCGTGTTCTTCATGAACCTCTACGAGACGCAGATCCTCGACTGCGACAACAACCCGACCTACGCCGACGGCATGGCGGGCGCGGTGTACGGGCAGACGCCGCCGCTCGTGAACGCGGTGCGCCCGGCGGGCGAGTGGCAGACCTACGACATCCTCTTTACCGCGCCGAAGCTCAAGGAGGGCAAGGTGATCGAGCCCGCGTATGTGACGATCATCGCCAATGGCATCGTGGTGCAAAACCACACCGCGATCCTCGGGCCGACGCAGCATCGCAAGGCGACAAACTACGATGGCAAGTTCCCCGAGGCCGCGCCGTTTCGCTTTCAAGATCACAAGAACACCATCCCGGATCGTTTCCGGAATATCTGGGTGCGTCCGCTCGTGGAGCGGAAGGCGGAGTGAGGCGCTGAACGCGGACGCGGAAAGCGGAGGGCTTAGAGGCTGGAGCTGAGAGCCGAGCCCCGGGCCATCGAGCAATCGACGCAGGTCGGGGTTCCGCGAATGCGAGAGCGATCACGGTCTAGGGCGTGGGCGCGCCCGTGCGTTGCATGGGCGCGAGCCGCGCAATGGTTTTCCACGCGCGGAGAGCCGCGAGCCCAGAGGAATGGACGGTGTTTTTTTTAACCGCGAAGAGCGCGAAGAGGCGCGAAGGGGCGGGGTGATTTTCACGGGGCGTCGCGATGCGTGACCCTGAGGATTGAACAGGAAGATCGGGGAGGGCGGGAGGAAAGCGGCGCGTTGCTCTCTGGGTCGCTGTGACTTTGTGGTTGGGTTTGAACCACAGAGACACAGAGGCACAGAGATATTTCTGCCGAGTGGAACGAGGCTTTGTGGAAAGGAATTCTCAGACCAATTACGAAGTTGGTTTAGATTTTAACCTAGCCCTGGTCATTCTGAGCGCAGCGAAGAATCCAGTCGGAGGTGCGACGATTAAAAGCGGGCGCGTAGGCCCCGCTGGACCCTTCGCCGCGCTCAGGATGAAAAGCATTCTAAGGTCCAAATCATACCAACGTCGGTTGATCTTTGGACGATAGCCAAACCGTCACTGGTTCGCGCTCACAGCTACCAGAAAATCAAAACCTCCTCAGTTACTGGTATCAGATCAGTCGTTGGCATCAAAGCCTTCGCGGCTTTTCGCGTGCTTCGTGGTTAAATAAAAAAAGCGGCGCCGGTGAGGGCGCCGCTTTGAGGGAGAGAGAACGATTCAGACGAAAGAGAAAGATGCTCTTTGGTCTTCGGACGTCTGCCTTACGCGATCATGTCGGCCACGAAGGAGCGCTCGTCGACGAGTTCCTTGTTGGTGGCGGCGATCTTGGATTTTGCGAAGTCGTCCATCTCGTAGCCGGTGATGACTTCGTAGCTGCCGGGGGTCGTGGTGCGGACGGGCATGCCAGCCCAGACATTGGCGTCGAAGCCGTAACGGCCTTCGCTCTTCACAGCGATGGAGTGGACGGCGCCGGGCGTGACGAGCGAGCGGACGTGGTCGACGAGAGCATTGGCGGCGGAGGCGGCGGAGGAGAGGCCGCGGGCGGCGATGATGGCGGCACCGCGCTTGCCGACGATCTCGCAGTACGGACCCTGGAGCCACGCGGTGTCGGTGATGACGGAGGTGGCGGGCTTACCGTTGATCGTGGCGTGGGCGAACGACGGGAACATCGTCGGGCTGTGGTTACCGTAGATGAAGATGTCTTTGACGGCGGTGATGTCGACGCCCGCCTTCTTGGCGAGCTGGGTCTTGGCGCGGTTTTCGTCGAGGCGCACCATCGCGGTGAAGCGCTCGGCGGGGAGGCGCTTGGCCTGCGAGGCGGCGATCATGCAGTTGGTGTTGGCGGGATTGCCGACGACGGCGACGCGCGCATCGGCGGCGGCCACGGCGTCAATGATCTTGCCCTGCTCGATGAAGATCTTGCCGTTGTCCTTGAGGAGGTCGGCGCGCTCCATGCCGGGGCCGCGGGGCTTGGCGCCGATGAGGAGGCACCAGTTGGCATCCTTGAAGCCGACGGAGGCGTCGGAGGTTTGGACGATGCCCTTGAGCAGCGGGAACGCGCAATCATCGAGCTCCATCGCGACGCCCTCGAGGGCCTTGAGAGCCTTTTCAAACGGGGCTTCGATGAGCTGGAGGATGACGGGCTGGTCGGGACCAAACATGGCGCCCGAAGCGATGCGGAAGAGGAGGGCGTAGCCGATATTGCCGGCGGCTCCGGTGACTGCGACACGGATGGGGGATTTCATAGAAAAGAGGAAAGGGAGTTAACCACGAAACACACGAAATACACGAAAGAATTTTGGCGGGATCGCAGGTGTTAGTAACCGGAGGGTGAAAAGGTGCTTGGGCTTATCGGAAGGGGGATCGCGGCGAGGCGCAGGTGCAGCTTGCGGAGGGGCGCGGTGGAATCGAAGTGGCTCGGGCTGGCTTTTGGCAATGAGGTGTGCAGGTTTCGCGACAGGATTACTCATGAGCTCTCGTTATCTCACTCCTCGCGTGCGGGCGGCGCTGAAACAGTTGGCCGCCGGCCCGCAAGATATGCGCGACGAAGCGCTGCTGCAGCAGATCAACGACGAGATGAAGAAACTCCCCGTCGAGGACATCGCGTATGTGCGCGATCGCGTGCGATTTTCGTGTCCGCCGTGCCCGATGGTGCAATCGGTCGTCCTGATGCTGGAGGGACTGATCGAGGTGAAGAACCTGCAGTTTTAGCAAGGCTCCTTCAGCGAGCTGTGGGAGGGGCTTTACGCCCCGACGGGAACGAACGCAATAAGCCGTCGGGGCGTAAAGCCCCTCCCGCATTTTAGAATCCAAAGTGCGCCGTCTTCAGGGGATTCGGCTACCGACGTGATTTTCACCTTCGCCCCGCCCCCCCACGGCGCCCGGAGGTCGCCGTCCACCTCGAGCCACCGTGGAACGACCATGATCTCTAGCGGGGGCGACACTGAGGCCGCCGTCGCTTACTTGAACCGCGGCGCGAGGGCGGCGTGCAGGTCGCGGACGAGTTTTTCGGTGGTGGGCCAGTCGATGCAGCCGTCGGTGATGCTTACGCCGTACTTCAGTTTCTCCTTGGGCTGGGGGAAGGCCTGGTTGCCGGCGCCGAGGTTGCTCTCGATCATCGCGCCCATGATGGAGGCGTTGCCGGCGGCGATTTGGTCGAGGAGAGCGCGGAGGACGTCGGGCTGCAGCTCGGGTTTCTTGGCGGAGTTATCGTGCGAGCAGTCGACGAGGATGGACTTAGGGAGCTTGGCGTTGACGAGCAGCGCCTCCGTTTCGGCGATGTGCGCGGGCGAGTAGTTGGGGCCCTTGGCGCCGCCGCGGAGGACGACGTGGCAAGCGGGATTGCCGCGCGTGACGATCGCGGAGGCCGCGCCCTCGAGATTGATGCCGAGGAAGGTCTGCGGCTGCGAGGCGGCCTTGATGGCGTTGATCGCGGCGGTGAACGAGCCGTCGGTGCCATTTTTGAAGCCGAGGGGCATCGAGAGGCCGCTGGCCATCTGGCGGTGCGTCTGCGACTCCGTGGTGCGCGCGCCGATGGCGCCCCAGCACACGAGATCGGCGACGTATTGCGGCGTGATGGGATCGAGAAACTCGGTGGCGGTGGGCAGGCCGAGGTCGAGGACGTCGCGGAGGAAAGACCGCCCGAGGCGCAGGCCGGCGGCGATATCGTGCGAGCCGTCGAGGTGGGGGTCCATGATGAGGCCCTTCCAACCGACGGTGGTGCGGGGCTTCTCGAAATAGACGCGCATCACGATCATCACGCGGTCGGAGACCTCGCGGGCGAGGGCGGCGAGGCGGCGGGCGTAGTCGCGGCCGGCTTCGAGGTCGTGGATCGAGCAGGGTCCGATGATCAGGAGGAAACGCTTGTCGTCGGTAAAGATGAGCCGGTGGATTTCGCGGCGGGCTTTGGTGACGAATTCCGCCTGGGCCTCCGTCTTGGGCAACTCGGCCAGCAAAGTGGCGGGCGACGGCAGGGCGCGGGTCTCGACGACATTGATGTCCGATGTCTTCTGCATGAGGAGGGACCAGCTTGGCGCGTCTGAGTGGGGGCGCGCAAGCTTGGCTTCAACGGCGAGGCGGCTGGGGTGATAGGCGCTATGTTTGCGACCGCTTACCAGTAAGGACGGTCCGGCTCCGCCGGACGTGTGGTGGGAAGATGGATCGCCGCGGCGTCCGCTGGGCGGCCACCTCGCAATGACAATCGCACAGGATAGGCGGCCGAGGCGGAGGCCAAAATTTGGGCAAAAAAGTGGCGCACCGTGTACCCCTACACGGTGCGCCTTTGCTTTCTTAGTTACCCCAAAACTCCCCGCTAAGCGGGGAGAAGTGTTAAAGTGATGGGCTAAGTGATAGGGTTTTAACTCGCTTCGTCAATATCTAGTTTTCAAAATCTACCACTTATTTTGCAATCTGCTCAATTCGAGCATCTTAAAACTCATGAAGATTTCTACTTCCTCGGCGATTTATCGGTGGAAACCGGCCTCCTGGCTGCGGGTGACCGGCGAGGATGCTGCCAATTTCTTGCAAGGCCAATTCACCAATGAACTTCGGAAGCTCGCTCCGGGCGAGGCGGCGTATGGTCTCTGGCTGACGGTGAAGGGCAAGGTGCTGGCCGATAGCTTCGTGATTCGCGGTAAGGCTCCCGTGGATACGGCGCAGGGCGGAGTGGATACGCCAACGGGCGCGGGGGAATACTGGGTCGGTAGCTATTTTTCGTCGGCGACGACGATCCGCGAGCGACTCGAGGCCTTCATCATCGCGGACGATGTGGTGATCGAGGATGTGACGGGGCATGTGATGGGGATCTCGGTATTTGCGGAAAGCGAGGCGGCGGACCCCGTGGCGGCAATTGTAAGTCCGGCCGTAGGCGATGCGCCCGGGGTGCCCTTCGACACGAGCGCGATTGGGCTCACGTTCAGCGGTCGGCGCGGGCGTGGCGGCAATGTGGAGTGGGTTTTTCCGACGGCGCAGGCTGAGATGGTTGAGGCCATCCTCGGGAGGGCCGGTCTCCGCGAGGTTACTCCTGATGAAATGGAAGCTCGCCGCATCGCGGATGCCATTCCCGCCATCCCCACCGACATCGGCCCGGGCGATCTGCCGGGTGAAGGCGCGCTCGAGGACGATGCGATTTCTTACACCAAGGGCTGCTATCTCGGCCAGGAGGTGATGGCGCGGCTCAAGTCGATGGGGCAGGTGCGGCGTCGATTGCTGCGCGTCGCGGGGGCGGGCGATGGGCCGGCGAAATTACCCGCCGAGCTATTTATCGGGCCGCGGAAGGTCGGGGAATTGCGCTCGGCGGCGCGTCATGCTTCGGGCGGATGGACGGGGCTCGCGATGCTCTCGCTGATGCACGTGAGCGCGGAGGCGACCCTGGCGTTTACGGCTGACGGCGCGCCGGCGGTGCGGTTGGTTGATGCGCCATGACTGAGCTCGAGCAACTGACCCGCCTCTGCGAAAACCTCGGTGCCCCACCCGCGCAAGCCGCGACGATGGCGGCGCAACTCGCGAAGCGCGCCACGCAACTCGCCGCCGAGCGCGGCGTGAAGCGTGAACTCGCGATGGCGCGACTGCTCGAAGCCGTGGTCAAGGGCCGGGCCGGGGAGCCGCCAGCAGAGCCGCCTACGCACCCATCTGGTCCCGAGGGGGAAGCCAAAATTTTGTAAACCCCCGTGAGCGGGCCGCCCGCGGCGGAAATGCGTTTGACGCTGTCCGCGCCTCGGCCTTCGCTCCGCCCTTCCACCTTCCCGCCCTCCCGATGAACAAAGCCGAACTGGTTGATGAAGTGCAAAAGATCCTCGGGGGTGACACCTCGAAAGCCGCGGCCGAGCGGTCCGTCGAAGCCTTTTTGGGCGCGGTGAAGCGGGGATTGAAACGCGACAAGGAAGTCTCGCTTGTCGGCTTCGGCACCTTCGCCTCGGCCACGCGCGCGGCGCGCCGCGGCTTCAATCCGCACACGAAAAAGCCGATGACCATCCGCGCGATGAAGACCGTGCGCTTCAAGGCCGGGGCGGAACTGCGCGCGAGCGCGTGAGGGTAAAAGTTAAAGGCGCGGTGATTTTGAACCGCGAAGTTCGCGAAGAGACGCGAGGGATTTGAGGCCGAGCAAGTGTGAGCCACGAATGGACACGGATGCGCACGAAATATTCTGCGGGAGAGTGACGCGTACTTGGCCTTTTCATTCGGGTCGATTCGTGTCCATTCGTGGTTCAATTCTCCGGAAGAATGAAAGACGCCCTCATTAAAAAATTTCGCGCCACGATTGGCCGTGAGCCGGAGGTGATCGCGCGCGCGCCGGGGCGGATCGAGTTCATCGGCAACCACACCGACTACAACGGCGGCACCGTGCTTGGCGCGGCCATCGATCGCGGCGTATGGGTGGGGCTGGCGGCGCGCGCGGACGGCAGGTGGAATTTCGCGAGTGCGCAAAAGGAGGAAGTGGTGCGCGTGCGCGGAGGTGATTTTACGCGGCTGCAGGGTGCTGAGGCGTGGGTCAATTATCCGCTCGGGGTGCTCGACGCGTTGCGGAGCTTTGGCCTGACGGTGCCGTCGGGCTTCGATTATCTGGCGATGGCGGATTTGCCGCCCGGGGCTGGGCTCAGCAGCAGCGCGGCCATCGAGCTGGCCTCGGAGCTGGCGTATCTGGCGGCGACGAAACAAGCGCCGGATCTCGAGACGATCGTGAAGGTCGGGCGGCATGCGGAGAATAATTTCGTGGGCGTGCCCTGCGGCATTCTCGATCAAGGGGTCTCGGGTTTTGGTAAAAAAGATCATCTCGTCTTCATCGATTGCCGGGGGCCGAAGTTCGCGACGGTGCCGCTGCCGAGCGGCGCGCATTTCTGGATTTTTAATACGCACACGAAGCACGCGCTCGTGGATGGCCTCTACGCGGCGCGCCATCGCGAGTGCATGGAGGCGGCGCAGGCGCTTGGGGTGAAGCAACTCGTCGATGTCACGCCGGCCCAAGTGCTCGCGGCAGAGCGCACGCTGACCCCCGTGGGCTTCAAGCGCGCGCGGCACATCGTCGAAGAGATCGCGCGCGTCGATGCCACGAAGGTATCGCTCGCGACGGGTGATCTAAGCGCGGTGGGGCGGTTGCTCACGGCGTCGCATCGCAGCTCGCAGTTCCTGTTCGAAAACAGCACCGCCGAGCTCGACGCCCTCGTCGATACGTTGGTCGCGACCCCGCACGTCTACGGCGCGCGTCTCACGGGCGGTGGCTTCGGCGGCGCGGTGATGGCGCTCACCTCGGAAAAATTTGGCGAAGCGGAGGCGGGCCGAGTCGTCGCCGCCTACGCGGCGCGATTCGGAGCGCGGCCGGAGGTGCTGCACATGCAGACGGGCGATGGCGCGGAAGTGATCGCGACCGGCCGCGGGACGTAAACTAGAAGAGCGAGGCCACCTCGGCGAACCACTCCGCGACGAAGCCGCGGAGAAAGAGAAAATGCACCGCGGCGGCGATGGCGAGCATCGGGCCAAACGGCACGTGGACTCCGAGACCGAGCGCGGGCGCCTCGCCTTCGGCTGGCTCCTCGACGGGCGCGGCGGGAGTGAGCGAGTTGGCGAACTTTTGGCGGAGCGAAGACGTGAGACGCCACAGCACCCAGATCAAGGCGCCGCCGACGATGGTCCACAGGAGGCCGAGGAGGAGGCCGCGCACGCCGGCTTCCCAGTAGCTAAAGGCCCCGATGGCGCCGGCTGCTTTCACGAGGTTAAAGGCGAGGGCGTCGCTCTTGATCAGTTTGGGGATGAGCAGCAACGGCCAGAGCACGAGCGCGGAGCCGACGAGGAGGCCGTAGAGGCCCGCGGTGCCGGAACGCAGGCTATCGATCATGAACAGGCCATTGTGCTGGCCGTGCAGCGCGGGCACGAAGATTGAGACGATCACGCCGCTGACCCCCGCGCCCAGCGTCAGCACATCCCAATCGCTGTGCTCCACGGCGGACTCGTCTTCCGTCGGGAGTTCGGTGGGCGGAGTGAGCGTGGCCTTGGGGCCGAGGATTTTTTGCACCACCCATGCGATGGCGATCCAGATGACGCCGACGAGTGCGCCGCCAAACATGGCAAAGACCGCGCCCTGCCAGCCGCAGAAGGCACCGATGGCGCCGACGAATTTCACGTCGCCAAAGCCCATCGCCTCTTTCTTCAAGATGGCTTCGGAAAGGAGCATCGTCCACAGCACGAGGCCCGATCCCACGAGCAGGCCCTCGAGCGAGCGCAGGCCGGATTGTACACTGTCGGCGGAATAGTGGCCGGTGTTGAAACCGTGCAGCGCTGGTACCGCGAACGAGAGCGCAACGCCGATGACCCCGAGCCAGATCGTGAACGCATCGGGAATGATGAAGTGATCGAGATCGATAAAGGTCGCCGCGACGAGGCAACTCAGGAACACCCAGCCGCACGCGGCCACGGCGGGAGAGAATGTGCCGGCCGGCGAGAAGTGGAGCCAGCAGGCCAGAAACAATCCGCCCGTGAGCAACTCGATGGCCGGATAACGGAAGGAAAATTTCCGCCCGCAGCACCGCGCCCGCCCGCGAAGGATCAGCCAGGAGAAAACCGGAATGTTATCGTACCACTTGATCGGCTGGCCGCAGCCGCAGTGGGAGCCGGGATGCACGATGGATTTGCCCGCCGGCACGCGGTAGATGACGACGTTCAGAAAACTTCCCACCATCGTGCCCAGCACGAAAGCGAAGGCGGGGAAAAACCACGGGAACAGCGTGGCCATATCAGCGTAGTCGGCAAACATGCGGCGGCGGGATTGCGCGTCTGGAAGCGGGGAATGTCAAACGCGGGAAGTCCGTAGTCCCGGTGGTGTTCGATGCGGCCTCAACGGCGAGCGAGGGCGCCCCGCGCGGCGGTGGCCATCGTGGGTGCGGTGCGCGCGGCCGGGATGCCGCTCCAGTGTTCGAGGGACTTCGCGCCCTGGTGGACGAGCATCGAGAGGCCGTTGGCGGTGGGCAGGCCGAGGCCGAACGCGGTGCGGAGGAGCGCAGTCTGCGGCGGATTGTAGATCATGTCGTAGACGGCGGCCGGTCGATGCGGGAGGAGACCGAGATCAAGCGGTAGTGGATCGTCGGGCTTCAGGCCGGCGCTGGTGGCATTGATCACGAGAAGATCAGCGGGAAGCGTGGCGGGTGGCGCCGAGGGGGCGAAGCCAAGGACGGGAATTCCGCCAGCTATCGGGGCGACGATGGCGAGAAGTTCGTCGAGGGTTTCCTTGGTGCGGTTGGCGATCCAGAGTGAGGCGCACTTGCGCTGCAGACATTCCACCGCCGCACCGCGGGCGGCGCCACCGGCACCGAGGAGCAAAATGTGTGAGCCTGCCAGCTCACGGCCGAGCGTCTCGCGCACGGCGGAGGCGAGGCCGTAGCCATCGGTGTTAAAACCCTGCCAGCCGCGTTCGCTCCAGCGGAGGGTGTTGACCGCGCCGACGGGTTGGGCGGCGGGGTCGATCTCGGCGACGCGGTCGAAGGCGATGATCTTGTGCGGGACGGTGAGGTTCACACCGCGAAATTTTTTCTCGTGCAGGAGCTCGAGCGCGCGCGGGAGATCGTCGGGGTGGATATCGAAGCGGAAATATTGCCAGTCCGCGAAGCGCGCATCGGTGCGGGCGAGGTCAGCCAGCGCGGCGTTGTGCATCGGCGGGCTGATCGAGTGCTTGATCGGGTGGCCGAGGACGGCGAGCGACGTGCCGGGGCGCGACCACGCGGCGAGATCGGCAAGCGTGAGGACGGCGGAGGGATCGAGCTGGGGGGACGGAGAGGAGTTCAAGCCCGGCAAGACAACCACGAAACCGCGAGGGCAAACCATCACGAAATTCTCACGGATGAACCGCAGTAGTGAAATGACAGCGACTGAGGTGAACCGCGAAGAGCGCGAAGACTACAGGTGATTTCTTGTTCTCCGTGACTCTGTGGTGGTTCAAATCCCTCCGGAGTGAAGTAGTGAACCACAGAGGCACGGAGGCACAGAGATGCGGAAGTAGAGGCGGCGAGTCCCGGGACTCTGTTACCTCTGTTTGCCCCTGTAAAATGCTGGGAGTAAAAGCGGGCCAGCGGCCCGCGCTCCCAAGAGTGAGCGCGCGGAAAAGCCTTCGCGTCGCTTCGCGCTCTTCGCGGTGAAGCGATGGTTCGCTTACGACGAGTTGCGCTCGTAGGTGGATTCGAACTCGCCGACGAAATCGGCGAAGAGGCGGGCGCGGTCGGGCTCGCCGACCTCGTTGTAGTGGTTCACGAGGTTGCGGCAGTTGCGGCAGAGGACTTCGCGGATGGGGGTCGGGGCGAGGTCGCTGATCTTCGGCACGACGCCGTTGGTGCGCAGGAGCTCGAAGACCTCGTCGGCATCGCGAAAGAGGCCGCGGTCGAAGGGATCGATGAAAAAGGGCTGATCGTCGCTGTAGCAGCCGACCATGAAGTGCCGCGGGAGGCCGACGGGCTCGAGCTCGAGGCCGAGGCGCTCGGCGACGAGGAGGTAGACGACGCTGAGTGAGAGCGGGATGCCGGTGCGGCGCACGAGCACCTGGTCGAGGAAGCTATTACGCGGGTCGGTGTAGTCATCGACGTTGCCGCGGAAGCTCCACTCGTGAAAGAGCACGCGATTCATGATGCGGCACTTTTCGCGCGTGGTGGAGGGCTCGGCGATGAGCTCGCGGCAGCGCTCGGCGATGGCATCGAGCGTGGCGCAGCACTGGCCGACATCGAGATCGGGTGCGACCGTGCGGGCCAGCAGCAGCGTGCCCGACTCCAGCTCGTAGTTCATCGACCGGATGAAGCCGCGAAACTCGGCCACCGGGTCGGTGAACTTCAGCTCGTCGAGAAACCACGCGGCGTGACGCGCGAGGACGCGATTCTGGCCGCGGGCGACGGACTGGAGGAAGAGGGCGGCCGAGGAGCCGGCGGCGGTGAAGTGAGCAAGGAGCGCGCGGCGGACCGCGGGGCTCGGATCGTCGAGCAGGCTGAGAAACGCATCGAGTTGCGATGCGTTGCGCGTGTCAATTTCCACGCGGTGATGCGAAAAAGGATTTACGTGCGGGGCAATGGATAAAACAGCGGTGGCCAAAATTTTTTTCGCGAGGTGCCCGCGCGGTTGGCGTGCGGCCTGCGTGGATGCGAAGCGTCGTTTTTGCGCGGTCGAGAGCGCTCGCGCGCGGCCGAAAAATGCAGGGCGCGTGGCCTCAGCCGAAGGCCGCGTTGAGCAAAGCGACGCCGCCGAAGATGTAGAGAATACTGACGGTGAGCTTCACGACGCTCGCGGTGCGGACGGCGTTCTGCAGGCGCTTGTTGAAACAGAAACGGTTGATGGTGAAGATGAGAACGATACCGGGGATGCCGTTTTCCACGGCGCTCATCGAGGTGAGGCCACCGGTGGCGGGGCCGAGTAATTCGAGGATGGCGTGGAGCGCGAGGTCGATACCGGCGATGGAAAAGATGCCGGCCCAGAAGGCGTCCATCTCCCAGAATTTAAAGGCGAGCTTCAGCGCCGCGATGGTGAGGCCGAAGCGGAGGAGCAGTCCGACGATGAACGACGGGAGGGAATCGAGCGGGCCGTGGGACTTCGGCAGGTGGGGCGCTTCGCCCCACGCTGTATCCATTTTTTCGATGTGGGCGCTCAGCGCGGCATTGGCGGCAGCATTGGCCGCGGCGTAATCGGGCGGAGGGACGGTGGGAGATTTGGCGGTGGAGCCTGGCGGTGCCGGACTAGCGGCTGCCGTAGCCGGCTGATTTGCGACGGCGGAACTGGCGACGGGCGACGGCGCGGTGGGGGTGGGAGCCGGGGCGCTGCTCGGCGCGGGTGTTTTGACGGCAGGGACCGCGGTGGCCGGTTTAGGCGGAGCGGGCTTCGATGGTGCGGTGGGCGTCTCAGCCGCGGGCGTGGGCGCAGGCGGCGCGATGACGGGAAGCGGGCCCTTGACGTCGACGACTTTGCCGTCGGCGAATTCGATGCGGCCGCCATTGGCGTAGACGAAGAACTCGTGGTTGCCCCGCTTGGCATTCGACTTCGGGAAGCCGTGCTGGCGGATGGCTTCGTTGCGATCGCCGCCGACCACGACATCGGCGCGGCTCGGTGCGGCAAAATGCAGCAGCCCAAGCACCACAACTAGGAAGCGGGAGGCAATCACGTCGGGCGGTGACGTTGGTCCGCGCGGAGTGAGGAGCAAGGGGAAGATACACCTACTGCTCCCGACTGCGCCTAGGAAGTATCCCTCTCTCGTACGCAGCGGTACGAGTGGGATCACGCGACATCGTAGCGCAGGTAACTCGGCACCCAAAAACAGAGGAAGCAAACCAGACCCGCGACGACGGCGACCGTGTAGGCTTTGCGCTTGCCGTAGGCGAGAGACCGGAGCCAAAAGCGGAAGTCGTTGGTGATTTCCATGGCGCTGCCGCCCATGGCCTGCGAGGACGTGCGAAACGATTTATTGTCCTGCGCGTAGACGGGATAGCTGCGACCGCCCTCGACCTCGTAGCGCAGGATCTCGCCGCGGTAAGTCTCGTGGCCTTGGTAAATGTAAATGGACGTCGCGCTCGTGAGGCCGACGAGCAAAACGGCGAGGCCGAACAGATGAATCCACTGGACGGGACGCAGTTTTTTCATGCGGGCGCGTTTAAATTCGGATTGTGACGAGGTGGGTCGCCTCGCGACGGCAAGATTTGGCTGGATCGCCACGGTGCGCGGTGCGCACTTCGCGATGACAAGCAAAGGGGGAGGCGTGTTTAGGGGTTGGGCGGTGGTTTAGCGCGTGCCGTAGAGGGCGGTGCCGACGCGCACCATCGTGCTGCCGGCGGCGACCGCGAGGGCGAGGTCGCTGGTCATGCCCATGGAAAGCTCGCGGAGCGGCGTGCCGAAACGAGCGGCGAGGTCGTCGCGCAGCGTGCGGAGATTCGCAAAGGTGCGCTGCGCGTGCGCGGTGGTCTCCTCGGGCGTGGCGCCGAGGGGGGCGATGGTCATGAGGCCCTCGACGCGGAGGTTTTTCTTCGCAAGCGCGGCCTCGAGCAGGCGCGGGCCGTCGGCGAGATCGGCGCCGAATTTCGCGGGGTCGTCGCCAGCATTGATCTGGAGGAGGACGGGGAGGGTCTTGCCGAGCTCGGCGGCGGCGCGGTCGAGATGGTTGAGAAGTTTTTCGCTATCGACGCTCTGCACGCGGTCGAAGTGCTGGGCGGCGAGTTTCGATTTGTTCGATTGCAAGTGCCCGATCAGCTCCCAGCGCAGGGCGGCTGCGGCCGGGGAGGAGAGGGGGCGCTTTTCCATGCCCTCCTGGACGCGATTTTCGCCGACGCCAGCGAGGCCGTAACGCGCCGCGTAGTCGGCGGCGGCGGCGGGATGGGTCTTGGTGACGGCGAGAAGCTCCACGCCCTGGGGGTCGCGACCGGCGGAGGCGCAGGCGGCGGCGATCTGCGCGCGGATGGCATCGGCGCGGCGGGCGAATTCCTCGTAAGTGGGGAGCATGGCGGAGCGAAGTGGAGGGAAAGGAAGAGCGGAGGGCGGGGCGGCGGGCCGGAGGGAATGGCGGGAAGCAGAGCCTGTAGCGTTTCGGAGGCCAATCCTCGCAACTTCCGCCGATCCTTGCGTGCGGGCGTGGGTTGACGTTAGTTAAGAGAATCTAATTAATCATTTACGGCAAGGGCCGTTATGTTAGGATGAGCGCCACAACTTGGTCTAATCATGCAAATTGAAAACTTCAAAATATTCGCCGACCTCGTCGAGACGAAGAGCTTCTCGAAATCAGCCAAGTTAAACGGCATCACGCAGTCCGCCGTGAGCCAGCAAGCCCGGGCGATGGAGCGGCATTTCAAGACGCTGCTGATCGACCGGAGCCAGAAGCAATTTCAACTCACGCGCGAGGGCCAGCGCGTGTACGACGCGGCCAAGGAGATGCTGCACACCTACGAGAAACTCCTCTCGGAATTGCAGGAGATGAAGAAGGTGATCAGCGGCACCATTCGCATCTCGACCATCTACTCGATCGGCCTGCACGAGCTGCCGCCCTTCATCAAAAAATTCCTGCACGACTTCCCCTCGGTCAATGTGCGCGTGGAGTACCGCCGCTCGAATCTCGTGTACGAGGACATCCTGCACAACGCCGTCGATTTCGGTTTGGTGGCCTTTCCCGTGAAGCAGCGCCAGATCGAGGTGCTGCCCTTCCGCAACGATCATCTCGTCGTCATCGCGCATCCGCAGCATCCCATCGCCAAGCGGACGGAAATCGAGATCAAGGACCTGGCGAACCAGAAGTTCATCGGCTTCGACCCCGACATCCCGACGCGCAAGGCCGTCGACCAAATCTTCCGCGAGCACAAGCTCGAGATCGAGCCGGTCATGGAGTTCGACAATATCGAGACGGTGAAGCGCGCGGTCGAAATCGACCACGGCATCGCCATCGTGCCGCAGGCGACTGTGCTCCAGGAGCAGAAGCAGGGCACGCTCGCGGTGCTGCCGTTTAAGGGCAAGGAGTTCACCCGCCCGCTCGCCATCCTCCACCGCAAGGGCCGCGTGCTCACGCCGGCGATGAAGAAATTCATCGAGACCCTCGGGCTGGATTTGCCGGAGATGCGGGGGAATTAAGCGCCATGAAGCTCGCGCGCATAGTGGGCTGGGTGACCGTGGCGCTGGCGATGGTGACGGGCGCCACGCTGCGCGCGGCGGACTTCGCGTTGCCGATGTTGCAGGGCGAGTGGACGGTGACGGATTTTTCCACCGGCACCGTGATTTGCGCGGTAAAGGTGAAGGATCAACAGATCACGGCGTTGGTGAAGGGGAAGGACGGACTGCCTTTTTACGGCGCGGATGGCTCGGGTAAAATCGAGCCCCTGGCGGGCAATCGCTTCGTAGTGGTCGTGAGCGATTTGAATTTCGGGAAAGCGGAGGCGGGCTATGTGTTTCGCGGCGACGTGGTGTCGGACGGGTTGCTCCTGCGGAGCGGACGCGCGGCGTGGTCGGTGGCGCGGGCCACGCCGGAATCGCTCAAGAAACTGGCCTCGCCGGAAAAGTATGGGATCGAATCGGACGCGAGCATGCGACCGGTGCCCGATCGGACACGGCCACAGCCGCGAGATTCGTTGGTTAAAACCCAGACAGTCAGGCCGACGATCCTAGACGAGCGACTGGCAGGCACGTCGAATATCGGGCCGACTGCAGATCCAAAGTGGAAGAATCATGGAGCTTACCTTCAGCGGATGATCGATACGGTGCAGGTGCAGTGGGAGCGCCTGCTGACCGAATCCAAGGTGTATCCGACGTCGGGCTCTACGGTCGCGGTGAAGTTCATCATGGATTCGAAAGGGGCGATTACGAAAGTCGTGGATGTGAAGAGCACGGCCAGCGATGCCGCCTCGCGCGCCTGCATGAGCGCCATCACGGATCGCTCGCCTTATGGCGACTGGACGGAAGACATGATCGCGGTGCTGGGCACACAGCAGGAGATGACGTTTACCTTTTACTATCAGTAGGCGGGGGCCGAGTGGGCTCGGTGGTAGGTGAACAGGCGGGTAGATGCCGGAAATATTTGGGAAGAAAATTTGCCCGGGACGCTCTTACTCGTACGCTCTCCACACACTTTCCCTATGAAATCTTCCCGCATTGCCCTCGTCCTCGGATCGTTGCTCGCCGCGCTGGCGGTGGGCTCGGTGGTTCGCCCGCTGATGGCGGCGGAGAAGAAGGTGGTGGCGGGTGGGTTGCCCGTAGTGTCGCCGGCGCCGAAGTGGAAGCTCAAGGACCTCGATGGCAAGACCGTCACCTCCGAACAATTTAAGGACAAGGTCGTGGTCGTCGATTTTTGGGCGACGTGGTGCGGGCCGTGCCGCACGGAGATTCCCGGCTACGTCGACCTCGTGAAAAAGTACGGCAAAGACGGCCTCGTGATCGTGGGCGTCTCGCTCGACCAAGCCGGAGTGGGCGTGGTGAAGGCCTTCGCGAAGAAGTACGAGATCAACTACTCGCTGGTGATGGGCGACGACGACGTGGTCGCGGCCTTTGGCGGGATGGATGCCATCCCGACGACTTTCCTGATCGATCGCAAAGGCCAGATCCGCGACCGCAAGACGGGCGCGGAGCCGGCGGATGTGTATGAGAAGAAGGTCTTGGCGCTGCTGAAGTAAGCGGGGCGCGAGGGACGGCGCTCTGTGAGCGGCGGCTTCGGGAGATTAAGCTGCCGCTGTAATTTTTATCGTCGCCCTCCCGACGGCGCCCGGAGGTCGCCGTCCACCTCGGACGGCTTCGTGGGCGGGGGCGTACTGCGCACAACCGTCCGTGTTGGTATATTTCACGTGGCAGACCTTGAAGCGTCGGCCTGCGGCCGAGGTTGGCTCTGAAGACTCTGCGGCAGGATGCCGCAGTCACTTTGCTTGGTGCGCACTGCCGCCGAAAAGATACCCAGTGTACCGGGCGGGCGGTGGATTGACGTTGAAGCCGGACGGATTTCGCCCGGCTTTGTTGTTTCCTTTCGATGAATTTTCCGGCGCACCTCTTCATTCCGCTCGTCTGCGGCTTTGTGTATGTGGTGGGGGCGCTGTGCCTGAAGCGGGCGGCGGACCACGGGGCGGGCGTGTGGCGCGCGACCTTTGTGGCCAATCTCACGATGGCCATCGGCTTTGCGCCGCTGTGGTTCCTCGGGGGGACGGAGCATCCACTGTTGGATTACTGGCAACCGGCGGTGACGGGGCTGTTGTTTACCCTCGCGCAACTGCTCATCTACCTCGCGATCAGCCATGGCGATGTGTCGGTGACGACGCCGGTGATGGGCACGAAGTCCATCCTCGTGGCGGTGATCGCGAGCGTGATGTTTGCGGTGAAGATTCCGCCGAGTTGGTGGTGGGCGGCGGCCTTGTGCGCGGTGGCGGTGCTGCTCCTGAGCTGGAACGGCGGCACTCCGCACCGCCGTGTGGGCATGACCATCGCCCTAACGACGTGCAGTGCCACGATCTACGCCTTTTCCGATGTGCTGACCCAGCATTGGGCACCGGCGTGGGGGGTGGGGCGGTTTTTGCCGCTGATGTTTGGCTCGATGGGGCTCCTCTCCTTTGGATTTATGCCGTTCTTCAGCGGGCCGTTGCGGGAGATCAGTGCAGAGACGTGGAAGTGGCTGAGGCCCGGGGCGGGATTGCTGGCGGTGAACAACGCCGCCTTTGCCTACACTCTGGCCCGGTGGAACGATGCGACGGCGGCGAATATCGTCTATAGTTCGCGCGGGCTGTGGAGCGTGGTGCTCGTCTGGGCGGTCGGGCACTGGTTTGGCAATCTCGAGCGCCATGCGGGGCGTGGGGCGATGCTCTCCCGCTTGACCGGTGCCGGGCTCATGGTGGCGGCCATCGTCATCGTTGTGACGTAAGGCGACTTACATAAGTCGAAAAGAGATCGGGCGGAGCCCTGATCGTCCCCTCTGGGCAAAAAGGAGGGGCCGGCGATAACCCCTTAACGCCGGCCCCAGTTTTTTCTTTCCGGCTTTGCAGCCGGTTCACGCTACCCAAAACCCTGCTTTGGGCAGGATGAGGATAGTGAGCACTACGCGTGCCAGCCGAGTGGACCGGTTAGATTAAATTGCGGGAAAAGTGCGGATGTTACCCTAGGCCCAGAATCTTGTCACAGAGAACACGGAGGAGACACAGCGGACATAGAGGAAAACCGCCTGAGAGGAGATGTTTGGCGTGGCAGCCGAAATGGAACCCGTGGGCGGGCTGCTGTGACCCAGGAGCCAGCAAATGACGGTCCCGACCAGGGGATCGGACTCGGCGGTATTCCTCCGTGTCCTCTGTGGGCTGGGCTCGGTGCTCTCTGTGACAAAATCCGAGGTAGGGAGAGCGGCGACGATCTCTTTGGCGGCGCGCACGTCCTCACCCTGCCTCAATCCCGGGCGAAGTTCGTGATCTGCGCCAGTTCGTCCGCGATGTTTCGGTCGCTGCGGCAGCGGGGCATCTTGTGCTGGCCACCCCACTTGCCGCGGAAGCGCTGCCAGTGTTCGAAGACGCCCGGCATCACGAGGCGGACGATGGGGGCGTCGAGGCCGCCGCCCTTGCGCTTGGCTTCGTAGTCGTCGTTGAGGCGCTGCAATTCCGCGTCGAGCTCGATCGCCATCTGCGGGCCGGTTGGCGTGGTGACGGTACCGGGCTTCAGCTCGATCCACCATTCGTGGCGGCCGCGATTCTGGCCGGTGAGGGAATTGACGAAGACGGGCGCGACGTGAAAATTCACGATGGTCCAGTCGTGGCGGCGGCAGACCGCGGTGAGCGCATCGGTGACTTCCTTTTCGATCACATGCTCGCCGAAGGCGCTAAGCTGAAGCTTCGTGCGACCGACGTAGACGAGGCGCGGCGGCTCGGTGGAGATGAAGCGCACGACGTCACCGATCACGTAGCGGACGAGGCCGGCGGGCGTCGTCATCACGAGCACGTAGTCGACGCCGGTCTTCACGCCGACGAGGGGCACGCACTTGCGGCCCATCTGATCGAGGCGCGTGTCGTCGAACTCCGCCATGGGAATGAACTCGTAGAAAATCCCCACGTCCGCCATGAGCCGCAGGCCCGCGATGGGCTCGGCGTCCTGCGCGGCGATAAAGGCCTCGGAGGCCGGGTAGACCTCGTGGAAGTTAACCGTCGGTCCGAGGGCCGTGCGCAGCTCCTCTTGGAAAGGCCCGATGGGCACGCCGCCATGGATGAAGCACTCGAAGTTGGGCCACAGGCCTTGGAGGTTGCTGACGCGGTGTTTGCCCTTGGCGCTGCTCTCACGGAGCGCGGCAGCGAGGATGAGCACCCAGCTCGGGATGCCGGCGAGCGTCGTGATGTCGAGGGACTTCGTGCGCTGCACGATGGCCTCGATCTTCTTCGGCCAGTCGCTCATCTGCGCGATGGTGGCGCCGGGCTCATAGAGATGCTTCTCGACCCACGGCGGGAGATTGAGCGCGGTGATGCCGCTCAGGTCACCGGCGTAGGCCTCGTGGGGTTTTACCTCTTCGATGGGCGTGAGCACGGTCGAGCCGCCGAGAAACAGATGCCGGCCGCGAAACATCGCGGCGTGGCGCACGCGCACGGTGTAGTAGAGCAGGGAGTCGAGGCCGGCCTTGCGGAAATGCCCGAGCATCGCCTCGGTGACAGGCAGGTACTTGGTGCGACCGGAGGTGGTGCCGGAGGAGACGGCGAAAAACGAGCAGGTCCCCGGCCAGAGCACATCGGCCTCGCCGCGGCGGACGCGGTCGATCACGGGCTCAAATTGTTCGTACGCCCGCGGCGCGATGCGCGCCTGAAAACTATCGTAGCTCATCCCCGCGACGATGCCCGCGCTCTTCCAGTACGTCGTGGCGGCGAGCTGGGTCATCAACCCCTCGAAGGTCTTTTTCTGCGCACCGGGTGCGCTCTTCTTCTGGCGCAATCGCCACTCGGCGCCGGCGGTGAGCAGGTTGGCGCCGAAGGTAAAAATGCTTTTGGGCAAGGCCATGTCAGCAGGTCATGCTCAGGCAGGTTGCCCGGCGGAGAACGGCAAGGGTATTCACGCCGCCAGCGAGAACTTACCCGTTTTTAGCCCCCGATAAAAACCCGTGACCAAGGGCAAAAACTGGAAGTAGTGGAAAATCAAGGACGCGTGCTGCACGGGGCTCGTGCCATCCTCGGAGGCGACGACGCGCAGCTCGCCGCGCGGGAAAAAGGCCCGCAGCGCCGACTCGAAGGCCGCGCGCGTCGGCGAATTGGCCGCGAGCACGGCCGTCTCTTTTTCCGCGTACAGCACGAGCGTGGGCGCTTCGCTGAGCGGGAGTTGCTCCGGTGAGATAAAGGGTGAGAGCGGCGGCATCACGCGCAGGGCATTGACGCGTTCGCAGGCGCCGGTGAGGTCGATCATCTGGATCGCGTTGAGCACGCTGTCGCGCACGTGGCGGAGCTCGCTCACGGTCATGAGCAGGCGCAGGGCTTCGCGGTTCTGCGCGCCGGCCTCGAACATTTTGGCGAAGATCGCCTTCGACTTATCCATCACGCTGGGGTCGATGGCGTGGCCGCCGCCGACTCCGGCATCGAGGTAGGGCTTGAGCGCGCGGCCGATGAGCGTCGAGGCCTTGGCCTCGCCGGGAACGACGATATCCGCGGCGCACGCTACGGGGCTGACCAAGACGGAGCCGCCGAGCTCGGGATTGCGCCCCGCCGCACGCGCGCGACGCAGCCACTCGAGCACCACGCCGGCACCGAAGCTGACGCCAAAAAACACCGGGCGCTGCCCGTGCACGCGGTTCAGTTCTTCCACGAGATCATCGAGCTGCGCGCAGACCAGATCCATCGAGAAGCCCGTGCGCGGATAGTTGATGAAGTACACCGTGCCGCGCCGCAGCAGAAAGCCGCGCAGCAAGAAAACCTGTTCCGTCGCATCCGGCACAAAGCCTCCGAGCACAATCGTCGGGATGCTGCCGAGGCGGCGCTCGCAAAGCACGGTCGCACCTTGGTGGGGCTGGGCGCGGCCACTGGCGAGGACTTCGTCCTGCGCGCGCGTCACAGTCGCCTCGTGCGCCACCGGGCGCGGCGGGCGCAGTTTATACCCCGTCGCTCGGATAAAGGTATGCACCGGCTGCGGCGAAGACAGCCGCGAAAAAGTCGCGAAAATCGAGAAGGCTGGCGATAGACTTAAGGCTGGCATGACAGAAGGGTTTACAAACGGCGCGCCGGACAAGGCATATTGGCAAAAAGAAACCGCCCTTGTCACGTAAACGTTACAGCCACGAAACCGGTGTGTGACCTCGACCCGGCGCTCAAATCCGCATAAAAATTCTCCATTCGGGCCTCCACCCGGACCGCCTGAGCGGTGCCTACTTCCCTTAGTCACCGAATGCTCAGCATGACATGGATGAGTTGGAGAGTCTAAATCGGCGTCGGAAATGGTACGACCCTCTGAGCATCCGGACCCGCGCGTGTCTTTTCGGCCCCAAAAGGTGAGATCGCCCGTGAAAATCGAGAAATTCCACGCTTCGCTCCCCCGGCCAAACCCGCTACGACTCTCTCTTTATGCCACTCCCGCCCGTCATCTTCGAGGACGACTCGCTCATCGCGTTCGATAAACCGAGCGGGATGTTGGTCGCACCCGACCGCTGGGACAAGGAGCGCGAAAACCTCATGGGGCTCGTCCACGACAAGATGGGCCACGGTGTCGCCAACGTCCACCGCCTCGACGCCGACACCAGCGGCCTCCTGCTTTGCGCGAAGAACAAGGTGGCGCTGGATTATCTCAGCGGGCAGTTCCAGTCGAAGACCGTGCAGAAGAAGTATCACGCGATCGTCGTCATCTTGCCGCCCGAGCATGCGATGAAAGTGATCGTCCCCATTCGCGACCCGGCGGGCGGCTTGCCCGACGCGTTTCAAGTCGAGTTGGCCCTCGGCGAAGACGAACGGCAAAAGGGCCGCATGCGCGTCTTCAAGGGCCGCGGTGGCAAGGACTGCCTCACGGAATTTCGCACGCTGGAAAAATTCGGCCGCTACGCGCTCGTCGAGTGCCATCCGCTCACGGGTCGCACGCATCAGCTCCGCGTCCACCTCGCGGCGGCGGGCGCGCCAATCCTCAACGATCCCTTTTACGGCGACCCCGAGATCAAGCTGATGCTCTCCGAGTTGAAGCGCCGTTACAAAGGCCGCGACGAGGAGAAGCCGCTGATCGCGCGCCTCGCGCTGCATGCGAGCGAACTCACGCTAAAGCATCCCGTGACCAAGGAGCCGTTCACGCTCCAGGCACCCTTGCCCAATGAGTTTGAAGTGGCGCTGAAGTATCTGCGGAAATTTACGGCGGGCCGATCCTGATGGGAGCCGCGCGAAGAAAAACGCCGCGTTTCGCCCGCGCGCGTGTTTCGAGCGTTGCGGGTTTCGCGCGAGTGCTCCAATGTTTGCGGCATGCCCCAACCCCTTAGTCCTGCACTGTCTCCTTCCGTGTCCAATTCCCGCGCGCTCACGCGTCGTGAAGCGCTCCGCACCGCCGCCCTCGGCGCGCTGGCGCTGCCGTTGATCAATTCCTCGGCGGTCTTTGCCGCCGAAAAGTCCGCCAAGGCCGCTCCGGCTCCCATGCCCGCGCTGGATGGCGTGCGCGAGCACGGTCTGCGCCTCGGTATCGCCTCGTATTCGACGCGCATGATGCCGCTCGATGAGACCATCGCCGTCATCAAATCCCTCCGCATCGTGAATACCGGCCTCTTTAAGGCACACTGTGATTGGGAAAATGCCACCGTCGAGCAGTGCCGCGCCGTCGGCGAAAAGCTCCGCGGTGCCGGGCTCAACCTCACCGGCTCCGGCGTGGTCAATCTCCCCAACGACGAGACCAAGGTGCGCAAGGCCTTCGAGAATGTCCGCGCCGCCGGCATGAGCACGATGGTCTGCAAGCCCGACCCCGCCGCGCTCCCGCTCATCGAGAAATTCGTCAAGGAGTACGACCAGAAGCTCGCCATCCACAATCACGGCCCCGAGGACAAAGTGTTTCCCTCGCCCGACCATGTGTGGGAAGCGATCAAGAATTTCGATAACCGCATCGGCTTCTGTATCGACGTCGGCCATGCCGCCCGCGCCGGCGCCAACCCCGCCGATGTGATGCGCAAATACGCCTCCCGCCTCTACGATATCCACATGAAGGATACGATCGCCGTCTCCGGGGCGGTGAAGGACATCCCGATGGAGGTCGGCGCCGGCCGCCTCGATATCCGCGGCATGCTCCGCGCGCTCCTCGAAATCAAGTACGACGGCGTCGTCTCCTTCGAATACGAAAAGCCCACCGGCAATCCCGTCACCGGCCTCGCCGAATCCCTCGGCTACGTCCGCGGGATGCTGGCGGGGATGAAGGCGTAAAAGTTTTTTTTGCCGCCCGCGCTCTGGAGGTAGGAGCCTGCTTGCAGGCGATGGGCGGTCAGTTGAGTTCACACCCCATATCCCATCGCCTGCAAGCAGGCTCCTACCTCTGACCTGTTAGCCTTCACCCCATGAAACGCTTCCTCCCGTTCTCCCTCGCCACGCTTCTCGCGGGCCTCGTCGTCTTCGTCTCGCTTTCCACCGTCGCTACCGCACCTCTCACCGCTGCCGAGCCACCCGGTTTCAAGAAACTCAAGCTCGGCGACACCGCACCCGATTTCAAATTGCCGGGCATCGATGGCCGCACGTACACGCTCGCCGATTTCAAGGCGGCGCCGGTGCTGATGGTCGTGTTTCTCTCCAATCACTGCCCGTACTCGCACGCCGCCGAGACGCGCCTCCTGCCGCTCGCGCGCGAATACGCGGCCAAGGGTCTTGCCGTCGTCGCCATCAATCCCAACAGCCCCGACGGCATCCGCCTCGATGAACTCGGCTACAGCAAATACAACGACAGCTTCGACGAGATGAAGCTGTACGCCAAGGACGCCGGCTTCCCCTTTCCCTACCTCTATGACGGCGAGACGCAGGCCACCGCACTCGAGTATGGCTGCATGGCGACGCCGCACGTCTTCCTCTTCGACCGCGAGCGCAAGCTGCGCTACGCCGGTCGCGTCGATGATTCGCGCTTCGAGGACGTGACGACGGTGAAGAGCCACGACACCAAGAACGCCGTCGATCAAATGCTCGCCGGCCAGCCTGTCACCGTCGCCGAGACAAAAATCATGGGCTGCTCCACGAAGTGGAACAGCAAGCGCGGCGATGTCGCCGCCGCCGAGGCGAAGTGGAACGCCGAGCCCGTCGTGCTCGCCGACATCGACGCCGCGGGCGTCGCCGCGCTCGTGAAAAACGATTCGAAGCGCCTGCGTCTCTTCAATGTGTGGGCCACGTGGTGCGCGCCCTGCGTCGCGGAATTTCCCTCGCTCGTCGCGCTCTCGAAGCGGCTCAGCACGCGCGATTTCGAACTCGTGACCATCAGCATGGACGACCCGAAGATGAAGGCGCAGGCCAAGGCCTTCCTCGAAAAACAACACGCCGTTCCCTCCGCCGCGCTCAAGAAAGCCCTCAAGGCCGAGGGCCGCGAGGCGACCAACTTTCTCTACACCGAAGCCAGCGCCGATGCGCTCGTGAAAGCCCTCGACCCTGAGTGGCCCGGCCCCCTCCCCCACACCGTGCTCGTCGCCCCCGGCGGCAAAATTATCTACCGCCACAACGGCGCCATCGACGCCCCCGAGGTCCTGCAGAAGATCCTCGACGCGCTCGGGCCGTACTACACGCCGGAGAAGAAGTAAGTTTCCGTCGCCCGTAGGTGGACGGCGATCTCCGAGCGCCGTCTTCAGAGAGCTGTGGGAGGGGCTTTATGCCCCGACAGAATATCACATTCGTTCCCGTCGGGGCGTAAAGCCCCTCCCACAGTTCGAACCCAACGGCACCCGAGGTCGCCGTCCACCTTGACGCCCGCCTCGATCTCGGCGTGGCCGGTGACACTCAGGCGTATCAGCACTTCTGATGCGCCTACTGGCCTCGCATTACGCCCACTTCGTGGGCGCGCACCCCTCTTTCTAGGTCAACGTATCACACGCCGCAGGCTTGCCACGGGCGCATCCTACGGGGGACGCTAAACGTCTTTCCGTTTACCTGCACGCATGACCGTTCCCTCCTCGTCTCTTCCTTCCGCCTCGCTCCCTCCGGTTCTCGGCTTTGGCATCGTCGGCGTCGGCATGATCGCCGATTACCACGCGCAGGCCATTAATCACGCCACGGGCGCGAAGCTCGTCGGGATCGCGACGCGCAATACGGAGAATGCCAAGGCCTTTGCCGCGAAGCACTCCGTGCCCTTTGCCACGACGAGCGTCGCCGAACTCGTCGCGCGGCCCGATATCCACGTCATCTGCGTGACGACGCCCAGCGGCGCGCACCTCGAGCCGGCCCTCGCCGCCGTCCGCGCGGGTAAGCATCTCATTGTCGAGAAACCCATCGAGATCACCACGGAGCGCGCCGACGAGTTGCTCCGCGCGGCGGATGCGGCGGGCGTGAAGATCGCGCCCATTTTCCAAGCCCGCTTCGGCGAAGGCGCGCGCACGCTCAAGGCCGCGCTCACGGCCGGTCGCTTCGGCCGCCTCGTGCTCGCCAGCGCCTACGTGAAGTGGCACCGCTCGCGCGAGTACTACACGGGTTGGAAGGGCACCCTCGCCCTTGATGGCGGCGGCTCCACGATGAATCAAGGCATCCACGGCATCGATCTCCTCCAGTGGTTCGCCGGCATGCCGGCCGAGGTGCATGCCTTTAAGACCCGTCGGGTCTATACCCACATCGAGGCCGAGGATACATTGAGCGCCACGCTCCGCTACGAAAACGGCGCGCTCGGCACCATCGAGACCACCACGGCCGCGTGGCCGGGCTGGGGCCGACGCATCGAAATCTGCGGAGAAAATGGCTCTGCGCGGCTCGAGGACGACCATCTCGTAGAGTGGAAATTCCGCGAGGCCCTGCCGCAGGACGATGCGATCCGCGCGGCGGGCATCGATCCTACGATGGCCTCGGGCGCGGGCGCGCCCAACCAGATTAGCTTCCAGGGCCACCTCCGACAAATTCAGGATTTGATCGATTCGCTGCGTGACAATCGCCCGGTGGCCGTTGACGGTCATGAGGCGCGGAAAGCCGTCGCGCTCATCCGTGCGCTTTACGCTTCCGCCGAGCGTGGTACGCCGGTGAAACTTTGATCCTGCGGCCCGGTCCCATCCGCGCCGCCCTGTTCTTAAATTACCCACATGACCCTGACCCAAACGTCCCCGTCCCTCCCTTGGTATCGTACTCTGAATCGTGAGCAGTGGTTCGTCTTCACGGTCGCCTCGCTCGCCTGGCTCTTCGACTGCCTCGACCAGCAACTTTTCAACCTCGCGCGCAATGGCGCGATGGAAGCCCTCTTGGAGGATAAGAAGCTGGTGGCGGAGTACGGCGCGTACACCACCTCGTTCTTCCTCCTCGGCTGGGGCACGGGCGGCCTGATCTTCGGCGCGATGGGCGACCGCTTCGGGCGCGCCAAGATGCTGACGATTTCGATCTTGCTCTACTCGGTCTGCACGGGCCTGAGCTGTCTCTCAACCGGCTTCGTCGATTTCTGCGTGTATCGCTTCCTCACCGGCATCGGTGTCGGGGGCGTCTTCGGCCTCGCCGTCGCCCTCGTGGCCGACACCGTGCCGGACAAGGCCCGCCCGCCGGCCCTCGGCGCGCTGCAGTCGCTCTCGACCTTTGGCAATCTCTCGGCCGGCCTCATCGGCATGGCGATCGGCGCGGCGGCCACGCTGCCCTTTAACCTCGCCCCGTGGCAGGCGATGTTCGTCGTCGGCTCGCTGCCGGCGCTGATGTGCGTCTTCGTGATGGCCAAGCTCAAGGAGCCGGCCAAATGGGTCGCCGCCCGCGATGCCGGCCTGAAAGTCGGCGTGAAGTTTGGCTCTTACTCGAAGCTCCTCGGCCATCCCAAGTGGCGCAAGAACGCCTGGGTCGCCCTCATCGCCTGCTCGGCCGGCATAATCGGCCTGTGGGGCATCGGCAACTTCCACCCCACCATCACGGGCTCGATCGTCACGAAATACCTCGCGGCCAAGAACCTCACCGCCGCCGAGCTCGGCAAGGAAAAGGCCTTCTGGGGCTCCGTCGGCCTGCTGCTGCAGAACATCGGCGCCTTCTTCGGCATGATCACTTTTGCGTGGCTCGCGCAGGCCAAGGGCCGCAAGATCGCCTTTGCCCTCGCGCTGCTCGCTTCGTTCCTCTCGACGATCCTCGTCTTTAAGGGGATGCGCGAGATGAGCGACATCTACTGGATGATCCCGCTAATGGGCTTCGGCCAGCTTTCGGTCTTCGCGGTCTTCGCGATCTATCTCCCCGAGCTCTTTCCGACGAGCCTCCGCTCCACCGGCACGAGCTTCTGCTATAACGTCGGCCGCTTCCTCGCCGCCACCGCGCCCTTCACGGTGGGCCGCATCACCAAGAGCCTCGGCGGCGACGTCGAAGCCTTCCGCACGGCCGGCATCTGGGTCAGCCTCGTCCTCCTCCTCGGCATCGCGGTGCTCCCGATGCTCCCGGAAACGAAGGACAAGCCGCTGCCGGAGGAATAAGCAAACGGCGACGGGCGGTCGTCGCGCCCGGGAATTTTCAAAAGCACCGGCCCGCGCCGGTGCTTTTTTGTGCGCGCTTGTTTTTAATGTTTCGCGGGCCCACGAGTCTCGCCACCGTCGGCGGATGGCTTCTCCCCGCGCCACTCGTCTCGGCTTGCTTCGCGTTTTCAGCGTCACGCTCGCGTTGATCGGTATTTGCCTCACGGCTCCTCTGGGCCGCGCCGCCGTCGACGCCAAGCGGCCCAACATCGTCATACTCCTCGCCGACGATCAGGGTTGGGGCGATCTCGCGGTTACGGGGAATCAGGCGGTGCGCACGCCCGCGATCGATTCCCTCGCGCGCAGTGGCGCGACGCTCGATCGCTTTTATGTGTGCGCCGTCTGCGCACCCACGCGCGCGGAATTTCTGACGGGCCGGTATCATCCGCGCGGTGGCGTGCGTGGCGTGTCGACCGGGCAAGAGCGGCTGAATGTGGACGAGAAGACTCTCGCCGATGCGTTTAAGGCGGCGGGTTATGCGACGGGGGCCTTTGGCAAGTGGCACAATGGCAGCCAGTGGCCGTATCATCCGAATGCGCGCGGCTTCGATGAGTATTACGGCTTCACCTCCGGGCACTGGGGCGAGTACTTCGACTCGCCGCTCGAGCACAACGGCGCGCGCGTGCGTGGCAAAGGCTACATCGCCGATGATCTCACGGACCACGCCCTCGCGTTTATCGAGCGCAATCGCGAGCGGCCGTTTCTCTGCTACGTGCCGTACAATACGCCGCACACGCCGTTCGCAGTGCCGGACAAGTATTGGCAGCGCTTCAAGGACAAGCCCATCACCCAACGCGGGCCCGAAGGTGACGCCGAGGATATCGCGGGCACGCGCTGTGTGCTGGCGATGGCGGAAAACTTGGACGACAACGTCGCGCGCGTGTTGCGCCGGCTCGACGAACTGAAGCTCACGGACAACACCATCGTGATCTATTTCTCCGACAACGGCCCGGCCGCGTTTCGCTGGAATGGCGGCATGAAGGGCAAAAAGGGCACCGTGGACGAGGGCGGGGTGCGCGCGCCGTTTTTCATTCGCTGGCCGGGGCACATCAAGCCCGGCACCGTCGTCCGCGAGATCGCGGGCGCCATCGATCTGCTGCCCACGCTCACGCAACTCGCGGGAATTAAGCGCGTCGGCACCAAGCCGCTCGACGGCCAGGATATTTCGCCGCTGCTCCTCGGCACCGCGAGCGCATGGCCGGAGCGGATGATCTTCTCGAATCAGAATGGCAATGTGAGCGTGCGCACGCCCACGCATCGCCTCGATGCGCGCGGCGGGCTCTTCGACATGATCGCCGATCCCGGACAGACGCGCGACATCGCTACCGCGCAGCCGGAGATCGCGCAGAAACTTTCCGCCGCCGTCGCCGCCTGGCGCGCCGATGCGCTGGGCGTGACTGAGCCAGTGCCGGCGCCGCTGACCAAGGGAAAAAACAAAGCCAAGGCCGTCACCGTCGCCACGCCGCTCCCCGCCGACGACCGCCCGTTTACCGTCGGCTACACCGAGTTTCCCATCACGCCGCTCCCCGCGCGCGACGCCGTCCCGCACGGCACGCTTAAGCGCAGCGCCAACGCGCCGAACAGTTCGTACTTCGTCAACTGGACGAGCCTCGACGATTCGATCACCTGGGATGTCGAGGTTCACACCAGCGGCACGTACGACGTGATGATCGACTACACCTGCCCGCTCGCGGACGCCGGTGCGACCATCGAGTTCAGTTTCAACGGCGCGAAGCTCGCCGGCAAAGTTGCGCCGGGCTGGGACCCGCCGCTCTACACGAATCAAGACACCATCCCGCGCCCCGCCGCCGAATCGAAGATGAAGGAATTTCACCTCCTGAAACTCGGCACCGTGGCGCTCGAAAAAGGCCGAGGCACGTTGACGCTTCGCGCGACCGCGATCCCCGGGAAATCAGTGATGGATATGCGGCAGCTTACGCTGACGCTGCAGAAGTGAGCGCACTTCCGGGGTAGCGCCGGTTCTCCGACCGGCGCAGCAGAACTTAACCTCACGCCAGATCGTCAGACTTCGAAGTTGTCCCTCAAACCACGAAAGGCGCCAACCGACAAGGGAGCGGCGGTTTTCAACCGCGCTGGCGGGGCTTACAAAGCCCCGCTCCTTTAAAGGCCTTCCTCCTCGTCTCAGAATGACAAGGGTTAGGTCGAGCGTTGAAAGAGGTTTCGCGAGATCTGAGACCGGCGCCGCTCGAGGAACTGTTCCACCGCTCCTTCCGCGTTGCCAGTGGCATGAGCGAAGCTAGCGTGAGGCCCAATGCAGTTCAGCGCTGCTTTGGTGGTGATCGCCCTGGCGATGTATTGCCTGGTGCGAAAAGTGGAGGTGCGGCTCACGCTCTTTGCGGCGGGGCTGGCCTTGGCGGCATTGGCGTCGAAACCGCTCGTGGTCTTCGAGGTGTTTCTCGCGGAGATGGGCAACGGCAAGACCATCGGGCCGATCTGCTCGGCGATGGGCTATGCCTTTGTGCTGCGCGCGACGGGCTGCGACCGCGAGCTCGTGCAGCTGCTGCTCGCGCCTGCGCGGCGCTATCGCTGGCTGCTCATTCCGGGCGGATGTCTGACGGGCTTCATCGCGAATGTCGCGGTGACGAGCCAGACGGCGGTCGCGGCGGCGGTGGGCCCGATTCTCGTGCCGCTGATGCTCGCGGCGCGTTATCATCCGGCTGCGGCGGCGGCCACGCTCGCGCTCGGCTGCTCCGGCGGCGGCAGCCTCTACAACCCCGGCGATGCCGACCTCGTCGCGATCCACGAGTACAGCAAAGCCGATATGAAGCTCGCGCTCGGCGCGATGTTTTGGCCGCTGCTCGGCGGATTTCTCACGGCGGTGGGCGTTTTCGCCCTCATCACGCGGCGCCACGCCGGGACGGCGGCCGTGGCGCCCGCGTCGACGGTTGGTGAGCCCGCCGCGAGCGCGCCCGAGGAGCGCAAGCTTTGGAAGGCGCTGCTGCCGCCGCTGCCGGTGGTGATGATTTTTCTGATGATGCCGGGACTCTTTTTTCCGGCGCTGCCGAAGCCGTTTGAGAAAGGGCTGCCCGTTTCTCACGCGATGCTCGTCTCCACGATGATCGTGCTCTTACTCTGCCGGAAAGATGTGACGGCGTGTGCGAAGGCGTTTTTCGAGGGGATGGGCTACGCCTACGCGCACGTGATCTCGGTGGTCGTCACCGCGAGTTGCTTCATCGCGGGCATGACGGAGATCGGGCTCACGGATAAACTCGTGCGGCTCGTCTCGGGCACGGGCGTGCTGAGCAAGGCGGCGGCGGGATTCTTTCCGGGGCTGCTGGGCGTGATCACGGGCTCGGGCATCGGGCCGAGTGTGGCGTTTTCGAAAGCGGTGTTGCCGGCGTTGAGCGCGACGGACTTGCCGAATGCGCTCGATCTCGGCGTGCTCGGCGCCATCGCGGCGACGTTTGGCCGCACGATGTCTCCGGCCGCGGCGGTGGTGATTTTCTGTGCGGCGCAGGCGGGGGTATCAGTCACGGACATCGTGAAGCGGACGGCGCTGCCGTTGATCGCGGGGTTTGGCGTGACGCTTTTGATGGTGATTGCGCGTGGTTCGTAGCCCAATATCGGAGCGCAGGTCGCCGTCCCGCTTTTTCACCCAATTTTTTTACAAGAGCAAACAGAGATGACGGAGAAATACTCCGCGACTTTTCAGCGTCTGTGTCTTTGTGCCTCTGTGGTTCACTCCTTAGTTTACTCAGATTTGAACCACAGAGACACGGAGCCACAAAGACCGATCCGCCTTACCTGTGCCCATCTGTGGTAAAGATTCTGTTTCTGATTTTACTTCGTGCTCAGCTTAAAAATCCGCTCCGCATTCTCGTGGTAAAATTTCTCCAACACGGCGCGCGGCAGCTCGAGCGCGACGGTTTTGCGGCCGTTGTAGGTCATCTCGCCGTGGCCGGCGTAGTAGTCGAAGTCGGCGTGGTAGCGGACGTCGAGTGATTTGATATGAGCTTGGCGCTGCAAGTCAGTCGGCGGCTGCGCGCGCGTGAACGGTTTCCACACCAAGTCGAGGCCGTAGAGAATGCGGTCGGGGTATTGGAGGAAGAGGGCGCGGACTTTTTCGCTGGGGTGGCGCGCGAGATTTCGCGTGCGGGCGGCGACATCGATGTTGAAATTCGGGTACTTCGCGAGGCGCGCGGCGATGCCGTCGAGATCGTGCTCGAGGCTGCCGAGGTGCGCACCGACGACGACGAGGGTTGGGTGCTTTTCGAGGATGTGGTCGCGTGCGGCGATGATCTGGGCGTGGCTCGGGTACCCCGGCTTGCCGTAGATATGCCACTGGGGATTTTGCGAGTAGTAGGCGTAGTGATTGCTGTCGGGATCGAGGGGGAGCCAGGCGTCGATGGGCTCGGCGAGATGGGCGTGGAGTACTTTGCCGCGCTTCGCGATGAACGCGTAAATGGGGTCGAAAATGGGATCGTCGGGCAGCACGAACGTGCCATCGGGCCGCTTGAGCTCCATGCCGACCTCTTTCCAGATTTTCACACCGACGGCGCCGAGGCGAAATTGCTCGTCGAGCCACGCGATGACTTTGTCGGCGTAGCCCGGTTGGGCCCAGCCGGTGACATCGAAGGTCGCGGTGACGGGATAGAGGTCGGGATATTTTTTCGCGAGGTCGAACGCGATCCGGTGCATCTCGACGACGTGTCCGTCGCCGCCGGGCACGCAGACATTGATCGAGCGAAGATTCATCGCGCGAAACATCGCGTTGAGCGCCGGGATGTCTTCGAAGACGTGCGAGTGAGCGTCGATTTTCCTGATGCTTTCGAACGTGGGGGCCGGAGCTTTTTCGGCAGCGGCGCGCGCGGTGAGAGCGAGCGCGGCAGCGAAGAGCGGCAGGAAAATACGGTGAAGTGGGAGACGTGAAAGCATGGTGAGGGAGGGGCGGACGGGGGTGGGGTGAGGAAAAAGAATACGTTTCCCCTTTCCTCGGCGACGCGAAACGCGCAGACCATTGCTTCGCATGAACCCCACTCCTGCGCCTACCCCGGCGCGGCTGACTTCGATCGATGCGTACCGCGGCTTCGTGATGGCTCTCATGATGGCCGAGGTGCTGCGTCTCCGCTCGGTGGCGCAAGCGCTGCCGGAAAGCGCCGTCTGGAAATTCCTCGCGTCGCAGCAAAGCCACGTCGAGTGGGTCGGCGCGTCGCTGCACGATCTCATCCAGCCCTCGTTTTCGTTTCTCGTCGGCGTGGCGCTGCCGTTTTCCCTCGCGAGCCGCCTCGCCCGCGGCGACTCCGCGAGCAAGTTGACGTGGCACGCGGTGTGGCGCGCGGTCGCGCTGATTTTGCTGGGCGTGTTTTTGCGCTCAGTGAGCCGCAACCAAACGAACTGGACCTTTGAGGACACGCTCTCGCAGATCGGTTTTGGCTACCTCTTTCTCTTCCTCCTCGGCTTCCGCCCGGTGCGCGACCAGTGGGTGGCGTTTGGCGCGATCGTGGCGGGCTATTGGGCGGCCTTTGCGCTCTGGCCGCTGCCGCCGGTGGATTTCAACTACGCGGCGGTGAATGTGAAACCGGAGTGGCTGAGCGCGAACGGCCTCAGCGGCTTCGCGGCCCACTGGCAGAAGAACAGCAACCCCGCGTGGGCCTTCGACACGTGGTGGCTAAACCTTTTCCCACGCGAGCGGCCGTTTCTCTTCAATGCCGGTGGCTATGCGACGCTGAGCTTCATCCCCACGCTCGGCACGATGATCCTCGGGCTGATCGCCGGCGGCGTGCTGCGGCGCGAAGAGATGTCGGCCGGGGCCAAGGTGCGGTGGTTTGCCATCGCGGGCGCAATCGGTCTCGCCAGCGGTGCGCTGCTCGGGTGGCTCGGGATTTGCCCGGTGGTGAAGCGAATCTGGACGCCCGCGTGGGTCCTCTACAGCGGTGGCTGGTGCTTTTTGCTGCTCGCGCTTTTCTACCTCGTGATCGACGTGCGACAGAAACGCGGGTGGGCGTACGCGCTCGTCGTGATCGGCGCGAACTCGATGGCGGCGTACCTGATCGCGCACTTGTTTGACGCTTTCATCCAGAAGTCACTCGTGACGCATTTGGGTGCAGGGGCGTTTAACGTATTCGGGAAACCGTATGTGAATTTCCTGCAAGGCGCGGCCACGCTCGCGGTGATGTGGGGGCTGCTCTGGTGGATGTACCGGCGGAAGATTTTTCTGAAGATTTGAGAGACGCGACGGAGCGGGGAGGAGAGATCGAGGGACCGCCAGGTGGAAGCGGAGCCGTAGCTGTAGGTTTTATTTGGATACGGAGGCCCTGACGGTTCGCCCGGAGGTCGAACCCTACCCGCTGAGGTGTGCGGCGGGATTTGAAGGTGGCGCGGTGCGGCGCGACGGGTAGTCGAGGGATCAAAACGATGGGAGGGGCTTTACGCCCCGACTCAGCGCGCGGGCAATCTGTCGGGGCGTAAAGCCCCTCCCACAGTTAAGCCAGGTGCGCCGGGCTGAGACCACAGCCATCCCCTAACGATGGAAGAGGCGGAATCAAAAGTCGTGGGCGGGGTGGACAGCGCTCATCCGAGCGCCGTCTTTAGGAAATCCGAATGGCGACGTAATTTTCGTATTCGCCCTCCCGACGCCGCCCGGAGGTCGCCGTCCACCTCGATCCTCGCCATGGGACGGCGCCAGTCGGAGACTGGCGCTACCCCCGGGCTCAGCTATTGAGCAGCAAGCTGGAGTCGCCGGAGGAGAGGGTGACTTTGCCGGGGCTGCGGAGGGTGGCTTGGAGGTCGAGGAGGGAGAAGACGGCTTCGGCGACCTCGGGCGATTTGCGGATTTCGGCGAGGGCGCGGCCGACGACTTGCGGGCGGACGGCCTGGGCCTGGCCGAGGCGCTGCGAGGCTTTTTTGTCGGCCTCGGAGTGGATGATCGCGACTTCGTTTTCGCCGGCCTGACGCATCGCGGCGGTGACCTGGCGGAGGCGGTTCACGACCTTGCGCTGAATCTCGTTGATCATGCCGCGGTCGCGGAAGGCGACTTTGCGGATGTAGGTCGAGCCGAGGTGGAAGCCCCACTGCGACGACGTGGGCGAGACCTCTTCGCGGACTTTGCGCGAGAGGGCGTCGCGATTTTCGAGCAGCACCTCGAGTTTCAAATTCGAGAGCTGCTTCACGACGGCGGTGGCGACGTTGGCCTTGAGCGAGCCCATCGGGTCGGAGTTTTGGAAGAGGTACGCCTTGGGATTGTTGACGTACATTTCGAACCAAATGCCGACGCCCATGGGCGCGCCTTCCTCGGAGTTGACGAGTTGGTTACGCAGGTAGGCCTGATGGATCATCGTGCGCACCGTGTAGGCCTTGCCGAAGAACGGAAAGAGGAGGGCCTTGGGGCCGAAGTGGACGATGGGGAAGAAAAGGCCGGGCTCCTCGACCTGGCCGACGACTTTGCCGAAGAACGTGTAGACGATCACGGTGCGCTCGGGCAGCACGCGCCAGAGCTGAAACGCGCGACCGAGGCCGACGAGAATGCCGGACGCGATGAACGTGCCGACCATCCCGAAGAAGAGAGAAATGAAAAAGGGCATCAAAGTATTCATGGTGGGGAGCGGTCGGCGGGTTAGACTTTGAGGACGGTTTGCGAGGCCTTTTCGCGCAGCGGGATCGCGGCGTTGCGAAGGTAGCTGTCGAGGGCGTCCTTGCCGCCCTCGGCGTACATGAGCTCGAGCGTTTTCCCGAGCTCGAGGATGGGCGCGGCCTCGGCGGAGGCGCGATTTTCGGCGATCTGCACGGCCTGCTCGGCCATCTTGAGGCGCTGATCGGCGTCGGCCTTGGCCTGGCTGATGGAGGCGGCGACTTGGTTCTGCGTGGTGTTGATCGAGGCGAGCGCTTCGTCGACGTCGGCGGGAGGATCGATGTTGGTGATCAGCGCGGCGTCGAGATCGATGCCGTAGCGCGCGGCGGTCTTGCGGCACGTCTCCTCCATGAAGCTATTGATCGCGGAAAGGTTGCGGCGGAGATCGTTGATCGAGACGCCCTCGACGGCGCCATCGGCATTTTCCCCGTGAAAAGTCGCGATGCGATCGCGCAGCACGGAGATGAAGTAGCCGACGACGTGCGCGGCGGGGTGAGCGATGCCGAAGAGGTACGCGTAGAGATTGCGCTCGGCGGGACGCCAGCGGATCTGACCGGTGATCTGCACCGTGAGATTATCCTTGGTGACAGCCTCGATGGACTCCTGGCGAATCTCGGGGTCCCAGGTGATATCGACGGTTTGGATCGTCATATCGACGCGATAGAGCCGCTGCCACGGCCATTTGAAGTACGGCCCGCCGGGCGGGATGACGCGGATATTGGGATAATTATAGCGGAGCTTTTCCTCGGTGGAGAGAAGCGAGCCGAGCACGGGATCGTCGGCCGTCATGCCGGCGATACGCTGGACGCGGCCGAACGTCGCGATCACGCCGCGCTGCGTGGGGCCGATGGTGTACACGCCAAAGAGCAGCGTGAGCAGAGCGGCGAGACCGACACCGAGAACGAGGCCGAGGAGGGAGGCGGTGAGCATGGGAGGAGAAGTTTAGAAGCGGGAAGCGGAGAGCGGGCGGAATCGAGGAGATCGTTATAACGAACTGATGTATGACAGGCGATCCGTATCGGGCCGAGTGAGCCTCGGCACAATGTAAATGCCGTGATTTGGGAAAATCGTGCGGGTTTCCAGTCTCATAGGGGGGAGGGCGCGGGGCTGATTGAGACGATAGTGACGATGGCTGCGCGGGCGGGCCCTGCCGACGCGAAAATGGAGGACCGGTCGCATTTCGGGTTTGGCGGAGGCGCAACGGGACCAAGCGCAGCCTTGCCCCGCGCGGCAGGCGTGGTGAGAGTGGGGGCGTTTTCACCTGCCCTTTCCACCCCGGTTCGGTTGTCACTGCTTCGTCTCTTTTCCCCTATGATCACCCTCCAGATCGCCCTGCGCCGTCTCACTCTAGTCGCGGGCCTCGTGCTCGCGGCCGCCGCCTTTGCCCAGGAAAACGGCGCCGCGCCGGCGGCGAAGAATCCGCCCGCCAAAAAAGCGCCGGCGGCCAAGGCCCCCGCCGCCAAAGCCGCGCCGGCCCCCGAGCCCGCGCTCACCTGGCACGATGTCACGGAGTGGGGCGTCGAAGGCCGCGCGTGGACGGACATGGAGCGCAAGCGTTGGTTTGATCGCTTCCCCGCCGTGGCGGACGGCAAGGTGACCTCGGCGGTGTGGAATCTCAGCCGCGACAGCGCGGGCATGATGGTACGCTTTAAGACGGATGCGGCCACGATCTGGACCGACTACACGCTGCTCAAGGAACGCCTCAATGGCGCGAACATGACACCCATCGGCGCGAGCGGCCTCGACCTCTATGCGCGCGACGAAGCGGGCAAGTGGCGCTGGGCGGGCGTGGCGCGGCCCGATGGCAAAGTGGTGCGCCAGGAAATCATCGGCGGACTCAAGCCAGGCCTGCGCGAGTATGCGGTGTACCTGCCGCTGTATAACGGCGTCGAAAAACTTTCGCTCGGGTTTCCGCCCGACGCGAAGTTTGAACCCCTCGCCCCGCGCAAGGAAAAGCCCATCGTGTTTTACGGGACCTCGATCACGCACGGCGCGAGCGCATCGCGGCCCGGCATGGCACATCCGGCGATTCTCGGCCGCCGCTTCGATCTGCCGGTGGTGAATCTCGGCTTCTCCGGCAATGGCCGCATGGACAAGGAAGTCGGCGAACTGCTCGTGAAGATCGACGCCGCCGTGTACGTGATCGACTGCCTGCCGAACATGAATGCGCAGCAGGTGCGCGAGAAGTGCATCCCGCTCGTGAAGCAAATCCGCGCCGAGCGTGCGGACACGCCCATCGTGCTCATCGAGGACCGCCGCAACAGCAACTCGTGGATTCTGCCGAAGCGAAACGATTTCCACACCGAGAATCACGCCGCCTTGAAAGAGTGTTTCGAGAAGCTGAAGGCCGAGGGCGTGAAAGGCCTGTATTATGTGCCCGGTGACGACCTGCTCGGCTCTGACGCCGAAGGCGCGACCGATGGCTCGCATCCGAATGACCTGGGCTTCGTGCGCCAGGCGGATGTGATGGAGCCGGTGATTCGCGCGGCGCTGGGGCGCAAATAAGTTTTCTAATATTGGTACGTAGCGAGCGAGCGTGGGCTCCCGGCCAATCGAAAGTCCAAGGACCAAGCTCCAAATTCGAGATAAGTTTTAGGAACAGCCAGAAGGGCGAAAAGTTTTTTAGGTTTCAGCTCTTCGCTGGAGCTTTGAGGTTGGTCCTTGGACGCTGCTCGTTCTGCTCGGGTGAAAGGTGGCTGTGCCGGGAAAGATAGTTGTTCGGTTTGAAGTCGGGCGGGTGTAAAGAGGGGAAGACATGAACCCCGATGGAGCACTCTTACGCCGCTACGCCGAACGAGGAGACGAGGAGGCTTTTGCCGAGCTCGTGCGGCGGCATCTGGGTCTCGTCTATGGGGCGGCGCTGCGGCAGATCGGCGGCGATGCGCACCGGGCGGAAGAGATCGCGCAGGTGGTCTTCACCGATCTCGCGCGCAGGGCCGGCCCGCTGGCGGAGCGGCCGGTGCTGGCGAGTTGGCTGCACACCAGCACGCGCTACGCGGCGGCGAAGCTGCGCCGCGCCGAAGCCCGCCGCTGGAAACATGAGCAGGAGGCCGGCGCGATGAAGGCACTTTTACGCGAAGAGGAAACCGCAGCGGAGTGGGCGCGCCTGCGGCCGGTGATCGATGACGCGGTGCAGGATCTCGGCGAGAGCGACCGTGAGGCGGTGCTCCAGCGCTTTTTCGCCAACCGGGGTTTTGCCGAAATCGGCGCGGCGCTCGGGGTGAGCGAGGATGCGGCGCGGATGCGCGTGGAGCGGGCGCTGGAGAAATTGCGCACGCTGCTGGCGCGCCGCGGGCTCACCTCGACGGGTGCGGCATTGGGCCTGGCGCTGGAGGCACACGCGGCGAGTCTAGCGCCGGCAGGGCTGGCGTCGGTGGTGGCGGGCCAGGCGACGGCGTGCGGAGTGGCCCTCGCGGGAGCGGCGACGGCGTCGGTAGTGAGTTTTATGAGTGTGACGAAACTGACGCTAGGAGTCGCCGCAGCGCTCGGAGCGGTCGCTCTCGTCGGCACGCACGCGGGGATGTCGCGGTGGCGCGAGACGGATGAAGCGCGGCTTCAAACCGAAAAGCAGTTGCTCGCCGCCGCCCTCGCCCAGCTACCCGCGATGCGGGAGCAGGCGCTAGCTGCGGAGGTGAAGCGCGATGTGCTGCGCGGGAAGGTGGACGTGGCCAAGGCCGCGGCGGCCAAAGCGAAAGCCGTGGCGAAGAGGGCCGCCGAGAGCGCGGCGGCGGCCGAGCGCGATCCGTTTGCCGCGGGCGATGCTTACATGCAAAGGCATCCGGAGGTGCGCGAAGCGCTCGGGGTTTATGGGCGGGCACGCATGAATTTCCGTTTCACCGAATTATACGCGCGGCTGAAACTCACACCGGAGCAAATCGCGCAATTTCAAGACCTCGCCTACAATGGGGGCATGGGTGCGACCGCGCCCGATGGCAGCGAGATTCAATTGATGTGGGGAAACTCCCGAGACTGGGGCAAGACGAACGAACAACTTCACGCCCTGCTCGGCGACGAGGGCATGAGGCTCTATCAAGAGATTCGGGACCGCGAGGAGAGCCAAACGCTCGCCGTGCGTATCGCGGGCGGACTCTGGTTTACCGAGACGCCGCTCACGCCCGCGCAGAGTGACCGTCTGGTGGAGGTGTTTCAGCGCAACCCGAAGAGTGACGGGCAAACCCGATCCGGCACCGATTGGGACGGGGCGATGTTGCAAGCGAAGGAGTTTCTCGCGCCGGCCCAACTCGCGATGCTGGAGAGCGAGCGGGCGTATGATCGGCTCGATGGGGCGGTGGCGGTAAAGACGCCGGTGGTTAAATCGGTCACGCCTGTCAACAAGCGATGAAACGAAAGCCATTTTTCTGGTTGGGCGCGGTGGTCGCCGTTGTGGTGGGGGCGAGCTTCGTGCTGCGCGAGCGCGGGATCGCCCAGGAGGCCGACGCAGCGCTCGAGGAGGTCGAGCGCCAGCGGCGCGCCGCGCAGGATGAACTCAAGGGCTGGAGCGCGCGCGCCTTGGAGGCGGAGCAAGAGAACAAGGCGATGGTGACGATCCTCGAGGCGTATAAAGCCGATGCACCGCGCGTGTCCGTCAAACCGTCCGTCCCGGCAGAGACGGAGGAGTCGCAGAGCTACGAGAAATTGCTGGAGACCAACCCGCAATTTCAGGTGCGGCATCTGGCGATGGAGCGCAGTCGCATCCGAAAAACTCACGGCGCTTTTTTTCAGCAGGCGAAGCTGACCGCGGAGCAAGTCGCGAGGTATGAGGAGATCGACATGAAACGGCAGGAGCGTGCGATGGATTTGGAAGCGATAAAAAGTCAGAAGCCGCTGGCGAAGGACGATGAGGTGATCAAGTCGATGGAGCGCGACAACGCGAGGGAAGCGGAGCAAGCCCTACGCGAGTTGCTGGGAGACGACGGCTATCGGAATCTCAAAGAGTACAACCGCACGTCGTGGTTGCGAGAGATGATGGTCGGCTGGGCGGGCGGGGCGGCGGTGGTGCTCCGTGAGCCATTCTCCGCGGAGCAGGGCGAGCGGTTGATTCAAGTGATGGCCCAGGCGAGCGAAAACTATCGCGCGGGTTGGATGGTAAAGGCGACCGGCGCCGACTACTGGAAGGCGGTGGAATCGGAGGCCCGCAAAATCCTTTCGCCCACGCAGCTTGCGTTTTTCACAACCATGGAGGCACCCGGCCCGGTGGGCGGGCGCTTTCAAACGGAATTTTACGGGAGTGTGCAGAAGGCGAATAACACAGAGACCGACACGAAGGGTAAAAAACCGGGAGGCTAAAGCAGGCACGGTGGCGGAGTTGCGGCTGGGGCTTGTGAAAGGGTGCAACCGGCGTCAGGCTCTGGCGTCTCTTACCCTATCATGAAAACGCTACCCCGCGCCCTCGTTGGTCTCACGGCTTTGAGTTTGGTTACTTCGGCTTCTCTCTTTGCGGCCAAGGGCACTGACCCGAAGCAGTCGAAGACTGCGCTGATGGAGAAGTATGACCTGAACAAAAACGGCAAGCTGGACGCGGAGGAGCTGGCGCAGTTGAAGAGCGACTTTATGGCGAACCCGCGCGGGGAGCTGAAGCGCTTTGACACCGATCACGATGGCAAACTAAGCGATGGCGAGCTGGCGGCGATTGGCGGGAAGAAGGGGGCCAAGGCCGATAAGGCGGACAAGGCGGAGACGGATCCTTTCGTGAAGAAAAAGAAGAAGGCGATCTGAGGGATTAAGGGAGTGAGGGATGAAGGGACTGAGGGGGGCGGATTTTTTTGCGCGTGAGCGGATGTAGAAGAGTAGTCGCGCGCTGAAGACGGCGCCCGGAGGTCGCCGTCCACCTCGGCCTAGCTTAGCGGGATTTTATCTTTCGAGGTGCAAAGGGCGTGGGGGTGCGCATGGTGGGCGGGTCGATGAAGAAGCGCCCGGCGATTCCCCGTTTGGATGGAGGCCCGCAGACGATTCTCCTCGTGGAGGATGTCGCGCGGTCGGTGGCGTTTTACGAGGGCGACTTGCGGCTGGAGAAGCGCGATGGCGACACGGATCGCTACGTGGAATTTGACACGGGAGATGGCGGCGTGCTGTTGATCATCAAGCGCGAGGGGTCGATTGCGCCGATGGCGATGAATGCGGCGGAGGGCACGCCGCACACGTTGACCTTTACCGTCGAGGACGAGGGCTACGAGGCGTGGAAGAAGTGGCTCGCGAAGCGGGGTATTCCCGTGGAGCGCGAGACACGGTGGATTCACGGTGGGCGGAGTTTGTTTGTGCGCGACCCGGATGCGCGGCGGATCGAGTTTAAAACGCCGCCGTCGGTGAGTGCACCGTCGCGGCCGCCGATGGCGGTGGAGCGGAAGCAGGAGGAGTGAAGAGGAAGACGCGGACGAAAACAGAAGCAGAAGTTGAGCGCGAAGACGCAAAGACGCGAAGGTGGAAGCGAAGAGTTTGGAGTGGTCCGGAGGGTGAGGGCGGATGAAGTGATGCTGGCGCGGATTTTTTTAACCACGGATTTCACCCATGGGCACGGATGTGGGTTCAGAATCAGCAGGTGAACCGCCAAGCAGCGACGGTCAGAAGACAAATGTGAAGGCGGAAGCGGACGCGAAGCACGAAGGCGAAGAGGCGCGAAGTGTCGGGCCTAGAGCCCTTCCCAAAGCAGCGCGCCGCCTATAATTTTTTCAGCGCTTCGCGGGCGCGGGCGAGGGCTTCTTCGTCGTGCTTTTCGTGCTTGGTCATTTCGAGGGCGGCGAGGAAGGATTTTTTGGCTTCGGCGCGTTGGCCGTCGGCGAGGAGGGCGAAGGCGTATTCGACGCGGTGGGAGATGAGCTGGGGCGAAAGCTCGGTGGCGATTTTCAAGTGGCGCACGGCTTCGGCGGTGGAGGCGGCGGGGAGGCCGCCGTACACGAGCTTCACGATGAAGCGGGTGGCGGCGCCGAGGTTGGCGACCTCGTAGTTCCAGCGGCCGAGGACGTGGTGGGCGTAGTCGTACTTGGGGTCGAGGGCGAGGGCTTGCTCGGCGTAGTCTTTGACTTGGCGGGAGTACTCGATCTTCGGGCGGGTCTCGGAATAGGTGGCGATCTTGCCGTAGCAGATGGCGAGAGAGAGGACGTTGACGGGGTCTTTGGGCCGGAGCTCGACGGCGCGCTTGGCGTAGGCGAGGGCTTGCTGGCAGAGCCGTTTTTTCTCGGCGAGATCGGTGGTGTCGACCGTGAGGTCGGAGTATTGGCGCGAGATTTTCTGGAGGATGACGGGGTCGTTGGGGCGCTGCTGGTCGGCCTTGAGAAAGAGATCGAGGGCGGCTTTCGAGTCGAAGCGAGCTTCGGCGGCGAAGGCTTCTTTCAGGAGCGGGTCGGAGGCAGCCGGTGGGCTGGTCTCGGCGGCGCGGGCGGAGCCCACCGAGAACGCGGCGAAAAGGAAGAAGACGAAGAACCGCGCCATGGCTCTGATGAAACGAACTGGCGACAGCACAGGTTGCATGTATCTTTTGACCGCATGAAGAGGGATGAGGCTCCGCCGATCAATGGTGTGATTGAAACAATCCTGTATGCAGATGATCTGGCGAGGGCCCTGGCGTTTTATACCGAGGTGCTGGGCCTCGCGGTGATGAAGGGCGATCCGGCGCGGTTTCATGCGCTCGACTCGGGCGCGGGGCGGGTGCTGCTCTTGTTTAAAAGAGGCGGGACGCTCGCGCCGACACCGGTGACCGGCGGGGTGATTCCGCCGCACGATGGGGCGGGGCCGCACCATATCGGGCTGGCGATCGCGGCGGAGAACTATGAGCCGTGGAAACAGCGACTGACCGCGCGCGGCGTGGCGATCGAAAGCGAGGCGACGTGGGAGCGCGGCGGGCGGAGTATGTATTTCCGCGATCCGGACGGGCATTTGCTCGAACTCGTCACGCCCGGGATCTGGCCGATTTACTGAGCGTCAGGATTTGCGGAAGAGGTAGTGGCTCACCAGCCACTCCTCGCCGCCGCGGTAGCCCCACAGCTCGGCGCAGCTCATGTAAAAGACGCGCCAGTAGGCCCACCACTTGGTGGCTTGGTCGGCGCCGTAGGTGGCGGCGAAGAGCGGCATGATCTCGGCGCGGTGGGCGTCCATGTTTTGCAGCCAGTGCTCGGCGGTCTGCTGGTAGTGGCGGCCGTTGACCTTCCAATCGGAGACGAGTTTGAGGTCATCTTGAAATTGCATGAACAAATCGTGCGCGGGGATTTGGCCGCCGGTGAAAAAGTAGCGGCTCATCCAATCGGTGGAATCGCGCGCGACGAAGTGGTAGCTGAGGCGGTGGTGCGTGAAGATGTGCGTGAAGAGCATCCCGCCCGGCTTGAGCCAGCGCGCGATATTGCGAAACAGGAGCTGATAATTTTTCAGGTGCTCGAACATCTCGACGGAGACGACGCGGTCGAATTGCGCCGGGGCGGTGTCGAAGACGTTAATGTCGCACGTGATGATGGTGAGATTGGTGAGGCCGCGCTTTTTGGCCTCGGCGTCGATGTGCTCCTTTTGCGTGCGGGAATTGGAGATGGCGGTGATGCGGCAGCGCGGGAATTTCTCGGCGTTGTAGAGGCAGAGGGAGCCCCAGCCGCAGCCGAGCTCGAGGATGGTCTGGCCGTCGACGAGTTGGGCGCGCTCGGCGTAGAGGGCGAGCATGGCCTCCTCGGCTTGGTCGAGGGATTCGCGGCCGGTGGGGTAGAGGCAGCCGGAGTATTTGAGCCGCCGCCCCAGGCAGAGCTGATAGAAACGCGTGGGGACCTCGTAGTGCTGCTCGTTGGCCGCGGCGGTTTGCTCGGCGAGCGGGCGCGTCTTGAGATCGGCGACGTAGGCGGCGCGGTCGTAGTGCGCGGATTCGTCGCGGATGCGCTGCGCGAGGAGGCGGCGGATGCCGAGGCGGAGAAGCCAGTCGGGCAGGAGATTTTTTTCGAGGAGAAAGTCGAGCATCGTGGGGAGCGTCTAAGAGTCGGGGCGTAAAGCCCTCCCAAAGCTTTCGAGAGAAAGATTAAGAGAAAGAGGAAAGAGAAAGATTAGGAGTAGCGACGTTCTGGAGCCGGCTTCTTCGGCGGCCACGGGATAAAGGCGCTCGTGGTTTGTTGGTAGCGGCGGTAGGCGTCGCCGCGGCTGCGGACGGATTGCTCTTCGGTCATGGGGATGCCGGTGACGCGCAGGAGGAGGTAGAGGATGCTCGCCGGGCCGATGATCGCGATCCAGCCGTAAGGCGAGGCGAGGGCGAAGACGAAGAACGCCACCCAGGTAAGCCACTCGAAAAAGTAATTGGGATGGCGGCTGTAGCGCCAGAGGCCGACGTCGCAGACCTGGCCTTTGTTGGCGGCGTTGCGCTTGAAGGCGGCGAGCTGGGCGTCGGCGCGGGATTCGCCGGTGACGGCGATGAGCCAGAGAATCATCCCGGCGATCTCAAAGCCACTGAGCGTGGGAGCAGGATTGCGCGCGATGAGCAAGAAGCCCGCGGCGAGCACGACGACCGAGACGGCCTGCATTTGGAAAAACCAAAACATCTTCGAGATGAAGTTTGCGCCCCAGTCTTTCCGGAGTTGGGCGTAGCGGCCATCCTCCACGGGATGATGGCCGAGCACGCGGATGGCGAGGTGCGTGCCGAGTCGCAGGCTCCAGACCACGACGAGCGCGGCCATCAGGGCGCGGCGGACGGGCCAGCCGGAGCCGAAGAGGGCGTAGAAGGCGGCGACGGCACCGAAGGCGTAGGACCACGCGATATCGACGATGCCGTAGTTGTTGATCTTACGTGCGACGACGTAGAGCAGCGCGAAGGCGGCGCAGAGGGCGAGGGTCGCGGTGGTGAGGAGGAGGGGGGCGGACACGGGAGGCGGAGCTGGCGAGGGGACGGAGGACAGGCGGCAGAGGACAGAGGGCGGGGGACAGGAAGCGGAGGGGAGGGGACGGGGGGTCGGCGGATGAGGAGAGGGCCGGCGGAGAGAAAGATTAAGAGAAAGAGGAAAGAGAAAGAGGCTGAGTTAGGCGAAGGCGTAGGTGGTGAGGGAGAGGGCGGTGAGGATGGCGGGGAGGGTGATTTTGCCGGGCTGGCGCTGGGTGAAGACGGTGGTGAGGGCGTCGGGGGCGGAGGCGGGGACGCGGAAGAGTTGCGCGAGCATGTAGGCGGCGATCGCGAGGTTGCCGAGGGCGATCAGGGAGATGAACCAGAGCACGCGGGCAGCGAGGGATTGCTCTTTCCAGGCGACCCAGACGAAGAACGCGATGAAGGCCCAGTAGGCGTCGAAGAGGGTGGCGATGACCCACGGGTCGCGGATGGTGGGGCTGTGCGCGAAGGCGCCGAGGGATTGGTGCAGGCTGGCCCACGTGGTGACGCCGAGCATGGAGGCGATCACGATGAGGAAGAGGGCGCGGAGGAAGAGGATCATGGCCGAAAGTAGCGAGTAGTGATTAGCGGTAGTGAGTAGTTAGGGGCGGAGGTGACAGGCGGGCTGAGAACGGGTGGAGGTGACGTAGTTGAATTCCGGATACGTCTAGCTTAACTATGCTCGCTACTCGCTACTGTCCCTCAGCCCAGGCTCAGATTATTCGGCCGGGTGTGGAGGGTGTGGACGACGGAGATGTTGCGCATGGCGAAGGCGGATTCGCAGTAGGCGAGGTAGTAGCTCCATTTGCGGATGAAGCGGTCGTCGAAGCCGAGGGCGAGGACTTGCTCGGTGCGGTGGCGGAAGTTGTCGTGCCAGAGGCGGAGGGTGCGGGCGTAGTCGGGGCCGAAGTCGTCGACGTGATTCAGGACGAAGCCGCCGGTGCGCGAGAGGAGATCGTTGACGCGATTCAGCGAGAGGAGGAGCGAGCCGGGGAAGATGTGCTTCTGGATGAAGTCGACGCCGGTGCGGAACTGTTCGTAGCGGGCGTCGGGGCAAGTGATGAATTGGAGGGCGAGGAGGCCGTCGGGCTTCAGGGCGCGATTCAGAACCTCGGTGAACTCGGGGAGGTAGCGGTGGCCGATGGCCTCCATCATTTCGATGGAGACGATTTTATCGAAGGTGCCAGTGAGGTCGCGGTAGTCGCAGAGCTGGACATCGATGCGCTCGGTGAGGCCGGCGGCGGCGATGCGGGCGCGGGCGAGATCAAACTGCTCCTGCGAGATGGTGACGGTGGTGACGCGGCAGCCGTAGGTGCGCGCGGCGTGGAGGGACCAGCCGCCCCAGCCAGTGCCGATTTCAAGGACATGGTCGGTGGGCACGAGGCGGAGCGAGCGGCAGAGGGCGTCGTTTTTCTCGCGCTGGGCTCCCTCGAGCGAAAGATCGGGCGCGGCGGCGGGCCACTTGGCGGCCGAGTACATCATCGACGGGTCGAGGAAGAGCGCGAAGAAATCGTTGGAGAGATCGTAGTGCTCCTGGATGTTGCGCCGGGCGGTCTCGCGGGTGTTGGGGCGGAGGAGGTGGCCGAGGCGGTTGGTGTAGCGGAGGAGATTGAGCGCCCAGGACTGCGCTTGTTTTTTCGCGGAGCCGGATAGGGTGGGGGCGGTGTCGACGTTGAGGAGAAACCACGCGATGACGGTGGCGAGGTGCGGGGTTTCCCAATCGCCGTCGATGAAGGATTCCGCGAAACCGATGTCGCCGGAGAGGACGCACTTCTTAAAAAACGCCTCGCGCTTCACGCGGATAACGGCGGTGGCGGGGTGGCCGATGGGCAGGCGCAAGGCGAGGCCGGCAGCGTGGGCGCCGATCTCGTGGACGCCGCCATCGGGCAACTCCATGCGGAGATGGCCGCGCGTCATGTCGGCAAAGGCGCGAAGAACGGCGCGCCGGTAAAAGGTGGGGCGGGTGCGGGCGTGGATTCCGGCGTCGGCAGCGGGCGAAGCAACGGAGGACACGGGTTCGGAACTCATAGGGCGTCGGGGGAGGGGGCGGCAGTGAGCGACGGGGCGGGGGCCGCCGAGGAGAGGGAAGAGTGGGGGCGGTAGAGGGCGCGTTGATCGGCGGGACGCGCGGCCTTGGCAAACCACGGCACGCGTTTCAGCCAGAGCTTCAGGGCGTGCAGGTGGATGAGCGCGATGATGCGCAGCGTGAGCAGCGGGTACTTGAGCGTGAACCATGCGAGGCGGGCGCTGGTGAGCGCGCGGCGCGGGCCCGTGAGCGTGCTCGTGAGCGTGCGCTCGGCGCCGACGTAGTCGTCGATCCGGATGGAAAGGCGGTCGGTGGGGGCGCGCAGCGTGAAATCGAACGAGACATCGACGTCGGAAAACGGCGAGACGTAGAAGTGCTTCGGCGTGCGCGTGTGAAATTCGGCGGTGGGCGCGGTGGAGCGGGCCGAGGCGGTGGCTGGCGACGGGGAAGGGGCGGACGCGGCGAACGCGGCAGAGGTGGACGCGGAATCGCTGGAGGCGGAAGACGATGAGCCGCCGGGCGTGCGCAGCGACTCGGGGCCGAGCAAGTAGGGCTTCATCTCGCGAAAGGTATTGGTGACCTCGGCGAGGGCGGCGACGGGTGCGCCGGTGCGATCGTAGCAAAAATAAAACGAAACGGGGTTGAAGAGGTAGCCGAAGACGCGCGGGAGCGTGACGAGCACGACACGTCCATCGGTGAGATCGAGGCCACGGGTGGAGAACAGGTAATCGGTGACGCGGGTCTTGAGGTTCCCGGCGCTAGAGGAGTGGGAGGTGGGGGTCGCGCGACGCGGGACGGAGGCCGAGGAGGAGGCGGGGTCGTTATGGAGGGGCTCGCCGGAGGGGAGGTAGTCGCTTTCGCGGAACGAGTAGAGATTCGGCTTTCCGTGGGAAAAGAGGGGCAAACGGCGGTGCAGCTCGGGCAATTCGTCAAGGTCGATGGCAAACAAGAATATCCGGTAGAGAAAGCGATGCTGCCGCGGCGCAAAGCGCGCGTGCATGACATGGCATTCGTAGAGACAGGAATTCATCGGACCGAGTGATGGTGGGCTAGTTATGGTACGCCTCGACCCCGCGGTCGGATGCCTCGCGGGAGTGGGGTAAGGACGGAAAGGCTACCTGAGAGTACGACCGAGCACCAGCTTAGTGACACGGGAAGGGCCCGGGCGGCCCGGCAGGGAGCCGTTTCGCCTTCCGATTTAGTCTTAACGTTCGCCCTCCCGACGGCGCCCGGAGGTCGCCGTCCACCTCGGACTGAGTTAGCGCCGGAGGGTCCGGCGGAGGAGCCAGGTGAGGGAGAGCAGATCCAAAAAGGGGTGGAGGGCCATGACGCGGAGGCCGTATTTGGAGACGCCGGCGCGGCGGGGGCGGTGGGCGACCTTGACCTCGCGGACGGTGAAGCCGCCGGCGACGGCGAAGGCGGGGATAAACGAGTACAGCGTGCGAATCGGGAGGAACGTGACGAGGACCTCGCGGCGGAAGATTTTCAGGGAGCAGCCGGTGTCGGAGACGCCATCGCGGAGGAGGGTGCGGCGGACGGCGTTGGCGAGGCGCGACATGGTGCGGCGCAGGGCGGAGTCTTTGCGCTCGGCGCGGGCGCCGCTGATGAGATCGGCAGACTCGCGGAGCGGCCAGAGCTTGGCGAGCTCGGACGGGGGATTCTGGCCGTCGCCGTCGAGCATGGCGAGATACGTGCCGTGGGCGAAGTGGAAGCCCTCCCAGAGCGCGGCGGCCTGGCCGCGGTTTTCAGGAAAGGTGAGCACGCACACGGCCGGCCATTGGTTGGCGGCGGCGATGAGCTCGGCGGGCGTGGCATCGGAGGAGCCGTCGTCGACGCAGACGATCTCGGCGCGCAGGCGCATCGCCTCAAGGGTGATGCGAAGCTCGGTCAGGAGGGGGTTGATGTTGGACGCCTCGTTGTAAAACGGAATGACCACGGACAAGTCGGGCCGGCCCGGATCGGAGCCGGCGTCGTGCGTGAAGTGGTAGTTGACCGTTGCGAACGGGGAGTAGTCGCTCATGGACGGGCGAGAGATTTGACGCAGGCGGACCAGTTGTCGACGGAGACGCCGACTTTCGCGAGGGCGTCCGCGGCGGCGGCGAGCTGGGCCTGATTGACCGTGCGGCAGGAGATCTCGCCCTGCTCACTCACGTAAAGGACGACCGCGGAACGGGCGAGGCGGAGCTTTTCGAGGGGGACGCGGTCGGCGTCCCATTTATCGGAGCGGACGTAATTGACGGGGCGCTCGATCACGCGCTCGGTGGGCACGGGTTGGGCGAGGAACGGTGCGCCGTAGCACTGCGGACTCGACCACGCCCAGAGCCAGACGGGGCCGAGGGTTTCCGGGACGCTGGTGAGGACAAAGGCGTCGGCGGGGGCCGTGGCGAGATCGCGGTTGAGCGCGGCGACGGCCTCACGCGAGACGGTGGCGGCGGTGTTCCACGGGCGGATGGCGGGGAGCAGCGCAATGCCGCACCACGAGATCAGGGCGGTGGCGAGCATGGTGCGGGGCTTGGGCAGGCGCACGGCGGCGACGAGCAAGCCGGCGGCGAGGGCGAAGCCCACGGAGGGGAAGTAGAGATGGCGCGGCGCGAAATAGACGACGCCGGTGAGCGGGAAAACCGTGATGAAGTACCAGACGCCGCCGAAGAAAAGCGTGGCGGCGGCGAGACGCGTGCGTTTCCAGAGGGCAAAGGCGAGGCCAAGAATGGTGAGCGCGAGGAGCGTGAGCCAAAGGCCGTGGAGGACGATGGTGGCGGGCGGGTGCTCCCACTCGGCGCGGCCGGTGAAAGGCAGCACGGGGAAGAGCCAGCCGAAGTGCGCGGCCTGGCGATTCCAGGCGGGCGCATCGGTCCAGAGATTATAGCCGATGTTGTCATGACCGAAGGCGCGGCGGCGGGCTTCGGCGTAGATGGCGAAGATCACGGCGACGCCGACGAAGATCGTGGCTCGGCGCAGCCACACGGCGCGCGGGGCGCGGAGATCGAGCAACAGCCACTTCAGCAGGAGCAGGAGTGGCGCGAACATGCAGAGCTCCTTGGAAAAGATGCCGAGGAAGAAAGCGGCGAAGGTGATCGCGGCGCAGGGGCGGCGGCCGAAGTCGGAGTAGCTTTCCGCGCCGAACCAGAAGAGCAGCGCGGCGGTGGTCGCGAGGAGATCGACGCGGCCGGTGGCCCAGATCACGGCTTCGGCGTGGGCGGGGTGAAGGGCGAAGACGAGGCCGGCGACGAGCGTGGCACCGACGCGTCCGCCGGTGTAGCGCCACGCGAGCCGCGCGATGAGCGAGGTGGCGACGAGATGGAGGAGGAGATTGGTGAGTTGGTAACCGGGGGGCCAGCCGCCGAAGAGCTTGGCATCGGTCATGAACGAGAGCGCCGCGAAGGGGCGCAGCTCGTGGAGTTCGGAGCCCCACACGCCCCCGGACCAATCGTGGGTGAACAGCGCGGGCCACGCGGACCACGGGAGGGCTTGGAAGCGGGCGATGTAGACGAAGTCGTCGCCGAGGAAGCCGCCGGCGAGGGTGGGCAAAAACAGGAGCGCGCCGAGTCCGAGAATCACGCCTAACAGCCAACGCGGCAGCGCCTGCGGGAGGGGCGCGGGAGTGGGGCTGGAGCGGGTGCTCGGAGCGGGCGATACGGACATTGCGACTAGAGACTCAGGTTGCGCGGCGGGCGGCAAGATTTCACCACGAAGGAATCATGGAGGGCGGGGGGCGGATGACGCGGAGGATTGGCCCACGGAAGACACGGAGCACACGGAAGGAAGGCCACGGAAGGAAGACGACGGAGTGAGGACTCGGATGGGGAACCACGAAATACACGAAACACACGAAAGGAAAACTGATGGAGGCGGAGTTTTGTCACAGAGGGCACGGAGGATTCACAGGGGGGCACAGAGACGGAGGAGACGGAGGGGGTCTGCGACGAGGAGCCGCGGAGGACGCGAATTGACGCGAAGGTGGGCGGATTTTTTTCCGCGGATTACGCTGATGGGCGCGGATCAAGGCAGGACGCGGAGAGGAACCGCGAAGGGGGAGGAACCACGAAATACACTAAATACACGAAAGTGGACGACCCGTTTACAGAAAGAAAGATAGGGAACGGAGAGGCGAACCGAAGAAAGTGAAAGCGGCTGAGCTCTGTGGCTTTGTGTCTCTGTGGTTCAATTTCGGTCGTGTGAGGTCGGAATGAGAGAACCACAGAGGCACGGAGACACACAGCGATGGAAGATGAAGGGCAGGGCGGCGGGCTGTGCTTTCGGAGGGGCCGGAGCGGGCGCGGGGAGAAAGAGGAAGATTAAGAGACACGACCCGCTGCCTCGGCCCGTCGTGTGCCGCCGGGGGATGGGAGAATGTTGCGAAGCTAGCGGAATCAAAGATCAACGACCACTCAGCGTTTTCCAGCACATCACGATCCCAATCAAATATAAGATGATCGCAGCTAAAAGAATCACGGCCGGTCGCAGCGATTTAAGGCCCCATGGAACCTCAAATTTTCGGCCAAATATTTCAAAATCTGCGCCCATAGTATTTCCCGAGCCGAGTGCCTGACTACCGAAAACACGCTGAGCAATGGCATCTGTTGGCGGAGTTGAAACCGCAGAACAAAACGCGAGAAACAGACCTGGGAGCAGGCCGAGAAGAACGAGAAAGAATAGACCGATTTTCATACTACCAGAGTGTGGATTGGTTTCGCGCTATTGTACCACTTCTGAGGGTTCCTGCGGCGACTTCGCCAGTCAACGACTCGCACGTTGCAGCGGGTCCGGAGCAATGGCGTTAGCCGTGATAGCTGCCTCCACTCCATAATCTCTGGCGCACTTTCAGGGAACGAGAAAGATTCTCTTACCAGAGCGAGAGGCCGCGGGCGATGAAGGGGGCGTGGAGCGCGCAGAGGAGGAACCACCAGAGGGCGAGGTGGCGCGTGGTGGTGGGAGTGAGATCGAGGAAGAGGAGAAAGAATCCCGCGGCGGGGATGAAGTAGCGGGGCTCGATGAGGCCGTTGGTGAAGGGTTGGAGGAGGCCGAAGGCGAGGGCGAGGATCAGGAGGAGGCGCAGGCGTTGGCGGGCGATGACGAGCGCGAGGGCGGCGGTCATCGCGACGAGGGCGAGGCCGGAGGCGTAGCGGAGCCACACGTGATGATCGAGCCAGACGAGGGGCCAGTTGCGCAGGAGAGTGAACGAGCAACCGTCCCAGAAGAGGTCGCGGTTCCACTGGTGGAGATTGCTGAAGGTGCGGCCCGCGAGGATGGCGGCGGCGAGGGCGAGGACGGTGAGCGTGACGGTGAGGGCGGGACGGCTGCGGAGCGTGGCGGCGTAGGTGCGGAGGGTGGCGGGTAATTGCGCGAGCCAGACGGGGAGGCCGAGGAGGAGGGCGAGGAGGCCAGCGGTGTGGAGGCTCGCGGGGTTGAAATGGAGGTCGTTGCCCGTTTCGGTGCCGGGGGTGAGGCGGCCGGCGGTTTTGAGGGCGATGACGATGGCGATGGAGCAGAGGACGAGCAGGACGAGGAGCAGCCAGGTGCGGTGGAGGAAATCGCGAATGAAGGCGTGGCGGGGGAGATCGGGGCGGAGGAATTCCCACGCGACGAGGAGGGCGGGCCAGAGGACATTGGTCTGGCGCGTGGCGAGGGCGGGGAGGAAGGCGAGGACGGCGAGGGCGCGGTGACCGTTGAAGTGCAGCGCGACGGCGAGGAGAGCGAAGGCGAGGGCGGGGGCGTCGGTGTAGGCGAGGCCGGTGAAGGGCTGGAGGATCGGGAGGAGGGCGAAGAGGAGGGTGGCGGGGCCGGCGGAAGACAGGGGACAGGGGACAGAGGACAGGCGACAGGTGACAGGAGACAGGGGGCCGCTCGAGGGGGACAGAGGGGCGGAGGGGGGAGAGGGCGGGGTGGACGGGGTGGGATTTACGATTTGGGAGTTACGATTTACGATTGAGGCAGGCGCGGAAGATGGGGAGCCGGAGGGAGAGTTCGGCGTGGTGGCGGGGGTGCTGAGTCGGGGCGTAAAGCCCCTCCCACAGTTCGGCAGCGAGGCGCGGTGGAGTTGGCGCCAGGCGAGGGCGAAGGCGAGGAGGCCGAGGCACGAGCAGGCGGTCGTGACGAGGCGCGCGAGCGTGACGATCCCGAAGGGCGGGTGGAGGTGCCAGAGCGAGACGACGAGGTAGTGGTACCCGGGCAGCATCGTCATCGGCGGGGGCCAGCCGGGCTTGCCGTCGAGGAAGTGGAGGATGTTGCCGATGTGGCCGGGCTCATCGACCATCAGGTCAGGACGGACTTGGTTGTAGATAAAGAACCAAGCGAGCGTGAGGGCGAAGGCGGCGGCGAGGCAGGCGCGGTCGAGAAGAGGGGTGGCGGAGCGTGGAGCGGAGGACCAAGAGGGAGGGATGGGAGCGCTGGGGTGCGAGGGGGAGGAATCGGAGGACGGTGCGGCGGGGGGCGGCATTAGGACGGGAGGAGGACGAGGAAGCCGCGAGTGAAGCGAGGGCGCAAGTGTGGGTGTGCGCGGCGTGGAGCGCGAGAGGCAGGGGAGGCGGTGGGAGAAGGTGAAACTGATTTAACCGCGAAGGGCGCGAAGAACCGCGAAGGTGGGGAATGGTTTTGATCATGCCCCGCGAAGTTCACCGCGTAGAAGTGGAAGAGGAAGGCCGGGAAGGGCGGAAAGAAGACCGTGCCCGGGCGAGGTTTGGGCCAAGGCAATTTGAACAGAAGGAAACGAAGAAAACGAAGGCTCGGTATTGGAGCGCGTCGAGTAAAGTGCTTCGAGGTAGGGCGGCTTAGCCTTAAGCCGCCGCGCTCTCGGGGTGCGAGCGTCTTGAGCGGCGCGTTAGGGATAACGCGCCCTACCTTTTTGGACTCTCTCTTAAACCGAGGCGGCGGGGGATATTTCGCGGAGGAAGTGAAAGGGAGCGGGCAGGGGAGACGACGGGACGATGATGAAGCCGGTGGGGGCGTCGCCGTAGAGTTTGGCGGTGTGGGTGGCGAAGTGGCGGGCGGCGAGGGCGCAGAGGGCGGCGTCGACTTCGTCGATGGTGCGGAGGGAGGTGGGATCGAGGCCGGCGTCGCGGAGGAGGGCGCGGCGGAGCGGGAGCTTTTGTCGGGCGGAGACGTGGCGGCCGGCGAGGGCGCAGGCGACGGCTTGGGGAAAGGTTTCGATCGCGACGTGGGAGCGGCGGGCGTCGCTCGTGTAGATCGGGTAGTGATCGGCGAGCGCGGAGTACAGGGCGTGGCCGGCGTGCATCCACGTGTAGAAAGAATGGCCGCGGGCTTTTTCCTCGGTGGGCGTGCTGAAGCAGGAGATGCGATCTTGGGCGAGCGCGCGCTCGGCGAGGCGGGCGGGGCCGTGGGCTTCGCGCCAGTGGCACGGGGCGTCGATGGCGATGACGGCGGGTTGTTGGTCGATGCACCAGCGGGCGAGCTCGGTCGCAGCTTTGGCGTGGAAGGGAGCCGAGAGTTCCGAGCCGCGAAGCGCGAGGGCGTGGAAGCCTTTTTTTGCCGCGCCGACGTCGATTCCGATGACGAGTGGAGCGGTCATCGGTGAAAAAGGGTGGTGGCGAGCGGCATCGTGGCGGCAAGGAGCAAGCCGGGCGCGGCGGAAGCGCGCAAGCATGGGGAGCGAGGCGTCGGAGAGATGGACAGCCGTGGCGGGATTACCTTTGTTGGCGGACGCGCGTAACGCATTTTTCGCCGTGGCGCGTTCTGATGATGTCCAAATTTTTTCAGGCGATCTTTACTTTGATGTTGGCGGCGATGCTGCCGGTGGTGGCGCAACCGCGGGCGGACGTAGTGAAGGAGATCGCGGGGTATCGGACGGTGGAGGGGGCGGAGGTCTCGGCGCGGGCGCTGCCGGTGGCGGCGCGGTATGTGTATGGGAAGGAGCGGGAGTGGCGGAAGCAGCCGTATCGGCTGGCGGTGATCATGGTGGAGTTTAGCGACCAGAAGCATGAGGCGGCGCACACGGCGGCGTTTTACGAGGAGCTGATGTTTTCGCGGCAGACGTATTTTAAAACGCCGGGGGGCGAGGTGTCGTTTGGGAGCGTGGCGGATTGGTATCGCACGCAGTCGCAGGATCGCTTCGAGCTGGGCGGGAAAGTTTTCGAATGGGTGACGGTGGACGAGACCTTTGAGGCGATCCATGCGTTGAAGCTGAAGGAGGCGCAGGAGCGTTATCTGAAAGTGGCGCTGGCGAAGGTGCGGGCGCGGGACGGGGCGAAGGCGCTCGATGGCTTCGACGGGTATTTATTTGTACATGTCGGGCCGATCACGGGTCCGTCGGGGAATATTTTCTGGTCGCACCGCGCGGACGTGGAGGGGAAGCGCTACATCACGACGGGGGAGATCGAGCGCATCGGGGTGATCTGCCACGAGTTTGGGCACATTTTGGGGCTGCCCGATTTTTATGCGAAGAAGGGCGTGCGCGAGGGCTTCGGGCCGTGGTGCGCGATGGCGAGCGGGTATCGCGGGACGTATCCGAAAAGTTTTTCCGTGTGGTCGAAGACGCGGCTGGGGTGGTGCGTGCCGACGGTGATCGATGGGACGGTGGCGCAGAAGCTGGTGCTGCGGCCGATTCAATCGCATCCGAACGATGCGATCGCGATTCCGCTGAATGGGGTCGAGGGCGTGGGCGCGGAATTTTTGCTGTTGGAGAATCGCGTGGCGAGGGGGACGGATGCGGAGGGGCAGGCGGGGCTGTTTATCTGGCGCATCACGCGCAAGGCGGATTCGGGTGGGTTTCCGGTGTATGAGCTGACGTTGCCGGGGCCGGGGGATGCGGCGGTGGTGGCGGCTGCGGGAGTCGCGGGAGCTGCTGGGGCCTCGGGGGCCGGGGCGAGTGGGAGGAAGGTGGATCAGGACAAGCGGCGGGTGGCTTGGCCGGAAGGTGCCGCGAATGAGTATACGGTGGAGGGGAAGGATGGCGTAGTGGCGGCGCGGATACGGGGGATTCGGAAAGAGGGGGATTTGGTTTTCTTTGAGGTGGGGGTGAAGTGACTGAGGAGAGGAGGTGGGGGGGGGTGCCGCGGATGGCGCGGAGGGGCGCGGATGACGGAGCGTGGATGCGGATTTTTTTAACCACGGATTTCGCGGATGGGCACGGATGCTGATTTTTGGAGGGGGGGGTTAAGCGCAAAGGGGGGCGAGATCGTGGGCGATGTATAAATAGGATGTAGTATATTTTTGGATACGCTGGTGGCGAGTGGTAGTCGCAGCCTGGGCGGAGGGCGGATGTCTTGACGGTTCGCCCGGAGGTTGAACCCTCCCCGCTGAGGGGTGCGGAGTGATTGGACGTGTCGGTCGGTGCGGGAGTCCTGAGGGGGCGGTTGGAAACCGCCCCTCCGTTGGGAGGCGGCGGCCGGTGGCCGCGGTGGGCTGGGAGGGGGCGGCGGCAGGATGCCGCAGTCACGGGGCGGTCGGACCGGAGCGAGCCGATTGGTGTATTCGGTAAACCGATACGTCGGGGCTGGCGCTACTGCCAGGGGTCGCGGCCGAGGAGTTGTTCGCTGAGGCGGACGGCGCTGAGGAGGCCGTCTTCGTGGAAGCCGTAGCGTTGCCAGGCGCCGGCGAAGTAGGTGTGGGTGGTTTTCTTCGCGGCGGCGTTGAGGGTGGGGATCTCGGCTTGGGCGCGGACGGCGCCGAGGCTGAAGAGGGGGTGCTCGTACTTGATGCGGCGGAGGACGCGGTCGGGGGCGATGGACTCGGGGCGGTTGATGGTGACGAAGTAGTTTTCGCGGTCGGAGACGCCCTGGAGTTTATTCATCCAGTAGTGCGTGGCGGTGGAGAGGGGGCCGGCGTCGTCGCGGTTGATTTCGTAGTTCCACGCGGACCACGCGAGCTTGGTGCGGGGCATGACGGAGGCGTCGGTGTGGAGGGTGGCGACGTTGGGCTGGGTGCGGAATTCGGCGAGGAGGCGGGCTTCGTCGGCGGTGGGGTTGACGAGGAGGCGGCGGGCCTGGGGGGCGTGGCAGGCGAGGATGACGTGGTCGAAATTTTGCGCGGAGCCGGAGCCGGTCATGACGGTGACGCCGCGGGGCGTGCGGACGACGCGTGTAACCGTTTCGCGGATACGGAGGCGATCGGAGAAGGGGGCGGTGATCTTGCCGACGTAGGTCTTGGAGCCGCCGTCGACGGTCCACCATTGGTGCTGGGTGCTGAGGCCGAGGAAGCCGTGGTTGTGAAAGAAGCGGAGGAGCGTGGTGGCGGGGAAGGACAGCATGAGCTCGGGGGGCGTGCTCCAGACGGCGGAGCTCATGGGGACGAGGTAGAGATTGAAAAAATCTTCGCCGTAGGCGCGGCGGCGGACGTAGTCGCCGAGGCTTTCCTGTTGCACGGCGGGATCGTCGAGGGCGGCGATGGCTTCGGTATTGAAGCGGTTGATCGCCAGGAGCATTTTATAGAAGCGCGGCGAGAGGAGATTTTTGCGCTGGGCGAAGAGGTGATTCAGCGAGGAGCCGGCGAACTCGAGGCCGGTGTGCGCGTGGCGCACGCTGAAGGACATGTCGGTCTTCTTGATCGGGATCTCGAGCAGGGTGAAGAGGCGCGTGAGGTGCGGGTAGGTGACCTTGTTGAACACCATGAAGCCGGTATCGATGGGGACCAGGCGGCCGGTGCCGGGCTCGGGGGTGGTGACGGTGTTGGTGTGGCCGCCGATGTAGTCGTTTTGCTCGAAGAGGGTGACGTCGAAATCGCGGTGGAGAAAGTGGGCGCAGCCGAGGCCGGCGATACCGGTGCCGATGATGGCGAGGGAGGGCATGAGCGAATTACGAATGAGGAATTACGAAGGACGAATTGGAGGGACGGACCGATCGCTCGCGCGGGAAGGTACAGGATGGAGCTTTGTTACGCGTGGCATGATAAGGGGGATGCAAGGGCGGTGGCGATGGTGCGATCTGGGCGTGAAAAGCGCGTTGGGGGTAAGGGCGGGGAAAGACGAGAACTACGGGGGGGGATTGCCGGAGGATTTCTCGGATTTGTCGGGTTGAAGCGGGTTTTGGGGTGGGGCGAAATTTTTACGAAAAAGGCCGGTCTTTTTGAGACCGGCCTGAAGAGGGGGCGTGGGAGGCCCGCCAGATATTTTGCGATTAAGAGCGAGGGTGGGCTGCGCTCCTGGGGCGCTGGTCGGAGACCGGCGCTACCCTGAGTTACTTGTTATCCGGGGTGACGGACGGGGGCGGGTTTTTCTTCGCCATGTCGTGCGTCTCCTCGGTGACGTCGCGGTGGACGGCGGGGCCTTCGGCTTTCTTGGGCAGAGTGGTCTGGGCGGCGGCGGCGGTCGCGACGGCGATGGCGGCAGCGGCGGGGACGACGCGCTTGAGCGAAGAGACGGAGACCTCGGGATGGCGGTGGGCGGCAAGTTGGGCGGCGGCGATGCTGGCCTCGTGCTCGGCGCGGGTGCCTTCGTCCAAGATGGACTGCGGGACGGGCTTCAAGCCCCAGATGAAGCCGGTGTAGGAGAGGAGCTTGAGGCCGTAGTAGGTGGGATCGATCTCCCACCAGTAGAAGCCGTTACGCGTGCAGCTCTGGTAGCGGTGGTGGTTGTTGTGCCAGCCCTCGCCGAGGGTGATGAAGGCGAGGATGGCGCTGTTGCGCGAATCGTCGTCGGTCTTGAAGCGGCGCTTGCCCATGAGGTGGGCCATGGAATTGATGCAGCCGGTGCCGTGGAAGAGGAACGTGGTGCTGATGAAGAAGCCCCAGACGAGCATCTGCCAGCGCGAGGTGCCGAGACTGGGAGCGTAGAGCTCCATCAGCCAGCCGGCGCCAAAGAGGGAGAAGGCGAAGAGGATTGGGACCACGAGATCGAAGCGGTTGAGCCACACCAACTCCGGGAATTTCGCGAGATCCTTGATCTTGCTGTAATCGGTGGGGAAATTGCGGCGGCTGGTGATCCAGCCGATGTGCGACCACCAGAAGCCGTGGACGTGCGGGGAGTGGGCATCCTCGGGCTCGTCGGAGTGCTGGTGATGGTGGCGGTGGTGGTAAGCCCACCAGAGGGAGCCGCGCTGCACCGTGGTGCCGGCGAAGAGAGCGAGCAGGAACTGGCCAAAACGGCTGGTACTGTAAGTCTTATGCGAAAAGTAGCGGTGATGCACCCCCGTCACCGCGAACATGCGGATGAAATAGAGGGCCACGGCGGTCCAAATCGCGACGGGGCTGACGCCCACCCAGAAGGCCGCGAGACAGCCCGCGTGGAGGAAGACGAAAGGCATGACGCGCACCCAATCGACCCGGTCGGGCTCGGCGCGCATTTTGTCGGCCCCTTCAGGGCAATAGTCCGAATCAATCCATTGACTGAGAGCGGTTAAGATACGTCGTGACGGGGAGACAGGCGATGGTTTTTCGATATCGGACATGACTTATGAGAGTGCAGAGAGGACAGTATAGAATCGACGCGCGCAAGTCGGAGTTGATGGAAAATACGCGGAGTGTTTCCAAGGCGGTGTTACGTATTCGCGACAGACTTTAAAGGAGGTTGACGGAGTGGCATGCGGGCTGCTTTTGTGGCGATGCTTTCTTAGGACCTCCAAGGTTCTTTGAATTTCATCCACCCAACCAAACCCGTCCGCGGGTGGATGCTGTTTTTCGGTCGAGAGGGTAGGCGAGTTTCTCCTCTGGCCGAGGTTTTCGATGGTTCCCCAAGACCACACCTTTGGTGGCGTGCCGCTCCAGCGGGTCGTCATCAAGCCGCTTGTGAGTCCATGCGCTTAACTGCGCGGCCGACTCCCAGGCGTTTTAACCCGATAGTTGTCAGTTAATTAGAAAACCAACTCTCCGTCTTATCCACGGAGTTTACTACCATGAAAGCAGTCAATAAACTCGCCGTTCTGTTCAGTCTGGCCGCGCTCTCTTCTCTCTCCGCGTTCGCGAAGAGCGAGGAGCAGGCCTACCTCGAATCCTGCCGCAAGGATCCGGGCGTGCCCGTTCCCGTCACTGTGGTCACCCCCAGTGTCGGCGTCGAGTACGCTGGGACGATTGTGCAACTCGAGTTCATCGTCGACGAGAAGGGCAAGCCCACCGATCTGAGCGTGAAGTCCGACACGGATTTCTATCTCGCTTCGACGGTCTCCGACGCGGTGAAACAGTGGCGCTTCACGCCAGCTCACGCCAATGGTGTGGCGGTCGCGACGAAAGTGTCGCTCCCGATCCGCATCGTGGACAACTCGCTGGTCAGCAGCCAGTAAGCCGTAGCCGTAGCCAGTCAGAATAGGACGTTACTGTCAGACGTTAGATTCGTTAGAGTTAGTCGTTAGAAATTAACCTAAGAAATCATCCAGGGGCGCTTCCGTTCGCGGGAGCGCCCCTGCTAATTTTAAGCAGGCGGCGGTGGCGGGCGGAGACGCGGGGGCGTGGACGTAGGGGAGGCGGGGAGGCGGGAGGGGGAGACGCTGGGACGGGGAGAAAGGGGGAAAGACGTCGGCGAGAGGGGGCAGGGAGGTACGTGGATATGACGAGGCGGGTGATGTAAGCCGCTAATTTGTTTGAAGATATACGCTTGGTGAGGTGGTTGACCTCTGCGTTTCTTGATCGTCCTGATGCGCCAGTCTGAAACTGGCGCTACCTCAACCTCGCCTCGGCGCTCACTTATCGCTTTTATCGCTGGTCCCGGGCGCGACGGAGTCCGTCGCCACGAGGGCAATGAGAAGCAAGAGGACGATGAGTGCTGGGAGCATGGCTGGCGGTGAAGTCGGAACCTTACGAAACGATCCATTGTAGATTGTTTCCGGCAAAAGGGAATACGCCGGTTTACGTATTATGGTTTCGGGGCGGTGGGCCGGAGCGGCTAATAACTCTTGAGGTGGGCCGAAAGGCGAAGGGCGGGCGGGCGGATAGCGTTAAAACTATCGTCTGATGGCATTTGGATCGGGGCTGCGAGAGGCGGAGCGAGCCACCCTTGGCAAGCAGCCATAAAAAAAGGCGGGGTCCGAAGACCCCGCCGAGCGGGTTTTGAGGCGTGAACGGAGAGAGTGTCGCGGGGCGACCTTACTTCTTTTCGGGTTGGATTTTCTCGAGCTGGCGGATGATCACATCGCCGTTCATCGTCGCGACATTGATCTCGGTGCCGCCGCCATTGAGCGTGCCGGTCACGAGGCTGCCGCCGGAGATGGTGGGGATGGAGAAGTTCGGGCCCTTTATGTTTACTGCGACGTTGATACCGTCGCGGGCAGCTTGAATCGCATCCTTGGCCATGGCCATGGCGTCGCGGGCGATTTCCTGGCCGGCGCGGGCGGCTTCTTGCGCGGCGCGGGCGGTCTCCTGGGCGGCGCGGCGGATTTCGGCTTTGTCCTTCTCGTCAAGGCCGATGCGCTCGGGGGCATCAGGGGGAGTCGGGGCTGCGGCGGGCGCGGCGGCGGGGGCTGGGGTGCCGGGGGCGGCGGCGGGAGCGAGCGGGGCGAGCGGAGGCGTGCCGGGCTTGCTGCCCGAACGGCCCGTGGAGGTGACGCGGGTCTTGGTCGACGGTGGCCGCGGAGTATTCTCGGTTTTGCTGACGAGGGCCTTGTCGTCGTAGTCGGTGAGGACGGTACCGTTTTGGGTGCGGAGGCGGAGGTTGGCCTTGGCGTCGGACGGCAGGCGCAGCGTCACCTGGCCGTGCATGGAGGTGAACGAGAGGGCCTTGTTGGCCTGTAACTCGCGCATATTGGCGCGGATATCGCCGTTCATCGACTCCACGAGCACGGCACCGCCGATGCCCTCGAGGCGGATATCGCCATTGACGGATTTGATGTCGATGTCGCCATCGAGATCGGCGCAATTGATGTCGGAACCGCCCATCTGGCTGATGACGGTGATGCGAGTATTGCGAGGAACGGTGATACCGAAATCCCCACTGCCGCCGCGCCAACCGTCGCTAACGGCATCGAGAGTGACGACGTTGTCCTTTTCCGTGAGGGCGTAGCTGGAGGCGGAGCTGAGGACGCGCAGGCCGTCCTTGCGGGTGGCTTTGGAGGTGAGGGCCTTGGACTCGGATTTGACGATGACCTCGGAGACATCGGCGCCTTTGACGCGGAGATTGCCGTGGGCAAGGAGGACCTTGAGGGTGCCGGGCTTCGTGGCATCGGAGAACTTGATGGACGAACCTTCGTCCGCGGCGTGGGCGAGATTCAGCGGGCCGAACGCGAGCGCGACGGCCACGGCGAGGGACTTAAACAGACGTGATTTCATGAGAGTGAGAACTGAGGGTTTGGTTTGAAGTGAAACGATGGCTCCCGTTCGAGGGCATCGAGTTGTGGTTGTGGAAAAAGGGAGGTGGCTCAGAGCTGGGCCAGGGCGCGGAAAGCGGCGTCGCGCACCGTGCGATCGGCATCCTCGTTTTTGGCGAGCTGCTCGAGGGTTGGGGCGGCGGCGCGGTCCTTGGTGGCGGCGACGAAGTCGATCATTTCCAGTTGCACGAGAGGATTTTGCTCACGGGGCAGGGAGGCGAGGATGCCATCGCGGACGAGCTTGCTATCCCCGTGCGGGAAAAGGGCTTCGAGAGCGCGGAGGCGGACGTTAGTACTGGGGTCCCAAGCGACGGCGGCCATGAGATCGTTGAGGACCTTGTCGGTGACGTGCTCCTGTTTCGAAGCGAGGAGGACTTCCTGCAGGCGCTCATTGGTCGGGCTGCTCTGCTGCTGCTGGATGATGGACATCGCGGTGAGCTTCTTGATGTCGCCGAGCTGGCGCTCAAGGGAGGCAAGTTTCTCGGCGGTAGCGATTTCTGCGGCGGAGTAGGTCTTTTCGGCGCGGCGGCTGCCGAGCAGGAAACCCAAGGCGACGAGCGCGCAGGCGGCGAAGGGCGCGATGGCCCAGGCGAAGAAAGAGAGGCGGCGGGCGCGGGTCTCGCGGCCGACGTTGACGCGCACGCTCTCGGCGGAGTGCTTTTCCTCCTCGAGCATGGCGTAGAAATTTTGGCGCAGGCGCGGGCTGGGCGAGGGGGCGGGCATGGAGTCGAGGGCGGAGAGGGTTTGGCTGAGCGCGGAAAACTCGCGCTGGCAATCAGGGCAGCTAGCGAGATGGGCGCGGGCCGCGGGCTGCGCGGTCGCCGGAGTGCGGCGGTCGAGGAGCTCGGGGAAAATATCGCGGGCGGCTTGGCAGTTCATCGGACGGAAAGGGTTGAGAGAGGAGAGTTTAGGGTTGAGAGACTCCGGCGGCGGGCGGCTGAGGCGTTCGATCAGGCGTAGCGGGCGGGGGCCGGCGGGGTGATCGGAGGTGTCAGGTTAGGCGGAGCGCTGTTGTTGAAGTTGAAAATAGATTTGGCGGAGCGTTTGGAGCGCGCGGTGGGCGCGGACTTTGGCGGCGCCGGCGGAGCACTCGAGGATGCCGGAGATCTCGGCAAAGGAGAGCTCTTGGAACCGGGAGAGGAGCAGCACCTCGCGGTCATCGCGGTCGAGGCGGGCGAGGGCGGTGTGCAGGAGAGCGTGGTCGTCGCGCGTGGTGGCGTGGTCGCTGGCGTGCGGCGCATCATCAGCGTGGTCCTGCAGATCGACCGGATCGGTGGCGTGCGGGGCGGCGTTGGCGCGGCGGAAATGATCGGCGGCGCAGCGGCGCGCGAGGTGATACATCCAAGCCGTGAAGCTGCCGTCGTCGCGATAGGTGTGGCGGTACTTCAGCATGCGCTGAAAGACGATCTGCGCGATGTCCTCGGCGGCCGGGCGCTGGCCGGTGAGCTTGACGAGAAAGCCAAAGAGCGGGCCGTGATGGCGTTCGAAGAGTTCTCCCAGCGCGTCGAGTTCGCCGTCGCGGACGGCAATCATCAAGGCGTGGTCGGTGCGTTGTTCGGTGACAGAATCCACTGGAATGGAGGGCCTGCTAGCGGCGGGCTGAGCGCGATGAACGGAGATTTCTGAGAGGGCGGCAATCACGACGAGAGCGGGACATGTTGTTCTGGTGTGCTGAGGGAAACCGCCGGGCGGCGGAATGGTTACAGGAATTCGTCAAACCCTTGGTAGCCTGTGCCTCGAAGCTGCTCGCCGGTGCCGCCCTCGCGCCGCGAAGCGTCGGACGCGGAATGGCAAAATGAGTCGTCAACCGGCCCTGCACGTGCTACTTCGGTGGATATGAATCGCCGCGATTTCCTCGTTCGCACGTCCGCCCTCGCGACTGCCGGCCTCATGGCCCGCAACGCTTTTGCCGCCGAAACTCCCGCCCCGAAAGCCCCCGCCGCCGCTGCCGCCAAGCAACCCCCGGCGCCCGCCGTCACGGAGTTTCGCGAACTGCGCCGCAACGTCGGCATCTTCACCGGCCGCGGCGGCAGCATCGGCTGGCTGGCCAACAAAGATGCCTTTGTCGCGGTCGACACCCAGTTCCCCGACACCGCCGCCATCTTTGCCCAAGGTATCAAAGGCCGTGGCAATCAGTCTTTCGACGTCGTCATCAACACTCACCACCACGGCGACCATACCGGCGGCAATCCCGTCCTCAAGCCCATCGCCAAGAAAATCGTCGCCCACGCCAACGTCCCGAAGCTGCAGTTCGCCGCCGCCGAAAAAGCCAACACCCTCGACAAGCAAGTCTACGCCGACACCACTTTCCCCGAAGTCTGGCGCCACGAAGTCGGCGGCGAAGTCATCATCGCCCAATACCACGGCACCGGCCACACGAGCGGCGACATCATCGTGCTATTTGAAAAAGCGAACGTCGTCCACATGGGCGACCTGATGTTCAACCGCCTCTACCCTGTGATCGACCGCGGCTCCGGCGGCAGCATCAAGCACTGGATCACCGTCCTCGAAGAGGCCGCCAAGACCTACCCGGCCGACGCCATCTACATCTTCGGCCACGGCAATCCCGACGCGAAATTCGGCCCCGTCGGCAAACGCGCCGACCTCCTCGTCTTCCGCGACTACCTCAGCGGCCTCCTCGACTACACGTCGAAGAAAATCGCCGCCGGCGAGTCCAAGGAAACGATCATGGCCCTCGCCAACCTCCCCGGCTTCCCCGACTACCACCTCCCGCTCCCCAACCGCCTCGGCGGCAATCTCGCCACGGCGTATGATGAGCTGACGGAGAAGAAGAGCTGAGCGCGCCCAGGGTAGCGCCGGTCTCCGGCCGGCGCATCAGACGTTGATATCACCATCAGTTTTCCAATCCGCTTTTCAGCGGCTAAGGTGCCGCCTGCTATGGGCGATTCCTCCTGACATCAGCGCACCGATGTAGGTGATTTTCCACTACGCCGGAGTGACTTCTTTGAACAGGAAGGCCGGGAAGAACGAGAAGGAGGACGATTTTTGGGCCGCAGCTTTTTCCCGCTCTTCCCGGCCCTCCTGTTCAATTGTTTCACCAGTGATTCGGCCGCGAGTTCGCCTGGGCCATCCGAACATCAACTGCGCCTTCGCGCCACTTCGCGTACTTCGCGGTTCATATAGCCCATCACTTTTCGTCCGTCGCTCACTTCGTCCGCAACACCGCGCGGATCGGCGACCCCTCTGCGCCCGCTAATTTCAACGGCATCGCGATCAACTCGTATACGCCCGGCGCTGCCGCACGCAGGTCGAGGTTTTCGAGGATGATGATATTCGCCGCATCGAGCAGATGGTGCACGCGCATGCTGGGATCGTTGACCTTGTCCACCGAGGGCACGTCGAGGCCGATGAGGCGCACGCCCTGCTCGCCGAGCCACGCCGGCACATCGGGCGCGAGCGTCGGGATCTGGGCGGGGAATTTGGTTTTGTCGTCGCAGTGATTGGTGCGGATGAGCACGCGCGGTGTGGCCCGTCCGTCGAGGCCCGCGAACACCTCGCGCGTGATCGGATCGCAGCCCTGGGCGAGAAACACCCGCGCCGGCCCGATCAAAATATCGAGGTCGAGCTGGTCGATCGTGATGCCCTTTTCGTTGTAATGATACGGCGCATCCATGTGCGTCCCGCTGTGGATGCCGCTGACGAATTTCCCGACGTTGCACGAAGCGCCATCGCGCATCCGGCAAACATACTCGAATTGATACTGCGTGTCGCCCGGCCAGGGTGCCGTGGCATTGGAAAGCGGATGCGTGATATCGATGAGCGGCATGTGGGGAATTTAGTTTACGTACTAAGCCGAACCCCGATTCGCGCAAAGCAAATGCCGCACTTTCCTTTCGTTGAGCAACGAACAGAAGTTTCATCTCAGCCGTACTCATCGAAGCCGTTGGCTCGAAGGTAGGAGCCTGCTTGCAGGCGATGGGCTATCGGATGACTACTCGAGCCATACCGTCGCCTAGGAGCAGGCTCCTGTCTTCCGCTAGCCGCGCCCATCGGCGTAATCCGCGGCAAAACTTTCCGGCTCGCCCGACTGTGCTTCGGTCACCTGCTCCCTGTGGTCCGCCATTACGTTACTAGCCCTCGCCCTTCGCCAAACGCCAGATACGCCCCGCTCACCACGACCTCCCGCATGCGCGTGACCGCCTCCGCGCATTCCGCGAAACTCGTGTAGAGCGGGGACGGCGCGAGCCGGATCAAATCCGGCGCGCGAAAATCCGGCACGACTCCCGCCGCCTTCAGCGCCTGGCAAATCCGCCATGCCTCGGGATGCGCCAGCGCGAGGTGACCGCCCCGCGTGATCTGTCCGCGCGGCGTGGCCACGGTGAAGCCCAGCGGCGCGAGTTCCGCGTCGAAGCGCCCCAGCAGAAAATCCGTCAGCGCGAGCGATTTCGCGCGCAGCGCCGCGACGCCACCCGCCTCCGCGATCAGCTCCAGCGAGCCGAGTAGCGGTGCGAGCGAGAGAATATGCGGCGTGCCGATATGCAGGCTCGCCGCTCCGCTCGCCGGCTCATGCTGCGGACTCATCGCGAAGCGGCGATCCGCGCGCACGCCCCACCAACCCGCGAGGCCCGGCGCCCGCGCATGATGCCGCCGATGCAAAAACATTCCGCCCACCGCACCCGGCCCCGCGTTGAGCCATTTGTAGTTGCACCAAAAAGCAAAGTCCGGCCCCGCCTCGCCGCCGAAGACGTGCGGCACCGCGCCGATGCTGTGCGAGCAATCCCAGCCGATGAGCACGCCACGCTCGCGGGCCTTACGCGTGAGCGTGGCGACATCGAGTAGCTGGCCGCTCGTGAAGACCACGGCGGGCAGCACGACGAGTTGCACATCCGGTTGCGCGAAAGCCTCGATCATATCGTCGAGTCGCAGCGTGCGCCCATCGCGCGAGGGAATGACGCGCAGGTGCGCCGCGGGATCGAGCCCTCGCTGCCGCAGGTGCGATTGCAATGCATACCCGTCCGACGCGAAATTGAGCGCATCACCGAGGATCACTTTCCGCGCCGCCGGCGGATCGTAGAGGGTGGCGAGCAGTTGGTGGAGATTCGCCGTCGTTTGCCCGCTGATACAAATCTCGTCGGCCGCCGCGCCCACGAGCGACGCGATCTTCTCCGCCGCCGTCTCTGCGAGCGTCAGCCACGGCGGCTTTGCCTCCGTCCAGCCATCGATGCCGAGTGTGCGCCACTCCGCCATCACGCGCGCGAGGTGCGTCTCGGCCCGACGAGAGAGCAGCCCGAGCGAATTGCCGTCAAGATAGATTTTTCCTGCCGGCAAATAGAACTCGTCCCGGAAACGCGCGAGCGCATCGGCTTGGTCGAGCAGGGTGGGGGAGTCGGACATCGGCGGGAACATCACTTCGCCGAGGCGTCGAGGCAAAAGGGAAATCGTCTCGCTGAAATCGGCTCATATGTTCGTACTATAGGTTTTATAAATCCTTTATGGTACTGCGGAATCAAAGTCTGGTCGAAGTCCCAGCCCACGTCCGCGGTGACGACGTGAAGGAAAAGTGCGATAAGTACCTCGCGGAAGCGCTGCGCTACGGTGACCTGCGGAAAGCGGAAGCGGAGAAACTGTCGAAGTCGTAATCCACCCGTAATGCGCAGGCGGGTGGTTCTCCTCAGACCCGTAATCTTGCGCTCATCTTGGCGCTGCGGCGGGTGACCAGCAGGTGACGGAAAAGCGCGAATGTTGCGTGGCGGCTACGGAAGCGTGACGATTCGGTGACGGATTGAACGTGACCTTGACGGTCATTTGCGCGTCCCACCACGGTCCGCTCTGATGAAATCCCTTCGCCGCTTCCTCTCTGTTTTCCTGCTCGCCCTGGGCGTGGCAGCTCAGGCGCAGTCGCCCGTCGGGCAGATCGCCGGGCGCGTGACCGATTCCGGCAATAAACTCGCGCTTGGTGGCGCCCACGTGAGCGTCGCGGGCACCAAGATCGAGACCTATACCAATTCGGTCGGCGACTACGTGCTGCAGGATGTGCCAGTCGGCACGCAGAGCGTGGAGTTCGACTATGTCGGCTACGCGACGGTCCGCGCCTCGGCGACAGTCGCCGCCGGCCAGGTCGCGAAGCTCGACGGCGTCTTCAACGGTGACGTCGTCAAACTCAACGCGATGGTGATCACGGAAAATGCCGTCGGCTCCGCCCGCGCGATCAATCAGCAGCGCGCCGCCGATACGCTCACCAATATCGTCGCCGCCGACGCCATCGGCCGCTTCCCCGACCAGAATGCGGCAGAGTCCATGCAGCGCATTCCCGGCCTCGCGCTCTACCGCGACCAGGGTGAAGGCCGCTTCATCGTCATCCGCGGCATTCGGCCCGATCTCAACAGCACGCAGCTCAACGGCGTGGCCGTCGCCTCGCCCGAGCGCGGCAGCCGCACCGTCGCTCTCGACGTTCTCCCCACCGATGCGCTTGGCGCCGTGGAAGTGACCAAGGTCCCCACGCCCGACCAAGACGTCGACGGTCTCGGTGGCCGCATCAACATGAAGACCCGCAGCCCCTTCGACGCGCAGGGCCGCCAGCTCCAACTCTCCGCGCAGGGCCAGTACAACAATCTCCGCGACCGCCTCAGCGGGAAGTACAACGCCACTTACTCCGACGTGTTCAACAACGGCACCGTTGGCGTGATCTTCTCGCCCACGTGGCAGGGCCGCCGCTTCGGCTCTGATAACTTCGAGGTATCGAATCCCTGGGTGCTCCGCCCGGTCCCCGGCTCCACGGCGCAGGCTTTCTTTAATCAGGATATCAATTACCGCGAGTACGAGATCACCCGCACGCGCTATGGCGCCAATGCCGGCGTCGAGTTTAAGCCCGACTCCACCTCGCTCTACTATGTTCGCGGCACCTACTCATATTTCTCCGATCACGAAAATCGCTACGTGACGACGATCCCCTTCTCCGAAGGCACGGTCACTCAGCTCGACGATGTCAGCGCGACCGTCACCGGCGTGCGCCGCGAAAACAAGCAGCTCCGCTCCCGCACCAAGAGCCAGGACCTCTACGCCTTTTCCACCGGCGGCGAGCGCACGGTCGGCCCGTGGAAGTTCGAGGGCCACGCCGCCTACAGCCTCGGCAAGGAAAGCAAACCCGAGGACTCCATCATCTTCCGCAAGGCCGCGCGCGGCACCGATTGGTCGTACTCTTTCGCCCCCGGCGTCTACGCGCCCAAGGTCACGCAGGTCGGCGGCCCGACGATCAACGATCCCGCGGTCTTCACCGAGTTCAACCGCCTCCGCAGCGCCCCCGGCACCGGTAAGGAGACCGAGTGGAATTTCGGGGCCGATGCGCGCCAGGATACGCGCGTCGCGGGCGATCTTCCCGCCTTCGTGAAGTTTGGCGGCCAGATCCGTCTCAAGGAAAAGACCCAGGAGCGCGAGCAGGTGAACTACGCGGCTCCCGCGTCCCTCACGTTTGCCTCCCTCGCCCAGACGCAGTCGCCCGACGACTACGCGTTCATGACTGGCCCGCGCTTCAATGCCGAGGCATTCACCAAGCTCTTTAGCGACAACCGCTCGGCCTTTGTCGGCACCCGCGATGTCGCCTCCGGCACGCAGGACGATTGGACGAGCAACGAAGACGTCTACTCCGCTTACGTGATGGGCGGTCTGACTTTCGGCACCACGAATCTCTCGACCGGCGTCCGCTACGAGCGCACCGATTTCGAGGCCAAGGGCAACGATCTCCGCACCACGGCCGGCACGCTCGTGGTCACGCCAAGCAAGCGCTCGCGCGACTACGATAATTTCCTGCCCGGCATCTATCTCCGCTCGACGTTCGACAAGCGCACCGTCCTCCGCGCCTCGTGGAGCAACAGCCTCGCGCGTCCCGCCTTTGCCGACTCCGCGCTCCGCCGCTCCGTGAGCGACGACGCCCGCACCGTCACCGAGAGCAACCCCGGTCTCAAGGCCCTCACATCCGTCAATTGGGATGCCTCGGTCGAGCACTACTTTGCCTCGCTCGGCACGGTGTCGGTCTCCGGCTTCTACAAAGACATCAAGAACTTCACCTACCAAGCCACGATCCCTGGCGTCGTCGATCCTGCCACGGGCTATCAGCTCACGACCTCGGTCAATGGTCCTCGCGGCCACATCTCAGGCCTCGAGCTCGCGTGGCAGCAACAGTTCACGTTCCTCCCCGGTCCGCTCAGTGGCCTCGGCCTCTTCGCTAACTACACCTTCACCAACAGCAGCGCGAGCTACCTGCGCGGCTCGGGCGTCTTTGAAAACGCGCCCTTCATCGGCCAGTCGAAGCGCCTCGGCAATGTCGCCGTGAGCTGGGAAAAGTACGGCCTCTTCGTCCGCCTCGCGATGAATTATCGCACCCCGCGACTCCGCGAGGATGAGCCCATCGGGGCCAGCGCCGCCGAAGACCGCTACGTCGACACCTTCCGCCAGCTCGACCTCACGACCAACTACAAGCTGAACCAAAATATCGAGCTCTTCGGCGAAGTCCTCAATCTCACCAACGAGCCGTTCCGCGTCTCCTTCGGCGAGAACCGCACGCGCTTCCTCCAGTTCGAGGAATACGGCTGGAGCGCCAACTTCGGCGTGCGCTGGAAGCTGTGAGCGAGGGTAGGGCGGGCTATCCTTAACCCACCGCGCCCTTGAGGTACGAATGCCCTGACCGGCGCGTTAAGGATAACGCGCCCCACCTTTAACCAGCCGGGGCGAACGCGCGTTCGCCCCGGCTATTTTTTTGATAATCTTTCCCTGATGAAAACCCGCCGCCACCTTTCATTCGCTGCGCCCGTCCTGCTGGCTCTTTGCGCTTTCACCTCCGTCGTCCCCGTCTTCGCCGCCGAGCCCGACGTCGAAAAGGTCCGCCCGGTGCGTGCTGACCCCGACGCGAAGAACGTCGCGCTGAAGCCGCGCATCATCACCGAGCGCACGAAACACGACACCGACGATCCAGCGATCTGGGTCAATCGCGCCGACCCCGCGAAGAGCCTCGTGATCGGCACCGATAAGAATACGGATGGCGCGCTCTACGTCTTCGGCCTCGATGGCAAAGTGCAGTGGGACAAAACGGTGCGCGGCCTCCTGCGGCCCAATAATGTCGACATCGCGTACGACATCCCGCTCGGCAAAGCGAAGGTGGATATCGCGGTCGTCACCGAGCGCTACGCGCACCGCCTGCGGGTTTACCGTTTGCCCGACATGGTCGCCATCGATGGCGGCGGCATTCCGGTTTTCGAGGGCGAGGCCGCCCGGGAGTGCATGGGCATCGCGCTTTACACGCGGGCGCGCGACGGCGCGGTCTTCGCCGTCGTGAGCCGCAGCGACACCGGCGCGCCGAAGGAAAATTACCTCCAGCAACTCCGCCTCGCCGACGACGGCCACGGCGTGCTGCGCGGCACCAAGGTCCGCAATTTCGGCACGTGGAGCGGCAAGAAGGAAATCGAAGCCATCGCGGTCGATAGCACCCTCGGGCACATCTACTACTCCGACGAGCAATTCGGCGTCCGCAAATATATCGCCGACCCCGATGCGCCCGAAGCGGGCAAGGAACTCGCGCTCTTCGGCACCACCGGTTTTTCCGAAGACCAGGAAGGCATCTCGATCTATCAGCGCGATGGCGGCAAAGGCTTCGTACTCGTCTCGAATCAATCCTCCGACACCTTTCGCATCTTCCCCCGCGAAGGCACGTCCGGCCAACCCCACGACCATCCCCTCCTCGCGAGCGTCCGCGTGAGCACGCGCGAGAGCGACGGCAGCGACGTCACGAATGTCTCGCTCCCCGGTTTCCCCGGCGGCCTCTTCGTCGCGATGTCCACCGACCGCACGTTTCACTACTACGCGTGGGACGATATCGCCGCAGCGGCAGGGCTGAAGTAATTGCCGGATACGCCTGTTGAGGGGACTGTGCGACGTGGACGGCGACCTTTCGGCGCCGTTGGGCGGGCGAGCCTGAAAAACGCAGCGCCAACTGCGTCTCCTAAAGGGGGCGCTCGGCGATTGCCGGCTACCTTTCTACCACGCGCCTCCGCTCGCAAAACACTCCGCCGCGCGTGGCGAGACATTTTTGTTACTCACAGAGTCCGCTGCGTGCTCGCCAAACGCCGTGCGATCTCCCTAGGTTGCGCCTATTATGTTCAAAGCCGTCCTCAAGACTGTGGCGCTGCTCGGCATCCTGTTTATCATGCTCTACGTGGGCATGAATAACACGCATGAGGTTAATTTCTTTTTCCCGATCGCCGGGACCACGGATAAATCTCCCATCCACGCGCCCGCCGCGATGCTCTTCTTCGGCGTCTTCGCCATCGGCGTTCTGGCCGGCACGATGCTGCACGGCAGCGGCGGCGGCGACAGCGACGAAGGCGGCGGCAAGAAGAGCAGCGCCAAGAAGAAGTAACCGCTCCGCTGGAGAGCGGATTGTTTTGCGTCCGGGGTAGCGCCAGTCTTCGACTCGCGCATCAGGATATTCGCGTCGGTGCAAAGGTCTCGATTTCGCCGAGGATCGACGACCGCGCGCTCGCCACTGCGCCGGTCGGAGACCGGCGCTGCTTTCGGCTACCCTCCGGCCTGCGCGCGCCGCAAGTTATCGCACACAATGGCCGCGGCGATGGCCGCGTTCAGTGACTCCGCTCCGCCGAGGCGCGGGATGGTCACGCGGCGAGTTACACACATCGCCACGCCTGCCGATAGGCCGCGGCCCTCGCTGCCGATTACGACAATCGCATCGCGCAGTGCAGGCAGGGCGTGCACGTCCTCGCCCTCCAGATCACAGCCGAGCACCGGCGCATTCACGCCGGCGAGGGCAGTGGCGAGCTCCGCCGTGTACGCCCGCACCCGCGCGAACGAGCCCATGCTGGCATTGATCACCTTTTGGTGAAACAGGTCCGCGCAATCGGGCGAGAGCACCACACGGTCAAAGGCGAACCAGTCCGCGAGTCGCAGCAGCGTGCCGACGTTTCCGGCGTCTTGCACGCCATCGAGCGCGAGCGTGAGGCCGTGATTCAACGCGCCGGGTTCGAGCACACGCCGCGCGATCTTTCCGACGGCGAGCACGCTCGATGGCGTCGGAAAGTGGCTCGCCCGCGCCATCTCCTCGGGGGTGATCTCCCGCATCGTCGGCCGGCGGCTAGGTTCTCCGCGTGCTTCCGAGCTGTCCGCCGCCCCGGAGCCTTTCCCGCTCCACGCGGGGGTCGCGTAGATTTCTTCAAATGGAAATTTTGCCGCGATCAGTTCGGCGACGACTTTCTCGCCCTCCACGACGAAGAGGCCGAGGTCTTCCCGGTGTTTTTTTTCGCGCAACGAACGCAGGCGCTGGAGCTCGGCCTTGGTCAACATGGCCGGATGCTCGGCGCGGTCACTGACCGATGGCAAGCAGCGCTTCGCCGCGACCGTACGGCCGGAGGCGGTGCTCGGTCATGATATATTCGGAGCGTTCGCCATCGGTAAGGAGGATGCCTACTTGGAACTCTTCCGGTGGCAGCCGCCAGCGCCCCACCGCGAAACGGAAACCGCTGAGCTGCCAGGCGGGATTGGCGTAGGCTTTCACCACATCGGGCCGACGCTCGCTGAGCGTCGAGTAGACGATGAAGTTATTTTCCGAGCGCAGCACGAGGTGGATTTGTCCGCGCTTGGAGAGCGCGTGTGGGATGGCGGCCCAGCCGGAGACGTAGATGCCCTTCGTACTGGCGGTCATTTCGTCGACGAAATAGGTGATGCGGTTCGATACCTGCGGCCGGGGGAAGTCTCGCCGCACCGAGACTCGCGGCAGGAAATAGATTCCGCGCCGACTCGCCTCTTGAAGCAATTCCGTCGACCGCTCGGGGGTGGGCGAGAGCGAGAAGGGCCCGCGCCCGTCGACGCCGTGTTGCTTGAAGCGCGCGGCGGCGCGGTCGCGGCATTCCACCCAGGTATCGGCGGCATCGGCAAAGGTCACGTTGGCGGCGAGATTGAAGCCGATCAGTACTGGCAGACTCCACGCCAGCAGCCGCAACGGGCGCCGCGGATCGGAGAAACGTCCCAGCGCCATGAACAACACCAGCGCCCAGACCAGTGAGCCGAGCACGAGGTAGCGGGAGTACACCTCGCCGTGCGCCACGGCCGCGCGACCAAACGCGATGAGTGCCAGCGCGACCAAGGCATAGACCGTAAAGTAAAACGCGACTGCCTCGCGCCGCGCCACGCCTTGCTTGATCAGCCCGCCAAAGGCTCCCAGCAGCGCCACGCCGAGCCATGGCGCAAAGGCAGCCTGCCCAAATGCGACCGGCATGCCGACGAGCGTGAGCCAGTAGCGCAGAATATCGTCGAGCCGGTCGAACGACAGCTCGCCGACGTGATGGCCGGGATTCACTTGAAAGCCCGCGAAGAAGCCCGCTGCAGCCAGCGCGCCCAGGGCGCACCAACCGGCGAGCCGGGGCCATTGCCGCGCGCGCCACAGCATCACCGCACCGACGGGCCAGACCGCGAGACCGTGCGCGAGCGTAAACGTGGCGAGCAGCGCGAGCAGCCCGGCGCCCAGCCAACCCGCACGCGTCTTGCGCGCGAGTGCGACCACCGCACCGCCGGCGAGAAGCACCACTTGAAAATGATCGATGGACGAACCCGACCACAGGAAGCTCTCATATTGCGCGAGTTGAAAGAGGACAAACGCGAGCACCACGCCGAGGCGCACGCGGCGCAGCGTGGTCTGGGCGCTCATGATCAGTACCACGCAGAGCGCGAGCAGGCAGCTGTTGCCGATTACGCTCACGGCCTTGAAGTTCACCGTGCCGGTCACCCAGTAATTCAGCGCAAAGAGCAGCCGGCTCGTGACCATGCGGTGCTCGTTGTCGAGGGCGAAGAGCTGGTCGAGGAATTGCGACACCGTCGTCCCCTCGTCGAGCCGCAGCACGAGGGCGAGCGCGGTGTTGAATTCGTCCCAATAGACGATGTTGCTGCTGGCCTCCACCGCCCGCCCGATGATGTACGCGACCGGAAGGAGCGAGAGAATGACGAAGACGGCGAGCCGGGCGCGGATGGAAAACGTCGGGCGAAAAAAGCGATTCAGCGCGAGAGGTGAACCACGGCGGAGCTTGGGACTGGCGCAGGCAGTAGCCGACTCCGCCGGCGAAGGCGTGGCAAGAGACATGGGGGAAGTGGAACTTAACTAAGGAAGCACTACGCGAATGGCCGGCTCAGGAGTTGTTTGCCCGCCAGGGCTCCGATGAATCGGGACTGGCGAGGTGAAGCCACTGATCCGTCATGATAAATTCAGATTTGCCGCCGCTCTCGATTTCGAGGCCGATCTGAAAATCATCGGCCGGGATTTGCTCGCGGGGCACCACGAAACGGAAACCGGAGAGGCGCCAGCGCGGCTCGTTGTAGGCCTTGGCGACGTCGGGCCGCTGGAGCGTGACCGTGGAAAACGCGAGTTGCTGCGTCTTCGAGCAGAGAAGTACGCGCACCGTCCCACGCCGGGAAACTTGGTTGGGGATCATCGCCCAGCCGCCGAGGTAGACGGCCTTGGGGCTGATGGTCTTTTCATCGACATAGGTGATCATGCGTGTGCTGGGCTTGGCCTGAGGAAACTCCACCTGCGCGCACAAATACGGGAGCCGGTAAATGCCCTGCTTGCCCGCCATCGCGAGCAGCTTCTGTGCGTGACCCTCCTGCGGATGGAGGCTCACCTGTCCATGGCCGTCGACATCGCCGTACTGCTTGTAGCGGAGGGCGGCGCGATCGCGCGCCTCGGAGTAGCCCTCGGCGGGCTCGATGAATTTAGCGTTCGCCGTGACATTGAAGGCCACCAGCGCGGGCAGCGTCCACGCGAGCAGCTGATAGGGCTTCTCCGCGGGGGACCAGCGCTCCAACAGCATGAAGATCACGCCGCCCCAGGCGAGGCAGCCCAAGATCATGTAGCGTGAGAGGATCTGCCCGCCCGATACCTCCGTGCGACCGAGGGCGACGAGGCCCAATGCTCCGACCGTGAAGAGCACTGTGGAAAACATCACCGGCTCGCGCCTATAGGCTCCGCTCGCGCCCAAAATCCCGATCAGGGCGAGCAACACTAAGCCGGCGACCGGAGCGAAGCCGATTTCGCCAAACGTCGCCGGCCCGCCGAGGAGTGCGAGCCAGTAGTGCCCGAGCCGCATCAAACCGACCGCCGAGAAATCGTCGATCCGGTGATTGGGATTGATCTGAAAGCCATTGATAAAAGCCGCCATCACGATCACCGCGAGACCGACCCATAGCGCGAGATGCCGCCACCGCCGCTGGTGTGCGAGCAGGACGGCGCCGACCGGCCACACGAGGCTGCCATGCGCGAGCGTGAAGGTGGCGAGGAAAGCGAGCAGCCCGCCGCCCCACACGCCCGGGCGCGAGCCGAGCGAGAGCGCGGCGATGGCCGCGATGGCGAGCATGACGACTTGGAAGTGATCGATCGAGGCCCCGGACCAGAGGAAGTTTTCGAAGCTCTCGAGTTGGAAAATCACAAACGCCAGCACCACCCCCAGCCGCACGCGGCGTTCTTTGGTCTTTGCGGTCACGACCAGAATCGCGCACGCGCCGACAATGAAGAGGTTTCCGATCGCTCCAATGACGTGAAAATTCACCGTTCCCGTGAGCCAATAACTCACTGCAAACAATAGCCGGCTAGTCAGCATCCGGTGCTCGTTGCACACTGCAAAAAAGCGGCTCAAGACCTCCGTTACGTCTGCGCCGGCATTAAGGCGGATGATCAGATCGAGCGCTGTATCAAACTCGTCCCAGAAGACGATATTACGGCTCGCGGCGATGGCCCGCAGGGCGATGTAGACGACGGGCAGCGCGGCCAGCACGAGGAACGTGTAGGCGACAAAGCGCGAAGATTTCGGACGGGGTAGGGGTACGGCTCCGGTCATGAGCGAGGAAAATTCCCGGGTAGCGGGGGATTTCCTTCCTAGGGATGGGACAGGAAACCCCTGATGGGAAGCACCAAATTGCGAATGGTTATTTTTTGCAGAAAGGCCGTACCCATGTACCAGACCTGTGCGTCATGCCCCATTCATCTTTATTAAAGAAGAGGGTGTCAGAGGGTGTTTTCAAGCTGTAGTTGCTCACTATAACCCCAAAGTGAAACGCGTCGCTTCGTTATTGTTATTCACTTTCATTAGTGCGCTCGTGGTCGTGCCATTTGCATCGGCCGCGAGTCGTTTTTCGGCTGCGGCGGCGACACCCGACCACTCTCCGTCGTCAGCCATTGCGGCCACGATCTCGACGGTGACGGGGATTGCGATTTCGCCGTTATTGGGCACGGGAGCGTATGGCGCATATCAATGGTTCCAAGCGGAGGACGGGGCCGCGCGGGCGAAGTTGCCATGGTTTGCAAAAATGCAGTTTTGGCTGCCGGCCCTTCTCATCGTGGGACTTTGTGCCGCCAAGGACGCGATGGGCACCACGCTGGCACCCGGCCTGAAGAAGCCCCTCGATGTACTCGAGACCATCGAAAACAAACTCAGCGCGCTCGTCGCCGCCGGTGCGGTGGTTCCCTTCGTGCTAGAAGGGTTTTCGAAAGTGGTCGACGACGCGAAGACGGTCTCGGCGAGTCCGGCGTTCGGACCCGATGGGCTCGCGATGCTCTCGCTCGGCTCGACCGAGTTCGCGTGGGTGGTGTCGGCGCTCACGATCCTCTTGGGCCTCGCGGTGTTTGCCGTCGTATGGATGGCGTCGCACGCGCTCCAAGTATTGATCCTCCTCAGTCCGTGGGGCGCCATCGATGCGGCGCTGAAGGCGATGCGAACAGGCCTGCTGGGCCTCATTGCGCTGGGCGCTATTGTGAATCCCTGGCTGGGAGCGGCGCTCTCCGTCGTAGTGATCTCGGTCGCGTGGCTGCTCGCCGGGTGGGCGTACCGCCTGACGGTTTTCGGCTCCATCTTTTGCTGGGACTTCGCCACGCGTCGCAGCGGGCGATTTTCGCCCCGCGAAAACGACAACCCGATGTTCGCCGGCCCGAAGCTCGCAGGTGTGCCGATCCGCGCGCTGGGCCGCCTGGTAATGCGCAGCGGGGGCGGCTTGGAGTTTTATTATCGGCCGTGGCCGTGGCTGCCTGAGCGCCGCGCCATCGTGCCGGAGCGCACCGCCCTCGCGGTGGGCCGCGGTTTCTTTTTCTCCACGGTCTTGGCGGGCGAGGAGACGATTTTGCTCCTGCCGCCTCGCTATCGCGGCCACGAAGCGGTGCTCGTGCGCGCGTACCTGATGGGCGGTGGCATCCGCGATGCCGGAATGCGCAAAGCCTGGACGACCCTGCGCGAACTCTTTGGTGGCGCCGCCGCGCAAACGCAGATCATATAGGTGCCGTGCGCATTACACTCCGTTGGTTGCTGGGCGTGTTCTTCATCGTCGCGGGTGCGAATCACTTTCGCGACCCCGCCACCTACCTCGGCATGATGCCGCCGTGGATACCCAAGCCCGAGCTGATGAATCAAATCAGCGGTGCCGCCGAAATCCTCGGCGGACTCGGGCTGCTCGTGCCGTGGCTCTGGGCGCGCCGCCTCGCCGGCTGGGGCCTCATCGCGCTGCTCATCGCGATCTTCCCCGCCAATCTCCACCTCGCTCTCCAGGGCAAGATGCCGGGCTACGATTTTTCGCCCGCCGTCCTGTGGTGGCGCCTGCCGTTTCAAGCGCTCTTCATCGCCGGGGTGTGGTGGGTGGCATTGGCAAAGGGCGCGGCCAAGCGGTGAGTCTTTTCGTGGCTGTGGGCGGGGTGCCCTCACCCCGCGAGGCATGACCTTCGAATGCCTGGCATCCTGGCCTCTTTCCCGCGGGGTGAGGGCACCCCGCCCACAACCGGAGTCCTCCAGCGGGGGCCGCGCCACTCAGAGCAGTCCCCGCAGGCCCGTCACCAGTCGCTCCACGCCCTCCAAAATCGCGGCCTCGGGCAGCGCCGCATACGCGACCCGCAGGTGGCAACCGTCCGCGGGGCCGACGCCGAATGCACTTCCCGGAATCACCGCCACGCCGTGCTCGCGCACCAGCCTCTCCGCGATCTCGAGCGAAGACCGCTCGGTCGCGAGCCGGATGAAAAAGTAAAACGCGCCATCCGCCTGCGGCACGGTGCAGCCCGGCACCGCCGCGAGTTTGTCTCGCACTTGAGCCCGTACCGCCGCGAGCGCGCACAGTTTGTCGTCGGTGTATTTCCGTCCCACGCGCAGCGCGCCGAGCGCCACCTGTTGGGTGATCACCGCCGGGCAGATGATATTCGTATCCTGAATCTTTCGCACCGCGCTCTCCAGCGCCGCCGGGATCACCATCCAGCCGATGCGCCAGCTTGCGAAGCCGTACGCCTTCGACAATGAAAACAGCGAGATCGTATGCGCCACCGCGCCCGGGTCCGAGGCTGGCGAAAAATGCTCCGCGCCGTCGTAGGTGAAATATTCATACGCCTCATCGTGGATGTGCCAGAGCCCGCGCTCGGCGCAGAGGCGGTTGACCTCGCGGAGTACGGCGGCGGGGTAGATCGCGCCCGTCGGATTATTCGGCGACACTGTCACGATCGCCCGAGTGCGCGGCGTGATTGCCGCCCGCAGCGCCGTGACGTCGAGTTGGTAATTAGCATCCGTCGGCACCAGCACCGGACGGCAACTCGCCATCACGATGGCCATCTCGTGATTGAAGTAATACGGCGTGGGCAAGATCACCTCGTCGCCGGGATCGGCAATGGCGAGGAGCGCATTGAGAAAGCCCATGTTGCCGCCCGCCGTCACCACGACGCGGCTCTCCGCGCCGACGTGCACGCCATTTTCCGCCGCGAGTTTTTGCTCGATAGCCGCCACCAGCGACGGGATGCCGACGACGGACTGGTACTTGTGATTCGCGGGATCGGCCAGGAAGGGCGCGATCTGCTCCAACGCGGCAGGCGGCGGGCCGTAGTTGACCACGCCCTGGCCCAGCGAGATCGTGCCGGGCCGCGACCGTATCCAATCCGCCACTACGGGGATGATGGGCGCCTGCACGCCTTGCAGCCGAAGTGATTCGCGCATGGTGCGATTCATTTTAGCCAAGCCTCGCTTACTGCTTCATCAGCGCGCGCACGTCCTGCTCGAGCGGGGCGGAGGTCCGCCGCGCGAGCCGATACGTGTTCGTGGCGCTCAAGCTTTCTCCGACCTTGAGCGTCTTGCGCGGCCCCAGGGTTTCGAGCTCCACATACGGCACGGGATCGGGATTGGTATAGACCTCCACGCTGCAGCCGGCATGGGCGTAGTCGCCGCCGGGGACGCGCGGGATGTCGATGCAGAGGAGCTGGCTGCGACCGGCCCAGATGAGGCACGAGCCGTCGTTGCCCGTCTTGTCGGGACCGGCGGGGTTGCGCGTGATGCGCAGCCAGTCGGTCTCGCGCTGGAGAAATTTCTCCGGCCCCTTCCACGTCGGCGCATAGCCTTTCGCAAACTGCGAATTCTTCGGCACCGGCACAAAGATCGCCTCCGGTTCGCGGCACTGCGTGATCACCCACACGCCGACACCCACTGGCTCGCCGGCGGTTTTTTCATACGTCGTCTCGATGCGCATCACCGCCGCTTTCGGATCGAGGGCGATACGCCGCACCGTACGCAGGCCGAAGCGCGGGCTCACCGGCGAGGTGAGCGTGATGGAGTGATCGGCGTTCACTTTGGCCGTGAGCGCCGCCGCGTCGAAGACATCCGGCGGCGGCCAGTTCCACGCGGACTGCGGCGAGGGCCAAGTTTTGTCGCCGCCAAAGCTGCCGTGCGAGGCCTTCCACGGATCGGCGGGCATGGGCTGGCCCGCGAGCGCGGCATTTTCCCAGAGCGGCCCCTCGGTCTCGCCGACGAAGCGGAATTGCATTACGCGACCCGCCGAGGGCACGATGACGGCCTCCACCAGGCCATTGCGCACAATGATCGCATCCTTCCAGCCGCGGTAGACTTGATCCTTCGCGACGGTGATAGAGGCATCAGCGGCTAGGCAGCGCACGAGCGCCACGACCAAGGCCAGCACAAGAAAACGGAGCAGGGGGTAGGCTCGCATAATTTTCGCAGCATGGCCGACCCCACTGTCCGGCACAAGCGCGCCCGATTTTTTCTTCCGTTGCCTGCGAGGGGGCGCAACGCTGGCTCCAGCCCCATGACGATTTCACCCGGCGTTTTTCGTTTCGTGCTTCTGTCGATGACCCTCTTGGCCACCGCCTGCGTTCAGTCTACCGCGCCCATTCGAACGTCTGCGGGCCAAGTCGCCACGAAACCCAATATCATCTTCATCCTCGCCGACGACCTCGGTTACGGCGAACTCGGCAGCTACGGCCAGAAGACCATTCAGACGCCCCAGCTCGACAAGCTCGCCGCCGAGGGCATGCGCTTCACGCAATTCTACGCGGGCAACACCGTGTGCGCGCCCTCACGCAGCGTGCTCATGACCGGCCAGCACATGGGCCACACGACGGTGCGCGGCAACGCCGCCGAGGGCGCCGCCAGCGGTTATGCGTCGCAGACCCTCCGCGCTGACGACACCACCGTTGCCACGGTGCTCAAAAAGGCCGGCTACGCCACGGCCCTGATCGGCAAATGGGGCCTCGGCGAATTTGGCAGCACGGGCGACCCGCTGAAGCACGGCTTCGATTATATGTACGGCTTCGTGAATCAGACGCACGCGCACAACCACTTCCCCAGCTTCCTCTGGCGCAACGGCGAGCGCGTCCTGCTGCCCAACGATCTCACGCAACTCGGCAAAGTGGAAGGCACCGGCTACGCCACCAAGCGCGTCGCCTACGCCAACGATCTCTTCTTCGACGAAGCGCGCGACTTCATCACGCGCAGTGAAGCGCAGCCGTTTTTCCTCTACCTCGCCCTCACCGTCCCGCACGCCAACAACGAGCGCTCCCGCGCCCTCGGCGACGGCCAGGAAGTCCCCGACTACGGCATCTATAAAGACAAACCCTGGACCGATGCGCAAAAAGGCCAGGCCGCGATGATCACGCGGATGGACACCCATATTGGCGAGATCATGGCGCAGCTCAAAAAACTCGGCCTCGACGAAAACACCCTCGTCCTCTTCTCCAGCGACAATGGCCCGCACAAGGAAGGCGGCCCCCACTACGACCCCGCGACCTTTGGCGCGAGCGGCCCTCTGACCGGCATTAAGCGCAACCTCACCGACGGCGGCATCCGCGTCCCCATGATCGCCCGCTGGCCCGGCCGCGTTGCCGCAGGAAAAGTCTCATCGCACGTCGGCTACTTTGGCGACCTGATGAACACGTTCGCGGAATTCGCCGGCGGCAAGACGCCCGCGCCTCAGACCCTCGACAGCGTGAGCATCGTGCCGGAGCTACTCGGCAAGGGAAAGCAGACGAAGCACGATTACCTGTACTGGGAGTTCTACGAAAAAGGCTTCGCCCAAGCCGTCCTCCTTGAAGGCCACTGGAAAGGCCTCCGCCTCCAGCCCACCGCGCCGCTCGAGCTCTACGACCTGACTACCGATCTCGCCGAAAAGACCAATGTCGCGGAAAAAAATCCCAAGGTGGCTGCTCGTATAGCCGAAATCATGACGACTGCCCACGTCGACAACGAGCACTGGAAGCGGCCAGGGAAGTGAGCGCGGTCGGGAATTCCTGTAGGGGCGTCGCTTGACGACGCCCGCGGAATGAGGACGGAGATCGGCTAGCGATTGAATCGGCGGAATAGGCCGGTGGGATTGGTTCACGACGGGCATCGTCAAGCGACGCCCTACAATAGACCCGGTCGAGTTTCGGATTCATTCGCCGGTGGCGAGATGTGAAAATTTCTCTGCGGGCCAGCCAATCCATTCCGCAGGTGGCGCGCCCGAGTCGCCGAGCATCGCGGAAAAAAGAAATTGCGTCGGATTCGGGCTCAACCACCACGGCCAGACTAGGTCAGGTGGAATCAGACGCGCCCGATATGGATTTAGGAAGATATAGAGCGCGTAATCCTCAATGGGTTCATTGGGCCGTAGATGATGCTCGTAGAAGTCGCGCAGCCAATCGTGATGGTAGGCGATGGCTTTTCGAGCGGATGTTTTCCACCGCGCCACGCATTGGCCGACGGTTAGGCCGTGGCCGAGCTGAAACAAAATATGAGCGTGGTCGGGCATGATCGTTGCAGCCAGAATCGCTCCGTCGCGTTCGTCGTGCCACGCGATCAGGGTTGATTGCAACGCTTTTGCCGCAACGGGGTCTGCCAGCCAGGACTCGCGACGCTGAGTGACAAGCGTCACGAAATAGCGGGCTTCTGGAACGGAGATTCGGCCTTTATGGAGTTCCTCCGTTCGACGCTGGGGATGGGGCATCTCCATTGGTTTCACGTTGAATGCGTGGTGGGAGTCCGTCCGTAGTCCGCGGGCGTCGACGAGCGACGCCCCTACATTAACGCAGCGATCTTCATACGCCGATCGGATGCCACGTGGTCTTGAATTCTACGGTGTCGCGGATCGCGTAGAGGCTTTGCGCGCTGTCGGCGAACCAGTCGGGCTGCTCCTCGGCCTTGATGAGGTGCAGGCGCTTGACGCTATCGGCGGCGCCCAGGGCGAGGGCTTTGCGCTCGTCGGCACTGGCCACGCCGCTGAGGGCGCGCAGGTGCGTGTGGGTCGCAAAGGTGGGCACCATTTCCTTGCGGTAACCGGTGAGGAGATTGACGACGCCGCCCGGGAGATCGCTCGTCGCGAGCATCTCCCCGAGGAGGATGGCGGGGTACGGTTGTGACGTGGAGGCGAGCGCGACCACGGTGTTGCCGCTCGTGATCACCGGTGCGACGAGCGAGACGAGCGCGAGCAGCGGCGTCTCCTCCGGCGCGAGCACGCCGACGATGCCCATGGGCTCGGTGACGGTGAAATTGAAATGCGGCGAGGCCACGGGGTTCACATTGCCGAGCACCTGCTCGTACTTGTCGGCCCAGCCGGCGTAGTAGATCAGGCGGTCGACGGTGGCGGCGACTTCGCGCGCCGCGGCGGCTTTCGCCGCGCCACCGAGCGCGAGCGCCTCGGCCAGCTCACCCGCGCGCGCCTCGATCATCTCGCCGAGACGGTAGATGATCTGTCCGCGATTGTACGCCGTGCGTTTCGCCCAACCGGGGCCGGCCTTAGCGGCGGCCTCTACGGCGTTGCGCAGATCCTTGCGCGTGCACTGCGGGATATTCGCGTAGAAATTTCCCGCGGCATCTTTCAGTGGATACACGCGCGCGCTCTCGGAGCGGATAAACGCGCCGCCGACGTAAACCTTCGGGGTTTTGGTGATGGGAAGACGAGTCATGGAAAATTAAAACTACTCAGATTTTTGAACCACGGATTTTTAACCACGAATGGACACGAATGAACACGAACGGGTCAGAGAACAACTCGCTCCCATTCCAGTTTGGATTTCTTGAAGTTTAGAATCACACCCACGCGAAGCTTGGATATCCGGAGATAGTTCAGCATCTGGCCGCGTTCCACGTCGGTGATGCGGTCGATAACCTTGGTGTCCACGATCACCGATTCAGCGACGAGTAAGTCGGGCACGAATTCTCCGATTTGCACGCCCTTGTAGATGACCGGAAAGCGGCGTTGTTGATCGAAGGGAATTTTCCGCAGGCTGAACTCCACCGCCAAAGCGTTTTCGTACGGCTTCTCGTGCAGTCCATGACCGATTTCTCGAATGACCTCCATGGCGCACCCCACGACGGCGTACACGAGTTTACCATGAAGCCATTGTTCGGCTTCGTGTTCATTCGTGTCCATTCGTGGTTCAACCGTCTGCATGTCTTAGACGAGTTTACAGTAATCCAGCAGGCCCTGGCGGCCGCCTTCGCGGCCGAAGCCGCTTTCTTTGTAGCCGCCGAAGGGCGACGTGGGATCGAATTTATTGTACGTGTTGGCCCAGACCACGCCGGCTTTTAGTTCGACGCTCAGCTTGAGGATGCGGGAACCCTTGTCGGTCCAGACGCCGGCGCTCAGGCCGTAGGCGGTGTTGTTGGCTTTCTCGATGGCCTCCTCGACGGTGCGGAAGGTGAGGATGCTGAGTACGGGGCCGAAGATTTCCTCGCGCGCGATGCGGTGGCTCATGCTCACGCCGGAGAAGATCGTCGGGCGGAAATAGAAGCCCTTGGTCGGGAGCTTGCACGACGGTTGAAATATCTCCGCGCCTTCCTTCACGCCGCTGTCGACGAGTTCGGTGATCTTCTTGAGCTGCTCGCGCGAATTGATCGCACCGACGTCGGTGTTCTTGTCGATGGGGTCGCCGACGCGCAGGACCTTGATGCGATTCTTGAGCTTGGCGATGACCTGCTCGGCGACGGGCTCGTGGACGAGCAGGCGCGAACCGGCGCAGCACACGTGGCCCTGGTTGAAGAAGATGCCGTTGACGATGCCCTCGACGGCTTGGTCGAGCGGGGCGTCGTCGAAGACGATGTTGGCCGCCTTGCCGCCGAGCTCCATCGTCATCTTTTTATCGGTGCCCGCGAGTGAGCGCATGATGATCTTGCCGACTTCGGTGGAACCGGTGAAGGCGACCTTGGCGGGGATCGCGTGGCCCATGACGGCCGCGCCGACTTCACCCGCGCCCGTGACAAAATTCACCACGCCCGGGGGAAGACCGGCGTCCTGCAAAATCTCGGCGAACTTGAGGCACGTGATTGAGGTGGTCTCGGCGGGCTTCAGCACGACCGTGTTGCCCATCGCGAGGGCGGGGGCGATTTTCCACGCGAGCATGAGCAGCGGGAAATTCCACGGGATCACCTGGCCGACGACGCCGAGCGGCGCAACGCGTTTGCCCGGCGCGACGTAGTCGAGCTTGTCGGCCCAGCCGGCGTGATAAAAGAAATGCGCGGCGGCCATCGGCACGTCAAAATCGCGCGACTCTTTGATGGGCTTGCCACCGTCGAGCGTCTCCGCCACGGCAAACTCACGGGCGCGGTCCTGCAGCAGGCGCGCGATGCGGAAGAGATACTTGGCGCGCTCGCGGCCCGGCAGCTTGCTCCACACGGTGTCGTACGCGGCCTTGGCGGCTTGGTACGCGGCGTCGACATCGGCGGGTGAGGCGAGGGCGATTTCGCAGAGCTTCTGCTCGTTGGCGGGATTGATGGAGTCGAAATACTTGCCCGACTTCGGCGCGACGAATTTCCCGTTGATGAACAGCTCGTAGCGCGGTTTGAGCTTGGGATCGGCCGTCTCGGGCGCGGGATCGAACTCCCAGAGATCGCCAAAGATCAGCTCAGGGGCGGGACGGCCCGGGCGCGTGGTCGCGGGACGCGGGGATTTTTTTGCGGCGGTGGGCATTTAGAAAAAGAGACAGGCGGACGAAGGAACGAAGGAGGAGCCACAGATGGACACGGATGAACACAGATTCAGACCCGGACAGAGCTGAACCGCGAAGGGCGCGAAGAGTCGCGAAGGTGAGGGAACGATCAGGCGCGGAAGCGAAGACGAAGGAGTGGCGCACCGGGCTGGCGCCGATGCCGCGATCCTTCTGGATCTGTGTTCATCTGTGTCCATCTGTGGTTAAAGAGACTTGGGATCGAATGAACGTTAGTACGATTCGGCGGCTTCGCTGAAGTAGTAGGGGGCTTGGTAGGCGCCGGTTCTTTCCTTTTCGATTTGGCGGACGAGATCGTTGAGGAGCGAGCTGGCGCCGAAGCGGTAGCGCGTGTTGTTGAGCCAGGCGTCGCCGAGGGTTTCTTTGACGGCGGTGAGGAAGTGCAGCGATTGCTTCGCGGTGCGGATGCCGCCGGCGGGCTTCATCGCGATGGCGATGCCGGTGTCGAGGTAGTAGTCGCGGATGGCCTCGATCATCACCTGGTTGTTGCCGAGCGTGGCGTTGAGCGAGGTCTTGCCCGTGCTCGTCTTGATGAAATCGTTTTCGCGAATCACGCGCATCGCGAGAAACGAGGCGGCGCGGATATTGTCGTAGGTCTCGAGTTCGCTGACCTCGAGGATGACCTTGAGTGTCGCGTCGCCGCAGGCCTCGACGACCGCCGCGATCTCATCCTGCATCTCGCCAAATTCGCCGGCGAGAAACGCGCCGCGATTGATCACCATGTCGATCTCATCCGCGCCGTCGCCCACGGCCGCCCTCACTTCCGCGAGGCGTGTGCTGAGCGGGGCTTGCCCGCTCGGAAAGGCGGTCGCCACCGAGGCGATGCGCACCGCGGTGTCGCTACCGAGGGCCTTGCGCGCGTGCTTCACCATCGAGGGGTAGACGCACACCGCCGCCACCTGCGGCACGCCCAGCTCGGGGTCGTGCGGCTGGAGCGCTTTCTGACAGAGCGAGGCGACCTTGCCCGGGGTGTCCTTGCCCTCGAGGGTCGTGAGATCGACCATGGAGGCCGCGAGCTTGAGGCCCCAGAGCTTGGAGGACTTCTTGATCGAACGGGTGGTGTACTTGGCCACGCGCTCCTCGACACCGACGCTATCCACGGTGCCGACTTCATCGAATAAACGGCGCAACGCCGCAGGGGAAGATCGGTCTGGCATCCGGTTACTCTCGCGCCGGAGGGCGAGGAAAACAAACGAAAACTCAGCCGAAGCTTAGTCGATAATCTCCTCCACGTAGACCAAATCGCCAGCCTCGACTAAGAATTTGCCGTCTTCGGTTTGGCCGCGCAGGTATTTCCGAAACAGCTGAACTTCTCCGTTAGCGTCGACGCGACGTATTTGGACTTTCCTGCTCGCGACAATGCTAAATCCGCCGGCCCAATTGATGGCTTCTTCCAGCGTAATATTTTTATTTTTGACCAACACTTTCGCTCCAGGGAATCCGATAAAACCAGTAATCAAGAACTCACCTCTGGTCTTTCTTTCCACCGCCGCTGCATCTCCTTTTTCGATCGCGAAGACTTCCTCGCCTGCTTCGACCAAAAATTTGGCATCTTCAGAGTCTTTCTCGCGGAGGTCTTTGGTTAGACTGTGGTACTCGTTCTTATTTGCGTCGAAGCGTGTCACCCGGATTCTTTTAGAAGCAGCTTGGTCGAAGCCCCCCGCACGTTGGACCGCTTCCTCCAGCGTGATTTGTTCGTCCTTCCTCAATTGCTGTACGCCGGACCTTTTTACCTGGCCTTGGACCTGCAAGTGTCCGCTAGCCTTTTGATTCGCTACTGCTTCAGCTTGGCCAAAAGGTACCGTGATTTGATCGCCGGCTTCGACTAAAAATATAGCGTCGTCAGCGTTGCTAAGGTCCTTCGCAAACAGCTGTTCCTCGCCATTGTTGTCGATATGGTTGATAGAGGTTTTTTTGAGCCAAACCGATGAAGTCCCCCTGCGCGCTCGATCGCCTCTTTCAGCGTGATTTTCTCGCCGCGTTTCAAGGTTAGTATCTCCGATTGCACCACATAGCCTGAGACGTACAATTCGCTTCGGCTTTTGAGGCCCAAGGCGAAACCGCTCGCCGGTTTCGCGAGTATCGTCCCGCCTAGCAAAAACGTAAGAAATAAGAGCCCGTAGACAGCCGCGGCAATCAGCCGTAGTTTCATCTCTGCACTTCGGCACAAGCCGCTCCTCGCTACAAGCTCGACTGCCTCGGTGGGCCCGCTTCATCTTGCCGCCAGTACCCCTCCTTTCCCATGCACCTCCGTACCCTCCTCACTTTCCTTGCTCTCGCCTTTGTCGCGCCGCTTTTCGGTGCTGATAAATCTGCCGTCATCGCCGCGCTCACCAAGCTCGACGACGAGCGTCTTGCGGCCACGCAGGCGGCCGACAAGGCGCGGCTTAATGCCGTCTTCTCCGACGAGCTGCGCTATGCGCACTCCAGCGGCAAGATCGATACCAAGGCTTCGTACATCGAGGCGCTGGTCACGAAGGCCACGGTGTATTCCAAGTTTGAATACAAGGAGCGCAGTTTCTCCGTCGTCGCCCCCGGCGTCGCGATGATGACGGGCCGGGCGCTGTTCCACGTCGTTTCGGGTGGCAAGGACAACGATCTCGATGTCAATTACCTCGCCGTCTTCCGTGAGGAGAAGGGGCAGTGGAAATTTCTCGCTTATCAGTCCTGCAAGAATCCGCCGCCCGCGGCTCCGGCCGCAAAGTGATCGGGCGTTGGCTTAGAAAGGCAGATGGTCACAGAGGACACAGAGCCGAGCCACAGAGAGGCACAGAGGAAGACAGAGACTCGCAAAAGGGCCGGGATTTTACGGCCTGAGGTTCTTGGTGGCACCAAAAGTGCGACGACCAAACGTGTTTCAAAATCCCGCTGCCTTTCTCCGTGTTCTCTGTGGCTCGGCTTTGTGCCCTCTGTGACCCAAGATTGAAATCGTCCATCGTCACTTCTCCGCCTCATTTCCAATCGACTGCTCTCATCGCACTCTTTTTCCCCATGCCTTTCCGCCCCTCGCTCTTCCTCGCCGCGCTCTCCCTCCTCGCCCTCGCGCCGGTCTCGGCTCCTCTCCTCCATGCGCAGGATTATGCGCCGCCGCGTTTCGAGGAGACGACGGAGGAGCGCGAGAAGAAGGTCATGTCCGTAGCGCTGGAGATGAACCAGGTCTTCAAGACCTTTGCGGCGGAGCGCAATGCCCCCGGGCTAGTGTGGGGCGTCGTGCTCGATGGGCGCCTCGTGTTGAGCTATACCCTCGGCGTCGCCAACGTGGAAAAGAAAACGCTCGTCACCACCGACACCGGCTTCCGCATCGCCTCGATGTCGAAGAGCTTTACGGCGATGGCGATCCTCAAGCTCCGTGATGAGGGCAAGCTCGGGCTCGACGATGAGGTCGCGCAGCACCTGCCGGAGTTTCAGGGCATCAAGGCGCTCACCAGCGATTCGCCGCCCATCACCATCCGCCACCTCCTCGGGATGGCGGCCGGGTTTCCCGAAGATAATCCATGGGGAGATCGGCAACTCGGCATCACGGAAAAACAGTTCAACGCCTTTCTCGCGCGCGGCATCTCGATGTCGAGCGCGCCCGGGGTCGCGTACGAGTACAGCAATCTCAACTTCGCGCTGCTCGGTCGCATCATCAGCAACGCCTCCGGCGTGCCTTACCAACAGTATATCACGCGCGAAATCCTCACGCCCCTCGGCATGAAGGACACGAAGTGGGACCCCAAGGACGTCCCGGCCGACCGCCTCGCCCTCGGCTACCGCTGGGAAAAAGGCGCGTGGAGCCCAGAGCGACTCGAGCCGGATGGCGTCTATGGCGCGATGGGTGGCCTCGTGACGACGGCGATGGATTTTAAGAAGTACATCGCATTTCACCTCTCGGCTTGGCCGCCGCGCAACGACGCCGATACGGGGCCGGTGCGGCGCTCCACGCTGCGCGAGATGCACACGCCGTTCATGCCCATCGGCGTCAACACCTCGGAGAAAACCGTCGCGGGCGAGCCCAACCCCCTCTCCGCCGCCTACGGCTATGGCCTGCGCACGGCGGTCGATGCCAAGGGCGTCGTGAGTTCCCGCCACGGCGGCGGCCTGCCGGGTTATGGTAGCGAGTATCGCTTCTTCCCGGACTACGGCTTCGGCATTTTCTCCTTTACGAATCTCACGTACACCGGCCCGGCGATCCCCAACGCGAAAGCCGCCGCCCTCATCATCGAAAAAGCCGGCCTCGCCCCGCGCGCGATTCCGGTTTCGAAAACCCTGCTCGAGCGTTCCCGCCAACTCCAAGACGTGCTCGTCTCGTGGGATGAGAAGCTCTGCGCCGAGATCTTCGCCGAAAACTTCTTCCTCGATCGCACACGTGGCGACTGGATCACCATGGCCCAAAGTACTTTCGCCCAAGCGGGCAAGATCATCGCGATCACGCCGGTGAAACCGCTCAATCAGCTCCGGGGCACCTACACGTACACCTGCGAAAAGGGCACGGTGAGCGCGTTCTTCACGCTCACGCCGGAAGTCCCCGCGAAGATCCAGGCGGTGCGGCTGGCGTTTGCGGCGAAGCCGTAGGCACTGGGCGGATTTTTTTCCGCGGATTACGTCGAGTGGCGCGAAGGCGAAGGGGTAGGAGCCTGCTTGCAGGCGATGGGTTATCAGGTGATTGCGAATACCATAGCCCATCGCCTGCAAGCAGGCTCCTACCGATGATGCGGCAGTGATTTCACATCGGAAGTGGGATGTGAGTTCTGATGCGCCAGTCGGAGACTGGCGCTACCCCGGAAGCGCGACCTTGGCGGCTTTACGCTTCGTCGAACTTGCGTGCGAAAAGCGCGTCGAGCTCGGTGAGCATGGCGGGGGCGTCGTCGCCGGTGGCGATGAACTTGACCTTCGAGCCTTTGCCGGCGGCCAGCATCATGAGGCCCATGATGCTCTTGCCGTTGACCTGCTCATCTTTGTTTTCCACGAACACCTCCGCCTTAAACTTGTTGGTGATGCGGACGATCATCGCCGCCGGACGGGCGTGGATGCCCATCTTGTTCTGCACGACCAGCTCCTTGGTGACGGGTTGGGTGGCAGGTGCGGCGTCGCTTTTGTTCATGGTGATAAAGATGACCTGACAGAATCCCTCAAATGGCACGAGCTTGCAACTCAAAACCCAGCCAGCACCATGCCAACCCATGCCTCAGATCGCGATTATCGTGCCCTGTCGATTGGAGTCTACGCGCTTCCCCCGCAAGCTCTTACATAAGATCAAGGGCCGCCCGCTCTTGCTCTGGGTGGCGGAGCGGATCGCGCAGCAGGCCCCGGAGTTTCCGCTATGGTTTGCCGTGGACCATGACCTTCTGGGGGAATGCGTTACGCAGGCCGGCTTCAAGGCGATCTCCACCAGCGGGGCGCACCAAAGCGGCACGGACCGCATCGCCGAGGCCAATCGCACCGTCGGGGCGGAGAAAGTCATAAATGTGCAGGCCGACGAGCCGCTCGTGACCGGCGGGCAACTTCGCGCCATCGCGGGCTTGTTGGCGGGCGGCGTGCCGATGGCGACGCTCGCGACGCCCTTTAAACGCGCGGAAGACTTCGCCAATCCCAACCAAGTCAAGGTCGTCCTCGCCCCCGCCGCGCAGCGCGCGCTTTTTTTCTCTCGCGCGCCGATCCCGTATGCGCGCGACCGCGCGGGTGTGGTCGACGACGCGTGGGTGAAGTCGAATCCCTGTTTCAAGCACCTCGGCCTCTACGGCTACCGCGCCGACCTGCTGGAAAAATTCGCCAAGCTCCCGCTGGGCAAGCTGGAGCAGATCGAAAAGCTCGAGCAACTTCGCGTCCTAGAGAACGGTTACGAGATCGCCTGCGATCTCACCGAGGATCCGACCATCGGCGTCGATACGCCGGAGGACGGCGTGAAGTTTGAGCAGTGGCTGGGGTGAGCGGGGCGATCCCTGCCGCCACTCCGAGGCCATGAATGTCACCACCCGCACGACGCTCCTCTGCGGGCTCTTGCTGGCCATGCTCGCGGCGTGGAATGCGCGCGCGGTGGTGGGCTTCGACCTCGTCCCGATGGACGACGACATCAATATCTACTTCAACCCGCACCTCGGCCCCCCGGGTGAGGCGAGCCTGAAGTGGATGTTGACCGATGTGAGCTACATGCGGCGCTACGTACCGCTGGGGTGGCTGGGCTTTTCAGCGGTGTACGGGGTGTCGGGGTTGTCGCCGGTGGGCTATCACACGGCGAATCTCGCTGCGCATGAGGTCAACACGGTGCTGCTGTTTGCGGTGCTCCTCGCGATGCTGCGGCGCTGGAGCCGGGAGGCGAGCGACGGCTGGGCGGTCGCGGGCGCGACCCTCGGCACGGCCCTGTGGGCGCTGCATCCCTTTCGCGCGGAGACCGTGGGCTGGGCCTCGGGGTTGTTGTACGGGGTGGCGGGCACGGCGGCGTTGGGGGCGGTGCTGGCGTTTTTAAAGATGCAGGCCTGCGCCGTCGGCTCGCGGGCGAGGGTCGGTTGGCTGGCGCTGACGGGCGTGGCGTATCTGGCGTCGGTGCTGGCGTATCCGGTGGCGCTCGGGCTCGTGGGAATTTTCGCGCTGATGGCGGCGGCGGAGCAGTGGCACGGGCCGAAGACCGCCGCGCCGCCGACGAGGGGGCGACTGATAGGGGAAACGCTGATACTGGCGCTCCCGGGCGTGATCGTGCTCGGCGTGACGGTGCTGGCGAGTTTCGGGGCGCGATCGTTTTGGGTGAAGCCGGCGACGCTCGCGGAATTTGGCTGGCTACCGCGCGCAGCGCAGGCGGCGTATGCCTGGGGGCACTACACGTGGGACCGCTGGTGGCCGGTCAACCTGACGCCGGCACCGACGCGCCTGCTGGAGGTGAATCCGGCGGACACGATCTTTTGGGTGTCGGCCTTGCTGCTCGCGGGCGTGACGGGCGCGCTCGTTTCGCGTCCGGCTTGGCGGCGCGGCGCGCTGCTCTTCTGGCTCGGCTTCGTGGGCTTGTTGATCCCGCTGCTTGGATTCACGGAGCGGCCGTATTTCGCGTGCGACCGCTACGATTATTTCGCGGGCATGGTGGTGAGTGCGGCGCTGGGCTTCGGCCTGTTGCGGCTTGCCTCGCGCTGGCGGTTGTTGGCGGCGGGGGTGGCGTTGGTCGTGATCGGGCTGCTGGCGTGGGGCCAGCAGCGGCAACTCGGCGTGTGGGCCAATGTGGATACACTGAAGCGGCGGATGATCGACGCCTCCGACAGCCGGGCGTTTCACGTCATGCAATACGGCGGCTGGGCGCGCTACTATGCGCAACGCGGGGATCGCGCGCGGGCGGAGGCGCTGATGGCCGAGGGCGAGCACGTTTGCGGGCGCGGCCCGTGGCTCGCGGAATGGCGTGCCGAGGTGGAGGGCGGCGCCACGGCGGCAGCGCTGCATGTGCGGCTCGGGATCGATTTCAGCCGCGCGGGGCGCATGCGCGAGGCGCAGGAGCATTTTCGCGCGGCGCTCCACCTCGACCCGGGCTTCGCGGCGGCGGCGATCAACTATGCGACGGTGTGCGCGCTCGCGGGGGAATCACGCGAGGCGCTCCACTGGTACCTGCATGCGGTCGCCGTGGCGCGCGACGGGGTGCCGCCGCCGACGCGCCAGCGCCTGCTGACCTTGATCGCGGATCGATTATTTGCCGATGGTCACGCCAAGCTCGCGGCGTGCGCGGTGGAGCGGGCACTGCCGGAGGCGGCGTCGCCCGAGGAAACGGCGGCGCTGCAGGCGCAGATCGCGCGGTATCGCCGTGCGGCGCCGTGAGAGGAGTGACGTGAGGGCAGTCGCGCCATCGGAGTCGGGCGCTCGATTCGGTTTCGCCGCTCACTTTTCCGGCACGAAGTCCTGCACGGTCGGCGCGCCGATTTGGACCTCGAAGCGGTCTTCGTAGCATTTCACGCGGCGGTAGTCCGAGTAGACGGCGTCGCTGCGGATGTCGCCCAAGTCCTTGCCGAAGATGTGCAGGTGATAGTGAAGTTTGATTCTCGCGGGAAACGGCGCGACGGTGGGATCGACCACCACGTAGTCCGTCGCCGACTCAAAGGCCTCGATGGTGATCACCTTGCCGAGTCCGGCTTTGCCCGGGGGATACGTGCGGTCGTGATGCACCACGCGGCCCTCCGCTTCGTCGATGAGATACGTTTCGTGTGACCCGGGAATCGCGGCCATGAAATTGCTCACTGGCTCCCGATCAAACGACACAGCGACCGGCCCGCCGCCTGCGGGGCGGTCGACTTTGAGATTCGCCGACAGGGCCTGTTGTTTGACCCACTCCGGGGCGGACTTGCGCTTGGCGGACGCAGCCTGCTGGCGCTTCCACTTTTTAAGCCGGCCCTCCCGATAGTCGGATTGCTCCGCCGCCGTCGGCGCGAGTCCATTGCGCGTGACGAGCGTCCAGATGCGCTCCTCGGGTTGGGAGGGGTCGAAGCGCTCTACGTCCGCCGTGGTCTTGCCGTTCTTCTCGGTCGTGGTCGCAACGGTGTAGGCCCAGCAGCCGCGCGGTGCCTCGAGCGCCGCCATCGCCGCCGTCAGCGGCGCGACCAAGTCCGTGCGCCGCTCCTTTTCCGCCGCGATGGCCTGCGTCGTCACCCGCTGCACGGCCGTCTCCGCCGCTGCGCTCGCGGAGACTCCCTTGGCCTGCTCTGCGGCGGTTTCGCGCGCCACTGCCGCCTTGAACTCCGGCGTCTCGGTATCGACCCGCCGGTAGGAGGGCGTAGGGCGGGAGATACAGCCGCCGAGCAGGCCGGCGGCGACCGCAAGGGCAACGAAGAGCAGGGGACGAAAGGGCCTCATGCTTCCGTACTACACCAACGCGGTGAAATGGTTACACGATACCATATCCTCTTGCGCTTAGTATTTTCGGCTCGGCCGAGGTGGATTGCGAGCTTGCTCGCAACTACGCACATCTGACTAGCCGGCGAGGCCTTGCGTAGTTGCGACCGAGGTCGCAACCCACGTCGTTCCATCCCGGCACCGAGTGAAATCGCGTAACAAACGACTGGAAATCCAGGCCACGAGCAGCAGGCGTCTGGTTGTGGGCGGGGTGCCTTCACCCCGCGGATCTAGGATGCGTACGCCATAACCCGCGGGGTGGGGGCACCCCGCCCACAGCTAGGCTATTGCGCGCTGCTCGCCAGGCGCTGCTCAGATCTTCCCTGCCTTGCGCGCCTCGACCATCTTGTAGAAATCGACGAAGAGCGGGTCGGCGTCGTTCGGGCCGGGGGCGGCTTCGGGGTGGTATTGGACGCTGAAGATGGGGAGGGTCTTGTGGCGCAGGCCCTCGACGGTGTTATCGTTGAGGTTGAGCTCGGTGACGACGGCGCCGGTGTTTTCGAGGGACTTTGGGTCGGTCGCGAAACCGTGGTTCTGCGCGGTGATGGAGACCTTGCCGGTCTCGAGGTTCTTCACTGGCTGATTGCCGCCGCGGTGGCCAAACTTGAGCTTGAAGGTCGAGCCGCCGAGCGCGTGCGTGAGCATCTGGTGGCCGAGGCAAATGCCGAAGATCGGGTAATCGGGGATGAGGCCCGTGACGGTCTTGTGGATGTAGGGGAGGGCGGCCGGATCGCCGGGGCCATTGGAGAGGAACACCGCGTCGGGGTTGTGCTCGCGCACTTGCTCGTGCGTCGCGGTGGCGGGGAAGACCTGCACCTCGAAGCCGTGGTTCACGAGCTTGCGGTAGATGCTGTGCTTTGCGCCGTAGTCGAAGGCGGCCACGCGAAACTTCTTCGCGGGCACGCCGGGCGCATTCATCGTCGTGCCGACGGGCAGGTAGGGGGTGTTGAAATTCGCGGCGTCATCGAGGCGCCAGAGGAAGGGTTCCTTCGTGCTGACGTCCTTGACGTAGTCGGCGCCGGCCATGTCGCGCCACGATTTCGCGCGGTGAACGGCTTCTTCGTCGGAGATGGGGAGGGTGCTCAGGCAGCTCTTCATCGCGCCGTCGACGCGGAGCTTCTTGGTGAGCGCGCGGGTATCGACTTCGCTGATGCCGGGAATGCCGTTTTGGCGGAGATAGTCGTGGAGCGAGAGGCGGCTGCGCCAGTTGCTGACGATGGGCGAGAGCTCGCGGACCACGAAGCCGGAGCACTTCGGGATCTTCGCCTCGGTGTCCTCGGGGCTGATGCCGTAGTTGCCGATCTGCACGGCCGTCATGGTGACGATCTGGCCGAAGTAGGAGGGGTCCGTGAGGATTTCCTGATAGCCGGTCATCGACGTGTTGAACACACATTCGCCCGCGATGGTGGCGTCGGCCCCAAAGGCGAGGCCGCGGAAAATAGAACCGTCTTCGAGAGCGAGAACTGCGGGTTTGGACGAGGACATTAAAGCCAAACGAAAGACCCTCGCGTTACGCCTGCCAAGGGGAAACACACGACGAGTGTGTTAAAAAAACTCGGGGCAGTGTGCTGGAAACTGCCCGGTGGATTTTAAGCCGGAAGAACGCGGAGAACCGGAAGAGAAGGATGAGGGGCCGAATCGGCGTGTTTCCCTCTGTGCCTTTGTGCCTCGGTGGTGAACTGCTTGGGGTCCCTCCGGTTGGATTGAACCACAGAGACACGGAGGCACAGAGAAAACGTAGCCCGGCGAACCTGATATGCGCGAAGGCCGGCCGACGAGCGCCAGCCGTACAAAATCCAGCCTTCGCGAAAGCCCGACGATTGGAGCGCCTCAGCTCGGCGTGCTCAGATTCTTCACCGTACGCGCGACGGCGACGACCGGGGCGACCAGGGACTCCTCGGACTCTTCGCTCGCGGTTGCGGCGACCGCCGGCTCGGGCGTGGTGTGACGCTGGCGGCGGCGCTTGATGGATTGCTCCGCCTGCTTGTCGAGCCAGCGGATGATCGCGAAGCGGGGGGTGGGGCTGATGAATTCCTTGGGCTCGGCGGTGCGGCCGTGCGTGTAAAGGGTCTCGGGGTCGACGTAGGTGCCGAAGATCCAGTCGGGCACGGGCATGCCAAACACGCCGGAGATCGCCTCATTGCAGCGGATATCGGCGTGGTGGCGGAGGTGAAAGGCGTAGGCCTTGCGCCAGAAGCGGCCCATCGTGGGCTGCGCCACGAGGCGGTCCCACGTCGCTTGCGGCAGATGCTCGATGGCGTGGATGATTTCGTAGAGGCTCAGCGACCAGGCGATGGCGATGAAGCCGGCGAGGAATACCGGGGCCGTCGGCAGAAGCCACTGCGCCAGCGCAAAGAACGGCGTGGCGATGGCGGCGAAGATCGCGAGCGTGTACCAAGGAAAATAGGAGGCTTCGAACTGCTTCTCGTGCTCGATGGGGTAGTGATTCTCGACGAGGTAGGGGATGGATTCGCGGCCCTTCTTGCCCTTCTGAAAACCGACGCGCGTTAGGGCGTGGTGCAACGTGTGCTGCTTATAGAAGTAGCTGAGAAACGGGATGAGCGGCGCGTGCAACACGTACCGATGAAAGCCGAACTCCACGAGCGCCGCGGCGCAATGCGCGACCAAAAAGACCCCGGCAAACGCCCACCACGGAGCTGCCAGCTGCGCCCGCCAGACACCGGGGGCGACGAAATAAAGAATGGCGAAAAGACCGGCGAGACTCAGGGCGATGGTGATAGCAAACAGTCCGACCGAAAATTTCGGCTCGGCTTTGCCACCGTGGTGGTGGTGCGACATGATTTTATTGGGGGCGAGAAATGGACGAACAGGGAGGTGAAAACCCACTTTCCCGCTAGACGATTACCCTCAAGAGAGCACGGAAAGCAGCCGCTGGCGAGCCGAGGCTTCGTTAAATCCGTCAAGTGCAGGTATTTCCCACTAAGCGGTTCGCCGGCTAACGCCTTCCATCAATGCAAACGAATCACCCTTGCTCGTTCGCCGGAATTTCCCCGAGGAACCGGAGCGCGACCGCGGCGCACTGTGTCGCTGTAAACGCTGCGCCGCTGCTTCCCGCAGAATCGTCGGCGCCATTTGACACGAATCGTTAGGCCCCTAATTGTAACGCCTCCTACTTCCCATGCCCTATCAAGAAGACCGCACCACCTGGTTCGAGGGCCAGGGACTTTGGCAGCACGTTCCCGCCGCTGATTGGAATAACTGGATCTGGCAGCTTCAGAACCGCATCACCACGGTCGAGCAGCTTGAGAAGTTCATGACGCTGACGGCCGAGGAAAAGGCCGGCTGCATCTTCGCCAACCAGAAGCTCGCGCTGGCGATCACGCCCTACTTTTTCAACCTCATCGATCGCAACGACCCGAATTGCCCGATCCGGAAGCAGGTCATCCCGCGCGCCGGTGAGATGGTGGTCAGCGAAGAGGAGATGCTCGACTCGCTCGGCGAGGACGCGCACTCGCCGGTGCCCGGCCTCGTGCACCGTTACCCGGACCGCGTGCTCTTTCTCGTGACGGATCGCTGCGCCGCGTACTGCCGCTACTGCACGCGCAGCCGCCTCGTCTCCAACGCGCAGGATTACAATTTCCATCCCGAGTACGAGCAGGGCCTCCGCTACATCGAATCGCACCCCGAGGTGCGCGATGTGCTGCTCTCCGGTGGCGATCCGCTGCTCCTTTCCGATAAGAAACTCGAGCACCTGCTCTCGCGCCTCCGCGCGATCAAGCACGTCGAGTTTATCCGCATCGGCTCGCGCATCCCGGTCTTCCTGCCCCAGCGCATCACGCCCGAGCTCTGCGAGATCTTCAAGAAGTACGGCCCGATCTGGATGAGCATTCACACGAATCATCCGAAGGAAGCCACCGCCGAGCTCAAGGCCGCGTGCGAACGCCTCTCCTTCGCGGGCGTGCCGCTCGGCAACCAGAGCGTGCTCCTCGCCGGCGTGAACGACGACGCCGAGGTGATGAAGGCCCTCGTGCACCGCTTGCTCCGCATGCGCGTGCGCCCCTACTATATCTACCAGATGGACCTCATCACCGGCGGCTCCCACTTCAAGGTGGATGTGCGCAAGGGCATCGAGATCATCCGCGCCCTCCGCGGCTTCACCACGGGCTACGCCGTTCCACAGTACGTCATCGACGCCCCCGGCGGCGGCGGCAAGGTCCCGATCAACCCGGACTACGTGGAAAAAATCACCGACGACGAAGTCATCTTCCGCAACTACGAGGGCCAGACCTTCCGCTACCCGCTGAAGAGCACCCCGGTGAAATCTGCCGATGGTGGCGAGTTGCCCGTGAGCGGCGTGGAGTCGGTGCGGTTGCACATGTGATTAGGGTAGCGCCGGTCTCCGACCGGCGCATCAGGACTCGCGAATACCGGCGACATATGCCAGTCGCGGCATGCTGGGCTAATTGCGACCAAGGAGCGGCGGTTTTTAACCGCCGGCTGGCGGGGCTTACAAAGCCCCGCGCCGTAAAAGACCTTCCCTTTCGTCTCAGAACGACATGCGAAAGATAGGGTGCGGCGACTCTCGGCCACTACGGGTTACTCGCATCCTGAGTGCGCCGGGCGGAGACCGGCACTACCCGGAGCCGCTTATTTCACCCCTCACTGCAGCGCAAAGGTCGCGCTCACTGTGGTCGTGATTGTTTTTTCGAGGGAGGCGGTGTCGTTGTTACCCTCCCAACTCGTGGCGGAGGAGTAGAGCGGGTTGACCTGCACGACGCCCATGCGGGCGGTGCGCAGCTCCTTGATTTTGCGGCCGCCCTGCGCGGCGATTTGCTCGGCGCGGGCGCGGGCATCGCGCGTGGCCTCGGCCATCATCTCGACTTTGGCCTCGGCGGACTTCGTGTAGATAAACGAGATGCCGTTCGAGATAAACGACACGCCCTCATTGAGGAGTTGGGCGCTGTCGCGGCTGAGCTGGTGCATGTTGTCCACCTCGGTCGACTTCACCTTGATGCGTTGGACGAGCTGGTAGCCCACTCGCTTGACCGTGAATTCGCCGTCGTCGTTGCGGACGCGCGTAGTGAGGTCGCCGAGTTGCACGGGCTCGAGCACGTAGTTGTCACCGCGCCGGAGGCCGTGCGTGCCGAGGAAACGCTCGACCTTCTTGAGGTTCGCCTCGAGGTGGTCGTTGGCGTCGCCGAGGGTTTCGGCGTCGGCGGAAAACTGACAGGTCCACACCACGAGATCGGAGCGGACATTTTTTCGCGCCGAGCCGGTGACATCGATCACCTGCGATTCATGCAGGTGCGTCCACGTGCGCGTGAAGGTGACGGAGGCGAAGCAAAGACCGGCGGCGAGAAACAGGCCTGCGAGCAGACCGAAGAGATGCGGGCGGGAGGGAGAATTGATTTCCATGGGATGCAAAAATTTCGCCCGAATCCCTGCCTCTCGCGGGGCGTTCACTCAAAAACGAGTAATTCACAAAATCTTAAAATGCTGAAAATCAGCATTTTAAGATGAGCCAAATTCTTTTGGGAATTTTTCTCAAAAAAGGTGAAGAAATTTTGAGCGTTTCGCCCGCTCACGCATCTATCCCTATGTAGTCAGCACTGTCCTGGTAAGACAGTGAATTGTTTGTAGTTCTTACGGTTTGCTTGGTGTTAGGTCACACGGACCGCTCCTCACAAGGGAGCGGTTCTTGTGTTTTTAGGGGTCGAGACCTCTCTAGGGATAAATACAGGCGGGGCTACACCGATCCTTCTGCTGCGTCTATACAATGTACCAAAACCTCGTAAGGTCCTTGCCGTGACGAGTCCGGAGCCCAATCCATCGCCAGCACCCGCGCCTTCACCCGACTCGGTGGAGAGTGTGGCTTCCCGGCTGTTGGTGATCTGTGATCTGGGCGAAACCCTGGTGCATGCCACGCAAGATCCCGCGCTCGATCCTCCCGATTTCATGGTCGATGAGTATCGAGTTCGGCGTCGCCCTCAACTCGCCGAGTTTCTTCGGTCGGTCTCGCGCTTCGCCGATCTCGCCGTGTGGAGTTCGGCCAGCGACTCCTACGTCGCAGAGATCGTGCAGCAGATCGTTCCTAGCGAGGTCAGTCTCCGTTGTGTTTGGGCGCGCTCCCGTTGCACACGCCGTCGCGATATGGATCAATTCGAAGAATATTGGGTGAAAGACTTGAAGAAGGTGAAGAACCTCGGCTACTCGCTCGAGCGCATCTTGATTGTCGACGACAGCCCGGAGAAAATCGAACGCCACTACGGTAATCACGTGCGCATCGAACCCTTCTACGGCGAACTCGATGACTGCACCTTGCCGAAACTCGCCGCCTACCTCGAGCGCTTCGCCGTCATGGAAAATGTCCGGACGGTGGAGAAGCGCGGGTGGTATCACGTTCACGAATGAAGATCATTCTGCGCCTTCTCTTTCTCGCTCTGGCCTGCTTATGTGGGCTGTTGTCTCTTTTGGTGGCGCTCTCGGCGAAGCAGATCGAAAAGAACAAAATGATTCTTGCCGATATGCGGGATTGTGTGCGTGCGATCCAAGAGTTCGATAAAAAGTCCGGGCGACTGCCGACCGACAGCGAATTGAAGGTCATTGCCGAATCGGTGCCGCAGCGCTACTTGAGTGGGCACTCCTACTACTTCAGCACGCCACCCGTACATACTGGTGGAGAGAATAAAAAAGGGTGGATGATTGAGGTCTGGCGGAGCGAGTGGGCGGAAACTTACACCTCTTGGAATAATCACTTTTCGGTTGAAGAAGGAGCCTCGTGGTGGGGGTTTTGCGGGCCTCTTTTATTCACCCCGATAGGAGCCATGGGGTTTGGCGTTCTCTTTTTCAGGACTTTTCGAACCAGGAAGTCGGTCCCCTCATGACACCCGAAGAAGCCTCCGGTGAAATCGAGTGCCTCGACGATACGCTCGTCTACCGCTCCGGCCTCGGCAATTGGTCGCTGCCGATTTCTAGCATACGCCTAGTTGCCGAGTACACGAACTCGGACGGGCCTTTTCTAGACGATTACTTTTTTGTTTTTCTCACTGCGCCCGAAGACGGATGGCATCAGGCGTCGTTTTACGCGAAGGGTCGTGATGCCGCTCTCACAACGCTTGGACGGAAACTCGGGAGCACCCTGCAAACCGGGCTTTGCAACTCAACAGAGTATCGCACGCGGATCATGTGGCCTGAAAAAGTCCGCGATCAGCCGCTGATGGATGTGATCGAACCAAGAAATCGTACTTGGTGGCAAAAGCTTACCGATAGCGGATCGCGCGACATCGTTCTTTCACGGGTCGCGCGTGAAGTCTTTGGAGGCTAGTGGTACGCCCCGTTCGCGCGCCGGAGGCGCGGGATCGGAAGGACGGAGGCGAAATTTACGACGGCATGCGGGTCTCCTGAAGACGGCGCTCGGAGATCGCCGTCCACCTCGGAGCTCTGCGCTCACGGCACGTCGTAGATTTCCAGCAGCGCTACGCCTTCGCCGTTGTCCTTGCCGCTGATTTCGACGGTGTAGGCGCCGGGGGGCAGCGTGATGAAGAGCGCGGCGTCTTTGCTGGCTTGGGGCAACGAGAAGGCGCCGACGACGTCGCCGGCGGCCTTGGCCACGGGGGCGTTTTTCTCGTCGGACCAGTCGTCGACGGTCGCGACCACCGTCTGGCCGGAGTAAATTTTTAGCACGGGATCTTGCAGCACGTCCTGCACGCCGAATTGCGCGAGGCCGGGGCCGACGGCGCGGACGAGCATGCGCTTGTAGGCCGGGCCCTGGACCACGAAGCCGCCGATCAAGACCCCGTCGCCGGAGTGCACGAGTGCGCGCGTCGAGAGGTTTACGGTGCGGCCATTGCCATCGAGGGTGTAGAGCTCGGCGAGGCCTGTCCCGCCTTGGCCGGTCTCGCTGGATATCTGCAGGGTCGCGGCGCCGTGGCCGAGCTGCGAAATCATCGCGGCATCGTGGCTCCCGTCGGCGAGCGGAAAGGCTCCGACCGATTTCGAGAGCGCGGGGAGCCGGGGCGCGTCGGGGCCGTTTTGCCAGCCGCTGTTGCGGAAAATTTCGACGCCATCCGCGCGGAAGAGGCCGAGCACGGGGTCGGGCAGGGTATTGGGCGTGCCAAAGGCCCCGAGCGTGGGGCCGACGGCGCGGGCGAGATACGGTTTGTTTTCCGTGTCCGCGACCACCACGCCGGCGATGAGCGCATTCTGGCCGGCGCCGATCACGGCGCGGCTCGAGAGATTGATAATCTTCGCGACGGGCTGGAGCGGGGAAGCGCGCGTGCTCGCCACGGCCGAGCTCCACGGGCTGCCGGGAAACACCGTGCGCATATCGGGACGATAGGCGCGCACGTGCACGTTGACGTCGGAGCCCACGGTCAGTGGCTCCGTCGTGGTCACGGCATTCGGCGCGATGGCGCCGCCGAGCGAGCGCGGATCCGAGCCGTCGAGCGTGTAGATGAGCTGCGCGCCGGCGGGGGCGACAAACGTCACCGCGCTGCCATTATCCGACACCGTGGGTGGCGCGGAAAATTGCTGGTCGATCCACTGCGCGCGATCCGTGAGCCAGGTCTTGAAGGCAGTCACTTCGCCGAAGTAGCCGCCGGGATAACGCGAGGCATTGTCGGGCCAGCGGGCGGCGTCGCGGTTGGCGGCGTCGGCACCGATGCCGTTGGCGAGCGTGTCGGCGAGCGTGGTCAGGTTGCTGTTGGAGAACTCGGTTTTGCGCAGCGTCTGCCAGCGGTCCACCCAGTCCTGCATGAACTCCGGGTCCTGCGCGAGAATGCCCCACCAGTTGTTGCGCCAGAAATCGGTCGACTCCGGTTGATTCCACACCGTCGGCGAAGCGCCGCGGCGGTCGCCGGAGTTGAACGCGCGATCGTAATCCCAGATCGGCCCCGCCATGAGCTTGCCGCCGCGCTCCTTGGTGAAGTACGCGCTGCGGTCAAAGGCATCGAGGTTGCCCGAGAAGGTGTTGAGGATGTGATAATCCACCCACGAGGCGCGGTCGATGTAATCGAGATAGGTGCGCTGCGCGAAGCCGCTGTCGCGGTCGGCGTAGAGCGCGTCCTCCATGTGCTGCACGTAGCCTTTCAGGTAGGTGAACTGGGCGTCAGTGATGTCCTCCGCTTTTGGATACTGGAGGACGAGGGAGGAGTAGCCGTTGCCGCCCGGTGTGTTGCGGCTCGTGTACCAGTTCACCTCGTCGTCGTCCTTGACATCGATCTTGAACATGTAGCCGCCCGTGAGATTCGGCGCGGTGTTGTCGGAGGAGGAGAGCGACTTCAGATTCACGCGGCCATCGGTGACCTCGACGCGGTCGGTGAGTTGGTAGAGGCCGGCGTACGAATTATTGCCGAGCGGGCTGTCGTCGGAATGAAAAAAGAGCTCCACCATCTGCACGCGCGGCGCCCAGCGGCCGATGCGGTTGCTGAGGGTGTAGAGAAAGGAATTGTTGATATAGGTGCGGTCGTTGAACCACGGATTGACGAGCGCCCACTTCTCATACGGCTTCGCCCAGTCGAGCAGGGCCTGCGCGCGCTTGTTGCCGAGGGCGTCGTTGAGTTTGACGTTGTAGCCCTTTTTGGGGAATTCCGCCGAGGAGGAGCCGCGCACCGATTGCGCGACGGGCGTGGCTTGCTCCGGGCGGCTGGCAAACGTCGCCGCGCCATTCGCCGCACCATAGGTGTAGAGCCACGACGGATGATCGATGAAATCCTGCACCTGCGGACCGAAGCCGTGATTATCGAGCACGAGCACCGGAAGATTGCTCGTGAAGGTCGCCAGCGAGGGATCGATTTTCAGGTAGTGCGCGGTCGCCGCTAGGCCGTGCTGCGTGTCGTCGCTGGAAAACACGGCGGCGCGCACGATCACGGAAGAATTGATGAAGATCGGCCGATCATAAACCGGCGACTGCGCATCGGGCTCCGGCACAGTGGCGCCTGCCGCCGAAGCGGCCGCGAGCACGTAGCGAATTTTCTGCCCCGCGCCCGCTCCCGTGAGGGTCAGGCGAAACGAATCCGTGTACGGCCCCGCCTCCTGCGAAAAAGCCACCGTCTCCAACAACATCAAATCGGCATTGGCCGCCCCGGGCGTCGGCGTGCGAAAATATCCCACCTCGGTCGCGCCACTCGGCAGCGTGACCGTACCGTAGGAAATATTATCCGTCTGCGCGGGAAAGGTGGGCGCGTACTCCGAGACGACCGTCGTGCCGTCGGGCTTAATGAGGCCGAGGTATTCACCGCCCGCGCTCAGGGCGAAATTCGTGTGGAGTGGGGCGCTGGGATTGCGGCGGTTCTTATTGGATGCCCACACGACGAGGTAGCCGTTGGGCTGGATCGTCACCGCGGGAAACTTCCACTTGGTTTTCGCGGAGGCCGTATCCGTGAGATACCAGCCGGAAAGATCGAGCGGGGCCGTATCCGGATTATGGATTTCCACCCAGTCGGAATACGTGCCGTCTTCGTCGGCGAGCGTTGTGGTATTGGCCGCCATGAATTCACTGATCACCGGCTCGGCGAACGCCACGGAAGCGAGCGTGATTAGGGTCGCGAGCCAGCGGGTCGCGGAGGAGAGGAATTTAAACTTTACCGATTCAATCATTCTTGCAGGTACGCCCAATGACGACAATCAGGGCCTCCGGTTTACCTACTGGACTGTTAATTTTTCGATAATGCTCATTTCCCATGGCCCCTTTAGGGCTGGTAATATCTCTGGGAGAAATGCGGAAAGATGGATTAGCCCGCTTCGCGCGCGTCGTAATCCGTTGATGGATTGGAGGGTTCCCGATGCGCAGCTGGTTCCCAAATGATGGCGCGGTTATGGCCTGACGCAGATTGCACTTGCGCGAACGACTGTGTGACAGTTTGGTGCGCACGCCTGTAGGGGTGTCCTCCGCGGAGGACTGAGATTGCGGTGCGCTCGACCGCTCGACCCTTCGAACCTGAACGGATCATGCCGACGAAGGAAACAGCAGGCGCCGCCATCGCGCCTTTATTCACACCAAGGGCGCGGTCACGGCGCCCCTTCATTGGGAGTCCGATTTGGGTCGGGCATTTAAACCAAATGCAAATCCCGACACGAATCCTCCTCACCGCCGCGGCTCTCGCGGTGTTTCAACTCGCGCGCGCGCAAACAGTGCCGCCCACCGTCGCACCCGGCGCCAAGCCGGGCGACACGGTGCAACTCGACGCCGTGCGCGTCACCACCGACCTCTGGGAGACGCCACTCGCGAAGCTCCCCGCGAGCGTCACCGTTTACGATCAAGAGGCGCTGCGCGCCGGCGCGGTGAAACACTTCGCCGATCTCGTCGACGCCGTGCCGAATCTCACGTGGACCGGCGGCACCTCGCGCCCGCGCTATTTCCAAATTCGCGGCATCGGCGAGAACTCCCAATTCGAAGGCGAGACGCCCGACTCCACGGTGCGCTTCCTCGTCGACGATCTCGACTTCACCGGCCTCGGCTCGCTCGCGAGCACGTTTGACGTGCGCCAAGTCGAGGTCCTCCGCGGACCGCAGGCCGGGGCTTTCGGCGCGAACGCCGCGGGCGGCGTCGTGCGCCTGCTGAGCAATGCGCCCACCCCGTACTGGACCGGCCAGGTCGAGGCTAGCGCGGGTGGCGACGATCTACGCGAAGCCGGCTTTGCCGTCGGCGGTCCGCTGCTCGCCGGTGCGCCCGATAAACTCATGGGCCGCCTCGCGATCCAGCAGCACAAGAGCGACGGCTTCCGCCGCAATCTCACGCTCAACCGCGACACGAACGCGCGCGACGAATTCACGGCGCGTCTCCGCCTCACCGCGAATCCCACGCCGCTCGTCCGCCTCGAGGCTACGCTCCTCCACTCCGATCTCGACGATGGCTACGACGACTTCGCCCTCGATAACAACGGCAAGTATACCTACAGCGACCAGCCCGGCGTCGACCGCCAGCGCGCGAATGCCGCGAGCCTGCGCGCGACCTTCTCCGGACTTGAAGGTGCGCGCCTCACGTCGGTCACAGGTGGGAGCTGGGTGAAATCGCGCTATGCCTACGACGATGATTGGACCGTCGGCTCCTACAACGGCTTCAGCGACCTCTACCGTGACCGCACCGTATTCAACGAAGAACTACGCCTCGACTCCACCGCCACGCGCGGCGCACTCGGCTGGATCGACCGCTGGACGCTCGGCGCCTTTTACTCGAAGATCGATGAGAAGACGCGGTACACCGACACCGATCCGGATAATATCCGCGGCCTCCGCACCACGTACGGATCGACCAATACCGCGCTCTTCGGCCAGGTCTCGCATGATCTCGCGCCCGGCACGCGCCTCGTCGTCGGTCTGCGTTCGGAGTACGTCGATCTCGACGGCCGCGGCACCAAGACCCGCTACCGCACCGCACGCCGCGCCTTCGACCCCGAGGTTTCGTTTGCGCCGAAGTTTCACGATACGCTCATCGGCGGCAAAGTGACGCTCGAGCACGACCTCACTGCCTACCAAATGGTCTTTGCTTCCGTGACGCGCGGCTACAAGGCGGGCGGCATCAACGTCGATGCGCGCATCAGCCCGCCCGCCGACCCGCTCACCTACGACACGGAGACGCTGTGGAACTACGAAGCCGGCGTGCGCGGTAACTGGCTCGAGCATACGCTCACGGGTGAACTCACCGCCTTCTACCTCGACCGCCGCGACACCCAGGTGCGCGACTCCGCCGGCTTCGGCGGCAGCTACCGCTTCTTCACCGCTAACGGCCACGGCGCGCATGTGTACGGCCTCGAAGCCTCCGCCGCCTACGCGCTGACCAAGGAACTTTCGCTGCACGCCTCGCTCTCGCAAATGGGGTCTGAACTCGACCGCTTCACACTCACCAATGGCAGCACCGGCGGCGGGCGCCGGCTCGCGAATACGCCGAAGTACGGCTACACCGTTGGCCCGCGTTATCGCTCGGCTACGGGATTCTTCGCCAACGCCGAGCTGATCGGCCGCGCGGAGCAACTCGACTCGAATAATCAGAATGAAGCGCGTCGCGCCTTTCACCTCGTCAACGCGAGCCTCGGCTACACATGGCGGCAGTGGACCGTCAGCGTCTGGGGTCGCAATGTCTTCAACGAGCGCTACGAAAAGCGCGTGTACTTCTTCGGCAACGAAGACCCCGACTACATCGAGAAGCGGTATGAAGACCGCGCCGACCCGCGCCAGATCGGCGCGAGCGTGGCGTTGCGGTTTTAAGGGAGCGGCGGTTTTTATTTAGTATTACGCCATAGCCTAAGTTTTTCGCGGGGTGCCCCTACCCCCGGGCTATGGCGTTAGCATCAGTAAAGCCGCGAGGGGCATTCGCCCACCGCCAGGAGCGCCGAGGAATGGTCGGGGGTAGGAGCCTGCTTGCAGGCGATGGAATGTCGGGTGACAGCACGCGCCATAGCCCATCGCCTGCAAGCAGGCTCCTAACTTCGGGCCATCCGACTCGCGCATGCTTGCGTGCTTCGCCGCGCGCGGTTCAACTGATCGCCCTCCATGATTGGTCTCCACGAAGGCAAGGGCTCGTCCCTCAAGAAGAAGCCGCCCGAGCGCATTCTCACGTTGCGTATGCACGTGGTGGCGTGTCGGCCCGCCATCTGGCGGCGGCTCGTGGTGCGCGAATCGATGTGGCTCTCGCGGCTGCACGATTCGATCCAGGTGGCGTTCGACTGGTTCGACTACCAGACGCATGCTTTCAACCTCGACGACCTCCGCTTCGGCAATCCGCTCAAGCGCGAGGAGATGACCATCGAGGATGACCGCGATGTGACGCTCGCCGACCTCGATCTCGAGCACCGCGGCCGCTTCACCTACGGCTACCACTTCGGCGAGGGCTGGCAGGTGGAGATCAAAATCGAGAAACTAGCCCCGATCGAAAAAGGCGTCTTCTATCCTCACTGCATCGCGGGCGAACGCGCCGGCCCGCCCGAAGACTGCGGCGGTCTCGAAGCCTTTCACGACATGCTCGATTGCATCAAAGAGCCGCACACCGAGCTCGGCCGCGAGTGGCTCGAATGGCTCGGCCCGGAATACGACCCGGCGGCCTGCGACCTCGAGAAAATCAACAAGTCGCTGAAGAAGTTGACGAAGTAGCTCCCGCGAGAGGCGCGGTGATTGCGAGTTCCGCTTAATGCGATTCCGTAAAACTCGTGATCGAGTGCCACTCCATCATCTCTTGGCGGAGGGCGCGCTCCGTCTTGAGCACGACGCGCTCGAGGCTGTTCCACGTTTCGCAAAAGGTGATGCGGCGCAGGCTGTCCTCGAGCATGAGCTGCATCTCGCGGTAGCGCGCCACGCGGCGCTGGAGGTCGTTGATCGAGACGAGCGAGATGAACGAGGCGGCGACGACGGGCAGTGAGATCGGCAAGAAGTAGAAGACCGTGCTGGTCATCCACTCGGGCACGTGGAGATGACCGGTGTTGCAGATCGCGTAGGCGAGGGTGCAGAGCACGGCGAGCAGGGTCGCGATCCAGAAGCCGCGCTTGAGGCGATTGAAGAGCGGCAGCGCCCGCTCCTCCTGTTTTCGATAATATTTTAACTGATCCTGCAGGCGCTTCTCGACGTAGAGCCGCTTGAATTCCTCCATCGACACGGCCTGCGCTTGCGACGAGCGGCTGTGCAGCACGTGCAGCGTGCGCGTGAGGCCGCGGACATTGGGGAGGTGCACATCCTCAAAGAGCGGCGTGGCGCGCGGCAGGCCCCACGTCGCCAGCGCCGAGCGGCAAAATTCCGCGGCGAGCCGGCAGTTCACCCAGTTGTGCATCGAACTCTGGTGATGGTGCGCGAGCAGTGCCACTCCGAGCGCGCCGATGAGGCAGAATAATTTCAGCCACGGCAGCACGACGAGATGCAGGTTAAAGGACAGCCCGGCCGACGCGATGAGCGTCGCCGCGACGTGAAACATCACCGTGGCCACGATCAGCCGGCGAAAAAACGGCGCGCCCCGACTCGCCGCGCTGTCACATTTTTGCTGAAACGCGAAGATCCGGGCCGGCGCGTTAAAAGGATTTTCGCCCCAGCCGGAGGTCGCATCGGGCAGGTGATTGAGCGTTTTCAGGTGCTGGTCGTCGCGCTTGAGGTTGTCGAAATTCTGCCGCCGCACGGCGAGCGTGGTGGCATCGATCACGACGAGGGGCTTGCCGATCGATTCGGCGTAGGCGACGACTTCGGCGGTGCCGCCCTTGCCGCGCGCCGGCTGGCCATCCCAGACTGCGAGGAGCACATCGGCGCCGTTGACCGTCTCGAGGCCGCAATCGAGGTAAGCGTCCTCGCGCGTGCCGTTTTCCGTGATCACGTTGATGTGCTCGGCGGTGGCCAGCATGGTCTCGACCGCCGGCCAGTCGGCCGAAGAAAAATCTTTTTCGAAGTCCGCCTTCGGCAGCGGGAGAATCGCGTGCCACGACATCCCGAGCGACCGCGCCTGCGCGACAAACATCTGGTCGCTGCCATCCGCCACCGACGACAGCGCGAGCCACTCCCCCGAGGCTTCCTTGCGCAGTGACTCCAGGACCGAGACAATCGCCTTGGCGACCCCGGCCGGATTGGCGACGGTGCGGTGGCCGGAAAATCCGACGACGTGAAACAGCGGCAGTTGGGACGACTCGCTCATGCGGGCGCGGCATCGCACGCGCTGCGGGCAGGGGCGTCAACGAGAAGCCGAGCTGTGCCGCCCGATTTTTACTTGGCACCTATGGTCCGGCTAGCGTGATACTTAGCGCCTCCAGCCCGCCATGTCGTCCACCGTCTCCGGCAAGGTGTTTCTCAGCTACGCGTCCCAGGACGCCGAGGCCGCGCGCCGCATTTATGAGGCGCTGCGGGCCTTTGGCGTGGAGGTGTGGTTTGACCAAAGCGAACTGCGCGGGGGCGACGAGTGGGATGCCCGCATCCGCGAGCAGATCCGCCGCTGCGATCTTTTTCTCCCGGTGATCTCCGCCACTACGCAGGGACGGCGCGAGGGTTATTTCCGCCGCGAGTGGAAACTCGCCGCCGATCGCACCCACGACATGGCGAGCGGCTCGGCCTTCCTTTTTCCGATCATCATCGACGACACGACGGATGCCGCAGCGCTGATCCCGGATGAATTTCGGCGCGTGCAATTCACCCGCCTTCCCCGCGGCGTGCCCACGACGGCCTTTATCGAGACCATCCGCCGGGCGCTTGAGCCGGTGGCCACGCCGGCGAATGATGCCGCTCCCGCTCCGCGAGCCTCGGGAGCAACGCGGCCGACGCCCCGTCGGAAACTGCTCTTACCTGCCGCCCTCGCGGCGGCACTCGTCCTCGGGCTCGCTGCGTGGTGGCTGGTCGGCCAGCGCTCCCGCGGTGCGTCCGGGCCACCCGTGGTGCTCCTGATGGACTCGCCATATGCCGAGCGAGTCTACGATCCCAAAACTCTGGCGAGCGGAGGCACCAATGCCGACGACATTACCGATGCGCTGCATCTCCTGCCCATCACCCTGATCAAGGAAAACACCAGCGCCACCTGGCGGCGCGAGCCGGAGGTGATCAAGGTTAATCCCGACCTGATCGTGATGCACCGTTCGTGCTTTTACGCTTTTCCGGATAGCCGGCTGGATGAGATGGGGCCGCTCATCGACAATAAGCTCGTGGCGTTTTTAGGCTATGTGGCGTCGCAGAATCCGCGGGTGAAATTCATCGTGTACTCGCGACACTCCTTCGAAAACGACGCTGATGCGGCCAAGTGGCGCGAGGAAGCGGCGGCGCGCTTTCCGGCGCTCGCAGGTAAGATCGAGACTTGGCGCGTGCCGCTCGACCGGGCGACCTTTCGCAGTCCGCTTACCGCGCAGGAATTGCGGGCCAGCGTGGAACGCGCGCTCGGGCTGCATACGGTGGCGCGAGGAAGCTAAGACGTCGATCTCGTGAGAGCTGGCCGAAGTCGTGGATCGAACCCGCGGCGGCCGCGTTGAACGGGACTTTAGACTTTAGACTTTCGCCGGCTTCACTGGGGTCGGCGCAGCCTTGGTGGGTGCTGGTTTGGGCGGGACTGAGGCGGGTGGCTTCGGCTTATCTTTGCTTTTATCGTGCTCGGGATACTGCGGCGCAGACGGGAAAAACGGCGCGATGTAGTCGATGGCCGGTTTCAGAAATGACGGCTCGGTGCGCGTGAACGTCCAGTGCAGGATCAAAATGCCAAACATCAGGACGAAAATAAACGCCACGAGGCCCGGGCTGATGTTCTTCAAAAAGCGGTAGAAACTCAGCGTCATCAGCACCACGAGAAACGCGCAGACGATCGTGAGAAACGCGTGCTCCGCAAACAGCGGCTGCACGAGCTTCACGAAGGAATCCCATGCGCGGTCGAGGGGAGTTAAGTCGACTTGTTTCACAAAGGCGGCGTTAGACACCAGTGTCAGGTCGGCTGTTCGCGTCAAAAACTAAAGCCCGCGGGGCAGGCGGGCTTTACGTATTCACAAATTGTTAATCAAATGAGGGATAAGGCAGTACATGAACGTGCAATTTACGCGGAAGGGCGAACCGCGTGAACGTCCGAAACGGGGGGGATTGGCAGGAGGCGCGGCTTCAGGGCGCCCGGGCTGGAGTAGCGCCGATCCTCCGACCCGGCGGGTTGAGGGCGAAGGGACCAAGAGGCGAGCGAACCACGCCAGACGGGAGCGCGTGTGCTGATGCGTAGGTCCTTGACTACAGCCGACTCCCTGCGGGTGGAAGGCCGAATCAAAAGCCGCTGGCCAGGGGTGGACAGCGATGTCCGCAGCGGCGGATTTAGGAGGTCCGAACACCGCGGCGGTTTTTCAAATTCGCCCTCCTGATGGCGCCCGGGGGTCGCCAGCCACCGCGATCATTGCGGTCGGATGACCGAGGTGTTGACCGGCGCGTTTTGAGGTGGCGGGGCTCAGGGCGGGCGGATGCTCGGAGAGCTAGGGTGTTTTAAGTAAAGTCATACCGCGGTGGGTTGCGGCCACGGTTTAAATTAATCTGCTCTAGGAATGTCCCGATGCGCCGGTCGGAGACCGGCGCTACACTGGCCTACTTTCCGCCTGCGACGGTGCCGGCTTTGATCACGATCATCTTTTCGGGGTCGAGGTGCTTTTTGATGGCGCCGTTGACCTGCTCCTTGGTGAGGGCGTTGACGCGGGCGGGGTACTGGTCGATGAAGGTGAGATCGAGGTCGCGGTTCATCGTGTTGAGGATGGTGCTGGCCATGCCGGCGGTGGTGGAGAGGCCGACCTTGTAGGTGCCGGCGAGGCCGGTCTTGCGCTGCGTGAGCTCGGAGTCGGTGATGCCGTTTTTGTACCACTCGGTGAGCTGGCGTTTGGTGGAGGCGATGCCCTTTTCCAGCATCTCGGGGGCAAAGTTGCCCTCGATGCGCCAGTCGCCGTCGACGAAGGTGTCGCCCGAGACGTAGGAGCCGATGCCGTAGGTGAGGCCTTCCTTGTCGCGGACATTGGCCATGAGGCGGCCGGTGAAGCCGCTGCCGAGGGCGGCCGTGCCGACGCGCAACGCGAGCGTATCGGTCTCGGCGTAGCGCAGGCCCGTGGGCTGGCCCCAGACGACGGTGACGTTGGTCTTGTCGGGCATCATGATGACCTGATCCTTGGCGGCATCGACGCCGCCGGCCTTGGCTGGGGCGGGGGTGGGGGACTTGACGCCGCCGGTCCAGCCAGCGAAGACCTTGGCGACTTCCGCCTTGGCGGCGGCGGGCTCGACGTCGCCGACGAGCACGAGCTTGAAGGTCGCGGGGCCGTAGTACTTGGCGTGAAAGGCCTTCACGTCTTCGAGGGTGGTCTTGTCCGCGCCCGCGAGGATCTCGGCGCTGGGGGCCTGGCGATTGGGATGGCCGGCTTGGTAGATGGAGCGGCTAAAGGCATCCGTCGCGCGAAACTCGGTGTCGTCGAGCTGGCGGCGGTACATGCCGGCGAACTGCTTCTTGAGCTTCGCGAACTCCTCGGGCGAAAACGCCGGGCTGCGGAGCTGCTCGGAGATGAGGCTGATGACGAGCGGCAGATCCTTGGCGAGGCACTTGGCGTTTACATTGAGCGAGCTCGGGCCGGTGCTGAACGAGATGGTGGCGCCGACGTCGCCGAGCATCTGGGCGATCTTGTACTTGTCGTGCGTGGTGGTGCCCTTGTCGAGCATGCCGCCGGTGAGGTCGGCGAGAGCGGGATTGGTGTCGGGGCTGAGGCCGTCGCCCGCATCGATGGAGCCGCGGATGGTGACGACTTCCTGCACGCCGGTCTTGAGCACGACGAGATCGATGCCACCGACTTTTTCACGGACGGCATTCTTTGCGACCTGGGCGTGCGCGGTGGAAAGGAGACCAGCGACGGGCGACAGGAGGCAGAGCGCGGCGAGGACGGTGGAGACGCGGAGACGGGGAGACGGGGAAAGGGAGAGAGTTTTCATGGTCGGGCGTGGTAGTGCTTTTTTGGTTACTTCTTCGGCTCCAGCGCGGGAGCCTCGGGCGCGACGAGCGGGATGAACCAGCCGGTGACGCTCTGGTTAATATCGAGGTATTGATTGGCGACGCGCTTGACGTCGGCGGCGGTGACTTTGCGTGTGGCCTGCTCGAGCGTGTAGTAGAGGGTCCAGTCGCCGGCGGCGATGTCCTCGTTGAGATTGCCGGCGATGGCGAACGTGCCGTCGCGCTTGTAGGCGGTGGCGGCGATGATCTTGCCGAGCGCGGTGGCGACCTCGGCGTCGGTGACGCCGCCGGATTTCACGCGGTCGACTTCCTCAAGGATGACTTTCTCGACCTGGTCGTGCGTGACGTTGGGCGCGAGATTGGCGTAGATGTTGATGAGCGACGGGTCGTGAAAATAACCGGCGCCGGCGTCTACACTCGTGGTGAGATTCTTGTCGGTGAGGGCGCGGTAGAAGCGGCTCGTCTTGCCGGAGGAGAGGATGCTGCAGAGCACGTTGAGCGCGGGCAGATCGGGATGCGTGGCGGCGGGGCTCTTGTAGGCGACGCCCACGACGCCGAGCTCGCCGGCGCGGCGGACCGTCACGCGGCGGGGGCCGCTCTGCGCGGGCTCCTCGGTGTAGACCTGCGGGATGGGCTTCGGGGCCTTGGGATAGGCGCCGTAGTACTTGTTGACGAGGGCGAGTCCGGCGGCGGGCTCGAAGTCGCCGATGATCGTCACCGTCGCATTGTCGGGCCAGTAGAAGGTGTCGTAGAACTCGCGGAGCTTTTCGATGGCGACCTTCTCGATGTCGGAGCGCCAGCCGATGGTGCTGTGGTGATAGGGATGCGCCTGGAACGCGGCGGCGGTGATCTCCTTGTCGAGGGCCTCGACGGGATTGTTTTCACCGATCTCGAATTCATTGCGCACGACGGTCATCTCGGGGCGGCGGTCGTCTTCGCGGAGCCAGAGATTGCGCATGCGGTCGGCCTCGATGGCCATGTAGCCCTCGAGATGCTCGTTGCCGATCTGGGCGTAGTAGTTGGTGCGGTCGAGGTAGGTGGTGGCGTTGTAATTGCCGCCCACGGTCTCGAGGAACTGCTTCACGCTGTTGCCCTTCTTGTCGTTGAAGGCATCGGAGCCCTTGAACATCAAGTGCTCGAGGAGGTGAGTCGCGCCGGTGGTGCCGGTGACCTCGTTGCGCGAGCCGACGCGATACGTGACCATGAAGGTCACGACGGGCGCGGAGTGCTCGGGCAGGAGGAGGACGGCGAGGCCGTTTTTATCGAGTTTGTATTCGGAGATGGCGCCGACGGTTTTGACGTAGGAGAAGCCATCGACCTTCACGGGCGCGGACGGCGTCGCGGCCGAAACCGCAGCAGCCGAGGTGAGCGCGAGCAGGGAGAACAGAGCGGAGCGGACAAGGGTGACGTTCATGCAGGAGGGAACTTTGTTGCCGCCAAGGTGAGCAAAGAGTGGGCCGAGGCCAAGCTGTTAGCGACGAATCATCGGTGCGGGCCGATTAACGGATGGGGCGGGCAAACCGGTTTGTGCGGGGCGGCTTGAGCGAGGGCGTATTTGAGAATTAGGACTCGGGCATCGGTTGGCTCGGATTTTTGTCACAGAGAACACGGAGGGGCACAGAGGGCACGGAGGGTGTGCAGCGGCTTGGGGGTGAGAATGCGAGGTGCGATGGAAGGGCTAAACAGGAAGATCGAGGAGGAGGGAAGGAGCTATACTCGCTCTGCTCTCTGTGTCTTTGTGCCTCGGTGGTTCATTTGACTTGGTTGAGTGGCTTTAGTTTGAACCACAGAGGCACAGAGGCGCAGAGGTCCAGAGAGGATGGAGATTTCTTTTTTATCTTTGCGTCGCTTCGCGCACTTCGCGGTTAAAAATGTTTTGGGCTGAGTGGGGGGCGTGAGAAAACGGCTGGCGCCTCGCCGGCTGTGTCATAAGGATGGTGGCATGCAAAAATCACCCCGTTGGGCAGGATGGCTGGCGGCGCTGGCAGTGGGCGCGGCGGCCCTGATGGTTTCCGATAATGCGGCGCGCGCGCAGACGCGGCCGATGGAACTCGAAGATATGTTTCGCGTGAAGCGCGTCGGCGATCCGCAGGTCTCGCCCGATGGCACGCAGGTGGCGTACGTCGTCACCGAGGTGCTGAAGGACGAGAACCGCACGAATGCCGATATCTGGGTCGTGAAGACCGATGGATCCGGCGAGCCGCGCAAGCTCACCAATTCGCCGAAACGCGATGCTCACCCGCGCTGGTCGCCGGATGGAAAATGGATCGCGTTTGAATCGACGCGCGACGGCGAGGGGCAGATTTGGTTGTTGCCGGTGGGCGGTGGCGAACCGCGCAAGGTGACGACGCTGTCCACGGGGGCCGCGCAGGCGATGTGGGCGCCCGACGGGAAATCGCTCGCGTTCGTCTCGACGGTGTTCCCGGAATTTTCCGCGAAGCCCTTCAAGGAGTCGGACAAGCTGAACAAGGAAAAGCAGGAGGCGCGCGACAAGAGCAAGGTGAAGGCGCGGGTCTTTACGAAGCTGCTGTACCGCCACTGGGATTCTTGGGTGGAGGACAAGCGCCAGCATCTCTTCGTCGTGCCCATCGCGGCTGACGGGACGCCGGGTGAGCCGCGCGATGTGACACCCGGGGAGAACGACGCGGTGCCGACCTCGAGCACGTTTAGCGCGGGGGATGAGTTTGCGTTTTCGCCCGACGGCAAGGAGATCGTGTTTTCCGCGCCGCCCGCCGTACTGCGCGAGCAGGCGTGGAGCACGAATCACGACCTGTGGTCGGTCAATCTCGCGACGGGCGAACGGCGCAATCTCACGGAGGGCAATCTCGCGGCGGACGGCTATCCGCGCTTCTCACCCGATGGCCGCTACCTCGCGTATCGCGCGCAGGCGCGCGCGGGTTTCGAGGCCGACAAGTGGCAGCTCCGCGTCATCGACCGCCAGCAGAACGTGAATCGCTCGCTCACGGAAAAGTGGGATCGCTCGGTGGATTCCTTCACGTGGGCGCCGGATAGCAAGTCGCTCTACTTCGGCGCGCAGGACAATGCCGCCGAGCCGATCTGGCAGGTAAAGGTCGAGGGTGGAGCCGAGCCGACGAAGTTTGCCAGCGAAGGCGTCTGCACCGACGCGGCGCTGAGCACGAAGGGCGATATCGTCTTCATGCAGCAGAAGCTCACGCAGCCCGCCGAAGTGATGGTGCTGCGCGCGAGCGATCCGCAGCCGCGTGCGCTCACGACGACAAATGCCGAACTCATTTCCAAGCTCGCGCTCGCGTCACCGGAGTCGGTCACGGTTTCAGGCGCGGGCGGCACGCCGGTGCAGATGTGGATCATCAAGCCGCCGGGCTTCGACGCGGCGAAAAAATATCCGCTCGTCTTCTGGGTGCACGGCGGGCCGCAGAGTGCGTTTCTCAATTCGTGGTCGACGCGGTGGAATCCGCAGGTGTGGGCGGCGCAGGGCTACATCGTCTCGATGGCCAATCCGCGTGGGTCGACGGGCTTCGGCCAGAAGTTCACCGATGAGATTTCGCGCGACTGGGGCGGCCGCGTTTACGAGGACCTGCTCGCCTGCCTCGCGCACCTCGAGAAGCAGCCCTACGTCGACACCAACCGCATGGCGGCGGCGGGCGCGAGCTACGGCGGCTACATGATGAATTGGTTCAACGGGCACCTCGATAAGTTCAAGTGCATCGTGAACCACGACGGCGTGTACAATTTCGATTCGATGTACGGCACGACCGAGGAGGTGTGGTTTGACGAGTGGGAGCACGGCAAACCGTGGGAGGCCACGGATGGCGATTATCACAAATTCTCGCCGCACAAATACGCCGCGAACTTCAAGACGCCGACGCTCATCATCCACAACGAACTCGATTTCCGCGTGCCGATCGGCGAAGGCCAGGCGCTCTTCACCACGCTGCAGCGCCGGGGCATTCCGTCGAAATTTTTGTCGTTCCCGGACGAGGGTCACTGGGTGCTCAAGCCGCAGAACAGCGAACTCTGGCACCAGACGATTTTTGAGTGGCTGGGGGATTATTTGAAGAAGTGAGGGGGCATTTTAGGGGCTGTTTGTGAAAGAACCGTATGCAAGGTAGGCAGCCAGCTTGCTGGCGCTGGTTTGTTGTCGGACAAGCGCCTGCAAGCAGGCGGCCTACCTCGGTGGCGCTCTCTTTCACAAACAGCCCCTAGGCCGTCGTGAAAAGGGATTTTGAGTGTAGGAGCCTGCTTGCAGGCGATGGGTTATGGCAGGTGCAGTTACCTGATAGCCCATCGCCTGCAAGCAGGCTCCTACACCCGATCCGTCAGCTGTAGGATTGAAAGTAACTAGGTGGTTTCTCGGATAGTGAACCGCTTAATAACGCGTGAGGCACCCGGCTTGGGCGCCGCTTTTTTTGTCTGGGGGTGTAACATACGGGGCCTCTTATTCGTCGGTCCCCGGTGTTAGCCCCTGCTATGCCCCTACGCCTTGGATTCGGTAAACTTTTTTCCCTGCTGCTGCTCGCCTTGTTGGCGGGGGTGTCGTTGCGCGCGGTCACGCTCGCCGAAATCTCGAAGCGGCCGCTGTCGATTCGGACGGTGAAGCCGAATGAGGAGGTTAATCTCGGGCGCGAAAATCAGGTCAACAATCTCAAGGAAGGCGGCAAGGTGCTCGTGCTCTCCAGCCGCGGGCTTACGTCGATCGAGGGCATCAGCCAGCTCAAGGTGAACGATGGCGGCAAGACCGTTGCCATCTCCGAGGTGCCGGGGCTCCAGCTTTTTTTCAACGACAACGCCATCGAGGTCGTGCCGGATGAGATCGCGGCGCTGAGCAATGTGACCTTCATTTATTTTAACACCAACCTCATCAAGACGATCCCGGAGGCGGTGACGAAGATGACGGGCCTGCAGGGGATGTACTTCACGGAAAACGCGCTCACGGAAATTCCGGCGTATGTGTGCACGATGAAACAACTCCGGAAATTTCAGATCTCGCGCAATCGGGTGAAGGTGGTGCCGGCGGAGTTCGGCAATCTCATTAATCTCATCCATCTCAATCTCGCGGAAAACGAGATCACGAGTCTGCCCGAGAGCATGGCGCAGCTCACGCAGCTCCGCGTGTGTGATCTCTCGGGGAATCGCCTCACGGCGCTGCCCGAGGCGTTTGGCAAGGTGCAAATTCTTTATCAGCTGCGCGTGCGCGATAATCCGCTGACCACGCTGCCGGCGGGTTTTTCCGCGATGCCGGGGACGATTGATATCACGGGGACGAAAATTAAACCCGAGTCGCTGTCGGCAGAGATTCGCGCGAAGTTGAGCACGGATAAGCCGGCGGTGAAACCGCAGGTGATCGTGAAGCCGGTGAAGCCGTGAGGTGATGCCGAAGGTGGACGGCGACCTCCGGGCGGCGTCTTCAGCGGCTTCGACTACCGCCGCAATTTTCATCTTCGCCCTCCCGACGGCGCTCGGAGATCGCCGTCCACCTCAAGGCTTCTTCTTCCGCTCTTCGCGCAGGATTTTTCGGACGCGCCAGCGCTGGGCCTTGTTTACGATGAAGCCGACGCAGCCTTTCGCGCCGCAGCGGCAGGGGTGGAGGCGCCATTCGCGGAAGGCGTAGCCGTAGTCGAAGGTGAGTTCCTCGCCCTCGGCGATGTCGCGCTTGGCGACGATCCAGATGTGGCCGCGAATATTTTCCGCGGAGCAATTCGGCACGCACGAGTGGTTGATCAGCCGCGCGACGCTGCGGCTGAGGCGGCCGTCGAGGTCGAAGCGTTTGCTGACATCAAAGATGTAGACGCTGCCATCTTCGCCGCGCGCCTGCCGGGCGAGGCGCTGCGCCTCGCGCTTAGCCGACTCGGCCTTGGTGATTTTTTCGCCAGTGTACTCGATAATGTGAGTGCCGTCGGGGATGGCCACGCGCGCGTACACCCCATGGCCGTGAATGCCGGAATCGCCGGAACGGATCCAGGTCATTTCTTCGTTCCGGGGGAGGGCGCGGGGGCGGGCGCGGTGGACGTCGGAGCGGGTGCGGCGGGGGTATTGGTGCCGTACAGCTTCACGAGGTAATCGGTGAGCGGGTCGATGGCGTCGTCGGGAATCGGGGCGCCGAAGGTCTTCTGCATTTTCACGACGGTGGCTTTCCAATACGCGCGCGGCGAGGTGGGCGGCTGGTACATCGCGTACTCCGCCGAGTGGCAGGTGTAGCAGAGCGCGGTGGCGAGCGCGGCACCGGGGAGAGTGGAGTCGCCGAGGCGCGACTTATCGGCCGGAAGCGTGATCTCCAGCGCTCGCGCGGCGGGGGCGAGCGCGGTGACGACGAGGCCGAGGGCGATCAGGAAAGTGGATACGCGTTTCATGGTTAGACGGCCTCCACGTGGACGGGCTCCACGACGTTGCGCGCGTAGCCGGCGGCGTTCCACAGTGGTTCGAGCGGTTGGGTTTCGCCGATGCGATTGAGGGCGCGCGCCATCAGGGTGTGCGCGCCGCGCTGCGTGGGGGTGAAAGCGATGCGCCACTCGCGGAAGCCGTGGCGACCCTGGTCGGCGCCGAGCTCGGCGGCGCGCCAGGTGCGGCCACCGTCGCTGGAGAAAGCCACCTCGCGCAGGCCATGGCCGCTGTCGAAGGCGATACCGCGCACGACGGTCTCGCGACCGACCGGCACGGTGGATTTTTCACCGAGATTGGTGATGAACGAGCGAATCGTGAAGCGGCTGATCGGCACGGTTTTCTTGGGCGTGGTGCCGGGCTCGACGGAGTGACTGGGATTATCCGGCACGCGATAGGCCGTCGCCATCCAGAAGCCGGTGTACACGCTGTCGAGCACCTCGAGGTCGTTGAGATGCTTGACCCAGTAGGTGCCGAAGTAGCCGGGGACCACGAGGCGCAGCGGGTAGCCGTTGAGCATCGGCAGGTCCTCGCCGTTCATCGCCCACGCGAGCATGACCTCGCCATCGAGGGCGTGATCGATGTCGAGGGCTTTGACGAAATCGGGCGTGGCCTCGAGCGGACCGCGGTCGAGGCCGTTGAACGAAACTTGTTTCGCGGTGGCGGCGACGCCGGCTTTTTCCAAGACGACGCGGAGCGGGATGCCAGTCCATTTCGCGCAGCCCATGGCGCCGTGGCCGAGCTGGCCGCCATTGACGCGCGGGGTGAAGTAACCGCGGCTATTGCCCGAGCACTGATTTACGGCGACGAGGTCGACGGGCGGCGCGAGCTGCTTCAATTCAGCGAGGGAGAGCTCGAGGGGCGTGTTGACCTTGCCGCGGACGCGCAGGCGAAACGTCGCCGGGTCGATCTTCGTCGGGATGTCGCTGAGGTGATAGCGGACGAAAAACGCGTCGTTGGGCGTGAGCACGCCCTCATTGAAAACGGCGAAGGGCGTCTCGAGCTGCGGCGGGCGCGAGGTGAGCAGAATCAGCGGGCGCTTTTGCGGGAAGGTCGCGAGCTCGCGGCCGCCATTCGCGAACGGCAGCGTGATGCGCGGGCCGGCGACATCGGCGGCTCGGCTGAGCAGCGGACGGCCCAGCAAGGAACCGGCGGTGAGCAGACCGGAGGTCTGGAGAAAGCGGCGTCGGAGCATGAAGAATTTTATCGGGCCGGAGTGGCCTCGCGGCGAGCCCAGCGTTTGAGAGTGCGGGCGAGGTCGGCCTTGTGAACGGGTTTGGCGATGAAGTCGCTCATGCCGGTGGCAAAACATTTTTCGCGGTCGGCGGCGGAGGTGTTGGCCGTGAGCGCGACGATCGGCGGGGCTTTGCCACCGGCGGCGGCGATGATCTGCCGCGTGGTTTCGAAGCCGTCCATGCCGGGCATCTGGCAATCCATGAAGATGAGTTCATACCGGGTCTTGCTCGCCGCCTCGATGGCGTCGGGACCGTTGACCGCCAGATCGACCTGGCACTCCAAGATCGCCAGCAACTGCGAACTGACGGAGCGGCTGATATTGTCGTCGTCGACCACGAGGACGTGGGGCCGGTAGCTCTCGACGCTCGAATCCGAGGCGAACGGGGCGCGCGAGCCCAGGGTGGGCGGCGGGAGGCCGGGCTTGGCGCGGAGCGCATCGCGCAGCGACTCGGGGCGCAGCAGGGGCTTGCGCAGGACAGTCGTGATCGGAAACGAGTAGGCGCCGGGCACCACGCCCTCGGGGTCGAGGGACATCAGCACGACCCGCGTGGCGGCGAGGCCGGTGCCGGGCGCGAGGGCGCGGGCGATCTCGGCGGCGTGGCGCTTGGCGAGATGTTCGTCGACGAGCAGCACGAGTTCGCCGGCCTCGGCCTCAAGGGCGTCGTTGAGCATTTCCACCGCCTGCGGCACGGAATCGGTGGTCGCGTAGTCGATGCCGAGGCGGGTGAGCATTTCCGACACCGCGATGCGGGCAGCGGCAAGACCATCCATCGCGACGACTTGCAGGGAGGGAAACGGGTGCGGGGTGAACGGCAGCGTCGGGGCCTCGGCGGTGAGCGCGAGATCGATCCAAAATTCGGAACCGCCCTCGGGCAGGCTGCGCACCCCGATCTTGCCGCCCATGAGCTCGACGAGCCGCTTCACGATGGCGAGCTCGAGGCCGGCACTGCCGAAGCTGCGCGGGGAGGCCGTGCTCGAGGACGAGGGCCGGTCGAACATCGTCGCCTGCACCTCGTCGGGAATGGTCGGGCCGGTGTCGCTCACGCTGAAGCGGACCCACGCGGCGCCCTTGGGCGCGGGGGCGGCTTCATCGGTGGAGAGGGCGGTGCGAAGCACGACGCGACCCTGCGTGGTAAACTTTACGGCGTTTGAAGTGAGGTTGAGCAGCACCTGGCGCAGGCGGCCGATATCGCCGGAGACGTTTTGCGGCGCATCGGGGGCGAGGATCAGGACGAGTTCGAGGCCCTTAACCAAGGCGAGAGGCGAAAGCGTCTCGATCACATCGGTGAGCGGCTGGCGCAATTCGAAAGGCGCGTGCGCGATCTTGATCTGGCCGGTCTCGATGCTCGCGAAATCCACGATATCGTTGAGCGATTGGTGCATGGCCTCGGCCGAGGCGCGCAGGGTGCTGACGTGCTCGCGCTGGCGGGGCTTGAGGGCCGGGTCGACCAGGAGGTCGGCGGCGCCCATGATGCCATTAAGATGGCCGCGGATATCGCGGCTGAGGGCGGCGAGCATTTCGCTCTTGGCGCGGTTTTCGCGGATGGAGACCTCTTTCTCCTGCACGGCCAGCCGCGCTTTTTCCTGCTCGGCCTCGGTCAGCCTGGCTTGGGCGTCGAGCTTAACTTGCGTCTCCTTTTTAAGCAGGGAGAGGCGCCAGAGGAGCACGGCGACGACCACGACGGCCAACCCTTCGATCCAGCCGACCTCGGCCAGAAAGAGTCTGGGCGCGAGCGCGGGCGGAAGAAGGGCTGCCATGGCTTACTATCGGTCGCAGGCCTGCCCATCTCAAACTCATAATCGTGGGTCCGCCCCAATTTCGCGGCCGGAACGAGACGGCGGAGAAGAGAAGCGTTGGCCCGCTTTCCTGGAGTGGGTAGAGTCCTACGCCTGAGTCCGGACGGCGATTTTTTCGCGGAGGTGCGTGCAGCGGGTTTTCGATTCGGCGTTGCGCACGGCCATCTGGTACGCGGCGGGCTCGCCGACGAGGAAGACCTTTTTCTTGCCGCGCGTGATGGCGGTGTAGATGAGGTTGCGCTGAAGCATCATGAAGTGCGCCTTGAGCAGCGGCACGATCACGACGGGGTATTCGCTGCCCTGCGACTTATGGATGCTGATGGCGTAGGCGAGGGCGAGATCGCTGAACTCGCCGCGCACAAACGAGTGGCGCTCGCCGTCGAACTCGGCGTCGAGCGTGCCGTTGTCGGCATCGATGGCGACGACGGTGCCGATGTCGCCGTTGAAGAGGTTTTTGTCGTAGTTGTTGCGGAGCTGGATGACCTTGTCGCCCGGGCGATACTCGCCGTGAGGTGAGCGGAGACCGCGCTGATTGGGGTTGAGCGCGGCCTGAAGCTGGGCGTTGAGATTGCCGACGCCGGCGACGCCCTTGTGCATCGGGGCGAGGATCTGCACGTCGTTGATCGGGTGCGGCCACTTGAGCATTCGCGGGATGAACTCGGTGACGAGCTGGATCACCTTGCGCACGCAGTCCTCGCTGTCCGTGGCGGCGATAAAATTGAGATCGGCCCAGACCTGTGCGCTGCCGACATCGGGCAGGACGGCGCCGAGTGTGGGGTCGCCGTTGTTGATCGCATGGGCGGTGGTGACGATCTGGCTCTGGCCCTGCTGGCGGAAGATCACGGCGAGGCGCGTGACGGGGAGGACGAGCGTGGTGGGCGCGGCGAGCGCGGCATTGGACGAGAAGCGGCCGGAGGCGGCGTCGCTGACGGCTATGAGGTCTTTGAGAACATTGCCGGCGCCGACGCTCGGAAGCTGGTCGGTGTCACCGACGAGAAGAATGTGCGCGCGCGACGGGACCGCCTGCAGAAGCGCGGAGGCGAGGCGGGTGTCGAGCATCGACGCCTCATCGAGGACGAGAAAATCCGTGGCGAGCGGGGCATTTTCATTGGCTACGAAACCGCCGCCGGCGGGATCGTATTTGAGGAGGCGGTGAATCGTCGTGGCAAAGCCCCCGGTCGTCTCGGCGAGCCGCTGCGCGGCGCGGCCGGTGGGCGCAGCGAGGTGGACGCGGACCTTCTTAGCTTTAAGGATTTCGACGAGCGCGCGCAAGATGGTCGTCTTACCCGTTCCAGGCCCGCCGGTGAGGACGGAGATTTTATTGGTGAGCGCGTTTTTGAGCGCGGTGCGCTGGAGGTCGGCGAAGGCGAAGCCGGCTTTTTTTTCGGCCCATTCGACGGCGGCGTCGGCCTTGATGGGGGGGAGCGCGCTGGGGACGCGGGAGAGGCGGGCGACGGTGGCGGCGATTTTTTCCTCAGCGCGGTCGTTGTGCGGGAGCTGGATGAGGCCGGAGCCGGGCAGGGGATTTTCCACGCCCGCGGGTTGGTGGCGCACGATGGCTTTGCTTTGCACGAGCGCGGCGACGCGCGCCTCGAGGAAGCGGGCTTCGGTCTCGAGGAGCTCGGCGGCGTAGTCGATGAGGTCGGCCTCGCGATAGGCGGTGTGGCCCTCTTCCTGGAGGGTTTCGAGGGCGTAGAGCAGGCCGGCGTCGAGGCGGGGCGGGGCGTCGTTGGCGAAGCCAAGATTGATGGCGATGCGGTCGGCAGTCTTGAAGCCGATGCCATCGATCTCGCGGGCGACCTTGTAGGGCTGCTCGAGGAGAATGGGCTTCGCCTGCGCGCCGTAGTGCTTCACGAGCTTGATGCACTGGCTCGGCGTCACGCCGTAGGTTTGGAGGAAAATGTACAGCTCGCGCTCGGTGCGCTTTTCGTCCCACGCGGCCTTGATCGCGGTGGCGCGTTTTTTGCCGATGCCCTCGACGTCGCGCAGGCGGCCGGAGTCTTCGCTCAAGATGCGGAAGGTCTCGGTGCCGAAGGCGTCGACGATTTTGTTGGCGTAGACTTTGCCGATGCCGGGGACAAGGCCGCTGCCGAGGTATTTGCGAATCCCATACACGGACGACGGGAGCTCGCTCTTGAACGTGGCGATTTTGAACTGCGCGCCGTGCTGCGCGTGGCGCGTCCACTCGCCCGTGAGGTGGAGCGTCTCGCCGCACTCGACGCTCGGCAGCAGACCGGTGATGGTGACGAGATCGGCGCGGGCTTTGGACTCCGCGCGATCAGTGGCGGACAGCTCGGGGCGGAAGTCCGCGATGGTGTAGTGGTTCTCCTCGTTATGGAAAATAATCCGCTCGAGCACGCCGGTGAGCGTGGCGGAGGAGGCGGGGGAGGAGTTAGCCACAGGGGGACACGGATGAACAGGACGCGGGAAAAGTGAAGCCGAAGTGCAAAGTGGCTTCTGGGCGCGGCCTACTTATCAGACCCCGAGAGCCATGCCTACTGCGGCGAGATTCGGGTACACGGCGTCGGCCTTGGCGGCGGTGAGCTCGGCGGCGGTGTGGGTGCCGGTGGTTACCGTCCAGCAGGGGAGGCCGGCGATGTGGGCGGCGGCGATGTCGTAGGGGGAGTCGCCGACGAGGAGGGTATTGGCGGCGGTGGATCCGAGGGTCTGGAGGGCGTGGGCGGTGAACTCGGGCTGGGGTTTGACCCACGTGGTGTCTTTCGCGCCGATGTTGGCGTCGAGGAGGGAGGCGATGCCGAGGTAGTCGCAGATGGCGCGGGAGGAGGAGCCGATTTTGTTGGTGAAGACGGCGGTCTTGATTCCGCGCGCGCGGAGGGCGGTGAGGAGTTCCCGGGCGCCGGGGAGGATTTCGACGTCGTCGAGCATCGTGGCGTCCCAATAGGCGCGGTAGATGGGGAGGGCGGCGGCGACGCGGTCGGGGCCGGCGAGTTTGGCGATGGCGTTTTCCAGGCCGCCGCCGACGGCGGCGCGGACTTGATCATAGGTCGGCGGGGCGAGGCCGAGCTGGGCCATGGTGTGGCTGTGGCTGCGGTGGATGGCCTTGAAATGATCGATCAAGGTGCCGTCGAGATCGAAGAGGACGGTGGAAAAACGAGGCATGGAGGATGTGGAGATTTGGTTTGGCGACGGGGCATGTCACGAGTGAAGTGTGGGCTGCATGTCGGAAAAGAACGAATCCCCCCGAGCGCTCGCCACGGCCAAGGCCGACGGCGATGCCGTGGAGATCACCCTCGGCGGCACTTGGCTCATCACCGAGCCGCGGCCCCGATGGGATGACCTGCGCGGGGTGACGAACCCCGCGCGGGTGCGGCTCGCCGCGGGCGAAGTGGGCAAATGGGATAGCTCGCTGCTGCTGTTTCTCTTCGACGTGCAGCAATGGTGCCGCGCGTCGGGCGCGTACTGCGATACGGAGCGATTGCCGGAAAAGATCCGCACGCTGCTCTCGCAGCTGGCGGCGTCGCACGAGACCAGCGTGCCCTTTGACCGCTCGGAGAGCTTTCTCATGGGCGTGGGGCTGGCGACGCAGGACGTGTGGGAGAAGCTGAAGGATATTTCCCGGTTTCTCGGCGAGTGCGTGCTGGCGACGGTCGCGGCGGTGCGGAGCCCGCGACGGTTTCGCTGGGCGGATTGCATCGAGGAGATGCAGCAGTGCGGCGCGATGGCGCTGCCGATCGTGAGCCTGATCAGTTTTCTCGTGGGTGTGACGCTCGCGTACACCGGCGCCATCGTGCTGCGGCAGTACGGCGGGGATATTTACATCGCGGATCTCATCGGCCTCTCGATGGTGCGCGAGACGGGGGCGATGATGACGGCGGTCGTGCTCGCGGGCCGGACGGGCGCGGCGTTTGCGGCGACGCTGGGCAACATGAAGGCGAACGAGGAAATCGATGCGCTCTCGGTACTCGGCATACCGCCCGTGCAGTTTCTCGTGCTGCCGCGGCTGCTCGCGCTCGGCGTGATGATGCCGCTCCTCGCGCTCTACGCCAATGCCCTGGGTATCTTCGGCGGCCTCGTGGTCGCGTGGAGTGTGTTGTCGATCCCGCCGGCGGCGTATTGGGTGGAGATGCTGACGATCGTCGACATGTCGGACCTCATGTCGGGCGTGATCAAGGCCGTCGCGTTTGGCTTGATCGTGGGGCTCTCCGGCTGCCTGCGCGGCCTGCAAGCGGAGCGCAGCGCGATGGGCGTGGGGCGCGCGGCGACCTCGGCGGTCGTGACGGCGCTTCTTATCATCATCGTGGCGGACGCGCTGTTTGCCGTCGCGTTTAACATCCTCGGGATCTGACGCCATGGCCGCTTCCATCGAACATCCCGCCGGGCCCGCCATCGAGGTGAACAACCTCGAGTGCGGCTACGACGGCAAGATCGTGCTGAAGAACGTCTCGTTCTCCGTGGCGCGCGGGGAGATCTTTTTCATCATCGGGGGCTCGGGGTGCGGCAAGAGCACGCTGCTGCGCAACCTCGTGGGCCTGCAGACGCCGATGCAGGGGGCGGTGAAGTTTTTCGGGCAATCGTTTCACGACGCCGACACGGCGACGCGCCGGGGGATGCTGCGGACCTTTGGCATGCTGTTCCAAGGCGGCGCGCTGTGGAGTTCGCTTACGCTGCGGCAAAATGTGGCGCTGCCGCTGGAGGAATACACCGCGCTTTCGAAGCGCGAGATCGACGAGCTTTCCACGCTCAAGCTGGCGCAGGTGGGGCTCGGGGGCTTCGAGGACTATTATCCCGCCGAGATCAGCGGCGGCATGAAGAAGCGGGCGGGCCTGGCGCGCGCGCTGGCGCTCGACCCGGAGATCGTGTTTTTCGACGAGCCCTCGGCGGGACTCGACCCGGTGACCTCGCGCAAGCTCGACGACCTCATCCGCGAAGTCCGCGGGACCTTTGGCACGACTATCGTGGTGGTGTCGCACGAGCTGGCGTCGATCTTCGACCTCGCGGATCGCGTGATCATGCTCGATCGCTCCCAGCAGGGGATCATCGCGCAGGGCCCGCCGCGAGAGCTGGCGGCCAAGAGCCGCGATCCGCGGGTGCAGGAATTTCTGCGGCGGGGAGATTTGCTCCCGGATACGAAATGAAAACCCGACTTGAGCTTACCGGCTTCCCGCGCGAAGCTAAGAGCGTAACTGTATGAAAACCAAGCTCAGCCCAGCTATCGTCGGTGCGTTCGTCATTGGGGCGTTTGCGCTGGGGTTGATCTCGCTGCTCTCGTTTGGCGGGCTCACGCTCTTTTCGAAGCCGCAGCGGTTTATCGTGTATTTCGACGAGTCGATCCACGGCCTCGACCTCGGCTCGCCGGTGAAGATGCGCGGCGTGCGCGTCGGCCGCGTGACCGACCTCAACGTCCGCTACGACGAGAAGAACAACCACTCGGTGGTGGCCGTGGTGTGTGAATTTAGCCGCGACAAAGTCACCGATCCGAAGGGCGTGATCATCAATCTCACGGACCGCCAGGAATTGCAGACGCTGGTGGATCGCGGGCTCCGCGCGCACCTCGGCGTGCTCGGCCTCGCGACGGGCCTCCTCTACGTGGAGCTGGAATTTCAGGATCCCAAGGACTACCCGGCGGACAACCGCGCGATGGAGCTGAAGTACGTCGTGATCCCGGCGGTGAAATCGGCAATCTCGGAATTTCAGGCGAGCGCGAGCGAAATTCTGGCCAATATCAAGAAGATCGATTTTGCCGGGCTCTCGCGCGAACTCACCGGCCTGCTCGGCGACGCGCGCAAGCGCCTCGATGGCGTGGACCTCAAGGGCGTGGCCGACCAGTGGAAACGCACCGGTGAAAAAGTGGAGGCCATCGTCGCGGACCCGGAGTTGAAGAAAACCGTGGCGAACCTCAACGGGGCGATCACGGACTTGCGCGGGGTGCTGGCGAAGATCGACTCGCAGGTCGTGCCGGCGGGCAAGGAGCTGACCGAGACGCTCGCCGCCGCGAAGACCGCGGTGAATTCGTTGAACGACGCGGCGACGACCACGCGGAAATTTCTCTCCACGCACAGCGGGCTCGGCGACGAAGTCGTCGGCACGCTGTCCCAACTCAATGAAGCGGCGGCGGCCGTGACGCGCCTGGCCGATTTCCTCGAGCGCAATCCGAATGCGCTGCTCACCGGCAAGAAGCGGGCACCGTGACGCAGCGCTGGCGCGCTTCGGAATGACGAATGCTGAATAACGAATAACGAATGATGAAGGATGTGTTAAGAATGACTCCGATGAAGATGCGCGCGATGCCGGCTTTTTTTGTTTTGGCGGTCAGCTCCCTGATGGTGGGACTGACGGGCTGCTCGCTGCTGCCGCAGGCGCAGTCGGACCCGACGCGGTTCTTTTTGCTGTCGATGACGCCCGGCACGGCGGTGGCGCCGGCGGGAGGCAAGGCGCCGGTCGTGCACTTGCGGCCCGTGGAGCTGGCGAGCTACATCCGAGCCAAGCCGATCATCGTGCGCCGCGGGGACAACGAGATCGAATTTCGCGAGTATGCGCGCTGGGGTGAGCCGCTGGAGCTGGGCATCGGCCGCGTGCTGCGCGAGGACCTCGTGGCCCGGGGCGCAGCGGGCACCGTGCTCGGCGCGGGCTTGCGCGCGGTGGACGTCGAGGCCGAGTACACCCTCGTCGTGCGCGTGCTCGCCTGCGAAGGCGGCGCGAATGGCTCGGTGTATTTTCGCGCGGTGTGGGAGCTCTCGACGGGTGGCCTGACGCCGAAGCAGGTGGCGGGGGGCGAAGTGCAGCCGCCGGGCCTGCGCTGGGATGGCAAGAGCGAGAGCGCGCTCGCGGCGGAGCTGAGCAAAGCCATCGGCCTGCTGGCCGAGGAGATCGCGGGCGGCTTGAGCCGGGTCGCGAAATAAGTAAAGGTGCCGCTTGCGCCCAAGCCCCGGCATGGTCACTGCTAGCATGTTTTTCCGATGAGCCTTCCGGACACCGCTTTCGCCGTCATGCAGTTTACCCTCCAAGTCGGAGCGGATGGCCGACCGACCCAGAAGACCACGCAGCGCGGCGACTTCACCTCGGTGGAGCAGGCTTTTTCCGTGGCGCGCTCGCTCGCCGAGCTGGAGCGCGGCCACCTCGAACGCACGGCCAGCATGGCCGGGATGGTGCGCAAGATCGAGCTGCTCGACACCGAGTGGGGCTACGATCTGCGGCAGGACTGGCTCGTGGTGACGCGCTTCTGGGTGCATGACCGGGCGCCGGCTTCGCTGAAGGCGTGAGGGGCGCGTGGGCGCGACGGCGCCGGTGAGGGGCGGCGGTGGGAGAGGGTGAAACTGATTTAACCGCGAAGGGCGCGAAGAGGCGCGAAGGTGGGGAGTGGTTTTGATAGCGCCCCGCGAAGTTCACCGCGTAGAATTTGAACAGGAAGGCCCGGAAGAGTGGGAGGAAGACCTTGACCGGGTGAGGTTTGGGCCGAGGCAGTTTGAACAGAAGGAAACGAAGAAAACGAAGGCTCGATCTTAGAGCAATTACGCTTCGCTTTGAGACGGCAGGGGCGGCGTCGCACCCGATTATTTTTCGGTGAGCGTCAGGTCTTTTTTGGTGAGGCCGGCCGGCGCGTAGTGGTTGATAAAATCGAAAGCCCCGTTGATCAAGTAGCGGAATTCGCCGTCGAGTTTTAGGGCTACGGCTTTCCGGTTGAAGCGGGCTTCCTGAAGGACGAAGACGTCGTCGGTGTAGTGCAGTTGCTCCACGAGGTAGCGCCAACCGCGGAGACTCGGAAGCCAGCTCATGTAGGCGGTGGTGCCATTAGCCGCGGGAAGTTTTCCGACGTAGTCCTCGAAGGGGAAATCGAGGTGGAGCGGTTTTCCCTGCCCGGAGACTTGGCGCTGGAGGTCCGTTTCGTTGGCGATCAGGAATTGCTCGAATTGGGTGGGCGTGAGGAAACGCCCGCGACGACGATCGCTTTCCGAGAGGACGTTAGATTGCAGGACCCAGCGGCCGTCTTTCCGCTCGGCGTGCACCTCGCCAGTTTCGCCACCTGGTTTGTAATACGTGAGATCGGCCAGATAGATGACGATCACGCCGGGGCGGAGGAATTCGAGGCCGATGGGGGTCGGGGGCGACGTCCGCGCCTTGTCCTGCGTGACGGGCGACAGTAGTTCATCCCACTCGGCGGGCGTCAGGCCGGCTTTGGCTTGGAGGTCAGCTAGTGAGGGGAGAGGCGGCGGCGGGCGGGTGGTTTTGGGCGTGGTACAGCCTGTCAGGAGCGCGGCAACGAAGCTGCAAAAGATAAGGCCTCCGATGGAGACGAGTTGAGCGCGGAGGCTGGGCACAGCTTTAGATCAGAACGGGCGGTCGGCGGGTCAGCAACGAGCTTGCTCATGCTCGACGGAAAGCGGACAGGCTGCGGAAGAAAGCTTGTCCGTGGAGAAATGGAGCCCCGGCAAGCGGGCGGCCTGCTTCATCGGCGGTTGGGAAACCGCCGCTCCGTGGTCGGGACGAATTACGGGGGCAGGAGGCCGGCAACGACGACGATGGCTTCCTGGCGGACGGAGAGGACGGCGCGGAGCTCGGATTGGGCTTTGGCGAGCTGGGCTTCGTTTTGCTGCTGGATCTCGTGGGCGCGGGAGAGGCGGGATTTGATTTCGGCGTCGGGCATTTTGTCCGTCACGGCGGCGCGGATGGATTCGCGCTCGGGGTTGGCGGCGGTGGCGGTGGGGCCCTTGGGCTTATCAGTGAGATTGAGGCCGCCGCGGTTGTTGACGCCGGTGGCCCAGAGGGTGCGCTGGACTTCCTCGACGCGCGCAATGCGGGTCTGGATGACGGACCATTCGGAATCGTCGGCGACTTCGAGCTTTTCGCGGAGTCGGTCGAGGGACTTGGCTTGGGCGACCTCGGGGGTGGGTTTGACTTTGCCTTTGCCGGCGGCGTCGGTCGAGGCGTCGGCAGGTTTAGTGGCAGCCGTGGACGGGCTGGCCATCGCGGCTTCGCGCTTGGCGGCGCGTTTTTCGGCTTTGTCGGCCTTGGCGGCGGAGGCGAAGGGCGCGACGATCAAGACGGCGGCGGCAAGGGCGAGAGAGGCGGCGCAGCGGACGCAGAGAGAGCGCGCGGAGAAAGCGGAGAGGGAGAAGGCAGAGGTGTCCATGGGCGGTGGGGTGGGGGTATGACGATGACAACAGGCGGGCGGTTTCGGGGCAAGGGTGTTTGCGGTGCGGCCCGGGGGGGTGAGGTAAACGTGGGGAAAGACGTTTCGCTCTCGCCAGTGGGGATTTCACCGCGCCTCTTCGTGGGGCCCCCTTCCTTCACCTTCATGCGCGATTCGATTCATTGGTTTCACGATTTACCGCAGTGGGAGTTTTGCCTGCTGGTGATCTTCGTCTTTGTGGCGGTGGCCGTCGGCGGGCAGGTGGCGACGCGGGCGCTGTTGCGCCGGTGGTTTGGCGACCGGGAGTTCAACGATATCGTGGGGCACTACCTCTCGGCGTTTGGCGTGTTGTACGGCATCACGCTCGGCCTGATCTCGGTGGGGGCGTGGGAAAATTTTGGGGATGTCGAAAGCAAGGTGAGCCAGGAGGCGGCGGCGGTGGCTTCGCTCTACCGGAATGTGGACGCGTACCCGGAGCCGAAGCGGGCGGAATTGACGGGGCTGCTGCGCGAGTACACGCGGTACGTGATCGATGTCTCCTGGCCGGAGATGCGAAAGGGCATCGTGCCGCGCGGCGGGCATCAGCTCACGGCCAAGTTTCAACGGGCGATGGTGGCGTTTGAGCCGACGACGGAGGGGCAGAAGGCGCTCCATTCGGAATCGCTCTACCGTTTCAACCAAGTCGTGGAATATCGCCGGCTCCGCGTGGACTCGGTGGAGGGGCGGCTGCCGACGATTTTGTGGGTGGTGGTGCTGGCGGGCTCGTTCATGAGCTTCGTGCTCACGTGGCTGATGGTCGCGGAGAACAAGCTGCTCCACGATGTGCTGACGGGCATCATGGCGCTGCTGCTCGCCCTGCTGATCTTCTTTCTCTGGACGCTCGACCTGCCGTTTCAAGGGCAGCACAGCGTGGGACCGGACTCGTTTGAACTCGTGTACGAACAAGTGATGAAGCCGCAGGGCGCGGAAAAATAAGCCGTGATCGCCACGCTCCATCTCCATTGGTTTCGCGAGCTGCCGCCCTCGCTGTTCTGCCTGCTGGTGATCGCGATCTTCGTGGTCGTGGCAGTGGGCGGGCAGGCGGCGGTCCGGCCCTGGGTGAAGCGATGGTTTGCCGGGCGGGAGTACAACGATCTCGTGGGGCAGTACATCTCCGCCTTCGGCGTGCTCTACAGCATCACGCTAGGGCTGATCTCGGTGGCGGCGTGGGAAAATTTTGGCGATGTAGAAAACAAGGTGAGCGTGGAGGCGGCGGCGGTGGCTTCGCTTTATCGCAATGTGGACAGCTACCCGGAGCCGATGCGCACGGAGTTAACGGGGCTCGTGCGCGACTACACGCGGCAGATGATCGATGTCTCGTGGCCGGAAATGCAGCGGGGCATCGTGCCGCGCGGGGCGGCGCCGTTGCTGTTGCGATTCCAGAAAACGCTCGCGGCGTATAATCCCGCGACGGAGGGGCAGATCATCCTGCACCGCGAATCGCTTTATCGCTTCAACCAAGTCGTCGAGGCGCGCCGGCTGCGGCTGGACTGCGTGGAGTGGCGGCTGCCGACGATTCTCTGGGTGGTGGTGTTGGTGGGCTCACTCATGAGCTTTGTGCTCATGTGGCTGCTGGTCGCGGAGAGCAAACTGCTGCACGATGTGCTGACCGGCATCATGGCGGTGCTGCTCGGGCTGCTGATCTTTTTCCTCGTGACGCTGGACCTGCCCTTCGAGGGGCAGCATAGCGTGGGACCGGACTCGCTGGAGCTCGTTTACGAGCAGGTGATGATGCCGGCGAAGTAGGGGATGGGCGTGGGGGCGCGCGGCGGGGAGTTTTTTTAACCACGAATGGACACGAAGGGACACGAATGAGGAGGCGGAATGGGCGCGGTGGGTGTGGGGCGAGTGAGAGGGTCGGTGGGTGAGATGTTTTTTTGGCCGCGGATATCGCGGATGGGCGCGGATGCGTGCGGATGGGCTCGGGGGGGTGGACGGGGTGGGATGTGGGGCGCGGGGAGGGGAGAAGGGAGGCGGGTAGGGTGGGCGAGATGGGCGGGCGGATGTGTAGTGGTAAGACGGATACGATGGGATGTGGTGGGGGTCCTGATGCGCCGGTCGGAGAACCGGCGCTACCCGGAGGGGTGTTTGTGGGCAGGAAAAAGGGCGGACTGTTTGGGGTCCGCCCTTTGGGGCTTTTTGAGAGTGAGCGGCCGGTGGCCGCGGGAGGCTCGAAGACTCTGCGGCAGGATGCCGCAGCCACTTTATGCCTTCAGCGCTTTGCCGATGCGGTCGAGGGCGGTGATGACGTTTTCGCGGGAGTTGAAGGCGCTGATGCGGACGTGGCCTTCGCCGCACTTGCCGAAGCCGGCACCGGGGGTGCAGACGACCTGCGCCTTGTTCAGGAGGAGGTCGAAGAATTCCCAGGAGTCGCGGCCGGTGTTGATCCAGAGGTAGGGGGCGTTGTCGCCGCCGATGCAGGTGAAGCCCCAGCTCTTGACGGCTTCGCGGATGAGCTTGGCGTTGGCGAGGTAGAAGTCGATGAGGTCGCGGGTCTGCTGCTTGCCGGCGTCGGTGTAGATGGCGGCGGCGGCCTTTTGGATGGGATAGGAGACGCCGTTGAACTTCGTGGTGTGGCGGCGATTCCAGAGGGCGTGCAGCGGGTGGGCGTTGCCGGCGGCGTCGTAGGCGACGAGCGACTTGGGGACGACGGTGTAGGCGCAGCGGGTGCCGGTGAAGCCGGCGGTCTTGGAGAAGGAGCGGAACTCGATGGCGACTTCGCGGGCGCCCTCGATCTCGTAGATGGAGTGGGGGATCGCGGGGTCGCGGATGTAGGCTTCGTACGCGGAGTCGAAGAGGATGACGGCCTTGTTCTTCTTCGCGTAGGCGACCCACTCGGTGAGCTGGGCCTTGGTGGCGACGGCGCCGGTGGGGTTGTTGGGGAAGCAGAGGTAGATGAGGTCGGTGGCGACGCCGGGGATGGCGGGCACGTAGCCATTGGCGGGGGTGCTATCGAGGTAGGTGACGCCCTGGTAGCGGCCGTCGATATTGGCACCGGTGCGGCCGGCCATGACGTTGGTGTCGACGTAGACGGGGTAGACAGGGTCGGGGATGGCGAGCTTCACATCCTGCGCGAAGATTTCCTGGATGTTGCCGCAGTCGCACTTGGAGCCGTCGGAGATGAAGATTTCGTCGGCCTCGATCTTACAGCCGCGGGCGGCGTAGTCGTTTTGCGCGACGGCGTCGCGGAGGAAGGCGTAGCCCTGCTCGGGGCCGTAGCCTTTGAAGGTGGCGCGCTTGGCCATCTCATCGGTGGCGGCATGCATGGCCTCGATGCAGACGGGCGGGAGGGGCTCGGTGACATCGCCGATGCCGAGGCGGATGACGGGCTTCGTGGGATTGGCGGCGACGTAGGCGCTCACGCGCTTGGCGATGTCGCTGAAGAGGTAGGAAGCCTTGAGCTTGGTGTAGTTCTCGTTGATGCGGATCATGGGCGGTGCGGTATGACGGTGAAAAGTGGTAAACGGAGCGTGAAGGAGGGCGGCCGGGAGCGGACGCGGAGGTGAAAAACTTGAACAAACGCGGCGGCGGGGGTTTGTTCAAGCTCGACGTTCCTGCTTCCACGTCAGCGACCCCTATGCAAAAAATCCATTCTGTGTCCGAGATGCGGTCGCTGGCCGCCGAGTATCACGCCCAAGGGAAGACCGTCGCGCTCGTGCCGACGCAGGGGGCGCTGCATATCGGGCAGGAGGCGCTGATCCGCGCGGCGGCGGAGAAGGCGCAGGTGGTCATTGTCTCGATTTTCGTGAATCCGCTGCAGTTTGGGCCGAACGAGGTGATCGCGAACTATCCGCGGAGCTTCGAATCCGACCTCGCGGTGTGCGAGCGCTGCGGGGCGCACGTGGTCTTTGCGCCGACGGTGGAGGAGATCTATCCGAAGGGCTACGCGACGTATGTGACCGAGGACTACACGGGCAAGCCGCTCGACGGGGTGTCGCGGCCGAATCACTTCCGCGGGGTGGCGACGCTGATGGCGAAGCTGTTTAATATCATCCGGCCCACGCAGGCGTACTTCGGGCAGAAGACGGCGCAGCGCGCGGCGGTGGTGCGCAAGATGGCGGGCGACCTCTGCTACCCGGTCGAGATCGTGGTGGTGCCGACGGCGCGCGAGGCCGATGGGCTGGCGGCGGGCGTGCGCAACCGGGACTTTACCGCGAGCGCGCGGGGCGAGGCGCTCGCACTGAGCAAGGCGCTGCGCAAGGCGAAGGAGATGTTTGACTCGGGCGTGCGCAACCCCGACCGGCTCATCGCGGAGGCGACGCATATTTTAAGCCAGCACCGGCGCGTGCGGATCATCTACATTTCCATCGTGAACTGCCTGACGATGGAGCCGGCCCGCGACCTCACCCCGGGGCAGTCGATGCTGGCGATCGCGGCGTGGGTGGATGAGGTGCGGATGATTGATAATATGGTGCTGTGAGGAGTGGCCTTTAAGACGACCCCATCGTCGCATCGAAGTCGTGCTGGCCGGCTGGATCGAAGTGCGACTTATCGAAACCGTCTTCCAACTTGATCGCGCGGGCGCTCAATTTGTTTTTGGCGCGCAGTTCCTGACAGAATTTATAGAGGCTCTTTTCGTCTTCGGTGATTACAAAGCCGATATCGTTCGCTTTGACTTGGCCGAGTAATTTGAAGTCGTCCTTAAGAGCGTCACGCGCGACGCCCGGTGTACCCTTGTAGAGGGTGAAATCGAGTTCGGCGGCTCGCATCGCGTCGGCCAAATTGAAGGGAAGTACGATAATAGCCTCGAGGGGTAGTTCGGTCACCGACTGGCGGAGATGAAACTCCGACGCGACAATTGACGAAAGAAACATTGGCACTCCTTCGTTCGCGAAGAATCTGAAGAACTGGACCGCAGTCGCGTGATTCTTCCGATTCGGATCGGCGAGCGAAATCAAGAAACTGGTGTCGAGTAGCACTCCATCAGCCATGAGTGCCTCCGCGTAATTCATCTACCCAGCCGCCACCTTCGGGGACGCCGGCCCAAGCCTTTGCGCCTCGGTCAAACAGTTCCTGCAGGCGCGCATCCGCGACATCTGGCTGATAGGCGCGTAGCTCGATCAACTTATATTCCTTCAACTCCCCGGTTTTAGGATTTTGTTTGGCGCGGACGTGAACGATCGCCTTGTGAAAAACGAGGTTTTCGCGCTGGGCGCGGATTTGGTCTTCCGTCGCGTCCACGATCAGGGTCTCGCGCTGGTTGCGCGGACGCAGATGCACGTTGGGATTTTGGGCGCCACCCCAATCAGTAATTTCGCCGATTAGATAGCGTTCCACAGCTACCCACTGCACGCGATCTTCGCGACGGAGGTGGGACTCGTGGGAAATCACCACCGGCGCAAATGCCCCGCTAGGGCTGCGAAGTCCGTAGGTTAGCGTTGGCTCCATCTGTGCGCGAGCCTGCCAGCGCAGGACCACTTTCGCGCGTTGCGGATCGATGTCGGCAAGAGAGCCGGATTGGGCGAGACGCTCGGTATCCGCTACAACCGAGGTTAGGAGCCCGGCTGGAATCAGTACGCGAAGTAGGTAAGAGCCCTCGTGAACCTGCACTTTGACGTCGTGCAGGACACTCTTGTTATCACTCCCTTGGAGGTATTTCTGAACGTCCTCGTTGAACTCGATGAAGCGTGTGAACGGCACGCCTTCTGTGGCCGAGACGGGTTGTCCGGCGACAGTGCCAGCTAGCACAAACTCAACAGTGTCAGGAAGGGGCATGAGTGATCCGCTCAGTCACTATGCGCAAAAGTAAGCTCCGCCGCAAGCCCGCCCGCGCTCCCAAGCTTGGATATACTCGGGAATGTGGCAGAAGCGAAACCGCGCTACGGCACGAGGAGGTAGTAGGCGGCGAGGGCGAGGGCGGTGCCGGCGGCGGCGGTGAGGAGGCCGGTGGTGAGGCGGCGTTTGAGGAAGAAGAGGAGGAAGAGGCCGGTGAGGGAGACGAGGACCATGAGGGCCGCGGAGAGGTCGACGACGAGGGACCAGGCGGGGCCGGTGTCGCGGCCTTTGTGGAGGTCGTTGAGGATGGCGATGAGGCCGAGGCGGGTTTCGCTGAGTTCGTAGCGGCCGGTGGCGCGGTCGAGGCGGGCTTCGGCGCTGTAGCCAGGGCCTTTGAAGACGATGGTGCACTCGGCGGGCTCGAGGCGAAATTCGCCGACGGCGCCGTGGACGTGGTGGCGCGTGCGGAGGGCTTCGACGATTTCGAGTTTGGCGACGCGGGTGTCGTCTTTGGGCGAGAGCCAGGCGGGGTCGAGCGTGGCGGTGAGGCGGGTGGTGGTGTCGCGGTCGCTAAAGAACCAGTCGGCGTGATTCAGGGTGAGGCCGGTGACGGCGAAAAAGAAGAGCAGGCCGAAGCTCACCATCGAGAGGTAGATATGCAGCCAGCGGAAGAGGGCGGCGCTGCGGCGTTTCCAATAGCCGGCGAGGTGGCCGGGCTCGGGCGCGGGGGCGGGATGGGGATCGGCGGGTGAGGGAGTGGGAGTGGTTGGGGGCGTCATGCCTCAGGGGGGGATGGGGACTCAAGGCAGTTGAACCACGAAGGGACACGAAGGGACACGAATAAAGGCGGGGAATAGGAACCACGGATGGACTCGGGTGGACACGCATTCGGGCTCGGAGCGGGACGGAATTTAAGCGCGAAGACGCCAAAGTGCGAAGGTCGGAGGAAGAACCACAGAGGCACGGAGGCACGGAGAGAGCGGAGGAGGGGTGGAGAGGGAGTCAGCGAGCGAGGGCGAGTGGAGGCCTGAAGGTGGACGGTGAGCTCAGGGCGTAGACTTTAGGAGGTGGTGTGCCGGGGTGATTTTCTCGTTCGCCCTCCTGACGGCGCTCGGAGATCGCCGTCCACCCCAAACCATTGCGGCCCGCGGTTCAGGCGGGTGGGCATTGGGGTCTCTTCGGGTCCATTCGTGGTTTCAAAAATGGAGTGAGATTAAGGGGTCGGGGTGGGGCGGCGGAGGTCGATGGAGAGCGCGGAGAGTTCGGCGTTTTTGGGGAGGTCGAGGTGCTTGGTCGGGCCGGTGGTGTCGATGTCGCCGCTGGCGAGTTGGTGGGTGCCGTGTTCGCGGGCGGCTTCGATTTTGATGGTGTATTTGCCGGGCGGGAGGACGAAGCCGTTGTCGTCTTTGCCGTCCCAGCGGAGGGTGTACTGGCCGGGGCCGCGGGTGGCGCTGGAGAGGGATTCGGGGGAGCGGGCCGGGGTGGGGCGCTTTTCCTGGGCGCGGGACCACTCGCGGAGCTCGGGGAGCCAGCGTTCGCGGTTGTACCAGAGGCCGATGGTGCGCACGGCTTCGCCGTCGGCGTTTTCGACCCAGACGGCGACGAAGGGGCGGCGGACGCGGCCGCCGGCGATGGAGGCGACTTGGAGATTGATGAGGATTTCGGGGGCGGGGGCTTCGGTGGCGGAGGGTGCGGCGGACGTGGTAGCGGTGGGGGAAAGGGTGGTGGCGGAGGAAGATGAAGCAGGGGCGACGGCGGCGAGGACGTTTCGCGAGAGTGGGGTGGTGGGGTCGGCGAGGTTGGACCAGCCGGGGCTGACGAGGCGGGTGCCGTCGGCGAGGACGAGGAGGTAATCGGTGTCGGCGAAGGTGCGGGCGAGGGCGGTGCCTTCGGCGACGGGGAGGACGCAGAGGGCGGTGGCGAGGGCGCCGGCGTCGGTGGCGGAGTGGCTCACGATGGTGGCGCTGTGGACGTGGCCGACGGGGCGGGCGGTGCGGGGATCGACGAGGTGCGAGTACCATTGGCCGCCGATGGTGAGGCCGCGGCGGTAGTCGCCGCTGGTAGCGATGGCGCGGTCGCGGAGGGCGACGTGGGCGAGGGGTGCGGAGTTTTCGGCGGCGGCGAGGGGATCAGTGACGCCGATGGTGTCGGCGGAGGCGCCGCGCACGACGAGGTCGCCACCGATATTGACGACGGCGGTGGTGATGCCGCCGGTGCGGAGGGCGGCGCGGGCGGCGTGCTCGATGATGTAGCTTTTGGCGAAGGAATTGAGGCGCAGCGGGGCGGTGGTGAGGTGGGTGGCGGTGCGCGCGGCGGGGTCGAGGCGCCAGTGGAGCTGGCCGGCGGTGGCGACGGCGGCGGCGAGTTCGGCGGCGGTGGGGAGCGACTGGCGCGCGGCGGCTTCCTGCCAAAGGCGGGCGGCGGTTTCGGCGGCGGCAGCGAGGGCACCGCCGGTGCGTTCGCGCCACGCGTCGAAGAGGGCGAGGACTTCGAATAATTCGGCGGAGACGCGGATGGGTTCGCCGCGCGTGGCGGCCCAACGGCTGAATTCACTGGTGGCATCGTAGCCGCTCAAGATGTGGTCGAGACGGTCGATTTCGGCGAGCGCGGCGGTCTCAGCGGCAGTGGCGGCGGCCGGGGTGGCGGCTTCGAATTTGAGCTCAAGGGAGGTGCCGAGGACGTGGTCGAAGGCGGAGGTGTGGTAGGTGGAGGTGGGCTGGAAAGCGGTCGCGACGGCTGGTGATGCGGTCGGGGTGGGGGCGGCGTGGAGAATGGAGCTGAGAGCGAAGGCGAGAGTGAGGAGCGTAGCGAGGAGGCGCGGGAGGCGGAGCGCGGAAAGGGGCGGGTTCATGGGAGAGGGCGCGTCAGTGGGCAATTGGTGGAGGGAGGACGGCGCGGGGGGCGAAAAGTATCTGGAGGAGAGGGCGGCGTCTCCGCCCAGCGTTACGCACCCCCGTTAGCTCCGCTGTAAGCGAGCTTATCCGTTCGCCAAGTCGTTCGCGCGAACCGCGTCAGAGAGTATCTTAGTGGCAGCCGCAACCGCGCCACCAAATCGAGATTCGACCTGCTGGGCTTCGGTTGCTCGGCCGAGAAGGGACTTGGCCACTTTCAGCTTTTCGGTGGGATCTGCCGTCGCTCTAACATCTACAAATGCCTGATGTAGCTTGAGGCGGCGTTTGTTTGGAAGTCGAAGCCCCTTGGGGGTCACGGCAACCCCGGTCACTATTTTAGGAACACCGGCTGCGAAAAAATGAACTTTATGAGTTTTGAGGCCGTTTTTTCGGATGATAATTGCAACTTCATTTATGAATGACGGCTTAACCTCGGCACCCGTAAAAGTCATATCGTCTACACAACATGTCATGATTGCGCCAATCTCTTTAGCTCGAGTATAAATCTCGTCGAACATCGGGCGGTACGCCCAAAAAGAAATCATGGTGCTGCTATTCCCTCCTGTCGGAACGTGATCTTGAAAAGTTGTTAGGTTTGCCAGTACGGCTGCGACATCGAGCGGGCATTGAAATTGATCCCGAAATGAGCGTGCGACCCTTTCTCGTTTTGCAGACGGAAAGAATTTCTTGATGTCAATTTTTCCGCTAGGCAGCGAAGAAGAGTGCTGTTCAGCGTTTGTAATGTACGATCTGCCTTTGTATCCTGAATGAAGATATTCTGGGGGTGTAATTCTGCCGAGAAGTGCCGTGATGCGCTTCTGGACCTTCCTCAGCGGTGGATTTGGCCACTCAATCCACCTCGCTTTTCCCGGCTTGGTCTCACGATAAAAACACTTGTAGTTCTCGATCTTAGCGCGCGCAAGAGCTTCTAGCTCCGAGGGAGTAATTTTGAGTAGGCTGGCCAGTTTACGGCGAGTGGTTAGCCGGTAGAGCGGGGACTGATGGATGGGGTATCCCAATTCATTCACGAAAGGCTAGGATTCTTTTTTTCATCCGTTATCACATCTATCCAAGAAAGCATCTGAAGAGCTTTTTTTGCAATTGCATCGCCAACGGCCGATTTACCTTTTGCATCTTTTTTCTCGGAAAAGTAAAGGATAGACGAGACCGGCATATCGAATACCTCAGAGTATTTTTGAAGTAATTCTATGGTCGGTTGTTTCCGTCCAGCTTCGATTTCACTAAGATGAGACTGTGATATGGCTAAGCTCTCAGAAAGCTTACTTTGTCTCATGTTATGAAATACGCGAATAAGGCGTAATGCGTCGTGCAGCATTTGAGTAAATTGGTTAAGGGGAGAAGTCTATTCAGTCATAAGACCCAAAGAGGTGGGCTAACGCGGTCCAAAGCTTGCCAATCACTTGGACAAGTTTGAATACCGCTAGTAGCACCGTCCTCGAAACAAGAATTAACCGAATGGCCTTTAACAGCCACGAGATTAACCTTGGAATGAACCCTCGGCGTCGGCCATGGGTTTCGAAGCGTTTGCCCGAGGGCATTCGCTTTTTTGTTCTCTGTCTTTTTTTTATTAACGTTTTCATTCGATTGCCCAGTGCAAGAATGCACTGGGTTGCCACGAATCGAATAAACCGCGTAACGACGCCGACTGAGCTCCCCGTTGCCAACGCCTCGCCGTTGCCTGGCGAGGCGATTAGTCGAACGTGCTGTGCGACCCTCACGACGGAGACCGTCCGGAGTTTCGAGGCACGACCGATTTGGGCAGAGGCCACAAGCACCCCCACGGGCGATTTTTATTTTCGCCCCTAGACTAGTGGTATGCGGTTGAACAGCCATGGTGCAACAAGGAGAACGAAGTTTTATCTCATTTTCAATAAAAAATATCGCTTTGGGCGATATTAATTCGCAACTGGCTCTACCTCAACTTTGTATATCGTGGGAACGATTTCGATCGGAGATCGGAGTTCAGAAATTGGCTGGCTAAGGACGGCGTAGATGGGGTTAAGGCGAATTTTTTCTCACAAATTAGCCTATACAGCCAATACAGCCTATGGGGCGGATGACAGGGGGGGCGAAAGTTGTTAGGATGGGCGTGGCTTAGGCCGCCCGGAGTTCGGAGATCAGAGTTCGGAATTTGGAGATAGGGTTTGGGGTCTTGGGTCTGGGTTCTTTGACAGGCTGATGGGTTTTGGAAGGTGTTGGGGGCCAAGGGCGGTCAAGGCTAGTCAAGGCACGGCTGCGCCGTGCGGAGATGGGGTCTTGGGTTGGAAACGGGCTGGGTGGGCGGGTGCGTGCGTAGTTGCGAGCGAGCTCGCAACCCACGGAAGCTAGCGGCGGCTGAGGTCGGCTGGCTGGCGCTCGCGGCTACGGGGTGACGCGCGGAGTCGGGGCGTAAAGCCCCTCCCACAGTTGGGTGAGGCGATCTTGGTTGGGGGCGGGCCAGCGGCCCGCGCTCCCGGGTTGGGTCAAGGTGAGTCAAGGCTGGTAAAGGTAAATATAGGTTGGGGGTGCCTGCGGCGGGGGCGGAGTCGGCTTGCTGGCGCTCGTCGCTACGGGGAGGACGAACGGAGTCGGGGCGTAAAGCCCCTCCCACAGCTCGGGCGGTCAAGGCTAGTCAAGGTGGGTCCAGCTGGCGGTTTGCGGGCTGGGCTGGCGTTTGGGGGCCTGAGGGGGGCGGTTACAAACCGCCCCTCCGTTGCGAGCGGTCTCGGCGGTAATGCTGGTTGGGCGGGGGTCGGTTGGCTGGTGCCCGCCGCTACCGGGTGACTGGCGGACTTCTTTCTGAGAGAACGGTTACGAGAAAGAGGAAAGAGAAAGAGTCGGGGCTCAGGTTGCCACTACGACTTCGAGGCCTTTTTTGCGGAGTTCGGTGACCAGGCTGGCGGGGGCTTTCGCGTCGGTGACGATGGTGTCGACTTGGGCGAAGTCGCAGAGGAAGAAGGTCGAGCGGCGGTCGAACTTGGTGTGGTCGAAGCAGAAGATGACCCGGGCGGCGTTGGCGATCATGGCGCGCTGGATGTCGACGAGGAGGGCGTGGGAATTATACACGCCGTCGGCGACGATGCCGCCGCCGCTCATTATCGCGACGTCGGCGTGGAGGCGGGAGAAGGTTTGCACGGCGTCGGAGCCGACGAGGACGCCGAGGCGGGGGTAGATGACGCCGCCGGAGAGGTGGACTTCGTGGCGGTTGGAGGCGGAGAAGAGGTTGGCGACGGGGAGGGAGTTGGTGATGACTTGCGCGACCTTATCCCCGAGGTGGCGGGCGACGTGGAAGCAGGTGGTGCCGCCGTCGATGATGACGTTTTGGCCGGGGGAGATGAGGTCGGCGCAGGCGCGGCCGATGGCTTCTTTTTCGGGGACTTGGCGGGTGTCGCGGACGTGGAAGACGAATTCGTCGCTCTTGGGCGGCGTGGCGAGGCGGGCGCCGCCGTGGGTGCGGCGGGCGAGGCCGCGGGCTTCGAGGGCGGTGACGTCGCGGCGGACGGTGGAGACGGAGGTGCCCACGCTTTGCGCCAGCTCCTCGAGGGAGGCGAACTCGGCCTTGGCGAGGTAGGCCGCGATCTTGGTTTGGCGCTCTTCGGAGGACATCGGTAAGGGAAGGGATGGAAGATTTTGGAAGATATTGCAACCTAACATTGACAATTTGGAAGAAATCGCGCGTAACTGCATCTCTTTCGCCATGGCCGAGCCGCTAATCCCCAACCCACCGAGCATCCGCGAGCGGCTGTTGCAGCTCTCGCATGACCTCGGTCGCGAGGATCGGAAGCTGGCGATCTTGGGCGAGGGCAATACCTCGGCGCGGGTGTCGGAGGGGACGTTCGTTGTGAAGGCGAGCGGATCGAATCTCGGGTCGCTGACGGCGGCGGGCGTGACGGAGTGCCGGTTCGCGGATTTGCTGCCGCTGCTCGATGCGAAGACGAAGCTGAGTGACGCGGCGATCGACGAGGCGTTGTTTGCGGCGCGCGTGGATACGGCGGCGAAGAAGCCGTCGGTGGAGGCGATCTTTCATGCGTACCTGTTGACGCTGCCGGGGGTGAACTTCGTAGGGCACACGCATCCCGTGACGGTCAACCAGGTGCTGTGCTCGAAGCACGCGCGCACGCTGGCGAAGCGGCGGATTTTCCCGGACGAGATCGTGTGCTGCGGGGTGGAGAGTGTGTTTGTGCCGTACCTCGACCCGGGCTTGAAACTCGCGCAGGGTATCCGCGCGGCGGTGGTGGCGTATATCAAGCGGCTCGGGCGCGCGCCGCGCGTGATCTTGCTGGAGAGCCACGGCTTCATCGCGCTGGGGGCCACGCCGGAGTCGGTGCTGGCCACGACGCTGATGGGGGCGAAGGCGGCGGAGATTTTTGTGGGGGCGGCGGCGATTGGCGGTGCGCCGAAGTTTCTCACGGCGGCGCAGGTGGTGCGGATCGCGGGGCGGCCGGATGAGCACTATCGGCAGAAGGCGCTGGGGCTGTGAACCACGGACTCGACTAGAAAATCACGAACTAAAACTTTTTAACCACGGATTTCCCGGATGGGCACGGATTCGGAAAAACAACAGACGCCGGAAAAGGCAGCTAAGGCAGTTGGAACCACGAAATACACGAAACACACGAAAATCTGAAACTGACGGTCAGGGATGGGAGCAGGTGACTGCGGGGCTTTATCCGTGTTCATCTATGTCCATCCGCGGTTAAAAATCTGAACTGAATTTCTCTCTCTCTTTCTCTCAAACCTCTAACCCACACGCATCCATGTCCTCGTATAAATACGTCAACTTCTCTTGGGACGACGCCAAGGCGGCTTCGCTCGATCCGGTCGGTCGTTTGATCTATCGCTCCAATATCCTGGGCGCGGATCAGCGCATCACCAACACGGGCGGCGGCAACACGTCGTCGAAACTCACCGAGAAAGATCCGCTCACGGGCGGCGCGACCGAGGTGTTGTGGGTCAAGGGCTCGGGCGGCGATCTGCGCACGAGCACGCGCGAGAATTTTTCCTCCCTCTATCAGCAAAAGCTGATCGACATGCAGCGGCTCTACGCGGCGCGCACGGACAAGGGCCTGAAGTCGCAGGCCGAGGACGACATGGTCGGCATGTACACGCACACGACCTTTAACCTCAACCCGCGCGCCTCCTCGATCGACACGCCGCTGCACTCGTTTCTCCCCGGCAAGCATGTCGACCACATGCACCCGAATGCGATCATCTCGATCGCGGCGTCGCAGAATTGCGAAAAGCTGACGCAGGAAATTTTCGGCGGCACGATGGCGTACGTCCCGTGGATGCGCCCGGGCTTCGAGCTTGGCCTCGCGATGCAGAAAATCGCGAAAGAAAATCCCAAGGTGCAGGCCATCATGATGGGCCAGCACGGCTTCATCTCGTGGGACAATGACGACAAGGCCTGCTACACGCTCACGCTCGACTTCATCGAGAAAGCGGCGGCCTACATCGAGGCGAAGTACCAGGCCAAGGGCGGCGATGCGACGGCGTTTGGCGGGCAGAAGTATGCCACGCTCGACGATGCGAAGCGCCGCGCGACGTTTGCGGCGATCCTCCCGTGGCTGCGCGGGCAGGTGTCGAAAGAAAAGCGTTTCATCGGCACCGTGCAGGACGACGCGAAGATCCTGCGCTTCGTGAATTCGAAGGATGCGGCGCGTCTCGCCGAGCTCGGCACCTCGTGCCCCGACCATTTTCTCCGCACGAAGATCAAGCCGCTCTACGTCGATTGGAATCCGCAGACGGAAGACGCCGCAGCGCTGAAGACGAAACTCGCCGCCGGCCTCGAGGCGTACCGGAAGGACTACGCTTCGTACTACACGAAGTGCAAACACGCCAACTCGCCGGCGCAGCGCGACCCGAATCCGACGGTGGTGCTCATCCCCGGTCTCGGCATGATCGCGTGGGGCAAGGACAAATCCGAGAGCCGCGTGACGGCGGAGTTTTATAACTGCGCGGTCGAGGTCATGCGCGGCGCGGAGGCGATCGACAAGTACATCGCGCTCCCGCAGCAGGAGGCCTTTGACATCGAGTACTGGCTGCTCGAGGAAGCGAAGCTGAAGCGCATGCCCGCGGAGAAGGAACTCGCGCGCCAGATCGTAATCGTGATCGGCGCGGGCTCCGGCATCGGCAAGGAAACCGCGCACCGCCTCGTGAAGGAAGGCGCGCACATCGTGTGCGTCGATCTCAACGCGGACGCCGCCAACGGCACGGCGAAAGAAATCACCGACAAGTACGGCCTCGGCATCGGCGTCGCGGGCACGGGTCTGTCGAATTGCGGGCCGGCCATCGGCCTAGCGGCCAACATCACGGACCGCGCGAGCATCCGGAAAATGTTGGACGACGTCGCGATCGCCTACGGCGGCTTCGACTCGATCTGCGTGACGGCGGGCATCTTTGTGCCGAGCGACACCAGCGGCCACATCCCCGACGACAAGTGGGCGGTGACCTTTGCGATCAATGTTTCGGGCAGCTACTTCGTCGGCGACGAGGCGGCCAAGACGTGGAAAGAGCAGGGCCTCAAGGGCCAGCTCGTCCTTACCACGAGCGCCAATGCAGCCGTCGCGAAGAAGGGTTCCGTGGCCTACGATGTCTCGAAGGCCGCCGGCAATCACCTCGTGCGCGAGCTCGCCATCGAGCTCTCGCCGCTCGTGCGCGTCAATGGTGTCGCGCCCGCGACGGTGGTGCAGGGCAGCGCGATGTTCCCCCGCGACCGCGTGATCGGCTCGCTCGCGAAGTACAATATTCCTTACAAGGACGACGAGGCCACCGAGTCGCTCGTGAAGAAGCTGGCGCAGTTCTACGCCGACCGCACGTTGACGAAGGCACCGATCACCCCGGCCGACCAGGCCGAGGCGTACTTCCTCCTCGTGAGCCAGCGCCTGAGCAAGACCACCGGGCAGATCATCACGGTGGACGGTGGGTTGCACGAGGCGTTCTTGCGGTAAGGCGCGCGAGCGCGGCGCGTTTCGCTTAGCTTGGGGTAGCGCCAGTCCACGACTGGCGCTGCTTCGTGGCTGGTCGCTAGGCAGAGGAGCCCGGCTCTTCGGTGGACGGTGATCGTCGAGCGCCGTCTTGGGCGGGCGCGGCGGCCGTTGTAGTTTTGAGATCGCTCTCCCGGCGGCACCCGGAGGCCGCCGTCCACCTCAATACTCGTTTGGGCCGGGATTTGGATGTAGTATAAATTTGGATACGCTGATGCACCGGCCGGAGACCGGTGCTACCCTCGGCGCGGGCGGGCGCTTGAGGCATGCAGTCCACTCGCGCAGGCTGGCGGCTACCGGAGCTGGCGTTTCTCAGTTGACCGGCGGACACCTGTCCGTGCGGAATGGCGTTACCCCATGCTCGTTATGAAAATACCCTCCCGACTTTCGGTGTTACTGTCGTTTCTTGTTACGCTCGCTGCGCTAGGCGGATTGGGCGTGCTGGTCACGTCCGCGGCGGTGGCGAAGGACTTGGTCGTGGCGGCGGACGGCTCGGGAGATTTTAAAACGATCCAGTCGGCGGTCGACGCGGCACCGGCCAGTACGGGCGATTCCAAAGATCCCGCGCCGCGCACCACCATCACCGTTCGCAAGGGCACGTATGCGGAGTTGGTGATCGTCTCAGCGGAGAAGAAAAACCTCACGATTCGCGGTGAGGACCGGAAGGGCACGATCATCGCGATGACCAACAATGCGAATCTCAACCCGCGCCGACGCGAGATGTTTTCGGCCGAGGCGGATGACTTCATCCTCGAGAATATCACGCTGCACAACACGACGCCGAAAGGCGGTTCGCAGGCCGAAGCGATTCGCGTGCACGCGGACCGCGTGATTTTGCGAAACTGCGATTTCAAGAGCCTGCAGGATACGCTCCGCCTCGATGGCCGCGTGTACGTGCGCGACTGCTACGTTGAGGGTGACGTCGACTACGTGTGGGGTGGCGGGACGGTTTACTTCGACCGCTGCACCTTTCACTCGGTGAACAACGGCTACCTCGTGCAGTCGCGCAACGATGAGCAGCACTACGGCTATGTCTTTGTGGATTGTACGCTCACGGGCACGCCCAATATCGAGCGCTACGTGCTCGCGCGTATCGAGCCGGTACGTTTCCCGCACAGCCACGTGGCCTTGATCGATTGTAGGATCGGGAGCTTTCTCAGTCCGGCGGGTTGGCTGCTCGACAAGGCGCCGGGCGCAACGGCGGTCGGGCCGGCGGACAAAGTGCGGTATTGGGAGTATCACAGCACAGACCTCGCGGGTAAGCCACTCGACGTGAGCAAACGCTTGGCGGTTTCGCGGCAAATCAGCGCTGAAGAGGCAGCGAAGATGCGCGATGTCGCGCATGTGCTCGGTGGCTGGACGCCGGAGGGAGCGACGAAATAACCTTTTTCAAAACCGACGAGGCCGCACCTTCGAAGTCCCGCAATAGGGTTGAAAAACTTAACTTTTTTGCGACCAAAGATGCTTTGAGCCGCGCGCGTGCGATTCATGATTGCGTTTTAAATCCGCAAACAATTCTCTGATGTTGAACTCGCCGCGCGCTGCAACGTTGTTGCGGTGAGTTTAACCGGTGTTACCCCACATCGGCTCCTCTTCACTTCCACCCCAACTTCTTCCGACCGTGTTTTTGTCCGAGCGTTTTGTCGTTCGTGCACGCCCGTCTTCGATCCCCGCCAGCGCGCTCTGGAAGGCGACGGCGGCGTTGCTCTGCTGTGCGGGTTTGATCGTGGCGCGCGGCTGTGGTTATGACTTTTCTGCGTTAGTGGCGTACGGCGCGTACTTTGCCTGCTACGTCGCGCTGCCCGGCGTAGTGGCCCTGTATGCGCTGAACCAGCGGGCGCTGTCGCTCGGCACGGTGGTGGCGCTGGCCCTTCCCACTGGGTTTGCGATCGAGATCTTCAGCTTCCTGGGCTTGGCTTCGGTGGGGGCCAAAAACCTCTATGCTTTTTTGCCCCTGCTCTGGGCGGGATTCGGTGTGGCCTTGTGGTGGGGGAAGAAAGAGTGGCCGATTCGGCGGCGGGTGACCGGACTGCACGCTGGGCTGGCGCTGGGGCTGGCGGCGGCGCTGCTCGGAATGATCTTCATGGCGGCGAGCCAGATGTTTGCGGAGTCGCCGCTGGCGACCGGCATGCCCTCGCGGGCGATCTTTCACGACTGGGTTTACTTGGTGAGTCGCGCGGCGGTGATTAAGCATCACTGGCCCCTCGACGACCCGAGTCTTTCGGGCACGCCGCTCCAATACCATTACTTCATGATGGTCCACGCGGCGGCGGCGTCGACGGTCACGGGAGTCGAGGTTACGCTCGTGCTGTTGCGGCTGATGATTGTGCCGCTCGCAGTCGTGCTGGTGGCGCAGGCTTACTTGATGGGCCGGCGTGTCTCGCGCAGCCCGTGGGGTGGGGTGGTCGCGGCGCTGCTGTTGGTCGTGGCCGGCGAGGCTTCTTCCGAGGGGGGCTATGGCAACCCGATGTTCCTCGGCCTGTTTGCCCGCTGGATTTTCGTCAGCCCGACCTTCTTTTTCGGCCTGATTTTCTGCGGGGCACTGCTGCTCGCGGTGGCGCAGTGTGATCGACTTTCGGGTTGCGGTATCGCTCACTACGCGTGGCTGCTCTTGCTGGCCGCGGCCGGCACGGGGGCCAAGGGGACGGTGCTCCCCGTGATCATTTGCGCGCTGGGTCTGTGGTTCGTGTGGCGGTGGGCCAGCGAGCGGCGTTTCCCGGTGCGCCTCGCGCTGTACGGCTGCATGTTGGGCGCGGGTTTCGCGATGGTGTATATCGTGACGATGTCGTCGTGGCGCACGGGCGACGCGGCATTTCGGCCGCTGCATGTGTTTCAACTGACGGAGTTCTGGAAGACCTACCTGCCCGCTTGGGAGGCGGCGCTGAGCCAGTGGTTACCGGCGATTGTAGCGACGCCGCTGGCGACGCTGACCTGCGCGCTGATCGTCTTCGCCGGCACCTGCGGCGTGCGACTGCTGGCGATTCCCTACCTTCTCGGTGCTGCCGGGCGCAGGCGCGATCCCTTGGTGGCGTGGCTCGGGGCGTTTTTCCTCGCGAGCACCGCCATGGGTCTGCTGATGGAACTCAATAGTTATGGGGAGCTTTATCTTATTCTCATGATTCGCCTGCCGATGGCGGTCCTGGCGGCCGGGTTTTTCATCGAGACCGCGCGCCGCTTCTCGGCGTGGCGCCGCCAATCTGCCGCCCGGCTGCCCAACGCGTCTACGTTCGCGCCGGGGGCGGCAAAGCCGCTGCAAGTGTGGGTTCGGCACGGCGGGGTGGCGTTAATGGGCGCGACGCTCGTCGTCGCTTTGATGCTGCAGGCCGGGCTGTGGGTTTCGCGCAACGGCTCGGGCTTTGTGAGCTGGCTTTCGAGCCCCGCCAAGGCCAAGGCCGACGCCCCGATGCAGCAACTCCATGAGGCGCTTTTGTGGGTGCGCAATAACACCGAGCCCAGCGCCGTCCTCGTCGCCAATGCCTGCACGCCCGAAAACATGAAGAAGGACCACTGGGGCGCGCTCGACCGTACACTCACCGGGGTGCATTTCTACTACTCCGCGCTGTCCGAGCGTCGTCTTTGGTTTGAAGGCCCCAATTACATCATGGACACGACGCGCGCCCGCATCCGCGCGAATCTCGCTTCTGGATTTTTCTACCGCGGTCGCCGGCCCGAGTCCGCACTCGTGAGCGACGATCCTTGCTACATCCTCGTCGACCGCAGCCTCGCCGACGGCGCCAAGGTCACGCTCAGCAACAGCGCGCGCGTCTTTCACAACGACCGCATCGATGTGTACCGCATGCCCCGTGGCCCCTCCATCGCGACGGCCGCCGTGCTCGAGGCCCAGCAGCAACAGCAGGAATAAACCGGTTTCCGATCCCTCGGCGTGTCATAAAGCGCTTGCCCGCCGCGCGCCCTCGGGAATGGTAGGTTCATGTCATTCCGTTCCTTCGCGACCTGTACGGTCGCGTTTTCTCTCGCCCTCGCTGGCGCCGCTCGCGCCGAGATCGACCTGAAGAACTTCGACCTGTCGGTGAAACCGCAGGACGACTTTTACCGCTACGCCAACGGCACGTGGCTGAAGGAAAATCCTATCCCCGCCGAGTTCGACCGCTGGGGCGGCTTTTCCAAACTCGCCGAAGACAACCAGAAAAACCTCCTCACCATCTGCGAGCGCGTCGCCGCCAAGACCACCGGCGCCACGCCTGTCGAGAAAATGGTCGGTGACTTCTTTGCGAGCGGTATGGACGAGGCCGCGATCAACGCCCTCGGCGTCAAGCCCCTCCAGCCCGAGCTCGACCGCCTCAAGGCGCTCAAGACCCCCACCGATGTTCTCACCAGCATCGCGCGCCTGCACTCGTTTGGCCTCAATGTGGGCTTCTCCTTCGGCAGCAGCCCGGACTTGAAACAGAGCGATCGCGAAATGGCGCGAATCGGCCAGGGGGGCCTCGGTCTCCCGGAGCGCGGCTACTATTTCGATGACGACGAGAAATCGCTGAAGATCCGCCAGCAGTACGTCGCGCACATCGCCAACATGTTTGTGCTGCTCGGCGAGTCGCGCGACTCCGCGACCGTCTCCGCGACCGCCGTCCTCGCGCTCGAGACCAAGCTTGCGCTCAACTCCCTGGCGCGCGTGCAGCTCCGCGATCCGAATCGCAGCTATCACAAGATGAAGCTCGCCGACGTGCAGGCCAAGACGCCCGCCATCGATTTCAAGGCCTACCTCGCCGCCCGCAGCGCGCCCGCGTTCGAGGACATCAATCTCGCGCACCCCGAGTACATCAAGGGCTTCGAGACCGTGCTCACCACGACTGCTGTCACCGATTGGCAGGCCTACCTCTGCTGGCACCTCGTGCGCTACGCCGCGCCGTATTTGAGCGAGCCGTTCGTGAAAGAAAACTTCGCCTTCAACGGCACGATCCTCACCGGTGTCACCGAGATGAAGCCTCGCTGGAAACGCGTCGTCGGCGTCGTCGATGGCCAGATCGGCGAGGCGCTCGGCCAGCTCTACGTTACCGAGTTTTTCCCGCCCGTCGCCAAGGAGCGCATGGCCAAACTCGTCGAGGATCTCCGCGCCTCCCTCCGCGACCGCCTCAAGGCCCTCGACTGGATGGACGAGCCCACGCGCGCCAAGGCCTTGATCAAGCTCGAGGCCTTCAGCGTGAAGATCGGCTACCCCGAGAAGTGGCGCGACTACAGCTCCGTCACCATCAAGCGCGACGATTACCTCGGCAACGTCATGCGCTCCGACGCCTTTGAAGTCACTCGCCGCCTCGCGCGCATGGGCCAAAAGGTCGACCGCTCCGAGTGGGGCATGACGCCCCCGACCGTCAACGCCTACTACCGCCCCACGAGCAACGAGATCGTCTTCCCCGCTGGCATCCTCCAGCCGCCCTTCTTCGACGCCAAGGCTGACGACGCCGTCAACTACGGTGGCATCGGTGCCGTCATCGGCCACGAGATGACCCACGGCTTCGACGACAGCGGCGCGCGCTTCGACGCCGACGGCAACTTGAAAAACTGGTGGTCCGACGAGAGCGCCAAGAAATTCAAGGAGCGCACCAACGCCGTCGTGAAACAGTTCGCCAGCTACGCGCCCATCCCCGGCGTCAATCTCAACGGCGAACTCACCCAGGGCGAAAACATCGCCGACCTCGGCGGCGTAAAGATCGCCTACGGCGCCCTCCAGCGCGCCCTCGCCGACAAGCCCCGCACCAAGATCGACGGCTTCACGCCCGAGCAGCGCTTCTTCCTCAACTACGCGACCATCTGGCGCGTCAACTCCCGCGAGGCCGCCACCCGCCTCCGCGTGAAGACCGATCCGCACTCGCCCGGCGAATTCCGCGCCAACGGCCCGCTCTCAAATCTCGACGAGTTCGCCAAGGCCTTCGACATCCCCGAGGGCGCGCCGATGCGCCGCCCCGAGCGCATCACGATCTGGTAATTTAGTATCTCACAACTCGAGAGGGCGGACCTAGGTCCGCCCTTTTTATTCTCTTACCGCGTCCGATCTACGAACGCTCCACCTTCTGGTTTCGATCTTCGTCATTCCGTCATTCGACATTTCCCTCATGCGATCCCACCGCCTCGCACTCTTCGCCACCGCCGCGCTCGCCGCGGCCTCCCTCACGCTCGGCCTCCGCGCCGAGATTAATCTGAAAAACTTCGATACCTCGGTGAAGCCGCAGGACGACTTCAACCTGTACGCCAACGGCGGCTGGATGAAGGCCAACCCCATACCCGCTGAGCAAACCTCGTGGGGCGCGTTCAACGAGATCGACGAGCGCAACAAGGCCAACCTCCACCTCATCCTCGACCGCGTCTCCGCCAAGACCTCCGGCGCGACCGCGATTGAAAAGATCGTCGGCGATTTCTACGCCACCGGCATGGACGAAGCCGCCATCGAAGCCGCTGGCGTCAAGCCCCTCGAGGCCGACCTCGCGCGCATCGCCGGGCTGAAGACCATCGCCGACGTGCAAGCCGAGATCGCGCGCTTTCATCGCCGCGCGATTCGCGTGCCCTTCATCATGGAGTCCGAGCCGGACCCCAAGAACAGCAGCATGGTTATCGCCGGCCTCGGCCAGGGCGGCCTCGGCCTCCCCGAGCGCGACTACTATTTCCGCGACGACGAAAAATCCCGCAAGCTCCGCGAGCAGTACCTCACCCACGTCCGCACGCTCCTCATCCTCGCGGGCGAGGACAAGGACGCCGCGCAGGTCTCCGCCGCCGCCGTGCTCGCGCTCGAGACCAAGCTCGCCAAGGGCTCCAAGAAGCGCGTCGAGCTGCGCGACCCGGTCGCCAACTACAATCGCATGACCGAGGCCGAGCTCCAGAAGCTCACGCCCAATTTCAACTGGCGCACCTACTTCACCGCCGTCGGCCTCACCACGCCCGGCGATCTCGACATCGGCCAGCCCGAATATTTCAAAACGTTCGACGCCGAACTCGCCACCACTTCCGTCGCCGATTGGCGCGCGTATCTCCGCTGGCACTTGGTGCACAGCGCCGCGAGCTATCTCGGCAAGGCCTTCGTCGAGGAAAACTTTGCCTTCTACGGTAAAGCCATGACCGGCCAGGAAAAGCTGCGCGAGCGCTGGAAGCGCGTGCTGCAGCGCGTCGACGGCTCCGTCGGCGAGGCGCTCGGCCAGCTCTACACCGCCGAGTATTTCCCCGCCGAGTCCAAGGCCCAGATGCTCAAACTCGTGGGCAATCTCCAAGCCGCCCTCCGCGAGCGCATCAAGGGCCTCGCGTGGATGGACGAGCCCACCCGCGCACAGGCGATCAAGAAGCTCGACGCCTTCACCGTGAAGATCGGCTATCCCGATAAGTGGATCGACTACTCCTCGGCCGGTATCGCGCGCGATTCCTTCGTGCTCAACGTCTGGCGCGCGGCCGAGTTCAACTTCAAGCGCGACCTCGCCAAGGTCGGCAAGCCCGTCGACCGCGCCGACTGGGGCATGACGCCCCCGACGGTCAACGCGTATTATAATCCTCAATACAACGAGATCGTCTTTCCCGCCGGCATTCTCCAGCCGCCCTTCTTCGACCCCAAGGCCGACGACGCCGTGAACTACGGCGGCATCGGCGCCGTGATTGGCCACGAGATGACCCACGGCTTCGACGACCAGGGCCGCCAGTTCGACGCCGTCGGCAATCTCACCGATTGGTGGACCGCCGAGTGCACCAAGCGCTTCAACGAGCGCGCCGCCGGCATCGTCAAGCAATTCGACGCCTACGTGGCGCTCGACGATCTCCATATCAACGGCTCGCTCACGCAGGGCGAAAACATCGCCGACCTCGGCGGCCTCATCATCTCCTACGCCGCGCTGCAAAACGCGCTGAAGGAAAAGCCCGCCCCCGCCAAGATCGATGGCTTCACGCCCGCCCAGCGCTTCTTCCTGAGCTGGGCCACCGTCTGGCGCACCAACCAGCGCCCCGAGACCACCCGCATGTACGTGCAGACCGATCCGCACTCCCCCGCCAAATTCCGCGTCATCGGCCCGCTCTCCAACCTCGACGAATTCGCCAAAGCCTTCGACATCCCCGACGGCGCCCCCATGCGCCGCCCTGAACGGATCACCATTTGGTAATTCCAGTTATTTCCTGAAAAAGGGCGGACGTCAGTCCGCCCTTTTTCATTTCCCGTCGTAACATCCCGCTTTTCCATGCGCCTCCACCAACTCGCAGTTTTCGCCGCCCTCTCCGCGGCTTCCCTCACGCTCGGCCTGCGCGCCGAGATTAATCTGAAAAACTTCGACACCACAGTGAAGCCGCAGGACGACTTCAACCTGTATGCCAACGGCGGCTGGATGAAGGCCAATCCCATCCCTGCCGACCAAACCACATGGGGCGCCTTTACCGCACTCAGGGAGCGCAACAAGGCCAACCTCCACCTCATTCTCGAGCGTGTCTCCGCCAAGACCACCGGCGCGACCGCGATTGAAAAGATCGTCGGCGATTTTTACGCCACCGGCATGGACGAAGCCGCCATCGAGGCCGCCGGGGTCAAGCCGCTCGAGGCCGACCTCACGCGTATTGCCGGGCTCAAGACCATCGCCGAGGTCCAAGCCGAGATCGCGCGTCTTAACCGCCGCGCGATTGTTATACCGTTCTATCTGGATCCCAGGCCGGATCCCAAAAACAGCAGTAGGGTGATCGCCAGTCTCAGCCAGGACGGCCTCGGCCTGTCGGAGCGCGACTACTATTTCCGCGACGACGAAAAGTCGTGCCAGCTGCGTGAGCAATACCTCGCCCACATCCGCTCGCAGCTCACGCTCGCCGGCGAGGACAAGGATTCCGCGCAGGTCTCCGCCGCCGCCGTGCTCGCGCTCGAGACCAAGCTCGCCAAGGGCTCCAAGGATCGCGGCAAGCTGCGCGACCCGGTCGCCAACTACCATCGCATGACCGAGGCGGAGCTGCAGAAGCTCACGCCTAATTTTAACTGGCACGCCTATTTCACCGCCATTGGCCTCCCCACGCCGGGTGATCTCGTCGTTGGCCAGCCTGAGTATTTTGTGGCCTTCGATGCCGAGCTCGCCGCGACCTCCGTCGCCGATTGGCGCGCGTATCTCCGCTGGCACTTGGTGGACAATGCCGCGGCCTATCTCAACAAAGCCTTTGCCGAGCAAAATTTCGCCTTCTATGGCAAGACGCTGACGGGCCAGGAAGTGCTCGAGGAGCGCTGGAAGCGCGTGCTGGATTGGATCGAATACTCGGTCGGCGAGGCGCTCGGCCAGCTCTACACCGCCGAGTACTTTCCCGCCGACTCCAAGACTAGGATGCTCAAGCTCGTGGGTAATATCCGGGTTGCCCTTCGCGAGCGCGTCAAGGGCCTCGCGTGGATGGATGAGCCCACCCGCGCGCAGGCGATCAAAAAACTCGACGCCTTTGCCGTGAAGATCGGCTATCCCGACAAGTGGATTGACTACTCGTCAGCGGGCATCGCGCGCGACTCCTACGTGCTCAACGTCTGGCGCGCTGCCGAGTTCAACTTCAAGCGCGAACTGGCCAAGGTCGGCCAGCCGGTGGACCGCACCACGTGGAGTATGACACCCCCGACGGTCAACGCGTATTATAATTCTCGATACAACGAGATCGTCTTCCCGGCGGGCATTCTCCAGCCTCCTTTCTTCGACCCCGAGGCCGACGACGCGGTCAACTACGGCGGCATCGGCGCGATCATCGGTCATGAGATGACGCACGGCTTTGACGACCAAGGCCGCCAGTTCGACGCCATCGGCAATCTCACCGATTGGTGGACCGCCGAATGTACCAAGCGCTTCAAGGAGCGTGCCGCCGGCATCATCAAGCAATTCGACGCCTATGTACCGCTCGACGATCTCCATATCAATGGCTCAGTCACCCAGGGCGAAAACATCGCCGACCTCGGCGGCCTCATCATCGCCTACGCCGCGCTGCAAAACGCGCTGAAGGAAAAGCCCGCCCCCGCCAAGATCGACGGCTTCACGCCCGCCCAGCGCTTCTTCCTTAGCTGGGCCACCGTTTGGCGCGCCAACCAGCGCCCCGAGACTACCCGCATGAATGTGCAGACCGATCCGCACTCCCCGCCCAAATTCCGCGTCATCGGCCCCCTCTCCAACCTCGACGAATTCGCCAAAGCCTTCGACATCCCCGACGGCGCCCCGATGAAGCGCACCGGCGCGGCGAAGGTGGAGATCTGGTAAGCAATCGACGTAGTGCCGGCCTCTCTGCCGGCACTGTGACTGCGGCTTCCAGCCGCAGAGTCTTCTGAGTCAATCAGGGCGGGCCTACGGCCGGCCCTTCTTCTTTAGGTGGACGGCGATCTCCGAGCGCCGTCTTCAGCGCTTTCGATTGCCGTCGTGATTTTCGTATTCGCGCTCCCGCGGCGCCCGGAGGTCGCCGTCCACCTTAGACGGCTTTGCGTTACTTCTTCCCCCTCGGCTCATACACCGTCTGCTTCAGCCCTGCGCCGAGATGCTTCCGGAACGTCGCCTTATCCTTCACCGCCTTCAGCGCGATCAGCTGACATGCGAGATTACCCACTGCTGTACCTTCGAGCGCGAAGCTCACGACCGGAATGCCCGCCGCATCCGCCGTCGCCTGACACAGCAGCCGATTCTTCGAGCCGCCACCGACAATCAAAATGCGGCGGAATTTCTTGTTAGCCATTTTCTCAAAGGCCCGCATCGCGTCCGCGTGGCCCTGGCCGAGTGAGTCGCAGATGAGGCGGGTGTAGGCCGCGAGATTCTTCGGCGCGGCGAGCTTCCGCTTCTTCAGTTGCGCGTCGATCGCCTGCTTCATCGAGGCGGGGTTCGCAAAGGCCGGGTCGGTCACGTCGAGCAGCGCGGCGGGCGCGGGGAGCTTTTCGGCGGCAGTGATGAGCGCGGCCCACTCCTTGTCGGACCGCGGGCGGCTCGCGAAGTCCTTCATCGTGCCCTCGAGCATCCAGAGGCCGATGACATTCGTGAGCGGGTGGTAGCGGCCATCGCCGATGCGCTCATTGGAAATACGCGCGGCGAGCGCGTCGGAGCCGAGCACGGGCTGGTCGCTCTCGAAGCCCACGAGCGACCATGTGCCGGAGCTGAGGAAAAGGTCGGTGCCATCGGGCGAGGCCGGCATCGCGTCGTAGGCGGCGGCGGTATCGTGGCCGGGCACGGCGATGACCTGCACGCCGTCGAGCTCGGGGAAATTTTTCACCTTCCCGAGCTTCGTGCCGGAGAGGATCGGCTTCGAAAACCACTGCGGCGGCAGGCGGAAATGTTTCAGCGCCGCGGCCGACCAATCCGTCGAGTGCACGTCGAGGAGCTGCGAAGTGCTCGCGATGGTGAGCTCGTTTTCCATCCGGCCCGAGAGGAGAAAATTAAAATAGTCGGGCAGGAACAGACAACGCGTCGCGAGATCGGTGATCGCCGGGCAGTTGGCCACGGTCTCCTCAAGGTGCAGCGAAGAGTTGTAGAAGACGTTCGGGATGCCCGTCGCAGCGTAGATGCGGTCGAGCGCGGCGCGGGTGTTGGCGAGGCGCTTGAGGCCGGGCTGCGAGCGGGCGTCGCGGTAGGCGTGAATGGGAAAGACGAGGCGGCCCGCGTCGTTGACGAGCGCGAAGTCCACGCCCCACGTGTCGACGCCGACCGACGAGAGCTTCGCGCCCTTGGGCAGCGCGGCGACGGCTTTGCGCAGGCCGGTCTGCGCCTCGTGCCAGAGCGTGCCGATTTCCCAGTAGTCGTGGCCGTTCAGCGTGCGAAACGAATTCGGAAAGCGGTGCACCTCGGTGAGGGTCAGCTTATTGTTCGACCACGCGCCGAGGATGACGCGGCCGCTGGTGGCGCCGAGATCGACTGCTGCGCAAAAGACAGGATGGGGCATAGGAGCGACCAGCGAAAGCGACCCGAGCCGCGTGGTCACGGCAAAATCATTCCGAATCAAAATGAGACTCTAGCCCGCCGGTGTAGGGGCGTCGCTCGTCGACGCCCGCAGAACTCGGACGGACGTCGTGCTCACTCCAGAGCGTGTCTCACCCTCGATCATTCGTCATTCGTAACTCGTTATTGGCTCCCGCGCCCGTGCGCACGCCTGCCAGACTGTGCCGCACTTTTGCCAGTGCGAAGCGGGCATTTCTCGGTTGCAAGGCGGAGAGGGCGGCGCACGGTTTCCCTTCCATGCTCAATACGGAGCGAAAACCCCTCACTGGCCGGCGTGTGCAACTCATGGCGACGTGCCTCTGCGACGCCTTTTACGACGACGTCGCCGCTGCGACCGTTCAGGTCCTCGAGCACCTCGGCGTCGAGGTCGTCTTCCCCGAGGGCCAGACCTGCTGCGGCCAGCCCGCTTTTAACGGCGGCGACTGGGCCGCTTCGCGCAAGGTCGTGCGCCACACGGTTAAGACCTTTGCCGGCGAAGATCCCGTGGTCGTCCCTTCAGGCTCCTGCGCCGCGATGCTGTTTCACGGCGCGGTGCTTGAATTTGAAAAGGAGTCCGATCTCGGCGAAGTCGAGGCGCTGGGCCGCCGCACCTGGGAACTCGGCGACTTTATCGTCAACGGCCTCGGCGTCACGACGTGGCCCGGGCGCTACGATGCCGCCGTGGCATTTCACCGCTCGTGTCACTCGCGCGGGACCAAGAGCAGCCCCGCCGCCGCGACCCTCCTCGGCTCGATCGCGGGCCTGCGCTTGGTGGAGTTCGGCGAGGGCGAGCAGTGCTGCGGCTTCGGCGGCACGTTCTCCGTGAGCTTCCCGAATATCTCCACGGGCATGGGCGCGCTGAAGCTCGACCACATCCGCGCCGCCCAGCCCGACGTGCTCGTCTCCGGCGACATGAGCTGCATGATGCACCTCGGCGGCATGGCGAAACACGAGGGCAAGCCCATCAAGACCCAGCACCTTGCCCAAGTCCTCCGCGATGCGCTGAAGCAGGCCGGGAAAATTTCTTAACCACGAATGGACACGAGTGAACACGAATTAGGATCGGCGGATGGGATGGTTTTTCCCATTCGTGTCGATTCGTGTCCATTCGTGGTTCCTGCCTTCCGCCGATGAAATATCAGCAGATCGATCAATTCGCCGCCGAGCTCAAGGCCGACACCCGCGCCGCCGTTTACGACGGCTCGAAGAAGGGCCACGAGAAGCGCACGAAGCTGCTCTTCGATGTCTTCCCCGATCCCGACCGTCTGCGCCACATTGCCGGCGAGGTGAAGCAGCACGTTATCGAAAACCTCGACACCTACCTCCCGCAGGTCGAGGCGAAGCTGAAGGCCAACGGCGTGCAGGTCCACTGGGCCGCCACCGCCGAGGCGGCCAACCAAGCCGTGCTCGCCATCATGCGGGCCCGCGGCGCGACGAAGATGGTCAAGGCCAAGACGATGGTCAGCGAAGAGACCGAGCTCGCGCACTTTTTGGAAAAGCAGGGCATCGAGGCCCTGGAGACGGACCTCGGTGAATTCATCGTCCAGATCGACCACGATCACCCCTCGCACATCGTCAAGCCGATCATCCACAAGAACCGCCGCGAGATCGCGACCTCGTTCGAGAAGAACGGCCTCGGTGCCTACAACGACGACCCCCAGACGATCACCCGTCGCGCGCGCAATTTTCTCCGCCACAAATACCTCGAGGCCGACGTCGGCCTCACCGGCGCGAATTTCGTCTCCGCCGAAAGCGGCCGCCTCGTGCTCGTGACCAACGAGGGCAACTCCCGCTTCTGCCTCGCCGCCACCAAGTGCCACATCGCGATGGTGGGCATCGAGAAGATCGTCCCGCGCGACTACGATCTCGCGCTCTTCCTCAATCTCCTTGCGCGCAGCGGCACCGCGCAGGATGTCACCGTTTACACCGAGTTCATCAGCGGCCCGAAGTCGCCCACGCAGCCCGACGGACCCGAGGAGATGCACGTCATCTTCGTCGATAATGGTCGCACCGAAGTCCTCGCCAGCGACTGCCGCGACATCCTCCGCTGCATCCGCTGCGGCGCCTGCTTGAATGTCTGCCCCGTATACCGCCAGGCCAGCGGTCACGCGTATCGCAGTGTTTATCCGGGCCCCGTCGGCGCAGTGCTGTCGCCGCTGCTGATGAAGGAAAAATTTCCGCAGAAGGCGGATTTGCCCAAGGCTTCGTCGCTGTGCGGCGCGTGCAACGAGGTGTGTCCGGTGAATATTCCCATTCCCGATCTGCTCCTCCGCCTCCGCAATCGCGCGAAGGAGGAAAGCGTCCCTTCGCCCGGCACGCCGCCGATGGGCGCATGGTCGCTGCTCGCCTCGCAACCGACCGCGTGGCGCGCCTCGCTGATCGGTGGCAAGGTCATGAACTATTTGCCCACGAAGCTGCTCCCCATCCCCGCCCTCCGCGCGTGGGAGGCGAAGCGCGCGCTGCCCGAATGGCGTGGCGGCGAATTTAGAAAGTGGCTGAAAGACCGGAGAAAGAACTGACATGGCCTCCTCCGACGACCGCGAAGCAATCTTCTCCCGCATCCGCGGCGCCCTCGCCCCGCTGCACGAGCGCGCCCCGATGCCCGACTACTCGACCGAGATCGCCGTGCTGCGCACGATGATCGCGGGCCGGGACAACCTCGTCGTCTTCACCGAGCGCATCGCGCGCGTGAACGGCCTCGCCGTCACCGATCCCGCCGCCGTCGTCGCCAAGCTGCGCGAAAACAAATGGCTGCACGGCTACTGCGACCCCGCGCTCTGGCCCGCGCTCGCGCCGCACTTCGGCCCGGATTTCAAAGTGGAAACGGCCTACGACCGAAAGCGCGTCGACGACTACGCCTTCGGCATCACGCGCGCCTCGGGGGCCATTGCGGAAACCGGCACGATCATCCTCAACGACACCACCACCTCGCGCCGCCTCGGCGCGCTGACTCCGTGGGTCCACATCGCCGTTGTCGAGCGCGCGAGCATCTACTCCGATCTCCCGCAAGCCGTCGCCTCCCTAGGTAAAGAGGCCAACACTATCTGGGCCACCGGTCCCTCAAAAACCGCCGACGTCGAAGGCATCCTCATCGAAGGCGTCCACGGCCCCGGCGTGCAAATCGCGCTCGTGATCGGCTGATCGCCGACGGATCGAATGCAGGAGCCTGTTTGCAGGCGATGACATATTAGGTAACTACGTGTGCCATAGCCCATCGCCTGCGAGCAGGCTCCTACCTCGGTCCGTCCGCGCTCACGCCGACTCCTGCGATTCCGCGAGCGCCGCGCGATCCGCAAAAAGCCGACGCTCGCGCGCCTGCTCCTCGGTCTCGTGGGTTCGCTCGTCGTCCGCGTTAAAGAGCTCAGGCATCGCCTGAGCGGCGGCGACATTGACGGGGAAACCGAGGACCAAGAGCCATTGGTACGTGTTCATGGGTCGAGTATGCCGGCGGATGGTAAATGAAATATGAGCCCGCCGGGGTGTAAGTGTTAAGGGCGAGTAAATGTCGAAAAGAGAAACAGCCCCGCCGGAAGGGCGGAGCTGGGAGTGAACTCACGGATCGGCGTGCGCGCGGGACCGCGGGTGCTCAGGTGCCACCCTTGGGCCGATGGGCCGCATGCTGCCGGCCACCTGCGGGGCGAATTTCGTCGGAGGTGAGCTTGCCGTCGTGATTGACGTCGAGCTTGGCGAGGGCGGCGGGTGCGTTGGCGATTTCGGTCGCGGAGAGCACGCCGTCCTCATCGGTATCGAGCGCCGCCATCAGCGGGTCGCGCGGCCGCGGGCGATCCGCCCGGGCCTCGCCGGCCGGCGGCTGTGGCGCATCGGCGGGGCGGGGCGGGTGGAGTTCATCCGCGGTGAGTTTGCCGTCGGCATTCGTGTCGAGGACGCGCAGGCTGGAGGCGGCGCTGGCGATTTCGCCGGCGCTGATCTCGCCATCGTGGTCCACATCGAGCGCGCGCATCAGGGGCGGCCCCGGTGGGCGACGGCCCGCGCCGCGTGGCGGAGCATCGTCGGTCTGCGCGAGGGCGGCGGTGGCGAGGAAGCCGAGCGAGAGCCCGGCAGTGAGGAGGCGATGAATCGTTTTCATGGTAGTTTTTATTTTTCATCCCGGGCCGTCGCTGCCGCCCGGAGTGGGTGGCGAGTTGAGCGATGAGGTGGGTGATACTAAGCAAGACGCCCCGAATGTTTCGGAACCGTGTGCGCGAAGCGGAGAATTGTTCAGCGCGTGTAAAGTCGGCCGCGACTCAGGGCCGGGGAAACTCATCCGCTGTCAGCACGCCATCGCCGTTCGCGTCGAGCGAGCGCAGCACCCGCGCCGCATTGGCGATCTCGGCGGCGCTAAGGACATTGTCACCGTCGACGTCGAACGCCGCGAGCAACGGCGACCGCGCCGGCTTGGCGATTTCGGCCGCCGACGCATGCTGAGCCGGCAGGGAGGTAGGGTGAACTTCGTGCGGTGTGACCGCGCACTCGGTGGAAGAGTGGCGTAACGACATCGCGGCCACATTCAGCGCGATCGCGATCAGGAGGGATAAGCCGAGAAACGATTTCATGGCAGGTACGGTGTGATGAAGCCCCGCCAGTAAACCCCCGCCATGTTAGGCGCTGATGAAAAGTTACGTCTTTTTGTTTAAGACTGTGTAAAGTTTTTCGCGGGCTGCCGCTTAGCCAAACGTGAGGCTTGAGGTAGCGCCGGTCTCTGACCGGCGCATTAGCGGAAGCAAGCGGCCCTATACCGAGATTTTAAGGTAGGCACCGTATCGAGAATCCTGATACGCCGGTCAGAGAACGGCGCTACCCGTGAGCTACCCGGCCACCAGCCGCACTTCCGCGCGGAAGCCGTGGGGCTCACGATTTGAAAACTGCACCTCGCCGCCGCAGGCGGTTACGCTGGTGCGCACGATGGCGAGGCCCAGGCCGGCGCCGCCAGTCTCGCGGGTGCGCGCGGTCTCGGGCCGATAAAAAGGCTCGCCGAGCCGCGCGAGCGCCTCGGGCGGCACGCCGGGGCCCTCGTCTTCGACGACCACGATGACACCACTCCCGCTGCGCGTGGCGGTCAGGCGGATCGCGTCGGTCGGCGCGGTATAGCGCAGCGCGTTGCGCACGAGATTGCCGAGGGCGCGGGCGAGCAGGGCGGCATCGGCGCGCACCGCGATCCCCTCGGGCAGCGCAACGGTGACGCGCTCTGTGGCCTGCTCGCGACCCAGCATCTCGACGACGAGTGGAGCGAGCTCGATACTGGCCAGCTCCGCGTCGCGCGGACGCAGGCCGGCCCTCGTAAAGGCGAGCAGTTCATTGACGAGCGTGGCCATCTGCTGGACCTCCTCGCGCACATCGGCGACGTGCTCGCGCAGCGCGGGATCGGCTCGCATTTCCAAAATTTCTGTCGCGACCTGCAGGCGGCCGATGGGCGAGCCGAGTTCGTGGGCGACGTCGCCGAGGAAACGCTTCTGGCCGTTGACGAGCGTGTCGAGCCGTCCGGCCATGCGGTTAACCGAGGAGCCGAGATGCCCGAGCTCGTCGCGGCGATTATCGGGTACGCGCGTATCGAAGCGACCCTCGGCGATCGCCTCCGTGGCGTGGGTGAGGCGGCGCAGGGCGCGCGTGATGCTCGTGATGAGCGGCAGCCAGAACAGAATGGAAAACACGATGACGCCCCCCGCCGCGAAAAACCACGGCTGCAAATTGAGCAGGCGAATCACGCCCCACCATGAATCGACGCGCGCGATGACGACGGCGGGCGTGGGCCGACCCGCGAATTCCGAGTTCCACGTGCCGCGGGCGCCGATCCAGTAGACGGCAGGATTGCCCGCGCGGATGACGAAGCGGCCGCGCGCCTGATCTTCCTCGCGTGGGCCGCCGTCGCGCGGCGGACCCTCGAGCGCGCCGTCGCGGGAGGGGCCTTCGCCTCGCGGCGGGCCTTCGGCGGGCAAGCCCTTGCCGCGTGGACCGCGTTTCAGGGGAAGGTTGCCGGCGGGCGGGCCCTGACGATTGGGCGGTCGCTCGCGGACCTTGACCACGAGGGGCTGCGGCAGCAGTTCCTCGGGCGGGGCCTCGTCGATGAGATCTTCATGGAAGACATACAGCTTGGCGTCGTTGGCTGAGCCGTAGGCGTTGAGGACGCTGGCGCGCGAGGTCTTGCCGGGAGCGGCCTCATACTCCCGCGCGACGTTGTGGGCCAGCTCTTGAAAGTGCCGCCCGGAGGGCCCACGGAGCAGCGAATCGAAACTAAAACCACCCTGCGCCACGAGAAACCCCAACGCCGCCGCCGCCAGCAGCAGCAAATTGAGCAGCAGCCAGAGCGAAATCTTGAGGGAGAGGGGATAGGAAACTTTCACCGGCGGAGAGATGCGAGCATCCGACCCTAGGCGGGTGCCCGCCAAAAAGCCCGAACGTTTACGCGGGCTTAACAAAAATCCCGCCATTCCACACACGCACTTAACCGCCATCGCGTTTCATGAGGGCCTCAACTCCTTCCTCCCCCATGCCCATTAACCGCCAAGAATTTCTCCGCCTGCTCGTCCTCGTTGCCATGGTCCTGGCCATCAGTGCGGTGGCCGCGTACGCCGCTGACGCCACGCCCTCGTCTGATCCGCAGCTTAACTCGTGGGTGACGTCCACCTCGCGCTCCTATGCGCGCGTCTGGCAGACCACCGCCGCCAAGACCGCCAATGCCACGTCCACGACGTGGCCCACCGCCGGCACGACAAACGGCGGCCAGACCAAGCCCGCCTACACCGACATCGCCCGCGTGCTCTACTCGACGAACTACGTGTATGTCTACACCACCGGGCTCCCGAGCTGGACGATGGGCCCGTGGCCGACGAATTTTCCCAACTGGCCCTCCGACCGCAACGGCTTGCACCGCTTCCCGCGCACGCCCTCGATCCCCACGACCAAGACCGGCACGCAGGGCCAGGGCATCGATGCCGACGCCATCGGGGTCAACGGCGTGGCGCTCTTCAACTGTCTCGATGGGCAATCCTACAGCGCGACGACGCGTACCGTGAACTTTAACGGCGACCGTATCTGGCAGCGCACCGCCCCCGCCGGCGAGGGCGACACCATGGACCGCAACAATGCCCACCAACAAAACACCGGCACCTATCACAGCCACCACAACCCCCTCGGCCTCCGCTTCCTCCTCGGCGACCATGTGACTTATAACTCCACGACCGGCACCTACGCCGAGGCGACCACGCCCGTCACCTCGCACTCGCCTATCCTGGCCTGGGCGCTCGACGGCTTCCCGGTGTATGGACCTTATGGATACGCCACGGCGATGGATGCGAAGAGCGGCGTCCGCCGCATGGTGAGCGGCTTTCAAAAGCGCGATGGCACCAATGGCACGACGAATCTAGCGAGCACCGGCCGCACTACGCTGCCGTCGTGGGCGGCGACCACCGCGCAACGGGTCGTGAATCTCGCGGCCTCGCAGTACGGCCCGAGCGTCTCGACGCAGTTTCCGCTGGGGACTTTCGGCGAGGACTTCGATTACCTCGGCAATCTCGGCAAGGTGCAGGGCGTCGACTTCGACCTCAACCAGTACAACGCCCGCTTCTGCGTGACGCCGGAATTTCCCGCCGGCACCTGGGCGTATTTCATCACGATCGATTCGAGCAGCGTCGAAGCGTTTCCGTTCATGTTCGCCTATTCCTTCGTCGGGAGCGTGCCGACGTCCGTAACCACCATCTCGGAAACGGTCACCGAGTACGTTCGAGCCGGACAGGCGGCGGCGATTTCCGTGAGCGCGACCAGCGCCAATGGCGCGGCGACCCTCGTGTGGAGCTCGGTCGAGGGTGCGACCTACAAGGTCGAAACCTCGGCGGACAATGCGACCTTCACCACGCTCAATGCCGCTGTCACCAGCAGCGGTGGTGCGACGACCTCCCTCTCCACGGCGACGCTCGCCAATTACTATCGCGTCACACTCACCGCGCTCGCGACCTACGATACCAATGGCACGGGTGGTGTCTCGGGCGTGGGTAATACCGCGACCGCCTCCCTCCCCGTGGTCGGCACGAGCGGCACGGCGCGCCTCGTGAATCTTGCGACCCGCGCGCAGGTGGGCGGCACCGCCGGCACGCCTATCGCGGGCTTTGTGCTCTCCGGCGCGGGCAGTCGCTCGATGCTGGCCCGCGCCATCGGGCCGGGGCTGACGAGCTTCGGCGTAACCGGAGCGCTGGCCGATCCCAGTCTCACGCTCGTCTCCGGCACGACGACGGTCGGCACCAATGACAATTGGGCGGCCGCCTCGGCGACGACGTTTACCGCGATGGGCGCATTTGCGCTGACGAGCGGGAGCAAGGATGCGGCGCTGGTTTCGAACCTCGGCGCCGGCGCTTACTCCGCCGTGGTGGGCGCGGGCACCGGGAGTGGCGTCACGCTCCTGGAGCTTTACGATGCCGAAGCCGATACTTCCGCCTCGACGGTGAAGATCATCAATGCCTCGACTCGAGCCTTTGTCGGCACCGGCGAACAAGTTCTCATCCCGGGATTCGTGATCCGCGGCACCGGCGCGGTGAGGCTGCTGATTCGCGCCGCCGGTCCGGCCTTGAGCGGATTGGGCGTGAGCGGCGCGCTCGCCGACCCGCAGATCACGCTGTACTCGGGCAGCACGGCGCTCGCGACCAATGACAATTGGAGCAGTGCCACGAATGCGCTTGAGATCGAGAGCGCGGCCAATGCGTCTGGGGCCTTTACGTTCGCCGCGGGCAGCAAAGATGCGGCGCTCCTCGTCACGCTCGGGGCGGGCGCCTACACCGCAAGTGTGAGCGGCGTGGGCGGCACGACGGGCACGGCGCTGGTGGAAATCTACGTCGTGCAGTAACGGCGGCGGCTGGAGGGTGGACGGCGATCTCCGAGCGCCGTAGTCAGGGAGCTGTGGGAGGGGCTTTATGCCCCGACGAGATGCCACGCTGATTTCCGTCGGGGCATAAAGCCCCTCCCACATTTCAAACCGACGGCGCCCGGAGGTCGCCGTCCACCTTACTTCATCGTCGGATGAGTGTGATTTCGCCCAAGCGCTACTCAGGCCCGACCATCATGTAGCCGGCCGAGCGCACGGTGCGGATGTAGGTCGGCTCCTTGGCATCGTCGCGGAGTTTTTTCCGCAGCGAGGAGATATGCACGTCGATGGAGCGGTCGAAGACGTCGTAGTTGCGGTCGCGCGCCTCATCGAGGAGGGCTTCGCGGGATTTCACGCGGCCTTTCGCCCGCGCGAGGCTGGCCAGCAGGTCGAACTCCACGGGCGTGAGCACGAGCGGCTCGGCACCGAGCACCGCCGAGCGGGCGTCGAGATTGACGCGCAGCTCGCCCACGACGAGCTCCTTGGGCGGTGCATCGGCGCTGGTCGCCGGGGAGGCGCTGAGCACGCTGCGGCGCAATACCGCGCGGAGGCGCGCGAGGAGTTCGCGGGTGGAAAAGGTTTTCGGCAGGTAATCGTCGGCGCCGACCTCGAGGCCCACGATGCGGTCCATCTCGTCGCCGCGCGCGGTGAGCATCAGCACGGGGACGGCGGATTTGGCGCGGATTTTTTTCAGGACCTCGAAGCCATCCATACCCGGCAGCATCACGTCGAGGATGAGGGCGTGCCAGGGGTCGCCCGCCGCGGTGGCACGCTCGACTCCCTCCGGGCCGGTGTGCACGGCCGTGACATCGAAACCGAGCGGCTCGAGGTAGGACGAGACGAGGCGACAGAGCTTCTTGTCGTCATCGATCATCAAGAGGCGCGTGCGGCCGGGAGCGGGAGCGTCGGCATTCATTCGGGCGAGGTATGGGCGGCGCGCGGGTGCGGTGCAATCTTCGGGTGCTTAACATGAGCTTAACATTTCTCTGTCGCCCGCCACACACAGCCTTTACCGCCGTCGCGTAACGTGGGGCATGCGAAGCCTGTGGCTGCTCCTCCTAGCGATCGTGGTCGCGCCCCTCTCCGGCGCCGATCTCACGCTGGCCGTCGAGCTGCGGTGGAGTGGCACGCCCCTGTCTGTGCCTTCAGAAATCCGCGCCACGCCGGCCGGCCAGGCGGTGCGCGTCACGCGCTTCGCGGCGCTGATCTCGCAGGTCTCGCTCGTACGCGCCGACGGTGGCTTGGTCGAATTGGTCGGGCAATACGGCTTCATCGATGCGGAAAGCGGGCGCATGAGCGTCGCGCTGCGCAATGTGCCGGAGGGCGATTACACCGGGCTGGGCTTATTGATCGGTCTGCCCACCGAGGTGAATCACGGCGATCCCGGGCAATGGGCGGCGGGTCATCCGCTCAATCCGCTCGTCAATCAACTGCACTGGGGCTGGCAGGGCGGCTACGTGTTTCTTGCGCTGGAGGGGAAGTGGCGCGCCGCCGTGGCGCCCGGAGAAAAGGCGGCGAGCGAGTGCGGATTTTCTTATCACCTGGCGACCGATGCGCGCAGCATGCCGGTGAGTTTCTCCGCCAGCTATTGTATCGCCGGTGCGACGACGATCGCGCTGGCGCTCGATCTCGCGCGGGTGCTGCGCGACGTGAAAATCGCCGCGGACGATGGCAGCGAGTCGACGCACTCCGCGCCCGACGATCCACTCGCGATCCAGTTGGCGCACGCCGCTTCGCGAGCGTGGTTCTGGCTCGAGGCGAAAACGACCGCGAAAACGCCGACCCCGAAAGCGAACGATACCGTCGCGCGCTACCGCTCTTCCGAAAACCACGCGCAGACATCAATGACCGCAGCCGAGCCGCGGTCGTTTCATGTGCCGGCAGTATTTCCGCAGCCGACACTGCCGGCGGATAATCCGCTCACGACCGAGGGCGTGGCCTTGGGCGAGCGGTTGTTTTTCGACGTGCGCTTGTCGCGCGGTGGCGTGCAGTCGTGCGCGAGCTGCCATGCGCCGGAGCGAGCTTTGAGCGATGGCGTGGCCTTGAGCCGGGGCGCGGCGGGTGATGAGGGGCGGCGGAATGCGATGCCGCTGGTGAATCTCGCGTGGGCCAGCGCCTATGCGTGGGATGGCAGCCAGCCGCGCATCCGCGATCAGGCCCTCGCCGCGATGACCAATCCCATCGAGATGCATGCGGAGGTGAAGGACGTGGTCGCGACGCTCGCGGCGGATGCGACGATGCAAGACGCTTTTGGCGTGGCGTTTGGCTCACACGAGATCTCCGCCGAGCGCATCGGGCTGGCGTTGGAGCAATATCTCCTCATGCAGGTTTCCGCCGATTCGAAGTTCGACCGCGCGCTGCGCGGGGCCGCAGAACTCAGCGCGGATGAGCAGCGCGGCTTCGCGCTCTTCATGATGGAGTACGATCCTTCACGCGGGCGGCGCGGGGCGGATTGTTTTCACTGTCACGGCGGGCCGCTGTTTTCCGATTTTGCGTACAAGAACAATGGACTCGATCTCGTCGCCCTCGATGCCGGCCGCGCGCTCGTGACGAAGCGCGACGGCGATGCGGGGAAATTCAAAACGCCCTCGCTTCGCAATGTCGCGGTGACCGCGCCGTACATGCACGACGGTCGCTTCGCGACGCTCGAGGATGTGGTCGCGCACTACGATCACGGCGTGAAGCGCCCGACCGCGCTCGATCCGAATTTAGCCAAGCATCCCGACGAGGGCATGCAGTTGACCAGCGACGAACAACGCGCGCTCGTGGCGTTTTTGCGGACCCTGACCGATGAGAAGTTTGGGCCGCAGCCGAGTCCGGCGGCGGTACCGCGGCGTTACTCTTCCCCGTCCCAATAATCGATATCGGTGGCGCGGAAAAACTTTCGCGGGCGGTTGTGGCCCCACTTGTTGGAGTCGGGGTAAAACCAGATGTCGCTCGATGGGCTGTCGGCGACGAGGAGGTAGATCACGTCGTCGTTTCCGGCGTTGTAAAACTGGTGCGCTTCCCCCGGTGGATGCAGCACGACATCGCCCGCATGAAATTTTCTCGATCCCTCGGGCGTGCGCACGGAAGCGGTGCCGGCGAGAAAGATGAACAGCTCCCACTGCGCGGAGTGGCTGTGAAAGGGGCAGCCAGAGTCGCCGGGGGCGACCCTGCCGTACTCGACGTCAAACGGATGGCCGCCGAGGCCGGTGGGAGTATTGCGCTTCGCGCCGAGCGCGATGGAGAGCTCCTTGCTCATCGCGCGGAATTTTTTCTTGGGCGATTCCCACTGCTCCCACGGCAGATCGTCGAGATGCAGCTTGCGCTTGGGGAACGGTGCGGCGGGCGGCGCGGAGGGAGCGCCGGCCGCTTGATACGGTGGGGCCTCGGGCGATGGCTCCTCTTCGCCGTCGAAGTACTCGACCTCCACCATGCGGAAAAACTTCCCGGGCGGGCGCAGGCTGAATTTGTTGGAGTCGGGATAGTGGCAGGAGTCGAGCTGGGGATTATCCGCGACGATCAGCACCTCGAGATCGCTCGCGCCCGTGTTGGTGAGCTGGTGCGGCGCGCCGGGCGGATGCACGAAGAAATCGCCGGTCTTGACCGCGTGCGTGCCGTCGCTGGTGCGCACGGTGCCGGTGCCCGAGCGCACGAGAAAAAATTCCCACTGCGCGAGGTGCGAGTGATACGGACAGATCGCCGCCCCCGGCGGGATGCGCCGGATCTGTACGTCAAACGGATGCCCGCCGGCCCAGAGCCCCGCATTGCGCGGGCAGCCGAGCGCGACGGAAATATTCTGGCAGAAGGAGTGAAATTTACCGCGCGGCGAGCGCTGCTCGATCCACGGAAGATCTGGGATGCGGACGTGATGCATGGAGCAGGGGAGATAGGAGAGAGCTATGCTGAGAAAAGCCGGTGCGTCAGCAATGCCGGGGTCGGACAAGCTGGCGCAGCACGGCGCAAAGCGTTCCGGTACAGACGAACGAGAGCGACGTAAAAAAATGACTCGCGCCCAACGAGCGCGAGTCAGTGAGACAGAAAAAGAGTGGCCGCTTGAGCCGCTCGAGCGAGGTCCCTTACAGCCCGGCGACTTCGAAGCCCTTGCGATACGTGCGGCGGACGTACTGGTTGGCGGCTTTTTCGTCGAACTGGAGCTTCTTCGCATCCCACTTCAGCGTGGTCTGCGGGAAACGCACGGCGACGCTGCCGAGCAGCACGGACTCGGTGAGCGGGCCCGCGTAGCTGAAGGGCGCGAGGGGCTTGCTGGTGCCCTTGCCGACGATGGCCTCGGCCCAGTCGGACCAGTGATGCGTGCCCACCACCGGCGTGATTTTGTAGTCCTTGAATTTGGCCTCGGGGAAGAGGCGCGGCATGCCGATGTGCGGGATGAGGAGCACGCCCTCGGTGCCGATGAGGATGGATCCCTGATCGGGCTCGGCCTGGCGGACATTCTTACCCTTGCGGCCGGTGTCGTCGACGGTGGTCGTGGTCGCGGGTTTATCGGATTTGATGAGCGCGCGGATCTCGGCCGGCGGGCGGGCATCGCCGTCGTACCAAGTTACGGCGACGGTGTCGCCAGCGGTGTACTTGGTGCCGGGGAAGATGTATTTGATATTGGCGTTGATGGCCCAATTCCACTGGTCGGGCGCGGGGCCTTCGGAGCGGAGCGAGATCGGCGCGGTGAGGGCCATCGACTCGTACATCGGGTCGAAGATGTGGCAGCCCATGTCGCCAAAGGTGCCGGTGCCGAAGTCGAGGCGCTTGCGCCAGTTGCCTGGGTGATAGTGACCGGCGACGTAGGGGCGCTCGGCGGCGGTGCCGAGCCAGAGATTCCAATCGAGCGTAGAGGGCACCGGGTCGCTCTTCGCGGGAGGCGCGCCAACGTCGCCCCACTTCTTGCTGCTCCAGGTGTGGGCTTCCTTCACCTTGCCGATGATGCCGCTCTGCAACACGGCGACGGCGGTGCGGTACTCGCGCTGCGAGTGAATCTGGATGCCCATCTGCGTGATGAGCTTTTTCTCGCGCGCGATCTCGGTCAGCCGGCGCGTCTCGTAGATATCGTGGGCGAGGGGCTTCTGGCCGTAAACGTGTTTGCCGAGCTGCATCGCCGAGTAGCCGATCGCGGCGTGCATGTGGTCGGGCGTGGACACATTCACGGAGTCGATATTGTTGCCCTCCTTGTCGAGGAGCTGACGCCAATCCTGGTAGACGCGCACATCGGGGAAGCGCTCCTTGACCGCGGCGACCTTGCTCAAGTCGACATCGGCAACCGCCACGAGCTTCACGAAATCATTGCTCATGATCGACTGGATGTCGGACCACGCCATGCCCGAGGCGCCGAAGCTCGCGTGACGAAGAACCTTGCTCGGCTCGGCAGCGTGGGCATTGCGCGCGAAGAACGGCGCGGCGAGGCCGGCGGCTCCGAGGGCTTTCAGGAATGTGCGACGGGGGAGAGGGCGGTGATTCATGGAGGGAGAAGGGGGAGAAGTGAAAGGGAGAGTGAAGGTGAAAGTAGCCCGGGGAAAGCGTGGCGTATGAGACGTTGAATAGGGAGACGCGGAGACGGAGAAACGCGGGGAAGCGGAGAGAGGGAGCGCGAATAGAGGCGGTGAGCCAGAGAAGATATCGGCGGGCCGGTGAGCGAGGGAGATATTTATGCGTTACGCGCGATGGGTACGCGCCCAGAAATGAAAACCGGAGTAACCTTGTGGTTACTCCGGCGGAGATTGGCAATCTCGGTCAGTGACTTCGTTGTGTCACGTTTGGTCGGGCTGCCGATGGAAAAGGCGATAGTCCGGCTCCGCCGGACGGGGAATGGGCAGATGGATTGCCACGTCGTCCGCTGCGCGTGACTCCTCGCAATGACAAGACCATCACCACCCGACGACTTGGCGTGAAACCGACGCGTGGTTTACACCGGCTCGTTGATCACCGGGTTGGTGAGGGTACCGATCTTTTCGATTTCGATGCTGACGGTGTCGCCGGCCTTGAGCCAGACGGGGGGATTGCGGGCGAAGCCGACGCCGTGGGGCGTGCCGGTCAAGATGACCGTGCCGGGGAGGAGTGTCTTGCTGCTGCTGAGAAACTCGATGATCGCGGGTACGTCGAAGATCATGTCGCTGGTGTTCCAGTCCTGCATGACCTCGCCGTTGAGGATGGTTTTGATCTGGAGCGCATTCGGATTCGGGATCTCGTCGCGCGTGACCAGCACGGGGCCGAGCGGGGCGAAGGTGTCGAAGCCCTTGCCCTGGCACCACTGGCCGCCGCCGCCGTTGCGCTGCCAGTCACGCGCGGAGACATCGTTGGCGCAGGTGTAGCCGAGCACGTAGTCGAGGGCGTTGGCGCGCGAGACGTTCTTGCAGCGCTTGCCGATGACGACGGCGAGCTCGCACTCGTAGTCGACCTTGTCGCTGGGGAGCTTGACCGGAATCTCGATGGGGTCGCCGGGGTTTTGCACCGCCGCGGTGTTCTTGATGAAGAGCACGGGATGGGGCGGGAGCGGGCTGTTGCTCTCGGCGGCGTGCTTTTTGTAATTGAGGCCGATGCAGGGAAGATTCGTCGGGACGACGGGCGCGAGGAGCTTGCCGGGGGTGACGACTTTATCGGTCACGCGGAAATCGCCGTAGATATCGCCAGTGATCTCGCGCGCCGAGCCATCGGGCTGGAGCGAAGCGTAAGCGGGGCCGGCGGGGGTGAGGTGGCGGATGATTTTCATGAAGAGGTTTGAGAAAGTAGCGGCGAGCGCCAGCGAGCCGAAATCAGGACGTCGGTTCAATGAGGTAATTGTGAACTCGCCAAAATCGTTCCCAATAGTCGCCGACGCGAACATCAAGCTCAGGATAGCCAGGAACGCAGCAACCTACGTAGGGGCAATCTTGAAATTTACTGGTCAGGCCAGCGCGCACAGGATTCTCGAAGATGTAGTGGGTCGTCGAGCGAGGGCGTCGCGCTCGAGGTCTTTCTCGCGTAAAACATGGTCATGCGCCTGCTTTTCCCAGTCGGCAGGTGAAAGTTGGGCACGGAGATGCTTGCGCAGAAATTCAATCGCGAGGCGTTGATCCGAATGCTGGTCATCCATGCCGAGCCAGAGAAGGTGGGCGTGGTCCGGCATTAGCACATAGGCTGGACAGATCAGCGCATAGCGAGCGCAGGCATGAAGCAAGATGAGTTGCCATTGGGCGTGGAACGCGGGTGTCAGCCAACCGGTGGCACGATCGGCGATGCCGGGAGTCCAAAATACGGCGGCGCGGCCGCGATAGAATTCATGAGATAGGCGAGGGAGCGTCTTTTTGAACTTCGAGGGCTGATCGGCTCGCTGGCGCTCGCCGTTACGCTCGGAGGTGGGGCTCATCGCAGTGGCGCTAATATCTCTGCGGAATCCACTCGCTGGCGCTCGCGACTACACATGGGTAGTGGCGAGCGCCAGCGAGCTGAAAAGCTTACCCCTTCGCTTCCGCGTACGCCTCCATCCCTACGCAGGAGCATACGAGGTTGCGGTCGCCGTAGACGTTGTCGACGCGGCCGACGGCGGGCCAGAATTTGCTGGCGCGGGTGAACTTGTCGGGGAAGACGGCGAGTTCGCGGGAGTAGGGGCGGGTCCACTCGTCGCCGCACGCGATCTTGGCGGTGTGCGGGGCGTGCTTGAGCGGGTTGTTGATCTTGTCGGACTCGCCGTTCACGACGGCCTGCATCTCGCCGTGGATGGAGATCATCGCATCGCAGAAGCGGTCGAGCTCGGCCTTCGACTCGCTCTCGGTGGGCTCGATCATGAGCGTGCCGGGGACGGGGAAGGACATCGTGGGCGCGTGGTAACCGTAGTCCATGAGGCGCTTGGCGGCGTCTTCGACTTCAAGGCCGTGCTTTTTCCACGCACGGAAATCGACGATGCACTCGTGCGCGATCAGGCCGGCATTGCCGCGGTAGAGGACGGGGAAGAATTTATCGAGGCGGCGCGCGACGTAGTTGGCCTTCAGGATCGCGTGCTTGGTGGCTTCGGTGAGGCCGTCGGGGCCCATCATGCGGATATACATCCACGAGATGACGAGGATGCTGGCGCTGCCGTAGGGAGCGGCGGAGATGGCGCCGATGGGTGAGGAAACCAGTTGAGAGTTGAGAGCTGAGAGTTGAGCGACGGAGACCGGACTGACGGGATGGCCGGGCAGGAAGGGCGCGAGGTGCGCGGCCACGCCGATGGGGCCCATGCCGGGTCCGCCGCCGCCGTGCGGGATACAGAAGGTCTTGTGGAGATTGAGGTGGCAGACATCCGCGCCGATGTGGCCGGGGGAGGTGAGGCCGACCTGCGCGTTCATATTCGCGCCGTCCATGTAAACTTGGCCGCCCTTTTCATGGATCGTGGCGCAGATGTCTTTGATAGTGGATTCGAAGACGCCGTGCGTGGACGGGTAGGTGACCATCAGCGCGGCGAGATCGTGCGCGTGGGTCGTGGCCTTGGCGGTGAGATCGGCGACGTCGATATTGCCATTGGTGTCGCAGGCGACGGCGACAACCTTGAAGCCGCACATCGCGGCGCTCGCGGGATTGGTGCCGTGCGCGCTCGTGGGGATGAGGCAGATATTGCGGTGACCCTCGCCGCGCGACTCGTGGTAGGCGCGGATGACGAGGAGGCCGGCGTACTCGCCTTGCGAACCGGCATTGGGCTGGAGCGACATCGCGGCGAAGCCCGTGATCTCGGAGAGCCAGGTCTCGAGGTCGCGGAAAATTTTCTGGTAGCCGCGCGTTTGCGAAGAAGGAGCGAACGGGTGCAGCTTGCCGATCTCCGGCCACGACACGGGAAACATCTCGCTCGTGGCATTGAGCTTCATCGTGCACGAGCCGAGCGAGATCATCGAGTGGCACAGGGAGAGATCCTTGGCCTCGAGGCGCTTGATGTAGCGCAGCATCTCGTGCTCGGTGTGGTAGCGATGGAACGTCGGGTGCGTGAGAAACGCGGAGGTGCGGACGAAGGGCGAACTGAAGGTGGAGAGTTGAGAGTTGAGAGCTGAGAGTTGGGAGTCGAAATTCACCGTAGCCGACTCGCGGAAGAAGGTCAGGATGGTTTGGACCTCCTCGAGCGTGGTGGTCTCGTCGAGCGAGATGCCTACCGTGCCGGCATCGATGGGGCGGAGATTAAACTTCTTCGCCTCGGCGGCGGAGTGGACGCGTGCGGCGGCGACATTCGAGACGGTGAGCGTGTCGAACACCGGCTCGGCGTTGATCTTGGCGCCGGCCTTCACGAGGCCATCGGCGAGGACCGCGGTGAGGAGCTTTACGCGGCGCGCGATTTTCTTGAGACCCTCGGGGCCGTGATAGACGGCATACATCGAGGCCATGACCGCGAGGAGCACCTGGGCGGTGCAGATGTTGGACGTGGCCTTGTCGCGGCGGATGTGTTGCTCGCGCGTGCCGAGGGCGAGGCGCATGGCGGGATCGCCCTGAGCGTCTTTCGAGACGCCGACGAGGCGGCCCGGCATCTGGCGCTTGAAAGCATCCTTCGTGGCGAGGAAACCGGCGTGCGGTCCGCCGAAGCCGAGCGGCACGCCGAAGCGCTGCGCGGAGCCGACAGCGACGTCCGCGCCGAACTCACCCGGCGCGCGCAGGAGCGTGAGCGCGAGGAGATCGGTGGCGGCGATGGTAAAGGCCCCGGCGGCATGCGCGGCGGCGAAGAACGTTTCGAAATCGTGGATCGAGCCCGTCGTATCCGGATACTGCACGAGCACGCCGAAGCAGGATGCGGTGAGAGCAAACGTGCGGTGATCGCCGACGACGACCTCGATACCGAGCGGCTTGGCGCGCGTGCGCACGATGTCGATCGTCTGCGGATGGCAGGCGGCGGAGACGAAGAAAATGTTGTGCTCCTCGGCGGCGCCTTCCTTGAGGCGGTGGCACATCATCATCGCCTCGGCGGCGGCAGTGCCCTCGTCGAGCATGGAGCCGTTGGCGATTTCGAGGCCGGTGAGATCGCAGACCATCGTCTGGAAATTGAGGATCGCCTCGAGGCGGCCCTGCGAAATCTCCGCCTGATACGGCGTGTAGGCGGTGTACCAGCCCGGATTTTCGAGGATGGTGCGCTGGATCACCCCGGGCGTAAACGTCTCGGAGTAGCCGAGACCGATCACGTTGCGAAACACGCGGTTCTCGCTCGCGATGGACCGCAACTCGGCGAGGGCCGCACTTTCGCCCAATCCGGCGGGGAGGTTGAGCGGGCCGCGGCGGATGTGCGAAGGCACTGCGGCATCAATTAACGCATCCACCGACTTCTGGCCGAGCAGCTCCAGCATCGCGGCGGTTTCCGCGGCTTCGTCGCCGGTGTGACGGCGGGCAAAGGTGTCAGTCGGGGCCAGGAGTTCGCGAAGCGTGGACATGAGGCTTTAACGCTAGGTGGGAGGAGGAGTCGCGCAACCGCGATTTCGCCCGCTGGCGGCATTTAAGGGTTTGTTTCCGTGGGCGAAGCCGCTCTGTTGTGCCCCCATGACCAAGACGGAGCGCGCCGCATTCATCGACCGCCGCCTCGCGGAGCTGTACCCGGAGACGCCGGTGCCGCTCGACCATCGCGACGCCTACTCGCTGCTCGTAGCCGTGCTGCTTTCCGCGCAATGCACGGACAAACGGGTCAATCTGGTCACGCCCCACCTGTGGCAATTGGCCGACAACCCCCGCGACATGGCGAAAGTGCCGGTGGAAAAAATCCAGCACGTGATCCGCCCCTGCGGTCTCTCGCCGCAAAAAGCGAAAGCGATTTCCGGGCTCTCGCAGATCCTCGTCGAGAAGTACGACGCTCGGGTGCCCGCGACCTTTGAGGAATTGGAGGAACTCCCCGGCGTTGGTCACAAAACGGCGAGCGTGGTGATGGCGCAGGCCTTTGGTGTGCCGGCCTTTCCCGTCGATACGCACATCCACCGCCTCGCGCAGCGCTGGAAGCTGAGCGAGGGCCGCAACGTCGAGCAGACCGAGGCCGACCTGAAGCGGCTCTTTCCCCGCGAGCATTGGAACAAGCTCCACCTGCGCATCATCTTTTACGGCCGCGAACACTGCACCGCCCGCGGCTGCGATGGCACGGACTGCGAGATTTGCCGCACGGTCGTACCTGAGCGCAAACGCGCGGTGAAGACGAAGAAGTGAAGCGCGCGGGCGGCGGAAAAAGACTGCCGCTCGGCCGACGGTGATGCTCGCTGCGAAAAGAAGATTGATTCGCTGGCGGTGGCTCTCCACGTTCTCACCTCCAGAACGGACGCTTAGCTCAGTTGGTTAGAGCACCTGCTTCACACGCAGGGGGTCTGCGGTTCGAGTCCGCAAGCGTCCACCATTTCCCTTACGGGTATGGGGGCACATTAGCCGCCCGCAGAGATGAGGCGCTGGATTCGGATAATCGGATGACGAATTCCGCCGCCGCTTCCGGGGTTGTGGAGTTATCGAGCCAGCGACAACTCTGCCTTACCGACTTCCGCGGTTTTGACCACGAAGCGCTGCAGCCAGTGCGGGCCGAAGGTGGTGGTGAACGCCACATCAGCGGCATCGCGGCCGCGGGCCATGACGAGATGGCCGATGCGGCGGGCGTTGTGGCGCACGTCGAAGACGTGCCATTCGCCATCGAGGTAGACTTCCATCCACGCGCTGAAATCCATGGGGTTGGGATCGACGGGCACGCCGATATCGCCGAGATAGCCGGTCGCGTAACGCGCGGGAATATTGAGGCAGCGGCAGAGCGTGATCGCGAGGTGCGTGAAGTCGCGGCAGACGCCGGTGCGCTCGTGATACGCCTGATGGGCGGTGCGCGTGGAGCGGGCGAGTTTGTAGTCGAAACGGAGGTGCTGGAAAACCCAGTCGCAGACGGCTTGGACGCGTTGCCAGCCGTGCGGGGTGTTCGTAAACAACGACCACGCGACGTCGCCAAAGAGATCGACTTCGCAGTAGCGGCTGGGGAGGAGAAATTGCAGGGCCGATTCGGGCAACTCCGAGACCGGGTGCTCGCGGGCCTCGGCGGCGACGTAGGCCGGGAGACCGGAATCCGTAATGAGACCGTCACAGGAAAGTTCGAGCCGGCCGGCGGGAGCGGTGAGCCGGGTGGCGCGATTGCCGAAGGCATCGATGAATGTCGTGTAGGGGACGTTGGGCGAGACCTTGAGCACCTCGCGGCCGATGAGGCGCGAATTCAACTCGGGTCGGAGATGGAGCAGGAGAATGACGTCGGTCGGAGCCGGGAATTCGTAGGTAAGCTCATAGCCGAACTGGATTTGGATATTGTTCATGCGGCGAAAAATTGGTTCGAGGGGATAATTCGACCGCCAAAGGCAGCGAGTGGTGCCTCACAAACCTGGTTTTGGGTGGAATGAATCGACGGGGAAACCGGCCCGGGCGCCGGTCCTTTCGGGCTAAACTGCGGAGTGAAAAGTTTTTGCCTCTGGTCACGCGCGCGAGGCCGTGTATTCGTGCGTGTCGTATGAGTCGCCCGATGTGTTACCGGTGTTTTTGGCCGCAGCCGTTGTGCTGGTGCGGCTCGATCACGCCCATGCCGACGCGGACGAAGTTCGTCTTCCTCATGCATCCGTACGAGTTCAAGCGCGTGAAGGCGGGGACGGGGCGGCTCACGCATCTCTGTCTCGCGGATAGCGAGCTGCACATGGGCGAGGAATTCGATGGGCATGAGGCCGTGCAGGCGCTGATCCGCGATCCGGGAAATTATCCCGTGCTACTTTATCCGCGGCACGATGCGCGTGATCTTTCGCGCGGGGAGATGTCCACCGCAGATTTGGCGGAGCGCCGGCTGGTGGTGTTTTTATTGGATGCTACCTGGCGGCTGGCGCGGCGGATGTGGCGGCTCAGCCCGAGCCTACACCTGCTGCCGCGCGTGATGTTTTCGAATGCCGCGCCGAGCCGGTATCGGATCAAGACGCAACCCGAGCCCGGCTGCCTCTCGACGCTGGAGGCGACGCACGAACTCCTCGTCGCCCTCGATCGCTCCGGCCTCGATCACTACACCCGGCCCGACCAGCTCCTCGATCTTTTCGAGCGCATGCAGAACCACCAGCTCCGCTGTGCCGCCGAATCGGCTCGGCTGGGGATCAATCGCCATGTCCTCAAGCCCCGGCCCGCGACGCTGCCGGTCGCCGGCCCGCGGCGTCGGCGGATCTTTCCGGCCGCGCCGATTTCCGATCCCTCGGTGGCGCGCTAGCTCGCGGCGGGTTTTTACATTAATTCGTCGGTCGCAAGGCCGCACTCCGGCAGTTCCGGCTCGTCGTGGGGTAGGTGTGGACCCCATCGTAACCGTGCAAAGGGCGAACCTTTCCAAATTCGTCCGGTCAATAGGCCCGCGGCTGGTCCACTCCGCACCCTGCTGGCACAGATTCAACCATGTCTGCGCAGCATCCAAATCAACTCCTATCATGAACATTGAAATCACTCCCCGCGCGTGGCTGCGCACGCTTGGTCTGGCCTGCCTGATGACGGTGGCGCCGCTGTTTGCCGTCGATGCTCCCGCGCCGCAGAGCGACGCCAAAGCCGCATCTCCGGTCACGTCAGCGGAGAAAGATACCATCGTCTCGACCACGGCGATGGAGGCGGAAGCCGAGGGCACGGGAATTTACGGCCAGCTCGTGGTCGCTTCGGAGGTGATTAGTCCCGACTCGCGCAGCGACTTGATTTACACGATCACGGTGGAGCCGTTGAACGGCAAAGTCGGCTTGGCGGGCGGCGTCGATGACGCGGATCTGTTTAAGACCAAGACCTCGCGCCTGGGCTATTTTGCCTACCGCCCGGAGGAAGGCTACGTGGGGCAGGATTCATTCAGCTACTCGGTGCGCAATGAGACGTCGGGCTTTGTTTTTAAGAACAAGGTCGTGATCAATGTGAAGCCCGCGCCTCCGGTGGTGATGGATAAATTTGAAGTCGGCACGAGCCGCGACCGCTTCATGAATGTGCGCGGCGTGTCGCTGACGACCCGGCCCAATTCACCGGTCACGCAAAAAGTCCCGAGCCACGAAGATTTCATGACCGAGGCGGCGCGCTTCGGCCTCGCGACGCCCAAGGTGGCCTACATGCTCGATGACAAGGCCAAGCCGAAAAACGGCACGGCCCGCCTCGATCGCGCCACCGGTCAGCTCACATATGCGCCCAACCCGGGCTTCATCGGCGAGGAGAAATTCAAGTACTACACGCTGGATGAAAACAACCCGCAGCTCGGCGTCGAAAACACCATTGTGGTGAATGTCGAACCGATCCGCAATGTGAAGCACATCGAGGTCGACCGCTCACGCAGCCGCGAGGTGGACCTCGTGTTTGTCATCAACAATTCCCCTTCGATGGCCGACAACCAGAATCGCATCGCGGCCAACCTGAGTCGCTTTCGGCAACTCTTTCGCACGCGCGATCTCGATTATCGCATCGCGGTCCTGACGACGGATTTCGTCAACGCAGACCCCGAGGCCGCGCGGGCCGACCAAGCCTACTTCAAGGAAGTCCGCGGGACGGAACTCGACGCGGCGGGCAACCCCGTGCTCGACAGCCGCGGCCGCCCGAAATCGATCACCAAGCGTGTCGCGAGCAACGGCACGCCCGTGACGCTGCCCGTGCTCGGGCAACCGTGGATTACGCCGCAGACCCCCGACAGCATCTTCGCCGAACTGGTGAAGGTCGGCACGAACGGCGACAGCAACCGCACGGCCTTTACCTCGGTGTACAATTTCGTCGCGGACTCCTATAATAAGAAGCACGCGTTTCTCCGCCCCGAGGCGACCACCATCGTGGTCTTTTTCATGGATGAGGAGGAGACCCGCATGGCCTTGTGGAAGGAGCAGCGGAATGGGGAACGGACAGCCGAGTGGATCGAGAACGGCAAGCTGCCCGACCTGTTGAACCAATTCAACGCGCGCAATCCGCAGAAGCGCCAGACGCTCGACGGCTACATCAACTATTGGGTGCTCCGGCCCTTCATCATCGCCAAGGGTAACAAGCGCGGAAAGCTGGAGATCCACGCGGTGGTGTCACCCGACAACGTCTCGCACCGGCGCGCGGCTGAGCTCACGGGCGGCACCGTGCTCAACATCGATAGTGATTTTTCCGAGCCACTCGCCGCGCTCGGCGACCGCATCGCCGACACGGTGGCGGTGGCGCTCGAGCCGGTCCAGGCCAACGCGACGTTCTACCAAAAGAGTCTGCGCGTACTGGTCGACGGCCAGGAAGTGCGCCCCGACCCGAAGGACGGCTATGTGTACGACCAACTGACGCACAGCGTACGATTCCAAGGCACCGCCAAGAAGAAGGCGTTTCTCGCGAAGATCGACATCACTTACGAGGAGCACCTGTGAGCGGGGTGAGGTGAGAGTAGCCGCCGGTCATCGGTTGAGCCGGTCATCGGTTGAACTTGAAGCCGATGACTGGCGAAAGCAGTGAGGTGGGATTGTCTGAAAGTATATAGTTACAGTATCTTCGAATTGACTTGGGGTTCAGTTGCTCGCGCTCTGTCTTTGGCGTGAGCCCTCAATCGAAGACAAGTCCCTGGTGGTCGAATCCCGCTGTGGCCGGGTTGATTGGCCTTTTCGTGGTGATCGCGTTTCACAGTCCTCGGTGGTGGCTGCTGGCGCACGAGAGTCCGGGCAGCAACGAATGGACCCGAGGGCTGGCCTATTTTAAGCAGTGTCTGGACCCGGCTCGCACCGACATCGAACCGGCGATGCGTTGGCGTTTTATCCCCCAGATCTTCGTTTACGCCTTGGGTGGGAGTCGATGGCTGGCCACGGCTTTTTCCTGGGTGGGGGCCTGGGCGCTGCTGGCTTATATCTACAGTTGGATCAAGCGCAGCGCCTCGAGCGAGAAAGTGGCGATGAGCGCAATGCTGTTGCTGGGAGCAACGAGCCCGGTGCTCGTTTCGACTCACTGGCTCGGCATCAACGACGCGTGGGTGGCGCTCGGGCTTTGCTACCTGGCGTTTGGTCAGGCGAAGATCGGGCTCGTCGCGGCCTGCGCGCTTTGTCCCTTTATCGATGAACGTTTCATTTTCGGCGCGCCGTTGGCGGTGACGCTCCGCTCGCTGGAGCAGCTCAAGGCGGAACCGAAAAAAGCGATGGTCGCCATCGCGTGGAAAACCGCCGCCGCGTGTTCCGTGTTCGGGATGGGGCGGCTGGTCGGGATAGGTTTGGGCCGCGGCACGAGTGGGGATTCGTCGTTTATACTGGCCAGTATTGGCAGCAGCACGTCGTATCTCTTTGCCGCCCCGCTGGGGGCGTGGATGGCGCTAAGGTTTGCCGCGTTTCCCCCGGCACTGGAAATCGTTGAGATTTATAAGACGAATCGCACGGCCATGATCGTTCTGCTCGCGGCGGCGATCGGGCCGGTCTGCGTTGGGTTTATGTTGGCGGCCGATACGATGCGCACCGCTGGCATTTTGCTCCCGCTCTGCCTCTGGGGCGCGCGGGAACTATTGAGCGAGAAGCGGGAGCACTATTTTGGCGCGCTCGCACTCGCGATGCTCGTGGTGCCGGCCGCGCATGTTTCCTATCGGACGGCGATGGTGATCAATTCCCTGCCTTTCGAGCTTTACCGCATTCTGAGGTGAGCGCGGCCTGTGGTGCTCCCCGAAGTTGAGCGAAACGGAGTGGAGCGTTCGCAACTTTACGCGGGTATTACGCGATAGACCTCCATCCATGGTGGTCTAGCATTCGAACCACTGCGGTATGCTCGTCCCGGGCCGCCGATAAGGTTTTTCTCAAGGCCCCTTTTCCCCATGCCTCCATTCCGCCTATTTCTGGGTCTCTTCGTTTCAGCGCTGGTGGCTGCGAGCGCTGCCGCGCAAGCGCCGTCGACTGCCGCGCAGGAACCGGCGACGCCAACCAAGGCCTCGCCCGCTCCGAAAAAGGCGGCTGCCGCGCCGGCGACCAAGGAGCCGACCTTTTGGGCCAAGCTGGCGGCGCCGCTGCAGCCGACCCGCACGGTGGTCTACAAGAAAGTCGGTGATCGGGAACTGCGGCTCGATGTGTTTATGCCCGCCAATGCGAAGCCCACCGATCGCCGGGCGGCGCTGATCAACTTTCACGGCGGCGGCTGGTCGGGCGGGGCACCGCGTGTGATGTATCCATTTGCGGACTACGCCGCGCAGCACGGTCTCGTGGGCATCAGCGTGCAATACCGACTCTACAAACCCGGGACCGAGAACACCGTTTTCGTCTGTGTGCAGGATGGGCGCTCGGCGATGCGCTACGTGCGCACGCACGCGGCGGAATTTGGCATCGATCCGGCGCATCTGATCGCCTGCGGTTCCTCCGCCGGTGGGCACCTCGCGGCGGCGACCGGGCTCTTCGACGACATCAACGAGCCGGGCGAAGATCTCACCGTGTCCGCGCGCCCCGAGGCGATGATCCTACTCTGGCCCGTGAGCGACACCTCCACCGAGGGCTATGGCAACGCCAAGATCGGCGAGCGCTGGCGCGAGCTCTCCCCGCTGCATCGCGTCCGCGCCGGCCTGCCCCCGACGATTCTCTTTCACGGCACGGCGGATGCCACGGTGCCCTTCAAGGGGGCGGAGGCGTTTCATGAAGCGATGCTGAAAGCGGGCAACCGCTGCGACTTCATCGTCGGCCCGGGCGGCGGGCACGGCTTCGTCACGCAAGGGCCGGAGAAGTACGCCACCGGCATCGCGCAGATTCAGGCGTTTCTCGAGTCGGTGAAGATTTTGCCAGCGCGCTAGTGATTGCTTAAATTACGGATGGTGGATGCTGCGAAGCGGCGGCATGGCGGTCGCACTTGGTGGGAGAACCTCGCGGCGCGCGTTGAGTTCCGCCATCAGCTTCTTCTCCATGATGGTATCTTCCATGTAATAAACGGGGCCACAGTTGTGCTCCGTGCCGGTCGCATTGATCACGAGCTGCGTCAGTCGAAGATCGGGATTGAGCTGCCACACTTTGCGTAACAACTCCACCATGCGATCGATTCGTTGTGGGTCTCTCGGTGTCATGATGATCTGGGTCTGCAGTGGAGGTAGCGGGGCGGCCTCGCATTGAGGCAGGAGAAAACTGTGAGGAGGTGATCGAGCCGTAAACGACATTGTCTCGATCTCGCCACAGAGTCCCGTCGCTGGTAGTTAATGCGGTGCAATATTTGCCGCGTCGTTGTCCCAATTGCCGATGTCGTCGGCGGTGCCGCTTTGTTTGTCGGGGCCTTTGGACCACACGTCGTAGGCGGTCTTAGACTTCGGGCCGGGGCTCGCGTATTGGTACGGCTCGCCCCACGGGTCGAGGGGCAGCTTTTCAACCGAGAGGTACGGACCGCGCCAAGTGGCGGATTTTCCCGAAGGGGCAGTGATCAGCGCGGCCAGACCCTCGACGGTCGAGGGATATTCGTGCATCGTCATCTGGTAGGTGAAGAGAGGAGTCTTGAGGGTGTCGCGGACGAAAAGCTCGGCGGTGGTCGTGCTCGCTGTTTGGTGGATGCCACTCACCTGATTGATCGCGAGGCCGGCAAGCAGGCCGAGGATCGCGAGGACGACGAGGAGCTCCATCATGGTGAAGGCATCGGCTGCGCGGAGATGAGTTGCGCGGCGAGGGCGGGAGGGGCGGTGGAGATGGAATGGGCAGTCGAGGCGAGAGGCGCAGGGGATGTGAGATGCGCGGCGCGGCGTTGAGGTTTGCGGAGACGCGGGGCGAACAGAATGAGGAGGAGTGAGTGCGTGCATGATTTTTAAGGTGCGGTGAGTGAAACGATCCGTGGCATTCGGGACGTGAGGGGCCGCGCGAAAGTTGCCGTGTGGCGGGCACGTTATTTTTCGGGTCGATATTTTTTGGTGCACCTATCGACGGCGGGGCGGCGTCTTACTGACGTGCGCCGATGAAACTCACCGCTGATCTCAAATCTCCCGCGCTCATTCATCTGAAGGGCGCGCTCTTTGTCGTGGTGGCGGTCGCGAGTGGCGGGCTAATTTTATACGAGCTACCGACGGTGCGCACGGCGGCGCTGCTGGGGCTGACGGTGTGGGCGTCGTGCCGGTTTTATTATTACCTGTTTTATGTGCTCGAGCGGTATCTGGGGAGCGAGCGGCGCTTTTCCGGGGTGATGGGTGCGCTCCTGTTTCTTTGGTGGGGACGCGGGCGGAGATAGCGCGGGGCTTGAGTGCATTAAAGTTGTAGCCGCGAGCGTGAGCGAGTGGTGCTTCCGTCCACTCGCTCACGCTCGCGGCTACCAGAAAATGCCGGCCACCGTTTTCTGCGCGAGAGGATGTCGAGAATTGCCATACCGGGGGCGACATCTGCCATTCTCAGGGCTGCCCTGAGCGGGTAGTCTTTTCCCTTCCCCGATGCGTTCCGCCATTACTGTTTCTCTCGTGCCTGCGACCAAGGGCGGGCCGTTTGTGTTTTCGAGCGGGCTGGCCGATGCGTTTGCGCGGGCGGCGGGGCTGGGGTTTGATGCGGTGGAGATTTTTCCCTCGGCGGGCGACGATGCGGCGCTGGCGGAGGTGCCGGCGTTGATGAAGCAGCATGGGCTCGCGGTGGCGGCGCTGGGCACGGGCGCGGGCTGGGTGGTGCATAAGCTCACGCTGACGCACGCGGATGCGGCGGTGCGCGCGCGGGCGCGGGCGTTTATTCGCGCAATCGTGGAGCGCGCGGCGAGTTTCGGCGCGCCGGCGATTATTGGCTCGATGCAGGGCAAGGTGGAGGGCGACGTGACGCGCGAGCAGGCGCTGGCGTGGCTGGGCGAGGGACTCACCGAACTTGGCGAGCGCGCCGCGCAACTCGGCGTGCCGTTGCTCTATGAGCCGCTGAATCGCTACGAGACGAACCTCTTCAATCGCGTGGGCGACACCGCGGCGTGGCTGCGGACGCTCAAGACGACGAATGTGAAGATCCTCGCCGACCTGTTTCACATGAACATCGAGGAAGCGGATACGGCGGCGGCGCTGCGCGAGGCGGGGGCGGCGGTGGGGCATGTGCATTTCGCGGATTCGAATCGCCGGGCCATCGGGCTTGGGCAAACGCAGGTGGCGCCGATCATTGCGGCGCTGCGGGAGATCGGGTATCGTGGTTATCTCTCGGCGGAAGTCTTTCCCTTGCCGAATGCCGATGTCGCGGCGGCGCAGACGATCAAGGCGTTTCGCGAGCACACCAAAATTTCAAACAATTGAGACCACGAATGGACACGAAGGAACACGAAGGTGGGAGCGGTGAAAAATTGTGGGGTGTACGCCCCTCGCTGATGAAGGAGCCGGACTGTCGTCTAGTTTCGAGCTCGGATTTCATTCGGGTCGCTTCAAGTGCAATCGTCGTTGAACGTTCTTTCTAGACGCACCCCATGCTCAAAACCTCGCTTACTCATCCGGACATTCTGCGCGTGCTCGCGCGGGCCGGGCATCACTCGAAGATTCTGATCGCGGATGGCAATTACCCGGCTTCGACGAAGCGCGGGCCGAATGCGGAGTTGATCTCGCTCAATCTCGCGCCGGGCGTCGTCACGGTGACGCAGGTCCTGCGCGCGCTACTGAGTGCGGTGCCGGTCGATCATGTGGCGACGATGGGCATTCCGCCGGATGATCCGTATGCGCAGCAGGGCGAGCCGCCGGTGTGGGCGGAGTATCGGAAGGTCATCACGGAGGCGGGGCTGCCGTTGAAATTGGAGCCGGTGCTGAAATGGGACTTCTACAAACAGGTCGAGAGCGCGGATCATGTGCTCACGATCCAGACGGCCGACCAGGCGCTGTGGGCGAACGTGCTACTCACGATGGGCTGTCGCACGGTGTGAGAGCCATGGTAATACGCTGGGAGAGTTTCGGTGCGGTGGCCGTGAGGAGAGTCCGTCCTTGTTCCGCGGGCGTCGTCAAGCGACGCCCCTACCTAGGTCTTCCGCAATTGAGCGCGATTCATAGCTGCTTGGTGCTGCTCCCATTCATCCCTTAAAAATGAAAACCCGCAAACTTGGTTCGACGGATCTGCAACTGCCCGTGCTCAGCTTTGGCGCGAGTTCGCTCGGCGCGGAGTTTCGCAGCGTGACGCTCGATGAAGCGCTCGGCAGCGTGCGCGTGGCGCTGGAGTGCGGGCTGAACTTTATCGATACGTCGCCGTTCTACGGCCGCGGCATGAGCGAGGTGTTGCTCGGCATCGCGCTGCGCGGGGTGCCGCGCGACAGCTACACGCTCTGCACGAAGCTCGGGCGCTACGATCTCGCGCATTTCGATTTCTCGGCGAAGCGGGTGGCGGAGAGCGTGGACGTCTCGCTGCACCGCCTCGGGACCGATCACCTCGACATCATCCTCTGCCACGACATCGAGTTTGTGCCGATGCAGCAGATCGTCGACGAGACGCTGCCCGCGCTGCGGAAAATCCAGCAGGCCGGGAAGGTGAAGTATATCGGGTTCAGCGGCTATCCGATGAAGATTTTCAAATTCATCCTCGAGCAGACGAGCGTCGACTGCGTGCTCAGCTACAATCAGTACACGCTGCAAAACACGCGCTTTGCCGATGAGATCGTGCCGTACCTCAAGGCCAAGGGCGTGGGCGTGATGAATGCGGGACCGTTTAGCGCGCGCCTGCTCACGAATGCGCCGCTGCCGGCGTGGTTGAAAGAGCCGGAAGCGGTGAAGAGCGCGGCGCGGCGCGCGGCGGCGTTGTGTGCGGAGCGCGGCAGCGATATCGCGAAGCTGGCGCTGCAATTTTCGCTCGAGAATCCGGAGATCACGACGACGGTCTCGGGCAGCGCGAACCCGGTGAATATTCGCAATTGGGCCAAGTGGGCGGCGGAGCCGATCGACCGCGCGCTGCTCGCCGAGGTGCAGGAGATTTTCCGCCCGGTGAAAAATATCGGGCACGCCGAAGGTTTGCCGGAAAATAATTAATCCCCGCCCAATGAAAGCCATTCTCCTCGAAAAGCCGCAGTCGTTTCGCGAGATCGACATCGCCGAGCCCGCCGCACCAGGACCGGGCGATGCGCTCTTGCGCGTGCATCGCATCGGCATCTGCGGGACGGACTACGGCGGGTACTTGGGGAAGATGCCGTTCTATTCCTATCCGCGCATCCCGGGTCACGAACTCGGCGTGGAGGTGCTGGCGGTCGGCGAGGGCGTAACGAACGTGCAGCCGGGCGACCGCTGCTCGGTGGAGCCCTACATCAATTGCCAGAAGTGCTACTCGTGTCGGCGCGGTCTCACGAATTGCTGTGAGCAGCATAAGACGCTCGGCGTGATGTGCGATGGCGGCATGGCGGAGCGCGTGATTTTGCCCGCGCGGAAACTGCATCGCTCAACCAAGCTCAGCTACGAGCAACTCGCACTGGTGGAGACGCTCGCCATCGGCTGCCACGCGGTGAATCGCGGCGGCGTAAAGGCCGGGGAAAACGTGCTCGTGATCGGCGCAGGGCCGATCGGGCTTTCGGTGATCGAGTTTGTAAAGGTCGCGGGGGCACGCTGCATCGTGATGGACCTGAGCGAGGCGCGACTGGCGTTTTGCCGCGAGACGATGGGCATCGAGCATACGCTGCTTACGCAGAGTGATGGGAGTGAGGCCAAGCTCCTGGCCGAGATCACAAACGGCCAGCTAGCCGATGTCGTGATCGATGCGACGGGCAGCAATCGCTCGATGAGCCACGCGCTGAACTACTGCGCGTATGGGGCGCGGCTCGTGTACGTGGGTATCACGCAGCAGGAAATTTCGCTGCCGCACGCACCGGTGTTGCACCGACGCGAGGTGACGATCTTGGCGTCGCGCAATGCGCTCTCGCCGGATTTCGCGCGCATCATTCGGCTGATCGAAGATGGGGTGATCGATACGCAGCCGTGGATCACGCATCGCGCGAGTTTCGCCGATATGATCGCGGAATTTCCGACGTGGCTGAAGCCGGAGAGTGGCGTGATCAAGGCAATGGTGGCGCTGACGTAAGGGACGATCGTGCGTGAACGGGCGCGGAATCTTTTGACCACGGATGGGCACGGATAAACACGGATCAAGGCGCCTCAGACGGAAGTGAACCGCGAAGAACGCGAAGAGTCGCGAAGATGGGCGGTGACTTTCGCGTGGGTTGCGAGCCGGAGGTTAAGGGTTTTGAACAGGAAGGCCGGGAAGAGCGGGAAGGGATTGGGGGTGGGCGATGGCGGGGCTTACGTGACCTCAATTGAAAGGTCTGAAATTTTTGCCGCGGATGGCGCGGATGGCGCGGATGGCCGCGGATGGAAGACGCGGACGCAGGGGGATCGCGGGGAAGCGCGAAGAGGGGGGAGGGTTTGAGGGGGATCCGGAGCGGCGGGGGCGGGAGGTTCCGGCCGGCGCCGAGGGGCGGCGCTACCCGCGGGTGGCGCGGAAGGCTACGGGGGAGATGCCGTGGACGCGTTTGAAGGAGCGCGAGAAGTGGAAGGCGTCGAGGGAGAGCTCGTCGGCGACTTCGCGGACGAGGGCTGGCGTGCTGTGGAGTCGGTCGGCGGCCCATTGCATGCGGCGGCGCTGGAGGTATTGGAGAGGGGACTCGTGGTGGAATTGACGGAAGAGGCGGCAGACGTGGGATTTTTCCACGTGGCAGTCGCGGGCGAGATCGGCGAGGGAGTGCAGGCGAAGAAAATGTTCGTCGATGTGGCGGCGGCACCGCTCGAAGGTCGCGTGGGAGCGCTGGGTGACGGCGCTGGTCCTGGGTGCGGCGGCGCAGCGGGCGATGGTACGCAGCAGTAATTCCAATTGCAGCGTGCAGGTGCGCTCGGTGTGGGGATCGTTAAGCTGGCCGCGGCGGAGGAGGGCATCGAACTCTTCGCGCACGTCGCCGACGGCGGAGATTTCGAGGAAGTGGCCGGGGGCGAGTCCGCATTGGCGCAGCAGGGCGCGCGCGGTCGTGCCGGCGAAATCGACGTAGTATTTATCGAGGCAGCGGGTAGGGGAGGAGTAGATTTCGTGGGGGACGCCGGGCGCGTAGGTGAAAACGCTGCCGGCGCGCAGGGGATGTTTTTTTCCTGCGAGGACGACATGGCCTTCACCGCCGGCCACAAATTCGACGCAGTGAAAGGGAAAGGTCGTGCGGCGCACGGCGTAGTCGCTAGCGCAGGCTTCGCGTCCGCCGCAGACGACGCGGAGGGGGGATTTGTGGGCGGGGTCGAGATTGAGGTAGAAGCGCGTGGCTTTCGTCACGAGGTCGGAGACGAAGGCGGGCTTGAGAGGTGGGGTCGCGGGCGTGGGCACGGCAGGCAACGGATGCCGGGTTAGTCGGTGAGCGCCAAGGGTAGAGTGAACGACGTGGGCGCAATGCGGGGCTAGCTCACGGGGAGCGCAGAGGAGGCGCGGAGGTCCCGGAGTAGTATCAACTAATACCGACGTCTGTTGATATTGGGACGATGGCCGAACCGCCACTCGCTCACGCCCGCAGCTACCAGAAAGTCCGAACCTCGCCGGTTACTGGTATGAGGAGTCAGGCTCTGCTTTGGACGGGACAGCCTGGGAATGCGGTTGGCACAAAATGGACTGGCGATGAGATTTTTATGTTCGCCCTCCCGACGGCGCCACGGAGGTCGCCGTCCACCTCGGAGTTTTTTGCGCCTGCGGGGTCTTGTTACGGCTGCGGGCGGGAGGCCGGCTTCGGCGGCTTGGACGGAGTCCGCTCGCTGGCGATCGCGGGTACGTATCGGGCGTGGCTGCGGCAGCCCTAGAAAAAATGCGATTGCGTGGTCCACTCGCTCACGCTCGCGGCGACGAGGAACGTGGGCGTGGTCCGCTCGCTGGCTTTCGTGGGTGCGAACAGGCGCGGATGGTCCAACTCGCGGCTACTAACCAAGGGCGGATGGCCCGGCGTTTTCGCTGAGGCGGCCTTACAGGCCGGCGAGGGCGGCGTCGTATTGGGCTTTGGTGAGGTCGCCGTAGTCGGTGCGGCGATAGGAGATGACGCGCGGGGTGCCGGGGGGATAACGGCCGTTGACGAGGAGATCGCAGAAGCCCCAGTTACGCACGGGGGCGGAGTAGTAGTCGATGCGCCACGGCTCGCTGGCGACGCGGCTCTCGAAGAGGGAGACGAGGGAGCCGCGGATGTAGACCGCGCGTGAATTGGTCGTCCAGTTTTCGAGGAAGCGCACGAGGTTGTGCGCCCCACCGCTCATGCGCGCGCTGCCGTCTTTGTTTGTGGGGGCGAGGCCGGTGAGGATGGCGGCGGCGACGACGACATCGGCCGAGGCGTTGGGGCGGATAGCGCTGCGGCTGGTGGCATCATTGAAGTCGGGGGAGAGAAGGGTGACGGCATCGGCGGCGATGGCGGCGGGTTTTTCGCCGGTCTTGGACACGGAGGCGCTGGGGGTGCCGCCGCTGCCGTCGTCGTTGTAGTTGCCCTTGATGTAGACGGGGGCGTTGGTCGCGATCGTGAGACCCTCCATGGCGCCGTAGGTGGGCACAGGAGTGTCGCCGTTGATGAGACGGATGGCGACCTTATCACCCGTGATGGCATCGACGGTGGTGCCATCGAGCTTGGTGGTGGGATTGCCGGTGACCTCGAGGTAGATGATGCCAGTCCAGTTAGAGGTCTCGAGGGAGCTAATGGCCTTGGAGGCATTGCGACTAAGCAAGGGCAACTGCATTTGGGCGACGGCATCCTTGAGGACCGTGATGTCGAGCTCGACGAGATCGACGCCGGAATTGCGGCGCTGGTCGTACATGCCACGATTGACGACGTAGGAGGTGTTGCCGTTGTTGGTGGTCGCAGTCTGCTTGTACGGGTAATATTTAATGAGGTTAGTGGGCACGCTGAGGGCGACGATGCCCGCGGGACCGCCGGCTTTGACAGTGATGGTCGCGGCGACGGCGGGATCGTTGGTGGTGACCGTGGTGTTGCCGCCGTTGGTGGTGGTGGTATTGCCGCCAGCGGTGGCGGGCGTGATCTGGACGTAGAGACCGGCTTGATTAGAGTATTTCTGCGCTTCCACTTCCGGGCTGTATTCCGAGCTCAAGATGGAGGTGGGGGGCTCGATGAGGAGGCGGCCGGCATTAATGGAATTGTCGGTGCCGTTGGTGGGAGTGGGGTCCTCGACGTATCTGCCGATGGCCACCGGGGTGTAGTTTTGCACGCCATTGGCCGAGGTCTGGACATTGCCGTTCCAGGTGGTGGAGGCGAAGGTCTTGTAGGCGTTGACGTTGCTGTTGGCGGCGTCGAGGAGGGCGGCGGTGTAGGCGGCTTGGGTGGTGTACACGCCGGAGCTGTTGTTGTTTTTGACCGTCGTCGAATAGCCCATCGTGCTGTCTTTCCACGTGCCCGATTGGTCCATCGAGATCTGGGTGTTAAGGCGGGTTTTGAACGTGACGTCGGAGGTCATGTTGAGCGCCTCGCCGTTGGTGCCGTTGGTCTGGCCCTGCGCGGTGACGATGAAGCTCTTCCACGCATGATAGATATTTCCGGTGCACGTGAGCGTATTGTAGAAATTCACCGAAGCGCCCTGCGAGCTGACGTAGACGTCGCCGTTAACGTGGACGGGGCCGTAGATATTCATCGTGGCGCCGGGGGCGAGCTCCATGTCCATGTTGTAAAACATGGCGTGGGCGAAGAGCGGCGCGCCGCGGACGCTAATTTTTTCGCAGACGTAGGCGGAGATGGGCGGGCCGCTGGTGGCATTGACGGTGGCCTTGGCGTAGATCGGGATATCGCGACGGAAGATCCACTTTCCCTTCAACGGGTCGTTGATGTTGTTGGGGTCGTTGGCGTCCATGAAGTAGAGCAGGCTGGAGCCAGAGGAGACGACATTGCTGATGCGGCCGGCGAAGATACCCGTGGCGCTCGTATTGACGTGGGTGCCGGCGAAGAGGGAGCTCGCGGGCGCCGTGATCGCCTGACTGCCGGAGGGTGTGAAGGCGTTCGCGAGAAACGTGCTCGTGTTATCCATCTTGAAGCGGACCTGGCACATGCCGTATTCGGCGACAGCCTCGGCGGCATTGCGGGCTTCGAGGCGAAGGAGGGAGCGCTGGTTGAGCTTCGACTCGGTCATCACCCAGCGGAGCATGCTGGCGAGCACGGCGCAGAGCACCGCAGAGAAGATGATGGCCATGACGATGCCGGAGCCGCGCGTGGAGCGCGGGTGGCGACGGAGGGAGGAGTGGTGCGGGAGGTCCATGGATCAGCCGCGAGGGGACACGGTAAAATTGTAAGTCGAAACGGCGCGGCGGGTGAGTCCGTCGTTGGAGACGTAGTTGATCTGGCCCTTCACCATGACGCTGCGGTTAAAAAAATTATAGAAGAGCTTGCCCGAGGTGGAGGTGCCGGTGGCGCGGCCGACGGTGCCGGCGGAAATGATGTCGGGATTGGTGTGCAACGTGCCGGTGGACGGCATGATGTTCCAGAGGGTATTGCTGGCGACCGTGGGACTGAACCTGAGATCGAATTTCCGCACGGGACCCAAGCCGTCGCTATCGGGATCGTGATAGTAACCGACGAGGCGCTGGATCTTGGAGTCGTCGGTGTCATCCTTGAACACCAGCAGCAGGCAATCGCCGGACTCGCCATCGCCGAGATAAGCGAGAACTTCGCTGCCGACGGGGCCGACGGTGCGGGTGGAGAAGTCGGCGAGGATGATGTAGTAGTTGGCGTAGGTGGCGGTGTCGGTGAGCTCGTTGGTAAACGTACGGACGTCGCGATTGATGCTCAGGCGAAAGGTATTGTACTTGTAGCTCTTCATCAGGTTGATGAAGAGGCCGAGGATCGCCACGACCATGATGCCCATGATCGTCGTCGCGACGAGCACCTCCACGAGCGTGAAGCCGCGCTGACGCGCCGCAGAGCGGGGCGACAGGCGCAGAGGAACGGGAGAAAGACGACGCATGGCGGCGGGCTCAGAACGTGGGCACGAGCGAGCGGAGATTTTTAATCACGCCGGTGAAGGAGCGCGTCGTGCGGCCATCCTGGATCTGCCACATGTAGAGCAGCGTGACGGCCTTGGCCTGCTGCGTAGCGCCGTAGCCGGAGGGGGTGAGATCCTCGATCCAGACCCAGATATGCAGGGTGAGATCGGAGGCGCGGTTCACATCGAAGGTTTTGACGTTGTCGTACACGCCGCTCGGGACCGTCGGTGGGCGGAGCGCGGACGGACTGATCAACGGCAGGGGCGAGAGGACGAGGGGATCGGCCGTGATGTCGTCCTTCTGCGTGGCGAGCCCGTAGACGCCGGCGTAACCGGCATCCATGGTGGTGCCGGCCGCCGGGGAGATCGGCAGCATGTCGTACGGCATGTTTTTGATCTGCTCGAGGTAGCCCTGCATCACGGCAGAGACGGAGGATTGGTAGACGGCGACCTCGGTCAGACGGCGGATGAGGATGGAGGCGGCGATCAGGCTCGTGGAGACCAGCGCGATCACGCAGATGGCGGTGACCACCTCCACGAGGGTCATGCCCCGCCGCGAGAAACGAGAACGCGAACGCCGGGGTGGCGTCGAAAAAGTGAGGGACGGTGCGCCGGAGTGGAGCATGACGGCGAAGGCCTCCGCTACTTGCGCGGCGAGGTGGGCAGGCGGGGGGACGGGGCGCCGCCGCGAAGCAGGGACGGAGTGAGGTGACGCGGCGGGCGCGTGGGATCGACGACGGCGCGCTTCTCGGCCTCGGCTGCGCGGGCCTCGAGGAGGGCGGCGGCGGCCTTGAGCTGCTCGGCTTTTTGGGCCTCGCGGGCGGCGGCAGCGGCCGCGGCGGCGCGGCGGCGCGCTTCGGCGTATTCGAGGGCGATCTGGTCCTCCTCCTTGTTCACAAAATACACGCGCACGCCGGCGACGCTAATCGAGAGCATGATGCAATCGGCAAGGCTGCACAGCACGCGGTGGGTATCTTCCGCCGCGCCGTATTTGGCGATGGCGAGCGAGCCGCCGAGGGCAAGGAGCGCGCCGAAGACCGCGAGAAATTTTTTCGGGCGCAGGGCAATATTGCTCAAGCAGACCGCACCCCAGAGTAGTAGAGCGGCTTGGACGACGGCCAGCGCTGGGAAGACCCAATTCATCGGGCGGCGAAGCTGGCGCCCGCACTCTCGGGCGAAGTGATCATGGTGGCGTTGGCATCCGTCAGGATGATCTCACGCTCGGCGGGGACGCCGATCCACGCATAGGTCCACTCGCCCTGCGCGCTGCTGATGCGACCCATGGCGACGAGGCGGACATCGCGCAAATCGTGGCGCAGCGTGAAGTGGCCGAATTCGTCGCTGCGGGCATTGAAGGGCGCGACCGGGAGGAAATTAAGGAGATTACCGGCGGCCTTGGCGGCTTGCGCGACGAGGGCCTCGCTCTCGGCGGTGCGGCCCGCCTGGGCAAGCGCGGCGGCGCGCTCGCGCAGTTGGTCGGCGACCTCGGCAGCCTTGGCGCGCGCCAGCACGACGTACTTGGCGAGGAGATCGGCGGGATAGGCCCGCACCTCGACATTGGCGAGGTAGCGGGGCTCACCGGCCGTGGGCGCCACCGCGAGGCGGCCGGCGATCTTGGTCCAGGCATTGGCCGTGGCAGGCGCGACCGGGACCACCACGCCGGACGGCAAATCCGGCAAAGTCATGTTGCCCTCGCCCGCCGGAGCGGAGGTGGGCGTAGAGGTTTGCTGGGCGGCGGCTTGGAGCTGCTGCTCGGTGACATTGCTCCCACCGGAAGGGACGCGGCTGAACTGGACGCTGGTGATGCCCGCGCCGGCGGCAGGGGCCGAGGCATCGCTCACGGCGACTTTGTTGGCGAGGGCGAGAAAAGCGGGATCGAGCGAAGCCAGCACGGCCTCTGGCGACGGCAGGTGGAGGTCGGAGAGGACATTGCTCGGCAGCACGGACGTGCTGAGAGTGGTCGCGCCGCCGGCATGGCGAACGAGGACATCGGTCGTGGTGTAGTTGACGACCCGCACGGCGGTGAGCTCGCGACCATCTTTCAGGCGCAGCACTTCGTAGCTTTTGAGGGGTTCACCGGCGGAGAGACGAGCGGAAAAAATCGAGGCAAACGCCGCGGCAACCAAAAACAGCCGGCGGGTGGAGACCGAGCGGAAAAAAGGTGGGCGGGAGAAGCTCATGGGGACCTAGTGGACAGGTGAAATTATCCTGTAAAAAAACTATGAGTGTCGAGGAGGGACGACCCTCGGCTCCGGGTGGATAACGCGAAGCGGGCGGTGCGTAGTCGCCGCAGCGGTCGAGGCGGGTAAACGGGGAGGTGTCCGGGGAGCGATTGGGCGGCGCGACCGATCGAAGGAAGCGAGTCGAGCTGGAATGCGCTGGTATTGCGGTGGGTGGAGCGGGGGAGCAAGATGAGCGGCGTGTCGCAAGTCGTTTTCAATGCCCTCCTCCTGACCGCCGGTCGCTCATCGCGGATGGGGCGGGACAAGGCGTTGCTGGAGGTGGAGCGGAAGCCGTTGTGGGTGAGGCAACGGGAGCTGCTGAGTCAGGCTGGGGCGAGGCAGATTTGGCTGTCGGCGCGGGCGGACCAAGCGTGGGTAAAAAAGGCGCAGGCGGGAAAGGAAACGGCTTTCGATGCCGTGGTGGCGGATGAGGTGGCGGACGGCGGGCCGCTGGCGGGGATTGCGGCGGGATTGAAGCGAGCGACGGCGTCGGGCGCATCTCATCTGGCCGTGCTGGCAGTGGATTTGCCGCGGATGCGGGCGGAGTGGTTTGACGCGCTGCGGGCGGAGTCAGCGGACGACATGGGCTGCGTGGGGCGGCGCGGGGAATTTTTCGAGCCGCTGGCGGCGATCTATCCCGTGGCGCTGGCGGTGGAGGCGGAGGGGGCTTTGGCGCGAGGAGAGGGATCGCTACAGAAATTTCTCGCTGGCGCGGTGAGAGCGGGGCGGATGCGGGAGCGGGAAATCGGAACGGAGGAGGCGGGGTGGTTTGAGAATTGGAATGAGCCGGCGGCGGTACGGGAGGGGTAGAGCGCGCGACGAGGTCCGAACGGGCAATTCGCGGGAAGGGGGCGAGGCGATGAGGTGGGTGAGATGGGGCGTGCTTGTTGCGAGCGAGCTCGCAAGCCACGGGTGGGTGGAGTGGGGTGAGTTGGGCAGGGAGGGACTCGAGGGCGTTTTCGCGGGCTGCACGGCGGGCTGAGGTCCGCTCACATGCTGCGCGACGATTTTAGGGGGATGCCCGGTCCCACGGGGAAACACGGGGCGTCAGGCCGGGGCGGTGGCGTGCGACGCCGTCGCAGGCGGGGCTTGCCAGCAGAGGATGGCTTGGCGTCTGCTACCAGCGCCCCGACGTTCAACCTCGATCTTATTTTATGCTTTCTCACGCCGAAGACATCACGCCGCCCAAACCGAAGAAATGGTATCAGAAGGAAACTAACCAGATTCTCATAGGCTTGGTAGTGGGCGTGGGACTCGGCCTGCTGATGGCGGAAATGCCGGCAGATGCGAAGGTGACGATGAACAAGTGGATGGTACTGATTCGTGAAATCTTCCTCCACTTGATCAAGGCGCTGATCGCACCGCTGGTGTTTGCGAGCCTCGTGCAAGGCATCGCGGGCACGGGTGATTTGAAGAAGGTCGGCCGTATCGGTGGCAAGGCGCTGCTCTATTTCGAAATCGTGACCACGGCGGCGCTCGCGGTTGGCCTACTCGTTGTAAATGTGATCAAGCCCGGTGCCGGACAAAAGCTGGCGGATGTCGCAACAACCAATCTGCCGACGGCCAAGCCCCTCGATTTTTTTGAGACGATCCTCCATACATTTCCGACGAGCGTAATCGATGCGATGGCACGAAATGATGTACTCCAAGTGGTGTGCTTCAGCGTAATCTTCGCCATGGCGGTCGTCGTGGCGGGCGAAGCGGGCAAGCCAGTGCTCGTATTCTGTGGCAGCCTGACGCAGGTGATGTTTAAGTTTGCCGGACTGATCATGAAGCTCGCGCCTTTCGGCGTGGCGGCAGCCATCGCGGTAACCGTGAGTGCACAGGGCCTGGGTTCCCTGCTCAGTCTAGGGAAACTTGTGCTCACACTGTATCTGGCGCTCGTGATTTTCGTGATCTTTGTGTTGGGCGCGGTGATCTTGTATTTCAAGGTGCCGCTGAAACCGTTTATTCGCGCGGTGCGCGAACCGTTCACCATCGCGTTTACCACAGCGAACAGCGAAGCGGCGTTGCCGAAGGCGTTTGAGCGCATGGAGCGGCTCGGCGTGCCAAAGAGCATCGTGGGTTTCGTGCTGCCGGCGGGCTACACGTTCAACCTCGATGGCTCCACCTTGTACCTCGCGCTCGCGTCCGTATTCATCGCGCAGATGGCCGAGGCAACGACCGGCACGCATTTTGGGATTGGCCTGCAGTTAACAATGATGGCGCAGCTCATGCTCACCTCGAAAGGCGTGGCGGCGGTGCCGCGCGCCTCGATTGTCGTCCTGACGACGGCGCTTGGTTCTTTTGGCCTGCCGCTCACCGGCGCGGCGATGATCCTCGGCGTGGATGCGCTGATGGATATGGCGCGTACTTCCGTCAACGTGCTCGGCAACTGTCTCGCGAGCGTCGTCGTGGCGCGTTGGGAGGGTGAGTTTGACGATGCGAAGGCGCAGCGAGAATTTGGCGACGAAGCGGCGGCGGCGGGGAAGATTGGGTGAGTTTCGCTCGGTTGGAGATACGGATAACTGCGCTGTCCGTATTTCCGTCGAGCTAAGTCAGTGAGTGAAGCGGTGTCGCGGCGGCTGGTGCTGGAAATGAAAACGAAGAGCAAAAAAGTATACGTGGTTCAGCACAGTTACGTGGATGCCGGCGGTTGTGATGAAACTAAATTTATCGGTGTCTTCGCGACGAAGGGGAAAGCCGCAGCGGCGGTGGAAACGGTGTCCCAGCAGCCTGGGTTTCGAACGCGTAAAAAGGGATTTCACATTAGTACCTATCCAATCAACGCACTGCACTGGACGGAAGGGTTTGGACCCGCTCCTCGGACGCGCTCGCGAAAGAAGTGACTGCGAGAAGCAGACTGCTCGGGCGTTGCGAAGGTTGAAACCACAGCCATCCCATAGGGAGTTAAAGCTGAGGAAGGATGGCTCGGATTTTAGGTGGGCGGCTACTTCCGGGCGCCGTCTTCAGGAGGTCGGCTGCCGCTGTGATTTTCATATTCGCCCTCTCGACGGCGCCACGGAGGTCGCCGTCCACCTCAAGCCTCGCGATGCGATGGCGGCGGTTGGAAGCCGCCGCTCTGTTGCGGGCCGCTTAGGCGTAGCGGTCTTCGGTCCAGGGGTCGGCGGTGTTGGAGTAGCCGCGTACTTCCCAGAAGCCGAGTTTGTCTTCGGCGAGGAAGGTGATGCCACTGACGAATTTCGCGCCCTTCCAAGCGTAGAGCTTGGGGATGATCACGCGGGCGGGGCCGCCATGTTCGCGGGGGACGGGTCCGCCGTCGAACGAGGTCGCGATGACGACGTCGTCGTCGAGGCACGCGGAGAGCGGGACGTTAGTCGAGTAGCCGTCGTAGCTTGTGAAGTAGACGAACTGGGCCTCGGGTTTGGGTTGCGCGAGTTCGTAGAGGGTGGTGAAGGCGACGCCACCCCAGCGGCAGTCGTACTTGCTCCACGTGGTGACGCAGTGGAAATCGGAGACGTCTTCGACTTGGGGGAGCGCGTGGAAGGCAGGCCAGCTTAGCGTCGTGGCATTGTCCACGAGGCCGTCGAGCTTGAGGGTCCACTGATCGTGCGGGATGTCGGGCTGCACGCCGAGGTCGAGGACGGGGAAGCCGGTGGTGAGCTTCTGGCCGGGGGGGAGGCGATCTTGCGAGGCGACGGGGCGCGCGGTGACGCCCTTGGCTTTTTGTTTTTCGGCCCAGCGCTGTTTGGCTTCGATGTAGCGTTCCTTGGACATGCGGGAACTAACTTATGAGGGTAAGGTGGGCGTGCAAGCGTGGCGGGGGGAGCTAGATTTATTTCAAGCCACCGAGGTTACGCGGCCACTGAGGTTAAGCGCAAAGACGCGAAGGCGCGAAGGTCGGAGCAAAGGAAGATCGGGAAGGATCGGGTGGCTCCATGAAGTCGCAGAAGGCGCAAAAAACGGAGCTGCCGGTTGCGGTGGGAGGGGCTTTATGCCCCGACTTTTCGGTGCCCGTGCCGTCTGTCGGGGCATAAAGCCCCTCCCACAGCTCGGACATCTCTTTAGCGACCGGGGAGGACCGGGGGCAGGGCGAAGGCCTGCGCGGCGGTGGTGCGGCGGCGGAGGTAGTAGAGGGTCATGCCGCCTTGGTAGAGCGTGGTGGTCAGGGCGACGGCGTAGTAGAGGGTGCGGTAGAGCTGCGTGAGCGTTTCGTTGAGGTCGAGGCCGGCGTCAGCGATCTGTTGCTCCACGAGCGGGCCGACTTGGGCGCGGAGGGCGGCGATCTGCGGGTGGGCGAGTTGAAACGCGCAGTAGGCGAGCAGGCTACCCATGATCATGAGCTGGCTGGTGATGAGACGGGTCATACCGCGAGGGTCGGAACGGCGGAGGAGGTCCACGCCTTGGAGTTCAATTATCCCGGCACTGGTGATGACGATGCCAACGAGGGTGCCAATCAAGTCGGCGAGAGCGGCGGAGAGGAGGCCGCCCAGGCCGGCGACGATGGCCACGCTCCAGCCGTCGAAGAGGGCGAGGCGCACGACGCGGCGCATCGGGTCGGGCGGCGGGAGAGGGGGAAGTGTCATGATTGCCTTGTGAAATGACGGCGCTGGAGAGAAGTTGGACCCTCTGCCCGCGTGAGTGCTCCGTCAAACAAACCCTTTCCGTTCCGCCTCGAGTTTCCGCCCGAGCTGCCCATCTCCGCGCGCGCAGAGGAAATCACCGCGGCGATCCAGAATAATGCGGTGGTGATCCTCGCGGGTGAGACGGGCTCGGGCAAGACGACGCAGATCCCGAAGATGTGTCTCGCGGCGGGGCGCGGCGCGACCGGGCGCATCGCGTGCACGCAGCCGCGGCGCGTGGCGGCGCTCTCGGTGTCGCGGCGCGTGGCGGAGGAGCTGGGCGTGCAGTGGGGGCGCGAGGTGGGTTGCAAGATTCGCTTCAACGATGAGACGACGCGGGACACGGTCGTAAAGTTTCTGACGGATGGCATGCTGCTCGCGGAAGTGCAGGGCGATCCGCTGCTGCGCGATTACGACACGATCATCATCGACGAGGCGCACGAGCGCTCGCTGAACATCGATTTTCTCCTCGGGCACCTGCGCACGCTGCGGTACAAGCGGCCGGAACTGAAGATCGTCATAACCTCGGCGACGATCGACACGGAGGCGTTTTCGAAGGCGTTTGACGATGCGCCGATCATCCAAGTCGAGGGGCGGACTTATCCGGTGGAGGTGATTTACTCGCCCCTCGATGAACTCGGCTCCGATGCGGCGGAGGGCGACGAGCGGGAGTCGCGCGCGGAGGCGCTGCACTACATCGACGGCGCGGTGGAGGCGGTGCAACGCATCGTGCACGAGAGCACGGGCGGGGATGTGCTGGTGTTTTTACCAAGCGAGCGCGACATCCGTGAACTCGGCGACCTGCTGGCGGGGCGGCGGCTGGCGAACTGCGAAGTAATCCCGATGTTTGGCCGGCTTTCGAATACGGAGCAGGCGCGCGTCTTTGCGCCGACGCAGCGGCGGAAGATTATCCTCGCGACGAATATCGCGGAGACCTCGCTGACGATTCCGGGCATTCGCTTCGTGGTCGATACGGGCCTCGCTCGACTCAGCCGCTACTCGCCGCAGGCGCGCACCCGGCGGCTGCCGATCGAGCCGGTGTCGCAATCGAGCGCGGACCAGCGCAAGGGCCGCAGCGGCCGCGTGGCGGACGGCGTGTGCATCCGCCTGTATTCAGAAAATGACTACTTAGAGCGCCCGCGCTTCACGCAGCCGGAAATCCAGCGCGCGAACCTGGCGGACGTGATCTTGCGCATGAAGGCCTTTGGCCTCGGCGACATCGAGCGGTTTCCCTTCATCAACATGCCGGCGGCGAAATCCATCCGCGCGGGCTACGCGCTGCTGGAGGAACTCGGGGCGCTCGATGCGACGGATAACATGGCGGACGCCGTGCGGCAGCTTACGCCCATCGGCCGCGAGCTGGCGCGGCTGCCGGTGGACCCGACGGTGGGCCGCATGATTTTGCAGGCGCGGACGGAGAAGGCGTTGCGCGAGGTGGTGATCATCGCGGCGGGCCTCAGCATTCAGGACCCGCGTGAGCGGCCGATGGACAAGCAGCAGCAGGCCGACGCGGCGCACCGGCGCTTCGCGCACCCGGACTCGGATTTTCTCACGCTGCTCAATATCTGGGAGTGGTACCACGACCAGTTTGACTCGATGGGGCAGGCGAAGCTGCGGCGGTTTTGCCGCGACCATTTTTTGAGCTACACGCGCATGCGCGAGTGGCGCGACATTCACACGCAGCTCATGGATACGCTGGAGCAGCGGGACGACTTCCGGCTCACCTCGGCGTATCACGGCATCAAGGAAATCGACCAGCAGACGACGGCGTTTGGCACGCCCGCGTACCGCGCGATCCACCGCAGCATCCTCGCGGGACTGCTCGGCAATATCGCGCACCTCGACGAGGAGAACGGCGGGTACAAGGCGACCCACGACCGGCGCGTGGCGCTGTTTCCCGGGTCGGTGTTGTTTAAGCGCGAGGAGCCGAAGAAGCGGACGGACGGCGGACAACGCGAAGGAAAGAAAGCCGCGCCGAAGACGCCGCGGTGGATCATCTCCGCGGAAATCATGGAGACCTCGCGGCTCTTTGCGCGCACCTGCGCGCGGCTCGACCCGGTGTGGGCGCTGGAACTCGGCACGCACCTCGTGCGCGTGAGCCATAGCGAGCCGTTTTGGGATGTGGAAAAGGGCCGCGTGATGGCGAAGCAGCGCACGCGCCTCTACGGACTCGAACTGGAGAGCAAAGCGGTGGGCTTTGGAAAAATCGACCCGGTGCACGCGTTGGAGATTTTCATTCGCGAGGGCCTGGTGAACGACACGATCACGTTTCCGCTCGATTTCATCACACACAACCGCGCGGTGCGCGAGAAGCTGGCGGATGCGCTCACACGCGCACGCGACAGCGGGTATCTCAATCTCGATGAGGCCACGTATCGCTTCTATGATTCGCAGTTGAAGGCCACCCCGGTGTCGGCGGTAGGGGAACTGGTCGATCTCGTGCGCGAGAAGCGCGGGGCGGAGCCGCGCTTCCTGATGTTGGAGCCGGAGTACCTGCGTGACCCGGAGACGATCACGCACGACGCGGAGGCCTTTCCCGAGGCGCTGCCGATCGATAATCGCGCGCTACCGCTCAACTACTCGTACAAGCCGGGGCAGGTGGACGACGGCGTGACGCTGGAGGTGAGTTTGCGCGAGGCCGAGGCACTGACGCCCGCGGCGCTCGATTGGGCCGTGCCGGGTCACTTGGAGCAAAAAGTGGAGCACTACCTGCGCGCGCTCCCGAAGGAATTGCGGCGCGGCTTCGTGCCGCTGGCGGAGACGGCGAAGAGTTTGGCGGAGCAAGTGGCGCAGCGCGACCGGCTGACAGACCGACGCGAATCGCTGGTCGAGGCCCTGGCGGCGCAGATCGCGGAGCGGTTTCGCGTGACGATCGACCCGGCGGTGTGGGCGGACAAGCCGCTGCCCGACCATCTCCGCGTGCGCGTGCGCGTGGTCGATGCGAAGGGCAAGGAGCTGGCGGCGAGCCGTGAACTCTCGGAGATCGATGCGGCGCTGCACCTGCAGAAGCGGACGGCGAGCGCGAGCGTGGCGCGCGTAGAGCCGGATGCTTGGCGGCGCGCGCGGGCAAAGTGGGAGACGCCGGCGGCGACGACGTGGAAATTTGGCGCGGTGCCTGAGCGCGTGCTCGTGACGGAGCAGGCGGGCGTGCCGGTGTATGCGTTTCCCGCGCTGCAGGCGGAGAAGGATGGCGTGGCGCTGCGGCTGGCGAAGACACCGGAAGAGGCGGCGGCGATTACGCGGCGCGGGGTGTCGGCGTTGATCGAGCGGCAGGTGAGCAACGATCTTGGCTGGTTGGAGCGCGACCTGCGCGCGGTGCGCATGCTGGGTCCGCTGATCTCGACGCTCGTGCCAGCAGAGGAATTACAGGCGCAGGCTTTTCAGACCTTGCGATCGTGGGTGACGAGCCGCCCCGTGCAGCCGCTGACGGAGGCGACTTTTGGGACGGTGGTCGACCGCGTGAAGGCGGATCTGCGCGGCATCGTGCCGCGCTATTGCGACCAGTTGCGCGAGATTCTTTCCCTGCGGCATGCGTTGATGGTGCAGCCGAATGCGCACGCGGGGGTCGACCGCGATCTCGCGGCGCTGCTGCCGCCGGATTTTGTGCGCACGACGCCCTATGCGCAGCTCGCGCATCTGCCGCGCTACCTGAAAGCGATGAAGCTGCGCGCGGAGCGCTGGCGGCAAAACCCGGCGAAGGATGCGGAGCGCGCCGCGCAGCTCGCGCCGTATGTGGCCGCGGCGATGAAATTGCGCGACCGCGAGGGCGGCGAGGCGTTGCGCTGGCTGGTGGAGGAATTTCGGGTGAGTTTATTTGCGCAGGAGTTGGGCACGGCGGAGCCGGTGTCGACGGTGAAACTGGATCGCGTGCTGGCGGCGGTGCAGCATGGTATCACCGCAAATTTAAATACCGCGAATCGGACGGAGGCGGCAGCTTCAACAACGCCTGCGGCAGCGGGAGCGAGTGGATCTAATTCGGTGAAGCCGATTTTGGCGGCGGCGGTGAGTGAGAAGAAAGCGGCGCCGATTAAGAATCTGGGGGCGCTGGATCGGTTGTTTCAGCGGTGAGAAACCGCGGAAGGGAACGGAATCAAGGCAGGGGAGGAACCACGAAACACACGAAATACACGAAAGAGAAAACCGGAGGGATGGAGGATTTAAACAGAAGAAAAAGTAGGTGACGAAGAGCTTGGTCGGCAGGGCTGGAGGCTCGGCAGGGCGGGAATTTTTTAAGCAAACGAACCGACGAAAGACACGAAAGGGAAAGTGAGCGGCTGCGCCGCCGGGTGCTCCGGAGACTCAGCGGCAGGATGCCGCAGTCACTTTTCGATCCGTCGGGGCGTAAAGCCCCTCCCTCAGCTTTGCTACAGGGCGAAGAATTTTTTCGCGGTGGCGGTGGAGGTGGCGGCGAGATCGGCGTAGGGGAGGCCGAAGACTTCGGTGGCGGCGTACTCGGCGGTGTGGCGGACGTAGGCGGGCTCGTTGGGTTTGCCGCGGTGGGGCATGGGGGTGAGGTACGGGGCGTCGGTCTCGAGCATGAAGCGGTCGAGGCCTTGGGCGCGGGCGGCGGCGCGGACGTTTTCGGCGCTCTTGTAGGTGAGGACTCCAGTGAAGGAGCCGTAGCCGCCGCGCTTCGTGAGCTCAGCCATCTCGGCGGTGCCTTCGGTGAAGCAGTGGAAGACGACTTTGGTCCAATCGACGCCGCTTTGGTCGATCATTTCGACGCATTCGGCGAAGGCGCCGCGGGAGTGAATGACGACGGGGCAGCCGAGGCTTTTGGCGAGGGCGAGACCTTCGGCGAAGGCGGCGCGCTGCCACGCGAAAATGGTGGCGGCTTCGGCGGGGTCCTTGGGCAGGTGGAAGCGGTCGAGGCCGATTTCGCCGAGAGCGACGGGCGTGGGGCCGCCGCTGCTGCGCCAGAAGTCTTCGACTTGGGCGATGGCGGCGTCCCAGCCGCCGTCGACGGAGCAGGGGTGGAGGCCGACGGTGTAGCGGATGAGGCCGGTGGCGGTGTGGGCGCGGGCGAGCGAACGGTAGAGGTCCCAATCATCGGGGGAGGTGCCGATGGTGATCATCGTCTCCACGCCGGCTTCGCGGGCGCGAGCGAGCGCGGTGGCGAGGACGTCACCGCCTTTGCGGGCGAAGGATTCGAGGTGGGTGTGGGTGTCGATGAGGGACATGGTGCGGATGGGAATGAGGGAAGAGGGAATGAGGGAAGGAGGGCAGGCTCGCGGACGGAGGCGGAGAGCGGCGTTAAGCACCAAGCTCCAAGCTCACAAATCCCAGTGAAATCTCAAATGGCAAAACGGGGAGCCGGAGGGCTGAGGCTAGAACTGGAAGAACGGGGAGCGCGGGAAGAAAGGCAAAGACGGATGGAGCCTCGAAGGGCGCGAAGATTTGGGGCGGAAGGAATGAACCACAGAGGCACAGAGACAGAGAGAGAGAAAGAGCAGCGCTTTCCTGGGGAATTACTGATGGTCGGCGCCTTTCGTGGGGAGGTTTCTCTGTGCCTCTGTGTCTTGGTGGTTCAATTGGGTCGTGGGTCAAGGCAGGGGAACTACAGAGGCACGGAGACGCGGAGAAAGCCGTGGCGGTTTCAATTTAACGTGGTACGCGCGAGGGTGAGCGTGCGGGGCCTGCGTCCACGCGCTCGCGCTGGCGGCTGCAGAGGCGACGGAGCGGAGCGTTTCCGTATCTAAATATTGGATACGATTGACGCGGGGAGGTCCGCGATTTTTCTGGCGAGGGACGTTGGTCCTTTTTCCGCGGGCGTCGACGAGCGACGCCCCTACATGGAGTTAGACGCCGTAGAGGGTGGCGTAGCGATCGCGGAGGTAGCGGACGAGGGCGCGGGGGGAGAGGGGTTCGCCGGTGACGCGTTGGGCGAGCTCGAGGGCGTCGAAGCGGCGGCCTTGGGTGTGGATGTTTTCGCGGAGCCAACTCAGCAGCCACGTGAAATCGCCGCGGGCGAAATCTTCCTCGAGGGTGGGGCGGAGGGCGAGGGCACGGTACCAGAGCTGGGCGGCGAGCATGTTGCCGAGGCAGTAGCTGGGGAAGTAGCCGAAGGCGCCGTCGCTCCAGTGGACATCCTGGAGGACGCCGGTGCGATCGTTGGCGGGCTCGAGGCCGACGATGTCACGCGAGGCGGCGCGCCAGGCGGCGGGGAGATCGCGGACGGCGAGTTCGCCGGTGAAGAGTTTTTTCTCGAGCTCGAAGCGGAGGATGATGTGGAGGTTGTAGGTGACCTCGTCGGCATCGACGCGGATGAGGGTGGGCTCGACGGCATTGACGGCGAGGTAGAGCTCGTCGCTGGTGAGGCCGGCGGTCTGCGCGGGGAAGAGGGCGCGGAAACGCGGCTCGAAGTTGCGCCAGAAGCCGCGGCTGCGCGCGACCTGGTTTTCCCAGAGGCGGCTCTGCGATTCGTGGACGGCCATGCCGGCGTGGATGCCGAGGGCGGTGCCGAGTTGAGCGGCGGGGAGGCCCTGTTCGTAGAGGCCGTGGCCTGTTTCGTGGATGGACGAGAAAAGAGAATCGAGGGGCTCGTCTTCCTTGAACCGCGTGGTCATGCGGACATCGCTGCCGGTGCCGGAGCAGAAGGGGTGGAGCGAGACATCGATGCGGCCGCGCGAGTAATCGAAGCCGAGTTTGGCCGTGACCTCGTGGAGAAAAGTGCGCTGTAGATCGAGGGGGAAGCCGCGCAATTTTTTCGCGGCAGCGCGGGCGCGCTCGGCGGTGGCGGAGGACGTGATGCTGCGGACGAGCGGGACGAGCTCGCGCTTGAGTTCGCCGAAGAGGCGGTCGACGGCGGCGGCGGTGAGGCCGGGGTCATGCTTATCGAGCATGTAATCGTACTCGCGGCCGGTCCAGCCGAGGTAGCGGGCTTCGCGCTGGGCGAATTCGAGATTTTTTTCTAGGACGGGGGCGTAGCTCGCGAAATCGTCGGCGGCTTTGGCGGCGGCCCAGGCGTGATAACCGCGACTGCCCTGCGCGGCTTTTTCGCGGACGAAATCAGCGGGGAGCTTGGTGGCGCGGTCGTAGTCTTTGCGCGCGTGCTTGACGATGACGGTTTGATCGTCAGGGGCAGAAGCAGAGGCGGGAGAGGTGGTGGCCGTGAGAGCGGGGGCGGAAGGGGAGGACTCGAGTTGGGTAAGGAGTTCGCCGAGGCGGGGTTCGCTGGCGGCGGCGTGGACGGCTTCGGCGAGGGCGGCGTGTTGCGCGGCGCGTTGCTCGGCGGCACCGGGCGGGAGATTGACCTGCTCATCCCAGCCGAGCAGTTCGCTGACGGTGCTAAGGGCGTGCGCGCGCTTGAGGAGGGTGGTGAGGGTGGAGAGATTGGCGGTGGAAGTCATGCGGGTGGCGGGACGGTTTTGGTTTTAACCACGAAGGGACAGGAATGACGGAGAGTGGAGGAAGACGCAAAAATCAAACCGCGGAATTTTTTTGACCACGGATTACGCGGATGGGCACGGATGCAGACTCGAACAAATTTGAAGCGCGAAGACGCAAAGATGCGAAGGTTGGAAGAGCGGTTTCGGCGGTACGCGAGCGCGGTGTTTGTCCGGGAGGCGCGGGTACGAAAAGACGGGGATGATGCGGATGTGAAGAAGAGGTGGAAATTAAACTGGGGGAATTTTTGGCCGCGGATGGCGCGGATGAACGCGGATGGAAGGGGAGGTGGAGCGAAATAGATATGAAACGCGAAGAGTCGGAGGAGGGAGGAAAGCTTTCAGTAAAACGGGGGGACAAAGCTGGTCCGTGACATGCGGTGACGAAGAGACGCAAAAGATAAAAACCGGGGGATTTTGGCCGTGGATGACGCGGGTGGGCACGGATAAAGGTGGGGAGGGAGTGAGCCTAGATAACGCATCCAAAGATTGGATACGCGCACTCCGCGTGGGTGCGGTTATCCTGAGCCGGCGGTTGGAAACCGCCGCTCCGTTAGCGCCACCAAACGGACGTCCTGAGGCGGCGGGATCGAGGGATACCGCCCACGGGTGAGGCAGCGCCTACCCGTTGATGAACCCGTCGCCGGGGACGATGCGGACCTGGCCGCCGCTGGCGCGGAGGGTGAGAGTGGCGCCGCCGTGGCCGAGCTGGCCGGTGAGTTTGCTTTTGCCGGAGGCGCCGGAGGAGATGGTCAGGGGGAGCTGAGTTTCGACGCGGCCCCAGGTGGCGGTGGCGTCGATGGCGCAGTTGGCGGCGGGATCGATCTTGGCGCGGATGCTGCCGCCGTTGGTGGTGATGCGGGCTTCGCCGGTGGTGGTGCGGGGGAAGCCGATGATGGCATCGCCGGCTTCGGCGAGGGCGGTGATGCCGGCGTAGGCGGCCATGACCTCGACATCGCCGGTGGTGTTTTTCGCGTCAACGAAACCGAACATGGAGCCGGTGCGGATGAGGCCCTTGAGCACGCGGAGCTTGGCGGTGCCGCTGCAGCGCGAGATGACGATGTCGCCGAACTGGGCGGCGGCATCGATATTGCCATCGATATTTTTTATCGAGATGGGGCCGCGCTCGATGCGGGCGGTGACGCTGCCGGTGAGATTGCCGATGGTGATGGAGCCGTAAACGGTGGAGGCCTCGACGTGGCAGCGGCGCGGGACGGTAATCTTCCAGGCGAGGTCGAGCTGGTTTTTATCGTTCCAGACGAAACGGACGCGGGTCTGCGCGGGATTGCGGGCGCGGAGGCTGACGACGTTGTTTTCGGAGCTGACGTCGAGCTGGAGTTCGTCGCGGCGGCGGTCGGCCTCGGCCTCGCTGTCGGCGCCGATTTCCATGTGGAGATAGACTTGGACCTCGTTGACGAGTTCGTCGCTCTCGACGACGACGATGGCGCCGCGGTAGGAATCGACCTTGACGGTGCAGCCGGGCTGAACGGGGAAGGTCTGCTTGAACTCACGCTCGGCGGCGCGGGCGGTAGGCGCGAACCCAGCGGCCAGCAGGCACAAACCGAGGAGGAGTGAGCGGAGCGTCATGAGGGGGAGACCCTAGACACAAGGCAGGCACGCACGGGAGTGCAAGGCCTTTGCAAGCGGCGTGCGGGCCGGATGGGCCAAAGAACCAAGGACCAACGTCCAAGCTCCAGTGAAGTTTCAAGCGCGGCCAGAGCCGATGAAGCCGTTCGGAAAGTGTGAGCGGTGATTCTCGCCTCGTTTGGGAGCCCGGTGGTTAAACCAAACTAGGCTAGGCGGGAGACGTAGGCGGTCGCGCGAGGCGTTCGTGATCGGTGAGGTCGTCGCCGTACATGACTTCGAGGGCGCGCTCGACGTCGTGGCTGCGCTCGTGGGCGCGCCATGACTCGAAGAGAATGGCGGCAAGGACGCCGCCGAAAACGACTAGAGGAATGACCCCGAGGTCTTTTTGCACGCTGATCCAGATCAGAATCGGAATGGCGAGCAAGAGGCCCGCAAGGCGGAAAATTGGCACGCGCTCGAAGCTATAGATTACACTCCAACCCTCGGGGCTGGGCTGGGTGCGAAGAATAATGGTGTAGGTGATTCGAGACCGGCCGCGCCCAATCGCATAGCGGAGATGGGCCTCGGGCGCGCGCACGACGCCAGAAAGACGAGGCTCACCCGAAAGGGAGAGCATCCACGGGAGGGCATCAGGCGTGGCCGCCAAGGCATCTCGGACCCGAGCGAGCGCGGCGACGCTGGAGGGAAATGTCCGACCGAGTTGACCCTGCGCGGGGAACATAGGGGATGGGCGTGGAGGTGGAGAAGGACTCGAGGGCGAGCGCGGAGAGTGACGATAGGACGCGGACCGAGGGACGCTTGGAGGTGACGGCTGAGCGTTCTGCGTTAGGAGGTGGTACGCGAATGAGCGGCGAGGCGGTCGGGCTCGGTGAGATTGTCGTTGTACATCACTTTCAGGGCCCGCTCGACCTGCTCGCTGCGGCCATGGGTAGCAAGGCATGTGACCGTGGTGGCGATGGTTGTTACGCTACAGATCAGTATGAATACTTCGAAACTGAAGCTGCTCTGGCCCACTAAAAGAGCGGTCGGCACGATGAAGAAGAAAATGAGCGGTGCTAAGAGTAGTTTGTTAGGAATACGGTCGAATTGATACGAGACCTGCCAGCCATCTGCGCCTGCTACGGTGTGAAGGGTGACGGAGTGCACGATTCGGCCGCGTCCACTGCCGGTGGTGATGGTCAGGCGGGATTTTGGCACGCCGAGGTTGCCGGCAAGACGAGGACCGGGCGTCCGAAATATGGGCCAAAAAGAAATCGGCGCAGGGGGAGCCGACAATATCGCCTGAACAGGAGCCAGCGCGGCCTCGCTGGAGGGGAATTTGCCGCCGAGTTGACCCTGCGCGGGGAACATGACGTGAGCATGAGCCGAGCAGCGGGCACGGCAAGGGGGATTGGCCTGGCCCTGCCCGTGACCCACCTCGGGGTTATCTTGCGCGCATGAGTTTTAGTGTCATGGGCGGTGAGGGAGAAGGCTGACGCTCGGTGAGGGTGGGATTCGTCAAGGCGAGGTGCGATCGGGGGCTGCGTCGGGGCATAAAGCCCCTCCCACAGTTCGGTCGGTCAAGGCGAGTCGCGGCTGTTGCAGCGGGTTGGGGGCTGAGTGGGGAATAGGTGCGGGCCAGCGGCCCGCGCTCCCAGGCGACCGGGCAGTGAAAAGGGCAGGCCTTTTTGAGGCCTGCCCTTGGGAGAGATGACGTTAGCTAAGCTTGTAATGGGCTGACCGACGATCAGTTAGCCGGCTGAGCTTTTATCGGGTCTTGAGGCCGATGCTGCCCCCGCTGGTGCGGAGTTTGAGGAGGGCGGTGCCGTTGTTGACGACGCCGGAGAGGGCGGAGCGGCCGCGGTTGGATTTTTCGAGGGTGATGGTGAGGCCCTCGGCGTCGACGGAGCCGCCGCTGGTGGAGGCGTCGAGGCGGAAGGCGGCGGCCTTGTCGACGGTGAGTTTCACGCTGCCGCCGGAGGTGCTGAGGACGCAGTCTTCCTTGAGCGGGCCGACGAGGCTGGCGCGGATGCCGCCGCCGCTGGTGTGGGCGCTGAGTTTTCCTTGGACGGATTCGATGGTGATATTGCCGCCGGAGGTATTGAGGTCGGCTTCGCCGGCGACGGGGCCGGAGGTGATGTTGCCGCCGCTGGTGTTGAGCTTCACGGGGCCCTTGGCGCTTTCGAGGGAGACGCTGCCGCCGGAGGTGCTGGCGTCGACTTCGGCGCCGATCTGGCCGAGCTTGATGCTGCCGCCGGAGGTGCGGGCTTTGACCTTGGCGTTGAGGTTGCCGACGGTGATGCCGCCGCCGGAGGTATTGAGCTCGGTGACGAAGCTCGCGGGGACGGTGACGATGAAGTCGACATTGACCGGCGGCCAAGAGCCGAAGCTAAAGCCGAGGGGCTGCTTCTCGTACTTGGCCTTGGCGGAGATATCGTTGCCGTTTTGCTCGATGGTGAGGTCGAGTTTTTTGAGGATGTCGTCGGCCTCGGACTCGGAGCTCGCCTTGATGCGTTCGCGGGCGGTGACCTTGACGACGTTGTCGTTAGAGGGAGACACGCGGATTTCGCCGCCGGAGGTGGCGACGGTGAGGGTACCGCCGGGCTGCACGGTGAAGGACTTTTCAACGATGCGCTCGATCTTGGCCTGGGCGGTGGCGACGACGCCGCTAAGCAGACCGGCGAGGAGGAAAAAGCGGGAGGCAGTTGTTTTCATGAGGTGGACGGGGGTGGGTAAGAGGTGGTGTGCTTCTAGAACCCACGGTGGGGCGGGAAAGTTACAGGGTTTGTTTGGGTGAATGGAGCGACACGCACGGGAGGGCGAAGGGGTGGGGCTCAAGAAGTGGCCGGACGGAGGTGAGAAGGATGCTCATGAAATATGAAAGCGTTTAATCATCAGTGTGATACGTGGGCTCTGGCGCGCTCCGGCGGACGACGGAAATGGGCACGGCACCGCCCGGGAGAGTGCGTAATTTAGAGCGCCACTCTTATATCTGCGATATACGGCGGGCGGCCCGAGCTGCTCGCCAGAGATGGGTGCTACCTCGGGACAGCTACGCGGAGGAAGTTAGACCTTGGCGCTATTGTCGCACTTGAAGTGGACTTGGGAGCGGCGGAGCGCGTGGGTGCGCTGGGCGGAGGTCTGGGCGGGGTCCCGGCTCTTGATGAGGAAGCGGCTTTGCGACTCGGCTTCCTCGGCGGCGGCGGCGGCGGCAAAGCAAACCAGGGTCTCGGCGTGGTTCTCGAGTCGGCTGGCCGGGAAGCGCGTGTGCGCGGAGAGCCAGCGCACGGTATCGCGGAGCGGATCGGAGGAGGAAGTGGTCATGACGGCTATGTCCCGGGCAGAATGAGGCGGACCCGCACGCGCGCAAGCCGTTCGAGCAGCTTCAATTCATCGCGCAACGGCCACCAGTCGTAGAGATAGATCTCCAACGGGCGCCACATGGCGACCCAGCCGCCGATGGTGAGGCTCTCGCGGAGGACTTCCGAGGTGGTGCCGTAGCCGAGCCGGGCGACGAGCTGGCTGAGAAAAAAACAGCCCGCGAGAAACAGCAGGCCGACACTCAGGCTCACCCGCCCGCGCCGCATGAGCTGGCGAAACTCGCGCTGCTTGGCCTCCGAGCGGACCGTGAAATAGTTGTGGATCGATTCCTCGAGGCCGGCGCTCTTTTCCGCAGAGGGCGGCTCGGAAAGATAGATCTCGAGCTCGAGCTCCCGATCTTTCGGATGCTCGCGCGCCCAGCCGATGATGAACTCCTCGGCATCCGCGTCGAGGTCGCGCTCGTGAAACGGCGACGGGTCCATCGAGTTGAACAACTGCGCGAGGTCGCGCAGGCGCAACTGGATCGTCGCAGGCGAGGCGGTGCGCTCACTCATTTTTTCGGGAACGCGGCGGACCACGCCTTTTCATCAAAGCCCACGAGTGCCACGCCCTCGCCAATGGCGAAAGGACGCTTTACGAGATTGCCATTGGCGGCGAGGAGACCGAGCGCTTGCGCCTCGGTGAGGGTGGGAAGTTTGTCGCCGAGCTTTTGCTCACGGTAATCGCCGCCGGACGTGTTGAAGAGTTTGAGCAGGCTGGCGCCCTCGGCTCGGCGGGCCGCGAGCATGGCGCGCAACTCGGCGAGGGTGGGGGGCGTTTCGCGGATGGCACGCTCTTCAAAAGCCACGAGGCGGGCGCGGAGCCACTTGGTGGCCCGGCGGCAGGTATCGCAGTTGGAAAGGGTGTAGACTTTGAGCGCGCTCATCGCCGCGGAGCCTGTGTGGGTGGGCGGCGAATGGCCAGCAGGGAAGTCGGGCGGGCGGATACAGGAAGGAACGAGGCCGCGGAGTGTAGGGCGCGGCTGTCGTTAAAAAATAAAAAGGGCGGACTTTCGTCCGCCCTTCGGAGAGTAAAAGGAAGATAGAGGGATGAAGCAGGGAACGGGGCTTACCTTACTTCCGCGCCTTGGTTTCGACGCTCTTCGTTTCGATGGTGCCGGCGGCACCGACGCGGGCATCGGCGCGAGTGGCGCCGACGGAGGCGACGGTCTCGACGCGCGTCACGGCGGCGCCATAGGCTTCGTAATCGGCGGCGAGATTGCTGCGCGCGGCGGCCCATGTATCGGAATTGGCATTACGCGCGGCGTCGAGGCTCTTGCGCACCTGCTGCTCGCGGGTGCGAACAGTCTCGAAGGCGGCCTTGAACTCGGTGCGGACCTCGCCCTTGAACTCCTTGGTGCGGTTTTGCTCGAGGGTGGAGAGCGCGCCGACGCTCGCCTGAATACGGTCGCCCATGTCGGAGACGATCGTGTCGCGCGTGCCGAATTCGGCGCTGCGGGCCTTCATCACCGTCGGGCCGGAGTCGAGCGCGGCGCTCGCCTCGGTGAAGGTGGTGATATCGGGTGTGGAGGTGGTCTTGCCGCCCATGGTGCCGGGCGCGGCTTCGGGCTTTTCGGCGGCGACGAGCGCGGGCGAGAGGGCGACGGAGGTGAGGGCGAGGGAAAGAAATGCGGTGCGGAGCGTTTTCATGGGAGGCCTTGGGTTGAGAGGATGCCTCGTATTGGACCGGTAAAACTTCCTCGTGGTTCGGCGGCGGGGGATATTTTTGCGGGAACTTCCCGGGCGCGTGACATTGCTCCCCGTTGACCTGCTCGCGTGCGGCCCTGCAAACTGCCTCGGATGAAACCCGTCCTCGAAGTCACCGGCCTGCGCGTGGAGCGCGGCCAGACCACGATCCTGCGTGGCGTTAACTGGCGCGTCGCGCCGCGCGAGCACTGGGTGATCTTGGGCGCGAACGGCTCGGGAAAGACTTCGCTGCTCAAATCGCTCACGGGGTTTCTCTCTCCGACGCGAGGGGAGTTCTCCGTGCTGGGCCGGACTTATGGCCGGGCGGATTGGCGCGAGCTGCGGCTGCACATCGGGGTGGTTACGAGTGCTTTCACAGCGTCGATCCCGCCCTCGGAAGTCACGCTCGATACCGTGGTGAGCGGCAAGTACGCGCAGCTCGATCTCTGGCATGCGGGGACGCGGGCGGATCGGGGCGCGGCGCTGCGCTTATTGAAATCGGTCGGGCTCGCGCGCATCGCGGGACGCGAGTGGGCGTATCTTTCGCAAGGCGAGCGGCAGCGCGTGCTCATCGCGCGGGCGCTCATGGCGCGACCGCAATTGCTGATCCTCGACGAGCCGTGCGCGGGACTCGATCCGGTGGCGCGGGAAAAATTTTTGAGGTTCGTGGAGAAACTGGCGCGGCGGCGCGGTGCGCCCGCACTCGTGCTGGTGACGCACCACGTCGAGGAGATCACGCCGGCCTTTACCCACGCGCTGATGTTGCGCGCCGGCGAAGTCGTCGTCGCCGGGCCGCGGGCGAAGGTGCTGACGTCGGCGAATCTCTCGCAGACCTTTGATGCGCCGATGAAGCTGGGGCGGGTCGGCGGGCGATATCGATTGAGCTTTGCCGGGCTCTGAAGACGGCGGAGGGTTATAGGCTGACTATTTCCCGAGCCGCACCACATCGCCGGAAGCCAGAAGAGCGCCGTCGCCGCTGGGTTGGGTCGCGGCGTAGACCACTTTGCCCGCGCGCACGACATCGACGGCGCGCGAGGCGAGACTGAGATTCGCCGCGTGGCTGGCACTCGCGAGCGTGAGGCCTTGCGACCACGGCACGCGGACGATGGTGCCGGTCGCGGTGTCGGCAAACGTGACCATACCGGCTTGCGCCAAGCGGCCGGCGGCGTCGATCCCGGCACTTCCGGCACGGCCCGCGGCGCGGACCGCGCTCACGGCAATCTTGCCGGTGGTGGTGACCACGGCGGTGGCCGTTTCACCCGCGACGACGACGGCGCTGCCGGCGACTTTCACGGGCGCGCTCACCACTTGATACGCGAGGCAGCCGCTCGAGGCGAACAGCGCGGCGGCGCCGCCAAGCGCGAGTGCGACGAGGCACACGCGCCGGGCGCGACGCAGCGCGAGGCGGGTCACTTTTTCGTCGCGAAGATTTCCGCGAAGAACGACTTCATGGCTTCCCACGAGCGGTGATCGGCTGGCGCGTTGTACGCCACCGCGCCCACCAAGCCTGCGGTCTTGGCGATCTCATCGGCCTTCGGATTGGTAAAGGCGTGGATCGCGCCGGCGTAGCTTACGAACTGATAATCGAATTTTCCCTCGTCGAGCGACTTGGTAAACGCCGCGACCTCCTCGGGTTTCACGAAGGGATCGACGGCGCCGTGGCACACCAGGAATTTGGCCTTGTTCTTCTTGGCGGCCTCGGGCGAGGCCGGGGAGAGGCTGCCGTGGAAACTCACGATGCCCGCGAGCGGCGCGCCACTGTAGGCGAGGTTGATCGCAGCGGCGCCGCCGAAGCAGTAGCCAATCGCCGCCACGCGCGAGGAATCGACGAGGCCGCTCTTCAACAACTGATCGAGCCCGGCCTGTGCGCGCTGCGGCATGAGCGGCGTGCCGTAAAACGGCGTCGCCAGCTCGCCGGCCTTCTTCGCATCGGACGTGACAACGCCCACGCCGTACATGTCGGCCGCGAAGGCAACGTAGCCAAGCTTCGCTAACTGCTCCGCGCGGCTCTTGGGATAATCGGTGAGCCCCCACCACTCGGGGAGGACCAGGACGCCCGGGGCCTTGAGCGCGCTCGTGGCCTTGGTATCGTCGTAAGCGAGGTAGCCCTCGAGTTTGACGCCCGCATGCTCGTAGGCCACGGGCTTGGTGACGATCTTGGCGGAGGCGACCGAGACCAGGGCGGTAAAGGCGAGGAAGAGGGGAAGTGTTTTCATAAAGCGCTCCCAGCGTGAGCCGGGGAGGTCACTTCGTCAAATTGCCGCAGCAGTGTGCTGGAGCGGAAAGCTGGGAGCTGACGCGATGAAAGCTGAGAGCTCAGCGTCTAGAGCTGAGAGCCAACCCACCGACAACACGAGAAGCATGCGCTACCGTGTCCGAGATTTCCGGCTCTAGACTCTCAGCTCTTAGCTCCCGCCGCGGGCGGCACTCTGGCACGCGCCTCACGCCAGCACTCCGCCGGAAATGTAGTTCCGCAGATGCTCGGCCTCCGCGCGATGGGCGTCGCCCATCCAGCGCGTGATATCGCCGATTGAGAGCATGCCGCAAATCCGGCCCCCGCGCACGACGGGCAGATGGCGGCAGCGTCTTTCGGTGAAGATGGTCATCGCCTCTTCGAGCGTCGCATCGGGTGCGATGGTGAGCACTCCCGTGCTCATCACATCGGCGACCAGGGCCCGGCGCGGGTCGAGGCTCGCACCCACGACGCGGCGGAGCACGTCGCGCTCGGTGAAAATACCGACGAGGCGGGCGCCATCCAGCACGACGATGGCGCCGATGCGATGGTGATTCATTTCAGACACGGCGTCATAGACGCTGACGGTGGGGGCGATGGAGTGCACGGCGGAGCCCTTGCGCTCCAGCAGAGCGGAGATCGGAGTATTCATTTTGGGTAACCTAGCAGTCGAAACTACAGTGCGGACGCACTGTTGGGGGTGACAGGAGTTTGCCATTCTTCCACCTCCTCGCAATCGCAAACCGGCCCAGGGGCGTACGGGTTTATCTAGCGCCAACAACTGGCGGATGCCCCGTGAAAGGTACGCGCTGGCTGATATTTGGGCGATTTTCCTTAAGCGGAAGCGGATGGAACCGATAGGGGCAGTGGCTCACTCCTTTCGCGTGAGGGCCGCTCCATGCACCTATTTCACAAAACGATCGCTGCCCTGGCTTTCCTCTCTGCGTCTGCGGCTTGGGCGGTCGCGCCCACCTGGAGCAGTACCGCGTCGACGGGCAGTCTCAGCACCGCCAGCAACTGGAATGGCAATATCGCGCCCGCCTCCAGCACGAGCATGATGTTCGGCACCTCGACGACGACGGCGCTCACGAACGATTACACTTCCCTCACGCTCTTGGGCCTCACCTTCAACGGCAATAGCTCGTTCACCCTCTCGGGCAATGCTATCACGATGAGCGGCACTATTACCCAGTCCAGCTCGTATTCTCAGGTGCTGAACACCGATCTCGCGCTCACGACCGGTATATCGGTTAACGTGATCGGCTCTGCTGCCTCGATGACGTTCGGTGGTGTCGTGAGTGGGAATTACACCCTGAGCAAGGGCAGTGGAGGCAGCCTTTTCCTCACTGGTGCGAACACCCAAAACGGTCTCCTCATCAACAATGGCACCGTGATTGTTTCAGGCAGCGGCACACTCGGTCGCAGTTCCGGTGAACTCAACTTGGCCCAAAGCACGGGTCGGCTTAACTTGAACGGCACTTCTCAGAGCGTGGGTAATTTGACCGGTGCTAGCGGCAGCACAATCTTCAACGATTCAACCGGTACGTCCACGCTCACGATTGGCAGCGGCGGTGGCACGGGAGGCACGTTTGCCGGCGCCATTATCGATAATAATACCGGCACCGGTAAAATGGCGCTGACCAAAATCGGTAGCGGCACCATCATTTTGAGTGGGGCGAACACCTTCAGTGGCGGGACGACGGTGAGCGCGGGTGTCCTGACCCTGGGGGCTTCCAACGCGCTCTCCGGCGCCACGGGCAGTGTCACGGTAAATGGTGGCAAGCTCAACAGCTCGGTTTCCGCCGCCACGCTGGGCGGCAACCTCGTCTTCTCCAGTGGAACGATTTCGCCCAACGACACCGGGGTCGGCACGCTCACGCTGGCGGCGGGGAAGTCTTTTTCCATGTCGGGTGGCACACTCGCACTCAATCTGGGCACCGCGTTCGACCAGATCACCGGCACCGGCGCGCTTTCGCTCACGGGGGGCACGATCGCCTTCGACACGACGGGGGCGGGCTTTAGCTACACGAGCAGCTATCAAATTTTCAGCGGTTTCGGAAATACCTCGTTTTCGGCGCTGACGCTTTCCGGCTACGACAGCGTAAACTACCTCGCTTCGATCTCCGACAGCGGGGTGTTGAGCTTTGCCACGGCAGGCATTCCCGAGCCTTCGACTTATGCCGCGATCTTCGGCGCCACGGCGCTCGGCCTCGCCGCGTGGCGCCGCCGCCGGACCCCTCGCGATGAGCGCGAGTGAGTCGAGGGGCTCGATGCGTGTGGTGGCTCGCCGTGGCTGGCCGCTAAGAGCAAGCGATCAACCGCGAGCGAAGAGGTCGCGCACGGCTTTGCCCTTGCCGTCGTTGGTCACGTAAAACGGCCGCTTTTCCACGTCGTAGCCGTGATTCGCGGGGATGCCGAGCGCGCGATAGATCGTGGCGTGCAGGTCGGTGATGGTCACCGGGTCTTTGATCGTGCGGCAGGGTCGCTCATCGGCCGTAATGCCGTGAACATATCCGCGCTTCATGCCACCGCCAAACAGCAGCGTGCTACCCGCCGCCGTGAAGTGGCGGTGCATGCCGTAGAATTTCGGATCGTTGATCACAGTGGGCACGACCACCTGGTCCTTTACGCCCTTCTCGGGCTTGCCCTCGACCATCATATCGCGGCTGAACTCGCTCGCGACCACGATGAGCGTGCGCTCCAGCAGGCCGCGCTCCTCGAGATCACGGACGAGCTGCGCGATGGGCGCATCGATCATTTGCTTCATGCCGACGAGGCGGCCGTGGCCGTTTTCGTGGGTGTCCCAATTTAGAAACGGGATGTACTCCGTCGTCACTTCGATGAAACGTGCGCCGACTTCGCAGAGGCGCCGCGCGAGCAGGCAGCCGAGGCCGAAGCGGCCCACCATGCTCTCCTCGTACTTTGCCCCGAAGCGATCACGCGGCGCATCGAAGCGCATGCCGGGCTGAAAGCCGGGAAAGTATTTCCGCGTGCTCTCCAGCGGCTCGAGCGCGAGGTCAAAGGCCTTGGACGCCGGCGAGCTGAGCAGCCGGTGCGCGTTGTCCATCGACCGCAGCAGCGATTCCTTTTGGTAGCTGCTGCCCTCCTGCCCAAGGGGACTCGCCTCGAGGAGCTTGCGATAAAATGCATCGCGATTCTCGAAACGCCCCGGGCTCATCCCAGCCGGCGGGCGCACCGCATCGGCGGCCTGCTCGGGAAACGCGACGTTGAACGGGCCATACTCGCTGCCGAGAAATCCCGCCGTGGTGAACGCCTTCAGTTCCTCGCCCTCGCCGAGGTCGAAGCGTTGACCGATGTTAATGAAGGGCGGCACGGCGGGATCGAGCGGGCCGAGCGTGCGCGCGATCCAAGCGCCGAGATGCGGCGCCGCGACGGTCTGCGGCGGCACGTAGCCCGTGTGCCAGTTGAACTGATGGCGCGAATGGAGGATGAAGCCGAGATCGGCGGCCTGCATGCCGCGGACGAGGGTCGCGCGATCCATCACCTGCGCGAGATTCTCGAGCCCGGCGGAAAACTTCACGCCATCGACCGACGTCGGGATCGAGGGAAACGTACTGAGGACGTCGTTGGGATTGAGCCCGGGCTTGTACGGCGTGTAGCGCTTGGGATCGAAGGTCTCCGTGTGCGCCATGCCCCCCGCCATCCAAAGGACGATTACGCGATCGGCGGTGGGCGTAATTTTTTCTTTTTCATCCGAGGCGAACAGCGAGCGCGGCGCGCCCGCCGCGAGGGCAGCGAGGGTGCCAGCCGACGCCGTCTTGAGGAAATCACGGCGCGACCAGAGCCCGGGATGGGCTTGGCGGTAGGCGTGCTGGGCGGTGAGACGGGAGAGGTTCATGGTGACGTGGTCTCAGCGGATGAGTTGAAATTCCGGCAACATGGCCAGCGCCCAGAGCAAATCCTGAACGCCCTCCGAGCTGGCCGGTGAGCCGACGATTTGCGCGGCCAACGTTTGTTCGGCGGCGGTCGGCGGACGGCTCAGGGCTTGGCGGTAGAGCGCGGTGACGAGTGTGCCGGAGCTGGCGGGTGCATCGGCCAGAATTTTGTCCGCCCCCTTCTTCAACAATGCGGCGAGCGTACCGCCGTTGGTGAGTTCCAGAGCCTGCAGGGTCGTCGCCGTACCTTGGCGCACGGTCACGACTTGCTCGCGATTCGGGCGGCCCAGCGCGGCCATCAGCGGATCGGCGGAAACCAGGGAGGCGCGCTGTACGGGGAGCGTTTCCTTCTGGGCCGCGGCGACCTCCAGGAAGTGAGGGCCGATGCGCCACGGCGCGAGATTTACATCGCCGAGTTCCACGGCGGGCCCGAGGTCTTTTTTGCGGTGGGAAGCGATCCATGAACGGTCGGAGACGAAATCCATGACCTGATCCTTGGCGCGAACCCGCGCGTAGAAAATCAGACCGGCGGGATTGTCGGCCTCGGCCTTAAACTCCAGTTCCGGGGCGGTCGGATCGACAGGGAGAGCCGCGCCGTTGGGCCCGGTCGCGGCGGGCGGCACCGGCGAGGAGCCGTCGGCGGCGAGGTTGACGGCGGTAATCGCGATGAGGTTGTCGCCCTGCTTCAGGTTGGCCTTCACGTCGTAAACATCAGTGCCGGTGCTGGTGCGCCGCGAGACGGAGGCGGCGACTTTGCCGTTAATAGAGACGGAATAGCTGTTGTCAGCCGCGATGGTCAGCACGGCCTCGGTGGGGGCGGCCGAGAGCGTGATGGTTTTGCGAAACACCATGCTGGCCGGCTTGGCTGCGACCTCCGCGCCCGCCGTGGACCAAATCCATTTTGGGGTGAGGGGCAGCGCCTCGCTGCGGGCGCGCTGGAGCGCGACCTCGCGATTCAGCTTCGCATCGATCTTGGGGTAAGTGAGATTCGCGAGCGTCATGAGCGCATCGGAGAATTGCTCGGCATTGAGCCGGCGAATGCCGGGTCCGCGAAACACAAAGTTCTCCTCGCTCTCGCCGATATTGACCGACGGGAGCTGATACGCGCGCGAGGTCAGGATGCGCGCGATCGTATGCTTCACATCGTAGCGGTGCGCGACGAGATCCTCGGCCAGCCAGTCCATCAACTCCGGGGACCAGGCGGGCTTGTCCATTTCATCGACGGGTTCGACGAGGCCGTAGCCCATGAAGCGCTGCCAGAGGCGATTTACGATCGTGCGAGGCAGGCGGCCATTGGCGCGGCCGGTGATGACATCGGCGAGCTGGCGCTTGCGCGTGGCGGAATCGGCCTTCGCGTCGATCAGGCCGAGTTCGGAGTACAGAAATTTTACCTGCCCGATGTGGCCGGTGGGCTTGTCGCACTCGGCGATCTCCAGCGGGCCGTTGGCGTAGATGCTCGCGAGGCCGTAGGAATCTTTTAGCGTGTATTCGTTGATGAAGCTGTCGTGGCACGAGGCGCACTTGAGGTTTACGCCGAGGAACACCTGCGCGACGCTCTGCGCGGCCTGCATCGGTGGGACCATGCTGGCATTGACCGCGCCGCGCCAGAGGATGCCGTTGGTGAATCCTTCCGACTCAGTGCCGGGGTTGATCAACTCCGCGACGAAGCGGTCGTAAGGCATGTTGCGCGCGAGGGCGGTGTAGAGCCAATCCGTGATCACCTTGCGCCCGCCATCGATGTAGCCGGTGCCCTTGTAATCGTTACGGAGCAGGTCATTCCAAAACGTGAGCCAGTGCTCGGCGTAACGCTGGTTGTCCGTTAGAAGGCGCTGCACGAGGACGGCCCGTTTGTTGGGGGATTGGTCGGAGACGAAAGTTTCCAGCTCGGCTGGCGGCGGCAGGATGCCGAGCGTATCGAGCCAGACGCGCCGCGCGTAGATGCGGTCGTCGATGGGTTGCGGCCACGCCACCTTGTTTTTCGCAAAGCTCGCGTCCACGAATCCGTCGAGGGGATTGGCGAATTTCTCCGACACGGCGAGCTGGGCGATTTCACGCGGGCGGAGATTGGCGGGCTCGTGCTTGAAGAACGTAACCTCCTTTGGCCACGGCAGTCCCTGGTCCACCCATGCGCGGAAGATCGCGACCTGTTGCGAGGTGAGCTTCTTGCCCTTCTTCGGCATCACGGTCTCGGGGTCGAGCCCGGAGACCATCTCAATCACGAGGCTCTCCGCGCTCTTGCCTGCCTTGGCCGGCGCGCCGGTGTCGCCGCCGATCATAAAGTCTTCGCGCGTCTCTAGGCTAAACGCTCCCTTGGCCTTGCCGCGCGCGTGACATTGCACGCAACTCGCCTCGAAGATCGGCTGGATGTCGCGCACGAAGTCGACCTTTGCGGTCGACGCCGGCGGCAACTGCGCCAGCTTGTCCGGCGGCAGCGCGCCTCGTGCTGAAACGCCCGCGCTAGCGACGGCAAGCCAAAGTGCGGACGCAATAGTCGCAAACCGCGCCTCGGCAAAGGGAGACAAAGAGGAAAGAGAGGGTTTCAATGGCGGGGAGGGTAAAGACCAAGGTTGCGAACTTACGTTCGAAAAACAAGGCCTCCGACGGGCCAATTTTAGGGGAGGCTATGGGGGCTGTGGGACGGAGGTAGGAAGAGATTTCCCAAATGTAGCCCGCAAATTGATCTAGGGACGGGGGGCTGAAATGATCCCACGGAAATGCGACAAGCAGCTTGCCGCAGGAAAAGAACTTTCCTCAACTCGCCGAATGTCTGCGACCGGTGGCCACCATAAATCTCAACGTATATTCGGTTTGGATGTATTGCGCGCATCCGCGATCCTCATGGTGCTGGTGGCGCACACCAGCCGGCGGTCATTTTTGTCTGAATTATTGGCGGCCTGGGGCGTCGAGCTTTTCTTTGCCCTGAGTGGATTTCTGATCGGCACGATCTTGATCCGACAAGTCCTCGCGAAGGGTTTCGATTTCAGCGGCTTGGTGAATTTCTGGATGCGACGGTGGTGGCGTACTTTGCCGAGCTACTATTTCTGGCTGACGGTTTTCGTGCTCATCACGCTGGTGGCGAAAAACCTGACGTTATCGAAGACGGAAATTATTCGCTGTTTGTTTTTCGTGCAAAATCTCGCCTGGGCTCCGCCAAAGCACTTTGGCATTAGCTGGAGCCTGACGATTGAGGAGTGGTTCTATCTCCTGTATCCCCTGTTCATACTTTTTTTTATCCGCTTCTTCAGCGTAAAGAAAACGTTCGTCGTGGCGACTGCCATATTTATTATAGTGCCGATATTGACCCGGCTCGGATTTCGCGTCGAAGGCGGAATCGACGAGGGGATGAGAAAGGTCGTTTGCTTTCGATTGGATGCGATCATGTACGGAGTCTGTGCCGCGCTGACGCACGAATTTCTTCCGCAGCTATGGGCCAAACGGTGGCAGATGGCCCTGCTCGGAGCGTGTAGCTTGGGCGGTTGTGGCTGGTATATTTACCTGAGGCAGCACCACTCGGGCAGCGAACTCATCGAGCGCAATATATTACTCCCGGCGATTTCATTTTCCTTCGCCCTCATGTTCTCCTGGTTTACTCAAGTGCGGGAGGCGGCGCTTCCGACTTGGGTCGTCAAGCCGCTTGTGGCCACAAGCTTGATTTCATATTCGCTCTACCTGTGTCACATCCCCTGCATCATCCTCGTCGGATTCGCAGCCAAAAAAATCGGCGGCGAGGGCGTCGATGTGATGTCGTGGCGGGTGGTGAGTGTGGTTTGGGTGCTATCGTTCACAGTGGCCGCTCTGGCCTATCGGTTTATCGAAAAGACATTTTTGACTTGGAGAGACGCTCATTATCCCTCGGTCCGAGTGACAGCTTGAGTGTGGGCGGACAAAGCGCGCCTGGCTCTTCCAGTCCTTAGCGTACGATCGTCGGCCGCGCGCACTGGAAATTTCATCCGAACTGAGCAAGGTGTCGGATGGTTCCATTTTCGGTTCTCGATCTTTCGCCGATCGTTCAGGGCGGCACGGTGGCGGATGCGCTTCATCGCTCGCGCGAACTCGCGCAGCACGCGGAGCGGTTGGGCTATCTGCGCTATTGGCTCGCCGAGCATCACAATATGCCGGGCATCGCCAGTGCGGCGACGGCGGTGGTGATTGGGCATGTCGCGGCTGGTACCTCAACGATCCGCGTGGGCTCCGGCGGGGTGATGCTTCCCAATCACGCGCCGCTTATTATCGCCGAACAATTCGGCACGCTCGAAGCGCTGTTTCCGGGGCGAATTGACCTCGGTCTCGGCCGCGCACCCGGCACTGATCAGGCTACAGCACAAGCGCTGCGCCGCGGACTCGATGAATCGGTGGATACTTTTCCGCAAGACGTGCTCGAACTGCAGCGCTACTTTAAGCCTGCGCTTCCCGGCCAGAGAGTCCTCGCGGTTCCGGGGACGGGCTTGGGTGTACCCCTGTGGCTGCTTGGCTCCAGCCTCTACAGTGCGGGCCTCGCCGCCGCCTTGGGCCTGCCGTTCGCCTTTGCCTCGCATTTCGCTCCGGCGATGCTCGGGGAGGCATTGGAGTTGTACCGCGGCGAATTCCAGCCCTCGGAAACTTTGCAAAAACCGTACGCGATGGCGGCCATCGGCGTCTTCGCGGCGGAGACGGATGCCGAGGCTGCGCGACTTTTTACTTCGCAACAACAGGCCTTTATCCGGTTGCGCCGCGGCACGCCCGCGCCGCTTCCGCGGCCGGTTGATAACATTGACGCGATTTCGACTCCGCCGGAACGCGCGATGCTCGACCACGCTTTTCGCGAAAATGTCGTCGGCTCGCCCGGCACGGTGAAGCGAGGAATCGCGGCCTTTCTCGAGCGCACCCAGGTAAACGAACTCATGGTCGTATCGGCCATCTACGATCCCGCCGCGCGAATGCGTTCGTATGAGATTGTGGCCCAGGCGCGGAACTAGGGCGGAGTGGAAGTAAACGAACGATGTCGAACCCTGAGGATTGGCCTAGCGTTTTGCCGGCAGTTGCGCAGACAGTCGGATTTGGCCAATCCTGACCCCGACATGCGCCCTTGCTTCTGCCGTCGTCTTTTCGATGTAGTTTTGTTCGTGGGGCTGGGGCTTGGTCTGGTGCTGCCGGCGTCGGCCCAGATCGTCTTTAAGCTGCCGCCACCACCTCCGCCGCCGGTGGCGCCCGCAGCAGAGCCCGTGGTCGAGCCGGTGGAGTTGGAGCCACGTCCCACGTCGCGAGCCGATATGTCCGAGCCGGCCGCCGCGCCTATTCCAGAGGCGACGCCGGGGGCCGCGCCCGTACCGGTGACTTCATGGTTCGATGTGCAGGTCGCCCTTGCCCGTGAGGGCTACTCGTGCGGCCCCATCGATGGCGTGGGCGGTTTACAGACGGCTGCGGCCCTCCGCGCGTATCAGGAACAGCATGACATCCCCGCCACTGGCGCGATCGACAACGCCACCCGCGCCGCGCTCCAGCTCACGGCTCCATTACTCGCCGAAACGGTTTTGACCGCTGCCGATATCGCCCAGCTCCAGCCCCTCAGCCCCACTTGGCTGGGTAAATCCCAGCAATCCTCGCTTGCCTACGAAACTGCACTCGAGCTTATCGCGGAGCGGTTTCACGCCAGCCACGCACTCATCAAGAAACTCAATCCTGGCATCAACTGGGATGACCCCTTGCCCGGCACAAAGCTCACCGTGCCGAACGTCGGCAAACTCCCCAAAAAGAAAAAGGCGGCGCGGGTGATGATCCAACTCGCGGCGCACACGCTCCAGATTTTCGACGAGGAAGGCACGCTCATCGCGCATTGCCCGGTGAGTATTGCGAGCCGCGTCGAGAAGCGCCCGGCGGGCGAGTTGCACGTCACGGTTGTCGCGCCAAATCCGGACTACACGTTCAATCCCGAGGTTTTCCCGGAGTCCGAGGAGGCTCGGACGCTCGGCCGGAAGCTGATGCTGCCGCCAGGGCCGAACAATCCGGTGGGTCTCGCTTGGGTCGGCCTCGATCTTCCAGGCTATGGGATTCACGGCACGCCGCGCCCCGACCAAGTGGGCCGCACCGAGTCGCACGGCTGCTTCCGGCTCGCGAATTGGGATGCGCTCACGCTGCTCGACGTCGTTTGGATCGGCCTGCCGGTGGTGGTGTTGCCCTGAGCCTCGGAGTGCAGGGTGGTGTTGGGGCGGAGGGGCGGGTGGTTTTTTACCTCGCGAGTCCCCACGTGCGTCACACGCTGATTGTGCCATGGCTTGCTCTACCCCTGCTCCACGGAATTTGTCTCATTGCGCGCGAGCACTCGTCTTCGCCGCGCTGGTTGCATGTCTCCTCGTGCCGTCCCGCGCGGCGGTCGCCACGGCCTCCGTCGCGCCGAAGCTCAACGTGCTCTTCATCATCGCCGATGATCTGAACTGCGACCTCGGTTGCTATGGCGCAGTGGAGATGAAGACCCCCAACATTGACCGACTCGCCGCGCGCGGCGTGCGTTTCGACCGCGCGTATTGCCAGTTCCCGCTTTGCTCGCCGAGCCGATCTTCCTTTCTTACCGGCCGGCGGCCAAATGTGACGGGTATCCAAACTTTACCTACGCCGAAAAATCCCATCGGCCCGCATTTCCGTGAAAAGCTCCCCGATACAGTCACGTTGCCGCAGCTTTTTAAGAACAACGGCTATTTTTCCGCCCGCGTCGGCAAGCTCTACCACTACGGCGTGCCCAACGAGATTGGCACGGCCGGCCTCGACGATAACATGTCGTGGGACTACACGGTCAATCCTCGCGGCCGTGACCGCGACGAACACGACAAGATTTTTACGCTGCAGGCGGGCCAGTTTGGCGGCACCTTGAGCTGGCTCGCCGACGAGGGGGAGGATGCCGAGCAGACCGATGGCATCGGGGCGACGGAGGCCGTTCGCCTGCTGGAAAAGTTCAAGCGCGAGGCGCGGCCTTTTTTCCTCGGCGTGGGCTTTTATCGTCCGCACACGCCCTACGTGGCGCCGAAGAAGTGGCCCGAGCTTTATCCAGCCGATAAAATTTCCTTGCCCGCATTAAGCGCCGATGACACCGCGCGCGTGCCGAAGCTCGCCTACTCCAGCGCCAAGGCTGAGCAGGATAAACTTTCCGACGACAAACGCCGCGAGGCCATTCGCGCGTATCACGGGGCCGTCTCATTTATGGATGCGCAAGTGGGCCGCGTAGTCGATGCGCTTGATCGACTCGGCCTCACGGAAAGCACCGTCATCGTTTTCACGAGTGACCACGGCTACCACCTCGGCGATCATGGCTTGTGGCAGAAGCAGAGCCTTTTCGAGCGCAGCGCCCGGGTGCCGCTCCTCATCGCTGCACCAGGAGCCGAGGGCAATGGCCGCGCCGCGCTCGCGCCCATCGAGATGCTCGATATCTATCCGACGCTCGCCGACCTCGCCGGACTCAAGGCCCCCGAGTACATCGAGGGTAAGAGCCTGCGTCCCACGCTCGACGATCCCGCCAAGGCCGTGAAGACCGCAGCCTTCAGCCAGGTCAAGCGGGGCGTGAATGGCGATGGCTACTCCGTCCGCTCCGGCAAGTGGCGCTACACCGAGTGGACCAATGCCGCCGGCAAGCCCGTCGGCGCCCAACTCTTCGACGAGGAGGCCGACCCAGCCGAGACCAAGAATCTCGCCGCGGATGCCTCTCACGCGGCCACGGTGAAAGAGTTGGCCGCCTTGATCGCACCCATCCGCGCGCAGAGGTGAGGCCCAGTCACCGGCCTCGCGTGCCGCGCATGACGTTAATTTCAATTATCTAGGGCATCTCCCCGCTTTACTGCCCTCCGGCACACCCTAGGCTGCTGAGCGCACATGGCCCTATCTCCCGACAAGCGCTTCGCCAGTCTTCTCAGTGAAGAGCTGCCGGAGTTGGAGCGTGAGGGCCAGATTCGGAAATTCCGCGCCGGCGACGTAATCTTTTCCGCCGGCGATCCGGGCGATGGCTTCTACATCGTGAAGACCGGCCAGGTGGAAATCGTAGCGACGGCTGAGAATAACGAGTCTCGCCTACTCGCGGCCATCGGTCCCGGTGATTTCTTCGGCGAGATGGCGGTCGTCGATAGCGAGCCTCGCTCCGCGACCGCTCGCGCCTTGGTGGAAACGACGGCCTTTTATTTCAGTCAGGAGCAACTCCTCCAGCTGCTGGAGCGCCGGCCGCGCCTCGCGCTCGATCTCGTGCGAGAGTTCAGCAATCGCATGCGGGCACTGAACCAAAAGTATCTCGACGACGTCATCCAGGCGGAGCGCCTCGCTATCGTCGGCCGCTTCGCGGGCACCATCGTCCACGATTTCAAGAATCCCCTGCAGGTTATCGGGCTCGCCGCCGAGTTTGCGTGCAGCGAGCACACCCCGCCGGCGATGCGCGCCAAAGCTCAGGGTCGCATCACCGTCCAGATCGAGCGCATGAGCAACATGCTGCAGGAGCTTATCGAGTTTACCAAGCCCACCGGCCAGCGCCCGCGGCTCAACGCCGTGAGTTTCCCGCGCTACATGAATCCACTCGCGGAGGAACTCCGCACCGAGATCGCCGAGCGCGGAGTGACGATGGAGGTCGTCAACCAGCCTCCCGTGGTCGAGGTGCGAATCCAGCCGCAGCGCCTGTCCCGGCTCTTCTACAATCTGCTCAACAACGCCGTGGACGAAATGCAGGGCGGCGGAAAAATCTTCCTCCGTTTCGCGCTCGAGCCCGGCGCCGTGCGGGTCGAGATCGAAGACACCGGTCGCGGCATCGCGCCCGAGATCGCCGAGTCGCTCTTTCAACCCTTCGCCACCCACGGTAAGGCTCACGGCACCGGCCTTGGCCTCACCATTTGCAAGCGCATCGTCGAGGATCACGGCGGAAAAATCTGGGTTCGCAGCGAGCCCGGAAAAGGCGCCACATTCTTGTTTACCCTCCCGCTCGCGCCCAAGGAAGCGAGTCCGTCGGCACTGATCGGTTGAGCGTGGACTAATCAGTCGAGGCGCGGCTAACCCGTCCGGGCCTTCTCGGATTATTCGAACTGTTAGCTCTGGGCGCTTGGCCTGCGGCCTCTGATGCTTTCGGCTGGCACGCCATCCGCTTTCGCGGACCTTGAGAACTTGTCCCCCTTCCGCCTCATTCTTTCCATGTCCATGCTTTCCCGTTTCCTCTCCGCCGTGCTCCTGGTCGCCACACTTTCGCAGGCGCGCGCCCAAACGACCCCACCCACGCCGGCGAGTAATGCGCTCGCCCGCCAAGTCGTGGCCGATCCCGCGTTTCGCGCCGCCGTGGCCGCGTACGACCGCGATTTCGACCGTTTCGTCGCCGATCTCATTAAGCTCACGGAAATTCCCGCCCCGCCTTTTGGCGAGGGCCCGCGCGCCCAAGCGTTCATGGCGATGCTCAAGGACGCCGGTCTCGCCAACGTCGAGCAGGACGCCGAGGGCAACGTGATGGGATTGTGGAAGGGCAAATCCGGCAATGCTGTCCCGCTTCTCGCCGTGGCCGCTCACCTCGACACGGTGTTCCCTGAGGGCACGGATGTGAAGGTGAAGCGCTCCGGCACGCGCCTCGTGGCGCCGGGCATCGGCGACGATACGCGCGGCCTGGCTTTTCTCCTCGCGCTCATCCGCGCCATGCGCGACGGCAAACTCCAGACCGCCGGCGATATCCTCTTTATCGGCAACGTGGGTGAAGAAGGCCCGGGCGATCTCCGCGGCGTGCGCTATATTTTCACCAAGGGCCCGTGGAAGGATAAGATCAAGCGCTTCATCACCGTCGATGGCGGCAACCTCGATATCGTGACCAATTCCGGTCTCGGTAGCCTCCGCTATCGCGTCACGTTCAAGGGGCCCGGTGGGCACAGTTGGGGCGCGTTCGGGAATGTGAGCCCGGCCTTCGCCATGGGGAACGCCATCGCTGCTTTCGGCGAACTCAAGGTGCCGAAAAGCCCGAAGGTCTCGTATAACGTCGGGATCGTCGCCGGCGGCACCTCGGTGAACTCGATCCCCTTCGAAGTCTCGATGGAGGTCGATATGCGCGCCGTGGATCCGGCCGCGCTCAAGGACATTGACGGGAAATTCAAGAAAATCGTCGCCGACGCCGTCGAAAAGGAAAATACCACCCGCTCCACCACCAACGGGAAAATCACGGTCGACATCAAACTCATCGGCGACCGCCCCTCCGGCACCCTCAGCCCGGAATCTCCCGTGCTGAAACAACTCGCCGCCACCATGGGCGTCTTCGACAAAGTCCCCGTCTGGGAGACCAACAGCACTGACGCGAATTTCCCGATCAGCCTCGGCATTCCGGCTTTCGCGATCGCGCGCAGCTCCGGCAGCAAGGGTGGCCGCAGTCACTCTCTCGATGAATGGGTCGATGTCGAAAAGACCCAAGCGGTGAAGGACTTCGAAGTCGCCGCAGCCATGATCCTCAGCATCGCGGAATTGCCGTAATGGCGTGATCGCTCTGAGCTGACCGCGACGCGTGCGGGGCGTCAGTTACTTCTTCTTCCTCTTCCGCGCCGCCAGTTCCGCGAGCGATTCCACGAGTTTATCGATCCGCCGCTCCCGCGTCTCCGCGGTTCGCGACTCATCGAGTCGCTCTATGATGATCCGCTTACTGGACGGCGCCGAGCGCTCCCAGCCTGCCCTCGCCGCCGCGCGAAAGCTCAGCGCTCGCTGCAGATCGGCCGGCACGACGATGACACGTTTCGCGTTGTCCAGCGTGACCGATACCTCGATGTCGTCGCCGACGCGGAGCCCGTGAGGCCGAAAAATATCGGCCCGCAAAAACACGCGGCCGTGGCCTTCGCGCGCGGGCGTCACCGTCGAAGCATGCGCCTCACCGAGGTAGCGCACGGTCACTGGAGTCTTCCCTGCTCCACCCAATTCCTTCACCACTGCCGCCGGTACTTGTACGGCATAGACCGGCCCCACTTTATGGAGCGGCGCGCGAAACGTGGGCATCGGAAAGGATTTAATCTCGGGGCGGCATCCCTTTCGCTTGTATCACTCCGGTAACTTTACGCGCTCCTTCACCCACGCGTCGATGCCGGGCAGCTCTCGCGCTTTTACGATCGAGAAGTGGCGGATGCGGTCGGAGGTCTTGACCGCCTCAGCGAGTGCATCGGGTGGCGAATTCTTACGCACGTAGTCCTCGAGTTCGTCGGCGCGGGGTGCATCGGTGAAGGCCCGCATGATGTTGGGCGCATAGGCATTGCGGCCGAAGAAGGTCACCTGCTTGAGCAACTGCTCCATATTCGCGCGGGCAAAGTCCCACGCGAGCGCCGCATGTCCGGCTCCCGCCACCGCCGCCACGTTGCGCGCCGATTCCGTCGTCGACATCTCTGTGCCGAGACTGAGTGCGAGCGTCTCCTTCGCCAACACGGGATCCTGTGCTGACTGCATGCCCGCATATGCCCGGCGCTTCTCCTCGGTGGAGAGGGCCGTCTTCGCCACCGTGTGCAATTGTTCGTACGTCGCGCGCGTCGCATACCGCCCCACCACGACCATCACGGGTCCGCGCAAATCACCCTCAAGCGTGGCCGGGTCTTTCAAATACGCCTCGAAGCGTCGCGTGCACTCCGCGATCACCGCCTTGTCGCCACAATTTCCGAGCACCGTGATGAGCTTCGCGCGCAGAGAAGTATCGAGCGGCGACTCATTCGCCTTTGCGGTCCACGTGAGTCGCGTCAGCTGCGGGGCGAAAAACTTCGCGGCCCACGCTTGGTAAGCCCGGCTCCCCGGCTGCCCGCGTTGCAATTCATCGATGGCCATCACGCGGTCGAGCAGGAGTGAGAGCACGGGCTGGCTCCGCGTCTCGCCGAGTTTCTCCGCCATCGCGAGCCAAGTCGCCGCCGGCACGCGGGCCGCCTCCACGAGCGCCCAGGTATCCGCGATCAAATTTAGCTGGTCGGCCACGGGCAGGGTGGCGATCTGGTCACGCAGTCCAGCCGTGAGGCCTTCGTCGTAGAGCGCGCGATAATAGCCGGCGTCGCCGACATTGATCTTCGGTGTGCCGCTCCCCGCGGGCCAGGCCGCGGTCGCCGTCCGACCATCGAGCAAGGTCACCGAAGTCGCCGCGAGATTCGCGGTGTTGGCGATCGTCACCGGAATCTTCCACGTCAGCGGGGTCGCTTGCGGGTCGTTTAGCGTGAAGCGCAACTGCTCCAGCTTGAGCGTGCGGGCCGCGCCCGTTCCTGACGTCGAGGCGAGGACGACCGGAAATCCCGGCTGCTCCGTCCAGCCCGCCGCGAGCGCAACCACGGGTTTGCCCGAAGCGTCGCCGAGCGCGGCCCAGAGGTCCGCCGTGGTGCTGCTGGAAAAGCGATGTTTGCTCATGTAACGGCGAATGCCGTCGCGAAAGGTATCGTCCCCCAGATACGCCTCGAGCATCCGCAGAAAGCTCTGACCCTTCTGGTAAGAGATCACGTCAAACGCGTCGTTGGCCTGGCTCTCATTCGCGATGGGTCGCTGGATCGGATGGGTCGACTTGCGCGCGTCGAGCTCCATGGCGCGGTTCTTGTCGTCATTGGCGCGCAGCCATAGCTGCCAATCCGGATTGAGCGCGTCCGAGCACTTTGTGCCCATCCATGAGGCAAATCCTTCGTTGAGCCACAGGTTATCCCACCACGCCATGGTGACGAGATTGCCAAACCACTGATGCGCGATCTCGTGGGCGATGGTCGTAAATACCGCCTCGCGTCGCGCCTGCGACGACGCGGCCGGGTCAAAGAGAATCGCCGTATCGATATAAGTGATACAACCCCAGTTCTCCATCGCGCTAAAGGTCGCAAACGCATTTGGCACCCCGATCTGGTCGAGTTTGGGCAGGGGATACTTTAGACCAAAGTACTCATTGTAGTAGCGGAGAATGCGCTTCGTGGACTCAAGGGCGTACGCGGCGGAGGCGCGCTTTCCCTCGGTGGTGAGGATGCGAAGCTTGACGCCATCCTGTTCGCCCTCGAGGGCTTCAAATTCACCGGCGTACAGCGCCACGAGGTAGCTCGCCATCGAGGGCGTGCGCGCAAACGTGACTTCTTTCCATTTGCCGGTTGTGCCCTCCGCCAGCGCTGACGCCGACGCGGGCGCTTCCTTCACGACCGGCATATTTGCGACCGCCATCAGGTGGTCGCGCACGACGAGCGTCATATCGTAGGTGGCGCGATACACCGGCTCATCCCAGCAGGGAAAGACGCGGCGCGCATCCGTGGGCTCCATTTGCGTGCCGAGCATGAGCTTTTCGCCGGACGGTGTCGGGTATTTGTCGACGAAAAATCCCTCCGCCTGCGTGCCGATCTTGCCGCGATAGGCGAGCTTCAGCGTGTAGTTGCCGGCGGGGAGGGGAGTGGGGAGTGCCAGCGTGAGGGTCGACTTCGAGGGGTCGAGGCGCGCCGTCAGGGGCTCACTCGCACCCGCGCCGCGCCGGAGCGAAGCGGAGGTGATTTCGAGTTCGAGCGCATTGAGCACGATCTCACGGACGGGAGACAGCACCTCGATCTCGATCTCCGTAGTGCCAACGGTCGTGCGCTTTTCGAGGTCGGGCTGGATGCGCAGTGTGTAGTGGCGCGGCACGACAGTCTTGGGCAACTGACCCGGAGTTTCGGCAAACGAGAATGGTTTTTCAGCGAGGAGAGCGATCGGTAAGGCGAAAATCCACGCGAACCACCATGCAGTGCGGAATAGAGAGCGCATAGCCAAAGCGTCGGACCCGATATCTAGGGAGTCAACGACGCGAGCCGACGACTTCGACTGCTGCTGCCAATCGACTTGTCTGTCCGATCAAAACCGGCTTCGCTGCCGACGATGAAGCCTCAACCCATTGGCAGTGTTTCGTGGATGGACCTGACGATCAGCGATGCGACGAAGGTGAGTGATTTTTACGGCGCGGTCGTCGGCTGGACGAAGATGGGCATCGATATGGGCGGCTACGAAGATTTTTGCATGATGCCGCCCGGGAAGAAGAAGCCGGCGGCGGGCATCTGCCACGCGCGAGGCGAAAATGCGGGACTGCCGCCGCAGTGGCTCATTTATATTACCGTCGCGGATATCCGCGCCAGTGTGAAAGCCTGTCTCAAGCACGGCGGCGAAGTTATTCGTCCGGTGAAGGACATGGGGATGGGAAAGATGGCGGTGATCCGTGATCCGGCCGGGGCTGTGTCAGCACTGTTCGAAGTGGCCGCGTCGAAGCCCGAAAAAAAGAAAAAGAAGGCCGCAAAAAGGTGACGGCGAGGTAATCGCGGGGATTAGCGCGTAAGCTTGAGGAGCTTATCCACCGCACGACGCCGTGGCATCGAGGGCGCGGTGCCGGGCTGGGTGACCGAGAGTGCCGCCGTCGCATTGCCGTAGCGTGCGGCGGCCGCGATGTTGCCCTCGAAGCGAACATAGCCCGCGGCAAACCCGCCGACAAAGGCGTCGCCCGCGCCCGTCGTATCGACTACTTTGATACGCTTGTGCGCGGGGATGGATAGGTGGCCGCGAGATTGGGAGATGAAGCAGCCGCGGGCGCCGAGTGTGAGGATGATGGTGGGAACATCAAAAGCGCGGCAGAGCTGGTGCAGGTCCGCCGGGCTCATCGCGGCTAATTTTGCTTCCGTAAAGCCCCGCTGGTTCACTAGCGCGACGAACTCGCTCTCGTTGGGGATCAGGACGTCGGTGAGATCGAGAATGCGGTCGTCGAAGTCGGCGCGCATCGGCGCGGGGTTGAGCACGGTGGTGACACCGGCGCGGCGGGCAGCGCGAAAGACGGCGGCGTTTACCGGCAAGTTGGTCTCATGCTGGCAGACGACGATCTTGGCCGAGCTAAGTAACGAGGTCGGCACATCGCGCGAGGCGAGAGCGGCATTCGCACCGAGCGCGATGATGATTTGGTTTTCACCGCGCTCGTTGACCAAGATCGCCGCGTTGCCCGTGGGCAGTTTTTTGCGCGCGAGGTGGAGCACGATGCCTTCACGACTGAGGAACGATTCCGCCTCGCGGCCAAACGCATCGTCGCCCACCGCGCCGACGAAGGCCACGGCCCCGCCGACGCGGGCGGCGGCCACGGCCTGATTGGAGCCTTTGCCGCCCGGACCGGTGTTGAAGCGGCCCACGAGCGTTTCGCCGGGAGCGGGGAAGTCGGCGCAGTTCCACGTGAGATCCTGGTTGAAGCTGCCGACGACGACGATGGAAGGTTTCACACCCGAGAGGCTGCGAGGGACGTGGCCCGCTGACAAGCCGCACGCCGTTCATCCTCGGCGGGTGTCCACTCATCCCGAACCCTGCGCCGTGCCCGCCCGAATCAGGTAGGGTGCCCCTCTCGCCGGGCAAGGTTTGCAGCGGCTCCTCCCTTCTCCACGATCATTCTCCTGCATGGACGCTCTCGACGCGCCAGAAATTCCTGCTCACGACACCGCCCGCCGCCTTCGCGCGCGGGAGCGGCTGTACGTGATCTGCCAAGTCGTGGGTTGGGGATTTTTCTGGGGCCTGCAGGTGCTCTTTACGCTCGGCGGCTATGCCTCGACCAAGGAGATGACGAGTGAGATGCAGGTCTTCCAAGTTTCGATCACCACGATGGTGATGCTGCTGGGCCTTTTGCTTTCTCACATAGGCCGGGGCCTCATCAAGCGCTGGGGGTGGAAGACGCTGGGCTGGCGTGCGCTGATTCCGCGTATCGTGGTGCTGAGTTCGGTGCAGTCGGCGATCTGGGTGATCATTGGTTTTGCGTGGCCCTACCTCGCGCTCGGTCATCCATGGCCGGCGAAGTCCTCGATCGGCGGCGCGATGTTTCTGGTTTGGCTCAATGGCGTCGTGTCGCTCGTCGGCTGGCACTGCGTTTATTTTTTCTACCACCTTTTCGACCGCCTGAATCGCTCCGAGATCGAGCGCCTGCGCCTCACGAGCAATGTGAAGGAAGCCCAGCTCCGCTCGCTCAAGATGCAGGTCAATCCGCACTTCATCTTTAACTCGCTCAATTCCCTTCGTGCGCTCATCGACGAAGACCCGGCCCGGGCCCGCCAATCCGTCACGCAGTTGGCAAACCTCCTGCGCTACTCGCTGCAGAGCGGGCAGCTCGAAACGGTGCCGTTTGAGGACGAGCTTCGCGTCGTGAATGATTACCTCGCGCTCGAGCAGGTGCGCCACGAGGAACGGCTGCGGCTGCGTTTCGATATCGATCCGGCCACGCTCGAACTACCCGTCCCGCCGATGCTATTGCAGACCCTCGTCGAAAACGCCGTGAAGTACGGCATCTCCACGCGCCCCGAAGGGGGCGAGATCGCGATCATCGCCCGCCGTGAAAATGGCGCCCTGCGCCTCATGGTCACAAATCCGGGCGAACTTGCCTCACCTCTCGCCAAGGCCCGCGCGGGCTCGACCGGCCTCGGCCTGCGCAATGCCGAAGAGCGCCTCCACCTCCTTTTCGGCGAGCGTGCTACCCTCCAGCTCCGGGCCGAGACTCCCGTCCTCGTCATCGCCGAGGCCATCTTGCCCCTGCAAACTTCCGCGACATGAAAGCCCTGTTGATCGACGACGAACGCCTCGCGCGCAGTGAATTGCGCCGCCTCCTCGCGGCCTTTCCCGAAGTGGAAATAGTCGGAGAGGCGGCCAATGCCAAACAAGCTCGTGAACAACTCGTCGCGCTGCAGCCTGATCTGCTGTTTCTGGATGTGCAGATGCCCGGCGAGACCGGCATGGAATTTCTCGCTTCGCTTGAGGCGCCGGTGCCGCACGTGATTTTTACGACCGCCTACGATGAGTTTGCCGTAAAGGCCTTCGAGCTGAATGCGCTCGACTACCTCCTCAAGCCCGTCGACCCCGCGCGCCTCACCACCGCGATCAGCAAACTGCGCGAGAAGACCACCGACAGCACTTCCCCGCTGCCAGTTTCGAAGGGCCCGCCCTCGGATCGGCTCGATGCGAAGGACAAAGTCTTTGTACGCGAGGGCGACCGCTGCTGGTTCGTCGAGGTCAATTCGATCCGCCTCCTCGAAAGCGAAGGCAACTACACGCGCGTGCATTTTGAAAACGCCCAGCCGCAACTTTTTCGCTCGCTGAATGCGATGGAGGAACGTCTCGATCCGAAGTACTTTTTCCGGGCCAATCGCCGTCAGATCATTAACCTCGCGTGGATCGACAAGATCGAGCCCTGGTTCAGCGGTGGCCTCCTCGTCCATCTCAAGGGCGGTGCCAAGGTCGAGCTCAGCCGTCGCCAAGCGCAGGAGTTTCGGGATAAGATGAGTCTGTAATCTCGACCAAAATAAATCGTCCATGATCGAAGCCCGTCAGCTCACCAAAACGTTTCGCGATAAAAAACGCGGGGAGATCCGCGCAGCGGATGGCATTTCATTTCGCGTGGAGCCCGGTCGCATCTACGGTCTACTCGGCGCCAATGGCGCGGGTAAGACGACGACGCTCCGCCTGCTTGCGACGCTCCTTCAGCCGACGAGTGGCAGCGCCACCATCGCGGGATTCGATGTCACGCGGGAGCCGGATAAGGTGCGCGCGCATGTCGGTTTTCTTGCTGCGAGCACGGCGCTCTATGCGCGTCTCACGGCGCGGGAGATGATCGCCTATTTCGGCAAGCTGCACGGCCTGAGCGACGCAGAGGTGCGCAACCGCATCGCCAAGCTGGCGGATGAACTCGACATGCACGAATTCCTCGACCGCCGCTGTGATAAATTTTCCACCGGCATGAAGCAGAAGACGTCCATCGCCCGGACGCTTATCCACGATCCGGCTGTAATGATTTTCGACGAGCCGACGCTCGGACTCGATGTGATGACGGCGAGGGCCATCGTGCGCTTCGTGCGCGACTGCCGCGATCGCGGCAAGACGGTGATCTACTCCACGCACGTCATGAGCGAGGTGGAAAAAATTTGCGACACCATCGGCGTGATCCACGACGGCAAACTGATGGAGGAGGGCACCCTCGCGGAACTGCGCACCCGCCACGGTGAGCAGGACCTCGAGGAAATCTTCGTCAAAGTCGTCGGCGGGGAAGGAGAGCGTAAGTCATGAAAATGAGCAGCATCCTCACGGTTTATTTCAAGGAATTGAAAGATTCCTTCCGCGATCGTCGCGCGCTGATTTCCATCATCGTTATTCCCACCTTGCTCATGCCGATGATGATGTTCGGCGTCCTGCGCGTCGCGATCAAAGTGAGTGACAAGGCGCGGGAGGAAATTCCGACAGTCATGATTGTCGGCGGCGAGGATTCGCCCGGAGTCGTCGCCGCGCTGCAAGCTTCGAAGAAAGTAAAAGTCGTCCCGCGGGAAAATAAAACGCAGGACCAGATCGAGTCCGACATCAGCGAGAAGCGGATTCGCGCGGCGGTGAAGATTCCGGAGAAATTCGAAGCGGGATTGGCCAACGGCATCGCATCGGAGGTTCTGATTTATCACTATCAAGGTGAGGTTCGATCTTCGGTCGGCGCGAGTGCGCTGGAAAAGTTTTTCCAAGACTTGCGCACCTCGACGGTCGAGCAGCGCCTAGCGGAGCGTTCACTACCGGCTTCGCTCATCAAGCCCTTCGATTATCGCCGACAGAACGTCGCTCCGGCGGAGAAGGTCACCGGCAGTACGATTGGCGGTTTCATTCCCTATCTCATCATCATCCTGTGCTTCACAGGTGCGATGTACCCGGCGATGGATTTGACGGCAGGCGAAAAGGAACGTGGCACGATGGAGACTCTGCTGTGCAGCCCCGTCAGCCGCGTGGATATTGTGCTCGGCAAGTTTCTGATGGTGCTGACTGGCTCGCTCATGGCGATGTCCTGCTCATTGATTTCCATGGGAGTAAGCGCAGCGCTGAGCGGCCCGGTCCTTTTCGGAGGTAAGACTGCGATGCCGAGCGCCGCTGCCACGATGATCCCGATGGTCAATCCCCTGGGTATGATCGGTGTGCTCGCGATGGTGTTTCCCGTCGCCGTGCTCTTCGCGGCTGGCACGTTTACCATCGCGCTCTTCGCGAAAAGTCAGAAGGAGGCCCAGAGTTATTTGGCACCGCTGATCATCGTCGTGATCCTACCCGCCGCCATCGGCATGCTGCCGGGCATCGACTTGGATGCGCGCCTTTCGCTCGTGCCGTTGCTCAATCTTTCGCTCGTGTGCCGCGAGATGCTCTCGGGCGTGTGGCATTGGAATTACATCGCCATCATTTTTCTCTCTAGCTGCGTGTACGCGGCGATCGCGCTCTGGCTGGCGGTGCGGATGTTTAAGCGCGAAGACGTGATTTTCCGCACGTGAGAGCGGGTGCCCGTCCGATGGCGGGAGATATTTTGTAAAAAATTTTAGAATTCTGAGATTCTCCCGGTAAACCCTAGGTAAATCCCCGGTGCGGCTCTAGCGCTAATCCCGATGAGGGTCTATGGTGGCGGCAGGAAACGACCACCATGAATACCTCAATCTCCCTGCCTCGTCCGCCTGCGCTCAAACTCCCCCGCGCAACTGCGTCTCAGCCCTCCGAAGACAAGTGGGCCAGCAAGCTTGAGCAGGAGCGTCGCCGCCTCGAGGAAGACCACGAAGCCCTCCGCGTGCGCGAAGAAAATCTCCGCGAATACGAGGCCCGCCTCCGCGCTTTGCAGGAGCAGCTCGAAGGCAATCGACCGGCTCCGGCGGTCACGGCGACCCGTACCGCCACACCGTTTGCGCGGCCGCCCATCAGCGCGCCTTCAGTTGAAGATGCCGCAGCACTCCAAGCCGGTTGGGAAAAACTCCATCGCGCCCAAGAACTCTTCGAATCCGAGCAGAGCCACATGAAGCACGAGCGCGTGATCATGCATGATAAGGAGCGCGAACTCAGTCATCGGGAACGAGCCGTCTTCGACCGGGAGCAGCGCGTGTCTGAGCGGGAGCGGTTGCTGTTTGAGGCGGCCTCCGCGCCTCAGCCGGTTGTGATGCCGGCCGCCGCCGTCGAGGCGCCGCAGTCGGCGATGACGCGCTTTACGCGCGCGCCGTTCGACATGGCGCGTTCGGTCTTTGCCTCGAAAAAATAAGTGGAGGCGGAGCGAGTGATTAAAAATCGGCTTGCGCTGGCCGTGGGTCCTGCTCATCCCGTAGCCCAATGATTTCGTCCGCCACCTCCGTCGCTATGTCCGCTACCGTCGCTATGACGGTAACGAAACGTGCACGCTGGCATGGGTCGGCTTGGCGACGATGGTCATGCGCTCACCTCTGAAGCGCCCCGGTTAAAAAACTAAACCGTACTGACATCCGCCAAGCCCGACTCACGCGAGTCGGGTTTTTTTATTTTCCGATTTTCCCATGCCTCCGTAACCGCTCCTCCCTCCTCCTCCTCATGCCAACGCTCACTGCTCCGCCTCCGTCGTCCGCCACTTTAGCGCGGTCGTCGTTTTCGTCATCAGTCTCGTCCTCGCAAACCACAACCCCGCAGATCGAGCTACCCTCGGTCTCATTTTTTGGCCGAACGCTCGCCGAGTATGCGCAGTTCTTCGCGCTCGATTTGCCGGCGCTGCGCCGGAAAGACGTGCTCGATGTCGCCGCCGGCCCTTCGTCGTTCGTCGCCGAAGCCTGCGCGCGCGGCATCGATGCGGTGGCGGTCGATCCGATGTATGGCTGCTCGGTGGATTCGCTAGCGACGCATGTGCAGCTCGATTACGCGCGGATGTTTTCGCAGATGAGGGCCAAGCCCTCGCTGTTTCGGCTGAAGTCGTTTCCCTCGCTCGACGCGGCGGAGGAAGACCGGAAGATCGCGGCGCAGCGTTTCCTCGCGGACTACGCGGCGCACTTCGTGCACGGGCGGTATGTCGGTGGATCGTTGCCGCGGCTGCCGTTTTTCGATGACTCATTCGACCTCGTGCTGTGTGCGCATCTGCTCTTTCTCTACGCCAAGCGCTTCGACTTCGAATGGCACGTCGCGGCCTGCCGCGAGCTGGCGCGGGTGAGCGCGGGCGAAGTGCGCATCCACCCTGTGTGCGGTGCCGACGGCAAGCCCTACCCGAAGCTCGCGGCGCTGCGGCGCGAACTAAAGGCCGGCGGCATCGAGAGTGAACTCGTGCGGGTCGACTACGAATTTTTCATCGGCAGCGGCTCGATGCTCGTGCTGAGGAAGGCCGCGTCGTGAGCGCGCCCGGCGCTCTCGCGCGCACGCCGTCGCCGCCGTACTACGCGGTGATTTTCACTTCGAAACGAATGCCGGGTGACCATGGCTATGGCGCGATGGCGCAGCGCATGGTCGACCTCGGGTCACGTTATGCGGGGTTCCTCGGTATCGAGAGCGCGCGGGGCGACGATGGCGTCGGCATCACCGTGAGCTACTGGCGCGATGAGGCGACGATCCTCGCTTGGAAACGCGACACCGAGCACGAGAAAGCGCAGCGCGGTGGTCGCGAGGCGTGGTACGACGCCTATGAGGTGCGCATCGCGAAAGTGGAGCGCGCTTACGGATTTGCGCGCGAAGCCACGGCCTGAGACGGTGGGGCATGTTTCCCCAACACATCATCGCCCGCAAACGAGACGCCCACCCGCTAACGCGTGAGGAGATCGGGGCGTTTGTGCGCGGTGCGACCGACGGCTCGTGGGCGGATTATCAACTCAGTGCGATGCTGATGGCGATCGTGTGGCGCGGGATGACGCCGGAGGAGACGGCGCACTATACCGAGGCGATGATGCACTCGGGCGTGGTGGCGGACCTTTCGAGGATTCGCCTGCCCAAAGCCGACAAACATTCCACCGGTGGCGTGGGGGACAAAGTTTCGCTCCACCTCGCGCCGATGATCGCGGCCTGTGGTGTCGTGGTGCCCATGATCTCGGGGCGCGGCCTCGGCCACACGGGCGGCACGCTCGACAAGCTGGAGTCGATCCCCGGCTTCAGCGTGAATCTCTCACTCGATGCGTATCGCGCGCAGTTGGAGAAGTTTGGCCTCGCGCTGATCGGTCAGACCGCAGACCTCGCGCCGGCAGACAAGAAACTCTATGCGCTGCGCGATGTGACGGCGACCGTCGAGAGCATCCCGCTCATCTGCGGCAGCATCCTTTCCAAGAAACTCGCCGAGGGCATCGACGTGCTCGTGCTCGATGTGAAGTTCGGTCGCGGCGCCTTTATGAAAGACAAGGCGAAGGCGCGTGAACTCGCCACAGCCCTCGTCTCCGTGGCAGTCGCGATGGGCAAGCCCACGCGCGCCATACTCACCGCGATGGAGGAGCCGCTGGGCCGCGCGGTCGGAAATTCTTTGGAAGTCGCCGAATCGATCGACTGCCTGCGCGGACGCGGCCCGGCGGACACGATGGAGGTCACTTATGCCCTGGGTGAGCAGATGCTGCTACTGGCCAAAGTGGCGAAGACGAAAGAAGAGGCGCGCGCCAAACTGGAGAGCAGCATCGCGAGTGGCCTCGCGCTCGCGAAATTCCAAGATCTGGTTTCCGCCCAAGGTGGCGATGCGCGCGTGGCAGATGAGTCTTCGCGTCTGCCCCAGGCAAAATTCAAAGAGCCCCTCCGTGCCGAGACGGACGGATTTGTAAACGAGGTCGACGCGATGGGCGTGGCCCTCGCGGCGCTGCGACTCGGCGCGGGACGCGCGAGGGCCGAGTACAAGATCGATCCCGCGGTCGGGATCGGAGAACTGGTCAAGATCGGCGAACGCGTGACGGCGGGCGCGCCCTTGGGCGTAATCCATGCCAATGATCGGGCGGCGCTCGCGGAAGCCAAGGCCATGTTGAGCAAAGCGATTGTGATCGGGAGCACTGCGACGAAGCCGGTTCCCTTGATCGAGGAGATAATTGGCTAGGCTTTTACGCGGGTAGGCGAACTTTGGGGTGCGCCGGGCTGTCCAAGCCCACTATGAGTGCCCCGCGCCCCTCTCACGCGAAGCTGTCTTTCGGACAGCGCGTCTGGCGTCGTTCGCGTTGGGTGGTCTATGTGGTCGGCGGGTTGGTGATACTCCTCGTCGCGGCGCGGATCGCGATGCCCTATGCGATCAAGGAAGCGATCAATCGTCGTCTCGAAAAAATTCCCGAGTACAGCGGCTGGGTGGATAATGTCGGGGTGAGCCTCTACCGCGGCGGCTACACGATCGATGGACTCGTCGTTCAAAAGCGGAACGGCGCGGTGAAAGAGCCCTTCGTGCGCGCGGAGCATATCGATTTTTCCATCGCGTGGCGGGAGCTGTTTCATGGGAAGCTCGTTAGCGACATCGATATCATCCGGCCATCGATCACGTTCGTCGATGCGCCTTCGGCGACGACTAGCCAGATGGAGACGGATCACCGCTGGCAGGACGTCATCCAAGATATTTTTCCCATCGATATCACCAACCTCCGCATCCGTGACGGGCAGTTGCGCTACATCAATGAAGGGATGAAGCCGAAGGTCGATTTGCGCGTTGCTCATATGGAAGCCCTCGCGACGGGGTTGCGAAACCGCCAAGACGAGGCGAAGGAAGAGTTTCCCGCGAAGATTACGGTGTCCGGCGAGACGATCGGCACCGGCAAGCTTGCGATCAACGCGGACCTCGAACCACTTGCGCTGTCCCCCCACTTTTTACTCAAACTCCAGGTGGAAAGTGTCGCGATGCCGGCGTTGAATGATTTTCTCCGCGCCTATGCGAATGTCGATGTGAGCGCAGGGACCTTCAACGGATATGTCGAAATGACCGCGCGCAACGGCAAGTACAACGGGTACTTCAAGCCGTTCTTCGAGAATGTCGATTTTAGGGAGCGCCCCGGCGACAAAACCCCGTTCGGTCAGGAAATTTGGGAGACGGTCGTGCGCGGTTTCGCGTGGGTCTTCAAGAACCACAAGAAGGATGATGTCGCGACTCGCGTGCCTTTTCAGGGCGAGTTCGGTACGACCTCAGTCGGCACGTGGGAGACAATCAAGACCCTCGTGCGCCACGCATTTATCGAGCCGCTGCAGCACAAGCTGGACAGCAAACCCGGACCCGAAAATACGCCGGCGAAGAAAGTACCGAAGAGTGCGAAGGCGGAGGGGTCGTAGCGTCGGGTTGGCACGAGTGAGAGCGAACGGTTGAGACACGCGCAGTCCACTCGTTGGCGCTCGCGGTTACCAAGACGATTCTGATGGAGAGCGGTCTAGCGGCTCGCTCTCCCACTTACTTCTCCATCTCGGCTAACTTCGTCGCGGCCTGTTCCCACTCGGCGGTGGCCGTGTTGATCTGATCGACGACGGTGCTCAGCTCTTTATTGAGGTGGTGAAATTTACCCTTGTCGGCGTAGGTCTCGGGGGCCTCGAGGGCGGAGGTGATTTCCGACTGCTTGATCTCTAGGTCCGCGACTTTCTTTTCCAGCTGACCGACATGCTCGCGGAATTTCCGGATCTCGTTGGGCGTGGCTTTTTTCCCGGCAGGGGCGGCGGGAGCGGCGGCGGCTTTCGGCGCGGCGGCGGCCTGCTTCGGGCGAGCGTCGGTGAAGCCGGCGGTGAGGGCGGCGCGGGCGTCACCCGACTTGGACTTTTCCAGGTAGTAGTCGTAATTGCCCGCGTAGGGTGTGAGGCGACCACTGTGGACGTGGAGCACCGTCTCCGCGAGAGCGCGGATGAAGTGAACGTCGTGACTGATGAAGATCAGCGTACCCTCGTAATTCTTGAGCGCGTGGACAAGCGAGTCGATCGACTGGATATCCAAGTGAGTCGTCGGCTCGTCCATGAGGAGGAGATTCGGCGGCTTCACGAGGAGGCGGGCGAGGGCGAGGCGGGATTTTTCACCGCCGGAGAGCACGGAGATGGGCTTGTGCACATCGTCCTTGCGGAAGAGGAAAGCGCCGAGAATCGCGCGCGCCTGCTGCTCGGTGAGCTGATTCTCCACCGTGCGAAGCGACATCACGTTCTCAAACACCGTCGCGTTGGCATCGAGGTTGTCGAGGCGGTTCTGGGCGAAGTAACCGGGGACGACATTCATGCCCAGCTCGCGCGTGCCGCCCTGGGTCGGGATCACGCCGGCCAGAATTTTGAGCAATGTGGATTTGCCTGCGCCGTTGGGGCCGACGAGGACGATGCGCTGGCCGCGCTCGGCCACGAAATTGAGATCTTTGTAGACGACGTGATTGCCGTAGGCTTGCTGGATATGCTCGAGCTCGATGACCTTCAGGCCAGAGCGCGGGGGCTGCGGGAACTTGAAGTTCATCTTGCGCAGCTCTTCGGTGGGCTCCTCGACGGCGGCTTCCTTGAGACGCTCGATTTGCTTTTCCTTCGATTTCGCGCGAGAGGCCATCGAGGCCTTGGCGCCGAAGCGGTCGACGAAGACTTGGAGGTGGGCGATTTCGCGCTGCTGATTTTTAAAGGCCGCGGCTTGCTGTTCTTTGCGCGCTTCCTTTTCGGTCAGGTAGTTGTCGTAGTTGCCGTGGTAATAGTGGAGCGTGCCGGCGCGGAGCTCGAGCATGCCGGTGCAGAGCGCGTTGAGGAAGGCGCGATCGTGCGAGATGACGACGAGGCCGCCCGGATAGCGCGTGAGGTAGTCTTGAAACCAGAGCAGCGCTTCGAGATCGAGATGGTTGGTCGGCTCGTCGAGGAGGAGCAGCGCGGGCTCGGCCACGAGGAGGCGCGCGAGGTGGGCGCGCATCACCCAGCCGCCCGAAAAAGTTTTCGCGAGCTTCTCGGCGTCGCCTTCCTTGAAGCCGAGGCCGGCGAGGATTTTGCGGGCGCGCGGCTCGAGGGTGTAGTCGATATCCCAATCATCCTCATCGGGCTCGAGCTTCTTGCCGCTGGTGGCGATGTGGATGATGGTCTCGTCGCCGGCGGGCGCGCTTTCCTGCGGGAGAAAGCCGAAGTCCGCCCCGCGCTCCCACTCGATGGTGCCGGTGTCGGGCTTCTCCTCACCGAGGATGAGGCCGAAGAGCGTGGACTTGCCCGCGCCGTTAGGCCCGATCAGACCGAGGCGATCCGTGCGCGCAATGAAGAGCGACACGTCGGAAAACAATTCGCGTGTACCGTAAGACTTAGAGACGTCGGCGATGGTGAGCATCGGAACCCAACAGCAAACACGATGCCGGGGTGGGGCGTCAAGGGCGGGGAGTGGAAAGCTGAGGGGACGGAAAGCTGAGAGCGGAGAGGCTAGAGCTGAGAGCAAGAACGGCGTTGGGTCTCTGCCCAGTCTCGGTTACGTTTCTGTGCCGGCTCTTAGCTCTAGACTATCGGCTCAGCCGCTGCGCTAGCGGCTCAGGGTGAGGGCGATGCAGCCGGCCACCGCCACGACGCTGCCGGCGATGGCGCGCTTCCGCGGGCGGTCTCCCTCCACCCAGTAGGCGATGGGGATGGAGAAGAGCGGCGTCGTGGCCGCGATGGGCAGGACGAGGCCCGTGGGGGTGGTGGCGAGCGCCCACTGATAGCAGCCGACGCCGAAGACGGGGCCCGCGAGCGCACTGGCGACGATGCGGCCAAAACGGCCAAGCGGCGTGATTCCGACGTCGTTGGGGTGCGGATTCGGGCGCTTCGGAAATTTGTTGAGCAATCGTAACACGAAAAACCAGACCGCGACGAAGACGAGGCCCGCGAGGATGCGTTGATACGCGGCGTTGATGCCGAAGGTGGGATTGTGTGCCGCTTCGCCGGCGGCCTCGGCGACGATCACGCCTTTCCGGCTGACGAGCGCCCCGAAGCCTTGGCCGCAGGCGGCGATGAAGCCGAAGAGAAAGCCGATGGGGCGCACCTTGACCTTGGCCGGGCTGGCCTTGCTCGGGATGAGGGCGATGGCGACGCCGGAGAGGATCACGACGCCCCAAAGGACCTGGGTACCGGTCAGGCGGGTGCCGAGCCAGAGCCATTCGCCGAGCGCGGCGAGCGGGGCGGCGAGGCATTGCGTGATGAGTACGGTGAGTCGCGAGCCAAGGAGCGGCAGCGCGGCGTAGACGCCGAGATCGCCGATACCCATGCCGATGATGCCGCTGAGGAAAAACCACCGCGCGCTCACACTTTCGAAGCCGTGGCCGAACGTGTGGGCGAAGAGCCCCAGCAGCACCGCCGCTACGGCCAAACGGCCGAGGTTGGCGAGGGCCTGGCCGTTGGCACGCACGTTGTAACTCGCGCAGGTGGAGCTGAGCGCGAAGAAGAAGGCGGCGAGAAACGAGGCGAGCATGACAGGGAAAGGAGACGAGAAACGAGCGCGGCGTACGAGGCGACGGTTTTTTGTGTGGCGCAGCGGCACACCGCGGCGCAATTTCCTGCGCACACATGAAAGCCAAGAAAGCCAAAGTAAAACCCGAGGCCGTCAACGCCGCGCTCGCCGCGAAGAAGGGACCGATCTCCCAATTTATCGCGCATCACTACCGGCACTTCAATGCCGCGGCCCTCGTGGATGCGGCCAAGGGCTACGAGACCCACCTTGCTGCCGGCGGCAAAATGCTCGTGACCCTCGCAGGCGCGATGTCGACGGCCGAGCTCGGCATCTCGCTCGCCGAGATGATCCGCGCCGACAAGGTCCACGCCATCGTGTGCACGGGCGCGAATCTCGAGGAGGATATTTTTAACCTCGTCGCGCACGACTACTACGAGCGCGTGCCGCACTATCGTCATCTCACCGCCGAGGACGAGGTGGAACTGCTTAGCCGACACATGAATCGCGTGACCGATACCTGCATCCCCGAGATGGAGGCCATGCGCCGCATCGAGGCGGTCGTCGCCGACGAGTGGACCAAGGCCGACCAGGCGGGCGAGCGCTATTTCCCGCACGAGTTCATGTACAAGATTCTCCGCTCTAAAAAGCTGGAGAAGAGCTATCAGATCGACCCGAAGAATTCCTGGATGCTCGCCGCGTGCGAAAAGGATCTGCCGATCATCGTGCCGGGTTGGGAAGACGCGACCCTCGGTAACATGTACGCCGGCCGCTGCGTGACCGGTGAGATCAAGAACGTGCATACTGTCCGCACCGGCATCGAGTACATGACCTGGCTTGCCGAGTGGTACACGAAGACCGCGAAGAAGCTCCGCAACGGCGAGGGCTCCATCGGCTTCTTCCAAATCGGCGGCGGTATCGCGGGCGATTTCCCGATCTGCGTCGTGCCGATGCTCCACCAGGATCTCCAGCGCACGGGCGTCCCGCTTTGGGGCTACTTCGCGCAGATCAGCGACTCCACCACGAGCTATGGCAGCTACTCCGGCGCCGTGCCGAACGAGAAGATCACCTGGGGCAAGCTCGCGGGCTCCACGCCGAAATTCATCGTCGAGAGCGATGCGACGATTGTGGCGCCGCTGATCTTCAACTGGGTGCTGGGGAAATAAACGCCCGCATCGAGTTTAAGCTTTCAAAGCCGCACCTCACGGGTGCGGCTTTTTGTTTCCACACCGACTTGTTCGAACCAGGGTCCTGATCGCGCTTGTATGTTGTCGCACGAGCGCCTGCGAGCAGGCGGCCTACCTGGCGGGCGGGTCTTCTCTGGAACTGCCGAGGAGATTCGTGTGGCCTCGCGTAATCTGCGCTGCGGGCTTCCCTTTTCGCGGGAGTTGCGCCCCTGTAGTGGTTCGCATGCCCAACGCCCTTGCCACCGAGAAATCCCCTTATCTCCTGCAGCACGTCGACAATCCGGTGGACTGGCTGCCGTGGGGCGAAGCGGCCTTTGCCAAGGCGCGCGCCGAGCAGAAGCCGATCTTCCTGAGCATCGGTTACTCGACGTGTCACTGGTGTCATGTGATGGCGCACGAGTCGTTCGAAAACCCCGCGGTGGCGGAGATTCTCAACCGGTATTTTGTCTCCATCAAAGTCGACCGCGAGGAGCGACCTGATGTGGATAAGGTTTACATGGCCTACGTGCAGGCGCTCACGGGGCATGGCGGCTGGCCGCTCAGCGCGTGGCTCACGCCGGAGCTGAAGCCCTTTTATGGCGGCACTTATTTTCCGCCGGAGGATCGCCATGGTCGACCGGGTTTTCCGGCGATCCTACAGGCGATCGCGCGCGGCTGGGAGAACGAGCGCGACAAACTCATTGCCGAAAGTGAGCGCGTGCTCGGCACGCTGCGGGAGTATCACAACGGCGATAAGTCGACGAACGCGGAGGCAACCGGTGCCAATGCGGGTGAGGCCGGCGAGAAGTCGCTCGTGATCGCGGGCGGCGAGGCGTTTGAGAAATGCTTTCAGTATTTCTATGAAGCGTTTGATGCGGCGAACGGTGGTTTCGGCGGCGCGCCCAAATTCCCGCGCGCCTCGAATCTCAATTTCCTGTTTCGCGTCGCCGGCATTCAGGGCGTGAAGAGCGAGGTGGGAGTGGAGGCGGTGCGCCTCGCGGCCTCCACGCTGCGCGCGATGGCGTATGGTGGCCTGCACGACCATGTGGGCGGCGGGTATCACCGTTACTCGGTGGATGAGGCGTGGTTCGTCCCGCACTTCGAAAAGATGCTCTACGATCAGGCGCAGATCGCGATCAACTGCCTCGAGGCGCGACAGGCCACGGGCGATGAGCGCTTTGCGTGGATGGTGCGGGATATTTTCGACTACGTGCTGCGCGACCTCACCGGGCCGGCGGGTGGATTTTTCACCGCGGAGGACGCGGATTCAGTCGTGGCGCACGGCAAGCCGGAGCACGCGGAAGGGGCGTTTTATGTCTGGACGGCGGAAGAATTGCGGACGTTGCTCGGCGACGACGCACCCTTCGTCGCGGCGCATTTCGGGGTGGCGGAACCGGGTAATGTCGCCGCGCAACTCGATCCGCACAGCGAGTTTCGCGGAAAGAACATTTTGATGCAGCGGCGCTCGTTGATGGAGACGGCGAAGGCGTTTTCGCTCGAGCCCGAAGTGGCGAGTGAACGGCTGGTGCGGGCGCTGCAAAAACTCCGCGTGGCGCGGGCATCGCGGCCGCGTCCGTTGCTCGACGACAAAGTCGTAACGGCCAACAACGGCCTCATGATCTCCGCGCTCGCGCGAGCCGCGCAGGTCTTTGGCGCGCCCGATGAAAAAGCGGAGCGCGAGCGCTATCTCGCGGCGGCGATTCGCGCGACGGAGTTCGTCCAGCGCGAATTGTACGATGCGACCCGCGGACTGCTCTATCGCTCGTGGCGCGAAGGCCGGGGCGCGGCGGAAGGCTTCGCCGAGGACTACGCGTATTTTATTCAAGGTCTCCTCGATCTTTATGAGGCTACTTTTGACCTGCGATGGCTGCAGTGGGCGGAATCGCTGCAGATGAAAATGGACGAACTCTTTTGGGATGAGGCGCGCGGCGGCTATTTCAATTCCGCGGCGGGCGACCCCAGCATCGTGCTCCGACTGCGCGAGGACTACGACGGCGCCGAGCCGGCCCCGAGTTCCGTGGCCGCGATGAACCTGCTGCGACTGGCGGCCCTCTTTCACGACCGAGCCCGCGCCGAGCGGGGCGAGCGCTGCATCGAGGCGTTCCGCGCGCAATGGACCCATACGCCTCAGGGTATGCCGCAAATGCTTTGCGCGTTGGAGCTGGCGCTGGAACCGCCACGTCATGCGGTGTTGGTGGGCGACCCGTCGGCGGATGATTTTCGCGCCCTGGCGGCCGGGCTGCACGAGCGATTGGGGCCACGCCGGACCGTGCTCGCGATCACGAGTGAAAGCGACCGCACCTGGTGGTCGGCTCGCGCTCCCTGGCTGGCAAGTGTCACGAAGCGCGAAGGCCGGGCGACTGCCTATTTATGCGAAGAGTATACCTGCCGGGCCCCGATCACGGAATCGGGCGAATTGCAGGCTGCGCTCGGATGATTTATCGTGTTTAATGATTGCGAATGCCACGGCGAGAAAGTGACCTGAGACCTTCCCCAACGTGAAGATCCTCGCCGTTGAAGATGATGCCGTTTCCCGCGCCGTGCTCCGCAAGGCGTTGCGGCGGCTAAAGCACGACGTGATCGAGGCGGCGGATGGCGAAGAGGCGTGGGAAAAACTCCAAGCCGAGCCGGTCCGGGTGGTGGTGAGCGATTGGATGATGCCACGGGCGGATGGACTCGATCTCTGCCGCCGCATCCGCGCCCGGCCGGGCAAAGACTACACGTACTTCATTTTGCTTTCGAGCCGTGATGCCACGGAGGAAAACCAGCGCGCCTCCGCCGAGGCGGGCGTGGACGATTTTCTTACCAAGCCGCTCGATCTCACCGAACTGTGGACGCGCCTGCGCGTCGCCGAGCGCATCCTGCATTACACGACGCAAGTCCGCCAACTCGAGGAACTGCTGCCGATCTGTTCGTACTGCAAAAAAATCCGCGACGACCAAAACTATTGGCAGCAGATGGAGGGCTATATCAACGAGCGCACGGGCAGTGAATTTAGCCACTCGGTGTGCCCCGATTGTTATACGCATGTGGTGGTCCCGGAGATCGAGAAAATCAAAGCCGACGCGGCGGCCGCGAGCGCGCCCCGCCCGACTCCGACCATTGAACGACAGCACTGAGAGCATCCGACGGCTCGAGGAGAAAATCGCCTACCTCGAGCGCCACGTCACCGAGCAGGACAAGGCCATGCTCGAAATGGCCGACGATATCGACCGCCTGAAGCGGGAGATGAAAGCGATCCGCGAGACCAGTGATAATCGCGCAAGCGGACCCGGCGGCAGCGAGGGCGACTCCATGCCGGACGAACGGCCGCCGCATTATTGATGCGGAGGTGGTTTGGCGGGCGGGCTGTGGACTCGTTTTTCCTGACGAAAGAGAAAGATAAAGAGGAAAGAGAAAGAGTAGTGGGGGCGGGCCAGCGGGCCGCGCTCCCAAGTGGGATCAGAACGAGGCGGTGGCCTCGAGCAGGTGGCCTGAATCCAGAGTTTGGATACCGAGGGCGGTGCACTCCACTGTGTCGTTTTTGTAGAGTTTGAACTGCACGGGCGCGGTGGCGTCGGGGGTTTCCCAGCGCCACTTGCCGATGGAGACGAATTGGAGTGGCACGCCCTTTTCCCAACTCAGGCCGGGGCCGTCGCCGCGGATGAAGAGGCGGTTGCCGATGCCGATGTAGGCGGTGACGATGAGGCGGGTAGCACCATCGGAAGTGAGAACGCGCTCGGCCATCTCGGCGCTTTGGGGCGCGGGGGTGTCGTCGAGGTCGAGACCGAGGCTGGGCTCGGGTTCGGGCTCCGGCTCGGGGGACTTCGCGGCGCGCTGGGGCGTGGGTGTCGAGGTCTCCTCGGCTGCGTCCTCTTCCTCGTGGTCGGCTTCCGTTTCGCTGGAAACGGCGGTCGTGGGTTCCGGTTCGCTGGAAAGGGTGGCGGTGGGCTCGGGTTCGGTGTCAGCGGGAACGACGGAGGTGGTGGGCTCTTCCGTGGGCTCCGGCGCCGATTCGATGATAGGCTCGGCGGATTCAACGGGAGCAGGTTCGTCTGCGACCGGAGTCGCCTCGGTGAGGGGAGCGGGCTCGGGCTCAGGGGTCGGAGCTTCGGCGATGGGTTCGGGTGCTGGCGCAGGGGAGGGGGCGGGCTCGGGCTCCGGCGCGGGGGTGAACGATTCGACGGGGGCGGGCGCTTCGGCGGCGGGAGGGGGAGTGGACTCGACTACCTCTGGCGGAGTTTCGAAGGACGCGACGGCTGGGGCCGGAGCGGTTTCGATAGTGGGCTCGGCGGCCGACTCGGGCGTAGGCGTGGGGGCGGGTGCTTCGGCCGCCGGCGTGGAGGTTTCGGCAAAGGGATCGCTGGTCTGTGGCGCGACGGGCGCGACTTCGGCGATGGCTGCGGCGGGAATGGGCGCGGGCTCGAGGCTCTGGGGTTCGGGCGCAGGGGCTGCTTCGGGCTCGGCGGAAATGGCCGGAGCGGGAATGGCTTCTGACTCGGCGAGAGGGGCGAGCGGAGTTTCCTCGACCAGAGCGGGCACCGGGGCCGGGAGCGGCACGACGGGAGTTTCTTCGGGCGCGGGATGTTCGCGGCGTGGCTTGCGCGGGCGTTTGGGCGGATGAGCGGCGGTGGGCTCGGCGACAGGGGCGACTTTTTCCGCAGCCTCGAGCGATGCCGGCGCGGACTCGGCGGGAAAGGCAAAGGGCTCGGCGGCGGTGGGCTCGACGATGGCCGGGGCAGGAGGAGTGGGTGGGGCCACTGGAATCATTGCTGCGGCCTTCGCTGCGGCGGCCTCGATGGCTCGCTCGAGCCGCTCGATCGCGGCGGTGACCTTGGCGTCGATTTCGGCGGCGGCGCGGGTTTGCGCGGCGACAAAGTTTTCCTGCGACTGCGTGGCGGCGGCGGTGAAGCTCTCTTCGGCCTTGGCGGCAAGGGCGGCGTTGGAGGCGGAGAGCTTGCCCAGGGCTTCGGTGGCGGCGGTCGCTTGCGCGGTGGAGAAGTTTTCCTGTGAGAGCGCCAGGGCGGCGGCGATGCTTTGCTCGGCCTGGGCGGCGGCGGCGGCGATGGCTTGCGTGGCCGCGAGGCTGGAGGCGGCGAGCGTGGCGGAGGCGTCGCTGGTGGCTTGGGTGACGGACGCGGCGGTGGTGGCGGAGAGTTTTGCGAGGGCGTCGGTGGCGGCCTGCTCGACGATGGCCTTGGAATCGGAAAGGTTTTTCTGCGTGGCGGCCTCGAGCTTGGTCCACTCTGCGGCGGACTTCGCGATCTTGTCGGAGATGCTTTCGAGGCGCTCGCTTTCACTCGTGCGGAGGGCGGTCAGTTCCTTTTCGAGTTCTTCCTTTTCGGTATCGCTCGCGGTCGAAAGCGCGGTGCTGGCGGCCGCGACCGTGGCTTGGAACTGAGCGATTTTTTCCTGCAGGCGCTCGGGCAGGTGCTCGGCGTTGCGCAGATTTTTGAGGGAGAGCTCGGCGATGCCGTTGAGCCCGGTGGCGGCGATGCTGATCTGTTCGGCGGAGGAGGCGACGGTGCGCGAGAGGGCTTCCAGAGCCCGCTGGCGGTCATCGAGGGTTTCGTTTTTCTGACGCTCGTAGGAGAGGATGATCGGCACAAGCCCGATGAATCCGCCGGCGGCAACGCACAGCACGATCAAGAGGGTTGTGATCTCCGAAAGCGGGCGTGCACTACGCGCGCCGATCAGGAAGGCGAGGCCGAGGCAGGCGAGGTTGAAGACGATGAAGAGCCACGTCGGCAGTTTCGGGGTCTGGTCAGAGGGCATGTGATAAATGCGGCGAAGCCGCCGGTGCGTCGTCCTCCCACAATCCGGCGACGCGTTACGGCTGGATTCTTGTGCGACGGAGCGGGGGACTTTTCAATCCCGGAGTGGTACCGGGGTTTTGAGTTTCCTTCCGGGGAGAGCTGTGCCATGGTCTCTTTTAACCAAATGGAATTTCCCCATTTCTTGCGGATAGAGCGTGAGGGGGGCGGCGGCTCCCGTCACTACGTCGTCCATACGAATGACCCGAAGTTTTCGATGGAATTGATGCCCGACGCCTCGGCGCCGGACAAGGTCGGCAAAGGTGTCATCAAGCGGGTCTGCGTGCCCAACTCGTGGGCGGGTGACTACACCCGGTACTCTAAGTTTATCGCGGCGGCGCAGGATTTTTTTAGCAAGTCCTTCGCCGAGCCGGCGCCAAAGGCCGAGACATTTTCGCCAACGACGCGGCGGTTTCAGAGCTAGCGAATCCGACCCTAGATCAGCTCGGCGCGGTAGCCGTTGATGTACTCCTGAATGCTGAGTTTGCCGTCGTGGTCGGCGTCGAACTTCTTGAAGTTCTCGGGCTTCATGTAGGCAGCTTCGACAGGGGTGAGGTTGCGGTCCATGTCGGTATCGAGGTCATCGAACGCATGGCGGAGGGAATCGCTCAGCTCGGAAAGCTCGATGCGGCCATTCCTGTTCCGGTCATTCCAGCCGACCTGTTCCATGAGGATGAGCAACTCAAACTCGATGTAAGTCAGGTACTCGTTGCGATCGATGTCGGCGATTTGGAAGATGGAGCGGCGCAACTCCATGAATTCTTTCACGCTGAGGCGGCCATCGCGGTCGGTGTCGGCGCGGAGGAAGGTATCCTGGGCGATAGTGCTGCCCTTCAATTCATCTGGGTCGATGAAGTTGTTATTGTTCTTATCGGCGGCGCGAAAAAGGGCAAAGGACGCGGCGTCCCATTCCCCTGGGCTGATCGCATCGTTGGCCGAGGTGTCGATCGCTTTGAAGGCCGTCGCGATTTGCTCCGCGCTCGGGAGGGCGTACGCGGCCGGTGCGGCGAACAAGAGTAGCGCCGCAGCGAGGAAGGCGGAGCGCATGAAGAGGTAAGGCGCGAGCGCTTAGGACTTCAGCGAGCTTTTCCAGATGACGTACGCGCGCTGATCCATGTCAAAGCTGGTGACTCCCTTGCTGGACGTCGCGGCGGTGGCGACCGGAGCGGCCTCCGTGCGTGGGCCCGTGGCAGCGAGACCGAGGCGGCCACCGAGCGGATCGGGGCTCACGGACTGCAGAGCAGCCACGAGGGCGGCCGTCTTAGCGGCAGCGGTTTCTTTCTTGGAAGCGGCAAAAGTGGGCTGGGCAAAGGCGGCGAGGCCGAGGAAAGCGACAAGAACGGAGGTAACGCGGTTTTTCATGGGTGATTTCCTTGTGGTGCGACTAGGGTATATTAACTAGTCATCGCCCGCATCGGTACCGCTACGAATTTTGGCTAGGTAGTGTTACCTAGTTCGCATGATGCCTAATTCAAGCGATTTACGCGTTGCTCGGGCCTGAGCGACCTAAATCTGGAGGCGCAAAAATCCCGAATTGCCCTAACCGGTGGCCAGATGCGATTAGGGTCTGGTACCTAGTGGAACTGGTATTCTACCTAAGCTGGCGTTAGATACGCCTCCAAACCATGGCACACAACGAGATAAGAAATCCCACCCGAATCGCGCCCTCGAAGGTGAGGATGACCAGGATCCACTTCATGGGATTGCCACGCCGAATGGAAAAGCCGATTGCGGAAATCGCGAGCAGGCCCAGTCCGTGAGTTCGCCCTAGGGGCAGAAACAGCAGCGCGACCATCCACAGCCAGTAGCTAATGATCGTCATCGTCCAAAAAAATGCCAGCACCTCACCCAGCCCGAGCGTGCGCGGATCGGCGCCACGGGCGATCTGCTTAATCCCGAGGTAACGCTCACTCAGAACGAGCTGCACGACCTCGAACACGAGGAAGAGCGGCGCGAAGAGGAGAAGCGTGGCCATGGGTGGAGCAGAACGGTTCGCTGGGGCGTTGGCAATCCGAGGCGCGCGGCAGTGGCGCGGCACTTGCGTAGGGCCGCGCGGTGGGTTGTGCTCCCCGCTTCCAGCTCATGCCATCGAAAGAAAATACCGGCGTCTTACGCGGGCTCGTGCGTGGGTTGGTCAAGTTCTACTACCCGCGGATTGAGGTGACGGGCGCGCAGCTCATCCCTCGCGACGGCCCGGTGCTGCTCGTGGCGAATCACGCTAATTCCCTGATCGATCCCGTGCTGCTCGGGATCGCGGCGGGGAGGCCCGTGAAACTCTTGGCCAAGGCCCCGCTCTTTGAGGTGCCGGTCTTCGGAGGAGTGATGCGGGCGCTGGGGATGGTGCCGGCTTACCGGGGCAGCGATGATGCGAAGCAGGTTTCGAAAAATCTGGAATCGCTCGCCGTCGCCGCGCGGGAACTGGTCGCCGGGGGCGTGATGGGAATTTTCCCGGAGGGTAAAAGCCACGATGCCGTGCAGCTCGCGCTCGTGCGCTCCGGCGCCGCGCGACTCGCGATGCAGGCGGTGACGGCGGGAGCGCGCGGCCTCCGGGTCGTGCCGGTCGGCCTCAACTACGAACGCAAGGAGCGCTTCCGCTCGGCCGTGTGGATAAAGATCGGCCGCCCCATCGACGCCGAGCGCTGGCTCCGCATGCACGCGGGGGATGAGCATCTGGCGATGCGCACGCTCACGCAGGAGATCGGCGCGCGGCTGCGGCATGGCGTGACGCACCTCGACGATGTCGCGTGGGAGCCGCTGCTCGACGACGTCGAGCGACTGCTGCCGCCCGCGCCGGGCGGCCGTAAGGCCTCGCTTGCGACCCTGCATCGCCGCAAGCGCGTCGCGGATGCGATTAATCTCTTTCAACGCACCGACCCGGCGCGCGCGACGGTCGCGGCGCAACGCGTAGCTGGTCACGCGGCGGCGCTGCGGGCGGCGGGCCTGCCGGCGGATTCGCAGGTGTTTGCGCCGCGCGGCTTCGCATGGTGGCGCGGCGTAGTGGGCGATGCGGTGACTATGCTCGTCGGCGGGGTCGTGGGCTTGATCGGCCTGCTGCATCATCTCGTGCCATATGGTCTCGTGCGGCTCATTGCGGGTCGGAGCGCAGGCCAAGGAAAGATGGTCATCGCGCTGCATCGCCTGCTGCTGAGCCTGCCGATTTACGCGGCGTGGTATGCGTTCGTGTGGTGGCGCATGAGCCTGTATTTTTTGCCTTGGGTGGCGTGGACGTGGGTCGCGTTGATGCCGTTCGCGGGGCTGGTCGCGATTGCAGTCGGGCGTCGCTGGCGGGTTGTGCTTCCGCTTCGTCGCGCCGAGATCCGTCTGGTGCTCGACCGCGCTCGGGCGGTTCGCTTGCGCGGCGAGCAGCAGGAGATCGCGCGTTTGCTGGAAGCGTTCGCGACCGAGGCGAAGCTACCCGTGGCCATCGCCGCCGCGCCGCGCACGCCCAGCATCATCTATCGCCCGCCTGCGTGGGTGACGCTGACGCTCGGCGCCTTTACCGCGCTCGTGGCGATTAGTCTCGGTGCGTGGCTTCTTCGCGACCGCCCGATCGAACTCCTGCGGCAGGATGCGCCGGCGTTGCAGGAACTGGCTGGCGCCGTGCTTGAAGAGCGGCTCGCCGCCGATGAGCGCGCGCTGACGGCGGTGCTGGGCGGACTCGAAGACCTCGAGGCCCGCTTCCGCAAATTCGACGCGGCCATCGTCCGCGGTGAGAAAAACTTCTACCGCCCCGAGGACGACGAGGAGATCCGGCGCATGCTCGTCACGTATCTGTCGTATCGCACCGCGCTCCTGCGTACCGTGTGGGCGTATCAGCGTCACGCGGAGATCGCGGACGAGCGCGCGCGCCTCCGCGCCTTGCTGCTGCACTACACAGCCGCGGCCGTCGCGTACGATTACGCCGCGCGCTTCGTGCGCTCGTTTGATGGGCGCCCTGTCGCGATTCGTAAACTCAACGAAGCCGAGCCGCGCTGGGACCTCCCTGCCGGCACCTACGATGCCATTCGCGCCAATCTCGCGCACGTCTCGCACCGCCGCTGGCTGGAGGCCGGCTGGCAAAACTATCACGCCACCTTGCCGCAATGGTCCGCGCTCGGTCTGCGCGACGCCGAGCCCTACGCGCGCTTCCATCGCGCCATCGCGATCGCCGGGGAAAACACCGCGCAGCTTTCCGAAAAACTCCTTCGCTACAAACTCCAGACTGCCGTCGCGGACATCGGAAAATTCACGCGGGGCGGCTGGTATCGCGCGAGCTCGGCGGTCTCGACCCTCATCGGTGACACCAAGATTCGCGAGCCCCGCCAAGGCTCGGGCTTGGTAAAGCCGGAGCAACTCACCGCGCTGCGCAGCCGCCTGCGCCCGGGCGATATTGTGATCGAGCGCCATAACTGGTTTCTCTCAAACGCATTTCTGCCCGGCTACTGGCCGCACGCCGCGTTTTATGTCGGCACGGCCGATGAACTAAAATCGCTCGGCCTCGACCGCGACCCGCGCGTCGCGAAACAGCTCGAACGCTTTTCCCGCCGAGATGCGGCGGGGAACGCGTTGGCCATCATCGAGGCGCAAAGCGAGGGAGTGATTTTCACGACCACCGAGCACTCCATCGGCGATTCCGATTCCGTGTGCGTGTTGCGGCCGCGCGCCACCCCCGAACAGATCAAGGAAGCGATCGCGCAGGCCTTTAGCCACGCCGGCAAGCCCTACGACTTCGACTTCGATTTTTTCAGCGCCGATAAGCTCGTGTGTACCGAGGTCGTCTATCGCGCATATGGCAGCGTGATGGATTTTCCCTTGGTGGATATCCTCGGGACCAAAACCCTCCCGGCCCTGGAGATCGTACGTCACTGGTCGTTGCCCGCCGGCGCGGCCAAGCTGGAGTTCATTGCATTTCTCGACGGCGACGAAGAAGCCGGAACCTGCACGGAGCGCGGCGCGGAAGCGCTCAAGGGGACGCTGACCCGGTCCGGTCTGACTTGGCGGCAGTAGTCGGCTCGGGTCAGACCGCGAACGACGTTGAAATCGATCGGAGCACGGCCTTGGGGCGGGATGGGTGCTGGTTGAGATACGGGTTAATCCCCTAAAAGCGGCTTTGCGTTAGTAAGTTGCTTTGGTACACCTGCCTTATCTGCTGCGACTTTGCCCGGCATCCCCTTTGCCGAAGGCCAGGAGTCGACGCGGCGCAGGTCTGGCCGGAGTCATGTCCATCCCTTCACCTTCTTCCACTCCCACCGAGCAGCGATTGCTGGCGGCGATCGTATTTTCCGACGTCGCGGGATTCAGCACGCGCGTGGAGACGGCGGAGGCGAGCACACTCGCACTGCTGGAGAAAGATTTTCTGACCATGCGGCTCTTTAGCTCGATGCACTCGGGCACGGTGATCAAGTCGACCGGCGACGGCCTGCTGATGTATTTCACGAGCGCGGTGCAGGCGGTGGAGTGGGCCTTGAAGACGCAGCGGCACTTTGCCGACCAAGCGGTCGAGTCGGGCAATACCGATGCCTTGAAACATCGCATCGGCATCCACGTCGGTGAGATCATCATGCGCGGAGGGGACGTGATGGGTGATGGGGTAAATGTCGCGGCCCGGGTGCAGACTGAGGCGCGCGCCGGCGGGATTTGCATTTCGCAGGTGGTCTATGGCGTGGTGAAAAACAAGCTGAAGCTCGACGTGATCCGCCTCGAGCCGCGCAAGCTGAAGAATATCGCGGAGGCGGTGCAAATGTACCACGTGCTCCTGGAGGCGCCCGCAGCCAAGACGGTCCCGCCGATGGCGCCAAAGGTCGCCGTGGTGCCGGAGAAGAAAACCGCCGCGCCGGTGCGCACGATCGTGCTGGCCGCGGCGGGGGTGCTGCTCGCGGCGGCCGTGGTGGTATTCCTCGTTCGCGCGCGACAGGAGCACGAGCAGGAACTCGCCGGGAGCCGGCAGACCCTCCAGGCCCTCGACCAGGCGTTGCGCACCGAACCGCCGAAACCCGTCGCGGCCGACACCGCGGTTACCGGGCCCACGGACTCGACTGTAATACCGAAGACAGCGACCGTCGCCGCTGCGCCCGAGATCGACTTCATCAAACTCACGACGGTGCAGCCCGCGAGCAATGCGACGCCCGCCGAGCAGGCTATGCTGCTAAAGGCACGCGAGAGCTTGCGCCCGCTCGAGGCGTGGGCACCGGCCGAACTCTCCCGCTACACGAAGGCCAAGCCGCTGCTGGTGCGTTCACTCGGTGCTTCGCCCCAGACTTGGACCGTGTTCGTGGATGCGAATCGCTCACTCAATTTCGCAGAGGGTGGCGCGATGCGGAAACGCGAGTGGGCGGACTTAAAACCGGATGTTCAGGGGGCGATCTATGCGAGTCTCTTTGTGAATGCCAATGCACCCCTGACGCGCGAGGTCGTACGCGGCGCGGAAGCCTTTGCCTACATCAATGGGCTGCCAGAATTAGCGGAGAAGCTGGTACGGTGAGGTGAAGGGCTGAGCGCGGGAGGTCGAGCGCCGAGCGGCGACGATATCGTTTGAATCTTCGCGGTGCAGTAGCCTGAGGCTCAGAAACTCAGTTTAGCATCCGCGTCGTTGTAGCGTAGCACGACGTCGGTATTGGTCAGCTTGAGGACTTTGACGTAGACGACGGTGTTGTTCCAATCGGCGGGCACCATGTCGCCCTCGCGGCGCGGCACGCCGTTGATCACGACCTTGGTGGTGTCTTTTTGGACGATGATGCCGCCGAATTTCAGCCGTGGCACGATCGAGGTGAGGATGTCGATATTCGACGGGCCGGCTGGACTCGCGGCTCCGCTGGCGGTCGCGATATCGTCGATGCGGGCGGGGCGGGGAGAATTGTCATCGCGCGCGGGCTCGCGCGTGATGCTGCCCGTCATGTTGACCTGAAACGGGTTGGGCGGATCGACGGGGAGCGACTCGAGTTTCAGGCGGCGCTTGAGCAGGAGATCGATGCGCTGCTGCATCTTGGCGGAGTTCTCCGGCGTGGGCCCGGAGGCGCCTGCGGCTAGCGATGCGCTGGCCAGCCAAGCCACGGCGAGCGCGGGACAAAGCAAGCCGGCGGGGAGGCGAAATGAGTTCATGGCTTGGCGAGGATTTCCACGGTGAGATCGAGCAGGATGTCGCCGTTGTCGGGATTGCTGCGCTCCACCGCGCCGCTCCGAATCCGGAGGAGGCGCGAGCCCGTCTCGAGCGAACGGATGAAGGCGATGCTGTTGCGATACGTGCCCTTGACCTGCATGGAGAACTGTACGGTCTTGAAGAGGCTGTTTGGCAGTGGGGCGGGAGCGGCGAGCTGGTTGAGGCGGACGAGGCGGACCTTGGCCGCTTTCTCCAGGCGGTAGAAGTAACCAAGGTTTACCTCCATGCTCTGCTCGTCCATCAGGTTGCCGGCGATCTGGCCATTGGCGGTGCGCAGGGCGGCGAGATCGGAGTCGATGCGCGTGCGGTTGGCGAGGGTGCGGAGGAGGGTCCCGCCTTGTTGGCGCATGTCCTCGTACCGCACCGTGGCGGCACGATAGCCGCGCCAGAGGAAGAAGTTGGTCGCGGCGAGCGCCACGGTCAAAATGATGCACCCCGAGACGAACGGGCGCACGCGGATGAGCGCGATGAGTTGGGCGAAGAGGCTGCTCATGGTGTGGGCCGGGTGCGCAGGGTGAGCTCGAAAATCATCTCTTCGCTGCCGGTCTTGCGCTGCAGCGTGGTGATGGCCATCTGGGGAAAGAGCGGCCCGACACCCGGGTGCCGGCGAAGATCGTCCATGTAGCGCCCGAGCGTGCCGCTGGCCTCCTCGGCCGGTTCCAGGACGTTGCCGCTGATGGCGACGCGCGTATCGCTCGTATCGATTTTATCGATACGCACATGCGGTGGCACGGTCCGCCCGAGGTTCATCAACAGCTCGGAAAGGGTGTACGGCTCGGCCATGAGCTCGTAGGCCTTGTCGAAAATCTCGGTTTGCTTGCGCAGGGTGATGCCGGCGGAGCTCAGCTCCGAGAATAGCTTTTGGTTGGTCGCCATCTGGTGCTCCCAGAACTGAGTCTCGTTGCGGAGCTGATAGGTGGCGAAAATCTGCCACGAGGTGACGGCGAGCGCCAGCAGGGCAAGGGCTGAGGCGCCCGCGCTGGCGAGGAAGCGGCGACTAGCAAATTCCCGGTCATCTTCCTCGGAGGCGACACTGGTGTCGATATGCCAGGGGCGATGGTAGGGCCCGTCGGAGCGCTTGGTCCGGAGGCTGGAGGTGTCGGGGAGATTGGCGATGAGGCCAAGCGCGCCGGCCCACTGCGAGCCAAGGGCCGGACAGCCCTCGGAGATCTGGAGCTTGGCGCTGGGGAGCCACTCCTTGAGGTCGAGCGGGAACAGCGTGCGGCCCGTCGTCCGGGCGAGTGATTCGCCGACCCAGCTTAGGCTGGGCGGAAGGTAAGCGCAGAAAATCTCATCGACCGGCTGGCCGGTGGTCATCTCAAAAGAATCGACCACGGGCTTGAGGTCGCGGCTGATGCGGCTCACGAGTTTGGAGGCATTGCCCAAGAGGGGAGGATTGCCGGTCTGGAGCTGGGCGAGGACGCCAAACTCGCTGGTGCCGCCGAGCTCCTTGCGACCGAGCTCCATGATGGAGTTCAAGCCGTGCATCACGGGGTTGGGCGTGTGCACGCCTTCCTTGCCGAGAATGTAGACGGCGGTAACGCGCTCCAAGATGATGATCACGACCACGGCGCGCGCATCCTGCCGCCGGGCGAGCGCCTGATACATCACGCCGAAAAGTGAAAACAAGCCGGGCTCGAGCCGCTCGCGCACGAACCGTTTCTCGGGCAGTTTGCGCTGGGCCTCCTCAATTTCGTCGTTTGGCATCGCGCAGATGAGCGCGGGCTGCGCCGGGCCTTCAGTGGGCAGTGGAGTGCCGTCGAAGGCATTGAGCGTGCGGAACGACCACGAGCCCTCCTTGAAAATCTTAAACGGCGTCGCCGTCAGGAAGCGGCCCTTTTGCTGTTCTTGAACGAGGTTCTCGAGGTACTCGGGCTCCGCGATGCGCGCGGGCTCGATCGACTCGCGCTCGATCACACCCTTGAGCGGCACGAGGCCGCAGATCACAGAGGTCCAGCCCTTGCCGGTGGCGTCATCGCCCTCCATCCACGAACGCAGGCCCTCGACATCGTCGCGCTCAAACTCGGCGCACGACTCCAGTCGGACGACGCCCCGCTCCGGGCGGCTCACTTCCGCCACTAGGATTTGGTAGGGATTAAACTCCACCAGCAGCAGGCGGCGGGGATTGGTCTTGGGGGACTTGGCGAACATTCCGAAAACAGTAAAAGTAGTAACGGGCGACGGGAGCGCGTGGATTCAGGCTTTGGTTAAAGCTCGGTTAGTCGCGAGATGATGTAGGGGGTGTCTATTCCACCGAATTTCGTCTTACGGAGGGCGGCATCGTAGTGAAAAGTGGGATTGGTGGCGCTGCCGCGGAAACGGATGGACTGGCGGCTCAGCAAGGCACCGTAGAACGGGCCGTTTTGCTGGATGTCGATGGCGCGATTTTCCGCATAGATCACACCGCAAAACGGCTTATCGGAAAGGTAAGAGATGGACGGGGAAGTACCCGTGCCGGTGCAATAGATCGCGAGATTCTTGGCTTGGTTAGTCTGGTTGTCGAAGCCATCGCCGTCGATGATGACATCGCCCGAGACGAAAAGCTGCAGCGAGCCAGCACCGGAGATGGTGATTTTTCCCCGGAGTAAGGGCAAAAACAGTGTAGCCGGCTCGATCTTCAAATCTCCATCGACGATGATCTTGATTGGACGTGTAATAGTGACTGGGTTCAGCGCATCCACATCGAGGCCCCCCGAGCCTGTCTTGAACGTGTCGAACGTGGGCACGGAAAGCAGCTTAGTTACGAGATTTACGACCGTCGCGACGACTCCGCCGTAGTAGGGTCCACTCGTCGCTGGCAGCGAGACGGTAAAAACCGAAGTCGTGGGTACAAACGCGCTTTTTCCGAGGCGCGTGGGATCGACATTCGTTCCGGTGGCGGTCAGCGGACCCACGACTTTGGCCATCGGCGAGCCCGAGGTGGAATAAGATATGGGCAGGCCAAACGTTGTCACATAACCGTTGACCGTGGCATTCGTGAGGATGACCCCGTACGTGCCGGCGTTGTCGGTGCGGCCGGCGATAACGGCATTGTAGTTTGAAGCATTTCCGACCGCAAAGGAGTACGGCACCATCGCAGTGGAAGAGTCGTTGTCCGGGTCCGAGTTCCAGCTATCCACCGTTCCACGGTCTGTAAATGACACGTAGGAATCCGATGAAGCGATGGCATTGGCAAAAAGGGGCGCGGGGCCGGTCGCGGCTTGCAGCGTTTTCGTGAAGGTCTCTCCGCTGGGTAGCGTGAGGGTGGCGGCGGACGTGATCGTCGGCCATGTCGGACCAGTGCTCGCGTAGTCGGCGATGGTAAGGACCACTTGGCCCGTGCCATGGGGCGAGGGGAGGGTGTAGGTGAGCGTGACGGTGCGGTTGGCCCCCGAGGTCGACCACACGGTGTTGCTGGCCGGGCCGCTGCTCGCCCACGAGTTTTGATTGAGAGCCCAGAGAGCTTCCTCGAGGCCGGTTTGGGCGAGTTGCAGCGATTGATCGGACGATATCGTGCGGGTGCTCAGCTGCGCGGAGCGCGAGCAGAGCGCGATATAACTTCCGAGCGCGATGGCGAGGGCCGTCATGAGGCAAAGCGTGACCAGCGTGACCGAGGCCCGGGTCTTGCGAGAAGTGGCGATAGCCGGTGCATCAGGTGCCATCGGAGACGCCGCGATTGCGGAGGAGGAAACGGGCCGACGCAGCTTGGTAGCGCGTCCGAGTCAGAGATGACCAGCTGTCGGGCGACTCGATCACATAGCCGGCCTGGATTTGCTTGATGCTATAGGGAACGTTGGCGGAAGGGGAGACCTGGCTCGTCGGCGCGCTGTCGCTCGTCGTGAAATACGAGAAGGCAAAGGTGGTGCACTGGCAGGAGTCGTTCTGCAGAAACGTGAGCGCGGGACTCACACCAAAGGTGGCGGTGCGGGACAGGGAGCGCGTCGAACTATTATAAGTGTAGGTCACTTCGCCGGCTGGCAGTACCAGTGTGAGCGTGGCATCGGTCGGGGTGGTGCCGGCTTTCACCTTTTGCGCCATCGAGAAATCGCGGCTGAGGTAGCCGAGGGCCTGTCGGCTTTCGGCTTCGAGGGCTTGATAGCTGGCGAGGCGCGCGAGGCTGCGGCCGATATACGTGTACGACGAAAGTACTGCGGCCATAATCACGCCCGCGAGGGCTGCGCCGATCAGCAACTCGACCAACGTAAACCCAACCTGATTTATTTTCGGCCGCCGCTTCACGATTGCTGAAAGGAGAGGTGCAGCCCGTTCTTGCTCAGGTAAGTCGCGACCTGATGGGTCTTCGGGCGGCCGGTATTACTCGTCCACGCGACCACGTAGGTCACTTTGACGAAGGTCGCCGTGAGGGCCGTGGCGGAGGCGGGCCGGAGGTAGTCGCGCGTGAGGGTGCAACTGAAACCCGGGGCGAGAGTGGCCAAGGCGGTGTTGTCGTCGTTGGTGGCCGCCGTGCGATTGCTGAGGGCGAATTGCGTCGCATCACCGGAGATCACTCCGGTCGCGCTGATCGCGATCGTGGCACTGGCCGGAAGATTCGCGATGACGGACCAGTCGCCGCCGCGCAGTTTCTCGATCTCGGCCGTGGCGATCTGATTTGCAATCTGCAGCTTTCGCGCGCCGTCGAGCGACTCAGACCCGATAGTGATGGCCTGCATCACGCCGATGAATCCAAACAGCAAAATCGTGGCTGCCATCATCACTTCGATGATGCTGAAACCTCGTTCACTGGTTGTATGCTGGCGCACGACGCGATATTTACTAGGGTCTATACCTCAGTCGAGTTGATAGACGCTGTCTGAAGTCCTATTTGCATATCCTTCGCAAAGTGAAGGACAACTGCGCATTTCTTGCTGTCCGCATGGAGGAGGATAATCGGCGAAAAGCGGGGTCAATTTAACCCGACTGCAAGCGATTCGCTTGTACACCCTCCCGGTACCGAGGGGGAGGATCCCGGCGGGATCGCCACCCTGCGCCATCCCTCCGCTAAGGTCGCCGCGCAACGACCTCGACAAAGCGAGGGAGGGCCTCGCGGCGATTGGTGATCAGGATGCGGATGTGATCGCCGCTCTTTCGTTTGAAGAGCGCATCGAGCAATCCCTCGCGCCCGAGCTTCGTCACCAGTTCGCGATCAATGGCGAGGATCCGATCGCCGACGGCGAGACCGGCCGATTTCGCAGGCCCGCGGGGCTCGATCGCGCTGATCTCGATCCACTCAACACTGCCACCGTGCGCGACCTCGAAATTGGTCTTCACCGACATGCCGAAATCGCTGATGGCCCATTCGTGAGCATGGAAGGCCGGCAGCGTGACGACCGGGGCTGCGTTTGCCATCGGGCTGCTGGTAGTCGCCGCGCTTGCGCCTCCCGCACGGGAATCGTTCGTGAGGGGCGAGCTGGGAATCGGGCTTCCGGATGAGACCGCGGGGCGGGTCGGGGAACTGGAGGGTGACGACGCCGATGACGCGCATCCGAGTGGGGCCACAAGGGCGGCGGGCGCGAAGGCGGCGGTAAGGACTGGCCGCAGGCGTGCCACGTTTAGATTTTGTCCGGCGTCACTTCGCTCGTCGCGTCGTTCATGCGGAGAGTGACCTTGGCCGGCGTCTTGCTCGAAAGGCGATACGACGTCACGCGGCCTTCCTGCCACACGAAATCGACAATGATGCCGCCGCGGGCGCGCAAGCCGCGCACTTCACCGTCGGGCCAGGCGGAAGGCAGGGCGGGGAGGAGATCGATTTCCCCGGCGTGAGACTGGAGCAGCATTTCCGCGATGCCGGCGGTGGCGCCGAAATTGCCATCGATCTGAAACGGCGGATGCGCGTCGAAGAGATTCGGATAGGTGCCGCCGCCTTTTACGCTGATGCCCTGCGCGCTGGGGTCGACGGGCGCAAGCTGCGTGCGGAGAATTTTCTCGCAGCGGTCGCCGGCGCGCAGGCGCGCCCAGAGGTTGAGCTTGTAGGCAATGCTCCAGCCTGTACCGGCGTCGCCGCGCGCCTCGAGGGATCGGCGCGCCGCCGCGACCAGCTCGGGTGTGCGCTGCGCGGAAATTTCAACGCCCGGGTAGAGTCCCCACAGATGCGAGACGTGCCGATGCGTCGGCTCGACCTCTTTGTATTCCTCGAGCCATTCCATCACGCGCCCATCCGACCCGATGCGCGTGGGAGCGAGCCGAGCGCGCTTTTCCGCGAGCGTCGCGGCCAGGGCCTCATCGACGCCGAGAATCTTGGCCGACTCGATCACCGCCGTGAAGAGGTGCCGCAGCAACTGCTGGTCGACCGTCGGCCCCAGGCACACATTGGCCTTCGTGCCATCGGGGAGGTAGAAAGCGTTTTCGGGCGAATTCGAGGGCGCGGTCACGAGCCACTTGTGCTTCGGCTCCTCGATTAACATGTCCGAATAGAATTGGGCCGAGCCCTTCATCACCGGGTAGAACCGCTCGAGAAATTTTTTGTCGCCGGTGAAAAGCCAGTGGTCCCACAGATGCGCGCAGAGCCACGCCGAGCCGCTATTGGCCGAGCCCCAGCTCGCCGCCTCGCCCGGAGCGGTGAAGCCCCACGGATTGCCCAACACGTGGGCCACCCAGCCGCTGGCACCGTAGTACTTTTGCGCGGTGACGGCGCCGGGCTTTTGCAGCGACTCGATGTAAGTGAATAATGGATACGCCAGCTCGCCGAGGCCGCAAAGCTCCGCCGGCCAGTAGTTCATCTGAATATTTACATTGAGATGCCAGTCGGCATTCCACGGCGCTTGTGACTCCTCCGCCCAGATGCCTTGCAAGTTCGCGGGCAGCCCGCCGGCGCGCGACGAGGAAATGAGGAGGTAGCGACCGAAGTCGAAGAACAGCGCCGCGAGTCCGGGATCGCTACCCCCGGCTTGCAGCGCCGCGAGGCGCTTGGGCGTCGAGAGCGCCGCGACGGCCGGAGTGGTCGTGCCGAGCCGCAGCGAGACGCGCTTGAAATAGGGCTCGTAGTCCGCGAGATGCGCCGCGCGGAGGGCAGTAAAATTTTTCCCCGCTGCGCGCACGAGGTCTTCCTCGCTTGCACTCGCGGGATCGTCGTCGCGACGCCCGGCAAAGGAGCGCAGGTCCGTCATCGCGGTGAGCAGCAGCACGACCTGCGTGGCGTCGCGGATCTCCAGTCCATTGGGCGTCGATGAAAGATCCCCGCTCGGCATGAGAGCGCGTAGCCGGGCCGCGTACTTCACACCGTCGCTACCGTTTTTGCCGTCAGGCAGCTGCCCGGTCATCAGCAGGCGATCGGGGCCTTCGGAGATAGTCGTGAAATTTTCCGGTCGGTCGAGGGCGACGTCGAGATTTAGTGCCCCGGCCTTCGAGGCGGTCAGGCGGACGACGATCACCTCATCGGCTGCGCTGACGAACACCTCGCGGGTATAGCGGACCTCGCCGAGCTGATAGCTGGTGCGAGCGATCGCGGTGTCGAGATCGAGTTCGCGTCGATAGTCCGTGGGGGCCGCGTCGGCGGGAACGTTGAGGAACTTGAGCCGCAAATTGCCGAGCGTCTGGTACGAGCCGTATTGCGCTTTGGCCCCGCGACCACGCGCAGAGCCGGGCCCGGCGCAGGTGAAGTTCTTGTTCACCAATGCTTCGGCCTCGACGTTTTTTCCCTCGAGAAGCAAACGGCGAATTTCCGGCAGCGCCTGAAATGCGTCCGGCCGGTCCGCATCCTGGGGCGAGCCAGACCAGAGATTGCCCTCGTTGAGCGCGATGCGCTCTTCGGTGATTCCGCCAAATACCATCGCCCCGAGCCGCCCATTTCCGAGCGGCACCGACTCTGTGAAATGCTTCGCCGGTATGTCGAACCAGATCAAGTGCTCCGGCGAGGCGCGCAGGCAGGACAGCGAGACAAGCGCGAGAAGGCATAGCCGGGTGACGAGGAGTTTCATGACGGGTGAGAAACACTCAACCCGTCATGGTTCCGACTGACAAGGCCGGCCGAACCCGGACAGTCGCGCAATGAGCGCTCAGTACCCCACCGATTTGCTATCCGGCTTGCGCGGATCGGCGGCGCCGAGGCGGAGCTTCGTTTTTGGATCGATCGCGATGGTCTCGCCGTCGCCGGTGATGACGTTGGGGCGCTCCTTGAGCACGTGCCCCATGCCGGCGAGGATCGCCATGGTGTCGGGGCTGAAGCTGTAGCGATCAAACGACAACTCGTCGGGCATCCACTGGTGGTGGAAACGGGGAAAGTCCACGGCTTGCTGCACGGGCATCGTGTGGTCGATGACGTTGGTGATGATCTCGAGCACTGTCGTGATAATCGTCGGGCCGCCGGGGCTGCCAGTGACCAGCACGAGCGAGCCGTCTTTCAAAACGAACGTCGGTGTCATCGACGAGAGCGGACGCTTGCCGGGTGCGATGGAATTGGCTGCGCCCTGGATGAGGCCGAACATATTCTTCACACCGATCTTCGAGGTGAAATCGTCCATCTCATTGTTCATGAGAATACCCGTGCCCGCGATGGTGACGCCGGAGCCGAAGGCACCGTTGAGCGTGTAGGTGTTGCTCACGGCGTTGCCCGCTTCGTCGACGATGGAAAAATGAGTGGTCTCGGTCGATTCCACGTAACGGGGGTTATAGTAGATGCTGCGGATCTTCTCAGGCGACACTCCGCCACCGCCACCGCCACCGCCCGGAGGCGTCCAACCGGCGGGCGAACCCGGGGCCATGCCTTCGCTGACCGAGGCTTTCTTCGGGTCAAAGTTTTTCATCAGCCCGGTGACGTAGGTTTTATCCAGCAGGCCGGCGACAGGCACATTGACGAAGTCCGGGTCGCCCAGGAATTCCGCGCGGTCGCGAAAGGCGCGCCGCATGGACTCGGTGAAGAGGTGGTACTTGGCCGCGGAGTTTGGCCCCATCTTGGCGACATCGTAGCCCTCGATCATGCCGAGCATTTGGAGGAGGGCGATGCCACCGGAGCTGGGCGGCGGCATGGTGACTATATCGTAGCCGCGGTATTTGCCCTTGAGCGGCACGCGCTCGACGGGCTTGTAGGCTTTGAGGTCGGCGAGGGCGATGGTGCCCTTGTTTTTCGCCATCGCGTCGGCGATGAGTTCGGCGGTCTTGCCTTCGTAAAATTCGCGCGGCCCTTCTTTCTGGATGCGCGCGAGCGTGGCCGCGAGGTCGGGCTGCTTCCAAACTTGGCCGGCTTTCAGCAGCGCGCCGTCGGCAAGGAAAACGCGCTTCGTCTCGGGAAACTGCGCGAGCTTCGTCGCGGCCTTGAGCGCGGCAGCCGAGCCCGGCGTCACAATGTGGCCCTCGGCGGCAAGGCGGCGGGCGGGCTCGATCACATCGGCCCAAGTGACTTTACCCGAGCCGTATTTTTGCTGCGCCAGCGCGAAGCCCGCGACCATGCCGGGCACGCCGCTCGCGCGCCAGCCGAGCACAGACGAGCCTTGGCCGGTCAGGACATTGCCGTCCGGCCCGAGATACATGTCGCGCGACGCCGCGCTGGGTGCCGTCTCGCGGTAGTCGATCGCGACGTCGCGCCCATCGGCGAGGTGCACCATCATGAAACCACCGCTGCCCAGGGTACCCGCGTAGGGAAACACCACGCCCAGCGTGAAGGCGGTGGCCACTGCGGCATCGACGGCATTGCCGCCTTTCTTAAGAATCTCCACGCCCGCCTCGGAGGCGAGAAAGTGAACCGAGGTCACGATGGCGTGCTCGGCCTCCAGTGGTGCGCGTTGGGCGCGGAGAGCCGGGCCGGCGACCAGTGAAGCAAAGAGTGAGAAGACCGTGAAGCGAAGCAGAGTGGGGCGCATCATGGGGCCAACGAATGCACGCTTCGTGCCGAGAAGGCAAATCCGCGTGCAGCCGCTCCGCGCGCGCCGGATCACGTGGCCGCGTCATTTCAGACGTTCATCGAGGCGCCTATTTGCATGAATTGGAAACCGGTTCAGCCGTAAGCTGGTGGCATCTAAAAAACGCCATGTCACTTGTTTGTCACAGAAATCATATTCATAGTAGCTGCGCATGAACTACCAAAAGAACCCTGCCGCAAGTGGTGCCCGTACCACATTGCGTCGCGGCACCGCCTTGACCACGGCAGTGCTCGCCATCCTCGGAAGCGTGAATACCACCGCGCTGTCCGCCCAAACGGCCTCTGCGGCCGCGAAGGAAGAGCCGGTGAAGCTCGAGGCCTTTATCTCGACCGGCACGCGTTTCAATGACCGTACCGTCGCGGAGTCTCCCGTCCCGATCGACATCATCTCGACCGCGGACATCAATACCGGCGGCTACACCGAGACCGCCCAGATCCTCCAGACGCTGGTGCCGTCGTTTAACTATCCGCGCCCCTCGCTCACCGACGGCACGGACCACATTCGCCCGGCGACGCTCCGTGGCCTCGCCCCCGACCAGACGCTCGTGCTCATCAACGGCAAGCGCTTCCACAGCAGCGCGCTCGTTAATCTCAACGGCTCCATCGGCCGCGGCTCTGTCTCGACTGACTTCAACATCATCCCGACCTCCGGGGTCGGCCAGATCGAAGTCCTCCGCGACGGCGCGTCCGCGCAGTACGGCTCCGATGCAATCGCCGGCGTGATCAACGTCATCCTCCGCAAGGATGTCGGCTCCGGTGTCGATGTCTCCTACGGTGCCACGCAGCGCGGCGACGGTCGCGACCTCAAGGTCGACGTCTACTCCGGCCTGCGCTTCGGCCCCCAGAACAAGGGCTCCCTCTTCATCACCGGCTGGGCTCGCGATCATTCCCCGACCAATCGCATCCAGCCCGACACGCGCCAGCAGTACTTCGGCACCAGCGCGACGGGCACGCAGACCACCATCTCCGGCAACTACGGTTCCGGCACCGGCCTCAGCGCCTCCAACGGCACGCTCAGCGCTAAGGAAGCCACCGTCAATCGCCTCAACCACCGTTACGGCGACCCGCGCTCGAAGGAAGAGGGCGTCTGGTTCAACGGTGAGTTGCCCCTCGAGAACACCAGCATCACGGCCTACTTCTTCGGTGGCGCCTCCATCAAGCACGGCGAAGGCGCCGGCTTCTTCCGCCGCGCAGGCGACGACCGCACCATCCGCTCCATCTGGCCCGATGGTTTCCTCCCGGTCATCCAATCCAACGTCACCGACTTCTCTCTCGGCGGCGGCCTGAAGGGCAAATTGGCCGGCGGCTGGGCCTGGGATGTCAGCTCGATGTACGGCTACAACGACCTCGGCTACACCACCGCGAATTCGATCAACGATACGCTCGGTGCCGCCAGCAAGACCAGCTTCGACGCCGGTTCGCTCAAGTTCCTCCAGTCGACCACCAACGTCGACCTCACGAACCAGTTCGACGTCGGTCTCCGCAAGCCCCTGAAGGTCGCCCTCGGCGCTGAAGTGCGCTGGGAGCAGTATCAGGTCTCCGCCGGTGAACCCGATTCGTACCGCGATGGCGGCATCCGCATCCTCGACGGCCCGAATGTCGGCACCATCGGTGGCAGCGCCCCCGGCGCGCAAGTCTTCGGCGGCTTCAAGCCCTCCGACGCCGGCACGCACTCCCGCACAGGCAAGTCCGTTTACGTCGATCTCGAGAACAAACTCACCGACCAATGGCTCGTGAGCGTCGCTGGCCGCTTTGAGGACTACAGCGACTTCGGCAACAACACCACCGGCAAGCTCGCCACCCGCTACGAGATCACGCCAGGCCTCGCCTTCCGCGGCTCGATCAGCAGCGGTTTCCGCGCGCCTCACCTCGCACAGCAATGGTTCAGCTCCACCGCCACCAACTTCATTGGCGGCGTCCCGTTCGAAATCCGCACCTTCCCGGTTTCCGAGCCCGTCGCGCGCGCCCTCGGCGCCTCGAATCTCAAGCCCGAAAAGTCCGTCAATGAGAGCGCCGGTTTCACCTGGCAGCCCATCGAGCCCTTTACCGCCTCGATCGACTTCTACCGCATCGAGATCAAGGACCGCATCGTCCTTTCCTCGAACTTCACGGGCACCGCCATCGCCAACTTCCTCGCCGCCCAAGGTCTTCCGGCCGTCGGCGGTGGTCGCTACTTCACGAATGGCGTCGACACCAAGACTGAAGGCGTGGACGTCACCCTTCGCTACAAGCTCGATCTCCGCGAGAACGGCAAAGTGACCTTCACCCTCGGTGGCAATGCCAACAAGACCAAGGTCACGAAGTTCAAGCCCACGCCCCCGCAGCTCGCCGCCATCGGCATCACCACGCCGCTCTTTGACCTCACGGAAAAGACCCGCATGGAAAAGGGCCAGCCGCGCAATAACATCAACCTGATCGTCAACTACGACCTTGGCCAGTGGGGCTTCATGCTCCGCAACGTCCGCTACGGCGAGGTCTCCACGGTGGCCTTTGCCAGCGCCACGCAGGCGCAGATCGATGCGTTGACGCCCGGTTACAACGTGTCCTTTGCCGACACCGCGCCCGCGAGCGCCAACAAGCAGATCATCCAGACCTTCGATGCGAAGTGGATCACCGATCTCGATGTCACCTACCGCTTCAGCAAGAAGATCAGTGCCTCGGTCGGCATGAACAATCTGTTCAATGTCTACCCGACGGAGAACATCCGCTCCAAGGTGGTCAACGGCGTAGCCTTCAACGGCAGCGACAACGTCGGCATCTTCCCCTATAGCAGCATCTCGCCCTTCGGCTTCAACGGCGCGAGCTACTACGGCAAGGTTAGCTACAAGTTCTAAGTCAAACTACCTGAAGAACTCGCCAGCCTAACTGGCGCAAAGTTTTAGCGCGAAGCGCGGAGCCCAAAAAGCTCCGCGCTTTTTCGTGCCCAAAAACGAGCCACAGGAGGTTTGAACAGAAGAGAACGAAGGAAACGAAGAGTGTGCGGTATCGGGAAGCTCAGCGTGCCAATCAGCTTTTAAAGAGATCTTTCGGAATGAGCCCACGAAACACACTAAACACACGAAACTGCTTTTTCGTGTGTTTAGTGCGTTTCGTGGGCCACTCTTTTTTCGAAGCGGGTGATTTGGCAACCTCGGCACACCAAGCCGTCCCCGGCTCTTCGTTTACTTCGTTCTGTTCTGTTCAAAATGGTTTGGGGTCGTGGATCGTTTTGCTGGCTCGCTTCCGCGATTGAAGTCTCCCTGCTGCAACCGCTACGCTGTGCCCATCCATGATTCTCTCCGTTGGTTGCACCTTGGGCTACGAGGTGCTGGAGCCTTCCGCGAATTTCACGTTCAACATCCTCGCCAGTCGCGACAGCGTGCAGCGCGTCGTGGACGAGGGGATTCGCCTGTCGCCGGATATTCCGGTCGGTGAGCGCATCGTGACCTCCAAGGGCAACCGCGTCTTCCGTGTCGAGGCGCCCAAGGGCTCGTTCGAGGTCAACTATCGAGCGTTCGTCAAAGTGAAGCGCCCGCCTGTGCCCAGCGATGTCCCTATCGACTACCCCGGTCGCCTGCCGCTCTCGATTTTGACGTACATGCTGCCGAGCCGCTACTGCGAGAGCGACCGATGCACAGTGCAGGCGTGGGATCTGTTTGGCAAATTCCCGAATCGCGCCGATCAAGTGCGCGAGGTCTGCCGGTGGGTCGATGCCACGCTCGCCTACACGCCCGGCGCCACCGATTCGCGCACCTCGGGCTGGGATGCCTGGCAGCTCAAAAAAGGCGTGTGCCGCGACTACACCCATCTCGCTATCGCGATGTGCCGCGCGCTGAACATTCCCGCGCGCTACGTCGGCTGCTACGCCGTCGGCCTCGACCCGATGGATTTTCACGCCTGCTTCGAGGCGTGGCTCGGTGGCGAGTGGTATCTCTTCGATCCCACCGATTCCATCCCGCCCGAGCACATTGCCGTGATCGCGCGCGGGCGTGACGCGGCGGACGCGGCGCTCACCACGATCTTCGGTCGTGTATCCGCCGGAGCAGTACGGGTGAAGTGTGTCGTGGCCCCCGTGGACGAAGTACGCGCTTAAAATGCTCCGGGGTAGGGCGGCTTATCCCTAAGCCGCCGCGCTCTCGGGGTACGCAACTCGTAAGCGGCGCGTTAGGGATAACGCGCCCTACCTGGCTTACTTTGCCGCCGCATTCGCCTTCACCAGCCGCAACACCTTGCCGGTCGCGAGACTCGCGATGAGCACGTCGCCGTTGCGCGGGTCGCGGCCAAACGAGACGACTGAGGGCGCGGTCGCGATTTGCTGCACGGCTTCCGGCTCGACGCGTTTGTCGCCGTTCGGCGTGAGCGCCCAGATGCGGGCGAGTACGTAGTCGGCGAAGAGATACTTGCCCTCGAGCTCGGGGTACGACTTGCCGTGATACACGAAGCCGCCGCTGATCGAGATGCCTTGGGAGCGCGGGTAGTCCCAGACCGGGTCGATGAACTTGGCGTTCTCGGGCGCGGGCTGGCCCTTGGCAAACGGGTAGGCGGCTTCACGGACATTCCAGCCGTAGTTGCCGCCCTTCACGATGATGTCGACTTCCTCGTGCAGGTTCTGGCCGACATCGGCGCACCAGAGTTTGCCGGTGGCGGAGTCGAACGACATCCGCCACGGATTGCGCAGACCCACGGCCCAAAATTCGGTGCGCACCTCGGCGGGGTTGACCGGCTTGCCGTTAAATTCTTTTGCGCCCACCCAGGGATTGTCGGCCGGGATGGAGTAGGTGTCGGGCCGCGAGGCTGGATGCGGATTCGGGTCGAGCGAGCCCGGCTTGCGATCGACGTCGAGACGCAAAATGCCGGAAAAGAAGTCCTTGTTGATGCGTTGGCTGTTTTGATAGCGATCATCCGCGCCGCCCTCGTCGCCGAGCGAAAGATAAAGGTAGCCGTCCGGCCCGAACTGCAGCTCGCCGCCGTTGTGATTTTTGGCTTCGTCGCGCTGCGCGATCATCGGCGTTTCCGATTCAGGATCGGCGACGTTCGGGTCCTTTTCCGAAATCAGGAAACACGAGAGGCGGTCTTCGCGGGATCTGCCTTCGGTACTAGTCCACCAGAGATAGAATTTCCGATTTTTCTTCCAGTTGGGGTGGAAGGCTAGGGCGAGCGTGCCCTGCTCGCTGTCACTTTCTTTGACCCGCTTCGTGAGGTCGAGAAAGGACGTGGTCGTCTTCTGGTCGATGTTGTAGAGCGCGATGCGACCGGTCTTCTCGACGATGAAGAGGCGGTCCTTGTCTCCCGGCGCCGAGACGATGGCCACGGGCTGTGTGACGGTCATTTCGGCGTAGGCCGGTTGTGTGACGTAGGGCAAGGGCGGCGGACCGTCAGCCGCGCGCAAGGCGCCGGCGAAACCAACCGAGGTGAGCACGAGACCGGCGGCGAGGAGAGGGCGCATGACAGTGAAGGACGAAGGTGAAGGGTGAAAGAGTGCGGGTTATTTCTTCGCCGGTGCGGACGGTGCGGACGGCGCGGGCGAGCCAGACGGTGCCACGCGTGCGATGCGATTCGGGAGCAGCACGTAGAGCGCGCCATCGGGGCCGCCGATGACGTGGCGGATGCGGCCGATGCCTTTGAACAAGACTTCCTGTGTGACGAGTTTGCCGTCTTTGATTTCGAGGCGGCGCAATTCCTCCGCCGCGAGCGAAGCGACGAAGAGTTGATTCTTCCACTTTGGGAAGAGGTCGCCCGTGTAGAAATTCGCTCCGCACGGCGCGATCGACGGCGTGTAGTAGGTGACCGGTTGCTCCATGCCTTCCTTCGCCGTGCCCTCGCTGCCGGGGAATGCGACGCCCGGGTAGTCCATGCCGTAGGTGATGGTCGGCCAGCCGTAGTTGAGGCCCTTGCGGACCCAGTTCACCTCGTCGCCGCCGCGCGGGCCGTGCTCGACGTCAAAGAGTTCGTCGGTGACGGCATTGTACGCGAGGCCTTGGGGATTGCGGTGGCCGAAGCTCCAGATTGTGCGGTCGGCCTTTGGGTCTTTGGCAAAGGGATTGTCGTCCGGGATGCGGCCATCGTCGAAGAGGCGGTGCACCTTGCCGTTGGGCCGGGTGATGTCTTGCGCGTTCGGAGCCGCGCCGCGCTCGCCGATGGTGAAGAAGAGGTAGCCCGCCTTGTCGAAGGCGATGCGGCCGCCGAAGTGGACGCCGCCCGCCGGGCGGTACAGCTCCACGGGCGCTTGGAAGATCGTCTGCTGCTCGACGAGCGTGTTGCCCTTCAGCTTGCCTCGGATGATGCGCGTGAGGCTGACCGGCTTACCCTCGAAGGTCTGCGGATCGGAGAACGAGAAATACAACCAGCCGTTCTTTGCGTAGTCCGGATGCGGGACGACGTCGAAGAGTCCCGCTTGGCCACCGGTGTCCATCAGCGGCAAGCCTTGGATCGGGCGCGCGGCGAGCTTGCCACCCTTTTCGATCAGGTACGCGTACCCGTTCTTCTCCGTCGTGATCGCGCGGCCATCGGGGAGAAAGGCGAGCGACCACGGCTCGACGAGGCCGGTGATCCACGTATTAACCTGAAACTCGTGCAGCTCGCTCTTCACCGTGATGGAATCGGCGGGCTTGTTGAACTGCATCTGTCCGCGCTGAAACGCCGCGCGCTGTTCGCGGATGTAAATCACCATCGCGCGGATTTCTTTCTCCGGGATCGTCACGCCCCACGGCGGCATGCCCTTCTCGGGGAAACCGTTGCGGATGCTCTTCGCCAGACTCTCGTCGTCACTGCCGTGCGCCCAGACATCATCCAGCATCGACGGCGCCTGCGCGCCCTGCAGCTTATCTCCGTGGCACGAAGCGCAGAGTTGAGCATAGCGTTCAGCGACAGTGCCGGTGCGAACGGCTTGAGCGGAGGCGGACGACGCGACGAGCGCGGCAACGAGCAATGTGGGGAGGGAATGGCGAGGTAAGCGCATGGGTAAGCCGCGGACCGTAGCCATCTTCATCCGCGCGGCAAACCAACAGTAAGCGAAAACCGCGAACTGGCTTAATAAGACCAATCACCCCGTGCAATGAGGAGGGGGCGATTACCTGTTGGTCACGCCCTAGCCGGGACGCAGGGCTGGGTGCGCAGCACGCGCTGCGTGGAGGCCGGGTCTTTGAGCAACTTTGCCGCCGGACGAACGGGGCGCCGGACCAACTCTCCGCCGCAGTTCGCGCAGATGAAGCCGAGCTTTTCCGCCGCACAGTCACGGCAGTACGTGCACTCGTAGGTGCAGATGTAGGCCTGTTTCGAATCGGCCGGGAGATCGCAGTCGCAGCATTCGCAATTCGGGCGGAGTTCGAGGGCCATGGGTGGAAAAGAAAGTAAATAGGGGGTGGCGCCTACGATGGCCACGGTGAGCCCGGCGGGCCGAAGCGGGTGCCGGCGGGGAAATGCAAACCGAAGTGCTCCGCGAGCACGGCGAGTAGTTCGTCCGGAGATTCGATCATGTGCTTTTCCACGTCGCCGTCGGGGCGGCGGGTGATGAATTCGCGATTGAGCAGGACGCGACGGCAGCCCTCGCCCGCGATGGAGGCCACGAGGTTTTGTTTGAAGCGTGATTGCGGGTGCGTGCTGGTGAACCAGTTGCCGATTTCGAAATCGACCTGCGGGGCGGGATCGAGCGCGAATTGATAAACGTCCGCCCAGCCGGTTTCCCAAGGGGTCTGGTGGACGACGAGTGAACCGCGACGGATGAGGCGTCGGAGTTCGAAGGAGCCGGTCTGCTCGATGTCGTATTCGAGGGCGAGGGGCGCGTAGAGGGAACGGCTGCCGAAACCCACATCCGCGAGATAGGCCCGCTCACCGAAATCGACGCGCAAGAAGACATGCGTGAGCCCGGTGGCGGTCTCCGCCGGCACCTGCCACCGCACGCGGCCGATCAGGGGAGTGACCTGAAAGCCCAGGGTGGTGAGCACTAGACGCAACAGGCTGTTTTGCTCGAAGCAGTATCCGCCACGGCGGTCGTGAACGAGTTTTCGCTCGATGGCGGCGGGCTCGATGTTGATGCCTCGACCCAGCAGGACATCGAGATTTTCAAATGGGATCGCGCGCGAGTGGTGCTGATGGATCGCGGTGAGCACTTCGAGCGTAGGCTCGCGCGGGCCGGTGTAGCCGATGCGGGTGAAGTAGGCTTCGAGATCGAGCGCGAAGGCGGACATGCAGCGGGAGCCTTGACCGCGCACGATGAAAGGCAAGACGGCGGCCCGCACAGTGGGCCAAGCGGCGAGGGCCGCACTGCGTTCGGCCCTGCTCGAACGCCCGGGCGTAATATTTTTCCGCTCCGTGTAATATTCGCCGACGGTTTTGTTTATTGAGGGGTAGAATGTGCCTGCTTCCACCCCTTCGTCCCACGGCTGACCGCGAGTTGCCCTCGCCGTTGCGGTTGCCCGCTTCCGGGCTCGCATCGCGCGCCTGCGCCGGGCTCTGCCCTCGCGCCGCCAATGGCCGGTGCCGTGGCTCCGCCTCTTGTCGCCCGCCGGTCGCTTCGCGCCCGGCGCTTCCCTTTCCCCTGCAAATTCAGCTCCTCCCTGCTTCCTCGTCATGATCAAACGCTTCCTCACCTTCATCTGGCTGACGCTCTCGCTCTGCACCGCAGCGCAGGCTCAGAATAATATCACCCTCTACAGCAGCGGTACGATCGAGCGCGGTACTTCGCGCCAACTCACCGCCTACGTGCCGCTTAACCCGAATACGGTGACGTGGACCGTCAACGGCATCCCGGGCGGCGACACGACCGTGGGCACCGTTTCCTCGACGGGCCTCTATCAGGCGCCGTCGGTCATCCCGTCGCCCAATGCCGTCACCGTGCGCGCCACGAGCACGGCCTACCCGGCAAAGTTCGGCGATGCCACGATGACGATTTCGCAGCCGCAGGTTTACCTGTGGAGCACGTCGCCGACGAAGGTGCCCGCCGGCAGCTTCACGATCAGCCTCAACGGCGCGAGCTTCACCCCGGCCTCCATCGTGCAGTTCGGCGGCGTGGCGCTGACCACGACGTACCTCTCGCCCACGAGTCTGAAGGCCACGGGCACCACGACCGCCGCGCAGGTCGGCACGAGCGTCAATGTCGTCGTGGTTAATCCCGGTCTCGGCGGTACCACGAGCACCGCCACGAAACTCGCGGTCACCGCGCCCCTGCCAATCAAGGTCGCGCTCAATCCCACCAGCGCGACGGTCATCGCGGGTGCGACGCGGCAGTTCACCGCGACGGTCACCAACACCTCCAGCACGGGCGTGACTTGGAGTGTCAATGGCATTGACGGTGGCGATGCCACGGTCGGCACGATTTCTTCGAGCGGTCTTTATACGGCTCCCGCTGCGGTCCCCGCCTCGACGGTCACCGTCCGCGCGACGAGCGTCGCCGATCCCTCGGTCTCCGGCGCGGCCACCGTCACGGTGTCGCCGCCGCCTCCACCGGTCGTGGCGGTTTCGCCCGCGGCCTTCACGTTGATGATCGGTGCGACGAAGCAGTTTTCCGCGACCGTCACCAACACCGCCAACGCCGCGGTCTCGTGGAGCGTGAATAATATCGCGGGTGGCAACACCACCATCGGCACCATCAGCGCCTCGGGTCTGTATTCGGCCCCGATCACACTTCCCGCTTCCACCACGGTCACCATCCGCGCCACGAGTGCCGCCAATCCCGCCTCGAGCGGCACGGCCACCGTCACGTTTACGCAGCCCCCGGGCGGCGGCACCAGCCTCGGCACCACCAATCTCGCGGCGGGTCGTTTCCTCGAGCAGGCCACCTACGGTCCGACTGCGGCCGACATCGCGCACCTCCAGGCCATCGGCATCAATGCCTGGCTCGATGAGCAATTCGCCCTGCCCGAGTCGCCGATCAGCATGCCCAGTGGTAACATGGCGGTGTACGAAATGCAGGCCGAGTACCTCAACCGTCTCTCGCAGGCCCCCGATCAGCTCCGCCAGCGCGTCGCCTATGCGCTCAGCGAGATCATCGTCATCTCGCTCAATAAAAACATCTATGCCGATGAGATGGTGCCGTACCTGCAGATTCTCAGCCGAAACACCTTTGGCAATTACCGCACCCTCCTCGACGAGATCGCGCACAGTTCGCAGATGGGCAAGTACCTCGACCTCGGTAATAGTAACAAGCCCAGCGCCGGCAGCGCCGCCAATGAGAACTTCGCCCGCGAGCTCATGCAGCTCTTCACCATCGGTCTCTACTATTTGAATCCCGATGGGTCGCGCGTGCTCGACGCGCAGGGCAATCCGGTGCGCGCTTACGATCAGGCCACGGTGCAGCAGGTCGCGCTGGCGCTGACCGGTTGGACGTACCCCGGCCCCAACGCCACCAACTGGGAAAATTTCTCCGGCCCGCTGGTGGCGCGCCCGGCCAATCACGACATGAGCCAGAAGACGCTCGTCGGCGTCACCCTGCCGGCGAACCAGAGTCCCGAGGCCGACATGCAGGGTGTGCTCAACTGGTTGTTCAACCACCAAAATATCGCGCCCTTCATCTCCACGCGCCTGATTCGCGCCCTCGTGAAGAGCAATCCGAGCCCCGCCTACGTGGGCCGCGTGTCCGCCGTCTTCGCCGACAATGGCGCCGGCGTACGCGGCGATCTCAAGGCCGTCGTCCGCGCCATCCTCACCGACGTCGAGGCCCGCGACGACTCGGTCAACAACGCCACCGGCGGTCGCCTTAAAGACCCGCTCTACAACGTCATCGCGTTCACCCGCGCGCTCGGCGGCTATCTCACGCCGACGAATCAGCAGTCGTGGTCCTTCACCCGCATGAGCCAGACGCCGCTCGCGCCGCCGTCGGTGTTCGGCTTCTACTCGCCGCTCTACCGCATCCCGCGCTCCTACCCGCCGCTGAATGGCCCGGAGTTCCAGATCTACGGGCCCACCGAGTCCGGCCTGCGTGGCAATATGTTCTGGTACATCCTCACGAATCCCGGCGCGGATTTCCCGGTCAACATCACGCCCTACATCAATCTCGCGGGTAACACCGTCGCCTTGATCGATGCCGTCGACCAAACGCTCCTCTACGGCCGCATGCCGACGCAGATGCGCCAGAGCATCGCCGATGCCGTCAACGCCCAGAGCGATGCCACGAGCAAGGCTCGCACCGCGCTTTATCTCACCGCCCTCTCCGGCTTCTACGCCGTCCAGTATTAATCTCCCTCGCTTCCACTTCCTTCCCGCCATGCAACACGCGCATTACATCTCCCGCCGCAATTTTCTGCAGAAGACCGCCGCCCTCGCCGCCGCCACCGGCCTCGCCCGCGTCGGCGTCCTCAACGCCCAAGCCCAGGCCACGCCGCCCGCCGCCAACGATTACAAGGCGCTCGTCTGCGTCTTCATGATGGGCGGCAACGACGGTCACAATATGATCGTGCCGCTCTCCGGCGCCGCGCTCGCCAAGTACAAGACCGCCCGTGGCTCGCTCGCGATCCCCGATAACAATACGCAGGTGCTCGCGGTCTCCGCCAAGAGCGGCACGCCCTACGGCTTGAACGGCGGCCTCGCCTCGCTGCACCCGCTCTGGGCGCAGGGCAAACTCGCGGCCGTGGCGAATGTCGGCATGCTCGTCGCGCCGACGTCGCGCCAGCAATACCTCGGCTCAACCGTCGGCCTGCCGACGAACCTCTTCTCGCATTCCGATCAGATGGTCGCGATGCAGGCGGGCGATCCGTATGGCTCCAGTCCTTCCGGCTGGGCGGGCCGCATCGCCGATGCCACGCGCTCGATGAATGCGCTGGCGACCTTTCCGCCGGCGATCTCATTTTCCGGGTCCTCGCTCTTCTGCGCCGGTGAGGTCATCCAGTCGACGAGCCTCATCCCTGGTTATAATCTCGCGGGCGATGGTCTCTCCGGCTGGCCCGCCAGTGCTTCGGCGGCCAAGCTCAAGGCGCTGCAGGAGATCATCCAGCTCAATAGTGGCGTCTCGATGATTCAGGCGGCCAATGACGTGCGCGCCGACGCGATCGAACTCAACGGCATGCTCACTGGCCTCAGCGGCGGGGGCGTCACCACGCCTTTCCCCGGCACCAATATCGGCCAGCAGCTCCAACAGGTCGCGCAGATCATCAGCCTGCGCGGCACGACGGGCATGAAGCGCCAGGTGTTCTTCTGCGCCATGGGTGGCTTCGACACCCACTCGGGTCAAAGCTGGCAGCAGATGGACCTCCTGCGCGACATGGCGGATGCGATTGCGGCGTTTTACAACGCCACGGGCGAGATGGGGCTCGCGGACAAGGTGACGACCTTCACCGCCTCCGAGTTCGGTCGCTCGCTGCAGCCGAGCGGCACGGGCACGGACCACGGCTGGGGCAACCACCAACTCGTCCTCGGCGGTGCGGTCAAGGGCGGCGATCTCTACGGCACCTTCCCCGATCTCTCGCTCGGTGGGCCCGACGATACCGGCAGCCGCGGCGTGCTCATCCCGACGACCTCGGTCGACCAGTTTGGCGCCACGCTGGCCACCTGGTTCGGCGTCCAACCGGAGGACATGGCCTCGGTCTTCCCGCACCTCGGCAACTTCACCGCGCAAAACCTCGGCTTCGTGGCCTGAGTTTTCGAGTGAAGCGCCCCGCGTGCGAATCCATAAGCACCGTAAAAAATAAAAACGCCCTCCCGCGAAGGAGGGCGTTTTGTACTTCGTGACTTAGTTTTGAGCTACAGGGCCGGCGCTCGCCGCCGGGCCGTCACGCAGCTGACGTGATAGCCGCGCCGGCCTGCCGACAAGCGGCAGCCCTACAGATGCCTCAGGCCATTTTTTGAATGGCATCAAACGGGAGCGCCGGAAGGTGCGGTCACGCGGCTGGTCATGGCGTAGTGACTGGGCGTCATGGAGGATTCCGCGCGGCCCTTGGAGAGGGAGCGGATATCCGTGACGTAGCCGAAGAGCTTTTCCAGCGGGACGTGCGCCTCGACGGTTACGACTGCGGCGTCTGCAGTGACGTTGCGGATTTCTCCGTGGCGTCGACTGAGGTCGCCGAGGATGTCGCCTTGGTGCTCGGTGGGCGTGGTGACTTCGACCGCCATGATTGGCTCCAGCAGCACAGGACCGCCTTCCTTCATCGCAGTCTTGAAGGCGAGGCGGCCCGCGGCGCGGAAGGCGGGATCGGAGGAGTCCTTGGCGTGGAACGCGCCATCGACGATGCGCACGCGCACGTCTGTCACGACGCCACGGCCGAGCACGCCCTCTTGCAGGGCGTCCTCGATGCCTTGGATTGTGGGACGGATGAAGTGCGCGGGAATGACGCCGCCGACGATTTCGTTGACGATGGCATTGCCCTGACCCGGGTTCGGTTCGACGACAACGACGACGTCGCCGTATTGGCCGCGTCCGCCGTTCTGATGCTTGAACTCGCCCTCGGCGCGCGCGCTCCGCGTGATCGTCTCGCGAAAGGCGATCTGGGGGCGGCCGGCGGTGGTCTCCACCTGAAACTCCGTGCGCAGACGCTCGCGGATGATGTCGAGGTGCAGTTCGCCCATGCCGGACAGAATGACTTGGCCGGTTTCCGAATCGGTGTGGCTGCGCAGCGTGGGATCTTCCGCGACGAGGCGTTGCAGACCAAAGCCCAGGCGCGCTTGGTCCTCGTTGGTCGCGGGCTCGATGGCGAGCGAGACGACCGGCTCGGGGAACGTGGGCCGTTCGAGGAAAAGGTCGACATCGGCGGACAAGGTGTCGCCGGTGATGACGTCCTTGAGGCCGAGCACGGCACATATATCGCCCGCGTGGGCCTGCGGGATGTTTTCCTGTCGGCCCGCGCGCAGGCGCACGAGGCGCGTGATGCGCTCGTGACGACGCGTGCGGGGATTGTAGACGGCTTGGCCGGGCTCCAGCGTGCCTTGATAGAGGCGCACAAAGACGAGCTGACCGTTGGGCGTGCTGGTCAGCTTGAAGGCGAGCGCCATGAGCGGCGCGGCGGCATCGACGGCGAGGGGATGCGGCTGCAATTGCTCGTCGAGGGCCGACGGGCGCACCTCGAGTGGGCTCGGCAAGTAGTCGACCACCGCATCGAGGATGCGCTGGACGCCCTTCTCCTTGTAGGCGGAGCCGGGGATGATACCGAAAAACGCACGCGCAATCGTGGCGCGACGCACGGCCGCTTCGAGGGCGGAGTCGCTGACGGGAGCGTTGCTGAGGAACAGCTCGGCCATGGGTCCATCGACCTCGGCGATCTTCTCGATGAGCTCGACGCGCGAGCGTGCGGCGGTCTCGACGAGGGAGGCGGGGACAGCTTCCCACGTGGGATTGAGCCCGCGTGGGTCCGCGGACGTCGTCTCGAAGCGCATGGCGCGCTGGCGGATGACATCGATGAGGCCGGAGAAGTCCTCGCGGCTGCCGATGGGGAGATAGAGCGGGTGGCTGTTGGCACCGAGCCGGCGTGACACCTGCTCGACCACGCGCGCGAAGTCCGCGCCGGGGCGGTCCATCTTGTTGATGAAGATGAGGCGAGAGACCTTGTACTTGTTGGCCTGGCGCCAGACGGTCTCAGACTGCGGTTGCACGCCGTCGACCGCGCTGAAGACGATCACGGCACCATCAAGCACGCGAAGAGAGCGCTCGACCTCGGCGGTGAAGTCGACGTGGCCCGGGGTGTCGATGACGTTGATGGCATGCCGCTGCCCGGCGCGGGCGCCGAGCTGCGTCGTCCAGGCAACCGAGATGGCGGCGGCGGTGATGGTGATCCCGCGCTCTTTCTCGATGGCCATGTGATCGGTGGTCGTCGTGCCGTCGTGGACGTCGCCCATCTGGTGGATTTCGCCCGAGTAGTAGAGGATGCGTTCGGTGGTGGTCGTCTTGCCGGCGTCGATGTGAGCGGCAATGCCGATATTACGGATGAGGTGCGTGTGCATGGTCGTGATCTCCTTTCGGACGTGATGCGCTGATTGCAGCGGGCGCCGCTGCGGGCGTGGGAAATGCCTGGGACGCAAGCATGAAAAAACCGCCGTGCTTTTGGCACCGGCGGCTACAGCGGGAGATCGGGCGTTGCTTAGCGCAGGGCAACGACGAACCGCCCACGGTCACCAGCGGTGCCGTGCAGGCTGAAGTTCGACAAGAGGAGCTGCGCTAACATGCCGATACCGATGCGCAGGAAAGCGCGGTTGTCAAGGAGCCGACGGTCCGCGCGAATGCGACGAGGTCGCGAGAGCGTGGTGAATACAACTGCGCCCGGCTCCGTGATGCCGCCGGCTCGCCTTCGTCGGGCCGGCGGCCCAGTTTGTGCAGCATGGCCTCCCGATCCTCCCCGATGCACGAGAAAATCACGTACAATTTCGCTTTCGATGACGGCCTCACCTACGACTTCGAAATCCCGCTAAACGGCTGGGTGGAGACGCCCGCCAATCGCGACGAGCCGCGGCCGGAGTGGACCATGCTCGCGAATGACCGCTGCCCCAACTGCACCCTCGATGCGGCCACGCACAAGTATTGTCCGGCGGCCGTCGACATCCATGCGGCGGCGGCCAAATTCAGCGCGATCGCTTCGTATAAAAATGCGCGCATCACGGTGGTCGTGGGTGCGCGCACGTATGTTTCCACGTGCGATATGAATGTCGGCCTGCGCTCGCTCTTCGGCCTCTACATGGCGCTAAGCGGGTGTCCGCAGACCAGCCGCTTTCGCCCGATGGCAGTGCGCCATCTGCCGTTTTCCACGATGGAGGAGACGCTGAATCGCGTGGTGAGCCAGTATTTGCTGAAGCAGTACTTCGTGATGCGCGAAGGCGGCGTGCCCGACTGGGAGTTGAAGAAGCTCAACAGGCTCTACGAGACGCTCGACGACGTAAACTCGACCTTCATCAACCGCGTGCGCCGGGCCTCCGAGAAGGATTCGAACCTGAACGCGATCTGCGGCTTCGCCAACTTCGCCCGCCTCTACACGATGGCGCTCGATGAATTACTCGACGAGGAAAAGGCGATGTTTTTGAAGGGGTTTTGAAGCGGAGACGGAAGGCGGAGCGGCCCACGAAATACACGAAACGCGCCGAACAGGCGGAAATCGGAAGCGAGATAATTTTAACCGCGAAGGGCGCGAAGAGACGCGAAGGCCTGGCGCGTTTAATCGTGGAAAGTGAGTGCGGCTGCGCCGCAGGATAAAATCAGCAGACTCTGCGACAAGGATGCCGCAGTCACTTCACTGCACCTTGGTAAAGACCGCCTGTTGGCACAGGAGGTTCTTTTCGTCGCGGATTTCGATGGTCCCGAGGCCGCTGGTGCGGAGGAGCGGGGTCTTGGTGCCGTGGCGGTAGGCGAAGGTGTAAGTGCCGGTGCGATTGGCGGTGCGGGAGACGCTGTCTCCAAATTCCTGATACCGGAAAGTGCCGTCGGCCTTGATTTCGAGGAGGCGTTCACCGGCGTCACCGCTGGTGGCGTAGGTGCCGACGAAGCGCTTCTTCAAACTGGCGAGTTGGTCGGGGGCGCTGACGACGTCGTAATCCGAGGGGGGCAGGGTAGGGAGGGGCTTATCGGCGGGGGGCGGGCCGAAGAAGACCCAGAACCAGCCGGCGCCGACGATCACGAACAGTGCGACGACGGTATAAACCAGCGGCTTATTGATTTTCTTCGCCTTGGGGGCGGGCGGAATGACCGGAAGCTCGGCGGAGTCGGGGATCGACGCGATGACGGCTTTGCCTGGTGCGGATTTGCCTGCGGCGCTGGGGAAGTCGCCAAAGATCGGGGCGGGCGTGGCCACCGGCATGGGCGGGATCGGGGCTTCGGCTTTGGCGGCGGCGGCGACGGAGGCGGAGCCGATCAGCGTCTGAAAGTTTTTGGCCGCAGCGGGGCTCGACGGCTGCTGATCGGTCGAGTCGAGATAAGCGAGCAGGTCGGCCGGGTCGTATTTGACGTAGGGCTGTTGCGCGTCGTTGGCCGGGCGGACCAGGAGTTTCCCGTTAGAGGGGAGGATAATGAAGCGGCCACGCTTGGCGGAGACGACGAGCTGTGGGTCACCGTCGATCAATTTAACCGCAGGGATATTTGCGAATTTATCCAACAGGACGGCAAAGGCGGAACTGCTCAATGCACCAAGCTCCGCCGGCGACTGCTCGGGACCCACGGTGGAGAGATCGGCGGAAATTTCCCGGGTCGAGGCACGAAACGGCGCATCGCGTCCGCCAGCAGAAGAGGAACCGAGGGATGGAGAAAGGGAGGCCATTACGGAGTCGTCGATAAGCTACGCGAGGAGACGGGTTGCACAATCGCAATTCCGACTCGCAGCATGCGGACACTGCGGAGAACTCGGTAGTATCAATCCGAGGAGGCGAGGGGAGCCGAGGAGGCGTCTGCGATGGACCGAATAAATGAGGGCTCTTCTTCCTTGAGGCCGATGCCGGACACTTGGCGTCGGCGGGCGGTGGTGAGCAGCGCGAAAAGGCGGTCGGCTGCCTCGAGCGGGGGCAGGCCCGCCGGACGAATGTTGGAGAGGCAATTGCGCTCGGCATTCGTCAGACCGGGGCGCGGATGGTATTCGAAATAAGCTCCGAGACTGTCGGGCGTGCCGAGGCCGGGGCGTTCGCCGAGGAGGATGAGCGCGAGCTGCGCGCGGCAGGCCGCGCCGACTTCGCCCATGATTGAGACGCGCGCATGACGGATCAGGCATAATGGGGCGAGCGTCCAACCGGCGGCGGAGAGCTTCGAGAGAAGGGCGGTGAGCAAGGGTGCGGCCTGGCGCTCGGCAGCGAGTGCGGAGAGGCCATCGGAGATGATGATGACGAGATCGGGCGCGGGAGCGGCTGCGGAGGCGGGGAGCGTGGCGAGGGTGTGAGCGGACTGCTCGGAGAGGCGGCGGCCAAGGTCGGGGCGGCGGAGGAAGGCGGCGCGGTCGGGGGCGGCGCTTTCAAGGAGGAGCGTAGGAGTGCCGAGGGCTTGGAGTTCGAGCGCGAGTCGCTCCGCGGCGAAGGGCGAGTGGACGGCGTCGCGGGCGAGGGCGTGGTCGTGAGCGAAGGTGAGCAACTCGCGCGTAGGCAGGCTGCCGCCGGTGCGACCGAGGCCGATGCGGGCGGCGGTGAAGGCGCGAAGGTGGGCCGTGGGGGAGACTGCGGAGGCGGGAGAGGTGGAGAGAGGTGCGGGGTAGGAGGAAGGGGTTGCGGTGGGCTCGAGCGGGACGGTTTGAGAGGGGGCGGGCGGCTGCGGGGGAGTGTCCTGAGACGGCGCCCGGAGGTCGCCGTCCACCTTCGGAAGAGGGTTCATCGGTGCAGGAGAGGGTGACTCGGCGCGACGGGGCGGAGGCGGTGTTGGGTGTCGGTGATTTGCCATTGCTCCAGCCACGACTCGAACTCGGGCGCGGCGCGGAGGCCGAGGAGTTGGCGGAGGTAGTGGGCGTCGTGAAAGCTGGTGCTTTGGTAGCCGAGCATAATGTCGTCGGCGCCGGGGACGCCCATGATGTAGTTTGCACCGGCGGCGCCGAGGAGGGTGAGGAGAGTGTCCATGTCGTCCTGATCGGCGTCGGCGTGATTGGTGTAGCAGACGTCAACGCCCATCGGGAGGCCAAGGAGTTTACCGCAAAAGTGGTCTTCGAGGCCGGCGCGGATGATCTGTTTGCCGTCGTAGAGATATTCGGGGCCGATGAAACCGACGACGGTGTTGACGAGCAGCGGGGAGAACGCGCGGGCAACGGCATAGGCGCGGGCTTCGAGGGTTTGTTGGTCGACGCCGTGATGCGCGTCGGCGGACAGGCAGGAGCCTTGGCCGGTTTCGAAATAGAGGACGTTGCGAGAGGGCGCGGGAGCGCCGGACGGTGAGGAGGCGGCGGCCGCAGGGGAGGAGGAAGAAGGTGCGGATGATGCGGCGGGAAAGGGGAGGCCGCGTTTTAGGCTGAGTCCGGCGTCGAAGGCTTCGCGGAGGAGGGAGAGGGAAACACCGAAGCTGCGATTGGCGGCCTCGGTGCCGGCGATGCTTTGAAAGATGAGATCGACCGGTGCGCCGCGCTCGAGGGCGCGGAGCTGCGTGGTGACGTGGGCGAGGATGCAGGACTGCGTGGGGATGCGGTACGTCTGGATGACATCATCGATGAGGCGGAGCAGCGTGGTGACGCGCTCGACGGAATCGGTGGCGGGATTGATGCCGATCACGGCGTCGCCAGAGCCGAGCAGGAGGCCGTCGATCATCGAGGCGGCGATGCCGCGGGGATCGTCGGTGGGGTGATTAGGCTGGAGGCGCGTGGCGAGGCGACCGGGGAGACCGAGGGTGTTGCGAAAGCGGGTGACGACGGAGCATTTGCGCGCGACGAGGATCAGGTCCTGGTTGCGCATGAGCTTGCTGACGGCGGCGACCATTTCCGGCGTGAGGCCGGGAGCGAGGGCGGTGAGCGCGGCGGGGTCGGTTTCGTAGCGCAGGAGCCAGTCGCGAAACTGGCCGACACTGAGGTCGCGCACGGGAGCGAAGGCGGCGGCGTGATGCGTGTCGATGATGAGGCGGGTGACCTCGTCGGTCTCGTAGGGTACGAGGGGCTCGGCGAGAAAGTGCGCGAGCGGAAGATCGGCGAGGACGTGTTGCGCGGCGGCGCGCTCGGCGGCATCGGCCGCGGCGAGGCCGGCGAGTTCATCACCGGAGCGCAGCGGGGAGGCCTTGGCCATGACGTCACGCAAGCCGGCAAACGCGTAGGTGGTGCCGCGAAGCGTGACGCGGTAGTTTGGCATCGCGACCAGACTACAGCAGGTGGCGTGCAGCGGCCAGTGACTTTCGGGAAAACTTTTCTGAGCGCGCGGTGGAGGAGGCTGAGATGGGGCGGGGATATTGGAGCGAGTTCACGAGGGTAGGCCGTGAACCAGGTTCGTCCGTGCTCCGCGGGCGTCGACGAGCGACGCCCCTACATAGGCAGTGATCGCTCAGCCTTGGCCGCATTCGCGGAGCCACTGGGCGGCGCGGGCGATGAGGGCGGTGTGGGAGTCGACGCCGAGCTTGCCCTTGATGTTTTCGCGGTGGGCTTCGACGGTCTTGATGCTGACGCCGAGTTTTTCGGCGATGGCGCGCGTGCTGAGCGCGCGGCCGACGAGACGGAAGACCTGGAGTTCGCGGTCGGTCAGATTGCCCACGGTCGCGGCGGGTTTGGTGGCCCGGCCCATGAGGCGGCCGAGCACATCGCTCGAGACCTGCGGCGAGACGGCGATGCCGCCTCCGGCGACGTCGCGGATGGCGCGGCAGAGCGTGGCGACCGGGTCGCGTTTCATCACGTAGCCGTGCGCACCGGCGCGGAGACAACGCTCGGCATAGACGTCTTCGGGGTGATCGGAAAAGACGACGATGCGGAGGCCAGGGGCGAGTTCGGCGATGTCCTTGATCAACGCCAGACCATCGGCCTCGCGCAGCATGAGGTCCATCACGAGGACGTGGGGCGGCTCGCGCGTGACGAGCGTGCGCAACTCGCGGGCGGTCGCGGCGCTGCCGCTGACGGCGAAGCCGAATTCATCGGCGAGCAGGCGCGCGAGCCCCTCGCGCATGACGGGGTAGTCGTCGGCGATCGCGATGGTGATGCGGGAGAGCGGCGAGCTGGACGGCGAGACGGCCACGAGCGCGAGGGAAACGCGAAGACGGCGGGCGGACAAGTTTCATCTAGGGGCGCCCCCTACGTGCGATTGAGGCGGGCGGCCCGATGCGGTGACGGCGTGATTGTGCTACAAATGAACCCAGCCCACTTTCACCCCATGCCGAAATTCATCGTCGAACGCGAAATCCCCGGAGCGGGCAAGTTGACGCAAAACCAGCTCAAGCATGTGGCGGAGCAGGCTTGCGTGGCCGTGCAGAAGATGGGGCAGCGCATCCACTGGATTCACAGCTACGTGACGGGCGAGAAAACTTACTGCGTGATGATCGCGGCGAATGAAGAAGCGGTGCGCGAGCACGCGCGCCAGTGCGGACTGCCGGCGACGCGGATCTCCGAGGTGAAAGAGATGATCGATCCGGCGACGGCAGGCGTGTAACCGCGGCGCCGTGCGGCGGCGCGGAGTGAAGGGGACAGTGACAGTGAGAGGAAAGCTTTCGTGAAAACGGGGCGACCGCTTTGCGCGCCTGGGCGGAGCTATGTCTAAAAAATTTATCCCAACCAAAATCAAACCATGAAAAACAAAATCAAGATTCACGATGGCATCGTCGGTGCCGTCAATTTCACCAGCGTGGTGCTCGGCCTGACGGTTAATCCGGCGTGGTTCTACGTCGTGGGCGGCATCAGCGCGCTGATGGTGTCGAGCGCGTTCACGGGCTTTTGCCCGGTGTACTTTGTGTTGAACAAAGTGCGGCCGACGCCGACGGAGGCGTGAGAGGCGCGGGCTTTAATTTGAAGCGCGGAGACGCCAAGGTGCGAAGCTCGGAGGAAGAACCACGGAGGCACAGAGAGCGGAGAAGAGAAGCGCGAGGTGGTGAAGAGGTGTGAACTCAGCGGGGCGGGCGATGGGCTCGTTCGTTTTCGATTGTTCAACTGCGCCGGGCGGAGACCGGCGCTACCTCAGAGCGCGGCGATGACGCCGAGGTAGAAGCAGCCTTGGGCGGCGAATTGGACGACGTGGTAGAGGTCGTTGTGATTGAAGCGCGGGCTTGGGCTGAGGCGGAGGTGCTGGATGAGCGCGGCGAGGCCGGAGACGGTGATGGCGGTTAGCATCCATGCGAGGTGCGCGGGTGAGCGGTGTTCGCGCGCGATGATGACGGCGAAGAAGACCGCGAGTTGGCCGAGGCCGTAGGCGGCGATGGCGACGGAGAATTTTCCGATCCGAAGCGCGGCGATGGCAAAGGCCACGGCGATGAGCCAGGCGATGCGCTGCGAAATAAAAAGCAGGCCGGGACCGCCGAGGCCCAGGCCCGGATCGTCGAACGCGAGGTGGGCGGCAGCCTGCATGAGGCAGAGGCCGGTGCCGACGAGGCTGAGGAGGGCGATGCGCCACGAGAGCAGATTGAAGTCGGCGGGGAGCTGTTCGCCGAAGCCGTGATGAATCGCGCCCGCCAAGGCGGCGACGGCGCAGGTGGCGAAGGCTCCGACCCACCACGTCGCGAGAGGAGTTAGGGCGGTGGAGACGTGGAGTGTGATGGCGACTGCGAGCACGCCGCTCCAGAGCGCGAGCGCGCAGTCGGTCCAAAACGTGGCGGGTTCCGCGAGTTTGATTTTCATGTGGGGGCGAGCCAACGGCGACCAGCGAGCAAGAGGAGCGCGAGGACGGCCGTGGCGCCCTCAAGCGTGCCGCCGCCGCGGTAGCCGGGCTTGTGCTCGATGTGGACGCGCTCGGGCTCCTCCTTGAGGCGCACCTTGAAGTTATCGAGCTCGAGCTGGAGATTCTTCGTCATGTCGGCAGAGGCGGCGGCGAGGCTTTTGCCAGCGGCTTCGCGGAGGTCGGCATCAGTGCCGACGAAGGTCGCCTTGCCGGTGATCGAATCGGTGCCCGGGGCGCGGAAGAGGAGGCTGCGGCTCGCGATGTCGTAGACCACGGCCTCGACGAGGGTGTGGGTGTCGTTTTTCTGAGACGGCACGATGTACGCGCCGACGATGGTCCAGTAGGCGAGGCTGAGGGCTGTGTCGCTGGTGTTTTGAGACTGATCGTACGCGACGAGGGCGATCACATCGATGCCCATGAGCGAGCGCAATTGGTCGAGATTTTCGAAACCTCCGCCGGGGCGCAGGTAAGTCGTGGGGACGATCTCGATCGATTGGATGAATGGGAGGGCTTTGAATTTATCGCCGACCTCGCGGAGCAAGCGGCTCTTCTCCGCTTCGCTGAACGTGCCCGTCGCGCGGTAGTAGGGGGCTTCGTGGGTGCCGGTCGGCACGAAGGCGACGCCCACACGCAACGGCAGGCGCAGCGTGGGAATCTGCGGCGCGATGATCTGCGGATTTTTCCCCGGGTAGAGAAACTGAACGACGCTGCCGGACTCGTGATTGCGCGCGTGGCCATAGATGGCGCAGCCCGAGACAAAGAAGATTGATGCGAGCGCGAGAACGGCGAGCAGCCACGCGTGGTAACGCGAGTGGGCGGGGCGCGGGGTAGCGGGAGAAGTCATCCCGCTATCATAGCGGGTGTGCGCTGAGAGGGGTTAGTCGATAAAATCGATGGCGCGTATCGTTTGGAATGATGCCAACGTCGGTTGATAGTTGGACGATAGCGCAGCTTCCACTCGCTGGCGCGCGCGGCTACCAGAGAGGCAAAACCTCATGAGCGATTGGCATGATAGGGCGGTAGAGCGCGTGAGGCAGCTTGAGCGTGGGAGGTGCTGTGAGGAATCGGCGAGCAGACGTGGCAGGCTCATTCGAGGGGTCGGCTCGCTGGTGCTCGCCGCTACGCGTAAAAAGAAAAAGGCTGCGTTACGAAAAACGCAGCCGGGTCTGACATTTGCCTCGGAGCAGCTTACTGGACCTTCGCTGCCGCATCGGCGCGGCGGCGGAGATAACGGCGGAGGCCGAAGAGACCGACGCAGCCGGCGGCGAAGATTGCGCCGTAGGTGGAGGGCTCGGGCACGGGACGAATTTCGTGATCCCGGAACTGGGGATAGCCCGCGGGGCTGATCCACGCCGTGTTATTGTTCGAGAATCCGGTAAAGGTGATCTGGTTTTCCGGCACGGCACCTGTCTGGTTGAGCGTGGCACCGCTGAACCCGGGCGAGTTGCCGGTGACGTACCAGGCGTCGTTCATGCTGATCCAGTTGGTGACGGTGATCTTGACGCCAGCGGTGATATACAGATTGGTCGAGCTCAGGAAGCTCGCGGAGCTGTTGCCGAAGTCCAGGATGGTGTCGCCCGTGATGTAGATGTCCTTGAAGGTGAGGGCGGCAGTATCGGTGATGGAGAAGGTGAGCGGCGCGGCATTCGTGCCGATGCTGGTGCCGCCGATGTAGACGGTGAGATTGGGGCTGTTGATCGTCTGATCGAAGGTGACCTGGGCATTGCCGAGGAACTTCATCGTGCCGGAGCCGGTGATCTGGCCGGAGATCAGTGTGTTGCCCGCGTCATAGGTCGAGATGACGGTGCTGCCGGCGGCGATATTCAGCGTGGTGAGCGTGCTTGAGTTGAACTCCTGAGTGTTTACCGTCGAGTTGCCGCCGACGTTGATGACGGAGGTGGCATTGCCGAGGAGGTGGACCTGGCCAAACGTCGCATTGCCCGCGTTGTTGATGTTCAGCGTGCCGGTATTGACGGTGACGTTGCCGCCCGTGGTCGAGGCGCTGTTGAGGCTGAGGATACCGCCGTTGACGGTGACCGTGCCGGCGGCGGTGGTCGAGGCGCCGGAGAGCGTCATGTTACCGGCGTTCATGGTGATGGCGCCGACACCGACGTTGTTGGTCAGGAGAGCAGTGCCGCCATCGTTCTTTGTGAGCGCGCCACTGCCGCCGACTGCGCCTGACATCGTGGTGTTACCCGCGCCGGCGATGATAAAGGAATTGCCCGCGGTGCTGACGCTGCCTGAGAGCGTCATCGTGCCGGTGGTGGAGTAGATCGTGGTGCCCGGGGCGCCGATCGTGATGGCGCCCGCGAAGGTGTTGTTGCCGCTGGAATTATTGAGAGCGCCCGTCGTGCCGCCAAAACCGGAACCGCTGAGGGCGAGGGCTTCGGGGCCCACGGAAATATTGTTGGTGAGACGAAGCTCGGCGCCCGAGGCGACGTTGGTGCCCGCGCTGGTGGCGCCGAGAGCGTTGCTATTCGTGATGACGACGATGCCGTTCGAAATCGTGGTGTTGCCCGCGTAGAAGCTGCTGCCGGAAAGGGTGAGGGTACCGTTACCGGTCTTGGTGACGTAGGAGGCGACAGTGCCATTGCCGACGTTGGTGTTGATAGCGCCCGTGATGGTGGTGTTGCCATCGCCGGTGACCGTGAGGCCGAACTCGCCGCCGGTGGAGGCGGTGGTGCTGGCGAGCGTGAGCGTGCCAGAGGTGGACTTGATCGTGGCGTCGGCTCCGAGAAGGATCTGGCCGGTGGCACCCCCGCCACCCCACGTGTTGTTACCCTGAAGATTTTCCAGCGCACCGCGGTTTTGGTAACCGGTGCCGCGCAGGGTCAGGATCTCGTCGAGCATCGTGATATTACCGACGATCTGCAGCGTGCCGCCGCTATTGACGATGGTGTCGATGGTGGCATTGCCGCTGTTGCCGAGACCGAGTGAGCTGTAGTGATTGATGTCGGTGCCGTTATTGATGCGGAGGATGCCGTCGTTGATCGTGGTGGCACCGCCGTAGATGTTACTATTTGTGAGGAGCATCGTACCGTTTCCGGTCTTGGTGAGCGCGCCCTGCTGGACCTGGGCGTTGATGACCAAGTCGGCCACGGAAACATTCCCGGCGTTGTTCACGGAGTCGTTGGCGGAATTGTAGACGACGTTGAAAGTGCGGTTATCCGAGACGGTTTCGTGCCCGGCCCAAAGCTGGTGGGTGAGGCTGAGCTGGCCGTTGATGACGGAGGGCTTGTCGGAATCGAGGATCGAGACCGTGGTGTTGGCGACATCGAGGAAGAGCGTGCCGACGCCCGTGGTGATGGTGCCGCCCTTCATGGTGAGGGTGCCGATGGTCTGCGAGTTGCCGTTCACGTTAAACGTACCGTCGCGATAGATCGTGACCGGCGAGTTGACGTTGATGCCGTTGGAAACGCTGCCTTGGGTCGTGCCATCGCCGAGGTGCACGGTGGCGAGGCCGTTGGCGGTGTTGTCGTCACCGATGATCAACGCTCCCGTGACGCCGAAGAATTTATTCCAAGTGCCGCCGTTGGCCGGAATATCGAGCGGAGCCCAGGGATTATTGGCCGTATCGATGAGGAGCGTGCCGTTTTGGACCGTGGTGGAGCCGGTGTAGGTGTTCTCCGGGTTGTAGTAATTGACGATGCCGGCGGTGTTGATGACCACGCTGCCGGTGCCGGTGATGCGGGCCTCGATCTTTGTCTGCGTATTGGCGTTGCCGGTAAAGGTGAGGGTGTTGGCGCCGATATCGAACGTGGAGTGCTCTTGGACGAAGCCGGGCGACGACACGCGATTCGTGACATTCACCACGCCGAGCTGGAGGGTCTGCATCGTGCCGCCGGTGGCATTGGTGCCGGAGTTGATCGTGGCGTTGCCGCTCAACGCGAGGTTGCCGTTGACCTGAATGTTGTTGGTGCCGGCCGAAGGATAAGTGTTCTGCAGGACGCCGGTACCGGATACACCCGTGCCGGCGAGCGTGAGCGTGTAGCTCGCATTGCCGAGGGTGGTGGTGCCGAGCGTCTGGTTGGTGCCGTTGAGGTTGAGCTGGGCGCCGCTGGCGACGGTGACGTTGCCGGTGCCGAAGGCGTTATTGGCCGTCGCGACGACCGTACCAGTGCTGATCGTCGTGCCACCGGTGAAGGTGCTATTGCCGGTAAGCGTCAGAGTGCCGAGACCCTGTTTCACCAACTGATCGCCGCCGGCCAGCGTGAGGCCGAGAGAGGTATTGCCAGCGGAATTGTACGTGTAGTTGCCGCTGGTGCCGGTGAGCGTGCCGTTGCCCGAGACCTTGGTGAGATCGAAACCATACGTGGAGGAATTCAGGATGCCGGGGCTCGCGATGGAGACATTGCCGGTACCGAGGGCGCTGGCGTTGGCCATGGTGAGCGTGCCGGCGTTGACGGTCGTGCCGCCGCTGTAGGTATTGGCTCCGGAGAGCGTCCATGTGCCGGTGCCGTTTTTGACGAGTCCGCCGGTGGAGGTGCCGATGATGCTGGCGATACTTCCGGTGGCGTTACCGGTGAGCGTGAGGTTGAAACCGGCACCGGTAATCGTGCCGACATTGGAGAGGGTGATATTACCAGCCGCGGCGTTGATCGTCGAAGAAGCGCCCAGGGTGATCAGACCGCTGTAAGTGGCGCCGCCCGTGGCATTGCCGTTGATGAGGGTGCCCTGCGAATTATAGCCGACGCCGTTGAGCGTGAGGGCCTCGGCCGTGCCGAGAGTGAAGCCATTGAGATCGAGCGTACCGGTGGAAGAGACAGTGGTGCCGGCCGCGGCGGTGCCGAGCGGAGTGTTCGTCGCGTTGCCGGTGGCCCCGAGGGCGAGGGTGCCGTTGCCGATGGTGGTGAGGCCGGTGTAGGTGTTGTTGCCAGCGAGCGTCCACGTGCCGTTGCCGGTCTTGGTCAGCGTGCCGGTGCCGAGGGCGATGACGCTGTTGACGGCGGCACCCGTGGCATTGCCGGTGAGCGTGAGGCCGAGGTTGGTGCTGTTGATGCCGCCGGTGAGCGTCATGTTACCCTGCGCCGCGCTGATGGTGGTGGCGGCGGTAACGACCGTGATATTGCCGCTGTAGGTCGCGCCGCCGGTGGCATTGCCGTTGATGAGGGTGCCCTGCGAGTTGAAGCCTGCGCCGTTGAGGGAGAGGGCCTCGGCCGTGCCGAGGGTGAAGCCATTGAGGTCGAGCGTGCCGGTGGCGGCGACCGTGGTGCCGGCCGCGGTGGTGCCGAGCGGAGTGTTGGTGGCGTTGCCGGTGGCCCCGAGGGCGAGGGTGCCGTTGCCGATGGTGGTGAGGCCGGTGTAGGTGTTGTTGCCGGCAAGCGTCCACGTGCCGTTGCCGGTCTTGGTCAGCGTGCCGGTGCCGAGGGCGATGACGCTGTTGACAGCGGCACCCGTGGCATTGCCGGTGAGTGTGAGGCCGAGGTTGGTGCTGTTGATGCCGCCGGTGAGCGTCATGTTACCCTGCGCCGCGCTGATGGTGGTGGCGGCGGTGACGACCGTGATATTACCGCTGTAGGTGGCGCCGCCGGTGGCGTTACCGTTGATGAGGGTGCCCTGAGAGTTGAAGCCTGCGCCGTTGAGAGAGAGGGCCTCGGCCGTGCCGAGGGTGAAGCCATTGAGGTCGAGCGTGCCAGTGGCGGCGACCGTGGTGCCGGCCGCGGTGGTGCCGAGCGGAGTGTTGGTGGCGTTGCCGGTGGCACCGAGGGCGAGGGTGCCGTTGCTGACGGTGGTGAGGCCGGTGTAGGTGTTGTTGCCAGCGAGCGTCCACGTGCCGTTGCCCGTCTTGGTCAGCGTGCCGGTCCCGAGGGCGATGGCGCTGTTGACGGCGGCGCCGGTGGCATTGCCGGTGAGCGTAACGCCGAGGTTGGTGCTGGTGATGCCACCCGTGATGATGATATTACCGCTCGAGGCGCTGATCGTGGTGGCGGCGCCGGTGACGGTGATCGCGCCGCTGTACGTAGCAGCGGCGCCGCTATTAATAAGAGTGCCTTGCGAGGCGTAGCCGACACCGTTGAGCGAAAGTGCTTCAGCGCTGCCGAGGGTGAAGCCGGCGAGGTCCAGCGTACCGGTGGCGGAAACAATCGTGCCCCCGGCGGTGGTGCCGAGGGGGGTGTTGGTGGCGTTGCCGCTGGCACCGAGCATGAGGGTGCCATTGCCGACCGTGGTGTTACCGGTGTAGCTATTGCTGCCACCGAGATCGAGGGTGGAGTTACCAGTCTTCGTCACCGTGAAAGCGCCGGCGATCGTGGCGTCGATCGTGGAGGTGCCGTTGGTCGAATCGACCTGAAAAGTGGAATTGCGCGAGAGATTCAGCGTGCCCGTGCCGCCGATGGTCACGACGCCGGCGGAGAACGTGAGATTGCTGACGTTGCCGATGGTGCCGGTGACGGTGATCGTCTGGTTGCCCGTGCCGTTGGTGCCGGCGGAGAAGATGGTCGTGGTGTTGGCCCCGGTAGCGAGAGTGCCCCAGGCTGAGGTAGCAGCGGTACCGGCGCTGTTGGTCGTCCAATTCGCGTTGCCCGTGGTGGTCCAGCCGACTGCGGCGGTGGCATTGGTCCCGGTGCTGTTACCGTTGGTGTCGAAGTAAATCGTCTGCGCTCGCAGCGAGACCGGACCAGTCGCAACGGCGAGAACTCCCGTGGCCATCGCGGCAAACGAATACGTCGCGAGCGACATGAGCCGACTCACGGCGGCGCGTAGTGACTTTCTGGAGACGAACGATCCTTCCACGATCGGTAGAGCGGCCCGGTCGACGGACTCAGACGCTAATTTGTTGCTGGAAGTAAGCGGACGCATCGAGGGGCGTTGGGATAGAGCGGTATTACGCAGTGGGAGTCAATGGCAAAACCGGGGTGTAAACCCTAGTTCATTCTGGGGGGTCTTCAAGCAACGGTATTTGAGTAGCTTAGAAAGCGTAGCGGGAGCAGGTTATTGCGGATTGTTTTCACTTATCGCCCTCGACGGTAGAATCGGGCGAAAAAAGAGCAGTCAAGTTGCTTGTGAGGCGGGAAATTTTCCTACCTGCGGGGATGAGTCTACCAGATGAGTTGGGCTCAGGCGCATTCCGCGGATAGGATGGGTAACGCGATCGGATGAAACATACCGGGCGGTTCGTCGGCGCGTCGACCCAAGAGGAAACGAAGAGGCCGTGAGATTGTGTAACTGATTTTTGGATACGTGACACCGAGCTACTTTTGGCTCCCTCATCGGGTGGGGGAAGCCGTATCGGAGTGAGCACAATACCTCACGCTCTAGACAGCGCGGGATGTAACACTCCGGTAAAACGGGGGCAAAAGCGCCGCTGCTGGCAGCCTTTTGGTTGAGCGGTACGGAGAATTTAAGACAAAAATTTTGCATTCCGCTAACGCAGTTCGATCCCGCATGTTTTTTGCGTAACACCTTGTTTTTCAGGGCGAAACCTCGGATTCGGTGAATACGATTTGCATTAGGGGTATTGCCTAGTCGGGATATGGAAACACGTAGTGAGGAAATTTTGGGTAGACATGTGAGGGCTACACCCTATGACTACTTGCAGTAACTATCCCTGGTTTCCTTCAGCCCTCGTCATTTTATGTCCACGCTCGCTAAATCCCCTCTGTCGATGCTCCGCAGGTTTATTGCAGTTGCGGTGAGTGCGTTATCGCTTGCCGCGCTCGGCCTGCCTTCTGCCCGAGCGGCGTCGCAGGTCGGTGGATCGGTCGAGTACGCGCCGCCGATTCAACAGGTCAATGGTATCATGCCGTACTCCGCCGGCTACGTGCTGACGGTGAAGTCCCCGGCTAATTTTCCCACCAATGGCTCGGCCACCGTCAGCTTTACGGTCAACCCGACGACCTTTCCCTCCACGCTGACGCAGGCTCAGGCGCTGCAGTGCCTCACGATCGTCCCGGTCACCACGTCGACCTTCACGGCTCCCGGTCAATCCCTCCAATTTACGGTAACGCTGAACATCCCGACCGTGACGCCTCCATCTGGTTCGTCGTCGGTTTCGTTTGCCTACCAGATCTACACGAACAACTGGCCGGCCTCCATCTCTGGCCAATATTCCGATTTCGGCTGCTCCGTCGGCGCGACCGCCTCAGTTCCCGCAGGCGGTGGCGGCATTGAGGCTCCGTCCGTCGCCATTTTGTCGCCGAGCGATCAAGACGTTTTCACGTATCCCTACGGCACGACTTTTCCGGTCGCCATCCCGTTGACCTTCCGCGGCACGGCCATCGCTGGTTCCATGGTTGAGACCCTCGACGCCAGTCTCGGCACCACGCCGCTGACGGTGTCTGCTCCTGTTCTCCCACGCCAGACGGCCGATGCGACCGCGACGATGACGATCCCCGGTCCCGGTATCTATACGGTACAGGGCCGCGCGGGCAATGTCGCTGGCACCAGCGCCGCTTCGGTCACTTTCACGGTTAAGGTCGCGAAGCCCGCTCCGACGGTGGCGATCAACACGCCGGCTGACGGCGCGACGTTCTCGTTGAACGCGGGCTCGACCCTCAGCGTGCCGTTCACTTTCACCGGTGTCAGCAATTCGCTCGGAATCACCGGCCTCACCGCGACGCTCGATGGCTCGCCCATCACCTTTACGTCTGCGGGTCTCGGCACCACGACGGCGACTGGTACCACTAACCTCTCGCTCACGACGGGTGGCCAGCACGTCCTCGCCGTCACGGCTACGGACGACGTCACTACTGTCTCCACGACGAGCAAATTTACCGTCAACCTCATCACGCCCACGCCAGCCATCGTGATCAATTCGCCGGCCAACGGCACCTCGCTCACGCACACGGCCGGCACCCCGGCGCTGAATGTGCCGTTCACGTTTACGACCACGACCACCACGGGGTTCACCGTCTCCTCGGTCAGCGCCACGCTCGATAACAACCCGATCACCATCGCGACCACCACGGGCCTCGGCACCGCGACGGCCAATAGCTCGGGCACGATGACGGCTGTCCCGGTCGGCACGCATACCCTGACGGCAACGGGTGTCAGCGGTGGCATCACGGTCACGACTTCGACCACCTTTACCATCACCGAGGTGGGCACCTTGCCCCCGACCGTAGTGATCAACACCCCTCCGGCCAACTCCACGTACAACTACGTGCAAGGCTCGGCGGCGCTGAGCATCCCGATGACCTTTACCGGCACGAGCCGCAGCGCGGGCATCACCACGCTCTCCGCAACTCTTGATGGCAATCCGATCTCGGTCGCGCCCTCGGGCATCGGCAGCCTCGTCGCCAACGGTGCCAGCACGCTGAGCGTCAACACCGGCGGCACGCACACGATCGTCGTCAAGGCCACCGATAACGTCGGCACCGCCACGGCCTCGCGGACCTTCACCGTCTGCGTGATCAAGCCCACGATCTGCGTGGCAATCTCGAAGCCCTCCGATTGCGCGACCTACACGCGTACCGCGGGCAGCGCCGCGACGCTGATCCCGCTGACCTTTACCGGCACGACGACCAACGCAAACGTCACCGCGCTTTCGGCCAAGCTGAACAACACCACGATCGCGCTCACCAGCGTCACCGGTCTCAACACCACCTCGGCCACGGGTAATGCCACGCTGAGTGTCACCGCGGGCGGCACCTACACGGTGGTCGTCACCGCCACGGGCACCAACGGCATCACCGCGACCGACACCGTCAAGTTTACTGTCAAGGAAACCCAGCCCACCCAGCAGCCCTGCACGACCAAGGTCCTCTGGCTCGGCGCCGTCGCCCAAGGCAAGGTGCTCACCGGCGGCTGTGCGGTCGATATCTCCTGGCAGATCCAGCAATCCGCCAGCACGAGCAACAATTGCGACAACGACGATAGCGACCGCTACGGCAGCTGCTACGGCGGTGGCTCGAGCTATGGCTCTGGCGCGTGGGACGACGACGACGATGATGATCGCTACGGCAGCAACAGCAACTGTGGCACCAGCAGCGGCGGCGGCACCTGCACCATCGTCCGCGACACCTCTGTCGTCCTCGTCGTGTACGAAGTCTACTCCAATGGCGCCTGCTCCGCTTCGAAAAGCTTCACGTACGCCAGCACCGCAAACTCGACGCACTACTCGATCGACAGCGCGAACCGCTACAAGACCTCCTTTAAGCCCAGCTCCGGCAAGCACCGCTACCGTTTCGAGGTCTACCAGATCCCGGCCGGCAGCACCAAGGCCAAGGTAATCGGTACCGGCGAAATCACGACGAAGTAGTCGAAGCAGTTCGGAAATCCCCGATAGAGGGAAAAATTATCAGCCGCGGACCGAAAAGTCCGCGGCTTTTTTGTGCGCATTTAGCAGAGGCAGAAATCGGAAGAGGCGAAGTGAACGCGGACGAATGAACGGAGCGCGAAAAGAATAAGCCCATCGCGAAAGAGTTGGGCGAAGCTGGTCTTCACAGAACGGCGTCTTAACGGAGCGGCGGTTTCTAACCGCCGAGGCGGGCGAGCCTCGCTTCCCACGGCGGTTGGAAACCGCCGCTCCCTCAAGGCATTCGCTCACATCACTTCTCTCGGCCTGCTCCGCCGCCCGCAAATTGCCAACTGCCTCACTTCACCGTGCCTAATCCAATCGGGGCTTCCGCGGCTCCCGGTAAGCCCGGCCCGCTTGGTGGATTCGGCGTGCCCGGCACTTGTCCACTCGCCGCGCCGTTCGGCACCGGCCGCCGGTCGCTGAGCGGGATCAGCAGCTCTTTGATCCATGGTGCATGGCCGAGATCGCGGGGCACCGCCGCGAGGTCGACGTCGGGGTCGAGCATGAGTTGCTCGGAGCGACCGTTGAGTGAGACCATAACGCGGGCGCGGACTTGGACGCGGTTGTGACCGATCTTGCGGAAATCTTCGGCCACGTGGTGGCAGAGTTGCAGGATCATATCGGGCCGGCCCGAGGCCTCGTCGTATTGTGCGCGCGTGATGTAGTTGGGCATGGCGACGCGCCACGTCCGCCCGCCATCGGGATCGTGGGCGTAGAGGATGAGGCGCGCATCCTTATCGCGCAGTTTCATCCGCCACGAGAAGCGATGCCCCTCCTCGGTCCACATCACATCGCCCGGGTAAAGCCAGTGGCGCAGCGGCACGAGCATTTGAAAAGCGAGATACGCGCCCACCAGCGCCAGCGTCAGCGCCTCACGCGGCGCGCGAGCGGGAGACAGCGGTTTTTTCGGGTCGGGCGGTGCCGGCTCCCACCACGAGCGAATCGGATGCGGGAGCTTCGGCGCAAAGAGCAGCACAACGGCGCCGAGCGCGAGCCACGGGAAGATACCGATGTTAAAGATCCACGCGTTGATGAGATTGAAAATCGCCGCCGGGATAAACGCCCACCAGCGCGTGCGCGGCCACAGGAGAAACGGCACGATCAGCAAATCGAAGAGCAGTCCGCCGTAGCTGAAAAACCACGGCGCCCAATCCTGCACGAGCAGCGGCCCGACGACGGGAAAATCCGCGCGCTTCGCGAGCCACATCCGCATCGGCTCGCCCGCGAGCCAGTCGGAATTGAGCTTCGCCACGCCGCCATAGAAAAATACGATGCAGATCTGCGCGCGGAGCAGCCACAGCGACCACGCCGGCGCGGTTCCTCTTCGCAGGGCGGGTCGGCGCAGCGCATCAACGGAAAAGGCTCGGTGCGCCGGCACGCCGATCATCAAGAAGGCGTACAGGCAGACGAGGTAGAAGTGGTTCAGATACCGCGCCTGCTCGAGGAGAAACACATAGGTGAACCCGAGGAAAAACAGCGTGGCCGCCACGCGATAAAAGAATCCCAGCATCACGCCGATGGCGCACACGCCGAGGCCGAGAAACAGGAGCTTCATACCCTGGTCCGGCAGCGGATGCACCCAGCCGAAGCCGTAGTACTTAAAGAGAAACGTCGGCTCGACGTAGAACCGAGTGATCCACCCATTCGCGAAATACCGCTGTACCTCGACCAGCATCAAAAATCCAAACGCCACGCGAAACCACACCAGCGGTGCAATATCCACCGGCGCAAAAGCCAGGGTGCGGAGCTTGGAAAAACGGGAAGGCGAATCGCTGCTCACGAGTGAGATTAGACCGGCTTTTGCGCGCGGGCGTCAATCGCGCGCGTGATTTCACTGGCGGCGTCAAACCGCGCTTGGCGATTCGCCGCGCGTGCGCTAGCAGATGCGCGATGACCACCCCATTTTTCTGGCAACAGCTGTCGAGAAATGTCCTGGGTATCTTCGTTCGGCCACCGATCCTGCGAAAGCCGACGGCGTGGATCATCATCGGCGGCCTGATCGGGCTTATCGGCACCGCCGATTATTTTTCCGGCATCGAGGTCTCGCTCGCGGTGTTTTATCTCCTGCCCATCATGCTGGCCACGGGCTGGCTCGGGCCGGTCGCGGGCGTGGTCCTCGCGGTGATCAGCTCCGTGATTCGCGTGGCGAGCGACTGGCTCATCGTGTTTCCCGCTTTTCTCCCGGCACATACCGTGTGGAACGTGCTGGCGACGCTCGCGATTTCCCTCTTCGTCGTCTGGCTGCTGCACGCCTTCATCACACTGCACCGGCAACTCGAGGAGAAAGTCGAAGAGCGCACGCAGGATTTGCGGGAGTCGCTCGTGGCCTTGGAGCGTTTGCAACACGAGTTGCTCGAGGTCAGCGCCCGTGAGCGCAACGCCATCGGGCGCGAACTCCACGACGAGTTAGGCCAGCACCTCGTCGCGACCGCGATGGCCGCGCAAGTCCTCGCGCGCCGGCTCGATGGCAAGAGCGCGCCCGACGCGCAGGCCATCGTGCGCTGGATCGAGGAAGCGATCGCCAAGAGCCGCAAGCTCGCGCGCGGCCTCCTCCTCTCCGCCATCCAGCCGGAGCGCTTCGTCCAGGAACTGGAGGAACTCGCCGCCGCCTCCACGCAGGGCGAGGTGCAGTGCCGCGTCTCCTATCAAGGCGGACCCGTCACCGCCGATCCCGGCGAGTGCGCCCAGCTATTCCGCGTGGTGCAGGAGGCCGTGAGCAATGCCCTGCGCCATGCGCACGCCCATCACATTACCATTACCCTCGCCACCGATGATCATGCGCTCTGCCTGATGGTGGAAGACGATGGGTGCGGCATGCCTATCGCCGCGAGCGCGCCGACGGGCATGGGGTTGCGGATCATGGAGCATCGCGCGAAATTCGTCGGCGCGTCGTTCTCTTGGTTGTCAAAGCCGGAGGAAGGCACGAAGGTGGTCTGCCGGCTGCCCCGCCGAGTATCCACTAAAGCATGACGGACGCGCCGACTTCCATTTTTATCATCGACGACCATCCCTTCGTCCGCGAGTGGCTGGGGAATTTGCTGGGCCTAGAGCCGGACTTGCGCGTCGTCGGTCAATCGGAAGATCCCGTGGCGGCCCTCGCGGCCATGACGGAGGCCCCGCCGGATGTCGCAGTCGTGGACCTCACACTGAAAAAGGGCTCCGGCTACGAGCTGATCAAAAGCCTCCGCGTGCAGGCGCCCACGGTCGCGATCGTCGTGCTCTCCATGCACGAGGAGATCACCGATGTCGCCCGGGCTTTTCGCGCGGGTGCGATGGGCTATGTGATGAAACAGGAATCGACGAGCCAGATCGTGGAGGCGATTCGCCAGGTGCGCGCGGGAAAGATTTTCGCCAATCCCGCCGTACTCGCCCAACTCACGGCGCGCCTCGTCAATCTGGAGCGGGAGGGACAGGAAAAGCCCACCGCCCCCACCGAGATCCTCAGCGACCGCGAGCTCGAAGTCTTTCGCCGTCTCGGTCAGGGCCAGTCGACGCGGGAGATCTCCGATCACTTGGGCCTGAGTCTGAAAACCGTCCAGACCCACTGCGCCCGGATCAAGGAAAAGCTGGGCGTCGACGACAGCCAGGGCCTCACGCGGGCTGCATTTCATTGGCATGAGAAGACCCACGGGTCCGACGTCAAAGGGCCATTGTAGTATTTCGCCGGACAAACGGGTTGCGACGTGACCGGACAGATTGTTTGAAGACATTTCCCTACACTGTGGGGGATGACACCCCCCTATTCCGCCCCAGATCTGAAGGTGGAGTTCACGGCCTCTCTGCTGCAAACCGAGGTGCCGCGCACGTCCCATCATCGCCGAGCAACGACGATCCCGCGGCAGCTCGTTCCCCTCAGCGCGACGATTCTGACCAAGAATAGCGCGCGTCGCATCAATGAGGTCCTGGCCGCGCTCGATTGGTGCGATGAGGTCGTGGTTCTCGATACTGGGTCCACCGACGACACGCTCGCCCGCGCGGCGAAGTTTCCGAATGTCGCGATCCATCGTCTGCCCGGCCCCTTTCCCGGGTTTGGCATCGCGCACCGCCACGCCGTGGCGCTCGCGCGGTATGATTGGATTCTCTCAATCGACAGCGATGAAGTCGTCTCGCCCGAGCTCGCGGCGGAGATTCGTGCGCTGTCGCTCGATACCGAGACCGTCTACACGATTCCCTTCCGCAATTATTTTAACGGGCGCCACATCACGACCTGCGGCTGGTCGCCGGATCGCCACGAGCGGCTTTTTTGCCGAAGGGCGACGAATTTTTGCTCGAGCGAAGTCCATGAGCGGGTGCAGACCGCGAATCTCTCCGTCGTCACGCTGCGCCACCCCATCGATCACTATTCGTACGATTCACTCGCGGATTTTCTGCGGAAGATGAATGCCTACGCCGCTCTCTTTGCGGAGCAAAATGCCGGGAAGAAAAAGGCCGGACCCGTCAAGGCGGTCACGCGGAGCGTCTGGGCTTTTTTCAAGAGCTATGTGCTTGAGCGCGGCATTACCCAGGGCCAGGCCGGGCTCGTGATCAGCGCGTACAAATCCCAGGTCGTATTTTGGAAATACCTCATGCTGGCCGAGGCAAATCGTCGCCGCGAGGCCTGAGCGAGTGCGCTGCCGATGTCCCTCCTCGTGCTCATGTATCACCGCGCTCGCGCGGAGCGTCACGGCAATCCTGCCGCGATTCTGGATGAGCACTTTGCGCACGTCGCCGCATGTTACCCGAATGTCCTGCCCGGCGATCCGCTCGTGCCCGATGCGCTGAATGTCTGCCTGACGTTTGACGACGCGTATTTTGATTTTTACGCGACGGTGTTTCCACTCCTCAAAAAGCATAAGCTCCGTGCGCTGCTCGCGGTGCCGACCTCGGTGATCTGCGAGCGCATCGCGGCCGAGAGAGAAGCTCGCCTAGTCGTGGATACCTCAGAGGCCTTTGCTCACCCGAGCAGCGGTGGATTTTGTACATGGAGCGAATTGGAGGAGATGGCGGCCAGCGGCCATGTGTCGATTGCCGCGCACGGCTTCACGCACTGCCGGCTCGATGATGAGCAGGCGAATTTCGCCACCGAGATCGATACCCCGCAGACGCTCCTCGGCGCCCGCCTTGCGCAGCCGGTGGAGAGTTTTGTGTTTCCCTATGGCCGCTACTCGGAGCGGTCGCTCCTGCAGGCGCGTCGCCGTTATCGTTACGTCTTTCGCATTGGCGGGGCGCTCAATCACGGGTGGGGCGGCCGGATGATTTACCGCGTGGACGCCGATGGCATGGAGACGCCTTGGTCGCTGTTTTCGCGGCGGCGGCTGGTGCAATACCGGGCACGTTATCTCTGGAACCGCCTGCGCCGCCGATGACCGTGCTTCATCATCTTCCTTTGTTTGTCCGCTTGGCGCCTAAGTCCGCGCGGACGAAGCAAAATGGCCTAGACCGGCCATCGTATAGAACTGCAAGCGAAGTGTGGAACGATAGCGAAGCGGTCCCCGTGCCCCGTCGGTGGGGTGCGGGGACTTCGCCGTCCTCGTCTTAGCCATGGAACCCCCGGCAAACTCGTCCGATCTGGCCCGCTCCCGGTGGGATTTTTCCGCCGTGTGGCAGGGAATATTGCTTGGCTGCATCTTCATCGCGCTGAGCTTCCTCCTTTATGGCCTGCCGTGGCTCGGCAAGATCCGCCGGCCGACGGTGCTCGTCGACACTTCAGTTTACCTGCCGCCATCCGCTGCCAAGATCGTCCGCCTCCACGTCCCCAAGCCCGGCAAGCTCGCCCTCAACCTCGCGGGGGATCGCGACGGAGAATTCAGCGTCGCCCTAGCCCCGGCGCGCGCGGGCAAAGCCTCCGCCCCGGATCAGATGCGGCCCGCCATCGACGCCTTTAGCGCCGACCAAGTACGGATCTATCACCGCTCCGGCCGCATCGAAGCCGGCGAGTACGAACTCGTCCTGACCAGCGCGAATCACGCCAAAGAACTCTCGCCCGTGAAAGTGCGAGCCCGGCTCGATCCGTAAGGGAGCGGCGCAGGCCGCGCGACATGGTGGCCGAAGGGCGACGCCTGCCGTCTCGTAGCTGGTGGCGCGCCTTTATTCTTGAGCATTGCCGCCGGCCCTTCCTCGCGGCCACATTGCCGGCTCCACGCCCATGTTTGATTTTACCACCGCAACCATTCTCTACTGCGTGCTCGTCGCCGCAGTGTTCGGCGGTGGGTGGTTGTGGTATGATCGCCGCGATAATCGTCGCTACGAGAGTCAGCGCGGGCGCACGACCTTTCACTGCATCCGCTGCGATGCGTTGTACTCCGCGCCTTCCGGCACCGAGGTGTCCAAGTGCCCGAAGTGCGGGCACCCGAATGCGCGGCTGAAGTTCTAACCGGCTGGCGGAGGCACTGCAGCTCCTGATGAGGACGGAGTAGAAGAAGCAGGAGCGGGCGTCACGGGCGTGGCCGGAGTGGATGTTGTCGCAGGAGTGGACGCGGTACTTTGCACCCCGGTGATTTTATCGAGATCTTGTTTGGCCTTGGTTTCCAGCGAGTCGATCTGGGTATCGAGGCGGGATTTCAGGTCGGCCGTGGCCTGCGCGTAAGCTTGCTGGGCCAAGGCATCGCCTTGGGCGGCGCGGGCTTTGAGTTCCTGAAGGGCATCCGCCGCGCTGCTCGCGATGCTGGAAAGAATCGGCGTCGAGGCAGACTTCGGCGCGGTCGTGACATTAGAGACCGCCGCAGGGCTGAGCGCGGGGGTCACCACGACGGGGGCGACGGCTGCTACTGGAGGCGTGGAGGGCGTAGCCGGAGCCACCGGCGCGGCGGGTGTGGCCGCGATTGCGGGTGCCGCGGCCACGGGATTGCTGCTCGGCAACCACGGCAGTTTATCGAGGCGCTGCTTGGCTTCGGCTTCCAGCGAACCGATCTGCGCGCCGAAGTGGTTCTTCAGGTCGGACTCGACCTGCGCGTAAGCCTGCTGGGCGACGGCATCGCCTTGCGCGGCGCGGACCTTGAGTTGCTGGATGGCGCCGAGTGCGCTGTTGGCGATGCCCGACAAGCGTTGATGGCGGATCACCACGGCCCAAATGATCGCCGCGAGGGAAAGTCCGACGACGAGGAGCACCATCCATGGCTGGACGATCGCCACCAGATAGGCCGCAAGGAAAAAGCCGCCCGAGGCGAGGCCGAGATGGAGCCCGATGGGCGGATAGAGATGGAACGCGACCGCAGCGGCGATGCCCGCCAGCGCCCCGGCTGCGACGAGCCAAAACATCAGCTTCTGCTTCAGGGCGGCATCGTTGGCGAGGGATTGATTCTCGGCCTCCAGTTTCTGCGAGAGCGTGGTCTGCGCCTGGTTGCGCTTGTCCTCGGCGGACTGCAGGCTGGTCTGGAGTTGGTTGCGCGTATTCTCGAGTTGGGCGAGCTGGGTTTGCGCGGCGGCGCGCGTCGATTGCTCTTGGGAGAGTTGCGATTGCAGCGTGGCGGCGGCCTTGAGTTGCGCGTCGTGCATGGCCTGCAACTGCGCGAGGTCGGATTTGGTGCCGGCAAGCTGGAGCTTTAGCTGGGTGGCGGCGTTTTGCATCCCCTGGGCATCGCTGCCGCCAAGGTTAGCCGAGGCGATCTGCAGCGACTCCGCGATGGTGGTCGTGTAGGCGTTTTGCTGCGGGTTCTGCTGATTGGCTTGGGCGGCCGCATAGACGGCGTCCGCCGCCTGCTGGCGCTGTTGCTGCAGGGTGGAAATGGTCGCCTTGTAATTGCTGTCGATGGAGGTCTGGACGGTGTCGATCTTGGTGCTCGAGCCCTGGATGCCGGACTCAAGCGACGTAATGCGCTGGGTGAGCGCGGTGATCTCACTCGTCTGCGGGGCGGCGGGGAGGAGTGAAGACTGGCAGCCGGTGAGCAGCGCCAGCGAACAGGCGGTCAGGGCCGAGAGGAGGGGCAGGGCTTTGAGCATGGCGACGAAGATTGAAGCGGGGAGGGCGGCGCGCAGGACTGACGAAAGAGAGCGAGAACGAGCGGGAGCGGGCGCGGAAAATCACAGGGGTCGGCCCGGCGATTTACTATAGGTAATAGTGTCTTCTCGGAAATCGAAGGGCGAGCAATAGTATTGTAACTATTTGGCGTAAATGCCCGGGCTTTGCAAAAGATAGTGAATTGAAATTAGTGACGACATTGAGGTCCTGCCGGGCAAGCGAGAGGAACCGCGCCTCACGCAAGTCCGTCGGGGCCTGTACTTTTATTGTCGCGGTCGATTTTCGAGGTCGCACAGTCTCACGAATCTCAAGCCATGGCCGACTCTTCCGCCCTCTCGTTGACCACCACGGTCGTGCGCAGCCCCGAGCAAGTATCCGGTGATCTGGATGGCCGCGTGGTCCTGCTGAGCATCGAGAACGGTGAGTATTATCACATGAACGAAGTCGGCACTCGCGTGTGGGCGCTGCTCGAAACGCCGCAACGGATCTCCAGCCTGGTCACGCAATTGCTCGAGGAATTCGAGGTCGAGCAGGCGGCTTGTGAGCGCGATGTATTCGCGTTTCTCGCGCAGTTGCAGAAGGACAACCTCTTGCGGATCGTCGCGCCATGAGCGACCGCGCGCTAAAGCTGCATCGCGCGATTCTGCCGCTCTCGCTCGCGGGCATGGTGCTGGCGGCGCACCTCTGGGTGCAGAAGGCGCGCGACTTCGACCAAGGTTGTCTCGGCCTCGGCCGGCCGAACTCCGTGGCGGACGGCGGCTGTCGCGCCGATGCGCTGCAGGAGGCAGGGAAATTGCTCGGGGTGTCCAATGCCGCGTGGGGCTTCGCCTTCTTTTTCGCCCTCGCGCTGCTCGCGGGTTTCAAGCTGCTGGCGCCGCCCGCCAAGGCGCGTCGCGCGCACCTCGCGAGCGAGGGCTTGGTGGCCATCGCGCTGCTCTACTGCGGGTACTTGTTCTACGTGCAGGCGTGGGTGGCGCATGCGTTTTGCGTGCTCTGCCTGACGACCTCGGGGGTGGTCGCGGTCTTGGCCATCGTCCATGGACTGCTGCGGCGGGCGGGAGGAGTGCAGGCGGTGCCGGCCGAGGGACTGATCCGAGAACTGGGGTGGGCTGGCCTCGCGGCGTTTGGCGGAGTGGGCGGGCTGTTGGCCGTGTTGTTCTTCGTCGATCACCTGGGGACCCGCCCGCTGGGGGAGGGCTCCTCCCGGCGCGAAATTGAAAAAGTTCTCGGCGATTCACTTGGAAAATTCATCGATCCCGAAAAACTGGAATCCCTGCGGGCGTGCCGCGTCGACGAAGACGCGCCGCGCCTCGAACTCCCGCGTATCATCACTCCGGATACGCCCTCCCTGGGTCGGGCTGACGGCCTGCCGGTGGTGATCTTCTACGATCCGAATTGCGGGCACTGCGCGGAGTATCACGCCACCTGGCTCAGGCTGGTGGAGCGGTACAAAGATCGCGTGAAATTTTACGTGCTGCCGCGCATCATCTGGGAAGAGTCGGTGCTGCCGGTGCAGGCCCTCCATGTCGCGCGCAAGGAAGGAAAATATTTTGAACTCTGGGCGCGTCTACTCGCCCGCACGGCGGAGCGAAAAGAAACTACCCGCGCGGATCTCGAAAGCGTTTTTCGCGAGGTGGGCCTTTCCACCGAAAACCTCGATGCGCGACTAGCGGCGGTGCGGGCGGAGGTCGCGGAAGAGCGTCGCATGGTCCGCCCCGTGGTTCCCTCGGTGCCGGCCATCTATCTCGCCGGCCTCCCCGTTGCCTCGCTTAATCAGAGCGAAAGCTGTCTCAGTCGGCTGCTCGAAACGCCCCCTGAGGCGGTGGTCCAAGCCGCCGGCCGGGCCGGTGCGGCGCGGGCCAAACCCTGAGATACGCCATCACCATGGACGCCGCCCGCGAACAACTCCGCCGCTGGACTGATGGCCTGCTCGACGTCCGCGCCGGACACGGCGAGCTCCGCGCCATCGTGCACGCGTGGTATCGCTGGGCGGTCGACGTCTGTGGGTTGGACGACGACGCCCCCCCGGTGCGGGACAATGTCCAGTTTACGGAAACGCGCCTCGACTCCGGGTGCGCCATTTCGCCGGTGGGCGCGGCGCGGTGCTTGTGGGAGTATCGGCGCACGGCGGTTTTCCTGCGCGCGATGGACGCAGCGATCCAGCGGATGCGGGCGCGGTTTCCCGGCGAGACCATTCATATCCTGGAGGCGGGCTGCGGGCCGCTCGCGCCGCTGGTCCTGCCCTTTGCGCTCCGGTACTCGCCGGCGGAAGTGCAGTTCACGGTGCTGGATATCCACGCGCCGTCGCTCGCGTGCGTGCGAAAGCTCGCGGAGAAACTCGGTGTGCAGGCTTCGCTGCGCGGTCTCATTGAGACGGATGCGGCGACGATGCAGATTCCCGAGGCTGAGCGACCGCACCTCATCGCGTGCGAGGTTTTGCTCAATGCGCTGAAGAAGGAGCCGCAGGTAGCCGTCACGCTCAATCTCGCGCCGCAACTGCGGCCCGGCGGCGTATTTTTGCCCGAGCGGATCGACGTCCGCGCGGCGCTTTACGACACGACTGAGCATCACCGCCCGCCCGAGCCGTGGATGGAGGAACCGGCGATCATGGCACGCGGCGTCGCCGAATTGGGGCCGATTTTCTCCTTGGAGGCGCTCGCCCTCGACCGGCTGCAGCGCCTCGCGCCCGATCGCTTGGCGGCGGGCTGCGTCATCGTGCCGCCGCACCACTGCCGGACGCCGTTGTCCCTGATGACTCGCATCCGTGTATTCGAGGAGCATGTGCTGCAGGATTTTGAGTGCAGCCTGAATTTGCCGCTGCCCGTGCCGCTGTCGCATCGGTTGGCGTACGAGGGCGGAGCCGCGCAATTTTACTATGAACTCTCCGCCACGCCGGGGCTGCGGCTCCAGGGCAACGCCGCACGGGTGCGACCGACGTGACGAGGTGAGGCGCAGGGAGCGGAGGGAGCGCGGAAACTTCCTCGCGAGCCGCCGCGAGTGGCGCTTTCGATGATCGGATAGCGCAAAGAAAAGGCGGTAAGACACGCGGTTTGTGCCAATATAGTACGTTTGGTGACGGGCAGGTGATATTGGCTAACAATATAACTATGAGTACTTAATTCTAAGTAAAATTACCGCAGGGATTGCGCGTTCGGTTCTTTACGGTTTCGGGGTTTTCATCCTCACTCCCGACATCGCCTTCGATCGCCCCGATCGCGTTTGCTTTCATTCCGGTGCAGACCCCCAAGATCACATTCCGGCCCGTTGAGTCTGACGACAGTGCTTTCCTGCTGGAGGTGTACTCCAGTACCCGGCGGGAAGAGTTGGCGCAGGCGACGGATTGGAGCGAAGCGCAAAGACGGGCGTTTTTAGCGCAGCAGTTCGAGTTTCAGACCAAGGACTGGGCACGAGTTCACCCCCGCGCCCGCCGCGAGATTATTGTACTCGACGGGAGAGACGCTGGCCGTTTGTACACCAATCGCAGCGTAGGCGACGCGGATTTACGGGTGATCGATATCGCGCTGCTCCCCGCCTTTCGCAACCGGGGTGTGGCGACGCGGATTTTCACCGATCTTTTCAGCGAGGCCGACGAGCAGGGGTGGAAGGTCTCGATCCACGTCGAGCATCAAAATCCGGCCAAGAATCTCTATGCCCGCCTCGGCTTCGGCCCGGTGCTGGATCGCGGCGTGTACCTGCTGATGGCACGTGCGCCGATGCCCAAGCCTTCCTTCGCGGAGGCGGTCAAATAATTTTACCATGCGCGTCCTCACTGACATCGCCGAATATCAAAAAGTGGTGGGGACGACGTTCCACGTCCAAGCGGGGCCGACGCTCACGCTGCCGCTGCGACTAGACGAAGTGAAGGTCGCGCACGACACGGAGGTACAGTTTACCTATTCGCTCTTCTTCACCGCTCCGCCCCCGCTGGTGGGGCAATATAACTATGCGGTGAACCACGAGCAATTGGGCGACCTGCATATTTTCCTCGTACCCATCGGGCAAGTGCCTGGCGGTTTTAGATATCAAGCGGTTTTTAATCTGCTCAAAGCATCACCCGTGGCTTCATCCTGAAGCCGCTCCGTCCTCAATCCCCTCCTCCTATGTCCGATTATTTCCTCGGAGAAATCCGTATCTTCTCCTTCGGCTACGCACCCTCGCCCGATTGGGCGAAGTGCAATGGTGCCGTTCTTACGATTAACCAGAATCAGGCTCTCTACACCCTGCTGGGTACCCAGTTTGGTGGGGATGGAAAAGTAAATTTCCAACTGCCCGACCTGCGTGGCCGCACGCCGGTCAGCCTCGGCACGCTCAATGGAACTTCCTACCTTCAGGGCAAAACGGGTGGGACTGAGAATGTCACGCTCACGGCCCCGCAACTAGCGCCGCATTCGCACGGATTTGCCGTCTATTCCAACACGGCGACGACATCCGCCCAAGACAATAGCATCTATGCGGCGGTCGGTTCGGCCATGGCGCAGTACTCTCCTCAAAACATGTATGCTGCCCCAGGCGGCTTGGTGACTTTGGTCGGTGCGACGGTCGGCAACGCGGGTGCAGGCCTGCCCCACTCGAACCTCCAGCCTTATATTGTCATCAACTTCTCGATCTCGATTTCGGGAATCTATCCCTCCCGTCCATAACCCTCTGCTCTCAAATTTTATGTCTGATTACTATGTCGGTGAAATTCGCATCTTTGCGGGTAACTACGCGCCCGAGGGCTGGAACATGTGCGATGGCTCGCTGCTGAGTATTTCCCAGTATCAATTGCTGTTTAGTCTGATCGGTACGACCTATGGCGGCAATGGTACCACGACGTTTGCGCTGCCGGATTTCCGCGGGCGCCTCCCCGTGGGACAGGGTCAGGGTACCAACCTGGCGAACTACACCCTCGGCCAACATGCCGGTACCGAGCAGGTTACACTGCAGACGGGGATGATTCCGAGCCACAACCATCCCTTCAACGTCACCAACGCCCAGGCGACTACCATTACCCCAGGCCCATCCGTCATGCTGGCCAGTACTGCGGGCGAAGTGGTCGATATTCCTTTCATGAATTATCAGACCTACTCCAGCACCGATACGCCGCTTTACCCCTTGGCTGCGCAAGCCGTTTTGCCGGGTGGCGGGGGCCAGGCGCACGCCAATATGATGCCGTTTATGACGGTTTCTTTCATTATCGCCGCAACGAACGGCATCTATCCGACTAGACCTTCATCTTAAAATTTTATCACCATGGCCGATTCATTTATTGGGGAAATACGAATTCTCACCTATACGTTCCCGCCTCTAGGCTGGGCGTACTGTACTGGTTCTCAGGTCGCGATTAATCAATATCAGGCACTCTATGCTGTCATTGGCAATTTGTACACCGCCACGCCGAATCAGCAGTACTTTAACCTGCCCAATTTGCAGGGACTGGCGGTAGTAGGCCAAGGGTCGGGACCCGGTCTGACCCCGCGTACTATTGCGGTAGGTGGCGGTGCGGCTACGGTGACGTTGTCGTCGGCGCAAGTACCGCTCCATACCCATGCCGTTTCCGCGACTTTTCCTGAACCTCCACCACCTAAGGATTCCAATGTGACGGCGGTGCCCACCTCGGCGTGCGCCCTAGCCTGCGAACAAACTGAGGCGCTTTTGACATTTAGCGATCTCCCCGCGAACGCAACCTTGGGAGCATCGACCATCGGCCTTAATGTTGCCGCCGCCGCGGCCCACCCCAATCAGCAGCCCTACCTCGTCTTAAGTTTTTGTATCTCCTTCGAGGGGGCCTTTCCTGTGCGCCCGTAGCGGAAAGGGCTGACCTTGATCGACGGGGCCGAGAGGTTTCTTCGCCGGATTTGGAATGTCACCGGCGAAGAGACCTAATGTGATCTCGGGTAAGCTCGTGCGAGTGGACTGATTTCTTTTGATCGGTGCAGGCGTGAGCAGACGTTTTTCACGCCTGCTCCGGTGTTTACCGGATTGCTCCGGTGACGGAGGCGCATTTGCTCGTCGGCATCCTCCATGCGTGGCATTGCCGGAATCGTTCATTTTGACCAAATTCCCGTCGCGCTGGAGCAGCTCCGTCGCATGATCGAGACGATGGCGATTTGCGCGACCGACCGGATCGCGCATCGGGTCGCCGGTGCGGCTGGCTTCGCGTATTTGCTGCAGGAGACCACGGTGGAGGATCGCTTCGAGGCTCAGCCGATCCTCGGCGCAGGTGGCGACACCCTGCTCGTCACCGATGCGATGCTGGATAATCGTGAGGAACTCACGCGCGCCCTGGGCTGGACGACGGGCGAGGCTGCCCTCCGGCCCGACAGCGCGTTGGTGCAAGCGGCGTGGGAGCGGTGGGGCGAGGCATGTCCGCTGCACCTCGAGGGAGCCTTTGCCCTTGTGGTCTGGCAGGCGCGGGAGCAGCGACTCTTTTGCGCGGTTGATCATTTTAATTTCCGGCCCCTGTACTATTGGCGCGCAGGGCCCGTCTTCGCCTTCGCCTCGACACTCAAGGGCCTTTTCAGTCTGCCGGGGGTATCGCGCGAGATCGATGAGACCGTGTTTGCGGAGAGCTTCGTCGGCCTGCGGCGGCTCGATAGCGAGGCCACGCTGTACCGCGCCATCGGCCGAGTTCCACCGGCGCATACGCTGCGCGTCGATGCGCGCGGGGCGCATGCCACCCGGTATTGGCGACCGTGGCCGGCGGCAGAGTTGCGCTTGCGCTCCGATGGCGAATACGAAGAAGCCTTTCGCGCGGAATTTACGCGGGCCGTGCGGGTCTGTCTCCGGAGTCGGCGTGGGGTGGGAATCATGCTGAGCGGCGGGCTCGATTCCTCGGCGGTGGCGGCCTATGCCGCGCCGCTGCTCGCGGCCAAGGGGCGGCGGTTGCAGGCGTTTCATACTTTGCCGGAAGCGGCGTCGCGGTACGATCTGACCCCGGGACTGACGTTGGACGAATCGGATTTCGTCCGAGCCTTTCAAGCCACCGGGCCGGCGATCGATTTCCATCTCCAAGTACATCGGCCGAGTCCCACGGCCGAGGTCGACTGGGAAAAAACCTTGGCCGATGAGTGCGTGCCCGTCGCGGGTCAGGCGCTGACTGAAGATCCCGCCTGGACGGAACTCGTCGCGCGCGCAAACTTAGGTGTGCTGCTGGATGGCTTGGGCGGAAATTTTCTAGTTTCGGTCGAGACTCGGCCCAACAGTTATCTCGCCCACCTCCTGGCCCGGGGCCGTTGGCTGACGCTGCTCCGCGAATTTCGCGGGCACTGCCGGACCTATGGGGCGGGGGCGATTCCGCTGTGGCGCGATACGCTGCGGGAAGCCGGGTGGCTCTCGGCTCCCCCCTCGCCATTGCCTCCCGCTTTCCACTTGCTCCATCCCGCCCTGCGGCACCGCCTGAGCCTGGCGGACCGACTGCGGGAGCAGGAGGAGAAGTGGCGGTCTGTGGTCGTGACCGATTTTCGGGGCCTGCTGGCGTATATTATGCGCGAGTTCCTAGCGCAGAATATCGGGGTCGCCCCCTCGATCATCGGACGGACGCACACGATCATGGGGCGCTCGCCGATGATGGACCGTCGGCTCAATGAATTCTGCCTCAGCTTGCCGGTGGAGCAGCACATCCGCGATGGCTGGGATCGGCTGCCCCTGCGCCAAGCCACCCGAGGCTTGCTGCCGGAAGCGGTGCGGCTGCGGACTTCTCGTGGGCTGCCGCAGCCGGAATTTCAGCAGGGCGTCCTGCGGCTGCGCGATTCGCTTCGGCGGCAGGCGGAGGCGCTCGATTCGCGCTCGGAGCAATGGTTCAATGTCGCGGAGTTCCGACGTGTAGCTCGTGGCCTCGGTACAATTCCGCTCGGGTTTGATAGCGAACAAGCACTGACAAACGCGGCCACATGGGCACGATTTTTTACGACCTCACTCGAAGCTCGCCCTTAGCTGCAAAACTTAGTGGCCGAGCTTTTTTTCGGCACGGAACAGCCGTTAATGTTAGCGGTTTCTTGCGAACCGCCGGTGCCGGTCTGGGTCTCGTCAACGAACATCCGCGACACGGCGGGCGCCACCCAAGCCCGGCGTGCGCCACGAGCGGCGGTCGGCGCAGCAGGCGCGACGGACGCAGGGAGACCGGAGGGTGGCAGCGACATATTCATGAGCTATACCGAACTGTTTTTAGGCGAGGAAAGTCAATAGTGAACGCCTTTGTAGAGCAGGGGAAAACTACGCTCGAAGCGCGGTTGCAAACGGCCTGCCTAGAGTCGTCAACGGCGCGAAGGGAGATAAGGGCATTAATGTCCGCCGGGCTTTCCGCGGGTGTCGGTTCATAGGGCAAGCCATAGGTTGCGAGTTGACGTGACTCGGAGAACGACTGACCTAACCGCCACTAGCGCGTGGATATCCGATCATCAACTTTACTCGACCGCTGGATCCGCCGATGACGCTGGCTACCGTCTCACCTGAGTGGAACCTCCTGCGTGCCGCCATCCGCGCGGATGCCACGCTGCCGGGGCCAGTCGATCTGGCGGAGGATTGGGCGCAGGTAAATTGGGATCGCTTGCTCTGGCTGGGCTACCAACAGCACGCCCTGTCGTGCCTGCATGAGGCGATCCGTGCGCAGGCGCGGGTGGAGCAATGCCCGCCAGGCGTGTGGCCGCAGCTCGCGGCCTTTCGCGAGGTGAATCAGCTGTGCTCCCTCTCGCGGGCGCGCGAACTCTGCCAGTTGCAGGATATTTTCCAGCGCGAGGCGATACCCGCGCTCTGCGCGGATATCTGGCTGATTTCGCGGCAGACCTTTCGGTCGGTGGGTTGGGGTCCGCTTTCATCTCGTCTGGAGTTCTTGGTGCCCGCCCAGGAGCGGGAGCGAGCTGCTACGGCGGTCGCGGCGACCGGCCGCACCGTAAAAGGCGGGGCGGGAAAACTACATCGCGCCGATCGCAGTCCGGTGAAACTCGCCTCGTTGCGCGGCAGCGCCGCCGCGGATCGCCGGTGGGCGGAGGCTCCCACCTGCGTGATCGGAGGCCGCACGTTGCGCCATCTGGCGCCGGTCGACTGGATGCTCTGGGAAGCTGACACCGAACCCGAGGAGATCACGCTGCCGCTGGCGGCTTTTCTTATTCGGCTCGCGGCGCAGTTGACCTCCGCCGATTGGGCTCAGGTGGTGGCCGAGGCCCGGCATCTCGATGTCGCCGCAGCGATCGCCACGAGCCTGAGCATCGCCCACGCGGCCTTTGGCCTGCCCCTGCCCGGCGAAAGTGCCCGCCTGATGGAGGCACTGCCGCCGGCGTTGCCCGCATCCGGTCCGCTGCCGATCATCGATCCGCCTTTCTTGCCGACGCCCGAGGTGGTGATGCGCCGCATGCTGACGCTCGCCGGAGTATCGCCGAGCGATGTGGTCTACGACTTGGGCTGCGGCGACGGGCGGATGATCGTGATGGCGGCCAAGGAATTTGGCGCCCGGGGAGTGGGGATCGATTTTGATCCCGCGCTTATCGCCAAGGCTCGGGCCTTGGCGGCGGAGCGGGGCGTCACGGACCGCGTCGAATTTCGGCAGGGCAACATCCTCGAGGCTGATTTCTGCGAGGCGAGCGTGGTGTCGGTCTACCTCATGCCGGGGATATTTCAGCACTTGGAGCGTACCTTTCGCGAGCACTGCCGCGCCGGCTTGCGCATCGTGTCGCACGATTACGACCTCGGTCCCTGGGCCCCGGAGCGCACGGAAATCATCCGCACCGGGCCCGTGACCGTGGCGATGGTCTACCTTTGGCGTGTGCCGACGCCGGTTTCTCTCCATCGGGCGTTTGGTTTGAATATCCGCTCCTGCCTGCCGCTGCCGGAGGCGCTGCCCCTCCAGGCTGGTGACGCGGCGATCGAGGTCGAAATCAGCTATGGCGAAATCCCGGCGGAACTCCCCGGCGTGCTGACGCGCGACGAGCACTTGCAGGCCGCGCCGAACGCCCTGCGACTGGAAATCGAGGATGTAGCGACATTCTGGATACGCGACGGCCGCAGCATCGTGATCGCGCGGCACCCGGCGGCGCAAGACGACGAGGTGCGGGCCTTCTTGCTCGGGTCGGCCTTTGGCGCGCTCTTGCACCAGCGCCGGGACTTGGTGCTGCACGGCAGCGCGGTGGAGTGGGAGGGCGGTTGCCTCGTCTTCATCGGCGAGTCGGGCATCGGCAAATCGACCCTCGCCTCGGCGTTTCGGAAAAAAGGCCACGCCATCCTCACCGACGATCTGTGCGTGATCCGGCCCGGGGCCGACGGGCGGATGCTGGCCCACCCGAGTTTTCCGCAGACCAAGCTCTGGCTCGACTCGCTGCAGCAGCTTGAGGTATCGCCAGAGGGCCTGCGCCGCATCCACTACAAAGAAGACAAACGCGCCGTGCCCCTCGGGGAGGATTTTGCGACGACGCCGCTCCCGGTGCGAAAAATCTTTTTGCTCAGCGCGCACGCGCGGGCCGACCTCACGGTGACCCCCGCGCAAGGCCCGGCGAAATTTTCCATCCTCACGGCCCACACCTACCGCTTCAGTTATCTCGCGGGCATGGAGCGCGCGACGGGCCACTTCCAACAAGCGATGGCGCTCGCGCAGCAAGTGCCCGTGGCTGTGATCGCGCGGCCCGAAGGAGAGTTTCGCCTCGATGAACTCGTGGCGCTGATCGAGCGCGACGTGGCCGCGAGTTTTAGGTAAAAGTTTAAGTTTAAGTGAAAGCGAGGGATGGCTGCTTTGCTTTAGCTTAAACTTCCCACTTCAACTAATTTTGAATGCTTGAGCGCCTGAAAGCCCCGTTGCGCGAGTTTCGCCTCTACCGGGCGCTGCGCTTCGCGTGGCATTTTGCGACCGACAGTGTGTACCGCCACGATCACTTGATGTGGCTGCGGCGGCCGGGAAATATGTTTCAGTACCGGAGCACGACCGAGCCGGACCGGTACCCGGAGATTTTTGAATTTGTCCGGACGAAGCTCGCCGACACCCCGCGCCCACGGTTGCTGTCGTTCGGCTGTTCGACGGGCGAGGAAGTATTTTCACTGCGCCGGTATTTTCCCACCGCGACGATCAAGGGCATCGACATCAACGGGCACGTTATCGCGATCGCCGAAGGAAAACGCCGCGCGGCGGGCGATGCGGAGATGGCGTTTGTGCGCGGCGATTCGGCCGAAGGGGAACCGCCCGAATGTTACGACGCGATCTTTTGCCTCGCGGTGTTTCAGCACTCCTCGCTGAAGGACGCGCGCATCCTTTCGTCGGAGCGCCACATTCGCTTCGAGGCGTTCGAAGCTACGCTCGCGGGCCTGGCGCGGAGCCTCAAGCCCGGCGGCTACCTGGCGGTGCGCCATGTCAATTTCCGCTTCCGCGACACGGCGATCAGTGCGCAATTTCAGCCGGTGATGACCATCGCCCCCGGCGTGCTATACCCGCGCTTCGACCGCAACAATCGCCGGCTGCCGGACGAGAGCGATACGGAGGTGGTGTTTCAGAAAGCGTGCGGGCTGGCGAAAGCGGGGAAAATCAATTGAACCGCGAAGAGCGCGAAGGAGACGCGAAGGCGCGGTGTGATTTACGAGGGGCGCCGCGAGTGGTCGTGATGAGAAATTGAACAGGAAGGCCGGGAAGAAAGGGAAGAAGCCGCTCCTGCTCCATTCTCTGTGTCTCCGTGTCTCTGTGGTTCATTGCCTTAGATGTACGGTTTGGGATTGAACCACAGAGACACAGAGGCACAGAGAACATAGAATTTTCACCTTCGCGCCTCTTCGCTTCCTTCGCGGTTAGAAATTTATTTGTTATTATGTCGCGTCGGGCGGGTCGCCGAAGGCCGCGAGCTTGCGGTGGCGCTGGGCTTCGGCAGCACCGGTGACGATTTTATCTCCGGCTCGCAGCCACGCATGCGCGAGGAGGGAGGCTTTGCGCGTGGGGTCGGTGGCGACGCCGAGGTACAGCGTGCTCGGCAGGTGTCGGCGGCGGAGCATCCACTTGGCCGCCATGGCCTGCGGCAGGCAAACGAAGCCGAGCGGCACATGGCGGGCGGCGGCTTCCACCGCCCAGGAGATTTCACCGGCGAGGGCGCGTTCGGCGGGTGTGATCGTGGCGGGCGTTTCGACATTGTTGCGTCCGATCCGCGGCGCGACCCAGCGAAACGGCACGCCGTGCACGAGGAACTTGGCCCAGATGAGCCACAGCACGGCCTCGATCCAGAGGCCGCGCTCGCGCGGGGAACGGTGGAAAAATAACGCGAGGCGTTTCATCCGCGGCGACGCAGGCGGCGCCACGCCCAGAGCAAGGGCGTGGCCGGATAGTAGAGGAAAAACCAACGATCGGGCAGGGACCACATCCGCCAACTCTCCGACGAAAACAAGTGCGGCGCCAGCGTGCGGAATTTTTCCGCCGGGCGGCTTTGCATTTGTACACGATAGGCGACTTGGCGCGTCCACTCGGCGAGGCGCTCGTGCGGCTGCGGTTCGCGGCGGATTTGGCGCCAAGCCTCGCGCGTGGTGGCGGCGAGCAAGCGGACTTCATCCGGCCATGGGCGGAGCGCCGCAGGCGCGGGCAGGCCGAGGCACTCTTCCAGTAACTGCCCGCCCTGCAGGAGGGGGCGCTCCACTCCCAGCGCGCGGGCGCGAGCCATCAACGCGGTCCAGTCGAGCGGCGTGCGGAGCAGCAGGGCGATATCAACGAGCCAGAACAGGCGGAACCAGATGTGGCGGGTGGCGTGTTGGAAAAGATAGAGCGCATTGAGCTCCGGCTCGAGCGTTTGGATCGGATGGCCTCCCAGAATCGCGGATGATGTTTGCGCCCCTACCTCGCCGGAATCGGAGAAGCCATCGAGCCGCCACAGCACCTCGATCCGCCGGTGGGGCGATTCGCGGAGGTATTCGAAATCATGATTCGCGGCGAGGTAGCGCGCGGTCTGCCGCGGGGTCAGTTCGAAGTCGGGCCGGATGCGCCGCAGGCCCGTCGCGCGCAAAATCGCATCCGCCCTCGCCGCTGCGTTGGGCGGGACCATGAGATCGACGTCGCCGACGTGCCGGATGCCGATGTCGCCGTACAGGGTCCGCGCCAGGGGCAGGCCTTTGATCGTAAGCACCGGGATGTGCTCGGCTTCGAGCAGCTTGGTCAACCGAATCTGCTCGGCGGCTTGCGCGAGCGCCCGCCGCGTGTTGTCGGCGGCGAGGGCTTGGAGATGTTCTCGTACTTCGTCCGGGCAGAGCGCCGCCAAATGCTCGGCGGTGCGATGATGGAGAAACGCGCCGACCCGATGCCGCTCCACCGTCGTCAGAAAAACATCCCACCGAATGGCCGAGGGCGCGGGCGGCTCCAGGGGTGTGCCACCGAGGGCCCGGCGCAATAGCGACAGGAGAAGTCGGAGTTCGGGCGACGAGTGCGCGAGGGCCGGATTCATCGGTTCGCGGCGGAGGCTGCGGGTTTGCGTTCCGCGAGGCCAGCGAAGAGAGGAAAATTCGCGGTTCAGACTGAATCAAACCCAGGCAGAGGCCCGGTGCTCACGAGTTCGGAGGCGACGGGTGTGAGCGGTCGGGGGGATTTCTCGAATCTCGTTATAATGCGTAGTATACATACCGTAGGGTGGGTGGCTCACGGTACCTCGTAGGTATCACTGCGTAGTCTCCGTAGAGAAATGGCGCTCGCGATGGAGTAAAGGTATCGATTTTGCTATCGACATTCAGTTTCGCGAAGTTTGTTTTCGCGGTCTAGTGCGCATTTGGCGCGTTCTACTTTCGCAACCTCCATGAACTGGTCCGCTTCTCGTTTCTCCACGCTCGTCGCGACCGTGCTGGCCGGATTCGCTGCCGCATCTACGGCGGTGGCGGCGATCCCCTTCGGCCATGGCCGGATTGTCGGGACTGGCAGCGCCCGGCTCGACTACGATTCGAATATTTTCGTCAGCAGTTCCGAGGTGAGCGACCTTGTGGGTACGGTTGATGGCGGCGTGCGTTATGTACGCGATGCGAGCGTGTTTACGACGGAAGCTGCGGCCGGCTTTACGGCTTACGCCTTTGCCGATCACGACGACCAAAATTCGATCGATCCTTATGTGATGGGTAAGTTTGGTTACCTGCCCTCCGATAAAACCGATCTTCGCGGTAATGCCAGCTATCGGCGGAACACGTTGGCCAATGAGACGCTGAACGACCGGACCAGCTCGAACGACGTCGTGCTAGACGGGTCTTTACAGCAACTGTTTAGCGAAAAGCTCGGGTTTCGCGTGACGGGCGCTTATGGTAATAGCAACTACCTTTCACGTGGCTATAGCGACGTCCTGAACTATGAGGTTGGTCTGAATGCGGTGCATGTGTACTCGCCCAAGCTCACCCTGCTAGCCGGTGTCACCCGGGCGGAGTGGTGGACGGATAATCGCGCGCCGGGCCACCGCAGTCCCGCCTCGAAGGACTGGCGCTACACCGTGGGCTTTGAAGGCGAAATTGCGCCCAAGGTGACCGGTGAAGTGAGCATCGGCCTCATCGACCGGCAGTTCAACGGCGCGGGTTTCGACGACAACTCCGGCTTGTACCTCTCCAACCGCGTCACGTGGACCTCGGCGGAGAAGAACACGGTCACGCTGGTGCTCAATCGCACGCTGCGGGTGAGCGCGGCCGACCAGTCGCTTAAGTCCTTCTACGCCATGCTGACGGCCTCGCAGCCGATCACGCAGAAAATCACCATCGAGGAGAGCGCGGGCTACACCAACGATAACTACGCGGCATTTGCCCGGGTGGGCAACCGGACGGACGACGGCTACTCGATGCGTGTGCGCACCAATATCACGATTAAGGAAAACATCTCGGCCGACTTCTCCGTGGGCTGGCGCCGGAACAACTCGCCGCTCGCATTCTCCGATTACTCCCGCCTGAACATCGGTGCTGGTATTGCGATGCGTTTCTAGTTTTTGTCGGGCCGCATGAGAGTCTGGGGTGCACGAGGAATCCTCACCGCTGCGGTTCACACTGGAGCGTTGCTTGGCGTGGTCCTGGGCTTTCTGGTCACCAGTGTGCTGCGAGCGGAGGAGAAGTCGGCTACCGCCAGTCAGTATCGCTTGTTTCCGCGCGACCTCGTGCGGATCGGGGTGCATGGCGAAGCCGACGTGAGTGTCGACCGCCGCGTGGATGGCGCCGGGCAGATCAATGTACCGCTGCTCGGCTCAATCAAGGTGGCGGGGCTGACCGTCTCGGCCGTCCAAGATTTGATCGTCAAGCGGTACGTCGACGGGGAGATCTTTATCCGGCCGGAGGTCGTGCTGACGGTGGTCGAGTACAGCCCCAAGGAGATCATGGTGCTCGGGCAGGTCGTCCGGCAGGGCAAGCAACTCTTTCCGCCGGAATCGAGCGCGATGCCGATCGTCGAGGCCATCACCTCCGCCGGTGGCTTTAACCGGATTGCCAAGAGCGACGCCGTGCGCGTGACCCGCAAAGATGAGAGCGGCGCGGAGCAGTCCTTTACGGTCAACGTCGAGAAAATGATCGATGGCAAAGGCGGCGGCGGTGAGGGGTTTTCTCTCCAGCCGGGAGACGTGGTCTTTGTGCCCGAGCGCGTGTTCTAAAGGCGACTCATGCCGACATCGAATCAACTCAGTTTGCTCCGGGCGACGCGGTGCTTTGGCCGGCCGGCGGCGTTCGGTGTGGGCTGCGCCGTTCAACATTCCGAGACGTCATGAAGCATCCCTCCGTGATGCCTCTTCCTGAGTCGGACCCCTCGCCGGGTGAGGCCGCTGCATCGACCGCCCAAGGGTTTCAACATACCCTGATCGTCCTGCGCTCGCACCTCCTCGTGGCGACCGCGCTGATGCTGGTCGCGGCCACGCTGACGGCGTGGCAGCAGATGCGGCGGACGAAGCTGTATACCGCCCAAGCCACGCTCTTTTTGGAGAAGAGCGAGAGCCGGGTGGAGGGCACGACCGACTGGGATTATTATCAGACGGATGTGTCGTTGATGACCCGCATCGAGCAGATCAAGGGCATCGAAATGGCGCAACGCGTAGCGGCTTCGCTGACGCCGGAGGAGAAGAACTTGTTACTCTCGCCCGGAGCGGGGCAGCAGGCGCCGTCCGCATCAGCGACGCCCCTGGAGCACGTCGTTCACGGCGCGATGGGCTTCGAGCGGCCGCGCAATACCATGCTGCTTTCGATCACGGCGACGACGCGGAATCCCAAGGCCTCGGCGCTGCTGGCCAATCGCTACGCGGAGCTCTTTGTCCGGTATATTTTCGAGCGCAGCAACGCGGCCAATGATGCCTCGCTGGGCTTTCTCCGCGATCAGGCGGAGCAATTGCGCAAGAAGGCCGAGGATGCGGAGCGGAAACTCCAAGACTACCGGCAGAAGTACACGCTGGTCTCCCTCGAGGCGAATCAGAACATCATCGTGGATAACCTGAAGTCGCTCAACGCCAGCGCGACCACGGCGCGCCTCGCGCGTATCACGATCGAGGCGCGTCTCGCGCAGGCGGAGGCGGTGGTCAAACGCGGGGGCGACTCGGCGCAACTCGCGGCGATCACCGGCTCTGACAGCTTGGTGGACATCACCCGCCGGCTGGCGGATTTGCGCGGCAAGCGCGCCGTGATGGCCGAGCGCTATGGTCGCCGCCATCCCGCGATGGAGGAAAATCAACGCTCGATTGCGGCCCTCGAAAAAGCGCGCGACGAGCAGGTCGAATCTGTGTTGGCGAGCCTGCGCGACCAGCGCGAAAAGAGTTTGGCCGAGGAGAAGCAACTCGCCGAACAACTCGCGAAAGCGGAAAAGGCGGCGCTCAATCTCGATCAACTGGGCGTGGAGTACTCCATTTTGCGCAGCACGGTGGAAAGCCACAAAGCCACCTATGCGCAGACGATGACCCGCTTAAACGACGCGACGACCACCGCGCAGTTACGCGGGGTTAATCTCAAGATCTCCTCCCTCGCCACGCCACCGGGAGCGCCCTCGTCGCCCAATCTTTCCACGACGATCCTCGTGACCTTGGCCGTGGCGCTGACGGTGTTTTTCGGCTATCCGTTTGGGGCCGAGATATTGTTTGGGCGCATCCGTAGCTCGTTCGACGTGGAGTATTTTCTTCGCACCGCCGTGCTTGGTGAGATCGGGTCGGTCCGCGATGTCCCCGAGAAAGATCGGCCGTTCCTCGTGAAGTCGGAAGTGGACGAGGGCGCCTCCGAGCAGTTCCGCGCGCTCTACGCCCAGCTCAAGCTGAACTCCAAGATCGATCCGCCCAAGACCCTCGTCGTCACGAGCACCGTACCCGGCGAGGGCAAGAGCTTTGTCGCCGCAAATCTGGCGGCATGCTTCGTGGCCCATGGCCACCGGACGCTCGTGATCGACGGCGATTTGCGGCGACCCAAGCAGCACCGCCAGTACGGCTTGCCGAGCGACCGGGGCATCATGCGCTGGCTCAATGCCGGCGGGAAACTCGACGGCGATTTGCTCACCGATGACAACCTCCGCATCGCGGAAGTGCAGCCGGGGTTGTTTGTGTTAAGCGCGGGCGGCATCAGCCGCAAGGGCACCGAATTGATGGAGGGGGCGCATCTCTCCGGCCTCCTCGCGGCGCTGCAGCAGAAATTCGACGTGGTGATTATCGATACGCCGCCGGTGGGAATTTTCCCTGACGCCCTGGCCTTTGCCAAGGTCAGCCACGAACTCATCTACGTCTGCCGGTTTAACGCTGTGTCGCGCAATGCCGTCCGCGAAGTGATCTCGCGCTTGCAGCAGACGGGGCTGGAATTTCCCGGGATCGTCCTCAATGCGATGCCCACCGGGTTCGGCAGCGGCTACTACTACAAGGGTTACGGCTACAATAGCTCCAAATACTACTCCAAGCACTACAAGCAGGACGAAGAGACGAGCTGATGTCGCGGGGGCTTCAGGCCCTTGCGGCGAGGGACGGCTCACCGCCGCTCGCCCGCCAACGCTGCGCCGTAGTGAGCATTACCGTCCAGACGATGAGCACCGCGGGATTGTGAAACGGGAAGTCGAACCACGCGTAGCCCGCGATCAGCCCACAGCCAAAGAGTCCCCAGCGGGCCACCGTACTGCCGGTGCGCCATGCCCGCCACGCTAGCCAGCCCATCGGCACGAGCCACCACAGGGCGCCGACGATGCCGGCTTCCGCCAGCAGTTGCAGCCAGTCGTCGTGCGCGTACTTGAAGCGCGCGATGGGCTTGCCCTGCGCGTCGCGGAAGTAGTCGCCTTGAAATATCGGAAACACGACTTCGAAGGTGCCCGGGCCCCAGCCGAACCACGGGCGGGCCTGGGCCATGCGCCACGTGTCGCGGCTCACGGCGGGACGGGGGTCGGCCTCGGTGCGGCGTTCGATTTGATCGCGTGTTTTCGCGAGGTCTAGGCGGGCCTGTGGCAGATATGCATCGACGCCGAGGGCGACCACCCCGGCGGCCGCCAAGGCCGAGGTGAGCAGCCACGCCCGCCAGCGCCGCGCCACGCCGCGCGCCGCGAGGATTTTGCGAAGGGCCATGATCGCCGCTCCGAGTAAAATCACGCCGGCGAGGAGGACTCCCGACCGCGAGCCCGGCAACGGCAGCGTCGTCAGCGTCAGCAGCGCCGCCGCGCTAAACACCAGCACCTGCTGCCGAGCCGGCGGATCTCCCGCGAGTGCCCGTGACGCGGACCTGAGCGCGAGACCAAGACTCGCCAGCGCCGCCAGCGCGCCGAACGCCGCCCAGTGATTCTTATAGTAAAACGTCGCAAAGGAGTAGGCCGGTGCGGCGTCCATCCCGGGCAGCTTCCCCTCGCCGTTGAAGTGAAACACGCCGCCGACCGCGGCCAGCGCGAACCCGTTCAGGGCGATGCCCGCCCAGATTATTCGCACGGCGCGTTCATGGCGCAGCGTGCGGTGCAAGACCGCCGCCTGCAGCAGGACCGCGATCCAGACGGGAGCTTCGGCGAGCGTATGCGCGCGATCGACCGTCGTCGGCAACCAGCGAATCCAGCCGGGGCGCGGCAGCCAGCCGCCACTAGCCCCGGGCTCATGGCTGGGATTGGCCAGGGCGATCCCGAGGAAACAGAGCCAGCCGGCGAGCGGGAGCAGGGCCCAGAGCGTCGCGCGCACCTCGCCACGCATCGTGATCAGCATCAACGGTAAGCCGGCGACGGCCAGCCCGAGAATCCACTCCTGGGCCCACGCATGCACCCCGCCAAAGGCCCACGAGGAAAATACGACCAAGGCGAGCGTTTGCACAGTCAACCCGACCTCCGCCGCGCTCAACGGCAAAGACTCGCCCGCGCGGGCGACAGGGGTGGGGCGGGGGCGCATAGCGGTTGGTGAAATCGCGTCCGACGGATTTAGTACAATCAAATCCTAATATAACGCGCCGGGCTCCATAGCGAAGTGAATATCAATGGCGGCTGGGCGAGAGGAGATTTGCGGCTTGAGTCGCCTCGGGGCTATGACATTTCTCGACCGCTCCACCGCGAGCATTTTTAGCGATGAAATACGCCGCCTACCTTTTTGCTTTTTGCTCCTTCCTTTGCGTCGCGCTTCGAGCCGAGGTCGTCCCGCGCACCGCTACGGTCATCGCCGTCAAGGGCACCCCGACGGTCAGCGGCGGCGGCTCCGCGGGACTGAAGGCGCAGGCCACCTTGGCCGTCAATGCCCAGATCATCACCCCACCCGGGGCCGAGGTCACCCTCCGCTTCTTTGACGGCACCGTCGCGGTCGTCCAAGCCGAGTCCGAACTTTCCATTGAGAATCTCGCGGCAACCATCGAGAACAGCAAAGCGGTCAAGGAGACTACCGTGCTGAATCTCCGCAAGGGTGGCGTCGTGACTACGCTCAATCCGGACAAAAAAGACATCACCGAATATCGCGTGCGCACGCCCAAGGGCATCGCAGTCGCGCATGGGACCGTCTTCGCCGTCATCGTCTCGCAAGACCAGGGCAATGCCACCGTCAGCACTATGAGCGGCTTGGTCACTTTCATCACCGACACGGGCCCGATCACGGTGGCCCTCGGCCAGGTTTCGAGCGGGTCCAGTGCCATGACGGTCGCGCAAGCCGTCGCGGCGAATCCCAGCCTCGCGCAGACCTTTGCCGATGCCGCGGTTTCCATCGCGACGACGATTGGCCTCGGGCTCGGCGGCTCCGCCCAACAGAACAATGTGGTGCTGGCCGCCGTGGTCTCGGCCGCCGCGGAAGCATCGCCCTCTCGCGCCGCCGAGATCGCGGCGAAAGTGGTGACGGCCTCCGCCCCGGGTCTCGGCGGCAACGCTTCCTCCGCTGTCTCGGTGATCACGCAGGCCGCTGTAGCCGGGGCGGAAAAGAGCAGTCCCGGTGGTGGCGCGGCAGTGCAGGCCGCCGTGGCGACTTCGGTGACGACGGCCGTTTCAAACACATCTTTGAATGTCAGCGCGACGGCCGTCCAAGCGGCGGCTAACTCCACCGTGACGCCGGCGGAGAATCCGATCTTGCCCGCGCTCGACGTGGTGCAAGTGGTGGTGAGCCCTTCGGGCCCGTAAGGCGGACGAGGTCGATTTCGCGAGTGTTGCCCTGGAAGCGCGCCGCCCGTAATAGCGCCCGGGTTAGGAATGCAGAGGCGTCGGGCGGAGGGAAGATTAACGGCGCTGGCTTGAAGGTAGGAGCCTGCTTGCAGGCGATGGGCTATGATGTCGCCCGTACCTGATAACCCATCGCCTGCAAGCAGGCTCCTACCCCGGACTGTTCGGTAGCATCGCAGCGATCCATCCAGCCAAGGCTACGACCGTTGAAATGTGGCGCGTAAATCCCAGTGGATTCTTCGCTGCGCCCAGGATGACGAGCTTCCTAAAGTCTAACGGAGATGGAAAATTGAGATCACTTCCCATTCGCGGCCCACAGGAGCCCGTTGCGCAGGAGTTGCTGGAAGGACGGATTCTTAAAATCGGCGGGGTTGCCCAGCGAGGTGTAGAAGGTGCGCCCGCCGTCTTTGCGGATAAAAGTCCACGCTGCCGGCTCCGGGGGCTGGCCGGGGATGGCGCCGGTGATGATCACTTTGGCGGTCGGGTTGAGCGGGCTCGTCTTGTAGAACCACGCGTCGGAGGTGAAGGGCATTTTCACCCCTTTCAAAATCGGGCTGTCGGGCACATCGGCCTTGAGTGTCGCGATGGGGCCATGCGCATGATGGCCGGTGTAGTGGCCGCCGAAGACATCGGCGTCCCACGTCGGCCAGTCGACGAGGCCCTCCGGGGCCTGGCCGCTGCGCAGCACAAACGCGTGCCCCGCGGTGCGAATGCCGACGACGGGTTTGCCCGCGGCGATATGCGCGCGGATGAGATCCATCTCCGCCTTGGGCGGCGTGCGGCGGCGGACGCTGATGAGAATCACGTCGGCGTCGGCGACATCCTTGATGTGCTCGAAGCTATTTTGGTCCTTCTCCGTCGAGCCGGTGGCGAAGACCACGCGGAAATCCTTTTCGAGAAACTGAGCGGCAAATTCGGGCAATGTCTTCGCGGTGTCGTATTCCGGCTCGGCGATGAGCATCACGAGTTTCTTGCGTGCATCGGCGGCGGAGGCACTGAGCGTGAAGCAGGTGCCGATCAGCAGGAGGAGGGCGAGGGTACGCTGGAATGTTTTCATGGGGTGGGGTAGTGGGGAGGGAAAAGAAATCCGCGCGCGTGATTATGGCGGCAGCGCGGCGAGGCGTGTGATGGTGTGGATTTCGGTGCGCATGCGCTCTTTGCCGGATTTGCCGATGAGCACGCACTTCGAGGGAACGCGTGTGCCATCCACGGCGAGGGGCTGGCTGAAGAAGAACTGTTCGCCGCGCCACTCGATCTTGACGAGATCGTCGGTGGTGGCGTCGAAGTAGACCAGCATCGCGGGCTCGATGCTACCGGAGACTTTCAAGCCGCCGACGGCCCGCCCCTCGACTTCGGTCGCGGGCAGGGATTCGAGCTTGGTCTTGGGGTGCACGAGCGGCGCGAGGGTCCACATCCACACATCGTGGCAGATGAGCCCTTTGCCCTCCTCGGCCACGCGCTCGGTTTTACCGACGTACCACAGACTCGGGGGCGAAAGCGTGGAGGTGCGAGCAACGCCCTTCTCGCGTCCGGCGATCCGGTACGTCTCGGAAAAGGTAAAGACGCGCAGGAGTTTGTCCGCGCCGCCGTGATTCGCGACGATCCGCTGCGCATACGCGACCGGGTCGAGCGACTCCGCGGCGCGGCTGGCGCCGACCAAACCAGCGAGCAACAGGACCAGCGGGAGAAGGCGAAGAAAGCGGGACATGGGGAGATCAGAGCGGGGTGAGCCGTCCCAACCAGACGTCCACGGCCGGTGCGAGGTGACACGCCAAAACATTTGCGCCCCACGCGGCGAAGAGCGCGGCGAAGACATCCATCGTATAGTGCGCGCGGAGAATGATGACCGTGATCGCCTCGAGCGCGGCGATGACGATGCCGAGCGCCGCGAGCCACGGCGGGCCGGCCTGCCAGAGAAAGAGCGCGCCCAAGACCGAGATCGCGGTGTGGCCGGAGAAAAAGAAATCGTTGCTCGTGCCATAGGTCACGAGGAGCGAGGGAAACCCGGGGTCGCGCCAAATCGCGCCGGGCGGAATGGGCAGCGTGCAGATCAACTGACAGATCTGACGCATCGCGAAGACAATCAAGATCGCGAGAAACGGCTGCACGCTCGAGCCGAAGACCGCGCTCGCCAGCAGCGTGAGCCCGAAGAGATCGACAAAGAGCGAGGTGATGATGAGCGTGAGATTGGTCGCGCGCGTATTCGCGAGCAGCCAGCGATGCAGTGGAGCGCTCCAATCGTGGATGCGGTCGCCCACGCCATTATTGGCCGGGGCCTTGGCGCTGATCACGCGCTGCGACCAAAACCACACGACGAGCGCTAGCGCGACGAAGCCCACGCGGACACCGATGTGCGTGATGGAGCTCATGCGCGGCGCCCGGAGACGAGCGAAGCGGCCAGCATTTTTTCCAACTGTTCGCGGATGCTATTCATCAGCGGATCGCCGTCGGTGCCGCGCGTCCGCTCGGGCGAAACCTCGATGGCCTCGCCGACTTCGACGACGGCACGGATCGGGGTGTGAACGCGCGCGGTGTCAGTGAGGTCTTCCTCGAAACGCTCGACGGTTTCCAGCAGCCGCTCCGGCGTGGGATTGGCGGCGAGATAGCCCGGCGGGTAGAGCGAGAGCTGTTGCGCGAGGTAGACGTCGGCGAGCTGACGCCAGCGGCGCTGCACCTCCGCCTCGGGCAGGGTGCCGGCGGCCATCTCGGGCACGATGGCGGTGCGCAGGAGCTTTACGCGCGCGACGATTTCCTTTTCGCGCCGGCCCTTGACCCATTCGGTTTCGAGCGGGACGAGGATGCGGTCGATGAGTTTTTCCAGGCGCGCTTCCGGTTCGCCGGGCTGGGCCGCGCCGAAGTATTCCATCTCTTTCAGGGCGAGGAGGGCGCTGCCGATTTTAGCGATGCGCTCCTCGAGCGGCAGGTGCGCGTGGGATTGCCACGAGAGGCGGTGCTCGATGTCGCGCAGCACGGGCTCCACCGCCGCGCGCACGTCGCCGTCGAAGAAGTAGCGAATCGCCACCGGGTGCACGACGACCTTGCCAGGGGGCGTCGCGGTGGCGCGCTGCTTGGCCGCGCCGCGCGCCATGAGGGCCGTGCCCTCCATGAGGTTGTTGAGCTTGTCGTTGTGCCGCGAGATCACTCCCTCGGGGAAAATCACGAGCGGACGCTGCGCCTCGGCGGTGAGCTGCATCGCGGTCTTAAGCGACTCGCGATCCGAGCCCTCGCGATAAATGCTGAAGACGCCAAGGCGCGGGAGCAGAAAACTCTGAAGCGCGTTCTGCATGAAGAGGTGCCAGCTCGCGATGATGTAGAGCGGCCGGTTTACCTCGTACGAAAGCGCGCCGAGCACCATGGGGTCGGGCGGGCGGCAGTGATTCGGCGCGAGCATGATGCCGTGGCCGGCAGCGAACGAGGCGCGCAGACGGTCCACGCCGCGGCACTCTACCTTTACGATCCCGTGGCTCTTCCGCAAAATGCGCGGCAGGAGGTAGCGAAACAGACGCCACCACCCTGGGCCGCGATGCGGCGCGACAAAGCGGTAGGGCTTCGCAATGACGACGTTCTGCATTTTGGCCGAGGCTGGCGGGGCGGGCTCGCGGGTCAAGCGGGCGGCGTGCGGATGCGTATGGCTGAGAGTCGTAGCCGCGAGCGTGATCGAGTGGCGCTTCCGTCCACGCGCTCGCGGCTACCAGAACACTCCAGCGAAAGTTATTTGAGCGCGGAGATATTCGCCGCCTCGTGGAGTTGCTTCATCTCGGCGTCGGTGAGTGCGCGGTTGAAGACGGCGAGGCCGCCGAAGCGGCCGATGGTGGCTTCCTTTAACATCGCGCCGACGGCGTAGCGGGCGCCGACGGTGAAGTCGCTGCCGCCGCCGGGCTTCGTGGTGGCGTGTTTCGCGGCGTCGTAACTGAAAATGCCGCGACCGTGATAGTACGGATTCATGCCTCGATTGCTGCCGCCGGGGCCTTCGTGGGTGAAGTAGCGATCGGTGCGCTTGTGCGGAATGGGGTCGAGTTTGTATTCGTCGAGCACGCCGTTGAGGTAGGCGCGGAGGTACTTGCCGTCGTAGGTGAAGGCGACGGTGCACCACGTCTCGGTCGGCACCTCGTGGGCGGAGACCGCGTAGTCGGCGCACCACGGAAAGGCGCTGCCATCGGCGCGACGCGTGACGCCGCCCTCGGCGGAAATGTGGGGCACGAGTTTGTTGGGGCCGCCGTAGGTGGGCATGTTCATGAGCAGCGCGTACTGGCGCGTGCCGGTGTCGTCGTTGGCGCCTTTGCCCTCGCTCCACATGCCGGCGATGGTGCGGCTCTGCTTGAGATTCACGATGCGCACGACGGCGAATAGCGTCACCTGCGCGTCGGGGCCGGAGATGTTGAGATCGCCCGTCTGCGCGTAGGGGATCGAGAAGTAGTGTTTGCCGTCGAGGTCGGCCGCGTAGCCGGAAAACGGGCCACCCTCCACGCGCGGGATCGGGCCACCGATCTCGGTGAGCGGATGCGAGGTGCGCGTGCCGCTGGAAATACGCGGCGTGCCCGCCTCCTCGCCAAACGTCCAGAAGGCGACGAGGCCGGGCGTTTTCTCGATGACAGTGCGATTGCCTGTGGGCGCAGGCGCGGCAAATGTGGCCGAGGCGAGCGCTGCGAGCGCGAGCAGGCTGGCGAGCAAGGGGCGAAAGGGAACGAGGCGCGGTGACGGCGATTTCATAACGGGGTGGGCGAACGGCAGTCTCGACGCCGCGGAGTACGGGCGCAATATTTTGCCCGCGCCGCCTCCGTCATGCGACGACTTGAAGGCCGACGGCCGCCTTCGCCCTTGCCGCGAAGGCGGGAACTATTCGCACTCCTACTCCCTGCCACCCCTCTGCCTCCGATCCGAACCCTGCCCCTGCCCATGACGATAATCTTCTCCGCAGTGCGTCGCTGTCGCGGCTTCCTGTTGTGCTTGCTACCAGGAGCGGTCTTCGCCGCTGCGCCGGCGACGCCGCCGAATATCATCTTCATCCTCGCCGATGATCTCGGCGTGGGCGATGTGGGGGCGTTTTTCCAAAACGAGCGCCGCGCGGCGGGCAACAAGGCTACGCACCTCACGCCGAATCTCGACCAGATGGCGGCCACGGGTGCGCGGCTCACGAATCACTATTGCGCCGCGCCCGTCTGCGCGCCCTCGCGGGCGTCGCTCCTCGGCGGCGTGCACCAAGGGCACGCGAATGTGCGCGACAACCAATTCGACAAGGCGATCGAGAATAACCACACGCTCGCCACCGTGCTGCACCAGGCCGGCTACGCCACCGCGGCGATCGGCAAGTGGGGCCTCCAAGGTCGCGCCAACGGCGGTCCGCCCAACTGGCCGGCGCACCCGCTGAATCGCGGTTTTGATTTCTACTTCGGCTACATCCGCCACGCCGACGGCCACGAGCACTATCCGAAAGAAGCGCCGTACAAAAAGATCGTGCGCGCCCGACAAGCCGCCGCGACCGGCAAAAAAGGAAAGGGGGCGGCCGCCGCCGCCAACGAAGAGGCTGACGACACTGCGGCGGGTGTGCCCGGCGTAGAAGTGTGGGACAATCGTACCGAAATTTCCGCGCAGCTCGATAAATCCTACACCGCTGACCTCTTCACCGCGCGCGCGAAAAAATGGATCGTCGACCAAAAGCAGGCGAAGCCGGGTCAGCCGTTTTTCCTCTACCTCGCCTTCGACACGCCGCACGCGATCCTGCAACTCCCCACGCAGGCCTATCCTGCGGGCGGCGGGCTCAAGGGCGGGCTGCAATGGCTGGGCACGCCCGGGCACATGATCAACACCGCGTCGGGCGAGATTGATTCGTGGATGCACCCCGACTACGCGAGCGCGACCTACGATGGTGAAAAGCCGGACCAACCCTGGCCGGACGTCTATCGCCGTTACGCGACGAGTGTGCGCCGCATCGACGATGCGGTCGGTGATATTTTTCAGCTCTTGCGCGACCTGAAACTCGATGAGAATACGCTCGTGGTTTTCACGTCGGATAACGGCCCTTCCATCGAGAGCTATCTGCCGGAGAAAATCACGCCGGAGTTTTTCTCCAGCTACGGCCCCTATGACGGCATCAAGCGCGATCTCTGGGAGGGCGGCACGCGCACGCCGACGATCGCGCGCTGGCCCGCGCGCATTCCGGCGGGGCGCGTCGTGCCGGAGGTGAGCGCGCACTGGGATTGGCTGCCGACGTTTGCCGAGGTGGCGGGCCTGGCGGCGCCCGCGCGGGCGGATGGCGTTTCGCTTGTCCCGGCGCTGACGGGCAAGGGGGCGCAGGCGAAGCGCGAGTATCTATATTTTGAATACCAGCAGGCGCAGCGCACGCCGAACTTCCCGGGCTTCGAGGCGGGGCACCGCAACCGCCTTCGCCAGCAGATGCAGGCGCTACGGATTGGTGACTTCGTCGGTGTGCGTTACGATGTGAAGAGCGCGGAGGACGATTTTGAAATCTATAATGTCGCGAATGATCCGAAGGAGGCGACGAATCTTGGGGGTGAGCCGGCGCAGGCCGCGCTGCAAAAACGCCTGAAGGAACTGGCGATTCAGGCGCGGCGGCCTGATGCGGGGGCACCGCGGCCGTATGATGACGCCCCCGTCCCTGCTTTGGAACAGCACGGTCCCAAGACGTCTAACTTCCTTATCGGCGGTCTTACGTGGCAGCGTTTCAATGGCTCTTATGCTTGGGTCCCGAATACACAGTCGATTATCAGGACTGCCAGTGGGCGTTCTGTGAATCTCGATGTGGTCGTCGCCCCGGCGAAAAGTAAGGAAGGCTTCGCGTCCGTCTTTACGGGTTTCCTCACGGTGCCCTCAGACGGAGACTACACGTTTACCTTATCGACCGACACGGGCGGCGAGCTGCGTTTGCATGAGGCGACCATCATCGACGCTGATTTTGGTTACGTCTCCGGCACTCCCCGCAAGGCCACCGTGAAATTAAGAGCCGGTTTGCACCCTTTCCGGCTCACCACGCGCCACGCCGCGGGCGTGACGCCGAGCCTTGCGCTCACGTGGGCCGGTCCGGACTTCGCGGCGCAGGCCATTCCTGACGCGGCGTTCTCGACGCAGCCGAGTGCCTTGGCGTTTCCGGATATGCCCTGACGTGGGATTGCGTCGGCGTGGGCGTGGTGAGAGAAGAGGTGGCGTTCGCACTTTTCGATTAAAGCCCGCTTCACCCCATGCGTTTTCTTTTTCGCTCCCTGCTGATAGCGTTGTCCTTGAACGTCACTGTTTCGGCGACCGAGAGTATCGGAGGCAGAGTTCCGGCGCGTGCCGCGCGGTCGGTGCATTTGAAGTGGGAGGCGGGGGAGTGTGAGGCGTTTTATCTTGAGGCGGTGGTGGAGAAGTCGACGCGGGGGAGCTACTTTATGGCCTGTGGTTGGACGGGTGGCTATTTCGGCATTCAAGAAGTGAACGATGGGAAGAAGGTCGTGATCTTTTCGGTATGGGACCCGACGAAGGGCGATGATCCGAAGGCGGTGAAGGCGGAGGAGCGCGTTGAGTTGCTGCATGAGGGAGAGGGCGTGCGCATCAAGCGCTTTGGCGGTGAGGGCACGGGCGGGCAGTGTATGGCGGATTTTCCGTGGGAGATCGGCGAGACGGTGCGTTTTTGTGTGCGCGCGGAAGCGCAGGGCAACAAGACGGCGTACTCGGGCTGGGTCTTCGATCCGCGCGCGAAGGCGTGGCGGCATCTCGTGACGTTTCGCACGCGGGCGGAGGGGAAGTTGCTGCGCGGGCTGTATTCGTTCGTGGAGGATTTTCGGCGCGATACCAAGAGCGTGGACGAGGAGCGGCGGGCGCGGTTTTTTAATGCGTGGACAAAGCCGGCGGCGGGCGAGTGGCAGGCGGTCACACAGGCGCGGTTTACGGCGTCGCGGGCGGATTGGGAGGCGCGGGATAATATCAATGCGGGGAGCAGTAGCGTCGCAGGCGGAGGCGATGGGTTTTTTCTCGCGACGGGCGGTGACACGAAGCGCGAGATGGAGTTGAATGCGGCGATTAAGCCTGGGGTGGCGGCGGGCGCGGTCGCGGTTGAGGGCCGAGTGGCGCGTGGTGGCAAGGCGCCCGGTGATTTGCCGGCGGAGGTGTTTGCGTCGAGTGCGGGGGCGGTGGCGCGGTAGGAGATGGTGGTGAGCGGGGCTGAAAAGGCGGAGGAAAGTGGGGCGGTGGTGGGAGGTGAATGGCGCGGTCGTTGGGGGTGTAAGTGGATGAGGCGGGGAGCGGGGATCCTGACGGCCCGCCCGGAGGTCGGGCCCTACCCTCTGAGCTTGAAAGGTGGATGTGAGCGCTGGCTTCAGGAGGTGGGGCTGCCGATGAGGTTTTTAGATTCGCCCTCCCGACGGCGCCCGGAGGTCGCCGTCCACCTCGGATGGCGTAGTGGTGGGGCGTCGTGCGGCGGGATTGGATCTCTTTATTGTTTCGCATGGGCCGCGCGAAGAGAGATCAGCGGCACCGGCTGGGCCGGTGCGGGAGGGTCGGCCGACTCTGCGGCAGGATGCCGCAGTCACGGGGCGATGCCAGTGGCGGGCATTGACACCCACCGACTGAACGGGGCACGCTCTACGCTTCTTTTTTCGCAGCCGTCCGTTTCCGCCCGCCGCACACATGCCACAAATCATCGCTGTCCTCGACTTCGGCTCCCAGCTCACGCAGGTCATCGCGCGCCGCATCCGCGAGAGCCAAGTTTACTCGAAGATCTTTCACTTCTCGACGCCGGCGGCGAAGCTTCGCGAAGAGGGCGTGATCGGCATCATCCTCTCCGGCGGCCCGCAGAGCGTGTACGCGAAGACGGCGCCGCATCCGGATCAGGAAATCTTCAATCTCGGCGTGCCGATCCTCGGCATTTGCTACGGCGTGCAGCTCATGGGCCACCACCTCGGCGGTCATGTGGCGCACAGCCAGGCGCGCGAGTACGGGCACGGTCATCTCACGATCAAGAAGGCGAGCAAGCTCTTCGCGGGTCTGCCGAAGAAGCTGCGCATCTGGAATTCCCACGGCGACAAACTGGAGAAGCTGCCGCCCGGGTTCGTGGCCACCGCGATCTCCGACAACTCGCCGTACGCCGGCATCGAGGATAAGAAGCGCGGATTCTACGGCATCCAGTTTCACCCGGAGGTTTTCCACACCGAGCGCGGCGTGGACATGATCCGCAATTTCCTCCTCGGCATCTGCGGGGCGAAACAGGATTGGACGACGAAGGACTACATCACGCAGTCCATCGCCGATATCCGCGCGCAAGTGGGCAAGGGTCGCGTGCTGCTCGGTCTCTCGGGTGGCGTGGATTCGTCGGTGGCGGCGGCGCTGCTGCACCGCGCCATTGGTGACCAACTCACGTGTGTCTTCGTCGACAACGGCCTGCTCCGCAAGGGCGAGCGCGAGGCGGTGGAGTCGCTGTATGCGCGCCACTTCAAGATCGATCTCCGCGTGGTCGATGCCTCGGCGCTGTTCCTGCGCCGCTTGAAAGGTGTCAGTGAGCCGGAACAGAAGCGGAAGATCATTGGTCGCACGTTCGTCGAAGTGTTCGAAAAATCTCTCAAGTCGATCAAGGGCCGCGCCGAGTTTCTCGGCCAGGGCACGCTGTATCCCGATGTGATCGAGAGCGTGTCGATCGCGGGCAATCCCGCGTCGCTCATCAAGACGCACCATAATGTCGGCGGCTTGCCCGAGCGCATGAAGCTCAAGCTGATCGAGCCGCTGCGCCAGTTGTTCAAGGACGAGGTGCGCGCCGTGGGTTCCGCGCTCGGCCTGCCGAAGGAAGTCGTGTGGCGTCAGCCGTTCCCCGGTCCCGGTCTCGGTGTGCGCGTGATGGGCGACATCACGGCGGCGAAGCTCGAGATCCTCCGCAATGCCGACCATGTGCTCCAAGAGGAGATGATGAAGACCGGTTATTATTATAAGGTGTGGCAGTCCTTTGCCGTTTTCCTGCCGGTCAAGACCGTGGGTGTGTTTGGCGATGAGCGCACGTACGACTACGTGATCGCGCTGCGCATCGTGGAGAGCACCGATGCGATGACGGCGGACTGGGCGAAGATCCCGCACGACGTCCTCCAGAAGATATCCAGCCGCATCACCAACGAAGTCCGCGGCGTGGGCCGCGTGGTCTTCGACATCAGTTCCAAGCCGCCGGCCACCATCGAGTGGGAGTAATGCCCGCGCCTTTGCGGGCTTTGCATCGAAACCAATTCCCTCTACCGTCTTTACCATGATTCTGTCTCCCCTCCGCTGCCTGTTTGCGACTGCCACCGTAGCCCTGGTCGTTTCTGTGAGCGCAGCGGAGCCCGCGATGGTGGCCAAGGCCCGCGCGCGGCTCGGCTCCGAGGCGGCGCTGGATGGGGTGACCTCGATTCACTATGTCGGTACGCTGATCGTGACCGATCCGCTGGATGCGACGAAGCAGACGCGGGCCGCGATCGATATCGTGTTTCAAAAAGAGTACCAGCAGCGCATTCGCGCCACCTCGGATCGCATCATCGAGACGACCGCGCTGGACGATTACGAAGGCTGGCAGCGGAAAGTGGACGCCGCCGATGGCACCCGGCCCCCGCAGCAAATCGTGCTCAACCGCGAGCAGTTGAAGCGCATCCGCTCCAATACGTGGGAGACCCTGCACTTTTTCCGCGGCCTCGAGGCCAAGGGCGGCAAGATCGAGGACATGGGCGCAGTCACGGTGGACGGAAAGGCTTGTCAGAAGCTCGCTTACATCCACGCGCCCGACATCATTTTCTACCGTTACTTCGATACGGCGACCGGTAAACTGGTCCTCACGGAGACCGAGGCGGGCACTTCGCTGCGCGAGGAAGGCGAAATCATCTCCGGCGGGATCAAATTTCCCAAGACGTTGATCACCAGCTCGAAGATTCAGCGCAAGGAGCCCGGCAAGGCGACGCCGACCGAGCTCGTGCAGACCACGACCATCAATATCGAGAAGGTAATCGTCAACGAGGTCTTCCCGAAGTCTTTCTTTGCCACGCCTTTGCCGTGGGATAAGAAGTAAGCGGCCCTCTTGGGCGGTAGTGGTTGGGCTAAAATCGACGCCGGTGGGGCGAGCGGCACGGCGCAGACTCGACGGCGGGGGCATTGTTACGTTAGCGTGTTAGGTCATGCGTACGCTTCATCACGCCTCGAAGACTTTTGGGGACGAACTCGCGACCTTTTGTCGTGGGTCCGTCGTGCCGAAGGAAATCTCCGACTCCGTCGCCGCCATCCTCGCCGACGTGCGCCATCGGGGCGATGAAGCGGTCAGCTACTACGCGGCCAAATTCGACAGCGCCAAGCTCCGCGCGCGGGACTTTCCGGTGAAGCCGGCGGACCTCGCCGCCGCCGCCAAGCGCCTCCCCAACGCGGAGCGCAAGGCCCTGGTCGCCGCGCGCGACAGCATCCTCGATTTCAATAAGCGCGGCTTGTCCGAAAACTGGACGGCCAAGAACAAGCACGGCGCGCTCGTCGGGGAGAAGTTCGATCCCATCCGCCGCGTCGGCCTCTACGTGCCCGGTGGGCAAGTGCCGCTGGTCTCGACGGTTTTGATGACGGTCACCCTGGCGAAGATCGCGGGCTGCCCCGAGATCGCGGTCTTCACGCCCAGCAATGCGGAGGGCAAGGTGGCCGACGGGTTGCTGGCGGCGCTGCACCTTTCCGGGGTGACGGAAGTTTATCGCTTCGGCGGCGTGCAGGCCATCGGGGCGATGGCGTATGGCACGACGACGATCCGCGCGGTCGACAAGGTTTACGGCCCCGGCAACGCGTACGTGTGCGAGGCGAAGCGGCAGGTGTTTGGCACGGTGGGCGTGGATTCGCTGCCGGGCCCGAGCGAGGTGATGATCATCGCGGATGAAACGGCCAATGTGGCGTTTGCGGCGGCTGACCTCCTCGCGCAGGCCGAGCACGGCTCGGGTCGCGAAAAGATTTACCTCCTCGCCACCTCCGCCGCGATCATCACGGCCATCAATGTGGAACTGCGCACGCAGCTCCAACTCATTACCCGCAGCGAAAAGACACAGCGCGTGCTCGACGACGGCTTCCTCGCCATCGAGGTGAAGAACCTCGCGCACGCGGCGGAAATCGCGAACTACGTCGCCCCTGAGCATCTCGAATTGCTCGTGTCCGATAGCGCCGCGAAAAAACTCACGTCCGAGATCACGACCGCCGGCGCGATCATGATCGGCAACTACACGCCCACGGCCCTCGGCGATTTTACGGCGGGTCCGAGCCATGTGCTGCCGACGGGGCGTGCCGGGCGGTTTTTCAGCGGGCTGCGCGTGGCGGATTTCCAACGTCGCACCAGCATCGTGCAGTACGACCGCTCCAGCGTGAAGAAAGGCGAGCCGATCGTCGCGGCCTTTGCCGCGATGGAAAAACTCGACGCGCATGGGCGCTCGGTGCGCATTCGTACGACCTGATTTTAAACCCATCGATCTATCGATCTGAGTCACAGAGAACACGGAGCGCAGCCCACAGAGAGCACAGAGGAAAACCACGAACCGATTTCTGAGAGTTCGTGCTCTGCGATCTCGGCTCGAACTCTCTGTGGCCTCTGTGACTAAATCCGATTCGTCATTCTGAATTCGTCATTTGTCATTCATGTCCGACCTCACCTCCCTCGCTCTTCCGCACGTCGCGAAGCTCCACGCCTATACGCCCGGCTTGCAGCCGACGGAGGCGGGTTGGACGAAGCTCAATACCAATGAGTGCCCGTACCCGCCGAGTCCGCGCGTGGCGGAGGCGGTGAAGCGCGAACTCGGCGACGATGGTGCCTCGCTGCGGCTTTATCCGAATCCGAAGAGCTCGCCGTTGCGCGCGGCCATCGCGGCGCACCACGGCCACGGGCTCACGGCGGAGAATGTCTGCGTGGGCAATGGGTCGGACGATATTTTAAATCTCCTCGTGCGCGCCTTTGCTTCGCCGGAGGCGGCGGCGGGCTACACGTTGCCGAGCTATTCGCTGTATCCGGTGCTCGTGGAGATCCAGGACGGCGCGACCAAGATCGTGGAATTTGACCGCTCGATGCAGCTTCCGGTGGAGCGCATCGCGGCCTCGCCGGCCAAGGCTTTTTTCCTCACGTCACCCAATGCGCCCACGGGGGTGTCGTTTAAGAATGTGGAGATCGAACAGGTGCTCGCGTCGTTTCGCGGGCTGCTCGTGGTCGATGAGGCGTACGCGCCCTTTGCGAAGGAGAACGCCGTCGCGCTCCTCGTGAAGTATCCGAATCTCGTCGTCGTCCGCACGCTCTCGAAAGCGTATGCGCTCGCGGGCATCCGCGTCGGCTACGCGCTCGCGCATCCCGTGGTGATCGACCTCCTCGACCGCGTGCGCGACAGCTACAATGTGAATCGCCTCTCGCAGGCGGCGGCGCTCGCGGCGCTCGGGGACACCGCGTACTACGTGGGCGTGGTGGAAAAGATCAAAGCCACGCGCGATCGCAGCGTGGCGAATTTCAAGGCGCGCGGCTGGTTTACCTACGAGTCGCAGGCCAATTTTATTTTCACCGAGCCGAAAAACGCGCGCGGGGAAAGCGGGCCGGCGGTCTCGAAGTCGGCCTACGATTACCTCTTTGCGCACAAGGTCCTCGTGCGTCACTTCCCGAGCCACGCCTTGACCGCCTCATTTCTGCGCATCAGCGTCGGCACCGATGACGAGATGCTCGTCCTCAGCAACACCCTCGACGCATGGCTCAAAACGACAAACGCGTAGCGACCGTCCTCCGCAAAACCGCGGAGACCGACATCGCGCTTACTCTCGCCATCGATGGCGGTGGCAAATCGGAGATCAGCACGGGCGTGCCCTTCTTCGACCACATGCTCACGCTCTTCGCGAAGCACGGCCTCTTTGACCTCACGGTCAAGGCCAAGGGCGATGTCGAGGTGGACTACCACCACACGGTCGAGGATGTGGGCCTCGTGCTCGGCCAGGCGTTTAAGGAAGCGCTCGGCGACAAGGTGGGCATCAAGCGCTACGGCTTTTTCCTGCTCCCGATGGATGAATCGCTCGCGCGCATCGCGGTCGATGTCGGCGGCCGCCCGCACCTCGTGTACGACGCGAATGCGCCGACGATGTTCGTGCGCGATTTCAACATCATCCTCGTGAAGGAATTTTGCCGCGCGTTCAGCAACGCGCTCGGCGCGAATCTCCACGTCCAACTCATCTACGGCGAGGAGCCGCATCACGTGGCCGAGGCGATCTTCAAGTGTCTCGCGCGGGCGCTCGACATGGCGACGCAGATCGAGCCGCGCGCGGCCGATCAATTGCCGAGCACCAAGGGGAAGATTTGAGACTTCGCTGGGCATGCCTGCGCTGTGGGCGTGGTGCCTTCACCCCGCGGGCAAGCGCGTAGTGCCGAAAACGTAGTTGGTGCCGATGCTTTCGAGCCGCTGCGCGCGCAGCAGGGCGGTCTCGAGTTATTTTCTGGTAGCCGCGAGCGTGAGCGAGTGGATAGGGCGCGCGTCCTGACCACTCGCTCACGCTCGCGGCTACGACTTTATTTATCGCATGCTCGCGCGGTCGCATCCTTAAACCCGCGGGGTGAGGGCACCCCGCCCACAACTTGCGCAGACCGTTCCGGAGAAAAACAAAAGGCCGCGGAAAAATCCGCGGCCTTCTCGTAAATAAACTCAGAGGAGTTTGGCTCGCTCAGGTCTTGCCGAGGATCTTGGCGATTTCGCCGAAGAAGAGGTCCATCTCTTCCTTGGTGCCGATGCTGACGCGGGCCCATTCGCCGTAGGCGCCCTCGGGCACGCCGCTCTCGCGGGAGCCGCTGATGAGGATGTTTTTGCTCTTCAGCTTCGCGATGAGGTCTTTGTCCTTCATGCCGGACTTGAAGTAAATGAAGGCGCCTTGCGGGCTGGCGTACTTGATGCCGAGGCGGTCGAATTCCTTGCAGGCGTAGTCGCGGACTTCGCGGTAGTGAGCGCGGTTGATCTCGAGGTGCTCCTTGTCCTTGATGGCTTCTTGCGCGGCGATGGCGGCGAGGTAGCTGGGGCCGCCGGCGTAGAAGTTCTTGAGCTTCTCAAGGACGTCGGGATTGGCGATGCCGTAGCCGATGCGGAGGCCGGCCATCGCGTAGCCCTTGGAGAAGGTGCGGGAGACGATGAGGTTCTTCTTCACCTTCACGAGCGGGGCGGCGGTGTTGGCGGCGAGACCGGAGTCGCAGAGCTCGAGGTAGGCTTCATCGACGAAACAGAGAACGCGATCCGGCACCGACATGATGAAGCTGCGCAGCTCCTTCGGATCGGCGAGGACGCCGGTCGGGTTGTTGGGATTGCAGATGTAGACGACGGCGGTCTTGTCGTCGATGGCGCTGCGGAGGGCGGCGAAGTCGTAGCCCATCTTGGCGTTGAGGCCGACGAACTTCAGGTCGCCGCCGTGATCGACGAACTCGCGCGTGAGCTGGGTGTAGCCCATGGCGGTGGTGACGCAGTTGACGCCGGGCTTGGCGTAGGCCCAGGCGGTCATCATGAGGACGGGACCGGAGCCGGGGGTCGGGAGAATGTAATCCTCGGGCACGCCTTCTTTTTGCGCGCAGAGGGTCACCATGGTGGCGACTTCGTTATGATTATAGTAGTTGCCCGCATCGAGGGCGGCTTTCATGCGCTCGAGGGCCTTGGGCGTGAAGCCGAAGGGGTTCTCGTTGCTGCTGATGCGGACGGGGCTGTTTTCGAGGGTGGGCTTGCCGGCGTGGACGGTGAGGGGAGCGGCGGCAGCGAGTGCGAGCGACAGAACGAGGCCAATGCGGCGGCTAGGCCGTGAAACAATATTCATGGTGAAGGAGCGGGTGGTGGATGACTAGACGCCCCGATTAGAGCAGTCGCTGTGCCGGTCGCAGGCAGGAATACGGGAATTTCGGATGGCGCGCCGGACGCAGACCAGTATGGTGCGCGCTCTCATGTCCGCCACCATCGCCGTCATCGACACCGGAATCTGCAACCTGCGGAGCGTCACCAAGGCGCTCGAGGCCGTGGGCGCTTCGATCCGCGTGGTGCGCACGCCGGAGGAGATCGCGGCGGTGTCGGCGCGCGGGATCGTGCTGCCCGGGGTGGGGGCGTTGCGCGATTGTGTGGCGGCGCTCCGCACCGCGAAACTGGACGTGGCGGTGCGCGACTGGATCGCGGCGGATAAGCCCTTCCTCGGCGTGTGTCTGGGAATGCAGGCGCTCTTTGAGCACTCCGAAGAGGGCAACATCACGGGCCTCGGGGTATTTCCGGGGAAGGTTGTACGGTTTCAGCGGCCAGTCGGCTTTAAGATTCCGCACATGGGCTGGAACACCGTGCGCTTCGTGCAGCCGAATTCGCCGCTCGCGGCGGGGCTCGCAGCGGAGGGGGAGAATTTTTACTTTGTGCACAGCTTTCACTGCGTGCCGACGGAGCGTTCGCTGGTGCTGGGCGAGTGCGATTACGGCGGGGAGTTTTGTTGCGCGATCGCGCGCGGGCGGGTGTTCGCGACGCAATTCCACCCGGAGAAAAGCCAGGCCAAGGGCCTGCAAGTGTATCGGAATTTCGCCAACGTCGTCGCGGCCGCGTAAGGCACGCGCGTGAGTGTGAGATGAGGGGACTACCCTCCGCGCGGAAGAGTCGGAATGGTTACGATTCCTAAAGGTGGGAACACAGTGGTCTACTTTTCGGGCGAAAATCTTTAACAACGGGTTAGGTTTCCTTGCCAGCGGCGCGGATTTAGCTTCGCTCGCTCTAAATATGGCCACGACTGCCTCGCTGAAGATCGAAGATAAAGAATACCCCTTGCCCTTGATGATCGGCACTGAGGGAGAAAAAGCGGTGGACACGCGCACGCTGCGCGCCGCATCGGGGTACATCGCTTACGATCAAGGCTACGGCAACACGGGTTCGTGCGAGAGCCAGATCACTTATCTCGACGGCGATAACGGCATCCTCCGCCATCGCGGCATCCCGATCGACCAGCTTGCGCAGCACAGCGATTTCGTCGAGACCTCGTACCTCGTCATCTACGGCCAGCTCCCGAACGCCACGCAGCGCAAGGAGTTCGGTCTCCTCCTCCGCAAGAACGCGGCCATCGAGACGCAGATGCAGAAGATCTTTGAGGGCTTCCCGAAGGATGCCCCGCCGATGGCGATGCTGTCGTCCATCGTCGCCTCGCTCGCGGCCCATTACCCGCATCTCGCGACGAATAATTTCGAGAAGGACCTGCAGAATTTCGACCTCGCGGCCGCCATGGCGATCTCGAAGATCCGCACCATCGGCGCGATGATCTATCGCTACCAGAAGGGCTTGCCGTACATCTTCCCGAAGCAGGAGCTGCCGTTCTGCGAGAACTTCCTGCACATGATGTTCTCGGAGCCGTATCAGGATTACGTCGCGGTCCCCGAGGTCGCCAAGGCCCTCAACCTCCTCTTCGTCCTCCACGCCGATCACGAGCAAAACTGCTCCACCTCGACCGTGCGCATGGTGGGCTCCAGCGCGGCCAATCTCTTTACCTCGCTCTCGGCCGGTATTTGCGCGCTCTCGGGGCCGCTTCACGGCGGCGCCAATACGGCGGTCATGCAGATGCTCGAGTCGATCCACGCCGAGGGTGACGACGGCACGCGCTTCATCGCGGCGGCGAAATCCGGCAGCAAGACCAACCGCCTCATGGGCTTCGGCCACGCGGTCTACAAGAACTTCGATCCTCGCGCCAAGATCATCGGCAAGGCCTGCGACGACGTCCTCGCCAAGCTCGGCATCAACGACCCACTCCTCGCCATCGCGAAGAACCTCGAGCAGGCCGCGTTGAAGGACGACTACTTCATCTCCCGCAAGCTGTACCCGAACGTCGATTTCTACTCGGGCATCATCATGCGTGCCCTCGGCGTGCCGGTGAACATGTTCACCGTGCTCTTCGCCATCGGTCGCGCGCCGGGCTGGATCGCCAACTGGCGCGAAGTCGCGGCCAATCCCAAGGGCCGCATCTATCGCCCGCGCCAGATCTACGTCGGCCCCGTCAAGCGGGACTACGTGCCGATCGCCGACCGCACGTAACTTCGCCGGCGTAGGGCGACGATCAGGATAGGGCACCGATTAGGACGGGCGACGGTGAAAAGCCGTCGCTTCCAGGCAGGTTTGTTCCGCGTATATTTTGCCTCTGAGGTGCCACCTCGGGGAGGTGGGCGCGGTCTAGGACAGGAACCCTTCCTGTTATGAAAAAATCACCTCGTTCCCTCGTTATCGCTTCCCTGGCACTCGGCGCCCTCGCGCTGGGCCTGAGTGGCTGCGACACCTTCAAATCTCGCGCCAAGGAAAAGTCCGAGACGTTCGCCCAGCTCACCCCCGGTGAGCGGCAACGCCTGAAGCGAGGGGATATCAATATCGGCGACACGCCTGACATGGTCTACATCTCGCTCGGTGACCCGGATGAGAAGCGCACGCGCACGGAGCCGAATAGCACGGGCGAAACATGGATCTACAAGACCTATTGGCAGCAATACGAGGGCACTGCGTGGGTCGGCTGGCGGCGGGTGATCGTCCCCGTCAATGGTGGCCGCGGCTACGCCGTTTACCATGAGCCGATCACCCAAGATATCTACCGCACGCGCGTGGACGAAGTGATCCGCGTGCAATTCAAGAACAACGTGGTCGCTGCGGTCGAGCAGCAGAAGCGGTAAGCCGCTTCTGCGTTTCTCTCACTTTCTAACTTAGCGGACACCGTGTGGTGTCCGCTTATTTTGTCTCCGCCACTTCCGGCTTCTTTTGCTCGGCCTTGAAAATCTCATCGGATGTCAGTCCGGTGATTTTTTCGAGACCGTTGAGGAATTTCATCATGACCGTCATGATCACAATCATGCTCGGGACGGCGATAACGAGCAGTGCGACCCAGTGCATCTTGCCGAGTTCGGCGTTGAACTCAGGGGTGCCGGCCGGGCTCTTGAGGATGGCGAGCGCGAGGAAGTAGTTGATGGGCGAGGTAGCGAGGAGGGTGCACGCCAGCCAGATGCTGGCGCGGCGCAGGCCCTGTTCGAACTCGGCACGCGTGCCGCGGGCGTCGAGGGCGGCATCGACGCGTGCGACGTCGATGATCTGCTCGTTGTAGATGACTTCGCGCACGACGGGCGTCTTCGACTTCAAGGAGGCCAAGACCGTCAGGCCGATCAACGCGGGCAGGGCGGCGTCTTTCACCGCAAACCAGAAGCCGCCGACTTTGGCGAGGGTGAGCCCGCCGGAAAGCAGCACGCTGACGAAGCCGAGAATCGAAATGAAGTTGGTGCGGCGGCGCTTCGCGAAGTCGTAGATGCCGTAGCTCACCGGGAAAATCAGCGCGAGGATCAGGCCCCACAACGGCCCGAGATACTTGTCCTTGCTGAGTACAATCAGAATGAACGTCGGGATGACGAGATTGCACGCGAGGTTGAGCAGCAGGTTTTCGGACTTCGATTTTTGACCGGACATCCTGCGAGGGAAGGGGCATCCACCGGTACAGTGAAGGTAAAATGCGCGGCGGCGCGCATTTTGCTAGTTTCCGCGCGCCCGTCTTTCTGCCAATCCTTTCGCTCCCATGATCCTCCTCGGCGTCAATATCGACCACTGTGCCACCGTCCGCCAAGCCCGCTATCGCGAGGCGCCCGCGACCGTCGGCGGCTTCGTGGAGCCCGATCCGGTGGCCTTTGCCGTCGCCGCCGAACGAGCGGGCGCGGATGGCATCACGATCCACCTCCGCGAGGATCGTCGCCACATCCAGGAGCGTGACGTGTGGCGCACGCGCGAGACAATCACCACGCGGCTCAATCTCGAGATGGCCTGCACGCCTGCGATGACGGAGTTTGCGCTGAAGCTGAAGCCCGACTTCGCGTGCATCGTACCCGAGAGCCGCCAAGAGATTACGACCGAGGGTGGCCTCGACGTCGTCGGCAATCGCGACCGCGTGAAAGCCTGTGTCGAGGCACTGTCGGCGGCAGGCATCAAGGTGAGCCTTTTCATCGACCCCGATGAGCCGCAGATCGAGCTAAGCGCCAAGCTTGGCGCGCCCTTCGTCGAGCTGCACACCGGCGCCTATGCCAACGCCTACTACAAGCCGGAGCGGGAGAAGGAATTTCAGCGCCTGCGCCTCGGCTGTGTTTTCGGCCAGCAAGTCGGCCTGACGGTGAATGCCGGGCACGGCATCAATTACATCAACATCTCCGAAGTCCGCACGCTGCCGCACCTCCACGAACTCAACATCGGCCACAGCATCGTGAGCCGCGCGCTCTTCACTGGCGTCGACGAGGCCGTGCGGGAGATGAAGGCGCGGATGAATGCGTGAGTATTGCGCACGTGGTCTGAACTCTGGCAGGCTTGAGCTGTGGGAGGGGCTTTATGCCCCGACTCCTCGGGCCTCGCAAACCGTCGGGGCGTAAAGCCCCTCCCACAGTTGGGGACAGCATTCGCGCCCCAGCAAACGGGCTTGGTTTCCCGGCGGTTGTGTATTCCGTTGAGGGGACACGATGAACATTTCCCTTCCTCCCGGCGGTATTTTGATCGGCCTCGGGGCTGACATTATCGAGGTCGAGCGCATCCGCGGCGTGATGGAGCGGCACGGCGACCGCTTCGTGGATCGCATCCTCACCGACGAGGAAAAGGCCTACTGCAACTCGATGAAGCACCCGCACAAGCACATCGCGGCGCGCTTCGCGGCCAAGGAGGCGGTGTCGAAGTGTTTCACCACCGGCATCGGCAAGGAGTTTAGCTGGAAGTCGGCCTCGGTGTATCACGGGCCGCGGCACGAGCCGCTCGTGCGCCTCGACGAACAGGGTGAGGCGCTGCTGAAGCACGTCGGCGCGACCCACGTGATGCTGACGCTCTCGCACACCGACAATTACGCGATGGCCGTGGCGGCGCTTGTGCGCGCCTGATTTTTAGCGAAACTTCCTCCGATGGACGACGCTTACGATCAACCCGAGGAACGTCCGCCAGCGCCGAAGATGTCGCACACGCCCTCGTGGGTTACGCTGGGGTTTCTGCTGGGCGCGGCGACGGTGTGGTCGTATCTCACGCATCAGGAAAAAATCGCCCCGCCAGCCCCGGTGACCCTGAACGCATGGCCCGTCCAAAAACGAGCGGAGCCCAACCCGCTGACCACGGTTGAAGCAATCTTCATCACCTATCTCGATCGCGCGGAAGAGTACGGGATATGGGACAACAACACGACCGAGATCGCGGTCTGGAATGCGGCGAAGCGCGAGTTTTCCGATTTCTACGAAGTACGGAAGCTGGGCGGAAATCTTTATTTTCGCAGCATCCCGGCGCTGACTCGCGTCATCATCGCCCGAGGCCGGTTACTGGCCAACGAATTGCCGCTCCGCTTCACCGAGAGTGAGGAAAAATACAAGGAATGGCTGGAGCACGGCCGCTTTGAGCGCAGTGAGGAAGCGTCGCTGCAACCCACGTTGCTTGGGCCGACGGTAATCCCGGCGGGCGAAACGCCGCCGCCGAAGCCAAAACCCGCGAAAATGAAAATGGCCATTCCGCCCGAGGCCATCACGCCCCCGCCGGTGGAAGTGCAACGCGTGAATCCGAAAGAGTGAGCGCAAATCTCGCGATGCTGCCGGGGAGCCAACCCATTTTATCCTGCGAGGAAGCGCGGGCGTTTGAGGCGAAGCGCTTTGCCGGCGACGAGGTCAAAGAGTGGCCGGCGATGCAGCAGGCCGGGCAGGCCATCGCGAAGGCGGCGTTACGCGATTTCGAGGAGATCGGCGGGTTTCCGCCCGCTGGCCGGGTGCTGGTGCTCGTGGGGAAGGGCCACAACGGCGGCGATGCGCTGCTGGCGATGCGCGCGGTGCTGGAGGCGTTTCCGTGGGCCCGGGCGGACGTGGCGTTTGCGATGGGTGAGCGGGCCCTGCGGCCCTTGGCGAAGCGGGCGTGGGTGGAGGCGGCGCACGCGCTCGGCGCGCGAGTCGCGGTGGTCGGCCCGGGGGCGCTGGAGCGGTCCTACGATTTGGGTTTCGACGGAATTTTTGGCTTTCAGTTTCGCCCGCCGGCGGACGCGAACATCACCGGCCTCATCGAGCGCGTGAATGCGCTGCCGATTCGACTGCGCGCGGCGGTTGATTTGCCGAGCGCGGGCTTGTTTCGCGCCGATTTCACCTATGCCACGGGCATCGTGAAGACGCCGGTCGTCGGGGCCAAGGAAGCGGGGCGGGTGCGGTTTTTAGACTTGGGATTTTTCGGTGACCTGGACGAGGGCCGGGAGCGCGTGCTCACTCCGGCGATACTTGCGCCTCTGGCGGGATTGCGCGCCGCGCAGTCGGACAAGCGGACCTACGGTCATGTCTTCATCGTCGGCGGCTCGCTGGGGTATCCGGGTGCCGTTTTGATGGCCGTGCTCTCGGCGTTGCGGAGTGGGGCGGGGCTCGTCACTGCCTTCGTGCCCGAGTCGCTCGTGGCGGCTTATGCGGCGCGTGCGCCGGAGGCGATGTGGGTCGGCTGGCCGGAGACGCCGGGGGGCGGGCTCGCGCTGGAGGGACAGCACCTCCTCACGACTCGGCTGAAGCGGGCCGATGCGCTCGTGATCGGCCCGGGCCTCGGGCGCGAACCGGAGACTTTGGCGCTCGTGCGCGATATCGTGGCGAATGCCACAGTGCCGCTCGTGCTTGACGCCGATGCGTTGCAGCCCGAGATCGTGCGGGCAGGCGGCGCTCGGCGCATCCTCACGCCGCACGCCGGGGAGCTGGCGCGCATCGGCGGCGGCCCCGAGCTGCGGGATTTCGCGGGCGAAACGACAGCCACCGTGGTGGCCAAGGGCCCGCATACCCGCGTGTGCGGTGGCACGGACGTGTACCATAGTTTCTTTGGCGGGCCGGTGCTCGCGCGTGGCGGGAGTGGCGATATCCTCGCCGGCTTGATCGGCGGTCTGCTGGTGCAGACCCCCTCCGACACTTTGCTGGCGGCGGCGCGCGGTGTGGTCTGGCATGGGCTCGCGGCCGATGCGCTCGCCCGCGCGCACGGGCAGGTGGCGGTGCAAACGACGCATGTGCTCGACTTCCTCGGGCTGGCGCTGCGGGATTCGGCACGATGAGCAGCGAACTTACCGAGCGGCAGGCGTTTTTGATTCTCAATGCCCTGCCCAACATCGGGCCCATTACGCTGAACCGCCTGCTCGAAGAAATCAGCAGCGACCCGCGCGACATCCTTTCGGCCGACAAGCGCCGCCTCGAGTCGGTTAATCGCGTCGGCCCGGTGATCAGCGCGAGCATCGGTGCATGGCGCGAGCATTTCGACTTTGCCCGTGAAGAGGAGAAGATGGCGAAGGCGGCGACCGATTTCATCACGACCCGCGACGCGGCGTACCCGCGATTGCTCAAGGAAATCAACGACCCGCCCATCGGCTTGTATCGGAAAGGTAAATACGATCTCTCCGCGCCCTGCATCGCCATCGTGGGGTCGCGGCGCACGACGCTCTACGGGCAGGCGATGGCGAAGAAATTCGGCGCCGAGCTCGCGCGCCTCGGCTTCTGCGTGGTGAGCGGGCTGGCCCGCGGCATCGATACCTGTGCGCATGACGGTGCCCTCTCGGTGGGCGGCAAGACCGCCGCCGTGCTCGGCTGCGGCATCGACATCATTTATCCCCCGGAGAATTTGGACCTCTACCGTCGCATCGAGGCCGAGGGCGCGGTGCTCTCGGAGTTTCCCTTTGGCCGCCGCGCGGACCGCCAGTCGTTCGCGATGCGCAATCGCATCGTGGCCGGCATGAGCGAGGCGGTGATCGTGATCGAGAGCGACGTCGATGGCGGCGCGATGATCACCGCACGCTTCGCCGGCGAGCAGGGCCGGCTGATTTTCGCGATGCCCGGGCGCATCGACCAAAATACCAGCGCGGGCTGCCATCAACTCATCCGCGACGGCGCCACGCTGCTCACCGGCGTCGACGATATTCTCAACGAACTCAGCTACCTCGATGGCCTGCGCCCCGCACCCATCGCGGAAAAGCCCGCCGATGTGGCCGCTGGGCGTCCGGCCAATCTCACCGCCGACGAGGCTAAGGTGTTCGAATGTTTTCGGGGCGGCGCGATCACGACACCCGACACCCTGGCGATCCAGACTGGCCTTTCGATCGCGCAGTTGTCCGCGACCTTGATGATGCTCGAGCTGAAACGTCTCATCGCGAAACGCGCCGACGGGACGTTTGAGGCGCGGGGGTGAGCCGATTCAGAGACGTTCGGCCCAGTAGTTGGGGCGTCGTTTTGCGTGCATCATTGCGACCACGAAGATGCGATCAGGCTCGATGGTATAGAGCAGCTTGTAGGGAAAATCTTCGACCAGACACTTTCGTACTTGGCCGCGTACGCGAGGCCACGCCTTGGGATGGGCTTCGATTCGAGCCAACGCCGACAACACCTGGCGGTAGAACTTCACGGCGAGGTCCTGAGACTCGCCTCGGTAATAGTCGATCGCCTCCTGAAACTCGGCGTCAGCTTCGTCGTGGAGAATGGCGGTCACAGCCCGAGTCGCGCGCGGGCCTTGGCGAGGGATGTTTCGACCGGCACGCCCTTAACTTTACCCGTGCGCAACTCGTTGGCGCGCTGTTCGGCGACGTCCGCCCACGCAGCTTCTTCGAGAGACAGAGGAGCATCCAACGATTCGGCGATCCGCTCGCATAGCTCCGTGCGTTGAACAGGTGAGAGTTCTTTGGCGGCAGCGACGAGGGTGTCGATCGTTTGCATATCCCGAAGGTAGTTCGATTCGGCGTGGTTTCAACTCCACATATCCTTTGAGCACGTGGTCGACCGGTGTTTGGTGACGGCGTGAAAGGTTACGCCGCACCATGCGATGAAGCCACTAAGTCGCGACGGGTCGGAATCTTTTGGGTGGCCTCGGGAGGGCGGAGGCGGAGAGAGTCGAGTTATGACACGACGCTTACTCCTCCTCGTTTCGTTCCTCACGGTGGTTTGCTCCCCCTTCGCGCGGGCCGCTGATTCGGCTCCGGCGAAGCGCGCCATCACGCACGAAGATCTCTGGCTCTTGAAGCGCGTGGGCGCGCCGACGCCGAGCCCCGATGGCAAGTGGGCGGTCTTTTCCGTCGTCCAGCCGGCCTATGATGCGAAGGACACTTCCTCCGATCTCTGGCTGGTCGCGCTCGATGGCAGCTCCGCGCCGCGCCAGCTCACGCAGACCAAGACGCCGGAGTCGGGCCCGGATTGGAGCCCCGATAGCACACGCATCGCCTTTTCCGCGAAGCGTGACGGCGACGAGGTGGCGCAAATCTACGTGATCGATCTCGCGCGCGGTGGCGAGGCCGAGCGCGTGACTTCGCTGTCCACCGGTGCGCGCGGCGCGTTGTGGAGCCCTGATGGCAAACAACTCCTCTTCGTTAGCGAAGTGTTTCCCGGCGCCGAGGACGACGAGGCAAACAAGAAAGCCGCCAAGGCCGTGAAGGACCGCAAGTACAACGTCCGCGCCTACGAGAGCTTCCCGATCAAATATTGGGACCGCTGGCTTGACGACAAGAAGGCCCACCTCTTCGTGCAGGAGGCCAAGGCCGGCGCAAAGGCCCGCGATCTCCTCGCCGGCACCAAGCTCGCGGCGCTGCCCGGCTTCGGCGGCAAGGAAGCGGACACCGGTGAGAATCTCCCGGCGGTCTGGACGCCCGACGGGCAAGGCGTGGTCTTCATCGCGCGCACCACGCGCGACAAGGCGGCCTACGCCGCCACGCCCACGCAGCTCTACTCGCTCACGCTCACCGGCGGCGAGCCAACGCAACTGACGACGGGCGAAGGCAGCTACGACGACCCGAGCTTCCTGCCCGATGGGAAAGGGCTGATCGCCAGCTACGAGGCGGGTGGTGACGGCAAGACCTACCACCATCAGCGCATCGTGACGTTTCCGTGGCCCTTCGATGTGGCGAAGCGCACCGTGCTCACGGAGAAGTTCGATTTGTCGGTCGTGAAGTCCGTCGCGAGCGCCGACAGCAAGACGATCTATTTCACGGCCGAGGCGGGCGATCAGACGAAGCTCTTTTCCGTGCCAGTCGCCGGCGGCGCGGTGCGTGCGCACGACATCCCGAAGGAAGGGTGCCTCACCGGCCTCGCCACCGGCGGCGGCGTGCTCGTCGCCAGCTACGATAGCGCGGCCCAGCCCCCGGAAGTCGCGCGCCTCGACGTGGCGGGCAACAGCTACCGGGCGCTCACGCACTTTAACGACGCGAAGATCGCCCAGCTCGATCTGCCGAAGGTGGACCGCTTCGACTTCAAGAGCGCCAAGGGCCGCCCGATCCACAATCTCTTGGTGAAGCCCGCGGCTTTTGACGCGAAGAAGAAGTATCCGCTGCTCGTCGTGATGCACGGCGGACCCACGCCGCAATTCAAGGACCAGTGGGGTCTGCGTTGGAATTACCACCTGCTTGCCGCGCCCGGTTATGTGCTCGTGTTGACGAACTACTCGGGCTCGACCGGCTACACCGAGGCCTTCGGCCAAGCCATCCAGTTCGATCCGCTCAAGACTCCCGCCGACGAAATCAACCAGGGCGCGGACGAAGCGATCAAACGCTACACCTTTATCGACGGCTCAAAACAGGCGGCGGCAGGCGCGAGCTACGGCGGCCACCTTGCGAACTGGATGGAAGCGACGACCACGCGGTACAAGTGCATCATCGCGCACGCGGGCCTCGTGACGCACGCGACGCAATGGTCGACGAGCGATGGAATTTACCACCGCGAACTCAACAACGGCGGCCCCATCTGGGAGCAAAACCCGATCTGGCGCGACCAAAGCCCGACGACGTATGCCGGAAACCACTACAAGGGCACGGGCTGGGTCACTCCCATCCTCGTGACCGTCGGCGAACTCGATGCCCGCGTGCCCATCAACAACTCGATCGAAAACTGGTCCTACCTGCAGCGCCTGCAGGTACCGAGCAAGCTACTCGTCTTCCCCGACGCCAACCACTGGATCACGAAAGGCGAGGACAGCCGGTATTGGTTCGGCGAGGTGCACGCCTGGCTTGCGAAGTATCTGAAGTGAGCGTTGTCGAAACGGAAGCGGTCCCGAGGGGGTGGCTTCCGTTTATCGGGAAACCGATCCTCCTCAGCCCGGGGGCCACGTCATCTGGCGCTGGGCGAGGAGGTGGACGTGGAGGTGCGGGACGGATTCGCAGGCGTGCGGGCCGTTATTGATCACGAGGCGGAAGCCCTCCGCGAGGTTGAGCTTTTTCGCGACGACGCCCGCCACGGCGATGAGGTGACCGAGCACGGCTTCATCGGCGGCGGTGGTTTCGCTGACGCGCGCGATGAGCTGCTTCGGGATGATCAGAAGATGCACCGGAGCTTGCGGCTGGATGTCGTGGAGGACGATGCACTGCTCGTCCTCGTGCTCGATCTTGGCGGGGATTTCGCGGTCGATGATGCGTTGAAAAATCGTTTTGGTCATCGCGAGAGGGGTGGGGATAAAGGGACGGAAGGGGAACCACGAAACACACGAAATACACGAAAGGGTGAAGGTATTTTAGGGGAGTATGGAAGGGGCGGCGGGGTAGGTCTGCCTCCGCTGCACTCGCACCTTTCGTGTTAGAGAAACAGCAGTTGGAGATTCGATCCGCGCACGGTGCGGGCGGCGGCGAGGTCGCGGATAAAGGCGAGGGCTTCCTCGTAGTCGCGCTGGCGGCGCGGCGTGGCGCGGTGCGTGGGCGGGATGAGGGCGGGGCGGAGATTGGTGACGAGCAGGGTGGACTCGCGGAAGGGCGCGAGTTTTTTCAGGCCGGTCATGATCTCGGCGCGCGTGAACAGCGGCGTGGCGGAGGCGAGGGTGAGCGAGGCGTCCCAGTGGAAAAAGCCGTGCTTGGGCAAGTGCGCGAACAGCTTCGCGAGGAGTTCGGCGGCGGCGGCGTTGAACGCGGCGTCGTACGTCGAGGCCAGCTCAGGGTGCTCGGCGCTCTGGGCTTCGAGTTCGGCGAGGCTGAAGGTTATCGCACCCTTGATCTGGCTCGCGAGGTACAGATCGTGGCCCGTGACGTGGGCAAAGAGCGCGTCGATAAAATGCAGCCGGCGCAGATCGTCGCGGGAGGCGGTGGGCATGAAGGGACGGGAGTGAGCCTAAGGGCGAGAAAACAAAACGACCAGAAGGAGAAACCACGGATGGACACAGATGAACACGGATTCAAACCACGGATAGCGTGGTCCGGCGCGATTCGATCTAGTTTTTATCCGTGTTCATCAGTGTCCATCCGTGGTTAAAAATCAGAGCGTTGGAAAGCTTTTGGCTTTCACACTTACTCCGCGGCCTTGGTCTTCGGTTTGAGCGCGGTGATCTCGTCGACGAATTCGGTCACGTCGCGGAATTGTTTGTAGATGCTGGCGAAGCGCACGTAGGCCACTTGGTCGACATGACGGAGACGCTGCATCACGCCCTCGCCGATGGCGCGGGAAGGGATCTCGCTTTCGAACTGCCCCTCGAGGGCATCCATCACATCCTCGACCAGCATCGTGATCTGTTCGAGGTCGACCGGGCGCTTGTGGCAGGCCGCGCGGACGGCGCGGACGAGCTTTTCGCGGTCGAATTCCTCGCGGCGGCCATCGCGCTTGATGACGACCACGCCGTCGCGGACAACGGCTTCGGTGGTGCTGTAGCGGTGACCGCACTCGAGGCATTCACGCCGGCGGCGGATGGTCGAGCCCTCCTTGCTGATGCGGGAGTCGATCACCTTATCTTCGATGGAAGTGCACTTAGGGCAACGCATGCAGGGTTTGGGAAATGGCTAATAGCGAATGTCTAAGGACGAGAGACGTATTAGGGCTCGCCACGGTGCGACGCAATACGCGACCACAAGAAGTTATTCACCTCTTAGGCCCGCGGCCAGCGGCCCGGTTCCGCTTAGTTGAGCTTCAGGAAGTTCTCGAGGATGCGCATGCCGCCCTCGGTCGCGATGGACTCGGGGTGGAACTGCACGCCCCAGATGGGTAACGTCTTGTGACGCAGCCCCATGACTTCGCCCTCGGCGGTTTCCGCCGTGATCTCGAGGTCTTTTGGAAAGGTCGATTTTTCGACGAGGAGCGAGTGGTAGCGCGTGGCGGCGAAGCCCTGCGGCATGCCTTTGAACACGTCGGTGTCCTTGTGCAAAATCGGCGAGGTCTTGCCGTGCATCAGCCGGCCGGCGCGGATCACGTTGCCGCCGTAGTAGTGGCCGATGGACTGGTGGCCGAGGCAGACGCCGAGAATGGGCTTTTTGCCCTCAAAAGCCTTGATGATGTCGAGCGTCACGCCGGCCTCGCGCGGGGAGCAGGGGCCGGGGGACAGCAGCACGCGGTCAGGATTGAGCGCGACCGCCTCGGCGGGGGTGATCTCGTTGTTGCGGAAGACGCGCTGCGTCACGCCCAACTGGCCAAAGTATTGGACGAGGTTGAAGGTGAACGAGTCGTAGTTGTCGATGACGAGGAGCACGGTGGTCGCGAGATACGGATGCGTCCATACTACCTAGCGGATTGACCACCGGGTCAAGCGTGGGACAGGGTTTGCCCTTCCGATGCCCGAACACTTCCAACTCCTGAAGACCGACACAGTCACGGCCGCCCGTCGCGCGCGGCTGCGTACGCGGCACGGGACCATCGAGACGCCCATCTTCATGCCCGTCGGCACGCAGGGGACGGTAAAATCGCTCACCCCCGCCCACCTCAAGGAGATCGGTTCCCAGATCATCCTTGGCAATACCTACCACCTCAACCTCCGCCCCGGCAGCGAACTGGTGCGCGACATGGGCGGCCTGCACCAATTCATGGGCTGGGATGGCCCGATCCTCACGGACAGCGGCGGCTTTCAGGTCTTCTCGCTGGCGAAGCTCCGCGACATCCGCGACGACGGCGTGGCCTTTCAATCCCACCTCGACGGCGCGAAGCTCTTCCTCGGGCCCAAGGAGGTCATGGGCATCCAGCAGAATCTAGGGAGCGACATCGCGATGGTAATCGACGAGTGCCCGCCCTGGCCCTGCGAACGCGATGCCTGCGCCCAAGCCGTCGCGCGCAGTTACAAGTGGGCAGGACAGTGCAAGCAGATCGCGACCGACAGTGGCTTTCTCGCCAATGGCCATCACGTGTTTGCCATCGTGCAGGGTTCGACCTTCGACGATCTGCGCCGCGAGGCCGCGGAGTCGCTCGCGGCGCTGGATTTCCCCGGCTACGCCGTGGGCGGGGTAAGCGTGGGTGAGCCGGAGCCGGAGATGTTGAAACAGGTCGCGGCGACCACGCCTTTCATGCCGGCCGACAAGCCGCGTTACACCATGGGCCTGGGCACGCCGCCACAGTTACTCAAGATGGTCGCGCTGGGCGTGGATATGTTTGATTGCGTGCTGCCGAGCCGCGTGGCGCGTAACGGCCTCGTCTTTACGCCCGACGGCCCGATGAATCTGCGCAACGAGCAATACCGCGCCGACAAGCGCCCGATCGTCGAAGGCCTCGACAACTACACCGCGCGCTTTTCGCGCTCGTACCTGCGGCACCTCACGGTGTCGGGCGAGATCCTCGCCTGCACCCTCTGCACGCTCCACAACCTGCACTTTTACCTCGATCTCATGGCGCAGGCCCGCGCCCACATCGAGGCCGGCGACTACGGCTCGTGGCACCGGGCATGGATCGAGCGATACGAAGCGGGCGCGGCGGCGCGGGTTGGGAAGTGAGGTTGTCGGTCCCCGGATACAAAAAGAGCGGACCCTCACGGGACCCGCTCTTTCATTGTCTCATACCATTACCGGAGGCAGTTTAAACGGTGGGTTTTCCATGCCGCACCGTTAGAACTGCGCCGCATGCCGAGAATGACCTGCGGCTCAAAAACGAAACCGCATGCCGGCCGTGTAGGTCCACGACTCGGGCCCGTACCCATGCTGCGGGTCATGGAAGGTGGCATCGAGGTAGCCGCCGAGTTTTTCGGTAAACCAGTGATGAGCTTCGGCGCCGTAGTGCCACGTGCCGTAGCTGTTGTTCGTCATCGTATCCGAATAGGAGATACGCGGCGTAAACGCCCACGCACCTGCCGGAACTTCGACACCGGCGGAAGCGCCCCACACCCAATTGTTATCTTGAAACCGCACCGGGCGCGAGGAGGTGAAGGGCGAGGAGAAATCCGCGCGCGCCCATTGGTAGCCGATGGCGGCGCCGACGAAGGGCTTCACGCCGCCTTGGAGCGGCATATAGAAATTCGCGTTGGTCGCGAGCTGGTGGTAATGGGCGTCATAGTGCGTGCCCGCGATGGGGCCGGGGCTGTTGTTCTCCCAGTAATAGTCGTACCCGAAACCGACGTCCACGCCTCGGGCGACCGGCACATTACCGGAGATTCCCGCATCGTAAGCGTCAGCGTCGGAGTGACGGACATTCTCGTACCCGAACCGCAAATCGGTGAAACTCTGGCCCAGCACGCCGGGATTATTCCGGACGGAATTCGAGGGCGAGGGCGCCGTGATGGACTGGGCTTGGGCTGCGCCGCCGCACAGCAGGGCGGCGACAACAAAGGCAATAGAAGACGATGATTTCATTTGGTGTTCCTAGCAGGGTTTGGTGAGAAGAGCGGTTGCGCTTCTTCCCGTGGTGTTCTCCCACCGAAAACTGCGTTCCCGGTGGCCGATTGCGCAGGTATTTTGGTGATGCGCGCCGTATGGACCGCGCCCAAATCGCGGCGGTTCCGTGGGGTGCTCATGGCCGAAAAATGCAAGATCGAGGTTAGCTAAAATCCCTTCGGTTTATTGGTTATCTTGCTGTTTTATAGTGTCTTGTGGGTTGTCTGCGGGGCGTGACGGAAAGAGTTTTCCTGAGGCTTTAAGGGGAACAGCCCATGCTTTCGATCGTTTGGAGGGAGCGGCGGATCATTCTGTGTATCCGAAACGTGGATGCACCGCCAAAGAGGGAATTGGGGTTTGGCCGCCGCGAATCCTCCTGCCTTGGCTTCGGTGCCCGATTCCTCGGTTTAGAATTTTGCGTCAGCGTCAGGCCGTCTTACTCGTCGCCACCTGTTCCTCCGTGTGGCGTAAATCCCGCGCTCGCCAAGCCCGCGTGCTTTCCCTTCACTACGGGGACCTATCACCATGCGCATTCTCGTCACCGGCGGCGCCGGTTTCCTCGGGTCCCATCTCTGCGAACGCCTCCTCAAGGACGGTCACGAAGTCGTGGCCATCGACAACCTGTTTACCGGGCGGAAGCTCAACATCGCCCACTTGATGGGGCACCCGAACTTCGAGTTTGTGCGCCACGACGTGATCGATCCGTTCAAGTTCGAGGTCGATCAGATCTACAATCTCGCCTGCCCCGCTTCGCCGCCGCACTACCAGTACAATCCGATCAAGACGATCAAGACCTCGGTGATGGGCGCGATCAATTGCCTCGGCCTCGCCAAGCGCACGCGGGCCCGCGTCTTCCAAGCCTCCACCTCCGAAGTCTACGGCGATCCGCAGGTTCACCCGCAGCCGGAAAGCTATTGGGGTAACGTCAATCCCATCGGCAAACGCTCCTGCTACGACGAGGGCAAGCGCTGCGCCGAGACGCTTTTCTTCGACTACCACCGCGAAAACAAGGTCGATATCCGTGTCATCCGCATCTTCAACACCTACGGCCCCCGCATGCACGAGGCCGATGGCCGCGTCGTATCCAATTTTATCGTACAAGCTCTCCGCGGCCAGGATATCACGATCTATGGTGATGGCTCGCAGACTCGCTCGTTCTGCTATGTCGACGACCTAATCGAGGGCTTCGTCCGCTTCATGGCGCAAACTGAGACCGTCGGCCCGCTTAACTGTGGAAACCCGGGCGAGTTCACCATGCTGCAACTCGCCGAGCTCACCCTGAAGCTTGTCGGTGGCAAATCGAAGATCGTCCACAAGCCCCTCCCGTCCGACGATCCCAAGCAGCGCCGCCCCGACATCACCCTCGCCCAAAAGCACCTCGGCGGCTGGGAACCGAAAGTCCCGCTCGAAGAAGGCCTCGGCCGCACCATCGCGTATTTCCGGACTCGCGTCTGAGCTGAATGGATCGACCGATAGAGCATCCCTAGTTCTGCGTTCTGCGTTTTTTGCCCGTGGCGCGACGGACCGGTTTCGTCCCGCCCATAGGTGAGCTTTGTATTGTGCTTGGTCTATGGGGTTATTTATATAGCGCCATGCTTCGCTCGGTATGGAAAATGGTCTGCGTGGCGTTCGCCGGGGCCTTGATCGCTGCGGCATCTGCGCTCGCACAAAGTCTCACGGTAAATCCCTTCGTGGAGTTAAACGCTGTGACCAGCCAGGGCGCCCTGGTGCCGGGCACCGTCAGCGGTGGTCCGATCGATGTGGCCGTGGATGGATCGGGCAAATTATATGTGCTGGATCAGATCTACGGGGTGATCCGTACGGTGACTCCCGCAGGAGTGCAGGGCTTTCTCGCCGGGAGCGGCCTTCCTTCTCTCGCGCAGGACGGCACGGGTGCCGGAGCGACGTTTTGGCAGCCCTCCTCGCTCGCGGTGGATTCCGCCGGCACGGTGTATGTCTCGGATGCGGTCTCGGTGCGCAGGGTGACCTCTGCCGGTGTGGTGACGACGATCGCCCGATATTTTGGCGGTAAGCTGGCAGTGGATCGTCAGGGAAATCTTTTCGCGGCCCGGGACTCAAAAGTAGGACGGATAATGCCCGATGGGACCTTTGTTGCGCTGGCCGGTTCAGTTCCGGGTACGGCAGATGGAGCGGGGGTGGCTGCGCAATTTGGCGAAATCTATGGCATGGCCATCGACGCCGCCGGAAACATTTATGTTAGCGAGCCTTTCAACCAGCGGATCCGCAAAGTCACTCCGGCGGGCGTGGTGACGACGTTCGCCGGCCAACTGGGATCAAAGGCGAGAAACGATGGCTCCCTGGCAGCCGGACGGTTTTTGGCTCCCTCCAGTCTCGCCTGCGATGCGAACGGAAATTTGTTCGTGATCGATGGAGGGGCACTTCGGCACATTTCCACGGCGGGGCAGGTGAGCACGGTCGTGGGCTCGCCCCTTGCGCCGCCTAGTTCCTCGCTTGGCGTGGGGGTCGAGGTCGCTTCAGGCATCTTTGGGGCCGTGGCGGTCGATGCGGGAGGCACGGTCTATCTCTCTGCTTTCTATGCGAGTGCCGTACGCAAGGCCGTGAATGTGCCGGTTTCGGCCCGGGTGGTTTACGATCCACAATCGCAGACGATCCCCGCCGGCCAGACCGCCACTTTCAGCGTCGGCGCCAATGGCAATCCTGCCCTCAGTTATCAATGGCAAAGGCAGGTTAACGGCTCCACGACGTGGGCGGCGCTTTCCGAGGGTGGCAGCTATTCGGGCACGACTTCGTCGGTAATGTCTGTGAGCGGGGTGACCACCGCGATGAGTGGCGATAGCTTCCGGGTCGTGGTGTCCACGGGCAGCACCACCGCGACAAGCGCCGCGGCTCGCCTCTCCGTCGATGCCCCGGTGGTGGTCGTGCCCCTGCGCGTCAGCACGATCGCCACGCCCGGCGTGACGCTCGCGGCACCGCAGGGCGTCGCACTCGATGCGGTGGGGAATATTTACGTGGCCGATATGTTTGGGAGATCCATCCGCAAAATCGCCCCTTCCGGCACAGTTTCCACGCTGGCCACGGGCGCACTGCTTGAGCAGCCGACGGATGTCGCGGTGGATGCCGCGGGCACGGTGTATGTCGCCGATGGACTCAATTGCGCTGTTTATAAAATTCCCACGACAGGCCCGGCCGTGGTGTTTGCCGGAAGCCCGGGAGCGCGCGGCGGCATCGACGGTACGGGCACCGGGGCGCGCTTCAATTCTCCCACCGCACTCGTGGTGGATGGCAGCGGCAACGTCTTCGTCGCGGATACGTACAATCACGCCATTCGCCGCATCACACCAGCGGGCGTAGTGACCACTCTCGCTGGGAAGAGCGGCACTTCCGGCTACGCGGACGGCACCGGCACCGCCGCGCTTTTTAACCAACCCCAGGGCCTCGGTATCGACAGCACCGGAAATCTCTTCGTCGCGGATTGGGTCAATCATACGATTCGCAAAGTCACGCCTTCGGGCGTGGTGACGACGATCGCCGGCGGTCGTGGGGTGAAGGGCGCTCTCGACGGGCGCGCCGACCTCGCGCGCTTCGATACCCCGACCGATGTGGCCGTCGATGCCACGGGAAATCTGTTCGTCACCGACTCGGGCAACAATGCCATCCGTAAAATCTCCCCGACTGGCATTGTGTCGACGGTCGCGGGGATTATTCCCACGGCCAATGTCCCCGATACGAGCGGCCGAGTGGATGCCATCGGCCCCGCCGCGCGCCTCGCGCAGCCTCGTGGTCTCGCCATCGATCAAGCGGGCCGGGTGGTTTTTTCGCAGTCGCCTTCCCTCATCCGCCAAGGTGTGCCGGTTAATTCGCTGACCCAGGGCCAAACGATGGTCCTCACGAGCATCCGAGTGGATGATAGTGCAGCGGAGGGTTATCAGTGGCTCAAGGATTCGGCCGAAATTCCCGGGGCCAATGGCGCGACGTTGAGCCTCGATGCGGTCCGGTCCTCGGATACGGGTAATTACCAGTTACGCGTCGGCACGGGCGCGACGGCGTCCCTGAGCGAGCCTGTCGCCGTGGCGGTCGAGGGCAGCCGCATCGCGAATCTTTCCATTCGTTCCGCGGCCGGTTCCGACGCGCAGACTCTCACGGTGGGCTTTGTCATCGCCAATGATAGTTTGCCGATCTTGGTGCGCGGCATTGGGCCGGGGTTAACGCAGTTCGGCGTGGTGTCCGCGCTAGCTGATCCACGGCTGTTGGTTTATCGGGGTTCGCAGCTGATCGATTCCAATGACAACTGGTCTGTCACCTCGGGGGTCGCGGCCGCTGCCGTGCGCACCGGAGCCTTCCCGCTACTCGCGGGTAGCCTAGATGCCGCTACGCTCACCTCGCTGTCGGGAGGCGCGTTTACCGCGCAGTGCAGTGCCGCGGGCGGCGGCACGGGCATCGCGCTCATCGAGCTTTACGATGCCAGCCTCCGTGAAAACGGCCGCCTCATAAATGTCTCGGCGCGCAGTCAGGTCGGCGCCGGGGAGGGGGTTCTCATCGCCGGGTTCAATATCATCGGCAACAGGCCCAAGAATCTGCTGATTCGCGGCGTCGGCCCGGGATTGGCCACTTTTGGCCTCACCGGTCTGGTGGCAGACCCGCTAATTAAGGTGTTCGACCAAACTGGGTTGCTGCTGGCGCAGAATGACAATTGGGGTGATAAAGGCGCGGCGGAGAGCGTCGTGGCCGCGGAAAAATCCGTCGGAGCCTTTCTCTTGCCGGAGGGCAGCAAAGACGCGGTTTTGCAGGTCACCTTGCAACCAGGCACGTATTCGGCACAGTTAAGTTCTGCTTCCGCAAATGGCTTGGGTTTAATCGAAATTTACGAACTCCCACCGTGAGTGGAAGTAACAAAGCGTCCCGGACGGGTGATCCGTGGTGTGACACGTTGGCTCGGTCCGATTTGGCACTTTTGAGGTTACTTTAAACTCGGCTGAAAAAACTCTCCTCGGAAGGCGTTTGATTTCTTCATTTGCCAAGCCCGTGGCGCGGCCTACGCTCCGACCCCCTTCATGCTCTCGTTTCTCCTCAAACGGTTTTCCGGCCGGCACTATAAGAAGTTTCTCGAAAAAGCCCGGCCTACGGTCGCGCGCATCAATGAGCTCGAGCAGCAGTACCAGTCGCTGACCGAGGAGCAGCTCAAGGCCAAGACCCCGGAGTTCCGCGCGCGCATCGCGGCCGCCGCCGACAAGAAGGCCGCCCTCGACGAAATCCTCCCCGAGGCTTTCGCCGCCGTGAAGAACGCCGCCCGGCGCCTCGTCGGCACCAAGGCCATCGTCTGCGAGCACGAACTCTCGTGGGACATGGTCCACTTCGACGTGCAGCTCATCGGTGGCATCGCCATCCACTCCGGCCGCATCGCTGAAATGGCCACCGGCGAAGGCAAGACCCTCGTATCGACGCTGCCGCTCTATCTCAACGCCCTCACGGGCCGCAACACCCAGCTCGTCACGGTCAACGATTACCTCGCCCGCCGCGACTCCGAGTGGATGGGTCACCTCTACAATTACCTCGGCGTTACCGTCGGTTGCATCCAGCAGCAGATGTCGCCCGATCTCCGCCGCGAGATGTACGGCCGCGATATCACTTATGGCACGGCCAGCGAATTCGGCTTCGACTACCTCCGCGACAACGGCATGGCCACGCGCAAGGACGATCAGGTGCAGCGCGACCACTGGTTCTGCATCGTGGATGAAATCGATTCCATCCTCGTCGATGAGGCGCGCACGCCGTTGATCATTTCCGGCCCCGCGCCCATCGAGCGCGAGCAGCCTTTCACGCGTCTGCTCCCGGCGGTCGACCGCTTGGTGGATGAGCAGACCCGCCTCTGCATCAAGATCGTCACCGAGGCCCGCGAACTCCTCGAGAAACCCGGCGCCACGGAGGACGACAAGGCCCTCGCCGCGCAAAAGCTCCTGCAGGTGAAGATGGGGCACCCGAAGAACAAGCAGCTCCTCCGCGTCATGGAGAACAGCGAGTGGCGCAAGCTCCTCGACCGCACCGAGACCGACCTCAATTCCGATCTCAACAAGGACGAACTCTACAAGATCAAGGAAGAGCTCCTCTACGTCATCGACGAACGCCAGCATCAGGCCGACCTTACCGAGATTGGTCGCACCAAGCTCCGGCCCGATAATCCCGATGCGTTCATGCTCCCGGATCTCGCGACCGAGTTCATCGATATCGAAAAGGAGACCTCGCTCACGCCCGAGCAGCGCGAGGCCAAGAAGCTCGAGGCTCAGACCCGCTACGCCGCCGTCTCCGAGGATATCCACGCCATTTCCCAGCTCCTCCGCGCTTACTCGCTCTACGAGCGCGACGTCCAGTACGTCGTCCAAGAGGGCAAAGTCATGATCGTCGATGAGAACACGGGTCGCGTCATGCCGGGTCGCCGTTGGTCCGACGGTCTCCACCAAGCCGTCGAGGCCAAGGAGGGCGTCACGATCGAGCGTGAGACGCGCACCTACGCCACGATCACGATTCAGAATTATTTCCGTCTCTACGAGAAGCTCGCCGGCATGACCGGCACCGCCGAGACCGAGGCCACCGAGTTTAACGACATCTACCGCCTCGGCGTGCAGGTCATCCCGACCAACAAGCCCTGCATCCGTATCGATAAAAATGATACGATCTACAAGACCCGCCGCGACAAGTACACCGCCGTGGTCAAGGAGATCGAGGCCGCCCACAAGCGCGGCCAGCCCGTCCTCGTCGGCACCGTCACCGTCGAGTCGTCGGAATTTCTCTCCCGCATGCTGAAGCGCACGGGCGTGATTCACACCGTCCTCAACGCGAAATTCCACCAGCAGGAGGCCGATATCGTCTCCCGCGCCGGCCAGCGCGGCGCCGTCACCATCGCCACGAATATGGCGGGCCGCGGTACCGACATTAAACTCGGCGAGGGCGTCCGTGAGCTTGGCGGCCTCTACGTCATCGGCACCGAGCGCCACGAGTCCCGCCGCATCGACCGCCAACTCCGCGGCCGTTGCTCGCGTCAGGGCGACCCGGGCCTTACGAAGTTCTATCTCTCGCTCGAAGACGACCTCATGCGTCTCTTCCTACAGGGTAACATCGCCTCCAAGCTCATGGAAAACTCCATGGTCGAGGGCGAAGAGCTCGAGCATCCCTGGCTGAATCGCTCCATCGAGAGCGCGCAGAAGAAGGTCGAGCAGCAGAACTATTCCCAGCGCAAGCGCCTGCTCCAGTACGACGACGTGCTCAACCAGCAGCGCGAAGTCATCTACGGCATCCGCAATGGCGCCATCCACTCCGAGCGCCCGAAGGACATCATCTTCGAGCAGATCGAGGAAGAGTTGATGACCCGCCTCGAAAACGTCGGCTACGGCGACAAGGCCGGCGCCACGCAGACCGCCCAGGAGAGCCTGCTCGGCTGGCTCAATTCCCACTTCCCGATCACCGTCACGCTCGCTGAGCTCAAGGGCAACAAGCCCGAGCCCATCGTCGCGATGCTGCTCGATCGCATCAAGCAGGCCTATGCCATCAAGGAATCCGTCGAGGTCCCCGAGGCCCTGGGTTCTCTCGAGCGTTACGTGGTCATCAACGCCATCGATCACCACTGGCAGGAGCACCTCACCGAGATGGAAGACCTCCGCAAGAGCATCGGTCTTCGCAGCTACGGCCAGAAGGATCCCCTCGTGGAGTACAAGGGCGAAGCCTACAAGTACTTCGAGGAGCTGATGACGAATGTCCGCCTGCAGATCTGCACCGGCCTCTTCCGCAGCGCCACGAACATCGACTCCTTCGAGCAGATGCTCTCGCTCCTCAGCCGCACGGCCAAGGCCGTTGGCCCCGCCGATGCGCCGGCTCCGGTCGAGCCGCCACCGCCGCAGATCACGACGACGGTCACCAGCAGCGGCCCCGCCGAGCAGCCCGCCCCCGAGCCCGAGGTGCAACTTCCGAAGATCACCATCCGTCGCGAAGCGCCGAAGGTCGGTCGCAACGACCCCTGTCCCTGCGGCAGCGGGAAGAAGTTTAAGAACTGCCACGGCGCCTAATTCTTATCGGGAGGTAGGAGCCTGCTTGCAGGCGATGCTCGGCGCACGTCGAAGGATTACCTCCTGATCGCCTGCAAGCAGACGCCTACGCTTCAAATCATGCGCGACCCGACAAAGGGGCATGATGCCTTGCGCCGTGGGCGAATCTCACTGCCGCACGCGGAATATTTCGTCACAGTTTGTACCGACAACCATCGGAATGGGCTTACATCGGCTGCCATCGCATCCTTGGTTTTGGCCGAGATGCGTGAGATGGACTCGGATGCTACCTGGCAACTAAGGTGTGCAGTCGTGATGCCCGACCATGTTCATGTGCTGTTTGTCCTTGGTCAGAGGCTGTCCCTCGGAAAAGCCATCGCGCGGTTGAAGTCGAAGACCTCGGCTGCGTTGGCCGCAGTTGCTCCTAGTTTGGAATGGGAGCGTAATTTTTACGATCACCACGTGCGCCCCGCAGAGGATCGGCTCCCGCTTTTTCTTTACATATTTCTCAACCCCTACCGCGCCGGCTTATGTTCCCGAACGGAGTCTTGGCGGTGGTATTATTGTCGGGAGGAGGATTGGGCCTGGTTCAAGGATTGGCTTGAAGCAGAGCGTCCCATCCCGGAATGGCTGGCCAAATGAGGCGGAGCGAGGAGCATCCTCACACGCAAAATCGACCTTCGCCTAGTTTACTGTTTCCGATTCACCCTTAAAGCCATCGCCTGCAAGCAGGCTCCTACCTTTCGTGACCACCTCCGTCCCCGATTCTACGCCCGCCGATCCCTACGACCTGCCGCCGTCGTTCTGGCAGCGGCATGCGGAATACCTGGGGGCGTTCGCGGTGGCGGTGTCGACGATCGTCCTCGCGGTTCTCTCGTTTCCGCCGTTTCACGTCCCGGAGTTTGCCTACGCGATGCTGTTGCCCGGCATTTTCTGGGCCTACACCAAGCCGCGGCTGAAGGTCTACGCTTGGACGATGGCTGCGGCTCAGGCCGTCGCCTGGACGATTATCCTCGGTTGGCTCCATCACGTGACGGTCGGAGGGCTGCTCTTGCTCGGGCCGTTTGTCGGCGTGTGGATCGGCACGTGGTATCTCGGAGCCTGGTGGGCCATGCCGCGCATGGTGGGGCGGCCCACACTCACGCGCTTGGTCGGCCTCGTCGGGCTCGCCGCCCTGTGGGTCGGCATCGAGTGGACGCGCACCTGGCTGCTCGGTGGTTTCCCTTGGCTCCCGCTCGCCGCGAGCCAGTGGGAGCGCTCGAGCATTTTGCAGATCGCGGCCTACACGGGCTCGTATGGCGTTTCGTTTGTGCTCGTCGCCATGAATATCGGATTCGCCGCGATGGCACACAGCCTCTTCATCGAGCGCCAGAGCGGGCTGAATCTTCGCCGCCCCGAATTCCTCCTCGGGCTGCTCATGCTCATGGGCTGCGTCAGTATCCAGATGCAGGATACGTTTAACCGTCACCGCTTCAGCATCCCTCTGGGGCGCTTCGGTTTCGTGCAGCCCTACATCCCGCAAAATCTAAAGTGGGACCCGGCCGAGGCACGCAATATCCTCGGCATCCTCGAGACCAATACCCTCAAGGCGGGCGAGACGCATCCCGATTTGATCCTCTGGCCCGAAGCCAGTTCACCGCTCACCGTCAGCGGTGGCCTGCCCGAGGCCAAGGCCTTCGTCGAATCGCTCGCGACCCGCACGGGCTCGTCGCTCCTCGTCGGCTCCGTGGCGATCGAGCACCCCGACAAGCCCGACGAGCGCTGGTACAACGCCGCGCTGCTCGTTACCCCGGCGGGCGGCCTGCAAAAGGAATATTACGCCAAGCGCCGCCTGGTTCCGTTCGGCGAGTTTGTGCCCTTCCGCCCCCTCTTCGGCTGGCTCTCCAAGTTTGTCCCCATCGGGGGCGATTTCGAGCGCGGTGCGGGTCCCGCTCCCATCGTCGTGCCGATGAAGGATAGCCCTGCCGTTATCGGGCCGCTCATCTGCTACGAGGATATTTTTCCCGATCTCGCCCGCGAAAGCGCCCGCACGGGCATCGATGCGATCGCCGTGATCACGAATAGTGCGTGGTACGGCGAGGGTGGGGCGGCCTACCAGCACGCCGCGCACTCCGTCCTCCGCGCCGTCGAGACGCGTCGCCCCGTGCTGCGCTGCGGCAATGGCGGCTGGAGTGGCTGGATCGACGAATTTGGCGCCGTGCGGAGCGAAGTGACCAATGACGCGAAGAGCATCTATTTCCGCGGCGCGCGCACGATTTCCGTCACCCGCGACAAGCGCTGGATCGGTCGCGAGAGTTTCTATGTTCTGTACGGCGATTGGTTCGTTTATCTGAGCTTCGCGCTCGCCGCCTTCGCCGCCGGAGTCCTCGCGACGAGTCGCCCGGTCGTGCCGGCACCTGTGCCGGCGGAATAAGCGCAGCTCGCGACGAACGCGGAGGGCGCCGCGTCTTTGTATTTCCCATGGGAGGCCAGAGGTGGCATCGGTAGGTGATGTCATTTTCGACCCTTGGCCTTTCGGCGCCGCTGCTTCTCTCGGTGGTGGAGCGCGGCTACACGGAGCCCACGCCGATCCAAGCGCAGGCGATCCCGGCGATTTTACGCGGGAGCGATGTGTGGGCCTCGGCGCAGACCGGCTCGGGGAAGACCGCGGCGTTTGCGCTGCCGCTGCTCCAGATTCTTTCGACGAGTGCGCGCGAGCGCGGGCGCACGGTGCGCGTGCTGGTACTCGTGCCCACGCGCGAGCTGGCGGCGCAGGTGGGCGCGGCGTTCGTCGCGCTGAGCCGCCCGCTCACGCACCCCGGCATCAAGACCCTCGTCGCGCACGGCGGCGTCTCGATCAATCCGCAGATGATGGCGCTCGGAGGCGGCGCGGATGTGCTGGTGGCCACGCCCGGGCGGCTCCTGGACTTGATTGCGCACAATGCCGTGTCGCTCGCGTCGGTCGCGACCATCGTGCTCGACGAAGCCGACCGGCTCTTTGCCCTCGGATTTGCGGATGAACTCTCGCGTGTGATCGCGCTGCTGCCGGCGCGGCGGCAAAATCTGTTTTTCTCGGCGACATTTCCCCCTGCGGTGTGGCAGTTGGCGGATAGCCTTTTGCGCGATCCGATACGAATGGCCATCCCCGCCGGGCCGGGAACGATGCCCGCGATTACGCAGCGCGCCATCGAGGTCGATGCGCCGCAGCGCACGCAACTCCTGCGCAACCTGATCGAACTAGAGGGCTGGACGCGGGTCCTCGTCTTCGTCGCGACGAAGTATGCCACCGAGCATGTGGCTGAAAAATTGCGCCGCGCCGGCATCGCTGCGGGCGCACTCCACGGAGAACTGAGCCAAGGCGCGCGCACCGCTGCGCTCGAAGATTTCAAGGCCTCGCGTCTCCGCGTCCTAGTGGCGACCGATGTCGCTGCCCGTGGGCTCGATATCGCGCACCTGCCCGTGGTGGTAAACTACGACCTCCCGCGATCCCCTGAAGATTATCAGCACCGCATCGGCCGCACTGGGCGCGCCGGCGAAAGCGGTGTCGCGGTGAGTTTTGTGAGCGCCGAAACGCATGCGCACTTCGCCCTGATCGAAAAGCGCAACAACCTCCGCCTTGAGCGCGAGCAGATCGCCGGCTTTGAGCCCTATAATACGGAGGTGCCCGCGGCCCCCGCGACGGGTGGCGTGAAGGGCAAACGCAAAAGCAAGAAGGACAAACTCCGTGAAGCGGCGGCGCGGGCCGCCGGTGTTGCTCTGCCGGCGAGGGTGAGTCCGCCGGCATTAGTCCCAGCGCGCAGCACGACTGCTGTGGACGGATCGGACAAGTTCTCCACGCCAGTTAAACCCGAAGAGCCGCGCGAACTGTTTCCCTACGTGCCGCATCGGTCGGGAAAGCGTTTACCCTGAGGGTGACTAACGCCCGGAATCTAAACTAGGTCGTCAGCTTTGGATTGGGGCGAGCGACGACGGAGAAGAAGCGATAGTAACTCGGCCTCGTCGTTTGGGTGGAGGAATCGCGCCGCGTTCATGCGCTCCCAACATGAATTCTTTCTTCACGCGCCGGACTGTCAGTCGCCCCGAGCCATTGCGATGCCGATTCGCAAGCGTAGCTCTTGGTTAGAAAGCTACCCCTTCCCCCGCTTCGTACCCCCGCCGGTCGTCCGCGCCCCTGTCGACTCCTTTCGCGTGGGTCCGTCGCTGTCCGCCTCGCTTACCCAAACCCAAGCCAACTGACCCCGCTCATGAAAACCCCTCGTTGGAATTCCCCGATCTCGCGACCCCTCGTCCTTGCGCTGGCTGGCGCTGGCCTCGTGGTCGCTTCGGCCCACGGCCAAGCTGCCGCCGGCCCCGATGCCGCCACGCTCGCCAAGTACGACACCAATAAAAACGGCCGCATCGATCCCAGCGAACAGGCCGTAATCGACGCAGATCGCGCCAAAGCCAGCAACGCCGCGGCCAGTGGAGAAGAGACCGTTAAGCTCACGCCTTTCCAAGTCACCACGAGCAAGGACTCCGGCTACTTCGCCGAGAACACCCTCGCGGGCAGCCGCCTGAATACCAATCTCGCCGACCTCGCCGCCTCGATCACCGTCGTGACGAAGCAGCAGATGGACGACACCGCGTCCCTCGATATCAACGACGTGTTCAAGTACGAGGCCAGCACCGAGGGCTCCAGCACCTACACGCCCTCCATCGTCGATCGCGGCACCGCCAAGGATTCTATCGCCGGCTACAGTTTCGGCAACAACGGCGACTCCTCCACCAACGCCCAAGCCAACCGCGTGCGCGGTCTCGGGTCCCCTGACGCGGCGATCAATAATTTCCCGACCAACAACCGCATCCCCTTCGACTCGTACAATACTCAGTCGGTCGAAATCACGCGCGGCCCCAATTCCCTGCTCTTCGGTCTCGGCACTCCGGCGGGCATCGTCAATCAGACCGCCGCGCAGGCGCTCCTCAACAAGGACACCAACCAGATCCAACTGCGCACGGACCAATACGGCTCTTTCCGCAGCTCGCTCGCGGTGAACCGCGTGCTCATCCCGGATAAGCTCGCCGCCTACGGCGCTTTTCTCTTCAACGACCAGCAGTTTCAGCGCAAGCCCTCGGGCGATCTCACTCGCCGTCAATATGGCGCCATCACCTACAAGCCCTTTAGCAAGACGGTGATTCGCGGCTTCGCGGAAAACTACCGCAACGACGCCAACCGCCCCAATTCCCTCACGCCGCGCGACTTCGTCACGCCGTGGTTCCAGGCCGGCCGCCCCGCCTACGATCCCACCACGCGCACGATCACTGTGCTCGACACCGGCCGCACTTACGGGCCCTACGTGTCCAATGTGAACTCCCCCGGCTACGTTTCCACGGTCAACACTGTGCTCGGCGCCGGCGCCCCCAGCACGATCAATACGCCGCTGTTCGTTCCCGGTATCCAGTTTGAGGATACCGCTCGTCCGCTGCGCCTGATCGACAACGGCGCCTCCATCGCGTTTTTCCAGCGTAATCCCAATCTCTACGCGCCGGCGCAGACCAATCCCGCCACCGCCACGCCCACGCCCGCTTCGCTGGGCTGGACCGCGGGTGACGCGCGATACCTGATGCTCGACCGCCAGTGGTCCTCTTCGGTCAATCTTCCGATCCCGACCGCAAATATCAACGGCCGCACGTACACCTACGGCAATTACCAACTCCCCGGCGTCACCAACAAATCGGTGTACGACTGGACCAAGTATAATCACCTCCAGACGAATTTCGCCCGCGTCCGCGCCGCGAATTACAACCTTGAGATCGAGCAGGAGCTCACGCCCGACCTCTTCTTCTCCGCCGGCTGGTTCCGCCAGGACATCGACAGCGTGGAGAACTATACGATGAACCAGCTTACCGGTGCGACCATCCAGGTCGATACCAACCAGAAGCGCATCGATGGCACGCCCAATCCCTACTTCGGCCTGCCCTTCGTCTCCGAGGGCGTGGGTGGCGGTCTCGATACCTTCTACTCGCCGCAGACTGACGATAACTATCGCGCAATGCTCGCGTACAATCTCGATTTCCGGAAGCGGTCGGGCGTGTTGGGTTGGCTCGGTCACCATCGCCTCCTCGGCCTCTGGTCCGAGCAGGATGTGCTCCGCGCCATCGAGCGGTGGCGCAATAATTTTGTGGATGGCGACGCCGATGCGAAGCTCCGCTACGTCTCGAATCTCTCCATCCCCGGCACGCAGCTCGCGCTCAACAGCGCCCTTATGCGCAAGTACTACCTCGCGAGCCCCGGCGGCGCGCAGGGTGTCAGCACGCACTCGGCCGGCTTCTACGGCAATCAGGGTTGGAATGGTCCCGTCACCTCGAACATTCAGGTTTACAATTACAATACCGGCCAGTTCCAGAACGACAGCGTCACCGAGCAGTCCCTCTTCTCCAGCGCCGGCAGCTTCCGCACGCAGCGCGAGGTCAAGAGCTGGACGCTCGCCGCGCAGAATTACCTCTGGAATGAGCGCATCATCACGACCCTCGGCTGGCGCTATGACAAGTACCGCGCCCGCGTCACCACGCCCGGCGCGCTCACCGATGTCTTGGGCAAGGTGACCGAGGTCGCGCTGCCCAATTCCGAGCTCTTCAGCAACGGCGTCTCCGGCCTGATCAACTACAACCGGGTGATGAATCGCTGGGGCCGCTGGGACAAGCTCGACGGCAACACCAAGACCCTCGGCGTCGCCTTCCGACCGCTCAAGGGCTGGGATTCGGTGTCGCGCGTCGCTGGCGCCGATTCCGTGGTCGGGGAAATCCTCCAAAGCACCACGCTCTACTATAACAAGTCGGACAACTTCAACCCGCCGGCCACCTACCAGACCGACTACTTCTTCAAGCCGCTGGCCAAGCCCACGGGCAACGGCCGCGACATCGGCGTCGGCTTCACCGCCTTCAAGAGCAAGCTCGTGGTGCGCCTGAACTGGTATGAAAACGAAAGCCAAAACGAGCGCACCTCCGCCGCGAGCACGCTCCTCACGCGTCTGGCCTATTCGGATACGACCACCGGCCTTTCCTGGGCGAGTGCCGTCCAGCGCATCCGCAACGGCATCGCCTCGGGCCGCACGCTCGACCAGATCATCTCGGTCAACAATTGGAACAGCGACGCCGTCAACCCGGTAAACGATCCGGCCAACCAGCAGAAGATATACGACCTCATCAAGCTCCCGCTGAACTACTATAGCGGCCTCAGCTCCGGTGCCACGCAGGACAGCAAGGCCAAGGGCACCGAGCTCCAAGTGACCTTTAACCCGACCAGTTCATGGACGATGAAGCTCACCGGCAGCAAGCAGCAGAGCACCTACACCAATATCGCACCGCAGTACGACGCCTGGCTCGCCGAGCGCCTCCCAAAGTGGCAGACCAATGCCGCGCCGGAAATCCCCGACTTCGTCGATCCCAACACCAGCCGCCGCTGGTCGCTCAAGAATTTCTGGACCGGTTACGGTTACAACGGTGTCGCGCAGATCGAGAATACCGATGGCAACACGAGCGCGCAGGCCTACTTCAATAATGTCGTGGCCTCGCAGGTGGCGCTCGCCAAGGCGCTCGAGGGCGCCGTTTCGCCGCTCGAGCGCCGCTACCACGCCTCGCTCGTGACCAACTACAATATCCGCGAGGGCCGCTTCAAGGGCGTCTCCTTCGGCGGGGCCGAGCGCTGGGAATCACGCGCCGCCATCGGCTTCTACGGCAAGGTCGGCGACCCGGTGAACTCCCCGACGGTCATCAACCTCAACGACGTGACGCGCCCCGTGTACGACTCGGGCAACTACTACACCGATCTCTGGATCGGCTACTCGCGCCGGATTTTCAACAACCGCGTGGGCTGGAAGATCCAGCTCAACTGCAACAACGCAACCGAAGACGGCCGCCTCATGCCGACGCAGGTCAACTTCGACGGGACGCCCTGGGCGTATCGCATCATCGATTCGCGCCAGTTCATCCTCACGTCGACGTTTACCTTCTAAAATTTGTCAGGGTCAGTTCAGTCAGGTTCAGATAGTCACAGGGTAGGAAAGCTCTCCCGTTCGCGGGGGAGCTTTTCTGTTTGAGCATTGCGCGTGCGCCATCGGCGGGCGCAACGTGTGCGTACCGCTTTTCGCTCCCGCTGAGACTACCCCGGCTTCCGTTTCTCCTCGTATGGCTTCCGCTGCTCCCGTGCCCGCTCCGCGCCCCAGACCATCGGTCTGGCTGGCCGCCGCGTGCCTCGTCGCCGCGGTGGTGGGCGCTTACTTCACGACGCTCAACGCGCCCTTCGTTTTTGATGATGCCGGCGCCGTGCAGCACAATCGCACGATTCGCGAGCTGGCCTCGCTCGACAGCTTCCGGCCTCCCGCCGATGGGAGCACGACCACGGGACGCCCCCTCGTTAATTTCACGTTCGCGCTCAACTACGCCGTGAGCGGCGAAAAAGTCTGGAGCTACCACGCCACCAACATCGCGCTCCACACCCTTGCGGCGCTCACGCTCTTTGGTGTCGTGCGCCGCACTCTCGCCCGCGTGGGGCTGCTTCCCTCCGCGGTAAACGCGATGGTCGTCGCTGCGTTCTGCGCATTACTTTGGGCGCTGCATCCGCTGCAGACCGAGACGGTGACTTGTATCGCGCAGCGCACGGAGGGTCTTTGCGGGCTGCTTTATCTCTTCACGGTGTATGGCTTCGTCCGCGCCGTGGATGCCGGCACGTCTTCGGCGCGACGCGGCTGGCTCAGTGCGTCCGTCATCGTGTGCGCGCTCGGTATGACGGCCAAGGAGGTAATGGTCACCGCTCCCGTGCTCGTTGTGCTCTTTGATCGGACATTTGTCGCCGGCAATTTTTCGGCGGCGTGGCGCGAGCGCCGGGGCTATTATGTATCTCTCGCGGCGACGTGGGTTGTGCTCGGCATGCTGTTGATCGGCGGCGCGGGCGCGCGCGGAGTCTCGGCCGGCTTCGGTCTCGGGGTGTCGTGGTGGAGTTATTTGTTCAAGCAGGCCGAAGCGCTCGTGCTGTATCTGCGGCTCACGCTCTGGCCGCATCCGCTGGTGGTCGATTACGGCACGGCGGTGAGGGGTTTCGATGTGGCTGTCGTGTGGTGGGGGAGCGTCGTGCTCGCGCTGCTCGTCGGTACTTGGTGGGCTTTGTGGCGCAGGCCGGTGCTCGGTTTTGTCGGTGCCTGCTTCTTCCTCGTGCTTGCGCCGAGCTCGAGCGTGGTGCCGCTGGTGACGCAGACGATGGCCGAGCATCGCATGTACCTACCGCTGGCGGGACTTCTGACGGCGGCGGTGGTGGCGGGGTTTGGTCGGTTTGGGCGTGCCATGATGTGGCCGGTGATCGCAGCGAGCGTACTCGGCGGATTGCTCACGGTGGCGCGCAATCGCGATTACCGCGATGCCGTAACGCTGTGGACCGAGACAGTGCGGCGCGTGCCGACGAATCCCCGCGCGCACAACAATCTCGGGCAGGCCCTCGTCGAGGCGGGCCGGGCCGGGGAGGCGGCTCCATTCTTTGCGCGCGCGATCGAACTCGATCCGGGCTATGTCTCGGCCCGCTACAATTTTGCGGTCTCCCTCCTCGCCCAAGGTCAGACCGCGGAGTCGGTCGCACCATTCGAAGCCGTGCTGCGCCTCGCGCCCGATCACGCCGATGCCCACCTCAATCTCGGCACGGCCCTGATGCGCCTCCATCGCGCGGCCGAGGCCGTGCCGCATTACGAGCGCGCCCTCGCGCTGGTGCCCGGTGCCGATGCGCATTACAACCTCGGTATCGCGTTATTGGATACGAAGCGCACCAGCGAAGCGGTGGGGCATTTTCGCTCCGCCCTGCGGCTATCGCCCGCCATGCCGGCAGCGCACTATCAGTTGGCCCGTCTTGCCGAGCAAGCGGGCGATGCGGTGGCCGCCGAAGCCGGCTATCTCGCAACGCTGCGCCTTGCGCCCGATCACCTCGATGCTCACCGCCGCCTCGGGCTCCTGCTGGCCCGCCAGGAGCGCCTGCCGGAGGCGGCGGCGCATTTCCGGGCGGTGATTCGCGTGCAGCCGGGCGATGCGGACGCCCATGCCAATCTCGGCAACGTGCTCCTCCTCAGCGGCCAGCCGCGCGAGGCCATCGCGAGTTATGAGGAATCACTTCGCCTGCGCCCCGGCGATGCGCGCACACGGGAAAATCTCCAAGCTGCTCGCGACGCGGCGCGCTAATTCGGAGCTGGGCGAGGCGATAATTTTCAGGGGCGCTCAGGTTTCGGAAGCTCAAAATATACTGCCATGGGCCCGGCGACTTTCGCCTGTGGTCAGACTGTCAGAATGGCGGGACATTGCGGGGCCGAAGTCGGGGCGTGAGTTTGCTTCTGCTTTCTTCCCCCGCGTCCAAGCGCTTTGGCTACGGTTACGGCTCTGCTGTGAACCCGCCGTCCCGCTTTTCCCAGCTTCATCCCTGTTTCGTCTGCTTTCCATGCAACTCCCTCCTCCCTCACCTATCGTGCCGCGTCGCCTCGTGGCTCCGCTGTGCGCGCTGCTCTGCTTCTCGACGGCGCACGCGCAATCCGCCCCCACGGTGGCCGTCGATGCCAAGACCCTCGCCAAGTACGACAAGAACAAGAACGGCAAACTCGACGCCGATGAGATCGCCGCGAAAGACGCCGATGACGCCAAGGCGGCGAGTTCGGCGGCGGCGAAGCCCGCGAGTGCCGATGCCGAGGAGACGATCTCGCTTTCCCCCTTTGAAGTGAACTCCGGCTCGGATCGCGGCTACGCGGCCTCGGGCACGCTGTCGGGCACGCGCCTCGGTTCGAAGCTCGAGGATATCGCGGGCTCGGTGTCGGTCATCACGAAGCAACAGCTTCTCGATACGGCGGCGCTCGATATCAACGACATCTTTCAATACGAAGTCGGCACGGAGGGCACGAAGCAGTTTACCGATCTCACGAACGACGGCCGCGGCGATTACGATAATGTCGCGGGCAATCCGACCGGCGCGAATCGCATTCGCGGCCTGAGCTCAGCCAATATCACCGTCGGCGGTTTCGCCGCCAGCAGCAGCATCCCGATCGATGTGTACAACATCGATGCAGTCGAGGTGGTGCGCGGGCCCAATTCCAATCTCGCCGGCCTGAGCGATGCCGGTGGCTCGGTGAATCTTGTGGCGAGCCGCGCGAATCTGACGCGCGAATCGACTAACTTCACGGCGCGCGCCGACAGCTACGGCGGGTTTCGCACGAGCCTCGATCTCAACCGCCCGCTGATCCGCAACAAGCTCTCCGCGCGGTTCTCCGCCGTGTACGAGGAAAAGGGCTTCGTGCGCAAGCCCTCGGAAGATCGCATCACGCGCCAGCAGATCGCCTTTACCTACCGCCCGTTTGACAAGACCACGCTCACGGTGAGCGCGGAGCATTTCATGGAGTACGCGAATCGCGCGAATTCCATCATGCCGAAGGAGTACATCAGTTACTGGCGCGCCAACGGCTCGCCGACGTATGATCCGCTCACGCAGATCATCACCGTGACGCGCAATGGCGTGGCGACCCGCACCGGGCCGATCACGACCACGACCAATAATCTACCCGCGGGTCTCGGCCTCTTCGGCAGCTCCAATGCGCGCAACTTGATGGGCATCGACGGCGGCCAGGTGCTGTACTTCATGCGCGGCGGCAACCCGAACAACAATGCCGGCACGCCGTTCCAGCTCACGCAGGCCACCCAGCCAGCCGACCCACGCCCGCTCTGGAAGCTGCCGGGCATGACCGACAAATCGATCTACGATTGGACCGAGCTGAATCTCGCCGCGCCGAACTACGAGACCAACCGCGCCGCGCTCTACAACGCGAAGCTGGAGCAGAATATCATTCGCACGCCACGCAACCAACTCGACTTCGAGGCCGCGTTTCGCCGGGAGGACCAGATCAACTACCGCCGCATGTTCATCGCGCAGCAGGATGGCGTGGGCAACACGATCACGGTCGACACCAACTCGACCCTGCTCGATGGCCGGCCCAATCCCAGTTTCCTGAAGCCCTACATCGGCGGTCTCGCCCCGCAGGTGCAGAAGCGGCCGAATCTCACCGACCAGTACCGCGCCCAACTCGCTTACCAACTCGATCTGCGCCGCGAGAAAAACATCTTCAAGTGGCTCGGCTACCACCGCGCGCTCGGCTACGAGGAGTATCGCGTGTCGCTCACGGCGCCCTCCGGCCTGCGCTTCCACGATTCCGTGGTCGATGGCGCCGACTTCATCACGAGCCGCGCGACCGCGATCAACAATAGCAACGGCCTGCTGAGCTACCCGATCTTCTATCTCGGCGGCGCCAACCAGGGTGTGCAGTACGCCAACCCGGGTCCCGAAAGCTGGAAGAGCCAGTTTGCCGCCTCGATCCCGATCACGACCTCGGGCGTGGGCACGGCCAACTGGAAACAGACGACGGTGTCGATGGATGAGCTCTATTTCTCGCAGGGCATGCAGAAGAAGAAAGTCCGCACGGCGGGCGTGAGCCTGCAGAGCTTCCTCGTGAACGATCAGATCATCCCGACGATCGGCCGCCGCCGGGATCGCGTTTACACGGTCGACAGCTACGGCACGACGATCGTGAACGGCGTCGCGGATGAGACCAACCTCTACAACTTCGGGCCGAACAAAAAGTGGCGCGAGGGCGACACCGAGACCAAGGGCGTCGTAGTAAAGCCGTTCCGCGGAATCCCAATGATTCAACGCGCGGCCACCGAGGGTACCGGCGTGGGCCGCTTCCTCGGGCAGTTGATCAACGGACTCTACCTGACTTACAACCAATCCGACAGCTTCCAGCCGGCGGACACGGCGTACAATGTCTTCCTCGAGCAACTGCCGAATCCGCAGGGCAAGACGAAGGAGTACGGCTTCGGCCTCTCGATGTTCGACAACAAGTTTAGCGCCCGCGTGACGCACTTCGAGACGATCCAATTCCACGCGCGCACCGGCATCGGCACGGTCGCGACGCGCGCGATGGCGATGGATTTCGACGTGCCTGGACAAAACCTCACCTTCGATCTCTATACGACCGCGACGGGCTGGCAGCAGCAACTGCACCCGGAGTACACGCTCGAGCAGGCGCAGACCGCGGCGGCGAAACAGATCGGTTACACGACCGACTTCATCGCGAGCGCCAGCGGCAAAGCGATCTCCGACGCGCTCGACGCCACCTCAAAGGGCACGGAAGTGGAGCTGCAGTTCAACCCGACGCGCTTCTGGACGCTCAAGGTCACGGGTGGCCAGCAGATCGCGATCGACGACAATGTCTCGCTCTTCATCCAGCAGTTGATCAATCAGCGCCTGCCGTACTGGACCACGGTGCGCGATCCCGCCGGTGAGCTCTGGTGGACCACCCGCCTCGGCTCCACGGGCATCCCGCGCGACTACTACACGGGCAATATCGAGGCGCCGCTCAACCTCGCGATCACCACGCAGGGCAAGCGCAAGCCGCAGACGCGCGAGTACACCGCCAAGGGCACGACGAGCTTCCAACTCGCCGGCCTCGGGCTGGAGAATCGTTTCCTCAAAGCCATGTCGGTCGGCGGCTCGGCCCGCTGGGCGAGCAAGGGCGCCATCGGCTACCTCGCGGCCCCGGCGGACGCGGACGGCGTGATCCGCCGCCTCGACGCCAACAAGCCGGTGTACGACAAGCCGGTGACCAACGTGGACGTGTTCCTTAGCTACAACGGCCTGCGCCTCTTTAACAACAGGGTGCGCGCCTCGTTTCAGTTGAACATCTCCAACATCACCGAGAACGGCCACCTGCAAGGCGTCGCCGTTAATCCCGATGGTCGGTATTGGAATTACCGCATTATCGATCCCCGGCAGTTCGTCTTCACGACACGGTTTGATTTGTGAGCGTGGAGATTAGACGATTTTGAATTGGTCGAAACTCCCCTGCTGAAAGGCGGGGGAGTTTTTGTTTTTAAGCGCAAAGACGCAAAGGTGCTAAGGTCTGAGCAAAGGTTTATGGTAGGGCGCGTTATCCTTAACGCGCCGCTTGGGAGATGGGGAGGGCGTGGTGCGCCGAGCTTCTTTCCGTGTGTTCAGTGTGTTCCGTGGGCAAATTCTGAGCTTTGGCTTGAGTATTTTTTTCAGGTAGCGGCGCGCGGGGTTTTTCGTTTCCGTGAGGCATGCTCACCGCTGCTACCCTGATCGACTACGCATCCACTTTATTGATACGGGCGGGGCTGGAGGCGGAGAAGGCGACGACGGTCGCGCGAGTGCTGGTGGAGGCGGACTTGCTGGGGCACACGACGCATGGGCTGGCGTTGCTCGCGCCGTATCTCGCGGAGATTGAGAAGGGCACGATGACGAAGGCGGGGGAGCCGCTGGTGGTGGCGGATTTTCCCGCGGCGGTGACGTGGGATGCGCGGCGGCTGCCGGGGCCCTGGGTGGTGTCGCGCGCGCTCGAGCTCGCGATCCCGCGCGCGAAGGCCCATGGCACGTGCACGGTGGTGATTCGGCGGAGCCACCATATCGCGTGTCTCGCGGCGTATCTCGAGCGCGTGGCGGCGGAGGGGTTGATGGTGATTCTTTCCTGCTCGGATCCGGCGGTGTGCAGCGTGGCGCCGTTTGGCGGGCGGCGGGAGGTGTTTACGCCCAATCCGCTCGCGGCGGCGTGGCCGACGGCGGGCGCGCCGGTGATCATCGATGTCTCGATGTCGATCACCACGAATGCGCTGACGAAGCGGCTGCACACGGAGCAGAAGAAATTCCCCGGCACGTGGGCGCTCGACGCGGCAGGCCAGCCGACCGACGACCCGGCGGCGCTCTACACAACTCCGCCGGGCACGCTGCTCCCGATGGGTGGGGTGGACCATGGGCACAAGGGCTATGCCTTTGCGCTGCTCGTGGAGACGCTGACGAGCGGCCTCGCCGGGCATGGCCGCGCCGACCCGAAGGAGGGGTGGGGCGCGAGTGTGTTTATCCAAGTGATCGAGCCCGCGTTGTTTGGCGGGGCGGAGGAATTTCGGCGGCAGACGGAGTGGGTCGCCGCGGCGTGTCGCGCGACGCCGCCGCGCCCGGGGTTCGACGCGGTGCGGCTGCCGGGTGAGAAGGGCCTAAAGTGCAAGGCGGAGCAATTGACCAAAGGCGTGGAGCTGCATGCGTCGATCTTGCCGGCGCTGGCGCCTTGGGCCGCGAAACTCGGCGTCACCATCCCGGCGGTATGAATGAACCACAGAGGCACAAAGTCACAGAGAGGTTAGGAGTCTTGATCTTCAGCCTCTGTGTCTCCGTGTCTCTGTGGTTCAAATCAGAGCCCTTCCAATTTATCCCGCAGGACCCGTTCGGCTGCCGTACTGTCCGCCCGTGGTCGCAGGTGACAGTTTGGGGTGGGTTTCATTTCCTTTTCTTTCGATTATTCCTGCCTCCCACTCTCCCTCTCTCTGCGTCTCCCTTTCTCTTTTCCGAAAATGACCCCTGCCCAACTCCGCCTCGCCCGTGCTGCGCTCGACTCGTTTACCATCGAGACCCCTTCCTGGGGCTTTGCCGACACCGGCACGCGCTTCGGTAAATTTTTCCAGGATGCCGCCGCCATCGATCTCGGCGACAAGCTCGCCGATGCGGGCCACGTCCATGCGCTCACGGGGTGCTGCCCCACGGTCGCGGTGCACGTCCTCTGGGATTTCAAGTCCGGTGAGGACCCCAAGGCCGTCGCCAAGCTCGCGAAATCGCACGGGGTCAAGATCGGTTCGATCAACCCCAACCTCTTTCAAGACCAGTGCTACAAGTGGGGCTCCTTCGGCAACAACGACGCCGCCATCCGCGCCGCCGCGCTCCAGCACTGCGTCGATTCCGTCGCCATCGGCAAGGCGGTCGGCAGCGAGTATGTGTCCCTCTGGTTTGCCGACGGCATGAACTACCCCGGCCAGGGCAGCATCCGCGGCCGCAAGCACACCTTTGAGGCCTCCCTCCGCGCGCTCCACGAGCAGCTCGGCCCCAAGCAGACCATGCTCGTCGAGTACAAGCCCTTTGAGCCCGCCTTCTACGCCACCGACATCGCCGATTGGGGCATGGCCCTCCTCCTCGCCCAGAAAGCCGGCCCGCGCGCCAAGGTCCTCGTCGACACCGGCCACCACTACTCCGCGCAAAACATCGAGCAGATCGTGGCCTGGCTCCTCGACGAAGACATGCTCGGCGGCTTCCACTTCAACGACCGCCGCTACGCCGACGACGACCTCACCCTCGGCTCCATCGACCCCTACCAAGTCTTCCGCATCTTCCACGAGATCCACTTCTTCGCCGCCGACCGCGGCCGTGCGCCGAAGATCGCCTACATGATCGACCAGTCGCACAACGAGAAGCCCAAGATCGAGGCCACCCTCCAGACCGTGATCATGGCCCAGGAACTCTACGCCAAGGCCGCCCTCGTCGACCACGCCGCCCTCCGCCGTGCCCAAGCCGCCAACAATGTCGTCGACGCCGAGCTCCTCCTCAAAAAAGCCTTCTTCACCGACGTCGCCCCCGCCCTCACCGCCTGGCGCAAGGCGAACAAGCTCCCGCTCGACCCCCTCGCCGAACACCGCCGCCAAGGCTACACCGCCACCTCCGCCAGAGACCGCAAACGCCGCCGGCAGGAGTTGGGGATCACGCAGGGCGGGAGTTATGCGTGAGGTGCCGCCGGAATTTAGTCCCGAGGTTAAGTGATAGTTTGGTCTTTGGGGGCCGAAGTTGACGTCGGTCTACGGGGTCTAGTATAGTGTTCATCCTGCAAATAGGGGAGTCTCAACTTCCGACTGCATGTGCACCTAACGTGCATTCCTCCTGTTTATTTTTTTGAATATCGACTTCTACGTTACTACATAGCATAACTTTTCCGTTATGCCAAGAGGACGACCAGCAGCCCCACCGAAATCGCATCGAGGTCCGTTGCTTGCACTTCCCGAGGGAGATGCTCGACCGATAGAACCCGACCTTTTGCTTCTTGATCCGCACAATTTGCGGCTCTTAGAAAGAGCCGAACCAGCATTTTGGAATGCGCCAGCTAAATTGGTAGGACAAACAGCCCTCCAGTCCAAAATTCTTGAGGTTCTAGCTTCTGACGAGGGATTCGACGTAAGAAGTCTCGCAACCTCTATTCTTAATAACGGGTTTCTCCGGCACGAGCTTATGATCGTGGCGCCGTATGACGCGAGTAAGTTTATCGTCTTGGAGGGCAATCGGCGTCTTGCGGCTGTTCGAACTATTTTCAAAGAAAACGGGCCGGACTTAACTGGTCTCCCATCTAACGTTCGGGATACACTAAAGACGTTGCCTTGCTTCGTTCTAAGCGGTGACCCAATTGACGGTGATGAGCAAAAATTAACAGCTTTTAGGCGGGCTGCTGAAATTTATATTGGTATGCGGCACTTGATGGGTGCCAAATCTTGGGAGCCAGCAAGCAGGTATGAATTTCAGGCCAACTTAATTCTTAACGAACATTGGACTCCGGCGCAAGTGGCAGAGAGATTTGGTCGTGATAAATCGGTTGTTTTGCGTGATCTTAAGGCGCAACGCCTTTACCGAAATTTTCGTGCTTATGAGAAAAAATATAGCATAAGTCATAAGCTAACTTACAATGCTTTTGCGGAAGCGGCTCGTGCGAAATCTATTATGGACTGGCTCGGGTGGAGTAATGATGACTTGGATGTCACCTCTTCGGATAATCAGAAAGTATTTTTTAAATATCTTATTAGTCGCGTTGGCGCTAAAATAAAGACAGGTGGAGATGACGAGGATGAGGTGTCTGCGGAGCAATCATCGGAATTGGTGGTTAGGCAACTGCGAGATATGTTGAAGCTCGATGATGATATTGTGACGGGTGCGTTAGAAGATGAGGACTTTGATCGTGCCGAACTCATGTTCCAGGAGAGACGTGAAGGTGCTTTTACGCGAAGGATCTCGAGTTATGTCCGTGGTTTACAGCGCGTTACCAGCGAAGAGTTGCTGCAGAACCCAAAACAAATACGAGTCGCTCTCTTGGATTTGGTGAAAGAGGCTCAGAAAATTCAAAAACTGCTCGAAGGATTACTTAAAAAGTGAGCGTTACGGTGCTGAAAAAAGATCAAGTTGCCGCAGTAAAAAAAGCAGCCCGAGGGATTGCTCTTTGGGCGAATAGTTTGACGGTCGAGGATTTTGTTGGAGCTGCACTGGGGCTCAGTGGCGTTCAAACCGCCGCGCTATTTCCTACGGGTGATCCAAAGGGAACGTTGGCGTTCATTACATCCGAGCTGACGAAACAGCGTGAGATTATTTTGAGAGAGGAGACTTCGCTGCCTACCTATGTAGTTACTAAAAGTGTGGCGGGAGTGTATCAGATTTGTGGCTTGTTAGTATACTTGCAGCCCACTACTCAAGCTGCGACGCTGGGGCGATTAGAAAAATACAAACAGATTCGTGCGGTGCTGGTGCGACTCAAGAAGGGCCACCACCTTGAGGCGGTTGCTGCTGCGTTGATCAAGTCTTGGACCGGGACGGCGGGGGCTACAAGAAAGTCAAATGATCAAGGTATTGATGCGCACGGCTCCATGCTCTTTGTCCCATCGGAGTTGACCGTCACGGTGGGCGATTCACTAAGGCAGGATCATTTGATTAGTAATCGGGTATTTGTATTAGCCTCGGCTAAGGCTGCTATTGGGACGCCGATCAGCCAGCGCCCTAAATTACTAAATCCAGCTCACATACGCGAATTAGTCGGAGGCTGGGTTATACAAAGGAGTGAGGTTGGTGTTTGGCGGACGAATGGGATTCGCCAATTAACTCCAACGCAAATGATTTTAGTCACTACGTATCGATTGAGTGAAGCTGCTAAATCGTCGTGTTTTGACTTGGGCGTTTGTATCTGGAGTATTCCGGAACTGATTTATCTTATATGCCGATTTGCGCCGGCAGCGGTTTTCCCTGGTGCTGCAGGTGCTCGAGTTAACGTACAAGAGTTTAATAAGTGGTGGAAGCCATTTGATAGTAGCCGAACATCTTAGTTCTCCGGTCCGTAAAACATATAGTCTGTTTTGCTGCGCCGTGTCGGCGAGGCTTCAAATACGCACAAAAAGAGCCGCTGTGTTAACCGCGGCTCTTTGTTCACTTAAGCGCTCAGCGCGCCGCGTTACTTGCCGAGCATTTTGGCGACGATGAAGATGAGGACGGCGCCGCCGAGGCCGCCGCCGAAGAGGAGGTAGATGAGGGAGTAGCCGGCGGCGGCGATAGTGAGGAGTTCCATGGTGGTGTGAGTTGCTCCGAGGAGCGGAGGAGGAGTTAGACGGGGAGGGTGGTGACGAGGTCGCGCTTGGTCGCGTGCTTGGCGCCGGTGGCGCCACCGCAGGCGGCGGAGGCGGCACCGAGGACGAAGGCGGCGAAGGCGACGAGGGAGAGGACGGCGAGGGCATCGGCGGCCTTGTCGGCGGCTTCGCGGGCTTTGAGCTCGGCCTGCTGCTTGGCGGCGGCGAGGTCGGCCTTGAGGCGGTTGTACGAGGCGGTCCAATCGTCGATCATCTTGTTGGCGTCGCTTTCCGACACGCCGGACTGCGTGAGGGCGGTGACGACGGCGGCGCGGGCTTCGGGACCCGTGGTGGGGGTGACGGGATTGAACAACCGCGCGACGGCGGCGGCGACTTCACGCTTGGCGCGGGCGGCTTCGCGGGTGTTGGTGGGGCGGCCGCTGGCGGCTTCGTCGACGAAGCTGTTGAGCGTGTCGCCCGTCTTCTTCAGCGCGTCCTTGGCGGCATCGGTGGCGCTGCCGGCTACGGCGGCGGCGGGCCTGCCGGCGGCGGAGAGGCCGCCACCGACGAGCTTCGACAGATCACCGACGGCCCAACCGGCGCCACCGGCGACGAGGATCACCCCGGCGACCGTGGCGGCGCACCACACGATAAAGCCGTGCAGGCTGCCGGCGGCGCGCGAGGCGAGCGGCGTAAACCGGCCGGCGACCCAGCCGCCGAACCAGAGCGAGAAGATCGCGCTGATGCCCTGGACGACCACGGCACCCTTGCCGAGATCGGCCACCGGATTTTCATCCGTGAGCGGGGAGTAGATCGCGAAGCCGAGGCCGGCCCCGAGCATCATGAACAAAACCTGCAGCGCCATCGCGGCGGTGAGGCCGGCGAAGACCGCGCCCCAACTGACGGAGGAGCAATGCCAGTGGGTGGAGCGCGTGGGCACCAAGAGGTCGGAGGCGACGACTGTGGAAGACGGAATAGAATTCATGATGAGGGGGGAGGCGTGAAGGGGGCGGGTAAGCGTGAAGGGTTTTGCGAACGAGGGTAGTTTACTTGGAGCGCTTGGCCTTTTTGGCGGGCTTGGCGGCGCGTTTCTTGGCGGGGGCGGCGGAATCGTCGGACTCGGCTTCGTCGCTGTCGTCGGGTTGATTGGCCTCGGCGTTGATGGACTCGGAGAGTTCGGTGAGCTTCTTGTCGGTCTCGCCTTCCTCGCTGAGGGTTTCCTCAAGGAGCGCGGCGACTTCGTCTTCGCCGATCTCGACGGCAAAGGCGTGGGCGGTGCCGTAGGCGGCGATCTCGTAGTGCTCCACTCGCTGGGCGGCGCCGATGAGGGCGGCATCGCGGACGGCATCGGGGGCCTCGAGTTCGATGGCCTCGGCGCCTTCTTCGACGAGGCCCTGCATCGCGTGGCAGACTTTGCCCTTGGGCGATTCGCCGAGGAGCTCGGCGGCGCGCTCGAGGCGGGCGGCGTGCTCCTTGGTCTGCTCGAGATGCTCGGTGAAGCCGGCTTTCAGTTCTTCGTTGCTGGCGGCCTTGACCATTTTCGGGAGCGCCTTGAGGAGCTGATTTTCGGCGCTGTAGAGATCCTTGATTTCGTCGACGAGGAGATCGCGGAGGGAGGAGAGTTCAGACATGGGATTAAGGATTTTTCTGACGTTGAGGGTTGATGGGTGACGGAGACGCCGGACGGCCTGACACGAAACGAAACCCCGGCAGGGCGAGTACTGCGTCGCTCGTCGAACTCGCGCGGTAGGGCGAGAGTTCGCGGAGGGGGCGGAACTCCTGCTGCCCGGGACCATGATCGAAACGGCTCGCCCCCGCTGGCTTTGGCGCGGTGCCACGCTCGATGACGCACTCACGACAAACAGACGGTGGCGGGCAGTTTTTTCTTAAGCATTATCACGGTCAGCGCCTGCGCCTCGGCGGTTCCGAACAATAGTAGGTGAAGGTCCCGGGAGTTTTATCGGAGAAAATTTGGCCGGGTGACATGCGGGTGCGGGTCCCGTTGGTCCCTTGGTTGGTGGATGAGGGCGAGCTGCGGAAATATCCTCCGCTGGTATCGGGGATTGCCTGCCGGAGATGAGGTTTTTGGTATCTGGCTCGGGAGCGATGCGCGGACGCTTTGGGGCGCGGGCGGTGAATTCCGCTTGTTCACGTTACCCTTTTGCCGTTTGCCTCGTCTCCTCGCCATGCCCCACGCGTCCCGCTTTTCGCTGCTGCTCCGCCCGCTGTTGTTGACCTCGCTTCTCGCGCCGGTGCTCCACGCCGCCGCTGGCGCCAACTGGGCGGGCTATCTCGGGGATGCGGCGGGCTCGCACTACTCGACGCTCACGCAGCTCACGCCGGCGAATGTCGCGCAGCTCAAGCCGGTGTGGACGTACCACAGCGGCGACGCCGATGCGCGCAACCGCTCCCAAATCCAGTGCAATCCCCTCGTGATCGACGGCGTGCTCTACGGCACCTCGCCGCAGCTCGTGCTCTTTGCGGTCGACGCCGCGACGGGCGTAGAGCGCTGGCGCTTCAATCCCTTTTCCGGGGCCAAGGGCGATGCAAGTCGCGGCCTGAATCGCGGCCTCACCTGGTGGGCCGAGGGCACGGAGCGCCGCCTGATGTTTTCCGCGGGCAATCACCTTTACGCCATCGATCCCGCGACCGGCCTCCCCATCGAGAGCTTCGGTGAAAAGGGCCGCATCGATCTGCTCCAAGGCCTCGACCGCGACACGACCGGCATGTACCTCGCGGCTAATACGCCGGGCGCGATTTACCGGGACCTGATCATCATGCCCATGCGCCTCGGCGAGGGCCCGGCGCCCGCCGCGCCCGGCCACATCCGCGCCTACGACGTGCGCACGGGCAAGCGGCGCTGGATTTTTCACACGATCCCGCAGCCCGGTGAAAAAGGCATCGAGACCTGGCCGATCGACGCGTGGAAGACGGCGGGCGCGGCGAATTGCTGGGCGGGCCTCGTGGTCGATCAGGAGCGCGGCATCGCGTTTGTGCCGACAGGCTCGGCGACGTTTGACTTCTGGGGCGGCGACCGGCACGGCGACAATCTTTACGCGAACTGCCTCATCGCGCTCGATGCCGCGACCGGCGAGCGCAAGTGGCACTTTCAATTTGTCCATCACGACATGTGGGACCGCGATCTCCCCGCGCCGCCCGTGCTGTGCGAGGTGACCCGCGACGGGAGAAAGATCGCGGCGGTCGCGCAGGTGACGAAGTCGGGCCACGTGTGGGTCTTCAACCGCGAGACCGGTGAATCGCTCTTTCCGTGGCGCGAGGAGCCCGTGCCGAAGTCGATCCTCGCGGGCGAAAAATCCTCGCCCACGCAGCCGCTCCCGCAAAAGCCCGCGCCCTTTGCGCGCCAGCGCTTCACCGAGGAGGAGGCGACCGATCTCTCGCCCGCCTCGCGCGAAGCCGTGCTGAAGCGACTGCGCGCGGTGAACCCGCACGTGCCTTTTGACCCGCCGAGCGAGCGCGGCACCATCATCCTCCCCGGCTTCGACGGCGGCGCGGAATGGGGCGGCGCAGCGGTCGACCCGAAGGGCATCCTCTATATTAATGCCAACGAGATGGCGTGGATCCTCACGATGGTCCCCGCCAAGACGAATGCGAAGCCCGGCTCCGGGGCGGCGCTCTACGCGCAGCTCTGCATGTCGTGTCACGGCGTGAACCGCGAGGGCAACGCCGCCGCGAATATCCCGGCGCTCACCGCCGTCGCGCAAAAGCTGAAGCCCACCGATGTCCTCGCGCTCTTCGCGAGCGGGCGCGGCGTGATGCCCTCGTTTGGATTTCTACCGGAAGACCAGAAGAAGGCGCTGGCGGATTATGTGCTCGGGATTGCAGCCCCGGCGGCCACTCCCGCGGACGCCGGCGTGGCGCGGGCTGAGCCGGCGGCCAATTCGGCCGCGAGCAAGGTGGAGGCGCCGGAGAAGCCATCCGCAGCCGGAGCCATCCGCAGCCCGTATTCGACCACTGGATACAATCGTTTTCTCGACCCCGAGGGTTATCCCGCGCTCCGCCCGCCATGGGGCACGCTCAATGCGCTCGACCTCAACACCGGCGAGTACCTTTGGAAAAAGCCCCTCGGCGAATTCGCCGCGCTCAAAGCCAAGGGCATCCCACCCACCGGCACGGAAAACTACGGCGGCCCGGCGGTGACTGCCGGCGGCCTCGTCTTCATCGCGGCGACGAAGGATGAGAAATTCCGGGCCTTCGACGCGAAGACCGGCGAAAAACTCTGGGAGACCGATCTACCAGCGGGTGGCTATGCGACGCCGTCCACGTATGCGGTGAATGGGCGGCAGTTTGTCGTTATCGCGTGCGGTGGCGGGAAGATGGGCACGAAGTCGGGCGATGCGTACGTGGCGTTTGCGTTGCCGGAGTAGCACTGAAAGGGTGGGCGGCTGGCCCGGCTTTTTGCCAGTCCATTTTGAACAGAAGGAAACGAAGGTAACGAAGAGTCTGGGGTAGCTTGAACTTGGGTGTGGCGTGGCGGCACGAGGTGAAGGAGCTCAATGCACTCGAGCTTCTCACATTAGAAAGCAGAGATAACGGAGGGCTGAAACCCATTGCGGCTCGTTTTGTGATTCTCGGTAGAGAGTTGAAATCACCTCCGTCCGCGCTCCGCGGGCGTCGACGAGCGACGCCCCTACACGGCAATTATCATCATGTCAGATGGTCTCTGACATGAGCTTTTCTCCTTTCTCTCCGTTAGCTAGCTCCGTGTCACTTCGCGCCCGAGAATTTCATCCGACGCACGATTTGCGAGAAGAGCCAGGGGGCGAAGCGTTTGATATAGATGCCAAAGACTTCCTTGCCGCCGACGTAGACTTCTTCGCGGCCGCGGGCGACGGCGTTGACGATGGCGGCGGCGCAGCGCTCGGGGGAGATGGCTTTGCGCTGCGTGCGGTCGGCCTCGGCGTATTTGCGACCCTTGGAGTCGAGGGCGTTGGCGGCGACGGCGGTCTGCACGTAGCCTGGGCAGGCGAGGGTGACTTTGAGGCCGGCCTTCCACGACTCGGCGCGCAGGGAGTCGAACCAGCCGTGGAGGGCGTGCTTGCCGGCGGCGTAGGTCGAGCGACCGGGCGTGCCGACGTAGCCCATCACGCTGCTCACGACGACGATGTGACCGGCGCGGCGGGCGAGCATCGAGGGCAGGAGCGCCTTGGTGAGGGCGACGGGGCCGAAATAGTTCACCTCCATCAGGCTGCGCTCGACCTCAAGCGAGACCTCAGCGGCGAGGGCGCGCTGGCTCACGCCACCGTTGTTAACGAGGATGTCGACGTGGCCGCAGCGCGCGAGGACGTCGGCGACGATGGCGGGAAACGTGTCGCTGCGCATCAAGTCGAGCGGCACGACGATGTGGTCATCGGGGCGGGCGCAGGAGCGACGCACGCGCTCAAGTTCCTCGGGTCGCCGGCTGGAGAGGATGAGTTTCGCGCCCTCGCGCGCCATCGCCAGCGTGAGCGCCTCGCCGATGCCGGAGGAGGCACCCGTGATCCAAATCGTCTGGCCGGAGAAGCGCATGATGCGACCAAGCGAACGCCAGGGAGGCGTTTTGCGCAAGCGCAGGCGGGGTGGGCGGGCGATGGCTGGATCGGATTAAGACGAGAAGGCCAAGGCAGTTGTCACAGGGGCACAGAGCCGAGCCACAGAGAGCACGGGGTAAGGCAGAAGGCACAGACAGGAGAGTGAGCACTGCTTGGTAGGCGCGAGCGCCGGCGAGTGGGGGGCTTTGGGGTAGGGCGGCTTATCCTTAAGCCGCCGCGCCCTCGGGTTACGAACATCCTGAGCGACGCGTTAGGGATAACGCGCCCTATCTCATCAGGCCGAATACACCCCGCCGTTGATGTCGAGCGTGGCGCCGGTGATGAAGCCGTCGTATTCACTGGCCAGATACACGGCGGCGCGGGCGACGTCGTCGGCGGTGCCGGCGCGGGCGAGCGGGATGCCGGCGATGGTGGCTTGGGCGGAGGCGGCGGTGGTGTGGGTGTTGTGGAAGCTCGTACCGAGGATCAAACCGGGGGCGAGGGCGTTGACGCGGATGCCCTGTGGGCCGAGTTCGCTGGCGAGCGAGCGGGTAAAGGTGAGGACCGCGCCCTTGGCGGTGGAGTAGGCGAGCGAGCCGGCGTGGCCGCCCTTGCGGCCGGCGAGGGACGAGAGATTGACGATGCTCGCTCCGCCCCCGGTCTTGGCGGCGGCGATGAGGTGCGGCGTGGCGGCGCGCGACACGCGGCGCACGCTGCCGATATTGAGCGACATCACCTCGGCCCAGAAATCGTCTTCGGCCTCCAGGAGTGAGCGGCGGCCGACGAGGGAGCCGGCGTTGTTGATCAGGATGTCGAGGCCACCGAGAAAGTCGACGGCCTGCGCGACGAGGGCGTTGCTCTCCTCGCTGGTGGTGAGATCGGCGGTGCCGCTGCTGAAGCGGCGGCCGAGCGTGGCGGCCTCGGCGGCGAGCTGCTTCGCACCCTCGGCACTGCTGCGGTAGTGGACGAAGACATCGCAGCCCGCGCGGAGGAGCTGTGAGCTGATGGCGAGGCCGATGCCTTGGGCGCCGGCGGTGACGAGGGCGCGTTTGCCGAGGAGTTTGCTCATGGGGAAGCGGGGAGTTTTAATAACTATTAACCTGCGTCAACCCCGACCCGGCCAGAGAGCGGTGGTGTGGTTTACTGAGCACTTAAAGGTCCGGCTTGGCCGGAAGTGGAGTAGTAAGATGGATTGCCGCGGCCTCCGCTCTGCGAAGGCCGCGCAATGACAAATTGTATTACTTGCCTGGCCAACTCGAGGGGCGGGCCCAGAAGGCGTCGTCGCGTCCGCCGTAGTAGGCTTCGAGGACCTGGTCCATCACGCGCTGCGTGCGCCGTGCGGAGACGCCGGTGCCGGGGCTGGTGCCGCGACCGAGCAACTCGTCGACGATGAGTTGGATCAGCGGCTGGGCGACGTGCGGCGGATTGGGGATGTCGAAGGTCTCAATGCCGTTCGCGGTTTCGAGGCGGATGGGGTCGGCATTGAAGACGACGAAGGAGACGCGGCCTTTAGTGCCGAAAAATTCCAGCGTGTCTTCCTTGGTACTCGTGGCGAAGTTCCACGAGGCGGAGCCGAGCGCGCCGGACTGCGTGCGAAAGGTCATCGCCACGGCGTCTTCGACGTCGGCGGTGGAGGCGAGATGCGCGGCGCGGCCGTGCACGTCCTGCAGCGGGCCGACGCAGTGATCGAGGAAATCGAGCACGTGGGAACCGACATCGAGGAGGAGGCCGCCGCCGGAGTTTTCGGCGGAGACGCGCCAGGCGTTTTTCGCGGGATCGGCGTTGGCCGGGGTGGGCGTGGCGAAGCGATAGTTGATCCCCGTGAGGCGGCCGATCGCACCGCCCGTGACGAGCTCGCGCACTTTTTCGAAGCGCGGCATGGCACGGCGATAGTAGGCGACGAAGAGCTTTTGGTTGATGGCGGCAAAGGCGTTGATCATCGCGTCGCACTCGGCGGTGTTGCGCGCCATCGGCTTTTCCATGTAGCAGGGCTTGCCGGCGGCGGCGGCGAGGAACGCGCCGTCGAGGTGCGCGCCGGGCGGCGTGGCGACGTACACGGCGTCGACCTCGGGATCGGCGACGAGCGCGCGGGCATCGGAGTACCAGCGCGGCACGCCATGGCGCTTGGCATAGTCGGCGGCGAGCGTGGCGTTGCGGCGCATGACAGCGACGAGCTGTGAGCCGCGCGCTTTTTGGAAACCGGGGCCGCTCTTGACCTCGGTGACATCGCCGCAGCCGATGATGCCCCAGCGGATGACATCGCGGGCGGGGGTGGGAGCAGGGGAACTCATGCGGCCAGCCAACGGACGCGGCGCGGCGACGGCAAGCGGGGATGCAATCGAAAGTCCGGCGCTGCCGGACGTGGTGTAGGTTGATGGGTTGCCGCGTATCCTCGCGGCGCGGACCCCTCGCACTGACACAAGCCATCACTCCCTGTCGGCTCGCCAACGTGGCGCGGTTTCGGCTGCATGGACGCACGATGAGCATCCGACGACTAACGCTGATGTTGATATTCGTGTTATGCGGCGCGTGGACGCGGGCGGTGCCGCTGGAGCTGCCGCTACCGCCCCGGCCAGCGGAAGCGGAGAGCGGCACGGTGTTTGCCGCGCGAGTGGCGGCGCTCGATCAGCCCGCGCGCGAGGCTGCTGTGCTCGCTGAAGTGCGGCGGGGTAATGTGCCGGCCTTCTGGCGGAAATTTGTGGAGGTGAAACTCGACGGTGCGACGCTCTCGGTGGCGCCCGATTATTTGTGCGTCGGCGCTGATGACGACTATTGGCTCGCTCCACTCACCCCCGAGACGGCGCAGCGCATCGCCGACGATCTCGGCTGCGTGCTGCCCACGCGAAAAATGGTCAATGCCATCTGGCGCGCCGCGCTCAAGCTGGAGCCTGCGCCGCTGCCGCCGAGCCCGGAGATGACGACAGTGCCGGTCTTCACGCAGCATAATACGATGGTGCGCACCGCGCGCGCGCGGGCGCTGGCGCAGTTTCCGATCGGTGCACTGGTGGCAGGTCACAAGAAGGACGTGGTGATCACGCCGCGCCTCGCCGCTGCGCCGGGCAAGGTCGCGATCTACGGCTGGCATCGGGCGGATGGCACGGCGATTCAGCCGCTGTTTGTGGGGCACGCGGCGACCTGGGTGGATTATAGCCATGGCATTCGCTTCGTGCGCCGCGAGATGACGCTCCCCAGCGGACCGACCACGGTGGATGCGGTGCTTGCTGATCCGGTGCGCTGCGAAGTGCTCAGCGACGAGGGGCCGATACCTGTTGCGCGCTATCAGTTGAAGGCGGGCACCCCCATTATTGGTGCGGATGAGAAGACGCAGGAGATGAATTTCGAAAGCGGGGTGCGCGTGGTGCTCAACATCCCCGCGCGCCTCGACCCGGCGAAGCCCACGCGACTCGTCTTTTACGGTGCGCCCGCGGGCAACACCATCGAACAAACCATCGGGCATAAAGTGGCGCCGGGGGACGACTGGCATTTCGATATTCAGCACATCGGAGCGCAGACGCGGTGGCTCCGCGCGCGGATGCCGGAGGTAAATTTAGTGGTCGCTTATCTTCAGTCGACGCAGCGCTCGTTTGTTCTCTGGAAACGAGCACACCCGGATCACCCGAAGCTCGCCGTGGAAATCGTCGAGAAGGTGAAGGGCGAATTTCCCGGTGCGACCCTCGTGCTCACGGGGCACAGCGCGGGTGGGGCGTTTACGTTTAGTTATCTCGATGGCGTCGAAAAAATCCCCGACGACGTGGAGCGGATTGCTTTCCTCGACAGCAACTACGCTTACGAAACGGAGAAAGGGCACGGAAAGAAGCTGGTGGAGTGGCTGAACGGCGGCGAAGCGCGGCGGCTTTGCGTGCTCGCGTATCAAGATTATCTCGCGCTGCTCGACGGGAAGACCTTTGTGAGTGAAAACGGTGGGACGTGGGGGCGCAGTCAGGCGATGCTGGGTGATTTGAGGAACGCGTGGTCGTTTGCGCGAAGCGATGCGGAGGGTCTGCAGCGGCACACGGCGCTCGGCGGGCGCGTGGAATTTCTGCTGAAGGAGAATCCGGAGAAGATCGTGCTGCACACGCGACAGGTGGAGTGGAACGGTTTTATCCAGGGGATGCTCGCGGGGACGGAATTGGAGGGAAAGGGATACGTGTATCTTGGGGCGAGGGCGTATGGGGATTTGATTGGGGAGAAGTAAATGGTCCGGCGCTGCCGGACGTGAACTAATTAGATGGATTGCTGCGCCGTCCGAGGCGCGAACTCCTCGCAATGACAAACGGTGAGTGCGCTCCCTTGTCTTGTGAGAAAAATGCCGCCTAAGTTTCCGGTATGAAACTTGGCGTCGAAGTTCTCTTCGAGAAACAACTCGGTCTCCTGCGGGGCAAGCGGGTAGGGCTCATCACGAATCCCACGGGCGTCGACTCCGGCGTCGTGAGCATCGTGGAGCGATTTCGCGCGGAGACCTCGTTTAGGCTGGTGGCGCTCTATGGGCCCGAGCACGGCGTGCGCGGAAATGCGCAGGCGGGGGAGTTTGTGGATTTTTTTCAGGACGAGCACCTCGGTCTGCCCGTGTTTAGTCTTTATGGGCAGGCGCTGAAGCTGCCGGCTGCGCCGCTGGAAAATATCGATGCGATGATGCGCGAGTACGATACCCAGCACACGGGCAAGACCGTCGAGCACGCGATGCTGCGTGGCGTCGAGGTGTTGGTGTTTGACCTGCAGGATGTGGGCACACGCGTGTACACCTACGTCGCGACGATGGCGTATGCGATGCAGGCGGCGGCGGAGGCGGGCATCCCGTTTATCGTGCTCGACCGGCCGAATCCCATCGGCGGTGAGACGATGGAGGGGCCGATTCTCGAGTATCCGCGACACAGTTCGTTTATCGGGCTGTATCCTGTGCCGTGTAGGCACGCGATGACGACGGGTGAGCTGGCGCAGTTGTTTAACGCGAAATTTCTCGCGCGGCCGTGTGCGCTGACCGTGGTCGCGATGGAAGGCTGGCGGCGGGCGGACTGGTACGATGCGACCAAGTTGCCGTGGGTGATTCCTTCGCCCAATATGCCGACGCTGGACACGGCGGCGGTCTATCCGGGGCAAGTGCTGCTCGAGGGCACGAATCTCTCGGAGGCGCGCGGTACGACGAAACCCTTTGAGCTGTTTGGCGCGCCGTGGATCGACGGCTACGTGCTCGCGCGCGAACTCAATGCGCTCTGGCTCGCGGGAGTGCGCTTCCGTGAGGCGTGGTTTGCGCCGACGTTTTCCAAATGGGCGGGCCAGCGCTGCGGTGGCTGCCAGATGCACGTGACGGATCGAGCGACGTTTCGCTCGGTGACGGTGGTGCTCGCGGTGCTCGAAACGATCAAGCGGCTCTACGGCGCGAAGCTGGAGCTGCACGCGGATTATTTCGACAAGGTCATGGGCACCTCGACGGTGCGCGAGGCGTTTGAGCGCGGGGTGCCGTTTGCGAAGATCGCGGCGACGTGGGAAGCGGGGCTCGTGGAGTTTGCGAAGGTGCGGGAGCCGTTTTTGTTGTACCGGTAATTGGAGACCGGGTGAGTAAAGAATCGGCGTGGGGACAGGCCGGGAGCTGGCTCGAGCGTGTTCGTTTTTGCACGAGCGCCTGCAAGCAGGCTGCCTACTTGGCAGTCGTGGTCTTCGCCAAAAGCCGCCCGAGTATTTCCGCCAGTGGTTCGATGTCTCCAATCGACACATGCAGGTTGGGGCGCGGGCGGATGCTGGTGCGGCGGGCGCACCCTAATTGTGACGCGGGGCGCGCTCGCTTTTGCTTGTCCGCGCGCGGCGAAAGTGTGTCCATGGCAGTCCTATGTGCGCCTCCCCCCGCCGCTGGTTTCGCTTTGTGTCCTTGGTTTCATGGTCCGTCGCTGCGTTCACCGCGGTGAGCCTCGCGGTCGATGCGCCGCCGGCGGGGACGCCGCCAGCAGGTACCCCCCCGACCGGCGCGCGCAAGGGCGGCGGAGGCGGTGGGGGCGGGCGCGGCGGCATGCCGGTGTTTGCCCAGTGGTGGAACGAAGTGGACAACGGTCCGTTTCAGGCGGACACGATTTTGATTCGCCGGGATGGCGAGGTCGCCGCGCTGAAGGGTCTCGCGATCAAGCTCGGCGGCGCGAAAGAGGCCTCGGCGGTATTCGACACTGAGATGCTGGCGTGGCGCGCGGGTTTCGATGGCGTGATCCAACTCGAAGGTACGGCGTGGAGCGGCAACCACGGCGGCAACTCGCACTACCCGATGGGCGAGTCGCAGTTTTTCTTTCACAATCCCACTGGCCTCGGCTGGGGCATTGAGGGCAGTTGGGCCGATACGCGCCCGACCAAGGCGGGGCCGTTGCCGCGCTCGGAGGGCCGCTACCTTGGGCTCTATCGCTACGGCCAGAAGACGGTCGTACATTATAATGTAGCCGGCACGGACGTGCTGGAACTGCCGGCGCTCGAGGTCATCGGCGGCACAAAGGCCATCACGCGCACGCTCACGCTCGACTCGGCCAAGGCGAATCTCGAAGTCCTCGTGCGCGATGTGGCCGACTCGGCGAATCCGATCACGGCGCGGTTGCGCAAGGAGGCGCAGGTCTACCTCGTCGGCGCGCCGGCGGGTGTGGTGCTCAAGACTGACAACAAAGGGCGCACCACGGTCGCCATCGCGAAGGGCACGATCGCCGCGAAATTCAAGATCGTCGTCGCGGAAAAGCCAATCGATATCGCGGCGCTCACCGTGAGCGAGGATTTCGCGGCGCTGACAAAGGGTGGGCCGGGGCTGTTCCCGCAGACCTTTGAGGTGAAGGGGCAGATCGATCCCTCGGCTGCGCTGAAGACCTATGCGGTCGACCTGATCCCGTTGCCGGCGGAAAATCCCTGGAAAGCGCAGACGCGCTTTGGTGGCTTCGACTTTTTCTCGGATGGTAAGCGCGCGGCGTGCTCGAGCTGGAATGGCGACGTGTGGATCGCCGACGGCATCGATGGCGATTTGTCGAAAGTCACGTGGCGGCGGTTCGCGTCCGGCATGTACCAGACGCTTGGCCTCAAGATCGTGGACGACGTCATCTACACGCAGGGCCGCGACCAGATCACGCGGCTGCGCGATCTCAACGGCGACGGCGAGGCGGACTCGTACGAGTGCTTTAACAATGACGTGCAGATCACCTCGGGCTTCCACGAGTTCAGCTTCGATTTGCAGACGGACCGCGAGGGCAATTTCTATTTCAGCAAGGCCATGCCGGTGTTGCAGGGCGGGCGCGGTTTTGCGCCGTGGACCGAAAACAACGGCACGGTGATGAAGGTGAGCAAGGACGGCTCGAAGCTCGAAGTCGTCGCCAAGGGTTTTCGCGCTCCCGGTGGCGTGGGCGTGAGCCCCGATGGGATTGTTACGACGGGTGAAAACGAAGGCTCGTGGGTGCCGGCGTGCAAGATCACGTGGACGAAGCCGGGCGACGTGACCTTTAACGGCGTGGTGCCCAGCAAGTGGGATCGCGGCCAGTGGCTGGGCCTGTTGCCCGGCGCGCCGACCGACTACAGCAAGCCGCTCCTTTGGCTGCCGTACTACGCGGACAACTCCAGCGGCAGCCAGATGTGGGTGCCGGAAAAGACGCAGTGGGACCCGCGTCACGCGGGCGAGATGCTCCATCTCTCTTACGGCAAATCGAGCGTGTTCCGCGTGCTGCGCGAGGAGGTCAATGGCCAGGTGCAGGGCGGCGCGTATCGCCTCAATATCGATGTGAGCGCGGCGGTGATGCGCGCGCGTTTCAATCCGAAGAACGGCCAGCTCTACCTGATCGGCTTCCGTGGCTGGCAGACCAATGGGCGCGATGCGTTTCAGCGCGTGCGCTACACGGGCGTGACGGTGCCCCAGCCGACGGAGTTGCACGCGCACAAGAACGGCTTGCTCATCCGTTTCTCCGCCGCGCTCGATGCGAAGACCGCCGAGGACCCGCAGCGCTACTCGGTGAGTAAGTGGAACTACGTGTGGGGCCCGCAGTACGGCTCGGGCCGCTTCTCCATCGACCAGCGCGATGCCGCCGCCGAGGAAAAGGCGATCACGGTGGCCTCGAAGGGCGCGGTCAATAATATCGACACCGTCACGGTCGGCGCGGCCAAGCTCCTCGAAGATGGGCGCACGGTATTTCTCTACATTCCGAAGATGACGCCCGCGATGCAGATGGAGCTGAAGCTCGACCTGCAGGACCCGAAGGGCGCACAAGTGCGCGAGACGATTTACAGCACGGTACACGCCATGACGGGCGATTTCCAAGTTCCCGGAATTCGCTGGGAGGACATCAAGATCGCGGACTCGGTGCCGGTGGGGCAGCCGGGCCTGATTTTGAGTTTTAATGCCGAGACGACCGACACGTTGCGCGTCGATCAACTTGCGCTCAATACGCCAGCGGGCACGCCGCCGTCCGTCTTCATGGGCGGGCGCGAGTATGACTCGGCGTTTCAGGGCACGCTCGTAATTCCCGAGCGCGATGCCTACACGTTTTCGATCGAGGGTACCGGCACGGCCTCGCTTAAGATCGATGGCAAAGTGATCGCCAGTGGTGCGCTGCCGTTTACCGCGACATCGCCGCTGACGCTCGCCAAGGGCGCGCACCAAATCTACGCGAGCTTCCACAGCAACAAGGACGGCGAGGGCCGCATCCGCCTCATGTGGAGCAGCCCGCAATTCCGTACCGAGCCAGTGCCGGCGTCGGCGTTTCGCGCGCTGCCGGGTGCGGAGGTGGAGTCGTGGGGGAAAGTCCGCGCGGGCCGCGAACTCTTTGCCGCCGCGCAGTGCATCCGCTGCCACCAGCCGCGCGGGCGCATGCCGAATGAGGCGATGCCCGAACTCTTTGAGACGGCGCCGGATTTCGCCAACGCGGGCAACCGCTACGAGGCGGGCTGGTTGCAGAAATGGATCGCGGAGCCGCAGGGGCGCTGCCCGACGGTCGCGAGCGACAAGGCGGGCGACATCGCCGCGTATCTCGCTTCGCTGAAGGAAGCCGGCTGGACGTCGACGAACGTGCCCGCCGAGGCAAAGAGCGTGGCGGAAGGCGCGGCGCTCGTGGAAAAGCTCCACCTCGATTTTTGGACCGAGCCACTTACTAAGTCGCGTACGCTGACGGCGGGCGGTCTCGTGGAGAAATTGATGGACCCGGCGAAGCATCATGCGGACACGGTGTTTCCCGACGTGCGCCTGACGAAGGCGGAGGCGACGGCGATCGCGGCCTTGATTCGCTCGAAGCAGCCGGCCGCGCCGGCGGTGACGGGTGGTGGGAATGTCGAGGCGGGCAAGGCGGCGTTTACCGCGGCGTGTGCGAGCTGCCACGATGCGAAGAACGCGCCGGCCCCGACGGCGATTTCGCTCGAGGAGGTCACACGTCGCGATTGGACGGTCAAGGGCTGCGTGGCGGACAACCGCGGCAAGGCGCCGGACCTGCATCTCTCGGGCGAGGAGAAGGCGCTGCTCGTCGGCTTCCGTAATGCGGACCGCGATGTGGGCGTGGCTTCGCTGCGCCGGTATTCACCGGCTGAATACGTCGCTAGCCAGATGAAGCGTCTGAACTGCGTGCAGTGCCACGCGGGCGCGGGCGAGAGCAAGATTCCGGACCTTACCTTCGTGGGCGAGAAGCTCGACCGCGATTGGCTCACCGGCCTTTTCAGCGGCAAGCACGCGAAGATCCGCCCGTGGATGGAGGCGCGCATGCCGGCCTTTGCCAGCCGCGCGGCCAATCTCTCGCTCGGTCTCGCGGAGCGCCAAGGCGTGACGCTGAAGAATGACGTGCCGGCGGCGAAGCCGGAGATGGTCGCCGTGGGCGCGAAGATCGCCGGCGCCGAGGGCTACTCGTGCATCGCGTGCCACGACGCGGGCTCGAAGAAGGCCCTGCAGGTCTTCGAGGGCCAGGGGCCGAATCTCCAGACGGCGGGCGAGCGCCTGCGCTACGATTACTACCAACGCTGGGTCCACTGGCCGCAGCGCATCAGCCCGACGACGATCATGCCGCGCTACACCAAGGACCGCGACACCGGCGTGCAGGATACGACGTTTAACGGCAAGGCGGAGCAGCAGTTCGAAGCCGTGTGGCACTGGGTCAAGACGCTGAACGACGCGCCGACGAAGTGAGGTGATGGAGACGGGTGGAGATTAGGACAGGATGGAGCCAAGGCAGTTGTCGCAGAGAGCACGGAGCCGAGCCACAGAGGAGCACCGAGTAAGGCACATTCACTTGCTGGTAGCCGCGAGCGCCAGCGAGTGGAGGCTTGGGTGCTTGGGGGTGGCGCGGAGCGGTGAACAGTTAGGGCGGAATTCCGGGCGCGACTGAGTAGGAGGGTGGTGGATTGAGGTTTTCCTTCGGCGGATTTCGCGGAAGACTCGGGGCCTCATGAAAGCCATCCAGGAAATCAAGCGTCTCGCCTCGCCCGTACCGAAACCGCAGTCGCTCGCGTGGGATGGGGCCACGCTGTGGATGGGTTCGAAGCAGACGAAGCGGATCTATGCGATCGATCCGGCAACGTGGACCGTGAAGTGGGAGACGGCGGCACCGGGGACTCCGTGGGGCATGACCGTGGTGGGCGGGGGCGAACTGCGTCTGATCTGCGGCGAGACGGCGGAGGACCATCGCATCATTCGGCGCTGCGTGCCCGGCGAGGGCTTCGATCCGGGGTTTGCGATTTCGTGTCCGGATGATACCGGCTCACAACTTGGCTGGGACGGGAAGAATTTACACGTGAGCCAGTGGTATCCGAAGAAGGTGCACACGCTCGATGCTGCGGGCAACGTGCTGCGGACCGTGAATGCGGTGCATGGCATCTGCGGGCAGGTGATCGTCGATGGGGCGATTTATCTGATGTCGACCGATGCGGAGGAGACGACGGAGTACTGGCTGACGAAAGTGATGCCGGGGGCGGCAGCGAGTGGAGCGGACGCTGGTGCAGTGAAGATTACGGATGTGGCGAGGGTGCCGTTTCAGGCGCGGGCGCTCGCATGGGATGGCGCGAAATTTTGGACCAATCATCGCGAGCTGAACGAGATCGTGGCGTTTGCGGTGGTCGCTTGAGGGAAGTTCGGTCGCCTACGCCTAACGTTATGAAATAGGTCGTAGCCGCAAAAAGGCACAGAAGGCGCAAAAACAAGGCAGGCCTTCTGTGCCGCGCAAAAGGTTGAGGTGTGGCTTTGCTGCCCGGAGCGGCGCTGATTCTCAGAACGCTCTAAATCACTCCGCGTGGATGCGAATGGTTTGGCCGACGCGTAGGCGGTCCCACTGTACGCCAGGGTTGAGGGCGAAGAGATCGGAGATCGTGAGTTTGTGATTGCGGGCGATTTTCATCCCGGTGTCGCCAGCGCGGATGACGTAGAACTTAGCCGCATTCGAGTTGGAAGCGGGTGTGGAACTGGTGGCGGGTGGCGCGTACGGCGGGATGGGTGCAATCGTGGCGCTGGGCGCGGGCGCGGCGGGAAGCGGCGTCATCGTGACGGTGGGCACGTCGGGTTTGCTTTCCGCGGAGGCGGTGGAGGCGCAGCCAGCGAGTGAAATGCTGGCGGCGAACGCGAGGGTGAGGAGAACGGGCTGGAGAGTGATTTTCATCGCCCGAAATCAGGTAGGCACGCGGGCGGGATGCGCGACGGCATTCCGCACTTTGTTATTCACATGGCCTGGGTGGCGAAATCGCTCGCGGCGGAGATGAGGCGGCGAAGCTCCTGAGGGAGCGGTTAGAAACCGCCTCTCGATTGTGCCGCGCCCCTGTCGATGTCGTTTTATCGGGCGTGAACTTCAGCCCACTTGGTGAGGTAGCCGCGGCGGATAGCGTCGTAGCCGCGGACGTTGGGGTCTTCCAAATTCCAGTAGTACCAGTAGCCAGGGTCTTGGGCGTTGTAGTGCGGATTAGTTTCATCGCGGCAATGGATGCCGTGGCCAAGGAAGAGGCCGTGGACGTCGACGACGTGGACGAAGGGAAAGGTTTTTTCCAAGGCGCGGATCTCGGCGTTCCAAGCGTGGAGGTAGGCCAGACCGGCGTCCCAATGAGGCAGCGGGCGAATCAGGCGCAGGACGGGCGAGACATGCTCGATGTCGCCAACGCCGTCGGTGGGGTCGTAGATGGTTTGGATGTAGACTTCGACGCCCTTCGGGAGACTGCTTTTGATCTCCGTCATCAGTTGGTGGAGACGCTCGGCGAAAAGCTTTCGGTCATGCGCGAGATTGGCGAGAGGTGAACCGTATAGCGCTCCATCCTGGGGCTTACCGCTGCCGTAGTTGTGGATGAGGTCGATGCCGCCGGTGGACACGATGACGAGCGCGGGTGCGTCCAGCGCCAGCAATTGCTTTCGGTGGGCGCGAACTGTGGCCACGTGCATCTCGGTCGTGGTGGAGTTGTTGGCGAGATTGAGATAGGCGATGGCCGGATAGACCTGCTTCAGGTTGAGCTGTAGTGGATCGTCGGATACATGACCGAGCAGCAGGGGGAACAGGCCTTTGCCCTCGGAGCCGAAGCCCGTGATCACGCTGTCGCCCAAGCCGATGAGATAAGTTTTTTCCGCCGAGACGACTTGCTGGAACGGCTCGCGCGGCACGGCGAGATTCACCGGCCCCCGACCCATTGGGATGGTGACAAAGGTCGTCCACGCCCACCAGAAGAGGAGGGTGACCCCGCCGTAGAGGAGGACTCGTTTGGCGATCGCTCGCGTCAGTTTCGTGCGGTCCATGGGTGGGAGGATATCGCTAGAATGCGTAGACTTAGGCCAGCGGCGAATTGGTGTTGGATATTTGGATGGTTGTGATTCTGAGCCGAGCGAAGGATCCCGTGGGATACACGGGCCTCATTTCGGACTTCGTAAACCCTGCTGGATTCTTCGCTGCGCTCAGAATGACAAGGGTTAGGTTAATACGTTTTAAAACTCGGCCGCGTGATATGGGCTTAGCCTCCGTCCGCAAGTCGCGGGCGTCGGCAAGCGACGCCCCTACAGTGTAGGTTGTCGTCTTATCTCGATGCGTGGCTGATATCAGTTGCCGTAACCCTTGACGGGCGTCGGCGGGGTGAGCGGGGGCGGCGTCAGGCCGTGGGCGCGCATTACTTCGTGGAAGGCGGCGATGGTTTCGAAGGAGGGCTTGAAGTTGCCATAGCGGTGGCCCTCGGCGACGAGGAGCGGGGTCCAACCCTTTTTGTTCTTCTGATTCCAGATTTCGATGTTGGCGCCTTTGGCATCGAGGAATTTCACGACCTTCGGGAAGTTGGCGAAGGCGGCGCCGTGCATCGCGGTGTCGCCGTTGTGGGAGACGGCGTCGATGTCGGCGCCGAGGCTGAGGAGGTAGGCGCAGGCTTCGACGGCTTCGTCGTCGGTGCCGGCTTCTTCCTCGGCGGAGCGGGTGCCGAGGCCGGCGGCGGCCATGATGGGCGTGCAGCCATCGACGTTTTTGATCGTGGGATCGGCGCCGAGCTCGACGAGGAGCTTCAGGTACGCGGTGTCGGCGGTGTCGGCGGCGAGCATGAAGGGCGTGCAGCCTTTGCGATTGATGCGGCCGCTGCCGGAGGGGCCGCCGGTGAGCTGCTTGTTTACGTCGGCGCCCTTAGCGACGAGTTTGCGGATGAGCTGCTCGCTCGTGACACTGCCGTGATCCTCGGGGATGGGGTCGCCTTCGTCTTCGCCGATGTCGGGTTTGCGAATCCAAGTGAGCGTGTGGAGCGCGGTGTAGCCGGAGCGCATGTCGTTGGGATCGGCGCCGAGGTCGAGCAGCATGGAGGCGAGCTCAAAGTGGCCGTTTTCCACGGCGAGCGTGAGAGGGCTCATGCCTTTTTTCGGGAGCTTGTTGCCGGTCTTGGCGGTGGGCTGCGTGACCTCGTTGACGTCGACGCCGGCCTTGAGGAGGGCGCGCACGGTGTCGAGGTGGCCGGCGCGGACGGCGAAGAGGAGGGCGTCGAGGCCGAGCGGGACGACGGCGTGGATGTCGGCTTGGGCGGCGACGAGCGTTTCGACGACCGCGGTGTGACCCTCGGCGGCGGCCCACATGAGCGCGGTCTGGCCGCCGGGGAGCTTGGCATTGACGTCGGCACCGCGCGCGAGGAGGGCTTTGACGGGGCCGACGCGACCAGTGCGGGCGGCGGTCATCAGCGGGGTTTCGCCGCCGCGGAGTGGAGTATTGGCATCGGCGCCGGCGGCGAGCAGGGCTTCGACCACGGCGGTGTTACCATTGGTGCAGGCGAGGGAGAGAGGCGTGACGCCGTAGCGGTTGGCGGTGTTGACGAGGTCGCGGACATTGGTGTCGGCGGCGAGGAGTTGGCGGACGGTGGGGAGGTCGTCGCGGTGGACGGCGGAGAGGAGAGCCGTGGAGGTGGCGTCGGATGAAGCTGGGGTGGACGCAGCGGAACAGAAGAGGGGAAGGGAGAGCGTGAGGAGGAAGAGGCGGCTAACTGTGCCGAGCCACAGAAGTTTTTTAACAGAAGGAAACGAAGGTAACGAAGAGTGGGAAGGGAGTGGAGACATTGGTTTCCTTTCGTGACGTCCTTACTTGTAATTCGAAATGCTGTGTCGGCTGCATTCTTCGTCCGATGGGGCACTGAGCACTCCGCTGGGGAGATCGAAACGGAAGATTTGGTACGGAGGTGGCATTATCGGAGCCCTGCCGCGGGCTTGGCTGTAAATTCGAACGACGAGCGGCAAGCTGCCTGTTGATATCTTGCAGCCGAGGAACTCGCGATTCGGCTCAATTTGGGTAAAGGCCTGAGCGAGTAACTGCTTCATTTCGGGGCTCGGGTTGTCCATCGTTGATCACACCGTCAGCGGTTTGAAAAGGTCGTCCATCTTGCCGTCGCTGTCGGCGAAGTGGTCGAGGCGGACGCCGACCTTGTCGAGGAGGGAGAGGTGCAAGTTGGCGAGCGGGGTGGGCTGCTGGTAGCGGATGGTGCGGTTGCCCTTGAGGCGGCTGCCGGCGCCGCCGGCGACGAGGATGGGGAGATCGGTGTGGTCGTGGACGTTGGGATTGCCGATGCCGGAGCCGTAGAGGATGAGCGAGTGGTCGAGCAGGTTGCCGGTGCCCTCGGGCGTGGCTTTGAGGCGGCCGAGGAAATAGGCGAAGAGCGAGACGTGGAAGGCGTTGATCTTCGCCATGCGGGCGATCTTTTCCGGGTCGTTGCCGTGGTGGGACAGCGGGTGATGCGGGTCGAAGACGCCGATCTCGGGGTAGGTGCGATTGCTCGTCTCGCGGGCGAGCTGGAAGGTGGTGACGCGCGTGATGTCGCCCTGCATGGCGAGCACCTGGAGATCGAACATGAGGCGCGCGTGCTCGGCGTAGCTCGCGGGGACGCCGAGGGGGCGGTCGAGGTCGGCGGGCAGATTGTTGGCGGTGACGTCGGTCTCCGCTTTTTGGATACGGCGCTCGACCTCGCGGATGGTGTCGAGGTACTCGGCGACCTTGGCGCGGTCGGCGGTGCCGAGGTTGCGGTTGAGGCTGGCGATATCCTCGCTGACCCAGTCGAGCAGGCTGGCGCGTTTGCGGAGCGCGGCCTGACGCTCGGCGAGACTGCCGCCCTCGCCGAAGAGGCGTTCGAAGACGATGCGTGGGTGAGCCTCCGAAGGGAGCGGGGTGGTGGGCGAGGACCAGGAGAGATTATTTTGGTAGACGCAGGCGTAGCCGTTGTCGCACTGGCCGGTGGTCTGGAGCATGTCCATCGAGAGCTCGAGGGACGGGAGCTGGGTACCGCGGCCGATCTGCTGCGCGGCGATCTGATCGACGGTGGTGCCGAGGTAGTAGTCGGAACTCTCGGTGTGCTTGGCCTTGGCGGCGCTGAGGAAGGCGGCGTTGGACGTGGCGTGCGAGCCGGGGTAGGCGTTGCGCAGCTCCATGTTGGCGATCGCGGTGACGTGGTCGCGGACGGGTGCGAGCGATTGGAGGATCGGCGAGAGCTCGCCGAGTGTACCATCGACGCCGGGTGTGCCGGCGGGGAGCCAGCGCGACTGGTCGCAGCCCATCGGCATGAAGACGAAGCCGAGGCGCTTCACCGTCGCGGCGGGAGTGGCGGCGAGGGCGGTCGAGGCGGGGATCATCGCATCGAGCAGCGGGAGCGAGAGCGTGGCGCCCATGCCACGGAGGAAGGTGCGGCGGGGCAGGGCTTTTTTCGAGATGAAGGAGCTCATGGCGTTTTCCTCAGTTGGAACGGGGGGCTGTTGACGAGGCCGAGAATCAGGGACGAGAAACGGTAATTGTCCGCCTGCGCGCGGCGCACGGCCGAGCGGATGGCGGGCGCATCGGAGGCATCGACGCCGCGGCCGAGCGCGAAGATCATGAGCTTTTCCGTGAGCGTGCCGGCGAAGAGCTCGGGGCGCTCAAGCAGGCCGCGCTCGAGGGCAGCGACGCCGGTGAACGTGCTGCCATCGGGCAGACCGCCGGAAGCATCGACGGGCTTGTGGTCTTCCTCGGTGCGCCAGCGGCCGACGGCGTCGAAATTTTCGAGCGCGAAGCCTACGGGGTCCATGATGTTGTGGCAGCTCGCGCAGGTGGCGTTTTCGCGATGCTTGGCGAGGCGGGCGCGCATCGGGAGCGAGGCGGAGACGGTGTTGTCGTCGAGCGCGGGGACATTGGGCGGCGGTGGGGGCGGCGGCTCGCCGACGAGGTTGGCGAGAATCCAGTGGCCGCGGATGACGGGCGAGGTGCGCGTCGCGTACGAGGTCACGGTGAGAATGCTGCCCTGGCGGAGAAGGCCGCCGCGTTGCTGAGCGGCCTCGTCGGTGAGCGGTACGCGGCGGAAGTGGCTGCCGTAGACGTGCGGGATGCCGTAGTGCTTCGCGAGGCGTTCATCGAGAAATGTGTAATCGGCGCGCAACAGGTCGGTGATCGGGCGGTCGGCGCGGAAGACGCTGGCGACGAACAGCTCGGTTTCCTTTCTCAGGGAACGACGAACATTTTCGTCGAAGTCGGGGAAGAGGCGGAGGTCGGGCGTGATCTCGTCGAGCTTGCGGAGGTGGAGCCACTGGGCGGCGAAGTTGGTGACGAGATTCGCGGCGCGCTCGTCGGCGAGCAGGCGGCGGACTTCGCGCTCGAGGACGGCGGGCTGGTGGAGTTCACCGCGCGCGGCGATCTCGAGCAATGGGTCATCGGGGAGACTGCTCCAGAGGAAGAACGAGAGGCGCGAGGCGAGTTCGAGATCGCTGATGCGATAGACGGAGCCGGGCTTGAGGCCGGCGGGGTCGGCCTCGACGCGGAAGAGGAATTGCGGGCTGACGAGAATCGCGGCGAGGGCGCTCTCGATGCCGGCATCGAAGCCGGGGCCCTCGGCGTAGCCCTCGCGGAAGAATTGCAGGGGCTTGCGGAGATCGTCGTCCGTCACGGGGCGGCGATAGGCGCGGCGGAGGAGCGGCGTGAGGACGTCGCGGGCGCGGGCTTCGGCTTCGGGGGCGGTGAGGGTGGTGGTGGGGGATTGAGGTAATGCGGAAGCGGTAAGCGGCGTCGATGCGGGGACGGGGAGACGGGGGGACGCGGAGACGGGGAGACTGGAGGAACGGCCGGAGGGCGACGAGAGTTTCGCGAGGGGCTCGTAGATTTTGCGGCGGCTGGGGGTGTCGCCGGGGCCTTTCGCGTCGAAGGGGCCGGTGATGGAGACTTGGTAGAGCGCGGGCACGGAACGCGGGTGCCGGTGCATGTTGAAGTGCGCGAGGTAGGGCTGGCGCTCGGTCTCGAAAAGGGTGGTTGGGTTTTTCGGGAACGTGACGCCGACCTCGTGGGGGCCGGCTTTGACGGGGATGCGGAATTTGAGGTGGGCGTCGACGCCCTCGGCGTTTTTATCGGCACCGGGGGGCTTGACCGTTTCGAAGGCGACACGCTCGCCGTCGATGAGGACCTCGATCTCGGCGGGTTTCTTGAGACCCTCGACCTGCTCGTTGCGGTCGCGGGCGAGGCGGAGCTGAATCTCGTAGTCGCCGTCTTGCGCAAAGACGTAGGGGAAGAGGCCGCCGCCGCGCGTGCCGAGCGGGAGGCCCTCGATGTGGTCTTCTTGGGTGAGATCGGGGCGGAGGCGGAAGGTTTCGCCGGCGGGGGATTTGCGCGGGGCGCCGAGGGCGAGGCGGGCGATTTTTTGCGCGGCGGAGACGTAGCGGTCGAGCAGCGTGGGCGAGAGATTGCCGACGGTGACGTTGTCGAAGCCGTGGCTCGGCTCGTCGTTGGGCAGGAGCGCGACGGCATCGATGTCGAGCGCGAGGAGATCGCGGATGGCGTTGCGGTACTCGGTGCGATTGAGGCGGCGGAAGGTGTCGGTGCGGCCGGGGTTGGGATGGGCGGCGGCGAGGCGGTCGAGCGCGGTCTGGAGCTCCGTGCTCATGCGCGTGTAGGTGGCGGCATCGGGGCGCTCTTCGCCGAGCGGCGGCATCTGGCGGTGGGCGAGCTTGCGGAGGACTTTTTCGCCGAGGACAGGATTCGCGGCGAGTTGGGTGCCGTCGATGCCCTCGAGGTTAAGGTCGGCCTTTTTGACGTCGGTGCTGTGGCAATCGAGGCAGTACTCGGCGAGGAAGGCGGAGGTGGCGTCGGTGGGGTGGCGGACGGGTTTGGTGGGGGCCGACGAGGGTGCGGTGGCGGGGGAAGGAGATTTAGAGTCAGCCGCTTGGCTTGCGATGGTGCAAAACGCAGCCAGAGCGAGGCATAGCACAGCGCGGGCGGGGAAGGGGTGAAACGCGGGCGGGCGAGACATGGGACGCGATGCGGGGCTAGACGCGCGGGGTGGACCTGACGATGCATTGGTGCGGGTGCGACCGCGAGGGAAAAGCGGGCGGGCTGGGGGAGGCGGTGAGACGGGATAGTCCGATGGGGTGAAGGTGAGGGCGCGGAGTGTGATCAAGCGACCTGAGCAAATTGCTTTTGCCCCATAAGGCACAGAAGACGCAAAAATCTGAAGTGGGATGAGCCTTGGTGGCCTTTCAGTGGAGACGGGCGCGAAAAGTCGGGGCGTAAAGCCCCTCCCACAGCTAAGGCGGTTTGGGTTTGCGGATTCGGTGCCTGTTGTGCACAGGGCTTTGTTTTAAGGCGACCAGCCAAGGCTGTCGTAGGAAAGCGACACCGGGTAGCCGCAGTCCAAAGCAGAAGATCTTGCGGCACCGGCTGGGCCGGTGCTTTGGGCTCAGAAGACTCTGCGGCAAGATGCCGCAGTCACTTTACTTCTTTGGGGCCGTTTTTCCGTCGGTCATCAAATAGTCCCAGCGGGTGGCGGCTTCGCGGCGGATGGCGGGGAGGTCTTCGGAGCGCAGCAGGCGCTGTGCAACGAGAGTGGCGGAGGCGGCGTCGATTTTGGTGAGGTAGTCGACGAGGGAGCTGTAGCGCTCGGCAATGGAGGGGCGGGGGTCTTTGACGGCGGCGCGGTCGGCGGCGGTGCGGGCGAAGGGGATCCACGAGCCCATGAGCATCACGAGGTCGTGGGGTGAGCCGGCGGCGGGGGAGCGGAAATTCCAGCCGGTGTAGGTGGCGAGCGGCACGGCGACCTCGGGGAGGCGGATGCCGCCGAGTTCGTTGCCGTCGGCATCGACTTGGGGAATCCACAGCGGCAAAGCGCGAGGGCCGCTGAAGTCGGGGATCAGCGGATTTCCGGCGCGCGGGCCGGTGATCGCGGCGAAGCCGGGTTGCGTGAGCGGGGCGAAGACGGGCAGGGCGGGGGCGGCGAAATTTTGGCCGGGGGTGACGAGCGTTTTGTCGCGAAGGGCGGGGTAGACGCTCGCGGGAGGTGGCGTGCCCTGGGCGACCCAGTCGTGCATCGCGGGGAGCAGGGCGCGCATGATCCACCAATAGTTGGCGGGGTTGACGCGCTCTTGGGTATTCGTCGGGGCGGGCGGCGGGAAGCGGCCGGGGCCGTGCTGCGTGCCCGCAAACGCGTAGAAGCGCACGGTCTCCGGGAGCACGAGGTCGCGATCACCGTCGGGGCTGACGTGGACGAGCGCGGCGACGCGGCCGCCGCCGACGTACTCGACGGAGGTGTTGGTGTAGAAGATTTTCGGGACGTGTTTCGCGCGCGGGTTTTCGAGCAGACCCTCGACTCGGCTTTGGCCGCCGAAGTTTTGGGCCGTATCGGCAAAGGGGAAGCCCGTTACGGGATAAAGCCCGAGGGAGCGCGGCGTGGACCAGCGGCGGTTGAAGTCGAGGCGGGCGGCGCCGGCGATGTGGGCCATCACGCCATCGTAGACTGCGCGGTCTTTTTCATCGGTGTTGAAGCCGTGGTAGAGAAAATCGCGGAGGAAGCGGCCGCTTTGCGAAATGCCGAAGGCATAGAGGTGGCGGACGGGCGGGATGACCTCATTCGTGGTGCGGAGCCACGCGGCGGCGTCGCGAATCGCCGCGAAGCCCAGGCCGGCGATGGGCGGATTTTTCGCGGTGTAGCTCAACTCGTAGTAGCGGCCCGGCTGAAAGCCGCTTTCGAGCGTCAGCGTGTGGCCGGTGAGTTTCCACGCGGCGCGATCAATGACCTCCACGTCGCGGCCGGTGCGGGGCGAGCGCGTCGGGCCCGCGGTGAGGCGCGGCGCGGGAGACAGGGCGGGATCGAAAGGGTACGCCGCGAGATCGGTGACGGTGTAGGTCTTGGTCGGGGTATCGACGACGAACTGCGCGCGGACCGGGCCGGTGATGGGCTGACCTTTTTCGGTCGCGAAGGGCACTTCAATGCGCAGCAGGCCGGGGGTGGGCGGGACGTCGAATTCCCAGCCGACCCAGACGAGGGTGTAGCCCTGCTGGGTGAGGAAACCGTCGCCGAGGTCGGCTTCGGTGGTGGGGTCGGCTTTGGCGCCGCGGTTGAAGCTGGTGAGGACGCCCTTGCCGCCGCGGTTCGAGACCTCGACGATGGCTGCGCCGTTGCTGCGGGCGGGGTCTTTGGGGCGGAGGATGTAGAGGTCGGCGGAGAATTCGACGCGGCCGGTGACGTTGACGGGGGCGAGCTCGATGTCGGCGATCACGCGGTTGCGCTCGTGCTTCGGGTCGACGGCGAAGTGGAGCTTGCCGAGGATTTTTTCGTAGCCCGACGTGCCGACATCGGTGCGCGAGGTGATCTCGACGCGCGTGACCTCGGCGAGCGCGAAGACGGCGGTGAGAAAAAACGCGAGGACGACGCGGCAGCGGAAAGCGAGGCGGGGGCTCACGGGGGTAGGAGATTGGGGCGGGCGTTCGCGTTACGGGGCCGGGAGCGGTTCGGTCTTGGGGGCGACCAGGGCGGTGACCCAAGCCACGCCGAGCGTGACGACGGTGCCGATGAGGGTGAACCACGGCCAGTAGACCTCGCCGCCAAAAGTCTCGTCCCACCACGGTTTAATCGCGGCGATCTTGGGCGGCCAGTAGATGAGATTCATCACGGCAAAGGAGGCGAGCATGCCCGCCATCGCGGCGCGCGCGCCGAGGCGTTTCCAGAAGAGCGCGATAATGAGCGAGCCGAGGAGCGCGCCGGCGGTGAGACCGCGCAGGGAAAAGGCGGCGTTGAGCACGAAGTCGACATTGCGCGCGAGCCACGCGGTGCCGACGAGGACGGCGGCCCAGAAGACGGTGGAGTATTTGCTGAAGCGCAGGAAGTACTCCTCGTCGCGGCCTTTCACCATCTGCTTGATGAAATCCATCGTGGAGACGGAGGCCAGCGACGTGATGGCGGAGCTGATCGACGACATCGCGGCGGAGAGAATCGCGACGATGAGGAAGCCCTTCAAGATGTGCGGCACCTCCGTCATCATGAAGATGGGGAAGATGAAATCGTTGGACTGAATGCCGGGGCGCGGTTGCGGCAGCGGGATTTGGAATGGGTGCCCGGTGCCCTCGTAATAAGTCCACAGCATCACGCCCACGAGGAGGAAGATGAGGAAGAGTGGGAAGATGAGAACGGCACTGAGCGAGAGGGCCTTGCGGCCATCGGAGACGTTTTTGCAGGCGAGCACGCGCTGGACGATGAGCTGCTCGGCACCGTGCGACGACAGCACCATAACCGTGCCGCCGATGACGCCCATCCAGATATTCACGGGCGCGGAAAAGGTGAAGTGGGTGTTGAGCCAGGCGAGTTTGCCGGCTTCACCGGCTTTGGCGAAAGCAGCGGTCCAGCCGCCGTCGATGAGCGAGGGAATGTAGAACAGGGCGAAGATGCCGCCGGTGAGGAAGAGGCCGAACTGCACGGCATCGGTCCAGATGACGGCCTTCACGCCGCCGATGTAGGTGTAGAGCAGCGACAGACCGACGAAGATGAGAATCGCGCCGAGGATCGGATCGACGAGACCGCCGAGGCTGCAGACCTGTTCGCCGAGCATGAGGCGAATGGGGATGCACGCGACGAAGACGCGCACGCCGGCGGCCATCGTTTCGAGGAAGAGGAAGAAGGCCGCGGCGAGCTTGCGCGGCTGGGTGCCGAGGTGCTGTTCGAGCAATTGGTACGGCGAGTAGATCTCGCCCTTCATATAGTGCGGCACCATCACCACGGCCAAGATGATGCGGGCGATCACGTACCCGATGATCATCTGGATAAACATGATATTGCCGCCCTTCGCAAAGGCGTAGGCCGGGACGCCGATAATCGTCAGCGCGCTGGTCTCGGCGGCGACGATGGAGACGCCGATGCCCCACCACGGGATGTTGCGGCTGCCGAGGAAGTAGTCGCGGGTGTTGCGCTGGTCTTTGCCGAACCACATGCCGAGCGCGATGATGCCGCCGAGGTAGATGATGATGACCAGCCAGTCACCGAGGTTGAAGTAGCCGTTCATGGGGATGGGCTCATCACGCGAAAAGGAGTTTTGCTTGGCGAGGAGAAAGGAGGGGGGAGGAGGTCAACCACAGATGGACACAGATGAACACGGATACAGACCCAAGCGGGATAAACCGCAAAGGACGCGAAGAGGCGCGAAAATAAGAAGCGAGTTTCGCGTCGCCTCGCGATCGCTGCGGATAAAAAAGCGATCGCGAGGCCGCTTTTTGAAAGAAAGGGGAAGGAGTGGCTCGCGCTTCGGGGTCGTCGGACTCGGGGCGCTCGGAAAGGCGCGAATCGTTTTACAGGAGGTAACGGAGGGCAGAAACCGAGGATGGCATGAGGGTGACAGTGATTCGAGACCTGCTCTGTGCCTCTGTGTCTTCGTGGTTCATCTCTGGTGATAGGAATTCAAGGCAGGGACCACAGAGGCACAAAGGCACAGAGAGGAAGTGGAGAAGGCACATAAAAAAGGGCGGCCTGATGGCCGCCCTTTTGAAGAAAGCGTAGGAGGAAAGGAGCTTCGCGCTGCGGCGGGCTTAGTTCGTGATGTCGAACGTCGTGCTCTGCTCGCGGATGCCTTCGTAGAGCTTGTACCACTCTTTTTGGGCGGGGCTGTCGGAGTAGTTGTCGAGGGCGGCCTTGTCGGCGAACTCCATGACGATGACGTGGGTCTTGGCGATGGTGGCGCCGGGGGCGTTTTGGACCTTGATGGCCTTGGTCCAGACGCGGGTGATGCCCTTGTAGGCCTCGGGCAGCTTGCGGACGCCGGCGAGGGCGGCCTCGATCTGCTCGGGCTTGGTGCCGGCCTTGAAGGCGACGGTGACGACGTGGATGACGGACTTCGGCGCGGTGTCGGCGGCGACGGCAGGCGTCGTGGCGGCAAAGGCGAGGAGGCTGGCGGTGAGGAGGGAGAGGAGGAGTTTCTTCATGGTGTTAAGTTGAGCTGCGGGGTGGGTCGGACCGAGTGGTGGAACGGCCGAAAGTGAATAAACCGTCCGTTATCGAGTGAAATTTGAAATTCATTGGCGAGGAGAATCCGTTGCGCTGCGGCGGGCATGCGCCAAGCTGCGGCGAACACACGCTCTATGACTTCTTCTGCTTTCTTGCCCCGCGGACTTTGGATGGCCGGCCTTTGGGCGGTGAGTATCGCGCGCGCCGCTGCGCCCGCCGAGGCGTCGCTGCCGCCGGTGAAATCGGCCGCGGAGTTGCGCGCGCGCGTCGAGGCACACGTGACGCAGCCGCGATTCAAGAGCGCGCTGTGGGGCGTAAAGATCACCTCGCTGGAGACGGGCAAGACGCTTTTCGAGCACGATGCCGACCGGCTGATGAGCCCGGCTTCGAACTGCAAACTCTACGCCTCGGCGCTCGCGCTCGACCGGCTCGGCGGCGATTACCGCATTATGACGCCGATCCTCGGCACGGCGAAGCCGGAGGCCGACGGGACCCTGCGCGGCGACCTCGTGATCAGCGGACGTGGCGACACGAGCTGGAAAGCGCGCGATGCGAAGAAGGATTTTTGGACGACCTTCGAACCCTTTGTGGCCGCGCTCGAAAAAGCGGGCGTGAAGCGCGTCGCGGGTGATCTCGTGGCGGATGCCACGTGGTTCGTAGGCTTGCCGAATGGCTCGGGCTGGACGGCGGACGATCTCAACGACTACTACGGCGCGGAGATCTCGGCGATCTCGCTCGAGGATAATTATGCCGAACTCCGCGTAACGCCCGGGGCGCAAGTCGGTGCGCCCTGCACGCTCGCGATGGTACTGCCGCACACGGGCCTCGTGATCGACAATCGCACCAAGACCGTCGCGAAGGACGGCAAGCGCCGCATCGAGACGGTGCGCCTCATTGGTGAAAACGTCGTGCACGTCTTCGGCGAACTGCCCGTGGGCGACCGGGAGGAGTTGGCGGATGTGACCGTGCCGCGCCCGGCGCAGTGGTTTGCCGCCGCGCTCAAGGAAGCGCTCGCGCGCAAGGGCATCGTGGTGGACGGCGCAGCGCGCAGCCTGCGCTGGCCCGACCTGCCGGCCAAGGCCGCGGTTAAGCTGGCCGAGATCGCCTCGCCCCCGCTGCGCGAGCTGATCATCGGGCTGATGAAGCCCTCGCAGAATTTGGAGACGGACATGATTTTTGCCCACGTCGGTGAATCGCTGCGCGCCGCGGATGCGCCGCCATCACGCACCTCGGAAGAAAGCGCGCTCCTGCTCCTGCGCGATTTTCTGAAGAAGAACAATCTGCCGGCCGACGAAGTGCGCTTCGACGAAGGCTCGGGCCTCTCGCGCAACAATCTCGCGTCGGCCAATGCGACGGTGGCCCTGCTGAAATTCATGACCACGCACAAGGAGGCGAAGACCTTTGAGACCTCGCTGCCGATCGCGGGGGTGGACGGTACCTTGCGCCGCCGGATGAAGGGCACGGTGGCCGAGGGCAAGGTGCTGGCGAAGACGGGCACGCTGCGCTACGCCAATTCGGTGTCGGGCTACGTCACCACGGCGGCGGGCGAGAAGCTGGCGTTTAGCCTGATGCTCAATCGCAACATCCAGCCGCTCGGGCGCAATGTGCGCGACGAACTCGATGATATCGCGGTGTGGATGGCTGGGATGACAGGGAAATGAGTGGTGGTGGCAGTTGGAGCGGTGCCGGTCTCCGACCGGCGCGGGGGTAGTGAACGCAGACGTGCGAATGGTGAACGCGGATTGGGTAAAAGGGTAGTGTCGCAACCGCGTGCGTGCGAGTGGTGGGAGATGGGACCTGACCACTCGCTCACGCTTGTAGGTTCGCTGGCCAAGCCCACGGAACCATAGTGAAGTGGGCTTGGCCAGTGAAGTGGGCGGCGGGTTGCAACCGCCGCCCACGGTTCGCCGAGAGGTCGAGCTCACGCTTGGGCCGTGGAGCCCGTCTGCGAGCAAGACCCCGGCGAACTACACTGGCAGCAACTCGAACGGTTGATGGCGCCAAGAGCGCGACTGACAAGCTGGAGCGACTGCCAATGAACAAAACGATATACTGCGGGGTGGATGTGTCCAAGCATCACTTGGATGTGGATGGCCTCAAGCGGCCGATCAAAAACGAGGAGGCCGCGATTGGCGGGTGGCTGGCCACGCTGCCAGCGGACCTGCATCTGGTGTGTGAGGCGAGCGGCGGCTACGAGCAGCCGTTGCTGCGCGCGGCCTGGCAAACGGGCCGCAAGATCAGCGCGGTCATGCCGCGGCGGGTGCGAGCGTATGCGCAAAGCCGCGGCCAACTCGCCAAGACGGACCGCCTGGACTGCGCGCTCCTAAGTGCGTTTGGCACGGAGCGGCGGCCTTGCGCCAGTGTGCCACCCAATGCGGTGCGGCAGCGCTTGCGCGGCCTGCTGCGCGCCCGCGAGCATGTGCTGGCGGTGCAGTTGCTGGAGCAGAACTACCGGGAGCACCTGCCGGAGGAACCGGTGCTGCGCGAGCTGTCCGAGGCCCGGCTGCTGGTCTTGGCCGAGCAACTCAAAACCCTCGAACGCCAGATGGAAGCCTTGATTAAGGCGGACACCCCGACCTGCCGCGACATCGCCCGTCTGCGTCAGATCAAGGGCGTCGGCAAGGTCACCGCCTGGACCGTCTGGGCGGATCTGCCCGAGCTCGGTCAGCTCGAGCCTGGTCAGGCCGCGGCGCTTTGCGGCCTAGCCCCTTACTGTGACGACAGTGGTACTCGCAAGGGCCCTCGTCACATCCAGCACGGTCGCTCCACCCTGCGCCGCGTGCTTTACATGGCGGCGCTCAGCGCGAGTCGCCACAACCCCGTGCTCCACCCGGTTTATGCCCGCCTTCGCGCCCGTGGTAAACCGGCCAAGGTTGCTCTCATCGCCATCGCCCGTCGGCTCATCGAGGTCCTCAATCTTTTGCTCAAAGACCCTCACTTTTTGCTAGCTTCCTGACACGGTTGCTCGCGGCTACCAGAAAATCTGGCGACGGTTTTTGCGACCGCGCGGGTGATTTGGATTGGTCGCACCTCCTGATGCGCCGGTCGGAGCAGGCGCTACCCGGGGGCACAAAAAACGCCGCGCTGGAGGGCGCGGCGTTTTTGGAAGAAGAGTGCGTTGGGCGTTTCGCGACCTCAGTTGCGGCTCCGCAGTTTGGAGAGCAGGTTGAGGATCTGGATGTAGAGGTAGACCAGACCGACGAGGAGGGTGAAGGCGAAGTGCCAGCCGTAGCGGGCGTCGACGCCCTCATTAACGGCGGTCTCGATGGCGTCGAAGTCGATCACGAAGCTCAGGGCGGCGACGAGGACGATGACGCAGGCGATGCCGATCGCCATGTTGGAATTGCCGCGCACGATTTCGAGCGGGTGGCCGAACAGGCCCGCGATCATATCGACGGCGTAAAGGGCGAAGATGGCGATGAGCGAGGCGACGATGACCTTGGTGAACATCGGCGTGGCCCGCAGCACGCGCATCGAGTACAGCCAGAGCACGACGCCAAAGCAGCCGACGGTGCCGGCGACGGCTTGGAGCGCGATGCCGGGGTAGCGGAGATTGGCGAAGTAGCTGATCACGCCGAGCGCGAGACCCTGGGTGACGGCGTACGATCCGATGAGGATCGGATTGGTGGCGCGGGTGAAGATGATGATGAGCGCGAGGACGAGGCCGGCGATCGCGCCGAGCAGGCCGACGCCGACGGGCAACTCACCGCTCTGGAGGCCGCGCCAGGTGAGAGCGAAGGTGACACCGGTGAGGAGCAGCAGCACTCCGGTCCGGTTGATCACGCCGTTAAACGTGAGGGAATTGCCGGTGACATTCTCCTGCGAGATGCGGCGAATACTGGGATTGGCTTCGAACATGGGAGGAAAGAAGAGGGTTTAATCTAATAGTGCAACTAACAGAGGGAGGCGTAGGGCAGCCCGGGGCGGGAGGGAAGCCGGAAATGTAGGGATGTACGCCTAGCGGGGCGGGCGGCGGGGTCAGGCGTTTAGCGTGATTGAGATGGGACGTTTTTAGACTATAGCCAGACCGTAGCGAGTGAAGCGTGATACCAACGTCTGTTGATATTTGGACGATGGCCAAACCGCCACTCGCTCGCGCTCGCAGCTACCAGAAAGTCAAAACCTCGTCAGCTATTGGCGGGGATTGGGTTCGAAGGTGGATGGCGATTTCTGAGCGGCGGCTTCAGCGGATGTGTCTGCCGCTGCGATTTTCATCTTTGCCCTCCCGACGGCGCCCGGAGGTCGCCGTCCACCTCGAGCCATGGCTGGGATGACGGTGGTTTTTGATAGGCAGGTCGTGGGCAGGCTGGCGCTTGTACGGCGCGTGGCCCGAGCGCCTGCAAGCAGGCTGCCTACCTCGCTGTCTACATTTTTTAATCTGCCGTTACGGGGCCGTGAAACCGTCGACGACGACTTTGGCGATGGTTTGGATCAGGGTGGTCTCCTTGGCGTGGTCGGTCGTGAAGATCACGAGGACGAACTTGGCGCCGTTGGGTAGCTCGACGTAGGCGGCGTCGTGGCGCGTCTGGGTGGTCCAGCCGGCTTTGGACCAGAGCTTGGCGCCGGGTGGGAGGACGGGGCCGGTGAACTTGGCTTGGTTGTCGGGATCGGGGTCCTTGGTGGCGGGGTCGCGGGAGAGCAGGGTCATCATCTCGGCGCTGCGCGCGGCGGTGACGCATTTGGCGGTGGCGATCTCGGAGAGGAGGCGCGCGGTGGCATCGGTCGTGAGCATGTTGCGCTTGGGCTCGAAGAGCTTGGTGGCTTGGGTCTCGCGGCCGTAGGGGCCATCGCCCCAAGGCTTCTTGCTGGCATTGACGCCGGCGTAGCCGAGCGAGGCGAAGTAGCGGGTGACGACGGCGCGCTGCTCAAACCACGTCTTGATCTCGGCGTCGGAAAGCTCGGGTCCGCTGGTGGTGCCGGTGAGGACATCGACGACGTAGGCGGTGGCATCGTTGGACGAATCCACGATCATATCGCGCAGGGCGCGGCGCAGCTCGGGTTGGTCGGTGAGCTTGCCGTCTTCCATCCAGCGATGGGCGGCGGCGAGGTAGAAGAGCTTAATCACGCTCGCCGGGTAGATCTGCACGTCACCGCGGTAGCTGGCGCGGCGAGGCGCGGCGGGGTCGCGCACATCGATGAGCGTGACGGCGATCTGGGTGGGCAGGAGCTCCTTGTCCTTGAATTTATCGAGAGCGGCTTTCACCCCGCGATCGACGAGCGGCTGGAGTTCGGGCGACGCGGCGCGCGCGAGCGAGACGAGGCTGAGCAGGGTGATGACGAGAACGAGGCGAGGCAGACGCATGGCGGGTGGGAGGAGATAAAGCCTCGTTGCTTTATCCCCGCGATGGGGCCGGGCGTCAACCGGCCCGATAAGTGGGGGAGTCGTGCGGTTTCTGGCCAGTGGGTGGTCCGGCTTCGCCGGACGTGAGATAGGGAGATGGATTGCCGTGTCGTCCGCTGCGCGGACTCCTGGCAATGACAAATCACGCCTCCTTATCGATAGGGCGGGTAGTCGATGTAGCCCTCGGGGCCGTTGCTGTAGAGGGTGGCGGAGTTGGGCTCGACGAGGGCGACGCCATCGCGCACGCGTTCGGCGAGATCGGGGTTGCTGACGTAGTGGTGGCCGAAGGCGACGGCCGCGAGCGTGCCGGCGGTGACGGCGGCGGCGGCCTCGGCGGGCGTGTAGCCCATATTACCGACGAGCGCGCCGTGGAAAGCGGCGCGGGCGGGCGTGACGACGTCGGCCTTTTGCACGCCGAAGAAATCGCCGCGCATCACGTGGAGGTAAGCGATCTTCTTGGCGTCCAATTGCGCCGCGACGTAACTGATGAGCGCGACGGGATCGCTATCCTTCATGTCGTTGTAGCTATTGAGCGGGGAGACACGAACGCCCACGCGGTCCGCGCCCCAGACGGAGATTGCGGCGTCCACGGCCTCGAGCAGGAGACGGGCGCGATTTGCGATCGGTCCGCCGTAGGGGCCGGTGCGGTGGTTGCTGCCATCGCGGAGAAATTCGTCGAGCAGGTAGCCGTTGGCACCGTGGACCTCGACGCCGTCGAAGCCGGCGAGCTGGGCATTCTGGGCAGCGGTCCGGAAGCCGGCGACGATGCCGGGGAGCTCGTCGTCGCGCAGCTCGCGCGGCACCTCGTAGGGCTTCTTGCCCTGCGGCGTGTACGTCTCGTCGTTGGTGATGCGCAGGGCGCTCGGGGCGACGGGCTGCGCGCCATTGTTCAACAACGGATGGCAGGCGCGGCCGCCGTGCCAGATTTGGAGGAGGATCTTGCCGCCCTTGGCGTGCACGGCGTCGGTGACTTTTTTCCACGCGGCCACCTGCGCGCTCGAATATATGCCCGGCTCGCGTCCACCGAAGGCGGAGTTGCCCTCGATCACCATGGTGGCCTCCGCAATCAACAAGCCCGCCGAGGCGCGCTGGGCGTAGTACTCGGCCATGATGGCGGTCGGGATGTGATCGGCATCGGCGCGGCAGCGCGTGAGCGGAGCCATGATGATGCGGTTTTTGAGCGAGATCGAGCCGAGTTGAACGGGGGTGAAGAGAGCGGAAGTAGACATAGGAAGAAGGAGGAGAGCCGACGAAGCCCGGAACGGAAGGCGCTTAAGGGGAAACGCAACCGGTTTGGCGGGATTTTTTGGAGTTTGCGCGGTTGTAACGAATATCTGCGGGTGGGCGACGGCATTAGACGCCGCGTGCCGGGCAGGTGATTGTCGGCGCGGCGCGGTTACTCGCCGATGATTTTGACGAGGGCGCGCTTGCGACGCAGACCGTCGAACTCGCCATAGAAAATCTGTTCCCACGGGCCGAAGTCGAGCTGGCCGGCGGTAACGGCGACGACCACCTCGCGGCCCATGATGGTGCGCTTCAGATGGGCATCGGCGTTGTCTTCGCCGGTGCGGTTGTGGTCGTAGGCGGAGTGGGGCTTTTCGGGGGCGAGTTTTTCCAGCCACCGCTCGTAGTCGGCGTGGAGGCCGGATTCGTCGTCGTTGATGAAGACGGAAGCCGTGATGTGCATGGCGTTGACCAGCACCAAGCCCTCGCGAATGCCGCTGGCGCGGAGGCAATCTTCGACCTGGGGCGTGATATTGAAAAAGGCGCGGCGGGCGGGGGCTTCGAACCAGAGTTCCTGACGGTAGGATTTCATGGGGGTGGCGGAGTGGCGCTAATAAAGCACGGACGACGGGATAGGAAAGCGGGTTCGAGGGTCCAAGGGGGGCGCGCCAACCCTCGTAAGTGGCCGGCGCCTCCACCTTCATGAAACTCAAATCCGGCCTCACGCTGTGGACGAAGCAAAACGTGCCTGTGCCGCGCTATCCGCAGTTGCGGAAGCCGGTGCGCTGCGAGGTGGCGATCATCGGGGCGGGGATCACGGGGGCACTCGTGGCGCATGAACTCGTGATGGCGGGGCTCGATGTCGTCGTGGTGGACAAACGCGCGCCGGGGACCGGCAGTACTTCGGCGAGTACGGCGCTCCTGCTCTACGAAACGGACACCTCTCTCGGCGAACTCGCCAAGCGCCACGGCCAGGCTGCGGCGACTCGCACCTACGCGCTCGGCCGAAAGGCGATCCAAGAGATCGGGCGAATCGTGCGCGCACTCAGGATTGAATGCGGCTTCAGCGCGAAGAAGAGCCTCTATCTCGCGAGTGATCGCAGCGGATTGCGGCAGCTCCGGAGAGAATATGAATTACGGCAGGCTGCCGGACTGCCGGGTCGCTGGCTGACGCGCGCGCAACTGCAAGCGGGGTGGGGGCTGAACTTCCCCGGCGCGATTTACTCGCCCGGCTGCGCGCAGTTTGATGCGGTGGCGTTTGCGCGGCAGGTGCTCGCGCACCATCGGCGACACGGGCGGCTGAGGATTTTTCAGCAGACGAAGATCAAGGCGCTAAAATCCGACGAGACCGGGGCGCATCTCCGCACCGCGCAAGGCCAGCGCATCGAGGCGGCCCATGTGATCGTCGCGACGGGTTATGAAGCGGCGCCCTTTTTGCGCGACGAGCGGGTGCGCATGCATTCGAGCTACGTCGTGGCGAGTCGGCCCCAGCCAGCCGGCAAGCTCTGGAAGGACGAATGCCTGATGTGGGAAACGGCGCGGCCTTATTTCTACCTGCGGACGACGAAAGATCGCCGCATCGTCATGGGCGGGGAAGACGAGCCCTTTGCCGACCCGAAGCGGCGGGATGCGAAGCTCGCGAAGAAAGCCCGCCGGTTGGAGGAGCGATTCGCGGCTTTGTTTCCCGGGGTTCCCTTTGAGCGCGAACTGGCGTGGACCGGGACTTTCGTGGAGAGCCCGGACGGGCTGCCGTACATCGGGGCCCGCGAGCCGGGATCGAAAATTCTCTATGCCCTGGGGTATGGCGGAAACGGCATTACTTTCAGCCAGATCGCGGCCAAGATCCTCGGGCGCATCTGCCGCGGTGGGCGGCATCCTGACGAACGGCTCTTTCGCTTCGAGCGCTGACAAGGGCAAATTTCTAGGGACTCAACCCCGGGAAAACCTAAAAACCCGAGAAAATGACCGAAAAGTAATTGTCGCAGCGACTTGAGGGAACCGACTAGGCACTTTTCCGTTCAATGCCGCATGCCCTTCACCTCCAGTCGTGATGCGCAGCCGGATACGTCTGTGCCTACGCCCCCGAAATTACCCAAACTTATCGCCATCGTCGACGACCACGAGGGAAGCCGCGTGGGCCTGGCGGCGATGATCCAGTCGCTGGGCTGCAAGGTCGAGGCATTCGAATCGGTGCGGGCCTTTTTCCATTCCCATGCGATGCGCCGCGTGGATTGCATCATCCTCGATGTCGCCATGCCGGACATCGACGGGCTCACGGCGCAAAAGGGCCTGCTGCAGACGAACTATAACGGCCCCATCATCTTTTGCAGCGGCTACGACGAAGACGAGATCCGCGAATCGGCCGCGGCGAATGGTGCCGCCTATTTTCTCCGCAAGCCGCTGCGCAAAGCGGACCTGATCCGCGCGCTGCAAGCAGCCGTGGAAAAATCGGAGCCGAAGCCTGCCGCGAAAAGCGCCGCCAAGAAAACTACCAGCGCCGTAGGCGCGGCAGAACCCACCTCGAAGCCGGCAAGCTCCGCCCGCCCGAAAAAGTAAGCCGCGAGAGCGGGGTGGACGCGGGACTTTCCCGGCGCTAAGGTGGTCTAAGCGCCATGAGTAAAGCATTTCTTCGCGAGTCAGACTCGGATGTGGAGCCGGATAGTCCGGTGCCGGTGGCGGTCCTGCCACCGGGCGCGAAAAATTATTTGACGGCGGGCGGCGTGCGCCGATTGCAAGAGGAACTGCGCCGCCTCACCGAAGACGAGCGCCCGGCCCTCGCCGCTAGGCTCCCGGACCCCGAGGCGCGCCAGGCGCTCAATGTCCTCGATCGCCGCGTGCGCTATGTGCAGGAGAGCCTGCGTACGGCGGTGGTTGGTGAGGACGCCGGGCCGGCGGACGTGGTGCGCTTCGGCGCGACGGTCACGCTGCGGGAGCCGGATGGTTCGCAAGACCGCTATCGCATCGTGGGCGTCGACGAAGCGGATGCGGGGCGAAACTGGATCAGTTGGCAGTCGCCGCTCGCGCGCGCGATCATGCAGGCTCGCCGCGGTCAGCGCGTGAAATTTATCCGGCCGCGCGGTCCGGTGGAGCTGGAGATAGTGGAGATCGCTTACGAAGAGTAGGCGAAGCGCCGGCGGACCTCGTGCTGGGCAGCGCAGGAGAGCGTGCCCACCGGAAACGTGAAACGGGAAAGCGCGCACGGCGTTGAAATCCGTCGGAGAGCGCGCATCGTCGGTGCATGTCCCGCCGCTTCTCCGAAATTCTTTCGCGGCTACGGTGGGTGCTGTGCGGCTTGATTGTACTGGGGTCGAGTCGGGCGGGTCATGCGGCGGAGATCGTGCTGCCCGGGAATAATCTCACGGCGGAATTTTCCGGCGCGGCGTCCGACGCCCAGATGGTGATGGCGACGTCGTGGTTGCAACGAGCGGGGCAGGCCATCGCGGTTTACTACGGAAAATTTCCGGTGCAGGGGGCCGTCGCGCGCATCACGTGGACCGATGGGCGGCGGGTGAGCCGCGGCCAAGCCTTTGGCGAGGCGGGGCCGTTGGTGAAAATCCGCCTCGGTCGTGAAGCCACGGCGGCCGAGCTCGAGGATGACTGGATGCTGACGCACGAACTGGTGCACCTGACGTTTCCCTCGGTCGCGGCGCGGCACCACTGGATCGAGGAAGGGCTGGCGACCTACGTCGAGCCCATCGCGCGGGCGCGAGCCGGGCAGATTCCCGTCGCGCAGCCATGGAGCGAAATGGTGGAGGGCATGCCGAAGGGGCAACCGGCGGCGAACGACCGAGGCCTCGACGTCACGCATACGTGGGGGCGGACATATTGGGGCGGAGCACTCTTTTTCCTGCGCGTCGACGTGGAGATTCGGCGCCGCACCCAGAACAAATTTGGCCTGGAGCACGCGCTTCGGGCGATCCTCGCGGAGGGCGGCACCATCGAGGCGACTTGGAGCATCGACCGCGTGTGTGCGGTGGGCGATGCGGCCACGGGTGTGCCGGTGCTGCGGGAGATTTACGACGAGATGAAAACCACGCCCGTCGTCGTCGATTTGGCGGCGCTCTGGAAAGAGCTCGGCGTGATCCCGCGCGGCCCGACCGTGGAGTTTGACGACCGCGCGCCGCTGGCCGCGGTGCGAAAAGCGATTACGGCGCGGGCTGCAGGACCTTGACCACGCGCGACGGGTCGTAGCCCTGCGTCGCGGCGCGTTGCAGGATGCCAGCGTACACGTCGTCGGGTAGCTGGCGCTCGCGGGCGAGGATCCAAAAAAGATCGCGTGAGGGATGGCCGACGACGGCCCATTTGTAGTCGGGGTCGAGATCGATGACGAGGTACGGCGTCGAGATCGGCCAGATGAACTGCACGGACCATTCGGCATTGGTAGCCGTGTTTTCGATCTTCGCTTTGCCGTGCCAGGATTTTTCCGGCGCGGTCAGCGACCCCTTGCGAAACGTGAACGTGTTATCGAATTTGCCATCGGGCCGCTTGGTGTAGGTGTCGTACGAGGCGACTTTTCCCTTCTCCAGAAAGTAGGGGATATTGGCGATCACGTACCAACGCCCGGCGTAGCGATCCAGGTCGACGTACGGCACGGTGCGGAGCAACGGCTTCGGCAGCTTCGTCGCGCAGCCGGTGACACTGCCGAGCAAGCCGAGCGCGGCGACGGCAACGAGTAGCGTCGATCGGGAAAACGTGGCCGCGGGGAGGAGTTGCGAGAGATTCACCTCCTGAGGGTAACCGGAAACGGGCCTTGAGTTCCAGCGACTTCGCGGGACTTGGGAGCGAATGAGGCCATAGCGGGGGCGGTTGGAAACCGCCCCTCCGTCGAGACACCCCTCACTTCGGCGGCAGCACGACCTCACCCGATGCGATTTTTTCCAGCAGGCGGGCATTGAGCGCGGCGCGCTCGGCGAGGGTGGGGATGACCACAAACTCGTCGGCGCTGTGGAGCTTGTCGCCGATGGGGCCGAGGCCGTCGAGGTTGGGCAGGCCGGCGGCGGCGAGGTTGTTGCCGTCGCTGGCACCACCGGTGTGGACGGAAGTGAAGGGCGCGACGCCGAGCTCGCGCGCGGCGGCATAGAGACCCTGGAGCGCGGCTTCCTCGACCGCGCCGCTTTCCTTGGGCGGGCGGTTGAAGCTGCCGCCGATCTCGAGGCGGAAGCCCTCGCGGGTGTTGATCGGCTCGGTGAGCGCCTTGAGGCGGGCGAGGAGCGGCTCGCGGTCGGCCATGCGGGTGACGCGGACGTCGAGCTTGGCCTCGGCGAAATCGGGGACGACATTGGTCGCGGCGCTGCCGCCGCGGATCGAGCCGATGTTGAGCATCACGCCGGGCATCTCGTCGGGGATGCGATGCGCGGCGACGAGAAATTCGGCGAGCGCGGCGATGGCGTTGCGGCCGCTGCGGGTGGGGCTCGCGGCGTGGGCGGCGCGGCCGTGGCAGGTGGCGATGAAATTACCCGTGCCCTTGCGCGAGTGGACGACATCGCCGTTCGGGCGCGCAGGCTCGTAGACCAGCGCGAGCGCGAAACGCTTCGAAGCACCGGCGGCGGCAAAGAGCGGGCCGCTGCCGTAGGAGCCGATTTCCTCGTCGGGCGTGAGCAGGACCTCGTAGCCGACGCGCGCGGCGTTTGGCGATTTTTCGAATTCACGCAGCGCGGCGAGAATGACGATGAGTCCGCCCTTCATATCCGCGACGCCGGGACCGCGCAGCGTCCGCTCATCGAGGAGCGTGCAGCGTTGGAAAGGACTCTGCGCATCGTACACCGTGTCGAAGTGGCCGGAGAACAGGAGCTGGATCGGAGCCTCGGGGCGGACGCGCACGCGCAGGGCTTGCGCGACGGTGCCGGTGAGCGGCACATGCTCGGTCGTCGCGCCGGGCAGCGTCGAAAACTCCGCGGCGAGGGCCGCGCGCATGCGGTCGAGACCGGGAAAATTATCCGAACCGGAATTGATATTGGCCCAGGAGATGAGGAGGTCGCGAAGCGCGGTGGAGTTCATGGAGGCGTACGGGAGAGGCGGCGAACCGTCCACCATGGAGAGGCCGAGGGTGGAGAGCAACCTTCCAACGGTGCGGGCAGTGGGTACGCCTCTTTGTCGTAAGCGATAGTCGGCTGCGCCGGACGTGGGACAGGTAGATGGATTGCCGCGTCGTCCGCTGCGCGGACTCCTCGCAATCACAGGCCTAGTGGCCGCTTTAATCCGCCTGCTCGTCGAAGCGCAGCAGGCGGGCGCTGTTGAAGATCACGAAGAAGGCGCTGAACTCGTGGAGCACGGCGGCTAAAATCGGGCTGATCACGCCGAAGGCGGAGAGGGCGACGAAGAGCGCGATGAAGGCGAAGCCCCAGAGGAGGTTTTGATTGATGATGCGCAGCGTGCGGTCGCTGAGGGCGATCCAGCGCGGGAGGTGGCGGAGGTCGCTGCCCATCAGCGCGACGTCGGCGGTCTTGATTGCGATGTCGCTGCCGAGCGCGCCCATCGCCACGCCGAGATCGCCGGCGGCGAGGGCCGGGGCGTCGTTGACGCCGTCGCCGATGACGAGTACGCGGCGGCCCGCGGCCTTGAGCGCGCGGACCTCGGCGAGTTTTTCCTCGGGCAGGCAATCGGCGCGGAAGCGGGTGATGCCGGCCTCGCGCGCGATCACCGCGGCGACGGCGGCGCGGTCGCCCGTGAGCATAACGAATTCCTCGATGCCGAGGCGACGCAGGGCGGCGATGGCGGCGGCGGCTTCGGGGCGAATCGTATCGGCAAATAAAATCGCGCCGGCGAACTGGCCATCGCGCGCGAGGTAGAGCGTGGAGGCCGCAGCAGTGTCGTTGAAGTCAGCGGGGATGAGCACGCCTTGTTCTTCCAGCCAAGACCGGCGACCCGCGATCAGGCCGCCGCCGCGCAGGCCGCGGCCGGCGATTTCTTCGATGCGGAGCGTGTGATCGAAAGCGATTTTCCGCTGCTCGGCCTCGGCGAGAATTGCGCGCGCGATGGGATGCGTGGAGTGGGCTTCGAGCGAGGCGGCGAGGGCGAGGAGGTTTTCTTCGGTAAGGCCGGGCGCGGGTTGGAGTGCGGTGACGCGGAGGCGACCGGTGGTGAGCGTGCCGGTCTTGTCGAAGACGACGGTGTCGATGGATTGCGCGGCTTCGAAGAAACGGGAGCTCTTCACGAGCACGCCGAGGCGCGAGGCGACGGCAAGGGCGGCGACCATCGCGGAGGGCGAGGCGAGCACGAAGGCGCAGGGCATCGCGACGATGATCACGGCGATGGCGCGATCGACGTTGTGCGTGAAGAACAGGACGAAGCCCGCGATGATGAGCACCAGCGGCATGTAGTAGCGCGTGTACTCGTCGATGAGGCGCATCACCGGGGCGCGGGAAGTCTTGGCTTCATCAACGATGCTCGTGACGCGGCCGATGACGGTATCGGTGCCGGTGCGGCTGACGGTGAACTCGATGGCGCCCGTGAGATTGGTGGTGCCGGCATAGACGACGGAGCCGGGCGCGGCGTCGACGGGGAGCGATTCGCCGGTGATGGAGGCTTGGTCGAGCGTGGTGAGGCCGGTGGCAATCACGCCGTCAGCGGCAATGGTGTCGCCGGGGAGGGCGCGCACACGGTCGCCGGTGCGGAGCGAGGCGGCGTCGACGAGCGTCTCGGCGGAGGCCGAGCCGCGTTGAGAGTTGAGAGTTGAGGGTTGAGAGCCGGAAGAGATAAGGCGGGCTTTGACGCGGGAGAGCTTTAGCAGGGAATTGACCGCTTCCTCCACGCCGAGCGTGGTGTGCTCCTCGAGCATCTGGCCGACGATGAGGATGGCGGCGACGATGGTGCCGGTGGCGTACTGGCCGGTGGCGAAACACGCTAGGATCGCGAGGGCCACGAACTGATCCATGTAGTACTTCGTCGCCTCGAAACCGTCGGCCTTGAGCGAGGTGAGGCTGTCAAAAAGCACGGGCAGCGCGGCGAGGCCGAGGCCGAGCATCGCCCAAAGCGAAAACACGTCGGCTTGATCGGGTCGCAGCCACTTGGCGGCGAGGCTCAGGGCGAGGCAGAGCAACCCGAGCGCGACGAGCACGAGGCGCAAGTGTAGGGCAGTGAACGCCGGCGCGGGGGCGGTGGGCGAAGGCGCGGGCGAGATGGGCTCCGCGGTAGAAACTGGGGCGGGCGCGGGGCTCATTTGTTGTCGCGCAGGAAGAGGTTGAGCTGGCCGGCCTCGCTCGGGAGGACCGTTTTGGTTTTCACCTTGGGCAGCACTTCTTCGAGGGCTTCGGCGCGGAGCCGGGCCTCGAAGAGAGTGGGAGCGGAGCGGTGCTCTTTCAACAGCGCAAGGAAGGAGCCGGCCTCGCCCGTGGCTTTGGAAGCTACCTGGCGGGCGTCGGCGTCGGCCTGTTGACGGATGCGATAAGCATCGCTCTGCGAGCGCGGCTGAATTTGGGCACGATAGGTGCGGGCCTGCTCGACGGTGGTGCGGGCCTCGACTTGGGCGCTGGTGACCTCGGCGAAGGCGGAGACGGTGGCTTGCGGGGGCGTGAGGGCATTGACCTCGAAGGCGACGAGTTCGATGCCGAGGCGCATCGCATCGACGCGTTGCTGGGCGGCGTCGCGCACGCGGCTGCGCAGCGACTCGAGACCGGAGCCGAGGGCATCGTCGACCTTGATGCCCGCGAGCGTGCGCGTGGCGGCGTCGAAGACGGCGGCGTCAATGAGGCGCGAGATATCGGCGGGCGCGGCGGCGCTCACGTAGGCCAGCGGATCGACGATGCGGTAGCGTGCCGTGAAGCGGGCTTGGATGATATTCGCGTCGCCGGTGAGGGAGTAGCCGTCGTACACGGGATGCAGGCCCTTGCCCGTCGGCACGGTGGCATTCAGGGAATTGTTTTGCTGCGGCAGCATCGCGGCGAGCAGCGCGGGCATTTGCGACGTCATGGGCGCTGCCGTGGTGGTCGCTGCGGGCGGCGTGGTCGCACCCGAGGTGGCGGCTTCGTCGGGGCTCCAAGCGTTGAGAAACAGTTCATGCTGCGTGCGCGTGGGCACGCGGACGACGCGGTCGATGGGCGCGGGCAGCGCGAAGAGCAGGCCGGGCGGGTGAACCTCGCGTTGCAGTCGGCCGAAGCGGTAAATGAGCGCGTCCTCATTCGGCGCGATGCGCGTAATGCCGGAGCAGAGATAGATGGCGACGAGTCCGAGCAGGAGCCAGCGGAGCAACTTAATCGTCGCCGCGAACGCGCCAAACAACGCCGCGCCGGAGCTGACGCGGGCGGCGCGTCGGCGGGCGGAGACGGGTGTGGGCTCGGTGGACATGGAGAGCGGAGCGCGAGTGACGGGACGCGCGGATTATTTCGCGGGCGCCGGCGTGGCCTTGAGCTGGTTGAAGGGCGCGGTGTCGGTATCGAGGATGAGCGTGGTGTTCTCGCGCGTGACTTTCTTCAGGGCCTCGAGCTCGCGGGTGAAGGTGTAGAACTTCGGGTCCTGCGAGTGGGCCTCGGCGTAGATGCGGGCGGCCTCGGCCTCGGCCTTGCCCTTGGTCTGCTCGGCGTATTGCTGCGCCTCGGCGAGGAGGACGGTGCGCTCGGCGTCGGTCTTGGCGCGGATTTCCTCGGCCTCGCGGCGGCCCTCGGCGCGGTACTTGGCGGCGTACTGCCCGCGCTCGGCCTTCATGCGCTCGAAGACGTAGAGGGTGTTGGTCTCAGGCAGCGCGATGCGCTTGAGACCGACCTGCTCGATGGCGATGCCGAAGGCGGAGAGGGCCTGCGGGCGGATCGACTCGGCGAGGCGGGTTTCAAATTCCACGAGCTTCAGCTTCTCCGGGTCGGTGCTGACGAGCTGCGCGAAATCGTAGCGGCCGAGCAGGGCATTGCGCGCGCTGGTGGCGAGGCTGTCGAGCTTGGTGGGCGCGGCGGCGGGGGTGCCGAGGGCCTCGAGGAATTTGCGCGGATCGGCCACGCGCCACGCGAGGAAGACGGGCAAAATGACGTTGCGCTTATCCTGCGTGAGCGCCTCGGATAGGCGGGTGTCGTAGAAGGCGAGGCGGGTATCGAAGCGATTGACGGTGTCGACGGGCCAAGGGAATTTAAAGAAGAGGCCGGGGTCGCTGAGCGTGCGCACGGGGGAGCCGAAGCGCGTGAGGACGACGGCCTCGTTGGACGCGACTTGAAAACTGAACATCGCAAAGCCCAAGATCGTGACGACGACGGCGGCGATGAGGACGCGGGTGAGGAGTTGCAGTTTGTTCACGGCGAAGAGGGGTTGGGACGGATGACGGCGGGCGCGACGAGACTCGCCGGATCGAGGCCAAGGAAGAAGGAGCGGCGGTCGCGCGCGGAGGCGGGCACGATCAGGAGCTGGCGAATGCTGGCGAGGGAGGCCTCGAGGGCTTCGAGGCGCGTGCGGGTGGCATAGACCTCAGGCGAGCCGCGCCAAGTGGGCAGCGGCGCGAGGAAGCGCGCGGCCTCGCCAGTCGCGCGGGCGCGGCGCTCGGCGGCGGCGCTCTCGGATTGGGTGCGTATTTGATGGGCGGATACGTCGGCATTGGCCTGGGACTGCACGGCGTAGGTGCGCGCGAGGTCGACGAGGGCCACGCGCTGCTCCTCGGCGCTGACGACATCTTGATACGAAGGCGCGACGGCGACGGGTGGGTGCACATCCTGCAAGCCGACGAAGACGATCTCGATGCCCAGCCCGAGGCGGTCGCTCGCGGCCTGGAGACCGGCGTGGAGCTTGGCGGTGATTTCTGTGCGGTCGGTCGTCATCAGGCCGAAGGCCGTGTGCGTAGTGGTGAGACCGAGCAACTCGCGATAGCCGAGGGCCTCAAGGGCCGCGCGAGCATCGCTGGCGCGGCGCAGGTAGGCGACGGCATCGCGCACGCGCCAGTGGATCGGGACGTTGATGGTGAGCAGCTCCTCGCCCTGGCCGACGAGCAGGTTCTGCTCGCCCTCGAAATGCTTCTCGGCCCACAAAATCGGCCCCGCGAGGTCGCGCTCGAAGCCGAGGGAAAACTCGCGTATCCGCTCCGTGGGTACGATCTCGACATGCGCCCAGGGCCACGGGGCGTGAACGTGCAACCCCGGTGCGAGGGCGGGGGATTGAAATTCACCGCGCGTCACCAGCACGCCGCGGCTATCGACCGGCACGCGCGTGGCCGCAGTGGAAAACCACAGCCCCAGCGCCGCGAGCAGGGCCAGCGGCGCGAGCAGCGTGCGCCCGAGCCGCACGAGCCATGCATCGGCGAGCTTGAGGCCGAAGGTTTTTTCGAGGGTCGCGGTCAGCGAGCGCAATGGACCACTTTCGCCGAACAGCGCGGGGAGCAGCACGCTGCGGCCCACCGCGGAGAGATCGCGCTGGCGGGCGGGTTGATAGAAGCGGAACAGCGCGTGCAGCAGCGTCTCGACGATCAAAATAAACGTGATCCCGGCGAGGCCCACCTCGACCGCATGAAACCAATTGCGCTGCGCGTAGAGCCGCGCGAGCAGCGCGGCGACGATGACCGCGTGGGCAAAGGCCAGGAGCCGCGTGTACGGCACGAAGACCTCGAGCGCAGACGAGGGCGTCTCGCGCGCGACATTCGCGCCGTAGGTCGCGAGGAAGTGGAGGGCGAAGGCGAAGACCGCGAAGACCACGGCGGCAAGTTGCAAGGTGGCATCCGTCGCGCCGCCGAAGGTGTTGAGCCGCACGCGTAGCAACCAGTAGGAGAGGCCGAGGAGGCAGAGCGTGCCAAGGATGCCCTTCAACCGAAACGGCAGGCGGGGCAGGGCGAACGCGCCCGCGAGAAACAGCCCCCACGCCGCGAGGCCGGCCTGCAGGCGGAAAATGCCCAATCCCGTGCGGAGGAACAGCGTGACCGCCACCGCCGTCGCGAGCGCAAAGGCCAGCCCGAACACCAGCGCGTGCGGGCGGGGCGGAGAGGCGGGGGAAACGGGTGCGCTCATCAAAAAATCAGGTAGCAGCGATAGAAAGGCCGCAGGACACGAAGTGCCTGCGGCCAGACTTATTTACCGAAGCGCCGCGAGGTCAACGCAGGTCGTAGATTTCCAGCATCGCTTCGCCGGTTGCGCCCGAGGCGCCGCGGACCAGAATCGTATAGCTGGCTCCGGCGGGGAGGTTCGCGATGAGAGCGGCGTCCTTGCTGCCCGAGGTGAGCGCGATGGCGCCGGCGGTGGTGAACGTGGTGGCGAGCGTGGCGTCCCAATTGTCATTGGAGGCGACGAGCGTGCCGGCCGAATTATAGATTTCCACGACGGGATCGGTGAGCGCGCCGGTCACGCCGTAGCTCGTCAGGCGCGGCCCCAGGCCGCGCACGAGGAGGCGCGCGGTGCCGGTGCCCTGGAGGACGAAGCCGGCGATCAGCACATCGTTGCCCGTGCCCACGGGACTGCGCGCGGAGAAATTAACGAGCCGCGCGGCGGAGGACGGATTGGCATCGTAGGCCTCGAGGAGGGCGATGCCCGCCGAATTGCCACGGAGGACGGCGGTGCCGGCGCCAGACGGAAGATTGACGGTGAGAGCGGCGTCCTTGCTGCCGGCGGGGAGCGGGAAAGCGCCGACTTGCGTGAAGGTGGAGGCGAGGGACGAATCCCAATTGTCGTTCGTGGCGGAGACCGTGCCGGTGGAATTGTAGATCTCGAGGCGCGGGTCGGCCATCGCGCCGGAGACACCATAAGCGCTGAGGGCGGGGCCGACGGCGCGGACGAGGAGTTGTTTGCCATCGCCGTTTTGGATGACGAAGCCCGCGATGAGCGAACCGCTGGCGGAGGGGACAGTGGAGCGGACCGAGAGGTTGACGAGCGCGTAGGTGGGCGTGGTCGCTGCGCCGCCGGTGGTGGGCGGGGTGATGGTGACATTGCCGCCAGGCATCATGCCGCCGGGACCGGTGCCATTGGCTCCGCCCGTCATGCCGCCGGTGCCACCGACCGTCCCGCCGGTGTCGCCGCCGGTGGAGACGGCGGAGGGATTGACGACGATCTGCTTCGACGCGAGGAGCGCACTGACGCCGTCGAGCGAGTCCACGCCGCTGGTGGCGGCCAGCACGATGCGCTCGATGGAGCCGGCGGTCACGAGGGAGCTGGTCACGCTGTCACTGGCGAACTGCGAGCGGTCTTCCTCGAAGACGAACTGCGAGGTGAGCACGGTGGTGCCATTGATGCGGACCTTATAATGGAAGTGGCGGATGCGGCCGGTGTAGAGGCCGGGCTTGATGGTGCGGAAAGACCAGTTGCCAGAGGAGTCGGTGGTGGTCGTGCCGTAGCTCTGGAAATTCGTATCGCGCTTCGAGATGTCGTTGCCCGAGGCGTTGCCGTAGTAGTAGGTGCCGCCGTTGTCCGCTTCCCAGAGCTCGATGGTCGCCCCGGAGATGGCGGTGCCGCTTTGATTGACGACGGTGCCGGAGAGGAGGAAACGCGTGCCGCTGGCGCGGACGGTCTTGCCGGTGACGAGGGTGAGATCGTTGTCGGCGCCGACGAGCCACGTGGTATCGAGCGTCTGGCCGCTGTTGAACGGATAGTAGGGCCCCTCGGTGGTCTCAGGCGTGGTGGCGAGTTGGGCCTTCGCGAGCGGGACGAGGGCGAAAGTCGCAACCACGGCGAGGACCGAGAGGAGGGCGGAGAGTCGCGAGCGAGGCTGGCGCGCGGCGCGGCGCGCCCGGCACTCGCCGCAAGCCCGATGGCATGCGCCCGAGCCGCGGGAGCAGGAGGACGCGGCTTTCCGGGGGAAGAGCGCGGGAGCAGGAGACAACGAGACGTTCATATTTTAGTGATAGCAGGGCTGGCGCGACCGATCAGCGGCCGCGGTGATCGTGGGACGTAGCCGCCTCGCGGCGGCAGGGATGCTGGAAAATAAGACGCGCTTAGCGTGGCGCGCCGCTTGGCACGGGACCGGATGGGCGACCGCGACGGCCGGGGCCACCGGGTCCGCCGGGGCCGCGGCCCTCGGCGGAGCGCGCGGCGGGATCGATGGAAATATCCTTGGTGGCGAGGAGCGCGGTCGCGCCATCGGCATCGGTGCCGGACTGAGGGGCGAGCACGATGGATTCGAGGGCGGCGCCGGAGAGGGAGGCGGTGACGCCATCGCGGGAAAATTCCGCGCGCTGATCCTCGAAGATAAATTGCGAGGTGAGCACGGTGTTGCCGTCGAGCTTCACCTTGAAATGGAAGTGGCGGATGCGGCCGGTGTAGAGGCCGGGGCGCACGGTGCGGAAAGCGTACGACCCGTCGGATGCGGTCTTGGTTTCGCCGAAGTGCTGGAACGACTTGTCCAGCGACGCGATTTTGTTGTCTCCAGAATGGTAGTACACCCCACCATCGTCGGTCTGCCAGAGCTCGACGGTGGCGCCGACAACGGGCTTGCCGGCGGGGTCGAGGACTTTGCCGGAGAGCAAGAAGAGTTTACCGGGCGCGGAGGCCTTGGAGCCGGCGAAGTGGGTCAGGTCGTTGTCGCGCTCGATGAGGGGCGGAAGGGTCTGGCTGGCGTTGAAGGGATAGAAGGGGCCCTCGGTGAGCTCAGGCGTGAGCGCGCGGGCGATGGAGACCAGCGCGAGGGTGCCGGCGCCCAGGAGGAGCAAACGGGAGAGCAGGGAGCTGAAAGGACGAAGCGGTTTCATGGCCGGGAACGTGGAGAAAACGGTGAAAGCCGCAGTGCGTTTGGGACCAAGTCGCCGGGAAATGACAGGAAGCGGGGGAAACGCGGGATGGAGGCGCGGCGGCGCGCGCGTTTTTCGGGTGGCTTTGAGTTGTCGATTACGCGGCGGTCATTTTACTGCTCCACCTCGCATGAATGGTTCCTCGCCTCTCGCCTGTCAGATTCCGTCCCGAAATGTGCAGGCGCTGCGCGCGACCGGCCTGCTCGATTCGCCCAAGGAAGAGCATTTCGAAAAGCTGACGACGATGGTCGGCCGCTTGTTGAAAGTGCCGGTGGCGCTGGTGTCGCTCATCGATTTCGACCGCCAGTATTTCAAGAGCCAGATGGGCTTGGCGGAGCCGTGGGCCACCCGGCAGGAGACGCCGCTGACGCATTCATTCTGCCAGCACGTGGTGCTGAGCGAGATGCCGCTGCAGGTAAACGATGCGCGGCAGGAAGCGCTGGTGCGCGATAATCTCGCGGTCTCGGAACTGGGCGTGGTCGCCTACCTCGGCATGCCGATTCGCGTGAAAGGTGTCACCATCGGCTCGCTGTGCGCCATCGATGGCAAGCCGCGGCAATGGACCTCGGATGACTTTGCCACGCTGCGCGACCTCGCCTCGCTCGCGGATGCGCAAATCGCGTTGCGCAATGAGGCGCGGGCGGTCGTGGCCGCGGAAAAGGGCCGCGTGATCTCCGAACTCGAGGCGGAGTTGAACGCGCCGCTCGAGCCGGCGCGGAAAATCGCGGAACAGCGCGCGCAGGATGCGATGCTGCCGGCGGACGTGCGCGCGGATTTTCAACGCGTGATCGACGGCTTCACGCAACACGCGCGGAAGCTGGAAGAAATCCGGGGAGCGAAAACGGGCTGAGCCGGGGCCCGCCACTCACGCTGTCGCTTCGCGTCTCGCGCGCAGGAGGTTTGAATAGGAAAGTCGCACGGGCGGAGCGGACTGAGCGAATCCGGTTGCGGGCGAGGGATGAACACTCATCGCAGGGTAAAATGACTCTCGCGGTTCGGCGAGGGAGCGCACAGGATGCAGGGGTGTCATTACCCCGAAGCGCAGTTCCTATTTTAAAATGGCTGGCGGCGGTTTGGATGGGACTTTTGGTGCTAGCGGGCCCGGTCTCGCGGGCGGCCGACGCCGCGCCGCTCCATTGGACCATCAGCGACCCGGCGAAGGTGGGCGGAATGGCGACCGAAGTGATCGGCGCGCCCAAGGTGGGAGATGGAGCCGTGAGCTTCGATGGCGTGCGCGATGGAATCTTGGTGCCGAAGAATCCGCTGGAAGGGCTGCGGGCGTTTACGATCGAGGTGTTGATCCGACCGGCGGAGGGTGGGCCCACGGAGCAGCGCTTCTGGCACGCGGGAGATGCGGCGGCCGCGCGGGCGCTCCTCGAGACGAGGCTGAATGGCAAGGGCGGCTGGTGGCTCGATACCTTTTTAATGCAGCCGGGAAAGGCCGGAAGGACCCTAATCGACCCGCAGCGTATCCACCCCACCGATACGTGGCATTGGGTGGCGCTGCGCTATGATGGGAAGACGATGACGAGCTTCGTGGATGGCGTGCAGGAGCTGCAGGGCGAGGTGGACTTTGGGCCGATGGGCGCGGGGAAACTTTCGCTCGGGGTCCGGCAAAACCTGATCCACTGGTTCAAGGGCTCGATCCGCGCGATGCGCGTGACGCCGGAGGCGCTGGCGGCGGAGAAATTGCAGCGGGTGGCGGGGCCGTGAGGGCGGCGGCGAAGATTGAATGCGGAGAAGAATGAGTGAACCGCGAAGAGCGCGAAGAGGCGCGAAGGGCCGGTGTGGTTTCGCAGAGCGCCGCGAAGATTATCGCGGAAGAATTGAACAGGAAGATCGGTAAGGTCGGGAAGTTTTGGGTTTCGTGGCGGGTTATCGGACCAACGTTCTGTAGCGTTTGGACTTTACGAAGCGCGAAACGCGCGGGGCTGATTTAGATGGATGGCTTCGTCGCTGCGCTCCTCGCCTCGACAGTCCAAATGCAATTGTCCGTTGGGATCACTTACCCGGAGGCGTCCACACTTTTTCCTGCAGCATCGCTTCGTCGGGCGGGCAGCATTGAGCTTCGAGATCGGTGACGTCGAAGGTGAGGCGGGCGAGCTCTTCGCGCCAGGCGGGGTGGAGGGTCACGGTCGCGGTGCCGTGGGGGAAAGTGAACTCCGGGCGGTCGCCGGCGGCGGTGACGAGGTCGCGCCAGAGCTCGAGGCAGGTGCGCGAATCGAGGGTGGCGGCGTAGAGTTCGGCGAGGCGCTGGCCGCGCAGGAAGAGATTGTAGTGGATGGCGGCGAGGAGGCGGCGGGCGTGGAAGCGGGAGAGGTGGGCGAGGATTTTTATTTCTTGGAGCGAGTGGTCGAAACCGGGCGAGCGGCTCGCGCCCGGAATGGCCTCGGCGGCGCGGGCGACGGCGAGGAGAGCGGTCGCGGTGTCGTCGAACCATCGGGCGGTGACCTCGGCGGGTTGGCCGGTGGGTTTGGTGGCGGCGAGGATGCGGCGGGCGGCGGCTTCGGTGGTCTCGAATTGGTGCGGGTCGCGGCCGGTGTTTTTCGCGTAGGCGGAGAGGGAGTTGCCGAGGAGCGGGTGCGCGGCCCACGCGGTGGAGTCGGGCGCGGAGATGTCGGCGTGAACGGCGGCGCCGAGGAGCGGGAGGATTTCGGTGGCGCGCTGGAGGGTGTCGGGCAGGTCGGGCAGCGCGACGGGCGCGAGGGCGCGCGCGGTGCGTTCGGTCCACGGAGCGGCGTTCGCTGCGGTGGTGGCGCCGTCACGATTCGCGACGGTGGTGGCAGCGGAGGCAGCGTGTGCGACCGAGTGCGCGAGACCGAGGGCAAGCAGTGCGAGCACGCCGACGAGAGGGCCGAGCGAACGGTGAATGCGCCGAGGGATCATGGCATCGGAAATGGTTTCGTGCGCTGGCAGAGCTGGAGCGGGACGCCCCATGGATCGCGCAGCATGATGAGGAGGGTGCCATCGGGCTGGGGCTCCTCGAGGAAGAGCGTGGCGCCGGCTTTTTCGAGGCGGGCGCGCTCGGCTTGGGCGTCGGCGGCGACGACGGCGAGGTGAAAGCACAGCGGGTGCGCGGCGGCGTAGTCGGGGATCGGGGCCTTGGGATTCGAGTAGAGCTCGACGACGGTGCGGCCGGTTTCATCGGCGAGAAAGTGAGTGAAGGGCGCGTCTTCGCGGCGACGGGCGACGGCGAAGCCGACGTGCTCGACGTACCACGCGGCCTGCGCACGGCAATCGGGGACGTTGAGGGCGAAGTGCTCGAATTTCATGGGCGGTTTTTGCGGCGAGGGCGCGCGGGGTGTGGGCGATGATCAAAACGCGCGGCGGGAGCGGGTCAACTAGGCGGGCAGCGCTGTGCGGCGTGATTTGAGGGGGGGGGGGGATAGGAAATGGGGGAATGAGGGGGAGTGAGGGGGGAGGGAATAAGGGATTGAGGGAGTTAGGGAGTGGTGGAGTGAGGGAGTGAGTAGGGAGGGAGTCAGGGACTGAGGGAGGGCTGAGGGTGAGAGAGGGGTGGGAATTGCGGCGCGGATTTTTGTCACAGAGGGCACGGAGGAGTCACAGAGGGGCACGGAGACAAACCCTCGGGTCTGGGAAATTGTGAGTGGCGTTTGGGATGCGGACACGTATCTTTGCCGATACCCCATGAGCTTGCGCGCCCCACGCTGGTTTTATTTTCGGTCGGTTTACGCCGCGACCGCGGCTGGACTCATTTTGAGTGCCACACCGCGCAGTGCCGCGGCCGAAGCTGCGGGGGCAGCGGCGACGCCGGCGGTGGGGGCCAACGCCACGCCGGCGCGGCCGACGAAGGACGCGAACGGGAATCCGATCCGCTATGCGGCGACGGGGCATGCTTCGAACTACGATGAGGCAAAGGTCGGCACCTACACGCTCCCCGATCCGCTGGTGTTGAATAACGGCCAGGCGGTGCGCGACGCGAAGACTTGGATGGAGCAGCGGCGGCCGGAACTCGTTCGCATTTACGAACAGGAAATCTATGGCCGCGTGCCGGAGCGCGCACCGAAAGCGAACTTTGCGGTGGTGGAGGCCGAGCCGGCGGCGATGGACGGGACGGCGGTGAAGAAGCACGTCGTGGTGACTTTCGGTGACGGCGCGAAAGCGGTGAAGGTGAATGTCGTGCTCTTCACGCCGGCCAAGGCCACGGGGCCGGTGCCCGTCGTACTGCAATTGCTGTTTGGCGATCCAGCGGGGTACACGCCGCCGCCTCCGCCGGCGCGGCGCGCGATTCAGGATGCGGGTCCCGTGGCGGAGTTTCTCGCGCGCGGCTATGGTTATGCGTCGGTGCGCTACACGGAGATTCAGCCGGATGCGGCCACGACGAACACCGCAGGATTGCAGGCGCTGGCGTATGCGGAGGGCCAGACGAAGCCGGCGGCGGGAGAGTGGGGCACGATCGCCGCGTGGGCGTACGGCGCGAGCCGGGTGCTCGACTATTTGCAGACGGATGCGGCGGTGGATGGGACACGCGTGGCGCTCGTCGGGCACTCGCGGCTGGGCAAGACGGTGTTGTGGGCCGGGGCGCGCGATCCGCGGTTTGCGTTGGTGTTTTCGAGTTGTGCGGGCGAGATGGGATCGTCGCTGGCGCGGCGGGATTTCGGCGAATCGCTCGACGACATGGCGCAGAATTTCCCCTGGCAATTCGTGTCGACCTTTCCGAAGTACGCGGGCCGGTGGAATGACCTGCCGGTCGACACCCACACGATCATCGCGCTGAATGCGCCGCGCCCGGTCTTCATCACCGGCGGCACGCTGGATCTGTGGGCGGACCCGCACGGGGAGTTTTTGGCGGAGGTCGCGGCGGGGCCGGTGTACCGCCTGCTCGGCAAAAAGGACCTCGGCACCACCACCCTCCCACCGCTCGACACGCCGCTGGTGACGGGCGCGCTGGGGTTTCACTATCACACGGGCGGCCACACGATCACGCCATCGGACTGGTCGGCGTTCTTCACGTTTGCCGATCTCCATCTAAAGAAGTAACCAAGTAGTCCCTCGCAGGTCGGTGTTGACCTCCAGCGGGGCTTGTGAACAAATTTTTATTCGTTTCCTTTGCCCCATTCCCCTCGTCTGGCGGCGACGTTACCCCGCTTCGTCTCAAATTAACCATCCCCTCAGCCCCCAATGAAAAACTGGACACGTAAAGACTTCCTCAAGACCTCGCTCCTCGGTGGCAGCGCGGCTTATCTCGCGGGCAGCCGCCTCTATGGCGCAGTCGGCACCGGTGGCAGCGCCAATGGCGATATCCGCATCGGCATCGTCGGCTTCAATGCCCAAGGCATGGGCCACCTCCAGAACTATCTCCCCGGCCACAAGAGCAAGCTCGACGGCGCCGTGCTCGCCGCGATCTGCGACGTGGACGATGCGGTGCTCGCCAAAGGCCGCAAGGCGGCGACGGACGCCGGCCTGAAGGTCGCCGAGTACAAGGACTACCGGAAGATGTTTGAGAGCAAAGATATCGACGCCGTGGTGCTCGCGCCGCCGAATCACCAGCACTCGATCATGACCATCGCCGCGCTGATGGCGGGCAAGGACGTGTACGTTGAGAAGCCCCTCTCCCACAATATCTGGGAAGGCCGCCAGGCCGTCGAGGCCGCGAAGAAGTATTCGAAGAACATCGCGCTCATCGGCACGCAGAACCGATCCTCCGAGCAGATCATGAATGCCATCGCCGCGCTCCGTGCCGGCAAGCTCGGCAAGATCAAGTGGGTCACCGGCACCTGCTACAAGACCCGCGACTCCATCGGCATGCACGATGGCAAGGAGCAAGCCGTGCCCGCTGGCATCGATTACAATCTCTGGACTGGTCCCGCCGACCTGAAGCCCTCGACGCGCAACGGCCCGAAGGGCCCGATCCACTACGACTGGCACTGGTTCTGGAATTACGGTGGCGGCGACATCACCAACCAAGGCATCCACCAGATGGACGTCGCACGCTGGATGCTCGGCGCGCAGGGCCTGCCGAAGAGCGTCATGAGCTTCGGTGGTCGTTTCGGTTACCGCGACGACGCGGAGACCCCGAACACGCTCGTCTCGGTCTTGGATTTCGGCACCGCGCCGCTCATCTTCGAAGTGCGCGGCCTCGGTCGCAAGGCGGGCATGAAGGCGATGGATGTCTATCGCAAATCGTCCGTCGGCGTCGTCGCCCAGTGCGAACACGGCTACATCAATATCGCCGAAAACGGCGGCGCCATCGCCTACGACAATGACGGCAAGAAGCTCGAGGCCTTTGAGGGCTCCGACAACGGTGCGCACCGCAAGAACTGGATCGCGGCGATCAAGGCCCGCAAGGTGACGCACGGTCTCCTCGAGGAAGGCCACTACTCCACCTCGCTCTGCCATCTGGCCAATATCTCGTACCTCTCCGGCGCGGAAAAGGCCAATGTGCAGCTCGCCGATGCCGTCGCTTCTGATCTCGCGACCAAGGACGCCTACTGGCGCATGCTCGATCACCTCAAGGCCAACGAAGTCGACCTCGACAAGACGAAGCCGATCGTCGGACCGCTGCTCAAGGTCGATGCGAAGACCGAGATGGTCTCGCACTCGGACCAAGTCGTGACCGACGCCGCGAACAACTGCCCGATCCGCAAGCGGGTCGGTCGCGGTGAGTTCACGGTGCCGCAGATCGAGAAGTCGCTGGCGAAGGTCTGAGTTCGGAAAGCGACCGCTCACGGCGAAATCGCATTTCTATTTTTAATTCAAACCGCGATGTGGGCGCAGGCCTGCATCGCGGTTTTTTTGTGCGCTGATGAATGGGGTTGTAGCTGTGGGAGGGGCTTTATGCCCCGACGAATGGCGAGAGCTGCCAGGTCGGGGCATAAAGCCCCTCCCACAGTTTTCGAACCTTGGCGCTACCACGTAGTAAACTTACCCTCGCGCGGATTGGGGCGGGGTGTTTTGATGGGCGGCTTCATGGCGAGAAGCGTCGTTTTTAAAAAGAGTCCCCGGTGTGAGCTGTGCCGTTTGGCGCCGCGCTGGTGCGTGTGCGAGGCGCATCGCGTGGTGGAGAGCGCGCTGAAGGTGGATGTGCTGATGCACCACATGGAGGCGTGGCGGCCGAGCAGCACGGGGCACCTGATCAATCGCGTGATGGCGGGGACGGGGCTGCATGTGTTTCGCCAAGAGCGCCCGTTGGCGCGCGAAGACGTGGTGCAGCCGGGGCGCGAGCTGTGGATTTTACACCCGACCGGGGAGGAACTGCCAGCGGCGATGCCGCCCTCAAAGGTGCAAGTGCTGATGCTCGACGGGACGTGGATTCAGTCGACGAGCATGTTGCGCGTGGTCGAGCCGTGGGGCCGACGCGTGAGCCTGCCGATGACGGGGGAGAGTCGGTACTGGCTGCGCTCGCAGGCGGCGGACGATCGGTTTTCCACGATCGAGGCGCTGATGTTTTTGATGACGGCGCTGGGGCTGCAGGACGAACGGGCGCAGGTGGAACTGCAGTTTGAGTTGCACGTATACGCGGGACTGTGCGCGCGCGGGAAGAAGGCGGAGGCGGCTGAGTATCTGGCGTCGTCGCCAGCGCGCGAGACGCTGAAGGATTTAATTCCGACGCTGAAACCGTGGTCACAGCCCTCGCGGCGCGAACGAGACGCGGTGGAGCGGCGGCGGCGATGGGCGCTGGGGGATGCGAGGCAGGCGGAGCGGGCGGGCGAAGGTGAAGCCCCGGCGGGAGCAAACGAAGAACCGACAGTGGAACCACGAATGGACACGAATGAACACGAATGAGAGGCGGGCAGTGCGAGAGGCGATGGTGTAAAGGCGCGTGAGGGGACCGAGAGGGGGAATGAGCCAGAAGGCCGCCTGGCGGCGGCTGAGAGAAAGATTAAGATAAAGAGGAAAGAGAAAGAGCGGAGTGTAAGAGCGATGGGATAGCGGGTGACTTCGGCTGTCTTAGCCCGTCGCCTGCGAGCAGGCTCCTACCTCTACGGTTTTGACGTGGGTGGGGGTTGGGGGCAGGGTCTGGCGTTATGCCTTCACGTAATCCGCTTCGTCGATTGAAAGCCCGTTTGAGCGATTTGAAGGCGCGGCATGAGGAGCGGCACCGGCCGACGGCGTTTGGCTTCGTGCTGGCGGATCGCATCGACTATGTGGATACGGCGCGGTGGGATGCGGTGGCGGCGCATGGGAGTGTGTTTTTGCGGCGCGACGTGTTGCGCGTGATCGAGCAGCACGGACCGGAGAATGTGCAGCCGCGGTACGCGATGATTTTTCGCGACGCGACGCCGGTTGCGATCGTGGCGGTGCAGATCGTGACGGTGACGGGCGACCGGCTGCAACGCGACCCGGCGGTGGCGAAGGCTCAGAAACGCAGCCTGCTGCGGCGGGTGTTGTCGCCAGCGACGCGCACGGCGCGGGCGGGGTTGAAAGAGCGGCTGATGGTCGCAGGGAATTTGCTCTCGTGGGGCTTTCACGGGATCGCGTTTGCGCCGGGCGAGGAAGCCGCCGCGCTGTGGCCGGCGGTGGCGGAGGCGCTGTACCGGATTCGTCGCGCGGAGAAACTGACGGGGCAGGCGGATTTCGTGATGGTGAAGGATTTCACGGCGGCGCAGGCGGGCGCGGAGGCGTTGAAACGATTCTCGTATCGCGCGATGGAGACGGAGCCGAATATGGTGCTCGCGCTCGACCCGGCGTGGAAGACCTACGACGACTACCTCGCCGCGCTCGATGCGAAGTATCGGCGCAAAGTGAAGGATCAGGTGAAGAAGCTCACGGCCGCGGGCTGCACCGTGGAAACACTCGCTGATCTCACGGCGGCGACGGAGCGATTGCATGCGCTGTACCTCGCGGTGCAGGGGAATGCCTCGGTGCGGCTGGTGACGCTGCGGCCGGCGTATTTCGCGGAGCTGGCGCGCACGGCGGGGACGGATTTTCGCTGCACGGTGGTGCGGCGCGGCGAGGCAATCATCGGCTTCGTGACGACGCTGCGCGATGGCGATACGGCGATCGGGTACTATATTGGCTTTGACCGCGCGGCGGCGGACGAAGGGTTGCCGATTTATTTGCAGCTGCTGCACGCGACCATCGCGGATGCGATTGCGTGGAAGTGCCGGCGGCTCTCGCTGGGGCGCACGGCGCTGGAGCCAAAAGCGGGCCTGGGGGCGAAGCCGGAGCCGATGCAGGTGTGGATGCGGCACCGCGTGCCGGCGATGAATTGGATGCTGCGTGGGGTGCTCGGGGCGATCCCGCACGCGGAGGCGCCGGAGCGGAGTCCATTTAAGGCGGCGCAGCCGGTGGCGGGTGGAGGTGGGGAAAGAGAGAAAGATTAAGAGAAAGAGGAAAGAGAAAGATAGGGGATTGGGCGCATCAAATTTCTGGGGCGGACGTCAGGAGGGGTAACCCCAAGAGAGATTTTTGCATGAACCCCTCGCGCGTTTTTCAGTGTGTCGTGGCTTCGGTGGCGCTGTGTGCAGCGGCGCTGGCGGCGGATGCGCCGCGGCCTTGGCCGGCGGATCAATTTTTGCCGGTGACGGAGCAGCGCATCGCGGCGCTGCCGATCACGGAGCGGCCGGCATGGCTGGCGTATTGGGCGGCATCGACCGAGCGCGCGGCGAAGATGCCGGGGCGCAATGTCGTGGAGAAAGTGACGCTCGCGCGCGTGGAGGGGCCGCCGATTCCCTCGCATCACAGCCAAGGGTTGCGCCTCCAAGCGCCCGCGGAGTGGTATGGGTCGGAGGACGCCCAGACGGTGGCGGATCGCGTGGTGAACTGGCAGACGGTGGCGGGAGGCTGGGTAAAGAGCGGCGACTACTCACGGTTGCGCGAGGAGAAGGACAGTCACTTCGATGCGTGGGCCTGCGGGACTTTTGACAACGATTCCACGATCAACGAGCTGCGCTACCTCGCGTATGTGATGCGGGCGGCGGGCGCGGACAGTGAGCGCGCGCGGGCGTGGCGCGGGGCGTTTATGCGCGGGCTGGATTACATCCTCGCGGCGCAGTTTCCGAATGGCGGCTTTCCGCAGATCTATCCGCTGGTGGGCGGCTATCACGATGCGATTACGCTGAACGACGATGCGATGGAGCATATCCTCGAATTGCTCCGCGACATCAACGCGGGGCGGGCGGAGTATGCGTTTGTGCCGCCGACGCTCGCGGCGGAGGCGGGCCGGCGCGTGGAGCGCGGGATCCAATGTGTGCTCGCGATGCAGATCCGGCGAACCGATGGACAACTCACGGTGTGGGGTCAGCAGCACGATGCGCTGACGCTAAAGCCGTGCGCGGCGCGGAATTTCGAGCCCATCGGCGAATGCTCGAATGAGAGCGCGCATCTCCTGCAGTTTTTAATGACGGTGCCGAATCCTTCGCCGGCGCTGGTGACTTCAATCGAGTCCGGCGTGGCGTGGCTGCAACGCATGGCGCTGCACGATCTCGCGGCGAATCGCGACGACACGGAGGGCATGGGCGTGGTGGCGCGGCCGGGGGCGCCGTTGCTCTGGGCACGGCTCTACGAAATCGACACGGGCAAGGCGCTCTTCGGCGAACGCGACCGGATGATCCACTACGTTTTCGGGCAGCTCACGAATGAGCGGCGGAAAGGCTACGCGTGGTACGGGACGTGGGGCATCGGGGCGCTGGATGCGTATAAGACATGGAAGGCGGGGCGGAAGTGATCCTTCGATGCAGATGAAAAATCACTTTTTAGCCACAGATGGACACGGATGAACACAGATACGGATCAAAACCGACAAACCGAGAAGCGGCGTAAAGACACGCGAACAACGGATTTTTATTAACCACGAAAGACGCGAAAGACACGAAAATCGGATTGCGGGATTTTGAACAGGAAGGCCGGGAAGGCCGGGAAGAGAGGGAAGAGTGGATGATGGTTAGTGATTCCGCGGTCGGGCTTGGACCGCCGGTGGGAGTTCTGCGTTGGATATTGGGTGATAGCCCACGGCGGTTGGGAAACCGCCGCTCCGTTGAGGCAGCTTGCTAGTCCGCTTTAGGAACGGTTGGGACGGGGTTTTTAGTTTGCTCGTGGGCTTCTTCGCGGGTGCGGAAGTCGGTGACCATGCGGTCGAGGGCGGTGCACATGCGGGCGAGGTCGGTGTCGTCTTGGGGGCGGGGGATGAGGGTGACGATGTCGCCCTCGCCGATGCGGTTGGCGGCGACGGTGATGGCGCGGTGGCGGCGCTCGATGCGGGAGGCGAGGCGACCGGCGACCAGGGCGAGGAGGACGACGAGGCCGAGGCCAGAGCGGACGATGCTCACGCGGAGTTCCTGGACGGCGGTGAAGGCGTTGGCGACGGGCTGGCGGACGACGACGAGCCAACCGAGGCCGCGATACTCGCGGAAGCCGCGGCTGCGCGAGTAGCCGGTGAGATAGACGGCACCGTTGGGCATGGTCTCGGTGAAGTTTTCGCGGGCGGCGCGGCGGGGCGAGGCGTTGAGCGGGGGCTCGGGCGGCTCGGTCCAGCCGGAGCCATCGGAGTCGAGCATGACGTCGCCGCCGGCGGTGTAGACGGTGACGCCGATGCGGTCGCGGCGGGAGATCTCCGGGATGACGGAGAGTTGGGCTTCGCGCGCCCAATCCCAACGGAGCAACGCGGCGAGGACGCCGAGGGGCTGGCCGTTGGGCGTGGCGACGGGGACGGCAACATCGAGGAAGCGCGGAGCGTCGGCGCCGGGCTTGACGGAGAGCGCGGAGAATTCCGGGTAGGCGCGCAAGGTGCCGACATAGGGACCGCGTTGCGCCCCGGCAAACCACCCGTAGCCGTTGGCCTTTTCCTGTTCGAAGAGATGTTGGGAGGAGGCTTGGACAACGCCAGTGGAGTCGGCAAAACCGATCCACGCGTAATCGGTCGAGGCATCGTGCAGACTCTCGATGAGGGCCTGGCGCTCGGCGGCGGGAGCCGAGGGCGTGCGGAAAGGGGGCAGCGAAGCGGTGAACTGGAGCTGGCGGTAACGCTCGTAGACGGTGCGGTCGAGCTTGTCGCCCACTTGGAAGGCGAGATTTTCGAAGGCGCTGCCGAGCTGCTTAGTGAGTTGGCGCTGCAGCAGGGCGCCGCTGATCCACGCGACGATGAGAACGAAAATAAGCGCGGTACCGCTGACGATATACACGGCGCGCGCGGTGAGGCTGCTGCGGGGATCGATCTTCTGCCACCACGGACGCGAAGGGAGATAGGAAGCGGGAGGCATCAAGGGCGCAGGACGCGCAGGGGTGGCAAGGGGATACGGGATATCGCCGCAGATTGCGGAGGACAATGAAGGCGAACAACACCGCGCGTGACGGCGGAGTGTACGGCCCACGACGGTTGATGTTGGGACGACAGCCAAATCGCCATTCGCTCATGCTTGTAGCTACCGGAGATTCAAAACCTCATCAGTTACTGGTGTCGTTTGGGCGGTGGCGTGGACGATGGGGAAGTGCTGAGTCGGGGCGTAAAGCCCCTCCCACAGCCTTGAGGCGGGAGGGTGCGTTTACGGCAGCACGTAGACTTCGACGAGGGCGATGCCGGTGGTGGGGCCGGTGACTTGGGCGGTGTAGGCGCCGGGGGGGAGGGTGAGGTAGAGGACGGCGTCTTTGGAGCGGGCGGTGAAATCGAAGGCGCCGACGGAGGCGAAGGTGTCGACGAGGGCGGCGCTGGTTTGCCAGTTGTCGTTTTCGGCGAGTTTGACCGAGGCGCTGTTGAAGAGGGTGAGCTTGGGATCGGCGAGGACGCCGGGGACGCCGAAGGCGGTGAGGGCGGGGCCGGCGGCGCGGATGAGGACGGTGCGCGCGGTGAAGCCGCTCAGCACGAAGCCGGCGATGAGGGTATTGTCGCCGATGCCGGCGGTGGTGCGCGCGGAGACGTTGGTGAGCTGGCGGGCGCGGCCGACGGGGGTGCCGAGATCGTAGACCTCGGCGAGGACGATGCCGGATTGGCCGGCGACGGCGCTGGTGGCTTGAATCGTGTACGCGCCGCGCGTGAGGGTGGAGAGGACGAGGGCGGCATCGAGGGAGCCGGTGGTGAGCGGGAAGGCCCCGAAGCGGGCGGAGAACCCATCGGTGGCGGTGGGCTGTAGGCCCTCCCAATAGTTGTCGGCGAAGGCGCGCGTGCTGGTGCCGCTGTAGAGGGTGACCTTGGGATCGGGGAGGGTGCCGGTGAGGCCGAAGCGATTGAGCGAGGTGCCGACGGCGCGCATCATCAACTCGCGGTCGAACGTGGCATCGAGCGGGCCGCCGAGGGCGAAGCCGACGGTGAGCGTCTGCGCGCCGGTGCCGGCGGCGGAGCGGATGGAGAGATTCGTCATGTAGCCGGGCTCGGCGGCGGGGATGACGGTGAGGCCGACGGCGGCGCTCGTGGTGGTGCCGGTGGGATTGGTGACATCGACCGTATAGCTGCCGGTGTCGGCGGTGGCGGAGTTAGTGAGGGTAAACGTGGCATTGGTCGCGCCGGGGAGGGCGGTGCTGCCGCGCTTCCACTGGTAGGAGGAAGCGCCGGTGGCCTCGACGGTGAAGGCGACGGTGTGGCCCGTGGCGATGAGCTGCGCGGATGGCTGCTTGGTGATGACGGGCGCGGTGGCCGGGGCGGGGGCGGCGGTGAGGGAGCGGATCATGCCATCGCTCTTGCTGGTGAGGAAGAGCTCGCCGGCGGCATCGACGGCGAGGCGGATATCGGCGCGGCCACCGCCGGTGAGATCGGAGACGGTGGCGGAGCCGGGGAGGTCGGTATCGGGACCGCCGCGGGCGTGGTATTCGCTGGCGACGATCTCGTAGGCGCGGTCGTAGGCTTGGAGCCCGGCGGTGGGGTTGCGCGGATTGGTCCACAGGAGCTCGACGCGGTAGAACGGGGCGAGCGTGGCGGGGTTGCCATCGTCGGCGGCGATGAGATCGGGGACATGGGCCCAGAAGAGCTGGCCGGTGGTGATGTCACCAAAGATGTATTTGCCGGTGAGGGCCGGGATGCGCGTGCCGCGATAGATGAAGCCGCCGGCGATGGCGTCGCCGAAGCCGAGGGCGGGGCTGTGTGGATATTGGATAACTGGATACACGAGGCCGAGCGTGGCGTCGTTGGCCGGGAGGGCGGTGTTGGCGAGGCCACTCGCGGGCGTGTAGACGTAGGTGCCCTCGCGGTCGGCCCAGCCGTGATTGGCGCCGCGGTGCACGATGTTTACTTCCTCCCACGAGTGGTAGCCGATATCGGTGGCGATGAGGAGATTGGTGGCGGCGTCCCACGAAATACGGTGAGGGTTGCGGAAACCGTAGGCGTAGATCTCGCCGCGCGGCGTGGGCGAGAGCGCGGAACCAACAAAAGGATTATCGGCGGGGATGGTGTAGCGGAGCGCGCCGGAGGTAAGGGCGTCGGGGAGGATGCGGAGGATTTTACCTTGGAGCGTATCGAGGCGCTGCGGGGTGGGGTGGAGGGTGGGGTTGTTTTGCTCGCCGGCGCCGCCGTCGCCGACGGCGATGTACATTTTCCGCCAGTCGGGATGGGCGGACGTGGTGGCGAGGGGATTAAAGAGGAGGTCGCCCATCGGGTGGATGCGGCCATTGAACTCGATGCGGAGGAGTTCGCGCGCGGTGCCTTGGAACGTGGTGTCGGTGGGGTTAGTATCCTGCCACTCAATCAAGACGGCCTGGCGCGTGCTCGTGTTGTCGGTGCCGGGGGCCTCGTTGACGTTGGTCGCGGTGTAAGTGGCGGCGTTGGTGAAGCCGGGAAACGCGGAGGCGTTGGGCAGGCGCGAGGCGGCCCCGTCATTGGTATCGGTCTCGATGTGGACGGTGTAGAACTTGCCGTAGTGGGGGGAGCCGACGGCCCGGTACTCGGGGTCGAACTGGAACGTGACGAGACCGTTGGCGTAGCCGGCGGCGCGCGTGAAGGCGGGAAAGAGGCCCGTCGCGCCGGGAAGCTCGGACGTGTTGCGCTGGAAATCGAGATACGTGGTGAACTGCTTCGTGGTCTGATCGAGGAGGTAGAGCTTGCCGTTGAGGTCGCAGACCCAGAGGCGGTTGAGGCCACCGCCCGGCTCCTCGCGCAGGAAATTCACGCGCGCGGCATAGGGGGCGTTGTCGGCGGTGGCGGTGAGCGTGCCGCTGAGCGGCAGCGCGGCGTAGTCCTGGAGCTGGACGGAGATCGTGCCGGGGGCTTGGGCGTGGGCAGGGGAAGCAGTGAAAGTGAGAGTGAGGGTGAAAGTGAGGAGGGCGGAGAAGCGGGCGACGAGGCGGGGGCCGGAGAGGGGCGCGGCAGGCGAGAGGGTGCGGGAAGGGCGGGGAGTGGGCATGGGGAAGAGGCGGGGTGGGGTGGCGCGCGAAAGGGGTGGGCGCCGAGGGAAGGGGGTATGCGCCGAGGGGAAAGGGCACTGTGCTCACCTGGGAGCGGGTGGCAAGAATGGGGTGTGGCAGGGCGGGAGGGCGGGCCGCGCGAGGGGCGGTGAGGCGGAGTGCGAGTGAGCGCGCGCGAGGCGTAGTGCGAGAGAGAGTGCGAGGAGCGAACTGGAGACAGGAGACGGCGGTCGGGCAAAAAAAGTGAAGTTTCTCCCAATAGAGCAAATGGAGCCAATGGAGCGGATGACGCCGGGGAGGAGGGCTGATAAACTGGAGGGTGACCTGGAGGGCTAGTGGATGGGGGTGGGGTTTGAGGGTAGAGCGCAGCAGCCGATCAAGGCTGATTAAGGTGAATATAGGTAAATATAGGCTGGGTGGCCGGTAGGTGGCGGCAGGGTGGGAGGGCGTCGAAGGAGGCTCTTTGAAAGTTTAACGCGGGTGGAGGATGGGCGGAAGTGGGCGGGGGGGGCCGTGTGGGCGCGGCTGGAAGACGTTGGTGGGTAGGGGCGATGAGGGTGAGTTAAGGTTGGTTAGGGTGAGTCCAAGTGCGCCGGGGTCGGGGGTGGGGTGGGGAGATGAGATTGAAGGAGCGGAGGGGAGGCGAGGTAGCGGAGCGGAAGGTGAGGGGTGGGCGGAGTCGGGGCGTAAAGCCCCTCCCACAGCTCGGGCGGTGAGGGTCGGGCAAGTGGAGTCGCGATGGCAGGCGGAGAGAAAGATTAAGAGAAAGAGGAAAGAGAAAGATCGGAGGCAGGCCGGCAGCCGCGCGCAGGAGAGGGTAGGGGCTGTTTGTCAAAGGAGCGCCACCGAGGTCGGTCGCCTGCTGGCAGGCGCTCGTCCGACAGCGAACCAGCGCCAGCAAGCTGGCGGCCTACCTTGCCTACGGCACTTTAACAAACAGCCCCCAACGCAAACCGATTGACCGGTGCGCGCTCGTCGCGGCGCGTGGGCATGAAAAAGAGCGGACTGGGAATTGTCCGCCCAAGGGCGCGAGGCGCGCTGGAATTATTCAGATGGATTGCTTCGTCGCTATGCTCCTCGCAATGACAAGTGCGGGAGGTGAGATCGGTGCCGGAGGTCGGGCTTGACCTTACCGCGTGGGCGGCGGGGTCGGCGGCGGGGCGCTGAGGGTGCTCGACTTGCGGTTGTTGTGATTGGCGCGGTCGGGGAAGCCGAGGGGATTGGAAAGCTGGGTGACGTAGGTGATGGTGCCGGCGGACTTGAGGGCGGTGCTATCGACGGGGACGCTGGCGACGTAGGATTCGCCGGCGCCGAGGGTGGGGATGGAGTACTGGTTGGAGCCGTTGGTGCCGCCGGAGGTGGCGACGTTGAGGGAGAGGCCGTTGACGGAGACGCCGCTGCGGTTTTGCACGACGAACTGCATCTGGTTGGTCGCGGCGTCGTAGTAGTGGCTGGAGACCGCGGTGTCGCAGTAGGTGGGGTCGTCGCGGTGCATGGCCCAATCGAGATTCAAGACGCCGCTGCCGTAGTCGGCATCGTGGCCGGGGGCGCCGGCATCGTTGGCGGTGCGCGTGAGGACCTGGGCGGCGGCGCGGGGTGTGAGCGAGCTATTCGACGAGAGGGTGGCGGCGATGGCGCCGGAGACGAGCGGGGCGCTGGCGGACGTGCCATCGACGTAGACGCGCTGACCATTGAGCCACGCCGTTTGCACGCCGTAGCCGGGAGCGGTGAGCGAGAGCTGCGCGCCGGAATTGGAGAAGGCGACCTGCTGGCCAGCGCGATCGACGGCGCCGACGGAGATGACACGGGGATCGGCGGCGGGCCACGCGAGCTGGGCGGCCTGATCGTTACCCGCGGCGGCGACGATGATCGCGCCGCGGTCGCCGGCGTAAGCGATGGCGGCATCGAGGGCGGCGTTGGTGGCGTAGCCGCCCATGCTGATATTGATGACCTTGGCGCCGGCATCGGCGGCGGCGACGATGCCCTGGGCCATGGCGAAGGTATCGCTGACGCCATTCGTATCCGTTACACGGATACTGAGGAGATTGGCGCCGGGGGCGACACCCTGGGCATCGGGCGAGGCGCCGGCGGCGAGCGAGGCGACGGACGTGCCGTGGCCGTCATCGGAGCCGGAGCCGGCGGAGAGACCGTAGCCGATGTCGAGGCTGCGGAGGCGGCCCTGGCCAAACGTGGCATCGGGCTGCACGCCGGTATCGAGGATGGCGATGGTGACGCCCTTGCCCCACTCGGAGTGCTCGGCGGGGACGCCGAGAAACTGGAGCGCGCTATTGCCGAAAGGCACGGAGTTGGTCTCGGCGCGGTCTTCCTTGGCGGGCGGGCCGGAGGGGATAGCGACGAGGTAATTCGCGGAGAGTTCGCCGTAGTCGGCGGCGTTTTTCACGAGATCGTCGAGCAGCGAAGTCGGCGAATCGTAGCGCACGCGGACGGCGCGGAGGCCGGGCATCTCGCCGAGGATGGTGAGACCGGCGGCCTGGGCGCGGGCGAGGAAGCGGGCGTAGGCGGCGGCGTCCTTAAAGGTGAGCACGCCCTCGTTGGCGCGGGTATCGGAGCGGAGGAGCGAGCGCTGGAGCGCGCCGAGGAGGGCGCGGACCCGGGGATCGGACGCGGCGAGCGACGTGACCGAGGCCGGGAGCGCATCGGCCGCGATGGGCGAAGCGGCCGCGGAGCGCGGCGTGGCCTGCACCTGGGCGTCGCGGAGCTGCCGGAGCGTTTTTTGGTTTTCACTCCACAGCCACACCAAGAGCGCAACGCACGATAATCCCACTCCGAGAACGGCGAGTAGTGAGCGGGATTTTTTCATGGTGAGGGAGGCTGGGCGGCCACCTCACGAAGCGAGGCAACGCGGCTAATTTGTCTGACGCACTTTTTGGGGATTCGTTTCAAGAACTGCAAGGGGGTTGCTCACGGTGATTTCGCGCGTGACGCGGGGGCGCGGCGGGGCTGGGATAGCGGCGTCATGAAACTACCCCATGTGCTGAAGGTTGCGTCGCTTGCCCTGTGTGTGTTTTCGGCCTCGCTGCTGCGGGCGGCGGAGATCCCCAATGCGGCGGCGGCGGGCTTCGATCCGGCGCGACTGGCGCGGCTTGACGCGGTGATCCAGGCGCAAGTGGACGAAAAGAAAATCGCCGGCGTGGTGCTCTACGTGGCGCGCGACGGCAAGGAAGTGCGTCATCGCGGCTACGGCATGCGGGACATCGAGGCGGGCGCGCCGATGAAGACCGACGCGATCTTTCGCATCGCCTCGATGAGCAAGGCCGTGACGACCACCTCGGTGATGATGCTCTACGAAGAGGGCAAGCTGATGCTGCACGACCCGGTGTCGAAATATATCCCGGAATTTAAGAACTCGATGGTCGCGGTCGCGCCGCCGGCGGGGTCGCCGCCCGGCACGAAATTCACGACGGTGAAGGCGAACCGTCCGATCCAGATTCGCGACCTGCTCACGCACTGCGCGGGACTCACTTACGGCTCGGGTCCGGCAGCGGCCGTCTATAAAGAGGCGAAGCTCGACGGCTGGTATTTCGCGGACAAGGACGAGACGATCGGCAGCGCGATCAAGCGCCTCGCCTCGCTCCCGCTCAATGGCCAGCCCGGTGAAGTCTACCAGTACGGTTACTCGACGGACACGCTCGGCTATCTCGTGGAAGTGATCTCGGGCATGCCGCTCGATAAGTTTTTCGAAGAGCGGATTTTCAAGCCGCTGAAGATGGTGGACACCTGCTTCTTTTTGCCGCCGGAGAAAGTATCGCGCCTCGCGCCGGTGTATGGCGTCGAAAAAGGTGTGCTCGCGCTCGGCGACCAAGGCGACTACGTGAAAGGGCCGCGCAAGTGCTTCTCCGGCGGCGCGGGCCTGCTCTCAACCGCGAGCGACTACGCGCGGCTGCTCCAGATGTTTTTAAATGAGGGCGAACTCGACGGCGTGCGCCTGCTCTCGCCGAAGACGGTCGAGCTCATGCACCAAAATCACACGGGCACGAAGTACGCGCAGGACACAGGGGCCTTTGGCCTCGGCTTCTGGGTGATGCAGGACGTCGGTTACTACGGCGAACTCGGCAGCGCGGGATCGTATGGCTGGGGCAGCGCGTATTTCCCGCAGTATCTCGTCGACCCGAAGAACAAGATCATCGCGCTGATGATGACGCAGCTCCGGCCCACGGGCGGCAGCGATCTGAATCAGAAGTTCAAGGTGATGATGTATCAGGCGCTGGTGAAGTGAGGGAGTGGATGCGGTGCGCTCGTGCACTTGACGGCAGAAGCAGTATCACTTTGATACTCCCATGCCGAAGAAGCTCGCGCAACTGCTGATAGATCTCGCCCGCGCGGGATTCGTCAACCGCGGCGGGAAAGGCAGCCACCGGAACTACGAGCATCCCTCCGGCTACCGACTCCTCGTCTCGGTTCACAAGGGCGAGGCCAAGCCGTATCAGCAACGCGACATCGAAGAAGCCATCCGTAGTGTAACTCAAGGAGAACAACGCCCATGAAAATCGCCGAACGAAAGGCCAAAGCCGCCCGTTATCTCAAGATCGTAACCTGGTCCGACGAGGATAAATGTTTTGTCGGTCGCTGCCCGGGCCTTTTTCACGGTGGTTGCCATGGCGATGACGAAGCCGATGTTTACCGTGAGCTTTGCCAGATCGCGGAAGAGTGGGTTGAAATACTTGAGGGCGATGGCAAAGCATTGCCGCCCGCGACTGCCGGCAAATCGTACAGCGGGAAATTTGTCGTACGCGCCTCGCCGGAATTGCACCAACGCGCGGCGATGAAGGCGATGGCGCGCGGCGAGAGTCTTAATCAATTTGTGATCGCGGCTCTGGCTAAGGCGTGAGGCAAAACCAGCTTTGATTGTATAAGAAAAACTGACAGGCGAGACACGGCTTTCTGGGTGCGATCGAGATATCTGCGGCCCTTGGCCGCGAGAGGCTTTGGCGACTCTGCGGCTGGAAGCCGCAGCCACTTTATCGCACCGCGACCGCTCCGAGCGCCGCTAAGAGCCAGAGGGTGCGGCGAGAGGTTTCGTTTTTCTGCCAGAGATTGGTCCAACCGGGTGGCGCGACTTTGGTCGCGGTGAGCGTGCGCAGGGCGGCTGCATGCGAGGAGGTGAGAGCAAGTTCGAGACGGAGATCGAAGACGGGGCAGCGGAGCGTGGCTTTGATGATGCGGCGTGGGTTGGGCGCGGAGAAGCGGATGGAAAAGAAATCGGTCCAGCAGAGGGCAGAGGCAGACGAATGCGCTGCGGGGAGGTCGAGGCTGCCGACGGACCCGCGCCGCAGAATGATGCGATGGAAACCGGCGGGCCGGGCTTGGTCAAAGGTGGTGGCGAGGTCGGCGCAGCCGGCGGGGAAAAGCTCGCGGTGATGGTCGCGCTCCATCGCGAGGCGCAGCGCCATGGGGAGGATCGCGGTGCCGGCGACTTCCCAGCCGCAGCGGTTGGCCTCGGCGCGCCATTGGGCGAGGGGCCAGTTGTTGAAATGAGGGCCGCAGATATCGCCGCCGAGATAGCTGGTGGACATGGTGGCGAGTTCGCCGAGGTCGTCGTCGTGGAGCGAGTCCCAGAGGCCGAGCAGGGTGCGGAGGCGGCGCTCGTCTTTCAGTTCGTCCACGGCGAGGCCGAAGCTCGCGAGCCAGGGGCGAAGGCGCGTCGCGGGGTGGGACTCGCCGTTCACGCCGAGATACAGGGCGCCGTCAGGGCGCAGGCAGGTGGCGAGGTTTCGGAGGACGCGATCAGGCTGCGGGATGTAGCTGAGGACGCCGTGGCAGGTTATGAGATCGAATTCGCCGCCCGTGACGCGGGCGAGGGCGGAGTCGGTGAGATCGGCGGCGAGAAACGTGATCGGGTTGACCAAGCGCTCGGCGCGCTGCACTCGGCGGGCGACGGCAATGGTGCGCGGGCTGAAATCCACGGCGACGATCTCGGCGTCGGGCCATTCCCGGCGCACGGCAAAGGCCTCGGTGCCGGTGCCGCAGCCGGCGACGAGCACACGCTGCGGCGAGGGCCGGCCGGGACGTCCGATGCGCTGCATCCACGTGAGCGGCGGCAGGGTGCCGCGCTCGCGCACGATCTTTTTGGGATCGGTGCCGGGATAGGGATGGCGTTCGTAGTTGCGTTTGGTCTGTTCCGCAGAAGTCACGAGATGAGTGATCGACAGGACGCGACGCGGGTCAACCGTCGCAAAAAAAAGCACGGGCTTTGTGACCCGTGCTTTGGCGTGGTGCGGCCGTTGAAAAAGGGGCCGCGCCTTTACGAAGTGGAGGGCGAATTACTTCTTGAACATCTTATCGTCGGCGTTGCCGCCGGAGAGGATGTAGGCGAGGAGGTTTTTGAGCTCGTCGGGGTTGAGGCCGTTGATGAGGCCCTGGGGCATCATCGAGATCGGGTAGGTCTTGCGGGACTTTACGTCGGCGGCTTTCACCTTGGTCTTTTCGTCGGGGAGGAAAGGATTGGCCATGACGAGGAGTTCGCCGTTTTCCTCGCCCACGATGCGGCCGACGAGCGTGGTGCCATCGGCGAGGTCGAGCTGCTGGCTGTCGTATTGGTCGCTGATGACCTTGGAAGGCTCGATGATGTTTTCGAGCAGGTCCTTCACGCTGTAGCGATTGCCCGCGCCGGAGATGTCGGGGCCGATGCCGCCACCCTCGTTGTTGAAGCGATGGCAGACGGTGCAGGCGACGGCGCCGAAGAGGGCCTTGCCCTGCGCGAAGTCGCGACCCGTCAGGTTGCCCTGCGCGAGCTCGGTGGCCTCGGCGACGGTGTAGTTGCGGCCAGGGCCCTTGGGCGTGAAGGCACCGGCGGCGAAGGTGGGCGCGGGCGGCTTCGAGAGCGAGGTGAGCGCGGCCTTTTCGCCGGCGTCGGCGACATTGGCGAGCGACTCGGTGCGGATGTTTTGGATGAAGCCGCTGAAGCTCGCGCCGCCCTTCCATGAGGCGGTGCGGGAGAACCACGAGAAGAACTCGACGCGGAGCTTGGGCGTCCAGCCGACGGTGGCGTTGCGCAGCGCGTAGGCGTAGGCGATCTGCTGGCGGTCGGGGCGGCTATCGCCGACGCTGTTGACGACTTTGCCGTAGGTGTCGTTGCGCGCGATGACGCGGTCGCCGCCGAGCTGCTCGGGGGTCTGCACGATGGGCTCGGAGACGCTGAGGAGCGGGACGGACTTGGCGACGACGGTGGGCGAATCGAGGTAGATGAGCAACGAGACGAGTTCGCGGCTCACGAGCGGATCGGCGTGCGGGAAGAGCGGGTCGAACTTCGCGGCGAGGCGCGCGCAGGTGGCGGCGTCGGGCTTGCCCATGCGGGTGAACGTGAGCGCCCAGGCGCGGAGCAGCGGGAGGCGGAGATCCGGGGAGATCGTGGCGAGATCGAGCTTGGAGAGCGACTCGATGAGGCGGGGCTGGTAGAACTTCTCGCCGACGCGGGCGAGGGCGATGAGCGCCTCGATGGCGGCCTGCGGATTCTTTTCGGTGAGGGCGCGCTCGGCCCAGTTGAGCGAGAACTGGCGCTCGATGGCGACGCGGGCGGCGAAGCGCACGAAGCGGTCGGGGCTGGCGAGGTGCGGCCACGCGATGTCGATGGCTTCGGAGCCGGTGCCCTCGGCATGCAGGGCCTCGAGCATGTGGCGGGTCTTGGCCTCGGCGGTGGGCGGGGGCGGCAGCGCGGGGGCGGTGCTGTCTTGGCCGGTGTAGGTCACGCGGTAGAGGGCGGACTGGGTTTTGCGACCGCCGACGGCGAGGTACATGGCGCCGTCCTTCGGGTTGATCACGAGATCGGTGAGCGGGAACGGTTTGCCGGCGAGGAATTCTTCCTTCTCGCCGCGGAACGTCGCGCCGTCCGGCTTGAGGTGAATGGCGTAGAGCGTGCCGTAGGTCCAATCGGAGGCGTAGAGCGCGGTCTGGTACTTGGCGGGGAATTTCGCGCCGGTGCCAAACACCGTGCCGGTGGGCGAGCCGGGCCCGATGTCGATGGAGGAGGGGAGGCTATCGGCGTAGTAGGCGGGCCAGCGACCGGCGCCGCTGCGCCAGCCGTAGTCGCCGCCATCGACGACGTGATTGATGCGCGTGGGGACATACCACGGCGTGCCCTGATCCCACTCCATGTCGGAGTCGTAGGTGAAGAGCTCGCCGTTTTGGTCGAACGCAATGTCGAACTGATTGCGGAAGCCGATGGAGAAGAGCTCGACGACCTTGCCGTCGGGATCGGTGCGACCTACGTAGCCGCCGGGGGCGAATTTATTTTTGGCGTGGCCGCGGGCATCCCACATGCGCGGGAGGAGGTGGTCCTCATCCCAGCGCACGGAGCGGGAGCGTTCGAAGTTCTTCGGGACGTCGGTGTGGTTGCCGTTGGCGAAGTAGATCGACTTGCCGTCGGGCGAGAGGACGAGCGAGTGCGGGCCGTGCTCGCCGCTGCCCCGCATCTCGCGGAGAAACTTGATGTCGTCGAACTGGTCGTCGCCATTCGTATCGCGGGCGCGCCAGAGACCTTTTTTGCCGCCGAGTTCGTCGGCCATGATGTAAAGGCTGTCGAAGGCGTAGAGCAGGCCATGCGCGCCGACGGTGACCTTGGGCGCGGGGGCTTTGCCCTTGCCGTCCTTTTTCTTGTCAGGGGGCGGGGTGGGCGCGGGGTCGAGGAGGGCGCTGAGATCGATGGAGAGTTTTTCGATGCTGGCTTTGGCTTCCGGGCCAGAGCCGAGCGGCGGCGGGGTGATGCGGTAGAGCGAGCCGTACTGGTCGGCGGCGGTGATACGGCCCTTCGAATCGACGGCGAGACTCACCCACGAGCCCTGCTCGTCCTTCGGGACGGTGTAGAGGAGTTCGACCTTGAAGCCGGGCGCGATCTGCAGATCCGACGGTTCGGTGGCGGCGGGGAGCTCGGCGGGATTGCGCGCGGGGGCGGGGGCTGAGGCGGTGGGAGCGGCAGGCGCGGAGGACGGGGCGCTGGTCTGCGCGAAGGCGGAGGCCGTGGCGAGGAGTGCGAGGGCCGCGAAGCGGAGACGCGGGGACGCGGAGACGCGGAGATGGGGAGAAGCGGAGAGGGGGAGAGTCACGGGGATGGATTTACGAATGACGAATTACGCGGGTAGCGGTGCTTGGGTGGGTGGCGGCAGGGAAGCTTTCCCCTTCCAAAATAAATGCGGGCCAGCGGCCCGCGCTCCCAATTAGGGCAGAGTCTTCAGGTAGAGGTCCTTGAACTCGATGGTCATGGGCTGGCCGGCGTGGAGCTGGAGGGCGATGATGCCGGACTTGGCGCCGAGGGTGGCGTCGGTGTCGGTGATTTCGGCCGTGACGATGCCGTTGAGGGTGTGCTTGAGCTGGTTGCCGTTGGCGACGATCACGAATTCGTTCCACTCGCCGAGCTTGTAGGCCTTGGCGATGTCGGCGGCGGGGACGGCGCCGGGGAGCTTTTCGACAGCGGTCTGATTCATGGTCGTGCCTTCCTTCTTGGGATTGGGGACCTTGGTGGTGGCGCCGATTTTGATTTTCTCACCGGTGTTCATGAGGATGCCGCGGCCCTTTTCCTCGTAGAGCATGCCGGTGTATTTGAACGGCGAGTCGATGTCGGCTTGGTAGCCGGCGACGACGAAGCCGGCGGCGTCGACGACCTTGCTGCGGTACTGCACGCCGGAGTTGCCCCAGGATTTATCGTTTTGCGCGGTGAGGCGGAATTTCAAGCGCAGCTCGAAGTTGGCGGGCTCGCCGGCTTGATAAACGAGGAAGGTATTTCCCTTCGTGGGCTTCTCGGCGGTGGTCTGGCCGACGATCGCGCCGTTTTTCACGGACCAGAAATCGAGGCCCTTCCAACCGGTGAGGTCCTGGCCGTTGAAGATTTCCTTGAAGCCGGCGGGGGCGGCGGCGAAGGCGGTGCTCGCAGTGAGCGCGAGCAGGCCGAGGGCGAGGGAGGCGAGGCGGGGGAGGGGTGATTTCATAAGATAGGGCTGGGCGGCGAGGGACGCGGAGACAGGGAGACGCGGAGTGGGGGAGAGGGCGGACTTTGGAAAAGGTGGGAGATGGCGGAGGCGCTGAGGTCGGGGCGTAAAGCCCCTCCCACAGTTTCCTAATCTCTGAGCTTAGTGCTTGTGCGTGGTCGCGGCTGGGGCGGTGGCGGCGGGCGAGGGGAGCGGGTTGGCCTTGACGTAGGCTTCCACGTCCTTGGTGACAACGAGCTGGCCGAACATCACGACCCAGTGGCCGGGGAAGGTGCAGACGTATTCGTACACGCCTTCCGTGCGAATCGCGTTCATCTTGAGCGTCTCGGATTGGTTGGGCTCGATGAGTTTGGTGGCGGCGATGATCTCCTTGTCCTCGGGGACCCACGCGCGGCCGCTGCGGTCGGTGTGGCTGGGGGGCAACTCCTGCGCGGAGGTGCCGACCTTCTGACGGGCGCCCGGCTCCACGACGACGAGGTTGTGGGGCATGACATCGGGATTTTGGAAGACGATTTCGAACGGCTTGCCGACCTGCACCACGATGCGCGGCACGTCGTACTTCATCTGCTCGGGCAGCGTGCGGATGGTGAAGACGGGCACGCGCAGCGAGTTGAGCTTGGCGGCGAGCGGACCGCCGGTCTCGGGCGGGAGGGACTTGGCGAGTTCGTTGGTCACCTCAATCGTGTCGAGATAGTCGCGGCTCGTGCGGTCGCTCGGGTCGGCCTTGGTGGCCCACGCCACGAGCGCGGTGGCAGCCGTCGTGGTGGCCTCGGGCGTCCACGCGGACCGCGGCAGGTTTTTAATAGACGAGGCGGCTGTGGGCACCTGCTCGCCGCGGGCGATGAAGTCATTGAGGACGGCGAAGACCTTGTCCGGGTCACGCTTGGTGGCGACGGCGGAGCGCATGGCATCGCGGCGGATGGCGGCGACGACATTGTCGGGACCCTGGATATCGGTGATCGGCTTCGCCAGGATCGCCATGACGCGATCATACGCGGTGGCGCGAAGGGTGGCGTCGGGGATGAGCGGGATGCCGCCGATGAGGCTGCCCTGCGAGAGCGGGGACTTGAGGGACTCGTCCCAGACTTTGTCGAGCGTGCCGTCGCCGAGGGCGATGGCGGCCCAAGCGTAGGAACGGCCCTCGGCGGCGTCGGCTTGGGCGAGCGACATCAAGGCGGTGCGCTGAGCGGCCAGAGCGGCCGGGGGCTGCGCGAGGAGGAGCTTGCCGACGTTGCGCGTGTCGACCTCGGCGGGAGAATTAAGCACGTCGACCAAGAGGGTGACCGGCGCGACATTGCGGGCCTTGGCGAGACCATCGAGGGCCTCGGCGCGGGCTTTGTCGGTGACGCCGGTGCGGCTGAGGATATTTTCCATCACATCGGGCGTGAGCGGCATCTTGAGGAGCTCGGCCACGCTGAGGCTGCGGAGCAGGTAGCGCAGGCTCGCGTGATCGCCGCCGCCGATCGGAGTGCCATCCTCGATGCTCTTGCGCCAGAAGGGGCGGAGCTGGCGAAGGGTCTCGCCGATGGTGTAATCGAGATAGTAATCGATGGGCTTCTTGGTGGCGGCGAGCGTGACCTCGACGGACTCCATCGAGTTGAAGAAGCTGGCGGCGCGGGCGGCTTGGAGACGCACGCGGGGATTGTCGTCGACGGCGCGCTCGCGGAGGAGGGCGAGGGCATTGGGCACGCGCTCGCGCCAGTACGAAATCACGCGCGTCGCGGCGGCACGGGCGCCGGGCTCGGGTGACTGAAGCACGCGGGCGAGCAGATCGAGATCGACGGCATTGTGCCACTGGTGAACCCAGAGGGCCTCGGTGAGGTTGTGCTGGTAGTCAGCGTCCTTGGGGTCGAGACCGGCGACCCATTTCTTCGTCGCGGCGATGACCTCGGCCTTCGGGTGCTTGCCGAGCTCGATCTTCGCGAGATTGCGGATCTGATTTTCCGGGCGCTTCAGCAGATCGAGCAGCGCGGCCACGGGCTGGCCGTCGATCTTCGGCGGCACGGCGAGCGGGCGGCCCTCGGCGGTGATGCGGTAGATGCGGCCGTGGACGTGATCGCGATTCGAATCGCGGAGGTGGCTCTGCAAGTGACCGATGAGGGGATTGTGCCAGTCGATCACGTAGAGCGCGCCGTCGGGGCCGACGCTGGTGTCGATCGGGCGGAAATTCGTCTCGGAAGATTGGATGACGTCCAACTCGCGGGTGCCCTTAATGCCGGAGCCATCGTCGCTGAGCTTCACGCGGTAGATGCCCTGGAAGCCAATGACATTGGGGTTGAGATAATTGCCCCAATACTCCGGCGGGAAGTGCGTGCTGGTGATGATCGTGCTGCCGGCGCTGGGGCGCGAGGGGCGGTCCCACAGCGTCTTCATGCGCGGATGCTTCTGCGGGTAATCGATCTGACCGGAGAACGCGGGGCCGAAGTAGGTGTTGTTGCCGGTGGCGTCGGTGATGATGTCGTTGCCCCAGTAGTCGAAGGCGCGGCCGTGGGGATTGGCGAAGCCGTAGGAAACGTAGGTCTCGAATTTACCGGTGAGCGGCTCGAAGCGGTACAGCGCGCCGTCGACATTGCGCACGGGGCCAAAGGCCGTCTCGACCTGCGAGCGGTGAAACACGCCGTCGCTCAGGAGGATCGCGCCACCTGGCTCGTAGATCAGGGAATTGGCGGTGTGGTGCGAGTCGGCGGAGTCCATGCCCATGAGCACGCGCTCGCGGGTGTCGGCCTTGTCGTCGCCGTTGGTGTCGCGAACGAACCAGAGGTCGGGGGCCTGCATGATGAGGACGCCGTCCTTGAAGAACTGGAAGCCGGTGGGGCAATTGAGATCGTCGAGGAAGTGCGTGCACTTGTCAGCTTTGCCGTCGCCATTGGTGTCCTCGAGGATAATCAGGCTGTCGCCCTTGGTAGAGGTCGGCGTGCGCTCGGGGTAGTTGGGCCAGACGGCGACCCAGAGGCGGCCCTTGGTGTCCCAGGCCATCTGCACGGCCTTGGCCAGCTCGGGGAATTCACGCTCGCTGGCGAAGAGGTTCACCTTGAGGCCAGGGGCGAGCTTCATCTTGGTCATCGATTCCTCGGGCGTGAGGAACGGGTAAGTCTTGTCCTCGTTCGGGCCGGGCTTGTTGGTGCCGAAGGGAGTGACGGCGGGCAGCGGGAGATCGTCGGCGGGATTGTAGGTCTCGCCCTTCGCGGCGGCCCACACGCGCTTCTCGGAGTTGGCGACGAAGGTATCGCGCTGCGCCATCTCCTCCATCATGATCTGGTTATTGGTGATCTTCGGTTTGTCGGGATCGGAGACGTAGGCGATCTTGGAGCGGTCGCCGTAAACGTTGTAACCATCGACGGTGCGGTAGTGGGAGCGCCACCATTGATTCTTCTCACCGATGAGCGCGCGGAGCTTGGAGAGATCGCCCTTGGGGGCTTCTTCGCCGAAGAGAGATTTGAACGCGACCGGTGCGAGCGCGGCGTCGCCGGATTCGCTGAGATGGATGCCGTTGATGGTGAGCGAACGGCCCTGGCTCAGGGCTTCAGCGGAGAGTTTCTTGGAGGGATTGTAGAGGTCGACAAAGGTGACGCCGGCCTTGTCGCCCGCGACTTCCGCGATGGCGGCGGCGTAGAGCGCGAGGTTCTGGTTGTTAGTGGCGGGGACGGCGTACTCGGTGCCGGGAATCTGTTCGTTGACGATGGGCGAGAAGAGGACGATGCGGGGCGGGGCAACGCCATTGTACGACTTCGAGCGGACATTGCGGATGTAGGCCTCGAGGTCCTGCTTGAACTTCGGCAGACCCTCGGGGCCGCCGAAGGACTCGTTGTAGCCGAAGAACGCAAAGACGACGCTCGGCTGGACCTTGGCGAGCCACTCGTCGGGCGTGCCGAAATCCTTGGAGCGAGCGCGCGTCACGACTTCGTCGCCGGCGGCAGCAAGATTGCGGAAGGTGAGATTGTGCTGCGGGTATTTCGCCGTGATGAGCGTCTCGAGGTTGTTCGCCTGCTGCATGCGGTCGGCGAGGGTGTTGCCGACGAAGGCGATGCGCTCACCGGGATTGAGCGTGATTGGGGAATTAACGACCGCGGGGATGACGGGAGAAGGAGCGGAAGAGTTGAGAGTTGAGAGCTGAGAGTTGAGAGATCCAGCGGATGCGGCGGCGGGCTGGGCGTTGACGGAGCCGGCAGCGGGCGCGGGGGTGGTGGCGCTGGTCTTGGTGGCTTTGGGGGCTGGAGCCTTGGGCGGGACGGTGCCGCCGACGGGGACGATCTTGCCGAGGGCGTAGTCGGAAGGCTTCAGGCCGGTGCGGTATCCATCAAAGCCATACGCGCGGGGGGTGTAGGGATCGACATAGGTGACATCGCCCTTGGCGGGGACGTCGAGGCCGGCGGCCCAGTAGGCGCCGTTGATCACGAGACGGCGCAGGCTCTCGTTTTCGAGATCGGTGGCGGCGCCCATCGTGGTGGTGAGAATCTTGTTCTGCTTGCCGCTTTCGTTTTGGTAAACGCGCGTCCAGACGATGGGCATCGCGGGGTCGTTGACTTGCTGCTCGACCTTGTCAGCGCGCTTTTTCTTTTGGTCGGCGGGAGCGGGGGCGGCGGTAGGCGTCATGCCGCTGAGCACGAGGCCGCGGACCAGAATCTTGGCATCGGCGGGCGGAGCGGCTTCGTAGACATCAGAGGTGCCGAAGAGATCGGTGACGCCGCGCAGGAGGGGATCGGAGGCATTGGCGGACTCGATGACGCCGCGGGTGGCCTCGGACTTGTGTTTGCCCCAGTGCGTGACCCACGTCTCGCCGAGCACCTGCTTGCCGAAACCGCCGGCCCAGGGAGATTTGCTGTTGTAGGTGTAGGCGGACCACGCGCTGCCAGCGGGGAAGTTGAAGGCGTGCGTGGAGGTGCGGAGCGCGATGATCGGCACGCCGCGCTTGAAGGCGGCGTCGAAGCGCTTCATCGCCTCGTCGGGCCACGCGCGGAAGCGCAGCAGCATGATGATGAGATCGGCGCTATCGAGGGCCTCGGAACCGGAGAGGGATTTGCCGTTGTTGGGATTGATCGTGCCATCGGCGTCGAGCGAGAAGAGCACGGTCGTCTTGAAGCCGTGGCGCTGGCTGAGGATCTTGGCGAGCATGGGCATCGCCTCCTCGCTGCGGTACTCTTCGTCACCGGAGAGGAGGACGATGTGCTTGCCCTTGGCAGGCACGTTGGCGGGCGGCGTGAAGGTGAGCGAGACCGGCTCGGCAGCGCGGAGCAGTGAGGCGGCGAAAAAAGCAAAAATGAAAACGGCGCGGAAGATCATGGGCAGAAGGGGTACTGAACTAGACGAGGCGAAAAAGGGCGGGGTGACACTCCCGCCCTCGAAAGCTCAAGAAAACGGGAGCAAGTGGAACACGCCGCGAGGCGCGTTCCACGGCGCGAGAGGTCAGATCTGTTTAACTTTTTCCCACTTCCGCGATTTCGCGGATTTGAGGACGGAGTCGACGACGTAATCGGTGGCGAGGCCGTCTTTGAAATTCGGCGTGCAGCCCTTGCCGCTTTCGAGGCCGCGGACGAACTCGACCATCGCGTGCACGAAGCTGTGCTCGTAGCCGAGCTGCAGGCCGGGCACCCACCAATTACCGCAGTAGGGATGATCGCCGTCGGAGACGTGGATGCTCTTCCAGCCGCGCTCGGGGCCTTCGTCGGTGTAGTCGAAGACCTGCAGGCGGTGCAGATCGTGGAGATCCCACTTGAGCGACATGTTGGCGCCGTTGACCTCGAAGGTGTAGAGGGCCTTGTGGCCGCGGGCGTAGCGCGTGGACTCGAAGAGACCGAGCGAGCCGTTGTTGAAGTGGCAGTGGAAGATGCAGGCGTCGTCGATGCCGACCTTCTCGACCTTGCCGGTGAGATTGTGCTTCCGCTCCTTGACGAACGTCTCGGTCATCGCGCTGACATCCTTGATGCCGCCGTTGAGCCAGAGGGCGGTGTCGATGCAGTGCGCGAGCAAATCGCCCGTGACGCCGGAGCCGGCGACTTTGGCGTCGAGGCGCCAGAGGCCGGTGCCGCCCTGCGGGAGGTCGGCGTTGATCGTCCAGTCCTGGAGGAAATTCGCGCGGTAGTGATAGACGCGGCCGAGCTTGCCGGCGTCGATGAACTGCTTCGCGAGCACGACGGCGGGGCAGCGGCGGTAGTTGTACCACACCATGTTGGGCACCTTGGCCTTCTCGATGGCTTTCACCATCGCTTCGGCTTCCTTGCCGGTGCGGCCGAGGGGTTTTTCGCACAGGACCATCTTGCCGGCTTTGGCGGCGGCGACGACCTGCTCGAGGTGGAGATTGTTGGGGGTGGCGACATCGATCACGTCGATGTCGTCGCGGGCGATGAGCTTCTTCCAATCGGTCTCGACGGACTTGTAGCCCCACTTCTCGGCGAACTCTTTCACCTTGGCTTCGTCGCGGCCGCAGACGGCTTGGGGGACGAGCTCGTAGGTGGAGGGGAAGAAGTGGTTGACCTGATGGAAGGCGTTGGAGTGGGCGCGGCCCATGAAGCTGTAGCCGATGAGCCCGATGCGGAGTTGTTTTTTGGCCATGAGTGAAGGGGACGGGGTGAAGAGGGAGGCGAAGGGTATAGGGATTAAGCGCGAAGACGCGAAGATGCTAGGGTCGGAGCGAAGAAAGAAGTCGGAGCAAAACTATAGGGATCGGCTTTGCTCCGATCTTTGCGACTTCGCGTCTTTGCGCTTCAATGAATTAGTTAAAAATCAGCCCACCCAACCGTGGTTGTTGCGGACCTCGATCATCGCGGTGAGGATGTCGTTCCAGGTTTGCTGCTGGGTGAGGACGGCGTTGGGGAACATGCAGCCATCCCAGCAGATGTGCTTCATCTTCTTGGTGACCTTGCCGTCTTTGCCGCGGAGCCAGTAGCCGGAGTCGCGGGCGATGTTGAGCTTGCCCTTCGGGTCGGTGGCGAGGCAGTGGCGGCCGGTCTTCTCGTGGGTGCCGGAGCCGTAGGTGGAGCCGTCGTTTTGCGCGACGTGGAAATCGATGGTCCACGGGCGGAGCGCGTCGGTGAGCTTGACCATCGCCTTGTGGAACTCGGCGGGCTCGTAGTGATAATTCTTCGGGACGATGCGGTGCTCCTCGGCATTGGCACCGAGCGTGTAGAGGTGGGTGTGCGACATGTCGGCCTGGAAGCCGACGACTTTGGGCATGTCGGTGAGCTCGAGGAGATTCACCATGTGCTTCCACGAGTGCATGCCGCCCCAGCAGATTTCGCCCTCGGCGGCGAGGCGCTCGCCTTCGCCCTTGGCGATCTTGCCGGCTTCGCGGAACGACTGCGCGATGAGCTTGGTGGTGCCCTTCGGATCCTTGTCCCAGGCGGTGACGCCGGTGGCGCTGTCGATGCGAACGACGCCGTACGGGCGTACGCCGAGCTCGCGGAGCTTCTTCGCGATGTGGATGGCCTTGCGGACGTGAGTGACCCACGCGGCGCGGGCTTTTTCGTCGCCACCGGCAGAGGCGTCGAACCACACGGGGGCGACGACGGAGCCGACGACGAGGCCCTTGGCTTTGATCTTCGCGGCGAGGGCCTTGATGCCGTCGTCGGAGATGTCGATGTCGGTGTGAGGATTGTAGAGGAAGAGATCGACGCCGTCGAACTTCACGCCACCGACATCCGCCTTGGCGGTGAGGTCGAGCATGGTGTCGAGGTCGATGAAGGGTTCCGCGCCGGGGGAGCCTTTGCCGACGAGGCCGGGCCACATGGCGTTGTGCAATTTGGGGAAGTTATTGGCGGGCATGGGGGCTAGGGGGGAATGAGGGACTAAGGGAGTGAGGGAATAAGTGGAGAGAGAGTGCTCTTTCTCTTTCTTCTTTATCTTAATCTTTCTCTCGGTCGGGCGTTCGGCCTGACGAAAGAAAAAGATTAAGAAGAAAGAGAAAGAAGCGGACCTCAGAACTTGTTGTTGCGATACGCGCCCATCGCGGGGGCCGTGGGGTTTACTTCGGGGCCGAAGTAGCGGAGGCAGACGAGGGGCTCGGTGGTGCTGGTGTTTTCGAAGGTGACGCCGGCCTTGGCGCCGTCTTCGGTGCAGAAATATTCGTCCTCGGTGAGCTCGTGGAAGCGGATGAGCTTCGGGCTGACGAGGGGCTGGCCGTTGATCTTGCCGGAGCCCTGCACGCAGATGAGGCCGTAGGCGCCGGTGTCCTTGATGGTGCACTTCACGCCGGGATCGACGGTGATTTCCTTGGCGGTGAAGAGCTGCTCGCCGTCGACCTTGCCGTAGACGATCCACTTATCGAGGTAGCCCTCAGCGCGGGTGTCGGCGACGGGGACGGGCTCGAGGTAGTGGTTGTCCTTGAAATTCGGGTCGACGTTTTTGTCCCAGTCGAGCTGGTCGACGATGAAGTCGATGTCCTTGTGCTTCGACTTAGGCATGTCTTTCACGAGGAGCGACCACGGGACCTCGCGGCCCTCCACGAGATTTTGGTACATGCCGAAGACATCGCTGCCCCACTGCGGCTCGTAGGTGCAGAGGGACCCGGGGGCGTGGAGGATGCAGGGATCGATGAGCCAGCCGGTGCCGGGCTTGAGGCGGTAGGCCTTGGAGAGATCGAGGATGCCGTTGTCGCCCTTGTTCCAATTCTCGATGCACTTGCGGACCTGCGCCTTCGTCGTGCCGGGCTCGAAGCCCATGAACGTGTAGGGGAAGTTGTTGCCGACGTTATTGTGCTGCGGCGGGAAGTAGTAGGACTCGGGCTTGCCCTCCTGGCCGACGAGCTTCGCCTGCTTCGCACTCTGGTGCATGTGGTGCGGGATCGGGCCCATGTTATCGAAGAACTTCGAGTAGACGGGCCACTTTTTGTATTTCTTCCAGATGGCGGAGCCGACGAGCGTGGCGCCGCTTTCGGAGACGGCTTGCTGAAGGGTGAAACGCTTGTTGCCGACGACACACCAGCTCAGGCCCTCGTCCCACGCGCGGCCCTCGTTGGCGGTCGGGGTGGTGGAGGCGAACCAGCGCTCATCGATGCCGCCGCGGTTGAGGCCGTAGGCGTAGGTGTCGTCCGGGTGGAGCTTGATGCGGAGGCCGGGCTGCAAGAACGAGCGCGGCACCCACGCGGGCGCGAGACGGAGCAGGCCGCCGGTGCGCGCGAGCTCGCCCTCGGCGAGCGATTTGACGTTGGACTTGACGGTTTTGAGATCGAGGACGGAGGGGACCATGATGGCAGTTTAAGGGGAAAGTTTAAGTGGAAGAGATGAGAGCGTGCGGAGGGGGAAAGGGGAGACGCGGAGAAAAGGAGACGGGGAGAGGCGGGGAATTATTTCCGCTGCTGGATGAAGGTGAAGACGCCGCGCTTGTTGCCGACGGCGATGTCGAGGAGGCCGTCGCCGTTGAGGTCGGTGACGACGAATTGCGTGCCGATGCCGGAGTCGTCGTCGATGAGGTGCGGCTCGTAGCTCACGGCTTTCGTGGCGGGATCGCGTACGAGCTTGAACCAGTAGAGCACGGCGGGCGCGGTGGGCTCGGGGTCGCCCTTGGAGCCGTGGGCCCAGTGGCGCTTGCCAGTGACGATGTCGAGGAGACCGTCGCCATCGATGTCGGCGAGGATGGTGGCATGAGGCTGGGAGAACTGGACGCCATTGACCTTTTCGCCGGGCTCGCGGCTGAGGATGACGTGCTCTTTCCACGTCGGCTCGGTAGAGCCGGCGGCGGGGGCGATCTGCTCGAACCAGCTCAGGCCGTACTTGTGCGCGTCGATGCTCGTGATGACATCGGCGAGACCGTCGCCATTGACGTCGTAGGTGAGCATGTGCGCGCCGCCCTTGCCGAAATCGGCGGGGTGAAATTTCCACACGGGATCGCCGGCGAGCGAGGCGGGCTGCTCCCACCAACCGCTGTAGCAAAGGAGGTCGGGGCGGCCGTCGCCATTGATGTCGCCGGCGCCGATGCCGTGCGAGTAGCGCTGCCATTCACCCTCGGGCGTGACGCCGTGAAACGTCCACGGCGCGGTGGGCTTGCTCTTGTCGGGCGTGGCGTAGCCGAGCTTTTTATTGGACGCCAAGACAAGCACGGGTGCCTGTCCGCTGAGCAGAGGAACGAAGGCCGGCGACTCGGAGCCGACGGTGGGATAAATTAGCGTGCGATCCCAATCGAGGCCGGTCTTGCCGGGGTTCTTGTACCAGTAGGCGGGACGGCCGGGCCAACCCATCTGGATGCTATCGACGAGGCCGTCGCCATCCACGTCGAAGGACGCGGCGATGAACGCATCGGAGTAGCCCTCCTTGTCGTAGAAAAGCGGCGGGCGCGTTTCGTTTTTCTTGGTGAAGGCCGGGCCCTCGATCCAGAGTGGGCCGACGATGAGGTCGGGCTTGCCGTCTTTGTTCACGTCGCCGACGGAGATGCTCTCCGCGAGGAAGCGCAGATCGACGATTTGTTTTTTGAAAGTGATTTCAGCGGCGACAGCGGCGGTGCACGCGGCAGCAACGGCGGTAGCGACGAAGGCGGCGCGGGGGAAAGAGCCCGAAGTCATGCGGGGAAAGGGGTTGGAGGAAACTCGCATGTCGCCGACCAAGAGGCAAGCGACGTTGCGGAAGGTCACTCTAGTCCACCGGGGCACAAATGGGCTAGATGGGCCACGGCGACTTTTTGTCTAATTGCGTCTCAGACGCGAAACCCAGGTGGGTGTTTCACTCGTAGCCGAAAGCGACGAAGTGAGAGATTTGGTCGAATAGCGGCGCGGGCGCAATGAGCCGGAACTCGCCGACAAGAGCGGCGCGGGGGCGCGGCGTGCGTTGTTTTACTTCGGCTTTTCGAGCGAAGCGTAGACCTTGGCGAACTGCTTCCGCGTCTCGTCGTTGCGAGCGTAGATGAAACCGGCGCCGAGGAGGGAGATGGCGTCGGCGGTGTGGCCATGGCGGGCGAGGGCGGCGGCGAGGGCGATACAGATTTTGGGATCGCTGACGAAGAGGGCTTGCTCGCGTTTGATCCGTTGCAGGTCCCCGGGAGTGGGCGGGACGGCGGAGCGCTGCCAAAGGTCGGCGAGTTGGGCGAAGATCTCGGTGAGGGCAGGGGCTTGAGCGAGGCCGCGGTGGAGGAGATCATTGATCTCTGACACCTCGACATAGGTGTACTCCTGCACGGTGGGATTGGCGGCGACGAGATCCTGCCACTTCAGGCGCGCGACTTCGGCGTAGGCGCGGGGGCGGATGACATTGGCCCCGGTGGCGGCTTCGAGCAGCGGGCGGGCGGATTTTTCATTGTTACTCTCCAATTCGCAGAGGCCCAGCGTGGCGAGGAGGGCGGGATGGCGGTCGCCCGCGTCGTAGGAGCGGCGGAGCGTTTGCTTGGCCTGATTGAGATAGCGGTCGGCCTCGCTGGCATAACGCGAACGGACAAACGGCACCGTGAGGCGCTCCCACTCGCCCCGGATGCGCGCGACCTCGGAGGGCGTTGCCTCGCGGGCTTTCAGGCGCGGCACAGTCGAACGGACGAGAGGGATTTTCAACGGGTTATTGACCGCCGTTGGGAGGTAGTCGCTCAGGCGGTCGCGGAGATCGGAGTAGCCGAAGCCAAAGATCGATTGAAACATCTCCTCGCTCACGGGCTCCTCACTGGCGCGGATCGCGAACTGACGAAAGGCCTCGCGCACGCCGTTTTGCGGGTCGAGCGCCCAACGCACGAAGAGGGCGCACTGTGAGCGACCGATGGCGGTGCGCAGGGGCATGCGCCTGGGATTGGAGAAGATCTCGCCAGGCGGCAGGAGCGCGCGCGGCGCGAGCGGATTCTTCTGCAACCGGACGCTTTCGCTGAGCGAGATCCAAATCAGTGGGCGCAGGGTGACGCCCGGTTCTTTATAAAGAATGGCGTCGTAGGTGGAAATCAGACCCTCGCGGAGCCAGAGCGGAATCTCGGGGGTGCGGCGGTCGAGGAAGAGGCGGAGATAGTCGCTGGCGATGGTGAGGCCTTCGGCGTCGAATTTGGACTCGTCGATGAACGCGAAGATGCCGAGGGAATCGGCATCGTTGAGCATCATGTTGGGCGCGGTGGTCGCGCGCAGGTAGGAGCCGTTGGGGCTGCGATCCTTGGTGCGCTGCACGATCTGATCGACGACCTCGGTGCGGCTGGAGGATTTGATGCGCTGCGTGGCGAGCACGGTGACGATCGGGACATCGGTGCGAAACAGAATCTCGCGCGGCACGATCGACCAGACCCAGTCCATGCGATCACGACGCATCTCGACATAGGCGAGCGTCACTCGCTCCGAGCAACGCGAGAGATACTCGGTGCCGCTATCCTGCACGTACAACCACGGAGGAAGATTTTTATCTTCCTCGATGACCATGGGCGGCAGAGCAACGACGGACTCGGATGATTTTTCCTGGGCTCCGGCCCGAAGGCAGAGGACGGCGAGAAGGAAGCCGAGGCCGACGAAGCGGCGAAAGGAAGCGGGGTTCATTTCAACTCCTTAGTTGGGCCGATTTTCACGTCGAAATTGTAGAGGTTCAGATTCAGAAACTCTTCCATCTGGCGATAGACCTTGGCGCGAGCGACCGCGTTGCCTTGCACGAAGTCGGCTTCGTATTCGACGGTGGAGGTCGGGATGTCGTGGCGCTTGAGGAGGATCCGCAGTTGCGAGACGCCAGCGGCGATTTGCTGTTGCGCGTCGTTGTTCACATCCCCGCGACTGATGATCAACACGGGGGTGTTTAATTCGTCGCCGTGGGCGGTGACCGAGACTTTGCTCAGCGAAGCGCCGCCGGCTTCCAGATAGATCCGGCGGCGCTCGATGAGGACGTTGGTGCCGCCGCGCCGATCGAGGTTGGCCTCGGGGCGGGTCCACGACATCAGATTGATAATCGGGTCGAAAACGACGGAGCAGCGAAACAGGCCGGGATTGACCTGCGTGGCGCGGAGGGCGAGGTGACCGGCGAAGCCTTCGCCCAGCATGACGATGCGCTTGCGGTCGATCTTTTGCTGCTGGGCGAGCCACGCGACCGCCGCGGCGGCGTCGAGACCGGACGCCGCGTCGAGGTTGTTGCGCAACGCGTCGCTATGCTTCATGCCGAGGCCGAGCACGCCGCGATTATTCAGCCGGCAGACGACGAATCCCATGTCGGCAAAGACCTGGGCCTGAGCGTCGAACTCCAGATGCGGGCGCGGCGGCAGGCCGGGCGCCAGCCAGATGATCACCGGTGGGGGATTGATGCGCGGGCGGCGCGGCGTGGTGAGGAAGCCCGTCAGTTCGGTGCCGTCGGGCGTGGTAAATGCGAAATAGCGGGTGTCATGCAGATCGGCATTCGGTAGCCATGGAGTGCGGCGCATGAGCTCCACCATGAGACCCTCATTGCGGTGAAAAAGATAGGTGCGGCCCGGCTCGGTGCCGCCGGTGACGGTGACGAGGAAGCGGGTGCGAGTGTCATTCCACTCGTTGATACGGATGCTGCGCTGGGGGAATTTCTGCTCGACGGTGCGCTGGACCTGGGCGAGCTCGGGGTCGGCCCAGACGGTGAGCGGAAGCGGGCCCCGGCCGTGAACGCCGACAAAGGTGGACCGGAATTTATCGAAAATGAGCGACTGCGACGGAAGGGTAGAGTCGATCGAGGCGAGGTCGCGGTGGGGATGCTCGAGGGCGAGCGCGGTGCGCTGCTGGGTGGTGAGATTGTAACCGTAAATGCCGTAGGTGTCGCGACCGACGTTGGAGGCGTAAATCAGGACATTGGGGTCGTAGTCGAAGCCGAGCGGGATGGCGCGCTCACCAAAGTAATTTTGCGGACTGGTGAGAAAGCTCTCGCGGCGACCGGCGACGACGGGCTCGGGCAGTTTCCCCCATTTCGATTTGTTCGGCGGACGGTAGTCGAACGTGGAGGAAAGGTTGTTCGCATTGCGGTTTTCGAGCAACCGCATCTGCCCCTCGCGATCAAAGGCCGGGGTGTCGCTCGTCAAATCCTCGTCGACGATGGAAAGTTTTCCGGTGTCGATATTGAGGCGGTAGGTCTTGGTCGTGATACCTTCGGCGACATTCCCGCGCACTTCGACCAGGAGGAATCTACGATCCGCCGCAAAACCCCGCACTAGTGGAGTGAGCGTGATGGTCTGGCCCGTGGCATTCGACACATATTGCAGCTCGCGGATATCGAGAATCTGGCGGCCATCCTGGCCAGCGGCATTCACGACCATAATGGGGGCGAGTACGGTGGGCGGCGGCGCAGCCCCGCCGAGACTGGGGAGATTGGCCCCGGCCATATTGAGAAATGAGGAGCTGACGCCTAGGACGGCGGAGGCGATCACCTCGGGAGCGGGGGCGTAGACGAGGCGATCGGCGGTGGCCCATTCCATGAATCGCAGTTGAGAACGGGTGCCGGCCCTCGAGAAGGCGGTCGGACGGTCTTCATCGACGATCAGGCGGGACTTTATTTCAAGGGAGTCGAGATCGAGGATGTTAATCACCAAGTCCTTTTTCACCTGCTCGGTGTAGGCGAGGTAATGGCCATCGGAAGAGAGCGCCATCCGCTCGCCTTGTACGGGGCGAAAAAGGCGTTCGAGCCGCGCTTCGGAAATCGTGTCTTCCGCCCGCCCCGGCGCAGGGAAAGCGGCGCAGGCGACAGCTATCACGAAAACGGAAAGGGCCACTAATCGCATGGGGTAAGTAGAGACGTCACCGACCAGCGAATCGGACAACAATTCCTTTGCTCCCGCAAGTGCGGGGCGACGACGGACGCGGGGGATTTTTCCTGGGCTCCGGCCCGCAGGCAGAGGACGGCGAGAAAGAAGCCGAGGCCGACTAGGCGGCGAAAGGAAGCGGGGTTCATTTCAACTCCTTGGTCGGGCCGATTTTCACGTCGAAATTGTAGAGGTTCAGATTCAGGAACTCCTCCATCTCGCGGTAGGCTTGGGTGCGCTCTTTGGCCATGCCCGCCGCGAAATTAGCGTTGATTTCGACGGTGGCGGTAGCGAGGTGGTGCTGCTTGAGAAGGCTGCGGAGTTGATTGACGCCGGCGGCGATGCGTTGATCGGCCTCGGTCACGCGGTCGCGACGAGTGATGATGAGGGTGGGCACGTTCAATTCGTCGCCGTGGGCGGTCACGGAGACTTTGCTGAGTTGCGCGCCATTGCCCTCTAAGTAAACACGACGGCGCTCTTCCTCGAGCGTGGGGACGTTGGTGACATCGAGGTCGGAAGTGGCGCGAGTCCACGACATCAAATTAATGACGGGCTCGAAAACTATGGCGCAGCGGAAGAAGCCCGGGTGGAGCTGGGTGGCGCGCAGGGCGAGGTGGCCGGAGAAACCTTCGCCCGCCATGACGATGCGCTTGCGGTCGATCTTCTGCTGGCTGGCGAGCCACTCCACGGTGGCAACGGCATCCTGACCGACAGCGGAAGCGGTTTCGATGTCCTTGCGCAGGGCCTCGCGGTGCGTGGTGCCGAGGCCGAGCACGCCGCGATTATTGAGCCGGCAGACGATGAAACCCATGTCGGCAAAGACCTGGGCCTGGGGATCGAACTCCGGGTGCGGGAGGGGTGGAACACCTGGAGCGAGCCAGACAATCAGGGGCGGGGGCGAGATCCGCGGGCGGCGCGGCGTGGTGATGAAGCCGGTGAGCTCGGTGCCGTCTTTAGTCGCGAACTCGAAGTAGCGCGTGTCGTGCAGCTCGGCATTCATCAACCAAGGGGTGCGGCGCATAATCTCGACCATCAGCCCTTCAGGGCGTTGAAACAAATACGTGCGCCCCGGCTCGGTGCCGCCCGTGACCAGGGTAAGAAATCGGGTGCGCGCTTCATCCCATTCCAGGAGGCGCACGCTGCGCTGGGGAAACTTTTCCTCGGCGACGCGCTGGACCTCGGCGAGTTCGGGATCACACCAGACGGTGAGAGGGCGCGGACCCTGGCCGCGCACGCCGACGAAGGTCTGGCGAAATTTATCGAACACGAGGGTGGCGGACGGCGTGGGAGCATCGACTGCGGCGAGGTCGCGGTGAGGGTGCTCCAGCGCGAGCGCCGTGCGGTGCAAGGTCGTGAGATCCAACCCGTAGATGCCGTAGGTATCGCGCCCGACATTGGAGGCATAGATGAGGACGTTTGGATCATAGTCGAAGCCCAGCGCGATCGCGCGCTCCCCAAGGTAGTTGGCGGGACTCTTGGTGAAGTTTTCCTTTCGTCCGCCGATCACAGGCTCGGGCAGCTTCGCCCACTTTTTCGACTGGGGTGGATGGTATTCGAACCATGTGGAATAGTCGGCCGGGTTATTGTTGGCGAGCAGGCGCATTCGCCCATCGCGATCGTAGATGGGCTGCCCGGGCAGCAAATCTTCATCGACGACGGAAAGCTTGGCGGTCTCCAGCTCAAGGCGATACGTCTTCGTGGTGATACCTTGACGAAGATTGCCGCGGGTCTCGATAAGGACGGCTTTGCGGTCGCGCGAAAAGCTGCGGATGAGCGGGACGGGCGTGCTCACCTGGCCGGCGTCGCTCATCACATACTGCATTTCACGGAGATTGAGGATCTGCCGGGCTCCGGTGCCATCGGCATTTACTATCATTATCGGAGCGAGGACGGTGGGCTCGGGAATGCTGATGCCCAGCTCTTTCATTTCGGGAGTCACGCTTTGGATACCCGAGGGAATCACCTCGGGATTTGGCGCATACACGAGGCGGTCGCCGGTGGCCCATTCCATGAAGCGCAGGGCGGCGCGGCGCGTGCCGGTGGCCGTTTCCCGGTCTTCATCAACCGAGAGGCGCGACTTCATCACGCCCTGCTCAAGATCCATAATGTTGATGACCAATTCCTTCTTCACCTGCTCGGTGTAGGCGAGGTAATGGCCATCGGAAGAGAGTGCCATCCGCTCGCCTTGTACGGGGCGAAAAAGGCGCTCGAGCCGCGCTTCGGAAATCGTGTCTTCCGCCCGGCCCGGCGCGGTGAAAGCGGCGCAGGCGGCTGCTAACACGATAGCGGAAAGGGCAACTACTCGCATGGGGTGAGAGGTAAACGGCGCCGACGAGCGGATCGGACAAGAATTCCTCGGCCGCCGCAAGTGTGATGGCGGTGCGGGCGGCGGGCCGGGCTCGTCGGCAGAGCGCCGCCGGGGCGCCGCACGCCAAAAGGGCCGGAGTGCTACGCGGGTCGCTAGCTCTGGCAACGCGTGCGGTAGGCGCGCGGCGTCTCTTTCATGATGCGGCCAAACTCTTTGGTGAAATGACTTTGGTCGGCGAAGCCGAACTCGCCCGCCACCTCGGCGAGGCTCTTTTTGGAAAACACCAGGGCGTTGCAGCTCATGCGCACGCGGACCTGCCGCACGTAGTCATGCGGCGAACTGTGGTAGGTGGCGCGGAATTGTCGCTCGAAAGCGCGCACGGAGAGACCGCAGGCCTTGGCGAGATCGCGGTTGGTCAGGGAGTCGGCGTAGTTTTGGCTGACGTACCGGATCGCGCCGCTGAGCGGGGAATCGGCGGGGGTGCCGGCTTTTTGCTCATTGAGCGGATGAGTCACGCCCGCCGTGCCGACGATGCGGCCGGAGGCGTCGCGCACGGGAATTTTCGAGGTCACGCACCAGCGCAACGTGTGATCGAAACGGCCCACGAGCTCGTGGCGCGAGATGATGCGCTCGCCGCCGAGCACGCGCTCATCGTCGAGGCGGTACTGGTTGGCGAGGGCGAGGCTGCAGAAATCGAAATCGGTATGGCCGATGACCTCGGCGCGCGATTGCATGCCGAAGTTGAGGTAGAACGCGACGTTGACCCACTGGTAGTGGCCGGCCTCGTCCTTCAGCCAGAGCAAAGAATCGGCGACGAAGTCGAACAACTCGATCACCTCGGACGCAGCGGCGCCGATGCGGCTCAGGCGGGAGAGCAGGTGCGATTCACTGGTCATCGAAGCATGGAGTTCGACGTGACGACACCAGAGCGCGGCGGGGAGGCAAACTTTTGGTGAAGCATGCGGTGAGGCGACTCGTCTCAAACCGGAGTGAACAGAAGATAACGAAGGGAACGAAGAGTCCTTTTTCGCTCGCGAATCTCAGCGGTTGCGCGCTGGGATGATTGAGAATCGCGTGGTAGCGTGAGCTGTGGGCACCCCGCCTACAACCAGACACCTGCTTCTCGTGCGCTGAGTTTTCGCCAGCTCGTTAAGCGATTTCCTGGAAACTCAGGCGAATGTGCTAACGCGGATCGTAGCCGGTGTTGGTCGCGGACTTGCGGCCTTGGAACAGCATGTAGCCGGGGCGGGTTTGCCAACTGGAGGGACCGGCGAGGATTTTGCCGTGGGCGAGGACGGAGTCGCGCACGAGTTTTTCGCGGGCATTGTAGCTTGGGGAGCCGTCGCGGTCGCCGCCGTGGAGGCCAAAGTCGTTGCTCGCTACCATCACGGCGTCGATGCCCTCCACTTCCTCGAGGATATTGTCGATCATGCCGACGCCGGCGGGGCTCTCGATTTGAATCAAGATGAAGATATTATTGTTCGCGTTGGTGGCGTAGCCGGGTCCCCACAGGCTGCCGGCCTGGCCACCGCCGGAGCTGCGGTGGCCCCACGGCTTGGTGTTGGGATTTTCGCGGAGGCCGATGGGGAATTTGGAAAAGAGCACGGCGTTGCGCGCCTCCTGCACGGTTTCGACCATCGGCACGATGATGCCGAGCGCGCCGGCATCGGTGGCCTTTTGGATGTCGCCGACATTGGCCGACGGCACGCGGACAAACGGGATGCAGCCGGCTTGGGCGACGACCTTAATGAGCTGCTGGGTCTCGCGCCACGTGAGGGTGGAGTGCTGCATCTCGATCCAGATAAAGTCCTGGCCCTCGCAGGCTTTTTTCGCGGCCTCGAGATCGGGCTCGGTGAGGGTGTTGCTGAAGACCTGTTGGCCGGCCTTGAGCTTGGTGATGACGGTGTTGAACGTGAGCGAGCCGGGCGCGGGCTGGGCGTTTGGCTTTTGCTTCGCCTTGGCGGCAGTGGTGGCCCCGCTGGTGCTGGGAGTCGGTACGGCGGAGGGAGCGGGCTGCTCGGCGCGGGCAAAAGGTGCGGTGAGGGTCAGGGCGGCAAGAACGGCGGGTAGGGTGAGGAAGCGGGTGGGGCGGCTCATGGGGTTGGATCCAGGGTGGCCTTTTGCACCGGAGGTCGCGAGGCGGAATTGCGCCCGGTCGAGGAAGCGCGGGCAGCGGTGATGGTGGATATCGCATGACAAACGGGCGAACCCCGCCCCCAAGTACCCCTCAGGCGAGCAGGATATTTTCCTTTTGCGCCGACCGAGGGAAAGCGGTAGATAATTCGTTTCAAAAATGCACAACCCTCGTACGCGCAAGCGACCAGAGACTGCTCAAGTAGCCGAGACGGAATCCTTTGACGCCTGGTTTGCCCGGGAGATGAAGGGACTGAATCTCGATCTGACGAGACTCGAAGCCGCGCCGGAGCCGGCGACGCCCCAGGGGCAGGCTAAGCAAGCTGCCGCTGTCGCGTCGGTCGCGACGGACGGTGCCGCTCCGGCGGGGCAAGGTCTTCAGGCATCGCGCGGCGTGACCGTGGCGCCTCCGCCGGCGGACGCTTGGCCGACGGGCACGGACCTGGCCGACCCGAAAAATTTCGGCGTACGGCCGCCCACCGAAGACTTGGAGCAGGGCTCGGCGACGGGGGACGAATATCGCCAGCGCCTCGCGCGGCATATCGCATTTGCGACGACGGTGCTGCACACCTCGCGCGTACCCGCCGTCGTGTGGCGGGAATGGCGCACGTTTGAAAAGGCCGCGCAGGAACGTTTGCGGGAGTTGGCGACCGTCCTGCCGTAATTGGCGGATGACGGGTGAAAGAATAAAACGCTCTCGTGGTTGAGAGCGGGTAGTGGGCGCTCGAACTCTGACCGGCACTAGGTTGTGGCGGCGATGCGCCGGCGGAGCTGGCCGCAGGCGGCGTCGATGTCGGGGCCGCGGGAACGGCGGAAGTGGGCGACGAGTTTGTGTTCGCGCAAGATGGCGGCGAAGGCCTCGGCGGTGTCGTCGTCGGAGGGCTCGTAGCTGTGACCGCGGAGGCTGAGGCCAGTGGGATTGTAGCGCAGGAGATTGACGTGCATGCGCCGTGTGCCGAGGACGGCGGCGAGGGTGCGCGCGTGGTCGGGTGAGTCGTTGATACCGCGCAGCAGGCAATACTGGATCGTCACGGGGCGGCCGCGGCTCGCTTGGAAGCGGTCGGCGGCGGCGAGGATATCGGCGATGGCGAACCGCTTGCCCATCGGGAGGAGCTGGGCGCGCGTGGCGTCGTCGGGGGCGTGGAGCGAGACGGCGAGATGGAAATTGAGGCCCGTTTTCGTCAGCGCCTCGATACCGGGAATGATGCCGACGGTGGAAATCGTGATCTGCCGCCAGCCGAGCGCGCCGAGGCGGTTGTCGGCGATGCGATGCACGGCCTCCAGGACGTGGTCGAGGTTGAGCAGCGGCTCGCCCATGCCCATGAACACGATCGTCTGCAGCTTGCGGCCAACCGCGATCGCCTCGCGGCGGAGGGCGAGAAATTGCTCCACGATTTCGCCGGCGGTGAGATTGCGTTCGAAGCCGGTCTTGGTCGTCGCGCAGAAATCGCAACCCATGGCGCAGCCGACCTGCGAGGAGATGCAACCGGCGGCGCGGTCGTCGCGGAAGTCGGGCATCAAGACGCTCTCGACGGTGCGCGCGTCGGGCAGGCGGAGCAGGAGTTTCGTGGTGCCGTCAGAAGAAAGTTGAGAGCTGAGAGTTGAGAGCTGAGAGCCGGAAGTTTCGGAGATGAGGGCCTGAAGTTTTTCGGTCAGTCCACTGGGAAGGCGGAGGTGTTGAGGGGTGCCCGAGTCGTCGAGATCGAGAGTGCCACCGGTCGCGTAGAAGGCGCGCAGCACGCGGGCGGCGTGCGACGGCTTGTAGCCCCAGACCGCGAACTGGTGTTCGAGGTCGGCGAGGCGGTAATGAGCGAGGGCGGCGTGCAAGGGCGCATTGACGCACGGAAGGCGGCGATTGCCAAGCCCGCGGCGGAGTTACGATGGGGAGAATCGCGTAGGAGTTGGGGCTTTCCCCACACGGCGGTTGGCGCGAAACTCGCAGCATCTCCGACGAACATGAAAACGAAAACGATGATGACGTGGGTGAGGTTGATGGTGATCGCGCTGAGCGCGCTGCTGGGGCGCGCGAGCGCGGCGGAATCACCGATCGCGCGCACGTGGAAAGTCACGGGCATCGACCGGCAGGCGCAGCTCTACGTGCCGGCGAATGCGAAGACGGAGGCCGTGCCGGTGGTGTTTGCGTTTCACGGTCACGGCGGCGGCATGGTGCAGGCCGCGCGGTCGTTTGGTTTTCACAAGGAGTGGCCGGAGGCCATCGTGGTGTACATGCAGGGCTTGCCGACGACAGGGCTCACGGATCCCGAGGGAAAGTTGCCGGGCTGGCAGAAATCTCCGGGCGACTATGATGATCGCGACCTGAAATTTTTCGACGCCGTGTTGGCGTCGCTGAAAAGCGACTACAAGGTCGATGCGAAACGCATCTACACGACCGGCCATTCGAACGGCGGGCAGTTCAGTTATCTGTTGTGGGCGACCCGCGGGGAAGTCTTCGCCGCGGTCGCGCCCTCGGCGGCGGCGCCCGGGCTATTGTGGGCGGAGCGATTGAAACCGAAGCCGGCGCTGCATGTGGCGGGCGAGAATGACCCGCTGGTGAAGTTCACGGTGCAGCGGCGGGCGATGGAGTTTGTGCGCAAGGTGAACCATTGCGTGATCGAGGGCACGCCCTGGGCGAAATCGGGGACGATCACGGGCACGCGGTACGAATCGACGGATGGGACGCCGTTTGTGTCGCTCGTCCATCCCGGCACGCACACCTATCCGAAGGAAGCGCCGGCGTTGATCGTGAAGTTTTTCAAGGAGAACGCGCAGAAGTGAAATGAGGCGAGAGCGAGCTTGGGCGATTTCGGGACTCCCTTTCGGAGGGGTTGGCCACAAAAAGGCGCAAAAAATCGGAGGGCTAATCGGATCGCAAGGCGCCTATAGGCGCGCGGCCACTGCATCCGTTGGATTGGAGCGAGCTGTGCTGACAAAACCGGTGGACGCGAAAACGCGCTTTCCACGCGCGGGTTGAATCACCACGGTGAGGGGCGATGAAACCCCGTACCCTGGCTCTTTCCGTATTGTTGTCGGTGGCTGCCTTTGGCACCGCCCCGTTTGCGCTCGCTGAGGCGGCGCCGAAGCTCGCGCCGATGTTTAATGAAAAGGATCTGACCGGCTGGAAGGCCGAGGACTCCAAGGAATTTTGGCACTTCGACCAAGGCGTGCTCGTCGGCGAGAACAACGCGGCGAAGAAGGGCAACTACCTTTGGACGCAAAAGGAGTATTCGGACTTCGTGATGGAGTTCGACGTGCGCTGGACCGGCGAGATCGACAGCGGCGTGGAATTTCGGAAGCCGCTACAGTTGCAGATCGGTGTGTCGCGCAGCTTGAAGAAGGACATGACGGGCTCGTTCTACGTCGGCAAGACGGGCTACCCCGAGTCGGGTCAGGCGAAGGAAGCCCTGAAGCTCCTCAAGCCGGACGGCCAGTGGAATACGTTCCGTCTCGAGGTGAAGGGCTCCAACTACAAGGTCTGGATCAACGGCACCAAGGCGTCGGATTACACCGATACGAACTTCAAGGGGCCGGCCCCCATTGGCCTCCAAATCCACGCGGGCCTCGCGATGAAGGTCGAGTATCGGAATGTGAAGCTGGCCGAATGGTGAGAATGGCAAGCGTCTGATCTGAGCGCGTGACTCATTGGTTTGCGCGCTCAGAAAAATGAACTAGAATATACGCCGGGGGGGGGCGGGGTCGGTAGTATTTGAGTATTGTTAAAGCACGCGGTTGCAGTACTAAAAATAGAGATGCTTACCATTCGGTTGGCTCAATTTAACGACTTGAGCGCAGTCTCGCGGAGAAACTTTGAGAGACGCGCCTTCGACTATTTGCATAAGGCGAGACCTTCTGAGTGTAAATTGCGGGGCACCGAATCTGTTGCCGCTTTGATTTCCAAGGCGATCGACGAAGCGCGGGACTGCGGCTTGGTTGAAGAAAACCACGTGTTGGTTTTTATCGAAGCTGTGCTGGTCTTTGGCCCGCGTTTCTATGCTCGCGATCCCGGTATCACGAGCGTTTCGATGGAGGTCGGGAACCCTGATGTGCACGCCCCGTCGAAGGCTCAGGCCCTCGCGAGACTGCTTTCTGGGGTGATCGATTCGGGCGTACTTTCTGGTCGATAAGCGCCGAGGTTCAAAGCCGGCCAACGTTAGATTTATACCATGCCCTTCCAAATCGGATCGCCTGTTTTATGTTGTCCGATCAATCCAGCCGATGCGGCAAAAGGTGGCGTACTGATCATTCACTCCAATGGAACCGGAGGTATTAGTGGGCATAGCTGGATCGAATATAGGCCGGACGCCGGCCCCGTCCGTACCTACGGGACGTGGGGGAATGATCCGAAAAAAGATGGTACCAATGGCCTCTTTGATGACCTCGAGATTACGTGGTCCTCCAGCGACGCTTCGCGGGCCATGAGAATCGACGCCCGTGGGGAGGAGCGCCTGCTCGCGAAGGTCGCGGAATACAGGAAGTTGGGTTCGGATGCGTGGAAGTTGGGTGCACCGTGTTCCTCTTTTGCGCGAGATGCGTGGGAGGCGGCCACTGGCGAAAACCTCAATTCGAATTACGGCCCGTTTAGCACGCCTACGGTGCTGAAGGAATCTATCATAGCCGCCAACGGAGGGAAGGCTTCCAATCTCAGCGAGATCGCTACGCAGCCCAATACCGCATCCAGTGCCTCCTTCGGCTCTTTCGGCAGGTTTTCGGGGTCGTCGATAAATTCTTTAGGTTCGTCGTTATGACCGGGCGGACCTCAAATCACTTCGAGGATGTAGGATTCTCGAAGATGTTGGTAACTGCGGCTGCTCGCTCGTAGTGCCGCGGTTTCCGTTTGGGTATTTTTGTAAAAGATAGTGCGCCCAAGGCGCTGGACGAGTGACAGGCTCCTTCAAACTTATTGATCTGCGTTTTCCTTTTTCGGAAACTGTACTTTCAGTGCATACTGCGAAATAACTCTTTCCCTCATCAAAATGCCACCTGAACCGATAAACCCAGACTCATTTGAGATGTCCTTGGAACTAAAGGACGTAGCCCAGTTCTTATGCGTAAAGGCGGTGGAGTCCGAAAGGAGTGGAGTGCGGGTTTCTGGCTTGGCCAAGCATAGTTCACTTTCGGTCAAAGAAATTACGACCACTCGAAAAGGAGTGGAGCTTCAAATCTTGGTGAGGCTTGCCGTAGTTCGCCCGGGGACCTCTGGTAGCTTTAGCTATTTTTGCGAGCTCACGCCCGAAATCCAAAGAATCGTCTTTGGTGACGAGAGAAAAGTGATTTGGTCTCGGGTCCCACAGACGTAGCTACCCGTGGCCTGTCTCAAGGCTTTCGCTCGTGGTAACTTTACTCGGTCGTATTATCGGCTTCGCAGATGTACCGCGCGCAACTGGGAGTATATATCACCCCCCTGCAGTTGCCAATGGGTGTGGTAAACGAAACCCCGGGTTGAGACAAATTCGGCCGAGTAAAGGGCGTCCGATTAGTTCCAGCCCGAGTATCGGGCCTATTTCATGATACTATAAAGATTCGCGGCGTCGTCGGTCCAGAGGGCGGCGGGCTTGGCGTTTTTCTTGGGGTTGTCGGTGGCGGCGTAGATGTCGGAGTTGTCGAGCAGGGCCTTGTTTTTCGTCACGAGCACCCACGTGGTCTCGTAGAACCACCAGTCGCTCGTGAGGTCGTCGGAGATGGTGGCGGTACTGTAGCCAAACTCGGCGGCGAGGCGCTCGACCACGGGCTGGAGATCGAGGTAACGATTTGAGATGTGGACGGCGATCACGCCATCGGGTGCGAGATGCTTGGTGTAGAGTTCGAACGCTTCGCGGGTCAGCAAGTGGACCGGAATCGCGTCACTGCTAAACGCGTCGAGGGCGAAGACGTCGAACTTCTGCGATTCGCCGCGCGCGAGCTCGTGCTCAAGCTCGAGGCGGGCATCGCCCATCACGACGTCGAGCTTGGCGGGGCACTTGTCGAGGTAGGTGAAGGGGTCGTGCGCGAGGGCGAGGACGGCGGGGTTGATCTCGTAGATGCGGACGTAGTCGCCCTTGCGGCCGTAGGTCGACAGGGAGCCCGTGCCGAGGCCGATGATGCCGAAGCGGCGGGGTTTGTCGGGGAGGTGGCTGAAGGCGAGACCGACGCCGCTGTTGGGACCGTAGTAGGAGGTGGGCTTGTAGGATTTGTCGTTGTTGACGAATTGCAGGCCGTGGGTGGTCGCGCCGTGCATGAGCAGGTAGTATTGCTCGTCAGGCTTGTCGCGCGAGTAGTCGAAGACCTTGAGCGTGCCGTAGAAATTGCGGGAGGCGCGGATGATGGGCGTGACCTCCTTGGCGTTCATCTGCTGGTTGAGCTTGAGGCCCAGCAGCAGCGCGATAACGGAAACGAAGGCTCCGAGCGGCCAGCGCCAAGCGAGGCTAAAGCGGTTCTGGCGGAAATCGAAGAAGCTCAGCAGAAGCGCGGCGAGCACGAGGACGAGCGGCCAACGGTAGTCGTAATAGAACTGCTTGATCTCGACCCAGTACGTCGTGCTGTTGTCGTAGGTGAGTTCGAGGGCCGGGATAACGAGCGAGGCGAGCAGGACGCCGACCACCGCGCCGATGGCGAGCGCGCGGGCGCGTTGGCGGAAACTCACGATGGCCACGAGGGCGGCGAGGGCCATGAAGCCGAGGTGGAACTCGCGGTAATCTTTGAAGAGCGCGGGGGCGACGACGGCGACGAAGAGGCCGCCGAGCGCTCCGCCGGCGGAGATCATGAGGAAGTACGACGTGAGGAAGCGCGGCGGCGGCTTGAGCTGGTAGAGCTCGCCGTGGCAGAGCATGCACGCAACGAAGAGCGCGAGCGTATAGCCCGTGATCTGGAGCTTCATCGGCGCATCGCTGCCGGCCTCCACGAGGGAGGAGACGAGACCGATGCTGATGATGAGCAGCGCGGCGAAGACGCCGCGATTGTACCAGCGGGCGTGATCGAAGCAGATGATGAAGGTGAGCAGGTACAGCGCCAGCGGCAGCACCCAGAGGAAAGGAATGACGGCGACCTCTTGGCAGAGTTTGTTGGTCGTCGCGAGGAGGAGGATCGAGGCAATGGCGGGCAGGGCGATCCAGAGGAGCCGGTCGCGCCACGCGGGCGGGGCGTCGTCGGCCGCAGGGGCGGCGGGCTTGTCGGAGGAAGCGGAATCAGGCGCTGCGGCGGGCGCGGTGGATTGGTTTTTGTAGACGCTCCACGCGCACCAACTGCAAACGAAGAGGAAGATCGCCAGCCCGCCGTACCACATGGAAGCCTGCTCATGGCGGGAGAATTTGACCTCGAAGAAGACCGGGTAGCTGAGGAGCGCGAGGAGCGAGCCGATATTCGAAAGGGCGTAGAGGCGATAGGGGGAGACGCCGGGATTGGTCACCGCGAACCACTGCTGCATGAGCGGGCCGGTGGCGGAGAGCACGAAGTAGGGCAGGCCGATAGTGGCGCAGAGCAGGAGCAGTATCTGCCACGTGGGATCACCGGACACGTGGCTCTTCCAGCTTTCCGAGGGCACGATGCCGCCGAGCGAGAGCGACGCCACGAGGAGGGCGACGTGGAGGATGGCCTGCGAGCGGGGCTTTAGATACTTCGACGAGAAATGCGCGTAGGCGTAGCCCCCGAGGAGGAGCGTTTGGAAGAAGAGGAGGCAGGTGGTCCAGACGCCCGGGCTCCCACCGAACCAGGGGAGGATGTATTTGCCGATGACCGGCTGGACTTGGAAGAGAAGGAAGGCTCCGGTGAAAATGCTAAGCGCGAAGGGAAGCATGAAGTGGGAAGTGGGTGGGGGTAGGGCTCGCAGGGGAGGCCCGCAAGCGCCTCCCGTTAAGGAGAGAACGTGCGGCGGTGCGAGTCCCAAACGCTGGAAACGGGCCAGACGCACGGGGGGCGGGGCTGGTTCTCAATCTTTCTCTTTCCTCTTAATCTTTCTTTTTCTCTCAGACGGAGGAGGCGGAGGAAGAGGCAACGGCGACGGGAAAGACCGGAAGGGAGAAAGATTAAGAGGAAAGAGAAAGATTGGCTGAGGAAAAAGATGCGGGCCACCGGCCCTCGCTTTCGAGGGACGGGCGTCTGACCGTCTGACGGCGGCGTGGTCTCATTTCGACAAAAGGTGGGCAGCGTGCAGGCTATCTTACTTTTTGATATGAAAACTCCCCTGAATTTAGAGTTAGGCCGAGGCGGCTGGCGGCGCGTATGGCTGGCGGTGTGCTTCGTGATGGGAATCGCTGGCCCGATGGCCGCCCGCGCGGCTGAGGCGAAGCGCTTCGCCGTCACCGACTATGGCGCCGTGGCCGATGGCACGACGCTCAATACGGCGGCGATCCAGCAGGCCATCGATGCGGCGGAGGCGGCGGGCGGCGGGGTGGTGGAGATTTCCAAGGGCACGTTTCGCAGCGGCTCGATCTTCTTGAAGCCGGGCGTGGGACTCTGGCTGGCCGAGGGCGCGGTATTGCTCGGATCGACGGACATCGCGGACTACCCAAAGCGCGAGACGCGCATCGAGGGGCATTTCGAGCCGTGGCGCATGGCGCTCGTGAATGCGCAGGGCCTCGAGCACGTACGCATCGGCGGCAAGGGCCGGCTCGATGGCAACGGTGTGCCTTTTTGGGAAGCGTTCTGGCAGCGGCGCAAGGAAAACCCCAAGTGCACCAACCTCGAGGTCGAGCGGCCGCGACTGGTGTTTATCGACCGCTGCCGCGACGTGCGCATCGAGGGCCTGGCCCTGCAGGACTCGGGGTTTTGGAATCTGCATCTCTATAAGTGCCGCGATGTAGTGATCGAGGGCCTGCGCATTACCATCCCGAGTGCGGCGGCGAAAAACATCCGCGGGCCGAGCACGGACGGCATCGATGTCGATAGCTCGCAGAACGTCACGATCCGCCGCTGCTATATTTCCACGAACGACGACAATATCGCCCTCAAGGGCAGCAAGGGCCCATTGGCAGATAAGGATGCCGACAGCCCGCCGGTGGAAAACATCACGGTGGAGGATGTCGAAGTCGGTGAGGGCAACGGGCTCATCACCTGTGGCAGCGAGGCGACCTTGGTCCGCAATGTAACGGTGCGCAATTGCACTATCTCCGGCCGCGCCACGCTGCTTACGCTGAAGCTCCGGCCTGACACTCCGCAGCACTACGAACATATCACGATTGATGGCGTCACCCTCACCGGAGGGGAAGGCGGTGGACGCATTCTCAATGTCGCGCCCTGGACCCAGTTCTTCGACCTCAAGGGGATGCCGCCGCCCAAGCGCATGGTGAATAACGTCACGATCCGGAATGTGCGTGGGACCTTTCGCTCCCTCGGAACGTTGCGCGGTAACCCCGACGATGTGTTGCGCGATATCACGCTCGAAAACATCGACCTGAAATTGACCGATGAGAAGTTCGTCCTCGGGCCGACGCAAAATCTCGTCGTTAAAAATCTCACGGTGAACGGCAAGGCGTACGTACTGCCGGAGGCGAAGTGAACTGAGTAGCGCCGTCTTCCGGAAACTGTGAGAGGGGCTTTGTGCCCCGACGGGAGTGAGCGTGGTATTCAGTCGGGGCATAAAGCCCCTCCCACAGTTCGGGCCGAAGCCACCCGGAGCCCGACGATTGCCCAAGATCGCGTCGAGGAACCGCCCCGCTGACAAACCGCCGCTCCCTTTATGGCCGGGGAAACATCTCGCCGAGTACTTGGCGGAGCTCGGAGGGGAAGATCGGCTTCGGCAGGATTTTATCGACGCCGAGCTTTAGATAGGCGGCGCTCACGGCCGGGCTGAGTTCGGAGCTGAAGACGATGATCTTGGCCGTGAAGGGCAGGGTGCGCAGGGTCGTGACTAACTCGAGTCCGTTCATCCGGGGCATGTGATGATCCGTGATGAGCAGGTCGATCGGTGTCGTGCCCGCTTTGATCTTTTCCAAGGCGAGGGCCCCGTCCGCCACGCACTCGACCGTATGGCCATCGCGGGTCAATGCCATGCGCGCGATCTCACGGAGGTCCCGCAGATCCTCGGCGTAGAGAATACGAAGTGCCCTGGCTTTCGGGGCGTGGGGGCTTCGCATCGTCGCGGGCATCGTCAAAGTGGGAGTGGACATAAATATGCAGGTTTGACTGCGAAATGCACGCACCGTTCGCCGAAAACTCGGATAAAAAATGGCCCTAGAAATGTCGCCTAGCCCTAGATGCTAATGGCCCTAGAGGTTTCCGGGTGGGTGTAAAACAGACGTTATAGTCAGCGGCCGTGTTCAATAAATTGTAAATAGAGGCGCGAGAAGGTGCAGTTGGCGCGGCATACAGGCAGAGGTAAGGGGAGGGTTATGATGCTGCCGGGGCCTGGATTGTGAGACGCCGCGCCGGCGGTGGCAGTGGGAGGGGGCCGGCCGGTTACGCGTTGCGCTTACCGGGCGGCTGCGCAAGGTACGGCCCATGCCAAATCGCCTTTTTCGGCCTTCGCTAACGGTCGCGTTTCAAGCCGCATTGCTCATGGGTGGCTCCTCCCTCGCTTGGGCGGCTACTCCGCCGGTTGCGCCGGCCACTCCTGCGACCCTGACGCCGGCTGCGGTGTCGGCGGAAGACCCCTTTCTCTGGCTGGAAGCGATCGATGACCCCAAGGCGCTGGACTGGGTCAAAGCCCAGAATGATCGCACGGCCAAAAAGCTCGCTGGCCCCGCGTACGACGCCCTGTATCGCGATGCGCTCACCGTGCTCGATTCGGCGTCGCGGGTGCCTGAGGTCACGCAGCGCGGCCGCTATCTCTATAATCTCTGGCAGGACCGCGATCACCCGCGCGGGCTGTATCGGCGTACGACCATCGAGGAGTTTCGCAAGCCGGAGCCGGCGTGGGAAACGGTGCTCGATATCGATGAGCTCGCGCGGACGGAGGGGAAGCCGTGGGCCTTTAACGGCGCGACCTGGCTCCCGCCGGAAAATCGCCGGTGCCTCATCCGCCTCGCGCCGGGCGGGGGCGATGCCGTGGAGCTGCGGGAGTTCGACGCGGTCACGAAGAGCTTTGTGAAAGACGGCTTCGTCGTACCCACCGCCAAATCGCGCGTGGCTTGGCGTGATGAAAATACGCTCTACGTCGGCACCGATTTCGGCCCGGGCTCGCTCACCAAGTCCGGCTATCCGCGCACCGTGAAGGCGTGGACGCGCGGCACGCCGCTCGCGAGCGCGACGACGCTGCATACGGCGTCCGAGGCCTCGGTCTCGACGCAAGCCCGCCGCATTCGGGCCAAGGAAGGCGACATCGATCTCGTGAGCGAAGAGCTGACGTTTTGGACGCGCCAGACGTATCAGGTCACAGAGTCGGGCTTGCAGGCCCTCGCGCTGCCGCCGACCGCGCAAGTGGTGGGCGGCTTTCACGGGCGGCTCGTGATTTCGCTGAAGGAAGACTGGACCACGGGCGGCACGAAGTATCCGAGCGGCGCGGTGATCCTCGCGGATGTCGGCGCGCTGCGCGGCGGCACGGGCAGCATCCAACTCGTGGTCGAATCGACCACGCACTCCATCGTGAAGGAGATCGAGCCGACGCCGACGGGCATCCTCATCTCGGCGCTCGATGATGTGCGTGGGCGGCTCTATCGCTTCACGCCCAATGACAAAGGCTGGACGCGCACTGCGGTGGCCTTTCCCGACAACGGCGCGCTCAATATCACCACAACCGACGAGGAGAGCGGCGACGCCGTGGTGCAGTATCAATCGTTTCTCACGCCGCCCTCGCTCTACGCCGTGGCGGCGAGCGGGGGTGAGCCGGTGCTGTTGAAATCGCAGGCGCCCGCCTTCGACGGCTCGCGCTTTGAGGTGAAGCAAAACTGGGCGACGTCGGCCGATGGTACGAAAATCCCCTACTTCGTCGTGATGCCGAAGGGGCTGAAGCTCGATGGCAGCGCACCGGCGTGGATGTTTTCCTACGGCGGTTTCGAGAACTCGCTGACGCCCGCTTACTCGGGCTCGTACGAGCAATTGCACGGCGCGTATGGCAAGCTCTGGCTGGAGCGCGGCGGGGTCTTCATCCTCGCGAATATTCGCGGCGGCGGGGAATTCGGCCCCGCGTGGCACACCTCGGTCCTCAAGGAAAAGCACTACAAGTGCTATGAAGATTTCGAGGCGGTCGCGCGCGATGTCGCCGTGAAGAAGATCACCTCGGCGGCGCATCTCGGCATCGAGGGCCGCAGCAACGGCGGGCTGCTCGTCTCCTCCACAATGCTCCGGCATCCGGAGCTCTACGGCGCGGTGGTCTGCGGCAATCCGTTGGTCGACATGAAGCGGTATCACAAGCTGCTCGCCGGCGCGAGCTGGGTGGCCGAGTACGGCGACCCCGATGTGCCCGCGCAATGGGCCTACATCAAAGAGTACTCGCCCTATCAGAAAGTGGCGGCCGGGCAGAAGCTGCCGCCGGTGATTTTCTACACCTCCACGCGCGACGACCGCGTGCACCCCGGCCACGCGCGCAAGATGGCGGCGAAAATGGAATCGCTCGGCTACGCGGTGGACTACTACGAAAACATCGAGGGCGGCCACCACGGCAGCGTGACCAACGAGCAACTGGCCACGCGGCTGGCGCGCACGTACGCATTTCTGTGGGCGAAGCTGAAGTGACGCGGAAGCGGCGGAGTGCGGGGTGCAAAGTGACGTATGACGCAGTGGTCGCACGGCGCAGTCGTGGTGCGCTTGCGATTGCTGCTGCGGTGGGGGAACTTTGCCGAGTACCTGCGGGACTGTCGTAGGTGCGATCTCTTTAACTTCCGCCCATCATGAAAAACACCGACCTCCCTATCCTCTACGTCAAGACCGGCTGCCCGTGGTGCATCGAGGTCGTGGATTTTCTCGGGAAGAATGGCATCACGTATCGCGAGAAAAACGTGACCGAGGCGCAGGGCGCGTTTGACGAGATGGTGAGCAAATCAAACCAGAAAAAAGCTCCGGTGCTCGACTGGCACGGCAAGATCCTCGCGGATTTCGGCGTCGATGAACTCGTGCCGTTTTTGCAGGCGCAGAATGTGAAGCTGGAAGATAGCTGATTTCCGCAAGTCTGGTGGCCGCGAGCGTGAGCGAGTGGTCAGGACCATCGTCTTATCCACTCGCTCACGCTCGCGGCTACCAGACTTTTCGGACGACAATTACTTATCGCCCTCCATCACCCACGCTTCGTTAAAGTGCGCGTGCTTGATCGCTTCGCGGAGGCGGCGGCCTGCGGCGTCTTTGGGGGCGATCTCTTTGGAGATCGCGTGGCTGTACGTGACGTGGAGCGTGCCGTCTTTGGCTTGGATCACGCTGGCGTAGCCGTAGGAGCCGGCGTTGGGGCCGGGCGCGTCACGCTCGAGGTGGCGGCTCCATTTCCACGTGCGGCCTTCGTCGTCGGAGAGGCGGACGCAGAGGCTGTGGCGGCCTTTCTCGGTGTCGTTGTTGACGAGCAGCCAGCGGCCATTGGCGAGCGATGTGATCTCGAGGCCCGCGCCGGGGTCGGGCAGCTCGGAATCGGTGACGGTGCTCCACGTCTCGCCGCGATCCTTGGACGACGCTTGCTGAATACGCTGGGGCGGGCCGCCGTTGTCGCGCATCATCGTGTAGAGCGAGCCGTCGCGGCGGCGTACGATGCTGGGCTGGACGTTGCCCTCGCCGATGAGCGGCGTGCTCGTGTGCCACGTCGCGCCCCAATCGTCGGTGATGGCCATCAGGGAGAAATTAAAACCGTCCGAGTACAGCGGCACGATGAGCCGGCGGCCCTCGAGGATGAAGGGATGCGCGCGCGTCATCCAGCCGAGGCGGGATTTTAATTTATCGGCCGAGGCGCTCACGGCGTAGTCGAGGTACTCTTTTATTTTCACTTCGGCGGTGCGCGCGGAGAAGCGCTCGACGGCGACTTTCACAGTGGCGGCAAACTCGGGGCCGGGCTTCACGTGGAGGATATCTTGAAATTTCCAGACGGGCGGGCCGTCGCGGCGGAAATCGTCGGAGTGTTTATACTTCAGCAGCGCGGATTCCCAGTGGTTGTCGAGGATGGTGGGCCAGATTAGCCAGAGCGTGCCGCGCGGATCGATGATCATGCAGCAGTTGGTGTCGGGCAGGTCAGGGGTGTCGGCCATGACGAAGCGCTCACTCCACTGGGTCGCGCCGTGACGCAGGCGAGCGCCGACGATTCTTACATCGTCGGCCTGCCGTTCGCCGGAGCCGTTGAACCAGCAGGCGAGGAGATCGCCGTCGCCGGTCTCGACGACGCAGGAGCCGTGGTTATGAAGGTGCTCAGGGGCCGAGAGTAACTCAGCGCGATAGAACGGCGCTTCCGCCGCGTCAGCTACGGCGGGAAGCGAGCTGAGGAAGCCGAGAAGCAGGCCAAGCAGGAGACGAGGGCAGGGGAACGCGCGCGGGGTAGGCACGCGGTTCGTGTAACGGGAGAGATGCCCCGAAAGAAGAAAAAACGGAACGCTGATCTGCGCTGATCGTTCGGCCGGAAAGATTCACCTCATCGGTGAATCAAGACCGGATGGTTCGATGATCAGCGCGGATCAGCGTTCTTTTGGGCTGAGCTTTCGTTCAGCGCCCGATGGTGGCCATCATCGCGGTGGGATAGCGCGTGCCGGCGGCGACATCTGCGGGGAAAACGGCGTTGATGGACGCGAGATCGGAGGGCGTGAGCGTAACGGCGAGGGCGGCGAGATTTTCGTTGAGGTAGGTGCGGCGCTTGGTGCCGGGAATGGGGATGATGTCGTCGCCTTGCGCGAGCACCCAGGCCAGGGCGAGTTGGCCGGCGGTGCAGCCTTTGCTCGCGGCGAGTTCTTGGAGGCGGGAGACGATGGCGAGATTCTTGGCGAAGTTTTCACCCTGAAAGCGCGGGGAGTGGCGGCGGTAGTCGTCGGGCGCGAAGTCTTCGAAGCGCTTGAGCTGACCGGTGAGGAAGCCACGGCCGAGCGGGCTGTAAGCGACGAAGCCGATGCCGAGTTCGCGGCAGGTGGCGAGCACGCCATTTTCCGGGTCGCGCGTCCAGAGCGAGTACTCGGTTTGCAGTGCCGCGATGGGATGCACAGCCGCGGCGCGGCGGAGCGTATCGACGCCCGCCTCGGAGAGGCCGAGGTAGCGGACTTTACCCGCGCGCACGAGCTCGGCCATCGCGCCGACGGTTTCCTCGATGGGGACGGCGGGATCGACGCGATGTTGATAGTACAAATCGATCACGTCGACGCCCAGGCGGCGCAGGCTACCCTCACAGGAGGCGCGCACATACTCGGGGCGACCATTGACGCCGCGCACGGCGGGATTGGCCGGATCGCGCACGATGCCGAATTTCGTCGCGACAAATGCATCCTGTCGGCGCGTGGCGAGCACGCGCGAGAGGAGTTCCTCGTTGCGATACGGGCCGTACATATCGGCGGTATCCAGGAGGCTGACACCCTGATCGAGCGCGTGATGGATCGTGGCGAGCGATTCCGCATCGTCGCGGCCGCTGTAAAAATCGGACATGCCCATGCAGCCAAGGCCAAGAGCGGAAACGCGCGGACCATTCTTCCCGAGGAGACGTGTGATCATCGCGGTAAGCATAGCACAGGAAAACGGAACGCAAACAACGGCGCGCCTTTACGAGAAATTACGGAGACGTGCCAGAGCAGGGGAAAATGGAAATGGAGATGACCGCGAAGGGCGAACCGGTCTAACCGATGCGGGGCAGCGTGACGTTTTCACCTTGCTCCATGGTAAGCGCGGCGTATCCCCGAACATGATCGTCCTCGCGGCCACTGGCACGGGGGAAGGATCGCGCCATGTTCACCACCCCACACGACCCGCAACACAGGTCCCCCTATCGGGACGTGGTGGTCGTTTCGCTCGCGCTGGGCCTCGTGGCGCTGGGCGTCGTGGTCTGCCAGCAGCGGCTCGAAATTCGCCGCCTCGCGCAGGCGAAGGTGCCTGCGGGAGAACGGCCGACCGTGACGTTTCGCCAAGCGCACGCGCGCAATCTCGGGGTGCGCTCGCCGTTCGCCGAGACGCGCTCGACGGATGAGTTTCGCCCGCGCGACGATACCGCAGGCACCGACACCGGAGAAATTATCCGCGGCTTCAAGGCCCGCCCGCAGCCGGCCAATGCGCTCGCGCGATTGATGGAGAACCCGGAATTTTTCCAGGCGCTCGACCGGCATCGGCAGGCGGCGCTCGATTCGCGGTTCGCGGGATTGTTTCGCAAGCTGAGGCTCGAGGCGGGCCAGCTCGCGGAGTTCAAGCGCCTGCTCGCGGAGAAGGACAACGTGGCGCTCGAAGTGCTCGCCGTCGCGGAGACGCAGCCCGATCCGCTGCCGCCCGAAACCGTCACCGCCAGCGTGAGCGCCGCGCGCGCCCGCGTGGAAGACGCCATTCGGGCCTCGCTTGGCAATGACCGCTATGCGGTCTATCGCGAATACGAACAGACCCAGCCGCAGCGGGCCGTGGTCGCGCAACTCGAGCAACGCCTCAGCTATTCCGGCACGCCCCTCGCGCCCGCGCAGGCGGAGGCCCTGGTGCGCATCCTCTCCGCGCACGCGCCCGCCCCAGCGAGCGCAACCGACGTGACCATTCCCCCGGCGGTGGTGGTCGGCGCGGGAGCGCCGGCGGCGTTGGCGCGACTGCAACTCGAAACGTCCGCGGCTAAAGTGAGCGATGCCGCGCTCAACGAAGCGCAGACCGTCCTCGCGCCCCAGCAGCAGGCGGCGCTGCGTGAGATTCAGAATGAGCAGCAAGCCTCGCTCCTCGCGTTGCAATATATCCGTAACAGCATGCCCGCGGCGGATGCGCCCTCGACCTCGGATAGTCGATTACTGCGGTTGTTGCTACAGTGAGCGGCGGTAAGCATGAAGAGAGGGCAACGGCGGGGGATGACGCGATAGCCGGATTCGCCGGATTGCATCGCGCAGGAGAACGCTCACGCTCGGGCCCATGAAGTTACCCCTGCCCCGTGTGGTTGCGTTGATGATTGCGCTGGCTTCTGCCGCCTCGGTGTTTGCGGCGGAGCCGAAAGGCTTCCCGATCTGGCCGGGGAAGGCGCCGGGAGAGACGAAGGAATTGCCGCCCGAGGGCGATACACAAACTCCGAAGGACAAACTCGTGGGCGGAAAAACGGTGATCAAGCTGGGCAATGTTTCGTCGCCCACGCTCACGATTTATCCGGCGCCAGCGGCCAAGAATACCGGCGCGGCCGTGCTGGTGTGCCCCGGTGGCGGCTATCGCATCCTCGCGATGGATCTCGAGGGCGTGGAAATTTGCGAGTGGTTAAACTCGATCGGCGTCACGGCCGCGCTGCTGAAATACCGCGTGCCCGTCCGCGAAGGCCGCGAGCGCTACGCCGCGCCGCTGGAGGATGCGCAGCGCGCGCTGGGAATTTTGCGGTCGCGCGCCGGGGAATTTGGCGGTGACCCGAAGCGCATCGGCGTGCTGGGCTTTTCGGCCGGCGGGCATCTCGCGGCGGTGCTGAGCAATCAACACGAGAGCCGCGTATATGCGCCCATCGATGACGCGGACAAGGTGAGCTGCCGCCCGGATTTCACGGTATTGATCTACCCGGCTTATCTCACGGTGAAGGACAAGGGCGATGCCATCGCCCCCGAGCTGCCCGTGAGCACGGGCAAGACGCCGCCGACCTTTATCGCGCAGACGCAGGACGATTCCGTGCGCGTGGAGACAGGGGTGTATTATTATGTCGCGTTGAAAAACGCGAAAGTCCCCGTCGAAATGCACCTGTATCCAAAAGGTGGACACGGCTACGGCCTCCGCCGCACGGCCGACGATGTCACCAGCTGGCCAGATCGGGTGGCGGATTGGATGAAGACGAGCGGGCTGCTGAAAGCGAACTCCGCCAAGTAGCGGCGCGGTAGAGGGACTATAAGTATTGGCTGCTTTTGGGTTTTACGGCTGGCAGGTTTGGCGCGAGGTTGGCGTTATGCGCTCCACGCTTCGCTTCATCGGGTCTTGCATCGTGCTCATCGGGCTTGCCGGCGGCTTGCCGTTGCGGGCGGCCCAGCAGTGGATCAAGGTGCAGACGGAAGAATTTGCCGTGGTCACGGACGCGGGGGAGCGCGACGCCATCGAGTTTGGGGTGAACTACACGGCGTTTCGACAGGTGCTGCGTGAGTATTTCAAGCTTTCGACCAAGTTACCGCGCTCGACCATTTTGCTTTTTCGCCGCCAGGAGTTGATGGCGCCCTATCTGCCGGCGCCGACGCGGGAAAATACCGTGATGACGACGTTTGCCGCCGGAGTGGATGGGGCGGAATTACTCGCGATCTCGCTCGACGGCAATCGCTCGCAGGCGCTGGAGCGAATGTACGAATTGGATACCGGCTGGGTGCTCGGGCGATTCGGCTATTTTCTACCGGTGTGGGTGTCGCAGGGGGCTGGGCAGGTGTTTTGCTCGCTGCAGATCAACAAGGGCAAGGCGGTAATCGGCAATGGGCCGGATCGGGTGTCGAGCGCCTGGCGGCGCAACGGACTCATCGCGTGGCCGGATTTTTTTTCGACGAGCACGGGCACCCTTACCGGTGGGTTTCAAGGGCAGTCGTGGGCCTTGATGCACCGGCTGCTGCTGGAGGGGGACGGTGGGCGAGAGCGCTTCGAGACCTTGGCGAAAAAACTGCGCACGACCCCGGGGCTGCAGGCGACGGAGAGCGTGCTGGGAATACCGGCGACGGAATTCGACAAAGAAATCCGCCGTCATTTTTCAGGGAAGAGCGTGACGCGGGAGTTTCCCTTCGATGAGGCCAAGGCGCGGGCGGCGCTCACGGTGGTCCCGGTGGAAGAATTCGAACTGCGGATCCATCTCGCCAACCTGTTGATCGCGGCGGGCAAGACCCGCGAAGGCGAAGCGCAATTCGCGGCGGTGCAGGCCACCATGCCGGATGCGCCCATCGTGAAAGAGTGGATGGCGCGGCGGGCGCAGCGCGACAAGGATCCGCAGGAGGCGGCGCGGCTGTACCGGGAGGCGATTGCGGCGGGTTCGCGCAATCCGAACGCCTACCTCGCCTCGGCCTCGCTGCGCATGACGGCGAGCGGCACGGGAAATCTCGATCGGGAAGGAAGCGGCGGCAGCGATCTCGAAGAATCGATCGCGGAGATTCGCCGCGCGCTCGAACTCAATCCAGGGAGCGCCGAGGCTTATCAGGCGCTGGGCCGGGCCTTCTTCCTCAAGCCCAAGCCGACGGAGGCCGACTTGGAGGAACTGAATCGGGGTGTGGTTCCGGGTGGGGATGGTGGCCAGGTGCAACGCTATCGCGCGATGCTCCTTCACCGCTTGAAGCGCGAAGAGGAGTATGTCGCGGACCTGCGGCAGCTTGCCACGCTACCGGGTATCGCGCCCGGGCCGAAGAAGTTCGCGCTCGAAAAACTCGATAAGATCGCCGAGGCGGAGTTTCTCCCCGTGCAGAATGAAGTGGGGAAACTGGCGGCGGCGAAGCGCTATCCCGAGGCGCACGAGTTGATCGCCAAAGCGCGGGCGGCGAGCACCGACAAAACTAACATCGATGGCTTCGACCGCATGAGGGACTGGTTAAACGAACACGAAGCGTGGGAAAATGTGCGGACGCTCTTCGGCGAGAGAAAACTGGTGGAAGGGCGGACTGCGGCGCAGAAATTTCTCGCCGCTTATCCTAAAAGCCAGGCGGCGGCGGAGGCGCGTCGACTCGACGCGGCAGCGGCCAAGGAAATCGAAGCGAAGAAATGAACCGGCGAGCTAGGCTGACGTGGCAAGCTGCAGAGGGCGGGGTATAGAATTGGCGCTATTTGTTTTGCCGCTAATTTAGTCGAGTATGAGACCGGCTGCATGCGCTCCATACACCGCTATGTTAGTCTCGCATTGATGTTATTTGGGCTGGGCTTTCCGGGTTCGGCGCACGCGGCGGCGCCGGTGCAATGGAGCAAGGTGCAGACGCCGGAGTTTGTCGTGTTGAGTGAAAGTGGCGGGCGCGATCTGATCGAATTTGCGGTGGGCTATTCGGCATTTCGCCAGGGGCTGCGAGAGTTTTTCAAACCCGCGACGAGTTTGCCGCCCACGACGGTGCTGCTGTTCCGTCGTCAGGAGCAAATGGCCCCTTATCTGCCGGAGATGAGCGACCGGACGATTAAACTGAACTGCTTCAGCACCGAGGTAGACAGGGAGGCGCTGGTCGCGATCTCGCTGAGCGGCGACCGGACGCAGGCGCTGGACGCATGTATGAATTCGACACCGGCTGGACGTTGCGGCGGCTCGGATATCTGATGCCGCTTTGGATGGAGCAGGGAGCGGGCGAGGTATTTGCCTCGCTGAATGTACGCCGCGGGCGGGGAACGATTGGCGATGGACCGAAGCATATCGCAGAGACGTGGCGCGAGGGGTCGCTTTTGCCGTGGGAGCGACTTTTTGAGCTGAGTTTCGGGGCGGCGGAGTACAACGGGTTTGCCGCGAACGGCACGGCGCAGGCGCAATCGTGGGCGCTCATGCATCGCGTGTTGCTGGAGGGCGGGCGGGAAAAATTCGAAGCCCTGGCGACGCGCCTTCGCACGGAGCCCGCGCTGCGGGCGGTGGAGGGCGTCCTAGGCGTGCCGGCGAAAACTTTAACCAGTGACATCGAGCGGCATTTCCGCAGCCGCAGCAGCTTGTAGGACTTTGCTTTTGACGACGCCAAGGTGCGCGCGCAGCTCAAGGCGGAGCCGGTCGACGAATCCGAATTACGGATACACCTGGCCAATCTGCTGATGGCGTCGGGCCGGGTGCCGGAGGCCGAAGGCGAGTTTGCCCGGGCGCGGGCCGCGTCGCCCGATTCGCCGATGGTCAAGGAGTGGCTGGCCCGCAAGGCGCTGCGCGAAAACGAGCGAGAGGAGGCCGCACGCCTCTATCGCGAAGCGATTGCCGCCGGCTCACGCAACTCGATCGCCTATCTGATCTCGGCCAATTTGCGGATGAACGATAGCCGCAGCGCGGGAGCGGATCGCGAAGGCGGCGGCGGACCGGACCTGCCGGAGTCGCTCGCGGAGATTCGTCAGTCGATCAAGCTCAAACCGGGAAATCTCGACGCGTATCGGGCGCTGGGTCGGGCGCTTTTCCTTTCTTCCAGTCCGACGGATGCGGAGGTGGCCGAACTCAGCCGGGGAATCGTCCCGGGGACGGATCAGGGGCAGATTCAATTGTATCGCGCACTCCTGCACCGGCGCCTGAAGCACGAGCAGGAATATCTGGCGGATCTCCGGCAGGTCATCGCGCAGCCCTCCACCAGTCGCTCAAATAAGCGGTACGCGGAGGAGTTGCTGGAAGGCCGCTGAAGCGACGGGCATTGCGCTCTTCGATCGTCGACGCGCGACGCTGCAACGCCGGCAGTTGACGCATGTTGTGGTGGCCGATCGAGTTCAGCCCGCCTTGCGGTGGTGAATGGTGAGGCGGTTGCCGTCGGGGTCGCGGAAGGTGGCCATGTGACACTTCGGTGCTTCCATTGGGCCGATGATGAAATCGATCTTGTGGCCGCGGAGATGGGCGATGGCGGCTTCGAAGTCCTCGACCTCGAGGGCGACGGAGGCACCGTCTTTGGAGGGCGGCCAGTTGGGCGAGGAGCCGATGGCGACGGTGCCGGGGCCGACGTCGTACTCGATGAACTTATCGTCGGGCTTGACCGGGGCGTTGGGCACGAGGCCGAGGATGCCCTCGTAAAAATTGCGGGCGCGGGCGAGGTTGGTCACGGGGTAAGCCGTGAAGGCGAGTTCTTTATAGCGAATCATGGCAGGGGATCTCGGGTGGATGATTACGCTGGAGGGTGGCTGGGTAATGGACCGCGCGGGGCGGGTTTGGTTTCGGGGCCCGGTGAGCGAGGCGCGGCGGCTTGCGTGAAAGTCGGGCGCGCGTAGAGTGGCCGGATGAGCACCAGCGGACAATTTCCCGATGAGATGAGCGACGACGGCGAATTTGAGCGGCAGGAAGATGCGTTTCGCGCGTGGATCTCCGCCGATGGATCGACGCCGTATCCGGCGGAGGCGGGGCGGTATCATCTGTATGTGTCGCTGGCGTGTCCGTGGGCGCATCGCACGGTGATCGTGCGCAAGCTCAAGGCGCTCGAAGACGCGGTGGGGCTCACGGTGGTCGACCCGGTGCGCGATGAGCGCGGGTGGGCGTTTCGCGAGGGTGACGGGTTTAGCAGCGACCCGATCAATGGGTTTAAATTTTTAAGCCAGGCCTACGTGGCGTCGAAGCCGGGCTATCGCGGGCGCTACACGGTGCCGGTGCTGTGGGACAAAAAGGAAAAGCGGATCGTCAATAATTCCGAGGACGACATCTGCCGGATGTTTGACGGGGCGATGGCGGCGCTGGGTCGGCCGAGCCCGACGCTATTTCCAAGCGGGCTCGAGGCGGAGCACGCGGTGGTGGCGAAAGATATCTACGAGCATATCAACAACGGCGTGTACCGCGCGGGTTTTGCGACCTCGCAGAAAGCGTACGAGCGCGGGTGTCGCGATGTGTTTGCGGCGCTGGATCGCTACGAGCAGCGGCTGACGACGCAGCGATTTTTGTTGGGCGCGCGGCCGGTGGAGGCGGACTGGCGGTTGTTTTGCACGCTCGTGCGCTTCGATGCGGTGTACGTCGGCCACTTCAAGTGCAACCTCCGCCGAATCGTGGACTATCCGGCGCTCTCCGGGTATCTGCGCGATCTGTATCAGCAGCCCGGGGTCGCGGAGACGGTGAATCTCACGCACATCAAGTGGCACTACTATTACACGCACGACGATATAAACCCGACGCGCATCGTGCCGCTGGGGCCGGTGCTGGATTTCACAGCGCCGCATGGGCGGGAGAAATTGAGCGAGGCGTCGCGGGCGGATTGGTGAGGAGGCGCGGATGAGAGGCGCGGTCGTGTGGGGATGAGCGAAGTCTGAGCTGTGGGAGGGGCTTTGCGCTCCGACAGGAGCGGTGGCCAAAAGTCGGGGCATAAAGCCCCTCCTACAGTTTCCGACGTGAGCCTGCTTCAGTGTGGTGCGGGCGAGGCCGCGCACGAAGGGTGGGCGGGACGAGAGCGCAGGGTAAGGACAACCCCAAGGAGGGTGCAGACGAGAGCGATGAGGCTCAGCCAGCTGACCCAGTGGTTCGCGGAATTTTCCGCTGCGCCGCAAAGCTCAGGCCCACCGAAGCTGAGGGCGGCGGCAAGGCCGAGATAGGCGGCCAGGCAAGCGAAGCATTTGGGCACCACGGCGAGGAGGGCGGCGGTCGCGAGCCAGCGACCGCCGCGGGAGCGGAGTTTATTTCGCAGCGAGGACATGATCGTAGCGGTCATGGTGGCGGACCCACTCCATGCCGTAGTCGAGATTGGCCTCGTCGCGGCCCTTGGGGACCATGTCCAGAATGGTGTAGGTGCCCATGATGAACTCCACTCCGCGACCGTAGGTCGAATAGGTGTGGTAGATCGTGCCGGAAGCATCGCGCGCGAAGACGCTGACGCCGGGGGCCTCCTCACGGGGGAAGGCCTGCTGCCGGTAGTTGTAGTGGACTTTGCCGGACGCGAGTTCCTCGGGCGTGAAGGAGACGTGGAAGTCGAAATTAAAGTCGGTGCCGCTGGAGGAGACCCAGTTGACGTTCCAACCCATGCGCTGCTTGAAGGGCACGATCTCCTCGATCGGGGCGCGGGAGACGGTGGCGAAAGCGACGTCGCGCGCGGGGAGATGGACGGCGGCGGCGTTGAAGTGGTCCATCATGTACGAGCAGCTCTTGCAGCCTTCCTCCCAGCCCGGCCCGAACATGAAGTGCTGCACGACGAGCTGGCTGCGGCCCTCGAAGAGTTCGGCGAGGGCGACGGGGCCGCTGGGCGAGGAGAAGACGTAGGGCTTTTCGATCTTGGTCCACGGGAGCGCGCGGCGGGCGGCGTTGAGCTGGTCTTGCAGGCGGGTGAAATCTTTTTCCTTTTTCAGCAGGGCGAGACGGGCGGCGAGCCATTCTTCGGCGGAGACGACGGGATGGGACTGGAACGTGGTGGTATTCATGGGAGACGGACTTTGATGATTTTGACGAACGAGGTGGTGATTTACGGACAAGGCGGTGCCAACGGGGCTCCGGTGAGAGCCCGAAAGGGAGGGGAGGCGGCGCGGCGGAGGCCGCGATGGCGGCGGGGGCTCTTACGACGCGGGGGTCGCGGCGCGGAGCTTTTCGTACTCGAGCTTAAGCCGCGCGTGAGTGGCCCAGAAAAGCGGCGGCGGCGTGCCCTCGAGAATCGCGATGAGCAGGGCGAAGTGGGTGTGCCAGCCGGAGGCGTAACCGGTGAGGTACGGGATGTCGTCGCCCCGCGCGCGGTGGGTGAGAACCAAGACGACGTCCTTGCCCTGGGGCGTGAGCTCGAAGGTGACGTCGGAGCTGTCGTCGAAGGTGAAGCTCAGCACATGGGGCGGCTCCCAGCGCAAAATAGTGGAGGGCACCGTGACGCCGTTTTCGTGACTTTGCTTGTGCTGCTCGGGCGGCGTCTCGTGGGGTGAGAGATTTTTATGTTTAAAGTAGAGGTCGGACTTGCCGCCTGTTTTTGGCTCCATCGCGCCGCCGGCAAACCAGCGGGCGCGCTTTTCGGGGTCGGTGAGATATTCCCAGATGCGTTCGATGGGACCGGGGAGGGTGCGCACGAGGCGGACCTCGGCAGGGCCATTGAATTGGCCGAAGGCGTCGTTGGTTTTCATGGAGATTTCTTTTTGGATTTTTGGGCGAGGGCTTGAGCGGCGTCTTCGCCGCGGAGCTCACGCTCGAGGGCATCGAGGCGGCGCGACCAGAAGGAGCGCATGTGCTGGAGCCAGTGTTCGAGTTCGTCGAAGCCGCCGGGGTTGATCATTTGGACGCGGGACTGGCCCTCGGCCCGGACGGTGACGAGACCGGCCTCGCGGAGGACCTTGAGGTGTTGGGAGATCGCCGGGGCGCTCAGCTCGAACTCCTCGACCAACTCTCCGGCGGTGCGATCCCGCTCGGCGAGCAACTCGACGATGCGACGTCGGGTGGGATCGGCGATGGCAGCGAGGCTTTGCATGCCGAGAATAATTAAGTTAAAACTTAATTAAGCAAGGACTAAATTATTTCGTGCGGATTTTTTAAGTCGGCGGGTGCCGCGAAGTGGGAGTGAAGTGTGCTCAAGTTTTGACCTGCTACGAACGGATGTGTGGAGTCGGGACATGTTGAAGATTTCCCTGCGTCTCGCGTTGGTTTTGACCGTGGCTGGCTGCGGTTTATCGCTGGCGGGGGCGGCGGAGGTGAATCCAGCGGCGACGCGGGCGGCGAAGGACTATGTGCCGGATGTGGCGGGGCTGGCGGTGCCGGCGTCGAGTGAGTTGCGGGAGCTGGTGGAGCGCTTTGAGGCGGATCGGAATGAGCTGGAGCGGTTCGTGAGCGTGAAGAGCTCGGCGGCGCATCAAAGGCGCATGCGGGAATTTTACACGACGTGGCAGGCGCGGCTGGGTGCGATGGAGTTCGAACGGCTCGGGGTGGACGGGCGCATCGATGCGACGCTGCTGCGCACGCGGCTGGCGCATGAGGTGCGGCTGCTGGATCGCGAAGCGCAGCGGGCGGGCGAGGTCGCGCCGCTGCTGCCTTTTGTCGAGGAGATCGCGAAGCTCCAGGAGACACGGCGGTTTCTCCAGCCGGTGGATGCGAAGGCGGCGGCGCTCACGCTCGATGGCGTCAAGAAAGCCATCGAGAAAACCAAAGCGGCGGTGGAAGCGGGACTGAGGGCCGCGAAGGAAAAAGAGATGGGCAAGCCCGCGGAGGCGGCGAAGGAAACGCCGATGACGCCGCTGAAAGAGTTGGTCGAGGCGAAAGCCCCGACGCCCATCGTGGTGACGAAGGTGGTGGCATTTCGCGCGGCGAACCGGCTGACGGATTTGCAGCGGTCGCTCGATGATTGGTTCAAGACCTATGACGGCTACGACCCGACGTTTGCGTGGTGGGTGCGCGATCCGCAGAAGCAGGTGACGGAGGCGATCACGGACTACGGCAAATTTCTGCGCGAGAAAGTGGTGGGCATCGATCCGAAGGGCAAAGACGACCCGATCATCGGCGATCCCATCGGACGCGAGGGGCTGATGGCGGACCTCGCCAACGAGATGATCGTGTACACGCCGGAGGAGCTGATCGCCATTGCGGAGCGGGAATTCAAATGGGTGGACGCCGAGCTGCGGCGCGCGGCGGGCGAGATGGGGCTGGGCGACGATTGGAAGGCGGCGCTGGAAAAGGTGAAGCTCGACTACGTGGAGCCCGGTCAGCAGCCGGCGCTCGTGCGCGATCTCGCGCTGGAGGCCACGCGCTATGTGACCGAGCGCAATCTCGTGACCGTGCCGCCGCTCGCGGCCGATGTGTGGCTCCTGCGCATGATGCCGCCGGAGCAGCAGAAGGTGGCGCCCTTCTTCCTCGGTGGAAACGATATCCTCGTGGCCTTTCCGACGGACGCGATGAGCCAGGAGGAAAAGATGCAGAGTCTGCGGGCCAACAACCGTCACTTCGCGCGTGCGACGGTGTTTCACGAACTCGTGCCGGGCCATCATCTCCAGTGGTGGGCGCGGGCGCGCTTCAACCAGCACCGCGATCTATTCTCGACGCCGTTTTGGATCGAGGGTTGGGCGCTGTGGTGGGAATTTCACCTTTGGGATTTGAAATTTATTTCCACGCCCGAAGACCGGATGGGGGCGCTCTTCTGGCGGGCGCACCGCTGCGCGCGCATTATTTTCTCGCTGAAGTTTCATCTCGGCGAATGGACGCCGCAGCAGTGCATCGACTTTCTCGTCGACCGCGTGGGCCACGAGCGCGCGAGCGCGACGGGCGAGGTGCGGCGCTCGTTTAACGGCAGCTACTCACCGCTCTATCAGGCGGGCTACATGCTCGGCGCGCTGCAGATCCGCGACCTCTATGCGCAGCTCGTGACGACCGGGAAAATGAGCGAGCGGGATTTTCATGACCGCATTTTGCGCGGCGGGACGATGCCGATAGAGATGGTGCGCGCGAGCCTCACCCAGGCCAAGCTACCGAAGGAGTTTAAGGCGACGTGGCGGTTTGCGGAGGCGAAGTAGGCGGGAGACGCGTGACAGGGAGGAGTGAGTCGGACGGCGGGGAGGCGGAGGGAAGCGGGGCTTGAGGGATTAAGCGCGAAGACGCGAAGGCGCTATGGTCGGAGCGAAGTAGGGTAGGGCGCGAAGGTGTGCGACGAGAAGGGGGTGGGAAACGCGAGGATGGTAAGATGCGGACTGCGGGGCGCTGAGAGGCGATGGTAGCTTGGTGGGATCGTCGGATGTCCTACTGCGCCAGTCTCCGACTGGCGCTACCTTTGACGGCGCTATCTCGTGAGGTCGGCGGAGGATTCGTAGATCTCGCCTTCGTCGCCTTGGACTTTGGCTTCGAGGGCTTTGGCGACGGCGACCATTTTGTCGACGAACTCGGGCTCGGGGTTCTTGGTTTCGAGCTGGCCCTCGCGCCAGCAGAGCCAGCTCTGGTGGCCGCTCACCGGGCTTTTCCAGTCGGCGTAATGAGCGCCGAGCGAGCTGGGATAGGTGAATTCTTTGTCGCCGTGCAGATAGACGAGGAAGTCGGCGTGCGAGATGTCGTGGCCCGTATCGAACCAATCTTCCCGGCGCGTGATGTGGAGGTCGTAGCCCATGAGTGGTGTGTCTGTTGTGGCGAGTATGAGGCGCGGTGGTGGAGCACGAGCGCGCGGGAAGATGGACCCCCGAGACGAGGCGTGGTACCAACGCTCCGGATAATTTTTCGGGCTTCGACCAACGTCGGTGATGTTTGGACGAGAGCCAAACCGCCACTCGCTCGCGCTCGCAGCGACCAGAAAGCAAAAACCTCAACAGCTACTGGTATCACGAACCGTGAAACGCGCTGGGTCGATTCAGATGGATTGCTTCGTCGCTGCGCTCCTCGCAATGACAAGCTGAAAGGCGGAAGCGACCGGGGGCGGTCGCGCTCCCAGGAATTACTTCGCCAGCTTCACTGGTGTGAAAGTCTGCAATTCCTTGCGGCCTTTGGCGGCGAGGAGTTCTTCGGCGGCGACTTTTTGGAAGGCGACGGCTTGGGCGGCGGACATGCCGAGTTCGAAGGCGGCGCGTTCGTCTTTGGCGAGGGAGCGGGGATCGAGGCCGGTGAGGTCGCCGAAGATGATGAGGGCCTCGAGGTAGTAGCCGTAGGTGCTGCCGTGGTAGTAGTCGGTGGTCCAGAGGCTGACCTTGTCGAACTCGATGCCGTCGTAGGGATTCGGGTCGGCGATGCCGGACTTGATGGCGCGATTCCACGCTTCGCCGACGGGGATGACGCCCCGGATGGCGGGCGTGCTGGCGGCGGCTTTGTCGTAGGCGGCGCGGATATCGAGGGCCATCTGCTCGATGGGCTTGCCGTACCAGGCGCCGGTTTCCTTGTAAGTTTGGTCGGCGCGCGACCACGTAGACATCAGGCGGATGTCCATCGCGGGATTTTTGGCGTGGAGGATTTCGGCGAGCTCCTTGGCGGTCTTGATGAGATTGGTGGGGTCGCCCGGCTTTTTCGAATCGAGGGTGCTGTAGCCGTGCATGACGACGTAGTCCCACGGCTGGCTGAGGACGCCGACCTTGTTGGCGATGTGCCAGTCGAAGCTCTTGCCGCCGCCGGTCTCGAGGCTCACGGCGTAGTCGCGGCCGGCTTCGTTGACGAAGGTCTTGAAGAGCGCGGGCACGCCGCCGATGCCCTCGTTGTTGAGGTCTGTGACGGTATGGGCGCGGTAGATACGGACGGGCGAACCCGCGGCGTAGAGAAAGCTATTGCCGATGAAGACAATGCTCGGGGTCTTGGTGGCTTCGGCGGCGTAAACGGCGGTGACGCAGAGCGCCGAGGCCAGCAGGGTGAGGAGCGGACGGCAAAAGAAGCGTAGGAAGGAGGGGCGGGGGAAGTTCATGAAAGTGAACGAAAGAATACAGGAGGGGTTTGTTTTGAACAGAAGGGAACGAAGGAAACTAAGAGTCTGGGGTGAGCGGACCTCGAAAGCGCTTTTGTTCAGGTTGGCTCGATTACGTTTGTGATATCCGAGCCAAACGCTCGTAACTTTGGCGAAGCATGAAACGGTTATACTTATTTTTATGGCTCGTGGTGTTGAGCGGTGTTTTGGGTTGTGCGACTGGACCGACGGAGAACTCTCGTGAGAATGGGGCGCTGATCGAGCGAGCCAGGGCAAAATTTTTTTCATCTTCCCTTAGCCTCAACGCATTTGAACGAGAGACCGTGAAATCGCAGCAGCCTACACTACGACTCTATCGGCTGGCGGGAGACTATGCCGACTATCAGTTCGAGTGGAGCGCCAATGACGCGAGGATCATGGTTAGGGGAAGAGGAAAGCTGAGTGACCTCGATGGAAGTGAAGTCCAAAAGATCACTCGCACCGAAAAATGACGCGGGAAGAGCGCGATGCGCGGGGTGAAGTGAATTACCGTTTGGGCGTGGCTTCGGCGCGTTGTTTGGCGAGCTCGGTGGTGACGGCGGCTTCGCGGTTGGCGATGTAGGCGTGGTAGCCGGCGGGGTCGATGAAGGGGTTGGGGGCGCCGGGTTTTTGTTTCGCGTGCTTCGCGATCATGTCGAAGTACGCGCCGTGAGCGCCGAGGAAGAGGTCGCAGGGGAGGGACTTCAGGACGCGGAAGGTTTTCGCGAAGTCGTCGGCGATGGCGGGGTAGCGGGGGTTGTTGACGAGTTGATAGCCGTTGTTGGCGTTGGGGCTGCCGATGATGACGGCGTTCAGTTTTTTGCCGGCGTCGGTGACCGTCATCGTCCACGTGGTGCAGCCGGGCGTGTGGCCCGGAGTGAGATGGGCGACGAGGGTGCTGCCGCCGAGCTTCACTTCTTCGCCGTCGTGGAGGATGCGGTCGACCTTGGCGGGTGGGTAGAGCGAGCCGGGCGAGGTGCCGTAGAAGAAATCGGAGCGGCCGCCGGACTCCACGACGGCGACGTCGGCGTCCATCACGTAGAGCGCGGCGCCGCTCTGCTCCTTGAGTGGAGCGCTGCCGGCGGCGTGGTCCCAATGGCTGTGACTGAGGAGTAGAATCTTGATGTCGGTGAACTTGAAGCCGAGCTGCTCAACGCTCGTGCGGATCATCGGGACATTGGCGACGAGGCTGCTGTTGATCAGGATATGGCCCTGCGGCGTGGTGATGAGGTAGCTCGCGAGATCCTTGCTGCCGACCCAGTGGAGATTACCCGCGATGGTGAACGCGGGGTACGGTTTCAGCCAGTCGTCTTGGGCGATGGCGCGCGGCGCGAGGCAGGTGAAGGCCGCAAGAGTTGTGAAGGAAAGGAGGAAGGCGCGGAGAGCGAAAGACGCGGAGCGGAAGGGGTGGAGGGTCCGCCGCGAAGAGGGGTTCGACATAGTGGAGCGATAGGAGTTCGCGTTGGCCGGGGCGGAAAGAAAAAGTGTTCGGATGGGTCACAGAGAGCACAGAGGAGTCGCGGAGAGCACAGAGCATGAGAGCGGAATGGGCGTTTGGAAACAAACCTTTGGCCACAAGAACGCGCAGAAGGCGCAAAAAAAGGAACGTGGTCGAGGAAGCGGAGCTAAAGTTGGTTTACGCTCTGTGACCAGCTGCGAGGAGCGGGATTCCTGACGGCCCGCCCTGAGGTCGGGCGCTACCCTCGGAGTGGATGGGGCGAGTCGAGTTCAGGAAGGTGTCGGATATCCTGAGCGGCGCGTTAAGGATAACGCGCCCTACCTCGAGGTGACTCAGCCGGGCTTCGGGAGATTGAGGCTGAGGACGCGGCGGAGTTCGGAGATGTGGACGGGCTTGACGAGGTGGGCGACGAAGCCGGCTTGGCGCGAGCGCACGAGGTCTTCTTCCATGCCGTAGCCGCTGAGCGCGATGCCGCGGAGGCCGTAGGCGGCGTGGAGTTTTTCCATGAGCTCGGTGCCGGTGCCGTCGGGCAGGCCGAGATCGGAGATCACGAGATCAAAGGTCTGGCCGGCGGCGGCGGCGAGGGCCGCACCGAGAGAGGTGGCGGCGGTAACCGAGTGGCCGTCGCGGTTGAGCAGCTTCGTCAGCGTGTGCAGCGTATTCGCATGGTCCTCGACGACGAGGAGACGCAGTGGCGGTGTGGGATGGAGCGATTTCGAGTGGCCCGCGCCGGGGCGGGCGACGCCGGTGGGCGGCAGCTGCACATCGGGAAACTCGACGGTGAAGGTCGCGCCCTGGCCTTTGCCGGCGCTGTGGGCGCGGATGGCGCCGTTGTGCAGATCGACGATGGCGCGGGCGATGGCGAGGCCCAGGCCGAGGCCGCCGAAACGGTGTTTGCCCGTGACCTCGCCCTGCTCGAACGGGAGGAAAATCTGCGCGAGCTTGGCGGGGTCGATGCCGATGCCGTTGTCGGTGACTTCGATGCGCAAGCGCGGGGCGCCGAGGGCGGCATCCGTCTCGGACGTGCGCACGATGATGTGGCCACCGTGCGGGGTGAACTTCACGGCGTTGCGAAGGAGATTCCAGATGACCTGCTGGAAGCGGGCGGGATCGGCAACGAGGCCGCTGCGCTTGGCGGTGAGTTTTTGGTCGATGGAAATGTTTTTAAACCGGGCTTCCTCACGGACGATTTCCAAGGCGAGGCCGATGAGCGAATGGGCGTCGCAGGGCTGGGCGCGGAGCTGGAGCTTGCCGTGGGAGATGCGGGTGAGATCGAGAAGATCGTCGATGAGGCGGGCCTCGAGCGTGATGTTGCGCTCCATCATACCGATCTGCTCCTTCACATCGGGGGGCAGACGGTCGTCTTCGAGGAGGGCGCTCGTGGCCATAAGCACGGGGGCGAGCGGGGTGCGCAGCTCGTGGGAGAGGGCGGCGAGAAATTCATCCTTGGCGCGATTGGCGCGCTCGACGACGGACTGGGCGCGCTTGATCTCGTCGATCTCGGTGTTGGTGCCGAACCACTTGGTGATCCGCCCGGCGGGGTCGCGCATGGCTTGGGCGCGGACGATGAACCAGCGGTATTCGCCGCTTTTGTGGCGCAGGCGAAATTCGATCTCGTATGGTTCACCCGTGCTGAGGGATTGCTGCCATTGCTTGACGGCGCGAGTGACGTCGTCGGCGTGTACGAACTGCGCCCACGAATTCCCTAAAATATCACGCTCGATATCGGCACCGAAGTAGTTGGCGCATTCTTGATTGGCGAAATCGAGGCCGCCATCGGTGCCGGCCGTCCACACCTGGAGGGTGACCACCTCGGAGAGCACGCGCAGGCGCTCCTCGGATTCGGCGGTGGTGCGCTCGGAGGCGGCGGCCTGCGACCGCGCGGCATGCAACTCGGCGACGGTGCGCTCCAACGCGCGCGCGTGCTCCTCCAGGGCGACCCGGGCGGCGCGATCGGCGCGGGCCTGCTCGACGAGCGGCCAGACGCGGGCGGTGACCTCGTCGATCAGCGTCAATTCCTCCCGGGTCCACACACGCGGCTTCGAGTCGGTGACGCCGAGTACGACGGTGCGGTCGCCCTCGGTGCGGAAAGGCTGCACCGCGTACGACCGCACCCCGATGGCGTGATAGTTGGCGCTTTTGCCCGCAGTGAGCGGATGGGTGGTGACATCGTCGACGGAGAAATCTCCGCTGGAATATTGCCGCCACCACTCGATGCCCCCGAAGTCGAAAAGTTTGAACCGGCCGGCAATGCCGGAGGTGCCGGGGCGCGTCCAATTAGAGCCAACGATGATCTCGCCGGTAGCCTCGCGACATTCGACGAAGTAGCAGCGGTCGGCTTTCAGGTGCTCGCCCACGGCGGTCGTAGCGAGGGTGACGATCTCTTCCTCGGTGTTGGCGGGGGCGAGGCGTTGGGAGAGCGAGGAGAGAAATTCGGCGCGCTCCTCGATCAGTTTCCGCGCGGTGTAATCGGTGATCAGCATGCCGACGAGGCGGCTGGAGCTATCGCCGAGACGGAGGATGTAGATGCTGAACCAGCGATTCCAACTCGGGGAGTAGCGCTCGTAGCGGGCGGGCTCGCCGGTGAGCGCGACGCGGGCGATGGACTCGAGCCAGATTTTTTCCGGCGGGGGCGAAAACGACGTGCGGTACTTGCCGCGGGAATCGACAAAGCCCGTCATGGTCTCGTAGGCGTAATTAACGTCCTCGATCCGGTAGTCGACGGGCTCGCCGGCAGAGTCGAAGATCGCCTCGGCCACGCAGAAGCCCTGATCGACGGCGTCGAAGAGCAGGCGGTAGCGGGCGTCGGTCTGCGCCGGCGGCAAGGGGCTGCCGGAGTCGGTGGTGACGGGGCGCGGCGGACGGGAATCAGGGAGGGGAATCGTCACCGGCAGGAGAGGGTAACAGGGCGATCTATCGCGGAGCAGGCAGCAGGCGATGGAGAGTGCGTCACGGAGAGACAGTGCCGGTGGTCGGAGGGAGTGACAAGGGGAAGTTCACCCCGTGTGACGAACGGGCAGGGCTGAGAAGAGGAGGCAACGCCGAGGCGGTAGACACCGGGGCATGGATGCGGAATCGAACACAAGGCCGCCACGTCGGTCCGACGAATGACGGTGATCTCAGCGAGGGGCGGTTGGAGTTTGAGACGAGGTGCTCGCGCGCCGCTGCGCTTTCTCCTCACCCACACAACAAGAAATCCCTGCCGCACACATACCCCGCCGCCACGAGTTTAGCCTGATTATACTCCCGGGCGCCGCGCGAGGTGACGTAGCTCAGTACAAAAATCTTTCCCAGTGGCGGCAGGGCATTTTCCGCTAGCACCGGCACGCCGGTGCCGCCGAGCCCGCGCCCCGTTTTCTTTACGTCGACATCGATGTAGCCCGCGATGCGCACGCCGTGCGCCGTGAGATGCGCCGCGCGCTGGCGCGTGTGCCGCCCGGCACCCCAAACATAGATCTCGCGACCGGCCGCCACTCGGGCGAGTTCGCGCGCGATCCAGCCGGCCTTGATTTTGAAAAAAGCGTCGGGGGAGTAGCGGGCGTCGTTGCGCGAGATGCGGGTCGGCGGGTCGTTCCACGTGAGGAGCGCGCGCGGCACTTTGCCGATGCGCACTCCCGCATCGAGCCAGCGCAGCCACAGCTCGTAGTCCTCCGGAAAATCCCCGTCGCGAAACGCCCCGTGGCGGTCGACCCACTCGCGGCGAAACAGCACGCTGGGGTTGGCCACGGGAGATTCCACGAAACGATGCAATGCGATATCTTCGGGCGTCACCAAGCCATTCAGCCAATCGACATGCAGCGCGTATCCCGCCCGCGCGATGCGGTCGCCCCCAAACTCCACGAGGCTGCTCGCGACGCCGAGCGTGGCATCGCGGTCGAGCAGCGCCACCTGCTCCGCGAGGCGCTCTGGGTGTGAGACATCATCCGCATCCATCCGCGCGATGAGTTCTCCCTGCGCCGCGCTGAGCCCGGCATTGGCCGCCTGCGTCACGCCGCCATGCGCCTGCGCGATGACGCGGATGCGAGCATCCGCCTGCGCGCACTTCTCCAAAATCTCCCGCGTGCGGTCGGTCGAACCGTCGTCGACCGCGATCAGTTCCCAATCGCGCCACGTCTGCGCCTGAATGCTCTCGATCGCGCGCGCGACGGTGGCGGCGGCATTGTAGACGGGGAGGACGACGGAGACGCGGGGCACAGCGCCCAAACTATTCGTGACCGCTCGCCCGGCGACTCTTTCTCTTTCCTCTTTGTCTTAATCTTTCTCTCGGTCCGTCACCCCTGACGAAAGAGAAAGATAAAGAGGAAAGAGAAAGAAGGGCGGCAGGGCGGATTTGTTTCTGTGTGCAAAAGAAAAGCCCCGGCCATGACGCCGGGGCTTTCGCGTTCGTTGTGTTATCGCGGCGTGTTGTGTGACCGCAAAATCGAGAGAACTCAGTGCGGGCGGTGCGCGTCTTTATTCGCGGCCTTGGCAGATTTTGCCATCGAGCCGGTGACCATGAACTTCTCCAGCTTTTGCGCGGAGCCCGCCGGATCTTCGAGCGAGCCCGTCACCATGATCTTCGGGAGTTCTTCCGCGGTCTTGGCGGCGGGCTCGGCGGCCATGGAGCCCGTGACCATGAACTTCTCCAATTTCTGCGCCGAGCCAGTCGGCTCCTCGAGAGAACCCGTGACCATAAACTTCTCCAGCTTCTGCGTGCTGGCGGCGGGCTCCTCGAGGGAGCCGGTCACCATGATTTTTTCGAGCTTGGCGGCCTCGTCGGAGGCAAACGCGACCGACCCAAGGGCCAGCGCGGCGAGAACTGCGATTTTGTTTTTCATTTCAGTTGTGATGGGGGCTGTGGTTGCTGTGCGTTGGTGTCTGAACTCAGTGGAAGGTGATGTATTGGATGCCGCGTTTGTTGGCGTAGCGGTCGAGCGGGACCAGTTCCTCGGCATTCTGGGGCTCGAGGACGAACCAGCCGCGCTCGGTGAGAAAAAGCCCGATCGCATGGCGCTCGCGCGTGCTGCCCACGCCGGAAAATGACTTCGATTGAAACACGACGACCTGCGCCATCGCCGGCCCCGACGTGTGCCCGACGATGCCCGCGAGGCCCGTCATCTGCCGGAGGAAAATGCAAAAATCATCGCAGTCCGCGCCTTCCTCGCCGCCGCCCTTGGCGACATTTTTCAGCGACTCCACGGCATCGCGATAAAACGGGATGAACTCCTTCACGAGCCAGTCGTGCTTGATCACCGTGTACTTCGCATCGAGCAGCGGCCCGAGAAACGCGCCCTTTGGCAACAGCTTCTGCGCGGAGGTCAGCAACTCTTCTGCCGGGATCACTTTCGCGGCCACCATCGGCGGCGGGTAGGCGAGTGTCGGCGCAGGCTTCGGGGTGCTCTTCGCCGAGACAGTCGTCGCCGCGAAAAAACTCGCGGCCAGACAGACTGCGCTCAAGGCACGACGAAACAACACGCCGCCACGATGAAATTCGTCACCCAACTGTCAATTGACGAGCGGCCCTCTAGGTAAAACTGCTAGTGCGCACCGGCAAAACCGGTTTATCTAGTGTGAAGTCGGAAAGAAACGCGCTGAGCCTATTACATATAATTTCCCGGGCGCGCGCGTGCGCTGACGGCAAACTGGTTTGGCTTACTTCTTCTTCTCCTCCGCCAGCGACTTCTCGAGCTTCTTGATCTTGGGCGCGATCACGTAGGAGCAGTAGCCGGCGTTGGGATTTTTCGCGAAGTAGTCCTGATGGTAATCCTCGGCGGGCCAGAATTTTTCGAGCGGGACGATCTCGGTCGTGATTGGGTCGCGAAAGGTCTTGGCGGCCTCGGCGCGGGATTTCTCCGCGGCGGCTTTTTGCGCGGCGTTGGCGTAGAGGATGATCGAGCGGTACTGCGGGCCGTGGTCGTTGCCCTGGCCGCCGACCTGCGTCGGGTTGTGCACGTGCCAGAAATATTCGAGCAGGCGGTCGAGCGACACCTCGGCCGGGTTAAAATCGATTTTGATCACCTCGGCGTGGCCGGTGACGTGCGCGCAGATTTGCTCGTAGGTGGGGTTGGCCTCCTTGCCGCCGGAGTAACCGCTCGTGACGGCCTTTACGCCCGGAAGGAGTTGATAGGCAGCCTCGGTGCACCAGAAGCATCCGCCGCCAAGGACGAGGGATTCGGTTTTAGTGTCAGCAGCATTCATCGCGAGGAAAGGAGATAGCAGGCCAAGGAGAATCGCAAATCGGAGCGTTTTCATCAGGGTGGGAGACGGGTGAGCCGTAAATAATCCCCGAAAACGGATTTTTTGCCAGTTACTTTGCCGCCGAGTGCGGCCCATGGCGTCTTCCGACGCGTAAGTCTCCTCCATTTACCTCCATGGTGAACTCCCTCTTGTCGCGTCGTCGCGCGGTCGTGCGAGGCGGGCTGCGATCAAACCAAGATGGGAGAGCGCGAAGCCCGCAGATGGACAGTACTAAGACTCACCGTCTTATACTCTTCGGCACCGTAGCCCTCAACCTCGGCTTAAAATGGCCGATTAAGTGCGGATGCTGTCTACGCTCACGGCCATGCAGACGCTGGAGCGCGCTCGTTCTCTCATGGAATCGGGGCGCGGGGCGGCGTTGCCTGAGCTGTTGAAGTTGATTGAGACGCTGTCCCTCAACTTGGCGGAGGTGACGATTCCGGAGTTGGCGGAGTTGATCGAGAAAGACGCGGTTATCCTCGCGCGGGTCATCGCGGTGGCCAATACTTTGGCGAACAATCCGGGGATCGCCCCGCTCGCTACGCTTTCGCAGGCGATCCACCAAATCGGCTATAATCGCATCCGCACCATCGCCGTCTCGCTGATGCTGCTGGAGACGGCGGGTGCCTCGAATAATCCGGAGCAGCGTGAGGCCGCTGCCACCGCGCTCAGCGCCGGACTGCTCGCGCAAGGCATCGCGGAGGCCCTGGGCACGCACGATCCGGAGCTCACGTTTGCCTGCGCCGCGCTGCGTAATCTCGGCCTGATCCTCATGGCCGCGGTGTCGCCCGAGCTGTTTCGCGAGGCGGCCCTGCGCGCCCGCGCTTCCTCCGAGGGCGAAGCGCAGCGGCCGCTCTTCGGCCTCACAGCAGTCGAGCTCAGCCGTCAGCTTCTCACTCAAGGCCGCCTCCCGGCCGACGTACTCCATGCCCTGCGGGAATGCGAACCTGAGTCGATCGGCGGCTCCTCGGCCTCCGCGTACGATTCCCGTTTGCTCGGCATCGCGGATTTCGGCAGCCGCCTCGCGGGACTCGTTTTGGATGCGCGGGACGGGCCGGAGGCGTTTCGGTTTAAGTCGACCGAGCTGGCGCGGCGCTTCGAGCGCCTCGTCCCCGGCGCGGGTGAGCTGATCAAACCGGCCCTCGTCAATGCCGACCATCGCCTCGGCAGTTTCACCCGCTGCAGCGGCATTCGTTCGCTGCCCACGGTGAGCCTGGGTCGCTTTCGCGTGCGCATGCACGACCTCGCGCCCGCTGGCACGCGCGCGGCTGAGGAGGAAATCGCCGCGCTGCATCCGGAATCGCGCGCACCGTTTGGCGATGATCTGCTCACGCGAAGCCCGGGCACAAATTCGACCCGTGTCGGTACGCCGGCGCGCGCGGCGGGCCTGGGCACGTCTGCCCCGTGGAACCGCGATCTACTCGAGTCGGCGATTTTTCAATCTTTGGGCGCGCCTCTCGCGTCGTCGCATCCACCCTTCGAACCTTGGCTGGCGGCACTCGCCACGTGTCGCAGCGCCGTGCACGCCGACGAATGCTGGGTGTTTCTCCCGGCGGATGGCGCGGCGACCTTTGCGCTCGCCCATCGGCTGCTGGCCAATGGCCGTCTCGCCCCACGCGCCGCCGCGCCTCTGCACGCGAGCGATCGCACGATCTTCGGGCTCTGCCTGACGCGGCACGAAATCGTCGTCATCCACGATACGCGCGAGGCCCGCATCGCGCCCTATCTGCCGCCATGGTGGCACTCCGTCGCCGCCGCGCCCCGGGCCTTTGCCCTCGTGCCGCTCCGGGAGGGCGCGACCAGCCGTGCCCTGCTTCTCCTCGGGTGGACCGACCCGCGCCGGGTCGTGCTGACGACGGCACAGGGCGCACTGCTGGATAAAATCGCACGCGAGGCGCTGGCGAGTGATGCCAGCGTCCCGCCATCAGTTCGCGCGCTCAGCGCGTCAGCTTCCGGTACTTGATGCGGTGGGGTTGGTCGGCTTCCTTGCCCTTGCGGCGGCGGAAATCCTCGAGGTAGGAGGAATAGTTGCCGTTAAAGAACACCACGGAGCTATTGCCCTCAAACGCGAGGATGTGCGTCGCCACGCGGTCGAGGAACCAGCGATCGTGTGACACGATGACCGCGCAGCCGGCAAAGGTCTCGAGGCCTTCCTCGAGTGCGCGGATCGAGTTGACGTCGAGATCGTTGGTCGGCTCGTCGAGGAGGATGAGATTGGCGCCGCTCTTGAGGAGGCGGGCCAGGTGCACGCGATTGCGCTCACCACCGGAGAGCACGCCTACTTTTTTCTGCTGGTCCGCGCCGGTGAAGCCGAACTGCGCGCAGTACGCGCGGGAGTTGAGCTCACGATTTGCGAGGCGCAGGATTTCTTCGCCGCCGCTGATCGCCTGCCAGATCGTCTCGGTGTCGGGGAGTGAATCGCGCGATTGATCGACGTGCGCGATCTTCACCGTCGGGCCGACGCGCAGCTCGCCGGTGTCGGGCTTCTCGGCCTCGGTGATGAGGCGAAACATCGTGGTCTTACCCGCGCCGTTGGGGCCGATCACGCCCACGATGCCGCCGGGCGGCAGGGAGAAGCTCACGTTTTCGAAGAGCACGTTGTCGCCGTAGCTCTTTGTGACGCCCTTGGCTTCGACGACGAGGGAGCCGAGGCGCGGGCCCGGGGGGATGAGGATTTCGAACTCACGCTCCTTTTCGGCGACGTTCTCCTTGAGCATGTTTTCGTAGGCGTTGATGCGTGCCTGCGATTTCGCGACGCGGGCCTTGGCCGACTGGCGGATCCACGCGAGTTCGCGCGCCATGGCCTTCTGGCGCTTGTCCTCGGTGCGCTGATCGACGGCGGCGCGGGCCTGCTTCTGCTCGAGCCAAGAGGAATAGTTGCCCTTCCACGGAATGCCGTGCCCGTGCGAGAGCTCGAGGATCCACTCCGCGACATTATCGAGGAAGTAGCGATCGTGCGTGACCGCGATGACCGTGCCCTTATAGCGGGCGAGATGTTGCTCCAGCCATTGCACGCTCTCGGCGTCGAGATGGTTGGTCGGCTCGTCGAGGAGGAGAATCGAGGGCTTCTTCAACAGCAGACGCGCGAGCGCCACGCGGCGGCGCTCACCACCGGAAAGTTTATCGACCGGCTGGTCGCCCGGCGGGCAGCGCAGTGCATCCATCGCCATCTCGACCTGTGGCGCGACATCCCACGCGCCGAGGGCATCGATCTTCTCCTGGAGCTTCGCCTGCTTGTCGGCGACGGCGTCCCTGGCCGCGTCGTCAGCGGCGTCGGCGAGTTCGTCCCACGTCGCGTCGTAGGCGGCGGTGAGATCGGTGAGATGCTTGACGCCCTCCTCCACGCTCTGGCGCACCGTCGAGCCGGGCGTGAGGTGAGGCTCCTGTTCGAGAAACCCGATCGGATAACCGGGCTCGAAGTGGAGGCGACCGTCGATCTCGGTGTCGCGCCCGGCGAGGATGCGCAGCAGCGAGGATTTGCCGGAGCCGTTGAGGCCGAGCACGCCGATCTTCGCGCCGTAGTAAAACGACAGCGAGATATCGCGGAGGATTTCCTTGCGCTCGATTTTCTTCGAGACGCCGAGCATGGAGAAAATAATCTTCGGGGCTTCTTCGGCTTTGGCCATGCCTGCGACTCAAACGACCCCGCGCCCGTCGGCAAGCCTCGCGCGATCCCATGGATATAATCTCCAGGGAATTTTATAAAACCCCAGAATGCGCTCCACATCTGCGGCACGGCCCTCCAGCCTGCACTCGTCTCCTCAAGTTCCGACGCCACCATGGGCCTCTTCAACTATCTCACGTCCCAGTTTCTCGAAATTATCCAGTGGGAAGACAGCACCCGCGACACGCTCTCGTGGCGTTTTCCCGACGAGGACAAGGAAATCAAGCGCGGCGCGCAGCTCATCGTGCGCGAATCGCAGACGGCGCAGTTCATTTATCTCGGTCAATTTGGGGACACGTTTGCGCCGGGCAAGTACGCGCTCACCACCGATAACATCCCGATCCTCTCCACTCTCAAGGGCTGGAAATACGGCTTCGAGAGCCCATTCAAGGCCGACGTCTACTTCGTCAACACGCGCCTCTTCACCGGTAACAAGTGGGGCACGTCCAATCCCATCATGATGCGCGACGCCGATTTCGGCATCGTGCGCCTGCGGGCCTTCGGGACGTACGATTTTCGGATCTCCGATGTAAAAGTATTTCTCAAGGAAGTGGCGGGGACCGATCATCGCTTCACGGTCGACGAATTTGCGGACACCATGCGGTCGCGCCTCGTCAGTCTGTTTAGCGATGTGATCGCGAGCGCCAAAGTGCCGGTGCTCGATATCGCCTCACGGTACGGCGAGTTGGGCGCGGCGCTGCTGCCGGCGATCAATCCGCTCCTCACGCAAAAATACGGCATCGAGCTGGGCAGCTTCGTGATCGAAAACGTCTCACTTCCTCCCGAGGTGGAGCAGGCGATCGACAAACGTTCGAGCATGGCGGCCATCGGCAATCTCAACGACTACGTGAAGCTCCAGATGGCGGAGGGCCTCGCCAAGGGCGGCGGTGGCCCCGGCGGCGCCGCCGCAGAAATCGCCATGGGCTTCGGCCTCGCGCAGCAGATGATGAATCAGCCCGGCGGCATCCTCGCGCCTACCGCCACGCCGGCGGCGGCACCGGCGAGTGCGCCCCTTGACCTGCTGAGTCCGGCCGATGCGGCCAAGCTGCTCGGCGTCACTGAGGCCGATGTCGTCGCCTCGCTGACCGACGGCTCGCTCAAGGGCAAAAAGATCGGCGCCACCTGGCGCATTACCCGCACCGCGCTGGACGAGTTTCTCAAAAGCTAAAGGCGCCGGCTCCCATGTCCGAGGCTGTTGCCCGTCCGAAATTTTCGTGTCCCTCGTGCGGGGCCGAGGCCGTGTGGAACCCGGCAAAAAAAGCCCTCGCCTGCTCGTTTTGCGGCACAAACTCGCCGGCCAATATCGAGCTCGCGGAAGGCGGCGCCGAAAAGATCGTCGAGCATGACTTGGTGGCCGCACTTCGCGCCCTGCCCGACGAAGCTCGCGGCTGGCAGGCCGAGAAAAAACAAGTGCGCTGCCAGAGCTGCAACGCGATCTCGGTTTTCGATGCCACTCGGGTCGGCCAACGCTGTGATTTCTGCGGCTCGTCGTCGCTCCTGCCTTACGAGGAGGTCAAGGCCACCATCCGCCCGGAGAGCCTGCTGGAGTTTAAGATCACCGAGGAGGGCGCGCACGTTATCCTCCGCGATTGGCTCTCGCGCCGTTCCTTCGCGCCCGGCGCGCTCAAGCGCCTGGCCCTCACCGATTCCGTCAAGGGTCTCTACATCCCTTACTGGACCTTCGACGCGCACGCGATTTCGGCGTGGGTGGCCGAGAGCGGCTACTATTACTATGTCGAAGAGAGCTACACCGACTCCAACGGCGAGAAGAAAACCCGGAGCGTCCAGCGCACCCGCTGGGAGTCGAGCGAAGGATACTGCCGGAAGTTTTTTGACGACACACTGGTGCCTGGCTCGCGAGGGATTCAGGCGGAAGTCCTCAAACTCATCGAACCCTTTCCCACCGTGGATAAGCTGAAGCCGTACCACCCCGGGTTTGTCGCCGGGTGGACGGTCGAGCGGTATCAGATCGATCTGCTCGCCGCCGCAGGGGCGGCGCAGCAACGCATGAACGAGACGATGCGCAGCGTCTGTGCGTCGGACGTACCCGGTGACACCTATCGCGGGCTCGTAGTCAAAACGGGCTATACCGGGCAGACGTTTAAGCACATCCTCGTGCCGGTGTGGGTGCTGGTCTATCAATTCCGCCAAAAGTCGTACCAAGTCGTCATCAACGGCTACACCGGGCAGGTGGCGGGCCGGTACCCGAAGAGCATCTTCAAAATCGCGGCACTCGTGATTTTCATTCTGATGATCGTGGCACTCTTCGGTTGGATTGTGCGCACGGGAGGAAGGTGATCGTACCCGCGGAATCACGGGGGTGATTTCACAGACGGGCTGACTATGCTCGCCCCAGGCGGCGCGGTAGGATCTCTTCGGTCAGCAACAAAACATTCCACGTCAAGAAGCCGGTGCCCGCAGCCAAAATTGGCAGGGCGGGCGGCAGGGCGATCCAGCCGAGGGCGAGCAACGGGGAGATCAATATGACGGCGCTCGCTACCGGGACGGCGAACAGCCATCGCAGCGACAGCGCGCAAAGGTCCGAGTCAGGGCGCTTGTTTTCAACCACCCGCACTACCGCGACAGCGAGCCAACCGAGTAAGGCCGGCCAAAACATCAGTGGGCTCGCCTCCGGGATCGTAAGGCCCGCGATGCTGGCGACCAGCGTCCACCCCCACAGTGCAGCAGCGGCGAGGGTGCGACGCGGTAGGCGTCGCCTGATCAGGAGATACATGCCGACGCTGCTCGCGAGGCCCGCCCCGAGCCCGACGACGAGTAGGCTCTCGCGTCCGCCCACCCAGGGAATCAGCGTTCTGGCGAAGTGAATCAGCAACCAGCCGAGGCCCGCGCTTAGCATCGCGGGTGGCAGCATCGCGCCCCAGCCACCGAGCACCCCTTTCCAGCTCACGCGGTTGCTCAGTAGTGAAAAAATGGATACCGCCGTCGCGAGCAGCAGCAATGCAATCGTGAGCGGCTTCACCCACGCGAGCGGATAGTAGATGAAGTGGTCGCCCAGCAGATTGAAAAATACGGCATCGCCCTCGACCGGTAGAGGGAAAGTCACTGTGCCGAAGTGGCGCGCCAGCGGTAGCGTGTAGTGGCCAATGTGTTGGAGCGTATCCCGCGAGAGATTTGCCGGCGTATCCGTGGGGCGATGGTAGTGTTCGGCGCCGCCGATGAAGGCGAAATTCAGGCCGGCCAACCCCGCGTCGCGGAGCGGGGTGAAGTCCGTGCCGTTGGGCATGTGCCGATAGCCAAAGGTGAAAAGCGAATGCGCCGTGATATGTGGGGCGGCTTGGGCGAGCGCGCGCACGAGCCCTAGATTGCCCGCGCTGGTCTCGAACATCAGCACGGGGCCGCGCGTGCCGCGGGCGTCGAAATTAAACGCGATAGCGACGTCGGCCTTCCACGGGTGCTCGCGCACAAACGCCGTCGCCCCAAACAAGCCGCCCTCCTCGCCATCGGTAAACAGCACGATGAGATCATTGCGCAGTGCGGGTGCGGCCATGAGTGCGCGCAGCGTCTCCAGCAACGCCCCGACGGCCGCGCCATCGTCGCCGGCGCCGGGCGCGGTCCTAACCGAGTCATAGTGGGCGGAGAGCAGCACGGCCCCGGTACTCGCCAGGCCCGCGCGGCGCACGAGAATGTTTTCCACCTTCACCGGCGCAGCGCCCGGGCGATCCACCACGGCGGCGTGCTGGATCTCAGGCGACAGCCCGAGCTTACGCAACTCGTCCACGATGTAATCGCGCACCGCTGCATTGGCCGGGGATCCTCGCGGATGCGGTCGCCGCGCAATCACCTCGACGTGCGCAAATGCGCGTTGGGCGGAAAACTCCGTCGCGGTGGCACTGGCGGACACCGCCGCTGGTGCCCGAACGAGCCAGATCGAGAGGCCCGCCAAAAGCACGATGAGGCCGAGCATGATCCACGCATGGACGCGGGCGCGGCGAAACGAGGGAGTGCGCGTGTGCCCTGCTGTCACCGCCGACGACACCGCATGAGTCGTATGCTCGGGCTCAGGTGCGGCCGCGGGGATGTCGTCCATCGCGTTAGCCTGCTGCGACGCCACGTCACGCGTCAACGGTTCGGACGAAGCCAGCCCGGCGACTTCTAGCAATCGACCAAGGCCGTCTCGCCGGCCGGCTACGCTGGCTTCGTCGCTAATTCCAGCGCCCCGAGCATAGCCAGCGCCTCCTCACGATTCGCCCCGCACATCGCTTCCGTCGGACGCAAACTCGCGCACACGGCGGGCCGTTCGGGTCGGCCGAAGATCGCGCAGCGCAAATCCGGCAGCAATTGCACGCAGGCCACCCCGGCCGGTTTGCCGTGAGGCATTCCCGGAATGGGCGAAGAAATAGACGGCGCAATGCAGCACGCCGCGCAGCCGGCTCGGCAGTTCATGACCCAGCCTCGCACTAATTCGCGACAGATCAAACACCCAAAATGCCCGGCGCGAGGCGGATTATTTGGACCCCGTCGACTTGCCGGCGGGCGGCAGCTTCTTCTCGAGATCCTTCATCGTCCGCAAAAACGCCTGCTCGAGATTTACTCCATGAGCATCAGCGAGCACGAGCACACTCCATAGACAGTCCGCGAGTTCGTGTTCCAGTTTCGCGTGCAGTTCCTTCGGGCCGTCGCGGCGCCCGTCGGCAGTCATCGTGAGCTTCATCAGGGCGCCGACATCACCGACAAAGCCCTGCGCCAGCTCCGAGCGCGTCCAAGGTGCCCGCCCGGCCTCCGCTGCCGCCGCCGCGAATCGCGCCCGCACCGCCACCGCGCGTTGAGTGAGTGCTTTGAGTTCCATGACGGCACGCTAGTAAGATCGCGCCACCGCCGTCGAGCCCACGCCGCCGATGTAGCAGGCCCCGAGCTTTTGCCACTCTTAAAACGATCCGCCGGCAGCTTTGTCATGAAAATGCCGATACAGGGTAATTGCGCGGCGTATGAGGAAAGAACCCTGTTATTAATGCCGAGGTTTTAGATAGCTGTGCGACGGCCGATGTCTAACATCTCATCCACTTAATGCCCCGGTCGTTCGCCAGCTACGTCCAGCAGCTCGACACCATTTACCGCGACCGGCCCTACTTCGCCGGGGTAAAGGCGCGCTTGCTCGCGGCCTTTAATCTCCTGCTGCTGGTCTTCATCCCGCTAAACATCGGGAAGCTGCTCTGGGTGCATCCGCCGGAGATTCCCACGCGCCTCCTGATCAATGCGATCATCTGGCTGGCGGGGGCGGGCTCCATGCGGCTCCTCTATCGCGGGCGGCTGGAGCTCGCCGGGAGCGGGCTCGCATTTATCCTGATTGTCCCGGCTCACACGATCGCGCTGCTCTCGACCTCGTACCACGAGCCGCTGAGCGTGGGCATCCAGATCTTCGCCTACGATCTGGTTTTTCTCTTGCTCGCCGTGGTCTTCGCCTCGCGGCGCATGGCGTTTTTGTTGCTCGGGGTCATCCTGAGCTGCCACCTCGCATTTTACTGGTTCATTTTACGCCCGGCGCCACTCGGGGGTTCGATGGAATTCGCCGCCGGCACGCTCATGCTCGATGGCCTGCTCGCGATGTGCTTCGTGTTCATCCTCGGCATCGCGCTGATCCACATGATCGAGGCGGCGCACCATCGCAGCGAGGAATCGCTGCGCCAAACCCGCGCGCTCAACGAAAACCTCGAGCAGCTCGTCTCCGAGCGCACCCGTGATCTCGCCGCCGCCACGCATCGCGCCACCGCCGCCTCGCGCGCCAAGAGCGAATTTCTCGCCAACATGAGCCACGAGATTCGCACTCCGCTCAATGGCATCATCGCTTCCTCCGATCTGCTCCTGCGCCGCCCGGATCTGCCTGCCGAGGCGACCGAGCATCTTCGGCTCGTCGCGGAGTCGGGCGATCTTTTGCTGAAAATTCTCAGCGATATTCTCGATTTTTCGAAGATCGAGGCCGGGCAGCTCGAACTCGATAAGCACGCCTTTGATCTGATGGCGACGGTGTCCGATACCGTCTCGCTCGTCGCCCCCAAGGCCGCGGCGGGCGATGTCCTGCTCGATTGTCGGGTCGCGCCGGCTCTGCCGCGCTACTTCGAGGGCGACAGCTACCGACTCCGCCAAGTCCTCCTCAATCTCGTTTCCAACGCCATCAAGTTTACTCCGCGCGGCGGCCGCGTACAGGTCACGGTCGACTCCACGGCCGCTACCGCCAACCCCACGTCGATCCGCTTCGAAGTGCGCGACACCGGCATCGGGATGGACGCCGATGCGCTCTCGCGCATTTTCGAGCGCTTCTCGCAGGCTGATACCTCGACCACGCGCAAATACGGCGGCTCGGGTCTCGGCCTCGCGATCAGCGCGCATCTCGTGCGCCTGATGGGCGGCGCGCTGCGGGTGGAGAGTTCGCCCGGCGCCGGCTCGGTGTTTTATTTCACGCTCGCCCTCCCGCCGACCACTCTGCGCCCGAGTGCCGTCGCGACTCCTGCGCCCGTCGGCACCGGCCTGGGGCTGCGCATCCTCGTCGTCGAGGACAACGCCGTGAACCAAAAGATCATCACGGCGCAGCTCACGCGTCTCGGATGCTCGTGCTCGCTCGCGGGGAATGGCGAAGAAGCGCTCGCCGCCCTCGAGCTCGAGCCGCTGCCCGACATCGTGCTGATGGATTGCCACATGCCGAAGCTCGACGGCTGGGAGACTACCCGCCGCGTCCGCGCCTGGGCCGGCGGATCTTCCCCGCATCATCAGCGGGCCGCCAAGCTCCCGATCATCGCGTTGACCGCCGCCGCCCTCCCGGAGGAGCAAGCTCGCTGCCTCGAAGCTGGCATGAACCAATTCCTCTCCAAGCCGGTGAAGCTCGCGGAGCTTCAGGTACTGCTCCTCTCGTACGGCGGCAGTGCAGCTAAAAACTGAGCGCAGGATAAGCGCGCCGGCCGCCCTGCGAATCCTGCCGCGCGCTCGACACCCGCCGCCGGACGCCTTCAGTTTAAGCCATGGCGTCCACCCCTCTCGCTCTTGCGTCCCTCAGCCGGCTCCCTGCGCCGGGTGACAATGTCGCCATCGTCACGCGGCAACTCGATGCGGGCACCATGCTGGCCTTTCCCGATGGGCCGCGTGTGCTCGCGCATGGCGTGCTGGAAGGCCACCGCTTCGCGGTGAAACCCATCGCGGAGGGCGAGGATTTGCTATCGTGGGGCCTGCCGTTTGGCACTGCGCTCACGCCGATCGCGCCGGGCGATTATGTGTGCAACCGCTCAATGCTGGACGCGCTCGCGGTGCGCCGCGTGCCGGGTCTCGTGCTGCCCGCCACGCCGAATTTCAAGGACAAGCTGGAGCCGTTTTCGTTGGACGAGACTTCGTTTCGCCCCGCTCCGGCGGTGGAGCGCGTTGCGGCACCGCGGACGTTCATGGGCTATCGCCGACCGGGGCGACGCGGCGTGGGCACGCGCAACTTCATCGTTATCCTCGGCACGACATCGCGCACCGCGAGCTACGCGCGGCAACTCACCGCGCGCCTGCAGCCGCTCGCGCGGGTGCATCCCGGCATCGATGGCATCGTGGCTATCGCGCACACCGAGGGTGCGGGCCCGGGCGAGCCCAACAACGCCGCCGAGGTGCTGCGCTGTCTGGCGGGCTTCATCACGCACCCGAATGTCGCCGCCGTGCTCGCGGTCGACTACGGCATCGAGCCCATCACAAATGCGCGCCTGCGCGCGTTTATGGAGCAGCGCGGCGACCCGTTGGCCGAGGTGCCGCACCATTTCCTGAGCTTGAGCGGCGGACTGGCGGCGGGACTCGCCGAGGGCGAGCGCATCGTGCGGAGCTGGTTGCCCGCGGCCAATGCCTGCGTGCGCACGCCCGAGCCGATCTCGGGCCTGCGCATCGCGCTACAGTGCGGCGGGTCCGATGCGTTTTCCGGCGTGAGCGGCAATCCCCTCGCGGGCGCGCTCGTCTATGAGGCGCTGCGGCATGGCGGTTCGGGGAATCTTTGTGAGACGGACGAGGTGATGGGCGCGGAGTCGTACATTTTTCGCGGCATCGGCGATCTCGCGACCGCGCGGACGCTCGTCACGAAGCTCGAGGCATTTAAGCAGCGGCTCGCGTGGCATGGCCTCACGCCCGAGGCCAATCCCTCGGCGGGGAATAAATTTCGCGGCCTCTATAATATCGCGCTCAAATCCCTCGGCGCCGCACACAAGAAAGATCCGCGAGTGCGCATCGACCAAGTGATCGACTACGCGCAGCCGATGGACGCGCCGGGTTTTTATTTCATGAACAGCCCCGGCAATGACCTCGAGGGCATCGCCGGCCAGGTCGCGGCCGGCTGCAATCTGTTTCTCTTCGTCACGGGCAACGGCTCGATCACCAATTTTCCCTTCGTCCCCACGCTCAAAGTCACTACCACCACGCGGCGTCACCAGCATCTGATCCACGAGATGGACATCAATGCCGGGCGCTACCTCGACGGGGAGCGGTTCGACGATCTCGTCGCGGAGTATTTCGATCTCGTCGTCGACACGGCGGGTGGCCGCCGCACCAAGGGCGAACACGCCGGCCACTCGCAAGTCTCGCTCTGGCGCAACTGGCGGCAGACCGACACCTCGCGCCTCGCCGCGCTGCGCGCGCGTGTCGCGCCAGATGGGCAACCGCTGCCGCTTGCGCCCAGCGAGCCGGCGGAGGCCGCGCCGGTTTCCCTGCTTCGCACGGAGTACGGCTGGGCCACCGAGCGCGTTGGCCTCGTGCTGCCCACGAGCCTCTGCGCGTCACAGATCGCGCGCCTCGCAGCCGATCGCCTCAATGCTCGCGGCGTCGGCCGCGCCGCCGGCCTGACGCGCTTCGTCGCGCTCACGCATACGGAGGGCTGCGGCTTCGGCGGTGAGACGATGTACCATCTGTTGCACCGCACCTATCGCGGCTACATCACGCACCCGAATGTCGCCGCCGCGCTGCTCCTCGAACACGGCTGCGAAAAAATCCCGAACGACGTGATGCGCCGCCAACTCGAGACCGCGGGCATCCCGCTTACGCGGTTCGGCTGGGGCAGCGTCCAACTCGATGGCGGCATCGAAAAAGCCCTCGAAAAAATCGAGGCGCACTTCACGGAAAAATTCGCGGCGCTGCCGCCGGCTCCGTCGCTCCCGACCAATCTCGGCGCGCTCACGGTCGGGTTGATGGCGGCGGCGCGCCTCAGTTCGCCGACGGTCGATCTGCTGGTGCTGCTTGCGCGCGAGATCCTCGGGCAAGGCGGCTCGGTGCTCATCCCGGAGAGCGATCCGCTGCTCGCCGATTCGCGTTTTACTCGCGCCTTGATCGGCGAGGCGCCGCTCCACGCGACGCTGATGTACGGCCAGCCGCTCCCACGCCCGGGGCTGCACATCGTCTCGACCGAGACCGATCACTGGGTGGAAAACGTCACGGGCCTTGCGGGTTGCGGGGCGCACCTCGTGCTCGGGGTCGTGAGCGAGCATGCGCGCCAAGGGCACCCGCTCATCCCGGTGCTCCAAATCGCCGAGCCCACGCAGCGCGGCCGCATCGCGGCCGACGATATCGACCTCTTTCTCGCCGGGGCGCCCGAGGACGAACTGCGCCGCCTAGAGGACCTCATCGTCGCCACCGTCGAGCGCAGCCGCCTGCCCGCCGCGACCGCGACGGGCTTCGTGGATTTTCAGCTCACGCGTGGCGAGTTAGGCGTGTCGACCTAGCGGGCTGTTTGTGAAAGAACCGTATGTAAGGTAGGCAGCCAGCTTGCTGGCGCTGGTTTGTTGTCGGACAAGCGCCTGCAAGCAGGCGGCCTACCTCGGTGGCGCTCTCTTTCACAAACAGCCCCTAGCGGATCGGTGGACGGTGCTCATGGGAGAACAACGTCCCATCTAAGGCCGGCGCTAGTTGAAGGACTGGCGGGAGTTTTTTTGGAGGAAGGTGGCGATTTCGGTGGCGAAGGTGTCGCCGAATTCGGCGCGCTTTTTTTCGCCCATGCCGGGGATGCCTTCCATGGCGTCGACGGTGGCGGGGTAGTAGCGGGCCATGTGGCGGAGCGTGGTGTCGCCGAAGATGATGTAGGCGGGGACGCCCTTTTCGTCGGCGAGGGAGCGGCGGAGGGTGCGGAGGCGCTCGAAGAGAATCTCGTCGCACTCGATGTCGCCCTCGCGGCGCGTGACGCGTTTGGCCTTGGGGGTGTCGAGGGGCTTGGTGAGTGTGATCGGGGCGCGCGCGCGGAGGACATTCATGCCGGCCTCGGTGATGTGCAGCGTGGGGTACTCGCCCTCGTCGATGCCGACGTAGCCGAGGCGCATGAGCTCGCGGCCCACGGCGGTCCACGCGGGGCGGGAGAGATCCTTGCCGATGCCGTAGGTGGTGAGGCGGTCGTGGCTCCAGCGCTGGACTTTCTCGGTGTCGGTGCCGGTGAGGACGTCGATGAGGTGATTCAAGCCGACGCTGCGGGCGCTGTTTTGCCGGATGCGGTAGATGCAGGAGAGGAGTTTCTGCGAGACGACGGTGCCATCGTAGGTCTCGCGCGGCTCCATGCAGTTGTCGCAGGCGGCGCAGTTATCGAGCGGGAATTTCTCACCGAAGTACTCGAGCAATTCCGCGCGGCGGCAGCCGGCGCTCTCGGCGTAGTGGGTGATCTGGCGAAGCTGGGCGCGCGCGATCTCCTGCTCCTGCTTGTTGGTGATCTCGTCGAGAAAGTGCGTCTGCTTCGCGATGTCGCCCGAGCTGAAGAGCAGCAGGCAATCGCCGGGGAGACCGTCGCGCCCGGCGCGGCCGGTTTCCTGATAGTAGCCCTCGATGTTTTTCGGGAGATCGTGGTGGATGACCCAGCGGACGTTGGGCTTGTTGATGCCCATGCCAAAGGCGATGGTGGCGCAGATGATGCGGGTATTGTCGCGAAGGAAGTCCTCCTGGTTGCGCGCGCGCTCCTCGGCATCGAGGCCGGCGTGGTAGGCGCGGGCGGAGAAGCCGCGACCCGCGAGCGATTCCGCGACGCGCTCGGCGGTGGCGCGGCTGGCGCAGTAGATGATACCGCTCTCGTGCTCCCGCTTGCGGATGAAGTCGATGATCTGCTTGCCGGGTCCATCCTTGGGGACGACGCGGTAGGTGAGATTGGGGCGGTTGAAACTCGCGACGAAGACCTGCGGGTCGCGGAGCTTGAGGTGCTTGATGATGTCATCGCGCACGCGGGTCGTCGCCGTGGCGGTGAGGGCCATGAGCGGCACGCCGGGCAAGGTGGCGCGGAGCTTGGCGAGCTGGCGGTACTCCGGGCGGAAATCGTGGCCCCACTCGGAGACGCAATGGGCCTCGTCGATGGCGAGACAGGCGACATTCCACGCTTTGAGATTTTCCGCCCACCCGTCGAGCATGAGCCGCTCGGGGGCGACGTAGAGGAGCTTATACGCGCCGCGATGGAGGTCGCGCAGGCGGGCGCGAGATTCCTCGGCCTTGAGGGAAGAATTGAGAAACGTGGCGGCGACGCCGCTGGCCTGGAGCTGGTCGACCTGATCCTTCATCAAGGCGATGAGGGGCGAGACTACCACGGTGAGGCCGGGGCGGGCGAGGGCGGGGAGTTGGAAGCAGAGGGACTTGCCGCCGCCCGTCGGCAGGAGCGCAAACACGTCCTGCCCCGCGAGCGTGGCATCGATGATTTCGCGCTGGAGGGGGCGAAACGTCGAGTAGCCAAAGGTGCGCTTGAGGAGCGCAGGGAGATCGGGCGAGGCGGCAGGCATCAATGGGCGAAAGGGAAGAGAGTAGAGGAGGAACCACGAAACGCACGAAATACACGAAAAAATTGCGCGGTGCGGAGGTGAGGGGGGTGGATGTGGTTTCCCTTTAAGCGCGAAGACGCGACGGCGCGAAGGGAGGAAAGGCCAAGGAGGTGACGGAGGGCGGGGAAGGGGCGTGGGGGGTTGGGGCGGTGGGCTCGGTGGTGGGGGGGTGAACCACAGAGGCACAGAGACATAGAGGTTCGGAGGTGCGGAGAAGAAGCTGAGCGTGTGAGGGCGGAGCGAGGGGGGTGGGGCGGACGTGGGTTCTCTTTAAGCGCGAAGACGCGAAGGTGCGAAGGGAGGAAAAGGCCAAGGAGGGCTCGGGAAGCGCGTGGGGGGCTGGGGTGATGGGCTCGGTGGTGGGAGGGGGGAGTTGAACCACAGAGACACAGAGGCACGGAGAAGAGGCTGCGGGCAGCAGGGTCGGAGCATGGGGGTTTAACGATGTACTACAGGGATGGCTTTCGGAGGGCCACCGGAGGGCAAGGGGGGAAAGGCAGAGAACCGAGCGGGGTGGGGACGGGACAGCAATGGAGGGCGGGGGGACGGATTTTTGGCCGCGAAGGGCGCGGAGGGGCGCGGATGCGGAATTGATCGAAGGGAGGCGCGAAGGGTTGAGGTGGGATGGTCGAGAGGGGAAATGGGGGCGGTGGGATTCTTTTCGAAGCGGGGCGAGTGGAGAGCGGTTGCTTTGGGGCGGGGTGGGGGTTTGGTCGTGGGGCGATGAATTGTGCGCACTTTTATCTGGGGTGTCCGGTGTGGGCGCATGCGCCGTGGCGCGGGAAGTTTTTTACGGCGGAGGCGAAGCGGGAGGAGTTTTTGCCACAGTATGCGGAGGTGTTTAACACGGCGGAGGGCAATGCGACTTTTTATGGATTGCCGGCGGCGGAGACGGTGGCGCGCTGGGCGGAGGAGGCGCCGGCGAGCTTTCGGTTTTGCCTGAAATTTCCGCGCGTGATCACGCACGACCATGCGCTGGCGGGGACCGGGGCGGAGGAGGAGACGCGGCGGTTTCTCGGGCGAGTGTCGCCGCTGGGGGCGAAGCTCGGGCCGTTTTTTCTGCAACTGCACCAGAGCTTTGGAGCGGACCAACTCGGCTTGCTGGAGAGTTATCTGCGCGGATTGCCGCGGGAATTTTCTTACGCGGTGGAGGTGCGGCATCCGGACTTTTTCGACGGGGGCGCGAAAGAGCGGGCCTTTGAGGCGCTGCTCGCGGACGTCGGGATGGACCGGGCGATCTTCGACTCGCGCGGGCTCTTTGCGTCGAAGGCGACGGATGCGGTGACCCTCGAAGCGCAGCGGCGGAAGCCGCGCGGGTTGGCGCGGTTTACGGCGGTGGGGCGACGGCCCTTTGTGCGCTTCGTGGGCGACCCAGATATTGCGCGCAACGATGCGATCTTGCGCGGGTGGGCGGACGTGGTGGCGAAGTGGATCGCGGAAGGGCGCACGCCATTTTTCTTCACGCATCATCCCGACGATGCGTATGCGCCGGAGCTGGCGCGGCGCTTTCAGGCGATGATGCGGGAGCGCTCGGCGCTCGTGCCGCCCCCGGCGGTGTGGCCGGCGGAGCGGGAACCGCGGGCGGCGGAGCAACTGGGGCTGTTTTAGGAAAGTAGCGAGTAGCGGGTAGTGAGTAGATGAGGACGGAGAGGTTTTTAACCACGGATTACACGGATGGGCACGGATTCGGACTTGAGCCGGTTTGAAACGCGAAGCGGCAAAGGCGCGAAGGGCTGGGGGATGGTAGAGGGGTGAAGCGACCGACCGCAGGCGGGCGCAGCGGATTTCGAATAAGGCGGATCGCCCACGAAACACACGAAGGGTGCGAGACAGGTAGTTGAGTGTAGTGGTTTATTGGATACTCCGGGCCAACGGGAGGGCAAGGGCTGGGTCAGCGGAGGCCGAGGAAGGTGGCGAGGGATTTGACGGCGGTGGCGGCGGCGTGGCCGCGGCGGAGGGAGCGGGAGATGATGCGGAGGCGGCGGGCGGCGCGGTCGGCCTTGGGGTCGATGTGGCCGACGAGTTCGTGGCCGGAGAGGACGGGGAGCGCGTAGTAGCCGCGGGTGCGTTTGTGCGGGGGCGTGTAGACTTCCCAGGTGTAGTCGAAACCCCAGAGGGCGGCGGTGACGCGGCGATCGTAGATGAGGGGATCGAGCGGGGCGAGGAGGAGCGGGGGAATGACGAATTCAGAATTACGAATGACGAATTTTTCGGAAGGGGAGTCGGAGGCGTGGACGACGGTGGGGGCCGAGATGGGAGCGGGTGAGGAGGGGGGCGCGGGAATTACGATTTGGGAATTACGAATTACGATTTGGGCGGAGGCGGAGACGGAGGAGACCGGCGCGGAGAGTGAGGCCGGAGCGGAGAGTGAGGCGGGAGCGGAGAGTGAGGCGGGGGTGAGGCGCGGTCGGGGATTCTGAAGTGGGGGCTTTCGATTTTTGAGTTTGGCAGGGGTAGGCGCGGGGACGTCTGTGGGGAATTTGGAGGGCTCGGTCGCGAGGAGTTTTTCGAGAAGAGGGAGGTCCTCGCGTAGGAGGTAGAGCGTGGGGGCGGGGGCGTCGGTGAGGCTGACGGGTTGGACGAGGTCGGCGACGAGGAGGCGTTCGGTGCGCTTGAGGGTGGCGAGGCGGCGTTGGCGAAGTTTGGTGAGGGTGAGCCAGCGGGCGGTAGCGGTGGCGTTGGCCGGCGGGGCGGCGAGGGTGGCGGCGGGGAGGACGCGCTCGGGGAGATCGTAGAGGCGGCGGTTGCCGTCACGGCGGGCGATGAGGACGCGGCCGTGGAAGAAGAGTTTTTGGAGGGTGGATTTGGCGAGGGTGGCGGCGCCCCAGACGCGGCGGGCGCGGCGGCCGTCGTCCTCGATGGCTTCGGAGGAGAGGGGGCCGCGGACGGCAATCTCGGCGAGGATGTGGGCGGCGAGGTCGCGCTCGCGCGGGGTGAGCCGGCCGGACCAGGCGCTGGGGCGCTTGGTGCGGGCTTGCATGGCGCCGAGAAGGTAGGGCCAGGCGCTGAGGGGGAAGGCGACGAGGATGGCGGCGGTGTCGGGCGTGTGGTGTTCGAAGGCGGTGCGCTCGGCGGCGGGAAGGGGCGTGGTGTCGCCATGGAGATGGCGCATGAGGGCGCCCTCGCGGTAGTCGCGCACGCGGTTGCGCAGGATGAGATCGTGCATGCGCCCGCAGACGTTTATGGGATCGATCTGGATGTAGCCGTGATGGGCGATGGCGGCGGCGACATCGGGGAACGGGGCGTCGAGACCGGTGGCCAGACGGGCGAAGCGGCGGGCCGTGAGAACGGAGATCGGAAGGGCGGGTGACGCGGGCGAGACGGGCACGAGGGCAGTGAGTGCCGGACTTAGGAAAAAACAAGACCGGGCGCAGCCGTCGGGAACCGATCGGCATCGGGTACAATCGTAAAAACCACAAAGCCGCGCCGCAATGAATGCGGCGCGGCTTTAAGATGGGGCCGGGGGTTGGAGCCCGGCAAAGATTCGCGGGATTTCCCGTTTACGCGGCGGCGAGGGCGAGGCGGCCGTTGGCGCGGGCAGGTTCGAACCAGGAGGAGGGCTCTGCGTCGGGGGAGAATTCCGGGCAGGCCTCGGCGAGGAGGGAGCGGAGGTTTTCGCGGGCGCGGGCGATGCGGCTCTTGACCGTGCCGACGTTGATGCCGAGGGCGGCGGCGATCTCCTCGTAGGGGCGGTGGAGCATGTTGCGGAGGGTGAGGATCTCGCGGTGGCGGGGCTCGAGGCGCTCCATGGCTTCGGCGACGAGGGCGGCGAATTCGCCGGTGGCGGCTTCGCGGGCGGGATCGGGCGCCTCGGAGGCGACCAGATCGGTGAAGGTGGCTTCGCTATCGTCACCGAGGGGGCAATCGAGGGAGAGCGTGGCGTGGCGACGGCGGCGGAAGAAGTACCAGTAACGGTTGCGCGCGAGATTGACGGAGATGCGGTGGAGCCAGGTGGCGAGGGAGGAATCGCCGCGGAAATTGGCGAGGCCGCGGTGGGCACGGATGAAGGTGTCCTGCGTGATTTCCTCCGCATCGGCCCGATTGCGGAGGAGGGCGAAGGTGATCCCGAAGATTTTTTCGCGGTAGCGGTTCATGATCTCGATGAACGCGGTTTCATCGCCGGCATTGAAGCGACGGACGAGTTCGGCATCGAGGGCGGCCTCTGCTTTCGATGCAATAGCACGGTCCGTCAATGGAGTCGAAGAGGCGGCGCGGGAGGTCTTGGTGGCGGCGGTGATCGTGGTGCTCATGGTAAAAGGGAGGGTCGAAGTTGCGGTACTTGCCCATTCTCTTACCTCGTTACGTGCCATCGATATTCAATAGCCGATTAAGCGACTGATATAAAGCAGCTTAAAAATTTTAACGCTGCCCCGCTAAGGTTTCGCAAAGGCGAAATTTCATGCACGATGCGCGACAAAATCAGGTGCGACTTTGCAAAGCGCACGACGCGATCAGTGGGATTGGCTGAACATTGTTTCAGACACGCGTCATCGCCAAACGTCACGCGGGTAAAGCAAGAATGTATCAGAATTCTGGATGCGCCAAGGCCTGCGGGGGATGCGGGAAGCGAGGTCGGAGAAGCGCCCTGGGGTTGTTACTATCCCTCTGAAATTGGGGTTACGAATCCATGACGGTGAGCACGCGAGGTGCTCGGTGCTTGACTGAGAAAATCGGCGGGTCTTGCCTATCGTTATCACCAAGCGTCAGTGCCAGGTGTTGTCGCTGGGCCTGATCTGCACCTTCAACCGTAATCGACAATAAAAGAGCTATGACTATGAAACGACTACTAGGCGCCTTACTCGCGCTCTGCTTCGCCGCCACGAGCGCGGTGTTTGGCCAAGGTATCACGACGGCCGCCATCAACGGTGTCGTGAGCGATGCCACGGGCAAGCCGGTCGCCGGCGCCACGGTCACTGTGCTCCACGAGCCCAGCGGCACCAAGACCACGACGGTCACCCGCCCGACGGGTCAATACTACGTGAGCGGTCTCCGCGTCGGCGGCCCGTACACGGTCACTGCGTCGGGTCCGGGCGTCACCGCCGCCGCGCAAAAAGACATCTACATTTCCCTCGAGCAGAGTGCCGAGGTAAGCTTCGGCGCGGGCGCCGAGGTCGTGAAGCTCGACACCTTCCGCGTCGCCGAGTCGCAGGACGCCACCTTCGGCGTCGGTAAGATGGGTGCCGGCTCCAGCTTCACAAGCCAGCAGATCTCGAACATCGCGACCGTGCGTAACAACGTGCAGGACGTCGCTCGCGTCGATTCCCGCCTCACGCTCAACTCGCTCGACCAAGGCGGTCAGCTCAGCGCGCAGGGCCAGAACTTCCGCTTCAACTCCTTCCTCGTCGACGGTGTCGAATCCAACGACCCCTTCGGCCTCAAGGGTGACGGCACCAATTCCCTCCGCAGCCCCGTCGCCATGGAGTCCCTCCAAGCGGTCGACGTTCAGCTCTCCCCGTTTGACGTCCGCCGCTCCGGCTTCACCGGCGTGCTGATCAACGCCATCACCAAGAGCGGCACCAACGAATTCCACGGTACGGCCAAGTACGAGTACTCCGACCAAGACTGGCGCGCGAAGAACCCGAATCCCGCCTCGTCCCTCTATGGCCAGAAGGAAGCATTCAAGGAGCGCACCTATTTTTACGACCTGAGCGGCCCGATCATTAAGGACAAGCTGTTCTTCTACGTCGCCTATGACGACTTCCGCCGCGATGCCGCTCCTCCGGCCACCGCTTTTAAGTACACGGACCAGACCCAGATCGATGCCATCATCGCCCGCGCCAAGGCACTCGGCTATGACCCCGGCTCCCTCGGTGGTGTCTCGGCCACGACGACCAAGCAGAAGACCAAACAGGCCAAGCTCGATTGGAATATCACCGATCAGCACCGCCTCACGGTGAGCTACCGCGATGTCGACGGCACCACGCCGGTGTTCCCCGGCCTGACGTCTGTTTTCGGCCAGTCATTCAGCAACTACTGGTACGCCGGCCCGCAAAAAAACACGGTCTATACCGCGCAGATCGACAGCCAGTGGACGCCTGATTTCCACACTGAGGCCGTGGTCACCTACACGAAGTGGGACGGATCGCCCAAGAACAATGGTGCGGCGTTCCCTGCCGTCCAGATCAACGGCCTGACAGGTATCCGCGGTGACACCGGCGCCACCATCACGACGGGCAGCATTTTGCTCGGCACCGAGTTTTCCCGCCAGTTGAATATCGTGAACACCAAGGAGCTTCAGGGTAAGCTGAACGGTGATTACTCCTTCGGCAACCACGTCCTCACCGTCGGTGGCGATGCGGACCAGATTAAGTACTACAATGCCTTCGCGCAGGGCTACTACGGTAGCTACACCTTCGCCAACGTCGCCAACTGGGTCGCCGGCACTCCAATCACGACCTACACCCTCGCCAAGCTGAATCCCGGCTATACGATCGACGACGCCATCGCGAAGTGGAAGTATCAGGCCTACGGTGCCTTCATCCAAGACACGTGGAAGCCCAACGCCAACCTGACGCTCGTCGGTGGCCTCCGCCTCGACTATCCCTACGTTCCCGACAAGCCGGCGTATCTCCCGTCTTTCGAAACCGCGTTTGGCGTCCGTAACGATACCAACAACAGCGGCAACTACACCATCGCCCCCCGCGTTGGTTTCAACTACAAGGTTCCCGCCGAGCGCGACACGCAGATCCGCGGCGGCATCGGCCTCTTCCAAGGTCGCAATCCGGCGGTCTGGCTCTCCAACGCTTACTCGCAGGCCGGCCAGCTCGGCACTGTGAGCAATGCCACGGGCGTCACCTTCGTTGGCGATGTCACCAAGCAGCCGACCCCGGCCGGTACGCTCGCCGCGCCGAATATCAATATCACCGATCCTGATTTCGTGCAGCCAGCTGTTTGGAAGGGCACGCTGGGTGTCGACCACAAGCTGCCGTTCTTCGGCCTCAAGGTCGGCGCCGAGCTCAACGCCATCGAGACCTATCGCGCGCTGCAGATGCAGTTCTTGAACTTCCAGACGGCGACCACCGGTCCGGCCACCACGCCTGACGGCCGCATCCGCTATGCGGGCGCGATCACCTCCGGTATCACCTCTCTGCCCGGCCAGCCAGCGACGAACGTCAACGGTCGCCGCCGCGTCACCACCGGTGGCCCGACGGGCGGCGGTTTCGCCGACGTCTTCAAGTTCACCAACACGAAGAAGGGCGACCAGCACAGCCTCACGCTCAATCTCGAGCGTCCGATGAAGAACAACTGGGCGGCCAGCGTCTCCTGGACTCGCGGTCACGCGACCGAAGTCTCCCCGATGACCTCCTCCACCGCCGGTTCGCTCTACAGCCTCCGCGCGACCTACAACCCGAACGAGGACGTCGCCTCCACCTCGAATACTGACACGAAGGACAAGATCGTCGCCTCCATCACGCGTCGCTTCGAGTTCATCAAGGGCGCGCGCACCACGGTGTCGCTCATCTACATCGGCCAGACCGGTCACAATTACAGCTGGGTGTTTACGGGCGACGCGAACGGCGACGGCTTCTCCGCCAACGACCTGTTCTACATGCCCACGCAGAACGACCCGAAGGTTCGCTGGACCAGCGCTGCCGAGCAGGCCGCGTTCTTCGCCTATGCCGACGCCAATGGGCTCACCTCGTATCAGGGTACCGTGTTGCCCCGCAACAACTTCACCTCGCCGTGGAATAACAGCCTCGATCTCTCGATCGTGCAGGACATCCCCGGTGTCTGGCGTCTGAAGCCACAGTTGATCATCCAGTGCGTGAACTTCGGCAACCTGCTGAACAAGAAGTGGGGCCTCCTCGAGGAAATCCCCTTCTCCTACAAGCGCACCATCGCCGGCACCACGTATGACGCCACCGCCAACGGTGGCGCGGGCCAGTACGTCTACACCTTCAACCAAAGCACGTTCAGCAACGCCTCCGCGCCGATCACGACGCTCGATCCGTTGCAGTCCCGCTTCCAGCTGAAGGTCGGCATCAAGATGTCGTTCTAAAGCGGAGCGATCGCCTCGCGATCTCTCTTCACTCTCAAGCGGCCCCGCCCAAAGCGGGGCCGCTTTTTTTGTGCCCGGGCAGCCTGTAGCGGCGATCGCCAGCGAGCCGATGAGGCGCAATTTCCAAGTGACGCCGCCGCGAGATGCGTTTCCCATCGCCCTGCGTGAAAAAAGGCGCGCCCGCCACCTCCCTCTCGCCGTCCGTACTCGCAACGTCGCCCCGCTGGGGCTTTGTCGCGCTCATCGTGCTCGGCGGATTCGTCGCGTACGCCAATAGTTTCTCCGTTCCTTTCCTCTTCGACGATATCCCCGCGCTCGTCGAAAACCCCGCGCTGCGCGATCCGTGGAACCTGGGTGCGGTGATGTTTCCAGAAGCGACAGCGGGCGGACTCTCGCTCAGCGGTCGGCCCGTGCTGGCCCTCTCCTTTGCGCTCAACCGCGCCTTCGGCGGCGAGGCGGTGGGTGGCTATCATGCGGTCAACCTCGCCATTCACCTCGCGGCGGGGTTGGTGCTGTTTGGCTTGATGCGGCTCACCCTGCGGCGCGTGCCGGTGTTCGGGCGGGGGGGCCTAAATTCGGCCGCCGTCTCTGACTTGGCCAACAGCAGACCCAAATCGCCTGCTCCGCCCGGCGTAGCGGTTGGAGCGAGTGAGGCGGGCGCGGGCGGTGCCGCGGATCTCGCAGCGTTGGCGGTGGCGTTGCTATGGACGGTGCATCCGCTGCAGACGGAATCGGTCACCTACCTCGTGCAGCGGGCGGAGTCGCTCGCGGGTTTTTTCTATTTGCTCACGCTTTACGGCTTCGCGCGCGGGGCGGAGGCGGAGTCGAGCGGCAGGTCGGCGGGGCGCTGGTGGGGCGTGAGCGTGGCCGCGTGTGTGCTCGGGCTGGCGACCAAGGAAACCGTCGTCACCGCACCGCTGATGGTGTGGTTTTACGACCGGACGTTTTTCGCCGGATCGTTTTTTGGCGCGCTGCGTACGCGGGGACGCTTTTACGCGGTGCTGGCGGCGACGTGGCTGGTGCTGGTGGCGCTGGTGCTGAGCACGGGCGGCAATCGCGGCGGCACCGTGGGCTTCGGGGTGGGCGTGACGCCGTGGGCGTACGCGCTCACGCAGTTCGAGGCGGTCGCGCGCTATCTCTGGCTCGCGGTGTGCCCGCATCCGTTGGTTTTCGAGTACGGCACGTTTTGGGTGGAGGGCGCGGCGGAGGTTCTGCCGTTTGCGGTGCCGGTGCTGGCGCTTTTTGTCGGCACGCTCTGGGCGCTGTGGCGTCGACCTGTGCTGGGCTTCGCGGGGGCGTGGTTCTTCGGCATCCTCGCGCCTACGTCGCTCACGCCTGGTACGATCCAGATGATCGTCGAGCATCGCGTATACCTCTCGCTCGCGGCCGTGCTCGCGGTCGGCGTGGTGGCATTGTATGCGGGGTTCGGCCGGCGCGCGTGGTGGCTGCTCGGATGCATGGGTGTGGCCTATGTGGCCGTAACATTCGCGCGGAACGCCGACTATCGCGACGAACTGCGCCTCTGGCAAAAGACCGTCGATCAGCGCCCGCGCAATGCCATCGCGCTCACCAATCTCGGTCGCGCGCTTTATCGCACTGGCGCAGTGGCCGAAGCCGTCAGCTCGTACGAGCGGGCGCTGGAGGTGAATCCCCGGAACCTCGAAGCGCATTTCAACCTCGGTCTCGCGCTTGTGAAACAGGGCCGTGCCGCCGACGCCGTAGCGCACTACGAAGCCGCGCTCCGCCTCGCGCCCGCGCGGGTGGATATCCTCGACGGCTTGGGCCAGGCGCTCGCGGCGGCAGGCCGTCTCCCGGAGGCGAAAGCGCGCTATGCCGAGGCCCTGCGCCTCGCGCCGAACACCCCCGAGCCACACAACAATCTCGGCGATCTCCTCCTGCAATCCGGCCAGGTGGCCGAAGCCGTCGCAGAATTCGAGACCGCGCTGCGTCTGCGGCCCGACTATCCGGAGGCCCTCTACAATCTCGGCAATGCTCGTGCGCTACAGGGCAATATGCCAGAGGCCGCGCGCTGCTTCGAGCGCGCCGTGCAAGCGCGCCCCTCGTACGTCGACGCCCGCGTGAATCTCGGCAACGCCCTGCTCGCGCTCGAGCGCATCCCGGCCGCCGCCGCCAGCTACGAAGCCGCCCTGCGCCTCGCCCCGCGCCACGCCGACGCGCATTTTAATCTCGGTATCATTTTACTGAATACAGGAAAACCCGCCGAGGCTGCGGCTCATTTTGAGCAAGCTATCGCAGCGCGGCCCGGATTTACCGAGGCCCAGCGCGGGCTTACCGAAGCGGGGGCTCAATTGCGGCGCTAACCCTCACGCGAGTGAGCGCTCCTCCGCCCGGCTGCGCCGTTCATTCAAGGATCGTTGTTGATTTTAATGCCGACAGATGACTCCCGACTAGCGAAAGCCGGGCTGTCATGCCGGGTGACAGTTCGTCCAATTTGTAACGGTAAGCTTCAATCCCGCGCACTTCTACCGCACAGGGCATGAAGTCTTCCTTTCGCCGCCATGCTTCGGCCGTGGGAAAACACCGGGTGAAAAAATGACCAACCTTAACCTCGACCTCTCCGAGGCGTCCGTCAACGAGAACGAAGCCGTCGGTCATCTCCAACGCATGAACTATAAAATAAGGCGCATTCATCTTTTCTTGTGACTTTCCAGGAGCACTACGGACTTGCGGGATAGATGACCTTCGTACGGCTTCGACTCAGGCATGGCCCAATTGCCTGCGCAGATCGGCTACGCTGATTTTCCTTCCCTTCGCCATATCGTTAAGGCGCCGCGCGGTCTCTTTCTTCCACACGCTGCGTTCCTGTCCGAGGCGAATCAGATGAGATGAAAGGTCCTGCCGCTCGCGCTCCGACAGCTTCGAAGCACGCTGCTTGAGTTCGAGAAATGCGGTTGCGGTCATCTTCGGACGTTGTGTTTGGCCCGCTAGCGGTCAAGCGCGGCAGCCGCCTCTACGACTCAAGCACCACCCTTCGTTTAATTCTCTTTGACCTGTTTGGCTCGCGACAACCAAAACCCAAAGCAGGTGGCTAGTGCCTACGCACCTTTCTGCGGTCTTTGATCTTCTTTCCGTTGGCCTGAAACCGCTGTTGCAAAAACTCGAGAGCCTCTCGGGGAATTTGATCGGTCGGCAGCGTCAGGGCGCCGTGGAAGAGGAACTCAAGTAGGGTGTCGAAGTCGCTGATCGCGAGCGAGCGAAATGCATCCCACTTTAGTTTAGTGCTACCGACTGCCGAACTGCTTTCAATCCCGTCTTCGGAAAACAAATAGATTACTGGCGCTCCGGCTTGCCTGCGCAGCCATTCATCAAGCGCTTTTGACTGCCGGAACCAAGCGACGGTTGCGATAGTGAAGTAAAAACCCAGGCCGCTCATTATGAAAATAGAGCCACCGTTTAGCGGCCCCCGCATCGCATTCATAATTACCGCTGCGGCTCCAACCGCAGTGGCGATGGCAATTTTCCACCAGCCGTAAAACATTCGTCGGGCGTAGGAGGATTTGAGAAAACTCGCGGTAAGTTGAACGGGAAACTGCATGGTGCAGGCAGGCATTTGTACTATTTCCCTCTCGTGTCTTTCAAATCCATTACGCAACTCTCGCGGGGTGCGCGTGGCGTTAAAAGATAAAACTCACCGCGTCTCCCCCATCACCTGCCGCACCTGCGCCAGATGCTGCTGTGCCTCGGGGTAGTCTGGCTTCAACTGCACGGCGATTTCAAATTCCCGCCGTGCTTCGGCGTAGCGCTCGAGGCGGGCGAAGGCGATGCCGAGGTTGTGGTGGGCTTCGGCGTCGTTGGGTTGGGCGGCGAGCGCGGCTTCGTAGTGCGGGATCGATTCCGGCACGCGGTCGGCGGTGATCAGGGCGTTGCCGAGTTTAAAGTGGGCGTTGGGATAATCGGGCCGCAGGCGCAGCGTCGTTTCGAACGCGACGATGGCGTCGCTCGTCTTTCCGGCGCGGGCGAGGGCGGCGGCGAGGTTGTAGACGAATTGGGCGTTGTTGGGCTGGAGGCGGACGGCTTCGGCGTGATGGCGCAGCGCTTCCTCGGTGCGGCCGACGCGCGCGAGCACGAGGGCGAGGTTATTGTGCGCTCGAGGCTCGGAGGGATTGAGGCGGAGCGATTGCTCGTAGGCGCGGGTGGCGGCGTCGAGTTGGTCGGCCATCGCGAGATCGAGGCCGAGGTTGTAGTGGTAGGTGGGCTCGTCGGGCTTGAGGCGCACGGCTTCGCGGCGTTGCGCGGCGGCGTCGGCCCAGCGGTCGAGTTCCTCATAGGCTTCAGCGAGGCCCTCGCGGGCGCGGGGATTGTCGGGGCGCTGCGCGACGGTTTTTTCCCAAATCGCGAGGTGGCTGCGGTAGTCGTGATTGCGCGCAATGGTCAGCCCTGTGCACGCGAGCACGGCGACTGCGCCCACGGCGAGCGCCGCGCGGGCCAGCCAGCGGCGCAACGCGAGTACAACGAGCACGACCACAGCGGCGAGCGGCAGATACATGCGATGTTCGACGACCATCTGAATCGTGCCGGGCGCGAGCGAGGTGGGCGCGAGGATGAGAAAAAACCACGCGCCGAGAAACCCGAGCTTGGGCCGTCGCACGAGCGCCCACGCCGTCAGCGCGAGCAACGGCAAGATCACGGCAGCATACGGCAGCACGTCACCCGCGCTCTGGGCCCAAAATTGGCCGTACTCGAAGACGAGCTCACGCGGCCACACGCTGAGCCAGAGGTAGCGGGCGACGGCCAGAAACTGGGTGAGCGGATAGGCCCACAGGGGCACGCCGACGCCGAGGCCGACGGTGCCACCGCGATTGCCGCCGGTGCTCGCAACGAGCGCACCCAGGACCAACCATGTCGCCGCGAGTCCAAGATAATAGCCGCGCCGCCGACTCCACGCCGCGCGAAAACTTCCGGCCACAAACGTGCGATCGTAGAGCAACACCAGCACCGGCGCCGTCGCCATCACCTCTTTTGTCGCCATGCCGAGCAAACACGCGATCCCACTTACCACCAGCCAACGGCGAGTGCTCCTGGCTCTTGTGATCGCAGTAGACGTTGCCTCCACCGGCGCGGCCTCTCCGCTAGCCGACTTTGACTGGTCGTCCGCTTCGCCCTCTACCGCTCGCGCCAGTGCGTACACCGTCAGCAAATAAAAAAATCCCATCAGCGACTCCGCCCGCTGCACGGTGTAAGTCACCGCCTGCGTTTGCAGCGGATGCAGCGCCCAGAGGGCCGCGATCAGCGCGGAAAGTTTTTCCGTCGTCGCACTGTCCTCACCGAGCGCACGCGGCAGCGTGCGCAGCAGGATGCCGAGCAGCAGCAGCGCGCTGCCCAGGTGGATCGCGATATTTACCGTGTGGTAGCTCTCCACCGCGTAGCCGCTGATGGCGTGGTTGAGCGCAAAGGAAAGATTCAGCACGGGGCGGCCGCTCACGGTCGCGCCTCCGGGTGTCGACGGCACGAGCACCGGCCCGAGCGGCCACAGGCTGCGGATACTCGAATTTCCCGCGATGGCTTCCGCATCGTCGTAAACGAACGGTGCCTTCAACGTATTCGCATAGGTCCCGATGATTGCTACCGCTAGCAATACCGGCGCGAACCACCGTCCCCATCCGGCCGTGGCGGCGGAGGGCGGAGGGACAACAGCGCGAGTGACGGTTTTTGCGGCGGGCATGGCGCGAGATCGGCGACTACGGCTTTGCCGGTTAGCGCCCGGTGCGCAAGCGCGCGAGCTGCTCTCGCACGATGGCAAAGTCCGGCTTCAACCGCAGGGCGGTTTCGTAGTGCGCGATGGCGTCTGCTGTCCGTCCCGTGTGCGCGAGCAGATTGGCCAACTCCGCATGCGCCGTCGCGTCGTCGGGCGCGCGGCGCAAAATTTCCTCATACGCCGCGATGGCGTCGCCCACGCGATTCAGCCGTACGAGAGAGGCTGCGAGATTGAAACGCGCGTCGTTGTAATCCGGCAGTGCGCGCAACACATCCTCGTAAGCGCGCGCGGCGGCGGCGACTTCGCCGAGTTGGAAGAGGGCGTTGGCGAGATTGTAGCGCGTGCCGGTGGCCCCGGGCGCGATTCGCAGCGCGCGCTCATAAGCGGCCACCGCTTCCCGCATCCGCCCGCTTTGCGCGAGCGCGCGGCCCAAGTGCGTGAGCGCATCGACCGATTCCGGCTTGGCGCGCAGCGCCGCCTCGAAATGCCCGAGGGCCTCCGCGGCCCGCGAGGCGGCCAGCGCGATCTGCCCGAGCTGCATATGCGCCGCGAAATCCGCCGGCTGGGCCTTTAGCACGGCTTCGAAGTGTGGCGCGGCCTCCGCCGCGCGGCCGAGTTTGACCAATGCGAGCCCGAGATTGCTCCGCGCCTCGAGCGATTCCGGGCGCACGCGCAGCAGGGTCTCGTAGTGCGCGATGGCCTCTGCGGGCCGGCCGAGTTGGAGCAGAGCGTTGCCGAGATTGTTGTGGGCTTCCGGATAGTCCGGTCGGAGGCGCAACGCCGCTTCATACTCCTCGACCGCTTCTGGCAGACGGCGGGCTGCGTCGAGGAAGAGCGCGTAGTTATAGCGGAAGCTCGCGTTTTCCGGCGCCAATTTCGCCGCCAGCGCCGCATGCTGCAATGCTCCCGCCAGATCCCCGATGTGGCCCAGCGCGAGGGCGAGGTTGCTGTGCAGGCTCGGCCCGTCGGGCGACACCTGGAGCGCTGCCTGATAATGCGTAATCGCCTCCGTCCACCGGTCGGCCTGCGTCAGGGCGAGCGCGAGATTGTACTGTAACTCCGGATCGTCGGGCTTCAGCCGTACCGCTGCCTCGTGCTGCGCGATGGCCTCGTGCAAGCGGCCGGCCTGCGCGAGTGCGTCCGCGAGATTTTCTCGGGTGCGGGTGCTATCGGGGCGCTTCGCCAGCGTGTCGGACCACAGCGCGAGCGCCGTGCGGTAGTCGTGATTGCGCGCCGCCGTCAGCGCGCCGAGCCCCAGCGCGGCCACCGCGCAGACGACGAGCGCCTTACGCCCCATCGATCGATACAAGGCCACCACGATCAGCGCCATCACCGCCGCGAGCGAAAGGTACATGCGATGCTCCACGATCATCTGCGTCGTCCCCGGCGCGAGCGACGACGGCGCGAGGATCACGAAGAACCACGCGCCGACGAAACCGAGTAGCGGCTTTTTCACCAGCGCCCAGATGGTGAGCGCGAGTAACGGCACGAGCACCAACGCCCACGGCAGGACCTCGCTCGCGCGTTGCACCCAAAACGTCCCGTACTCAAACACCAGCGGCCGCGGCCACACGCTCAGCCCGAGGTAACGCACGACCGCCTCAAACTGCGTCAAGGGATACGCCCACAGTGACGCACCGACCCCGATTCCGACCGACCCGCCGCGATTTCCGCCCGTGCTCGCAACGAGCGCTCCGAGGACGATCCACGTCGCCGCCAGCGCGACATAATATCCGCGCCGCCGCACCCACGCCGCGCGAAAGCTACCCGCGATAAACGTGCGGTCGTACAGCAGCACCAGGAGTGGCGCGGTCGCCATTACCTCTTTCGTTGCCATCCCAAAGAGGCACGCGATCACGCTCGCTACGAGCCAACTATTCTTCGTCGTCCGCTCCTCGGGTTTCGCGACCACGATGCCTTTCGTCGATATTTCGGGCGCGCCCTGCGATTCACCCGTGGGCTCATTGGCGGGGTCCACGCCCCGCACCAACGCATAGATCGTAAACAAGTAAAACAACCCCATCAGCGATTCCGCCCGCTGGACCGTGTAAGTGATCGCCTGCGTCTGCAGCGGATGCAGCGCCCATAGTGCCGCGAGGGCCAGGGCTAATCCTCGCGCCGTGCCGGCCTCGACTCCGCGCATGCGCGCGAAAGTCCGCCGCGCCAGTCCAAACAGCACGAGCGCCGCTGCGGCGTGGATCGCCACATTGAAAAGGTGATAGCTCCACACGGCGTCGCCGCTGATCGCGTGATTGAGCGCGAACGAAACATTCAGCACGGGCCGCCCGGCCACGGTCGCGCCGCCTGCATTTGGGGGGAGCAGCACGTCGCGCAGCGGTGTACCTGCGCGCAGCGTCGGATTGTTTACGATCGAGGGCAGATCGTCGTAGACAAACGGTCCGCCCAAGCCATTGGCATAGGCGGTGAAGATCGCCGCCACCAGTAACAGCGGCGCCAGCCACGCCGACCGCAGCCAGAGGGCAGGGGAGCGTTTTTCCGCACGAGGAGCGTTGGGCGTTCCTGCTTCGGGCGCGGGTGGGAGTTTTACCTGATCCTCCGATTTCACGCGCGGCCCTTCTTGCTCCTTGCCGTTTGCGCGTTTCATCGCGGCATCGCTCCTGTTGCCGGACTCACACGCACCCGCAGCCGCTCCAGTTGCGCCCGCGCCGCTGGGAAGTTTGGCTGGAGCTGCAAGGCCGCTTCATAGTGGGCAATGGCTTCGGGCGCACGGTTGAGATGCTCGAGGAGGTTGGCCAATTCGGCGTGCGCCGTCGCATCGCGCGGGGACCGGCGCAGGATTTCTTCGTAGGCGGCGACCGCCTCGTTCACGCGGTTCAGGCGCACGAGTGCCGCCGCGAGATTGAAGCGAGCGTCGTTGTGCTCGGGATGCTGGCGTAGCACCTCGCCGAACGTTTCCGCGGCGCGGGCAAAGTCTCCCGCTTGGAAATACAGGTTGCCGAGATTGTACCGGGGTCCTGCCGCCGTCGCGTCGAGTTGCAATGCTCGCTCGTACACGCCCGCCGCCTCGCGGGCGCGGCCCGTTGCGGCGAGTGCGCTACCGAGATTGGTCGCGACCTCGATCGACTTCGGCTTCGCCCGCAGCGCCGCCTCATAGTGGGGCACCGCTTCCGCCGTGCGCCCCACTTTTACGAGCGCGCGGCCGAGATTATTTTCCGCATCGCTGTAGCCGGGATGGAGGCGCAGCGCCTCTTGGTAGCTCGGGATCGCCTCGGCCGCGCGTCCCGCATCGAGTAGCGCATTGCCGAGATTGCTATGCGCGCGCGCATTCCCGGGCCGGTGCAGCACGGTGTCGCGCCAAAGCGCCAGCTCGCTGCCGTACACGATATTTCGCTGCCACGTCAGCACGCCGAGCCCCACGGCCGCCGCGCCCCAGACCAGCAGGCTCCGCCGCCCCAGCCACGCATACGACGCCAGCACAACCAGCGCGACCGCCGCCGCGAGCGGCAAGTACATGCGATGCTCGGCGATCACTTGCGAAGCGACCGGCACCACGCTTGAGCTGGGCGCGAGCAGCAGGAAAAAGATTCCGCCCGCCAGCCCCACCACCGGCCGTCGCACCAGCGCGAAGATCGTCGCGCCGACCAGCGCCCACACGAGCAGGGCCGGACCGGCGACGTCGCTCCAACTCAGCGCCGTGTAGGTGCCGTAGTCAAACACGAGGGGCCGCGGCCAAACCGCGAGCCCCAGATAACGAGTAATCGCTTCGTATTGAGTAAGTGAATACGCCCAAGCCGACACCCCAACGCCAAACCCCGCCGTGCCGCCGCGCCCGGCGTTGGCCAGTACGAGACCCGCGAGCGGGAGCCACGAGAGCGCGAGCAGGAGATAGTAGGCCTTCCGCCTCCGCCATGCCTCACGCCACGAACCGCCGACCAGCGTCTTATCGTAGAGCAGCACCAGTACCGGGGCCGTCACGATGGTCTCCTTCGTAAAGGCGCCGAGGAAACAGGCCGCCACGCTCGCGGCCAGCCAGCGCCAGTCTCCCGCGTTCGGGCCTTCGAGTGGTTTGGCCGCGTCTGTCGGCTCTCCCATGCCTTCAGCCCGCGTCAATTTTTCCGCGCCGCGGATGAAGGCGTAGAGCGTCAGTAGTTGAAAAAATGCCGCGAGCGATTCCGCGCGCTGCACAACATAGGTCACCGCTTCTGTCTGCAGGGGGTGCAGCGCCCAGAGTCCGGCGATGGCGAAGGCCAGAGAAGTGGCGACCGCGCCGAATTTTTCCCGTAGGATCGGCAATCGCAGCGTTCGCCGCACCACGCCAAAGACGAGCAGCGCCGCGCCGACGTGCAGCAGCAGGTTCGCGGCGTGATAGCTCCACGTCGCGGTGCCGCTCATCGCATAATTGAGCGCCAGCGTGAGATTCACCACGGGACGTCCGCCTACGGTGTTGCCCTCGGCTTGTGGCGGCGCGAGGACGTCGCTCAGGGGCCAGAGATGCCGCAGCGTGGGATTGTCACGAATCGCCGCGATGTCGTCGAAGACGAAGGGCGCGCGGAGGGTGTTTGAGTAGGCGAGGGCGATAGCGGCTACGAGGATCAGTGCCGCAATCAAGGGCGCTCGCGCATCCGCAAGGCTCGCCGCCCGCGCCGTCGTGGACGAGCGGGGTGGTATCGCCGGTGAAGGCGTTGGCGTGCGCGCGTTGGAGGCGTTGGTCTTCGTCTTCACCCGGGAGTTGAGCGGTTACGGTGGGGTGGGGCTAGGAGACGGGCAAGGTTTGAGAAGAGCGGGGCGGGGCGCTGAGGTTGGGGCTGAGGCTCTCAAGGCGCAGGAGGCGGGCGGAAATGTTTAAGGTGCGAGATTTAGCTGGGGATGTGACCTCACGCTGATTTGTCCGCCCATCGTACATTGAACTGTTCCGACACCGCATCGAAGTTCGGCGCGATGCGTCTTTCGTTTGCCGGGTGCCACCGCATGCCGCATCGCGATGCGTGGCCAAATTCGTTTGCTGCGTTCCCAACGCGGACGGCCCTCGGCGGCATCGACCAACGGAAATCGGGTGGTCGAGTGGTCCTGCGTCGATCGGCACTTAATGACCGCCCACACGCGCACTCACTGGAATGGACTGATCATGAGCCCGTACACCCAACGCAGCCCGCGAAACACCGGTGTCATACCTTTTTGGAGACACTCGTTTTCGAGTGAAATCGAGGCCGTGTGTGAACCTTTTGAATACACGGGCACCCTTCGCTTCCGGCCTCGTTCCGCGTGCCGGTTTTGAGCGCAAGCCATATGCGTTTAGCCCCCGCTAAGCCGCTTTCCTAGCCACTTTCCGGGCCCTCTGAGAGGTAAAGTCCACCCCCACTTATGCCGCGCTAAAATTTCTCCCTCGGGGCCACCCTAAATCCTTCGCGGCAAGCAAAAACCGTTCGAAAAATTAACAGTTTTGTTGCTACAAACCTATTGACGGAAAACGGCCAAAGTCCCATCCGTTGTGGTCTCGGCGAGGAGGGACCACTGCCCGTTGTGGTCAACAAGGCGTCAATAAGTTCTCAACAACTTGTTATCGCCAGCGGTCTCCCTTTCGCAAATTCCTCCCTTTCCTTTCCCTCTTTTTCCGTCCGCCCACCACTTTTTTCCGCCCCCGACCGCCATGCAAAAGACCTTCCAAGTCGGTTCCAAGACATTCGTACTCGATCAAGACAAGGCGGAGGCCGCGTTTGCCGCGAAAAAGGTCATCAATGGTCGCGAGACCATGACCTTCAACCTCCTCCCCCTGAAGTACCAGTGGGCCTACGATCTTTATCGCAAGATGAAGGCGAATCACTGGGAGCCCGAGGATATCCCGATGGGCAAGGATATCGAGCAGTGGCGCGACGAGAAGATGGTTTCCGACATCGAGCGCTGGATCATCCGCATGGGCATCGGCTACTTTTCCGCGGCCGAGGGCATCGTCGGTGACAATATCCAGCACGTCGTCCGCGAACTCGTCACCGCCCCCGAGCTCAAGCTCGTCCTGGGTCGCCACGCGCACGAGGAAAACATCCACGCGGATTCTCTCCTCTACATGATCGCCTCCCTCGGCATCAACCCGCACGAGTGCGAGGCGATGTTTGAGGATGTGCCGACGATCGTGCGCAAGAACGAGTTCGTCACCCGCATCTCCCGCGAGCTCCGCCGCGATATCGACCTCACCGTCCTCGCCAACAAGCAGCTCCTCGCGAAAAACATCTTCGTCTTCGGTCAGTGCATGGAGGGCACGCAGTTCTACGGGCTCTTCGGCATGATCCTCTCCCTTTACCGGCAGAACAAGTTCCCCGGCATCGGCCAGATGTTTCGCTACACCCTGCGCGACGAGTCGAATCACATCGAGGTCTTCCGCAACCTGTTCATGGACCTCATCGAGGAAAACCGCGTTATCTGGACCGCCGAGTTCAAGGAAGAGCTGCGCGGCCTCATGCGCGAAGCCGTCACCCTCGAAAAGGAGTTCATCCGCGACTGCCTGCCCGTCAACGCCGTCGGTCTCGCCGCCGACGAGTTCATCACTTACATCGACTACATTGCCGACCGCCGCCTCGAGGGCTGCGGCCTCGCCCCGCTCGCCGCCGGCGTGAAAAACCCGCTGCCGTGGCTCGCCGAGATGATGGACATCAAGAAGGAGCAAAACTTCTTCGAGGGTCGCGTCACCGAATATCAAAAAGCCTCCTCCCTTAACGTCGCCCACGACGACGACCTCTGAGCCTACCCCTCTCAGCGTCGCCGCACTGCCGTTAACGGAAGACCACCCGTAAAGCCGTCCCCGCTCGTTTAGCCGCTTTTCTTCGTCCCACCCCATCACGTTCCTTTCACCACCGTCGCGATGCGCCCCTCCGGCCCATTGCGCCGGTGTTGCCTCGTTATCCCGCCATCACTCACGCCGTTTTGTTGCATTTCAGTTACAGGCGCCAGTCGTGTGCGCCTTTCGCCGACTTCCACTTTTCGTCTTCTCACTCTTCCACACCGCTTCGTCTCTCTCGTTTCGTCCTTCGCCTAAGTCATGAGCACTCCTTCCCTCGCGCACGATCTCGCGCTCAAGCGCACCGTCCACACCCCCGTCGAACAAAAGCCCCACTATGCGTGGCGTGACGTCCTCGCCACCGAGTCCGTCGAGCTCCCGCCCATCGTCCTCCTCTGCCCCCATGGCGAGGAGCGCTTCGTGCTCGCCGAGGTCGCCGACACCCTCGGCAAGGCCCTGACCAACGTCCATCTCGCTCGTGGTGAAAAGGATATCTTCACCGAGGCCAACCGCGCCTGGGTCGCCCGCCTCTGCCGCGAGGTCGCGGGAAACCTCGCCCTCCTCGGCCGCACGCAGTCGCCCGTCCGCCTCACGCTCAACGCCCTCTACGAGCTCATCGAGAAGACCCTCGTCGACAACAACGCCTACTTCGTCGCCAAGTCCCTCCTGCTCAACCGCGCGCGCAAGATCGCCATCGACCGCGATTCCGCCGCCACCTCCACCCTCCGCGTCATCCGCCGCAACAACCAGGTCGTGCCGTGGAGCGAGCACAAGATCGAGATCGCCATCCGCAAGACCTTTCTCTCCCTCCAGCGCGACTCCGCCCCCGCCGTCGCCATCACCAAGCTCGTTACCGAGCGCGTCCACTCCTCCAAGCAGTCCTTTGTCCACATCGAGGAGATCCAAGACATGGTGCAGGAAGAACTGATGAAGGGTGGCCACTTTAAGGTCGCCGAGGCCTACATCCTCTTCCGCGCCCAGCGCGCCGCCAGCCGCGATACCGCCTCCGACGTCGAGACCGCCGAGGCCGCCACCACGGCCGCCGCCGCCGGTCAAGAGACCATGACCGTCGTCAAGCGCGCCAACGGCGAAACCTTCTTCTGGGACGGCGCCGACCTCCGCAAGCGTATCGAGTTCGCCCGCATCGGTTTGGATCTCTGCCTCTCTTCCGAGGAGATCGAGGCCGAGCTCCGCCGCTCCGTCTACGATCAGATTTCGCAAAAGGACCTCGATGCCACCATCGTCCTTAACTCCAAGACCCTCATCGAGAAGGACGCCGATTTCGCCAAGTTCGCCGGCCGTATCCAGCTCACCTACATCTACGAAGAGATCCTCGGCTGGGACATCATGCGCGACGGCCTCGGCAACCTGAAAGCCGCTCACCAGCGCGCCTTTAAGAAATACCTCGAGCACGGCGTCGCCATCAAGCGCCTCAATCCGCGCCTCCTTGATTACGACCTCTCGAAGCTCTCTGCGGTGCTCGATCCCTCGTCCGATCTCGAGTTCGATTTCCTCGGCATCCAGACGATGTACGATCGCTACCTCATCATCGATAAGTCGGTGAAGCCCAACAAGCGCATCGAGACCCCGCAGTTCTTCTGGATGCGCGTTTCGATGGGCCTCATGCTCGACGAGCAGGGCGACCGCGAAGCCCGCGTCACCGGCCTCTACGAACTCTACAAGAGCCGCCGCTTCTGCTCCAGCACGCCGACCCTCTTCAATTCCGGCACGCTCCACTCGCAGCTCAGCTCCTGCTACCTCTACTACGTCGACGATTCCCTCGAGGGCATCATGTACCGCGGCATCGCGGAAAACGCCTTCCTCGCCAAATGGGCGGGCGGCCTCGGCGGCTCCTGGACCGCCGTCCGCGGCACCGGCGCCTACATCGCCGGCACCAACGGCGAGAGCCAGGGCGTCATCCCCTTCCTCAAGCTCCACAACGACCAACTCGTCGCCGTCAACCAGGGCGGCAAGCGCAAGGGCTCCGGCTGCGCCTACCTAGAGTCTTGGCACAACGATATTTTCGAATTCCTCGAGCTGCGTAAAAACACCGGCGACGACCGCCGCCGCACGCACGACATGAACACGGCGAATTGGATTCCCGACCTGTTCATGAAGCGCATGGAGGCCCGCCAGAGCTGGACGCTCTTCCGTTCCAATCAAGTCAAAGACCTCCACGAGCTCTACGGTGCCGCCTTCGAAAAGCGTTACCTCGAGTACGAGAAGCTCGCCGAGGAAGGCAAAATCCAAGGCCAGAAGATCGAGGCCCTCGAGTTGTGGAAGAAGATGCTCTCCATGCTCTTCGAGACCGGCCACCCGTGGATCACCTTTAAGGACGCGTGCAATATCCGCTCCCCCCAGGACCACGCCGGCGTCATCCACTCGTCCAATCTCTGCACCGAGATCACCCTCAACACCTCCAACGACGAGACCGCCGTCTGCAATCTCGGCTCCGTCATCCTCGAAAGCCACCTCCTCAAGGACGGCTCCCTCGATCACAAGAAGCTCCGCGAGACCATCCGCATGGCCGTCCGCGCGCTCGATAACGTGATCGATATCAACTTCTACCCCACCGAGCCCGCCAAGCGCTCCAACCTCCGCCACCGCCCCATCGGCCTCGGCGTCATGGGCCTCGCGCACGCCCTCTACCTCAAAGGCATCTCCTTCGCCTCCGAGGCCGCCGTCGAGTTCAACGACGAAGCCATGGAAGCCATTGCCTATTATGCCTATGAGGCCTCCGCCGACCTCGCCGGCGAGCGCGGCACCTATTCCTCCTACAAAGGCTCCAAGTGGGACCGCGGCCTCCTCCCCCAAGACACCATCGACCTCCTCGAAAAGGAACGCGGCGTTGAGGTCGACGTCCCCCGCGGCGGCAAGATGAACTGGGACCCCGTCCGCGCCAAGATCGCCCTCCACGGCATGCGCAACAGCAACGTCCTCGCCATCGCCCCCACGGCCACGATCTCCAATATCACGGCCACCAGCCCTTGCATCGAGCCCACCTACAAGAACCTCTTCGTTAAGTCGAACCTCTCCGGCGAGTTCATCGTCCTCAACCCCTTCTTGGTCAAGGACCTCAAGGCCCGCGGCCTCTGGGACCAGGAGATGATCGACAACCTCAAGTACTTCGACGGCGAGCTCAAGGACATCGACCGCGTCCCCGCCGACCTCAAGGCCCGCTACCTCACCGCCTTCGACATCGACCCCAAGTGGATCGTCAACGCCGCTGCCCGCCGCCAGAAATGGATCGACCAAAGCCAGTCGGTCAACCTCTGGATTAAGACCCCGGACATCAAGACCTTGAGCCACATGTACCGCCACGCCTGGCACGTCGGCCTCAAGACCACCTACTACCTCCGCAGCCTCGGCGCCTCCAACATCGAAAAGGCCACCGTCGCCATGAAGAAGGAAACCCGCGGCGCCATCAAGGAAGGCGCCGACGGCGGCCAAAACAGCGGCGACGCCGGCGGCACCCACAGCGTCGCCCAAGTCAAAGCCGACGCGGCCGCTGCGGCCTTAAACTTAAACTCGCAGTCTTCAACTAGCGCGAAGCGCGAATACACCGCCGCCGAGAAAACCGCCTGCAGCATCGAAGCTATGCGCAACGGCGAAATCTGCGAAGCCTGCCAGTAAACCGATACCTTAAACTTAAACTTCCAACTTAAACTAAAAAGCCCCGGCAACGTGCCGGGGCTTTTTTGTGCTCGCGCCACGATCCCGATACACTCCCGCAAAATCCCGAAAAATCCCCGGCTTCAACCCGTCAATCGCCGGAAAATCTCCGACAAATCTTAAACTTAAACTCCCCACTTCAACTCGCCGTCGGCGTTAGCTTGTCATTGCGAGGAGCGAAGCGACGCGGCAATCCATCCGCCCAAGCTTGCCTGAAATCTGATACTCGCGCGATCCTTGGCGCTCTAGCGCTACCCTTAAACCTCGGCGGCAATTGAAGTGACTGTGGTGCGGTTTGGCGACACCGCGTTACCAGTGGCGTGTTTCCGCGTAGTAGGTAACCCGCTCCCGCCCGCCCCGTTGGAGTATCTTGACGCAAAGAACCAAGTGTAACCCAACGATGTGAGAAATCTTCCCAGTCGATCAATAGTGATGTAGGGTGCCCCGGTCCCTCGATAAGACTTTCTAAGCTTCTCGGCCCCATTTATAAGACGGAGGTGGAGGGCTGTGGTATCCAAATCATTCCTCGCGGAAATGCCGATGACACAATCGGACAAAGTGAAATTGAAGCCGGGTCTAAATACGCAGATTTTATCAATACGAAATCTCCCGACGCGAGGAAGCAACACATAGAGCTTTGTATTTAGCGTTTTAGCGGCCGCGACGTAGTGTTTTGGTGGGCCTACCCTGTAATCTTGGAGCTCCGTAGAGTGGATAACTCGAATCTTTTTTCTTCGCATCGAGCATGCGCCGGAAATGCTGACGGAGCCACGTGTTATTACTAAATCTGGCGAATTACAGCTTAGTTTGATATTTCCCAATTTACGCGTGGCCAAGGCGATCTTGCGGAGATGAGTGAACCTAAATACTTCCGCACTGGCGGAGCACTCTGGAAACGTCTTGTGACTTAATTTAAAAAGACGATCAACTTGGCAGATGCCGCGCAAATAGCGCCAGGCGGCTTCGTCTCTGAGCGAATCAACCGCACCGCTGGGAAGGATCGCTACAATTTGTCCGCCTATCCTGCAAAAATTAATAGATCTGATAACGAAGGCCATGGCTCTGCTGCATTCGATGGTGTCTCCATTTGAAAGTACGACGAGAACCGTCTTTACCTTTCGCGCCGAGAAGGGTGGATTCAGTAGTATAACATCAATAAACTTAGGGAAATTTAGGGCTTCAAACCGTTCTCGGGTCACGTGTCCGCCTAAAAAATCCGCGTTGCATGTGGTCCATCGTGGGCGTTGCCGCTTAATGCCCTCTATGGCGACTTGATCGATATCGCAACCGATGTACCTAGCTTTAGGCCATCTTGTTTCAGCAGCCTTAAGCAAATCTCCCCCGCCCACCGCGAAGTCCGCGATGCGATTAACATTTCGGCATGTAACAGCAGCAGCTAGGCGAGTTGCCACCTGACTTGGGGTATAATGGCGGTCGTGCGAAGACATCAAATCATGAATTCACTAAGTCGATAAAGAAAGGCCTTTCCGACGCCTACGGTTCTGTTCTTACTTCTAATTGGAAAGTCATAAATAAATTCGACATTTTTTCTGGTCTTCAAGGGATAAAGAAAAGCACCTAGTGCATGTGGCTTTGTTCCTATTGGAGCAATTTTTAAAAGTTCGTTGGGATGCCTTTGCGCAATAGATTCTAATGCGTTGAATAAGCTGAAAGGGTTGTTGGCCGCCGCGTAAGAAACGTTCCTCCATGATTGATTTTCGCGTAATAAGCGGGCGTTGTTATGAAAAGTGTAAAATGGGTATTCGAGTCGGAAGCCGGGAAGACCCACGATAGGAAAGACCTTCCCGCCCTTTGGTTGCGTATGTTCTAACATATGTGCGAATCTTCGGCCTTCAAATCCGAGCATGGGGATAAAGCAAAATCCCTCTTCGAAGGGATCGGAAAAAGATGCAAATCCTGGAACGGCCTGAATGCCCGCGATCCGGTCGCTCAGATCGAATATTTGGCCGTCCGCATTTTCGGAGGACTGTACGTATTGTTCAGGCTCAATGTAAATAGCTCTTATTACAATACTATTTGCGAGAGCGGTGCGAATAATGGAGGCCCATATATGGTGGCTTAATGAAGTTATATCGACGTATAACTCCCCGGTGCAATTGTTAATCAATGACAATAAGTCGTTTCTACTTCTCAAGTTGGCGTCGAAGACTGCGTTGCCTACCTTGTATGAAAACTTGTCGATATCTTGATCCAGAACTTCAATGGTCGTCTTGGTTGGCCGAAATATCGGGTTGTGCCGCGGCTCGGCTCCTTGGCCTCGGATGATGGTTGAATCCGCTGAAAATAAAATCGCTGACGGAGAATCGTAAATTTCCATCAGGAACGGGCTGTCAGTTTGGCCTGCCATAGTAGTCTTCGAAGAGGTTCATTTGATCGGGGAGGTCATCATCATCGTCAAGGCGACCGACGTTGGCCAAAATATCTTGAATGGCATTCCTGGGCTGCTGAACCAAGGAGACCAATTGTTTAGAGGTGATCGTCATTTTGCGTTTCCTGCGATAACTGAAAACGAAGAATGCGCTAAATATTGGATGGATTGTGTAGTCGGAATCTTTTGTGTCTCCTATATCGCTCGGTTTGCTCCCGACCAGTCGAATTATAGCTAAGTGGTTCACCGCTAGTTTAATAAGCGAGTCGGCTCTTTCGGTGACTGCTGTCGGTTCAGGCTCATACGCAATTTGAAATTGATTTACTTCGGGGCTATGTCCGACCGGATCCGCCGCCATGACTTGGAACACTCTTCCCAGTCCTAGGAGTAACTTCGTCAGCTTGGCGCCTTCAACATCGACTCCCTCAAGTTCTTCCAGGTTTTTACGGCCCACCCATTGGGCGGTTTCAGTCTGTGTCTTGGGTGAAAGAGGGGTTCCCCATTTCCCGCCATTCTGTAAATGGGCTATGAGGGCTCGATCAATAAGTTCTAGGAAAAACCGTATGTTTCCAGCTGCCAGTTTTGCGTATACGTCCCATCCAGTATAATACTTTCTTATTCCAGTTTTCTTTCTTCTTAAGCTAAAAAGAAGCGAGTGCTTATAGTTGTCGTATCTAGCTTTGCTTCTACTTTCCCCAGCAGCCAAATTGGAAATCGCTTCCGAAAATGACTTGTTACCTGAAGAGTATTCTGGCCAAGTCGCAATAAAAGACCTCTCTAGCACGGAGAGATGCTTCCAGAGTTCTAGGCGTTGAGGGTCCAATTCGGTCAGAAGAGCGCGGGCTTGGTTGCTAATTGGTTCGGTTTCTCCCGCTAAGAGGACAGCTTCATCTTCGTCGGATAGGCTCGGAAAGAGGGATTTGACGTCGAGTGTGCTGCTTTCAATGCGGGAAATGCGTGCGTTGCATACTTTAAGGGCGAATTGGTCGAATGCCTCTCCATAGAGTTTGTCAGAGAGATTAATCTTAATGTAATCGGCGGGGCTAATCAATTTTTCTGATTGGTTGAGTGTGTCACGCTGTCGCCATCCCAGCTCACGAACCCCAATTTTTATGGTGAAATACGAGCCGCAGTGCTTGATTAAGGTGTTAACTATTCTTTGCTGATAGTCTTCAAGGTTTTCATATTCGTCTATTAGGAACTGGAAGTGCTTTCCTTGGAACTGGGGTAATTCGGATGCGGCTTGTGCGATCGCTTCAAGTGGCGCTCCTTGGATGGTTAGGCCCGATGGTAGTTCGTCTTTGATGTTATTAATTTGAGCTTCGAACCGAGCGATCGCCAATTGTAGCTCCTGAATTAAGCTTTGAAGTGATCCTTGCTCTTTCAAGTTGTAAGCGGCGGAAATAACTTTAAGCTGGATTTCGTTTATTTGTGCATGTTGGGGATATAGGGATTTATGCCAAATTAGAAATTTTACGAAAAGACCTCCCAGAACCAAATTGATATAGTGGCCAAAAAGTTTTATCCATTGCGCTGGAGTTTGATCTCCGCCGCGAAAGGCGGTCACCCGGTTTGTGTCAACGCGGTAGAAAATTCCAAAAAATTTCTGATTAGTAAAACGCTCTCTATCGTGTCCTTGAAGGGCAAACTGCCCTTCATATGAAAGGCAGCGTAATACGGTTGTTTTGCCCGTCCCTCGACCGCCAAGCAGTACGCACGGTCTGTTTGTAAGAAGATCGGCGAAATAAGTTGGCTCGGAGAAAAGATCAAATACTTGATCATCTAGCCATTCTGCGCGGTAACTTCCAAAGAGTTTGTTGATCCGCTCAAGGGTGTCGTTCGTTTCCATCTATGATCGTCGTATTAGGGGGTTCCAGTTGTTCTGATCCCAATAAAAAATCCGAAGATTAGCATCAGGCGTAGAATGGTCGAAAGCGATTCCCATTCCAAGATCATGAAATCCTTTCCAGAGCCCTGCTGGGATTCTGGCCCTATTGCTGATTTCCTCAATTACTTGTGCGGCACTGTTCTTGAGTTTGGCAGGCCAAAATGGGCAGTTAGGGCTTAACCAGTTGTACTGTTCGTCTAGAATGTGGGCTGGTTGTATGAATGCGCCGGCGCAGTGGGTGGCGATTTCGCCGACGCCGTACTTAGTAGCTACCGCTGGTATGTATATAAACCTATGCCCGAGATTTTTTGCGTTTATGGCTTCAAACGAAAGTGCTCCGTTGGGGGAGGGGTAGGGCCGTTTCCAAGTGTGAATGAACTGTTGTCCTGATCCGACAAAATCATCGACGAAAATAACTGTCTTTTGTGTTGAAGCGTCAAGGAGCGGTAGTGCGACTTCGGCCTCGATCATCTGGCTCTCATGCACCCGGGCGTGTTGACGCACGTAGCGGATCATAAGGTGGCCACTGTCGGTTTGATGGGGCGTTTCTCCTGTTATCCGGCAAAATATTATATTTTGAAGTGTGGTTCCCCAGCTATGGTATGCCGATGTATAAGAATCGTGGGGCGGGGACAAATAGCGGCTTAGGTCTTGAATTGAGTGGCAAATTAACTCTATTAAAAAATCCTTTGAATAATAGAGAAATCCGTTTAAGAGTGCCGTTGCGTATGGCTTTTCGGATGGGGTAAAATTATTCAACCAGGAGTTTGGGTCCAATGTTTTTCTAAGAGGCCAGACTTGAAAGTCTGTAAATGCGTCGCATTTGGCCAAAACCGACCGCTCAAAAGTTTCCGGAGTGGACATGATTTTTCAGGCACCAAAAAGCATGAGCCGGACAAAAGGAGTCATGCCCGCAACTCTTGACAACTTAAACAGTGGCGAAGCCATCGGCCGGTCGCCGACACGCTTAGGAATCGAGGCCATAGATAAACCGGGGAGGGGAGTTGAAGTAGCGGCGCTCGACAGCACCGGGCCTTTCTAGCCAAATTCATTCCACCTCATAATCAATCCCCAACTTCGCCTCTAACTGGCGTCTCCGGCTGCCTACTTAGAATTAAGTATCGGTGCGCGATCTCGACCCACCGGGATATTATCCCGCTCCCGGTCGTCCCGCTCCGTTTCTCCCTCCGCCTCGTTGCCTCCTCCGTGCTCTCTGTGACAAAAATCCGCTCTCCGATTTCGTGTCTTTCGTTGTTTGCTCTCCGTCGTACGCTCGCTGTCTTCTGTTTTACTACGTCCTCCTCCGTGTCTTTGTGCCTCTGTGGTTCCTCCATTCCTAACGGCTATAAAGTCCCCGCGCCGCGCTCCGTTTTCGTGCCCTTCGTGTGTTTCGTGGGCCTGCTGCGGGTTTTTTTGCGAGCTCCCCCATCGCTCAATTTACCGTCGTCGTTCCTCCGCTTTTTCCGTGTCTTCACGAAGGGTGTGGGCATCTTGCCTCGCATGGCCTATCTCTTGCCCCGCCGGCAACCGAATCCGCTCTCGCGTGGAATCGTCGCTCTCGCCGCCGCTACGCTCACCTGCGCCGTCCTTGCGACGTCACTCCGCGCCGCGCAGCCCGCGCCACCACCCGCCCAACCCGAGCTCCCCCTCGAGCGCGATACCCGCCAATCCGCCTCCACCGCTCCCGCCCCCAAGCCATCCTCCCCGCCCGCCAGCACCTCCGCCGCGGCCCCTGCCGCCCTCGGTGTCAAAGGCGATCTCCTTGGCACCAACCTCGCGGATTTCACCGACAAATATCGCCGCGAAGTCCACCAACCCCCTCACGATCCCGTCACCCTGCCCGTGTTTAATTTCGGCGCGGTGTTTACGGCGAAAGATGTCCTCACCCAGCCCAGTTATCTTAATAAACGCGAGACCGGCCGGGTGGAACTGCAGGTGAGGCTGGACTACGAGTCCGGCGGCCCGCGCAACGACACCCTCGGTAATATCCCGGCGGATATCCGGTACTTCTTTCACGCGCAGAGCCTGGCGGATTGGGATGCCGTGGCTGCGCGGGAGCGCGAGCGCCGCGAGTGGTCGGAGCGCGAGCGCGCGGTCGCCACCAACGTATTACTCGGGGAAATAGATGTCCGCTTTGCCCTCGCCGATTTTGATACGATGCTCACCGTGCTCACGCAAAAGTATGGATCGCCCAGCCAGCCTAAAATCCGTCAGGCCACTTATTCTTCAGCGCCGGGGGTGACGTTCAAATCTCTCCGCTACACGTGGAAGATCGGTTCTGATGAGATCGTCTTGGACGAACGCGGTATTAGGATCGATGATTCGATCGTACTGTTTATTCGCCCCTCGGTCACCGTGCGATCGGTCGATCTGCGCGAGGCCCGCTTGAAAGCCGCCGTGGACGATTTATAAATTCCCTCCAGACCCGAGACCCTTCGCCTTGCTCCGGCTCTAGACTCTAAGCTCTCAGCTTTCCGCGCCCGCCATCGCCCTCTCACAACGCCGAAGCCCCCGTCGGATCCTGCTTCACCGGCGCCGGCACCACTGCCGGCGCTGCCCCCGTCCCGAGCCGCGGCGCCTCCGGACCCTTGGGGGCCCGCTCCGCCTTCGCCAGCAGTTCGGTTAGCAGCGGCCGCAGCTTCTCCGCCGTCTTTCCGAATTTATTGAAATTCGCGCCGCCCATCTTCGCATCGTACTCGGCCTCGCCCAGCACGCGCCCGTCTTCATATAGCGTCCCGCGGAAATACGTCAGGTACATCGCCATATCCCAATTCCAGTTCGCCGTGTACGTGATGTAGTGCTTCGCCTCCGGCGGCCGCTCGCCATCGTAGCGCTTCGCCTCAAACCCCAGCGCATTCAGCTGCCGCACGATCTCATTCGTGCAATCCTTCATCAGCACCCGCTCATTGTGCGCCACATAGATCGTCTGGATCTTCGTCCCTGATTGCACAGCCTGGACATTCTTGGAAATCGCGCACCCCGAGCCGAGCGCCAGCACCACCGCTGCGAACATCGTTAAAAAGCGAAATTTCATAAAATTAAATCCGGAAACCAAAGTCGCTAGAGCAAATAAGTTGAGAAGAAAAAAGGGACGGGAAGCGCCGCATCCGCGCCCACCCAATAAGATCTTTCCTTAAATACAATCCCCGTCTTGCGGAGAGTATTAAAATTATTTGCCCTGCCATTTTTAGTCGCCGCCCCGCGCTTTCCGCTCGCCACGATCCGTACAAAAACTGAAACGAAACGCGTGAAACCCCCTGCGTTCCTCCTCCTCGCCCTCGCGCCCTTCGCTGCCTGGGCCGGCCCCTTCGGCCTCGAGGCCGGCCAGTCCCTCGACTCCCTCCGTGCGCAACTCCGGCCCACCGCCGATCCCCTCGTCTACGAACTCCCCGCGCCCCCGCTCACGCACCCCAAGTTCACCCGCCACACCCTCGGCTTCGCCCCCGCCAGCGGCCTCGCCACCATTACCGCCGCCAGCGCCCCCATCGCCTGCGATGGCGCCGGCACCGAGGTCAAAGCCCTTTACACGTTCGTCGAAGACCAACTCCGCGAAAAATACGGCGCCCCCACCCGCACCCTCGACGAACTCGCCAGCGGCAGCGTCTGGCGCCAACCCACCGAGTGGATGGTCGCTCTCGCCCGCGAAGAGCGCTACCTCCTCCTCTCCTGGTCCGCCGCCAAGGAAGCCCAGCTTCCCCCGCGCCTCGCGTCCATCGAGCTCACCGTCCAAGCCCTCAACCCCACCACCGCCCTCGTCAAGCTCACCTACCGCTTCGACAACGCCCCCGACTTCGACGCCGCGCCAAAATTCCCCGCCCCCTCATCGCTGTAGAGTGCCATTCGAGTGATCGCTATAAAATCGATGCCAACCGGCGACCGCCCCGTCCGCTCTTATGCTGCATTACAAATTCGCCAATTCGGACGAATTGGATGAATTCATAAAAGCCCGGCAAGCGTCCTCTCTCTGAAGAGACTCGGCCGCCCGGCTCGCGTCTTCCCACTCCGCGTCGTCCGGCGCCTGTCTGGGTGGTTCTCCTTCGCCCTCTCCACGGTCCGACTCACCCCGCGCGCTGTCTAAAGAGCCTCGTGGACAACTACACGGCACAACTCCAAAAGCTCCTCCGCGACCTCGACACGCTGCCCCCCGCGCGCCAAGCCGAGGCCAAGATCACCCTCGTCGCCGCCCTCCTGCACGCGATGCCCGTACCCGAACTCATCACCATGTGGCACGACGTCGTGACGCTCTTCGGCCCCGACGAACCCTTCGCCGACCTCATCGAGGGCCACCTCGCCCTCCGCGAGATGTTTCCTCCCGTCGGTCCCCGCTAGACCCGCCGCCCGACGTCGCTCCCGACCGCCCCCCACCGCCTTGCGCCTACGCCTCGGCCCTTTCCTGCTCTCAGCTCTCGCCTCTAAGCTCCCAACTCTCCCGCGCCCCACCCCCCGCGCGCTGCGCTGCTCACGGTTTCGGCACCGTGGCCCCGCCGGCCGAATTGACTGCCTGTCCCAGCGGCAACGTCAGCGCGCTCCCGCCCGGCTGGTAGTCGATCGCCACCGCTTGGTCCTTCATGAACTGCCCGTGGTATTTCCCCACCGGCAATGTCTTGAACATCCCGATAAATCCCCGCGTCGGATCTATCATATAATCCTGCGGGATGAGCTGCCCGGTTCCCGCCGGTGGCGATGCAGTGGCCGCGCCGTTCGTTGGGCTGATCAAGCCGGGGAACACCGCCGCCGTCACGCCCGCGGTCGGGAGTCCGGAGGGCCGCCCCACGTCGCCCGACCCCATCGCACCCACCGTGCGCCGCTCGACGCTATCCCACAGCACCGCGCTCGATTGCGTCGAGAGCAGCGCCGCGTGGAAATCGACCTCGAAATTCTGGCTGATCGGATCGCGCGGTTGCCAGCGATAGAGCGTCGTCATTAGCACCGCGTCCACGTGGAATAGCGCTTTCAGCGTCGAAATCGGCTCGCGTTCCAGTCGCGCCGACTCGTCCGCGCTCAACGCGCCCAGCACCGCCCGCACGAAATCCACCGGCAGCGGATAGTACCCCGCGCGCATGAGCTCTATGCCCGCCGTTGAGCTATAGTAATAAGCCGCCTCCGCCTCCCCGGTCGTATTGATCGGCGGCCACACCAGCACCGTCACCGGCTTCTCCTCGTACATCCGCGGAAATTGCGCGCCCTTGGTCGTCGCCACCGCCGCGGGCAGCACCGGCAATTTAGCCGCGGGAAACATCGTCGTATTCAAGCGATACGGCGGGATTTGCCCCAGCCGTGACCGCACGCTCGCGAGAAACGGCACGGCGTCCGGATAAGCCGCGCCCTCGCGCTTGAGTTGCTCCTCCGCTGCCTCCGGTTTGCCCTGCTGCGCCAGCAAACAGGCATACTCCACGCGCAGGCCCGGTGGTGGACTCAGTTGCCGCGACTCGGCGGCATTGACGAGTAGCTCCAAATTATTGCGATGCCACACGAGGTTCTTCGGGTTCGGATCGCGCTGCACGCGCCGTAAAGAATCGACATAATCCGTCAGGTTCCCCGGCGCCGTAAGCGGGGTGCACCCGGTAGTAAACCCGGCGAGCACTGTACAAGCCACTGCGGCCAAAAAACGGGGAGGGCGGGTAAAGGGCATGAAGCTCAAATAGAATATTATGAAAACGCCCGGCACTATCCATAGCTCGTGACTCTCGCCGAGGATATTCTTCGCCGCCGTCCCAATTTCCCCGCCCCCGCCACTGTCGCCTTGCTCCGACTCCCTCGGTCCCCGCGTCTCCCTCGCCCCCCGTCCCCCTCATGAGTCCCCGCGTGCTCCCATGCCACCGCGTGCTCCCGCGCCGCGTCGCGATCCCAAACGGTGCAGGTGCAAAATCCCGTACCTTTCCCCTTTCCCTCGCGTCAGCCCCTCAACCTCCTTAGAACGCCTCCCCATCATGTGCCCCTGCGCTGCCCGCGCGCGCCGGCTCTCCCGGCCCGTGCTCCTGCTCTTCACCGCCTTTTTGGCGGCGGGCGCGCTGCTCGCCCAACGCGGCGGCTTCGGCGGTGGCGGCGGGGGCAGGGGAGGGGGCGGCGGCTTTTACGGCGGTGGTGGCATCTACGTCGCCCCCGGCACCCGGACCGCCCGCGAGATCCCCACGCGCAGCACCGGCACCCCTGAATGGGAATACCCCGGTGCCTTTCGCGGCGATGTCTTCACCTTCGTCCGCCTCCGTTTCGACGCCGCCCCCCGCCCCAACTATGGCGGACGCGGCAGTTGGACCACCGATCTCCCCGACGCTGACCTCAATCTCTCCTGGCGCCTCCAGCAGATGACCTCGCTCAAGGTCGACCCCAATTGCCTCCTGCTCCGCCCCACCGACCCCGAACTCGCGAGCTTCCCCTTCATCTTCGCCTCCGCCCCCGGCTCCCTCGCGCTCACCGATCAGGAAGTCCTCGCCCTCCGCGCCTACCTCCAAAACGGCGGCTTCATGCTCATGACCGATTTCTGGGGCGACCCCGAGATGGCGCACGTCGAGCGCGTGTTTAAACAGGTTTTGCCCGACTCGCACTTCGAGGAACTCCCCCTCGAGCACCCGCTCTACCGCAGCGTCTTCAATATCCGCGAGAAAGTCCAAGTCCCCAATATCCGCATCGGCATGAAGGTGGCCAACCAGCAGATCCACCACCGCGTCATCCTCGACGCCAAAGGCCGCCTCATGGTCATGGGCCTCCACAACTCCGACGACAGCGACGGCTGGGAACGCGAAGGCGAAGACCACGAGTATTTCGAGCGCTACTCCGAAAAAGTCGCCTACCCCCTCGCGATCAATATCATCTTTTATATCATGACGCACTGACGCCGTGACGGTGTCGAGCGTTGTCACGAAAAGGTAAACGGAGCCGCGCACCCAGAGCGACGCTACCGGCGCAATGAGGATCCCTGTACCGGATTGCCGCCCCCCGATCCGCCCGTCAAGGACTGCTCTACTACTTTAAAGGTACGCGCCTACCCGATAGCTAGTAGCTTACTCCCGTTTCAGCAATATCCTGCGCGCCGCCTTCATTCAATTTAAGCCCTGTGGCCGTGATTTTATGAGAATTTTTATCTTAACTCAGCACGCACTACTTAAATTTAAGTAGTGTGTGCTCTCACTGTAATGGTATCGATATACCTATTAAACAGTAGTGCTCTCCCCAGGGAGGCAGATGCTAGCGCCGAAAATCTCGACATGAATCGACGAAACCGCAGGAAAATCCCACCCCAGTGGATTGCGTGGCATGACTTGCGCGCGGCGCCGAAGCGGGTTGCGTGTGGGGTGAAACGATCCCGCCACCCGCATCGTTCAACGGGCTCGATTTTTCTCGCCGCCCTGCTCTTCGCCGCCCTCACCGGTTGCGAAACGAAATTTGCCGAGGTCGGCCCGCCGAAGATGCCCACGGTCAACCCCGTCGCCTCCGCGCCGCCTAAGCCCGCCGTCTCCGTCGATGAAGCCCGCGCCACCGCGCTCGCCGCCGCGCGGCGCGAAGATTCCGCCGGCGTGATCGCCGCCCTCGAGACGCTCGCGTGGGGGGAGCGCGGCCCACTGGCCCGCACTGTCTTCGCTTCGCTCGCCGAGGAAGATTTGGCCACGGCGTCGCGTGTCGTGGTCACGCTGCCGCGCAGCGCGGCGCAAACGCAGGGCACGGAAGCGGTCGCCCGCGCCTATGTCGCGCGCGATCCCGCTGCGGCGGTCGCATGGGCCTTGCAGGTCCCGGTTTCCGATGTCGGGTCCTACGCGCGCGAGTCCGTGGCCGATCGGCTGTCCGCGCGTGAAGGTCCTCGCGCGCTGGATCGCCTGCACGCGCTGCCCGACTCCGCCGGTCGGAATCAGATGCTGGGTTTCGCCGCGGCAAGTTGGGCGCGCCGTGATGCGCCCGCCGCGCTGGCGTGGCTGCGCGATCTTCCCGCTGGCGAGGGCAAGGCGCGCGCCGCCACGAGCATCGGCTTTGCCCTCGCGCAGGTGCAACCGGAGCGCGCCACCGAGGTGATCGAGTGGGTGCCGCCGGGGCGCGATCGCTGGGCGCTCATCGGCACTCTCAGCCAGACGTGGGTCGCGCGCGACCCTGAGGCCGCGTGGAAGTGGTCGCAGCAACTGGCCGCTGGCGCCGCCCGCGAATCAGCGATGGCCGGCATCGAGACCGGCCTCGGCGCCGCGCGCTCCAGTCGCGGCGATCTCATCACGCCCGGGCTCGCGTCTCTGGGCGGGGGAGGTGGTGGGCTCGTCACCGCCCTCAATCCCGCGGCCGCCAGTTCGCTGCCCCCCGGCATCGAGCGCGATGCCGCGCTGCGCCGCGAATTCGAATCCCAGCTCCAAATCTCCCCCGCCCGCGCCGCCAACTGGCTCTCCACCCAACTCCCCGGCGAAAAGCGCCCCGAGATGGTCGACGAAGTCGCCCGCCGCTGGCTCCAACTCGACCCCTCCAGCGCCCAACTCTGGATCGACCAAAACATTTTCCTCCCCGAGCAAAAAGAACGCCTCCTTCGCGAAGCGGGTCGCTAGTCCGCTGCGCTTTCTAGCTGTGGGAGGGGCTTTGTGCCCCGACAGTTTACTGGTCACCATTATCAACTTTGTCCGCCTCGCGCGAAAGGGTTGAACATTCGCCGCTATCGCGGGTATTGAGGAGGGACTTCGCCCGCGCTTCCCATGCATCGTCCGACTCCTCCCCGCCGGTTTAAACTCGTCACGACGCTCGTCGAGACCTTTGGCTTCAGCCCGTGGCTCGCGACGCTCGTCGCGTGTATCCTGGCCGCCCTCGTCGCGGCTGCCGTCCTCTGGCTCTGGCTCTCTGCACCGCCGCGCGAGGTCACGATCACCGCCGGCCCCGAGGGCAGTTCATTCCAGCGGCACGCCGAGTCTTATGAAAAAGGCTTCAAGAAACACGGCGTCCGCGTAAAACTAAAAGTCCTCCCTTCCGGCGGTTCGTTGGAAAATCTCCAGCGCCTCCGCGATCCCAACTCCGGCGTGGACCTCGGCTTTGTGCAGGGCGGTCTCGTCGGCGATCCGCCCCCCGAGGGCCTCGTCTCGCTCGGCAGCATTTCGTATCAACCGCTCTGGGTCTTCTATCGCAGCGCCGCCAAGATCACCCGTCTCTCCGAGCTCGCTGGCAAGCGCCTCGGCGTCGGCGCGCCTGGCAGCGGCGTGAGCGTCGTCTCCAAGGCGCTCCTCGAGGCCAATGGCATCACCGGGGCGCCCACCACGCTCGTCGACATCCCGAGCGAGCAGGCCAGCAAGGATTTCCTCGCGGGTAAACTCGACGCCATCTTTCTCATGGGCGACTCCGCGCCGACCGCCACCGTGCGCGCCCTCGTCCGCACGGAGAACGTGCAGATTTTCAATTTCACCCAGGCCGACGCCTACGTGCGCCGGCTCTCCGCGCTCCAGCTCAACAAGATCGTCGTCCCGCAGGGCGCGCTCGACTTCGGCCTCAATCTCCCTCCGCAGGATATCACGCTCGTCGGCCCCACCGTGGAACTCGTCGCCCGTGAGGGCCTCAATTCCGCGATCTCCGACCTCGTGCTCGATGTCGCCCAGGAAGTCCACAGCAAGGGCGGCCTCTTCGCCAAGCAAGGCGAGTTTCCCGTCCTCGTGGAGCACGAGCTGCCGCTGAGCGAAGATGCGAAGCGCTACTACAAATCCGGCAAAAGTTTTACCTACAAAATCGTCAACGACTTCTGGGTCGCCAATCTCCTCAACCGCCTCGCGGTCGTGCTCGTGCCGCTGGTGCTCGTGTTGATTCCCCTCATCCGCCTCATGCCCGTGCTCTACCGCTGGAGCGTGCAGATCCGCATCTACCGCTGCTACCGCCCGCTGCTCCGCCTCGAGCGCGAACTGCGCGAAAAACCGGATGCGCCCCATCAAGAACTCTTCGAGCGCCTCGACGCCATCGAGCAAGACGTCCACGCGCTCCGCGTCCCCGCCTCCTTCGCCCAACAGTTCTACGACCTCCGCGCCCACGTCGTCTTCGTCCGCCAGCGCCTGAAGCTGGCGGCCGAGGTGGCGTGAACGCGATAGGTGGCGGAGCTCAGGGGAGAAATTCCTTGTTCTTGATGTTCTTCACATAGGCATCGCGCAGCTTCGTGAGTGCGTCTTTTTCCTCTTGGGTGAGGTCGGGGCGTTTCAACTGCTCGTCTATGTCTTTGATCTTCTGTCGGTAGATCGAGTCATTGTAGTACTGCATCGCGGTCCCGAGAGTCTGGAGCACCGATTGGGCGGCGCTCCCTGCCTTGATGAAGCGCTCGAGGACAGCTGCTTGAGCTACCTTCACCGCGAAGCCGTCGAGATTGGCTCGCGCGCGCCCATCGATGGCCAGAGTCACGTAGGGGATGTCTCCCTGATAGGCTTTGGTGGGATCGGCCCTCTGCATCATCTTGCCGTCTTGGCCTTGCACCGCTTCGGCGTTCAGCTGCGCTTCATCCGCGCTGTTCACGAGCTGATAAAATCCCGCCGCGAAATTTGGCAGCCCGGCCGAATCGAACGTCACGGGAATCGTCTCTTGCAGATAGGGGGTTCGATCGAGGATATTTTCAAAGACGGTTCCCACGATGCTCACGATGGCGGAGGCACCCAAAAGGTAGCTGCTCGCGGCGCCGAAGACGGGCAGGGCACCTGCGTCGCGTAGGAGTGCGCTGATCGCGTCGACGGTTTCCTTGGGGAAATTGTCGACCGCGACTTCTGTGGTCACGAGGGTTCCGTAGGTGGTCACGGCGGGAGTGTAGTAGACGATCGGCGTTCCCGGCTCGGTCGCAGCAAAGCCGATATCCGTGTGGGAGCGCACCGCGGATGCCAGGCGGTTGAGTCCACGGGGCGTGGCGTCCTGCGTCTCGAAAGATTTGACGGCTGAAGTGATGAGATAGTCTTTGGTCTTGCCCAGCCACGAGTCGGACTTGTTGCCATTATAGACGTGGCGAAGCTCGATTAGCATCGGCAGCCCGAGTCCCACTGGCTTGAAGTCGACTGGCGTCGCCGGTCCACTCGTGGCGAGACGGCGAGTGGGGGTTGATTTCTTTTTGTCCGTCGTGAGTGTTTCCGAGACCGTGTACTTCTTTAGGTCCCGTCGGGAAAGAAACAGATCGTTGGCCGAGACTAGGCGACTCGAGACTGAGTAGTAGAGGGGCATGGCAAGGGAGGTTGAGGTTGAAACTCGCCGGCTCACCGGTCCTGCGAGCGAGGGCATTCTTGCAAAACGGCATCACCGATTCCCGGGAGGATCGGAAATTCTCCCGGGAAAATTTCCCGCCATCTCCCCTCGCCCAGCGAATAGCTCCGGGCATTGCCGACTCACTATTGTCTACGACCGCGCCGCGGCTCAGCATCTGCTGGCTCGATTGATCCAAGTTATTCTCCCTACACGCTGCGTGCCTTGCTTCTCATGACTCTCTCCATGAAAAAATTGTTCTTCCTTTTGTGCGCCGTCGGCCTGTGCGCGCTCGCCGTTGCCGCCCAAACCCCGCCGCTCACCCCCGATATCCCCGCGAAGTTCGAGGTGCCCAGCGAGCACTACGACTATATTAAACGCGACCTCATGATCCCGATGCGCGACGGGGTGAAGCTCCACACCGTCATCGTCCTCCCGCGCGGCGTGAAGGGCGCGCCCATCCTCCTCACACGCACGCCGTACAACGCCAGCAAGCGCACCTCGCGCAACAAGTCCCCCTCCTTGCTCGCCACGCTCTCGCAGGGCGACGAGGTCTTCGCCACCGGCGACTACATCCGCGTCATCCAAGACGTCCGCGGCAAGTACGGCTCCGAGGGCGACTACGTCATGACGCGCCCCATCCGCGGCCCGCTCAACGACAGCAAGGTCGACCACGTCACCGATGCGTGGGACACCATCGACTGGCTCGTGAAAAATGTCCCCGAGTCCAACGGTCGCGTCGGCATGATCGGCTCCTCCTACGAGGGCTTCACCGTCGTCATGGCGCTCCTCGATCCGCACCCCGCGCTCAAGGTCGCCGCGCCCGAGAGCCCCATGATCGACGGCTGGATGGGCGACGATTGGTTTCACTACGGCGCATTTCGCCAGGCCAACTTCGATTACTTCACCGGCCAGACCACGCTGAAAGGCGAGGGGACCGACCTCGTCCGCACGGGCTACGACGATTACGATAATTTCCTCCGCGCCGGCTCTGCAGGCGATTTCGCGAAAGCCGCCGGCCTCGGCCAGCTCCCGTGGTGGAAGAAAACCTCCGAGCATCCCGCGTACGATTCGTTTTGGCGGGAGCAGGCCCTCGACCGCTCCATCGCGAGCCGCGCCCTCACCGTGCCGACCATGTGGGTGCAGGGCCTCTGGGATCAGGAAGACATGTGGGGCACCGTCCACTGCTACCCCGTGTGGGAGCCCAAGGACACCGCCAACGACAAAAACTATCTCGTTCTCGGCCCGTGGCGCCACAGCCAGGTCAACTACGACGGCACCACGCTCGGGCCGCTCAAATTCGAGGGCGACACCGCGCTCCAATTCCGCCGCGACATCCTCAAGCCCTTCTTCGATCAATATCTGAAAACCGGCGCGCCCAAGGCCGACACCCCGCCCGTCTTCATCTACAACACCGGCGAAAACCACTGGGACCGCTTCACCGCCTGGCCCCTCGCGAATGACAAAGCCTGGACCGGCATCACCAAGCCCCTCTACCTCGACGCCGATTTCAAACTCACCTTCACGGCCCCCGCCGCCGCGCCCGCCGCGAGCAAGTCCGCCCCCGCCGCCTACGATGAATACATCTCCGATCCCGCGAAGCCCGTGCCGTATCAATCGCGCCCCATCCGCTTCGCCGATCGCGACGCGTGGAAACGCTGGCTCGTCACCGATCAGCGCCCGTACTCCGACCGCACCGACGTCCTCACCTATATCACCGAGCCGCTCACCGCGCCCCTGCGCGTCAGCGGCGTCCCGCTGGTCAATCTCGTCGCCTCCACGAGCGGCACCGACAGCGACTGGGTCGTGAAACTCATCGACGTCTATCCCGAAGAAATCCCCTCGCAGCCCGAGATGGGCGGCTACCAACTCGCCATCGGCATGGACATCTTCCGCGGCCGCTATCGCGAGAGTTTCGCGAAGCCCGCGCCCCTCGCCGCGAATCAGCCGCTCACCTACAAATTCGCCCTGCCGCACGCCAACCACACCTTCCTCCCCGGCCACCGCGTGATGGTGCAAATCCAGTCGAGCTGGTTCCCCCTCTACGACCGCAACCCCCAGACCTACGTCGAAAATATCTTCTTCGCGAAGCCCGCCGACTATATCAAAGCCACGCAGCGCGTGTACCGCGCGGGCGCGCAAGCGACCTTCATCGAGCTGCCCGTCGCCGTGAAGAAATAGTTTCGTCCTGTAGGGCTGCCGCCTGTCAGTCCCGCGCCTGCGGGATCGCGGCTATCATGTTCGTTGCGTGACCCCCGGCGGCGAATGCTAACCCCTCCGCCGCTTCCTTCGCTCCGATCTTAGCGCCTTCGCGTGTTTGCGTTTAACCCCTTCGGCCCGCCCTCCCCGCAAGCGAGCGACCCGATCACTTCCGCTTCGCTGCCTTCTTCCGCGGCGCCGGCGTCGGCACGATCACCACCGGGCAACCCGCCTTCATCAGCACCCCATGCGTCGTGCTGCCGACGAGCAATTCGTAAAATGCCGTGTGCCCATGCGAACCCAGCACGATATGATCCGCCTTCAGCTTCTTGGCCTGCTCGATAATATTGCTCACCGGCGAACCCGTCAGCAGCAGCGTCGCCGCCTTTCGGCCTGTCGCCGTGATCTTCTGCGCGAGCTTTTCGAGATTCCGCTCCGCCGCCTTCTCGCCCGCCGCCGTGATCTCCGCAAAGTCCGCTGTCATCATCGGCGCGTATTCCGAGGTGATGATCGGCGGCTGCGTCGTGTGCAGCAGCACGATGCGGGCACCGCGGGCATCGGCGAGCATCGCGGCTTCCTTGAGCACGGCATCGGTGACCGGGGAAAAATCGACAGGTGCGAGAATAGTTTTCATGGGCAGAGGTTTAGCCCGGACGACGATCCATCCGGGGTATCTTCGCTTGGACACCAGCGCCTGGCCTTCGTTGCAAAAAGCCCTGGCGTGCCGGGAATAGTTCTCACGTCTCCTCCGCGACCTTCTCCATCCACTCCACCGTCTTCCCGTTGAGCTGCTCCTGGATCGCGATATGTGTCATCGCCGTGGTTACGCCCGCGCCATGCCAATGCTTCTCGCCCGGCGGAAACCACACCACATCGCCCGGCCTGATCTCCTCGATCGGCCCGCCCCACCGCTGCGCCCGTCCGCACCCCGCCGTCACGATGAGCGTCTGCCCCAGCGGATGTGTATGCCAGGCCGTCCGCGCCCCCGGCTCAAACGTCACACTCGCCCCCACCACCCGCGCCGGCGCCGGAGCCGAGAATAACGGATCGATCCGCACCGTGCCGCTAAACCAGTCCGCCGGACCCTTGTTGGAAGATTGAGAGCCGATGCGTTTGATTTCCATACTGCTAACAAAAATCCTGACCTGAAATTAAGCAACCGCCCCGTGATAAGACGGACTTGGCAACGTTCTGGTCATATCAACTCGCGTAACGATTTTTACCCTCCGAAAAAGTCGGTCGGCTCTTTATAGCAATAGTCCTGTTCCCGTAGTGATCGCCTGATGTGGTAGAGGAGTTTTGCTCTGAATTTTATAGGGTGTGACAATTCTTAGCCGAGGCGTGGCAAGTTGCGCACCGATTATTGCGACCGCGGTTGATGTCGATTACGGCACCAGGGCCGCCGTGTTCCGGTCTATGTTCCCATGCTCCGCTTTTATTTCTACCTCAATGCCGCTCTCTACGCCCTCCTCGCGATTTGGTGCACGGTTAGCCACCTCAAGACCTCCAAGGCCTCCGGATATGTCGAACTCAACAACTCAGGGCACTCCGAATACCTCGTGATCTATGGCGGCCTTCAGTTGGGCCTCGCCTTTTTTTACACGTATCTCGGCCTTTACCCCGCCGCCTTGGGTCGCGTGGGCGCGATCTTTTCGATTCTGCTCTACGCGCCCATCGTCCTCTACCGGATAGTGACGGTCCTCCGCTACTCGCCGGTCTCCGGCATCACGTGGGGCACCGGCGCCTTGGAACTGGCTCTACTCATCGGCGCGATCTTTGCCTACACCCGCCCCGTGGCGTGACCTGGTTTGGGCGACCGGGTAGCGCGAGATAATCGCAGGCTGCGAATTGCAGTGCCGCCGGTTACTAAGCCCACACGAATAAAAATAAAAGAGCCGATGCCGCAGTGGCATCGGCTCATGCGCTCATCTTTGCCCGTGGCAAAAGGTGGGCGATAGCGCGATAATCAGAAGAGGGTTTATTCGCCCTGCGATTTCTGCGCCTTGCCGACGGCCTTTTGGATCTCGCCGCCGATTTGCTGGGCGTCGCCCTTCGCTTCCAGCTTGGGGCTGTTGACGACTTTGCCGGCGACTTCCTTGATCTTGCCCGCTGCGATGTTGCCATTGCCGCGCGCGATATTGGTGGTACTGGGTTTCATAAGTATATGGGTTGAGGGTTGCGCAATCTTCGACACCGCCGCGTCCCCTTCGGACCTCAGGTAAAGACCGTATCCCGCTCCCGGTGACGCCCCCAGTCCCTGTCGTCCGCGCCTTTCCGAAAGGGTAGGGCACCAGCGCGAACCCGCTCCCGTCGGCGGGCGGATCAACCCCACCCATCCCCGCAGCCACCGCCCTCGCCCCCAGCCGTCAAACCGATGCCCGGAAAAATCTCCCGCGAATTCCTCGTTGACCCGGCTGGGGTGAAGGCCTTTCTTCAAACCCTTCGACCGATGGCGGGCTCGTTTCTGACGGGCCCACAGACACCCGGAGAGGTGGCAGAGTGGTCGAATGCGCATGATTGGAAATCATGTGTCGTCGCAAGGCGACCGAGGGTTCGAATCCCTCCCTCTCCGCCATTTTTCTCCTCTGAGGAGCAAAGCCCAACAGCCGATTTGCCAGTTGACGTGGCAAATCGGTCATGAAGCACGCCAAATTCGTCATCAAAGAATTCACGAATCCCTCCGGGGAGGTCGTTTTTCGGGTCTCCGGCTGGCTGGACGGCAAGCGCGTTAGAAAGAATCTTCCTACTCGCGAGGAAGCGAAAGCCGAGGTGGATGTCCTCGAAATCGAGGCCGTTCAAGCCGAGACCGGCATCCGTCGCACTGTCACGCGTCTAACGGAAGACGAGCTGCACGAAGCCGAAGCGGTTGTCCGCCGTCTGGCCGGGAAGCCGCGTTCCCTTTCGTTCTACGTTGATTTCGCGCTCGCCAACTACCGCGAGCCGGTCTGCCAGAAATCACTCGCCGAAGCGGCGACGGAATACGTCGCCGCCAAGAAACACGAATTCGAGCAAGACCTGATCTCCGATTCCTACTTCGTCCGGCTGGAACGCGAAATGGAGCGGGTGCCGAAACGCATCCCCGTTGCCACGGTGGCGGAACTGACTTCGGCCCGCCTCGTCGCTTATTTCGAATTCGGTGGGGGCTCCCGCAAGACCTACAACAACCGGCGGGGAACCATGTCCGGTTTCCTCAAGTTCGCGCTGCAACGGGAATGGATCACCGAAAATCCCCTCGCCAAAATTCCGGCGCACCGGATTCGCCGCCGGCGCTCCGGTGCTCAGACCCTCACGGTCGAGACGGCAAAAAAGCTCATGGAATTCGTCGAGACGAACCATCCGACTGCGGTGCCGTTCTTCGCATTGTGCCTCTTCGCGGGCATCAGGCCTTGTCTACGCACGGGCGAAATCCTGCGGCTGAAACCCGAGCACGTGAAACTGAAGGAAGGCGTCATCCGAATTGACGGCGAAGTCTCAAAGGTCCGCGAACCGCGCACGATCAAGATTCAGCCCAACCTCGCCGGATGGCTGCGCGCCTACCCATTGGAGAAATTCCCCATCATCCCCGCGAATCTCCAGCATCTCCGCGAAAAGGCGGTCGAGAAATTCGACCTTACGCATGACGTGATGCGGCACACGTTCATTTCGATGTTCGTCGCGAAATTCCGCTCCATCGGCGAAGCCGCGATTCAGGCCGGAAACTCGGAAAGCATCATCCGCAAGCATTACCTCGACATGAAGACCACGGAGGAAGCCAAAGCGTTTTTCGGGATCATGCCAAAGCGTGCCGCAACCCCGTCCACAACTACGGAGACCGGCTCGGCCCTTCGCGCGGCGGCGTAGGTGCGCCGGCCCCGTCGCGAGCGTCAAAAGCGCTCGCGTTCTGCGCGCCTCGAATTGCAATAGCGGCAAGAGCCGAAGATGAAAAAATCGTGGGAATCCGTTGGGCGCACGCTGGAAGAAATCGCAGATCGATGCCGGGAGCTTGGCGCGGCTCCCGATCCGACATGGCGCGCGTTGCCGGTGGCCGAAGTGGGCACCGTAATGCAGTTCGCCGAAGCCAAGGAACGGCTGGTTTGCGACGAGCTATTGCGGAACTTCGTCCGCGAATCCGGCGTGATCGGAACGCTGCCACCCCTTCGGGCTTATTTCTGCCTGATTCGGGCACGCTGCGCCTTGGACACGCTCGGGATTTTGCACGCGGAACTGAACTCGAAGCCCTTGTGTTCGCAGCCGCCCGACTGGTCATCCGACGAATTGCTCGAATGGCTGCTCGTCAGCAATTGGCTGGAACGGCACGACTCCTGGCTGAAATTGTGCGCGTATGGTATCGCGACGGGAAATACCTTCTATGCGGGTTGAAGAAGCGGGCTCGGTTGACTGGCAACGAGGGGCATGGAAACGCAACCATCTCCCCACATTGAAAACCAACTGACGGATGTTGTCGGCCTGCGCGGCTGCGGGATTTTCCCGAAAAACAAAGAGCCATCGATCCGCACGCTGCGCAATTGGACGAACCTGCGGCGCATCCCGCACCACCGGGTCGGCCATTTCATCTATTATGATCCGTCCGAAGTGGCGCTGCATATTCGCAGCAAATTGAAAGTGCCGGCGCGCGGGTGACTGACCCGCACCGTCCTCTTGCCGCCGCGCGGGGTCACCCCTGCGCGGCATTTTCTTTTTCGGGTAAAAATGGGAAACGCGCGTTTCCCATTTTGCATGTCTCGAAATAGGCCCACGACGCCACAGTGCGACGCAGGGCCTATTTCGTTTGGCGGGTCGGGAGTAGTTTCGGGCGAAAGGAAATTATCACCCATGAAAACTAACTCAGATTCGTTCTTCGAAGAACCCGTCGATCCCCGCGTGGAGGCTCGCGCCCTCGCGCTCGAAGTCATTTGCCGATTGCTGCTCTGGATGGCGGACGCGCCCACGCTGGAAGATCGCGGCCTGCGCACGTCCGTCGCCCTCTATTGTGTCCGCCCCGATTTGCTGGACGGCGCAACCCTCGAACAAATCGGCGAGCAGACCGGACGCACACGCCAGCACGTGCACAACCTCGTCGAAAGCTTTCGAGCGGCCACCGGGTTCACGCCATGAATACCGCCGGCCCAAAGTCCGCCGCGCGCGAAATCAACCGGCTGCACGAGGAAGTCGTGCGCCGGACGGCGGAGTCCAAGGACGCGCTTCACGCCGCGCTTGCGGCGGCGTGGAGCGCTGGCCAACTGCTCAACGCCGAAAAGAAACGCGTGCGGCGGACGATGGGCGGCGGCGCCTGGCTCCTCTGGCTCGAAGAGCACTTCCGCGGCACCCGCCGCACGGCGTCCAATTACATGCGCCTGGCGGCGAGCGTCGCGGACGTGTCATTCCTTCAAGGGTTCAGTCTGCGCCAAGCCTACTTCCGCTTGGGCATCGCGACCGAACCGAAATCCCGCGCCACTTCAGTCCATGTCGAACCGTTGCCCGCGCACGTGCGGCTCGCCACCCGGCTCGTCCGGGCGATCAAGGAGGAAAGTGGCGATTTCGAACAACTCTCACCCGCCCAGGTGGCGGCATTCCGGCAAGACTTGCGTGTGCTATACGATCAACTCCGCCGGCTCTTCGAACCGACATCGAACAACGGCGCGTCCGCCGTTTCTAAATCAGCATGACGCTCTCCGACCCACTCCTCGACCGGCTCTCGGCTAGCGACGAAGCCGCGAGTCTCGCCCTCCTCACGCACCTTTGCCGGCAGTGTCCCGCGCTCCGGCGATGGCTCTTGAATGACTTCGCCCATAGTGCCGCCATTCGGAAGGAATTTGCGCGCGTCGTAGATGACGCGGCGCAGTCGCCTCCCGCCCGCTTCATCGATCTGAGCGACGACGGCGGGCCGTGGCGGGAGGAACTGCGCCGGCTGCGGGAGGAACTGCCCACGCGCCCGTTTGGCGGGCTCTCGCTGCGCGAGGTCGAGATTTTGGTCCGCCGCTATCAAGCCGGCAGCATCGATCTCGGGACCTTCCTGCTCGTCCGGGACTGGCAAAAGTCCGGCAGCGCGTCGCCGGCCCTGATTTGGGCGGGTGCCCTGTTTTTGGATTCGTTGCTCCCGTCACGCGACTGGCGCTTGCACTCGCAACTCGCGAACGCGTTTACCTTCCTCCGGCGGTTTGGTGAAAAGACGAAGCGGCGCGCGTCGTTCAGCCCGTCGGATTGGTGGAAGGCACAAGTCCTGTTTTACATCCTGCGTAATCCGCGCGCAGCCTACCGCACCCGCGACCTTCGCGCCCATGTCGCCAGCCTCGGGGTTCGGGTGAGCACGAAGGACATGCGCCGATTCTGCGGCCGTCACGGGATTCGCCGCGACGTGCGAGCCGGTCGCCCGCCGAAGACCGAACGACCGAGCTTGGTTCCCGCCCGCCAAACAGGCGAGCAACGCGGTCGAGCGCTGCTCGGGCAAGCCAGCCGGGCGGTGCGTCGTTCCTCTTCGCCAATGAAACAACCACAAATTCGCCCGAACCAACAGTCGCGGCCGGTAAAGGCTCGGGGGCAAGGTGGAGGCGCACGTGCGCACGACCTTGCGGCCGAGCCTTAAAATACCGCGCCGGGCGGGCGGATTGGGTGGCGGGCTGCGATCACGGGAGGATATACAGGAAACGAGCTGGAATTTACGTCGCTTCCTAGCCTGGATTTGTGGTCGAGGCACGGATACGGTCGCCGTCGAACTTATGGTCAGCCGCGAACCCATGCTGCACGATAACGCCGTTTACCTCACGTTCTCCGAAATTCAATCGACTCGACTTTGATTTCCGACCGCGTGTTCTTGTCTGCAATCTGCACCGCACAACGTTGTTCGTCCAAAATATCGACACTCATGACCCAGCAAGAATTGATCGACGAACTGCGGCCTCTTCTACGGCTTGCGATCGCATCGCGCCTTAATATCGCCAAATCTGACTACGATGCGTCAATGGATACTCGAACAGCCGTGGATCGCTGCCTCACAAATGTGATGGCGCTTGGATACAATCCGAGCGTCGAGGCTGCCCTGGAGGAAATCTGTGATTTCAGATTTTTCGGGGAAGATCTCGATGATGCGACCTTGGCGGAAATTAGGACTGAGATGGTGGCGACCAACAATACGTTCGTCGCAGAAGTCGCCGCCTACGCGAAGGCGCATGAACTGCTCCGCCAAGGAATCTCGCCCGACGAGATTTTGGAGGCCGTTCGTCCGATGGTATTGATCGCTAACGCCTATACGGCTTAACCAACACCGCTGGAGTCCATGTTACGGCTGCCTTGTGCCGTGCCCTCCAGCTTAGCACGTTAGTTACCCCGATGAAACGTCCGCTCGAAAAGACCCTCTATCCAATCGTGAGTCGATGGATGCGTCGTCATTTCAGATGTTTCAAGATCGCCGTGAACAAGGGGCTGCGGCACGGGCGAATCGATATTATTGGAGTCCGCGATATCGGAGGCGACTTATCAGGTGAGGTTGAGACCATTGCGATTGAGGTTAAGCGAGGTTCCTTTCCGTTTGCGAACGGGTGTGGCCAGACCCTCGGTTATAATACGTATGCGAATCGCGTTTACCTCGCCGACTTGCGAAGTGACCCATTCACACCTGATGAGCTTCACATCGCGAGCCATCTCGGGATTGGCTTGATCCAGATTCGCGGACGCAAGTGCATGGAGGTAGCGTCCAGTCCTTTTTACGAGCCCATCGCGAAGCTTAATCTACGGCTATTAGAGTCACTCGGTCTCGGTCGGTGTCAGATGTGCGATTCTTTCTTTGAAATCGGCAGCGCGGACGCTGGTAAGCGGTTTTCGAAATTGGTGCGCGAGAAAGTTGGCAACGCTGTTTCTAAAGAGAAGGGCTTTATGTTTTGGAATCGAGAAGTGGCCGCCCGAAAAGATAAGGTGGGCATTCGAAAGGTTAGCGACGGCACCACTTACGAACGGCGTTTTATTTGTCCCGACTGCATTCGTCATGTCTTCGGCCAGCTACTCCCGGATACAAAAAAGACCTAATCAGACGGGGCGCACTTTTCCAATTGCGCCTCTTGCGGACAGACCTTACCAAGACAAGATGCTTACCGATTCGTTGAAGGAACTGGCTGCAACCAAGGTGAAGTTGGCTGAATTGGAGGCAGCGGTGAGCGCCGAGTTGCATGACGTATTGCGCGCTCTCCCCTCGCAATACGGCTTTGATAGCACAGCCGCCTTCATCTCAGCGGTGCGCGCCGCCTCGGGCAAACGCCGCGGTCGTAAACCAGGGACAGGCAAAGCCGCGGTCGTAAAGGTTACGGGCAAACACCGGAAGCGGGCGAAAATCACCGACGCCACGCGCGCCGAAGTGAAGAAACTCGTGGAAGACGGCAAGACGGCGAAAGAAATCGCCAAGATAGTTGGAATCTCGCAGCCGTCTGTGGCGAACATCAAGAAGGCGCTCGGACTCGTCCGCAAGAAGTGATCCATAACGATGGATGTAACAGGCGTGGTCGGCTGGTCCGATCACGCCTGTCTTGTGGGCTGATTGAACTCCCCGATGAAACCCCACTCCCGAAGTTCTCTCACGTCGATGCCAAGAAGGCATTTCAACGAGCCGGCATTTGCCGCGGCGTCCGCCATCGCCGCCGAGCAAATCGCCGACGAGTTAATTGAAGCAGCGGATCGGGCCGCGCCTGCATGGGAGGGAATAGCAGGCAAGTTTGAAGGTGGCGAAAAGGAGATCGCTACGATGGCAACGCCGCCTGAATGGCTTGTCTGGCAGGTCGGCAACGCGTGGATGCAAAGAATGACGTGGCAGCGGCTGCGCCTTTACCGAGATGGCATACGCTTCCGGTTTCCAGACGAAATGATCGCTCCTCTTCGCGCGTGCAGTTCAATTGGCGATTTTGATTTCGTGTTCACGGCGAATCCCGGGGATTTCTCTGCTCAACTCCGATCTGATGACGCGCACTGTGACTATCAACTGGTCTTCAATTTCCCAGGCTTCGTGCAACTCGCGGTTATCCCGCAATTTCGCGGGGCGTTCATTCGAGCCATCCGAATGGTGATGCATCACGAAATGGGGCATTTTCGATTTAGTGGCGGTTCCTTGCGTGCCGAGTTTGTTGCGCACGCACGCGGCGTAGCCGCTCTTTTGGATGGCCCTATGCCGGGTAATGCGGAGGATTTACAAAACCTGATTCTGCGGGAGTGTCCTGAAATCTGGAGGAACGATGAGATTCGTGAACTCGTGGCAAACACGAAGGCCGGACCTCGCTTGGTGCGTGCTTGGAGCAGCCGCCGGGAGCGTGTGTGCCAGATAAAAAAGCACCACACTTGAGGGCCGGGAACGGCGCGCGTTGGCAAACACTCCGGGCAATTCTCGACTAACGCTAATGTGAATCAGGAGTGAGCGGCTTTGCCTTTGATGTAGTCAGTCACTTGTCCGACGGTCCGGAGTTTTTCATGATCCGCCTCGGGAATCTCACCTTTGAGTTCGTCCTTAAATTCTTCCTCAAAGGCCATGATTAGCTCGACGGTGTCGAGTGAATCCGCTCCGAGGTCGTCGAGAAACGACGCCGTCGGAATCACCTTCGCCTCATCGACGTTGAGCTGTTGGACGATGATCGTCTGGACGCGCTGTTCGATGGTTGTTGGGTCGGCCATGTTCGATGGGAAATGAGCGGAGTGCGGATGGAACGCAAGGTGCGTCGCGGGTGGCCAAAAATAAAGCGCGGAATCGTGAGATTCCGCGCTCGAGTTTCAGAGCGGCCGGTGGTCGTGGTCCCGCCATGAATGGGTTTCGCCCGTGTCCAGCCGGGCGATAATATAGTCAACCAGTTGAATGCCGATCAATCGACCCGTCTCGCGTAAATTGTAGAGAAGGCGTCCATCCGCGATGGTCGGTTGCACCGCTCCCACCGGATGGGTCCGGAGGCAGGCGAAGGTTTTCGCCTCGGACAATAGCAACGGCAAGAACACGTCCGCAGTCGTTAGTCGGCTCGCGACCAGCAGACCGGTCTTGAGGTGCATCCGGCAAATCGGCCGGCGCTTCGGGTTCATACACGCGATGAAAAAACTCTCGGCATCGCTTTCGGGAATTCCCACCGACAGGTAGTTCACCAATTGCTTGGTGGTTTCGAGGCGGTCGTCCGCTTCGATGTGGAGGAGTTGGTGGATCAAACTGGCTTCGCAGACTTGCATGACGTGATGTGAAATCGTGCAGCGTCCGCGTTCCGGCAGCCTGCCGGGTCATCGTCGGTTTCTGCCCGATTTCGCGCCCCGCGCTCACGGCCAGGCAACCGTGCGCCCGCGCCGATGCGCGGGCGCGGTGGAGAGCGACGAAGGAGCGGACCTTGCCGGCCGTGATACCGTGGGGAAGCAGGGCAGCCCAAAATCATTCCCGCAGCATCGGAAGGGCTCCGAAATTCGGCCCGCGCTAAAGTCGCAGTCATGGGCGCTCGTGGCCAAGGATCCGAGATGGTCAAAGCATCCCGGCTTCCCGGAAGCTATAAAATCCCCGGGCCAGTGGATCGTTCGCGGCGGTGCCGACAATTACGTGATCGAGAAGTTGAATGTCCACCGTCTTGGCCGCTTCCCGAAGCTGACTAGTCACCTGAAGATCGGGAGCGCTTGGGGCCGGGTCCCCGGATGGATGATTGTGAACACACACGACGCCGGTCGCCGACTCGCGAATTGCCGCCCGGAAGACTTCTCGTGGATGAGCCAAGGCCGCCGTGGCCGTGCCCGATGTGATCTCAATCCGTTTCAGCAATCGACTTTTTCGGTTGAGGCACATCACCCAAAATTTTTCGATCTGAAGGCCGGTAATCAGTGGCGCAAAGTGCGCGGCAACGAGGTCGGCCCGATTCATCATCGGCTGAACCGGTGCGTGCGCCGCCATCATGCGTCGCGAGATTTCAACCAAGGTGGCAAGTTGGGATGCCTTAGTTTGGCCGATGCCTTTCGTGCGCCGGTAATCGGCGGGCAGCCAGCTTGCCAGACCCGCGATCGATCCCGCTTCGGAAATGAGCTTTCTCGCCATTCCGACCGCTCGTTCGACGGCGGTTCCGTTACCTTGGAGCATCATCGCCAACAACTCGGTGTCGCTGAGTGCGCTTGCCCCAAAGGTTTCAAACCGCTGCTGCGGTTGCTCGCTAACCGCCATCACGGAGTCCATGTCGTCGGTGAATTTGCCAAAATCGAATGTGAATTGATTCATGTGCCAGACGCACGTGCCCGCCCTCGGGCCGGACGGAATGTCTGGTGGCCGGGGCTTGCTCCCGCGCGTTGGCCCCTGAAGGCACACCGAGGCAAGAGTCGCCCGCGCCGATGCGCGGTGCGCGGTGGAGAGCGACGAAGGAGCGGACCTTGCCCGGTGTGACACAATGGGGCCACGCGCGGAGCTAGACTAAAACTAAATGGCGGTCTCGCATTTGGCCGCTTGTTGCCAGGATTCCCACCGGCCCGCGCGGAGTTTCGGGACGCGAGGAGCGAAGCGCAGCCGACCGCCGGCGCGTGCTCGCCATGTGGCGGCCAGCGCCGGGCGGCGGCAAGCGCAGCGACGAAGCGCGCCCGAGTCTCCGCGCAATTGTGCCGCTTCGCAACGCCCGAGCCAGACGACGGCCCGGCGCGTGGATTGCGTTGCGCGCCGGGCCGTGGTCCGGCCGCGTCGTTCTTTTGTCGCACCGCGAAGGCCGGCGTTCTTTTCCGGCATGACCGTGGCTCGTGACTCTGCGCGCCGCGCTGGCCGATCTCTGCGGCGGCATCCGCATGTGTGGGTCGCGAAGCGTTGCCCCACGTTCTACGGCACCGCGCGAGACAAAACGCCGGCCCGGCGAGCCGTGTCCACGGGCCGTGGTCTTGTCCCGACTCGGCTATCCCCCTCGGTTGACGCCGGACTAATGACATGAACCCAGAAGCAATTATTACCACACTGTTGTCCGCTGCGGCGTTCTTGAAAAAGCCCCTTCAGGACGTGACTGCGCAATCGCTCAAAGACATCTACGAAACCGCCCGTTACTATCTGCGGAAGAAATTTGGCGAGGGTTCGGATGCGGCGAAGGTCCTCGATCTCGCCACCGCGAAGCCGGAATCCGCGATGCGAAAGGCAGTGTTAGTGGAAGAAACCGCCGCCGCCGGGCTGGGCACTGACGGTGATCTCCTTCGCCTCGCAGAAGAACTCGCGGCCCTGTTACCCAGGTCCGACGACGACGCGTGGCAACGCGTGCACGTCGCCGGCCGGGGCAATAAAGTGCTCGTGGCCGGTCGTGACGTGATCCACACGGAGCGGCACATTCAACGAAGCGCGATTACACCGGATGAACGCCACGTGAGCGCCGAGCAGCGGGAAGAACTCCGCGCGGTAATCGGCGAACTGGCAACACGGCTCGCGGGAGAAGACGGTAAGCCCAATTTTGCGGCGGGCCATCGGATGCTCCAGCGACGATTCGGCGTCCCATCCTATCTGCTTTTGAAACGGGAATGTTTCGCCCAGGCGATGCAGTTCCTGAAGGAGCAACGCGCGATTCATCGGTCGCGGCTGCGGCGACGAAACCCCCGCGCCTATTGCGCCGATCTGCATCGCGCGATTTTCGGCCGGGCACGCGAACTCGGCTGGAATCGTGAATCCGTGTATTCCTTCGCCATGACCAAGCTCGGATTGAAGCAACCCATCACTTCGCTGCGGGCACTCGGCCCCAACCAACTAACCGCCCTTGCTGCATCAATGGGGCGCTGCAAGGCATCCGGTGAGTTAGTCGCGTGATCAACTCGAATCGGCGAACGCCGCGATCTGCTCAAATCTGAGCGGTCGCGGCGTTTGTTTTTTTATTCCGGTCGGCCGCGTCGGAGGCGCGCGTCGTGCGTGCAACTCATGAAGCGTTCGCCGCTCGGCGCGTCAAACGGGCCGGGGCGTTCGGTCGCGACACTGGCGAGCAACTCCGGGTTGCTGCGGAAAGCGGTGAAAACCTCGCCACCCCGGCTCACAATCCACACTCGAAGGAAAAGCCAGCTTTCATCCGATAGGGTCCAAAACTGGCGCGCGGCATCCCGGACAAGCGATGTGTTCAACGCTTCGATTTGCTCGGCAAAAAAGGCGTCGAAGGCCGCAAGTCGTGCGTCGTCCAACGCGGCCAACTTGGTGACTAAAATCTCGCGGGTCACCGGATCAATGTCGCCGGACTCGCGGCGGGCATCCTGAAAAAGCAGCCAGAAATCTCGCGTCTCGTCGTCCATGTCAGCGGAGCTATCCCGGACCATCATGTCGGCCAAAGCCGGTGTTTCGGTCAAGTCGAACGCGCGTCGGAAAAAAATGGTATGTCCCCATTTTCCTGGTGACCGCGAACGCGGCCACAACCGGCGGCCGGCGCGGAGTCCGGGGCCGGAGAAGCGAAGAGCCGGCGGGAGCCGGAGCGACGCCGCAGAGTCGGCGAGCGCAGGCGAACGCCGGCTCGAAGCGACGAGGGTCCCGGTCTCCGCGCGCGTGCCGCATCGCTCCGCGAACGCACGAGGGCGCGCCGCATCCCGCGCGAGCGGGCGCGCCTTCGTGAGCGTCGGAAACAGGCGTAAGTGCCGTGGCACTCATTGTGCCTGTTTTCTCCTTGGGTGCGCAGGTCTGCGCCGGTTGACGCACGCCGAATGGCAGACGCGAGGTCGCACTTGCGGCTGCGGTTCGTTGCGCGGACGCGCAAGGGGTGACGCGTGTCCCCTCAAAACGAACGCACCTGCGTTTGTAAGTCCAACCCGCCAAGTCGGCCTTTATCCCGATGCTCACTGCGAAACCACAACTGAATCTGGCGAGTGCCCGTGAATACTTCCGCGAGCACTTATGCACCGGCGACTACTACTCCGCCGGCCAGAAAGTGACGGGCGAGTGGTTCGGCCTCGGTGCCGCAAAACTCGATCTGAGCGGCGCAGTGAAAGAGGCGGATTTCCTCGCGCTGTGCGAAGGTCGGAATCCGGTGACGGGCGAGCGGATGACAGCCCGGCTCAACACCGAACGACGCGAGGCTGGACGGTCTGTCGCGAATCGCCGGGTGTTCTACGACTTCACGCTAAGCCCGCCAAAGAGCGTTTCGATCCTGGGCCTGATGCAGGATGACCGTATTTTGGCCCTCCACCAACAGGCGGTTCGGGACACCCTGCGCGAGTTGGAAAAGTTCGCCGAGACCCGCGTGCGCAAGGGCGGCGCGGACGGCGAGCGCGTTACGGGAAACGTCGTCGCCGCCACGTTTCGGCACGACACCAGCCGGGAGCTCGATCCCCATCTCCACACCCATTGCGTGGTGTTCAACGCGACCTTCGATGCCCACGAAAACCGGTGGAAGGCGCTCCAGGTGCACGGCATGTTTCGCGCGCAGAAGTTCGCCGAAAACTACTATTACCACGAATTGAGCAAGGGGCTCCGCGGGCTCGGCTACGAGATCGAGAACGGGTCGCGCGATTTTGAAATCAAGGGCGTGCCGCGCGAAGTCATCGCGCGGTTCTCCAAGCGGCATCAGCAAATCGACACAGAGACGAAAAGGCGGATCGCCCGCGAAGGGCTGCGGGGTGACCTCAACGCGGTTCGCCGTCAGGTCGCGGAAGACAAGCGCCAACGCAAACTGAAGGACTCGACCGCCGACCGCCTGCGCCCGCACTGGCGCGAGCAGTTGTCGTGGAAACAGCGATGGGCATTGCGGCAGCTTCGGCCCGAGTCGCCCCCGGCTGCTCAAAGAGCGGACCCCTCCGGCGCGGTCGCCTGGGCCGATGAACGGCTATTCGACCGCCGGTCGGTGGTAAACGATTTCGAGTTGATGGCCGAGGCACTGGCCCGAGGCCGGGGCGAGAACTTCGGCCTCGCCGAGGTGCGGGCGGCCATCGACCGGCGCGGGTATGTCCGGGAGGACGGCACGACGCGGCTAACCTCGCGCGATGTGCTCGGCTGGGAACTGGAAGTCGTCCGGGCGGCGCATGACGGACGAGGCCGGCATCCCGCCATCAACCCCGACTATCCGCCATCGCGTCCTTTGTCGGCGGAGCAGAAACAGGCGGTCGCCCGAATTCTTGGCAGCCGGGACTTCATCACCCTGTTTCGCGGCGGGGCTGGCACCGGCAAAAGTTTCACGCTGGCGGAGGTCGCGCAAGGCGTGACGGCAGCCGGCAACGCTCTCGTCGTCCTGGCTCCGCAACGTCAGCAGGTCGCGGATTTGCAGGCGGACGGCCTGGCGGCGCAAACGGTCGCGCTGTTCATGGAGAAGCGGCAGCTCGCTGGCGGTTCGGTCGTGGTGGTGGACGAGGCCGGCCAGATCGGCGCGAAGCAAATGGCGCAGCTCCTGCGCATCGTGCGCGCCAACGGCGGGCGCGTCGTGCTTTCGGGCGATACCCGCCAGCATGGCGCGGTCGCGGCGTCCGACGCGCTGCGCGCGATTGAAAAATACGCCGGGCTCAAGCCGGCGGTCGTCCGGCAAATCCGACGCCAAGATCCCAAATTGGGCGCGACTCGCGGCGAGCGCCGTTTCATTCGCGGCTATCGCGCCGCCGTCAAGGCAGCAGCCAGGGGCGACGTTGCGGCGTCCTTCGACCGGCTCGACCGTCTCGGTTGCATTCGCGAATACGATCCGCAGGAACGGCGCAAGGCGCTCGCAGCCGAGTATCGGGCCGCGCTGGACCGGGGCGAAAAACCGTTGATCGTGGCGCAGACCCGTGAGGAGATGCGCAGTGTCAACGAAACCGTGCGGGACCACTTGCGCGCTGCCGGCCGGCTGGCGGCGGGTCGCGCGCTCGTCGCGTTTCAGCCGGTCGATCTAGTGGACGCAGAAAAGCGCGACGCCCGGTTCTATCAGTCCGGGGATCATGTCTGCTTTCTGCGTAGCTATGGCCGATTCGCGCGCGGTGAGGTCTGCGAAATTGTCCGCGCTGGGCCAAAGGGCCTCATTGTCGCCAAAGGCGGGCGCGAATCGGCGGTCAGCTACCGCTATGCGAATCGCTTCTCGGTCGTCCGGGCCGGCGAAATGAAAGTGTCGGCGGGGGATCGCCTTCAATTGAAATTCAACGGGAAGTCCCGCGAAGGGGCAGCCCTGAACAATGGCGAACTCGTCACGGTGCGGCGCATGAAGAAGAACGGCGAACTGGTCGTGGTCGGCAGGGATGGTCAGAAAACCCTTGGGGCCAACCAGCGGGTATTTGTGCGCGGCTACGCCGTCACGTCCTACGGCTCGCAGGGCAAGACGGTGGACACCGTGATCTTTGCGGACGCGGCGACTCGCGCCGCCACGAATACCGAGCAATGGTATGTGACGGTCAGCCGGGGCCGGAAACGCGTCATCGTCTTCACGTCGGACAAGGACGCCCTGCGCGCGGATGCGCAGCGAGTCGGCGCGCGGGAGCTGGCGGTAGATTTGAAAACGAGCGAGTCGGACGCGTGGGCCTTGGGCTGGACGCGTAGGTCCCTCGCCGCCGTCGAGCGAATCCGCCTGCACCGGGGCGTCATGGAACGCCTGCGCCCGGTTTCGCTACGGCAGTCCGCACCGGCGACCGCGAATCAGTATTCCATCCCCCATCAACCTCGTCAGCGCATCAGACTATGAACTCCCTCCAACAAAGCATCGAGCGCCGCCGGGCGGCGGAACCGGAATCGTTTTCTTGCGTAGACGTGGGATCACGCCCTGGCCTCGTGTTGTCAGTCTGGCAAAGCGGTGTGTGGTTCCTGCCGTGGTCCCACTTGCAAGGAGCGTTACTTGAAGGCGAGCCCGCTAGCGAATCCCTGCGTTTTTGGTTCACGCATCACGAGGTCACGATCAACGGCGCGAACCTGCGCGGCCTCCTGGCAGACGTGGCCGGCCAGCGGCTGGCAGAGGTGCGGAATGCACCCGCACAGTATCGCTCCCGCGTCGCGCCTGACGCGCCGTTCGTCGTCGGCATCGACGTGCGCGAGATCGGAGCTGCGGGTGGCGGGACAGGCTAATCCTCTTGCAGCACGGCGCCGCGCTCGAATGCACGGCCCATGGGTTTAGTTTTGCGGGTGCGGTGGCTTCGGGTCTTGCTTAGCGGAAATCCTATGCGAGCCCCGGTTTTCGATATTTCAATTACTCCTCGAGAGTTCGAAGCCTTGGTGTTAAAACATGTCCGGCTAACCGGACATAAGCTTGAGAAATTTATCGCGAATCAGCGGGAAGTCGTGGTGGGCACGGACGGTGAGTATGAGATCGACGTTATGGCGGAGTTCGTTGCCCTTGGGGCACTTTTTCGCGTTCTGATAGAATGCAAAAAGCAGAAACGTCCAGTGGAGCGTGAAGTTGTTCAGGTGCTCCACGACAGGGTTCGTTCTACTGGCGCGCAAAAGGCGATGCTTTTCACAACCAGCGGATTTCAAAGCGGTGCGCTTACGTATGCCCGCAGTCACGGCATTGCGCTGATCGTTGTGAGACCAGGCAGGATGCTCTATCGCACCAATAGCAAGGACGACCCCGGTTACGATGGACCAAAATTTTCTCTATGGAGATGCTTGCTGGACGAACAAGAGCGGGAATCTTGGTCCTCGCGAGAGTCGGATGCTTCGGACCCGTTTTTGATCGTGCAATGACACAAACGCCAAGGAGGCGCTAGGCATACCAGAGTCTGTCACGCCCTAGTTACATGTTTAACCCTATGAAAAAATGAATCGTGGTGGTCGGTCGTGCGTGTCAATGTCCCCAAAAAAGCTCCTATGAGCCAATCGAAAGAACAATGGATCGAGAAGACAGGCGGTTTCCGTTTCTTAGAGTCGAACGAAGATTTTCAGCGGCGCGTCGCGCAAATCGAGAAAATCGAGAAGAAGATCAAACGCGGAAAGGCCACTGCTACGGATATCAATGAGCTTGCCAAGCTAAAGGGCACCGGCGAGTCCGACGAGGAACTTTGACGGTCTCCGCAACTTGGCGCTGGGTGCGAACGCTCGCACCGGCGTAAGGGGGAGAGATTCGGGAGTTGTCCATTCTTGGATACGCTTGGCAGAGGCGCAATGGGTCGCGGGTCGATATCGCACCCTGGCGACTCAGCCTCGCTTTCATTTAGGCAAGTTTTTGGTGACGCCGGAACGGTAGCATTCTAGGCTCGCTCAAGAAACCCAAGTTAAACTCCGAATCGTCATGCTTTAAACTTTCATGGACCGTCCAAAATTCAGTGTGCTATCCGTCGAAGAGTATCTTGCTCTTCCCGAACTTTCTATTCGCCCCGTCGCAAACGAACGCGAGCGCGGAACGATTTACGACGTTCAGAAAGTCGGGTTCTACCCGGCAACCGAGGACGAGTGCCGACGGCACAAATTGGACGCCGATCTTGACGGGGATGCGGGCCGGTATCTCCTGCCGACGACCGTCGTATTGGTAGCGGAGAATCCGACATTTTTCCGCCTGCCGCTCTCCCTCGCGGAGTGGGCCGGGAGTTTGGTCGCGATGGCTCACGCGAGGGCAAATCCGTTGCCGTGCAAGATCGAGTTCGGACTGCTGAAGGATCGGTATTACGCCGAAATGATCTGACGATTTCACCGCGTCTGGCGATATCGTCGGCCTTTTGGGCGTTTTTTGCGACTCGTCGTCACCGGAACGAGATCAACTACGCGTGCCACATGTTTACCGCGTGATGATGGACGAGTGCTTCGTAGCTCCAATCAGGCGAAATCATGGGAATCTTCGCCACGGACGCCCAAACTTTTGGTGGCAATTCGTCTTCACAACGTTCGCGAAATTCCTTCGGTTTCCGTGCCAGGATTACGTAAACCTCCGCGAAGTCGACGGGGAGGTTGCCAACAAATCGCCACTCTCTTTCCCATGTGAAATCATAACCACTACGGATGGTGTTTAGCGTGGCGTAGTGATTGATAATCGCGTCGAGGTTTCCACCGTGTTTTGCCTGAGCTGCAGCGAGAGATTTTGCATCTTTGAAATCGTGGTAGAAACGATCATTCAACAAGCGGCCAACACCACCGATTTTGCCGTTGAGGTAAACCGCAGGCGTGGCGCCTCGTTCCAAAAGGTCCTTCCGACGAAAAACGACCCCGAACGGAGCAAGTTCAATGTCTCGCCCGTCGATCTTTTTGGCGATGTGGCGAATCTGCGTTAACGGAGTTTCTGTTAAGCAGACGCTTTTGAAGCGGTCGCCAAGGTCGTCCTTCAATCCGAGTTTGCCGATCTTGTGCATGCACAAGCAGTGAAATCGGCGGGCCTGAATCGTCCGACCCTTGAGGATGGATAGTAGGTTATCTTCCGCCGACCCCTCGTCTACCGTTCGCGTTAGATGGACTAAAAATCGTGAGACATCGTCGCGTTCCATGATTGTCCCACTTCAATGGATTTGATCTGCGTTACGCGGCGTGCTGTGCGGGATAGAATGACGCCCAGTGGCTCGCCATTGCGTTAAACTGCCGAAGCCATGCGCGGCGCGGCTCGGATTGAGGGGAAAAATCGAAAAACAATTCAGGTGACTTCAGTTGCTCGGTCGGGAGCAAACGTGCGTCAGAGTCGGAGAGTCGGATCAATTCTCCACAGTCGCGAAACAGATGAATCTGGTAACGTAGATGAATTGTCCCGAATGGCATTCCGTCGGCGCGGGTTGTCCCGTCATCATTCCATCCAAGAATTGCATCGTCTGGCAATGGCAGGGTGTAACTGGTGTCGTAATTGTTCACCCGAAAGCCACCGCTATGCTGGCGCTCAAGCGACCAGCGATCATTGTAGAAGCCATAAAGAGAACCGGAGCGAACATCGTAGTAACGGGGAAACGGAAGGAGGCGAAAGCGCCACGTGGGGGGAAGCGTTTTGACGGTCTCAGGGGTATTCATAAACAATTCTTCGAAACTAAACTCCAAGTGAGGGCGAGTCACGCGAATAGAGGGAATTTGATTCGATGCCGCTGGCCATAGCCGAGTGCGCGTCCAAGGCCGTGGGTGTTGCGGGCGGAGTCCCACTGGAATGGGGAGCGCGAGACCGGGGCTCGCGCACGGGGAAAGACCTCGCGAGAAACTTGAACACGAAAACCGGCGATCAGCGCGAGGCTTGCGCAGGTATTCCAGACGGCGATACGGTTTCCATCGCACTAAAAGAAATCCGGCAAGCGACTGATTTTCGTTCATCGCGTGGTTCGCAGCATCTTTTACCTCCAAGGTTGCCAACGAGCCGGCGAAAATCCATTCTACCGGTCTCTGTTCGTCCGGCCCGGCTTTGCGCATTTTGTTTGCGCTTTTGACGCCCGGGCGAGTGGCCATGCTCCAGCACAACATCCGCACTACTCCGCGAAAATGGATTATTCCCGCGCTTCACCCGGCGCGGTAACGTCCGTCGCTCCTCTTCGCCAGTCGTTACTCACGGCTCTCGGTTCACGTCCATTTTCGACTGACGAATTGTTCGGGCTGCCATCGATTCGAGACGCGAGCGGACGAAACATCGGAAAAGTCGCACAAGAGCTTGGTGCCCTCAGTCAGCAAGGACTTGTCGGCCGGCAGTCGCGAAATTGGAACCTTACGGCGAAGGGACGAGCCGCAATCCGGGCAGGGTCTGCACAGCCGCGCCCTGCGAACGGAAACGGATCAACGGAAAGCACAAAATCCTCATCTGTGACCACGCGACCCGCGACTGGCGGTGAAGCTCCACCCCCGGTTTCGATGGAATATGGCAACCACGCGGTGCCACAAATGGAGCACGAAAAGCGGACATGTAGGTGGACGGAACCTTGGCATCCGTTCCATAAGCTTTTGTCTTACTATATCCGCTGCGTGGAGGAGGATGAGCGCCCGGGGCTGAACTGCCTTTTCGAAGACAAGGGAAAGACCTGGTTGCCACTCCCGAACATCCGGGAGTGGTCAACCAGCGGAGAGCCTCAATTGACGCTTCTGCTCTCTCCGTGGATGTCGGAGTTCTTCCGTCTCGCTGCCCAGAAAACCGATCCCGTCGAATTCTATTACGGCTATCCCGTAGAAGCGTTCAGTTGGATCAACAAAGACGACGCGAGTCTCAGGACGTTTCTCACGCCAGCCATTCTTCAACCGATTTCGATTGCGACTGAAACTGGTCGGCTAGTTGTCCGGATGCGGGACGAGCCTCGAATAAACGAGCGGTGGTTGGAGGATCATTTCTATAAGGAGAACAAGGATGCCGTTCTTCACGCGGTGCGGGGAATTCCGAATCAGGGAACCGCGACCTTGGCTAAAATTGTCGAGGCGCTAGCGCCGTTTCTTCGTTCAGAACGAGTAATTCAGCAGCCGAATCCGCAGCACGTGACTCCTCTTCCGTCGAACTACGAGAGTGAGGCGAACGGCCTACGCAACGCCGCAATCCTGATTTCAACTAAGAAACTAAAATACAACCGAGGTCTTTTGGCCGAGCTTCGTTGGATTCGCGATCACGCAGCCGAGGAGGATCTGGACAAAACCGCGTTGCACGCATTTTTCCGCATAGGTGAGAGCGGCAAATCGGAAACGGAAAAAAAGAGCGAGGAGAACCCCCGTGGTGAGCGCGGGGAATTCCGAGCGTCAGTGCGCTATCAATCGGCGTCGCTGAATGCCGAACAACGGTCGGCGGTGCAGCTAACTTTCACCGGGCAGGCAGCGTTGATTCTTGGACCACCAGGCACGGGAAAGACCGATGTCGGCGTTGGAATCGCCGTGCAGCACTATTTGAACGAACGAAGCGTGCTGTTTTGTTCGCGAAATCACGCGGCAGTTCGGGAATTCTCGTCCCGCTGCAACTCGATTCCCGGATGTCCTCAACTTGTCGTTCAGCCCGGTGAGGATGGACAACCAGCGACCTACGCAGAAGCAGTGATTCAAGTTCTCGGAGAATTGTCTCCGGAAACGATGCGGAAAGATGAGCAGAGTGCGGAGCTCCACCGATTACAATCTGACGCGGAACGAATCAGCGATAGTTTGTCGGATTTGGAACGCGTATTGAGGCTGCACTCTGAAGAGCATCGTTGCGCGGTCGCTGCCCGTTCGCGAATCGAGCGGCTCTCGGGCAAAATCCCACCTGATGTGGCGCAGGCTTGTGGAGAACATCGATTTCCTCTCTCGGAGGCTTCGCGGATTGCTTCGTGTAGCGAAGCAGTCAATCACGCACGATTTTTATTCGAGCAGTCCTCATTTTCGAGTCGCGTTGCAGCTACTATTTGCGCCCTTCGACTGGGGGTCGTAACGAATCGAGATTCTAAGCGACTGGCTAAGGCCATCGGTCTTCCTGCACGCCCATCGTTATTGGCGGCAAAAGAAATGCTCTCCTGGCTGGGGACCGCTTCACTGACGGCCGATTTCGGATTGGCGAAGGCGGAATTTTCCCGTGCAGAAAGCGCACTGGCTAACGCCATTCCGATAGACCAGCTCGCCGCTTCGTGGCAGGAGCAAGAATCTCGGCTAATCGAGACTACCCGCAAGCTGTTGCCGGAGTTCTTTGGAAGTCGCTTCAATCGGCTTTCCGCGGTGGCCCTCGCCGACTTGTTGAGTTTGCAGCCAATTCTTCGCTCGAAGGATGGTCGAGGTTTGGGAGAAAAAATGAAGGGTGCGATTCAGCGAAAGGTGCAATCCGCTTTTCCGGCATGTCTTCACGTTTTGCCAATTTGGGCCGTGACTAATTTGTCCCTACGGCGATGCGTGCCTCTCGCTGCGGCCGCCTTCGACTTGGCTGTGATTGATGAAGCCTCGCAGTGCGACATCCCGTCGGCGATTCCGGTCCTTTTCCGCGCCAAGCGGATCACGATTGTTGGTGATCGTTTCCAGCTTCCGCACACTACCAGACTGCCGCTGGAACGAGACGGCGTTATCTTTGGTGAAACTGGTCTTGAAGATGTTGAATCGCTTATTTTCCGGTATGCTTCCAATTCACTATATGATCTAGCGGACTATAGGCTAAATAAGTGTGCAATTGGAAGGAAGATAATGCTACGCGAGCACTACCGCTGCCACGAGGAAATCATCAATTTTTGCAGCGACACGTTTTATCCGGAACCTCTTCGTGTGCGGACCGACGCGGCCCGCCTAAGAGTGCCGGCGGGGCGGAAGGCGGGAATACATTGGACACATATCTCAGGGAAGATTGAGCGAGGAACCGACGGGGGTTGTCGTTCCCGCGATGAAGCCGAAGCGTGCGTTAGCGAAATTGTTGGGCTCATTCGTGACCGAGGATTCGCCGGAACAATCGGGGTGGTCACTCCGTTTAGGGCTCAGAAATTGCTTGTTCGTCAGCTCATCGAACAATCTCTGACCGCTGCCGAAATATCGCGGTGCCCGATACTGGCCGACACCGCGCACGGATTTCAAGGCGGTCAGCGTGACGTTGTTCTCATGAGCTTGGTTCTCGGACCCGATATGCCGGACGGCTCGAAATATTTTTTGAATGAAGGAAAGAATCTTTTCAACGTGGCGGTTTCACGGGCAGCGGGAGTTCTTCATGTCGTCGGAAATTTAGACTTCGCCGAAGAATGTGGGATTGAGCACGTGGTTAAGTTTGCGCGCTACTTTAAGGCCAAACAAAGCCGCGATGAACTCAGGTCGAAACCACCTGTGCCCGATAAATGGGAGAACCGGTTGCGGGATTTACTCTTGGATGCTGGAATCCAGACGGTCCAACAGCATCCCGTTGATGGGCGCTTTCTCGACCTCGCATATATCGATAGGGGCGTGAAAATTGACATCGAAGTCGATGGCGTGGCTACGCACATGACAGAGGCGGGGAATCGGGTTCACGATGACTTTTGGAGAGATTTACGGCTTCAAGCCCAAGGATGGCATATCGTCCGGTTCTGGGTTTGCCAAGTGAGGGATGAGCCGGAAAAATGCGTAACAAGAATAAAGAGCGCTATTAACGCCTTAACGAAAGCGGCAAAAAAATGAACGATATCCCTCCCCTGCAAGATGGCGCGACGAAGGCCACCGCTTCCACGCGCTTTGGTGGAATCATCCTCGTTAGTGTGATTGCTGCGGCATTTGTTGGACAGGCGTTGGGGCTGGTGGCGGTTCTGCGGCATTCGAGCCAGATCGAGGCCAAGCAAGTTCGCGTCGAAACACTTGACGCTAACATCACGCGTCTCGGAACGGTCGAAAGTTCGGCAAACACACAGGCTGCGGTTGCGCTGAAGGAATCCGAAGCGGCCCGTGGACGGATGAAGGAACTCCAAAATGAAGAGCAAACGTTGCAAGGCCGGGTCGCCCCAATGCGGGAAATGGTGCGGCAAAACGAGCAGAGTCTGAATAGTATTCAGGCCGAGGTCGCGAAGCTAACGGGCCAACGGGATGCCATTGCGCAGGCGTTGAAGGAGTTAGAGCCTCGCCGCCAGAATATCGCCAATGAGACAGCGCAGCTTGAGGGCCGAAAGGATTCGCTAGTCAAAGCGACCGCTGATGCGTCGGAAAAGTTGGCCCGACTAGAACGCGAAATAACCCAAGCACAACAGAAGCGGGACGAATTCGCCGTCGTGACGGCACGCATTCAAGAGATCGAAAGGCAGCGTGGTGACCTTTCGCTGGAATCGCAAAGCCTGAAAAAACAGGTTGAAGACGCCCGTAGTCAATTGGCGAATTCCCAAGCAAAACTGGCGACCGCCGTTCGTGAAGAAGCCGACGCACAAAAGGCGGCGACCGCTGAACGGGCAGACGTTGCGAACTTAAGGTCTCAACGGGATTCGCTCGCAGAGGAAATGCGACGACTAAGTGCGGAACGCACAACCGGTGGCGCGACACTCGAGTCCCTTCAAACCAAACTTGCGTCCGCGAAGGCCGACTTGACCGACGCTAATCGCCAGGTTGCCGATGCTCGCCGCTCTCTTGATGCGGCAAATGCAGAATTGGCTACGGCCCAAGCTCAGAAACGCGGAATGGCCTCCGATCTGGAATCGCTGCGCGCGGAAAATAAGCGATTGGATAGCGAGCGAGGCAAGGCTTCAGCAGCAGTTGATGTAACGCGAGAGAGCCTTGCGTCTCTGGAGGCGAAACTTACCCGCGTGCAAACGACGCTTTCTCAGGACACTCCAAATACTGAAGCGCTAGTAAAGCTGCGCGAAGCCGTGAAGATTCAAATCGCAAACTTGAACCAAGAGTTGGGCAATCTGACCGAGGCTGCGAAGCAGATCAAGGCGGCCCGTGAAACTATTCAGCCGGCAAATCCGAAGTAACGCCCACCATGCTTGACATCGTTTTCACCTCACTTTTTTGGCTGCTTTCGTTCGCGGCAATCGGCTGGATGTTGTTCAAATTCCGCGAAGCGCAAACGGTCCTCGCCAACGCGAATCCGGCGGCACACCTGACCGACCTTGAGGCGCGCATTAAAATCGCGCGGGAGGAACTTGCTCGTATCGAGCTCGCGCGGCAGGCGATTGAGCCGACAAAAATTGAATTGGAGCAACTGCAATTGCGACGACAGGCGGTATTGGACGAGCTTTCTGCGTTGGAGGGCCAGCGCCAGAATTTGATTCAAGAACTACAGCGGTTAGAGCCGGAGAAACAATTGCTAGAGCAAACGCGGCAGCAGCTCGCGAAGACCATGGAAGAATTGGCGGATGCGCGCCAAAAACACAGTGACGCGTTAAAGGAAACTGAGGTCATGAAAGCGGTGTTGGCCGGGCTGCAAGAGACGAAATTGAAAAACGAGCAGATCATCGGGCAACAGGAGAGCAGGATCGCCGAGCTGAATCAAAAAGTGGCGGTGCTGGAGGCGCAGACGGCTGATTCAGGGCGACGCCTCGATTCCTCGAAACAAGATTTGGAGTCGCTCGAAAAACGACTGGTCGAGTCGCGGGCGGAGCTGGCTAAGGTTCAGGCTACGCGCGAAAAGTCATACGCGGACATGAAGGAGTTTGAGGCGAAGGCAGAAGCCCTCCGCAAGGCGATCACGAGTTATGAGACGCTCCTAAAGGATTTGCAGGCCGACGTTGGCAAACGAACGGGCACCGAAAAAATCGAGCCGAATAAGGCGCTCGAAGATCTTACCCAACCGGCACTGAAGTTCGTCTATTCAGGGCCTGCGAATCTTGATGAGACAGCCGCATTGACGCGATTAGGCGACTATCTGCGCACGAAGGGTCTACAGTATCCGACACGTGTTCAGCTAGCATTCCACACAAGCCTTAAGGCATCGCAGATTAACCCCCTGGTTGTGCTCGCGGGTGTTAGTGGCACCGGAAAGAGCGCGCTGCCGATGGCTTATGCCGAAGCACTCGGTATCAATTTCGTGAGTTTGGCTGTTCAACCGGGTTGGTCAGGCCCGCAAGACCTGATCGGTTTCTACAATTACCTCGAAAGAAAATATAAAGCGACGGAGCTGTCGCGTGCCATAGCGCAGATGTCGCGGTATAGCAGTGAAGACTTGCCCAACCTAAATATCGCTTCGCGCAAGGAGCAAATGCTTCTGCTGCTTCTCGATGAAATGAATCTCGCACGTATCGAATATTATTTCTCCGATTTCCTCAGCCGCCTCGAACAACGTCGCGGCCGCAACTTTGACAATATGCAGCGTCGCCATGATGTGGCGTTGCCGATTGATATCGGTGGGCTCGCCGCCGGAGAAAAACCGCGGTTCATTTTCCCCGATTTTAACGTCCTCTTCGTGGGGACAATGAACGAAGACGAGTCCACGCAATCGCTCTCTGACAAAGTGATCGATCGCGCCAACGTTCTCAGATTCGGCGCGCCGAAGAATCTTCACGCTTCAACTGCGCAGACTGGCCAGCCATCAGGGCAGTTCCTTCCACGGACTACTTGGGAGGGATGGGTGAAAGAATTTGATGGAAGCGCACACGCGAGCGAGCGTCAGGCGCTTTCTGAGATCAACGAACAACTCGAAAAGATAAATCGTCCGTTTGGTCATCGAGTTTTCCGAGCAATTCTCGACTACGTCGCCAACTATCCTGGCGTGACGACAAATCCGGAGCGTCGGGCGCACGCGATGGCCGACCAAATCGAACAGAAAATCATCCCGAAACTGCGGGGCTTGGACACTCAGGACGACGGCGTATTGAGATGCTTGGATTATCTGTCTGGAAAGATAGGCGGGCTCAATGACCCGGAACTTCGGGACGCCTTCGAACGAGCCAGACAAGGGCACATGTTCGAATGGTTTGGCGTAAAGCGATCCTAAGAGGCGAACAATGGGCAGAGTGCTCCCATTACCATGGTCGTTGTTGGCCCCTCGCCATTCTCCGTCCGCCGATATGAGCATCGACGACAGTGATCGGTGTGGGCTGCTGAATCCCGAGACGGCCACATTCTATACGCGCAGCGACGAGCACCCACCGCACCTTGTGCCGTCGCGCGAAAACGCGGCGGCGTGGCTTTCGGAAGGGGTGGCGATCAATCCCCTTACCGATCTTGGACGCCGTCCGGGTCGTTTGTGGGTCGTTCCATGGCCATACGACGGTTCGACTGAATGGCGGGTTCGCTTTGGTTCGGATGAGAACAGCATACCAGTTAGCGGTGGTTTACGGCGCGCCGATGGCCGCGAAGAGCCGACCGAAGTTAACGCGCAGGCGGTGTTCTTCCGTGAGGCGATCGACTGTCTTTGTGGATACTTTACCGAGGCAATCAGCTTAACACTCGATAGAAAACAGGGTTCATTTGCTGTTTTTTCGGGCCAACCGGTGGTTAAGCTTGATTGGTTTGCAATCTGGTCTCGGTGGTCGGCTGCTGCCGCCGGAACAGAGCCAAGAATGGCGCGTGTCGTTGAAATTGCATTATCGCACCTATCTGGGATAAGAGATGTGTGCGAACGGCCTCGACGAATGTTGATTCGTCAACGGGAACTTGTTCCGGTCGGAAAAATACAAGAGCTGGACGAGACGTGCCTACGGGATTTGGTGCGACGTCCTGGCCGATCCGTCGCTGAAAAAGCGGGGTTTCGCCAAGAACTGCTCGGTATTACACGGCGGGAGTCGGTTGACACCGCGGAAAATCGCGTGATTCGCGATTTTGTCCGACTGTGTATGCATCGGGCCGGCGCTTATGAACGAGAGAATCGGCGTTCTTCGCGTCATCGGAAAGTCAGAGCGGTCGCGGAACTGCGACGGAATTGTGGTCGCTTTGACTCATTCGCTCCAATCGCGTCTGCCGCCCGACTTGTAGGAGCGCCTCGTGCGAACTATGTGCTCCAAAAGGACCGACGGTATCATAATCTTTGGGTTCAGTATGACAAGTTGCGCAAAGAAGAAGTCGCGATTGACAGTATTTGGCCGTGGGGACGAAGACTTTGGGCTGATTTTGTGCGAGGATTGTTCGTCGGCTTCCTTTCCGCTCAAGCTGCGGAGAAGTCGGCACGTTGGAAACTCCTTGGCTCTCTCCCCGCGTATGTTCGGGCCGAGCATGATTTCGGAAGTTTCATTCCACCCCTTGCGGTTTCCAGTCGTTGGAAGCACTGCGAAAGCGACGAAGAACTGTGGGTAATTCACGGGGCAGATGCACACCTATGTCCTGGCCTCCATCTTACGCTTCCGCGAATTGGCGCAGATTTAGCAATCGCGTGCTTTGATCCGAAGCGTGGGTATCGTGAACCAGTTGGACTGTTGACGATTCATAGTGTGCTCAGTCTTAATACCACGCGAGAGACACGCGAAACGGTGGTAGACAGTCTGGCGACTGCTCTCGATGTGGTTGCTCATACGCATCCGGGAATCGCTCGCGTGAATGGCATTTTGCTCCGCGGAGAATACATGCCGGAAATGAAGTCGGAAAGTCGCCACGTCCGTCGCCTGGATTATTTATCAGCCGGAGCCGGTGGGGACTATTGGTTCAAAGACTTTCCTGAGCTTGTGTCGGTCTTGTTGGAGGAATTGCGAGGGTGAGCGCTATCGGATTAGACGTGTCTGGCGGAAGTTCACTCGCATGTATTCGCGGTGCGGACGGTGGCGTGTCATTTATCCGCAGTGCGGTCGCTCAACGGCCAGCATCTGTCCTTTTTCCGATGCTGAAGAGAGAGCCTCTCGTTGCAGGTGAGGCGGCGCTTATTGCAGAGCGAGGATTGGGTCTCCCGTGGCCTCCTGTAGCGCAGGTATTACCCTCTTCATGGGAGGAATTGGAACCGCCCGCCGAAAATTCAAGGGGACGGGTGCTGATCGCTTCGGCCTGGCATCGCCTAGCAAAGAGCACGGATTGGCAGATTACCCACTGGGCGCCGCCGGACAATCTCCCGCGACTCGTGAAACCCACGCCGGCGGACTGCATCGCCGCAGATGCGCGTAGTTTGGCCGCCCGCTGCGAAGGCGCTTCGGAACAGAACGTCGTGGTTACAATCCCGAATCAGTGCCCGGAGGAAAGTCAGCAGGCGTTACTTGATCGGCTTCCGGTCGGTTCACGCCTTATTTGGCGCGCAGTTGCCGCGGCAATTCAGTATTTAAGCGAAGGTCCTGACGATGAAATTGAATCGCTGGGGGTCATTGATGTTGGGATCGGATCGATTGAGCTATCTTTGTTTTCCGTGCGCAAAGAGGATGTCCAACATGAAACGTATTTCGCTCCGGTGCGAAGACCGAGGGATATTCATTTCTGGCAGACGGGAGCATTGATCACTGACCAGACAGTCCCATTTTTAGGATTTACGCCGAATCCGACGCGGCTTCGTCCCTTCATCAATAGTATCGTCGAAAAGATCGGAGGCTTACACCATGTCCTCTGTTGCGGACCTGCTGCGGCAGCCTTTTCCGAGGCGTTGGGCTCTCACCAAATTCGGTCCCGCTTAACAATGCTTTCCAATGACCGAGTGGCAGCCGGAGCATCTCTGTTCGGGTGGAGGTTGGCACGAAAGCTCACGACATACTTTGACCAGTTACCTTCATTGCAGCTGTTCACACTCACCGAGGCGCGCGAACCAAATTGGCTTACGTTGATTCCCGACGAGCGAGAAGTGCGTGGCGGCGAAGTCTACGAGAAGAAGTTTGAGAAAACCGCCTTCATCCAACAAGGCACCCCAAGAGTTCCATTTTGGCTTCGTCGATCTGGCGAGGAAGGATTCCGGAAGCTCACGACAGATCTTCCGTCACCGGCTGGAAGTGACACATGGACCGATTTCACTGTTAGAGCAGCGTCAGCCGGTGGCTTCGCCAATGTCAGTATGAGACCGTCCAGACACCAACCTGAAATCTTTGGCCGAGGCCAAGCTGTTCAGCTCAACTGGCAAAGTATGGAGCGGATGGCGGCCGAGCCCGGCAGCAATTGGCCACCTGGTCTTGAGATTAAGTATGGCTGGCCCGCGTGTGGTGAACTTTACGCGTATGAGTCCTTGTTTAAGGAATTCGTTTGGGAGGCAGTTGATTTGGAAAAGGAACTCAAGACAGGAGACAGTCTGAATCGTCTTAGAATGTTGAAGGCCACGGTCAAGAAGACCATCGCACCAAGCCTGATTGGCTTGGATGCGAACAGCGATGACGCCGCTCCAATCAACCAACTGCTCGCGTTCGGCAGCAATTGCCCGACGCATTTCGTCGAGGCGAGGCCGAGCGGTAAGCCAAAATTGATCCCTGCTAGCGGACCTCGACATGATCGTGCCTGCGCAATCGGAATCGTGCTTTGGAAGCGGTTGGTTCGGTCGGGGTCCGCATCAGAGGAAGTGTCCGACCTGACGACCATTTTGGGGCGGATGGGAGCTTATGCCCCAGCAGATTTCGCGGAGCACATTGCCTCTTTGCTCTCACCGTCGTCGAATCTTTCTACTTTGTTCCCCGCTGGGCGGGTGTTGCGAACCCCAGAGCACGGAAGGCATTTGTTCGAAGCCATTGCCGATAGAGCATCGGGCGGTGCTAAGTTGAATAACTCGTGGCTGAGGACTTTAGTCTACGTGCTATATCAGCGACCCGAAATCCTACGGGACGTTTCTCGCACTCAGCTTTTAGTAGCCTCGCGGCTCTGTTTCGATGAGTTGGCGCGGCAGATTGCGAATCGGAATCCTCGGGTCGCATTTACCAACAGTTTGCGGGCATTGGCACTCGTATTACGGTGCCGGCGATACGGTGGAACGCGCGACTTCCTATCTCCCGACGCGCCTTTGGGGCCAGAGAGAAACCTAGCAAAAGCGATCAAGCGCGAGCTACAAACAGCATTATCTATGCGCTTGAACGCTCAGAAAAAGACCTTGGTCATTCGACTCGAAGAGTGGCTGGATTTCACTGCCAAGACGGACGAGATGCCGCCAATTGCGGCGGGCGACGACGATGAAACGGATGACGAGTAGTTTTGTATCTCGGCTAGCCTTCAGTGTCGACGATGTCTTTTAGGTGAGGGCACTGCCTGGAAATTCCGGACTTTGCCCTATCAAGATCGGCGAACCGTATTCGCCGGTGCTAGGTCGCGGAGAGTTTTCGAGCCGTCACTTCTGCCCGAAAAGATGCAGGAGCGGAACGCGAAGTGCTTTAGCCAGCTCCACTACCTCGAAATCCCCGATCCATCGCGTGCCGGCTTCAATCCGCGCAATTGTGAACCGATCAATATCCCATCCCTGCCGCTGGCACCGTGCCGCAAGCTCCGCTTGTGAGAGCCCGCTTTGGGAGCGGATGCGTCGAACGTGTTCACCGGCAAGATTTTTTCTCTTTGGCATGTGTGCGTGTTTGCGCACAGATGCTAAGGTAAATGACGGTTCTTAGGTGTGCGCATTTGCGCAACACCTGTCTTGACTCCGCGATGAGTGGCGGGTTCATCGTTGGGCATGGATTATTCCGCACGAGAATAAAGTGAACGACAACCCGCCTCTCTCTGTTGGACAACGAACGATGCTGGTCGTTGACGATCAGCACGGGGTTTGCGTGTCGCTAAGCTACCTTTTGGAAACGGCGGGGTATGTCGTGCGGACGGCTGCCTCTGGCCAGACCGCAATCGCCATGGCCGAAAACGAAACCATCGACGGCGCGTTGATCGACGTGCACATGCCGGTGATGAACGGCTTTGACACGTGCATCGCCCTTCAAAGCCGGGCGGCCACGCTCGGTCGCTCAATCCGAGTCTGGTTCATGACGGGCGCATATACCAGTGTTCTGGAACGCCGCTGCACCGAGGTTGGCGGCTTGGGCGTGTTCTCAAAGCCATTTGAGTTTTCCGACCTCCTGGCTCGGATTAAAGAAGGATTGTCGTCGGTGCCCGCATCGCCGCCGCTGCCTTCGCGGTCGAGCGCAGTAGCGGGAACCGGTCACGATTCAATCCATGACGGCGGTGCGCCATGACGATTCGCGGAAAAGAGAAGAGGCCGGCCGCCGCGACGAGACGAGCACGACCGCTGCGGGTGCTCTGTGCCGAAGACGACAAGCACGTGGCAACGATGCTGCGACTCGCACTGGAGCACGGCGGGCACCACGTTAAAGTCGTCTACGACGGAAGCCGGGCGTTGGACTGTATTGCGTCGAGTCCCGAGCCTTTCGATGTGCTTGTGACCGACAACGAAATGCCGGAGCTTTCCGGTGTGCATCTGGTGGAGAAACTTCGCGCGACGAACTTTGCCGGCAAGATCGTCGTTCATAGTTCCGAACTTCACGCAAGGGACTCCGCCGCCTACCAGGCTTTGGGCGTGGATTTCATCCTCACCAAACCGGCGCGACTGGATTTATTTCTAACTGTCGTGGAGAAAGCGGGAGGCGTGGCGCCATGACGGACGACGAACTGCTCCGAACGGCGCTCGCCGGCAACGAGGCGGAATGGGCCGCTCTTCACGAAGTATGTCGCGACCGGGCGCAGGCCGAGGCGTTGGCGCGGGTGCTCGAAAAGCATACCAATACCGATAGTGACGCGGCGGTCGCATGGGGGCACGTCCTCAGCGACCTGCATCCCGGTTTGACGGTCAATCTCCCACCTGCGCCGAAGCCGTAGGCAACGTCTTATGCCCGCCAGCCCCTACATTTTTGTGACCGATCAAGGGCGCGTTTTCAGCGTCGCGGATGAACCCACCGCTGAGGATTTCGCCTATGCAGCGGTTGGCATGGTCACAATCCTGCGTCTGGCTGACGCCCACTACTACGGACGCGACGGGAGATGGTATCCGATCCCGCCCGGGCAATTGGGAAAAGCAGAAGTTAACGGTGAAGAATCGCCACCGTATCACGCGTTGTTGTCTGATTTCGCGGAGCCGCTGCGCGACCGCGAATGGCAAAAACCCTGAAAAAACCTCGAAACGTCGGGTCACGACGGCGGCGGCGGACGTTCTATTCCGGCAAGGCGCACCGCGCCTTCCTATGGTCGCCAATCTCCTACTTGCCGTCAGTAGCGCCGGGATCGCCGTCGTTCTCTGGCCGGGAGCATCCATGCACCGGACGGTCGCGGGGGCATTCATTCTCCTTTCCCTCTGGCAATTCTACTGCGCGGCCAGCGCGGCACGGCGTGGCAGGCCCAACATCGTCCTACGATTCGGCGGATTCGGATGGACAACGGACGATTTTTGCCGGGGCTGGCTCGTCACGGGTCAGACCGGCACCGGGAAAACAGCGGCGGCGGTGAACGCGATGCTCTGGCAGCTGACGAAGAATTGCCCGGATTGGGGCGGCGTGTGCGTCGACGACAAAGGCGTTTATTGGGAAACTCTATCGCAAATCCTGCGGCATTTTGGCCGCGAGCAGGATCTGATTCTGCTCCAGGTGCGGCCGCCGAACGCCCCGGCAGAATGGAAACCCGCCCATACTTTCAATTTCCTGGGAATTCCCCATCTGCCCTATTCCGCGAAGGCAAAGATCATCTGTGATGTGGCGGCCTCGCTCGGCCAGCGCACCGAGCAAAACTTCTTCCGTCTTCAGGCGCAGGTGCAAATGGAATGGGCGTTTAAGGTGCTGGCGGCAGCCGGCTACGAAGTAACCTTGGAACGCGCCTACGACCTGTTCGTCGGCGAAGGATTTCTCGAAGAGGCTTTCGAGCACCTGTTGAAGAAGGAGGACGACGAAGCAAAATGGCTCCTGAACCATTACAAGGAGAACATCGTGACGCAGCCGCCCGAGCAACTTGGCGGCGTGAGGACGACGATTCTCAACTATCTCAAATATTTCACCGACCCCGAAATCGCCGAGGTCTTTTGCCCGTGGCAACCGGGGATCAATTTCGACGAGATTGATCGCGGGAAAAAAATCTGCGTCTCGCTTCCGCAACGGTATCAAGTCGAGCGCCGCTACATCAACACGCTGCTCAAACTCGCGTTCTACATGCACGCATTGCGCCGTTTCGACAAGCCGGCTTCGGAGCGCGCGCGCGACAACATCCTCGTTTTGTGGGCTGACGAGGCGCAGAAAATCGTTACCGCCACCGACGATGGCATGAGCGATTACAACGTCGTCGATGTCATCCGCGAGGCCCGCGCCACCGTGGTGGCGGCGACTCAATCCTACACGTCGCTGATCCCACCGATGGGGGACGAGAGGAAAACGAAGGTCTTCATCGCGAACATGGCGAACCGGGTGACATTCTGCGCGGCGGACGAAGACTCGGCGAAGATCGCCGCCGACACCCTTGGCCAGCGAAAATCGAAGCGGCGGACGTTTGGCTATACCGGCGGCAAGCGCACAACCTCATGGACCGAAGAGAACAAGTATTGGTTCGAACCACATGTGCTGCGAAAGCTGCGCCAGTTCGAAGCCGTCGTGCAGCATTGCAACGGCGGTTTCCGCCGGGTTAAACTGCGCCCGTGTGGGGCGGACGGAAAGACGCCATCATGGTATCAGACCTAACAGAACGGAGTCAGGCCGCCACCGACTCGGAACTCACCAACCGTCTGCGTGGATTACCGGCCTGCCTGGCTGCCGGCATCAAAGGCCAAGCCCACGTTATTCCACGGGTCTGCTCGGTGCTGACGCGCGGCCAGCTCGGCTTCGCGCATCCCCGCCGGCCGCGCGGCTCGCTGCTGTTCGTCGGGCCGACCGGTGTTGGGAAAACCGAAACCACGAATCTTTTCACTGATTATCTATTCGAAGGAAGGCCGCCCATTCGGACAGACATGTCGGAATACCAGCTTCAGAATTCCGTGGACAAACTCATCGGAGGCAGTCGCGACGATCCCGGGTTGCTCGGTCGCGCCTTGCGCGGTGTCGCGCGCGGCACGCTGCTTTTCGACGAATTCGAGAAAGCGCACCCCCTCGTGCTCGATCTCTTCCTGCAAATGCTGGAGGACGCCCGGGTCACGCTCGCCACCGGGGAGGTGCTCGATCTGCGACCATTCTTCATCGTCTTCACCTCGAACATCGGTTCGGAAGAAACGATGCGCATGGAGAATTCGGCCTTCGCGTCGGTCGAACGCACGGTGTTGATGCGCGTGCGCGAGCGCCTGCGCCCCGAGCTGCTTGGCCGCATCAACGAAATTGTCGTCTTCGGGCGGCTCGACTACGCGACGCAGCGGAATATCTGCGAGAGCATGATCGCGGCCGAAATCGACCGGCTGCGGGCGATGGGACATGCGATCACGATAGACGCCTCCGTGGTCGAATTTCTCGTGCGCGAGGGATTTCACCGCACCTTGGGCGCGCGCCCGATGCGCGCGGCGGTCGAGCGTCGGTTGCAAGATGCAGTAGCCGCTTCACTTCTGTTGGGCGGAACCGGTGCCGGACGAATCACCGTTGATTCTGTCGGTGAGAACCTGATTCTTGAGCCGGACTGCCCCGAACCCCCTGACGGCGCGGAACTCCCCACCGCGCCCGCCGTCCGCATGACATGACCGCAAACCCCCGATGGTTATTCAAAAAGACTCTGAACGGACACCTTCAATGCCTTGGCGATCGCCTCCAGCTCATAGTCGAGCACCGGCCGGTCGCCGCTTTCGATTTTCGCAACTTGCGACTGGCTGATCTGCACGCCAAGCCGTGCCAACCTTCCCACGATATTCTCCTGCGTAATGCGCGGCTCCGCGGCCATGCGTATGCGTTGAATGGCTTTCCCGGTAACGTTGCGTCGGTTCTGGCGTTTTTTCACGGCGCGCGAGTTGCGCACCGATCCTAAACTTATTCTTTGAAAGAATTATTCTTAGGGAGAATAATCGTAGCCGTGTCGATGAATCCGAACTCACACTCTTCCCTGCCGACGAAACCAAAACAGAGGATTCTTTGCGCCGACGATCACACGATGGTCGGACAATTGCTGGTTCGCCTTTTTACCACCGCCGGGCACGAAGTCGAACATGCTGCCGATGGATTGGAGGCGTGGGAGAGAATGTCCGAGAACATCAGGCGCTTCGATGTGCTCGTGACGGATCAAAATATGCCGGGCCTGAAAGGGGACGAGTTGATCGAACTTGCCCGCCAGGCCAATTTCACCGGTCGCATTATCGTGCATACGGCGGCATTGTCCGAGAAGGAGCGCGACCGACTGCGGGAATTGGAGGTTGATCGGATCGTCCTCAAATCGAGCGCGCCCGAGGAACTGCTGGCGGTCGTTGAGGCATTTCATGAGACGTGATCGGGAACCGGCAGGGGCTGCGAGACTGGGGCAAATAGGCGCTCGCCCCGCTCAGTTGAACCTACCCGAAGTCGGGCTGTCTCTGAGGTGAGATAGGCCTGAGTAGGTTATTACCGTATGCGATAAGTAGGTTCGTCACCTAAGCCTGAATGGAAACTAGCGCCAGTCGTCTGCGTCTCACGGTAATTGAAATTCTCACGGAGGCTATATGTCGAAGCTCAGGTCCGGCGCAGAGGGCGGCGGAGAGGCCAATGGCGAGCCCCTCTCCAAATCAGCCGCGAGCCACCCGGCGATTACCTGTCGTGATTTTTCTGTGCAATGCGATGAACGCCGATTTGGGGATGCCGGTGAACATCAACACGATTCGACAGAGATTGGTTTCCTATTTGGTCAGGGCGTGGGAATTCTAACCTGTGCCGATCACCTTGGGCGAGAATGCGAACACCGGCTTGTTGCGCCGGTGGTATATCTTGTTCCGGCGCGGGTTAAGCATAGCACCCGCTGGGTGGTTCGGTCCGAAATATTTTGCGCTCATATCGATCCCCATTTTTGGCGGCGCGCTGTGTTTACTGGTCACACGCCACCGACGGTGCACGGCGTGGTGCGAGGGGCGGCCACGGATCTTGTGTTGTGGGAATTCGCATCGCTCCTGCGGCACGTTTGGGACGAGCGGGATGGCACTGACGACGAGCCGGCGCTGTGCTTGGCTGATTCAATGCTCATCCGGGTGTCGAAACTCATCTTCGGGGAACAGGTGGAACACGGAGCGAACGGGACGACGCTGTCACACGGTCGTCTCATGGCGATGGACGACTTCATTGACCGGCGGCTCCGCTATCATCTGCACACCCCCGATCTCGCAAAGCAGGCGGGCCTCTCGGTGCCGCATCTTACCACGGTGCTCAAGCATTCTACCGGGCTTACGCCCCATGCATATATCTCCCGCCGTCGGATGTTGAAAGCGCATCAACTGCTCGCCAGCGGAGATTATCGTCTCCGGGAGGTTGCCACTGAGGTGGGCTTCGATGATCCGGATCATTTCAGCCGAAAATTCCGCCAGTATTTCAACTATCCCCCGCGTAGCCTGATGCTGCGGGGTCGTGGTCAGGCCGAAAATAGTCCGGGAAAACCATAGAAACGCCCCCGGTTACCGCGCCCATTCGGCGGTCAATCTGTGGTGTCGAGCGAACGCGTTTCCATTCGGCAACGCGCTCTCGACAGACAAGGGCGTTCTTATGAATACAAGTTTTCTCGGCAGGTTCGCGGGTGTCGTCGTTGCGACGCTCGCCGGTTCGCGGGAGGCGTTTGCCCTGCCGCTGCTTCCGCTGGCGCAGGTTCCGTCAACCCTCCGCACCGGTCTTCAGGCCGGGTTGGGAATTCTCTTCCTCGTCGGCTTCATCTGGGGCGTGATTACGATTTGGGGCGGAGCGCAAAAGCTGAAGAACGGCGATTCCGAGGGGAAAATGGGCATCGTCTCCGGCATCATCATCGCTGGTGCCGCCGCGATCATGGAAGCCCTGTTCACGATCTTCGGAATGAACGGCGGAGCACTCACGCCTACCTTCTAACTCACCACGGAGGGTCCGGCTTATGAGCGAACTGCGCATCTCGGCGACGAACAGCGTGAACGACTCGCGTGGTCGGGCGTTCGGCCTCGAAGGGAACGATTTCGTCTATATCCTTGTTGCCGTTGTGGCCTCCATCGGCCTCTACATCGTTTTCGATTACGTGCTCGGGTTCGGGCTGCTCGCGGCGTTGCTCTTTTCGGTCCCGGTATCGCTCGCGACCGCTGCCTGGGTGTTGCTCCTTCGTCACAACAGACCGGACGGCTACGCCGAGGATTTTTTTGATGATCTGATTAACGGCGAAGGTTGGTCGCTGGTCGCCGGGCGGCAGCCGAGCCGCCCCAGAAAGGACCGTCATGCGCAGTAATCCACCGAACGGATTCTTTGCCGAGGGCATGATGGTTTACGGCGCGCTTGAAAAGGGCGGGCTGGCGGCGAAGGGGTTCGTCCTCCAACCGGCAGACCGGCGCGGGGCCAGCGTCGATCAACTCAATGCGTTTCAGGATCGCATCCGTAGTGTGCTGGCGCTCCTCGGCCCGAACCTTTGGGCTCAATTTCAATGGGGGTGCGATGGCGACTACCGGTCTGAACTCACGGCGTCTTACCGGGAGATTGAGCAGATTCCTGATGCAGGGCTGCGAAGCGTGCGGCGTCGCTATTGGCGGAAGCACTGGCGGATGATGACGAACCGCTCGCTGCGGCGGGAGAATCTCGTGCTATTCCTGACCGTGCGAGTCGAGGCCCAATCCAGTGCCCTCCTGACGCATGAAGCGTTGCAGTCCTTCTATGAAAAAATGCTGGCTCAGTTGCGCGTTCAATTCGACGAACTGTGCGACACCCTGCGCGCGGCGCTCGGACCAGACACGACGGTCTCTCCGATGGATGACCTCGCCCACTTCGGGTATTTTGCGCGCTTCCTCAATCCGTCTTTTTCCGAGCGGTTTGATTTGGATTTCGCCGCGCAGTTCAACCCGGCGCTTTCGATTCAGGAGAATTGTTGGAACGGCGATGGCGTGGGCTTGCAAAAAATTGGATTCTACCTCGATGGACGCTATCACTCGCTGTTCACGCTGAAACGCTGGCCGGACCCAACGACGCCCGGGCTGATCTACCGACTGACGGGGTTGGATTTTCAAGACTACCGGATTACGGTGAACGTCGAACCGCTTCCGACCAAGCGCGAGGTGGACAAGGAAGAGAAGGCCATCGAACGGCTTCGCGGCGAATATCGCGACACCGAACGGCACTCGCTCCTCGTCGCGATCGGGAAAAAGGAGCGGAAAATCGAGTCGCTTTCGACGGGGTTCATTCGGGCGTTTGCCGTGACCTACATCGTCCGGGTGTGGGATGCAACCGAGCAGGGACTCGCGGCGAAGTCCAGCGCGATAAAGAACGCGATTAACGGGATGTCCGGCGCGCAGTATTACGAATGCGCGCGGCCCTCGACCGCCAAGAAAGTATTCTTCGCCTCCTGGCCGGGCTGGAATCATGCGAGTTATCGGCACCGCAGCCTCTACGCCGAGGACACCTACCTCGCCGATATGCTGCCCATCTCGGCCACGTTTACGGGGCATCTTGCCGGGGCCGAAGTGATCCTCGATGGCGCGCAGCGGAATTTGGTCGGACTTCGAACCTTCCTCGGAACGCCCCCGTCGCCACAGCACGCCATGCTTCTCGGCGCGACGGGCGCGGGCAAATCGCGCTTCATGCACCGGCTGTTAGTCGAGACGGCGGCACGTTATCTCTACACGGTTTTGATCGAGGAGGGTCTTTCTTACGAGGGTTACACGCGCATGATGGGCGAGCGGCCGATCATTCTCCAGCCGGACGGTGATCTTACGATCAACTATTTTGACACGGAGGGGATGCCGCTCGGACAACTCCAGATTGCGACCGCGGTCGCGCTTGTCGCTCGGATGATCGGCGAGGCCAGCGACGCCGAATCCCAGCAAATCCGCCAAGCGACCCTTGGCCAATACATCAACCAACTCTATCAGGATTCGTTTGACGAGTGGTCCAAGCGCCACCGGGAAAAAATCCCGGGCATCCAGCGGATGGCCTGTGCAACGCATCGCTGGAAGCAAAGGATGGGGCTCGGCACGACCGACCTGGAAGCGTTCGCCGAGTTGCGGGATCGACTCGCCCGCAACGACGATGCCGCGCAAGACTTCATCGCCGCAACGTCGGAAGCCGAAATTACGGCGTTCATCAAGAACAGCCAAACGGAACGGCTCGTGATGGCCGTAGCCCATGCACACTACGCGCGGAAGGACTTTCCAACGCACGCGAGCCTCGTTGAGCTCATGCGCTTCGCGCGTTTTCCGGAGCACAAGAAAGAACAGGTCGATCACCTCGCCACATTGCTCTCCGCGTGGTGCGCCACCGGACAGTATGGGAAACTCTTCGATGGAGAGACGAACATTTCGCTGACCGGCCGCGTCGCACACTTCGAGTTGGGATTGATTCCCGAGCAAGCGGTCGAAGTGAAAACCGCTGCGGGGTTACTCATCACCGGATTTACCCGCCAACACATTATTTCGCTTCCGCGCGAGCAATGGAAGCGGATCATTTACGAAGAACTCGCACGCTTTCTCGACGTTCCCGGCGGTGAAAAGATCGTGGCCGAGAGCTACGCTCAGCTCCGCAAGTTCAACTGCTGGACCGCCAGCGTGGTGCAGCAATACGCGAAATTCAAGGACTCGCGAATCCGCCCGGTGGTGGTTGGCAACTGCAAGCAGTTTTGGTTCATGCGACAGTTCGACCGCAGCGATGTTGAGGACATTGCGCGCGATGTCGGCTTGCCCGCATCCGTGTGCACCTCGATTCAGAGCTATCCGCTGCTGGAACAGCAACCGGAGAACAAGAAGTTTTCCAGCGTTTGCTTCTACAGCCCCGTCACCGATCCGCCGTTGTGCGGGACGGTGCGCAACATCGAACTGACGAAAGAAGAGGAGGCGGACGATGAACAGGTCGAAAAATCAGCGTAGCATTTTAGCCGGCGCCCTCATGCTCGCTGCCGTCGTGCTCAGTGGTTGCTCCACCGTCGGCGGTGCGGCAGCCGATCTCGGCTTGGCTGGGGCCGGCGGCGTCGCCGGCTATCAACTCTCAGACCACAAAATTGGCGGAGCGGCGGCTGGCGCCGCTCTCGGCTACGTTGGTTCTCGTATCGCGCAAAATGAGGTCCAGAGCGCCACGGCGGATGCCGAGAAGCGCGGCTACGAGCGGGGAATGAATCAAGCGGTGAAGCAACAATACTGGCTGATGCAATCGCAGCAACGCGAGCGGTCAGCGCCGGTGGACGTTCAACTCACGCCGGTTGTCGTGCCGGAAACGAAGGTCAACGGCGTCGTCTACAAAGCGCACATCGAATATCTCCGAACCACGCCATGAAACCCGCATTCCTCATTATCTCGGTGGTCGCGCTCCTCCGTTTTGCGCCAGGCCCCGCGGTCGCTCAAATCCCGGTGACTGACGTTGCGAATTTAGCAAACAACAGCGCCCTTCACGCCGAGAGCATCGCGAAATGGGTTGAGAGCATCAACAATCTCCGGACCCAAATCGACCAACTCAACCGGCAGATCAACATTCAGGATGACATTCGCCGGTGGTCGGGAAATCCGGTCGAGGCTGGCGCTACCCTGACGCTCAACGCCCTCGGCCAGCAGGATCTCGTTCGCACCTACGGGAAGACAAAAGACGCCATTCTCGGCGTGGTCGATAGCCTTGGTTCGCTTAAACGCACGGCCAGCGGTAGCTATCGCGCGATTGCGGATACGGACATTAACGGCAGCACATTGCAACGCGACCCATTGCAATACCGCCGCTATGCGGTGTTGGACGCGACCCAGGATAACGCAGAGCAGGTGGCGACTGACACGAAGTCGCGTGTAGAAGCGTTGCAGGACGAGATTGCTTCGACGATTGAGGATTTGAAAGCCGCTCCCACCGACGCGGAGGTGCAAAAAATTTCGGTCAAGCTTACGGCGTTGAACGGTCAACTCGCCCAGGTCGAAACGGAACGTAGGCGGCAGGTGGATGCCGTCGTCTTGCAGAAGGTAGCCAATGATTCTAGGCTCGAAGAGGAACGCATGGCAGCCGCGGAACTCGCCGCAAAAAACGACTACCTAGCGAACCAGCGAATCAGCGCATACCTGAAAACAATCCACGTCCGCAAGAATCCGCCCGATGCAAACTAGAGCCTTCATCGTCCTTGCAGTCATCCTCAGCCTCGTTGGTTGCGGTCGAAGTCGCGAGCAAGCCGAACGCGAGAAGCAACGTCTACTAGCCGAAGAACAAGCGCAGCGCGAAATCCAGAAGTCGAATCAGGCCGTCAACGACGTAAGCAAAAAGCTCGGCAAGAAACCACCGGCTCTCGATCTCGGCGTTCCGTCTGATCCCAAGGCCACGCCACCACCGACCGATACCAAAACGCAACCGGCCCCCAAGCCGTAAGCCATGGAAATCTTCCTACCCACTCTCGAATCGAAGATGGTCGCGCTTGTCGCCGCGTTCCGCTTCATCGTGTTTGCGATCATGGTGGCCGGCATGATCGCTTATGCGTCGAGCGCACGCACTGGAAGTAACGGACTGCTTCGCGTGATTGCAAAGGCCGTCATCATTGTAGCTGCAATCGCGTTCATGGATTCTTGGTTCCCGAAGGTTGAGCAAGTATTCTTAGCGGTGGCGGAATACGTCGATCCGGGCTACAACGAAGACCCGACATCGGCCTCGCAGACCATTCGAAACTCCACGGCGGACAATCCCGAGGGTCAGTCGTGGTCTTGGCGCCACATCAACGAGTCGATCTACCAAGCATTCTCCCGCGCGCTCGCGAACATCTTCATTTACGTCGGCACGCTCATCGCTGTGCCGATGCACATTCTTCAATATGTGCTGCGGTGGCTCCTCTATTTAATAACACCGTTCATGCTCGCCCTGTTCATGGTGCCGGGGCTCGGCGGCATCGCCGTTCGTTTCTTTCAGCAACTCCTCGCAATCTTGGCGTGGCCGATTGGGTTCGCGATTACGAACCTCGTTGCGCTCGCCGTTTGGACGGATTTTCGCGGCGCGGTGGGGCCGAATCCGGCCACCATGACCGATGCGATGTATTCGCCGCTGTTGACGTTCATGGGCGGGATACTGGCGACGATCATGATTATCGTCGGGATGATCGCGACTCCGGTAGTGATGCAGGCGCTTTTCGCGCAAGGACAGGCATTCACCGGGCACTCCGCGAATTTCGCGCACATGGTCAACATTGGTTCGCGTGCGATTTATGGCCTGAGCTACCGCTGGCAGGGCGGGAATCGCACACCGATGCCCGTTCCGACCGCCGCCGTTAATGGGACGCCGCCGCCGGCAACTCCACCGCCCTTGGCGGCGGCAAGGCCCGGCCTGTGACCTATGGACTCCGCACCGACAACGGTCGCTCCGGCGACCCTGCGGGAGACTCGGGTTGACCAAACCCGCAAGTTGCCTGCTACCGGAACTAATGGCGGGGCGTTTTCGCCCGCCCGGTTCTTTGCCGATCACGCTTTCGCGGCGCGGATGTGGTTCCTCGTCGCTTGCTGTGCGATGGCATTTTGTGCCATCGAACCGTTCCTCATCATCAAAGCCTATCGCACCCGCGAGCGCGTCGTCGTGCTGGACGGCGCGGGGTCGTTCTCAGTCTCGCCGCTCCTCGGTTTTGAGGAAGCGAAAGACCTTCACGAAGCGATGGCCCTTTGGGCTACCCTGGCCTTGTTTCAGCGCAACCCAAAGAATTTCGATTACCCGGAGATGGTGCAGCGGCTGTTCCTCACGGATGCGGCGGCGAAAGCCAGTGCTGACCGGGAGAAATCGGCCCCAGAGTTCGACACGAAGCAAATTCATCAAAAACCGGAGGTCTTCAAACTCGACATTCTCCGCACACGCGAGGATCGCGTGCTCGTCAAAGTCGAAGGCCAGTTGGTGAGGACTGGCGTTTTCGAAGGGCAGACCTTCACGGAAAGCCCGAAATTCACCCTCACACTCACGTTCGCGCGGAATCCAAACATGCTCGCGAACAAACGCTATCCCCTCGGCGTATGGTCATACGATGCCACAGTTTTCTGAGCGCGTGCGTCGCAGTTGGTGCCGCGCTCTCATCGTTCGCGGCCTCGGCGGTGAAACAGTTCCCGCTCGACGAACGGGTCGTCTACGAAATCCCGATTAGCGGCGATGCGCCGACGACTCTCATGTTCCCGTCGGCCTTGACAGCGATTGAGGGCGCGAATGTTTCGGCAAGCCCTGACACGCCCGCGCCGGTCCTTCTCTCATACACACCTGGTCGGACGTTCTTCAGCGTGCGCGCGCTCGAGCCGAATGCTCGTGCTGCGGTTAACGTGGTGTGGAAAAACAAGACTTACGTTGTTCATTTTGCGGTCGCTCGCGAGGCATTCGGGTCTGTCACGTTCTACGAGGACGAACTGGCCGGCCGCAGCGCGTCGCTTCAACGACGAGTGACGCCCGACGTGCTACTGTCGGTGTTGGATCGGGCCAAGAGTTTCGCGCTGGTCGCGCAGCAATACCCAGAGGCGGCGCAACAAATCGAGCACGCATCGCCCGGCAACGTGACCTATTACCGCGATTTTCGGGTGACCGTCGAAGAAGTTTTTCGATTCGATCCCGAGGACACATTGGTTTTTCGACTCAAGTTTGAAAATTCGGGGGATGGCGAGGTCGTCTATCAGCCTCAACGACTGGCGGCGAGAATCGGGCCAAATGTTTACTATGCCTCGATCTCGGACGCGTCCGGCATCATTCCGCCGAAGGCGACCACGACCGGCTTCTTTGCCGTGACCGGGACCCCGCGCGGAGGGCGGGCCAATCTGAGCGTTAAGAATTTGGTCAGCGTGATCGTCCCGCGCGTAGATCGGGACGCCAAGTTAGTCACCCCGCAATAGCCATGAATGTGCCGGCATTTATCAAATCGCCTGCGGGAAATGTGACCGTGTTCGCCCTTTTTGTAGTAGTCGGCGGGCTGCTGATCCATAGCAGCAATGCGCGAGAGACGGCGCGGGCCGCGCAAATGTCGAGGGTCGATGCGGTCGATCCGCGCCCCCTGCGTGAGTCCATCATGCGAACAGGGGTGCCGTTCACGCCCACGGGGCGCGCATCTCTTGTTGCGACCGAGCAACCGCAAACCGCTTCGAACGGCGACCCTGCCGAATTGGTGCGGATGCGTGGCGCGCGCGAAAGTCGTTCGGACAAAGCCCCAGCAAAGCCGCGCGCTCTCCCGATCAGTCTGGTCGCCATTGCGCCGCTCAGTGACAGCACAACCCTTTCCAAGACCTATGCTCCGTTTGGTCGTCTCATTCCCTGTGAGACTGTCATCACCATTGAGTCGTCGAAGCTCGATACTCCCGTCATTGGTTTGGTGACAGAGGACGTCTGGCACAACGGCGAGCTGATCATCCCGGCTGGCGCGGAGATTCACGGGCGGGCATCGCTCGACCGGGCGCGAGAGCGAATCGCCGCTTCGGGGAAATGGGTCGTGGTCTGGCGCGACGGCACGGCCCTCAACGGCACGGAATTGGTCTTAAACGGGATCGCGCTGGATCGCGAGAAGGACGACACCTCCGGGGTTTTCGGCCTGCGCGATGGCTCCGCCGGCCTCCTCGGTGACGTGGTGAAATCGGACGACTGGCAGGAAATCAAGTTGTTCGCCTCGACGTTTCTGGCCGGGTTTGCGGGCGGGTTGCAGCAGTTGCGCAATCAGAACACTGCGTTTGGCGATCTCGTCCAGGTGCCGAAGGCATCGGGGCAGAACGCGGCGTTGCAAGGGACGGCAGACGTTTTGAACGCCTACGCGAAGGAAATTCAACAAGCGATCGCACGAGACGGCTTCTTTGTCCGCGTCACCGCCGGGAAACAGTTTTATCTCTATGTCACCGAGACAATCGACGTGGCAAAGGGCACGCGCGGGAACGTGGCGAACGCCGAGATTTGGAGGAAATCGCAATGAAAACGAAAGCACTGACCCTGTGCCTCGCCGTGGCGCTCTGCGCTGGATGCGAGACGCTGGATCGAAAGACCGCAGCGGCAACTGCACCACTGCCGCCGCCGGCAGCACCGGCGCCCAAGGTCGCGCCGGTCGCAGGAACGGACCTGGACCAAACGAACGTGGAGAAAGTGCGAGTCAGCGAAACCCTGAAATCCTATCCGGTTAACCGCTACGTCGATCCGACCGACCCGAATGTGATGCACGAGGCACACGTCGTGTATCGAAAGGAGGCCGGGGCGTCATGGAACCTGAATCCCAATGCGCCTACCGTCGTGCCCCTCGGTCCCGTGCTGGCGGTCGCCGATCCGGCAAAGACACCCGGCCCGTTGCCGGCGGAGCTGGAGTCCAAGATGGCAGAGCAGAATCAGCTTGTCGCAAGCTTGATCGAACAAAACGAGGCCCTGACAAAACAACTTGCGCAGTTGAATCAAGACGTGGCCGCACTTCGGCAGAAACAGACGCCAAAGGAGGGTGAAAAATGAACACGGAAGTCCGGGAACCCGAGGAACTCGCCGATGTGGCTCAAATTCTGCCGCCGCATCTGCGCGAGAAATTCGAGCGGATAGATCGCGAGATTCAACGCGTCCACGGCATCGCGCCCGGTGTGGCGCGGCTCGCTCGGCTCTGGCTGGCCTGCGGTTCCGGCCCTCAGATCCAACGTGAATTCGAGCTGGCCGTGCTCGAAGTAAACGGTCGCACCATCGAACCGCACGCGAACGGGGAATTCGATGAAGACTGCCTTTAATAACCTTTGGGCATTGTCCGCCCAAACGAGGTCAACCGCCGATGGCGACCAGTCGCCTCGCGAACAAATGGCTGGGAAAAAATAGGAGGCATTATGCCACAGACAGAACGAGTCGCCCAAAGAAAGACGCAAGAAACCGCAGCTCCGACGCTGCGCAGGAACCCGGAAATCGACGCCAAACTGGATCGGTTCATCGCCGAGAACCCGAAACTGCACGAGTATTACGATGCGCTCCCCAAACAGGAACTCATCCGAAAACTGATGCTCGGCAAGATGCAGCAGCGGGACTACGCGGAGGGCCGAAACAACGAGATTCGGTCATGGGTCGAGGAGCATCCCGAGATCAAAGCCAAGGTCGAGGAAAGCATTCGAAACGTGCCCGAGGCCAACCGTGCGCGTGCGTTCATCAACGCCGCGAAACGCGAGGCCATGAATCAAACGGTGCGCGGCAATGGCGTTCGAGCGTAGCGCGGACGCGACTCGCGGCGGCAGTTGCTTCGGCGACTGCCGCCGTTTTTTAATCTCAGGCCGACGCCAAAACAGCACTGTTTCTCGGTGCGGATTCCGGAAGCCATTGGCTCGCGAACTGCAGCAACTCAGCATTCAGCTGATTGCGTTCCGGCGACATGTGAGCTTCGCGATGACAGTTCGGACATAGTGCAACACATGTCCAAACACGGTCATTTTTTTCAGCACCGAGGATATGATGCACGTCAATGAAGCCCACATATGGACGATACGCACCGCAGCCAATGCGTTCGCAAGTGTTGTTGCTTCGAACGCGCACCGCCTCCCGCACCCGGGGATCACGCGGAACGCCCGAAACCATACGCTCAACGCGTGACGCTCCGTCCCTTCCAATGCCCGAGTAGTCGGCTTCTGGAAGATCATCCATTGAGTCATTAGTTATCTCTGCGGGGCGCGAAGTTCGTAGCTGAGCGAGATCGCGGACGCCAGCGTGACGCCAAAGCGCTTCGGCGACAGTCGGCGCTTGATCATCGCTTAGCCAAAGAGTCGGACTCGATCCGTTCATGGCATGGTTTTTTCCTCCCCCTTCGAGTGCGCGACTGATGTCGCGCTGGGCGATCCATATCGCAAGCACTTCCGAAAGAGGAATTGCAGCAGCATACACGATTTCATCGCCTGACCGCTGCACGCCGAGCATGTGGGTTGCACCACGAGCAATCTGCCGTGCGATTTTCTTTTGAATGGTGCCTTCCCAGTCTCCGCGGTCGATTCGGGCGGAAATTTGTAGTGCAGAATTGCCGCGGCCTCCTTCGCGCCAGCAAGTGCGGACCCAAAACGCGACCGGCTCACCGTTTTCGTCCGTCGCCCGGATGACCTGCGATTGATTCTTTCCGTATGCCTTCCGCTCATCCTTGATCGCGGTAAACCCCCGATTGATGAGAAAATCGGTCAGCGCATTGCGTGTGATTCGCTCTGCGCTGTAGCTTTCGTCGGTTCGGAATTGTCGCGGCATAGTTCGAAGTTATTGCCGGCAAGCGTGGCAGCTTGCGGCTTAATTGCGAGTGTGGCGCGCCACGTTCATTCTCGCGAATACCTCTTTCCAAAGCCCCAAAGTCGGGGCGCGGAAATTTGCCAAATTATTTGCCAGCGGATTTGCCATTGGGTAAAATTCGGTTGCATTGATGGACAGTCGTTAGCACTGTGTTCCTGTTCTAAGTCACTCATAACAACACAAAAGCCCGTTTAACGAAGCGTTTGAGTTGTTGGGCCGAAGAGGTTCGAATCCCTCCCTCTCCGCCATTTTTTACCGTTGGGCAGCTTTGGAAAGACTTATCCAAGGCTGTCTTTTGCCCTTTGGAAAACTAGCCTTTCGCGCGTTGGGCCAAAACGCAAAATAGCAGAATAGGAAGTAGCCGACCGTCATCGTGAACATGCACCCCGCGAGTTTCGGGCGAAGAAAGGCGCAGACCAGCGGAACGACGAGCAGTACGAGCTCGGCCATGATGGCGACATAGAAACCATCAACCCATTTAATTCTGGTGCCAGTGACATTTCCGGGCAGGTAGTGCACAACCCAAAGCTTGAGCGCGAAAAGGTAGATCAGGGCCGCTGCAAAGAGCCACCACATCGAGCGAACGACCGCGATGTTTCGCAGATTTATGCTCACGTCTTTTTCTCGGGTTACTGCGAGAAATGTGCGACTCGCGCTACAAATGTGCGACTCGCGCTACGATAGCGAGGGCAGATGCGCCGTGCAAAAACGAAGGTGGTGCGCGCAATCCAGTTATCGACGTCCCCCGGCGCGTCTTTTCCCCCGCTCTAAACAGCCGCCATATCGGCTCAAGTGATCACCGAGGCGAGTGCGGTTCGCTTGGATTTGCCCAAGTAAGCTAGAAATCCTCCGCCACCCCGCATCCGACAGCGCGCCTCTAGCGTCTTTTCCCTGCTCAGCTTCCGCCCGACCACTGCCTCAACCCCCTCATTCCCGCACGTCCATGCCTCGCCGCTCCCTCTCGCTCACCGTTGCTCTCCTCCTCGCCATCGCCGGCCACGCCTTTGCCGAGACGGCTGCCGCTCCCATCGTGTCGCTCGATTTCGAGTCCACGGCGGTCGGCGCGATTCCCGCCGGCTTTACCAAGACCGGCGCGATCGGTGTGGCCGAGGGCGTGGCGCACAGCGGCACGCGGGCGTTGAAGATCGAGCCCGCGATCAAGGGCGGGCGCTTCATCTCCCTCGCGCCCGACAAGGTCGCGGCACTCGGCGGCGAGCACTGGGGCCGCCTCTACTACAAGGTCAAGAGCCCCGCGCCTTTGCCCGCGCCCGTCGAGGGCAAGCAGAACCCCGCCATCCACACCACCTTCGTCGCCGCCAAGGCCACCAGCCCGCTCGCCAACGACGCCATTGAGGTCCGTCTCGCCGGCCTCTCCCTGAAATCCACCGGCAGCTTCTCGTACCTCTACAACGTGCAGCCGAAGCTCCGCAAAGAATTCGGCGTGCGCGCCAAGGCCGAGCAAAAGTTTAACGACGACTGGACCCTCCTCGAGTGGCACGCCGACGCGGCCACGCAGACCTACCAGTTCTTCGTCAACGGCCAGGAGATCACCGATATCGCGCTGCACAAGGGCGCCGGCAAATTCGAGGGCGCGGAAATTCCCGCCAGCTTCCAAACCCTCTCCATCGGCTGGACCAACTACCAGCCCGCCACCGGCGAAGGTTTTACGGTTTGGATCGACGACGTCGCCGTCGGCAAGCAGCGCCTCGGGCCGGTGTCGGCGACCGCCGCGAAATAATTCCGCCCGCTCTGCCCCGCCGCAGTTGCGCCGCCGACGAGTGTTCATTCCGCAGCGCGTAGCGGCGAGCGCCAGCAAGCCGACTCCCGGGAGTGCGATGCCCTCCTCTGGGAGCGCGGGCCGCTGGCCCGCATGGGTCCTGTCTTATTGATCCCGCCTGATTCAGTGAACCGAGTTCTTCGGTGTTCACTCATCATCCCCTCGATCACACTTTGGGGAGTGAGTGCCGCGCTTGCCTCCCTCGCGGCTTTTTCCTTCGCTTTGCCCATGGCTAAGCTACCCCGCCTAGTTCTTTGTGCGCTCCTCGCGTTTGGCACCATGTTCGGCGCGGCTCCTGCCAACCCGACCGCGCCTGCGGTGAAACAGGAAAAGAAGGAAGCTCCCACCGAGACCCGCTACTGGCTCACGACCAAAAGCCAAGTTCGGCACAATACCAAGTGCCGCTACTACAAAAACTCCGAAGGCCGCATCTGCCCCAAAGATGCCGGCCGCGCGTGTAAGATTTGTGGGGGCTGAGGCCATGATTTATTTCCAAGACGCGTGGGTGGGTAAGATCAAATTCGAGGTGAGGGACGGGGTTGTTATGATCAAAGGTAAATTCGGCCCAAGAGTGATTGATCAGTCGGCGCGGCTCAATGGCCTCTCGTCTACAATCGAGCGACGGAAATGGAATTCATGGAAGTTCGTCGCGATTCCCGGACTCATGGCGTTCGTATTTTCCGTGGCGGTCTGGCTTCTCCAGCGGCAAGCCAATGATCTGGCGCTGCCCCCTACAATTTTTTGCACAGGTATGGGTTTAGTTACGGCCGGGTTGGCCGGGTCTAGACTTAGGCCGGTGAACATCGCATCCGTGAAAAATTTAAACGGAGTCGTGGTATTTGAAATCGCGGCTGAAAAGAAACAACTGAGCGAATGGAACGCCTTCGTTGAAAGCCTCAGTGCCAAAATCAGAGAGTACGCCGGTGGGGCGGTGTGCTGATTTTTGATCGATTGGGCTACTCCCACAACCCGCTTGATTTCCGACCTATCCCGGCGCACGTTTCTCGCATGGCTTCCACCTTGGAACAGGTCGCGACAGATGCGCTGGGTTTGCCCAGCGCTGGGCGGGCTGCGTTGGTGGAAAAACTTCTGGCCAGCCTTTCCGGCGAGATCGATCCCAGCGTGGAGCGCGTCCACCTTGATGAGATTGCCCGCCGTCGCGAAGCGGTGCGTCTCGGCCAATCGGAATTGGTCGAGGGAGAAGAAGCGCTTCAGCGCGCCCGTGCCGCATTGCGGCAATCAAGGTTCGTTTCGCGCCGGAGGCCTTGGCGGAGTATATAGCCGCGGGGCAATACTATAATCGTCAGGTGTCAGGTCTCGGCGATGCGTTTGCGGATGAGATTGAGGCCGGTATTCAGAAGATCATTTCCAAGCCCTTCGTGTGGCGCGTCGTCGAGGACGATGTGCGCCGCTATCTCGTGCGGCGCTTCCCCTATGGGATTTTTTACACGGTGGACAGTGCGGTCGTGGTGATCTGGGCGGTAAAACATCTCCATCGGCACCCGGACTACTGGCAGAAGCGACGCGATCCCGCATAAATAAAAAGCGGCACGATGATCGTGCCGCTTTGCTCACTATAGTTCTATTTGCGCTCTCACTTCGCCGCCATCGCCAACTGCTCACGCAGCCAGCCCGCGCGGTTCGTCGTGATGCCGTCGACGCCGTAGGCGACCCATTGTTTCGCGACGACGGGGTCGTCGACGGTCCAGACGTGGAGCTGGAGGCCGGCGGCCTTGAGCTGCTTCACTTTCTCGGCGTCCATCGGGAATTTGAAATTTACGTCGAGGCCGTCGAGCTTGGCGGCCTTGGCCTGGGCGACGGCTTCGGCGAAATCGGGCGAGGGTTTCTTCGGGTCCTTCGAGGGCGGATTGAGCAGCCAGAAGACGGGGAGGTCGGGCATCAGCTCCTTCGAGAGCTTCGCGAAGGGGTAGCTAAAGGTGATGATGACGAGCTGCGCGCGCTTGAGCTTGGTCTTTTCGAGCGTGGTCTTGAGCACGTGGACGACGTCCGGCTTCGTGTCGGCGGCGGCCTTGATCTCGATAAAGATGCGCTTGCCCGCGGGCGTGGCGTCGAGGAGCTCGTCGAGCGAGGGGAGTTTTTCCCCGGCGAACTTCGGGTCTTTCCACTTGCCGGCGTCGAGCTCGCGCGCCTCGGCAAAGGTGATCTCCGACAGCTTCACATCGCGCCCGGTGGTGCGCTTGGCGTTGAGGTCGTGCGAGACGATAAGCTTGCCGTCCTTGGTCAGCCAGATGTCGGTCTCCTGCGCATCGGCCCCGTCCTTAAAGGCGAGTTTGGCCGAAACGACGGTGTTTTCCGGCGCATCGAAGGAGGCGCCGCGGTGACCGACGATTTCGACGGCGTACGACGCGGTGGTCATGGCGAGGGCAAAGAGGGCAGGGAGGAGGCGACGGGGATTAATCATGTGAAAGAAAAGCGTTGGCGAGCTAAGCCGCGTGCCCCCCGTGAAATCGAGCGGAATAACCATGCGGTTAGTTACGCTTTCATGGCGCAGGCGTTTTTCTTTAACCACGAATGCGCACGAATGAATTTCCAACCCCATGAACCACGGAATTTTTAACCACGGATGGGCACAGCTGGACACGGATACGGAAAGAGGCGGAGCAGATGCAAACGGAGATAAACCGCGAAGAACGCGAAGAGACGCGAAGGCCTTTTGCCCATTGTACGTCCCTTCGCATCTCTGCCTTGGTAATTTTAAACAGGAAGATCGGGAAGAACGGGAAGCAGCGGTCTGATAGATCGGAGCCTCCCCGCTCTTCCCGATCTTCCTGTTCAAATCTGAATTACTGTGCGCTTCGTCGTGGGTCACGAAAGTCGCAGCCCCATTTTCGCGCCTCTTTGCGTCCTTCGCGGTTCCACTCTTGCCGTCTTTGCCTTTTATCCGTGGTCACCGGTGTCCATCCGTGGTTCACTCCTGCCTTGGTTTGTCCTTCCCGTGGTTACATTTGCGATTCGGGTAGGGTAGTTTCTCCGGTTCGGACTCACTTTTTTCGCCTAAATAGGAGATAGCCCGCCTTTTGTGGTACGCTGTCTGCCTTCTAACCCCTGTCGTCACGGGAAGTTTTTGGAAAACCGTCTTGCGCGATGCGAGGCGGAGTCCAACCCTGCTAGGCGATTCTAACCGCCGCCGTATCCTTCTACCACCATGGTCACCTCCAACAACGAACTGGCCTATAACAGCAAAATCGAGGGTGAGGTCATCGTGTCGCGCGCCGATGCGGTGATTAATTGGATCCGCACCAATTCTATGTGGCCGATGCCCATGGGCCTCGCGTGCTGCGCTATCGAGCTGATGGGCACCGCCTCGAGCCGGTTCGACATCGCGCGCTTCGGCGCCGAGGTCATGCGTTTTTCGCCCCGCCAGTCCGACTGCATGATCGTCGCCGGCACGGTCACCTACAAGATGGCTGCCGCCGTCCGCCGCATTTACGATCAGATGGCCGAACCCAAGTGGGTCATCGCCATGGGTGCCTGCGCCAGCTCGGGCGGCATGTACCGCAGCTACGCCACTCTCCAAGGTGTCGACCGTATCATCCCCGTCGACGTGTACGTGAGCGGGTGCCCTCCTCGTCCGGAGGCGCTGCTTGATGCGCTCATGAAGCTCCAGGCCAAGGTCCGCAAGGAGCCTTCGGCTAAGAACCTGCTGTCGGCCTAAGCCGGCTTGCTGTCGCCCGCTCCCTCCGCTTCACTCTTCCGCCCATTTCATGTCCGCCCCCGCTGACGCCACGACCGCCCTCAAGGGCCAGTTCCCGCAGGTGACCGACCGCCCGAGCGCCGATCACCCGGCGTTCAATGTCCCCGTGGCCGATGTCCTCGCCGTGCTGAAATTCCTGCGCGACGAGCACGCGTTCGACATGCTGGCCGATCTCACCGCCATCGATTGGGCCGAGGGCGCGACCCCGCGCTTCACGGTCGTTTATCATCTCCTGGCCACAACGAGGGGCGCGTACATCCGCATCGCGACGAATTGCCCGAGCGATTCCGCTCCGGCGGTTCCGTCGGCGGTCAACATTTGGCCCGGTGCGAATTGGCACGAACGCGAGTGCTTCGACATGTTTGGCATTCAGTTCGAGGGCCATCCCGATCTCCGCCGCATCCTCATGTGGGACGGTTATCCGTACCACCCGCTGCGCAAGGAATTCCCCCTCGCCGGTATCGAGACCGCGCTGCCTGATTTCGAAATCGCCGAGGAGACCAAGGCCAAGGTCATCGCCGCCCCGATGGTCGGCGGTCCCTTCGTGGCCTCCTCGGGCGAGATGAACCTCACCGAGGCCGAGCCTCGCGCCAAGGATGAGAGCTGGAACGAGCGCAAAGAGAAATCCGAGTAAGCCGCCCGCCGCGCCTCCCCCAACCACTTTAAACGATGGCCACCGAATTCGCCTTCCCCGACAGTGCCGCCAAGATCGCGGGCACGCCGCCGGAGTTTCAGACCGAGAAGATGTCCCTCTCGATGGGCCCGTCGCACCCGTCCACGCACGGCGTGCTGCGTCTGCAGATGGAGATCGACGGCGAAGTGCTGACCAAGTGCGATCCGGTCATCGGCTACCTGCACCGCGGCGACGAGAAGATCGCCGAGAACATGACTTACAATCAGTTCGTGCCGTACACGGACCGGTTGGACTACCTCGCCCCGCTCGCCAATAACATGGCGTACGCCATCGCGGTCGAGAAGCTGATCAATCTTCAGGCCCCGCCCCGCCTCCAGGCCATCCGCGTGATCTCCGCGGAGATGGCGCGCATCTCCGCCCACCTCCTCGGCCTCGGTGCCTTCGGCATCGATGTCGGCGCGTGGACGGTGTTCATGTATGCCTTCACCGAGCGCGAAAAGCTCTACAAGCTCTTCGAGGAGCTCACCGGCGCGCGCTTCACCACCAGCTACTCCCGCATCGGCGGCGTCTCGCGCGATGTGCCCGAGGGCTGGACGGATCGCGTCAACGCGTTCTGCGATCAATTCCTCCCGATCCTCGAGGAGATCCTCGCCCTCCTGACGCGCAACAAGATCTTCATGGATCGCTCCGTCGGCATCGGCGTGATCTCGAAGGCCGACGCCATCGCGTACGGTCTCACCGGTCCGAATCTCCGCGGCTGCGGCGTCGGCCTCGATCTTCGCAAAGACAAGCCGTACTCCGGCTACGAGCAGTACGAGTTTGACGTTCCCGTCGGCACCAAGGGCGATTGCTACGATCGCTATCTCGTGCGCGGCGAGGAGATGCGCCAGTCCGTCCGCATCATCAAGCAGGCGGTCGCGAAGTTCCCCGGCGGCGATTGGTACGCGAAGGATGCGCGCAAGATCTTCGCCCCGCCGAAGGACAAGATCCTCACCTCCATGGAGGAGCTGATCCAGAATTTCATGATTGTGACCGAGGGCCCGCAAATGCCCGCGGGCGAAGTGTACTTCGAGGCCGAAAACCCGAAGGGCGCGCTTGGCTTCTACGTCGTGAGCAAGGGCGGCGGCGTCCCGTGGCGCCTCAAGATCCGCGCCCCCTCTTTCTGCAATCTCTCCATTCTGCCCAAGATGTGCGTCGGCGTCATGATTTCCGACGTCGTCTCCATCCTCGGCTCGCTCGACTTCGTCATGGGCGAGTGCGACCGCTGATCCGAATTACGAATTACGAATTAAGAATTACGATTCCGAATGAAACCGCCGATTTTCAGTCCAGCGTTTGTGTCTGGCTCCTTCGTAAATCGTAATTCTGAAATCGTACCTTTCGTGCCGTCGCTCTGACCTCCCGCCGATGCTAACGCTCAAGCCAGCCACACTCTCTCAGATCGACGAAGTAATCACGCATTACCCGACGAAACGCAGCGCCACGCTTCCTCTCCTGCACCTTATCCAGGAGGACATCGGCTACATCCCCGAGGAGGCGATCACGTGGATTGCCACGAAGCTCGAGCTGCAGCCGATCAACGTGTACGAGGTCGTGACGTTCTACCCGATGTTCCGGCGCAAGCCCATCGGCCGCCGCCATATCAAGGTTTGCCGCACGCTCTCCTGCGCGCTCATGGGCGGCTACAAGACCTGCTCCGCCTTCGAGAAAGAATTCAACACCCACCGCGGTGAAGTCTCGCCCGACGGCGAGGTCACCATCGAGTTCGTCGAGTGCCTCGCGAGCTGCGGCACCGCCCCCGTCGTCCTGATCGACGACGATCTCCACGAGAAGGTCGACGCCGCGAAGGCGAAACAGATCAGCGACCAAATCAAAGCCGAGGCCAAGGCCCGCAAATAATTCAGCCACATGCCCGCTCCCGAACAACGCCGCATCATCTTCAAGCACATTGACGAGCCCGGCTACAGCAACGACATCGATTGCTACGTGCGCAACGGTGGCTACGAGGTGTTGAAGAAGGCGGTCACGCGTCCGCCGGCGGAACTCATCGATGAGGTCAAGAAGTCCGGCCTCCGCGGTCGCGGTGGCGCGGGTTTCCCCTGCGGCGTGAAGTGGGGCCTCGTCGACCGCAAGAGCGGCAAACCGATTTACCTGATCGTCAATGCGGACGAATCCGAGCCCGGCACCTTCAAGGACCGGTACATCATGCACCAGGACCCACACCAGTTGATCGAGGGCACGATGATCTCGTGCTTCGCGAACAACGTGAAGCAGGCCTACATTTACATCCGCGGCGAGATGCCGCACGGCGCGCGCATCTTGGAAAAGGCCATCGCCGAGGCCCGCAAGGCCGGCTTCGTCGGCCAGAATATCTGCGGCACCACGTACTCCTGCGATATCTTCGTCCATCGCGGCGCGGGCGCCTACATCTGCGGTGAAGAGACCGGCCTCATCGAGTCGCTCGAGGGCAAGCGCGCCAATCCCCGCATCAAGCCCCCGTATTTCCCCGCCGTCCTCGGTCTCTACCAGTGCCCGACGATCGTGAACAACGTCGAGACGCTCTGCCACGTGAAGTACATCGTGGAGCACGGCGGCGAGGCCTACACGAAGATCGGCACGCCGAATAACACCGGCACGCGTATTTTCTGCGTCAGTGGCCACGTGCAGCGCCCCGGCTACTACGAGTTCGAGGCCGGCAAGATCACGATGGGCCAGTTGCTCAACGAGGTCTGCGGCGGGCCGCTCCCGGGTCGCACGTTCAAGGCCGTGATCCCCGGCGGTTCCTCCGCGAAGATCATGCGCTTCGGCGAACGCTACAAGGGTAAGCGCAAGGTCGGCCCCGACATGGTCGACTACGATTGGGGCGTCGAGGATGTGCCGATGGATTTCGATTCGCTCGGCATGATCGGCACGATGGGCGGCTCCGGCGGCGTCATCGTCATGGACGATACCGTCAACATGGTCGAGGCCCTCGCCAACATCAACGCGTTCTACTCGCATGAGAGCTGCGGCCAGTGCACGCCCTGCCGCGAAGGCGCGCTGTGGATGAAAAAAATCACCACGCGTATGGTCCACGGCAATGCCCGCGTCGAAGACACCGCGCTGCTCAAGGGCGTGGCCGACCAGATTCCCGGTCGCACCATCTGCGCCTTCGGCGAAGCCTGTTCGTGGCCCACCCAGAGCTTCATCGCGAAATTCGGCGACGAGTTCAAAGCCTACCCGGAGGCCAAGAAAGCCCCAAAGCCCGCCAACGCCCACGAATTGGTCTGATCGATCTTTTTTTGCCCACGGAACACACGGAATACACAGAAATGAAAACCAATCGGATTGATTCTTCCGTGTGTTCAGTGTGTTCCGTGGGCTAATCCTCTTTCTCCTTCTCTTTCGCAATGATCGCACCGCCCAAACCCGAGCTCGTCACCGTCAACATCGACGGCAAGGAGATCGCCGTGCCCAAGGGGACCAACGTCATCGAGGCCGCGCGCCTCGTGAATATCGACGTTCCTCACTATTGCTATCACCCGAAGCTCTCCATCGTGGGCAATTGCCGCATGTGCCTCATCGAGATGGGCATGCCCGCCGTCGATCCCGCCACCAAGGCGCCGATCATGGATCCGGCCACCGGCAAGCAGAAGATCAACTGGATCCCGCGCCCGCAGATCGGCTGCGGCACCAATGTTTCCCCCGGTCTTCACGTCAAGACCACGTCCCCGATGGTGAAGGATGCCCGCGAGGGCGTGATGGAGTTCCTCCTCATCAATCACCCGCTCGATTGCCCGATTTGCGACCAGGCCGGCGAGTGCAAGCTCCAGGAGCAGTCCACCGGCTACGGCCGCGGTTACTCGCGCTTCATCGAGCAAAAGAATGTGAAGCCGAAGCGCACCCAACTCGGGCCGCGCGTCACGCTCGACGACGAGCGCTGCATTCTCTGCTCCCGCTGCATCCGCTTCTCTAAGGAAATCGCCAAGGACGACGTCCTCGGCTTCATCGACCGCGGCAGCTACTCCACGCTCACCTGCTATCCCGGCAAGCAGCTCACCAACAATTACTCGCTCAACACCGTCGATATCTGTCCGGTCGGCGCGCTCACCTCGACGGATTTCCGTTTCAAGATGCGTGTCTGGTTCCTCAAGCAGACCAACAGCATCGACACCGAGACTTCCTTCGGCGCCAACACCGTCGTCTGGTCCCGCGAGGGCGTCATCTACCGCATCACGCCGCGTCGCAACGACGAGGTGAACGACACGTGGATGACCGACTCCGGTCGCGAACTCTTTAAGGCCGTCAAGGCCGCCGACCGCCTCACCGCGATCAAGGTCAACGGCGCCGATAGCGCGCTCGACATCGCGATCAACGCCGCCGCCGAGCTCTTCAAGGCAGGCTCCGTCGCGATCATCGGCTCGGGTCGCAGCTCCGTCGAAGAACAATTCCTCACCAAGAGGCTCGCCGATGCGCTCAAGGCCTCGGTCGCGCTCGTCAGCCGGATCGGGCAGGGGGACAAGCTCCTCCTCTCCGCCGACCGCAATCCCAACGTCCGCGGCGCACTCGTCACTGGTCTCATCAAGACCCTCCCGAGCCAGAAGCTCACCGAACTCGCCGCCGCCATCGACGCCGGCAAGGTCAAGACGGTCGTCTCCGTTGGCGAAGACCTCGCCGCCGCCGGCCTCACCGCCGCGCAGCTCGCCAAGGTGTCCATCGTCTACCTCGGCACGCACGCCAATGCCACGAGCGCCGTGGCCAAGGTTGTCCTCCCGACGCTCTCCGTCTTCGAGAAAAACGGCACGCTGGTGAACCAGCAGTTCCGCCTCCAGAAGTTCGCCAAGGTCGTCCCCGGTCCGGTCGGCGCGACCGACGATCTTATCGTCCTCGCCAAGCTCGCGACCGCTGCCGGCGCCGCGACGGCGGGCGACATCGGCTCCGTCTGGGCGGGCCTTTCCGCCACGGTGGCCGGCGTCGGCCCGATCTCGTACGCCAATCTCCCCGAGACCGGCCTCCTCCTCGATAGCACGCCGTTCGCGGCGCTGCCTTTCGTCGAGACCGAGACGCTCCATTACAAACCCGCCGCTGCGCCCGCTCCCGCGGTCGCCACCACCTGACGCGCTCCATGGACCGCTCCGTTCCCATTCTCGCGCTTGGTATCGTGTTCGCCCTCGGCGGCGTCGCCCTCTTTGCCTTTGCCATGAAGCAGGGCGAAAAGCTCGCGAGCACCACCCCCAAGCGCAAATCCGACGAGCGGGACCTCGCCATCGAGCGCAAGAACAACGTGAAGCTTCGGATTGCCGGCGGCGTGCTCGCCGTCTTCGGCGGCATCCTCGTCGCTGTGACCAAACTCTGACATGATCGTTTCCTTCTTTCAGCAGCATCCTGCGCTTTTGGATCTTCTCTTTGGAATTGGGAAAGGTCTCGCGGTCATCATGGTCATCTTCCCGCTGGCCGGTGCCTGCTCGCTCGCCGAGCGCAAGGTCTCCGCGTGGATGCAGGGCCGTCCCGGCCCCAATCGCGCCATCGTGCCGTGGGTCGCTTGGATTCCCTTCGTCGGTACCTTCCTGCAGCGCCTCGGCGTGTTTCACTTGATGGCCGACGGCGCGAAGTTCCTCTTCAAGGAGGAGCCCGTCCCCGGTCACGTTAACAAGTTCTACTTTATCCTCGCCCCCGCGATCGCGATGATGCCCGCGTTTACCACGGTGACGGTCGTGCCCTTTGGCGCGTATTTCGATTCCGCCGGTCACCTGATTCCGCTCGTCCTCGCCAATGTCGATATCGGCCTGCTCGCGGTCTTCGCCGTTTCCTCGCTCGGCGTTTACTCGCTGATCCTCGCGGGCTGGGCCTCCAATTCGAAGTATCCCTTCCTTGGCGGCGTCCGCGCCTCCGCGCAGCTCATCTCCTATGAGCTTTCGATGACGATGGCGGTCGTCCCGGTTTTCCTTTGGATCAATGCCCCGGGCCAGCCGGGCACAATGAGCTTGGTCAAAGCCGTCGAGTTCCAAAGCGGGGTCGGTGCGCAATGGAGCAGCGTGTGGTTCATCTTCCTGATGCCGCTCTCCGCGCTGATCTTCCTCATCGCTCTCTTTGCCGAGACCAACCGCCAGCCGTTCGACATGCCGGAGTCCGAGGCCGATCTCGTCGGTGGTTTCCACACCGAGTACGGCGCCTTCAAGTGGTCGCTCTTCTTCGTCGCCGAGTACTCGCACATGATCATCGGCTCCGGCGTCTTCACGCTGCTCTTCCTCGGCGGCTGGAATCCGCTCCCCGGTCTCCCGATTGGCACGCTCGCCGCCTGGTTGCACGTCAACCATCTCCCGATTGTCGTCGCTCTGCTCTCCATCGGCGTCTTCCTCGGCAAGATCATTGCCCTCCTGTTCCTCTTCATGTGGGTGCGCTGGACGGTGCCGCGTTTCCGCTATGACCAGGTCATGGCCCTCGGCTGGCAGAAGCTGCTGCCGCTCTCCATCGTCAATCTCCTCCTCTACGCCGTCGAAATCGCCGCGATTCAGCTCGAGCTCCCGATTTGGTCTCACGTCCTCATCATCGGTGGCACCATCGCGGTCGTCGGCACGTTCATCGTCACCGCCTCTGGCCGTAAAAATAAATTCACTTAAACGCCATGGCCATTGTACCAATCGAGCGCAAACCGCTCACCTTCGCCGAGCGCACCTATTTCCCCCAAATCTGGGGTGGGTTGAAGACCACGTTTAAGCACATGTTTCAGCCGCAGGTCACGCTCTCGTATCCCGAGGAGCGCCCGGCCATCCCGCCCGGCTATCGCGGCGTGCCCACGCTCGTGCGCGATCCCAATGGCCGCGAGAAGTGCGTTTCCTGCCAGCTCTGCGAATTCGTCTGCCCGCCCAAGGCCATCCGCATCACGCCCGGCGAGATTCCCGCCGACCAGCCTGATCGCGCGCACGTCGAGAAGGGCCCGCAAGCCTTCGACATCGACATGCTGCGCTGCATCTACTGCGGCCTGTGCCAGGAAGTCTGCCCCGAGGAAGCGATCTTCCTCCAGAACCAGTATTCGATGTCCGGCTACACCCGCGAGGAGATGGTCAACCACAAGGACCGTCTCTACGAGCTCGGCGGCACGCTCCCCGACAACCACTACAAGTGGGACAAAAAGAAAGCCGCCGAGGAACACGGCAACGCGCACTGATCGCTCCTGACCCCGTCATGGCTAATCTCCTCTTCTACGCTTTTGCGATCTTCACCGTCGGCTGTGCCGCCGGCGTCGTCGTGAACAAGAACGCCGTCAATGCCTCGATGTGCCTGCTGCTCTCCCTCGTGGGCGTGGCTGGTCTCTTCGTGCAGCTCGATGCCTACCTCTTGGCCTTCTTGCTCCTCCTCGTGTACGCGGGCGCGATCGTCGCGCTGTTCCTCTTTATCGTCATGCTGCTCGATATGCGCGAGTCGACCAAGCGGGCGTTTAGCAAGTTGTCGATTGCGGGCGTGGTCCTTTCCGCCGGGCTGTTGACCGTGGGCCTCAGCACCTTCGTCACGCAGGGCAAGCTGCCCGCCGCGAAGCCCGGCCTCACCGCCGCCGTCGGCACCGATCTGAAGCTCTACGCTTCGCAGCTCTTCACGACCTATCTCCTGCCCGTGCAGGTGATGGGCTTCCTCCTCCTCATTGCCATGCTCGGCGTCATCGTGCTCAGCAAACGTTGGGAAGGCCTCGACGACATCAAATGACCACCGCGACCCTCAACGACTACGTGCTCATCAGCGCGGTGCTCTTCGCCATCGGTTTTCTCGGTGTGCTGCTGCGCCGCAATACCCTCGTCGTCTTCATGTGCCTCGAGCTCATGCTCGTCGCCTCGACCCTCGCCCTCGTCGCCTTCTCCCGCTTCAACGGCACGATGGATGGCAACGTCTTTGTGTTTTTCATCCTCACGGTTGCCGCGGCGGAAGTCGCCGTCGGCCTCGCCATCATCGTCGCGCTGTTCCGCAAGCGCCACACCATCCAGATGGATGAGCTCAACACGCTGAAGAACTGACGCCGATGTCCATGCTCCAGCACGCCCTCTTGATCTTGGCGCTGCCGCTCCTCTCGGCGGCGGTCATCGCGCTCTTCCTGCGCCGCGCCGGCGGGATCGCCTCGCTCGTCTCGACCCTCACGGCCGCCGTCATCGCCGTCGTCTCGGTCATCCTCGCGCTGCACAACGAGCGCTTCGAGGCCTCCTTCGAGTGGCTCCGCCTCGGCAACTTCGCCATTTCCATCGGCATTAAGTATGACGATCTCGCCGCGCTGATGCTCGTGATCGTCGGCATCGTCGGCCTGTGCGTCCACGTCTTCTCGCTCGGCTACATGCACGAGGACGATGCCAAGGCCCGCTACTTCGGCGGCCTCTCGATCTTCATGTTTTCGATGATCGGCATCGTTTTCGCCGACAATCTTTTCATGATGTTCATCTTCTGGGAGCTGGTCGGTTTCAGCTCCTACGTGCTCATCAATCACTTCCACTTCAAGCAGTCGGCCGCCGATGCTTCGAAGAAGGCCTTTATCGCCAACCGCGTCGGCGACTTCGGTTTCCTGCTCGGCATCATCATGTGCTATTGGGTCAATGGCACGGTCAGCCTGAGCGAACTCGCGGCCAAGGGTGACGCCGGCACGCTCGCGCTGAGCGCGGCCGTCCCGCTGCTCCTCTTCTGCGGTGCGGTCGGCAAATCCGCCCAGCTCCCGCTGCATGTTTGGCTCCCTGACGCGATGGAGGGTCCGACGCCCGTCTCCGCCCTCATCCACGCCGCCACGATGGTCGCCGCCGGTATCTACATGCTGTGCCGCATCAACGTCCTCATGGTCCCCGACGCGTTGAACGTCATCATGTGGACGGGTACGATCACGGCGCTCTACGCCTCGCTCTGCGCCATCACCCAAAGCGACATCAAGAAGGTCCTCGCGTACTCCACGCTCTCCCAACTCGGCTACATGGTCGCGGCCTTTGGCCTCGGCTCGCTCGCGATCTCGCACGAGATGGGTGGCCAGACGCATAAGATGGTCCTCGCCGCCGGAGTCGGCGCGGCGATGTTTCACCTCACCACGCACGCATTTTTCAAGGCCCTGATGTTCCTGGGCTCCGGTTCTGTCATCCACGGCTGCCATCACGAGCAGGACATCTTCAAGATGGGTGGCCTCAAGTCCAAGATGCCGCTGACGTTCATCACGTTCACCATCGGCGTGCTGGCGATCATCGGTTTCCCGTACCTCGCCGGCTTCTTCTCGAAGGACGCGATCCTCTATCTCGCCTTCGCGAACAACAAGGCGGTTTTCGCCATCCTCGCCCTCACGGCCATCATCACCTCGCTCTACATGGTGCGCCTCTGGAAGCTCGTCTTCCTCGGCACGCCCCGCAGCGACGAAGCCAGCCACGCGCACGAGGGTGGCCTCACGCTCACGCTGCCGCTCGTCCTCCTTGGCGCGCTCTCCGTCGTCGCGGGCTACACGGGCATTTATCCGAAGGTCTTCAACGGCGTCTTCGAGCTCATCCCCGAAGCGCACGGTTCCGACCACACGATCATCTTCGCTGTCAGCCTCGCTGTCATGCTGATCGGCGCGAGCATCGGCTTCTTCTACTATCAGTCCGCCCCGACCGATACCCTCGCCACGAAGGCCCCCGGGCTCTTCACCGCGCTCACGGCGCTCAAGCAATTCTTCGACCGCGTGTACGATTACTACGTCGCCAAGATCCAGCAGCGCTTCGCGCTGCTGGTGAACATGGTCGAGCAGTTCCTCCTCGCTGGTGCGATCATCCGCGGCCTCGCGGGCTTCGTCGGCCTCCTCGGCATGGGCACGCGCGCCCTGCATGTGGGCAAGCTCAACGCTTACGTTTACTGGTTCCTCCTCGGCCTCGTGGTGCTGTGGCTGTTCGCAACCGGTGTAGTCACCCTCTGATCCTGCGATGAGCCAATTGCCTTTCGATCCTCTGCTCCTCTCCATCGCGGCCCCGCTTGCGCTGGCGCTCGCCATCGCGCTCGGTCTGCCGAAGCGCTGGTCGGTGCTGCTGTCGTACGTCGCCTTCGCGATCCCGGCGCTCCTCGCGCTGCACGTGTGGTACTACTTCGGCACCGCCACCAAGGAAAGCGGCTACGCTTTCCTGACCCATTACAACACCGGCCTCGAGGGCATCGGCATCAGCCTGAAGCTCGGCCTCAACGGCATCTCGCTCCCGCTCTTCGTGCTCGCCGGCCTCGTCGGTCTCGCCGCTGGGCTCTACGCGATTCAGTCCGGCGCGGAACGGCTCAAGATCTACCTGATGCTGCTCCTGATCATGCAGGGCGGCTTGATGGGTGTCTTCGCGAGCGTCGATATCTTTTTCTTCTACTTCTTCCACGAGCTCGCGCTCATCCCGACCTTTATCATGGTCGGCGTCTGGGGCGGCCGCGACCGCGCGTACGCGGCGATGAAGATGACGATCTACCTCACGCTCGGCGCGATGGTGTCGCTCCTCGGCCTCATCGTTCTCTACGTGAAGAGCGGCGTGCGCACGTTCGATCTGATCGCGCTGCGCGAGTACCTCGCCGCCACGCCGCTCCCCGAGGCCGTGCAAAACAATGTCGCCGGTCTCCTCCTCTTCGGTCTCGGCGTGCTCGTCTCGCTCTGGCCCCTGCACACGTGGGCGCCGCTCGGCTACGGCGCCGCGCCCAGCTCGGCCGCGATGCTCCACGCCGGCGTGCTGAAAAAATTCGGTCTCTACGGTCTCGTTCAGATCGCGCTGCCTCTGCTCCCGCAGGGCCTGATGCACTGGTCGCACCCGCTCGCTTGGCTCGCCGTTATCGGCAACGTCCTGATCGTCGGCCTCATCACGATGGCCCAGCGCGATCTCAAGCAGATGATCGGTTACAGCTCGGTCATGCACATGGGCTACGCCTTCCTCGGCATCGCCGCCGGTGGCATCATCGGGCCCGGTGGTGTTGTGCTTCTGATGGTCGCGCACGGTTTGTCCGTCGCGCTGCTCTTCCTCCTCGCGACCGCCGTGCATCACCGCACGCACACGTTTGCGATGGATGAGATGGGTGGCCTCGCGCAAAAGACCCCCGTGCTCGCGGCCTTCTTCGTCGCCGCCACGATGGCCAGCATCGGCCTCCCGGGCTTCGCCAATTTCTGGGGCGAACTCGCGATCTTCGTCGGTCTCTGGAAGTTCTCTCCCTGCCTCACCGCCCTGGCCGTGGCCGGCGTGGTGATCTCCGCGATCTACGGCTTGCGCTCGGTCGCCCGCATTTTCTTCGGACCCTCGACCGTGCAACTCGACCAAGTGACCACCGCGCATCCACCGCTCGACCTCAGTTGGAAGGAGCGCTTCCCTGCGCTCATTCTCCTCGGCGCGCTGCTCTTCGTCGGTTTCTGGCCGAAGTCCATCACCACTGCCATCGACGCCGCGCTGAAGCCCGCCGCTGTCGCCCCGGCCGTACCCGCCGCGAAGCCCACGGCTCCGGTCAACGCTCTCTGACGACTCCTCCACCGCGATGAATATCGAAGCCGTCAAACTCGCCGCCGAGGCCAATCAATGGGGCGCGATCCTGCCCGAGCTCATGCTCGCGTCGTTCGCGCTGCTCCTCCTCGTGCTGGAGATGGTGCTGCCGAAGAAGGCGCACGAATACATTCCCGACGTGGCCATCTTTGGCCTCCTCGGCACGCTCGGCGGGGTGCTCAGCACCGCCGCCTCGCCGGTGAGCAACCACGCGTTTTTCAACGGCCTGCTCTACCACAGCACGGGTGGCCAGGTGATGCGGTGCTTCTTCCTCCTCGTCGGCATCCTCGTCTGCGTGCTCGCGCGCATCAGCCTGCCGAAGCAGAAGATGCCGCGCATCGAGTTCTACCACCTCGTGCTCATCATCACGGGGGCGATGATGCTCCTCGCGCAGAGCAACCACTTCATCATGCTCTTCGTGGCGCTGGAGACGGTCACGATCGGCTTCTACATTCTCGTCAGCTACTTCCGCACCCAGACCGCCTCGCTCGAGGCCGGCCTCAAGTACCTCGTGATGGGCGCCCTCAGCTCCGGCCTGCTGCTCTTTGGCATCGTGCTGCTCTACGGCGTGGCGGGAAATCCCTCGCTGCCCGAGCACACGACCAACTCGATGGAGTTCGGCGCGCTCGCGACCTTCCTCAAGGCCAACCCGCATCACTTCCTCGCCAGCGCCGGCATCGTGCTCGTGCTCGCGGGTGTCGCCTTCAAGATCGGCGCGTTCCCGTTCCAGATCTGGATTCCCGATGTATATCAGGGCGCGCCGACGCCCGTGACGGCGTTCCTCGCCGTCGGCTCCAAGGCTGCCGGTTTCGCGATCCTCCTCATCCTCGCCCGCGATGTCTTCGCTTCCTACGCGTGGCTCGTCACGCCAGTCCTGACCGTCATGGCCGCTGCGACCATCCTCTTCGGCAATATCGCCGCGCTCACGCAGTATAACGTGAAGCGCATCCTCGGCCTCTCGGGCGTCTCGCACGCCGGCTTCTTGCTCCTCGGCGTCGTCGCCGCGAGCAAGGTCCCCATGGCGCAGGGCGCGATCTACTTTTACCTCTTCGCCTACCTCCTCGCGTCGTTCGCCGTCTTCGGCGTGATGGCGCACGTCGCCGGCTCCGACGACGCGGACCAAGAACTCGATCACTACGCGGGCCTCGCCAAGGACAACCCGTTCCTCGCCGCCGTGCTCGCCATCGGCCTCGGCTCGCTCGCCGGCATCCCGCCGCTCGCTGGCTTCATGGGCAAGTTCTTCATCTTCGTCTCCGCCTACGAAGCCGGCGCCCGCTGGCTCCTCGCGCTCTCCGCCGTCTGCGTGGCGATTTCGATCTACTACTACTTCGGCTGGATCAAGGCCGCCTTCTTCAAAGTCTGGACGCCCACCGGCGAAGACACCGTCGCCCGCCCCGCGCGCACGCCCGTCACCCTCGTCAGCGGCATCACCCTCGGCGCCCTCGCCTTGGCCTCCGTGCTCCTCGGCTTCTACCAAGGCCCGCTGGGCCAGTGGCTGTCGATGAAGTGAGGTGGTCGTGGCGGCGTGAGCGCCGCCCCCGTGCCGGAACTGTGGGAGGGGCTTTACGCCCCGACTCCGCACATTTTAAAATGAATCAGTAGCCACCAAAAGGCGCGGCAGGCGCAAAAACGGGCGGTTCGTTTTTGCGCCTGCCGCGCCTTTTCGTGGCTCGTTCTTTTGGATTGGTGGACGAGGGAAACGCGCGAGCGAATTCCCGGCTCATTCTCCACCGCTCATTTCCGCATTGAGCGGTAGCCTCTAAAACGTCGGGGCGTAAAGCCCCTCCCACAGTTTCGAGCCCGCTGCTCAAATCGGCCGGTTCGAGAGCATGACGTCGTCGATGAAGACCGTCTGCTCGCAGGTCGTGCGGGCGTTGGCGGTCACGCCGACTTGCATGCGGTCGTAGACCGTGCTCGCGCGCGGGAGCGTCTTGCCCATGGCGTCGAGCACGCGGACACCGTCCTGCCAGACTTGCATGTGACCATCGGAGCCCTCGGATAGCAGCAGGTGGATTTTGACGTGCACCCAGCGATCCTTGGGAAACTTGACCTGCGTGGCGGCGGGCTGGTGAAACGACTTGGCCTTGGTGGACCACCATTGGCCGAGATCGGAGGCGACGGTCTCACCGTCTTGCAGGAAGAGGCGGCGGCCGGGGCTGTTGCGGAGTTTGGAGGTCTCCAAATCCCACAGGAAAACTTGCGAGGCATCGGTGCCGCTCGGCAGCAAGAACCAGCCGCTGAACCACACGTGGTCGCCTTTTTTGAACTGGAGGCCGTCGCACTCGATGTCGGCCTTCGAGACTTTCTTGCCGTCGGCCGCGGAGGCGACGCACTTGAGGGCCTGCCGGCCGGAGTGGGTAAACTCGGAGGTGAGCATCACCGTGTTGCGCTCGGCTTGTTTGCCGCCTTCGCGCTCGGTGCGATTCCAGAGGTCTTCCTTGCGGGCGAAAAGATCGTCGACGCGCTTGGCGTTTTCGAAGTCCTCGCGAAACACGAACGCTTTGGGAGTGGCGGGAAGCGGGCGCGCGGCCCACGCGAAACAGACGCCGGAAGCAGCGGCGCCGAGGATGGCAATTCCACCCAGCCACCACCAGCATTGGCGGCGCCGAGAGGGAGGGGTTAGGGAGTTTTCAGTCATGGACGGGACGTGGGGTAGTTCGCCCGGAGGTTGCAGCGGTCATGTCGAGAACTGTTCGTGTTCGGAAAAGTTGCAAAGAAAAACTAGCATTCCGGATGCCGATTTTGCCTCAACGCTTTCGCAAATGATTTCAGGTTAACGAGGCGCAACTTTTGTAACTAGCAGTGCGGCTACTGCGCAGAACGGAAGGTGAGGGGTGGCTCGTCCGTAACCAGACGGCTACCTTTTCCTCGCGCCGCAAATCCGCGCGTTCGCCATTGCCTTCGCTTTCCGTGCCCTGTGCGCTGTGCCCGCACCACGCCGCATGAGAATCACCGGACTCGCCCTCGTCCCGCCGCCGACCGCCGCTGACCTCCCCAAGGTCACTCCCGAGCTGCTTGCCTCGGTCCTCGCGCGTTATTCGCGCAGCAATCAGGGCATCGGCGCGATCCTCGCCAAGGTCGATCTCGCCAACCCGGACGCCTCCATCGACCGCATCCTGAATTTCGTGGACTACGGGCACGCCTCCATCGGTGGCCTCACCGGTGGTCTAGCGATCGCCCTCGATGACGTCTCGATGTGGCTCGCGTACAAAGTCTTCGAACTCGCCACGATGGCCGACGGGCAGGAGTCGAGCACGCGCTACATCACGATGGATGCGGGCAATCTCCCGACGGCGGCGGAGCTCGGCATCCCCGATGATCTCGCGCCGCGTTGGTCGGCGCTGATGGCGAAAGCCTTTGCGGCGTATCATGCCGAGTACGCGCGCCTCGACCGCCTCGCGTTGGAAAATCCCGGGCTCGTCCGCCTGCCTCCCGACGCGAAACCCGCGGTCGTCACGCGCCTGCGCAAGAACTACGCGCTCGACCGCGCGCGGTATTTCATCCCCTTCGCGACGCGGACGAATGTCGGCCTCGTGCAGTCGTCCCGCATGTGGGCGGCGACGGTGAAGCATCTCGATTCGCTGCCGCATCCCGAAGCGCGCACCGCTGCCAAGCTCATCCGCGACGAGTTACTAAAACAGTCGCCACGCCTCATGCGCCACAGCTTCGCGGAGAAATCGTATGCGGAGCAGGCGAGGCAGGAACTCGCGTCGAGCGTCGCGCTCGGCCTCGATCGCCTCTCCGCCGAACCGCTCAACGACGAAGTGTGGGTGAAAGTCGACCGTGCGACGCCCCCATGGCTGCCCGAAAATCAATCCGTCGCCGAATCGCTCCGCCACCGCGCCAATCGCTACGGCTACCAAGGCACCGCCACCCGCCGTATGCGAGTGACCTTTGCGTGGAATAACATGGCGCTCGCGGAGCTCCGTGATCTCAACCGCCATCGCACCGGGCATCGCTATACGCCACTCATCCAAGCGGGTTTCTATCTGCCGCCGGAGATTCAGCACTCGGCCCATGCCGCGCTGCTCAAGGAGCAACTCGAGCTCACCCGCGAGCTGATGGCGCGCGGCTCGCCCGCCTACGTTTACTCGCTGCTGCTCGGCGCACAGACGCCCTTTGAGCACAGCACGCACGCCGACAAATTTATCTACGAAGCCGAGCTGCGCACCGGCATGGGCGCGCACTTCCGCTACGCCGAGCATCTGAGCGCCGTGCTCGGAGAGTTTTTCACGCAGGTCCCCGAGGCGCGTCCGCATGTGGTCGAGGGCACGGCGGAGCCGGAATAGCCCGAGTTGTCGGATGGTTCGAGCGATGGGAGCGGTCTGAGGGATGGGCGCGGCCTGAGTCGGGGCAGCGGCCTGAGCTGTGGGAGGGGCTTTATGCCCCGACAGTTTTCGGCTGCGCCCGGAGTCGGGGCATAAAGCCCCTCCCACAGTTCCGATCTCGATCCCCAGACTCGGCTCGCTGGCGCTCGCCGCTACGTTCGAAGCAGGCTGGGGGGAAATCTTTCTCTTTCCTCTTAATCTTTCTCTTTCTCTCGATTGGAATCACCGCGCCCGGGCATCACGCCTTACCCGTCGTCGTGCTTCAGCCCCCTGACGAAAGAGAAAGATAAAGAGGAAAGAGAAAGAGCGTGCATCCATTGCGTGCGCACGCGGGCTGGGTGGCCCATTTCTTTTCTCAGCGCGGGCTTGAACCGCTCCCGGCTGCCTACACAGTCGCGGTTCCCACGCGTGCCCGCGCGCGTCCTTTCACCCCGCATTTGCTTGGAGCCCGTGCTCCGCCCCTGTCTTTAACCCACCCCTTTGTGAGCGCCGCCACCCCTCTCCCCGCCACTCGTTCCGCGCTCGATCGCGCCCGGCATAAGGCGTACTGGCGCCTCATTCCGTTGCTCTTCATCTGCTATATCATCGCCTACGTCGACCGCTCGAATGTCGGCATCGCGAAGCTCACGATGCAGAAGGATATTCCTGGCTTCACGGAGGCGGTGATTGGTTTTGGCGCGGGTGTTTTCTTTATCGGCTATTTCCTGCTCGAAGTGCCCGGCACGTTGATCGTCGAGCGCTGGAGCGCGCGAAAGTGGATCTGCCGCATCATGGTGACGTGGGGCATCGTGGCGGCGCTCACGGCTTTCGTGCAGTTCCGCATCCCGGGCTTCACGCAACTCAATGAGCTGGTCATGAAAATGATCATCTGGATGGCTAGCGGTGTCGCGCATTCGAATATCGGCTGGCTGTCGTCTTCGGCTGGCAGTCTGGTCGAGCAACTTTCCGGCAAGGATGGCCTCGCCGTGTTTCAATTCTACAGCATCCGATTCTTGCTGGGTCTGGCCGAGGCCGGGTTTTTCCCGGGTGTGATCGTGTACCTCACGCACTGGTTCCCGAAGCGGGATCGCAGCCGTACGCTGGCCTACTTTTTCGTCGCGACCCCGCTCGCGATGATGATCAGCCCCAAGCTCTCCAATCTCTTGCTGAAGATCGGCACGACCGAGGTCGTCGACGGAGTGACCCTGCATCACGACACGGTGATGGGCATGACCGGCTGGCAGTGGGTGTATGTTTTTTGGGGCATCCCCGCAGTCGTCCTCGGCTTCCTCGTCTTGTTCCTCCTGCCGGATAAGCCCCGTGATGCCAAGTGGCTGGCGACCGACGAGCGCGATGCGCTCGAAGCCGAACTGGCGGCCGAAAAAGCGAGCACGAGCAAAGGCAAACGCATGACCGTCCTGGAGGCCCTGCGCCATCCCAAGGTCATCCTGCTTTCGACGGCGTACTTCTTCTGCGTGACGGCCAATTATGGCGTCGAATTTTTCCTGCCCAGTATTCTGAAGGATTGGTACAAGCTGCCGATGAATGCCCTGACTTGGCTGGTCATTCTGCCGCCGGCACTGTCCTTGATCGCGCAGTTGGGCGTGGGCTGGAGTTCGGATCGAATGCAGGAGCGCCGATTGCACGCGGTCTTCCCCATCGTGACCGGATCGATCGCCCTGTTCTGCGCCGCGATGAGCCAAGGCAACCTCTACGTCACCGTGGCCTGCTTCATGATCGCGCAAGCGGGGCTCAAGGCCTACCTGCCGGCGTTTTGGTCGATGCCGAGCCTGTTCCTGACTTCAACGGCCGCGGCGGGCAGCATCGGCCTCATCAATTCGGTGGGCAATCTCGGCGGCTTCCTCGGACCGTGGATGCTCGGGTGGCTTAAAGACAGTACCGGCTCCTATTCGGTCGGCGTCGCCATCCTCTCCTGTTCGATGTTGGTGACGGCGACGATGCTCTTCTTCCTCGGTCTCGGCCATAAACAGAAGGAGTAAGGGCTGCCGTGCTTCCGGCGTCGGATCGCCGGAATAATTGGTTTGCCGCAATTTATAGGCAAATCATCCTCTTTTTCGACTCTTCGTCATGAAGTTGCCCGGCCTTATCGTCCTCGCGAGTCTGACCTTGATCGGTCTCGACCCTTCGCGCGCGGCAGACGCCACGACGCCGGTCGACTATACGCAGCGCAACTCGCCCTATACCCCCGCGGCCAGCGTCACCCCGGAGAAGAAATCCCCGGAGGCCAATGCCACGGTGCAGGAAAAGCGATTTGAGAAGACCCCGGTGGAGAAGAAACCCGCCGCCGTGGGTGATCGTCGCGCCGCCGTCGACGTGACGGAGACCCGCGACAAAAACATCCGCGAAAAAGAGTCGCATCGCCCTGAAGTCATCGAGCAACCGAAGAGCGGCTTCAATGGCCGCGAATCAACAATTTCGACCGCCGACGACACCAAGAAGCCGCCGACGGTGACCAAGTATCAGGACAGCCTCAGCTCCGCGAGCGCCACCAACATGGCGCGCTTTCCCGCCCTCGACAAAACGACCACCGGCAAAATCAACCGCTTCGTGTTTCGCAAAAACTCAACTGAAACCTCCACCGCCCTTGGAGCCGCCCCGGTCACCCCTGCCGCCGGCAAGGCCGACGTGCTGACCAAGTAACGATGTCGCGCCCCTCCAGCCCTCGATGAGCAAGTTTCGCGTCCTCCAGTTCAACATGCAGTTTGGCCAGATCTGGGATGACACCTATCCCGATCGCGCGCCCATCCGGCTGGAGGCTGCCCTGGAGGAAATTCGCCGCCACGAGGCCGACATTATCATGCTCCAAGAGGTGGAGCAGGCCCTGCCCGGCGGCGTGCAATTTCAGCCTCCGCCCAACTTCACCCGCCTGCAGGAGGCGCTCAAGGGCTACGACGGTTTCTTTTCGTACCCTAAGGCCGACGAGCGCGAGCTGCCCTTTGGCCTCGGCCTCGCGATCTTTTCCCGCACTCCGCTCCAGCAGACCCTGCGCATCGATTTGCCCTCGCCGGCCATCGAGTTTGAGTTTTTCGGTCGCAAGACCACGCCCACCGACCGCTTGCTCATCGGGGCCACGACGACCGTCCAAGGCCGCGACCTGCGCCTCCTCAATACGCACCTCCTCGCGTTTTTCATGCTCGGCTCAAGCAGCCAGAAACACCCGGGGCAGCGTAATCTGATCGCCGAGCAACTCGCTGCCGCGAAAGGCCCGACGATCCTCACGGGCGACTTTAACGTCAGCAAACACAAGACCCTGATTGCGCAATTTGCGAAGCAGGGCTTCGCGACGGTGCAGGACAGCGAGATCACTTGGCGCCGCCGGCCCTTCGTGCTCGACCATATTTTCTACAACGCTCCGCTGCGTCCCGTGGCGCACGCCGTGGTGCCCACGCCCTCCAGCGACCACCACGCCGTCTGGGCGGATTTCGAGTTTGCCTGAGCTTGGTGTAGCGGCTGATGGATTACTTCCCGCGGCGCACGCGCTCTTTTTCGGCTTCGCGATCTTCCTCGATGACGGCGCGCTCGCTGACGAGTTGCTTCTGGATTTTGTCGACCTCCTCCGCGTTTTGCGCGGACCAAGCCTCGTTGAGTTGCTTCTTCAGGAAGATTTCGCGCTCGGCCAGCTTGCCCTTGTAGAGGCGGTCGATGTCGGCGAGGCGTTCCTTTTGCTCGGCAGTGAGGGGCTTGTTGCCGGCGGGGTCGGCTTTGGCGAGGCGTTCCATCGCGAGTTCGTAGGCGCTTTTCATGGTTGATGAAACTGTCCGCCATCGGCGCGGAAGACACGCGAATTTTTTGCCCGCCTCACTCGCCGTAGTTCACGCCGAAGATCAAGACCACGGCGACGACGGTAAAGGGCGCCCACCATCCGGTCGCGCGCCGCTGCCAGTTTCCGGCATAGCCGGCGACCATCACCGCGAGCAGCACGGCCAGCGACACCGGCCCGATCCACGCGGCGGAGAATTTCGCGGCGAGCGATGAGCCCGGCACCTGCACGCTTAGCCTGACGAGGAGTTCAATTAACCCCATCAGCGCGGCGGAGACATAGTTGCACGCGATGGCCCCGGGAACAAACCCGACCAACCCGCACAGCAACGAAGCGAATCCGCCCAAGGTGGCGGCGCCGGCGGTCGGGATGAGGAGGATATTGGTGAACAGCGAGCCCGGCGTGAGCAGGCGGAAATATTGCACGCCGGTGAGCAGGCCGACGAGGGTCGACGCCACGCCGACCGCGGCGGCGACGGCTCCCGCATGCCAGACTTTCGCGGTCGCGCGCTGCCACCACACCCACGTGACCTCCGGAAAATCGCGCCACGGTTTCCATCGCTCCTGCCACGCCTCGCTAAGCGGCCCGCCGAGGAGAAACAGCGCGGCCACGATCGCGTAGCTCATCAGGAAACTCGCGCTGAAGACCTGCAGCGGCGCGATCAGCAACACCGCAAAGGCCGAGGCCACGAGCGCGGCGATGGGATTCGCCGGACGACGCAAGACAAACGCCCCCTGCACAAACGTCGCCATCACAAAGGCGCGGATCGCGGAGGGCGAAGCGCCGGTGATATCGACGAACAGCCAGAGCAACGTCGTCGAAACCGCGAACTGCGCCCACGATGGCAGGCGCAGCCAGCGCAAAATGACCAGGAGGGCTCCGGCGATGACGCCAATATTGAGCCCGCTGATCGCGAAGAGGTGCATCGTGCCGCTCTGCATAAACAGCGTGCGCTGCTCGGTGCTCAGCTCATGCGTCTCGCCGAGCATCATCGCGCGCAGCAGGCCGGCGAGGCGCGGGTACGTTTCGCCGATGCCCAGAGTGAGCGTGTGGCCGAATTTTTCCGCCGCGGCGGCGCAGAAGCGGTAGTAGGCGTTGGCCGATTGCTCGACGCTCAGGACCTGGCCGCGACGCAGGCGGAAATTTACTCCCGCGCCGGCCAAGTACCCCTCGAAGGAATCCGCCGGCGGATCGCGCGGCACGATTTCCAATACGCCGCGCATGGCGAGCACGGCGCTGCGGATGGGTGCGGCTTCGCCTTTCCGCAGGGTGAGGGAAAAATAGATGTGCTGCCCGGCGAGTTCGCGCAGGTGGTCGTCGGTGCGGACGATGGTGGCGAGACCACTGGCGCGGCCCTGGATCGATGACGAAAAGACGCGGTCGATTTTGATCACCGTGCGAGCCTCGCGCACCGCCCAGGTGCTCCAGGCGGCGGTGCGGGCGCGATGCAGCGTGTAGCTCGCCGTGCCGGCGAGGATCATCGACGCAGCCAGCGCGGCACCCCACCCGCGAGGCGAGCGACGGCACACGGCAATGGCGATCAGGCCGCAGCCCAGTGCGGCCGCGAGCAGCCACGGGAGCGGTGCAAAATCGCCGAGCTTCCCGACGGTCAGCCCGGCAATGAAGGGCACCACGAGCCACAACAGGGGCGCGCGGTGTCCGAGGTTGCGGCTGGTCATGCTCATTCCTGAAAACCATGGGTGGCGACGGTTGACCATCCCTTTTGCGTGGCGGCGCAGGATTTCGTTTCCGGGCTTTGCATCGGGACGCTTTCAGGTGCATGGGTAGCGGCTGCCATGTGCCCGCCTGACCAACCCGATCTCTTCGCCGAGGAGCCCCCGAAAGCTCCAGCGGAAGCACCGTCGGAAAAGCCGGCGTCGACGCATCAGCCGCTCGCGGCCCGCATGCGCCCCCGCAGCCTGGCGGAGGTCGTGGGGCAGGAGCACATTCTCAAGCCCGGCAGCCTGCTCCCGCGCCTCGTGGCGCAAAATCGCTTTGGGTCGCTGCTGTTTTACGGTCCGCCCGGCTGCGGCAAGACCAGCATCGCTGAGGCCATCGCGCGGGAGACCAAGAGCCGCTTCGTGCGCATCAATGCCGTGATGTCGAACGTGGCCGAGCTCCGCGAAATCCTCGCGGCCGCCCGCCGCCGGCCCGAAGCCGCGACGATCCTCTTCATCGACGAGCTGCATCGCTTTAACAAATCGCAGCAGGACCTGCTGCTCCCCGATGTCGAGGAGGGCACCGTGCGCTTGATCGGCGCGACGACGCACAACCCCGGTTTTTACGTCAACCCGCCGCTGCTGTCGCGCAGCCACCTCTTCCGCCTCGAGCCCTTGCCGACGGAGGCCGTCGCGGGCGTGCTGAAAAACGCCCTCGCCGATACCGAGCGCGGGCTCGGCGCGCGCGGCGTGACGGCGGATGAAAAGATCCTCGCCGATCTCGCGGTGCTGTGCGACGGCGATCTCCGCCGCGCGCTCAATGCCCTCGAGGTGCTGGTGCTCGGCCTGCCCGAGCGCGCGGAACTCACGGCGGCGGACCTCGAGGTCTTCGCCCGCGAGCGCCGCATCCGCTACGACGCCGACGAAGACGAGCACTACGATACGATCTCGGCCTTTATCAAAAGCTGCCGTGGCAGCGATCCCGATGCGGCGATGTACTGGCTCGCCAAGATGCTGGCCGGCGGCGAAGACCCGCGCTTTATCGCGCGACGTCTCGTGATCCTCGCCAGCGAGGACGTCGGCCTCGCCGATCCCCAGGCCTTGCCGCTGACGGTCGCGGCGCATCACGCCTGCGACTTCATCGGCTTACCCGAGGCCGAGCTGACGCTCGCGCACGCCACGCTCTACATCGCGACCGCGCCGAAGAGTAACACCGCCACCCTCGCGCTCGCCGCCGCCCACGGCGCGCTCAAGACCGCCCCCGTGCAGCCCGTGCCGCTTCCGCTCCGCGACAAAAGCGGGAAAGCCAGCAAGGCCAATGGCCACGGCAAGGGCTACCGCTACTCGCACGACTACCCGGAGAATATTTCCGGCCAGGATTTCCTCGAGCAGCCGCTCACGCTCTACACGCCCAAGGCCGTCGGTTGGGAGGCCAAGATCGCCGATCGATTGGCGCGGTGGAAGGAACTGAAAGTGGCGGCGCGACGCGTACCGCCCACCGCATAGAGCAAGCGGGTAGCCAGTCGATTAGTCGGCAAACTCGATTTCGGTAATGACGATCCGCTTGGCCGGAGCATCGACCCAGTAGCTGATCGCATAGCCTTCTGTTATCACGTGGGCTATTTTTCGGCCCTCCGCGTCAGCCAGAAAATAGTCGGGTTCGGCAAAGGGAGTCGCGGCGATGGCGTACGTGATGTCGAGCAGCTTGCGACATCTCTTCTTGGTCTGGCCGACGAAGTATTCGCTGGCCTCTTCATCGAACACGACGCGATAGCGAGTGAGTTCACCCACGTGCGATGCGGGCTTCGATTTCTTCGGCGGTCACAAAACGGCCGGCTTGCACCGCGCGAATCTTTTTGGCGGTGGAGCGTTTCCACTCGGTTGTGCCATGTCTGAGGCGAATCAAATGGGCTTGGAGTTCCTTTAATTCCCGCGCACTGAGCCGGTCCATTTGTCGTTTGATCGCCAGGAGCGTCATGGGTTGGAGAGTCAGGGCTTTGATGATTCTAGTCAAGTGAGGCGAACTCGACCGTCGGCGTGAAAGAAGTTTGAATCCTAGTCACGCAGTGCTCGTGGCTTGCGCGGTCCGGAAGATAAACTACCTTCGTCTCCATGAAATTCAAACCGACGGCGTTGCTGGGCCTGACGCTGGCATGGGCCGCAGCTGGCTTGGCGCAGACGACCGCGGTTCCCGATGCCAAGAAGCCCTCCGCTCCCGCATCCCCGTCTGCGGCGAAGAAGGACGAGGCGAAGAAAAAAGCCGACGCGAAGAAGAAGGAAGTGAAGATCGGCAAGATCGATGGCATGGAGATCGCGCGCGGCGAGGGCTTCATCGGGGTGCAGATCGTCAACGGCATTTTTAAACTGCGGGCCTACAATGCGACGAAGAATCCCGTGGCGGCGGATTTTACCAAGGTCGCACTGCGCTGGAATGTGCAGTACCAGAAGAATCCCGAGCGCACGCTCCTGACGCCGAGCGAGGGCGTGGGCACGTTTGCCTCGGAGAAAATCGTGAAGCCGCCGTACTCGTTCAAACTGTTCATCACCCTCATCAAGGGCGAGGGCGACGACGCGCCGGTCGAGAATTTCACGGTGGATTTCAAATCGCCGTGAGGCGGCAGGGTGCGTCGGCGGGTTGACAGCGCGGGCGGGGCGCGCGACGTTCCACCCTCCAGTTTTCATGAGCGCCTGCACCACCGCACCCTTTGATTCCGTAGAGGCCGCCATCGCCGATGTCGCCGCGGGGAAACTCGTGATCGTGACCGACGACGAGAGCCGGGAGAACGAGGGCGATTTGATCATGGCCGCTTCGAAGGCGACGCCGGAGACCGTCAATATGATGATCCGCTACTGCAGCGGCATCGTGTGCGTGCCGACCGTGGAGCATCAACTGCGCCGCCTCGGCCTCGGGCCGATGGTGCAACAGAATCGCGAGGTGCAGCGCACGGATTTCACCGTCAGCGTGGACGCGGCGGATGGGATCACGACCGGCATCAGCGCGTATGATCGGACGCAAACGATTCGCCTGCTGGCGGACAAGGCGACGCTCCCCGAGCAACTGGTGCAGCCCGGCCATGTGTTTCCCCTGCGCGCGCGCCCCGGCGGCGTGCTCGAGCGCGCGGGCCACACGGAGGCTGCGGTCGATCTCGCGGTGCTGGCGGGGCTTCCACCCGCCGGGGTGTTGTGCGAACTGGTGAATGACGACGGCTCCGTGCAGCGCATGCCGGAGTTGATCGAATTTGGAAAAAAATTCGGCCTGAAGATGATCTCGATTGCGGCCCTGATCGAGTACCGCGCACGGCGCGATCATCTCGTCGAGCGCGTGACGGCGAAGCCGTTTCCCTCGGAGTTTGGCGAATTTACCCTACACGTTTTTCGCTCGAAGCTCGATGGCCGCCACCACCTCGCGCTCGTCATGGGCACCCCCGGCCCCGAGCCGACGCTCGTGCGCGTGCACAGCGAGAATGTGCTGAGCGACGTCTTTCGCGCCAAGGGCACGGGCAGCCACCATGTCCTGGAATCGTCCCTCGCGGCCATCGCCAAAGCCGGACGCGGGGTCGTGCTCTACATGGAGCCGGCCAATCCCGGTGACGTGCTGCTCCGCCGCCTGATGGCCAAGCCGGGCGAAGCGCCGCCGCCGATGGATTTCCGCGACTACGGCACGGGCGCGCAGATCTTGGTCGAACTGGGCCTGAGCAAAATCCGCCTCCTTTCCAACAGCACGCGCAAGGTCGTGGCGCTCGACGGTTACGGCTTGGAAATCGTGGAGCACGTTTCGCTCTGATTTTTAACCGCGAAGGTCGCGACGAGACGCGAAGGCGATGCTCGTGCGCTCGGGTGAATTTTCCGGCCTTCTTGTTCCAATCAAGTTTCTCGCTCATCGCTATCGTTATGACGTCGCGAACCGACCTCCGCGCCCTGTTCGCGACCTTCGGGGTTAAAAGACCTAAGGAAGATTTCCTGTTGCGCCATACGCTGGGTAGGTTGTGCTGACCCTTCCATGAGTCTCGCCCGTCCTTCAGTCCAAGCTGCCAGTGGTGCCGCGTATCGCGTTGCCGTGGTGGCGGCGCGTTATAATGAGGACTTGGCGGACGCACTGCTTGAACGCGTGCTGGCCGGGTTGAAGGCGGCGGGAGTGAAGGAGAAAAATCTCTCGGTGGCCCGCGTGCCCGGTTCTCACGAGGTGCCCATCGCCGCCGCGCTGCTGGCGCGCAAGGTGAAGCCCGATTGCGTGGTCGGTCTCGGGGTCCTGATCGGCGGCGATACGAATCACCACGAGATGGTCGGCGAGAGCGTTTCCCACGCGTTGCAGACGCTCGCCCTCGAGCTCAACACTCCTGTCATCAACGGCGTGATCGTCGCCAACACTCGCGCGCAGGCCGAGGCCCGCACCACGGGCAAGATCGACCGCGGCGCCGAATTCGCGCAGGCTGTGCTCGAAATGGCCGCCCTCAAACGAAAGTATTCCCGATGAGCAAAGCCTTGTTTGCCCAGCGTCGCGATGGTCGCGTCGCCGCCCTGCAGTACATCTATGCGTGGAGCATGAATTCGCCGACGAATCTGGCGAACGACCTCGTGACTTTCTTCGAGAGCTGCGAGATGCCGCGCGAGCACTACGCGTTCGGCGAGGAACTCATCCACGGCGTGATCGACAATATCGCGGACATCGACTCCCGCATCAAGGCGCTGGCGCATAACTGGGAGTTCGACCGCATCGCGAAGATCGACCTCGCGATCCTCCGCCTCGCGATGTTCGAGATGGTTTTTCGCAAGGACATCCCGCCCGTCGTCTCGATCAACGAGGCGATCGATCTCTCGAAACAATTTTCCAACGCCGACGCCAAGCGGTTCATCAACGGCATCCTCGACCGCTTGAAAGATCAACTCGGGCGCGATGCGCGCAAGGCGGAGTGACCTGTGTTCGGTCTCTTTAAAAAATTCAAGGAGGGTCTCGCTAAAACCGTCTCCGCCATCGCGGCGAAGACGGCGGCGATCTTCGGCGCGAAGCCGATCGACGCCTCCTCGCTTGAGACGCTCGAAGAAGCGCTCTACACGGCAGACTTCGGCGTCGAAACGACCGAGGAGATTCTCACCGAGATCAAGGCCGCGTACAAAAAGGACAAGACGCTGCACGGCCAGCAGGCCGCCGCCATCGGCGCCGCCGTGCTGAAGCGCGTGCTCGCCGGCGCCGAGGGCCAGCTCACGCCCGCCGCCTCGGCTCCGACCGTGATCGCCATGATCGGCGTCAATGGCTCGGGCAAGACCACGACCACGGCCAAGCTCGGCTGGAAGCTCACGCAGGAGGGCAAGACCGTAACGCTCGCCGCCTGCGATACCTTCCGCGCCGCCGCCGTCGAGCAGCTTAAATCGTGGGCCACTCGCCTCAAGCTGGACATCGTCTCGAGCCACACCGGCGCGGATTCCGCCGCCGTGGCCTTTGATGCGTGGAAGGCCGCGAAGTCGCGCGGCAGCGATTTCCTCATCGTCGACACCGCCGGCCGCCTGCACACAAAGTCGAATCTGATGGAGGAGCTGGCGAAAATCCGCCGCGTGCTCCAGAAGAACGATCCCACCGCGCCCCAGCACCGCTGGCTCGTGGTCGATGGCTCGCTCGGCAGTAATTCCATCGAGCAAGCCCGCGTGTTTCACCAGAGCTTCGGCCTCACGGGTCTCGTTGTGACGAAGCTCGACGGCACCAGCCGCGGCGGCGCACTCGTGGGTATTTACCGCCAGCTCAAGATCCCGATCTACTTCCTCGGCCTCGGCGAAAAAGAGGAAGACCTCCAGCCCTTCAGCGTGGATAATTACGTGAAGGCGGTCTTTGGGATTGAGGGGTGAGGTCGGGCGCTGAATTTGCGACCCGGAGCTAGAAGCAGCAGTTGAACATCGAGTTCGCGACCTTAAGTTCGGAGGTCAGGGGATCGCGCTTAATAAATCCAATCGTGTTATTGCAGCGATAGTAGCCGACGTTGAATGAATAGCCTGACTCTTCCTGTTCGATCAAGATGACGTGTGCATTCGCCTGCCTCCTAATCGCCAAAGCTGCATGATCTTGAGGATCCGGAAGGGTGTTCATGCCGTAGCGGGTCGTGAATTCTTCCAATGTGATATCTGACGGCCGGAGCGTATGATCGGCCTTGGAGAAAAGATAACAAGTTGTCGTAGTTTTTCGCTCCCCGGTCACGGAAACTGCATAGTCACGGGAGACAAACAGCACGTCAGGGAATTTGCTGTCGGTTATTTTGTTCGGTAGAAATTCGAACACCTTAGGGATACCAAACCTACCGGACGTGGCGAACGACATGCGAATAAACGCTCTCACCGCCTCCTCAGAGGCCTGAGATCCCGTGGCGGCCACCAAAGCTAGGAAAAGCAGCAGGGCACGCATGGTCGGTGCTGAAAGATTGGTGAGTCCGACCGCCCCCGGTCAAGGCGCGGGCGAGGCGCTGGCGCGCTTGATGGCTTCGCGGAGTTCCTCGCGCAGGGGGGCGTCGGTGGACTGGTCTAGTCGCAGGAGGATTTCCTCGAGCAGGGGGCGCGAGGGTTTGCGCATGGCGAGGTAGCGCGGGAGGTTTTCGGCGAGCTTGGCGCGATTGCCGGTCTCGGAGTCGATGCGAAGGAGTTCCGCGAGGGCGGTTTGGTTGAGCGAGTTGACGACGATGGTGCGTTCCAAGACGGCGCGGGCTTGGGCGGTGGCGCCGAGCAAGCTGAGCTGTTTCGCGAGGGAGAGGGCATCACTGGCGCGGAGATTGGCCTGGCTGAGAAATGCGTTGAGCATCAGCTCGGCGCGGGATGTTTCGCGCAGGCCGAAGAGGGCGAGGCAGCGGATTCCGCTCAACGCGGAGGTCACGTAGTCCTTGGGCTCGACGGCGTTGCTCAGCGCTTGCTGCGTGACTTCCAAGGCCGCGGCGTAGTTCTGCACGGCGATCAGGGCCTGGGCTTTGGTCAGCATGAAGGGGGCGGTCGCGTAGGTGCGCTCGCGGGCGAGGGTGACGAGGCGGTCGGCGAGGGCGGGATTGGCGGTATCGGAGGCAAAGGATGCCAGGAGCAGCAGCGCACGGGCATCGCCGGAGAAATCGGTGAAGTAGGTCTCGATCTCTCGCGTCTCTGCAGCCTGATCGCTGGCCGCGTGATAGGTGTGGAGCATGTCGATGCGCGGGCCGGGGCTGGTGGGGTCGTTGAAATGGCGCAGCAGCGCGTAACGGCGGGCCTCTTCGGTGTGACCGAGCTCGCGATGGTAGCGGACGAGGGCGAGGTAGAGTTCGTCGCGCTTGGGGAAACGCGCGATCTCGCCGTCGAGCCGCAGCATGGCGAGATCGGGATAGCCGCGCTCCCAATTGCACCCGGCGATCAAAATGGAGCCCTCGAGCGAGCGCTCAAGGCGCCAGTCGGCCACAATGCGCTCGGCCTCGTCGTAGCGCCCGCGCTCGTAGTGCGCCGTGGCCATCTGCAGGGCGAGATACTGGTGAACGAGGATGGTGTCCGGCGTGGGCGGGAGGATTTTTTTCGCGAGCAGGATCAGCTTTTCGTCCTCATGGGTTTCGAGCAGCAAGGTGCAAAGCAGCTTGAAATACTCGATGTCGGTATTGGGTCGCTCGGTGCCCTCGCTGAGCGTGGCGATGGCGAGATCGGTGCGGCCGAAGCGGACTTGGGTGTACGCGAGCAGGCGCCGGGCCGTCACGTCATCGGGGACGCGGGCGACGCCGATCTGGAGCAAGCTATAACCTTCGCGCCAGTTCTTCTTCTCCATCTCTTCCTGACCACGCTTGATGTAGTAGCGGCCGATGCCGGTGCGGTATTCCTCCTGGCGCAGCGGGTAGAATGCGAGATCGAGGTAGCTGACCTCGTCGTAGCCGCGCTGAAATTTAACAAAGGCCCATGCGCAACCAGCGAGGAAAGCCCAGAGCACAATCGTGCCGGCGAGAAAGGCGGCCATGACGCGGCCCCAAAAGATATGATGCCAGACCTTGTCAGGCGTGACGACCCGCACCCAGAGCTTGCGACGGTAGCTGGCGTCGCGGGGATTGAATGGCTGAAGCTCTTCTTTGGTCGGATCGATCACGCAACGTATCGTATATAAGAACGCAGCTAGGTGCGTCGAGTATGGTGTCGAGGTGAGGCGAGGCGACGGTCGCGAAAATAGCGATGAGCCGCCCTCAGCGCTTGGGCTACAGTGTCTTCAAGCGAACGTTGCGAAATTCCACCTTCATGGGTGGGCCGACGTGGACTTGGACGCCGATCAGGCCGTCGGCGCGGCGGTGGGTGGCATCGTCATCGACGACGATGCTCATGACGTGGCCGTTAAAAATATGCGTGAGGAAGCGACCGCGGGCGATGATGTGCACCTCGTTCCAATCGTCGCTTTTGATGAAGCCCTCGAGGGCCTTGGTGTCACCGAGCGAGGCGACCACGGTGGGCTTTGCGTTTTCGTTGACGCGGACGTACTCGCCGCGTCGCGCAAGAAAGGTGCGGCCTCGCTCTTCGTAGTTCTGGCCGGTGTGGCGGAGCGGGGGCTTGTTGCGCGTCTGGCCGTCGATGTCGGCTTGGTAGCCAGCGAGTGAAAAGGTGGCATCGGTTAATTCGACGCTGCGGTAGTTGATCCCGCTGTTGCCCTGCGCAGAGATGCGATACTCGACCTTGAGTTCGAAATCAGCGGGCTGGCCACCGCGCCAGATGAGGAAGGTATTGCGCTTCACGATCGTCTCCGGGGTGATCTCGCCCACGATGGTGCCCGACTCGACGCGCCAGTACTTCGGATCGCCGTCCCAGCCGGAGAGAGTCTTGCCGTCGAAGATCGAGACGAAGCCCTCTTCGCTGGGGGCAGGGGCCGAAGTCGCCGGAGGCGGGCTCGCCGTCCCGGGTGCGGGGGCCGTGAGGGTCGGCGAGGCGGTGGGCGGGGCGATCTGCGCGAAGGCCGAGGCGGACAGGCCGGCCGCGAGCGACCAAGAGATGAGGTAACTTTGGAAAGGGCGCATGGGGAACGAGGTGTGGGGGGATGCGAAATTGGACCCTAGCGCCTGAGCGCGGAAACGCGAGGACACGGAAAGTTTTCGATTCTGGGAATGACGTCTTGCCCAGCGGGTCTCCGAGCGTACGTTGGGGTTGTTACCTTACTCTTCTTACCCTATGAAAACACGACTGATCTTGGTGGCGTTGATGGCATCGGTATTCGCGGGCGGCGCATCCGCTCAAGCCCCGGCGGCCAAGGCCCCGGCCGGCAAGACTGCCGAAAAAACTCCGGCCGATCTCGCGGCCGAGGCGTTCTACAAAATCTACAACGACAAAGAAGCGAAGATTTCCCAGGAGCGCTTTAAGCAGGTGATCGATGCGGGCTTCGCGTACCTCATCGCGTATCCCACACACTCCCGCGCCAATGGCGCCGTGAAGGATCTCTCGACCTTCGCCAAATCGATCACGGACAAAAAGCTCGCGGCGTATCGCAGCGCCTACATCGCGCAGCTCAAATTTGAAGTGACGAACCTGCGCTACAAAGAGGGCGTGAGCGATGATGCGAAGGCCATGCTCGTGGCCGTCGAGGCGGCGGCGATCGACTTCGAGACCCGCGATGCGATCACGAAAGAAAACATGCTCAACCTCCGCGAGAAGATCGACCTGCTGGCTGAGACGCCCGGCGGCGGTCGCTTCATCAAAGACCGCGAGCAATCGTACTGCGAGATCCTCGCGGTCGCCAATCCCAACGCGCACGAAACCCACTTGAAAAAGCTCCTGACCCACAAGGAAAAGGGCGTGGTGGATATGGCGCGTTACGAACTCAACTTCGTCGAGGTGAAGAAGGTCCCGTACGACCTCAAGTTTACCGCCATGGACGGCAAGGCTGTCGATCTCGCGTCCCTGCGCGGCAAAGTCGTGGCCATCGTGATCTGGAGCGGCACGAGCGATAACACCGTGAAGATGATCGATGCGATGAAGCAGGTGCAGTCGTTCTATAAGAAGAACATGGAAATCATCGGCGTCTCCTTCGACAAGGAAGCGGACCGCGAGAAGGTGGCCAAATTTATCAAGGACAACAAAATTAGCTGGCCCGTGCACTTCGACGGCAAGGAAGCGAAAAACGAATGGGCCGGGAAACTCAATGTGACCAAGGCCCCGGCCGTCGTGATGCTCGACAAGAAAGGCATGTTCGTGCGCCACAACCAGCAGACCGGCAACCAGCAGCAGCTCGAGGACGAGGTGAAGCGGTTGGTCGACAAGAAGTGAGCGAGATGGAGGTTTGACGTCACCCTGCAACGGAGGGCATAGACCGCCGTTGCAGAAATGACGGACGATTATCTCGATCGCTTTAGCGGAGTGGGGCGGCTGTTTGGCCGCGAGGGCTTGGCGCGTCTGCACGCGGCGCACGTGTGCGTCGTGGGTGTGGGCGGAGTCGGTTCGTGGGCCGTCGAAGGCCTCGCGCGCAGCGGCGTCGGTGCGCTCACGCTCATCGACCTCGACGATGTGTGCGTGAGCAACATCAACCGCCAGCTTCCCGCGCTGGACGGCAATGTGGGCCGCCCCAAAGTCGAGGCCATCGCGGAGCGCGTGCGCCTCATCAACCCGGCATGTCGCGTGACGACGGTGACGGAATTTTTCACCGCGGCTTCGGCGGAGCGGCTGTTGGCGGAGCGGTTTTCCTTCGTGGTCGATGCCGTCGACGCCGTGCCCAACAAGGCCCTGCTCATTGCCGAATGCCTGAAGCGCAACCTGCCGGTCATCACTTCCGGCGGCGCGGGAGGGAAATCCGATGCCACGCAGATTCGCACCAGCGATTTGGGGTTGGCGATCGGAGATGACTTGCTGCGGCAGGTGCGAAAAAAACTGCGCCGCTACCACGGGTTTGCCGCCGGTGAGGACCGCGGTTTTGCGGACTGGGGCGTACGCTCCGTCTGGTCGCCCGAGACGCCGCTCTATCCCTGGGCGGACGGCACCTGTTCCAAGGAGCCCGAGCCGGGGACCAATCTGCGACTCGACTGCGCGACCGGATTTGGCACCGCCGTTTTTGTGACGGCAGCCTTCGGCCTCGTGGCGGCGCAGGAGGTGGTGAAGAGCATCGCGGCGGGGGAAAAATTGGCGACGGGTGAGGCGAAGAGCTGAGGGGACGTCAGAAAGGTTAGCGCGTTAGGCCTAACGCGCCGGTCTACCCTTTGGGGTTAAAGCCGACGGCAAGGCTCATGGGGTAGGGCTCGACCTCCGGGCGGGCCGTCGGGAGCCGCGTACCCAAAAATCGGATACGAATCGCATAAGGTATTCGCACGACGGCCCGCCCGGAGGTCGGGCCCTACCCTCTGAGGCGTGATTGCAGTGGGACGTGGAGGTGAGACGGCGACCGGTAAAAATTTCGTGGCGCGGGAAATTGCACGGGTGGCGCGGGGAGCCGCGGTTGTGGACGCGGACGAGGGTTTTATTAAACCCGCGCCACCCGTGGTGTGCGGCGGGGCGGGTTAGAAATTAACCCGCACGCCAAAGAGGACGCCGCGGCCCGGGAGCGGCGCGAAATCTTTGAGGAAGGAGCTGTGATCGCGGGCGACGACGTTGCCGAGGTTGTTGCCGCGCGCGAAGAATTCGTAGCTCACGCCGCTCGCGCCGGTGGCGAGCAGGTAGCTCACGTGGGCGTTGACGAGGGTGTAGGCGGCGGTGGGCGTTTCGCTGGGCGCGATGCGATCTTGCGCGGTGACGCGCTGGACATCGAGGCCCGTGGTCCACGTGCCGTCCTGATAGTCGAGCTTCGCGCCGAAGCGCAGGGGCGGCGTGCGCGGGAGGGCTTCGTCGTCGGTCGTCTGGGTCGCGCGCACGGTGTCGGCGAGCAGCGTGAGGTGCACGTGCTGCGCGTCGTGCTCGTAGACGTGAAAGATGAGCTCGCTCTCCGCGCCGTAGAAGCGCGCGTCTTTCGCGATGAAGCGATACGGCGTGAGGCCATCGGGATTGTTGGCGACGGGAATGGCGTTGGCGGGCAGCTCAGACTCGAAGATGTAGTCGGAGAAGCGATTGGCGAAGACGCTCACACTGCCGGTCACAAAGCCCACGCGACGGCGCAGGCTGACATCGAGGCCGAGGGAGCGCTCGACGCCGAGACTGGTGCTGCCGATCTCGTACGCGCCGGTGCCGCCGTGCGGGCCGTTGGAGAATAATTCCTGCGCGGTGGGCAGGCGCTCGGTGTAGGCGAGCGAAACGCCGAGCGACCAATCCTTGGCCGGGTAAAAGACCGCGCCGAGCGAGCTGCTCAGGCCGCCGAATTTTTTCGTCTGGTCGGAGCGCGCGGCGTAGCCGGGGAGCGCGGGCAGACCGGCGTCGACCTCGCCAAGGCGGATCGACTGGCCCTCGACGCGCGCGCCGAACTGGAGCGTCGCGAGCGGGCTGAGTTTCAATTCCTCGACCGCGAAGAGCGCGCCGCTCTGCGTGAGCGAGGGCGGCGTGACGACTTCGTCGCCGACGGCGGAGAAATCGCTGCGCGCGCCCTGGACGCCGAGGGTGCCGGTGAGCGCGCCGACGGCGACGTGCGGCAACTCGATGCGGCCCTCCATCGCGCGATTTTTGAAGAGCGTGTTGACGGTCGAGCCGCCGCTGAGCTCGGCGTGGTTGTAATCGCCGAGGCCGAGGCGGGCCTTGGCGCCGCGGAAGATCGCAAACGGCTGCGTGACCTCCGCGAGGAGATCGAGGCGCTTCTGCTTGAGATTGATGCTGGTGGGCGGGTCGTCGCCGGTGGGCACGCCGTAGACGGTTTCGTAGTCGCTGACGGCGAGGCCGACGCGGCCGGCCTTCCACGTGTACGAACTGCCGAGCGAACCACTGAAGGTGCGGCTTTCGCTGCTGGGGAGCGTATCGCGCGGCTGCGCGGCCGGGGCATCGGCGTCGATGCGGGCGAAGCCCGGGATGTCGAGATCGGAGGAGGATTGCTGGAGGGCGTTGAGCTGGAGGGCGAAGCCTTGTTGAGCGGCATTCGCGGTGAGCACCGCGGCGCGTTCATTGCCCGGGCCGCCGGCGCGCAACTCGAGGACGCCGTGGCCGAGGCTGTCGGCGGTGGGGGAATCGGGGATGCGGTTGTCGATCACGTTGACCGCGCCGCCGACGGCGGAGCTGCCGTAGAGGAGGGTGCTCGGGCCGCGCAGGACCTCGATGCGCGAGGCGAAAAGCGGCTCGAGGGCGGTGTTGTGATCGGGGCTGACGTTGGACGCGTCGAGCGCGCCGACGCCATTGCCGAGGATGCGCACGCGGTCGCCGCCGAGGCCGCGAATCACGGGGCGGCTTGCGCCGGGGCCGTAGTACGTGGAGTTGACGCCCGGGAGGGAGGAGAGCGTTTCGCCGAGCGTGGCTTGCGCGGCGCGGCGGAGATCGTCGCCGGCGAGCACGGAGGTGCCTTGGGCGAGATCGAACGAGGTCTTCGGATCCGGGCCGGCGCTGACGACGAATCGATCGAGGTGGCGGATTTCGTCGCCGGAGGCGAGCGGAGTGGCGGGTGGCTCGGTGGGAACGGTTTGGGCGCGCACGGAGACCGCGGCGCAGAGGAGGGACAGGGAGAGAGACGAGGCGACAGGCAGACGAGGAGAATGGAAAATGGACATGATGAGTCTGGGTTGAACGGGAACGAGCAGCGGTCCGCCGGGGCGGAGGCGCATGGGTGCAAGCAACGCCGTGCGCGCAGGCACGGCGGATGCGATTCAACTGTTAACCGCGAAAGCGGCTCAGACTCGGGCGGGCGGCCCGCGCTCCGGCTGGCGGAGGTAGCGGGGAGGGGCGACGAAAATTTCCCGCGCAACGGCGGGAGCGGCCACGGCGTGGGCGACGGGCGGGAGCGGCGCGGTGATCGCGGCGCTCGGCACATCGACGCCGTGCGCAAAGAGGACGACGGGACAGGCGTCGTCGTGCGCGGTCTCAGTCGCGGCGTGCAGCAGGTCGTGCAGCGCGGGACTCGCGGCAAAAACGGTCAGGCCAAAGACGAGCGCAATGCCGCCCGCCGCGTAGAGGCGGCGGAAGAATTCGGCGAAGGAGGCGCGGCGCGCGGGCGACATAAAGCGGACGAGGAGCCAGACGGTTGGCGGGGCGGAACGTTGCGATTATGCCCGAGGCGTCAAGTGTGGGGGGCGTGAATCGATTGGGCTGCGAGGGTAGGCCCGTTGGTCTGAGTGGTAGCCGCGAGCGCCAGCGAGTGGTGCTTTCGTCCACTCGCTGGCGCTCGCGGCTACCAGAACGGCGACCACTCTTTGTCCGGCTGGTTCCGACTCACTGTTTGCCCGTGCCGGCGAGGCGGACGTCGAAGAGCCACCATTGGCCGTCGCGCTGCTCGATGCGACCGAAGAAACGGCGGCCCAGTTGCACGGCGGAGAGCACGGCGGGCTCGGCGTGAAACTCGTGCGTGCCGGCGAAAAAGAGGCCGGGCAATTCTTCGTGGACGACGTGGATCGTGCCGCGCTCGGTGGACATCCCGGCGACGGCACCGCGGATGGCGTAGCCGACGAGCTGCTCAGGCGTCGGCGCGCAGTCGCAGGTGCCTTTAGCGGTCAAAAGTTCGCCCTCGGGCACGGTGATGAGGAGCGTGCGCAGCGCCGACTCGGTGGAAAAAGTGATGAGTGCCTGCACGGGGGAGGTGCCGCCGGCGTAGTCGCGCAGGAGCATGAGGCGGGGGTTGGCTTTCGGGGAGATCGTGCCGGCGGGGGCGAGCGCGACGGGTTCGTCGGCGGAGAAGTCGGGCGTGATGCGGCGGAGCCAGAGGCTGCCGTCGGTCTCGAGCCACGTGGCGAGGATGGCGCCGTCGCGCAGGATCAACGTATCGACGTGACCGACGGGCTTGCCGCGATCGAGGCGCAGGGGGAGAAGGAAACGCGTGCCGGCGTCGGGCGAGTAGGAGGCGAGGACGCGCGGATCATTGTCGGCGCCGGTGTACCACGCGACGGCGACGCGACCACCGGCGCTGGCGAGGCGGGGGCCATTGATTGGGCAGGCGGCGATGCGCCAATCGTCGTTATTGAGCGGACGAGGGTCGTCCCACTCTTTGCCACGAAAACGCGCGGTGCGGATATCGCGCACCTCGTCCTCGGTGCGACCGCGATAGGCGAGGAGCGCGCCACCATCGGGAAAGGCGGTGAGCGTGGTCTGACAGCAATCGCACACGGAGGGATCGACGAGCACATCGGACGAAGCATCGCCGAGGATGCGCGCGTAGAGTTGCTGCGGCTGCGCCTTGGTCGCGGGGCCTTTGCGGCTGCGACCATCGAGCCACGCGGCGAGCACGCGGCCATCGGCGAGACGGACGAAGGAAAATTTTTCGACCTCGATGCCCTCCTTGGCCCAAGGGGTGGGCGTGGACCACGTGGCGCCGCGATCGGAGGAGGAGGTCATGAGCGCGCCGCCGTGGCCGTCGGCCCAGACGGCAGTGAGCGTGCCGCGACCATCAATCACGAGCTGGGGAAAATCGGCGGAGCTGAGCGGAATATCGGTGCGGCTCGCGATGAGGCCGGCGGCGCTCCATTTTTTCGCAGCGGCATCGTAGGTCGCGAAGCGGAGGGTATTGGGCTCGCTCGCGGGCGCGACGGCGCCGTGGTGATGTTCACCGGCAGCGGGCTTGGGGGCGGAGAGATTTTTCTCGGCGGCCTCGACCCACGTTAACCAGATCGTGCCATCGGGGCCGGTGGTGAACGATGAGCCGACGGTGCGGGCACCGGCGGGGGCGGGGAGATCGACAGAGGTGATAGGCGGCGCGGGCTTTTCCTCGGCAGCGGTGAGGCTGAGAGCGACGAGGAGAAACAGGGCGGCGAGGCGTTTCATGGGCGGAAAACTAGGTCATGTTCTCCGGCGCTGCGATAGCGTCACGCCGAGGAGGAGGACGAAGGAGAGCACGAGCAACACGGCGGCAAATGAGTGGGCTTCGGAATACGCGAGGCGCTGCACCTCATCGTAGAGCGCGATGCTCGCGACCTTGGTCACGCCGGGGATCGAGCCGCCGATCATGAGCACCACGCCAAACTCGCCGAGCGTGTGCGCGAACCCGAGCGTGAGCCCGGCCGCAATGCCGCGCCACGCGAGCGGCGCATGCAAGCGAAGGAAAACGCGGAGGGGCGTCGCGCCCAGGGCCGTGCCGGCATCGAGCAACTCGCGCGGGACGGTGCGGAGCGCGGCTTGGAAGGGCTGCACCGCAAACGGCAGCGAATAAAAGACCGAGGCGATCACGAGGCCGGTAAACGAGAACGCGAGCGGTGCCCCGGTGGCGTCGCGCCACCAACTGCCGGGCGGGTGATTAGGCGAAAAGGCGACGAGCACGTAAAAGCCGATGACCGTCGGCGGGAGCACGATGGGCAGCGCGACGAGGGTCTCGATGGCGGGGGCGAGGCGGGCGCGCGTGGTATTGAGCCAGTGCGCGAGCGGCAGCCCCACGACGCCGAGCACGAGGGTGGTCAACGCGGCAAGGCGCAGCGTGAGCCACAGCGACTGCCAGAGCGGGGCGGGGAGACCGAGAATCGTGGAGGCGGGATCGGGCAAGCGGTGAGATGCTGGAGGGTGGGGCGCGGGGCTCCAAGAGGGAAGTGTGGGGCGGCGGTTGTTCCGACGGATCGCGTGGTGGGCGGGGAGCCGTCACACTGCGTGAAAAGGGCAGCGAAAACAGTTTCGTGCCTGATGACCTGCGGGGTGAGGGCACCCCGCCCACAACACAGACAGCACAGGAGCGTGGGAGATTTGAAGGTGGGAGCTTGCTTGCAAGCGATGGGCGATCGCTGGTGTAGCCACCTCCAAAGCCATCGCCTGCAAGCAGGCTCCTACCTGAAGCCACCTTACTTCGTGCTCGGCACGGCGTAGCCGAAGTCGCGGAAGATTTTCTTCGCGGGCTCGCTGCGGAGGAAATCGAGGTAGCGTTTGGCGGCGGGGTTGGTGGCGCCGTGCAGGGTGATGACGGCGGCGTGGTCGAGGGGGGCGTGGAGGTTGGCGGGGACTTCGAGCCAGCGTCCGCGGTCTTTGAGCTTGGGGGACATCACGAGCGAGAGGGCGACGAAGCCGGCATCGGCGGAGCCGGTTTCGACGAATTGCGCGGTCTGCGTGATGTTGTCGCCGGTGACGAGCTTGGGCTGCGCGTCGGCCCACGCGCCGAGTTTTTCGAGCGTCTGTTGCGCGGCGCGGCCGTAGGGGGCGGTGTCGCGATTGGCGATGGCAAGTTTTTGGACGGCGGGATCGCGGACGGTTTCGGGAATGGATTTCAGCGCGACGGCGGTGGCGGGGCGCGTGGTCCAGAGCACGAGGCGGCCGGTGGCGAAGGTGGTGAGGGTCTTGGCGTCGGCCTGGCCGGCTTTCACGAGGGCCTGGGGGTATTCGACGTCGGCGGAGAGGAAGATATCGAAGGGCGCGCCGTTTTTGATTTGCGCGACGAGATTGCCGGAGGCGCCAGTGGCGCTGGTGACTTTGAGTTCGGGGGCGACTTTGGCAAAGGCGGCGTTGAGCGCGTCGAGGGCGTAGACGAGATTGGCGGCGGCGGCGATGGAGACGGAGGTGGGAGCGGGCGCGGTTGCGGTGGGTGAGGCCGGGGTTGGGTTCGGGGCGGCGGTTTGGGCGCGGGCGGAGGCGATGAGCGAAATGACGAGGGCGAGCGGAAGGAGGAAGCGGCTGAATCGCATGGAGGGAGGGTCAGTTGGCGATATATTTAGTCAAGGATAACGGTGCGGTAGGCAGTGGAGCGCGGCAGGGGAGTGCGGCGGGGTGTGGGCGGGGATCGAGGGGCGGCGGTTGCAAACCGCCGCTCCGTGGCTGGGCTGCGCGTTTGGAGTTTAAGCGAGGAGCGATGCGATGGCGGATGGGGGCGCGCTGGTGCGCCGGGCGGAGACAGTAATCACTGCATAGCGAATGAAAGCTAGGGAAGGAGTGTCGGGGTTCGTGGACGGATGGCGTTCTCTGAGCGCCGGCTTCAGGAGTCGAAGTGCCGTTGTGATTTTCGCGTTCGCCCTCCGACGGCGCCCGGAGGTCGCCGTCCACCCCAGACTGTCGCTTCTTGGCTGGTCACGCGCGAAGGAAGGTGGCGACGACTGGCGGACGTCCTGATGCGCCGGTCGGAGACCGGCGCTACCCGTGGGCCTTACTCCGCGAGGAGTGCCGACAGCGCTTCCCAGTCGGCGGCGGTGGCTTTGCGGCAGGCGGCTTCCATGCGGGTGTAGCGGGTGAGGACTTCCTCGCCGAGGGTGGTGAGGGCGGCGCCGCCGCCGCTGCCGCCGCCACGGACGCTCGCTACGAGCGGGGCGCGGAAGAGGACGTTCATGGCAGTGACGAGTTGCCACGCGCGATTGTACGACATGCCGAGCTCTTTCGCGGCGGTGCGGATGGAGCCGGTGGCGGCGATGTGGCGCAGGAGCTCAGCCTTGCCCGGGCCGAAGGCCGTGGGCGCGGCATTCGGGAAGCGCAGGCGGGGCTGGAGCTCGGGAGCGGAGCGCGGCATGCGGGCTACTTTTTCGGCGCGGGGGCGGCGGAAGCGGTGGCGGGCTTAACATCCTCGAGCACCCAGCTTGGGCCCTGGCGCGACATGAGGCCGGTGATGGCGTCGCCGGACTTGAAGGCTTTGAGCGTCGCGGCGTCGACCTTGAACATCATGGTCATCGCGCGCATCACGCCCGGCACTTCTTCGTGCTTCACCATGAAGGCGGAGCGCGGGGTATCGACGAAGGTGATCACGCCACGCAGCGGGTGGCGCGAGACAGTGTCGGATTTTTCGGCCGGTTTGGTGTCGGCGGCGAGGAGTGCGGCGGGGGCGAGACCAAACAGGAGGGCGGCGAGAAGGCGGCGGTGCATGGCGGGAAGAATTATTTTCGGTAAGACCAACTATGAAATGGTTTGAGGCTTTTGACTTAGAGACAATTACGGGTGTCCGTCCTCGCCCCGCGGGCGTCGACGAGCGACGCCCCGACAAGGAGGAGCGCAGCGCGCCGGGGCGATCCAGAGGGATTGCTTCGGCGGGGCGCTCCTCGCGATGGCACTTGGGACGGCACTTGCGGTGGGTAGTTTTATTAAAGGGCGAATTTCAGCTCGGCGACAAAGGTTCGCTGGGGGAACGGGTGGAAGACAAAGTATTTTCGGTCGAGGGCGTTGTCGATACCGAGTGCGCCGGACCAGCGGCGCAAGAGGCGGGCGTGGGCGCGGACATCGGCGACAAACCACGCGGCGAAGCCCTGCCACGTGTTGGGATTGGTATCGGCGTTGTCGAGGGTGGTCCAGAGCTTGTCGCTGTAGCGGCCGGCGAGAGTGAACGTCCAGCGCGGGCTCGCGCGATAGGTGAAGACGAAGGCGGCGCGCCAATCGGGAATGTTGGGCAGCTTCTTGCCGATGGCGGCGGACGCCGGGGCGGTGGCGCTCGCGCGGCCGGAGAGCGCGAGTGTCTTGGCATTGAGATACGTCACGCTGCCGGAGAACGAGAGATCGGGGACGAAGAGATTGTTGCGCTCGAAGACGAGCTCGACGCCGCGCGAGCGGACGTGGTCGACATTGGAGAGAAAGGAAAAGAGCTGCGTCGAGCCGGGGACGAGCGGATTGAACTGCGAGATGATGGCGTCGTGCACATCGTCTTGGAAGAGCGAGAGGCGGACGCGGCCGTTGGGGAGATTGCGCTGGATTTTCAGCTCAGTGGAGAGGGCGTCGTCGGGTTTCAGATTGGGATTCGGCGAGGTGAACGTCGTGCCGGTGGAGACGAGTTGGTAGAGCTCGGCGGGCGTGGCGAAGCGGTAAGCTTGCGCGACGGAGGCGGTGACGAGCCACGCGGAGCTGGGCGTCCATGCGAGCGAGGCCTTGGGCGAAAAGCCGTGGTCGGTGACGGTGGGCTGGCGGACGGTGGTGGTGCCGTTGACGTTGAGGCCGTCGTAGGCGCGCCACTCTTCGTAGCGCGCGCCGAGGGTGAGCTTGATCTGCGGGTCGAGGGTCCACACCTCCTGCGCCCACGCGGCTTGCGTGCGGGTCGTGCCGTCGCCCTCGGTGGCGATGCCGGTGGAGGGCGAGCTGGCGTTGGTCCAATCGGCGGTGGTGAAGGTGGGGTTGTAGAGTTTGTAGCGGTCGTCGTGGACACCGAACGTGACGACGTGGGGTGAGTCGAGCTTGCCGCTGGTGCGCCACGTGCCCTTCAGGTCGAGCGTGGACCAGCCGGTGCCGCCGAGAATGGCGACGCGACCAGCCGGGGCGAGGGAGGGCGTAGTCGCGGTGGTCGCGGAGGCGGTGGTGGGTGAGCTCGTGCGATCGCGGTCGAGGCGGTAGAGCGTGGCGATGGCTTCGAAGTCAAAGGCCCCGTGCGTATCGGAGCGGAGCGAGAGACTGTGCGACGAATGCTCTTGGAGGGTGGACGACGTGCCGGTGGCGAAACCGGCGAGGCCGGCGAAGGTGGGCTGGCCGGCGGTGTTGCGCAGATAGGTCTCGGCGGTGCCATCGGCCTCGTTGCGCCACGCGCCGAGCGTGTAAATCGCGCGCAGCGTGGGGGTGAGATCGTAGGCGAGCTTGAGCTTCGCATTCGTCATCCGCGTGTGGAGCAGACCGGAAGCGCCGACGGCTTGGGCGGGCGCGCCGGTTTTGTTATTCGCCGCGAAACCGCCGGTCGTGCCGGTGGGGAACGTCGCGTTGGTGACGTAGGAGAGCGGCTGCGAGTGGCTGTCCTGATAATTGGCGCTGAGCCAGACCGCGAATTTCCCGGCGCGGGTGCCGACGGTGGCGGCGGTCTGCGCGGTGCGGAAGGTATCGTGCGTGGCGTATTGCGAGAAATTTTGAAACGCGAAGGATTGCTGCAGCGAGGCCTCGGTTTTTTCCGGGAAGCGCGTGGTGATTTCCATGACGGCACCCATGGAATTGCCGGGGTACTGCGCGGCAAATGGACCGTAAATCAGGTCGATGCGCTCGATTTCCGCGGGAGCGACGAGACCCCAGCGCGGGCCGCCGATGGAGTTGTTATTGGCGATGAGCGCGGAGAGCAGTGCGCCATCGGCGTAGATGAGGCTGCGCGCGCTGGAGCTCACGCCCCAAGTGCGCGTGGCCATCACGGCCTGGGTATCGCCGTAGTTGCGCTTGCGGAGGAAAATGCTCGGGAGGTATTTGACGGTGTCCTCGGTATCGAGGGTGTTGACCGTCTCCTCGATGCGCGTGGCGGTGATGCTCTCGGTGACTTGCGGGAGCAGAAATTTTTCGGCGGCCGAAGGCTTTTCGACGACGACGAGCGGGGAGAGTTTTTCGGTGGTGGCGGGATTCGCGGCCGGTGGGACGGACTGAGCGGTGAGAAGGGCGCGGGAGCCGAGGAGGAGGACGAGCGAAAACGCGGTGACGCGGAGACGCGGAGAATGGGAGACGCGGAGACGGGGGGAAATGGAGAGGGACACGATGCGGCCTGAGGTTTGGGCACGCGGCGCGGAGGCGCGGACGTGCGGTGGGTGACTTGCCGGAGGGCAAATCGGATGGAGGAACGTCGATCAGCGTCGGCTCACGCCGGTGTGGCGTGGGGCGATGCGACGATGAAGGCGTGCAGGCGGCGGCCTGCCTCGCTCAGGCGCGCGGGGGCGGGACGGGGACGGATTCGGTGCGCGAGGGCGCGACGCTCGCAAGCGTCTCGGGCCAATCGGCAGCGGGGGAAATAAAGAAGGGGCGGGCGGGCGCGTGCAGCGCGAGCAGGAGTTTTTCGGCGGAGGCGCGCTCGACCGAGGCGGGCGACTGCTTCTCCGTGGAGTCCTTGGCAGCGGCGACGCTCACGCAGATATCGCAGGCCTGGGCGGGATCGAAGGTGGCCTGGAGCGCGGCGGTGACGCTCATGGTGCAGGCATTTTCCGAAAACATCTTGCCCCACGCGAAGACCTGCACGAAGTCCAGCAGCGCGCCATTGGCACAGAGCCAAGCGAACAGCAGGGCAGCGATGGAGAGGTTTTTCCGCACGCGACAGCGACGACGCCGGAATAGGGCGGCCTCGGCAAGCGCGATGTCGTAACAGCGTGGAAATATTAGCACGGCGCTGGACGCGGCGCGGAGTTTTGATTCACGTGACGCCATCATGGCAGAACCAAACTCCACGTCGCGGCCACCGGTGACGGTGCTCAGCGGGTTTCTCGGCGCGGGAAAGACGACGTTGCTACGCCACCTGTTATCGCAGGCGGAAGGCCGGCGTTGGGCGGCGGTGGTCAACGATATGGCGGCGGTGAATGTCGACGCGCAACTCGTGGAAGGCGCGGGCGCGAAGCGCGTGGTAGAACTCGGCAATGGCTGCGTGTGCTGCTCGGTGAAGGACGAACTCGCGGAGACGATCGCGGAGCTGTGCGCGGGCGAGAGGTACGATCACGTGATCGTGGAGACGACGGGTGTGGCGGAACCGAGGGGCGTGGCGGATCTCTTTGTGCGCAGGAATGAGTTTTGGCGGAGCCTGAGCGATTTCGCGCAGTTGAGTTCGCTCGTGACGGTGATTGATGCGCGGGGATTTTTGGAGGAGCGCGCGAAATCGGAGGAGAGAAAGAATAAAGAGAAAGAGGAAAGAGAAAGAGGCGGAATTAAGAAGCCGGTGTTTGAGTTGATGCTCGATCAGGCGGAGTGCGCGGATGTGCTGGTGCTGAATAAATGCGACCTCGTGAGCGAGGAGGAGCTGGCGCGGCTGGAGGACGTTTTGCGCGCGCTAAATCCGCGGGCGGAGATCATTCGCGCGGAGCGCGGGCAGGTGGCGAGTGAGGTGCTGCTGGATCGGGTGCGTTTCGATGCGAGTGCGACGCTGGGGGCGGCGCGGTGGATTCGCGTGATGCAGGAGGTGGCGACGGCGGCTCCGAAGGCGGGTGCGTCGGTGGGCTCGGGACGGATGGTGCTGAAGCCCGGGGCGTCGTCGCTCACGGCAGCGTCGGCGCGGCATGAGACGGACTATGGCATCACGAGTTTCGTTTTTGCGGAGCGGCGGCCGCTGCGGCGGGAAAAGTTTTTCGCGTGGCTCGAGCGCGAGCGACCGGCGGGGCTGCTGCGGGCGAAGGGGTTTTTCTGGCTGATGGAGCAGGCGGCGGACATCGGATTTCTCACGGTGGCGGGCGGCGTGATGCGCTGGGAATTTATCGGTCCGTGGGCGGCGGCGCTGCGCGAGAGCGGCGTGATCGGCGAGGCGCAGATCCCGGCGAATGCGCGGGCCCGCTGGGTGGAGCCGCATGGCGACCGACGGCAGGAACTGGTTTTCATCGGCATCGGCCTCGATGAGGCGGGGATGCGGGCGGGGCTGGAGGCGTGTTTGGGGTGAGGGGGAGATTGTAGAACTTAAATTAATTTATAGCCGCAAAGAGGCTTAGAAGGCGCAAAAAGGGTTGAGCGCGAATGCAGCCTGCAAGTCATGCGTGGATCCTGACGGTCCGCCCGGAGGTCGGACCCTACCCTCGGAGCGGTTGGGGCGAGACGCCGTGGGCGCCGAGGGTCGATGGGCCGTTATCCCGATGATCGCTACCGCGATGGGTTAGCTTAAAATGCGCGGATGGCCTCTGGCGGTGGGAAACCGCCGCTCCTTTATTTTTTGGGGAGGGCGGCGAGGACGGCGTCGCTGACTTTGGCGGAGACGTCGTTGAGGGACGCGGGGTCGGCGGGGTAGTTGGCGGTCCAGGCGACGACGCCGTCGTCGGTGTGGACGAGGCGGAGGGAGAGCACGGTGGGCGAGCCCTCCACGGGGCAGGCGGCGAGGATGTAGGCGGCGCGGACTTTTTTCCCGTAGGCGACGAGGGAGGCATCGGTCCATGCGGCGGGTTTTTCGGGATTCATGCCGGTGCCGCTGGGCTGGGCGGTCATGAGGCGGCCGTAGACCGAGGAGAAAAGATCGTTGGCAAAGGCCGTGGTGGCTGGGTCGGTGAAGCCCAGGGCAAACGGGATGACGGTCACGACCTTGCCGGATTTAGCCTTGGCGGCCTCGATGCCGGTGGTGAAGCGGCGCGCGAGTTCTTCGCCGAGTTTGCTGAGATCCTCGGCTTTGAAGTTGGGATCGGTTTTGGCTTTTTCCGTGGCTTCGGCGATGGCGTCTTTCGCGTCCTGAGGCGTGGCGTCTTTTTTCTTGGCGGCGCGCGTCGGGGTCGAGGGCGTCGAATTATTTCGGCTGCACTGCAGGCTGAAGAGGAAGAAGACGAACCAGACGGAAAAGACGATCCGCAGCCACTTCGGCGAGCGGCGGAAGAGGAGTAGAGCGGCGGTGAGGACCCACCAAAACACCTCGGCGAGGTATTTCAGGCCATGACTGCCGTTGCCCTTTTCCCCGGCGTGGGGAAAGGGCGGCATGGGCGGCGGGCCTTGGTGCTGGGCGTCGTCGCTGGGCGCGCTGCTGCCGAGCGGAGGCGGCGTCGTGACCGGCGGCGGAGTGCTCATCGCCGGCGGCAGCGTGGGCGGGAGGTGGCCGCCGGGGGCGGGCTTGGGTGCGAAGGCCGGGCGGGGCGGCGCGGTGTGTTCGCCGGCGAGCAGGCGACGGCAAAGCGCCTCGAGCGCGGGCGTGGCGAGGCCGCCGGGGAGGCGGAGCCACTGCACGGTCATAAATTTATCGGGCACGCGCGCGCCGGATTCACTCGTGCCGTCGATGACGACGGGCAGGAGAAACATCACATCGTCGGCCATATCGAGCGTGCGCTCGCTGGCGAGGCGCCACTCGCGGCGGAAGTAGCCCTCCTTGCGCTTCTCGGTGGCGGCCGAGATCATCGGCATGAAGTAATCGCAGTCGCGGATTTGGCGGCGGATTTTCTGGTCCCACGCGTCGCCGCCGCCGAGCTCGTTTTCATCGTACCAGACCTCGAGACCGGTGGCGGCCAAGGCATCGCGCAACGCGCGTGCGGCGGTGCGGTCTTCGGAAGCATAGCTGAGGAAGACCGACGGGCGCGGCAAAGTCGGTGTGGCAGCACTGGACATGAGACGCGTCGAAGCTCGCGGCATGCCGGGGAGGGGTCAAGCGCGCGGAAAGTGGGGCGGGGGGAGAGGAACCGACGAGTGGGCTGAGTGGAGCGGACTTTGCGAGCGACAAGATGGAGTGCGAACGAATGCTCGTTCCCTTAACTAGCAGCGCTCGCGGCTACCAGAATCGAGGCGCGAACGGATGGAGAGAAAGATTAAGATAAAGAGGAAAGAGAAAGATGGGGCGGGCCAGGCCCGCGCTCCCTGGGTGGAGGGGAGCAACGTCGTGGTGGGGCGCGACGTGTTGCCGCCAGCGGGTGCCCTGATCCACTCGCTCACGCCCGCGGCTACGGGAAAACTGCGGCTCAGGCGTTGCCAAAAACGCGGGAATGAATCGCGTGGAGCCGGGACGGAAAATGACAAACTTTTTTGAAACACCGGCACGCGATGAGCGTCGATAGGCCCATGATACTTGGACGAGTTTGGGGATATGCGCGCTTGAGCGTGGGCTTGATGCTGGCTGGTTGCGGAGCGATGGGTGTGGCGGTGGCGGCCGACGCCACGGTGGTGACGCATGACACGCTGGCGTACAAAGACGGGGACCGCGTGCATGGGCGCTATATCGGGCGCGATGGAGAATTTATCGTTTTCAAGGCGGACCGCTTCGGGGAATTGCGCGTGCTGGCGACGGATGCAGTGGTGATTCCGGCGGACAAACCGGTGGCCGCGAAACCAGCGGCGGCGGTGGCCGCCGTGCCGGCTCCGCCCGCTGCAGCGCCGGCGGCGACCACGCCAGCGAAGGCGGCGGCCAACGTAGCTGAAGCCAACAAGAAGGCGAAGGATGCGGCGGATGAAAAAGAGGAAGAAGAGCGCGTGACGATCTGGGAACGCTTCTCGCCGCTCGTGCTGACCGCGAAGGTGCGGAAATTTTTCGGCCCTTACCATGGGCGTCTCGCGCTCTCGACCGAGGTGGTCTCGGATACGACGGATCGGAACAATATCGCGGTCGATGCGACGCTGAAGCGCAAGTGGGCGAGCGATGAGATGCAACTCAACGGGCGCTTCGACTACAGCGAGACCAACAAGACGGCGACCACTGACGTGATCAAGGGCTCGGGGCTGTATCGCCACGATTTCAGCAAGAAGGTGTTTGGCCAGTACCGCCCGACGCTGGAGTGGAATCGCGCGAGCACGCTCGCCGGACAGCCCAACGACTACCTGTTGCTCCAACAGGAAATCGGCGTGGGTTTTAATCTCATCAATACGCCGGCGCGCAAACTGCGCACGGGTCTTTCGGAGAATTTGTTCGACGTGTGGAATACGTCGCCGACCTCGAGCCATAGTTCACGCGGAGTGAGCTCGGTGTTCGAAGAAGTGGAGTGGACACTGCCGTGGCGGATGACGCTCACCCAGCGCGGCGTGTACTACCCGGTTCCGGGCCGGCCGGACGGCTGGGAAAATAAAATCGAGCTGGTGAAGAAACTAACCGAAACGCTGAGTACCTCCCTGCGCCACGAGATCCGTCGCGATAATCCCGATGGCAGTGCGCAGGATTATACGCGGTTGAAGCTGCTGTTTGGATTGGATTTTTAGGGCGCGCGGGGCGCGCTGGTGGAGAGTTGAGAGACGAAGCTGCGGGGGGGCGTGGGGGCTGAGGGCTAGGAGTCTTGAGCCGAGAGCCGGAGGGACTGGAGCGATGACGTGGGCGAAGAGGGATGCGGGTTCGTTTGGGCCGGCGGCGAACGGGGCGTGGAGGGCTGGCGGTTGGAAACCGCCGCTCCGTGCTGGCTGCTGCATCGAATCTTTCTCTTTATTCTTTATCTTAATCTTTCTCTCCCGATTTGGCGCAGGTCCCTGACGAAAGGGAAAGATAAAGAGCAAAGAGAAAGATTACCGGGGTTTACGGTTCACACTTCAGGACGTAGACCACGCCTTTTTCGGAGCCGATCGCGAGTTGTTTGTCGTCGGGGGACCACACGAGCTTGGTGGCGGCGGCGGGCATTTTGACGGTGGCGCGGAGCGGCTGTTTGCGCTCGGGACTCCAGAGCTGGACGACGCCGTCGGCGCTGGCGGTGGCGAGGAGGCCGTGGGTGTTTTGGAAGGCAACGGCGACGACGGGGGCGTCGTGCGGAAACATCCCGGGCTCGCGGCCCTCGGGGCCGGCGCCGCTGCAATCCCACACGCAGGCATCGCGGCCGCCGCTCGTGGCGAGCCAGCGCGAGGTGATATCGTAGGAGAGGTGTTTCACCTTGCCCTCGTAGCCGCTCATGTGGAGCTCGATGTCTTTTTCGGGAATCCAGAGGTGGACGGACGGATCCTGATTGCCGGAGACGAGCCACTTTTGGTCGGGCGACCAGATGAGGGACTGGATGCCATTGGCGTAGGGAAATTCTTTTTGCAGGAGAAAATCGTCGGTGTCCCAGAGCTGCACGCCGCCGAAAAAAGCGGCCGCGACGCAGCCGCCTTGCGGCGGAGCGGCGAGGGCGGTGATGGTTTTAGGCGCGGGCTTGAAGGTATGCGCGACACTGCCGTCGGGGCGCAAGGCGGTGAGATTTTTTCCGGCGGCCGCGGCGACCAGCGGAGCGCCAGGGGTGGGAATCCACACGAGGTGGTCGACCCATTCGCGGCCGAGCGAAGCCGTGGCGGTGTGCTGGCCGGCGGTGGTATCCCAAAATTTTACGGCGCCATCCTGGCCGGCGGTGGCGAGGAGGAGTTGCGAGTTGAGCGGTGAAGGGGGAGAGACGGAAGAAGGAGGGGCGAACGCAAGGCGGTTGGTGCCCTCGGTGTGGCCGGGGAGTTCGTGGCGCTTCGCGCCGTCGGCGGTGGCGAAGAGCGAGACGGGGCCGGCGGCGCTGGCAGCGGCGAGTTGCGTGCCATCGGGGGACCACGCGAGATCGATGGCGTAGTCGTCGAGGTGAGCGGCCCAGTGCTTGGTGAGTTGCATTCGGGGACAACTGGTAGTCAGGCGCGGAAGGACTGCCAGTGTGAAGTGCGGGTGCGGGGAACCGCGAAGTTCGCGAAGACACGCGAAGGCTGAAACGACGTTGAAGGTTGGAACGCTAATTCTCGCTAATCTTTCCTGATGGAAGGCGGGCTTGGCTGCCAAGGTCTCGCCTAATCGGCGAGACGTGTGCCTTATTAGCGGAGATTAGCGAAGATCAGCGTTCCGGTATTTACGGCGGGCTGACGTGCGGTAGTTTCGAGGACGCGCCATGCCCGAGCTTCCTGACATCACGGTTTATATCGAGGCGCTGGAGCGTCGCGTGGTGGGGCGGGTGCTGGAGAGAATTCGCATCGTCGATATTTTCATTTTGCGCACGGCGAGGCCGCCGATCGAGGCGCTGGAAAAGCAACGCGTGATGAAGCTGCGGCGGCTCGGGAAACGGATCGCGTTTGGTTTCGAGGATGGGAAGTGGCTCGTGATTCATCTGATGATCGCGGGGCGGCTGCAGTGGAGCGGGCCCGGCGAAAAACCCGTGGCGCGGAATGCGCTCGCGACGTTTTTTGTCGAGGGTGGTGGCGCACTCGTGCTGACCGAGGCGGGCACGAAGCATCGCGCGGCGATCCATGTCGTGGCGGACGAGGCGGGACTCGCGGCGCATGATCGCGGCGGCATCGACGTGATGACCGGCACGCGCGAGGAATTTGCGGCGGCGCTCACGCGGGAGAATCACACGCTGAAGCGCTCGCTCACCGATCCGTTTCTATTTAGCGGCGTGGGCAATGCGTACTCGGATGAAATTTTGCACGCGGCGAAACTCTCGCCGGTGGCGCTGACACAGAAACTGGCGGAGGCGGAGATCACGCGCTTATATCAATCGACGCGGGAGGTGCTCGCGCGGTGGACGGAGCTGCTGCGGAAGGAGGTGGGCGAGGGATTTCCGGCGAAGGTGACGGCGTTTCGGCCGGAGATGGCGGTGCACGGAAAATTTGGGCAGCCGTGTCCGGTGTGCGGGACGGCGGTGCAGCGCATCCAGTACGCGGAGAACGAAGTGAATTATTGCCCGCGGTGTCAGACAGGCGGGAAGCTGCTGGCGGATCGTTCGCTATCGCGGCTGCTGAAGGCGGACTGGCCGAAGACGATCGAGGAGGCGGAGGCGGCGGGGAAATTGCCGGGGGTGGGGTGACGGTGGGCAGGCGCCAGAAGACAGAGGACTGGGGACAGAAGACAGAGGACGGGAGGGTGGGGAGCGGGCGGGAGTCCTGACGGCCCGCCCGGAGGTCGGGCCCTACCCTCGGAGCGGGGAGATGCTGTGGCCGCTTGGGCGGGGCGCGGAATAATTTCGCAGCGGCCTTTGGCCGCGGGTGGCTCAAGCGACTCTGCGGCAGGATGCCGCAGTCACTTTCAGATTTCCGGGAAGCGGGCGTGGAGGCGGGTCTTGGCCTCGTGGGTGGCTTCGCGGCTGACGCTGACGGGCTGGAGGACGCCGGAGAGGCGGAGGGCGATGGTGCGCGGGGAGCTGCGCTCGTAGCCGACGACGCGCGCGAGATTGGCGATGGTGGCGCGGTGGACGCGGAGGAAGCTCGTGGTGGGCAGGCTCTCGGCCCAGGCCTTGAGCGTGCGGCGGACGAGGACCTGGGTACCATCGGCGAGCTGCACGAGGGAGTAGTTTTCGTGGGCCTGCACGAGGCTGATATCGGCGACGCGGGCGAAGTGCGCGCGGGTGCCGGAATTAAGATGGATGGTGTCCTCCAAACGAAGTGAGACCGCGCCCGAGGTGGTGCGAATCGTGGCGGGATGCACGTGGCGCTCTTCCAACCGCCGGAGCGATTCGGCGAGACGCTCGGGCTTCAAGGGTTTGACCATGAAGTCGTGGGCGTTGACGTCGAAGGCGCGGGCGGCGTGCTTCTCGAAACCGGTGATAAAGATGATCGGCACCCCCGGCATGATATCTTCGATCAGATCGAAGCCGCTGCCGCCGGAGAGCTCGATATCGAGGAAGACGACGTCGTAGTTGTTACGCGCCAGCAGCGAGCGGGCGGTCTTGAAGGAGCCGGTGGTGCCGACGAGTTCCACGTTGCGATGGGCCTGCAGCAGCCGGCAAAGGTGCTCACGGGCGGACGCTTCATCGTCGATGAGGAGGGCGCGGATCACGGCAGAAAAAATTTACCAACGCGGACGGCGGAGGCGGGCGTCAGGAGGGTGCCGGGGACGGCTCGACCCGTGACGGCGACGGGAAGACAAAAGAAAGGTAAGGGGATCGGCTGAGGGCTGGGACCACAGCAGAGGCGGGGTGGAGGACTTGTCTCCATGTTATACGCAATAGAGATTGGTATCCGCAAGCGACGTCTCGAATAGAGTGTCGAGTGACGAGATGGCCATCCGGCGTGACGAATGGGCAAAATGCGCGATTTTTGCGGCTCCTTATGGCAGAAGCATTTGCGTAGGGGCAAATGCCCTGCGCAGGTGCAAACGATTCCTAGACGTTCGACTGAATATTTAGTGCGGGAAGCGCTCACGCAGCCGGGCCTTGAGGCTGGCCGAGGCGAAACGACTGACCCGCACAGGTCCGTCGACGCCGACCACGCGGAGCGCGATCTGGCGCGGCGTGGCGTGATGGTAGCTCACGATTTGGGTGAGATTTACGAGCCGGTTGCGATGTACTCGCGAAAAATCGGCGGCCGGGAGAAGGGCCAGCCACGACTTCAAGCTGCGGCGGATAAAGGTCTGCGAGCCGTCGGCCAAGTGGACGGCTGAGTAATTTTCCTGGGCGACGATCAGGGCGATCTCGGCCACGCGGATGAGGCGCGTCGCCCCGTTGAATTGTAGCGAGAGGCTATCAGTGAGGCTCAGGGTGGGCTGGGCGGGCGTGACGGCGGCCGGCACGCTGACGGCGGCAGGAGGCGACAGGCGTTTGCGCTCGCGGGCGCGCTCGAGGGACTCCGTAAGTCGGGCGGCGCGCACAGGCTTGAGCAAGTAGTCGACGGCGTTGACCTCGAAGGCGCGCCGGGCGTGCTGGTCGTAGCCCGTGACAAAGATAATGGGCTTGTCGGGCGGAATCTCGGGGACGAGGTCAAAGGCATCGTCCGGCCCGAGTTTAACATCGAGAAAGAGAAGATCGTAACCGCCTTGGGTGATCAGGCTGCGCGCCGGCTGAAGCGCGGCGGCCTCCCCGACGATTTGGACATCGGGGTGCGCGGCCGACAGCAGTCCGCGCAAATGGAGGCGGGAATATTCCTCGTCGTCGATGAGGAGGGCTTTGGTCGTTTGCATGCGGTATTAGACAAGGCGAATTGCATACAGGCTGCCCGGAGCCGACTTTTTAGGGTGGAACATTCTGGCGATTGGTTGAACCGCGGCTTGCAAATCGCGGCAAATTCCTAGGGGTACCACCCTGGGGCCCCGGACCCATCGCCTAGTCGGTATCGACTCTGTGGATACGCCAAGGGACGGGCGGGTTCGTCCGTGCGCCCCTTCGCCAGAGGGTGGGCACGACCCGGACGGTGATCGCGGGCGGGGCGCGTGAGGTGATTGCGCGCGCGAGGGCGGGGCGGGCCTGGGCGGCGGGGCGGGAGTTTTTTGACGGCACCCGGAGATCGCCGTCCACCCCGGGCGTCAACCGCCGAGATAGGTGGCCTTGAGCTGGGGGTCGGCGCGGAGTTTTTTGCTTTCGCCTTCGATGGCGACTCGGCCGGTTTCCAGACAGTAGGCGTAGGAGCTGACCTCGAGGGCGAGGTTGGCGTTTTGCTCGACCAGCAAAATGGTGATGCCCTGGGTCTGATTGATCTCCACGATCTTTTCGAAAATCGTGCTGATGAGGCGCGGGGCGATGCCGAGCGATGGCTCGTCGAGCATAAGGAATTTGGGGTTGCCCATCAAGGCGCGGCCGATGGCGAGCATCTGCTGCTCACCGCCGGAGAGGGTGCCGGCGGTCTGGCGGATACGCTCTTTCAGCCGTGGGAAAATGCTGAAGACGTAGTCGCGATTTTTCGCGATGAGCTGGGCGTCGTTTTGCAGGTACGCGCCCATCGAGAGATTTTCGTCGACCGTGAGATTGGAGAAAATCATGCGCCCCTCGGGGACGTGGCAGAGGCCGCGGGCGACGATCTTGTGGGCGGGCAGGCCGGAGATGTTTTCGCCGAGGAAAGTGATCGTGCCGCTCTTGGCGCGGAGGAGGCCGGAGATCGTGCGGAGCGTGGTGGTCTTGCCCGCGCCGTTGCCGCCGATGAGGGTGACGATGGAGCCCTGGTCGATCTTGAAGGAGATGCCGCTGAGGGCGGAGATGGCGCCGTAGGAGACGGAAAGGTCGGTGACCTGAAGCATGGAATGGAATTACGAATGACGAATTACGAATGACGAATGACCGATCGCGAGTGGCGGAGGACGCGAGACGGATGGGGGACGGTGAGGGAAAAATTCGTCATTCGGTATTCGTCATTCGTCATTTGGAATTAGTGATGCGAGAGCGACGTATTGTGGTCCTCGCCGAGGTAGGCCTCGATGACCTTGGGGTCGGATTGGATGTGGGCGGGGTCGCCCTCGGAAATCTTTACGCCGTAGTCGAGGACGGCGATGCGCTGGCAGACGCCCATGACGACCTTCATGGAGTGCTCCACGAGCAGGACCGAGAGGCTGAACTGTTTTTGGATCTGCTGGATGAGGCGGACCAACTCGACCTTTTCCGTCGGATTCATGCCGGCGGCGGGCTCGTCGAGCAGGAGGAGCTTGGGCTTGGTGGCGAGGCAGCGGACGATCTCAAGGCGGCGCTGTTCGCCATAGGGGAGGCTCTTGGCGGGGGCGTCGCGGAAGCGGCGGAGATTGAAAATATCGAGCAGCTCCTCGACGCGCTTGGTGACGGCGGCCTCATCGGCGCGGAAGGCCCCCATGCGAATCAGCGATTGGATGGGGGCGGTGCCGCGGTGGAGATTGCAGGCGACGCGGACATTATCGAAGACGGAGAGCGAGCCGAAGAGGCGGATGTTTTGAAAGGTGCGGGCGATGCCGAGCTCGACGATCTCGTTGACGCGCAGGCCGGCGATGGGGGTGCCGTTAAAGGTCACGGTGCCCTCGGTGGGCTGGTAGACGCCGGTGATGAGATTGAAGACGGTGGTCTTGCCGGCGCCGTTGGGGCCGATGAGGCCGACCAATTCGTTTTCGCCGACGGTGAAGTCGACCGCATTAACGGCGGTGAGGCCGCCGAAGCGGATGGTGGCCTTGTCGAGTTGAAGGAGGGCGGGCATGAGGCGTTTAACGGCGATCAGTAAGCAGCTGGTTGACCAACTTGGGGTCACGGCTGGTATGGATGACAAGATAGATGACGGCAGTGCGGTCGCGAACGGTAAAATAGGCGGAGTATGGATAGTCTTTAAGGCGAACTCTTCGATAGTCACGCACAACAGGGCGGCAGACGTGACCAACCCTGGCGATCAATCTGGCCGCAGCTTCAAAATTTTGAAGAAACCTTTCGCCTAGGACTACCTGCTGGCCGGCATACCAACTGGCAGCTTGGTCAAGATCGCCCTCTATCTCCCGAGCGTACCGAACCGAAAGCATTACAATTTCCGGCGGACGCGAGCCATCAATTCTTCCAAGGTAAGAGCAGAGTCAGGGTTTGCCTCGTAGGCAGCACGACGGCGGTCTAGTTCTGCGACCACCTCAGGTGGGACTGGCAGTGGGTCCGGATCAAGGCTACCCATGATTTTTTCAACGAGGGCAAGTTTCTCATCGGTTGTGAGACGAGTGATCGTGTCGTCGAGCAACGCAGCGTTCATGGGCTCAAGGTGGCGCGCCCCACCGATTTTTCAAGGGATTACCTCGGGTGCAGCACCGGCGGACGGGTCAATTTCCAGGTCGCGGACGCCGCGGCGGCGGCGCATGGCTTCGGTGTGGGTGCGGATTTGGTCTTTGAGGGCCGCGGCGCGGGGGACGGCGCGGAGGATGACCTCGGGGCTGGTGCGATCGGCGCTGACGAGGACGATGTGGCCGCAGCCGACGAGCCGCAGGAAGAAGGGCTCGATCACGGAGTAGTCGCGCACGCGGTAGAGCTCGAGCTCGGTGGTGCGGCGCGAGAGGAGGCCCTCGGTGAGCTTGATGCGCTCGGTCGTGATCTCGTAGCGATGGGTGGCGGTGCCGATCCATTTGGCGAGCGCCCAGAGGAGGGGAAGGGCGAGGGCGAAGAGGACGTACTCGGAGTACTGGCCGGTGTAGACGGTCTTGGCGTAGATGATGCCACCGGCGAGGAGGAGGCAGAAGAAATAGGTGCCGAAATTCGTCCATTGCGACGGCGTGCCGCGCCAGAGGGTGGATTCGTGGGTATCAGGCGTCATGGGCGTGGCGGCGACGGAGTTGGGCAGAGAGGACGATGGGTTCACGCCGTTCATGGACAAGCGCGAGGACGTGCGTGAGCCGAGGAGACGTGTGAAAAAGAATGGGGTCGGGATTAACCGCGAAGGGCGCGAAGGATCGCGAAGGTGCTGGGTACGATCGAGCTTGGTAGCGGTCCCGTTGTCTGAGAGGGCAATGCTAGTTGGGCAAGAAAAGCGGGACGAACGGGAAAAAGAAAGAGGTGCGGGCCAGCGGCCCGCGCTCCCAGGGGCGTCCGGGCGGTCGCGCTTGCGGAGGAGGGCGAGCTTAGGATTTCGCCTTGCCCCACTTGAAGTTGAAGAGGCCTTGGGGGCGGACGAGCATGAGGATGATCAGCAGGAGCGAGTAGATGATCATGCGGTACTCGGAGACGGAGCGGAGCAGCTCGGGGAGGAGGGTGAGCAAGATCGCGGCGAGGATGACCCCGAGGGTGTTGCCCATGCCGCCGAGGATGACCATGACGACGATCTCGATGCTCTTCGTGAAGTCGAAGCCGGTGGGGGTGATCGTCATCTTGAAGTGGCCGTAGAGTCCGCCGGCGACACCGGCGAAAAAGGCGCCGATGACGAAGGCCACGATCTTGTAGCGCGTGGTGTTGAGGCCGACGGCTTCGGAGGCGATTTCATCGTCGTGGGTGGCGAGGAAGCCGCGGCCGTAGGTCGAGTTGACGAGGCAGGTGACGACGAAGGTGGTGATCGCGACGAAGGCGATGACCCAGAAGATCGTGGTGTAGGCGGGGATGCCGTTGAGGCCGAGGGCGCCGCCGAGGAATTCCACGTTTTGGAAAATCACGCGGATGATCTCACCGAAGCCGAGGGTCACGAGCGCGAGGTAGTCGCCCTTGAGGCGGAGCGAGGGCACACCGACGACGAGGCCGGCGAGGGCGGCGCCGAGGCCGCCCGCGATGAGCGCGGCGAGGAACATGAAGCCCTGTTGCAGCGTGGTGCCGCCGCTTTCGCCGAGGAGCTTGGGGCCGAGGAAGAGCGAGACGGCGGCGGCAAGATACGCACCGACGGACATGAAGCCCGCGTGGCCGAGGGAGAACTGGCCAGTGTAGCCGTTGACCAGGTTGAGAGAGACGGCGAGGATGACGTTGATGCCGATGCCGGTGAGGACATCGAGATGGTACGGGTCGATCTTGTCCGAGAAATGCGAGATGCCGAGGGCGGCGAGGATCGCGGCGAGGAGATAGAGATGCGGCTTGGGCATGGCTCAGCGGGAAGTTGAGAGCTGAGAGTTGAGAGTTGAGAGCAAGGCACCCGCGATGGATTGTTCGTCCGAGGTCCGGTGAGCGCCTGCAAGCAGGCTGCCTACGAGGCGATGAGCGGCTACAGTTTTCATGAAACGCTCAGACCTTTTCCACCGTGAACTTGCCCAGCAGGCCGGCGGGGCGGAAGAGGAGGATCGCGATGAGGATCGCGAAGGCGATGGCGTCTTTGTAGGTCGACCACTGGCTGCCGTTGACGAAGGTCTCGACGGTGCCGAGGAGGAGGCCGCCGAGGGCGGCGCCGGGGATGTTGCCGATGCCACCGAGGACGGCGGCGACGAAGGCCTTGAGGCCGGGCATGACGCCCATGAGGGGGTCGATGGACGGATAGTTGAGGGCGTAGAGGACGCCACCGGCGGCGGCGAGGGCGGAGCCGAGGCCGAAGGTGAAGGAGATGACGACGTCGTTGTTCACGCCCACGAGCTGGGCGGCCTTGGGATTGAGCGCGACGGCGCGCATCGCGGTGCCGATCTTGGTGCGGTAGACGATCAGTTGCAGCGCGACCATGAGCAGCGCGGCCACGACGATCACGATGATCTGATTGCTGGAGATGGTGATGCCGCCGAAGACGTAGTTGGCCGTCGGGAGGATTTCCGGGAAGGTGCGGGGCGTGGCGCCGAAGAAGAGCTGGCCGGAGTACTCAAGGAGGAGGGAGACGCCGATGGCGGTGATGAGGACATTGAGCGTCGCCGAACCGCGGAGGGGGCGATAGCAGAGGCGCTCGATGATCATGCCGAGGAGCGCGCAGCCGAGCATCGCGGCGAGCATGACCACCACGCCGCCCCAGATGGTGTGCTCCGGGAGCTTTTTCCCGATGTAGTAGCCGATGAACGAGCCGACCATGAAGATGTCGGAATGCGCGAAATTGATGAAGCGCAGCACGCCATAGACCATCGTGTAGCCGAGGGCGATGAGGGCGTAGATCGCGCCGAGGGAGAGGCCGTTTAGGATCTGTTGGAAAAATTCGGACAAGCTAGTTGAGAGTTGAGAGATGAGAGTTGAGAGAATCGGAACAGAGTTGTCACTCTCCTAGAGAGCGTCGGAGGCCGCTGAGCATTCGGCAAATTTCCTCAGCTTCGGAGTAAAGCTGATCGTAGGCCGGATTGGCGAGAAAGCCTTCGTTTCGTGCGATAGTCGCCTGGGTAATGACTTCGTAAGCGGAACCCGTTGCGTAACCAAGGAAGCGATTGAAGTCGGCGGGTGGGCGCGCTGAGCCTTCGGCGATGTTGGAACTGATGGAGTTGGCTGCACGGCGGATTTGATTGGTAGGGCCAAATTGCTCTTCGCGGGGAAACGTCTTGGTGGCCTGATAAACTTGGCCGGCAAAGGCGACGGATCGATGCCAGACATCGAGCTTCTCAAAGTTAAACATCGAATGGTTTGAAGGCTCTCAACTCTCAGCCCTCAACTCTCAACTAGGGTGTGACCGACTCGAAGAACTTCAGGTGGCCGTCTTTGACGGTGATCATGACGGCGGATTTTTCGCTGTTGCGCTTGGCGTCGATGGTGGTGCGGCCGGTGACGCCCATGTAGTCCTTGGTGGCGGCGATGGCGTCGCGGAGGGCGGGGCCGTCGGTGGTGCCGGCCTTGGTCATGGCGGCGGCGATGACGTACATGGCGTCGTAGCCGAGGGCGGAGACGCCTTCGGGGGTCTCGCTATTCCACTTTTTCTTGTAGCGGTCGACGAAGGAGCGGACCTCGGGGGCGTTGTTTTCGGCGGAGAAATAGGTGGAGTAGTAGGTGTTCTCGACGGCCTTGCCGCCGATCTCGATGAGCTGCGGGGCTTCCCAGCCGTCGCCGCCGATGAAGGGCACGCTGATCCCGAGGTCGCGGGCCTGTTTGCAGATGAGGGCGGCTTCGGCGTAGAAGCCGGTGACGGCGACGACATCGGGCTTGGCGGCGCGGATGGCGGTGAGCTGGGCGCGGAAATCTTTTTCGCCCTCGGAGTATTTTTGCTCGGCGATGATCTCGCCGCCGCGACTGGTGAAGTCCTGGCGCATGACGGCGGAGAGGCCGACGCTGTACGGGGAGTTGACGGCGGTCATCAAGGCGACGCGCTGGGCCTTGAGGGAGGTGCGGGCGAACTTGGAGAGGACGGCGCCCTGGAACGGATCGATGAAGCAGATGCGGAAGATGTAATTGCCCTTTTCGGTGACGCTGGGGTTGGTCGAGGAGATCGCCATCATCGGGATCTTGGCGAGCTGGCAGAGCGGGGCGGCTTCGAGAGAGTCCATCGAGGCATTGGCGCCGAGGATGACGGCGACCTTGTCGCGCGAGAGAAGCTTCTTCACGGCGGTCGAGGGCTCGCCCTGCTTCGAGCGGGTGTCTTCGACGACGTATTCGAGGGGGCGGCCGAGGACGCCGCCCTTGGCGTTGATCTCGTCGATGGCGAGGCGGATGCCCTTGCCGGTGGCGACGCCAAAGGCCGCATCCTTGCCGGTGAGCGAGCCGTAGTGGCCGATTTTAATCGGCTCGGCGGCGCGGGCGGCTACGGCAAGCGCCGCGAGCAGCAAGCCAGCGCCAGCAAGCTGGCGGCCTACGGTGGAAAAAGAGCGAAGCAGGGAGCGGATCATGGATCGATGTTTTCGACGTAAGTGGGTTTGCCGTTCTTGATGAGGAGCATGACGGCGGACTTGGAGGCGTTGCGCTGTGGGTCGATGGTGGTGCGACCGGTGACGCCGGGGAAATCCTTGGTGGCGGCGAGGGCGTCGCGGAATTTGGGTCCCTCGGTGGTGCCGGCGCGGGCGATGGCTTGCGCGACGATGTTCATCGCATCGTAGGCGAGGGGGGCCATGGAGTCGGGCGTCTCGCCGTTGAAGCGGGCGCGGTACTTTTTCACGAATTCCTGCACCTCGGGCGCGGTGCTTTCGGAGGAGTAGTGGCTCGCGTAGTAGGTGCCCTCGACGGCCTTGCCGCCAATCTCGATGAGCTCAGGTGCTTCCCAACCGTCGCCGCCGAAGAATGGGATGGTGAGGCCGAGCTCGCGCGCTTGTTTGCAGATCAGGGCGGCCTCGGTGTAGAAACCGGTGATGGCCACGGCGTCGGGTTTGGCGGCTTTGATGGCGGTGAGCTGGGCGCGGAAGTCTTTGTCGCCCTCGGAGTACTTTTGCTCGTTGGTGATTGTGCCGCCGACTTTGGCGAATTCTTCGCGGAAAACCTTCGACAGGCCGACGCTGTAAGACGACCCGTTCGACGTGAGGAGGGCCACGCGTTTCACCTTCATGGTTTTGTCGGCAAATTTCGCGAGCACCTTCCCTTGGAAGGGGTCGATGAAGCAGGTGCGGAAGACGTAGTCGCGCTTCTCCGTGACTTCGGGCGAGGTCGCGGTGGTCGCGATAAAGGGCACCTTGGCCATCTGCGCGATGGGGGCGATTTCGTTGCAACTCTGCGTAGTCCCATCGCCTAACACCGCCACCACTTTATCGCGGCTGAAGAGCTTCTTGGCCGAGGTGGCGGATTCGCCGGCCTTGGACTGATAGTCTTCGGATACGATCACGAGGGGTCGGCCCAGCAGGCCGCCCTTGGCGTTGATTTCGTCCATAGCCATCTGGATACCGCGATGACCTTGCTGGCCGAAGGCCGCGTCTTTCCCAGTGAGGGGGCCGACTTCACCGATCTTGATCGGCTCGGCGGCGTGGGCGGCGAGGGCGAGGCCGGCGGTGAGGAGGGCGGCGAGACCGAGCAGATGGGCGGTGCGCATGCGTGGGCCGGTCATTTTGGGTGGGAGTGAGGCGGGAGGGTGGGTGAGCGGAAAGAAGCGAGCGGAGGGGGAGGGAGCAGGTTTACGATGAAGGGCGGGGCGGTACCTGCTCCCCACGGCGGTTGGGAAACCGCCGCTCCGTTACTACGGCGATTGATGCGATTAGGGGGCTACCGTCTTCAGGAACTGGAGCTTGCCGTCCTTGATCGCGATGATGGTGGCGGGTTTGGAGGCGTTGCGGTCTTTGTCGAGGGTGGTGACGCCGCTGGCGCCGGCGAAGTTTTTGGTGGCGGCGATGGCGTCGCGGAGCTTGGCGCTATCGGTGGTGCCGGCGGCCTTGATGGCGTTCACGAGGACGTAGAGGGCGTCGTAGCCGAGGGCGGCGTAGGCGTCGGGGGTCTCGCCATTCCAGCGCTTCTTGAACTTGGAAACGAAGGTGACGACCGCCGGGTCTTTGTTCTCGGGGGTGAAGTGCGTCGAGTAGTAGCAGCCGTCGAGGGCCGCGCCGCCGATGCTGAGGAGCTGCTCGGATTCCCAGCCGTCGCCGCCGAAGAGGGGGACGGTCAGGCCGAGGGCGCGGGCCTGGCGGGCGACGAGGGCGGCCTCGGTGTAGTAACCGGGCACGAACACGGCGTCGACATTGGCGGCCTTGATGGCGGTGAGCTGGGCGCGGAAATCCTTGTCGCCCTCGTTGAACTTCTGCTCGGCGACGACGGAGCCGCCATTGGCGACGAAGGTTTCCTTAAAAACCTTGGCGAGGCCGACGCTGTAGGCGCTGGAAACGCTGGTGAGGGTGGCGACCTTCTTGGCCTTGAGGTCATCCTTGGCAAACTTCGCCATGACAACGCCTTGGAAGTCGTCGATGAAACAGACGCGGAAGATGTAGGTGCCCTGCTGCGTGACCTTGGCGTTGGTGGCGCCGGGGGCGATCATCGGGATCTTGGCGAGCTGGGCGATGGGCGCGACCTCGAGGGAGCGGGACGAGGTGACCTCGCCGAGGAGGGCGACGACCTTGTCGCGGGAGAGGAGCTTTTTGGCGGCGGTGGCGGATTCGCCCTGCTTCGTTTGGTTATCCTCGACGACGAGCTCGATGGGGCGGCCGAGCGCGCCGCCGGCGGCATTGATCTCATCGAGGGCGAGCTTGATGCCCTTGTCCTGGGACTGGCCGAACGTGGCGTCCTTGCCGGTGAGGGAGGCGTATTCGCCGACCTTGATGGGCTCGGCGGCGCGGAGGGCGGAGCTGGCGGCGAACGCGAAAGCGACGAGGGGGAGGGTGAGGAGGTGGCGGAGGGCGGAGGGAGACTTCATGTGGAAAGGGAGAGGGGGAGACGCGAGGGAAGCGGAGAAGGGGGGACGCGGAGAAGGGGAGAAAGGGGGAGGCGGAGAAGGTTGAGCGGAGCGGAGGTGGGTTAGGGGTTCACGTCTTGGACGAAGGTGAACTTGCCTTTATTCACGGTGAGTACGACGGCGGACTTGGTGGGGTTGCGCTGGGCGTCGAAGGTGATGGAGCCGGTGACGGCGGAGTAGTTCTTAGTGGCGGCGAGGGCGGCGCGGATTTTGTCGCCGTCGGTGGAGCCGGCGCGGCGGATGGCGTCGATGGCGAGCATCGTGGAATCGTAGCCGAGGACGGAGAGGGCATTGGAGGCGACGCCCCAGCGCTTTTTGAAACGCTCGTTGAAGGAGACGACGGTGGGATTTTGGCTCTCGGGCGAGTAGTGGGTGCTCAGGTAGCAACCCTCGGCGGCGGTGCCGGCGATGGCGATGAGGTCGGGGGACTCCCAGCCGTCGACGCCCATGAGGGGGAGCTTCAGGCCGAGGTCGCGGGCCTGTTTGCAGATGAGCGCGGCCTCGGCGTAGTAGCCGGGGACGAAAATACCGTCGGCGCCGGCGGCCTTGATGGCGGTGAGCTGGGCGCGGAAATCTTTGTCGCCTTCGCCGTACTTTTGCTCGGCGGAGATTTTACCGCCGCTGCTATTGAAGCGCTCGCGGAAGTACTTGGCCAGGCCGACGCTCTGGGCGGAAGAGGCGGAGGAGAGGATGGCGACCTTGCTGAGCTTGAGGGTTTCGCGGGCGAATTTCGCCATCACGGTGCCCTGAAACTCGTCGATGAAGCAGACGCGGAAGATGTAATTGCCCTTGGTCGTGACCTCGGAGGCGGTGGCGCCGGGGGAGATGAGGGGGATCTTGGCGTTTTGGCAGATGGGGGCGGCCTCGAGGGTGCGGCCGGAGGTGATTTCGCCGAGCACGACGACGACTTTGTCGCGGGAGATGAGCTTTTTGACGACGGTGGCGGCCTCGCCGGGCTTGGATTGGTCGTCCTCGGTGATGAGCTCGAGCTTGCGGCCGAGGACGCCGCCGGCGGCATTGGTTTCCTCGATGGCGAGCTGGGTGCCCTTGGTGGCGTTTTGGCCGAAGACGGCTTCCTTGCCGGTGAGGGAGGCGAATTCACCCACCTTGATGGTCTCCTGAGCCAGAGCGACGGTTGAAACGAGGGCGCAAACCAAGGCGGAGACAAACGGCCGGAGGGCAAAAGTCATAATGAGGGGGGAAGAGCGGCAGGAGACAAGGACAGGCGTAGCAGGTTTTCAACCAATCTGTTTTTGGAGGTGGCGGGAGTGCTGAGATTAAACGCAAAGACGCGAAGATGCTAAGGTCGGAGCAAAGAAGAATCGGAAACGGAGGACGGATTTGGGTCACAGAGAGCACAGAGGAGGCACGGAGCGCACAGAGGGTCGGAGATGGGACGGTGGGAGGAGCGGCGATTGGGCGCTGAGATTAAGCGCAAAGACACGAAGATGCTAAGGTCGGAGGAAGGCATGGGATAGGGCGGCGGCCGGCTGGGCGGGAGAGAGGAGAGATACTGGTGGTTAGCGATTCCCGCGAGACCACTTCTCGCATGTTCTTCACTGATCGCCTTTGCTCCGAACTTCGCGTCTTGGCGTCTTGGCGCTTAATTTCAGGATGTGATGCGCAGAGTTATCGGGTGGGATAATTTTTTGAAAAGGGCTTTGCGTGGGCGGGGGAGGGGCGTTTCATCGGGGGGTTGAATACTTTTGACCGGCATCTTTTGCGCGAGTGGCTGCAGATCCTCGGGCTCGTGCTGCTGGCGACCTGTGGGTTGCTGGTGTTGCAGGTGCTCTATGATGACTTTCGGTCGCTGCGGGAGCTGGGGGCGCGCGGGGCGGTGCTCTGGAAATATATGGGCATCCGCCTGCCGAGTTTTTTGGCGCTGGTGCTGCCGGTGGCGTTGCTGATCTCGGTGATGTTTGTGCTCGGGAAGCTGCATCGCGCGAATGAGCTGACGGCGATGCGGGCGGCGGGGGTGGGGTTTCTGCGGCTGACGGCGCCGATCTGGTGCGTGGGCTTGTTGTGCTGCGGGCTGATGTGGTGGCTCAACACCACGATCGTGCCGTGGTCGGTGGAGGAGTCGCGCGACATGCACGACGAACTGGAATTTCAGCGGGATGCGAAAATGCTCACGCAGGACCGGGTGGGGGCTTCTTATAGTGTGGGCTTCGATAACGCCCATGAGCGCCGCATGTGGATGTTCAACCGCTACAGCAAGTTTACCCGAAAGGCTTATGGCGTCACGGTCTCCGAACTCGATGGCCGCCGGCACGAGCTGACGCGCTACCTCGCGGCTGAGGCGTCGTACAACGAGAAGACGGTGACCTGGACCTTCAAGAAGGGACGCGAGCTGACCTTTTCGCCGGAGACGGGGGTGCTGACGGGGTCGGCGCCGTTTGAGGAAAAGGTGATGGCGAAGTATCACGAGGACCCGGAACTGATGCTCCTGATCGACCGGCGGCCGAATGATCTTTCGCTGCATGAGCTCAAGGAATTGATCGATTACCTCGAAGCCGAGGGGAGCCCGAAGTCGGTGGCGTACTCGGTGCGCTACCATGGGCTGATCGCGGATACCATTTTGCCGCTGCTGGTGATCGCGATGGCGATTCCGTTTGCCGTGTCGGGCGTGCGGGTGAACCCGGCGGTGGGCGTTTCGAAATCGATCGGGCTTTTCTTTTTGTATAATTTGCTGACGACGATGGCGGCATCACTGGCGACGAAAGGGCTGGTCGATCCGGCGACATCGGCGTGGCTGCCGAACCTCGTGGTGCTGGGGCTGGCGGCGTACTTTTTTGCGCGGCTGCGATAAGGTTTTCCAAACGAGCGCGGGTTTGCGCTCACCCGCGAATGTTCTACGAATAACGACGTGAAAGTCCTCGCCATCGAAGATCAGCCGGTCGCCGCGCTTCATTTACGAGCCGTGCTGAAGTCGCTCGGTCATGAAGCCGAGATGGTCACGAATGCGACCGACGCGTGGCGTCAACTGATGCAGGGAGGCTTTCGCGTGGTGGTGAGCGACTGGCGCATGCCGGGGATGGATGGCCTCGATCTCTGCCGCTTGGTGCGCAATCGCGGTGGCGATTACATCTACTATATTCTCATCAGCTCGACGGCGATCACGCGCGACAGCCGGGCGGAGGCACTGGCGGCGGGGGTGGACGATTTTCTCGCGAAGCCGGTCAACCCGGACGAACTCGGCATGCGGCTCCACGTGGCGGAGCGAATCATCACGCTCTCAGCGCAGGTGAAACAACTCGAGTCGTTCATCCCGATTTGCAGCCACTGCAAAAAAATCCGCGACGACAAAAAGTACTGGCAGGAGGTGGAGACGTACTTCGCGGAGCGGCAGGGATCGCGCTTCAGCCACGGCATCTGCCCGGATTGCTACCAGTCGGTGATCGCGCCGCAATTGCGGGACATGGGGATCGATCCGACGCTGCCACCGGGGACGGCGGATAAGTTTTAAAGGGGACGGAAGAGGATTCTATCTTTCTCTTTCGTCAGGGGGGCTTGGAGCGAATCGCAAAAGCAAGGTGTCGCCGGTCGAGCGACTGCCGGACGAGAGAAAGATTAAGATAAAGAGGAAAGAGAAAGAGGTGGAGCGGTCACGCTTCCGGGCGGTTTCCGTTACGGTGATTTTTTATGCGGGACTGCTTTTCGGGCTTGTGCGCGGGCGGGCGTGTGGTGCTCTTTCATTTCCCTGAACGGTTCAGTTACTTCCGTTCTTTTTTCGCCTGTCTCGCAACCCCACCTCCTCCCTGAGCGTCTCGCGGACCTCAGGCCCAACTACCCTACCTCCCCTCACGATGTCACAACCTACCCTCAATCGTCGCGACTTCATCAGCTTCTCCGCCATGGCCATCGCCATGCTCGGCGTCGCTGGTTGCGCCAGCCTCTCCGCCAATCCCCGCAAGCCGCGTCCCATCGCGCCGGGCGCCAAGATCCGCCTCGCGCAAGTGGGCGCGGGTGGCAAGGGCTTCAGCGATGTAAACAATAACTCGGCCGAGGAGATCGTCGCGATCTGCGACATCGACTGGGAGCGCCCGAATGTGAAGAAGCTCTTCGAGACCTACCCGAAGGCGAAGCGCTACAAGGATTTTCGAAAGATGCTCCTTGAGATGGACAATGAGATCGACGCGGTGGGCGTGGCCACGCCCGACCACATGCATTTCCTCCCGGCCTACATGGCGATCATGATGGGCAAGCACGTGTACGTGCAGAAGCCTCTCACGCAGACGGTCGAGGAAGCGCGCGAGCTGCTCCGCCTCGTCCGCCTCAATGGCGTGTGCACGCAGATGGGCAACCAGGGTCACTCGGGCGAAGGCATCCGCCTCGTCAAGGAGTGGATCAATGCCGGCCTCCTCGGCGAAGTACGCGAGGTGAATATCTGGACGAACCGCCCGGCGACCGTCGAGCGCGAGGTCTGGCCGCAGGGCATGCAGGAGTGGCCGCCGGCGGACCCTGTGCCGGCTGGGCTCGAGTTCGACATCTTCCTCGGTCGCGCGCAGCAGCGCACTTTCAGCACGAAGATTCACCCGTTCAAGTGGCGCGGTTACCAGGATTATGGTTGCGGCGCGCTGGGCGACATGGCGTGTCACTTGATGGACGCGGCGTTCTGGGGCCTCAATCTCGGGGCGCCGACGAGCGTCGAGCTCAAGAAGATCGAGGGCAAGAGCCCCATCGCGTACCCGAAGTCGGCGATCGTGGAGTATCAATTCCCGGCGCGTGGCTCGATGCCCCCGGTGAAGCTGACCTGGCACGAAGGCGGCGAGAAGCCGGCCAAGCCGCCGCAGATGGAAGCCGAGCGCAAGCTCGCCGTCGGCGGCCAGCTCATCATCGGCAGCAAGGGTGTCGTGTACGACGGCAACGACTACTGCAACAGCCCGCGCTTCCTCCCCGATTCCTACCACAAGGAACTCGCGGACGGCGGCAAGCTGCCGCCGAAGACGATCCCGCGCCCGAATCCGGTCGGCGATCCGCACAAGGAGTGGATGAAGGCCATCCGCGACAACAACCCGCAGGGTGCCGGCTCGAACTTCGAATACTCGGTGCCGTTTACCGAGATGGTGTGCCTCGGCACGGTCGCGATCCTCGTGGGCAAGAAGTTCACGTGGGATTCCGCCAACATGAAGACCTCGCTGCCGGAAGCCGATGCGCTGCTGCGCCCGAGCTACCGCAAGGGTTGGACGAAGGCGGACGTGGTCGGGAATGTCGGCTGATCTCGGCTGGAAGTAATTTCGACGCGCGTGGGCTTTGGCTCACGCGCGTTTTTTTATGGCCGCAAGAAGGCGCAGAAGGCGCAAAAAAACGGAGAGAGCGCATCGGCGGCGGGAGGGGTTTTAGGCCGCGAGTTTTTGGCTTCGTAGTCTGAGTCGGGGCGTAAAGCCCCTCCCACAGTTCTAAGCTAAGCGCTCCGTCGCGAAATTTTCCTTAATGGAGCCAACTGAGCCAATGGAACGAATGACGGCAGGGTGGGGCGGTGGTAGACTGGACAGTTATGCTCACGCTCACTTTTAGCGCGGTACGCTGTGGGGATTTCGAAGCGGGTGGGGCAGTAGCGTCGGAGGCTGGGACGCGCGGAGGGGTGAACGGCGGCGGTAAGGTCAGCCAAGGCGAGTCGCGGTCACGCAGACGTGGTTAAGGCGAGTCACGGTGGGGTTGGCTGGGGCGGGGAAAGTGGGAGGTCTGCTGAGTCGGGGCGTAAAGCCCCTCCCACAGTTCGGTCAGGCACGGCGGGTAAAGGTAAATCAAGGTGGAGTGATGGGATGGGAGCGGGAGAAGAAGCGGGGTGGAATCGGATGGAAGGGCCGGAGTGGCGGCGGGGTAAGTCGCTGGCAGTCAAGGTCGGTCGAGGTGGTCGAGGCCAGTCAAGGCGCGGACGATGGGGTCGGCTCACCCCTGGCAATTTAAGGCAGATAAAGGTGAATATAGGTAAATATAGGTTGATGGGGCGGGGCTGGCGGCGGGCGTGGTGGACGGGTCGTGGGCCGAGCCGGGCTCGGGCGGAAATTCGTTGCAGGATGGTGAGTAACCTCGGCACTTGGGACTCGTCAGTCGGGGTAGTTTGCCGATTAATGATTTTCGCGTTTGTCTGCTCCCTTCCCCGGCCCTTGAACACGCTCACCCGCACCCTTGCTCATCGTTGGCGGCTCGCTGGCGCTTTGGCGTTGGCGGGGGGATTTGCGATGGCGGGGGCGGCGGAGCCGAAGCCGAAGGAGGAGAAGGCGCTGGCGACGTTTCACCGCGAGATCGAGCCGGTGCTCAACAAGTACTGCTACGATTGCCACGGCGGCGGGATCGCCAAGGGCGGCGTGACGCTCGATGATTTTGCGACCGAGGCGGCACTGAAGGACCCAAAGCTGTGGCTGCGCGCGCTAAAGAATATCCGCTCCGGTATCATGCCCCCGGCGGATGAGGACCGACTGCCCACGGTGGAGAGCGACAAGATCTCGGCGTGGATTAAGCAGGATATCTTCGAACTCGATCCCGCCGCGCCGGATCCCGGTCGCATCACGGTGCACCGCCTCAACCGCACCGAATATCGCAATACGATCCGCGATTTGATGGGGACGGACTTTGACACGAAGCGCGAATTTCCCGCGGACGATTCCGGGCACGGCTTCGACAATATCGGCGACGTGCTGACGGTGTCGCCCATGCTGCTCGAGAAGTATCTCGATGCGGCGCAGAGCATCGTCACGACCGTGCTCCCGGCCGGGCCGACGACGGTCGCCGAGCAGACGATCAACGGCAGCCGCTTCGTGGAAGTCGTGCAGCCCAAGCTCTCGCTGCCCACCTCGGCCGACCTCGAGAAAGTCGCGGCGGGCAAGACGCTCGAGGTCGTGACACGTCCCGCGCCCGCGTACACCGGCAACGCCATCGAACTCTCGTACTACACGCCGGCGACGGTCGCGCTGAAGCACAAGGTCGCGAATGCGGGCCAGTACCAAGTCGTTCTCGACCTCCGGGCGGCGGAAAAGTTTGTCGACGACAAATTCGACACCAACAAGTGCAAGCTCACCGTGCGCATCGATGGCGAGCAGGTGCTGGCGCGGGAATTTACGCGCGAAGGAAACAAGAACTTCACCTTTAACTTCGACCGCACCTGGACGGCAGGGGAGCACGAGATCAGTTGCGAAGTGCAGCCGGTGGGCGGCGACCGCCCGCAGCTCCGTCAGCTCCGCCTGCGCCTGAACAACGTGACCGTGCGCGGGCCGATGGCGAAGGAGTTTTGGGTGACGCCAAAAGACTACGCGCGCTTCTTCCCGCGTGCGACGCCAGCCGACCTCGCAGGCAAGCGCGCGTATGCGGCGGAGATTCTGGGCAAGTTTGCCACGCGGGCATTTCGTCGGCCGGTCGATGATGAGACGACGCTGAAACTCGTGCGCCTCGCGGAGAGTGTATTTACGGAGAAGGACAACACCTTCGAGGCGGGCATCGCGCAGGCGATGGTGGCCGTGCTGGCCTCGCCGCGCTTCATCTTCCGCGAGGAGGGTGTGGAGCCGCTGAAGGCCGGGCAGAAGCATCCCTTTGTCGATGAGTACACGCTGGCGTCGCGGCTCTCGTATTTCTTTTGGTCGACGATGCCGGACGCGGAGCTCACGCGCCTCGCGAGCGAGCACAAGCTGCGCGCGAATCTCCCCGCGCAGGTGACACGCATGCTGGCCGATCCCCGCGCTGGCGAACTCGTGAAGAACTTCACCGGCCAGTGGCTGCAGGGCCGCGATATCGGGACCGTGGCGATCGACGAGAACGCGGTTTTTCAACGCGACCACCCGGAGACAGCGGCGGAACGCAAAGCCCGCGAGAAACAGCGCGAAGAATTTCAACGCATCCGCGCGATCCCCGAGGAGAAGCGCACGCCGGCGGAGGCCACGCTCTTTGCGGAAATCCGCAAGGCTCGCGCCGCCGGTAACAACGGCCGGCCGATGGTGCCGCCGTTTTCCGGCACGCTGCGGCAGGCGATGCAGGAGGAGACCGAGATGAGTTTCGCCTACATCCTCAAAGAAGATCGCCCTCTCACCGAGGTGATCGATGCGAACTATACCTTTCTCAACGGCGAACTCGCGAAGTACTACGGCATCGACGGCGTGACTGGCCGCGAAATGCGCCGCGTGACGCTCGCGCCCGACAGCCCCCGCGGCGGCGTGCTCACGCAGGGCACGGTGCTCGCGGTGACCTCGAATCCGACGCGCACCTCGCCGGTGAAGCGCGGCGTCTTCGTCCTCGAGGCCATACTCGGCACGCCGCCCGCGCCGCCGCCGCCCAATATCCCGCCGCTTGAAGACGCGGCGAGCCCGGAGAAACTCAAGCAGATGACCCTGCGCGAAAATCTCGCGCTGCACGCGACGAATCCGATGTGCGCCTCGTGCCACTACCGCATGGACCCGCTGGGCCTCGCGCTCGAGAATTTCAACGCGATGGGCCAGTGGCGCACGGAAGATCAAGGGCGCCCCATCGAGCCGGCGGGCAAGCTGATCACGGGCGAAAAGTTTAACGACATCCGCGAACTCAAGCGCGTGCTCGCGACGGATCGCCGCCACGATTTTTACCACTGCATCGCGGAAAAGATGCTCACGTACGCCCTCGGCCGCGGCCTCGATTACCACGACACCGCGACGCTCGACCAACTCGTGGCCAAGCTGGAGGCGAGCGAAGGCAAGCCCTCGGCGCTCATTCGCGGCATCGTGGATTCGCCGGCATTTCAACAGCGGCGTCGCGACCCCGGCGTGGCCACCGCCTCCGTTTCTTCCTCTCCTGCCGCTGAAGCCCTGCTCACATCGACCACTCGCTGAACCATGAAAACACCCGCCGCACCCGAACAGTTTTCCGCCGAACAGCACCTCCGGGAGATGAGCCGCCGACACTTTCTCCGCGGCCTCGGCGCGTGTATCGCGCTGCCCACGCTGGCCTCGCTCGTGCCTTCGCGCGTGCTCGCGGCCCAGGCGGACGCCGGCCTCGCGGTGACCTCGACGGGCGCGCCGCTGCGCACGGCCTTTGTCTACTTCCCCAATGGCGCGATCCCCGCGACCTGGTGGCCCGAGGGCGGTCTGGCGGACTTCACGCTCGGGTCCACGCTCCAGCCGCTCGCGGCGCTGCGCAGCAGCCTGCAAGTCGTGAGCGGTCTCGACCACGCGAACGCCAAGGCCGGCAATGACGGCGGCGGCGACCACGCGCGCGGCAACGGAGTTTTTCTCACCGGCGTGCGACTCAACAAGAGCGCGACGGATATTCGCGCGGGCGTCTCCATCGATCAAGTGATCGCGAATCGCGTCGGCCATCTCACGCGTTTCCCGTCTTTGGAGCTTTCGTGTGAAAACGACCGCCGCTCCGGCAGCTGCGACTCGGGCTACGCGTGCGCGTACCAGTTTAATATTTCGTGGCGCAATGCGACGACGCCCATGGCGCCGGAGTCGAATCCGCGCTTGCTGTTCGAGCGGATGTTTGGCTCGGGCCCGCACGGCACGCGTGCGGCGAATGCGCAACGCCGCATGATGGCGCGCCGCTCGGTGCTGGACTTCGTCCGCGACGACACGCGCCGCCTGCAGGGCCGGCTCGACTCGCAGGACCGCGACAAGCTCGACCAGTACCTCACCGGTATCCGCGATGTGGAGACGCGCATCGAGAAGGCGGAGCGCTTCGGCCCCAATGTCGATCCTGACATGCCCACGCCCAATGGCGTGCCCCCGAGCCACGGCGAGCACGTGAAGCTCATGTACGACATGCTGGCGCTGGCCTTTAAGACGGACTCGACACGCGTCGCGACCTTCGCGCTGGCGCACGATGGCGACAACCGCTCGTTTGCCGAGATCGGCATTCCCGAGGGCCACCACGACCTCTCGCACCACCAGGGCAACCAGGAGCGCATCGACAAGATCTCGAAGATCGACCGCTGGTACTCGGAGCACTTCGCGCGCTTCCTCACCGAGCTCGCCGAGGCGAAAGACGTGGACGGCAAATCGATCCTCCACAACACCCGCATCGTCTACGGCAGCGGCAACGCCGACGCCAATCGCCACACGCACGATAATCTTCCCGTGCTGCTCGCGGGCGGCGGCGGCGGCCTGCTCAAGCCCGGCCGCTACGTGCGCCACGGCTCCAAGCCGATGAGCAACCTCTTCCTCACGCTCGCCGAGCAGGCCGGCGTGAGCGACCTGCCGCGCTTTGGTGATTCGACGGGGAAACTGGCGGATGTGTGAGGAGGGTGAGACCGGCGTCTGCGGTAGGAGCCCGCTTGCGGGCGATGGGTTATGGTGGGTGGATTCACCTGACAGTCCATCGCCTGCAAGCAGGCTCCTACCTCAACCATTCCTACCGCAGGTCGCGACCGATCGATTCACTAGGGCAGGACGTCAGTGCGTCGTCTGCCTGCGCGATCTCATCGGGCGTGATGGGTTGACGATATACGAAAGAATAACCGGTGTCGTCATCGCGATGGAAGAACTCGGGGGCGAGAGAGCGGCAGAGATCGCAGTCGGTGCAGGAGGCATCGACGTAGAAGGGGCCGGGGGCGTTGCGTGATAGGCGTTCGAGGAGGTTTGGCATGAGTGGCTCGTCGTTGGGAGGTGATTGCCATGATGCCTGAAAATGCGATTGCCGTGAAATTCATTAGTCGTATGAATTGATGCGTCGCATGCATGAGTTCCTGAAGACTGCGCCGTTCGATTTGTACGAGTTGTATCTGTTTCATCTTGTCGCGAAGCACCGCAGCTTTACGCGGGCGGCGGAGGTGTCGGGACTCACGCAGAGCGCGATCACGCGGCAAATGCAGGGGATGGAGGCGGGGCTGGGGTTAAGGCTCTTCGAGCGGACTACACGAAGCGTGGCCGTGACGGAAGCGGGGGCGTTTTTGGAAAAGGAAGCGATGCGCCTAATCGGCGACGTGGAGCAATCGCTGCAGCGGCTGAAGGAAGATTACACGGATGCGCGCAAAGTCGTGCGCTTTGGTGTCTCGCGCTCTATCGGCTTCGCGTACCTGCCCGGATTTTTTCACGCGAATCTCCGGCGGGCTCCGACGGTGGGATGTGATGTCGCCTATGGCACGAGCGCGGAGTTGCTGGGAAAGCTCGACGGGAACGAACTCGATGTGGCGGTGCTATGCCCACCGCGGCGGCTGCCGAAATCGCTGCACGTGACGCATCGCTTCGCCGACGCCTTTACCCTGATCGCGCCGAGTGAGCGCGCGGGGTCCTTCGAAAAGGTGAAGAAGCGAGATTATGGCTCGTGGCTGGAGGCGCAGAGTTGGCTACTGATCGACGACGCTTCGAATACGGGGCAGCGCCTGCGGACGTGGATGAAGCAACAAGGCTGGCGCATCGAGCCGACCATGGAACTGGATAGCTTCGACCTCATCATCAATCTCGTCGCGCTTGGCATGGGTTGCAGCTTTGTACCGACGCGCGCCCTCGCGCTCTATGGGCGCAAGCGGGGGATCACTCGCATCACGCTGCCGAAGCGATTCTCACGCGAACTCGTGGTCGTGACGCGGCGGCAGCGCAAAGTGCCAGCGCATCTGGCGGCGTTTGTGGAGAACGTGTTGTTCTGAATCCACGCTCAACGCAGGCCCAATGCGGTCGTTGGCGTGAGTGTGAGTTTCGCTCAACTCCTTTTGCGGTGCGCCGATAAACGGGAGACCGATGTCCACCCGGTGCCCATGTTTGCGCTCCGCTTTCGCTCTCTGCTGGTCACGCTTTTGCTCTTCGTCATCGCCGCGCTGATAATGGCGTTGGGCGCGTGGGCGCGCGATGAGCGGGAGCCAGCGGTGGGGACGCCGGGGCTGCGCCAGCGGTCGGGGGTAGGCGCGGGACGATAGGCGCGCGCTCGGAGCTGCGTCAGAAAATGCCGTTGGGTAGGGCGGCCGATCGTTCAGCCGTCGCGCTTTTGAGGAACGGACGTCGTGAGCGGCGCGTTAGGGATAACGCGCCCTACCTTACTCGATACCCGCTTAAACGAAGCACGCCTTGAACGCTTCCGTGAGGGCGGTGCGGTCGAGGTTTTTGCCGATGAAGACGAGGGTGTTGGTGCGCGGGTCGGTGCCCCACTCGCGGTCGAACTTGGCGTCGAATAGCATGTGGACACCTTGGAAGACGAGGCGCTTGTTGGAGCCCTTGACGCTGAGCACGCCCTTCATGCGGTAGATGTCGCCGCCCTTGGTGCGGAGGAGTTCGCTGATCCAGTCGTTGAGCTTCTTGCCGTCGAGGTCGCCGGGGGTGTTGATGCCGACGGAGGTGACGGCGTCGTTGTGCGTGTGCGCGGCGTGGTAGTCGCGCTGCCAGCCGGGCTTGGCGACTTCGCCCATGATGTGGATGTGCAGCGGGTCGTGGCCGCAGGACTCGAAGACTAGGTAGAAGCCGGGCGCGGGGATCTTCAGCTTAAAGTGTGCGTGGCCGTCGGTGAGGAGCAGGCGGTTGAGCGTGGCGCCGGGGACGACGGTGTCGCCGTCCTTGAGGCGCGTTTCCCAATCGGAAAACACGAGCACGGCGGCGTCGCGCGCGGTGGCGATATCGGCATCGGAGAGGGACTTCACGGGCATCACCACGACGTCGAGTTCGTTGGGATTGCCGTGGTGATGATGATGGTGGTCGTGACCGTCGCCGTGGTCGTGATCGTGCCCCTCGTGGGAGTGGTCATGACCATGATCGTGGTCGTGATCGCAATGGCCGATGGCGAGCTCGTGCGTGCCAGCGGGGAGGGCGTAGGCGCCGGCCCACTCGAACGGATACTCGGGCTCCATGAACTGCGGGTCGAGCTCGGTGGCGCGGGAGAGATTGAAGCCGCCAACCTCGAGAACCTGGTTGAGCGGGATGTCGCAATTCTTGGTGCGATGGATGCGGGCGACGGCGTTGATCTTGCAGATACGGGCCTCGAGCGCGTCGACGTCGAGCGTGGGCACGAGGTCGGTCTTGTTGAGCAAGATGACATCGGCGAAGGCGAGTTGCTTCACCGACTCGTCGTCGGCGTCGAGATGCTGGAGGACGTGCTTCGCATCGACGACCGTCACGATCGCATCGAGGCGGAAGTGCTGCTTCATCTCATCGTCGGTGAAAAAGGTCTGCGCGACGGGCGCGGGATTGGCCAGCCCCGTGGTTTCGATGAGGATGCCGTCGAGCTTGTCCTTGCGCTTGAGCAGGCGGCCGAGGATGCGGATGAGGTCGCCACGCACGGAGCAGCAGATGCATCCGTTGTTCATCTCGAAGAGCTCTTCCTCGCTGGAGATGACGAGTTGGTGGTCGACGCCGACCTCGCCGAACTCGTTTTCGATCACGGCCAGCTTCTTGCCGTGCTGCTCGGTGAGGATGCGATTGAGGAGCGTGGTTTTGCCGGCGCCGAGGAAGCCGGTGAGGACAGTGACGGGGATCATGCGAAGGACGTAGTCGGGTGAGCGGGAGGAAACAGGAAGGGACAAGCGTGGGCGGACGCGCGGTAATTGCAAACGCGCACAAGGGCTGGGCGGCTCATCTTTTAAGCCGCCGCGCCCTTGGGGTGCGAACGTCCCGGGCGGCGCGTGACGAATAATGCGCCCTGCCAGTTTCGATCTGCTCGTCTCTGCCCGTTACCGGTCCTGCGAGTAGATCACGATCGAGTAAGGCGCGAGGTGGGTGACGATGCGGTGCTCCATGCCGTCGAGGGGCTCGGGCTTGGCCTCAATATCGATGACGGGTTGGTCGCTGAAGTCTGGGGAGTATTTTTCCGCGTCACTGTTGAGCCGCACCCGCCACAGACCCGCCGTGGGCACGCCGATGGGATAGTCGACGGTGGCTTGATTGGATAGGTTCATCACCACGATGACGTCGTCGCCCGGGCCGCCATCGTAGCGGCGGTGGAAGCCGAGGACCTTCTTCTCGTGATTGACGTGATGGGTATTCAGGTAGGCGCCGATCAGGCCCTTGGTGAGATTGTCGCGGTTGAGGCGCAGGGCGATGAGGTCGCGATAGCAGGCGTGGACGCCGGCGAAGCGCTCGAGCTTGGTCCAATCGACGGGCACGGAATCGCGGAACCACTCGTCTTCGAGGAATTCCTGGCCTTGGAACAGCATGGGGATGCCGGGGCAGGTAAGCGTGAGAGCCGCGCCGAGGATGGAGCGCTTCCGCGCGTAAAAGCCATTGGCCTCGCCGGGGGCGATTTCGCTGGGGAGGCGGGCTTTGCCATTGGCGACCTCATCGTGAGATTCGCTATAAACGACGCGCTTGAAGGAGTCGCCGTCGTAGGCGTTTTTAAGCGCACCGATGATGGCGTCGAGGCTGCGGGCGTTGTCGTCGCCGACGATCATCGTGGCACGAACCGGGTGCACGAAGCCCGCATCCCACTGCGCCGTGAAACCGGCACCGCCTGCGCCGGTGGACTTCACCAGCCACTCGCTGTTATGCAGGTCCTCCGCGATGGTGATGAGATCAGGGAAGTCTTTGCGGAGGTCGTCATTGACCCACTGCATGAGATTCCAGCCATCGGAGAGGGCGTCGCCGGGATCGGCGTCGTTGCCATTCACGGTGCGGATGTAGACCGACATGTCCCACCGCAGCCCGTCCACGCCGAAATCGCGGACCCACATCATGGCGTTGTCACGGATGTAGGTGCGAACCTCTCCGCGACCGTAGTCGGGGCGCGTGCTGCCCCAGGGGGTGTTGGCCTTCCAATCATTATAGAAATAGATGCCGCCGCCGCCATTCTCGCTCCAGCCGTCGAATTGCCAGATGCTGAGATCGCTGGGGCCGAAGTGATTGTAGACCACGTCGAGGATAACGGCGATCCCATGCTCATGCGCCGCCTTTACGAGTGCCTGGAATTTTTCCGGTCCGCCGTAGGCCGACTCCACGGCAAACGGGTGAGCGGGATTGTACCCCCACGAGAAATCGCCCGCGAATTCCGCGATGGGCATGACCTCGATGACATTGATGCCGAGATCACGCAGATAGGGGAGCTTGGCGATGGTGGATTCGAAAGTGCCGGGGCTGCCCTTCTGCTCGACGTTAAACGAGCCCACGTGTAGTTCGTAGATGACGAGTTCGCTCTGGAGCTTCGGCTTCGGGCGGGGACCCACTTGCGCGGGATCCGGCCACCACACGATGGCATGACCGACGGAATTGGTGACCTTGCGCGCCCAGGGGTCGATGCGCGTCATCTCCTGCTCGCCGCGCTTGAGATGAAAGAGATATTCGTCGCCTTCTTTCGCTTCTGGGATGTGAACATACCACGTCCCGCCCTCGCCCTCTCGGGTACAAGGGTGAGCGTCGTTCTTCCAATCGTTGAAGTTGCCGGTGACGCTCACGCTATCGGCATTCGGAGCCCACACGCGAAACGCTACTCCGCCCTCGGGGTGACGAATGGCACCCATGCCGGCAACGCCCAAAGGAGCGGGCGGGGAAGCGCTCGGCTGGTTGTCCTCACTCTTAGGCAGCGATCCGGAGGGGAGCGATGCACTGTAGGACGGACGAGGGACGTATTTCTTCCCGGCAGAAAAGGGCGGTTTGGTAAACGGAGGTGCGGAATCGATGATCGCTGGCATGGTAGGATGGGGCGAAGAACGGTTAACGAACGGGTGTCACGTCTCGAAAGAGTGACAAAATCGTGACCTTGGACCGCGCTCGGCTCCTTTCGGCGCAACGAAGAGCGAGGTTTTTTCTTCAGCCTCGCACGCAACCGCGATGCGCATTCTGCGGTCCAAGGTTTACTTGCCGGCTTATGCCACGTCTCGACCCGAACCAAAAACTTGCCGGTCTGCTCGTCCCTGTCTTTGCGCTTCGGCACAAAAAAGACTTCGGCATCGGTGATACGCTCGCGGTGCGAGCGGCGATCGATTTCTGCGCCGAGACGGGTTTTTCCGTCCTGCAGTTGTTGCCGATCCTAGAGACGGTCGGCGATCACAGCCCGTACAATCCCATTAGCTCGCGAGCGCTCTCGCCGGCTTTTGTCGCGCTGACGCCCGAGGAGGTGCCAGGCCTGAAAGCGGAGGAGTTGGCCGAGTCCGCCCCGGATTCGTGGCTCGCGCAACTCCGGCAGGGACCCGTAAAGCAAAATTCCGTGCAGCCGCTCAAGTTGCAATTACTGCTGGCGGCGCACCGGGCCTTTCGAGCAGAGCACACCCTGGAAAACGGCAGCGAGTGGGCGAAAGAGTTCGCCGAATTCAGAAAGCAACAGGAGTCGTGGCTCGCGGCGTACACTTTGTTTCGCACGCTGGTGCGGGAGTACGAGGGCAATCCCAATTGGCAAGAGTGGCGGCCCGAGCACCAAAATCTGGGGACTGCCGAAGCGTGGCTGGCGCGTCATCCCGAACGAGCTTTCCTCGGTGTATTGCGCGAAGGATTCGCGTTTGTGCAGTGGGTGGCCTGGCGGCAATGGCGGGCTGTGAAGGCCCACGCGGATGCGCGCGGCGTATGCCTGATGGGAGAAATTTCTTTCGGCGTCAGTCGGGTGAGCGTGGATGTATGGGCGTCGCGCGAACTTTTCGACCTCGAGTGGAACATGGGCACGCGGCCCGTGGCGTACTTCGACACCAACAAGGATTCCGAGCGCTGGGGTCAGAACTGGGGCTTGCCCGCGTATCGTTGGGAAAACCACCGCTCGACGAAGTTCGCCTGGCTGCGTTCGCGCGTGGCGGGCGCCACCCAATTTTTCCACGCTTGCCGCATCGATCATCTGCGCGGCTATTTCCGCGGCTACATGTTTCCCTGGGCGGGCGGCGCGGTGCACGCGGAGTTTGCCAAGCTCACGCCGGAGGAGGCGAAGGAGCGCACGGGAGGTCGATTGCCTCGCTTCGTGCCGGGAAGTGATGACGATCCGACGGGTGCGAAGATGAACGATCTGCAGGGTCGCGAGCTGATCGGCGTCATGCGCGAGGCCGGACAGGGAATGGATTTCGTGGCCGAAATCATGGGCGATATGCCGGCCTATATGCACCAGTCGCTCGACGATCTCGAACTGGCGAGCCTGACTTTCCCGCAGCTCGAACGAAACCCCGACCGCACGCTCCGTTCGCCGGATACGTATCGCGTGCGAAGCCTCGCAGCCTACGGCAATCATGATCACGCGCCCATCGCGGCGTGGTATCTGCACCTCGTGGAAAAAGCCAAGGACGACGTGCAGCGCGCCGCGGACCTCGCCGAACTCATGCGCTTCATCGGCTGGGAGGGGCCCATCCCCCCGAAGCTCGACGAGCCGTTACTGGCGGCATTCCAAACGAAGTTATTTCAGGTGCCGTGTTATCTCGCGGTGTTGATGAGCAGCGACCTGCTTGGCACGTCGCAGCGGTTTAATCTTCCCGGCAGTTATGGTGCGGGCACGTGGAGTGAGCGGATGGAGCTTCCGCTGCCCGAATACGCTACTCATCCCGTTTATGGGCCGCGCTTGCAGCATGTGCGCGACTCGCTGGCCGCGAGTGGGCGGGCTTCGCCGGCGCAGGTGAGCACGGCCGCGTAGCAGGTCGGAACGCCGTGGATTTGCTCGTCTTAGAATTATCATGACCCCCATTGCGCAATCTCTCTCAGGTAAAGTCGCATTTGTAACTGGTGTAGGCTCTGGCATCGGCCGAGCCACCGCCGTGATGCTGGGTCGCGCCGGAGCGCGGGTGGCGGGCCTCACGCACAAAAAAGCCGATGCGCTTGAGGCAGCCAAAGAGGTCGAAGAGAGTGGGGGCGAGGCGCTCGCCCTCGCGGGGGACGTCTCCAGCGAAAGCGACCTGGCCAGAGCGGTGAAGGCCATCGAGCGGAAGTGGAAACGCATCGATATCGTCGTGGCCAACGCGGGCATCAATGGCGTGTGGGCGCCGATCGAAAAACTGACAGCCAAAGAGTGGTCGAAGACGCATGACGTGAATTTGAAGGGCACCTTTCTCACCGTGAAGGCGGCGGTGCCGCTTTTGAAAAAAGCGGGCGGCTCGGTGATCATCGTGGCTTCGATCAACGGCACGCGTATTTTCAGCAACTCCGGCGCCTCCGCCTATTCGGCGTCTAAGGCGGGCCAGGTGGCCTTTGCGCGCATGATTGCGCTCGAGCTGGCGAAGGATCACATCCGCGTGAACACCATCTGCCCCGGCGCGATCGATACGCGCATCGAGGAGAATACCCAGCGGCGCAATCTCGCTTCGATCCAGCAGCCGGTTATTTTCCCGAAGGGATCCATCCCGCTCACCGGCGGGGTTTCGGGCACCTCAGAGCAAGTCGCGCAGCTCGCTTGGTTTCTCGCTTCCGAGTATTCTGCCCACATCACGGGGACAGAGGTCTACATTGACGGAGCCCAATCGCTGCTGCAGGGGTAGCGCGGGTCTTCGACCCGCATATCAGAATATTCGGCTACCACCGAATTTCCATTCGGACCTTTGTTCTGGTCCACATGCGACGCTGCGCCGGGCCGATACCGGCGCTATCCCGCCTACTCCTTCTCATTCCCCTTCGGGAAATTGAAATCAACCGCTGTGAACGCAGTGCCGCGGATTTCGACTTTGGTCACGACGCCGTCGAAGGTGCTCGTGGTCTTGAGCCAGTCGGCTTGCGCCTCGAAAAGCGACGTGTTGCCAGCGGTTTCTCCGGTGGCGGGATTGGCAATGGCGGCAGCGGTGAGGGTCTGCTTGGCCCCGCCCACGGTGGCGACAACCTCAATCGAGGGCGCGGCGATGCGGATGAAATTTTCCATCTCACCATCGAGCACGTAGACGCTGAGTTTGCCGGCGGCGGCATCGCGGACGAGTTCGAGGTGATACGTTTCCTTACCGAGCATGACGGGCGTCCCGCCGTGCGGGGCCTTGTGCTCGTGTTCGTGCTTGGCGGCGGTGGCTGAGTGGTCATGGCCCGCGTGAGGATCGCTCTTGGAGCACGCGGTTAACGCGACCAAAGCGGCGGAGAGCGAGAGGAGGGAGATCAGGCGCGAGGAGACGTTCATGGCGGTGAAAAATCAGGAACTGGCGGGGTGAATCGGGATGTCTTCAATGCGCTCGACGCGGACTCGGCGGATGCGCTCGGTGGTCACCTCGACAGCGGTGAGGCGGTAGTCGCCTTGGACGAGGACTTCGTCGCGACGCGGCTGGTGGCCGAGGTGTCGCACCATCCAGGCGCCGACCGATTCACGCGGCAGCCATTCGAAGGACCAGCCGGTCTCCGCCTGAAGCTCGCGCATGGTGAAGGAGCCGCTGACGACGATGGAAAAAGTGGTGCGGTCGTAGATCGGCCCGGAGCCGAGATCGAATTCATCGCGGATATCCCCGACGATCTCCTCGAGCACATCTTCGAATGCCACGATGCCCGCGAGACGCTTTTCGTCGTCGAGCACGACGGCGAGATGGCTGCGTCCGGTCCGAAACCGCTCCAGCATGAGGGGCAGTTTTGTCTTCAGATCGAATTTGAGGATGGGACGGATGAGCGGTTCGTACGAGGCGTCAGGGCCGAGGAGGGTGATTTGCCAGAGCCATTCCCGGACGAGGACGAGGCCGCGGACCTCATCCATATTACCGGAGCAAACGGGGAAGCGGCTGTGGCCGCTCGTTTGGGCGGTGCGGAGATTTTCCGCGAGCGGCTTGTCGAGCCAGAGGGCGACGACTTGGTCGCGCGGCAGCATGATCTGCTGGGCAGTGGTCTCGCGGACGCGCAGGGATTGGACCATCAGCTTATTGACGAGGGCGTCGCTCGGGTGTGAGTGGCGCGCATGGCTGAAGACGTACTCGAGTTCATCGGCACCCAATTGATGTTCGCCCTCGCTGGCGGTGCCGAGACCGGCCCAGTGCAGGAAGCGATTGGCCGTGCCATTGAGCAGCCAGATGAACGGGAAGAAAAGGTAATGAAACGCGAGGAGCGGCGCGGCGACCCAAAGGGTGACGTCCTTGGCGCGTTGGATCGCGAGGGACTTGGGCGCAAGTTCGCCGAAAATAATGTGAAGAAACGTGATGACCGCAAAAGAGATGGCGATGGAGACGGAGCCGACAGTCGCCGGATCATCGATGCCAAAGCGACCTAGATAGGGCGCGATGCGGTGCGCGATAAAAGGCTCGCCGACCCAGCCAAGGCCGAGGCTGGCGAGCGTGATGCCGAGCTGCGTGGCGGAAAGGGCGGCATCGAGGCGGTCGGTGGCCATGAGCGCGAACTTCACGCGCCAGCCGCCGGTTTTCTCCAGCGGGCGAAGCTGGCTGGAGCGGATCTTGACCAAGGCAAACTCGGCGGCGACGAAGAAGCCGTTTAACGCCACCAGCGCCAGGATGATGAGCGCTTCAAGCGTAATGCCAAGAAAGGTGGACATGGAATGGGCGGAGTCTGCGCCGCACTTGTAACAGATTCAAGTAGTGACGCGGCAATTGTGCGTACTACGTTGGCGAAGCGTGGCAAATTCGAGCGTTAAGCACGGGGATGAAAACCGGCCGGAATCGGGCGGCGCGAGCCCGCTCGCGGCGCCGGTGCATCCGAGTTTCGGCGAGGCGCTGAGATTTTGGCTCAAGCTGGGCTTTATCAGCTTTGGCGGACCCACCGGACAGATCGCCATCATGCACACGGAACTCGTGGAGCGCCGGCGTTGGATCGGGGAGCGGCGCTTCTTTCACGCACTCAATTTCTGCATGCTTCTGCCCGGCCCCGAGGCCACGCAGCTCGCAATTTACTGTGGTTGGCTGCTTCATCGCACGTGGGGCGGGCTCGTGGCGGGTATTTTGTTCGTGATGCCCTCGGCGCTGATTTTGTGGGGGCTGAGTTGGGCGTATGTGACGTACGGGAGATTTGGCGCGGGGGCGGCGATCTTTCACGGATTGAAGGCGGCGGTACTGGCCATCGTGGTCGTGGCGGTGTGGCGCATCGGGAAGAAAGTGCTCAAAAATACCGTCATGTGGGCCCTCGCGGTTCTGGCGTTTGTCGCGATCTTTTGCTTCGCGGTGCCATTTCCCGCGATCGTAGCCGGTGCGGCGGTGATCGGCTGGATCGGGGGATGGCGCTGGGAAAAGATATTTAATGTCGTGCGGGGCGGCGCAACTCAGGCGGGCGCGGGAGCGGAACGCGCGGTGATCGGGGACGACGATCCCACGCCGAATCACTCATTACCCTCAGGGAGCCGGTCGGCGCGTATTCTGGTGATCGGCATAGCACTCTGGTGGCTGCCGGTGTGGGCGGCGGGGGCGTGGCTCGGGTGGGATGGCGTCCTGGCGCGCCAAGGCATTTTTTTCAGTCAGGCGGCGATGGTGACTTTTGGGGGTGCGTATGCAGTTCTCCCCTACGTCGCCCAGCAAGCGGTGGAGCACTACGGCTGGCTCAATGCTACGCAGATGCTCGATGGTCTCGGTCTGGCTGAGACGACACCGGGGCCTCTAATCATGGTGCTACAGTTTGTGGGTTTTATGGGTGGGTGGCATCACGCCGGGGGTGTGGCTTGGCTCACGATGGCGACACTCGGCGCGGCGATGACGACGTGGGTGACCTTCGTGCCGTGCTTTCTGTGGATTTTTCTCGGGGCACCGTACATCGAGCGTCTGCGCGACCACGCGCGGCTCACCTGCGCGCTATCGGCCGTGACGGCGGCGGTGGTGGGGGTCGTGCTCAATCTCGCGGTGTGGTTTGGCTGGCATGCGATTTTGCCGGAGACGGGCGGCATCGATGGATTCGTCGCGGTGGTGGCGCTCGCGGCGTTTGCCGCCCTCCACTGGGGCAAGCAAGGGGTGGTTCGCGTCGTGCTCGCGAGCGGATTGATCGGCTTGGCGTGGAGTGGGGTGGGTGGAGTGTGAGCGCCGGGAGTGGTGGAAATAACGGAGGGAGCGAACTCGCGCTATCGGGACGTGTCACCGTTTCGAGCCATTGTGGCGGGGCCAAACGTTGGTGAAGCGAAACGCGCAGGCGTCCGGTTTTGGCCCGCCGCCAAGCGGTTTGAAAGAAACCCATACTGGCTCCGTAACGGGGGCGAAAATTGGCATGGAGTTCGCTCGACGTGCGGCTTCCTCCTGACAGAAGGTTGCAAGCCGGTGTGGATTCCAGTCTGCCCGGGCCGCCATCGCAATGAAGTGCCACTACGAAATTTATCCAGAGAAGCGCTTGATCTTCATGCGCTATGAAGGGGCGTTTACGCTCGCCGAACTCACGGAGATTGCGAAGCGACTCTGGGCGGACAAGCGCTACTCACGCGCTTATCACGGCGTGATCGATCTCACGGATGTGGGCGTGAAAGTGGGCCGCGAGGATTTTCAGGCGCTCGTGGAATTGGTGAGCGAGAGCAAACACACGAGCGAAGGCCGGTGGGCCGCCGTCGCGACTTCGCCGCTAGCGACGGCCTGTGGGATGATTTACAAACGGGCGCTCGCGAAGCGGCACACGTTTGAGGTGTTTTCGACGTTCGAGGCGGCCGGCTCCTTTGTGGGCGTCGATTTGAAGGAGCAGCCGTTTTTTAGCGGTGCCAAGTCGGCGAGAAATTAACTCGCGCACCCGGTCGTGAGGTAGAGGCGCGGCAGGTGAGAGGCGGGCGCTAGCCGCTGACAGGTTTGGGTCCGAAGTCGCGGACCATGTGGGCCATGGCCGCGTCTCCTTGCGCGGTGAGTCCGGCGACGACGCCGGCGCGGTCGGGCGCGGGGCGGTTTTGGCTGACTTTCCATTTCCCGACTAGGCGCTGCACGGGAATTTCGATCCCGACGATGGCGGTGAGTTGCTTGGCGATGAAGTCGGAAGGCGCATCGCCGACCGTCCAGGGCGCGGGGCGTTTGCCCTCATGAAGAGAGGTAAGCCGCGTCACCTGCGCGAGGAGCCACGCGGAATCATCGATCACGCGGAGTGGGCCGTGGGCGTGGACGACACAGTAGTTATAGGTGGGGACGACTTTGCCGTGCTCACGTTTCGATTCGTACCACGAAGGCGTGATGTAGGACTGTGCACCCTGAAAAATCACAAGTGACCCGTGGTCCGGAGAGTAGTCTTTCCAAACGGCATTGGCGCGGGCGACATGGGCGCGCAAGGTGCCGTGCGGTGCCTCAGCGGTGACGGTGGGATCGTACTCGAAAGGGATGTGATTAGCGTCGAGCCCGGCCGACCCGAGCGTGACGAGGGTGCCGAGTGGATGGTCGTGAATTAGCGCGGTGAGAATCTCGGAGCGCGATTCGATGAAGTGGGCGGGGCTGTACATGGGCGGCGAGCGGCGAGGGTGATGATCAAAGTCATGACGAGCCCGACCGTGGGGGCAATCACGCTGCCACTGCGACCCCGAACACTGACTTGGGCAATTGCCGACTCACTGTGCGGTGGCGCGAATCTGGTCGGCAGAGCTGAGCGGGAAAATAAAACGCCGCGTCTCGAAGAGGACGCGGCGGTGTGGCCTGAACGGGTGAATTGGAAGAAACGCGCGTAGCCAAGGCCGTGCTCAGGTGAGGCGGGCTCCGCCGTCGATGACGATCTCTTCGCCGATGATGTAGCTGGAGTCGGAGGAGAGGAGGAAGCGGGCGAGCTTGGCAACCTCATCGGCGTTGCCGAAGCGTTTGAAGAGCGATTGCGCCGCCATGCTGTCTTCGAAGCCGGCCTGGGCGTCAGCCGGCATACCGAGCTTGCCGTAGATCGGCGTGCGGATGGGCCCGGGGCTGATGGTGTTGATGCGGACGCCGCGCGGAGCGAGTTCGACCGCGAGCGTTTTACCGAGGGAAACCACGGCGGCCTTGGTGGCGGAGTAGATGCTCGTGTGAGGGAAGCCGAGTTGCGCGACCACGGAGGCGTTGAAAATCACGGAGCTGGGATTGGCGAGGACGGGCAAGATCGACTGCAGTTGGAAATACAGGCCGCGGACATTGATGCCGAACATGTCATCAAAGTGCTTCGGCGTCATCGCCTCGATGGGGCCAAACTGGCCGACGCCGGCGTTGAGGAATGCGCCGTCGAGGCGGGGCGTGATCTTCTGAATCGCGGCGCCCAGACCTTGTGCATCGATGAGTGAGGCGGAGTCGGACTTGAGGATGACGCTGCCGGCGGGAAGTGCTTTTTCCGCCGCAGCGAGGGTGTCGGGATTGCGACCGGTGACGATGACGCGGGCGCCTTCGGAGGCGAGGAGTTGCGCGGTGGCGAGGCCGATGCCCGTGGTGCCGCCGGTGATGAGGATAGTTTGGTTTTTCATGGGAATGAGAGCTGGACTGACGTTGATGTTTAACAGAACAATCGTTCCATAATAAGAACGAAAAATTTAATCGAGAACCTGCAAAGCGAGTTGCATGGACTGGCGAAGACTCGCGGGTTCGCCGAAGGCGCGGGTCGCGACGCCGAGGCCCAGCAGCGTGTGATAGAGGAAGCGGGCGAGGGCGACGGGGTCTTTATCTTTAGCGAGGTCGCCCTGGCGCTGGGCGAGGCTGAGGCGCGTCACGAGGAGGCCCTCGACCTTGCGAGCGTGGGAGTGGGCGAGGGCGCGCGTAGCGTCGTCGAGCGGAGCGAGCTCGACCATGGCATTGACCATCAGGCAGCCATGCGAGCCACCACCACAGTTCATACCGATCAAGTCGTCGAAGAGCTGATGCAGCGTGGGCCGGAGCTTGCCGGGCGCGTCGAGACGGTTGGTGATGAACTCCACCGCGCGATCGAGATAGCGATGCAGGGCGGTTTGAAAGAGCGTGTGCTTGTCACCGTAGGTGTCGTAGAGGCTCTGGCGGCTGACGCCGAGCTCGCTGGTGAGGTCAGCGAACGACGTGTGCTTGAAGCCGCGAGCACGAAAAAGCTGGAGTGCTCGGTCGAGCACCTCGGCTTCATCGAACTCTTTCGGTCTGGGCATGCGCTGAATAAGAATGATCGTTCCATAACTGTCAAGAATGATTGGGAACTTTAATTTTTGAACAGAAGGAAACGAAGATAACAAAGAGCTGAAAGTGGTCATGCGCGGAAGTGGCGAGCGGGTGCCGAAACGAGGGACTTACTTGAGCGCGAGGACGAGAGCACCTGCGGCGATGAGGCCGCCGCCGAGGAGCGTCTTGGCGGTGAGGGATTCGTGTAGGAAGATAGCGGCGAAGATGAGGACGAAGACGACGCTGAGTTTATCGATAGGGGCAACCTTGGACGCTTCGCCGAGCTGGAGGGCGCGAAAGTAGCAGAGCCACGAGAGGCCGGTGGCGAAACCGGAGAGGACGAGGAAGAGCCAGGTGCGGCGCGGGAGCTGGGCGAGCCCGAAAGTAGGGACGACGGCAAAGGCGATGGCCCACGCGAAGACGAAGACGACGGAGGTGCGGATGGCGGTGGCGAGATTGGAGTCGATGCCCTTGATGCCGATCTTGGCGAGGATCGCGGTGAGGCCGGCGAAGAAGGCGGAGAGGAGTGACCACGTGAGCCAGTTCATGCCTGCGAGCATGACCGAGCTACGGGGGGCGGCAATCCGCCGCAGCGGCTTTTAAGTTTTAGGTTTTTCCTCGGGGGCGAGGTGTCGCTCACGGAGCCACGCGAAGATGACGGGCGTCACGACGAGGATGTGGACCAGCGAGGAGAACATGCCGCCGACGACCGGGGCCGCGAGCGGGCGCATCACCTCGGTGCCGGTGCGCGTGCTCCAGAAAATCGGGATGAGGCCCGCGATAGCGGTGGCGACGGTCATGACCTTGGGCCGCAGACGGGCGCGGGCTCCCTCCTTGATGGCGGCGAGCAACTCACGCCGGTCGAGTTGGGAGGGCACGGTGGGATCGGCGGAGTGGGCGAGTTTGGCGGCGACGGCGCGTGCGACTGCCTCCTCGAGGTAGACCACCATCACTACACCGGTCTGGATTGCGGTGCCGAAGAGGGCGATGTACCCGACCCAGACCGCGACGCTGAACGGATAGCCGAGCACCCATTGCAGCAGCACGCCGCCCGTCAGCGCAAAGGGCACGGCGAGCACGACGTGCGCGGCTTCGCTGGCGGAGCGAAATGTCATCGTGAGCACGATGAAGATAATCAACAGCACTGTGGGCATGATCACCTGCAGCGTCTGGCGCGCACGGATCTGGTTCTCGTACTGACCGGAGAATTCCAAGGTCATGCCCGGCCCGAGCGGCACTTGCGCGGCGAGTTGTTTTTTCACCTCGTCGACAAACGACCCGAGGTCGCGACCCGTGACGTTGGCTTGGACGAAAGCGCGCAGGCGGCCATTTTCGCTGGAGATCTCGCTGGGGCCGGTCACGCGCTGGATCGTCGCGACCTGGCCGAGCGGGATGTAGCGGGCCGGCTCGCCGGGGAGCGCGACGGGCAGGGCCCCGAGACGGTCGAGGTCTTCACGGTCAGCGCGATCAAAGCGGACCTGCACCGGCCAGCGCTCGCGGCCCTGCAGGGTAGTGGTGGCGACTTTCCCGCCGAGGCCGGTCTCGGCGACGGCGAGGACATCCTCGACGCTGAGCCCGTAGCGGCCGAGGGCGGCGCGGTCGGCGTTGATTTCGAGATAGGGTTTTCCCTGCACGCGCGAGGGCGCGACACTGGTGGCGCCGGGGACTTTTTCGAGGACGGCGGCGACCTCAAAAGCCTTTTGCTGCAGGGCATCGAGATCGTCGCCAAAGATCTTCACGCCGAGCTGGGCGCGGATGCCGGTGGAGAGCATTAGAATGCGGTTCTCGATCGGCTGGAGAAAGCCGGGTACATAGCCGGGCATCTGGGAAAGTTTGGCGGTGAGCTCGGCCACCAGTTTATCCTTGGTCAGGCCCGCCCGCCATTCGGCCGTCGGCTTCAGCATGATCGTCGTCTCGATCATTTCCACGGGCGCGGGATCCGTGGCGGTTTCAAAACGACCGAGCTTGCCGGCGACCGAGGCGACCTCGGGCGTTTCGCGAATCACGCGGTCTTGCCAGGCCATGATGCGTTTCACCTCGGTGATCGAAGTGCTGGGGAGCAGCACGGGCATGAAGAGCAGCGAGCCCTCCTGCAACGGCGGCATGAATTCGGAGCCGAGACCACGCGGGGCTTTGGCGGACCATTCGGGGCTCAGAGCGGCGAGCCAGCGCTCCGGCAGGCCGAAAGCGAGCACGATGCAAAAAGCGAGCAGCGTGGCGGCGAGCGCGAGGACGGTCTTGCGACAGCGCAGTGCCCAGTCGAGGACCGGTTCGTAGATGGCGAGCAACACGCGCATCACCCAGTTGCGCTCCTCGGCGTGAAACGGACCGCGCACGAGAAAAGTGCACAGCACCGGTACGAGCGTCACCGCAAACACAGTGGCGCCGATCATCGCGAAGCTCTTCGTCCACGCGAGCGGGTGGAAGAGTTTTCCCTCCTGTCCGGTGAGGCTGAAGATCGGAATGAACGCCAGAATGATGATGCCCATCGCGAAGAAGATCGGGCGGCCCACCTGTTGCGAGGCGCTCAGCGTGATATCGAAATAATCCGCCGGAGTGAGCTCCCGGTCGGGCGAAGCTTTCTGCGCCGCCTCGCAGTGGCGGATGACATTTTCCGTCATCACAATCGCGGCGTCGACCAGCACGCCGATGGCAATCGCGATGCCGGTGAGCGACATGATGTGCGACTGGATGCCGAACTCCTTCATCAAAATGAACGCGACCAAGATCGAGGCCGGCAGCGGCAGCGTGACGATCAGAATACTGCGGAAATGAAAGAGAAAGATCACGTGCATGAGCGTGACGAGAATCACGGATTCCCAGAGCGTGTGCTTCAGCGTATCGATGGCGCGGCCGATGAGGTCGCTGCGATCGTAGAACGGCTCGATGGTGACACCGGGCGGGAGCGCGCCAGAGATTTGCGCGATGCGCGCTTTCACCTCTTGAATCACCTGCCAGGCGTTTTCGCCGGTGCGCATCACGACGGTGCCGCCGACCACTTCGTGGCCGTCGACATCGAGCACGCCACGGCGATCGCCGCCGCCGATCTGGACGGTGGCGACGTCCGAGAGATAGATCGGCACGCCATTGCGCGTCGCGAGCACGATGGATTCGACGTCACTGGCGGAATTGATCAGGCCGCGGCCGCGCACGACGAACTCCATGCCATTTTCCTCCACGGTCCGCCCGCCGACGTTGAGATTATTTTTCGCCACCGCGTCGAAGACCTGCTGGAGCGTGACGCCCCGCGACTTCATCCGCAGTGAGGAGACCTCGACCTGCCACTGACGGACGAAGCCACCGATGCTGGCGACCTCGGCGACGCCGGGCACGGCGGCGAGCTGATAGCGGACAAAATAATCCTGCAGCGCGCGCAGCGACCCGAGGTCCTGCGTCGAGGCGCCGCCGGGAGGCGGAGTGACTTTGAGGTAGTATTGGTAAACCCATCCGAGCCCGGTCGCGTCGGGGCCGAGGCGTGGCGTGACGCCGGCGGGCAGCACGCTACCTAGGTAGTTTAGCCGCTCCAGCGTGCGAGTGCGCGCGAAGTAGTTGTCGAGCTTGTCGTCGAAGATCACCGTGATGATCGAGAAGCCGAACATCGAACTCGCGCGCACGGTGCGCACGCCGGCGAGGCCCTGGAGATTGACCGAGAGCGGGTAGGTCACCTGATCCTCGACCTCACGGGGGCTGCGGCCCTCCCATTCGGCGAAGACGATCACTTGGTTTTCACTGAGGTCAGGGATCGCATCGATGGGCACCCGTCGCACGGCGAAGATGCCCCAACCGAGGAGCAGGAGTGTGGCGCAGAGCACAAGGAAACGATTGTGCAGCGACCACTTGATGAGGGCGTTGATCATGGGCGGAACTCCGAATTAAAGGTGGGCGGAGTTACGGGACCTCATCGCCGCAGTCCGGCATCGAGGAACCGAAGAACGGATTCTTGATCGGCTGGCTGCGCTGCACCCAGCGGCCTTGGCCGAGGACGGGTGCCATCGGGCACTGAAAAACTTTCAGGCCGAGCTGCGCGCGCTGGGGCTTGAGGAGATCGGCGACCGCCGTACTCCACGACTCGTATGAGCGGCGCGCGGACTTCAAGTCGGTGCCCACCGCGAGGGGCGGCAATTTGAAGCCCTGGCTGGCGGCCGTGAGACGCGGGAAGAGTTTTTGGTAGCCCGCGAAATCGTCGCTCGCGAGGAGCGCGGCGGAATCGAGCGCAACCGTAGCGAGCGCGGCGAGGCCGGTATCGGTCGGGGCAGCGGCGGTGGGTTGAGCGGGCGTCGCGGGCATAGCGACGGGAGACGCTGGCATGGCCTGATCGCGCGCGCCGGTTTCGCGGATGAGTTGTGCTTGGGCATCGAGCAAGAGGGCGCCGGTCGTTACCACGCGTTCATTTTCTTGGAGGCCGGAAAGAACCTCGACCAAGGCATCGCCGCGGCGACCGAGGCGCAGGGCGCGCTGTTCGTAGCGGCCATTGCCCAGATCGACGTAAGCGACCGGGCCCCCGCCAGCATCGAGCACGGCGGAGCGCGGAGCGGCAATCACGGCGGGCGACTCAAGGAGCACGCGGCCTTCGGCCACGACCCGGTGGGGCAGGCGGTGCGGCTCGCCGCCGACGCTGTAGTGCGGATTGGGCAGGGTGGCGCGAACTTTGGTGGTGCGCGTCATCTCGCTGAAATTGGGGTCGATGAATTCGACCTTGGTGTGAATCACCTCACCGGGCACGGCGCGGGTTGTGATCTCGATCTCTTGGCCGGGATGCAGCCAGGCGATGTCCTGCTCATAGGCTTCGAAGACAAACCACATCGACGAGAAGTCGGCGATTTCGAAGAGCCGGTCGCTGACCTGCACGTACTGACCCTCGTAGACGGACTTCGAGACGACCGTCCCGGCAGACGGTGCGCGCACGGTGATCGTGGCACTGGGCGCGAGATTTTTTTCGAGCGTCGCGACATTTTCCGGGGTGAGGCCGAGTTCGAGGAGTCGTTCGCGGGCGGCGGAACGCTCGGCGGCGGGAAAGGCGCCTTCGCCGGCCCGGAGGCGTTCCACGTAGACGCGCTGGGCGGTGAACATTTCCGGGCTGTAGATCGTGGCGAGGACGGCGCCGGCGGCGACCTCAGCGCCCACGTAATTGATGCCGAGGCTTTCGACGCGCCCCGGCACGCGAGCGGCGAGGATACGATGGCGCGTATCGTTGTCGTCGATCTGGCCGTTAACGCGCAAGGTACGCGCGAGCGGCTGGCGCGACACCAGCGAAGTCTCGACGCCGAGCACGGTGATTTGCGAAGCGCCGAGAGTGATGGAGAGGGGACCGCCCGCAGCCATCGGAGTGACTGCGGCCGTGAGCACGAGGTCCATGCCGCAGATGGTGCATTTGCCCGGGTGGTCGGACGTGACCTGGGGGTGCATCGGGCAGCGGTAGAGCGCGCGGGGCGCGGCCTCGGCGGCGGACAACGACGTCACGGCGAACGGAGTCGAAGCCGACACCACGGCGAGGAGAGAGAGAAGGGAGAACAGAAAAGATTTCATGGAGAGAAGGAGTCTGCGATGGAGGCCGGATGCGCGGCGGAGTGCGCGCCGATCACGGCGGGAGGGAACGGGGAAATGCCCGAGCCGCCGGCGGCGGGGCAGGGCATGGCTACGCCGACGCGCAGCTTAGATTAGCAGACTGCAGTGCGCCTGAAACAACGGGCCACTGCTGAGCGGAACCAACGAGGCCGCGGCGACGACGCGCCGGGCACTGGTCGCGATTTGCTCGCGAAGGAAAAATGAAACCAAGGCGGCCACTCCATCACGCGAAACGCCCGCGACGGGCTTGGCGGTGGGAGCTTGCTGTTCGACGGCCGAGGCGACCTGCGTCACGCGGGCCGAGGGAGCGGAGGGGGCTGGGATACAGTCCCGCTGACCGCAGGTGGACGGGCCATCCCCGCAGCAGCACTCCATCTGGGTCGAGAGATCGCTCGTCTCATGCGCGGGCAGCGCCAGCGCGAAAGCGCAGGCGACGACCAGAAAGAGCGCGGTGAGACGACGAATCATTGTGTCGTAGACGGTAGCAAATCAGAGCCCCGGGCGCAAACGCTATTCCCGCGAGGGTGAGGAAATGGCAAAACTTGCGCAGTGGCGCTCGGTACGTGGCGCGTGAGGGCGCGCTCTGCGCACGCGGCCTCAATCCCCGGAGGCTTCCTCGGTACGCTCGAGCATGCGGGTGAGGTATTGCTGCTCGGGGCCCACTTGGGCGAGGTGCAGGGCGCGGCGGAAATTACCGGCGGCGGCGCGGTGGTTGTTGGTGCGCCAGTGGAGTTCGCCGAGGACGGCGTGCAGGAGATAGTGGGACTCGAGGCGGTCGCGATTTGGGATGGCGGCGATGGCGTCGAGCGCGGCTTGGGGGCCTTGGAAATAGGAGACGGCGACGGCGCGGTTGAGCGCGACGATGGGCGAGGGCTTGCGGCGGTAGAGCTCGTCGTAGTGGAGGACGATGCGCTGCCAATCGGTCGACTCGGCATCGGGCGCGGTGCAGTGGATGGCGGCAATGCCCGCCTGCAAGTGGTACTCGCTCAACTCGTCGCCCTGCGCGGCCTCGGTGAGCTCGTAGAGTCCGCGCGCGATGAGAGACTGGTCCCATTTCGAGCGGTCCTGATCCTCGAGGCGCAGGATGTCGCCTTGCTCATCGACGCGGGACGGGAAACGCGCGGCGCTCAGGTACATGAGCGCGAGGAGCGCGTGGCTGCGCGCGGTGCGGCCGGCAGGATGCGTGACGAGGAGCGAGGTGAGGCGGACGGCCTCCTGGCACAGATCCTCGCGGAGGAGCCGGTCGCCGGCGGAGGCCTTGTAGCCTTCGTTGAAAAGGAGGTAGAGCGCGGAGAGCACGCCATCGAGGCGCGGGGCGAGATCCTCGCCCTCGGGAATATCGTAGGCGAGGCCGGCGTCCTGGATGCGCTGCTTGGTGCGCGTGAGCTGTTTCTCGATCGCGGCGTCGCTCGTGAGAAAGGCGCGCGCGATTTCGCCGGTGCTGAATCCGCAGAGGACCTTGAGCGCGAGGACGACTTGGGCGTCGGGCGCGACGGATGGGTGGCAGCAGATGAAGATCAGGCGGAGCGCGTCGTCGCGGATTTCCTGCGCACCCTCGACGGCGACGGCGGGCGTGGGCGCCATCTGCTCGATGTGGGTGATGATGGCATCTTCCTTGCCGCTGGACATGCGCTTGTGGCGCAGGGAATCGCGCGCGAGATTCATCGCGACCTGTGTGATCCACGCGGAGGGATTGGCGGGGACGCCGCCCATCGACCACTTGTGCAACGCGCGTAGCATGGCCTCCTGCGCGATATCTTCGGCGAGGGTGAGATTATGTACGCCGAGAAGGCGGATCAACGCGCCGTGCAAACGCCCCGTCTCGTGCCGGAAAAAGTGCTCCACCAATTGCGCGGGCTTACTCGGATTTTTATCGAGCGAGACTGGCGGCGTGCCGGGTGTGAGAGCGGGGGCGACGGGGATCACGGAGGCGGGGAAAATTACGAATGACGAATTACGAATTACGACTTGGGCGTGGGCGGGGGCGGGGGCGGAATTTGGTGAGTGTGAGTGGTTGGTGGCGGGGGGTGACGGGGCGAGGGGTGAGCGGCAGAGGCAGGGCGAGCGGGCGTGATGGGGGCGGCGGTTGGAAACCGCCGCTCCCTTAAAGCGCGGCGGGCATTTTTTCCTGCGCGCGGCTCAGGCTGGTGTTTACGCCGAGGTGGCAGTGCTGGACCATCTGGCGAACCTCGATGATGAGGCCGTAGGCGAGGCCGGGGTGCTGGCGGGCGATCTCGGTGGCTTCATCCAGGCTGCTCACCATCAGTTTCACATAGCCGCCGACGGCTTCCTTGGCTTCGGCGAACGGGCCGTCAACAACGCGGGTGCCGCCGGCGCCGGAGACGACGCGCGTGGCGAGCTCGAGCGGCTGGCCCTCGGTGGCCTGGCCCTTGGCCGCGAGATTATCGTACCACGCGTTCCAACGCGTTACGAGTTGCTGGCGCTGCTCGGGCGACAAGTGCTGATGGGTCTCGGGACCGCTGTTGCGGAAGAACAGAATGTAGGGGGAGCGAGTATCGGTGGCCATGGGAAAATGAAAATCGGGACTTGGGTTTAGGGAAAGAGGGAGGCCGGTAGTGGCGGATATCAATTACGACGAACGAACCGGTGCCGGAAGGACATTTCCCTGAAATTTTCCATAAATTGAGCTGATTTCGTGAATCGAGACAAAGTGCTGATCTACGGTAGGGAGACGACCGGGTAAAACGCACGATGAGAGCGATTATCTTTTTGGAGGGTGTCCGGAAGCCCATGGGTGGTTCGTTGAGGTCTATGTAAGCAGCCCTCCCTCTTTCCGATGCTCGCGACATTTCCCCATCATCCTCCACTCGAACTCGCGCTCACCCGCGTGATCGACGCGCCGCGTGAGGCGGTCTATGCGGCTTGGACGCAGCGCCTGCCGGAGTGGTGGGGCCCGCACGGTATGACGACACCGGTGTGCGAGATGGACCTGCGGCCGGGTGGCGTTTTTCGCACCGTGATGCGCGCACTGGATGGCGCGGAGTACCCGACACAAGGCCTCTTTCTCGAGGTGGTGAAAAACGAACGCATCGTGTTCACCGATGCCTTTCAACCCGGCTGGGTGCCGGCGCCGGATTTATTTTTCGTGGCGATCACGACCTTCGAACCGTTGCCCGGCGCCCGAACGCGCTACACGGCGCGGGCGCTGCATTGGACCGAGGCGAATCGCGCGAAGCACGAGAAGATGGGTTTCCATCAAGGCTGGGGCGAGAGCCTCGACCGCCTCGTCGCGCTCGTGACGCGGGGCTGAACCCGGCGCGTGATAGATCGAAAATTTCCACTAATCGAAAAACTAACCCTCAAAATTGTACCTTCCATGAATACCGGTACCACCTCCACCTCCATCGACGCCAATGGCGTCCCCACGGAAAAGAAAGGCGCGGCCCGCGTCGTGCCCGCCATCGCGCGCTACCTTCTCGGCCTGCCGCTTTTGGTCTTCGGACTTAATGGGTTTCTCAATTTCATCCCGCAGCCAGAAACGCCTATGCCCGCGGGCGCGATGGAGTTTGCCACGGCCCTCTTCAAGACGGGCTACATGATGCAACTCATCGGGATTACGCACCTGCTCGTGGGAGTGTTTCTGGTGTTCAATCGCTTCGTGCCGTTGGCGCTGGTGCTCTTCGCGCCGTTCATTGTGAACAGCCTCGCGTTTCATATTTTCCTCGAACACTCGGGCCTGCCGATGGCGGTGATTTTCCTCGGGCTGCATCTCTACCTCGCTTGGGTATATCGCTCGGCTTATCGCCCGCTGCTCGCGGCGAAATGGCGCGCATGAGACGACGCACCTCACGATTCAAAACAATTTGTTAGCTCACTTCCGCTTTTGTTTTCACTCCTGTGATTCTCGCGATCGCTCTGGTCGGTGCCTTGATGCTCCTCGTCATTTCCGACGGGAGTGGCATCGACAAGGAGGAGTGAAAACGAGACGATAATTTCTGTCGGGCGCGCGGGTTTATCGGCTTTGCGCGCCGTATTTCACCCAACCGTAAAAATAAAAAACAACTCCATGCCTAACTACATTGACGGATTCGTCCTGCCGGTGCCGAAGAAAAACCTGAAAGCCTATCGCAAGCTGGCCAAAGAGGCCGCGAAGATTTGGATGGACCACGGTGCGCTCCAGTTTTTCGAGTGCGTGGGCGAAGATCTCGATACGAAGTGGGCGGTGCCGTTTCCCAAGCTCGTGAAGCCGAAGAAGGGCGAGACCGTGATGTTTTCGTGGATCATGTTCAAATCGCGGGCGCATCGCGACAAGGTGAACAAGGCGGTGATGAGCGACCCGCGCCTGAAGTGCGACCCGAACGCGATGCCTTTTGACTGCGCGCGGATGGCGACCGGCGGGTTTGAGGTGCTGGTTTCGGGGTGAGGGGGGAGATGGAAAGTAGCGGGTAGCGAGTAGCGAGTCGCTGAATCGGCTGATTTCACTGCGAGCATCTGGAACCTAACCTATACGATGAATGATTCACCGGTACCGTCTCCGGCGGTTTTCGAGAAGCTCGACCGGCTGCGCACGGAGCTGGTCGACCTGGCCTTTACGCTGGATCGGCGCGGTCGTCCGGAAGCAGCGGATGTCGCGATGATGATCTCGGGGCGCGTGAGCGAGATTCGCGAGGAGATCGAGCGGGAGGGATAGCGTGGCGAAGGTACGACAACCTCGAACCTATTGCGCGCTGGTTTGAAGTGCTCGCAGCATTTCGCCGAAGGTCAGCATTGCGGCAGTGATGGCTTTGCTGCGTATCTCGGGAAAAGATTCGCGCGCAAGAATGATACTGCCGCGCATTTGAATGATCGAGATGCTGGATGAGCCAGAGAGGGAGGCCAAAGTGTCGGGACCGCGGAGTGCTTGAATATAAGCGTCGAGTTTCTCTTTTTCGCCGCGCGCGAGGAAAACGGTGCCAAGGCGGCGATCGTCTTGAATAGGGGCAGTGAAGGTCTTTCCTGAAAGGAGTTGTCCGGCTCCAAAAGAGCCAAACCCATCTGCTAAAAATTCAAGGCGGCGACGAAGCGCGCGGCCACTGTAACAATCGACCTCCTCAATCTCTATGATTAGTCGGTCGGTCGCGGGTAGCTCAGAAAAAGCCGCAACGCGTCCGCTGGGTATGCATTCGGCGGCGGAGGCGAGTGAGATCAGCGCGAGGAAGAGGAGCGCGCGGAAAGGCATGGGATGGATTTTGCGCAAGCGTTGTCTGGAGGCAAGCGGCTATGGCGCAAACGCCACGTCGTCCGCGGTGTGGCGCTTTTTGTCGGGGCCGGCGCTTTCGATGATCATGCGTGTGCCGCTTTCGGCGTGGAAGAAGAAGGGCGTGCCCCAACGGTCGCAGAGTTCGCCATCCTTATTGATCGCGGGATGGTCGGGTGGGATGAGGGCGAGGCCCAGTTTGTTTTTGCCGGTGAGGACGGCGACGATTTCGGCATTGGTGCCGACGGGATTCCCCTCGCGCGGGAAATTACTGCGGTAGGTGCCGAGGATTTCGCTGACGATCTGGAGATCGGCGCGGATGGTGCCGGTCGGGGCATTGAGGGCGTCGGCGAGGTGGCTGCGCTCAGCGTCGGATGATTTGGCCTTAGGCGATGCGGACGGGGACGGAGCGGGAGAACTCGGTGCTAAGCTGGGCGCGAGCGGCGTCGGGGAAGTCGCGGGGGATTTCGCGCCGCGCCAGAAGTACCAAACACCGAGAGAGACAATGAGCGCGACGAGGACGAGCGTGAAGGCGTGGCGTTTCATGGGGTTAGTGCGAACAAAAGAAATTTTGTGGTGAGAGGCGAGGAGTGTTGAGCGGAGGGAATTGGAAATCTCGATTCATCAATGATCCGGCTCCGGTCCATGCGGGAGAGAAAGATGGATGGCCGCGTCGTGCGCTGCCTGAACTCCATGAACGCTACTCAGCGATCGATTACATCACGGCTTGTGGCGCGGCGGAATGAGGCGTTGTAGGACGAACGCTGACTGGCCTGCCAGACGGACACTTAGGTATAAATTCACGAGCGAGAGAGTCGCTTCTCGCGCGACGACCGCATACCTCATAGCTGTGCGATTTGAACCCACCACGAAGACCCTCACTGACGATGATCTGTACCGGATCATCACCCAGAAATTTATCAGCGACCTCTATGATTTTGGCGTGATTGAGATTCCGACGGGTCCGGTGGAGGGCTCCGACGCGGAGCAGCACGAGCGCGAAGTGGCTGAGGCATCGCGGAAATTTGCGGCGTTTCACCGGCTGGCCTCCGTGCACGGGCTGCGCACGAGCTCGGTTCGCAGCTATGCGCTCACGCGGCCGGAGGCGGAGGAGCTGAGGAACCTCGCGGCGAAGCTGAAAGACTGCCTCGCGCTGTCCGACCCCTTCGCGGCGCACCAGTTTTTGCTCTATCGTTTGCTGATGGAGCGCGTGAAACAGCTGACGTAACGCGCGCGACGCGCGTATAAAGTGACTTGATCGGGATCCGGCGGGCGGACAGGAGAAAACCCTCACCGCGCCCGCCGTATCCGGAAAAGCGTTACGCTTTGGCGAGGCAGCAGTGTTTGTATTTCTTGCCGCTGCCGCAGGGGCAGGGGTCGTTGCGGCCGACTTTGGCTTCGGCTTTGACCGGAGCCGGGCCCTGGCGGACGGGGCGGGTGTAGAGCCAGCGGCCATCGACGCGGTGAAATTCGGATTTCTCGTGGAGCGCGTGCTCGCCGCCCTGCTCGACGAAGTAGGCGGAGAAATCGACGAAGGCGGTGTCGGGGACTTTGCCGGGCTCGTGCGCGTGGACGACGAGGCGGCTCCAGGCGATGGGCGACTCGTCGGTTTCCTCGACGTAGGGCAGCTTCGACGTGGGCTGGTGCGTGAGATGGAGGTACTTGTAGTCGCCGGCGACGTGCGCGGTGAAGCGGGAGCGCATCAGCTGCTCGGCGCTAGCGGGCAGGCGCTCACCCGCGATGAGCGGGCCGCAGCAATCGCGGTAAAGCTGGCCGCTGCCGCATGGGCAGGGTTGATCGGGCGAGGGTTTGGGAAGTGCGACGGGCGCAGAAGACATCCGCAATTTCTACCCGCCCGAATAACCGTGAGGCGAGAGTGAATCTGCGGCGGTCGCCAGGGAGCTCAGGGCTCAGGCTCGTAGCGCGGGAAGTTGCCGAGCCCCATGCCGAGGCCGAGGCTCGAGCTGTCGCGGGCGAGGTAGTAGGGCACACTGCCTTTAATGTGGCTCTCAGAGTAGCTGACGCTGATGAAGAGTTTTTTATCGGGGCTCTCGTAATTGAGTTCAATGCCGCCAAAGCGCTCGCTGTAGCCTTTGCCGAAACCCATGCCGACGGTGAAGGAGCCGTGGATTTCCGGGGCAGTCCGGGCCTCGACGACGCGGGCGCGGACACTCAGCGGGACGTAGGTCGGAGCGGCGAGGAGGGCGGCGCGGCCGATGGCGGCGGGGGCGACGCGGTCGACGACCGCATCGAGCTGGGCGAGCTCGGACTCGCTGAGGGAGGCGAAGCCGGCATTGCGGCGCTCCTCGAGCGAGAGGCGTTGGGAGAAACGCGCCGCAGGCGCGGGAGCGTTGGGCCGGCGCGGCGCAGCTTGGGCGGCGATATCGCGACGGTAGAGCGCATCGATCACGGCAATCTCATCGGAGGTGAGGTGGTCGAAGCCAGACGCGGCGCGTTCCGCGGCTGTCAGCGTCTGTGAGAAACGGATCTCGCGTGGGGCCGGACTCGGATCGGCGGCCGAGGCTGTCGCGGCCGCGAAAAGCGCGATCAGGAGCAGCATTGCCCGGGGGTTCATGATGCGCGGAGATTGGACCATCAGAGGCGAAGACTCACGGATATTCGTCGGGGTTCCGTTTTCTTTTTTGGACGGTGCGGACTCGCGTTGAGCGGAACGGCGTGGGATGAATCGGGCCATGACTGCGACTGTGAGTACCACGCGCCAGCCCGGGCTGGGTTTTATTTTTGTCACGTTGATGCTGGCCATCTTAGGTGGCGGGCTGGTGATCCCGGTGCTGCCGGGACTGCTAAAGGAATTCCAGGCGGACGAGGTGATCGCGGCGCGATGGTACGGCTGGGTGGCTGGCATCTATGCCTTCATGCAATTTTTCGGGTCACCGATCCTCGGGGCGCTGTCGGACCGGTATGGACGGCGGCGGGTGCTCCTCATCGCCCTGGCGGGGTCGGCGATCGACTACGTGATTCTCGCGCTGGCGCCCAGTGTGGGCTGGCTCTTTGTCGCGCGTATGATCTCGGGGCTGACGGCGGGCGTGCTCGCCACCGTGAACGCCTATGTGGCGGATGTGACTCCACCGGAGAAACGCGCGCAGGCCTTTGGCGTGATCGGCGCGGCCTTTGGACTCGGCTTTGTGATCGGGCCGCTGCTCGGCGGATTGCTGGGGCACTATAGTTTGCGGCTGCCGTTTTGGGCGGCGGCGGTGTTTTCGCTGCTCAACTGGCTGTACGGTGTCTTCGTGTTGCCGGAGTCATTGAAGCCGGAGAATCGCCGCGCCGTGAATTGGAAGCGCGCCAACCCGGTTGGCTCGCTCGTGGCGCTCAAGCGCTACCCCGCAGTGGTGGGGCTGGCGGGCACGCATTTTCTTTTCTGGGTAGCGCAGACGCTCCTCCATGCAACGTGGGTGCTGTACACGGGACACCGATTCGGATGGACCACGGCGCAGATCGGGGTTTCGTTTGCGGTGGTGGGGCTCTCGGCGGCGTTTGTGCAGGCGGTGCTCGTGCGCAAGATCCTCCCCAAGCTGGGCGAGACGCGCGCAGTGGTGCTGGGCTTCGCTCTGATCGTGGTGGCTTACACGGCGTATGGCTTCGCGACCGAGGGCTGGATGCTCTATGTGATCATCGCGTTTGCGTCGCTCGCCGGCATCGCGGGGCCGGCGCTGCAGGCGTACATCACGAAACACGTGCCCGCCAATGAACAGGGCGGGGTGCAGGGAGCGTTTGGCGGACTCACGAGCATCGCCAGCGTGGTGGGTCTGCCGGTGGGAGCGCTGAGTTTTTCGTGGGCGATTCAGCCGGGGCACTCGACGTTTCTCTCGGGTATCGCGTTTTTCGAGGGCGCGGTCGTGGTGCTGGTGGCGATGCTGCTGGCGATCCGGAGTTTTCGCCGGGACCGCGAGCGCGGGGCCGCGACCGGGGGAGTGGGGCCGGTGGCGGTGACGTCGCCGTGAGGAAAAATGATAGCGAAAATAGAAACCGAAATGAACACCGCGACGACCACCGCACGGAAAATTTGCTGGGGGATTTTGGGCTATGCGAAGATCGCGCGCGTGGAGCTGATTCCGGCGATCCTGCGCGCGGCGAATTCCGAGCTGTACGCGCTGGCCTCGCGCGATGAGGCGAAGCTCGCGGAGGCGCGGGCGCAGGTGCCGGGGCTGGCGAAAACTTACCGGAGTTACGAGGAACTGGTGCGCGATCCGGACGTGGATGCGGTGTATATTCCGCTGCCGAACGCGCTGCATCGCGAGTGGACGCTCCGCGCGGCGGAGCAGGGCAAGCATGTGCTCTGCGAGAAACCCATCGCGTTGAACGCGGCGGAGTGCCGCGAGATGATCGCGGTGTGCCGCGCGCGGGGCGTGGTGCTGATGGAGGCGTTCATGTATCGCTACACGGCACGGACGCGGGCGGTGCTGGAGATCGTGCGCAGCGGGGCGCTGGGTGAGATCAAGCAGATCAATTCGGCCTTTCGCTTTCTCCTGGCCAACCCGGCATCGATCAAGCTGAAGCCCGAGCTGGGCGGCGGGGCGCTTTACGATGTGGGCTGCTACCCGGTGAACTTTATCGGGATGATCGTGGATGCGATCGCGGGCGGAGGGCCGGGGTCGGGTGGAGCGCCGGACGCGGTGAAGGCGGAGTGCGTGCGCGCGAGCGGAGTGGATATGAATTTTTCCGCGCTGCTCAAATATCCGAGCGGGCTTATGGCGACGGTCCAGTGCGGCTTCAATGCGCAGAAGCGGGTCTTTAGCGAGATCATCGGGACGAAAGGCGCACTGGAAATTCCGGACACGTTTTTCGATCCGGCGGGGGTGCTCACGCTCACGACGGGGGAGGCGCGGCGAGAGATCGCGGTGCCGGCGAGCGACCGCTACCGCGCGGAGGTGGAGGATTTTGCGGCGGCGATTTTAGAAAAGCGCGATCCGCTGTTCAGTTTGATTGAGACGCAGCGGAACGCGGAAGTGATGGATCGGCTCTTTGCGTCGCTGCAATGAAACGCGCTGCCAAATCCGCATGACGGCGGCACCGGTTTCGCGGCCGGGTCGGGCTTGCGATGGCGGGAGAGAGGTGTCAGGGTTGGACTCTTCCCCATGAAAACCAAATTCATCACCGGTCTCTTTGCCGCGGCCCTGCTCGCCGCTTCCTCCGCTTTCGCCGCCGAAAAAGAAGTCACGCTCACCGGCGCGGGCCAGTGCGCGAAGTGCTCTCTCGGTAAGACGACCTCGTGCCAAAATGCGATCGTCGTGAAGAAAGACGGCAAGGAAGAGACTTATTTCCTCGCCGATAACCCCGTGAGCAAGGCCTTCCACGATAACATCTGTAGCGAGGTGAAGTCGATCAAGGTCACCGGCGTCGTGAAGGAAGTGAAGGGCCAGAAGGAGATCACCCCCTCGAAGATCGAGGAAGTGAAGAGCTGAGCGCGTAGTTGAATTTCGAATACTGAATGAAAAAGGGCGCCCCGATACGGCGCCCTTTTTTATCACGATGGCAGGCTGGCTCAGCGCCAGTAGCCTTGGACGTAAACGTAGCTGCGACCGCGTTGCTGCCAGTGCGGAGCGACGTAGGAATTATAGCGGCCAGGCGGGCGCTCCCAGTGACCGGGGACCCACTCGTAGCCGCCACGGGGGCCGTAGGCGTAGTAACCCTCGATCCAGACCACGTCGGGGCCGGGTCGCGCGACGACGACTTCACGACGGCGCGGGGGAGGGGGTGGGGGCGCTTCGACTTGATACTCCGTGGTGGCCTGAGCCTCCGAGGTGTAAATCGTGCCACGTTGGTGATCGAGGCTGTTGCCGACGGCACCACCGGCGACCGCACCCGCGACACCACCGATGGCGGCACCGGCGAGGGCGTTATTATGACCACCGTGGCCCGTGTTATTGCCGATCACGGCGCCGGCTACGGCACCGAGTGCGCCGCCGGCGACAGCGCCTTGGGTGGTGTTGGGACCCGAACCCACGCAGCCAGCGGTGAGCGCGGCGAGCGAAGCAAGGGCGAGAAAGGAAAGCTTCGTTTTCATGGTGCAGTATTAGACGGCGGGGTTGGGCGGCTGTTCCGGTGCGTAGCGGCGCGGCCCCGCAATGTTTTAGGGAACAAAACGGATCCGGGTAGCGTGGGAGGTGACCGGTTCCGCGCTTGACCGCGACCCCGAACGTCGGGGCAATGCTCTCATGAGCTTACTAAGTGCGCGCCACAGTGGGCGTTGGAACCGTGCGGTAGTGACGGTGCTGATTGCGCTCGGGCTAACTATTTCCGCGAATGCGGCCAACGGGGTAGATTCGTATGTGAAAGAAACCGAAGCGTGGAAGGCGGAGCGAGTAGCGGCACTCACGAAGCCGGATGGCTGGCTCTCGCTGATCGGCCTGCATTTTCTGACGGAAGGTGCGAACACGGTGGGCTCGGCCAAGGACAATGATGTCGTGCTTGCGAGCGGGCCTGCTCGTGTGGGCGTCGCCACGGTGAGCGAGGGTAAGGTGATGCTGAAACTCGATCCCGCGGCAAAGGCGCAGATCGACGGGCAGAGCATCGAGGAAGGCGTATTGAAACCGGGCGAAGGCCGCATGAAACCGACGCTGGTGACCGCGGGCACAGTTACTTTTTTCGTGATCGAGCGCGGCGGGAAAAAAGCCCTGCGCGTGAAAGACTCCGCGTCGCAGCGGCTGAAGCATTTCGTGGGGCTCGACTATTTCCCAGTCGACCCGAGCTGGCGCATCGAGGCGCGCTGGGTGGAGTTTGAAAAATCAAAGCTGATGCCGATCACCAATATGATCGGGCAGACCTCGCCCGCGCCGATCCCGGGCAAGGCGGTCTTCGAGCGCGACGGGAAAACGTACGAACTGCTGCCGATCGACGAAGGGCGGGATGAGCCGCTGTTTTTCGTGATCTCGGATAAGACGAGTGGCAGCGAGACGTACGGCGCCGCACGCTTCCTCTACGCCGCGTGGCCAAAGGACGGCAAAGTGATCTTGGATTTCAACCGCACGGAGAACCCGCCCTGCGCGTTTACGCCGTTCGCGACGTGCCCGCTACCCCCAAAGGAAAACCGCCTGCCCATCGCGGTAAATGCGGGTGAGAAGAATTATCGCGGGGAGCATTGAGCAGGTGCGTAGAGCGCCGGCTCGTGTTGCGAGATAAGGGGCCGAGGGGGCCTTGGGGGAGGCGCAGCCGTAACAAACTGATCGCAGGGAGGAAGCGAGCGGGACAGTATCCAGAAATTGGATGCGCTGTTCCGGCCCGGTTCTTCGCTGCGCTCAGGACGAGGAGTGGGAGGCGGTCTTAGAAAATGCCGTGGCCTGCGAATCGACGAATACGAACGTGGAGTTCGAATGATCGACTCGCCGTCGTACTCGGACCAGGCGGGCAGGGAACCGAGAGGTGGGGTGCTTCATGCGGCGTCGCTTGATTGGGCGGCAGGGCTCCAGAAGATGCTGTCGGGTTCAATGAGGCGGGGGCGACGAGTGAAGTCGGCTTGAGCCGGGAGGGCGGCGCTGGCTTCGGTGGCGCCGCTGAGGTCGGGCCGAGGATTGGGCACGAGGAAATCGTGCGCGGGCGCGTAAGCACTGCGGGGCAGCGCGGGCAGCTCCGCCCGGAGGCGGATCGGCTGCGTTTCAAACGAACCCGGGATACGGGTGGCTCCTGTCGTGGTGGTGGTATTCATGGCGGATGGAGCCCGCTCCTGGCGCTTCCACCGATGAGGCCAAAAAAAAGCCCTTCCGGTGTGGCACCGGAGGGGCAAAAGTCGTTTTGACGTTTAGAACCCTCGCGGCGCGCGTGTAACGGCGGATGCGGATACGAGTACGGATACGACGGAAATTGCGACCACGGAGGCGTGGGCGGATTTCAGACTAATCGTAGTACCGTTAAGGTTCATGTGAGCGTTACATCCTCAGCGAAGGCGAAGGGCGCGGGGTCTGTCAAGTCGAGGATTTCGGGAGGTGGATGGATGATCGAGTGTCAGCGGAACGCTCGGCGCGGTCGCGTCGGAGTGAGGAAATAAAGGGGCCGTTATCTGACAGCGTGTTATGCATTTGACTCGATGGGTGGTGCAGGGGAGGGATGGGTCACCCCTTTTTCCTCTCTGGTTCGTCTAGTGCAGGATAATCTTTACCCATGGCTCGTACTTCTTCTTCCCGGTCGGCTGGTGATGTGTCGGCGGCGCTCGGGCGTCGTGACTTTCTCGGGCGCGTGGCGCTCGGGGCTTCGGCGCTGGGCTTGGCGAGTGGGGCCTCGACGGCGGGGGCGGCAAACGTGGCGGCAAGTGCGGCGGGCGCAGGCGTGAAGCGCCCGGTGCTCATGAAGGTCGGGCATCAGCACGATCACTCGGAGGCGACGCTGCGGACGCTCGCGGCGTTTGGCGTGAACAATATTTGCAGCGGTCACCTCGAGCGCGATGTGGAAAAGGATTGGTCGGTCGATGCGCTCGGGCGGCTGCGCAAGCACGTCGAGTCGTTTGGCCTCAAGCTTGATGCGGTGCCGCTGCCACTGAGCTCGCGCGAGATCAGCAAGGCGGAGATGCCGGAGATTTTACTGGCGAAAGATCCGGAGCGCGACCGCGCGCTCGAGGATATCTGCGTCATGATTCGCAATGCCGGCAAGGCGGGTATCCCGATGGTGAAGTACAATCTCACCTTCATTGGCGTCGTGCGCACGCCGCGCGTGATCGGACGGGGTGGCGCGAGCCTGAGCGCTTTTGACTACTCGCTCGGCAAGCAGGAGCCGCCGCTCACCGAGGCCGGCAAAATCACGGAGCAAATCTACTGGGACCGCATCGAATACTTCCTGAAGAAAATCGTGCCAGTGGCCGAGGAGGCGAAGGTCAAGATCGCTCTGCACCCGCAAGATCCCTCGATGCCCAAGGGCTCTGGCTGGCGCGGCGTCGAGACCGTGCTCGGCCACGTCGATGGGCTGAAGCGTTTCGTCGACACCTCGCCGAGCCCCTATCACGGCCTCAATTTCTGCCAGGGCACCGTGTCGGAGATGCTCGCGAAACCCGGCGAAGAAATCTATGACGTGATCCGCTACTTCGGGACACGCGGAAAGATTTTCAATGTCCACTTCCGCAATATCAAGGGAGGCGTCGGCAAATTCCAAGAGGTGTTCCCCGACGAGGGCGACGTCGACATGCCGCGCGCGTTGCGGGCTTATCGCGAAGTAGGTTTTGACGGCATGATCATGCCCGATCACGTGCCGCAAATCGCCGGTGACACCGGCGGGCAGAAGGCCTTCGCCTTTTGCTTCGGCTACATCCAGGCGCTGATCCAGCAGATGCGCTCGGAAGCGTGACCACCGGTGGCGCTGGACTGTCCGCTTCTCGGCTCTTTGCCGAGGGCCTCGTGGTCGCGCACGATTAGTCTGCTCTTTCTTCGGCGTGAATTTTGTCAGTGTTAGTTCAACCCCAAACCCAATACCTCAATGAAGTCCTCCCTCAAATTCCTCGCGGCGATTTTCGCCGCTTGCCTTATCACCGTCTCGGCCTTTGCCGCCGACGCCTCGCCCACCGGCACGTGGAAGTGGTCGCAACCCGGCCGTGGCGGCGGCAACGCCACCGAGCGCAGCATGAAGCTCGCGCTCAAAGATGGTAAACTCACCGGCGCCCTCGAAGGCTTCCAGATGGGCGACAACAAGATTCCCGACCAGGAAATCTCCGATGGCACGTTCAAGGACGGCGTCGTGTCGTTTTCCGTGACGACGGAATTTGGCGGCAACAAGCGCACCTCGAAGTACACCGGCAAGCTCGAGGGTGACAAGATCACCGGCTCCATCGAGTCCCCCGGCCGCGACGGCGCCGCGATGAAGCGCGACTGGGTCGCCACCCGCGCCAAGTAAGGGGAGGCCTAGCGAAGTAACTACTCGGTTCGCCGGCCCAAGCCGCGAGTCCTCCGCACGATCCCGCGCTCACCCCGGTGCGGGATTTTTTCTGTGAGCGAAGAGTCCGTGGTGGACGGCGACCTCCGGGTGCCGTCGGTTCGAACGGTCGGATGGCTTTTATGCCCCGCCGAGAACGAGTGGGAAATGTAGTCGGGGCGTAAAGCCCCTCCCACAGTTCGCTGAATCCGCCATTCGGAGTTCGCCGTCCACCTCCGTCCGTCCGCCCTCGGCTACCGCTCGCCCGAACTGTCAGGCAAGCAGGCCCGTTGCCGCTCCCACCGCCGACGGGCAAGGTGACTCTCCACTGACACGCTACGCGCAAATGGGGGCTTGCCCGGCGCGCACCCCTCGTGTCCCAATCCCCTCACGCTTCGGTCCCTACCTTTCGTTTTTTCGCTGCAATGTCTGTTTCCACCACACCGCGCATCGCCGTGCCCACGGCTGAGCGGCGCCGTTATGCCATCGTCGGCCTCGGGTCGCGGCATGAACTCTACCAAGATGGCATCGAAAAGGTGCACCAAGGCCACGCCCAACTCGTCGCACTGTGCGACTTGAACGCCGGGCGGGTGGAGCTGGCGCGGCAGCGCTCGGCCAAAAATGGCGCGGTGGTGCCGCCCGGTTATCTCGCCGCGGACTTCGAGCGCATGATAGGGGAGACGAAACCCGAGGTCGTCATCGTGACGACCCAAGATTCCGCTCACCACGAATACCTCATCCGCGCGATGGATGCCGGCTGCGACGTGATCACGGAAAAGCCGATGACCACGGACGCCGACAAGGCACGGCAGATCCTCGACACCCAGCGCCGCACCGGCCGCCGCTGCCGAGTGACGTTTAACTACCGCTACTCTCCGCCGCGCTCACAGGTTAAGGATCTGCTGATGAGCGGTGAAATCGGCGATGTGCTGTCGGTCGATTTTCACTGGCTGCTCAACACTCACCACGGCGCGGACTATTTCCGCCGCTGGCACAGCCACAAGAAAAACTCTGGCGGCCTCTTCGTGCACAAGTCGACGCACCATTTCGACCTCGTGAATTGGTGGCTCGGCGCGATGCCGGTGTCGGTCATGGCGACGGGCAAGCGCGAGTTTTACACCCCGACGATGGCGCGTCGACTCGGCCTCAGCGGCCCGCACGAGCGGTGCAGCACATGTCCCGAGACAGCCCAGTGCGGCTTTTACCTCGATCTCGCCGCGAGCCCCTCGCTGCACCGCCTCTATCAAGAGCAGGAAAAGTACGACGGCTATTTCCGTGACCGCTGTGTGTTTCGCGACGACATCGATATAGAAGATACGATGAACGCGCTTGTGACGTACGATACCGGCGCGACGCTCAGCTACTCGCTCAACACCTTTAACGCCTGGGAGGGCTACACCGTGGCCTTTAACGGTACCAAGGGCCGCATCGAGCACACCATCGTCGAGTCGGTCTACGTCAACGGCACCGAGACCGTGCAGGGTGGCGTGGCCGACGGTGGTGTATCTATTAAGGTGATACCGCTCCGCGGCACCCCGCGCGATCTCACTCCGTGGAGCGCCGAGGGCGACCACGGCGGCGGCGACCGGTTGATGCTCGAGGATATTTTCCTGCCGCAGCCTGCGCCCGACAAATTCCTCCGCGCCGCCGATGAGCGCGCCGGGGCCTGCTCTATCGCCGTCGGCATCGCCGCCAATCGCAGCCTGCAGACCGGCGGCGGCGTGCGCGTGGACGACATTCTCCCCGGCCTCGCGCGCCCCGACTACCCGCCGATGCCGACGCGCGCCAGTCACGTGCCGATGCCGGGGAAGGTGGGGTGACGGATCGAGGTGGACGGCGACCTCCGGGCGCCGTCTTTAGCGGGTAGGATACCATTGTGATGTTGATGTTCGCCTCTCGACGGCACCCGAGATCGCCGTCCACCCATCTAAAGTACGGCGTACTTCCGGCCGCTTTCCGCCATTAAAAAGGGCGGGCTAAAAGCCCGCCCTGCGACTCCACCTCAAGCCTCGTTGCCGATGCGTTACTTCATCATCGCCGCGAGTGGCTCCTTGATCGCCGCGGCCCAGATTTCATAGCCCTTTTCGCCGGGGTGCAGCAGGTCGGGCATGATCTCCTTGGTGAGGGTGCCGTCGGGCTCGAGGAACTTGGGGCCGATATCGAGGTACTTGATCATCTTGCCGTCATCGAGTTTGGCGAGGCCGGCGTTGATTTCGTTGATCTGCAGGCGCTGCGGATGGTCGGGCTTCTCGGCGCGCGGGAAGATGGCGAGCAGCAGAATTTTCGCGGCGGGTAGCTTGGCGCGCAGGCTCTTCACGATGGCGGTCACGCCCGCGATGGTCTCGGCGGGCGTGTTGCGTGGCGTCACCTTGTCGGGTTCGAAGCCGGTGTTGTTGGTGCCGATCATCAGCACGACCGCCTTGGGCTTGAGGCCGTCGACTTCGCCGTGATCGAGACGCCAGAGCACATTCTGCGTGCGGTCGGCGCTGATGCCGAGGTTGAGGGCATTGAGCGGGGCGAAGTGCTTTTCCCACACGGCGAGGCCGCCGCGTTTCGGATCCTTCTGCCGCCAGAAATCCGTGATAGAGTCGCCGAGGAATACGACCTTGGCGTCGCTGCGCTGCTTGGCCTCGGCGAGAAAAGCCTCGTGGCGTGCGACCCACTTGGGGTCCTTGGCCTCGGGTTTGATCGCGGTATTGCCCTCGGCGGCAAAAACGGCGGAGGAAAACGCAACGGCAAGCAGGGCCGCGCGGAAAAAAGCGGGGAGGGGATTTTTCATCGGGGATTTTTTGTGCCTGACAAACCCAGCCGGCGCAAAGCGGAATTCGCCGCAGCCGGGTGGCGCTTTTCGCAGGCCACCTCATGCCAACCGCCCCTTTGCTTTGGACTGTATTCCGGCGTGGGTTGCGACCTTGGTCGCAACTACACAAGGCCCCGCCAGCTAGTCTGCTGTGCGTAGTTGCGAGCAAGCTCGCAACCCACCTTAGCCAGCCTCTAAGAGTCAAAAGCACTTGGGCCATTGGTATCGCTCGCCAGCTCATCGCAGGCCCCCGTTCCGCTATCGACAGCCGCGGACACGCGTCCGAATATCCACGCATGACCCCGCGCCTTTCCCTCTCACCTCGCTTGTCGCTCCCGCTGCTGCTGCTCGCCCTCGTCGCGGCCCTGTTCTCTTCCCTTCGCGCCGCCGATGTCTCGCCCGCGCAACCCGTCATCCCCGAGCGCAGTTTCAATCTCAAGGATTTTGGCGCCGTCGGCGACGGTAAGACCTCGAACAGCGCGGCCTTCAAAGCCGCGATCGCCGCGGTCGACAAGGCGGGCGGCGGCCGGCTCGTGGTGCCTGCCGGTGATTGGTTCACCGGGCCGATGGATTTGTGCAGCGGGATCGATCTCCACGTGGAGAAAGGGGCGACGATTTATTTTTCTCCGGTATTCGACGACTATGCCACGGGCGGAAATTTTCGCCCGCTCCTCCGGACGATGAATGCGCACGACGTGAAAATCTCGGGCGCCGGTACGATCCACGGCCATGGGGAAGCGTGGTGGGATGCGGCGGAGAAATTTAAGCAGGAGGCCAACGCCAAGAAGGCGCGTAACAACACCATGCCCCGCCCGAATATGGTGGGCTTCGACCGCTGCCAGCGCGTGCGCGTCGAGGGCGTGACGCTCACGGCTTCCCCGAAATTCAACCTCGTGCCGGCGCGCAGCCAGGACGTCACGATCTACGGCATCACGATTCTCAACCCGCACAAGAAATCGCCCAACACCGACGGCATCGATCCCTCGCTCTGCCAGCGCGTGCTCATCTCACACTGCGTGATCGACACAGACGACGACAATATCGCGATCAAGTCCGGCGGGGCGGCGGGCGAGGGCGTGAGTGACGTGCTGATCACGGATTGCACATTCAAGCATGGGCACGGCTGCTCCTTTGGCAGTGAGACGAGCGGCAGCGTGCGCCGCGTCACGGTGCGCAACTGTACCTTTGAAGACACCGACATCGGCGTGCGCTTCAAGTCCGACCGTACGCGCGGCGGCCTCGTCGAGGACGTGGTGTACGAAAATCTCACGATGAAAAACGTCGGCCAAGCCATCGTCATCACAAGCTACTATCCCGACCGCGACATTCCGAAGCCCGGCCAGCACGTCGACCCGCAGCCGGTCGGCCCCAACACGCCGAAGTGGACCAAGATCACCGTGCGCAACGTCACCGCCGCCGCTGGCACCAAGAGCGCGGGGCTGATCATGGGCCTGCCCGAATCCCCCGCGACCGACATCACGCTGGAAAACGTGAGTATCGAGGCGCCCGTGGGATTGCGCATCGGCTACGCCAAAAATATCACGCTCAAAAACGTGAGCGTGAAGCCCGAAAAGGGCGAGGCGCTGCTGGTCGAGGACACGGTTGAGGGGTTAGTGAAATAACGGACAGCCGCGACATCGGTGAGACCATGGACGACGCTCTGAAGTAGCGTCGCCATCCCTGCGGACGAACTGCCTCTAACGGAGCGGCGGTTTTCAACCGCCGTCTCAGGATACTCGATTGCCGTCTTAATTTTCACATCCGCCCTCCCCGACGGAGCCCGGAGGTCGCCGTCCACCTTGAACTTGCGGCGGCTGCAAATCGCCGCTCCCTTGTCGTCCTCTCGCGCTTCGACTCAGTCCTTACTTCTTTTCCGCCTTCTTCTCTTCCGCCTTCTTTGCCGGCCCATCGGGGATCACGGTCGGCGTGCCGATCTCGACTTTGCCCTCTTTATCGAGTGGCTTGGTGATCGATTCCGGCACCTTGGTCTCGCGGCCGAAGTGCGGGCCGCCGGCGGTGATCATCGCGGGAATGACCTCGGCGAGAGAGACACGATTCGACGGCGTACTCATCTTGGCCTGCCAGAGGAGCTTTTTCTTCTTTTCCTTGGCCGCTTCGAAATCGAAAGCCGAGACGATCACGAAATAGCGGTCGTCGCGCGCGGCTTGCAGGATGTCTTCGCGCTGGAAACTGAAGGCGCTGATGTTTGCGAGGGTGTTGCCGGCGACGAGGCCGAGCATCTCTTTCTGATTCCAAAAAGTCTGCTGTGGATCGTCGGGCGCGCCGGTGTCGTCGATCTGCGGGTTCATGTAGCCCCAGTGAAAGACGAGGATGACCGACGGCATCTTGGTCCGCAGGTCGGTGACGAGGTAGTGCTCGGCGGCGAGGGCTTTGGCGAGCAGCTTGGCCACGCTGGTTGGTGGCGGCTTCGTCTCGCCGGCGACCAGCGAACCCATCTCGCGATACCCCGCGAGCACGGGGAAATAGTAGGTCGGCTTTTCCTTGGTGGGCAGGGCGAGCTTGCGGCCATCGTCCGTCATATCGACCACGACATTGACGTCCGTGTCCTTGGGCGCGCCGAAGCCGAGGATGCCGGCGCTGAGCGGTGTCAACGCGGCGAGGAAAGCGAGCGCGAGCCAGCGAAGACGGGGCGGGGTCGGGTGCATAGGGTGTTCGACGACGGCGGATGGCCAAGGTTTCCAGTCACTGACGGAAATCACTGTGCACGAAAAAGGGCGTCGCGGCAAGCTAGCCGGGACGCCCTAGAGAGTGATGCGGTGACGACCCTATCCGCCGCAAAGCCAGAGAGTTTTTGGGTAGGGGGGCTTATCCTTAAGCCGCCGCCTCAGCAGATACGACTGCCCTGAGCGGCGCGTTAGGGATAACGCGCCCTACCTTCGACGACTTACTCAGAAGTCGAACTTGTCGATATTGCCCTTGTTAAAGATGAACGGCTTCCCGAGGAGGATATTGTCACCCTGGATGGCGAACGAACCGAGCGTGCCGGCCTTGAAAGTCGTCGCGCCCTTCTTGAGTTCGCCCTTGGCGATGGCGACTCCGGCGTAGACCGTAAGGTAACCGAGGTCGCCGGTATTCCAGAGGATGACGGAATCGGTCACGCCCTCGTGCACGTAGCGTTTGTTTTCGTTCGGGAGCCCAAGGCCGACGACCTTTACTTTGCCGGTCTTGCCGGCCTGTTTCACGGCTTCGGCGGCACCGGGGACGCCGGGAGAGCAGATGGACATGATGAGCTTGAGGTTGGGATTGGCGCTGAGCATCGCGGTCGCCTCGGATTGGGCCTTGTCCTTGAGGTCGTCGCAGGGGCGGACGGCGACGAGCTTCATCTTCGGATACTTTTCCTTGAGGCGGGCCTCGACGTGCTTCTGCCACTCGCGTTGGTTGGCGGCCGTGAGCGAGGCGGTGATCACGGCAAACTCGCCCTCGCCCCCGGTGAGGCGCGCGGCCTCATCCATCAAGCTCTGGCCGATGCCCTCGGGGGTGGCTTGATTGACGAAAAAGGAACGCGAATCGGGCATCGAGTCGGCATCGTAGGTCACGACCTTGATGCCGGCTTTCTGGGCCTTGCGGAGGGCGGTGGAGATGCCTTCCTTGTTTTCGGCAGCGACGGCGATCACATCGACGCCGAGCGTGATCCAGTTTTCGACGATCTCGTTTTGCTTCGCGGCATTGGAGTCGGTCGGGCCGTCGAAGAGGAGTTGGACGCCGAGCTCCTTGGCGGCCTTGTCGGCGCCGGCCTTGCAAGAGATGAAGTACGCGTTGCCCTTGGACTTCGGCAGCATCGCGACGATGAGCTTCGAGTCGGCGGCCGAGGCGACGAGGGTGGCAAACACGGCTGCGCCGAGGAAGCAGAGATGGAGGAGGGATTTCATAAGAGGGGAAACAAAACGTGAAACGGGTGGGGTAGTTGGGGAGAAAACCGCTACACAGCGTGTCGCCGCGCGCGGAGGTTAGACAAGATTTTTGGGAGTGCGAGGGCGAGCAGCAGGAGAAGGCCGGTGAGCATGCCGGCCATTTCCTGAGCGGCATTCATCTGCATGACGACCGGGAGGCAGGCCAAGCCGTTACTGAGCACGGCAATGGCCGCGACGCCCAGCAGCGTGCCATGCACCGAACCCGTGCCGCCAAAGATACTCGTACCGCCTAGGACAACAGCCGTGATGGCATAGAGTTCGTAGCCCGTTCCAAAATCGGCTTTGGCCTGACCGACGCGCGCGGTGTAGATGATGGCGGCGATGGCCGCGATGAGCCCGGCCAACACATAAGCAAACGCGAGGCGGCGCTCGACCGGTAGACCGGCGTAGCGTGCGCCCTCCGGCGCTAGGCCGATAGCGCGAAAAGAGCGGCCGTAGGTCGTGCGGTGCACGAGCAGCCAGACGGCGATGGCAATACCGAAGAAAATCCACGCCTGCGTCGGTAAACCCAGTGATGACTCCTGACCGATAAAGGTGAAACTTTCAGGGAAACCCGTGTACGTGATCGCTCCATGGGTGATGGCCTCGGCGAGGCCGCGGAAAAGTGAATACGTGCCCAGCGTGACGATGAGCGGCGGAAGGCGTAACGCGGTTATGAGTGAAGCATTGAGCCCGCCTGCGAGCGCTCCGCATAAAAGTGTGAGCCCAGCTGCTGCAGGGATCGGCATGCCGGCGTCTTGCCAGAATTTCCCGAAGAGAATCGCACAGAGCCCGAGCAGCGAGCCGACCGAAAGGTCGATGCCCGCTGTGATAATCACCGGCGTCAGCGCCAGCGCCAGCAGGCCTATTTCGCAGGAGTGGCGGAGAATATCGAATTGCCGGTCGAGCGTGCCGAAGCCGACGACCACTCCGCGACGGTTGGTGGTCGTGCCCGCGAAATAGAAAAACAACCACTCCGCGATCAGCACGTAGAGGAGGAGCATCTCGTGCGAGAGCAGAATCGATTTCCAATTGCGCGGAGTGGCCGGAGTCGCAGTCATCGGGGAAAATGGCCAAGACAGTATAGAACCACGGATGAACACAGATGGACATAGATGTTCAGAGCGGAGGGTTCGAATTTGTGCTGATCTGTGTTCATCGGTGGTTCCTCAGCTTTGCTTCCGACTTCTCAGCCCATCGGCGACGACGGCGAGGAGGATGATCGCGCCTTGGATGGCTTTTTCCCAGTAGGCTTCGATGTGGAGGTGTGTGAGGGCGGGGGACACGCACGCGAGCAGGAGCAGGCCGGCGAAGGCTCCCCAGAGGTTGCCGCGTCCGCCGGAGATCGCGACGCCGCCTACGACCACGGCGGCGATGACTTTTAATTCGAGGCCGTTGCCGGTAAGCGGTTGGACCTGCGGTGACTGGGCGAGATTCATCATGGCGGCGAGGCCGGTGAGCGCGCCGATAAACACGAAGACGGAAAATGTGACGAGTTGCGGGCGAATGCCTGCGAGCCGCGCCGCCTCGGCGTCGGTGCCGACGGCGTACTCGTAGCGCCCGGCGCGCAGATGCCGCATCGCGAGGGCGAGCACCACGAGCAGCACAAGGGAAGCGGCGACGAGCACGAGTTGGCCCGTAGTCTGGCTGAGGCCGAACCATTGGACATTGTCGGGGAGATTCACGAACTCGCCCTGGCGGATGAGATTCAACCCCTGTCGCAGCGCGACCATCGTCGCGAGGGTCACCACGATGGAAGGCAACCTCAGGCCGGCGACAAGCGCGCCGTTAAAAGCCCCGAACAGCGCCCCGATCGCAATTGACACAGGCAAAACTAAAAAGAGCGGCCACCCGCGCGCCGCGAGCAGGCCCGCGCAGACGCTGCAAACGGAGAAGAGCGAACCGACGGAGATGTCGATCTGCCGCGTGATGATCACGCAGGCCATGCCGCATGCGACCACCAGCGTCGGGGCCTCGCGAGTCACGAGCGAGAGCAGCGGCTGCGGGGAGAAAAAAGCCGGCGCGAAAATCGCCAGTCCCACCAGCACCGCGACGAGGGCGGCGACGACCGAGAGTTCGCGGAAATAGCGGTTCACGCCGCGCCTTTCTCGGCGGCGCCGAGGGCGGCGGCCATGACGGTGTGCGGATCGGAGCCGCCGGGGAGAATCGCGCGGAGGGTGCCGCCGCCCATCACGCCGATGCGGTCACTCATGCCGATCACCTCGGGTAGATCGCTCGAAATGAGAATGACCGCGAGGCCTTCCTTCGCGAGGCGGCGGACGATCTTGTGGATTTCGCTCTTCGCGCCGACATCCACGCCCTGCGTCGGCTCGTCGAGGATGAGGAGCCTGGGCTTGGTCGCGAGCCACCGCGCGAGGGACACTTTTTGTTGGTTGCCGCCGGAGAGGCTGCCGCCGGGGGCGTCGGGGCCGGAGCATTTCACGGCGAGATCGCGGATGTAGTCGAGCGCGAGCGAGCGCTCGGCGCCGAAGCGCAGCCACGTCGCGGGAAACAGCCGGCGATGAATCGCCATCGTCATATTATGCGCGATGGGGAGTTCCAGCACGACGCCGTGGCGGCGGCGATCTTCGGGGACGTAGGCGATACCGTGCGCCACCGCATCCCGGGGTGAACGCAGCGCGATCCGTTGGCCGTTGAGCGCGATCTCCCCCGAGTCGGCCGGGGTCAGGCCAAAGAGGATCCGCGCCAGCTCCGTGCGGCCGGCCCCGACGAGTCCGCCCAAGCCGAAGATCTCACCGGCCCGCACATCGAAACTTACATGGCTCACGCCCGAGGCGCGGCAGCCGACATCTTTAATCGAGAGCACCACGTCGCCCGGTGTTGATTCCGCGGCGGGATAAATCTGGGCGACCTCGCGGCCCACCATGAGGCGGATGAGGCCGGCCTCGTTGATCTCGCTGACGCGATGGGTGCCGACGCTTTGTCCGTCGCGCAGGACCGTGACGCGATCGGCGAGGGCAAAGATTTCCTCGAGGCGGTGGGAAATGTAGATGACGCCGACGCCGTTTTTCCGCAGGTCGCGCACGACGGCGAAGAGCAGGTGTTGCTCTTTTTGCGTCAGCGAGGCGGTGGGCTCGTCCATGATCACGATGCGCGCACCCGAGCCGAGGGCGCAGGCGATTTCCACGAGCTGCTGCTCGGGCATCGAGAGCGAACGCACTTCGGCGGCAGGAGAAATATCGGCACCGATGCGGGTTAGCAGTTCCGCCGCGCGGGCGTGGCGCGCCTTCCAATCGATGCGCGACTTGGCCGATGCACCCTCGAGGCGCAGGGCGAGATTTTCCGCGACGGAGAGATCGGGAAAGAGCGCAGGCTGCTGGTAAATACACGCGATCCCCAGCGCGCGCGCGGTAGCGGGGGTGAGGCTTTCCACGGTCTGGCCGGCCAGCGTGAGAGTGCCGCCATTGGGTTGGTGCGCGCCGGTGATGACCTTAATGAGCGTGCTTTTGCCCGCGCCGTTTTCCCCGAGGAGAGCGTGGACCTCGCCGGCTTGCAGGTCAAAATCCACTCCTCGGAGCGCGCGGACCCCGCCGTAGTTTTTTACGAGTTGGCGGAGTTCGAGGAGCGGGGCGGCGGGCATGCGAGGCGAAGCAAAGGGGCGATGGCGAAGCAGGGGGTAACTGCTGTCAAATCACGGGCTGGGTTGACAGTCAGCCCGACCGGCATCCCGCAGCGGGGCGAGGTCGGGGTCGGTGCCCGCCAGCTCGCGAAAACTCGGCTCGAGCGCGATGGCGCGCTCCACTCGGCGCCGCGCTTCGGCGAGATCGCCGCGCTGGCAGGCATAGCAGCCGAGGTTAAATTGGATGGTCGGCTCGTTGGGATGCTTGGTCTCCGCGATGAGCAGGACCTTCTCCGCGTTGGCGAGGGTTTCCGCGCGGCGCACCGCGTAGGCCCACGTGATCCAGCCACCCGCGTCCTCCGGCGTGCGGCGCACAAACACGATGGCGGCGTCGCGCAGCTCCGGCCACTTTGCCTGGGCCTGCAGCACGGCCATGCGCAACGCGAGCGCGGGCGTGGCATCGCGCTCGGGTGCCGATAGTTGCTCTAATTCGGCGGCGGCCTCTGCGACCATGCCGAGGCCGAGGTAGCCTTGGACGTGAGAGAGTCGCCACTTGGATTGCATGCGGAGGGAGATGGAAGCGGGTAAAGGCGCGTGGGTCAATGGAAGCAGCGACGCGCAATCGGCGAGAAATGTTCCGCGTGAGGCGCGGCTTTAGTGCCGCACCCCGCCCTCGGCCGCCGGTCCAAGCGGGATAAACCACCGCAACTCCATGCTCTCGTCCCTTCACAAATCTTGGTCAGCCATCCGGCGCAGTCGCCCGGGAAAACGTTTTCAAGACGCCTTTGACCGGGGGCAAAAATATCGCAGTCACGCTTCGCTGTGGCAAAAAGTCGTGGTGCGGGGGGCAAGCCTCCTTTCGTTGGCGGTCGGCGTATTTTTCGTCTTCGTGCCAGGCCCTGGAATCCCCTTCCTTTTTCTCGGCGCGGCCTTGCTTGCGCGCGAATCGAAACGCCTAGCGATGGCGCTCGATTGGATCGAGGTGAAGATCCGGGCGATTTTCGGCCCGCTGTTGCGGTGGGGGAAGAAGATATTTCGCCGCAGTCGCGCTCGTCGTCCGCGCGCCGCGACGTGAGCCCAACCCAAGTCTATGAAAACACCAAAACCATTCCCGTCCTCTCCATCTGATTCCACCGGTTCCGCCGCCGCCTCGGCGGACCGCAAGGGGCAGAAGGTGCCGATCGAGCCCGGGCCACGACGCCGCCTGCTGGAACTTCAAGCCGAACTAGAGAAGTCCGTCGGAGAACGACGCGTGCAAGTGCAGGAAGAAATAGAGCGTATGCAAAATGCGAATACGCGGGCGCGTTGAACTTCGAGAAGCGCAATCTGCATGATGCAAGATGCGCGGGAATTTTTAAGGGTGGTTCCGAAACCGTCTCGGAACATGGGGGTCAGAATAGGGCGGCCTGTTCATGGATGAGACAGAGGTCCAGCGCCCTCGGCCGCAGTGCTCATCCGGTAAAATCAGAAGTTGAAATATCATGAATACCCAAACCCTGCATGGAAATTGGAACGTCACCAAGGGTAAGCTGAAACAGAAGTACGCGCAGTTGACCGATAACGATCTGGCGTACGAAGAGGGTAAAGAAGATGAACTCGTCGGTCGCATTCAGCGTCGCGTGGGTGCCAGTCGCCAAGAGATCGAAGACTTCATCGATTCAACGCATCGTGAGCCTAATTCGGGGGCTGCTTTGGATCGGAAATACGGTGCAACCTCGACGCGCCCGGATAATGTGGACCTGCCCCTGAAGCGTGATATCGGCTCCGATACCCGCCGCAACGTGGGGAGCGGTGCCGACGCCATAAATTCAAATCAAAGGAATGCGACGCGGGACACGGCAGGCACGGCGCCGCAACAAAGTGGTTCGACCGATCAGCAACGTCGCGCTACCCACGAGGTAGATCGTGCCTCAGGTACGCAGCTTCGCGACGAGCAGCGCACCCAGAACCAAAATGCGCAGAGCACGGCGCGCGGCAGTTCGGGGCAGTCGCGCCAAGCGGAACAACAGCCAGCGGCCCGCGATTCTAACCCGCGTACGGCGCAACCCACAAAATCAACAAACACGTCCGTGAACACGCCGGGCGGATCTCAAGTGTGAGTATTCACTGTATAAAGTGTGAGTATTCACTGTATATCTTGGACGTCCAAGACATGTAATCTCGACCCGGCTTTTCGGTTCCACAACGAGCCGTAGTTAGTCCCAAATGATGCCCACCGCGATTCGGTCGCGCGTGGGCCATTTTGCAGCTACTATGATGCCAAAGATGGCCGGTCGCGTTTATCACGCCGGCGGCGGGCCGCCGTGATGTGCTTTGTGTGCGGCGTAGGCGGCGGTGTCGGCGAGCATGGCATCGATCGTGGCGACGAGCGGTTCGAGGCGGACCAAGCCGGAAAACACGGCTTTGTCGCCGATGGCGTCGGTGAGGACGAAGGCCGGGCGCTGATTGATTTGATGCGCGAGAAATTCCTTGGTGCTCGCGTCGACGCGGGCTTTGACCGCGGCGGACTCGGCGGCGGCGCGGAGCTTCTTGGCGTTGATCTTTTTGCCGCCGGCCTTCGCGGCGACGGCGACGGCGGTCGCGAGGTCGCCGATCTTCTGGCCTTCGCGCACTCCCGCGTGAGCGAGAGCGAGGCGGATTTCGTCGCCGTTGAAACCGAAGTCGCGGGCGGCCTCGGCGACGAGATTGGGCGCTTCATAGCGGCCCTTGCGCTCCAGTTCGAACCAACCGGAGTTCAGCTTAAAGGGCGAGCGCATCACCGTGCCGCCGCTGCGTTGATAAAACCAATCGCACTGCTCGCGCGTGGCGGGAAAATCCTCCGGTTTCATCAGGGCGATCTTCCATTCGAATTCGGCGCGTCCGGCGTAGCGCGACTTTAGCTCAGCCCAAGTGGGTTCGACCCACGTGCACCAGGACGACAACACTTCGAGGTAGTAGGTAATTTTCATCGGTGAGCGAGCGCAGCGGGCGGAGCGGTGCTCGTCAACCGTGGGCCCAGTGCGCGGCGGCACAGTTCCGGGTGAGAGAGAGCGGCACACGCGGAGATCGTGCGTCCATCAGGCGGTGGCTCGCTCAGGCTCGCTGCTACGAACAAAAGACGGCGTCTGGCTTATTCTTTCTTCCCGCCGAAAAGCCCCTTGATGCCGTCGACGGCTTTTTTGGCCTGCTCGGCGGCGCCGGCGCCGCCGGTCTTGCCGATATCGAGCGCGGCGGAAGCGGTGGCGGAGACGACGCTGGCGGTGACGTTCTTCATCACGGCGAAGGCGAATTGATCGGGGGTGATGCCGCCCTCTTTGGTCCCGAGGTTATCGAGGGAGATGGCGGGCATGGGGAGCGTCACGCCACCGACCCCGACGGCGCTGGCGAGACCGCCGGCACCGATGCGCACCTTGCCATTGGCGAGGCGGAATTTCTTCACCTCAAACTTGATGGGGTTGCCATTTTTGGCGGTGGCTTGGGCGGTTTTGCCGCCGCCGATGGAGGACTCGATATTCTTGAGCAAGTCGGCGACGTTGCTGGAGATGAGCTTGGTCTCGTAGTTGAACTCGGGGGCGTCGATGGTGATCTCGTTGATGATGATATGATCGCCGAAGATGGAGAAGGGCGCGACGTCGAGGTGCACTTTGCCGAGAGAGCAGAGATTGCCGTCGCTCCAACCTTTGGGGTTGCCGATTTGGAGGTCGCTGAGGGTGCCTTTGCCGGAGAGAGGGGATATGGCGGCGCTGCCGAGGACGACCTTGGTTTGCGTGATGCTGGGCGCGAAGCGGTTCACGCCCGAGGTGACGATCGACCCGAGGAAAAACTGGAGGACCACGAAGCCGATGAGCGCGAGGACGAAGAGGCCGCCAAAGATGTAGAGGAGTTTTTTCTTCATGAGATTCGTGAGATTTCCCAGCGTGGCGGGGCGCTGGCTCGGCGGCAAGCGCCGCAAACACGCTTGTCAATCGGCGCGGCCTGCCTCTGTTTTCGCCCATCTCATCATGGCCCAAGCTTACACCGAAGCATCGATCAAGACTCTCTCCTCGCTCGAGCATATCCGGCTGCGTCCCGGCATGTACATCGGGCGGCTGGGCAATGGCACGCATGCCGAGGACGGCATCTACGTCCTCATCAAGGAAACCATCGATAACTGCATCGACGAATTCACGATGGGCCACGGCAAGAAGATCGAGGTCGAGCTGAATGAACGCACGCTGCGCATCCGCGACTACGGCCGCGGCATCCCGCTCGGCAAGCTCGTCGACTGCGTCTCGATCATCAACACGGGCGCCAAGTACGACAGCGAGACCTTTCAGAAATCCGTCGGCTTGAACGGCGTCGGCCAAAAGGCCGTCAATGCGCTCTCGCTCGACTATCGCGCGCAGGCCTTTCGCGAAGGGCAGACGAAGCTCGTGGAGTTTTCGCAGGGCAAGCTCAAGAAGGAGCACAAGATCACCAAGACTGACGAACGTCAGGGCACGCTGATCGAGTTCACGCCCGACGAGGCGCTTTTCGGCAAGGACTTCAAGTTCCGCCTCGAGTTCATCGAGGACATGCTCTGGAACTACGCTTTCCTCAATCGCGGGCTCACGCTCACGTTGAATGGGAAAGCCTTCCGTTCGGAGAACGGCCTCAAGGATCTCCTCCAGAAAAATCTCAGCGGCGAGCCGCTCTACCCGATCATCCACATGGAGGGTGACGACATCGAGGTGGCCTTTACCCACGGCGCGCACTACGGCGAGGAGTACTTCTCTTTCGTCAACGGCCAGCACACCACCATGGGCGGCACGCATCTCGCGGCTTTCCGCGAGGCGCTCGTCGATACCGTGCGGAATTTCTTCAAGAAAGATTTCGACGCGGCGGATATCCGCCAGTCCATCGATGCGGCCGTCGCGGTGCGCGTGATGGAGCCGGTCTTTGAGTCGCAGACCAAGACCAAGCTCGGCTCGGCGAATGTCGGCCCCGGCGGTCCGAGCCTGAAAGAGTTTGTCGGCAAATTCATCCAGCAATCTCTCGACGTCTATCTCCACAAGAACAAGGAGACGGCCGAGGCGATTAAGCGCAAAATCGAAGAGAGTGAGATCGAGCGCAAGGAGCTCGCCGGCATCCGCAATATCGCGCGCGAGCGCGCCAAGAAGGCCTCGCTCCACAACAAGAAGCTCCGCGATTGCCGCCTACACCTCGGCGACCGCAACGAACGCGCCGAGCAGAGCACGCTCTTCATCGTCGAGGGCGACTCCGCCGCCGGTTCGCTCACGGCCACGCGCGATGTGCAGACGCAGGCCGTCTTCGCGCTCAAGGGCAAACCCCTCAATACCTACGGGCTCTCGAAGAAGGTGATCTACGAAAACGAGGAGTTCCACCTCCTCCAGTCCGCGCTCAATATCGAGGAGGGCATGGATGGCCTGCGGTACAATAAGATCGTCATCGCCACCGATGCGGACGTCGACGGCATGCACATCCGCCTGCTGCTGATTTCGTTCTTCCTACAGTTTTTCCCGGACCTTATCCGCAATGGCCATGTCTCCATTTTGGAGACCCCGCTCTTCCGCGTGCGCAATAAAAAGGAAACCATCTACTGCTATTCCGAGGAGGAAAAGCAGGCCGCCATGAAGAAGCTCGGCGCGAGCCACGAGATCACGCGCTTCAAGGGCCTCGGCGAAATCTCCGCGGGTGAGTTCAAGGACTTCATTGGCGAAAATATCCGCCTTGAGCCCGTATCGCTGAACCATCTGCACAACAGCGATGAGCTGCTCACCTTCTTCATGGGCAAGAATACGCCCGAGCGGCAGGATTTCATCATCGGCAACCTCAAGGTCGAAAAAGACCTCGTCGAGGTCTCATAACTTTTCCCATGAGACGGATGCGGATCGCGGTGGTGGCCCTGGCGCTCGCCGCGCTGTTTCTGTCTGGTTGTGCGACCACGCCCGCGCCACGCATCTCGCTGGAGCAGGTGCCCGTTTCACAGCGGCCGCAGGCGGAGAAGAACGTGGAGGTATTTAACCGCGTCTGGACCATGGTGGCCGACCTGCACTACGACCCGAAACTGCAGGGCGTGGACTGGCTGATGGCGGGGGCAAAGTATGGTGCGGCGGCGGCGATGGCGCCCGACGAGCGTTCCCTTTACCGCTCGCTCAACGAAATGGTCGGGCTGCTCAAAGACAGCCACACGCATGTGCTCTCGCCGCCGCAGGCGAAGGATCGGCATCGGCAGATGCGAGCGCGGACCGGCTTTTACATGACGCGCTTCGATGGACGCTGGGCCGTGAGCGAACTCACCCCCGGCAGCCCGGCGGAACTGGCGGGCGTCAAGGTCGGCTGGATCGCGGTGGCGCGGAATGGGGAGAAGCTGGGCGACCGCATGGATTTCCGTCCTCAGGAGGGCGAGGTGGCGCAGTGGGAATTTCTCGATGGCCACGATCAGCCGGTGACGCTCGCGCTCACGGCCCGCTCGCTTTCGACCAAGCCGGTGCAGGAAGTGCGCGCGTTGCCCGGCGGCTACTTCTATCTCCGTTTCGACGCCTTCGACATCACGGACCGCCGCTGGCTGAGCCGCCAACTCAAGGAGCATCACGATGCGCCGGGCGTCGTGATCGACCTGCGGCGCAATCCCGGCGGTGGCACGATCTCGATGGGCATTACGGTGGGGGAATTTTTCGACCATAAGGTCGAGTGCGGCACCTTCATCACGCGCGGAGGCTATCGGAGTTCGCAGGGGTCGTGGCAGTTGCTGTCGGCGCGGTATTTGGGCAAAGTGGTCATCTTGGTCGACGGCAACACGGCGAGCGCGGGCGAGATATTTTCCGCCGTCATGCAGGAGCATGGGCGCGCGACCATCGTCGGGCGCAAGACCGCAGGAGCGGTGCTCGCGAGCCTCTTTCACACACTGCCCGGCGGCGGTGAATTGCAATTGAGCTGGTTCGATTACGTCACGCCGAAGGGCAGGCGCCTCGAAAACAATGGCGTGGTGCCGGACGTCGTCGTGCCGACTTCGCTGGAAAATCTCCGCGCGCGGCGTGATGCGGATTTGGAAGAGGCGCTGAAGATTTTGAATGAGCCGCCAAAATCGGCGGCGTGAGGGTTTTAAGGGAGGGGCGGTTTTTAACCGCCCCCTCAGTGGGGCGTAGCGGTTGGAGAGATTGGTCGCCGCGAGCAACCGTGTCAGGAAGCTAGCAAAAAGTGAGGGTCTTTGAGCAAAAGATTGAGGACCTCGATGAGCCGACGGGCGATGGCGATGAGAGCAACCTTGGCCGGTTTACCACGGGCGCGAAGGCGGGCATAAACCGGGTGGAGCACGGGGTTGTGGCGACTCGCGCTGAGCGCCGCCATGTAAAGCACGCGGCGCAGGGTGGAGCGACCGTGCTGGATGTGACGAGGGCCCTTGCGAGTACCACTGTCGTCACAGTAAGGGGCTAGGCCGCAAAGCGCCGCGGCCTGACCAGGCTCGAGCTGACCGAGCTCGGGCAGATCCGCCCAGACGGTCCAGGCGGTGACCTTGCCGACGCCCTTGATCTGACGCAGACGGGCGATGTCGCGGCAGGTCGGGGTGTCCGCCTTAATCAAGGCTTCCATCTGGCGTTCGAGGGTTTTGAGTTGCTCGGCCAAGACCAGCAGCCGGGCCTCGGACAGCTCGCGCAGCACCGGTTCCTCCGGCAGGTGCTCCCGGTAGTTCTGCTCCAGCAACTGCACCGCCAGCACATGCTCGCGGGCGCGCAGCAGGCCGCGCAAGCGCTGCCGCACCGCATTGGGTGGCACACTGGCGCAAGGCCGCCGCTCCGTGCCAAACGCACTTAGGAGCGCGCAGTCCAGGCGGTCCGTCTTGGCGAGTTGGCCGCGGCTTTGCGCATACGCTCGCACCCGCCGCGGCATGACCGCGCTGATCTTGCGGCCCGTTTGCCAGGCCGCGCGCAGCAACGGCTGCTCGTAGCCGCCGCTCGCCTCACACACCAGATGCAGGTCCGCTGGCAGCGTGGCCAGCCACCCGCCAATCGCGGCCTCCTCGTTTTTGATCGGCCGCTTGAGGCCATCCACATCCAAGTGATGCTTGGACACATCCACCCCGCAGTATATCGTTTTGTTCATTGGCAGTCGCTCCAGCTTGTCAGTCGCGCTCTTGGCGCCATCAACCGTTCGAGTTGCTGCCAGTGAGTTCGCCGGGGTCTTGCTCGCAGACGGGCTCCACGGCCCAAGCGTGAGCTCGACCTCTCGGCGAACCGTGGGCGGCGGTTGCAACCCGCCGCCCACTTCACTGGCCAAGCCCACTTCACTATGGTTCCGTGGGCTTGGCCAGCGAACCTACAAGCGTGAGCGAGTGGTCAGGACCCTCAAGGCACCACTCGCTCACGCTCGCGGCTACCAGAGGCTCGTCGCAGAGCGGCGTATCGATTACTTCGATACGAAAGGTAGATTATATAACAACCCACGGCGGTGGGAAACCGCCGCTCCCTTAAGGCAGGAGGCCGTCTAGGCCGGCGGCGGCGAAGCGGCTTTTTAACTCGGCGACTTGGCGGCGGCTGGCGGGGAGGGAGGCGAGGGGAGGGGTGAGCTCGAAGAGCACGTCGTCCTCGCCGGTGCGCGTGATTTTTTTGACGTGCGCGAGATTCACGAGGGCCTGGCGGTGGATGCGGACGAAATTTTGCTCGGGCAGCAGTTCTTCCCAGGCTTTGAGCGTGCGGAGGACGAGGAGCTTTTCGCCGCCGGCGAGCATTACCTCGGTGTAGTTTTCGCAGGAGCGGATGGCGCCGATGGCCGCGACCTGGACGAAGCGGGTGGCGCTGCCGGCCTTGACGTAGGCGCGGTCTTCCATCGCGAGGCGGCTCGCCATGGTGTTGGCTGAGGGGGCAAGGCGGGGCGCAATTTGGGCGGTGCGGCTCTCCGCGAGTCGTTGGAGGGCCACGCTCAATCGCGGGGCCGTGATCGGCTTCATGAGATAGTCGAGCGCATTGACCTCGAAGGCGCGCACCGCGTAGCGATCGAAGGCGGTGACAAATATGATCTGGGCGTTGGGATCGATGCTGGTGAGCAGATCGAAGCCGGTGCCGCCGCGGAGTTGCACGTCGAGAAAGACCAGATCGTAGCCGGGGCGGCTGAGGAGTTCTCGGGCGGCTTCGACGGTACCGGCTTCGCCCTCGATCGCGACATGGGTATGGGGCTTGAGCAGGCGGCGCAACTCCACCCGCGCGAGCGGTTCGTCATCGATGAGGAGGGCGCGGCGACCCGCGGAAGGTGAAGAATCCGAAGAGGGGGCGGGAGGCGTCACGGGGCGGGGAAGGGTTGGCGCGAGGAGCGTTTCAACGGCGTCGCGGGCAGGCCGCGCTTGAGGCGCATGCGCATCCGCACCCAACCTGGGTCGCGCACGATCTCGAGTTCGCAGCCCGGTCCGTAGTGGCGTGCGAGGCGCTGGCGGAGATTGTCGAGGCCGATGAGCGTGGAGGTGTCGCTCTTCTCCGTGGAAGGGATCACCCAGCGCCCGGTGTTGGCGACTTCGCAGGAGAGGTAGTCACCGTCGACCCGAATGGAGATGCTTGCCTGGAGAGTGCCGGGGCTCGTCTGACTGCCGTACTTGATCGCATTCTCGATCAACGGCAGGAAGAGGAATTGCGGCAGCCGCTCGGTGCGCGCGGCATCGTCGACCTCGATGGTGATGACGAGCGCGTCCTGCCAGCGCACTTTTTCCACATCGAGATAGGCGCGCACGGTTTCGAGTTCGTCATTCACCGTGGTTGTCTCGTCCGTGCCATGCGTGAGCGTCCAGCGGCAAAACTCGGCGAGCTTCGTCACCATTTCGCCGGCGGCCTCGGGATGGGCGAAGACCAGGGCGCGGATGGAATTGAGCGAGTTGAAGAGGAAGTGCGGGTTGAGCTGGTAGCGCAGGAGCTCGAGGCGGGCTTTTTCCTCGGCGAGGAGCGCGGTGAGCTTCTCGTCCTGCTCGACGCGATTGAGGCGTTCGAGCTCACGATTTTTCGCGGCGAGCTCGGCGGTGCGCTCAGCGACGATGCCCTCGAGCCGGCGGCGTTCACGTGTAAGGCGGCGAATGCGCCAGCGCACATAGGCGAAGAGCGAGGCGCCGAGCAGGGCCACATAGCCGATCCACGCGCCGATGGTCTGCCACCATGGTGCTAGGACGCGAAACGTGATCTGCGCGGGCTGGCTCCAGCGTCCATCCGCGCTGCGGCCGCGTGCCTCGAAGGTGTAGGCACCCGGAGGCAGATTGGTAAACGCCCGCTCGCCGCCCTCCGTCAGCTCGACGACGCCATCGGCGAAGCCGCGCAGGCGCGTCTCATGGCGCACGTCGGGCTCGCCGGCGAGGCCCGGGGTGCCGAAGCGAAAGCGCAGGGAGTTTTCCTCCGGCTGGACGCGCCACTCGCCGTTGGCGGCCGGTGCGACGACGCGGCCGGACGTGGTGGTCAACTCACGCAGCACGGTCGCCCCGAGGGAAGGATCGCCGCGCTCCTGCCACGTGGTAAGATCGATGCGGAGCACGGCGGACTGACCATTCACCCACAGGAAGTCGTGGCCCTCGACGGTTTCCAAGCGCAGATCGGAAAAGCCGCCGATGCGCTCGAGGTCGGGGATGGGGATTTGCCGCCACGATTCGCCCTGCGCGTGGCCGAGCTGCGCGACGTTTTCCGGGGCATCGAGGCCGGTCGGACGGGCGATGAGCCACGCACCGCCGTGCCCGTCTTCGACGAGATTGCGCGCGGTGGCGGTGCCATCGGCAAAACGCCGGCCAAAGGCCGTCTCGGGCGTGAAGCGCTGGGTCGCCTCATTGAAGCGAAACAGCCCGTAGTGCGTGATGAAGAGCGCGCTCTCGCCGGCGCGCTCGACGCGCACGTTGGCGGAAGTGGCCGGGAGTCCAGCCGAAGCGTTGAAATTTTTCACTTCAGCGGCGGCGTTAGGGTCGGCGGCGAGCGCAGCCATCGAGGGCACCCGCACGCGCCAGACGCCCTGATTGTCGGTGCCGACCCAGAGCGTGCCATCGTCGGCCTCCAGGATGGTATTGCCCCGCGCCCCGCGCACGACGGTTTCGCGCACCCACTTGACACCATCGTCGCGATAGACGCCGACGCCACCGAGCGTCGCGGCATAGAGACGGCCCGGGGTGACGCGCGAAGGGATGATTTCGAAGACGTTGGTGAGACCATCGATCTTGGTGGTGCCCTGGGTAGTCACCTGCCAAATGCCGCCGAGAGCGCCGACGATCAAGCGCTCGCCCACCACGGCGAAGACCTTGATCTTATCGTCGATCTCCGACCAGCGCTCGAGGCGGGGCAACTCGGGGGGCGTGCTGGCCGGGGCCATGCGCATCAAGCCCTGGGTGCTCCCGACGAAGAGCTGACCGCGCCAGCGGACGGTGGGGTGGGCATTGCCCTGCGCGAGGCCGCTCGCGGCGGAATGCCATGAGTAGGCCGGGTGCATCTGCAGGCGGCTCACGCCAAACTCCGTGCTCAACCACAACGCGCCGTGGGCGTCCTCGGTCGCGTTGATGATGACATTGGAAAGGAGCCCGGCTTGCTCATTCAGTAGCGTTTGAAAGGACAAATCGGGCCCGAGAATGACCAAGCCACCCTGCAGTGTGGTGATGACGATGCGGCCATCCTTTAGGCGCAACGCGGAGTAGTAACGCTTGGTCTTGAACCACGCGTCGAGGGCGTTGGCCTCGAAGGTGAGCTTCGCGCCATCCCAGCGGGCGAGGCCCATGACCTCGCCCTTGGGGCCCTCGATGCCCATCAGCCAACCGCCGGCGGGATGCGGCACGGCGAAGTGAGGCAGGTAGTCGCCGAGCTTCGCGGCGGGTTCGCCGACCTCCTCCCATTCGCCGTTTGGCTTGGGCCGAAACCACCCCTTGCCCCGTGCCACGAGCAGATGATCGCCCAGCCAAAACGACAACGTGATGGCGCGCTCGCCCATGATCCATGTATCGAATTTGCCGTCGCGCCAACGCAGCACGACCTGATTGCTCTGAAACCAAATGCCTTCCGGCGTCGCGTAGGCGCACCAGAAATCCTTCAGGTCACCCGCCTCCTTGGGCACGAGGGCGCGGAGCGATTCGAAGGTGCGGCGACCTTCCGGGCCGCGCACGATGCGACCGAGGTCATTGACGCCGCCGACCCACACGGTGTCGTCGCGGTCGATGGCGATGGCGCGGACATGCGCAAGATTGGGCAATTCAATGGTGCTCCAGATGCGACCGTCGAACTGCAGCAGCTTGTCCTTACTCCCGAAAAAAATCGTGCCATCGCTCGCGACCACGCTGCTCCAGACCTGATTCGTGCCATTGTACGCGCGGGGAGGAAAATTACGGATGAGCGGCAGGCCCCGCTCACTCATCGCCGCGGGCAGGAGCAGGGCGGACGGGGCTTGGCTCGCCTCAGCGGCGGGTAGTTGATTTCCAACTACACCGGCGATGACCGCGCAGGCCGCGAGCAGCGCGCGGAACATGAGGCCGCCGCGCCAGGGCGCGCGCAGCGGCTGGCGCGGGTGGAGCCGCGAATCGGCTGAAGCGGACATGGGCGCAAGCAAAACGGGCCGGCGCGGGGTGCGCCAGCCTGCGTTGACGGGCCCGTGCCGCGCCCCGCTCACCCTTGAGGAACGGGGGTCAGCAAAAAGCCGCGCGGCTCCCCGTGGAGGAGTCCCGTGCCGACGATGCGGCCGGTGGCGTTGACGGAGATGGCTTCTTGCAACTGCCAGCCCTCGATGCCGTCGATGAGATCCTGCAAGAGGGTGAATCTGTCCTCGGGCGTCCAGCGAAACGCGCGGCGCACGCCCGCAGAGGTCGTCAGGCGGCCGACGACGGTGCGATGGTCGTTGGCGCCGAGCGCCTCGCTCGCATCGGTGCCTTGGGTTCCGAGGTCGGTCGATTCGCCATCGGCCCAGAGAAAGGCCCGCGTGGCGCCGTCCTCATTGAGCGCGTGGCCGACAATGAGCCCCTTGGACGTGATGGCCGAGGCCCAGGAGCGTCCGCCGCCGAGGCTGGTGATAGGGATGTAGGAATGATCGTGCAGGCACCAGGCATGGGTTTCGTCGGGCGAGGCGCCGAGCGGGGTGGCGTTGAAAATCACGTCACCTGCCTCGTTGAGGCCGGTGGCAAAGGTGGTGCCGCCCTGCGGGGGCACGAGAAACTTGGCGACGCCGGGCGGGGTGAGCACGAAGGCGCGGCTGAGCGTGAATTCGCCGGCGTCGAAGAGGACATTACCGACGACAAACCCGGCGGAGTTGATGCCGCGCGCGACGCTGATCGAGTCGGGCCAGATTTCGTCACCAAAGACGCCCACGTGCGAGGCCCACGCGCGGAGTTCGCGTGGACCGGTGCCACTCGCGCCGGCGGTGAGGCCATTGGCACTGACGCACGTGACGGGTGGGTGGCCAGTCGCGACGCCGGCGGGAACCCGCAACATGCCGGTGAGGAAGAAACCACGCGACGGATCGTCGGGGCCGGGGCTGTGCGTGCAGACCGCGAGGTCGCCATGATCATTGAGCGCCACGGGTATCAGGGGCGCGCCATCGAGGTGGAGACCGAGCGCCGAGATCGTGTAGGCGCGAGGCGCCGGGGGGGATGAGCGATCCGCGACCGGAAAGGGCGGATACGACCGGGGACGGGAGAGGGCAGCACTCATATCATCATGGCGGAGGGAAGCTGAAGCGTGCGTGGTACTACGTACGCCATCGGGCGGACGGCGAAGGGCAATTGACGAGCGGTGGGCTTTGGTTGACGAACGGTGATGCCGGGGCCGGCCAGCCTCCCTGGGGTCCGAAACGGATCGCACGCACCCCTTGACGCGCGGCGCGCGAGCGTGCCAGCCTGCGCTTTTGCCAATCCCTTTCGCGAGCAATGCCCAAGAAAAAGACGCCAAAGAATTCCGATCAGCCTGAGCTGGCGCTGGATAGCGCCGGTACGTCCACGCCTGAGCCCAAGGGCGGCAAGTCCGAGGAGGCCGCGCTCGCCAAGCCGACGCCGGGTGAATCCACTCCGGGAGAGGTTGCTGCGACCGGATCAGAGGACGTGGCGGCAGCCGGTACGCCCGCGGCGCCGGGCGCTCCCGGCGCGGAGACGAAGCCGGCTGCGGCGGTGGATGGACCGGCCGTATTTACGCCCGGCCCGCGCCGGGGTGGCGCGACCGTGCAAGAGGAAGATTCCCCGCTGGCGAAGGCCTACCGCGGGTGGTTTCTCGAGTATGCGAGCTACGTGATTCTCGACCGCGCGGTGCCGCATATCGATGACGGCTTGAAGCCGGTGCAGCGCCGCATTCTCCACACGTTATGGGACATGGACGACGGCCGCTTTCACAAGGTCGCCAATGTCGTGGGTCGCGCGATGTCGCTGCACCCGCATGGCGATGCCTCCATCGGCGCGGCGCTCGTCGGCATCGGCCAGCGCGGCTTCCTGATCGAGCCGCAGGGCAACTACGGCAACCTCTACACGGGTGACGAGGCGGCGGCGCCGCGTTACATCGAGGCGCGGTTGACGAATTTCGCGAAGGACGTGCTCTTCAACCCGAAGACCACGGAGTGGCAACTCAGCTACGATGGTCGCGCCAAGGAGCCGGTCACGCTGCCGGCGAAGTTCCCCATCGTGCTCCTCGAGGGCGCGGAGGGTATCGCGGTCGGCCTCGCGACGAAGATTCTCCCGCACAATTTCAACGATCTCTGCCGGGCGGCGATCAATCACCTGCAGGGAAAGACGTTTCGTATTCTGCCGGATTTCGCGACGGGTGGCATCGCGGATTTCTCCGAGTACAATGACGGCGAGCGCGGCGGTAAGGTAAAAATCCGTGCGAAGATCGAGCAGCGCTCGAAGTATCTCCTCGCGATCACGGAACTGCCCTTTGGCTCGACGACGGAGTCGCTCATCGAGTCGATCCTCGCGGCCAACGCGAAGGGCAAGATCAAGATCAAGCACGTCGACGACAACACCGCCGATTCCGTCGAGATCCTCGTCCACCTCCCGCAGGGCGCGGAGCCGGACAAGGTGATCCAGCAGCTCTACGTTTTCACGAACTGCCAGCTCCAGCTCTCGCCGGCGGCCTGCGTGATCGAGCACGACAAGCCGCTCTTCCTCGGCGTGAAGGAAATTCTCCGCCGCAGCGTCGAGCGCACGCGCGAACTCCTCAAGAAAGAGCTCGAGATCAAGCTCGGCGAACTCGAGCAGCAGTGGCACTGGGATTCGCTCGAGCGCATTTTCATCGAGGAGCGCATCTACCGGAACATCGAGAAATCGAAGACGTGGGAAAGCGTGCTGGCCGAGATTCGCACGGGCCTGAAGCCCTTTATCAAAAACCTGCGCCGCGAGGTGACTGACGACGACATCACGCGCCTCACCGAAATCCGCATCAAGCGCATCTCAGCTTACAATCGCTTTCAGGCCGACGAAGCCCTCAAGAAGATCGAGGAAGGCATGAAGGAGACGAAGGCCAACCTGAAGAATCTCACGGGCTACACCATCGCGTGGTTTGAGATGCTGCAGGAGAAGTACGGCAAGGGTCTCAAGCGCCGCACGAGCTACGACGACATCGAGCAGATCGATGCCTCGGCGGTTGTCTCGGCCAACCAACGCCTCTACGTCAACCGTGACGACGGCTTTATCGGCCTTAACTGGCGCCAGCACGAATACGTGCAGGACTGCACCATCCTCGACAGCGTGCTCACGATCATGCGCGACGGCTCGCTCAAGGTCGCGAAGGTGGCCGACAAAGTCTTCATGGGCCGCGACATCATCCACGTCGCGATCTTTCCCAAGGACGGCGACACGAATTTCTACACGATGGTCTACCAGGACAAGGAGACCGGCAAGGCCTTCGCCAAGCGCTTCCAGATCGGCGGACTTTCGCGCGACAAGCTGTACCCCCTCGTGAAGAGCGAGGGCTCCAAGGTCGTCTGGCTCGACGTCGCGAAGACCGAGAAGGAAATGCCCAAGACCATCCACGTCTTCATCGACGGCCGCAGCGGCGCGCGCGTGCGCGAACTGGATTTCGACCTCACGAGCATCCCGGTCAGCACACGTACCTCCAAGGGCCTCACGATCTCGAAGTGGCCGGTCAAGGATGTGAAGCCGGTGGATTTGAAGATGGAGTGAGGCTTGATGAAAACTTCTGGAATGGTGCGCGCGCTGGTGGCACTTCTGCTGGCGCTTTCGGGTGCGGGTAGGGCGAAGAGCGCGCCACCCCTGGAACGACTGGAACCGTATTTTGCAGCCCCGGAAATTGCCCGGCCCACGCTTTCCCCGACCGGGGAGTTCCTGGGCGTCATCGCGCGCAAAGGCGATTCGTACGGCGTGGGGATTTACGATTTGAAGGCCGGGAAGCAGCGCTTCGTCGGCGGCTCAGGCAAGACGAACGTGCTCGCGTTTTGGTGGAAATCCGCCCGGCAAATTATCGTTTGCACGGGGGCGGCCGATGGCTCGCCGCTCGGGTATATGATGGTGGATGCGGACGGGACGAATGCGAAGGATCTGTGGCAGATCGATCGCATCGGCGGGATCGTCGATCCGCTGCCGAACTCGCCGGACTGGGTGATTGCGGGCAGCTACACGAATTTGGTCCGGGTTAATTTAAAGACGCAGAAACAGGAGTTGATCGAAGAGAGCATCGGCCCGGTCATCGAATGGTATATCGATTCCGCAGGCGAATTGCGGGCGGCGTGGGGCGCTCAGTCCGGTGGGACGATCAAGGTGTGGTGGCGGGCACCGGGGGCCAAGGCGTGGAAGACGACACAATCCAGCTTCACGCGGCTCGATTTTATCCCGGTGGGAGTGGATCGCGATTCGCGTTATCTTCTGGTGACCGATTACACGCAGGGGGATATCATGGCCGTGTCGCGTTTTGATACGACCACCGGCACGCGTGAGGTGTTGGTGCAGCGGCCTGATTTTTCTCCGGTACGGATTACTGGGTTGGGAACGCGCGTGCGCGGACTGGCGGTGAGATATGACCAGTTGCCGCAAGCGCCGCTCGTGGCGTTGTCCCCGGAGTTTGCGCCGGGCGTCGCACTCTTGCAGGAAAAGTTTCCGGGCTTTGTCCTCGATACCTTCGATGCGATGCCCGATGGCAAGACTTGGGTCGTGCGCGCCGCGAACTCTCGCCAGCCGGGAGCATTTTTTCTCTTCGATTCCACCACTGGCAAGTCAGACATGATCGGCCTGCAGAATTCCAAGCTGACCGAAAATCTCCTCGCGCCGGCGGATTTCCTGAGTCTGCCCGACCGGGCGGGCCGGACCTTGACCGGATATCTATGGCGTCCGCGCGGGGTGGCGCGGCCACCCTTGGTGGTACTCATTCCGGAAGCTCTGCCTCGCAGTCCGGCGACAAATGTATTCGCTGCCGATGTCCAGGCGCTGGTGGCCTGTGGTTACGCGGTGCTCTCCGTGAACGGTCGTGGTACCGTCGGCTTCGGCCTCGAAAAAATGAAGCCGGCAGAAACCGATCTTGGCGCGATCGTACGGGAAGACTGCGAAGATATGATCGCGGCTCTCGGCCAGGAAGGCGTGATCGATGCATCGCGCGTGGTCGCCCTCGGCAACAAGCTAGGCGGGGCGTTTGCGATTTATCTGGCCTCGACGAGCAAGGTATTCGCCGGGGTCGTCAATATCGACGGCCCGGCCGAGATCACCCGAGCCGGTTTGCAAGCATTGAGCCTCGAGCGCGACCTGGCCCGGCTGAACGATCGATTCGGCGGGTGGCGCGAGGCCAACAAATTTGCGCAGGAACTCTCGGTGCTTGGTTCGGCGACGCGTTGCACCGTACCGGCGCTCCACCTTTACAGTAATTACCGCGACAAGATGAGCGACCAAGGCGTCAAGGTGGCCAAGGCGGTGCGCGAAGCCGGAGTGCCTGCGAAAGTGGACTTGGCCTATACTTGGTCCGAATACCTGAAGCCCCTGAGCGTGCAGGCACGCGAGGAAGCGGCGGTCATCCAGCGGGTGGCGACGTTTATCGACGCGCTGCCCGCGAAGCCGGCGGCGGCGAAGGCGCGATAGTTCGAGGGAAAGTTACGGGTTCCACGTGGAGGGTTCATAGGCTGGAAAACTTCCCGCCGCTTTGGATGGACATGGGGCGAAGTTTTTCGAATGAACTAGGGAGTTACCCAACCCCTTCACGGCTGCGCGCCTTTTGGAATTATCTCCCCATGACCTCCCCGTCTCTTCGTCTTGCTCTCGCTTTTTCCGCATTCGCTTCGGTGGCGCTCGCGCATCCGGATGATGTGCCGGCCACGGCGGCGTCGTTTCGCGTCGCGGCGGTGGACTTGCCCGCGGGCACGCTGGGCTCGGGTGCTTGGCGTTATGAAGTGGTGCCGGGCTGGACCAAGCTGCCGGCGGGCACGAATCTCGGGCCGACGCACGGTGGCGTGCTCGTGGACAAGGCGGGGCTGATTTATGTGACGTCGGATGGCCCGGCGGGTATCCTCGTTTTTTCTCCCGAGGGGAAATTGCTGCGCACCATCGCCTCGGAGGTGAATGGGATTCACGGGCTCATGCTGCGCGACGAGGGCGGGAAACAGTTTATCTATGGCGCGCACTTGCTGGGGCACCAAGTCGTGAAGCTCGCGCTCGACGGCACGGTGATTTGGAAAATCCCGGCCCCGGTGGAGAGCGGGGTGTATCCACTGCTCGAAAACTGGAAGCCGAATACCAAGACGCCGAACGCGAAACCGGGCGCCACGCTGGTCGGTCCCGATGGGAAGACCTATGTCATCGACGGCTACAAGCCCACGGCGGTCACGGTCGGCCCGGATGGCCGTATCTATGTCGCGGACGGCTACGGCGCGAGTGTGATGCACGAATTTACGCCGGAGCGGAAATGGGTGCGCGTGATCGGTTCGAAAGGTGAGGGCGATGGTCAGTTTAAGACCTGCCATGGTCTCGCGCTCGACACGCGCTATGGCGCGCCGCTGATCCTCGTCTGCGACCGCGAGAATCGCCGTCTCGTACACCTCGACCTTGAGGGGAAATTCGTGCGCGTGCTCGCCACGGATCTCCGCCGCCCCTGCGCCGTGTCCATCATGGGCGACTACGCCGCGGTGGCCGAGCTCGAGGGCCGCGTGATCATCACCGACAAGGAGGGCAAGATCGTCGCCACCCTCGGCGATAACCCGGACAAGAAGCAGTGGGCGACCAACAAGGTGCCGGTCGAAGCGTTTCAAGACGGCATCTTTACCGCGCCGCACGGAGTGTCGTTTGACGCCAGCGGCAATCTCTACGTGCAGGATTGGAACGTGGCCGGCCGGCTCAGCAAGCTGGTCCGCTCACCGGAGAAGAAGCTGACGATGAAGGAGTGAGGCGGGCGCCCCGGGGATCGGTTTAGAGGTGGAACGGATGAGGCTGGCGGCTTGGGGTTTCCTCGTCGGGTGACCGAAGTCGTCGCATAGTTATGCGAGGGCACCATGTGGTTACATAATCGCGCGAAACGCGGAGTTGTCTTCCGGCGTCACACGCATTCCATCCTGTTTACCCCTGTTTGCCTCATGACCCGTTTTTCCTCCTCCGTTGGTGTCGCTACCGCGTCGGCCGTCGCGATTTTTCTGCAACTCACCGGCACGGCGGTGGCGGCGGACGCGACCGGTGCAAAGGGCTCGACGCCCAAGCTGCAGTTCAACGACAGCATCCAGCCGATCCTCTCGGAAAATTGCTACTCGTGTCACGGACCCGATCCGGGGTCGCGCAAGGCGGGGCTGCGGCTGGATCGCGAAGAGCATGCCTTTAAGCCCCTTGAAAAGGGCGGTCCGGCGATCGTGCGCGGCAAACCCGACGAGAGCCCCCTGATCAAACGCATCGAGTCGAAGGATCCGAAGGAAGTGATGCCGCCGGCCGAGGCGCACAAGACGCTCAAACCGGCGGAGATCGCGCTATTGCGCCGTTGGGTGGCGGAGGGGGCGGAGTATCAGGAGCACTGGGCGTTTATCGCGCCGAAGCGGCCGGCTGTGCCGCTCGTGGCGGGAAAAAAGGCCGATGCGGCGGCCAATCCCATCGATCAATTTATCCGCGCTCGGCTCGAAAAGGAAGCGCTTGCGCCGTCGCCCGAGGCCGACCGTGCGACGCTGATCCGCCGCGTGACCTACGATCTCACGGGTTTGCCGCCGACGCCAGAAGAGGTGGCGGCATTTCAAAACGACAAGGCCCCCGGGGCCTACGAGCGCGTGGTCGACCGCCTGCTCGCGAGCCCGCGCTACGGTGAGCACCGCGCGCGCTACTGGCTCGACTACGTGCGCTACGCCGACACGCACGGCATCCATTTCGACAACTATCGCGCGATTTGGCCGTACCGCGACTACGTGATCCGCGCGTTTAACCAGAACAAGCCCTACGACCGCTTCGTGCGCGAGCAACTCGCGGGTGATTTGCTCCCGGCGCGCACCATCGACGATCTCGCCGCAACGGGCTTCGTGCGCTGCAACCTCACGACCAACGAAGGCGGCACGATCCCGGAAGAGACCTACGTCAACCAAGTGCGCGACCGCGTCGAGGCGTTTGGCGTGACCTTCCTCGGGCTCACGACGGGCTGCGCGGCGTGTCATGATCACAAGTTCGATCCGTTTTCGCAGAAGGATTTTTACGGTCTCGCGGCGTACCTCGGCAACACGGTGGAGAAGCCGTGGGACTTGAACATCGCCGAGCCGCCGCCGGTGTTGCGCATTCCGAAGGAAGACAACCGCAAGGCCGCCGAGGCGGTCCTCGCCTCGCGGGCGGATGTGCAGGTGAAACTCGATGCGCGCCGCGCGCGTGCGACCGAGCTGGTGTCGGCGTGGCTCGACTCTGGCAAGCGCCCGAAGCCGGTTGCGACCGATGCGATGGAACTGCGCCTCAAGCTCGACGAGGGCAAAGGCGACGTGGTCAAAAATTCCGCGCCCAAGGCCAAGGTGAAGGAATTCAAGGCCGACACCAATCCGCTCGTGTGGGGCGAGAGTTCCTGGATGTGGACCTCGATGCGTATGGATATTTTCTCGCGCCTCAGCCTCGGCGACCTCGCCGACGTCGACGCGACGGATAAATTCTCCGGTGGCGGCTGGATCATGCTCCGCGCGAAGCCCGGTGGCGGCGTCCGCTCGGGCACGGGCAACGGCACGCTTTTTGCGCGCATGGGCGACGCGAAGCGCAAGGGTGGGGCGGGCTGGGAGATTTATCAGGAGAACACGCAGTTCACTGTGAATCTGGTCGCCGCGGTGGAGGACACTCCCCCGGCCGCGGCCGAGAGTGCGGCGGAGAAAAAAGCCGAGGTGAGTGCCGCGATCGCGGAGATCGCCGCGACGGCAGGTGCGAAACCGGCGGAGCCGACGAAGGCTCCGGCGGCCTCGACCAAGAAGATGACGGCGGCCGTGAAAGCGGCGGCGGTCGCGCCGGTGAAGCGGTTTATCTCGGTGACGACGAAGGCTCCCTCCACCCGCGACGAGTGGGTGCACGTATTCTTCACCTACGATGGCTCGCGCAAAGCGTCCGGCGTAAAAATCTACGTCAACGGCAAGCTCGCCGAAGTCGAGGTGAAGAGCGACACCCTGGCGGCCAAGGACTCGATCCGCACCGATGCGCCGCTGCACCTCGGGCGCAAGGAAGATTTCAACCCGATGCGCGAGACGCGCTATCAGGATATTCGGTTTTACCGTCGCGCGCTCGCGGCGGATGAAGTGGCGCGGCTGCAGTTTGAAGATGTCGCGGCGGAGATCGTGGCGCGTCAGCCGGACCCGAAGAAATGGACCACCGACGAGACCTTTGTCGCGGCGGATCGCTTTTACCTCGGCGAAGTGGATGCGGAAGCGAAGGACCTCGCGGCGTCGGTCGCGGCGCACGATACGGCTTTTGACGCGCTGACGAAGGACGGCACGCCCTCCTTGATCGCGCTGGAGAAGTCGACGCCGGCTTACTCGGATATTCTGAAGCGCGGTGATTACTACGCGCGCATGGAGCGCGTGGGGCCCGCCACGCCGCACTTTCTCGCGGGCGTGCCCGCCGGAGCTCCGGCTAATCGCCGCACGCTCGCGGACTGGCTGCTCTCGCCGCAGCAGCCGCTGCTGAACCGCGTGACGGTGAATCGCATGTGGCAGGAAGTGTTTGGCCGCGGCCTCGTGGAGAGCGCGGGCGACTTCGGCATCATGGGTGACCGCCCCTCGCATCCGGAATTGCTCGACTGGCTCGCGGTCGAGTTGCGCGAGAACGGCTGGGACCTGAAGAAACTTTATCGCTTGATGGTGACCTCCGCGACCTATCGGCAAGCCGGCACGATCACGGCCGCGACGCTCGCGAAGGACCCGGCCAACCGCCTGCTCGCCCGCGGTCCGCGTTTCCGCATGGACGGCGAGATGCTGCGGGACAGCGCGCTGGCGACCTCGGGCTTGCTCGTGGAAAAATTTGGCGGGCCGCCGGCCAAGCCCTACCAGCCGCCGGGCATTTGGGAGGAGGTGGCCATGCCGGAGTCGAACACCAAGACCTATGTCGCGGACAAGGGGGAGAATCTCTACCGCCGCAGCGTGTACACCTTCTGGAAACGCGCCTCGATGCCGCCGAGCATGGAGACCTTTGACGCGACCTCGCGCGAAGTCGTCTGCTCGCGCCGCGCGCGCAGCAATACGCCGCTGCAGGCCTTCGTCACGATGAATGACCCGCAGTGGTTTGAAGCGGCGCGCAAGCTCGCCGAGCGCGCGGTGAAGGCGGGGGCGTCGATGGATGAGCGCCTCGACTTCCTGGCGCGGACGACCCTGAGCCGCCCGCTCGTGGCGCGCGAAAAGGCCATTTTCGCCAAGGGCGCGGAAAAATTTCACGCGGAGTTTGCCGGGGACGAAGAAGCCGCCCGCGCGGCGCTCGCGGTCGGCGAATCACCGGTCGACCCCGCGATCAATCCCATCGAGCTCGCCCAATGGACGATGGTCGCGAGCCAGTTCCTGAACCTCGACGAATTCCTGACGAAGTAACGGCGGACGAAAGCCCGCGATTCGCACCATGCACGCTCACGAACCTCATCAACACGATCTCTGCTCGGACCACGGTGGCGAACATCCCTCGATCTGGGACTTGCCGGGCGTGCCGCTCAGCCTGAAAAAAGAATGGCTCGAACTCGAGACGCGCCGGCACTTTCTCGCGCGCGGCGGCAAGGCGCTGGCGTGGGCGGGTCTCGCGACCATCCTCGGGAAGAGTCTGCCCAAGGCCTTTGCCAACGACATCACGCCGACGGCGCTGACGCCGCACTACGCGCCCAAGGCGAAGCGCGCGATCTACCTCTTCATGGCGGGCGCGCCGTCGCAGTTCGAGACGTGGGACTACAAGCCGGGCCTCGCGGCGATGTTTGACAAGGATCTGCCGGAGTCGGTGCGCGGCGGGCAGCAGCTCACGGGCATGACGGCGAGCCAGGCGCGTTTTCCGGTCGTGCCGAGCTTCGCGAAGTTCGCGCAGCACGGAAAGGCGGGGCACTGGGTCTCGGAGATTTTCCCGCACACGGCGAAGATCGCGGACGAGCTTTGCGTGATCAAATCGCTGTACACGGAAGCGATCAACCACGAGCCGGCGATCCTCTCGATCACCACGGGCAATATGTTTCCCGGGAAACCGTCGATTGGCGCGTGGCTCTCGTACGGACTCGGCGCGGCCAATGACGAATTGCCGACGTACGTGGTGATGACGTCGAAGATACCGATCCTGCGGAATGTGCAGGCGCTTTCGAATCGGTTGTGGTCGTCGGGGTTTCTCTCGCCTGAGCACGCGGCGGTGGCGCTGCGCGCGGGTAATGAGCCGGTGCTCTATCTCAAGGACCCGAAGGGCGTGGACCGTGACGTGCGCCGCGCGATGATCGATGGCGTCAACGAGATCAACCAGCAGCTCTTTGAGCGCGTGGGCGACCCGGAGATCAATGCACGCATCTCGCAGTATGAAATGGCTTTTCGGATGCAGACCTCGGTGCCGGAGCTGACGGACTTTTCCGACGAGCCGGCCTCGACGTGGGACCTGTACGGCCCGAAGGCGAAGGAGCCCGGCACGTACGCGTACAATTGCCTCATGGCTCGCCGGCTCGCGGAGCGCGGCGTGCGTTTCTCGCAGGTCTTTCTGCGGAGCTGGGACAACCACAATAACCTGCCGAACAATATCAAGGTCCTCGCCGAGGAGTCGGACCAGGCGACGGCGGCCCTCGTGACTGATCTCAAGCGCCGCGGTATGCTCGACGATACGCTGGTGATCTGGGGCGGCGAGTTTGGCCGCACGGTGTATTCGCAGGGCGCACTTAAACCGGATAATTACGGCCGCGATCACCACCCGCGCTGCTTCAGCATGTGGATGGCGGGCGGCGGCGTGAAGCCGGGCATCACGTACGGCGAGACGGATGATTTTTCCTACAACATCGTGAAGAACCCGGCGCATATCCGGGACCTGCACGCGACGATCCTCAATCAGTTCGGCCTCGATCATAACAAGCTTACATTCAAGTTCCAGGGCCTCGATCAGAAACTCACGGGCGTGCTGCCCGCCAAGGTGATCAATGATATCATTACCTGAGATGACGCGGAAGCTGAGAGCTGAGAGCTTAGAGCTGAGAGCTGGAAGTGCGGTGTGGCGGGGCGCCGGTCGGAGACCGGCGCTACCCTTGGGCTTGGCGCTGATGCTGGCGCTGGTGGCGTCGGCGCGGGCGGAGGAGACGTTTTATGCGGCGCGGGTGGCGCCGGTGCTGGAGAAGAACTGCGTCGTGTGCCACGGGGAGAAGAAGCAAAAAGGGAAACTGCGGCTCGATAGTTTCGAGCAGGTCATGCGCGGGGGTGAGGATGGCGCGGCGGTAAAGGCGGGCGATGTGAAGGGCAGCGAACTGTTTCGCCGCATCACGCTGAAGCACGACGACGAAGAATTCATGCCGAGTGACGGCAAGCCGCCGCTCACGAGCGATGAGGTGAAGGTGCTGGAGCTGTGGATCGCGGCGGGGGCGTCGGATCAGACGCCCGTGTCGGCGATCAGGGGTGTGCCGGCGTTGGCGGCCCCGAAGCCACCGCCGGTGGCCCTCGCCCCGGACTGGCATCCGCGCGGGGCACAGATCGCGGCGCTGGAAAAAGCCCTGGGGCTGAAAATTCTGCCGCGCTCGGCGCTCGCGACCGACGGACTGGTGCTGCGGACGGCGAGCGCACCGAGCCGTTGCGACGATGCGGCGCTGGCGAAACTGAAGCCGATCGCGGATTTGATTGTGGAGGCCGAGCTGGCGCGCACGAAGGTGACGGATGCAGGGCTGGCGAGCCTCGCGGGATATACGAATCTGCGGTCGCTCGATCTCACGCGTACGCCGGTCACGACCAAGGGGCTCGCGGCGCTGCAGCCGTTGAAGAAGCTCGAAGTGCTCAATCTCACCGCGACGAAGGTGGATGCGGCGGGCGTGACGGCCCTGAAAACGGCACTGCCGAAGCTGACGGAGCTTTGGACCTTTAATACGCCCGCGACGCCGGATGAGAGGGTGGCGGCTCCGTTGGAAGGAGCGAATGATGCTGCGAGCGACAAGAGCGAGAAGAAGGATGTGGTAGTCGTGCCGACGCCGGTGGTGAAGTGAGGGGTGGGCAGGAGTGGTTGGAGCGCGGAGGGGCTATTTTCTCGTTCCGCGTGGGGCAGGAAGGTGTCAGGGTCGCGCGATGCTTTATCGGGTAATTTCGTTTTGGGCTTCGATTGCGCTGCTGCCGTGGGCGGTGGCGGCGCCGGCTTCGCGGGAGCCGGTGAATCTCGATCTGCGGAAGGCGGAGATTCGAGAGTATGTCGATTCTGGGAAGTACCAGGAGGACATCGCGGCCGTGGCGGCGGAGGCGAAGACTTGGGTGGAGTCGCGGGCCGCGAAGCGCGCGGCGGGCGAACGGCTGGCCGTGGTCTTCGATCTCGATGAGACGCTCCTGCTCAACTGGCCGTACATTAATTCCATCGGGTTGGGTTACGATCCTGCGGGATGGGACGCCTGGGTGAAGCAGGGCGAGGCGGCGCCGATCGAGCCGGTGCGCGAGGTGTACCGTGCGGCGCGGAAGCTCGGCCTCGACGTGATTTTCATCACGGGTCGGCGGGAGCGGGACCGCGCGGGGACGGAGAAGAATTTAAAGGCAATCGGCTGCGCGGAGTATGCGGCGCTCTATTTCAAGCCGGATGCCTCGAGGGAGAGGACGGGGACTTTCAAGACGGCGACGCGGGCGAAGCTCGAAGCGGAAGGGCGCGTGATCATCGCGAATCTCGGCGATCAGATGAGCGACCTCGAGGGCGGGCACGCGGAGAAAATTTTTAAGCTGCCGAATCCGGTTTATATCGCGCAATGAAAACAGAAAGACCCGGGGCGTGGACCCAAGAAAAACACGAAACACACGAAAGAAAAACCGGGGAAGCGAAGGGCCGGAGGAGCGGCTCCAGGAACACACCTATCACGCCGAATAAAGCGGATTAAGGCAGGGACTGATTCGCTGAAAAGTTAACCACGGATAACACGGAGGGCACGGATCTGTTTGACGGTTGATGCAGGGTAGTCGCCCGATAGAAACAAAATATTATCAGCCTAACTTTCGTGCTGTAGCCAACGTTGAGTAAAAATGCTTTTCCTGCTCATGATCGGCGGTGCCTGTTTGGCTTCGTTTGTCCCGCTGGGTGTCGCCACGCCCGCCAAAGCGAAGAACGTCGGGTCGGTTGCGGCTGGCATTTTTAGTTCGGGATTGGCGGCAGCCGGCGGCTACTTCTTTTCGGGCATGTTCGCGCTTGCGGGGGGATTCGATCGATCTTCCCGTCGTCATGTTTGGCGGTGCGGCCCTCCTTTGTGTGATTTGGACGATTTTCCTTTTCCTGACTTCCGACGACAACAATTGAAAGCAATGGCGGCCGAAGCGGCAAAAGTGGCCCAGAAGAATTTTTAGCTCATTGGCGTGGGCTGGGGCGAGAGGGGGAATTGCGTGAGGCGGCGGCCGAGGGTGATGGAGGGGCGCTCGAGGGTGCGCTCGAGGAGGTGGGCGGTGGCGAGGGAGAGGCCGATGATAGGGAGGGCGAGCAGCAGGCCGGACTCGAGGGGGTGGGCTTTGACGAAGGGGAGGTCGCGCGTCCAGTACTCGGCGAGGATGAGGTAGCCGATGTTGCAGAGGTAGAGGCTGTAGCTGAGGCGGCCGAGGTATTGGGACAGGGGGCGGTCGAACAAGCGGCCGAGGGCTCCGGCGCGTTGGTAGTAGATGAGGGCGATGAGGATGGCGGCGAGGACCTGGGCGATCTTCATCGTCCACCAGTGCAGCTCCACGACGTGGCGCGTGGCGATCAATGCGACCAGAATGACGGGCCACGCCAAGGTGGGGACCCAGCGCGCGATGGTGGCGCCGAGCTTGGTGGGGATGAGCAGCCCGAGGGCGAAGCAGGAGAGGAAACGGTCGAACTTGATGAAGGGTTCGCGGAGCGGGGGTGTGGAGAGCAGAACGGCGAAGAGGAGGTAGGCGCCGATGATGCCAGCGGCACCCCAGCGCCGGTGGCAGGCGTAGGCGACGAGAATGAAGGGAATGGCGAGGAACTCGACCTGGAGGGTCCACGATGCGCCGAGGACATTGAACTCGTAGAGCGCGGCGTTGGGCCAGAAGTTGCCGGCTTGGCGCGCGAAGGCGCCGGTGACGGCAAACGCGACGAGCGCGCCGACGAGGCAGACGAAGAAGGCGGGGTAGAGCCGGAGGACGCGCCGGAGGGTGAAGCCCAAGGCGGTGGCGGCGGGGCCGGCGTGGCGGTGGCGGAGGCTTTCGAAGAGGACGAGGCCGCTGAGAACGAAAAACAGGACGACGGCGGTCTCGCCGCTCACGAGCATGAACACGAGCTTGGTGACGATATCATAGAGGCCCTCGGCGGCCTGAAGGGGCGGGCGGACGATGCGCTCGTTGAGCGTGGGGTCGCGGTCGAGGATCGTGTGGAAGATCACGACCGCGATGGCCGCGTAGCCGCGCAGGCCGTCGAGCTGGGTGTGGCGGGTGGCTTCGGGCATGGGCAGCGGCAGGGGGGGGAATTCGCGTTGAGGGATTAAGCGCAAAGACGCGAAGGCGCAAAGATCGGAGGAAAGGCGGAGAGTTGGGTTAGAGGCGGGAAGCGCGGGTGAGAGCAGAGGGAATGACAAGCGGGCGGGACGAATCCGCCGAAGAATCTAAGGGCGAACGGCGGAATGATTAGATGAGACGAAGCAGGATTAAGGGGTGGAGCCTAAGGGAGGAAACGCAAAGGCGTGAAAGGGCAAAGGTCGGAGGAGAGAAGAGAGGATCGGAGTGGCACGCGGAACGCGCGGACTCCGCGGAAGACACGGACTACGCGGAAGGAATGGACGAAGGAGGCGGTAGGGTTTGGACAGAAGGAAACGAAGGTAACGAAGAGTGATGGGGCATGGGGGGATGGGCGGAGGCAGGTGGAGATCAGATTGGTCACAGAGAACACGGAGAGATCGAACCGAGAGCACGGAGGAATGACTTGGTCGAAAACCTGGCAGGCTGCTGAAAAAGTCGGCATTCCAATGGGCGCCTTCATAGGTCGTTGAAAATCGCATTTCTCGCGGGCCATTTTCTACGGTTTACGAAAGTTTGTGTAGAGCGGGCGATTTTTTCAGCAGCCTGCTAGAGTATTTTCGCCCGAACTGTAGTCGGCATTTTCTGGTAGCCGCGAGCGTGAGCGAGGGAAAGGGCCGCCACTCGCTCACGCTCGCGGCTACGACATTATTTAATGCACTCTGATGAGTCAGAGGTGGTGACGAAAGTCGTGAGGACGGGGCGGGCGGGAGTGGAGCGGGTGCTGAGGAGGGCGCGGGGAGGGGCAGGGCGGGCCGGGAGGGGAATAGCGTATCTTATTTTTGGATACGAGGGCTCTGACAGTTCGTCCGGAGGTCGAACCCTACCCGGTGAGCGGATGGGGTGGTGCGGGGCGGGAGGGGGGATCGGGCGTCCTGAGGCGGCGGTTGGAAGCCGCCGCTCCCTTGTGCGGGCTGTCTCTCCCTCTCTCTGTCTTGGGGAGAAAGATTAAGAGAAAGATTACTTGGTGGCGGCGGAGGGGTCGAGGTAGACGCCTTTGAGGGCGTGGTGGTCGAGGAGGTTGCCGTACCAGCCTTTGACTTCGGGGCGGCGGAGGTTGTTGCGGACGTAGTAGTAGATGGGGGCGAGGGGGCATTCCTCGGCGAGGATTTGTTCGCAGCGCTGGTAGAGTTCGTAGCGGCGGGCTTGGTCGCTGGTGCGGTTGGCCTCGGCGATGAGGCGGTCGTACTCGGCGTTTTTCCAGCCGGTTTGGTTGTTGCCGCTGTCGCCGGCCATGATGTCGAGGAACGTGCTGGGGTCCATGTAGTCGCCGATCCAGGCGAAGCGGGCGATCTGGTAGTTGAGCGCGCGCATGGAGTCGTTCCAGACCTTGCCCTCCTGATTGTAGAGGCCGATGTCGATGCCGAGATTGCGCTTCCACATTTGCTGGATGGCCTCGGCGATCTGGCGGTGGCCCTCGTTCGTGTTGAAGAGGATGTCGAGCTTGGGGAAACCCTTGCCCTCGGGGAAACCGGCTTCGGCGAGGAGTTTCTTCGCGGCGGCGAAATCCTGCGGGACTTGGGATTTGGCGGTGAAGCCGCCGAGGTCGGGCGGACAGAAATTTCCGGCGGGGGTCTGGTGGCCGCGGGAGACATCGCGCACGATGGCCTCGCGATCTATGGCCATGGCGAGGGCGCGGCGCACGCGGGGATCGTTCAACGGCGGCTTGGTGACATTGAAGCGGTAGACGTAGGTGCCGAGGTAGATGGAGGGGTTGTAGAAGGGGGATTTTTCCTTTTCGTACACCGCGATCTTGGAGATCGGCATCGTGCTCGTGACGTGGAGCTGGCCGGCGCGGAAGGTGCGCTCCTCGGCGTCTTCGCTCTCGATGGGGTAGAAGTACACTTCCTTCAGCTTGACCTGATCGCGGTCCCAATACGTGGCGCTCTTGGTGAGGCGGATATTCTGGTGCGGCTTCCACTCGGTGAGCGTGAAGTAACCGTTGGAGACCATGTTGCCGGGGCGGGTCCAAGCCGTGCCGCGCTGATCCATCTTGCCGAATTTCTCGAGGGAGGCGCGGTGGAGCGGATACCACGCGGAGTGGCACATCATCTTCAGGAGATAGGGGACGGGATGATCGAGGGTGAGGACGAGGGTGCGGTCGTCGGGGGCGCGGACGCCGATCTCGTTGGGGTCCTTGATTTCGCCGGAGTTGAAGGCTCGGCCATTTTTGAGTGGATGGAGGAAATAGGCGTACTCGGCGGCGAGAGCGGGCGAGAGGATGCGCCGGTAGGCGTAGACAAAATCGCCGGCCGTAACGGGATCGCCGTTGGACCACTTGGCGTTGGAGCGGAGATGGAAGGTCCATGTGAGGCCGTCGGCGGAGGTTTCCCATTTTTCGGCGACGGCGGGGACGGGGTCGCTGGTCTTTACGTCGTACTGCACGAGCCCCTCGAAGAGGGCCATGACGATATTGAAATCCTGATTCGAGGTGATGATGTGCGGATCGAGATCGGTGGGCTCCGTGAGATTGCCGATGTGGAGGATCTGGTCGCGATTGCCGCTCTCGACGGCGGTTTCCTTGTTACGGCAGCCGGTGCCGAGGAAGAGAAGGGGAAGTGCGAGAAGAGGAACGAGGAGGCGAAGGAACGACGAGGAGAGGGTGCGGAATTTCATAGAGCTGGAGACGGCGAGAGAGGAAACGAAAAGGGGGCAAGACAGTGGAACCACGCGTGGACACGAATGAACACGAATGACGGAGAGGCAAACCTCAGAATTTTAACCACGGATGGACGCTGATGAACACGGATTTAGAAAGGGGATGGAAAAAGGGGACGGAGTTGAAGTGCGAAGACCAAAGGCGTGAAGGAGGCGCGAAGAAGGCGGCGTTGTGGTCGTAGGGCGCTGCGGGCGGCGCGGAACTGAACCGGGGGGACGAACTCAGGTGAACCGCGAAGGGCGCGAAGAGGCGCGAAGGTGGGAGGGGAATGGGATGTGGGTTTGCGAGAGGTGCGAGTGAGATATAAACAGGAAGGACACGAAGAGCGGGAAGGGCGGGACTGCGCCGGAGCTTTTGAAGCAGTTATTGCGGCGAGGGTGGGCGAGTGGTGGTTGCGTCCACTCGCTTACGCTCGCGGCTACGAGAGAATGATGGCCAGAGATTTCATACAAACGCGCCAACGGTGGTGGGAAAAGGCGAGACGAAGGGGAAAAGAAAAAGCCACGCGGGGGACGCGTGGCTTGGGATGTGTGTGCTCGCTTTGCTCGCGAGGTTACTCAGCAGACTCTGCGGCAAGGATGCCGCAGTCACTTTACTTTGCGGGGGCGGTGGTCGCGACGGGGGCCGGGGCGGGGCTTTGGGCCTGGGCTTCGGCGAGGCGCTTGTCGAGTTCAGCGAGCTTGCTCATGAGTTCCTCGGTTTTCTTTTTGCGATCGCTGCTGCTGACGATGCTGAGGCTTGCGACGTCTTTCACGACATTCGCTGGCAGAGTGAGGATACGCGTGAGGATGCCCTGATCCTTGAGGGAGGCAAGGTAGAGGGCGGTCATCTCGTGGGAGAGCTTGAGGGAATCCTGCGCGACCATCTGGGTATTGGAGACGTTGGTCTGGAGCTGCTGATTTTTCGCGAGCTCGCTGGTGAGGACATTGCCGAGCTGATCGGAGATGCGCTGGCTGTACTGCGCGATGGATTCGCGGGTGAGGTTTTGGTCCTTGGACATCTCGGCGAGGATGGGCTGGATCTTGTCGACCATGCGGTTGGAGACCTTGTCGACCTGCTCGGTCTGCATCTTCTCGGCTTCCTCGGCGGACTTCGGGAGGGGGTTGTAGGGCTGGACCTTTTTCGCGATGGCGTCGGCGAGGGCGTCCATGCGCTCGACGTTGAGCTTCTGGATCTCCTCGTCGGTGCGGAACATGTCGGCCTCGCGCTTCGAGATAGCGTCGCGGAGGAGCTTGTTGGTGGCGTCGTTTTGACGGCGGGTTTCGTCTACGGCGGCCTTGAGGGAGTCGTTGGCCTCGCGGAGCGGCTTCATTTCATCCTGTTGCCGCGCGGCGAGTTGCTTGACGGTTTCCTGATGAAACCAGAAGGCGCCGCCGACCACGAGGAGCGTGGTGAGGATGACGGCGGGGAGTTGCTCTTTGAATTTTTGCCACATGGTCAGTGAGTGGGTTGAGTTAGCAGACGAGGGAAATTAAGCGCGGAAGCGTGCGGATTGCAATGGTGCGGTGGGCGACGGTTTTGCAGTTGTTTTTCGGGGCGACCGACGCACGTTGGCGGCATGAGCCTCAATCGCTGCGAGCAGCGGATCTTCGATTATTGGCAGAGTCATCGGGACGAGAGACAGTACTGGCAGGACAAGGTTCGTACAATCGCCAAGGCCAGCCTGGATGACCATGAGGCGGCCAAGCGGCTCGATGCGGATCTCTGGCGCTACTATCAGGAGCGGAGCGCGGTGGCGCAGCCCTTCAAAGACGCGGTGCGCCTCGAGGGCGGGCAAAAGATGAGCATGAAGAATCTGGCGGAGTTGATTTTAAGGCTCTGGACGGAGCCGCGGCCGAAGAAGAAAAAGGCGGAGGGAGAGGGGCTGGATAGCACGATGATTCCGTATGCGTAGGGGGTACCCAGGGAGTGAGGGATTTAGGGAATGGGGGAGTGAGGGACTGAGGGACGGAGGGAGTGAGGGGACGGGAGGGATTGGGGTAGTGGGGGGACTGAGGGGAAGTGCAGGCGGTGGCTATTGGAGGGTGGCGGGGACTAATTTTGGGGGAGATGATTTTTTTTGGGATGGGTAGTGTTGCGTAGAGGTGTGGGCGGGGAGGAGGAAATTGGGCGGAAGCGCGGGGGGAGGGGCGCGGTGGGCGATTGGTTAGCTCTTGGAATTTAAGGGGTTGCTTCGGGCGCGAGCGCGGGTGGCGGAGGTGAAAATTATTGGCGAAAAAGCGCGGTGAAAAAGCGCGGAAAAGTGCGCGAGAAATTTGGAACATCGATGGACCTATGCTTTCGTACTGAGCAGTTAAATTTCTCCTCCGCTTAGCGGGGGAGAATTGGGGTAAGTAAGAAAGCAATGGACGGACCGCTTAGGGGTAGGCGGTCCGTCCTCTTTTTTTGCCCGGATGATGCGCGCGGAAAGCGGCTTTGGGGTGCAAAAAAAAAGCGCCCCGGGTGAGGGGGCGCTGGGAGGAAACTGATTTCGCTACCTATTATATAAATAGGTAGCGGTAAGGGAGCCGATCAGGCGGGCGTCGCGGGCGGGACCGCAGGTGCAGCCGGAGCCGCGCCGATACCGCCGGGGACTTTATCGTGGAAGTCGGCGGGGGTGCCGGTGTGTTTCACGTAGCCGGTGCGGATGACGAAGTCGCCGAAGCGTTCGCCCTTGTTGCGCTCCAGTGCGTAGCGGCGGATGATCGGGCCGAGGAGGGCGACGATCTCGGTGTCGACGACGTTGGCCTTGTAGAGGATATTCAGCCGCGAGCCGTTGAAGGCGGCGCCGAGGTACACGTTGTACTTGCCGGGCGATTTGCCGACAAAGCCGATCTCGGCGAGGTAGGGGCGGCCGCAACCATTGGGGCAGCCGGTGATGCGGAGCGTGATCTCGTCGTGACGGAGGCCGGCGGCTTCCATCTCGGTTTCGAGATTGGCGACGAGCTCGGGGAGGTATCGCTCGCTCTCGGCGAGGGCGAGGCCGCAGGTGGGGAGCGCGACGCAAGACATGGCATTCAGCGCGAGGCCGGAGACGTCGTTGGCGGTGTCGAGCTTGTGCTTGCGGAGGAGGGCTTCGATCACGGGGCGCTCCTCGGGGCGCACGCCGGCGATCATGAGATTCTGATTCGCGGTGAGGCGGAAGTCGCCCTTGTGGGCGAGGGCGATCTCGCGGAGGGCGGGCTTGAGCTTGTCCTTGATGCGGCCGCTCATGATGAAGAGCGTGTAGTGCGAGGTGCCGTTTTCGCCCTCGACCCAGCCATAGCGGTCGCCGGTGTGCGTAAATTCGAAACGGCGCGGCTGGCCGAGGCGGTAACCGAGGCGGCGCTCAACTTCTTCGCGGAACCAGATGATGCCGCGATCCTCGATGGTGTACTTGAGGCGGGCGTGCTTGCGGTCGGTGCGGTCGCCGAAGTCGCGCTGGGTGGTCATGACTTTTTCGGCGACGTCGACGACTTGGTCGGCGCGGCAGAAGCCGAGAATATCGGCGATGCGCGGGAAGGTTTCCGCTTGGTTGTGCGACATGCCGAGGCCGCCGCCGACGGTAACATTGAACCCGAGGAGCTTCTTGCCCGACTCATCGGCGATGGCGATGAAGCCGAGATCGTGCGCGTAGATATCGACGTCGTTGCTCGGCGGGATCGCGACGACGGTCTTGAACTTGCGCGGGAGATACGTCGAACCGTAGAGCGGTTCGGACTCGGGTTCGCCGCCGGCGACGAGGGAGTCGCCGACCCAGATCTCGTGGTAGGCGCGGGTGCGCGGGGAGAGGTGATCGCTGATGGCCTTGGTGAGGCGGAGCGTCTCGGCGTGGAGGGCGGACTGCTCGGGGTTGGGATTGCACATCACGTTGCGATTCACATCGCCGCAGGCGGCGAGCGTATCGAGGAGCGCGCGATTCACGCCGTTGATGGCGGACCAGAGGTTGCCCTTGAGGATGCCGTGAAATTGGAAGGCCTGGCGGGTGGTGATCTTCAGCGTGCCGTTGGCGTGCGTGTCGGCGAGCTGGTCGAGTACGAGCCACTGCGCGGGCGTGCAGACGCCGCCGGGGACGCGGATGCGGGCCATGAAGGAGAAGGCCTTTTCCTTGTTCTCCTTGCGGCGCTGGTTGCGGAGGTCGCGGTCGTCCTGCGCGTAGATGCCGTGGAACTTGGTGAGCTGGCCGCTATCCTCGGTGATCGTGCCGGTGCTTTGATCGGCGAGGTCGCGGAGGATGTTTCCGCGAAGGAAATTACTGGCGGCCTTGAGGCCCTCGTTCTTGGCAAGGGGCTTGGCAGCGGCGGGTGCGGCGGGCGCGGGCGTGGTGCTCATTGAAATAAAATGAAAAGGGGAAAATGGATTTAGGAAAGGGAAGCGGGCGTGTGGGTCGCCGCAAGCAAGGCCTCGGTTAAAACCTCGGCGGCGCGCGGGTGCGTCCCGACAAGTTCCGTGAAATGGCAGTGCAGCGTGGAATGCTCAGCCTCAACGGCGCCGGCGATCTGCGCAAGGTCGCCGTTGGGGCCGGCGTGGCGGCCGGGGGAGAGGAAAAGCGGGGCGATCACGACATCGGTGGGGCGATTCGGATCGGGCGCGGTGGCGGTGGACGCGGCAGCGGGAGATTGGCTGAGAGAGGCGAGGGCGTCGGCGAGGACCGGGTGATTGTGGGCGTGCTCTTCGCCCTCCATCGAGGCGGCCAAGAGAGTGGCCACTTCAGAACCAACGAGGGCGCGGACGTCGGCGGCGAGCTGGTCGCGCAGCGCGGCGGAGGTGGGGGAGGGGCCGCCGTGGTCGACGACGATCACGGCGGGCTGGCGCAGACGGCGGGCCGTAATGGTTTCGCGGATACGCTCGGCGACGATGGCGGCGATGGCGCCGCGCGCGGCGAGGCCCTCGGCAAAGGTGAACTCGAAGGGGCCGGCGGAGGCGCGGAGTTTTTCGAGGTCGTTCCGCAGGGCCGAGCCGATGGCGCCCTGGGCGCTGATGAAGAAGGGGACGAAGAGAAAGTGGGCTTCGCCGCGGGCGACGTGCGCGCGGATGAAGGGCGCGAGCGTGATCGCGTTCGTGCCATCGAGGTCCGCGGCGGGCAGGCGGTCGCTGTGTTTCCACGAGACGGGCTGCACGGCGAGGCCGGTATTCGTCGACAACGCGGCGGCGACGGCGCGCAAGTTGCGCGTCGCGGCGGGCTCGAGGGAGCCGTTGTCGATGAGGGCGAAAATCATGAGGCGGTGGGCGCGGCGGCGAGGGCGGTCTTGAACCACGCGAGCTTGTCGGCGTAGGCGGCGACTTCGCCGATCACGACGATGGACGGTGCGCCGAAGCCGGCGTGCTCGGAATCGAGGGCGACGCGCGCGACGGTGGTGAGGAGTTGGCGATGCTCGTCGGTCGTGGCGGATTGGACGACGAGGGCGGGGGTCTCAGGGGCGAGACCGCCGTCCTGCAGGCGGCGCGTGATCGACTCGAGATTTTTCATCCCCATGTAGAGGCAGAGCGTGGCGCCGAGGCGGCCGTAGTCTTCCCAGTGGATCGCGGAATCGGGCTTCGCGGGGTCTTCGTGGCCGGTGAGAAAGACGACCGCTGAAGCATGCGAGCGGTGCGTGAGCGGCACGCCGGCATAGGCCGCCGCCGCGAGCGCGGAGGTGACGCCCGGGACGACCTCAAACGCGATGCCGGCGGCGACGAGGGCTTCAGCCTCCTCGCCACCGCGACCGAAGACGAAGGGGTCGCCGCCCTTGAGGCGCACGACGCGTTTGCCGGCTTGGGCGAGACGGATGAGGATGCCCTCGATATCGCGTTGCGGGCAGCAGAAGCCGCCGCCTTTTTTGCCGACAAATACGCGCTCCGCCTCGGGACGCGCGAGGGCGAGGATTTCGGGCGCCACGAGATAGTCGTACACCACGGCGTCGGCCTCGCCGATCAATCGGTGGGCCTTGAGCGTCAGTAATTCCGGGTCGCCCGGCCCAGCCCCGACTAAGTAGACGGGGCCGGAGGTGGATGAATTGGCGGACTGGTCACTCATGGGCGCGAAGAGCAAGCCCTAGACCATCCCGGCCAAGACTCAAGTCATCACCCTGCGGACAGTCGTAGAATTGTGACTTAACGCGCAAGTAGCTCAAAGTTAGTAAATTGAGTTAATCATGACTACTTTAGTAAATATGACTCCTTTTCATCTTTACCATTTCTATCAGGTGGGTAGGTTAGACCTTCACCTAAATTAGTCATGTCCGCACCCACACCTGAAGTCATTGCTCAGTGGAACATCGAACTGCGTGCCAAGACCCCGCTTCAGATCGTCCGCTGGGCCATCGCCCAAGCCGGCGGCGGCCGCGCCATCGTCTCGACAAACTTCCGCCCGTACGAAGCCGCCATCCTCCACCTCGCGGTCCAAGCGCAGCCCGACATCCCGGTGCTCTGGGTCGATCACGGCTACAACCGCCCCGCGACCTACAAGCACGCCGAGGCCCTCCGCGAGCGCTTCAAGCTCAACCTCAAGCCCTACCTCCCGCGCGTGACCGCCGCACACCGCGATGCGATCTACGGCCCGATCCCGACGACCGAGGACGAAGCGGGCCTGAAGAAGTTTTCCGCCGTGATGAAGCTGGAGCCCTTTCAGCGTGGCATGAAGGAACTCGCTCCCGCGGTCTGGATCACCGCGCTCCGTAAAGTGCAGAACCCGAATCGCGCCGGGCTCGATACCGTGTCGCTCGACGAAAATTTTGGCGCGCTGAAGGTAAGCCCGCTGTTTTATTTCAGCGACGCGGACCTCGATGCGTATCTCGAGAAGCATCAGTTGCCCAACGAGTGGGACTACTTCGATCCCGCCAAGGCCGACGAGAAGCGCGAGTGCGGGCTCCATGCCTCGTGGGGCAAGAAGGCCGCGGCCAGCGCCTGAGCGTAATGCCGCTCGCGCACGTTAGCTGGTTAGCACGCATCGCACTGCCTATTCATATCTCCATTTCGGCATCCGAATTCTAAAACCCTTTTCATTTCGTTTCCCGTGTCGTCGTACCATTTAGACCATCTTCAGCATCTCGAAACCGAGGCCATTCACATCATGCGCGAAGTCGCCGGGGAGTTTGAGCGGCCCGCGTTGCTCTTCTCCGGCGGCAAGGATTCCATCTGCTTGCTGCGGCTCGCCGAGAAGGCGTTTCGCCCGTCGGACATCCCGATGCCGTTTCTCAATGTTGATACGGGCCACCACTTTCCCGAGCTGAATGACTTTCGCGACCGTCGCGCCAAGGAACTCGGCGGGAAGCTGATCATCCGCAAAGTCGAGGACGCCATCGCGAGTGGCATCGCGACGCCCTCGCCCGGCGAGGTGAGCCGCAACCGCTTGCAAATCCCGACGCTGCTCGCGGCGATCGAGGAGTTTCGTTTCGACTGCTGCATCGGCGGCGCGCGCCGTGACGAGGAAAAGGCCCGCGCGAAGGAGCGCTTCTTCAGCTTCCGCGACAGCTTCGGCCAGTGGGATCCGAAGAACCAGCGCCCCGAGATCTGGAATCTCTACAACGGACGTCTCAACCAGGGGGAAAACATGCGCGTGTTTCCGCTGAGCAATTGGACGGAGATGGACGTGTGGGAATATATCCAGCGCGAGAAGCTAGAGGTGCCGACGATCTACTTCAGCCACAAGCGCAAGTGCGTCCGCCGAGGCGGCCAGTGGTTGCCGGTTAATGATCTCGTCCCACCAAAGCCGAATGAGGAAGTGCGCGAGCTCGTCGTCCGCGTGCGCACCATCGGCGATATCATCAGCACGGGTTGCGTGGAATCGCCCGCGACGACGGTTGAAGACATCATCGCCGAGATCGCCGCCGCGCGCGTCACCGAGCGTGGCTCCCGCGCTGATGACAAAGCCTCCGAGGCGGCCATGGAAGACCGCAAGAAGGCCGGTTACTTCTAATCTCTCACTTACTGCTACCGCTTCGCTGCACTGCACCCATGTCTTTGACTACTGCTCCCGCTATTCCCGTCGACATCCTCCGCTTCAATACCTGCGGCTCGGTCGATGATGGAAAATCCACGCTCATCGGCCGCCTCCTTTACGATTCAAAATCGCTGATGGAGGATCAGATCGAGGCTCTCGAGCGCTCCGCCGACATCACCGGCGGCGGCCAGATCAATCTCGCCAATCTCACCGACGGCCTCCGCGCCGAGCGCGAGCAGGGCATCACGATCGACGTGGCGTACCGCTACTTCGCGACGCCGCGTCGCAAGTTCATCATCGCCGATACGCCCGGCCACGTGCAGTACACGCGCAACATGGTGACGGGCGCCTCGACCGCCAACCTCTCCATCGTGCTCGTCGATGCGCGTCTCGGTGTGATCGAGCAAAGCCGCCGCCATACCGCGATCGCCGGCATGCTCCGCATCCCGCATCTCGTGGTCGCGGTGAACAAGATGGACCTCGTGGGCTGGAGCGAAGCGCGCTTTCTGGAGATTCGCGCGCAGTTCGAGGAGTTTCTCCCGCGCCTCGACATAAAGGATGTTAAGTTCATCCCGCTCTCCGCGCTCAACGGCGACAATGTCGTCGATCCCTCGCCGCACACGCCGTGGTACGCGGGCCCGACACTGCTCGGCCATCTCGAGACGGTGCACATCGCGAGCGATTGGAATCTCAATGGCTTCCGCCTTCCTGTGCAGTGGGTGAATCGGCCGAATAATCCGACCGACCCGAAGCTCCACGATTTCCGCGGCTTCAGCGGCCAGATCGCCGGCGGCATCGTGCGCAAGGGGCAAAAGATCATCGCGTTTCCCGCGGGGATGACCTCGACCGTGAAACAGATTTGGACGTACGACGGCGCGGTCGAAGAGGCGTTTTGCCCGCAGTCAGTCACGATCGAACTCGAGCACGATATCGACATCAGCCGCGGCAGCATGCTGGTGGGCCTGGAGGATTTGCCCGGCAGCGCGAGTGAACTGCAGGCGGAGATTTGCTGGATGCATTCGCGCCCGCTCACACCGGGGAAGAAATACTTCCTGAAGCACACCACGCATACCGTGCAGGTGGCGGTCACGGAGATCGTGAAGAAGCTCAATATGAGCACGCTCGAAGCCGAGCCGGCTCCGACCGAGCTGGTGGTGAACGATATCGGCGAGATTCGTCTCCGCGCGGCCAGGCCGCTCGTCTTTGACGGGTACGCGACCAATCGCCTCACGGGCTCTTTCATCCTCATCGAGCAAGGCACCAATGCCACCGTCGGCGCGGGCATGCTGCGCCCGCCGCGCGAGCTCATCAAGCCCGAGGGCGGCGACTACGCGATCTGAGTTTGCTTTGGCTACTTCGCCTCTTCCTCCACCGTGAAAATCTCCGTCAAAGTCGACTATGCGTGCCGCGTCATGGCGGAGCTGGCGCGGCTGCACGGTTCGGGTGAACTCGCGCAGATCGAGCAGCTTGCCAAAGCGGAGGCGGTGCCGCCGAGCTTCCTCGCGCAAATCCTCCTCAAGCTCCGCGACTACGGCCTCATCACGAGCCGTCGCGGTAACCACGGCGGCTACACGCTCGCGCGCGCACCGGAGGAAATTTCCCTCTACGATATTCTCATGGCCGTCGAGGGGCAGTGCCTTCAGCTCAGTGGAAATTTTCACGGCCGGAGCGGGCGTCGCTTGAAGCAGGTGTGGGATGAAGTGAGCGAGGCACTCGTTCGCAAAACCAAGACTTACACGCTCAACCAGCTCTGCTCGAAGGGTGCGGGCGAGATGTATTATATCTGAGCGGGTGAGGGCGGGCGAAGCTAAGAGCTGAGAGCCGGACCCAGAGGTTCCGATGCTGGCTCTTTCTTCTTTATTTTCATCTTTCTCTCGGGCGGGTTTCCTGACGAAAGAGAAAGATAAAGAGGAAAGAGAAAGAAGTGAGCCCAGCAGTGCCGGAGAGCGCCCGTGCACCGATTATTTGAATTAGCCTTGAAGCACCGACGCGCCCCCGCACGTTTGCCGCACTCATGAACGACGAAATTCTCAAGGCCATCCACGAAGAACTCGTGGCCATCCGCAAACTCCTCGCTGAGGCCAACAAAGCGGCCCCCGCGCGCAGCAGCAGCGCCACGCCGGCTCGCTCGACTTCTTCCTCCTCGAGTTACTCGTCGGGTGGGGGTTTTTCCTCCGGCGGCGGCGATGAGAATATTCCCCAGCCCACCGAGGTCATTCCCGATGCCGGTGACGTGCAGGTCCACTTCGGCAAGAACAACGGCGTCGCGCTCTCGAAGCTCAGCGAACGCTCGCTCTCGTGGTACGCGCAGGAGCAGGCCCCGCGCCTCGACAGCAGCGGCAAGCCCTACCCGCCGCGCCCGCAGGAGATCATCCTGCGCAATGCCGCCCGCACCCTCTGGCACCAGAATCGCGGCACCCTTGGCGCAGCGGCGCCTGCGCCCAAGGCATCCGGCGGGGTCGAGCTCCCGATCGACTCCTCCGCGCATCTCTCCGACGAGGAGAATGTGCCGTTCTAAGCGGAGCGGCGGTTTTTTAACCGCCGTGGAACGGTCAGGGGCGGTGATCGCCCGCGTTGGCGAGTAAAGTGCTCCTCCGCTTACGACGCGTTCAGCGTGGCGGTCGGATGCGGGGTGAGCGCGGCGCGATATAAGTCTTCGCGGAAAAGTCTCGCGGGCAACGTCGCGTCGCTCTGGGCAATCGGAGGGAGCAGGCCGGCCTGGCCCAGCGCGTGATGCAGCGCGAGAGCCTTTTCCGCCGTCGGCACGTTGGCGCCGTGGCGGTGGAAAATATGGAAATCGGGTACGTTTTCCACGCGGCCATGGCCGCAGTCGAAGCGGCCGAGGAGGGCGGGGGATATCACGCGGGCGGGCAGATTGAGGTAGCCAGGCCCCGACATCATTTGGGCGAGGGCTTCGCGATTTTGCGGCTCGTCGCACCAGTGCGCGGCGGCGCTCAGGGCGGAGATCAGCGCGGCGTGATCGCCGGGATTTTTGTCCGCGAAGCGTTGCGTGACCATCAGGACCTTGTCGACGCAGCCGGGCGATTGGGCGGCGCTCCACGTCGGGCACCAGCCGACGTTTTCGCGCACGGCGAGGGTGTTCCACGGATCGCCGACGTAATAGCCGTCGATGGTGCCGGCGGCGAGATTGCGAAACATTTGTGCCGGCGGCACGACCACGATGCGCACGTCGCGCTCCGGGTTGATGCCCGCCGCGAGCAGCCAGTCGCGCAACAGCAGGTGATGTGTGGAGTAGTGAAACACCACGCCAAAGGTCAGCGGCTGGCGGGCGCGCCGGTCTCGCGCGTAGGTGCGGAACGAGGCCGCATCGCGTGCGCCCGCCTCCCACATGGTGCGCGAGAGCGTGAGCGCACTCCCATTTAAATTAACCACGAAACTGCTGAACACGTCGCACGGCACGCAGCCCAAGCCCAGTTGCGTGGCCCACAGCATCGGTGCCGGGGCGTGGGCGGCGTCGAGTTCGCCATAGATGATTTTTTCGCGGAGGGTGGCCCAGCCGATCTCCCGCCTGAGCTCCACGCGGACGCCGTGCTTGGCGAACAGGCCTTGTTGCTCGGCGACGATAAAGGGCGCGGCGTCGGTCAAAGCGAGAAAGCCGACGCGGAGAGAACGTACTTTGGCAGCAGAAGACGACGTGCTGAAATTTGAGGGAACAATCGGCATTTTTGCTGCTTAAGTGTCAGCCGTAGCCGTGCCATCCCCGGGGATGGCGCAATTACTGCTCTTAAAACATTTCATCGTAGGAATGAACTTGCCTCATCCATGAAGCCGACGCTCGACAGCCGCCAGCTTCACGCCTTCGCCGCGTTGGCGCGGCGCGGTAGCTTTACGCTCGCGGCCAAGGACTTATTTCTGACGCAGTCCGCCGTCAGCCACGCCATCAAGGCCCTTGAGGACGATCTCGGCACGCGGCTCCTCGACCGCGTGGGCCGGCGGGTACTCCTGACCCAAGCCGGCGAGCAGTTTCTCCGGCACACGGAAAAAATCCTCCGCGAGATGGAAGCCGCTCGGGCGGGCCTCGATACGCTGACCAAGTGGGGGCATGGTCGCCTGCGCGTGGGCGCGAGCACTACGGCGTGCCAACACATTCTTCCGACCGTCCTGCGCGAATTTCGGCAAAGTTATCCCAAGTGCGTCATCCGGATCGAGCCCGGTGACCACAGCCAGCAATTGGAGTTACTTCGCGGGGGGCATATCGACCTCGCCATCGTGATGGAGCCGCCGCCCGCCACCGCGAGCGAACTGACGTTTGTGCCGCTGTTTCAAGACGAACTCCGCTTCGTCGTGGCGCCGCTGCATCCCTGGGCCAAACTCGGGCGCGCCCCGCGTGAGGCCATCGAGGCGGAGACCCTCGTGCTCTATAATAAGACGAGCCACACATTCCGCCTCGTCGCCGAGTATTTCCGTGAGGAGAAAATCACGCTGAGCAATTTCATCGAACTCGGCAGCATGGAGGCGATTAAAGAGCTGGTGAAAATCGGCATGGGCGCGGGCGTTTTCGCGCCTTGGATCGCCCGGGCCGAACTCGAAAGCGGGGCGCTCGTCTCGCTCCCCCTCGGCACCCGTAAACTCCGGCGTCGCTGGGGCATTGCCCATCTCAAAGGCCGTCGTCTCGCCCTCGCCGAGGAGACCTTTGTGGGGCTCTGTGAATCGGCCACGGAGGCCCTCGGGCTCAGTGTACCGCGCGCCGTCGCATGAGGAATCACCAGCGAAGATTCTCCGTCTCGCTGGTGCCCATTTCCATCTCGTTCGCCGACCTCGCCTCCATCGCTCCCGGTACCGTCACCGGCAGCGAGGGTCGTAAATTGCGGCAAGGGCCGCGCTCAAATCTGCCACTCGCCGACGGCGGAGTCAGCTCCGGTGGACTTGGCGAGGCTGCCGACGAGGGTTTCGGTTTTCCGCCGCGGGCGCACCACGACGCTGTCGCCCTTGAAGTACGCGACGGAGTCCGGCGGCACGGATTTCATCAGCCACACATTGGAGCCGATCACGGAGTTGGCGCCCACGGACGTGTCGCCGCCCAAAATCGTCGCATGCGCGTAGATCGTAACGTGGTCGCCGATATCGGGATGGCGCTTCACGCCCTTGATCGGGCGGCCCTCGGGGTCCGTTTCAAAGGACTTCGCGCCCAGCGTGACGCCCTGATAGAGCTTCACATGCGAGCCGACCGTCGCGGTTTCGCCGATGACCACGCCGGTGCCGTGGTCGATAAAGAAGTGACTGCCCAGCCGCGCGCCGGGATGGATGTCGCAGCCCGTACGCTCGTGGGCAAATTCCGTAAACATCCGCGGCAGCAGCGGCACACCGAGATGGTAGAGGACGTGGGCGAGCCGTTGCAGGGAAATCACCAGCACGCAGGGATACGCGACAATGATCTCCTCGACGCTGCGCGCGGCGGGATCGCCTTCGTACGCGGCCGTGACGTCCGTCTGGATCAGCTTTCGGAGGGCCGGCAACTCACCGAGCATCGCGGTCGCGCGGGTGCGAGCGGCGACCGCTGCATCGGCGACCTTGGCAAAGCGCAGGCACTTCTCGATTTCCGTCACCAGCCGCTCGTCGACTTGCTTCAACAACTGGCCCACATGGGCGGGCAGCGCATTTTCCGTCAGGCCCGTTTCCTCGAAGTAGCCAGGAAACAGCAGGTGCATGAAGTCCTTGGCCAATTGATTGACCGAGGCCTGCGAGGGCAGGTTGACCCCGTCGAGGTGATTGATTCCGCCGTCGGTACGGTAGGATTCGAGCAGGGCTTGTTGAATGTCGTCGAGATGCATGGCGGCGCAAACCAACGAGCGGTCAATAGATTCGCAACCCGCCACGCGAGCCATAATCGCGTATTCGCTTTCAGTGACCCCGGCGCGTCGCCAGTACAATCGAGTCTCGCTCGCGCCCGCCGCACTCGTCGCCGCTCCGCGCTTCACGGGGTAAACACCTCCCATCGGCTCATGTTACGATGGAGCAACCATTTTAGGAACGACACGAGTGAGACGATGGTCAAAAACACCAGCGCCGTAAGTCTATTATCGACATACCCCACATGAACGGCTCAGTTATTCACAAGATATCCACACCGATGGAAAACCTGCGCGAGGCGACCGCCTCAAATTCGCGGCTGAAGGCAGCGGCAAGGAAGGTTAAGACTTTCGTACTCGATACGAACGTCCTGCTGCACGACCCGCAATCGATCTATAAATTCGAGGACAACAACCTCGCCATACCCGTGGAGGTCTTGGAGGAGCTAGACTCCATCAAGGGCGAGCAGTCCACCGAACGCGGGCGCAATGCCCGCCGCGTGCACCGCATCCTGCAGGAGCTCCTGCCCGACTCTCGCTCGATGCACGAAGGCGTCGAGCTGCCCACGGGTGGTACGCTCTCCATCATCATCAATCCGTACCTCTTGGAGGGCGGCCGCAGCTCTCCGGCGATGGCGCGCCTGCGCGCGATCCTCCCTGATCTTTCGAAAAAGGATAATCGTATCATCGCCGCGGCGCTCTTCGTGCAGGAGCAATATCCGCCGCCCACGATCCTCGTCACCAAGGACGTCAACGTGCAACTCAAGGCCCGCGCCGTCGGCCTCGAGTCGGAGGACTACCTCAACGACAAGGTCCCCGAGACCGCCGACGATGAGGCCAGTTACCGCGAGCTCCCGCTCAATATTTACGAGATCCAACGCTTCTGCTCCGAAGGCGAATTCGACCTCGGTGACGAGGCGGCCAAAGGGCTCTACCTCAACGAATACGTCCTCCTGCGGTCCGACGAGGGCAAGACCATGCCGGCCCGCTACTACGGCGATGGCATCGTGAAGCGCCTCAAGATCCCGGATTTCGTCAAGGCCCCCGGCGGCATTCCGATTCGCGCCCGCAACCTCGAGCAGCAGTTCTTCATGGACGCGCTGCTCGACGACAGCCTCGCGATGATCACCTGCTACGGCAAGGCCGGCACCGGCAAGACCCTGCTCTCCGTCGCCTGCGCGCTGCACCAGACGCACGACGACCATTCGCGCTACGACGGCGTCTCCATTTCGCGCCCCGTCATGGCGTTGGGCAAAGACATCGGCTTCCTCCCCGGCACGCTCGAGGAAAAGATGAAGCCCTGGCTGCAACCTTACCACGACGCGCTGGAGGTGCTGATCCCCTCCAAGCCGCCGAAGGAGCCGCAATTCGCCGCGAAGAAAGTCTCGAAGAAGAAGCACAAGAGCGGCGAACACCACACGGCCGCGCTGCTCGCCCCCCAGCCGAGCCACGCCAGCCACAATGGCGGGCACGGCAACGCGACGGTCGCGAAGCCCTACGAACGCCTCCTCAAGAGCGGCCTCGTCGAGATCGAGGCCCTCGCCTTCATCCGCGGCCGCTCGATCGCCCGCCGCTTCTTCATCCTCGATGAAGCCCAGCAGCTCACGCCGCACGAGGTGAAGACCGTCATCACCCGCATCTCCGAGGGCTCCAAGATCATCCTCATCGGCGACCCGGCCCAGATCGACAATCCCTACGTCGATGCCCGCAGCAACGGCTTGGTCTACTGCCACAACCGCATGAAGGGCCAGACCATCGCCGCCCACGTGAAACTCATGAAGGGCGAGCGCTCCAAGCTCGCCGAACTCGCGGCGGATTTGCTGTAAGTTTCAAACGAGAGCGAAAGAGGCTTTCGCAAACGGAGCGGCGGTTTCCCAACCGCCGCTTTTTTGTGCGCACCCAACGGAGGGGCGCTTTTCAAACGCCCCCGCTATCAGCTACGCATCGCTCTATTTCGTACGATTGGAGCATCCAAGTGAAATTCGCCTAGTATCCCACGGCGGTTGGAAACCGCCGCTCCGTTGGGGTTTGCGCGCGTGGCACGCGGTTCGCCTCCCGCTCTACTCCACCGCGAAAATCTCCACGGCTTCCGCCCGCCCTTTGACGGTCACTGCGCCCAGCGCGCGGGTCGTGACTTTGCTCTTGTCCAACACCGCCGCGACCGTCGCCGCGCTCGTGATAATGTTTGCGCGGTGCTCCGCTTTGCGCGTCTCCGATTGGAGGCGGGCGGCGACGTTTACGCCGTCGCCGATCACGGAGTAATTCAATCGCCGATGCGACCCGATGTTGCCCGCCACCACGCGGGCCGTGTTGATGCCGATGCCGAGAGCGAGCGGCGCGATGCCTTCGGCGGCAAACTCCCGATTCAGCTCCGCCAGTGCACGCTCCATCGCCAGCGCCGCCTTCAGCGCGCGATCCGGCCCGTCGAGTTGGGGCACCGGCGCGCCAAAGAGGGCCATGATTTCGTCGCCGATAAATTTATCGATCACGCCGCCCTCCGCTTCGATCGCGGCGCTCATGCGGTCGAGATAGCGGTTCAAAATCGAGAGCAGGTGCTGCGGGCTCAACTTCTCGCTTAAGGTCGTAAATCCCCGCAAATCCGCGAAGAGAATCGTCACTTCCCGCTCTTCTCCCCCCAAAGTCGCGCCATCGCGCAATAGCTGCGCCGCGATCTCCGGCGACACGTTCTTGTCGAGCAGATCGCGCACGCGGTCGCGCTCATCGAGGCCCGCCGACATCTGGTTCATCGCCTCGGCGAGCTGCCCAAGTTCATCCACGCGATTCAGGGAGATGCGCGTCGCGTAGTCGCCGGCGGCGATCTTCTCCGTGTGGGCCGCGAGTACGCTCACTGGTTCGCTTACGCTCCGCGAAACCAGGAGCGCGAGGACGCTCGCCGCCGCCAGTGCCACGAGGGACGTGAAGAGGAGAATATTTTCGGTCTCGCGCGCCGCCGCCAGTTCTGGCGTCAGCGCTCGCTGCAGCACGATGCAGATGGGTGATTCGGCCAGCATCTCCTGCCACTTGTACACCGTCACGTAGCGGTCGTCGGGGAGATTCACGATCTCCATGAGATCACTCCGGGCCTTGGTCTTCGCCATCGCGTTGGCGGCGTCGCGAGTCACGAGGGCCGAAGCGGGTGGCAGCGTCGTGGCGAGCAGCAGCCCTTCCTTGATCGCTTTGGCCGATGTTTCCTTGTCGGCGAGGACGGGCGCATCCGTAGCGACAAAAGTGAGTTCGACCCGCGTGATCGCTTTCACATTTTCCGCGAACGTCCGGTCGATCGGGTAGGCGAGGCCGAACCACCCAAAGATATTCGGCTCCGGCGCGTAGAGCGGCACGACGACGAGGACGTGGAGCTTTTCCTTTACGTAAGAGAAACCGCTGTTCTGCGGCATGTCTTTTTCCAACGCCTCGCGGATCAGGTAGCTAAAGGGCCCGCTGTTTTCGGCGTCGACCTCGCGGTCGCTGCTCGCCGCGAGTTTTCCAGTCTCGTCGTAAAAGGTGATGATCGGCGCGCCCGTGCGCATCGTGTAGCTGACGAGGAGTGAGGCCAGCGTCTCGTTGCTGCTCGTGGCGCGCGTCTGCTTGATCGCGTAGTCGCCGGCCATGAGTTTCGCGGAAAAGGCCAGGGCCTCGATGCGTCGCTTGATCGCGTCGTCCACGAAGCGCCCCGCGCGGTCGAGGTCGCTGCGGGCGTGATCGCGGGCGTTGGTATTATTCGCGCGCGACACCACGAAGTACGTCGCCGCCAGCACCGCGAAGAGCAGACCGAGCAAGACCGCCAACAGGCGCAGGCTAAACCGGCGGAAGCGGAGAGCGCGGGGGATCACGGCGAGAGGCGGTCGGGGTCGCGCCTCTTTACTTATAGCCGCCGCCCATGCTCTCCGGGGCGCGGCGGACTTGCTTCGCCGGTTTGAGCGTCACGGAGATCGTCTGCGCGGGTGCCTCGCTCCCGGCCACCGTCACTTCACGGTTGCTGTCTCCGATGAGCCGCGGGTGCCAGACCTCGAGGCGGTAGCGCCCCGGCGGCAGCGTGGGGAACGCCGCCGCCCCCGCCGCCGGTGTCTTTTGAAAATACGGCGTCGCCAGCACGACGATGTACGCCGACATCCAGTCGTGGATATTGCAGCCGAGGGCCACGATCCCCGGCTTGTCAAAGATCAGCGTCTGCCCCGCTCCCGCGCTGTAGAGCGGAATTTCAAACGGTTTGGTCTTGGAGAGGGAGTAAACTTGGTGGTCGATTTTATCACGGTTGGGAAAGCTCACGCTGCTCCCGACGACGATGGTGGTGACAAAGGGCTCAAACTCCTGGCCGCTCTGCGCGATCACGGCCGGTGTCGGGGCCGGCGCGACGGTGGGCGCGGCATCGAGGGGGACGAGTGAGACCACGGCATCGGCCACGGGCGCGCCTTTGTTGTCTTTCACGATCACTTGCACGCCATTGGCCCACGCCGAGCAGACCAGCGCAGTGAGGAGCGTGAAGCGGGCGAGGACTTGAGGGAGGGGCCGTGGCATGAATCGAAAGATCAGAACCGATGCAATAAACTCATCGTCCACACATCCTGGCGATATTGCACGCCGATGAAATTTTTCGTGAACGAACTCTCGTAGCGCAAGGGCAGGGCGGTATTGCGACCGAGGGCCGGCGAGAGCTCAAGCCACCAAAAATCTGAGCGCCCCTTGGCCCGGTAGCTCACCCAGCCCGGTCCGTAGGAATCGGTTTCCTGCCAGCTCAAGGTCGGATAATAAACGCCCACGGCCGGCGAGATCTGCCCGGCGAGGGCCCGAGCCCAGGTCCGCGGCGCCGCATTGGCCACGAAGTCGCCCCAGAGGCTGCCGCGCCCGTAGGTCAGTTGCCAGCGGTCGTTGAGGTCGTAGGTGAGGGTGCCCAAGAGCCGGTGATGCCGCACGTCAAACGTGGAGTGCGCCGCGTACTGCTGCTGCCAGTCGCCAGTGATCGATGCGCGCCAGGAGTCGGTGAAGCGTTTCGAGAAGCGCAGCGCGCCGGTCGCCAGCCAGCCATCCGCGCCATCGATGCGAGCGTCGCGCCGTGAGAGCGATGTCTCCACCGTCGCCACGGGCGCAAAGGCCCCGAGGCCGAATTTCCAGCGCAACTGCCCGCGCGCGGTCGCGAAATACTCCGTGTTCATCACGTAGCGCGGCACACTTTCGTAGCCCGCCGTCAGTTCCGAGATAAAGCTGACCCCCGTCACGATCGGCGTCAGCAGGCTCGCGGTGACGTGGCCGTCGTGCCTCACCGTGTCGCGCCAGTCGGCGGCCGAGGAGGCGCGGTTGATATTCTCCGCCCACGAGGCCGAGCCCTCGGCCCGTAGCGTGATCGGCAGGCCGCGCGATTCCGGTTGGGCTTCGGCCGCGCCCAGACCCGTGGCCCCGAGGGCCGCGATCAAGCCGCAGCGGCGCAGGGTGCGAGAGAAGGGATTTAGAAAGGGAAACCTCATGGCGAAACCAAAGGCTGAATAACACTCCATACCGTGTCCGCAACTATTGCGTGGCCCTTGGGATTCGGGTGGATCTGGTCGCCCTGATTGAGCGCCGCGATGCCACCGACATTATTGAGGAGAAAGGGAATGAGCGTGGCCGAATTCTTTTTCGCCAACTCGGGGTACATCGCGGCAAAGGCCTTCGTGTAGTCCTCACCGAGCGACGGCGGCATCATCATACCCGCGAGGACGATTTGGGCCTTGGGATATTTTTCCCGCACCCGGTCGATGATGCCCTGCAGGCTGGCCCGCGAGACCCCAGGATCGATCCCGCGCAGCCCATCGTTGCCGCCAAGCGCGAGGACGAAGATGTCGACCGGCTGCCGCAGCACCCAGTCCACTCGCCGCAGGCCGCCGGAGGTTGTCTCGCCGCTGAGCCCGGCATTGACCACGCGCCACGGCAGATGGGCCGCCTCGATCTTTTTTTGGATCAGCGCCGGGTACGCGTCGCTTGCCGGATCGTCGAGGCCATAGCCCGCCGTTAGGCTGTCGCCGAAAAAGATGATCGTGCGCGGCGCGGCCGCCTCCGCCGCCCGGCCCGGCGCAGCGACGGTAAGCAGTGCGAACGCGACACAAAGGAGGCCGATCAAGCGGGAGTAGGCGGCATTCATCCGTGAAAAGAGACCATTCAGCCCAATCTTCGTGCCGTTTACGTTGTTGCGCGCAGACATTTATGTATGAGTGCGCACAACATGCTGAAAGTCGAGCGACTGACCAAGACCTACGCGACCGCCGGTGGACCCCTCACGGTGCTCCGCGAAGTGAACTTTGAAATCGGAAAAGGCGCCACCCTCGCCATCGTCGGCCCCAGCGGCAGCGGCAAGACCACGCTGCTCGGCCTCTGCGCCGGCCTCGACCGCCCGTCCGGCGGCACCGTCGATCTCGCCGGCGAATCCATCGGCGGCCTCACCGAGGATCAGCGCGCCCTCGTGCGCAACCGCCACGTGGGCTTCGTCTTTCAAAATTTCCAGCTCATCCCGACGCTCACCGCGCTTGAAAATGTCCTCGTCCCCATTGAGCTCCGCGGCGAGGGCGGTGCCGCCGCCGAAACCCGCGCGAAAGACCTCCTCACCCGCGTCGGTCTGGGTGCGCGGTGCGATCACTATCCCATCCAACTCTCCGGCGGCGAGCAGCAGCGCGTGGCCCTGGCCCGGGCCTTCATGAACGAGCCCAAGATCCTCTTCTGCGACGAACCCACCGGCAACCTCGACGGCGACACCGCTCACGCGATGGTGGACCTCATCTTTGGCCTGAACCACGAAAAGCAAACCACCCTCGTCCTCGTCACCCACGACCTCGAGCTCGCCAAAAAATGCCAGCGCATCCTCCGCCTAAAAAGCGGCGCCGTCGTGAGCGACGAAATGACCGCACCCCTTTAACGAGCCACAGATTTTTTGCCCACGGAACACACAGAACACACGGAAGAAATCCTATGAACGAACTCATTCATCAGGAGGAAACCTACAAAATTTTGGGCGCCTGCTTCGAGGTCTATAAAAACAAGGGGTGCGGGTTTCTCGAAGCGGTGTTTCAGGAGTGTCTGGAAATTGAGTTCGGCCTGCAGGGCATACCATTCAAGGCCAAGGCGTCGATGCAATTGGAGTATAAGGGCCGGCAACTTAACCAATTCTATGTCGCCGACTTTGTGTGCTACGAAAAGGTGATCGTTGAAATCAAGGCGGTTTCGAAAATTGCCGACGAGCATCGCGCACAGATTCAAAATTACCTTCATGCCACTCGCTGCCGAGTCGGCCTCCTTGTAAACTTCGGCCACTTCCCAAAAGTCGAGTACGAGCGCTTTGTGGTCTGATAAGTTAGCCGTCCAAATGAGTCTCACCTCCGTTCCCTATTTTTGTGTTTGGTACCGTTCTCGCCTACAGCGCTCAGTTCTCTTCGCGGATGGGCGCGCTGGTTCGTTCCGCGTGAGCCGCCGGTTTTCGTGGTCTGATTCTTCCGTGTATTCGGTGTGTTCCGTGGGCAACTCCGTCTTCGGCCTTCCCTCTTTTTCATGAATTTCATCCTCAAAATGGCTTGGCGCGATTCGCGGGCTTCGCGGTCGCGGTTGCTGCTCTTTTCGCTGTCGGTGGTCCTCGGCATTGCCGCGCTGGTCGCCATCGGTTCGCTTGGTGCGAATCTCCAGCAAGCCATCGACGATCAGGCCAAGGGACTCCTTGGCGCCGATCTCATTATCACGAGCCGCAACCCGCTCCCGGAGGCCGCGCTGAAGAAGCTCGATTCCTACGGCGGCGAGCGGGCCACGGAGGTCGGCTTCTCGTCGATGATGATGTTTCCGGCCGTGCAAAATCTCACGCGCCTTGTCGCGGTGCGCGGCCTCGAGGGGAATTTCCCGTTCTACGGTGACTTCGTGACCGTCCCCGCCGATGCCCCCGCGAAGTTCAAGGCCGGGGGCAATGTCGCCATCGTCGAGGAGACGCTGCTCGCGCAGTTCAAGACCAAGGTCGGCGATCAGGTGAAGCTCGGTAACACGATGTTCACCGTCATCGGCTCGCTGCAAAAGCTCCCCGGCGAGGCCTCCGCGCTCTCCGCCACCATGGCGCCGCGCGCGCTCGTGCCCCGGGCCGCCCTTGAGGGCACCGGCCTCGGCGAGCGCAACACCATCCTGCGCAATCGCACCATGATGAAGCTCCCGCCCACGCTTCTCCCCGAGACCGTCGAGCGCGAGATGCGCCAAACCCTCCGCGGCGAGCAGGTCGGCTTCGACACCGTGGCCGAGCGTCGCCGCAATCTCGGTCGCGTCCTCGAAAACATCGAGAGCTTCCTCAGCCTCGTCGGGTTTATCGCGCTCTTCCTCGGCGCCATCGGCATCGCGAGCGCCATCCATGTTTACGTGCGGCAAAAGATTCCCACCGTCGCCGTGCTGCGCTGCCTCGGTGCCTCGGCGAGCCAGGCTTTTGCGGTGTACGTCGTGCAGGGCATCGCGCTCGGTTTCTTCGGCGCGGTGGTGGGGGCGGCGCTCGGCCTCGCGATTCAGATCGTGACGCCCAAATTGCTCGGCGATCTCCTGCCGTTTGAGGTGACGTTCTTCTTCGCGTGGCCGGCCATCGCGCGCGGCATGGGCGCGGGTTTCGTGATCTGCGTGCTCTTCACGATGCTGCCGCTGCTCGCGATTCGCAAAGTCTCGCCGCTCGTCGCGCTGCGCTCCGCGATCATCGAGAAAGTCAGCTCCGGCCCCGATCTCTGGCGCATCGGCATCGGCGTCTTCATCGTGGGCGCGGTCCTGGGCTTCGGCATCTGGCAGACGGGAAATCTCCGCCAAGGCGTGGCCTTCACCATCGTCATCGCGGCGAGCTTCGCCATCCTCGCGGGCCTCGCCAAGGGCGTCGCGTGGGGCGCGCGGAAGTGGTTTCCGCGCCGCGCGCCGTACGTCGTGCGCCAGGGCGTCGCCAATCTCTATCGCCCCAATAACCGCACCGTCCTCCTCCTGCTCTCCATCGGCCTCGGCACGTTTTTGATGCTCACGCTTTTCCTCGTGCGCACCACCTTGCTCAAGGAGGTCGAGGTCAGCGGCGGCGGCGGTCGCTCCAATCTGCTCTTCTTCGATATTCAGGACGACCAGGTCGATCAGCTCAAAAAAGTCACCGCCGCCGAAGGCGCGCCCGTGCTCGTCGAGGCGCCCATCGTCACGATGAAGATCGCCTCGCTGAAGGGGCGCAAAGTGGAGGACATCCTCCGCGATAATCGCGTCACCAACGCCGAGAAAAAGAAACAAGCTCCTGCGGCTCCCGCTGCCGACGACGCTTCCGATACTCCCGACCCAAAAAACGGCGAGCCTCGCGCGAAGGAGCGGGGCTCGAAAGGCGGCCCGGGTGGTCCGGGCAACGGTGGCGACCGCGCTCCCGGTTGGACACTTCGCCGCGAGTACCGCTCCACGTTCCGCGGCAAACTCGAAAACAGCGAGCGCCTCATTCAGGGTGAGTTCACTCCCAAGGTCGCGCCCGGCGAGCCCGTCGTCCCCATCTCCATGGAAGAAGGTCTCGCCAAGGACATGGGTGTGAAGCTCGGCGACGAGATCGAGTGGGATGTGCAGGGCGTGCCTCTCCGGACCAAGGTTGGCAGCATCCGCGCCGTGGAGTGGCGCCGGCTCGAGCCGAATTTCTTCGTCGTCTTCCCCGAGGGTGTGCTCGAGCCCGCGCCGAAATTCCACGTCGCCGCCGTGCATGCCGACAACGCGGAGCACTCCGCCCGCGTGCAACGCGCCGTGGTCTCGGCGCTGCCGAATGTCACCGCCATCGATCTCGCGCTCGTGATGCAGACCATCGACGGTATCTTTTCCAAGGTCTCCTTTGCCATCGAGTTCATGGCGGCCTTTACCGTGCTGACGGGCGTCATCGTCCTCTTTGGTGCTGTCGCCACCGGTCGCTTCCAGCGTATCCGCGAGACGGTCCTCCTCCGCACCCTCGGCGCGACCGAGCGGCAACTGCTGCACATCCAACTTGTCGAGTACACGATCCTCGGCGTCCTCTCTGCGATTGTCGGAGGCATCCTCGCCCTCGCGGGTAATGCCCTCGTGATCAAGTACGTCTTCCGCCTCACGCCTTCCGTCCCGTTTCTCGTACTTGGCCTCGGCACCCTCGCCGTCGTGATCGTCACCGTCGCCTCCGGCCTCCTCTCCAGCCGCGGCATCACCAATCACCCGCCGCTCGAGGTGCTGCGTCAGGAAACGTAACCGACGCCTCAGGTCGCGGTGGCGGGTTTGCGTCCGAAGAACCGCCGCCACGCCAGCGCGAATCCCGTGTAGACGAGCACGCAGCCGCCGACACACGCGAGGCCCGAGAGAAATTGGATGAACTTGCCGAAGGCCTCGCCGCTGTGGAGCAGGCGCACCCAGCGGCGCGCTTGCAGGCCGGGCGGCAGCGTGGCGTAGCCTTCGGTGCGCAGCACGTCGCCCGTGTACGCATCGAGGGTGAGCGTGTTCGTATCGAAGCGGGGCCAAGGGTGGGCGTCTTTGACCACGACGACGGCCGTCCGCTGCACCGGCGGCGCCGCGACGTTTTGCGCCGTGCGCGGCGGATTAAACCGCAGCGTCGCCTGCACCCACTCCGGATAGTTTTTCTGCGCGGCGGCGAGCAGCCGCTCGGGCGGGAGCAGCGTGGTGTTGGCCGGGGGCGGTCCCACTTTCAGCGGTGGGAGCGCGGGCGGGATCAGGTTTTGCGGCGGCTGGTCGCCCGCGAGCTTAAACACGAGTTCGTTGGCCCAGCGGTAAGACATCACCACGCCCGTGCCGGCGAGCACCAGCACGAGCGGCAGCGTCCACAGCCCGATCACATTGTGCCAGTTCCAATCGCGGGCCTTGCCGCGAGCGCGGACGAACCAGATCGACGGGCGCAGCACGCGGAGACTCCACGCGCGCGGCCACCAGAGGATGAGGCCGCTCACGCCGAGAAAGACAAAAAGCACATTGGCCGCGCCATTGATCGCCGCGCCTGCATTGCCCGGCCCGGCTTTGAAATTGAGCCGCGTGTGCCACCCACGCATCTCCTGCATAAAAGCCCGCGTCTGCGGGGCCCGCACTTCCTTTACTTCGCCGGTGTAGGGATTGACCGCGAGCACGACATTGTTGGGCAGCGCCAGTGTCACGGCGTCGGCATCGTCGGCGGAAACGGTGATGTTTTGAATGCGCGCTTCGGGCCGAAACGCCAGCGCCCGCCGCACGAGGTCATCGGGCGAAAGGCGCGCGGTGCCCGACGGCGGGCGCTCGATCCGGCGCGCATCACGCTCCGCCCACGTGACGATGTCTTTCTCAAACGTGAGCGCCGCGCCGGTAAAACACATGATCGCCACGACCACCCCGGCGACGAGGCCGGCGCCAAGATGCGCCCAGAAAAGAATTTTCCGAAACATGGGGTACGGCTGGGATGCCACCCGACGCCCGGGGGAGGCAACCTATTTTCCGAGGCAAAGGGGCGCTCGACCTCACCGGGCCGCCCCGTACGGACTTTCGGCGGCGGGCGGTGAGCGCGACTTTTGGTGGCTAAATGTCCGGACTTAAGTTTTTACACCTCCTCCATGAATCGCCGTGTCGTCAGTTTTCACTACACCCTCCGCGACCCCCAGGGGCAGGTCCTCGACTCCTCCGCGGGCAACCCCGCCGTGACTTACCTCGAGGGCGCGGGCCAGATCATCGACGGTCTCGATGAGCAACTGCGCGATAAAGCCGCCGGCACCAAGACCCGTATCCAGGTGCCCGCCGCCCGCGCCTACGGCGAGCGCGACCCGGCCCAAGTCCACCGCATCAAGCGCTCCATGCTCCCCGTCGACGGCGAACTCACCATCGGCGACGCCTTTCAAACCGGCGAAGACCGCCACTCCCCGGTCGTCACCGTCGTCGGCATCGAGGGCGACGAAGTCCTCCTCGACGGCAACCATCCGCTCGCCGGCGTCGATCTCACCTTTGATGTCGAAATCACCGAGACCCGCGACGCCCGCCCCGATGAGCTCAGCCACGGCCACGCCCACGGACCGGGCGGCGTGGAGCACTGAGCGGAGGGCAGCGCCGGCATCATTGCCGGTTCCAAGGTAGGGATAGCGCTGGTCTCCGCCCACAGCGGGGATCGAGGTGGACGGCGACCTCCGGGCGCTGTCGGGAGGGCGAACCTGAAAATGACGACGGCATCGGATCTCCCGAAGACGGCGCTCGGGAGATCGCCGTCCTCCCCAAGCCCACGGCTTTTTTGGCGGACGTTTCACTCGTTGGGGGACGGCTGAGGCCGGCGCGACCCATGTCAGAGACGCGCATTGCCAAGCGCCCGTCGGGGTGCTTGCTTCGGCGGTTTTCATGAAAACTCTCGGCATCGACATCGGTGGGTCCGCGCTCAAAGGCGCGCCCGTGGACACCAAAACCGGCAAATTGATCGGCGAGCGCTTCCGCATCGAGACGCCCGACAATCTCTCGCCCGCCGAGATGGCCGGCGCGGTCGCCGCCATGGCGCAGCATTTCAAGTGGAAGGGCCCCATCGGCATCGGGTTCCCCGGCGTGATCGAGGATTCCACGATCTGGACCTCCGCGAATCTTCATAAGAAATTCATCGGTTGCGATGGCGCGAAGCTCTTCGGCAAAGCCACGGGCTGCCCCATCGCGATGATCAATGATGCCGCCGCCGCCGGCGTCGCCGAGATGCACTTCGGCGCGGGCCGCGGCTTCATGGGTAAGACCCTGCTGCTCACGCTCGGCACGGGCGTCGGTTCCTGCTTCTCGTATCAAGGCGTAGTCACCGCGATGGAGCTCGGCCACTTCCCTTGGGGCAAGCACGGCAAGTCCGCCGAGAAATACATCGCCGCCTCCGTGCGCGACCAGAAAGACCTGTCGTGGAAAGAGTGGGGCACCAACCTCCACGACTACATCGCCGTCCTCGAGCGCCTGCTCTGGCCCGAGCTGATCATCATCGGCGGCGGCATCAGCGCCGACCACGAAAAGTTTTTTAAGTTTCTCAAAGCCCGCGCGAAACTCGTCCCCGCCGAATTTTTCAACAACGCCGGCATCGTCGGCGCCGCCCTCTGGGCAGCGGAGAAGAAGTAAGGCAAGACTTCACCACAGAGGCACAGAGAGACGGAGGACAAGCCGCCTGTAGTTGCAGGTTTCTCTGCTTCTCTCTGTGCCTTCGTGTCTCTGTGGTTCAAAAATGAACTCGGTTTGTCTCGCTGGGCCCGCGTTCGACTGTGGTCTCTAAGAACCATTTGGCTCTATCGGTTTTATCTGTGTTCATCTGTGTCCATCCGTGGTTAAAACTCTGCTTCCGTCATGCTGACCGTCTCACCTAAAATTCGCCCAGCTCTCGATCCCGAAGTTCTGCCCGCCGCGCTCTGGCATCGCGCCTACGCCGCGCTTGTCGCCCAGGATGCGGGTGCGCGGCCCTTTGCGCTCGTCCTTGTGCGCAACGACGGCTCGGTCTTCCGCTATGATGGCCGCGTGCTCTCGGCTTCGCATCCCGCCGCCGCGCTCACGCTCACGTACGCGGAGCGGTTGTTGAAATTTCTCCTGTGGATGAAGGGCGGGCCGCGCGTGCTCGTCGCCGGCGCCGATGAGATCGCCGCGGCGCTCGCGAAAATCTACAGCCCCACCGGCGCGCGCGCCTTTGACTACGATTTCATGGGCGAAAAGATTTTCGGCCGCGTGTTCTCGGTCGAGGCGGCGAAGTTCGAGGCGTTGCCCGCCGTCGTCGAGACGAGCCTGCCGATGGGCCGGCACCTCGAGGGCTGCCGCATCGGCTTCGATCTCGGCGGCAGCGACCGCAAGGCCGCTGCGCTCATCGATGGCGAAGTCGTCTTCTCCGAGGAGATCGCGTGGGATCCGTATTTCCAAAAAGACCCGAGCTACCACATCGAGGGCGTACACGATTCGCTGCTGCGCGCGGCGGCGCATCTCCCGCGCGTCGATGCCATCGGCGGCAGCGCGGCGGGCGTGTATGTGAACAACGAAGTGCGCGCGGCCTCGCTGTTTCGCGGCGTGCCGGCGGACCAGTTTGAAAAGCACATCCGCCGCATGTTTTTCACGCTGCAGCAGCGCTGGGGCGGCATCCCGTTTGAGGTGGTCAACGACGGCGAGGTCACCGCGCTCGCGGGCTCGATGTCGATGAACGACAATGCCGTGCTCGGCGTTTCGATGGGCACGAGCCAGGCCGGCGGCTACGTCACCTCCACGGGCACGATCACCCCGTGGCTCAACGAGCTGGCCTTTGCCCCGATCGACTATCGCCCCGACGCCCCGCGCGATGAGTGGTCGGGCGACATCGGGTGCGGCGTGCAGTATTTCTCGCAGCAGGGTGTGGGTCGCCTCGCGCAGCGCGCGGGCTTTAATTTCCCGGCCACGCTCCCGCTCCCCGAGCAGCTCATCGAGGTGCAGCATGCGATGAAGGCCGGCGATGCCCGTGCTCGTGCGATCTACGATGCCATCGGCATTTGTTTCGGCTACGCCATCGCGCACTACGCCGATTTCTACGAGGTGCGAAATCTCCTCGTGCTCGGTCGCGTGACTTCCGGCGCTGGCGGCGAACTCATCCTGGAGCGCGCGATGGATGTCCTCCGCGCAGAATTTCCCGCTCTCGCCGAGCGCATTCAGCTCCGCACGCCCGACGAGAAAAACAAGCGCCACGGCCAGGCTACCGCCGCCGCGAGCTTGCCGGCGATCGCGAAGAAGTAAGTCGCGCTCACTACCTGCGATGCAAGCGGATGAACTCAATCGACTCATCCGAGCTGAATGGCCCGGGGTAGCGCAGGCGTCTGACCGGCGGTCAGCGTCCGCGTATCCGAGGTTTTGGGTGGACGGCGACCTCCGGGCGCCGTCGGGAGGGCGAAGGCGAAAATTGCGACGGCATTTCGATGTCCTGAAGACGGCGCTCGGAGATCGCCGTCCACCTCTGAGCCCAAGCCATCCCCGCCGGGCTTTCGTTCGCCATGAAGTTGCGCCGGTTTCTGACCGGCGTCACCCCAGGCGTTCGCGGGCGTGGAGTGTTTGCTCTCTACGCTTCGTTGTGGCCGTCCCCCTGCGCCGGTCGGAGACCGGCGCTACCCCATGGCTGCCGATTTCCTGATTCTCGGCCAGGGGCTCGCGGGTACGATGCTCGCGTGGGAGTTTGAGCGCGCGGGGATTTCGTTCGAGATCGTCGACGCCGGTCATGAGCGGGCGGCCTCGCGCGTCGCCGCAGGTATCATTAATCCCATTACGGGTCGCCGACTCGTGCCGAGCTGGCGCGTCGAATCACTGTTGCCGGTGGTGCACGGGACCTATCGCGAACTCGAGGCTGAGCTCGGCGTGCCGCTCTGGCGCGAGATGCGCGTGTGGCGGAGATTTGCTGACGACCGCGAGCGCCGCGTCTTGGCCGAGAAGCGGGCGAGGGGAGAGCTCGGCGCTTTCGCCGGTGCGGCCACCGATGAAGGCTTTTGGATCGAGGGTGCGGCGCGCATCGACCTCGCGGCGTTGCTCTCCGCTGCGCGCGAGCGCTGGCAAAAACAAAACCGTGTCCGCTCCGCCGCGCTCGCTTCCGCCGAACTAGCCACCCTCACATCGAGTCGCTGCCACGATCTCGTGATCGATTGCACGGGTGTTACCGCCGCCCGCGCGGAGCCTTTCGCCTTCGTCCCGTGGGAATTTTCCAAGGGCGAGATCATTGCCATCACGTTCGAATCCAATCTCCCCACCGCCCCGGCGCTCGACCCGGATGTGATCCTGAACGACGGACACTGGCTCGTCCCCGTGGCGCCCGGCATCGCCTGGGTCGGCGCCACGCACGAGCCCGGCGTGCTCGATTCGAGCCCCACGGCCACCGGGCGTCAGAAGCTCGAAGCCGCTGCGCAGCGCCTCTTGGTCCCGTCAACCAGCTCAGGGTCTTTCGCTCACTCGCCGAATTCCTCCAGCGAGGCTCGCCGTTTTTCCGTTACCGACCATACGGCGGGCATTCGCGTGAATCTTCCCGATAAGCGCCCCGTCGCCGGCCGCCATCCCGATGCCGCTCGCCGTCTGGGGCTGATTAACGGCCTCGGGGCCAAGGGCGCCCTCTACGCGCCGATGCTCGCGCGGCAGTGGGTCAACCACCTGACCGAGGGTGTGCCGTTTGACGCGGAGATTGCCGTGACGCGATTTTTGGGGCGCAATTCGTCGCAGGCTTCGTCGCAGTAAAACGTATCTTGTCGCTCATTTCATGGCGTTCGGCGCAAATGGGGCTTTATCCGCTTGAACCGAGCCGATGACCCGAGAATGAACGCACCTGTTTCTCCCATGCAAAACCGCTGGACCAAAGCCGCCCTGATCTTCGCGGGCTGGGCCTTTCTCGGGCTGGTGCTTTCGCTGGAGACGTACTTCACGAATCGCGCCTCGCTGGGCCCGGGCAGCAACCTCGATTTCTTCGAGTACGCGATGCCCCAGTTTGGCCGCGCGATGATGTGGGGGCTGATGGCGCCGGCGATTCTGATGCTGCGGACGAAAGTGCCGCTCGGCGGCGGCCACTGGATCGGCGGCATCGGGTTTCACTTCGTGATGAGTTTCGTCGTGATGGCGACGTACTACCTTGGCCGGATTTTGGCGTACGTGGTTTTCTACGGCGAGCCGTTGCAGGATTTTTGGACGACGGCGCTGAGCAATTTTTGGGGCCGCAACATCATTGATATGGCGTACTACTGGGCGGTGCTGGCCTTTGGCCACAGCGTGGAAATCTACCAGCGGTATAAGAACGAAGAACTCCGCAGCGCGCAGCTCGAGGCCCGCCTCGTCGAGACCGAACTCAAGGCCCTGCGCGAGCAGCTCCGCCCGCACTTCCTGTTCAACACTATGAACACCATCGCGGTGCTCGTGCGCGAGGGGAAGAACGACGAGGCCGTCAATCTCATCGCCCGCCTGAGCTCGCTGCTCCGCATGTCGCTCGACAATACCCGCGTGCAGGAAGTCACGCTGCGGCAAGAGATGGATTTCCTCGAGCGCTACATCGATATCCAGAAAGTTCGTTTCTCCGACCGCTTGCAGGTCGATATCGAGATCGAGCCCGCCGCGATGGAGGCAAGGATTCCGAATCTAATTCTCCAGCCCATCGTGGAAAACGCCATTCTGCACGGCATCGCGCCCAAGTCCGGCCCGGGCCGCGTGACGGTGAGCGGGCGGGTGTCCGCCGGGCAACTCCACCTCGAAGTAAGCGACGACGGCCCCGGGATCGACGATGGCATGAAGCGCGCGAAGGAGGGTATCGGACTTTCCAATACGCGCGAGCGCCTCGCCAAGATCTACGGTGCCCACGGCCATCTCTCGCTGCGCAGCGAGCCGGGCCGGGGCGTCTCCGTGCAAATCATCTTACCCTGCCGCACATGAACTCAAACTCCGTGCCTCCCCTGACGACTCCGCGCATTCGCACCATCATCGTCGACGATGAGCCCGCCGCGCGTCGCGGCGTGCGCCTTCTCCTCGAGCGCGACGGCGGGGTGGACATCGTGGGCGAGGCGTCGGGTGGCGTGGAGGCCGCCGAGCTCATCCGCCGCGAGCGGCCCGAGCTGGCGTTTCTCGACGTGCAGATGCCCGGCGGCAATGGCTTCGACGCCCTCGCTAAACTCGAACCCGGCATCGCCCCGGCCGTCGTGTTTGTCACGGCCTACGACGAGCACGCGCTCAAGGCTTTTGAGGTGAACGCGGTCGATTACCTGCTCAAGCCCTACGACGACTCGCGTTTCGCCGCCGCCCTCCAGCGCGGCAAGGACGAGGTGCGCCGCCGGCAGGCCGACGTCGTTAACTCCCGCCTTACGCAGCTCCTCGATTATCTCCAACGCGCCACGCCCGCCGCCGCGCCGAAGGAAGAGCCCGCGGGCGATCGCATCCTCGTCAAATCGTCGGGGGAGATTTTTTTCCTCAAGGCGGAGGAGATCGATTGGATCGAGGCCGAGGGCGACTACATGAAGTTTCACGTCGGCGGCCGCGTGCACCTCATGCGTGAGACGATGGCCCGCCTCGAAGCGCGGCTCGACCCGAAGCGCTTCATCCGCATTCACCGCTCGACGATCGTGAACATCGATCGCTTGCGTAAGCTCAGCCCGTCATTCGCCGGTGAGTACGCCGTCATTCTCCACGATGGCACCAAGCTGAAACTCAGCCGTGGGTACCACGAGCGTATCTCGACGCTGATGAAGGAAGCGCTGTAACGGGCGGAGGGGACAGAGTTTTTTAACCGCGAAGAACGCGAAGTAGACGCGGAGGCGAGAACCGATGTTCGCGGGGCCACGTGAATTTGGACGCGATGAATATGAAAAGGAAGGACGGGAAGGGCGGGAATAGAGGTGCCCAGTTACGGATCGCTCGGCGACTTTTCGACGAAGGGCTGAAATCACATCCGTCCGCGCTCTGCGGGCGTCGACAAGCGACGCCCCTACATGGGCAGCGATCGTGGCGTTTCAGGTCGTAACTGGGAGGAAACGGCGGAGCCTTCTTCCCGCTCTTCCCGGTCTTCCTGTTCAACTGGTTTGTCCAAGCCACAAACCTCGCGGCGCGCCGTAAAGATCACACCCGCCCCTTCGCGTCCGCTTCGCGCTCTTCGTGGTTCAAAAGATCGAGTCTGTCGTCAATCCCCTGCTCGTGTCATAGCACCCGCACACTTTTGCGTCACTGCGACGTAACACTTTTCGGACTCGTTTCGATTTTGGGACGCGACCTGTCCGGCGGTGCGACAGTTTTCCCGGGGGAAAACTGGGCGCATCTCCCTTTAACACACCAGCCTGGGCGTTTGTCGCAGAAAAGTGTGGGTTCATCGCATTTCAGAAACTTTGGAATGCTCCCGGCGCTTATGAGGGCGTGAACACGATCACTCGCTTCCTCGCCCTCGTCGCCCTCAGTCTCGTCTTCCTCGCCCCCGCGCTCCGCGCGAATCCCTCAGCCAAGTTTCAGGCCTCGCTCGATCACGCTCGCCAGGTGCAGGCCCTCCTCGGTTCCGATGTCTGGTCGCAGGTCATCCGCATCGAGAATGACAATCGCACCAAGCACTACCCGCGCGTCGTGCACGCCGTGGTCTTCGAGCTCGCCGACATCCTGTGGTTCTACACCGACACGGATGGCACCCAGAGCTTTTCCCTGCACCGCGGCATGACCGCCGAGGAAAAGGCCAACTTCGCCCCGTTGCTCCGCGCGATCGATCCGGGGTTTGGCCGCTGGTCGGTGGTGAACGATATTTCCCCCATCTCTACGCTCCATTCCTCGATTCCCAATGGCTGCTTCATCGAGAGTGTGGTCGCGCTGCGTGATCGCCTCCTCCGGGGCGGCGAGGCCGTCCGCCCGCAGCTCCTCTCCTATTACATTCCCACCCGGTCGGGCCTGCAGGGTCACACGGTGCTCTCGTATGAGAGCGGTGGCCACATCGAGGTGATCGATTCGGCGCAGCCCGGCTCGAAGTTCACGTTTTCGGCCGCGCTCGCCGCCGATGCCCTCAAGCTCGCCCGCGCTCTGCGCGGCAACGAGGTCGCGCAAGCCCGCCTGATGCCCGTCGATTGGCCGGTCGCTCGCGCCGCCTATACCTCGACCGATGTAACCAGCCGGGCCGCGCTGGCGACCTCGGGCTGAGTGACCGGATCATGGTACGAGTCATCCGACGTTCATCACGCCGGGTCCGCGAGAGCGGCCCGGCGTTGCTTTTACCGCGGAGGGCGAAAAACTCTGAACCGGATCGATTCAGTTGAGAGTGGAGTGCTGAGAGTTGAGCGCAAAACCAAGCAGTGAATCAGCAGCTCAAGCGAGTAGACTATTTCGGCTCCTCGCAGGATCGGTCTCTCAACTCTCAACTCCCCACTCTCAACTGCCTGAGTCTGGCTGAGCGGTGGGAGGGGTTTTATGCCCCGACTGACGACGAGCGACCAACAGTCGGGGCATAAAGCCCCTCCCACAGTTAGTTGCTGTCGGGCCCTCAATCCTTGATCAGCACGACGAAGCCCTGATCGCGCGGGCGGAAAAATAGGCGAGCGAGTTTCACGAAGCTCAGGAATTTCCGGCCGAGCAGGTCCCAGTGGCTGGTCGATTTGGCGTAGCCGGGGCGGTACGCGGAGCGCACATACGTCCACGGCCACGGGAGGACGAGGTGGCGCTTGAAGCCCACGGCTTGCGCGGTCGCGATGATGTGGCGCGGGGGCATTTCCTTTTCATGCACACCGTAGGTTTCCACGGCGTACTTCGATTCCGGAGTCACGCTGTGGCCGTCGCCGGGCTCGATGCAGATCACCATGCCGCCGGGCTTGAGGACGGCATAGGCGGCGGCGAGCGCGGCGTGCTCCGACTCCGCGTGATGGAGCGCATCGTGAAAGAGCACGTAGTCGGCGGGCTGGTCGACCTTTACATCTTCGTAGTCCGCCGTGCGAAATGTCGCGTTCGTGATCCCGCGCTCGGCGCGCAGGCTCTCGGCGATGGCGATGGCATCGGGGGAGATATCGATGCCGGTGATGTCGTAGCCGCGCTCGGCAAACATCAGGCTCAGCCAGCCGCCACCGCAGCCGAGCTCGACGATGCGGGCGGGCGGCGGACGCATAAAGACCATGATCGCCGCGACGTTCATCAAGTAGCGCGCGCAGTTCTCATCGCCGTAGGGCTTGCGCACGGCATGGCTCCGGCCGGCCTCGCCGATGCGGGCGAAGTACTCGCGTTCACCCTGCTTGGGGTCGGCGTGTGGGGTCGTCATAGGCGGAAGAGGGTCGAGCATGGCCCGCCCCTCAACACGCTAGCGAGTCGAAACATGGCGCGGCCGCACGGGCGCCGCGCCCTCGCCTTACAAAGCTGGCGGCAGTGCCTCGGACTTGCCGACGTAGGTGGCATCGCCGAAGGCCAAGATCGGATAAAAAATGATCGGCAGGAAAATCATGCCGACGGCGAAGCCCACGCCCTTGCCAAAGGCCTTGGCGATGTCGACCACCACGAGAATCGAGATGATCAGGCTCACGACCGGAATAATATAAAGGATCAGCCACCAGCCCGGCCGGTCGGCGATTTTCAGCAAAATGTAGAGATTGTAGATCGGGATGATCGCGGCCCAGCCGGGCTGGCCGGCTTTGCTGAAAATGACCCACATGCTGGCGATGACGAGGCCGGCGATAACTAAACAGACCAAGGCGAATAGCATGTCCATGGAGGTAGACGATAGAAGGTTGAAGTGGAGGAGACTGGAACTGACAGACGCCAGTAGGCGCGCTCAGGCCTTAATTCCAATCACCAAATTCCCCGCTATCGTTACCTTGTGGTGCCGCTATATTATCCGCGACGAATCTCGGACCCCTGGAAGCGAATCTGAATACGAAACACCTTCTTGGTCCGGCAGGTGATCTGGCCCGTGGCGAGGTCGACCTTTTCCGGGACCTCGATGCGATGGAGGTCGACGACGGCGTGAAAGCCGCGCTCGGAAAAGACATCGATCAGCATCGCGATGGCGGTCGGATCTTCCAGCAAGGGGTCCTCGCTGTTGACGTGCGCCGAGCCGGAGATGGCGTGGCGCTGGACGATGGGGAGAATCTTTTTCGAGATGAAGCCGACGACCAAGCCGAAGAGTTCGGGCTGGCCGAATTCGTAGCTGTCGAGGCGCTTCACGAGTTCCTGGCGCGCGTGGACGATGATCTCATTGGCCACCGGCACGTGGCGCAGGCGGTCGACGGTGCGTGGGTCGAGCTCCAGCGTGCTCTGGTAATCGAGCTCCTTGAGGATGTTTTGCTCGACCTCGGAGATCGGGCCCTGGGCGTTGATGAAGTGGTAGTGGAAGATTTCCTTGAGCGATTGCAGCGCGTCCCACGTCTGCTCCTTGAACACGCGATAGCGGCGCCGCGCGAGGTTCTCATCGTGATCCGTGGGGCGATCTTCGAGCAATTGGCCCACACCGGAGCGCAGGACTTCCTCGTTGTGCGCGCGAATTTCGAGACCGCGCTTGAGCTGACGGGCGACGGATTCCTTTTCATCCACGAAGAGCACCATGATGTGCACGGTGGGCTGGCGGAAATGGATGCTGAGCGGCGTGCCGTAGAACTCACGGCGCAGGGCGTGCATCTTGCCGACGAGAAGTTTCAAGCACTCGACCTGGACATTAGTGCGCGGGAAACCATCGAGGATCGCGCCGTCGTGGTACTCTTTGCGCAGGAGGCGGCGCAGCAGGAGGCCCACGACCTCGCGGTCGCCGACCATGTTGCCGCCATCTTTCAAGGCCTTGGCCTCCGGCGAATCGAGGAGTGCGCTGATCACGACGGGCGGGCAGGTGAGACCGCGGGCGCGGGCGATGAAATCGGTGTTCGTGCCCTTACCGGCACCCGGGGCGCCGCCGAGCAGGATGATCTCTTTCGGAAAACGCAGGTTCTCCCGCCCATACTCTTCTTCCAGGCGTTGCCACACGGAGCCAAAGATCAGATGGGCATCCTTGATCTCCAGATCGGTGGTCTTAGGAGGAGTGGAGACAGGAAGCGGGGGTTGGGCAGCGGGCGTGGACATGGCAATTGGGTTACGCGAAAGGTTTAGAGGGCTGGTCGCGGGAAAGGGAGACAAGAAAAATCGCCACCCACTGGGCCGTGGATCGTGCGAGACGCGGCGGATAAACGCGTGTCATCCGGAATATCGCACGACGCGATAGGGAAAAATCCGATGCCCGGCGGAGGGTGAAAAATCAACTCACGCTCATTCAGGGACTTCCACCGCCGCTTGCGGGCGTGGCATGATTTTCGCGTCTAGGGAGACATGACTATGCTCCTCATTTGCTTCGTGGTTTTAGGTGCGCTGCTGTGCTTCGTCGTGACGACGGAGGACGCGGATTCCGGTGCGGCGGAGTCGCCGAAAGGGCCCGTGGGCGCGGGCCAAAAAAACGATAATCGCTAAAGATTTTCGTTTGAGTTTCGGAACCCCGCGCAACGACCTCGGTCAATATTAGCGACAGTTCCGCAGGCTTAGCCAGCGGGGCTGTCAAGTTGAAGCTGGACCTGGCGGGGTTGCGAAAGCAGCCCCGCCTTGGTGCTTTTTGGGGTTCCGCTTCGCGCATTCCGCTTCACACTGGGTTTCAACTTCATGCGCATCCTAATCGTCGACGACGAACCGGCCATCCGCAAAACCACGCGCATCGCGATCGAGCTCGCCGGCCACACGGCCGCCGAGGCGCCGAGTGCCGCGAGGGCGCTCCATGCGATTGAGGAAGACAACTTCGACGCGGTGTTCCTCGATCTGAAACTGGGCCACGATGATGGCCTCGAGGTGCTCGCGAAGCTGCTCAAGGCCCAGCCCTCGCTCGTGGTGGTTATGTTCACGGCCTATGCGAATGTCGCGACGGCGGTGGAGGCGATGCGCCGCGGGGCTTTCGATTTTATTCCGAAGCCCTTCACGCCCGAGCAAATCCGCGGCGTCCTCTCCAAAGTGGAAAAGACGCGCGCGCTCGAAACGCGCGTGCGCTCGCTCGAGAGCCAGATCGCGACGGAGTCGCCGCCCGTCGATCTCGAATCCTCCGAGCCCGTGACGCAGCGCGCGATCGAGATCGCGTTTAAGGCTGCCGCGACACCCGCCAACATCCTGATCCTCGGCCCGAGCGGCACCGGTAAGAGCGTACTCGCCCGCGAAGTCCACCGCCGCAGTGCGCAACAGGCAGCGGCGTTCGTGACTGTGAGCTGTCCCTCACTTTCCAAGGAGTTGTTGGAGAGCGAGCTGTTCGGCCATGTGAAGGGGTCGTTTACCGGGGCGGTGACGGACACCATCGGCAAGGTCGCGGCGGCGGATGGCGGTACGCTCTTTCTTGATGAGATCGGCGAGATGCCGCTGGAGATTCAGCCGAAGCTGCTGCGCCTGCTCCAGGAACGGGAGTACGAGCGCGTCGGCGAAGCGCGCACGCGCCGCGCGAATGTCCGCGTGATCGCGGCGACCAACCGCAACCTCGCGGAAGAGGTGAAAGCCGGGCGGTTTCGGGAAGACCTGTACTACCGGCTCAACGTGATCACGGTGCACTTGCCCGGGCTGCGCGACCGGCCGGCGGACTTGGCGCGGTTTGCGGAGAGCTATCGGAAATTTTTCGCCGCGCGACTCGGCAAGAAGATCGGGGCGTTTTCGCCGGCGGTGCAGGCGGCCTTTGCGGCGTATCGCTGGCCGGGAAATCTCCGCGAGCTGCGCAATGTCATCGAGCGCGCGGTGATCCTGGCGGGCAGCGAGACGATCGAGCTCGCGGATTTGCCCGAGGAGTTTTCCGGCAATGCCGAGTCGCCGATCACGGTGGGCTCGCGCGTCACCATCGAGGCGCTCGAGGCGGAGCACGTCCGCCGCGTCCTGGCCACCAGCCGCAATCTCGACGAAGCCTCGAAGACGCTCGGCATTGACCCCGCCACGCTGTATCGCAAGCGCCAGAAACTCGGGCTGCTCTAGCGGCGCGTAGGGATTGCCGGTCGGGCCGGCTTCGCGCATTTCTCGCTCCATGCTCCGTACGCGCCTTTACCTCGGCATCCTCCCGTTGCTGCTGATTTTAGTCGGCGTGGGCGTGTATGCGATTCAGGTGGAGCGGGAGCTGGCCGGATCGTTGTCGCGCGATCTGTTGGGCAACTATCGCGCCATCTCCGCGCTCCAGCAGATGCGCGAGGCGGCGCAGCAGATGAGCGGGGCGATCTTGGACGCGCGGCGGGGCAATGTCCTCGCGGCGCAGAAGGACTTCGATGCGCAGCGCTCGGCTTTCAAACGGCAGCTTACCGAGCAACGCACGGGCTCGGCGGGGTCCTCGCGGATGGGGCTGGTCGATGAGATCGACGCGGCGTTTGAGGAGTTTTCCAAGCGGGGCGATGAGGTCTTTCGTCTGGGTGGCGGGGGCTCGCTCGCGGAGCAGCAGCGCGACGGCGGCAGTCACTTTAAAGTCAATGAGGCCATCGAGGCGCTGACGCGGCACGACAGCGCCGCGGCGGTGCGGACGGCGGCGCGGGTCGAGCGGTTGGCGAGCACGACGGAGCAGGGCATTCTCATCGCCATCGGGGCGGCTATCGTGCTTTCGCTCTTTGTGGGCTGGCGGCTGGCGGCGTCGTTGTTGCGGCCGATCAAGCTCGTGACGGCGTCGGCGGTCGCGGTGGGCGAGGGGGACCTCGATCGCTCGGTGCCGGAGTTTTCCACCGACGAGTTGGGGCAACTGGGGCGGGCGTTTAATACCATGGCGGCCAAGCTTCGCGCGTACCGCGAGGCGACGCTCGCGAAAGTGCTGCGCACCCAGCGCACGATGGAGGCCACGCTGACTTCCGCCCCGGACCCGGTCTTTGTCGTCGACCGCGATGGCACGCATGAGGTGCGTAATCCCGCGGCGGAGGAGGTGGCGGCGGGGCCGGATTTCGCGGATGGAAAATTTCCGCCGAGTCTCGCCGAGCCGCTCGCTACCGTGCTCACCACGGGGGAGCACTATTTGCCGACCGATTATGGCCGGGCGATCTCGCTGCGCGTCGGGCGCGACGACCGCCACTACCTCCCGCGCATGCTCGCGATTGGCGACAAGCTCACCGAGTTCAAAGGCGCGGCGGTGATTTTGCAGGACGTGACGAAGTTTCGCCTGCTCGACGATGCGAAAACCAATCTCGTGGGCACCGTCAGCCATGAGTTGAAGACGCCGCTCACCAGCCTGCGCATGGCGGTGTACTTACTATTAGAGCAGAAGTTGGAGGGTTTCACCCCGACGCAGCGCGAATTACTCGAATCTGCCCGCGACGATGCCGACCGGCTTTTGCGCATCCTCGACAATCTCCTCGATCTCGCCCGCCTCGAGGCCGGGGCCTCGATGCTCGACTCGGCGGACGTGGGGATCGGCGCGCTGCTGGAGGATGTGGCGCGCGAAGCACGGGTCTTTATCGAGGCGGCGGGGCAGACGCTGGTGGTGGAAATCCCGCCGAGTCTCGCGGTCGAATCGATCCGCGTCGATGCGGCGCGGCTCCGCCATGTCTTTATCAATCTCCTAACGAATGCGGCGAAGTACTCGCCCCCGGCCGGAGTGATCACGCTCTCGGCGGCGGCGGAGCCAGGGTTCGTGCGCTTTGCGGTGCGGGATCGCGGACCGGGGATTCCGGCGGAGAGTCTCGCTCACGTGTTTGATCGATTCTATCGCGCGCCGGGCCAGACCAAGTCAGGGGCGGGGCTCGGCCTCGCCATCGCGCGCGAGATCGTGGTCGCGCACGGCGGCTCCATCACGTGCTTCAGCACGGTGGGCGAGGGGACGGAATTTCATTTCGTATTGCCGCGCTGACTACAGCGCCGTGATGGAGCGGTGCGGTCTTGGGCCGCGCGGGGTGAACGAACTAGGCGAACACGCCTAGTGCAAATTGCGAATCGCACGGTGCTCCTTCGGGCAATGTGCATGGAAAATCGGCCGTTCGTGCGAATCGCCATTTCGCCGATCCGATCCATTAGTTATTCTTTCACAACGACCTAGAAGCCGCGCCGGCACCGTGGCACGTCGAATGGTAAGAGGGAGGTGGTGAACCGGCTGATTAACTTTGCCCTCTCCGAGGTCGGCTCGAGCTCTGGCCTACAGTGGGGCGTGTGCCCCGTTTTCGGTCAGACTCAGGTCCAAAGCTTCGTTTCCCGGTTCTAAATGTCTCAACCCTCAACTCATACCCGACCATGAAAAATCAACATCGCGAAGCCACTGCCGAGACCCCTGAACAGCTCGTCGAACACATCAGCCAGCTGATGGCTGAAGCCGAGGCCATGCTCGCCGGCCCCATCACGGAAGCCGCTGGCAGCCGCATCAGCGACATCAAGTCCCGCCTCGAATCCGCGCAGGAAAAGCTCGTCGACATCTACGGCTCCGCGCGCCGCAAGGTAGTCGACGGTGCCAAGTACACCGACAAGGCGATCCGCTCCCATCCCTACGAGTCTCTCGCCATCGCCCTCGGCGTCGGCGTGCTGATCGGGGCGCTCATCCGCCGCAATAGCAACTGAGCGCCCTCCCGCGCTCGGTCGTCAGCTGCAACACAACACCAACCCCTACATCTATTATGAAAAACAAGTCCCTGATCTCGCTGCTCTTCGTCGCCGGTGCCACCGGCCTCATCGCCTCCCCTTCGGTCGATCGCAAGATCGAGAAAACCGCCGAGGATTCCTACAACTACCGCACCGTGCTCGATAACAAGGTCGACGTGAAGGCCAAGGACGGCGCCGTCACCCTCACGGGCAAGGTCTCCGACAAAGACGACCGCCAGCTCGCGCAGGCCACCGTGGAAAGCATCCCCGGTGTCACCAGCGTCGACAACCGCATCGTCGTCGACTCCGCCAATCCCGAGCGCTCCGACTCGTGGATCGCGCTGAAGATCCGCAGCCGCCTGCTCGTGAAGGGCAACGTCAGCGCCGCCAGCACGAAGGTCGATGTGAAGGACGGCATGGTCCTCCTCACCGGCACGGCGGACAACGTCGCGCAGAAGGAACTCACCGAGGTTTACGCCAAGGAGATCGAGGGCGTGAAGTCCGTCGACAACAAGCTCGTGGTGAAAGAAAACTACGACGCCAAGCCGACCGTCGGCGAAAAGATCGACGACGCTTCCATCACCACTCAGGTCAAAGTCGCGCTCATGCGCCACAAGTCGACCAGCGCGCTGAAGACCAAGGTCGAGACCAATGAGGGCGTGATCGTCATCACCGGCGAGGCCGCCTCCGATGCCGAGCGGTCGCTCGTCACCAAGCTCGCCCAGGATGTCCGCGGTGTCCGCTCCGTGGACAACCGGATGACCGTGCGTAACTAAGCTAGTCTTCGTCCACGGCGTCGCTTGCAGCCATGCTCAACTACGCCCTGTTGTTTCTAATCATCGCCGTCGTGTCGGGCTTCCTCGGTTTCGGGGTTGTCGCCGGCACGGCGGCTATGTTTGCCAAGGTCCTCTTCACCGTCTTTCTCGCGCTCTTCGCTTTTTCCCTCTTTGTCCGTCCTGGGAAAACCTGAGGCGGCGATTTCTTTTCCGATGGATACTCCAGCCAACCAAGGGATTCTCCACTCCCTCCGCACGCTCGGCAGCGGTGTCGTCGAAGCGGTCCATGACCGCGTCGCGCTGCTCTCGACCGAACTCCAAGAGGAGAAATTTCGGCTCATCCAGACCTTCATCTGGATCAGTGCCGCGGTTTTCACCGCTATCATGGCGGTCACTTTTGCCAGCCTGACGATCGTCTTCGCTTTCTGGGACAGCAACCGCATCGCCGCGCTCGGATCCCTCACAGGGCTCTATGTCGCGGGCGTGATTGCGATCATCATCGGCCTGCGCCGCTTCCTCGCGAAGCAGCCGCGCCCCTTCGACTCCACGATTCGCGAACTCAAACAAGACGCCGAATGTATCCGTCCACAGAGCTAGATACACTCGCCCTGCGCAAAATGCTGATCTGCGCGCGCATTCGCGTGCGGAGGCAGAACATGTCGGCCGCAGCCACCGAGGTGGCCGTGCCGCTGGCCTGGATCGACCAGGCGTGGGCCAAGTGGAAGAGCATCTCGCCCTTCTTCAAGCTGGCCGCCGTGCCGCTGGCCTTTACCGCGAAGAAAGCGCTGTTTCCGCGCATGGGCCTTTTGGGCAAACTCGTGCGCTGGGCCCCGGCCGCGATGGGTGCCTTCCGCTTTTTCAGCTCGATGCGCCGGCCGTCGCGCTAACGACGGTCCTCTGGGCTTCACGTGCCGCGGGCTTGCGCGGCGGTGCCCAAACAAGCCGGCGGTTAGGATGCGCTAGGATTGGGTCGTGAGCCTGATGCGGCGGTTAAAAACCGCCGCTCCCTTGCCGGCTTAGCGGACTTGCGCCCGCGCCATCGCGTGCCCGACGCCCATCGCGGGCTGCGTGGCAAAGGGCGAAGTGCTCTCGGCATAGGCGGGCTCCTCGCCGAGGGCCTCGATCACGAAGGCGCGCAGGCGTGTGACCGAGAGGCGGAGCTTCCACTCGCGACGCAGGCGGCCCGCGTTGTCGGAGTCGTACTGATACTCCGAGACTTCGGCGGCAAAGCCGGCGGAGCGCGTGAGCCGGCCCGTGGCGCGAATCAGCGCGATATCGGGCTGAAAGAAGTCCGGGTTGATCGTGGTGAGGAGATTCCGAAACATCCGCGCCTGGGGATACAGGCAGCGTTGGAGGAGGTGACGCTCGAATTGCTCCGAGGGCACGCTGTAGCGGTCGCAGTAAAACTCAGCCAAGGTTTTCATGCAGGGGTTAAATGGGGTTGAGACCTACTTCATCGGGTCAAAACCTACTGTCCAGTAGGAAAAAGCAAAAGCGGCCCTTTGAGCCGAAATTCTCGCAATGCCCTACAGCCCGTGTACTCCCACGGACTACAAAACGCGTCCCGACCGCCTACGACTTCTTCAAAATCACGCGCGGCGCGGTCTCCATCTGGCCGCGAGTCACGCCGAGCTGATTCAACAATTTCAATTCGCGCCAGAGATCCGCGCCGGTGATTTCGCCGCGCAGGAGCTGCCCGTAGCGCGTGAGCGTGCGCGTGACCTCGTCGGCACTCTCGTTGACGAATTCCACGCGGAAGCTGCGCGCGCCGAGCTCGAGCAAGCGACCCACGTACTCGGCGCCGGTCTGCGCGCGATTGTTGTAAACCGTATTGCGGCAGCCGGCGTCGGCCTTGAGCGGGAGCTCCGCGCCCACGCGATCGCGGAGCGACACGCGATGCTTCTCACAGGGCCGGCCGCAGTCGTGGTAGTCCTTGCCGGAGGAGAGAAACGCGCAGAACACGCAGTGCTCCATGTGAAACATCGGCATGTGCTGATGCACCGTGATATCGAACCACGTGCCCGGCGCATTCTGCAGCAACGCCTCAAGCTGCGTGATGTTGAGGTCGTAGCTCGCCGTCACGCGTTCGAGCTGATAACGGGTCCGGAGATAATCGGCGGTGAGGGGATTGGCGACGTTGAGCGAGAAATCGCCGCGCTTCCGATCATTCGCGAAGAATGCGAGGTGATCATGATTACGCACGAGGTAGCCATCGGCCTCGGAGGAGCGCACCTGTTTCAAAATCCATTCCTCGCCCGGCTTAAAGACGCGCGGCGGGGCGACGAAGATGGCGGATTCTAGCTGAGAGCTAAGAGCGGAGAGCTGAGAGCCAGAAGCAGCCAAGGCGCGCTCGGCGGCTTGTAGTTCGCGGAAGCGAGCGACGGCGTCGCGGTAGTGTTTCGGATTTTCAAACTCGCAGTAGATCGTGCGCGCGCCGGCGGCCCACGCGGCGTCGAGCTGCTCGAGCAGGCGGATGACCGCGATCAGCTCCGGCGCGGCGGGCGAAGGCGCGGCGGGAAAGGCGAGGGTGGGGCGCTCGGTGCTCGCACCGATCTGCCAGCGCTGCGGCTGGGCGCGGAGAGCTTCGAGGGCGACGGCGATTTCGCGGCGCAGGCGGTTCAGCTCGCTGACAGGCATGATCACGTCGCCCTCGAGGTGCGAGCGCAGTTCGCCGAGCTTGAAGGGCGTGCCACCGAGGCGGCCGAGTTGTTCGCCGAGGCGCTCGGCGGTGAGCGGTTGCTTTTCCGCAGCGGCGAGCGGGACGGCGGACTGGAGTTGGACAACGTGTCCCGCGCCATCGTTGGCAATGAGCGTGAGCGGCGTGCCCACGCGGCCGTGGACCTCGAGCGAGATCGGGCGCTGGAAACGGATTTTTTCGCCCTCGAACGTAGTGCGCACCTCGCGGTCGAGCGCGGGATCATTGGTCTTCCAGACGAGCTGACCGGGGCGCACGCGCGACCAGTTGATATCGCCGTGGCCGAAGCGCAGGGTGGCCTCGCCCTCCGCGCCGCCGCGCAGCTCGACCTGGTACACGCGGCCGCCCTCTTCGCGTTCGGCGGGCTTGCCCGCATCGAAGACCACGCCGTCACCCGGCTTCAGCGGGGCGGCGAGGCGGAGCGTGACCGATTCATTATGCACGCGCGTGATCTCGCCGAGCAACACGCCGCGCTTGGTGCCGAAGCGCGCGTGCGCGAGTTCCTGATTATTGATGCCGCGAAACCAGCCCGTGTAGAGCCCGCGAGAAAAACTCATCTCGAGTTCGTAGCGGGCCGTCTGCGGCTCGAATTTCGGGGCGGGGATGCCGGTGAGATCGGCCATCACCTTGTCGAGCGCCTGACGATAAACGCGCGTAATGCTGGCCACGTACTCGGGCGATTTGAGGCGACCCTCGATCTTGAGCGAAGAGACCCCCGCTTTCACGAGATCGGGCAGGACCTCGAGACCGGAGAGATCCTGCGGGCTGAGCAGATAGCGGCGATCACCGAGCGGGACTTGTTGCCCGTCGGAAATGAGATCGTAAGGCAGGCGGCAGGCCTGCGCGCATTCGCCGCGATTGGCCGAGCGACCGCCGAGCGATTCGCTCGTGAGGCACTGGCCCGAGTAAGCGACGCAGAGCGCACCGTGGACAAAGACCTCGAGCGGCAGCGCGGCGGGCGGCGCGAGAAAAGGCACGCCGGGGTCAGCGCCTGCCGCGGCGAGATCGGCCTGCTGCGCGGCATTGATCTTGGCGATATCGGCGAGGGAATTTTCGCGCGCGAGCACGACGAGTTGCGCGCCGAGCTCGCGGGCAAAGGCCACGCCGGCGCCGCTCGTGATCGTCATCTGCGTGGAGCAGTGGATCGGGAAATCGGGCGAAAGCTGGCGAATGAGGCGGCAGATGCCGACGTCCTGCACGATGGCGGCGTCGACGCCGCTCGCGATGATCGTGCGCAGGTAGTCGGCGGCGTCGGCCAGCTCGTTGGAAAAGACGAGCGTATTGAACGTCACGTACCCGCGCACGCCGCGCCGGTGGAGAAATTCCATGAGCGCCGGCAGATCGGCCTGCGTGAAATTCTTCGCGCGCATGCGGGCGTTGAAACGCTCGAGGCCGAAGTACACCGCGTCCGCGCCATTCTCGATCGCCGCGCGCACGCACTCCCAGTCGCCGGCGGGCGCGAGCACCTCCGGGCGCTTCAGGGGAAGCGGGGGCGTGGTGGCGGGAGCGAGGGGGGCGGGGGAATTCATCTCGGACGAGAGGGAGCTTGAGCTTAAACGTGGACCTCCGCGGGTGCGGCGACGGGCGTGGGCTGGGCCGCTTTCGACTTGGGGATCGCGACATGAGGGGCGGCTTTTTTCAACTCGGCGGCAAGCAGCACGGTGAGGCCGAAGAAGCCCACGGCGACGTATCCGAGTGTCGGATACCCCACGAGGTGGCCCTGGGTGTCGCTCGTGACAAATTGACCCGCGATGACATTGGCGAGGGCGCTCGCGGCCTGTTGCAGCGCGGCATTGACGCTCATGAAACCGCCGCGATAGCGGGCTTCGACGGCATTGGTCACCATCGTCATGGTCGGCGCGAAGCGGCCCGACATCGTGACCATGAACAGCGCCATCATCACGCACGCGAAGCCGAATGAAGACGGCCCGAGACGGGTGACAATGAGCGCGACCGTGCTCGTGCCCACCGAAAGCCACATCAGGAGGTGGAAGCGGTTGACGTGGTCGCTCAGCCAGCCCACCAGAGGCATGCTGAAAAACGTGCAGATGCCGCCCGCGGCGTAGATGTAGAGAATCTTGTCCTCGGGAATGCCCATGTTGGCCGCCATCGACGCCGCGAGAAACGGCACGAGGCAACTGCCGCCCATGATGAGCACGGCGCCGACCGCGAGAGCCTTGCGGTGCACGGAGCGCGAGAGCATTTCCCGCATTTGCTTGATGGGTTCGTGGCCTTGAACCGCAGTGCGGATGTGCGGCAGGGCAAACGAGGAGAGGGCCAAATTAACCAACGCGCAGCCGGCGAGCAGGAAGAACGGGGCGTGCCAGCCGAACTTACTCGCGAGATAGAGGCCGGCGGGAATACCAAGCACCGATGCCACCGGGAACGCCGCCATGACCATGCTGCTGGCCCGGCCGCGACGCTCCGGCGGAATGACATCGCCGATCATCGCGCTCACCAAGGAACCGGCGAGTCCGCCAAAGGCACCGGCCGCCGCGCGCGCGACGAGCAACCAATGATGCGTGGGCGCAAAGCCACAGGCGAGGGTCGCGATGCCGAAACCCGCATACGTGATGAGCAAGGCGCGCTTCCGATCGAAGCGGTCCATGAAGAAGCCGCCGATGAAGCCGCTCACCGCCGCGGCGATGCCATACGTTGCGACGAGGTAAGAAAATTGCTCCGGCGTGATCGCAAAGCCGCGCATGAGCTGTGGGCCCATGGGCATCATGATCATGAAATCCAAAATGTGCGTGAACTGCACCGCGCACAGCGCGAGAAGCGTCGCGAGCTCGCGACGCTTGGTGAGCGCGTGGTGTTCGATGACAGCGGAAGACATGAGGGCCGGTAGCGTTGGCGTTTTTCGCGAAAGCGCAATTGCCGGGGGCGCTAATCTTCGGCGTGGGGAAGCGGCGGGTCTTCGCGGGAATGCGGCGCTGGAGCCGGGATGGGGGCGAAGGGCGCGCCGGAAAGCGCACCCGTGCGCGCGGCTTCGCGTAAAAGGCCGATAAACTGTTCGGCACCACGGCTTTGGTAACGCTGGAGGTGGCGGATGACGGCGATCTCACGCGTGGGGGCTGAGCCGGCGATGTTGAGATAAATCAGGCTGCCGTCGTCGTCATAGGTATGGGCGCTCTGCGGCAAAATGGAAATACCGAGGCCCATGGTCACAAAGAGTTTTAGAGTAGCGACTTGCGCGCAGCGGTAGCCGATTTTGGGGACGAAGTTGTTGTCACCGAAGAACCCGCGGATCTGCGTGGCGAGCGTGCTGGAGTCGCCCATGGAGATAAATGTCTCCTCCGCGAGGTCGGCGATGTCGATCTCGCGACGACTGGCAAACGGATGATTTTGACCGACAACGAGTAGCAGCGGCTCGGTTAGGAGCGGCTCCACGGAGAGGCGGTGGTCTTTGACGGGCTGGGTGACGACGGCGAGGTCGAGCTCGCCCTCGACGACCATGCGGACCAAATCGGGCCTAAAGTCCTCACGGGCATGGACTAGCAAATTGGGGTACTTGGTCCGGCATTCCGCGATCACGGGAGCTAGCAGGTACGGCATAATCGTCGGTACCGCCCCGACGGTGATGCGACGATCGAGGGAAGGGTGATCGCTGAGCTCCTTGGCGGCGTTTTCGACCTCGAAGAGGATCCGGCGGGCGCGTTCGATGAAGGTGGCGCCGGCTTCGGTGAGCACCGCTTTTCGGCCCAAGCGGTGGAAAAGTTTGTGGCCGACTTCTTTTTCCAGATTCAAAATTTGCTGACTGAGAGATGGTTGCGACACATGGCTGCGCTCGGAGGCCCGGGTGAAGTTTCCGGTTTCGGCGACCGCGACGGCGTACCGGAGTTGGTTCAGTTCCATAGGTTGAAACTATGAATACGATAGGAAGACGATATTTCAACTATTGAAGAAGGTGCCGTATACTCATCCACGTCGAACCTCTCGTAGGTCCGACACAAAACGAAAGACACACATATGAAGAACAACATCATCACCCTCGCGGCCCTCATCGGCACCATCACTGCCGCCGCGGCATATCTGCTTTCTGCTCAGTCCCCGGTAAGCGTGGAGTCCCTGGTTGGCTACGGTAGCGTTCTTGCGCTGCTCGGAGTCGCCGCCTTGGAATACCGCATTACCTGGCGCGGGCTCTTCGGCCGTTAATTCTGAGGCCGATTAAAATAGAAAACCCTGCAACAGGGGCCCGGGCAACCGGGCCCCTTTTTATTTTCCAAGATCGTGCGGGTCGCCGAAACTTTTGGCGCGTTCTTCGATTTCTAGACAAATCGCCCGCGTCATGACGCTTCCAAGGCAAACACCGCTCAACCGCCTACGCATGGAGGATGCCTTACACGATGACGCTTGGAAATCATGGTTTCAGCTCTACTGCCCGAAACTGCTGCTCTGCGCCCGCCAGTGGACGCGTTCCGCTGCGGATGCCGAAGACGTGGTGCAGGAAGCCTTCGTCCGCTTCTGGCGCCATCAGCGGCATCTCCCCGGCGAACCCATGGCACTTCTCGTCACGTCGGTCCGGCGAGCGGCCATCGATCTATCCCGTCGCGACACCCGCCGCTCCGCGCGCGAAGAACTCGCCGAAGGCGGCCTCGAGGATAATCGCCCTCTCTTTCACGCCGCGCTCGATGGCGATGAACGCCGCGAAGCCATCGAGCTGGCCCTCCGTCAACTCGGCGAGGAACAGCGTGAGGTGCTCGTGCTCAAGATCTGGGGCGAACTCACCTTCGAGCAGATCGCTGAACAGCTCGACATCTCGCCCAACACCGCCGCCTCGCGGTACCGCTACGCGCTCGTCGCCCTGCGCAAACAATTAACCGCCGCTGATTGCCATGGATGAAGACTTAAAACAGCTCGAGGCCGAGCTCCAGGCCCTCCAGCCCGCCGCGCCGCGGCGTGACCTCGTCACCCGCATCGAGGCCGAACTCGCTGCGCCCACTGCCGCCGGTGCCAGCCCGTCGGCCGCCCCCGCGCTCGCTGTGCCGCCCGTAAGTCGCCCCTCGCGCCAATGGTGGCTTTATACCGGGGCCGCGATGGCCGCCGCCGCGGCGGTCGCCCTGACCCTCATTGTCCTGCCGCGCCGCGCTGGGCCCCCGGACACTCCAGCCAGTGAGCCGACGCGCCAGGTCGCGGCCGTCACACCTGTTTCCACCCTAGTCGCCGAGCAGCCCATCGAGGACAATGGCCAGACCGAACTCGCGGTCTTCAAGCCTGTCGCTTCCGAAAACGTCCTCTACGCCGTCCGCGACGAGGGCCTTGTCACCCTCGACGACGGCACGGCCGCCCGCCGCGAACGTCTCAACTATGTGGATACGATTACATGGAAAAATCCCCGTACTAACGCCTCCGTGAAATGGACCGTCCCGCGCGAGGAAATCCGCGTCGTCCCTGTGAAATTTCAATAGTCCATCGTCCCTCAATCGCTCAGCTCACGTTCTTCAAACCCACGTTTCTCATTTTATGCACTCCGTCATTCGTCATATTGTCATTCGTCATTCCCCTCTCGTGCTCGGCCTCGCCGTTGCGCTGCCCGCCATCGCGGCGGATAAACCTGTCCGCGTCGATGACGCCAAGGCCGACATCAAAGTCCGCGCCAATATCCAGGACCACCTCCGCGTCCTCGCGGCCACTGACGGCGCCACGCCCGGCCAGCGCCGCATCAGCGTCCGCCAGCCCGCGGAAATGGAGAGCGTCACCTTCCTCGGCGTAGAGACCAGCCCGGTCTCCGGCACGCTGGCCTCGCAGCTCGGGCTCACCGACGGCTCTGGCCTCGTGGTGAATCACGTTTCCGAAAAGAGCCCGGCCTCTGGTGTGCTCAAGCAGCACGACATTCTTCTGAAGCTCGAGGACCAGATCCTCATCGAGCAGCGTCAGCTCGCCGTCCTCATTCGCAATCGCAAGGACGGCGAGGAGGTCACGATCACCTATCTGCGCGGCGGCAAAAAGGAGACGGCCAAGGTGAAGCTCGCCAAGCGCGACATGCCCAAACTCTCCGCCGCGATCACTCCGGGGACTTTTTTCCAAGGCGGTCCCGGTCAGAATTTCGCCTACGCCTTCGGCCAAAACGGCGGCGAGGGTGGTGGCGTTGTCACCGGGCAGGGGCTGCCGCCTGAAGTCATCACTGATCGCGATGACGTGAATCGTGTGCTCTCCCTCATCGACGCCGCCCGTGCGCCCGGCCAGCGCCGTATCAGCATTTCCCGTACAGCCGAGGGCCCGGGCAGCGTGAGTGTCTCGGTCGACACCGGCAACAGCCAGATCAGTTCGTCCGACGATCAAGGCTCCCTCGAACTCACGATTAAAGACGGCGTGAAACAGCTCGTGGCCAAAGATGCCAAGGGCGAGCAGATCTACTCCGGGCCAGTTAATACTCCCGAGGAGCGCAAGGCGCTCCCGCCCGAAGTGCGGGAGCGCCTCGAAAAGCTCGAGGATATGAAACACTTCAGCTTCAAGTCCGACGGCGATTTCCAAGGTGCCGAGACCAAGCTCTTTCGCGTACCTGCGCAGGGCATCTCCCTGCCGTCGCAGCCAGCCCCTGCCCGCCGCCCGGCCCTCTTCTTCTGAGCCTCACGGCTTAGTTCGTAGTCGTTGTTGTAGCAGTCAGTCGGAAAAACCGCGGAGCCGGTGGTGCGGCTCCGCGGTTTCATTTTTTGTAACGCCAATAGAGTTAGATTAAGCCACCGTGCTAGGCGGCTGGACGAGCGGTTCCTCTGCGGCTTTCCGATTCAGGATGGCCGCCGTCACCAGCGAGATCACCGTGCAGCCGACCATGCCCATCACGAAACCGATGATCGCCATGGCGGCTGGCTGCATCATCGTACGCATGATTTTTTGCGCGGCTTCGATTTGCGCCGCCGGGATGTTCTTGGCCTCCATCGCCATCGTTTGAGCCCGCAGTGCAACTTCCGTGAAACCCGGGTTGATGAACTGGAAATAAGCAAACGAGGTGACGACCCCGATGAGCGCGCCAAACAGGCCGATCATCACGCCCGCACCCAAAGCCCGACCGTAGCCGAATTCTTCCGTGGCCGTGATCTCGGCGCGGCGAGCGCGGGTGCCGAGCACGATGAAGATTATGGCGATGATCAGCGGACCGAAATTGGCGATCGGCCCCGCCGTCTGCAGCTTTTCGGGGTCGCTGTGGTAATCGAGAAAGTAGAAGGCAAACGTCAGCAGCAGGTTCGTGCCGGCCATCGCCGCGCCATAAGTGAGGTAGGTTTTCATGACACCCACAGCGTGCGAGTCTCAGCCGTGAAAACAATCTCCGCCATGACCATCGGTTCGCGCGCGAGATGAACGGCGCGCGAACCGAGGTCCGGTCAAGCTATGCTTTAGCGATTGTCGCCGTCGAGCAGGCGGCCGATGCCGCCGAGCATCGAGCCCTCTTCGCGACCACCACTGCCTGTCTGCGGTGCGGCGGCGACGATGCGGCCGGCGAGGCGGGAGAAGGGCAGCGACTGCAGCCAGATTTTTCCCGGGCCGCGCAGCGTGGCGAAGAAGAGACCCTCGCCGCCGAAGAATGCGGTCTTCACGCTGCCCACGTATTGGATGTCGTAGTCGACCGTCGGCTGAAAGGCCACGATGCAGCCCGTGTCGACGCGGAGCGTTTCGCCCGGCGCCAGCACGCGTTCATAGAGTGTACCGCCCGCGTGCATGAACGCGAGGCCGTCGCCTTGCAGACGCTGCATGATGAAGCCCTCGCCGCCGAAGAGACCCGCGCCGAGCCGCTTTTGAAACGCGATGCTGATGCTCACGCCCTTGGCGGCGCACAGGAAAGAATCCTTCTGCGCGATGAGCTCGCCGCCGAGTTCGCGGAGATGCACCGGTTGAATCTTGCCTGGGTACGGTGCGCCAAAGGCCACGCGGCGTTTGCCGGTGCCTTGGTTTTGAAAGACCGTCATGAAGAGCGATTCGCCGGTGAGCAGGCGCTTGCCGGCGCCGAGGAGCGCACCCATGAAGCCGCGATTGGCGGAGGAGCCGTCGCCGAAGATCGTCTCCATTGCGATGTGCTCATCCATGAACATCATGCCGCCGGCCTCGGCGACGACCGCCTCGTTGGGATCGAGCTCGATCTCGACGAACTGCATATCGTCGCCGTGGATCTTATAGTCGATTTCGTGCATCTGCGTGGCCGGGAGGAGGGGAGGATTTTGTGACATGGCGGTAGGAGTAAGACGGGGTGAAGTTGAGAAGGCGGGGTGGGAGATTCAATCAAACGGGCATTCCAAAACGGGCCCGTGTTTCCAATCAGGCGGCCAGCCGCAGGGGGGACGAGAGGCCCTGCGCCAACGTAGCCGGTGTGAAGCTGCGAGTGTAGCTGTTGCCGCGCGGCGCGTAGTCGGACGCGATTACGAGCACGATAAAGAGCGCGACCGCCGTACCGAAGAGCGGCAGGGCGAAGATGTTAAAAGCCAGACCGGCGACAGCGGCGATGCCGGCAATGCTGGCGACGCGAGAGAGGGCGGAGAGGAATTTCGAAGTATTCATTTTAATGAGTGGTGATACCTCGATAACACCGGAGCACCGCGAAAAGTTGCAGCCCAGCCCCGTAGCGCGCCGAACGGACGGATCGCAGGATGAGCGGCGGGACGAGATGGCCGCCGGTCTGAATTCTTCGCGAGCCGATTTTAGGCTCTGCGATTTTCGAGTAATACCAGACTACTAATCAGTTTTAGACTTTCGAACGATTGTCATCCTGAGCGTAGCGAAGGATCCAGGAAGATTTTCGTACCCGGTTTTCACCTTTGTAAATCCTGCTGGATTCTTTGCTGCGCTCAGAATGACAAGGGTTAGGCGGAAGTCTAAGTAAGCTTCGTAGATGGCATACCTTACTTGAGCGCGGCCTTCACCAATCGGTCGTCGCCATCGTTGGCCGCTGGCTTCAGGCCGGTGGCGGCGCACATGAGATTGTAGATGTGCACGTTTTCCACGGGCTCGATGACTACGCCGCTTTTGAAGGACGGGCCGCTCGCGATGAAGATACCGCGCATCGACGTGAAGCTGTTGTCGTAGCCGTGCTGTCCCTTGAGGAAATTCGCTTTGGCGGTGTTGTAGAGACTGCGGCGCATCACCTGCCAGCCTTCGGCAGGGATGATCCACACGGGCGGCACGCGGGGATTGGCAGGATCGACGTGAAAGCGCGCGGGCAGGTCGGCCGCGAGGTAGGCTTTGCCTTGGGCGGGCGGCAGCTTGGCAAAGGCGGCGAGGAGCGTGGCATTGGTCATGCCCTTGAGTGGACGCAGGCCGGCGGAGGTTTCGTCCCAATCGAGTTGGTAGTTCCCGTTGTCGAGGTAGTCGTCGAGGACGATTACGCGGTCGACATCGCACGGCGTCATGCCGTGGTCGGAGACGATCACGAAATTAGCGGCGATATTTTCTTTCGCGAAGCGCGCGGCCATCGCGCCGACGCGACCGTCGAGGAGCTTGATCGCGGCGGCGGTCTGCGACGAGTCGGGCCCGTACGTGTGGCCGGCGGCGTTGGTTTCCTCGAGATAGAACGTAATGATGGCGGGACGCTTTTCGGCGGGCCGCTTGAGCCAGCCGACGACTTCCTCAAGGCGGGCCTCGTAGGTGACGGCGTCGTAGTTATAGGGCTTCCAAATACTGGGGCGCACACCATCGCGCTCCGCTTCGGAGCCCGGCCAGAAATAGCAGGCGCTCACTTTGCCCTGTTTCACCGCGGTGGTCCAGATGGGCTCGCCGCCCCACCAGCGATTGTCGCGCGAGGAGGCGGAGCGATTGTAGCGGAAGAGTTCGCCGAGGCGGGGATCGAAGCAGAGATTGTTGATGATGCCGTGGTGCGAGGGATACAGGCCGGTGACGATCGAGTAGTGATTCGGAAATGTGTTGGTCGGGAAAACCGGGATCAGGCCCTGGGCGGTCACGCCTTCGCTGATCAGGCGGCGGAGATTGGGCGTTTCCGCCGGATGGAGCGCGCAATAGTCCCAGCGAAATCCATCGAGCGAGATGAGGATGAGCGGCGGCGTCTCCGCGGCTCGGCCGGTGAGTAAGGCGAAAAATGCGGCGGCAAAAACGAAGAGAAAACGGAAACTCATGGATGCAGCGTGACCAAAGTAGCACCCCATGAGCCAGTGTGTTCGTCGCCCAGCCGAAAGGACCGCACCAGCGCCGATCGCTTCAAGAGGGTGTGCACGGTGGTCCGTAGGGTGCCAGTGCCCTTGCCGTGGACGATGCGGACTTCTCGGATGCCGCGCGCCGCGCATTGCGCTAAATACTCCGGGATCAATTCGCCCAAATCACTCGGGCGAAAGGTGTGCAAATCGAGTTCGCCCGTGATGGGGATTTCCATCGGCTCGGGCTCGAGCGGAGAAAGTTGATCGCCGGGAGCGGAGAGCTGGGGGCCAGAAATCGCTTTGTCGTTTGAGGGCATGGCCGCGGAGGGATTGGCTCCTAGCTCTCAGCGTTGGACTCTGAGCTGACTCAATCCGAATACGGCGAATCCGGTGCCGGGGTGCCTGGCTTGGGCGCATCGCTCTTCGGCGCGTGCGGGGCAGGCGTCGCCGGAGTGATCGGCTTCGTCGGATCAACTGGCGTCACGGGTGTAACTGGGGAAATTGCGGTCGCAGCGGGCGGAGGCGTGACAGCAGGCGAACCCGGCGGCGTCGCCGCAGGCGAAACAGGTGAAGGTGTCGTGCTCGCGGGCGCGGTGCCAGCCGTAGTGCCAGTCACAGGAGTGACGGGAGTCGTGGAAGCTGCCGGAGTTGTCGAATCCGTTAGCGCTGGAGTTGCCGAGGGCGCGTTAGGCGCGGAGGGGCCGGCCTCGGAGCCATCGTGGTAGGTATCGTGATACGGATCGTCATGATACGACGCCGCACCGGCGGTCAGCTCAGGGGTGGGCGTGGGGGCGGGGAGAGGAGTGGGAGGGAGTTTCTTGGGCTCCTCTTCGAGGGCGCGCTTGAACTCTTCCTCGACGCCGGAAGCGGCTTTCTTGAACTCGCGCATGGTTTTACCGAGACCGCGCGCGAACTCAGGGAGCTTTTGCCCGCCAAACAGCACCAGCACGATGACGAGGACGAGCATCATCTCGCCGCCACCGAGGCCTTCAAGGAAAGCGACTATACTCAGGGAAAACTCCATGAAAAGACTCTGACGCGTAAAAACGGTAAATGTAACCGATAAAATGGCGGGTTATTTCACCGCCACGCTAACGGTAAATTTTTGCGTTTCGCCTGGCGGGACGAGATGGAGGCCCACCTTGTGCTCGGCGGCATTGGCCGGGCCCATCCATGGCTCGACGCAGTAAAAGGGCGAGTCGTCCGCCAGCGTCCAAGTCACAAACGTCGCATCTGGAGGCGGCACGGGCGCGGTGCCGAGGCGCACCGTGATATCGCCCGGGCGGCCCTTTTCGCCAAAGACCACTTCGTTGCTCCGCAGCGCGGTGTGAAACGTGTCGATGATGGCCTTGTTGCCTAGGCTCTCTTCCGGCTGCAATACGGGTCCGGTCACCAATCCGCCCGTCGAGTCCTGCCGGAGGCGCTTCGTCGCGGGAATGCGGATGACGTAGTCCTCGCGCTTTTGGTCGCTGCTCCACGGCACCGTGAAATAAAAATGATGCCCCGCACTCCACGGCAGCGGCACCGAGCCATTATTGGTGAGCGCGTACTCGCAAGTCAGACCAAAGGCTTCGAAGCGATACGTGACGACGAATTCGTAGTCGAAGGGATAGGCGGCGCGCGCCTCCGCTCCGGGAACGAATTCCGCGACGAAGCCCCGCGCGTCGAGTCGCGTGACTTTAAACTCGCCCTGCCGTGCGATGCCGTGAATCGGGATCGCGCGCTTCACTCCGTCGGCGGCGCGCCAGAAGAAGATTTCGCCCTTGTCGTAGCAGCGGCCGTTGAAGGGAAAGAGGATCGGATTGCCGCCGCGGACCTTTGCGATGTCGCTGAAGTCCGCGTTCTCCGGCCAGTAGAGCACGTCGCGCACGGAGCCGTCGCCGAGCGTGATGTTCCAGTTCATCAAGCGCGCGCCCTTTTCGGGCAAGGCGAGAAACGTGGAGTTGCCGACGCGCCAGCGCGTGAGCGTCTGACCTTGGTAGGAGATTTTTTCCATCGCAGGGAAGGAGTAAAAAGCGCGGGGGCCTGCGCGCAAAGAATTTCGGTCGGCCGCGGTGGCAGACAGGTAACGAAGAGGAGGCGGGGCCGATGAGTGGACACGGGCTTCCCGAACCTCCACTCGCTGACGCTCGCGGCTACCTGACCTGCTCAGCCGCGCTCGAACTCGGCCGCTTACGGAATCTGAATTTCCCGCGCGCCTCGGATATTGTTCTTCGCGTCGCCGGGGATAAACTGAGTGCCGCCCTCGTTCACACGGTAATTTTCCTGCGCCGTGGCGTAGATGCGCACGGGGCCGTTCTTCGGGAAACTGATGGTGTCGCCCTTGACGAGCGTGGTGGGCGGGATGAGTTCCGCGCCGTGTTGATCGGGCATGCTCGGGTCGACCGCCCAGACTTGGATGCGCACGACATCAAGCGCCGTGATCGAGGCCCGACCTTGCACCGGAGTCGTCGAAGCGGGGGCGGCCGGGGTGTTGGCCGTCGAAGGGGGCGGCGTGGTCGTGGTGGGCTTCGGCGAGGAGCGGCCGCTGGCAAACGAGATGATCGCCCACACCACGAGGAGGCCGATCACGGCAAAGCCGGCGAGCTTGGCGTATTTGAAAATGACCGCCGGGTCCGGACCGGAGGGGAGGTTGGTCTTGCCGCGCGATTGGGGATAGCGGGGCTGGGCGCGCGACGTCGGCTCGGCGTTCGCGGCGCCCTCTTCCGGCGGTGCGGCGCGATCGCTCGGCTCGCCAGCGGTGGAGACGGAAATATCCATCCGCCCATACACTTCGCGGCTCGGCTGGCGCGGGCGGGTATCGCCGCGACCGAGCGCGGCGTAGTCGTTGAGCAGGCGCTCGGTGGGGACCTTGAGATAGTTGCCGTACGTGCGCAGGAAGCCGCGCGTGTAGATCTCAGTCAGACCGATGTCGAAGTGGTTGCTCTCGAATTTCTGCAGGTAGTCGCCACGGATCTTCGTGGCTTCGGCGGCTTCACGGATGGAGATGCCCTTTTTCTTACGCGCTTCCTCGAGACGTTCGCCTATGGTCTGCATGGGATGGGGTGAGTTAGGGGAAAGGGAGAGGCGATGGGAAGAAGGAATAATTCACAATGCGCCGTCCGGCTCGAAAGAGCGAGGCGGCGCGGTGAAAATCACAGGGAATCGAGGTCGACGAGAATTTCGCGGGGACTGGAGCCGTTTTCGGGACCGACAATGCCCTTTTCCTCCATGAGGTCCATGATGCGGGCGGCGCGATTATAGCCGATGCGGAGACGGCGCTGGATCATCGAGGTCGAGGCGCGCTTGGTGGACTTCAGGACGTCGAGCGCCTGCGCGTACAATTCGCTGTCATCGCCCAAGTCCTCGTCGTCGCCGTCGTCATCATCGCCATCCTCGTCGTCTTCCTTCGCGGCGCGATCGATCTGCTGCTGGACGGACTGCGCGTACTGTGGCGGGCCGTTCTTCTTGAGAAATTCCACCATCTCGTGGACTTCCTCGTCCGATACAAATGCACCCTGCGAACGCACGAGGCGGGAGGAACCGGGCGGGGAAAACAGCATATCGCCGCGACCGATCAGGGTCTCCGCGCCCTTCGTGTCCATGATGGTGCGCGAGTCGACCTGCGAGGCCACTTGGAATGCGATACGCGAGGGCAGGTTGGCCTTGATGACGCCGGTGATGACGTTCACCGACGGGCGCTGCGTCGCGATGATGAGATGGATGCCGGCGGCGCGGGCGAGCTGCGCGAGACGCGCGATGTTGGTTTCGATCTCGGCCGGCGCGACCATCATGAGATCGGCGAGCTCATCGATGATGGCGACGATGTACGGCAGGCGCTCCGGAATCTCAATTTCGTCGATCTCCGGCGCGATGCCGGCGAGGCCGGGCTGCTCCTCGGGGGCCGAGGTAGCAGGGGCGGCTGCTTTCTTCCGCGTGTTGAAGCCGACGATATTACGGACATTCACCTTCGCGAAAATTTGGTAGCGCTGCTCCATCTCGCCGAGCAGCCACTTCAGGGCGGCGGGCACTTTCTTCGGCTCCGTCACCACCGGGATAAGCATGTGCGGGAGCGAATTGAAAATCTTCAACTCCACGACCTTCGGATCCACCATGATGAGGCGGAGATCCTTCGGGCTCTTCGAGTAGAGAATCGAAGCGACGATGGAATTGATGCACACCGATTTGCCGGAGCCCGTCGCACCGGCGATGAGCAAGTGCGGCATCTTCGAAAGATCGGAGATGAGCGGCTTGCCCGAGACATCCTTGCCCAGCGCGATCGGGATTTCCGCCTTGGCGTTGGCCCAGTCTTCGCTCTCCAGCAACTCGCGCATGCCGACCGGCGTGGGAATCTGATTGGGCACCTCGACGCCCACGGCGGCCTTGCCCGGGATCGGCGCGAGGATGCGGACGGACTGCGCGCGCATGCCGAGCGCGATATTTTTATCCAGGCCGGCGATTTTTTCGACGCGCACGCCCGCCGCGGGCACGACCTCGTAGCGTGTGATCACCGGGCCGACGTGGATTTCGCCCAGCGTCACCTCGACGCCAAACTCACCGAGGATGCGCAGGAGATTGTCGGCATTGACGCGATGCTCCTCGATGCTGTTTCCGGACGCGGGCTTGGCCTGCTCTTTGAGCAGGGACAGCGGGGGAAACTGGTACGTGGCATCGTCGCTCTGCGGCAGCGAAACCTTGGCGGCCTTCTTGGGCTCCTCGGGCTTGACGATGTTGAGCTCCAAGCCCGTGGCGACGGCGAGAGACTTCTTGCCCGTGACGGGCTCGCCCAATTCCGGGGCGGGCGGCGGCGGCGGGGTGGGCTCGGCGGCCTTGGGGCCGGGCTTGAGCGCGAGCTTGTCGGACTTCGGCGGCGGCGGAGGAGTGGGGATGGCGGCCTTCGCGGCGGCGGCGGGATCCTCGGCGGGTGTCGGACCCGACCGCGGCGCGGCGGGCTTGGCGAGGGGATCCTCGGCGGTCTTGGGGATAAAGGTCTTCTTGGTCGTCGGGCCGACGTTCGCTGCGGTCGTGGCGGGCGCAGGGGCGTTGGCGGCCGCGATCGCGGCGGCGGTCTTCTGCTGCTTGGCTTGGGCCTCGCGCTCCTTGATTCGCGCTTCGGCGGCTGCGGCCTTGCGCTTACCGCGCTCGGCCCACCACGTGCCTATGCCGTGAAACATCTTTTCGATCTCGGTGCCGATATCCTTGGTGAAGATGAATAACTGCGCGCCGCAATAGATCGTGCCCAGCAGCAATCCGGAGCCAAAGGGCCCCATGGCATCCTCCAGCATGCGATGGTAGAGCGTCACGCCGAGATAGCCGCCGGGCCCGCGGGGGAAATAGTCGCTCGCCCACTTGGCGTCTTTGAACATCGCCGCGAGGCCCGCGAAGGCCACGCTGGCAATGATCATCGCGATGACGCGCGTGCCCGTGAGGTGGCGCGAACTCCGCACCGAAACATAGAGCATCCAGATCAAGAAAACCGGTAACAGCCAAGTGCTTGTACCGATGGCGAAGAGCAAGGACCACACGCTCTCGGCACCGATCCAACCCACCGGATTTTTCAACACCGGGGCGCTCGTATGATGGTGGCTTTGCGCCGGATCATAGGCCACCAATGCCACCGTCAGAAACGCTCCCAACACGAAGCAAACCAGCGCCACACCCCAGTTTGGGCGGTAGCGCGGGGCTTGGAATGAAGGGTGGTTTGAGTTTGAAGTCTCTGACTTGGGCATTTGTGTTGGCCGACTGATTTCTAGCGGATTCCACGTTAACAAGGCGACCGGTCAAATGTAAACCCCTCGGAGACCTTTTCACAAAAAACTCGTCATCTCGTACATGCGCGATCTTCTCCGTTTCGAACCTCTCTACCAAGAACGCGTCTGGGGTGGCCGGGCCTTTGAGTCAGCGCTCGGCCGCGTGCTGCCGGGGCAGACCCCGATTGGCGAAAGCTGGGAGATCGTCGACCGCACGGAGGCTCAATCAATCATTGTGGGCGGGGCGCTCAAAGGGAAGTCACTCCGGACCGCGCTGGCCGAGCATGGGGCCGACATCATGGGGCCGCAATGGCCGGCGGGCCGGCCGTTTCCGATCCTCGTAAAGTGGCTCGACTGCCGCGAACGCCTCTCCCTCCAAGTCCACCCGCCGGCTGCGGTCGCGGGTGAGCTCAAGGGCGAGCCCAAAACCGAAAACTGGTACATCGCTCATACCGCGCCCGGCGCCCACCTCATCGTCGGGCTGAAGCGCGGCGTGACGCGCCAGCAATTCGAGCACGCGATCGGTGACAACACCGTGGAGCAGTGCGTGCATCACTTTCCCGTCGCCGCCGGCGATTCGATTCTCGTGCACAGCGGCCAGGTCCACGCCATCGATGCGGGCAACCTCATCCTCGAGATTCAACAGAACTCCGACACCACGTACCGCGTGTACGACTGGGGTCGCGTGGGCCTCGATGGGCGGCCCCGCCAGCTCCATATTCAGCAGTCGCTGCGCTCCATTGACTGGAACGATTTTGAGCCGACGCCCGTACGGGCCGCGCCCACCTCGGGCGTGATCGCGGATTGCGCGGAGTTCAGCATTCGCCGCGTGGTCCTCGGGGCCGGCGAGCGGGTGCATCTCCGCGCGGGCGAGCAGCCCCGCCTGCTCAGCGTCGTGAGCGGCACCGTGCGCGCGGCGCTTGAAAATGGCTCGGGGAGCCGGCCGGCCTTTGGCCAAAAACTCGGGCCGGGCGAGAATGTCCTGCTACCGTATGCCGGGGCGTTTACCTTTTCCGCGGAGACCACCACGATTCTGCTCATCACGGAGAATTTCGCGGGGTGAAGAAGGCGGCCCGCGCGCCTCGATCTACTTTCTCCAAGCTGTTTTACGGAAGGAAACGAAGGTAACGAAGAGTCCTGACAGCGCGGAGGTTTGTTCTCCGTTCCTGCCCTCACTTACGTCGCTACGCCCTTGCAGAAACTCAGATTAAGAGGGTGCGGCTGCCCTCCGGCGGTCACGTTGGTTAAGATTCTTCGTTACCTTCGTTTCCTCCAGTTCAAACCTGGCTTTGGAACGGGCTCAGTATTCGTGCTTTGCGGGAGAGACTTGAAGAAACCGAAAACCCGTAGTTGAATGGGCGCTCTTTGCATCATGCCTGAGCCCGAAACCAACGAACCTTTGAATACCACGCCCGAAGCCGACGCGGCCGATAACACTGCCGCACCCGGAGCCGAGCCGTCGGTGACCGCCGAATTGACCGCCCAACTCGCCGCCGCCAAGCAGGAGGCCGCCGCGAATCTCGATCGTTACATGCGCCTGGCCGCTGACCTCGAGAATTTCCGCCGCCGTACTGTTCGCGAGAAGGAAGAGCTGCGCCTCTTTGCCTCGTCCAAGGTGCTCGAAGACCTCCTTCCCGTGCTCGACAATCTCGGCTTCGCCCTCACTGCGGCCAAGCAGCCCAATGCGGACGCCAAGTCGCTCGCCGGCGGTGTGGAGATGGTGGCCAGCCAGTTGAAATCGGCCCTGAGCAATCACGGGCTGAAGGAGATCAATCCGGCCGGTCAGCCGTTCGATGCGAACCAGCACGAGTCTCTCTCCGCGCAGCCCAGCGCCGATATTGCCGAGGGCAGTGTCGTGACGGTCGTGCGGGCGGGCTTCTCGCTCAACGGCCGCCTCCTCCGCCCCGCCTCGGTGATCGTGTCGAGCGGTCCGGCCAAGACTTCCTAAGCCGGCCTACCACCGGCAAACACCATGGCGAAAGACGATTACTACGAACTGCTCGGCGTCGAAAAAGGCGTTTCGGCGGAGGACCTTAAGAAGGCCTACCGCAAGAAGGCCGTGCAGTACCATCCCGACAAGAACCCTGGCAACAAAGAGGCCGAGGAAATGTTCAAGAAGGTGTCGCATGCTTACGAGGTCTTGAGCGATGCCGATAAGCGCGCCGCGTATGATCGCTATGGCGCGGCGGCCTTTGAGGGCGGCGGTGGCGTGCCCCGCGGCCCCGGCGGGATGGGCGGAGGCGGCGGTGGTTTCCACGATCCGCGCGATATCTTCAACGACCTCTTCGGCCGCCAAGGCGGGGGCGGAGGCGGCGGTATTTTCGAGGAGATGTTCGGCGGAGGCGGCGGGGGCGGCCAAGACAGTGGCCGCGACGGCGCCGACCTGCGCTACGATCTCGAGATCACGCTCGAGGAAGCCGCCAAGGGCATCGAAAAGGAAATCTCCTTCCGCAAGGCCGTGACCTGCGAACGCTGCGATGGCAGCGGCGCCGAGCCGGGCTCGAAGCGCGTTACGTGCCCCACCTGCCGTGGCGCGGGCCAGATCCGCCGCTCCGGTGGCATCATCACCTTTACCCAAACGTGCCCGACGTGTGCGGGCGCTGGCACCAAGGTGGAAAAGCCCTGTACGGCGTGTCGTGGCGAGGGCCGCGTGCCGAAGACGACCAAGCTCAATGTCCGCATCCCGGCGGGCGTCGACACTGGCTCGCGCCTGCGCTCTTCCGGCAACGGCGAAGCAGGCATGGCGGGCGGTCAGTCCGGAGACCTCTACATCGTGCTCAACGTCAAGGAGCACGAACTCTTCGAGCGCCAGGGCGAAGACCTCTACTGCGAGGTGCCGATCAAGTTCACGCTCGCCACGCTCGGCGGTCCCGTCGAAGTGCCCACGCTCTTCGGCAAGGCCTCGCTCAAGATTCCCGCCGGCACGCAAAGTGGCACCACCTTCCGCCTTCGCGAAAAGGGCATGCCCAATCTCCGCGGCGGACGCCAGGGCGACCAACTCGTGCGCGTGCAAGTCGAGGTGCCGCAGTCGCTCACCAGTGAGCAAAAGCGCATCCTCGAGGAATTCGCCAAAGTCAGCGGCGACGCCTCCGAGCCGACCTCGAAGAGCTTTTTCGAAAAAGCGAAGAAATTTTTCTGAGGCGAGCCTCCTCGGAGCGCGGACCGCTGGCCCGCATTCTAGCGCAAGAAAGCTATCGGCGTATCACACATTGTGATACGCCGTTTTCGTGTCTGCCGGCTATGGCGGGCTGGCATTACTTTTTCCCGGCCCGCGCCTGAATCACCGCGAGTTGCGCGGGGCTCAGGATCGTCGTGGCATCGCGCGCGACGCTGCTCCAATCGATCTGGCTGACGCTGCCGAGATCGGTCGCGCGCTGCTTCACGGGATGATCGTGCTGCGCGACGAGCCGCGCGAGTTGCTGCTGTTGTTGCGCGGAGAGCGGCGCTCCGGCGGCTGCGAAGTGCGGCGCGAGGGGCGCGATGGTGCCCGCCTGATAGTACGAAGAAAGGGAATAGGCCTTGTACGCCTCGTAGCCCTCCGGGCCGAGGATTTGCCGCACCTCTTGCAAGATGGGCGCGTAGAGCTTGCTGCGGATCGCTTCGACTTCGCGGCCCGGCGTCAGGCCTTGCTGCTGCACGGCGGCTTGCAGATCGGCGCGCGCCTCGTCTTGCGCGGCTCCCAGGTCGATCAGCCGCTCCACCTGTGCGTCCGTCAGGCCACGCTCCTGATAGAAGGCATCGTAGCGGGCGTGCTGCCGCGCGCGGTACTCCGGGGTATTTATGGTGCTCGGAGCACGTGTCGATGCGTTGGCAGCGGCGGGCGCGGGGTTGAAAGTTGGCGATGGCGAGGGGGCGGCGCCTGCTACGGAGGAGCCGACTGCCGGCGATGCGCCCGCGGGGTTGCGAGGTGTGCTTGCGGCCAGCTCCGTTTTCGCCACCGCGATCGCTTTCTCCGCCGCCGTGAGCGCTTTGGCTGCCTCGGCGTTGGCGGTGGCTAGTTTTTCGATCTGTTGTTGCAGCCGAGTTTGTTGCTCGCGCAGGTCGGTGATCTCACGCTGCTGCCAGAACCAAACTGAGCCGCTGCCGATGAGGAGCACGACAGCGCCGATGAAGGTGGCCCGGGGTGTGCGCATGATTGGGAGGACGACGTTTCATGGGCGCATTCCTTAGAAAAAATCACCGTCCCAGCCGCACATCCATCCACACCGCGAGGGTCAGCACCGTGCCGCGGGCGATGAATTTCGCCGCGGGCGAGACGGCGAGGAGCATCATGCCGTTGAGGAGGGCGGTCATGATGAGCGCGCCGAAGATCACGCCCCACACGGTGCCGCGCCCGCCCTTCAGGGCGGTGCCCCCGATCACGCAGGCGGCGATGGCATCAAGTTCCATGAGGTCGCCGACGGTCGTCGTGGAGGACCCCGAATAGGCCGTCGTCATGAAGCCCGTCAACGCGACCGTCACGCCCATCAGCAGGTACGCGCCAATCAAGACCCGCGGCACTGAAATGCCGGAGAGCACGGCCGCCTCCTCATTGCCGCCGATCGCGTAAAGATAGCGGCCAAAGGGCGTGTGCTGCGTGAGAAAATAAACGACCACCGCGGTCATGGAGAGCACGAGCAGCGAGATCGGCACGCCGCGGAATTGATTAAACATTACGGCCAGTCCCACGAGGCCCACTGCGGTCGCGAGCCATTGCGTAATCACCCGCCCGAAAGGCTTAACCGGGAGCTGATGCGCCGCCCGCGCAAGCCGCGCGCGCCACGTAAGCGCGCCGACGCCCAATGCGACGACGACCGCGAGCGCGACGCCTACTGGCGCGGGCAGGTAGTAGGTGGTGAGGAGCGAGTAGAGATTATCCTGGTCGCCGCGCGACACGGGTACGGTGGCATTTTGAATCACAAGCCAGAAGAGCCCTTTGAAAATGAGCAGGCCGCCAAGGGTGATGATAAAGGAGGGGATGCGTTGCTTGACGATGAGCGTCCCCATCAGCGTCCACAGCAGGAGCGCCGCGCCAAAGGCCGCGAGCATCGCGAGGGGGGCGGGCCAATTGTGCTGAAACACGAGCACAGCCGCGATGCCGCCGACCAGCCCCACGCCGCTGCCCACCGAAAGGTCGATCTGCCCCGTGAGCAGAATCATGAACATCCCGAGCGCGAGCGTCCCCGTGATGGAAAACTCCACGATGAGCTGCGTGAGATTGCGCGGCCCGAGGAAGGCCGATTCCTTCATCGCGAAAAACGCGCAGATCGCGACGAGGGCGATGGGCATCGCGAGGTTTTTGAGGAGGCGGGCGTTCATCGAAATAGTGTCAGGCGGCGGCGCGGCCCATGGCGGCGGCGAGGAGTTTCTCCTGCGAAAATTCTGCGCGAGTGAACTCTCCGCCGATGCGCCCATCGGCCAACACGATAATGCGGTCGCTCATGCCCATGAGCTCGGGCAGCTCGCTGGACACGAGCAGTACGCCCTTGCCCTCGGCGGTGAGGCGGTTGATCAGCTCGTACACCTCGAGCTTGGCGCCGACATCGATGCCGCGCGTGGGTTCATCGAGCAACACGACCGTAGGCTCCGTCATCAGGGCTTTGCCGAGCACGACCTTTTGCTGATTTCCTCCCGAAAGTCCGCCGACGCGGGTGAACTGATCGGGGGCCTTTACGCGCAGCGACGTGAAGAATTGCTGGTTGCCGAGATATTCGGCGGGAACATCGATGCAGCCACCGGCCCGCGTGAAACGCCGCAGGCTCGGCAGTGAAAGATTAAACCCGATGGACTGCGCGAGCACGAGGCCGTAGCGCTTGCGGTCCTCGCTCACGAGCACGAGCCCGCGCGCGATGGAGTCGCGTGGCGTGGGGGCCGGGTACGGCTCGCCGCGTAATGTGACCTCGCCAGACACTCGATGCCCCCATGCGCCGAACAGGTGCATCAGCAGCTCGGTGCGTCCTGCTCCCATGAGGCCGCCGATCCCCAGTACCTCGCCCGCGCGTACGGCAAAAGAGAGGTCGCGGAGAAACGGCGGGGTATTCTTGCGCGGTGCCACCGTGAGCCTCCGCACGGAAAGCACTTTGGTCGGGGAATGTTTTTTACCTCCAGCATCTGCCGGTGCGGTGCCCGCCGAGCCCGCGCGCCGTGGAAATAAATCCGCAATCTCGCGTCCGACCATGTGCCGGATCACTTCTGGAATAGTCGTTTCGCGCGCGGTGAGGGTGACGATGCTCGCGCCATCGCGCAGTACGGTGATGCGGTCGGCGAGGGCGAAGACCTCGTCGAGTTTGTGGGAAATATAAATGCACGCCGTGCCCTGCGCGCGGAGGCGGCGGAGGTGATCGAGCAGCACGGCGACCTCCTGCTCGGTGAGCGCGGCGGTGGGCTCGTCGAGGACGAGCACGCGGGTTTTTTTGTCCATCGCCCGCACGATCTCGAGCAGTTGCTTTTGGCCAATGCCGAGGTCGCGCACCGGCGTCTCGGGTGAGACCGCGAGGCCGAAATCCGCGAGCAGCACGGCTGCTCGCCGCTGCATCTCCAGCCAGTCGACGCGCAGGCCGCGGCGCGGTGCGCGACCGAGAAAAATATTTTCCGCCACGCTGAGTTCATCGACCAACGCAAACTCCTGCGTGATCACCGCGATGCCCCCCGCCTCGGCGTCGCGAATGGAGTGAAACGCCACCGCGCGATCCGCGACCCGCAACTCACCCTCGTACGACCCGTGCGGGTGGATGCCGGCGAGCAGCTTGATCAGCGTGGACTTCCCCGCGCCGTTTTCGCCGCAGAGCGCGTGGATCTCGCCCGCCCGCAAATCAAACGCCACCTCGCGCAGCGCAGTGACGCCGGGGAATTTCTTCGTCAGCCCGCGCGCTTCGAGGAGCGGCGCTGAGGCGCCCGGCAATGACGAATGACGAATATCGAATGACGAACGCTCGGAGTTGCCTCCACTCGCGGGCAACCCTGCTTCGGGCCGTCGGTATTCGTCATTCGTCATTCGATATTCGTCATTGGGCAGCCAGCATTCGTCATTGGGCAGCCAGCATTCGTCATTTCAGGTCCGCCGCCTTGTGAAAACCGTCCGCGATCACGGTCGTCGTCATATTCTCCTTATCGACGCTGATGATTTTCTCGAAGATCGAGGGCACGGGCTTCAGGCCGTTGTTGAGCGTGCCAGTGGCGGCGGGTTTGTTGCCCTTGGCGACCTCGACGGCGATGCGGGCGGCGGAGGCGGCGAGATTTTTGACCGGCTTGTAGATCGTCATCGCCTGCGTGCCGCGCAGGATGCGCTGGCAGGCGGCGAGATCGGCGTCCTGCCCGGTGACGAGCACCTTGCCGGCGAGGCCGTCCTCGGTGAGGGCCTGAATCGCCCCGCCGGCGATGCCGTCGTTGGAGGCGATCACGGCGTCGATATTGCGGCCCGCCTTGGTGAGGGCGGCGTTCATGATTTTCTTGCCGTTCTCCGGCTTCCAATCGAGGGCCCAGTCCTCGTGCACCACCTCGACTTTGCCGGCGGCGATGAGCGGGTTGAGAATGTTGTCCTGACCCTGCTTGAAGAGCTTGGCGTTGTTGTCGGTCGGCGCGCCGTAGAGGCGGACGATGCGGGCCTTGCGATCCTTGGGGAGGCGGGCGGCGATGTAGCCGGCCTGGGCCTCGCCGACTTTCACGTTGTCGAAGCTGAGATAGTAGTCGATGGACGCATTGAGAATGAGGCGGTCATAGGAGATGACGGGGATTTTTTCGTCGTTGGCGGATTTTACCGCGCGGCTCATCGCCGAGCCGTTGTGCGGGACGATCACGAGCACGTCGACCTTGCGGCTGATGAGCGACTCGACGTTGCGGACCTGCGTGGTGTCGTCGCTATTGGCCGACTGCACGAGCACGGTGGCGCCGAGCTTTTCCGCCTCGGCGATGAAGGTGTCGCGGTCGCGCTGCCAGCGCTCCTCTTTCAACGTGTCGAGCGAGAGGCCGATGACGGGCTTTTCCTTCGAGGCAAACGCCGTGGCGGCGAGCGCGATGAGGAGTGCGAGGGCGGAGGCGGGGCGGAGTTTCATAAGCGCAAAGGGTAAAACGAGCGTAGGGGAAAGGCGGTTTACAACCGCGGGGTGAACCGTGAGGCTTGCGATGACGTGAATCTCGACAACCCAAAACTCTTTTCCCTTGAAGGAGCCGTGGCGCGGCGCGAAGCCCTGCGGGCGGCTGGGAAACGTGTGGTGCTGACCAACGGCGTCTTTGACCTGCTGCATACGGGGCACCTTTACTACCTGCAACAGGCGCGAGCGCTGGGCGACGCGCTTTTCATCGCGCTCAACGCGGACGCGAGCGTGCGCGCGCTCAAAGGCCCGACCCGGCCCGTACAGACCGAAGAGCAACGCGCCTACGCCCTCGGCGCACTCGCCTGTGTAGATGCGGTCTTTATCTTCCGCACTCCGCGCCTCGACGCGGAGATCCGCGCCCTCCGCCCCGATGCCTACACCAAGGCCGGCGACTACACGCTGGAAAAACTCGACGCCGGGGAACGCGCCGCGCTGCAGGATATCGGCGCGGATATTCGATTTATGCCTTTCTTGCCGGGCTTCAGCACCACGGCTCTCATCGCCAAGATCAAGGCGGCGGGGGAAGTGTGAACTTGCGCCGGGATGCTCCTTCGATAGGGTTTTTTGTATGAGCGTGCAGGAAATTCACCAGCAACTTGAAAAGTTGACGCCGGAAGAACTGGCCGAGGTGGAAAAACATATTCGCATCCTGCGGGTGACCACTGCGCCGGGCTATGCGGAGCGAATTGCGGAAGCGCACCGTCGGATGGATGCGGGACGCAAGATATCGGAGGAGCAAAGTGACGCTTTGATCGCCGAGCGTTGGAAGCACTCGAAGGCGAGCTAATGCCCACTCGCGATCGGCTGGTGTACGACGAGCAGGCGCAAGACGTCCTCGAGCGTCTTCCTTTGGAAGAGAGTCGGTCGCTCAAGATTTTTTTGAAGTCTTTAGCCGAGCATCCCTTTCGCACCACGGGCCATCAAACTTCCGATGCGGTTGGTCGCCCGAACGAAGTTGAGGTTTTTGGCCGGATGGTAATCACCTATTGGGCGGATCATGCCGTGTGTGAGTTGCGAGTTGCGGCTTTGGAATTTTACTAATGCGTGTCGTCATCCTCGGTTCTGGCCGCGGCTCTAATGCCGAGGCGATTCTTGAAGCCCAAAAGGCGGGCAAGCTCGGGCGCGCCCGCGTGGTGCAGGTATTTTCCGACAAACCGGATGCGGGCATCCTCGCCCTCGGGCCGCGCTTCGGGGTGCCGGCGGGCTTCGTCGATCCCGCGCCGTTCAAAACGAAACTCGAAGGCGAGGGCGAGGCGCGGTTTATCAACGCGGTGGCGGGCTGCGCGCCCGAACTCGTGGTGCTGGCGGGCTTCATGCGCGTGCTGAAGCCGGGCTTCCTCAAGGCCTTTGAGGGGAAGATCATCAACCTTCACCCGAGTCTGCTGCCGAGTTTTCCCGGGCTCGACGGTATCGGGCAGGCCTTTCGGCGCGGCGTGAAGATCACGGGCTGCACCGTCCATGGCGTCACGGCTGAAGTGGATGGCGGGCCGATTCTCGATCAGGCGGCGGTGCGTATCGAGAAAGACGATACGCTCGAAACGCTCGCGGCCAAGGTCCACGCCGCGGAGCACGCGCTGCTGCCGACGGTCATCGCCCGGCTGAGCGAGCACGCCGGCTGAGGCACGCCGAGGAAATATTTATGTCTGACGCGCGCCGCATCTTGATCATCGAGGACGAGCCCGCCATCGCCGACACGCTGATCTACGCGCTCAAGACCGAGGGCTTCGCGCCGGAGTGGTGCGCCACGGGCCGGGCGGGCCTCGTGGCGCTCGGGGCCCGGGCCGAGCGGCCCTTTTCCCTCGTGGTGCTCGATGTCGGCCTGCCGGATGGCACGGGCTTTGAGGTCTGCAAACAGATCCGCGCGCATTCGAGCGTGCCGGTGATTTTTCTCACGGCGCGCAATGCCGAAATCGACCGCGTGCTCGGCCTCGAGCTCGGCGGCGACGATTACCTCGTGAAGCCGTTTAGCCCGCGCGAGCTCACGGCGCGGGTGAAGGCGATCTTGCGACGCATTCCGGCGACCGAAGGAAATGCGAACGCTGGTGGTAGTAAGATCGCTGCGGTCTCGATCCCGGCGTTTCCCTTGGTCGCCGAGGCAAAGGGGGCGGAATTTGTCGTCGATGACGCGCGCTGCTCGATCGCGTATCGCGGAGTGGCGTTGGAGTTGACGCGTTACGAGTTTCGCCTGCTCAAGGCGCTGACGGCGCAGCCGGGGCGCGTGTTTTCCCGCGATCAGTTGATGAGTGCGGCGTGGGAGGACCCGGGCGCGAGCCTCGACCGGACGGTCGACGCTCACATCAAAACCCTGCGCGCCAAACTGCGGGCGGTCACGCCAGAGATCGATCCGATCCAGACGCACCGCGGGCTCGGCTACTCACTGCGCGAGGTTCGCTGAGGCCGTGAAGATCCGCACGGCCATCTTCGTGGTGTATGTGGCCGTCTCGGCGGCGGGCCTCGTGTTGTTGATGGGGCTCGTGCTGCGTGACGTGCGCTTGCGCTACGTGGAATCGATGCGGCGCACGATGGGCGATACCGCGGCGTTTCTCGCGGTGTTCGCGGCGGAAGGACCGGCGGCCGAGGGCAAGTGGACCCAGCGGCTCACAGCGCTGCCGCCGAACTCCGACCTGCTTCGCGTCTTTGCGAGCGATACCGAGAACCGAATTCTCTTTGATTCCGCGCGCGGTCGCGACGTGGGCCAGACCTACGGGTGGTCGGCGCGCGGGGGTGGCCCGCTGGCTTCCGGAAATTACTCGCTGGAAAATGTCGCGGAAGCGGGCGGCGAATTGCGCGTCCGGGCGCCGGTGCGCATCGGCGGTCAACTCGTGGGCTGGGTGGGCGTGGGCCGGCCGTTATCCAGTGTGGCGGTGGGCGTGAGCGAAGCGCGCTGGCGGCTCGCGTCGTACTCCGCCGTGATCGCGCTCGCGCTGATGGTGGCGGGCTGGTGGATCGCCTCGCGCCTCACGCACTCGCTGGAGCGTCTCACCAGCTACGCCCAAGCCGTGCGCGATGGCCGCCCGGCCACGCCGCCGGCTTCGAAGGCGGCGGAGATCGCGGCGCTCGGCCAAGCCTTTGAAGAGATGCGCGTGACGCTTGAGGGCAAGGCGCATGTGGAGCGCTACACGCAGGCGCTCGCGCATGAGTTCAAGGCTCCGCTCTCGGCGATCCGCGGTGCGGCGGAACTGCTCGCTGAGGACATGCCGGCGGAAGAGCGGGCCCGTTTCGTGGCTAATCTCCGGGCGGAAAGCGACCGGCTGCAGCTCATCGTGGACCGACTCCTCGAACTCTCGGCACTGGAAGCGCGAAGGGGCGGCGCGGCGATGGAGGCGGACGTGGATTTGAAAGTCGTCGTCACGGAAGTCTGCGCCAGCGCGATGAGCCGGGCACAGGCGAGGAAAATCGATTTGACCGTGGCCGCGACTTCGTCGGCGCAGGTGGCGGGGGAGAAATTTTTACTGGGTCAGGCCGTGGGTAACCTGGTGCAAAACGCGCTCGAGTTTACTCCGGCCGGCGGGACGGTGGCGGTGAGCCTGCACGTCCAAGCGGGTCGCGCGGTCGTGCTCGTGGAGGACACCGGTCAGGGCGTGCCGGACTACGCCATGGGGAAAATTTTTGACCGTTTCTATTCGCTGCCCCGGCCTGACACGGGGCGAAAGAGCAGCGGGCTCGGTCTGAGCATCGTGCGCGAGATCGCGCGCCTGCACGGCGGGGAAGTTACACTGGAGAATCGCGGCGATGGCGGCGCGCGGGCGACGCTCACCGTGCCGCTGGGCTAGGAGACGCTTGTTATCAGCTGAGGGTTTTCACGGCGAATTCATCGTCGCTTCATACTGGGTTCATGCAACTGGAGCAGGATGTGAGGCATGGAAACCACACCTCCTCCGCTTCCTCCCCAGCCCGTCAAAGCGACGCGGCGCAATGCCACCACGTTTAAACTGCTGCTGATCGCCGCGCTCGTGCTGCTTTTGCAGGCACCGCTGCATCTTGTCGGCATGCTCCAACAGGAGCGGCTGACCAATATAATGAAGAGCGGTCGCGCCTGGGCCGACAACGGTGCGACCGACGCGGACAGAGCGGCGGCAGAAGCGGCAACGCAGGTGAGCCCGGAAAAAATGGCCAATCCGGCCTTTGAACCGTACCGCGTGGTGGTGCGGGCGCTGAAACATAATATTCTCGTGCTGGTGCTCGTCTTTACGGCGTTTTTTTTGTTCGAGACGCTGTGCGGCCTGCGGCTGCATGCGATCCACTACGGCTTGGTGGGTGCGGCACTATGCCTGTTTTACCTCGCGCTGCTGGCGCTGGGCGAAGTGATGGCGCCGGGGCTGGCGTACCTGACGGCGGCGGGAGCGTCGTCGGTCCTGATTACGTTTTATAGCGCAGCGATTTTGCGCGGACGCGATCGCGCAGCAGTGATCGGCGGGCTGCTCATCTGCGTCCACGGCATGCTCTATGTCGTGCTGCACATGCAGAACTTTGCACTGCTCGCCGGCACGGCGACGCTCTTCGCGGCGCTCGCGGCGGTGATGTACTTCACCCGCAACATAGACTGGCATGGCAGCGACGAGGGCAAGGAGGTGACCGCATGAAGCCCCGCGCGAAAAACTTCCCGCGTCTCTGGTGCGCGCTGCAAGGTCTCCTCCCGCTCGAAGCCTGCCTCGCTGCGCAACGCGGGGAGTTGGCGTGGCCGCCGGAACAGGTGGCGAGCGCGAAATCCCCGGTGAAAACCGTTCGGGTGGCGGCGAACGCAAAGAAAGCTGCGGCTTCCTCACCATGAATCGCGTGGCTATCGAGGTGCTGGCTCCAGCGGTATTGGGGCCGGGAATCATGGCGGCGATGCTGTGTCGCGTGGAACAGCCCAATTTGGCGATGGTCGCCTTCATTTGGGGTGTCGGTTTTCTTTGGACGTTGGCTTTGAGTGTGCCTTACATGGGCGTCATGGAGTGGGTGTTCTCCCGGGGATTGCGGCCCGACTCGTGGGCGAGTGTGGCGCTGTCGACCGTAGTGGGTATGGGGTGTGGTATCGGATTCGGTCTTTTTCTTGGTCACAGCGTGATGGGATGGCTGGTCGTGCTCGGTGCCGTGGTGGGGCTGGTGACGGGCTTGCTGGTGTTTTATTTTCATCCGAACGATGCGCGGCGTGGGACGGAAGAATCATGAAGCGGGTTCTGATCGAGGTGTTTTCTCCTCCGATTTTGGGTTGGATGCCATTCATCGTGCGATCTTGGGACACGAGAAAAGAGTTAGTTCCATTGGTCGCAGGCGCGGTCTTTATTTGCTGCGTCAGCACACTCTTGAGCCTTCCCTACATGGTGTTGATGGAGGTCTTGTTTCGGCGCGGTGTACGCCCCGATTCCGAACTAAGCGCGGTGATTTCGACGGCGACGTGCGCGGCGGTGGGGGCGGGGCTTGGAGTGGCGATTCAAGAGGTGCTCGATTGGAAGATGCGCGATTTAGTTTCAGGCCTCGCGTCAGGCGGGGCGGTGGTCGGGGTGATCACGAGCGGCTTCGTGTGGTTGCAACACCGCGGGAGCGAAGCGGCGCGGAGAATTGACATTGCCGCGAGCCACGCGGGCCAAGACCTTGGAGGGATGGCCCTGTTTGAAATCAAAACTGAGATCGCTTTCGCCTCCGCTGAAGTCGCGGACACACTCTTGCTCGAGCATGAGCTGGAAAACTGGAGCGTGCTCGAGGATGTGTTGGTGAAACGAGCGTGGCTCGTCGGGATTTTTGGGGAGGAGCAGGAGGCGCAGGATTCGTGGGGCGTGCTGGAGATGCTTTTAAAGGAGGCGGGAGTGGCGACGGCGACGGAGGTCGTGACGCGCTCGATGGGAGATGCGGACTGGCGCGACAGCTACAAGGCGCATTTCAAGGCGTGGCAATTCGGGCGGCTGCATTGGGTGCCCGTGTGGGAGCGAGAGACCTTTGTACTCCCGGCGGGCGACGCGGTGTTGTGGCTCGACCCGGGGCTGGCGTTTGGCACGGGGAATCACGAGACCACGCGGCTCTGCGTGGAGCGATTGGTGACGCTGGCGGGCACGACGAAAGCGAATCTCGCGGCCATGCGCGTGATCGATGCGGGCTGTGGCTCGGGTATTCTGGCGCTGTCGGCGGCGTTGCTCGGGTTTCGGGCGGTGAGTGGTTTCGACAACGACGCGGAGGCGGTGAAGGTGAGCGAGGAAAACGCCGCGCTCAATGGGCTCACGGGGCGGGTGAAATTTTTCGTCGGCGATTTGGTGACGGGTTTTGAAAGCGGTCCGGCGGAGGTCGTGCTGGCGAATATTTTGGCCAATGTGCTCATGCAGTATGCGCGGGAACTCGTCGCGGCCGTGGCGCCGGGCGGGACGCTGATTCTCAGTGGTATTCTCGCAATCGAGGTGGAGCACGTAAGAGCCTCGTTTGCGGCGGTGGTGCCGGCGTGGCGCATGGAGTCGCGGATCATGGGCGAGTGGGCCGATGTGATGCTGGTGCGTCCGGAATAAGTTGCCGACGCGACGCATCCGCCAGACGATGCGAGACGAACTTATGAGCGTGAAACGAATTTTGCTTCGGAGTATCGTGGCGATGATGGGTCTGGCAGCGGCGGGATGGGCGATGGCTCATGACACGTGGCTGGCCCCGGAACGATTTGCGACGATGCCCGGGGCGATCGTGATGCTCGACCTGACGAGTTCGGATGGGTTTGTGGGATTTCAAACCGCGATCAAGCCGGAGCGAGTGGCCCGGACGATCGGCAAGCTCGCGGGCGGCGAAGTGAATTTTGCGCCGACCCAGCCGGCGGAGAAGACGCTGCGGTTTCCCGTGGCGCTGACCAAGCCGGGTATCGCAGTGCTCGGGGTGCAACTGCATCCCCGGTTGCTCGATTTGGACGCCGATAAGATCGAACTCTATTTTCGCGAAATCCACGCCAGCGATGATTTGCGCGAGCAGTGGGCGGCGGTGCCCGAGCCGAAGAAGTGGCGCGAGAATTACGTGAAGAACACGAAGACATTTGTGCGCGTGGGCGAGCCGGCGGCGGGCGATCGCACGTGGGCGGAGCCGCTGGGGCTGGTGCTGGAGATCATCCCCGAGCGCGATCCGACGACGTTGAAGGAAAATGAGGCGCTGCCGGTGCGGGTGTTGCGCGGCGGGAAGCCGCTGCCGGGATTTGCGGTGGGTTTTGTCTCGGCCGGGGAGACGCGCGAGCATGTGGCGGTGACGGATGCGGAGGGCCGCGCGTCGGCCAAGCTCGACACGAAGGGCACCTGGCTGGTGCACGGCACGGATCTACGGCGGGCGACGACGGCGGAGCGCGAATGGGACAGTGACTTCACGACGATGGTCGTGGAGGTGAAGTGAATTTCTCGCGGGCAGAACTTACATGCATCGGAATCTTCGGCGCCGACCTGTGGACGGATGCACTTTTTCTTCGCAGTCCGGTTAATAACTTGCGTGAAGCCAAGCTGAGACTTTTCCCTGTCGCTTTCCGTTAAATGAACCCGGCCTCGCCCCCGCCCGACGATAGTACGCTGCTCCTGGCGGCGGCCCAGCGCGATGCGGAGGCGTTTGGGGAATTGTATGACCGCCTGTCGCGGCCCATTTTTTCCCTGGTCGTGCGGATCGTCCGGTCGCGGGCGGAGGCGGAGGAGGTTTTGCAGGAAGCGTTTTGGCAGATTTGGGAGAGTGCGCCGACTTATCGTCCGGAACTCGGCACGCCCTTTTGCTGGATGGTCACGCTGGCGCGCCGCAAGGCGATCGACCGCTTGCGCGCGAACTCCCGGCACCTTCAGCGCATCGACCTCGCGCAGGGACTGCTGACCGAGGACGAGTTTGCCCTGCCGCTGGCGGTGGAGCTGCTGTGCTCGGGCGAGCGGAGCGAGACGGTACGCGGCGCGCTCGCGAAACTAGGCCCCGCCGAGCGACGCGCCATCACCCTCGCATTTTTCGATGGATTGACGCATGAGGAGATTTCCACGGCGATCGACGTGCCGGTGGGCACGATCAAAGCACGCATCCGCCGGGGATTGTTAAAATTAAAACCAGCGCTGGAGAAGCTGCGCGACCCGAGTGGTGGCTAAGCGATTTCCCATGCCCAAGAAAACCAAACCTTCCTCACGTCAGGCGCGCCGCACCGCGACCGAACTTCTCGGCGCGAGTGAGGCTACGCCGCTGTCGGAAATGGAAGCACTGCTGGCGCTGGGTGTGCCGGCGGATACGCCATCGGAGAGAGTAAAGGCGGCTCTCATGGCCCGGGTGCGCGCAGCGAAGGCGGCGACTAAAACAGTCGGGACCACGGCGACCGTGCCACCGGTGCCGGCCGGGTGGCGCTTTGATTCGACGCGGGCCGAGGAAGGGTGGCGGCAGACTTTTCCGGGAGTGCGGTTCAAGACGCTCTCGGTGGATGATCAGCGCGATGTGGTGATGCTGCTGGTGGAGATGGCACCTGGCGCGCGATTCCCCGATCATCCGCACGATACGAGCGCGGATGAAGGGGTGGTCATTTCCGGTGACGTCGTCATGGATGGCCGACTCATGCTGCCGGGAGATTATTATTACGCCGCCCAAGGGACGAATCACATCAACATCACGAGCCCGAGCGGCTGCACAGCGCTGCTCACGCTGCGCGCCTCGGCATGGCGCGACTGGCGTACGAAACTCACCGCGAAATGAACCGGCGAAAAATTATTGGACTGCTGACGGCCGTGCTGTGGTTTCTCGCGGCGGGGGCGGCGTGGGCGCACGACCCCGGGCTGAGCACGGCGCAGGGGCAACTGGTCGGTGATCGCCTCGAAATCACGGTGGGCTTCTCGCCGACTGATGCGGAGCAATTGCTGCCGGTGGAGTCGCGCGCGTCGGGGAAGTGGACGCAGGCGGAATTTGTGGCAACGCAGCCGCTGCTGTTGGAACTGGCGCCGCAAATCATGGAACTCGTGGCGGGCGGCAAAGCAGTCGTGCCGCGGGAGACGCGCGTGCAACTCGCCTCGGGCGATTCGCTGAATTTTCTCATCGTGTATCCACGGCCGACGGGAGTGGTGACGCTGCGCGCGTCGAAACTCGAAGTGCTGCCGCCGGGTCACCGCCAGTTTTTAGTGATCGTGGACGAACGCGATTCGACCGTCGTGAAGAAGCTCCTCAGCGCGAAAGATCCGAAGGTGGACTTTGAAGCGGTCGCAACCGGAGCCGCGCCGGTGCCGATAGAGACGCCCACCTTCTGGGGGTTTTTAAAGCTGGGCGTGGAGCATATCTGGACGGGATACGATCACCTGCTGTTTCTCTTCGCGCTGCTCGTGGTGTGCCGGAGCTTTCGCTCCATCGTGACGATCATCTCGTGTTTCACGCTGGCGCATTCGCTGACGCTCGCGCTGGCCACGCTCAATGTGGTCAACCTGCCGAGCGCACTCGTCGAGCCGGCCATCGCGGCCTCGATCGTGTTCGTGGGCGTGGAGAATCTCGTGCGGCGCGGCGCGGAGCCAAAAGGCCGCTGGGCGCTGACGTTTGCTTTTGGACTGATCCACGGATTCGGCTTCGCGAGCGTGCTCCGCGAACTCGGCGTCGGGCAAAATGGACAGGGCCTCGCGATGCCGCTCTTTACGTTTAATTTGGGCGTAGAGCTCGGGCAGGTGGCCATCGCAGCCATCGTGCTGCCACTCGTGTGGCAGGCGCGGAAGAAAGAGTGGTTTGTGAAACGCGGCGTACCCGCGCTGTCACTGGTGGTGGCGCTGGCGGGTGTTTATTGGCTGCTGGAGCGCACTATATTTGCATGAGTGCGTGACTTTGTGCATCTGGAGAGGTCTGTCGCACGAATCTTTTCGGCATGAAGCCCCTTTCACGCAACCGCACCAATGCCCGGTGGCCATTCTGGCTGCTGCTGGCTGCGTGGGTGTGCGCGAATAGTCCGCAGGTGGCGGTTTACACCGCGATCGCGTGGATCGGCGAGGCGCGGCACTTTACGCACCAGCAACGGCTCACGGCCGAGGTGGCGCATGTGCTCACGGGAGTAAAAACTCCCTCGGTGCTCGCGGCGATCAGGCAGGTGCCGCTGCGGCCGCTGGCCCCCGTGGTGCCGGCGGAGGCGACACTGAAGAAGATCGAATTGGCGATTGCGCGCACGGTTGACCTGTTGGGGCCGGTGCTGCCGGAAAAGATCGGACAGGGCAAAGAGAGGGCGATGCCCGATGCGCGGACGGAAGCGCCGCCGCATGAGCCGCCACGGGTTGGTCGTGTAGTCTAAAGCTGAGAGGCTAGAGCTTGCGCTCGCCTTCGAGGCATTCGGCCTACGCTCGCAGGAATTCTCCGGGAATTTCGTGAGCTCAGGCGGCGGACTCAATAAGTCCGCTGACCCGGGCGCGGCCAGGCGCCGCCCGGCACTCCTGCGATGACGATGAGCGTCGTCGTGAACCCAACCCGTTAGATTCGTTATGCACCCATTTTACTTTCATCTTTCTGCGCGCACGCGCGCAGCACTTCTTACTACAATTGCCTGCTTCGCTCCGGCGCTGCGGGCTCAAACGATCACCGATCCGGGGGCCGTCTCGAAGCTCGCGCCGGTGCTCGTGCAGGGGCGAGAGACCGATCTCGTAGGCACTGCGGGATCCGCGTCGCAAGGTATCGTGGGCGCGGCGGAGCTGGCAGAGCGGCCGTTTTTGCGGCGCGGTGAGTTGCTCGAAGTCATTCCGGGCGTGGTGATCACGCAGCACTCGGGCGATGGTAAGGCCAACCAGTATTTTCTGCGCGGTTTCAACTTGGATCACGGCACCGACTTCTCCGTGACCGCCGATGGCATGCCGGTGAACATGCGCTCGCACGCGCATGGGCAGGGCTATGCGGATTTGAATTTTCTCATTCCCGAGTTGGTGCGGCAGGTGGACTACAACAAGGGGCCGTTTTTCGCGGATGTCGGCGATTTCTCGGCGGCGGGAGCGGCGGAGTTTCATCTGTTCGACGCGGTCCCGCGGCCGTTCGTATCGGTCTCGCTCGGCGAGAATAATTTTTCCCGCTTCGTGACGGCGGGTACGCTGCATCGCGGAACGGCAGAGACCACGGGAGCGCTCGAATTTACCCACGACGACGGACCCTGGCTCCTGAGTGAGGATTCAAACCGCTACAACGGCGTTCTCCGCCATCACTGGACAGCGGGCGGGAATGACTTCCGGGTGACCGCGATGGCGTATCACGCGAAGTGGCGCTCGACGGATCAAATCCCGCTCCGCGCCGTGGACGCAGGCACGCTGGATCGCTTCGGCAATCTCGACCCGACGGACGGAGGCGAGAGCGACCGCGACAGCCTCTCGTTTGACGCCACGCTCAAGGGCGCGGGCGGCACGACGCGCATCAACGCCTACGCGCTCTACAACCGGCTTAACCTGTATTCAAATTTCACCTACTTCCTCGATGATCCGATAAATGGCGACCAGTTTAACCAGCGCGAGCGGCGCATGGTCTATGGCGGCGCGGTGACGCGGGCGTGGTCGGAAGTGTTTTTCGGCGCGAAAACCGAAATGGTGGCGGGCCTGCAGGTGCGCGATGATGAAATCGGTGAACTCGGACTACACCGGACGTCCCGCCGCGTGCGAATTTCCACAGTCCGAGACGATGACGTGAGCGAGATGAGCGCGGGCCTCTTTGTGCGCGGTGAGACGCGCTGGAGCGAAACGCTCCGCACGACCGCCGGCGGGCGGCTCGACGGTTATCACTTCAAGGTGGAGAGCGACGATGCCCGGAACTCCGGTACACGGCTGGCGGACATTTTTTCGCCGAAGCTGGGCGTGGTCTTCGGGCCGTGGAGCAAAACCGAAATTTACGCCAACGCGGGCTATGGCTTCCATAGCAATGACGCGCGTGGCACGACCATTCGCGTCGATCCGGCCGACGGCGTGACGCCGGTGGACCGGGTGAATCCCCTCGTGCGCTCGCGGGGCGCGGAGCTTGGGCTGCGGACCTCGGCCATCCCGGGACTCGTCAGCTCGGTGACGGTGTGGGGCCTCGATCTCGACTCGGAGTTGGTTTTCGTGGGCGATGCCGGCGGCACCGAGCCGACGGCGCGCACGCGGCGCTACGGCGTAGAGTGGGCGAATTTCTGGAAGACGACGCAGTGGCTGACCCTCGACGCCGATTTGGCGCTGACGCATTCGCGGTATCGCGACGACCCGGCGAATCCCCGCGTGGCAAACTCCATCAACACGGTGGCCACGGCGGGCGCGACCATCTCGGCTGGCGAGGGGTGGTTTGGGAGCGCGCGGGCGCGGTACTTCGGCCCGCAGCCACTGATCGAGGATGATTCGGTGCGGGCACCATCGTCGTTCGCGATGAACCTGCGAGTGGGCTGGCGGGCGAAGGATTGGGAGATCGCCCTCGATGTGTTGAACGCCCTGGATCGCACGAACTACGATATCGCGTATTACTATACGTCGCGGCTGAAGGGTGAGCCGGCGGGAGGGGTGGATGATATTCACTTCCATCCAGCCGAACCGCGAACATACAGAGTTAACGTCACACGACACTTCTAGGCAGGTCCCTTTTAGGGTTATGCGGTAATTTTTCCTAGGGGAAAATCCGAGGGCGAGTCACGGGAAGCGCGGACTACGTCACGGACGCCGAAGCGGATGCGATAAAATGAAAGTTTTATTCTGCATCCGCTGCGTCACTTTCATTTCCTAAAACGAACAATGGGCACGTATGTTAAAGTCCATTGTTCGTGCGCTGCCCCTCTTTGGTGGATTGATTCTAACGAGTGCGATTGGCCTGGCGGAGAATAAATCTGCGGCGCCGAAGCACATCGCGGAGGAAATTATTTTCGCGCCGCAGGAGGGCGCGGCGAATGAGGATAAGGAAATCCGGCGCTGGCAGGAGCGGGCGGCGGCGAGTGACGCGAAGGCGGAAACCTATGAGCGGCTCGCGTGGGCGTTTATCGCGAAGGCGCGCCGCACGCTCGACGCGGGCTACTACAAACTCGCCGAGAACACGGCGGACACGATGGACGCGAAGTTTGGCGCGAGCGCCGAATCGCGACTGCTGCGCGGACATATTTTTCACAATCTCCACCGCTTCGCGGAATCGGAGAAGATCGCGCGAGCACTCGTGACGGAGCGCGGCGCACCCGCCGACCTCGCGCTGCTCAGCGATGCGCTGGTGGAGCAGGGGAGGCTGGGGGAGGCGGTCGAAGTGCTGCAGCGATTGGTGAACCTGAAACCCGGCGCCGAAGCGTACACGCGCATCGCGCATCTCCGCTGGATCAAGGGCGACCTGCCCGGGGCGATGGCGGCGATGGAGACGGCATTTCGGGCGACGAGTGTGCGCGACGCGGAATCGTACGCGTGGATCTTGTCGCGCCTCTCGGGATTTTATCTGCAGGCGGGCGACGCTCCGCGCGCGTTGCTCACGGCGGAATCGGCGTTGAAACACGGGGGGGATTATCCTCCCGCGTTGCTGGCGCAGGGACGCGCGCTGATGGCGTCGGGTCGCACGAACGATGCCGTGACGGCGTTGCAGGCGGCGGCCACGCTGAATCCACTTCCTGAATACCAGTGGTGGCTGGCGGATGCGTTGCGCGCCGCCGATCGCGGCACCGAGGCGCAAAAAATCGAAAGCGACCTGAAGCGCCGCGGCGCGGTGAGCGATCCGCGCACGTATGCGCTTTTTCTTGCGACGCGAGGTGAAGATGCGGCTCTCGCCGTCCGCCTCGCGCGGGAAGAGCTCACGCAACGCGGGGACGTCTTCACCCACGACGCACTGGCATGGGCGCTGAAGGCGCAGGGTGAACTCGCGGCCGCCGACCTCGAGATGCACGCGGCGCTCGCCGAGCACAGCAAGGATGCGCGCCTGCTGCTCCACGCTGGAGAAATCGCGCACGCGCTCGGTCGCACCGAGGAGGCGCAGGCGCGGTTCGCGGAGGCGCGCACCATCGCTGGCAGCCTCACGCCCTCGGAGCGCGCGTTGCTCGAGCGGCATGAGCCGAAGCCGGCTCCCGCGCTCGTGCAGGCGAGATAAGCGTCGGCGCACGCTCCAGGCTCTCGGGGCGACTCCACGCCTCGCGCCCAACCCCACCCATTTAGTCCTCCGGGACGTTATCCAAAACAAAGTCAGAGACTGTAAGTACATCATGAAATCCACACTCAGCCTAAAATCGACAGCGGCGGCTACGGCTCTCGCGCTGCTCTCCTCGCTCGGCACGGTGCCGTTGCATGCCTCCAGCCACATGGATGCCCCGCTCATCACGCTCGATCCGGCCGCGAATACCACGGACGTGTACGCGTTTCTCTCGACGCGGAATGGCACCAAGTACCTCACCGTGGCCCTCGGCGTGTATCCGCACGAAGAGCCTGGCGTCGGCCCGAACAAGTACAATTTCGACGACAACGTCCTCTACCAGATTTTCCTCTCGCGCGGCGGTGATCTCGCCACGGGTGCGGACTCGGTGGCCTATCAGTTTCAATTCACCACGGCCTACAAGACCAAGGACACGATCCTCCAGTCGTACGTTGGCGTGGTAGCGGCGAATGGCGACAACAGCCAAAACCTCACCCAGACCTACACGGTCTCCAAGGTCGTTGGCAGCTCCACGACGGCGCTCGGGAATGGCACCGTGCCGCCGAACAATCAGGGTATCGCCACGCCGAAGTACAATGTCGGCAACGACGGCAATCAGCTCGCCAAGCCCGGCGTCGCCGATGAGGCCGCGCTCGACGACTACACCCGTACCGCGATCGCCAACCTCGGCGGCGGTTACCGCGCCTGGGCCGGCCAGCGCGAGGATGGGTTCTACGGCGACATCAATTCGATCTTCGACCTCCTGAGCCTCCGCAGCGGCGCCGGCAATTCCGCCGACAGCCAGGCGGGTTACAATATCCACCAGATCGTCCTCGAGATCCCGGTGAGCGACATCGGCGGCGACCAGCAGGTGGTCGGCGTCTATGCCACCACTAGCCGTCGCGCGACGACCGTCCTGACCGACGGCGCCAGCTCGGCCGGCCTCGCCCCGAGCGGCGCGTACGTCCAAGTCGCCCGCCAGGGTAACCCGCTGTTCAACGAGGCGCTCGTCGCCATCAAGGACAAGGACCTCTATAACCGCACCAAGCCCACGAGCGACGCTACCCTGTTCCGCAAGTACGCCGAGACGCCCGAACTCGCCGCGCTGATTAACGCTTTGGTATTCAAGGGTGTTAAGACCGCGCCCGAGACCGGCCGCACCGACCTCGTCGGCATCTTCATCCCCGACGTGATCAAGGTCGACCTCTCGACCGACGCTGCGCGCCGCACGGGGGCCAATGCCGACGACGCCGGTTACTCGCGCCTCGGAGTCTTTGGTAACGATGCCCTCGTTTCCAAGGTCCAACCCGGCTTCCCGGGCTTCCCGACGGGCACGATTTCCGGTGGTTGGCCCAACGGCCGCCGCTTCGGCGACGACGTCATCGACATCGCGGTCACCGCGATCATCAGCGACTTACGCACGAATCCCCTTACCATCCGCTCGGCTGACGGTATCGACAACGTGAATGGCAACGACGCCATTTACAACAAGGTGTTCCCCTACGCCGCGACGCCCCATAACGGTCGCACGCACACCCATGGCGCTGCCGGCGCGGCTATGGCTCTCTCGCCACTCCTGAACTTCTCGACCCGCGGCAATATCGGCACGGGCGAGAACATCCTGATCGGCGGCTTCGTCGTCCGCGGCACCAGCCCGGTCAAGGTCCTCGTGCGCGGCACTGGCCCCTCGCTGACCGCGTTTGGGGTCACCAATGCCGTGAGCGACACCATCGTCCAAGTCTGGCAGGGCGGCAACATGCTGGCCGAAAACGATGATTGGAAGACCACCCAACAGGCGGCCATCACGGCCTCCGGTTACGCCCCCCTCAATGACCGCGAAGGAGCCGTCCTCCTCACCCTCCAGCCCGGAGCCTACACCACGACCATCCGGGGTAAGAATGGCGCGACCGGCGTGGGCCTAGTCGAGGCGTTCTTCGTCGATAACTGATAAAAGGGTTAGGGAAATTGGGCCTAAATGAGGTGATTTTAGGCCCAATTTCGCTGAATTTGGCCCGTTTTTGACCAGTTTAGCCTCATTTGGGAGATTTTAGGGCGAGGGCCAATTTGCGGGCTGTTTTAACCACGCCGTTTCAGCGTTTTCGCCGTTTTCGGCACAAAAAAGCCCCGGACTTCGCAGTCCGGGGCTTTTCGGTTTTAAAGTGCCTTTTCGGCGCTGAGTCGGCGGTCTCTGCCGCTTACGAGAACAGATCCGGCGGCGTGCGGCTCATGAAGTCTTCCATGTAGGCCGTGGTGGCCTTGCCCTCGATAAATACGGGATCGGCCATGATGGCCTTGTGCAAAGGGATGGTGGTCTTGATGCCACGCACAAGATATTCGCTGAGAGCGCGATACATGCGCTCAAGGGCGACTTTGCGCGTGCTGCCGTACGTGATCAGCTTGCCGATCATGGAGTCGTAGTAGGGCGGGATGGTGTAGCCGCTGTACGCATGCGAGTCGACGCGCACGCCATGGCCGCCCGGCGAGTAGTAGAGGCCGATGGTGCCGGGGGAGGGCGCGAAGTTACGCGCGGGGTCCTCGGCATTGATGCGGCACTCGATCGCGTGCTTGTTAAACGTGATATCGCCCTGGTCGAATTCCAGTTTTTCGCCATTGGCCACGCGGATCTGCTGCTTGATCAAGTCGATACCCGTAACCTCTTCGGTCACAGGATGTTCGACCTGGATGCGAGTGTTCATCTCGATGAAGTAAAAGTTGCCCTTGGCATCGACGAGAAACTCGATCGTGCCCGCGTTTTCATACGAAGCGGCCTCCGCCGCCTTCACCGCCATCTTACCCATCTTCTTGCGCAGATCGGGAGTTAGGAAAGGGGAGGGGGACTCCTCGATCAGCTTTTGGTGACGGCGCTGCACCGAGCAATCGCGCTCGCCGAGGTGGAGCACCTTGCCGTGGCTGTCGGCCAAGATCTGAAACTCGATGTGGCGAGGCTTTTCGATGTAGCGCTCGATGTAAACCGCGCCGTTGCCAAAGGCCTTTTCCGCCTCACCGCGTGCGACGTGGTACTCCTTGGCAAACGATATGTCGTTGTGTGCGATACGCATACCGCGACCGCCGCCGCCGGCTACCGCCTTGATGATCACGGGGTAGCCCACCTTGCGGGCGACCTTCACGGCCTCCGCCTCATTGTCGACGGGGCCATCGGAGCCTGGCACGATCGGCACGCCGGCTTTGCGCACGGTGTCTTTGGCGACTGCCTTGTCACCCATCATCTTGATGGACTTAGACTTAGGTCCGATGAACTTGATGTTGCACGACTCGCACTGCTCGGCAAATTTCGCATTCTCCGAGAGAAATCCGTAGCCCGGGTGGATCGCATCCACATCGGCGATTTCCGCCGCGCTAATGATGCGGTCCGCGCGCAGGTAGCTGTCGGCGCTCTTTGGGCCGCCAATGCAGATCGCCTCATCGGCGAGCTGGACGTGCAAGGATTGCACATCTGCTTCCGAATAAACGGCGAGGGTCTTGATGCCCAATTCACGACAGGCGCGCACGATGCGCAGGGCAATTTCACCGCGATTGGCGATGAGGACTTTTTGGATCATGGTCTGTAAGAAACACTTAGAGCTGAGAGCCTATCACCGAGAGCGTCGCGCCTTCGTCAGGCGGTTCCGCTCTCAGCTCTAAGCTCTCAGCTCTAGACTGTTAGAAAAAATTTAGCCCTGCTTAACCTTAAAGAGGCGCTGGCCGTACTCCACCGGCTGGCCGTTTTCGACGAGCACCTCGAGGATCGTGCCTTTGATCTCCGATTGGATCTCGTTCATGATCTTCATGGCCTCGATGATGCACACCACGGTGTTTTCGACCGCCTTGGTGCCCACATCTGCGAACGGTTTGCTCTCCGGCGAAGCCGCGCGGTAGAACGTACCGACCATCGGCGACTTGATGTAGGTGATGCCCGTTTCCTCGGCGGGAGCTGCGGGCGCGAGCGACTGAGCGGCAGGAGCCGCCGTCGGGATCGGCATGGGCGGATTGGTATCCAACCCGGGGAAAGGCGAAGCCGACCCGCGACCGGAAGAAACGATGGGCAGACCATTGGTCCCGCGCCGAATCTTAAGTTTGAAACCCTCTTCCTCGACCGCGAACTCGGTCAGTTCCGAGCGTTTCATCAAGTCGATGATTTGTTTGATCTGTTTTAAGTCCAAAATGGGCCTTGGTTGAGTTGGAGGTTAGCTGAAACGGGTTAGTTCGTTTATGTGACCTGACGTTCAAAAAGATTTGGACCCGACACGCAACCTAGGAATTTTCCTAAAAGACACAAAAGGGCTTGTTTTCTCAAAAATTCCGCAAAAACCCCTAACATTTCCCCTAATTTCATGCGAAAACGCCCGTTTTTTACGCCTTCATTTTTACAAAAATCGCCAAACACCCTTTCCCGATTTTAGTAAAATTCGCTCCAAATGACCTCATCTAGCCCCCTTTAGCCTAAACCGCGCCGTTAAAGACCAAATCGCGCCGGCCGCTCTATCCTGCCAATCAAACACTCATTTCAGGCCGAGAGATCATCACCAATTTTCATTTCAACCCTATTTCAAGAAGTGACGCAGACCTTCGGAAACCTCAGGCGCGCTAATCCTCGAAACCCGCTCAGGGCCCGACAGTGAAAAGAGAATCGGAGCCTTCTAATCGCCGTCATACCCAAACAAGTGACATTCGCGATGGATCACTGACCCCGGAGGTGGACGTCGGCCTCTGGGCAAGGGCATACGGGCGAACTCAAAAACTACAGCGGTACTGCCTCTTCCCGAAGATGCCGCTCGGAAATCTGAATCCGCGCCGCCCATCCTTTAGGAAGCCTCTATTTCGTCACCACCGATCGCGGTCATGATGCGCGACCCGGCAAGCGCAGGAAACGAAGGGTACAATCTCGGCGTCGGAGCGATTTTCGCTCAAACCCCGCTGAAAACGGAACCCGGCCGGCCGTCCCCATCGAAAGTGCTCCCCAAAAACAAACGGGCAGGAGAGTTGAAACCCCGAATCCCGTCCACCCTGCCACTTACCCAATACCTTGCATCCCCAGCCCTCAGCATTGAGTGACCTTGACCCACCAACCGGAAAAGCTGCTCTCGCTTTAATCCCCTGGCCGAAACCTTCAAAACCCCCTAAAAATCGACTTTCGAAGAACATTTTGCCCAAAAAACGTTAAAACCGCTCCCAAATTCAACCCCGCCGATTTGGACTTCTCCCAGTCTGTTAGCCGCAAGTGTGAGTGAGCCGAGAGAGGGTGATACTCCAAATATCGGCCGACGTTCATCTAAGCTCCGGCGCCCTCGCACCTCATGCTTCACGTTCGGCAGCCCGCCTCCCCGCCGATCCGACCTACCTTCCCCCCGCGCTCCCGTACCTCCGCCGCCCCCAAAACTCTTTGCGCCCCCTTAGCCTCTTGGTGCCTTTTCCTCTAACCAAGTCCTTCCCCCGACCTCCCGCCTTCTCATCCCCAACTCTACTTCAGCTCTCCCCCTCTCCCTTTCGCGTCATTCGTTTTTTTCTTGGGCTCCCCTCGTCGCCGGCATTCTTTCCCCTTGCTCGGCTAATTCCCTTAAGGGTGTTTCACCGGCCACCGCGTTTCTATGGATGGAAGCCGAGGCGCCCACTCCCGTCCTCCGTAGCGGCGAGCGTCCCCCAGCCGATCTCCCGCCGGGTAGCCGCAAACCTGAGCGCGTGGATTCCATTGTCGTAGCCGCGAGCGCTAGCGAAGTGGGGCCGAGTCCGCGAATCCGCCGAGCGACACCGCGTCCGCCTCGCCCCGAGCCCAACCCTGATCCGTGCCTCCTCCGTGTCCTCCGTGAGCCTAATTCATTTTTCGTCCGGCGCGCTGCACGCGGGCTTCAAGCCAAACAACCGCCGCTCTCGCCCCGCCCTCTACTAAACAGTGAATCTGCGCAGTGCTCATCGGTTGATCGCACCAGCATATCGCTTTCGCGCCCCGCGGTCATCCGCACCGTAGGCAGTAGGAACTGTCTAGGATAAATCTTCGGAAAAAACGCACTTTTGGGTCCGTGTCGGCCGTTTTGTCCGTCCCTGCCGCCTGCGCCCTCCAAGCAGGGCGACCTCAACCTGCTACCAGTATCCTAAAGACGCTTGGCACCCCGGCGAACTTGCTCGTTTGAACTCGCCTTTCCGATACTCCGTCTCGGGTATGGATCAGGAGTGGGGCACCAGGCACGACACACTTGAAATGGTGAAGGAAAATAACTGCCGATGAGAAAATCCGTTTACCGTAAGGCGGCGGCCCTGTCCCGCGTGCTAACGATTATTATCGGGGCCGCGATCGTCTTCGCGCAGCCTGAAAACTGGTTGCTCACTACGCTTGGATTTGCGCTCCTAGTCCCCGCGCAATGGTGGAGCCTCAGAGTGAATGAAAACTACATTGACCGCGCTGGAGGGTTTGCTCCCGAAAACGACGCGTATGACAAGAAACGTAGAGACAAACCAGTATAGCTCGCCCGCTCTTCCCACCCTGGTCAATTCCTCCACTCCCTAAACCTGCCTGCTTCACTCCAAAGTGGGTGCCCCACGCCGGCCGGCTTAAATGTATTCGGAGAAAAAATGACTCTCTTCCGCACTCTCGCTCTTTTTCTGTGGCTGGTGACAACGTGCGTGCACGCGGCGGATGAGCCGCCGCCTACGAAAGTTTCCTTCGTCGTAGCTCCGCCCAAAGACGGGCGCTACCTTCCGTGGCGCAACGGCGAGGAGGGGCATCACTATGCGGGCGAGATCATCGTGCTCTCCGGCGATAAGTTCGAATACAGTTTTTTCACCGACGTTATCGAGGCCAACAATATCCCTAGGGATTGGTCCGGCACATGGACGCGGAAAGATGATTGTATATTTCTCGACCACCCCGGCGTACCCTTTCCCAGCCGCATCGTCGGGTATATCGATGGTGTGCTGGCGATGATTACTTGGGTGGATTTTCAGCGCTGGAAGAAATTTGGCCTGATCGAGCAATACGGCATTTTATATTTTCACCCACCTGAACCCCCCAGCCCAGCCACCCCACCGACGAGTCCGCTCCCAAATGCCCAGCCGACTCTCCAGCAACGCATTCAAGCCCTAGAAGATTATGTCGCGAAAGGTGGCACGCCTGATTCTCCCGGCGCCATCTCACCCGTCTTGAAGCAGCAAGCCCTCGATGCCTTCTCGAAGCGAATTCCGTCCGCGATTATCAAGGAGTCCCAGCTAGTTTTTGTGGGGAGTCGGATGGCGATCGTCACCATCACCTACGCCTTGCCCGGAACCACCCCGGTCCAAACCCAAGACATCCGCTTGGTGTTCGATGATCACAAATGGAATATGGTTTGGACGCCCGAGCCCAGCGGGAAAAAGGACTAATCCGCCTTCCGCTTTTCCGTCCCGCCTGACTGGGGAGAAATGTCATGACCTGTCCATAGCGACCGATCTAATCCGTTTTCCGTCTTAAGCTGTCGGTACGACTACACGAGTTTACGCCCTCGGGGGCCGGGAACCCCAAAATAAGTCCCACCGAACTCCGAAAAGAGCATCCCTATGCTCCCCCTACGGCGCGATCGTCGGAGCCCGTCGCTAAAACGACCGCCGATAAACGTGCTAAGCTCGAGCGACGCAGAATCCGCCGTTCCGACCTCGAGCAGCTCAAGCGAGAATCCGCACTTCAAACGCCTGTCCGAGCGTGCGGGTGGACTCCGAGCTGCCCGTGAGTCGCATCTCTCCAATCGTAGCCCCGAGCATCCGGGCGGGGTGACTTTTGCTCCGGCCAGGCAGGGCAGGGAGTCCAATTCCAGCCACGAGTACCAGCGAGGAGACCATCTTC
>OZ245769.1:0-3032500 GCA_965227745.1 Opitutaceae bacterium | reverse complement strand
TCTACCGGCATGCTCATGCGCGTCGCCTTCGCCGTCGCGATCTCCGTCGAGCCCGATGTCCTCATTATCGACGAAGCCCTCAGCGTCGGTGACATCGTCTTCCAGCAAAAATGCGCCCGCCGCATGCGCGAACTCCTCGACCGCGGGGTAACTCTTCTCGTCGTCACGCACGACACCGGCTTCGTCCTGAATATGTGCCAGCGCGCCCTCTGGATCGACCGCGGCCGCGTCCGCTTCCTCGGCGAAGCCGGTGCCTGCGTCCGCGAGTACATCTCCGCGATGTCCGCGATCACCGGCAACGCCGCCGCGCCCACCGACGATTTTTCCGCGCTTTCCTTCGCCGCGCTCCCGTCCGCCCCTGCGCTTTCCTTCGAAAAATGCGAACGCCTCGGCGACGGCGGCGTCCGCATCGAGCGCGCCTGGCTCCTCCACGGTGATGGCACCGGCGGCGCCGCGTACCGCGTGGGCGATTGGGCCGTCGCCGTGCTGCTCCTCCGCGCCCAGCGCGCCGTGCGCGAAGTCAGCGCCGGCGTCGAAGTCCGCAACCGCCACGGCCAAGTCATCTTCGCCACCGGCCTCCGCGTCGCCCGCCGCCTCATTCACGAAATCCCCGCCGGGCAGACCTGTCTCGTCACGATCCGCTTCCAACTCGAGATCCAAACCAGCCAGTACACTCTCGACGTCGGCTGCGGCGCGATGGCCGACGCCGAAAATACCTGGGACCGCGTGCTCAACGTCGCCGTCCTCGAAGTTACCAATCCCCCTGACCAGGAGGTCGTCCACGGCCTCGTGAAACTCCCGTACGAAGTCGGCATCGCCCGCACCGAAGCCTAAAAGCGCTCCGCTTCCTCTCTTGGCCTCGGCTCCCCGAAAGTGGCTGCGGCATCCTGCCTCAGAGTCTTCTGAGCCCCTTCGATCAAAGGCCGTCACAAATTCATAGCGGTGGGAGAGAATTTACGCCCCGACTTCGTCCGAGCTGACACTTCTCGTTATCACCGCTCGCGGTTTGGCCTTCGCTCCGATCTTCGCATCTTTGCGTCTTCGCGCTTATAAATCAGTCGGTCTGAAGCCGTGCCCATCCGTGTAATCCGCGGTTAGAAATCCACGCTGCGTCGCGCGCACGCGGCCTCATTCCTTTCGTGTATTTCGTAGTTCCTCTCCGTGCCTCTGTGCCTCTGTGGTGATTGGTTTTAAATCACCTCCGAAAACGACCGCCTCAGCACCGAAAAGCACAGATGTCCGGCGAGCAGCACCACCAACCCCGCGGCATACACATACCCCAGCCGCGTCCAGTTCATCGGATCGTGCCACAGCACCACGTGCCGCGTCAGGTCGATCACCTGCAAAATCGGATTTAGCTTCAAAAACGGCCACAGTGCCGGCGCCTTCGTGATGATCTGCGAAGCCGGGTAGGGCACCGCGCTCGCAAACATCACCGCCGTCGCCACAAACGCCGTCACCTGCGTGATATCGCGCAAAAACACCCCCAGCGCCGCGAGCGTCCACGCCATCCCCAAGGCCATCATCAGCAGCGGCAGCACCAAGATCGGCAGCCACAGCACACTGAGACCCAACCCATTGCTCCCAAACGCCGACCCGATCACGATCAGCGCCAAACTCATCGCCACGTGAAACGCCGTGTCGCCGATCTTCGCCACCGGCAGCATCTCTAGAGGGAAAACCACCTTCTTCACAAAATTCGGATTGCTCGCGATCAGCGCCGGCGACCACCCCAGCGTCTCCGAAAAAACGTGAAACAGGCTCAGCCCCAAAAACAGTGCGATCGCAAAATCGAGCTGCGTTTCCTCGATTGGCAGCGGGCGAAAGTGACTCCCGAAAATCTTTCCAAACACAAACCAGTACAGCGCCAGCATCGAGATCGGGTTGATCAACGCCCACACCATCCCCAGCCGACTCCCCTTGTGGCGGATATGGATCTCGCGCAGCGTGAATTGCCACACCAAGTCGCGATGCCGCCAGATCTTCGCCCCGATTTGAACCGGGTTGATCATGGCACCGACGGAAACTGGGGCAGACGAAGAGATCACGAGTGGCAGAATGGCAGAATCGATTTGCGGTCTACGACAATCCACACGCTCAAAACCCCTCGCAAGGGATAAGTGCTGATGGAGTGCTGACAGCGTCAGGCGTAGCGCCGGCCTCCCTGCCGGCTCCGAAAAAGTGGCTGCGGCATCCTGCCGCAGAGTCTTCGAGCCCCCCTGCGGCCAAAGGCCGCTCACTCCTCAATCGAATAGCCACAAAAAGCACAGAAGCCGGAAAAATCCGTCCTCTGCCAACCTCTGAACTGTGGGAGGGGCTTTACGCCCCGACTTTGCCTTGTCATTGCGAGGAGCGCGGCGACGAAGCAATCCATCTAGCCAACGCCGGCGCGCCTCGCGCCATGCCTCTCTTCGCCACTGCCGCGCCGCATTTTTTTGCGCCTTCTGTGCCTTCTGAGGTCCTGCCTTTCAGAACTTACTCTTTTTGCCTCCCCTTGTGCCTCCCCTTTAAAGTTCACTGGAGCTTGGAGGTTGGTCCTGGGTGCTTCCGCTCCGTCCTTCGTGCTTTAGCGGACGAGTATTGTCTTCCGCCCGCGCCTCCGTCCGACTCACCCCTTCACGACCAAACCCATGCCTGCGCCCGCCTCCGGCTACCGCGGCGTCATCGCCACCGGCGCCAACGCCTTTCACTTTTCCAATATCACGGTGCTCATCGCCTCGTGGCAGACGCACAATCCCACGCTGCCCCTCGTCGTGTGCGATTACGGCTTTACCCCCGAGCAAATCGCCCTGCTCAAAGCCATCCCCGGCGTCCACTACGCCCCCGGCCCCACGCCCAACTACGATCACCCGTGGGAAGGCAAAGCCGGCCTCGGTACCTTCCTCGAAAGTTTTCAGCAGCCTTGGGACATCCTCGTCTGGATCGATGCCGACGCTCTCTTTCTCCACCCTTACCCCGACCTCGGCGCGCTCATGTCCGGCTACGACATGATCATCGACGCCCACATCCAGTCCGTCGGCGAGATCATGCACGAGTGCAACCGCGAGGTCCTCGATGTTCGCCGCGACGATTCTTATTTCAGCGCCGGCTGCTGGATCGCCCGTCGCGGCGTCCTCCTCGAAAATTATTTCACCCTTTGCACGAAAGTGAAGGGCAAGGGCAACCTTTGGGAAGGCGATGCCTTCGTGGCCGCCATCTACCACGAGAAACTCCGCCTCCGCACCGTCAATGGCGGCGTCTGGCACTCCCGCGGCAAGACCTCCCTCCATACCTGCGAAGCCGCCGGCCTCCAAGCCTTCCACGCCGGCCAGCCCATCTACGTCCTCCACGCCAACGACGGCTACACCGTCCGCGCCGACGGCCGCCGCATCTTCAAGCGCCCCGAACTCTCCAAAATCCAAGACCACTACGAAGACCTCTTCTGGTCGAAATACGCCCCCGCCGGCTTCACCCGCCCTGCCTGACGTCCTGGTAGTTCTGGTCGCAGCGAGCGTGAGCGAAAGGCGGTTTGGCCATCGCCCAATATCTCCTCGTATTCGCCTCAGCCCCGCCAATTCGGCGCCAGCACGCCTTCAAACGCCGCATGGGGCAGGGCGCTTTCGGAACACGTGGCGCCGATGGGATTCGACCCGAAGTAAACATGGTCGGGCGCCGGCCGATAAACCGGCACGGCCTGGGTCCACACCGATTTGCCGTCGAGCGAGACTTTGACCTCCGGCGCCGCCGCCGCATCGAGCGCCGGCACGCGAAACTCGATCGTATGCGTGCCGCCCAATCCCACGGGTACCTCTGGCGAGAGCATCGAGGGGCGTCCCCAATGGTCGTACCCGAGGATGATGCCGCCCTGCTCCGTGACGCGGAAAAACAGCACGTCGCCTTCTCCGGCCTTCCCCGTGGTGACGAGCGGGTACGCCTTGCCCTTCATGTCGGGCGTGAGCGTGAGGGTGACACGCGCCCCGCCGATTTCGTTGCGACGCAGCGTGCGACTATTCGCGGGCCGACGCTCCGCGAGGTAAAAGGTGCCGGTGAAGCGGTCGTTCGGGATCGGCGAGCGCGGATTGATGCCGAGCAGGATTTCGGCGGGTGCCCCGAAGCGCGGGGCCACCGGCACCTCCCAAAAGGGCCGCTCGTCGAGGCGGAGCAGCATCCACGATTTCAAGCCCGCGAGTTCTTCCGTGGTAAAGAGTCCATTGGTCTCGGCCACGGTGCGGGGATAAAGACTGCCGAGGCTGACGCGGATGCTGTGGATCGCGGAGGCGATGGACGCGACAAAGGGCGGCGAAAATATCGGCGCGTCGGCTCCGGCGGCTTGATAACCGAGGCGGAGGTTCTCGCCTCCGAGGTACTCGATGAAAAACGTGTCGAGCGCCCCGCCGCTGGCGAGCGTCACGAGCGGCTCGATGCGGCGGGCGCGGTCGTTGGGCAGGGCAAAGGCCACCTCGAGCGGTCCGCCGCGCGGCGCGTTCAGCGGCAGGGCCGCTTCCTGCGTGCGGTCTTTGTCGTCGATCTTGGCCGCGACGGTGCGGGCGACTTTGACTCCACCCGAGGCCATGAGGTGCCCGCCATCGACGAAGTCATCGGCGGTGAAGTCCGCGGCGCGGAGCGTCACGACTTTGTATCCGACTTTCTCGTATGCCTGCTTGCCGAGTTCGTAGATCAGCTCGCTGCGCTCGCGCTCCTCCGGGGTGAGCGTCTGCATGAAAAACGGATTGCCGCGCAGCAGCACCACATAGCAGCGCCCGCGGAGCGATTCCGGCATCATGCCGCGCAGGCCCTTTTCCAGGTCCGCCCACTTCAGCGGATCGGGCTCCCAGGTGTCGCCGAGGGCGGGCTTGAAATTATTCTTCGAGGTATTCTTGGCAAAGGTCTCCGAGTGCTTCACGTAGGCGGCGTCCTTGCGGGTGTCGGCCTGGCGCTGGGCGATATTCGGGTCGTCGCCCTCGGTCTCGTGAATGCGCGCGCGGAAGGGGTTGCGGTACTGCTCATCGACCCAGACGGTGAAGGCATACTTGTAGCTGATGTAGGTCCAGAGATCGTTGGCGTACGCATAGCTGTCGAGCCACGCGCCGAGATGCGTCTCCCGCGTCCCGGCCTCTCTCATCTGCCGGTGACGCGCCTCCTGCACGGCCGGCGCCTTCGCCACCTCGGGCAAAAGCAGGCCCTTGTAGTAAGCGTCCCAAAAAATGTACCGGTAGTCCTCGCCGCCATCGACCGAAACGGAGTGATCCGTCGCGCCATTGGCGACGTACACCATGTTGGGATACTCGCGCGCGAGAATTTCGAAGACCACCGCCGCAAAGGCCGTGAGATCGGCGCGGTCCGTCGCGAAATTGACCACCGCATAGTCTTTCCCGAGCTGGCGCTGCAGTTCCAGGCTCCAGAGATCCTTGGGGTTCTGCCCGGTGCCGCGGAAATACGAGGCACCCCCCACCAGCACGAGGGTCTTGTTGTGTGGGACGTGCGTGCGGATGTGAGTGACGAGTTGCGACGCCGTCGGATAAAAATAACGCTGCGGCTGGATCGGGCTGAAAAAGCGCACGAAGTTTTCGAACATCGGCTGCCGGCTCGCGACCCGCCCCGCGAGGGCGCACCCGGCGAAGCTTAGCACCACGCCGAGGAAAAACGGCCACGCCGGCAGGCCGAACAACGACGCGCGCAGCCACCGCGCGCCGCGGTCGATCCAGCGGGTTGATTCTGAGGATCGGTTCTCAGAATGAGACATAGATAAACGGCTTCGACGGCAGCGACAGCCGATAGATGAGATAGTGCAGCACCACGCCGACGAGGAGCCCCAGCGCCAGCGAGATCACCACGCGCACGGCGGTGCGCAGCGTCGACCGCCGGGGAGCGGGTAGGGGCTCAGCCGTGGAAATGGGTTCGGGAGACGTCATGCGAAGCGAGGAAAGCGATTAAGTGCGGGGAGCAACGGTGGTGGTGAACAGCAGCCGCAGCATGTGCGTGGCCTGGTCCACCGGATAGAAGAAATAGAGCCAGCCCAAGAAAACAAAGAGCATCGTCAAAACCCATCCAAGCGGCGGCACGCGATCGAAGACCACGCCGAGCGCGCGGCCCGGCGCGCCGAGCACCGCGCGGTAGTTGGCGCTCACCGCGAGCCCGACGCCATGGTAAAGCCCCCACACCACGAAGTTCCACGCCGCGCCATGCCAGAGTCCGCAGAGGCCAAAGGCGAGCAGGCCATTCGCCGCCTTGCGCGCGACGCCATGGCGATTTCCGCCCAGCGGAATGTAAACATAGTCGCGAATCCACGAGCTGAGCGAGATATGCCACCGCGACCAAAAGTCCTGCACGTTGCGCGCGGCGTACGGCCAGTTGAAATTCTCCGGCAGCTTGATCCCCGCCATCTGGGCAAAGCCGATGGCGAGGTCGCTGTAGCCGCTGAAATCGAGGAGAATCCGCAGCCCGAGCCCCGCGCAGAGCAGCCAGCGATACCCGAGCGGCAGCTCCGCAAACTGCGGCTGCCAGAAATCGATCATGCCGGTGAGGTTGTCGGCGATGACGACTTTTTTCACGAAGCCCACGCCCACGCGCAGCAAGCCCGCCTGCACATCCGCAAGCGCCACGCGCGAGAGCCCGGCGTCGAGCGAGGCGAGAAACGGCTGATAGCGCTTGATCGGCCCCGCCACGAGCGACGGAAAGAAAAAGGTAAACGCCGCAAACTTCACCGGGCTCCCAATCGTGGGCTGCCCGTGCAGCACGTCGTAAAGATAGTGGACAAACTCGAAGGTGAAAAAACTCACCGCCAGCGGTGGCGTGCTCGGCTGCAATCCCCGCGCGCCCTCCGCGAGCTTCTTTCCCCAGTCGGCATTGAGCGACCCGATCAGGTCGATCGTGAGCCAGTGCGTGTATTTATAAAAGATCAGCGCGAGGACGGAGAGCGTCATCGCCGCGATCAGAATCGCCCGCTGTCGCGTGAGTCCGGCGAGATACGTGATCACGGCGAGCACCACGATGGGGATCACCCCCGCCGCGCCCGCGAAGTGCCCGTGAAAAATAAAACACGCCGCCAGCAGCAGCCCGAAGCGCAAGGGCGCGGGCCTCGCTACCCAATACAGCGGGAAAAAAATCAGCGCGAAGACCGCGTACCAATAAGTGGTAAAGATCATGCGCGCGGAGCGGAGGCTGAACACGCAAGGCCCTGAGGTAGCGCCGGTCTCCGACCGGCGCCTAGGGGCGTGCTACGAAGGTAAACGCCGCGAACCATCAATCGGCGGCAACGGAGCGGGGCGTTGCGAGGGCACGGCGCGGCATGGGAAGACCGAAGCGGGAGCGTCGCCGCAGGGCGGTGGCTTGGTTGGCGCGGGGGCCTCCTGATGCGCCGGTCGGAGACCGGCGCTACCCTCGGCCGGCGCTGCTCGACCGCTGATCTGGGCGGAACCGTTTTTAATTCGGCCACGATGCTGTGCCTCATGCTGATCACGAGATGCTGCGGAGCGTCGGCCCATCGACCCAATGGGCCGGGATCGTCGTCGTCGAGGGCCACTCCGGGATGCCCGGCTCATTGCGCTGGAGCTGCGCGATCAGCAGCTCCGCGCCGCGCGCGCCGAGCTGGCGCGGCTGCAGGTCGAGCCCGGCGCAGGGCCGCGTCTTCATGAGGACATTGAGCGATACGAAGCCGTGCGTGTCGGGCAGCGAGGCCCCGCAGCTTTCCATCCAGTCGATCGCCTCGGTATTGTGGCCGAGCACGACGTCGGGCTTGTGCTTTTTGAACCAGGCGACGAAGTCCTCCCGCGAGATATTTTCCACGATGAGCGGTGGCACGGGTTTGATGCCCGCGTGATACTCTTGAAAGGTCCGAAACGCCGCGCCCCAGCGGTACTGCAGCCGCTCGTCGTGGTGCTTGCGGACGAAGAGCCCGGGCCGCGTGTAGCCGAGCGTGGCGATGCGCTGCAGCGCGGCGAGGAGCGAGCGATAGTGATCCGAGCACACCGAGTGCAGCGCCGGGCGCTCGATGATATAGTCCATGTAGATGCCCGCGTAGTGCGACCAGTCCAGGCCCGTGAGATCGGGCTCGTCCCACGCCGGGAGGAGAAAGATTCCATTGATCCCGCGCGATTGTAGAATCGAGTCGAGGCGGTGGACGGAGAGGCCATTTCGGCCCACGAGAAACTTTTCGACCTTGAAGCCCAGCTCCGTGCCTCGGGTCTCGGCGCCGAGCACGAGCTCGCGGTGAAAACGCGCGGCGGAGTCGGGGCGGTCCGGCTCGTGAAAATCGACCGCCGCGAGCACCCCGCGAAACGCCGTGCCGCGCGAGCGGCGCAGCTCCGACATCAGCGCGCCGGCCAGGGGATTGCGCCGGTAACCGGCTTCCTTCGCGGCCTGCTTCACGCGTGCTGCGGTATCCGGGTCGACGCGGGGCGAACCGCGCAAAGCGTCCGACACGGTGGTACGCGATAGCCCGAGCGTGCGGGCAAGCGAGCGAAGGGTAGGGGCGGAGTCGGGCATGGACCGGACTGTCAGACTTTCCGCCGGTCGCGGGCGAAGGCAACCGATTTCATGCCGGTGACAGAAATCCTGCTGCCTGACGGTGCGAGGGAGTGTTTGCTCGCCGCGCCGCGCGCGCCGGCTCACTTTGGTTTAACCCCTCTCGCTCCTCACCCCGCCTATGAGAATTTTCGGCAGCCTGCACTTGGTCGACCTGCTCGTCATCATCGCGTACCTCGCGGCTGTCGTGTACATCGGGAAACGCGCGGCCAAGGGGACGGGGAGTGAGGAAGGCTTTTTTCTCGCCGGCCGCTCGTTGGGCAAGCTCTACCAATTCTTCCTCAACTTCGGCAATGCCACCGAGCCGCAGGGCGCGGTGAGCACGGCGAGCCTCGTCTTTCAGCGCGGCGTGACGGGCGTGTGGTTCTCGTTTCAGACGGTGTTTATGAACCCTTACTTTTGGTTCATGAACACGTGGTTTCGCCGCGTGCGCCTCGTCACGGCGGCGGATTTGTTTGAAGACCGCTTCGGCAGTCGCGGCCTCAGTCGGTTGTATGCGCTGTTTCAAGTCGTCGTGGCCTGCGTGTTTCTCGGCTTCGGCAACTACGTCGCGTACAAGATCGCCTCCTCCCTCGTCGTGAAGCCCGAGGCGCAATGGACCGCCTCGGACCGCTCGTCGGTGAGCGACTATCGCGAACTCAAAGCCCTCGAAAAAGAAGTGGCGGCGGGCACGATCGCCGAGACCGCCAAGCCGCGCCTCGCCACCCTCCGTGATCGCCAGGCGCGCGGCGAACTCGCGAGCTACATCACGCTGCTGCGTTCGCTGCCATTCTATCTCGGCTTCACGCTCGTCGTGGGCGCGTACATCGTGCTCGGCGGGATGGCGGCGGCGGCGGTCAATGAGGCGCTGCAGAGCGTGCTCATCATCGTGTTTTCCATCTTGCTGATCCCGACGGGCCTCGCGGCCATCGGCGGGTGGAGCGAGATCGCGCACAAGGTCCCGGGCCAGATGCTCGATCTCTTTGCGGGGCCCGGCGGCTCGCCGGTCTTCATCGCCGCCGTGCTCTTCATCAGCATCGTGCAAAACGGCGGCCTGAGTCACAACATGGGCATCGCCGGCTCGGCGAAAAACGAGTTCGCCGCGCGCATGGGTGTGACGGGAAATTACCTGAAGCGCTTCATGATTATTCTCTGGGCGTTTGCCGGCATCATCGCCATCGCGCTCTTCGGCGTCGGCGGTCTGGCTGATCCGGATATCGTGTGGGGCGCGATGTCGAACCGGCTCCTCGGCCCGGGCCTGATCGGTCTCATGCTCGCCGGCGTGCTCGCCGGCACGATGTCCACGCTCGCCGCCAAGGCCCTCGCGATCTCGTCGCTCTTCGTGCGCAATTTCTATCGCCACTTCCGGCCCGACGCCACGCAGCAGGAGGCCGTCACCGCCGCGCGCTGGACCATCGTGGTGGTGCTCGCGCTCGGTGTGCTCTCGGCGGAGCTGATGGGCGATGTGGAATCGATCGTGAAGCTCGTCCTCACGGTCAATGTGCCCTTTGGCGCGGCGATCCTCACGAGTTTCTTCTGGCGGCGGCTAACCGCCAAGGCCGTGTGGTGGTCGGTCATCCTCACGGTCATCGCGATCCTCTCGATCCCGAACATCGCGGCGGATATCAAAGCCGTCCGCCAAGCGCCTTCGCTCACCGCGATGTCCACCAGTGCGGACGGCAAACCGGTTCCCGTGTACTGGAAGCAACTCGTCCGCATCAACCCCAGCGACCCCGCCAGCGCGCTCGAGGGGCGCGGCCGCTTTAATTTCGAGTGCTGGGTGCTCGATAAATTCGGTCTCAAGGTAGGCGAACTCGCCCCGCAGAGCCGGGAGGCCGCGACGTTCTACTTCGACGGAGCCTTTCCGTTTCTCATGCTCTTTCTGGTCAGCTATCTCACCCGCCCGACCGACAAGGCCCGCGTCGATCTCTTCTACGGCAAGATGAAAACTCCCGTCGGCGACACCCCGGAGTTGGAAGCTGCCGCGATGGAGCAAACCCGCCTCAACCCGGGCCGTTTCGACCACACTAAACTCTTTCCTCACTCCACTTGGGAATTCTGTAAATGGGACAAGGTCGATACCGTCGGCTTCTTGATTTGCTGCGCGGTCTCGGGTGCGATCATCGGGCTGTTCGTCGTGTTGCTCAAGTGGGCGGCGTAAGGCGCCGGCCCGCTTTCTGAACCTGCAGCCATTATTGTATATAAGCGTGGCATCGGGCCGCTTTAAGATAGCGCCGAGGGCAGTGGTGGGTTTAGCTAGGGGTGTTGTCCTACTTCGTCTAGGGCAGGGGTCGGCCCCTGCGTCGAAACCTTGCCCCCGCCCCGCCCGTCTTCACCCTCGCATGAATCGTTTCCTTTCACCCCTGTTTCGTCGTTTGCTGTCGGCCTGTTTGCTGGCGGTGAGCGCCCTCGGCTCGTCGCTGCTCGCCGCCGAGGACAAGGCTCCCACCGGCCCCGTCGTGGAGCTGCCGAAATTCGAAGTCACGGACAGCAAGCTGCTCCCCGAGCCCGAGGCCTGGCGCTACGGCGAGATCCCTGGCTTCGAGGTGCTGAGCAATGCGTCTGACAAGGCGACGAAGCGGCTCATCAAGGATTTTGCGATGTTCCGCGACGCCCTCACCGCCGTCTGGCCGATGCCCGAGCGTCCCGGTCTCCCGACTTCGCTGATCCTCTGCGGCAAGGGCAACAAGTTCGAAACCTTCCTCCCAAAAAAGGACCAGGGGGATACGGCAAAAGTGACCGCGAGCATTTTCCTCAAAGGCAAGGAGCAGAACGCCATCCTCATCGACCTCCAGGCCACCACGCTGAATCTTCTCACCTACGATACGACCGACGATGCCTCCACCGGCACCGATTCCAGCATCTTGTCCGTCGACCACGACAAGGTCCTCTATCGCGAGTACGTCCACTACCTCCTGAGCCGGAGCGAGCCCCGCCTGCCCGCATGGTTTGAGGAGGGCATGGCGCAGATCATCATGGCGATGAAGGTCGAGCCGAAGTACATCCTCTTTGGCAAGGTCGAGGATCCCAACCTCCCCTCCGCCGCGCAGGGCCTGGTGATGATGGCCAACGCCGCGCTCGGCGGCGATGATGGCGGCGGAGGCGTCCCCGGTGCGCCGGCGGAAGATGTGGATTTCAACGCCGCGCTGAAACGCCGCGCGCTGATCCCGCTCAAGGACTTCTTCGCCGTGACGCACGATTCCCCCGAGGCCCTCAATCCCCTCGGCAATAATGTTTGGGCGAAGCAGGCCTACGCCTTCGTCCACATGTGCCTCTACCAGACGGGCAAGAAGTACCAGAAGCCGTTTGCCCAGCTCCTCCAGCGCGCCGTCAAGGAGCCGATCACCGAGGAGGTGTTCAAGGACTGCTTCAAAATGTCGTTCAAGGAAATGGCCATGCAACTGCGCGGCTACATCGATTTCACCAACTACGAGGCCAAGGAGTACTACCTGAAGAAGGGCTCCGCCGAGCTCGGCTCCGGGCCCGCGATGGTCCTGCGCGATGCCACCGAGGCCGAGGTGGGCCGCATCAAGGGCGAGGCGTATTTGCTCGCCGGATACAAGGAGAAGGCCGGCACCGAACTTTCCGTCCCCTACCGCCGCGGCGAGCGCGATCCGCGCTTGCTGGCCGCGCTCGGCCTCTATGATCGCGCCAATGGCGACGAGGTGCGCGGTCGCAAGATCCTCGAGGCCGCCGCCGCTCAAAAGGTCGTGCGCCCCCGCGTTTATTTGGACCTCGCCCGTATCCGTTTCGATGCCGCCGTCGCCAAGCCCGGCGCCGGCCAGGCCCTGTCTGCGGAGCAGGTCGCGGGGATCAATAGCCTGTTGCTCACCGCGCGCGCGCAGCCGCCGGCGATGCCCGAAGTTTACGAACTCATGGCCGATACCTGGGCCCGGGCCGGCGTGCCTCCGAAGAAGGAAGACGTGATCTATCTCGTCGAGGGTGTGCAGCGCTTCCCGACTCGTCTTCGCCTGCTGTATCTCACCACGCAGCTCAGCGTCCAAGCCGACATGCTCGATGTGGCTTATCCCTTGGTGGACCACGGCATCCGGATCGCCGACCCCAAAGGTAAGACGATGTTCGAGCAACTCAAAGCCACGATGCCACCCCCGCCGCCCGCTGCCGCCGCCGGAACCCCCGCCCCCAAGCGGTGACGAAAAGGATGCCTCCCCTCAACCCACTCCCGTCATGAATGCTCCGCTCCAGTTTCTCCGGTCCCGTCGTCTCGCTGCTTCCGGTTTGTTTTTGCTGGCGGGCGCGGTCGGGTGGGCGGCGGATAAAAAACCGGACATGAAGCCGGTGATGGATGAACCAGCGGAGGTCTTGCCGAAGTTTGAAGTCACCGACAGCCGCATTCTCCCCCAGCCGGAGAAGTGGCGCTACACCAGCCTCCCCGGCTATGAAGTGCTCTCGACCGTCTCGGCCCGCGAGACCACCCGCTTCGTCAAAGACTTCTTCCTGTTGCAGGCGGGCATCGATGCGATCATGCCCGGCTTCGCGACGCCGGATGTCGCCGTTCCCACCAGCCTGATTCTCGTCGGCCGCGGCAATGGCTTCGACCGCTTCATCCCGGCCGACCGCGAAGAGGCCCGCTACCGCACCAATGGCATCTTTCTCCCCGATGCCGAGCGCGGCGCCATCGTGGTGGATTTCGTGCTCTCCGAGTTGACCCTCGAAGACGCGACCACCGAGGAGGCCGATCCTTACCGCGGCTTTTATAAGGAGTACTTCCGCTCCCTCATCCGCCGCCACGGTGGCGACAAGGCCCCCGCGTGGTTCATGGAGGGCCTGGTGCAGCTCTTTTCCAAGATCGATGTAAACAAGAAGTGGATCAACTTCGCCCAGCTCGGCGACGGTTTCGGCAACATGACCGAAACCGATTTCAATCAGCGCCTCGCGCAGCACGCGATCATCCCCTTCGACCAATTTATCCCCGACCTCTCCAAGGAGCGCGGCACGTATTGGGAAGCCCAGTGCTACGCCTGGGTGCACATGTGCCTCTATGGGCAAAACATGAAGTACCAAAAGGGCTTCGTGAAATACATCGCCCGCTCGAGCACGGAGACGGCCAATGAAGCCCTGTTCAAGGAGTGCTTCGGCAAGACCTACAAAGAGATGGCCCTCGAGCTGCGCGGCTACATCAGCTTCACCAATTACAAGGCGATGCAGTACACCGCCAAGACGAAGAAAGACCAATTGCCCGACGCCCCGCCCTTTACCATCCGCGATGCGACCGATGCTGAAGTGGGGCGGATCGTTGGCACGGCCCTCCGCCTCGGCGGCCACGGCGAGCAAGCCCACAATATGCTCATCGCGCCCTACATCCGCGGCGAGCGCGACCCGCAACTCCTCGCGGCCCTCGGCCTCGATGAAAAGCTCGCCGGCAACGATGACCGCGCGCGCAAATTCCTCGAGGCCGCCGCCACCGCCAAGGTCGAGCGTCCCCGCGCTTATCTGGAATTGGCCGGACTCCGCCTCAACGAGGCCAAGGCCAAGCCCGCCGCCGGCGAAAAGCTCAGCGAGGCGCAGGTCAAAAAAGTGCTCGAGCCGCTCCTCGTGGCCCGTACGCAAAAGCCCCCGATGGCCGCTGTCTACACGCTGATTGCCGAGACGTGGAATCAATCCGCCGTCGCCCCCACCCGCGACCAATTCAATGTCGTGCTCGAGGGCGTGCAGACCTTTCCCCGCAGCACAAACCTCGTGATGCAGGCGACGATCTTGGCGGTCGCCCACAATTTTACCAAGGAAGCCATGATCCTCGTTAAGCACGGCCAGAAGGTGTCCCGCGATCAGGCCACCCGCACGCGCTTCGAGCTGCTGGAGCAGGCCCTCGAGCGCGACGCGGCCCCCGCGCCCGCTACTGCCCCCGCCGCTCCGGCCAAGCCCGTCGACTCATCCTACCTGCCCAAGCTCCCATGATTCGAAAAGCCTTTGTGATGAGTGTTCACGCCGGGCACGAGGCGGAGTACGCCCGCCGGCACCAGCCCATCTGGGAAGAACTCGCCGCCGTGCTCAAGGCCCACGGCGTGCACAACTACTCAATCTTCCTTCACGAGGAGACCCGCCAGCTCTTTGCCTACGCCGAGGTCGAAGACGAAGCCCGCTGGGCCGCCATCGCGCAGACTGAAGTCTGCCAGCGCTGGTGGAAACACATGGGCGACGTCATGCCCTCCAATCCCGACCACAGCCCCGTCTCCACGGGCCTGAAGGAAGTGTTTCACTTGGAGTGAGCCCGAAAGGTGGACGGCGATCTCCGAGCGCCGTCTTCAGGACGTAGGCTTGCCGGATAGGTTTTCAACTCGCCCACTTACGGCGCCTCGGGTTGCCGTTCCGTGGGTGGCGAGCTTGCTCGCAACTACATCCAGCGCACTGCGGTAACAGATCGAAACGTTCGTCGCACCCTCTCACCGCCCGCTCCGGCTGTAGATCACCGAGGCGCTTCCGCGCTCACTTCAGCCACTTCGCCAGCGGCAGCTTCTGCGCCCGGATCTCCGCCGCCACCAGCTCGGCGACCTTCGTCGCGCCCGCTTCGACAAAGTGCGTATCATCCTTCCGGCCCTCGGGGAGCTTCGCGTATTTGCCCGCCTCGATCCACATGAAGTACTTCTTGGTTGGCTCGTCGCCCTCGGCCGCGAGCCACTTCTCCGTCGCCTTTTCCAGTTCCAGCAGCGGCACCTTCTCCTCGGCGGCGACGGCGCGCACCGCGTCGGGATAGGCGCCGTGCGTGGGGACGAGTTTCCCGTTGGTAAACTTCCGGCGCGCGACCGGTGTGGCGAGCAGGGGCGAAGCTCCCTTGGCGCGCGTCTCGCGAATGTAGCGGCGGAGATTGTCGCGAAAGGTCGTCGCTGGATCGGTGCCGCGCTTCGGGTCCTCGACCTTTTCGTCATTGTGCCCGAACTGCACGATCACGAAGTCCCCGGCCTTCAGCGTGCCCAAAATTTTCTCCCAACGGCCCTCGTCGAAGAAGCTCTTCGTGCTCCGACCGTTCATCGCATGGTTGTCGATGGCGATGCCCTCGGTGAAAAACTTCGGCAGCGCCATGCCCCAGCCGCGCTCCGGGAGATCGAGCGGCTTGTTCGCCATCGTCGAGTCGCCCACGAGGTAGAGCGTGGGCTTGGCGTCCGCCGCGAACGCAGCCGCGAGCAGGGTGAAAGAGAGCAGGGCAGTGAGGAAACGGCGCATAGGTTGGGGCAGGGGGGAATATCAGAGAGACGGATGAACGCCTCCAATCGATGCAGATCGCGCAGTTAAAGTAAAACCATCACCGCCCCTTGTAAGCCAGTTCGACCGGCCCCGCCGCTCTGGATATCAACCTCGTCGTTTCCTTCCTGTTCGAGAGGTCAACATCGCGCTCTCCCTCCCGTTCGCCCGATCAGGCTCTGCGGGTAGGGTCCGACCCCCGGGCGGACCGTCAGGACATCCGCTCCACGCTCGACGTCCGATCGCTTCAGGTCGTAGCGCAGCGCGCGTTATTTCTTCATCCAAGGCAACGCATCGAGGTCCACGTTACCGCCGCTGAGGATGATGCCCACGCGCAGGCCCGCGACATTCACGCGCTGCTCGATGATCGCGGCGTACGGCACGGCGGCCGAGGGCTCGATGACGATTTTCACCGCCTCCCAGATCATCCGCATGCCCGCGACGATCGCGGATTCGCTCACTGTCACGACCTCATCTACATGCTGCTGCATCACGGCGAAATTCGGCGCGCCGATCGTGGTGCGCAGGCCGTCCGCGATCGTGTTTTGCTTCTGGAGCGGGATGACCTTGCCCGCCCGAAACGAGTCGGCGGCATCTCCCGCTTCGGCCGGCTCGGTGGCGACCACGCGCGTCTGGGGCCGCAACGCTTTGACCGCGACCGCCGTCCCGCTCAACAGCCCGCCGCCGCCCACCGGGCAGAGAATGAGGTCGAGATTGGGTATGTCCTCCATCAACTCTACGACCGCCGTCCCTTGGCCGGCGATCACGCGCTCATCCTCGAAGGGATGCACGAGCGCCGCGCCGGTCTCCGCGATGATCTTGTGGCAAGCTGCCTCGCGCGCCGCCTGCGTGGGCTCGCAAAATGTGATCTTCCCACCGTAGGTCTCCACCGAGCGGATCTTCGGCTTGGCCGAATTCGATGGCATCACGATGTACGCGGGAATGCCGCGCAGCCGGGCGGCGCGGGCGAGTGCCGCCGCGTGATTCCCCGAGGAGTGGGTGGCGACCCCGCGCGCCGCCTCGGCGTCCGTCAGCGAAAAAACGGCATTGGTCGCGCCACGGGCTTTGAAGGCGCCGACCTTTTGCAGATTCTCGCACTTGAAAAAAAGCGCCCCGCCGCACGCGGCATCGAGGCGTGCATTGGTGAGAACTGGCGTGCGCGTGATGTACGGGCGGATGCGAGTATGCGCGGCTTGGATGGCGGCGAGATCGAGAGGCATGGCGGTGATCGTAAGCGACCACTCTCCGTGGGCGCAAATCCACTTTCATCGCGCCGCTTGGCGTTGCGGATTTCGGGGAAAGCACTTCCTTGTTCGTATGAAACCCCGCCACTTGCTCGCCCTTGCGGTGCTGTTTGCCACCGGTTGTTTTGCGTCCGCGGCCACGCCTTCTGCCTCGGAGGAAAAAGTCCAGGCTCTGCCTCTGACAATTTATCCCCGCTTCGAAGTTCGCGACGCCGGCTTCGTGCCCACCTTCAACCGCTTCGCGCGCCCAGAGGATGCGTTGGTGGTCGCCTCGACGGATGCGCTCAAACTCAATTTTCGCGTCGCCAGTCTGGGCGTGAGTCGCGGCCAGGTATGGATCTACGAGGGACAGGATATCAGCCTCGGCCAGACGCACCGCGAAAACATCGCCGGCGCCCGTGGCCTCGTGTTTATCCCCTCGCATCTGCCCTCGACGCCCACGCTGCGCGGCCTTGCGACCCAAGTGGCCGATCAGGCCAAGTCCTTAGGCTTGCCCTTGATCGTGGGTCTCGACGAGCGCGACCTGCGCACCCTCTCCAACGTCGCGGACCTCGTCCGCAGCGCGGATATTTTCACGATTTGCGCGAGCTCCCGGCTGCACGATTCGCCCGCCGATTATCGCGCCGCCGTGGCCAAGATCATCGCCGCCGCCCGCGAGGTGAATCCGCGCATCCGGATCGAACTCGGCTTCGTCGCTCCGATGGACGCTGCGTTCTGTGCCCACCAAATCGAACTCGCCGTCGCCACTGCCGACCTCGCGGATCGCCTGGCGATTTTCTGCGAGGCCAGCGCGGAGTCGCGCGCCAGCCTCGACAAAATGATCGCCCGCTTCCGCCCTGAGCCGCGCGGCGGCGGCCAAGCCCAGGATTGAGGCCGGCGCTCGTCCCCCTACTTTTATGGCCATGGTCAAAAAACTTCTCCACACCCGGATGCGCGTCAACGACCTCGAGCGCACCGTGAAATTCTACGAGCAAGCCCTCGAGCTGAAAGTCGCCCGCCGTAGCATCTCGCCGCGCGGCGCGCAAATCGTGTTTCTCGCCACGCCCAACAGCGACGAGGAAATCGAGATCTGCCAGATGCCGCCCGGCTCGCCGCCCGTGCAGGTACAGCCCGACCTGATGCACCTCGCCTTCGAAGTGGAGGACCTCACGGCCTTTACCAAGGCCATCGAGAAAAAGGGCTTTCAGCTCAGCGACGGCCCCACGCCCACCGGCAGCGGCTCGATGATCGCTTTCATCGACGCACCCGAGGGCTACGAGGTGGAGTTGATCGAGCGCGAAAAGTAAGACGCGGATTTACGCGATCGTCGTCCCATCCGCGCGACGGTCGCTCCATACCGCCAGTTCGAGCCCATTCAGATCGGTAAACTGAAAGCGCCGGCCGCCGGGAAATTCGAAGCTGGGCTTCACGATTTTCCCGCCGGCCTTTTTCACGCGTGCTTCTGCGTCCTCGAGATTGGTGGCAAAGAGGATGACGAGCGGATTGGTTTTCGTCGTCACGGGAGCATCCGGATCGGCGTAAAAACCGCCGGAGAGCCGCCCATCGTGGAAACTCGTGTAGTCCGGGCCATAGTCGGTGAAGACCCAGCCGAAGGCGGCGGTGTAAAACTGCTTCGCGGCGGCGACATCGCGCGTTGTAAACTCGATGTAGTCGAGGCGGAGGTTGTTAACGGAATTGGCGGAGCTCATGGGTGAGGAGGGACGTGACGATGTAAGTGGGTAGGTGGTGGATGCCGACGGAGCCGACCCTATCACGCCCCAGTGACACCCCTATGTCAGTAGTCGCATGCCGCCCGCCCTGAAATAGTGTGCGCTTTCAGAATCTGCGGGTGCTAAGAGATGATCCACGCCATGAGTGACGACGCCCAACTCCTTCGCGACTACGCCGAGACCCGCTCGGAAGCGGCCTTTGCGGAACTGGTCCGGCGACACGTGAATCTCGTGCACTCGGCGGCGCTGCGGCAGGTCAATGGCGACGCGCACCTCGCGCAGGACGTCACGCAGCTCGTCTTCGCCGATCTTGCGCGCAAAGCCGGCGAGGTCGCGCGGCATCGCGTGCTGGCAGGCTGGCTTTTCACGAGCACGCGCTTTGCCTCCGCGAAACTCGTGCGCGGCGAGCGGCGGCGGCAGGCGCGCGAATGGGAGGCACACACCATGAATGAAATGCTGGGCGAAACGACGGCGAAAGTGGACTGGGAGCGCGTCCGCCCCGTCCTGGACGAGACGCTCGCCGAGTTGGCCGAGGCGGATCGCGAGGCGATTTTACTCCGCTATTTCGAGGGCCGCGATTTCGCCGATATCGGCGAGCGCCTGAGCCTGAGTGGCAACGCCGCCCGCATGCGCGTCGAGCGTGCCCTCGATAAACTCCACGGCCTCCTCGCCCGACGCGGCGTCAAATCCTCCGCCGCCGCGCTCGCGGTCGCACTCGGCGGACACGCCGTGGCTGCCGCCCCCGTGGGCCTCGCCGCCACCGTGACGGGCGTGGCGCTGGCGAGCGGTGGCGCGGTGGCTGCGGGCACCGCGGCCGGCGGCGTGTGGGTGACTTTTATGTCCATGTCTAAACTACAACTCGGGATCAGCGGTGCGCTCGCGGTGGCGGGTGCGACCGGCTTGGCCGTTCAAGCCCAAACCAATGCGCAGCTCCGTTCGGAAGTCGCCGCCCTTCGCCAAGATTACAGCCAGATGGAAACGCTCCGCGCGGAAAATGCGCGCCTCGCCCGCGCCGCAGCGGAAGTCGCCGAGATGCGCGGCGATGGCGTCGTGCTTTCCTCTCTGCAGAGCGAAGCCGCCGGGCTCAATGCCCGCGCACAGACTGTTGCACAGGCGACCGCGCGCGCTAAAGCCAAGCTCGTCGCGGCTAACACTGGCGCGCTCAGTGTGATCGAGGCTGAGGCGCAACCGCGCCCGCGCGTGCAGACGCGGCCCAAGTACCCGCAAGCCTTGCGCGACGCGGGCATTACGGGCACCGTCGTCGTCCAGTTGATCGTCGACACCAGCGGCAACGCGCAAAACGTGGCCGCCGACACCACTGTCCTTGAAGGGATCGACAAGGGCGTCGACCGCACGGGGAGGCCGGTCAACCTGGAAGAGGCGCGCACGCTGCTGAGCGATGCGGCGGTGGAGGCAGTGAGCCAGTGGAAGTTCGACCCCGTCCAGAAAAACGGCCGCGCGGTCAACAGCGTCCTCAAGGTGCCGATCCGGTTTGAAACCAAATAAGTCGCACCGCGCGTGAAGATCGCTCGATTCATCACCGCCCTGCTCCTGGCGCTGGGCCTCGTGGCTGGGGCTTTGCTTTGGCTGCAACGACAGTCGACCGACGCGTTGCGCGCGGAGGTCGTGCTCCTGCGCGAGCAGCAGGGTGGGTTGGCGAAGTTGCGCGTGGAAAACGGGCGCCTCCGCGCCGCGCAAATAGCCCCCGATGAGTTCGCCCGCCTGCAGGGCGAGCGCGCTGCGGTCCTGCGGCTGCGGCGAGAGCTTCAGGACGCGCGTGAGAGAATCGAGCGCAGCGAAAAGGCGCTCGCAGACCTCGAGACCGAGGTAAACGTCGATATGCGGCTTTCGTTCTCAATCAACCCCGGCGGCGACGTTTTACTGGAGGGCCAGGCTTTCGCCCCGGCGTTGCTGCGTCAGCAACTGTCGAGCCTGCGCCGCGGTTCCAACGTCGAATTTAATTTTACCCTCTTTTGGGTTACGCGCACGCAATCGCCTAATCTCGACCAATTCCGGCAAGTGACGAAAGAGATCGGCCAACAGATCAGGGATTTGGGCCTCAAAGGCAAAATCCGCATGCTTTAGACCTCTCGGTTTATTCCGTTTTGTACACCCTCTACGGAGGAGTTCTTGCGAACCGATTAGCCCCGTCAGTTTTTATCCGGCGCAGTCATCAGCCGCTTCGCGATAAACGGCAGCGCATGCTCGACCAGCCGTTCCTGCGCCTGATCAGTGTGGCCGCCGTCGAACTCCTCAAACGAATGCGCGATACCGCGCGCGGTCAGTGCCTTGTCCAGCGCACGCACCGTGACCGGGATGTGGCGAAAGTGATCATTCGTCCCGACATCGAAGCCGATACCGCGCAGCTTCTGAATATTCGCGAGTTGAGCGTCGAGCATCGTGAGTGGCATCGCCGCCGCCCAGCGCGCATAGACCGTTTCGTTGCGCACCGCGCGCCCGTCACGTGTGACAAATGGAAAATCGACCCGCAGCGGCGGTGCGTCGAGATTCGGCGAGAGCGCGGCGGCGCAGATGAAGACCAGCCCGGCATAGTTTTCGCGAATGCCCGAGGTCCCCGCGATCCGTTGCAATTCGAGATAAGACTGCGCGCCGGGCACCGAGGCCATGGTGGGGTTGCTCTCGCTAAACTCCGCCGCGAAGCCGATGAAGGCCGGCGAAAGCGCATAGACCACACTGAACACATCCGGGTGGAGAAATCCAAATCGCAGCGCCCCGAATCCGCCCATCGAGAGCCCTGTCACTCCCCGGCTCGCCGCTTGCGGCAGGGTGCGGTAGCGCGCATCCACCCACGCGACGAGATCGTGGACGAGCGCATCTTCCCAGCGCCCCGACAGCGCCGAGTTCATGTAAAGCGAGCCCATGTGCGCGTTCGCGCCATTGGCGTACACGACAATCGTCTCCGGAAATGCGCCGCGTTTGATCGCGCTCGTGATCGCCTCGCTCAGCGCCGGATGCCCCGGCCCGCTGCGCTCCCAGTCCGCCGGCCGCATCCCGAGCCCGTGGAGCAAATAGATCGTGGGAAATCGCCGTTGCGGCTCAGCCGCGTACGACGGCGGCAAATAGACGAGCACCGGCTGCTCGACGGGATCACCGAGGAGATTCCCCTCCAGTGCCGTCGCGTGAAATGTCGCGCGCTCGATGGCGCCGGTGCGCGGTTTGGCGACTTGCGCGAATCCGGCCGTGAGGCCTGCGGCGAGCGTGATGCAAATTTGTCCGACAGCGACGGCGCGCATCAGCCAGCGAAGCAGGGCAGGGGAGGTGAAGGGCATCATGGTCAGGACTGGTAAGTCTTCGCGAGCGCCGTCGCCGTTTTCTTCATGCTCGCGCGCAATTCCTCGGGTGCGATGACCTCGGCCGCCGCGCCCCAACCCAGAATCCACTGCTCCACCTCGCTGAGCGCGCCGAGGCGCAGGGTGACTTCGAGCGCGCCGCCGGGCAGGTCACGCAGTTCCTGCGATTCGTGCCACTCGCGCTCGCGCACGCGCTCCGCGACCGTGGCCGCAAAGCGGATCACCACGCGGTGATCGCCCTTGCCCTCGAGCACGCCAAGGGAATTGGCAAAGAATTTCTCCGGGGAGAAATCCAGCGGTCGGACGAAAGTCTCCTTCGTGGGCATCACGTCCGCGATGCGCGGTAGCGCAAAGGTCCGCAGGGCTTTCCGCTCTTGGTCGAAGCCGATGAGGTACCAGAGGTTTTCGCGATTCGCGAGGTGGTAGGGCTGCACGCGGCGCGGCACCTTCTTCGTCTCGCCCGGTTTGCGGTACGAAAACGTCACCTCGAATTGCCGCAGCGCCGCGCTGCTCAGCGCGTTGAAGACCACGAGGTCCGTCTTGCCGATGCCGATGTTTTTAAACGACACCGCGCGCAATTCGTCGGTCGGCGAAAATGAAATTTTGTCGCGCAGTCCGCCGGCGAGTTTTTCAAACGCGATCTCGAGCTGCCGGTGAAATGGCGTGCCGCGGTATTGTTGCAGCGCCCGTTGCGCGACGAGCAGCGCGAGGAGTTCGCCTTCGGTGACATTGACCGTGGGAAACGAATTCACCGGATGCGTGTAACGGTAGGCGTTGATGCGGGCGTCGAACTCGATGGGCAGGTCGAGCCGGTCGCGCATGAAAGCCATGTCACGCACGATGGTTTTGCGCGACACCTCGAGCACCTTCATCAGCTTCGTACAATTGGTGAGCGTCCCGCGGCGCAGCTCGTCATGGATGCGCATCATGCGCTCGAGCGGCGGGCGGGAGACGAGGGTGCGGGGCGTGGCGATGGCGGCGGACATGACGGTTTTCTTTCAGATATTTTGAGGGTGGGCCAGACAATGTCTCACCCCTGCGGATAAATTAGGCGTATGAACTCGATCTTCTCCTCGAAAAAAGCCACCGCCCGCCGCACCCCCAAATGCGTCGTTCCCCTCGCGCTCTCCTGGTCCCACCTCGGCATCTCGTATCGCGTTACCACCTGGCCCGACGTCGAGTTCGAGCGCCTCTACGGCGAGGAGTGGATCGTGATCGCTCCTTCCGAGGACTCGCTGGCGTCCGCCGCGCAGTCCTGCAGCCCGCAGGCGTGGAACCGGTACCTTGAGTTCGTCCCGACCGAGGTGCGCGAATTTCTCCTCCGCTTCACGTTTACCCGCATGGAAGCGCTCCAGGTCATCGCCCGCTGCCCCGATCTGCTTGCCGTGCTCTCCGAGACGCCCGCGCTCACCTCCTTCCTCGCGTCGCACGTCAGCCTGCGTGGTCTCACCGGCGCCGGCTGGGGCGAGATCAATGCCATCTTCGAGCGCAGCGGCATCTTCGGCGTGCTGGAGTGGCTGGGCCTGCCCGCCTCGCGCCAGACGCTTTCGATTTTGCAAAACGTCGCCGAGCCCGATCTCCCGAAGCGTTTCCTCGAGCCGCTCCGCACCATGCTCTGGGAGCCGCGCTCGATCTTCGCCCTCCAGCGGGTGCCGGCGATTACCGATCGTTTCCTCGCCCGCGCCTGCCACGCGCTCGCCGCGTGAGGGCAGTGTGTTTGGCGGCATGCGACTAGGGTCGCAATCCACCCCCGAGGCTTACAATCACCTCGCGACTCAGCGAGGATCGCGCCTGAATCGCATCCACCCCGCCGATGAACTTACCCCGGTTCCCCCGTTCCACTCGCCGCTTCGCTTTGCCCAGCCTTTGCGTTGCTGCGCTGGCTCTGCCTACCGCGCGGGCCGCGGATGAATTGCCCGCGTTTCCCGGCGCCGAGGGCTTCGGCCGCGTCGCGAAGGGCGGGCGCGGGGGCGACGTCTACCACGTCACCACGCTCGACGACTCCGGCCCCGGCTCGCTTCGTCAGGGCCTCAAAACCGCGAACGGCCCGCGCACCATCGTCTTCGACCTCTCCGGCACGATCCAGCTCAAGAGCGCGCTCGTGCTCGATAAATCCTTCATCACGCTCGCCGGCCAGACCGCGCCCGGCGACGGCATCACGCTGCGCGATTACACGTTTCAGATTAAAAACGCGCACGACGTGGTTGTGCGTTATCTGCGCTTCCGCCTCGGCGGCGAAAACAAACCCCTCGGCGCCAAGGGCGGCGACGACACCGTCAACACCGACGATATTGACCGCGTGATCTTCGATCACTGCTCGCTGAGCTGGGCCATCGATGGCACGCACGACCTGCGCCGCGGCGGCAATTTCACCCTCCAGTGGTGCATCATCAGCGAGGCGCTCAATCACAGCCTGCACAACAAGGGCTCGCACGCCATGGCCGCCTCCTACCGCGACCTCTCTGGCGACATCACCCTCCACCATAATCTCATCTCTACCTGCCGCGACCGCCACCCCACGCTCGGCAGCGCGCAGAAACCGCCGCAGCACATCGTCGATTTCCGCAACAACGTCATCTACAACTGGAGCACGTCGGGCACCGCGAATTTCGCCGATCACTTTATCAACTGTATCAACAACGTCTGGATTCCCGGCCCGATGTCCGACCCCGCGAAGCAACCCATCGCGATGAAGGGCAGCCTGCCCGACCTCGCCAAGGGCCACATGAGCGGCAACGTCTTCGAGGGCCGCGATGACTTCACCCGCGACAACTACGCCGCCCTCGACTTCAAGCGCTGGCTCAATCCCAACACCGGCTACAAATACGCCGGCAAAGTCACCGATTGGAAAACCGACACGCCCGCCACCCTCGGCGCCGCGCTCCCGCAAACTCAGCCCGCCCCCGCCGCCCTCGAACTCGTCCTCGCCCGCGCCGGCGCTTCGCTCGTGCGCGACGCCGTGGATATTCGGGTCGTCGACAATGTCCGCCAACGCCAAGGGAAGACCCTCGATTCCCAAAACGAGGTCGGCGGCTGGCCCGTCCTCCAGTCAAAACCCGCCCCGCTCGACACCGACGGCGACGGCCTGCCCGACGCATGGGAGACCGCCCACGGCCTGAACCCCACGAACCCGTCCGATGGTGCCACGATTTCCCCCAACGGGTATACGCATCTGGAGCTGTATCTGAATTCGCTGGTAAGCAACTAATGTAGACTCAAGGACCGATCACATGCTTCCGGTCGCCGCGAGCGTGAGCGAGTGGTCCGTGAGCCCGCAAGTGACGTGCCCTCCGCGCCTCGCCAACGCCTCGATATTGACGAGAAGATCGTTCCACGGTCTATTCCTGTTCCATGATCAAAAGCGCTTCACTCCTGAAGTCCTATTACGCGCCCGTTTTTTAAACGGCGCGCCTCGATCATTCCCAAACCGAAGCCGCCTCTCTAGGCGGCTTTCTTTTTTTAGAATCTTTCTAGAGGGCGGATTCCAAAAATCCGAAACCTCATGACCATTCGAAAACCAACCGAGTTAGATATTCCGGCCCTCGTCGCTCTGAACAAACATGTGCATTCCTTGCACAGCGACGCCCTTCCAGACACGTTCAAGTCTGAGCCAAATGAGGGCGAAGTAGCCCGCTCATTTAGCGATATGTTCAACCAGTCAGCCTATCTTTGGCTGCTTGCTGAGGAGGTTGTACCCGTCGGCTATCTTTTAGCCGAATTTCATGATAAGCCCGCCACCTGCTTTCGGCCGGCGCGAAAATTTTGCGATGTCTGCCAAATCGCCGTCCGACCTGAAGCAAGGGGGCGTGGTGCTGCCCGAGCCATGCTCCAGGCGATGCGAGATAACGCGGAGGCGCGAGGATACCCGACGATCGAATTGACCGTTTGGGATTTCAATATCCGGGCTCAAGCTGCGTTCACGCGCCTCGGCTTTTCGATGTTAAGCCACCGGATGACATTGAGTACGTAAATGGGGCGCGGCGCGTCGTGCGCCACCTCCTCGCGCCCAAAGCCGCGCCCCGCCATCCGCTTTCACACTCGCGCATTTTTTTTGTCCGGTTTTGCCCGGTGCGCCTGTTATATATACGCACCTCATGATCGAAGATTCCGAATTGCTTCGCCGTTATGTCGAGGACCGCTCCCAAGCGGCGTTCTCCGAACTCGTGCAGCGGCGCGTCAATCTCGTGTACTCCGTCGCTCTCCGCCAAGTCGGCGGCGATGCCCATCTCGCCGAGGATGTCACGCAAAAGGTCTTCGCCGATCTCGCGCGCAAGGCCTCCTCGCTCATGACGCGCCCGGTCCTCAGCGGCTGGCTTTATCGCAGTGCCCAGTATGCCGGCACCGATGTGGTGCGCTCCGAGCGCCGCCGCCGCGCCCGCGAGCAGCAAACTCAACTCATGAACGATCCGACCCACCAGGCCGGCGAACGCGCCGAAGACTGGGAAAAACTCCGGCCCGTGCTCGACGAGGCGATGGCCGACCTGAGTGACGACGACCGCGATGCCGTGGCCCTGCGCTTTTTTGAGGAGCGGCCTTTCGCCGATATCGGCTACGCCCTCCGGCTCTCTGAAGACACCGCGCGTAAGCGCGTCGAGCGCGCGCTCGATAAACTCCATGCCGCCCTCTCCAAACGCGGCGTTACCTCCACCACGGGCGCCCTCGGCCTCGCCTTGGCGAATCAGGTCGCCGTCGCGGCCCCCAGCGGCCTCGCCGCCTCGATCACCGGCGCGGCATTCAGCGCGGCTGCCGCCGGCGGCAGTATCGGTGCCGGGGCCTTGCAGACCCTCTTCACGGGCAAGACCATCCTCGGGTCGCTCGGCGCCGTGGCCTTGATCGGCCTCGGCACCGCGATCTATCAAGCGGGCCAGACGGAGTCTCCAGTCGAGGATGTGCCGGCGCCGGACGCATCTGCCCTCGTGGCTTCGCCTAAACCCGATAGCCGTCCCGCCCCCACGACCGTTTCCCGCACGAATCTAGATCAGGCCACGACGCCGACTTCCGCACTCATCGCCCCCGCCAGACCGCCCGCGCCGCCCGCTCGCGCCACCACCATCGCGCTGCCGCCCGAGGCGCAGGCCGTGCAGGATCGCTACCAGCGCGCCCAGACGCTGGCGAAAAACGGCCAGCATGAAGAGGCCCTTCGCGAGTACATCTGGTGCCTCGATGAGGGCATGGTGGTCACTCCCTCGTTTGTCGGCGTCCGCAGCAGCTTTCTCCTCTCGTCGATTGCCGAGCTCGCCAAATCCTATCCCCCGGCGCTCGCCCTCCTGCAGGAGCGTCGCGAACTCGCCGAGCGCCAAGTAACGGCCACCCCTCCCGACTTGGACTCCATCGGCCTCTACATCGGCCTGAATCGCAATCTGGGCGACGACGCCCGCAGCCTCGCGCTGCTCGATCAATTTTCGCCCGGTGACGCCCGCCGTAGCCGCTTCGAGCGTTTCCTCTTCCAACCGCTCGCCGATCGCGGTCGCTACGCCGATGCCTTGCGCGCTCGCCCCTACGCCGACATGATCCGTCAGTTCGAAAACGATATCCAACGCAGTCCCGATCTCACGGGCCAACCCAACGCCGAGTATCTGCGGCAAACCATGATCCGGTCGACTCTCCGCACCGCGCTGAAAAACATCGAAGTCCTCGCCGGTGCCGGCGATCTCGACCACGCCAAGGAACACATCGCGCGCGTCCTCGCCGTCGACGGTTCCACCGAGTTCAAGACCCTCCTGCGCCCCTACCTCCAGCGCGCCGGCCACCCCGAGTTGCTGGCACCATAGAAGGCCGCGCATTTTTTTGTCCGGTCCGGCGCGTCCGTGGGTTGTACTAGATGACACCCATGCCCGACGAAGACGCCAGCCTACTCAACCGCCGCCGTCTCACTGCTCCGCTTCGCGCGCCAGCAGCCACAGTAGATCCGACAGTCGATTCACAAACTGATGCAGCAGCGGCCGCACGCTCTTGCCGTGCGTGGGCAGCGCGACCAGCCGCCGCTCCGCTCGCCGCGCCGTCACGCGGGCCGTATCGTAGGCCGATGCCCGCGCCGTCGCGCCGGGTGTTGCCCAGCCGTCGAATTTCAGCCCGCGTGCTTCCAACTCCGCGACTGCCTCGTCGAGGCGTTGCAAATCCGCTTCGCTGACCTTCTCGAATTTCGACGCCGCGTACCGTTCCGCATCGCTCTCCGCGCATGCCAGCTCGCCCATCAGCGCCACGAGATTTTTCTGCATCGTCGTGATCAACGCGTGCCGCCCTGTCTTCTCATTCTCCGCCCCCGCTCCCGAGTTGGGTCCCGCACCGAGCAGCGGCTTGATCGCTCCGAGCGCGACATTCAGTTCATCCAACGCCCCCAACGCCTCGATCTGCGGATGATCCTTCGGCACGCGCTGCCCATAGAGCAGACTCGTCGTTCCGTCATCTCCCGTCCGCGTGGCAATCGAGCGCATGAAAGTTACTAGGAAAAAAGAGGGTTAGAGTCGCGCGGCCTTAAACTGTGGGAGGGGCTTTATGCCCCGACTGAATCTAGTTTCGATTCCAGTCGCGGCCTAAAGCCCCTCCCACGGCAGCACTACCTCACGCGATCTTCCGCGCCGCCATTTGCGCGCGCAGGCACAGCTCGGCGGCCTTAAATGCGTGCGCCTGGGTCATCGCCTTCTCGGTGCGATTGAGGCAGTCGAGGATGAGCTGGCCGAAGAAGCGGAAGCCCACCTGGCCCGTGACGTTGATGTGTCGCTCGCCGGCATCGTCCACGATGTAGACATTATCGCCCGTCTTGTCGCGGGCGACGTCGAGGTACTTGCGCAGTTCGATGTAGCCCTTCGTGCCGAGGATCACGGTGCGTCCGTCGCCCCACGTGCCGAGGCCGGCGGGCGTAAACCAGTCCACGCGAATATAGTTCGAGGTGCCATTGTCACCGAGCAGCGAGGCTTCGCCGAAGTCTTCAAACTCCGGCTTGTCCGGATTCGCGAAATTACCCACTGCAGCCTGCGTCACGGTCGCATCCGTTGCGCCCGTGTACGTGAGAAACTGTTCGAACTGGTGGCTGCCGATATCGGTGAGGATGCCGCCGAATTTTGCCTTCTCAAAGAACCACGCCGGGCGTCCCGCCTTGCCGAGGCGATGCGGCCCGAGGCCGATCACTTGGATGACTTTGCCAATTACGCCGCCCGCCACGAGATCGGTCGCGTACATCGCCGCTTCCACGTGCAGGCGCTCGGAGAAATACACCATGTACTTCTTGTTCGTGCGCGCGACGACGGCCTTGGCTTCGTCGAGTTGCGAGAGGGAGGTAAACGGCGTCTTGTCCGTAAAGTAATCCTTGCCCGCTTGCATCACGCGGCAGCCGATCGGACCGCGATCACAAGGCACCGCCGCGGCGGCGACGAGTTTGACCGAGTCGTCCGCGAGGATCTCGTCGAGCGAGCGCGCCACCTTGGCCTGCGGATACTTCGCGGCAAAGGCCTCCACCTTCTTCGGGTCCGGATCGTACACCCATTTCAGATCGGCCCCGGCCTCGAGGAGGCCGTTGCATTGACCATAGATATGGCCGTGGTCGAGATGCGCCGCGGCAAAGGTAAACTCGCCGGGTTTTACCACCGGGCTGGGCTTGCCCTGCGGTGCATAGTTCATGCCGTCTGCTTTTTGGCTCATGGGGAGGAAGTGGTTTTGGTTTCTTCGCGCGTCGCCTTCGCGAGCGTCTTCACGGCGTCATCGACACTGCCGCGGACTTTTTTGTCCATGCGGTCGATAAAGAGCACGCCGTTGAGGTGATCCGTCTCGTGCTGGATGCAGCGGGCAAAGAGGCCGTCGCATTTCAGCACATGCCCGACGCCGTGCTCATCTTGGTATTTCACCGTGATCGCATCGGGGCGCGGCACGTCACCGCGAATTTTAGGAAACGAGAGACAGCCCTCTTCGTAGAGATAAGTCTCGGTGCCGGGAGCGAAGGTGATCTCGGGATTCGCGAGCGTCATCGGCATGATCAGGTCGAGCGGCGGCTTCACCCCATCGAGATTCCACGTGAAATCCTGGTCCGCCTCGCGCAGGTCGATCACGCACACTTGGAGGGCGAGGCCGATTTGCTGCGCTGCCAACCCGATGCCCGCCGCGCCGTGCATCGTGAGGATCATTTCTTTCGAAAGTCGCTGGAGTGACGCATCAAACGTCGCCACGCGCGCGCCTTTTTTACGGAGGATGGGGTCGTTGTAGTGAACAATTCGCAAGGACATCGGTCGGTATTGCAATTAGCGTGAGAGTGCCTCTCGCGCCCGCAAACCAATACTTCAATTCAGATGCGCGAGTCTGCGGCCATCTCCCCCCGGCCATTTCCGTCCCTCCTGCTCGTCCTCGCGGGTTTGGTGGTCGGCGTGCTGGCGTGGATGGTGCCGGCCAATTTGAAATCGCTCAGCCCCGCGCTGCTGCGCGCCGCTGGTGAGCGCACTCCCACGCTTGGGGCGTACGGGCGCGACTTGGTGGACTTGGAAAAAATCGGCCCGGCCTCGCTCTTCCTCGCCGCGGCCAAGGCCTCCGGCGATCCGCGCGCGCCCGCGCTCGATGTCACGCTCGGCACGCTCGCTTCGAAACAGCCCGCGCTCATCGCGTGGGGCGGCTGGGATCCGTTTCTCGATCCGCTTTTCGATTTGCGCAAGGACACCGGCCGCCGCGCGAGCACACCGATCCTCACATTTTTCATCGCCGAGTCCTCGCGCAACAAGCTCCGCGCCTACCTCGCCAACACCGGCTCGCTCGGCGTGCAGTCCGTCCTCGCGCTGCGCGATCTCCAGTCCACCGGCCGTTTCGTCCCCGCCACTCGCGCCGGCGGCCAGCCGCTCGACGCGCTGATCCTGCTCACCGGCCTCCTCTATCAAGGCGAGCGCCTGTCGCCCGCGCTCCAACGTGAGGTGCGCACGCTCGCCGAGACCGCGCTCGATAAAAAACAACTGGGTGAGATGGAAGTGTTTCTCACTGATCTCCTTTCGCTCGGCCGTCGCCTCGACTGGACCCAACTCTCCGAGCTGATGCGCCGCGCTGAGAGCACGAAGACGGTCGGCGAGTTTGCCCAGCTCGCGCGCGTCACGCCCGACGAATTGCCGCTCATCTACGCCGCCGCGCTCCTCTCCGAGTCTGCCGACCATGTCGCGAGTTACCTCATCCAGTACGGCAAATCCGGCCTCGCCGATCTCCGTCTCGCACTGACCTACGGGCAGGGCGCCGTGCGCTTGCTCACCAGTCGCCAGTTGCCCGTCAATCACACCGCCGGCCCCGCGCTGGAGTTCGTGTCGGCCTTCTCGCTGGAGCACCCGCAGCTCACTTTGGCCATCAAGTACCTCGGCTACATCGTCGCCGTCTGGTTGGTCCTCTTTGGCTTGGATCGGCTGATCGTCCTGCCGCGCGATCTTCGCCTCCCGGCGGGCGCTCTGCCGCACATGCGCAGCGGACTGCTGTCTCTGCTGCTGGCGGGCATGGTGATCGTGCTCACCGAGCCCTTCCTCGTCCAAGCCGCCCCTCCTTCCGAATACCAGCTCAACCTCAATCTCCCTGTCCTCGTCGCCACGGCCGATGCCGCCGCCCCCGAAAATTCTCAACCCGCCGCCACCATGCATACCTCTACGCTCATCTCCATCGGTTGTTTCGCGGCCCTTCAGGTCGCGATGTATTTCATCTGCCTTGTGAAAATCCGCGACGTGGCCAGGCAGCCAGTCTCGCCGCTCGTCCGCCTCCGCCTCATGGAGAATGAGGAAAACCTTTTCGACGGTGGTCTCTATCTTGGCATCGCCGGCACGGCCACCGCGCTCGTGCTGCAGGTGCTGCGCGTGATCGAGCCCGATCTGCTCGCCGCGTATGCTTCCAATCTCTTCGGCATCACGTGCGTCGCGCTCGTGAAGATCCGCCACGTGCGCTCCTACAAGCGCGAACTCATCATCGAGGCCCAGGCTGAGGGTCGCGTCTACGCGTCATGAATCGCACCCTGCTGCTCATCCTCTGCGATTTCCTCCTGCTGAATCTCCTTGCGCTCACGCGTTGGGAGAAGGCGGAGCCCGCACGCGCGCAGCAGCCGCCCGTGCCCGAACTCGCCGCCAACGCCGCGACCAAGGATCAAGACCTCGTGGCCGCCATGCGTGATTCGCTCGTCGACGAAAAGACGACGCGCGACCAGCTCGCCCAAAAACTCGCCGAGAGCGCCAATGCCCTCGCCGCCCGCGAGCAAAGTCTCAACGCCCTCCAAGCCGAGAAAGCCCAGCTCGCGCAGGACAAGTCGTCGCTCACCACCACGCTCACCGAGACGCAGCGCAACGCCGAGGATCTCTCGAAAAAAGTCGCCGCCGCCTCGCAGGATGCCGCGATGACCAAGGAGCAACTCGCCCAGCTCCAGCGCGAACTCGCCGAAAAGCGCGCCGAGGCCGAGCGCCAGGCCAAGGCCCTCGCCGCCCTCGAAAAAGCCCAGGCCGACTCCCGCAAACAAATCGAGGGCCTCACCCTCGCCGTCGTCGTCGGCGAGCAGGAAAAGAAAAACCTCCTCGATACCAAGAAGACCCTCGAGACGCAGGTCGCCGCTGAGCGCGAAGAGCGCGCCAAGGTCCAGGAGACGGCCACGCAGCTCGCGCAGGGCGTCGGCCAACTCGCCGAAAAATCCGGCGAACTCACAAAGGAGATTCGCGACAACCGCCCCATCAACGCCAACGTCCTCTTTAGCGACTTCCTCGCGAATCGCGTCGACGCCACCTTCACCGCCTCGCGCAAGGGCGTCTTCGGCACCACCAACAAGACGAAGCAGACCAAGACCGTCCTCTTCACCGACGGCACGCGCGTCTACGCGTTACTCCACGCCGCCGACACCGTCTTCCCGCCGAGCGAAAATAATTTCGATTGGGAAAAACTCACCGTCGAGCTCGCCCGTCCGTCCTATCGCGGCGTCGTCCCGTCCGTGCAATTCCTCGCGCAGGACCCCCGCGTCGTCGTCCTCCCCATCGATCCCGCGCAGGCTCCGCTGCTCGGCGCGAAAATCTACACGCTCGCCGCCGATCCCTTCAAATTCCCCGAGGCCGTCCTCATCAGCGGCGGCGGCAAGGGCTACGGCGAGGTCGGCTTCAAACTCGATGCCTCACAGCCTGGTTTCGTCCGCGTCGATAATCGCCTCTTCAAACGTCTCTTCGGCGACTTCGCTCCCTCGCGCGGCGACCTCGTGTTGAGCAAGTCCGGCGAACTCCTCGGCATCATGGTCAACAGCGACTATTGCGCCGTCCCCAAGGATGTCTCTGCCCAACAGACCATCCGCACCGGCGATGCCATCGCCGACCAGCATACGAGTGCCTCGCTCGACAGCCTGATGGCCCGCATCCGCGCGCTGCCGCTTAAGCTACAGTGAGCGTCGCCCGCTCGGCGTGTTGGCATAACACGAAAACCGCGTTGCCGTCCGCCGTGGCGCGCCCAAAGTCGCCGACACCATGCGTTACCCCCTCTGGCTGCTCGCTTTCGCTGTGCTCGTGTCTCGTGCCGTCGCAGCCGAAGGCGACTGGCGCTCGCTGTGGAATGGCAACGACCTCTCCGGCTGGTCCACCTACCTCAGCAAGCCGCACGCCTCCAACGATGTCCCCGGTCTCCCGCGCGACGCCAAGGGCAACTACACGCAGGACATCGGCGCCAACCGCGATCCCCTCGGTGTTTTCACCGTCGTGCCCAGCGTCGATGGCCGCCCCGCCATTCGCATCTCGGGTCAGGTCTTCGGTGAACTGCGCTCCGCCGAGTCGTTCACGAATTATCACCTGAAATTTCAATTCAAGTGGGGCGAGAAAAAGTGGCCGCCGCGCGAAAAGCCCGAGACGCAGCGCGACAGCGGCTTGCTCTATCACGTCCACGCCGCCCCCGGCGCCGAGGGCCGCGTGTGGGCGCGCTCGACCGAGCTGCAAATCCAGGAGCGCGACGTCGGCGATCTCTACTCCATCGGCTCCTTTGTCTACGTCCGCTCCACGCTCCGCAAAGGCACCGGCAACGCCACGACCAAGGCCATCTACGACTACGATCCGAAAGGCCCGTGGAATGTGTTCGCCCAAGTCCCCGGTCAGGATGGCCGCTGCGTAAAACAGCCCGACGCCGAAAAGCCGAGCGGCGAGTGGAACACTATCGAGCTTGTCTGCCTCGGCGAGGAGAGCATCCACATCGTCAACGGCCAGGTGGTTATGCGCCTCCAACGCACGCAGCGCATCGACACCCCCACGCCGCAAACCGTCACCTCCGGCCCGATCATCCTCCAATCCGAAGGCGCCGAAATTTTCTACCGCGACATCGCCTGGCGCCCGATCAAGGCCGTGCCGGCGGAGTACGCGGAGAAAAAATAAGCGCGTCGGACCGCTTTCAGATCATCGCGAGAATCATCTCCCCGAAGACTAGAAAAATCACGGCGATGGCGAGGGGGATATACTCCCACCGAAATTTCATTTTTTCGGTCCCCGGCGTCGCATAGTTCGCCTCGACGGGAGCATCGCGGTCGAGTCGGCGGAGAAAGAAAACCAGTGCCGCCGCCAGGCCGCCAAAAAGAAATGCTCCAATCAGGCCGTTGAGCAAACACAGGCCTATGCTCTCGGTTTTGAGCGGCGCGACGAAGTAGAAGATTCCCTTGATCACACCAAAGAGAATCGCGCCCAGGTAAGGCCATTTCCATTTTTTGCCGGCGAAAAGCCCGGCTAGCAGGACAAGATTGATTAACATGGTGGCGATTATTTCGCTCCCTCGCCCTCACCGAGCTTCCGCCGAAAAAGTGCCACCGCCTGCCCATAGCACTGCAGCGCCAGTTCCGGATCATACCGATATCCCTCGTCGCGCAGGAAGGCGTGCGCGCCGTTAAACTCCTGCCACGTGAAGTTCGTGCCCGCCGCATTCAGCGCGGCTTGAATTTTCAAGCGACCCTCGAGCGGCACATGCGGGTCTTGCCGGCCCCAGATCATCATCAACTCGCCCTTGATCTCGGGAATGCGGTCGAGCGAATCGTCGTTCATGCCGCGGGCGAGGCCGCGTTTGTGAATGTCGGTCGCATAGAAACACACGCCGGCCAGCACCTCGGGATTCATCGCCGCGCGAAATGCGAGATGCCCGCCGATGCAGATCCCCATCACGCCGAGTTTGCCCGTGCAGTGCTCGGAGGTTTTCAGGTACGCGAGCACCGCCCGCGCATCGGCGTCGTAGGCGGCGAGTTCCTTGGTGGTCTTGAGCGCGTTGCCGCGATCGGCTCCCGCCTGATCGTAGGCGAAGACGGCCCCTGCCGGCTCGAACTCGTGATAGATTTCCGGCACCGCCACCACGAAGCCGTGCCCCGCGAGCAAGGCCGCCGTGCGGCGAATCGGCGCGGTCACTTGGAAAATTTCCGAGTACAAGAGTATGCCCGGATACCGCCCCGGCGCCGTCGGTTTATACACGTAGGTGCGCATCGGCCCATTGGGCGTGGTGAGATCGACTGGCGGTAATTCGTGGAGCGTCATGGGAAAGGTTACGATTTGAGGGCTGCGAGCTGGTTTATGCGTTGGCCTCCACGGTGGCAAGGCGAGCGGACACTACGATGGGGTTACTACCCTCTTGGGGGACGCCTCATTTTCGGTGTAGTGTGCGGCACTTGAGCACCTTCGCGTTTCACGTCCGCTTGTCTCGATTCCCATTTATGTGGGCGCGATGTCTGTGTTTTCTCGGAGTCGTTGTGCTGAGTTCGGCGGTTCGCGCGGATAATCGGATTTTGATTTCAGCGACGATCGAGGGAAAGATGACGAAGCTCGCGATCGATACGGGTTTCGGCGCGGAGCTAATTGTGTGGCCCGAAGTCGCGACCTCACTGGGGCTCTCCGTCGAGCAGCCGCCTCCCGGTTTTAAACCCGCGCTGGGCGAGGTGGCCATCGCGCATTCGAGTCCGGCCAACGTGGTGATATTGGGAAAAACATTTTCCGCCGTTTCGCTCTCGGTCATGGAAATCCCGCCGTATGTCTCAGCCGATGTGCAGGGCGCCGTCGGCTGGCCCGCGATTCGCAATGGTCGCATCGCGTTCGACGCCATCGGCCGCAAGGTCGTCGAGGCTCCGCGTCTGCCCACCGCCAAGGAGGGCTGGACCAAGCTCGGCATTCGCAAAGATGCCCCGGTGCTCGAACTCGTCGTAGGTCCGGCCGAATGGCCGGAGCTGATTCTGGTCGATACCGGCTCGTCCGATGGCGTGAGACTCTCTCCGGAAAAATGGCGCCTCTGGCAGGACGCGCATCCCCGTCGGCGCCGCTCGCTCATCGCGTATTTTACTCCGCTCGCCGGTATCGTGGTGCGCGAAGAAGCGTGGGCCGACGATCTCCTCATTGATGGACTGCGCTTCCGCGGCGTCGCCGTCAGTGAGATTCCTGAGGGCGTGCGGGCTGGCGCGGACAAATACGCGGCCATCATCGGGCTCAAGGCCCTCGAGCGCATCGATCTCGTAGTCGACGGTCCGGCCGGCGAAGCCTACCTGCGGTCGCGCCGCGATGTACCGCAGCCTTACGATCATAATCGCCTCGGCGCGGTCTTCGTGCCCCGCGATGAAAAAAGCGCGGACCTCGTCTGCCAAATCGCCTCCGGGTCGCCCGCCGCTCGGGCTGGGCTGCATGAGGGCGATGTTCTCCTCGCCGTCGATCAACTGGATGTGAGGCCGTGGCGGACCCAGCCGGGCATTTTGCCATTGTCCCGGTTTTGGAATCAACCCGTCGGCACCAAGCAAACCCTGCGGGTGCGTCGCGGGACGAAGGAATTAAACATCACCGTGACCCTCGTCGATTTACTCGGGCCTCGGCCGATAAAGCGCGCCCCGTAAAAGCGGCGAGGCGAGGCCACCCGAAGGTGACCTCGCCAAGTCCAGCTTCAACTTTTGTGTCACCGGCTAAGCCGATGATTCACGATAATACAGACCGGCCTCGCTAAACGCGGTTCCAAAATCTGCGTTCGTGGCGCGAAAATTATTTTTGAACGAACTCACTTCTTTGGCTGATCCCAGCCCTGCGCTTTGATCAGTGAGTCGAGCGCCGCTTTCGGCCCGTACGTGGCCGGGACAATTTCATATTTCGCGAGGTAGGCGAAGGCGCGCTGCACATTTTTCGCTTGGTCGCGCACGGCGTTCAGATTGCCCTCGAGGGTCTTCGCGGCGTTTTCGGCGTCCGGTCCGGGTTTGAGATTCGCTTTCTCGGTCGCGGCCGCGGCGACGACTTTCGTGAGGTTGCTCATGTAGTCCTTCGCCATGCTCTCGACTCGCGCCGCCACGGCCGGGTCGTTCTCGTACACCAGTGATTCCGCGACGCGCAGGAGCTGGGCGACGCCGTTGAGCTTGCCCGCGTCGTCGCGGATTGCGGCCGCGATTTCTTTCCGCTTGGCGGTGGTCGCCTCGGCCGTCAACGCACCGTCCGTGCCTCCCTCGATGGAGCGCGGGGGCAGGGGGCGGTACCAGATATTGCGGAAGCGCACGGGGTTGCCGTGGTCCTGCAGTTTGAGCGGGCCGCTCTCCACGGGAAACGCGCCCGCGTAGGTGCGCTTCATGTGGCCACCGGGACCTTCGATGGGCGTGTGGTCTTGAACGAGCACGCCATTGCAAAACACCGTGACGTAACCCGGATCGACCGCCTTGCCGTCCTTGTAGATGGGGCGGCGAAAGATGATATCGTACACTTGAAACTCACCGGGCGCGCGCAGCGCATTCGCGAGCGGGGGTTGCGTGCCGTACACCGACGCGGCGAAACCATCGGCGTACGTGGGGTTGTTATAGTTGTCGAGCACCTGCACCTCGAGCAGGCCCATGAGGAAGATGCCGCTGTTGCCGCGGCCCTGGCTGTCGCCGATCACATTTTTCGGCGCGGCCCATTCGACGTGGAGCTGGCAGTCCGCAAATTTTTCCTTCGTGCGCACGAAGCCCGATTTCGGCACGCACTCCAGCGCGCCGTCCTTCACGACCCATTTCGTCGGCGCGTTGGGCTCGCCGGGCTTGGTGTCGGCTTCCCACTTGCTGAGCGTGGCCTCGGTGCCGTCGAAGAGCACGATCGCATCCGAGGGCGGCTGGCCCGGTTTCTCCGGCGTGGAGTAGGTGCCGGGCGTTACCAGCTTCGGCTGCGGACGGTTTTGGTCATGGATCGCCCACGGGTGCGTGGCATTGGGCGGATCGCCGTAAAAAGGCGTGCCGGTGGATTGCGCGGCGTGGGCGGTGGCGAACAGCGCGAGGGAGAGTGAAGCGAGTGGGGTGAATGATTTCATGCGGGGGAGGGGGATCGGCATCCAAGCGGCTGGCCCGGGAGTGGCAAACGGTAAGTAGTCGCTGGGCGTGAACCATTCGTTTAGGCTCACGCTCGACCGCATCCGCGCCGGGCGAGAAATTCCTCCCACGCTTTTTGCCACTGCCCAAGCTTTGGCTCCCTTTAGAACTTCACTGGAGCTTGGCGGTTGGTCCTTGGAGGTTTCGCGCCGTCTTCTACACTCGCGTCCTTAAAGTAAAAAATGCCCCCGCCTCCCCATATCCTCTGGATCGTCACCACGCAGTGGCGGGCGCAAGCCACGGGCTACGCGGGCGACCCCAATGCCCGCACGCCGCACCTCAATGCCCTCGCGGCGCAAAGCGTAAATTATACGCAGGCGGTCACACCTCACCCTTTCGGGCCTTTCGCGCGCGCCGCGCTTCTCACCGGGGTGCCATCGCCGCAAAATGGCTTGCGCGATTATTTCGATGCGCTGCCGCTCGACACTCGCACCATCGCGCACGAGCTGCACGAGCACGGCTACCACACCGCCTTCTTCGGCAAGTGGGGCGTCGGCCGGCGCGATCCGAGTCTGCCGCTGGTCGGTGAAGCCGCCGCCAAGGTGATCGTGCCGCCGGACGCGCGCGGGGGCTTTGCCGAGTGGTACGGCTTCGAGGGCGGCTTCTTGCTCAACGATCCGTGGTTGCACGGTTCCGGCCCGCAGCCCGAGGTGCCGCAGCGCCAATCCGGTTACCAAAGCGACCATCTCTGCGACTACGCCGCCGGCTGGCTCCGCCTCCGGTATCAGGCGAAGGCGAAAAGCCCGCGCGCCCCCGAGCGCGACACCGCACCCCTTTTCGCCGTCGTCAGTCTCGAAGCGCCGCACCCACCCTACGGCGATCCTGCGGCCGGTATCGCCCCCCGCGATCCGGCGACGATCATCTTGCCCGCCAACGTCCCGCGTGGCGGCGAGGCGGAGGCGCGTGCGCGTCGCGAACTCGCGGGCTACTACGCGCACATCGAGGCGACGGACCGTGCCATCGGCCGTCTGCTCGCCGCCGTCGACCATGCCACCACCGTCGTCGTGTTCACTTCCGTCCACGGCGACATGCACGGGGCGCACGGACACTTTCGCAAAGGCTGGCCGCAGGAGGAATCGGTCCGCGTGCCTCTGTTGATTCGTGGCGCGGAGCCGGGGGCGATTCGGCGAGACGACACGCCTATCTCCCTGCTCGATTTGCCCGCCCTTACCCGGCGCTGGGCCAAAGGTGAAACGCCTGAATCATCCACGTCGGACGCACCCGTTGCCACCGCACCTCGTGCGGCGGCGCGGCCGGAGTTCAGCGTCATCTCGATGCCGTCCGTCGTCGCCTTGCCGCATCAATGCGATCGCATCTGGCGCGGCCTGCGCGCGCGCGATCGTAAGCTCATTCTCGATGAGCGCGGCTCGGTTTGGCTCTACTTCGATTTGGAGCGCGACCCGCTGGAAATGAAAAACCTCGCCGGCGATCCGGCGAGGCAAGGTGAGATCGAGGCGCTGCGCGCGCAACTGCCTCCGGGCTGAGAGTCGCCTTCCGTCAGACGAGCTCTTTTGAAGAGTCTTTTTTGCTCGCTCGCTTGGCGCGATACGAGACCACGAGATCGCGATTGAACAACAGCGAGAAGAGCCACGGCAGCGCGATGGCGCAGGCCCCAATCAAAAGCTTGGTGAGAATTCTCCGGTCAAAGGCGAAGCCGATGCCGGTGAGGAAAATGGCCAGGACCGGAAAGTAAGCGGTCGGCGTCCGCAGCCCGAGAATTACCGTCGCCGCCAGAATCAGGGGGAAGCCCGCGATGATCGGCGGATAGAACCCAATCACAATCCCGCTCACAAACAGGAATGGGGCATTCGCCGAATCCTCTTCACGGCAGACGCACGCTTGCAGGGCAACCGCGACCAAGAGCACGACGGCTTGGGCGATCAGCACGTAGTAGCGCGCCACTCCGGTCGCGCCACCTTGAAGCGTCAGTGCCTCGTTCAACCACCACGCGCCGATGATCGCGCGGCCAAAATCGATCCAGTGCAGGCCCAGCGCGAGAATCTGGTGCCAGTGATCGGTCCATTCGCGCGAGATCGAGCGAAACCTGACCTTGGGTCCGTGAAACAAACCAATCGGTACCAAGAGTAACAGCAGGGCAGGGGCGAATTTTGTCCAATCGATGAGCAGCATGCGTAACGGGAGGTAGGTAGGGCGCGAAAAAAGTGGTGAGTAAAAAAGAGAGGCCGGGCCGACAAGACCGAAATGCCGGTCTCGTGCCCCGCGAATTCATCATCCCGGGACCACGCGACCAAGCATCTGTTAAAGATTTGCGCGCCAAAGGTAAAGCGACGTGTGACGAACGGCGAAGATTTCGGTGCGAGTAGCGTCAGGCATCGAGTGGGCTCTCACCCCACGGTCCGGTTCCCAAGGAGGTTGAACGCACTCACATGGGCGCCCTATTCTCTCCCGTGATGCGCGCCCGCGTCTCGTTCCCGATATCCGCGGATTACTTAGCCGATCACCTGCGGCGTATTCGGTTTCGGGGCCGCCGGGCCAAACTGGCGGCGGATCGCTGCGGAGATCTCGTGCATTTTCACCGGCTTGGAAATGTAGTCGTCCATGCCGGCGGCGAGACAGAGCTCACGGTCACCCTGCATGGCGTTCGCCGTGAGCGCGATGATCTTGGGTTGGCGGTCGGCGGGGAAACGCGCGCGGATCTGGCGGCTCGCCTCAAGACCATCCATCTCGGGCATCTGGAGATCCATGAGCACGAGATCGTAGCGGCGATTTTCCAGCGTGCTGAGCACTTCGATGCCGTTGGCCACCGCGTCGGCGCGATAGCCGAGACGCTCGAGAAAGCGCAGAGCGACCTTCTGGTTGACCGCGTTGTCCTCGGCCAGCAGGACCTCGAGCGGAAATTCTTCTCCGATGGGGCGCTCGGCGACGCGCGTGCCGGAGACGGCCGTGACCATGCCCGGGTTGAACAGCGAGCCGAGCGCATGCACGAGCGAAGAGGTGCGCAGCGGCTTCGATGTGCTCGCGATGGGATATGCGCTCGCGATGGCCGGCGCGGTCTGGCCAAACGGATACATGACGAGGCGCGGGCACTTGATCGAGACGAGTGATGGCAGCGACGACGGCGAGTCGAGGCCCGGCTCGTCGACGATGAGGAGGGAGGGCGGGGATTGCATCGTGGTCACCGCCGCGAGGGCCGACGCCGCATCCGGCACGATCGCGCAGGTCGCGCCCCATTTTTCGAAGAGCGTGCGCAGGCGTGCTTGAGTGACGGGGTGATCCTCGATGCAAAGCACCGTGCCCGTGCGCAACCCCGCCGGCAGCGGGGGCAGGCCGAGATCGGCAAACACCGGCGCCGGCTCCGTTTGGATCGTAAAGATAAACGCTGAGCCCTCACCCGCGACGCTCTCGACGCGGATATCGCCGCCCATGAGCTGCGAGAGGCGTTGGCAGATCGCGAGGCCGAGGCCGGTGCCGCCATACTTGCGCGTCGTGGAGGAATCGACTTGCGAGAAGGCCTTGAAGAGCCGGTCGAGGCGATCCTGCGGGATGCCGATGCCGGTATCGCGAATCGTAAATTCCAGAATCACGCGGCTCGCATCCTCGGGCAGCCCGGGCGCGAAGCCGAGCGGCGTCGGCTCGCGCTTGGGGCGGCGCACTTCGAGCGAGATGCTGCCACCGGGCGTAAACTTCACCGCGTTGTTGACGAGATTGACGACGACTTGGCGAAGACGCGTGACATCGCCCACGATCCACGCCGGCACGTCCGCCGCGATGTGGTACGTGAGCTCGAGTTTCTTCGACGAAGCCTGCAGCGCGAAAAGATCGAGCGCTTCCTCCAGGCACAGGGCGAGCTCGAAGGGCGTGCGCTCCAGCTCCATCTTGCCCGACTCGATCTTGGAGAAGTCGAGGATGTCGTTGATGATCGTGAGCAGCGCCTCGCCGGAGGTGCGGATCGTATTGACGAAGTCGCGCTGCTCGGCGCTCAGCGTCGTCTCCATCAGGAGGCTCGTCATGCCGATCACGCCGTTCATCGGCGTGCGGATTTCATGCGACATCGAGGCGAGGAATTCGCTCTTGGCGCGCGAGGCGTCGTCGGCGTCGAGCTTGGCGCGGCGGAGCTGCGTCTCGGTTTCGACGCGCGCGGTGATATCCGTCTCGACCGCGATGAAGTTTTCCACTTCACCCCCGGCGCCGCGCACCGGCTGGATTTCGAGGTGGAGGTGATACTTGCGGCCGGACTTCGAGTAGTTGACGACGTCGGTGCTGATGCCCTGGCCGCGCGACATGGCCGAGCGGATCTTGGCGATCGTGCGGACGCTCGTGTCGGGGCCGACCATGAAATGCGCCGGATTTTTGCCGATCACTTCCTCGAGCGAGTATTCCATCACGCGGCAAAACGCCTCGTTGGCCCACTCGATGCGGCCATCGGGTGAACCGATGAGCACGGGGTTGTCGGTCTTCGAAGCGACGAGGGAGAGCTTGCGGGCTTCGGCCTGCGATTCGCGGAGGGCGAGTTCGGCTTCGCGGCGGGCGGTGATATCCTGCACCGTGCCGATGATGCGCGTCGGGCGGCCATCGGGGCCGGTTGCAACGGATTTCGAACGCGTGTAAACCCAACGCCAGTCTCCACTGCGCGCACGTACGCGGTACTCGGGCTCGATAAAGGTCGCGATGCCGTTGAGCTGGGATTCCGTGCGGCGGCGATAAAGCGGGAGATCGTCGGGGTGGATGAGCGATTGCCATGCTTCCACCGTCGAGGGCATGCGCCCGTGCTCGTAGCCGAGTATGGCCCAGAGGCCCGGCGAGTAGTAAACGTGACCGGCGGCCACGCTCCATTCGAAGATACCGATCTGCGTGGAATCGAGCGCGAGGCGCAGGCGCTCGTCCGACACTTTCAAGCGCGCTTCGATGCGGCGGCGCTCTTCGTTTTCGGCAAACAGTTTCTTGTTCGAAAGTTCCGCGGCGCGTTGTCCGGCGCGGGCGCTGCGTGCGAGGTGGAATGTGATGCCGAGCAGGATCGTGATGCCGAAGCCCGCCAGCAGTGCGAGTTCCGGGAGGTAGCGCCGGCCCTCGGCGACCGCGCGGTCGGACGGCGTGAGGCTCAGCGCGATGCGTCGCTCGGCGATGGTGATCGTGCGGTGGACCGTGAGGTCTTCCTTTTGCGGCGACTCCTGCACATTGCGGGCGAACACCGTCTCGCCGCCGATGGCGATGTGCACGTTATAATCGACGTCAATCTTCTGCGCCGCCGCGACGATCGTCGCTTCAAACAGCCGCTTGTAAACATACTCGGCGGCGATGAAGCCGACCAGTTGCTTGCCGTGCAGCACCGGGACGTAGATCACCACACCGCGCTCGACGGCACCCGCCGTGACTTTCGAGGCATCGGGCGAGGGGACATGGATTTGCGGGATCGTAGCCGAGATCACCGGGGTCACGCCCTCGCGCGCGGCTCGCAGCGCTTCCGCGCGGGCCTCCACACTCGGGTGCACGAAACCCCGCGCGCCTTCATTTCCCGCCACGGGATAGATATATTGCGCGCGACCGAGTGGGTCGAGAAAGGCCAGGCTGACGCAGCCCGACTCCGCATAATTTGGCAGCCGCAGCGCGGCATCGGTCGACCAATTGTCGACGGTGATATCGTTCTGGCCGCCCAGATCGCGCGCGTAGCGCTCGAGGCTGTTCGACTGCGAGTCGAAGGTACTCTTGATTTGAATCGCGAGGCTCGCCCACGTCGACTGCGTGCGCTGATTGAGAAAGAGCTTCTCACGGTCGCGTAGGCCGACCCAAAGAATGATCGTGAGCGTCAGACAGCCGATTACGGCCGGCATCGGGGCCCACGAGGGCGGGCCGCTTTCACTCTTCAGGCTCTCGCGCCACGCAAGTAAGATAAGCGCCAGGCCCAGCAGCAGCAAACACACCGCTGAAACCGGTGGGGTCGGGATCGACGTGCCCCAATTATAAACGGTCGGCAGATCGGTAAACCATCCGAGGAGCGTCGAGAAGCCCGCTGCCGCGAGCACCGAGCCGGTCACGGCTTCCACCACGAGCCGTGCCCGCGAGCCGCGATCCGTGATACGCCATAGGATCGCAAGGCCGGCCAGGACAATGCATCCTGCATCCATGCCCGACATGCGGCCCGGCTGATCCGCCTGGATGAGGAGGTGATCTGCGACGAGCAGTTCGTCGATATGAAGCGAGCGACCCGTAACCGTTTCGAACAGTGTCAGCGCGCCGATCGCGACCGGTACCACGGCGAGGATGGCGAGCTTGCGCCGCTCCCACGCGATGGCGAGGAGGCTGCAGCCGAGCACGAGAAACGCGAGTGACGCATTCGCTTTCATCGCCGCCCAATTGGTCGTCTGGCGCGGCTGGAGGATTTCGTCGATATGCAGCCACCAGCCGATCAGCGTCAGCCCGCCCACCGCGACGAGCCCGCCCGAGAGGGCGATAAAGGCGCGTTCGAGCCACGTGCGGCGTGGCAATGTCGTGAGCGGGTCCATTGAGGAATTGTCCCTATGAGAACGTCACCCTGCCTCCTCGGCAATGCGTTTTCACTCCTCCACGAGGAGTTGTCGCGCTATGGCTTGGGGGCCGCCGCCGGCGGAATGGGCGGCGGGGTGAGCGAAGGAACGGTGATGACGGGGGTAGAAGAAGGATCGGGCGTTACCGCGTTGAGCGTGGTAGCGTTTGGGGTAGAAGGAGATGGGGTGGGCGCAGCCGGGGTGGGGGCCTTGCTATCGCCGGGGGTGATCGACCGGAGGAGGTTGGCTGGATTCACGGCCAAAGTCCACTCAGGTTTGTCCAGCGTCCCGGTCAACTTCACCTCAAAGATCGTCGTAAACGGCGAAAGGACGACGCCCGCGAGCGATTTGATGATGCCCGTGCTCTCCTGAAACGGTAAGACGCGCGCCTTGAATTCCAGCGTGCGGTGATCGAGGTCGAAGTCGCCGTGGGCATCGATCACCGAGTTGGCACCGCGCAGCGAGAGATCGGGAAAGCTCAGCTTGGCGCCGTCGATCTTGAATCTTGACGTGGCGACGTTGAAGCGCAGCGAGGTAAACGTGAAAAGCTGCGAGAGCAGGCCGAGCAGATGCACCTCGCCCAAGCCCGGGCCTTGGATGAGCGCCTTGCCGTCGCCGTGAAAACTGAGCGGATCGTCGTAGCGGCCCTCCGCGGCGGCGCTCACATCGATGCGCACGAAAGCCTTCTCCTGCAAAAATTTCCCCGGGGGCGTGGGCGCCTCGCCTTTCCGGCGCGCCGTATAGTCCTGCAACGTGACGGCGGCGCGCGCGAGGCTGGCATCCTTGAGCGCGAAATCGAAGATCACTTTGCGGGCGCTCGCCGACCCTAAGACCTTGGCGTGACCGGAGAAGCCGCCGTCACCGAAGCGGCCTTCGAGTTTCGTCAGGTCGATATCGTCGTCGCGGATGCCGGCGCTAAAAATGACGTTTTCGAGCGGAAAATCCTGAAAGCGAAATTCGCCCGTGGTGCGGCCCTCGACCGTGAGCGTCGTATGCGCGCCGGTGGGGCCAGCCGAACCATCGAAGCGGCCCGCGATCTTCAGCTCAGGGGGCGCGCCCCATTTGAACGGCGCGAAGATCGGCACCGCCGAGGGGCCGATGATCGTCACCGCCACGGAGGGATCGAGCGTCGAGGTGAGGCTCAGGTCCAGTGAGATCCAGTCAGGCGAGTTGGGATCGTTGATAAACGTAAAGACCCCGTTGACCGCGCCGGTGGGGTGGGTGCCGTGCATCTCCAAGCCGTCGACAAATCCCGGGCGGAGAAAGATGCGCGTGCGCACGCGGTCGAGCGCCGCGCCGCGGATGATTGGATGGCTGGCGTCGGTGAAAACAAAGACCCGCGATTGTCGCCCATCCGTCCAGCGTCCCCCGACATCCACGCTTGCCGGCGGGGGCGAATCGGGAAACTGGAACTGGGTGAAAAAATTATCCCACCAGCCAGAGCGCCACCAGCCGCCGATGGCGAGCGGGCGCAACCGGCCATCGAGGAGGAAGCGATAGTCGCGCGTGGCGATGTCCATCTCGTAGGTGCCGCGCGCGTAGTTTTCGCCGATGCGGGCGTAGGCCTCGGAGGCGTAGATGCGCCCGTTCTCGATCACGAGGTCGGCGTAGCCGTCTTCCATGATCACACTGTAGGCATCGATACGGCTGAGATGGAGGCGGGTGGCCACGCGCTCGAATTTCCAGCCGGGTCCGAGCCGCACCGTGCCGCTCGCGCGCTCGATGGCCGAGTAGTCGAAGAATTTGCGGACGTTGACACCGATGATCTCGCTCAGCGGCGTGAGCAGTTGGGTGGAGAGCGCGCCCTTGAAGTCGATCGTGGCGGCTTGCGCGGTGAGGTCCGTCTCGGCGTGAACCGCCAGCGGGGCGTCCATGATGAGCGCGGTGAGATCGGCGCTAAGTTGCGGCAACGGGCCGGGGACAAGACGCGCGCTGACCGTGCGGGCCGAAAAGCCGCGGGCGGAAAGGGCATCGATGGTGAGTTCGACGTCACTCGGTGTGTACTGAAGTTTGCCGGGGCGGAGGATGCCATTGACGTGGGCGTTGAGGCGCTGCGCGCTCGCGCCGTACGGGAGCGCGAGCGTCTCGGCGGTGACATCCACGCGCGTCGTGACCGGCGCATCGCCAAGGAGCGGGATCCGCGTCGTGCCGCGCAATCCGGTCAACTGCACCGGCTGGGGCAAATCGAGTTTCAGCCCTTCCGCCATCACTGTGACTTGGGCGATGGCCGCACGCGTTTCAGAGGGCGTGAGCTCCACCTCCAGCGAGGGGCTTTCGAGCAGCGCGAGCTTTTGCGAAACGGCGATGAGCTGGCGGCTGAGCGCGGGATAATTGCGCGCGAGGAAATCCGCGGTGGGCAGCGGCGTCGCTTCCTTGCGCGGATCGCGCGGCGCAAGGTGGATCGCGCCGTGCGCCACGAGTGTGACACCCGCGACACGCCCGGTGAATTGGCGAAGCTCCAGTTGCTTGTCATGCGGGACGATCGTGAAATCGGCTTCGCGCAAAATCTCCTCCGCCCGTCCGCTCGGCGAGAGCATTGCCGGGACCGCGAGATTGGCGCCGGATACGCGGAGCTCGCTCGGGTCAAATTGGCCGGCGGCGAGCAGCCACGGATTCAGCCGCACGTAGATCGAGCGCGCCGTGGCCACGGGCTCCGGATAGGCCGGCAAAAACACGCTCACTTTCTCGACCAGCAGATGCCCGCCGGCGGGGTCAAACGAGGTCGCGCCAAAACTCGTGCGCACGCCTGAAGCGGCGAGCCTTTCCTCCAGCGAGCGCAGCAAAAATCCCGGCACCTCGAGCTTGTCGTGCGTGGCGATGTAGCCCTGCACCCCGAGCAGAAGCACGAGCGCGAGCCAGATCGACCACACGACGAAAGACCAGACGCAGGAGAGGCACCAGCGCGTGCCGGTCCAAAAATATTTCAGCGTGCGGCGCATGGCCCGGCGTTACTTCGTGGGCGCGCCCGGGTCGCGATTGCCGTAGACCAAGGTCCACAGCGCATCGACGACGGGTTGTTCGACTTCAAAGACCGCATCGAGTTCGCGAGAGCCGGCCAGCAATTGGCGCCCGCCCAGCCGTTCCGTGAAGAGCCAGGTTCGCGTGCTCGTTTGCTCGCCCGTGGCGCCGCCGGGCAGCGAAACGGTCGCCTCCAGCTTGTAGCTCCACGGGCGATCGTCGCCGGCGAAGGTGACGCGCTCGGTAAAGGCATCTTGCGGGAAACGCTGGGCGCGCGGCTCGCGGACGAAGGTGAGGAGCCGCGTGAGCGCTTCTTTTTTCGCCGCTGGCTCGGCGTCGATCACCGTCGCCCACTGCTCGGTGCCGGTGATCGCCTTGGTGTAAAGCGTGGTCGCGCCGGGCGCAGTGGGCGTAAGAGTGATGGCGGTGACGCGCGCTGTTTGCGGCAACGCCGGGAGCTGGCGCTCGCGCCAGTCGCGGGGCAAGACGGGGAGCTCGCGGCGGAAATCGAAGTCCACCGCGTAGATCGAGCCTTTCGGATTGGTCGCGGGGTCGAGCCGGGCGAAGACTGCGCCCGCGGCGTCGGTGCCGAGCTGGAGCGTGACCGTGGTGGAGGTCGGCGCGGTCGCCGCACCCGTCGGCGTGGCCGGGCGGGGCGTGGCGAGCGTGAGCACGACTTCGCGCTCCGGGCGATTGAAGCCCCAATTTTCCAACTGGGCGTTGGTCGGCGCATCGCTGGGGAAGCCGCCGTTGTCGCGCGCCGAGAGCATGGCGAGTTGATCGAAGAGGCGCTGCACGGCGGTGCGGTCGGCGGGCCGGGTCTGCGGGCCGGAGGCGGTGTCGCCCCGCTGCACGATCTGCCATGCCGCCTCGGAGCCGGCGGCGCCCGAGTCGATGCGCTGGAGCGTGAGCGGCGGCTGGTTGGGCGCCGTGATGGTCGCGGCGGTAACGGCGCGGGCGTCGAAGTCGAGCAGGTGCTTCTCGCGCAAGCTCACCTGTGCATTGCGCAGGACCTCGATCAGGTCGTTGCGTATCGAAACGGTGAATACGGCGGCCCGGCGCTCGAGCTGGGCATAGTACTCGGTTTCGCCCACCGGTCCGCGGGGCAGGGGCGGAGCGCCCGGGGCCGGGGGCGCGGGCGGCGGCACGGGATCGCCGAGGAGGAGGCTTTCGCTGCGGTTATTGCCCTCCAGCGTAACGCGGAGTTTCGTGGCGTTGGCCGGCAGCGAGGCGGGCGGCACGGAGGGATTGAAGTTCTTTACGCGCAGGCCGTTGAGCGCGTTGATCGCGATGTCGATGGCCGCTTTGCTGGCGGGCGCATTGTTGATGATGGTGTCGAAGAGCCAGCGGTTGGCCTCGCGGCGGATGCGCACGCGGGCATTGGTTGCCTGCACGGCGAGCCCCGTCGCCTCAAAGACCTTGATCGTGAGTAACTCGTCCGAGCGCAGTTTCTCGAGCCCAAGTGAAAGGTCGTCGGCCAGGCCCCGGGCGACGACGTGGATGCGCTCGCCGTCGGGCGAAAGCACGTAGAGGCGGTTGCCCACATTGGTGGTGTCGCCGAGGCGCAGCGTGGTCGGCGGGGCATCGCCCGAGGCAAACGTCACCGTGATCTTCGGCGTCGCGAGGCCGTAGTCCGCGAGCGACATGCTGTTGGCCGCAAGGTCCTTGGCACTGAAACTGGTGACGCTATCGAGCAGTTGGAGATCGTTGGTGATGGCCTTGACCGTCGGCAAATGTGCCGGCCACTCGATGGGCTCCGTGAGCCACCACGTCTCGCCCCGGCGAACGAGGGAAATCGGCACCGCGCCGGGCGCCGTGCTCGTGATCTTCAGGGTACGAATATCCGCCGCTTCTGGCCCCAGCACGCGCGAGCCGACCGTGGTCGGGGCCGGTCCCTGAATGATGCGCTCGATCTTAAAGATGTAGAAGAACAGCGCGGCGTTCAGGAAAACGAGGGCGAGCGTGACTTTGGTGCGCACTGGAAGTTGAGAGTTGAGGGTTGAGCGTGGGAACTCAGCGTCCGCCTCAGCGGCGTCTCGTCCAATAGACGAGGAGGCCGAGGACGGCGGCGATACCGGGTACGCCGAAGAGGACGGCGTAGCGGAGGTTGAGAAAAGTATCCGCGCTGAGTGAAAGTTGGAAGCGCTCGATGGGCCGGGCGGGAATATTCAACTGCGTGTCGCGGTCCACGGTCCAGTCCACCGACTTGAGGAAAATCTCGAGGTTGCCGCCCTTGGCGATGCGGTTGTTGGTCGGCATGTCGCCGCTGCCGAAGACCACGAGGCGGCCGCCGCGCACGCTAAAGGGGAGATTGTCGCGCACGGCGAGGCGCTCGGACGCGACGACGATCCCGAGGCGCTTGTCCGGCTCCATGCCGGCGAGCGGCGCGATATCGATGCCGCGGTCAAATTTGGGCAGATTGCTCAGGCTCATGCCCTGATAGCTGACCTCGCCGTAAGCCGCGGTCGAGGTGGCGACGAGGGTGATGGCATTCAGCCCGTTGCCGACATTGCGGCCCGGGTCGGGCCGGACGGAGCGGGCGGGCCCGAGGTGCAGCGCGAGATTATAGCTCCAGAGCGTCTGCGTGATCGGGTGGGTCTTGTCGTACGGATAGAAAACGGAGTCGCCCGCGTCGCTCATCGTGCCCGGTCCGCGATCGATCACGACGTCGTCGTCGACGAGCACGCCCCAGTCGAGCAAGAGATCGTCCAAGCCGTGCGGATACGCCGGGCCGAGGAACAGCAACAGGCGCCCCGCGCGATTACGCAGGAAGTCGCGGAGGAGTTCCTGCTCCGCCGGGCTGAAACGATTCTGCGGCTGCGCCGCGATGAGGAGCGAGGCGTCGGGCGGAATCTGGCGGGAGAGCGCGAGCGAGATCGTATCGAGCTCGAAATTACGCGCGCGCAACTGGTCGCGGATTTCACTCAGGCCGCGATTGCCGTCGGTTTCGCTCAGGCTGAATTCCCCGTGGCCGGCGAGAAAATAGATCTTCTTCCGCTCGGGGCTGGAGACCTCGAGGAGGGCGGCGGTGATGACCTGTTCGCCCTGAAAGGCCGAGCGCTCCGTCTTACCCTCCTTCGTCTTGGACACGCGATAGAGTTCACTCAGCGTGACGACGCGCGGCTTGTCGTCGCATTTCAGGAGAATGACGTCGGCCTGATAGAGCCCGAGCGCCTCGGCCTCGCGACGGTTTTGATAGACGTCGAGATACTTGACCTCGATCTTGCCGGCCTTGTTGGTCTCGGTGGCATTCGCGTACTCGCGCAAGATGCCGCGCACTTCCGGGGCGTCGTTGTCGGCGGAGAGCGTGACGTAGATTTTGACCGGGCGGTTGAGCCCCTGGAGGTAGGAGAGCGTCTCCGGCGAGAGGGAGAAGCGGCGGTGCTGCGTGAGGTCCTTGCGCCAATGGTAATTGCGCGCGAGGTAGTTGAGCCCGCCGAAGAACGTGAGAAACAGCACGGCCTGCAGCACGAGGTTGATCGTGCGGAGCCAGCGGGCGGTGCGGAAGCTGTCGGGATTGAGCAAGGGAGGAAAAGCGGCTTACGAGTGCAACAGCTTGGCCTCGACCCCGAGGATGCTGAAGATGAGCGCCAGCGCGGTGCCGCTCAGGTAAAATAAGAGCTGCCGCGCATCGACCACCCCGCGGGTGAAATCGTCGTAGTGCGTGAAGATCTGCGCGTAATCGACCGCGGACTTGACTGGCGCGAGGATGTCGCGGTTGAGCCAAGCCGCATCGGAAAGATAGCGCACGCCGACGATGAGTGCCGCGAGCATCGCGAAGCACATGATGCCCGCGACGGCTTGGTTGCGGGAAAGCGAACTGGCGAAAATCCCCACTGCCACAAAGAGCAGGCCCGACACCGAAATGAACACGTAGCCTCCGATCAAGGGACCGGGATCGAGGAAGCGATCACCCGCGCCGAATTTTTGCAGGATGTAGAAAAAGCCCCCCGTCGAGGCCCAGAGCGCGAGATAGAGGAGGTAGGCCCCCGCATATTTCGCGAGCACGACCTCGGTCGTCGTCACGGGGGTCGTCAGCAGAGTCTCGATGGTGCCGAGACGGCGCTCTTCCGCGAGGCACTTCATCGTGAGCAGCGGCACCATGAAGAGCACCGGAAACCAGAAGACCGAAAAGAAGACCTGCGCGGGCGACGTATCCTGCGGGGTCTTGCTATACGTTTCCAAAATCCCGGTGAACATAAACCCCATCACGCCCAGGAACATCACGGCCGCGATGTACGTGCTCGGGTTGACGAGCAGCATGCGGACTTCGTGGCTGAGGAGGGTGAAGAAGTGTTTCACAGCGGGAGGCGAAGACGAGGCGGGCGAAATTACTTGGCGGCGGGTTTGGCGACGGCATCCCAACTGCGGCGGGTGGCCGCGAGGAAGACGTCTTCCAGCGTGGAATGTGTGCGGCTGAGAGAGCGGACGCGCAATTTTTGCGACAGCAACGTCTGGAGCAAACTTTCGCCCAACTCATCGTAGCGGTCCGTCGTCAGGATCAGGCGGCGGAAACCGTCGGCATCCGGCTCGGCCTGGCTCGTGATCGTGAGCGTGGGCTCGACCGCCGTGAGCTGAGCGGGCAGGGCAGTGAGATCGCCGGCCACTTCCAGTTCGTACGTGGCGAGGCCGAGGATTTCCCTCCGCAGGTCGGCCGGGGTGCCCTGCGCGACGACCCGGCCTTGATTAATGATCAACACGCGATCGCAGGTGACCTCGATCTCGGGTAAAATGTGCGACGAGATAATGACCGTCATGCGCCCGCGCAGGCTCGCGATGAGGTCGCGCACGATGAGAATCTGGTGCGGATCGAGGCCGATGGTCGGTTCATCCATGATGATGACCGGCGGCTCCGCGAGGATGGCCTCCGCGATGCCCACGCGCTGGCGATAGCCCTTGGAGAGCTGCCCGATGATCTTGTGCCGCACGCGCTTGAGGTCGCAGAGCTCCAAGACCTCGTCGATGCGCGGGCCGAGCTTTCGGCGCGGGACCTCTTTCAGCCGCCCGCGAAAATACAGGTACTCCGAGACCCGCATATCCTCGGGCAAGGGATTGTTTTCCGGCATGTAGCCGATCTTGCGCTTCACCTCGTCGGGGCGGGTGGCCACCGGGATGCCGCAGATATTCACCTGTCCCGACGTGGCCGGCAGATAGCCGGTCAAAATGCGCATGGTCGTGGACTTACCCGCGCCATTCGGGCCTAAGAAACCGATGATTTCGCCGCGCGCGACCGTGAAGCTAATGTCCGCAACCGCCGTGACCCCCGCGTAGGTTTTGACGAGGTGTGTGACTTCGATGGCGGGCGGCTGATCGGGCATGACTGGGTGAGAGCCTTACTCTCGCGAGTCAGTTCCGTCCGCTCAATGCTCAACTTGGGGTTTCGCGCCGGCCAAAAAAGACCCCCGCGCCCCCCGGCAGCCGAAGCGAAGTAGGGGGCGAATAACGTGAAAATGGCCCTTTCTAACGCGAAAAAGGGGCCGAAGCGGCCCCTTTTGCTCTGAAACGACTCGTTTTAACGATGCCCGGCCATCGCAAGGTTAAATTTGTGAAAGAAGGCGTCGTAGTCGCCATTTTTCTCCGCGAAACGGAGCGGTTTGACCCGCTCTACGCAAATTTCCGCAGCGTCCGGCTGGCTTTCGATGAGGTGCATGACCTCCGTGATAAAAGCCTCGAGCGGCATCGCGTTAGGGTCGGTCGCCTGGTGCTGACCCATGAGCTCGGTCTGCACGTACGGCGGGGCCAGTTCGAGCACCTGAATCGCCGTCTCGCGCAGCTGAAAGCGGAGGGACTGCGTGTAGGAGTGAAGCGCCGCCTTGGTGGCCGAGTAAGTCGGCGTGGTCGCGAGCGGCAAAAAGGCCAGGCCGGACGTTACGGTCATGATCGTGGCGGCCGGCTGCTTGCGCAGATGCGGCAGGAGCGCGGCGTTGAGCCGGATCGGGCCGAGGAGATTGGTCGCGATAGTGGCCTCGGCGATGCTGACGTCGCCGGCCGGCGCGAGCAGATCCTCGGGCTTCATTATGCCCGCGTTGTGAATGACGGCATTGAGCGCGGGAAACTCAGACGTGATCCGCGCCGCAAACTCCCGGATGCTGTCCGGGCTTTCGATATCGAGCGGCAGGGCGGAGAGGCCCGGGTTGGCCTTGACCGCCTCGTCGAGCACCGATTGGCGACGACCGGCGATGATCACTTTACTGAACCGCTTTTGAAACGACTGCGCGAGCGCGAGGCCGATGCCGGAGCCGCCGCCGGTGATGAGGATGGTATTTCCAGAGGTCTTCATAAGAGGGAGAAATCTACAGGGCTGGGTTGGTTTGACAGCGCCATCCTACACCCGTTCACTCTCTAAAAGAAAGTAGGCACCTTTTCGTGCTATAGTTACCGAAAAGAGAGTATCGGCCCATGAACACCTTAACCAAGAAACAAGTCAGCCAGGCCAAGGCCTATTACGCCCACGTGCCGCCCAAGGACGTCACGATCGATCCGCGCGTCGAGGCGCTCGTGAATGAGCTGATCGGTCGCGTCGCGGACAAGTGGACGATGCTCATCCTCGAGGTCCTGACCGAGCACGGCGAGATGCGCTTCACCCGCCTCGGGGAAAAACTCGGCGGCATCAGCCAGAAAATGCTCACCCAAACGCTCCGCCAAATGGAGCGCGATGGGCTGATCGACCGCACCGTGCACGCGGTGATCCCGCCGCGCGTCGAGTACAAACTCACCAAGCGCGGCGCGAGCCTGAGCGAGGCCTTTTGCGGCGTCTGGGTCTGGGCCGGCGAACACCTCGAAGGCATCGAGAAAGCCCGCCACGAATTTGATGCGCGGGCGAAAAAGAGCAGAGCGGCGGATTGAGTGAAGTGGCTAGCTGCGGTCGAGAGGCCGCCGCTCAACATCCAAGGCCCAACCTCCAAGCACCAAAAAAGATCCGAAAATCGTCCAACCGTTTTCCGGCTTTTGGCTCTCCTTGAGGCTTCACTGGAGCTTGGAGTTTGGTCCTTGGTGCTTCGCCTCGCGCCGGCAAAAACCAACCAAATTCACCCCGCGCATTCGTCCGCCTGCCGCCCTTAGCCCGCCTTCTCGATCGATACCTCTCCGGCGCGGAAACGTTGAGTGCGGCCCTTGTCGTCGCGTAGGAGCAGCGCGCCCTCATCGTCGAGGCCGACCACCGTCCCCGCATGGCGGCGCCCGCCCTCGAGCAGCGCGATGGAGCGGCCGCGCAGGACATCGAAGCGATGCCAGAGGTCGGCAAAGGTCTTGGTGTAGGAGCCGTCGGTGAAGTTCTGATACGCGAGCAAGATTCGCCCGATGAGCGCGGCGGTGAGGCGATTGAAATCGAGGGGCTCCCCCGTGACCTCGGAGAGCGAGATGGCGCGATTTCCGAGCTCGGATGGCCAGCCGCCGACGGGGCTGTTGATATTGAGGCCGAGGCCAAAGACGAGATCGCGGATGTGGTCGGAGTCGATGCGGGCCTCGGTCAACATGCCGCCCGCTTTGCGCTGATCGAAGAGGATATCATTCGGCCACTTCAGGCCGGGAGTGACCTTCGCGAAATTGGCCAGGAGCTCGCAGACATTGAGCCCCATCCACAGGGTAAAGGCCGCCATGCGCTCAGGCTCCACGCGTGGGCGAAAGGCCATGCTCAGGTAAAGATTGCCGTTGGCCTCGCTGTGCCACGCGCGCCCGAGGCGGCCGCGACCCTTGGTCTGCCGGCGGGCGATCACGGCAAACGGCGCGGTGCGGTCCGCTGCGAGCTGGCGCGCGGCTTCGTCGTTCGTGCTATCCGTCTCGTCGAGGACGAGCAGCGAGAAGCCGCGCGGGCGGACCTTGATCTGCGCCTCGATCAACGCGGCGTAGGGCGCGGAGGGTTTCACCGCGAGCCGGTAGCCGCGCGCGCGCTGCGCCTCGAATTCGAAACCCGCCGCGCGCAGTTTCTCCATGTGCTGCCAGACCGCCACCCGCGAGACCCCGAGCTTCCCCGCCAGGGCTGAGCCCGAGACCCACGACGTCTCGTGGGCGAGCAGCTCGCGGAGGATCAGGTGTTCGGGTGTGGGCATGGAAGACGGCGGTGTTCTCTTATGTTAATGAAAGTGAAGTGGACGTAGGCACGCGGCCAAGACTAGGCGGAAAGAAAATGATTCAGCAAACGACGGAGTTGAAATGTCAGTGACCACACACAGGTTGGTATAGATGTCATTCGAGGAATTTCAACAATCGCTGGCGCGGGATACTACGCCCCCCGCCGGCCTGAGCGGTGCGCTGCAAGCCCTGTGGCACGATGCCCGCGGTGACTGGGATCGGGCGCACGATTGCGCGCAGGACGACAAGACCCGCGACGGCTCCTGGGCTCACGCCTACCTCCATCGCAAGGAGGGCGACGAGGGTAACGCCGGCTACTGGTATGCGCGGGCCGGAAAACCGATGCCAAGCCGCGGTGTGACGCTCGACGCCGAGCGCGACGCCATCGCGCGGGTGCTGTTGGGGTCGTGAGAAGCGTCGCCGGGCGCATGCGACGCATGACGGATGGCGGCGCGGTTTCTTAGAGGGCGTCGAAAAAGGTAAGGCGCGTTATCCTCAACGCGCCACTCAGGGCGTTCGCACCCCGAGAGCGCGGTGGTTTAAGGATAAGCCGCCCTACCTCCACGCACTTTTTTCGACGCGCTCTTAGAATCGTCCGGCCATCACTTTGCTTTCGCCGGTTTGCTGGTGGGCAAAAGGCCGACGAGATTGCTCATCTCCGCCTGGCGCTCTAAAATGCGGTCTTCCTCGAGCATCGCGAGCGCCAGGGCGTCATTGAGACCCCCGAGGTTGCCGATTTTCAGGCCGGCGTAGCGCTTGTAGGCCAGGCTGAGATGGCCTTTGGGCGTGAGGATCTCACGTTCTTTAAAGGTGGGCGGTTTGTCCTCCATGACCATGAACTTGGGCAGACGGACGATCGTATTGCGGGGCTTGTCGGTCTCGCGCAGGTCGACGGGTGGCTCATCGGGGCCGGCGGAGGCAGCGGTCGGTGGCGCGGCCTGGGGCGGCACAAAGCGTGGCATTTTTTCCGCGAGCCGCGCGGCGGTGGTCGGCGACATGGCCCGCGAGCGTTCGAGGGGCGCGTTGGTCGATGGGGCGGGGGAAGCCGCGCTCGACGTAGGGGCGCTCGCGCCAGCTCGCTCCAGTACTGGCGAGGTGGCCCGTCCTTCGGACGGCTCGGTCAGCGATCGAGTTGCTGGCGCGGTGGCCGCAGGTGGCGGAGCCGCGGGCGAGTTCTCGTCGACTTCTGCGCGGAGCCCGAGCGGACACGACAGCAAGGCCACAACCCCGAGGGGCCAGAGCGCAGGGGGCGGCGTTCTCATGACGCACGGTAGGAAAGCAGGAACGAGGGCGAGTTCCGACTAAATTCTCCGGTGTGAATATAGCATATAACCTGCGTCGCAGTCAGCCGGGCGAGCGCCCCTTTTTCCAGGGCGTGATTCGGACGTGAAAAAGGGCGGACCAAAATCCGCCCTTGGGAGAAATGTACTATTCGAATTTGCCGCTTACTTGGGCGACATGCCGCCGTAGCCAAATTCCGAGCGACGCATATAGGTACTCTGCACGTCTTGCTTGACGGAAGCGCCGGCTTTGGCGTCGGAGCGCATGATCATATTGGCGTTGTCGGCGAGGTCGGCCATATTCTTCAGCCGCTCGTCTTCATTATACATGAACATCGCGCGCTGCTCGGTGGGCGAGCCGTTGCCGCTGCCGGGGCTCCACGCTGCGAAGAGGGGAACGTAGAAACGATTCATCGCGCGGTCGGCGTCCGTGATGTAGCGGCGCATGGCAATATCGCGCAGGCCCTGCTTGGTATTGATCGCACGCTCGGTGAGAATCGGCGGGCGGTCGCCGCGCACGTCGACTTGCTTGAGTCGGACAATCTCGTTTTGCGGTTTATCGACGTCGCGCAGGTCCACCTCGGCGGCCTTTTTAGCGGCTTCGGCGTCGGCCTTTTGCTGGGCGATCTCGGCCGCGGTGGGCGGGGGAGGGGGCGGCGTAAATTTCGGCATCGTCTGCGACAGCATGTTGGCCACATCACCGGAAATGGCGCGCGGGCGCTTCGGCGCGGGGGCCACCGGAGCCGCGGGCTGGGCGGTGTTGGTCACGGCCGCCGCGACTTCTTTCTTCGATGTCTCGGAAGCGGGTGTGGCCGAGGGGTTGGATGCGGGCGCCTGCGCCATCACCGCGGGGAGGGCGGCAATCGCGAAGGTGAGGACGGTGGGAAGCGTGAAACGAGCCATGACTACTTGGAACAGTGGGGTACAGCGGGGTTCCACGCAATACTTGGGAACAAGCGGGCGTGGCGGAGTGCAGCGGGCGAAGGAGTCATGAGCGAAAACCGGGGCCGGCTCAACCGCGTTTTGCAGCCAGGCGGTCGCGCTCCGTGAGGAGTTGGGCGGCAATGCTTAACGCGATCTCGTGCGGGTGGTTCGTGCCAAAGGGCAAGCCGACCGGGCAGTGAAATGTTTCCACGAGGGCGGGAGCAACGCCCTCGGCGATTAATTCGCGGCGCAGCACAGTCGCCTTGGCCTCGCTTCCGATCACCCCGATAAAGGGGAAAGCGCGCGTGGCGAGGGCGCGGTGCAGCACGGGGCGATCCGTCGTGTGCCCCTGCGTCATGCACAGGAGAAAGGTGTCGTCCGGCAGGCCGTCTATAGCGGAGGCGAGATCGTCGCGCTGCTCGACGCGCAGGTGGCGCGCGCGCGGCAGGCGCTCAATCCATTCCGCGCGGAAATCATAGACGCTGAGATGGCACGGCAGCGGGAGCAGCACCGGCACGAGCGCCTGCGCCACATGCCCCGCGCCGAAGATCGCGATGGGCCAGGCCGCGCCGCCCGCCGGATGCGGCTCGAAGTAGAGCTTCACCGCGCCGCCGCAGGTCATGCCCACGTCGCCCTTCAGGGTCCAGCTGACGAAGTGCGGTCGCCCGCGCTCCGGGCCGGAGGCGGCGAGGAGATCGAGTGCGACGCCGAGGGCCTTGGCCTCGACGCGGCCGCCGCCCACGGTGCCGGCGCGGAGCCCGGCGCGGGTGACGAGCATCTTGGCTCCCGTATCCTGCGGCACGCTGCCGAGCGCCTCCACGAGCGTGACCACGACAAACGCCTCACCCGCGCGCTCGAGCGAGGCGAGTTGTTCGTAGAGTGAAGGCGTATCGGGCGCAGACATGAAGACTCCCGGAGTGAATCACGGATGCGCCGTCGCGGGCAACAGGGATAACTCGCGGCCCGTCGCGCGGCGCGTTTACCGGCCCTTAACAAATATCCCCGTGCGCGAGACACGCGCTTAACATTCGCCTGCGATAGTGAGCGCCAAGTCCCACCGCTCAACGTCCCCCCGGCCCTCCCGCGGCCAAAATTTGCCCCCTATGAAAATCTCCTCGTCGGTCTCCGCTTGTCGTCGTGCCGCCGCCCTCGGCGTCCTCGTGCTCGTCCCTGCCGTCGCCCATGCCCAACAGCCCCGCGGCGGCGCGCCCACGCCGCCGGCCGCTCCGGCTCCCGCGACTACTCCGCGCCCGACGGCGCCCACTCCTGCTCCGGTGCAGCCTACTACTCCCGTTGTGCAGCCCACGCCAACGGTTCCGGCGGTGGCGCAACCGGTGCAGCCCGCGCAGCCGGCGCCACCGGCCGCCGTCCCCACGACCCCGCCCGCTGCCCCCGCGGCACCGGCAACGCCACCTGTAGTCGCTGCGCCTACCGGGCTCGGTCAACCCTTTGCCGGTCTCACGCGCGAAGAACTCGCGGCCTTCGACGCGGGCCGCGCTTCTTTCCGCCGGCGTGAAACCGTCGAGAGCGGGCTGGGCCCGATCTTTAACGATGTGTCCTGCGTGGCGTGCCATGGGGCGGGCGGCATCGGTGGCGCGGGCCGCACGACCGTCACGCGTTTCGGTCGCACGGTGGAGGGCGTTTTCGATCCGCTCGACGCTTTGGGCGGCTCATTGCTGCAAGCGCGCGCGATCAATCCCGCGGTGCGCGAGACCATCCCGGCCGAGGCCAACACCGTCGCGCGCCGGGTGACTACGCCGCTCTTCGGCGCAGGTCTTATCGAGGCGATCCCGGATAGCACGATCGTCCTCGGCACGCTGCAGCCCAAGCCCGCCGGCATCGCGGGCAAAGTCTCCGTGGTGCGCGATGTGGTGAGCGGAAAAAATCTCATCGGTCGCTTCGGCTGGAAGGCCCAGCAGGCCACGCTGCTCGCCTTTTCCGGCGACGCCTATCTTAACGAAATGGGCATCACCAATCGCTTCTTCCCGAAAGAAAACGCGCCCAATGGCAACACCGAGCTCCTCGCGCGCTTCGACCAAATCGCCGACGTCGAAGACGAGGTGGATGCTTCGGGCAAGGCCGATATCGACCGCGCCGCCGATTTCATGCGCCTCCTCGCGCCGCCCGCCCGCGCCGCCGCGACGGCCTCCTCACTCGCCGGCGAGCGCCTCTTTACCACGCTCGATTGCGCGGCCTGCCACACGCCCACGATGCGCACCGGCGTAAACGCCATCGCGGCGCTCAGTGAAAAAGACGTCGGCCTCTACTCCGATCTACTGCTTCACGACATGGGCGCCCTCGGCGATGGCATCGCGCAAGGCACGGCGGGTGCACGCGAGATGCGCACCGCCCCGCTCTGGGGCCTCCGCGCCCGCCCCACCTGGCTCCACGACGGTCGCGCCAACACCATCGACCAAGCCGTGCGCGCCCACGCCGGCGAAGCCCAAAACTCCCGCGACCGCTACAATCGCCTCAGCACCGCCGAGCGCCAGCAACTCCTCGATTTCCTGAACACGCTCTGAGGGTAGGGCGCGTTATCCCTCAAGCGTTTTAGATAAAGTCGTCGCCGCGAGTGGGGGATCCGTCCACGCGCTCACGCTCGCGGCGACCAGAAAAGACCGGCGACCGTTTTTATGAAACTGCTCTCACGCGCCGCTCAGGAGATTCGCTGGCCGAGGACGCGGCGGCTTAAGGATAAACCGCCCTACCTCGATCCGTTCCGTTTCCCTTTAATGCTTCTCGGAGTTGGCCGCGATGGGCTCGTTTAGAATTTGCCGCTCTTCGGGTCTTTCGCCGGCGGAAACTGCATGGTCGAATCGATGGCGCGCGGGAGCGCCTCCAGGCGAATATTGCGCAATTCGTAGGGCGTGCCCTCGAGTTGGATGGCGATCCGACCGGAGGCGGGCACGCAGCGCGTCACACGATTTTGAAAGAGTCCATTGACCGAGACCTCGATGATGTCGCCGCGGCAGACGATGTCGTAGCTGTTCCATTCACCGAGCGGCTTTTCGCTGGCCTCGACCACGAGGCGGTCGACCTGCGGATTTTTCGTGCCAGCGGGCGAGGTGATTTTCTCGGCAAATTTCGCGCCCGCCATCGGGAGGATATCGCCCGCGCGCGTGAGCTTGAGCTGCGCTTGAAAACACGTCGGCCACGCGCCGTCTTTCGGGCCCGAGGCGACGTGGATGAGCACGCCACTGTTGCTGGTCTTGGCCGCATCCGTCGGCCAGCGCCACTCGAGATGGAGGCGGTAGTTTTCGTAGCTCTCCTTTGTCGCGAGAAAGCTCATGGGTTTGCCCGCGACCGCGAGCGAGCCGTCGGCCTGATAGCGACAGATCGCGGCGAGATCCGCCTTTACGCCCTCGGGCGCCACGAGTTCCCAGCCCAAGAGATCGCGGCCATTCAAGAGCACGACGGGCTCCGGTGAAGTGGCGGCGCGGAGGAACGAACTAACGGAGAGCAGTGCGACAAGAGCGAGCAAACGGGGTGCAGGGCGCATCCTGCGCACTGTAGTTATACCTCGCGCCGGCGCGACGCAAAATTCGAGTACGAGCGCTACTTTCGCTGATGCGGCGCTCGGAGGCTTCGAACCGAAGACAACCTAAGCCGCGGCCTTGGCCGCTTTCGCAAATGTCCGCTGCACGACATAACGCAGGCGGGTGATGGAGAGGCGGACCTTGAGGTTGCGGCGCAGCAGGCGGCGATTCGCCGGATGCGAATGGAAGTCCGAAACCTCCCACGAAAAATCGCCGGGCCGCGTGAGCTGCCCCACCGCGCGCACAAAAGCGAAGTCGGCGGTGAAGTAGTCGCCAGGCACCAACTCCAGCAGGCGATGAAGTGCCCGCGCATGCGGATACAGCGTCTGCGCGACGACTTCCCGCTCGAAGTCCGCCGGATCGATCGCGTTTTGCTCGCAGAAAAGTTCGAGGAAAGTCTTGGGCAGGGACATTAGCATGAGCTGGAAGCCGTAACACGGGAGCGCATCATGCAGGGTATATCATTTGCGCTGCGTTGAGAATAGGACGGCTTCCTATTTTGCGCGAAACGATCCGGTTTAAGACCGGGAAGATGAAAGTCCTGCCGGGAGAACTGAGGGAGGGAAAGTGGTTCGGCGTCGGGTATGACGCCCCGAGCATGGCATTTCTCCGCCTATTTCCCGTTTCAGGCGGCGAGGGGTTGAGACGGTGGGAGGGGCTTTATGCCCTGACTGAAAACGTAAATCAGGAGCCGGACACGAAGCCACTCCACCGCTCCCGCCATTCCGGTCGGCACCTTCTTTGCGGTGTGCGCCCGCTATTTCGTCTCTGTCGTCCCGGCTGCCGTGTCCTGAGCCGGTCGCACTGCCGGGCTCGTCAGCGAACCCTCATGCTTGCCCGCATCCGGTCCAAAGAGCTTTTGCAGGAACGCATGGAGCTCCGGCTGGTTCGTTTTCACTTTGTCCCGCTGAAACGGCTCCTGCGCGGTCAGGCCGAAGAGAAATGTCGTGCCCGCGCACGCGAAAAACTCGTTCTGGTTTTCCATCATGTGCGACTTCGCGGCGTACACGCCCAGGGTCTTCGCCTTTTCGTAAAAAGCGAGGATCTCCGGGTTGCGGTTCGCCTTGGGCATTTTCTGCTCGTGGTACGCGTGCAGGTACTCGTGCAGCAAAATCGGCTTGTGGCCGGCGCGTATCATATTGGTCGATACGCGCACCCGGCCGCCGCCATACACCCCCGGCGTGGGACCTTTAATAGCTTCCGCCTGTACGAGATGAAACGGCACGCTTTGGAAAAAGGTGATGATCTCCTTGGGCAAGTCTACCGAGAGCACGATATCGATCTGCTCCTTCGTCGCCGTGCGCAGCGCCGCGAGGTTCGGCAGGCTCTGCACCGCCGTCTCATCGACAGTGAAGCCACGGTGCTCGAATTTCACCGCATCGGCGCGCACTTGGCTCGCACCGAAGAGCGCGAGCAGAAGCAGTAGGGCGGCGCGCTGGAAGAGTGGCATGGTCACGACCCTATGCCATTACGGGCAAAGTAGAAAGTGCGCACTTCCCGGCTTAGTTTGCTTCGCCCCGATGAAAATTTTCCCCGGGTCGCCATCGCCGTCGATGCGGAGTTCGAATTCCACGCAGGTCTCGCGGGCGACGCGGAAGTCGAAGCCGTCCTCCTTTTCCGCAGTGACGAGGTTGAACGCGATGTCGCCATCGACCATGCCGATATCGTCGGCGTGGCGGCCCCTTGCTTCCATGCTGACGAGCGCACCGATGCTCAGCGCGCCGGGAGAGTCGGCGTGGATGCGGCCTTGGAAGCGATGGCCTTTACCGGAGGCCGTGCTGCGCAGATGCCAGGTGCCGTCGGTATCGCGCCAAAGCCAGTAGGCGAAATTATTGCCCGAGTGGAGCTTAGCCGAACGACCGTCGGCGACCGAGGCGGCGAGGCGGGTGGGAGTGGACGCGGAGAACTGAATGGGGCGAACACGTGGGGCATCGGTGGCGCATCCGGAAAATAGTATCAAGACAATCGGGACGAGGGCTAAGGCAGGAAGACGCATGGGCTGAAGGGGAAGCGGTAACTTCTCAAAACTGTGTTCGCTCTCAATGAGAACGTGAGGGGGTAATCAGCCGAAAAACCATGCCCAGATGCCCAACGCAAGCCACTGTGCGAGGCCGGCGTAGATTAAGAACGAAACCCACGCGGGGCTGCGCTGGTCACTAAAGGTGAAGAACCCGATAAAGCCCAATCCCACGCCGAGCCCCGTCTTGAAAGGCGACGCGCGGAGCATCATGGCGTAGCGGGCGCTCGAGCCAAGGAGCAGGCAGGCGAAACCGGATAGCAACAAAATGGCGGGCTTCCATAGTGTGAGTCCTCCTGCGATACCTAGCGCCAGAACCATCAGGACTAAACTCGTAGTCTTGGTTCCTTTGGTCGCCGCCGAGCGCTTGGCGATGATGGAATAGGAAGTCCAAATTGGAGAGTCTTCGAATCGAATCGGCATATCCGCCTGATAGGTGCCTTCCTGAAGGCCACTTCGGAACTCGGGCCAAGGAACTGGGCCGACGACCTGGTCCGCGACTTTGATATAGACCGGTGACTGCACGAGATTGGAGCCCGCCATCATTATAAAAAGCGCGATAAAATCGAGCGGATTGCTTCGGCCCCAAACTTAGCGGTGGATACCCACCTCAGTCGATAAACGCCAACTCGTTCGACAATAGCAGGACTTGCGCGAGTTCTTCCCAAGGGGTGAGGGGCACCGGGAGTTTCTCGACGACATTGAAATCGCGTTTCGCCTCCCAGGTGCGGACCGAGGAATCGGAGTCGGCGGTGAAGGTGACTTTGGGGGCCCAGGTATAGGAGTCGGAATTGGAACTCGCGCCGCAATCGACGAGGAAGTCGATGCTCTCACCGGCGGTCACCTTGATGTCGGCGAGGGTGGTGGCCTGTTTGGAATTGTGGACGGTCCATTCGCCGAGAGACCCATTTTGACTGGAGACGATGCGAGCGTGCACGCCGTCGCCGGCGGCGAGGGCATGGCCGAGGGTGCCCTCGAGGCGAATCACGCCATCCGCGGGCGAGACCCAGCGGCGGATGCTGGCGCGCGCGAGGGTATTGCCGGGATGGCCGCCGACTGGCGAGAGGAAGAGGTGGCCGAAGGTGGGGTCGGGGAATGTAGTGCTCGGGCTGATACGGGCATCCTTGCCCTCCCGGCGGGCGGTCATCGGTTTGAAATTGGCTACGCGCCCGGTGGCGGCGTCGAACTCGCCGGAGCCGTAGTGCCAGCCGGGCGGCACGGTGGAGCGCGGGCGGTCGGAGGCGGGCAGGGCGGCGCGCGCGAGGAATTCCTTGGCGAGCTTGATCTCCTCGGCGTCGGGAGCGCGCTGGTAGAGCGTGGCGTAGAGGGCCTTGATCTTGTCGGTGTCGGAGGAGAGGCGCTTGATGTCGTCGCGCGCGATGAGGCGGCGGGCCTGCTCCTGCGCGAAGGGACTATTCATCATGAATAGCGCCTGCTGCGGCACGGTGGTGGAGAAACGCTGTGAGCTGCTGGTATCGGGATTGGGGAAATCGAATGTGCGGAACATCCCGGGAAGGTTTTGCCGGTCGACGAAACCGTAGACGGTGCGGCGGCGCGTGAACGGCTCCTTCGTCAAATCGTCGGGCAGGCCGCCGGCGGTGAGATCGAGCTGGCCGGAGGCGGCGAGGAGGGTGTCGCGCATGGCCTCGAATTCGAGGCGGTGGCGATTGAAGCGGTGGATAAGTTGGTTGTCGGGATCGACCGCCGCGGCGGCGGGATTCTCATCGCTCGACTGGCGGTAGGCCGCGGAGAGGACGATGGTGCGCTGCAGTTTCTTCACTGACCAACCGCCCTCGACGAAACTGGCGGCCAGCCACTCGAGCAGTTCCCTTTGCACGGGCGCCTCGGTGCGGACACCGAAATCGCTGGGCGTGCGCACGAGCGCGTTGCCGAAATGCCAGCCCCAGACGCGATTCACGAAGACGCGCGCGGTGAGGGGATTGGTTGGGCTGGCGATGGCATTGGCGAGTTCGAGGCGACCGCTCGTCTTGGTGGCGGTGGGGCGGTCGTCGCCGCCGATGACTTCGAGGAAGCGGCGGGGCGCTTCGGGTCCGCGATTGGCGGGATTGCCTCGCAGGAAGATGGCGGAGTTGTGCGGCTTGTCCTTGTCGACCATGGCCATCGCGCGGAGCGGCGCGCCGGGCTCGGTCCAGTTGAGCGCCTCGACGTCGCGGCGGAGATTCGAAGTCTTATCGTCGATCTGCCGCTTGATCATTTTGGCGACCTCATCGTAGGCGAGATTTGCGGGCGCATTGCTCGCGTAGATCACTTGGCGCATCGCCTCGCGGTCGGAGTCGGGCAGGGCGGTCAGGGAATTTTTCGAGGAATTGGCGGCGCCCTCGACGGCGGATTTCCACGCCTTGTCGGTGTCGGTAAAGAGCTTGTTGTAGATCGCCGCGGCGTCTTTCAGCGAGGCGGGCGGCTTCTCGCGCAGCGCGGTGACGACCACGGGATTGTACGCCGAGGCGGGCGCTTTCCATTCCGCGAGTGAACCGCTCGGCGCCGTCGAAGCGGCGGCGGGGCCGTCGGGCGTGGTCGAGGGCGCGGCGGGTTGGGGCGGAGCCCACGAGGCGACGAGCGCCTTGGCCTTTTCCGCAAACTCAGCCTCGGGCAGCGCCGCGAGCGCAAACCACGGCCCGAGCACCGGGTGCGGTTCCGTCTGCTTCGCGCGCTCGTCGAGCCAGGGCTGCCAGCGGCGGAGGATGTCCGGATTCAGCTTTCGCGCGCCGGCGAAGAGATCGAACTTTTCGGTCTTCGGCAGCTTGGCGGCATCGTGCGCCCCGAGCAGGTAGTCGCCGACCTTGGCGCGCTGCGCCGTGAGGAAGCCCTCGACCTCCTCGCGCTCGCGATCCTTCACCTTGGCCTCGGCGGCCTGTTTCTTGGCGAGAAATTCTTTGTAGGCGGGCGACTGCGGATCGAGTTTGCCGAGCAACGGCTTTTCTTCGGGCTCCTCCGAGGAGGCAAACATGCCGTGCAGCGCGTAGTAGTCGCGCGTGGGGATCGGGTCGAATTTGTGATCGTGGCAGCGCGCGCAGGCGACCGTGAGGCCCATGAAGCCGCGCGTGACGACATCGATGCGGTCGTCGATGATGTCGTTTTGATTATTGAGAAAGCGTCGGCCGAGCGTGAGGAAACCCATCGCGGCGAGCGCGGATTTGTCCTCACCGAGCGGCAACTGATCGGCAGCGATCTGCTCGACGATGAATTTATCGAACGGCTTATCGTCGTTGAAGGCCTTGATCACGTAGTCGCGGTACGTGTGGGAAAACGAGTAGCGACGCTCCACGTTGCCGGCGAGGTAGCCCTTGGTGTCGGCGTAGCGCGAGACATCGAGCCAGAAGCGACCCCACCGTTCGCCGTAACGCGGCGAGGCGAGGAGGCGATCGACGACCTTCGCGTAGGCGTCGGGGGATTTGTCCTTAAGGAATGCGTCCACCTCAGCGGCCGTCGGCGGCAAGCCCGTGAGATCGTACGTCACGCGGCGGATCAGCGTGCGCGGATCGGCGGCGGGGGCAGGGGAGAGCTTCGCCGCGGTCAGCTTCGCCGCGATAAAAGCGTCGATGGGATTTTCGATCTTCGCTTTGGCGTTTTCGACCTTGGGCGGTGTGGGCGTGGCGAGCGGTTGAAACGCCCAGTGCTGGCGCGCGCGCGCCATGTCCATCGCGGGATTTTTTGCGGGGCCGGTGCGCGGATCGGGTGCGCCCATTTTCACCCACTGCTCGAGCGCCGCGATCTTATCGGCGGAGAGTTTGCCGCCGTCCTTGCTGGGCGGCATCTGCAGATCTTCGTCGGTGTAGCGGACGGCCTGGATGATCAGGCTCTTGTCGGGATTACCCGCGACGATCGCATCGCCACTCGCGCCGCCCTTGATGAGCGCATCGCGCGTATCGAGCGTGAGGCTACCCTTGGACTTACCCTCTTTCTCGCTGTGGCACTTGTAACACGACTCCGCGAGGATGGGGCGGATCTTGGTTTCGAAAAATTCGATTTGGTCCGGCGGCAACTCGGCCGCGCGCACCGATGACGCCAGACCCCCGAGGCTAGCCGCCGCGAGTAATGAAAAAGTGAATACGCGCGCCAGCTTCACGCGATCAACTCCTTTACCACCTTGCCGTGCACATCCGTCAGGCGGAAATCCCGCCCCGCGTGCCGGTACGTGAGCTTCTCGTGATCGAAGCCGAGCAGCGCGAGGATCGTCGCGTGCAGGTCGTGCACGTGCACGGGCTTCTCGACGGCTTTGAACCCAAATTCATCCGTCGCGCCGTGGACGTAGCCGCCCTTTACGCCGCCGCCCGCCATCCACATGGTGAACCCGTAGTGGTTGTGATCGCGGCCATTGACCTTGCCCGCATTCGCGCCGGCGGTGGGTAGCTCCACGACGGGCGTGCGGCCAAACTCGCCGCCCCAGATCACGAGGGTATCTTCGAGCATGCCGCGCTGCTTGAGATCCTTGAGGAGTGCGCCGATGGCTTGGTCGCTCTCGCGGGCGAGGCGGGCGTGGTTGACCTCGATGTCGTCGTGGCTGTCCCACGGCTGGCCCTCGCCATGCCAGACCTGCACGAAGCGCACGCCCTTTTCGAGGAGACGGCGCGCGGTGAGGAGCTGGCGACCCTGCGTCGTCTCGCCGTACATCGCGCGCGTGGCGGCGGATTCCTTGGCCACGGCAAACGCATCCGTCGCTTCCAACTGCATGCGGTACGCGAGTTCGAACGATTGGATGCGCGCCTCGAGCTGCGCCTCCTGCTGGCGCTTCGCCGCATGGCGGGTATTGAGCTTTTGCAACAGGTCGAGCTGGGCGCGCTGCTCCTGCGGCGTAGCCGAGGTGTTGCGGATATGCTCGATTAAGCGGTCGATTTCCGTGTGCGCCGTGTTGATATAGTTGCCCTGATAGATGCCGGGGAGAAAACCGCTCTGCCAGTTTTGCGATTCCTGGATCGGATAGCCGCCGGGGCACATTGCGATGAAGCCGGGGAGGTTCTGATTTTCCGAACCGAGGCCGTACGTGACCCACGAGCCGAGCGAGGGACGCGGCAGACGCGCATCGCCGCAATTCATGAGGAGTAGCGACGGCTCGTGATTCGGCACGTCGGCGTGCATCGAGCGGATCACCGCGATGTCGTCGATGCTCTCCGCGACGTGCGGGAAAAGATCGCTGACCTCGATGCCGCTCTGCCCGTATTTCTTAAACTCGAAGGGCGACTTAAACGCCGCGCCTGTTTTCCGCTCCGTGCGCAAATCCAGGGGCAACGGCTTGCCGTGGTACTTCGTGAGCAGTGGCTTCGGATCGAAGGTATCCACCTGCGAAGGTCCACCATTCGCGAAAATGTGGATCACGCGCTTCGCCTTCGCCGGAAACTGCGGCGGGCGCGGCGCGAGGGGATTATCCATGTCGATGCGCACGCCGGGCGTCGCCGTCTCCGCCAGCGCCCGCGAGCCCAGCAGTGACGCCAGCCCCAACGCGCCAAAGCCCATGCCGCACCGATGCAAAAAATCGCGGCGGGTGAGAAAGCGATCCTCGAGGCGCGGGGCGTGGTGAGACATGCGTGCAAGAAAGACGATTCAGCCGTGGCGCGGTAACGGTCCGGCCCGAGATGTAAGCAAATAGTCTGACCGAGGGAAACGACGAAAAAAGCCATGGCCGTTACCGCGCGCCCAGCGCCGCTTTGAGCGCGAGGAAGGGCGTTGGAGCAGAGCAGGTGTAGTGAGGCTGTGCGGCGTGGGGATTTTTTCACAAGTCGCCCTCGTTTCTTGCAAAAATCCCGCCGCGCGCGCCGCCTGTTCGGGTGCTCCCGAAGACGAGAAATTTGCAAAATGCGATCTAACGCAAAAAAGTTGCATAAATCTTCTCTCACGCCCTTGTGGGGCTTTCTCCCATGTGTAGCCTAGCGCGTGGAACAAATTCATTATGCTGAGAGGAAGTTTCTCCTCGCGCGTCTTAACCGGGAGAGTATGACCAACCACAGGTGGCTCGCATGAAGCGGACACTTTTTACCCCGCAACCCCTCGGCAGCGTAGACTCTCCTCGCGAGAGCCGGGGTCTCCCTCGCGTCATCATCAGCGGTCTGGCGCTCGCCGCCCTCGCGCTCACCGGATGCTCCACGACCGTGATGCACTCGGTCGGCCAGGCGGTCCAGCGCGTCACGGCCCCACTCGCCGCCGCCCTCACCGACGAAAAAGCCCCGCCGCCCCCGGTTCCGGTCGTCAGCGCTCCGGCGTTCGCGACCGACGCCCCGCTGCCCGGCAAGACCACTATCCTGCCCCCGGTCGAAAACCCCGGCGCCGTCTACGTCCTCAATACTGACGACAATACCTTTCTCGACGACGTGCAGCGCCGCGCCGTCCTGTACTTCCTCGATCACTCCGATCCCGTGACCGGCCTCGCGCGTGATCGCGCCGCGTCCAACGGCACCTTCAGCACCGCGCCCTCCAGCGCCGCCGCCACCGGCTTCGCGCTCACCGCTTGGTGCATCGCCGACCGCCATGGCTGGGTGCAGCCCGGCGAAGCCCGCCGCCGCATCACGCAGACCCTCCGCTTCGTCGCCACGAGCCACGCGCAGGAGCACGGCTGGCTCTACCACTTTGTCGACGCCACCACCGGCGAGCGCATGTGGAAGAGCGAGGCCTCCACGATCGACACCGCCCTCTTCCTCCAAGGCGCGCTCACCGCCCGCGAATACCTCCGCGACCCCGAAGTCACCACGCTGGTCAACACGATCTACGGTCGCATCGATTGGCAGTGGGCGCTCAATGGCGGCACCACCCTCAGCCACGGTTGGAAGCCCGAGACCGGCTTCATTCCCCACCGCTGGGACAACTACGCCGAGATGATGGGTCTCTACCTCCTCGGCATCGGCGCCCGCGAAAATCCCCTCCCGCTTGAGACTTGGGGCGCTTGGAAACGCGAGCCCATCGTCGGCCTCGAAGGCCGCCCCTTCATCCAAGGCGGCGCGCTCTTTACTCACCAGTTTGCGCATGCGTGGTTCGACTTCCGCGGCCTCCGCGACGCCTTCGCCGACTACTGGCAAAATTCCGTCGACGCCACCCTGGCCCAGCGCGCCTGGTCCGCCGAGCAAAGCCACCGCTTCCCCTACTGGTCCGCCAACATGTGGGGCGTTACCTCCTCGGACAGCGCTGGCGGCTACGTCTCCTGGGGCATCCCGCTCAAGCGCACCAACGACCACTACGACGGCACCCTCGTCCCCTGCGCCCCCGGCGGCTCGCTGCCCTTCGCCCCGCGCGAATGCCTCACCTCGCTGAAGAATATGCGCACCTCGGGCGGCCCCGCCCTCTGGGGCCGCTACGGCTTCGCCGACGCCTTCAACCCTCAGACCGGCTGGGTCGGCCCCGACGTCATCGGCATCGACGTCGGCATCACCCTCGTCATGGCGGAAAACCTCCGCACCAACCTCGTCTGGAACACCTTCATGCGCGCCCCCGAAGTCCAGCGCGGCATGCGTCTCGCGGGCTTCACCGCCCAATCCCACCTCGAGCCGCAGAAGATGGCGCTGGGGCAATGAGCATCTGGAGCTGCGGGGTGCCTGTTTGGCGCTGCCTGCGATCCAAGCCCGATCCTTTCATCATTTAGTCGATCGACTTTGGTCTCGGGAGAGCCAGGTCGTCTCGTCAAGGGTTCAGCGTTTATGTGCTCGAGTAACTTCAAAGTAGTTCATGATCGACGAGTGCATCTCTCCATATGAGGTCGGCGTTCTCTCGGAAATACCTTCGCAGCGCACCTTCGATTTCGGCTCCTTCGAACATGTCGGCGTTCACGGCTTTAACGAGTAGTCGCGAAATCATCTTCGTTCATCTTCTTGAACTCGTCGTTGCAGCATCCGTAGCCGTCGAAAGAAATCCGCATCAGTCTCACGATCCCCACGTCATCCACGCCGAAGTCAGCGAAAACGCTTCCTTCCCGTAGGCCGAGGCAGAAACTGCAAGCCCTCGATGGCATAGGGGAAGTAGCGTAGATGGAGAGAGGAATGGGCATTTGAGCGAGTTAGCTTTAACCTTTTGGCCTGGACGCCGGGGTCTCGTTTCGCGCCTCCGCCTCCACCCGCCGCTGCATATCGCAATAAGCTTCTGCGATCAGCCCCGTGAGCGCCACGGTATCCAAGTCGCTTCCCGGTTTCAGCTTCACGTGGCGCATAAATTTTCCCGTGCCCTCCAGTATCCCCATCGGATCGGCTAGCGCGGCCCCGCGAAAAAATCCCACGTTTACGTGCGCCGTATAGACCGCCACATAGCCAAACGCCGCATCGCCCGCGCACGCCGTTGGCTGCCCGTCGTGCAACACCTCGCGCACGTCGTCTCCGCCCGCCCGCCTCAGCTCAAACCACCACCGCCGCGCCAGCCCGCCCAGCGCGCCCTCCCGCGCTTTTATCCAAGCCTCAATCGCCGGATCGCGCTTCACCGTCCCCGAAAATCGCAGGAGTTGGGTCATGGGTTCACCGATTGATTGTCGCCTTCAGGGGAGGGACGAGACCACAGCCTCGCCCGAGACGAAGGACTATTTCCTAACGCTACGACTACCAGCGCAATCTTACCGCGAGCTGGCCGCACCTGACCTTGTTGTGATGCGAGCCGCGTTCGCGGCCGGGGATTGAAAGGATGGCGTGCTTAAACCGGCTCGTCACACCCTCACGGCCGAATGTTCATCCTTGGTCTCCGCTGCGGCCTCGCCCCCGCCTGCCGCCGCGGGTGCCCGCATCGTGGCCGCGGCCAGCTTGTAGAGCCGACGCATCGAAATCCGCATTCGCAGAACCCGCTTCGATACGCCCGCGTGCTCGAGGTGATGGCGATAGATGCTGCAGGCGTATTCGAAGCTGCGCAGGCGCTCGATCTGGCCCAGCGTCGCGATGAGGTCGTACTCCGGGTCGAAATAATCGGGTCGGACAAACGAGATCAACCCGTGCACCAAGCGCGCATGCGGGTAGAGGCCCTTGCGAAACACGACCTGCGCGAATTTCTCGGAAGGTATTTGATGAAGGGCGCAATAGCGGGTCGCGAAAGAGTCCATGCCTCCAACCAAGTTCGCCGGCCGGCAGCGGCGCTATCGCCATTTGACGAACGGCGGGAAAAACATGACGAACGCGCGGCGGCCTACGCGACCAGGCTCGATCCGGGTCCACGACGCTCGGTCGTCGCGAGCATCGGCGAATCGCCAGGGCGTGGGTTTCCTTTACGCGCTGGCACTTGCGGCGGCCTCGCGGGGCGCGCTGGCTCTTACGCTTTCTGCAACTTCGGGTTGCCCGACTCTACGACGAACTTCGCCCGCGTGTTCAGCTTCGCGTCCAGCGACGAGACATTCTCGACCGTCTTGTAGTCCGTCCGCCATTGCTTGGGCGTGATCTCGCAGGTCACGTAGCCGCGCTCCGCGTTGAAGAATTTCACGAAGGGATTTTCCGCGATGAACTCGGCCGCGCGCTTCTCGGCCGTGGAGCCATTGCCGCCCGAGGTGATTGACGTGCCGACAAACTCTGTCGCCACCACCTTCGAGTCGAGTTGGTCAAAATCGGCGATGAGCTCGTTGGCCCAGTTGGTGTGAATGTCGCCGGTGATCACGACGGGATTTTTGATCTTCGCGTCGTGGAAATGCTTCAGCATCCGGCGGCGCTCAAATTCGTAGCCGGGCCACTGGTCCATGCTGTAGGTGACGTCGGGGCCGGCGGTCTTGTCGACGCGGGCGACCATGATCTGCTGCGCGACCACATTCCACGCCGACGGCGACTGCGTGAGCCCGTTGAAAAACCACTCGCGCTGCTTGTCGCCCATGAGCGTGCCTTTCGGGTCCATCAGCACCGGGCTCGGCGGCTTGTTGCCGTCGCCCTGCGGCTGCGGCGTGCGGTACTGGCGCGTGTCGAGCACATGGAAACGCGCCAGCCGCCCAAACGAAAGGCCACGGTACAGCAGCATATCCGGCCCCTTCGGAAGCGCCGTGCGCCGCAGCGGCATGTTTTCAAAGTACGCCTGATAAGCCGCCGCCCGGCGCAGGAGAAATTCGTCGCGCGGCTGCTTCTTGCTGCCGGAAAAATCGTTCGCGTAGTTGTTGGTCACCTCGTGGTCGTCCCACGTCACGATCCAGGGTGCCATGGCGTGCGCCGCCTGGAGCGCCGGGTCGGTCTTGTAGAGGGAGTAGCGCAGGCGATAGTCGTCGAGCTTCTGGCACTCGCCACCGAGGTGATGGCGAATCGCGCCCGCCGCTTTTTCCTTCGCCTTGGCACCCGCCGGCTGGGCCGCACCTTCGTAAATGTAGTCGCCGAGGTGGACCACGAGATCGAGATCCTCCTTCGCCATGTGCTTGTAAGCCGGAAACAGCCCGGCCTCGTAGTGCTGGCACGAAGCGAAGGCGAAGCGCAGTCGGTCCGGCGCCGCGTCCACCGGCGGCGCCGTGCGCGTGCGGCCCTTTGGGCTTACTTCGCTGCCCGCTTTAAATTGATACCAGTACCAGCGATCCGGTCGCAGGCCCTCCACCTCCACATGCACCGAGTGCGACCAGTCCGCCGTGGCCGTCACCGTGCCGCCCTTTACCACGCGCGCCATCGCCTCATCCTCCGCGATCTGCCAAGAGACCTCGACGGGCTCCGGCGTCATGCCCGAGCCGATCTCCAGCGGCTTTGGGGCGAGGCGCGTCCACAGCACCACGCCATCGGGCAACGGATCGCCCGATGCCACGCCGAGCGAAAACGGATACGCCGTAAACTTCGGCGCCGTCGCCACTGCGCCACGCGCGCGCGTCGAGAGCAGCGCCGCCGCCGCAAACGATGCCGTGCCCAGCACAAACGAGCGGCGGGTCATTTGCTGCTCGCCGAGCAGCGGAAAGAGCGGCGGGGTCGAGGAGGCCGGCGTGTCGGAGCGGGAGGGAAGGAAAAACGACATGTCAGCTAGCGAGCGCGGAGCCGCACCGCGCGTCAAGAAACCGAGCGTCACGTTCGCGTGAAAGTTTATTCAACGATGCGCCCGCCCTTGCGCTCGCCGACCCCGGGTTTGTCATTGCGAGGAGTCCGCGCCGCGGACGACGCAGCAATCCATCGCCCCATCCCCCGGTCGTCACAGCCGGCCTCTCGCTTAATACGTCCGCTATGGTCCACGCGCATCTCTCTCTCTTCTCGCGCCCCCGCCCGCCGCCCGAGCCTTTCTTCGCTCGGACCTTAGCGCCTTCGCGTCTTCGCGATTAATCCGAACTCCCGACCGCCTCAACCCCAACCGCTCCCAGTTCCCTCCGGTCTTTTCCGTTACGCCTCCGGAAAATTTATTGTCCCGCCCTGCGCTCGACACTCGCGCGCCCCGCTTAATAAATCTCGCCCATGTCTCTACCCCGCATTCGCCTCCCCCGCGTCTTCTTTGTCCTGTCCGCTTCCGCCCTGCTCACCCTCGGTGTCCGTGCCGCAGATTATGATGTCGTCGTCTATGGCGGCACCGCCGCCGGCGTGACCGCCGCGATGCAAGCCAAGGCCATGGGCAAGACCGTCGTGATCGTCGGCCCCGACAAGCACCTCGGTGGCCTCACCAGCGGGGGCCTCGGTTTCACCGACACCGGCAACAAGTCCGTCATTGGCGGCCTCGCCCGCGAATTTTACCACCGGGTCTACCTCAACTACGACAGCGACGCCGGCTGGCGCTGGCAGAAGAAATCCGAGTACGGCAACAAGGGCCAGGGCACGCCCGCGATGGACGGCGCGCAGCGTACCATGTGGATCTTCGAGCCCTCCGTGGCCGAAAAAATCTTCGAGGACTTCGTCCGGGAAAACAAACTCACGGTCGTGCGCGACGAGTGGCTGGATCGCGCCAAGGGCGTGAAGAAAGACGGCGCGCGCATCACCTCCATCACGATGCTGAGCGGCAAGTCCTACACCGGCAAGATGTTCATCGATGCGACCTACGAGGGCGATCTCATGGCCGCCGCGGGCGTATCGTATCACGTCGGTCGCGAGGCCAACGCGACCTACGGCGAAGAATTTAACGGTGTGCAGGTTGGCATCCTCCACCACCGCCACCATTTCGGCGTGCTCCTGCCCAAGAAGGTGAGCCCCTACGTCGTCCCCGGCGATCCCACCAGCGGCGTCCTCCCGCGCGTGAGCGCCGAGCCCCCGGGGGTTAAGGGCGAGGCGGACAAACGCCTGCAAGCGTATTGCTACCGCATGTGCCTCACAGACGTACCCGAAAATCGGATACCGTTTACCAAGCCCGAGGGCTACGACCCGAAGCAGTACGAACTGCTCGCCCGCGTCTACGCCGCCGGCTGGACCGAGACGTTTGGCAAGTTCGACCCCATCCCCAATCACAAGACCGACACCAACAATCACGGTCCCTTTTCCACCGACAACATCGGGATGAATTACGATTACCCCGAGGCCACCTACGAGCGCCGCCGCGCCATCCTCAAGGAGCACGAGAATTACCAAAAGGGCTGGCTCTACTTCATCACCACCGATCCCCGCGTCCCCGCCGATGTCCGCGCCAAGATGAGCACCTACGGACTGCCCAAGGATGAGTTTAAGGACAACGGCGGCTGGTCGCACCAAATCTACGTTCGTGAGGCCCGCCGCATGGTCGGCTCCTTTGTCATGACGGAAAATGAGCTGCGCAAAAAGAAACCCACGCCCGATTCCGTCGGCATGGGCAGCTACACCATCGATTCGCACAACGTGCAGCGTTACATCACGCCCGACGGCTCCGTGCAGAACGAGGGCGACATCGGCGTCCCCACCGGCGGCCCCTACGAGATTGCCTACGGCTCCCTCGTCCCGAAGCGCGGCCAGGCCGACAATCTCCTCGTGCCGGTCTGCCTCAGCAGCTCGCACATCGCCTTCGGCTCCATCCGCATGGAGCCCGTCTTTATGATCCTCGGCCAATCCGCTGCCACCGCGGCCGTGCTGGCCATCGACGGCAAGACTTCCGTGCAAGACGTCCCCTACGCCCAACTCCGCGCCCGCCTCCTCAAAGACGGCCAAATCCTCAGCTTCACGCCGACCGCTGAAGAAAAAGCCGCTAGCGGCAAAGCCAAGGAATGAACTCGTTCCTCGGCTCGAACAGAGGAGTTTGAACAAAAGGTAACGAAGGAAACGAAGGGCTGAGTCCTCGAACTCAGCCTAGGTGTTTTGAACCGGAAGATCGGGAAGGCCGGGAAGAGGCAGACAGCAGATGTTCTGCTTCCCGATCTTACCGGCCTCCCTGTTCAAATTGTTTAATATCAATCGCTAGATGGTTTGGGCCTCTTGTAGGGGCGTCGCTTGACGACGCCCGCGGACCGCGGACAGACGCTTTTCTCTCCTGCTGCGGGCGTCCACAAGGGACGCCCCTACGCCGGCAGTCTTTCGTTTCATTTCAACTCGGAACTCGAACAGGTTGCGCAAGGCTGCGCCGGCTGCGTCTCAGTTTCCTCCGTTACCTCCTGTAAAATGCCTTGGTGCAGGGTAAAGTCAGGCAAGCAGATTACTTCTTCAGCTCCGGCAATCCCAGCAGGTACTCGCGGCGCTGCAGTGCAAACGTCTTCAAGCTCTGCGCGCCGTCGCCGAGGCTCTCCACGAAATCCTCGTAGCTCTCCAGTTTGCGGGTGTCGCGCTTCACGTCGCTGTCGATGAGCAGGTGGTAGCGCTCGGCGATGGGCCCGAGCTTCTCCCAGTCGAGCCACGTCTCCGCGATCTCGCGCACATAGCCGAGGTACTTCGCGCGCAGCGCCGGCACCGCGAGCAGCTTGGCCGTGAGTGGCGAGCCCTCGCTCTCCGCATTGATCAACGGGTCGGTCTTCACGCCATTCCCGCGCGGCCCGCGTCCGCCGGGGCCACCCGGAAAGCCGCCGCCGCCACGAAATTGCCCGCCGTTGCCACCATCGCCAGAACCGCCGCGCCCGCCGAATTGGCCCCCGCGTCCACCGCCCGGCCCGCCGAAGCCCCCGCCCATGCTAAAGGTCTCGTTCATGTCGTGGGGGATCAGGTGAAAGCGCCCCTTGTCATCCTCACCGATGCTGTAGTCGCTCGAGCGCGTCCAGAAGCCGTCGCCATTCACAAACACCAGATCGAGCGCGAGAAAGCGGAGCGCGCCATCGATATCGAGGAGAGGAGACAGCGCCGCCTCGAGCTTATCGGCCGGCGTCTCGTTGAGCACGCGCATCATCGTGATGAGCCGCGCCCACGACTTCGGGTCGTCCTTGGTCTTGATTTCGTAAATGCGCCGATACGGCGCGGGATCATCCCCGAGGTAGGCGAGATTGCCGCGGCCGGCTGGGCTGCCCGGCACTTTCCACCGCGCGCCCTTGCTGGTGTTAAGCCGGTCTTTGGTGAAGTCCTTGTTGAACTGCTCGGCGCTCGCGTAGATGCCCCAGTTCTCACCGTTGATCACCACGCGCACGAAGTTCACGCGCGGCGTCGGCAGGTAGTTTTGCGCGACCGCGCTAAAGAGCGGCGCGCGGAGAAACGAGGCGTCCTCGTGCGAGTTGAGCAGATTCAGCGTGCGGAAGCCTTGGATGCTTTGCCCCTCGTGCACGTCGTCGATCGTGAGGTTGAGCGAGCGCTTCTGCCCGGCACGCACCATCATGTACGAGGAGGCACCGCGGAAATGGACTCCCACATCGCGGTACACCTTGCCGTCGACCGTGAGCTTGGCCGGCACCTCGACATCCGTCTTGTGAAAGTCTTCCAACTCCGCCTCCCAGTCGGCGTTCTCAAAATCGAGAAACAGCGTGCGCAGCACCGTCGTGTCGTAAAACGGCTCGTCGCCATAGCTCTTCACGTCGGCCGCTGTCAGCTTCACCCCGGGGCTCGTGGGTTCACCCCGGCCGCCTCGTCCGCCGGGCCCGCCGCCGAAGCGGCCCATCGGTCCGCCAAAGCCACCGCGCCCCACCGAGGTGGGGTGGGTCTTCAAATACGCCCGCGCCTCCGCGCGCTCCGTCGCCGAGAGGTGCTTGTCACCATTCGTGTCAAATTGATCGAGGATCTTCCGCTCCTGCCCGCCCATCGGCCCGCCAAAGCCCTGGCCGCCGCGCGGGGGAAATTGCGCGTCTTGCGCCACTGCGAGCGAGGCCAGCGCCAAGCCGGCAAGAAAGGGGAGGGTGGTCAGGGTTTTCATGGTCGGGTCAGGTTGAGGGGTAGGACGCGATGGCCGTCACTTCGTCTCCACTATTTGTGCGGGCTCACCGCCGCGCCTCACAGATCGAGGTGGCCGGCGAGTTCCGCGCGCAGGAGTTCGATGAGGTCGGGATCCATGAATGAGTAGTCGTCCGGGATGCGCAGCACAATCAAAGGTTTGTCACCCAGCTCCTCCGCGAACCGCTCCGTCACCGCCGCCGCATGCTTTTTCTCCATGCAGAAAATCAGATCCGCCCAGCCGATATGCCCGGCCGTGAGCTTCACCCGCGCGCGGTCCACCGTGCCCGCGGAGCGCGCCTCGTAACGCGCATGGCCGGCAAACAACGCCTCCGCCGTGGGGCTGCGCCACTGATTGCGCGAACAGAGAAAGAGGAGCTTCGTCTTCAACTTCCGTTTTAAATCACTTCTCCACTCTAGTTTACAAGGCGCCGGTAAGAACTGATGCCCGGGAAAACGCCGCGGAATACCTGTCTCCGTGCATCACCCCGCACTCGCGTGGCCTTCTTCTGAAGCTATACATTAAGGGCTCGTTTAATTCATCGCCATGCCTGAAGCCTTTGCTGTCGTTGCCGTCTTCGTTATCGCCCTCGTGATCTACTTTGCGATGTGGATGCAGACGCGTGACCCCGCGCTCAACAAACCGCACGAGGAACTCGCCCGCCTCCAGCATCAGGTCACGTGGCTCGAAGACCGCCTCGCCCGCGCCCGCCACGAGCAGTGGGGCGAGCACATGATCGCCCCGCTCGCCGACGAGTACGCCGCCACCATGGCGCAACTCGCGCAAGCGACCGCCCCCACCGCTCCCGCCGCGACCGTGGCGGTTAACGTCGGTCAGTAAACCCTTTAGCCGCGAAGGCGCCCTGCGCGCGCACAAAAAAGCGGCGCCTCATGCGCCGCTCGTTGAGGGAAAGGATGGGGGCTCAGATCAGCCCGAGCTTCATCTTTCCCTCTTCTGAAATCATCGACTGATTCCACGGTGGGTCCCACGTGATGCGCACGTCCGCCTCCGTGACTCCGGGCACCAGTAAAATTTTCCCCTTCGCATCTTCCGCGATGGCCGGGCCCATGCCGCAACCGGGCGCCGTCAGCGTCATCGCCACATTCACGCGATAACCGGGCTGCGGCTCCGTGATCTTTTCGACGTCCATCGTGTAGACGAGGCCGAGGTCGACGATGTTGACCGGAATCTCCGGATCGAAAACGTGTCGGAGCTGGCCCCAAATCGCCTCGGAGTCCGGCGCGCCATCGGCGAGCGTCGAGGCGGCCACTGTGTTATCGACCACCTTTTCACCGAGCGCATCGGCGTCCTTGCCATCGATGCGGTAGAGGCCGAAGTCCGTCTGCACGGTGTAGCTACCGCCGAGCGTCTGATGAATCATCACACTCGTGTTCGCGGCCAGCGTCGTCTTGTCGCCGGAGGGAATCTGCGTGGCGGTGACTTCGCGGGAGAGGATGCGATCGCGGTTGGTCATGGCGGGAAAGAGAGGAGAGGGGGATGAACCACGAAACACACGAACTACATGAAAGCCAGCAGGCGACTTTATGAATTAGGGCGAATCGCAGCGGAGAAACTATTCAAAAAGAAAAACGAGAATGAATCAAAGGAGCGGAGTGGCCCACAGAACACACGGAATACACAGAATTCAGACATTTCTGTTTCCGTGTGTTCTGTGTGTTCCGTGGGCAAACTCTGCGGGAGTTATTTCTTAAACTGCGTTTCGATCAGCGCGCTGAGCGAGGCGTGGAGCGTTTCGTTCTGCAAGCGGTTGAGCACTTCTTCGAAGAAGCCAAACGTGAGCAACTCGTCCGCCATCGCCTTCGAGATGCCGCGCGCCTGCAGGTAAAACTCCTGCTCCGGGTCGATGCGCGACGACGTCGCGCCGTGCGTGCAGCGGACATCGTTGGCCTGAATCTCGAGGCCCGGCAGCGAATTCGCCTCGGCGTCCTCGCTGAGCATCAGGTTGCGATTCGATTGATAAGCATCCGTCTTCTGCGCGTCGGGATCGACGACGATCAGGCCGGAGAAGATCGTCTTCGCCGTGCCGCGCAGCGCGTTCTTATAGAGGAGATCGCTCTTCGTATTCGGCGCCTGATGGATCTGCAGCGTGCGCTGGTCAAACTCCTGCGCCGCATCCGCGACCGTCAGCGCGAGCATCTCGGAAAACGCCCCCGGTGCCTGCAACTGCGAGAGCGACTCATGCCGCGCCTGCCGCGCGCCGAGGTGCAGATTCAGCGACTGCACGCGCGCATCGCGGCGCACCACCGTCGAGTTGAATTGAAACGACAGCGTATCGCGCGACCAGTTCTGCGCCGCCACATACGTGAGCTGCGCACCATGCGCCGCGTAGAGATCGTTGGCCCCCACCGCGAGCTGCGCGCTCGCATCGGACGACACGAAGTAGTCCACCACGGTCACCTTGGAGTTTTCTTCGGCGATCACCAGTGTGTGCGGAAACACCGTCGTGCCCGCCCCGGAGGCGAGGTGAGTGATCACGATGGGCTCGGCCACTTCCACGCCCTTTGGCACGTACACAAACGCGCCATCCGCCACAAAGGCCGTGTGCAGCGACGCGAGTTTTTCCGAGCCCAGCTTCTGCGGCTGCGCCATGAAGTGCGCCTTGAGCAGATCGGCATGCTTCACCGCAGCCTCGGCGAGTGTCGTGACAATCACGCCCGCCGGCGCGTGACCGGTCTTCTTCGCGGCCGCCAACCGGCCATTTTCAAACGCTAGCTGCGAAGGCCCAAAATGCTCGAGCGTCGCGCCGCGTCCAAACGGCGCCACCGTGACATCGTAGCCGCCGGCAGTGACCGGGGTAAACCCTTCCAGCGTCACGCCGGAGATATTGCTGAAGCGCCACGATTCATCCGTGCGCTTGGGCAGCGGCAGCGCCGCGAATTTCGCATACGCGGCGCGCTTGCGCTCGATCCACCACGCGGGCGCGGAGGATTGCGTCGCGAGATGCGCGGCAAACGCCTCGGCGGTGAAGGCGCCGATGGCAGACTTGGTTTCCGTTAAAGTGGGAGCAGACATGGATGATTCTTTCTCTTTCCTCTTTATCCTTCTCTTTCTCTCAATTCGTTCCTGCTTTCGACCGCTTCGAGCGAGAGAAAGAGAAGGATAAAGAGGAAAGAGAAAGACTGGTTCAGCCGACCGATCCTTCCATCTCCAGATCGATGAGGCGCTTTAGCTCGACGGAGTACTCCATCGGGAATTGCCGCGCGAGATCGTTGATGAAGCCGTTGACGGCGAGGCTCATCGCCTGGCCCTCGGTGAGGCCGCGCTGCTGCATGTAGAAGATCATTTCTTCATTCACCTTCGAGACGCTCGCCTCGTGCTGCACGTAGTTCGCATCGCCGCGCACGGTGATGGCGGGATAGGTGTCGGTGCGGCTGTTGGTATTGATCAGGAGCGCATCGCACTCGGTATTGTTTTTGCAACCCTTGAGATGCTTCGGGATGTGTACCTGCCCGCGATACGTCGAGCGGCCCTGGCCGACCGAGATCGACTTCGAGATCACGTTGGACGTCGTGTTGTTGGCCGCGTGGATCATCTTCGCGCCGGTGTCCTGGTGCTGGCCGTCGTTGGCCAGCGCGATCGAGATCACTTCGCCGCGGGCGCCTTCGCCCTTCAGCACCACGCCCGGATACTTCATGGTGAGGCGGCTGCCGATATTGCAGTCGATCCACTTGACCTCGGCGTTCTCGTGCGCGACCGCGCGCTTGGTGACGAGGTTGAAGACATTGTTGGCCCAGTTCTGGACCGTGATGTACTGGATCTTCGCGCCCTTGAGCGCGACGAGTTCGACGACCGCGCTGTGCAGCGTGGAGGTCGTGAATTTCGGCGCCGTGCAGCCCTCCATGTACGTGAGCTCCGCGCCTTCGTCGGCGATGATGAGGGTGCGCTCGAATTGGCCGAAGTTCTCCGCATTGATGCGGAAGTAGGCCTGCAGCGGCTGCGCCACCTTCACGCCCTTCGGCACGTAGATGAACGAGCCGCCGGAAAACACCGCGCTATTCAGCGCCGAGAATTTATTGTCGCCCGTCGGGATGACCTTGCCGAAGAACTTCCGGAACAGCTCGGGGTGCTCGCGGAGCGCCTCCGTGGAGTTCATGAAGATCACGCCCTGCTTCGCGACGAGTTCCTTGACGTTCGAGTACGCCGCCTCGGAGTCGAACTGCGCCTCGACGCCCGCGAGAAACTTGCGCTCCTGCTGTGGGATGCCGAGCCGTTCAAAGGTCTTCTTGATATCGTCCGGCACTTCTTCCCACGTGCGCTTCGGCGTCTGGCCCTGCGAGAGGTAGTAGCGGATTTTGTCGAAATCGATGTTCTCGAGATCCTTCGTCGCCCAGTGCGTGGGCATCGGCATCGACCGGAATTTCTTCAGCGCATTGAGGCGAAATTCCAGGATCCACGGCGCCTCTTTCTTCACGGAGCTGATGTAGCGCACGGTCTCTTCCGTCAGGCCGACGCCCGCGTCGAACGCGTACGACATCTCGTACTTGAAGTTGCCCGCGCTCTGGTCGATGCCGACCACGGGATTCTCAACGGCGGCCTCATCGGTCGCCGTGGCAGGCAGGGTATCGGTGTCAGTGGGTGGTTTCATGGTGGTCCTCAGGCGGTTGCAGCGGCCAATTCCTTCTTTACCCAGTCGTAGCCCTTGGCCTCGAGTTCGAGGGCGAGAGTCTTGTCGCCGCTCTTTACGATGCGGCCGTCATACATCACGTGCACGAAATCGGGGACGATGTAATCCAGCAGGCGCTGGTAGTGCGTGATCATCAGCACGCCCAGATTGGGCCCGCGCATCACGTTCACGCCCTCGGAGACGATGCGGAGCGCATCGATGTCGAGGCCCGAGTCCGTCTCATCCATCAGGGCAAACTTCGGCTCCAGCATCGCCATCTGGAGGATCTCGCAGCGCTTCTTTTCGCCGCCGGAGAACCCATCGTTGACCGCGCGGGCGGTGAACTTCCGGTCGATCTTCAGCAAATCCATCTTCGAGTAGAGGCGCTTGTAGTAAGCGGTCGCGTCGATCTCCTCGCCCTCGGCCATGCGGGCCTGGAGCGCGGCGCGGAGGAAATTTGCGATGGAGACACCCGGGATCTCGCTCGGGTATTGAAACGCCAGGAAGATGCCCGCGCGGGCGCGCTCATCGGCCTCCTGCTCGAGGATCGACTTCCCGTCGAGCAGCACGTCGCCGCTCGTGATCGTGTAGTCCGGGTGGCCGGCGATCACCTTGGACAGCGTCGATTTGCCCGTGCCGTTGGGCCCCATGATGGCGTGCACTTCGCCGCTGTTGATCGTCAGGGTGAGACCCTTGACGATTTCTTTTTCGCCGATGGCGACGTGGAGATTTTTGATTTCGAGCGAGGACATGATCTGAAAAAAGAAAAGTAGGAAGGAGCGAGTAGTGAGGATGTGGCGCGCAGCGTTGTAGATGAGGTGGCGAGGTCAGCGGGCCGGATGCTCGCTAGTCGCTACTCGAGGCTCGCTACTTTTTGCCGCCTCCAGCGCCTTCCCCCGGAAAATGATTTCGACCGACGAAGAGTTGTAGCCCGGCGGCAGCACCGCCGTTACCCGCTCCAGCAAATCGGGCGGCAGGTCGATATCGTGAGTCTTGCCGCTCTGCTCATCATGGAAATGCGCGTGCGGGCGCAGATTCGGGCAATACCGCGTCGGCCCGCGCTCGAAGTTCACCGCGCGCACGAGGTCGCACTGCACGAGCGTTTCGAGGCAGTTGTAGACCGTCGCGAGCGAGATCGTCGGCAGCTCCGTCTTCACCCGGGCAAACACTTCGTCCGCCGTCGGGTGATCGCGCTTCTTGATGAGCACGTTGTACACGACCTCGCGCTGAGGGGTGGAGCGAAGCCCGCTGGTGGCGAGCTTCTGCGCGAGGGCATCGTGGTGGAGGGTTTCGGTGGCCATTGGGTTTTGAGGAAGGGATCAACAAATTGGAATGGTTCTAAGGCGCAAGTGATAATTAGAACTATTCCAAACAAGCCCGCTGAATCCGCTCCGTTTTTAAGGGAGCGGCGGTTTCCAACCGCCGGGGTTTACCGCCCGCGATTCACCCCCGACCAACCTATATTTACCTTAATTAACCCTTATTCTCCAAGTTCCAAAAAATTCACAAATAACTATCCATTAATATAATACGAAAATTAAGAACCGGATAGGCCCCTCCCGCTACTACCTTTACCTTTTCTCCCCATCCCCGCCTCTCCTCCACTCCCTCTCACCGCCTCCCTCCTTCCTCCAACCGGCCTCCGCCCGGTCACTTCGACTCAGGCCCCACGTCCGCCGGCGTAAGTATTCGGGCAATCGCCGGTTGCGACGAGGTCTCATCCGCCCCGACGAATTTTTCCCGGCCGCGCGGCTGGCCATCCATATCCACCGCCGCCACCGGATACACGCCGATGGCCGCGATTGCCGCCGCCGGCCGCAAAATCCCTCCCGCGTCCGCCTTCAGCTTCGGATCGGCCTTGGTGAATCCCGTCGCCGGCATATCCCCCTCCGGTCCGGTTTCCCACAACACGTTGCCGACCCACGTCGCGTCCGCATTCGGCCCGGCGATGGCCGCGACCTTGCCGCCGCCCTTGATCAGGTTGTTGGCAAAGGTCGTCTTCGTGGCCCCCATGCCGTCCTTCCGGTTGTCCATCTGGTACGAGACCTTGTTGTCGATCAGGGTATTGAAAAAAATGATACAACTGTCCGGCCGGTCGTGGCTCGTCAGCTTCGCGCCATCGGCCACCTCGCCGTCGCCATTGCCGAGGTTGATCCCGCGCGTATTGCCCTCGAGGTAGTTGCTGAAAATCTGATGCCGGTCGCCAAAGATCCGCAGCCCATCCGTCCCACGCAGGATGTTGCCGTACACCCGGCAATCGTTGCCGTGCCGCAACGTCAGCTGCGCGCCCGGGCTGTCCAAAATGGTATTATAACGGTACGTGTTCCCACACGACTTGTTGGAGATCAGCTCGTTCTCGCCCACGCAGCGCACGAAGAGGTTGTGCTCCACGAGGCCCTCGCCCGTCGACATGCTGAGCCCGCTGAGTCCAAACCGGATCGTCTCCGCGCCATTCCCCTTCGCGTTCGCGAAGTCATGGAAATAATTATGATGCACCCAAAGCCGCCGCGCCACCTGCGTGCCCGCGCCCGTCACCGAGATCATATTGCCCAGCGTGCGCTTGTTGCGAAATTCATTGCGGTCCACCTGCGCCTCATCGCCCGACACCCCGAGGTAAACGCCCTCGCCCGTGCACTCGAACACACACCGCGTGATCCGGCAGTGCTGCGTCCCGACCGCGATCGCCGTCTGCCCCGCCGCATGAGCAAACACAAAGCCCCGCACCGTGATATACGCCGCCGGATTGACGAATTTGAACCCGCCCTTCCCCGTCAGCGTCACCCCGCCCACCGTCTCCGCCGCGATCATAATCGGCGCCTTCGCCGTCCCCTCCGCCTTTAACAACAGCGTCGCCGTAGTCGTATACGTCCCATTCTTCACCGTGATCGTATCCCCCGCCGCCACGTCCTTAATCGCCGCCTGCAGTTCCTCGATTGAACTCACGGTGCGTGTGGCCGCTGAAGCAGCCGTCGCCCAAAGAACCGCTGCCGCTAGCGCGAGCGTACGAAATGGGGTGGTCGATCGGATTGAAAAGGGGGAAGAAGTGGGAATCACGGCAGAAAAATTTCGCCCCAGTCTGTCCTTCGGCGGCTCGTCACGCAATGGCCGCGTGAGTCTTGTCGTTAAGCAGAGGTTTGGGCGTTTCTGGCCGGCGGCCGGCGAACCCCAAATTTCAGGGCGAGGAAAAGTCGCAGGCATTCCACAGCCTCCGTCGTGGGGACCACCTTTCGCATCCCATCCAGTGCACCTGGCGTCCGATGGTATTCGAAACAAGTCAGTCCGGGAGTGGGCAGCATTGTGATCTGCAGCATATGTTCGCACCAGCCGAACTGCGGGCGATCCGCCAGATAAAGCCCATGGAGCCCCACGTTGCCGAAAATCTCCTTGGGCGTTTCACGTTCCAGCCACGCGACCAAGTCGAGCATCGGTCGATGATGATCGAGCCAAGGGCCTTCGCCAAACGACAGGTAGTACTCGCGAACCTCATCCCAGCCGATCGCTTGAATCTGCTTCATCGCCGGTCGCTGCTCACTTCTTCGCCCGTGCCTGCCAGCACCAATGCCACGGCTCATACCCAAACCCGTAGCGATTGCCTTTCGGATACGTCATCACAAAACCAAATTTCCCCGCTTTCTTCTTCAGCCAGCGAAACGCCGCCGTGTTGCCAAACTTTTCATCGAGCCCCACGTCCTCCGGCGACCCGATATCGATGGCCCGCCCCGTGTGATGCTCGCTGTACCCCGGCGCCGCCACGAACAGCAAAATCTCCTCGATGGTCTGCCCCGCCTTCAGCTTGCGCTGAATATTTTCCGTCTGCCGCTCCACGCTCCGAAACCCCGACAACGGCAGCAGCGTGATCCCATCCTTCACCGCCGCATCCCGCATCCGATACCACGCCGCCGCCGCGCGCGGCACCAGCCGCACCGGCTGCCCATCGTCCGCCGCGAGCCCGACAAGCACGAGCTTCGCGACATCCGCCTCGCGATACAGCCGCAAATGCCGCACCCGCCCATAATCCTTCGGCACGCCAAGTTCGTGATTGAGCTGTGGGAGGGGCTTTACGCCCCGACGGTTTTTCACTGGAGCCATTCCGGAAAAGGAAGATCGGAATCGGTTAAAGGTGCGAACCAGATTTGATCGTCGCTGGAGCAATAGTAGCCCGGCCACGTTTCCGTCGTCGAAATCAAATGAGCGCGATAGGGATTGAGAAAGATATAGAGGAAGATCGGCAGCCGGTCGTCATCTGCTCTGAGCCGATGTTCATAGTAGCCATCCTGCCAGTTTAGCCGCTGTTTTCGTAGAGCCGGTGAGAGACGCCCTTTGAGTAATCGCAGGCTTTCGCTCAGTGAAAGTTGAGTGCCGAGCGTGAAGAGCAAATGGATGTGATCCGGCATCACCACCCATGTGCGAAGGCTCCACGCGGCCTCTGTTTCGAGCCGGACGAATTGCTGAGTGATCACTTCCAATAACGCTGAGTCACTGAGCCCCGATGCCGGGCGCTCGAGGTTCAGGGTCACAAAGTACTCTATGCCAGCGGCAGACCAGCGATGTTGTCGTAGGGCGGAGTATCCCGGCTTGGGCGGTTGCTCGGGCATCATGGTTGGAGACTTAATATCAAGGCCCCAATGCGTTTGGGCTTTGAGACTGCGGTCAGCTCGAGTTGGCGGTAGCTGTGGTAGGGGCTGTATGCCCCGACTTTTGTTTAAACGTTTCTGTCGGGGCATAAAGCCCCTCCCACAGTTCTATCGGCACCGCGCCTCAACCATGATGCTCCGCCAGCCACCGCTCCGCCTCGATCGCCGCCTGGCAGCCCATGCCCGCCGCGGTGATCGCCTGCCGGTAAACATGATCGGAGCAGTCGCCCGCGACGTACACACCCGGGACGTTCGTCTGCACCTGTGACCCCGCCTGCGGCTTGAAATACCCGCCCTCATCGACATCCAGCGGCGGGGCAAAGGGACCCGTGTTCGGAATATGCCCGATGGCGACGAAGATGCCCTTCACCGGCAGCACGCTTTCGACCCCGGTCTTCACATTCTTGACCTTCAGGCCGCTCACCGCTCCCGCAGCCACGCCCTCGACTTCGACCGGTACGCTGTCCCACACGCACTGGATCTTTTCGTGCGACGTCGCGCGATCCGCCATGATCTTGGAGGCACGCAGCGAGTCGCGGCGGTGCACGAGATAAACTTTGCTCGCGAAGCGCGTGAGAAACAGCGCCTCCTCCGCCGCACTGTCGCCGCCGCCGATCACCGCGACTTCCATCTTGCGATAAAATGCGCCATCGCACGTCGCGCACGTCGTCACGCCCTTGCCACCATAGAGTTCTTTTTCGCCGGGTATGCCCGTCATGCGCGGCGAGGCGCCCGTGGCGATGATCACCGTCTTCGCGAGGATCGTGCGGTCGCTGCACACCAGCTTGCGCGGCATCGAGGTAAAGTCGACCGATTGCACCAGCGTCTGCTCGAAGCGCGTGCCAAAGCGCGTCGCCTGCTCGCGCATGTTTTGCGTGAGCTGAAAGCCGTCCACGCCGTGGGGGAAGCCCGGGAAGTTCTCCACCTCGCTCGTCGTCGTGAGCTGGCCGCCGGGCAGGGGTCCTTCGAGGACGAGCGGGTTCAAGCTGGCGCGGGCGGTGTAGATCGCGGCGGTGAGACCGGCGCAACCGGTACCGATGATGACGACGTTTTCGACGGGGGAAGACATGGAGGTTTAGAAAGGATGAAGTGAGTTTAAGGTCGCACGCAGCGCAACTGCGGAGATGTAACAGCTCCGAAAGAACCGGCACCGCGCCTTGGGCTTGATTGGAAAAAGAGCCGCATGCCAGGTAGGCCGCCAGCTCGCTGGCGCTGGTTCGTGGTCGGACCAGCCTCCGCCAGCAGGCTGCTTCCTCTGGCTTCGTTCCCTCCACCCCCCCACACGTTAACCCCGTGGCATAAGCCGTGCTGACCCGGTGGCGTCTAGTCAGCCGACCACCCAAACCATGCAAACCACTCGCCGTCCCGGCCTGAGTCGCGGCTTCGCCGCCCTCGCTGCCTCCACCCTCGTCCCCCTCGCGCTCGCCCAAACCGCGCCCGCGCCCTCGACCAAGCCCGATCCCAAAAAAGAGGAGGATGTCGTCCTCCTCGAAAAATTCTCCGTCCAGGATCGCATCACCGATCCCTCGGTCGCCATCGGCACCGACACTACTCGCAACAATATCTCGATTACGCGCGAGGCCCTCCTCGCCGCCCCCGCCGGCATCTCCGGCCTGAAGATGCTCGAGTCCCTTCCGGGGTTCAACGTCCAGACGTCCGATGCCCTCGGCCTCTACGAATTCGGCAATTCCGTCTTCGTCCGCGCCTTCAATTTCCAGCAGATCGGCTTCGTCCTCGACGGCATCCCGATGGGCCGCAGCGACCAATTCGGCGGCAGCCCGATCTACCGTTACGTGGACAATGAAAACCTGGGCCGCGTCACCGCCTCGCAGGGCACCGGTGAAGTCTCGCAGCCCAGCTACGCGTCCCTCGGGCCGCTCGTCGCCTACTCGACCATCTCCCCGTCCTCCAAGCCCGGCCTCACCCTCGTCGGCACCGCCGGCAGCAACAGCCTCGAGCGCACCTTTGTGAAGGTCCAAACCGGTGAGTGGAGCGGCCTCTCCGCTTACGTCGCGCGTTCCAATCAGGAGAGCAACCAGTGGCGCGGTCCCGGCACCTTCTCGCGCGAACACTGGGACGGCAAGGTCCGCTTCAAGGCCACGCCCGCTGCCTCGTTCCAATTCACTTTCACGCACAACGATTACTTCGACTACGATTCGCCCTCCATCACCAAGGCCCAGTACTGGGGCACCGCGGGCGACATCTTCGGGCGCAAGGGCCGCTACTTCGGCTACCTCGGCTACGTCCCCGATCTCCCGGAGGCCACCGCCGGTATCAAGTATTCAAATACAGGTTACAACCAGTACTACCAGCAGGCGATCAACGCCCGCACCGATTCGCTCTACAGCCTCTCCGGCACCTTCGATCCCATGCCCGGGCTCAAGGCCTCCGTCACCGCCTACTACGAGGATAAAAAGGGCTACGGCGTCTCCCCCGAGGCCTACGCCACCTCGCTCGCGAGCTATAATGCCGAGCGCCTCATTTTGCCCGGCCTCACCGCGCCCAAGGGCCTGCAGTACGGCCTCTCCGGCATCGACGGCATCCGCAAAGGCGTCTCCGGCAGCGTCGCCTACAAGGCCGGCATCAACACCGTCGAGGTCGGCGCGTGGAAGGAAAAAGACGATTACCACCGCACGCAAAACCGCTACAATCAGGTCGGCGGCAATCCCGCCGGCGAGCCCCTGCTCAATGAGATCGTGCACCGCCAGCGCGACTACACGTCCAAGACCGAGACGCTCCAGCTCTCGATCAAGGACACCGTCACGCTGATGGAAAATCGCCTCAAGCTCGAGTTCGGCATCAAGGCCCTCGACATCGACTACACCATCTCCGGCGCGCGCAATCCCGGCGACTACATCGCCCAGCGCACCCCCACGATCAAGGCCAACTGGAACGACTATTTCCTCCCGCAGGTCGGCCTCGCGTACAATGTCTCCCCCACCGAGCAGCTCTTCACCTCGTACGCGGAAAACTTCGCCCGCCCCCGCGGTGCCGACGATATTTTCTCCGCCGCGAGCCCCACGCCGCCCGCACCCGTCGCCGAGACCTCGAAGAATGCCGAAATCGGCTTCCGCACCACGCGCGACAACTACCACGCCGTCATCGCGGCCTACGCGACTAAGTTCGACAATCGCCTGCAATCCTTTGCCTCCATCGTCCCCGGTACCACGACCACCGAGACGTTTTTCCAAAACGTCGGCGCGGTCGATTCGTACGGCGCCGAGCTGAGCGGCGGCTGGCACCCCAAGTCGCTGAAGCGCCTGGCCTTCACCGCCAACGTGACGTACAACCACTCCGAGTTTAAGGATAACTACAGCACGCTTCTCCTCGCCGGGAAGCGCGTCCCCGACAATGCCGAGTGGCTCATCCAGAGCGGCGTCACCTACGAGCCCGTCGCGTGGGCCGTCACGAATCTCTCCGCGAAGTACCTCTCGTCGCGCTTCACCAACTTCATCAACTCCGAGTCCACCGGCGGCTACACCACCTTCGCCGCTTACCTCGATCTCGGCGGTGACAAGCTGGCCATCGGCGCGCTAAAAGGCGTGAAGGTCCGGCTCAATGTCGACAATATCTTCGACAAGGATTACTTCGGCACCATCGGCACCACGACCAATACCCTGGCTTCCTTCCGCCCCGGCCCGGATCGCACGTGGCAGCTCACCGTCTCGGCCAGCTTCTAATATCTCCTCTCCGTTATGCTTCCTGTGAAAAAAATCCCTGTCCTCCTCGCCCTGTCTTCGCTCGCCGCCGTCGCCTTGCCCGCGGCGGAGAGCGAGGCCGAATTCGCCGCCCGCGCCCGCGCGCTCCACGAGCGGGTCATCGTGCTCGATACCCATCTCGATACGCCGGCGAATTTCTCCAAGCCCGGCTGGGATATCATGAATCGCTACAGCTACGAGGCCGACCGCTCGCAGGTCGATTACCCGCGCATGATCGAGGGCGGCCTCGATGGCGGCTTCTGGGCCATCTTCACCGCCCAGGGCCCGCGCACGCCCGAGGGCCTCGCCTCCGCCCGCGACCGTGCCCTCGTCCGCGCCGTCGAGATTCGCGAGATGGTCGCGAAGCATTCGGATAAGTTCGAACTCGCCTTCACCTCCGACGATGCCGCGCGCATCCACGCCGCCGGCAAGCGCATCGTTTACCAGAGCATCGAAAACGCCTATCCCATCGGCAAGGACATCAGCCTCGTCCAGACGTTCTACACGCTCGGCGTGCGCATGATGAGCCCGGCGCACACGTCGAATAGCGACCTCGCCGATTCCGCCACCGATGCCAATGGCCCCGAGTGGCACGGCCTGAGCCCCCTCGGCAAGGAGTTCGTCGCCGAGTGCAATCGCCTCGGCATCATCCTCGATGCCTCGCACTCCGCCGACAGCGTGTTCGACCAGATGCTGGAGCTGTCCAAGACCCCGCTCATCCTCTCGCACTCCGGCCCCAAGGGCGCCAACAACCACCCGCGCAACATCGACGACGAGCGCATCAAGAAACTCGCCGCCAAAGGTGGCGTGATCCAGATCAACTCGCTCAGCGGCTACCTGATCCAGATTCCGGTGATCCCCGAGCGCAACGCCGCGATCGCCCAACTCTACGCCCGCTTCGGTCTCCCCGCCCCGCAGGGTCGCGGCGGTCCCGGTGGCGGTGGTGGTGCTGGCGGCGGCGGTGGCGCGACTAAAGCCGGTGGCGCAGGTGCGACCAAAGGCGGTGGCCGCGGTGGTCGTGGCGGAGCCGCCACTCTGCCCGCCGAGCAGCGCGATGCCTTCATGAAAGAAATGGCCGAGCTCGATAAAAAATACCCCGTCCCGCAGGCCAACTTCGAAGACTTCATGCGCCACGTGAACTACGCGCTCAAGCTCGTCGGCCCCGAACACGTCGGCTTCGGCGCGGATTGGGACGGCGGCGGCGGCGTCGAGGGCATGCGCGACATCACCGGCTATCCTAAAGTCACCGAGCGCCTCCTCAAGGAAGGCTACTCCGAAAAGGACATCGCCAATATGTGGGGCGGCAACGTCATCCGCCTCCTGAAAGCCGCCGAAGACTACGCGAAGTCCGCCGCCGCGAAGCCAGCTCCCTGAGCCGCACCGCAGGGCGGATTTCAGTCCGCCCCCGGGAGCGCTCGCGCTCCCGGTCAGTGCCTTGGTCTTTCTCTTTCCTCTTTCTCTTAATCTTTCTCTCGGCCCAGCACCCTCAGTGCTGCAAGCCGCCCGTGTAGGAAGGAAAGTAGCGAGGCCAGACATAGCTGCAGGGTCATCGCTCGTGTCGCTCCCCGACGCCCGCCGAACGCAGACGGTCCCGCGAAACGAGACCGTCCCGTAGCGGCGAGCGCCAGCGAGCCGACCTCAGCGCCCCCAATCGCTCACTCCGTTTCCGAATCAAAGTGAAACGTCCCCCGCCAATGTAGGGGCGTCCCTCGTGGACGCCCGCCGCACACGGACGGATCCCCGCAACTCTCTCAAGGCCGTGGGTTATCCTTAACCCCCGGCCTTCGTGTTTTTCAGTTTAAGCGAGGCCGCTAAACGCCATTCACGCGCCCTCACCGCCGCGCCCTTGTCTCAATGGCTCAGAGGGTAGGGTCCGACCTCCGGGCGGACCGTCAGGATATCCGCTCCCCTCTACGCGTCGGACTATCCAACCCACCTTACACCTACCCACCCTCGCTCGCTCGCACAAACTTTGCGGTTTGCTCCACACCCCCTCGCCGCCCACCGTCCGCGCATGCCCGTTGCCGCCGCCGCGCTCCACGAAAAACTCTTCACTATCGATACCCACATCGATACCCCGACCGCGAGCATCATGCGCGCCGGGTGGGAGCTCGGCGAGCGCCACGACCCCGCCACCGATCGCTCCCAATGCGACCTTCCTCGCATGCAGGCCGGCGGCGTCGATGCGCTGATGTTCGCGACTTACGTCGGCCAGTTCGCGCGCACCCCCGCCGGCTTCGCGGCCGCCCACGATCGCGCGCTCCGTTGCCTCGACCTCACCCACGCGGCCATCCGGAAAAACTCCGCCGCCTGCGAACTCGCCCTCACTGCCGCCGACGGCCCCGCCCTGAAAGCCCGCGGCAAGCGCGCCCTCTACCTCAGTATCGAAAACGCCTACTCCCTCGGCCGCGACCCCGCCAACGTCCAGAAGTTTCACGGCCTCGGCATCCGCATGCTCGGCCTGAATCACATGCTCAATAACGACGTCGCCGACTCCTCCACCGACCCGCGTGGACCCGAGTGGGGCGGCCTGAGCCCCATCGGCCGCGAGATGGTCGCCGAGGCCAATCGCCTCGGCATCGTCCTCGACGCCTCGCACGCGAGCGACGACGCCCTCGACGACCTCATCGAGGTCTCGCGCGCCCCCGTCGTCCTCTCGCACAGCGGCCCGCGCGCCATCGCCGATCACCCGCGCAACGTCGGCGACGAGCTCCTCCGCAAACTCGCCGCGAGCGGCGGCGTGCTTCACATCAACGCGCTCCCCATCTCCCTCGTCACCGCCCCCGCCAACCGCCGCACCGCCGGCATCGCGGAAGTGATCTTGTCTTTCAAAGACTCCGTGATGTCCCCCGAAGTCCAGGCCCTCGAAGACAAAGCCTACGACGTCGTCTGCGCCGAGCACCCGAATCCCCCCGTCACCTTCGACGACTTCATCCGCCACATCGAATACGCCGTGGAAATCATGGGCATCGACCACGTCGGCATCGGCTGCGACCTCGACGGCGGCGGCGGCTTCTTCCGCAAGCTCCAGGACGTCGCCGATTATCCGAATATCACCGAAGCCCTCCTCGCCCGCGGCTGGAAAGAAGAAGCCCTCGCCAAACTCTGGGGCCAAAACACCCTCCGCGTCCTGCGCGCCGCCGAGCAAGCGCGCTCCTAACGGAGCGGCGGTTTCCTAACCGCCGTACGCCCTCGTCGCGTCCCTCCGTCCAGTAGGGCTGCCGCTCGTCGGCAGGCCGTCGCGCTTTCGGCCTCCGCGTCGAAGCGGGCCGCAGCAGCGGCTGACAGCGTACTTACTCGCGCGGTCTTAATGGAGCGGCGGTTTCCAACCGCCGTGGGCTATCATTCATCCTGTCCCTTCAATCCAAAATCACCCTTCGCCCGAACTCCCACAATTCGCCAGCCAACCAAACTCCCCCGCGCCTATCGGCGCACCACAAACTCTGGCCAGCCAGCCAGTCTTTTTTGTGTTTTTTGTGGCCACCCCTTCTGTCCGTTCCCACGCCCGCGCTTCGCTCCGACCTTCGCCCCTTTGCGTCTTTGCGCTTAACTCCTTCGGGTGGAGTTCACGGTTCATGCCCATTCGGATCGGCATCCGTGTTTATCCGTGTCCCTCCGTGGTTCAAAAAATCACTTCACCGCACCCACAAACCCCAGCAGCCGCTTCTCGTACTCCGCCTTCGCAAACCCATACAAATCCACATGCGCCGCCCCCGGCACGAGCCACCACTGCTTCGGCTCCTTCGCATGATCGAACACCTCCCGCGCCTTCTCGTGCAGCGTGTGCTCGTCTAAATCGCCCGTCATCACAAACACCGGACACCTCAGCCCCGCAATCCCCTCCCGCGGACTGACGTTCTTCGCCTTCAGTCCCAACCGCCACTCCGCAAACGGCACCATCAGCATCCCACCCAGCCAACCCGGCATCCGATATGAACGCCGAAACCGCTGATCCACCGCATTCGTGAGTGTGGGATAAACACTCTCGATCACCACCCACTTCACGCCCGTCAACTCCGGTCCCATCATCGCGAGCGTCGCGCCGCCCATCGAAATGCCGAGGCATCCGATTTCGCCAAAGCCCTTTGCTCGCAGCCAGTCGAGCGCGCCGAGTACGTCGCTCTTTTCGTAGTACCCAAACGACACCAGCTCGCCCTCGCTACGCCCATGCCCGCGCGCATCGTAGAGCAGCACCGCGTAACCCTGGTCGTGAAACAATTTCGCCCGCGCGAGCAATTGCGTGCGGATGCAGCCGTAGCCGTGCAACAGCACGACGGCCTTGGTCGCGCCGGGGCAGGGGACGAACCATCCCTCGAGCTTCAGCCCATCCCGCGCCGGAAAGCGCACCGTTTCATACGCCTTCAAAAACTCCTCTGGCTTCCCCTCCGTCTCAAAAGATCGCCGCGGTGGCGTGGTGAAGCGATAAGCAAACAAGCCCGACACCACCGCAAACCCGATGCCCGCCACCACCGCTCCGAGTATGAGCAACGGCACTATCATGCGACGTCGTGGGCGGACCATTGGGTTATCATATTAGCGCATTCTCATCGCGTCCTCGTCGCTTTCGTCAATTCACCCACTCACCAGCCGTAACTGCGCTTGATCCGCAGCGGCTGATACAGATCCGGCGACAGCTCCTGCAAAAACCGGCTCGGCGTGAGCAGCATCGCCGGCCCGCCCTTCGTATTCACCTTCGGATAGCAGAGGTAGAGCTCGTCGCGCGCGCGCGTGACCGCGACGTAAAACAAGCGCCGCTCCTCCTCGACATCGCCCGACTCGATGGCGCGGCGCAGCGGAAACATTCCGTCGGCCAGCCCGATGAGAAACACCGCCGCGTACTCAAGTCCCTTCGCTTGGTGCACCGTCGTGAGCCGCAGCGCATCCGCATCGGGCTCCGCCGACTTGTCGCTCGTCTCGCTGTTGAGCAGCATCACTTCGACGAGGAGTTGGTGCATGTCGTCGTAGCGGCTCGCGAAGCCCACCATCGATTTCAAATCGTCGAGGCGCGAAACGTAGTTCGAGTACGCGCCCTTGAGGTAATCGCCGTACCAGCCGTCGATCGCGATCTCCACCGCGTTGTGCGGCTTCATGTTTTTCATCATGTCGCGAATTTGCTGGAGCGACGCGACAAACTTCGGCCACTCCTCCTTCGCATCCTTCGGCACCTTCGTCGCAACATCATCCGTGGCGAGGGCGTCGACGAAATCCTGCTGCATTAGCCTCGCGTGCTCCAGCGCCGCCGCATGGAGCTTGGCCGCGCCCTTGTCGCCGACCTTCGGCAACAGAATCACGATGCGATTCCACGCCGCCGTGTCCGACGGGTTGTACACGAAGCGGAGCATGCCCACGAGGTCGCGGATGTGCGCCTGCTCAAAAAACCGCACGCCGCTCGTGATCTGATACGGAATCTGCAGCCGCGACAGCTCGAGCTGGATATCGAGCGCTTGGAAATGCGCACGGTACAGAATCGCGATATCGGCCAGCGAACAGCCTTCGTCGACCAGCCCGCGAATGCGCTGCACGATAAACTGCGCCTGCTCCCGGCTGTCCATCGATTGCACCATGTACGGCTTCTCCGAATTCGCGCGATGCGGGCGCAGCTCCTTCTCGAAAGCCCGCCCCTTCGGCTGCGCGAGCAGCACGCCATTCGCGAGCGCGAGGATCTGCGGCGTCGAGCGGTAGTTGGTCTCGATGCGGTGGATTTGCGTGCCCGGGTGTCGGTCGGGAAAGGTGAGAATGTTTTCCACGTTCGCGCCGCGCCAGGTGTAGATGCACTGCGCGTCGTCACCCACCGCCATCACGCGATGGTGCGAGCCGATCAGATCGACGATCTGCGACTGCACGACATTAGTGTCCTGGTACTCATCGACCAGCACATGCCGGAAGCGATGCGCGAAATACTCGCGCGTCACTTCCGATTTCTTCAGCAGTTCCAGCCAGTTCTCGAGGAGATCGTCGTAGTCGAGTACATTGGCCGCGCGCTTCGCCTCCGCGTACTTTTTCGCAAACAACGGCACGCGCTCGATGATGTCTTCGTACTGCGGGAAAAAGCGCCGGATCGTCTCGTCGAGCGAGAGCTGCGTATTCCGCGACATCGAGATCACCGAGTGCAGCGGCCCTGGCTTCGGGTGGGTCTTGTCCTTGAAAAACGTCTTGTCCAGCGCATCCACCGCATCGCGCAAGACTCCCTCCGACTCCTCGGCATCGAGAATCGTAAAGGTCCGCGGCAGCCCGATGGCCTCGCCGTGCATGCGCAGCGAGCGGTGCCCGATGCTGTGAAATGTCCCGCCCCAGAAACGCCCCGGCTCCACGCCCGTGAGCTCATGCACGCGATGGAGCATCTCCTTCGCCGCCTTGTTGGTAAAGGTCAGCAGCAGGATTTCCCCCGGTCGCACGCCCTTGGACAACAGATACGCCACGCGATACGTGAGCGTGCGCGTCTTGCCCGAGCCCGCACCCGCGAGCACGAGCAGCGGACCCGGCTCGGCCGTGACCGCGTAGAACTGCTCGTCGTTGAGCGCCGCGCGAAAGTCGATGCTGGGAACGCCGTAGGGCGCGGACGGTGAATCGGAGTCGAAATCCATGAACCCCACCACGCTCGCGCAAAGGTGCGCCGACGCAAAGCGGAAATCAATTTGGCCGCCAGATCATCAGCACATGCGTCGGCGTCTCGTCAAACGCGCGAAACCCCAGCCGCTCATACAGCCGCCGCGCCGCCGCGTTGACCTTGAGCACCTGCAGCCGCAGCGGCTGCCCCCGCCCTCGCGCCTCGTCCATCACCCCGCGCACCACCAGCGAGCCGAGCCCGCGATTTTGAAACTCGGGATGGATCTGGATATTCGCGAGGTACATATCCGTCGCATTGCGCACCACATGCAGCAGCCCGGCTTTGCGCCGCTCGACCAGCAAAATGGAAAGCTTCGCCACCTCCTCCGGGTCCTCGAAGCGCGCTCCCTGAATCGCATCATCCCAAGAATGCCAGGTCCCCTCGACGTACTCCCGCATGGTGGCGCTCCATAGCGCACCCAGCCACTCACTATCGGCAATCGTGGCCGGGCGAAGCGTGAAATTCATGACGCACGGTGATGCTGCCGCCCGCCCCAAACCGGTGCAACGGCACACTGTGTCACGCCCTTGCTATATCTTAGCCAAAGAATTTTCTAAGAAACACCCCGCCGCCGTGTCTGTCCGGATGCAGTCCATGTCATTTCCTTTTATGAAAAACCTCTTTTCCGCCCTGCTGGCCCTCGGCACCGCCGCTCTGGCCAGCGCCCAGCCCGCCCTCACGATTTATAATCAAGGCTTCGCCGTCGTCCGCGAGCGCGTGCCGCTCGACCTCAAGGCCGGTATCAACTCCGTCCAGTTCACCGGCGCCACGCGTATGCTCGAGCCCGACTCCGTCGTCCTCCGCGATCCCACCGGCAAGGTCACCCTCCGCGTCCTCGAGCAAAGCTACCGCGCCGACACCCTCTCGCAGGGCTTTCTTCTCCTTTTAAATGAGGGCAAGGAGCTCGACTTCTTCGTCCGCGACCAAAGCGGCCGCGAAAACACCATTCGCGGCAAAGTCATCCGCAGCGGCTACGCTCCCGGCGGCAACGGCAACGAGACCCCCATCATCGAGGTCGACGGCAAACTCCGCTTTTCCCTCCCCGGCCAGCCGGTCTTTCCGACGTTGAGCGACGCCGGCGTGCTCAAGCCCACCCTCAGTTGGCAGATCGGCGCGGAGAGCGCCGCCAAGTTCGACGCCGAGCTCGGCTACGTCACCGCCGGATTTTCCTGGGAGGCCGCCTACAATCTCATCGCTCCCGAAAAGGGCGACACTCTCGACGTCGTCGGCTGGGTGACCGTCAACAACACCAGCGGCCAGAGCTTCGCCGACGCCGCCGTCAAACTCATGGCTGGCGACGTCCAGAAAGTGCAGCCGATGCCCGCACCCCGCGCCTACGCCAAGGGCGCGATGCAGATGGAGGCGTTTAGCGCTGCCGCCGTCGTCACCGAAAAAGCTTTCGACGAGTTTCACCTCTACTCCCTGCCCCGCGCCGTGACGCTCCGCGACCGCGAAACGAAGCAGGTCGAGTTCATGCGCGCCACCGGCGTCAAAGCTCCCATCGTCTACGTCTACGATTCCGCGCGCCATCCGACCAAGGTCGCCGTCACCCGCGAGTTCAAGAACAGCGAGCAAAACGGCCTCAGCCTCCCGCTGCCCAAGGGCCGCACGCGCTTCTACCGCAAAGACGACAGCGATGGCCGCATCGAGTTCGTCGGCGAAGACACCATCGACCACACCGCGAAAAACGAAATGGTGCGCGTCAAGACCGGCGACGCCTTCGACCTCGTTGCCGAGCGCCGCATGGCCGACCAATCCAGCAGCAAGTTCCAAGGCCGCGCCGACCAAGGTTTCGAAATCAAGCTCCGCAACCGCAAGGCGACGCCCGTCGAAATCAAAGTCGTCGAGCACCTCTACGGCCCGAATTGGGAAATCGTCGAGAAGTCCAACGAGTTTACCAAAAAAGACGCCCACACCATCGAGTTCCTCATCCCCCTCAAGCCCGACGAAGAGCGCACCGTGACCTACCGCGTGCGCTACGAGACGCGGTGAGAAAACAGGAGCGCCGGTTTCCCACCGCCGCAGGAATCGCGCAAAAGGTTTGTGGTGGACGGCGACCTCCGGGCGCCGTCGGGAGGGCGAATGTGAAAATCGCACCGGCATTCCGATCTCCGGAAGACGGCGCCCGGAGGTCGCCGTCCACCTCGCAATGGAGAGAGGGCCGATAAACGGAGCGGCGGTTTCCAACCGCCGATGGAAAAGCGGGTGTACCCCTTCATGCCCCCGCCTTCCAAAATCTTTCTCTTTCCTCTTTATCTTTCTCTTTCGTCAGAACCGAGCACTCGAACCGAGAGAGAAAGATTAAGATAAAGAGGAAAGAGGAAAGAGAAAGAGCGACGCCTAGCGTCCGCCCACTCCCTAAGCCTCCCGATACGCCACAAACTCCCCTTTCCCCACCGGCACGAGGGCCGTCGTAAAAGCCGCATCTGCCTTCACCGCCGCCACAAAGTCGGCCATCTCGTGCGGATGCGACGTCGCATTATCGACGACCAGCACGCCACCCGGCGCGAGCAGCCGCCGCAACTCTGGCCACCACGCGAGATACTCCGGCCGGTGCGAATCGAGAAAGATAAAATCGAACGCCCCGTCCTCGCGCCGCGGAAAAAACGCCCCCGCGTCACCCGCATGCTGCCGGATGCGCTCACTCAACCCCGACCGCTCAAAATTCGCCCGCGCCAGCTCCAGTTTCAGCGGCGACTTCTCCAGCGTGTCCACCGCACCGCCCGTCGCGCCCACCGCCTCCGCCAGCCAAAGCGTGGAGTACCCGTTCGAAGTCCCGATCTCCAGCACCCGCCGTGCCCGCGTCGCCCGCACGAGAAACCGCAAAAACTCCCCCGTATCGCGCGTGATATTGAGCATCCGCTCCCCACGCTCCGTTTTGACGTCATCGTTCTCATGCCCGAAGCGCTCGAGCTCATTCAAGAGCAAGGTCAGGTGTGCTTCCATGTCGGAGAATCTGCGCTACAACTTCGGCCACTAGAATCGCAATCAGCGACTCCCGCGATTTATCACCCGACGTAATGCCCGAGTACAGATGCTATATCTGATCGCTCGCCTTTGGACCTCGGTCGGCCTCGTCACTTCGGCGGCCACTCCACGCCCTTCAGCTCCGGCGGCAACTGCTTCGGGTCACTCGGGTAGATCAGGCTCATGTCACCCTTCTCATGCGGCTCAAATTCCGCCTCCGGCGCGCCCACGATCAGCCATAGCGATTCCGCGTCCGTATCGTTGAAAATCTGGCGCACCACCGCCGGGCCGACGAGCACTCCGCCGTACTTCGGAATCGTGAGCGTCTCCTCACCCACGCGCATCCGGCCAACGCCCTCCAACACGAAGTAAAATTCCTCCGCACGCACGTGCTTGTGGAGGGTATTCGCGCTCTGCGGTGGCATCCGCCAGAGCCGCGCGCCGAGGAGCTCGCTCCCCGTGCGCTCAAGATAATCCGCATTCGGAATCCGCATGAGATTCGACGGCCGCCACGCCAACTCCGCCGGCGTGATCAAACGATAACCCTCAATCGGTTTCATGTTAATCATACCCACCGAGTTTAGCCCGGCGCGCCCACCGCGCGAGCGCGGACGAGGGCAGGGGAGTCACAGCACCGCCGATGCCGAGCCGTCACAGCGAGAGCGCGTTCATAAGAAAGGAAGCCCGATTTTTCTGGTAGCCGCGAGCGTGAGCGAGTGGGCAGGGTGCCCGCCCTGACCGCTCGCTCACGTTCGCAGCTACTGCTTTACTTGCTCCGCTCGGGAGTAGCGCCGGCATCCCTGCCGGCCTGCGTGCGCCCGATGCAGTCTCGAAGCGGGCCTTCTTCCTCTGTCCCTCTCCGTGCCCTCTGTGACAAATGCCTTGGTCCGTTGGTCCGCTGACGCTCCGCGCCCCACTGCGCGCAGGGCTCACGCCTTACAGCAGCACCAGATCATTTCGATGCACGACCTCGAGCCGCTTGCGCTGCGGATAGAGCGCGGCGACGGCGTCGCCCTTCTTCTCCGCGATCGCTGGAATCTCCTCACTCGCAAACGTCGTCTTCCCGCGCGCAAACACCACGCCATCCGGCCCCGCGATATTCACGATGTCGCCCGCCACAAATTCGCCCTTCGCGCCCGTCACACCCACCGCGAGGAGACTGCGCCCCTGCTCGCGCAGGACCGGCACCGCGCACTCGTTGACGACGAGCGTGCCCGCCGGCCGCTGGAAATAGCCGAGCCACCGCTTCTTCGCTTCCATCGGCAAACCGCTCGGCACGAAAAACGTCCCCGGGCCGCGACCCGAAAATAGCCGCTCCAAAATCTTCGGCTCCGAGCCGCTCGCGATAAAGACGCCGCAGCCCGCCTTGGTCGCGAGCTTCGCCGCCGTGATCTTCGAAATCATCCCGCCCGTCGCGGTCTCGCTCGTCGTGCCGCCGGCCATTGCCTCGATCTCGGGCGTGATGCGCTCGACGACCGGCACGATTTCCTTCGTGCCTTGCATGTCAATCAGGCCGGGCGCGGTGGAAAGAATTACGAGGTGCTGCGCCTCGACGAGGCTCGCGACCATCGCGGAGAGCGTGTCGTTGTCGCCAAACTTGATCTCGGCGGCGCTCACCGTGTCGTTTTCGTTGATGATCGGAATCGTGCCGTAGCCCGTGATCTGGCGCAGCGTTTCCTTGACCCCGAGGTAACGCGTGCGGGAGCGGAGGTCTTCATGCGTCAGGAGCACCTGCGCGACCGTGAGACCATGCGGCGCGAAGCCCTCCTGCCACGATTGCATCAGGCGCGATTGCCCGATGGCGGCGCAGGCCTGCTTCTTGGCGATCTCCTTCGGCTTCTTCGTCAGGCCGAGCGAACCCATGCCGAGACCGACGGCCCCGGAGGAAACGACGATGACCTCGGTGCCGCGCGCGCGCAGCGCGACGATATCCGCGCACACGGCGGCGATGCGGGCGGTGTCGAGCTGGCCAATGCCCGTCGTGAGCACACCGGTGCCGAGCTTGACGACGACGCGCTTGGGCGCGGAGTTGCCTAAAGAAGACTTAGTCACAGAAGCGGAAGCGGGGAAAAATCAGAAAACCAAGGGACCGAGAAGGTAGGAGCCTGCTTGCAGGCGATGGGCTATGGGGTGAGTGCACGCGTCATATTCCATCGCCTGCAAGCAGGCTCCTACCTCAGACAACGTTAAACGGTCAGCAAATCCTTCTCCTTGTTCGCGAGATGGTCGCCGATGCTCTTGATGGCGGCGTCGGTGGCGGTCTGGATATCCTTTTCGAGACGCTTGGAATCGTCCTCGGGCAGCTTGGCCTTCTTCACGGTCTCGATGGCATCGCGGCGGACATTGCGGACGTGCACGCGGCCTTCCTCGGCCAGGCGGTGCGCCGTCTTGACGAATTCCAGGCGGCGCTCACGGCTCATCTCGGGCAGCGGGATGCGGATCACCTTGCCGTCCGGGATCGGGTTCATGCCGAGATTGGCCTCCTGGATGCCCTTCAAAATCGACTTCATGATGCTCACATCCCACGGCTGGATCTGGATCAGTCGGGCATCCGGCGTCGAGATGGCGGCGCACTGCTTGAGCGGCGTCATCGAGCCGTAAGCCTCGACCATCACGCCCTCCACCATCGCCGGTGTGGCCTTCCCGGTGTGGATGGAGCTAAACTCATGGAGCGTGTAGTCCACGGCTTTTTTCATCTTGTTCTGGGCATCAGTGAGGATCGGGTGCGACATGGGAAGGAAAGGAGGTGAGAGATGAGAGTTGAGGGATTGAGACAGCGAAGGGAAGGAAAGGGTGCAGCCGATGGCCGAAAGGTGAAGACGAGGAAGCGTGAGAACCGGATAGTCTGACTCTCATCCCTCAACTCTCAACTCTCAACTTCGGCGCCCGCCGGGCGGCGCCGCCTCAATTCCGCACCAGCGTCCCGATCTTCTCGCCCAGCACGGCCTTGCGGATGGCGTGCTCGTCGCCGAGATCAAACACCAGGATCGGCACGTTGTTATCGAGACAGAGCGAAAACGCCGTCGAATCCATCACGTTGAGGCGCTGCTTGAGCGCCTCGATGAAGGTGAGTTGGTCGTACTTCACCGCGTCCGGATACTTCTTCGGGTCCTTGTCGTAAATCCCGTCGACCTTGGTCGCCTTGAGGATGATGTCGGCGTGCATCTCGCTCGCGCGCAGGGCGGCGGTGGTATCGGTCGAGAAATACGGATTGCCCGTGCCGGCGGCAAAGATCACGACGCGGCCCTTTTCGAGGTGGCGCATGGCACGGCGGAGGATAAACGGCTCCGCGATCTGGTTCATCGGGATGGCCGACTGCACGCGCGTATTGACGCCGATTTTTTCCAGGCGGTCCATCAGTGCGAGGCTGTTGATCACGGTCGCCAGCATGCCCATGTAATCGCCCGTCGTACGGTCTACCCCGCGCTGCTCGCCGCTGAGACCGCGGAAGATATTTCCGCCGCCGATCACGACGCACACCTGCACGCCGAGATCGTGGATCTCCTTCACCTGCAAGCAGATCTTTTCGAGCGTGGGGCCATCGATGGCATCCCCGTTCTTACCGCCACGGAGCACTTCACCTGAGAGCTTCAGGATGACGCGCTTGTACTTGGACTTAGGGTCAACGGGTTTGGCTTCTGGCATATCGCAATGAAACGATTACGCAAAATCCACGTCAATGCCCGAGATACCGGTTCGCGTGTCACCGGGCATCCACCCGGGGATTTTGCCGGGAGTTTTACCTCTCAAAAAGAAGCAGGCCAGCCGGAGAGGCTGGCCTGCGATTAGCCGAATAATTGTGGGAGGGGCTTTACGCCCCGACTGATTGTCGCCCGCTGCGCTTAAAACGACGCCTTGATGCCTGCCGTCCACAGCGAGCCATAGATGCTGTACTGCTGGAGGTGGCTGCGGACGTTGGAGTAGATGATGTCGGGCTGATTGAAGATATTGCGGCCCGAGATCATCAGCTCGACGTTCCTCGTCAGCGAGTAGCCGGCGCTCACGCCCCAGAGGATGCGGGGAGTGTGGTAGAGGACACCACCGTTGACCGTCGTCGGGGTGTTGCTCAGCGCGCTCGTGCGGAACGTGTTTTGCCATGTGCCGTTGACCTGCGTGTGGAATTTCCCGTAACGATACTTCACGCCCCAGTTGGCCGATTTGTTGGGCGTGCCGACGCGGATGCCGTCCGCGATCACGCGCGTGACGGAGCCGTAGATGCCGAGGCCCTTGAACGCGCCGGGGAGAAAGGTGAGCTGCTGGTTGTACTCGTACGTCAGGCCATTCGTGTAGCGGACGCTCGGGTCGTTCTGCGTGCTGATGTAGTTGTAGCCGGGGTAGTCGGTGGAGCTGTAGCCGATGGACTCCGGGTCGGTGATCGTCTGGCCCGTGATCTGCATGTCCGTCAGCTTGAGGCGGTAGAAGGAAACCCCGAGGATGCCCGACGGCTGGAGAAAGTACTGGAGACCCGCGTAGAACTTCGTGGAGTGCTCCGCCTTCAACTGCGGATTCGGCACCGTAACATTGAGCGTGGTGTCGTTGACGGTGGTCGCACCCGCGACATTGCCGTAATCAGGACGGAGGATGGCCTCGCTAAAGGCGACTTGGCCGACGAGCTTGCGGGTGAAGTCGTACTTCATGCCACCGCTGAGGAACCAATCGTCGTAGCTGCCCCGGCGGCGGCTTTGCTTGCCATCGTTATATTGGTAGAGGATCGCGGCGGGCGTGCTGCCAAAGCCCGCAGCGGGCGCTCCCGTGCTCGTGGCGACCTGGCCCGGTTGACCCGCCGTGCCGATCACGGTGTAACCGGCGGCGATCACCTGCTTCGCCGTCCGGACGTCCCAGATCTTCGTGTTGGTTTCCGTGTTCTCGTAGCGAAGGCCGAGATCGAAGCGGGCTTTCTGGTAGCGCGTCTGCCCCTCGATGAAGGCCGACTTGATCGTCTCCTGCAGGCCCTTCGTGTTGGCGAGCTTGCGCTGGAGATTGCCGGCGTCGTTTTTCACGAAGTACTCTGGATGCTGCTGGAATAGATCCCACGTGGCGTAGTTGCTATCGGCGCGCCAGTTCTGATCGTTGAAATTACCGGCGTCGAAACCCTCGATCTTGAACTTGTAGTTCTGCGTGTACGGCACGCTCGTCGTGGCCTGCACGCCCGAGGGTCCGATCAGGGTGTAGGCCTTGTAACCGCCTTCATTGGAGTTCCAGGAGTTGGTGCGCGCGCCGCCGCCGCCGAGGAGCTTCACCGGGAGACCGGCCACCGTGATGTTTTTCTCGAGATCGAGATTCGCGCTGTACATCTCGTTGGTCGTATCCGAATCGGCATTACGAACATTATTCGTGCCGAATGATTTCCAGTTGTCCGCGATGCCCCAGTCATTGGTCGGGGTGACGGCGGTCTGCTTCAGCGTCCAGGCGACCGAGTCGCTCGCCGCGCGATCCAGCGTGAAGCCGCCGGTGTTGAGGATCGCGCTGTCGTTGCGCTGGAAGAAGCCCTTCATGCCGTCGCGGAAATTGTAGCGGGCATTGGAATAGCTGCCGCGGAGGACGGCTTTGAAGTCGTCGCCCTTGTACTCGACCTTGGGCGCCAAGAGGAGGACCGGCGTATCCGCGAAGCGGTGCGAGTACTCCGTGCCCGCGCGGGTATTGGTCGTGCCGGTGCCGATGATGTGCGTGGCCGTGGAGCCGGCGCCGGCATTGGAGGTCGAGGTGCTGCCGAAGTAGAGGTAGGTGTACTGGTTCACGTACTCGACATCATAGTCCGAGTAGCTGCTGCGCAGGGAGAGGGTGACGCGTTCGCTGAGCTTGTAGTCCGTGCTGAGGTTGATCGCTTCGCGATGCGTCATCTTCGGGCCCGCGCGCCATTGGACGCGATAGGGGATGCCGACGCCGCCCGCGTACGGCCCGGTGGCGGGATAGATCCAGTCGACCTGATTGCGCTCCTGCTCGACGAAGTTGGCATTGTAGCTCGCGGTCAGCGAGATGCCGAGGCGGCCCTCGAGAAAGACGTCGCCGTAGCCGATCTGCACCGAGGGGAAAATGCGCGTATGCTTCTCGTCGTCGGGGAAATACTCGCGCTTGAGCTTCGCGTCAGACGTCCCGATGCCGCCCAGTTGGACGACGAGTTCGCGGCCCTTGCGCTGAAAGGCGTACTTGCTGCGGAGATTGATCGAGCCACCGGGCGAATCGGCATCCATGCCGGCCGTCAGGGTGTTGTTGAACTCGATGGACTCGATGCCGGTGATCGACATCTGCTCGAACGAATTCTGGCGCCCGGTGTTGTTATTCGAGGTACCCGTGGGCATGCGCGCGCCATCCGTGGTGAACATCGAGTACTTCGGGTCGAGGCCGCCGACGCGCACCGAGCTCGTATCGACTTCGACATAGTCGAGCGAGAGACCGGGCATCGACTTCATGAATTCGCCGACGTCGCCCATCGTGAGGTCGCCGTAGTTGTCGGAGGCCACGACATTCTTCGCGTTGATCGCGGCGCGGCGCTCCATGAGGGCCTTGGCTTGGCCATCGCGCGTGCCGGCGATTTCCAACTTTTCCATCTGCACCACATTGTTGGCGGTCGTGCCGTATGCGGCTTCCGAGAGATTGAAATCGTTCGAAGCCGTCTGGCCCGGGGCGACCGTCACCACCGACTTCGAGGTTTGCAGGCCGCTGTAGTCGGCCACGACCGTGGCCGTGCCCGCCGGCACGCCCGTGAGCGTGTAATTGCCGCCATCGGTGGAGTAAACGATGAGCGAGGTGCCTTCGACGCGGACTTCCGCATTGCGGATGTATTCACGTGTGACGGCGTTAAACACGCGGCCGCGGATCGAGCCGGTGGCGGCGCCTTGCGCGAAGGCGGAAACGGCGCAGACGATTGCGAGTGCGGCCAAGGCGAAGAGGCTGGTAAGCGCCCGCCGGGGGCACGGAAGAACAGATAACAGGGTACGGGTTGCGGTCATGGTGGGCTAGGGTTTAGCGGTTAAATATTGCATGAATAAACATGCAGCATTACGATTCAAATTAGTACCGCTTCCCGTGGTCCAGTGTCAACGGCCCCGCCGTTACGATACCGTGGCAAAAGTGAATCGAAATTCGGCGAAAGATTATGCGCATAGGGACCCCCGCTTGACACCGGGCTCCGGGGCAAATCCAATTAATTAAACATGCCGAATGATTATTCAGATGATCGCCTGCGCTTGGTGGCCCGCCTCTATTATCTAGACGGCTTGGGCCAGGCGGAGGTCGCGCGCTTCGCCAAGGTCTCGCAGGCCAAGGTCTCCCGTCTCCTCTCGCTGGCGCGCGAGCGCGGCATCGTGCGCATCACCGTGGCCGACTACGAGCCGCGCCGGCATGAGCTCGAGGATCAGCTCAAGTCCCGCCTTGGTCTTGCGCTCGTCGTCGTGATTAAGGCCAGCGACGGCCTCGAGGTCGGCGACCTGCGGCGCGCCATCGGCCACTTCGCTGCGCCGCTGGTCGATTCGCTGATCGCGCCTAAGGATGTCGTGGCCCTGGCCGGTGGTCGCACCATTCACGAACTCATCCACCATCTACCCGAAACCCGCAGCAAGAGCCTCACCGTCGTGCAGGCGATGGGCAGCGTGGATTCCAGTGTGAACGCTTTCGACGCCCAGGAGGTCGGGCGCGTGATGGCGCAGCGCCTCGGCGGCACGTTTTTCGCGCTCAACACCCCGGCTTTTCTCCCGGAGAAGCGCACGCGCGACGCGCTGCTCGAACTCGAGCAAGTGCGCAACGTCCACGAGCAGCTCGGCCGCGCCAAGGTCGCCATCGTGGGCCTCGGCACGCTGGAAAATTCCGTCTTCATCGAGCGCCGCGTACTCCCGCCCAAGGCCATCGGCGACCTGCACGAGGCGGGCGCCGTCGGCGAGATCTGCGGGCGCTTCATCGATGAGGCCGGCCGCGAGTGCAATTCCCCGTGGCGCGACCGCGTGATCGGCGTGCAGGTGGAGCAGCTTCGCAAAATTCCGCAGGTCGTCGGCGTCGTCTCCGGCAGTGACCGCTCCGCCGCGATCCTCGCCGCCGTGCGCGGCGGACTGATCAAGTCCCTCATCATCGACGAAGCCGGCGCCACCGCGCTGTTGACCGCCGCAGCCGTCGCCGAGGCCAAGTTGCCCAAGCCCAAGAAAACGAAAAAATAAGGCGCTCCCGCGTCCGTTTCCCCTCCTCTCGCTTTAACTCGTCCCGGCTCTCTTTTATCCGCTCCGCTTTTCATGTCTGTCAGCTCCTTTCCCCCCTCCGTCGCTGCTCCCCGTCGCTTGTCGCTCGACGAAGCCCTTAGCTCCGCGCGCGAGACGCGCGCCCTCGTCGTCGCACCCGGCGCGCTCAACCGCGTGGTGGAGGTGTTTCGCACCCAGTTTCCCGGCCAGAAAGCCGTGGTCGTCGCCGATGTCCAAACGCTCAAGCTCGCGGGCCAGACCGTGCTTAACGCCCTCAGCGCCGCCGGCCTGATCGGGCCCGCCCCCTTCATCTTCGATGATCCCGCGCTGTATGCCGAATTCAGCTTCGTCGAGCCGCTGGAGGCTTCACTTAAAACGCACGATGCGATCCCGGTGGCTGTCGGCTCCGGCACGATCAATGACCTCGTGAAGCTAGCCGCGCATCGCGCGGGCCGCCAATACCTCTGCGTCGCGACTGCCGCCTCGATGGATGGCTATACTGCCTTTGGCGCGTCGATCACCTTTCAGGGCGCGAAGCAGACGTTCAACTGCCCCGCGCCGCGCGCGGTCGTCGCTGATATCGATGTCATTCGCGCCGCGCCGCCGGAGATGACCGCTTCTGGTTACGCCGATCTTCAGGCGAAGATTACCGCCGGAGCCGATTGGGTTTTCGCCGATGGCCTCGGCGTCGAGCCCATCGAGCAGCGCGCGTGGGACATCGTGCAGGGCGGCCTGCGCGCCTCGCTCGCCGATCCCGCCGGCGCACGCGCGGGCAAAGTCGAGGCCATCTCGCCGCTCGTCGAGGGCCTGATGCTCGGCGGCTTCGCGATGCAGTGGACCAAATCCAGCCGCCCCGCGTCGGGCGCGGAGCACCAGTTCAGCCACCTCTGGGACATGGAGCACCACACGCACCACGGCGCGGCGCCCTCGCACGGCTTCAAGGTCGGCATCGCCACGCTCGCCGTCACCGCGCTCTACGAAGAACTCCTCCGCCGCCCGCTCGAGCGTCTCGATATCACACACTGCGTCGCCGTCTGGCCTGACGCCGCAAAGGTCGAGGAAACCACCCGCGCCCAATTCGTCTCCACCGACTTCGTCGAGACCGCCGCCGTGGAGACCAAGGCGAAACATGTCTCGCGCGGCGAACTGCAAGCCCAACTCGAACGCCTCGTCGCCACGTGGCCGCAGCTTCGCGAGCGCCTGCGCGCGCAACTCGGCACCTATGCCGAATTGAAAGCACGCCTCCGCCTCGTCGGCGCACCGATTGAGTGCGAAGAGATCGGCATCACCCGCGAGCGCCTGCGCGCGAGCTTCTCCCGCGCCTATCACATCCGCCGCCGCTTCACCGTCCTCGACGTCGCGGTGCGCACCGGCCTGCTCAACGAGTGTCTCGACTCGCTGTTCGGCCCCGGTGGCGCGCTGGCCGCCAAGTAGACCTAACGTTCAGTCCGCCACCACCCCATGAGCCAACCCCTTTCAGCCTCATCTTCGTTGTCTATCGCCTCCCAATCACCGGAGGTGGCTGAGAAGTTTCGCTACTGGCAATGGCGCACGCTCGCCGGCGCGATGTTCGGTTATGCGTCATTTTATTTTGTGCGCAAAAACCTCAGTCTTGCCATGCCGGCAATCGGGGCCGACTTGCATATCACCAATGCGCAGCTCGGCGGGTTTCTGACTGCGCACGGTGTGCTTTATGGCGTCTCGCGCTTTGCCAACGGCATTTGGGCCGACCGAGTCAATGCGCGCTATTTCATGGTCATTGGTCTCCTATTGAGCGTGGTGGCCAATGTGTGGTTTGGCATGAGTTCGGCCGCCCTTTGGATGGGCGTCGCGTGGATGGCGAATGGTTGGGTCCAGGGCATGGGCTTTCCGCCCTGTTGCCGGCTGATGACCCATTGGTTCGAACCTCAAGAACTGGCGCGAAAGATGTCGATTTGGAACACGTCCCATACCATTGGCGCTTGGGTTGCAGCCTACGCCTGCGGTAAAATCGTGGAGTACTATAGCTGGCGCTGGTGCTTCTACGGGCCGGCAATTTTCTGCACCGTCGCGGGGGTGATTCTTTTCATTGTACTGCGCGACACGCCCAGTTCTGTCGGGCTTCCGGAAATCGCGGTCGAGGGCACGAAAGACTCGCACGGCGAAGATAAGTCGTCCTCGGAGTACAAACAGTTTGTTCGCACCCATGTCTTTGGGAACCCCTACATCTGGTGGATTTCCTTCGCGAATTTCTTCGTCTACCTCATTCGCTTCGCAATCCTCGACTGGGGTCCGAAGCTGCTTGGGGAGATGAAGCACCTCACTATCCATCACTCCAAATGGATGGTTATCGCGTTCGAGGCTTGTGGGATGGTTGGCATGCTGCTGGCAGGGTGGGTGACTGACCGCTACTTCAAGGGCCGTGGCGCGCGCACCTGCGTCTTCTGCATGATCGGGGCTGCGGTGTCGGTGTGGCTCTTCTGGAAGTTCGGCAATACCACTTTCCTCGCAACGGTCTTTCTTGGTTTCGCCGGCTTCTTTATCTACGGACCGCAGGCGTTGATTGGCATTATCGCTTCCAACTTGGCCACGAAGCGCGCTGCGGCGACAGCCTCCGGGTTTACCGGGCTCTTCGGCTATGCCAGCACCACCCTCTCCGGTTGGGGCCTCGGCAAGATGGTCGATGTGTACGGCTGGGATTCCGTCTTCCAATGGCTGCTCGTGGTCGGCGCCTTGGGCATGTTAATGTTCATCTTTGCCTGGCCAGCCAAAGCGCACGGCTACGGCGATGCCGTAAAGTGATTTCAATTTTTCGATGACTCAGCTGTCTACCGCCCCCGCGCCCTCTCCGGCCACTGCCTCCGCCGACCTCCGTCGCATCGCCCATGTCGCCCTCGATATGGACGGCACGATCTACAAGGGCGGCACGCTCTTCCCGTGGACGCCGCCCTTCCTCGCGCGCCTCAAGCAACTCGGCATCGGCTATTCGTTTCTCACGAATAATCCGTCGAAGAGCGTACCCGATTACCTGAAGCACCTCGAGAAAATGGGCATCAAAGCCACGCGCGAGGAACTCTACACCTCGGCGATGGCGACCATCGACCTCCTCAAGCAGCGCTACCCGCAGGCGCGGCGGCTCTTCGTCCTCGGCACCCCGAGCATGCTCGCGGAGTTTAGCGGTGCGGGCTTTCAACTCACCGCCGACGATCCCAATGACGTACCCGATGCCGTCGTCGTCGGCTTCGACATGACGCTCACCTACGCCCGCCTCTGCCGCGCCGCGTGGTGGATTTCCCAGGGCAAGACGTACGTCGCCACCAATCCCGATCTCGTGTGCCCCACCGATTTGCCCACGGTCTTCGTCGATTGCGGCGCGATGTGCGCGATGCTGGAAAAAGCCACGGGCCGCGCGCCCGACGCCACGCTCGGCAAGCCCGATCCGGAAATGCTCGGCGGCATCCTCGCGCGCCACGGCCTGAAGCCCCATCAAGTTGCGATGGTCGGCGACCGCATCTACACCGATATCGCGATGGCCCAGCGCGCCGGCGCCCTCGGCGTCCTCGTGCTCTCCGGCGAAGCTACCGCCGCCGACGCCGCCCGCGCCAATCCCGCACCCAACCTCGTCCTGCCCACCCTCGCCGAACTCGGCGACCTCCTCGCGGCCTCTCGCGCCTGAGTTGTAGGGCGGGGTTTCCTGACCCCGACGTTTGAGCTGTTAATCCGCGCCGGCCAGGTGGCTGCCTGCTCGCAGGCGCTCATACAATCGACGGACAGGCTTCCGTCTGCCCATGGATGCTTGCCATGAGCTCATTCGGATTTCCATCGACTGCCCCGCGCCCGAGGAGTCGATTGGAGGCGCTTACCCCTTCCCCATGAAAGCCTCCCCATCTCCTTTCATTCGCCTCCTCGCGTACACCTGCCTCGCGCTCGTCCTCGCACCGTTCGCCCGCACCTCCGCCGCGGCCGCCACTCCGACCACTTCTAGTCCCACGGCTTCCGCCGCCACCACCAAGCAGCCCAACATCCTCTTCGTCATCTTCGACGATTGGGGCTGGCGTCACTCCGGCGCCTACGGCGCGAAGTGGCTCAACACACCCAACTTCGACCGCGTCGCGCGCGAGGGCGTGCGCTTCGAAAATTGTTTCACCTCCAACCCGAAATGCAGCCCCTGCCGCGCGAGTATCCTCACTGGTCGCAACACCTGGCAACTCGAGGAGGCGGTGTCCCACTTCGGCATCTTCCCCAATAAATTCGCCGTCTACCCCGACCTCCTCGAAAAGAGCGGCTACGCCGTTGGCTTCACCGGCAAAGGCTGGGCCCCCGGCGATTTCAAAGCGGGCGGCTGGACGCGTAATCCCGCCGGGCCGGCCTTCAACCAAAAGCAACTCCCCGCCGCCGACCGCACCGCCACCGGCATCAATCGCAACGACTACGCGGGCAACTTCGATGCGTTCTTAAAACAACGCTCGGCCGGCACGCCCTTCTGTTTCTGGATGGGCATCTTCGAGCCGCATCGCGTGTACGAACTCAACTCCGGCGTGCGCCTCGGCAAGAAACTCGACGACATCCCCGTGCCCGCATACCTCCCCGATCTGCCGTCGGTGCGCAGCGATTTGGCCGACTACGCCATCGAGGTCGAGTGGGCCGACATGATGCTCGGCAAAGCGCTCGCCTCGCTCGAGGCCGCCGGCGAACTCGACAACACCGTCGTCGTCGTCACCTCTGATAACGGCATTCCTTTCCCCTACGCCAAGGGCCAGATCTACGAGGACGGCTATCACCTCCCGCTCGCGATTCGCTGGCCCGGCACGATCAAGCCCGGCCGCGTCGTCAGCGACTTCGTCAACGTGAGCGACTTCGCGCCGACCTTTCTCGAGCTCGGCGGACAGAAGCCGCACGCGCAGATGGTCGGGCGCAGCCTGATGAGCATTCTCCGCTCGGAAAAGTCCGGTTGGATCGATCGCTCGCGCGACGCGATGGTGATCGCCAAGGAGCGCCACGACATCGGCCGCCCCAACGACTGGGGCTACCCCGTGCGCGCGATCCGCACCTCGGATTTTCTCTACGTGCACAACTTCAACCCGGAGCGCTGGCCCGCGGGCAACCCTGAGACCGACTTCGGCAATATCGACGGCAGCCCGACCAAGGAAGTCGTGAAAGCCCTCGGCGGCTACTACTACGAACTCGCGATGGGTAAGCGCCCCGCCGACCAACTCTTCTGCGTCACCGACGACCCGTGGTGCGTGCGCGATCTCGCCAACGACCCCTTCTACGCGCCCGAAATGAAAAAGCTCTCCGAGCGCATGTACGCCCAACTCCGCAAGGAGGAAGACCCGCGCGTGCTCGGCCACGCCGCGATCTTCGACACCTACAAATACACCGGCGAGCGCAGCAAAGGCTACGACACCTGGCTCAGGGCCCAGGAAGAGCGCGCCAAAAAAGCCGCCGAGGCCAAGCCCACCGGCCCGGCCGGGAGCTGACGCCGAAAACCTTGACGTGCGATGAGTGAACCGTCGGTCATCCCGCGCACCCATCGCACGATCATCCGTTGCGCCCTGTTGGGCGGGGCTGTCTGGATCGTGTCGCTAGCGGTCCTCATCGTCGTGTGGAACCGGCACAACGCCATCGGCTACTCGCCCCACAACCACTTCATCTCCGAGCTCGGCTTTCCCGCCACGAGTCCGATCAGTTGGCTCTTGAATGCCGCCGAACTGATCGGCACGGCCCTTGTCGTGCCCGTGGCCTTCGCCGTGGCCGCCAAGCGCGCGACTCCACGGGCACGCCTGGCCGCGCGCTGCATGGGCGTTGGCTTGGTCTCGGCCTGCTTGCTCGGTGCGTTCGGCGTCGGCGTCGATCTTGCACGCCCGCAGTACATGACGATGGCGATTATCAACCTTCACACCGGGCTCGCGATCGCGTGCTTTGTCGGGTGGTTCGCGGCGGTGTTGCTCTTCACGGTCGATCTCTGTCCCGGAAGGGCAGGGGAGGACCGGGCGCGAGGGTTGTTCGCGACCAGCGTGTTCGCGAGCGTAGTCTCCATGGTTTTCGTCATCGTGGGTCTGCAGTTCGCTTGGGAATCGGCCCAGCGCCGCGTTAACCCCGAGCCCGCCTTCAAGCGCTTGCTCGAGTCGCGCGCCACGCCGGCCGAGTTTCACGCTTGGCTCGACTATCGCCGGCCCATGCTCGTGCGCATTTCCATGATGGAGTGGTCCGTCCTTGCGGTGATGTTTCTCTGGCACGGCACGGCGCTCGCCTATCTCCGACGACCCGAAGCGGAAAAGGCACCGTAGTCTATTCCGTCAGTGCGAGGAGTCCGCGCGGCGGACGACGCGGCAATCCATCGCTTTACGTGAACTAGGTGCAAATCGAAATGATCCGCTCGTGGCCGGTGTCGGGGCGTCGCTTGTCGACGCCCACGGAGAGCGGACGGATGCAGTTCACCCGCCTCTCGTTAAAAGTTGCCGCGCTTCCCTGCCGACCGTTATATTTTACAAAGCATAACGCCTCTCGCGACCATGGCCCCGGTTGGCCCGCCGACGATTCTTGCCGCGAACGCCGCCTCACTCCACCGACCATGCGCCTTATCCGCTTTTCCCTGCTGGCCCTTATTCTCCTCGTACCGGCTGGGCGCTTGGCGGCTGCTGACTCCACCGCCCCTGCCGCCGCATTTCTCACCGTCGTCACGCCCGAGAAAACCACGACCTTCACCGCCGCCGAGTTCGCCGCGCTCCCGCACTCCGACCTCAAACTCGCCGAGCAGCGCGACAAACAGGAGCGCACGTTCTCCGGCGTGCCGATGCGCGAGCTCCTCACGAAGATCGGCGCGCCCCTCGGCGACAAATTTCGCGGCCCTGCCCTTACGCTCGGCGTCCTCGTGCGCTGCAAGGACGGCTACACCGTCCTCTACTCCGTCGCCGAGTTCGACGAAAACTTCAGCACGCGCACCATCCTCCTCGCCGACCGCGAAGAGGGCGCAATGCTCCCGCCGTCGTCGGCACCCCTGCGCCTTATCGCCCCCGGCGACAAACGCGGCGCACGCTCGGCTCGACAAGTCGTGTCGATCGAAGTCATCTCAGCGGTGAAATCGTGATGGTTCTATCGCTAACGAAACAAATCGCTGCCGCCTGCTTCGCTTCGCTCAGTTTTGGTGCCGCCCTGGCCTTCGCGCAAAACCCACGCGACTACGAGCAGCCGCCGATCAACTATTCGCGCAGCGAGCCCCGCGATGAAATTACCCGGCTTCTGGCGCGCGTGAAGGCGGCGCAGGTAATCTTGAAGGGCTCGGACCGGGAGATCCTCCGCGCCGTGCTCCGCGAGTTGCACATCCCCATCGAGAGCCAGCTCGTAGTGTTTTCCAAGACGAGCCTGCAAGCTGGCCTCATCCGGCCCACCACGCCGCGCGCGCTTTATTTTTCAGACTCCGTGTATGTCGGTTGGGTGCCGGGCGGATTGATCGAGGTGGCGGCGACCGATCCGCAACTCGGCCCCGTCTTTTACTCCTTTGATCCGTCGGATGCGCGCGAAGGCACCCGGACCTTTGTCCGAGAGGATTCTTGTCTGCGTTGCCATGCGGGCCCGCTCACGCGCGAAGTGCCGGGATTGGTCGCGCGTAGTGTCTTTGCCACCGCGGCGGGCGAGCCACTTTTTCGCCACGGCACTGAGGTCGTCGACGACACGACACCGTTCGATCACCGCTGGGGCGGCTGGTACGTCACGGGCTACACCGGTACGTCCTCGCACCGCGGCAATACTTTTGCCTCCGAAAATGGGAACGAATTGGTCTTTTCCCCGACTGACGAGCGTCCGCAGGAACTCGCGAAGCAATTCGATACGACGCGCTATCTCGCGCCCACGAGCGACATCGTCGCGCTCCTCGTCTTCGAGCACCAACTCGCGATGCACAACAGCCTCACGCGCGCCGGCCACAGCGCCCGCCGCATGCTGGAGTATCAGCGAGCACTGCAAAAATCTCTGGGTGACCCGTTCACCGATGAGCCGTCCTACGACAGTGTGAAATCGGTCTTCGCCGGTGCGACCGAGGATGTCCTCGATCACCTGCTGTTCCGCGAAGCCGCGCCGCTGCCGGAGAACATCGGGGGAGGGGAGGCCTTCCGGCGCGCGTTTGCCACCGAAGCGCGCCGCAGCGCGAAAGGCGATGCGCTCAAAGACCTCTCGCTGCGCGGTCGCCTCTTCGCCAATCGCTGCAGCTTCCTCATCTACTCGGATTCCTTTGCCGCGCTGCCCGCGCCGCTCAAGACGCGCATCCTCGACGGCCTCCAAGCCGCCCTGCGCGACGACGCACCAGCGAAAAGCCGGTACGCGTATCTCGAGCCCGACGAGAAGAGCCGAATCCGCGAGATCCTGCGCGAGACGCTGCCCGAAGCCAAGGGCAGGTGAAGATCATACCTGTACGAGCTAGAATTCAGCGACCGTACGCGATTGTAGGGGCGTCGCTTGACGACGCCCGCGGAGCGAGGACCGATGACGGAGCTTGTTGAGACCTTCGATCTGTCCCTTGGCAGTCTCCGCTCCACTCAGAATGCCAAGCATGGGTTAAATCACTCCTTCCCCGCCGCCGCGCCCACACTCGCCAGACACTCCGAGGGCGTCATGAAGACGACATTCTGCGTGCGGAGAAATTCGATGATCTGCACAAAGCCCGCCCAACGCTCATCCGACCACTGGTTGGGGTGGCCTTGCAGCACGAGGATCGGGGCCTTGGCGGCCGACTTCTGGTAGGTCTCCTTAAACTTCACCGGATCGGGCACGAAGGTCGGATTCTCCAACGCCAAATAGCGTTCGATGCTCAGCCCTTTGAAAAATTTCGGCTTCTTCGGTCCGTAGAGCCAGACCTTGACTTCCGGCGTGTTGGCGAGCGCTTCATCCGTGGCGTCGGTGGTGCCGCTCCAGTGCGGCCCAAAGGCCACCAGCGGAAAACCCAGTTTGGTGATGGCGAGTTTTTCGCACTTTTCGAAAATGGCCCGTTGGTCGGCCGCGGTGCCTTCCTCAAATTCGCCCGTCTTGTCCTCGGCCTTGCGCTCACGATAACCGTGGCACCACATCTCGATGAGGCCGCCGGCTTGGATATCCTTGATCCACTTGAAATAGGTCGGGTTGTCCTTCTCGAGCGAGTAGCAGATGACGCCGAGCGAACTCTTGAGCTGATTCGCCTTGAGATACTCAACGAGCTTTTCCCAACGCGGGGCGACCGGCGCCTTGCCGTGCGCGCCATTCGTGGTGACGTCGTCGAATTTCAGCAGGACGATCTGGGGCTTGGCGGTCGCCGGTTCGGCGGCGGAGAGGCGCAGCCCAGCGGGTGCGAGGGCGGCGAAAAACACAGCGAGCGAGAAAAGTCTGAGCGCGATCCGGCGTTCCATAATGGAGTGATGACGCCGCGCGCGGCGCGGGATGTCAAATGCGCCCGCCGCCAAAGCTCAAAGCGTCGCGTGCACCGGCCAAACCAATCCGAATTCAATCTGCCGCTGCTTCGTAATGCGGACGGAAGAGGAAACGAAAGATGAGCCCGCCGATTTGTCCGCCGACGATCGGCGCGACGATATACACGGTAAACCATCCTGCGCCATTGGCCGTGAAGGGCACGCTGCCCCAACCGGCCAGACTGCTGAAAATGCGCGGCGCGAGATCACGCGCAGGGTTGAGCCCGGCCATCGTCAATGGCCCGAGGAGTGAGATCAGCATCGTCACGGTCAGCCCGATGGTCGCGGCGGTGAGCACCCCCGGCCGCGAGGAATTTTTGGGATGTGTGACGCCCAAGATCACGAGCACGAGAATCGCCGTGCCGATCGTCTCAATCGCGAACGCGCTCTCGTGCGAAATCAGGGCCAGCGCTTTTTCGGTGAACGGGCGACCGCCTGGGTTGGGGAAGAATTCTCCGAAGATCATCGCCGAGGCTTCGCTGCCGGCGGCGCCGCGCACGATGTGATTCGTAGCCTCGAATACGCGCAGCGGCCCGGCGAAGATCACGTAGAGCGCCGCGCTGGCCGCAAAGGCGCCCGCGCCCTGCGCGAGGAGATACCCCGGCACGCGTCGCCAACTGAAACCCGTGTGGGCCGCGAGTGCGAGTGTCACCGCCGGGTTGAGGTGTGCTCCACTCAGGCTGCCGGTGAGATAGATCGCGGTCGCGATACCGAGACCCCATACAATCGCGACCTGAAAAATGCCCACCTGCGCGCCCGTTAAGACCGCTGCGGCCACGCTGCCGCAGCCAAAGAAGACCAGCAGGAACGAGCCGGCAAATTCCCCGACGAGCCACGCCGGCAGCAACGCGTGACGGCTCATCGCGCCATCTTTCCTTCGCCCTCGATCTTCGCCTGCCGGCCGATCTCCTGCACGCGAAACTCGTCGAATTGATCCGGCGGTAGCGCGCAGAGTAGATCGACCCGGCGGGCGATTTGCAGCGCCACATCCACAAAGGCCCGGCGCTTCTGATCATCCGTGCCCTCGACCCCCGCCGGATCGGGTGAACCCCAGTGCGCCAGCATCGGCTTTCCCGGCCAGATTGGGCAGGCTTCGCGCGCATTGTCACAGACCGTGATCACGCAATCGAACGGGACGGCCTTGAACTCGTCCCACGATTTCGAGCGGGCATCGCTCGCATCGATGTTGAAACGGTCCTTCAGCACCCAAACGGCGAGGGGGTTGACCTTGCCGGTCGGTTTGGAGCCGGCGCTGTGTACCTCGAAGCGTCCCTTTCCTTTTACGCGGAGCAGGTATTCGCCGAGGACGCTGCGGGCGGAGTTGCCGGTGCAGAGGATGAGGACCTTGAGTGGAGCGGAAGATGTCATGACGAGGAGGCGGTTTTCTTTTTGGATTTTGGCGGACAGCAAATGGGGCTCGATTCGGCGAAGCGGCAACGCGCCTTGGCGAGGCGCTCGGTGTCGCGGCGGAACGTGCGATCTTCCGTGGCGCAGTCCTGCAGGCACGCGAGGTTCGCCTTCAGTTCGTGCGAGGGATGGGCCGGCAGGCTGTAGATCATCCACTGGCCGTCGCGCCGCGCTTCCACCATTCCGTGCGCCTTCAGGTAGGCGAGGTGCTTGGAAATTTTCACCTGGGGCTCATCGAGCACTTCCTGAAAGTGGCACACGCAAAGGGGACCCGCCGCCAGCAGATTCAAAATCCGCAGGCGCGTGGGATCACAGAGGCATTGATAAATTTGAATCAGGCTCATGACTGCAATCGGTCAGGTGCACCCGCAATCGCCCGCGCCACCACAGCAGCCGGTGTTCGCGCCGGCCGGAGTGAGACCGCACGCTTCACGCGCGAGGCAGTCCGTCTGTTTGTTGCCGAGCGTGAAAACGAGGGCGTCGTCGTGCACAGCGGCGGTTTCGACCGTGTAGTGGGCGACCACGCAGCAACCGTATTCGACCTCCACGTCGAGTTCATCGGACGGCACGATCTGCCGGGATAAGTCGAGAATCTTAGCCAGTTTGCCGACGGATAGCCGGTGCGTGCTGTCGTCCTCGGCCACCCACGCCTGCAGCAAGCAAGACTCGATGGAGCGCACGGTGCCGCCGCAGTCGATGAAGCGGCGCGTGACGTGCCCGACCTCGGTGAGGTGAAATTGCGGCGGAATCGGATCGCCGCCCGGGAGCACCAAACGGACGGGCAGGTCCGGGTGCTCGTGCAGGCTTGCCTTGAGGGTGAGTAAATTCATACCATTGCACGTATATTCCTATGCACGTATATGCAAGACGAGATTTCAACCCGTAGCCTCCGGGCAGAAGACTATGACGCGGTCCGCATCCTCTGGGAACGAGCCGAGGGCGTGGAAGTGGCCGAGGGCGACGACCGCGCTGGCATTGCCGCTTACCTGCAGCGCAATCCGGACCTGAGCCGCGTGGCGGTACGACGGGGAGTGATCGTGGGCGCGGTGTTATGCGGGCACGACGGCCGGCGTGGCCTCCTCTATCATCTCGCGGTGGCGGCCGATGTGCGCGGGCAGGGGCTCGGTCGCCGGTTGGTCGCGGAGTGTGTCGCTGGATTGCGCGCCTGCGGGATCAAGCGGTCTCTGATTCTCGTCGCCCGCGACAACGAGGGTGGCCGCAGTTTCTGGATTTCGCAGGGCTTCGAGGAGATTTCCGGCGCCTTGCCGTTGGGCGTGGATCTGCATTGATGGCGGTCGGTTCGTCGGCATCGGGTCGTTGCGGTGCGCTTGGCCCGCGGTCGGGTGTGCTTTTCATCACGGCGATTCGCTCAAAATGCGCTGCGTAAAAGCCAAGAAACGCCGGGCGCCAAATTCGCCGTCGATGTAGGGTTATTAGGTCGGTCAACTCAGCCAATATCGCAGCACGATCCCACTATGAAAAAGCCCACCTTTACCTCCTCCCGCGCGTCGCATCTCACCATTAAGGATTCCGTGGCCAACTCGCTGAGCGATCCCGCGCATCGGTTTCACGGTACGGGTCCGGCCCACGACGATCGACTGGACGTCATCGCCGGCGAGGCACGCCAGCGGGTACGCGGACGCCACTTCGACACGTCCCTGCGCTCATCGCAGAAGCCGGCGCAGTAATTTTCCGATGGCTAAATCACTCCGTATCAGCGCTGCGCCGTGCAGCTATTCGCACGAAAGGAGGGTTGGTGATGTCTGACATTGAAGCCCCCGCGTCCACTCCGTCGCCCGCCGACCTCGCCTCGTGGAAGGCCAAGGTCCTCGAATATCAGCAGCCATCCCTCTGGCGCGCCCTCTGGCAACTGACCAATACCCTCGGGCTCTACGCGCTCCTCTGGTACCTCACTTATCGCTCGCTCGCGGTTTCCTATTGGCTGGCGGTGCCGCTCGCGATCCTCGCCGGCGGCGTGCTTGTGCGCGTCTTCATCATCTTCCATGACTGCGGGCATGGCTCGTTTTTCAGATCGAAAACGGCCAATGACGTCGTGGGCTTCATCACCGGCGTGCTCACCTTCACTCCGTATCATCACTGGCGGTGGGAACATGCGATCCATCACGCGACCGCGGGCAATCTCGATAAACGCGGCACCGGCGACATCTGGACGATGACCGTGCAGGAGTACATCGAAGCCTCCCGCTGGCGGCGCTTCGCGTACAAGATCGCGCGCAATCCCGTCGTGCTGTTTTTGATCGCGCCGCTTTTTCTGTTTCTCGTCTACCAGCGGTTTCCCACGCGCGGCGCCAATCCGCGCGAGCGCCATTCAGTCTACTGGATGAATCTGGCCATCGCCGCGCTCACCGCGGCCCTGATCGTGCTCGTCGGGCTCAAGGCCTATTTGTTTATCCAGTTTACCACGATCGCCGTCGCTACGTCCGCCGGCCTCTGGATGTTTTATGTGCAACACCAGTTCGAGGACGTGCACTGGGAGCGTGGCGAAGATTGGGATTTCACCGCGGCGGCGCTGCAAGGCAGTTCTTTTTATAAACTCCCGCGCGTGCTGCAATGGTTCACGGGTAACATCGGGTATCACCACATCCACCACCTGAGCGCGCGCATCCCGAACTACAATCTCGAACGCTGCCATCGCGAGCTATCGTTCGCGCAAAGCGTCAAACCGATCGGATTCTTCGCGAGCCTGCGTTCGCTCTTCCTCCGTCTCTGGGACGAGGAGCGCAAACAACTCGTGGGCTACCGCGAAATGCGAGTCCGCCGACGCGCGCAGCGCAAGGCCCACGCGGGCTCCTGAGCTCGTAATCTCGGGTCGCCCGATGCGGCATTCGCTCACGTCGACTTGCGGCGGCGATGCTCATCGCCTGCATCTCACCGCGGGCCGCTTAACTCCAGCTAAGGTCGGCTTTGGAAAAGGGAAACTCGCGGATCCGCTTGCCCGTGGCGGCAAAGATCGCCCCGGCGATTGCTGGAGCAAGTGGCGGGATGCCGGGCTCACCGAGGCCGGTCGGATTGTTGTCGGAACGAAGGAAGTGAATCTCGATTGAACGCGGCGCCTCGTGGATTCGCAGCATCGGATACTCGTGAAAGTTGCTCTTCACCATGCGGCCTTTCTCAAGCACCACTTCTTGGTACATCGCGGCGCTCAAGGCATCGATGATCGAGCCTTGGACCTGGCCTTCCGCGCCGCTGAGGTTGACGATCTGTCGTCCTACATCCACGGCGGCGACGACACGGTCCACTTTCAACGCGCCGGCTTTTGAAACCGTCACTTCAGCGACATAGGCGACGTAACCTTGGTGGCTGAAATGGAAAGCGATGCCAGCGCCTTGGCCTTTCTCAAAGCGCTTTCCCCAGCCCGCTTTTTCCGCGGCGAGTTGGACCACGCCGCGCGCCCGCTCGGCGTTAAATCCACCGCCGAAGCCACCGCCGCCACGTCCGCCGCCGCCTGCATTCGCGTTTGGCAGGGGCGTCACGGCGAGAAGGTCGAGGCGGAATTGAACTGGGTCTTTGCCCGCTGTGTGGGCGAGTTCGTCGATGAAGCCTTGGATGGCGAAGCCAAACGCATTGTTGCCGGGGCAGCGCCAGGGCCCCATCGGGATACGGCAGTCAAGGAGGCTTTGTACCGTCCGATAGTTCGGGACAAATCGTGCCGGGAATTGGCCTGCATCGATCGCGCCGCCGGTGCCCGCCCGCAGCGCCGTGCCACCGCGGCCCTCACCCATTACACCGTGGGTCACATAGTGATTTTGCCACGCGATGAGCCGCCCTTCGGCATCAAGGCCCGCTTTGAAGTGGTGGAATCCTCCTGGCCGGTATTCATCATGCTGGATGTCGTCCTCGCGGGTCCAGGTCAGCTTGACCGGCACACCCATTTTCTGGGAGATCGCCGCAGCTTCAGCCACGTAGCCGCCATACCACCGGCGGCCAAACGCTCCGCCCATGCGAGCGACGTGGACCTTGATTTTTTCAGCTGGCAGGCCCGTCGTCCCGGCGACGACGCGAGCCGCAGCGCCGGGATCTTGCGTGCCGGACCAAATTTCCGCGCCATCGGCCCGTACGTCGGCCAACGTATTCATCGGCTCCAAGCAGGCGTGCGAAATGAGCGGATACGAATAGTTGGCTGAGATCACTTTGGCTGCGCTGCTTAGCGCGGCAGCCGTGTCGCCGTCGTTACGCACGACCGACATGCCTTCGGCCTTGGCGCCCATTTCCACGGCTTGTTTCGCGAAGACGGCGGAGCTGTCGTTTGCATGGTCCCCTTCATCCCATTTCACCTCGAGTTGACGACGAGCGCTAAACGCGGACCACGTGGAATCGGCCACGATGGCGACGCCGGGCAGGAGCCCGGTTAGGTTAGAGGTGCCAGTAATGACGAAGGCATCCTTCACTCCGGGTAACGTTTTTATTTTTTCCAGGTTGGCGCTGACCACCTTACCGCCGAAGACGGGGCACTTTTGGTACACGGCGTAGAGCATACCGGGGACTTTCTGGTCGATCCCGAAGAGCGGTTTGCCGGCGACAATGTCGCGATTTTGATAACCACCCACGCGAGTGCCCAACAGCTTGAAATCTTTAGGCTCCTTGAGCCGAATCGCGGTCGCGGGCGGAACGGGGAGGGTCTTCGCTTTCGCGACCAATTCACCGTAGCCGGCCTTACGATTGCTGGCCTGATGAGTCACCGCACCGGAGGCAGTGACCAATTCTGTTTCCGGGACCGACCAGGTTTGCGCAGCGGCGGTGACGAGCATGGCCCGCGCGGTGGCCCCCATTTGCCGCATGTTGTTGTACGAGGCCGGCACGGAAGTGCTGCCTCCCGAAAGCTGACCGCCGAAGGCGGGGCTAGCGCGGCCGATGTCGAGTTTGACGGTTGACCACTCCACATCGAGTTCCTCGGCGAGGATCATCGGGATCGAAGTCATTACGCCCTGGCCCATTTCAGGTTTGTGGGCGACGATCGTCACCGTGCCGTCCGGGGCGATGCGGAGAAAGGCATTGGGTGAAAAATCCCCAAGTGTGGCGTCGGTCGGCTGCCCGACCTCGGCCGCGAGCGCCGAAGTATGCTTGGCATAGAGACCTAGTAGCAGGCCGCCGCCGGCGAGGGCGGAAACGCGGAAAAAACCACGGCGATCGAGCGGGGCTTGGAGCGTAGGGTTCATCGTGAGGTTTCGTGGGCGGTGAGTTCAGCGGCGCGATGGATGCCGGCGCGAATGCGCATGTAGGTCGCGCAACGACAAAGATTGCCGGCCATGGCGGCATCGATGTCCGCGTCGCTCGGCTTGGCCTTGTCGCGCAGGAGAGCGGCGGCCGTCATGATCTGCCCGGCCTGGCAGTAGCCGCACTGCGGCACATCCAATTCGACCCACGCGCGTTGTAGCGGGTGGCTCGCCGCACGGTCGAGCCCCTCGATGGTCGTCACCGATTGGTTTCCCACGGTCGAGATGGGCGTCAGGCAGGCGCGCATCGGCGTTCCGTTGAGATGAACCGTGCAAGCACCGCATTGGCCGACGCCGCAGCCAAATTTCGTGCCCAAAAGATCGAGGTGATCCCGGAGCACCCACAGGAGAGGTGTTTCCGGGGCGACGTTTACGGAACGTGACTGGCCGTTAACAGTGAGAGTGAATTGGCTCATGGACGGACTTGATTTGAAGAGGGCTGGGCCGGTCTTGGGGTGGACGGTGAGGCCGCGTGCGAGGACTCCGAAGAAGAGCCAACCACGTGAAGGCCAAGGCTGCAATCTCCTCGCGTCCCTCGGGATGAAAATGGCGCCGTTTGCGAGTGGTTTGGCGTATTCTGTGATTACGGAATGGCCGAAATAAGATATATTCCTGCGACATGGCCGACCAACCTCGATCGCGCACGACGCAAACGACGTATTTCAAAGTGACTGCCGGCACCCCGGATCGAATGAAGGTCCCAAGTTCGTTTTGGCCGAGCTTGAAAAAAATCGGGCTCACGCCGGGCGTGGTCCTGCGCCATAGCAATATCCCGATCACGGCCCATCGCGGCGATGGCCTCATCACCACGGGACAGCTTTTCGCCCTGTGGCGCTCGATTCGCGAGCTCTCGCAGGATCCCGCCACGGGTTGGAAACTGATGAGTGGGATGAAGAGCGAAAAATTTCACCCCTCGCTCTTGGCGGCCTTACACGCGCGAAATTACCGCGAATGCCTTGAGCGCCACGCTCGCTACAAACAACTTTGCAGCGCGCAGGAATTTCGATTCACGGAGAAAACAGGCGAACTCCAAATCGAAACATCCTGGCCCTTTGTGCCGGATGAAAAACCGCCCGGCGTCATGATTGATGCTACGTTTGCCATTTTGGTGGAATTCGGCCGACGCGGCACAGGGATGAACCTGAATCCAAGACGTCTCGAACTCACGCGCGCGGAAGAGAGTCACAATGGGCTGGTCGAATTCTTTGGCTGTCCGGTTAAATACCGGTGTTCGCGGGATAAACTCGTCTTAAGCACCGCGGACGTTGGCTTGCCCTTTGTCACGCACAACGAAGAACTCGTGAAGATGCTCGCGTCGCAGTTCGACCAGCAGTTGAAGACGCGGGAGCTAAAGCAGAGCACCATTGGCTCAGTGAAGTGGGTGCTCCGGCGCCTGCTCTCGGGTAGCCGTCCCGATGTGCAGGTGGTGGCTCGGGAGCTTGGCATGAGCGAGCGCACCCTACAGCGGCGCATCACCGAAGAAGGGCTGACTTTTCGGCGGCTCCTTAATGAAACGAGAAGGGAGTTGATTCACGAATACCTCCGCGATGATTCCGTCGAAATTACGGAAGCCGCTTTCCTCGTCGGCTTCGAAAATACCAATTCGTTTTACCGCGCCTTCCGCTCTTGGGAGGGCAAGACCCCGGCGGAATGGCGCGCCGACCATCGCGGCAGGAATTAATATATACGCAGCCGTTTTAACTCGGCCGGTGTCTTACACTCCTTCCTCACGCGCTTCTAATCGCCACAACTCACATGAAAACGGTTACATTAAACAATGGCGTCGAAATGCCGGTCCTCGGGTTCGGTGTTTTTCAAATCGCTGACTTAAGCGATTGTGAACGAAGTGTGCTCGATGCGTTGCAGACGGGCTACCGGCTGATTGACACGGCTGCCTCTTACGGTAACGAAGAAGCGGTCGGCCACGCTATCAAGCGCAGTGGTATTCCGCGCGAGGAACTCTTCATCACGACGAAGCTCTGGCTCGCGGATGCCGGTTACGACCGCGCGAAAAAAGCTTTTGAGCGCTCGATGAAGCGGCTCGGGCTCGAGTATCTCGATCTCTACTTGATCCATCAGCCCTACGGTGACGTCTACGGCTCCTGGCGCGCCATGGAGGAACTCTATCGCGAGAAGCGCATCCGCGCGATCGGAGTCAGTAACTTCTACCCCGACCGCATCATGGATCTCATGCTGCACAATGAGGTGAAGCCCGCGGTAAATCAGATCGAAACCCATCCTTTTAATCAACAGATCGAGACGCAGCGATTCCTGGAGGCCAACGGGGTTCAAATCGAATCTTGGGGCCCCTTCGCCGAGGGCAAAAACGATATCTTTCGCAACGAGTTGCTTCGTGCGATTGCCGCGAAATTTAATAAGACTGTCGCCCAGGTGATCGTGCGCTGGCTCACGCAGCGTGGAGTAGTGGCGATTCCAAAGTCGGTGCGCAAAGAGCGGATGGTCGAGAACCTGTCGATTTTTGATTTTTCTCTGAGCCCCGAGGACATGACGGCCATCGCTTCGCTCGACACCAAGCAAACGGTCTTTTTCGACCACCGAGATCCGGAAAAGGTGAAATGGCTCAGCTCGGCCATCCGGCCAACCTAAACTGCCCTACCAACATGAAACTATTCCGCCATGGGATCGCCGCACTCGTGTTTGCTACGGTGATGTTTGCGCAGGACCTGACGGTCTATCGGGCTGGTTCTCAGCCCACGCAGCCGGGGCCGTCGGAAAATTTTACCGGTAGTGTCCGCGTGGAACGGCTTTTTGGAGCGGCCGAGCCCGCACGTGCCACGGGCGGCGTCGTTCATTTTGAGGCAAGGGCCCGCACTGCGTGGCACGCCCATCCCTTTGGTCAGACGCTGATCGTCACGTCAGGCGTCGGTCGCGTCCAGAATTGGGGCGGGCCGGTGCAGGAGATTCGACCGGGCGATGTTGTCCGTATCCCACCTAATGTGAAGCACTGGCATGGCGCATCCGCCGGCTCGGGTATGTCTCACGTCGCGATTACCGAGCAATCTCAGGGTCAGCTCGTCGAGTGGATGGAGAAGGTCAGCGACACTGAATTCACCGCTCCGTCTGCTCAACAATCGACCACCAGCGCTCCACCGGCGCCCATCAGGGCTCCCCAGAGCATCCGAGAAATTGCTCCTAAGCTGGCTGATTTGACCGACAATGTATTGTTTGCCGATGTCTGGGCTCGCCCGCAGCTCGCGCGGCGCGACCGCAGTCTCGTCACGGTGAGTGCACTCATCGCGATGAATCGTCCGGATCAGCTCCGCTCCCATCTCGCCCTCGCCAAGCAAAATGGAGTGACCGAGCAAGAGTTGGTCGAAGCCATCACGCACCTCGCTTTCTACGCTGGTTGGCCCAGCGCGATGAGCGCCGCCAATGTGGCCCGGGAGGTGTTTCGCACCCCATAAACTTTCATCGGCTGACCTCGAGACCTCACTGCGCTTCCGCGACAAACGAATCTCACATCACAACGCATAAATCCCCTCATGAAACCTCTCCTATTGGCACTCACATTTACCCTGATCAGTCTTCCCTCCAGTTGGGCACAAGCGCCGCAAGCAACGACCGCGGCACCCACCCAAGCGGAGCAAGAAGTCCTCGATCTCTCGAAAACCAAATGGACCTGGATGGCAGAAAAAGACACCGCAAAGTTGGAGGCCCTTTTCGAGGAGAAAGCTATGTTCGTCCACATGAGCGGCAAGTGGGGGAAGTCCAATGAATTGGATGTGATCAAGAGCGGTCGGATTTGGTACAAGCAAGCGGAGGTCTATAGCGCGACGGTGAATCTCTTTGGCGACACGGCGATTCTGCTGACCGAGATCGACCTCGTGGCGGTGGTAGGTGGCAATGAGGTTGTGAATCCCTTCATGGTGACGGAAGTGTATCTCAAGCAAAATGGAGCATGGAAAATGGGTTCGCTTTCATTCTCCACCCTGCGCCGACCCGTGCGATTGAAAATCGACTCTCCTGCCGCGCCGAAAAAGTGAGGCCGCGGGATCGTACGATGATTACGATATGAAAAATCCTGCGACTTGGATTCTTTGGCGCCTCTGCTTATCGCCTAAAGCCGTTAAATTAATCCAGTGGCGGCTGAAGAGACTACGGTAAAATTGGTAATCGAGCTCACCTGAGGGAGCCTGCGCAGGTTCGAGATTGGCGTGTCTTAGTTTTTCACTCCCTAAGAATGGGGCTGTTAAATAGAGGCACGGAAGTGGCGGATAGATTTCTTCTCCACGCCCAGCGTCGGTGATCGGTCGATGGCTGATCGGCTTTCGTCGGTACTACCCCAGATCATTTCTACTAATTTACCGTGTTGCCTATAGTAAAGCATCACGGTCTTGATGGGCCGCAGCATTTCATGCGGACCAATCTTTTTGCTCTGAAGGCAGCACAGAAACGCGATTCCGGCGCGCCGGGGGAGTTTCGCGCAGGTCAGTCGTCGTCGCCTCGTCCGCTTCCGCTTACCAATCCGGTCTGTCATGTCATGAATGTTTTCCTGCGTTGCCGTGTTGTCGTCCCGCTCCTCTTAACCGCATTCTCAGGGGCGACGGCCGCGGAGTCGCCGCGCGTCGATACGATTGATAAGACGGTCGCGGCCTTCTTTCAGCCCTACCAACACGATCAAGCGGCGCTCTCGCCCGACGGTCACTTCGTGGCGTTGAACGAAAATCTGCCCGGCCGGCCCCCGGCCATCGCGATTGTGAACGTCGATACGCGTTCGTCTGAAAGCTACGCGGTCGACTTGTCGCGCGAGCAGGCCGTCGTGTCCCTTCACTGGGTATCTCCCACGCGGCTGGTCTTCACCACTCGCCTCGGCGCCATGGGGGCGCTCGATCTGCCGAAGGGTGATATCCAAGTCCTGCTCACGCTCCGCGACTTCGAGGGGTTTATGCCCAAGTCTGAGCTTGGCGCTCGCCGGTATAGCTCGGCCCTCACGCCTGATATGGCGGCCGACCCCGTCCTCCGGGGAGCCGGCCCGCCTGACCGGATCACTGAGGTCACCCTTCGCGACTTGCAGGCGGCGGGGCGGGTGACTGGCGATCTCTTTGGCAGCGATTCCCGACCGGTATCAAACCGGATGCTCCGCCCTTTTATCCTCGGCTCCAAGCCCGGCTCACCTCACTTGCTCCAGATCGAGGTGCGCGATGACGGCGATCTCTTCACGTACCGTGCGAGTGGACGCGGAGAAGTGACTGTGCCTGGCAATGTGTATATCGCGGATCAGGGCCTGTCCCCGCCCACCGACATTTCCGACCTCGGTGCCCGCAGGTCGCTCCCGGGAGAGTTCGCTACGTACAGCGTCCTGCACCGTCCCCCGCCGCTCGCCGTGATCGAGCTCGATACGGTGAACGGCAAGTGGCGCGAGATCACCGCCGAGGACGACTGGCGCCGCACTTGGCTCGATCATCAAGGTCGCCTGCGCCTCGCACTGGAGCAGCAGGGCCGCCGCTTCCGCTATCTCTACCGTGCCTCCGAAAGCAAGTCGTGGGTGGCCCTCGATTCGATTGTGAAGGCCCCCACGCCGCTCGGCTTCGCGGTCGAGCCATCGAGTCTGCTTTCGCCGCGCTCCGTGCCGCTTGGATTTCACGCCGGAGGCGAACTCCTCTATATTGCGACCAATGTCGGCCGTGACACGTTCGGCCTGCGGGCCCTCAATCTTTTCAATGGCCAGTTGGAGGAACTCGAAGCAGGTCACGCCCGTTACGATCTGATCGAATCCACCGCACTGGTGGCCGGCGATGCCATTCGCTTCGACCCCCACACGCACGCGCTCGCCGGTGTCCGCTTTTCGGCCGCGCGCCGAGACACGGTGTGGTTTGATCCCACCCTCATGGAGCTTCAAGCCCGGCTCGCCAAGCAGTTGGCCCCACGCAGCGTCGAACTCCGCGAGTGGACGCCCGAGCGTGAACGCTTTCTCGTCGATACCTCGTCAGCCGGCGATCCGGGCGGCTTCTTTGTCGCCGATGTGACCACCGGGAAACTGATTCGTTGCGGCGACCGAGCCCCGTGGCTCACGGCCGACCGTCGTAGCGAGACACACGCCTTCGATTTCAACGCGCCTGACGGTCGGCGCATGGTGGGCTTCCTCACGAGGCCGCGCGCGCCCCGCGTGACGCCGCCGCCGTTGCTGGTCTATTTTCATGACGGCCCTTGGTTCAGCGACGGACCGCAGTTCAACCGCGGCGTTCAGGCGCTCGCGGCCCTGGGCTTCGCCGTGCTGCAGCTGAATCATCGCGGTTCAAGTGGCCTCGGCCGCGCGCATCTCCAGGCGATTGGCGACGGTCTCGACCGGGCGGTGCTCGCGGATATTCAGGTCGTGCTCGAGCGCGGCAAGGACGGCGGTCTCGGGTTCAACCCGCGCAAGGTCGCCGCGTTGGGCAATGGTGTCGGCGGCTACCTAGCCGTGCGCATGGCGCAACTGGCTCCGGAAACCTTTCGCTGCGCGGTCGCGATCAACGCGCCCGGCGATTTCGAAGCCTGGCGCACTCACGCCGGAGCCGAGGCGTCGTTCCTCAGTGATCTTCGCCCGTACTTCTTCGGCGCCGACCGGGAAAAACTCCGCGCCCAGTCCGCCCTCGCCGCCGCTCCGACCACTCGCGCGCCCGTGCTCGTCGTGCACGGCAAGTCGGACACCTACGTGCCCACTTCACTGGGCCGCGACCTCTTTCAAGCACTGAAACCGGGCTCGCCCGACACCGCCTTTCTCGAACTCCCGGACGCCGGCCATGGCGGTTGGTCCGAGGAGACCACTGCGAAACTCTTCGCAGAACTTGCGCGCTTCTTCAACGCCACGATCTACCAATTCAACGTGGACGTCAGCAAACCCGAGGTCGTGCGCTAACGGTCGTTTCTACCTACGATCACCGAGCGGCAGGAATTCAGACCCCGGGAAACGTTTCGAAGCGACTCGCGCGGCTTTCGAGCGGAAGGAAAAATGCAGGGACGTTTTTTATTTCCCGCGCAAACCAGCATCATTGACACTCCCAGCCTTCTCCTCGCTTCATGCGCGCTTTGCATGAAGAACTGGCTTTGGCTCGGCGCGGTGGGGCTCCTCGGAATCGTCGCTCCCCTTTTTTCTGCTCCCGATTCGTCGTGGGAGTCGAGGGATCAGGCGCGCTATTGGGAGTTGCGCCGGCAGGTCCTCGCGCACGAGCAGAGCGGCGAGAAGAATCTTCCGGCGCACCAAATCCTTTTCGAACTCGGCTGGCTCAATAGCAGCACGCGGGACACCGCCCGATTTCACCAGCGGCTCGATGCGCTCACCGCCGCGTTGAAAGATCCGGCCAACCAAACTGCCGTCGATGAACAATCCCCGGCGGACGGCTCGTGGGGCAAGTGGTACACGGAGCCCTTCTTCAAACTCGCGGCGTCGTACGAGCAGATTTCTCTGCTTTCGAGCCAGGGAAAACTTCCCCGCTATCCCTGCCGTTTCCTCGACGCTTTCAATTCCCCCGAGCGGCTCACTGCTCATCTCAATTCACTCCTCATCTCCGATCTCGCGGCCGACGGGGTGAAACGCCGGCGGGAGATGAACGAGACCATTTCCGATTTGCTCCGCCTCATCCGCCGCCACCAGCCGGCCAACTATGCCTATCACCCGAAGCTCGAGGCCGCGATGATCGACTGGCTCATGCAGACGGCGCGCGATCCCGCCACCGGCTACTGGGGCGGCTGGTATCGGCGCGACGGCCGGATCGAGAAGACCACCGATCTCAGCATCACTTTTCACATCATCAGTTACCTGGACGGCGCCGTGCCCGACTGGCCGCGGATCATCGACACCACGCTCGCGATCAAGGACCGCGCCTATCCGACCGGCTGGCTGAGCTCCGGCACCTACCTCAATCACAATAACATGGATGTCGCCCGCATCTTCGAACTCGGCTGGGCCCACGCGTCCGCCGAGCAACGCGCCGCCATCCGCGTCGAACTGCAAAAATCGCTCGACTGGTGCTTGCGCGAATCGCTCAAGCCTGACGGCTCGTTCGTCATCCTCGAAGCCGACGACTCCCTCGAAACCAGCGTCTATTTCGGCACGCAGTTTCTCGCGCGGGTGGGGTACTTCGACAAAGCGCGGCGCTTCTGGACCGACGCCGAATTTCCACGCGCCCAGAAAGATCGCGCCCGCATCCTCCGCTTCATCCGGGCCCACCAAAACTCCGGCGGTGAAGGCGGCACCTACTACCGGTCGGCGCTCGCGGCCCTCGGTGAATCCGATTCCAAATCCTGATCGATCTGCTCCTCGCGTTGTCCCCCATGTCCATGCGCCTCCGCACCGTCCTGTTCGTCGTATTGCTCCTCGGCACCACCACGCTGCGTGCCGCTGCCGCCACCGATTCGACGGCGGCTGCGATTAAAATTCGTCCCGGTCATCCTCGCCTCCTGCTGACCGATGAGGGATTGGCGGCCTTAGTCGCGGCTGCGAAGACGGATTCGCTGCGCGCTTCGCTGCACGCGCGCATCGTTTCCACGGCGGAGGAGGCGCTGACTTCACCGCCCGTGCGTTACCTCGGTCCCGGCGAGGACCTGCTCGAGCAGGCGCGCACGGCCGTGCAGCACATCGTGACTTGTGCGATGGCCTACCGCCTGACTCACGATGGCCGTTTCGCCGACTTGGCCCGTCGCGATATGCTGGCCGCGGCCGCTTTTCCCGATTGGAACCCCGCGCACTTTCTCGACGTCGCCGAGATGAGCTTCGCCGTCGCGATCGGTTACGATTGGCTCTACGATCAGCTCACGCCCGCTGAACGTACCTCCATTGGACAGGCGCTCCGGAAAAAGGCGCTCGCTTTCGCGGCGCCGGCCTACGCGCCCAGCGGCGCGCCCGATCCTCAACTCTGGTGGGCCACTGCGCCGACGAATTGGAATCAGGTGTGCAATGCCGGTCTCCTCGCCGCCGCGCTCGCTCTCGCCGACGAAGAGCCGGCCCTTGCGCAGTCCGTGATCGCGGGCGTCCGTACTTCGCTGCCGCGCGCGCTCGCGGCCTACCAGCCCGACGGCGGGTTTCCGGAGGGGCCGGGCTATTGGGCCTATGGCACGACGTACACCGTGATTGCGCTCACCGCCCTCGAGGTCGCGGCGGGCACCGATTTCGGGCTCTCGACCGCGCCCGGCTTTGATCGCACGGCGCGCTATCGCCTCGCGGTGCAGGGCCCCACCGGCCAAGTCTTCAACTACGCCGACTCCGCGGTCACCGTGCAAACCACGCCCGCCTATGCGTGGCTCGCCACGCGCTTTCGCGATGAGGCCGCGCTCGCGCACAGCCGCAGCCTGCTCGTGACCGCGCTGAAGGGCCGCAAGATCACCAACCGTTTTTTCGCGTTGCACGCCCTGTGGTTTCCCGCCGAAGTGGCCGCGGCGGCTGCACGCCCGCCGCTCGATTTTCGCTTCCGCGGAGCTGCGGAGCTCGCGCTTTTTCGCAGCAGTTGGGACGACCCTCGCGCGCTCTTCGTCGGTTTCAAGGCCGGCGTGACCCCGGAAGATGTCCATCATGCGCACCTCGACCTCGGCTCCTTTGTGCTCGAGTCCGACGGGCAGCGCTGGGCCGTCGATCTCGGACCCGATACGTACAGCCTGCCCGGCTACTTCGATAGCACGGGCCCACGCTGGGCCTATCTGCGCGTCAATAATCGCGCGCACAATACCGTGACCCCGGACGATGCCCTCCAGCGGCACGATGCGCTCGCGCCGCTCACGGCGTTTCAATCGACGCCGCAGCGCGCCTTTGCCGTCGCCGATCTCACGGCGATTTATCCCGGGGTGCACAGCCTGCGTCGCGGCGTGGCCTTGCTCGATCGCGCGCGCGTGCTCGTGCAGGACGAGTTTCAACCAGCGGCGTCCGCCACGCCCCTCTGCTGGCGCATGCTCACGGGCGCCCAAGCCACGCTCGCCGCCGATGCGCGCTCTGTCACCCTCATGCAAAACGACCGCACACTCCGCCTCGAATTACTCGCGCCCGCGACCGGACGTTTCCAACTCAAGCCGGTCACGCCCGCGTCCGCCAAGGAAGACCCGAATCAGGGCGTCGCCGCGCTGACCGTGGAGGTCACGCCGACCTCGGCGACGACGCTCACTCGCATCGCTGTCCTGCTCACGCCGGTGGGCGAGCCCTGGCCGCGTCTTTCCGCTCCCGCGATCACTCCGCTCGACGACTGGCGCTGAGTCCATCGCGCACAGTGGTGCCGTCGATCCAGGTCCCCTCGATTAGCAGCCGCTGCGGATGCGCGGGCACGCCGCGTTCGTTGCGATAGATCATCCCCGCGAGAAAATCCACCGCTGCGGCCCCGGTCTCCGTCGCATTCTCATCCACGCCGGATAGCTCGCCGCCGGGAGACGGAAACGTGATAAGGGCCACCCCGAGGTCGCGGGGCACGCGATAGCCCATGCGGCGCAGCGCCGCCAAGACTTCTAAACTCTTGGTCACGATCGCATCCGGTCGGTGCTTGCGGACCCACTTGGCAAACACGGCTTCGTCCCAGCGCGGCGGCACGAGGGGCGGCAAACGCTGAGCCTCCGGCATCAGTTGCTGCATCACCAAATAACCGGCCGTCCAATTTTGATCGGCGCGCTTGTCGTGGATGTCGAGTACGACGAGGCCGATGCGCCGATACCCGCGTTCCATGAGGCGCTGCACCGCCAGCTTCATTGCCCGGTACTGGTGGGGACAGACGACGTGCAGCGCCGGGCTGGCCAGCGAATAGCCGAGAGAGATGGCGGAGAAGTGGGCCCAGTCGAGTTGCAGGGATCCGCCCGGCACCGGCTGGGGCGCGATCAACAGCCCGGTGATATTTCGCGCCCGCAGGATATGGCTGACGCGCGCCTCCGTCATTCCCGTCTCGCGCAGCCAAAATATCTCCAGCTTGTACCCGAGTTCCGCCGCTCTGGTCTCGGCCCCGAGATAAAATTGCGCAAAGACCTCCGCCTTGCGCCAGCCGTCGCGCGTGGGGTAGTTGGTGATCCACGCGAGCGTCGAGCGAAAGGGCACGCGCCGCCGGCTCGTCCGATAGTTGGAAAGAGCGGCGAGCGCCGGATCGGCGACGTAGCCGAGTTTCTGCGCGGCCGCCGCCACGCGGTCCCGCGTCGTTTGGGGGAGCCGCGGGTGATTGCGCAGCGCCAGAGAGACGGTGCTGAAGTGGCAGCCGGCCGCCGCCGCCACGTCACGTAAAGTTACTCGTCGGGCAAATGCGGGCATGGTGAGTCGGTAGTGGGTTTAAGCACGGTGTCGCCGCCCGCCATTTTCACACCACCCGCGTCGACGACAAGCGCTTTGTTCAACAGTTTGACTTGACCGCCCGTTTACGCGCCCCCGCACTGGCCCTAAATCTGCAACACCCCGTTTTTTAGGACCCATGAACCACTCTCTGCACGTCGCTTCCTTTCGCGCGTCCGGCTTCCGCCGTACGGCCTCCCTGCTTCTCTCACTCGGCCTCGGCCGGCCGGTTCGCCAGTGCGGCGCGCTGGCTGCGGCGTTGCTCGCGGCCCAGCTCGCCGCTCAGACGACCGGCACCATACAAGGCGTGGTGACCGATGGTAATGCCAAGACTCCCGTGGCCAACGCCATGGTCCGCCTCGAGGGCATCGGCCTCGAAACGACCACCGATAACACCGGCGCTTACCGTCTTCCGTCTGTGCCCGCCGGCCAGCAAAAGATCACCGTCAGCTATGTCGGCCTCGACTCCAGCACGGTGAGTGTGGCGGTGACCTCCGGCCAAGTCGCCACGCGCGATGTCGCGCTCTCCGGTGGCGTGGTCATGTTGCAAGCCGTCAAGGTCGAGTCGATCCGCGAAGGCCAGACCAAGGCGATCAACGAGCAGCGTGCCAGCAACACCATCAGCAACATCATCGCCTCCGACGCCATCGGCAATCTCCCCGACAACACCCTCGGCGAGGCGCTCTCCCGCGTCCCCGGCGTCAATGTGGTCCAGTCCGAAGGCGAGGCCTCGTACATCACGATCCGTGGCGTCGCCCCGCAGTACAATTCCATCCGCGTCGATGGCCAGACGCTGCCCGCTGTCACCGATCCGCTCGCGCAGGATGCCAGCAGCGACAACCGCTCCATCAACGTCAGCCTCATCCCCAGCGAAATCATCGGCAGCGTCGAAGTCGTCAAGGCCCTCACGCCCGACACCGATGCCAACTCCATCGGCGGCCAGGTGAATGTCCGCACGCGCAACGGCTTCGATGTCGCCACGCCGGTGATCAGCGGCGGTTTCGATTCCTACTACTCCGATCTCCGCGCCAAGTGGGGCTACGGCGGCTCGCTCAGCTTCGTCGGCGCCGTCAATGAGGCCCGCACCGTCGGCCTCGGCATCGATGTCAACTATCGCAATCTCGCCCTCGTCGAGGTCGATTCCGAGACGGGTTTTTATCCCAAGACTGATCCCGCGGTCGCCAACATCGCCGGCATCAAGGGCGATGGCTCCATCTCCGAGTATGATGTGCGCTATCGCCAGCAGCGCAAAATCACCTCCGGCCTTAGCGCCAACCTCGATTGGAAAATCGGCAGCGGCACCGTGCTGAAATTCCGCACCTTCTACAACGACGCGGAGAAGTACCAGACCAAGTTCCGCACCCGCGCCACGGCCCTCACCACTTTCTCGGCGACCTCGACCGATACCATCGCCTCCGGCACCTCGAGCCGCCTGCGCAAAGCCTTCTACGACCAGCAGGTCTCGACGAAGATCTACCAAGTCGGTGTCTCTGGTGAGACCGCCCTCAACAACGGCTCGCTCAACTACGCCACCAGCTACAACTACAATCCTGTCCACAGCCGCCTGAACCGCTACGACACCGATACCCCCAGCGCCACGCGCCGCCTGTATAGCTGGACGGTCGACCGCACGAATCCCGTGCTCCCGGTCGTTCGCATGTTCAACACCGCCACCGGGGCCAATGGCTTCTCCGCCGGCGACGACACGCTCCTCAGCATCTGGAAGCAGACGGGCAACGACTCCGAGCGCAACTACTCGGGCAATGTCGACTACACGCGTATCGAACGTTTCGATACGGTGCCGGTCACCTTCAAGTTCGGCGCCAAGTACACCAGCAAGACCCGCCGCCAGCGCCCGGTGATGGATATCTTCGCGCCCCTCGTGGCGCCGCAGATGAAGACCTTCGTCCTGGATCCCCAGCAGCCCGGCGGCAATCTCCTCTTCGGCTCCGTGCCCACGCTCGGTGCCTTTGCCTCCCAGAGCGCCGTTTTCAGCACCCTCACGACCAATCCCGCTGGCTTCACGACCTCGACCAATACGGCGCTCAATACGCTGCTCTCGCGCATCTATGATGTCTCCGAAGACGTCGCGGCGGGCTACGGCATGGCCACCGCCAAGTTTGGGAAGTTGGAGGCCATCGCCGGTCTCCGCGTCGAGCAGACCCAGAATGATTTCAACTGGCTCGGCGGAAATCCGCATGTGCGCGGCTCCACCTCGTACAATAACTTCTTCCCCGACCTCCTCCTCAACTACCGCTTCACGAAAAATCAAGTGTTGCGCGCCGCGTGGACCCACTCGATCGCCCGTCCCGATTACAATGAACTCGTCCCGTATTCCCTGCTGAACGATCCGGCTCCTTCGATCGACACCACCCCCGGCACCCTGGCCCAGCTCTACAAGGGCAACTCCGCCCTGCGCGCCGCCAAATCCAACAACCTCGATCTCTCCTTCGAGTGGTATTACCAGCCGGCCGGTCTCGTCTCGGCGGGCGTCTTCCACAAGGACATCACCAACTTCATCTACCGCTCCACCACGATCCAGACCCTCAACGGCACGCAGACCGCGGTGCATCAGTTCCAAAACGGCGCCAAGGCCGAGGCCACCGGCCTCGAACTGAGCTGGCAGCAGACGCTGACCTTTTTGCCCGGTGCCCTCAATGGCCTCGGGTTCAGCGCCAACACCACCGTCGTCGACGGTAAATCGAAAGCCTACCTGCTCAACGCCGCCACCAATACGCAGGTGCTCACTTCCGACAACTTCATCCCCGGCCAGCCCAAGGCCATTCAGAACTTCCAAGTCTATTGGGAGAAGTACGGCATTACCGCGCGCCTGGCCTTCAACTACGTGAGCTCCAATATCAGCGCCACCGACGGGCACGTCGCCAACGCCACCGTCGCCCCGGCCCGCACGCTCGACGCCACGCTGAAATACCGCATCACCAAAAATTTCGTCGTCTACCTCCAAGGCAAAAACCTGCGCCGCCAGATGCAGCATTGGTACGACAACAATAATCCGAACCTCAACGAAGAGGTCGACTACCTCGGCCGCAGCTTCGTCGGCGGCATCAAGTTCCATTTCTGATCGAGCTGGGCCACTTGGGCGGCGGGGCGTGACGATCAATCCGCCCTGCGCCGCATTGGGTTTTCCAGAGTAGCCGCCGATGACGTGGAGCCGGAGAGTTCAAGCGAATCGAAATCTCCGATTCATGTTTTCGTGATGGCGTTGGTCGTTTGATGCCCCGTGCCGGGGCGGCGCTTTGCTCGCCTTGGAGGTGGCGCGCCTCCCGTCCCGAGTGAAGGCTGGATAGCTTCGCGCTTAACTAGGCTCCATTCCAGCCCGACTCGTGGCTCGCCCCGTACCTGCCTAGAGACTTCTCCCGGGGGCCTTTTGGCCGTTTTCGCTTTAGGCAAACGAGTTGTGTGCCGTTATTTGGGGCTACTAGTAAATGATTCTCCCTTCTCCTGGTCGTCCTGCTTCGACAAACTTCCGCATGTCTGCGGCTTGCGGCCTCGCGAGCCTGCTCGTCGCTCTCAGCGGCGTGCAAGCGTCTGCCCAGATGGTGTACAATACCAACACCACGCTCACGACGGCGACGACCTTTCCCGATACGGATGTGGTCATCACCGGTGGCGCTACGGTCTCCGTCTCCGGCTCGGGCACCTTGGTGCCGGGCAGCAATAACGGTTCGACCGACGGGGATTTTTTCGAGTTGTTCATCGGAGGAGACCAGAATGCCGCCGGTATCGGTACCCTGGCACTTAGTGCCGGTGGCCAGTCCACGTCGTGGCGGCTCCACGCTGGCGAGCTGGCTGGCAGCACGGCGACTGTCACCGTGTCCGGCACTGGCTCGGCGTTGGTCGGCCTTGTCAGCGCAACCTTTGGCGAAGCCGGTACAGCCACCGTCACCCTCAGTAACGGGGGCTTGCTCGCCGCCGGCTCGGCCAGTGCCAATGCTGTGCCCGCCGGTGGTGGCGACGTCAACGTCACCCTCGGTGGCTCAGTCGGTGGGTCCGGCACCCTCAATATTGGTGCGGCCAGCACAGGTGCCGCTGCGGCCGCCGGCATCGTCAACGCGGCCGGTGTCCAAGGCGGGGCCGGCACCGCCGTCCTGCAGTTCAACACCACGGGCACCACCCTGGCCCCCACCTATTTTACCAAGGATGGCACCTCCGCCGGCACCGGCGTTAACACCTCCGGCTTCGTCGCTCTCGTCCACACAGCCGGTACCACCGTTTTCACCGGCACCCTCGATCACACCGGCGGCACCACCGTCTCCGGCGGCACTCTGCAGATCGGCGCGGGCGGCACCACGGGCTCCATCTCCGGCAACATCGCCAACAGCGGCGCCGTCACCTTCGCTCGCTCCGACGCCCTTACGTATGGCGGTGTGATTTCCGGCACAGGAACCCTCACTAAGACCGGCTCCGGCACGCTCACGCTGACTGGCACCAATACCTACACGGGCACCACCGCCGTCTCCGCTGGTACGCTGGTGATCGGCAGCGGTTTCAGCGGGTCCGTGGCCGGCGACATCGTCAATAACAGCGCGGTGAACTTCAGCCGCAGCAACGCCTACACCTACGCCGGCGTGATCTCTGGCACTGGCAACGTGACGAAGAGCGACATCGGCACGCTCACCCTGACTGGCGCCAATACCTACACGGGCACCACCACCGTCTCCGCCGGGACGCTGGCGATTAGCGGTACGACCGGCGCCGTGGCCGGCAACATCGTCAATAACGGCGCGGTGACCTTCAGCCGCACCAACGCCTATACCTATGACGGCGTGATCTCCGGCAGTGGCAATGTGACCAAGAGCGGCAACACAACCCTCACTCTGACCGGCGCGAATACCTACACCGGCACCACCACCGTCTCGGCCGGCACCCTGCAGATCGGCGCGGGCGGCACCACGGGCTCCATCGCCGGCAATATCGCCAATGGCGGTGCGGTCATGTTTAACCGCAGTGACGACATGACCTATGCGGGGGTGATCTCTGGCGCTGGCACGGTAACCAAGAGCGGCGCCAATACCCTCACCCTGACCGGAGCCAATACCTACGCGGGCACCACCACCCTCTCCGCCGGAACCTTGCAAATCGGTGCCGGCGGCACCACCGGCTCCCTCGCCGGCAACATCGCCAATAGCGGTGCGGTCGTGTTTAACCGGAGCGATGATCTCACCTACTCGGGAGTCATTTCGGGCTCCGGTACCCTCACCAAGCAGGGGGCGGGTACGCTCATCCTGTCCGGGTCAAACACCTTTACCGGCGGCACCACCGTCTCCGGCGGCACCCTGCAGATCGGCACCGGCGGCGCTAGCGGTTCCATCACGGGCAACATCCTCAACAACGCCGCCGTGGCTTTCAGCCGCAGCTTGAACACAACCTTCACCGGGATCATTTCGGGCAACGGCACCCTCACCAAGGCTGGCAACGGCACCCTCATTTTCACGGGCAACAACACCTATACGGGCGGCACCACCGTCTCCGGCGGCACCCTGCAGATCGGCACCGGCGGCACCACTGGCTCCATCGTGGGCGACATCGCGAATAGCGGTGCCCTTACCTTTGCCCGCAGCGATGTGTTCACCTACAGCGGGGTGATCTCCGGTAGCGGCAGCGTGACCAAGTTGTCGTCGACTGGCACCCTCGTCCTCACTGGTGCCAACACCTATACCGGTGGCACGACGGTCAGCGCCGGCACCCTCCGGATCGGCGCCGGCGGCACCACCGGGTCTATCGTGAGCAATATCAACCTCAACGGCGGCGCTACCGCCCTCGCATTCAACCGCAGCAACGCTCTCGCCTACGCGGGCGTCATCTCCGGCACCGGCTCCGTCAGCATGCTGGGCTCCGGCGCGCTCACGCTCTCCGGTGCCAATACCTACACCGGCGCCACCACCGTCGGCAACGGCACTCTCCTAGTCACCGGCAGTCTCGCCAATACCGCCGTTACCGTCGCCTCCGGGGCCACCCTCGGCGGCACCGGCACCCTCGCCGGGCTCACCACGGTCTCCAGTGGCGGCCATCTGGCGCCCGGTGCCTCGCCCGGCACGATCACCTTCACGAACGGCCTCACGCTCAATTCCGGCTCGATCCTCGATTTTCAACTCGGCACGACGAGCGATTCCATCCGCGTTTCCGGGGGCACGCTCACCGGCCCCTTGGCGGGCACGATCGTGCTTAACCTCTCCGATGCCGCCGGATTCAATCCGATGACGGGCGGCAGCTACACGCTCTTCGACTTCTCGGGCGCGGCCACCGCCACCTTCACGGCGTCCCAGTTCACATTGGGCAGCCTGCTCGGCGGCACCTCGCTCGCCAACTACTCGTTCAATCTCAATGGCACCGCCAGCACGCTAAACCTGGTGTACACCCCCACCTCTATCCCCGAGCCCGCGACGTACGCCGCCATTTTCGGCGCCGCCGCGCTCGGCGTGGCGATTCACCGGCGGAAGCGTCTGCGGAAGGGCTGATCCTGCTTTCAGATCCTGGTGGGCGGGCCAGGGCCGTAAGTAGCGCGGTTTAAATTAAACTGTAGCCGGTACTTTCTCGCAGCTGCGACCGTGAGCGAGTGGACCTAAGCATCACTCGCGGCTACGACTTTATATAAAACGTTATAGCCTGATTTTTCCACCGTGGATTCAAGAGCAAATGAGGTTAGCCGGGCCAAGGGAGCGCATATGAGACTAGGCCCTTGGCCCAAGAATGTGTTCGGTATTCGCCACGCGAATAACCAGCTCCTTAGATTCCGTTTTTACTCGATCTATCGAGATGTACCGCGCGCCGCTTAGCTCAATCTTCGCCTCATTTCTCGCGTGCTCGGGATTGGGCGGAATATCGAGCGACTATCGGGTATCGCGATCATCAGATGACGGTACTCGGGCCTTGGGCCTGTCGGCTTTCCTAAAGGAGAAGATACCAACGAGCGCCGCCGTTGCCGGTGATCGGCAACAGCGGTGCATTTAACATTTAACCGCTTTGGCTGCGGCGAGAATACTCTAGGCTGAACGATCCGTAAATCGAGTCCCGACCGGCACTCCAATTGGAGACTTAGGCACCGATAGTAGATTCACGGGTTGAGGGGCCAATCAACGCTATGAAGAGTGCACCCGTTGATTACGGGAGGAGCACGGTATCGACGACGTGGATGACGCCGTTACTGCCGACCAGATCGGTGGCGACCACCTTGGCGTTGTTGACCGTCACGCCCATGCCGTCCGCCTTTATGGTTAGCATCTTGCCATTGACCGTCGGCGCCTCGCCGGACTTGACATCAGCGGCCATAACTTTCGCGGGCACGACGTGATAGGTGAGAATCGCGACAAGTTTGGCTTTATTCTCGGGTTTCAAGAGCGTTTCGACGGTGCCCGCGGGCAGTTTCGCAAATGCGGCGTTGGTGGGGGCGAAGATCGTGAAGGGCCCGGGGCCGCTTAGCGTCTCGACGAGACCCGCAGCCTTCACGGCGGCCACCAGCGTTGTGTGGTCGGGTGAGCCGGCAGCGATTTCAACGACGGTCTTGGCCGTTGCCATCGAGGCAAGGCCGATGCTGATCGCGATGATAGAGAGGAGGGAGCGAAGCTTCATGGTAACGAGTATTATTTTTGTGATAAAGCGAAACCGATGCAAAAGTTGCACGGGTATCGAGGCTGCAACGCACGGATGCGTTCGGTGGATGCATTTATCTGCGCAACTCGGGCGACGATGGGGCAACACTCGCGAATGCCGCCGCGCAGATCGCTGCGCGGGTTTTGTGTTCCGCGCCGGCAACAATCATGGACCTTGGCTGTAATCATCGAGCGCAAGGTATTCAACGCTCCACGCGAGACGATTCCCTGCGCCCGGACATTTCTCGGGATGCTGCTTGCGTTGATGCGGATGCAGTGCGGGACCGCGATAGCACTTTAAAATATAAATCGCCTTACGAGCCGTGAAACGAACGTTTGGCCTGCGACCACGTGCCCCTTAATCGAGCAGTCATCGCTGCCTTCAATCACCAAAGTTTGGACCAATCGTGTGCGGCAAGAACCTTGTGATTTCTCCGATCTGGGGCCGCAAATTTACATCCCATTTCAGGCCGAAGTCTCGGTTGAGAATGGTCCTGTTCTCGCTGTGAAATTTTTTTGGACCGATCTTTTTAAGGCAGGCGAAGGCAGCAGATTTCACCTCCTAGCTTGGATCGAATGAAGGACTAGGGCGTTTTAAGTAAAGTCATAGCCGCGGTGGGTTGCGACCTTGCGTCGCAACAATTTCGAGCCACGCCCGCGCTTCGGCTATGCGTAGTTGCGACGCAAGGTCGCAACCCACCGCCGGCGATTCATTTTTTCGGCCACGGTTTAAATTAATCTGCTCTAGCGCTCACTTAGGTCAAAGTGCCAATTTTCGTTTCAATCGTAATTTTAGCTTCTTGCGTGAACTTTTGGCTCATCTCCCAAAAGTTCAGATTTCCTCCGCACTGGCTGCCCGACCTAGATCGAATCGAGAACGTTTGAAGCGAATCAAAGAGTACATCACTCCGCCCTCATCCGCAGCCAGAGCCATCGCCGTTTGAGTTTTTTTGGCCAGCGCATCCGCGAAATTTGAATCTGAAGACTTGTTTGGAAAAGTGAAATCGCTCCGTCGATCAGGAGCGCCTCTCCCCGTTAAGCTTGTTCGGCGAACCAGAACTCAGCCACGCGCGGGTACACTGCGTCCAGCAGTGTCGCGAGGAACTGAACCTCCGGGGCAAGGACAACCTATGCGATTCTCCGCGACCGCGGAACGGCCTGGCCGAACAGTGGGAGAGATTTGCCCCGCGAACGCCTCGGCGGCCCTGCTGAAATTCTAGCACCGCGCCCGGCGCCCGCCCGATATTTTTCAGGCGGGCAGGGGACTTAGAACCGGTAGGTGACACTGCCCGAGATATTGCGCGGATTGCCGATATATACCGAAGAGCGGGTCTGGCTTGCCGCGTAGTCGTCTTTGTCGAAGAGGTTGTTGACGGCAAGGCGGTACGAGACGTGCCCGCGTGTGTAGGTCGCATTCGCGTCCGTCAGCGTGCGTGCCGGCAGGTAGAACGATGGCTGTTGCGCGATCGGATTGGTCGCCGTGCTCGCGGAGGTGAAACCGCTCGCCTGGTCGCCCGCCCGCTTGCCGAGGTAGTTCGCCCCGAGGCCAAGCGCGACACCGCGCAGGTCGCCCGTCTTGAACTCGTAGCGCAGGAAGGCCGCCGCGGACTTTTCCGCCGCACCTCGGAAGGGAATGTCGTTCGCATCCCGGTTCTTCGAGTCGTTGTAGTTGGCAACGAGCGAGAGATTATTCGTGAGGCTGGCGAAGACCTGGTACTCCCAGCCCTTGGCAACACGATCGGTGAGTAGCGCCGGCAGCACGACCGGGGGCGGCGGGCTGGTGAGATTGGCGGGATTCGCGAGAGCGTAGTTGGATTGATTGATCTCGTAGCGGGCGACGGAGAGTGTGAGTCGGCGGTCAAGGAGCTGCACCTTGAGGCCCGCCTCGTCCTGCTTACCGACCGAGAAGGAGATGTCGCGACCGTCCTGCTGATAGCGGTCGTAGACCGACTGGAAATTCGTCGTCGGCACGGCGCTCTCCGTGTGGCCCAGGTAAAGAGAGATGTCCGGCAGGGGCTTCACCACGATGCCATAGTTGGCGGTGCTCTTGGCGCCATCACCCGGATACATCCGGCCGGGAATGACGGTCTGAGCCGCGGTGGAGATTTTGCTGCCGAAATAGCCGTCAAACGACAGGTGTGCAATGCCGCCCGACAAGATGACGCGGCCTTTGAAGAACTCCGCCTTTTCGGTGAGATAGAATTGGGTGCGGGCCAACTCCCGGCGCCGCGCATTATTTTGTGCGCCGATCGTCGGGGTTGCCGTATCCGGGCTGAAATTGGCCACCGTAAAGGGCCGTGCCGTCAGCGTATATCCATCCTGATTCTGGTGCTCATAGCCATACGCAAAGCCCGCCGAGGTCGTCGTGCCGACCCAGTCATTGCCGACGACATACGCCCAGTCGTTCTGCAAGTCCCGGTAGCGGAGGTGCTGGATCGAGTTCGACCCTGTATGGTTGAACGTCGTGCTCAGCGCCGGTGCAGGCGTGCCGGCGTAGGGCGCGGTTGACGAATAGATGACCCCGCCGACCCACAGGCCAGTGAGGGGATTGCGCGAACCGCCCTGGGTGCTGAGGCCCCACCCGAAGCCGCTATCGGGAGTGGCATCATCGGAGTACCGCGCCGCGACGCGGACCGACAGGCGCTCATTCACCGCCGCCGTAAACAACAGCGTCCCCGTGTGCGCCTCGACGCGGCGGAATTGGTATGCATCCGACAGCGACGGGTCGAAGTCGCGGGGAATCGAAGCCAGCAGCTTGAATGAATCGTTCGTGCCCACCGAGGGATCGACCAACAGGCCTTCCAGCGTCGAGGTCTTGAAGTTGTAATATTCGTAGCGCAGCGTCAGCTGGGCTGACGGCGTGAGTCGCCACGTGAACGAGGGAGCCGCGAAGAAGGAACGTCGAAACGCCGCCCGCGAGTACCCGTCGCTATCGTGATAGGATGTCACAAAGCGGTAGGCCATGGACTTGGACGACGCCAGGGGGCCGGTGGAGTCGATTTCGACGCGATTGGAATCGTACTGGCCCGCCTGGACCATGACGGAAGACGCGGCCTTAAAGAGCGGACGCTTGGTAACGAGATTCAGCGTGCCGCCCGGCACGCCGGTGGGCTGCAAGAGAGAATCGGGGCCCTTGATGATCTCGATGCGCTCGATGCCCGCCGTGTCGTAGTTGGCCTGATCGCTCCAGGAAAAGCCGTCCACGCGCCGACCGTCCGACTGAAAGCCGCGGATATTAATGCGGTCGAGGCCATTGGGAATCGTTGCCTCGCTCACACCTGCGACGTACTTGGCCGTATCCAGTACGCGCAGTGTTCCGACGTCCTCCATGAAATCGCGCGTCAGCACCGAAACGGAAGCGGGAGTATCCATCACATTGACCCGAATGCGGCCACCCGAGGCCGCCTCTTCCGTCTGATAGCGTCCGGTGGGACGGGCGGTGATTTCGAACGCCGAAAGGGTCACGACTTCGTCGGCCTTGGGGCTATCGGCGGCGGGCGCGGTTTGGCCGTGCATAAGAGTCGGCGTGATCGCGGCGCCCAGCGCGGCCAAAGTCGGCCAGGCCAGACGGGCGGAAGACAATGCAGTAGCTCGACATAACGGGGTTTTCATGGGTTTGGGTGGGGACGAGATCGCCGCGTGAGCGCTCTCGAGATTCGACAGCAATGCACAAACGCCCCGGCTTGCTTCATACGCGCGAGCATGTAAGCGTTACATTGCGATGCGCGCCACTATCCGCTCCCTCGCCGTCGAATGTCGCGTATCCACCGCGACTGTTTCCCGCGCCCTCGCGGGCGGACCTGGGGTACTGCCCGCCACGCGCGCCGCGGTCGAGGCCGCCGCCCAGCGCGCCGGCTATCGGCGCAATCGGGTCGTCGGCACACTGATGGCCCATGTGCGTCGTGGTCGCGCCGAGGCGTTTGTAGGGAACATGGCCGTCGTGCATGTCCCCGCACCCGGGCAGTCCAGCCCCGGGCCTCAACAGCGCCGGATCATCGACGCCGCCCAACAGCGCGCGGCCCAACTTGGCTATCGAGCCTACGAATTCAGCCTCGCCAGCAAAGGCATGCGCATCCCCGCCGTCGTCCGGATGCTCCGCGCCCGCGGCGTCGTCGGGTTGATCTTTCTCTACACCCAGCCGCTCGATGACCTCCTGCCTTTTCCCTGGCAGGACTTCGTCGTCGTGGAGCTCGACTACGGCCGTCCGGTGCCCCGATTTCACACCATTTGCCACGACCACCACCTGTCCATGACGATGGCACTCAACCGCCTGAAATCTCTCGGCTATGAGCGGATCGGGCTATTCATCGAGCGATTCAAGGACGAGCGCACCGGATTCAAGTGGTCAGGGGCATTTCGGACTTACCAAGTGAATCACGGCGGAATCGGAAAAGTACCGGTGCACACTGCGGATAAGATCACGGAGGGAGGATTTGTTCGCTGGTTCACTCGTGTCCGGCCGGATGTCGTCGTCGGGCATTCCGATGCCGCTGTTAGCTGGCTCGGGAAAAGGGGGCTGCGGATACCGCAGGACGTGGGTTTCTTAAGTCTCAATTGGCTTTCACGATCGCTGCCCTGCGCCGGCATCGACCCCCGCCTCGAAGAACAGGGGGCGGTAGCCGTTGAAAGCCTGGTCGGGCTGCTGCAGCGCGACGAGTCCGGCCTGCCATTGGTCCCCCGCACCCTCCTCGTCCCGGGCCGGATCGTCGACGGCCCCTCACTCCGCGAGAGCGGAGGGGATCGCGGCCCGCGTCAGCGGCCCGCCGACCGCCCGCGTGGTTAACGCCGCCGTACGCCTCGCAGATCAAGTCATCCGCATTGGCGTGAAGGCCAAAGCCAAGGGCCCCGTGTCGCTGCAGCGCCGCCGGGTAGCTGCGGACCCCGGACACGAAATGCCCTCCGAAGCGGAGAGGATTGGGTCGGATCGGACATCGCAAAATTGCCAGACGGTGTCTGACTTTTCTTCGTCTTATCGAGCGTAGCGTTGGCTAGAGCAGATTAATTTAAACCGTGGCCGAAAAAATTGAATCGCCGGCGGTGGGTTGCGACCTCGCGTCGCAACTACGCACAGCCGAAGCGCGGGCGTGGCTCGAAATTGTTGCGACGCAAGGTCGCAACCCACCGCGGCTATAACTTTGCTTAAGACGCCCTAGTCTTCTTTTTGCCCAACGGTTGAGGTCAGGCACGAGCCGGCGATCCTGGCGTTGCGCTGCTTCCTGTGGCGCATGAAGCCGGCGAGCCCGAGGGCGACGGCGCCCGCGAGGGCGGCGGTGGTGGCGGGCTCCGGGATGGTGCTGGCGGCGGTGAGGACGAGTGTATTGCCGGCGAGGGCAAAGCTATAGCTGTACCCGGAGATCCCGGACCCGACGCGGAAATCTGAGGCCTCGAAATCGCTCGTCGTCCCTCCGGTCGTGAAATCGAAGAGAGTGTAGGTCCCGGCGGTAAAGCCGCCGGAGTCGCTCAAGTTGAGCGTGATACCGGCCGTCCCCGTGGGGCCGGTCAGGACGCCGCCGGAGAAAACAATCTTATCGCTGCTGGTGCCGAGCTCGAAGTCGAGGACGGTACCCGCGCTGAGCGTGAGGCCGTTGGTGAAGGTGAGGGTGCCCGGCGAATTGCCGGGGGCGAGGTGGCCGCCGCTGGAAATCGTCGTCGCGCCAGAGATGGTGCCGTTGCCGCTGATCGTACCGCCCGAAGCCACGGTGAGCGTGCTCAGGATGGAGCCATTGACCGCCAGCGTGCCGGCGCTGACCGTCGTCGCCCCGGTGTAGGTATTGGCGCCGGATAGCACCCATTTGCCCGCGCCCGTCTTGGTGAGACCCAGTACGGTGACGTTATTGGAAATCACGCCGCTGATCGTATTCGAGTCCGTATTGGTTCCGGTGAGCTCGAGCGTGCGGGTCAGGCCGGTGTTTCCGGGCACGATGTTGCCAGTGATCCTGAGGGGTGCCCCGCTCGTGCCGGAGGCATCGATGCGGCCTGTGCTGCCGCCCGCATTGATTTGAAAGGCTCGGTTCGTGGAGGAACTGGCGGTGCCGACAAATTTCAGGGTGCCTGCCGTGGACGTATTGCCGAGCAGGATGGTGGCGTTGGTGCCCGTCGGCGCGCCGAGGCCGGACGCGGCGCCTTCATTGTCCAAGTAGCTCACGACGACGGTGCCCGAGCTGATATTCGTGGTCCCGGTATAGCTGCTGGCGGTGGAAATAAGATTCAGGGTGCCGCCGTTGATGATGTTCAGCCCTCCGGCCGACGTGGTGATGGGTCCCGTGATGGTCGTGGTACCCGCGCCGGAGAAGGTTAAGGTCTTCGACGAGGCCGTCACACTGGCGAGGGTCAATTGGGCTCCAGTCGAGACGGAAATATTCCCGAAAGACCCGGTAATGTTGCCGATGCCCATAATGAGGCTGACCGTGCCACTGGTGACATTGGTGCCGGGGGAGACGATCACGGCGCCCGCGTTGAGGTTGACGTTGCCGAGAGTTGCGGTCGTGGCCGCGCCTGGTGTCAGGCGGTCGATGATAATCGTCGAGGTCACGCCCGTGGTGGTTGTGACGTTGTTGGCGTAGTTGACGTCGGAGTCGGATGCGAGTTCCAACTTGCCGCCGCCGGAGGCGCTGAAAGCGATGGTGCTCGTGCCGAAACTTGAGGCTCCTCCGGTCGCACGCACCGTACTCGTGGTGATCGTCGTGGTGCCGGAGTAGGTGTTGGCACCAGTGATCGTTAAGGTGCCGTTGCCGACTTTGGTGAGCGACAGGGTTCCGCCGGAGGGGTTGGAAAGGGTGGTGGCGAGGACGACGGGTTGCGCGCCACCTATCGAGAGCGTCTTGGTGTTATTACCCGGGTTGATCGTTCCGGTGATGGTCAGGGTGCCGGTGCCGTTGTTATTGAGGGTGACGTTACCGCCCAGCAGATTAAGGGTGCGATTTGTCGAGTCGCCGCTGCCGGAGTAATTGACCGTCGAGGTGCCGCTCCCGGAGCCGAGGGTCAGGGTCGAACCGGAGCCGGCGGCGGACGCGACGCCGGTGTTGCCGATCGACGTCAGGTTGATCGTGCCAGATGTCACCGTGATGGGGCCGGAGAAGGTGCTGTTGTTATTGGTCAGGGTCATCGTGCCGGTGATGACAGTGGAGCCGGTGTAGCTATTGACGCCTGATAGCGTGATGTTGCCGGTGCCAACGGTGGACACGGTGCCCGTGCCCGAGATGTTACCGCCATAACTCGTCGCGCCGGTGCGATTGAAGGTTATATTGCCGTTGTTCACGACGCCCGACCCGGAAAGCACTCCCACCCCGCTCGAGTTACCGATCTGCAGGGTGGCGTTGCCGACGGTGACGGAGCCCGTGAAGGTGTTGCTACCCGTCAGGATAACCGTGCCGCTATTGACCGCGAGCGACTGACCGCCGGAAATAACCCCGGCAATCGTGGTGGTACCGTTTCCGGCGTTCGTGAGCGTACCATTACCCGAAATCGAAGAGCTCACCGACAATGCGTTCGAGCGATTGAGGATGAGGCTGCTGTTGTTGACCACCGAGCCGCTGATTGTCCCGCTCGTGCCGCCGACGCCGATCTGCACCGTGCCGCCGTTGATGTTGACGGTGGTCGGGGAAACGGTGCCCGTGAAGACCGTGTAGCCGGCGGTATTGATCAACGTGCCGCCGGTGACCAGGATGTTGGAGCCGGTTGCAGTGCCATCTCGCGTGAAATAGGTCGGGGCCGCAGAGGTGCCCGTGGTATTAAATTGCAGCACGCCCGTGCCGCTGCCCGTGGAGATGGAGCTGCCGTTATAGATGCCGGAGGCGGTGGCGGCATCGGTGCTGGCCGCGCCGAAATTCAGGGTGCCGACCGAGCCGGAGTTGCTCGCCATCGAAATGGTGCCTGAGCCGGAACCGAGGGCGACCGGGCCGCTTCCGCCCGTGGTCAGGACTGCTCCGGTGCTCACCGTCATCGTCCCGGTGCCGCTATTTCCGATGTAGACGTTGCCGTTGGAGATCCAAGTTGAACCCGAACCAGACAGCGTAGCCGTGCCGACGCTGCCGGCCGCGCGTCCGATCCAGGCGGTGAAGCTGGCCAGCGTGCCCCCGGATTGCACGTTCACGGTGCCCGTGCCGACGATGCCGTCGCCGCCGCCCACGTGCAGGTCCTGCCAGATGGCACCGTTGTTCTGCCCATTATCGCCACCGGCGATCAGGGTGCCGGTATTTGAGACGGTCACGGTCGCTCCGTTGGTGATGTTGAGATCGTCGTTGGAATTACTGGTGACGGTCCCGCTGGAAATGGTGGTGTTGGTGGTGAAGACAGTCTGGCCCAAGACCACGGCCGGACCACCGCACAGGAGGCCACTTAGCGCCAGCCTGCGAACCAGGCGAGCCGACGCACCTGAGGTTAATTGCAATAACGTAGAAATAGTCATGACGGTGTGTGGAAGAGTGCGCGACTTACCAACCCGGGACGGCGCGGGCCCGCAGGGGTCATCGGCCGCTCGCCTACAATCTAAAGCGAAAATTCTTCTTAAAAAGGGACAGGGATGGCTCGGGCGGCACAATTGAAAAACGAACGGCAACGCCTGCTACTCGAAGGGGAGCGGATTCGTCAGTCGCAGGCTGCCTGCGAAGCCACCGTGCGGGGAAGTAAAAACCTCGAGTTCCATTTCCAGCTTTGATCAGCCATTCAATCCACGTTTTGACTTAACGCGGAAAGAGTTCGTGGCTTCTCCTCACTGGCTGCCCGACATGGATTCGAACCATGACTAGGCGAGTCAAAGTCGCCTGTGCTACCATTACACCATCAGGCAAGAGAGGTGAGGATTGGTTACGCTGCGTCGCGCGTGCTTGTGGTCAAGGCCGTTTGTGTGGTGGGCGTGAAAGTCTTTGGTCGCTGAGAGTTGCGGCGCGGATGAGGTGGAGGGTGGGGTGGCCGTCTTTGCGCTCTTGCGGTTTCGGTTTTTCAGCGGGCCTCCAGTGGGAGTTTCCCGCCAAAGCCCCTCGCTGTATCAGCACCGCATGGTCTTTCGCTTGGGCGCGATGGGCGCGCCGCGGCGGCTCTTGAGGATGTAGCTCTCCGCGTCGGGGACTTTGCACGCGGTGTCGCCCATATCGATGACGACTTTGCCCAGCTTTCGCGCGGTCGCGATGGCCTTGGCTCCGAGCGGGGCGACGTAGGTGCCGCACATGATGACGAAGGTGTTCATCTTGTAGCGCACGTCGTCCGGGGCGTCGGGCAAGGTACGGACTACGCGGTCGAGGAGGGCCTCGTATTGCTTTAGCGGAATTTCGTCGTCGGGCCGGACGGCCGCGAGGGCGCCGAGAGTGCTCCAGCCGGCGCATGCGATGTGCTCCTTCGGCGAGTCGATCCACTTGAGCGCGAGGTCGAGGCCGTCGGGGTGCTCGGAAGCGATCCACGACACGATAGTATTGGCAATCATGCCCCACGAGGCGGTCTCAGCCCATTTTTGGACTTGGGCGCGCGTCAACTTCGCGCCGTCGGCGACCATGCCGGCGAGGTACTGCGCGTCACCATTGCCCGTGGCATAGAGTTGCAACGCGAGGGCTTGGTCGCCCTTGATCTGCTTGTGGAGGGGTTTCAGGTCGGCGATTTTGACGCCGAAGAACGGCTCCTTGGCCCCGTGGCGGAGGAGTGTGCGCTTGGTCGATTCGGAGCCTTTGGCGGCGAGGGCGGCCATCACTTCATCGAGTGTCATGGGGAAGCGGGGAGTGGACCGACGTAAGCTACTCGGCGGGCGGCTTGCACTCCAATTCAACTCGGGTCGCACGCGCCCCGAGATCGACCGTGCCATCTCACATCGCCAGTCGACGCGCGCGCCCGACACCGCGCCGCCCGGAGCGTATGCTCAGCTCATCGCTCAGTGAAACGGGCGCACCTCCACCGGTACGCGACAGGCGACCGTGGCTTTCCGCCCCCAGGCCAAGGCCTCGTCCAAATTAGCTGCTTCGAGGACCCACAAGCCGCCCACATGCTCCTTGGTCGGCAAGTGCGAGCCTTCGGTCACGAGCACCGTGCCATCGGGCTCGGCCCGCAGCGATCTCGCGCTATTGGCCGGGTAAAGGCCGCCCACAAAAATCCGCGCCTTGGCGGCGACCATCTCGGCGTTGAGTTCATCGATGGCGCGCGACATCGCTTCGTCCTCGACGGAGGGATCGTAGTCATCGGGGTGATAAATCGTAACCAAGTATTTCGGCATAGGTTTTCTCGTCGTGCTAAAGTTGGGCCGAGCCGGTTGCTCGGCCTTCACTTTAGCGACGAGTCACCGGACCTCAATCGGACACGCCGGCGAAAAAATTGCCCACGATTTCTAGCGCTTTCCGCGCATTGCATCGCAGGCCCGGATCGCGTCCGCGTCTGCCGTCGCCCGGCTGAGCGGGCTCGTCGCGTGGCCAATAAAAAACCGCCGGTCGTAAAGACCGGCGGTCGTAAGTGAGACCTATGGCGTGCGACTGACTCAGAAGCCCAGCTTCGAGAAGCCGAGGGTGTAGGAGAAGAACACGGCGCGGCGGTCGCCGAGCTGCTTGTTGACCTTGAGGTAGTCGCGGTCGAGGGCGTTGTTCACATTGACGGCAAAGGTCTGGTCGAAGCGGCCGGACAGGCTCTTGGGCAGCGTGTAGCGGGCGCCGACGTTGAAGAGGTTAAACGACGGCGTGCGCAGGCGCCACTGATACGTGGTGCGGGAGAGCACGGACTGACCGGCGACGACGGTGTAGGTGTCGCCCGCGTCGGGCGCTTCGCTCGGGGTGGAGGCGACGTAGGTCCAGCCGACGTTCGCAGAGAAGCCTTTCAGCATGCCGGAGCGCGGGCCATAGCGCACGGTAATGCTACCATTTTCCGGCGAGACGCCGATCACGCGGCGACCGACGGAGAGCGGCTTGCCGGAACCGAAATTCGTGTAGATCGAGTACACGTGGCCCCAGCTGAGGATGGTGCTGATCTCATCGGTGGCGCGCCAGCTGATGTCGGCCTCGTAACCGCGCACGAGTTGGTCGCCGTCGCGACGATTCTGCGTGACGAAGATGCCGGAGCCGGCCGGGCTTTCGAACGTATCAGAGACGCTGACGTTGTGACGGGTGGCGTAGAAGCCGCTGACCGTGAAGGTGAGGCGATCATTCAGCATCGCGCCCTTGAAGCCGTAGTCATAGCCGTTGGCGGTCTCGGGTTTGTAGGCCGGGTCGGCGAAGATGATGGGATTGTCCGTCTGGTTGACGAAGTAGCTCTCGCTGTAGTTAGCGAAGACGCGGAGGTTGCCCGGCAGCTTGTAGTTCACGCCGAGGTTGGGCGTGAGCTGCGTGACGTTCTTCTTGATCATGTCGCCCTGATTATAGTTCGCGAAGCCGGGGTAGCTGCGGAATGTACCGGCCGTACCCACGGCGCCCACCGCGGTGGTGTAGTCGCGCTCTTGGAAACGCACGGCGTCAAACCGAGCGCCGGCGTAGGTGAGCAGCTTGCCCTGCATAAACGCGGCTTGATGGCGGACGAGGCCGCCGAGCACCGTCGTGCGACGACGGGTGAGGCGGGAGAGGCCCTCCTGGCCCCACTGGAAGAACTTGGGGAAGTAGGTGAGGGGAGCGGTGGGGCGGTAGTCGGCGGTCAAGTTGACCACGCGACCGGAGCCGGCGGCGCTCCATGCGACGATGTCGGGATTGGTGGTGCCGGCGTAGTTCCACGTCGGGTCCCAGCGGTAATAGTCGTTAAAGTCGATGGTCGCGAGGGTGCGATGCTCCACGCTCTTGTTGCCCGTCCAGTAGTGGGCGAGGATATCGGCCTGCACGCCGCCGCCATCTTCCATGATGAGGCCCTTGGTCGGCACGGCCGCGCGGGTGTTGATGAGATTCGCGGTGGCCGTGGTGCTGTTGATCGTCACGGCGCCCCAACCACCGGCGTTGTAGTCCCAGCGGCGGGCGCGATAGTAGTTGCTGGCGGCGCGGACGCTCCAGACATCGCTCAGGCGGCGTTCGTAGATGGCGTTGTAGCCGATGTTGCCGCGGTTCAGCTCGCTGTTGGGGCCGCCGGGATTGTAGTTCGCCAGATTCTTGGCGTAGCCGACTGCCACGTCGTCGAGATTCGACGCCGTGTTCTTCAAATCCGTGACGAGCGGCGCGGCGGAGTTGGGCGCGTGGCGAATCTGGAGGAAGTATTCCGCCGATAGCAGGAGCGAAGATTTGTCGGCGAAGACGTGCTTCAGCGCGAGGTAGTACTCTTGATTGTGGTTGCGGGCGTAGTCTTGGTCGAAGCCGCGCTGGTAGTTGCTCGCGGTGAGGATGTAGCTGGTCTTGCCGGCGGAGCCGTTGTAGAGGCGGCCCGTGGCTTCGACGAGGAAGCGCTCGGTGTCGAGGTCGCCGACGTTGTATTGGAAACGGTAGTACTCGCGGTCCTTCGGCGCCTTGGAGATCATGTTGACCATGCCGCCGGGCGAGGTGCGGCCGTAGATGGCGGCGTTGGAGCCCTTGATGATTTCCATGCGGTCGACGTTGCTCGCGCCGTAGCGGCCGAGACGGTAGAAACCGTCGCGCAACTGCGAGGTGGAGCTGAAGCCGCGGAGCGTGAAACCGCCGCCGATGTCGAGGCTGCCGAAGGAGCCGATCTGCGTGACATTGTCGGAGAGTTCAAACATCGCGAAGTCCTCGAAGAACTCGCTCGTCAGGACGTTGACGGTGTACGGCAGATCGATGATCGGCGTGCGCACGCGGCTGCCCGTGAGCGTCTCGGCGGCGATGTAGCCGCGGTCGCCGCCTTCGTCGGCATTGACGCTAAATTCGGACAAGGTGACGACTTCCTCGCCGGGCTTGGCTTGCGAGACAGGAATGGCGGCAGCGGTCTGGGCGGACGCGGAGTGCGCGGCCGAGAGCGCGAGCACGGAGGCCAGCGCGGAGAGGGTTCTGCGATGCAGGGTCAGGGTCATAGGTGGGTTTTCGGGTTTGGCGGGGTAGGGACACGGTCGGGGCGCGGGGTCAGGACGCACCAATCCGGCATTGGGTAATGCAAATGATATGATTTCCATTGCGCCGGGGGAAAGAAGCCCTGTCTTGCTTACATCCTTAAGCATCATGAGCCACGGCATCACCATGAAATCCATCGCCCTGCAGGCGGGCGTGACGCAGGCCACGGTGTCGATGAGCCTGGCGAACAATCCCCGCATCCCGCTGGCGACGCGCGCGCGCATCCAAGCCATCGCGAAAAAACTCGGGTATCAGCCAAACCCCTACGTTTCCACGCTCATGCGGATGCGGCGCCAGGGCAAGCCGCTGAAGGACAAGCCCGCGCTCGCCCTCGTCTGCGCGCAACACTCGGCCGACGGCTGGCGCCTCCACCAATCCCTCACGATCCGCCAGATGCGGGAGGGCGCGCTGGAGCGCGCGACGATGCGCGGCTACCGGGCGCAGGAATTCTGGCTGCATCGCGACGGCATGTCGAACGAGCGGTTTTCCGAAATGCTTCACGCGCGCGGCATCCAGGGTCTCCTCATCAGCCCGCTGGCGGATGGCGAGCCGCCGCCCGCGCTGCACTGGGCGTACTTCGCGGCGGTGAGCATCAGTGTGCCGCTGCCCTCGCTACCGATTACCACGGTGTGCAACGATCACTACTTCTCGTCGCTGCAAGCCGTGCGCGAGTGCTATCGGCGGGGCTATCGTCGTCCTGGCTTGGCCCTGCGGCACGTGCACCGCCATCGCTTCCAAGGCCGCTGGCAGGGCGGTTATCTCGTGTCGCGCGAGATGATGCCGGAGTTGGAATTAGTGGAGCCGCTTTTCGTCGAGGACTGGAACGCCGCCGCGATGCCGCACATCACGCGCTGGCTGAAGCGCGAAAAGCCCGACGTGATTATCAACCTCGGTGGCCTGCCCTTTCATGATCTCCTCGTGCGCGCCGGCTGGCGCATCCCGCAAGACATCGGTTTCGCCTGGCTCGCGGTGCCCCGGCCCGGCGACGTGCTGAGCGGCGTGTGGCAAAATGGAAAACTCACCGGCGCGATGGCCGTCGATACGCTCATCAGTATGGTCGAGCGCAATGAGCGCGGCCTGCCCGAGCAGGCGACGACGCTGATGCTCGAGGGCCAGTGGAATGAGGGGAGGACGCTGCGGCCGCTCGTGGCGGCGAAGTGAAGTAGCAAACAGTTGATAACCGCGAAGGACGCGAAGCACCGCGAGGGCTCAAAGCGATCTTCGTATAGCGTGGCGAATCGTGAATAGGAAGATCGTGAAGAGCGAGAAGCGCAGAATCGATCCCGCTCGCTTCCGAATTTCTGTGCGTCGATTTCAGACTTTGTAAGACCGAGGAGATCGCCACGGGCCGTGAGGATCACCCCGTGGCTTCGCGCTGCTTCGTGTCCTTCGCGGTTCAAAAAAATCGGGCCGGAGACCCCCCGGTCCCCGGCCCGACGTTCTTATCTACCCTACCTTCGGCGATGAGAAATCTTTGAGAAATGAAAGGAAAGGGCGCGGGATGTTATATCCTTAACCTTTGGGCGGATTGAGCGCCGCGGCAATGGCTCGCTGCCGAGTCAGGGTGCAGATGGGCGAGCGTACTTTTTGATCAACAGATCGGTCGCTTCGTGCGCCGCCTTGAGGCCTTCCTCGGGTGCACGATTGGCGATGGCAAGGACGGCGAAATCGATCTCGGGCGCGATTGAGACCGTGGCGAGCCAAGCCGTATTGCTCCCGTCGTGACTCAACACGCGCCCGATGGCTTTCGGACCGGTGCCTTTGGCCCAAGGGGCGGTGACGATGCCCCAGCCGGCGTTGTACTTGGGATCGGCGAAGGGGGCATGGGCAGCAGCAAAGGTCTCGGGCTTCAGCAGGCGGGCCTGCGCGTGGGGATTGGCCGGATCGCCACGGAGATGGAGCGCGATGAATTTGGCCCAGTCGCCGATCGCCATGTGTGCGGTGCCAGCGGGACCGATAACAGCAGGGTTGTCGAACGCTGCGGGCATGGGTTGACCACTGGCGTTGTGGCCGCGCGGCTGGTCGAGTTTGTCGGCGGAGCCGGGGCCGCCGAAGCCGCCGCTGGTGATGCCGAGCGGTTTGAACAAACGCTCGCGCATCAGCTCTTCCCACGAGCGGCCGGAGACCTTCTCCACGATGACGCCGAGGAGGGTGTATCCGGCATTGGAATACAAATAGACCTTGCCAGGCGGATTAGTGGGGGGCTCGGCGAGGAGGGCGGCGGCCATCTCGCGCCGCTGCTCGGTTGTGCTGAGCTTGGTTTCCAGCGCGAACCGCCGCAGCAGGGGCAGGCCGACGCTGCGGGGCAGTCCCGAGCGATGCGCGAGCAGTTGGCGCAGCGTGACAGGTTTCCAGTCAGCGTGCATCTCCGGCACGGAGTCGCCGAGCAACTCCCCGAGCGTGCTGTCCCACGAGAGCTTGCCCTCGTCGATGAGCATCGCGGCCAGCGTGGCCGTCATGGCCTTGGTATCGGAGCCGAGGTGGAATTTATCCGCGAGTGTGACCGGCACCGTGGTGCCCGCCTGCCGTACGCCAGCGGCGCCTTGCGCGATGATCTCGTCACCCCGCAGTGCGAGAAAGACCATGCCGGGCACCTTATATTTAGCGGCGATCTCGGCCAGCTCGGCGCTGAGATCGGCGGGAGCGACCGGGGCCAGTGACACGGGCGGGGTCGTCTTCGCGGTGAGTGGGATCGATGATGTCTCAGGAGCCAGGGTCGATTTGGCCGGCGAGACTTCAGCCGCGTGGAGCGTCGCCGACGCCCAAAGCGCCGTGAGGCCCAAGATGTAGGTAACGGGGTGGACGAGACGAGAAAGTAGGAGGGGCACGGAAGACTACAGCCGCCGGAGTACAAAAACGCACGGCGCCCGCAAAAAAGTTGGAGTGAGGGAAGAAGTCTGATTCGGGTCGTCGTCGATCACGAGGACGAATCACGTGCCGTGGATTTTCTGTTTCCAGCGGTCGAAGAGGACGGCGGCGAGGAGGATGAGGCCGCGGGTGACGAGTTGGTAGCCGGGCGGGACGTTCATCAGGTTCATCGCATTCTGGATGATGCCCATGATGAGCACGCCCGCGACGACGAAACTCATGCTGCCGATGCCACCGGTGAGCGATACCCCACCCAGCACGCACGCGGAGATGACATCCAGCTCGAAGCCGACCGAGGTATTGGGCTGGCCGCTGGTAAGGCGCGAGGCGAGCACGATGCCCGCAAAGGCCGCCATGAGGCCCTGCGCGGTGAAGATGATGATCTTGACCCGCGCGACGCGGATGCCGGCGAGGTGCGCGGCCTCGGCATTTCCGCCCACGGCGAGCGTGTCGCGGCCAAACACCGTGCGGTTGAGAATGAACCCGAAGAGCAAAAAGCACCCGAGGGTGATCCACACCGGCGTGTCGAGGCCGGCGACGCGCGAAGTGCCGAGGAGGAAAAAATCCTCGTTGATGATACCCACGGCCTTGTAGTCGGAAACGATGAGCCCGAAGCCACGCACCATCTGCATCGTGGCGAGGGTGGTGATGAGGGCATTGATCCGCAGCACGGCGACGACGTAGCCATTGATCAGACCCGACACCGCCCCGCAGCCGAGGCCGGCCAGAATGCCGAGTGTGATGCTCTCGGTGCGGTTCATCACCAGCGCCGCCACCACGCCCGCGCACGCCACGACGGAGCTGACGGACAAATCGAAATCACCGGCGGCGAGGCAGAACAGCATCGTGCACGCGACCATCCCCGTCATCGAAACGGAAAGGGCGAGGCCCTGCATATTGCGCCACGAGAGGAAATTTTCGATGAAGAGCGCGCAGCCCGCGAAGAGAATGGCGAGCACGACGAGCATCCCCGCGCGCTCGAGAAAGCGGGCGGCGGAACGGGGCGGTTGGGCGGTGGAGGCGATTGAGGCGGTGGCCATGAGGCGGCTAAAAATTGATTGTCATTCTGAGCGCAGCGAAAAATCCAGCAGCGGATGCGCCACCGCTTTGGCGAGCGAATATCCAACTGGGTGCTTCGCTGCGCTCAGAATGACAAAGTGGGGTAGTGAATCGGAGATCATTTGGTCGTGATTGTCGCTTACGACGCCTGCGCGGTCTCCAGCGGGAGCGCGAGCTTCAGGACTTTTTCCTCGGTGGCTTCGGCGCGATTGAGGATGGCGGCGATGCCGCCCTGGCGCATGACGGCAATGCGATCAGAGACACCGAGGATTTCGGGTAACTCGCTAGAGACGACGATGACGCCCACGCCCTGGCGCGCGAGGTCCTGTATGATCGCGTAAATCTCGCTTTTCGCCCCGACATCGATGCCGCGCGTGGGCTCGTCGAGGAGGATCACCTTGACGGTCTCGGAGAGCCAGCGGCCGAGGATGACCTTCTGTTGGTTGCCACCCGAAAGATGGCGGATGAGCTGGCGCACGGACGGGGTTTTAACGCGAAGCTGCTCGGTGCGCTGCTTCGCGTTGGCCTGCTCCCACGACTCGGCGATGAAGAGCCCCGCGCGCGCGTGGTGGCGGCGGGCGCTGAGATTGGTATTCTCAAGGACGGAGCGGACGGGGATGATGCCCTCTTTCTTGCGATCTTCCGGGCACAGCACGACGCCGGCCTCGATGGCATCGCGCGGGGAGGAGAAGTGCACTTCGCGGCCATCGAGCGTGACGCGGCCGGCCGTGCGCTGAGCGGAGCCATAAAGCAGTCGAAGCAACTCCGTGCGGCCAGCGCCGATCAGGCCGAAGAAGCCGAAGATCTCGCCGGCCGCGACCGTGAATGAGCACGGCTCGGTGAGGCCAGGCCCCTGCAGACCTTCGACGGCGAAGCCGGCGCCAGCGACCCTGCCGTCGGCGCGCTCGACGCTGGCCCGCGGGCGTGGCGTGTAGTTGTAGATGTCGGCGAGCTGGCGCCCGACCATGCGCTGCACGACGGCGTCACGCGTGATCGCGGCGAGTTCAGTCGTCTCAACGTGGCGGCCGTCGCGCAAGATTGTGATGCGGTCGCAAAGCGTGAAAATCTCCTCCATGCGATGCGACACGTAGAGAATTGCGCAGCCCCGCGCGCGGAGATCGCGGATGATCGCGAAGAGTCGCCGCACCTCGCGGTCGGAGAGGCTGCTAGTGGGCTCGTCGAAGGCGATGATGCGCGCACCGCGCGTGAGGGCCTTGGCGATTTCGACCATCTGGCTCTGGCCGAGCGAAAGGTGTCCAAGCTTGGTGGAGGGATCGATGTCCTCGCCGATGAGTTCGAGTTGCGCGCGCGCCGCAGCCGCGAGCGCAGGGCGGTCGACGATCCCAAACTTCTGCGGGAGGTGGCCGAGAAAGAGATTTTCCGCCACGCTCATCTCGGGCACGAGGTGCAACTCCTGATAAATCACGGCCACGCCCGCCGCGAGGGCGTCGGCCGTGGCGTTGAAAACACGCGGCTGGCCGTCGATGGCGAGGGCGCCGCCGGAGGGCGTGTAGGCGCCGCTCAGGATTTTGAGCAGCGTTGATTTACCCGCTCCATTCTCGCCCATCAGCGCGTGGATCGACCCGGCGCGCACCTCGAACGAAACATCGTCGAGCGCCTTGACGCCCGGGAACTGCATCGAGACGTGATCGAAGGCGAGGGCGGTCGTGATCATGAAGGGGTGGGAGGCCTCGATTCGCGATTTTATATGTACCCTCCCGACGGCGCTCGGAGATCGCCGTTCACCACGAGGCTTAGCGCACGCCCTGCTCCTTGAGGATTTGCTGGAAATTTTCCCGAGTGATGAGCACGCCGACGGTGCGGGTGTCGAGGGGCGGCTCCTTGTTGTCCTTGATCCACTGATACATCATCTTGGCGGTTTCGTAGCCGTGGCTCTTGGCGGAGAGGAGCATGGAGCCGAAGAAGGGCGTGGGCTTGGCCTTCTCGAGCTCGACGATGCAATCCGTGCCGTTGATTCCGACGCCGACTGCAGTCTCGGCGTTGAAGCCGCGGCCCTCGAGGGCGCGGACGGCACCGAGTACGCCGTTGTCGTTATTGGCGCAGACGAGCCAGTGTTTCACGTCGGACTTCTGGGTGAGGAGGACATTGGTGGCGTCGAAGGAGCCGGGGATATCGGCCGTGCGCTGCGGGGCCTTGAAGATGCGGTTCTCAGGGAAGCCTGCGGCCTTGAGCGCGTTGATCGCACCATCCGTGCGGGCCTTGGCGGTGGCGAGCTCGTCAAACGTGGCGGCGCAGACGGCGGTATCGGCGGGCGTCCAGCCGCGCTTCTTCATTTCGGCCGCGAGGGTCTTGCCCACCTCCTCGCCGATCCTGCCGGCGGAGATGCCGAGGTAGTGGACCTTGGTCATCGGCTGGCCGTTGGCGGCGACGAATTGGTCGTCGACCGCGATGAGCTTCATCCCGGCGGCGCGGGTCTTGGCGGCGATGGCGGGCCCGAGCTGGGTGTCGGGCGTGCAAATGATGAGGCCTTGCGCTCCGCCGGCGGCGAGATTGTCGATGGCGGAGAGGACCTTTTCGCCGTCGGTGGCGCCGATCTTGACCAGTGTGAAACCAAATTCCTTGGCGGCTTGGTCGGCAAATTTCCACTCGAGTTGAAACCACGGCTCCTCGGGAGCTTTAACGAGAAAGCCGATCTTGATCGCAGGCGCCGCGGCACGCGCAACGACGGCAAACAAGGTGAGCGCGCCGAGTGCGATGAGGCCGCGCAGGAACCGAGGGGAAGTAAGCTTCATGGGGGAAATGGGGTGGACTGACGCCCTTGAAAGAGCGCTCGCCGCGAAGGAGAGGCAACAGCGAAAATTGCACCGGGAATAAGCGATCTAGTTTTTAACCGCGAAGGACGCGAAGAAACGCGAAGGCCGTTTGGTGCTAGCGCACTTTACCGAGGTGCGCCCTCAGAATAGTCCTTCCCGGCCTGCTCGCTCTTCCTGTGCAATTTCTTCAAGGTGGATTTCGCGTGGCGAGGTAAGAATCGTTCTGGCCTTCGCGCCTTTTCGCGAACTTCGCGGTTCCTAATTATTGGTGAACTGATGAGTGGGTGAGCGGCAGTGCGCGGTTGCCTCGGTCACTTGTCGCTTGCGACTCGGGGCGGGGGCAATTTCCTCGTTTCTAGCCATGGCTGCTGCCGTCGATACCCCCGCCCACAGCCTCGCCGCGCCCATGCCCGAGCCCGGCTCGCTTTCGCAGTGGGCACTGATCCGGCGGCGGTTTGTCCAGCACAAGCTCGCGGTGGGTTCGCTGTTTTTACTGGGCGTGCTTTATGCGCTTGCGGCGGGCGCGGAGTTTTTCGCGCCGTACACGCGGCAGTGGCGCGACCTGCCGCACGCGTACTGCCCGCCGCAATTGCCGCGCTTCTCGTTTAAAGATGGACTGCATGTGCTCGCGATGCGCAGCACGGTCGATCCGCTGACGTTTAAGCGCACGTACCTCGAAGACCGCACGCGCGTGGTGCGGTTGGGATTTTTCACGCGCGGGGAGTCGTATCATCTTTTTGGATTCATCCCGTGGGACCGGCATTTTTTGGGGGTGCGTGAGAGTGGCGCGGGACGCGAGGGTGGGGTGACGACGGCTACCGAGCCGCGACCGACGTTTTTCTTTCTCGGGGCGGACAAGTACGGGCAGGATATTTTCAGCCGGCTCGTCTATGGCTCGCGAATCAGTTTGTCGGTCGGGCTGGTGTCGATTGCGGTGACGTTTGTGCTCGGGGTGACGATTGGCGGCATCTCGGGCTACGTCGGCGGGCGAACCGATACGGTGATCCAGCGGTTGATTGAGATCGTGAATGCATTTCCGCAGATTCCGCTCTGGCTCGCGTTTGGCGCGGTGCTGCCAGTGGACTGGCCACCGCTCTCGACGTATTTCGCGATCACGCTCGTGCTGAGCCTGCTTGGCTGGACCGGACTCGCGCGCGTGGTGCGCGGGAAAATCCTCGCGCTACGCGAGGAAGACTACGCGACGGCGGCGCGGCTGCTCGGCGCTAGCCACTCGCGCATTTTGTTTCGCCATCTGTTGCCCGGCTTCACGAGCCACATCATCGTCGTGCTCACGATGAGCGTGCCGGCGATGGTGCTCGGCGAGACCTCGCTGTCGTTTCTCGGGCTTGGGCTGCGGCCGCCGATCGTGAGCTGGGGCGTGATGCTGAAAGAGTGTGAGAGCATCCAGACGGTGGCCAACTATCCCTGGCTGCTGATGCCGGTGGTGTTGATTGTCCTGACGGTGTTGTGTTTTAACTTTCTCGGCGACGGCCTTCGCGACGCCGCCGACCCGTATTCCACGAAATGAACCCCCACGCCCTCGCGCTCCATCCGACGCTCCTCGAAGTGAGCAACCTGCGGGTGTCGTTTCACACCGCGGACGGTGTTGTCGAGGCGGTGCGTGATGTGTCGCTCGCGATCCCGCGCGGGCGCACGCTCGCGCTCGTGGGTGAATCGGGCAGCGGGAAGAGCGTGACGGCCAACTCCCTCTTGCGCCTCGTGCAAAGCCCCGGGCGCATCTTGGGCGGGCGCATCGTGCTCCGCACGCGCCGCGCGGGCGACATCGACATCGCGCAACTCGACGAGGATTCGGGTCTGCTCTTCAAGGTGCGCGGCGGACTCGTGAGCATGATCTTTCAGGAGCCGATGACGGCGCTCTCGCCCGTGCACTGCGTCGGCAACCAGATCGCGGAGGCCATCCTCATGCACCAAGAGGTCAGCAAGGCGGCGGCCAAGCGGCTCACGATCGAGATGATGAAGAAGGTGGGCATCGTGGATCCTGCGCAGCGTTACGATCAGTTCCCCCACGAGCTTTCCGGTGGTATGCGGCAGCGCGTGATCATCGCGATGGCGCTGGTGTGTCAGCCGGAGCTGCTCATCGCCGACGAACCGACGACGGCGCTCGATGTGACGATCCAGGCGCAAATCCTCGGGCTCATCAAAACACTCCAGCGCGAGATCGGCTGCTCGGTGCTGCTGATCACGCATGATTTCGGCGTGGTCGCACAGATGGCCGACGAGGTGGCCGTGATGCAGGCCGGGCAAATCATCGAGCGCGGCACCGTGCGCGAGGTCCTCAAGAATCCGCAGCAGCAGCACACGCGCGCGCTGCTCGACGCTCTGCCGAGTCGCCGGGCGAAAGCACAAGCGAAGGCGGCTTTTACCAGAGGAAACGGAGACAATGGGGAAAATAGCTTCTCGCGGTTGCCGCTGTTTACTCCGATCGAAAAAGTGGAAAGGAAGGCTTGAGATGCACCTCGACGCTGTGAGCCGCAGGGCAGGGGCCACTCGCACCCTGCCGGATTCGACGGAGAGTGAGCCGCTGCTGTCGGTGCGCGGCCTGTGCAAACACTTTCCCGTGTATGGACGCGGCTTTCGACAAAAAGAAATCGGCGTGATCAAGGCGGTGGAGGACGTGAGCTTTGATCTCGCGGCGGGTGAATCGCTTGGGCTCGTCGGCGAGAGTGGATCGGGCAAGACCACGACGGCGCGGTGCATCTTGCGCGCGCTCGATCCCACGGCGGGCGAGGTGAAGTTTCGCCTGCCGGAGGGACGCACGGTGGACCTCGCGAAACTCACGGACCGCGAGCTGAAGCCCGTGCGGCAGCATGCGCAGATGGTCTTTCAAGACCCGATCTCCTCGCTCAATCCCCGCATGACCGTGCGAGATATCGTGGGCGAACCGCTGGTGATTCACGGGTTGGCGGCGGGCGCGGAGCTCGATGAGCGTGTATCCGAAATGTTGCGACGCGTGGGGCTGATGCCGGAGCATCGGTCGCGTTATCCGCATGCGTTTAGCGGCGGGCAGCGGCAGCGCATCGGCATCGCGCGGGCGCTCATCATGCGGCCGTCGCTCATCGTGTGCGATGAGGCGACCTCGGCGCTCGATGTCTCGGTGCAGGCGCAGGTGCTCGATTTGTTGAAGGAGCTGCAGCGGGAGTTTCGGCTCACGTATCTCTTCGTCGCGCACAACCTCGATGTGGTGCGCAATTTCTGTGACCGCGTGGCGGTGATGCGCCAGGGCCGCGTGGTGGAGCTCGCCCCCACGAGGCAGATCTTTGCCGCGCCGCATCACGCCTACACCAAGATCCTGCTCTCGGCGGTCCCGTCGCCCGACCCGGATGTGCCGATGAATTTCAATGTTGGCGAAGAGCTTGCCAAGCTCGACGCGGCGGGCTGAACATCTTCGTCCCATGCTCGTCCATACCGTTTACTTCTGGCTAGATCCCAAGCTCACCCCGGCGCAGATCGCCGATTTCCGCCGTGGCGTCGGCACGCTCGCGACGATCAAGTCCGTCGACCAGTGCTTCATCGGCACCCCGGCGAAGACGGAGAAGCGCCCGATCATCGATGACTCCTATTCGTTTGGCCTCACGGTCATCTGCACGGACATCGCGGCGCACGATCAATATCAGGTCGACCCGATCCACCTGAAGTTCATCGCGGACTGCAAGCAGTACTGGACCAAGGTCCAGATTTACGACGCGGAGTGAGGTGGAGTCTTCGGCTGTCCGAGTGTGGGAGGGGCTTTAGGCCCCGACTGGCTGTAGGACGCCGTGAGTCGGGGCGTAAAGCCCCTCCCACAGGAGGCGATCCAATCACAGAGCGGCAGTTTTTAACTGCCGCTTTTTTTGTGTAGATCGCGCTGAGGGCGGGCGGTTGGAAACCGCCCCTCCCTTATTTTTTCGGCTTAAGAACAAACGGCTTAAAAAACCCCGCCTGCGTTGCGGGGAGGCGGGCTTTGAGGCGGACGCCTTTGTCTTCGTGCTCTTGCTCGTGGATGTGGCCGAGTTGGTGGAGGCGGGCGATGACGTCGTAGCGGTCGTGCGGGACGAAGAGGGTGGTTTCCTCGAGGACGTCGGCGATGAGTTCGAGGCAGCGCTTTTCGAGGAGGTCGAGGCCGGCCTTGGTGTGGGCGCTGACGAAAATGGCGTCCGGCACGAGCTGCTTGGCGCGGCGGATGAGGGCGGCGTCGGCGATGTCGATCTTGTTGAAGACGGTGACGATGGTCTGGTCGGCGGCGCCGAGCTCATTGAGCACGCTGAGCGTGGTCTTGTGATGCTCTTCGAAATTGGGGTTCGCGACGTCGAGGACGTGGACGAGGAAATCGGCGACGATGACTTCTTCGAGCGTAGCTTTAAAGGCTTCGACGAGACCGTGGGGCAGGCGGCGGATGAAGCCGACGGTGTCGGTGACGAGGAGCTTCTGGTTGCCGCGCAGCACGAGCTGGCGCGTGGTGGGATCGAGCGTGGCGAAGAGCTTGTCGGCGGCGAGCACCTGCGCGCCGGTGAGGGTGTTGAGCAACGTGGATTTGCCGGCGTTGGTGTAGCCGACGATGGCGGCGGTCGGGATCGGCACGCGTTGGCGCTTCGTGCGTTGCACGCTGCGCTGCTTCACGACGCCGGCGAGCTCGGCTTTCAGGTGGGTGATGCGGTCGCGGACGGTGCGGCGATCGTTTTCAAGCTGGGTTTCGCCTTCGCCGCCGAGGCCGCCCTTGCCGCGCTGGCGCGAAAGGTGGGTCCACGCGCGCGTGAGGCGAGGGAGGGAGTACTCCATGCGCGCGAGCGCGACCTGGAGCGTGGCCTCGCGGGTGTGGGCGCGGTCGGAAAAGATTTCGAGGATGACCTCCTGGCGGTCGATGACGGCCAGGCCGGACAGCTCCTCCCAATTGCGTTGTTGGGCGGGGGAGAGGGCTTCGTCGAAGACGATCACGTCGGCGCCGTCGGCCTTGGCTTGCTCGACGAGTTCCTTGGCCTTACCGGTGCCGAGGAGGAGGGAGGGCGTGGCGCGGCGGAGTTTTACCAGCTCGGTGCGGGCGACCTTGATGCGGAGATTTTCGACGAGTTCGGTGAGCTCGAGGAGGAGTTCGGCGCCCTCGCCGTCCTTCATATCAGAAGTCTGGATGCCGACCAGAAACGCGCGTTCGAGCTTGAGGGGACGAGTATCGTCGAGGAAATCAGCCATGTAAGAGTGAGCAGCGTGGGTGCGATAGGGCGGGAGGTCAAATGGGGAGGAGCCCCAGCCGAATGGGCTCGCGATGAGCCCCGGCCTGCTGTGGTGGCGTGAGGAGTTCTCCGCGCCGAGCGAGTCGGGTCGTCACGCGCGGCGCGCACGCTGCGGCGGGCCATTACGGCCGGCTCCTATTTGGCGTATCAGTTCCGGCTCCGGTCTGGCCCGGCAAATCCTGCCGTCGCCGCCTTCAAACGGCGCGGAATTATTTTCCTGAAGAGTTTTCGGAAAGTTTAGTCCGTTGCTTTTCAGGGGCTTGCGAAACGCCGGTGAGCGGCGGCACGCAGATGGCTTAATGGTGCGAGCCCATGAATATCGGTCTCTACCAAAGTGCCTCTGCCCTCTCCGCCTTGGAGCGGTGGCAGGACACCGTGGCGCAAAACATCACCTCGAGCCAGACGACGGGCTACCGCAAGCATACGATCAGTTTTTCCACGCAGGCGGCGGGTGAATTGCAGGCCGATCCCCGTGCTCGCATCGGGCGTGGCGCCAGCATGCCGATGCTGTTTCCGAAGACGAACACGGGCATCAACTTCGTGCACGGCGAGGCGCAACCCACGCGCAGGGAATTCGACGCGGCGATTCAGGGCGACGGCTTTTTCGAAGTGCAGCGGCCGGACGGCACGAAGATCTACACGCGCAACGGCGAGTTTCGCATGCGCCCGGATCGCACCCTCGTTACGACGAGCGGTGATGAAGTCATGAGCGAGGGCGGCGCGCCCATCACGCTCCTGCCCGGCGGCGGACCAGTCACGTTTAACCAAGACGGCACCATTTTCCAAGGCGCCACGGCGCTCGGTAAACTTTCCATCCAGAAATTTGCCGATCCCGCGAAGCTCATCTCGGTGGGCAGCGGTTCCTTTACCGCGCCGCAGGGCATGGCGCCCGAGCGCGTCGACGCCCCGGAACTCCTCCAGGGTTACCTCGAGGGCAGCAACGTCACGCCGCTGCGCGAGATGGTGGACCTCGTCCTCATCTCCCGCGCCTACGAGGCCAACCAGAAAATCATCACCACGGTCGATCAGCAGATGCAGAAGACCCTGGATGCCCTCGGCTGAGCCGCACCCCACCCATGACTTCCCCAGACAGACAACCGCTAGAATCACGACTGCATGGCCGTGCGCGCAATGGGGGCGCGCCGGCCCCAGTCGTGGCGGTTGCCGCTTTTAACACCCGCCGCGCATGAACCTCTCGCTTTACTCAGCAGCCACCGGCATGGAGGCGCAGCAGCTCAACCTGAACACCATCGCGAACAATCTCGCGAACGTGAACACGCCGGGCTTCAAGCGCAGCAAGATCGAGTTTCAAGATCTTCTCTACCAGAAGCCCACGCGCGTTTCCGGCAGCGATTCGGGCGGCGGTAATCTCGTCCCCACCGGCGTCGAAGTCGGCAACGGCTCACGCGTCGCCGCCACGTCCAAGGTGTTCACGCAGGGCCAGCTCAACCAGACGGGCGAAAAGCTCGATATCGCGATTCAGGGCGATGGCTTTTTCGAGGTGCAGCGCCCCGATGGCACCATCGGCTTCACGCGCGATGGCTCCTTTAAGCTGAATGCCCAGGGCCAGGTCGTGACCGTCGATGGTCTCCCGGTGCTCAGCGGCTTTCAGCCGATCCCGCCCGGTGCGAGCTCGATCTCCATTTCGGAAAACGGCCAGGTCACGGTGCAGAGCACGGCGGGCAGCACGTCATTCCGCCTCCAACTCGCGCGCTTCGCGAATCCCGCCGGTCTCCGCAGCCTCGGTGGCAATCTCTATGAGGAGACCGCCGCCAGCGGCACGCCTGAACTCGGGCAGGCGGGCGAGCAGGGTTTCGGCTCCACCATTCAAGGGTACATCGAGTCCTCCAACGTCAACATCGTCGAGGAAATGGTGAATCTCATCGTCGCGCAGCGCGCCTACGAGATCAACAGCAAGTCGATCCAGACGTCCGACGAGATGCTCCAGAACATCGCCAACATGAAACGATAATCGCGATGCGCTTTCTCCGTACCATTCTCCTCTTTCACGTCGTCGTCGCGCTCCTCGCCGCGATCACGCTCCTCCGCGCCGAGCCCGCGCTGCGCGAACTCGCCACGACCGCCACGCCCGCCGAAGCCGCCACGCCGACGGCACTCACCCGCGAGCGCCTGATCGCGACGGTCGCGCAAGAACTCTCCGCCCACTTTAACCTCGATGGTGAGCTGCAGCTCGAGTTGCTCCGCGCTTGGACGGCCCCCGCCCAGGTCGCGTCGGCTTGGGATATCGCCATCATCGAGTTTCCTTCGCTCCCCTCCGCCTCGATGCTCGTCCGCATCCGCATCACCGCGGATCGCAAGGTAGTCTCCACCTCGTCCGACGGCACCCTCGTGCTGCGGGCTTCGCTCTGGCGCGATGCGTGGGCCGCCCGCCAGCCTTCGACCGTGGGCGCGACGTTTGATCCCGCCACGCTGGAAGTTCGCCGCGTCGATCTCCTGCGCGAGCGTGATGCGGTGCCCGCGTCTGTGGGCGACCGCTCGTTCGTTTACGCTCGCGCCGTCACCGCCGGCCGCCTCCTCACCTGGCGCGACATCACACGCCGACCGCTCGTGAAGAAGGGCGAGATCGTCGAAGTCTCCGCCGCCTCCGGCCTCCTCGTCGTCACGATGAAGGGCCTCGCCATGGAAAATGGCGCGCAGGGCGACACCGTCACCATCCGCAACCCCGAGTCGCAGAAAAATTTCGCCGCCATTGTCGTCGATGAAAACCGTGTCCAAGTCCGCTTTTAATCTCCTGCTCGCGTTCACGCTCGGCGTGCCGGCGATGTATGCCGACTCCCTCTGGCCCTCCGCGGGCAAGGGTTCGCAGGCGAGCATGTTTGCCGACCGCAAGGCCGCGACCACGGGCGACATCGTCACCATCGTCGTCGCGGAATCCGCCGTGGCGTCGAGTTCGCAGAGCAAGAAATCCTCGCGCGACTCCTCGCTCGAGGATGCGATCGGCAAATTTCTCTACACCGGCCTCGGCGTGCACAAGGGCGAGCTGCCCGGCATGTCGGCCACCGGCAAGTCGTCCTACTCCGGCGGTGGCGACGTCAGCAATTCCCAGAGCCTCAATGCCCGCGCCGCGGTGCTCGTCACCGATGTGCTGCCCAACGGCAATCTCGTGATCCAGGGCGTGCGCGTCGTCACGTTCTCCGGCGAGACGCAGTACGTCGTGCTGCACGGCATCGTCCGCCCGGATGACATCGCCCGCGACAATAGTGTCGTCTCCACCAATATCGCCGACGCGCGCGTCGAGTTCTACGCCGAGGGCGCGCTCACCGATGCGCAGAAGCGCGGCTGGCTCTCCAAGGTCTACGAACAACTCCGCCCCTTCTAAGCCGCACGACGTTTTTTCGCTCGTAGGATTTGGAACGGATTCCACCGAACATGATGTTCACCACCACCAGTCAATTTTCTCTCTTCCGCACCGCAACGCGCGTGCTGGTGGGATCGCTCATTTCGGTTTTTTCGGCCGGTATGCTTCACGCTTCGCGGGTCAAGGATCTCGCGCTCGTCGAGGGCGGTCGCGACAATCAACTCGTCGGCTACGGCCTCGTGGTCGGCCTCGCCGGCGAAGGCGACAGCAACGCCGCGACGACCCTTCGCTCCGTGGCCAACACGCTCCAGCGTTACGGGCTCACCGTGAACCCGACGGATATCAAGGCAAAGAATGTCGCCGCGGTGATGATCACCGCTGAGATCGGGGCCTTCCTCAAGCCCGGCTCGAAGATCGACGTCAATGTCGCCTCGATGGGCGATGCCAAGACGCTGCAGGGCGGCGTGCTGCTCCAGACTCCGTTGATTGGTGCCGATGGGCGCGTCTACGCGGTGGCTCAGGGGCCCGTCGCCATTGGCGGTTTCCTCGGCGGCTCCGGTGGAGCGGGCGGGGCGACGGTGCAAAAAAATCACCCGACCGTGGGTAATATTTCCAGCGGCGCCATCGTGGAGCGCGAGATCCCGGCGACGTTTGTGCGCGACAACACCGTCCGCCTCCTCCTTCACAATCCCGACTACACGACCTGCTCCCGCATGGCCGATGCGATCAATACGCAGTGGCCCGGCATGGCGAGTCCCGTCGATGCGGCGACCGTCAGCGTCACATTGCCCGCCAATTATCGCGGACGCGATGTGGCCTTTATCGCCGACCTCGGCCAGATCGAGAGCACAACGGACACGCTCGCCCGCATCGTGATCAATGAGCGCACGGGCACGATTGTCGCGACGTCCACCGTGCGCGTGTCGCAGGTCGCCATCGCGCACGGCTCGCTCACCATCACCGTCACCAACCAGCAGGGCGTCAGCCAGCCCAATGCCTTTAGCAACGGCCAGACCGCTCCCGTGCAGAGCACGCAAACGGCGGTCAACGAGGGCAAGGGCGGTTTCACGGTTCTCAGTGAGCCCCCGACCATCGAACGCCTCGCGGCTGCGCTCAATGCGCTCGGCGTCTCCACGCGCGATATGATGGCGATCTTCCAAACGCTCAAGCGCAGCGGCGCCCTCCAGGCCGAACTGGTCATCAACTAAGCCATGAACGTCGCCGCCATCGCCAATCCCTCTTCGCCCGGCTCGGTCTCGCAGATCGCCGAGCTCTCCTCGAGCCGCGGCGCGCCGGTGCATCGCAAGCCGCTCACCGGCGCGGCGCTCCGCACGGCTGGCGCCGACGAGCAGCGCAAGGCTGTCGCCTCGCAGTTCGAGGCCATTCTCGTCCGCCAGCTCCTCAGCAAGACGATGTCCTCCATGCTCGGCTCGGAGGGTTCCTCCGGCGGCGGCGCGGCGGCCAATGTGTACGGCGACATGCTCACCGATAGTTTCGCCCAGCAGCTCACGTCCGGTCCCGGCCTCGGCCTGGGCCGTTTGCTTGAAAAACAACTCACTCCTCGTGGCGTTCCAGCCGCCGCCTCCGTTACGGAAGAAACGTCCACCCCGGCGAAGTCATGACCACGACCACTCATTGGGAATTTATCGCGGAGTGTCTCCGCACCGAACTCGCCGATTACGGCGGCCTCCTCTCGCTGTTCGAGGCGCAGCAGCGCGCGCTCTTTGATCGCAACGCCACCGTCGTCCTCCAGCTCGCGGGCGAGATCGAACATCACGTGCGCACGCTCGCCGAGTCGCGCACCCGTCGCGAACAGGCCGTCGCGAGCTTTGCGATCGAGAATGAGCGCCCGTCGACCTCGTCCCTCCGCTCGCTCATCCCACTGATCGAGCCCAATGCGCAGCCGCTCATCGAGGCGCTGATCAACGAGGTCAACGCGCTCCTGCACCGGGTCCGCCGCACGAGCCGCCACAATCACTCGCTGCTCTCGCGGGCCGTCGAAGTTCACCAGGAGACGTTGTCTCACCTCCGCCCGAATTCCTTCACGAAAACGTACTCGCCCGGTGGTCGGGTCTCCGTCGCCACCGCGCATTCGGCCTCGACGCTCCGCGCCGCGGGCTAAGTTGCCCACTCGGTTTCACGCCTCGCAAATCTTCACCTTCCATGTCCGGTCTCTTCTCCACGCTCAATAACACGGTCAAGGCGCTCAATGCGCACAGCCGTGCGCTCGAGACGTCGGGTAAGAATCTCGCGAACGTCAACAACACCTCGTACGCGCGGCAGCGGGTGATCTACGGGGATCGCGGCACGGTGGTCACGTCGACGGGAGCGGAGAGTCTCGGCCTCGAGGCGCTCGGCGTGGAGCAGATGCGCGACTCGCTGCTGGACCGCCAGGTCATGCGCGAGATCTCGCTCACGTCTTCCTTTCAAGCGGAGCAGGCCGCGTATCAGCGCGCGCAGGCCGGCCTCGGCCAGTCGATCAGCGCCACGAATGCGAGCGACACCTCGTCGTCCTCATCGAACGGGCTCGGTGCCGCGATGGACCAGCTTTTCAACTCCTTCCAAAGCCTCGCGGCGAGTCCGACGGATGTCGGCGTGAGGCAGTCGCTCCTGCAAAACGCGACGCTGCTCACCGATCGTTTCCAACTCGCCGACTCGCGTCTCGGGCAGGTGCAGAGCGATCTCGATGCGCAAGTCGGCACCGACGTCAGCAAAGTTAACACGCTCCTCAAGGCCATCGCCGACCTCAACGGCCAGATCGGTCGCTTCGAGATCAATGCGCCCGGCACCGCCGTCGATCTCCGCGATCAACGCCAGGCTCGCTTGGAAGAGCTCGCCGCGAAGCTGCCCGTCGAGTTGCACAATGCCACCGATGGCCAGGTGCAGGTCGTCGCGAAGGATGGCGCGGGCAATGATGTGGTGCTCGTCGATCTCGCGAATGTGCAGGGGACGGTGGCGTTCGATGGCACGCAGATCACGGCCGGCTCGCCCGCGACGCCGCTCGCGCTTTCCTCGGGTTCGATCAAGGGCTCGCTGACTGCGCGCGATGGCGCCGTGCAGAGTCTGCGCAGCAATCTCGATTTGCTCGCCCGCCAACTCGTCACCTCGGTCAACGCCGCGTATAATCCCACGGGCACCACGGGTGATTTCTTCAAGGCGACTGGCACCACCGCCGGCTCGATCAGCCTCGACCCGAGCGTCACGGCCACCTCGTTGAAGGCGAGCGATCGGGGCGCGGCCGGAGACAATACCATCGCCCTCGCGATCTCGGCGCTCGCGACGCGCACGTTTTCCACCAGTGGCACGCCGCCCGATAGCGTCGATGGCACGCTCGGCAATTTCTACAGCAACTCCGTCAGCAACCTCGGCCAGGCGCTCCTCGGGGCCAATGCGCGGGTCGACGATCAATCCAACATCGAGAAGCTGGTCCGCTCGCAGCGTGATGGGGTCAGCGGCGTCTCGCTCGACGAGGAAATGGCGGACCTCATGAAGTACCAGCGCTCTTTCCAAGCCTCGTCGCGAGTCTTCTCCGTGGTCGATCAGTTGCTCGATCAAGTCGTGAACAATCTCGGTCGCTAAACCCCGCCCTCCTCATGCGCATCTCTACCAATTCAGTTTCCGAGGGAATGGTCCGGCAGATTCAAACGCTGGGCAGCCAGCAGGCGAAGCTGCAGAATCAAGTCGCCACCGGACTCCGAATCACGAATCCGGAGGACGATCCCGCCGCCGTGGGGCGCGTGCTCAATCTCGAAAGCGCGCAGCGCCAGGTGGCGCAATTTCAGACCAATGCCTCGCGGGCGTTGAATCTCAGCCAGTCCTCGTACTCGGGTTTGCAGGCGATTAAAAAAGTCTCCGATCGCGCTTCGGAAATCGGCACGCTCGGCGCGGGTGCGATCAGCCCGGCCGCCTCCAAGGCATACGCCAGTGAAGTCGACCAACTCATCGAGCAGACGGTGCAACTGGCGAACAGTCGCTTCGGCAATGATTATCTCTACGCCGGCACCGCCGTCGGGACCGCGCCTTTTGTCGCTACGCGCAATGCCGCCGGGCAGGTGACGGAGGTCGATTACGCCGGCGACTCCAACCGGGCTTCGATTCCGATTTCGGAAAACACCAGCCTCGCGCCCACGACCGATGGCGCGACCAACCTTGGCCTCCGCGATTTTCTGAACCAACTCGTCTCCATGCGCGATGCGTTGCAAGCCAACGACTCGACCGCCGTGACGGCGACGCAGACCAAGTTGGTGGGCTCGGAGGATCTCCTCGTCTCCGCGCTCGCCGAGCATGGCGGGGTGCAGACGCGCATCGAGGCCAGCCAAGTCCAGCTCGGCGACCGTTCGCTCAGCCTGCAGTCACTCGTCTCCGGCGAGGTCGAAGCCGATCTCCCGTCCACCATCGTTAAACTCAATCAGACCCAGACCGCCTACCAAGCCGCCCTCCAGTCCGCCGCCACCATCATGAAGATCTCGATTCTCGATTATCTCCGCTAAACCCGCCGCACCATGAAAGTCTTTCCTGAACTCTATCCGACCGATTTCGATACGCCGCCCGCCAATGAGCTCATCCTCCCGCAGGGCCTCATCGGCTTCGGCGCTTACAAGCGCGCTGAGCTGCTTTACCTGCCGGATCACCTGCCCTTCCTGTGGATGAAGCTGAGCGATCCCGATACCGCGGACCAGCTGCACTTCATCGTGATCGAGCCCGGCGGCCTCGTCCCCGGCTATGAGCCCGAGATCTTCGACAGCGATGTCGAGCATCTGGGCATCACCACGCCGGCGGAGGCGATGATCCTGAATATCGTCACGCTCATCAAGCAGAGCCCGGTCGAGGCGACCGTGAATCTGATCGGTCCGCTCGTCGTTAATCGCCGCACCCGCGTCGGACGCCAGTTGGTGATTTCCAACTACTCGCGCTACAGCCCGCAGCACCCGCTCCTCGAAAACCCGCAGTCGGTCCCCCAAGCCGTCCGCACAGCCTGAGCCACCCGCCATGCTTGTACTCTCCCGCAGAATAAATGAATCGATCGTCATCGGCGATTCGATCGAGATTCGCATCTCCCGCATCGACGGCGATGTGGTGAAGATCGGCATCGAGGCGCCGCGTGACATCGCGATCTTCCGCAAGGAAGTCCTCTCCGCCATCACCGCGAGCAATCACGCCGCCGCCGTGCGTTCGCCCAAGCCGGGCGCGCTGCCCGTCCTCCCCAAGCCGGTCGCCGCCCCCACATCGGCGCCCGCCGTCAAACCTTAATCACAAACGTCCGTCCCGACCGTCACACCCATGAGCGTCATCAATACCAACATCCAGGCCCTCGCCTCCGCCCGCAACCTGAACCACAGCCAGGAAATGCTGGGGCGTTCCCTCACCCGCCTCTCATCCGGCTCCAAGATCGTCAATCCCTCCGACGACGCCGCCGGTCTCGCCGTCTCCGAAAAGCTCGATGCACAGGGCAAGCGCGTCAAAGCCGCCACGACCAATGTGCAGAACGCCGTCTCGTACGTGCAGACCGCCGACGGCTTCATGAGCGGCATGACGAAGATCCTCTCGCGCATGAGCGAGCTCGGAATCCTGGCCAAGGACGTGACGAAGAATCCAAGTGACGTGGACCTCTATCAAAAGGAGTTCACGGCCCTGCAGGACCAAGTCCGCGCCACCGTCGGCGGGAAGACTTCCGAGATCGGCGGCACGGCCGATGTCGATTCGCCCCTCGGCGCGTTTAACGGCATCGTGCTCTTTGGCTCCAATCCCTCCGGGCTCAATGTCACCATCGGCCAGGCCGTCGGTCAGGACATGAAAATCTCCGAGTCCAATCTTCGCACCGGTGCGATGCTCGAAGTGATCAAGCAGGATTCCTCGGGCAACTACACGCTCAAGTCCACCGATGCCGACTCGATCCAGAAGATCACGGACTCCATCCAGCACGTCGCCACCCAGCGCGCCACGCTCGGCGCTGCGCAGTCCCGTCTCGAACTCGCTTCGACGACGCTGCAGGTGGAGTACGAAAATCTCTCGTCCGCGATCTCCCGCATCCGCGATGTCGATGTCGCCGACGAATCCACCCAGTACGCGAAGTACAATATCCTCGTGCAGTCGGGCACCTCGATGCTCGCGCAGGCCAATCAGACGCCCCAGAGCGTGTTGAAGCTGCTGGGCAACTAATCCCGCAGACGAGTTTTGCCCTCAGAGACGCCGATCAAAAGTCGGCGTTTTTTTGCGCCCTCGCTTCAGGTTTCCGCTGACGGCTTGCCGATGAGCTGCTCGACGGAGGCGAGCAGATCGGCCAGCGAGAAGGGCTTCATGAATATTTTCTGGGCGCCGAGGAGGCGCGCCGAGTCCAAAAACGGCTTCGCGTTAGCGCTATTATAGCCCGACATCGCCAAAATCTCCGGCGCTTGCTCGAGCCGGCGCAGATGCATGATCAGCTCGATGCCATCGAGTTCGGGCATGAAGATATCCGTGAGCAAAATGCGTACATTCGCCTGCTCGAGAGTACGGATGGCCTGCCTCCCGTCGTGGGCGATAGCGGTGCGATAGCCACTCATTTCCAGAAATTCGGCGAGGATCGTGCACAACGATTGATTATCATCGACGATGAGGACATCGACCACACTCGTGGCAAGGGTGGCGGCGCTCATGGTGGGGCTGCGGGAAGGAACTTCACGGCGATACTTTCCACCGTGAGTAGGATGCAGGCCGCTTGCAATATTTGTTCAGCGGCGCAGCGCACTGGCGCAGGCCGCCTCGGGCACTCCGGGACGGATGGGGCTTTAAGCTAAAGCGCCAGAGTCTCCATGTAGCGCCCGGTGGACGGCGTGGGCGAGTTCGTCCGTGGTAAAGGGTTTGGCGAGCAGTTCGACTTGCCCAAGTTCATCGAGCACGTGCGGCGCGATTTTCGAGAAGTAGCCTGACATGATGACCACGGGGAGGCCGGGGTTGAGCTTGCGCAACGTGGCGACGAGTTCCGTGCCCTGCATGCCGGGCATCGTCTGATCGGTGACGAGGAGGGCGCAGCGGGTGGGATCAGCGCTGAGCGCCTCGAGACATTGCTCAGACGAGCCGTAGACGATGGACCGGTAGCCCTTGCTCTCGAGCACGAGCTTGGTGCAACTGCCGACGACTTCCTCGTCGTCGACGACGCAAATAAACTCACCGGCGCCGCGCGGCGCACCCGAGAGATCGGCATCGTTGCGCGTGGTCTCCTCAGTCGCGGCCGGAAGGTAAATGTGGAAGGTCGAGCCCGCGCCGGGTGCGCTTTCCACATCGATGGCACCGCGATGGGCGCGGACGATGCCATGGACGACGGCGAGGCCGAGGCCCGTGCCCTCGCGCGTATTCTTGGTGGTGAAAAACGGATCGAAGATCCGCCGCCGCGTCGCCTCATCCATGCCGTGGCCGGTGTCGCTGACCGAGAGCCGCACGTAACTGCCGGCGGCCGGGCCGCCGAGCGAGGCCGCGAGGTCGGGCGTGACCTCGGTGTGCTCGACGGAGATCGTGAGCGCGCCGCCGTGGTGACGCATCGCATGAGCGGCGTTGGAGCCGAGATTGAGGAGGACCTGGTGAATCTGCGTGGCATCGCCCAGCACATTGGGGCAATAGGGCGCGATGCGTTGCTCGATGATAATCGTCGCAGGCAGCGTGGCGCGGAGGAAGCGCCGCGCCTCCTCGACGACGAGCGAGACATCGAGCGGGGTGTGGCCCCCGCCGGCGGACTGGCGGCCAAACGTGAGGATCTGCTCGACGAGCTCGCGGGCGCGCAGGCTGGCATTGCGCGCCTCCGTGAGGCACATGCGCGCGGGATGATCCTCATCGAGCGAATCGGCCGCGAGTTCGTGGTAGCCGATGATGCCGGTGAGGAGATTATTGAAATCGTGGGCGATGCCGCCGGCGAGGGTGCCGAGCGTTTCCATTTTCTGCGCTTGGAAAAGCTGCCCCTCGAGTTCGCGGCGGGCTTCTTCGCTTTCGTGACGGGCAGTGACGTCCTGGAGGGCGCCTTGGAGCAAGACGGCTTTGCCATCGCGAAACAGCGCTTGGGCGAGCACGCGCACCCATATGCGCCGGCCCTTGGCCGTCGTCATCGGCAACTCGAAGTCGAACGATGGCTCAGCTGGCGTGCGCGTATAGAGGGCCGCATCGATCGTCACCAACGCCTCGGGCGGATAATAGGCGCGCGCCTCCTCGAGGGTGGGCTGGCGCTGGGTGTCCTCGACTTCGTGAATGCGGAAGGTGCCTTCGGACCAGATGATCTCGTGCGTCTCGAGGTTGAGTTCCCAGCCGCCGATCAGCGCGATGCGGCTGACCTGGCGGTTGAGTGATTCGGTGCGGCGCACGCGCTCCTCGAGTTCCTTGCGGGCGGTGATGTCCGTATGTGTGCCGACCATGCGGAGGGCCTGGCCATCGGGCGCGCGCGTGACGACTTTGCCGCGGTCGAGGATCCACTTCCACTCGCCGGTCTTGGCGAGCATGCGATATTCGCACTGATAAAACGAGATGCGGCCCTCGGCGTGTTCGCGGGCGGCGGCCTCGCAACCGGCCAAATCCTGGGGATGCACCAGCTGGCGCCACGCCTCGATGCTGGAGGAAATCTCCTGCGGCTCGTAGCCGATCATGCGCGCCCAGCGCTCGTCGTGATAGAGAGTGCCGCTGGGCATATCCCAATCCCACACGCCGTCGTTGGTGCTCTCCAGCGCGAGCTGCCAGCGCTGTTCGGCGAGATCGAGGGCCTGCTGAAGCTTACGCTCGCCGGTGATGTCGCGGTTCAAGCCGACGAGACGGACGGCCAGGCCATCGGCATCGCGCTGCAAATACCCGTGCCCCTCGATGTGGCGGATTGAGCCGTCCGTGCGAACGATGCGAAACTCGGTATCGTAGGTGGGGACCTCGCCCTTCAGCACGCGGCGCACGCTTTCCTGCGCGGCGGCGGCATCTTCCGGGTGCAGGGCCGCTCGCCACTGCGTACGCGAACCATCGAAGCTGCTGCGATTGAGACCGTAGATTTCGAACATGCGGTCATCCCACGTCAGACGGTCGCTCGCGATATCGAGCTCCCACACGCCGAAGTTGGAGGAACGCAGGGCGAGACGCAGGCGCTCGTTGAGCACCTCTGTTTGATGGATCGCCCCTTGCTCCGCCGTTACATCGCGCTCGGTGCCGATGATGCGAATCAGGCTGCCCGTGGCGTCGCGCTGCGCGATGGCGCGAGAGCGGATGTAGCGGAGCTCGCCATCGCTGGCCCGCAGGATGCGAAACGAGTGATCGAGCTCCATCTCGCCCGCCATGAAACGCTGCACGGCGGCGACGGCGGCGGCGCGGTCATCGGGATGGAGGCGCGTGGACCAATCGTCGGCGCTCGCGCGGAAGTCGGCGCGGTTTACTCCGTAAATCTCCAGGGTGCGATCATCCCACTGGTTCGTTTTCGTCACGGCATCCCACTCCCAGACACCGAGCGTGGCGGCGCGGGTGGCGAGCTCGAGACGCTGGTTGAGCTGTTGCAAGCGCTCGGTGGCCGCACGGCTTTCCGTGACATCGGTCTGGATCGTAATGAAGTTGATGATACGGCCGGCGGCGTCGCGGACCGGCTGAAGGTCGACGACCTGCCAGAAGGGACGCTTCTGCTTGGTGTAGTTGAGGATTTCGACTTTGCACGGCTGGCCGGTGCGCTCGGCCTCGCGCAGGCGCGCGACGGCGGCGGGATCGGTGCCGTCGCCGATGAGAATCTCGACGGGCTTCTGGCCCTTTACCTCGTCGAGGGCGTAGCCGGTGATGGCGTGGAAGGCGGCATTGACCCATTCGATGCGACCATCGGCGCCAGAGATGACCACGCCATTGGTCGCGTTGTGGGCGACGAGCGCGAGCCGGGCGTTGGACTCGGCGACGGCGCGCAAGTGGGCATTGGCATCGCGAAGCTCACGCGTGCGCAGGGCGACCGTTTCCTGGAGTTGCGAAGCCTGCTCCTGGAGGCGCGCCGTGAGCAGCAGCCGCGATTGATCGGCCTCCTCGCGACGGGAGTCGATGATCACCGCGGTCTCCGCCGAGAGAAACGCGAGCAACAGCCCGGAGAGAATCAAGACAAACACCAGGAGCACGACGCCATAGTGCAGCTGGATGAATTGATACTGCATCGCGAGCACGATGAGCCCGATCAGGGTGGCAGGGAGGATCGTGACGCCGAAGAAGAGGCGGCGCGCGAGTGCTCCCGCGGGCGTCTGCGAAAAGATGATGCGAAACAACTGGTGGTTCGGGCGGGCAAGCATCACGCCGACGCCCACGAGAAATAATCCGAGCGCAATGACCGGCGGCAGTTGCAGCGGGCGAGCGAAGCTCACGAAGGCCCCGAGGGCTTTGACGAGGAGGGCGGCGATGGCGGCGGCGACCACCACGGAGGCGAGCAGCGAGGAGAGCGGGCGTTTAATCCGGATGACCGAAGGCCGCAAAATGAGCAGCCCGATGGCAGCGAGCGTGAGAAGAATCGCCGCGTGGGGCAGGGGCCGGACGGGAAGGTCTGCGGAGGTGTGTTCCCCTTCGCGAAAGAGCAGTCGGGCCGCGGTGAGCTGGCCGGTGGCGGCGAGTTGGCCGAGGATGCCCAAGGCGCACCCGAGCGCGAGCGCGCCCAAGACCGGTCGAGCCCAGGAGAGGCGGGATTTGTAATCCACCCAGAGACTGGCACCCGCGAGGGCGAGCCCAAGTCCCAGGAGGACGGAAATGAGAGGTAGCGCGGGCGAAGTGAGCAGGCTCACAATCCCGAGCACAGCCGCACCGAGCCCGGCCCAAGCCGCAGCGCGGCGCAGTTTATCTTCCAGCATCATACCGCAGCAAGGGGTAGCGTGAGGCCGGCGCGGCGGCAATGGGAATGAGTTTAGCCCCGGCATTTGTGATGCCGGGGGTATGAGGGCTGCGCATGGTTATGAATATATAATCGGCGCCTCCCGGTTGGACTTGAGGTAAACTCCCGGGGGTAAAGTTCGTTAATCTACTCAAGTGCATCAAGGCGGTGCCGATTTCGTTCGCGAGGTCCCATTTCTATTCAACCGCAACGATTGCACCAAACCCGATCATGAAGATTAAAAACATCCTAGTTAACCTGTCCCTCGCCTGCTTCCTCGCCTCCGCGCCGGTCGCCTTGGCTGAAACCAAAGAGCCGCCGGTGCCTGTGCGCACGGTCGCCCCGGAATACCCGATGGAGTTGCGCCGCGAAGGCGTCTCCGGCGTCGTCATGGTGAAGTGCACCATCGACGTGCAGGGCAATGTCGTCGATCCCGAGATCGAAAAATCCAGCAATGGCGCGTTTGAGCAGCCGGCGCTCGCGGCGCTCAAGAAGTGGAAATTCAAGCCGGCCAAGCAGGACGGCAACCCGGTCGCGACCCGCGTCTCGATCCCGATCAAGTTTGTGTTCGAAAGCTAATTCTCCGTTCCCGCCCTTCCTTCCGCTGAAAGCTGTAGTCCGCACCTGTCCATGAAAAATCTGACGATTGGCAAAAAAATCACCCTCGGCTTCGGTCTGCTCTTCGCCTTGCTCGCGTTGGTCGCGGTTCTCTCGCACTCCGCCTTGGGCGGGGCGGGCACGCGGCTCACCACGTTTGCGGCGAGCGCCGAGGAAACGTACACGGCCGCCACGCTCGAGTCCTCGATGCAGGAGTTGAAGCTTCAGCTCACGGAATTCCTCGCGAGTTCATCGGCCGAGGACGTCTCGGACTTTGAGGCCGCGCGGAAGAACCTCGAGAATCAGCTCAACGCCGCGACGAAGGTCATCGTCGAGCCGGGCCGGGCGGCGCAGATCGCCAAGGCGCGCGAGCTCCTGAATGCGTACACGGCGGCGTTTGCCGATCTCGTGGCGAATCAGAAGGCCTCCGACGCAGTGGAGAACGACGTCATCGCCCCGCAGGGCAAGACGATCTCCGAAGGCCTCCAGCAAATGCTCGGCCAGGCGCAGACGCAGGGTGATACCAATGCGGCGTTTCAAATCTCGAATGGCCTGAAGGCCTATTTCGAGTGCTCCAGCCTCGTCAACGGGTACCTGCTCACTGGCGATCCCAAGCGGGCCACCGCTGCGGGCGCCTCGCTCGCCATCACGGTGAAGCAGATCCAGAAAATGGAAAAAGATCAGGCCGAGATGGAGAAGCTCGATGCGACGCTGAAAGACGACGCCAAGAAGGCGCTCATCTCCGCGATCCAAAAAGCCGCGCAGGCCTACGGGCAGGGGCTCGAGCAGATCATCGCGGGCAAGCAAGCCCGGGACAAGATCGTCGCTGAGCGGATCAACAAGGTGACGCCCGAATTTACCGCCGCACTGGTGAAGGTGAAGAGCGCGGTGCACGATTTGCAGGGCGACATCGAGCAGCGTTCGCGCGCCGACCAGACCCGTAATGAATTGATCGTGACGACGGTCACGATCGTCGGTCTGGCGCTCGGGGCGATCGTCGCGTGGATGATCACGCGCGGTGTCACGCGGGGCATCACGACCGTCGCCGGACGCCTGGCCTCGGAGTCGGAGAAGGTAAACGGCTCGGCGGCGCAAGTCGCCCAGGCCAGCTCCTCAATGGCGGAAGGCGCCACGCAGCAGGCCGCCTCGCTGGAAGAGACCAGTTCCTCCCTGCACGAGATGGCGAGCATGACCACGCGCAATTCCGAAAATGCGCAGGACGCCAAGGGCCTCGCCAACCAAGCGCGCCAGACGGCCGATGCCGGCGCCGCCGACATGGAGCAGATGAAAGCCGCGATGAGCGCGATCAAGGGCGCGAGCGTGGAAATTTCCAAGATCATCAAGACGATCGACGAGATTGCCTTCCAGACGAACATCCTCGCCCTCAACGCGGCGGTGGAAGCCGCCCGCGCCGGAGAAGCGGGCCTCGGCTTCGCGGTCGTCGCCGACGAAGTGCGCAACCTCGCGCAGCGCTGCGCCGGTGCGGCCAAGGAGACGGCGGAGAAAATTTCCGCCTCCACCGAGAAGAGCGAGCAGGGCGTCCGCATCAGTGAGAAGATGGCTTCGAATCTCGCGGCCATCGTGGAAAAGACCCGCCAGCTCGACGAACGCATCGGTGAGATCGCGCAGTCGTCCCACGAGCAGAGCGAGGGCATCGGCCAGCTCAACACTGCCGTCGCGAGCATGGACAAGATCACGCAGGGCAATGCGGCTCTCTCGCAGCAATCCGCGGCGGCTTCCGAAGAACTCAAGGCGCAGGCGGAACAGGTCCGCCTCGCGGTCGCTGAGCTCATGCGCATGGCTCGCGGTGGTGACACCGTGGAAGCCGTCGCGGGGGCGACGGTCCAAAGCCCGGCGCGTCCGGCGCGCAGTGCCGCCCGCCAGCCCGCAACCTCGAATCACAGCCCGGGCCACGAAAAAGCGCCCAAGGCCGCTCCGAGCGCGTCACTGCAACTCCACCGCGGGCAACCGACGGCGGCGAGTGACGGTGAGTCGGAGCTGTCGTTTCGCGACAACCCATAACGTCAGCCAATCCTCTTAACTAATCGGTGCGTCGCCCGTGACGCCCTCAGGCGCGCCGGTGATTAATCGGCGCGCCTTCTCCATTTCATGCCCGCAGCCAGAAAACGACGACGAATCGGCAGCCTGCTTTTGCTCGGTGCCGTGGTGCCAGGCGGACTGTGGGTGACCTCGACATTCGGGGTCAGCCGGCTGGCGGCGCTGGACGATGCTTCCTTTCAACTCGGGGCCGCGCTGGTGGCGCTGACGATCAGTGTCGTGGCGGGCGGGGTCGGCTTGGCGTGGCGGTCACGGCAGCGCAGGCGCGAGGAGATGCTGAACCAAACGGTGCTGGCGCATGCGGCCCACGCCGTGATCTCGACCGATAGCGGCGGCCTCATCGAAACCTTTAACCACGGGGCCGAGCGCCTCCTCGGCTACCGGGCGGCCGACGTCGTGGGGCGCCTCTCGCTGGTGGCGCTGCATGACGCGGCGGAGCTGCGGGACCGGGCGGCGGAGTTAGGGGCGGGGCCGGGCGACGTTTCGAGTTTTGAGATTGTGATCGGCGGCGCGCGGCTCGCGGGCGCCCCCCAGGACCGGGATTGGACTTTGCTGCGGCAGGGTGGGGCGCGGGTGCCGGTGCGGCTCTCGATCACGCCGATGCGAGAGCGGAGCGGCCGGGTGACGGGCTATCTCTGCATCGCGAGCGATCTCACCGAGCGAAGGCAGGCGGAGGCGCGGCAGCGGGAGTTTGACGCGCGGTTGCGCAAGATCGCGGCGCAGGTGCCCGGCATGGTGTTTCAATTTCGCCAGCGCGTGGATGGCACGCGGCATTTCCCTTTTGTGAGCGAGGGCATTCGCGAGATTTACGGCCTTTCCCCCGAAGCGGTGGTGCACGATGCCTCGTGTGTGACGGCAAGGATGCATCCCGAAGACCGGGAGCGGGTGGCCGCCTCGATCGATAAATCGGCGCTGACCCTCACGTCATGGGAATGTGAATACCGGGCACTTCACGAGGATGGCTCGGTGCGCTGGCTGTTGGGCGATGCGGTGCCGGAGCGCGAGGCGGATGGCACGGTGGTCTGGCACGGGCTCATCACCGATATCACCGAGCGCAAACACGCGGAGCAGGTGAGCGAGGAAAACCAAGCCCTGCTGAAGAGCATTTTCTCCAGCGTCGATTTCGGCGTGTTCATCGTCGAGGTGCTGCCCGAGAGCGATTTTCGCTACCTGGAAGTTAACCCGGCCTACGAAAAACTCACGGGGATCGGCGCGGAGGAGATTCGCGGGCGGCGGCTGCCGGAACTCGGACCGATCATCCCGACCGAGATGGCGGCGTGCATGGCGGGAAATTTCCGCCGCTGCGTGAAGGCCGGCGAGGCCATCGAGTATGAGGAGCCGTTTTTTGTGCGCGGGAAGCTCCTATGGTGGCTCACGCGGCTTGCCCCGCTGCGCGACAGTGAAGGACGGGTGGGCCGCATCGTGGGACGCTCCATCGACATCACGGATCGCAAGAGCGGAGAGCAGCGCTTCCAGGCGCTCACCGAGCGGCTCGCCCTCGCGACGGAAGCGGCGCAGGTCGGCATCTGGGATCTCGATCTCGGCCAGAATCGCCTGACGTGGGACGAGCGCCAGCTCGCGATCTATGGCGTCACCGCCGAGGCCTTTGGCGGAAGCTATCGGGCGTGGCGGCAGCGAATCCATCCGGGCGACATCGTTCGTTTCGAGAATGAATACCGCGCAGCGATCGAGGGGCGTGCGCCGCTCAATACGGAATTTCGCATCGTGCGCCCCGATGGGGCGGAACGCGAAGTCCGCGTCCGCGCGCATGTGCAACGCAACCCTGCGGGGCGGCCCGTGCGCGTGGTGGGCGTCAATTGGGATATCACCGCCGAGCGCCACGCGCAGGCGAAGATCCTGCGCGCGAAAGAAGAAGCGGAGCGCCTCAACGGTGAATTGACGGAGGCGCTGACGAAGGCGCATTCCTTTGCGGGCGAGGTCGAGCAGCTCAATGCGCAATTGGAGTCGGCGCTGGACCGGGCGCAGCAACTCGCGCAACAGGCATCGGCGGCGACGGTGGCGAAGTCGGAGTTTTTGGCGAACATGAGCCATGAGATCCGGACGCCGCTCAACGCGGTGATCGGCATGAGCGGACTGCTCCTCGGCACGCGGCTCACGGAAGATCAGCGGGAGTTTGCCGAGACGATCCGGTCGAGCGGCGACGGGCTCCTCGGATTGATCAACAACATCCTCGACTATTCGAAGATCGAGTCGGGCCGGCTGGAACTGGAGCGCCATGCCTTTGACCTGCGCGAGTGCGTGGAGTCGGCCATCGATCTGCTCGCGGCGCGCGCCGCCGACAAGCGGCTCGACCTCGTGTACCGCATGGAAGACGGCGTGCCCGAGCAAATCGTGGGTGACGATACGCGCCTGCGGCAGGTGATGGTGAATCTCATCAGTAATGCCGTGAAATTCACGTCACAGGGCGGCGTGCTGCTCTCGGTGCATACCGTGCCGGGCATCGAAGGCGTGGGACTGCGGCTCCATTTCACGGTGCAGGATTCCGGCATCGGCATCCCCACCGACCGGATGGACCGGCTCTTCAAGACCTTCAGCCAAGTCGACGCCTCGACCACGCGCCAGTACGGCGGCACCGGGCTGGGTCTGGCGATCAGCCAGCGCATCGTGGAACTCATGGGCGGTCGCATCGGCGTGGAGAGCGCGGAGGGCATGGGGACCAAATTCTCCTTCGAAATCGCCGCCGAAGCTGCGCCGGCCGCGCTGAAGCCCTTTACCAGCGGGCGATCGACGCAACTGGAAGGACGCCGCCTCCTCATCGTCGACGACAATGCGACGGTGTGCCGCGTGCTGTGCCAGCAGGCGGTGGCGTGGGGCTTGCAGCCGCGCGCCGCGAGAAGCAGCGAGGAAGCGCTGGGCTGGCTCGACAAGGGCGAAGTCTTCGACGCCGCGCTACTCGATGCGCAAGGTTCGGACTCCTGCGGGCTGAGCCTCGCGGCGGAGATTCGCCGGCGAAACGCACTGAAAGAGATGCCGCTGGTGCTGCTCACCGCCCCGGGCCACGCGCAACCTGCGCCGGAACTGACGATCTCGGGCTGCGTGAACAAGCCGGCGAAGCCCGCTGCATTGTACGATTTATTGGTCGAGATCCTGCACGGGCGGGCGGCGCCGCGCGCAGCGTCTGTCGTACCGGAGCAAGCGACGCTGGCTTCCGGGCATCCGCTCACGATCCTCCTCGCCGAGGACAACCCGGTGAACCAGCGCGTGGCGAAGCTCATGCTCCAGCGCCTCGGCTATCGGGCCGACGTGGTGGCCAATGGACTCGAGGCGCTGCAAGCGGTGGAGCGGCAGCACTACGATCTTTTTCTCACGGATATCCAGATGCCGGAGATGGATGGCGTGGAGGCGGCGAAGACGATCTGCGCGAAGTGGCCGCGCGGGCAGCGCCCGCGGATCGTGGCCATCACCGCCAACGCTTCCACGGCGGACCGCGAGCAATGTCTCGCCGCCGGCATGGATGATTTCATCACGAAACCGGTGCGATCGGAAGATCTGCGCACGGTGCTGCTCGCGACCGCACCGCGGCGCGCGATGGCGCTCGCGTCATAATTCGTAGCGGGAAATTTTCCCAATCTTGCAAATCGTTCTCGCCGTAGAGAGTGATTTTTTCATCCTTAAAACATTAATGAAATTCGCATTGGTCGAAGACCAAGTGATGTTTCGCAGCCTGCTGCGGCGCCTCCTCATCGAAGAGTGCAATGGCAAGGTCCTGCTGGAATCCGGTTCGCTGGCGGACCTGCGCGCCAACGTGGAGACGCTGCGCAAAGTCGACCTGCTGCTGCTCGATATTCGCCTGCCGGATGGCGATGGCATCGACTTCATCGAGGAGATGACCAAGGCGCAAATCTCGGTGCCGGTGCTGCTCTTTTCGTCGTCGTGCGAGGACTACATCGTGCACCGCGTGAGCCGGAGTTTCGTGCAGGGCTTCGTGCACAAGGATGAAGAGCCGCGCATTTTGCTCACCGCGATCCAGATGGTGGCGGCCGGCGGGGCGTTTTTCAGCCCGCGCTTTGTCGAGCGGCAGCGGGCGATGGCCAGTGCTTCCGATTCCTTCGAGAAGAAGCTTTCGCCGCGCGAGCAGGAATTTTTGCGCTTCATTGGCGCGGGCTATTCGGATGCCGAGGCGGCGGCGGCGCTCGGGATGACCGCGAGCACGGCGCAAACTCATCGCCGCAACGTGATGGGCAAGCTCGACCTGCACTCGGCGAAGGAGCTGCAGGCGTACGCGCTCAAGGCGGGATTTACGACGGTGGAGCGGCTGCAGTGAGGGCGGCGGCAGTCTTGAATGACGAATTACGAATGACGAGTTGGGGGTGGGGTGCGAGGGGAGGGGCGACGCGGGGACGCGGAGACAGGGAGACGCGGAGAAGGGGGATGCGGGTGGGCGGGGCCTTTGAAGGCGGGCGCCGGTGCGGGCTCTTTCTTCGGGGGCCAAAAAAGCGACGGCCGAGAGAAAGATTAAGATAACGAGGAAAGAGAAAGGGGGGGCCTCAGGCGCGGAGGAGGCGCTCGATCGCGGTGACGAGCTGGCCGGTGGGCTCGTGGCGCTCGAGGGCGCCTTCGAGGAGCTCGAGCTGCTCGGCGATGTCGATCTGGTGCGTGGCGCGGCAGAGATTGTTGAGCCGGTGGGCGTGCTCGGCGGCCTGCTTCGTATTCACAGAAGCGATACGCTTCAGCTCGGACCAGCCATTCTCGATCTCGGCCGAGCGGCGGACCGCGCGGACGGGGCGGCTGGAGGCCTCGAGGGAAATCTTCGTGAGCTGACGGTCGCCCCAGCTATAGATCGTGGTGCGCAGCTTCTCGAGCGTGATGGGCTTGCTGATGAAGCCGGACATGCCGGCATTCATGCACTCCTCGCGGCGCTCGCGGGTGGAGTAGGCGGTGACGGCAAAGACGGCGGGCTTCGGGTCGGGGCAGAGTTTCAGGATCTGCTTCGTCAGGTCCACGCCGTTGGTGTCGGGCAGGCGGTAGTCGGTCAGGATGATGTCGTAACCATTTTCCCGGGCGAGCTGGAGGGCTTCGGCGCCCGTGGTGGCCCAGTCGACGGTGTAATTCATCTTGGCGAGGATGTCGCCGAGGACGATACGGTTGTAATCCTCGTCCTCGATGGCGAGGGCGCGCGCCGTCATGGGGTGGTGGCTGCCGAGGGCGACGGCGCTCGCGACGGGGGCGGCGGCGGTGACGCTGAGTTTTTCGAACGGGACGTTGATGTAGAACGTGGTCTCGCCGTTGGTGCTCACGGCGCCCACTTCGCCGCCCATGGCCTCGGCGAAGCGTTTGCAGATGGCGAGGCCGAGACCGGTGCCGCGGATGTTGCGCTCGATGGCATCCTCGCCGCGCGTGAAGCTCTCGAAAAGTTTATCGAGCTTGTCCTTTTCGATGGTCGGGCCGGTGCTGGTGACGCTGAGCGTGAGGCGGATCAGATCGTCGCCATCGGGCGTGAGAATGGTACTGACGCGCGCGGCGGGCGGCACGCCGTACTTGATGGCATTGGTGAGGTAGTTGGCGAAGATCTGGCGGAGCTTGGCGGCGTCACCGCGCAGGCTGAGACCCGACGGCGGCTTGTCGGCGAAGGTGATGGAGCCGCCGGAAGGATCGACGGTGGCGGCGGCGGCCTCGAGGGTGTCGAGCAAATCGAAGGTGCTGATATCGACGCCGACCTTGCGCGCCTCGATCTTGGAAAAGTCGAGGATGTCATCGACGGTGGAGCGGAGTTGCTCCGCGCAGCCGTGCAGGAGGCGCAGGGTATTGGCCTGCTTGGGGAGGGCCTGCTGCTCGCGGAGGATATTCACGAGGCCGATGACGCCATTCATCGGGTTGCGAATCTCGTGGGACATCGAGGCGAGAAATTCCGTCTTGGCGGCGCTGGCCTCGGCGAGGGCCTTGGTGCGCTGGGCGACGATGCGCTCGAGCTCGGCATTGCGCTGGCGAATCTGGTGCGTGCGAAGGCGATAGCCGGCGAAGGAGAGGAGCAGCGCGCCGACGGCGTAGCCGCCAATCGCGGTGCGCGACCAGTACCATGGCACCAAGACCCGGAAGGGATGGCGCACGGTGGCGCCGGTGCGGCCGAGGTGCGTGGTGCGAATCTCGAGCGTGTAGTCGTCGGAGGAGAGGGCGGGGTAGGCGACTTTTTCGCCGGACTTGGTGGGGACCCACGCGGTATCCGTCGGAAGGAGACGGCGCTCCATCTTGGGCCGTTCGCCGAATTCGTCGAAGGGCAGCGTGCCGGTGAAGGTGAGACTGTTGCGACTGGCGCTGAGTTCGGACGGCGGCGCGTCGGCCGTGGTGGGGGAATCGGTCGCAGGATCGGTGAACGTAAACTGCAGGCGCGGCGAGCCGAGGCGGTAGGCGGGCTTCAGCTCGCGGGTGTTGAGCTCGATGATGGAATTGCCGCCGCAAATCATGACGAGGTCGCCACTCGCGGAGAAGGCGTGGACCTCGGGAAGGAGGGAGAGGCCCTTGGCCTCGACGGTTTCCCAGGTGACGCCATCGGACGTGCGGCGCAACCGGCCGAGCCGCCACTCGCGCGCTTGCTCGGCGAGGAGCCAGAGGGTGCCATCGGCGGTGGTGGCGAGCCGCGGGGTGTGGAGATCGGCGGTGTTGGCGACTTCGCGGAATTGCTCGCCGAAATAAACGTTGCTCGCGGTGGCGGAGATCAGGGTGTCGCCGAGCTTATGCAGCGTGGCGGCGGCGTTGTTGGGGAGGGTGGTGACTTTTGAGAACGCGAAGTCGGGGGTGAGGGGCGAGCGGTGAAGGGCGCCATCGAAGGTGGCGACCCAGACTTGGTTGCCGAGGGTGACGATGCCGGAGGGCTCTTGCGTTATTGTCGCGAGCGGCGCTGCGCGGCCGGCTTGGCGATCAACGTGATAAAGACGCGCGCCGCTGGCCGCGAGTAAGTTGCCATTCGGAAGCTCGGCGAGAACCCCAGTGTTGGAGTTGGATAGAGCGATCTCCTTCGATCCCAATAGGACTTTGCCCCAAAGACCGATGACGGGACCGGCGCCCGTTTGCAGGAAACGATAGGCAGAGTCGGTGCGCTGCTGGCCCTGCGCGGTGAGATATTCGCCATGGTCGCTGTAGCTGATAAAGATGCCGTCCTGGCGAAAGGCGAAGGCAGCGGTGTCCTTGGTGGCGACGCCGTGGCCGAAGCGGGGTGATTCTAAAAGGCTAATCCCTTTGTTGGTCCCGACCCAAAGTCGATTTGCTTTGTCGGCGAGGAGAGAGACCGTGGCGAACGACGGAAGCGCAGTGGCGTTGGTGACCGTGTCGATCCGACCGGTATCCCGGTCGATTAGCAGGAGGCCCTGATTGAAGGTCGCGAGTACGATACGATTTTCCCAAGCGATGGCGGCGGAGTAAATACGCCGAAAGTCCTTCGGAGTATCCGGGTAGCGAGCGAGGACCTTGTAGTGGTCGCCCTCTTTGACGTAGACTGCTTGGGCGGTGGCGACCCAACCGGGGCCAGCACCCACCCACAGCTTGTCGTTGGGATCAGGCAGGGGGCTGGTAACAGGGAGGGCCTGGCCTTGCTTAATTTCGCGGGGAGGAGTGCTGCCGTTGGTGACGACAGGCCTCCCTTCGTGGTTGACCATGACGAGGCGGCCGCGGTTAGCGATCTTGAGTTCCTTCGTCGCGTACGTGGCGAGATTGATGATCCAGACGGACTGGTTGGTCGTCGCAATCAGGTCATCGCCGAAACGGCCGATGTGCCAGAAATCGCCAGCTTCCTCGGTTCCGGGAAGCGAAAGTTTTTCGTAACGACTGCCTGCGTGAAGGGGGAGGCGGATGCGGCCAATTTCATTGAGCGAAGTGACCCAAAGGTAATCTTGGTCGATGCAGAGGCTGCGGATGGCGGGTTTACGCGGTTCGGGCAGAAAGTCCCACCGTCCTTCGGTATAGTAGCCGAGGCGCTCACCGGCAGCGATGATCTGGCCTGATGGCGTCTGGACGAGCTGACCGATATTTGTCTCACCCTGAAGTTGGCCAGGGGCATAGAGTAAGGAGAGCGGCGCCTGTTCGGGGAGTTGGGCACGCAGCGCGCCGGCGAAGGCCAATAAGAAAACCCCGAAGAGGGGCATACCTTTTAAAAGGTAGGACATCAGACGTGAGGACGGTAGGCGGCGAGATAGATGCGTAAAGTTGGGTCGGATATGATGAGGGCGCTATGAAAAAGATCATTTCCCTCACCTTCGCCGTGGTCTCTACCACATTCCTCTTCGTGGGCGCAACTCACGCTGCTGAAAAATTTGACGGACTGGCTCGCACCACCGGTAGTGATGTCCTCCACGAGGGCCCGTCCAGTGCATGTGTGATTGTGCCAGACCCTGAGCCCGATCCCGCCAGCCAGAATCAGCCTGAATAAGCCCGCTCGGTTTCTTCCCCATGTTCTCCCTAGCGGCGATCAACTATCGTGAGATTCTCACGAAGGACGGCGGCCCGATTGAGCGGGTTTCGTCGGGGTCGATCGATGTGATGGGGCATCATGAGCATCAGGCGAATGCGTATCTCGCTCCGGGTCTGATCCGGGGCAAGCCGGCGCTGAGTGTTTACGGCAATGCGGATGGCACGGGCTCGAATCGCTCCGCGCAAGTCGCGCGTCACATGGCGATTTCCGAGGCGTTGGAACGCTGGGCGTTTTATGAAACTTCCCAAGGGGCGGAGGCCGCGAAGTATGGCTTCGATGTGGACAACTCCACCAACGGCATGGCGGCGTTTCCCGGGCTCTTCAAAGGGCAGGCCCGCAAGCGCGCGCAACTCGAGGCGCTGGAGCGCTGGGCGCTCATCTCGTGGTGGTCGGGGCATATGCGCGCGACCGTGGTGGGCGATGTGATGATGGGCGTCACCGCGCTGCGCTTGGAGCATGGGGCGAGTTTCGGCGAAGTGGCCGTGCTGTTTCGCCGGTCGGCGGCGGGGCATGTGAGCTACGGGTATTCGGCGGGCTCTTCGTTCAAGACGGCGGCCGCGCGGGCGGCGGTCGAGCTGGCGCGCAACGAGTTTGTCGTCGGCTACTACAAGCTGCGCAGCGCCGCGCGGGAGGTGCCTAATTGCTTCGAGCGCCGGTGCTTGTACTTCGCCGGGGAGGAAGGCCATGCGGAATTCCTGCGCCATGTCTTTGATCGCAAGCCACTCACGGAGGCGCCGTGGTCGGTGAAATTCGACGGGGAGATCGCCGGGCCGTGGTCCAAGTATGCCACCGTGTGGCGCGTGGTGCCCGAGATGCCCTCGCGTGAGTACCTCGATCCGAAAAGTTCGTTTTTCTTTTGGTAAGCCAATGTACGATATTACCTTAAACAAGCTTCGCCGCTGCGTGATGCGTGGCGACATGTCGGCGGCCCTCGAAATCGTGCGCGCCGCCATCGACTCCGATCAAATCATGCCGCGGGACGGCGTGGAGCTTCTGCTCGTACTGCGCGATGGCAGCCCCGAAGTGATCGTCGAGGCGATCGATGCGATGAAGTGCGGCTTGCCCGGCACGTATCGCTATACCCCGAAGGCGGAGCATGTCTTCGCTTGAAGAAGCCCTCCTGCGGGCGCTGAGCGAAGAGCGCCGGCTGTCCGAGGAGCGTGCGATCATCCCCGGTCTCCTGCAGCACGATTTATCCAACGTGCTCTGCCAAGTCGCGTTTTCGCTGAATGGCGTCGCGACGCCCGCCACTGAAGAGGAACGGGCCCGCAGCCTGCGCGAGGTGCAGGGCGGGTTGAAGCGGATGGGGGAATTGCTGGCGGGCATGCGGTTTCTCTTTTTGTCGCGTAGCGGGGTGGTCGACTTTGCGCGGGCCGATCTGGCGGCTTTCATTAAGGACCTCGTGAACGAGCCCGGCGTGTGGCCGCAAGGCGCGCCGATCACGCTCGAGCTGCCGCCGGCGATGTGGTGCACGTTTTCGCCGACGCTGATCCGCCACACGCTCGTGAACCTCATCGGCAATGCCGTCGCGTATTCGCGCGGCACGTGGGTGCGCGTGCGGCTCTCGCCAGTTTGCGGGCCGACGTGGCAAATCTCCGTGGCCAATGGCGGGCCGGGCATCCCGGCCGAGCATATGCCTTATCTCTTCGATCTCGGCGGGGGCGCGGCGATCACGCCGCAGAGCCAAAGCCACGGGCTGGGCTTGTACATCGCGCGCCTCTGCGTGCGGCTGCATGGGTCGCTCTTGCGGCTGCGGTCGCGGCCGCAACTCACGGTGTTTACGTTCCCGATCGAGGGCGTGCAGCGCGGGAGCTTGCCGGGGCAGCCGGTGAGCGGGGAATCCAATGCGGCGTAAGGGGGGCGCGGGTGGAGTGGGGCGGGGTGGAGTGGGGGCGGGAGTCCTGAGGCTAAGCGCGAAGACGCGAAGGCGCGAAGATCGGAGCGAAGGTGGAAGCCGCTGCGGGTAATAGAGGACGTCCAATATCAACGGCCCATGGCTTTTAGACTTCTGCGGGTAGGGCCCGAGCTCCGAGCGGGCCGTCGGGATTTTCGCGTGCGGGAATAGTAGCCGGACCACGGCCTGCCCGGAGGTCAGGCCCTACCCCATGAGCCTTCTCCCGCAATCTAAGCCTCAGGGGGACTTTGGTTCTAAAGAAGTAAGGCGCGTGGGATTTCAGACGCCCTGCGGGATGCTCGCTGCGCGAGGGTGCGGCGGCGGGAGGATACGGGCCGGGCCCCGACTGCGAAGTGCTTTTTCTGACGCGCGCTTAGGCGAGGTCTAGGCCGCGCATCGTGCCGGTGGAGGAGGCGAATTTGTCGGCGTCGATTTCCATGCGTTTGAGCATGGAGACGAAGAGATTGGGGAGCGGGTAGTTGTGCTCCTTGTCGAAGGCGAGGTGCTGGCCGTGGCGGAAGCCGCCGCCGCCGAAGATGATCGGCAGGTTGGTCGTGGTGTGCGTGTTGGCGTTGCCGAGGTTCGAGCCGTAGAGGAACATCGTGCGGTCGAAGAGCGTCTCGCCGTCTTCCTTCACGGCCTTGAGGTCGTCGAAGAGTTTCGAGATGAGCTTCATGTGCCACTCGTCGACGGAGCGGAGCTGGCTGAGCTTGGCCTCGGATTTGCCGTGGTGGGAGATGTTGTGGTAGCCGTCGGTGAGCTTGTGGTCACCGAACTCGATGGCGGGTGAGCTCACGCTGTCGAGCATGAGCGAGATGGAGCGCGTCGAATCAGTCTCGAAGGCGAGGCGGGCCATGTCGTACATGAGGCGGACTTTTTCCATGTAGTCCTTGGGGCTCGCGGGATCGAGGGGGACTTGCTCGTGGACGACCGGTTTGGGCCGATTTTCCCATTCCTTCGACATCTGCATGCGCTGCTCGAGGTCGCGGACGCTGGTGAAATACTGGTCGAGGCGGTCGCGGTCGCGGGCGGTGACGCTGCGCTGGAGGTCCTTGGCCTGGCCGGCGACGGCGTCGAGGATGCTCTGGCCCTGGTCGAGCTTGCGCATCTGCGCGGCGACCTCGGCGGGCGAGCCCTGTACGAACATGCGGCGGAAAACCTCGGAGGGCTTTTCCTCGCAAGGGATGAGCGCGCCGGAGCCCGTCCACGAGAGACTGCGCGTGCCCTGCTGGACGTTGACGCCGAGCGTCAGCGACGGGAAGCGCGTGAGGTGGCCGATGCGCTCGGCGATGTATTGATCGAGCGAAATGGTATTGCGGAAGCCGCTGCTGCCGGGATGCGGCGCAGCGGTGAGGAAACACACATCGGCGGGATGACCGGCGTCGACATCGGGATGCGAGACGCCGCTGAAAACGGAGAAATCGTTTTTATGTGCCGCGAGGTGCTGCAAGTACGGCGAGAGCGCGTAGTCGCGACCGGAGACCGTGGGGAAAAATTGGTCGGGGAGGAGACCGAGGTTGTTGCACACCGCGAAGACGCGACGCGGTTTTACGATGGGAGCGCCCTTGGCGTCCTTCTCGCCAGCGGCACGCGCGAAGGTCGGGAGCATCGAGTCGAGCAATGGGAGGGAGAGCAAAATGCCCGCGCCACGGAGGAACTGACGGCGCGACAAGCCCGGGCGCGTCGAGACGTAAGAACCCAGATCGGAGGACGCGGAGACGCGCGGACGCGGAGAAGGGGAGAGTTTCATGGCGAGGTGATGAGGCGGCGGGCGATGGGCTTACTTGTTGAGAAAGAGAGGGCTCTCGACGACTTCGTGGATGAGGGTGCGGAGGCCGTAGTGGGTGGCGGCGGAGCGCTGGACGATTTTTTCGATTTCGGGGCGGTCGGAGAAACGGATGGGGGCGCCGGTGCCGTAGACAACCAATTGCTTGGCGAGATTGCGCGCAAGCATGGTCTCCTCTTCGCGGACGATGCGCTTGAAGTCGCGGATATCCTTGAAGGGGCGGCCATCGGGGAGCTGGCCGGTGGGATCGACGGGGGCGGCGTAGTGAAACTCGAAGGCGTGGCCGTTTTTGCCGATGCCTTTGACCGGCGTCTTTTTCTCATCGAGGCCGCGGTACTGGTCGCGCCACGCGCCCATCACATCGAAGTTTTCGAGGGCGAAGCCGGGCGGATCAATCTTGCTGTGGCAGGAGGCGCAACTGGCGTCGTTGCGATGCTTGTCGAGCTGCTGGCGCAGCGTGACGGCGCCGCGAATATCGGGATCGACGGCGGCAACGGGAGGAGGCGGCGGAATCTCCATGCCGAGGATGCGCTCGACGATCCATTTGCCGCGCAGCACGGGGGAACTCGTGGTGCCATTGGCCGTGATCTTTAGCACGCTGGCCTGCGTGAGGAAGCCCCCACGCACGCTCTCGGGCGGGAGCGTGATGCGGCGCATGGCGATGCCCTTGACGCCGGGGATGCCGTAGTGGGTGGCGAGGCGCTCGTTGACGTAGGTGAAGTCGGACTCGACCACATTGCGGGCCGGCAGATTCTTGCGCACCATCTCGTCGAAGTAGAGCTGGGTTTCCAACTGCGCGGCCTCGGCGAGGGAGTCGTCGAGGTAGTAATCGTTGTAGAGGGTGGTGGACGGCGTGGAGTCCTCGAGCTTGCGGAGATCGACCCAGTAATCGAGGAAGGCTTGCTGGAAACGCTGGGACTTGGGATCGTTGAGCATGCGCTCGGTCTCGGCGCGCAGGACCTCGGGCTTGCGGAGTTCGCCTTTCTCGGCGCGGGCGCGGAGGGCGGCGTCGGGCGTGGAATTCCAGAGGAAGAGCGACAGGCGCATGGCGACGGCGGCGTCGTCGAGCTCGCCCGGCTGTTCGTTGAGAAACACGAAGCCCGGCGAGGCGAGGACGGCGGTGTAGCCGGCGAGCATCGACTCGGCGAAGCTGAGGCCGGCGGCGCGGCGCTCGTTGATAAGCGCGAGGAAACGCTGCACGTCGTTTTCCTGCACGGGCCGGCGATAGGCGCGGGCGAGGAAGCCGCGGAGCAGGCGCTCGGAATCGCGAACGGGATCTTTCGAAATCACATCGACGGTGGTCTCGCTGAGATCCTGCACGCGCTGGCCGGCATTGCGCCCGCCCTCGCGGCGGTCGGCGTGGTCGACGACGGGGAGCGTGACGCCGGGGCGGCCGGCCTTGACCTTGGCCATGGGCAGATCGCCGAAGAGGAGCTTGTAGCCGGCGGTGCTCGACTCGTCGTACAGCGGCCCCTCGACCTCCATCCAACGGAAGGCGACGCTCGGCGCGCCCTCGGGAGTCATGAGGGGATTGACGAAATTCGTGGGGCGGGAGCGGTAGAAACGCGACGCGTCGGGGACGAGCGTCTCATTGGCCAGCAGCCAGACCTCGCCGATATCGTACACGCCGGGCTCTGGAGTGAGATCGAAGGAGCCGACGCGGCGATTCATCAGGCCATTGCGCGTGTAAACGGTGACGGGCTCCTGGGTGCGACCCCGGGAGACCTTGTCGTAATTGGGCATCTTGGGATTGGGCGGGCGGATCTTGCCGGCCTTATCCGCGCTGCCGGAGAACGACTTGGTCTGACCGCCGGGAGGCGCCCACATGGTGAAGCCGCTGAACTTGACCCGGTAGCGGCCCGCGACGGGGGCGCGGAAACCATCCCAGCGATAGGTGAAGCCCGTGACGTAATTGCTGGAGACCCAGCCGACGGCCTCGAGATCGCGGGTGGCGTGATCCTGGTCCCCGACGGTAACGGGCGCATCGCTCGAGCGGACGGCGGGCTGGGATTCGAATCCAAGAAGTGGATACGTCATGCGGTCGAGCGACGTATTGAAAGGATTGGGCGTGAACTTCGAGGTGAGCGTGCGCTGATCGCGGGCGTAGTAGCGCTTCGTCGTGGTGGGCGGGCGCTCGTACTGCACGCTCATGGCTTGGCGCAGCGCGTAATCGGCGGCGGACATGTAGCGCGCGAGGTGCACGTGCGAGACATCGAGGGCGTCGCCGATTTTATTAAAGCGGAAGGCCTCGCCGTCGTCGGGGAACTGGCCCTTGACCTGCAGCCACGGGGCGGAGAGGAGGTCGCGCAGGGCGTTTTCGTATTCGTAGCCGTTGAGGCGGCGCTGCGTGGCGCGGCCTTCGGCGGCGATGATGGCGCGGTCGCTGGCGGTGACGTTGCTGGAGAGCTTGTCGAGAAAGGCGGAGAGCTCGGCGGCGTCGGGACGGTTTTTCTTTTCCTTGGGCGGCATCTCGCCGGCGGCGAGGCGATCGTGAATCTTGATCCAGCGCCCGAGGTTGCCGGGCTCGGCGGGATTGTACGTGAGCGCGGTGATATCGAGGCCGCCTTTTTTCTCTATGTCGTCGTGGCAGGCGGAGCAGTATTGATCGGTGAAGGCGCCGGCGTCGAAGGCGGCAGGGGATTTGGCGGGGGTGGACTTTGCGGGCGTGGGCGCGGCGGGGGTGGCGGCGTGGAGGGCCGAGGCGGCGGCGAAGAGCAGGGTGGTGAAGAGCGCGGAGCGGAAAGGTGGACGGCGACCTCCGGGCGCCGTCGGGAGGGCGGAGGTGAATATTGCGTCGGCAGACGGGGCTCCCGAAGACGGCGCCCGGAGGTCGCCGTCCACCTTCGAGCCACGGGATTCGGGCGTAGAATCTTTTTCGCTCATGCCAGTTCGAGGCCGCGCATCGTGCCGGTGGACGAGGCGAATTTATCGGTTTCGAGGCCCATGCGCTGGAGCATGGAGACGTAGAGATTGGGGAGCGGGTAGTTGCGCTCGCGGTCGAAGGCGAGGTGCTGGCCGTGGCGGAAGCCGCCGCCGGCGAGGATCGTGGGCATGTTGAAACACGTGTGGGCGTTGGCGTCGCCGAAGTTGGAGCCGTAGAGGACCATCGTGCGATCAAGGAGGGTTTCGCCGTCTTCCTTCACGCCCTCGAGGTCGGCGATGAGATTGCCGAGGAGCTTCATGTGCCAGTGGTCGATGGTCTGGAGCTGGGAGCGCTTGGCCTCGGATTTACCGTGGTGGGAGAGATTGTGGTACGTCTCGTCGATCTTGGCGTCGGCGAGGTCGAGGGCGGGCGTGCTCACACTATCGAGCATGAGGGTGATCGCGCGCGTGGAATCGGTCTCGAAGGAGAGGCGGGCGAGATCGTACATGATCTTCACCTTTTCCATGTAGGCGGCGGGATTGGCCGGATCGATGGGGGCGGAGACGTGGACGACGGGCTTCGGCTTGTCCTCCCAGCCCTTGGAGGCCTGCAGGCGGCTCTCGAGGTCGCGGACGCTGGTGAAGTATTGATCGAGGCGGTCGCGGTCGCGGGCGGTGACGCTGCGCTGGAGCTCCTTGGCCTGGCCGGCGACTGTATCCAAAATGCTCTTACCCGTATCCAAACGGCGGATTTGCGCGGCGACCTGGGCGGGCGAGCCCTGGAGGAAGAGCTGCTTGAAGACCTCGGCGGCCTTGTCCTCGGGCGGGATCGCGACGCCGGTGCCGGTCCACGAGAGGCTGCGCTGGCGGGTATTGACGCTCAGGGTGAGCGAGGGAAAGCGGGTGTGCGTGCCGATCTGCTCGGCGATGGTCTGGTCGAGCGAGATGGTGTTGCGGAAACTGCTGCTGCCCGGGTGCGGCGCGGCGGTGAGGAAACACACGTCGGCGGGGTGGCCGCCATCGACATTGGGATGCGAGACGCCGCTGAAGACGCTGAACTTGTCCCGGTGGGCCTTGAGACCCATGAGGTACGGCGAGAGTTCGTAGTCGCGGCCGGCGGTCTTGGGGAAGAATTGGTCGCCGAGGAGGCCGAGATTATTGCAGATCGCGAACATGCGGCGGGGCTTGGCCTTGGCGCCGGTGGCGGGCCCGCCGGTCGCGGCCTTGGCGAAGGCCGGCAGCATCGAATCGAGAAACGGCAGCGTCATCAAAATGCCCGCGCCGCGCAAAAACTGCCGGCGCGACACCGAGCGATGCGTGGACACGTAAACGTGAGGGCGTCTCGAAGGGGTCGAAGAGGCAGCCGAGGCGGCGAAACGCGAAGAAAGGGGTTTCATGAAAGGAGGGGAGGTTTCGGACGGATGGGCGAACGGGCTCGGGAGCGGGAAAGCCGGGGGGATTTCCGCCATATGGCGGGTTGAAGCCGGGGTTACTTCGAAAGGAACAGATCGCTTTGCACGATCTCGTGGATGAGGGTGCGCACGCCGTAGTGGTTTTTGGCGGAACGCTGAAGGATGGCTTCGATCTGGGCGCGGTCGGCGAAGCGGACGGGAGCGCCGGTGCCGTACACGACGAGCTGCTTGGCGAGGTTGCGGGCGAGCTGCTTCTCATCGGAGAGGAGGAGCTGCTTGAAGTCGCGGACATCGGCGAACTTGCGACCATCGGACGTCTCGCCGCTGGCGTCGACCGGGAGGGCGTAGTGGAAAGTGAATTTCTGGCCGCCCTTGCCGAAGCCCTTTTCCGCCTGCGCGGCGTCGCCGAAGGCACGGTAGCGGTCGCGCCAGGCGCCCATCACATCGAAGTTTTCGAGGGCGAAGCCGGGGGGATCGATCTTGGTGTGGCAACTGGAGCACGTCTCGAGCGTGCGGTGCTTTTCCAACTGCTGGCGGATGGTGGCGGCGCCGCGGATATCGGGCTCGACGGCGGGCACGGAGGCGGGCGGCGGGGGCGGCGGCTGGCCAAGGATGCGCTCCATGATCCACGCGCCGCGAATAACGGGGGACGTGGTGGTGCCATTGGCGGTGACCTTGAGCACGGAGGCCTGAGTCATGAGCCCGCCGCGCACGCTGCCCGGAGGCAACGGCACGCGGCGATGATTGACGCCCTCAACTCCCGTCAGGCCATAGAGTTGGGCGAGGCGCTCGTTGACGATGACGAAGTCGGAAGCGACGACATTGCGGGCGGGGAGATCGGCGCGGACGAGCTCGGCGAAGAACCGCTGCGTCTCCTCCTGCGCGGACTCGGTGAGGAGGTCGTCGAGGTAGTAGTCGTCGTAGAGGGAGGCGTCGGGCGCGGTGCCGTTCATCTTGCGAAGATCGAGCCAGTAATCGAGGAAGGCGTTGGTGAACTGCGTGGACTTGGGGCCGGAGAGCAGGCGGTCGGTCTGGGCGCGAAGGACGGCGGGTTTGCGGAGCTGGCCCTTGGCGGCGAGGTCGCGGAGCTCGGCGTCGGGCGCGGAGTTGGTGAGGAAGAACGCGAGGCGGGAAGCCACGGCGTTGTCGTCGAGCTTGCCGGGCTTTTCCTCGATGCAAATGAACTCGGGCGAGCAGAGGACCGCGGTATAGCCCGCGATCATGGCATCGGCGAACGCGCTGGTCTGCAGGACCTTCTCGACGACGGGCAGGAAGCGCTTCACTTCCGACTTCGCGACCGGGCGGCGATAGGCCTGCGTGAGGAAATTGGCGAGCAGGCGCTCGGCGTCGCCCATGGGATTGGTCGTGACGACCTCGACGGGGGCGGAGCCGGCGACGGGCTTGGCGATCTTCTTCAACGGCAGATCGCCGAAGAGCAGCTTGTGGCCGGCGGTGGGCCACGTGTCGAAGAACGGCCCCTCGACCTCCATCCAGCGGAAGGCGACGCCGGGCTGGCCGTCTTTCTCCGCGAGAGGATTTTGCCAGCGGCTGGCACCGGGGCGCGAGCGGAAGAGGCGCGCGGCATCGACGCGGATCATCTCATTGGCGAGAAGCCACGTATCAATCTCATTGACAGCGGCTTCGGGTTGGACGTCGAACTTACCGAGGTAGCGGAGCTGGCGCGGAGGCGTCTCGGAAGAAATCGTAATTGGCTCGGAACGACGGCCCTTGGTGACGTCGTCGAGATCGGGGATCCACCACTTCACATTGGCGGGCGGGGGCATCTTGCCGTCCTTGCCGGGGACAGGCTTGCCGGGGCCGACCCAGACGGAGAAAGCGTTGAAGCGCAGCTTGTAGTGTCCGGCCATCGGGGCGCGGAAAGAGTTAAACTTCGGCTCGATGGGCTCGTAGCTGCTCGCGACGACGCCGACGGCCTCGAGGTCGCGGGTGGCGGGGTCCTTGGGGCCGACGGTCATGGGCGCTTTTTCGGAGCGGACGTCGGGCTGGGCGTTGTAGCCGAGGACGGGGAAGGAGGCGCGCTCGGGCGAGGTGTTAAACGGGCTGAACTTCATCGGCCCGACGAAGCTCCGCTGTTCGCGCGCGTAGTAGCGGGTGGTCTTGGTGGCGGGGCGCTCGGGCTGCGAGGCGACGACCTGGCGCAGCGCGTAATCGGCGGCGGAGAGGTAGCGCGCCATCTGCACGTGGGAGACATTCAGGGCGTCGCCGACCTTGTTAAAACGATAGGCCTCACCGTCTTCGGGGAGGGCGTCCTTGAGCTGGAGCCACGGGGCCTGCAGGAGGTCGCGCACGGCGTTTTCGTACTCGAAGCGATTCAGGCGGCGCTGCGTGGCGCGGCCCTCGCTGGCGACGCGCTTGGCCTCGATGGTGACGAGGGAATTGCCGAGAGACTTGGTAAAGGCCGCGACCTCGCTGGCCGGGGGTTGCTTTTTCTTCTTCGGCGGCATCTCGCCGTCGGCCACGCGATCGAAGACCTTGACCCACGCGGCAAAGTTTTTCGGGTCGTTGGGCTGATAGGTGAGCGCGGTGAGGTCGAGGTCGCCCTTCTTCTCCACGTCGTCGTGGCACTTCACGCAGTAGTTTTCGAGGAAGTCAGCCGTGACCTTGGGCGGGGCGACGAGCGGGGTCGCGGGAGCGGGAGCCGCGGGCGCGGCCTGCGCACCATTCGCAAAAAGCAAAGCAACGGCGCAGCCGAAGCCGGCGGCGGAGCGGGCGGGGAAAGAGGGGAACATGTCGGTTGTCAGGGGAGGGCCGTCGTACGGCGACAAGACGGGTTTTGTTATCGCGCAATTACACGGAATCGTCAACGGGGAGGAAATTTTTGCGGGTGGTTTTTCCGGGGGCGGGTGCGGCAGTCGCGTGGTGGAGCACCCGCAAAGGCAGGACGTTTGCGCGGGGAGGGCGTTGCGGGTGAGAATTTGCCGGGTGAATGGTTGTAAAACGCGCGAGATGCGAGGTGCGGGGTGGGGGGAGTAGATCCTGCTGCGGGGCGAAATTTTATGTCCGGTTTTGGTCGCGGCGGATACCATTACGCATTCACTCCGTATGTTCGACGATGCCACATTGCTCCGCCGTTACGCCACGACTCGAGACGAGCCGGCGTTCGCCGAATTGGTGAAGCGTCACGTGGACGGAGTGTATTCCGTCGCGTTGCGGCGCGCGGGTTACGATGCCCATCTCGCCGAGGATATCGTGCAGCAGGTCTTCGTGGCACTCGCGCGTGAGGCGCAGCATCTTTCCGGCCACCCGGTGCTTACCGGCTGGCTCTATACCACCACGCGCTACATCGCTGCCAGCGCCGTGCGCAGCGAGCGCCGGCGCAAACACCGCGAGCAGGAGGCCCACGCCATGCAGGAAACCGATGCCCCCGATCCCGCTCCCGTCGACTGGCGCCAGATCGGCCCCGTGCTCGACGATGCGCTCGACACGCTGGCCGAGCCCGACCGGATCGCCGTGCTGCTGCGCTTCACCGACCGCCGCTCCTACGCGGAGATCGGTACCGTGCTCGGCATCGCCGAGGAGGCCGCGCGCAAGCGCGTGGATCGCGCGGTGGACAAACTCCGCGTCGCGCTCGGGCGCCGCGGCGTGGTGTCCACCGCGTCGGTGCTGGCCGGGGTATTGACCGAGAGCGCGGTGGTAGCGGCGCCCGCTAAGCTCGCGGCGAGTGTGACCGGCGCGGTGCTCAGCGGCGGTGCGGCCGTCGCCGCGGGCGCGATCACATTTATGACTGTAACCAAGCTCCAAGTCGGCTTCGTCGCCGCCGCGCTCGTGCTCGGCACGGGCGGGCTGGTGTGGCAACAGCAACAAATCAACCACCTCCACGCCGCCAGCGAAGCGCAGGAAAAGGAGTCTGCTCTTCGTTCGGTGGAAAACGCCCGGTTGGCTCGTGACCAAGTCGCCAGCGCGAAGCAAGTGACGGACCTACGCGCTGAAATCACCGCGCTCAAATCCGCAGCTCTCCCGGCGAATCGGCCGGCACCTGCGGCTGCCGCTTCCGCCTCCCGCCCCACCACCGGAAGCAGCGCCGCTCCGGCCAGCTCGGCCCTCAATGAGTTGAAGCTCTCGCGGATGGACACGCTGCTGCGCCTCACGCCCGAGCAGCGGGCCAAGGCCGTAGCCATCTTCGCGAAGGAGGCGGAGACCTTGAGCTTGTTTGCCACGATCGATGAGCGCATAGAAAAAGGCGACGACGCGCGCCGGGCGACCAAGCATGACCTCCGCGAATTGATGACGCCCGAACAGCGCGCCAAATACGATGTCAGCCCGCAGTCTCTCGGCGGTGGTCTGCCCGCCGATCCCGCCATGATCGTCAACCGGCTCGAGCAGACCATCGCACTCACGCCCGAGCAGAAAAAACGCGCCTCGGAAATCATCTGGGATGAAGTCACCGATCAACTCGCCGCTATCCCGGTCACCGATTCGCTCCGCGGTTTCGCTTGGACCGAAAAAGTCCGCGCGCAACTCCGTGCCACGCTCACGCCTGAGCAGCAGGCGATATTCGATGCCACGCCGCCCTACGGGAAAATTGTCCGGGCTGCTGGCACCCCCTCGTCCGCTACTCCGGCTCCTTCTTCTACGTCCATTTCTCGAAAGTCCATCTCTACACAACCCATCCCATGACCTCTCTGTTCCGCCCGTTCCTGCTCTTAGCTTTCCTCCTCAGCTTCGCCAGCGTGACGCCCGCGCTGCGCGCAGCCGAAATGTCCACCAAACGTCGGCTCGATCGCCTCGATGCCTTGGTGCAGCTCTCTTCCGTCCAGCGAGACCAGGCTTTGGCCATCTTTGAAAAAGAGGAGGCGACGCTCGCCCAGTGGCCCGAGGGACCGGAGCGCGGCGCGAAGGGCGCCGACGCGCGACAGCAATCCCGCAGCGCCATCCGGGCACTGCTCACGCCCGAGCAGCGGAAAAAATACGACGTCAGCCCCCAGTCGCTCGGCGGCGGGCTGATAACTGACCCGGCGAACATCGTCCTTCGTCTCGATCAGGCCGTCGCGCTAACGCCGGAGCAGAAGAAAAGAGCGTCTGATATCATCTGGGCCGATCTGAGGGCGCAGATGGCGGCGCTTCCGCCCGATGAAACCTTAAAAGGCTTCCTGTGGCGTGACGATTTACGCGCGGAACTCCGCGCGCTCCTGACGCCCGAGCAGCAGGCGAAATTTGAGGCCACGCCGCCATTTGGGAAGAATGCGATGCGGTCGGGTGAGACGCGGGAGTGAGGTCCGGCTTTATTCAGAACCGCGTGAGGGGTGCGCGTTGTGGGCGGGGTGCCTGCACCTCGCGGGGGTGAGGATGCGCACGCCGTAATTCGCGGGGTGAGGACATACCCAAGCAGCGAGATGCCGGCTGGGTGGCCGCGCAGATTTCCCGTATCGCGTCGCGGGCTCAGGCGTCTTTTGTTCTGCGCATGCTTCCCCTTACCCTTCGGCAGATTCGTGTTCGCACCTCTTTCGTTTATCCCGCGCTGCTCGGCGCGCTGATGACTTCGTTTTCGGCGGTGGCGTTTGCTGCCGAGGCGACCGCACCCGCGACTCCCGGTGCGCCAGCGAGCACCGCGCCCGCGGCGAAAGCTCCACCGCGACCACCCGCGCCGACGCGTTCACCCACGGCCCCCGGTACGCCGAAGCTCACGGCGGCGGGCGGCAAAGCCGGCGAACTGCGCGGGGTGGCGGGCGTGAATCCGCCGGTCGAGGCGGACGGCGATTTTCTTATCGGGCCGGATTACGCGTCGTGTCCCGAGCTGACGGTGGTGCCCGGCGTGCCGCAGGGCCGGGTGGAGCAGTTCGTGATGGATTCGAAGGACAGCAAGTTCTTCAACCCCGGCATCGCGCGCGAAGTCTTCGGCACGGTTGACCCGAAGAATCCGAAGACGCTCATCGTCGAGACGCACCCCATCGACTACAAACGCACCATCACGGTCTACATCCCGGCGCAGTACAAGGCGGGCACGGCGGCGCCGTTGCTCGTCACGCACGACGGCCCCGGTTTCGGCAAGCCCGACCTGAGCCTGCCGCGCGTCCTCGACAATCTCATCGCGCAAAAGCGCGTGCCAGCGATGATCGCGGTGATGATCGCGCACGGCGGCGGCGATGCGCAGGGCCACGAACGTGGCCGCGAGTACGACACGATGTCGGGCAAATTCGCCGAGTTTATCCAGGCCGAAGTGCTCCCGCTGGTGGAGAAAAACTATTCGGTTAAGCTCACCTCCGATCCCGACGGTCGAGCGACGATGGGCAGCAGCTCCGGCGGCTCCGCGGCGCTCATCATGGCGTGGTACCACCCCGAGTGGTACCACCGCGTGATCACGTACTCCGGCACCTATGTGAATCAGCAGTGGCCCTTTGACCCCGCGACGCCCGGTGGCGCGTGGGATTTTCACACGACGCTCATCCCCAACAGCCCGGTGAAACCGATCCGTCTCTGGATGGAAGTGGGCGACCGCGATAATTATAATCCCAACGTGATGCGCGATGGCATGCACGACTGGGTGGAGGCCAATAATCGCATGGCCACCGTGCTCAAGGCCAAGGGTTACCACTACCAGTACGTCTTCGCCGTCAACGCCGGCCACAGCGACCGCAACGTCCGCAACCAAACGCTCGCGCACGCGCTCGAGTGGACTTGGAACGGGTATCCGATCGCGCCGTGAGCTAGTAGGGGCAACCTCAACCATTGATCCTCCTCTCGGATTTTATCTTCCTCGTTCTCTTAATCTTTCTCTTTCGTCAGGGGCTGAATACGAGAGAAAGATAAAGATTAAGAGGAAAGAGAAAGATATCCGAGTCGGGAGGGTATTTCGCGCCTAAGTCCCGCTTCATCCCACCGATTTCCCGTATCGCGTTCGCGCCGCGCTCGTCTTTACCGTTTCCGAATCCCCGCTTTCCCCATGCTTCTTTGTCTTCGCGTTTCCCGGCTGCGCGTCTCTTTCCTCGCGGCCACCGTTTCATTGCTGGCCTTTTCCTCGTCGGCCCAGGCGGCTGATGCCACGCCACCGGTGAGCGATCTGCCCCGCGCGCCCGATGGCTGGAAAGTCGAGCTGATCGCCAAGCCGCCGGAGCTGGTGCATCCGAGCGTCGTGTGCGTCGCGCCGGACGGGCGCATCTTTGTCGCGCAGGACCCGGTCGACATGAATGTCCCGAGCGATTCGCTGGGCGATAGCATCCTCGTCATTCACCCCGACGGGCGCATCACGAAATTTGCGGACAAGCTCCACGCGGTCTTCGGGCTCTACTACCTCGACGGTAAACTCTACGTGCACCACGTGCCGCAGTTCAGCGTGTTCACCGACGGCGGCGATGTTGGCAAGGACCGCAAGGACCTCTTCAAGACCAACGAGAATCCGACCAACAAGGACAAGGACGGCAAGGGCGGCGGCTTCAATGATCACATCCCGGCCAACATGCGCCTCGGCATGGACGGGTGGTTTTACATGAGTACGGGCGACAAGGGCATCTTCGGCGCCAAGGGAGTCGATGGCTCCACGGCCGAGGTGCACGGCGGCGGCGTGATGCGCTTCCGGCCCGATGGCACGCAGCTCGAGACGTACTCGACCGGCACGCGCAATCACCTCGATGTCGCGCTGAATTCCGAGGACGAAATTTTCACCTACGACAACACCGACGACGGCAATGGCTGGTGGACCCGCGTCACGCACATGGTCGACGGCGGCTTTTACGGTTACCCCTTCGATTACAAGCCGCGTCGCGGCTACACGCTGTGGGCGATCACGGATTACAACGGCGGCTCGCCGACCGGCGCGATGGCGTACAATGAGGACGCGCTGCCGCCCGAGTATCGCGGGAATATTTTCCTCTGCGAATGGGGCCGGCGCCAGTTGCTGCGCATGCGCGTCTCGCGCGAAGGCGGCACGTACAAGCTCGATGAGCGCGTGCAGACCGGGGGACTCGATTTTCTCAGCGAGCAGGGCAAGCAGCCGTTTCGCCCCGTGGGCATCGCGCTCTCGCCGGATGGTATGAGCTTCTACATCGCCGATTGGAACTACGGCGGCTGGCGCGCGAAGAACATCGCGGGCCGCCTGCTCAAGATCACCTACACCGGCGCGAGCCAGGCCGCGCCGAAGCCCGCGTGGTGGGTCGCCGCCGCGAGCGGCAAAGCCTTTACCGCCACCACCGAGGAACTTGTCGCCGCGCTCAAGCACCCGGCGCAATCCGTCCGCCTCGTCGCGCAGCGCCGTCTCGCCGAGCGCGCGGCGGCAGCCACGCCGCTGCTGAAGAAACTGCTCGCGGATGTGAGCACGCCCGCGCACGCGCGCTGGCACGCGATCTGGACGCTCGATGCCATCGATGGCGGCAAGAGCGCGCGGAAAGAAATCCTCGCCGCCGCGACCAGTGACCCCGAGTCGTCGGTGCGGGCGCAGGCGTTTCGCCAACTCGGCACGCGCCGCGCGAGCGAGGCCGCGACGGCGGCCATCGCCGCGCTCAAGGACGCGGACGGCAACGTGCGCTTCCGCGCCGCCACCGCGCTGGGTCGCATCGGCGATCCGCAGGCGATCTCGGCGCTGACCGCCGCGCTCGACGAGAAGGATCTCTTCACGCGCTACGCGACCTTTTCCGCGCTCACGCGGATCGGGAAAAGCAAGCCCGAAGCGTGGACGCAGATCGCGGCCGGCCTCTCGAGCGAGAGTGCGGCGATCCGCGAGGGCACGCTCTTTGCGATGCGCGAGACCTTTGTGCCGCAGAACGCGGCGGCGCTGACGAAGTTTGCCGGTTCCGAATCCGCCGCGCCCGAGGCCCGCGCCGCTGCGCTCTCCACGCTCGCCGCGCTGCATCACCAGCCCGTGGCGTGGGACGGCAAGTGGTGGGGCACGCAGCCCGTGCTGCGCGAAGCGCCGCTCCCGAAGACGGTCGATTGGGCCGGCACCAAGCCCGTGCTCGCCGCGCTCAACACCGCGCTCAAGGACAAGGATATCGTGGTGCGCCGCGCAGCTGTCGCCGGAATCGGCACGGCCGGTGATACCGCCGCCGCGCCCGACCTGCGCGCGATGTTTGTGAGCGAGACCGATATCGAGCTGCGCAAGGCCGTGCTCCAGACCCTCGGAAAAATCAAGGACACCGCCTCCGGCCCGCTCATTGCCGGCCTGCTCGATCCCGCGCCGGAGTATGCGGCGCTCTTGCCCGAGGCCATCACGGCGGCGGGCCTGATCGGCGACAAATCGACGGTCGATGCCCTCATCAAGCTCGCGCAGACGACGCTCCCGCCCGCGACGCTTGTCACCGTGCTCGAGGCCCTCGGCTCCAGCAAATCGAAGCTCGCTGCGCCCGTCGCGGGCAAGCTCCTCGCGCACCCGGATGCCAAAGTCCGCTCCGCCGCCGGCCTCGCGCTCGCCAGCATCGGCGGCGCACCCGCGCTCGAGGCGATCAAGCCCCTCCTCGACGATGCCGACGCCAACACGCGCAAGGCTGCCATCTCGGCGGCGGGTAATCTCAAGGACCGGAAACTGACGCCGAAGCTGCTGGAACTCTACAACGCAAAGCTGTTTCCCAGCGAGATCACGCTCGCACTGGCGAAGATCCAGGACCCCGCCGCGCTCGACGTTTACCTCGACGGCATCGGCGGCAAGGAAAACTCCCTGCGCGATCCCTCGCGCCGCGCCATCGAGAGCATGCGCGAAAAAGTGCTCGCGACCATCGAGGAGCGCCACCGCGCCAAGCCCTTTACCGGTCAGGCCCTCGCGCAGCTCCAGCGCGCGTTTAGCAAGGATGAGAAGGCGCAGAACGGTCCGCTCTTCGAGGGCGACTCGAAGCCCGTCACGACTGACGCGTATGCGAAATTCGCCGCGCGTAATCCCGGGAGTGCCAGCGCGGGCAAGAAACTCTTCGAAGACACCGCGACCTGCGCGGCGTGTCACCGCGTGAACGGGGCGGGCGGCCAGATTGGCCCGGATCTCTCGACGGTCGCGACGAAGTACGACCGCGCCTTTCTCATCGACTCCGTGCTTTATCCCTCGAAGCAAATCCTCGACGGCTATCACAACACCGTGATCACGATGAAAAACGGCGAGAGCTTCTCCGGCTTCATTCGCAGTCAGACGGAAACCGAAACGCTCCTCGTCGATGTCGCCGGCGAAAAGCATCCGCTGAAGCGCGATCAGATCGCGAAGAATATCGAGAGCGCCACCTCCCTCATGCCCGAGGGCCTGCACACCACGCTGTCGCTCGCGGAGTTTTCCGACCTGATCGCGTACCTCGAATCCCTCAAAGAAAAACCCGCCGCGAAGTAAATCGCGGCGGGCGGGAGAGGGGTGAGAGAGAACTACGAAGACGCTGGTCGAAAGGCAGCGGCGGTTTCGGTCGCACCCGTCTCCTAGTGCATGAAAGCCAGGGACGGGGTGCTCGGGCTTATACTAACGTCTATTGATATTTGGACGATAGCCAAACGGCCGCTCGCTCGCGCTCGCGCTACCAGAAAACCAAAACCTCGTCAGCCATAGTTATTATGGGTGGACGGCGATCTCCGCAGGCTGTCGGACTTAAGCCTTCGAAAGCGTTTATAGCAGCATATACGAACACGCCCTTACTCCTCGGTAGGGGCAATATGCGCTCGCAGAGGGCCTACTTTTACATTTGGACGAAAGTCCGACAGACTGCTCCGAGAGCCGTCTTCAGGGAGCTGTGGGAGGGGCTTTATGCCCCGACAGAATATCACATTCGTTCCCGTCGGGGCGTAAAGCCCCTCCCACAGTTCGAACCCGACGGCGCCCGGAGGTCGCCGTCCACCGCAAGCCGGTTAGGGGAGGGGTGCGGGTTTCATCTGATTTAGGCGGGGCTTGCAAAGCCCCACTCCCTTACGGGCGGATCAACCGTTGGGGATTTCGGGTTCGGCGAGCTTGGCGAGTTGCTCGAGCGATTCCTGCCAGCCGAGGTAGCACATCTCGGCGGGGATCATGGCGGGCACGCCGGCTTGCTCGATGTGGATCTCGGTGCCGCACAGGACTTTTTTCAGAGTGACGGTAACCTGCATCTCGCCGGGCAGATTCGGATCGTCGAATTTGTCGGTGTAGCGCAGGCGTTCGTTGGGGACGAGTTCCTGATACGCGCCGCCGAAGGAGTGGCTCTGGCCCGTGGTGAAATTCGCGAACGACATCTTAAAGGTGCCGCCGACCTTGGGCTCGAAGTGGTGCATCTTGCCGGTGAAGCCGTACGGCGGGAGCCACTTGCACATGGCATCGGCATCGAGGAAGGCGCGATAGATTTTTTCCGGCGTGGCGCGCAGGACGCGATGGAGGCGGATGGTGTGGGTCGACATGATTTGGTTTTCCTTTCGAGGGGTGGGTTTGAGTGATGGGGTACATCCTCTCTACGAATGAGCCATCGTGAACCGGACAGGTCGGCGGGGAGTTTTCAAGTCCGGGTGGCGGGCAAGGAGATTGTCGAGCGGGGCAAGCCGGCGGGCGCGAAGAAGTTCGCGATACATCGGAGGTATTTTTGGAGTTGTCGACGCGGGGGACTAGCGGCCGTCGCTCTAGTCCATTCACTGGCGCTCGCGGCGGCCAAAAATCGCGGCTGCGCTTTTTCTGGCGCCGCAGGGGCGGTGCGGGTGACGCCTCAGCCCTTTTTCACGAAGCAGGCCTTGAGCGCCATGGCGACGCCATCGATGCGGCAATCAATCTCGTGGTCGCCGTCGACGAGGCGGATATTTTTGGCCTTGGTGCCGCCCTTGAGCACGCCGGAGCCGCCGCGGAGCTTGAGGTCTTTGATGAGCGTGACGGTGTCGCCATCGGCGAGCACGTTGCCATGCGCATCCTTCACCACGCGCGCCGCCTCGGGCGCAGCCTCCTTGGGCCATTCGTGCCCACAGGTGGCGCATTCCCAATGATCGGAATGGCTGAGAACATCTTCGAGAGTGCAGGCCGGGCAGGCGGGTTTGGTCATGGTGAGAAATGGAAGAGGAGCGGATAACGTGCGTCCCAAGGGGCAGGAGGCGCAAGCGTGGAGTCCGGCGGGACTTAAAGCGAGGGACGGGCGAATGTTTCGCGGATAAGCGGCGCTGGAAGCAGGGCTACCACGGTCTTGCGCCCGACGCGGCCGGTCTCAAACGTTCCGGCTTCGATTTCCCATGCCCACCCAACATCGGATTTTTACGACGAGCGTGGCGAACGTCTATCCGTTCTATGTCGCCAAGGCGGAAAAGAAAGGACGCACCCAATCGGAGGTGGATGAGATCATCCGCTGGTTGACGGGCTACACGCAGCGGCAACTCGAGGCGCAATTGAAGAAGCAGACCGACTTCGAAACTTTTTTCCGCGACGCGCCTAAGATGAATCCCGCCCGAGCGCTCATCAAAGGTGTGGTCTGCGGCGTCCGCGTGGAAGACATCGAGGAGCCGACGATGCGGGAAATTCGCTACCTGGATAAGTTGGTCGATGAATTGGCCAAGGGGAAGACGATGGATAAGATCCTTCGGGCGTGACGGGCGAATGGGTTGGGCGTGGGTAAGGCAGCTAACGCGCGATCGGCAGCCCCCGAAAACAAGAAGGCCCAGCACCGGTTAAAGTGCTGGGCCAAAATGGCTGCCCGGGTAGGGATCGAACCTACGACCAAGTGATTAACAGTCACCTGCTCTGCCACTGAGCTACCAGGCAATACCTGCCGGAGGACCGAAATCACCCGACAGGAAGGCAAGAAAAACAAACTGGCGGGGCTCCTTGTCAATGCTCCTTTTAAGGTTTCCGGCGGATTTGCGGGGGCGGGGCCGGGCGGTTTGGCATCTGATTGCTCGGCTAGCGGGTTGAGAAATCGAGGGTAAAGGGCTGCGCGCTGATTGGGGAGGGGAGTGCGGCCCGGAAGGAGTGAGGGGCACGCGGCGGGTAGCGCCGAGGGAGAGCGGGGAGCGGAGAATCACTTGATCGAGGGATGAGATGTTCTCGGTTGATGATGTCGGAGTCAGGCTCACTTGCGCAGGGTGGCGTGGTCGGTGGTGCAGGAGACGGCGGCAGAGAGTGCAAAGGCGGCGGGTGGGCGTGCGGCGGCGGCGCGGTAAAGGTGGAGCCGCGGGTGCAGCGTTTAACATTTAGAGTAAATCAATAGCCGCAATAGGGCGGGGGGAGGCGCAAAAAATCAGACCGAGGTCGCGACGGAGAGGGTGATGCTCGGGTTCTGCCTTTCTCGGTCGTTGATGTCGGGGCGTAAAGCCCCTCCCACAGTGCGGAATCTTGCGCCCTCGGCGCATGAGTGTGGCTTCGGCGGCGGTGATCACCGTTCTGATTTTGCTGCGCCCTGTGTAACTTCCGCGCGGGCTGCCGTGTACTGAGGCATGCTTCCTTATTTGGCGGAAATCCGGCTGGCTGGCCGGGCCTTGCGGCGCGACCGTAGTTTTGCCCTGACGGCGCTGGCCACCTTCGCGCTCTGCGTGGGGGCCAATGTCGCGATCTTCGCGGTGGTGCATGCGGTGCTCTTGCGACCGTTGCCGCACACCGAGCCCGACCGGCTGGCGGTCATGTTTAACTCGTACCCCAAGGCCGGCGCGCCGCGCGCGGGGACCTCGGTGCCGCACTTTCTCGAGCGGCGGGAAAACTTGAAGTCGCTCGCAGGCCTCGCGGCGTACCGCCCGCGCGATGCCACGGTGGGCGAGGCGGGGCGGCCGGAGCGCGTCTCCGCAGTGCGGGTGACGCCGGACTTTTTCTCGTTGCTCGGCGGGACGGCCAAGCTGGGCCGGACGTTTTCCGCGGAGGAAGGCACGGAGGGCCATGATAAGGTGGCGGTGCTCAGCCACGGCTACTGGCAGCAGCGGTTCGGCGGCGATCCGGCGGTGGTGGGGCAGACGCTGCGCATCGACGGCGCGACCGTGACGGTGGTGGGCGTGATGCCACCGCAATTTCGTTTCGACCCGACGCCCGAGGCGCGGCTCTGGACGCCGCTCTTTTTCCGTGACGACGACAAGGGCCCCGATCGCCGGCACAGCAACAATCTCAACGTCGTCGGTCGCCTCGCCCCGGGCGCGACCCTCGCGCAACTGCAAGACGAGGTGAACGCGCTCAACGCGAAGGCGCTCGAAACCGATAACTACAAACAGGCCGTGATCGACGCCGGCTTCATCACCGAAGTGCACGGATTTCAGGCCGATCTCACGCGTGATGCGCGGAGCGCGCTGTGGCTGTTGCAGGGTGGGGCGCTTTTCGTGCTGCTCATCGGCGCGGTTAATCTCGCCAATCTCATCCTCGTCCGCGCCAGCGCGCGGGCCAAGGAGATGGCCATCCGCCGCGTGCTCGGCGCGGGCCCAGCGGCGATCTCGCGGCAGGTGTTGATCGAAAATCTTTTGTTGGCGGGAGTCGGTGGGGCGCTCGGGGTGGTGCTCGGCGCGGCGCTCCTGCCCGTGTTGCAACCGCTCGGCGTGGCGCAGCTCCCGCGGGGCGGTGACGCGAGTGTCGGCGTCGTCGTGGCGGGCGTGGCGCTCGGTCTCTCGTTGCTCACGGGCCTCGTGCTCGCGCTGCCCGCGCTCGCGCAGCACCTCGGCGGCAAGCTCGCGGCGGCGCTCAGCGTGGAGTCGCGCGGCGGCACGACCAATCGCCGCCAGAGCAGCCTGCGCGAGGCGCTGATCGTCGCGCAGATCGCGCTCGCGTTTGTGCTGCTCACGGGCGCTGGCCTGCTGACGCTGAGCTTCGCGCAGGTGTTGAAAGTCGATCCCGGTTTCCGGCCCGATCATCTGCTCACGGCGCAGATCACGCTGCCGCGCGCGCGGTTCAACGACGAACAGCGGCGCGCCTACGTGCAGCGACTGCTGCAGGAGGCGGGCGCGGTGCCGGGCGTCAAGGCCCTCGCGCTCAGCACCAGCGTGCCGTTTGCCGGCTCCACCAACATGAACGTCTTCACCGTCGAGGGCCACGCGCTCGCCCAGGGCGAATCGGTGCAGGCGCCGTTTCAGACCGCCGTGGCGGGCGATTTCTTTGGCACGCTCGGCCTGCCGCTGCGCGACGGGCGCTTCCTCGACGCGCGCGATGCCGACGCGGAGGCGAAGATCGCCGTGATCGACGAACGCTTCGCGCGCCGCTACTGGCCGGCCGGGCAGAGCCCCATCGGCCGCCGCATCAAGCAGGGCACACAGGACGACGCGAAGGCCGAGGTCTTCACCGTCGTCGGCGTCGTCGGCGCCGTGAAACAGGCCGACCTCGCCGAGCCCGCGCACGTGGGCGCCGTGTACCTCCCGTACCGCCAGGAACCCGAGCCGGGCCTCGTGCTCACCGTGCGCACCGATCTCACGCCCTCCGCGCTGGCGGGCTCGCTCCGCGCCGCCGCGCTCAAGGTCGATGCCGACGTGCCGCTCTTCGACCTCAAGGCCATGAGCGAGCGCGTCGACACCAGCCTCGGCGCGCGGCGCACGCCCATGGTGCTTGCCGGGGCCTTTGCCGTCGGCGCGCTGCTCCTCGCCGCCGTGGGCATTTACGGCGTGCTCGCCTATACCGTGGCGCAGCGCCGCCGCGAGATCGGCATCCGCCTCGCGCTTGGCGCGCTGCCCTCGCAGGTGCACGGGATGTTTTTGCGCATGGGGGCGCGCCTCCTCGTGGTCGGGCTCGCCGTCGGCGCGCCGCTTGTCTGGTGGCTCGGCACACTCCTGCGCGGCCAACTCTACGGCATCGAGCCGGCCAACCCGTGGGTACTCACCGGCGGCGCGGTGTTCGTCGGCATCGCGGCGCTGGCCGCGGCCTTCATCCCGGCACGGCGGGCCGCGGCGACGCCTGCGATGGAGGCGCTGCGGGCGGAGTGAGCGCGTTGCGCGAAGCCCGTCGAATCGCGGAAAATCGCTAGGGTGCTTTCCGCGTCAGTCCTTTTTCCAATTCTGCGACGGAGGGGATAGCGCCTTTGAGCGATTTCGGCAACGAGTCGACGAGCTTGGTCACGTAGCCGGCGATGCCCATCGGCTTCGTCATGTCGCGCAGCGCGTACTCGGCGATCACGCGCTGTTTGCTGCGGCAGAGGATGAGACCAATCGAGGGCTGATCGCCGGGGGTGCGAAAGCGGTCGTCCACGGCGGAGAGGTAAAAGTTCATCTTGCCCGCGGCCTCGGGCGTGAAGTCGCGCGCCTTCAGGTCGATCACGACGAAGCAGCGCAACTTCAAGTGATAGAAGAGGAGATCGAGGTAAAAGTCTTGATCGCCCACCTCGAGGTGGACCTGCCGTCCGACGAGGGCGAAGCCCGCGCCGAGCTCGAGCAGGAATTTCTCCACCTGGGCGATAAGGCCGATTTCAACGGCGCGTTCGTTGGCGTCTTCGCGCAGCGCGAGGAAATCGAAAAGATACGGGTCTTTCGTGATGCCCTGCGCGAGGTCGGACTGGGCGGGCGGCAGCGTCTGCTTGAAGTTCGTGATGGCCTTGCCTTGGCGCTCGTGGAGGCCGGCCTCGATCTGCAGTGCGAGGACGTTGCTAGACCAGCCATGTTCGATGGCTTTGGCAGCATACCAGAGCCGGGCTTCGGTATCTGGTAACCGATCAAGTAGAATCGTGTGATGGCGCCACGGTAATTGTGCAACAGGCTGTTGCACAATTGCCGTGGTGGGCTGATCAGCGGGGCTGGAGCTTCTACGTTCGCCTATTTGTGCAACAGGCCGTTGCACAATTGCCGTGTTTGGCCACGCCTCGGCAAAAGCGCGCATGTATTTCAGATTGCGCGGCGAGAAACCCTGCTGGCCCGCAAACTCGCGCTGCAGATCTTCCGATAGTCGACCAATCACCTTGGTGCCCCAGCCCTCTTGCCGCTGGCGATCAAGAACTAGCCGGCCTATGTCCCAATATAGCGCGAGTAGCTCGCGATTGGCCGCGAGCGCGGCCTTGGTGCGCGTGGCTTGCACGCGGGCCTTGATCTCCGCGAGCAGCGGCGCGTAGTCCGTGGGAAGTGCGACGACTGGCTTGGCGGGTTTCGAGGAACGCTTGGTCATGTCGTGATCGGGCGGCGGGGAGGAAGGCCAATCACGTTTATTTCGCCACGCCAAGGCGTGCGAGCGTGGATTTATTTTGCGTGATGAAAAGCGCAGCGACTACGCACGGCGTAAATGCGCTTCACGGATTCTGTCACAAGCGGTGACGGAATCTTTAACTCCCCGCCTTCGCCGGCACCGCCATCGGCATCGCGGGGCCGCGATTGCGGACGGGCTCGGCGTCGGTGGGGGTGATGGGGATGCGCGGGCGCCACTTGAGCCAGGCTTTTTCGGGGCCCTCGTGGAGGGGGAAGCGCGCGCCGTCGTCGGCGACGGGGGCGAGGCCGCCTTCATCGGGGGTGGCGAATTCCACGCCGCCGGTGAAGATGGATTGGAGCGACGTACTCTTGAGCTCCGCGCCGAGGAGGCTGACTTTGAAATCGACGCCGCCCGCATTCCAAAACTGCGAGTTGGTCCGCACGAGCGCGAGGTAGGGCGTGTAGATGCGGATGCGGATCAGGACTTCGGTGGAGTCGTCGGCGAGGCGGCTGGTTTCGACGGCGCCGACTTTGACTTCGCGGTAGTAAACCGGCGAGCCGGTGGTGAGAGAGCCGAGCTTGTCGGAGCGGAGGAGAAAGGCGCGGCCGGAGTCCGTGGCGTCGGGTACGGGCGGGCGATCAAGGCCGGCGAAGTCTTTCGTCTCCTCGCCTTGGCCGGGGCGGCCCGCGAGTTGCACGCCGGCGATCAGCGTCTCGAGGCCGCGCACGCCGGCGAGGCTCACCTGCGGGCGCACGATCCAGAATTGCGCGCCGGCGCGGGCGAAGCTCTCGGCGCCTTTGTTGAGGCGGAGTTGGAGCGTCACGCCGTTGAGATCGTCGTCGAGCTTCATCGCGGTCACCACGCCGACCGTCACGCCTTGGTGGACGAGTTCGGTCTTGTTGGGCTCCACGCCGGCGCCGCTCGCGAAGTGCAGCGTGATCTCGGGGCCGTGGTTGCGCACCTCGCGAAACACGAGCCAGCCGCCGACGAGCAGCGCCACGATGGGCACGAGCCAGACGGCGGGAAAACTGCGGCGACGGGTGATCTTCGGCGAGGGTGTGCTCATGGCGATAAAGGGGCGGGGCCGCCGCCGCGACGTGGGCGGCGTGAGGCGTGGGCGCGGGGGCGGGAAGGCGGGGGAGGGGACGATGGGTCGCGGGGAGGTGAGTCGCCGTCCGGCGCGGAGGGCGGGTGACGCGGGGCGGAGGGGCTTCGCTCGTTGCGCCACAACAAGCGCGGATCAAACGCCGCGGTGGCCAGCATCGTAAAAACCACGGCGGCGGCAAAGGCCATGATGCCGGGCTGGGGCGTCACGGTCGCGAGCCGGCCGAACTGCACCGCGCCCGCGAGAAACGCCACGAGAAACACGTCCAACATCGACCACCGCCCGATGAAATCGAGCGCGCGGTAGAGATGCGTGAGCGTGCGCGCCGAGGCGAGGCCCGGCCGGTGCGTGCCGACGAGCAGCCACGTTAGCCCCACGAGCTTGAGCACCGGCACGAGGAAACTCGCCGTAAACACGATCACGCCCAGCGGCCACAGCCCGCTCTCGAAGAGGCTCACCACGCCCGAGAAAATCGTGTCTGTGCGGCCCTGGCCCGGCAGATCGATCGTCATCACCGGGAGCAAATTGGCCGGCACGAGCATGATCGCCGCCGCCAGCCCAAACGCCGTCGCCCGCGCCCGCGAGCGATGAAAGACCGTGCCGAGAACTTGCGCGGAATCGAAGGTCATACCCTCACGGCAATTCCACCGCCGGCTGGCTTTCCTCGTGCAGGCCGAGGCGCGGGAGGTGATAGTGCTCAAAACTGCTCCACGCCGTCAGCAGGCAGGCGCTCATCGCGGCGTAGCAATACAGGCCGGGGCCGGGGTTGACGTGGACGAGGCTGCCCAGCTTCGCAAAGGCCACGAGCACCGCCAGCACATGCACCTCGGGCAGAGACCAGTGCTCAAACGCGCGCACGATGCGCAGCAGGAGTTGCGGGGCGCAGCCCTCGGGATCGGGCCGCGTGCGGAGCAGCAGCAAAATCCCCGTCAACGCGCCGAGCAGCAGGTACGGCACGAGCAGCCCGCAGAGAAAGACCCACAACGCCAGCAGGTGCATGCCGTTGTCCCACAACGCCCGCACGCCGCTGAAAGCCGTGCTCACCCGGTCCGCCGAGAATTTCGAGACCTCGACAAACGGCAGCAGCGTCGCCGGCACCGCGAGGCAAAGCCCCGTGACCGCAAACGCCAGCGCCGACTCCCCGCCCAACCGCGCCCCCCGCGCGAGCGTGGTATCGCACCGCACGCACATCGCCCGTTCGCCCGCCGCGAGGTTGGGCAAGGTGTGGGTCTGGCCGCAATGGGGACAAGTTAGGGCAGGCATGGGCGGGTCTTGGACCCCGCTCACGGCCCGACGTTGCGACTTGCAAGGGTATGTGTTTCCCCCAATTCGGTAACCCGTTCCCGTTACGCAACGGGCCTTCTTTGTACTCGTACTCCCCTCCGTCGAGCTTCCTCATCCCATGAAAACGCAAGTCGAGTTCCGCTCCGAAAAATTCCCGCCTTATCCGGGTGAGGAAGAAGAGATTAATCCCGGTCTTTAGGGCAAACACCTCTCCGAGTACCTCGTGGAGAAACTCAATGAGCGTGGCATTGCCACCGAGCCCTTTGTTGCGGAAGACTGGGGCTGGTACCTGCCGGTGAAAAACGAAGGCTTCCGCCTCGCGCTCTGCTGCGGGCACCAATGCGGCGACGACGATCAATTTCTAGTTTTTACCGATCCCGTAGAGCCGACGTTTCGGAAACTCTTCAAGACCATCGACGCGTCTCCGCAACTCACTCGCCTCACCGCTGTGCTCGATGAAATTCTTATGTCCGATCCGTCCATAGCCGAGACTATGTGGGGCGAAGGGCAGAGGATGGGGCAGCGAGAACCCCTGAACCTCAATCCTCTGCCATGCCTGGCCAGCGTTGCTATGTCTCGATTTGGCCTTTCGCCAGAGAATTTGAGCCCAAACAAATAGGCTGGAGTTAACCTTGTGTTAGGCAAGGCGGCGCTCGAGTCGAATATCATGGGCTTACGTCCAAATCATTTTCAGTTGCTCGTAACTTGCCGCGACCCACATGACCTTGACTATAAACGATGGAGGCCGATAGACCTAAGTCTTAAATTCACCATTCATCAACTCCATGATTAGGTATTCCCATAAACTCTTATTGCTTGGAGTTTCCTTTGTGTCGGTAATTGGATCGGTTTGCTGGGTAATGAGCGACCCAAAATCATGGGAGGCGTACATTTTCTTTTTTACGACACTAACTGGTCAGGTTGCTGCGCAAGCTACCGTTTTGCGTGATCATTTTGTCTATGGTGCTTCCCACGGTGTGGCGCGCACGTTAACCGCTAGCGACATCAAGGGAAATGAAGAGTGCGTCGCCAGGGCACTCGTCGCTCTCGTCGAGAAATCACCAACACTAGAAAACGATGCGGAGCGTTTTCTCTACGGCGCATATGGGATATTGCTACGCAGACTAAAGATTGTAGAAATGAAGGATGACGGGAGGATTCGGCCGGTATCAGAACGTGCGGAATTATTTATTCGGATGCTTGTCGCAAGCGCTAAAGCAAATATTGGCTTTGCCGGTGAATGGAAAGCAAAAGGCACGCAAAACCCTCCAGCCGAAAAACTTGGAAATATTATTCGGTCTATAGAAGAATTTAGAATACTTGCGTCGGGAGGCTTTGAGAAGGCTGCAGCCATAAGGAACGCGTCGAGTTCGCTAATTTTAATTAAGGCAAAGCGGAGCTCGGCGCCCGTCTTTTTGATGCGATGGTCCGATGCGTGGGGCGGATATTTTTGGTTTGTTGGCGGTATCCAAGATTCGAATGACTCGACTGCCGAGATATGTGCTCTTCGTGAACTTAGGGAGGAGATTGGCCTTAGGGATACCGCCATTCAAAATTTGACCCGACTTACTACTGTAAGAGATAGACGTATATCATCACGTCAGAACGTTCTTACGGATTATCAATATAATCTTTTCTCGGTGGCAGTCGACGAATCGTGTCAGTCCGTCGGCCCTATCACTCGCGCAGAGTTCGTAGTGGATAAAATTGTCGGAGGAGGTCACAGAGTTGGTCAGCGTTGCAAGTGGATGACTTGGCAAGAGATTAGGTCATCCCAGGAGCTAGTTAGGGATGCCTCCGAAATAATTCTGAAATTGGAAAGCTATGGCGTTGATAGAATTCCGTTAAGTTTGAGAACCGAAATTTCTTAGGCGGTAATTTTCCATATTGAGACGGCCTAGGATTTGACTTCGTCGGGAAGCGCCTCCTCCCTCACCTTTTCCTTGCCAACCCCCCTCGGAATTGTTTCTACTGACCCTCTTTTCCATTACGCCTGCCCTCATTCCGGGGTGACAGGGGGAACGAAACCTATGAGCCAACAGTTCAAACTAAACGTCACCGCGCGCGCCCAGATTGGTCGCAGCGCTTCCCGTCGCCTCCGCAAGGCCAATCGCGTTCCCGCGATCCTCTACGGCAAGCATACCAAGCCGGAGTCGCTCTCCATCGATGGCCCGGAGTTCATCCGCCTGCGCAAGGCGATCGGCGGCCGCGCCGTCCTCATCGAGCTCGCTCGCGAAAAGGGCGAAAAGGCCCTCTCCTTCTTCCAGGAAGTGCAGCGCGATCCGATCACGGACAAGTATCTCCACGTCGACCTTCAGGAGGTGAAGCCCGATGAGAAATTCGAGATCCGCGTCGTCATCCGCGTCGTCGGTGAGTCCTTTGGCGTGAAGAACCAGAGTGGCGTTCTCGAGCTCAATACGCAGACGCTGCGCATCCGCACGCTGCCCAAGGATCTCCCGGAGGCCATCGAGGTCGACGTCACCGAGCTCAAGGTCGGTGAGACGATCAAGGTCGGCGGCTTGAAGCCGATCGCTGGCGTCGAGTTCATGGATTTGAAGGGCCAGCCCGTCGTTTCGTGCGTCGAGCCCGTCGCCGAGATCGTGCAGGAAGTCGCCGCTGCCGCCACGCCCGCCGAGGGTGCCGCTGCCGCTCCCGCCGCTGGTGCTGCTGCCCCGGCCGCTGGTGCCGCCGCCGCTCCGGCCGCTGGCGATGCCAAGGCCGCCGCTCCCGCGGCTGGCGCCAAGGCCGCTGCTCCCGCCGCCGGCGCCAAGCCGGCCGCTCCCGCCAAGAAGTAATTCTTGTTCCCTTCCGCCACCCTGCCGCCTCACCGCGGCGGGGTTGGGGCGAACGTTCTTTGAGTCATGTCCATTTCGCTCGTTGCCGGTCTCGGCAATCCGGGCCGCAGTTACGAGGCCACCCGCCACAACATCGGCTGGGTCGTCCTCGACGCTTTCGCGAAAAAACAGGGTCTCACGTGGCAACACGTGGCCCAGTTTGACGCGGAGGTGGCGCGCTGGGATACTCCCGGCCGCACTCGCTGGCTCGTCAAGCCACAGACCTTCATGAACGCCAGCGGCACCGCCGTCGGCGCCATGGCCCGGTATTTCAAGATACCGGTGGCCGACATCGCCGCCGTCTATGACGACATCACGATCGACCTCGGGTTGGTCAAGGTATCCGTCACCGGCAGCGCCGGTGGTCACAATGGTGTGGCCAGCCTCCTCGAGCACCTCGGCAGTGGGTTCGCCCGCTACCGGATCGGGATCGGCCCGAAGCAACCCGCGCAAATGGATCTGGCAGACTTCGTCCTCGGAAAATTCACTTCAGAACAGCAAACGCTCTTAAATCAAAAACTCGAAATTCATGTCACCGGCCTCGACCTGCTGCTTTCCCGCGGCACCGAGGCTGCCATGAATCAGCTCAATCGCAGAGACCCAAAATGAACGCCACCAAACGCAACTACCGCGCGACCTTCATCGTCGACAATCGCGGCAAGGAAGAGACCGTCGACCAGATCATCGACGGCGTGAAGAAAGTCATCACCGAAGTCCAGGGCGACGTCACCGCCGTGGAAAACATCGGCAAGAAGGACTTCGTCCGCGTCACCGACAAGAAGCTCACGGCTGGCACCTACGTGCACGTCAACTTCTCCGCTCCCGCGGCCGCCCCCGCGCAGCTCATCGAGCGCCTCCGCCTGAATAGCAGCGTGCACCGCACGTTCATTCAGTCGGCCTAAAGCCCAAGCTGAGAAGCTGAGAACTGAGAGTTTGGAGCTGAGCGCCCGGCGCACTCGATCCTCGCCTTAAGCGCCATCTTGCGCAGCCTGCGTGCAGCACTCTAAACTCTCACCCTCACACCTCAGTTTTTCCTCCCCATGCCTTCGCTCAACAAAGTCATGCTCATGGGCAACCTGACCCGCGACCCCGAGTTGCGCGTCACGCCCAAGGGCACGCCGATCTGCCAGTTCTCCCTCGCGATCAACCGCCAGTTCAAGATGGACTCCGGCGAGACGCGCGAGGAAGTGATCTACGTCGATGTCGAGGCTTGGGGCAAACAGGGTGAGACCATCGCCAAGTACATGGTCAAGGGTCGCCCCCTCTACGTCGAAGGCCGCCTGCGTCTCGACCAGTGGGAAGACAAAAACACCAAGGAAAAGCGCAGCCGCATGAAAGTCGTCCTGGAGCAATTCCAGTTCCTGGGCGACGGACGTGCCGGCGGCGCGGGTGGCCCTGGCGGCCCCTCCGAACCCGGGGTCGACCAGACCTCCACGCCGGAGCGTCACTCCCCACCTCCCCGCAGCGGCGGCGCCAAGCCCGCCGCGACGGAGAATTTGGACGAGGACGTGCCGTTCTGAGGAACGGAAAAGTTGAGAGATGAGGGTTGAGAGTTGAGAGACCGATCCGTCGGAATTTCGATTCGAAGCCCAAAATCGCCTCTCAGCTCTGCTTCCGATCTCTCAACCCTCAACTCTCAACTAATAACTTTATTGGAGCGCCGCCGGTCACCCGGTGGCGTCGATCTCGGAATGGCGAGATCATGAAACCCGAAACCGAAAACAACCCGCGCCCCGGCGCACTCAGAGAAAGTAACTAACATGGCTCAAACAGAAATCCTCCTCATCAAACCCGTCGAAGGCCTCGGCGGCGAAGGTGATCAAGTCAAAGTCCGCGCCGGCTACGCCCGCAATTATCTCCTCCCGCGCAAGATCGCGGTGTCGCTCAATGCGGCCAACAAGAAGCACGTCGACGCGCTGAAGAAGCGCCGCGCCGGCCGTGAGCAGGAAGAGCTCTCGGGCGCGCAGGAACTCGGCAAGAAGCTCGAGAAGACCAGCCTCGCCTTTGCCGTGAAGACGGGCGAGGGCGGCAAGATGTTCGGCGCCATCACGGCCAACGACATCCACGAGAAGCTCGTCGCCGCCGGCATCGACCTCGACAAGAAGAAGATCCACCTGCACACGCCGGTGAAGACCCTCGGCAAACACACCGTGAAGATCAAGCTTCACGCCGATGTGTCGGTCGAAGTCGGTTTCGACGTCGTCTCGGAGAACCCGATCGAAGTCGCCGCCCCGGTCGAGGCGCCCAAGCAGGAAAATCGCGGCTACGATCGCCCTGAGCGTCGTGAGCGCAGCGACCGCAAGTAAGCGTCGCCGTCCTTCGTTTTAACCGAAGGCCGCGTCCGCATCAAAACGGACGCGGCTTTTGTTTTTTGTGGTGGTGGCGATGGCCGCTGCCTCGAGTGGACGGCGCCCTCCGGGCGCCGTCGTCAGGATTTCCGCCTGCCGTTGCGATTTTCGAGTGCGCCCTCCCGACGGCGCCCGGAGGTCGCCGTCCACCTAAAATAGCTGATTGATCGTCTGGTAGCCGCGAGCGTGAGCGAGTGGAGAGGATGAGCGTTCTGACCACTCGCTTACGCTCGCGGCTACCAGGCAAAATACCTTGGCATTTCGAAACGGTGGGAGGGGCTTTACGCCCCGACGGTTTGGCCCCGCTCCACGTTGGGGCGTAAAGCCCCTCCCACCGCTCAACCCCGTTTAATTCCGCCGCAGTTCTTGTGAGGTAGTTCTTAGTAACTTCCCGTTGCCCCCGAGGGCTCTGTCCGACTGACTTTTCTGCTCACTTTGCATGGCCGATGAAGCTCCCAATTTCTCCCGCCGCGGTCCCCGCGGTGAGCGTGACCGCGACCGTGGCGCTGCCACGGAGGCGGCCATTGGGCGTTCGCTGCCGCACAGTCTCGAGGCGGAGGAATATTTGCTCTCGTGCTGTTTGCTCGATGGCGCGGATGTCGTTTCCCGCTGCCTCGAGGCGCGGTTGAAGCCGGAGTCGTTTTACGATCCGAAGCACGGCACGATCTTCGGCGTCCTGCTCGACCTTTATAACAGCCAGAAGCCCATTGAAGTTTCGGTGGTGGCCGAGGAGCTGAAGACCTCAAAGAAGCTCGATGAGATCGGTGGCTACGCGTTTCTCGCGCAGGTGAGCAGCCGCATCCCGACGACGGCGCAGGCGGGGTATTTTATCGAAAAAGTCCGCGAGCAGTCGCTGCTGCGCGAGATCATCCGCTCGGCCACGGGCGCGGTGGAGGATTGCTACGGGTTCTCCGGCGGGATCGATGAGTTTGTCGATCAGATCGAGACCAAGATTTTCTCCGTCACGCAGAACCGCGTGAGCGAGTCGGCCAAGCAGATGCGCGAGCCGACCAAGGAAGCCATGAACGTCATCACAAAAATGATGATGAAGAAGGGTGAGCTCACGGGCATCTCCTCCGGTTTCAAGGACCTCGACCAGATGATGTGGGGCTTCCAGAAGACGGAAATGATCGTCCTCGCGGCCCGTCCCTCGATGGGCAAGACCTCCCTCGCGCTCAACTTCGCCGAGGCGGCGGCGCTGCCCAAGAAGGGCCCCCCGGCGGGCGTACTCATTTTCTCCCTTGAAATGGGTGCTTCCCAGCTCGCCCTCCGTATGCTTTGCTCGCGGGCTCGGGTGAACATGAAGCTCCTGCGCGACGGTCTGCTCTCCAAGAACGGGGATGAGCAAAACCGCCTGTTGCAGGCCGCGGATGAGTTCTCCAAGGCACCTATCTTCATCGACGATTCCAGCGCCATTTCCATCATGCAGCTCCGGGCCAAGGCCCGGCGCGTGCACGCGCGTAACCCGCTCGGCTTCATCATGGTGGATTACTTGCAGCTCCTGAGCCCGACCGATCCGAAGGTGCCCCGCGAGCAGCAGGTGGCCGAGGCTTCGCGTGGATTGAAAGCGATTGCCAAGGAACTTGATGTGCCGGTGCTTGTATTATCCCAGCTCAACCGTGCTTCTGAAAAGGATAACCGTACCCCCAAACTCTCCGATTTGCGCGAATCAGGCTCCATCGAGCAGGACGCGGACGTCGTGCTCATGCTGGCCCGGCCCAAAGACGCCGACGAAAAATTCCAAGTAGCCGCCGACTCCGCCGAGTTAATCGTTGCCAAGCAACGAAACGGCCCGGTAGGAGAATTGAAGCTTACGTTCCTACGAGACATCACCCGCTTTGAAAACTATCATCAGTAACCCCCTGCTCAGTAGGGTATCGTCCTTAGTCGTTGCAGTACTTCTGTTGGTAGCAGCGGGTGCGGTGACCTCCGTCCGGGCGCAAGCCCCCGGCCAGCAGCCCGCCCAGGGCCAAGGCCAGGAACAACAGGTGCAGACCTTTAAGGCGGGCACGATCACGATCAAGTTTGTCGGCACCGCCAACGTCAACGAGCAGGTCGTCCGCGCCAATATGCAGGTGCGCGAGGGTCAGGACTTCGATGCCAACATGCTGGACCGCGATCTCCGGTCGCTCTACCGCACCGGCCTCTTTGAGCTGATCGAGTTCAAGCAGGAGCCCGGCGAAAACAAGACGCTCAACCTCGTCGTCGAGGTCACCCCGAAGTACCGCGTCCTCGCCATCAAGTTCGAGGGCAACGTGAAGGTGAAGAGCAACCGCCTCGAGAAGGAGATCAAGACCAAGCCGAATTTCGCCCTCGATGAACGCCAGGTGAAGGACGATTCGAGCAAGCTCATCGATTATTACCAAAAGTCGGGCTACAACCAAATCTCCGTCACTTACACCATCGAGAAGGACCGCGTCGGCGGCTTCGGCACCGTGATCTTCAAGATCCGCGAGGGCCAGAAGGTGAAGATCGCCGACATCAAGTTCGTCGGCAACAAGAGCGTCAAAGCTTCCAAGCTCAAGGGCGAGATGGAGACCAAGAAGTGGTGGATGTTCTCCTGGCTGACCGGCTCCGGCCGCTTCAAGGACGACCAGTTCGAAGACGACCTCGACAAGCTCCGCGACTTCTACCGCGAGCTCGGTTTCCTCGATATCGATATTCCACAGGAGAAGGTGGTCTTCAGCTATCCGACCCCGGAGAAGCTCCTTATCACCGTCGATATCACGGAAGGCCGCCAGTACCACGTCGGCGAGATCAGTTTCTCGGGCAACAAGCTCTTCGCCACCACGCTGCTCAAGCGGGTCGCCCGCATCCGCACCGGCATGGTCTTCGTGCCCTCCCGCCTCGACAAGGACACCGAGCGCGTCGAGGACTTCTACGGCAAGGACGGCTACCTCCAGACCAATGTCCGCATCCTCCGCAAGCCGAACATCGGCACCGGTAACATCGACATCGAGTACCAGATTCAGGAGAGCGAAAAGTATAACGTCGAATCCATCGTCATCGAGGGCAACCAAAAGACCAAGAGCACGGTCATCCTCCGCGAGCTTTCGCTCGGGCCGGGAGATGTCTTCTCGAAGGTCTTGATGAAGATCTCGAAGCTCCGCCTCGAAAACACCCGCTTCTTCGAAGACGTGCAGGTCACCGACCAGGAGACCAACATCCCCGGCCGCCGCAATATGCGCATCGCCGTTAAGGAAGGCCGCACGGGTAATCTCACTTTCGGCGCCGGCTTCAGCTCGCTCGAGCGCGCGACGCTCTTTGCCGAGGTCTCGCAGTCCAATTTCGACCTCTTCAATCGCCGCTCCTTCTTCCAAGGCGATGGCCAGAAGTTCCGCCTGCGTCTGCAGCTCGGTTCGCTCTCCAGCGAGGCCGTCCTATCGTTCGAAGAGCCGTGGCTCTTCCAAAAGGCCCTCACGATGGGCTTCAGCATCTTCCGCAGCAGCTCGGAGTACAATAGCTCCTACTACACCCAGATCGAGACCGGCGCCGAAATCTACCTGCGCAAGCGCCTCTTTGAGCTCGTCGAAGGCAAGGTCGGCTACACCTACAAGGTCGTCGACATCAAGGACGTCTCGCCCTCCGCCTCCGCCATCATCCGCTCGCTCGAGGGCAATAACGCCCTCTCGCAGGTGGACTTCCAGCTCCTCCGCGATACCCGCGACAAGATCATCAATACGACCAGCGGTAATCGTATCGAAATCAATACCGCGATCGCCGGCGGCCCCTTGGGCGGCTCGAAGATCAATAATTACTACAGCATGGAAGTGCGCGGCTCGCAGTTCTTCCCGATGTTCGAGACGCAGACGCAGGTGCTCGCCCTCATCGGCCGCGCCGGCGTCATCCAGAATTTCGGCGATTCGACCGATGTGCCGTACTACTCGAAGTTCTACCTCGGCGGCCCGACCACCCTGCGTGGTTACGAGTTCCGCGACGTCTCCCCGCGCGACCAGTTCAACGAGCCCGTCGGCGGCAAGAGCTATGGCTTCTTCAGCGCGGAGTACTCCGCCGATATCGTGAGCCCCATCCGCTTCGCCGTCTTCTACGATGCCGGCTTCGTCAACAAGGGCGCCTACGACTTCAATCCCCGCGAGTACGCCGATAACTTCGGCTTCGGTCTGCGCCTCTTCGTCGCCGGTGCGCCTCTCAGTCTCGACTTCGGCATCCCGATCAAGGGCCCGAAGGAAGCCAAGAAGGGTAACCAGTTCAATTTTTCCTTTGGCACCCGCTTCTAATCCTGTTCTGCTTACCCCTTACCGTCTCACGCTCCTCTCATGAAGAAATCCATTCAATCCCTCATTGCGGTCGCCCTTTTCGGTGCGCTCTCGCTCGCCGCTCAGGCCCAGCCTGCGGTCAAACTCGTGGTCGTCGATATGGCGAAGCTCTACGACAGTCACTACAAGACCGTCGAGCAGAACGCCAAGATCCAGGCCGATGACGCCAAGGCCCAGGAGGAAGTCGACAAGATGAACAAAGAGGGCAACACCCTCGTCGAGCAGTACAAGGGCCTGAAGGATCAGACCGGCAGCGCCATGCTGAACGCCGAAGCCAAGGCCAAGGCCCAGGCCGACGCCGACAAGGTGCTCGAGGCCATCCAGAACAAGCAGCGCGAAGTGCAGGCCTTCATCCAGAACACCCGCAATTCCCTCGGCCAGCGCCTCAACACCTTCCGCAGCCTCATGCTCGAAGAGATCAGCAAGGTCGCCGGTGACGTCGCCAAGCGCAAGGGCGCCACGCTCCTCCTCGACAAGGCCGGCCCCACGGGCATCGGCATCTCGTCCGTCGTTTACTCCGATCCGGGCTACGACATCACCGACGACGTCCTGAAGGAAATCAACAAGGACAAGCCCGTCGGCGCCGCCGCTCCCGTTTCCGACGGCAAGCCCGCTCCCGCCGCTGGCGGCATCACGGTCCCCGGCCTGACCCCGACCAAGAAGTAATTTTCCCGCTGCGCCCCGCGCAGAGGTTTAAGAAAAGCCCCGCTCCTCCGAGCGGGGTTTTTTTATGCTCGCGCCGTACCGAGCGCCCTCCCGGCCCGGGGCCCGAAATCTTTCTCTTTACTCTTTATCTTTCTCTTTCGTCAGGCGCTGGGTCTTAATCAGGCACTGGGTCTGAGGAGAGTCTTGGGAAATCCGACTGAGAGAAAGATTAAGAGAAAGAGGAAAGAGAAAGATTCGAACTCAGCCGCTTTGGTGTGATGACTCGATCGCAGATGTTGGAAGCCGGCTTATCTAAAACTCATCGTTGCCCAACGCGCCTATTTTCCCACGCTGCGCGCATGCAGGTCTCGTTTTCACCCGCCGATATCATCGCCATCGCCCAGCCCAAGGCCGTGCGGGGTGCCACGACTGAGACCATCCGCTCGCTCTCCGCGTTGTCGAGCGCCGGGGCGGGGGACCTCTCGTTTCTGGGCAATGCCAAGTACAAGACGGAGGTCGCGGCATCGCGCGCCTCCATCGTGCTCCTGCCGCCCGACTACGTGGGCGAGCCCGTCGACAACCAGCTCTTTCTCCTCGTGGATCAGCCCTCGGTTGTGCTCGCGCGGGTCTGTGCCCGCATCGAGGCGCTGCTCTGGCCCAAGCCCGCGCCGGGCATCCACCCGTCGGCGGTCGTCGCGCCCGGCGCGCACATCGCCGCCACCGCCACCGTCGGCCCGCTCTGCGTTATCGAGGCCGGGGCCGTGATCGGGGAGCGCGCGCATTTGCAGGCGCAGGTCTTCGTCGGGCGCGAGGCCCGCATTGGGGAGGATTGCTGGCTCATGCCGGGTGTCACCCTCGCCACCGAGTGCGTGCTGGGGAAACGCGTGCGGCTCCAGCCCGGGGTCGTGATCGGCTCGGATGGCTTCGGCTACGAGTTTGTGCAGGGGCGCCATGAAAAAGTCCCGCAGGTCGGCCAGGTGGTGATCGGCGACGACGTCGAGATCGGGGCCAATACCGCGATCGACCGCGCCCGTTTCAGCCGCACCGAGGTGGGCGAGGGGACCAAGATCGATAACCTCGTCCAGATCGCGCACAACGTCGTGATCGGCAAGCATTGCCTCATCTGCTCCCAAGTCGGCATCTCCGGCAGCACCACCCTGCAGGACTACGTCGTCCTCGGTGGCCAGGCGGGCCTCGGCGGGCACATCACCATCGGCAAGGGCGTCAAGGCCGGCGGACAGGCCGGCATCACCGCCGACATCGCCCCGGGCACCTTCGTCAACGGCACCCCGGCCGTGCCGTTCCAGTTGGAACGCCGCCTCGCCATCCTTCACCAGCGCCTGCCGGAACTGTTCAAGCGGGTGGATGCGCTGGAGAAGAAGACGGAGTAATAGGAAGGAGGCGGGCCTGAATCTTTCTCGTTCCTCTTTATCTTTCTCTTTCGTCCGGGATTCAGGCGGCGAAACGAGAGAAAGATTAAGAGAAAGAAGAAAGAGAAAGAAGCCGAGCAGGGGAGGGTCGTGCCACCGGTCCGTGACCCCTTCGTCACCTTGACGCAGAAAAGTCTTCCGCCCGAGGGCGTTCGCGGACACCGTCCGGCCTATGAGCGAGTCGCGGCTAAAGATTTTCACTGGTAACTCCAACCGCCCTTTGGCGGAGGAAATGTGCCGCTCCATCGGCGTGCCTCTCGGCGAGGCCACCGTCACGAGTTTCCCGGATGGGGAATCGTTCGTGAAGATCAATGAAAACGTGCGCGGCCAGGACGTGTTTATCGTCCAGTCCACCTGCCCCCCCACGAATCATCACCTCGTGGAATTGCTCATCATGATCGATGCGGCGCGCCGCGCCTCGGCCCAGCGCATCACGGCCGTGATCCCGTTTTACGGGTACGCGCGCCAGGATCGCAAAGACCAGCCGCGCGTGCCTATCACCGCCAAGCTCGTGGCCAATCTCCTCGTGGCCGCCGGTGCCCAGCGCATCCTCACGATGGATCTGCACAGCCAGCAGATCCAGGGCTTCTTCGATATCCCGGTCGACCACCTCTTCGCCTCGCCGGTCTTTTTCGAATACTTCGGCAAGCAGAAGCGGGACAATCTCGTCGTCTGCTCGCCCGATGTCGGCGGCATGAAGATGGCCGCCGCCTACGCCGATGTCCTCGGCGCGGGCCTCGCCCTCGTCGCCAAGAAGCGCAAGAGCGCGACCAAGGTCGAGGCGATCAATGTCGTCGGCGAAGTCGCCGGCTGCGACGTCCTCCTCGTCGACGATATCACCGAGACCGCCGGCACGCTGACCGCCGCCGCCAAGCTCCTCCGCGACCACGGCGCCAAGAGCGTCCGCGCCGCCGTGAGCCACTGCGTGCTGAACGAAGTCGCCTTCGACCGCCTCCGCAGCGGCCTCATCGACGAGCTGATCACGACCAATTCCACCCCGATCAACACCCACGGGCTCCCCATCACCGTGCTCAGCATCGGCGCCCTCCTCGGCGAAGCCATCCAGCGCATCCACACCAACGAGAGCGTGACGAGCTTGTTTAAGATTAAGGGATTCTGAGGCGTTTCGAATTGGAGTAAGGGGATGATCGATTGGCCGGTTAGCACGTAACAGCGAGCGAATCCAAATCGAATGAACGCGATCATCCCGCCCGACCTGCCGCCCATACTTCGAGAGCGGAGCATCATGTGGGCGAAAATCCGCCGTGAAGTCCGGCAGCGCTACGTGACGGAATTGGCGACGACGACCGGTTGGCGCCGCCTCGTGCTCTATTGGAAAATTCAGCGCGAAGTCTCCGCCGAGCTGAAACGGAAATTTCCGCGCCGCGCCCTGTATCTGCGGTCGAGAATTCGTCCGCGCTAACGGGCCTTAAAGTGGCTGCGGCATCCTGCCGCAGAGTCTTCGGAGCCACTCGCGAGCGCAGCGAGCTCTGTAATTGAAGTCGTTCGAGTGCTTGCCGAGCATGGGGTCCTCCGATGCAGGAAAACGAAAACACTCCGGCGGGGGCGTTGTGGGCAGCCGCGGCTCAGGGCGATATCACGCTCGTTTCTCACGTTATCGCCGAAGGCGTGGACGTAAATCTCTGGGACCGCTATCGGCGTAGCGCTTTGACGTTGGCCGCGGGTGGCGGGCATTTGGATATCGTCCGGGTGTTGCTTGCCGGCAGAGCCTGGGTTGACCCTCACGATAACTATTCAACCTTCCAGAGCCCCTTGATGTGTGCTGCGGAAAAGAGGCATATCGAAGTTGTAGAGCTGCGGCTGGAAAAGGGAGCGAACCCGACCCTCTATGGCGGAATCGGCGGCATGACCGCAGAGGTGTATGCGCGAGGCGAAAGCGCGGAGCGGAGGTTTCTTTCCGCCATCTTGCTGCGAGCGGAAAACGAGTGGCGCAGGCAGCGAAGCTAGGTCCGGACCTCAGGGCATCTTCCTTTTTCCCTGAGCGTAAGCCTGCGCTACGAGCTGATCGGCTTGTTGTTTGGCAAAGGCGAGAGAGAAGTCCAAAACGGCCTCAGCTTCTGGAAAATTGCTCGTGTCGTTGACCGAAACGATAATGTAAGACCCACGTGTTCGATCGGTCACGAACACTTTCCATCCCAGATTGGTTCTCAGCAGTTGCTCGCGGGTCACAGTGGGGAACTTCTGCTTTACGTCGTCCGCAAAGGACTGAGACTGCATCGTTCGAAACACGGCCGCAGCGATTTCGCGCTGCGCCGTTTCTTCGAGATCAGTGGGCAGCGAAAAGTTTTTTTGCAGAGACGTTCGAACCGAGCATCCGGACACTAGCAAACTCATTAGCAAGCTGAAGAGTAGCAGTACGCTTTTCATTTGAGGGTTGGTGGCTCAGCTACTTCCACTCGCCCAACGCCGTCAACTCTGGCGCGGCTTGCCCCGCCGGCCAGTGGTCGCCGACGGGCGTGAAGAGCAGGGCGATGCGGGCGTCGGCGGTGGCGGGCGTGAGCTCGGTGGCGAGGACGGTGGTGCCTTCGTTTTGGCGCTCGGCGGCGGTGGTGGGTTTGGCGGGCGAGGCGGTGAAGCGGGCGGTGGCGGGGGCGAGGAGTTCGATGCGGAGGGTGCGGCCGTCTTGCGTGAGGGTGGCGGTGCGGGCGTCGGCGGAGAGCACGACTTTGGCCGTCGTGAGGCAGCGCGAGACGAGCGGGGTTCCGGCGGTCAGGCCGGTGACGTCGTCCTGCACGAGCACGCGGGACCGGTCGAGGAGGGCGATGCCGCGGAGGATTTTTTTCGCGGCGGCGGGGTAGGCGGACGTGAGATCGGCCACGGCGAAGGCGCGCGCGGGGGTGGAGCGAAAGGCGACGAGGGGCGCGGTCGCCTCGTAGCGCTGGAGCGCGCCGCCGGGCGTGAGCGTATTGTGGCTGAAATTATTGAGGCGGTAGTAGCGCCAGCGCGGGGCCTTGGAATCGAAGTAGCCAGGGAGGTTGTAATCGTCGGGGCCGAGGTCGGTGATCCAGCGGACGCCATCGGCGTCGAGGACGAAGGAGCCGAGATCGAGGTGCGAGTGATTGACATTGTTGCTGCCGGCCTTGAAGCCGACGAAGAGCGCGCGCGGGTCGGCCCAGGCGCTGCGGAAAAACGCGAGCTGCGCGGGGCCGGTGAACTTCTGGTCGAGCGGCGTCTCGGTCTTCGGCTTCGCGGCGGTGGAGGTCGGGAACCATAGCGCGTGCAGCGCGAAGAAGCGGTTGTTTTCGCGGTCGGATTTTTTCGATTCCACCTCGGCCTTGAGCAATTCGCGGCTGTGCGCGAGTGCGACGGGCTGGGTGAAACGCGTCGCGAGCCACGTGTAGGCGGGCGACGCCGCGAGCGAGGCTGCGCCATCGGCGTAGTTGAAGCCGAGGCCGGCGGGGCTCTGCACATGCAGGCGATAAAGCGAAGTGAGATCGAAAGCGGGGGCCTTGCTGAGGCCGAAATCCGTGCCGAGGGCTGACTCCAGCAGCGCGAGGGCGATCACGTTGTACGTGGTGCCATAGGTCCAATAGCCGGGGCCTTCGGGGTAGGCACCGTCGGGGGCGTATGCCGACATCGAGAGCGGCAGCGATTTCACGGCGCCGGTAATGATCGTGCGCGCGAGGGCGGGCTCCTCGTCGCCGAGGGCGAGGGCGGCGGCGAGCATGCCGCCGTTGCAGACCTGATTCCAATTGTGATGCGCGGTCACCCAACGCTTCACGCGCTGGTCTTTCGCGCCGGCGGGATTGTAGGCGTCGGGTGCGAGGGCGAGGCCGTGCTGAAGCAGCGCGGCCTTGAGCGTGCCGCGCTCGGCGGGCGTGAGGTGCGGGTAGAGCCAATCGTAGCCGATCGCGACGGCGGTCGACATCTCGGCGACGTCGAGAAAGTGCGAGGGATTCCAATCGGGAAAGGCCGCGACGGTGAAGAGCTCCTTTTTCGCGCGCTCGAGAAAACGCGGGTCGGCCTGGAGGCGATAGGCGAGGGAGCAGATGAGCACGCGACCGAGAGCGGTGCGGGATTTATCGAGGAGACGCGGGCCGACGAGGACGTGTTTGACGGGCGTCGATTTCAGCTCGGCCTCGGCCAGCGTGATGATCCGCGCGTGTAGTTGCGCGCGCAGCGGGTCGCTCTTTGCGGCGGTGACGGCGGCGGCGAGCTGCTCATCCGTGAGCAGCAGCCGTGGGTGTCCGGCCCGCAGCGTCGCAAGCGGATCGGCCTCGGCGGCGCGGGCGCATGAGAGCGCGAGGGCCACGCCGAGGAAGACACGGACCAAGCCAAAGCGGGAAAGGAGAGAGACCGACCACGCGGCAAATCGACGAAAGGACATGAAGTAATAAGACGTGGGAGCGGGCCGCCGATTACCAGCCAAACACAACGGCGCGGAGCGCGCCCGCTTATTTGCGCCGACGCTGGGCCGCGACCAGCACGAGGACGCCAAGCGACAGCAACGCGTACGTCGAGGGCTCGGGGACCGGCACGAAACTATTCAGCACTAAGCTGTCCGACGCGAAGGCGCTGCCGGGGCCGTAGTTGACCACGAACGAGCCGAGCCCGTCGTTGGTGAAGAGGCGCTGGCCATTGCCGACATTAGCAAAGGTACCGGTGAGATTGCCCGCCGTGACAACTGTGAAGGTATCCGAGCCGGTCACGGTGGCTTGGAAGCCGCCGGTGAAATTGACGACGAGCGTGCCGTTGAGCGTGGCCGTGCCGCCGATGGAGAGGAAATCGTAGCCGACCCCGCGCGTCGTGCCGCCGAGCTCGAGCAGCAGCGTGCTGGTGGAGAGCAGCGTGAGATCGCCGGTGAGAGCGAGCTGGCCGGGGGAATTGCCGGGCGAGACGAGACCACCAGCCGTGACCGAGGGCGCGGTGATCGTGCCCACCCCGGAGAGCGTGCCCGTGCCGAGATCGACCGCGGAGCTGAACGCGAAATTGCCGCCGGTGGAACTGAGCGAGCCGCCGGAATTCGTAAACGTACTCGTAAAGGACAGCGTGCCCGCCTCGATCAAAATGCGCCCCGTATTGGTAAACGGCACCGCGATCTGCGTCGTGCCGCCCGTGCTCTTTAAGTACGTGCCCGCGTTGTTGAACGAAAACGCGCCGCCGAAATCGCCGGGAGTGTACACCGAATAGCCATCCGCGTTGAGGTCGTGGAACGTGGCGCCCGCGGCGTTGGTGAAATTGCCGCCGCCGCCGGAGCGCAGGTAGCCGCCGTACCAATTGACGATGCCACGATTGAGAATCGTGCGGCCATAGAAGTCGCGCGTGCTATCGTTGCTATTCGTCAGGTTGAGGGTGGTGCCGACACCGATGATGGCGGTCTGGCCGGAGTTGGCCGCCGTATTCCAATTGCCGCCCGACCATTGAAAACTCTGCGCCGCGAGGGTGCCATCGAGGGTGAGCGTGCCGCCGATTTGGGCAACGAGGCCGGGGCCTTGGAACTGCGCGCCGTTGGCGAGCGTGTAGTTATTGGTGAAGTAGAGGTGTGTGCCGGCGGCGGCCGAGACGACGCTCGTCACCGACATGAGGCCGCCGCCGCGCAACTGCAGATCGCCCGTGAGCAGGCTGACGGTACCGTTATTATTAAACGGCACATCGACGAAGGTCGTGCCCGACGCATTGCGCCGATACGTGCCATTATTGGTGAAGGAAAACGCCCCGCCGAAATCGCCGGGCGTATAGATCGAGTAGCCGTCGGTATTGAGGTCGTTGAAGACGCCGCCCACCGCATTCGTGAAACTGCCGCCGCCGCCGGAGCGAAGATAGGAATTCGTCCAATTGGTGACGCCCTGATTCAGGATCGTGCGGCCGTAGAAATCGCGCGTGGTGTCGTTCGTATTCGTGAGATTCAGCACGGTCGAGGGCGCGATGGTCGTGACGAGTCCAGAGCTGGCGGCGGCGTTCCAATTGCCGCCCGACCACAGGAAGCTCTGCGCGGTGAGGGTGCCGTTGATCGTGAGCGTGCCGCCGGTCTGCGCGACCAGGCCCGCGCCGCTAAACGTCGCGCCCGTTTCGATGGCGTAGCTGTTGGTGAAATAGAGATGCGTGCCGGCGGCGGCGGTCACGACGCTCGTGCCCGACATGACACCCCCGGCGCGGAGCTGGAGGTCGCCGACCAGCAGGCTTAGCGTGCCGTTGTTATTGAACGGCGCGTCGAGGTAAGTCGTGCCGGTGGCGTTGCGCTGGTACGTGCCGTTATTGGTAAACGAAAATGCGCCGCCGAAATCGCCGGGCGTGTAGATCGAGTAGCCATCGGTATTGAGATCGTGGAAGATGCCGCCCACCGCATTCGTGAAACTGCCGCCGCCGCCGGAGCGGAGGTAGGCGCTCGACCAATTCGTGACGCCCTGGTTGAGGATCGTGCGGCCGTAGAAATCGCGCGCGCCGTCGTTGGCGTTCGTGAGATTGAGCACCGTGCCGGGGGCGATGGTGGTGGTCAGGCCCGAGTTGGCGGCGGCGTTCCAATTGCCGCCGGACCAGAGGAACGAGGAGGCGCGAAGGGCGCCGTTGATGCTGAGGTTGGCGCCGATCTGGTTGACGAGGCCGGTGCCGGAAAACTGCGCGCCGTCGAGGATCGTGTAGTTGCTGAGGAAATACAGATGCGTGCCCGGCTCGGCCACGACGCTGCTGGTGGAGGTCAGCGTGCCGCCGGCGCGGAGCTGGAGGTCGCCGGCGGTGAGCTTGAGCAGGCCTGAGTTGGTAAACGGGAGGTCGAGGTAGCTCGTGCCGCTGGCGCTGCGCAGGTACGTGCCATTGTTTACGAACGTGAAGGCACCGCCGTAGCCACCCGGGGAGTAGATCGAGTAGCCATCGGTGTTGCGGTCGGTGAAGGTCCCGCCGGCGGCATTGGTGAAGACGCTCCCCTGGCCGGCGCGGAGGTAGCCGGAGGTCCAGGTGACGTTACCGAAATTCGTGATGGTGCGGGCGTTGAAATCATGGTTGGAGCCGGAGGCGATATTCAGGGTCGCGCCGGCCGCGATGGTGGTCGAATCACCGGCAGAGCCGTTCCACGTGCCATCGCTCCAGGTGAAGTTGCCCGTGATGGAATTGTTGCCGGCGAGCGTGCCGCCGATCTGGTTGAAATTGCCGACGGCGATCGCGCCCGAGAGGGTGAGGGTGCCGCCGGAGAGAGAGTAGGTGCCGACACCGGTGAGCGCCGCGCCATTGACGATGGAGTAGTCGCCGCGGAAAAAGACATTGGTCCCGGCGGCGGCCGCGATGGTGCCGGTGGCGGACATCACGCCGCCGGCGCGAAACTCGAGGCTGCCCTGCGCGAGATCGACGACGGCGTTGTTGTTAAAGGGAATATCGAAGTAGGTCGTGCCGGCGGCGTCGCGGCGGTACGTGCCGTTGTTGACGAAGGTGAAGGTGCCGCCGTAGCCGCCGGGGGTGTGGAAGCTATAGCCGGAGGAGTTGAGATCGGTGAAGCGGGCGCCCGCGGCATTCGTGAAGACGGAGCCCTGGCCGGCGCGGATGTAGCCGGAGGTCCACGTGACATTGCCGAGATTCGTGATGCTGCGGCCGTTGAAGTCGTGATCGCTGCCGGTGTCGAGGTTGAGCGTCGCATCGGCGTTGAGCGTGGTGGTCGCGCCGGGGGAGGAATTCCACGTGCCGCCGTACCAGTTGTAGAGGCCGGAGATGCCGTTGGTGGCGCCGCCGAGGGTGCCGCCGGTCTGGGTGAAGCGGGAGGTCTTGAGCGTGCCGTTGACGGTTAGCGTGCCGCCCGTCAGCCAGTAGTCGCCCGCGCCGAGGAGCGAGGAGCCGCTGCGCACGGTGTAATCCGTGCGGAAGTAAATATTCGTCCCCCGCGCGGCGGTCATCGTGCCCACGGCATCGAGCGTGCCGCCGGCCCGAAATTCGAGGCTGCCCTGCGCGAGATCGACGGTCCCGCTGTTGTTGAAAGGAATGTCGAAGAACGTCGTGCCGGCGGCGTCGCGGCTATAAATGCCCTGATTCTCGAAAGTAAAGTTTCCGCCGTAACCGCCGGGCACGTGGAAGGTATAGCCGGAGGCATTGCGGTCGTTGAAGACGGCGCCCACGGAATTCGTGAAGACGCTGCCCTGCCCGCCGCGAATGTAACCGGACGTCCAGTTGACCGTGCCGTTATTGGTGATGCTGCGGGCGCTGAGATCGTGGTCGCTGCCGGTGGCGATATTGAGAGTGGCGCCGGAGGCGACCGTCGTGAGGGCGGGAGAGCTGGTATTCCAGAGGCCGGAGTTCCAATTGAAGACGCCGGCGATGATCGGGGAACCGGCGAGGACGCCGTTATTTTGCGTGAAGGTGCTGATCGAAAGGGTGCCTTCCGGAATCGTGAGCGTCCCGGCATTGAGCGTGTACGCGCCGGGGCCGGAGAGCGCGGAGCCGGAGAAAAGGGTGAAGTTGCTATTGAAAACGACGCTGGTCTCGGCGGCGGCGTAGATCGTGCCGGTGGAGGTGAAGGAGCCGCCGTTGCGAAAAATGATTTCGCCCTGCTGGAGATCGATTGTGCCCGAGTTGGTGAACGGAATATCGAAGGCCGTCGTGCCGCTCACGGTGCGGCGATAGGTGCCCTCGTTGACGAAGGTGAAGGCGCCGCCGTAGCCGCCGGGCACATGAAACGTGTAGCCGGAGGCATTGAGATCGTTGAACGTCGCGCCCTCGGAGTTCGTGAAGACGCTGCCCTGCCCGCCGCGAATGTAACCGGACGTCCAGTTGATTGTGCCGTTGTTGGTGATACTGCGGGCGTTGAGATCGTGGTCGCTGCCGGTAGCGATATTGAGGGTGGCGCCGGGCGCGATGGTCGTGAGCGCGGGAGCGCTGGTATTCCAGAGGCCGCCATTCCAAGTGTAGACGCCGGCGATGGTCGGGGAGCCGGCGAGGACGCCGCCGTTTTGGGTGAAGGTGCTGATCGAGAGCGTGCCGTCGGGGATCGTGAGCGTGCCGGTGCTAAGCGTGTACGCGCCGGGCCCGGAGAGGGCGGAACCGGAGAAGAGGGTGAAGTCGCTATTGAAGACCACGCTGGTCGCGGCGGCGGCGTAGATCGTGCCGGTGGAGGTGAAGGAGCCGCCGTTGCGAAACACGATTTCGCCTTGTTGCAGATCGATTGTGCCCGAGTTGGTGATCGGAATATCGAACGCCGTCGTGCCGCCCACGGTGCGGCGATAGGTGCCCGCGTTGACGAAAGTGAAGGAGCCGCCATAGCCGCCGGGGGTGTGGAGCGTGTAGTTGGAAGCGTTGAGATCGTTGAAGGTCGCGCCCTCGGCGTTCGTGAAGACGCTGCCCTGGCCCGCGCGCAAGTAACCGGCGGACCAATTGACGGTGCCGAGATTGGTGATGCTGCGGGCGTTGAAATCGTGGTCGCTGCCCGTGGCGATGTTGAGCGTGGTGCCGGCCGCGATGGTCGTGAGCGCGGGGGCGCTGGTGTTCCAGTTGCCAGCGAGCCAGTCAAAGGTCCCGCCGAGCCACGTCTGCGAGCCCGAGAGATTGCCGCCCTCGAAGGAAAGGCCGTCGACCGAGATGTTGCCCGTGGCCGAGAGCGAGCCGGCGGTGACCTTGATCGGCCCGGAAAGAGCCGCGCCGTCGGTGAGGGTGTAGCTCGTGCTGATGACGAGGTTGCCCTTGCCCGTGGCGCTGATGGTGCCGCTGGAGGTGCCCCCGGCATTGAGGTACAGTGTGCCATTGGTCGCGCTGATGAGACCGGTGTTATTCACCGGGACGTCGAACACCACCACGCCGCTCGTGGTGTGGGTGAGGGTGCCGAGATTATTGAAAACTCCGCTGCCGCCGTAGCCGCCCGGCACATGCATGGTGTAGCCATCGGCGTCGGCCTTGAAGGTGGCGCCCGAGGTATTGGTGATTGAGCCACCCTGGCCGGTGCGCAGGTAGCCGGCAGTCCAGGTGATCGTGCCGGAATTGACGATCGCGTGGCCATTGAAGTCGTGGTCGTTGCCCGTGGCGATCGTGAGGCTCCCGCCGCGCCCGACGGTGAGCGTGCCGCTGCCGGTGAAAGTGCCGGCGGTCCACGCGGAGTCGGAGCCGGAGAGCGTGAGATTCGCCGAGCCGGCGATATTTCCGCCCTCGAGCAGCAGGCGGGCGACGGTGACATCCGTATCCACGCTGGCGCTGCCGGTGGTGACTTGGGCGGTGTCGGTGCCGGCGGGTACGCTCTCGGAGGCCCAGTTGGCGGCGTTATTCCACGAGCCGTTGCCGCCACCCCACACGACGGTGAGCTGCGCGCGAACGGGCAAGGCAGCCGTGAGCGTGAGCAACAGCCCCGCCAGTCCGGTCACAGCGCGAGACCGAAAGGGACGACGCAGACTAAGGGGGTAACGCCGCACGGAAGATCAGTTTGACCGGCTGCAAAGGTAAGGCGCAAAAATTTATGGAAACGCCGGGCCTTAATTGGCGTCTGTGGCGGCAGCAGCTCGCACACCGATGCGGGCCGTCCAGCTCACTTTTCGAGTAAATTCTACATGGTCCTGCGTCTCAAGCCCTTTTCCGCCCTCCTCCTCCTCGTCTGCGCCGTCGCGCGGGCGGCTGAAGTGAAAGCCCCGCCACCCGAGGTGGAGGCGGGGGAGCGGTTGTTTTTGGAGACCCGGTTCGCGCAGTTTTTTTACGCGAATGGCGGCAAGGATGTGAACGTGCCGCTCGCCAAGGGCGACCCGGTGCTCGCGCGGGTGTCACAGTCGGGCCGGGATGCGCCGGTGGTGAAGGGGCCCTTTGCCGGGCAGTCGATCAACTGCGCGTCGTGTCACCTCAATGAGGAACTAAAGGGCCGGCGCGGCTTGCCGGGGCGCGGGGTCGAGGCGTTTTCGGATTTCGCGCGCCGTAGCCCCGTGCCGCGCCGCGCGGATGGGCGCACGACCACGGAGCGCAACTCGCGCTCGCTCGTGGGCGCGCTCGATGCGGGGCCGGATGGGCTGTTTAATTTCGACGGCCAGTACGCCGGGGTGGAGGCGTTGATCAAGGGCATGCTCACGGGCCGCAATTTCGGCTGGCTCCCGAACGAGCAGGCGACCGCGCGCAAGCACTTCGCGCGCGTGCTCCGTGAGGACAGTGGCAGCGGCGCGCTCGCCGGGGAGTTTGGCAAGCTGTCGTATGCGGTGCTGCTCCGCGGGACGGATGCGGCGATCCCGGACGCGCTGCGGCTGCCGGAGAAATATCGCGTGGACGTCGCGACGGCCAGCGACGACGTCGTGCTCGATGCCGGCGCGCGCCTGATCGCGGCGTACCTTGGCTCGCTGGAATTTTCGCGCGACGAGCGCGGCCAGCACAATGGCTCGCCCTACGATGCGTTTCTCGCGGCCAATAAACTGCCGCGCGCACCGGCGAGCGGTGAATCGAACGCCGCTTACACGCAGCGCCTGCGCGTCGCGCTTGAGGCGCTCGCCGCGCCGAAGTTCGTGGATAACCCGAAGCGGAAATTAAAATACCACGACCAGGCGTTTCACTTTGGCGAGGAGGAATTGCGCGGGCTGAAGATTTTCCTGCGCACGCCGACCGACGCCAGCAAGATGGTGGTGCAGGGCGTCGACGATACGGAAGGGCGCATGGCGGCGCGATCCGCCGTGGGTAATTGCGCGGCCTGCCACACGCCGCCGCACTTCACCGATTTCGGGTTTCACAATACCGGCGCGGCGCAGGACGACTTCGACGCGCTCAATGGCGCGGGAGCCTTTGCGCGCCTGAAGGTGCCCGCGCTCAACGTGCGCAACGCCGACTACAACGCCTACCTGCCTGCCACTACGAAACATCCGCGCGCAAAGGGGCCGTTTCTCGCGCTGCCCGGCCTCGGGCCGCCGCCGCCGACCGATCTCGGCCTGTGGAATGTGTATCGCAATCCCGATATGCCCGCGCCCCAGCCGGCGCTGGAAAAGTTGCTCAACCCCACGGGCAAACTCTCGCGCGATATCGCGCTCGAGCAGAGCATCGCGCGTTTTAAGACGACCGGGTTGCGCGACCTCGGGCAATCGGGGCCGTACCTCCACACCGGGCGGTTTCGCACGCTGGAGGAGGTGCTGATGTTTTATCAGCGGATGACCGCGCTGGCCCGCGATGGGAAACTGCGCAATGCGCCGGAGGAATTTACCGGGGTGCGACTGGAGGCCGAGGACGTGAAGGCGCTCGCGGCGTTTCTACGCGCGCTGAATGAGGACTATCAGTGACGATGAACAGCGGGTGACGAGGCGGTGAACCGCGAAGTTCGCGACGAGGCGCGAAGGTAAAAATGAAGCTCGATGGTTTCTCTGTGCCTCTGTGTCTTTGTGGTTCAATCTCCGCCCTCGCTGATCAAGGCATTGAACCACAGAGGCACGGAGACACAGAGAAGAGGAGAGGGCGTAAGACTAACGTCGGTGGATCTTGGGACGAGCGCCAAACCGCCACTCTGGTATTAGCGAAGATTAGCGCAGATCAGCGTTCCGCGTTTTGAGACCTCGGAGTTCTCGGCAACGCGTGAAGCGGCGTCTCGTCTGCGCGCCTCTTCGCGAACTTCCCGGTAAAAAACTACGCTACGCCCACCTCACGCCACGGTGGGCGGGAGGTATTTATTGCGGAGCTCGGTGAGGCGGGCGGAGGCGGCTTTGAGGTCGCGGTTGGTTTCGAGCTGGCGCTGGGCGGCGGGCGTCGTGGCGTCGAAGACCGCCGACTGGCTTTGCTGCTGGCTCTGGAGGACGGCGGCGATGGCTTCCTCGGCGATGCCGTAGAGGGTGGGATCGTCGGCCACCGCGCCCTCGGAGCGCTCGGGGTCGAGGTGCTCGAGGATGAATTCGGCGAGGAAGTGGGGCTGGTTGACGCGATAGAGCTGCGTGCCGAAGTAGAAGAGCCGTTGCGCGATGGGGCGGAAGTGGCGCAGGCCGTGTTTCTCGGTGTGGCGGTCGAGGGCGAGGGCGGCGTCGACACTATCGGAGGCCTCGGCGCTGAGCGTCTTGGCGGTCTCGGGATCGGCAACGAGCGGGAGCACCTGGCCGAGCACATCGCAGTGCGCGCGGTGCGCGAGCAGGGTCAACTCGGCGGCGACAGGATGGCGCATCGCGATGTCGTCGGTGCCGAGGGTATTGAGTGAGTGGATCGCGGCCTCGCGGGCGCGGAGGTAGCGCTGCGGGGCGTTGGTGTCGCCGAGGTAGACGTTGGCGAGATTCATCCACGCGCCGGCGAGATTGAGCCGGTGATTCAAGGCGGCCTCGGGCGTGAGGTTTTCGCTGGGCTCAAGGGCGAGCTGGCCAAGCACGGAGACGGCCTGCTGGTGCGAGGTGAGCGCGGCGGAAAGGGACTCGGGCGTGCCCTGGCGGTGCTGGGCGTGACCGCGATTCATCCACGCGGCGCCGAGGGTATTGAGCGAGGGATTGTGCGCCTGAAATTCGGGGGCGGAGAGGATCTTGGTCGTCTCGTCGTAGGTGCGGACGGCGTCGGCGAGCGATTCGGGCGTGCCGGCTTTCTGGAGGGCGTTGGCGCGGTTCATCAGCGCGATGGCGAGGTCGCGGCGCGCGGGTAGATCGGTGCCCGCGACGGGCCGGAGCAGCGCGATCGCGCAATCGTAGGAGCGGATGGCCTCGACGAGCGCCGGGGCATCTTTGGCCTCGGCCTCGAGGGCCTGGCCGCGCGTGAGCCACGTCGCAGCTTCGCGCACGGGCGCGAGGGGAGATTCGGAGGGTGGGACGTCGAGCTGATCCATCACCCTTGGTGGGTGACGAAGCCGCGTAAATGGTCAAGCATCGGGGTGGTGAAACGGTAAATTTACCTAGGGGCCCGGAGACACCGCGAACGGCGGGAAGCGCGAGGCAAACGACGTGGTTAGGCCGGCGTCGGTGGATAGTTGGGCGATGGCCAATCCTCCACTCGCTGGCGCTCGCGGCTCCGGGAAAGTCAAAACTCAGCGCACGTCGGTATGAGCGAGGAAGGAAAACTCAGGCGGTCGGCGCGGCGACGGAGACCCGGGCGCCGGCGGGTGCGGCGGTGGGCTTCGATTTTTTACCGAAGAAGCGGCGCCACGAGAGGGCGAAGCCGGTGTAGACCAGGAATACGCCGCCGAGGCAGGCGAGGCCGGCGACGAGCTGGCCCCAGAACCCGAGGGCCTCGCCGGTGTGGAGGAAACGCGTCCACGAACGGACTTGCTGGGCGGCGGCTTGATCGGCGTAGCCGGTGCGCTTGAGAATTTCGCCGGTGTAGGGGTTGAGGGAGAGGGTGGTGTTGGCGGTGCGCGGCCACGAGGTGGATTCGCGGACGGTAACCGTCACGGCGGGGAGGGTGGTCGAGGCGGGGGCGGAGGAGGTGGTGGGGGCGCCTTCGCCACGCGGCGCGCGGGGAGTGGCATCGGCGGCACCTCGGCCCTCGCTGCGTCCCTCGCCACCGCGGCCTTCGCCACCGGGGCCGCCGCGACCTTCGCCACGACCGCCGCGGCCTTCGCCGCCACGTTCGCCTGCACCACCGCCGGGGCCGCCCCGACCGGCGCCGCCGGCATTGGCGGTGCGGAGGGTGATGGTCTTCCAGGTGGGGACTTGGGTTTGGACGGCGGTGAGGAGGGCGTCTTGGGAGAGGGGCTTGGCATCAGGTGCGGGGGTGGGGACGGCAACGGCGGGGCCGGCTCCGAAGCCGCCGCCGGGACCACCGCCACCTCCGCCGCCACCCGGACCGCCGCCCATGCCGGGGGCGGGAGCGGGCGTGCCGGCGAGGGCGTTGATGACCTTGCCGCCCCACTGAAAGGAAATCGGAATCGCGGTGAGCGTGAGGACGATGAGGACGGGGGCGGACCAGAAACCGATCACGTTGTGCCAGTTGAAATCGCGGGCCTTGCTCGTGCCATTCTGGCGGAACCAGATCACGGGTTTCAGGGCGCGCCACGACCACTGGCGCGGCATCCAGAGATAGAGGCCGGTGACGGCGAGGGCGAAGAACGCGATATTGCAGATGCCGTTGATGAGTTTGCCGCGCGGGCGGCTGTCTTCGCCGGTGAAGCCGAGGGTACGGTGCCACGCGGTCATCGTGCGCATGAAATCGGACATGCCGGTACCGGTGGGCTGGCGAACTTCGCCCGTGTACGGATTCACGTAGAAGCCGCCGGTGCGGCCGGCGGAAAAGGCGATGGCGGCGGTGGGATCGTTTTGAAAGACGATGCTCTGCGGGCGGGCCTCGGGCTGGGCTTCGCGGAGCTTGGCCTGCAACTGGTCGAGCGGGAGGCGCGGCGTGCCGGGCGCGGGCGGCGCGATTTGGCGGGCATCGCGCTCGGACCACGCGATGAGTTCTTTTTCAAAGGCGAGCGCGGTGCCCGTGAAGCACATGACGCCGATCGAGAGACCGGAGATGAGGCCGGCGACGAGGTGGACCCAGAAGAGAACTTTGCGGAACATGGTGAGAGAGGAGGGCGGTGAAGCGGACGGAGAAAAGGGTTACCGCCCGTCGCCGGCCTGGAAGCTTGCCTCGTAGTTTGATTCCAACCGGAGAGGAGTCCCAGGGAACAAGACGGCGACGGGCGGGTAAAGTGAAGGAGTGGGCGGGTGGTCGGGGGCGGAGGTGGCGGACGCGCGTGTAAGGGAGGTTTGGATACGCGGGAGGCCGGCGGAATTACGAATGACGAATTACGAATGACGAATTTTGACGGCTGGCATGCGGGGTAGACGGGCGGTTTGGGGCGAAGTCACACGCGGTGGGCCCGCGGCGGGGAGAAAGATTAAGAGAAAGAGGAAAGAGAAAGATTATGCGGGCCAGCGGCCCGCGCTCCCAGGGTCACATCTCGGCCCATTGGCGGAGGAGGTTGTGGTAGACGCCGGTGAGGGAGATGACGGAAGGGTGGGTGGCGTTTTCGGCGCCGAGGCGCTGGATGGCGACGTCCATCTCGAAGAGCATGCTGCGCTTGGCATCGTCGCGGATCATAGACTGGATCCAGAAGAACGAGCAGAGGCGCGTGCCGCGCGTGACGGGCGTGACGCGATGCAGGCTCGTGCCGGGGTAGAGGATCATGCTGCCGGCGGCGAGCTTCACGGATTTGGCACCATAGGTGTCCTCGATGATGAGTTCGCCGCCGTCGTATTCCTCCGGGCCGGCGAAGAACAGCGTGGCGGACAAATCGGTGCGCAGGCGGTGGCCGGTGCCGGGGATGGTGCGGATGGAACCGTCGACGTGCGTGCCGAAATTCTGTCCGCCGGTGTAGCGATTGAACATCGGCGGGAGGATGTGCAGCGGGAGCGCGGCCGACATGAAGAGCGGATTCGTCATGAGCGCGCGGGCGATCTGCTCGCCGACCTGACGGGCGACGGGGCTATCGACGGGGAGCTGCATGTTGTCCTTCACGCGCGCGCCTTGATGGCCGGCGGTGGCGCGGCCATCGATCCATTCGGCCGCCTCGATGGCGGTGCGCGCGGCGGCGAGTTGGTCGGGAGGAAGGACGTTTGGGATTTCGAGGATCATGGCGGGCGGAAGTTGAGAGGTGAGAGTTGATAGACCGGACCGGCGGAGCTGAGAGCTGACAGTCTAGAGCCGAGAGCAAGAGGGGGAGAGCGGCGGCGGATTTTCAATGTATCCGGAGACCTGATACTCGTTATGAAACGTTTTGAGATAATCGATTTGAAGGCTCGTCCGCGCTCGGCGGGCTACAAAGGCAAGAAGCTGAGAGCGGAGCTCGGAGATGTGTCTGGCTCTCAACTCTCAGCTCTCAGCTTTTCGCGGATCGGTGCTTAGAACTTGAAGTCAGCGCTCAGGAGGTAGGCGCGGGGGGCGGCGGGGTTGAAGCGGCCGCCGTTGTTGTTGGTGCTCTGGGTGTATTTGCGGTCGAAGAGGTTGTTCACGTTGAGGCGGACGATGATGTGCTTCGTGACCGGGTAGCTCGCGAGGGCGTTGAAGACCCAGTAGCTCGGCGAGGTGCGGGGGACGGTCGGCGCGTTGTTGTCGCGGCGGGAGACTTCGGAGGAGTACTGGCCGCCGCCGCCGAGGATGAGGCCGGAGGCGAAACGGTAGCTGTTGAAGAGATTGCCGGACCACTTGGGGATGAGCGGGAGCGAGGCGCCGGTGGGATTGCCGCCGGTGGTGGTGCCGCTGTTGATCTCGCTGTCGAGGTACGAGATGCTGCCGAGGACGACCCAATTATCGATGAAGCGGCGGGAGACGCCGAACTCGACGCCTTGCACGGTTTGTTTGCCCGCGGGGATGGGGCCGAGGATGGCGTCGGTGAAGACGGTCTTGTCGTTGACGGTCTTGAAGACGGCGGCGTTGGTGGAGAGGCGGCCGTTGAGGAAATCCCACTTCAGGCCGAGCTCGATATTGGTCGTCTGCTGCGGATCGGAGTCGGGATTGTTCTGATTGCCGGCGGCGCTGGAGAGGGTGAAGTCGGTGCCGGGAGGCGTGAGCGACGTGGCGTAGGCGGCGTAGATGCTGCCGGCGGTGACCGGCTTGTAGACGAGGCCGCCCTTCCAACTGAGGATGCCGTGCTGCGCCTCGACGGTGGTCGGGAGGCCGGTGGTGGCGACGCTCAGGAAGTGCGTTTGGTAACGCTCGGCGCGGAGGCTGGCGTTGGCCTGCCACTGCTTGTTGAAATGGACGGTGTCGAAGACATAGAGCGCGGCGGTCTTGGTCTCGGCGTCGGTGTAGGCGCCGCTGCGGACGGGCGAGCCGCTGGGGGTGCCGTCGGGATTGGGGCTGCCGAGCGGAATGGCGACGAGCGTGGCGCTGGTGAAGGCGGGGCTGTAGGCGGTTTCCTTGGAGAGCTCGAGGCCGCTGCTGAGATTGTGCTCGAGCGAGCCGGTGAAGAAGTGCGCGAAGACATTCGTCTGATTCGAGAGGATATCGGTGTCGCGCTTGGTGGCCTGGCGGCTGCGCGTCTGCAGGCCGGTGAGCGGCGCGTACGACGTGCTGCTCTGGCCGGGCGCGGTGACGAAGGCCTCGCGGGCATTGGCGCTGTAGCGCGTCTGGTTGGTGAGCTTGAGGTCGGGGCTGACGTCGTGCTCGACGCGGCCGACGATGGCGTTGCTCGTGACGTGATCGAAATCGTAGTTCGCGAAACCATAGTAGGTGCTGCGATCGACGACGGGGATCGGGAGATAGGTGGGGGGATTGGTGACGCCGGCGGCGGGATTGTAGCCGGGCATCAATGACGTGGGCAGGCCATAGTCGGGGAGGTTGTCCTGCTTGGTGTGCTGCACGGCGAGGATGGCGCGCGTGGGCGAGCCGAGGCCGACGGCGAGGGACGGCGCGATGGAGACACTCTTGGCGCGACCGTAGTCGCGGCCGACATTGTCGCTGTCCTGCCAGAGGGCGTTGACGCGGACGGCGGTGCCTTTGAGCGGGGAGGCGGGGACGGATTGGTTGACGTCGAGCGTGGCGCGGCGGCGGCTGCCGGAGGTCTGTTCGTCGAAGCCGTAGGCGAGGGAGGTGGCGACGAAGTTTTCGAGGCGCGGGACCTTGGTGGAGATGTTGACGTAGCCGGAAGCGCCGCCGCGGCCGATGTCGGAACCGGCGGGGCCCTTGGCGATTTCGACCTGCTCGAGATTATAGACGTCGCGGCTGAAGGCGCCGACATCGCGGACGCCATCGACGAAGATGTTGTTCGTCGTATCGAAGCCGCGCATGTAAAACGAGTCACCCGAGGTGCTGGAGGCGCTGCCGCCCTCGCCGGCGGCGAAGGTGATGCCGGAGGTGTTGCGGAGGACGTCGCTCAGGTTTTGCGCGCCCTGCTGAAGGAAGACCTCGCTCGGGACGACGACGATGGTCTGGGGGGTGTCGCGAAGGGGCTCGGTGAACTTGGGGAGGGAGGGCTTGGTTGCCTTTTTCTCGGTGACGTTGATGGCGTCGAGCGTCTGGGCCTCGGTGGCGGCGAGCTTGGCGGCGTCCTCGGGGGCGAGATTGGCGCGGGCGGTGGCGGCGAGACCCTGCGCCACGATCAGCGCCGTGAGGGCGGTGGCGGAGGTGCGGTGCGCGCCGGCGACGCGGGAATGGTCGAGCGACGCGGCGGGAACGGCGGCGGAACTCGAGGCGGACGAGGCGGTGGTGCTGGTCGCGGAGGAAAGGTAGGAAGCAGTGTCGGGCATGGCGGAGGGGAGGCGGAAGGTGGTGTGTGTTGAGAAGCGGGTCGGCTGACGGTCGCGTGAGAACGAAACGGGAGCCGATGAGTCGGCGGAGGGCGCGCCCATCACGGGCGGCGGTCCCAACATGCGGTGCGCGCATCTCGCGCGGCAGTCCTCATGGCCAACGCAAGTGGTATTGAGACTCGGTATCGCTCTCGACAAGCACTATTTTGCGAATGCGTCTCAAAATCATTAGTAGTGAGACCTAGTATCAGAGCGAGTAAGGCGGGCTAATGGGATGGGGCGGGGGTGGCAGGGGACAGACGACAGAGGACAGAGGACAGGAGACGGAGGACAGGTTGGCGGGAGTTTGCCGGGGCTCGAAACGGGAGATGGGGTGGGTGTGTGAAATTTTCTCCCAATAGAGCCAATGCAGCCAATAGAGCTTACGGGGCGGAGGACAGACGCAGGGAAAGGTGGTAGAGTGGGGCGGACCTAGATGAGATCACTGACTACCATGTTGCCTGTGACGATGCTCCGAGTTTCGGCGACATTGACGGGTTGCGTGGCGGGCTTGGGGTCGCGGGTGCCGGGAAAGTGCGGGAGGGTGCTTGTTGTTGAGTTATCTTGTTCTTAATCAATAAATAATGCTAATAAACAGGTAGATGGCTGAACTGCGATGAACTCGGGCAGTCAAGGCTAGTCAAGGTAGGTCGCAGTGAGTCCATCTGGGCCAAGGTCGTTCGCGCTAACTCTAGGCTGATAAAGGTGAATATAGGTAAATATAGGTTGATGGGCGCGATGGAGGGGGATGCAGGTGAGAGAGGTAAGGAGCGGGCCAGCGGCCCGCGCTCCCGGGAAAGCGGTCGCGGCTCTGAGCCGTACCCTGGCGATTCGCTTAACAGGCTCGCGCTCGGCGCGCGTTGGGTCGAAAATTCTCCTCCATGGCCAAGATAAGTGCCGAAAAGCTGATGGCGGACATCGCTTCCAATGATTCGAAGGTCCGTTGGCGGGCCTCGATGGTCTTGGGCGGACTCAAGCCTGAGACAGAGATTGATATGGCCGTCGTAATTGCGGCGCTGGAATCGACGAACGACACCGTCGTTTTTTGGGCGGAGATTGCTTTGCGCCGATTGGGCGAGAGAGGAAGTGCGGCGATTCCGCAGCTCATCCGGCTAGTGGACCGCCCTGAGCTCTTTATATGCCAATCGGCGCTTGAGGCGCTGGTGGCGGCGGGACCGAGAGACCCGCGGGCGAGAAGCGCAGTCTACGGCGCATTTCGGCACCCAGAACCGGCGATGCGGCGTCAGGCGCTGCAGAGCTGTATCTATTTTCCCGACCACACGGCGGACGAATTGGCCCTTATCACCGGCATGTCCTCCGACCCCGACCGACATGTCACCAGTTGGTCTGAAACGGCGCTGCGCAATATTCGGCTGCGCAATCAACCGCCGGAGCCGGCGGCCCCCGCGCCGATGCAGCCTGACGCGGATGAGAACGGATCTGACGAAGCCGAATTCCATGCGGATAAGTTTACCGAGGCGCTCTGTGCCGTGATCCGCGATAAAAAACCGTTTCCCGATTCTCTGCTCGGAATGATCACTTGGTGTGCTGAACACCTGCCGCATCAGGACTGGAAGAAGGTATTGGCCCTGGACTTCGCAGATGACCTCGCGGTCTCGCAGCGGTGGATTCCGAAAGTCCTGCAAGCGGAGCCCTGCGAGTTTGAGATTCGTGGCCTCTACTTTGGCTTGGCCGAGATGGGCAATGCCAAGGACGAGGAATACGCCGAACTTTCCGTGGCTTTTCTCGGCCAGTATGATCCTGAGGACCGCGAAGCCGGGTGGGCGCAGGGCGAACTGCGTCATGACCCCGCCAAAGCCGTGCTCAAAGCGAAGGCCTTGAAGGCGGCCGGGTTGATTTTCAACCGGGCCAGCGGCGCGGGCTTCGGCAACGAGGGTAGCTACATGTTTGGTCTCTCGTACGCGCTTTTACTGGTGGCCGCGCTGCTGACGCCCGAGCTTTACCAGCAACTCGCGGCGCGGGAAAAGAAGGTGGGCGTGCTCGCGGGCTGGGATTCGGGCGATGTTTACCGGGTGGGTGAGCTGACGCCCACGGGCTTTGTGCCGAATCGAGGCATCATGATCGGAGACGAGGCCTGATGCGCACGATAACTTGTCCTCGACGTGTCGCGGGGGGCGGCGTTTAAATTTCCCATGGTCGATACGCTCACGGTTAACCTCGGGGAACGCAGCTATCCCATTCGCTTTGGCGCGGATGTGACGGGTGAGGTGCGGGCGGCGGTCGACCAACTGCTAGCGAAGGGCCGCAAGGTGGCGGTGCTGACGGATGCGAATGTGGCGGGGGCGCAGTCGGGCGCGCTGAGCGCGATGTTTGGCGAGGCGCCGGTGCTGGCGGTGGAGCCGGGCGAAGGCGCGAAATCGATCGCCGGCCTGGGGCGGGCGCTGGATTTTCTGGCGGAGCACAAGCTGGATCGCGGGGGCGTGGTCTTCGCGGCGGGCGGCGGCGTGATCGGCGACCTCGGGGGCTTCGCGGCGGCGACGTGGCTGCGCGGCGTGGATTTTTACCAAGTGCCGACGACGCTCCTCGCGATGGTGGACAGTTCGGTGGGCGGCAAGACGGGCATCAATATCGCGGCGGGCAAGAATCTCGTGGGGGCCTTTCACCAGCCCCGGAGTGTGTTTATTTCGACCGGATTGCTGGGTTCGCTGCCGCCCAAGGAGTTTGCGGCGGGCATGGGCGAGGTGATCAAGTACGGCCTGCTCGGCGACGAGGCGCTGCTGACGCAGTTGGAAGAAACGCCCCTCACCGTGCAGAGCCCTGAGCTGGCGGCGGTGATCCGCCGCTGCTGCGCACTCAAGGCGAAGATCGTGGAGGCGGACGAACGCGAGACGGCGAAAGACGGCGGCCGCGCGTTGCTCAACCTCGGGCATACTTTCGGCCACGCGGTGGAGAATGCCGCCGGCTACGGCGAGTACCTCCACGGCGAGGCAGTGGCGATCGGCCTCTGCGCGGCGGCGCGGTTGTCGCAGAAACTTGGATACATCGGCGCGGCCGAGGTCGCGCGCGTGGAGCGCGTGATCGCGGCGCATGCGCTGCCCGTGCGCCTGCGCGCGCCGCTGCCGTATGCGGAGCTGCACGCGGCGATGACGCGCGACAAGAAAGTGCGCGCAGGCGGGTTGCGCTTCGTGGTGCTCAAGCGCCTCGGCGAGGCCGCCACGCAGGGCGACATCGCGCCGGCGCTGGTGGAGGCGAGTTTTCGCGAAGTCGGCGCAGAATGACGAATAACGAATGACGAATTACAAATTACTACGGAAAGGCGCTGCGAGCGCGTCGTGGACGGTTCACGGTTTCAAATCGTCATTCGTCATTCGTCATTCATAATTTCCGACCATGTCTGCCATCGACGAAGGTATTGTCCGCGAGTATTTTGAGCAGAACGGTTTTATGGTCCGTCAGGCGCGCAAGTATCAAGTGCAGGCACGGCGGAAAGTCGCGGAGGAGGAGATCGATCTCATGGTGTATAATCCGACGTGGGAGCGCACTGAGCGTAAGCCGGATTTCTTTCTCTTTCCGAACGAACTGCCGTTTATCCAGAAGGCCGTCGTCGCCGTGAAGGGCTGGCACACGGGGGTGTTTACGCCGCAGATGCTGAAGAGCAGCCCGGAGATTTTTGGTTTTCTGAAACAGAGCGTGTTGCGAGAAGCGGCGCGCTTTTTTCCCGCCGATCCCGGCGATGGCTCGGGCGACAAGCTGACGAAAATCCTCGTGCTGCCGAGCCTGCCGACGGCGGAGCCATTTCGCTCGCAGAGCGTGGAACTGCTCAAGGCGAAGGGCGTGGATGCGATCATCTCGTTTCGCTCGATGCTGCTCGACCTGCTCGACAAGATTGAGACCAATCAAAACTACACGAAGAGCGACACGCTCCAAGTCATGCGCATTCTCAAGAACTACGACCTGCTGAAAGATTCCCAACTGGATCTGTTGTCGGAGCGGGCGCCGGCGCGTCGCGCCAAGACTACCTGAGCCATGCCCACGGTGATTCATCCCACGGCAATCGTCGAGGACGGCGCGCAACTCGGCGCGGACTGCGAGATCATGGCGTATGCGATCGTGACGAAGCACTGCGTGCTCGGCGACCGCGTGGTGGTGCACCCCTTTGCGGTGATCGGCGGGGACCCGCAGTATTTGAAATTCGACCGCGCCACGGCGGCGGGCGTGCGCGTGGGCGCGGGTACGGTGATCCGCGAGCACGTCACGATCAACCGCTCGATCCACGCGGGGAAAAACACGGTGGTGGGCGAGAATTGTTTCATGATGGCGGCGAGCCACGTCGCGCATGACTGCGAAGTGGGCAACAACGTGGTCTTCGCGAATGCCGCGCTCCTCGCGGGCCATGTGAGCGCGGGTGACCATACTTTTTTTGGCGGCGGCGCGGCGGTGCATCAATTTTGCCGCATCGGCGAAGGCGTGATGGTGGCGGGCCACGCCTCGATCACGCGCGATGTGCCACACTTCACGATGGTCGCGGAGCGCGACGACGTGATCGGTTTCAATGTCGTCGGCCTCAAGCGCCGCGGCGTGCCGCGCACCGCGATCGCGGAGCTGAAGACGGCGTTTGCCGAGGTGTATTTCGCGCCGGGTAATATTCGCACCGTCGCGGCCGAGCGCCTCGCGAGCGGGAAATTTCAGAGTCCGGAAGCGCGGCGCTTCCTCGAGTTTTTCGCGGGCGGCAAACGCAGCTTGGCCCGCGCGCGGCGCGCCGCCGGAACGGGGGAAGACGATGCCAGCTAAACTCGCCTTTACCTGCGGCGATCCGGCGGGCGTGGGCCCCGAGATCATCGCCACCTGGCTCGCCGCGCATCGCGACGAGGCGAGTGGCATTGCGGTCATCGGCCCGGCGCGCTGGCTCGCGACGCTCGATACCCCGGCCGAGAAAGTCGCGGTGGGCTTGGAGGATTTCGCAGCGACCCTCGGCACGCCCTCGCCCGATGGCGCGCTCGTGGCCTGGGCCGCGATGGAGCGCGCGGCGGCGGGCACGAAGAACGGAGAATTTTCCGGCGTGGTCACGGGGCCCATCAGCAAGGCCGAGCTCGCGCGCATCGGGTACGAATTTCCCGGGCAGACGGAATTTTTCGCGGCGCGCTGGGGCGGCGAGCCGGTGATGGCGTTTTGCGGCGGCAAGCTTCGCGTGGTGCTCGCGACGTGGCATGTGCCGCTCTGCGAAGTCCCGCAACTGCTCGGGCCGCAATTGCTCCGCCGCTCGGTGGCCGCGGCCGATACGCTCGCGCGCGCCGAGGGCATCGCCGCGCCGCGCATCGGCGTGTGTGGCCTCAATCCGCACGCGGGTGAAGGCGGTCTACTCGGCGCGGAGGAAGTAGATTTTCTTAATCCCGCACTGCAAAAAATACGCAGTGATTTTCCCGGCCTATCGCTTTGCGAACCCGGTGACACGCTCTTTGCGCGGTCCCTGCGCGGCGAGTTCGACGTGGTGATCGCGCTGTATCACGACCAGGGTCTCGCACCGCTGAAGGTGATCGATTTCGACGAATCGGTGAATGTCACGCTCGGTCTGCCGCACGTGCGCACGAGCCCGGACCACGGGACGGCGTTTGGCATCGCGGGCAAGGGCGTCGCGCGCGCGACGAGTTTCGCGAATGCCGTGACCGTGGCGCGGCGGCTGATCGCGCTGCGGAGTGGGAAGTGAGCGTTGCGATTTACGGTGCGCAACGCGGAGTGGGGACGGAGGCGGTGAGTGGCATTTCCAACTGAGGGAATCGTCGGCGCGTAATGTCATTCGTCACTATTTCGGTACTGTTCGTCACCGCGGGCTGGGCAGAAATAAGTTGGCCTATATTGTGCTAGAGTGTCCGTGTCGGACATAGCCAAGGGTGGCCATGCGCTGCGCCTTGTTCCTCAGACTAACGACTGCGGCGCAGCATAGCTCTTAGGCGACTATGCTGCGCCGCTTCGTTTTGGAGGAGCCCGAGGTCGTTCGATGCGAGTCGCGTGAAAAAGTTGCGGTTCGCGGAGCGAGCTATTTGGTAGGGGCAGCATGTCCACCGATCTCCTTCCGCCGCCCCCGCCCGTCCTCCCTGAAGGCGTACGCGAGGGCAATGAGAACCTCGTGCTGCTCACCGCCTCGGCCGGGGCAAAAGTCGCGGCGCTCATCGCGCGCGAGCGGGCAGGGGAGTATCTGCGCGTGGCGATCACGGGCGGCGGCTGCAACGGCCTGAGTTACAAAATGAAGTTCGTCCCCGAGCCGAAGCGCGGCGATATTCTGGTCCGCACGGGCGGAGTGCGCGTCATCGTCGATAGCAAGAGCGCCCTCTATCTCAAAGGCACGCACCTCGACTACTCGAACGCGATGGTGGCGGGCGGATTCAAGTTTTCCAACCCCAATGCCAAGGCGAGCTGCTCCTGCGGCGAGAGCTTCAGCGTGTGAGCGGAATGAAAGCTGGAGCGAAGAGCCCAGAGCTGAGAGCAAGACTGCAGAAGTTATACTCGTCATTCGTGTGGTCGGATGGCGCGCGGGTTCGAGCTCATTCTCTAAAATCTCAGCTCTTAGCGCTCAACTTCCCGCCGGAACTGGGGTGAAATAGGTGTTGTCATTACCCCGAGGTTGGGCGAAATACACCGCCGACCTAATCACACGTTAATACCTTATTGATGGCTACTTCGTTCCCTTCAGCCGGTGGCGGCAACCGCTCCGGCTCCTATCAGCGTCGCAATGTCGACCCCTTCGCGGCCATCCGCCGCAATCATCGCATCAAGACCCCGCAGGTCCGCTTGATCTCACCCGAAGGCCGGCAGCTCGGCATCATCGACACGCAAAAAGCCATCAGCCTCGCCCTCGACGCCGGTCTCGACCTCGTCGAAGTCGCGCCGAATGCCACGCCGCCGGTGTGCCGCATCATGGATTTCGGCAAGTACGTGTACGAGGAGCAGAAGAAGACCTCGCACGTCAAATCCACCGCGAGCAAGATCAAGGAAATCGAATTTACCGCACGTATCGCGGACGGCGACTTTTTCACCAAGGTCCGCCACGCCGAGGAATTCCTCGCGCATGGCAACAAGGTCAAACTCCGCCTGAAGTTCCGCGGCCGCGAAATGGCGCACACCGACATCGGTTTCGCCGTGATGACGCGCGCCGTCGCCGAGCTCATCGGCATGGGCCATCCCGATGCGGACCCGAAGCTCATCGGGCGTAACATTCACGTCATGCTCACCCCCTTGCCGCCCAACAAGCGCAAGCCGAAGTGGCACGTCGAGGGCAGCGCGCCCACGGCGGTCGACGACGGTCCGGAGAGCGAGCACGACGACGATGAGGACGAGGGTGATGCGCCGCCGGCGGCCGCACCCAAGGCCACTTAAGCCCCGCGCCTGCGGCCATGCCCTCGGCGGCCACTCGCTTTGCCGCCCTCGGCGGTTTGCTGTTTAGCTCCGCCGCGTGCGCTCCCGTCGCGGGTGGGGCTTCGGCCTCGACCGCACCCGATTCTGCTACGGCGCTCGTCGCGGCCGCTTCGGCGGCCACGGCACCCGTTCGCACGGCGCCTTCGCGGCCGGGCGATACTGGCGTGACGTACACGCCCGTGCCTCCGCCACGCCCGGCGCTGACGCCGTTGCCCACGACGCGGATCAAGAACATCGATTACGTGAGCGTCACCGATATCGCGGTGCGGCTCGGGTTTCGTGGCGTCATCGACGCGAAGCAACGTGAGCTCACGCTCGTGTCGGGTCCGCGCAAAGTTACCCTCGCCGCCGATAAACGTGAGATCGCGTGCGATGGCCTGCGCATCTTCCTCGGTGACGCCGTGCAGGTGCGCACCGGGCGCTACTACGTGAGCAGGACGGACTACGAGCGTTGCCTTATCTCGCTCCTGCGCCCTGATGCGGTGGCGACCGCCGTGCCGCGTCTCCGCACCATCGTGATCGATCCCGGTCACGGCGGCGGTGATCCCGGCATGGAGAATTCGCGCCTGCGCCTGCAGGAAAAAGTCCTCGCCCTCGATGTCGCACTGCGCCTCGAAAAAATCCTCAAGGCCGAGGGCTACACCGTGGTGCTCACGCGCCGCGACGATCGCCAACTCGCCCCGAGCAAAGACGCCGATCTCCAGCGCCGCGCCCTGATCGCCAACACGGCCAACGCCGATCTCTTCCTCAGCATTCACTTCAATTCGCTGTTTCCCGACACCAAGGTCAACGGCACTGAAGTCTACGTTTTCACGCGCCCGGGGCAGCGCTCCGATTCGTCGTGGGGGCTAGGTCAAGCCGACGACACCGAGCGCGAGGCCTCGCCGGTTAATCGCTATGATCCGTGGACGTCGCTGCTCGCGCAGGCGCTCCATCGCGAGACGATTGCGGGCCTCAAGACCGATGATCGCGGCCACAAGACGAAGCACCTCGCCGTGTTGCGCGGCCTGAATTGCCCTGGCGTGCTCGTGGAGTCGCTCTTTCTTTCCAACGAGGCTGAGGCGCGCCGCGCCGCGACGCCCGCCTATCGTCAGCAAATCGCCGAGGCGATGGCCGCCGGCATTCGCTCGTACGGCGCCACGCTCGAATCGATTCGTCCCAAGCCGGCGGCGAATCCCGCAACCGCCCCGCGTCCCGCTTCGTCCAGCACGCCATGAAACTACGCTTCCTCGCTGCCCTGCTTGCCCTGCCACTTTTTCCCGCCGCGCTGTCCGCTTGGGACTACGAGGGGCACCGGATCGTCAACCAAATCGCCCTGGCCTCGCTGCCCAAGGATTTCCCGGCCTTCGTGACGGAGCCGGCCGCAGCGGAGCGCATCGCGTTTCTCGCCGGTGAGCCCGACCGCTGGCGCAATGCCCCCGATCTCCCGATCAAGCACTACAACGGCCTCGATCACTATTGCGACCTCGAGCAGATCCCCGAGGCCGGCCTCGATTTCGCCAAGCTGCCCTCGCTGCGCATGGAGTTCGCCGTGCAATTTGCTGCGGGACGCGCCGCGCACCCCGAGCATTTCCCCGCGATCGACCAAGCGCGTAATGCCGACCACACGAGCGAGTGGCCGGGCTTCGCGCCGTGGGCCATCGCGGAGTACTACGGCAAGCTGCGCTCGGCGTTTTCGTACCTGAAGGAGTTCGAGGCGAGCGGCGGCACGCCCGAGGAAATCGCCAACGCCCGCGCCAACGTCCTATACCTCATGGGCATCATGGGCCACTACGTCGGCGACTGCGCCCAGCCCCTCCACACCACGAAGCATCACAATGGCTGGGTCGGCGAAAATCCCAACGGCTACACCCAGGCCAAGAACACGCACTCGTGGTTTGACGGTGGCTACATCGCCAAGGCCGCGATCAAGTCCTCCGATCTCACGCCTCGCGTCACGCCCGCCGCGCCCATCGGCCTCGCCGCGCGACCCGATGGCCGCGACCCGATGTTTGTCGCCGTGTTGGATTATCTCATCGCGCAAAACCAAACGGTCGAACCGCTCTACCAGATGGAAAAGGCCGGCAAGTTCAGCCGCGAGAAGGAGCAGGCGATCGTCCCCGAGGGACGCGCCTTCATCGAGGGCCAACTCCTCAAGGGCGGCCAGATGCTCGGCGCTATTTGGCTTACCGCGTGGAAAAACACGGTGCCCGATACTTATCTCCGCACCTCGCTCCTCAAGCGTCAGGGCGGCGCTCCGGGGACGGCCGCGCCGAAAAGCGCGGCACCCTAAAGTGACTGCGGCATCCTGCCGCCGAGTCGTCTGAGTTCCTCCTGCGGCTTCGCCGCAGTCAGTGTAAAAATAGGGCAGGGGACGGCCTCAATCGGCTTTCACATCCCCAGCAGAGCTTGCGCGCCCGCCTCGTCGATCAGCAGCGATTTGATAATGCCGCCGCGCACCGCGCCCGCCGCCGCCGCCGCGCGCTCCGCGCCAGCGGCCACGCCGATCACGTTGGGGATCTTCTTGAGATAGTCTGACTCGATGCTGATCACGCGGTCGCGCCAGCGAGAGGCGCATTCCTTGCCCTTCGCATCGAAAAAGCGTCCACAGATCTCGCCCACCGCCCCGCAACTGCGCAGGTGCGCCACATCGCCGGCATTGAGCACGCCACGCTCGAGATAGACGGAATTATCCAGCGGTCCCACGCTCACTACGGCCGCATCCGCCTGTCGCAGGCGCTGCCACACAAAGCGGATCTGCTCCGACGCGAGGAAGAAGTCGCGCGTCTTCTTGTCCGCAACAAACGCTGGCGTGCTCAGCGTGAGAAATTCTCCGCCCCAGAGCTTCACCATCGCGCGTCCGAGTTCAGAGGCGTCCACGCTCGTGATGTTCGAGTCGATGCTGCCCATTGCCTGCACCACCGTCAGCCGACGCTGCTCGCCGCGACGCAAGCGCTGCACGACTTCCGTCACGCTGCGCCCACCGCCCACGGCGACCACGCCGGACGTAGGCAGAAGCGAAGCCACAAAGGGCGCACCGAAGTGCCCCACCGTCTGCCGCGCGGCCTCGCCATCCGCGTTCTTCGCGATGCGGATGACGGCTGCCGACTTCAAGCCGAAGCGGCTGCACAGTTGGTGCTCCAGCTTGTCGTTCCGCGCTTTGTACTCCTCCACCGTGATGCGCACGATGCCGCGCTGCAGCGCGACAGCGAGCAGCCGAGAGATCTTTGTCTGTGAAACCCGCACGAGATTCGCGACCTCGGTTTGGCCGAGGCCGTCGACGTAGTAGAGCGTCGCGGCCATGCGGATGATCTCGTCGGAGTAAGCTTCTTTCTTCGGCATACGGAGTAAGGACGGGGCTTGGTATGCATAAAAATGTCACGATCGTGTTAAATTGTAAGTGGATTATTTATGCGAATAAACGTTCTACTCGACCACGCCCCTTTTTCGTCGGTACCACTTGGGTTGCTCACCCATGAGAAACTCAACCCCCGCTGCAGCTGTCCTCGCTAGTCTGGCGCTCGCCTCGCTCGCTTCTGGTCAGACCCCCGCTAAACCCTCCCCCGCCGCGTCGCCTGATTCCGATGAGGCGGTCAAGCTCGAGGCCTTTACGGTCACTGGCTCCAATATCCGTCGCGCCGATGCCGAGACGGCTCTGCCCGTAACCGTTATTACCAAGGAAGAACTCGATGCCCGTGGGGCCGCTACGATGGCCGAGTTGTTCGAAACTCTCGGTGCCGCGGAGCCCTCCGCGATCAATGAGGTCAACAACGGCCCGCAACTCGCCCGTGGCGATGTCGCTTCTGTCGACCTGCGCGGCATCGGCTCGGGCAGCACGCTTACCTTGCTGAACGGCCGCCGCATGGCGCCGCACCCCATCTCGATGGCGGAAAACGGCGTGCCCTCCCTCGCGGTGAATATCAATACCGTGCCGCGCGCCCTCGTCGATCGCGTGGAAATCCTCCGCGACGGCGCTTCCGCGATTTACGGCTCCGATGCCGCCGCCGGCGTGATCAACAATCTCGCCTCGCGCACCTTCATCGGTCGCGGTGTCACGCTCAAGGGCTCGATGACCCAGCACGGGGGCGCGAACGAGTTCAACGCCACCGCCTTCGAAGGCATGCAGAAGGGCAAAACGCACCTCTCCATCTCCTTCGACTATTTCCATCGCGATGCCCTCGCCGCGCACGACCGCAGTTGGGCGAAAAACGCCGATCTCCGCGTCAATCGCAACCTGCCCGCTCCGTGGAATGGCATCCCCCTCACCGATCCGACCACCGGCGCCGCCATCGCGCGCGACAACGATTTCGCCAATACCAACAGCGTCAATCAGTGGGGCCAGTATCAACGCGGCACCATCGGGTCCGACTACTTGACGTTCACCGGCGCGCGCCCCACGGGCAATGTCGGTATCACCACGAGCACGACTCCGCCCGCCGGTGTCGCCACCACGGCCGCGGACGGTATGTTCTACCTCTGGCCGAGCCCGTCGGGCGTGTCGTTCAAGCAGACGGCGCCGTCCAAAAACATCGATAACGCCGAGAACGCCACCTACTCCAATTGGAATAAGTGGAAGGTCCTCGTGCCCTCCACGGATCGCGTGCAGTTCGCGACGTTTATCGATCACCAGATCAAGGACAACCTGAGCTTCTTCGGCGACGTCCTCTTCTACCGCGCCTACAGCCGCACGGGACGCGAGCCGGTCAACTTCAAGAACACCGACGACCAAGGCATCTACCTGCCGGCGTCCAATCCCTACAATCCTTTCGGCACACGTTTCTACAGCACCACGGGCGCACCCAACGCCGATGGCACGCCGCGCCTCACAGGCGCGCCGGCGGATGTCACGCTCTGGACCGGCATCTCGCCCGGTCAAAATACCGGGGGCGGTTTCAAGCCCCGTGTCACCGAGGTGCGCACGTATTCGTGGCGCGTCCTCGGCGGCCTGCGCGGCAAGCTGAAAGACACTTGGGAATGGGAGTCCGCCGTCATGGCCTCCGGCGCCCAGACGCACGAGTACGAGCACTTCCAAGTGCGCGAGTCGGCTTTGCGTCGCGCGCTCGCCCGCACGGATTCCACCGCGTTCAACCCGTTTCCGGTCACCTTCAAGATCGTCAACAACCAGATCGTCGTCGATAAGGCATTCGACAATCCCGCCTCCGTCCTCGATCCGCTCTATGACGATGAAGACCGCTTCGGTCGCACCGGGCTCTTCCTGTGGGATGCCAAGATCAACGGGCAACTCTGGCGCCTCTTCAATGGCGGCCGCATCGGCATCGCGAGTGGCACCGAGGTGCGCTATGAGACCTATGCGGACAAACGCGCCAGCTACGTCGGCGTGAATCCTCCTGGTTCTGGCGCGGACTTTCCGTTCCTCCGCGAAGGCGACAACGATTTCCTCGCTCTCAGTTCCAATATTCCGATCAAGGCGCAGCAGACCATCTACGCGGCCTACCTCGAGACATCGCTGCCCTTCGTCACGCGCGACAATCGCAAGCCCTTCGTCGAGGCCCTCGAGCTCACGCTCGCCGGCCGCTTCGAGCACTTCTCGATTCATGGCCAGACCACCAAGCCCAAGGCCAGCCTCGTCTGGAAGCCCGCGACTTTCCTGAAGCTGCGCGGCTCGATCGCGGAGTCTTTCCGCGCGCCGAATCTCGTGCAGACGAATATCACGCCGTTGCGCCGCCAGATCAGCGCCGACGATCCGTACCGCCAGCAGGTGACGGGTCTCGCGTCCGACGGCACCGCTCAGCGCACCTCGTATCGTCAGGGCAATCAGACCCTCGAGCCCGAGCAGGCCAAGACGTGGACCGCCGGCTTCGTCGTGGATGTACCGAAGGTCAAGGGCCTCTCGTTCTCCTTCGACTACTTCCACATCAATCAGAACAAGGTCATCGAAAATGTCGGCGCGCAAAACGCGATCGACCGCGATGAACTGCTGCTGGATCTCGCGACGCAGGCCGAACTCGCCAAGGGCACTCCCATTGGCGCGATCGATCTCGGTTCCGGTGGTGCCGCCTACAAGGGTTCGAACAAGGTGAATCGCAAACCCGTCACTGCGGCCGATATCGCCGCTTTCGCGGCCTACAATGCGCGCCAAACGAGCAACAATAGCCGCCGCGCCGTCGTCGGCGAGCTCGTCAGCGTGATCGATGACTACATCAACCTCTCGGGTCGCGACATCCAGGGTTACGAGTTTGGCATGCAGTACCGCTCGCCGAAATTCCGCATCGGCCAGTTCACCTTCAGCGGCGAGTCGACGCACTACGTCCTCCGCCGCTCGCAAGCCGACGAACTTTCGCCCACGCTCGACGAACTCGAGCGCAATGGCCGCGTGAAGTGGCGTGCCAATGGCTCGCTCTCCTGGCGTCTCGGCAATGTGTCCGCCGGGTGGTTTACCAGCTACTTCGGCTCCTCGGTCGATACCTCCGCTTCCACGACCTTGCAGATCTACAATGCGCTCGGTGGTCCGGACTATATCCGCGTGTTCAATGATAACGGCGTCACTCGGTACCTCTATCGCGTGAAGCCCGCCATCAATCACAACGCATGGATCTCGTACCGCTTCGATAATCGCAGCCACCCGTGGCTGCGCGGTGTGACCGTGCGCGGTGGCATCAACAATGTCCTCGATACCGATCCGCCCCTCGCCGACGAGCAGTTCGGCTACCTCGGTGGCACGGCCAATATCCGCGGCCGCCAGTTCACCTTGGATTTCTCCCGCAAGTTCTAAGCCGTGTGCGCCGCTGCGGCGGCGCGCCTTTTCGCCTGTCTAATAAATGCAACGTGACTCAGCCTTGGCCCGGCTCCGCGCCGGTTCGGAAATATTCGATCTCCTCATCGTCGGTGGCGGCGCGAGCGGTCTCGGCGCCGCCACCGACGCCGCGGCGCGCGGCCATCGCGTGGCGCTGATCGAGCGCGACGATTTCGCCAAGGGCACCTCGAGCCGCTCCACGAAGCTCGTGCACGGCGGCGTGCGCTACCTCGCGCAGGGCGATATTTCGCTCGTGAAATCCGCCCTGCGCGAGCGCGGCCTGCTGCTGCGCAATGCGCCGCACCTCGCGCACCCGCTCGCCTTCGTCATCCCCAACTACACATGGTGGGCCGGCCCGTACTACGCGTTCGGCATGACGATTTACGACATGCTGGCGGGAAAGCTCTCGCTCGGCGCCTCGAAGAAGCTGTCCCGAGAGGAAACCATCCGTCGTCTGCCCACCGTCGAACAGCAGGGCCTCGCCAGTGGCGTCGTTTACTACGACGGCCAATTCGACGACGCCCGCCTTGCCATCAATCTGGCTCAGACCGCCGTCGAGCGCGGTGCCGTGCTCGCCAATTATTGTGAGTGCGCCGGCCTCGTGAAGGAAAATGGCGTCGTCTCCGGCGTGCTGGCGCGCGACCGTGAGAGCGGCGCGGAGTTTACGATCAAGGCCAGGGCCGTGATCAACGCGACCGGCGTCTTCGTTGATGAACTTCGTCGCTACGATGAACCCGCCGCTGAGCCGATGGTCGCCGTCAGTCAGGGCGTGCACGTTGTGCTGCCGAAAGCGTTTCTGCCGAGCAACGATGCGCTCATGATTCCGAAGACCGCGGATGGTCGCGTGCTCTTTGCGATTCCATGGCACGACAAGCTCGTGGTCGGTACGACCGACACCCCGGGCATCACCGCGTCCAAGGAGCCTCGCGCCCTTGACGAAGAGATCGCCTTCATCATGGACCACGCGCGCAAATACCTCGCACGCGATCCGCAGGAGAGCGATGTGCTCAGTGTCTTCGCCGGCCTCCGCCCACTGGTGAAGCGTGGCGGCGCAGGGAATACCGCCGCCCTGTCGCGGGATCACACGATCGCGATCTCAGCGAGCAAGCTAATCACCCTCACCGGTGGCAAGTGGACCACCTATCGGAAGATGGCCGAGGACGTGATCGACCAGGCCGAGCGTGTTGCCGGCCTCGCACACAAGCCCAGCCCCACCGCGGCGATGGCAATCCACGGCTCGGCGGACATCAGCGCGCTGCCGCGCACGCTCCAGTTCTACGGCAGCGATGCGGCCGGCATCTCTGCCCTCATTGGCTCCGATCCCGCACTCTCCGTGTCGCTCCATCCCGCCCTCGCGATCCAGGCGGGCGAAGTCCTGTGGCACGCGCGGAATGAGATGGCCCGCACCGTCGAGGACGTCCTCGCTCGCCGCACCCGCTCGCTCGTCCTCGATGCGCAGGCCTCCATCGACGCCGCCCCCGCCGTCGCCCGACTCCTCGCGCGCGAGTTGAAGCGCGACGACACTTGGGCCGCCGCCCAAGTCAAAACCTACACCGAACTCGCCCGCGGCTGGCTGTTGCGCCCTGGTGCGAAAAAATCGCCCGCCGCGTCTGTGCCGCTGGTTGCGTAGTGCGCCTCGGCGGCTTTTGCTCCGCGTTAAGTTCCTCTTTCTCCAACCCCTGTGCTGTCGTTTCTCAAACCCGCCCCCGCCGCCCCGCGTCTCCCTGCCGAGCAAATTGATTCCACCTACCGGCGGCTGCGCTGGCAGGTGTTTGCGGGCATCTTCGTCGGCTACGCCGCGTTTTATCTAGTGCGGAATAATCTGGCGCTCGCGATTCCCGACATCCTCAAAGAGCACCCGGAGTACACAAAGGAGCAACTCGGTGACGCGCTCACGGCGCTGGCGGTGGCGTACGGCGCGTCGAAGTTCGTCATGGGCTCGGTGTCGGATCGCAGCAATCCCCGCTGGTTTATGCCGCTGGGTTTGCTGCTGACCTGTGCGGTCACCTTTGCGTTTGGATTTTCCCCTGCGGTGTACGGCTCCCTGACGCTGATCTGGGTTTTGCAGGCATTAAATGGCTGGTTCAACGGCATGGGCTGGCCGCCGTGCGGCAAAACCATGGTCCATTGGTGGAGTACCAAGGAGCGCGGCACCATCGTGGGCACGTGGAATGTGGCGCACAATATCGGCGGCGCGGCCGTCGCCGGCATTGCCGGGTGGGCCCTCGTCTTTTTCCACGACTGGCACGCCAAGTTCTACGCCAATGCGGCGGTCGCCGCCGTGGTGGCGCTGATCATCATGGTGCTGCTGCGAGACACCCCGCAGAGCTGCGGTCTGCCCCCGGTCGAAGAGTACAAAAACGACTACCCGCCTTCGTACTCGAAGAGTCATGAGGAGACGCTGGGGTTTAAGGAGATTTTCTTTGGCTACGTGCTGAACAATAAATTCCTGTGGTTCATCGCGCTGGCCAATGCGTTCATTTACTTTGTGCGCTACGGCGTGGTGAATTGGATCCCGACGTACTTGCAGACGGCCAAGGGTTTTAACTTCTCGCAGGCGGGTTACGCGTGGACCGCGTTCGAATTGGCAGGCATCCCGGGTACAATTTTATGCGGTTGGGTCTCCGATAAAATTTTCAAGGGCCGCCGTGCGCCTGCGACGATGCTGTTTACGCTCTTCACGCTGGTGGGCGTCGTCATCTACGCGCTCAACGGCAAGGGGCCGCTCTGGATCGACATCGCGGCGCTGATCACCGCCGGCTTCTTTATTTACGGCCCGATTATGATGATCGGTCTCCATGCTCTCGATCTCGTGCCAAAGAAAGCGGCCGGCACCGCTGCCGGCTTTACCGGCTTCTTCGGATATGTCTTCGGATCCGCGAGCGCGGGCAAAGGCGTGGGCTGGATCGCCGACCGCTGGGGTTGGAATGGTGTTTTCGGCACCATGGTCGTGTGTTGCCTGCTTACCGTGATCTTTAGTGCTCTCACGCTCAGTCATAAAAACACGAGTTCATCCCTGGCCTCATGAAAACTGTTCTCGCCCTCTTTCTTCTGACCGCCTCGGCGGTCTTCGCCCAAGAATCCCGTCCGGTTGTCATCGCCCACCGCGGGGCGAGCGGGTATCTCCCGGAGCACACGCTGCCGGCCAAGGCCCTCGCGTACGGTCTAGGCGCGGATTACCTTGAGCAGGACATCGTGCTCACCAAGGACGACGTGCCCGTCGTGCTGCACGATATCTTCCTCGATACGGTCACCGATGTCGCAAAGCGATTTCCTGACCGCAAGCGCGCCGATGGCCGCTACTACGCGCTCGACCTCACGCTCGCCGAGTTGAAACAACTCCGCGTCACCGAACGCTTCAATGCCAAGACGGGCCAGCCCGTGTTCGCGAAGCGGTTCCCGGCCAATGCCTCCGAGTTTCACATCTCCACGCTCGAGGAGGAGTACCAGTTTATCCAAGGTCTCAACCGCAGCATGGGTCGCACCGTGGGCGTCTACCCCGAGATCAAGCAGCCGAAGTGGCATCGTGAGCAGGGGCACGACATCAGCAAGATCGTGCTCCCGATCCTCGCGCGCTATGGCTACGCGACGAAGCAGGATCCCTGTTTCGTGCAGTGCTTCGAATGGGCCGAGGTGCAGCGCATCCGGACCGAGCTAGGTTGGAAAGGGCGCCTCGTGCTCCTGTACGAAGCCAAGGCCAAGGGCGAAGATGGCACCGATTTCTCGGTCCTCGTGACGCCCGCCGGCCTTAAACAAGTCGCCGCCGTGGTCGATGGGATCGGCCCGTCGCTCGGTCGTATCGTCACGTGGTCGAGCGGCACCGAGCATAAGGTGTCTGATCTCGTGAAAAACGCCCACGCCGCCGGCCTCGTCGTCCATCCCTACACGATCCGTCTCGATGAGCTGCCGAAAAATTGTCCTTCACCCGCAGCGCTGCACACGGCGCTATTCTCCGAAGCGGGCATTGATGGCGTCTTCACCGATTTCACCGATGTGACGCTGGCGTGGCTGAAACAGAATCCGCCTGGGAAACACTGACATTTCCCGGAGCGCGGGGCGCTACCGGATTTTCCACTCATCGGCTCTTCGGGCGCTCAGACTTCGATCGTATCCCGCGCCTTCATCACGCACACCTTGTGCCCGGCTGCCGCCGCGTTTCGCGCGAAGGCCTGAGGGTCCTGCCGAATTTTGTCATTCGTATTGTAGTGGATGGGCACCGCGAGTCGCGGCTTGAGTAGGTCGAGCGCGGCCACCGCGTCCGCCGGTCCCATCGTATAAAAATCTCCGATCGGCACGAGCGCGACATCGAGGCCGCCGCGCCCGATCAATGCCATGTCGCTGAAGAGCGCAGTATCGCCGGCGTGATACACGCTCTTCCCGGCCGCGCGCACGACGAGCCCGCTCGCCACGCCCATGGGGAGATTTTTTCCGTCGTTCAACTCGATGGAGGAACTGTGAATCGCGGGCGTCATCTCGATGCGGCCCCACGGCAGCGTCGTGCCGCCGCCCGGCATCAGATCGATGGTCGCCACGCCCTGCGCCCCAAAGTATTCCGCGAGTTCATACGGGGCGACGATCGTCGCCCCATGCAGCTGCGCGAGGGCGAGTGCGTCACACGAATGATCAAGGTGCGCATGCGAACACGACACGTAGTCACACGGGACATCTTTGAGCGCCACGATCCCGTGCGGATTCTTGGTGAAATACGGATCGAAGACGATGCGCGCTCCTGGCACCTCCAGCAGAAAGGTCGAATGACCGAAGTAAGTGAGGCGCATGGCAACGATTACTCGCGATCCTTCAATGCGCGACGCAGGGCCCAGAAGGCGATGAAGGCGACGAAGAGAATTCCTAGAATTAGGAGCATGCGCCTTGGGCTTTACGCCGCGACCGGTTTCGAAATCGCATCGATGCGCTTCATTACCGACGCATCGAGCTTGGGTAGCACGGCGAGCGCGCCGAGATTCTGCGTGAGCTGCTCCACCCGCGAAGCCCCGAGGATGACCGAGCTGATGTGCGGGTTGCGCAGGCACCACGCGATGGAGAGGCAGGGGAGGGTGGTCTCAAATTCCGCCGCGATGGCAGCGAGTTTTGGCAGCGCCGCCAGCTTTTGGGGCGAAGACGGATCTTTGAGCAGACGGTCGCGCAGCCATTCGAGGCCAGGGCTGTTCAGGCGCGAATCGGCCGGGATGCCATCATTGTATTTTCCCGTCAGCAGGCCGCTGGCGAGCGGCGACCAGATCGTCGTGCCGAGACCCGTGGGCGAATCGTAGAGCGGGGCGTATTCCTTTTCCACCCGCGAGCGGTGAAAGAGATTGTACTGCGGCTGCTCCACGATGGGGCTGTGCAGGTTGTGGGCGGCGCATAGCTTTTGCGCCTCGGCGATCTCGCGCCCGCTCCACTCGCTGGTGCCCCAGTAGAGCACTTTGCCCTGCGTGATCAGATCGTGCATCGCCCGACATGTTTCCAAGATCGGCACGCTCGGATCGGGGCGGTGGCAGTAGTAGAGATCGAGGTAGTCGACCTGCAGCCGCCGCAGTGCGTCGTGACACGCCTCGACGACGTGCTTCCGGGAGAGGCCGGTTTGGTTGGGTTTGTCGTCTTCCCAGCCAAAGTAGACTTTGCTCGATACGATGTAGCTACTGCGCCGCCAGCCGGATTTTTTAAGGATGTCGCCCATCACCAACTCCGCCTTGCCGTCGGCGTAGGTCTCGGCGTTGTCGAAGAAATTGACGCCTGCATCGTACGCCGCGTGCAGGAGATCATGGGCGATGGGATCGCCGATCTGCCGTCCGAAGGTCACCCACGCGCCAAACGACAGCGCGGAGACTTGCAGGCCGGATTTTCCGAGGGGGCGGTAAAGCATGGGCGTGGACATGACTGCGACGATGGACGCGCCGCGGGATTTGTCTAATGCGAGTTGGTGTTTCCGGTGACAGGCTTTTTCGGGACGCCGCGCTTCTGCGCCGAGTAGATGCCGGTGTGCCCGCTAAACAAGTAAGCGACGAAGCACGCCACGGCGAAGTACACCGCATGCTGACCGCCAAACAACTCGATGCCCATCATCGTGCAGGCGAGGGGAGTATTGGTCGCGCCGGCAAAGACCGCGATGAAGCCCAATCCCGCAAACAAATCCACCGGCGCGCCGAGCAGCACCGCCAGGGCATTGCCCAGCGCCGCGCCGATGAAGAACAACGGGGTCACTTCGCCGCCCTTGAAGCCGCTACCGAGGGTGACCGCTGTAAACACCAGCTTCCACAGCCAGCTCCACGAGGTCGCTCCGCCCGTATCGAACGAGGATAGGATCGTGACGGCGCCCGGCTCCGGCGACGTCACCCCGATGCCGAGAAAATCCCGCGTGCCGAGCGCGTACACGAGCGCGATGACCGCTACTCCGCCGATCACCGGCCGTAGGGGCGGATACGCGATCGTGCGCGAGAGGGTGTTCTTAATGAGATGCGTGAACTCCGCGAAGGCCTGACTCACGAGGCCGAAGAGCATCGCCGCGACCACGACTTTTCCCAGCAGCAAGCCGTCAAACGCGAAGTGTCCCGCGCCTCCGCTCCCGCTGCCAAACGCGATGTGATACGGCGTGTGCTGGATGCCCCAGGCCGAGCACGTGAGATCGCCCACCAGACTCGCGATCAGCACCGGCAGGAGGGCATCGTAGCGCATATGTCCGGTCACGAGGACCTCCATGGCGAAGATCGCCCCGGTTAACGGCGTGCCAAACACCGAGCCAAAGCCAGCCGCGACGCCGGCCATAAGGAGCACCCGCCGACTCTCGGCCGATGCTTTCGCCAGGCGGCCGAAAACGGCCGCGAGGCTTCCCCCCATTTGCACCGCGGTGCCTTCGCGTCCCGCCGAGCCGCCGAAGAGATGCGTGAGCAGCGTGCCGCCGAGCACCAGTGGCGCCATGCGCCCCGGCACGCCGCCGCCGGGCGTGTGGATTTCCTCGAGGATGAGATTGTTGCCCGCCTCCGCTTTTCGCCCGAAGCGATGATATACCCAGCCGACGGCTAAACCGCCGACGGGTAACAGCCACAGCAACCAGGGATTCTCCCAGCGCAGGTGCGTCGCGCGATCCAGCGCCCAAAGAAAAAACGCGCTGGCCGAGCCCGCAAGCACCGCGACGGGGAGCACGAGCGCGGTCCAGACGAGCAACTGGCGCAGGTTGGCGAGGTGCTCGCGGTAGTCGAAAAAGTGTTTCATCGGCGGGCGCGCGATTCAGCGCAGGCCGAGGAAGGGCGATTTAAAGTGGGCATGAGGGACCTGTATTTAATCTGATTAAAACAGGAGTCATCAGCCCCGACGCGAGGCGGTTTTCCCTTGCGAGAAGGCGGAATCCATCGCCTTCGGCATCACAACGATTCCGGCTCCTTTTGGCAAGGCCCGCGAATGCGCGCTCGAAAATCGCTCGCGAGTGCCCACTGTCGCGCAAAGTTGAGCCCGCTCCGTTCACTTCTCATTTTCGCCGCCCTGCTGCTCGGGCCCATCGCGGGCATCGCCGCCGACGACCGCCCGGCTGCGCGGGTAGTCTTGTTGGCGAATAGCGACGATCCCGACTCGCTCCGTATCGCGCGCCACTACGCCGAGGTGCGCGGCGTGCCGAAGGAAAACATCATCGCGCTCAAGCTCTCCCTCGCGGAGACGATCTCCTGGCGCGAGTTTGTCGCTACACTCTGGGAGCCGCTGCTCGACGAACTGATGCGAGCAAAGTGGATCGACGCGATTCCGATGAGCCTCACCGACCCGGTGGGGCGACGGAAAATCGCCGTTCACAGCCACCGCCTGGTCGCCCTGATCACTTGCCGCGGCGTGCCGCTGAAGATCGACCATGATCAAACGCTCTTCGCGGAGTCGCCGCCCTTCACCAAGAAAAACGAGTTCCGCACCAACGGTGGGGCCGTCGATTCGGAGCTGAGCCTGCTGGCTCGTCCGAACTATCCCATCAATGCCTTCGTGCCGAATCCGCTGTTTCAGAACGACCGCCCCGGGGCCTTCGAACTACAGCAGGTCATCCCGGTCTCGCGACTCGACGGCCCGGACGTCGATGAGGTGCTGGGCCTCGTGGATCGCGCCGTCGCGGCCGAGCGCACGGGACTGCTGGGCCGTGCGTACGTAGACATTGGCGGCCTGCATCCCTCGGGCGACAAGTGGCTCGAGTCCGTGGTCGCACAACTCAACGACGCGAATTTCGCACCGGCGGTCGATCGCGCGCCGTCCACGCTTGCTGCCACCGCGCGCATCGATGCGCCCGCGCTCTACTTCGGTTGGTATACGGGCAATCTCAATGGCCCTTTCGCGCTGCCCGGCTTCCGCTTTCCCCCAGGCGCGATTGCGCTGCACATCCACAGTTACTCGGCGAGTACCTTGCATTCACCGTCCACGGGATGGGCCGGTCCACTGGTGGGCCGCGGCGTCACCGCCACGGTCGGCAATGTCTTCGAGCCCTATCTAGAGCTCACGCACCGCCCGCAGCATTTCGTGCGGGCGCTGTTGCGCGGGCAGACGCTGGTCGAGGCGGCTTACTACGCGCTGCCGGAACTGAGTTGGCATGCGATTTTGATCGGTGATCCGCTCTATCGGCCCTTTGCCGTTTCGCTCGATTCGCAACTCAAAGACCTCTCCAAGCTCCCTCCGCGCCTCGCCGGTTACGCCACGCTGCGGCGGTTTAGTGAATTGGTCTCCGCCGATCATCGCGACGAGGCGCTGATACTCGCCCGCACCGCCCAGCGCGAGGCGCCCTGTCTGGCTCTCGGCGTCGCCCTCGCTGGCCTGTTGAAGGAAAACGGCGACAACGACAGCGCTGCCAGCGCGCTCGGGTTCATCGCCTTGCTCAAATCCTTTCCCACCGACGAATGGGCGCTCGCGCGCGAGGCGGCGCTGTTGCTGGAGAGCGTCGGCCGACCGGCCCGGGCCGTTGAGCTATGGCGCACCTTATTTTCCACTGAGACCCTGCCGCGGGAGTTGCGCATCGCGTGGCTGCGCGACGCGAGTCACGCGGCGCTATTGGCCAAGGATACCGCGCAATCGCTCGAATGGGATAAGGCGTTCCTCGATCTCGGCGCTTTGGAAAAGAAATAGGGCGGGCTTTTGGCCCGCCCGAAGAATTAGCCAGAACCGGTTAGATCCTGGCTCTGCCTGAAGGTCTTTGAATTAGACCTTGTCCACGATCCGGTCCGCGAGGCCGTAGGCGATGGCTTCCTCGGCATTGAGGTAGAAGTCGCGGTCGGTGTCGCGGTTGATGCGCTCGAGCGGCTGGCCGGAGGCGTTGGCGAGGATCAGGTTGAGCTCGGCGCGGAGCTTTTCCATTTCCTTGGCCTGAATGTTGATGTCGGTCGCGGGACCGATGAAGCGGCCGGAGATGAGCGGCTGGTGGATCAGCACGCGGGAGTGCGGGAAGAGGAGGCGACGACCCTTCTTGGCACCGGAGAGGAGGATCGAGCCCATCGAGGCGGCCATGCCCGTGACGACCACGGTGATGGGCGAGGTGATGAGCTGCATCGTGTCATATACGGCCATGCCCGCAGTCACGGAGCCGCCGGGAGAGTTCAGATAGAAATAGATCTCTTTGCCGGGTCCCGTGGCCTCGAGGTAGAGGAGCTTCTCGGTCAGGTCCTTGGCACTCTCGTCGGTAACGGCGCCCCAGAGAAAGATTTTCCGCTGCTCGAGGAATTTCTTCTGGATGAGCATGGCCACCGGGGCCGCGTTCTTCTTGGCCTGGGCGTTTTCCTTTTCGTCCTCGTCATCATCGTCGTCATCCGCGCGGACGTTCGTCGGGTTGGTGTAGGAGGGCGTGAGGTTGTCGTAGTGCATGGTTGCCAGAAACGGTGTAAGGGAGGGCCGGTTTTGCGAGTCGATTGTTGATTTTGTCCGTCAGCACCCTTGGGCGGCGGGAAGCTCAGTATTTGATTTTATCGGCCTTGGCGGCCCATTCCTTAAACGAAGCCAGCGCTTCATCGCGCAGCATCGGCTTCATCGCGATCGTGCGTTGATGCGGCTCGAGCGGGATCTGCTGGTAGATGAAATCATCATCGAACTTGATGGCCGCGGCATCGCCGCGGGTGTTGCCGTAAAACACCGTCGGGATGCGCGCCCAGTAGATGGCCGAGAGGCACATCGGGCAGGGCTCGCAGCTCGTGTAGAGTTCGCAGTCATCGAGCTGAAAGGTCTTCAGCGCCGTGCAGGCTTCGCGGATGGCGGTGACCTCGGCATGGGCCGTGGGATCGTTGGTGGATGTGACGCGATTATTGCCTCGCGCGACGATCTCCCCCTTGCGCACGATCACGCAGCCGAAGGGGCCGCCGCGCCCGCCGCGCATGCCCTCGTCGGCGAGTTTGATGGCCTCGCGCATAAAGTTTTCCTGATTCATTGGTATGGGAACCGCTCACACTGAACTATCGTGGTGACACTCGGCAATGTCATAACCAGCCTTTTCCCTCATGAGTAATCCCGTTATCGGCGGCCTCGAGATCGCCGGACCCGTCACCCCGCGCTACGCGGAAATCCTCACGCCTGAAGCCTGTGCGTTTGTCGCCGAGCTCGCCGCGAAATTCGGCCCGCGCCGGCTGGAACTGCTCGCGAAGCGCGTCGAGCGCCAGCGCGAGATCGACAGCGGCAAGATGCCCGACTTCCTCCCCGAGACCGCACACATTCGCGGCGGCGACTGGCAGGTGCCACCGCCTCCGCCCGACCTCATCGACCGCCGCACCGAGATCACCGGCCCGGTCGATCGCAAGATGGCGATCAACGCCCTCAACTCTGGCGCGCAGTGCTGGATGGCGGACTTCGAGGATGCCAATTCGCCCACGTGGGAAAACGTGATCGAGGGCCAGATCAACATGCGCGACGCCGCGCTCCGCACCATCACCTACACCTCGCCCGAGGGGAAGAAGTACGCGCTGAAAGACAAGATCGCCACCATCGTCGCCCGCCCGCGCGGCTGGCACATGGAGGAGAAGCACGCATTGCTCAACGGCCAGCGCATCTCGGCCTCGCTCTTCGACTGGGGCCTCTACTTTTTCCACAATGCCAAGGCGCTCATCGCGCGCGGCAGTGGTCCGTATTTTTATCTGCCCAAGATGGAGAGCCACCTCGAGGCGCGCCTCTGGAATGATGTCTTCATTCACGCGCAGGCGAAGCTCGGCATCCCGCGCGGCACCATACGTGCAACCGTGCTCATCGAGACGATCCTCGGCGCGATCGAGGCCGAGGAGATTCTCTACGAGTTGCGGGAGCACGCCTCGGGCCTCAACTGCGGGCGCTGGGATTACATGTTCAGCTTCGTGAAGAAGTTTCGGAATCGCCCGGAATATCTCTTCCCCGACCGCACCTTGATCACGATGACGGTGCCGTTTCTCCGCTCCTATTGTCTCCACGTGATCAACGTCTGCCACCGCCACGGCGCCTACGCGATGGGCGGCATGGCCGCGCAGATTCCGATCAAGAACAATCCCGCCGCCAACGAGGCCGCCCTTGCCAAGGTCTACGCCGATAAAGTCCGCGAGGCCGCCGATGGCCACGACGGCACGTGGGTCGCGCACCCGGGCCTCGTCTCCGCCGCGCTGGAGGCGTTCGCAAAACACATGAAAGGCGCGAACCAGATCCATCGGATTCACGATGTGAAAATCACCGCCGCCGATCTCCTCGCGCCGCTGCGCGGCCCGATCACCGAAGGCGGCGTGCGGTGGAATCTCCATGTCGGCGTGCGCTACCTCGAGGCTTGGCTCGGCGGGTCCGGTGCGGAGCCGATTCACAATCTGATGGAGGACCTCGCCACGTCGGAAATTTCCCGTTCCCAACTCTGGCAGTGGCTCCGCTACGGCGCGAAACTCGACGACGGGCGCACGATCTCCGGGGAACTCTATGACCAACTCCTCGCCGATGAGTTGAAGAAAATTCGCGCGGAGTATGGCGACGAGCGCTACGACAGCGGACACTTCCCGCAGGCCACGGAACTCTTCATGCGCATGTCGAAGAGCGAGCAGTTCGACGAATTCCTCTCCTTGCCGGCCTACGAACTTCTGCCGTGAGCACGCCCCATACGCTGGAAGCCCTCAATCACGCCGACCGCTACGCCTTTACCGCCGCGCTGGGTCACCTCTTCGAGCACTCGCCCTGGGTCGCAGAGAATACGTGGGTGAAGCGCCCATTTCGCGACGCCTCGCACCTGCATGCCGAGTTGTGCGCCGCGATGCGCGCTGCGCCGCACGCAATGCAACTCGCGCTCATCCGCGCCCACCCCGATCTCGCCGGTCGTCTCGCCCAGCAAAACAAGCTCACCGCCGAATCCACGCGCGAGCAGGCCAGCGCCGGCCTCAACCACCTCAGCGCGGAAGAGCTCGCGAAGTTTCAGCAGCTCAACGCCGCCTACCTCGCGACGTTCGAGTTTCCCTTCATCATCTGCGCGCGCCTCAGCAATAAGTCCGCGATCCTCGCCGCGATGCAGGCGCGCAGCGGCAATCCCCCTGAGGTGGAATTCCGGGCCGCCCTCGGTGAAATCGAAAAAATCGCCCAACTCCGTCTCAACGATTTGCTCAAGCCTAGCTGATCCATGCCCGCCAAACTCAGCACCCACGTCCTCGACCTCACCACAGGTCGCCCTGCACCGGGCCTGGTCATCCAGCTCTCGCGCACGGGTCACCAGCCCGAACTCCTCAAGACCGTCACGACCAACGCCGACGGTCGCACCGATGGCCCGCTCCTCGATGAAACGACGATGGCCGTTGGGTCGTACGAACTCGTCTTTCACGTTCGCGAGTATTTCAGCGCGCGCGGAGTGGAGTGCACGTTCCTCGACCAAGTGCCGATCCGGTTTTCCATCACCGATGCCAAGGCCGGTTACCACGTGCCGCTGCTCGTGACGCCTTGGGCCTACAGCACGTACCGAGGGAGCTGAGTGCCATGACCTCTGCAAGGAAACTGGTTGCGATGCTCGATGAGCTCGGACGCGTGAGCGACGACGACGGCAAGCTCACGCGTACCTTCCTGTCTCCCGCCATGCGCCGTGCCAATGCCCTCGTGGGGGATTGGATGCGCGAGGCTGGGCTCACCGTGCGCGAGGATAGCGTGGGGAATCTCATTGGCCGTGCCGAAAGCACTGCGCCCAACCCAAAAGCCAAAACCAAAACTCTCCTGCTCGGCTCCCACCTCGACACTGTGCGCGATGCCGGCCGCTTCGACGGCCCCCTCGGCGTGCTGCTGCCCATCGTCGCCCTCGGCGAACTCAAAGCTCGCGGTGTAAAACTCCCTTTCGCTGTCGAAGTGCTCGGATTTTCTGAAGAAGAAGGCGTGCGCTTCGCGAGTGCTTATCTCGGCAGCGAGGGCTACACGGGCCGCCTCAAAGCCAAGACCCTCGCGCTCCGTGACGGCGCCGGCGTGAGCATCGGCGACGCCCTGAAGGCCCACGGCGGCGGCACCTTTTCCCTGCCGAAGCCCGCACACAAACGCGGCGACCTTCTCGGCTACGTCGAGGTCCACATCGAGCAGGGGCCGGTGCTGGAGTCCGAGAAACTAGCCGTCGGCGTCGTCTCCGCCATCGCCGGCCAGAGCCGTTTCAAACTTACGTGGACCGGCAAAGCGGGACACGCGGGCACGACGCCCATGGCGCTCCGTCAGGACGCCCTCGCTGGCGCCGCCGAGTTTGCCCTCGCCGCCGAAAAGCTCGCGCGCAGCACCGCCGGTCTCGTCGCGACAGTCGGCGCGATGACGGTCTCGCCCGGTGCGGCGAACGTCATTCCCGGTCAGGTCCTGCACACCCTCGATGTGCGCCACGCCCGCGATGCCGTACGCCGCGACGCCCTTTTCGAACTCGGCCGCCTCGCCGCCGCGATTGCCAAAAAGCGCCGGCTCAAAGTTTCGTGGCAGCGCACGCAGGATAACGGTGCGGTCGATTGCTCGCCGCTGTTGACGGCTCAGTTGGAGAAAAGCGTCAAGGCCGTGCAGGGCCGCAGCCTCTCGCTCGTGAGCGGCGCGGGCCATGATGGGGTCGTGATGTCGGCGCTCACGCCGGTGGCGATGCTCTTTGTGCGGTGCCGGGATGGGCTCAGCCACCACCCGGATGAATACGCCTCGCCGAAGGATCTCGGCATCGCTTTGCGCGTGATGGTGGACTTTCTCGAACGGATGAGCCATCCAATCGGGGAATGAAACGCGGTTCCATCATCAGAGAAAACTCCCGGACAGTCCACGAGCCCGAGCGGCTCGACCTTATCGTGCGCGGCGGGCGCATTGTGACGCCGGATGGCATCCAGGAGGTCGAACTCGGGATCGTGCGCGGCAAGATCGTCCGCATGGGCCCGAGCGTGACCGATGCGACCAATGCGGAACTCGACGCCGAGGGCAAATATGTCTTCCCCGGCATCCTCGACGCCCACGTGCATTTCAACGAGCCGGGCCGCGAAGACTGGGAAGGGCTCGCGACGGGCTCGGCCGCGCTCGCCGCTGGCGGTGGCACGATGTTTTTCGACATGCCGCTCAATTCCGAGCCGCCGGTGCTCGACGCTGCGCATCTGCGCGAGAAGCGCCGGCTGGCCGAGGAAAAGTCCTGCGTCGATTTCGCGCTGTGGGGCGGACTCACGCCGAGTAACCTCGACAAACTCGCCGGCCTGCGCGACGCGGGCGCGATCGGGCTCAAGGCCTTCATGTGTAACAGCGGCATCGCCAGCTTCGGTAATGTCGATGCAAAGACTCTGCGCGAGGGTATGAAGCGGGCGGCCAAGCTCGAACTGCTCGTCGCGGTCCACGCCGAAGACGACGCGATGGCCGCCAAGCTCACCGCCGAGATGAAAGCCGCGGGCCGCACCGATGCGCGGGCCTGGCTCGACTCGCGTCCCGTCGAGGTCGAACTCGCCGCCATCCGTCTCGCGCTCGAACTCGCCGGCGAGACGGGTTGCGCGCTGCACGTCGTTCACGTCAGCAGCCCCGAGGGCATCGATCTTGTCACCGAGGCCCGCCTGCAGCGCATCGATGTGACGGCGGAGACCTGCCCGCACTATCTCTTGTTGAACGACAAAGATGTCACCCGCCTCGGGCCGCTCGCCAAGTGTGCGCCGCCGCTGCGCGACGAGAAGCGCCGCAAGGCGCTCTGGGCCGAGCTGCGCAAAGGCCGCATCCAGACCATCGGCTCCGATCACTCCCCTTCGCGCCCCGAGATGAAGGACTCCGCCAATATGTTCGCCGTGTGGGGTGGCATCGCCGGCATCCAACACGGCTTCGAGCTGCTCATCTCCGAGTGCGAGAAAACGGCCGACAAGGATCTCCCGCTCCTCGCCGCCGTGCTGGCGCGTAATGTCGCCCGCCGCTTCCGCCTCGACGACCGCAAGGGCCAGCTCGCCCTTGGCCGCGACGCCGATTTCTCGCTCATCGAGTACGGCAAGGCGCGCACGATCACCGAGGAAGACCTCTGGACGCGCCATCGCATCAGCGCGTACGTCGGCGAAAAGAGCCGCGCGCGCATCACGCACACCTACCTGCGCGGGCAGGCGGTCCTCGCCGACGGCAAGCTGACGAATTTTTCCCATCCCGGTAAGTTTTTGGATCCGCATTATTGATCCGCTCCGCGTAAAAATCGCCTCATGAATATTCCTTACGGCCAGACCCGCACGCGCGTCGCCGCGCGCCACGCGCTGATCGCTCCCGACGGTCACGTAAAGAGCGTGGTGCCGGGCGTCACCGGCGCGGCCACCATTATCCTGATTAACCCCGCGATGGGCGCGCGCTTCTCGCAGGTCATGATCACATTTGAAGCCGGCGGCAGCGCGACCCTTCCCGCCAATGACGTCGAGACCGCGGGCTATTTCGAAACTGGCGGCGGCACGCTCATCATCGGTGGCATCAAGGAAAAAGTCACCGAGGGTGCCTTCTTCTTCGCCCCGGCCGGCGAGGCGTGGTCGATCACCGCGCCGAAAAAGGGCACGCGGGTGACGCTCTTCCAGAAAAAGTTCGAGTCGCTGGCCGGTGTGGCCGCGCCGAAAGCCATCATCGGCAATGCCGCCAACGTCGATGGGCAACCGTTCCTCGGCGACCCCGATGCGCGCTTGCAGGTGCTGTTGCCCGACGTGCCGGCCTTCGATCTGGCGATGAATATCTTCACCTACCAGCCCGGAGCGACGCTGCCCTTTGTCGAGACGCACGTCATGGAGCACGGCCTGCTCATGCTGGGCGGGCAGGGCGTCTATCGCCTCGAGGATTCGTGGTATCCGGTGGCCGGCGGCGACGTGATCTGGATGGCGCCGTATTGCCCGCAGTGGTTTGTCGCGATGGGCAAGAAGCCTGCGAGTTATCTCTATTACAAGGACGTGAATCGCGCGGCGCTGTGAGGCGTGCGCGGTAGGGCTAAGAGCTCGCAACAAGTCTTAACAAGATGAGTTGCGCGCGAGGCGCGTATGACAAAAGTCCTCGCATGCAAAACTCGTCCGCCGCGGGTGTCAGCGCGGCGCCCTCGACCTCGTTCGATTTCACGCTCAATGGCCAGCGGGTGACGGTGGCCGGTGAGGCGACCACGACCACGCTGCTCAACTGGCTGCGCGCCAGCGGGCGGACGGGCAGCAAGGAAGGCTGCGCCGAGGGCGATTGCGGCGCGTGTTCGGTGGCGCTCGTCGAGCGCGATGCGCACGGCCAGCCGACGTATCGCGCGATCAATAGCTGCATCGCGCTCCTGCCGATGTTCGCCGGCCGCGAGGTCGTGACCGTCGAGGGCCTGGCGTGCGCTAGCAACCGCAGCGGCGCTGGCAATTTCGGGACCAAGGCCTGCGGCGGCCACGATCATCATGGTCACCTGCATCCCGTGCAGGGCGCGATGGTCGAGCACTTCGGCTCGCAGTGCGGCTACTGCACGCCGGGCTTCGTGGTCTCGATGTTCGAGGGTTATTACCGCAAAAATCTCAAGACCGCCGCCGACATCAACGACCAGCTCAGCGGCAACCTCTGCCGCTGCACTGGCTACCGGCCGATTCGCGACGCGATGACCGCCGCGCTCGCGCAGCGTGACGTCGCCGCACTCCCGGTGGGCGACGGCGAGAGCCCGGTGACCGATCCCTTTGCTGAGCGACTCAAGACCCCGGTGCCGCCCATCCCGGGCTTGGAGTACGCGCAGGCGAGCGATGTGTTTTTCCGGCCCACGTCACTGAAGAGCTTGCTCGACCTGAAAACTCGCTACTCCGGTGCACGCCTGGTTGCGGGTGCGACGGAGATCGGCGTCGAGCTCAACAAGAAGTTTAAGAGATTCCCTGCGCTCATCTCGACCGAGGGCGTGCCGGAGTTGACGCAGATCGTCGAGACACCGCACGCCTGGCGCATCGGCGCGGGCGCTACGCTCACGGCCATCGAGGAAAAGCTAGCACACGAATACCCGTCGCTGGGCAAGATGCTGCGCGTCTTTGCCGCGCGCCAGATTCGCAATCGCGCCACCCTCGGCGGCAATATCGCGACCGCCTCGCCCATCGGCGACAGCGCGCCGCTGCTCATGGCGCTCGATGCCACGCTCGTGCTCTCGTCGCCGCTGGCTGACCGCACGGTGCCGCTGGCGGAGTTCTTCACCGGCTATCGCCAGACGGTGCTGCGCCCCGACGAGATCATTCGCGAGATCGTGCTGCCGCGTGGCGGCCCGTCGGCGGGGCTCACGCGCCGTACGGAGTTTGTGAAGGTTTCGCACCGCGTGGAGCTGGATATCAGCATCGTGGCTGGGGCGTTTTGCGTGGACGTGGATGGCAGTGGCGTCGTCCGCGCCGCGCGCCTCGCCTATGGTGGCGTGGCGGAGCGCACGAAACGCGCGCTCAAGGCCGAGGCGGCACTTATCGGCAAGAAGCTGACCGACGCTGGGGTCGTTGAGGTCCTGCGCGGCGAATTTACGCCCATCGACGATGTGCGCAGCGGCGCGGCCTATCGGCGCGGACTCGTGGTTTCGCTCTGGCAGAAATTTGTCACGGGCGAGCAGAGCCTCGTCCACGATACGCCGGTTGAGTTTGCCGCGAGCAAACCGTGGCCGGTCGAGGATGCCACGCGCCAGCTCCGGCACGACAGCGCCGTCGGCCATGTGACCGGTGCCGCACGCTATGTCGACGACACGGCGCAGCGCCGCGCCATGCTCGACGTGTGGCCCGTGATGTCACCGCACGCGCACGCGAAGATTTTGCGCCGCGACGCCACCAAAGCCCTCACCGCCTCCGGCGTCGTCACCGTCCTGCTCGCCGAAGACATCCCCGGCCACAATAACACTGGCCCCGTGCGCCACGACGAGCCGCTGCTCGCGACGGACTTGGTGGAATTTCAGGGGCAGGTCGTCGCGCTCGTGGTCGGCGATTCGATCAAGGCCTGTCGCGAGGCGGCGGCGCTCGTCGAAGTCGAGTACGAGCCGCTGCCCGCCATCGTGGGCATTCCGGCGGCCGTCGCGGCCAATAGCTACCTCACTGACCCGCACACGCTCACGCGCGGTGATTGCGCGACAGCGCTGGCTGCGTCGCCGCAAAAACTAGAGGGCGAGTTTTCCTTCGGCGGCCAGGAGCACTTCTATTTGGAGACGCACGCCGCGTGGGCCGAGGTCGGCGATGACGGCTCGGTGCTCGTCAATTCCTCCACGCAGCATCCCTCGGAGATTCAGGCCATCGTCGCCGAAGTGCTGCATGTCTCGCGCAACAAAGTCGTCGTGCAGGCCCCGCGCATGGGCGGCGGCTTTGGCGGCAAGGAGACGCAGGGCAATGGCTGGGCCGCGCTCGTCGCGCTCGCTTCGGTTAAGACCGGCAAGGCCGTTCGCGTGCAACTCGACCGCGACCTCGACATGGCCCTTACGGGCAAGCGTCACCCCTTTCACGCGAAGTTCACCGTCGGCCACACGCCCGAGGGCAAGCTCCTCGCCGCCCACGTCGAGCTCACCTCCGATGGCGGCTGGTCGCTCGATCTCTCGCAGCCGATTTTGGATCGTGCGCTGTTTCACCTCGATAACGCATACTACATCCCGGCGGTGCATTTCACCGGCCGCGCGGCCAAGACTAATACCACGTCGCACACCGCGTTTCGCGGGTTCGGCGGACCGCAGGGCATGCTCGTGATCGAGGAAATCATGGACCGTATCGCGCGCGCCTGCGGGCTCGCGCCTGACTTCGTCCGCGAGACGAACTTTTACCACGGCACCGGCGAGACCAATCGCACGCACTATCACGAGGACATTGGCGACAACCGCATCCAGGCCATCTGGGCGCAGGCGAAACAGGAATCGCAATTCGCGCTGCGCCGTCGCGAGGTCGACGAGTGGAATCGCTCGCACCCTCACGTGAAGCGCGGCCTCGCGATCACGCCGGTGAAGTTCGGCATTTCCTTTACGCTCACCCACTACAACCAAGCCGGGGCTTATGTGGTCATCTACTCCGATGGCAGCGTGCAGGTAAATCACGGCGGCACCGAGATGGGGCAGGGGCTCTACACCAAGATGCTCGGCGTCACGATGCGCGAGCTCGGCCTGCCCGCCAGCGCCATCCGCATCATGGCGACCGCGACCGACAAAGTGCCCAACACGTCCGCCACCGCCGCCTCCAGCGGAGCGGACCTCAACGGCATGGCCGTCGCCGCCGCCTGCACCACGTTGCGCGAGCGCCTCGCTGTGGTCGCCGCGACGATGCTCAACACCACGGCGGACAAGATCGATTTCGAACACGGCTGCGCGATCGAGCGCGGCAATTCTCAAAACAAGGCGCCCTTCGACAAAGTCTGCTCCCACGCCTACCGCGAGCGCGTGAGCCTTGCTGCCGCCGGCTACTACAAGACCCCCGGCATCTACTGGGATTGGGCGAAGAGCGCGGGTCGCCCCTTCCACTACTTCGCGTGCGGCGTCGCCGTGGCCGAGGTCGAAGTCGATGGCCACACCGGCATGAGCCGCGTGCGCCGCGTCGATATCGTCCACGACGTCGGCAACTCCCTCAACCCCGGCATCGACCGCGGCCAGATCGAAGGCGGCTTCGTGCAAGGCATGGGCTGGCTCACCAGCGAAGAACTCAAGTGGGACCCCAAGGGCCGCCTCCTCACCCACAGCGCGAGCACCTACCAAATCCCCGCGATCAGCGACGCGCCGATGGAGTTTAACGTCACGCTCCTTAAAAACGCCGACCAGCCCAACACCATCCACGGCAGCAAAGCCGTCGGTGAACCCCCACTGATGCTCGGTATCGCCGTCCGCGAAGCGTTGCGCGATGCGGTGGCCGGTTTCGGTGCGAGTGGTGGCCAAGTGTCGCTGGCCTCACCGGCGACGGGTGAGGCGGTGTGGAAAGCGATTCATAACCGCGAGTAGCTAATTCTCAATTCTGCGAATGAGAATTTTTGGACTCAGATTGCATGCGTTGGAATATTTCCAGTACGAATGTTTCGCTAAAACCTGCAAGCATCGCAAAAGCCACTAAGCCGTAAGGATTTTCTGATAATATTCCTAGCAGGATTTGAGCTCTAACGCAGCACACTAAAACAAACCCAAAAAGTCCCCCTAGAATTGTTCGCGAAATACCCTCTAGTCCGATAAAAATTATATGTCGATCGGGATTTGGGTTCCAGTTGTGCGCGGTTACGCAGAGGGATATACTGGCACCAATTATCCCTGCAGTGGTGCCCGTAATTAGCTTCGGCCATGTTGGGAATGGGATGCCTTTTAGGTATATTATGTATGTGACTGTTAATATGATTATTGCGCTTATGAGCCCAGAGAAAAGATATGTAAATCTTGCGCGATCTGAAGTGAGGGACATGGTTTCTTTTTCCACCTCCTCAAAATATTCACTGATTGCGGTTGTCTCGTCAGTTTCGCTGAAAGCATTAAACAATGCAGCGGCCAAATCGCGCTTTGCTTGAAACGCATCTTTGGGTTTAAATGAGCGTTTTATTAAAGAATGAATGCGCTCGTATTCCCTGATTATTGAGCACTGCCTGGGTGTTGGTTTTTCACTGTCGACGTCAAATTTGAGGCTATCTCCTTCGACCATGTACGTTACGACAAAAGTCGATGAGGCTATAACATGAGCTATTTTTTCGCCATGATGATCAAGTACTCCAGCGCAATAGTGATCGTATTTTCCAGCCATAAAATTAGATTTAGCAATTTAATTGAATGAAAATAAAATTCAGGATTATCAAGATATTTATATGGAATATAGTCACTTTACCCACCGCTTCAGCCAGTCCCGCACCTCGCCATTCCAGAAGACGGAGTTCTGCGGCTTGAGCACCCAGTGGTTTTCGTCGGGGAAGTAGACGAGGCGGCTGGGGACGCCTTGGGCTTGGAGGGCGCCGTAGAATTGGAGGCCTTGGGCGACGGGGACGCGGTAATCGAGCTCGTTGTGGATGACGAGGGTGGGGGTCTTGAAGTTGGCTGCGAAGTTCATTGGGTTCTGCGCGTCGTAGGCAGGGCTCTTTTTCCATGGCGTGCCGGCCATCGCGGGGTCTTGCCAGAAGACGGCGGAGTCGGAGGCGTACTGTGTGTCGAAGTCGGTGACGCCGGCGTGGCAGACGATGGCCTTGAAGCGGTCGGTGTGGCCGGCGACCCACGCGGCGAGGTAGCCGCCATAGCTCGCGCCGAGGGCGGCGATGCGCGAGGCGTCGAGGAAGGCGTGCTTCTTGAGGAGGAAATCGGTGGCGAGCATGACGTCCTCAAACGGTTTCTCGCCCCACGCGCCATCGATGGAGGCGACGTATTTTTCGCCGTAGCCGGTGGAGCCGTGGCGGTTGACCCACGTGGCGACATAGCCGGAGGCGGCGAAGACCTGCGCGTTCCACCGCGGCGACCACGCATCGCCGATCATGGTTTGTGGACCGCCGTGCATGAGTTGGAGGAGTGGATATTTCTTCGTGGCGTCGAAGCCGGGCGGGTAGATAAGCCAACCCTGTACGGTGTCGCCAACGGCGCCGGGAAACATGTATGACTCGACGCGACCGAAATCGAGGGTGGCGAGGAAGGTCGTGTTAAGCTGAGTGCGCTGCGCCGTGTTGTTGGTGCCGAGCTCAAGGGCGAAGACCTCGTCGGGGCGGCTGAAGGTTTGGTTGAGAAAGTAGAGGGCTTTCGCGCCGACGGTGAGCGCGCTGCTCGTACCGGCGGCGAAGAGTTCGCGCGGCTTTTCCGTGCCCGCTGCGCCCACAGAGTAAAGGCGCGTGTAGCCGCGATCCTCGGCGGCGAAGTAGACGGTCTTGCCGTCGGGTGAAAATTTCCAGTCTTGCGGCGAGAGGTCGGCGCCGCCGAGCGACAACGCTTCATTACGGCTCGTGGCGAGGTTGTGGCGGGTCAGCTTGGTAAAAGTGGAGAGGAGATTCTTGCCGGTCTTGCGCCCAAAGAGGAGCGATTGGCTGTCGGGCGCGAAGACGGGATTGTTGTCGGAGCCCTCGGCATTGTCGGTCGTGAGGTTTTTCCACTCGGCCTCGGGGTGCGCGAGCTCGAGGAGGTAGACATCGGTGTTCTCGCCGTCCTTGAACGGCGGTGGCGTGGTGCCGACACTGAGCGCGATGAACTTGCCGTCGGGCGAGACGTCGAATTGCGCCTCGCCGTCGTGGCGGAAACGGCGCGTCCAGCGCGGCGTGAGGTCGGTGACTCTCCGGGTGGCGAGATCGACGACCATCAGGCGCGAGGCCTGGCCGTCGACCTGCCACGAGTCGAAGTAACGGTAGACGCGGTTCTCGGTGACCTTGGCGGTGACCTTGGAATCCTTCTGCTTCTTCAGCTCCTTCTTCATCGCCTCGAAATCGGCGGCGAACTTCGGGAGCACGCGCGTGGCAAAGACGATCCGCTTCCCGTCGGGTAACCAGCGCGGCGACGAAATCGGCAGCGGCAACTCGAGGATTTTCTCCGGCTCGCCGCCATCGGTGCGCAGCACGTACAGCGAGGGATTTTCGTCGGAGCCGCGCTTCGAGGTAAAGGCGAGGCGCTGGCCGTCTGGGCTCCACTGCGGCGCGGTGTCGCTGCTCTCGGCGGTGGTGATCTGTCGCGCGAGCCCGCCGGGCGCGGTGTCGAGCAGCCAGAGATGCGTGACGGAGCTATTCTTTTCGAGGCTGTAGTCCTGCACCGTGAAAACGAGGCGCGACCCATCGGGCGAGAGGTCGAGCCCGCCGGGACGGCGGATGGACCAGATGTCTTCGGGCGTGATGGGGCGGAGGGCGGGTGAGCGAGCCGGAGTAGGAGAGGCCGAATCGGCGGCGGTGAGTGCAGTGGTGAAAGAGGCCAGCAGGGCAAGGAGCAGCGGGACGCGGAGGCGGAGAGACGCGAAGACGCGGGGTGAGTACATGCGGACTACGCTGATGCACTCCAGTGCGCTCGGCGAGAGCGGATCGATCAGTCGCTGGGCTTCGATCTGCGATCGTTAGAACCCGAATGCCGTCGCAGTTTTCATCTTCGCCCTCCGACGGCGCCCGGAGGTCGCCGTCCACCTCAAGCCTCAAGCTTCGCTGTGGGATGCCGGTGGTGCGCGACCAGTCCGAGCTTATCGAGCGTCATGTACAATAGCGCGATATGATTGGCCTGCGAAAATTCGCCGGAGCGGATGAGGTCGAGCGTGGCCGGGATGCTGTGCCAGGCGCACTCGATGGCTTCGCTGGCGTCGAGCTGGGGGGCGGCAGTGATGGCGGCGTCTTCGGCGAGGTAGCCGTGGACGCGGTTGTTTTGGCGTGCGGGATTCGGAAAGGGCGAGGCGATGTGCCGCCAGGTGGGTGCGGTCGCGCCCGTTTCTTCGAGGAGTTCGCGTTGGGTCGCAACGAGTAGGTCCTCGCCGGGGTCGACCATCCCGCCGGGCAGCTCCCAGGTGAAGGCATCGCCGGCGTAACGGTATTGGCGCACGAGAAGAATCTGCCGCTCGCGATTGAGCGCGATGGCGTGGACCCACTCGTGCTCCTCGAGGACGTAGAAGGGGTCGAGGATTTTGCCCGGCGCGATCTCGACGCGATCAGCGCGCAGGCGGGCCCAGCGGTCGCGGATGATGTCGCGGGAGGAGAGCTTTTTCCAGCGCGTGAGATTCATACGCCGCCGGATCAGCCGCGCACTTGGCCGGTGCCCTCGATGAGGTATTTGTACGAGCAGAGCTCGGGCAAGCCCATCGGGCCGCGGGCGTGGAGGCGGTCGGTGCTGATGCCGATCTCGGCGCCAAAGCCAAACTCGAAGCCGTCATTGAACCGCGTGCTGGCATTCCAGAAAACCGTGGCGCTATCGACCTCGGCGAGGAAACGGCGGGCGGCGGTTTCATCGGCGGTCACGATGGCATCGCTATGGCTGGAGCTGTCGCGATTGATGAGTGCGATGGCGTCACCGACGGAATCGACGACGCGGATAGCGATGACGTAGTCGAGGAACTCGGTGGAGTAGTCGGCTTCCGTCGCTGGTGCGACGGAAGTTGAGAGCTGAGAGTTGAGAGTTGAGAGATCGGGCGGGGCGGCGGCGATAATCGCGAGACTGGCGGGGTCGCAGCGGAGCTGAACGTTTTTCGCTATGAGGGCGCGGGCGACGGTGGGCAGAAACTTCTCCGCCACGCTGCGGTGCACGAGGAGCTGTTCGGCGGAGTTGCACGCGCTCGGGCGCGTGACCTTGGCGTTGAGCGTGATCGATTCGGCCATGGCGAGATCGGCGGCGGCGTCGACGTAGACGAAGCACACGCCCTTGTAGTGCTTGATGACGGGGATGGTGGAGTTTTGCGCGACGAAGCGGATGAGGCCCTCGCCACCGCGCGGGATGATGCAGTGAATGAGCGTGTCGAGCTTCAGCAGGGCGGTGAGCGCGGCGCGATCGGTCGTGGGCACGAGCTGCACGGCGTCGGCGGGGAGGCCGGCGGTGGCGAGGGCCTGTTGGATGAGGGACGCGAGGGCGGTGTTGGTATGAAAGCACTCCTTGCCCCCGCGCAAGATGGACGCGTTGCCGCTCTTCAGGCAGAGGATGGCGCAGTCGACCGTGACGTTGGGGCGCGACTCGTAGATGATGCCAATGACGCCGATGGGCACGCGGACTTTGCGGATGCGCAGACCGTTGGGACGCGTGGTGTCGTCGAGCACGGTGCCCACGGGATCGGGCAGCACGGCGACCTCGCGGACGGATTGGGCGAGGTGCGCGAGGCGGGCCGCATTAAGCGTGAGGCGGTCACGCGAGGCGGGCGTGAGCGCGGCGGCCTCGGGCGAGGCGAGATCGAGGGCATTGGCCGCGAGCAGCGACTCGTGCGACGTCTCAATCAGGCGCGCGAGTTCGTCGAGGGCGGCGTTCTTCGCCGCCGTCGGGACCGTCGCCAGCGTGAGCGACGCGGCGCGGGCGCGTTGAGCCAGGGAGGTGACGAGGGTGACGAGTTCGGCGGACATGGACGGTTGAGTGTTGGCAGCGGAAGCGGGCTGACAATCGTCATTTCTCGCGGAATTGCCAATCGACCCCTCTCGAAGCGGGGGCTCGGCCGTTGCCGGGAGTGGGGGAGGTGTCGTGATTCCGGGCGACACGCTGGGTGAAGTTGCTGCGGACGGCTCAGTCAGTCGCCACGGCGCGGAGGGCGGGGCGAAGCGGTGCATGATGTACAAACCGGCGCAGAATAGTCCGACTCCCGTAAGATCAAACCACCACGGATGAAACACCACGGTGCCGGGGAGCATGCCCGCAGGGTCATGGTTGAAGCCGTCGATCTCGAAGGGGAAAAAGTCCATCGGATAGCTGGCGGAATTATTGAGCGCGTGGCCTAGCATGCAGAGACCGAGTGACCGCGTGCGGACATAGATCCAGCCGAGGAGCAGCCCGAGGCCGAGGGCGATGGGAGTCTGCGCCGGATTCAGGTGCATGAACGCAAACATCATGGCGGAGGCGAGGATCGCCACCGAGGGATGCCAGCGACTTAACAGGCCGCGCAAAATGACCCCGCGAAATAAAATTTCCTCCGTCAGCGGCGCGATGACCACGGCGAGCACCGGGCCCTGCCAGGACGCGTTCATCAACGTATCGAGCCCAGGGGCGAAATCCAAATCGTTGAGCGCTTCGACCGGCAGCAGGTAGCGAAGCAGGTTATCAAGTTCGGAGAGGAAGATCGTCGTGGCGGCGATGAGCGGGACGAAGGCCGCCGCGAGGGCGATCGAGGGGAAGCCGATGGTGCCGAGGTTGCGCCAGCGCTCGCGCGAGTACTCCAGCGCGATGGTTGTCACGGAGAAGCACGCGAGGAGCTTGGCCACGATCATGAGCGAGGCCTCGACCATCGCCGCGTGGTTAGCCGAAGGCGTCAGCGACAGCGTCGGCGCGAGTAGATAGAGCTGCGTGACGGTGCCGCTGAAGCCGACTTCCGCGACGTAGATCCCGCCCATTACGACGAAGGCGGAGAACAGGGTGAAACGAGTCGGCGCGTAAATGGTCTGCGGCACAAACAAGACTGGCGCAGGTTTGGCGCGGGGCGTCAGCCGTAAATTTCGCGCGCCAAATGAAGGGCGGATGCGGTCAAGGGCAGAGGGAACGAGATGTGCTCTCCGAGGTCACACTCAGTAGTCCCACCCCGATCATGAAAACACCGTGTGCGCTCGTGTTGATTTTATCGTTGGGCAGTGTCGTGATGGCAGAGGAAACACGGGTGGTTCCGCAGCCGCGCGTCCGCCTCGATCCGGCCACAAAAGCTGCGATTCCCGAGCCGGTGCGGAGCGATGCGACGGTCGCCGCCAGCAACTCCAGCACCTCTATGCTCGTGATGGATAAGTATGTCGTTCGCTCCACTGCGATTCCCCGCTTGGGACCGCCGCCGCAGCAATTAGCCGACGGAAAGTGGAGTCCGATCAAGGGTGGAAAATTTTTCGACGGCAAGATCGGTGGGGCGAACTACGAGGTCGGCATGTGGCCGTGGGTGGAACTCGTCTCGTTCTCGACCCTGTCGCATCAGGATATGGGCAAGGCGCGAGAAGGCGGGCCGCGGCTGAACGTCGATCTCCTTCACCTGAATTGGTGAAGCTTAGCGATTATGAGGAGTGCGGGCCTCAGGCCGACGGAGCGGGTGCCGGTGCGGGCGGCGGAGGGGTGTCGAGCAGCACGGCTTTGGTCCGGCCGCCGAGGTCGATCGTCTCGATGCGCGTGACGCGGAGGTTCGCGCCTTGCGCGGCGAGCAGGGTGCGCAGGGCATCGAGTTCATCGTGCACCTCCTGCACGCTTTGGCCCGCGCGTTGATAGGTCACGCGATAGGCGGTTTCCAACCCCTCTAGTCGGCGTAACGGGTCGCGGGCGGCAGTTCGCGCCGAGCCGGGCTTCTTTTTGCCGCGCTGATCCGAGGGAAGCGGCGGGCGCGTGAAGGGGTAGGGCTCGCCGAGGATTGCGGCGGCGGCGGTCTCCAGATCATGGATACGCACGAACAATTCCTCGCGCTGGAGGAGCAGTCCGTTGATCTGGATCTGTTGGGTGGGCGTCATCGATGGTTTCGCTGGCGGTGGGCCGCGAAACTCAGATTACGATTGGGCGGAGGTATCGTCGTCCTCGTCGGAGTCAGTGTCGGCGGCAGAGCTGCCGGACGAAGTCTTCTTGGCGGGCTTGGTCTCAAAGCCGGCGACGGGCAGCGGGGGCGCGGGGAACGGATAGACGCCGGGCTCGCCGACGAGGGTGGCAACCTGCGTCTCGAGTGCGGCGATGCGCTCGTAGGCGGCTTGGCGCTCGACGATGAGCGCATCGATCTTCACGCGGGCCTCGAGGGCCTGGCGAATCACGTCGGCCTCGGCGCCGAGCACGATGTCGCGGAAAGTGAGTGGTGTGGGTTTCTTTGCCATGATGGTTTATTGCCAGAAGAGGCGTTTGAGTTGGTTGAAAAGTTTGGGTGGCGCGGAGGGAGCGCCCGCGCTGGTGCTGGGGCGTGCGCTCGACGCGGACGAAGCAGATGAAGAAGACGTTGAGGAAAGGGGCGGCGCGGGCTTGTTCGTGGAGGGGGCCGTCTTCGTTGCTGGAGTTGCCGCTTTCGCTCCGGCGCGGACCGGAGGAGCGGTGAGCGCGGCAAGCTGACGCGCGGCCTTCAATTCAGCGGCGGCCGTGGCGATTTCCGGAATGGGATCGGTCAGCAGGCTAGTGATGAGTTCGTCGGAGGCCTCGCGGTGATTGAGCGCGGCGAGGCGGACGGCGGGCGCGGCGTCACGAGCGAAGTCGTAGAGATCGGCGCGACGCCAGGGATGGCTGGCGACCGCTAGCGCGCGAATGCTGGGCAGCGAATGGCTGGCGAGCTTGCGCGCCGCCGCGGGGTCATTGATCTCGGCAGTCCGCTGTTGAATGGCCCAGTGCCGCAAGAAGTCCGGACTGTGCTCGATGAGAAACGTCACGAGCTCATCATAAAGCGATTCCCGATAGGCCAGTGCCGTCAGCACGGCGGGCAGACGTGTGGCCGCGAGCGCCTGTACGTGATCGGCGGATACAGCGGGATTGGTCGCGAGAGCGACGCAGACGGCTTCGTCGGCCAGTGCGACAAAGTAACCGGCGACATCGGGATCGAGCGCGGGATTACCGGCGAGGGCGAGCCGCACGGTGGCATCGTTGTCTTGGGCGAGCAGGCGCTGCAACGGGCTCGGCAGCGGAGGCCGGGCGGCGACCCAAGCGCGCTCATCCGGTTCGCCATGCAACGTGAGGTGCAGCAACTCGACGAGATCCGGTGCGCCCATCTCACGCGCAGCGCGGCGCACGGCGGGCGAAGAGGACAACAGCAGGAGGTGGCGGGCGGGATCGGGAAGATCCTTGCGCGTGGCGAGGGCGAGCTGCACTTCCTCCTCGTCACTGGCGGCCCAGCCGAGGATCATTTCATCGGTCGCGGCCGCGGTGGCGATCGTGTGGGCGCGGACGACCGGGCTGGAGTCGGCGGCGAGCACCAGCGCGACCTGGGCCGGCAGCGCCGATTGACCGGCGAGGCGGAGGCGGACGCCGGGGTTGGCATCGGCGGCGAGCGCGGCGTGGTGCGGCAGGCGGAGCGAAAGATTTCCCGCCACGGCGCGACGAACGGCGACGTCCGGATCGGTGGCGAGAGCTTGTAATTCACGCGCCGCGAGTTGGGGATGCGTGGCGACATGCACGCGCACCTCGGGATTTTCATGCGCGGCAAATTCGCTTAAGAGATGCGGCGGCGTGCGCGGATTGGTCGCCAGCAGCGGAAAGACCTCCGGGTCCTGCGCGGTGCGCGCGAGCGTCTCGAGCAAATGGCTGGGCGAGAGTGGATACGCCGCGACGAATTGCTGCGCCTGCGACGGCTCCGCGAGTTCAGCCAGCTCTTGCAGCAAACGCGAGGACACCGGCGGCTTGCGCAAGGCCGCGACCGTCTTGCGCACGCCGTCGCGGCGGATGCGTTCGAGGATGAGATCGGTGGTGAGAGCCTCGGTCGACATGACTTAGCCGAATTTCAGGTCGCCGGGCTGCACGTAGATTTCGCGCGGGTTGTTGCCGACCTGCGGGCCGATGTAGCGGCGCTGCTCCATTTCCTCCATGAGCGAGGCGGCGCGGTTGTAACCGATCTTGAGACGCCGCTGCAGGTAGCTCGTGCTGGCACGGCCGTTGGCCGCGATGGCTTCGAGCGCTTCCTTGATCATCGGATCGGCGCCGGCGTGTATCGTCGGGTCGCCGCCCTCGGCTGCGCCCGGGGCATCTTCCGCGCGCAACTCCACGCGGTAGCGCGGCTGCAACTGCGCCTTGAGCCCGCTTACGATTTTCTCGATCTCGCCGTCGTCGACGAACGGTGCCTGCAAACGCTGGATGCGGCCGATACCGGGTGGGCAGAACAACATGTCGCCCCGGCCTTGGAGGGCTTCGGCGCCCTTGCCATCGAGGATGGTACGGCTGTCGATTTGCGAGGAAACTTGAAACGCGATGCGCGTGGGGTAGTTGGCCTTGATGACGCCGGTGATGACGTTGACGCTCGGGCGCTGCGTCGCGAGCACGGTGTGGATGCCGACCGCGCGCGACATCTGCGCGAGGCGCGCAATGGGCGTCTCGACGTCCTGCGCGGCGGTCATCATGAGATCAGCGAGCTCGTCGATGATGAGGACGATGTAGGGCAGCTTCGGGAAACCCTCGGCGACGGCCTTGGCATTGTAGCCGGCGAGATTGCGGACGGATTTTTCCGCGAGCACGGCGTAGCGCCGCTCCATCTCGCGCACGAGCCACTTGAGCGCCTGCACGGCCTGCTTGGGGTCGGTGACGACGGGGTGAATGAGATGCGGCAGGTCGCGGTAGATGGCGAACTCCACGATCTTCGGATCGATCAGCACCAGCTCCAACTCATCAGGGCGAAACCGATACAGCAGCGAGAGGATGAGATTGCTGATGCAGACGGATTTGCCGCTGCCTGTGGCGCCGGCGATCAGCGCATGCGGGGCGCGCGCGAGATCGAGCATGATGTGCCGGCCGGCGATATCAACGCCGAGGATGAGCGGAATATCGCCCGTGGCCTTGCGCCACGCTTCGGATTCGAACGACGCCCGCAGCGCCAGCGGAGCGGTCTGGCGGTTGGGAATCTCCACGCCCACGTAGCTCTCGCCCGGGATGGGTGCCTGGATGCGCACGGCATTAGCGGAGAGGGAAAGGGCGAGATTTTTTTCGAGCGCGACGATGGACTCGACGCGGACGCCGAAGCCGGGCTTGACGCGAAACTGGGTGACGCGCGGTCCGACGATGGCGTCGTGCACGAAGGCATCGATCGCGAAGCTATCGAGCGAGTCCTGCAAAATCCGCTTGTTGGTCGCCAACTCTTCCGGGCTGCTGAAATTGGTCTCGTTGACCGACGGCGGACGCAGCAAGTCGAGCGACGGCGGCTGATAGCCTGCGAGATCGGAGGGGCTGAACGGCTCGGCGAGCGGTACGGAAGGTGCGGGGGTGGACTCGGGAGTTTCGGCCTTGGCTTCCGGGGCATCGAGTTCGTTGGCCCGCTCGTGCATCGTCTTGCGCACGGTTTCGAGGTGGTCCAGCGCGTCTTCGAGTTGGTCGCGATGGCGGGCTTGATGGGTTAGCCGCTCCTCAAGTCGGGCTTCAAGTTGCTCGCGCCACTGGGCGAGCAGGCGGTTGTCCTCGTCGAGGCGGGCCTGCGCCTCGGCGTCCATCTGGCCCGGCGTTTCCCTCGACGTCGCGGAGGCGGCGGCGGAAGGGCGGGAGGTGGGTGACGAGGCAGGCATGCGTGCAGCGAAAAGAGTCGGGTTATGAGGCCCGGTCGAGGCGCTGCAAGCGAAGACGCGAAAAAAATATTCACACGTCGGCGGATGGGACGCGCCTCATTCTCCACCAAGTGAGTGCCGTTAGTAAGTCCCTTTCCATTAGGCAGTAGAGCAGTGTTAACCTTGAGGACTCACGAAGGCGTAAATCCTTTGTGAGCGCGACGTGGACGACTCGGGTTCTTAACCGAAGATACTCCCACGGTTGAATCGCCAGACCGCTACCGCCAGGACTAGGCCCGTCATGCCAGCCAGCACGCCCAAGATGGGCAGGATCTGCCCGAAGCTGTTTCCGGCCCACAGCACAGCGCTGAAGCCTTCCATCGACCAGTAGACGATCGTCAGTTTGCTAAACTGCTGCATGAAAGACGGCATGAACCCCAGCGGGAACCACGCGCCGCCTAGCAGGCTCATCAACATGATCACGAGGGTCGAAAGCCCGCTGGCCGATTCAGGCGAACCGGCGATCGAGGCCAGCAGCATGCCAAACGCCGAGCACGCGGCGGCGGCGAGGACGCACACCAGCGACAGTAGCACTACGTGCGACAGTACGTCGGTGTGAAACATGAAGCTGGAAGCGACAAAGAGCACCAACAACTGGATGAGCCCGAGTGTGACCCCGTAGAGGAATTTGCTCCAAAGGATGTGAGCGCGGGTCACCGGCGCCGCCAGCAGCCGCTGGAAAATTCCAGCATCGCGCTCGCGAAACAGGCCGGCCGCGGACGCGCTCACCGCGAACAACAAAAACTGAATCGCCCAGCCGCCGACCAACCGCGTCGCCATCGGGCTCTTTACCTGAGCGCCGACTACTTGCTCATTTTCGATGCGCACGATTTTGCCGATGAAGTCCGCCGCGGTGGGCTTCGACTCGCCTGCCTTCGTTCCGGAGGAGGCGGCGGACTTCGTAAGCTCGCTGATGCCGAAATCACCCGACTCGATGCGGCGGAGGACCTGCTCCTTGTCCTCGTTGAATGCGGCGCTGATGGCTGTGGCCATCGTGTCATTGAATTTTTCCAAGCGCTTTTCACCGATGTGTTTTTTGGCACGGGCCTGGAGCGATTGGCCGAGCAGTTCAGGGACGTTGGTGAAAATCGCCTTTTGGAGCAGTCCATTCACCATCTGCGTCTCGATATCACTGCGGGGATTGGAGAGGAATTTCAGGTGCAGACCGAACGAAGTGTCACTGACTAGATCAGCCGGCAGCACGAGGGCAAAGCGCAAGTCCGAGCCGGCGGCCTGCATCATGGGGCGGAGGTCGGCTTCCGTGAGGGGACGCTTGGTGCCATCGCGCTCTTTGTAGTCGGTGATAATGCGAAAGCTCTTCTCGGCCTTGAGTGCGTCCACCAGCTTGGCGGCGCCGGGATTGGAGCTGGCGTTGACCACGGCGACGGGGATGCCAGAGGGGCCGGAGTCCTTGCTATTGACCCCAAAGACCTGGCCAAAGAGCCAGATCATCATAAAGGGAATGGCAAAAGTAAGGATGAGCGCGCCTTTGAAGCGGGTGAAATTGAGGAGGTCTTTGCGGACGAGAGAGAGGATGATACGCATGGGAGGAACGCCGTGGGCGACGTAGTTGAAGTTTAAAAAGTGGGTGATAAAGCGGGTTTACTCGCGCAGTTTGCGGCCCGTCAGCTGGAGAAACACTGCTTCCAGGGTCGGGCGCTGGCTCGTAAAGAGCCGCGCGGGCAGATCGAGCGCCTCGCTCATGCTGTAGAAAGCGGAGAGCTTGAAATCGGGGTGCGGACGGAAGCGGTGCTGATTTTCGGCCGTGGTGAGTTCGCCCCGTGTGGAGAGTTGCGCGGCAAGGGGCGCGGTGGCGTCTGTGGCGGCGAAGCGGATTTCTTCCTCGAAGGGGAGCTTCAGCAACAATTCGTCCAGCGTGCCGAGGGCGTGGATACGGCCGTGGTCGATGATGCCAATGCGCGAGCAGAGGCGCGTGGCCTCCTCCATGTAGTGGGTGGAGTAGATGATCGTGAGGCCCTCGCGATTGAGCCGCTCGAGGTATTCGAAGATCGCATTGCGCGACTGCGGGTCGATGCCGACGGTGGGTTCGTCGCAAAGAAGGAGTTTCGGGCGGTGGAGGAGGGCGGCGACGAGGTTGAGCCGGCGGGCCATGCCGCCGGAAAAGGTTTTCACGCGATCACGGCGGCGGTCGGTGAGCTGCACGGCTTCGAGGGCCGCATCGATGCGCGATTTGAGCTCCTTGCCACGGAGGCCGTAGAGTTCGCCGAAGATGCGGAGATTTTCGTCAGGGGTGAGCTCGGGATAGAGCGCCACGTGCTGCGGCACGAGGCCGAGCGCGAGACGCGCGGTGGCGCTGGCGGCATTGAGCGGCTGGCCGTCGAGGGTGATCGAGCCCGAGTCGGGTGAGCGCAGGCCGGCGATGAGCGACATCGTGGTCGATTTACCCGCGCCATTGGGGCCGAGCAGGCCGAAAAACTCGCCGCGGGCGAGATCGAGCGAGATGCCGTCGAGCGCGGTGAGGGTGCCGTAGCGTTTGGTGACTTGAGAGAGCGAGAGCATGGCGGGAATAAGAGTGGCGAAGGCTGAAAGAGAGCGGGAGCCGAATGGTAGTACGATGAGCCGAGAGTAGCAGATCCGCCGGGGAAACGCATCGCGCGGAAGTCACGGCTGGCGTCATGACTGAGCATGACTTCCTTCCTATATCGCCAACCGGTGCAAGCGTGGTAGGGTAGAGGCGATGTCTTCCGCGACTAACGACCATTCCCACCGCACCGGCAGCCTCTACGGTGCCATTGCGTACGGCACGGTCATCTTGACGTGCTTCGCGGGGTTTCTCGGCCAGCAGCATTACTATAGTTCGGAATGGATGGTGCCGGTGGTGTTTGCGCTGGGTGGCTTGTATGGGGCGATCGGGGTGCTGGGGGGCCGATTCACCAGCTGTCTGCGGCCCTCGCGCTTCGTCGTCTACTATCTCGTGCAATGCACGATCCTGACGGCGATCATTTACCTTAGCCCGAGTCGTGGGTTCATGGGCATTCTTGTCCTGCCGGTCGTGAGCCAGGCGGTGTTTGATCTCCGGGCGCGCTACGCGTGGCTCATCGGCGTCTATCTCTTCACGATCAATGTCGCGCTGTGGGGCATCCCTTTCGGATGGCGCGCAGCCGGCGAGGCAGTGGTCAACTACGCCGCCGCCTTTGCCTTCACCGTCGCATTTACCATCATCACCAAGCGCGCGCTGCTCGCCCGGACGCGGGAGGAGAAACTTCGGCAGGAAGTCGAGCAGGCGAATGCTCAACTCCGCGCCTATGCGGCGCAGGCCGAAGACTTGGCCACCACCCGCGAGCGCAATCGCCTGGCGCGGGAGATTCACGACGGCGTGGGCCACTATCTCACCGTGGTTAAAACCCAACTCGACGCCGCCGCGGCCCTCATGCCCACTCGACCCGAGCAAGCGTTGGAGGCCGTGACCAAGGCCGCCAAGCTCACCGCCGAGGCGCTCGATGATGTGCGCCGCTCGGTGGGCACGCTGCGCGCCGATACGAAGCGCCCGCCGCTCGCCGAGGCGCTGCGCGGACTCGCCGTGGAGGCTGGTCTGCCGGTGACCCTGCGGGTGGAGGGGCCGGTGCGTGCGTTGCCCCCGAGCGTGGAGCACGCGCTCTTTCGCTCCGCGCAGGAGGGGCTCACAAATGTGCGCAAGCATGCAACGGCGACCGTCGCGGAGGTCGCGCTCGACTTCACGTCGCCGGGCCGCGTGGCGCTGGCCGTGCTCGATGATGGCCGTGGACGCGACGTCCGCGCCGAGGCGGCGACGGCCGGTGGCTTTGGCCTGCAAGGCATCCACGAACGCATCGAGTTGCTCGGTGGCCGAGTGTCGGCGAGCAATCGCCAGACCGGTGGCTTCGCGCTGACCGTGGAGGTCCCGGCGTGAAGAAAACGCGCCTCATGCTAGTCGACGACCAGTCCCTCTTTCGCGAGGCACTGCGCACCCTGCTTTCGCTCCAGCCGGACTTCGAAATCGTGGCCGAGGCGGAGAATGGCGAGCGGGCGGTCGCACTCGCAAAGACGCACAAGCCCGACGTGATCCTCATGGACCTCCGCATGCCGGTGCTCGGCGGCGTGGAGTCCACGCAGCGCGTCATGGCCGCAGTGCCAAACGCGCGCGTGGTGGTGCTGACGACGTTTGAGGAGGACGAGGAAATTTTCGATGCCATGCGCGCCGGCGCCGTCGGCTATCTGCTAAAAGCGTGCTCAGCGGAAAAACTATGCGGCTCGGTACGCGCGGCCGCGCAGGGCACGTCGGTCTTCGAGCCCTCGGTCGCGGCCCGCATGATGGCGGGACTCGGGCGGACGCAGCCGAAGGAAACTCGCCGCGAGCCGGCGCCGTTGGCGGACCCGCTTTCCGAGCGCGAAGTCGGAGTTTTGAAATTATTGGCCGAGGGCTGTAGCAACAAGGAGATCGGATCGCGGCTGAATATCACCGAAGGCACGGTGAAAAATCACATGACCAATGTCCTTGGAAAGCTGGGTGTGCTTGATCGCACCCAAGCGGCGCTCAAGGCGCGGGAGTTGGGGTATTTGTAGCGAAGAGGTAGAAGTCGAATACCCCAAACCCAACCCCAGCATTTTTGCAGAAGAGAACGAAGGAAACGAAGAGCGTGCGATACAACTCTGTGGGCTTGGTTTCGGGACCTTTTTGGAAGAGATAGCTTGGTGGAGCAGGTCAGATAGGCACCACGCGGCCGGATGGCCAAGTGCTCTTCGTTCCCTCCGTTTCCTTCGGTTCAAATCAGGGGGGGTTATACGTCCTGCCTGACGTAACGAGTTCATTGGCGTTGCCGGGCCTAGGGCGTGGACGCAAAGATGGACGTACTATGCCTAACCCCGTGCGTCGCGCGATTGCTGTCCTCGTGTTGCTAGCCGCCGTGTCCCTCGGGGCGGCGGAGAAGATCGACCGCCATGCGCTCGTCACGCGGCACAACCCCCATATCACGAAAGTGGATACGTGGGCACCGCTCTCGGTGGGGAACGGACAGTTTTGCTTCACTGCGGATGTGACGGGTTTGCAGACCTTTTACGATCAGTACCAAAAGAGCGGCATCCCCCTCGAGACGCTCGCGCGCTGGGCGTGGCACGAGAATGCCAATCCGAACGGCTACAAGTTGGAGGATGCGAATCGCTCCTTCACCAGCTATGGCAAGACCCTCGGCTATCCGACCAATCAAGGCGGACCGGCGGGGACGTGGCTGCGCGAGAATCCGCATGACATGCCCCTCGCGCAGTTGGCCTTCGTCGATGAGCGCGGGCTCGTGCTGCAACCGACCGATGTTTCCAATATCGACCAGACCCTCGACCTGTGGTCGGGCGAGATTCGCAGCGTGTTTCAATGGAACGGCGAAGGCGTCGAGGTGAGCACCGTGGCTTCGCCGGTGGGCGATGGGATGGCAGTGCGCGTGCGCTCGCGGGCGATCGCTTCTGGAAAGCTGCGGGTACAAATCGCGTTTCCGCGCGGGCACGATATCAAGACGAAGAACAACCCGAAGCTCGATTGGACGCTGCCGGCGTCGCATACGACGAAGCTCACCGCTTCGCGCCTACGCGGGTTCTTTTCCTTTCAGCGCGAGCGCGAGGGATTCAAGTACGGGGTCGCGGTGCTGACCAAGAAAGGCACGATGGCGCTCGAGGGCGGCGATGCGCACACCTTCGTCTTTAACGGCGCAAAGGGTGATGAGGTATTTGAACTGAGCTGCCGGTTCACCCCGCAGAAGCCAGCCGATGATATCGAAGACTGGGCCGCAGTACGCGCGGCGGCCGAGCAGCGGTGGCCGAAGTTTTGGCAAAGCGGCGGAGCGGTCGACTTCACCGGCAGCAAGGATCCGCGAGCTAACGAACTCGAGCGTCGCGTGGTGCTCTCGCAATACCTGACCGCGATTCAGTTTGCGGGTGACTTCCCGCCGCAGGAGAGCGGCCTCACCAACAGTACGTGGTATGGCAAACACCATACGGAGATGATCTGGTGGCACAGCGCGCACTTCGCGCTGTGGGGACGCGATGAATTTCTGGCGAAGAATTTACAGGCGTTTGTAACGGCCCTTCCCCGGGCCCGCGCCATCGCGCGGGGACGCGGCTTGGCCGGAGCTCGTTGGCCAAAAATGGTGGGGCCCGACTGGCGCGAGAGCCCGGGGGGCAACCCACTGATCATTTGGAATCAGCCGCATCCCATCCACCTCGCCGAGTTGCTTTACCGCGGCTCGCCCACGCCCGAGACGCTAGCGAAGTATCGCGAACTCGTGTTTGAGACCGCGCAGTGCATGGCCTCGATGCTTCACTGGGATGAGACGCGCCAGTGCTACAACCTCGGCCCGCCGCTGTGGATCGCACAGGAAATCTACGACCAAGCCACGAGCATGAATCCAACCTACGAACTCAGCTACTGGTCGCGCGGCCTGCAGATCGCGCAGCAGTGGCGCGAGCGCCTCAAGCTCCCGCGCGATGCCGAGTGGGACAAGATGATCAAGGCCGTCGCGCCGCTGCCGCAGAAAGACGGTAAGTACGTCGCGCTCGAGTCCACCCCCGATACGTGGGACAATCTCGCGAGCCGTCACGATCACCCCTCGTTCCTCATGGCGCTGGGGCAGTTACCCGGCGATGGCGTCAATCGCGCGGTGATGGCGCGTACGCTCGATGCCGTGCTCACCTCATGGGATTGGGAAACTAAAATCTGGGGTTGGGATTACCCGATGGTGGCGATGACCGCCGCGCGTCTTGGTGAGCCGCAGAAGGCCGTGAGCGTGCTGCTCAAGAGCGATGGACCCAACAATAAGTACACCGCCAACGGGCACAATCCGCAGCGTGGTGATCTTCCGGTTTATCTTCCAGGGAACGGTGCCTTGCTCGCGGCGGTCGCGATGATGGCAGCGGGCTGGGACGACGCGCCGACGAAAGATGCCCCCGGCTTTCCGAAGGATGGAACGTGGGTCGTTCGAAGCGAGGGGCTGCGGCCGTTGCCGTGAGTTGATAGGAATCGCGTAGTGACGCGGTAGATTTGAGGTGGACGGCGATCTCCGAGCGCCGTCTTCAGGAGAATCGCCTGCCGTCGTGATTTTCACATTCGCTCTCTCGACGCCGCCCGGAGGTCGCCGTTCACCACAAGCAGCCTGTGGGATGAGCCTGATTAGAGACCGGAGCGACCGGGGGCGGTCGCGCTCCCGCGTTAGAACTGCCCCTTCACGCCGAGTTGGATGATCGAGCCGAGCTCCTGACGGCGGCGGGCTTTTTGATACTCAGGAGAATTCGGAGCATACTGCCGGCTGATTACATTGAAGCCCGGGCCATTGATGTCGGACATCGTGCCGTAAACAACGAAGCGTTTCGAAAGACTGTACTGGAGCGAAAGGGAGACGCGGGTACGCTCGCCTTGATAGTTGTAGGTGTCGGCCGGAATGCCGTTGGCGGCGCTCGCGGCGACGAGGGTTTGGCGAGTTTCGCCTTGGTAAGTGAAGTTCAGCTTCGCGGAGAAGCGCGGACGTACGAAGCCGATGCCGCCGGCGTAATTGCTCGGGGTGAAACCAGTGAAGTCAGTGATGTCGCCGCCGTGGAGCTGGAGCTTCGTGGCGTTGAAGAAGATTTGGAAACCACGCGCCCACTGCGGCAGGAAAAGCAACGACTGCGTGTAGGCGAACTCGTAGCCCGTGATGCGGGCGTCGCCGGCGTTGGTCATCGTGGTGATGTCGTAGTTCAGGTAGAGCGGATCGTCGGGCAGGCCATACTGCGCGAGGAGTTCAGGCGTGGCGCGCTGCGTGGTGGAGCCGAAGAAGTCCTTGATGTTTTTCTGGAAGACACCGATGGAGCCGAAGCCGCCCTTGATTTGATAAGACTCGAGGGAGAGGTCGTAGTTCGACGCGGTCCACGGCTTGAGGCCGGTATTGTTGACCGTGATGGTCTGGGTTCCGGTGGCAGTGGGATCGGTGATGCTGGAGCCGGGGATGATGAGATTCAGATTGGGCCGGCCGATGGTGCGAGCGGCGGCGGCGCGGATGAGCAGACTGTCGGTGATATTGTAGGTCGCGCTCAGGCTCGGGTAAAAATCGTCGTAGGTGCGGATGGCGCGGCTGCCGCGCTCCTGGTAACGGAGGCGTGCGCGCGCGACGGGATCCGTCGTGAGGAGAATGGGCTGGATGCCAGCCGTGGTGGGGTTGCTGTCGATGACATTACCGTTGGCATCCTTCTGGTATTGAGCGGAAGGATCGTTGAGCAGGCCCATGCCGTCGTCCTTGGTGCGCTCGAAGCGCACGCCGCCGACGAGCCACAGGCGGTTGTTGAGCAGGCGGACGTCGCCACGGATATAGCTCGCGGAGATCGTCTCGACGAGACGGCGAGAGTTGGTGGCGTAGTTTTGAATGTAGAGCGCCTCGTCACGCGGAAACCAGTTGGGGTGGGCCTGATAGAGTTCGTAGACCTTGGTCAGGCTGATCCAGCCCATCTTCTGGCCAAAGACCGTCGGGGCCTCGGCGTTGAACTCGGCATCGAAGACCGAAGGAAAATTACTCGCCTGGCGCGCGGCGGCGGTGGTGGACCCGTTGGGCGTGAAATTCCACGTCTGCAGGTAGGAATGCGAATCGCGGATCGACCGGTCGACCGAGATACCCGTCTTCAGGCTGACGGGGATTTTGCCGCGAAAGTCGCGTGTGAAGTCCAGACGGCCGTTCAGCTTGGTCGCATAGATCTTGTTCTGGGATGAAGTTGGGTTGCCGATGACGTAGTTGTTGCCATCGAAAACATTCACCGGAACTCCGGCGCGAGTGGCCGTGTAGCGGACGGGGATGAGACCGTCGTCTTCGCCACGACCTTCACCGCGAAGTACGATGCCGGTAATCTGAGTATTCGTGGTGCCGTTGAAGTGGCCGTTGTCGATGTCGTCGAGAAACGAGATGGATTTGGAAAAGGTGAGCGAGCCATCGAGACGCCAGCCGTCGTCCTTATGCGAATATTTCACGACGTTGTGAAACGTGTCGGCGCCCGTCTCCTGATTCGCCGTGGCGGCTTGGGTGATGGTGCCGTTGGCCGCGGCAGAGCCCTGGGTGAAGGTGGCGTTGCCCGTGGCCCCCGTACCGTAGGCAGCCGCGAAGGTGAGGCGCATGATATTATTCGACACGTAGCGGTATTGGAAGCTGCTGCTCAGGGTGTCCTTGGGGCTGATCTTCCAATCCGCGCCGATCTGGCCGGAGACGGACGTGATGACATTCGCGAGACTCAGCCACGTGCTGATGCGCTGGAAGCCGTTGACGAAGTTCCAATCGGCCTGGGTATCGAGGGCGTTGTCGCGCTCCATCGGCTTCAAGCGCCAACTGCGCGCGCCGCCGAAGCTGAGGGCGAAGGTCTTAGAGACGGGCAAGAGGTAGGTGAAATCGTAGGACGGCTGCTGCATCGAGGGGCTGAGCTTCTTCGTGGGGCCGCGCGGGCCGCCATCGAGCGTGAGGCCGGTGTAGCTATCCGTGATGAAGTACACGCGATAGTTGAAGACCGGCTTGCGGGCCTCGAAGCCACTCTTGGTGATGATATTGATCGAACCGCCGAGACCGCTCGCCGGCATATCGGGTGTGGGGACTTTGGTGACCTCGACGCGGGAGATATTGGCGGTGGAGACATCGAGCAGCGATTGCGTACGGCTATTGCCGCGGGCGCTCGCAATATCGGCACCGTCCATCTGCATGGTCGAGTTGTTGTCGGGGAAGCCGCGCAAGGTGAGTGAACTTGCTGTCTGACCGCCGTCGACGATACCCACTCCCGGAAGGAAGCGCATGAACTCGCCGATGTCCTCATTGCCGCGGTCGCCAAACTCATCGTAGGCGACGACCTGTTTGATATTGGGAGCAGCGCGGCGCTCATTAAGGGCGATGGCCTGGGCGCTCATCTCGCGGTCGGCGACGACGGTGAAGTCGTTGAGTTTAACCGTTTCTTCGGTGGCGCTGGGTCGCGAGGTGCCGGTGACGGTGAGCTCGAAATCGCGGGAGGCGGCGCTGCCAGCCGGCACCGTGATGGTCGCCGACTGAGCGTCGAAGCCGACGTAGGTCACCTGCAGCCGGGCAGTGCCGACTGGGACGGCCAGCCGGTACGAGCCGAAATCATCGGTCAACACTTGGCGGTCGCTGCCCTCGACGGACACGCGCGCATTGCGCAGAGTGGAGCCGGTAGCGGCATTGAAGACTCGCCCCTCGACGGAGCCGGTGGCGGTGGCTTGCGCGGTGAGATCGCCGCACGCGAAGCCGAGGCCGAGCAGAGCAATGATAAGACGAAACGAGCGCCAAGAAGCGTTCATAGCAGGGGATGCGAGAGGGGTGACGAGAGCAGGGAAATCGCGCCGCGTAGCGCGGGAGCGAAGGGTGAGAGCGGCGATTACGCGCGGCTCGCCGAGACCGCGAAAACAGAAAGCAGTGGTATGGCGACCGGACCTTTGACTCGCCTGATAAATAAAAACGCCAGGGACCGAAGTCCCTGGCGGGTTGACCCGTCGACCGGTTCCGACCGGAGAATCAAGGAGCGGCGATCCACTCCAGGTTGAACTTGTGGAAGTCGATCGAGCGGTAAGTGCCGGGATTGGCCTCCACGAGAGCGCCAACGGCGAAGTCGGCCGTCTTGATCATCGAGCTGTAGCCGCCTTTGCCTTGGGCGATGGCCTGGCTCGTGGTGAGTCCGTCGTAGAGCCACTTGCTATCCGGCCACGTGGCGCCGTCGTCGTAACTGACGCGGACGTACATCTTGGAGCGGCCTTCCTGCATCGGGCTATCGATGGTGCTGGAGGAATTGAGAAAGATGATACGGTCGGGCGAATCGAAGTTGTAGCGGATGGTGGAGGCCTCGCACTTCGGGTCGAGCAACTCATTCTCGGGCGTGAACGCGGGGAAGCCGCCTTCGATGGTGCCGCGCGAGAGGTAGCGGCGCTTTGAGCCATTGGCCCAGGTCGTCGCGGTGGGCCGGTCGTTGCGGAGGAGATCGCCGCCGAGACATTCGACGATGGTGCTCTCACCCGTGCCGCCGGGAATGGAGGCGTATTGCCAAGTGGTGCCGTGATCATCGCTCCAGAAATTGCGGCCGGTAGAGGGCACGACGAGGCGACCGACGTGCGCCTGCGTCATGCGGATGCCGATGCCGGGCCCGACAGCATCCCACGACATGGTGGGCGGAGTGAGTGTACCGGTCATATTGACGCGCGTGGCCCACGTCGCGCCGTTGTCGTCGCTGTAAGTGACGTAGGTGCGGCGGTCGCCCGGACCGATGTCGGCCATGCTGGTAGCAGTGCCACTGTGCCAATTGAAGAAGAGCCACACGCGGCCATTGGTGCGGGCATTGGCGGTGGGCAGCGCGGCCGACGGCGGATCGTAGACCATCGTGGGATTGGTCCAGGCGTCGAGCGTCACGCCGAGGATTTCCTGGAGGCCGCCCCAGCTCGAGCCGTTGTTGGTGGAGCGTTTGCAGACGAGGTTGATATTGCCCCAGTCGCTGGCGCTATCCTTGCGGCCCTCGCAGACGGCGATGAGGGTGCCGTTGTTGGTGCGCGCGATGGAGGGAATGCGGTACGAGTGGTAGCCGCCGGTATTGCCGGTGAAAAGAGTCTGGCGATTATAAACGGGCGCCGCGGAGAGCGTCGCGAGGCCGAGGAGGGCGATGACTGCGAAGGGACGCAGCACGGCCCGCAGGAGGCGGACGGAGGTTTTCATCAGAACAAGCAGAGGGACTGACTCAGTTGCTTCTTGCCGGCGTTAGGGGTGAACGAGCGGTGGTTGCCGGCGGACGCGCGGCTCGGGGTGTGGTTTCAAACAAGGGAACGCGAGTGCGAATCGGAATCGCTGAGTGCTGGTCCGGCTTCCGAACCAATCGCAGTGTAGTTGCGACTGAGTGGATGGACTAATTATTCGCGGCTCGCGGAGCCAAGGAGTCGCCCTTTACAAAGGCCGGCATGATCGTGACCGCGGGCTGCGTGACGGTGTCACCGGACAGAAGCTCGAGGACGGGCGCGAGGAGGGTCTTGGCGAAAAGGCGGGGATTGGCCGCGTAGTGCGCGGGCGCCGGGAGTAGAAAGGAAAAATATGGCTCACCATCGCGCGACATAAGCGAGACATCCTCGGGCACGCGGAGGCCGAGGCGGGCGAGGAAGCTCATGACGGTGAGGTAGTGAAATGGGTTCATCACGAGCAACGCAGTCGGGGCAGGCTTGGCGTTCATCACGCGCTGGACGGCGTGGATGATATTGGCGGTGGCGGACTCATAGTGGCCGATGACGAACGTGGCGTCGGTATGAGGCGATTGATGCACGCCCTCGGCGAAACCGAGCTCGCTCTCGAGGTCACCCGCGTAGCGCGATTTCTGGACGAGCAGGGCGATCTTGCGATGGCCGCGACCCAGCATGAAGCCGGCGGCGTGACGGCAGATCGCGCGATGATCGATGTCGCGGTACGGTAAATCGACCCCGCCGTGCACCGAGCCAGCCACCACACACGGAATGGCGTGCTGGTGAAACCAACGCTGCACGCTCGCCGAGGAGAGCAGCAGAATCCAGCAACCGTGCGGGTGCTGAGCCGTCAGCCGCTGCAACGTCCGGCCCGGCGAAGGGTGCGCGTACTGCCGACCGTGGAAAAGATGCAGGCGGCAACCGCGCTCGCCCAATAGGGCGCGAAGCTGGTCGATCCACAGAATGTGCGTCAGCGAAAGTTGGTCGAGCGGGCCGGAGACGAGGAGACCGACCTCGCGCGAGGCGAGCAGACGAGAGGTGGTGCGGCCGGCGGGCTTGAGGATGCGGTTCCCCGCACCTTGCTCGGAGCGAATGAGGCCCTCGCCCTGCAAGGAGCGCAGGGCGGCGCGTAAGGTGTAGCGGCTCACCTGCAGCATTTCGCCGAGCGCGCGCTCACCGGGCAGCCACGTCTTCCACGCACCTCCGGAAATTTGTTCGCGCAGGAGGGCAGCGGTTTGTTTTTCGAGCGACTGACGTTGGGGTAGACCAAGCATGGATGGGGTGGCCACGCCGCGGACAGGAGAAACTAGGATGGGCCGGGCAGGCTGGTGTCGCGTGGGCGTATCAATAAAACAATGACAACGGAAAGCACGCAGGCGCTGGCGAAGACGCCGAAGATCAGATTCAGCGGCACGTGGCGGTCGCGCATCGCACCAAAGCCCCAGTCGGCGAAGCCACCGCAGGTGATGCTGATCATATTGAGAAAGCCGTAGCCGGTGGCGCGTAGTTCCGGGCGCACGATCTGGCACAGGATCGGCATGTTGTTACAGTCAAAGAAGCCCCAGCCGAGGCCGAAGAGCATGAGGAAGGCGATGGCGATGGTGAGGCTGGTGGCATTGCCCACGCCGAAGAGCGCAGGGATCAGCATGCACATGCCGATCGCGCTGACGTAGATGCGCCCGCGAATATTGCGTCGGATCCAGCGGTCGGCTAAGTAGCCGCCGATAACCGCGCCGAAGAGCGAAGCGATATTGACGTAGAGCGTAGCGGAGACGCCGGCTTTGCCCTGGCCGATGCCGAATTGCCCTTTCAAGATGGCCGGCATCCAGTCTTTCACGATCCAGCCGGCGAGGGCGGGCAGCGTGAAATAGAGGATGAGGAGAATGAAGTATTTGTTGCGGAAGAGTTCGCCGGTGGCACGAGCGACCGAAGTCTTGGGTGCGGCATTCGCAACGACTGGAGGATTGCGAAGGAGGAAGAATAGCGGGACGGCATAGACCACGCCGATGACCCCAGCGGCGTCGAAGGCCCAGCGCCAGCCGAGGTTGGGATTATCCGCGACGTAGCCGCTGAAGCCGCCGATCATGACGCCGATGTAGATCGCCATCTGGTGGAAGCCGACGGCGCGGGAGCGCGTGGCGCCGGGATGAAAATCGGCGATGAGCGCGAGGGCGGCTGGGATATAGCAGGCCTCGCTGATGCCCATGAGCGCGCGCGTGATGAGGAGTTGATCGTAGGTATGGACGTGGCCGGTGGCCCACGTGATGGCGGACCAAATGAATAGACTCGCGCCGATTACATAACGCCGGCCAAAGCGATCGGCGAGATACCCGCCCACGGGGCTGAGAAAAGCGTAGACCCATTTGAAGACGGCGGGGAGAAAACCCCAGTTGGACTCCGAGCCGATGGTCGGGATATCGGCCATCACGGAGAACTTCATTGCCGCGAGCATCTGCCGATCCAGGTAGTTGAGCAGCGCGACTGGGATGAGGAGGGCGACTACGATCCAAGCGTAACGCGAGAGCGAGGGCGGGGCGTCGGGGACAGCAGGGGCAGGGATAGTCATGAGGGAGCCCGACACTCCAGCTTGGCGTCGGTAAGGGGGTGACGCTCAGTGAGACGTAACGGACCGACTATTCCGGCCCAAAGCGGAGGTGCTTTTCTTGGACCGGTAAGATTTTCGGATGACTAGCGGCCGCGGAGTCGGCGCCAGAGCTTGGCGAGCTCGCGACGGCAGACGACGGCCTGCTCCCAACTGGAGGGCATCGTCGAGAGATTGTAGCCATGGATGCCGACGGGCCCGACCTCGGGGCAGACCCACAACTCATTGCCCGGGCGCGGACCCGCGAGCCAGCAGCGGAATAGGGCCTCGGCGAATTTAAGATACTCCCGAAACTCAGGCGTGAGACGACGCTGGGCATCGAAGACCGGGACCTGCGCGTGCTGACCGTTGAAGGGCCGGCAGTGAAAAATCCGCGCGGCCTGAATCAATTCGGGACGGGCGAGCAGCACGGACGCGTAGGCGGGGGGCTTGAGATGTTTGACGACGGCGAGATGCGAGTGATCCCACGTGAGTGGGAGAAGATGGCCAGTGGCGCGGCGATAAGCGGCGGCGAGGGCGTAGGTCTTCTCCGGGGTCTCGGTGACGGTGTCGCGATGGACCTCGATGGCCGAGTAGATTTTTTGGCGGACGGACTCGCGGAGGAGCTGGAGCGTGAGTTGCGCGGCGACCGGCGTGGTGGTGAAGTCGTCGCCCAACTGGACATTGATGTTTTCCGCGCCAGCGGCCACTTGGGCGCGGATGAGAGGACGAAACTCCTTGGCGTCACTGGTCGAGAAGAACCCGTTGAAGCGAAGTTGGTACTTGGCGAGGAGGGCCGGGAACTCCGGCTGCGCGCGAGCGGTGACGGCGTTAAAGCCTGCCTCGGCGACGGCGCGGAATTTGCGCTCGAGCGACCACTCGCGGCGCGGAGACGGGTGCGCGTCGAGCGTCCAGAGGTTGGCGATGAAGACGATGCGGGGCGCAGGGACGGGCATGGGGAGTTAGGGATGGAAAGCGCGAGGCGGGACGACGCCGAGCACGCCCCGGGCGGAGCGGACCACGGTGGCGGCGGTGGCGCAAGCCAGCCGGAGCGCCGCAGGAAAATCGAGCCCGCGGTCGAGAGCCGCTAGCAGGGAACCGTTAAAGGTGTCGCCCGCACCGATGGTATTGTGGGTCTTCACACGGACGCCCGGCGTGGTTTGAGGCGTGGCGGAGCCGGCTGGAATCCAGAGCGCGCCTTCGCCGCCGCGTTTGATCACAATGTCGCGCGGGAAGACGCGGCGAATTTTGGCCAAGGCTATTGGAATCGTATCCGATCGCGTGATACGCAGGACCTCGTGCTCGTTGCCCAAGAGAAGGTCCAGCGAGGCTAGGACGGAGCGGAGGCCCGTGAGGGTCCACGGCGCGCCCAGAATGGGACCGACGTCGAGAGCGGTAACGATGTGACGCTTTTTCGCGGCGCGGAGCGTACGCGTGATGATGGCTAGCGGCGGGTGCGGCCAGCCGCAGACGAGGAGATGGGAAGGCGCGGGAGAATCGAAGCGAGTGACCGCGGGAAGCTGTCCCGCGGAATAGAAAAACGTGGCGCGCTGCCGTTGGGCGTTGGCGGCAGTGACATTGAGCGGAGTGCCAGCGGCGGGGTTGGCGGCGAAGACATGGCAGCCGGCGGTCTCCAACCAATCCCTCGCGAGCGAGCCGAAGGCGTCGTCGCCGAGCTGCGTGTGCAGCGTCACGCGCGCGCCGCAACGGGTGGCAATGTACGCGGCATTGGCACCGTTGCCGCCGAGGGTGACAATGGGCGGGGTGCGAAGGAGGACGAGATTGGCCGCAGTAAATTCGGTGTGCGCCGGCCACGCGGGCAGACGTGGTACCTGAGGTAAGATGATATCGGTGGTGGTGCCGCCGAGGATGACGAGACTCATGGAAGAGGAGAATTTAGTGACCGCGAAGGGCGTGAAGAAGCGCAAGGATTTCGCGATTCTTTCGCGGCGTTCGTGAGTATAGCAAAAATTTGGAAACCGAGAAAACCAGGAGCGTAAGGCGGCATGCCGAGAGCCCTCTTAGTAGCCACTTCCCGCCGTGGGCGGGGCGTCGGCTACGGGTTGGCCGAGGTTCGGGTCTTTGTGCGCGAGGTATTTCGCGTAGAAGGCGGGCCACCAGTCGCGGCCGGGTTTTTGGAGGTCGATGTCTTTCATCTGATCGTAAGCGGGGCGGATGCGATCGTAGACCCCCAGCATCGCCTCGCGGGTTTTGAAGTGCGGCTCGAGCCAGCGACGGCCGATCTGGGCGTGGAGAACCTCATCGGCCCAGTCGAAGTCTTGGAACACGGTGGCGCGTGCATCGCTGCCGGCTTCCGCGAGAGCGACTTCGGCCTGCTTGCCGGACTTGCCCATGAGGCCCTGCTCGATCCCCCAGAGAAAGGCGTAACGCTCGGGAGGGGGAAGCTCGGTATTGGGATAGCTCGCGAAGCCGATGTGGGTGGGGATTTGTGTGAAGTCGATGCCCTGCGAGGCAAAGGCGACTTCGCCCAGCATGCAGTGGCGCGTCTCATCCCAAAGGTGGCGAGCGAGGTCGCGGTAGAATTCCCACGGCTGGCCCTGCCAATCGGCAATGACCGTGGCGATAAGCTCGGCGACGTGCATTTCATTCAGGCGGACATTCATCATCCACCAGATGCGTTCGTGAACGGGGCGGCTGGAGGCGGGGACGACACCACGGGAATTCCAGACATTCGGGAAACGGGTATCGCGGCGCGGGATGAGTTGCGTCGCGACCGGTTCCGCTGCGCGGGAGGGGGGAAGTGGCGGAGCGTCGGTAGGCGAGGCGTCGCCATTTACTCCACCTGCCGCCGCTAGGTAGGCCTCGAGATGGGCGCGCCACGCCGAGAGGCTGGCGGAGGACGCGGCGGGAAGGGTCGCGAGGGCCGCGGCGCCCCACGCGAGTTGTTCATCCAACTCGGAGAGGGCCAGCCGGAGCAGCCGGCGCGTGGGGTGGTCGGCGACGGGATTGGATTGTGCGAGATGAGTGCGCCAAGCGGCGGCGAGAGCGGGCTTGAGGACCTGGTAAAGTCCGACAAGGAGCTCGGCGGAGTCGTGGGCGCGCGTCAGTTCCGCGATGAAGGTAGCGAGCGCGGGGTCGGGAACGCGGTCGAGATTGTGCGGCGGGGTGCGCATCTCGGTCACGCGCGTGCGGAACCAGGTGCTATGTTCGGCATCTTGCCAGAGGTGGAGCGAGAGCGCGCCCTTGGTTTCCCACTCCGGCACGGCATTGAAGTGGACCGCGATGATTCGTACGAGTTGCGATTCGAGATAGACGTAACGGCGCAGGCGAAGAACGGTGGCGTCGACGGCAAGGCCGGGCTGCGCTGCAGCGGCATACGTGCAGAGGCCCGCGAGGGGAGGTGGAAAAGCGCTCATGTGACGATCCTACACGACTGCGCACTTTTTGTCTTTGCGCTGGGTGACATTTTATTATGTTATATTGATATGATCGAGCGAAAGCGCTGGGACCGGCTGGTGCGCAAGGGAGAATGGTTTCACCTCGCGCGCGTGCATTTTTTGCCAAATCGCCCGGCTAATGAGCACACGCATGATTTTCCGGAGGTTTTTTGGGTGGACGAGGGACGTGGACAGCACCGGATAAATGGACAGGAGAAAGAATTATTGCCTGGTGACTTGATCTTTGTCCGGCCCGAGGACCGGCATGTCTTGAGCGCGGCAGATGAGGCGGGCTTTGTTTTGGTGAACCTCGCGTTTCCCCTGCGGCTATTAGAGGATTTGCGAGAGCGACACGCGTCGGTGGCAGAGCTGCATGGACCACGCGGGGTGCTGCCAGAGCGGCGTCACCTGGCCCTGCCGCAAGTGAAGTTGCTGCGCGAGGAAGTGCGGCGGCTGGCGTCCGCGGCGCGAGAGCGCATGCCGGTGGAGCGGTTTTTGTTGGGACTTTATTTGATGGCATCGCCGATGGCGAAGGCCCCGGGGCCGGTGCTGCCGGAGTGGCTGGAGCGGGCGTGCGCGGAAATGGCGCGGCCGGAGCATTTCGCGAAAGGCACGCCGCGCTTCGCGCAGCTTTGTGGGCGCAGCCCGGAGTACGTCGCGCGGAGCTGCCGGCAACTACTCGGGCTGAGCCCCACCGAGTGGATCAACCGGGTGCGGATGGAGCATGCGGCGCGCGAACTGCGGCTCGGGGCGCGGCCGATTTTGGAAATCTGCCTCGAGTGCGGGTTCAACAACGTGGCGCACTTCTACGCGTTGTTTCGGGCGGCCTATGGGGAGACTCCGCGGCGTTACCGATTGATGTGCCAGCGCTCCGTGGCTTAGATGAGAACGCATGGAGAAAGGGGTTAGACCAGCAAAACCCCTTGAGCCGGGAGTTTATCGGGCGGATGATAAGGGAGCTTCAATTTACCCCGCGCATTATGAATCTTGCTGATGTCTTTACGGTCGTCCTCGTGATCCTCGGATTGCTCACCGTGTTTGTGGGCTGGTGGCTTGCGATGGCGGGACTTTTTCCGCGGACGATAGAGGGATGCGCCGACAAGCTGGGGCAGGCCCCGATCAAGTGTGGCTTCGTCGGGCTGGTGTGCGCGGTGCCAATTATTTTTGGGGCGGTGCTGCTCGGTCGGGTCTCGGCGAATCCGGGAGTGAAACTGCTGAGCGTCGTCATCGTGGTGGCGATCATTCTTGCGGCGGCGACGGGCGCGGCGGGGTTGGCGCTGCGCATCGGGCGTGGGCTGCCTGCGGCGCGCGATGAGGTGGAGCCATGGCGGCGCGTGCTGCGGGGCGGCGTGATCCTCGCGATCACCTATGGGACGCTGGTGTTGCTGCCGTTCACCCTCCTGGCGGGACTGGGCGCGCTCGTATTAGTAGGGTTGAATCGCCCGGCGGGCCCGCGTGAGCCGTTGCCCGTGCCGACCACGTGAAGCTGACGCGCCGCCAGTTTATCGTCGCCGGAGCGACCACGGTCGTGGTGGCTGGGACGGGCTGTGGACCGGTGCGGGAGGTGACGGCCGAAGCGAAGCGCTGGTGGGGCAAACCCACGGCACCGCTACTCGCCGCCAAGCTGACCCCGCCGTCGGCCCCGGAGATCGACCCCGTGTCGCATGCGATCAATCGCCTCACCTTCGGGGCGCGGCCGGGTGATCATGCGCACGTGACGGCGCTGGGTGTCGAAGCATTTATCGAAGAGCAACTGGCGCCCAAGCGAATCGAAGACGCGCTTTGCGAGCGGGTGATGCGGCATGAATTCGAGAGCTTGGCGGACCCGGAAGGGACGCTGTTTCCACGCACGGGGGATACGCGCGATCCGTTGCAGCAGATTTTCCCGGCGATGAAGGACAAGGGCGCGCGGGTAAGCCATCTCTACGAATTCAAAGACAAGGTGCTGCTCGACGATCTCACCCGGGCGACGCTGCTGCGAGCGGTGCTGAGCGAGCGGCAGCTCTATGAGGTGATGGTCCAATTTTGGACCGACCATTTCAACATCGACCCCTCGAAGGCGGAGGCGAAGTGGCTGAAGGCGGCGGACGATCGGGACGTGATCCGCGCGCATGCGCTGGGAAATTTTCGTGAGATGTTGCGCGCGAGCGCGGTGAGCCCGGCGATGCTGTGGTATCTCGACGGCCGCGTGAACCGGCGCACGAAAGCGGAGGAGAAACCGAATGAAAACTATGCCCGCGAATTGTTAGAGCTTCACACCCTGGGTGTACACGGCGGCTACACGCAGCAGGACGTCATGGAAGTGGCGCGCTGTCTCACCGGCTGGACGGTGCGCGATAAGCGGAAGTTTTTCAAAGGACGCGTGGAGTTTCACGTCCGCGAGCACGACGACGGTGCGAAGCGCGTGCTCGGCACGGAGATTCCCGCGGGACTCGGCGCACGCGATATCGACCGTGTGCTGGAAATCGTCGTGGCGCATCCCAGCACGGCGACGCATATCGCGTGGAAACTCTGCCGTCGCTTTATCGCGGATGTGCCGCCGCCGTCCGCGGTGGAGTCGACGGCCGCGGCGTTTGCCAAATCGGGCGGGGACATTCCGGCGACCCTGCGGGCTTTGTTTGCGAGCGAAGAGTTTCGCAGTGCGGACGTGCGCGGCGGAAAATTTAAGCGGCCATTTCACTACGTGGTCTCGGCGCTGCGCGCGACGAATGCGGAGACTGATGCGGCGAAGCCGCTGGTGGACTATCTCATTCGGCTCGGGCATGCGCCGTTTCGCTACGCGACTCCGGACGGCTACCCCGAAGAAGCGACTCACTGGCAAAGTTCGCTCCTGTGGCGGTGGAATTTCGCGGCGGCGCTCGCGGAGAATCGCATCAAGGGCACACGCATCGAAGTCGAGGAACTCCGCGCGCGCGTCGGCGGCGACGAGGCGCTGATGGCCACGCTGCTCGGACGACGCGCGGGCGAAATCGAGCGAGCGGCCTATCGCGAGTCGGGCGCGGGACTCGCGCTCTTGCTGGCCTCGCCCGCCTTTCAACGCTGCTGATTTTTCCGATGCCTCCTCCCCAAGCAGTCATTTCAGGCAACGGCGACGAGCGGCGCACGCTGATCGTGATCTTTTTGCGGGGCGCGGCAGACGGCTTGTCGTTGGTGCCGCCCATCGAGGACGAGCACTACTACAAGGCGCGGCCTCGACTCGCGATCGCGGCCAAGGACGCCGTGAGACTCGACGATCGATTCGGACTGCACCCGAAATTGCGTCCGCTCGAAGCGGCGTGGCGCGAAGGTGAACTCGCCCTCGTGCACGCCTGTGGCACGGAAGACCAGACGCGCTCGCACTTCGAGGCGCAGGACCTGATGGAGCACGGCGGGGTGGTCGCGGGCGGTTGGCTCGGGCGATTTCTGCGCGCGCGGCCGACGGAACAGCGCGGCGCGCTCGCGTGCGTGGCGGTGGGGAAGGCGCTGCCGGAATGCTTGCTCGGCGCGCCCTCGGTGACGGTGATGCAGAGCCTCGACGAATTTGCGGTCGGAGCGAAGACGCCGGCGTTTATTTCCCAACTGGAGCGCCTCTACGCGATGGAGCGCGGTCAGCTCGGCCTCGCGGCGCGCGATACCTTTGACGCCCTCGTGCGGATCGAGGCGATGCGAACCACGGTTTATAAACCCAGCAATGGTGCGACGTATAACAGCCGGGATGATTTTTCCAACGGACTGAGCCAACTGGCGCGGTTGATCAAAGCCGATGTCGGCCTCGAGGCGGCTTCAATCGATCTCAGCGGCTGGGACTCGCACTTTGGCCAACAAGGCCAAGTGGAAGGGCTCGCCACCCGACTGGCGGACGGGCTGGCGGCGTTTCGCCGCGACCTCGGAACGCGCATGGCGACGACGACCGTCGTAGTGATGACGGAATTTGGCCGCACGGTGGAAGAGAACTCTTCCTTTGGCACCGATCACGGCCGGGGCTCGGCGCTGTGGGTGATGGGCGGAGGCGTGCGCGGCGGCCGGGTGCATGGGGAGTGGCGCGGGCTGAAGCCCGAGCTGCTGGAGAAGCGCGGCCTGCTCGAAGGCTACGGCGACCTGCCGGTGCTCAATAATTATCGGAATGTGCTCGCGCCGGTGCTGGCACAGCACGGCGCGACGGCGGAGGGATTGGCGACGATTTTTCCAGAGTTTACCCTGACACCGCTGGGACTCTGGGGTTGAGGCCAACTCGGATTATTTGAGCGACGTAAGCGGCACGGCATCCATGTCGGAAAAGGTTTGGTTGTCGCCGCCCATCGCCCAGACGAAGCGGTACGCACCCGTGCCGACGCCACAATGAATCGACCACGCCGGGGAGAGAATCGCCTCGCGGTCGCGCACGACGAGGTGGCGCGTGGCGGAGGGCTCGCCCATGAAGTGGAAGACCGCATTATCGCCGAGATCGAAGTAGAGATAGATTTCCGTGCGACGACTGTGGGTGTGCGGCGGCATGGTGTTCCAAATACTGCCGGGCTCGAACTCCGTGAACCCGAGGACCAACTGGCAGCTCTTGATGCCGTCGACGTGAATGCACTTGTTGATGCGGCGGCGGTTGGCCTTGGTGACGTCGCCGATGGGGTCGGTTTTCAGATCAGCGCGGCGCACGACGGCGGTGGGATATTTTGCGTGAGCGGGCGTGCTGATGAAGTAGAACTGGGCTGGTGCGCCGCCCGGGAGGCTTTCGAAAGACACGTCTTTTTCGCCGAGGCCGATGTAGAGGCAGTCGAGCGCGCCGAGCTCATAGGCGGTGCCGCCGACGCGGACGGTGCCGGGGGCGGACCCGACGTTGAGGATGCCGATCTCGCGGCGCTCGAGGAAAAAGGCGGTGCCGGTTTCTTTCGCGCTCGGGAGCGAGAGGGGTGTAGTCGTCGGCACGGCCGCGCCGACGATCATGCGGTCGAGATCGGTGTAGTGCGCCGTGACGGTGCCCGGCTGAAAGAGGCTGCCGAGGAGGAAGCGGGAGCGGAGCTCGTCGGTGGGGAGCGTGTTGGTGGCTTCGGGTGTGGGAAAGTAATGAAGTTTCATGGGCGGGCGAAAAAGTTGAGAGCTCAGAGTTGAGAGTTGAGAGCCAGACAAAGGCAATTGCATCACGGATCGACGCGAAGGATCAGGAATGAAAGCACGGTCGGGTTTTATTTTGCCGCAGATTGCGCGGAGAGGCGCGGATGAACAGCCAATAGATTTAACCGCGAAGCCGCGAAGAGGCGCGACGATTTGCGATGGCCGGGCGGCGGTGAGGCGATACGCACAATGCTGTTTGATTCGGTGGAACGGAAAGAGGTAAAAACTATTTGGAAACTGTGACTTTGATCGGTGAAGCGAGGCGGGTGGCTTCGGCGGTGAGGTAGGTGAGCCAGGAGTCTTTGGTGGGAAAGTCGCCGGCTTGGCTCCAGCCGGCGCCGACGTAGTAGCGGAGGGGCTGGCCGGGCTGGGCGGTGGCGAGGAGGAGGTCGTTGGTGGGGTCGGCGGTGAGGCCTTTGAAGACGGGGAGCGGGACGATGATGGCGGTGCCGAGGAGGCCGTTGGTTTTTTGGACGATCCATTGGGCGAGGATGCCGCGGGCAGGGATGGCCACGACCTCGACCTTGGCGTCCTGCCCTTTATCGCCCGGATTTTTGTTGAGGCCGATGCCGACGGTCAGTTCGGTCGCGGTGCCGGAAGTGACGGTGAAGGTGCTCTCGATTTGGTCGAGGTTGTGGCCGGCATCGACGGTGAAGCGTTTCACTTCGGAGACCTTCAAGCCGGCGGCGTCCCAGGCGTCGTAGGTGAGTTCGAAAATCGCGCGGATGGGGCCGTTGGCGACGATGTTCCACGAGCGGTAGTTGCGCCCGACGGCGAGTTGCTGGCCATCCCAGATGCCGGTGCCGCCGCAGCCACGTGAGGCGCCGACTTGGTACATGTCCATGCCTTCGCCCTCGTCTTTGTGGTAGTGGTCGTGGCCCTTGTTGTACCAGCGATCAACGACGGGGTAAGCGACGCGTTTGCACCAGATATCGAGGCCACTGGTGATGAGGACTTCTTTGCCCGAGCCCGGCGCGGCGGGAGCGGCGAGGGCGGGGCCATAGGTGCGGTGGGCGAGCTTGTCGTTTTCCCACGCAAAATCGTCGAGGCGCTCGGGGATGTAGCGGGCGAAGACCTTGGTGGGGAAGACGGGCGCGACGGTGTCGGTCTTTTCGACGACGAAGGTGGCGGTTTTTTCGCCGACGGCAAAATTGTGCTGAAAGATCAGGTCGCCGTAGGCGATACCGCTGTCGGTGGGGTCCTTGGCCTGCGGGGCGATGTTGGTGACTTGATAGGGGAGGCTGTGGCCTTGGGCGTCTTTGACGCTGATGCGCTGGAGGAGGGCACCGGGGAGGGCTTTGGCGACGGCGGTCCAAGGGATGGTGATGGTCTCGGAAGGGCGCGCAATGGGGAGATCGTGCGTGACGGTGATGACCAGGGGCGCGGCGAGGGCGCAGGGGAGGAGTGATGGAGCGAGGAGAAGGGCGGCGAAGGCAGCGAAGGTGAGCCGGTTTAGAAGTGGGTAACGGCGTGGGGGCATGATGAATTAGAAAGCGGGGGAGGGCCGATGCGAAGGCTTTTAGTGAACCGTGGCACGGCGAGGTGCGAAGTGAGTCACAGAGGGCACAGAGCGCGGCCCACAGAGGGCACGGAGGCGGAGGGAAAAAGCGATTTGCGCAAAGAGTTTTTAACTGAATACGCGACCGTTGAGCGGTGCGGAGATCCTGACGGTTCGCCCGGAGGTCGGACCTACCCTCGGAGCGGATAGCGCGGTAGGGAGCGGGAGGTCGGAGGGGGAGCGGCGTTCGGAGATCGCCGTCCACCTAAGCAAACGGCGCGAGATTGGGGAATCTCGCGCCGTGTTGAGGACGATGTATCGATTATTTCACTACGGAACTTACCACGCGCCGCGGACGCCGAGCTCGTAGATCGGGTCGCCGTATTCGGCGCGATTCGAGGGGAGGGTGCTCGTCGAGGTGACGATGGCGCGGCCGAGGATATTGCGGGCTTGGAAGTACGGTGTGATCTTGCGGCTGTATTTGTAGTCGACGCGGAGGTCGACGAGCTCGCGCGGGGCCTGGTAGACGTACTCGAAGATGTAGCGATTGGCGGCTTCGTTGCTGTACTTCACGGTCTGGCGATTGGCGGCTTTCAGGACCTTGCCGGTGTAGTTGGACGTCGCGGTGAAACCCCACTTGCCGATGCTGTAGTTGAGCACGACGTTAAAGGCGCGTTTCACGGCGGCGATCTCGAGGTTCTTGTTCACCTGATTGAGGAGCGCGCCGTTGAGGTTGGGATCTGTGGCGGAGTTGTTGAGCACGCGACTGGTCTTGATGGGATCGACGCTGAGCAGCGTGGCATTCATCTGGAAGCCGAGGGTGTTGAAAGGCTTCGGCAGAAAGGTGAGGCGTTGGCCGTAGCTGAGCTCGATGCCATTGTAGTTGCCGGTGTCGGGAATGTTAAACTTGTAGCTGACGTCGTACTGGTCGAGCGAAGCGCCGAGAGAATTTGCGCCGATGCCGAGCGACGTGGCGGTGCCGGCATCGAGGGTCTGCGTGGCGTCGACGATGGAGTTTTTAAACGTCTTGCGGAAGAGCGAGGCAGTGAGAACGCCGCCCTGGCCGAAGTAGTATTCCACGCTGGCATCGTAGTTGGTGACGGAGAAGGCCTCGAGGCTGGGATTGAAGATCGAGATCTTACCGCGCGCCGTGGAGGTGGGATCGGTGACGGTTGGCGCGCCGGGGGTGAGATCGCCGTAGTCGGGCAGGCCGATGGACTTGGCCGCGCCGAAGCGAAGCTGGAGGTTGCGCGTGAGATTGTACTTCAGGTTGAGCGAGGGGAACCAGCTCTTGTCTTCGAACTTACCCGTGAGGATGCGCGGGAGAGTCGAGAGGCGGTTTTCGATGTCGACTTGGCGATCCTCGTAACGCGCGCCGGCGACGATGAGGAAATTATTGATCGGGCGGACATCGAAGCGGACATAGGTGGACGCGGTCTCCTCGTCGAAGCGGGAGATCAAGTCGCTCGCGGGCGTGTAGGGCAGGTAGTTGTTGCCGCCGAGCTGGCTGTAGGCGGAGTAGACGCTGAGGAAATTGAAAGCGGGGAGCCCGTAGCCGATGCCGTGGTTGGAAAAGTTTTGGTCGACGAGGTTGACGAGTTGGGAGCCGGTGATGGCCGAGGTGCCGCCGAAGCCGGTCGCGACCGAGGTACCGGTGCGGTTGAAGACGCGATTATCGATGTTGCGGCCGACCTCGTCGAGGCGTGCGCCGACCTTGACGGTGGCGGGGAGCGAGCCGAGCGGGGTCTTGAAATCGAGCGAGGCGCCGTCCTTGGTGTCGACGCCGGTCTGCGGGCGGCTGCGAATCTGGGTCATGCTGAACTTCGAGACGTCGCGCAAATCGACGACGGCGCCCGTGCTATCGGTGATGGTATAGGTGGGAACCGTTTCGCCGAGGTCACTGAACTTTACGGTGAGACCCGTGCGCGTCATCGTGGCATCGGAATACCAGGAGCGCGAGGTGTCGCGGTATTTGCTGTAGGCCTGGCTCCAGTAGGTGCTGGTTTCGAGTTTCGAACCACCGGTGAAGTCGTGAGTTAGGCTCGCACCGGTGCTCCACGTGACGCCGGATTTCGAGCGATTGATGGTCTGGATCGCGGCACTACCGCCGCCGGTGGGACCCGTGAAGGTGCGGCCATCGTAGGTGGGGGTGGCGGTATTGCTCAGGGCGGGAAGTGCGCCGGGCGTGATCGTGACGACGCGGTCGGTGAAGAGCAGGTCGTAGTAGTTCCACTGGCCGTTGAACGAGAGCTTGGTGCGCGGCCCGAGGCGGTAGTCGACCTGGCCGGAGATCGACTGGCGGCGAGTGTTCTTCTGCTCGTTCTGGAGATTCCAGTTGTTGATGCCGGGCTTGTCGGGATTGCCGCCGCTGGCGGGGTTGTATTGGTAGGAGTAGGACGAGCGCGGGTAGTTGTTGAAGAGCTGGGAGTTTTTATAGGCGAGATTGTACCCGAGATTTTCGGTGAGGCGGGAGGCCCAGTTGAGATCGATGCCGGGGAGAATCTTGCGGGTCTTTTCCTGGCCCCAGCCCTCGGTCTTGCGGAGGTAGAGATCACTGTCGGTGGCCTGAATGTAGGCGCGATAAGTGAAGAGGCTGCCTTGGCGATCGAAGGCGCTCTTCGTCACGAGATTGATGGAGCCGCCGGTGCTGGTGGCCTGCATCTCGGGCGTGAGGGTCTTGAAGACCTCGACGCTCTCGACGTTGTTGATCGCGACCTGCTCGAACTCGAAGCGGCGATTGGCGTTGCCCGAGGTGGCGCTGGCGATGGGGTTGCCGTTCATCGTGACATTGGTGAAGGCGGTGTTCATGCCGCGCAGCGTGGCGGCGCGGGCGTCGTTGGCATTGTAGTCGATGCCGACGCCGGGGAGAAACTTGAGATACTCGGCGGCATTGCCCTCGGCGATGTCGCCGTACTGGTCGCCCGCGGCGACGATCTTGATATTGTCAGAGGCCTTCTGCATCGCGATGGCCTGCGCCATGCCTTCCTTGGTGCCAGCGACTTTGAACTCGGTCATGGCAACGACGTCGCTGTTGCCGAGGCGCACCGGCAGAGAGGCAGTCTGGCCGGGCTGTACCGTGACGGTGGACGCTTTCGTTTCGAGTCCGGGATAGGTGACTGTGACCCTCTGTGGGCCGGCGGGTACGCCCGTGAGCGTGAACGAGCCGTCGCGCGCGGTGGAGGCGCGGAGGGCACTGCCGTCGAGGGAGATTTCAGCGCCTTCGAGGTATTTGCCGGTGGTGGCGTCGATGACGGAGCCGGAGATGACGCCGGTGGTTTGAGCGTGGGCCGTGAGGGCGAGGAAAACGCCGGCGAGCGCGAGGCAGACGCGGCGGAATAGTTGAAGGCACGGGGTAGGGGTCATAGTCGGAGGAGGAAAATGCGGCAGCGTCGGGGGAGACGGAGCGAAGCGGGGGATGCGTGGGGTGGACGCAGATAGAACGGGGAAGTTCTAGGGGGTTGCGAAAAGTAAGGACACGTGTCCGCCTAGCGGCAATAGTAATTGCGGCCTGACGGTCTGGCGGGGGAGACACGTTGATAGTTGAGAGCTGAGAGTTGAGAGAGTGGAGCGGCACCGAATATATGAAAAGGGTGGTGCCGTCGGAAACGGGGCGCGGTGGGCGAGACGGGAACACTTGCGGCTCGCTCGCGTCGGTAGTAGGCCAGTGCTTAGTTTCCGTGTCCCGCTTGCATGACGCCCACCGAACCCGAACCCAACATTACCGAGATCATTGATCGCCGGCGTCCGCCGACGAGTTGGGTGAAGTATGTCGCGCTCGGGGCGGTGGGCATCGTGTTTATCGTCTGCTCGTTTTTGGTGGTGGTGAAGTTCACTCCGCGGGAACTCGCGGGCGCGATGACGGATCCGCTGGAAAAAGGCGTGGTGCTCACCGGGCGGTTTTTCGACCATGTCGGGAAGTTTTTGACGACGTCCCACACCAGCACGCGGACGGAGGTCGAGATCGGGCGCATCACGGCGACGGATAAATCCGGGCCGCTGATCGTCGCGAAGCAGGACATCGCGCTGAAATTCACCAATGTGGATGAGCGCATCTTTGGCACCAGCACCGCCGAGGTGCGGGTGGCGGGGCGGGCTTTTTACTATGTACCGCTCCTCGGGCCGGCGGCGGCGGCCGAGTGGAAAATCGAGGCGGTCGAAAAAGACGGCGTGCGCGTCTGTGTGGTCCACGCGCCGGCGCTGCGCGTGCTGACGCCGATCAACCTCGATACGCGTTCGCTCGAGATGAAGACCAGTACGGGCACGCTCCGTGCGAATCGCGAGGAGATGACGACGGCGGCACTGGCCGATATCACGCCGCGCCTGAACCGCGAAGCCCTCGACCAGACGCCGAACGTCCGCAACGCCGCGCGCAAGACGATCGCGGCCTTTGTGAAAAACTGGCTGGCGCAGACCGACGGCTGGGGCGGGCGAAAACTCAACGCGATCCAAGTCCTCTTTCCGGGCGAGACGGCCGGGGACGCCGATTTCGTCATCCCGGGATTTTACGACCGCAAGTAACGCGATGGCCTCCCAATGAAGCGTACGATCATCCTCTCCGACCCGGAACCCGCGCCGCGCCTTGCGGGCGAAGGGCGGGTGTGGCGGGCGGTGATCTCGCTCGCGTGCGCGGGGATGGCGGACGGACTGCAGTGGCTTTTTCCGCCGCTCTGGATCGTGGCCGATGCGGCGATGGTCGTGGCCCTGCTGCTGATTTGGGGCCGGCGCTGGGAGATCGCGGTCGCCGTGCTGCCGGAGGTCATTCCGGGGCTCGCTCTGTTTCCGACTTGGACGCTTTTTGTCGCGTACCTAACGCTGACGCACCGGAAACCCGCGGAGACGCCGCCGCCGATGCCGAGTGTGCCGCCGGTGACGACTGGGCCGGGTGAACGGCCGATGAAGCGGGTGGGGCCGGAGCAGTAGCTAGCCGCAGACGAGTGCGGCTGGATTGTGCGCGGTGCGCGGGAGGTGAAGGAGGGCGAGGGTCGGGGCGTAAAGCCCCTCCCACAGTTTCGTGGGGCGCATCGAAGACTGGCGTGGTCGGCTCGCTGGCGCTCGCCGCTACACAAAAGAAAACCCCGCTTCCCTGGGATGAACCAAGGAAGCGGGTGGCGCCGCAGGGGTAGCTAGCCGCAGACGAGTGCGGCTGGATTGTGCGCGTTGCGCGGGGAGGTGAAGGATGGCGAGGGTCGGGGCGTAAAGCCCCTCCCACAGCGTGGGCGCGGTCGGCTCGCTGGCGCTCGCCGCTACGCAAAAGAAAACCCCGCTTCCCTGGGATGAACCAAGGAAGCGGGGATGAGGGTTCAGGCAGCGTGCTGGCTGAAGGTCGGTGAACGAGCGGAGATGGGCGGCGAGCGTTGGTGGTGCCGGATCGGCTGGCTGGCGCTCGCCGCTACTTGGTTTAGAACGTGCCCTTCAGACCGAGGGTGTATTGGACGCCGAATTCTTCGCGGCGGTAGGTGCGGCTCCAGCTCGTGCTGGTCGGGCCGTAGCGCTGCGCGTCTTGGGCGACATTGGTCAAGTTACGCGCGTTGACGAAGAGGCCGACCTTGTTCGTGAAGCGGTAGTTGAAGTTGATGTCGGTGTAGATGCGGGGCTTGAAGTACTCGTAGAAGCCGCGATCGGTGTGAGCGGCACCTTGGTAGGTGATGCTCTGGGCGAGGAGGCGCTGGCGGCCACGGTAGTTCCAATTGACCTGGGCGCTGAACCGGCCGGCGTTGTACTTCAGGCCCCAGCTGCCGCTAGCGGGAATGAAGTTGCTGAAGTCGGCGAGGGTGGAGCCCTCGAGGTGCATCTGCTGGCCGTTGGCGTAGACGACGAAGTTGCGGGTCCACTTGGGCAGGAACTCGGCATCGAGGACCTGCGAGTAGTTGAACTCCACACCCGTAACGCGAGCCGAGCCGACGTTGAAGCGCGTGGTGACCGTAGCGCCGGCGCTGACGTAGGACTGGGCATCGGGGATGCCGAGGCTATTCAGGAGGTCGAGCGTGGCAGGCTGGGCGGCGGCGCTGCCGGTGAAGTCGCTGAAATCCTTCTGGAACGCGCCGACGGAAAACACGCCAGTCTTAGCGAAGTAGTATTCCAGCGAGACGTCGTAAGCATTGGTCTGCGTGGGCTTCAGCGAGGCATTGATCGTCGTGATGTTGTAGGGCGCGGTACCATTGAGATCGGGCAGCGTGGTGGCCGGGATGATATTGCTCAGATCGGGGCGGCCGATGGACTTGGCGTAGGCAAAGCGCGCGATGATGCTCTGAGTGACGTTGAAAGAGGCATCTAGGCTGGGATAGTAGCCATCGTAGGTCTTGGAGCGTTTGTCACCGCGGGTGGTGTACTGGGCCTGGGCGCGAGCGACGACGTCGGGATTCAGCACGAGCTGACCGGCGGCATTGCGGATGTAGCCGGCCGCAGGGTTGACCAACACACCGTAGCCGGTGTCTTGCGTGCGCTCGAAGCGGACGCCGCCGGAAACGCGCATACGATTGCCCGGGAGGAAGCGGGTGTCGCCCATGAGGTAGGCGGCGGTGATGACTTCGCGGAAGTACTTCGAGTTGGTCGCGCTGTTGATGTGCGGGTTGGCGTCGCTCGCGAGACGGAAGTAGCTCGGGTTCTTATCGAAGAGCTGCTGGACGCGATAGGGGTCCGGATAGGGAACCTGGGGCGTGCTGAAGAGGAACGGGCTGCTCGAGTACTGCGGATCGCTCAGATTGTAGAGGCCGGCGTTGTCGTCGGCGGTGTTGGCTACGCCATCGGGCCCGACGAAGTTCCAGTTGCCGCGATTATCGAGACGGATGTCGCGGGTCTCTTCCTGGACGTTCAAGCCGGTCTTGACGGCGAAGGGGAACGAGAAACCGAGATCGCGGCGGGCGTTGATGCGGGCGGTCTTGAAGACGTCGGCGGAGTCCGCGGGATTGTAGTTCACGTTCGTGATATTGTAATTCGACGCGTTCGAGAGATCGATCGGGTTCACGCCGTTCGCATCCATCACCTTGATGGAAGTGGGATAGAGATAGCTGCCCGCCGCGATGCCCGAGAAATTAACCGTGGGCGACAGGTTATTGTAGGTGGTGGTATTGGGCAGACCGCGCAGCGTCAGCGTGACGCCGTTAAAGTGGCCGTCCTGGCTGTCGTGGTAGTGATTCGAGGCGTGGGAGAAGGCGAGGCCGCCATCGATGGTCCAGACCGGGCCGCTGTGCTTGTAGTTCGTATCGGCGGCGTAGGTGTAGCCGAACTTGTGGCGGAAGGAAGTGCCGCCGAGCGTGACGGCACCACGGCCGAGCGCGCCATTGACGAAGTCAGGCCCGAAGCTGAGGGGAGCGGTGTTGGAACCGATCTCGTAGTTGACCGGGCGATTGCTGAACGAGGCGTTGTAGTAATTCCACTGGGCGCCGACGCTGACCACATCGCGATTGGGGAGACGGAAATCGACGGTGCCGCTGATGGACTTGCGCTGATTGTTCTTCGGGCCGTCCTGCACCTGATAGTTGCGCAGGTAGGGATGCTCGGGATCGGCAACCGGGCCGAACGCCGCGGTGGCATTGGGCGCCCAATTGGCCTGCGAGCGATGCTGCGGATAGTAGATATTGGATTCGAGGACGGCGAGAGTGTAGCCGAGATTCTTCGAGACCGGATTGATATACACGAAGTCGAAGCCACCCTTGATCTTGGTGGAGGCCTCATTGGTGGGGCCGCGGGTCTTTTTCAGTTCCTTCTCGTCGCCATTGGCGCTCACGAAGGCGCGGTAGGAAAAGCTCGGACGCGATTGCTCGAAGGAACTGCGCGGCACGAGGTTGATGGCACCACCGAGGGCGTCGGCGGCGGTTTCGGGGGAGCGGGATTTCAGGACCTCGATGCGGCCGGCGTTGTTGATGGAAATCTGCTCGAGCTCAAAGGTGCGGCCAGCGGTCGAGGAATTGGCGCTCGCGATACGATTGCCGTTAAGCGTGACCGGCGTGTAGTTGGCCGGAACGCCGCGCACGGAGATCGTGCGGGCATCGGGGGAGACGTAGTCGATGGTGACGCCGGGGAGGAACTTCACGAAATCGCCGAGGTTGCCCTCCGTGATATCGCCGAAGGCATCGGTGGAGACGACGTTTTTGACCGTCGCGGCAAAACGCTGCTCGTTGATCGCGATGGCGGCGGCCTCCATCTCAACTTTCGAGGCGACCTTGAAGGCCTCGAGTTGATAGACCTCACCGGTCGCGGGAGCGCCGAGCGGCGCGAGGCTGACATCGAGGGTCGACGTCTGGCCCGCGGTGACGGCGGTGGAAAGGGTCTGGTCGGCGAGACCGGTGTAGAAGACTTTGACCTTGGCCGTGCCGGCGGGGACGTCGGTCACCCGGAACTGACCGTACTGGTCGGTGAAGACATCGGACTTGGCGCCTTCGACGGACACGCGGGCGTTGGTCAGGTAGGAGCCGTTATTGGTATTGAGGACGCGGCCTTCGATGGTGCCGGTGGCGGCGGATTGTGCAGACGCGACGTGCGCGAGCACAAGGCCCGCCAGTGCGAAGCACAGGCGACCGATGGGTTGTAGGAGTTTAACAGGGTTCATGGTAGGTTCTAGTCAGGTTCAGGTACTGTCGGGTTTTGGGTAGGTTTTAGGGTAAAGGGTTTACTGCTGGAAAGGGATGGGGCCGGTAAGCGGGGAGGGGGTAAGCCGGGGAAGAGAAACTGCGAGGAGGAAGTGCGCAAGAGGTGGCGCAAAAAAGCAGACGGGGTACCGGACGGTGGGGCCGTGGGAAAAGGGGGTTAGGGAGATGGGGAGGGGGAAGAACAGTGGGAAACGCTGTAGGTTCCCAAGTTCCGTGATAAATCAGACACGTGTCCGTATAAGCGCAAACTAACTTATGAGCCTGACAGTCTGGCTTACCTTATATGCGGCCTATTCTGGGGTGACTACCTCCCTATATAGGGCCTTTGGGGTCGGGCTTAGCGTTTGATCAACGCTTGAGGAGCGAGGTCTTTGCCGACCTCCACGTCGGTTTTGGCGCGGCTGAGATCGTTGCCACTGAGAACGATGTCGGCACTTTTCGCACCCGAGACGGAAAGAAACGTGCCGGTTTCGGCGGGAGCGCGGCTGTTGCGCAGGACGAGGTCAGTGGCGTTGGCAACGGTGAGGGCGGCGGTGCCGGCCTTGGTGGTGCGGGGGGTTACGTCGTTGAGGACGACGCGAGAGCTGGAGTCGATGCTGACGGCGGGACCGCCGGTGGCGGTGACGCGGACATTGTGCAGCTCCATATCGGTGGCGAGCTCGGCGAGAAAGCCGATCTTACCCGTGGCGTTGATGTCGCTGAAGCGCAGCTCGTCGATGGTCTTTTCGGGCAGGCCGACGATCTTAGCGACTTGGGCGGCGTTGATGATGGTGATGTTGCTGTACGAGAAGTTGCGGAAGATGGGCGTCTTCTCATTAAGCGGGGCATCGGGCGTCTGGCTGTAGCGGGTGTTGATCTCGAAGGCCTGCTTCTTGGCGTCCTCGATGACCCAGTTGTCGAAGCGGAAATTCTGGAGCACGCCGCCGCGGCCGCGCTGGCTCTTGATGCGGATGCCGCAATCGGTGCCGACGGAGACGCAATTGCTGGCGGTGATATTGCGGATGCCGCCGGAGGTCTCGCTGCCGATGACGACGGCGCCGTGGCCCTGGTACATCACGCAATTAGTGATGGTGACGAACTCGGTGGGGCGATTGGTGCGCAGACCATCGTTGTCGCGGCCGGACTTGATCACGATGCAGTCGTCGCTGGTGTTAAAGAAGCAATCGGAAATCCGGACGTTGCGGCAGGAGTCGACGTCGATGCCATCGCCATTGGGGCCCTCGCCCTCCTCGGATTCGTGGCCGACGGGATCGGCGGAGACGAATCGGACGCCGCGCACGACAATATCATCGGAGTAAACGGGGTGGAGCATCCACATCGGGGACTTGAAGAGCGTGACGTCGGCGACGAGGACATTTTTGCAGTTATAAATGCCGATGAGGGACGGGCGGAGGAATTTGGCGGCCTGCGAGAAGTCGGCGGCTCCGAGTTTTTCGCCCGCCTCGATGCGGGTGTAGATTTCGCGCCAAGCCTTCTGGTTGGCGGCGGCGTCTTCGCCGGGAGGGGACTTGCGACCGCGGCTGTTAGAGCGCCACCACCAGTTCCAACCTTGGCCGTTGAGCGTGCCACGGCCGGTGATCGCGATGTTTTGCTTGCCGTCGGCGTAGATGAGCGTGGCGTGGGTGTAGACGTTGGTGCACTCCCAGCGGGATTTTACGAGGGGCGAATCGGCGGGATCGCTACTGTAAAGAAGCTCGGCGCCGGCATCGAGGTGAAGCGTGAGATTGCTCTCCATCATGATCGCGCCGGTGAGATATTTACCGGCGGGAACGGTGACCGTACCGCCGCCGGCCGCGGTGCAGGCGGCGATAGCCTGGGCGAAAGCGCCGGTGTTCTTCGTCTTGCCATCGGGAACCGCGCCGTAGTCGAGGACGTTAAACACGGCGGGACGAGTGGTGGCGGACCAGGCGCTGCAAACAAATGCGAGCAGGCACAGGGGGAGAGCGAGCAGACGGAGGGTTTTCATACGACGAAAGGTTAAAGGGTGAGGGGCGGGAGTCGTGCGGCCAAAACTTGCGGACGCCACGCGGAAGGGGAAAGGGGGAAGGACGTTCAGAAGGACACCTGTCCGCGTCAAGGATGGAGCAGCGCCGAAACAAAAAGGGAGGTGCTGCACGCGCCGGCAGTAGTTCTAGACCCCATTGTGACACTGGACGGGGTGCGCGACTATAGGGCACCCGCTTTCCGCGGGTGCAAACCGATGAACACAAGCACCTACCCCCACAGAGTATCCGGCAACCGCAGCGATATCACGCGATATTTAGCGTGGGCCGCGCTCGTGGTGCTTGTGTTCACCGGGGCCAAGGCGCAGACGATCATCCCGATTCAGAATGCGAGCTTCGAGACGCCGAATCCGCCGCCGGGGGAAAATTACAATCCTTCCGCGACGAATTGGTCGCCGACGAATGTGGCGGGTGAGGCCGGTATTTTTAACGCGTCGCTCGTGCCTACGACTCCGACGCCGCCGAACCCTGGAAATGGTCCCCAGGTCGGCTACGCAAATAGCGGCGGCGGCCTCGTGCAGCAACTCGCCACGACCTATTCCGAATATACCGTCTATACTTTCTCCGGCTACATCGGGCATCGCGCCGATGCGGGCGGGACGACGGTGGGAGCGTTTCAAATTGGCGTGATCAGTGGCGGGACGTTCATCCCCCTCGCTTCGCAAGTGGCGACGGTCTCCAGCGCGCAGTTCGATTTTGTGTCGGGCACTTACATCCCGGCCCGCGAGTACTTCGGGTTGCCGATCGCGGTGGCGTTTGTGAATCAGGCGAGCCCGCAGGCGTTGTTTGATGATGCCAGTCTCGCGGCCTCGGTGACGGCGATCCCGGAACCAGCGACGAGCGCCATGCTCGCGGGTGCGGGAATGCTCGGCCTAACCCTGCTGCTCCGCTGTCGCAAAGCGGTCGCCGCCAAGGCCGCTTAAAGTCGCATAAAAAGTCGCGCAGTCGCGACGGGTCGGGTCATTGACACTGGAAAGACGGTGCCACCATGCTGGTGGGACCCCGTTTCCAGCCCGTGTCAAAACTCGCGAAGACCAAACCCACCCCCGTGCTCCGCTCGACGGCGGATTTCGCCCGCCACGTGGGCCTTGCGCGAACGACGGTCTCGCGCGTGCTCAATGGCCAGCCGGGCCTGAAGCAGAAGACGATTGATCGCGTGCAACGCGCGCTGGCCGAGACTGGCTTTACGCCCAACGCCCACGCCTTGCACCTAAAGGGCAAACGCACCTCGATGGTCGGCATTTGCGTGGAGGATTTGCTCACGCCCCCGGCGGTGCGAAAGCTCGCGACGCTCCAGAAACTCCTGCGCGCGCGGGGCTTCTCGTCGTTGATCGAAGTCTTCACCCCGGGAACGGGCCGCGAGGTGGTGCGGCATTTTCTTTCGATGCGGGTGGAGGCGGTGGTGTTCATCGGGCACTTTCATCGCGAGGAGATCGAGGCGCGGATCGTGGAGTTGATCGCGCACGGCACACCGCACCTCGTGATCGACCATTTCGGCCTCAAAAACGCCCACACGGTGTCGCTCGACCGCTCGGCGGCGATGGAAGCGGTGATGAACCACCTCTTCGACCTTGGGCACCGGACCTTTGGGCTCATGGGCATCGGCAAAGCCCCGGCCACCCGCTTTGATCGCATGGCCGGCATCCATGCGGCGCTGCGCGCGCGGGGACTGGATTTCGATACGTGCACGCTCTCCCTCGACCACCTACACGAGCGCGACAATGACTTCGACTACGGCCGCAAACTCGCGGGGAGTTTCCTCCAAGTCGCGCATTGCCCGACCGCCCTCCTCGCGCTCAACGACGAAATCGCCATCGGGGCCCTGCGCGGACTGCAAGACGGCGGCGTGAAGGTGCCGCGGGACATCTCGGTGACGGGCTTTAACAACCAGCCGGTGTCGGCCGTAACCATGCCCACACTCACCACCGTCAATCAGAACATCGACGAGACCATCGCAACAGCGGCCGAGATCATCCTCGCCCAACTCGATGCCCCGCCGAAGGCGAAACCGGTTGTGCGGTTGATCACCGGTGAACTTATCGTCCGCGAATCGACGGGACCGGTGCGCGGTTGAGCGGAAGTGAGGCGATTCGGTAGGGACGCGCGGAGAAGGAAATTGTTGGCGAATATTATGCGCGGATAAGGTGTTATAGGACTCGCCGAGGAGCGGGGCTTTCTACTACGGGTGAGGGGTGAAACGCCTGCCCCACGTTTGCTCCGCCATTTGGTCGCTTTGCTTCGTCGCCGTGCTATCGGCGGCGACGCCCGTCACGGTTCAGCCGGTGGTGGGGCAGCATGGCATGGTCGTCGCGGCGCACCCACAGGCCGCTGAAGCGGGCGTGACGATTTTGAAAGCCGGCGGCAACGCCGTCGACGCGGCGGTGGCCACGGCGCTCTCGCTCGGCGTGGCCGAGCCCTATGGCTCCGGCCTCGGTGGCAAGATCATGCTGCTCTATTATGAAGCGAAGAGCGGACATACCTACGTCGTCGATGGGATGGACGCCGCGGGCTCGCTCGACGTCGACACCTACCGCCAGCGCCCCAGCGAGGATCGCAGCTATGGCTACGGAGCGGTCTGCGTGCCCGGCTTGCCCGCGGGGCTGTGGGCGGCGCATCAAAAGTGGGGCGCGAGAAAATGGGCGGACGATGTGCAGCCCGCCATCCGGCTGGCGCGGGAGGGCTTCCGCGTGTTGCCGAAGACGGTCGATTTCATCGAGGAGCAGGAAAAGAAACTGCGGCAAGGGGACGCCGAGATCGCGCGGATCTATCTGCCCAATGGCAAACTGCCGCTGATCGGCTCGCTGCTGCCCAACCCGGACCTCGCGCGCACGATGGAGATCTACGCCCAGCAGGGGCGCGACGGCTTTTATCGCGGGGCGGTCGCAGCGGCGATTGTCAAGGCCTCCGAGCGGGGCGGCGGCGTGCTGACGTTGTCAGATCTGTCCCATTACGAGGCCCGGATCACGGAGCCTGTCGCGATGGATTTTCGCGGTTACCGCCTGGTGGCTGCTCCGCCTCCGGCGAGTGGGCCAGCGGCATTTTTGCCGGCGATGAAAGCCCTCGAAGACGAGACGTTTGGCGGTGGGCCGCTCCGCACGGCGGATAATCTCGACCGCATCGGCCGGGTGTGGCGCGTGGTGCAGCCGATGGTGGCCCAACTCGTGGGTGATGCCCCGGCAGCGCGTGCCAACTTCGACCGGCTGGTGTCGCCGGAATCGATTCGCGACATTCGCGCCAAGGCCTTTTCACGCACGCCGCCGAAGGATGAGCGGACCACCTGGCTCGACGATGGCGCGTGGACCGAGAGCGTGATGGCCGCGACGACGCACTTTATCGTGGCCGATGCGGCGGGGAATATCGTCTGTGCCACCCAGTCGCAGAGCCTGCACTTCGGCGCGGGCGTCGTGCCGCCGGGCACGGGCGTGGTGCTGAACGATTCAATGAGCAATTTCACGTTCACGAATTCCGACAGCATTAACTACGCGGCGCCCGGCAAACGCGCGCGCAGCACCATCTCGCCGACGATCGTATTGCGCGGGGGCAAGCCGGTCTTTGCCATCGGCATCCCGGGCGCCGCCCGCATTCCCACGGCCATGCTGCAAGGCCTGCTCGACCGCCTCGTCTTCAATCGCCCGCTCGCCGAGGTGATCGGCGACACGCGCATCCATTTTACCGGAACGGTGCGCTCAGGTGAGGCCGAGACCTTTGAGGCGGAAGACTCGTTTCCCGCCGGGGAAGCGAGTGGCATGGAGCGTCGGGGCTGGAAGGTCGTGTTGCCGGAAGCGCCGGGGCGGGGGCGGCATTTTGGCGGCCTCAACGCCATCGAAATTAATCCCGACGGCTCGTTTACTGGCTTTGCTGATCCCCGCCGGACCAATGCGGCGGTGGGCTGGTAAATGGCCGACGAGGTAGACCGATTTTCCCGTCGCTGTAGGGCAAAACCTGATGGGAAAAGTCCCCGGCGGGGGCTGAGGTGAAAAACTTTAAATCATGCGCTTGTTATGCGCATCGGAGTGTGCACGTTCTTCGAAATCGGCGGCGCAGTTAAGAGGATAACCCCCCGTTTGGTCCTCGTCGCTGGTTACCCAAAACCCATGCTGAATATATTGGTCATCGATGGTGATGAACGTACTCGCGTCGCGAATTGCGCTGCGCTTTCGGTGGCCGGCTATGCGGTCTCGAGCGCCCGCGCGGGACGCGACGCCCTGGCGCTGGTTCGTGAGCAACCGATGGATATTGTAGTGGTGGATACGTCGGTCTCCGATGCGGAGGCCACGCACGTCATCCAAGCTCTCCAGCAGGATTATCCGCTCGTCGGGCTGATCGCGATTTCGACGAAAAGCGGGACCGGCGAATCCCCGGCCGCCGAGGCCAGCCGCATCGGCGTGCAAGAGATCTTGCGGAAGCCCTTCACGGTTTCGGAATTGCTCGCGGCGGTGCGCCGGACCGAAGACGTGGTGATCGCGCCTTTGCGGTCGGAATAGGCGGGCCCTTAGGGGCGAGTGGAGGTTGGGTGAAGAGGCGAGGAGGGCGACAAGCTGCGGGAAAGGGGAGGGTGGGTGGAGCGAGCGGAGCGGGCGCGGGAAAAATTGAGCCGTGTCCGCGACACTTTCCCCTTGCCATCGAGGCGCGCGATCTCTGTTTTGGTTCGCTCTCTCCATGCAAAAGACCAAAAAGTCCGTAGCCAAGCGCTTCAAACTCTCCGCTCGCGGAAAGTTGATTCGCCGCACGCCCGGCTTCCGGCACTTGCTTTCCGCGAAGAGCACGAAGTCCAAACGTCGTGCTTCTCGTGACAAGCTGGTTGCTGAAGGCCACGCCAAAGCCCTCAAGCGGGCTTTGCCCTTCGGCTTGTAAATCAAGCTGTTAGAGCATTAAGGCATCAACCAAAACTTCGTCTGACAGGTGAACTAAGCCGACCTGTCTGCGATTAACCTAAAAGGAATTACACAACATGGCTCGTGCAACAAACTCCCCCGCGTCGCGCAAGCGCCGCAAAAAAGTACTGAAATACGCCAAGGGCTATTTCGGTAATAAATCCAAGCTCTTCCGCTACGCGAAAGAAGCTGTCCAGCACGCCTGGCAATACGCCTATGCGGCCCGCCGCAAGAAGAAGGGCGATTTCCGCGGTCTCTGGATCGTGCGCTTGAACGCTGCCTGCCGCGCTGCCGGCATCACGTACAGCCGCTTCATCGAGGGCCTCCACGCCGCCAATATCACGCTCGACCGCAAGGTCCTGAGCGACCTCGCGATCAATGACGAGGTGGCATTTAACGGCCTGGTCTCCAAAGCCCAGGACGCGTTGAAGGCCAAGGCCGCCGCTGCGAAGAAGAAGGCCTAAAGCAAATCCAACGCGAGCCGGGCAGGCTCGCTCTCTGATTTCTCCCCAGAGGACGGGCTTCCTAGGAAGCACCGTCCTCTTTTTTTGCGCATAAGTCGCTCCCGCCGCTTTCCTGCCCTGAATCTTTCTCTTTCCTCTTTCTCTTCATCTTTCTCTCAAACCGCTTTCGAACGGATAAAGATGAAGAGAAAGAGGAAACAGAAAGATACCTGAATCGAATTTTTTCATTTTCATGCAAGACCAACTCTCCGCCCTCGTTGCCAAGGCCACCCCGGAACTCGCCGCGCTCAAGACGCGCCCCGAGTTTGAGGCCGCCAAGGCGCGCTACGTCGGTCCCAATGGCGAGCTCACCGCGCTCATGAAGCAGATGGGCGCCGTACCGAAGGAGCAGCGTCCCGCGCTCGGCAAGCTCATCAATGAGACCAAGGGCCAGGTGCAGGCACTGCTCGACGCCGCGCTCGCACAGATCGGCGCCGCCGAGCTCGCGGCCCAGCTCGGGCCCGCCGTCGACCCCACGCTGCCCTCGCCAGACGTCGGCCCCGGCACCTATCACCCGCTCACGCTCGTGCGCGAGGAGATGTGCCGCATCCTGCGCAAGGTCGGCTTTACCGTCGCCGACGGCCCGGAGGTCGAGACCGAGTACTACTGCTTCGACGCGCTCAACACCCCGCCCGATCACCCGGCGCGCGACGAGAAAGACACGTTTTATTTCCCGACCACGTCGCGTTTCTCGAATGTCTCGAAAAAGGTACCGGACGAAAAATATCTCCTCCGCACGCACACCTCGTCGGTGCAGATCCGCACGATGCTGAAGGGCAAGCCCCCGATCCGCATCGTCTCGCCGGGCCGCGTGTATCGCCGCGACACCACGGACGCGACGCACAGCGCGAATTTCCATCAGCTCGAGTGCCTCTACGTCGACAAGAACGTGACCGTCCGCGACCTCAAGGCGCTGCTCGACTACATCTTCGCCTCGCTCCTCGGCAAGGACACGAAGACGCGGTTCCGCCCGCACTACTTCGGCTACACCGAGCCCAGCTTCGAGGTCGATCTCACCGCCACGCACCTGCCCAAGGTGAAGAAACCGTGGATCGAAATCGGCGGCTGCGGCATGGTCGATCCCACGGTCTTTTCCGAAGTGGGCTACGATCCCGACGTGTGGAGCGGCTACGCCTTCGGCATGGGCCTCGAACGCCTTGCGATGCTCCTCTACGGCATCGATGACATCCGGTATTTTTATCAAAACGACCTGAGGTTCCTGAAGCAATTTGCCTGAGAAAATTAACCACGGATCACACCGATGGGCACGGATAATCCTGCTTTCATCCGTGTCGTCCGTGAAATCCGTGGTCAAAAATTCTATCGTCTCTCCCTGTGAAAATCTCCCTGAACTGGCTCCGCGACTACATCGATCTCACTGCGTCTAACGACGAGATCTCCCGCGCCATCACTTTTCTCGGCTTCGAGGTCGAGGGCATCCTCAATACGGGGGCGCCCAAGCTCGATCACGTCGTCGTCGGCGAGATCCTCACGCGCACGAAGATTCCGAATCCGAAAAAGGAAATCTCGCTGTGCACGGTCGACGTCGGCCCGGCCGGTGGAGTGAAGAGCATCGTGTGCGGTGCGCACAACTGCGACCCCGGTCGCCGCGTGCCGGTCGCGCTGCCCGGCGCGGTGCTGCCCGGTGATTTCAAGATCACGGCGTCAAAGAAGTACGGCCACGAGTCGCAGGGCATGCTCTGCGGTCCCGATGAGATCGGCCTGCCGGCGGGCGATGGCTTGCTCATTCTCGAAGGCACTCCGGCACTTGGTACGCCGATCAATGAAGTGCTGCCGGCGGGTGACACCGTGTTCGACATCGAGATCACGCCGAATCGGCCCGACTGCCAATCGCACCTCGGGATCGCGCGCGAGCTCGCGGCGTGGTTCAAGTTGCCGCTGAAGTATCCGCAGGAAAATTTCCGCGGCGACGTAAGCGATGCCCCGGCGCTTCCTGATCTGCTCAGCTCCGTCCGCGTCGAGACGCCCGAGGATTGCCCGCTGTACACGGCTTATGTGGTCTCCGGCGTGAAGATCGGGCCGAGTCCGGCGTGGTTGCAGCAGCGCTTGTCCGCCGTGGGCCTTCGCCCCATCAACAATGTCGTCGATGTCGGCAACTACGTGATGCTCGAGACCGGGCAGCCGTTGCACGCGTTTGACGCGAAGAAGCTCGGCGGCGCGCAGATCGTCGTGCGCCGCGCGGCGGAGGGCGAAAAGATTACCACGCTCGATGGCAAGGAGCGCGCGCTCACTTCGCGCATGCTCGTGATCGCCGATGCGCAGAAGCCCGTCGTGATCGCGGGCATCATGGGCGGGGAAAATTCCGGCGTGAGCGCGGATACCACCGACCTCGTGATCGAGTGCGCGATTTTCAATCGCCAGTCGATCCGCGCGACGTCGCGGCAACTCGCGCTGTCGTCGGATTCGTCGTATCGCTACGAGCGCGGCGTCGATCCGCATGCGACGCTCGAAAATGCGTGGCGCGCAATTGACCTCATCGTCGAGACGGCCGGCGGCAAAGTCGTCGGCCCGGCCTTCAAGGTCGGCGGCGATGTGCCGTGGCAGCGCGAGATCGTCGTGACGCACGACTATATCACGGAGAAGCTGGGGTTCGATGTGCCGGCGGCGGATATGCGCGCGGCGTTCGAGGCTCTCGAGTTTACGATCAACCGCGAGGAGCAAACCGAGCGGCCGAATCGCGGCCCGGCGTGGACCGTCGGCATCCCGAGCTGGCGCGACGATCTCGACCGCCCCATCGACCTCGTCGAGGAAGTGCTGCGCCTCTACGGCACGGAGAAAATTCCTGCGACGGTGGTGCAATCGCCCGGATTGGTGAATGACGACGATCCCATCGTGCTCTTCAACCGCCGCGTGACGGACTATCTGGTCGGCCATGATTTTCACGAGTGTGTGAACTACACGTTGCGTCCGGCCAAGGAGCTGACCGCGTGGGTCGATACGGCGGGCGCGCCGGGTCTCGCGCTCGCGAATCCGTTTGTCGAAGACCAGTCGCACCTGCGTCCGACGCTCGTGAGCGGTCTCCTCGAATCGCTGAAGCTTAACCAATCGCGCGGGGTCGCGGCCTCGCGCTTGTGTGAGACGGGCCGCATTTTCATCGACCGCAAGGGCGAGAAGGTGGAGTGCGTGGCGGTGGCGTTTATCATTGCGGAGCCGGTGGGCGAACGCACTTGGCTCAAGCGTGAGCCGGCGGATTTTTACACGACGAAGCATCTCGTGTCCGCGCTGGCGACGGCGGCGGGCATCGACTTCGCGCGCCAGCCGCTCACAGCGGTGGCGGAGCCGGCCTTTGGCTGGCAGGCGGGCCACGCAGCGAGCGCCGGCGTGATCGAGTTCGGCGGCTGGGTGGCGCGCTGCGGGTTGCTCAGCCTCGCGCATCTCAAGTCGCTCGGCATCGAGGGCAAAGTGTACGCGGGGCAATTCGCGATTCTGCCGGAGAAGCTCAGCAGCGACGCAACGCGCCGGCGCTATGCGGACTTCAGCTTGCAGCCCGTCGCCCTGCGCGATCTCGCGCTCGTGGTCGATGCCGCGACGACGGCGAGCGAGGTGCAGAAGACCCTCGCCAAGCTCGCTCGCGCGGCGGTCGGCACTGCTTTCGCGTTGGAGAGCGTGAGCGCCTTCGACGTGTACGCCGGGCTGGGCATGCCCGAGGGGAAGAAGAGCCTCGCGTTCTCCTTCGTCTTCCGGGCCCCCGACCGCACGCTCACGGACGACGAGGTCAACGTCGTCTTCAACAAGATTCAGGACGAAGTCGCCAAGACCACCACCTGGCAGATCCGGAAGTAATAACAGTAGCGAGTAGCGGTCACTGATTAGCGAGCATCTCGGTCGCTACTCTCTCCCGCGAAAATCCCGGCCCACTCTACCGCCGCCTTTCTACTCGCTACCCGCTACTCACTACTCGCTACTTTCCCCGTCATGTCCTCCGCGCCGCAACTCAACATCGACCACATCGCCAAGCTGGCCCGCCTCGCGCTCACGCCCGAGGAGAAGGCGAAGTTTTCCCAGCAACTCGGCGACGTGCTCCACCACATCGAGCAGCTCGGCAAGGTCGATGTCACGGGCGTCGAGCCCACCGCGCACGCCTCGCCGGTCTATAATGTCTGGCAGGCGGATGTCGCGCAGCCCGGCCTCGCGGTCGAGGATGCGCTGCGCAATGCGCCGGCGCAGCGGCAAAACATGATCGTCGTGCCCAAAGTCGTCGAGTGAGCCCCGCCATGTCTTCCGAACTTTTCCATCAATCCATCACTTCGCTCGCGGCGGCTCTCGACGCGAAGAAGCTCACGTCGGTCGAGCTCACGCAGGCCGTCATCGCGCGCACCAAGGCCGTCGAGCCGCGCGTGCATGCGTTTAACTCGTGCGATGAAGCCGATGCGCTCGCTCAGGCTGCGGCGTCCGACGCCCGCCGCGCGGCGGGGCAAGCGAGCGGGCCGCTCGAGGGTATTCCCATCGGGTTGAAAGATGTGATCGCGGTCACCGGTCAGCCGCTCACGGCCTCGAGCAAGATGCTCAAGAATTTCGTGTCGCCGTACGATGCGACGGTGACGACGAAGTTGAAAAAGGCCGGCGCGGTGCTCTGGGGCCGGTTGAATTGCGATGAGTTCGCGATGGGCTCGTCGACGGAGAATTCGGCGTTCGGCCCGACGGGGAATCCTTGGGACCCGACGCGCGTGCCCGGCGGCTCGTCCGGTGGCAGCTCGGCCGCGCTCGCAGCGGGCGAGGCCATTGCGACGCTCGGCTCCGATACGGGTGGATCGATTCGCCAGCCGGCGGCGCTCTGCGGCGTGGTGGGGCTCAAGCCCACTTACGGCCTCGTCTCTCGCTATGGTTTGATCGCTTACGCGTCGTCGCTCGACCAGATCGGGCCGTTTGCGCGCACGGTCGAGGATGCGGCCATCGTGCTCGGCGCCATTGCCGGCCATGACGAGCGGGACTCGACGTCGTTCAAGACGGAGATTCCGGATTATCGCGCGGCTGTGACCGCGAAAAAGGGTCCTTGGAAGCTTGGCATTCCAAAAGAATATTTCGGCGAAGGTCTCGACCCCGAGATCGGCGCGGCGGTCGAAAAGGCCATCGCGTACTACAAATCGCAGGGCTGCGAAATCCGTGAGGTCTCGCTGCCGCACACGCAGTACTGCCTCGATACCTATTACGTGATCGCGACCGCCGAGGCGTCGTCGAATCTCGCGCGCTACGATGGCATCCGCTATGGCCACCGCTCGACCGCGGCGAAGGACGTGGTCGACCTCTATTTCCAATCGCGCGCCGAGGGCTTCGGCCCCGAGGTGAAACGCCGCATCATCCTCGGCACCTACGTGCTGAGCTCCGGCTACTACGACGCGTATTATCTCCGCGCACAGAAAGTCCGCACGCTCATCCGGCAGGATTTCCTCAACGCCTTTCGCGACGTCGATGCGCTCCTCACGCCCACGTCGCCGGTGCCGGCGTTTAAGATCGGCGAGAAGGCCGACCCGCTCGCGATGTACCTCCTCGATATCTACACCATCGGCGTAAACCTCGCGGGCCTCCCCGGCCTCAGTCTTCCGTGCGGTTTCACCCAGAGTGGCCTCCCCATCGGCGCCCAACTCATCGGCCAACCCTTCAAAGAAGCCGACCTCCTCTCCATCGCCCGCAGCTACGAACAAGCGCACGATTGGAGTTCGCGTTATCCTGCGCTCTGATTGGTTACACAGAGAACACGGAGGAGTCACAGAGAGCCACAGAGATGACCGACAAAATCAATCAGCTCACCGAGCAGGTGATTGGTGCCGCCATCGAGGTGCACCGAGAGCTTGGGCCTGGGCTGCTGGAGTCAGCTTATCAGTACGCTCTGGCGCATGAATTGAGTTTGAGGAAAATAGAATTCGAGCAACAAAAGCCCTGCGCCGTCATCTACAAGAACCTCGTGGTTGAGGATGCTTATCGTCTCGATTTCCTCGTGGGTGGCTTGGTCGTCGTCGAAATAAAAACCGTCGATGCTCTGCTGGATGTCCATGATGCGCAGCTTCTGACCTACTTAAAATTTCAGCGCTGCCACATCGGGCTCTTGCTTAATTTTCGTTCAACTGTCCTTACGCGGGGTATTCGGCGCCTTGCTCTGTGAGCCTCTGTGGCTCTCCGTGCTCTCTGTGAAATAACACCATGAATTACGAAGCTGTCATCGGTCTCGAAGTCCACGTCCAGATCAAGACTCAGTCGAAGATGTTCACCCGCGTCGCCGCCGGTTACGGCCGCGAGGAGAATACGCTGACCGATCCTGTCGTGCTCGCGCTGCCTGGGGCGCTGCCGGTGATGAACAAGGCGGCGCTCGATGCGATCATCAAGGCCGGGCTGTTGCTCGGCTGTGAGATCGCGCCCGTGTGCAAGTGGGACCGCAAAAACTATTTCTATCCGGACTCGCCGAAGAATTATCAGATCTCGCAGTACGATCAGCCGATCTGCCTGCGCGGCGAGGTGGAGATCGAGTTGCCCGGCTCCGCGCGCAATGTGATGGGCGAGCACAAGAAGATCCCGCTCACCCGTATCCATCTCGAGGAAGACGTGGGCAAGCTTAACCACGGCGCGAGCGATTCGCTCGTGGACTATAATCGCGCGGGCACACCGCTGATGGAGATCGTCTCCGATCCCGCGATGAGCACCGCCGATGAAGCGTACGCGTACCTCACCTCGCTTCGCGCGACGATGATCTACGGCGGCATCTCCGATTGCGACATGGAGAAGGGCCAGCTCCGCTGCGATGCCAACATCTCCATCCGCCCCGTGGGTCAGACCAAGCTCGGCACGAAGGTGGAGCTGAAGAACCTGAACTCCATTTCCTTCGTGCGCGATGGCATCGAGCACGAGATCAAGCGCCAGCTCGGCGTGATCGAGCGCGGCGGGACTATCGTGCAGGAGACGCGCGACTACGACGGCCAGACCGGCACCTCGCAGTCGCTCCGCTCAAAGGAAGAGGCGCACGATTATCGTTATTTCCCCGATCCCGACCTCATGCCTGTGAAGGTGGACGAGCCGTGGAAGGCGCGCATCCAAGCCGAGTGCCCCGAGCTGCCGTTCGACAAGCAGCGGCGCTTTCAAAAAGACTACAGCCTACCGTACACGCTGACCTCGGTCCTCGTGTGGGATCGTGAGCTGGCGGATTACTTCGAGTCGGCAGTGAAGATCGCGGGCATCGCCAAGGCCCAGGCCGTGGGCAACTGGATCGTTAACGATCTGCTCCGCGAACTCGCGGCGGCGAAGCTCTCGCTCGCGGAGTCGAAAGTTACCCCGGCTCACCTCGCGGCGCTCGTGAAGCTCGTCGACTCCGGCGCGGTGCTCACCAATGCGGCCAAGGAAATCTTCATCGAGATGGCCGCCACCGGCGACCAGCCCGAGGCTATTGCCGACAAGAAGGGATTAAAAGCCGCGCCGACCAACACCGACGAACTCGAGCAGTGGTGCCGCGATGCGATCGCCGCCAATCCGAAAGCCGTCGCCGAATTTAAGTCGGGCAAGGAAACCGCGATCAACGCCTTCAAGGGCTCGATCATGAAAGCGGCGAAGGGCAAGGCCAACCCGAAGCTCGTCGACGAGACCCTGCGCAAGCTGCTCGCGGCACTGTGATACAATTAGAACCGGAAGGAACCGCGAAGGACGCGAAGAAGCGCGAAGATCGCGTTTCATTTTTGCGTTTCTTAGCGAGCTTCGCGGTTAAATAATTAGCTTATTGGCTAACGGGTGGCTGCCTCTTCGGCTTGCTTGCGCGCGAGGCCGGCGCGGGCGTCGTAGCGGAGGAAGCCGGGAAGGAGGAGAGTAAGTACACCCGCGCCGACCACACATGCGGCGCCGCCGCAGGCGATACCGGTGCGGAGGCCGAGGAGCGTGGTGGTGAAGCCCACCTGCGCGTTGCCGAGATACGGGCCTGTTAGGTAGCTGACCATTTCGATGCTGGCCATGCGGCCGCGGAGGCGGTCGGGGATGGTTTGATTCCAGATCGTCATGCGGAAGATGCCGCTCACGCCATCGGCGGCGCCGGCGAGGAGGAGGAAGACGAGGGCGAGCCAGACGCTGTGGGCATTGCCAAACCCGACGATGGCGAGGCCCCACACGACGACCGCGACGATGATGGCGAGGCCGTGGCGTTGCACGCGGGCAGTCCAGCCCGAGGTGAGCGAGACGAGGAGCGGGCCCGCCGCTAGCATCGAATAGAAGAGGCCGACCGAGGCGCCGCCGAAGCTCTCCGCCAGCGCGGGAAAGAGCGCGATGGGCATGGCGAAGAACATCGCGATGATATCGATGAGATAAGTGCCGAGCAATTCGGGCCGGTGGCGGGCGTAGCGCAGGCCCTCGAGGATGGCGGCCACGCCGGGCCGCGCGGCGGTGGCGGGAACGGGGACCGACCGGATCAGCAGGAGCGTGGTGATCGCGACGAGGTACGTCGTGAGATCAATCGTGAAGGCCACGGCCGCGCCAAAAGCGGCGGCAATCATCCCGGCGAGGGCAGGGCCGACGACGAAGGTGAAACTGCGCAGGCTCGCGAGGGCGGAGACGGCGGGCAGGTGCTGGGGTGCGACGAGCTTGGGCGTGAGCGATTCGAGTGAGGGGCGGTGAATGGCGTTGAACGCGGCGAACCACGACGCGCCGAAAAAGAGCACCCACACGCGCGGCTGGGGCAGGGCGGCATTGACCGCGAGCATCACGCAGCAGAGCGCGAGGCCGCACTCGGCGATGAGGATGAGTTTACGGCGATCAATGGCATCGGCGAGCGCGCCGCCGGCAAACGAAAGCGCAAACATCGGAAAGAACTCCGCGAGCCCGAGCAGGCCGACCGACAGCGTGGACTTGGTCAGTTGGTACATCTGCCACGGCAGGACAACGAACGTGATCGCCGACCCGAAGGCGGAAACGAACTGGCCGATGAAGAGCAGGCGGTAGTCGCGATAGAGCCGTAGCGGCGTGATATCGAGGACGGCCCCACGCAACAGACGTCGCCACCATGAGGTGGCCGGAGCGGAGGGAACAGTGTCTTCCATGGTGGGCGCGCAAGCGGGCGGGCCCACTCGATAGATTACTTAACGGCGGACGGCCGCTGTTTGTCCAGAGCGGGTGAGGGCGGGTGAGAGGTCCACGAACAAACGCATGACAAATCCCTGACAATTGGCTGACGGGACCGTGACAACCTGCCGAGCACTTTGTGGTTCAATGGCCGCGTCAAATCGCACTCATCATGAAAAATCACCTCGCCTCGTTTTTGCCAGCTCTCGCCGCCGCGCTCGTCGGTGTGGCCTCGCTGTTCGCTCCCTCGTTGTCGGCCAAGTCGACCGACGAGGCGGTCCGCCTTCGGATCGAACTCGACAAGCCCGTGCTCATCGCCGACCGCACGGAGCGCGCGGTCGTAAAGATCGCGCTCGATGGCGCGCGGATCACGCGGCCGGAAAAGCGCGCGCCGATCAATCTCACGCTCGTGCTCGACCGTTCCGGCTCGATGGCGGGCGACAAGATGGAAAACGCCAAGGCGGCGGCCATCGAGGCCGTGCGTCGACTCGCGGACGATGACATTTTCTCGCTCGTCGTTTTCGACCATGAAGTGGAGACGCTCATCCCGGCGATGCGCGTCGGCGATTCGCGCGCAGCCGAGGCGCGCATCCGCTCGATCTATCCGCGCGGCAACACGGCGATCTACGCCGGCGTAACGCAAGGCGTGGCCGAGCTGCGCAAGAATCTCGAAGACCGCCGCTACACCCACCGCGTGCTGCTCCTCTCGGACGGCCTCGCGAACAAAGGGCCAAGCAAGCCGGATGATTTCGCCCGCCTCGGCCAATCGCTGATGAAGGAGCATATCTCGGTCAGCACGATTGGCCTCGGCCTCGACTACAACGAAGACCTCATGACCCGCCTCGCGGGCAAGAGCGATGGCAACACGTACTTCGTGTCGAGCAGCCGCGACCTCGCGGCGATCTTCAACGCGGAGCTGGGCGATGTGTTGAGTGTGGTGGCGCGCCGGGTGGTCGTGACCATCGAGTTGCCGGCTGGCGTGCGGCCGCTGGCGTTTGTGGGTCGCGAGGGCTCGATTCACGGGCAGACCGCGGTGTTCGAGCTGAACCAGCTTTACGGCGGGCAGGAGAAGTTTGCGCTGCTTGAAGTGGAGGTGGCATCGAGCCGGGCCGGCGAGGAGCGCGAAGTCGCGAAGGCCACACTGGTCTTTGAGGATGCGGCGACGCAGCGCTCGGCAAATGTCGTGGCGCGGAGTTCAGCGCGGTTTACGAAGACGGAGGCGGAAGTCGTGGCCGCGGCGAATCGCCAAGTGCAGACGGACTATGCGGTCAACGTGACGGCGCTGGCGAAAGACCAGGCCGTTTCGCTCGTGGATGCGCAGCGCCGCGACGAGGCGGCGAAGCAGTTTCGCGAGCGGAATTCTGCTCTCGAAGTGATGGCCGGCCGGTTTAGCAATAGCGCCGTGCGCGAGGTGACCGAGGCGAACAAGAAGGAAGCCGACCGCCTCGAGCGCGAGGGACTCGATAACTCGCAACGGAAGACCTATCGCGCCGAGAATTTGCAGACGCAGCGGCAGCAGGCTTTCGGCAGTGCGGCGTCGAGTGCGGCGACCGAGGTACGGCCCTGAGCGCGGGCGGATAGCATAAGTCAAATTGTAGCCGCAAAGAGGCACAGAAGGCGCAAAAGAAATGAAGACTTGGACTGCGGTGGCTGGGGCGCGGGTGGCCCGCTGGGGATGGTCCGATGCCCAACTGCGCCAGTCGGAGACTGGCGCTACCCTGGGTCACTTCACCGCGCCTTTGACTTACGGCCTGCCGTGAGAACACCCTTCCACCGTGCCTGCCCCGTCGCGTCGCATCTTGCTGTATTGGCTCCTGCTGTTGCTGCCCACGCTGGCGGTGGGCGTGGGGGCGCTGTATCTGCTGCGGCGGGAGCAAGCGCGGCTCGACGAGCAGGCGCGGGAGGTGGCGGCGCTGCGGCGCGAGACGGTGGCGACGCGCGCGCGGCAGATCGCGGAGAGCGTGGAGCTTTTGATCGGTGACGTGCAGAGCGGACTCATGGCGACACTCGACCAAGCCCCGGCGACGGGGACGGATGAATTCCTAAACTCGTGGGGCAAAGAGAATGCGCTGGTGAAGTCTACGTTTCGCCTTGGGGTCGATGGCCGCGTCGCGCGGCCCACGGTGCCGGCGGAACGGCGCTGGCTCGTGACGTGGCTGGTGCAGGGAGTACCTTGGCAGCAGCAGGGCGCGAAGCGTGAGCAATATAAGGAAAGCGAGTCTAACCAGCAGCAGCGCAAAGATATCAGTTCCAACGTGGGGCAGAATCTCAGCCTGCGAAACAGCCTGCAAGAAGTAGCGCGCAGCAACCAGTTTACCAACGAGGCGCAGAAAAAATCGCAGGCACCCGCGATCATCACCGTGCCGGAGCGCAAGGGCTGGGCTTCGTGGCGCGAGGGATCGATCATGCACATGGTCGGCTGGCGGCAGCCGAGCTTTGGCGGAGTGGTGGGGGTGGAGGTGAACCTATCGAGCATCGTGGCGCGCTTCGGGGAACTGCTGCCGCGTGACGGCGACATGGCGAATGCGTTTGAGGTGCGCGAGGCGGGCGTGGTGCGGCAGAGTCAGGCGTATCGCGAGGGAGGATTGTTTTCGCGCATGGCGAGCAGCCCGAGCCGTGGCGAGGCAGCGGTGGCGGACGAAGCCGGAAAATTTAATGACAATCTGGATACGGTCCGCGTGCCGCTCTCGGCCACTTTGATGCCCGGGTGGGAAGTGGTGGGGCTCGTCGATTTGACGACTGAGGGCGGCGGGAAGGGCGGGGCTTTTTTTGTCGTGGGGGCGCTGTTGGTCGGGAGCTTTATCGTGGCGATTCTCTCGGGTGGAGCGTTGCTGTTGCACGATGCGCGGCGGAGCGAGGCGGAAGCGGCGCAGAAGACCTCGTTCGTCGCGAATGTATCGCACGAGTTTAAGACGCCGCTCACGACGATTCGCCTCTACGCGGAATTGCTAGAGCAGGGGCGGGTGCGCGACCGGGAGCAGGGCGGGGACTATTTGCGGACGATCGGGCGCGAGACGCAGCGGCTGGCGCGGCTGGTGAACAATGTGCTCGATTTCAGCCGGCTCGAGCAGGGGAAGAAAAAGTACACGAGCGAAGCGGTGGATCTCGGGGCGGAGCTCGGAGCATTGATCGAGGCGCACAGTCCGCGCGTCGCGGAAGCAGGGCTGACGTTGAAAAAAGATTTTCCGGAGGAACAGGTCGTGGTGAACACGGATCGCGATGCGCTGGAGCAGATCGTGCTCAACCTGATCGACAACGCCTGCAAGTACGCGGGCGAAGGCGGCGAGGTGACGGTAGAACTCAGGCGCGAGGGCGCGGGGGCCGAGGTGCGCGTGCTGGATCGCGGGGCGGGTGTGCCGGCGGCGCATGCGGAGCGGATATTTGAGAAATTTCACCGAGTGGACGACACGCTGACGGCGGAGAAAAGCGGCGCGGGGCTTGGCTTGAGCATCGCGCGGCAACTCGCGCGCGGGCTCGGCGGTGATCTCCATTACGAGCCCCGCGAAGGCGGCGGCGCGGTGTTTATTCTAAGTCTGCCATGAAAGCCAAAATTCTTATTGCCGAGGACGATCCGAATATCCGCCTGGGCCTCGTGGCGACGCTGGAGAGCGACGACTACGCGGTGACGGCCGCGACGGACGGCGCGCAGGCGCTGAAGGTCTTTCCGCAGGGGAAATTCGATCTCGTGATCCTCGATGTGATGATGCCGAAGGCCAGCGGCTACGACGTGTGCCGCGACATCCGCGCCAAGGGCTCGCGCGTGCCGATCTTGTTTCTTACGGCGAAGGGCGAGGAAGTGGACAAGGTGGTGGGGCTGAAGCTCGGCGCGGACGATTATGTGACGAAACCATTTGGCGTGCACGAATTGCTGGCGCGTGTGGAGTCGCTGTTGCGGCGATCGCGGGCGACGGCGGCGGAGTCGGACGGAGCGGGGGCGGACCTGCCGCCGCAGTTTTCGCTCGGGCGGTGCGAGATCGACCGGAGGAAATTCACGGCGAAGGTGGCGGGCCGCGTGAGCGAACTGACGGCGCGGGAGTTGAGGCTGGCGGAGGTGTTTGCGGCGCATCCGGGCGAGGTGCTGACGCGCGATGCGCTGCTCAATACGGTGTGGGGCGTGGCGTACTTCGGCACGACGCGGACGCTGGATCAACACGTGGCGCAGTTGCGGAAGAAGATCGAGGTGACGCCGGAGGAGCCCGTTTCAATCGTGACGGTGCATGGGGTGGGGTATCGGTATGAGGGGGAAGTTGAGAGATGAGGGTTGAGAGTTGAGAGAGTGCAGGCGGGTCGAAGCTGAGAGCTTAGAGTCTAGAGCCGAGAGCCGGAAGGGGCCCACGAAACACACTCAACACGCGAAAGAAATGGGGTGTGTGGTTTTTATCCACGGATGGAGTCAATCGGTTGCCGCAAAAAGGCACAGAAGGCGCAAAAAAGGAAAGGGAGGACTTCGGGGCGGAGGCGGGCGAAGGGAACCTGGTTGATAGTCTGACCCCCGACTGCGCCAGTCAGAGACGGGCGCTACCCCGGACGTCTCAGCTAACTACGGTTAAAGCTAGATGGGCCGAGGCCAGGAGGCCGCAGCCACGGGGAGCTAGGGCGTATTGAATAAAGTCGTAGCGCGAATGGGAGCGAGCGGTGGTACGCGTCCACTCGCTCACGCTCGCGGCTACCAGAAAATACCGGCGACAGTTTTTATGAAACTGCTCTAGTGCTTCAGCATCTCGGAGAGCTCGGACATGGTTTTGATGTTTTTGAAACGCGGGTCGTCTTCGCGGACGAGGAGGCAGTAGCTGCTGCTGAAGCCGAGGGGTGGCATCCACTCGAAGTTGTAGTGGCGGGCGAGCTCGGCCTTGAGCCAGATGTTGAGCTGGGGGCCGTCGCGCAGGCGCTCGAGGGCGGTGGGCTCGGCGCCGATGTGGAAGATGGTGACGGCGAGCATACCGTTGTACTCCGGGTAGAGATCGATGTCGCCGCGCTGGAGGGACTCGAAGCAGATCGCGGTGCTGCCGAGGCCGGATTTCAACTGGGCGTTCCAGCCGGTGGCGCCGTCGATCAATTGCTCGAGGATGCGCCCCATGACGTAGTGGGTGGTCGAGGTCTTGGCGCCGATCACGATATCGGCGGTCTCGAAGTCGGCGCGTTTGACGACGGCCTTGCCCTCTTCCCAGTCGATGCCGTTGGCCTTGGTCCACCCGCGGAGGAAGTCGCGGGCGGCTTGCTCGGGCGTGATGTGATCCTGCTCCACGCGGCGGATGAGGCTGCGCATGGTGTTGGTGGAGAGGGAGCCGTTGAGCTTGTCGAGCAAAGGGCGCAGGGCGGGGATGCGTTGGAAGAGCTGCTGGCGGGCGAGGACGGCGGCGTCGTAGTGCGGGAAGAACTGGCGGTCGTCCTCGATGGTGCGGAGACCGAGCATCTCCACGCGGGCGTCGATGGCCGTGCCGATGGCGACATCGATCTCATCGTTGCGGACCGAACTGTAGAGGAGGTTAAGGTCGAATTCGTTGTAGCGCACCGGCGGGAGCTGGTAGTGTTGCCGCCAGGCTTCGTAACCGTCGGCGCGTTGGACGAAGCCGGTGGGGAAACCAAAGAGCAGCGTGTCCTTGGGGGCGGTGCGCCACGCGAAGATCAGGCTCATCCCGAGCAGCAAGGCGCTGATGGTGACGACGCGCCAGGTGTGCCGGAGCATGTTGCGCTCGGAAAAGGCCAGGAGGCCGTCGATCACGAGCGCGAGCAACGCGGCGGGCACGGCGCCGAGGATGACCACGGACGGTTGATTGTTGGCGACGCCACGGAAAATGAAGACACCGAGGCCGCCGGCGCCAACGAGCGCGCTGAGCGTGGCGACGCCGACGCTGATGACGGCGGCGGTGCGCAGGCCGGCGAATATCGTCGGCAGGGCGAGCGGGAGCTCCACCGTCCAGAAAAGTTGGAGACCATTCATGCCCATGCCCCGCGCGGTATCCACGACGCTCGCCGAGACGTTATCGAGGCCGACGAGGGTATTGCGAATGACGGGAAGGAGGGCGTAGAGGAAGAGCGCGGCGACGGCGCTGTTGCGGCCGAGGCCGAAGAGCGGCAGCATCAAGCTCAGCAGGGCGAGGCTGGGGATCGTCTGCACGACGCTGGCGAGCCCGAGGAACGCGGCGGCTCCCGCTTGGGTGCGGCGCAGCATGACGGCGAGCGGGATGCCGATCGCGGCGGCGGCGGCGAGCGCGAGTGCGACGAGCTCGATGTGCTCAAACGTGCGCGAGAGCAGTTCCGTCCGGTGAATGGCGAGGAAGTCGCGGAGGGCGGCGAAGTTCACGGCTTCACCTCCGTGGGAGCGGGCGCGCTGCGGTGGGCGGCCTTGTAGTGATGAAAGGATTGAAAGAGCTGGCTGTTGCGCGAGGCATCGCCGCTGAGGGCGGCGACGGCTTCGGCGACGGTGTGGGAGGGCGGCAAGCCGAGCCGGGTGGGCGTGGCGCCGGCGGTGGCGGGATCATCGGGCAGATCGAGGTCGCGCAGGCGCACGGCTTGCCACTCGTGGAGCATGCGGTCGCTCTGATCGAAGAAGTTTTTCACGAACGCATTTTGCGGACGGAAGAGCAGCTCGGCGGGTGTGCCGGCCTGCTCGATACGGCCGGGCGACATGAGGGCGATGCGGTCGCCGAACTCAAAGGCCTCGGTGATATCGTGCGTCACGAGGACGACGCTCTTGTTGCGCAGGGTCCAGAGATCGCGCACCTCGCGGCGGATGAGCTGGCGCGTGACGGCGTCGAGTCCGGTAAAGGGCTCGTCCATCAGCAGCGCGGGCGGATCGGCGATGAGCGCGCGGGCCAGGGCGACGCGCTGGCGCTGACCGCCGGAGAGCTCGTGCGGGAAACAATCGAACCAGCCGTCGAAGAGCCAGAGGATGGCCTTGATGATGAAGAGCTGATCCTCGCACTTCTGCCGCGACCAGCCGAGCAGACGGGGGACGGTGAAAATATTTTCGCGCACGGTGCGGTGGGGCAGGAGGCCGCCGCCTTGGATCACGTAGCCGATACGTCGGCGCAGCTCGACGTCGTCGAGCTTGGCGGTGTCGACGCCATCGAACCACACGCTGCCCGACGTGGGCTTCACAAGGCGGTTGATCATGCGGAGCAGCGTGGTCTTGCCGCAGCCGCTGGGGCCGAGGAGGACGACTTTTTCCCCGCGCGCGACGCGAAGGTCGACGCCGTTGACGGCCGTCTTGCCCCCGAAGTCTTTACGCAGGTCGCGCAGCTGGATCATGGCTGGAAAAGCTGAGAGTTGAGAGCTGCGAGCTGAGCGCAAGACCGGCGTGGCGGGGGATGTACGTAAGGGGTGCGTGGGTGATTTTAATCGCGAAGGATTTTTAACCACAGATTTCGCGGATCGGCACGGATGGCGGGCCAAACTGGATGAAGCGCGAAGACGCTAAGGCGCAAAGGTCGGAGCGAAGCCCGATCAGGGCGGCGCGAGCTTCGGGCTTAAGAGGCGAACGGGAAAGAGGGCGTTGCCAACGTTGTCGTGCGACGGACGTGATAGCCGCGATCCCGCAGGTGCCGGACCGACGGGCGGCAGCCTTCCAAAGCGGCGGTTTATTTCGGGCCGCTGCGCGGCTCGCGGCCGAGGATGAGGCCGGCGGCGATCAGGCCGAGGCCGAAGGCGGCGATCACGCCGTAGGTGAGGTAGAAATCGCGGCGGGTGAGGCCGAGGGACTGCTCCTCGGCGGCGTCGATCAGTTGGACGACGGCGATCAGGTTCACCACGGCCGAGACGACGGCGAGGGCGCCGCAGCCGATGAGGCCGAAGCGCAGGAATTTCTTCAGCGTGGGATCGAGCTTCACACGTTGCACAACTTCACGGCCTCGCGGAGCGAGGCGAGCGGGTCGCGCTTGGGGAGGAATTCCTGGCCGACGAAGCCCTTGTAGCCGGTGGACTTGATGGCGCGCATGATGGGGCCGTAGTTGAGCTCCTGCTGGTCCTGCGGCTCGAATTCGTTGCGGCCGGGGTTGCCGGCGGTGTGGTAGTGGCCGATGTAGGCGGCGTTGTCCTTCAGGGTGCGGATGACATCGCCCTCCATGATCTGCATGTGGTAGATGTCGTAGAGGAGCTTGAAGCGATCCGAGCCGAGCTTCTTCGCGAGCTCGACGCCCCAGGCGGTGTGATCGCACATGTAGTCCTTGTGGTTCACCTTGGAATTGAGCAGCTCCATCTGGAGCGTGACGCCGCGCTTTTCGGCGAGGGGCAGAAGCTTCTTGAGACCGATCACGCAGTTTTCGAGGCCCTGCTGGTCGTCCATTTTTTCGCGATTACCGGAGAAGCAGATGAGACTGTTGAAGCCGGCGTCGGCGACCTCGTTGATGCGCTTGGTGTAGATTTCGACGAGGGTGTCGTGGTGCTCGAGGCGGTTAAAGGCCTTGGCAATGCCGCCGACGTTGACGCCTGCGGCGGTCTTGCCGGTGGGGTTGCTGACCATCGCGCAGAAGAGATCGAACTTCTTGAGCGTGGGAAAATCCTCGGGGTTGAGCAGCTCGACGGATTGCAGGCCCATCTCCTTGGCGGCCGGGGCAAAGGTCTCGAGCGGGATTTTGGGGAAGCACCACTTGCAGACGGACTGGCGGATGGGATCGGTCGAGGCGGCGGGAGCCGGGGCGGCAGCGGCGCTCGCGGCGGCTTCGGCGGCGGAAGAGGGACGGGTGAGGGTGGAGATCGCGGCGGCGCCGGCGAGGGTCTTGAGGGCGGTGCGACGGGAGATGGGGGAGGACATGGGGATGGCGAAACGGTCGGAGCGCGGCGGGGTTTTGGCAAGAGTGCTTCGCGGCGGACGGTGGGAGACGTGAAGCGAAGGAAACAGAAGTGAACCGCGAAGGACGCGAAGAAGCGCGAAGGTGGTAAGGGAGCTTCGGGGCGCTCGGGTGGATTCGCCGTTGGGAAGAAGTTGATTTGAACAGGAAGGGCGGGAAGAGGGGCGAAAAAAGGGAGAGGGCTGGAGGGGTTAAGCGCAAAGACGCGAAGGCGCGAAGGTCGGAGCGAAGGCGGAGGAGAGTGATGGGATGGAAGAGTGGAGGGGGATTTCGAAGGGTGAAGAGGCGCGAAGGGGAAATGGTTGGGGACAAATAGGGCGCAGAGAGTGGAGGGTGGGCGCTGCGAAGGGAGGGCGGGGGTTTACGGAGTGAGAGAAAGAGAAGGATTAAGAGGAAAGAGAAAGATATTTGGGGAGTTGCGTTTGGGGGCGGAGGGGGCGTTTTTTGGGAGGACCTGATTACCCCTGTGACAAAGCGCTTTCTGGTCATTTTCGCTGGATTGGCGGCGGCGGCGCTCGGACTTACCGTGCTGTTGTACGGCTTTGCCGCGGCCATGCGGCCGGATGTGGTGACGCCGGTCGCGGCGCCGCCGGCGGCGGAGCTGGCGGCGGTGGAGGCGGCGCGGGAGAAGGCTAAGCTTCTCGACCTCGCGCATCCGCCGGTGGTGACGAAGACGGTGGATTACACGGCGGGCAGCAAGGCTCCGTGGTGGCCGAAGGCGGAGGCGCCGGTGCTGGCGGAGCTGGTGCGTGATGGTCGCCTGCCGCCGGTGGCCGAGCGGGTGGGGCCGGAGCCGGTGGTGATGGAGGGCGTGGATGGAGTGGGACGCTATGGCGGGACCTGGTATCGGCTGGTGAACTCGATCACGGATTTCTCGACCATCTACTGGCGGATGTCGGGGGCGAGCCTCGTGCGGTGGTCGCCGCAGGGCTATCCGCTCGTGCCGCACCTCGCGAAGAGCTGGGAGATTTCGCCGGACTACCGCGTATTCACTTTTACCTTACGCCGAGGGATGAGGTGGTCGGATGGGCAGCCGGTGACGAGCGACGACATCACGTACTGGTATGAAAACGAAGTCCGCTACTTCAACACGCAGCCCCGCTTCATGCGGGCGGGGGGGAAGCTCGGGCGGGTGGAGAAAGTGGACGACCTGCGCGTGCGGTTCACCTTCGAGCAGCCGAACGCGCTCTTTCTCGAGCGACTCGCGACGACGGGGATGAACTACGACGACTTCTCGGACCACATCGTGCCGGCGCACTACCTGCGGAAATATCATCCCGCGCTCGGCGACCAGGAGCTGATCCACAGCACGATGATCGCGCTCAAGCTCTCGAGCCCCGTGGCGGTGTATAAGCGCATGAAGCATTACCTCAATCCCGCGCACCCCCGCCTCTGGCCCTGGGTCTTGCGGACCGCGCAGCCGTCGTCGACCCAGACGTTTGTCCGCAACCCGTACTACTACGCCGTCGATACACGCGGGAAACAGCTACCCTACCTCGACCGGCTCGTGATGGATGTGAAGACGAACAACCTGATCGCGGTGGCGGCGGCCAACGGTGAACCCTCGATGCAGGAGCGCCATATCCGGTACGAGGATTACGTGATGCTCCTCGGCGGCGCGGCGCGGAATGGGTACGATGTTTACCACTGGAAATCGTCGGCGCAGTCGCTCTTCACGCTCTTTCCGAATCTCAACCGCCGCATCGACCCCGAGCGACCGGAGACGAAGCTGAAGCACGACCTGCTGAACGAAGCGCGATTCCGCCAGGCGCTCTCGCTGGCGATCAACCGCCGCGACATCATCAACGCGGAATTTAACGGGCAGACGGAGCCCGCGCAGATCGCGCCGCCGCCGGAGTCGCCGTATCACAATGCGCGGCTCTACCACTCTTTCACCGACTACGACCCGGTCCGCGCCGGAAAACTACTCGATGAACTCGGACTGACCCAGCGGGACAGCGAAGGGTATCGGACCTTTGCGGACGGCACGCGCATGACCTTTGTCCTCAACGCGACCGACTACACGGCGCCCGGGCCGGCGCAATTCGTGGTGGACGACTGGGCAGCGGTGGGCGTGCGCACGCTGCTGCGCAACCGGGCGCGCCGCCTCTTCGAGCAAGAGAAGCTCACGTATGAACACGACTTCACGGTGTGGACGGGAGAGAGCGAATTTTACCCGCTGGTGGAACCGCGAAACTTCGTGCCCACGTACTTCGAATCGTTTTTCGCGCCGGGGTATGGCACTTGGTATCAATATGGCGGCCTGCATGACGACCTGGCGGCGCGGCGGCCGAATGCGATCGAGCCACCGGTCGGCCATCCCCTGCGGCGCGCGATGGAGATCATGGAAGACGCGAATCGCCAGCCCTCGGAAGCGGTGCGCATCGCGCGCTTCAACGAGATCCAGGAAATCGCGGCGGACAATGTGTGGACGATCAGCATCTGCAGTCCGCCGCCGCAACTCGTGGTGGTGAAGCACGGATTTCGCAATGTGCCGCGCGTGGCGCTCTTCGGTTCGCACGTGCAATCGCCGGCGAACACCGGCATCGAAACCTATTTCTGGGACCAACCGGTGACGGAGCCAGCGGTCTTCGCGCAGGTGAAGCAGGCGATCCTCGTGTCGAGCCCGCCGCTGGATGCCGAGGCGGCGACGGATCCCGATGAAGGCTTCGCGCCGCCGCCGAAGAGCGCGCTCGGCAGCGTGGTGGCCTGGCTGCTGGGCATCGGTGCGACGGCGGGACTCGTGCTGGTCGCGGTGCGGCACCCCTTTATCGGGCGACGCCTGCTCCTCATGATCCCGACGATGCTCGCGATGTCGGTGATCGTATTTATCCTCGTGCAATTGCCACCCGGGGATTTCGCGACGATGCGCGTGACGCGACTGGCGATGGAAGGCACGCCGAGCTCGGATGAACTCGCGGCGGACCTGCGAAAAAATTTCGGCCTCGATCAGCCCATGATCCACCGGTACGCGCACTGGATGGGCTTCCGGTGGTTTACGACCTTTGACGCGGCGGATACCGGACTTTTGCAGGGCAACCTCGGGCTCTCGATGGAACACGAGAAGCCGGTCAGCGATGTGATCGGCGACCGCATCGTGCTGACCGTGATCGTGTCGCTGGGGACGGTGCTCTTTACCTGGGCCCTGGCCCTGCCGATGGGAATTTACTCGGCGGTGCGCCAGTATTCGCCGAGCGACCACGTGCTCACCTTTCTCGGATTTCTCGGGATGTCGGTGCCGTCGTTTTTGTTCGCGCTCGTGATCATGTACCTCGCGAAGCGATGGCTGGGGCTGAACATCGCGGGACTGTTTTCACCGGAGTTTGCGACGATGCCGGGCTGGACGTGGGCGAAGTTTGTAGACCTCTTGAAGCACCTCTGGCTGCCGGTCGTCGTGCTCGGGTTTGGCTCGGCGGCGGGCATGATCCGAGTGATGCGGGCGAACCTGCTCGATGAGTTGAAGAAGCCGTACGTGACCACGGCGCGGGCGAAGGGCGTGCGACCCCTGCGGCTGCTGCTAAAGTATCCGGTGCGACTCGCGCTCAATCCCTTTGTGTCGGGCCTCGGCGGACTTTTTCCGCAGCTTGTGTCGGGCGGGGCGATCGTGGCGATGGTGCTCAGCCTGCCGATGATCGGCCCGACGCTGCTCGATGCGCTGATCGCGGAGGATGTCTATCTCGCGGGCTCCATGCTGATGGTGCTCAGCCTGCTCGGCGTGGTGGGGACGTTGGTGAGCGATTTGCTTTTGCTGTGGCTGGATCCGCGCATTCGGCTGGGGGGCGGGACGAGGTGAGGAGGGGGTTGAGAGTTGAGGGATGAGAGTTGAGAGACGGAGGGTGAGCGGGAGCGCGCGGGGCTGAAGGGCGCGGCGGGGAGCGGGGCTCAAGGGGTCGGCAGTTGGGAAACCGCCGCTCCGTTATGGGCGCGGCGCTCTTTTGATGATGGGGTTGAGGGGAGACGCGGGAGTCCTGACGGTTCGCCCGGAGGTCGAGCCCTACCCTCGGAGGGGATGGGCGAGGCGGGCGTGGGGGGCTCGAGGGCCTTGGGGCCGAGAGAAAGAGAACGATAAAGAGGAAAGAGAAAGAGGTGGGCGGGTGAGCGGGAAAAGCGTCGCTCTATGGTAGCGATGGAACGTCGGGTGCGTGAGAAACGCGGAGTGTGCTGGGAAAATGGATACAAAAAAAGCGCGCACCGGGTGGTGCGCGCTTTTTGAAAATGAAGGGTGGGGCGGTTTAGCGTACTTCCGGAGTGGATACACCGGCGGTGGCGCGGTTGCCCTGGGGGGAGACGCCGAAGAACTCGACGATGTGGCCGAGTTCGCCGTAGCCGCGGGCGCGGAGGGTGTCTTCGATCTGGCTGAGCGTGCGGCTGAGCTCGGCGGACGTCTCGGCATCGAGTTCCTCGACGCGGTCGGTGGACTTGCAGACGACGTGATAACGCGTGGGCTGGCCGAGGTTGATCTCGTAGAGGGCGGTGCCGTTGTGGAAGAAGGCGCGGCGCACCAGGCCGATCTCCTCGAAGGCGGCCATGCAGCGGTAAACAGTAACGAGATCGCAAGTGGTGGAGCCGAGATCGGCGTGCAGCTGCTCGATGCTCGTGGGCTTGGCGCACTTGTTGAGCGCGGCCAAAATCGCGATGCGCGGCTGGGTGATTCGCAAGCCAGCGGACTTAAGCTTGGCGGTCGCAACTTCAATGGGGGTCTGGGTCCGCACGCCGGTCTTGGAAGCGACCAGCGGGTGATTCGTTTGAGTTGAAGCGATCATTGGTGACTTCTTTGTTACGCCGTGGCGCACTAATGCCAATCCTTTGTCCGTGGGTAATAACGCGGAGAGCCAGGGGGTAACAGTTGGGCGGAACGGAGGGTTGCGCGAAGGGCTGGCGTGTGCCAATCTCCGCCCCTGCTCCTCATGCAAGACCCCGATTTCGCCGAGATCGTCAGCCTCATCTGCAAAGAAGACCCACGCTTCGACCGGAAGGCCTATGATTTCGTGCGCTTGGGCTTAGATCACACAGTCAAGGAGTTGCGTAAGCGGGATGCGGCGCGCACGGAAAAATCGCGACACGTGTCCGGGGCGGAGCTGTTGGACGGTTTGCGGGTATATGCGCTCGATCAATTCGGTCCGCTGACCAAAACGGTGCTCAATGCGTGGGGCGTGGATCGCTGTTCGCACTTCGGCGACATCGTATTTAACCTCATCGAGTACAACGTGTTCTCAAAGACCGAGAGTGACCGCCGCGAAGATTTCGCGGACGTGTATGACTTCGAGACGGCGTTCGTGAAGCCCTTTCAACCGACCAAACGCGCCCGGAGCGGGGGCGGGGCCTCGGCGAGCGAGGCTTTTGGCGCCGCGTAAGGCGTTTTTTAGGAAGCGGAAGCGGTATTTCGCTTCTGCGTAGTACTACTTATCTTCATGTCCAAATCCCTGCCTTCGGTTTCCGCTGATCTGCGTTTGCTCGATCCATTTTGGAACGAGCCGGTGGAGCGCACCGTGCTGCAAAATGGTCTCACGTTGATCCTCAAGCCCGACCGCTCGGCGGCGCTGGCGTCGGTGCAGGTGTGGGTAAAAACGGGCAGCTTGCACGAAGGCGAGCACCTCGGCGCGGGCCTCTCGCACTATCTGGAGCACATGCTCTTTAAAGGCACGGCGCGCCGCGCAGGCCGGGAAATCTCCGCGAGCGTGCAAGCGCATGGCGGTTACATCAACGCGTACACGACGTTTGACCGTACGGTGTATTACATCGATTTGCCGAGTGAGCACACGGCGGTCGCGATCGATCTGCTGGCGGACGCGGTGCTGCACTCGACGCTGCCGGCGGACGAAACCGCGAAGGAGAAGGACGTGATCCTGCGCGAGATCGCGATGACGAAAGACGATTCGGACAACCGGTTGTGGGACGCGCTCTTTTCCACGGCGTTTCGCGAGCATCCGTATCGCCAGCCGATCATCGGGCACAAGGACGTGTTTTCCTCGGTGACGCGCGATGACCTCGTGGGCTACTACCGCGCGCGCTACGTGCCGAACAATCTCGTGGTGGTGATCGTGGGCGACATCGATCTCGCGGCGACGCGGGCGGCGGTGGAGGAGCATTTCGGGGCGACGCCCCGCGCGCGCCTCGCGCCCGTGCTTGTACCCACGGAACCACTACAACTCGCGCCCCGCGCGGAGCATCGCTACGAGGATGTGGAAGTGACGCGCGGCGCGCTGGCCTGGCCGATCCCCGGTCTCTCGCACGCGGATGCGCCGATGCTGGACCTGCTGGCGACGATCCTCGGCGGCGGCGACAGCTCGGTGCTCTGGCAGGAGATCCGCGAGAAGGCGGGACTCGTACACACGATCGATGCCTCGAGTTGGAATCCCGGCTCGAGCGGACTCTTTTGCATCGGCTACACGGCGGATGCCGACAAACGCCTCGCGGCGACGACGGCGATCGAAAAGGTGCTCACGCGGTGCGCGACGAAAGGCTTCACGCCCGCGCAGCTCAAAAAGGCGATGCGCCAGATCGTGGTGGGCGAAATCAATTCGCGCAAAACGATGAGCGGGCAGGCCTCGCGCCTCGGCTCCGCGGAAGTGGTGGTGGGCGACCTCGACCACAGCCGGGCGTATTTCCAAGAGCTGAAGGCGGTGACGCCGGCGGATATCAAGCGCGTGCTCAAACAGTATCTGATCCCCTCGCGCCTCACCTCGGTCTCGCTCAATCCGAAAGCAGCGGCGAAGACGGTCGACGCGACCGCCGCGGCGCACAAGGCCACGAAGGATTTCGAGGTTATCACGCTGGCCAACGGGGCGCGGCTGCTGCTGCAACCGAACCATCGCCTGCCCAACCTGAACTTCCGACTCGTGGCCAATGGCGGCGTGCTCTTCGAAGCGGCCGGGCAGCGCGGGGCGACTTCGCTCCTCAGCACGATGCTGACGAAAGACGCGGGCAAGCGCACCGCGGCGCAGGTGGCGCAATTCATCGAGGAAGTGGGCGGATCGTTTAACCCGCTCGCGGGCAACAATAGCATCGGCGTATCGGCGGAGGTGCTGCCCCCGGATTGGGAGCGCGCGCTCGCCGTGATCTCGGATGCGATCCTCGCGCCGAAGTTTGTCGCGGGGACCTTTGCACTGGAGCGCGACGCGCAACTCGCGGCTCTGGCCCAGGACGCGGACGACGTCGTCACCGTCGCGCGGAAGCTGTTGCGGAAAAAATTCTTTGGTCTGCATCCGCTGGCGCTCGATGCGAGCGGCGACGAGGCGGGAGTGAAGGCGCTCACGCCGGCCGCGCTGCGGGCGCTGCACCAGCGGCTCTTTGTCGGGCCGAATGTGGTGCTGGCGGTGGCGGGCGATTTCGATTCGAAGAAACTCGGGCCGAAGTTGAAAGCGTTTCTCGCGAAGCTACCCAAGGCGAAGGCGCCGGCGCGCGCGGAGACGGTGAGCGAGATCGATTTTCCTGCGGAGATCGGCGACTTCACCGAGAAGCAGCCGCGGGAGCAGGCGGTGGTGCTGCAGGCGTTTCCCGGGACGCGCGTGCATGCGCCGGATTATTATGTGGGCGAGGTCGCCGATGAACTTTTCAGCGGCATGGCGTCGCGGCTCTTTGAGCGCGTGCGCGAGGAAAAGGGGCTGGCGTATTTCGTGCGCTCGGGGCGCGTGCTCGGGCTGGATACGGGCATGTTTTACTTCATCGCGGGCACGCAGCCGGGCAAGGAGGGCGAGGTGATCGCGGAGATCGATGCGGAGATCGCGCGCGTGCAGGCGGGGGGCGTCGAGGAGGTGGAGCTACGCCGCTGCCAGACGCGCCTCAAGGCCGGCCAGCGCCAATCGATGCAGACGAATGGGGCGCGCACGCTGCAGGCCTCGCTCAATATCCTGCAGGGCCAGCCGGCCGATGCGTGGAAGAAATACGATGCGCGCATCGACGCGGTGACGGTGGCGGATCTCGCGGCGTTTGCGCAGAAGTATTTTCAGCGCGCGCGGCGGACGCAGCTCGTGGTGCGGCCGTAGGCGCGCGAGCGCGAGGGCGTGCCGGCGAACAGAAGGCGGAGGAAGTAACGCAGAAGACGGAGGACGGATTTTTTTGAACAGAAGGAAACGAAGGGAACGAAGAGTCCTGAGCGGGCGGATGCTGTGGGTTTGGGCGGGGCGGATTTTCGGAATGAACCACAGAGGCACGGAGGCACAGAGCTGGGAGGCTTGATTTTTCTTCCCGTGCTTTCCGATCTTCCTGTTCAAATTGTTGGGGAGATGGGGGAGTGACTTGGAATCAGGGGAGGTGGATTTTGGGCTGTCCTCTGGGTGGTGCTCGCTGTCATCTGGCGGGGTCGTGTCTGCACTTGCTGAACTTTTTCCGGAGGGGGATTTTCGGTTTCACCTGACGTTGCGGCGCGGGGAGCCGCGGGAATTTTTTGCGGTGCGGGATGCGAGTGGCGCGGTGCTCGCGGAGCGGGCGCGGTGGCTTGCGGAGTCGCGCGATCGTTATGCGGCGTTGACGCCGGAGGGGGTGCCGTTGCTGGCGGAGTTTGCGGCGATGGTGCGGGCGTGGGGGATCGCGCCGGAGCGGGTGATGGAGCGCGCGATGGGGACGGCGGAGGCGCGCGGAGTCGAAGCGATGGCGGAGCTGGGGGCGGTGTTGGAGCCGGATGTGATCTTTTTATCGCGGGATGAGGCGGGGCGGTTTCGGCTGCGGGGTGGGGCGTTGTGTTTTCCGACGGGGTGGACGCTGGAGGAGAAGCTGGGGCACACGCTGGATTTTATCCATGGGGTGGTGCCGGGGCTGAACGACGCGCTGGGGTCGCCGATCCAGCAGTTTTTGTCGCGGCTGAAGCCGGGCGTGGCGTTTTACCGGGACAACTGGGGGCTGGCGGCGACGGACGAATTGAACCTGCACCCGGCGCGGGGATTGGCGCCGCCGGGCGGGCCGACGACGCCGGAGCGGCTGTGGCTGCGCGTGGAGCATCAAGCGCTTGTGGCGCTACCGCAAACGGGTGGCGTTGTATTCGGTTTACGGATCGCGTTGCATCGACTGGATGCGGTGGCGCGCGATCCGGGGGCGGCGGCGGGGCTGAAGCGGGCGCTGCTCACGATGCCAAGTGCTGTTGCCAATTATAAACGTTTGGAGCGCGTGAGTAACCAAGTAGTTTCATGGTTATGAAAATCTGCTGGATTTCCCTCGGTGGCTGGGATTGTCTGCCCACGCCCTATGAATAAATTCACCTCTAAAGTTACCCTGCTGGCCAGCGTTCTCGCTGTTGCCGGTATGTTCATCGTCCCGGCCGCTCGCGCCGCGGATGACGCCGCCACCAAGGCCGAAAAGAAGGCCAAGAAGGACGCGGCTGATCTCAAGAAGTATGACAAGAATGGCAACGGCAAGCTCGACCCGGACGAGGAAGCCGCGCTGAAGGCCGACATGGAGAAGGCCAAGGCCGAGAAGAAGAAGAAGAAGGACGAGGGTAAATAAGCCCGCGTCGTTCGAATTTTTTCGAACTTAGTTCGAACTTCGTTCGATCGATTTAGTTAGATTTTAAAAGACCCTCGGTGCGAAAGCGCCGGGGGTTTTTTGTTTTTTGGATTTAGATTATAGCGTTTTGATTTTTGCCGCGGATGGCGCGGATTGGCGCGGATGGTGCGACTACAGCCCAGACGGAGAGGGCCCACGAAACACACGAAACACACGAAAGAAGATAAAGGCGGGCCGTGGGGTGGGGCGGGATTTTCAATCACGGATGGACACGAAGAGACGTAGGGGAAGGACCAGATGATTTTTTAACCAGGGATGAACACGGATCGACACGGATGCCGGACAAGGCAGTTGGAACCACGAAACACACGAAATACACGAAAGCGGGGGGATGAGTGAATGAGGGTGCGGGGGAGAGTGGGACTTCTTTAACCGCGGAGGGCGCGGAGGGCGCGGAGGGGCGCGGATGCAGGATAACGCAGGGTGGCCCACGAAACACACGAACGACACGAAAGCGTGGGGATCAGAGGAAGGGAGCGCGGTGTTTATGCGGGGTGATGATGGAGAATTATTTATCTGCGGATGGTCAACGGATGCTGAATGGAATCGGGGGGCCTACGAAACACACACGGCGGGCACGAAAAGTCGGAGGGGGATGGGGCGGGCGGGACTTTTTATACCGACGTCTGTTGATATTTGGACGATACCCCAGCCTCCACTCGCTGGCGCTCGCGGCTACTGAAAAATCAAAAACTCAACAGACTTTGGTATTAAAACGAAATAAGCGGCGCCGTGGTGAGACGGGACGCCGCTTACTTTTTTGAGCTGCGAACGATCAGGGGAGCGCGACGGGGGCGGATCGGGGTGGCGGAGGGACGCGGGCGGCGGGGGCCGCAGGGTCGGTCACGCGGAGCCGAGGCCGGGGTGGCGCGAAAGGGTTTGCTTACTTGTTACGCTGGGCGGCGTCTTGGATTTTGTCGCCGGCTTTTTCGACGTCTTTGCCGGCGCCCTGGATGGTGTTGCAGCCGGTGAAGAGCATCGCGGTGAGCGAGGCGAGGAGAGCAAGGGGAAGGAGGAATTTATTTTTCATGGTTAGTTTGGTAGGCGCAGGTTTGGACAGCGGGGGCGGGCAAATTGCGCGAGGTTGGGCGGCGGGTGTTGTACGTAGGCGGGAGGATGGGATGACCTACTCAGCGGGGAGTGGGGGAGTGAGGGACGGAAGGGATTTAGGGAGTGAGGGAATGAGGGGTGAACAAAGGGAAACGAAGAGTTTGGGGTGGGCGGGGGCTAGTGGAGGGGCAGCTGGTCGCGAAGGCACGGAAGGGGGCAGAGAGCGGAGGATCTTTGGCCGCAAGGAGGCGCAGAGGGCGCAAAAAAGGCGGGGTGAAGGGAAGTGGTAAGCCGAGGTTCGCGGGGTGGCGCGCTGAGCCGGGCTCAGGCAGTTGAGAGTGGGGAGTTGAGAGTTGAGCGACCGATCTTCAGGGGAGCCGAGATGGTCTACTCGCTTGAGCTGCTGATTCAGTGTTTGGTTTTGCGATCAACGCTCAGCACTCAACTCGCAACTGAATCGTTCCGGCTGATGGGCGGTGGCGAAGGCTTCTTCCACTGTTCGGAGTTTGCCGGCGGTGGGCGGATTTTTTCGACCATGGGGAAAAAAAGAGGCACCGGCCTGGGGGCCGGTGCCGGGGAACTCGGAAGACTCTGCGGCAGGAGGCCGCAGCCACTTTAGAAGCGGAAGCGGGCGCCGAGGGCGTAGGTCCAGGCGTCGTTGGTGTTGCTGCCGGCGGTGTAGACGGTGGTGCTGGCGATGGTGACGGTGGAGGGGTCGCGGCGGGGGCTGAGGTAGGCGACATCGGCGTAGAGGCCGAAGGACTTGGTGATCCAGGTAGCGAGCTCGGCGCCGTAGGCGAAGACGCCGTTGCTGTCCTTGAACGTATCCTGATAGCTGATACGGGGGGTGAGGGTGAAGCGCGCGAGGGGGATCTCGGCGCCGACGGCGAGGCCCCAGACGGCTTGGTGATCGTGGAGGGAGAGGAGGGGGGTGCCGCCGTACTTGAGGCGGTCTTGCGTCCACGCGTAGCCGAGGCCGGCGGAGAGGAAGGGCTTCAGGTTGCCCGTGGTGGTGGTGTAGGCGGTGCCGGTGGCGAGGAGGGTGTGGCTGCGGGAGCGGTCTTGGAAGAAGCCGCCGGAGCCGAGGTCGGCATTGATGCGGCCGTAGGAGTAGCCGAAGCCGAGGTCGAAGCCGGTGGCGACCGGGAGATTGACGCCGAGATCCGCGCCGAAGGCGTGATCGGAGAGGCCCTTGAGGTCGGTGACGCTGCCGCCGACTTCGACATAGCGCGTGCCGAGGAGGCCGGCGGAGGCCGGGGCCGTGGACTGCGCGTGGAGGGGCGCAGTGGCGAGGGCGGCCGCAGCGACGGCGAGGAGGGCGAGGGATTTGGTGGTGAGGAGTTTGGTTGTCATAGTGACGCCGAGTGCGACTGAGCGCGCGAAAAAGAGTTCGGAAAATATTTGCGTCCTAGCGCGGAGATTTTTGGAACCTGGGCGAGGGCCGCCGCTATAGTGAGGGGCGAGGCGCGGAGCGCGGGGCGGTAACCTAACTGCCCCGCCCACGAGCCTTTTCCTCGTTTTAAATGGTTAATAACTGTCCATTTCGCAGCGGACCGCGAATTCATGGAATCGGGAAGACCCAACTGCATGATTGAGTCAGATTAAGTGAGGCATCTACTGTTACGTAGAAATTGAATCCCCACGAAAGAGTCTATCGGGCCTTCACAGAGCGACTGAGTGCGCATGGGTTCTCTCGCAAAAAGAAAGCTCTTTGGTGGGAGCGGCTCGCTTATCCTCTCTGGCAACGCATCCATGTTCATAAGTTTCGTAATTCTTATCATTTTCGCCTCCACGGCACCCTTCACGTATTCCCTGAAGAAGCAGATGCGCCTTGGCTGAATGGTCCCTACAGCCACGACGGCTGGTATGAAGAACGCAGGATGTGTCTACGGATAAAGTTCCTGGAGTTTAGTTTTCAAGACCGCGAGGAAAGCGTCGCAAAATGTGCAGATGCAATGACTGAGTTCGTCGTGTTGCAGCTACTGCCTTGGTTCGCCGATTGGACAAATAGAGAGGCGCTGCTTCAGCGTGCTGACTCGCCGTTGTCCGCCGCACAGAAAGAAATTCTCCGAAGGAAATAGACTGAAGAGGTGTATTCTCTGTGCCACGCGAAAGTGTAACCCCTTTTTATAACCCGGTGCCGAAATTCTAGCGGATTCCGGAAGACTCATGGTGACGGCGAACCACACAGAAAATCGTTTCCACGAGTGAAAGATGACTCGTGATGATTGAGGCTGTTTTTAGCAAAAACACCCCGCTCAAATTAGGAAACCGCAGCGCTAGAAAGTCACTTTTTGAATGGCGGCTAGGCTGTGTTCTTGCCGTAGGTGCCCGTAGATCCGCATTGCGAGTGCACCACCGTCCTTGTGGCCGAGCCAGCGACTGACAGTGGGGACATCGACGCCTGCTTCTATGCAGGTAGTAGCAAAGAAATGCCGGAAGTCGTGGTGAGTGAACTGCGGGAAGCCCAAGCGGCGGCAGGCCGTTTGTAGGCACTTCTTGGCGCTGTCGATCTGGCTGATATAGTCGTCAGCCAATGGCTGGCGTACGTCTCGAAGTCTGATCAGTAGACTGGTAAGAGCCGAAGTCATCGGAATAGTGCGTTGCTCGTGGTTCTTGGTGCCTTCTTCGCCTCCGGTAACGGTGACCGTGGCTTTCTGAAAATCCACATCACGCCAGCGGATCGAGGTCGCTTCGCTGAGGCGGCAACCAGAGAAGGCGAGGAGTTCAACTAGGTCGGCACCTGGCTGCGCCTTGCGGATACTCTCGGCGCGACCGTCAGACGTCCGAATTGCGGCCACGAGTTGCTTGAACTGGTCGCGGGTCGGAATCTGCATTTGGGCCTGCACGACGGGGCGGCGTTCAATGCCCTCGGCGGGGTCCTTGAGCATCAACCCGAGTTTGACGGCGTAACCGAACACACCGCGCATCAGTTCAAGCTCGCGGTTCATGGACATGGGGGCCAACTGCGGGCCGCGCTCGGTCAACCAGCGTTCGCAGTGCTGGCGCTGGATATTGCGAATCGTGACGCCGGCGAAGTAGGGGAGGAGTTGTTTGATGCACTGTTCACGGCGCAGCGCGGAACTGGCCTTAAGCGTGTGGGACGTGACCGCCGTCAACGCTTGCCGATGTCCTTAAATTAAAGAAAGGCATTGCTAAATTCTAAGTTCCCCCATCGAGCTTGCGGTACTCCTTGTGGCTGCGTTCGCCTAGCTTCCGATCTTTCGTTTTAAGTGAGCGACGAAATTGCTTGTCACTGTCTTTGGCGGACCCCTAATACCGACCCCTCGTTTCGTTTCGTTGGCGTTTTTTCCCGGGCGGAGTACTTCGTCGGGGAGGAGATGGTGGCGGGTGGAGCGTCTAGTGCCGAGCTAGCTCAGTTGGTAGAGCAACGCTTTCGTAAAGCGTGGGTCGTCGGTTCAAATCCGATGCTCGGCTCCAGTTTTTCAAGAACCCTGCGGGTCCCTTTGGGGCGCGCGGGGTTTTTGGTTTTTTGGGGTTGAAGCGGGGGAGTGGGGCAGGGAGGGCGGGGTAGGCGGGCGAGAGCTGAGGGATTAAACGCAAAGGCGCGAAGGGGCTAAGGTCGGAGCGACGGTGAGGGGCGCGGCAGCTTAAGGGGGAAGTTTAAGTTTAAGGGGGAGGGGTGAGGAGTGGGGGAAGAGGCGGAGAGGTGGAAGTGGGGTGGACGGGGGGTTGGGGGGCGGGGGGGCTTTGGGAGGGAAGATTGGGATGGTGCGGGTTGGGGGGGGAGTGGTTCTGGGGTTTGTCGGGTTGAGGGTGGGGTTGGGGTGGTGGAGGGGTCGGCTGGCTGGCGGCGCTTTAGGGGGAACGCGGCGTGGTTGGGTAGAGCGGCCCGTTGGGCCGCGGGAGGCTCGAAGATTCTGCGGCAGGATGCCGCAGCCACTTTGAGGCGGGGGCGGATCGGCTTGCTGGCGCTTGCCGCTACGGGGTGGCGGCGGGGGCTTGCTGGAGCTCGCTGTTACGGGGCCACGTTAGTTGTCCGCGATGTGGTCATCGGGGAGGCGGCCTTGGAGTTTGCGGCGGAGTTTGAGGGCGTCGATTTCCTGGCGGACTTGTTCGCGGAAGAGTTGGAGGCGGCGGTGGACGTCGAGGGTCTCGAGGAGTTTCTGTTTGAGCTTGGTGCTTTCGCAGAGGCTGAAGGCGGCGATGTCGACGAAGGCTTCGGGGTCTTGGACGGTCTTGAGGAAGGCGGTCATCTCGCTGGGGCCGGGGTCTTGGGCGGAGGAGGCGAGGCGGAGCTTGAGGGTGAGGAGGCGGGCGAGTTCGCGGCGGAGCTGGGCGTTGTCGTCGCTGGTGGCGCCGGGTTCGCTGGAGAGGGCGCGGATGCGGATGCGGCGGTAGGGTTCGTCGGTGAGGATGGAGGCGATCTCGACGCGGCAGAGGCCTTGGAGGAGGAGGTTGGAGGTGCCGTTGTCGTTGCCTTGGCAGGCGCGGACGATGCCGACGGTGGCGATGCGGTGGGGGGGCTCGAATTGGGCGGTGGCGTCGGGGCTGCGGGGGTTGAGGCCGGCGACGGCGAAGAGGCGGTTGGTGGCGAGGACGTCGCGGAGCATCTCGCGGTAGCGGGGCTCAAAGATGTGGAGGGGCATGAGGGCCTGGGGGAAGAACGCGACTTCGGGCAGCGTCATGACGGGGACTTCATCGGGCAGGGTGATTTCCATCTCCATGTGGGTAAGGTAGGAGGGTGGGGCGGAAGATCAACTTGGGTGTGGGGAATTACGAATTTATGAATGACGAATGACGAATGTTGGGTGGCGGGCGCTGGTATGGGGCGGGACGCAAAGGCGCAAAAAGGGGGGGCGGGGGGACAGAAGAAAGGAGACAGGCGACAGAAAGCAGAGGACAGGAGAACAGAAGGCTTAGGGCGGAAGACAGAGGACGGGGGCAGGAGGACAGAAGGCAGGGGGCGGGAGACGGGAGGGTTTGAACAGAAGGAAACGAAGGGCTGAGGGTGGGCGGGCGCTTGGAGGTGGAGCGGGGGCGTGGGGGTGGGGAGGGGCGTGCGGTTCTAGGCTGGGCGGGGGCGAGGGGAGGTGGAAGGGGTCGAGGGAAGGGCGCGGATGGCTATGAGCCGAGGAATTAGTCTATGAGGCGAGGAATGGGGAGGCGTTCGGTGGGGCGCGTCGGTAGGGGGCGCGTGGGACAGGCGGTGTGCCAAGGGGTTGGCACATGGCCCGGGGGGTGTGACACGAAGTGGGACAAGGTGGCGTGAATTTTGGCCTCGGGCGAGGGCGGAAAAGGCCTCAGGGTTATTTCTAGTTATTCAAGGATAATGAGTTAAACTGAGTGAGACGAGAGGGGCACGTGCATTGCTGAATAGGTGGACATATGAGTCGCATTTTAGGCATCGATCTCGGTACCACTAACTCCTGTATGGCCGTCATGGAAGGCGGCGAGCCGGTGGTGATCCCCAACGCTGAAGGTGCTCGTACCACTCCTTCCGTGGTCGCTTTTACGAAGACGGGCGAACGCCTCGTCGGGCAAGCGGCCAAGCGTCAGGCGGTCACCAACCCGCGTAATACAGTTTTCTCGGCCAAACGTTTCATCGGCCGTAAGTTTACGGAAGTAAAGGCGGAGTCCGCCAACATGCCGTTTAAGGTCGTCGAGGGTAAAAACGGCGACGCTTACATCGAGGTGCAGGCGGGCGATAAGACGGAGTCCTTTGCTCCGCAGCAGATCGCGGCCTTCGTCCTCGGCAAGCTCAAGGCCGACGCTGAGGCGTACCTCGGCGAGAAGATCACGCAGGCCGTCATCACGGTCCCGGCGTACTTCAACGATTCCCAGCGCCAAGCCACCAAGGATGCCGGCAAGATCGCCGGTCTCGAGGTGTTGCGCATCATCAATGAGCCGACGGCGGCGTCGCTGGCCTACGGCCTCGACAAGAAGAAGGACGAGAAGATCTCGGTCTTCGACTTGGGCGGCGGTACGTTTGACGTATCCGTGCTCGAAATCGGCGACGGCGTGTTTGAGGTGAAGGCGACCAATGGCGACACCCACTTGGGTGGCGATAATTGGGATGAGGCTCTCATCGGCTGGCTCGTGGACACTTTTAAGAAGGAAAACGGCATCGATCTCCGCAAGGACCCGATGGCGCTCCAGCGTTTGAAGGAAGAGGCTGAGAAGGCCAAGATCGCGCTGTCCTCCACGCAGTCCGTCGACATCAACCTGCCGTTCATCACGGCCGATGCGTCGGGCCCGAAGCATCTCAACCTGCAGCTCAGCCGTGCGAAGATGGAGCAGATTTGTGACTCCCTCTTTGAGCGTTGCATCGCGCCGTTCAAGGCGTGCTTGAAGGACGCGGATCTCACTTCCGACAAGATCGATGAACTCGTCCTCGTCGGCGGTATGACCCGTATGCCCAAGGTCGTCGAGATCGCCCGCCAGCTCGGCGGCAAGACCCCGCACCAAGGCGTTAACCCTGATGAAGTCGTCGCCATCGGCGCGGCCGTCCAGGGTGGCGTGCTCAAGGGCGAGGTGCGCGACGTCCTCCTGCTCGACGTTACGCCGCTCACGCTCGGTATCGAAACCGCGGGCCAAGTGTCCACGGCGATGATCCCGCGCAATACGACGATTCCCTCGAAGAAGACGCAGACGTTTTCGACCTACGCGGACAACCAGCCGGGTGTGGAAATCGTCGTCCTCCAAGGTGAGCGCCCGATGTCGCGCGACAACAAGGTGCTGGGTACCTTTAAGCTCGATGGCATCCCGCCCGCCCCGCGTGGCACGCCGCAGATCGAAGTCACCTTTGACATCGATGCGAACGGTATTCTCCACGTCTCCGCCAAGGACCTCGGCACGGGCAAGGACCAGAAGATCACGATTCAGGGTTCTTCCGGCCTGTCCAAGGAAGAGGTCGAGCGCATGACCAAGGAGGCCGAACTCAACGCCGCCGAGGACAAGAAGCGCAAGGAGGCCGTCGAGACCAAGAATCAGCTCGATTCCACGATCTATCAGCTCGAAAAGACGCTGAAGGACGCGGGCGACAAGATTCCGGCCGAGACGAAGTCGAAGTTCGAGAGCGCCATCGCGGAAGCGAAGAAGGATCTTGAGAGCAACGACGGCGCCCGCATGAAGGCCGCCCAGGAAAAGCTCACTGCCCTCGGTGGCGAGCTTTACGCCGAAGCCCAAAAGGCGGGCGCGGCTGCGGGCGGTCCCACGGCCGACGCCGGCTCCGCGGGCGCTGCGCCCGAGAGTGGTTCCGCGAAGAAGACCGAGAAAAAGGCCGACGTCGTCGATGCCGATTTCGAGGTTGTCGACGAGAACAAGAAGAAGTAAATTTTTCCTTCCCTGTGCACCCGCCACGAGATTCGCGGCGGGTGTCTTGGTCGGAACCAAACCATCAGCCAGATAACATCCCCTGTTCCCACCTCTAGTTCCAAATAACCCACTACATTATGGCCAACGTCAAAATTAAGCCCCTCGGTGATCGCGTTCTCGTTGAACACATCGAGGAAAAAGAACAAGTCCGCGGCGGAATCATCATTCCGGACAGCGCCAAGGAAAAGCCGCAGGAGGCGAAAGTCGTCGCCCTCGGCACCGGCAAGAAAGGTGAAGACGGCAAGGTCTCCGCTTTCGAAGTCAAGGTCGGCGATAAGGTGCTCATCTCCAAGTATGGCGGCACCGAAGTGAAGATCGAAGACAAGAAGTACACGCTCGTCCGCGAGGACGACATCCTCGGTGTCATCGGCTAATCCTGGCTGATCCCGCACCTCACTCCCTCACACCCAACAACAAATTTTATCAATCATGGCCGCTAAACAACTCATCTTCGACGAGACAGCTCGTCAGAAAATCCTCCGTGGCGTCGAGCTCCTCTCGCGCGCTGTCAAAGTCACCCTCGGGCCCAAGGGCCGCAATGTCGTCATCGACAAAAAGTTCGGCTCCCCGACCGTCACCAAGGACGGCGTGACCGTCGCCAAGGAAGTCGAGCTTCCCGATCCGTACGAGAACATGGGCGCGCAGATGGTGAAGGAAGTCGCTTCCAAGACCTCCGACGCCGCCGGCGATGGTACCACCACCGCCACCGTGCTCGCCGAGGGCATCTACCGCGAGGGTCTCAAGAACGTCACCGCGGGTTCCAACCCGATCTTCCTCAAGCGCGGTATCGACAAGGCCGTCGAGGCCGCCGTCAAGGAGCTCGCCCGCATTTCCAAGAAGGTCTCCGACCGCGAGGAAATCCGCCAAGTCGCCACCGTGTCCGCCAATTGGGACGACACCATCGGCAACATCATCGCCGACGCCATGGATAAGGTCGGCAAGGACGGCACCATCACCGTCGAAGAGGCGAAGTCCATCGAGACCACCCTCGACGTCGTCGAAGGCATGCAGTTCGACAAGGGCTACCTCTCCCCGTACTTCACCACCAATGCTGAAGCGCAGGAAGCCGTCCTCGAAGACGCCTACGTCCTCATCCACGAGAAGAAGATTTCGAACCTCCAAGAGTTCCTTCCCCTTCTCCAGGTTGTCGCCAAGAGCGGCAAGCCCCTCCTCGTCATCGCCGAGGAAGTCGAAGGCGAAGCCCTCGCGGCCCTCGTCGTGAACAAGATCCGCGGCACGATCAATGTGTGCGCAGTCAAGGCCCCTGGCTTCGGCGATCGCCGCAAGGCCATGCTCGAGGACATCGCGGTCCTCACCGGCGGCAAGTGCATCACCGAGGATCTCGGCCTCAAGCTCGAGAGCCTCACCATTGCTGACCTCGGCCGCGCCAAGCGCATCGTCGTCGACAAGGAAAACACCACGATCGTCGAGGGTTCCGGCAAGGGCTCCGACATCCAGGGTCGCGTGAAGCAGATCCGCCGTCAGATCGACGAGACCACCTCCGACTACGACCGCGAGAAGCTCCAGGAGCGCCTCGCCAAGTTGGCCGGCGGCGTCGCCGTCATCAACGTCGGTGCCTCCACCGAGGTTGAGATGAAGGAAAAGAAGGCCCGCGTCGAAGACGCCCTCCACGCCACCCGCGCTGCGGTGGAAGAGGGTATCGTCGCCGGCGGTGGCGTCGCGCTGCTCCGCTGCGCGAAGGCCATCGATGCCCTCGTCCTCGAAGGCGACGAGAAGATCGGTTCCCAGATCGTGCGTCGCGCGATCGAGCACCCGATCCGCATGCTCTGCTCGAACGCGGGTGTTGAAGGCGCGGTTGTCGTCGGCGAGGTTCTCGCTGGCAAGGGCAACTTCGGCTACAATGTCGCGACCGACAAGTACGAGGACCTCGTGAAGGCTGGCGTCGTCGACCCGACTAAGGTCACGCGCACCGCCCTGCAGAACTCGGCGTCCATCGCCGGCCTGCTCCTCACGACCGAGTGCATGATCACCGAGATCCCGGAGAAGAAGGAAGCGGCCGGCGGCGGTCACTCCCATCCTCCCGGCGGCATGGACTACTAAGAAGTCCTAGCTAGCTGTTACTTAAAGAAAGGCGCACCGCGAAAGCGGTGCGTCTTTTTTCGTTTTCGAAATTTAAAGTGGCTGCGGCACCGTGCCCCAGATTCTTCGGGGCTGGTGGCGGCGAGAGGCGGCTGCACTTCAAAAACGGGGAGCAGCGTCACCCTCGTTGGCCTTCAGCTTAGTCTGAATTGTCCCAACCTGAGTGGTGGCCGCAAAGAGGCGCAAGAAAACCGTCCGGCGAATCGAATTGAAAGGCGCCTAAAGGCGCACGCACGCGTACGTCTGCCGGACCGATCTTTTGCGCCTCTTTGCGGCACTCCCCCCTCCGATTGTTGCCACCGCCGTACGTATTTCTTGCCGCTATGTACTTTGCATAAATCTCGCGGGCCGCTGCTTCGAGTCTTCATTTTCCTCGCATGCGTTCCACTTACCTTCACGGAATTCTGGCCCTCTCGTTCCTCGGTTCCGCGTTCGCGGCTGAGACTACGCCTGCTTCCGCACCGACTGCCCCGAGCGCGCCGGCGGGTGATTCGACGGCACCTAAAGCGAAGAAAGCCGCCGCACCCGCGGTCGCTGACACCACGCAACCGCTGCCGGGCAATCCCGCTGACCTTTTTGCGGCACCCGCGAATGTCCGTCCGCTGAAAATCGCGATCTACGACGGCCCCGGCTCGGGCGCGGGTGGGATCGTTTCCGTGACGAAGCGCGCGCAGCAACTGCCTGGCGCCAAGGTTACCGCGTTGAAGCCCGAGGAGATGGGCACGCGTGACCTCAGCGAATTTGATGTCGTCATTTTTTCCGGTGGCAGCGGCAGCGCGCAGTCCAAGGCCATCGGTGACGCGGGCCGGGAAAACGTGCGGAAGTTTGTCGAGAAGGGCGGCGGCTATCTCGGGATTTGCGCGGGCGCTTATCTCGCGTGTGCGGGCTTCGACTGGGGCATCGGCATCCTCAACGCCAAGACGGTCTCGAACAAGTGGCAGCGCGGCGGCGGCATGGTGCGCGCCGAGCTCACTGATTCGGGTCGCGAGTTTTTCGGACCCGTGGCGGGCCAGTTTACGATCCGGTACAACAACGGGCCGATCATCCAGCCGCTCGGCCGCAAGGATCTGCCGGCGTATCAGGTAGCCGCCTACTTTCGCACCGAGATGGCCAAGAACAACACGCCCGTCGGCGTGATGGTTAATTCCCCTGCCGCAGTGTTCGCGCCCTATGGCAAAGGCCGAGTCATCACGATCAGCCCGCATTCCGAAGACACGCCTGGCCTCGAAAACGTGATCCCGCGTGCGCTGGCGTGGGTGACGGCGAAGTAGAGCAGGGAGCGCGACCGCGCTCGGTCGCCTCTTATCCGATGTAAGCTCCTTCAGTCTTCTTCGTGCCTCTGTGTCTCTGTGGTCCAATTTTTCTGATGAGGAACGCAAGGCAGTGAACCACGGCGGCACAGAGACACAGAGAGAGGCCTGCGCGGGTACGGCTGACCTCTTCCCCCGCTCGACATTCCCGCGCGCTTTCCAAAACTCCCGGGCATGGAAGTGATTTTTCTCGGCACGGGCACCTCTCAAGGTGTGCCGATGATTGCCTGCGATTGCGCGGTGTGTACGTCGGCCGACCTACGCAACCGCCGCACGCGCGCCTCGATTCACGTCGTGATGGATGGGCTGCATGTGCAGGTCGATGCGCCGCCGGAGTTTCGTCTACAGTGCCTGCGCGAAAATATCCGCGCCCTCGATGTCTTCATCCTCACGCACGGCCACGCGGACCACATCACGGGCATGGACGACCTGCGCCGCTTCTGTGATCTGCTCGGCGGCAATGCGCTCACGGTTTACTCGACCGATGAGGGGATGGGTCGCGTGCTCGCGGTCTACCCGTACGCGATGTTTGAGCGGCCTATCGCCAAAGGTTACGCGGCCTTCAAGCTCGCGGAGATGCCGCTGCTGCTCGATCTGCCACAGGGCACCATCCGCTCGACGCTCTTGCCGCATGGCGGCGTCAATACCCTCGGGCTCATCTTCACGGAGCGGAGCAGTGGCAAGAAGTTCGTCTACTATACCGACTGCAAGCGCCTCCCGCGCGAGGCGGTCGAGTTTGCCAAGGGCGCGGATGCGGTCGTGCTCGATGGCCTGCGCCCGCTGCCGCACCCGTCGCACATGAGCATCGGCGAGGCCTGTGCGGCAGCGCAGGAAATCGGCGCGCCGCAGACTTGGCTGACCCATCTGACGCATCTCACGGACCACGCCACCGATGAGGCGGGCCTGCCCGCCGGGATCAAATTTGCTTACGACGGCTTGAGGCTGACCCTATAAGCGTTGCGCGCGAGCGACGGGTTTTTTTGGGGGGCCTCGGGTCTGGCTTGCTCCGGAGCAAGTTAACGCGAGGACCGTCGCGCGGATATCACCTTCTATCGCGGTTTCCCTCGGAACCGGGGCTTGTCAGACGCGTCCTTTAAGGGATATTTTGACCCTTCGTCCCTTCCTTCGCTATGAAACGTTTTAAGCTCCCACTCATCATTGTCGGCAGTCTGCTGGCGCTGGTTCTGATCGTCGTCATCCTCGCCTTCACTTCGGGCGTGCAGACCTGGGCGACGCGCAAGGCCCTCGCGAGTCAGCCGGGGCTCAAGGGCGACGTCGGCTCCGTGTCCGCCGGTCTGAAATCTGCCGAGATCCGCGACGTGAGCGTCGAGCAGGACGGCATCAAGATCGTGGCGCACCAGGTCGATGCCTCTTATTCCGCGTCGGACTATCTCTCGGGCAAAAAGATCATCGTCGACCGCCTCGTCGCCCGCGGCATCGAGATCGATGCGCGCAATCCCACGGCCAAGTCTTCTCCGCCGCCCGCCGCTGCCGCACTCGCGCCCTTTGCCGGCATCCTCAACGCCATCCGCCTCCCGGGCGAGACGCGCGTCGGCACCGTCGACGTCGAGGCCAAGGTGCTCCTGCCCAATAACCAGAGCGCGACCTTTACGCTCACGGGCGGCGGTCTCGCGCCCGGCCAGTTCGCCACGCTGAAGTGGAAAGCCACCTTTGCCGACGCCACGGCGGGCGCTCCCCTCGTCACCGCGCAAGCCGAAGGTGAGATGAAGGTCCGCACCACGGCCGATCTCCGCATCGATGCCGTCGAGCTCACGGGCGAGGCCATAGCCACCGGCCCGGGCATTCCCGCCGATCGCATCAAGATCGAACTCAATCTCGCGCAGCCCGCGGCCAATGCCGCCGAGACCGCGCTCGCGCGCATCTTCCTCGTGCGCGGCACCGGTGCGGCGAGCCCAGAGCAGTTGTTTAACGTCAAGGTCGACTACGCCGCCGGGAAGCCCGTGATGAATGGCGCGTGGGATCTCGCCGTCCGCAGCGAGCAACTCGCCGCCGTCCTCGCCAGCATGGGCCTGCCCGAGGTCGCGCTCAATGGGCAGGGGACGTTTAGCTACAATCTCGAAACCAGCGCCGCCGCCGCATCGGGCGCCATCGATGGCACGGTGTCCAAGCTCGAAAAGCTCGGCGCGGAACTCGCCGCCATCGGCTCGCTGAAACTCCACACCGCGTTTGACGGCGCGAGCGGCAAGGACTCGGCGCAACTCAACAAACTTGAGTTCGACGTCGCGACGGCCGACAGCCGCAAGCTCGTCGCGGTCGCTGTGCAGCAGAAGCTGTCGTTTACTTTCAAGGACAAGAAGCTGGCCGCAGAGCGGCCCGGCGCGGAACTCGCTCGCATCTCGCTCACCGGTGTGCCGGTGGCGTGGGCCCAGCCCGTGCTGAAGCCGCGCACGATTTCCAGCGGCGAGATCAATGGCGTCTTCGTCGTCGGCGCGGAGCTCGATGGCAGCCGCGTGAAACTCACCTCCGCGGAGCCGCTGACCGTGAAAGCGGTCACGATCAAGGAGGGCGAGACGCTGCTAGTCGATCGCGTCACGCTCTCGGTCAGCCCGAGTGTGGACTACACGGCGGCGCGCATCGTCGCGGCGCTGGAGAAACTTTCTGTCTCCACGCCCGATGGCGACACCCTCACGGGCACGCTGAGCGCGGACGTGACGATGCCGCCCGCGGGCAATACGACGGTGAAGCCGCTCACCGCGTTCAAGGCGCAGTTGCAGGGCCGCCTCGTGGCGCTGACGAAGCCTTATCTGCCGCCGGCGGTCGGACCGCTGACGGTTAATATCAATGCGCAGGGCAGCCACGATGGTGTCGCGGTCAAGCTCTCGACCCTCAGCACGAAGATCGACCGCGAGGGCGGGGTGGCGCTCGCCTCCGTCGAGGCGCTCCAACCGCTCACGCTCGATCTCGCGAAGCTCCAGCCCAGTGTGCCCAATGCCACCGCGCCCGCCGTGCGCTTGAAATGGGGCGCGATCCCGCTCGTGTGGGCGCAGGGCTACGTCGCCAATTCCAAACTCGCGGGCGATCTCGCCGCGGGCACCATCGAGGTCGCCATGCTCGGCGCCGACGCAGTGGATGTCCGCGCGACTGAGATCATCACCGCGCGCGGCGTGAGCGTGGCGATGAACAATCAGGAATTCCTCCGCGGGGCCGATCTCACGACGGATCTCAGCGCCACCTGGAAGGGCGGCACGCTCAACGCGGACGTGAAGCGCTTCGAGCTGAAGCAGGGCACGACCTCCGTCTTCGTCGCTTCGCTCAACGGCGAGGTCACACCGCCGCCCGCCGCGCCCGCTCCGGTCAAGGGCCAGCCCGCGCCCAAACCCGCGCCGCTCCGCGCGAAGGGCAAGGGCTCCATTGAGGCCGACTTTACCGCGCTCGCGCAGCAGCCGGCGCTCGCCGCCCAGCTCCCGCTCACCAAGGGGACGGTTAGCGTGAAGTTCGAAGGCGCGATGGCTGAGCTGATCAACGGCAGCGTCGTCATCTCCGCCAAGAATCTCGTCGCCCGCCAAGGCGCGCAGCCGCTCGGCTCGATGGACCTCACGGTCGATGCGAAGCTCGACACTGCCACCAACTCCGGCTCCGTCCGCATCCCGCTCGTCGTCACCAAGGACGGCCGCAAGTCCGACATTCTCCTAGACGGTAAAGCCACCGTGAAGCCCGGCCTCGTTTCCTTCGAGGGCAAGGTCACGGGTGACCAACTCATCGTCGACGATCTCCAAGCCTTCGCCGTGCTCAGCGCGCCGCCGCCGACCGATCCCAAGGCGCAGGTCACCCCGGCCACGCCCAAGGCCGCCACGCAGCCCGTGCAGCGTCCCGCGACGCCTGCGCCAGTGGTCGCAGGTGGTTCCGCAGCCAAGCCGGCCGGCTTGGTGAAGGCCACGACGCCCGTTTGGGCCGGCTTTGCGGGCCGCGTCGATCTGAATATCAAGACGATCAAGCAGGGTGCCGCCAACACGATCACGGCGGTGAATGGTGCGTTCTCCGTTCGTGAGGACCGCCTCGCGATTGAAAATATTTCCGCCAGCTTCAATGGCAACCCGATGAAGGCGTCCGCCCTCCTCGGCTTCGATGTGAAGCAGGCCCGCCCCTATTCGCTCGTGGGCAATTTCGATCTGCCGAAATTCGACGTGGGTGATTTCCTGAAGAAGGCTAATCCCGCCGAGCCTCCGGCGCTCGAGACAGTCGTCTCGGTGAGTGCCAAGGTCAGTGGCACGGCGCTCGATCTCCCTGAGTTTGCCGACCGCGCGGTGGGAAGCTTTGACTTCAAAGGCTCCAAGGGTGTGCTGCGTGCGCTGAATCAGAAAGCCCAGGCGACCTCCAACAAGGCGGCCGTGGTTTCGCTCGGCGCCAGTCTGCTCGGTGCCGCACTCGGAGGCAAAGCCCAAGGCATCGGCGACAAGATCGCAGGCGGCGCGGCTGACGCTGCCGAGCTGGCGCAGCTTTTAAAGGACATGCCCTTTGACAGTATCACGCTCCAAGCCGAGCGCGTCGCGGATGGCACGATCTCGGTCAAATCCTTGGATTTGCTCTCCCCTGAATTGCACCTCACCGGCAACGGCCGCGTCGATATGCGCCCGGGCGTGGCCATTGAAAAGAGCCCGCTCTCCCTCCAGATGCAGCTCGCCGGAAAGAATCGCGTCGCCAGTGCGCTCGACAAGTTGCACCAGCTCGATGGCAAGAAGGACAGCAAGGACTTCTACCTGATGCACACGCCGTTCACCCTCAGTGGCACGGTGGAGAAGCCCGACTCGTCGGAATTCTGGAAGAGCATCACGTTGAACACCGCTTCGACCTTCCTGCGCTAAGCGGGAGTAGGTCGCTGGATAGGCGCGAATCAGCCGCTACGTGCTCGGAGGCTGCGCCAGCTCAGTGTGTGTCAACCATGCACCTTTGACGCTGACTCTGGGCTTTAATCCCTCATGCTCGTCCTAACTTTTGTCATAAATTTCATCCCAACTCATCATGGCTAAAATATATAACGACATCACGGAAACGATCGGCAATACCCCCCTCGTCCGCCTCAATCGCACCGCTGTCGCGCACGGCGCGCAGGCCGAAATCCTCCTCAAGCTCGAGTTCTTCAACCCCCTCTCGTCCGTCAAAGACCGCATCGGTGCGGCGATGATCGAGGAAGGCCTCCGCTCCGGCAAGATCACCAAGGACACCGTGCTCATCGAGCCCACCTCCGGCAACACGGGTATCGCGCTCGCGTTCGTCGCCGCGGCCAAGGGCATCAAGCTCATCCTCACCATGCCCGAGACCATGAGCACCGAGCGCCGCAAGCTGCTCAAGGTCCTCGGCGCGCGCCTCGTCCTCACGGAAGGACCGAAGGGCATGAAGGGCGCGATCGCCAAGGCGGAAGAGCTCGCCGCCAAGATTCCCGGCGGCCTCATCCTCCAGCAGTTCGCCAACCCCGCCAATCCGGCGATCCATCGCAAGACCACCGCGGAAGAAATCTGGCGCGACACCGAGGGCAAGGTCGACTTTGTCGTCTCGGGCATCGGCACGGGCGGCACGATCACGGGCGTGGGCGAGGTCCTCAAGGCCCGCAAGCCCTCCGTCAAGATCATCGCCGTCGAGCCCGACGCCTCGCCGATCCTCTCCGGTGGCCAGCCCGGCCCGCACAAGCTGCAGGGCATCGGCGCCGGCTTCGTCCCCGCCGTCCTCAACACGAAGATCTACGACGAGGTGATCCGCGTAAAGGAAGCCGACTCCGGCCCGGTCTCGAAGCAAGTGAACCAACTCGACGGCATCCCCGTCGGTATTTCGTCCGGCGCCGCCATCTGGGCCGCAATCCAGCTCGCCAAGCGCCCGGAAAATAAGGGCAAGCAAATCGTCGCGATCATTGCGTCGAGCAGCGAGCGCTACCTCTCCACCTGGCTCTTCGCCGACGTGGGCGTGGAGAGCGACTCGATCGACGACCTCATCCCAGCGACGACCGCGCCGACGGCGTGAGCGGGATAACCCGCGGTTAGTTTCTTTAAACTAAAAGGCCGGCAGAAATGCCGGTCTTTTTTGTTTTTAATGAGGTCGGACGCAGGCGAGTGGCTATTTCGTTTTCGGTGCAGCCTCTGTCTTGATGGCCGAAGCAGGGCGAAAATCTTTGTAGTCAATCAGCGTCTCCATCGGGAAGTTCACATCGAAGATGTAGAGAAAATTATCGGCTGCGACGGAGCTAGACCGAGCTTCCGTTCGTTGTTTTAGTTTCTTATACGCTTCCGATTTCGTGTAAGCGGCGAATTGCTGTTGCTTGTAGTCCACGTACTCGTCGTGCGAAAAGACGCGGTCGGCGAGCAACCGACCGTCCTTGATGAAGAGCAAGCGGTAGCGCTCAAAGGTGCTCGCGTAACCCATGTGCACATAGTTGACGACCTTGCCTTGAGGAAGAATGAGAAAGCCGGTGAACCAAGACACTGTGCGGTCTACGGACGGTGGGAATACTTCATTCACGACGGACTTCATCTTGGGCTCGCCCGCCTTCGGCTCCATCTTGTCGTTAATTTGGATGTCTTCGACGCGGAGCCTGGCGTCGGTAATCGAAAAGTAGGCAATGTAGCCACGCCATAGCGCCGTGCTGGTGATGGAGCTTATGGGTCGTTTTTCCGGGTACTTCGCAAAGTAAGGTTCGAGGGGATTGGAGTGCATCGCCTCCGATTTTCCGTCGATGCTTACGTAATCGGAAAACTGGGCCGTGGCGAAGGATTTGGAACTCAGCACCGCAAACAAAGCCAAGCCAACAACAGTCAGGAATTTCATGGGGCGAAGGGGGTACAGTCATGATAACACCTAAACCGACGATTTCTTAGCTGAAAAAGTAACCACGATGGCCAGGAAGAATCGTGCTGCGGAAGCGGGCCAGTCGACGCAGCGCCCGGGGCCTCTTACCAGCCTACGCGTTTAAACAACTCCGGCACCACTCGATCACCTTCCCACTGGATGGCGGCGACGGCGTCGAAGGGAGGGGCGTGGAGATCGAAACGGCCCTGCGCGGCGTAAGCCATTTCTTCAAGAGGGTTGCTGCGATAGCCGCCGCTCAGCAGGTGGCCGAGCGCGTAGGCCAGAATGAAGCGCTCGGGGCCGAGGTGCTGCCATTGGACCACGTGGACGAGTTCGTGAAAATGGAGCGACTCGTCGCGTTCGTGGCCGTGGAGGACGAAGAAACAAGAGTAGTAAGTGATGCCGGCGGCGGGGAGATTTTCGAATTCGTCGAAGCCGGTGAGTCCGAGGCGGGAGAGCGGCGGCACCGGACAGCGCGCGGTCGGAATCACTTTTGCGGTTTGGAGCAGGGCGTCCGGATAGTAGGTCGCCAGTCGGGTAAAGCCTCGGTCGGACACGGGGCGGGCCGTGGCGAGGTGGGGCTGGAGGGTTTGATCGATCCAAGCCATCACCTCAGGGAGCTTTTGCTGGAGGGCTTGGAGGTTCATGGGAGGGAAGTGAGCAGGAACGATCGGCGGTGGTGCAGGCCGCTACGCTCACCCCTTGCCATGTCCGCCCTTGGACCACTTGAAAAAAGTCCAGCCGAAGGCGCTGAGGGAGACGGCGACACCGACGGCTTGCATCATGACGCCGGCGAGGAGTTGGTCGGCGGCGGCGTTGAAGTCGGGGAAGAGGCGCGGGGCGTATTCGTAGGTCGGATACAGGATGTCGTTGGAGAAGGTGATGTAGGCGATCAGCGGGGTCATCGCGATGATCGCGGACAGCAAGTAGAGCATCTGGGCGGCGTGGGACTGGGGCGGGAACGCGCGCGACGGGCTGACGAGCGGCCACCAGTAGAAGAGGGCGGAGCCGAAGAACATGAGGTGTTCGAAGACGTGGACGACTTTGTCCTGCAGCGCCCAGTTATAGAGCGAGGGGAGGTGCCAGATGCCCATCGTGAGCGCGTAGATCAGGGCGCAGCAAATGGGGCGGGTGAGGAATTTGACCGGGCCGCGCAGGGCAGGGCGGTCGAGGGCGGAATCGACCATCCAGACCGGCAGGCCGAGGAGGAAGAACAGCGCGGCCGGATACACCAGGATCTGGTGTTGCAGCATGTGCGCACTGAAGAGGAAGCGTTCGCCGATCTGGTCGAGCGGGGAGCCGACGGCGAGGTAGAAGATGACGAGCGAGCTGTAGAACCACCAGGCTTGGCGACGCGGGAACGGCGTATCGGCGGGGGCGAGCCGCGCGCGCAGCGGGCCGGCGAGAATCGCCCAGAGCCAGCCGAGGAGCACGAGCCCGCCGACGAGGTAGGGTTCGTTATGCCAGTGGCTCCAGTCGATCATAGGGTTAACGAGACGGATAAAACCACAGATGGACAGAGATGAACACAGATATGAAAGCGGTGTTCCTTGAAATTAGGGCAGCGCATGGAGAGTGACAGAGGGGAGGTGACAGAGGACAGAAAGCAGATGACAGGAGACGGAAATCTGACGACGGAAGACAGGAGACAGAAAACGGGCTTGGAGGGATTAACAGACGGTGACCAAGCGAACGAAGAGGCGGGGGTTAGGTGGCTGGGAAACGAACATGGTTTTTTCAGGCTCGGAGTTTTAACCGCGGATTGCGCGGATGGGCGCGGATCCAGTCGACTGCGAGGGGTGGTGGACGGGCGCTTGGCTCACGTTTGGTGCTGCTTTGCCGCAGGGTGAGGGCTCACCGCCCACAGCGCTGAGAGGGCGTTTTCTAATCTGCTTTCCGATTGGCGTCCTGAGTCCACTCGCTGGCGCTCGTGGCTACTGCTACTGATCTATGCGGCCACAAAAAAGGCGGCCGTGGTGGCCGCCTTTGAATGGGTTTGGAACTTCCGCGACGGTTAGGCCGGCGGGAGTGGGATGCTGGCCTCGGCGCCGAAGAGCGTGAGGAGAGCCCACATGGTGCCGCCCGCGAGGACGAGACCGATGAAAAACAGGATCGTGCAGAAGGGCTTATCCCAACGCAGATGCATGAAGTAAAAGATGACGAACATGAACTTCACCGTGGAGAGCACGACGAGCATCGTGACGATCAGCCACTTGGCGAAGGGCAGGTAGACGCCGATAATTTCGACACCGGTGATGACCGCGAGGAGCATCGCGATCTGGACGTAGATCTGGTACTTGCTGACGTCGTGCGAAGAGTCATGCACGGCGTGGGCGGCGTGGGCGGGAGCGCTCATGGAAGTGGTTAAGGAAAATTACTTCAGGTACTCGAGGAGGTAGACGGCCGTGAAGATCACGATCCACACGATGTCGACGAAGTGCCAGTAAAGGCCCATGCCTTCGACATCGATGGCGTTGTGCTCATCGAAGTCCACGGGGCCCGCGGTCTTGGCGAAGCCGATCAGGCCGAAGATGGAGACGAGCGCACCGGCGACGTAGAGCCATTCCGCCTTGAGGAAGCCGCCGAAGCCTTCACCGACTTGCAGCGCGTGCACGAGGCCGAGGGTGGCCTTGAGGGTGAGGAGGAGGGCGGCGAGGAGGACGACGACGTGGAGGATGTTCTTGCCGAACCAGGACTCGGTCTTCGACTTGAAGGAGCGGACGTACATCAGGCAGAGCCAGAGAACACCGATGGCGACGTGACAGCCGTGCGTACCGGTGAGCGTGTAAAACGTCGTGCCGAGGATGCTGTTCGAGATCGTCATGTGCTTCTCGTGCACGAAGTGGTTGAACTCGTACACTTGGCAGCCGAGGAAGATCAGGCCGAAGAGGATCGTGGCGATGATCGACCAGCGGCAGCTCTTGACGTTGTTCTTCTGGATCGCGGTGACGGCGAGGGCCATCATCAGCGAGGACATCAGGAGGATGAACGTCGAGAATGAGGTGAGCTCCGGGCTGAAGACGACCTTGGGATCGAGCCCGCCGGCGGGCGGATGGAGCCGGTAGATAAGGTGGGTCGAAATCAGCGTCGCGAAGAACATGCAGTCCGACGCGAGAAACGCCCACATGAGGAGTTTCTTGTTCGGAATGCCAGTCGAGGTGCTGGGATCGTGATGGTGATCGATGGGGCCGGCGTGGCTGCTCATGTGGAAAGGAGAGGAAGTTGAAGCTTAGTGCTTGGCGTGCGGGTCTTTGATCTCGTTGCCGTCCTTGTCGAGGTGCAGGTGGTAGCCGGCGTTGCCCTCGAGGGACCAGAAGTAGATACCGATGAAGGTGACGAGGCCACCGACGAGGGTGACGCCCAGCTTGGCGTGGATGCCAGGCGACCAATCCGCGTCGAAGTAGGTGATGCCGACGGCACCAATGAGCATGCCGAAGCTGGCGACGAAGGGCCAGATCGACTGGTTGGGCATGTGGATGCCGCCGTGCTCTTCCTCGGCCTGCGCGTGAGCGGCCTTCTCCTTGGCGATTTCCTCTTGGTGATGCTTTTCGTACCACCAGGCATCGCGGGCGTGGACGGTCGGGACGACCGCGTAGTTATACTCCGGAATCGGGATCGGGAGGCTCCACTCGAGGGTGCGTGCATCCCACGGATCGCGGCCGACCTTGGTGCCCTTGAAGTAGGTGTACACCATGACGGCGAAGTAGACGAAGATACCGATGCCGAGGATGAATGCACCGATGGTGGCGATGAAGTTCGCCGTGTCCCAACCCATGTTGGTGTCGTAGGTGAAGGTGCGGCGGGGCATACCGTTCAGGCCGAGGAAGTGCATCGGGAAGAACGTGATGTTGAAGCCGATGAAGATGATCCAGAAGGAGAGCTTACCCCAGAACTCGGAGACTTGGCGGCCAAACATCAGCGGGAACCAGTAGTGGATGCCGGCGAGGAGGGCGAAGATCGAGCCACCGATGAGCACGTAGTGGAAGTGGGCGATGACGAAGTAGGAATCCTGCTGCTGCGCATCGGCCGGGGCGGCGGAGTGCATCACGCCGGAGAAACCACCGATCATGAACATCCAGACGAAGCCGAGGGCGAACATCATGGGCGTGCGCATCATCAGGCGCCCGTTCCAAAGGGTGCCGATCCAGTTGAACATCTTCACGCCCGTCGGGACGGCGATGCACATCGTGAGGAGGGAGAAGGCCGCCGTGGCGACCGCGCCCATGCCCGTGGTGAACATGTGATGGCTCCACACGGCGAAGCCGAGGAAACCGATGGACGCACCCGAGAAGACGACGATCGGGTAACCGTAGAGGGGCTTGCGGGAGAAGGTCGGGAGGATTTCCGAGACGATACCCATCGCTGGGAGGATGAGGATGTACACCTCAGGGTGACCGAAGACCCAGAACAAATGTTGCCAGAGGATCGGCATACCGCCGCCGGAGACTTCGAAGAAGTTGGTCTGGAAATTACGATCCATCATCAGCTCGACCAGCGCGATCGTGATCGCGGGGAAGGAGAGGACGATGAGGAAGGCCGTGATGAGCGTCATCCAGACGAACACCGGGAGGCGCATCATGGTCATGCCGGGCGCGCGCATGTTAATGATCGTGACGATGAAGTTCAGCGAGGCCGCGATGGAGGCGACACCGAGGAGCTGCAGACCCATGACCCAGTAGTCGACCGAGTGCTTCGGGATAAAGGTCTTGGAGGTGAGGGGAGCGTAGCCGAACCAGCCGCCATCGGGAGCACCGTGGGTGTGGGAGGGGAGGAACCAGCCGATGTTCAGGATGATCGCACCGGCGACGAAGGTCCACAGCGAGAAGGCGTTCAGGCGGGGGAAGGCGACGTCACGCGCGCCGATTTGGAGCGGCATGATGAAGTTAAAGAACGCCGCGGAGAGGGGCATGACGGCGAGGAAGATCATCGTCGTGCCGTGCATCGTGAACATCGTGTTGTACTGCTGGGCAGTCAGCACGCTGTTGTTCGGAAACATCAGCTGCGTACGGATGAGCAGCGCCTCGAAGCCGCCGACGAGGAAGAAGATGAGTGCGAAGAAACCGTAGAGGAAGCCGATCTTCTTGTGGTCGACCGTGGTCAGCCAACTCATCAAGCCGGTCTTGGCGTGCGGGGTGAAGAGCAGCGCAGGCTGCGTAGAGGGGGCATGTTCCTCTTTAGTGAGGGGAGCGGGTTTAGCCAGGTCCATGAGAGTGGGAAATTATTTCAAGCTTTCGAGATAGGAGACGAGGGCGACTTGGTCCGCATCGGTGAGAGTGATGGTGCCTTCCTTCTTACCGTCGGGGGTCGTGTGGACGTACTGCAGAGCCATCTTGTTGCCGGGCTTCACGGAGCCCGGATCGCGGATCCAGCGGCGAAGTTGTTCCTTGTTATTTTCCAACAGGCCGCCGGCGATCGTGGTGCGGGCACCGACGCGGGTGAGGTCGGGGCCGGTGACGCCCAAGGCGCCTTCGTGGCCGCGGATCGCATGGCAAGCCACGCAACCCTTGGCGCGGAAGAGGTCTTTGCCCTGCGCGATGAGCGCGGTGTCTTCGCCCTTCTCGGGATCCTGCTTTTCGCGCCAAGTCTTCAACAGGTCCTGCGTGGGCGTGATGGCGAACTTGTCGGAGAAGCCGTATTCGTTCTGCTTGAACTGGCGGAGAGCGGCAAACTGCGTCGGGGCGGTCACGCCGGCCTTGGGGGCGACATTACGGGCGGGCTGCTTCTGGTTCTCAAGCCACTCGGCGAATTCCTTCGGGGCGAGGGCGATCACGCGGAAGCGCATGACGGCATGGGAATCGCCGCAGTACTCGGCGCACTGGCCCCAGAAATAACCGGGTTTGTCGGCCTGCAACCAAAGGTGGTTGGCGCGATTCGGGATCATGTCGACCTTGCCCGCGAGCTTGGGAATCCAGAAGGAGTGGATCACGTCCATCGTGCGCAGGTTGATGCGGACGGGGCGGCCAGCCGGGATGACGAGTTCGTTGGCCGCGAGGAGTGCGCCGGAGCCGTTGATCTGCTCGAGGGGATATTCGAACTTGAACCACCACTGCAGGCCGGTCGCATTCACTTCATAGGCGTCGCCCTTCTTGATCATCGCATCGAGCTGCGGGCGGGTTTCGGCACCGGGAATGTCGTAGGTGTACCAGATGGCCTTGAGCGTCGGGATGGCGATGATGACGAGCGCGAAGACGGAGGCGGCGATGAGGCCGATTTCCACGAGCGGGTTGCCATGGCTCTGCGGCGGCGGCTCGGCGTGCTCGTCGGCTGCGGACTTCGCGCGGAACTTCCACGTCGCGTAGGCGAGGATGGAGCCGACGATGATGAAGATCACGAGCGTCACCCAGACGGTGGTGTAGAACACCCCGAGTTGGGAATGGGCGACGGGACCCTCGACGTTGATCGTCGATTGATGGCCGTCCATCTTCCAGAAATTCAGGTCGCAACCTGAGAGAAGAGCGATGCCGCCCAGCGCGAGGGCGGCGCGGCCCCAGCGGGCGAAGGTCGGGAGGAGGGTGTTCAAACGCATGTGAGCTGTCGTGGAAAGAGGGATAAAGGAGCGTCGAGACGCCAAGGCACACGAGAGTTTGCGAACGCCTTGGCATTTCAAGCCATAATCGGTTGTTTTTGTTTCAGCGCGTCGCATGCCATGCAATCTTCACGCGCGGGGACGTCCATATATTAACTGTCCTGCATCGTGCATTAGCTGTGCGCCCTTCTTTTCCTTCGGGTTTGCATGTTGCGTGGTGGTCACACAATTTTCTCATGCCATGAAATTCCTTCCCCTTGCCCTGTCCGTCGCCGTAGTCGCTCTGTCCGGTTGCGGTGATAAAGCTTCCGCTCCCACCGCTGCTGCTACGCCCGCTCCGGCGGCCGCTGCTCCCGCCGCCGCGCCGAAAGCCGCTCCCGCGGCTCCTCGCGTGATCGAAGTGTCCGCCAACGACACGATGAAGTTCAGCCTCGCCGCGATCGAGGCCAAGGCTGGCGAGACCCTGAAAATCTCCTTCACCAACGCCGGCACGCTTCCGAAGGAGGCCATGGGCCACAATTTCGTCGTCTTGAAGCCCGGCACCGATGCCGCCGCGTTTGCCGCCGCCGCTGCCGCCGCCAAGGCCACCGATTACATCCCCGAGAGCATGAAGGACGCCGTCCTCGGCCACACCGCCATCCTCGGGCCCAAGAAGACGGAAGAGCTCGTGCTCGCGGACCTCAAGCCCGGCGAGTACGTCTTCCTCTGCTCCTTCCCGGCGCACTTTGCGATCGGCATGAAGGGCACGATCACCGTCAAGTAAGGCGTCCACCGCCAGCTAGTTATAAGGTGGCCTCCGACGCCGCCTTTTTCCGCCGGGCCTTGCGCCCGGCTTTTTTGTGTCTTCAACTGAGTCTCGCTTGCCAAATCCCGGCCGTTCACCTCACGCTTTCGGCCCGTGACCACCCCGGCGAGCACGCAGCGCTTTTGGGAAACTCGCGCTGCCGCGTTGGCGTGGCGGATTAATCTCGGGGCTTGGCTCGCCCGCGTCGCTCCGGCGGCCTTCTTTGTGGGCTCGGCTTTCGCCATCGTGGTGTATGCGCTCCGCCGCGCGCGTAATTCCCTCTCGCCGGCGTGGTTGGGCCTGACGATTGCCCTCCTGCTCGCCACCGCTTGGTGCGCTTGGCGCGCCCGGCGCGGCTTCTTCACCAAGCCCGAGGCGCGCGTGCTCATGGAGTCGCATCTCCGCTTGGATACGCGGCTTACGGCGGCGGCGACCGGCTTGGTGGCGTGGCCCGCGATTCCGGAACCCTTTCCCGCCGTCGTCCGTTGGCAACTGCGCACCCCCGCTGGCTGGCTCCTTGCAACGGTCGCCTTGCTGGCCGCCGCAGTCTATCTCCCCGTGCCGCGCGAGGTCGCCGGCTCCCATGCGTCCGGCCCGCCGCCAGCCCTTGCCCAAACCGAGGCCATGCTCGCGGCGCTCAAGGAGCTCAAGGTCGCCGATCCCACCGCCATCGAACAACTGAGCGAGCGCGCCCGCGAACTCGCCCAACGTCCCGCCGATGAGCAATATAGCCATTCCGCGCTGGAGGCCGCCGACGCCCTGCGCGACCAGACTGCGGGGGCCGCCGCCCAGCTGGCGCGCGAGCTAGAATCCGCCGCCTCCGCCCTCAAGTCCTCCAATAGCGATGCCGACATGAAGAGCGCCGCCGGTCGTCTCGCCGCCGCCTTGTCCGGCATGAAAGACGGCGCGCTCCCGGCCAACAAAGATCTGCTCGCCAATCTCCCCGGCTCCGAAGCCGACCTCAAGGGCCTCACTCCCGAGCAGCGCGATCAGCTCTCGCAACAACTCGCCCAAGCCGGCGCGCAAACCGGCGGCGTGGCCGGTGCCGCCGGGGCTGGCGCGCTCGTCGCCCGGCCCGATCCCAATAGCCCCGGTCAAGGCCCGGGCAGCGGTCCCGGCCAAGGCCGTGGCGATGGCCAAGGCACGGGCGCCGGCGGCGAGGGTGGGGGAGGCGACACCGCCCCGCTTATGCTCGCCTCGCAACCGAGTGACGCGGGCGACGGCCTTTCCAACGGCATCAATGCCAGCAATTTCCAGCGCACCGCCCTCGGCGACAAGCTGGGCACGACCACGGGTCAGCACGACAAAGATCCCAGCAAGGAGGTCGGCCCCATGTCCGCCGGTGCCGTCGCCGCTCCCGCCAGCGGCGGCGATGCGGTGTGGGTCAATCGTCTCACGCCGGCCGAGCGCGCCGCGTTGAAAAATTTCTTCAAGTAGTCTGTCCGCTTCGCTTCCTCGCGCCTGCTTCCTCCGCCGTCCGGCTTTTCGTTGTCCCTAAAAATTTTTCCACTCCGTCTTCATCGCTGAAAAGTCGTCAAAAGGCCGGAAATTCCCGGCTCGGCCTAATACTTCTCCGCTTGGTGTGTTGTTAGTCTCGGCTTCTCCCCCCTCTTTTCCATGCCCGCGCCCCAATCTCTGACTGATTCCGAACTCGCGTCCGCCCGTGCCACCCTCGACCGCCTCGTCGGCACGCTGCAAACCGTGCTCTTCGGCCAGGAGGAGTTGATCGAGCTGACCGTGACGGGCGTCCTCGCGCGCGGCCACTTGCTGCTCGAGGGCCTGCCCGGCCTCGGCAAAACCGAACTCGTCAAGGGCCTCGCGCACGCGCTCGGTCTCGTCGCGCGTCGCGTGCAATTCACGCCCGATCTTCTCCCGGGCGACATCACCGGTAACCCCGTGCTGGAGGAAACTCCCACCGGCCGCCGCTTCAAGTTTCAGCGCGGTCCCGTTTTCGCCAACATCCTGCTCGCCGACGAAATCAACCGCGCTTCGCCCAAGACCCAGTCCGCCTTGCTCGAGGCCATGCAGGAGCGCCGCGTCACCGCCGGAGGCGAGACGCACACGTTGCCCGATCCGTTCTTCGTCCTCGCCACGCAAAACCCCATCGATCTCGAGGGCACCTATCCGCTGCCCGAGGCGCAGCTCGATCGCTTCCTCTTCAAACTCGCCGTCCATTCGAATCCGCCCGAGGTGCTGAAGCGCATCGTGCTCCATCGCGAGCTCGGCACCGAGCCTGCCGTCGCGCCCGTCGTCACGCCGGAGGAATTTTCCGCGCTGCTCGCGCTCGTGCGGCGCGTGTATTTGCCGGAGGTGGTCGCCGATTATATTGCTCGGCTCGTTTATGCTTCGCAGCCCGGCGCCTCCGCCGCGAGTGCGGGCGTGCGCTTCGGCGCGAGTCCGCGCGCGGCCCTCGCGCTCGCGGCGGCGGCTCGTGCGCGCGGTCTCCGCCACGGTCGTCCACACGCGAGTTTCGAGGATGTGCAAGCCGTCGCGCGCCCCGTCCTCGGTCATCGCATCATTCTCGATCACGCCGCTCGTCTCGATGGCATCACGACGCCCGCGCTCGTCGAGAAACTGCTCGCCGAAATTCCCGCTCAACCCAAAGCCCTGCCCGGCACCCTCGCCGCGGCCAAGGTCGCATGAGCCGCGCGCCTCGAGTGGGTGACGCCTTGCGCGCGCTGGTTTCCCGCGCGCCGCGCTGGCCCGCGCTCGTCGCGCTCGTGCTCACGCTGTGCTCCGCCGCGTTCGTGCGCGGGGAAACGGTCTACGCGTTCAACCCTTCCCCCACCGCCGAGGTTTCCATCAAGGCCGCGATGCCCACCGCGCAGCCGCCGCGTTTCGGTTTCGCGCCCGTGCGGCTCACGATTGAAAACTCCGCCGCGTCGGAGCGCACCTGGCAGTTTCAATTTCATGCGGGCGTGCGCGGGCTCTATCCCGGCACTGCTCAATTCGAGCGCTCTGTCACCGTGCCCGCCGGCCAGACGCGCGACGTGTGGGTCTATGTTCCCATCGCCGAGGGCGGCACGCCCGGCGCGCCGCCGGTCTTGTCGACTTCGCCCTCCGTCGCCAGCTTCGGCTCTCGCACCGCCACGACCAGTCCCGTCGTCACGATCAGCCGTGTCGCCAACGGCATGAAGGTCGAGCGCGCGTGGAAAACGGCGAGCTTGGGCCAGATCTATCGCCGCGAGGAAACGATCATCGACGAAACGACCGGCGAGATGACCACCCTCACGCCGTCGCTCGGTACCACGGGCAGCGTGACCACGCGCACCGTTCGTCCGCCGGCCGGTTCCGATGTCACTTACACCATCGATCCGTCGAGTGGTGTTATCTCTTCGAGCTATGCACCGCTCTCCGGTCCGAAGCCCGTCATCAAGATCGTCACGGCGGGCACCTCCACCTCGACGGGTCCGACGTTCAATAATCTCTCGGGCGTGACGTCGCCGAGTCCCGCGCTTGCCGGCGCCCTCTCTCCCGCGCTCCAGCCGCACAGTATCAAGCTCGATCCGCTGGCCAATGGTCTGCGCGTGGCTCGTTCCTATGGTTCCGGCCCGAGTGCCTACACGGAAGTGCGCGAGATCGATGGCCTCACGGGCATCATCACGACCACGATCACCAATGTCTCCGGCACGGTGTCCACGCGCGTCAGCGCCACGCCGCGCGATGGCTCCGACGTCACCTACACCGTCAATGTCAACGACGGCTCCATCGGCACTAATACCAAGGTCAATCCCGGCTCCACCGCCGCGCCGAAGATTACTATTGTCCAGTCCACCACTACGGCGCGCCCGGCCACCGCGCCCGTCTCCACGACGGGGCGGCCCTCGGCCGTTCGGCGTCCTTCAGTCATCAGTTCTGGGAGTGGCGGCCCGCCCCTGATGCTCTACGTCCAGGCCAGCGGCCCGGGTCTCGGCGGTGGCGGCACCGTCTCTTTCTCCGCCCTCGGCGGCACGGCCAATATGCGGCCCATCGCCGCGACGGCATCGATCGAGCGGGTCCTGCGCGAGACGCTGATTCGCGAGGGCATCCCCACGCCGAATCTCGCTCCCGTCGATCCGGCCACGCTGCCCGCCGACTGGCGCGTGTGGTCGGGTTTCGCGTATCTCTATCTGCCGCTCGACGATTTCACCGCGCTCGATGCCGCGCGTCGCGCCGCGTTGCGCGGCTGGGTCGCCCTCGGGGGCGAACTCATTCTCGTCCCGCCCGATTCCGGTCCGAAATCCGAGGAGCGCATTGGAGCCGGCGTGATTCGGATCTTGCCCCGTGCGCTCAGCTCCGCGCCGTCCGTCGAGGAGTGGAATGATCTCGCGCTCTCCCTCGGCGGCACCACCGGCCATCCCGACTCCGAATCGCTGATGGTGAAGAGCGCCTCGCTCCTCGGCACCGCCGTTGCGGAAAAAGAGCCCGATACCTCGTGGCTCACGATCTTCCTACTGCTGTTCGCCGCGGTGGTCGGTCCGGTAAATCTTTTCGTCTTCGCTCCCGCAGGCCGGCGTCACCGTCTCTTCTTCACCACGCCTATCATCTCGCTCGTCGCCGCCGTCGCGCTCGCCGTTACAATCTTCATCCAAGATGGCACCGGCGGCACGGGCCTGCGGCGCGCGCTCGTCGTGTTGATTCCCGGCGATAATCAGGCCGCCGTGTTTCAAGAGCAGGCGTCGCGCACCGGCTTCATCGCGAGTCCGAAGTTTCCGCTCGCGAGCGATACGCAGCTCAGCGTCATCCCGCTCGAGGAAATGTCGCAGGGGCGCATTGGAAATTTCACCTCCGGCCCCACGCTGTTTCGCAGCGATTCCGAGGGGTGGGGCTCGTGGTTCGGCAGTCGCGGGCGTCAGGCCGTGCTCTTGCAGCGGCTCGTTCCCACGCGCGGGCGCATCGAGCGCGTGGGCACGGGCGCCGGCGGCGCGCCGGTCGTGCAGTCGAGCCTCGCGACGTCGCTCCGCGACTTCGTCCTCGCCGATGAGCGGGGCAATCTCTGGACCACGCGCACACTCGTCCCGGGCCAGCGCACCGAGTTGGAGCGCGGCGGCACGTGGATTGGCACGTTCCCGCTCGGCGGCACGGCCCGCTTCAGCCAGGTGCTCTCCGTTTCCTCTTCGAAAGAAGCCGGTCGCTGGGGTGGCAAGGGCGACGCCGGCGATCTCGCGCCGCTTGCCTCGCACGCCTCCATCGTCTGGCAAAAGAGCGATGTGATTTACACGGGCCTGCTCGAGGGCGGTTCGGTCGAGGGAGGGGCCAAGCGATGAGCGCGCCGTTTATCGAGGTCGAGGGCCTCTTCCGCTGGTTCGAGGGCGTCAAGGCCGTCAACGGCGTCTCGTTCACGCTGCCGGCCGGTCAGGTCGTCGGCCTCATCGGGGCCAATGGCGCGGGCAAGACCACCACCATGCGTCTGCTCGCCACGCTCGATATTCCCGATCGCGGCACGGTCCGCATTGGCGGCATCGACATCGTCGAGCATCCCAACGAGGTCCGCCGCCGCATCGGCTGGATGCCCGATCAATTCGCGCCGTACCGCGATATGACCGTCGGCGACTACCTCGATTTTTTTGGCCGGGCCCATGGGCTCAAGGGTCGCGACTTGATCAAGTCCGTCACCGAGGTCGCCGAGTTTACCGATCTTGCGACTCTGCTCACGCGGCCGATGGACCGTCTCTCGAAGGGCCAGAATCAGCGCCTGTGCCTCGCGCGCACGCTGCTCAACGATCCCGATTTCCTCATCCTCGACGAGCCCGCCGCCGGCCTCGATCCCAAGGCGCGCCTCGAGTTCAAGAATCTCGTCCGCGTCCTCCGTGAGCGCGGCAAGACGATCCTCATCAGTTCGCATATTCTCTCCGAGCTGGGCGAGATGTGCGACACCCTCATCTTCATGGATCGCGGCGCCGTCATGCACCACGGCGACACCGATTCCATTTTGCGCGGCCCCGAGGCGACCGCGAATTGCCAGATCGAAATCAATGTCCATGGCCCCGTCGCCCCGCTCGTCGAGTGGGTCACGCTGCGCCAGGGCTGGAAGCTCATCGACGAGCGCCGCAACGGCGTGCGCGCCACCTTCGATAGTGTGGACCCCGCCTTGCTCGCCGGGGAGCTGCGCCGCCTCGTCACCGATGGCATCGCCGTGACCGAGTTCCACCGCGAAGACCGCCGCCTGGAGGAAGCCTTCGTCGACATGCTCCGCGACCCCACCGCTCCCCGCGGCACCGTCATCGCCCCGCCGCCCCTGCCACCCCCCTTGCCTCCCTCCGCCTAAACCGGGAGCGCGGGCCGCTGGCCCGCCCTTTCTTTTTCCTCATTCACCCACCCGAAAAAATCTCATCTGCCAAGGTGGACGGCGACCTCCGGGCGCCGTCTAAAAACGCCCGCTCTTCCTCCGCCGCCAATTTTTCACCGCGCCCCTTTCGCTCCCTCCTCTCCGCGCCCCCTCCGTGAAATCCCCCTTTAAAAATTTCACCCCCGCCCCATGAGCACCGTCGGTCTCACCGCCTCCGCCCCTGTGCCCGCGCCCAAGCCCGCCGCGCGGCTGGATTTTCCGTCGTGGCTGCCGCCCATGCTCGTCAAGGAGCTGCGTCAGGGCCTGCGCACGCGCGGCTTCGTCGGCGCGTTCATCGTCTTCCAGTCGATCATGGCGATCATGATGATCTTCGTGGTGAGCGATGCCAGCGCGTCGGCCAACGCTGCCGCCCGCGCGAATAACGGCGCGCGGATCGAGAGTATTTTCTGGGCCATCATGGCCGTCCAGTTGTTGATCGTCACTCCCGCGCGGGCCCTCGGCTCGCTGCAAATGGAGATCGAGTCCCGCACGCTCGATCTGCTCGTGCTCACGCGGCTCAATGCCTGGCGCATCGTCGCGGGTAAATGGACCTCCCTCCTCGCGCAGTCCGTGCTGCTGCTCATCGCGATGCTGCCCTATGGCATCGTGCGCTACTTTGGCGGCTCCGTCGATTTGGTGCGCGATGCGGGCGCGTGCTGCAGTTTGCTCGTGGGCTGCGCGGTTTTGACCGCCGCCGGGCTCTGGGCTTCCGGCATGCCTAAGATCGTCCGCGTCGTGCTGCCCATCGCGTTGGTCGTGATGTTTTCCAATGTCACCGGGTTCATGCGCGCCGGCCTGTTCGCCGGCGTCGGTGGCCCGAGCCTGGGCGGCACGCAGGTGCTCTTGTTCTTCTATTTCAATGCACTCGTCGTGACGGTTTTCTTTATGGTGGCCGCCGTGCGCCGCATCGCGCCGCCCGCCGAGAGTCACGTCCTGCTCGCTCGCGCCGCGCCGCTGGCCATTTTGTTGCCCGTGCCGTTGAGCGCGCTCTTCGGTTCGCGCGATGCCGCGATTGGACAACTCATCTTCGGCGGCCTGTTTCTCGGCCTCGTCTGCGCCATCGAGTTGAGCAATGTCGGCCGCCCCATGGTCGCGCACTGGCGTCCGTGGCGCGACCGCGGTCCGTTCTTTCGTGTGGTGGGTCGGCTGTTTTTGCCGGGCTGGCAGAGCGCCTTGTGGTACGTGCTGGTGGTGGCCGCGCTCGTCATTCCGCTCACGCTCCTGCCGCGCGTCGTGACCGATCCGTCGAAGTTGATTTGGATGACGGTGCTCGGTCTCGGCGCCTTGGTTTGCCCCGTGCTGGCGCTGCCCTTGGTCGAGCGGCGCTCGCCGCGCAGTGTCAAGGGCATCTACGTCCTCGTCTTCGGCGCGCTCAGTACGTTTGCCGCGATTGCCGCCGGTCTCGGCTCGATGTTCGGGCTCAAGTACAGCGCCTTGCTCACGTTCGCCAAGGTCCTGCCGGTCTCCGGTTTCTGGCTCAGCTTGGGCGGCGATTTGCAAACCGATGTCGTGATTTACTGGCAGGGTCTCTTGGTGGTGGCCGTGCTCGCCACGGCATTTTATTTTTCCCGACTCTACTGGCGTGAGATCGCGCTCTACGACGTGCGCGATCGCCTCAAAACGAAATGAGCGCAGCGACCGGCTTCTCCGCGCAACGCGGCGCTCACGCAGCGGCCGCGCGCTGGCGCCTGCCGTTTTCGCGGCAGGCGTGGCGCGGGCTGTCGGGCAACTGGCTCGGCGCGGGCGCGGGGAGTTCGTTGGATTTTCAGGATCATCGCACCTACGTCCCCGGCGACGATCCGCGCCACATCCACTGGCAGGCCTTTGCCCGCACCGGCGCGCTCACGATGAAGCTCTACCGCGCCGAGGTCGCGCCGTTCGTCGATCTCGCCGTCGATGTCTCCGCGTCGATGTCGCTCACGCCCGCCAAGCAGGCGCGCACCGATGAACTCGTGGCGTTCTGCGTGCAGTGCGCCGACCGCGCCGGCGCGCCCGTCCGCATTCACACCGTCGCGGGCCGCACCTTGCGTGTCGTCTCCGCCGATGAGGTCCGCGCCGATCGCTGGCGCGAGCGCCAGCCCGCTGCACCGCCGGCCGAGGCCGTCTTCCCCGGCCCGATCCCGTGGCGTCCCGGCGCGATGAAGGTCCTCATTTCCGATCTCCTCTTTCCCGGCGATCCGTCCTCGATTCTCTCCACGCTGGCCGGTGGGGCAGGGGTGGGACTCCTCCTCGCGCCCACGCTCGCCGCGGAGGCCGAGTTGCCGTGGCGCGGCAATGTCGAGCTCACCGATTGCGAGAGCGCCGCCGTGCGCACCCAGCGCATCGACGAGGATCTCGCCACGCGCTACGCCGCCGCCTACGCGCGGCACTTCGCCCTCTGGCGCGAGGCCTGCCGTCGACGCGGCGTGCTGTTCGCCGGCATCCCGTCCGAGAGCGCGCTCGTGCAGGCGTTGGGCGGCGAAGCCTTCGCCTCCGGCGCCGTGGAGGCCACGGCGTGATGCCGCTCTTTTCCAATCCCGCGGGTTTCTGGGCGCTCCTCGGTCTGCCCGCGATCGTGGCCATCCACTTTCTCCAGCAGCGCGCCAAGGTCGCGCGCACCAGCACGTGGTTCCTCATCGAAAAACTCGCGCCCGATAGCGCGCGCGGCCGCACGTGGGATCGCCTGCGAACCTCCCGCGCGTTCTGGCTGCAACTCGCTGCCGTCCTCGTCGCCACGTGGGTCCTGGTCGCGCCGCGCTGGGTCCGCGCCGAGTCCGCACAGACCATCGTGCTCGTGCTCGATGCCTCCGCCGCGATGGAGGCCTTTCGCGCCGAGGCCGTCGATGCCGCCGAGCGCGAGATGGCGCTCGCCGCCGGCTTCGCCTCGCGCACGACGTGGGTCGTGATGACCACCAATCCCCGCCAGCCTCCGCTCTATCGCGGCCCCGAGCGTCTCGCCGCCTCCGCCGCGCTGGCCAACTGGCGCCCCGACCTCGGCGAGCACGACCTCGGCCCCGCCTTGCGCATCGCCCACGGTTCCGCCGGCGCCTCGGGCCGCACGCTCCTCATCACCGACGCCCGCCCCAAAGTCCCGCCGGGCCAGCGCGCCGTCGGCGTCGGCCACCCGATTGACAACGTCGGCTTCGCCGGGGCGAGCGTCACGCGCGATGGCGCCGGCCACACCTGGCGCGCCCTCGTGAAAAACCACTCCGCCACCCCGCAGCGGCGCGCGTGGCATCTCGATCTCGCGGGCGTCGCCTCCGCCGAGCAATCCCTCGACCTCGCCCCCGGCGCCCTCACCGAGATCTCCGCGCGTCTCCCCGATGGTGTCGATGCTGTCACGGTCGTCCTCTCCGCCGACGCCTTCCCCACCGACGACCGCCTGCCGCTCGTCCGCCCGCAACCGAAGCCGCTCGTCGTCCAAGTCGACGGCACCGATTCCACCGCCGAATTTTTCCGCCGCCTCGCCCGCGACGTCGATGGCGTCGCCGTCGTGAGCGCCGGGGCGAAGACCACCTTGCGCCTCGCGCGCCTCGCCCCCGATGAAGCCGCCAAGGAAACCCACGGCGGTATCTTCTGGCCCCCGGAAGACAAGCGCGCGCAGGCCCCGCTCCTCGCCGAGCCCGTCACCCCCGAGCGCGACCCGCTCGTCGCCGCGCTCAATTGGCAGGGCTGGTTCGGCACCGGCGCGTACGGCTTCTCGCCCGCCCCCGGCGACGTCCCGCTGCTCTGGCAGGGCCGCTACCAACTTACCTTCCTCCGCCCCGCGCCCAACGCCACGCGCAAGCTCTTCCTCGCCTTCGATTGGTCCACGTCCAACGCCGCGCGGCTCCCGTCCACCGTCCTCCTCGCGCGCCGTTTCCTCGAAGCCGAGCGCGACGCCCAGCGCGCACCCTACGCGCTCAACTTCGATTGCAACTCAGCCGTGGCCCTCACCGGCGTGCCGCCCGACGGCCTGCTCACGCTGGTCTTCACGCCGACCTCCGGCGGCCCCGCCGAGACGCGCTCCATCACCGTCCCCGAGCGTCCCGATCTCCGCGCCCCGGGCCGCCCCGGCTTCTTCACCGTGAAGCGTGGCGACGAACTCCTCGTCCGCGGCTCCGCCCAATTCGCCGACGCCCGCCAGAGCGATTTCCACGCCGCCGAGAAATTCACCACCGATCTTCCCGCCGAGCAAAAATCCGCCATCGAGCGCAACACCCAGCCTGACCCTTTCGCGGTCTGGTGGCTCGCCGCGCTCGCCGGCCTCATGCTCGGCAGCTGGTGGACGCGTCAAGGAGGCGCTGAACCCAAATGACCTTCGGCGCCCCGGAGTGGTTTTTCCTCCTGCCCGCCCTCGTCGTCGCCGGCTGGCGCTGGCGCGGCCTCCGCCTCCACGAGCCGCTTCGCGCCGCGAGCCTCCTCGTCCTCGTCCTCGCGCTCGCCGATCCCCGCCTGCGCCTCGCCAGCTCCGGCCTCGACCTCTGGGTCCTCACCGACCGCTCCGATTCCGCCATCGGCGCGATGACCGCCCAGTCCCGCGAAATCGAAACCATCCTCGAGCGCTCCCGTGGCGTCGACGACCGCGTGCACTACGTCGACTTCGCCGGCGAGGCCGTGCGCCGCGACCGCGGCGACCCCGTGTTCGAAGGCGCCACGCACCAGACCCGCACCGGCGCCGCCCTCGAGTACACGCTCGGCGAAATGGAAGCCGGCCGCGCCGCGCGCCTTCTCGTCATCACCGATGGCTTTGCCACCGAGCCCCTCGGCTCCGCCGCCGATAAAGTCCTGCGCAGCGGCGTGCCGCTCGATTTCCGCCTCCTCACCGAGCCCGCCGCCGCCGATTGGCGCGTCGCGGGCGTCTCCGTCCCGCCCCGCGTCCTCGCCGGCGAATCCTTCCTCGTCGAGCTCATCATCGCCGGCCAAGGCGATGCCGAGGTCCCCTGGGAAATCTCCCGCGGCGGCAAAGTCGCCGCCAGCGGCACCGCGTCAGCCCGCGGCGGCCTCGCCCGCGTCCGCCTCACCGACCGCCTCACCGGCGGTGGCGCCGCCCGCTACGAGGCCCGCATCAAGCCCACCGCCGACGCCCATCCCGAAAACAACGTCGGCGGCGCGTGGGTCGAGGTCACCGGCGGCCCGCGCGTCATCCTCGTCAGCAACTACCCCGACGATCCTTTGGTCGCCCTCCTCGGCGCGCAGGGCCTCGCCGTCGAGCTCATCTCCGACCCCGCCACGCTCAGCGGGGCCCGCCTCACCGGCGCGCGCGCCGTGATCTTCAACAATGTCCCCGCGCCGCGTGTCCCCCGCGAGTTCATGGCCGCGCTCAACTTCTTCGTCCGCGAGCAGGGCGGCGGTCTCCTCATGATCGGCGGCCAAAATAGTTTCGGCTCCGGCGGCTACTTCGCCTCCGCCCTCGACGAACTCCTGCCCGTTTCGATGGAGTTGAAAAAAGAGCAGCGCAAACTCGCCACCGCCATGGCCATCGTCATGGACCGCTCCGGCAGCATGAGCATGGGCGCCGGCCCCGGCCTCACCAAGATGGACCTCGCCAATTCCGGCGCCGCGCGCGCCGTCGAGCTCCTCGGCGAGATGGACGCCGTCAGTATCCATGCGGTGGATACGAAGCCCCACGAGGTCGTCGCCCTCGCGCAGGTCGGCCCCAATCGCAACCACATCATCGAGTCCGTGCGCCGCGTCGTCAGCATGGGCGGCGGCATCGTTGTCCATCAGGCCCTCCGCGCCGCCCGCGAGGAGTTGAAAAAAGCCCAGACCGGCACGCGCCATGTCATCCTCTTCGCCGACGCCAACGACTCCCGCCAGCAGCTCGGCGATTACCTCGCCGCCGTCGATGAACTGAAAAAAGACGGCGCCACCATCAGCGTCATCGGCCTCGGCACCGACACCGATCGCGATGCCGATATTCTCAAGGAGGTCGCGCAACGCGGCGGCGGCCGCATGTTCTTCTCCGCCGACGCCGCCGAGCTCCCCGCCATCTTCGCGCAGGAGACCGTCTCCATCGCCCGCTCCGCGTTTATCACGACGGCCACCGGCACGCTCGGCACGCCCGGCTGGGCCGAGCTCGCCGCGCGCCCGCCTCAGTGGCTCGCCACCGTGGACGGCTATAATCTCAGCTACCTCCGCCCCGGCGCCACCGCCTCCCTCGTCACCACCGACGAATACGCCGCGCCGCTCGTCGCTTCCTGGCAACGCGGCGTCGGCCGCACCGCCGCCGTCTCTTTTCCCCTCGGCGGCGCGTACTCCGAGCGCATCCGCGCGTGGCCCGGTTACGGCGACTTCGTGCAAACCCTTTCGCGCTGGCTCGCCGGCGACGACACCCCGCCCGGCGTCGCGCTCCGCACCGAGGTCAACGGCGAACGCCTCACCCTCGAGCTCCTCTACGACGACTCGTGGAATGCCAAGATCACGCAGACGCCGCCCGTCGCCTCGCTCGCCGAAACAGGCGGGGTGTCCGCTGCCGTCGGCCAGCGCCAGCTCGTCTGGGAAAAGATCGAGCCCGGCCGCTTCCGCGCCATCACCGATCTCTCGCCCGGCAAGATGACGCGCGGCGCCGTCCGCCTCGGCTCCTCCGCGCTGCCCTTTGGCCCGCTCTCCGTCGCCGGCTCGGTCGAATGGAGCTACGACCGCACGCGCCTCTTCGAACTCCGCCAGCTCAGCACCCGCAGCGGCGGCCAGGAACGCCTCGACCTCGCCCAAGTCTGGAACGCCCCGCGCCCCATCGCCTGGCGCTCGATCCGCACCTGGGCTCTCATCGCGTGGGCCGCGCTCTTCGTGGCGGATGCCGCGCTGACGCGCCTCGGCGTCTCGCTGCTGCCGAAACGACGTCGCGTAGCGGTAGCGCGATAAGCGCGGGCCTCTAAAGGAGCGGCGGTTTCCAACCGCCGTCATCGCTTAGCGAGGTTTGAGGTCGACGGCGACCTCCGGGCGCCGTCGGGAGGGCGTAGACGAAAATTACAGCGGCAGTCGAGCATCCTGAAGACGGCGCTCGGTAAGGGCCGTCCACCTATCGGACGTCGTTTTTCATTCTGCTTTTTCACTCGCTATGGGATGGGTGTGGTTTGCAACCGCGGTCATCGCATCGCGAGGTTTGAGGTGGACGGCGACCTCCGGGCGCCGTCGGGAGGGCGAACATGAAAATTGCGACGGCAGACGAGCATCCTGAAGACGGCGCTCGGAGATCGCCGTCCACCTATCGGACGTCGTCGCTACGATCTGTTGCCGCCCCGGGCGCTTAAAAGGCGCCCCTGCGGGTGAGTCACGTCTCAACAAACTCACCCCTTATACGGCCACCACTGATACAGAAAAAAGTACACCAGCACGCCGGTCACGCTCACGTAGTACCAAATCGGATACGTAAATTTCGCCCACGCCTTGTGGCGGACGAAGTCGCCCTTGATCGCGAAGAAGAATGTCCGCGGCACGAGGTACGCGATGCTGATCGCGAGCGTGACGTGCGTGATCAGCATCACGTAGTACACCACCGCGATGGCGCCCGTGCCGCCAAACTGCGTGTGGATCGCCTCGCCGGCGCCGGCCGCCATGCCCTTGAGCGCCTTGTGCGTGAGATAGCCCACGAGGAAGATCGCCGAGACGACCATCGCCGAGATCATCACCTTGCGGTGCGCCTCGCGGTTGCCGCGCTTGATCAGGATAAACCCGATCGAGATGAGGATCGTGGCCAGCGCATTCAGCGAGGCATTGATTGCCGGGATGTCGGAGAGCTTCATGATGCTGGAAAAACTAGATTCGACCGAGCGGAGAAATCCAGAGGCGGTCGATCACGAGCATCGAGAGCTGGAGCGGCAGCCAGATGATGGAGTAGAAGAAGAGCCGACGCGCCGCGCGGTCGCGCCCCTCACGCCGGAGAAATTGCACGGCAAACCAGACGAACCCGACGGCGAGCACGATGGTGACACCCTGATAGATCGGCCCGCAGTACCCGAACATCCAGGGCGCGAGCGCGGCCGCGACGAGCAGCACCGTATTGATAAACGACCACCAAGCCACCTTGCCGCCGGCCTCATCGCGCACGGGGAGCATCGGAAAATCCACCGCCGCGTAGTCCTTTCGATACGTCCAGGCGATGGCCATGAAGTGGGGGATTTGCCAGAAATAGAGGATCGCGAAGAGAATCCAGCCGAGCGTGGAGATGCGGCCTTCGCCCGCCGCCCAGCCGATGAGGGGCGGAAATGCGCCCGCGATGGCGCCGATTTCCGTGCTCCAGATCGAGCTGCGCTTCGCCGGGGTGTACCAGCCGAGATACGCGAAAATCGTGAGCAGCGTGAAAAGGCAGGCGGGGAGGTTGACCTTCGCGAAGAGAAGAAAAATCGACGCGATGCACATCAGCGCGCCGAGGACGAAGGCCGACCCCGTCGCGACCTTGCCCGTCGGGATGGGGCGGTCTGCGGTGCGCTTCATCTTCGCATCGGTCTCGCGCTCGAAAAGTTGGTTGAGCGCGGCCACGCCCCCGGCCGCGAGCGAGGTGCCGATCAAAACGAAAATGAGCTTCGAGGGATTGTGCGCGGGGCGCGTCGCGAAGTATCCGACCATCGTCGTGAGCACCGAGAGCAGGCTCAGCCGCGGCTTGGTCAGCTCGAGGTAGTCGCGAAATTTAGCCGTGGAAACGGGTGTGTCGTCGGTCATGGGGTGCGTCATGCGGCGGGCCTGCGCGCTTCGATGCAATCGCGATGTACGCTCCACGTCAGCCAGAATGTCGTGGCCAGCGTCAGGGCGCCCACGATCACGTGCGCGGTCGTCACATCCGGCCGGCGCTCCATCCACACCACCGAGGCTCCGAGCGAGATTTGCAGCACGAGCAGGCCCACGAGCCCGTCACCCGCCGCGCGGATCGCGGGCGAAGCGCCGGCGTCCTTGCGGATGCGTATCGCGAGCATCGGGATGGCGACCGCCAGCACCAGCGCCATCACGCGATGGGCAAATTGGAGGGCCACCCGAAAATCCCACGCCGCCGGCAGGAGGTCGCCGTGCGTGGTGGAAAAGGGAAAGGTCGGGATCGCCAGCCCGGCGCCGTTGTGCCGCATGAAGACCGCGATGGTCAACTGCACCAGCGCGAGGCCGAAGCACAGCAGCGCGGTCTTGCGCACGCGCTCGCTCACCGGCGCGGCTTTTTCGATCCAGGTCTTCGAGCAGGAGATCGTGATGGCGATGAGCAGGCAGATGTAGAGTTGCGCGAGCACGCCGTGCGGCACGCGCAGCATCTGCCCCAGCGACATGTGAAAGCCGGGCACCTCGATGCGGTCGAGCATCACGCGCTGGCCGCCGATCAGCCCTTGGATGATCACGATCACCAGCCCCCACCAGCCCAGCAGGCGGAGCCAACGGCGCGATTCCGTGCGGTGCAGCCAGAGCGCGAGGCCGATCGCGATGAGGCCCATCGTCGTGCCGGAGAGCCGGTGCGAGTGCTCGGCAAACATCGCGATGTTCGTCAGCCAGCCCTCGGGGTTCATCGAGCCGTTCGACAGCGGCCAGTCCGGAAACGCCATGCCCGCCCCGATGCTCGTCGTAAACGCCCCCAGCGAGATCAACACGAACACCCACGCCGAGCCGAGGGCGGAGAAGATCGCCAGCTTGGGCTTGTGCGTGGCAGTGCGCGTGGGATGTGGACGGGTCTCCATGAGCAGTATGACTCGCCACAAGAAGGGGTGAGACTGTCGGCAGCAAACCCTTTGACAAAGTGTTCCGGCGGCGAATCCGTAGTGTCATGAAAACTTATGCTCGTGCCGTGGCGGCCCTGCTTTTGCTCGCGGGTTGGTCGGCGTGCGCCAAGTCCGAGTCCACCGCGACCGCCGCCGGTTCGACGGCCGCCGCCCCCGCCAAGTCCGACGGCCCGGCCTCTCCCGCGACGGCCGGCGAGCAGCGTTACCCGATCACCGGCGAGATCATCTCCGCCGATGCCGCGCGCAAGATCCTCATCGTCCAGCATGACGAGGTCAAAGGCTTCATGCCCGCGATGACGATGGAGTTTGGCGTCACCGCCGGCGATGTCGCCGTCGCCAAGCCCGGCCAGCGCATCCGCGCCGAGATGGTCGTGCCCAAGACCGGCGACCCGCGTCTCGAAAAAATCTGGCCCGACGACAAGAGTCTCACCGCCGCCGTGGCCGCCGGCGCGATGAAGCTCCGCCAGGATACCTTCACGCGGGGCAAGAATGCCTACCGCGAAGTCGGTGAAGAGGTGCCGGACTTCTCTCTCTATGATCAAGAGGGCCGCGTCGTGCAGGCCGGCCGCTTCCGGGGCAAGATGGTCATGATCAATTTCATCTTCACCCGCTGTCCCATCGCGACCATGTGCCCGGCCTCGACGATGAAAATGATGTCGGCGCAAAAGGCCGCAGCGGAGGCGGGCGTTAAGAACATCGAGTTCGTCTCGTTCACCCTCGATCCCGCCTACGATACGCCCGGCGTCTTGAAAGAGTACGCCACGTCGCGCGGCATCGACACGTCGAACTTTTCCTTTCTCACCGGCCCCGAGGCCGCGATTCGCGATCTGCTCACGCAGTTTGGCGTGATCGCCGAATTCAAGGGCGACATTCTCCAGCACACACTCGCGACCCTGCTGGTGGGTGAAGATGGAAAAATCATCCACCGCGCCGATGGCTCGAGTTGGGAGCCGAAGGAATTCGTCGCCAGGATGCGCAAGTAATGGCCTCGACCACGTCCGCGCCCCTCGGCGCTCCGCAGCGGAAACAAATCGCGATCATCACCGCGGGCGCGCTCGCGGTGTTTGTGTTCATGCGCTTTCTCCCCACCGGGACGAATTTGAACCACATGGATTTTCGTGTGGGCGGGCAAAATTCCATCGAGTTCTGTGACCCGTCGAATCCGCAGTTCATCCCCGTGGTGGCCGCGCGTTCGCCCGTGGCGATGACGGTGGAGTGGGGCGCACCGCTCCAGACCGGCCAGCCGGCGCGTGGCACCGTCGTGCTGAAAACCGCGACCGGCAAACCCATCGAGCCCGCCGATCTGCTCATCGCCCACACGCGCAAGCTCCACCTGCTCGTCGTCGATCCCACGCTGACTGACTATCAGCACCTGCACCCCGAGCCCGGCGAGCAGCGCGGCGAGTGGATCTTTCAGTGGACGCCGCGCGGCAGTGGCGCGTATCGCGTCTTTGCCGATTTCACCCCCGCCGCAACGGCTCGCGGTCTCTACGCCAGCGCCGAAGCCATCGTCGCGAAAGGCGAGGGGAGGGTGGTCGCCGTGCCCGCCGACGACGCCCGCTCGACCTACGATTTCGCGCTGACCCCAGCGACTCCCGGCCTCAAGTCCGGCCAGCCCATCGATCTCAAATTCACCATCGTCCGCCGCGGCGGCGGCCCCGTGCCGATGGAGCCCGTGATGGGTGCCTTCGCGCACCTCGTCGCCTTCGACTCCGACCGCACCGGCTTCGCCCACCTCCATCCGATGGAGACCGATTTGCTCAAGGCCCCCGACGCCACCAAGCCCGAGCTGAATTTCAAAATCACCATCCCGCAGCCCGGCCGCTACGTGATCTGGGCGCAGGTCAGCCTCGCCGGACGCGAAGCCTTCGTGCCCTTTGAGTTTCAGGTGCAGTGAAGAAATGTAACTGAGGTGGATGCCGCTCAGGTGGACGGCGATCTCCGAGCGCCGTCTTCCGAAGGTGAGCTGCCGTTGTAATTTTCATCTTCGCCTTCCCGACGCCGCCCGGAGGTCGCCGTCCACCTCGGACGGCGTGGCTCGCAGTGTAGCTTCGCAGCCTGAATCTGGGGTGGGCGAGGGGTCGCAGGCCACCCGGCCCTGCCCTGATGCGCGAGAGACGCGTTACGGCCGCGACTCCACCGTCGCGCTGATTTGGTAGTCGATCGAGAGCTCGACATTCGAGTTGTCCACCTGTCGCACGATCACGGGGTTTTGCAGCCCGTCGATGATCGTCGTACGGGCGCCGAATGTCTGCTGCGCAGCCCGCGTTTGCTCCGCCATCATCTGGAGCAGGCGGCTGCGATATTGCTCCGGGTCATTCACGGCGAGGGCGATGGAAACGACGTTGAGCTCCACGCCTTCCCCCGGTGCGAGCCCGCCGATGAAGCGCCGCAGTTGCCGCAGCGATTCGAAAATATCGTTCGTGCCTTGCAGCGGCGCGAGGATGCGCAAATCCGTCTGCAACGACGCCGGGTCGGATCCGTTTTGCGGACTATACAGCGGCCCCGGGTTGCCCGCAAAGCGCGCCGGCCCTTGGTGCAGTTGAAAACGCGGCGCCTTCTCCATCGCCGCAGTCAATTGCTGCACCGCCCCGCGCATCGCGGTCGACTGTTTGTCGATATCTTTGGTCGTCGTCCGCAAGGTCACCACGGCGCAGAGATAATCGGCCGGCTGCACGATGGTCACCGCTGGAGCCGAGCGCGTCGTGGTGACGGGCAGAACGATCGTGGCGGTATTGATACCGGCGAAAACCGACGCGGCGCTCGTGAGCACCATCGCAAGCAGGCAGGATGTTTTCATGGGGCGAGAGAAAGACAGGAGTCGAGACGCCCGGTGCCCCTTGAAAGTTGCCGTGACTCGGCCTGAGTCCGCGAGTGCGTAAACCGAAAACCAGTTGAGGGATTAAGCGCGAAGAGGCCAAGAAGCGAAGATCGGAGTGAAGCAAGCTGGAGAGAGAAGTCGCCTACGCCGGGGATCGAACTTTGCTCCGGCCTTCGCGCCTTCGCGTCTTTGCGCTTCTAGAGCTAACGGGTGATTCCCGCTGCCCCCCTCACACCGATTTAAAACTTCAGATGCTTCACCGTGAGCCCCTTGTTGAGGAGCTGTTTGAGGGAAGCGATGCCGATCTTGAGGTGGTCGTTCACATACGCCTCGTCGATCTGCTTGTCGCTGTCGGCCGTCTTCACGCCATCGGGCGTCATCGGTTGGTCGGAGACGAGGAGCAGTGCGCCCGTGGCGATCTCGTTGAAAAAGCCCGTGATAAAGACCGTCGCCGTTTCCATATCGATGGCCATGGCGCGGATTTTTTTGAGGTACTTCTTAAACGCATCGTCGTGCTCCCATACGCGGCGATTGGTCGTGTAAACCGTGCCGGTCCAGTAGTCGCGTTGGAAATCGCGGATCGTGGTCGAGATCGCCTTTTGCAGCGCGAAGGCCGGCAGCGACGGCACCTCGGGGGGAAAGTAGTCGTTGCTGGTACCCTCGCCGCGAATCGCCGCGATCGGCAAAATCAAATCGCCCAGCTCCGCGCGATGCTTGAGCCCGCCGCACTTGCCGAGAAAGAGCACGGCCTTCGGTTTGATCGCGCTCAGCAGATCCATCACGGTCGCCGCCGTCGCGCTGCCCATGCCGAAATTGATGATCGTGATATCGCCCGCCGTCGCGCTCGGCATCGGCTTGTCCTTGCCGCGCACCGGCACGCGATGCCACTGCGCAAACAAATGCACGTAGCGGTCGAAGTTCGTGAGCAAAATGTATTCGCCAAAATCCTTGAGCGGCACGCCCGTGTAGCGCGGCAACCAGTTTTCCACGATCTCTTTGCGAGTCTTCATGGTGACGACAAAACCAAGAACCGCGCCAAAGACACGCCAAAGTTGTCATAAACCGCGCGATCTCCCTCGGCGTTCACCACGCCCACGCCCGGCGGTTGCCCTTACGAGAGCCGCCGGTCCAGCGCCCACCGCACGAGCGTCGCGACGTCCCGCATCCCGAGCTTCTTCATGAGATCGGCCCGCTGCTTTTCCACCGTGCGCGGGCTGAGGTCGAGGTGCGTGGCCACTTCCTTCGAGGTCGCGCCATTCGCCACCAGCCGCACGATTTGCCGCTCGCGCGGCGTGAGTATTTCCGGGTCCGGCCCGGTCAGGATAACGGTCGCCCGCCCCGTGGGCTTCGGCGGCGCGAGGTTGGTCGAGAAAAACACCCCGCCCTCCAGTACTCGCCCGGCCGCGAGCATCACGTGCTCCAGCGGGCTCGCCTTGTCCACAAACCCCGCGACGCCCATCCCGAGGAGTTCCCGCACGAGTTCCTGCTCGGGCTGGCCCGTCAGCGCCAGGCAGCGCGGCGGCTGCGGCCGCGCCAGCGCCCGTCGCATCAGCTCGCGCCCATCGCCGTCCGGCAAAAAAATATCCGCCACCATCAGGTCAAACGTCGCCGCCTCCAACGCCGCTTGCGCCTCCTCGCAACTGCCCGCCTGCACCACCGTGGCCGTGGGGAAGCGCAGCTTCAGCGCCTCGCCGAACAATTGCCGGAACGAGACGCTATCCTCCACGAGGAGGAAATGCGGTTTCTCGAAAGGTGTGGAAGACATGGGCTGCAATGCGACGCGACGACGCGAGCGTCGGTTACAGAAGCAACTCCGCTGCCGCTGTCACGCGATGAATCTCCTCAATGACTCAGGAGGATTTGCCTATTTACTTTGCACTGTTTTTTTTCCCGCCGTGCTCGCCGGGTTAAACGTCCTCCGCTTCCTCCGCGCCGCTCGTCGCAGACCGGGCCTGCTCGTTCTTCTCGTCGCTTTGCTCGCGGGGGCCGTCGGCGCGGCCGATGACAAGCTTCCCCCGGTGCCCGATTCCGCGACGTGGTACCGCGACCTCATGCAGCGCACGCGCACCAACTCGACGCAACTCATCGAGGAGGCCGAGGCGCGCCTGGCCTCCGCGCGCGCGGCGCACGATGCCGTCGGCGAAGCGTACGCGCTCTCGGCCCTCGCCCACGGTCAGGCCCGCCTCAACGACCTCCCGCCCGCCCTGGAAAACTCCGCCGCGGCGCTCCTGCTTGCCGGCCAGCTCGGCCTCCCCGAGCTCCTGCCGGTCGCGCAATCCGCGCGCGTCCGCGCGCTCAACGACGTCAGCGACTTCGACGACGCCCTCGATCTCGGTTTGAAAATGCTCCGGGCCGCCGAGTCGGGCTCGGACCACGAGTATCTGATGTTCGTCTACGAGATGCTCTCCATCAGCCACCGTGGCCTGCGGGAGGCCGATCTGGCGCTCGACTATGCGGCCCGCGCCCTCGCGGAGGCCGAGCTCACCGGTGTGCGCGGGCAGATCGCCGCGCGCGCCACGTGGATGGGCCGCCTGTACCGCGAGCGCGGGAATTTCGTCGAAGCCCGCCGCTCCCTCGATCGCGCGTACGCCATCCGCCTGAAGGTCCCTCACCGCGCCGCCATGGCCGATATCGAGGATGAGATCGCGGCCCTCGATTTCGCCGAGGGCCACTGGGAGCAGGCCCTCGCCACGCTCAACCGCGTCGAGGTCCAGCGCCGCTCCCTTCGCGGCAAGTTGAGCCTGACCACGCTGCTCATCCGCAAGGCCGAGATCCTTACGAAGCTTTCCCGCCTCGACGAAGCCCGCACTGCTGTGGATGAAGCGGTCGGCTATGCCAACACCATCAATAAGCCCGCCCTGAGCGCCGCCGTGTACGGGCGCCTCTCTTCCGTGCTCGCCGCCTGTGGCGAGTATCAGGCGGCGCTCGAAGCCATCCGCACCGCCTATCTCGCCGAGCGGGAAAATACCAACGAGGTCTCCCGCCGTCACTCCGTGGAATTGCAGGCGCGTTACGAAGTCGCGAAGAAAGACGATGAGCTCGCCCGCCTCGCCCGCGTCAATGAAGCGCGCGCCGCCACCGCGCGCATTCGCGAGGCGGAGCTCGCGCGTTCCCAGGCCGAACTCGAAGCCACCGAAGTCCGCTCGTACTACCAGCGCCTCGCCCTCATCGCGGGCCTCGTCGCCACGGGCGCGGTCTTGGGTACGATGGTCGTCGCTTCTCGCACCCGCCTGCGGGCCAGTCGCCGCATCCTGGAGGAGACGCGCGCCGCCCGCGATGCGGCGGAGGAGGCGGATGCCCTCAAGAGCCGGTTCCTCGGTTTCGCGTCGCACGATCTCAAGTCCCCCATCGCCTCGTTCACCGTCGCGGTCCACCTCCTCGAACAACGCGCCGAGCAACCGCAGCAGGTCCGCGCCCTCGCCGGGGCCCTGCGCGCCGAGGCCGCGCGCATGACGCATCTGGTGCACGACTTTCTCGACCGCGCCGCCCTCGATGCGGGCCGGCTTGAGTTGCGGCTTTCGCCCCTCGATCTGGCCGTCGTGGTTGAGGCTGTCGTCGCCGATCTTCTTCCGGTCGCCGAGCGCAAATCCCAGACGCTCACGCTCGAGCGCCCGGCTCACCCGCTGCCTGCCATCGAGGGAGAGGCTGCCCGCCTCGCGCAGGTCTTCGCCAACCTCGTCGACAATGCCATCAAGTATACGCCAACCGGTGGCGATATTCGTGTGGTCTTGGGCTCTGATTCCGCCAGCGTCTGGTGCGAGGTCAGCGACACCGGGCCGGGCCTGAAACCGCAGGAGCTCGCGCGCCTCTTCCAACCCTTTGCCCGCCTTTCCGCCCAGCCCACCGGCGGCGAGAGCTCCACCGGCCTCGGCCTGCACTTGGCCCGCGAATTGATCTCGCTGCACGGCGGCGCGCTGTCGGTCGATTCCCTGCCGGGCCGTGGTGCGACCTTTCGAGTCACGCTTCCTGCCAAGGTCAGCTAGCGCCAGATTTTTGCATCTACTGGGCAAGGTATCGCTAGCGGGTACTCCCCCCGGCATACAGCGGAGCCGGTGCCACTATAGTTATTATACATACAAGGTCTTGGCACCTAATTGTAGTCTAATTGCTTTAGTGTTGGGTACTTCTACGCATCTCGAAGCGAAGGCACACGCATAGACGGAAGCTAGAAAATTGCGTTAAACTGAATCGCCGGTTGTTGGCGTCCAGTGCCGATCCACCGGTCCTGCAACTATGCCTTCTTTTCTGAAAATGCCTGTCTTTCATTTGGCTGCGCGTTCGCGTCGTGCGTTCGTGCCCGTGCTGCTCTCTCTGCTGGGCGCGCCGGCCTTGCAGGCCACGATTCTTAGTACCTCGTATTTCGACCCTAACGCCACGTCGGGCGGTTTTAACACGTCCAATTGGTCGACCACTTCCACCGGACCTTTCACGTCAGCTTGGACCAATAGCTCGACGGCATCGTTTGGTACGACGACCCAGACCGTCTCTTCGGGGTCAGGTGCCACCCTCGCCGGTTTAGAGTTCTTGGGGAATACCACGATCACGGGCAATGCGTCCCTGACCTTCAACTCGGGTGCGTCGATCTCGGTCAGTTCTGGCAAGACCGCAGCTCTCGCCAGCCCATTGGCGGGCTCCGGCTTCACGAAGACGGACCTCGGCCGACTTGAGGTGAGTAGTTCCAACTCCTACTCGGGCGTCACGACTATCAATGGGGGGACCGTGTCATTTGCGTCCAATCAGGCCGCTGGTACGTCCACGATGGCGATCAACAATGGCACGCTCGAGTGGCCGTCGCAACTTCCCTACAACCGAGCGATCGTGCTGGGATCGGGTAACAGCACCATTTCCACTCCGACGGAGGGAAACGGCTTTGTCAGTTCTTCCACCATCACCGGCACGGGCACCTTAAACAAGGTGGGCCCGGGAAAACTCACCCTCTCCGGCAGCAGCAGCACCTGGACCGGCGGCACTAAACTCACCGAAGGTATTCTCAATTTATTCAGCGGCTCCGCTTTGAGTTCCGGTACGCTGACGATGAATGGCGGCACGCTGGAGTTTACAACCTCGACGCCCCTCACCGTTGCCAATGCCATCAGCATCCCCTTGGCCATGACGGCCGACATTTCAGTGGACGGTGCGACGCACACGCTTTCAGGTATTATCTCGGGCAGCGGTGGGCTGGCCAAAAGCGGTCCGACGGAACTCATTTTGTCGGGCAACAATACCTACACGGGCGGCACATCGGTCACGGCCGGCACCCTGACGCTCGGGATAACCAATGGCGTGCCGGCTAGTACTTCGCTCGCCTTGGCACCGTCGACCACCTTCAAACTCTCCACCTTCAACGAGAATCTCGGAGCGCTGACGGGCACCGGCACGGTGGACTTGGGCACCGGCACTTTAACTGCCGGGGGCAGCTTGAGCTCCACGTTCGCGGGTAACATTACTGGATTGGGAAACTTCTCCAAGACCGGTACCGGCACCCTGACGCTCAGCGGTAAATTGCTCCACTCGGGCCAGACCTCGGCCAACGGCGGCACGCTGGTGGTGTCGAATGCCAACTCCCTCTCGAGTTCGAGCGATCTCGGCGTCGGTATTCAGGGCACCTTGGACCTACGGGCCAGCCAGTCCATCCCGACTATTTTAGGCAAAGGCAATGTGTCCTTGGGGGCCAACACCCTCACGCTCGCGCCCGCCAGCGACGGAAGTTTTCTGGGCAGCTTGAAGGGCAACGGCGGGTCGTTGGTCAAGAACGGGGTCGGGAATTTCACGCTTTCCGGCTCCAACACCTACACCGGCTCGACGACGGTCAATCGTGGCACGCTCTTTCTGGCCTCCGGATCGCTGGCCGGAACCGTCACGGTGGCCGGGAATGCGGGCTTCGCGATTGTGGGCGACCGCTCCATCGGCAGCCTCAGCGGCGCGGGTAATGTCTCGGTGGGCAATGCCACGTTGACCCTGGGTGGAGACTCCAACAGCACGACTTTCTCGGGCGATTTCAGCAGCGATGGCGCTGGCGTTGGCCTGGTCACCAAGGTCGGCTCCGGCACCTTCACCCTCGATAAATCAGGGATGGCTTATTCCGGCGGCATCACGGTCAGCGAGGGTCTCCTCGCGATGGACGGTGGTTCCGATTTCGCGGCCTTCAAGGTCGCGGCCGGCGGAATGCTTGGTGGCGGCGGCACGATCTCCAGCCTGGAACTCCAATCCGGCGGCACGCTCGCTCCGGGTGGCTACGGTGCGGGAAAACTGACCAAGAAAGGCGATCTCGTCTTGGTGGAAGGCAGCACGCTGGCCATCGATCTCAATAGCAAGACCCTGGGCACCGGCTACGATCAGGTCGACGTACAGGATGGCAATGTGTCGCTCGGCAACGCCACGCTCACCATCAATCTCAATTACACGCCGGCGGCTGGGGATTCCTATGTCTTGATCAACAAGACGAAGACCGGCGCGGTCGTGGGTGGCCTGAAATACGGCGGCAACGTCATCGCCGAGGGTGGTGAGCTCGTGGTCGACGGGAAGACCCTTTCACTCTCCTACGCGGGGGGCGACGGCAATGATGTCGTCCTTTCCTACGTGGTGCCGCAGCTCAAGATCGCGAGTGTCACCGCTCCGTCCAGCAGCTACTACCGGTCGGGCGACAGCCTCACCTTCACGGTCAATGTGAACATCGCGGCCACCGTCACCGGCACGCCGCGGCTCGCCCTCAATGTCGGCGGCACCACGGTGTATGCCAACTACACGGCCACCGGCAGCACCTCGACGGCGCTCAAGTTCACCTACGCGCTCGGTAGTTCCGATGTGGATACGGATGGCATCGAGGTCGGCGCGCTCGAGCTGAATGGCGGCACCATCGTCGCCAGCAGCAATTCCTCCCTGGCGCTCATTACCACCTTCACCGCGCCGACCACGACGGGCGTGAAGGTCGATGCCTCGGTTCCCACGGTTACCTCGATCCAAGTCCCCTCGATCACCGCTCCCGGCGGCACGAGTTCTTCCATCGTCTTGACCCTCGCCGACACCGGTAGCGGCATCAATGCCGTTTCGATTGACTCCTGCAATATCAGCGTCGCGAAGGGCTCAACCTACCTGACCATCACCGGGGGCACCTATGCGGGTGGTAATGCAACCTACACCTTCACGCCTCCCGGTGGCACGTGGGATGCCGACGACGACGGCACTTACACGGTCTTGATCAATGCGGGCGAGATCAAGGATCTCGCCGGCAACACCGTCGCGGCTAATGCCTCGGCCAAGACCTTTACGGTCTCGCTGGGCCTCGCGCTCAATTCCCTCAGCCCCACCTTTGGCAGCACGTTGGGCAATACCACGGTCACGCTCACCGGCAAAAACTTCACCGGCGCCACCGCCGTGAAATTTGGCGCCACCGCCGCGACGAGTTTCAATGTCGTCAGCGATACGTCCATCACCGCCGTTTCGCCGGCGGGCAGCGCCGGGCAGGTGAATGTCACCGTCACCACCGGCGTCGGCACGACGCCCACCGGGGCGGGTAATCAGTTCACTTACATCGCTCCGCCGGTCATTGCCACGGCCCCGCAGAGCAAGAGCGTCGCCGGCCTCGCCGCCACCACCCTCAGCGTCAGCGCCACGGGTCAGGGCCCGCTCACGTATCAATGGTACTTCAAGGGCGCGCCGCTCGACGGCCAGGTCTTCTCGACCCTTACTCTGCCGCAGGTCCTCGCCTCGCAGGGCGGCGACTACACGGTGAAGGTCACCAACTCCGTTGGCAGCGTCACCAGCGATCCCGCCACGCTCAACGTCAAGCCCTACGTCCTCAATCTCGCGCCTGATCGCATGGTCGGCCTCGGCGCGAAGCATAAGCTCTTCGTCGAAGCCGATGGCACGGGCACGCTGTCCTACCAGTGGAAGCTGAATGGCAATCCCATCGATGGCGCGACCAATAGCACGTATCTCATCGATGCCATCGCGCTGAAGGATGCCGGTTCCTACACGGTCGAGCTGAGCCAGAGCTCCTCGAGCGACAAGACCACGTCGGATGCCTCCGTGCTCACGGCCTTGCCCAATCCGATCTCCGCCATGGCGCAGACGATCGTCGCCGACGAGCAGGGTGTGACTGCTTACTTCTCCATCGAGGGCACCGCGCCGAAGAAGCTCATCATCGCCGCCTACGGCCCGGCCGTATCCTCCTCGATCACGGGTGCGATCACCGATCCCAAGCTCGTCGTTGAAAGCGCCACCGGCGTGGTCGTCACGCAAAACGATAATTGGGGCGCGATCAGCGATTCCACGTTTTCCACCACCTACGCGCGGCTCGGCCTCACGCCGCTCACCGCCGATAGCAAGGACGCCGTCGTTTACTACACCTTCGATGCCGGCTCCTATCGCGTCCGCTTGACGGGCGTCGCCGGCGCCACGGGTAAGGTTGTGCTCACCGTCGCCGATGCCGACCTCAATCCGCCTTCGCGCCTTTCCTACGTCGGCGTGCGCGGCCCGGTCAGCTCCAGCACCCCGCTCACGGGTGGCTTCACGATGGTCAACTACGCGCAGAAGAAAATGCTCCTCCGCGCCGTGAGCTCCACGCTCGGCACCGCCGGCCTGGCCGATCCCACGCTGACGATTTTCGACACCGACAAGAACCCGGTCGGCAATAACAACAACTGGTCCGGCGACTCCACGCTCGCCGCCGCCTTTACTCAGGCCGGGGCCTTCGCCATCGCTGCCGATAGCAAAGACGCCGCCCTCATCGGCGAGACCAAGATCGGCAAGGGCGCGTACACCGCCCAAGTCACCGCCACGAGCGGCTCCGGCGATGTGCTCTGGGAGGTCTTCGATCTCGTCGGCACCACGCCCACCACCGCCGCGCCGCTCGTGATTCTGCCGCCCGTCGCGCAATCCGTCACCGGGGGCAACGTGACCTTCAGCGTCACGGCCAACGGCGCCGCCACCCTCGGTTATCAATGGAAGAAGGGCGGCACGCCGCTCGACGGCGCGACCAATGCCACGCTCACGCTCGCTGGCGTCACTAACGAAAATGCCGGCTCCTACACCGTCGAGGTGAAGAGCACGGGCAACGCCGCCGTGGCCAGCGCCTCCGCCGTGCTCAAGGTCACGCCGAAGATCAATAGCACGCTCGCCGCCAGCGGCATCTACGGCACCGACATCACTACTTACAAAATCACCGCCACGAACAATCCCACGTCGTTCAGCGCGACCGGCCTGCCCGCCGGTCTCAACCTCAATACGTCCACGGGCGAAATCACCGGCAAGCCCACGGTCACCTCCGGCAGTCCTTATAATGTGACCATCGGCGCGACCAACGCCGACGGTTCCGACTCCGCCACGCTGGTCTTCACCGTCGATAAAGCCACCCTCACCATCACGGGCGTGACGTCGCCGGGTAAGGTGTACGACGCCACTGTCGCCGCGCCGCTCAGCGTCGGTAGCGCCGCGCTCGCCGGCCTGCTCAATTCCGATACGAGCACCACCGTTCAGCTCGTCACCTCCGGGGCCGCCGCGACGTTTGCCGATGCCAATGTCGGCCCCGCCAAGGCCGTGACGACGGCCGGTTTCGCCATCACCGGCACGTCCGCTTCCAACTACACGCTCACGCAGCCGACCACCACCGCGTCGATCACGGCCAAGCCGCTCACCGTCGCGGGCCTCAGCGGCACCGACCGCGTGTACAATGGCACCGATGTCGCTCCGTTGACCGGCACCGCCGCCTTGCTCGCCGCCGAAGCGCCCGGTGCCGGCGCCGCCGATGACGGCAAGCCGTACACCGGCGACACCGTCTCGCTCACCGGCACGCCCGCGGGTAAATTCGACAACCGCCACGTTGCGTCGAACAAGGCCATCACAGTCACCGGCCTCGCGCTCGATGGCGCGCAAGCGGCCAACTACGCGGTCGTCCAGCCCACCGGCCTCACGGCCAGCGTCAGCGTCAAGACGCTCGCCGTCGCCGGCCTCAGCGGCGTAAATCGCACCTACAACGCGACCACCACCGCCGGCCTCAGTGGCACCGCCGCCCTCCTCACCGCCAGCGCCCCCGGCGTCGGCGCAGTCGATGACGGCAAGCCCTACACCGGCGACGATATCACACTCGGCGGCACCATCGCCGCTACCTTTGCCAGCAAGGACGTCGGCACTCGCGCCATCACCGTCACCGGCTACGGCGTCACCGGCGCGCAGGCGGGTAACTACTTCGTCGCCCAGCCCACCGGCCTCTCCGCCGACATCACCCGCAAGACCCTCGCCGTCACCGGCCTCAGCGGCGTGAACCGCACCTACAACGCCACCACCACGGCGCCCCTCAGCGGCACCGCCGTGCTCCTCGCCGCCGAGAGCCCCGGCGCGGGCTCGGTCGACGATGGCAAGCCCTACACCGGCGACACCGTCTCCGCCACGGGCACGACCTCCGGCGTCTTCGCCGACCGCCACGTTGCCAATGGCAAGGCCATCACCGTCTCCGGCTCCGGCCTCACCGGCGCGCAGGCGGGCAACTACAACCTCTCCCAGCAATCCGGCCTCACCGCCAACGTCACCGCCAAGACCCTCACCGTCGTCGGCCTGACCGGCACGGACCGTATCTACAATGCCACTACGGTCGCCTCGCTCACCGGCACGGCCGCGCTGCAAACCGCCGGCGCGCCCGGCTCCGGCGCCGTCGATGATGGCAAGCCCTACACCGGCGATGTCGTCACCCTCGGCGGCACCGCCGTCGCGACCTTCGACGCCAAGGACGTCGGCGCGCGCGCCATCACTGTTACCGGTTACGAATTGTCCGGCGTGGAGTCGGCCAATTATCAGATCCAGCAGCCCCTCGGCCTCACCGCCACCATCTCCGCCAAGGCCCTCACTGTCGCCGGCCTCAGCGCCGTGAGCCGCGTCTACGATGCCACGGTCAATGTCGCCCTCAGCGGCACCGCCGCGCTGCTCACCGCCGGCGCCCCCGGCAGCGGCACGACGGTCGACGGCAAACCCTACACCGGCGACACCGCCGTCCTCACCGGCCCCGGTGCGGCGAAATTCGCCTCCAAGGCCATCGGCTCTGCCAAGTCCGTCACCGTTACCGGCTACACCGTCACCGGCGCGCAAGCGTCCAACTACACGGTCACGCAGCCCCTCGGCCTTACCGCTGATGTGACCGCGAAAAACCTCACCGTCGCCGGCGCCGCCGCCAGCGACAAGGTCTACGATGCCTCCACCTCGGCCACGCCCGTGCTCGGCTCCGCGACCCTCGTCGGCGTCATCGAGGGCGACACCGTCACCCTCGTGAAGACCGCCGCCACCGGCACCTTCGCCAATGCCAACGTCGGCCAGGCCAAGCCCGTCCAACTCGCCGGCCTCACCCTCGGCGGTACCGATGGGACGAACTACACCGTCACGCAGCCCGCGACGACCGCCTCCATCACGCCCGCGCCGGTCTCGGTCGCGATTTCGAACCTGTCGCACACCTACGACGGCACGCCGAAGTCCGCCACCGTCACGCTCTCGCCCTCGGTCTCCGCGGCGATCGTCTACTCCAACACCAGCGGCGGTGCGCCGATCAACGCGGGCAGCTACGCGGTTTCGGTAAATGTCACCGACAACAACTACAGCGGCTCCGGCTCCGCGACGCTCGTCATCGCCAAGGCCACGCAGACGGTCGCGTTTTCCCTCACCGGCTCCGATTTCAATGTCGGTGCGAGCTTGGGCCTCGTCGCGAGCGCCAGCAGCAAGCTCCCAGTCACGTTCTCCGTCGTCTCCGGTGCCGCATCGATCTCCGGCACCACGGCCACGATCACGACGGCCGGCCCAGTCACGCTCCGCGCCACGCAGGCGGGCAGTGAAAATTACCAGCCCGCCACCGCCGATCGCAGCTTCACCGGCGTGAATAACAAGGCCGCGCAATCCATCGTCTTCACCGTGGGCGATCACACCCGCACTGATGCGCCCTTTAAGCTCACGGCCTTCGCGACGTCCGGGCTCCCCGTTTCGTTCGCCGTCGTGAGTGGCCCGGCCATCCTGAACGGCGATATCCTGACTCTCGGCGGAACTACCGGCGTCGTCACGGTGCGCGCCTCGCAGTCGGGCAATAATGCCTTCGCCGCCGCGCCCGACGTGTTGCGCAGCTTCACGGTCATCGAGGCCGGCACCGATACCTTCTTCGGCGACCTCGTCGAGGATTCCTCGATCTCTGGTGGCGTCCCCGGCCGTGGTGAGCAAATCCTCGGTGGCGAGCGCAGCGTCGCGGCCAAGGCCGGCGACATCGCCGCTGTGATCAATAGCGGCAACCGTACCGGCCACCTGCTCATCGTCGCGCCCTCGATCGGTCTAAACGTGGGGCTCGACTTCGAGTTGCTCGCCGATGGCTCGTACTCGCTCGCCTTCAACGGCGCGTCGCGGGCGCTCACCATCAATGGCTCGCTGGTGGGCGGCATCCTCACCGGCCGCATCCCGGCGTTGAAGGTCTCGTTCTCCACCGTGGTGCAGGTCCGCACCGGCCCGACGGCCAACTACGTGGGCTACTACGAATCGAGCCCGCTCAACGCCGCGCAGGGCACCGCGTACTCCGTGGTCGGCCCGAATGGCCAGGCGCTCGTGCTCGTCACCACGCCGACGGTCACCGCCGGCGCCACGACCACGGTGAAGAACGACGGCACGTTCGTCGCGCAGGCTTCCAATGTCACCATCACCGGCTCCGTCGATGCGCCGACCACCACGGTCGCGGGCAGCATCCTCGTCGCCGGTCAGGCGCCCATCAGCTACTCGGGCCTCTCCGTCACCACGGTGCGCACGGATCGCCTGATCAATCTCTCCTCGCGCGTGCGCGTCGGCCCGGCGGCGGGTCGCACCTTGATCACGGGCTTCGTGATCGGCGGCTCCTCCGCCAAGCGTGTGCTCCTCCGCGCGGTCGGTCCCACGCTCACCGGCTTCGGCGTTTCCGGCGCGCTCTCCAATCCTCGCCTCCAACTCTACGATGGCACCGGCAAGCTGATCCTCGAAAACGATGATTGGTCCGGCACCGAGACCGCCACGGCCACCACGCAGGTCGGTGCGTTCTCCCTCGTCGCGGGTTCCAAGGATGCGGCCGTCCTCACCACGCTCCAGCCCGGCAGCTACACGATGCACGTCATCGATGGTGGCGAGACGGGCGTGGCCCTCGCGGAAATCTACGATGCTTCCGGCAATCCGAACGGCGAGTACCAGCGCCTGATCAACATCTCCACGCGCGGCGAAGCGGGCGCGGGTGAAAACTTGCTGATCGGCGGCTTCATCATCACCGGCAATTCCCCGAAGAAGGTCCTCGTTCGCGGCATCGGCCCCGGGCTCAATGCCTTCGGTCTCACCGGCACGCTCACCGATCCGCGCCTGCGCGTTTACGACGCGTCGGGCCTGATCGGCGAAAACGACAACTGGAGCACGGTCGCCGCCGACGCCACGCTGGTCTCCGATGCCGCCACCGCCACGGGCGCCTTCGCCCTCGCGGCGGGCAGCAAGGACGCCGCGCTCATTCTCACGCTCGCGCCCGGCGCCTACACCGCGCAAGTCGGCGCCAGCGATGGCACCTCGACCGGCGTCGCGCTCGTCGAGATCTACGAACTGCCGCAGTAAGCGCAGTCGCATTTGTTAGTCTGAGAAAAGCCGGGGTGCCGTTTCAAGGTGCCCCGGCTTTTTTGTGCCGCGGGGCGGCGATTCGGATTGGGGGGGGAAACAGGGGCCCGCGCACCACTCGCAACTCAACTCGCCCACCACTCGGCAGCCGGCCGGTCCGGCTTACCCCGTTTCTCGCGAGTTCACTTCTCCGCCTGCAAAAATCCCGCGGCCATCACCGTCCGCAGGATCGCCTGCTCCTTCGCGTCGAATATCTGGCGGGAGCCATCGAGCGCCGCCAGGAGTTTCCGCGTCGCCGCGTCGAATTGATACGTCTCGTGCCAGCTATTGCTCATGGGCAGACCCCGCTCCGCCGTCGCGCGAGTGAGCGCGTCCACGCGCGGCGCGCTCGGCAGACGCGTGGCGCAATCGAGTCCGCAGGCCAGCAGAAAATCCACTGCGCCGCGTCCGCACAAATCGAGGAGGCATTGCACGAGCAGGGCCTCGAGGTCCGCGGGCACCGCGATGCCCGCGTGAGCCAGCAGCTTTCGTGTCGCCGCCACCGCCTCGGCAAAGGGCACCCGGCGGGGCCACTCGGCCGCGAGCACGCAGAGCATTGCTTTCACGCCCGCCTTTTCAGTGTACAGGCTGAACTTCGAGCCATCCGCGAAGCGCGTCCGCACCCCGTCGCGCAGATCGGGCACCGCCACTCCCGCCCGCAGCATCGAGCCAAAGGCGCAGTCGCGCAGCGTGTCGGGCTGCAACTCGAGCTTCGGCTCCACGTCGCTGCGGCAGAGCAGGGTGGAGCGAAACGTGCGCTGGCGCACGTAGTCCATCAGCTGCTCGGATTGCAGTTGATCCGGCGCGAGCTGGGACAGTCCCGCGCCGGCCTCCGGCGAAAAATTATCCGGCAGCATCGAGGAAAACTGTGCGTCCCCCAGATAGTGCAGCCCGTGGTCCCCGGCCCATTCCACGAATTGCAACAGGTAACAGGGATCGTTGGTCCCCTCCAGTTCGTCGTGGTAAAAGACCGTTGGATCTTTCTCCGTCATGTCTTGCACGAGCGCGCGCATCGCCAGGGCCTGCGGGGTCTTTCGGCCTTCGAGGGCGAGGTGGAGAAAGTTCAACGTCGCTTGCGCTGTCGTGCGCCGGTCCGCCGCGCTCTCCACGCCGCGCAGCCGCAGTTGCAGCAGGTCGCGGAGGGCTTCGCGCGGCTTCCAGCCCGGGTAGGTGTTGTAGCTGATGTACACCAGGCCGTTCGGCTTCACTGCTCGCGCGCAACAGGCCAGCAGAGCCGCCTTCACATCGTCCTCAACCCAGGAAAAAACCCCGTGCGCGATCACGTAGTCGAAGCTCTGCGCCTCCGGTACAAATGTTCGCAGGTCTGCCTGTTCAAGGCGGATATTGGTGAGGCCGGTAGCTGCAATCAGCTCCCGTCCCTCCGCGATCGACGGCGCGACCAGGTCGACCCCGGTGAACTGCGTCTCGGGAAACGCGGCGGCGAGCGGGAGCAAATTGAGGCCGCTGGCGCAGCCGAGCTCCAGCACCCGTGCCCCGCGCAGAGCGGGCGTCGCGCGCCCCAGCAGCCGCGCGACGGCCGCGAGTCGGGCGGGGTGCGATTGAAAGGTGGCGCCGAGGCGATAGGGCGTTTCGGTGTAGCGCGCCTGCAGCGCCTCGTCAGCCATGAGGGATAAAAACGGGCGAGCGACCGCTTACTCGTTCGCGGCGCTCGGCGTGACCACCGCGACTGTAGCGCGGCCGCGCTGGCGCTTCTTCCACCATGTCGCCCCGCCCAGGGCCACGACGCTCATCAGCATTGCGGTCGTCGCGGGCTCGGGGATGGAGGAAGTTTGTCCGACTAAAATGGAGGCACCGGGCGTGCTGTTGTAGGCCCAGTCGACGATGGTACCCCTATCTGACGCGGTATACGTGGCTTGGGCCCAGCCGTAGTACGTGTTACCGCCGGTCACGAACGAAAAGCCGAAATAGCCCGTGTTGGTCGAACTGGCGGTGCCCCAGTTGCCCGACGCAAATTGTACGCTACCAGACCCAGTCGAGAGCGTCGAAAACGGACTGGCGCTCGATATTTGGGCGTCGAAAGGAAGTTTGGCTAAGCCGGCGCCTCCTGCCGTTGTCGTCACGAACTGTGCAGTGGCACCCGTACCATCAGCGAAGCTTAAGTTTTTCCCTCTGAGGGTGACGTCATTCACTCCATCGCCATTGAAGTTGATGGTAGTCGAGGTTGGGAGGACCCCACCTCCCCCATACACCGAAATATTCTTCGTCCCACTATAGATGATCTGCGCCTGAGCGACCGAGACGAGCGCGCAGCCGGCGCCAGCGGTGGCGACGGTCGCGAGGCCACGGGAGCGAAAGCGATTGGGGGGAGGAGCGAAGGTGGCGGTGCGAGTGGAGACCATGGAGAGGGAGAAATCGTTTCTAGTTATTCAGGAAAGGTCAGTGCCCGCCGCCACCGTGACAACCGCCTCGCGCTGAGCTGGGACAGCGCGGTCGCGCTGGCGCTTCTTCCACCACGTCGCGCCGCCGAGGGCCACGACGCTCATCAGCATTGCGGTCGTCGCGGGCTCGGGGATAGAGGAAGTTTGTCCGACCAAAATGGAGGCACCGGGCGTGCTGTTGTAGGCCCACTCGATAACAGTCCCCGTGTCTGAACCGGTATATTGGGCCTGGGCCCAACCGTAGTAAGTGCTACCGCCAGTTACGAATGAAAAGCCGAAATAGCCGGTATTGGTAGAACTGGCAGGGCCCCAGTTGCCCGCGCTAAACAGTACGTAGGAGGAACTAACTCCGGTCCGAACATCCGAAAAAGGACTGCTGCTCGATATCGACGTATTGGAGGGAAGCTTGGCCAAGCCAGTGCCGCCTGCCGTTGTTGTGACGAACTCTGCAGTTTGGGTCGAGGAAGCACTAGTGAATCTCAAGATTTTTCCGACAAAAGTGATGTCACGTACTCCATCGTTGTTAAAGTCGATGGTCGCCGTGCTGGGGCCGAGTGCCCCGCCTGGCCCGTTTGCAATAATATTCTTCGTCCCACTATAGATAATCTGCGCCTGAGCGACCGAGACGAGCGCGCAGCCGGCGCCAGCAGTGGCGACGGTGGCGAGGCCACGGGAGCGAAAGCGATTGGGGGGAGGAGCGAAGGTGGCGGTGCGAGGGGAGAGCATAGTGGAAAAGTGGGTCACGAGGTGGTGCCAGGGGCGAGTGAGGCTGCCGGCATGTCGTATAAGCGTTGGCGATCCCGCGTGAGAGCACCGTCGTATCGATGTGAAACGGACCTGTTAAATAGTCCGCAAGGGCAAAAGCGTATTGCTTGCAAAATGCCTGTATATTGTACCTCAGAGTATATAATAACGCCATTGAAATGCTAGAATCGGGCAGATTGCTTGATCGGAGCGAATGAGGGTTGGGAGGCTCCGGCGCATTTTTATTATAACGCGCACGAATGCCTCACGCGACGCCCGCTGTTCATGCGCGCTGCATTCTGCATGATCTGGGTAAGTCCTCGTTTTATCGCTGCGAGCTGTTTCCTTCGGATTGCTGCGCCCAAGGGAATATGCGCCAATTCCTCGATGGTCCCCTGGTCCCTGAGTCCACCGAGCGAGGAGAAGGTCGAGGCCCTGCGCGTGGCGCAGGCGCAACGGGCGTGCTCGTACTCTGCAGTCGGCGCGACGCGCTCCATCACGCGCGAGACCGCCCCCGCGGGCTTCAATTACGACGAGACCCGCGCGCCACTCGGCGTGGGGCAGGGGGTATTTGACGCGGCGTGCGCGGCGGTGCGGGCATGGGTGATGTTTCCGCAGCCGTGGACACGGATCGACCCGCCGTCGGCTCCGATCGCGGAGGGTACGGTCGTCGCGATGCGCGCTCACGCCCTCGGCTTCTGGTGGCTCAATGCGTGTCGTATCATCTATGTCATCGACGAGGCCAATCCCGGGAAAATGAGCGGAGCGCGGCGTCGCTTCGGCTTCGCCTACGGTACGCTCCCGGCGCATGTCGAGTGCGGCGAGGAACGCTTCTCTGTGGAGCTGCACGCCGATGGCAGCGTGTGGTATGATCTCCGCGCCTTTTCCCGTCCCCGCTATTGGGCAGTGCGGCTGGGCCAGCCGCTCGCGCGCCGTCTGCAATGGCGTTTCGCCCGCGATTCGGTCACCGCCATGCGTCAGGCCGTCGCGGTGAGTTCGGAGGTGGCCGCATGAACGCCAATCATCGCGCCATCGTGGGCGGGGTCGTGTGGGTCGCGTTTCTCGCGCTGACAGGGCCACACCTGCTGCATGAAAACTGGGCGCACGCGCTGCTCTTGCTCGCAGCGCTCGTGCTCTTTCCGCTCGCTCTGGAACTGACCGACGATCCCAAGGACCCGCCGGCCGCCGCGCGCCTGATCATGGCAGCGCGCTTGTTGCAACTTCCGGCCGCGTTCCTACTCGCCGGCTCGTTTTTGCGTCCCGCAGGCGATGGGGCCACGCTGGCGGCCACGCCATGGGTGATTTTGTGCGGGGTCGTCGCGACGGCCGGCTGGCAGCGCATGCGCAAAGGCGGTTACCGGCGGCCGTTTGAGCGGATCTGTGGTGACGTGGCTTTCCTCTTTCTCGGCATCGGTGGAGCGTGGACGTTTGCGGACCGCGCGGCGTATCAGCCGCTGCATTTCGCGCCCGCGATCGTGACGCTGACGGCGGTCCATTTTCATTTCGCCGGACTGCTGTTGCCACTCTTTGCCGGTCTCGTCGTCCGCGCGCTGCCCGACTCGCGCCTCGCTTCCCGCGGGGCGGTGGGGACGATCCTCGGCGTGCCCGCCGTCGCGATGGGCATCACCGCCACGCAACTTGGCTGGGGCCCGGCGTTCGAAACCGCAGCCGGCTGCGGCCTCGCGCTGGCGGGTCTGGTGATCGCGGTGCTCCACGTCCGCCTCGCCGCGACGCCGGGTCGTACCCCGGCCACGCGCGCGCTGCTCGGCCTGGCCGGCGCCTCGCTCTTTTTCGGCATGGGCCTCGCCGTGCTCTATGCCATGCGCAGCGCCTGGTTTCCCGTCCCCTGGCTCGACCTCGCCTGGATGCGCGCCCTCCACGGCACCGCCAACGCCCTCGGCTTTGGCCTCTGCGGCGTGCTCGCGTGGGGTCGCGTCGCAGCGGGGCGTTAGCCTGTGATCGAGCGGCGGCGAGGTAGGGCGCGTTATCCTTAACGCGCCGCTCAGGACCATCGCCCTCCCAAGGCGTGGCGGCTTAAGGATAAGCCGCCCTACCTCGCAGGATCCTTAACGGCGCCCGCGCGTAGAGTAAGCGAAGTAAAGGAAGGGTGGGTGCAACCCGCATCTTGCAATCCCTCTCGTAACTCCCGGCGAGCGTTGGGGTCTATGGCATCGCAGCCCGCTTCCTTCCTGCCAGTGGGCCGCGCTAATCCCATGAAAGACAAGCCCGCCCTCAGCCGCAAAGATATGGTCAAGCTCCTCAACGAGGATCTCGCCCGCGAATACCAAGCCATCATCGCCTACGTCGTCTACAGCCAGACGATGAAGGGTGCGAAGTACCAGCACATCGCCAAGGAACTCGAAAAGCACGCCGGTGAAGAACTCGACCACGCGATCAAGATCGCCAAGCAGATCGACTACTTTAACGGCACCCCGGTCACGACGCCGAAGGAAGTGAAGCTCTCGGAAAACCCCGAGGACATGCTCCGCTTCGACCTCGAAAACGAGCGCGTCACGATCCTCAATTACCGCCAGCGCATCCTCCAAGCCGAAGCCATGGGCGAATACGCCCTCAGCGAAACCTTGCGCGAAATCATCGTGCAGGAGCAGGAGCACCTCACGGACCTCGCCGATGCGCTGGGCATCGATAATCCGAAGATTGAGTGAGCGCGGCTAGGGTAGGGCGCGGAGTTCAACGTCCGTGGTAGCGCCGGTCTCCGACCGGCGTATCAGGATTTTAAATACGATTTAAAGACGAATGCGTCTTGCCGCGTTAAGGCGCATTCTTTGTTGAGGCACTTCGCGCGTCCTGAGGCGCCAGTCGGAGACTGGCGCTACCCCGGAGCGATCTAGCTAACGCTTACTCGGGCCGTCACACCGTCGCCGCGAGGGCATTCTCATTATTGAGGTGCTCTTCGCCGGTGTACTTTTTCGACTGCTCGTCGGCATGGTAGCTGGAGCGGACGAGGGCGCCGCTCTCGACGACGCCGAGGCCGATGCTGAGGCCGAATTCTTTCCACTTAATAAACTCCGCGGGCTCGACCCAGCGGCTGATCGGCAAGTGCTGCTTCGTGGGCTGCAGGTACTGGCCGATGGTGAGGATGTCGGTCTTGTCGGAGGCGATGTCGCGGATCGTCTGCTCGATCTCGTGCTGCTCTTCGCCGAGGCCGAGCATGATGCCGGTCTTGGTCACGAAGCCCCGGCCCTTGGCGTGGCGCAGCACGGAGCGGGAGCGATCGTAGCGGGCCTGCACACGGACGGGTTTTTGCAGGCGCTCGACGGTCTCGAGGTTGTGATTGTAGATGTCGGGCTTCGCATCGAGCACGGTGTCGACGTGCTCGAACTTGCCCTTGAAGTCGGGCACGAGCACCTCGATCGCGGTATTCGGATTGCGGTAGCGCACGGCGCGGATCGTCGCGGCCCAGACGCTCGCGCCGCCGTCGGCGAGTTCGTCGCGGGCGACGCTCGTGATGACGCAGTGCTTGAGATTCATCTTGGCGACGGCATCGGCCACGCGCGCGGGCTCGCCGAGGTCGAGTTCCGTGGGACGGCCGGTTTGCACCGCGCAGAAATTGCAGGAGCGCGTGCAGATGTTGCCGAGGATCATCACCGTCGCGGTGCCGCGCGACCAGCACTCGCCGAGGTTGGGGCACTGCGCGCTTTGGCAGACCGTGTTGAGCTTGTTTTCGTCGACGAGCTTGCGCGTGGCGAGATAGCCGGGGCCCGCCGGGAGCTTGGCCCGGAGCCAGGAAGGTTTGCGCGTGGTGTCCATTAAAGTGTCGGAGGTCTGAAAGGTGGGAAACTTAGCCGCGAATGCACCTCAAATTTTACCAATGAAGCCGGGGCGATACACCAGCAGGCCAGACATTAGAGCGCATTAGACGGGGTGGTTTCTGCTTCCGCGCCCTCCGCGAGATGCGCCGGCAGGAGCGTCCAAAACTCCTTGGCCAGCACGGCCTTGACCTCGGCCAAATCAAACTCCCGCCCCAACTCAGCCTGCAGCGATGTCACGGTGCCATCGGTCGACGCAATGCCACAAGGTACGATGCCGCCGAAGTGGGCGAGGTTGGCATTCACATTGAGCGCGAAGCCATGATAGGCCACCCAGCGCCGCACCGCGACACCGAGCGCGGCGATCTTGCGCGGGCCGAGCCAGATGCCGGTCTTGCCGGGGCGGCGGGCGGCGGCGAGGCCGAGGGTGCCGAGGGAATTGATGAGGACCTGCTCGAGAAAGCGCAGGTAGGCGTGCAGGTCTTTGCGCGCCGTGAGCGAGACGATGGGGTAACCCACGATCTGCCCGGGGCCGTGATAAGTGATGTCGCCGCCACGGTTGGTTTTGACGACCTCGATGCCCTCGCGGGTCAGTTGGTCACCTTGCCACACCAGATTTCCCTCGGCCCCGCCGCGCAGGCCAATCGTATAAACGGGGTCGTGCTCGGTGAGCACGAGGGTGTCGCCGATCTCGCCGGTGATGCGGCGGGCGACGAGTTCGTCTTGTTGCTTCCACGCGTCGGCATAGCGCGTGCGGCCCCAGTCGAGGGTGACGGGCGCGGGCGAGACGATGGTGGAAGCGGACACGCCGCGGACCCTACACAGCTCGGGCGGATTGTCAGGTGGAAGTTTCCGTTTGCCCCGAGGCGGGGCGCTTACCACATTGGACGGTTCCATGAGCGACATCCCTCCCGATATCAGCCACGACCAGCATGCCGTGCGACGCCAGAAGCTCGCCGACCTGCGGGCCGCGGGGTTCGATCCGTTTCGCGCCAATGTGGCGACGACGCATTTCTCGGCGGATGCGAAAGCGCTCTACGTCGAGGGCCAGGACAACACCGTGGTGGTGACGGTCGCAGGCCGCTTGGTGACCTTCCGCGTGCAGGGTGGCAGCTCGTTCGTGAAGATTCAGGACCAGCAGGGCCCCATCCAACTCTACTTCCGCCGCGATGTGCTCGGCGAGGAGCGCTATGGCGTCTTCAAGAAGTCTCTCGACCTCGGCGACATCATTGGTGTGACCGGTGCGCTCTTTAAGACCAAGACTGGCGAAATCACGGTGCGCGTCGATTCGTTCGTGCTCGTGTCGAAGGCCCTGCGTCCGCTCCCGGAAAAGTGGCACGGCCTCGCCGATGCGGAGCAGATCTATCGTCAGCGTTACCTCGATCTGATCATGAACGCGGAGTCGCGCCATCGCCTGATGACGCGCTCGAAGATCGTCTCGCACATCCGCCGCTTCCTCGAGGCGCAGAGCTTCATCGAAGTCGAAACGCCCGTGCTGGAGTCGACCGCCGGTGGCGCGGCGGCGCGGCCGTTTGTGACGCACCACAACGCCCTCGGCGCCGATTTCTATCTGCGCATCGCGACGGAGCTTCGCCTGAAGCGCATGCTCGTGGGCGGCTTCGACCGCGTGTTCGAGATCGGCCGCATCTTCCGCAATGAAGGCGTGTCGCGGCGGCACAACCCCGAGTTCACCATGCTCGAGGTTTACCAAGCCTACAGCGACTACCGCGGCATGATGACCCTCATCAAGGACATGCTCACCGGCCTCATCCGCGACGTGATCAAGCCCGCCGACGGCTCGCTCAAGATCAAGCACGCGGCCAGCGGCCAGGACATCGACTTCGGCGGCGAGTGGCGCGAGGTGAAGTACAAGGACCTCATCCGCGAGGCCACCGGCAATCCGGAATGGTTCGCGCTCAGCAAGGCCGACAAGATCGCCGGCGCCGAAAAGCTCGGTCTCTCGGTGAATCCCGCGTGGGAAGAATTTGAGATCACCAACGAAATCTTCTCCAAGAAGATCGAGCCGACGCTGATCCAGCCGACCTTTGTCACGCACCTGCCCAAGGAGCTGTGCCCCCTCGCCAAGATCACGCCCGACGACCCGACCACGATCGACGTCTTCGAGCTCACGATCGGCGGCATGGAGGTCGCCCCCGCGTACTCCGAGCAAAACGATCCCGACGTGCAGCGCACGATGTTCGAGGCGCAGGCCGGCGAGGAAAAGCAGAACATCGACCACGACTTCCTGCTCGCCCTCGAGCACGGCATGCCGCCCGCCGGTGGCATGGGTGTCGGCATCGACCGCCTCTGCATCCTCCTCACGGGGGCCGAGAGCATTCGCGACGTGATCCTCTTCCCGCAGTTGCGTCCGGGGGCCTAAGCGCTCACGCATGGGGTGTTCGCTGGCGGAACACTTGCCCGTGTTTCGCTTTCAGAACTCCCCGCCACCTTCATGCCCTGGTACCTGTACCTCGCTTTCAAGCAGCTCTTCCCGAGCGGGCGGTTTCCGTTTTTCACGCTGATCTCGGTGATCGGCGTGACGCTCGGCGTCGCCGTGCTGGTGATCGTGACGAGTGTGATGGGTGGCTTCGGCCACGAGATCCATCGCATGATCATCGAGACCGAGGGCGAGATCGATGTGAAGGTCCGCGCTTACGTCCCCGATCCCGCGCCGCTGATGGCGCAGATCAAGCAGACCGAAGGCGTCGTGGGCGTCACCCCTTACGTCAAGGGCGTGGTGGTCGTGCTCGCCAACTCGAAGCCGGCCTATCCGATTTTCCGCGGCATCGATGTCGAGACGATCGACAGCGTGACCAACCTCGGCCGCTTCGCCAATCCGCCGCGCTCCATCTCGGAGCTGGATGACGATTCGGTCGTGATGAGTTCGAAGCTCGCGCAGGCGCTGGGCGTGAGCATCGGGGACAAAATCGAAATCTACTCCCCGCTGTTGCTGGAGAAACTGAAGAAGAACGAGGTGTTCATGGCGCGGGAATTTCGCGTCGTGGGCGACCTTTACATCGGTCACCAGCAGCTCGATAGCAGCACCATCTACGGCACCTTGCGCGCGGCCCAGGAACTCTACGGCAATGGCAAGAGTGTGCAGGGATTTTATGTGCGCGTGAAGCCCGGCACGAACGAGAAACAGGTCGTCGCCAATCTCAACCAGACTCTCCCGCTGAACAAGGTGCAGGCCTTTTCCTGGATGCAGAGCTGGGAAGAATTTCTGTGGGTGCTGAATCTGGAGAAGACCATCAACTTTTTCCTCCTGTTCTTCATCGTGATCATCGCGGCCTTTTCCGTGATGAGCTCGCTGCTGATCTCCGTCGTCCGCAAGACCCGCGAGATCGGCCTGCTCGGCGCACTCGGCGCGCGGAAGCGCGATGTGGCGCTGTGCTTCTGCGCGCAGGCGTTTATCATCGGCTCGGTCGGTACGATTGTCGGTGTGGGGCTCGGCTTCGGCGTCCTCGCGATCCGCAATGATATCGTCCACGGCCTGTCTCGCATGCTGAACCGGCAAAACACGCTGGAGCAGTTCTATCAATTTGCCGATCTCCCGTCGCATCCGGTGGCGAGCGAGATCGCTTTGATCATCGTAATGTCGATCGTGGTCTCGACTCTCGCCGGCCTGTTGCCCGCCTGGCGCGCGTCGCGGCTTAAACCCGTGGAGGCGTTGCGCAATGAGTAATCCCGCTACATCCGACGGCGCGGTGCTCGCTGTCACCGATCTGCGCAAGACCTACCTCAGCGGCGACCGCCGCCTCGAGATTTTGCGCGGCGTTACCTTCTCCGTCGCACCCGGCGAGAGCGTGAGCATCCGCGGCGAATCGGGCTCGGGCAAATCCACGATGCTCAATCTCCTCGCGGGCCTCGATGCCCCCGATGGTGGGAGTGTGCATTGGGCGGGCAGCGCGGCCAATCCCGCGCGGCGGGCGACGTTTCTCGGGATCGTTTTCCAATCGTTTTATCTCATCCCGGAGATCGATGCGCTGGCCAATGTCCTCATGGCCGCGCGCATGATCAAGGCTCCCGGCCCGGCCGAGCGTGCGCGGGCGAAAGATTTGATCGCCCGCGTCGGTCTCGCCGAGCGCGCGCAGCACCTCCCGTCGCAACTCTCCGGTGGCGAGCGCCAGCGCGTGGCAGTGGCCCGCGCGCTCATGAACGCGCCGCAGTTGCTCCTCGCCGACGAACCGACTGGCAATCTCGACGAGCACACCGGCGACGCCGTGATCGATATGCTCCTCGGACTCTGCCGCGAGACCAACACCGCGCTCGTCCTCGTCACGCACAATACCGCGCACGCGCAGAAGACGGCCCGGCACCTGTTTTTGCGCGAGGGCGTGCTGCACTAGGGTAGAGCGAGCGCGTGACTAGGGGAAAGCGCGGCGCACGCAGGGCTTTACGCCGGCGGGCTTTGCTTTCAAATCTTTCAGATGTTCTCTCGTCCTGCTCCCAAGATTCGCTGCGGCGTTGCCGGTGTTGGCTCGCTCGGGCAGCATCACGCGCGCATTTACTCGACGCTCCCCGGCGCGGAACTGGCGGGTATCTTTGAGACGAGCGACGCGCGGGCGGCGGAGATCTGCGCCAAGTTTAACTGCAAGCGCTTCGACACGCTGGAGGCCTTGGGTGCAGCGTGTGATGCCGTCTCCGTGGTGGTCCCGACCGATAAACACGAGCAGGTCGCGCTGCCGCTCCTGGCCCAGGGTTGCCATCTGCTAATCGAAAAGCCGATCTGCGCCTCGCTCGAGGAAGCCGGGCGCGTGCTGGCGGCCGCGCGGGCGAAAAACTGCCTCGTGCAGGTCGGCCACATCGAGCACTTCAACCCGGTGATGAGCTTCCTCGAAAAGGAAATCGACGAGCCGCGCTACATCACGGCGGAGCGCCTCGCGCCGTACCAGCCGCGCGGCACGGAGGTCGGCGTGGTGCTCGACCTGATGATCCACGACATCGGTATCGTGCTCGCGCTCGTGAAATCGCCCATCGCGAAAATCGACAGCGTGGGCGTGACCGTGCTCTCGAAGAGCGAAGACATCGCCAATGCGCGCATCCAGTTTCAAAACGGCTGTGTGGCCAATCTCAGCGCGAGCCGCATGAGCACAAAGAAGCAGCGCGAGATCCGCATCTTCCAGGGCGATGCCTACCTCTCGCTCGATTTCATGAATCAGGCCGGCCACCTCGTGAAGAAGAGCGACATCATCGCATATGGCTTGAAGATGAAAGTCGGCCTCGTGAAGGCGGGCGACCTCAGCGCCATCCCGGTGAAGGAAATCCCGATCGAGAAAGGCGAGCCGCTGGCGCTCGAGCTGGCGCACTTCGTGGAGAGTGTGGCGGCGGCCAAGCAGCCGAAAGTCGGCGCGGCCCTCGGCATCTCCGCCCTCGAAGTGGCGATCACCATCACGGATCAGATTCGCGCGGCGGCGAAGTGATCGGAATGACGAATTACAAATTACGAATTACGGATTGGAAAACGCCGGCAGTGATTCGGCACTCGTAAATTCGCTACTTCTGACTTCGGCATTCGTGAATTCGTCATTCGCCATTTTTCCCCCGTCGTGAGCGATTCTTCCAACGCTGCCTTTCGCCTGCCGCCGCTTGCGGGGGATCGCGTCGATGTGCTCATCATCGCGGGCGAACACTCCGGGGACGAACATGCGGCGCGGATGGTGCGCGAACTTCTCGCGCAGCAGCCCGGCCTGAAAATCGCGGCGCTGGGCGGGCCGCAACTCGCGGCCGCGGGCGCGCAGGTGCTTCACGACCTGACCTCCTCCTCCGTGGTGGGCATCGTGGAGGTGTTGAAGAACTATCCGTTTTTCAAGAAGCTGTTTGAGGAGATTCTCCGTTGGATCGCCGAGTACCGGCCGCGCGCGGTGTGCTTTGTCGATTATCCGGGCTTGAATCTGCGCCTCGCGGCCGAGCTCCGTAAACGCGGGCTCTCCGTCAAAGGCGGTGGAACGATCAGAGCGGTTTACTATATCTCACCGCAGATTTGGGCGTGGAAGGCGGGGCGTCGGTTTACGATGGCGCGCGACCTCGATGCGATGGCGGTGATCTTCCCCTTCGAGGTGAAGTGCTACGCCGATACGACGCTGCCGGTGGAATTCGTCGGTCATCCCTTTGTCGCGGCCGGTCATGCCGCGCCCGTGAGCTACGACCCTGCGGGTCCCGTTTTGCTGCTGCCGGGCAGTCGCAAGCAGGCGGTGGGGCGAATCTTCCCGGCCCTGCTGGCGGGCTTCGAGGAGTTTGCGCGCGACCGGCCGGGGATGCGCGCGGTGGTGCTTTACCCGAGCGAGGCGATCCTGGCCGTGCTGCGGGAGTCGAACCCTCCGGCCAATGTGGTGCTGCAGAAAATGGGGGCGCCCGTCGCCGCCTCGGCCGTGCTGACTTCGAGCGGCACGATGTCGATGCACTGTGCGCTGGCCGGGATCCCGGGTGCGATTGCCTACCGGGCCAATCCGCTCACGTACCTAATGGGCAAGATGCTCGTGAAGATCGAATACCTCGGCATCGCGAATTTGCTCCTCGAGACCCCGATGTACCCGGAGTTCCTGCAAGGGGCGGCGAGCCCCGCCGCGCTCGCGGCGCAGCTTCGCACCTGCATCGACGATCCGAGCCGCCGCTCGCGCACGGCAGGGCAGGCGGCGCATCTTCGGGCGCTGTTGAGCGTACCCGCCACGGGGACCGCCGCGGACTGGCTGGCGAGGCAGTTATAAGTCCCTAGTAAAGATGAGTCGTCAATCGAGGCGGTTTTGATTGGCTCCCGGCGATGCCCGCCCCTGCGGATACCCCCTCTCCCCCTCAACAAATGCGCAGCCGAGCCTTGCCCTGGCTGGTACTGATCGCGGGTTTGCTCGTGACCTTTGCCGGCTGGTCGGCGTTGCGCAAGGAGACGCGGATTCAGGATGAAGGGCGATTCGAGCGGCTGAAGGAGCGCGTGCTTGCCGCTGTCGACACCCGTTTTACCGCCGCAGCGGAGGCGCTGTACGCGAGCCGCGCCTTTGTCGACGTGCAGACGATGTTGTCGCAATCGGAGTGGCAGGCGTGCGAGCGCTCGGTGGAGCGATTTTTCGATCGAGGGGTGGTGGGGTTGGGTTTTGCGGAGCGAATCGAGCATTCGCGGCTGGATGAGCTGGAGGCGCGGGTGCGCGCCGGCGGGCTACCGGATTTCAAGGCCGAGCGCAAAGGCACGAATCCCTGGGCGGGCATCGTGACGCATCTGGAGCCCTACGCGCGCAATGCGAGTGTGGTGGGCGCCGACATTCTTTCGGGCAATACCCGGCGCGCCGCGGCCGAGGAGTCGGCCCGGAGAAACGAAATCGTCATCTCGGGTCGCATTAATATCGCGGAGGGCGATCAGACCATCCCTGGCTGCCTGCTCATGCTCCCTGTCTATCGCGGCGGCGTGGTGCCGGCCGACCCGGCGGAGCGTGAGGCCGCCGTGCGGGGCTGGGTGTACGCGTCGGTGCGGCCCGACTTATTACTCAAAGGCGTGGCGGAAGCGGCGGAGGGGCTCGTGGATTTCGAGGCGTTTGAAAGCGGCAAAGCCGAGGGTCGCTCGCTGCTCTACGACCGCGATGGCAACCTGGATTTCGACGACGAGCATTGGCCGGCGCTCAAGGCCAATCCTGGCAGCGGTTTCGTCAGCGAGCTGTTGGTGCCGGTGCACGGCCGCACCTGGGTTCTGCGGATGAAAACGGCGAAAGCCTTTAGCGACCGCGGCAATGGCTGGCTGCTGTGGGTGTTGTTGATCGGCGCGGTCGTGGTGAGTTTTCTGGGCGCAGGGCTGACTTGGACCTTGGTGTACGCGCGAGCGCGCGCGCTTCGCCTGGCGGATCGGATGACGGCGGGGATGCGCTCCGCCGAGGCGGAGGCTCGCCGACTCGCCCTCGTCGCCAGCCGCACGGCCAATGTGGTCGTGCTGACCGATGCCGACTGGAAAATCGAGTGGGTCAACGACAGCTTCACCCGCTTCTTCGGCTACACGTTGGACGAAGTGAAAGGCCGACGCCCGAGCGAACTCTTGCACGGTCCGGACACGAGCCAAACGACCCTCGACGCGATCAACGAAGCAGGCGAGGCGGGGCGGCCCTTCAAGGGCGAGATACAAAACTACTCCAAAGATGGTCGCGCCTGCTGGGTGGAGCTGGATATCCAGCCCCTTCGCGACGAAGCCGGCAAGATCAGCGGCTACATGGCGCTGCAACTCGACATCACGGCGCGCAAGCGCATTCAGGATGAACTCGCGCGCGCGGAGGCGCAGTTCCGCTTTATCTTCGAGTCGGCACCGATCGGCATCTACTGGCGGCAGACCTTTGCCGACGGCACCACCGTGCGCCGCGTCAACGAGGCGCATCTCCGCATCAGCGGCCTGACGCGGGAGGAAACGGACCAGCCCGGCATCTTCAAGAGCATCAGCTTCGCCGAGGAACACGCGGAGCAGCAGAAACTTTACCGGCAACTCGTCGCGGGTGAGATCCCGCAGTTTTCCATCGAGAAACGCTATCGCCATAAAGACGGGAAAATCGTGTGGGTGGTGCTCACCCAGCAGCGGCGCACGTATCCGGATGGTGGGTACGAAGAGCTTTCGACCGTCGTCGATATCACAGGGCTCCATGAGGCGCAGGAGAAGATCGTGCGGACCGAGGCGCACTTCCGGTTTATTTTCGAGGCGGCGCCGTTTGGCGTTTCCTGGCGCCACATCGACGCCGACGGAACGAAGTCCCGCCTCATCAACGACGCACACCTCGAAATCTCCGGCCTCACCCGCGTACAAGTCGACGAGCCGAATATCTTCGAGCGCATCACGCATCCCGACGACCGCGAGTTGCAGCGTCGGGTGCACGAGCCACTGCTGCAGGGCAAGGTTTCGTCGGTGACGATGGAGAAGCGTTACGTGCACGCGGACGGCAAAATAGTTTGGGTGGTGTTTTCGACCAAACGCCGGATCTATCCCGACGGCAGCGAAGAATTCCTGTCCACGGTGATGGACATCACTGACCTCAAGCGCATCCAGGTGGAGCTGGCGCTGAAGGAGGCGCAGTTCCGCTTCATCTTCGATTCGGTGCCCGTGGGCCTTTCCTGGGCGGTGGCGGGTCAGGGCGAAACGCGCTTGGTCAATAGCGAGCACATCCGGCTCACCGGCGTAAATGCCGAGGAGGCCAAGAATCAGGTCGTGTTTGACCTGCGCACCCATCCCGAGGATCGCGTGCGGCAGGCGGAACTCGTGGCCAAGCTCGAACGCGGCGAGATCGATTCCTTTACCCTCGATAAACGCTATCTGCACCAAGACGGTGACACCGTGTGGGTGCGGCTGATGCGCCGGATGTTCACCGGGTCCGATGGGCACCGCACCGAGCTGAATGCGCTCGTCGATATCACCGAGCTGAAACGGCAGGCGGCCGAGCTGCAAAAAGCCAAGGAGGCCGCGGAGTCGGCCAACCTCGCGAAGAGCCAGTTTCTCGCGATGATGAGCCACGAAATCCGCACGCCCATGAACGGCGTGATCGGCATGACGTCGCTCCTCTTGGATTCCAAGCTCTCGAGCGAGCAGCGCGATTACGTCGATACGATCCGCAACAGCGGCGATGCCCTCCTCACGATCATCAACGACATCCTCGATTTCTCGAAGATCGAGTCGGGGCGGCTGGAGTTGGAGCAGGCGGAGTTTGCGGTGCGCGATTGCGTGGAGGGCGCGCTCGATTTGCTCGCGCCGCGCGTGACGGAAAAAGGCCTCGATCTCCTTTACGAAGTGGCCGACGGCGTGCCGGGCGCGATCCGCGGCGACTCTACGCGACTGCGGCAAATTCTCGTCAACCTGCTGGGCAACGCCGTGAAGTTTACCGAGAAAGGCGAGGTCGTGCTCTCGCTCCGGTCGGAGCCGCGGGACGACGGCCGCATCACGCTGATCTTTGCGATTCGCGACACCGGTATCGGCATCGGCAAGGAAGGCATGGCGCGGCTCTTCCAGTCGTTCTCGCAGGTCGATGCGTCGACCACGCGCAAGTTTGGCGGCACCGGCCTCGGGCTGGTGATCAGCAAGCGACTCGCGGAACTGATGGGCGGCACGATGTGGGTGGAAAGCGAACTTGGCCGCGGCTCCACGTTTTTCTTTTCGTTGGTCGCGGAGCCCTGCGTGGCCAAGCCCCGGGCGTGGCTCGCGCACAGCCAGACGCATCTCGCGGGACGGCGACTGCTCATCGTCGACGACAACGCGACCAACCGCCGCATCCTCTCCGATGTGGCGACCGGCTGGGGGATGGAGTCGCGCGCGGCCTCGGCCCCGGCGGAGGCGCTGGGCTGGCTCCGGGCCGGAGAGCTCTTCGATGTGGCGGTGCTCGATATGCACATGCCGGAGATGGACGGAGTGAGTCTGGCCCGGGAGATCCGCCGCCTGCGCGACGCCTCGGCAATGCCCCTGGTGATGCTCTCCTCGCTCGGGGAGCGCGATATCGCGGCGGAGTCGGAATTATTTGCGGCGTACCTCACGAAGCCGGCCAAGCCCGCGCAACTCTTCGAAGCGCTGGCGGGATTGTTTAAGACGGATCAGGTCGAGAAGCCGAGTTTGTCGGCGCATCCCTTTGTCGTGGCGGCGGCGGCGGCGGCCACGCGCAGCGACACCGTGCTGCTGGCGGAGGACAATGTGGTGAATCAAAAGGTCGCCCTCCTCATGCTCGCCAAGCTCGGCTACCGCGCCGACATCGCGGCGAACGGCCTCGAGGCGATCCAAGCGGTGAAGCGCCAGCGCTACGACCTCGTGCTCATGGATGTCCAGATGCCCGAGATGGATGGTCTCGAGGCCTCGCGGCAGATCAATGCGCTGTGGCCGGCCCGGCAAGACCGGCCATGGATCATCGCCATCACGGCCAATGCGATGCAGGGCGACCGCGAGCAGTGTTTCGCGGCGGGCATGGATGACTACATCTCAAAACCCATGAAAACCGAGGAACTGCTGGCCGCGCTGGAGCGGGCGCGGCTGGCGCTGGGGAAGTGATTTTCTAGACGAGGCAATTAACCGCGAAGGACGCGAAGAGGCGCGAAGGGGCGGGGGAGATTTTCGTGCGGCGGCGCGAAATCTGCAGGTGAAAAATTGAACAGGAAGGCCGGGAAGAACGGGGAGAGAAACCTGATTGGGGTCGGATATCTTGTCCGCTCTTCCCGGCTTTCTTGTTCAAATGAATTGGCTTCGAGTCAGGATGAGACGGCGGCGAAGTGCGGTGGCGCGGAGGATCTTCGCGACTCGTCGCGTGCTTCGCGGTGAGAGTTGCTCGCTACTCGGTCCGCGGTTGCGGTGAGTGGGCGAGGGGGCCGGGGTATTCGGCGGCGGGCTGAGTCGTGGCGAGGGCGGCGACTTGGGCGGCGACTTGTTGCCAGAGGGCGCCGGCTTTTTCGGCGACGATGGCGCGGGCTTTGACCATTTCCACGGCGCGGGCGGCGCGGTTTTCCTCGGCGATCTTGGCGAGGTCGTCGAGGTTGTAGAGGTAGACGTTGTCGAGGCTCGCTACGCCGGGCTCGACGTCGCGCGGGAGCGCTTGATCGATGAAAAAGAGCGGGCGATTGGGGCGCTTGCGCATCGCGGCCTCGACGGCGGCGAGAGAGATCACGGCGTCGGGGGCCGAGGTTGCGCACACCACGATGTCAAAATCCGCGAGCTTCACTGGCACCAGCCAAAATGGCACGGCGAAGGCGCTCAGTTCGGACGACAACTGCATCGCGCGCTCCAGCCGGCGGCTCGTAACCGTGAGCGAGGTGGCGCCGCGGCTCTGAAAGGCCTTGGCGGTTTTTTCCCCGATCTCGCCGGCACCGACGAGGAGAATGCGCATTTTCTCGATGCCGCCGAAGATCGTCTGCGCGAGGTCGACGGCGACATTGGCCACGCTCACCTGACCCTCGGTAATCGCGGTGTGGGTGCGGACATGCTTGGCGGCTTGGAAGCCCTTTTGAAAAAGACGGTTGAGCACCGGGCCGGTGGAGCGGCGGGCCTGTGCGGTGGCGTAGGCATCTTTTATTTGGCCGAAGATCTCAGTCTCTCCGAGCATCTGGGAGTCGAGACCGGCGGCGACCTCCACGAGGTGCTGCACGGCATCGCGGCCGCTCAGGCGCAGGCGAATTTTTTCGAACTCGGCGGGCGCAAAATTCTGACGCGCGCAAAAGGCCGCGGAGACGCGCGCGGCGGTGTCGGGGTGCGAGGCCACGCCGTAAAATTCGACGCGATTGCAGGTATTCAGCAGGGCGAATTCGTGGAGACCGGGCAGGCCGGCGAACTCCACGCGCAGGGCCTCGGCGGCCTCGGCGCTGAGCGACAGCTTCTCGCGCACCTCGATGGGAGCGCGGTGGTGCGTGGCGCCGAGTACAAAGAAGCCGTCTGCACTCATGGCTGGACGGCCGTGGTGGCCGGAGGCGGGGCCGGAAAACGACTGCCATCGACGGCCTTGAGCGAGAGCAGCGCGGCGACGAAGAGAAACGTGCACGTCCACGCGAAGCGGCGCGGGAGGAGACGCCCACCGAGACGCAGACCCAGCGCGGCCGAATACGCGGCCCACACGGCGGCCGTGAAAAAGATTTTCAGGAAGTTGGCGCTCGCCGTGTCGCGCAGCCAGTACACGGAGCCGACGGCCAGCGACGTGGCGAGGATCGTGACGCCGGTGACCAGCAATCTCACGCCGATATGATCGAGATCGAGCACGGACGGGAGGAACGCGACCCAGCCGTCGAGATGCTTGGATTTGAGCGAGTGGTGGCGCGCGAGAAACATAATTGACGTCAGCGCGAGCAGGCCGAAGACGCCGTAGCTAAAAACCGCGAGCGCCGCGTGCAACTCGATCCAAGGATTGCCGCCGAAGATATGCGTCCGCAGCGCCGGGTCCCACGCCGGGATGGCGAGCGAGATCAGCGTCATGGCGGCGGCGAGACACGACGTGAAATAGCCGAGCAGGCTGTTCCGAAACGTGACACCGATGACGAGGTACAACGTGATCGCCGACCATGCGGTGAATTGGAAAATCTCGAACTGATTGCCGAGCGGGCAGCCGCCCACGGCGCGACCCCGCAGGCCAAGACCGAGCAATTGAAGCACGTAGCCAGCGCCGACCAACGCGTACATCATGGCGCCGGAAGGACGCCCGCCCCGAATCAGGGAAAACGTGCCCAGCAGGAGGCCAGCGAGGTAAAACCCCGCCGCGACCCAGAGCCACGAGCGATCGTTAAGTCCGGCAAACATGCAGGGAACCAAGCTACAGGTTGACCGGGATGGAGCAAGTCCGGCAATTGACCATCACGAACCTAGCAGGACGCCGCAGCCGCGCTACTTGCGGGCGACCCAAAAGCGACACTCGTCGGAAAAGTCGCGGACGGCGCGCGATTCTTTGGCGACGGTGGTGCGCGCGGCGTCGTACTCGTGCGTCCAGCCGGTGGCGGCGAGATCATCGAGGATTTCGCGGCGATCGGGGAGGTGCATGAACGTGCGGCCAGTGCCGGCTTCCTCGAAGTAGCGGTCGCCGAACTCCACGAGGCGGGGATCCTGCTCGCCGCGCTCCCAGCGGATGGCTTCGAGGCGCCACAGGGCGCGCTCGGTGGGGGAGTAGTCGCGGTCGTGCGTGGTGAAGAGCAGCGGAGAGCCGGGGCGGCAGAGGCGGTGCAACAAGCTCAAGGCGGAACGGCGCTTCTCCCGACCGGGGATCTGCATCAGCCCGTTGAACATGAAGAGCGCGCCGGCGAAGGGCGGGGGCGAGCCACGCTTTTCGCCGAGGAGTGTGGCGGTCTTTTTGGCCGTGGCGTCGGCGTGATGAAACGCAATCGCCTCAGTCCCCGCATCCGCGCCCCGCTCGGCGGCGAGGCTGCGGGCTTGATCGACGAGTTGCTCGGCGAAGTCGAACGCGGTGAGCCGGCGGTAGCCGAGCGCCCAGAGACCGAGCGTCACGCGCCCCGCGCCGCAGCCGGCTTCGAGGAGGGGCGCCGATTTATCGGTAAAGAAACGCTCGATGAGCGCCTGCTCCGACGCCCACAAGCCCAACTCATGCGCCGCGCGCGTGTAGTGCACGACCGCCGTGAGGTCGTTAAAATCGGCGCGGACCGTCGCGGGGGTGATTTTCTTTTTCACCAATGACCGACTCCCCTCACTTCGCGAAAACCGCGGCGAGATCGATGGTCAGGCCGGGCAGGAGCGTGCTCGTGAATTTCTGCTTGGCGCGATAGGTGGCGGCGGGAGTGTCGGCGTTTTCGGGGAGGCGGTAGAGCGCGAGCGTGCGCTTGGCGGGATCGATGATCCACAGTTCCTCGACGCCGGTGCGCGCGTAGACGCTGCGCTTCGGGCCGAGGTCGTATTTCACGCTGCTCTTGGAAAGAATCTCGATGACCAGATCGGGCGCACCCTCCACGCCGTGGTCCTCGATGATGGAGAGATTTTCCTTACGGATGAAAAAGAGATCGGGCTGGAAGACGTTGATATCAGAGAGATGGACGTCGTACGGAGCGATGCAGATTTTTCCAACGGGATGAGCTCGCAGATATTCGCGAAAGAGAAAGTTAAGATTGGAAACGATGTCTTGGTGAAACGATCCGGGCGCGGGGGCCATAATGAGGTCTCCTTCGATGAGCTGGTAATTCGGCGCCCCCACGGGAATCGACGCGTATTCGTGCCGCGTGATCGGACGTGCTTTGGTCGAGAGCATGGCGGAAGAATGATGCAGCCCGACTAAAACGTCAACGACGCCGCCACGCCGCGAGAAACATGCCGTTGGCGTTGAGCTCGTGGGGCCAGAGAAACAGAGTTGAGAGTTGAGAGTTGAGAGTTGAGAGAGGCAGCGGCTCGAGCTCAGGGTGCGCGGCGGTGAAGGCTTCGGCGACGGCCGTCGTTTCGCTGCGCGTGAGGGTGCAGACGGAATAGATCAGGCGACCGCCGGTCTTGAGGGAGCCGGCGACATTATTGAGGAGTGCGAGCTGGGTGGCGGCGAGTTCGCGGACGTCTTCCGGCGTGGTGGTCCAGCGGGCGTGGGGATTACGCTGCCAGGTGCCGACGCCGCTGCACGGGGCATCGATGAGGATGCCGTCGAATTTAGTTTTCGTCGGGAGTTTGTCCGAGCCGTCCCAGACGGACGTGCGGTAGTTGAAGAGCTTGGCGCGGCCGGCGCGGCGCTTGAGGGTTTCGAGGCGGCCGGTGTGGCGATCGGTGGCCCAGACGGTGCCCTTGTTGCCCATGAGGTCGGCGAGGTGGAGCGTTTTGCCGCCCTCACCGGCGCAGGTGTCCCACCACGATTCGCCGGATTGCGGCGCGCAGGCGATGCTCACGAGTTGGGAGGCGAGATCCTGAATCTCGAATTCGCCGGAGCGGAACTGCTCGGTCTTGAAAAGGTCCTGCGTGCCGGTGAAGCGCAGCGCGTCGGGTGAGCGATCGGTGCGCTCGCAGGCGAAGAGGGATTTCGCGAGAGCCTCGCCGGTACCGGGGCGGGCGCGGAGCCAGAGTGCGGGCTCGCGTTGGAGTTGGCGCAGGTAGTCGTGCGGGAGATCCATCTCGGCGGCGAGCCAGCCGGGGACGGCGCGAACCGCGAGGGCTTCGCCTTTGACGGATTTCGGATTGGCTTTGAAGCGAGCTTGCAACTCCCCGGCGTGCTCAAGGCGCTTTTGCGCGGACTCCTTGGGCGACAGCCACTGCAGCCAGCGGAAGTAGGCAAAGATGGCGTGGCTGATCGCACGCTTTTCGCGCGGGCCGATGTAGCGGTGGCTCTCGAAATAAGCGCGGAGCGCGGTATCGGCGCGGTTTTGCGCGACGGCGGAGAGGACGCGGGCAGCGTGGTTGAGGATCGCAGAATCGGCCATTTGACGCCGATGAGAGACGTGAAATGGGAAAAGAGGAAGGGTAGAGTGCGCGGGGTGCCCGGGACGCGGAGAAGGGGAGACGCGGAGAAAGGGAGATGGGGGAAGGGGAGACTGAGGAGAAGCGGTTAAGGAGAGCGTGAGGTGTTGGGATGGTTTTCGGGGGAAGGCTCGGCCGGACGTGGTGGGTGAGAGGGATTGCCGCGTCGTTCGCTGCGCGAACTCCTCGCAATGACAGGGAGGGGGTCGCAAGAATGCACAGGAGGCGCAAAAAGTCGGAGTGGTGGGGACGGGTTGCGGGGCGGGGAGGGCGAATCGGCTTTTTTGTCGGGGCATAAAGCCCCTCCCACCGCCTGGGCAGTTTTGTTTTTGTGCCTTCCACGCTTTTGGCGCCTGAAGCGAAGGGGAAGAGAAGCGCCGGCCTTGGGGGCCGGCGCAGGAAGGCTCAGCAGACTCTGCGGCAGGGGGCCGCAGGTACCGGGGGCGGGCGGCGCTACTTTTGGCGGAGGAAGTCGTTGATGACGCCGATGACTTCGTCGCTACTCCAGTTTTCCAATTCTTCGGCGGTGGGCGGGGTAGCACCGGCGGCGAGGAGGGCGTGGGCGACGCCGGCGAAGTCGCTGCCGGGGTTGCGATTGTTGACCGAGCCGTAGTCGCACCAACCGAGGGGGATCGATTTGTAGGTGTGGTCGCGCAGATTGAGCGGTGCGCCGTGGGCGATGAGGATTTTCGCCTTCGAGAGATTGCCGGTGAAGCAGGCCCAGTGGAGCGCAGTCTCACCCATGCCGCCGACGGTGCCGGGATCGAAACCGGCGGCGATCATCGTCTCGAGGGCATCGGTGCCGGCCTCGAGGAAGAGCTGCGCGTGCGCGGCGATGGCGGCGGGGTCACGCAGGCGCAGGGCCTCGATGCGGTCGCCGCGCATGCAGGCGGCGATGAATTGCTCGGCGGGGTTGAGCTCTTCGACGGCACCGGCCTTGCGCAGGGCCTCGGCGGCGGAGAGGCGGCCGTTGAGCAGGGCGAGGGTGAGGGCGGTGCGGCCATCGGCGCGGCGCGCGTGGACATTGGCGCCATGTTGCAGAAGCAACTCGACCATCGGGCCATCCCAGTGGCGGGCGGTGACGTGGAGCGGGGTCTCGCCGGATTTTTGGGGATAGCAGACGTGATTGGGATTGGCCCCGTGGCGGAGCAGCCACTCGGCACCGCGGCGCACAGCGGCGTCGTGCGCGAGACCGGCGTAGTGGCCGAGAATGAAGTAGAGCGGAGTATTGGTCCACGCGACCGCGCCCTCGCCGCCGTCGGCCTGAGCACCGTGAGCGGCGAGAGCTTCGAGCAACGGAATATCGCCATGCTCGGCGGCATGGTAAACGGATTCGCCGTCGTCGGGCTTTGCGCCGGCTTCGAGGAGAACTTTGGCGAGGGCGAGGTGGCGGGCGTGGCAGCCGGCGGCCCAGAGCGCGGAAAGTTTGTTTTTTGGGTCGCCGTGCCATGCGTAGGTGGTGTTGGCATCGGCGCCGAGGGCGAGCAACTGGCGCGCTATGGCGACGAGGCCGGCGGAGTTTTTTTCGGCCCAGCGCGAGTGCGCGACGTAGAGGATGGGCTCCCAGCCCAAGGGGCCGCCCTTGCGCATGGCGAGCGTGGGGTCGGCGGCAAGGCGGCGCGCGACGGCCTCGGCATCGCCGAAGACGAGGGCGGCGTGGAAATCGAGCGAGGTGAGATCGGGGCGGAGCGAGAGCAGGCGCTCGGCGCGGCCGATTTGTTGCTGCACAGACCCGCGCGAGAACTGCGCGATGATCTCCTCAAGCTTGAGGGTCAGCTCCTCGACGCGTTGCGCGAGGGTAGTCCACGAGGGGAAGCCGTACTCGCGGGCGACGACGGACTGGGCGTCGTGCAGGGCGAAGCGGAGCGTGGCGAGCTCGGCGTCGGTTTTGGCGGCGAACGCCGGGAGCGCGCGGAAGCGGGCGAGAGCGGCGGGTGATTTTTCGCGGGCGGATGAGAGCAGGTCTTTAGCCTGCTTTTTGAGCTGCCCGAGATCGGGCCGCGCGGGTAACTGCGATGTCGTCATAGGACCTCCATGCTAGAGCCGCGGTCCGCAGGCAGCAGCACGGGGAAGACGTGCAGTGGTGTGAAGAAATCGAGGTGGGCTCAGCCCTTCGCGCGGACCCGCAGGCGCCCTAGGCGCACAGCCGAGAGTGAAGGCGGGCGGGGTGGGGTGGTCAATGATGGAGTGGGAGCGGGCGACGCTGAAGGGAGTAAGCGCAAAGACGCTAAGGCGCGAAGGTGACGCGAAGAATACTCAGAGAATGGAAGCGGGAGGTTTCTTCTTTCTGCTTCTCTGTGTCTTTGTGTCTCTGTGTTTCAATCCGATTAACCACAGAGACACAGAGGCACGGAGGAGACAGAAGAAGGTCTGGCGGCTTTGCGTCTTTTTGCGGGCTTCGCGGTTTTGATTTTTGCGGCACCGGCTGGGGCTGGTGCGGGGGCTCGGCGGACTCTGCGGCAAGGATGCCGCAGTCACTTTGATCGATAACTTGAAATAAAAAGGTGCGGGCCAGCGGCCCGCGCTCCCAGGGGAGGGGCCGGCAGGAGGCCGGCGCTACTTTGGACTGCTGGCGCTACTTCTTCGACCAGCGGCGGTCTTGTTTTAGCTCGAGGTGGCGGGTTTCGATTTGGACGCCGGCGACGGCGGGGTGCGAGCGGAGTTGCTGGAAGCTGCCGGCGTTGAGTTTCCACGTCAGCGCGGTGCTGGCCTCGGCGATGGAGGTGACGCGGTTTTCGAAGACGAAGCCGAATTCCACGCGGGTGTCGCCGGTTTGCTTGTTGAGCGTTTCGCGGAGGCGGTGGAGGAAATCGGGGAGCTGCGGGTGCGCGGGGTGCAGGAGCCAGGTGACCTTTTTGACGAGGCCGGCGACCTGGTTGTCGAGCTGGTAGCACTCCTTCACGTTCACGCGCGCGCCTTCGTGGTTCACGATGATATTACCCGCCACGAGCACGAGGGCGTTTTCCGCGAGGCAGGCGCCATAGTTGGCGTAGGCGTCGGCGAACATATTGAGCGGGAGCGCGGCCTGCTTTGTGGTAAGCGTGAAGGACGCCCACGGGCGGTTGTCCTTTTTCGAAAGGCGCTTGGCGATGCTGCCGGCGATGCCGCAGAGACGAAATTCCGTGCGGTCGCCTTGATTCAACAGCTCGGTGACGGGGAAGGTGTTGATGGCCTCGGCGAGGCCGACGTAGGCGTTGAGCGGGTGGCCGGAGACGTAGAAGCCGAGCAGTTCTTTTTCGAACTGGAGAATATTGCCGGCGTTGAGTTTGCGCTCGGGCGCGGCGCTGGCGGCTTTGGCGGCCTTGCCGGTGGCGGCGCGCGGCGCCTCGCCGAAATCGAGGCCGCTGTGCTGCTCGTCGTGGCGGCCATTGGTCACGACCGGGCCGCTGCTCGCGGGCGCGCGGCGGGTGCGGCGGAGGATATCGGCAAACTCCTTGGCGAGCTGCTCGCGCGGGGGCGGCGGCTTGACGGCATCGGTTTCGCCGAGGTCGAAGAGCATGGTGTCGGCTGGCTCGGCGGCCTTGGCGACGGGGGCGTCTTTGCGCAACGCGGGATAGATGCGCTGTAACTCCGCGAGGGCGGAAAGGGCGTCGTCGATTTGCGCGAAGAGCTGCTCGCGCTCGGCACCGCAGAAATCGAAGGCGCCGGTGGCGACGAGATTTTCGAGGACGCGCTTGTTGATCGCGCGCGGATCGGAGCGCAGGAGGAAATCGACGTAGTCGTGGTACGGGCCATTGGCCGTGGCTTCGGCGATGATTTTTTGCGCGGCCTGCTCGCCGACGCCCTTGATGCCGGCGAGGCCGAAGCGGATGGCGGCGGTGCCGCCACCGCCGCTAGCTGAGAGCTGAGAGTTGAGAGCTGAGAGACTGGAGTCAGCCCGGCCTCCGGCCGTGCGAAAAACGGGGGTGAAGGTTTCGCGCGATTCGTTGATGTCGGGGCCGAGCACGGTGATACCCATGGCCTCGGCCTCGGCGATGAAGTGGGAAACTTTTTCCGAGTTGCCGAGCTCGGCGGTGAGCACAGCGGCCATGAACTGGACGGGATAGTTGGCCTTGAGGTAGCCGGTCTGGTAGCTGATGACGGCGTAGGCGGCGGAGTGGGATTTGTTGAAGCCGTAGCTCGCGAACTTGTTCAGCAAATCGAAGATCTCGTTGGCCTTCTTTTCGTCGATGTTGTTCACGCGCTTCGCGCCGGCGACGAACTTCACTCGCTCCTCGGCCATCGCCTTTTCATCCTTCTTACCCATGGCGCGGCGCAGCATGTCGGCGCCGCCGAGCGTGTAGCCGGCGATGATTTTCGCGCACTCCATCACCTGCTCCTGATAGACGATGATGCCGTAGGTTTCCTTGAGCGACTGCTCGAGGAGCGGATGCGGGTACTCGACGGTGGTCGGGTCTTTTTTGCCGCGCGCGTAGTCGGGGATGAACGCCATCGGGCCGGGGCGGTAGAGCGCGCCAATGGCGTTGATGTCGTCGATGTTGGAGACGCCGACCTGTTTACACGCGCTCTGCATGCCGCTGGACTCGAGCTGGAAGACGCCGATGGTCTTGCCCGCGTTGAGAATCGTGTAGGTCTTGGGATCGTCGAACGGCAGCGTCTCGACGTCGAACTTCGGGTCTGCGGTGCGGCGGACATTTTCCACGGCGTCGGAAATGACGGTGAGGGTCTTGAGGCCGAGGAAGTCCATCTTGAGCAAGCCGAGCTTGCCCACGGCGTTCATGTCGTACTGCACGGTGACGTCGCCCTCCTGCTCGGTGAGCGGGACAAATTCGTCGAGCGGGCGGTCGGTGATGATGATGCCGGCGGCGTGCTTGCCGGTGTTGCGCACCATGCCCTCGAGGACGAGGGCCTGATCGACGATGCGCTTGGCGACGGGGTTGCGGGCGACCTCGCCGTTGAGCTCGGCGGATTTCGTGATGGCATCGGTGAGCGTGATATTCAGCTCATCGGGGATCATTTTCGCGATGCGGTCGGCCTCGGCGTACGGGAGATTGTGGACGCGCGAGACGTCGCGGATGACCATCTTGGCGCCGAGGGTGCCGTACGTGATGATGTTGGCCACGCAGTCGCGGCCGTATTTTTCGCGCACGTAGTTGATCACCTCTTCGCGACGGCGCATGCAGAAATCGATATCGAAGTCGGGCGGCGAGACGCGCTCGGGATTCAGGAAGCGCTCGAAGAGCAGCTTGAAGCGAATCGGGTCGAGATTGGTGATGCTGAGGAGATACGCGACGAGGCAACCGGCGCCGGAGCCGCGGCCCGGACCCACGGGGATGCCCTGCTTTTTCGCCCACGCGATGAAATCCCAGACGACGAGGAAGTAATCGACGAAGCCCGTGACATTGATGATCGCGAGCTCGTAGCCCATGCGCACGGCGAGCTCCTCGTGGAGATCTAGGCCGGTGTAGTCGGGCGGGGTGGGCTTCTGGCCGGCGGGGAGATTGACCAGCTTGGCGAGGCGCTCGGAGACGACGGTGCGCTCAGCGACCGGCGCGTAGTCGAAATTATAACGCTGCTTCAGACCCTCGATGCAGAGCTGAAACAAGTATGCGGCCGGCGAGTACTGCGACTTGATCTGCGGCGGGAGCGGGTAGCGCGGGTAGCGCTCGCTGCCCTTGGGGAATGGGATGGCGAGGTCGCACATCTCGGCGACGAGCTGGGTATTGACGATGGACTCGGGGACCTCGTGAAAGAGCTTCGCCATCTCATCGCGGGACTTCAGGTAAAATTCCTGGCCCGTGAATTTCATGCGCTTCTCCTCCTCGATCTTCGCGCCCGTCTGGATGCAGAGCATGGCATCGTGCGGGCCGGAGTCGGAGCGCTTCACATAGTGAACATCGTTGGTCGCGATGACCTTGAGATTAAACTCCTCGGCGAGGGCGAGGAGGCCGGGGATGATCTTGATCTGCTCGGGGATGCCGTGGTCCTGAATCTCGACGAAGTAATTTTCGCGACCGAAGATATCGACGAAACGCGCGCAAGCCTTACGGGCCTCCTCGGGGCGGTCGTGCAGGAGGTGCTGCGGGACGAGCGAGGCGAGGCAACCGGTGAAGCCGATGAGGCCCTTGGAGTACTTGGCGAGCGTCTCGAGGTCGGTGCGGGGCTTGTAGTAGAAGCCGCGCAAATGGGCGTCGGAGACGAGCTTCAGGAGGTTTTGGTAGCCCTCCAAGTTTTTGGCGAGGAGGCCGAGGTGGAAGATGCTCTTGCCCTCGTCGGAGCGGCCATGTTTTTCGAGGCGCGAAGTCTCCACCAGATACAACTCGCAGCCGATGAGGGGCTTGATCTCGCTCTTCTTGGCGGCGTTGTAGAACTCGATGGCCCCGTAGAGGTTGCCGTGGTCGGTGAGGGCGAGGGCCTTCATGCCGAGGGCCTTGGCCTGGTCCATCAACCGGTCGATGCGGCAGGCGCCATCGAGGAGGCTGTAGTCGGTGTGGACGTGGAGATGGACGAAATTTTGATCGGGAGAGGCCACGGATGACCCCAAGCAAAGGCATCGGGACCGGTCCGCAAGAGATAATCCCAAAAGCGGTCGATCGCGCGGGTCTGTCGCGGGTTAGGTAACGAGATCAATTGCCGCATCGCCCGCCGTCCGACCCCTTGAAATGACAAATTGTATTCCCGTCGAAAAAGCCATTGACGCGGGCTCGGCGATTTGACCTATTCGTCAGCTTTCCCTTTCACGAACACGTCCGCACACATGTCCATCGAAATCAAAATCCGCAAGAACGAGCCCATCGACCGCGCGCTGCGTCGCATGAAGAAGAAGCTCGATCGCGAGAACATCATCAAGGGTACCCGCGCCAAGCGTTACTACGAGAAGCCCTGCGAGAAGCGTCGTCGTAAGGACAAGGTGCAGGCCTTCACCCAGATGCTCCGCCGCCGTTACGCGGAGTAAGCTTCGTTTCGTTTTTGTTCCACGCGCCGGAGACCGGCCGTAGACTGTCACTTTCGCCGCGCTACCTTTTATTAGGTAGCGCGGCATTTTTTTCGTAAGTAATTTTTCAGCGTGCAACTTGCCGCGTAGTCACGTCGTCTTTGCGTAACATATTTGCGTGAAGTCCCTATTAGCCCTTTCCACCAGTTGGTGCTCGCACCGACACAATGACGGTTACGCGATGCTCCGCGAGATGGCGGACCTCGGGTACGAGTATGTGGAGCTGAGTCACGGCATTCGTATCACCTTGGTTCCGGGAATCTTGCGGGCGGTGGAGGAAGGGATCGTGAAAGTATCGTCCACACATAATTTCTGCCCGCTGCCGACCGGCGTGGTGCAGGCGGCCCCGAATCTTTTCGAGCCCTCAGCCACCGAGCATCGGGAGCACGACCAGTGGCTGCGCCATACGAAGCGCTCCATCGACTTTGCGGCGCAGGTGAAAGCCAAGGTGCTCGTTTGCCATCTGGGCAGCGTGTCGTTTTTTTGGTTCAACCCGGCGAAGGCGGTGAAGGACTACCTCCGTGATCACAAGGAGGCAGGCCGCGATCCGGAGGATAAAAAATATCAGGCCCTGCTCGCCAAATCCCTGGCCAAATTACGCAAGCGGATGCCTCCCTTCTGGGACCAAGTGAAGGCGAGCCTGAACGAGATCTACGATTACGCCGCGCAAAAGGGCATCAAGCTCGGCCTCGAGAACCGCGAGAAATTCGAGGAACTGCCCATCGACGAGGACTATGCCGACTTCATCGCCGGGCAGCCGCCGACCGCGCCCATCGGCTACTGGCACGACACGGGCCACGCCGACATCAAGGAGAGCATGGGCCTGCTCAATCACCGCAAGCACCTCGCGAAGAACGCGCCGCGCCTGATCGGCTTTCACCTCCACGATGTGAATGCCGGCGGCAGCGACCACCAGCCCATCGGGGCGGGTCACATCGATTTCAAGATGGTGAGCGAATTCTGGAAGCCCGAGCACCTGCTCACGCTCGAACTGAGCCCGCGCGTGGCGATCGAAGACGTGAAGGCGTCGAAGGAGCGGGTCGAGGCGTTGATGGCGAAGTGAGGCGCTTGTGCGGATAGGCTGGGGAATTTTATTTCGGACTAGTCACAGAGGGCACAGAGAGACCAAACCGAGAACACGGAGATAAAGGCCCGGATCTAGAAGGTTTGAACAGGAAGATCGGGAAGGGCGGGAAGAGGAATCAACCCGGGCGATTTGAACAGAAGGCAACGAAGAGTCCTGAGCCTACGCCTACGTGACCTCTCGTTCGGCTCGCTGTTAGCTCTGTATGCTCCTGTAAAAATCTAGGGACGTAGAAGGTGAATCGCCCCTAGCAAATCATTGCTCTTAGATCTCTTCGCCACCTTCGTTCTCTTTTGTTCAAAACAGATCGAGATCGATTGCCTTAAGCACTCTTCTGTTTCGCGAGGATCTCGCCCACCCAGCGGCGGTGGGGGCCGGAGAGGGTGAGGGTGTCGAGGTCGGCGAGGGGGGCCCAGATGAGTTCGGGCGGGAGTTTGCCGCGCGGGAGCTTGGCGGTGTAGATCGACTCGGTGATTTGGAAGCGGGTGATGCCGCGCTTTTTTTTGGCGAGGAGATCGGCTTTCGAAAACGTCGCGGGGTCGAGGCCGGCTTGCTCCGCGGTGGGGAGCTCGTGGATGTTGGCGAAGCGGCGGGCGCTTTCGGCGGAGCGGTGGAGGAGGAGGGCGCCGTCGCGTTCGCACCAGACGCGGGTGACTTCGCGTTGCTCCATTTGCTTGGCGGCGAGGCGCGGGTAGGCCTCGGGGTCGCCCTGCTGGGCGGCGGCGCAGAAGGCGTTGACGGGGCAGGTGAGGCAGAGCGGTTTTTGGCGGAAGCAGACGGTCGCGCCGAGCTCCATCATGGCCTGGTTGTGGTCGCCCGGGGTGTCGGCGGGGAGCAGGGCGTCGGCGAGCGGGGCGAAGGCTTTGGAGGCGGTCGCGGAGTCGCGGAACTCCGTGGCATCGGCGGTGAGCCGGGCGAGGATGCGCACGACATTGCCATCGACGCAGGCGGCGGGGGCGCCGAAGGAAATGCTCGTGATCGCGGCGGAAGTGTAGGGACCGACGCCGGGGAGTTCTCGCCAAGCCTCGGGGGTGCGGCGCAGCTCGGGCCAGGCGACGACTTCCTTGGCGAGACGGTGGAGATTGCGCGCGCGCGAATAGTAGCCGAGGCCCTCCCAGAGCTTGAGCACACGGGCTTCGGGCGCGGCGGCGAGCGCGGCGAAATCGGGCAGCTCGGTGAGCCAGCGCGCGAGGTAGGGCAGCACGGTTTTCACCTGTGTCTGCTGGAGCATGAATTCGCTCACGACGGTCTTGTAGAGCGAGGGCTCGTCGCGCCATGGGAGCTGCCGCGCGTGCGTGCGATACCATGCGAGGAGGGCGCGCTGGAAATCGGACTTGGCGGCGATGAGCGAGGCGGCGGGGGATTTGGGCACGGGAGCGAAGAAGCGGAGCGGGCGCGGTGAAGAAAGGGAGGAGGAGGTAGGAAAAGGCGAAGCGCGGGAAGAAGAAAGGGGAGGGGATGGGGGAGTTCGGGGGCGGTGAGATTAAGCGCAAAGACGCGAAGGCGCTAAGGTCTGAGCGAAGTTAAGCGCAGGTGAGGGTTGGTCCGTCGTCGAATAAGCGCCTGCGAGCAGGCGGCCTACCTGGCCGATGGAGGCGGGCGCGATGCGTGCGAAGGCATAGAGGATGAGTTTACAAAATCTTGCGCGGGGTGGGGGTGAAACTCAGCGTGCGGCGATGCCGAAGAACTATCACGACGAGCCGGAAGCGCCGAAGAAGCTCGCGTCTTACACCGCCAAGCTGGACGACGCCCAAATGGACAAGCTCCGCGGGATCTGCGTCGAGCGCGGGTGGACGCCGTTTGAGGTGGCGTACACGCGCTTCGCGTTCAAGGCGGAGCATCTCAAGGTGAACTTGAGCGCGTACACGAGCGGCAAGGTCGTCGTCGCGGGCAAGGGCACGGAGGATTTTGTGCGCGATGTGCTGGAGCCCGAAGTGCTCGGCGCGGCGACGCTCGGCTACGACGAGGTGTTGCACCCGGACTGGTTTGAATCGCATGCGGGACTCGACGAGAGCGGCAAGGGCGACTTCTTCGGGCCGGTGGTGGCGGCGACAGTGATCGCCGACAAGTCGGCCATCGAGGCGTGGCGCAAGGCGGGCGTGCAGGACTCGAAGAAGATCACGGAGGCGCGCATCTTGGAATTGGACCGCGTGATCCGAAACACGCGTGGCGCCGTGGTGGAATCATTCAAGCTCGGGATGCCGAAGTACAACGAACTAATGGCGAAGCCGCGCGCGAACTTGAACCTGCTGCTCGCCTGGGAGCACGCCATTGCGTTGACCAATGCGCTGAAGCTCAAGCCGGTGCCGTGGGGGTTGCTCGATCAATTTACTGAGCAGCCGTTGGTGCAGCGCGAGCTGAAGAAAAAGGGCGTGGAGAATTTCGAGCTGAAGATGCGGACCAAGGCGGAGTCGGACCCGGTGGTGGCGGCGGCCTCGGTGGTGGCGCGCGCGGAATTCGTGCGCGAGATGAACCAGCTCTCGAAGAAATTTGGCGCGAAGCTCCAGAAGGGCGCGGGCCCGCTGGTGAAGGCGCAAGCGCACGAGATCATCCAGAAATTCGGGGCGAAGGCCTTGGGTGAATTTGCGAAGCTGCACTTCCGCACGGCGTACGAGGTGGTGTCGGCGGCGGGTAAGCTGGATGAGCTGCCGTTGAAGGAGCCGAAGGAGAAGATGGAGTGGTGATTGGGAGCGTGGGGGCTCGGAGGGATGGCCACAAAAAACGCAAAAAGTGGGTGCGGCGGGCGGGCGTTCGAGTGCGCCTAGAGGCGCGCGGATCGGGTGAGGCCGATTGAGTGAGTTGGTGCGGTGCCAACTACTAAGCTGCTTTCAACTTTGGAAGAATTGTCATCCTGAGCGGAGCGAGGGATCCAATGGGAGGTGCGCAGACGGGTTTCACTTTCGTGACTCGTCGTGGATTCTTCGCTGCTCTCAGAATGACAAGGGGTAGATCGAAAGTGTAAATGAGCTCGGTGTATCACGCCACCGGGTTTGAGAACAAGTGACAAGGGTTTGATAAAATCCCACTTTTTTGAGAGTTAGAGGCATGTCGATTGACCCCGATACCTTCGCCGCAGGCTACGATAACACGCCTTTCGAGACCGCAGTCGGGAGGGCTCTTATGAACTTCGGCGCTCTTGAATCGAGCCTCGTAGATGCTTTTCGCGATCTCGCCCGTATGGACAGCTCCAAGAAGGCCAGTAGGAAGGTGCCTCTTTTCTACAAGATGAGGGAGGAATACGTGGATTTGGTACGTAAAAACGTGACCGATCCTATAATCTTGGCGGAACTCGATCAGTTATCCCCGGACCTCAAAGCTCTAGCAGACAAACGTGACGAGATTACTCACGGTGTCTGGCTCGATGTTGAAGGGTGGCCCCCCAACCAAAAAAAAGGAAAGCTCGTTTGGAGGGCTACCGTGGACGAGCTTTTAAACCTTCCGCCCACCGTCGAGCCCACCCTTGCTTCACAAATTCTGGACCTGATCGATGAGATACACCAAGCCCGAGATCGCTTTCTGAGATTCCATGCGGCAGTAATCTCGTCGTTGACGCGCGGTTCCCATGCACAACTTCAGCACGGCGCGCATACGCCGCTTACCCCCCAGTTTCCAACGCAGGCAGTCGCAAACTCGGTATCGCTCTCCTTTGATGTCCGACTTGATTCGCCTTCCCCGCGTTGACCTTCCCCGCATCGGGCCCCTTGGACGGCTCTAACTGCTCGATCAAGTCGAGTAGGTTGTCGAGGGTCGTCCGTAACCTGTATTAGAGCATTTCTACGGCCGAGTGGCGGCGTTGGGGATGTCTCGGGGCGCGATTGCGCTGGGAAATGTGATGAGAGCGCGGCAGGGTGGAGGCGGTGGCAGGTGGCGTCGTTTCACATTCCCAAGTGAGAAAATCTTAGGAGCACCCCATGAAATCCAGAAAGAGAATCGCGGCGTTGATCGCATTGACCGCTGGGATCGGCGGGCTGGCTTTGAGTGGCTGCGCAAGTGGTAATCCGGGCAATCGTTCGGAGTATGCGGATGCGAATTTTGGCTCGGAGAGTTCGCGCAAACAGGCGCGGGCGGCGGAGATTCGGAAGCTCCATTCGAATCTGACGGAGGAGCAGGTGCAGCAAAAGTTATTGGAGGAATTTCCGGCGGCGGGAACGGCGAGGAAGTGATGGGAGGTGGCGAGGCCCGGCTGCGCCTGACGGGAGATCGTCAGATGGATTGCCACGTCGTCCGAGGCGGACTCCTCGCAATGACAAGGGGAGGGTGCGAGCGCTCTTGCGCGGAGGGGCTGGGGGTGGGTAACTTGAACTCTCATGCCCAAGCGCAGACATCTCCGCGGATTTGACCTCAAGCAGATTGAGGGCGTGGCGGAATTGATTGGGGTGGATGAGGCAGGGCGAGGGGCCCTCGCTGGGCCGGTGGTGGCGGCGGCGGTGCTGGTGAATCGCGAATTTCTCGAGAGCAAGTGGGCGTTGAGCCGTGCGGGTCGGGTCAACGATTCGAAGGTGCTCACAGCTTCGGAGCGCGATGAGTTGTGGTTTGAATTCGATACGCTCGCCGGGCAGGGGCAGATCCACGCGCAGTACGGCGTGGCGGATGTGATGGAGATCGAGCAGCTCAATATCCTCGGCGCGACGAAGCTCGCGATGCGGCGGGCGCTGGAAGGGATTTACGCGCCGTCGGCGTTTGAGCAGAAGGTGGAGCCGGACCTGTTTGCGCCGCCGGAAGTGGTGGCGACTTTTAAGCCCACGGTGTCGTGTCGGGTGTTGGTGGATGGGCTGGCGTTGCGGGGGTTTCCGTATCCGCACACGGGGATCGTGAAGGGCGACGGGCGCTCGCTCTGCATCGCGATGGCGTCGATCATCGCTAAGGTGACGCGCGACCGGCTGATGCTGGAGCTGGACACGAAATTTCCCGGCTACGGTTTCGCCCAGCACAAGGGCTACGGGACCGAGGAGCATCGCGAGGCGGTGCTGCGGCTCGGGCGCACGGCGCATCACCGGGAGATGTTTTTGCGGAATCTGCTCACGGGCCGGGTCGATCCGGACCAGATGGATTTTTTGGGAGAAGAGGAGGGTGGGGTGGTCGAGGAGGGAGCTGAGCGTGCTGAGGGCGGAGCGGACAGCTTAGAGGCGGGAGCGGAGAGCGAAGCTCCAAAGACCAACCTCCAAGCTCCAGATAAGCTTTAAGGCGGAAGAAGCTACAACGCTGTCGGGTGGGGGTTTGGAATTTGGAGGTTGGAATTTGGTGCTTCGCGGCTGCGCCGCGCGCACCGTTGACCGCGGGCGAGGTCTGTTGCACAAGGGATTCCGATGGCGGTTAAAAAACATACCTCGCTTGATCGGGTGCTCGGCCGGCTGGATGCGCTCGATTCGGTCAATCTGGCCAATCTCGTGCAGCGGCTGGCGCGCGAGCGCGGACTCTTTGAGGAAATTTTCAATGTGTTGCAGGAGGGCGTGCTCGTCATTTCGTCGGAGGGCGCGATCGAGTATGCGAATGCCTCGGCGAATCGCATCATCGGGCTGAGCGGCGACGAGCTGACGGGGCAGATTTTGTGGCGACTCGTGCCAGGGTTGCGGCCCTCGATGGAGACGGCGCTGGACGAGAATTCGGGGCGCGGGGCGCTGCCGGTGATGGCGCGGGAATTTGAGCTGACGTATCCGGAGCCGCGCACGGTGCGGCTGTACATGGTGCCGTTTCGCGGGGAGCGCGGGCGCGGGGCGCAGCGGCGCTTCGCGGTGATCCTCACGGATGTCACGCGCGACAAGCTCAGCACCGAGCAGCGCATCGAGGACGAGCGCACTTCATCGGTGCTGCTGCTCGCGGCGGGCGTGGCGCATGAGCTGGGGAATCCGCTCAACTCGCTCACGATCCATCTCCAACTCATCGAGCGGAAACTCAAGAAGCTCAAGGCGTCGAAGGACACGGAGGCGCTGGCGGAATCGCTGCGCGTGTGCAGCAGCGAAGTGGGGCGGCTCGATGGGATTATCAGCAATTTCCTCGAGGCGATCCGGCCGCGGCCGCCCGATCTGGCCGAGCTAAACTTGGCGGATGTGCTCACGGAGGTGCTGGGGTTTCAGCACCAGGAGTTTGCCGACCGCGGGATCGGCGTGGAGGTCGACGCGGTCGATGCGCTGCCGCCCGTGATGGCGGACCGAAATCAACTGAAGCAGATTTTTTTCAACCTCACGAAAAACGCGATGGAGGCGATGCAGCCGGGCGGAAAGCTCAAGATCAAGTCGCACGCGGACGACGACTCGGTGTTCTTGCTCTTCGGCGACAGCGGCTCCGGCATCAAGCAGGAGGATTTGGCGCGGCTCTTTCAGCCCTACCATACGACCAAACCCGGCGGGCACGGCTTGGGGCTGATGATCGTGCAGCGCATCATGCGCGAGCACGGCGGGCAGGTGGGCATCGAGAGCAAGGAAGGCATCGGCACGATCGTGTCGCTGCAATTCCCCCGCAAGGAACGCCGGGTGCGGATGCTGAAGTAGGGAGCGAGGCGCGCGGGGCGCCGGAGCGGCCAAGTGGAATCGGAGGTAGCGGCTGCGAGCCTGGGCGAGCGGTCTTCCGTCCACCCGCTGGCGCTCGCGGCGACCGGAAACGGCGGTTATGCGTTTCGGAAACGTTGGTAGGCCGGACGGTCGAACCCGGTGGGAGTCGCGCGGCGGTTTGTTGCGCTCGTGCCTCCGGCCGGATTCTTCGCTGCGCTCAGAATGACAAGGGCAGATTTGAAAGCCGAATGAGCTTCGTAACTGGGATCAGTTTGCCTGACTGACCGTCGGGGTGGATCTGCTGCCGCCGTCGGAATTGGAGGAGCTGGAGGACGACGAACTGGAAGACGGGGACGAGAAGGAGGACGACGAGGACGAGTACGACGAGCCTGATCCAGACGAGGATGAGTACGAGGAGCCGGAATCGGAGGAGCGGCTCCAGCCGGAGGAGGAACTAGAGCCGGAGTCGGAAGAGCGGTGCCAGCTGCTGCTGGAGGAGCCGGACGAGGAATCGCCGGACCGGCTCCAGCGCGACGATGATGAGTCGCTGGACGAATAGGTGCGGGACGGGTCGCGCGTAGAAGAGGTCGAGGAGCTGTCGCGGGAGCCGAAGGTCTCGCGCCACCAGGAGCGTTCGCGCGGGGCGGCGGAGGCGGTCGTCGTGGCGGCGGACGAGGAGGTGTCGCGGCTGGCGAGCGAAGGGGTGGAGGCGCCGTCGGTGCGATAAGACGGGCCGGTCGAGGCGGGCGGGGTGTAGCGCTCGCCGCCGCGGTGGTGCGGCTGGTTGCCGACGAAGCTGGGCGGTGGACGGTAGGGCGATTCACCGGGCGGGCAGTCCTTGGGATCGAAAGGCTTGTGCGGGACGGTGGTGGGCGGCGGCGTGCCGGGCTTGGGGGTGGTCGCGGGCGGCGTGACGACGGGGCTGGAATAGTAGCCGCTGTCGTATCGACTGTTTGAATACGGGTCGTACGACGAGCCGTAGGCGCCGAAGGCGGACCAGAGGGGATTGAAGGCGCTGGGCGTGTAGGAGGCGTAGCTCGGGAAGGCGGTGGGGTCGGACAGGGCCTTGTTGGGGACGATGCTGCTGATGAGGGCGGTGCCGGAGTTGGGGTTGATGGGGTCCGGCAGGAAGTCGATGTTGATGATCTTATCGGCGCGGCGGTAGTCCGTGATGAGGAAGAGGCCCCTGGCGGCGAGCTCCGTGGAGAACTTGTCGTAGAGCGCGTTCCACTGCGCGGGGGTCGGCTCGAAGCCGCCGCGGACGGCGACGGCGAGGGCACAGGTGGTCATGCCGGCGGGCACGGTGACGGCGGCGGCATTGGAAACGACGCTGCTGCGGCTGGTCTGGCAGCCGGTGACGCCGAGCAGCGTGGACAAGGCGAGGGCGCCGAGGGGGAGATACGCGCGCACGGGGAATTTATTTTTCATGGGGCTTCCGCTGAGTGAGGGGTGGGGTGGGCGGACGTTGCGAACTCGGACAGGGGTGGCCGAGGAACTGACGGGGTAACGGATCGACTGCGAAATGAACCGTGGGAGATTCGGAGACGCAAGACGAGCCGGTAATGGTAACGTTGCTTACTAGTCGCGCGAAAAGGGAGGGGGGGGTTGGGCATGGGGATTTCAATGCGAGACAGGGGACCGGGGTGCCGTCGAAAACGGTGCGGAAAAACTCTGGCGCGGAAGGCGTGCGGGGGAGGTCGAGTCGGGGCGTAACGCGCCGCCCACGGCGCGGAGGCCGGGCATAAAAAAGCGGCGCTCCGGGTGGAGGGCCGCTTGAAGGGGGATGTAATGCGGGCCGGCGGCCCGCGCTCCTAGAGGAGGGGCTTGGCGAGGGCGACCGGGGCGGTCGCGATTCCGAGGGGGCTTACTTCGCCAGTTTTTGGACTGACGGGAGGATGATGTTTTTGACGTTGATGACCTGCTTATCCTTCTTGCCGGCGTAGCGGACGGCGACTTGGAGGGGGATTTCGTCGCTGGTGACGCCGAGCTGGGAGATCATGGGGTCGAGCGTGCCCTTTTCGCCGGGCGGGATGGTGAGCTTGGAGGGGCGGACGGCGAAGTTGCCGAGCTCGGAGTTTACGTCGGTGACCTCGATTTCCATGGGCTCCGTGCCCTTGTTTTCGAAAGTCACGCGGAGGGTGACGGGGGGCATGGGGCTGCCCTTGGCGCGCTGGGCGCGGGCTTGGCGGATGTAGTCCTCCATGGCCTCTTTTTGCTCCTCTTCGGAGTCGCCGAAGCCAGTGTAGTAGACCTCGCCGATGCCGTCGTTGTCGCGGCGGCGGCGGCCCGTGCCGTCGATATCGTCGGGATTGTTACCCCGGGGGCCGGCCTTGCCTGCACCGGGTTTCCCGCCGCGTTCGAAACCGCGGCTGACGGTGGCGTAGGCGATGACCTTGCCGTCGAGGAGGGCGCCTTCGCCCTTCATCGCGACGGGACGCTCACCGGCCGTGACGGCATCGGCCATCATATCGCGGGGTCCATGGGTGCCGCAGCCAGCGGAAACGAGGGAAATCAGCGCGAGAGCCGCAGCGGCGGCACACGAAAGCAGGGGGGATTTTTTCATGGAGTTTAGGCTCGGACGCCCAGCCGACGCGAAGGTTGCCCGGATTGCAAGAATGCGAGGTGGAAACCCGCATCTTTCTAGTCTTCCCATCGTCTTACCGATGACACAGCAATGACCACTGCATGGAATCAAGTTCAACGACCGCGCTGGCCGACCTCGTCCGTCGGGCTCAAAAGGGCGACGAAAGCGCCCAACGGGAGCTCATTGTCGCCTACCAGCACCGGGTTGCAGGATTTGTTTACGCCATGACCAACCGGAGCGATTACGTAGAGGATCTGTCCCAGCAGGTCTTCATCAAGATGGTGCGCGCCATCGACCGGCTGCAGGCCCCGGCCCAGTTCGAGTCGTGGCTGTTTCGCCTTGCGCGGAATACCTGCATCGACCAGCTCCGCCGCCAGAAGCTGCGCCGCATTTTTCTCCCTTTCGGGGAGGAGCACGAAAACATCCCCGAACCCGCCGGTGCGGTGGACACGGAGGAACTCGACGCCCTCCGCCACGCACTATCCCAACTGCGCCCGCAAGATCGCGCCCTCCTCGCCCTCGTGCAGGAAGGCCGCAGCCACGCGGAGATCGCCGAAACATTAGACACCACCGTGGCCGCCGTGAAAGCTCGCCTTCACCGCGCCCGCGAACATCTTCGCGAACACTATCAGCCCGACCATGAAAACTGAAGACCAAGCCTGGCGCGACCTCCAGGCCCACGCCTCCGCCCAACTCCGCACCGGCTTCGCCGACCGCGCCCTCCGCGCGGCCCACGGCCCGCAGGATGCGACTTGGCGTGAACTCAACGCGCACGCCGCGCGACAGCTCCGCCCCGGCTTCGCCGAGCGCGTGCTTCGCGCCGCCCGCGCCGTGACCGAGACGCCCTCGCTCGGCAGCCAGTTTGCCCTCAGCGCCGCCACGGCCATCGTATGCCTCGCGGCCGTCGTCTTTATGCAGGATCGCAGCGCGCAGCAGGCCGATGAGCGCAATCTCGCCGACTGGGAGCGCATCGTGATGACCGCCCAAGCGGCCCAGGACGCGGACTCCATCTGAGCTCTCACCAGACCGAGATGACCCAGCGCCTCTTCGTTGCCATCCTGACCATTGCGGTCTTTCTCGCGGGCTATGGTGCCCGCGGGCTGGCGGAGCGCAGCGCGCCGGTGCCACCGCCGCCGGCGGGGTTGACGCAGGAATTTAACCGCAATGGGTCGGCTAAGCCGACGGACCCGAAGACCGCTCAGAAACTCGATCGCGCGAAGCTGGTGGCCGAGATCGACAAAATCCGCCCGCAGATCGTGGCCTACACCACGCAGGTGACGGAGATCGAGGCGGAGTTTGATCGCGAGTTTACCGCGCTGTTGCTGCCGGAGCAGAAAGAAAAATTTGTCGCGTGGCGGAAGTCGCTCGCCGAGCGCGATGCGAAACGCCTCGCCGACACCACGATCATGACCGACGAGGATATCAATCGCGAGCGCGACCGGCCGCTGACGGATATCTATCGCCAAGTAACCGTCACGCCCCGCCTCGAGTGGATGACGAAGGAATTTAATCTGGACTCGGCGCAGCAGACGAAGACCCGCGCGCTGATGTCGCTCCGCCGCAATCAATTTATCGCGCTGCTGGATTCCACGGCGCACCCGACGATTCGCCTGAGCCGCCTGGCACCGCTGGTGCAGCGGGTGTGCGCGCCGAATGTGGCGGTGAAGTAAGCGGAGTGAGGCTGAGTTTGGCGGGACCTTGGAGCTGGGTGAGGGGTGAAGTCGTGGGGGATTTAATTTTCGATTTGGGATTTTCGTTTTTCGATAGGGGTTTGGCGTACATGGGTGGAGGGTGGTGCGAGAGGGGCTTTCCCCGGCGGTTGGAAACCGCCGCTCCGTGGTGGGCCTGCGCTCGCTGAGATAATTTCACAGCGCACCCGACGATTCGCCTGAGCCGCCTGGCACCGCTGGTGCAGCGGGTGTGCGCGCCGAATGTGGCGGTGAAGTAAGGTCGCTCGGAGGCGGCTACGAGGCTTCGAATTTTGGATGTTCGATTTTTGGTTGGGGCCTCGCTTACATGGGTTGAGCTTGCGGAGGGGAGACGCTTCCCACGGCGGTTGGAAACCGCCGCTCCGTGGTGGGCCTGCGGTCGCTGAGATAAAGATTAAGATTAAGAGAAAGATTGGTGGGGTGAGGCGGGGCTTGACCGGAGGGCGGGGGGGCGTGTGAATGGCGGTTATGGTGCCGGCTGTTCTCATCGTCGATGACGAGAAACACACACGCGAGGGACTGCAGCAGGCCCTTGCGGAGCATTATGATGTGACGATCGCGGCGAGTGCCGACGAGGCGTTTAACCTGCTCGAAGCGCAGCCCTTTGACGTCGTCCTGACCGATCTCCGCATGCCGGGCAAATCGGGCCTCAAGGTGATCGACAAGGCCCTCGCGCTGGAGCACCGCCCGGCGGTGCTGATGATGACGGCGTACGGCAACATCGATACGGCGGTCGAGGCCATGAAGCGCGGCGCGGTGGATTTTCTGACGAAGCCCGTCAATATCGAGCGCCTCGAAGTGCTCATCCAGCGGGCGCTCAAGACCAAGACCCTTGAGGTCGAAGTGAAGCAACTGCACGAGCGGCTGGACGAAAAGTTCAACATCGATGGCATCATCGGCACCTCGCAGAAGCTGAAGAACGTGCTCGATAAGATGCGCCTCGTGGCGACGTCGCGGGCGACGATCTTGATCGAAGGCGAATCGGGCACGGGCAAGGAACTGATCGCGCAGGCGATCCACCAGGCGAGCCCGCGGGCGCGCGGGCCGTTCATCGCGGTGCATTGCGCGGCGCTGTCGGAAAATTTGCTGGAGAGCGAAATCTTCGGTCACGAGCGCGGCTCGTTTACGGGCGCGACGGAGCGGCGCGTGGGACGCTTCGAGTCGGCGGATGGCGGCACACTTTTCCTCGATGAAATCGGCGAGATCTCGGCCTCGACGCAGGTGAAGCTACTGCGCTTTCTCGAGACCAAGGCGATCGAGCGCGTGGGTGGCTCGAAGCCGATCGAACTCGACGTGCGCCTCGTGGCGGCGACGAATCGCAATCTCGAGCAGATGGCGAAGGACGGAAAATTCCGCGAAGACCTTTTTTTCCGGCTCAATGTGGTGCGCCTCCTGATGCCGCCGCTGCGTGAGCGCCCGGAGGACGTGCCGCTGCTGCTGGCGCATTTCATCAAGCTCTTCTCCGACGAGAATGGCGTGCCGCCGCTCACCGTGGAGGCCGGCGCGCTACGCACGCTACAAGCGTACGCGTGGCCGGGAAATATTCGCGAGCTGCGCAATTTCTGTGAGAACGCGGTCGTGATGCGTCGCGGCGGCAGCCTGACGGAGTACGACCTCGAGCCGAAGTTTCGCGGGCAGCCGACCCCTGCGGTGGTGTCGACGTCGGGTGCGCCGGCGGCGACGGCACCGGGCGGAGATTCTTTTTCCGTGGAGGAAAACGAGAAGCGGCTCCTACGCGAGGCGCTGCACAAGGCGCGCGGCAATCGCACCAAGGCGGCGGAGCTCATGGGCATCAGCCGCCGCACGCTGCACCGCAAAATCGCGCAGTGGCCGGAACTGGATGTGACGGACAAATGAACGGCGGGCGCGTGCGTGGTCTAAAAAACTTGAACCACAGATGGACACAGATGAACACGGATTCGGGCGTGGGCAGGGGTGAAGCGCGAAGACGCGAAGACGCGAAGGTCGGAGTAAAGTGGGGCGTGGGGGCGACGGAGGTGGACGGGCGACTTTGGGCTGCGGGGGTGGAATCAAGCAGAGGGGTACCGCGAAGAGGCGCGAAGATCGCGGGACATTTTCGTGTTTCTTCGCGGGCTTCGCGGTTGAATAATTTTGAGCAGGAAGGACGGGAAGGTCGGGGAGAAATGGCGGCGACGAAACGGGAAGCGTTGAGGTGGACGGCGATCTCCGAACGCCGTTTTTGGGCGGTGGGCTGCCGTTGTGATTTTTGTGTTCGCCCTTCCGACGGCGCCCGGAGGTCGCCGTCCACCTCGGAGGGAGTGTCGCCATGAGCCGGCCGCGGACGGCGCAGGAATTGATTCACTGGCTGGAAGCCGGGGCGGGGGCGCGCTGGCTGAAGCTGGCGGCGGTGGGGGCGGTGACGCTCGCGCTCTCCATCGTGGTGGCGTGGAAACAATTTCACGGGCCGGTCACGGAGACGACGTTGATGCAGGCGGAGATGGGGCGGCAGCTCGCGCGCGGCGAGGGGTTTTCGACACTCGTGAATCATCCGCAGAGCGTGGCGTTTTTGCAGCAGCGCGGGGTGAAGTTCGATCCGGCGGTGGCGAACCCGGAGCTGTACCATGCGCCGTTGTACTCGCTCGTGATCGCGGGCGGGCTGAGGCTCGTGCCGGAGGCGAGGCGGGCGCAGTTGTTTGCGCAGTCGCCGGTGCCGCCGGATGGGTTTGGCGCGGACTATTTTTTGCTCGGGCTGAATGTGGTGCTGCTGTGGCTCGCGGCGTGGCTCACGTATGATTTGGGCGCGCGGATGTTTGAGGCGCGGGTGGGTTGGCTCGCGGCGTTTGCGCTGCTGCTCTCGGTGCCGGTGTGGCAGCAAGTGGTGGCGGTGAATGGTGTGCCGCTGGCCATGGTGCTGGCGCTCGGGGCTTTTGCGTGCTGGCACCGGGCGGAGCTGGCGGCGGAAAAGGGCGAGACGGTGGCGAAAGGCGAAGCGGCGAGCGAGCGCGGGGGCGGAGGGAGAATTTTAGGCTGGCTCGCCGGACTCGGCGCGATGTGCGGGCTGCTGTTTCTCACGGAGTACGCGGCGGGCGCGCTGGTGTTTGTCGCGCTGGCGTATGGGTGGATGCGCTTTCACGGGTCGCGGCGCTGGCTGGCGCTGGCGGTGGTGGTGGCGGGATTTCTCGTGGTGAGCGGGCCGTGGATGGCGCGGAATCTGGCGCTCACGGGTTCGCCGGTGGCGCTGGCCGTGCAAAATGTGGCGCTCAAGGCGGGCGACTCCACGGCGGAGCCGGCGGTGGCGCGCGCGACGCTCTCGGCGAAGCTGCTGCCAATCGACCTGAACAAACTCGGCAACAAGACGCTGACCTCGTTGCAGGAAAATCTGAAGTCGCGGCTGTGGTCGGGCGGGGCGATGTGGCTCGCGGCGTTTTTCGTGGCGGGACTCTTGTATGCGTTTCGCGCGCCGGCGGCGAACCGGATGCGGTGGACGTTTGTGGCAGCGCTCGCGGTGCTGCTTCTCGCGCAGGCGGCGCTCAATTCGGGCGAAAGCGACCGGCCGGTGGCGGGGTGGCTGGCGCCGTTGATCATGATTTTTGGCGCGGGATTTTTCTTTGTGCTGCTCGGGAGCAACGCCGTGCTGTCGCGCTGGCCGACGGTCGCGGCGGCGGGGCTGCTGGTGGTGCAGGCGTTGCCGCTGGCGCACGATGCGCTCGAGCCGCGGCGGCTGCATTTTCAATATCCGCCGTACCTGCCGGGTCTCTTCATCGGCCTGCAGCAAGAGATCGCGACGCGCGGGGTGGTGGGCAAGTACGGCGTGATGGCGGATGTGCCGGCGGGCGCGGCGTGGTACGGCGACGGGCGGGTGTGGGCGCAGCCGACGCGCCTCCGGGATTTTTACGAGATCACGCTCACGCAGCCGATCGGTGAGCTGCTGCTCACGCCGCGCACGCTGGACCGGCCGTTTTTCTCGGATCTCGCGGCGAAGCCTCTATTAAGGGAGTCGATGGCGGCGGACACGAATCGGTTCGGCGAGTGGGGCGAAATCTACGCCGGGCTGCTGACGGGGCGGGTGCCGGCGGATTTCCCGCTCAAGCAGCCGCTGAAGGTGATGGAGAATTTGTATGTGTTTCAGAATCAGGCGATGCCGGCGGTGGGTGCTCGCAGATAGATCGCGCCCGGTCGTTGATCCGGTTGCTTAAGACTCGCGATTGCCGTCGCTTCTGTTACTCAACACGCCGATTTATTTACCCCCCATGTCTATCGTTGTTAGCTTTCAAATCTTACCTACCTCCAACTCCGAACCGCCTACCCCGGCCGCGGTTTTGGGTGCACAGACGGTCCAACCCCCTACGCCCGTTGCCTTACCGCCCGGGCCGCACATCACTCTCCCCGTCGCTTCCCAGGGTTCCTCCCCGGCTGGCGAGTCGACTCCTACGCCGCCAGCGCCTTGACCGCGCCAAAGACCTTATTTTTGACGGAACGCTTCCGGATAAATTTACGCTTGCCGCGAGGGACGGTTTTCTGAAGGATGGCTACTTGCGTTAGTGAGGGTTCGTCGGTTGCGGACCTTCACCATGACTGGTCTGGCATTCCGCCGGATGTTAACGGTGACGCCGGCTCAACCGCGATTTCGATCGCGGAAAGGCGGGTGGCACGGTTCTCGCAAGAGGCCCTACAGTCGTGAACTAAACCACTAAACCATGTCCACCACAGTCGCTAAACCCGAAATCATCGCAGAATACAAAATCCACGAGAAGGATACCGGTTCATCCGAAGTCCAGATCGCGCTCCTCACTGCCCGCATCAATCACTTGACCGAGCATCTCCGGACGCACCGCAAGGACTTCCACAGCCGCCGCGGCCTCCTGCAGATGGCCTCCCGCCGTCGCAAGCTCCTCGACTACCTCAAGAAGCATAACCTCTCGAAGTACAGCGAGTTGCTGCAGAAGCTCAACCTTCGCAAGTAACGCTTTTAGTCACACAGGCGACCCGATCCGCGGGTCGCCTGTTGTCTTTACCGACACTCGATCCGAAGCTGGGACATTTCCGTTTGCCGCCGCACACCGCGGAGCCAAACGGAAATCTCTCGCCAAGGCGCGAGGAGATTAAAGCGGGTTAGTTGAAAAGTTACCTCACCCCGCGGCCCCGCCTCTCGGCGTTGCCGCCGCTTCCGTTTTAGGGAGCCCACCGGGCCGACTTCAGTGTGTCGCTGAACGTCCCGTCTTATCCGCGACACATGTATCGTCCGTATCCGAAATAGTCCGAAAATGAATCAGAAACATAAAGTCACAGTTCCCGGCCTGAACCTCACGTTCTCCACCGGCTCCATCGCCCAGCTCGCGGGCGGCGCGGTCAACGTCAACGTCGGCGAGACCAACGTCCTCGTCACCGCCTGCGCCGCGCAGACCATGCGCCCCGGCCAGGATTTCTTCCCCCTCACGTGCGATTACCGCGACAAGTACGCCGCGGCCGGCCGTTTCCCTGGTGGCTACTTCAAGCGCGAGGGCCGTCCCTCCGAGCGCGAGATCCTGATCTCCCGCCTCTGCGATCGCCCCTGCCGTCCGCTCTTCCCCGAGGGTTTCCTCAATGAAGTGCAGATCATCGGCACGCTGATGTCGGCCGATCTCATCAACGATTCCGATATCGCGATGGTTAACGGTGCCAGCGCCGCGCTCGCCATCTCCGACATTCCGTGGAATGGGCCGATCGGCTGCGTCCGCGTCGCGTTGATCGACGACAAGTTCGTCGCCAATCCCACCATCGAGCAGATGTACTCCTCGTCGCTCGACCTCATCTACGTCGGCAACTCGAAAGACATGCTGATGATCGAAGGCTCCGCGGACCAAATCTCCGAGGAGAAGTTCGTCGAGGCCCTCGCGTTCGGTCACGAGTCGATCCAGCCGATCATCACGGCGATCAAGGAGCTCACCGCCATCGCCGGCAAGCCGAAGGCCACCTTCAAGCTCGTGGGCGCGACCCCCGAGGCCCGCGCCATCATCGAGCGCGTCGTCCCCGCTGAGCGCGTTTCCGCCGCCATCTTTGGCTTCGAGAAGAACGTCCGCTCCGCCAACGTCAAAGCCCTCAAGGAAGAAGCCAAGGCCGCTCTCCTCGCCGAGCTCGGCGAAGGCAAGTTCACCGATGTCGACCTGAACGTCGTCTTCGAAGATCTCCAATACAAGGCGTACCGCCAGACCGTCCTCGCCCGCGGCGAGCGCTCTGACCGCCGCGATGCGAAGGCGCTCCGTCCCCTGCAGGCGCAGGTCGGCGTGCTGCCCCGCGTGCACGGCTCCGCGATGTTCCAGCGCGGGGACACGCAGAACATTGCCATCGTCACCCTCGGGCCCACCAAGGAAGCCCAGGAGATGGACGGCCTCACCGGCGGTCCGAAGTCGAAGAGCTTCATCCTCCACTACAATTTCCCGCCGTTCTCCGTCGGTGAAGCGGGCCGTTTTATCGGTCCCGGCCGCCGCGAAATCGGCCACGGCGCCCTCGCCGAGCGTTCGCTCGTCCCGGTGCTGCCCCCGGAGGAAGCCTTCCCGTACTCCATCCGCGTCGTCTCCGAGATCATGGCCTCCAACGGCTCGACCTCGATGGCCTCGATCTGCGGCGGCTGTCTCGCCCTTATGGACGCCGGCGTGCCGATCATCGCGCCTGTCGCCGGTATCTCCTGCGGTCTCATGACCGAGATGGCGGCCGACGGCTCCATCACGAAGTGGACCACCATCACCGACATCCTCGGTGAGGAAGACCACTTCGGCGACATGGACTTCAAGGTCGCCGGTACGACCAAGGGTATCACGGGCTTCCAGCTCGACCTGAAGATCAACGGCCTGCCCTTCGAGATCGCCAAGACCGCGATCTACCAAGCGCGCGAAGCCCGCATCGAAATCCTCAAGGTCATGCTCGCCTCGCTGCCCGCGCCCCGCGCCGGCCTCAGCCAGTACGCGCCCCGCATCCAGACGATCCAGATCGATCCCGAGAAGATCGGCCTCCTCATCGGGCCCGGTGGCAAGACCATCCGCCGCATCGTCGAGACGACGGGCGCGCAGATCGACATCGCCGACGACGATTCCGGCAAGGTCTTCATCTACTCGAACAACGGCGAGGCCATGGCCCGCGCCATTGCCGAGATCGACGGCCTCTGCGGTGGTGGCGGCGGTCCCGGCGGCGGTGGCGGCGGCGCCCCGATCGAGAACGGGAAACTGTACCACGGTCGCGTGACCGGCATTAAGGACTTCGGCGCCTTCGTCGAGTGCACCCCGGGCAAGGAAGGTCTCTGCCACATCTCCGAACTCGCCGACTTCCGCGTGCGTCGCACCGAGGACGTCGTGAAGATGGGCGAGATGATCTGGGTGAAGTGCATCGGCATCGACGAGCGCTCCGGCAAGGTCCGCCTCTCGCGCAAGGCCGCGATGAAGGAAATGGAAGCGCAGAAGCAGGGCGGCGGCGAAGCCGCCCCGGCTCCCGCGCCCGCCCAGTAAACGTGTCATTGCGAGGAGCGAAGCGACGAAGCCATCGATCGGGAGAGCAACGGCGCGCAGCACGCCTCGCAAAACTATCAGTGCGGCGCTAGACTTCTACGCCGCACATTTCTCCTCTCAACCGGAGCCGCGAAAGTGGCTCCGGTTTTTTTGTGGGCGAATGGATTAAAGTGACTGCGGCATCTTGCCGCAGAGTCTCGCAGCAAATGGTGAACTCCGCTAAATCCACGTCTCGCGAAATTCCTGCTGCGTCGGATACATGTTGATGTATTGTACGATCCGAGGCCGGGTGCCGCGATTCGGCCGACTGCCGTGTGGCAGGGCGTGATGCCAGATCACGAGGTCGCCGGCGCGGCCCGCGATGGGCGTCGAGCCGAGCGCGTGCAGGTCTTGCTGGTGGGGGTTTGCTCCCGGCGGCAGTTCAGCCAGCCACTGCGGGATGCGATGCTGAAATCCCGGGACGCAGGTGAAGGCGCCTTGCTCGCCCGGGGTGTCGGTGAGGTAGAGGATGGCCTGGGTGCCAAAGGGAATGGGCTGCGCGAGGCTGACGTCCCAGTGAAGATCGGGCCCTTGGAACGTCCAGCCGGGCCGCTCCGGCACATTGAAACCACACCGGTCGGTCGTCACCCAGAGATCGCTCGTCCCCCAGAGTTGGGCAAAGGCTTTGTGGAGGCGGCGGGAGCGGCGATTGGCGGTAAACGCGGGGTGCTGGAAAAACTGCACCATGATGCGGCTCTGCACGTACCAAGAATCGGGTTGGGCGGGATTCGCTCCGAGGTGTTGCCAGATGGCCTGGGCGGCCGCTTCGCGGGTGTCTTCCGGCACGGCATCGTGGAGGATCACATAACCGTGAGTTTCCCAGAACCTGAGATCCTCCGGGGAGAGCACGGGCGGCATGGCGTCGATCTCGGCCAGCATTTGCCGGATGCCGGCTGGATAGGGTTGGCCGGTGAGCGCGGCGTTGATGCGTTGCACTTGGAGCGGCTCGACGCCCCCGCTGGTCTCGACGATCCAGTGCTCGAATCGCGCGAAGTCAGGCGTTTCCCGGATCACATATTGCGTGATCTGTTCCAAGCCGAGACCGAGGGCATCGCTGACAATATGGTCGCGATGCTGGTCCCCCAAATCGTGCGAGCGCTGTCCGCGTCTCGCGGCCATGAGCCGCGACCATAGGCGCTTGAGCTGATAGACGCCCAACTCGCCCAATTCAGACGAGTCGGCCAGGGGAGATGCCACGCTAGTCATGAGGCTATTCTCCGCAGGCTGAGCGCGGCGGCTCAATCTCGAATTAACTGATCAATAGCAACCGCGGCGGCTGGCCTGGAATCGTTGTAGGTGCGCGGTGGATACACGGCGGCACGGGGCTGCTGGGATAGTCGACCGCGATGCGCCAGAGATTTCCGAGGCCAAAGGAGTAAGGCTGCGCGCCGGGGGACGGCGCGTAGTGGAGGTCGTAGCAGTGATCGTGGAGGAATTCGCGGAAGCCTTCGTCGTCCTGGCCGCCGTAGAGCGCGAGCAGCGCGGAGCGGGTCTCCGGCACATCGACGCGACGGCGGGCGTCCTCGTTGCGCAGGCCTTCGGAGGAGGCGACGGTGTAGCTGCAGAGATAGGTGTCGGTCTCCACCGTCGCACTGTCGGCGTGATAGGAATAGACGTCGATGGGCACGACCTCGGGGGCTTCGTCGCGCGGGTAGCCGTGGATGCAGTCGAGGAGCGGAGCGAGGCCGTGTTCGCGCATGAGGCGCTGATCCTCGATGAGGATTTCCACGGCGGCGCGACCGGCGGCGCTGAGTGGCAGCGCGCGCAAAGTCTCGTCGTCGAGGGTCGTGATGCCTTCGGTTACCCCGAGCTGCGCGACGACTTCATCGAAATCACCGGAGAGCGACCGCTGCCAGCAAAGGGCATTGATGCCATTCGCGAGCGGAGTCGTCACAAGCTCTTGAAAACTGTGGACGACTTTGATGCGAGCATAGCCGGCGGGTGCGACAAACGGAGGCGGGAGGGAAGACATGAACGAGTCCACAAGGCGTGCGCAAACGCGCGCGGTCAAGGCGGAGTATGTGCGGACTTTTCTGCCACGCCTCGTCACTCGACCGGCTGTCACTGATAGCCCCGAGCGTGAGCGAGGGGATAAAATGCACGCCCAGACCACTCGCTCGCGCTCGCAGGTACCAGATCGATACGCTGCGCAGCATTGCAATTTTCACGGCGAAAAAAATTCGGAACAACTCCGTTCGATGCGGACCTATAGGCGCAATGTTGAGTTCTATAATTATTGATTCCCAACCGCGACGCGCTCGCGGTTTTTTTGACTCAGTGATGGTGGTTTCGCAGCGATCGCTTGTCGCCCAGGGCGACATGATGAATCTAAAAAATAGCCTTCGTCTCGTGTTGGTTTTTATCGGATGTGTTTGCAGCGCGGCGCTGCGGGCGGGCCCTATTACGGTGAGCGTTTTATCTGCAGACAACGCGTGGCCGGGGCGCCCGAGTTATGTGACGGCTGGGGGCAATGTGACGCTCCGTGTGACGGAGCAAGCGCCGACCACGCAGGGCGCTTTGCAATGGTACTTCAATGGTGCACCTGTGGCGGGCGCGACATCCGCGCAACTGGCGCTGTCATCGGTCGCTTCCCCTCACGTGGGAAATTATTTTGTGCGCTCCACGGCCGATGGCGTCGTGACCGAGAGCAATTGGTTTACGCTCAACGTCGTTGCGCGGCCCACCAACTCCTCGGTCGATCCGAGTTTTGTCTCTGCGCTCTATCCCGCAAGCGACGCGGTGTACTACGACTCAATCATGCCCTTGCGTGATGGCGGGTACATCGTGGGGCGAATCAATTTTAACAGCACGGGTGTGCCGCATTCCTCTTATCGGCTGCGGGCCGATGGAAGCGTCGCGCCGGCGGCTCCGTCGCTTCCTACCTCTCCGCGAAAGGTCGTCACGGCTCTGGCCGATGGCACGCTGCTGATGAATTTGCCGCCTTATCGGATGTCGACCGACGATTCGACGGTGACGGGGTTTACCTCCATCGCGGGACTGAATGCCGCGACTGAGCTCACGACGGGTGCACTCCAGCCGGATGGTAAACTCATCGTGGGCTACGGTGCGAATCTGCTTCGGGTGAATGCTGACGGCTCGCGCGACACGACGTTTGCCTACACTCCCATCGCGGCGCTGCCGGTGGTTTACACGATCGAGTTTGACTCAGCTGGGCGAGCGCTGGTGCTCGGCGGCGTTCCCGACACCGGGCCCGATCAGCTCGTGCGGCTCACGCCGACTGGAGCGCGGGATGCGACATTTGCGGCCATCACGCTGCCGAGTGCATCGACACGAACGGTCATGGCGGACGACGGCCTGCTGATTTCGACGACGGCTGGGTACACGCGATACAATGCCAATGGAATCGCGACCGAGACGTGGAACCTGTCGACGTTGCGGGCGGGCGCGGATGCCATGGCGATCGCCCCATCGGGAGATATTTATCTGGGCTATTCCAGCGTTGGCATCGTTCGCCTCCGCGGGGGCCCGACACCGCAGGTCGATCCCACGTTTTTCGCCGCCGCCAACGAAGCGACGAAGATCACCGCGCTGACATTTCAGCCCGATGGTAAATTGCTCGTCGCCGGGGTCTTCATGAGCTGGGAGGGGCATGCGACTAATAGTATCGTGAGATTGGATACGATGCACACTCCTTCGCTGACCGCCCCGGTCATAGCGAGCCGGGGAATTAACCGCTCCATCTTTGGCGGCACCCCGCTGACCGCCACGATGTCTGTCCTCGGCACGGGACCGCTGAGCTACACTTGGGTGGCCGTCGATGGAGGTAAACTGCCTGACGACACCACCTCGGCCGCGCTCACCTTCCCTTCGTTTCAAAAGGAAAATCTCGGTCGTTATCAACTGCGCGTGACGGGCGCTGGCGGCACGACGCTCGGGCCGGTGATTGAGTTGCTGGCGAGCACGACGCCTCGCCTGCGTAATGTTTCGAGTCGCTCGCAAGTCGGCGGAGGCGAGGAGGCGCTCATCGCCGGTCTCACGCTGGAACTGAACTCGACCTTTCGTACGCGTCGCATGCTGCTGCGTGGAGCCGGCCCGGCGCTGGCGCAGTTCGGTGTGCAGTCGCCGCTGGCTAATCCCGTGCTCACGTTTCATCGCGCCGACGGTACCCAGGTGCAACGGAACGACGACTGGGTCGACGACAGCTTCGCGCGCAACTGGGTCGGGCGAGCCGGCGCATTTCCTTTCGCCAGTGGTAGCGCTGATTCTCAGATCATTTACGATACCGGAGGCGGCAGCTTCACCTTACAGTTGCGTGACGCAGATGGCCGGACCGGCGTGGGCTTGATCGAATCGTACGATGTCGGTGACGATACGACCATCACCGGATCTGCCTATGGCGAGCTCACCAACCTCTCGCTCCGCGGCAAAGTCGGCTCGGGTGATGCCAGCCTGATCGCGGGCTTCATCATCGATGACCCACAAAATCTCGGCCGCTCGCTTCGCGTGCTGGTGCGTGGCGTCGGTCCCACGCTCGCCCAGTACAGTGTCACCGCCCCGCTGCCGAATCCCCGACTCACGCTATACAACGGTGCCAGTGTGGCCTTCGCGAACAACGACGACTGGTCGACCGCGACCAATGCCGCAGAGATCGCGGCGGTCGGCGCACGGGTCGGAGCCTTTGCCTTGTCCACCGGCAGCAAGGATTCCGCTGTGCTGATGGAACTGCCGCCGGGCGGATACACCGCGATCGTCAATGATGCGAGCGGAGCGACAGGGATCGCCTTGATCGAGTTCTATCGGGCGAAGTAGGGTGGTCATGTTCGACCACATCGGCATTTTCGTCACCGATCCCGCGCGGAGTTTTCCGTTCTTCGAGCGAGCGCTCGCCCCACTGGGTATCGTCGTATGGCAACGGCAGCCGCAGTGGGGCTCCATGGTAATGGGTGGGGCGGGCCGGTCATTTTTGTGGATCGGCCCGGCGGGTGGTGATTACCACGGTACGCCAGTGAAGCTAACGGAGCGCCGGCCCATGCACCTCGCGCTGACGGCGACCTCGAAGGAGGCAGTAAACGAGTTTTATCGTATCGGACTCGCGAATGGCGGACGCGACAACGGCTCGCCTGAAGAGTGCGGCAAGGGGGGTCTACGGCGCATACCTGCTGGATCCCGATGGCAACAATATCGAGGCGATTTTTCGCGAGCCGTGAAGGGACCGGCCGACACTTCTTCGCCGATGGTTCGTGCATCGTCCGTCTGCGTCGTCGCGATTCTATGCTGCATGCTTATTGGCCTGACGGCCTGCACTAGCCATCGGCCCGACGCTCGCGTGGTCGGGTATTTTCAAGCGCCGAGCGGGGAAGCGATCTCCATCCAGTCGAACGGATATGTTTTCTTTGAGCGCAAGGCGGGGCGGGAACGGGTTGGGCTCGCTTCGATCAGCCGTGAAAGCCCGCTGAGCATTCATGTCGTCGGGCCGGATATCTCGCCGTTGGTCGGGACGCAAATTACGTTCTCATCCGACCGAGATGAGATCGCGGTCGAATGGCCTGAGTCGTTGCGCCCAGTGGACCGTGAGGCTTGGCCCACGGTCTTTAAAAAGTGAACCGCTAAATCAGACCGCGCCTCAGCGCTTATCGGCGTCGGCTGTGGCGGCGAGTTTGTCGACGCTCAGGCCGGCGGCGGAGACGGCGCGGGCGACGGCGCGGAGCTGATCGCGCAATTGCGTGATGGCCTTTTCGGCCTCTGCGCGGGCTTTGCGCTCCTCGCTCAATTCCTTTTCGAGGCGGCGCGTGGTGGCGCGGGCGGCGTCGGTCTGCTCGACGGCGGACTTCAAATTGCTCGCGAGGGCGGCGTTTTCCTGGCGCACGCGGTCGCTCTCGGCGAAGATATTGGCGAGGTCTTGCTTGAAGGCGGAATACGACTTGAGGCTGCCGGCGAGCTTATCATCGGTGGGATCGCCCTTCGACGAACTGGAGGAAGAGGACGAATTGCTCGACGTCGACGAGGAGGAGTTGCTTGACGCGGCTGCCGCGCGGAGCTTGGCATTGGCGGCGCGCAAGGTGGCCAGTTCCTTGGTGGCGGCGGTAAGCTGATCGGCGAGTTTTGCGGAGTCGCCGCTGCTCGAGCTGCTGGAGGAACTGGAACTCGCAGTGGCCTCCTTGTCGCGCGCAGCGCGGGCCTCACGCTCGGCGCGCCAGCTGCTGCGCGGCGTGTCGGATTCGGACGACGAGGCGGTGGTTTTCGCAGTTGAACTTGCCGAAGAGGTGTCGCTGCTTGCGGTCTCGGTCTTGGAGCGCGACGCCGAAGAGTCGGAGGATTCACCGCTCGATGTGCCCAGGCTGCTGGACGACGAGGCGGTATCGCTGCTTTCGCTGGAGGACGTGGCGCAGCCGGTGAGCACCAGCAACGAGGCGAGGGTGGCGAAAGCGAGGCGAGAAGGGGAGTTCATGGGCGTGAGCAGAGGAAAAACTAAAGCAGATTGCAAATCCCGCTTAGGGCCAGCCATTCGCGAGTGGCGGACGGCGGCGGGCAGGCCTGAGTAGTTTCCGGTGGGCCGGATGGCCCGGTAAAAGACGGTTGTTACGGCTTGTGCGTCGCGGGGGATGTTGACGCAATCGTAACATGAAAATCCTCGTCACCAATGACGACGGCATCCACAGCGTGTTTCTCCATGAGCTCGTGCATGCCCTCCGTCGCGCGGGCCACACGCTCGCGGTCGTCGCGCCCAAGACCGAGCAAAGCTGGATCGGCGCGGCGAAATCGCGCGACCGGCCGGTGCATGCGACTGCGGCCGACTATGGCCTGGGGTGCGCGACTTGGGTCGTGGACGGAACGCCCAGCGATTGCGTGAATATCGCCCTCGATCATCTCCTGCCCGAGGAGTTGAAACCGGACGGAGTGGTGAGCGGCATCAATGTCGGTCTCAACGCCAGCCTCGGCTTCATCATCGCCAGCGGCACCATCGGCGGCGCGTGGGAGGGGGCGCTGCACGGACTGCCCGCAGTGGCAGTCTCGCAGGACATGACGGGGGAGCTCTACAATCGCCTCAAGGCGGCTAACGATGTGCCCGATGCGGAGCTGCACGCCATTTTGAAGCACTCGGCGACGCACGCCGCGCGGCTCGTGCCGGAGTGTTTAGCGGCAACGGCTCCCCGGGAGTTCATCGTGCACAATATCAATTTCCCGCTCACCTGCCACCCGGGCACGGAGGTGCGGCGGACGGTGCCCGCGCGGGTGATCGTGCCGCGGCTCTTCACGCCGGCGGCGGACGACGGCACGCATCGGTTGGTGTTCCGGTTGGGCGACGATCTTTCGCCGCCCACGCCATTGACGGATCGCGCGGCGCTGGCGACGGGATTGATCAGCCACACGGTGCTGGACTACAAGAAGCTCGGCCTCTGAGCCCGGCTTCGGGCGGCTTAATTTAACCGTCGACCTTTACGGTTAAAAATCAGGGCTTCTCTTTCGGATCGGGCGGTTCGTCGGCGCGCAGGACCACGCCATTGCGGAAGACGACTTCGCGGATTTCGACCGGGTCGGGGCGCCGCATGATGGGGGTACCCATCCCGCCACCGCCGATGCCGATTCCGGTGCCGACGCTTGAGCTGCTGATGATGCCCGTGCCGCCGCGCCCCATGCCGATGCCGATGGTATTGCTGCCACCCATGACACCACCGCCCATGCCGATATTGCTGCTGGTCCCGGGGTAACCGCCGATGGTGGTGCCCGCGGGATAGGTGCCGGGATAAGTCATCATCGACGGATCTTCGCCGCCGCGCTTATAGACCCAGACCTCATCGCCGGCGCCGTTAGACTGGACCTCGGTGGGCTTACCCCAAGCGACTGTCACCATGTCGGGATTCATGCCCGGCTCCACCTTACCATCGAGGACAGCCTGCCTGGTTTCAAGCGGCCACGTCTCGTAAATATCGCGATTCGCGTCGATGCGGTTCATCTGGCCAGAGGCGCATCCGCCCAGCCAAAGCACAGCCAGCAGGCCCATCCCGGCCGCTCCACAGAGGTGAGTGCGACTCATGATGTCCGTCATAATGCACCAAACGTGCCGATCGTAAAGCGCACTGTGGCCGATTCGGCGAAGGGTGCGGAAACCCTTGCAGGCGCGGGTGGAGTGCGAAAAAGCTTCCCGCATGGGGCGGCCCTGCGTTCTCTCGGCGCATGGCGTTTAAGCACTGGCCCCTCGTTCGCGATCTACGGTTTGCGCAGAAGTGCGGGCGCTTCCTGCGGGGAGCGCGGAAGCGGCGCGGCGACCTCAAGTGGGAGGAGTTCCTGCGCATCGCTCGGCACTTTAAGACGGACGACATGGGCAGCTTCCCGGAGCGCGGGTATCTCTTTCAACTCGCGAGCGATCTGCCCGCGGGGGCCAAGGTGATCGAAGTCGGCTCTTGGATGGGGGCCTCGACCTGCTTCATCGCGGGTGGGCTCAAGGGGGCGGCGAAGATCTACGCGGTGGATAATTTCCAAGGCCTCTCCACCTGCGGCGAGGATGCGGCGTGGTACAACCGGCACTTCCGGTCGCTCGGGCACAACAGCACGCTGGAAATTTTTAAGAAGAACTTTGCCGACCTCGGCTTTAACGACCGCGCGGAGCCGGTGGTGAGCGATTCGCTAGCGGCGGCGCAGCAACTCGCGGCGCTCAAGGGGCAGATCGATTTTATCTTCATCGACGGCGATCACTCGTATGAGGCTTGCAAGGCCGACATCCTCGCGTGGTCGCCTTATGTAAAGCGCGGCGGCGTGATCGCGTTTCACGATTTTGGCAGTCGCGCCGATGGGGTGACGAGGGCGATCTTCGAGGAAATCAAGGCCGGCCGCTTCGCCGAAATCGTCGGCGTGGCCAATACCATCATCGCGTTTCGGATGTAGGCGGGCGCGGGCGAAGGGCTGAGCGGACGGCGGCCTTTACGCGGTCGAGCGTGATATTTTGCACGCAGAGGTTTTTATACGAGTCATCGGGCAGGCATCGGCCCGGGGCGACGCAGTTCGCGCAGGGCAGGGGAGGCTGCAGCAGCGTGTGACACTGACCCATCGGGCGGAAGAGCGCGGCGTTTTGCGAACCGTAGAGCGCGATGACCGGGGTGCCGACACCGGCGGCGACATGCATCGGGCCACTATCGTGGCACAGGAAGGCGGCGCTGAGCTGTGCGAGTGCGGCGAAACGGCCGATGGGCAAAGCGCCGGGAGGCGAGAGGAGATGGGTGCGGGCGTGCCCTCGGATTTCCGCGAGCAGCTCGGCCTCGGCGGGACCACCGATTAGCACCACTTGCAGGTCGAGTTCGTCTTGGGCGAAGTCGCACACGGCCGCGAAGCGCTCCGCCGGCCAGATCCGCATCGCGCTGCGGCTGCCGGGGTGCACGAGCAGCACGCGCCCACCCCCGCCGGCGAGGGCCCGAGCGGCGGCGATATCCTCGGCGCGCGGGCGCAATTGGATGTCGCGCGCGGCAACAGGCACGCCGAGCGGCTCGAGGGCGCGGAGGTAGTACTCGGTGATGGGCCGGTTTTCGTGCAGCTCCGTCGAGTCGTGCACGACGTGCGTGTAAGCCGCGCCGAACTTGAGGGCGTGGATGCCGTGATGCAGGCCGACGCGCACCGGTGCGCCGGAGAGGCGGGCGATGACGGCGGTCTTGTCGGAATTGTCGAGATCGAGAACGTGCGTGAAGCGCGCGCCGCGCAACTCGCGCACGAAACCGAACCACTGGCCGACGCCCTCCGGCAGGAGGAGCACGGCATTGGCATCGGGGTGCAGAGCCACTACGTCGGCGAAGCGCGGCTCCACCAGCACGGTTAGGCGCGCCTGCGGCCAGTGCAGTCGGAGATTGCGCAACAACGATCCGAGCAGCACCACATCGCCGAGATAGCGGCGGCGAATGATGAGGACGTTGGGCGTGGCAACTGGCATGCGATGCGGAACGAGAAGTTGGCGGCACTTCGCGGCGCGCGGCAAGCCCAGCGTGGAGCGCGATTAGAGCGCGGGGTAGAGGGCCGCCAGCTTGCGCATCGTGGTGAGGTTGCGCATCGAGGACGAGGGCAGCTTCACCGCCTTCAGCTCCTTGGAGGCCCAAATTTTCGACTCGTTACTCTTGATGCGGCAGAGCCAGTAGAACTCGCGACCGACGACGCGGAATTCGTCGACCTCGGAGCGGCAGCCTTCGAGAGCTTTTTGTTGCGAGGGACTGAGCGGGCTGGCGAGAAAGCTGGCGTGGATCGTGTGCTCAGGGTGATCCATGTCGGCGGGAGCGAAGCCGCGAAAGGCCGCGACAGCGGCAACTTCCGCGCGCGTGCGCACGAAGGTATTGACCTCATAGCCCAGTTCCTTGGCGAGGTGATCTTGGATTCGTTGCTCTAACTTGGCGCTGTCAGCGACGTTGCTGCTAAAGATGACGTTGCCGCTGGCGATGAAGGTGGAGACATCGGTGAACTTCAGTTTCTCAAAGTGCGCCGCGAGCTCCTCCATTTTCACCCGACGTTTGCCCAGATTGATGCCGCGGAGGAAGGCGATGTAGTGAGGCATGGCGCGCCTCATGTGAGGCTGGAAACGTCGTCGGCGTCAAACGACCGCGGCGGTCGTCAGTCCGCCGCCGCACGGCTTGGCGGGATGGTCGGTAGACTCATCCCGAGACTGGCGGCGAGGTGGCGGAGCTTTTCGGGATTGCGCACGATGTAGACGGAGACGACGCGGCCCTCGCGAATATCGAAGGCGATGGCATCGGTGATGCCGCGGTCGTCGCTCTTCACAAAACCTGGCTGTCCATTGATCGGCAGAGCGCGGAGATATTTGGCGGGACCATGGCGCGCAGTGAGGCCGGCGAGGAAACGCGTGATGCGGGCTTCACCCAAAATGGGACGGCGGGCCGCGCGGGTGAACGCTCCTCCGTCGGAATAGAGCACGGCCTCTTCGGCGAGGAGGCCGCTGAGGGCCGCGACGTCGCCGGTTTGCGCGGCTTGCATAAAGCTCGCCGCGATGCGCTCGCCCTCTTCGGGGGCGACCGGGAAACGTGGGCGCGCGGTGCGAATATTGCCGCGCGCCCTGGTCGCGAGTTGGCGACACGCCGTGGGCTCACGGTCGAGCGTCTGGCCAATTTCCTCGAAGGAGAGACCGAATACATCGTGCAGTAAGAACGCCGCGCGCTCCAGCGGAGAGAGCCGCTCCAGCGCGAGCATGAGCGCATACGTGATGTCTTGGGCGAGATCGCGTGGCGGTTGCTCGACGAAGTCGGCGGCCTTGACCACCGGCTCCGGCAGCCATTGTCCCACGTACGACTCGCGGCGCACGCGGGCTGATTTTACCTGATCGAGGCAGAGCCGCGTCGCGATGCGGGCGAGGTAGGCGCGTGGCTCGGTGACCGTGGTACGGTCGGCCTTTGCCCAACGCAGCCAGGTCTCTTGTACGATGTCTTCTGCATCCGAGGCCGCGCCGAGTAACCGATACGCGAGCGACCGCAGAAACTCCCGGTGTTGCTCAAAGAGTTCAGGTGCGGAGGCAAGGGCCGGAGTCGAATCGGTCATGCAGCAGACGGTGCAGGGACGGGATGAATCGACCGGAAGCCGATGGCGAGCCGGTTCCACGTATTGATCGCGCCGATGAGCACGGTCAGCTGGACGAGTTCCTTGTCGGAAAATTGGGCGCGGACCTCGGTGTAGGCATCGTCGGGTGCGTGAGTGTCGGCGATGAGCGTCAAGGCCTCGGTCCAAGCCAGCGCAGCACGCTCGCGGTCGGTGAAGAGCGGCGACTCGCGCCACGCGGAGAGCACATAAAGGCGCTGCTCGGTCTCGCCGTGCGCCCGGGCATCGCGCGTGTGCATATCGAGGCAGAAGGCGCAGCCGTTAATCTGTGAGGCGCGGATTTTAACGAGCTCGTAGAGCGAGGCGGGGAAACCGCAGGTGCGCAGGTGCTGCTCGAGGGCCTGCATGGCCTTGATGGAGGCTTGATCGGCGGCGAAGAAATTGAGGCGAGGTTGCATAGGACGGAAGGGAGTTAGGGAATGAGGGATGGAGGGAATGAGGGCCGGCGAGGTGCGGCTTGCCTATTAAACGAGGTAGCGCGGTGAAGTGTGACATGGGGGGCGGATTTATTTGAGCAGAAGGAAACGAAGGTAACGAAGAGTCTGGGGTGGGTGTGGGCGAGAGACAGATGGAGCGCGATGGGGAGAAATGGCGGGGCGCGAAGCGGGCCAGGAAGGGAGAGCTGGATTGCTTCGTCGCTACGCTCCTCTCAATGACAGGAGGGGTTGGTGCGGGAGGCCCTCATTTGCATTCTGTGCGTTCCTGTCCTCATTCCGGTCATCATGGTCTCGCTTCTCTCGCATGCTGCCAGCGCGTCGCCGGATGAGACGCTGCTCGATGCCTATTCGTCCGCAGTGTCCGGCGCGGTGTCGGCGGCGCACCCGGCCGTCGTCCATATCGAAGTTCGCGGTAGCAATGCGCCGGGCGGGTCGGGCTCGGGGTTCTTCATCTCGCCGGATGGTTACATTCTTACGAACAGCCACGTCGTCCACAGCGCGAAGGAGCTGAAGGTCTTCCTCGCCGATGGACGCAAGCTCGACGCCGATTTAATCGGCGACGATCCCGACACCGACCTCGCGGTGATCCGCGTCAGCGCGGACGAATTCGCGTACCTGACGCTCGCAGACAGCGACGCGATCAAGCCCGGCCAGATCGCCATCGCGATCGGTTCGCCGATGGGTTTTCAGCAGACGGTCACCGCCGGCATCGTGAGCGGCCTCGGGCGCACACTGCGCGGCGCTTCGGGGCGGCTAATCGATAACGTCATCCAAACGGATGCCGCGCTCAATCCCGGCAACTCCGGCGGCCCGCTCGTGAATATCCGCGGTGAAGTGATCGGCGTGAATACGGCGATCATCCGCCCGGCGCAGGGCATCTGCTTTGCCATCGCGAGCAATACCGCGCGGTGGGTCGTCGGCTGGCTCATCAAGGATGGGCGCATCCGGCGCAGCTTCATCGGCCTCGCTGGGCAAAACGTCCCGCTCATTCGCAAGGTCGCGCGCTACCACCACGTCAAGCAGGACACCGGGGTGCTCGTCGCCGGGCTCGAGCCCGACAGCCCCGCCGCGCGGGCCGGTCTCGTGGAAGGCGATGTGATGATCGCGCTCGACGGGGTGCCGACGCCGGCCGTCGACGCGCTGCACAAGCTGCTCACCGGCGACCGCATCGGCGAGCGCGCCATCGTGACCTTTTTGCGCGGCGTGGAATTGCGGCGGCATGCGATCATTCCGCTGGAGATGCCGGCTCGACGGACGAGTGAGAAAGCTGAGAGCTGAGAGTCTAGAGCTGAGAGACCAGAATTAGCGGACTCGGTGGTAAGGGGCAGCTCGGGACCGAAGTTAGCTCCGCGAGTTCGTCCTTAGGCGGCCAGCGTTGAAGAGTGGCTTTCCCTCGGTCCGATTCTGCGGTGGGCTGTAACTCACGCTCGCGTCGGCGGTTGGTTTTTGCCTTTGTCGGGGTCGCCAGCTCCAGCCATGGCGAATTCCCCCTCTCGCACTCCGAAGCCGAAAGCCTCGACGTCTGCGTCGACGCGCACGACGAGCGATGGCGATCGCATCCCGACGAACGAAGAGCTGTTGAAAGATTTGTGGACGCCGGGAGAAAAAGCGAAGGCCGCGCGAGAGGCCCCCACGGTGAGCCGGCGGACGCGCGACTATCTGCTCCTAGCAGGGATCGGCAGCGCGGTGATTCTCGGGGTCGCGTTTCGCGTGATGAGTGGATCGGAGACGATGGTGATTTTGCGTCTCGCCCTGACGGCCGTGGCATTTTGGTGCGGATTGCTCGGCTTCATCCTTTATGGGGTGATGAACCGTTATTAAGCGGTGCGGCATCGCGCCTGCTTTGCCGACAGGCCCACGTCCTTTTTCGCTTCCGCTTCACCCATGAAAACATCGCCTGCCTCACGCCGCCTGATGCGCCTGTCCGCCCTCGGTCTGCTCGCGCTCGCACCCATCTCCCACGCGGTCGCCGAGACCGGCAATCTCGACTACAAGAGCCAGATCGGTCGCGACATCGACGCGATGACGAAACAACTGCAGGTGATGAACGACATGGTGTTTAGTTTCGGCGAGCTGGGTTTTCAGGAAAGCGAGACCTCAAAATACCTGACGGGTATTCTCGAAAAAGAGGGCTTCACGATCGAACGTGGCATCGCGGACATGCCCACGGCTTGGATGGCCTCGTGGGGCGCGGGCAAGCCCGTGATCTCTCTGGGTTCAGACATCGATTGCATCCCGCAAGCCTCGCAAAAGCCCGGCGTGGCGTACCACGATCCCATCATCGAAGGCGCGCCTGGCCACGGCGAGGGACACAACTCCGGCCAGCCGATGAACATCGCGGCGGCCATCGCGGTGAAGCGCATCCTGGAGCGTGAGAAAATCCCCGGCACGATCCGACTCTGGCCCGGTGTCGCCGAGGAACTCTTGGGTGGGAAGGCCCCGCTCGTGCGCGCGGGTTATTTCAAGGACGTCGATGTCGCGCTCTTCACCCACGTCGATAGTAACATGACCGTCTCGTGGGGCACGGCGACGGGGACGGGGCTGGTGTCGGTCGAGTATACGTTCAAAGGTGAGAGCGCCCATGCGGCGGGCGCGCCGTGGCAGGGGCGCAGCGCGCTCGATGCGGTGGAGTTGATGGATGTGGGCTGGAATTTCCGCCGCGAGCATCTGCGCCTCGCGCAGCGCTCGCACTACGTCATCACGAACGGCGGGGACCAGCCGAACGTCGTGCCGTCGAATGCGAGCGTGTGGTACTATTTCCGCGAACTCGACTACGAGCACATCAAGAGCCTGCGCGAAATCGGCGACACGATGTCGCGCGGCGCGGCGATGATGACGAACACGACGGTGACCTCGCGCGTGCTGGGGTCGGCGTGGCCGGGACATTTTAACAAAGCCATCGCGCTCGCGATGGACGAGAACATCAAAGCCGTGGGCTTGCCCGTGTGGACCGAGTCCGACCAAAAATTAGCGAAGGCGCTGCAAGGCGAGCTCAAGGCCCCGATCATCGGCCTGCCGATTCAACTGCGCGGGCTTCGCGGGCCGGCCGGCGAGGACAGCCGAAGCACTGGCGGCTCGGACGACATCGGCGATGTATCGTGGAATGTGCCGACGGTGGTGCTGCGTTATCCGGCAAACATCCCCGGCCTGCCCGGCCACAACTGGGCCAACGCGATCTCGATGGCCACGCCCATCGCGCACAAAGGTATCGTGTCGGGCGCGAAGACGATGGCGCTGACGATGATGGATCTCTTCACCAAACCCGCGCTCGTGAAAGAAGCCTGGGATTATTTCCGCGACGTCCAAACCAAGGACGTGAAGTACCAGCCGCTCATCGGCCCCGAGGACAAACCCGCGACTTATCTCAACAAACGCACGATGGCCGAGTACCGCGACCGCATGAAGGCGTTTTACTACGATCCCACGAAGTACGAGACGTATCTCGATCAGTTGGGCATCACTTATCCCACCGTGCGGGAAGCGCCGGCAAAGGCGGAGAAGAAGGACTGAAGACCTTACCGCACAGCGCGGTACCACGGCTCCGCCATGGTACCGCCCGTGTGATAGACGACGTGAAGCACTCGCCGGTGGCGTGGCGCCGTCGCAGGTGACGACGCGTGCAGCAGCAGCGGGCGCATCAAGAGTGCTGCGCCTTCGCGCGCGAGACATGAGGTCTCGCCATATTTCTCCACGGCACGAGTGATGTCGGCGCTCGGATAGACGCCTTGCCGATGACTGCCGGGAGCAACTCGCAATGGGCCGTTGGTCTCATCGCAGTCATCGAGGTGCAGACGCACGGCGAGCAGATCCTCGAGGACGTGGCGTGGTGGTCGGGCGTAGGCGATACCTTCTTTAACGGAAGGCACGGTGAACGTGGCATCAGCCACGGGGCGGGCGAAGGGAAACATGACGTTTTGGTGCCAGGTGACCTTCCAGTTGGTCGCGGGATTTTTATCGAAGGCGATGGCTTGGATCGCGACCGCAGAAGCGGGTAGAATATCCGCCGCGACTAAACTCTCTCGGAGATGGAGCGCCGTGCGGCGCACGGTGGGCTCGTCGAGCAAGCAGCGTTGGCCTGGGCTATTCGCGGTGAAGCCTGTCGCACGCAATTCTTGCAACTGCGAGTCAGCGAAACGTGGTTCGAACAACGTCCAGCCGTCGGGGTCGAGCTTCGGGTGTTGGAGTGCGGTGGAAATCATAGCTCTGCGAAGGTGCACGTTACTTTGATTTGCCCGCGACGTTCGGATCCTTCCACGTGTAGACCGACCATTTGTCGACGAAGAGGAGTTGGGCGTTGGCGGGCTGGAGGTCGCGGTACTCGCCGTAGTAGTCGCGCCAGCCGGGGATGGCGGTAAGGGTCCACGCGGGGGGCAAGTCGCGGAAGAGGGCTTCGCGCGAGCGCGGGGCGCCGGCGACTTTGCGGACGATGAGGCCGTCTTCGGTGTGATAGAAACGGTGCTCGGCGTAGAAGGTGACGAGCGGATTCCACGGGAAGTAAATTTGGCCGGGGTGTTGACGAGCGAGATCGGTGGCGATTTCGAGCCGGGCGGTCATCGGCGATATGGGCAGGAGTGGAGAGAGCGAGAGCTGCTGGAGCACGACGGCGACGACGCCTGCGGTGAGCAGGGCGGGAGTGCGGAGTGGTTGGCGCGCACGCAGCCACGCGACGAGGGAGAGCGCGGCGATGGGGAAGAGGTAGAGGACGTTGTTGAGGGAGTTGGACGAGCCGCCGTTGCCGTAGGTGGAGAGGAGCGCGGTGGGCAGGAGAAAGAGCCACATGAGCACGGGCAGGAGCCATGGAGAATCGCGGCGGAAGATCGCGCGGCGACCGAGCCACACGCCCAGCGCGGGCAGGGCGGCGTAGCCGACGAGGGCCATCCAAAGGATGCGGGTGCGCTCGAGGGGTTCGCTAGTGTACGGGAAGCGGCGCGGGAGTTCGACGAGGTTGACCCAGAGGCCGTCGAAGCCGAACCACGCGATAAAAATCCCGGCGAGCGCAAAGCCGGAGGCGGCAGCGGCGAGCGTGTAGCGGACTGCGATGCGCGGGCCGGCGGTGAGCGCGAGCCAGAGGATTTGCGCGGGGATGAGGAAGAGCGTGGTCTGCTTCGACCAGACGGCGAGGGCGGCGCAGAGGGCGGCGAGCGCGTGCGGGCGGAATTTATTTTCGCGAGAACTGAGGAGCCAGCAGGAGAAGAGGCCAAAGGCGACGGCGGCGTTGTCAGACTGGATGTATTGCAGACTGCTATTGGGCCAGAGAGCGAGGCAGAGGAGAAAAACCCAGAGACGGTCGGTGAAAACGGGGGCCGTGGCCGCGGGACGCAGCACACCGGTCACCACGGCGAGGGGAAGCGCGGCACAGAGAAACGTGATGACGCCGCCGATCATGATCGCGGTGACGACGTCGTTCGCGAGGAGCGCGGGGAGATTGAGGAGCAGAGGGACGGGGCCGTAGGTCCATGTCGTGAGCGGGCCGGTGTCGAGGCCGGGGTAGGGATTGGGGCCGTGCCACAGCATGAACGTCGGCGCGAGGCGCACGTCGTTCCACTCGGTGAAGGGGACGAAACAGAAACTCGTCCACGCGCGAAACGCGACGGCCACGGTCGCCACCGCGAGCAACACCCACGGGAGGGCGTTGGGGCGGGACGGCGCGGGATTCATGGGCGGGAGGCGGGCGCCGTGGTCTGTCCAGCGCGCGCGATCATCCCACCCAGGCCCGCGCGTTGTAGAAGAGCTTCATCCACGGGGAATCCTCACCCCAACTCTTGGGCGACCAACTCATGCATGCGGAGCGGAAGACGCGCTCAGGGTGCGGCATCATGATCGTCACGCGACCGGTGGTCGTGGTGAGCGCGGTCATGCCGAGCGGAGAGCTGTTGGGATTGAGCGGGTAGAGCTCGGTGGGCTGGTGGTGATTGTCGACGAAGCGCGCGGCGACGAGGCCGGAGTTGCTGCAGCGTTGCATCGCAGCAGTGTCGGTGAATTCGGCGTAACCCTCGCCGTGTGCGACGGCGATGGGGATGACGGAGCCCTCCATGCCGGTGAAGAGCACGCTGGGGCTCTGCTCGATTTTCACGGAGACGAAACGGCCCTCGTAGCGCTCGCTTTGGTTTTGCACGAAGCGCGGCCAGTGGCTGGAGCCGGGGATGATGGAGTGGAGGTTGCTCATCATCTGGCAGCCATTGCATACGCCGAGCGCGAAGGCATCTTCGCGCGCGAAGAACGCGGCGAATTCCTCGCGGGTTTTTTCGTGGAAGAGGATGCTCTTAGCCCAGCCCTCGCCGGCACCGAGGACATCGCCGTAGCTGAAGCCGCCGCAGGCTGTGACGCCGCGAAAATCACGGAGCGAGACGCGACCGGAGAGCAGGTCGGTCATGTGGACATCGACGGCCTTGAAACCGGCGCGGGTGAAGGCGGCCGCCATCTCGACTTCGCCGTTCACGCCTTGCTCGCGGAGAATCGCAACTGCTGGCCGTGAACGGCCCGCAGGTTGATAGTTAAGAGTTGAGAGTTGAGAGAGATCGAAGCTGAGCTTCGGCGTGATGCCCGGGTTCGTCGCGTCGAGGCGGAGCTTCGCCTCCGATTCGGCGCAGGCGGGGTTGTCGCGGAGGGCGGCGATGCGGCGGGTGACGTCGGACCAGATGGCGCGGAGGGCGAAGAGGTTTTCCTCGTAGATGGCTTTGCCACCGCGGGCGATGCGCACGGTATGCGTGCGGTTGAGCGCGCCGACGCGCGTGGTGCAGGCCTTGAAACCGTGCTCGCGCAACGTGAGGTAGACCTCGTCGATATCCTCGCCGCGCACCTGGATGACAGCGCCGAGCTCCTCGTTGAAGAGCGCGGAGAATACTTCGTGGCCATTGGGCAGCTCGAGATCGACGCCGGTGTGACCCGCGAATGCCATCTCGACGACGGTGGCGAGCAGGCCGCCGTCGGAGCGGTCGTGGTAGGCGAGGAGCTTGCCCTCGCGGCCGAGGCGCTGGATCGCGTTCCAGAAATTTTTGAGGTCGGTGGGATTGTCGACGTCGGGCGTAGCTTCGCCCATTTGCGAAACGGTTTGCGCGAGGATGGAGCCGCCAAGGCGGTTTTTGCCGCGACCGAGGTCGATTAACAGCAGCACGGAATCGTCGACCAACTGAAGTTGTGGCGTGAGCGACTGGCGGATATCGGCGACGGGGGCGAAGGCGGAAACGATGAGCGAGACGGGCGCGGTCATGCGCTTCTTTTCGCCGGAGGCGGGATCGCTCCAGACGGTGCTCATGCTCATCGAGTCCTTGCCGACAGGAATCGTGATGCCGAGGGCGGGGCAGAGCTCCATGCCGACGGCCTGCACGGCCGCATAGAGCTCGGCGCCGTCGCCGGGGAGCGCGGGGGCGGCCATCCAATTGGCGGAGAGGTTGACCTTGCCGATGGCACCGATCTGCGCGGCGGCGAGATTGGTGAGGGCTTCGCCGACGGCGAGGCGGGCGGAGGCGGCGGCATCGTTGACCGCGACGGGCGTGCGCTCGCCCATCGACATCGCTTCGCCGGTGTAAACGTCGAACGACGCAGCGGTGACCGCGCAATCCGCGACGGGCACCTGCCACGGGCCGACCATCTGATCGCGCACGATCAGGCCGCCGAGGGTGCGGTCGCCGATGGAGATGAGAAACGTTTTGTCGGCAACGGTCGGGTGACCGAGCACGCGACGAACGGCCTCCGCGAGGGCGGCGCGCTCGACGGCGACGGCATTGGGCGCGCCGCCGGGAGCGGGGCGGGCGGTCTTGGGCGTGAGCGTGGAGAGATCGAGCGGGTGGCGCGGGCGTGGGCGCGTCGTATCCGTGCGGTGCATCCGCGGCGGCTTGCCGAGCAACACCTCGAGCGGGAGATCGATGGGGCGATTCTTAAAATGCGAATCCTCGAGCACTAGCTTGCGCTCCTCAGTAGCCTCGCCGACGACGGCGAACGGGCAGCGCTCGCGTTCGCAGAGCTGCTGGAACGTCGCGAGGTGCGCGGCGGGGACGGCGAGCACGTAGCGCTCCTGTGATTCGTTGCACCAGATTTCGAGGGGCGACATGCCGGGCTCGTCGTTCGGCAGGGAGCGGAGCTGAAATTTGCCGCCGCGACCGCCATCGTTGACGAGCTCGGGCAGGGCGTTGGACACGCCGCCGGCGCCGACATCGTGGATGAAGGAAATGGGATTGTCCGCGCCGAGGGCCCAGCAGCGGTCGATCACTTCCTGGCAGCGGCGCTCCATCTCGGCGTTGTCACGCTGCACGCTGGCGAAATCGAGATCTTCGTTGCCGGAGCCGCTGGCCATCGAGCTGGCCGCGCCGCCGCCGAGACCGATCAACATGGCGGGCCCGCCGAGGACGATCAGTTTGTCGCCGGGATTGATCGCGCCCTTCTGCACGTGCTCGGCGCGGATATTGCCGAGGCCGCCGGCGAGCATGATGGGTTTGTGGTAGCCGCGCAATTCGCGCGGAGCGCGAGCTGCGTGGAGCTGAGAGTCGAGAGCTGAGAGCTGAGAGCCAGAAGCGGAGCCAGACTTCGAGCCAGGGGATTTGCTCTCAGCTCTCAGCTCTGAGCTCTCAGCTGGCGCAGGCACCGCCTGCTCGAAGGTGCGGAAATAGCCGTTGATGGCGGGGCGGCCGAATTCGTTGTTAAAGGCGGCGCCGCCGAGCGGGCCCTCGATCATGATGTCGAGGGCGGAGACGATGCGGCCGGGTTTGCCGTGGTCTTTTTCCCAAGGCTGGATGGCGCCGGGGAGGCGGAGATTGGAGACGGTGAAGCCGACGAGGCCGGCCTTGGGCTTGGAGCCGCGGCCCGTGGCGCCTTCGTCGCGGATCTCGCCGCCGGAGCCCGTGGCGGCACCGGGGTAGGGGGAGATGGCAGTGGGGTGGTTGTGCGTCTCGACCTTGCAGAGAATGTGGATGTCTTCCTCGTGCGCGGCGTATTCGTTGGTGCGCGGGTCGACGAAGAAGCGGCCACCCTTGGTGCCGGTGAGCACGGCGGCGTTGTCCTTGTACGCGGAGAGGATGCCCTCGCTGTGCAGCGTGAAGGTATTCTTGATCATCTGGAACAGCGAGCGGTCGCGCGTGGCGCCGTCGATTTCCCAGGTGGCATTGAAGATCTTGTGGCGGCAGTGCTCGGAGTTGGCCTGCGCAAACATCATCAGCTCGATGTCATTCGGGTCGCGGCCGAGAGCGGTGAAGTTTTTGACGAGGTAGTCGATCTCGTCGTCCGCGAGGGCGAGGCCCAGGGATTTGTTGGCGGCGACGAGGGCTTCGCGGCCTTTGGCCAGCACGGGCACGCTGGTCATGGCGCGCGGGGTCTCGTGCTTGAACAGAATCGCGCAATCGGTGACGTCAGGGAAGACCACCTGCGTCATGCGGTCGTGCAGACGGGCGGAAAGCTGAGAGCTAAGAGCTGAGAGCTGAGAGCCAGAGGTCGGAGATGAGGTGGCGGAAGCTGATGGTTGAGCGGAGACGCCGAGGTCGACGGTGTAGGCGATGACACGCTCGATACGCTTGATGGCGGTGAGGCCGCAGATGTGGGCGATGTCGGTGGCTTTGGAGGACCACGGGGAGATCGTGCCGGGGCGCGGGGCGACGACTTGGGTGATGCCCTTGACCGCTTCGGCGGCGCGGCGGGGACCGTAGGTGAGGAGCTTTTCGAGGACGGTTCGCTGGGTGGCGGTCAGCTCGCCGGCGACCTCGGCGACGTGGACGAACTCGGCGCTCACGGCTCGGGCGGGCAAGCCCACCGCGACGAGGTCGGCGAGGAGCTTTTGCAGACGGAAAGGAGACAGGGCAGGTGAGCCGCGAAGGATCAGCATGGTCGGCCTAGCATGCTTTCGATGAACCCCGGGGCGTCAAGGGGCGGTGGCGTCATTGTAATAGCGAGGGGCTGGGGCTTGTAGTGAAAAAGCCGCATGCCAAGTAGGCCGCCAGCTTGCTGGCGCTGGTTCGTAGTCGGTCGAGCGCCAGCAAGCTGGCGGCCTACCTCGGTGTCGCGGCCTTTTGCAAACCGCCCCCGAAACTCGGTGGGACGTCCTGATGCGCCGAACAGAGAACGGCGCTACCTCCAAGGCGTCCCGGGCTACGGGGCGCTTAAGACGCGCAGCGGCCAGAAAGCCGTTGACCATTCGCGTTGCGTATTCGAGATGAACTCTTTTCCTGCCGCATGCCGATTGAAACCAACCTGCGAACTGCGACACTTATGATCCGCCAAGCGGGGAGCCAGTCATGAGCGAGCATATCGGGCACGAGTGTGGCATCGCCTTGGTGCGGTTGCTCAAACCGCTCTCCTACTACGCGGAGAAGTATGGCACGCCGCTGTGGGGCTTCGAGAAACTCTTTCTCCTCATGGAGAAGCAGCACAACCGCGGCCAGGATGGCGCGGGCGTGGCCTGCGTGAAGCTTGATATGCCGCCGGGCGAGCCGTACATGTTTCGCGAGCGCAACACCCAGCCGAGTCCGCTCGACAAGGTGTTTAGCACGCTCCTTGAGCAGTACCGCGAATTGACCGCACGTGGGTCGGTGCACCCGGAGTTTCCGGACACCGTCAAGAAGCACTTCGATTTCGGCGGCGAGCTTTTGCTCGGTCATCTGCGTTACGGCACCAGCGGCGGTTACGGCGTGAGCGCCTGCCATCCGTACTTCCGCCGCAGTTCGTGGCCAACGCGCAACCTGGCGCTGTGCGGCAACTTCAACATGACCAACACGCAGGAGCTGAACGACAGCCTCATTGCGATTGGCCAGCACCCGATCTTCGCCTCGGATACGCAGGCCGTGCTCGAGAAAATCGGCTTCTTCCTCGATGAGGAGCACGAGGATAACTACCGCTACCTGCGCAACCGTGAGCTCACTGGCGCGCAGCTCTCCCATCGCATCAGTGAGGAACTCGACGTCGCCCGCGTGCTTACTCGGTCGTCGGCCAAGTGGGACGGTGGTTACGCCATCGCGGGCCTTATCGGCAATGGTGATGCCTTCGTGGCGCGCGATCCCTCGGGCATCCGGCCGGCCTTCTACTTTCAGAACGACGAGGTCGTGGCCTTTGCCTCCGAGCGCGCGCCGCTCATGACGGTATTCGACCTCGCGATGGAGCAGGTGCAGGAAGTGCAGCCTGGCCATGTGGTCGTGCTGAAGCGCGCGGGCAGCGTGAAGTCGGTGCAATTCACGGCGCCGCTGCCGAAGACCTCGTGCTCGTTCGAGCGCATCTATTTTTCGCGCGGCAACGACTACGATATCTACCGCGAGCGGCAGGCGCTCGGTGGCGGTCTCGCGGATCAGGTCATCAAGTCCATCGGGCACGATTGGGCGAATACCGTTTTCAGTTTCATCCCCAATACCGCGGAGGTCGCATACTACGGCATGATGTCGGCGCTGCGCCACAAGCGCCGAGACGAGGTGAAGGCCGCGATCCTCAAGGCTGCGGCGGCAGGCGAACTCAATGAGTCGCTCCTCGACGATCTCATCCTCCGCAACTGGCCGCGCGGCGAGAAAGTGGTGTCGAAGGACATCAAGCTCCGCACCTTCATCGGGCAGGAGAGCCTGCGCAATCAACTCGCGAGCCACGTCTACGATATCACCTACGGCTCGGTGAAGCCGGGCGACAACCTCGTGTGCGTGGACGACTCGATCGTGCGCGGCACCACGCTGCGCCGCTCGATCCTGCGCATCCTCGCGCGGCTCCAGCCGAAGAAAATCGTCATCGTCTCGACCGCGCCGCAGATCCGCTACCCGGATTGCTACGGCATCGATATGTCGGAGCTCGCGAAGTTCATCGCGTTTGAGGCGGCGGTGGAATTGCTCCGCGAGCGCGGGCAGGCGCATGTGCTCGAAGAAGTTTACAAGGCGTGCGTCGACGAAGTCGCGCGCCGTGGCTCGGTCAACCACGTGCGCCGCATCTACGAGGCGTTTACACCTGAGGAAATCTCGGCCAAGATCGTCGAGCGCGTGCGCCCCAAAGGCATCGAGTGGAAGGGCGAGATCGAGATCATCTTCCAAAAAATCGAGAACCTCCACGCCGCGGTGCCGAACCACTCGGGCGACTGGTATTTCACGGGCAAGTATCCGACCCCGGGCGGCTACCGCGTGGTGAACCAAGCCTACGTGAACTACTACGAGAAGCACGAAGGACGTGCGTACTAAAGGTGATGCGATGGTTTCGTTTGCCGATCAATCGATAGTCCGGCTTCGCCGGACGGAGAGTAGGCAGAGGGATTGCCGCGTCGCCGCTACGCGGACTCCTCGCAATGGCACATTCTATAGTGCGGACCTAAATTAACGTCATGTCGCTCAGCTACGAATCTTCCGGCGTCCGCTACGATCAACTCGATGCCTTTAAGCGCGCCTGCCAGAAAGCGGCGCGCACCACGTCGAGCCTGCTGGCCGATCACGGCTACGCCGAGCCCGCGACCACGCGCGGCGAGAGTGCGTACCTGATCGAGGCGGCGGATCATTTCCTCGCGCACGTCGAGGAAGGCCTCGGCACGAAGAATCTTGTGGCGGACGCGGTGTACGCTGCGACGGGCAAATGTTTTTATCGCGAAATCTCCATCGATACCGTGGCTACGATGGTCAATGACCTCGTGACCTGTGGCGCACTGCCGATTTCGGTGGCGATGCACGCGGCGGTGGGCGACTCCGGCTGGTTTGCCGATGAGACCCGTACGAATGCGCTCGTCGAGGGTTTCGCCGAAGGCTGTCGCACGGCGGGCGCTGTCTGGGGTGGCGGCGAGACGCCGACGCTCGGCGGTATCGTCGAACCCGAGGCAATCGTCCTCGCCGGATCGGCGATCGGCAAGATCGCGCCGAAGTCGCTCCGCATCGTGGGCGATGTCGCCGACGGTGATCGCATTATCTTTCTCGCGAGTTCCGGCGTGCAGACCAACGGCCTCTCGCTCTGCCGCAAGGTGGCCGCGCAACTGCCGCAGGGCTACCAGACGCCCATCGGCCACGGTGACTCGCGGACCTTTGGCGAGGCTCTGCTCGCACCCTCCGTGATCTACGTGCCTTTTGTGCGCGCCTGCCAGCATCGGGGCCTGAAACTCAACTACGTCGCGCACGTGACGGGTCACGGCTGGCGCAAGCTCATGCGGCTCGACGAGCCCTTTGTCTACGAGATCACCGAGCCGCGCCCCGCGCCGGCGCTCTTCAAGTTTCTCGAAGAGGCGGGCCCCATCGACCAGCGCGAGATGTACGCGACCTTTAACCAAGGCGTCGGCTTCGCGGCGTATGTGTCACCCGACGTCGCCGACGCTGTACTCGCGGCCGCGCAGTCCACCGGCTACGATGCGTGGATCGCCGGCACCGTGAAAAAGGACGGCGCACGCAAGGCCGTGACCGTGCCCTCACTGGGCATCGAGTTTGAGGGGCATACACTGCAGGTGCGGTAAGGGGGCTTTTGATGCCTACGGTGGTGGGATCGGCCCGGCGGCGGCCAGGGGCTACATTTCTGGATTTCTGGAAAAACTACAGAAACTCTGGAATCTAAGAATCAGCGTTTTATGTACGGGCAGTTTCGCTAGATCGATCTTTCGCGGGCTTGTGCATCGCAGAGCGGAAAAGATCAAATGCAGCGCAGTCGAACATGTAATCGGTTTCTCCCATGAACCCCATTTTGCACCAAGCTGGACGACGCACATGGAATAATCTGCTGCCGCTCAGTGAGCGCGATCCGACCCGTAACAGATATTCGAATAAAAAAAAGGCTGCCGATTTTTGGCAGCCTTGAGTCTTGAAAGAGTCTTGGGCGAAGCTCGCTTTTATTGCCCGTAACACTCTAGATACTTCAACCCCGTGCTCGTGTTAAACAGCACGACGGTTTCCTCGGCGCCGACTTTGCCGGCGGCGAGGAGGGTCTTGAGAGCGGCGTAGCAGGCGGCGCCTTCGGGGGCGGTGAAGACGCCCTCGAGCGCGCCGACTTCCTTGGTGCAGGTGATCATGTCGTCGTCGGGCACGGCGATGGCGCCGCCGCCGGAGCCCCGGAGGGCGTCGAGCATGATGAAGTCGCCGATGGCCTTGGGCACGCGGAGGCCGCTGGCCTTGGTGTGGGCGCCGAGGTGCTCGGCGGCGTATTTCTCGCCGGTCTCAAAAGCGCGCACGATGGGCTGGCAGCCCGTGGCCTGCACGGTGTACATGCGCGGGCGCTTCGTGCCGGGCGGGAGGAGGCCGAGCTTTTCCATTTCGTCGAAGGCCTTCCACATGCCGATGAGGCCCGTGCCGCCGCCGGTGGGGTAGAGGATCACGTCGGGCAATCTCCAGTTGAGCTGCTCGGCGAGTTCGTAACCGAGGGTCTTCTTGCCCTCGGCGCGGTAGGGCTCCTTGAGCGTGGAGACGTCGAACCAGCCTTCGGCCGTCTTGCGCTTCGCGACTTCGGCGCCGCAGTCGGTGATGAGGCCGTTGATGAGCGTGACGTGCGCGCCCATCTGCTCGCACTCGATGATATTGGCGCGCGGCGTGTCGCGCGGCATGAAGATGTGCGCTTCCATCCCGGCGCGCGCGGCGTAGGCGGCGAGGGCGCCGGCGGCGTTGCCGGCGGAGGGGACGGCGAGTTTCTTGAGGCCAAACTCTTTGGCCATCGAGACGGCGGTCGTCATGCCGCGGGCCTTGAAGCTCGCGGTGGGGTTTTGCGCCTCGTCCTTGATGAAGAGATGCTTGAGGCCGTGTTTGGCCCCGAGGCGCGGGGCGGGGAGGAGGGGAGTCCAGCCTTCGCCGAGGGTGACGATGTTCTCGGCCTTCTTAACCGGGAGTACTTCGCGGTAGCGCCAGAGGGATTTCTCGCGCGTGCGCAGCGACTCCTTGGTGAGCGTGCGGGCGGCGGCGGCGAGATCGTAGTGCGCGAATAGCGGTTTGCTGCAGCAGGGCGAGACGTTTTGCGGAACGGTGGCGTCGTACTGTTTCCCGCAGAGCGTGCAGGCGAGGTGCGTCATGTGCATGGTGCCGAATTCAAACCACGAAGAATGCCAAACACACGCCCAGAAATACGTCGGGTGCAAGGACCTGCGCCCTAGTAGCGCGCGGTGCAGCGAAGTGATATGAGGCTAATTTCCCGAAATTCAGGGTGCTTTGGCTGAATTTCAGGGGTTTCCCGGAACCAGAAAATCAATTGCTGGGCGCCGGACCATGCAGAGCGGTCTCGAGGTCGGCGGCGGTGAGGCGATACACCATGAGCGAGTGGTTAAGCTGCCGGTCCGGCTCACGGCGGCGGAGGAATGCGGCCAGGCGTTCGAAGCGCAAGGCGCGGTAGTACATGTAAGATTCGCGCCATTCGGTAACCACGATTTCACCCAGTGCCTTGGCGCGGGTTGGGATATCGTCGGAGCCGAGCGGTTCGAAGATTCTGCTGAGGCGCTGGTAGCTGGCCTCGTGTTCTTTGGTCCAGTGGCCGAAGACGCGGACGCGAACCGGCTGCATGAGTGTGGCGCTGATGATGTAGGTGCCCGGGTCGATGCGGATGTACTGCGGCTGTTTTACCATCACAGTGACGGGCTTGCCCTGGTCCGCGCCGGTGAGCAGCACTTGCGGGTCAAGCTCGGGATTTGCGGCGAGATATTCGTTTACCTTCTCCCTGTCCTTATTCACGTCGACGCCCGGAAACACGCGGATGATGGGATCGCTGTAAGGACCGAAATCCACTTCGCCGTAAAACTGATTGGCCTTGATCCCGAACGTCGACGGTGAGCCTCCGCCGAAGTAAGCCAGGAAGACCTTCTCGTCGGGCTTGAGCGTGTCGATGTAGTGCTTCGCGGCCGGAAGATCCTGCCCCCAATCGAGCGAACTATCGACCAGGTGGCGGTAGGCCTGCGAAGGCTGAACGATGCCATTGAAGTACGGCAGGTAATTGGGAAACCAGCAGGCGGTCTCCACGGCCGACACGGCCAGCGCGAGGCCGACCACCCAGCGAGCGAGGCGAGAGAACCCTGTCGTGGCCGTCTCGCCGACTCCCGGAATGAGGCACGTCGCCAACAGCCCCGCGAAGATAAACAGCGGCGGATAAGTCGGCATAATGTGGCGCTGGCCGATGTTGATATTGCCGACGACGGCAAAGATCCAGTAGACCACAAACAGACTCACGAGCGGTACCAGCCCGGCGAGGATTTGCCAGCGGCGCGCCGCGATGATCGCAGCGAGGATGAGCACGGCCAAGAACGCCAGCGGCGTCTTCACCGCAAAAACGTAGGGGAAATAATGATACCAACCGCGGTCGCTAAAGTTGCCGTTCAGAAAGGCATTCTTCTCCCCCGATGTGCGCCACACGTGCGCGATGCCAAAGAGGTAGGCAGACGGCAGCAATTCGTGCTTTAATGAAAACTGAATGATCCGCGGCATCAACCGCTTCGGGGGGGCATTCCGCATCTCCTCGAGTTTTGCGCGCTGCTCGGGGTTGAGCACCCGGTCCGAGATCGCCTGCATCACGACGATGGCTTGGGCGGGCCACGGCTGAAAACGCGCGCCGTAGTCATCGAGCGTGCGATCGACGATGGCCTGCTGCTGCGCGTCGAGGTTGAGCTGGCGCAGCATTTCCACCTGATGCGTTTGATCGAAAACCCATTCCCACGGCGCGCCGAATTTCCCCGTCACCGGCGCCGTGCTGGAGAAGGCCGAAAACCGAAACCCAAACGTCGCCCACACGATCAGCCAGATGCCCACGGCTTGGGCGAGCAGCGCGATTCCGAGGCGTTGGGCCTTTCGCTTCTTGGTGAGGACTTCGAGCGAAGCGCCGCCTTCGGCCGCGGCCGCCACTGGCTTTTCAAAAAACCAATAGACCGACATCACGACCGCGATCGGCACCATGAGCACGGCGGAAAATTTGGTTACGAACAACAAGCCGGTGACCAGCCCGCTGACGACGATTCGAGTCCACGTGAATTTACGCAACATCGCCCAGAATGCCCCTGTGGCCGCGAGAAACATCAGCGAGATCGAGATATCGTCCTTCATGAGCGGCCCATTCGCCAAGACGGGCGGGCTCAGTACATAGAACAGCAGCGAGAGTGCCGCGCCGAACGGCCCAAAAAGATGGCGGGACCAGAGCCAAATCACCGCCCCGAGAGCCACGGCGATCAAGGCCGCCATCGCTCGTCCGAGCAGCGTCATCTGCACCGTGTCGTTTCCTGTGCGGTTGAAATACTGGTCCGACAAGGTCCACGTCGAGGCATTGAGCCAAATGAACTCACCCACCGGCAAAGGGTATCCCGCAATCGCCAAGGGCAGCCCGATCCATCGCTGGGGCAGGTTTCCACCCTCGGGGTCGAAGCGGTAATCGTTGTACTTCCAATAGCTCACGCCCGCGCCGGCGTGGCCCGGCTCGTCAAACGTGAGCGATTTCTCGCGGACACTCAGCACCATCGCCCCGTAGAAAATCGCCAGCACCACCACCGGGAAAAGGGGGCGGTTGAGCCAGCGTTGCCACGAGCTAATGGCAGATGAGAGTTTTGTACTCATTAAAGATATAGCCGGCCAATCTAGGGTGGTCTCGCCTCCAGTTGAAAGCGAAACCGTGAAGGTGGGTCGCAGTTCGGTCGGCCACGAGGCGGCAAGCCACGCCGGCTCCACTTTGCGTGTGATACGGCATGACATGGCTGCTGCGACCATAGTCTCATCTTAAGCTCCCGCCCCCTCGCGCGTTGACTGCGCTGCCTTGCGGGTCGCACTCTCCCGCTCCCGCAAGTCTCAACCCCTCCCATGCTGCCGATCGTTCAGATCTCGCTCGACCTCACTAATCTCGATGAAGCGCTGGCCACGGCCACGCTCGCCCGCCGCGCCGGGGTTGACTGGCTGGAGGCCGGCACGCCGCTCATCCTCGCCGAGGGCCTGCATGGCGTCCGCGCCCTCCGCGAACGCTTCCCCGGCGTCCCGATCGTCGCCGATCTCAAGACCATGGACGGCGGCTACCTCGAAGCCGAGATGATGGCCAAGGCCGGCGCGACCCACGTCGTCGTGATGGCCCGCGCCCACGAGGAAACCCTCAAATGCGTCGTCAAGGCCGGCCACGACCACGGCGTCAAGGTCATGGGCGACAACCTCGGCTGCCCCGACATGGTCGCCGGTGCCAAACTCATCGAGGACTTCGGTTGCGACTTCGTAATCCACCACATCGGTTACGACGAGCGCCGCGGCATCGCCGCCGCCGGCCGCCGCATGCCGAGCCCGCTGGACCAACTCCGCGAAGTCGTCGCCGCCGTGAGTTGCCCGGTGCAAGCCGTCGGCGGCCTCACCCTCGAACAAGCCGTGCGCACGCCCGAGTTTGGCGCGCCGCTCGTCGTGATCGGCGCCCCGCTCGCCGTCGATGCCGATGCCTTCCGCACCGCCGATGGCAACCTCGAGGGCACCCTCCGCATCATCTGCGACCGCGTCCACGGCTACGGCGATGTCGTCGTCGGCCGCCGCTAAAACCGTCTCCGTTGTAGGGCGGGGTCTCCTGGCCCCGCCGCTCAGGACTTATATCTAGCCCTTTCCCTTCTTCTCTCCGCCAGCCTCAGAGGGTAGGGTCCGACCTCCGGGCGGACCGTCAGGACTCCCCCCTCCCTACTTAATTAGCGCTCACCCTCGGCTTCCGGTGTCTTCAACTTAAACTTCCCCATTCAACTCCTGTCTTCCCAACTCCTGTCTTTTGTCCGATGAAAAGCCCCGCCGTCGTCAATTTTTCCTCCACTCCGCACAGTGTCGAGCTGCGCGAAGTCTCCCGCCCCGATCCGGGCCCGGATGACGTCATCCTCGCGGTTGAGGCTGTCGGCGTCTGCGGCAGCGACCTCCACCAGTGGACCGGCTCGCATAGTTGGAAGGTCAATTATCCCGTCGTCCTGGGCCACGAGTTCGGCGGGCGTATCGCCGCCGTCGGCTCCGCGGTCACCGCGTGGAAAGAAGGCGACCGCGTCGTCTCTGAGACCGCCGCCGTCATCGACGTCAATTCCCCGCTGAGCCGCGCCGGGCTGTACAATCTCGAGCCCACCCGCAAAGGCTTCGGCTACGGCGTCGACGGCGCGATGACGCGTCATGTCCGCGTCCCTTCGCGCTGCCTGCACCGCGTCCCCGCCGGCCTTCCGATGGAGCACGCCGCGCTCACCGAACCCTGCTGCGTCGCGTACAACGCCGTCGTTAACAACGCCCGCATCCGCCCGGGCGACCGCGTCATCGTACTCGGGCCCGGTCCCATCGGCATCCTTTGCGCGGCCATGGCCCGCCTCGCCGGCGCCGAAGTCGCCCTCGTCGGACTCGAGCGCGACAAGCACCGCCTCGACGTCGCCAAGGCGTACGGTTGCCAGACGATCATCGGCGACGCCACGGCGTGGGCCCAAGCTCGTGACGGCCTCGGCGTCGATGGTGTGATCGATGCCGCCGGCGCCTCTGCCGCGCTCAAGGTGGCCCTTGAACTCGTCCGCCCCGCCGGTTGGATCAGCAAAGTGGGTTGGGGCCCACAGCCGCTCAATTTTTCGCTCGATCCCCTCGTGCAAAAAAACATCACCCTCCAAGGCAGCTTCAGCCACAACTGGCCGATCTGGGAGCGGGTCCTCGCCCTCCTCGCCTCCGGCCAACTCGACGTCCGCCCGGTCCTCGGTGGCGTTTGGGCGCTGGAAAACTGGCACGAAGCCTTCGAAAAAATGCACGCCGGCGAAATCGTCAAAGCCGTCCTCAAGCCCACCGACTAAAATCTTTTTTGCCGCGGATGGCGCGGATGAGCGCGGATACAAACTTATCTTAGCCGATTGTGATCCAGATACGAGAACGTCTGCACACCCTCTGTGATCTCCGTGACTCCTCTGTGCCCTCTGTAACAAAATCATTGTCAGACTATACCCCCAAAAAATCCGCGACCATCCGCGCCATCCGCGGCGAAAAACTCCGAGGCTTGATGGTTCGAATAATTCGTGCCCCGGCGTCCCGCCCTGCGGGATTCGAGGTTAAAAAATCTGCCCGTACACCTTCCTTCGCTCCGACTTTAGCGCCTTCGCGTCTTTGCGCTTCCACTCATCCCGCCCGAAACGCTCTCCCTACCTCCCGTTCTTCGTCCCCGCCCTTCGCCCTTGGGATTTGTAATTCGTAATTCCTAGTTCGTAATTTCTTCATGCGTCTTCGCGATAAAGTCATCATCGTCACCGGCGGCACCTCTGGCATCGGCCAGGCCATCGCCGAGCGCGCCGTCGCCGAAGGCGCCCGCGTCCTCATCACCGGCATCGAACGCGCCGACGGCGAGGTCGTCGTGAAAAAAATTGGCGCTGCGGCCGCGCTGCACCTCGACGACCTCGTCGACCCCACGAGTCCGTCGCGCATCGTGGCCGCGGCGCTTGCGGCCTTCGGCACCATCGACGCCGTCGTCAACAACGCCGCCATCGTCGCGCGCAGCTCCCTCGCGACCACCTCCGCGCCGTTCTTCGATCGCATGATGGCCGTCAATGTCCGCGCGCCTCTGCTCCTCATCCAAGCCGCCATGCCGCACCTCAAGGCCCGCGAAGGCTGCGTGCTCAATATCGGTTCGATCAACGCCTACAGCGGCCAGGCCAACTTGCTCGACTACAGTCTCTCCAAAGGCGCGATGCAGACTCTCTCCCGCAATCTCGCCAACGCCCACGGCACCGACCGCGTGCGCGTCAATCACCTCAATGTCGGCTGGGTACTCACCGCCCGCGAGTACGCCCACCAGATCGAGCACGGCATGCCGGTCGATTGGCCGCAGCAGGTGCCCTCGCAATTCGCGCCGTCGGGCCGCCTCATCATGCCCGAGGAGATCGCCTCCGCCGCCGTTTACTGGCTCGGCGATGAGTCGCGCCCCATTAGCGGCGCCGTCGTCGAGCTCGAGCAGTTCTCCGTGATCGGCCGCAATCCGAGCAAGAACTCCAGCAACAGCACCAAGTGACCATGCCGCGCCTCGCCGCTTTCCCCAAGGCCTTCATGCGGCCGCTCTGCAAAGACGGCTCGATGATTCTCCGCGAGTGGGTCGATCTCGCTGCTCCGCTGGGCCTCGATGGCTTGGAGTACTACAGCGGCTTCCTCGAGCTCGCCAACCCAGCCAAGTGGGCCGACGCCCGCCGCACCGTCGAGGGCGCGGGCCTCGTGATCCCGATGCTGTGCTGCTCGCCCGATTTTTCGCACCCCGACGCCGCGTTTCGCCAGCAGGAAATCGAGAAGGAGAAAAACTGGATTCGCATGGCCGCCGCCCTCGGCGCCGGCTACTGTCGCGTCCTCTCCGGGCAGCGCCGCCCTGAACTCACCCGCGATCGCGGACTCGACCTCGTCACGCAAAGCATCGAAGCCTGTCTCCCCGAAGCCGAGCGCTGCGGCGTCACCCTCATCATCGAGAATCATTACAAGGACGACTTCTGGAGCTACCCCGAGTTCGCCCAAAAGATGGACGTCTTTTGTGACCTCGTGAACCGCATCCAGCACCCGCGCTTCGGCGTGAACTACGACCCGAGTAACGCCTTTCTCGCCGGCGACGATCCTCTGGAGCTGCTTGAGCGCGTGAAGCACCGCGTCGTTACGATGCACGCCAGCGACCGCTCCCTCATCACCGGCACCCTCGAAGATCTCCGTCGCGAAGAGGGCGGCGCCGAAGGCTACGCCAAACGCCTCCGCCACGGCACCATCGGCCAGGGCCTGAACAACTACGACGCCATCTTCTCCACCCTGAAAGGCGTCGGCTTCGACAACTGGATCAGCATCGAAGACGGCGTCGACGGCATGGATCAACTCAAAGAAAGCGTCCGCTTTGTCCGCCAAAAAATTCACCAGCACTGGAAGTAAGAAGTCGCTGCGGCATCTTGCCGCAGGATCTTCGGAGGCTCGCACGAGCGCAGCGAGCACACTCCTTAGGTTGACGGCGACCTCGGGGCGTCGTCTAAAAACTCCCGCCCCGCCGCACAGGTTCGCCCCGCCGAATCGGCTCAGGGGGGTAGCAACAAGGGCCCTACCTTCGGGTGGACCGCGGTGCCATTACTCACTCTCGTGACGCCTTTGCTCCGACCTTCGCGTCTTTGTGTCTTCGCGCTTAATCTCACCGTCTCCGAATTCGATACGCGCTTCCGAATTCATATCGCGCTCACATCACCGGGGTAATCGTCAGCGCATGCTTCACCGGTACCACCAGCTTACTCGCCGCCTCCGCCAGCCCGCGCGACTTTTCGACCACCGCGCCCTGTAATTTTTCCAGCGCCGCCTTCTCCTCCGGTATCGCGCTCTGCCACGCCGGCAGCGAGTGCAGCAGCGCCTTCGTCGCGGGCGTCTCAAATGCCTGCTGCGCCTTCACCGCCGCCTCGACGCTCGCAAACTTCTCCGAAAACGGATTGTCCAAAAACTCCGCCGCGAGATTGATCCCCTCGGCGAGCTGCGCCGCCGTAAACACCTTCTCGTTGAGCCCCCATTTCACCGTCGCGCGGGCTGCGGGAAAATTCTTCACGACGAGCTTAAAGCGATTCAGCTCCTCGTTAAACGGTACGCAGTCCAGCACCGCGCGCGTCGATTCCTTGTTCGTGGGATCGTCGACAAAGCAAAACGGGTAGCGGCTCGATTCCACTTCGAAGCCCGCCTTATCCGCCTTCAATACCTTGTGCCCGTCCGTCGCCGTCGCTGTGCCCGCCTTCGCGTCAAAGGTCAGCGTGCCGATCTCGCCGTTGCAGCCGAGCCCCTTCAAAAACGCATAGGCCATCACGAGATGTCCGTTGAACGAAGGGTGCACGCCATCCATCCCAAACGGATAATCCGCGCCATACTTCGCCTTGGCCTTGGCCATCGCCGCCATCATCGGCGTGTGCACGTCGACAAATGCCGCGCCCGTCTTTTCCGCGGCCTGCTTTGCCGCTACGCCGAGATCCGCGAGCGTCTGGTTGTAGCCCTCCGGCGTCGTCTTCGCGAGCCGCCACCCCTTGAACTTCTCCGAGTCCACCGCTCCCGGCGACCCGATGAGCACGAAGCGTACACCGCCCGCCTGCAGCTTGCGGATGATGCCCTCGGTGTTCTCGCGAAACGCCGCGATCGTCGCCGGATTCGAAGGATTGTACCCGCCATCATTCATCCCGTAGAGCGTCGTCGCCACCGTCGGCTTAAACGGCAGCACATCCGCTTCGATGCGCTTGAGCAGCCCCGTCGCCGCCTCCCCGCTCCATCCGATCTGATGCGCGCGCATGCCCGCCGCCGGCTGACACATCAAAAAATAATCCGCCATGTATACGGAGAAAATCTTCTGCTCCGTAATCGAGTCGCCACAGATCGCGACCACATCCCCCGTCTGCAACCCCTCTGCCGCGTTCGCGCGCGGGGCCAAGCACAGCGCCGCTAAACCAAGGAAAATTGCGCCACGAGTCACGAGTCGGGAGATCATAAAGAAGAGGGGGAGGGGAGAGGAAACTCCGGTCACTCTGAGTCATCTCGTCCCCGAACACCAGTCCGCACCGTCATCCCATCTTTCTCTTTCCTCTTTATCTTAATCGCTCTCACTCTCGAAGAAGCCACCCCATTACCTCTGATTCAAATTACGAAACCTTTGCGTCACCTTCGTGCCCTTGGCGTCTTCGCGCTTAACTCCGTATTCCTAAGCGGCCAACCGCGACTCCACTTTCGAGTTCCTGCGCACCCTCTGTGACCTCCGTGCCTCCTCTGTACACTCTGTGAAAAATCCGATCCTCAAACGTCCGTCTCCACCTCGCCCGGCCAAGTCACGCGGAGTTTGTGTCCGTGCCCATCCGTGTAATCCGTATTTCAAAAATTCGTCATTCGATATTCGTCATTTTGAATTCGCGCCCTCCGCGACGACCGCTCCCTTTTCCGACAAAAACTTCCCCACCGGATTCCCGGGCAATTTCTTCAGCCCGCCGACCACCGCCGCCGCGTGGATATCCGCGCCCGCTAGATTGAAATGCGTGTGATCCTGCTGATACAGCGCCTTCGTCTTCTCCTCGCCTTGCTTTTCAAACTGATCGGCCACCGTGCCGCTCAAATCGAAGAACGCCACGCCCTCCGCTTGCGCGATCTCCGCCGCCCACTTGCTGTACCGGCTCGTGCGCTCGATCTTCCCATCTTTCCAGATATTGCGCAGCGTGAGATTCAGCACGATCGGCGTCGCGCCCTTGGCCTTCGTCTCCGCGATCATCTTGCGCATGTACCAGCCAAACGTGTGCACGACCTCGTGCTTTTTCGTCAGCACATTGTCGATCTCCTTGGTCTCCTCGCCGAGCCCGGGAATCGAGCCGCGCGCGCGCAACGGCGGGGGCGGCTCATCGTTGAGCGCCCCGCCATCGTTGTGCCCGAACTGAATCAACACTATGTCACCGGCCTTCAGGTCCTTCACGATTCCCTCCCACAGCCCTTCGGTGATAAACGTGCGGCTGCTCCGCCCGCCGCGCGCGCGATTCGCGATATTGATTTTGGCCGCGTCGAAATACGCGACGAATGGCTCGGCCCAGCCCTGCTGAATTTCCCCGCGCCCCTTGGCCGCCGTGGAGTCGCCCGCGATAAACAAGGTGGGCAGTGCGGGATTGAGCGTGGTGCGGACCGGCGCGGGATTCTTGGCGAGGTCCGGCGCGGGTGTCTGCGCGCGAACGGCGACGCAGAGCACTGCGATCGCGAGAGAGAGGAGCGTGCGAATTTTCATGGGGTAGGAGAGGAGGTGGGTTAGATATAAGTGAGGGTTTTCGTGCAGAAAGTCGATTTACGCCGGAGCAAAAAGAGGTGATGACTTTCCCCGGGGGCGGAACCGCCGGCGAGGCGGCGGGGTCTCAAGTCTCAATCGAAGCCACGCCAGTCCGGCGTCCGCGCAACCCATTCCGCCCATGAGCAACTCATCTTCCTCCTCGAAAACCCCCGATCAAAAAACCGCGCTCACCACGGATCGCCTCAAAGCTGAGATGGCCGCTGAGAGTCGCGCTGAGTTTTATATCTCTCCGGGTAGCTCCGAGCAGGCCGCCATCCGTGCCGCCCTGCAAAACGATGAGGAGTACAAGGCCGCTGAAGCCCCGCGCCCCGCCACGCCGCAGACGGTCCGCCAGAATCAGAGGCCGCGTGCCGCGTGATCGAAATTGAGTCGGGTTAGTCAGGCTCGGCTGGAGCGATGCTCCGACCTATGAAGCTTGAGCCGTGACCGTTGAGATCATGGCTGTGAAGCTCTCCTCCCGCGAAAGAGCTGAATTCAGCGTAACGTCTGCGGACGGCACGGGTGAATAAAGGGAGGTGAATAGGGTAGGTAGCTGGGATGGGGAAATTTCTCGTGTGCCGCGTTGTGCTGGGCTATCGTGCTCCTCTAGCCCCTTACCCCCGCTAACCTATGAAGTTTCTCCGTACTCTCGCCGTCGCGTTTGTCGCGCTCGCCTTACCCTTTACGTCCGCGCTCGCCGCCGGCCTTCTGCGCTCCACGCCTGAGGCACAGGGCGTTTCTTCCACCGCATTGCTCGGTTTCGTGGACGAAGCGGAAAAGAAAATCGACGCCCTTCACAGCGTCATCGTCGTCCGTCACGGCCAGGTGATCGCCGAGGGCTGGTGGACGCCCTACGCGCCCGACGAGCCGCACATGCTCTTTTCTCTCAGCAAAAGCTTCACCTCGACTGCCGTGGGCCTCGCTATCGCGGATGGGAAACTCAGCGTCGACGACCCCGTCCTGAAATTTTTCCCCGAGGACGCGCCTGAGAAGCCCAGCGCCAACCTCAAGGCCATGCGCGTGCGCGATCTCCTGACGATGTCCACCGGCCACCACAACGAGGATATCAACAATTTCCCGTACAACGCCGACGAGGGCGCCACCAAGAAATTTCTCGCCCTTCCCGTCGCGCACAAGCCCGGCACACTCTTTGTCTACAATACGCCCGCGACGTACATGCTCTCCGCCATCGTCCAAAAGGTGACCGGCCAGACCGTGCTCGACTACTTGCGCCCGCGCCTTTTCGCGCCGCTCGGCATCGAGAATCCCACGTGGGAACTGAGCAAGCAGGGCGTCGCGATGGGCGGCTTCGGCCTCGCCATCCGTACCGAAGATATCGCGAAATTCGGCCAACTCTACCTCCGCCACGGGCAGTGGGAGGGGAAGCAACTCGTCCCCGCCTCATGGACCGAGACCGCCACTTCACGTTGGATGTCCAATGGCAGCTCGCCGACCAGCGACTGGGACCAAGGTTACGGCTTTCAATTCTGGCGCTGCCGCAACGGCGCCTTCCGTGGCGATGGCGCGCACGGTCAGTTCTGCGTCGTCATGCCGGAGCAAGACACCGTCGTCGCCATCACCGCCGGCACCCGCGACCTCCAGGGCGTGCTTAACGTCGTCTGGGACAAACTTCTCCCCGCCGTTCAAAGCAAAGGCAGCCTCGCCGACGATGCCGCTGCGCAGTCCAAACTGAAGCAAAAGCTCGGGAGCCTCGTCCTCCGCTCCGCCCCGGCCATCGAGCCTCCCGCGCTGATGTCCACCGTCGCCGGCCACCGCTACGTCTTCCCGAAAAATCCGCAGGAGATTAACTCGATCACGCTCCAGCCCTCCGCCGACGACCCCAAGGCGGTCGATCTCATCGCGGTCACCGCCGGCGTCGAGCAGCGCGTGACGCTTAAGCCCGGCACGTGGGAAAAGGGCGAACTCAAGAGCGGCCCCTCCGCCGGCGTCGTCGCCCTCACCGGCGGCTGGACGGATGCCGATACCTTCACCCTCGACCTCGCCCGCTACCAGACGCCCTTCACCGCCCGCTACCGCATGAAATTCTCCGGCGAAGAAGTCACCCTCACCACCCAGCCCAACGTCGGCCCCGCCGTGCCACCCATCAAGGGCAAGCGAGAGTAGTAAGGCTCAGCGAAACGCCGGGTTTCGATCGCCGCACCGGCGTATCCATATCTCTACTACCGAGTCTCTTCTCCCCAGGTTTCTCCGGGGCTGCGCCGGTTTCGTTATTTATTTTTCCTTGGGCGCTCACCGTGCGTTTGCGACTGCGGCGTCTATCTACCTGTCAGCCACGCGTTCGGCTCCTATGGCTGCCCCGCCGATGCCGCCCGCCGTCGAGTGACGTTGGTTCGAAATTCGAAAACAATTCGACAAGCCCGCGCGTCCCACCCAGATGCTTGGTCCGTCCCAGCCTCTTACCCCGCCCGTGAATCCTTCCCCCTTGGAACCGCTCGAATGCACCGACCAATCGCGGTGGTTTGCCGAAGAAGTGCAGCCCCATGAGCGTCCGCTGCGTTCCTACCTCCGGCAGTCGCTGCCCACGCTCGAGGATGTCGATGACCTCGTGCAGGAGTGCTTTGCCCGCCTCATGCGCGCCCGGCGCACGACGGAGATCCGCTCCACCAAGCCCCTGCTCTTCGCCATCGCGCGCAATGCCGTGCGCGATTTCATCTCGCATAAAACGCGTGCGAGCCTCGTCCCCATAACGGAAAACACCGAAAGTCCCGTCTTGGTGGATGGAGCCGATGTGGTCGAGTTTGTCTGCCGACAACAGGAGCTCGCCCTTCTCTCCGAAGCCATTCTCTCCCTGCCCGAACGTTGCCGCGAAGTGCTCCTCCTCCGTAAAATCAAAGGTCTGCCCCAAAAGGAAATCGCCGCCCTCCTGGGCATCGCCGAGCACACTGTCGAGGCCCTTGCGGCCAAGGGCACCCGGCGCTGCGCCGAGTATCTCCGCGCGCGGGGCGTCGGCGGTCCCCGCTGATTCATGCCGTCGCCATTTCCAGATCCGGACGAGGCTTCGTCACCGGCGGCCCTCGCCATTGCTGCAGCGGCGGCGGCGTGGGTGGTGCGTCGCGACCGCGGGCTGACTCCAGCCGAGGCCCGCGACTTCGCCGCATGGCAGGCGGCCGATCCGCGTCACGCCGCCGAGCTGCAGCGGCTCGACGGCACTTGGCAGACGCTCGACCAGCTCGGGGCCGCGCCCGGCCTCTCCGCCTTGGCCGACGACGTCCTTCAGCGGGCCCGCACGCGGAGCACTCGACGCCGGCGCATGATTTACCGCCTCTTGGGAGCCGCCGCAGCCGTGGCGATCGGCTGGCTGGCATTTTGGCAGACCGGCGCGGGCGATGCCCCGGCGGGAGCGGCTGTGCCCAAATCCAACGTGCAGGTGCTGGCCAGCACCGCTCGCCATCTATTTTTACCCGACGGCTCGATTGCGGAACTCAATGGCGATAGCGTGATCGAGACCGATTTCACCACCAGCGAGCGCCGCATCCGTCTCGTCAAAGGAGAGGCCCATTTTTTCGTTACTAAGAATCCTTTGCGTCCTTTCCTCGTGACCGCTGGGCAGGTGACGGTGCGGGCAGTCGGCACGGCGTTTAATGTCCGCCTAGGGTCGGATAAGGTCGAGGTCCTGGTGACCGAGGGCAAAGTCGCCCTCGATGGCACGGCCCCCGTTATCACTTCCCCGAGCACGCCGCCTGCCGTGGCTGCGCTGACTGTGGGGCAGCGGGCGCAGATCGAGCCGACTCCCGCCGGGGTGCTGCCCGTCGCGGAGATCGATCACCTCAAGCCCAGCGAGGTCGATGAAAGTCTTGGCTGGCAAGCCATGCGGCTGGTGTTCGACCGCACGCCGTTGGACGAGGTGATCGCCGCGTTCAACCGTCACAATATCCGCCAGTTCGTCCTCGCCGATCCTTCGCTCCGTGAGCTCACCCTCACGGGTACTTTCCGGGCCGACAACGCCCGGGTCTTTGCCCGGCTGCTGGAGGCGAGTGTCGATGTGCGCGCTGAATCCCGGGCGGGCGATGTGATTGCGCTCGTGCCCGCTCGTTAGGGTGACATCGTTGGCGGGTCCGGAAAAATACCCCCAGAAGGCGTAACGGAAAACGCCTCCACTCCGGTCTTGGGAAGGACGCACCGCCCTGTGCGTCGATTCCAGCAACCCCCGTATGAACGTACTTACCACCCCCGTCTCTGCCATTTCCTCTACCCGGTCATGGCGTTTCACCTCGCGCGTTTTTTGGCTCCTCAGCCTGTGGCTGGGCCTCTCGGGCCTCCACGCGGCGGACGCGCCACGGCGTAATTTCGATATTCCGGCCGGCTCCGCCGAAAGCACCCTGCAGGCTTTTTCCCAACAGGCCGCCGGCCAGTTCATTTATTCGGCTGGCAAGGTCGGCGATGTCTCGACCAAGGCCGTCAAGGGCGAGCTCACTGCCCGCGAGGCGCTCGATCGCATGATCGCCGGCACCGAGCTCTACGTCGTGCAAGATGATCGCACGGGCGCGCTCACGGTGGGCCGTGGCAATGCTCCTGCGTCCGCAGTCGCCGGTGCGGTCGGTCGCGGCTCGATTTCCGGGCGCATCTTCAATCCCGCCACCAGCGAATACTTCCGCAATGCTCAAGTCCGCATCGTCGAGACCGGTGAAACCGCTGTCTCCGAGGATGAGGGCGAGTACAGTTTCCCTTCGGTTGCGTCTGGCCGCGTCACGCTCGTCGTAACCTATACCGGCTACCGCACCGTGACCTCGCCGGTCGAGGTCAGCGCCGGTACCTCGACCACCAAGAACTTCGAGCTCGTCAGCAGCTTGCAAGAATCCGCCAAGGACGATGGCACTGTGAAACTCACGAGCTTCGTCGTGTCCACCGAGCGCGAAGGCAGCGCCAAGGCCATCATGGATCAACGCAAGTCGATGAACGTCACCAATACCGTCGCCTCCGACGCCTTTGGCGACAATGCCGAGGGCAACATCGGGGAGTTCCTCCGCAATATGCCTGGCGTCGACCTCGACCTCTTCTACGGCGAGGTGCGCAACGTCCGCCTGCGCGGCCTGAGCTCCGAGTACACCTCCGTCACCGTCGATGGCGTCTCCCTCGCCAGCGCCGATGCCAATGCCGGTGCGGCCGGCAACGCGCGTGCTTTCACCTTCGAGAGCGCCTCGCTCAATAGCATGGAGTCCATCGAGGTTTCCAAGACTGTCAGCGCCGACGTCGATGCCAATTCCCCGGCCGGCACGATCAATCTCAGGACGAAGCGCGCCTTTGACCGCGCCGGCCGCCGTATCTCCTGGCAGGGCAATATTGCGATGCACTCCGAGGAGTTTACGCTCAACAAGACCGCCGGCCCGTACGACTCCGGCTCGTACCGCAAAATTCGCCCCGGTGGGATCTTCGAGTACTCGGACATCTTTTTAGGTAAGCGCCTCGGTGTCGTGTTCAATGTGAGCGAGTCCAATGTCTATCAGGAGACGCTTATCTCCACGCTCACGTACAATCGCACCCCGACCGCCGCCGATCCGCGCCCCGAGGTCATCACGGCCCTGAGCTTCCAGCACGCGCCGCGCTTCAACAAGCGCTTCGCCACCACGCTCACCACCGATTTCAAGGTGAACAAGTCCCTCGCGCTCTCTCTCAGCACGATCTACAACTACACCGATCTCTGGACGCCGCAGCGCACCGTCACGTTTAACACCGGCGCGCGCAATACCGTCGTCGGTGCCAATCCCCTCGTTTCTTTCAACACCGCGACCGGCGCCAATGTGCAGGTCAATCCCGTGGCGGTTTCCAAGATGGGCGAGGCGCTCTACATCCTGCCCAAGTTCGAATACAAAGCCGGCAACTTCGAACTCGAGGGCAAGCTCGCCTATACCGACGCCACGAGCTGGTACGACCCGTACGTCCGCCGCCACGCCATCCGCGACACCAACACCCCCACGGCCAACGGCGTTAATTTCCACGCCGAGCGTTCTTCCGCCGAGTCCACCGACTGGCGCTTCACGCAGATCTCCGGTCCCGATATCGCCAGCGGCGCGAGTTTCACGAGCCCGGCCGCAAGCATCAATGACGGCCGCTTCTCCCGCTCCGATTTCATCACGGGCGAACTCATCGCCACGCTCCGCACCAAGCTGGTCCTGCCCTTTGTGTGGAAGACCGGCTACAAGGATCGCTACGAGCTCCGCAAGTTCGAGGACGACCAGTTGACCAAGCGCGCTGATTACCTTGGCACGGGCACCACGCCCATCACCACCGGAGCTTGGGCCAACTATCCCTCGTCGTACCCCTACAGCCTGGGGATCGCCGATGGCAGCATCACCTCCATCTCGGGCAACAATATCTTCATGCCCGACCTGACGAAGATTCAGGAACTGTACACGTCCAATCCCGCGGCCTTCCGCCAAAATCTCCCGGCCGCCAATTTCTACACCGCCTACATCGGCAATCGGAAACGCTTCGAGGAGGAGGTTCGCTCCGGTTTCCTCATGGGCGACACTTTTTATCGCAACATCAAGCTGCGCGCTGGCATCCGTTGGGAGGAGACCAACACGGATTCTACCGAGTTCGACGTTCGCACCCCGGCCGAGGTGGTGCGCGCCGGCTTCCCCGTTGCCTCCGGCCGCGCGACGACGATCCCCGGCTTGGTTTACCAATATCTCTCGCAGCCGAAGGTCCACCGCACCGGCAAGTACGACAACTGGTTCCCGAGCGGCTCCGCCAAGTTCAACCTGAACGAAAACCTCAGCCTCCACCTCGGCTACAGCAGCACGATCAAGCGCCCCACCTACGCCAACATCACCGGCGTCTGGTCGATCAACGATGTGAACCAAACGGTGACCGCGCCGAATCCGAATCTGAAGCCCGAGACCTCGCAGAACTATGCCGCGCGCCTCGCCTACTACTTCGAGCCGGTCGGGCAACTCAGCGTGAGTCTCTTCCAGAATACGGTGAAAGACCTGCACATCGACCAGACGATCCCCGCGCAGGATTTCGGCTACAATGGCGACGACGATCTCTCCAGTTACCGCTTCGTGACCAAGGGCAACAGCCCCACGCGCGTCATGATCCGCGGCATGGAGGTCGAGTACAGCCAAGCCCTGTCGTTCCTGCCCGGCGTGTTGAAGCGCCTCAACGTGCGCGCCGCCTACACCCGCAACTACGCCGAGATCATCACCGTCAACCTCGCGCCCCACCAACTCAGCGGCGGCCTCAGCTATTCCCTGTGGCGGATCGGGGCTAATGTGAACGCCACTTGGTCCGACGACGTGCCGCTCTCCAACACCGGCCTCAGCTACCGCCGCCACCGTACCAACCTGGACTCCGGCCTCACCGTGCGCTTGACCAATCGCGTCTACTTCAGCGCGAACGTCCGCAACATCCTCAACACCCCCTACATCAACATGCAGTGGGTCGCCCCCAGCTCCCCGGTCTGGACGCGCAACGAAACTACCGGTGCCTCGTGGACCTTCGCGGTCCGAGGAACCTACTGAGCTTGGGCTGGAGGGCGGGGTCTCGCGACCCCGCCGCTCCGCCGGAAACTTCCGACCGCTCGTTTCATACGCGAATCGGCAGCACGACAAACGGCAACTGCGCCGCGAAGAAGTGATGCTGGAGCGTCGTCGCGGTGTGGTTGTGCAGCAGCCGCGTGAGGCGCGTCTCTTTAGCGAAGAGCAGTTGGCCCGCGAAGAAGACACTATTCGGAAACGCCGCCCGCGCTTCGTTGGCGAGGCGCATCACCTCATCGGTCACGTCATGGCCCAAGCCGGTAAACGTCGCGCTGCCGTAGCCGTGTTCGCGCGCCCACGCCGCGTAGCGCTCGGCTTCGTTGGCGGTGTGCGTGCGGAGGGCCTCGAGTTCGGCCGCGCCTTTGAAGTTACCGGCGTCGACCGAGCCGACGGAGATGAAAACGAGATTTTTAAACGTATCACCGAAGAGTCGCGGGAGCGAAAGCACTGTGTGCAACCCCAGGCCATTGTAGCCATTGACGAGCAGGATCGCGGTGCGCGCGTGCGGATCGATCCCATCAGCGGCGCGCGGGGCGGAGATCGTGGCGAGACGCAGATTACTCGCGGGCACCTCGACGAGCGAGTCGAGTCGGCGGAGTTGCACGGCGACGTTTTGGTAGTGGCGCTTAATCGCAAAGGCCGCAGCCACGAGCACGCCGGTGACGAGGAGTGTCACCCAGCCGCCTTCGAAGAATTTCACGGCCGTCAGCGAGATCAAGATGAACGTCGTCAGGGCGAGGCCGAAGCCATTGATCGCGAGCTTGCGCTTCCATTGCGCCTCGGTGCGGCGCTGGCGCCACCAATGGATCACCATGCCGAGTTGCGACAGCGAAAACGTGATGAAGACATTGATCGAGTAAAGCACGACGAGCAGCGCCACCGAGCCACGCGTGAGTACGAGCATCGCGAGCGCCGCCGCGCCCATGAGGAGAATGCCGTTTTGCGTGACGAAACGATCGGAGAGATGGGCAAAGCGCGTGGGGAACCACCGGTCGAGCGCCATATTGGCGAGCACGCGCGGGCCATCGAGAAAGCCCGCCTGCGCCGCGATGAGCAGCAGCGCCGCCTCGGAAGCGAGCGTGACCCACACGAAGCCGGAGCCGGCGCTCGGCGCCCACGCGGCGGTGAGTTTTTCGAAGAGCACCGCATTGAGCGTTTTGCCCTCGGCGGGCTCGACGCGATAGAGCAGGTACGCGAGCAGCAAACCCGCCACCGTGATCGCGAGCGAGGCACCCATGTAAACCATCGTGCGCCGCCCCGTCTGCACGCGCGGCTCGCGCAAGATCGGCAGGCCGTTGCTCACGGCTTCGATGCCCGTGTACGTGCCTGCGCCCATGCTGTACGCTTTGAGCAACAGCGCGAGCAGCCCGAAGACGCCGAGCTGCGACGACACCGTGTGCACCTCATGCGCCGTGGCCGTGGCGATGCCGCCGATGCCCGAGGCGTGCGACACGAGTGCATAAATTATCACGAATGCATGCGTGCCCACGAAGACGAAGAACACCGGCACAAACAGCATCACCGATTCACGCACGCCGCGGAGATTGAGCAGCGTGAGCCCGACGATACCGGCCACGGCAAACGCGAGTTTCCATTCGAGATACTGCGTTGGCAGCAAGCTGAACAACGCATCGGCGCCGCTCGCCACCGAGATGGTGATGGTGAGCACGTAGTCGATGAGCAGCGCGCTGCCGGAGACGACGCCCGCCGCCGGCGAGAGCAGCTTGCTCGCGACGAGATAGCCGCCACCGCCCGCGGGAAACAAAGAGATGATCTGCGAGTAGCTCGCGCAGATCGCGATGATCGTGACGACCGAGGCGAGCGCGACGAAGATCGCGAGATGGTGATTGGCGCCCAGCGCCTTAAACGTCTCTTCGGGACCGTAGGACGAGGAGGACAAGCCGTCCGCGCCGAGTCCGACCCAGGCGAAGAGCGCCACGAGCGAAACTTTGTGGAAGATGGAGTGGTCGGACAGCGAGCGAGCGCGGCCGAGAAATAAATTGCGAAGGGCGAGAGTCATGGTGAGAGGAGGACATGGACAAGGGGCCAAGCCAGTAAGGTGGATGAGTCGAGTGAGAGACTGAGGGAAGGCGGCGTGGTGAACGCCGCCGAAGCGCGCTCCACCCACGCCACGGTCAGCGCGGTGCCAAAGAGCGCGATGCCGAGCAGGGCGCAGCGGAGGAGGGTGGAGCGGCTCATGGTGATTATGCGGCGTGATCCTGGGTCTTTTCGCGCACGAGGAGCGCGAGCATGGAGTCGAGCAGGCCGGCGCCGCCCTGCGAACCCGTGACCGAAACGTCCGGCACGATGCGGACATTCTTTTCGGCGAGCATCTGCGTGAGCTGCATCACCGTGTAGTTGGCGCCGCCGAGGGCCTCGACACCCGCGCGATACGCCTCGGCTTTCGCATTACCCGTGGCGCGGATCGCGTCGGCCTCGCCGAGCGCGCGGAGCTTCGTGGATTCGGCCTCGCCATTCGCGGAGCGCACGGCGGATTGTGCGCGGAGCTCGGCGATGCGCACACCCTGGTCGGCGTCGACCATCTGCTGCTGGATGTTGGCGAGGGCGGTGGCCTTGACGAGTTCCTGGCGCTGGCGCTGTGCGGCCTCCTGCGTCTCGTAGGTTTTCTTTTCTTCCTCCGCGATTTTGCGGTCGGTCTGGGTCTTCATCAGCTCGACGGGCGGCGTGATATCGCCGATGAGCGTATCGATGGCCTGCACGTCGTACGCGGCGAGCGCGATGCGGATGTGCGCGGCGGCCTCCACCTGGCGGTCGCTGCGGGCATTGAGAAAATCGAGCACCGTGTGGTGCTGCGCCGAGTTGCGGAAATAATTTCCGACGATGGGCTGCAGCGCGTGGTCGACGAGGTTCTGCATCGAGCCGAGGCGCGAGATGACCTTGGGCGCATCGAGCGCGCCGACGTGGATGATCTGCGAGACGTCGAGGTTGAACGCGAAGCCATCCTTCGAGCGCACCGTGATGGACGAAAGTTTCTCGTCGTAGTGGTGCGCCTCGCTGCGGTTGGCCCAGTTGAGAACGATGTTTGTCGTGGGCACGAGCTCGACTTTCATCACGCGGGTGTTGACGGGATGCTTGCCCGGATAGAGCGGGCTCACCCACACGCCCTTGTGGCCGACGTTGACGAGGTCGCCGTGTTTAAACGCCGCGCCGCTCACATCCTCGTGCGCGAGCCCGACGAACGAGATCACGACACCGACAGAGCCGATGGGAATATTGAGCATCGGCACTTGCTCGACGCCCACGAACCACGGATTGAGATTCCACGCGCCCGAAAGGAGCACTTGCTCCTGCAAGCCACGACGGCCACCGGACGCGAGAAACATCTGCGCGTTTTGGAAGTTGTCGTGATCGTGCACCAGCCCGCCCGCGATGTCGCCCGAGTCGATGGGCTTCCCGTCGAGCGTGGTGACGATGCCCACCATGTCGGGCGAGATGCGCGTCACGAGCAGTAATTCGGGCGCCATGCCGTGCTGGTGCGCGGTGTCGGCGGTGATGACGGTGAAGAGCGCGGGGTTGATGCGGTACGTGCCCGCCGTGAGCACGCCGAGCTGGCGGCCCTTTTCACCTCCGCCTAGGAGAAAGCCGCGCGCGTTTTGAAAATTATCGCACGCGACGACTTTCGCCAGCAGGCGCTCCGGCGGGATTTGCGCACCGGCCGCCGCGACCACGCACGCGATCTCGCCCTGCGGCACGATCGTGACGGCGACCTTGGCCACGCGGAATTGCCAAAAACCGTAACCGAAGTGCAGGCCCGGCGGCAGCGTGTCGGCTTGATAGCCGGCCTCGCCATTCAGCGCGATGAGTTCACCGGGCGGCAGATTGCGGCCGGCAAATTTCTTGATGACCACGCCTACCTGGTCCTCGCGGATGAGCACATTGCCGAGGAGCAATGGCGAGAAGATCAGCCCGAAGACGAGGAGTGCGAGGCGCTCGAACCACTGGTCCGGCGCGATAAACCCGTACGCGAGCGCGGCTCCGGCGAGGACGCCAAAGACGATGCGTTGCGCAGTGGTACGAGGGGCGAGGGCGAAACCAGCGAACACGAGGCCCGCTCCGACGAGGAGCAGGTGCGCGAGCGCGCCGATGAAACCAAATGAGGCGAGCGTTGAAGTGACCGATGAGGTCATGGTGGAGGACTCCGAAAAGCCCCGCCCGCGCTCACGGTGTTCCCGTGCGCGCATGGCAGTGCGGTTGCGTTGGAGCGACCGTGGGGACGCGCGAGCTGCGCGCCCTAGTGGATCACCCTTCCCATGGCCGACGAGGTTAGCTGACGGGCTCGGTGCTAGGAAGTCACCTTGGCTGCGCTTGCGCGCCGCCGTTCGCCCCGTCCGCCACGCAGAGTGCGCGACGGAATTTTGGGTCCCCCGTGCTGTCACCGAGGAAGCGGCGACAACTTAGGCGTATGTATCCAAAGAACGGAGTAGGATCATGCGGCGGCGGACCGCGCCTTCAAGATTCCCAACACCCTAGATCGCGTAAGTGCCTGATATTAGCCGCTCAGGACGTCGATTTTTACGAAACGGGGATAATGCGGGCTCGCTGCGCGGAGGAATCGCAGGTATGGTGCGGCATGGAAAAACTCCGTTTCACGGAATTAGGCCTCTCGGCCGATATTTTAAAGGCCGTCGATAAGATGGGATTTGAAGAGGCTTCGCCGATTCAGTCGGCCGTCATTCCGACGATTCTCACGGGCCGCGACGTCGTCGGCCAGTCCTCGACGGGCTCGGGCAAGACCGTCGCGTTTGCGATTCCGGCCATCGAGAAAGTCGATCCGAAGATTCGCGCGGTGCAAATTCTCATCCTCTGCCCGACGCGCGAACTCGCGGTGCAGGTGGCGGAGGAGACGGGCAAGATCGCGCTCTTTAAGCGCGGCGTGATGGGCGTGCCGATTTACGGCGGCCAGAGTTATGAGCGCCAATTTCGTGCCCTCGCTGCGGGTGCCCAAGTCGTGATCGGCACGCCGGGCCGCGTGATGGACCACATGGAGCGCGGCACGATGAAGCTCGATCAACTGAAGATGGTCATCCTCGACGAGACCGACCGTATGCTCGACATGGGTTTCCGCGATGACATCGAGCACATTCTCAAGTCAGTGCCCGCGACGCGCCAGTTGCTCTTCTTCTCCGCGACGATCCCGCGCATGATTCAGGATCTCATCAGCCGGTACTCGAAAGACCCCGCCTGGATCAAAATCGAATCCGTCGCCGAAAACCGCCCGCAGGTGGAGCAGACTTATTTCGAGGTCGATCGTCGCTCGAAGATCGAGGCGCTCACGCGCCTGATCGATGTGAACGATTTCCGCTACGGTATCATCTTTTGTAGCACCAAGATCATGGTCGACGATCTCGATGAGCACCTGCACTCGCGCGGGTATCAGACGGATCGCCTCCACGGCGATATCTCGCAGGCGCAGCGCGACCGCGTGATGGACAAATTCCGCCGCCGCGGCTTCGAGTTTCTCGTCGCCACCGACGTCGCTGCCCGCGGCCTCGACGTGGATGACCTCGAGGTCGTGTTTAATTTCGACCTCCCCAACGACGCCGAGGACTACACCCATCGCGTGGGCCGCACGGGCCGCGCCGGCCGCAAGGGTCAGGCCTTCACCTTCGTGTCGGGCCAGGAAATCTACAAACTCCAGGGCATGGTCCGCTGGGCCAAACTCGACATCCGCCGTGGCAAGATCCCCTCGCTCGACGAGGTCGAAGACGCGCGCACGAATGTCTTCTTCGAGAAAATCCGCTCCACGCTGGACGAGAAAAAATTCAAGCCGCACGACCGCATGATCGACCGCCTGCTCGATCAGGGGTACGCGAGCACCGATATTTGCTCGGCACTCATCAGCATGATGCAGGGCGCCTCCGGTCCCTCGACATCGGCGGCCCCGACGAAACCCGCCGGTGCCACCAAGCCAGCGTACTCTGAGGCACCCGCACCTGCCCCCGCGTCCAAACCCGTGAAGCCCGCCCCCGCGTGGGCTAAGCCGGCGAAAACTGCGAGTGCTCCGTTGACCGAAGCCGCAGTGAAATCTCCGGCCGCCGCCGCAGCCGAAGCTGTCGCCGATACCATTGCGCCGGTCGATAACGATGCGGGCGACAGCGACGATATGCCGGCGCGCAAATCCAAATACGCGCGCCCCGCTCGCACGGGACGCGAGCCCGGCATGAAGACGATCTTCCTCAACGTCGGCCGCAAACAGCTCATCACCCCTGCCGATATCGTCGGCAAGATCGCCGGGGTCACGCGCCTACCGGCCAACGTCGTTGGCGCCCTCGACATCCACCAGCGCCACACGCTGGTCGACGTCGCGGAAGCCGAAGCCGATCTCATCGTGAAAAAGCTCACCGGGGTGAAGGTGAAGAGCATCGCGCTCGCCCCCGCCTTCGCCACCGAGGAGCACGCGAAGCAGGCGGACTGAGCCGAAGGGAGAGAGCGGCGCTTTTCCACGCGCCGCCTCGGGGCGTGGTGGCGGCGCACGGCGACCACGCAACAGTCACGCCGCAGTAATTCGGAAGCTCCTGATGGGGCGCTCGAAAAGCGCCCCGGCAATTATTTCCCCGGCGCGACCGGCTCCGGCCCTTGCTTCACTTTATCGCCCACTTGTTGGAAGCGCCGAATGACGTTCGCGTAAGCCAGCACACCCATATATTGCTGTTCGGGTAAAAGTGAGGCGGTACGTGGCAGCGCTTCTTGCCAATCGATCGTATCGGCCACGGCGCGTCCGCCTGCTCGGTACTCAGGGCTGCACTCCGCCATCACCTGCAGTAGTTGTTCGATTTGCGTCGCCGTAAAAGGGCCGGTGAAGAGTACCACGCTGGTCAATTCATCGATAGCGGGGCGCACGCCTTCTCTACGCTGCAACTGTTGGAACTCCTCATACTGTTCCGGTGTGAGGATCGCCTTCTCGGCGGCGAGCAATTCCGTCCACTGCTTCTCACGCAATCTCGCTCCGCCTGGGGTATCGAGGTCCACTCCTCGAGCCGCGGCGGCTCCTTGCAAATCCAATTCGTTCTCCGCATCGCGAACCATTAGGTTGAGAATTTTATCGATTTTTTCATTCGATAAATTCCCGCGCTGAAAAAACGCCGCATAACGGTTCTGCAAATCGGTTCGGATAGATCGCTCGAACTTGGCGCGCAGCGCCGGATGATGAGTGAGGATCAGGCCATCATCCGCCGGTAACGCGAGTGCAGTCGCGGCGTTGGTATTCGGGGATACCTCATGAGGTGGGGATAATTTGGTTGGCATCTCAACCAATGGTTTTTCAGCCGCGTCGAGTGACGCTTGGGCGCGCGCTGTGGCATCGCGCAGTTGAGCCAGCTTTCCATATAGATCATCGATCTCAGAGTTAGTCCGCTGGCGGTCGTGCCTCGTGGAGACGATTTCAAAAATTGAGACGGCGAACCCAACCAAAATGAGCGCACTCCAAAAGCGTTTAGTCATCGATTTGGCTCCTTCGTTTTAAGCGCCGCGAACTCGCGTTCGACCTCTTGCTTTAGCACCCACGCTTGCGTCTGCCGCCACTGCGAAGGTGAAAGCATCGACTGGGCTGCATTGCTAACTGCCGTCCAATTCACCTTGGCCGCCTCGATCTCGCCGCCTTCTAGAAATTGCGGGCTGTGGCGCGCGACCACGCCGACCAGCGCGTTCATTTGCTCGGCCGTGAGGGGAGCGGCGGAGGCATCGGCGTTGAGTCGAAGGGCGAGGCCGTTAACCCAACTGTAAGCCTCGCCTTTCCTCCCGGCCTCCCGCCAGCGGCGAAAGCCGTCTTCGCCAAATAAGGTGCGCAGTTCGTCGTCCGGTAGCTCATCGTGGGCAGGGTCGGTGCCGAGGCCACCCGAGGTAAAGTGGAGGTGCTCCATGCTGTATTGCACGAGACGTCGTTCAAACGCGACATGCTGATCGGTGGTGAGCCCGGCATCGCGCCACATCAAGGTATAGGCCGTGGCAATTTGGCGGCGCAGGAGATTTCTCACGTCGTTGCGTCCTGCCTCGCCTATGGCGGCGAGAAACTTTCGCGCATCCGTCGCCGGATCGCGTTCCGCCGCGGTCGATGTGACGGAGCCGGACGCAGGGCTGATCTTCGCGGCAGTTGAGCCCGACGCCTCAGCGCGGGCGCGGGCTTCAGTGAGGCGTTGCTGCGCGTCACGCGCCGTGCGCTCCAGCTCCTTGAGTGCTGCGCTCTCCGTCTGATAGCGCGCGACCAGCGCGGTGTGAGCCGTCTCTGCCGCGTTAGCAGTCTTGGCTTGATAGAAAGCGACGCTTACGGAGGAAAGCATCAGCACCCCGGCGAGGCTGAGGAATGCGGAGCCGGCGAAGGCGGTCTTGGTGGCACTCATAAAGACTGCGAGAGCCGATGGCGCTGCCATGCTGGCGGCTCCAGCCAGCGCCGCGTTCGTGACGGTAACTGCTAGCCCGGTCGGGGCCGCGAAACCCGCCTGCTGCGCCAGCGCCCCGCTCAGGGCCACGGCGGTCGAAGTCACGCCGCGCCTCGCTAGTGCGTGGCGCAACTTCTCCACCGCTCGCTCCACGCGCGAACGAGCGCCCGCCTCGGAGAGCTGCAGCCGCGCGCCGATCTCGGCGAGCGAGTGCCCTTCGAAAAAGCGCCATAGTATCGCCGCGCGATCTCGCTCGCCCAACTCGCTCACGAGATCGTCGAGCACTGGCCTCAGCCGCTCCCACTCGATCTCCGAGACCGCCTCGTCGTGGTAAAGCATTTCATTCATGGTTGCCGCCTTTTCCTCGCGCGCTTTCCGGCGGTGCTCGGTGCGCACGACTTGCGTCGCGATGTAGTGCGTGCTCTTAAACAACCAGCCGACGACCGCCGGGTGTTGGGCGAGGGAAGCCGCCGATTTCGCGGCCTCGGCAAACACCCGCTGCGCGACGTCTTCCGCCAGGTGCCTATCGCCGCCGACTTTTCGCAGCGCGACCGCGTAGACCAGCGCGATCCGACCGTGTACAAACTCCGCAAACGCCGCCTCGGATTTCTCCTCGGCGTAGCGATGTAGTAGAGCGGCGTCATCATCCATGGCGGTTTCACTCTGGTAGCCACCGCTTTAAAAATCGGGCATAAAATGTGCGTTCGAAGGGAGGGTTGGGTGAACCGCCTACCCGTTGTGCCTATTGATGCTCCGTTTTCGCGACAAATCGATGACGCCACGGGCTCGCCCTTGACAGTCCGAGGTTGGCCGCACTATTGCCATGGCCCCGTGGATGTTGCCCTAGATCAGCCGGTCTTGGTCTTAAACCGCCTCTGGCAGGCGGTAAATGTCATCGGTGCGCGACGCGCTTTTGGGCTTCTCGCCCGCGGTCACGCCCAGGTCGTTCATCATCACGACGATGATTTTCGGACCTTCGCCCTCCTCGATTGGATCGATTTCTCCGCGAACAATCCGCCGGTCGCCGCGCTGGAGACCGTGCACACGCCGAGCCGCGTGATCCGCCTGCCACGCGTGATCCTCCTCACGTTTTTCGACCGCCTCCCGTGCAAGGAGCTGAAGCTCACGCGCAACAATGTCTTCGAGCGCGACAAGGCCACCTGCCAGTACTGCTCGCGCCAGTTGCCCCGCGAGCAGCTCAATCTCGACCACGTCATCCCGCGTGCCTACGGCGGCAAGACCACGTGGGAGAACATCGTGTGCTCGTGCATCAAGTGCAATTCGCGCAAGGCCAACCGCCTTCCTCACGAGGCCCACATGCGCCTCATCCGCAAGCCGGTGCGCCCGAAGTGGCGTCCCGTGATCTCCCTGGTCCTCGGCAACCAGAAGCACCACGAAGTCTGGAAAGACTTCCTCGATGTCGCGTACTGGAACGTCGAGTTGGAGGAATAAGTGGAAGGCTGGCTTACGGTTTGGGTGCTGCCAGTGCGCCCATTTTTCGCTCCAGCTTGGCGATCGCGTTCTTAGGAAGAACGAGCGCCCACCCGGTCGGAGTCAGGCGTAGTTGCACCGTGTCCGTTTGGTCTTCCCGGGAGATGCGCGTGGTGACGGTGGCGTGCGCGGCGTCCTGAAAATCTTCCCTGACGATCTGCATCGCGGGGATGTCATCCGCCACGCTCGCCAGCCACAGCGTCGCGAGTTTGTCGGGAGTCCATTGGGCGCGGAGGTTTTCCGGCAAGCGAGCGATGAGGGCCTCGGCCTGCTTCTGGGCCTCGGGTGGTAGCATGGCGATTTGCGAGAGTAGGTCTTTGTCGCCCTGCATCGCGGCCCACACGGCGGTCTGGACTGCGGCGGCGGGAGTGGCTCGGCCCATGTTTTGAAAATACGTCAGCCGGGTGAGCCCTTGGCGGGGGTCGCGGTTGGTGTCCAAGGCGGAGGCCTCGCGGGCAGCTTGCTCACTGCCGGCGAGGCGGATTTCAGCCGCACTTTTCTCGAGACCTGCGATTTCCGTGCGGGCTTGTTTCAACTGGATCTGCGTCATAGCTGCGGCCGCGGCGGCATCGCGCGTCGCGAGATCGACGAGGGCGTGCAGTTGGGCGTTTTCCTCGCGGAACGCAGCGATAGCAGGTTGGTGCGGCGGCCGGTTGGCGAGTTGGCGTTGCAAGCGCGAGTTTTCGCGGTGCAAGAGCGCGAGCGCCGTTCCGGCAGCGAGCGCGACGACGCTCGCGAGAACGACTTGGATGAGAGTGGAGCGTCTCATGGCTTCGCTGTCGCCAGCGGCACTGGCGGCAAGATGGGATCGCCGGTGATGGGATTGATCCGCGCGCGCACGATGGGGAGGTGGGCGGGGCTCAGGAGGGCAATCGCTTTGTTGGTCCAGCCATCCTCGCGAAATTGATAGATCGTTTCCAACGGGATTTCCTTTCCGGACACGAGGCGCAGCCAGGCTTGGACTTTGATCTGGGTGGGAGATTCGGCTGCCTTGGTTTTGACGATTTGCAGCGCTTCGGGGATGTCGCCGCCGTTTTTGAAACCGAGATTGAAAAACGCCTGCGCGCACAGCCGCTCGGGTGTGCGATAGCGAGCCCGTACCGCCTCGCTAAAATTCGCCATGAAGGCCGCGCGGTTCTCCGGCGTGTCGTCGCTAAAAACCAGGTAGCTCGCAGCGAGGTCGAGGTCTTCGTTGATCATCGCCCAGACGAAAGTCTCCATCGCGGCGGCGGGCGTGGCGCGGCCGAGGTTTCGCATCGGATGAAGCTCGGCGTCGGTGACGCCAGGCGGGCGCGCCTTGAGCGTGGCAATGCGGGCGCGGAGGCGGGTGAGCTCGCCGAGGTCGGGATTGCCGGTGGAGAGTTTCGCGACCGCCGCGCGTAGTTCGCGATTCTCGGTCTGTAATTGTGTGACTTCCGCAGGGGTGACGGCGCGGAGTTCTGCATTGAGCGCGCGGTTGGCGCGGACCTCGATGACGGCGGTCGCGAGGCCGGCAAGGGCAAGCACCCCGACGGCGGCTAGTTTCAATTTGTTCATAAGCAGCAGAGATTCGAAAAGGCCGAGGCCGACCGGGCCGGCGGTGAGCGCGGCTGCTACGGCGGTGCCGGAGAGCGTGGCGACGAGGCCGGCGGGCGCGGCGAGGAGCGGCTGGCTACCGAGGGCGAGGCCGAGCGCCGCCGAGGTGGAGCGGATGCCGCGCTGCGCGAGGAGTTGGCTGAGTTTGTGGAGCGCGCGGCTGACGCGCGTGCGGGCAGCGCCCTCGTTGATGGCGAGCGTGGTCGCGACCTCGGCGAAGGGCAGTCCACGGAAGTAGCGGAGCAGAATCGCGGCGCGGTGAGTCTCATCGAGCTGCTGCAGGGCCTCGTCGAGGAGAGGGCGCAGTTGCTCCCATTGGATCGGCGGGTCGGAGGCTTCGGTTTGTTGCATGAGGTGAGCCTGTTTTTCGCGCGCTTGGCGACGCTGGGTGGAGCGGATCGCTTTCAGCGCGGCGAAGCGCGTGCTCGTGTAGAGCCAGCTCACGAGGGCGGGGTGACGGGAAAGCGCGCTGGCCTTGCGCGCGAGATCGATGAAGACGGTTTGTGCGACATCTTGCGCGAGATGACCGTCCGCGAGGTGCCGGTGGGCGGTCGCGTACACGAAATCGAGATTGCGGCGCACCACCTCGGTAAACGCCTCTTCCGCGCCGGTCTCAGCGTAGCGGCGGAGGAGTTGGGCTTCGTCAGTCATCTCACCTAATTACACCCGCCATCGAAAAAATGTCACAGGGAGAATGGAAACGCTGAAGGCCTAGGTTGAGTTGAGGGACGAGTCTTCGCGATTGCCGCATCGCACCGAGCGCTTCAACTTTGCCGAATGCTTTCGACGCTTGTCATGACGGTTATCGGGGCGGATCGCCCTGGCTTGGTGCAATTGGTGGCTTCGCGCGTGGCGGACCATGGTGGCAACTGGCTGGAGAGCCGCATGTGTCACCTCGGTGGGCAATTCGCGGGCCTGTTGCGCGTCGAAGTCGCGAGCGAGCGCGTCGACGAACTTGTGGGCGCGTTGCATCGCCTGGAGAAAGATGGGCTGCGCGTGCTCGTCCACTCGGAGACGGGCGCGGCGGCCAAGGTCGCCGGGGCGGTCGCGGTCGTCGAGGTCGTCGGGCAGGATCGTCCGGGAATCTTGCGCAGCGTGTCCGGCGTCTTCGCTCTGCATGGCGTGAATGTCGAAGAACTTTCCTCCGAGCGTGTCAGCGCGCCAATGGGCGGCGGGACGCTGTTTCAAGCCCGTGCGACCGTGCTTGTGCCCGCCTCGGCCAGCATCGCGGCGGTGCGGGCTGATCTCGAAAAGATCGCGACCGATCTGATGGTGGATTTCAAACTTCAGCCGGCCAAAGGCTGAGGGACGGTCTGGTCACAGGAGGCAGAGATCAGAGGACAGGTGGGCAGGGGGGACAGACGATAAAAAGACAGGCGACAGGGGACGGACGACAGGATACAGGGGTGGCGGGCGAGAGGGCGCGAATCGGGAGCCACATCTGCACTTACACAGAAGAGGCGACTCGCGACGAAGCGCCGTGGTTACTTTGAGAACTTTTGCCGCGCCACGAGGAGCAACACCGCTCCGCCGATCAGATCGCCGAGGCCGATGATGATGCGCAGGGCCGGATGGATGCGGTCCAGAAACGCGAGCACCACGAGGCCGCCGAGAATTAAGGTGAAGCCGAGTGCCAGCATCTGCCGTTTCAACCGCGCGCGGTCCGCCGGCGACGACGGTACGGGCTGTGCCGGGGTGGGCGCGGGAGAGACAGGTGGGACCGGCGAAGACATGGCGCAGCAGACGAGAGTAGATTGAGAGAGTTGTAACTGAGGGCGCCTGCGAGTGATTCTTCCGTCGACTGACTGGCGCTCTTGGCTACCGGCTACAGTTGTCGTGAAAATACTCGGGCGTTGTTGAAAACTACTTCGCGCGGGGGAGGGCGAGGCGCATCGTCGTGCCCGCGGGGCTCGTGGTGAGCAGCGTGATATCGCCGTGGTGCGAGAGAAGGATGCGCTTGGCGATGGCGAGACCGAGGCCCGTGCCGTCGGGGCGACCGGAGAGGAAGGAGTCGAAGACGCGGTCGCGGATGTTTTCCGGAATGCCGGTTCCGGTGTCGGTGACATCGAGGATGGCGAGATGCGCGCCGGAGGTGTCCGCCGTGCTGGCCGTGAGGGTGATGCTGCCGCCCTCGGGCATGGCCTGCGTGGCGTTGAGGAGAAGGTTGAGCAGGACCTGTTGGATCTGGCCCTTGTGGGCTTCGACAAAGATGGGGGCCGGGGGCGGGGCGAAATGCAGCGAGACCTTGCTCTGCGCGAGCTTGAGGCGCACGAGCACGAGCGTATCCTCGACGATATCGGAAAGGGACCAACGCGAGTGCAGGCTGGTAGGGGCTTTGGCGAAACCGAGGACGCGGGTGACGATCGCTTCGAGTTGGTCGAGCTTCTCGCCGATCACGCGCATATCGGTGCGGCGCGGATCGCCCGCGGGAAAGTCGATGTCGAGGCCGCCGTGGAGGAGCTTGAGGACGGTGAGGGGATTGCGAATCTCGTGCGCGATCTCGGCGGCGAGCAGGCCCAGCGTGGTGAGGCGCTCGTTTTTACGCAGGACATCCTCGCTCTTGAAGACACGCGCGTAGAGGCGGGCGTTTTGGAGGGCGACGGCGCCTAGGCTCGCGAGCGCGGCGCAGAGGCGTTTCTCGTCGTTGTCGAAGCGGTGGGTCTTGTCGGTGAAGACCGCGAGCACCGCGAGCACTTCGCCTTCGAACATCAGCGGGCTCACCAGCACAGAACGCAACTCGGGGTCGGGCGGGACATCGGTGAGATCGAGGAATTCCGCCGATTGCAAATCGAGAAACGCCACTTGCCGGCGCGTGTGAATCGCGACGCCGGTGAAGCACGAACTGAGCGGCTGCGGCTCGGTGCCAATCGCGAGCACCTGGCTGCTCGTGTACGAACCGACCACGACCGTGGCCGACGGGGCGTCGTAAAGATAGAGCGCGGCGGCGCGCACCTGCATCATGTGGCGCGCCTCGCGGGTGAGGGTGTCGAAAAGCTCTTGCTCCTCGAATTTGGTGACGAGCGACTGGCCGGCCGTGATCAGCGATTCGAGCTGGCGGGCCTTGGAGCGGAGGTGAACCAGCGTCCAAAGCTGGTGCATCACGCGAGCCGCCTCGGCCGCGAGCGTTTCCAGCTTGGCGATATCGTCGTAGGTGAAGCCACCGACGATGTCGCTCTCGAGATCGATCACACCGATCACCTGATCGTCGTGGATCATGGGCACCGCCATCTCGCACCGGGCGGCGGAGCGCACCGCGATGTAGCGCGGCTCTTGCGAGACATCGGTCGCGAGCAGCGAACGGCGATTCAACACACACCAGCCGGTGATGCCGTGGCCGAGCTTAAGATCGGCGTAGGCCATGCCGGCGGGCAAACCAGTTTGCACTTCGGTTTCCAAGTGCAGCGTATCGGAAGCGACGAGCGCAATGGAACCGGCGTCGGCGTGAAACGTGGCGACGAAAAGATCGAGCATCGTCCGCAGCGCGACTTGGGGATCGTCGACCTGCGTGAGGAGCGAGACGATCTTGTAGAGCGCCGGCACCAAGTCCGGCGACGGTGGGGCCGAAGCAACGGTACCTGAAGCCGAAGATTGGGACGGCGATGCGGCGCGAGGAGGCACGGCGGGAGCAAACCAAGAGGCGGCATCAGGCCGCAACTCGCAAAAGCGGACGACGGTTTACTTCGTCACCGCCGGCGCAGGCGCCGGGGCGATCACTTCCGCGAGGGCATCGCGCAAGGCGACGAGGCGATCCGTGCTGTCGACTGGCTCATGGTTGGCGCTCTCGATGTAGAAGGTGTCGATCGCCACACCGCGCTCGGTGCCGATACGGGCGAACGTGATATCAAAAGCGTGGTCGGAAATGGTCTTCGCGAGGCGGTAGAGGAGACCGATCTGGTCGCGCGCCTGGATTTCGACGATCGTGCGCTGCATCGAGAGTTCGTGGTACACCTCGACGGTGGGAGGAAATGAGCTGTGGAGCATTTCGCCCGTGGAGGAGGCGAGGTAGCGCGACGAGGCGATCTTCTTGGCCTGCGTGATGATGTCAGGGAGCAGATCCTTGTTGGCAACAAGGGCTTCCTCGATGGTGCGGGCGAATTTTTCCTGGGCGGCGGCACTTTGCACGACACCGCGGCCCGGCTCGACGACGTAGAAGGTGTCGATGGCGATGTGGTCGGTGCGGGAGATGACCTTGGAGCCGAGAATGCTCAGGCCCGCGACACTGAAGGCCCCGGCGAGCTTGTAAAAGAGGCCGGCGCGGTCCCAGGTGACGACATTGACCACGGTGAGAGACCGGTTCAGGTCGTCCTTCCACTCGATCACGGGCTTGAGCGAACCGACGGAATCGGCGGCGGTGATCGACTTAAAGAGGCGATTCACCATCTGGATGTGCAGCGCGATTTCGGCCGAATCCGTGTGCACGAAATACCGATCCGGCAGCAGGCCGAAGTGCGCATTGATCTCGTCGGCGCTGATCCCGGGGATGGTTTTCGCGATGAGTTCCTGTTGGGTCATTTTCTTCTTTTCCTGATGGCTGGCTTCGAGCGCCGCGCCAAGCTTAAGTCGCTCAAACGTGGAACGATATAAGGTGGTGTGCAACGTGTCCTTGTAACTATTCCACAAATCGACGGCGGTGCCGCGTGCATCGCAGAACGTATGGACGTAAAGATGCCGCAGGCGCTCGGTGTCGCCCACGAGGTCGGCGAAGGCTGTGGAGGTCTGGGGATCATCTACGTCCCGCTTCTGCCAGAAGCGTGCCATCGCTAGATGATTTTTGATAGTGAAAGACACTAATTTGCGTCCTTCGGGAGATACCCCAAACCGTTCTAGGAGAGGCTCCGCCAAGCGTACGCCGCTCTCGGAATGCCCCTGAATCGACTCCGCCTTGCCGATGTCGTGGAGGAGCAGCGTGAGATAGAGCAGGGCGGGGGCGGTGCTTTCGTGAATTGCGGCCCGGTACTTGAGGGTGATGGGCTCCGCCTCGGAGAAAACGCGGTCCAATTCCCGGATGGCATTCAGCGTGTGTACATCGGCTGTATAGCGATGATAATACTCGTGCTGCACGAGGCAGGTGAGCGCATCGAATTCGGGTATAAAGCGGCCCAGCACCCCGAGCTCGTGCATCTTCTCCAAGACCGGGTGCACGGCCCCCAACTCCGACATGATCGCCATGAAGCACACGGAGGCGTCGGTGGAGTGGGCGACTTCCTTGGTCAGGCGAGGGAGGGAGTCGCGGATGAGCTGGGCGAGGTGAAAATCGATCGGGACCTCCAGCTGCTGACTGTGACGGAAGACGCGCAGGAGCCGCACCGGGTCGTCGATGAAGACCTCGGGCGTCCCAGCGGCGAGCTCTCGACCGCGCACGACGAAGCCATCGACGTGCGTGGCGCGGCTGAAACGGGTGACGCGCAGGCGCTCACGCAAACTGCCGGGCGCCGCGCCGCTGCCGCCGCGGCCGATGCTCAGTGCGAGGCGATCTTCGACGAGGCGGGACACGCGGAAGATCGTCTTCGCCGCGCGGTAGTAGTCCTGCATGAAGCTCTCCACGCGGGCGAGCATCTCGACTTCGGTGTAGCCGAGGTTTTGCGCGATGCGCGGTTGGAGGTCCAAGTTCATGACATCCGTGGCGCGGGTGCTCATGAAGTGGAGGTCGTTGCGGACGCGAAGCAGGAAATCGTAAGCGCGACGAAACGCCGCGAGGTCGTCGGCGCGCAGGTAGCTTTGCGCGGCGAGCTCGTCGATGGTGCTGATGCCGAGCTTTACCCGGGCCATCCACACGGCGTTTTGGTAGTCACGCAGGCCGCCGACGCCGTTTTTGATATCGGGCTCCTGGTTAAAAACCGTATTAGCGAACTTCGCGCGGCGGCTGTTTTGGTCGTCGAGGCGGGCGGCGATGTAGCCCTTGGGGTCTTCGGTGACGTAGTAGCTGTGATAGGCCTGCGAAAAAGTATCGTAGAGCTTGGTGGAGCCCGCGATAAGCCGGGCCTCGAGTAGGGCCGTCTTGGACTGGATTTCCTTTCGCGCCTCGTCAAAGGCCTCGTCGATGGTCCGCGTGGAGTGGCCGACTTTCAGGCCGCAGTCCCACAGGATGTAGAGAATCTCGTTGGTGAGGTGCTCCTGCAGGGGCTTGGCGGCGGCGGGTTTCGTCTTCGTGGGGAAGAGAAACATCACGTCGATATCGCTGAGCGGGCTCAATTCCCCGCGACCATAGCCACCGAGGGCGAGGAGAGAGACCGGGGCGGGCAGGGGGCCTTTGGTCCGGGTGTAGGACTCGCAGGCGTAGTCGAAAAGGTGGATGAGCAGGGCATCGATGATGGCCGTCCGGCCATGGACGATGGATAGCCCGGTGGCCCCGGCCTGATGCCGCTCGCGCAAGACCGTCATCTCTTGCTTTAAGAACTCCTTGCACGCGGCCAGCCGGGCGGGAACGGGCACCTCTCCAGTGAAGCGGAGGCGGTCCGTGGCGGGCGGCGGTTGAAGGGCGGGCATGAGTCGACAATCAGTAAGCTATAACCGGGTGCAAATAGGCAATCCCCCAGATTGAATGCTGGAAGGGCCCAACGCCACGCTTGCATCGCCGGACCGGCGTGGGTTTTCTTCTCGATTCCGAACCCGTATTGACCGATGGCCGAAATCACCAAGAGCTACGAATCCCGTGACGTTGAGAAAAAGTGGTATGCCGCGTGGCAGGCCGCGCAGGCGTTTGCCGGAAAGGTCACGCCCGGCAAGGACCCGTACAGCATCGTCATTCCGCCGCCGAATGTGACGGGTGTGCTCACGATGGGCCACGTGCTCAACAACACGATCCAGGACATCCTCATCCGCCGCGCGCGTTTGGAAGGCCGCTCCGCGCTCTGGCTCCCCGGCACCGACCACGCTGGCATCGCCACGCAAAACGTCGTCGAGAAGCAGATTCGCCAGACGGAAAAGAAAACCCGTCGCGACTACGGCCGCGAAAAGTTTTTGGAAAAGGTGTGGACGTGGCGCGAGGAAAAGGGCGGCAAGATCCTCGAGCAGCTCCGCGCGCTCGGTGCCTCGTGCGACTGGGATCGCACGCAGTTCACGATGGACCCGCATTACTCGAAGGCGGTGCTCACGGCGTTCGTCGACCTCTTTGGCAAGGGTAACATCTACCGCGGCAAGCGCATGGTGAACTGGTGCCCGGCCTCGCAGACCGCACTCTCCGACGAGGAAGTGATCATGAAGCCGGTCAATGGCTTCATCTACCGCGTGCGCTATGAGCGCACCGACGCTCCCGGCTTGTTCGTCGAGGTCAAGACCACGCGTCCCGAGACCATCCCGGGCGACGTCGCCATCGCGGTTCACCCGGACGATCCGCGTTACGAAGGCTGGGTGGGTAAGACGGTGCGCCGCGCTCTCGGGCCTGCCGCGGAAATTCCGATCATCGCCGACGCCTCCGTCGACAAGGAGTTCGGCACCGGTGCGCTCAAGATCACGCCCGCACACGACAAGACCGACTTTGAAATTGGCCAGCGCCACAAGCTGGCGATCATCGATGTCCTCGAGGCCGATGGTAAACTCAACGACCTCGCCGGCCCCGAGCTGGCGGGCCTCGATCGCTTTGCGGGTCGCAAGAAGGCCGCTGAACTCCTCAAGGAGCGCGGCGCTCTCGTCGCCGAGGAGCCGTATTCGAATAATGTCGGCTACTCCGAGCGCGCCGACGTGCCGATCGAGCCGCGTCTCACGTGGCAGTGGTGGCTGCGCTATCCGCGCATCGAGGAGGCCAAGGCCGCCGTCCGCGATGGCCACATCAAGTTTCACCCCGAGCGCTGGAGCAAAGTCTACCTCCACTGGCTCGAAAACATCCAGGATTGGTGCATCAGCCGCCAGCTCTGGTGGGGCCACCGTATCCCCGTGTGGTACCGCAAGGGCGTGGACAAGGAAAAGCTCACCGAGGCCGACCTGAAGGACGGCACGAAGGTGCACGTCTCGCTTGCCGGTCCCGCCGATCCGGAAAACTGGATTCAAGAGGACGACGTCCTCGATACGTGGGCTTCGTCGTGGCTCTGGCCGTTTGCGACGATGGGCTGGCCGGACGCAGACAAGATGAAGGCCGAGGGCCTCGACTATTTCTATCCCACCACGACGCTCGTGACGGGTCCGGACATCATTTTCTTCTGGGTCGCGCGCATGATCATGGCCGGCCTCGAGTTTATGCGGCCCGGCGAGCCGATCGAGCGCCGCATTCCGTTCAAGCACGTTTATTTCACCGGCATCATCCGCGACCAGCAGGGCCGCAAGATGTCGAAGTCGCTCGGCAACTCCCCCGATCCGCTCGATCTCATCGCCAAATACGGCGCGGACGGTCTGCGCTTCGGCATCGTGTCCATCGCGCCGCAGGGCCAGGACATCCGGTTCCAAGAGGATCGCATCGAAGGCGGCAAAAACTTCTGCAACAAGCTCTGGAACGCGTCCCGCTTCCGCCAGATGAGCGGTGAGTCGGGCGACAATTCCTCGCTCTCTACCATCCTCGCGCGGCTCTCCCCCGGGAAATTTGACGCCGACGATCACGCCATCCTCCAGCGTCTCCTCGCAACGACGCGCGAGGTCGATCGCTGCTTCACGGACTTTGAATTCAGCACCGCCGTGCAGGCCCTGTACGCGTTTTTCTGGAACGATTTTTGCGACTGGTACGTGGAGGTCTCGAAGTCGAAGCTCCAAGACCCCGACACGAAGACCACCTGCCTCGCGATCCAGGACCTCGTGCTGCGCCAGACGTTGCTGCTGCTGCATCCGTTCATCCCCTTCATCACCGAGGAGCTTTGGCACCAACTCGGCTACGGCCCCGAGGGTCGCTTCATCGAGGACGCCCACCTCGACAACGCCTCGCAGGTGGCCAATGCCGCCGTGCTGCACGGCCTCGTGCTCAACAGCGCCGCCGCCGCGAGCGTCGAGACGCTCAAGGAGTTCTGCTCCAAGGCCCGCGCCCTCAAGGCCGACCACAATCTCGCCAGCCGCCGCGACGTGAAGTTCTTCTTTATCACCGGCGACCGCGAGTGGAAGCTCGTCGAGGACAACCTCGCGAAGCTCACCCGCATGTGCGGCGCCGCGAGCATCGAGCGCCGCGAGAAAGTCGACGGCGCGCCCGCCGTGGTCACCACGCTCGGCACGCTCTATCTCGACCTCGCGTCTACCGTCGATGTCGGCGCCGAAAAAGTGCGCATGGCCAAGGAACTCGAGCAGATCACCAAGCACATCGCTGGCACCGAGACCCGCCTCAGTAACGAAGCCTTCGTCAGCAAAGCCCCGCCCGCGGTGCTCGAAGGCGCGCGCAAACAACTCGCCGATCAAAAAGCGAAACGCGCGGAGCTGGAGCGATTGTTGAAGTCGCTGGGGTGATGCCATGCCTTTTGGGCTGTCCCGTGATTCCGTCAGACGGATCGACTGGTGGTTGTGCGGGACAGCTTTAGCGGCGCTAGGGTTGCGAGTGCGTAGTCCCCGTTTCTTGGTTTCGGAGGAGACTTGGCTACCCCTGTGCTTCTTCTGCGCCCTCGCGGGAGTGGGGGTCGCAATCGTGTATTACGTTTGGATCCGCCCTCGACTGACAAAGCAAACCAGCGGATCATCTGATGTCGTCCTAGCATTTTTTGGGTTGGCGATAAAATCGGTTTTGTCTGGTGGGCTGTTAGCTATTGCCGGGGTGTTGGCGCTGGTGTGGGTCAATGGAGCGAACCTAGAGCCTGGGTCCAAGATTTTCGGAGGTGAAATCGTGAAAATGGAGACGCGTGACGGCAAGGGCGGTCGGAGCTATTTCCTTCATCTCCAGACCGCGAGTGAGGGTCTGACGTTTGAAGTGCAGGTGAACGCTTCAAATTTCTCCACCGCCGCGGTCGGCAATGGCTATTTCCTGAGTGTGCGGAAGGGGCGGTTGGGGTGGTGGTGTTTGCAGAGCGCCCATCCAACCTTGCTGACGACGACGGGAAACGTTCACTTCAACTCATGGCCACCTCCCCCCGCATCCTCGCCTTCGCCGGCAGCGCCCGGCGCGAATCGCTGAATCGGAAGTTTCTCGCCGTCGCCGTGCAGGCCGCGCGCGAGGGTGGGGCGGAGGTCACGCTCGTCGATCTTAACGATTACGTGCTGCCACTCTACCACGGCGATCTCGAGGACCAGTCGGGCATGCCCGAAAACGTCACGAAGCTCGTGAAGCTCATCGCGGAGCACGACGCGCTGCTCATCGCCTCGCCGGAGTACAACTCCATGATCACCCCGCTGCTCAAGAACACCCTCGATTGGTGCACGCGCGCGGACGACGATCCGTTTCCGGGCAAGGTCGCGGCCGTCATCTCAGCGTCGCCCGGCGGCTTCGGTGCCGTGCGCTCGCTGGTGATGGCGCAGCAACTCCTCCTCAAGCTCGGCTGCCACGTCATCCCCGGCCAGACCGCACTGCCGCAGGCGGGGAAGGCCTTCGATGCCGACGGCAAGCTCACCGATGCGCGCGCGCTGAAATCGGTGCAGGGCCTCGTGACCGCGCTCATCGCGACGACGAAGAAGCTGGCGGTTTGAGCTGTCGGATTTTCTAACCGATCGCCTGAGCTGTGGGAGGGGCTTTACGCCCCGACTTCACGCCCACGTATTATTCTTGGCCTAAAGCCCCTTCCACAGTCCAGCCCACTCCCCTTAGCGCGCCTACGAAGCACGGACCTATTTCCGGTCACGACTTCTTTTCGTGTATTTCGTGTGTTTCGTGGTTCCCTCTCCAAGTCCGCCCTCAAGCCCCTTCGTGGTCTCGGTTTCCCCCTCGATATTCTCCCCGCACCACCCAAGATTTTCCATTTCGCAAGCTTGCCCCGCCGCCGACGCCAAGTAAGCATATCCGGCTCTATTTCATGAAGAAAGCTCTCATCACCGGTATCACGGGTCAGGACGGGTCGTATTTGGCCGAGCTGCTGCTCGCCAAGGGTTACGAGGTCCACGGCATCATCCGCCGCGCGTCGACCTTCAACACGAGCCGTATCGACCACCTGTACCGTGACCCGCATGTGAACGGGGTGAAGCTCTTCCTCCACTACGGCGACCTCGCCGATGGCGTGCAGATGGTGAAGCTCCTCTACGAGCTCCAGCCCGATGAGATCTACAACCTCGGCGCGCAGTCGCACGTCCGCGTGTCGTTCGACATCCCGGAGTACACCGGCGACGTCGTCGGCGTCGGAGCCGTGCGCATCCTCGAGGCGATCCGCGAGGCGGGCCTCGTGAAGAAGTGCCGCTTCTACCAAGCCTCTTCGTCCGAGATGTACGGCAAGGTGCAGGAAGTCCCGCAAGTCGAGACCACGCCCTTCTGGCCGCGCTCGCCCTACGGCTGCGCCAAGATGTACGCGTACTGGCTCACGGTGAACTACCGCGAGGGTTACAATCTCCACGCGTCCAACGGCATTCTCTTCAACCACGAGAGCCCGCGCCGCGGCGAGACCTTCGTCACGCGCAAGATCACCCGCGCCGCCACGCGCATCAAGCTCGGCCTCCAAGATAAGCTCTACATGGGCAACATCGACGCCAAGCGCGACTGGGGCTATGCGAAGGAGTACGTCGAGATGATGTGGGTCATGCTCCAGCAGGATCAGGCCGACGACTACGTGGTCGCGACCAATGAGACGCACACCGTCAAAGAGTTCATCCAGGAGACCTTTGGCCTCCTCAATCTCGATTGGGAGCAGTACGTGAAGTACGATGCCCGTTACGAGCGTCCGGCCGAGGTCGACCTCCTCATCGGCAATCCAGCCAAGGCCAAGCGCCAGCTCGGCTGGGAGCCCAAGGTGAAGTTCAAGGAACTCGTCAAGATCATGACCGAGGCCGATCTCGAGCTCGCCAAGCGCGAGGCGCAGATCGCCGCCCTGCCGTCTGTGTCGCAATCCCCGTTCGCATGAAGCTCTTCATCGCAGGTCACAATGGCATGGTCGGCGGCGCCCTCGTGCGCCGGTTTCAAGCCGAGCCCGGCGTGACGCTGCTCCTGCGCACGCGCAAGGAACTCGATCTCACCAATCAGGCGGCGGTGGAGAGTTTCTACGCCCAGGAGCGCCCGGACGTCGTGATCGTGGCCGCGGCCAAGGTGGGCGGTATCCACGCCAACAATACGTACCCGGCGGAGTTCCTCTTCGATAATCTCGCGATCGCGGCCAACACGATTCACGGCGCTTATCGCGCGGGTGTGAAGCGCCTCCTCTTCCTAGGCAGCTCGTGCATCTACCCGAAGCACGCGCCGCAGCCCATGCCCGAGGATTGTCTGCTCACCGGTCCGCTCGAGCCGACCAATGAGGCCTACGCCATCGCCAAGATCACCGGCCTCAAGCTCACGCAGTACTACCGGAAGCAATACGGGGTGATGTATCACTCCGCGATGCCGACCAATCTCTACGGACCGGGCGACAACTACAATCTGCAGAACTCGCACGTGCTGCCGGCGCTCCTCCGCAAGTTTCACGAGGCCCAGACCGCAGGCCGCCCCGAGGTGGTCGCCTGGGGCACCGGTTCGCCGAAGCGCGAGTTTCTCCATGTCGACGATCTCGCCGAGGCCTGCGCCTTTCTCCTCGGTCTCGAGAGCCCACCGGACTGGATCAATGTCGGCACGGGCACGGATGTCACCATCCGCGAACTCACCGAGACGGTCGCCGCTGTCACGGGGTTTTCGGGAAAGATTGTCTGGGATGCCACGAAGCCCGATGGCACGCCGCGCAAGTTGATGGATGTATCGAAACTTTCCGCCCTCGGTTGGAAAGCGAAGATCGCCCTGCGCGATGGCGTGGAAAAAACCTACGCGAGTTTCCTCGCCGAAAGCGCCGCGGGCACACTGCGGGCTTGAACTATTGAGAGGCAGGTGCCGTCCTGCCCCTTTGTGGATTTGAGGAAACCCCGCTTTTCAACCCCTCCGGGCTGGCTCTTCACGCTTGTCGCGTTGGGGGCGTTCGCGTTTCTGCTCAGCGTGTACGTCGCGGTGTGGTCGAACGAGTACGGTCTCACGAAGTTCATCACGGCGGGTCGTGCCTTCGATGAGCGCGGCATCGCGGCCTATCGTGCGACGCCGAAGTACCTGGACCCTTACCCGCCGCACCAGTGGGGCTTTGACGGCCAACTCTACGCCGAGCTCTCGCTCGACCCGCTGTTGCTCGACCCGGGTCTCGACACCGCCCTCGACAATCCCCCGTACCGCGCGCGCCGCATCTTGCTTTCGTGGCTGGCGTGGCTCGGCGGGCTGGGCCAGCCGGTCTGGATTCTCAATGTCTTCGCCGCGCTCAACCTCGTCTTCTGGGTGGGCTACGCGTGGCTGGCGCATAAATTATTTCGGCCACATGGGTGGGCCGGACTCGCGGGCTTCAGCGCGATTTTGGTCACGTGCGGGATCATCGAGTGCATGCACGGCTCGCTCACGGATTTCCCGAGCTTCGTGCTCATGACGTGGGCCACGGTCATCGGTGGCACGGGTGGGGCGGCGTTGCTCGCGGCGGCACTGCTCGGCCGCGAGACGTGCGCGCTGGGCTTCATCGGCATCGCGGAGTTTGGCCGGCCGTGGAAGGACGCGTTTAAGAAAAATCTCGTCCGCGGCCTCATCGCCGTGATCCCGCTCACCTTGTGGATCGCGTATGTCACGTGGCGGTTCCGCCATCGCGAGTCGGGTCTGGACGGCGGTAATCTCGAGCCGCCGCTCGCCGGCATCATGGCCAAGCTCGGCGAGTTTACCGTGACGGCCTCGCACGGCTCCATCCGGTGGAATCGGCTCTTTTTCGAACTCTACAAGAGCTACGAATTACACGGCCTGCTGACGGTTATTTCGCTTTTCACCCAGTGCGTCTACATCGCCACGCATCGCGAGTGGAGCAATCGCCTCTGGCGCTTTGCCGCCATCTTCGTGCCGTACTTCCTCTGCATCGGTTACCTCACGTGGGAGCCGCACTTCACCGTCACGCGCCACGCGCTGCCGATCACGTTTGTGTTTAATCTCATGCTGGCGATCAAGCCCCGGCGCGGCTGGCTGGCGTGGTTTGTCCTCGGCAATTGTTTCGTGCCGTACGGCGTTTATTACTTCCACCAGCAGGGCAACGAACGCTCGCCGCCCCCGCCGGTGGAGTTTGCCATCGTCGCCCCGGCTCATGTTACGCCGGCGATCCGCGCCGAGTACGCCACCGGTTGGTCGACCCAACAGTGGCGCGTCACCGACACCTGGCGCTGGGGCCTCGGCGCCACCGCCGATCTCACCCTGCGCAACGACACCGCCCAGCCCGCCACCGTGGAGTTCAGCTTCCTCGCCCGCAGCGTAAAGCCCCGGGGGCTCAAGGTCGCTTTCCGCGGCGAGACCGTTTGGCAAGGCCAGCTCGGTCCCCTCCGCCAGGTCATCACGTTGAACCTACGACTGCCCGCCGGAGCCTCGCAGATCACTTTCTCCTCCAGCGAGCCTGCGACCGAAGCCGACGACCCCACCGCGCGCGATGTGACCTTTATGGTCGCCGCTCCGCGGGTGGAAATCCTGCCCCCGAAGCTGTAAGGGCGAGAGTTCGGGGTGGACGGCGATCTCAGTCCCTCAGGCGTGTTCGCCGAGGAGGGTGTTGAGGTCGGGGGCGTTGACCATGCCGCCTTCCTGGAGGACGCGCTGGGAGGCTTCGACTTGGATGAGGGTGTCGCCGAGGCGGGTGGAGAGCTGCCCGGCGGGGGTGGAGATCAACTCGGCCCGGAGGAAGGAGATCTGGCTCTCGAGGCGCTGGAGCTCGGACTGCGCGAGATCGAGATTGAGCTGCATGCGGCGGTTTTGCTCGGCCTGCTGCTGGAGATTTTTGAGGGTCTCCTCTTTGGAGAGGATAAGGCGGCCCTCGACGTCGGAGAGATCGGTGCGGCGCTGGAGGGTGGCGAGCTCGGCGCGGAGGGCTTCGGCCTTTTGCAGGACGTCGGCGGCGGGCTGGCTCGTCTTCAGGTAGTCGCGGATATCGGCGTCCATGCCGAGGAGGAGCAGGTGGCTGTCGGCGACCTTGGTGAGGAAGCCTTCCTCGAGGAGCGAGTCGTTGGCGGATTCGCCGAGCTTGGTGCGCAGCATTTCGCAGAGCCGGGCGAATTCGGACCAGCGCGTGCGCGCGGCGGGGCTGAGCTTGGCGAGGAGCGAATCGCGGACACGTTTCTTGGCGGCAGCCTCGGCCTCCTCGGCAGCGGCGCGCTCGAGCTGGCGCTTGCGATCGCAGGCTTGGCGAAAGGGGCCGAAGTCGGGGAGGAAGATCACCCCGAGACCGTAGGCGGCGACTCCGGCGACGACCGAGACCGGGGTGGCGACGGCGGCGCCGATGCCGAGCGTCAGGAGACCCAGCCACGCATGATTAACCGAAGCGAGGAAGTGCGCGTGGTAGGGGGCGGCCCGTTGCAGTCTTTGCCATAAACTCATGTCACTTCTGGGAAGGCGCGGCCTTCTCGATGAAGTAGGTGAATTCAGAGAGCCCGGACTTCAACTGCTTTTCGTCGCCGACCATCAGGAACTTATCGGAGACCTTGGCGAGATACTCGCCCTCGCCCTGATAGCCGATGGAGAAAACCTCGGCCCCAGCATCGCGCAGGCGGGTGATAGATTTCTGCATGTCGCGGACGCTGAGGTGCGAATCTTTGCCATCGGTGAAGATGAGCACGATCTGGCGGAGGATGTCGGCTTTGCCCTGCTCGGCCTTTTTGTTTTCGGCGTCGATGATCTTGGTGACGCGCGCGACGGTGGCGCCGAGGGGCGTGCCGCCATTGGCAGGGTACTGGTTGATGGCGGTGCGCACCTCATTGGCGCCGCCGACCTTGCGGTCGACGAGATTGCGGCCGTCGCGGCCATCGGCGGCGAAGATCCAGAGCGACCACTGGGTGATCGTCTGATGCGGCGCATTCTCAAACCACCAATTGAACGCCTGCCGGGCCATGGTGAGCTTGTTGCGCTCGTTCATGGAGCCGGAGGTATCGAAGATGATCGTCACGGCGGCTTTCATGCCGAGTGCTTCGAAGTCGTCTCTGTGGACGGGGGTGGGGGCTGCGAGGGGGGCGGCAGGCTGGGCGGCGCTCGGTTGCGCGGCGAGGGCCGCGACGGCGAGGAACGTACTGAGGAGAAAAAGGAAGGTGGCTTTCACTTTTATCGTGAGGGCGATGAGACACGGTCAGCTTGAACGATTCTTAGCGGGAGCGGAGGTCCGTCCGCGCTCTGCGGGCGTCGTCAAGCGACGCCCCTACAAGAGGACGTTCACTCGATGGTGAACCAGTAGACTTCGACGCGGCGGTTTTCGTCGCTGGTGCCGATGGGCTCGTCCCAGCCGCGGCCGACGATCTCGATGCGGTCGGCGGGGATGCCGTAGTCCTTGATGAGTTTGGCTTTCACGGCGTTGGCGCGGTCGCGGGAGAGCTGCACGGCGCTGAGGCCCATGCGGCGCACGAGGGCGTCGCCGCCCTTTTTGCGGAAGTCCTCGACCTGGCCGTTGTCGACGTGGCCGCGGAGGAGCACGGTGGAGCCGGGACTGACCTCGAGCAGGCGCTTGATGTCGTTGTAGTACTTCGCGTTTTCCTGGGTGGCGGAGAGCTCGTAGGAATTGGGCTCGAAGAGGAAGCGGACGTTGCGGCTGAGGAGGGGATTGCCCTCGATGCCGGCCTTTTGCGTGGTGCGGATGGGCTCGATATTGGCGACCTGCTTGGCGTAGCGATCCTTCACGCTGTCGAGCGGCGCGGTGTTGATGAAGCGGTCGGGCCCGACGTTGTGCTTCACGAAATTCGCGTAGGCGTAGAGACTCGTCTGGTAGATGCCGCTGAAGCTGCCGGCGGCGTCGGCGGAGCCGGCGAAGAAGGCGAGATTTTCCGGGTGGTTGGAGAGGTGGACCTTGGCGAGATTGGTCTTGGCGGTGTCGGGCTCCCACTTGAAGGCGGTCTTCAAGACCGGGTAGGCCTTGGTGGGATCGCTGCGCACGGCGTCGTTGCCGTAGAGGATGCCGTCGACGAGACCCTTGACGATCTCGGGGTGCTGCTGGGCGAAGCCCTTGTTGACGAGCAGGACGTCGGCGATGATGAGGAGATTGCGATTATCGACGAGGATGTGGGCCTTGCCGGCGAGCTTGCCGACGATCTCGCTGACCTTGGGCTCCCAACCGACGAAGCCGGCGTAGTCATCCGGTGCAGAGGCGAAGACATCGCCCGCGATGAACGGATCGTCGGCGTAACGGACATTGATGCCGTCGGCCTTGGGGCGCTCGCCCTCCTTGAGATTGTAGACGGGCAGATTCGCCTCTTGGGCGAGGTAACGGAGGAAGAATTCCGATTCGCCAAACTGGCTGGCGACGACGGTCCTTCCCTTGAGATCGTTGAGACGCTTGATGTTGTCGCGCACGACGATGCTATCCGCACCGCGCGAGTAGGAGGTCTGCATCGGCACGGTGACCTGCATCTGGTTCGCGTAGACGGCGAGCACGTCGGCGGTAGTGGCGGTCACGGCGATCTTGCCGCTGTTGAGCGGGGACCAGTTGTCGGACTCGGAGAGCGTGATCTTGGGCTTGAAGCCGTAGGTCTTGAAGAAGTACGAGTTCTCATTCGGCGCGAGGCCGCCGTTGGCGTAGATGAGGCCCGCGTAGCCGGCGTACTCGCTCAGCTCGATCTCCACGATGTTATCCTTATACGCGTAGGTGCCGGGCGGCATCACGGCGGCGGGCTCCTGGAGCGTGGCGGCCAGGCCCTTGACGGACTTGGGCGCGGCGGCACTGGCCGCGGGCGTGGAGGCGGAGCCGGCGGAGGCCGCGGCGGCAGGTGCGCCGGCGGGCTGCTGGGACTGCCAACGCCAGAAACCTACGCCGAGCAGGCCGAGGAAGAGGATGGCGATCAGGAGTTTTTTCATGGAGGTGTGGTCGAGGGAGAGTATGCGGTATTTCTCTCCGGCTGTAGATTACAAAGGGAAGGTGCTTTTCTAGCGGGGGCTAAAGCGCGGGTGCGAAGACGGTGCGGTGGCGCGACTTAGGGCTTAGCGGGTGTGGCGGGCGCGCTGTTATTACTGGCCACTTTCTGACCGCTGCCGAGGAAGCCGAAGACGAGGCCGCAGGCGCCGCCGAGGAGGTGGGCGAACTGCGAGATGTGATTATCGGAGAAAGCGGCGCGCACCTCCTGCCAGCCGTAGAGGGCGGCGACGATGAGGGTCGGAACGGAGATGGTGCCGGGCTCGTTGCCCACGAACGTGGAAAGGATGATCAGCATGAAGACCCAGCCGCTCGCGCCGATGAGCGCAGTGTGGGACTGCCCGAAGGCGAGGTGACCGATGCCGATCAAGAGGGAGGTCGCGATCAGGCAAAAGAGATATTCGACCCAGCCCTGCGCTTTTTCCAAGCGTGGAGCCAGCAGGAGGAACATCATGAGATTACTCACGAGGTGCCCGGTGCCGGCATGGACGAACGGCCACGTGAGGAGCTTGAGCCACGTCCACGGCAGAAGCAGGGACGATAGGCTCCCCTCGATCCCGAAGTGCGAGGCACCGGGGAGATAGGTGCCCACCACGCAGCCCGCCGCGATCAGGAGCGAAAGCGGCGCGCCCAATCGGATGCGGCGCATGAGTTATTTCTTTTTCTTCGCGGCCGGCTTGGCGGCGGCTTTGGGCGCGGGCTTCGCGGCAGCCTTGGGCGCGGGGGTGGGCGCGGTGGCCTCGTGCAGCTTGGCCTTGAGATTCTCAACGATGGAGCGGGCCTCGGTGGCGAAGGCCTTGGCCTGCTTCTCCCCGTCGTTGACGAGGGTGGCGGCGGTCTTGGTGCCGCGGGTGAGGAAGGTGTCGAGCTTGCTGTCGGGAGCGACGAGGATGCCGGCTTTCTTGCCGGTATCGAGGATCTTGGATTTCAGGGAGCGGGCTTTGATGGGCATGGGAGTAGGGGAAACGTGGATACGAAAAATCAGGAACGCGGCGTGAGATATTGCGCGATCTTCACGGGGACGGCGGCGGGGATGAGCTTGGCGTCGGTGGTCTCATTGACCGCGAGCTGCATTTGAAACGCGATGGTCGCGAGTGGCACCGGAGGGGAGTAGTTCTGGAGGACCGTGGTCAGCGCGGTGAGCGGGTCGGCCGCTTCGCCCTGCGCGGAGCGGAGCGCGAGTTCGCGGGCGAGCTGGCCGACGAGGGCGCGGGCGGCACCGGGCGTGAGGAGGTCGGGAATGGGCAGGCCCTCGGGCAATGCTTCGGGCAGAAGAATTTTTTTCCCCGCGAGGAGGATGCGCAAGAGACTGTAGCCGGCCTCGGCGGAGAGGGCGGGGAAGATCGGGACCTTGGTGTCGATGCGGCCGGGGCGTTTGAAATCGACCTCAATCTTGTCGGGGCGGCTGGAGGCGAGGAGCCAGATGACTTTGCCCTGATTGCGCGAGTCGCCCATAAAGGAGGCGAACATCGAGTAGACGCGGCCATCGACGCCGCTGCCGGCATCGCTGCCCCCGCCGTCGCGCTTGCCGAGGGTCTGGTCGGCCTCATCGACGAAGACGAAGCACTGACCGAGGGCGCGGATGAGGCGGAAGATGGCCTCGACATTGCCCTCGGTGCTGCCGACCCAGCGGTCGCGAAAATTATTGATGACGACGACGGGGATGCCGGCTTCACCGGCGAGGCATTCCACGAGGTGATTCTTACCGCAGCCGACCGGCGCGCTGAGCAGATAACCCATCGGGCAAAGATCAGTGCGACCGGCGCGGAGCAGCTTGAGATCCTGCCGAAACAAGTCGACGAGGGCGGGCTGGCCGAGGAGGTCGTTGAGCTTTTTTTCCGAGGTGAGAAACTCGATGACGCGACGCCCATCGGAGCCGCCGCCGGCCTGGCGCTCGACTAGCTGTTTGCGCAGGCGCATGAGCGTGTCGCCGGTGAGCGGGAGCTTTTTGTAGGATTCGAGCCGCAGCGTCTGCGTGAGACCTTGGAGGGTGACGCCACTCAGGCGGCGGGCGAGGGTGCCGAGATCGGACTGAAACTCGCCGAGCGCGGGCGCATAAGCGGGATCGCGCTGCAATTCGGCGTGCACGTCGTCCTCCGACGGCATCGGCACCTCGATGAGGGCGGCGCGAGGGTTTTGCGTCACGAGGTTGTTCAGCTCGGCGAGATTCCGCGTGATGAGAAACGACGTGAGCACGAAGCTCTCATTGAGACTCGGCTGACTCCACGAGCGCACGATGGCGGCCGTGGTGGAGACATCCTGTTGCAGGCGCGTGCCATCATTGGGCACGACGAGTTCCGCGCCCTCGATGATGCAGGCGACGCCGATGGGCTTTTTCAACTGGGCCGCGAGATGATCGAGAAAAAGGAGGAGGATTTTCAGGGCTTCGAGGGCCTGGCGATGGCTCGGGCTGGCGCTGAGGCGGGCGATGTCGGACCACTGGCTCGTGAGATCCTTGCCGCGCAGCACCTGGATGCCGGTGGCGGCGCTGTAGGAAATCAGGACCTCGAAACCGCTGAGCAATTCCTGCTGCAGAAAATCGGAGAGCGTGACCAACTGCATCTTGGCCGGACCCATGCGCTTGCCGGGGACGGTGAGCGGGAAGACATCCTCGGTGTTGCCGTGGAGGATGAACTGCCGCGAGGCGTCGCTCGAGTAGTGGGTGCGGATGGTATCAACCCAGGTGGGCATGGAAGAGCGGGAGGGGGTGGGATAAAATGAAGGATAAACTACGCTGGCTTAAGGTAAGAGCTTGCTGGCAGGCGATGGGCTACAGCGAGGGCGGTTGCGTGATAGCCCATCGCCTGCAAGCAGGCTCCTACCCTCGGACGAGCGAGGAAAATGCTGAAAGAGGTGGGCGGCGTCGCGAGGGCGCGGTCGAGCGGACGCGTTACGCGGACTCGGGCGTCGAGGGCGACATCGTGGGCTTGGCGGCCTCGGTGGGGGCGGCGGGCGTGGCGGTGGACTTGAGACCACGGGCGGCCTTGAAGCTCGCGAGGGCGGCCTGCGAGCGGAGCTGACGCTCCTCCTGCATGGCCTTGATGTTGCTGAAGCCCGTGGTGTCCTGCGCGGCGCGGAGGCGGCCGGACGCGGTGTCGAGTTTCTCGGTGACGACGTTCTTGAGGCGGTCGAGATTTTCGCCGGAGGCGCTGGTGGACGTGATGGCGCCGCTGATGAATTCAGCGGCTTCGGCGGCGGCTTCCTTGGCCTTGGCCTCGGAAATCATGCGCGCGTATTCCTGAATCTTGCGGGTGAGTTCCTTCTCGGTCGTCGCGCACATCGCGGTGAACTCTTTATACGCGTTCTCGTTTTGGGCGAGCTGGTCGCTGTTCTTGGCGATGTCGTCCTTGATGGTTTGGAGCTCGAGCGCGGCGTCGCCGGCTTGCTCTTCCTTGCCGGCATCGAGGAAGACTTGCACGCGGCCCTCGAGTTCGCGCTCGCGCATCTTTTGCTCGGCGAGCTGGCGCTGGAGGCTCGCGGATTGGGCGGCGAGCTGGGCGCGCCCATTGCGCATCGCGATGACGTTTTTGCGCAGATCCTCCTTGGCGTTTTCCAGGAGGAGCTCGGGATTGCGTTTCTCGAAACCGGAGGCGATGGAGTTGAAAAAACCGCGGATGAGGTTGGTGAAACGTTGAAACATAGGAGGGCCGTGCTTGAGGAAAAGTGGGCGGACGACAGCGTTACTTCCGGGCGAAAGACTCAGCGAGGTCGCTGCGGGAAGCGATTAAAATCCGGGGCACGGCGAGAGCGGGCGCGAGGGATGGCATCGCAGTGAGGAAGGCGGGGCGGCATCGGACAAGCGGGCGAGATATCATATAGTGCACGACAAGCACCCTGTAACAACGCGGCCGAAATTTAAATAAGATCCGGAGTGGAATGGAGGGGGATATTTCCACTGGGGAAGAGAGACGTGGGGAAAATTTTAACCGCGAAGTTCGCGAAGAGGCGCGAAGAAGGCGAGGAGCTTCCGGAATTTGGAACGCTAATCTGCGCTGATTTTTCTGAGCGCAGGGCGGGGAGCACGGCAAGGTCTCGCCTGATCGGCGAGACTCTCTCTCGGTTCATCGATGCGCCGGGCAACGCCGCTATGCTATAGGTGGCGCAGAATGGCGGGCCTTGATTGATGGACGCTGGCTGGTCAGCGATCGCCGGTGGTGGGGGCGGGCGTAGGTTTGGCGATGGTGAGGGGGGCGAGGCGAAGTTCGCTGCGGGCGCCGTTGATCACTTTTTCCCAGTCGAAGGCGGGGCCGGGGTCGGTCTTGTTGGTCTGGATGTGGTAGTGACCGAGGACACCTTGGTAGGCCTTGAGGTCGGCGTCGGGGAGCTTCTTGGGGGTGACCTGATTGTTGGCATCGCGCGGGACTTCGCAGGTGATCTTGGGGAAGACCTTGCAGAGGGCGGCGGTGAGCTTGATGAGGGCGGCGTATTGCTGCGGGGTGAGATCGTACTGGACGAGGTCGGTGTTTTGGATGGTGCCGCGGACGGGCGTGGAGCGGGCGGGGTAGCCGACGAAGTTCTTGGTGTAGATCATCGGGTCCTTGATCGATTTCGGGATCGTGATGGTGGGCTGGCCCTTTTCGTTGGGCTGATACCACTCGTTGAGGACCTTCAGGTCATTGGGCGGGTAGGCGCCCATGTTGGCGATCTCGATGCCGATGGAGCGGGTGTTGGAGGTGGTGGCGTGAAAGGCGCGCTCCTTGAGGTCGAGCGTCTGGTAGATCGTGCCATCGATATCCAACATGAAGTGGATGCTGAGGCCGCGGTGATCGTGGAGGACATTGAAGCACTGCTTGCTGACGCCGCAGACATCGTAGTGCATCACGAATTGGTCGACGACGCCCTGGAGGGTCTTGAGGTCCCAACCGCCGCCGCGTACGCGCTCCATTTCCTCAGGGGAAAGCGGGTCGCGGCGCAGGCCGTAGCGGGCGGGGTTCTTAAGGTCTTTGACGGCGGCGGTGGTTTTTTCCCAGCTGGATTCCTCGAGCGGGCTGAAACGGCGCTCGACGCGATAGGCGTCGTAGCCATGCGGGTCCATCCACGTGATCACGCGCGTGCCGGTGTGGAAGAGCTGGCCGGCGACGACGATCTCGTCGCCCTTGCGATGGACGAAAGTACGCGGGCGCGCGAAGTAGTTGCAACTCGTGAGGAAGACGGAGCTGAGGGCGAAAATCGCGAGGGCGAGCAGGCGGGCGGGACGGAAGAGGTGACGCATGAAGAGGAGGCGAGGAGGTCAGCGGAGGAAGGGGCGGGTGGCAATGTTTCAGGGCTCGGAATTTTTAACCACGGAGGGACACCGATGAACACGGATGGAAAAGGCATCGGGGCGAAGCGAGATGATGTGAGATAAATGTGCCTCGCCTCGGGAGGAGCGGGGACTAGTGATTGCGCATGAAGGTATTTTTTCGGGCAGGGATATTGGCGGTGATGATGGCGTGCTGGGTGGCGGGTGGCGCGACGGCGGCGACCATGCCCGAGCCACGGGCGCGCGTGTTGCTCGGCAACGAAGTGCTGGCGGCGGATAATTTTAAGGTGCTCACGGGGAAGCGCGTGGGGCTCATCACGAATCCCTCGGGCGTTAATCGGAAATTGGAGATGACGCTCGATGTGCTGCGCGCAGCGAAGGGCGTGAAGCTCGTGGCGCTGTATGGGCCGGAGCATGGGATTTATGGCGACGTGCCGGCGGGCGATAAGATTGAGAGTCGGACGGATGAGCGCACAGGGTTGCCGGTGCACTCGCTGTATGGCGCGACGCGCAAGCCGACGCCGGCGATGCTCAAGGACGTCGATGTGCTCGTATACGATCTGCAAGACACGGGAGCTCGCTCGTACACGTTTGTCAGCACGATGGGGCTGGCGATGGAGGCTTGCGGCGAGGCGGGCGTGGAGTTTGTGGTGCTCGACCGGCCGAATCCGCTGGGCGGACTGAGGGTGGAGGGTGCGCTGGTGGCGGAGAAGCAGCGGTCGTTCGTCAGCCAGTGGGATGTGCCGTATGTATATGGGATGACCTGCGGCGAACTCGCGCGCATGATTAACGACCGCGGCTGGATCAAAAAGGCATGTAAGCTCACCGTGGTGCCGATGAAGGGCTGGACGCGCTCGATGGTGTGGGCCGATACAGGCCTACCGTGGGTGCCGGCCTCGCCGCATGTGCCGCGCGGGGACTCGCCGCTGTTTCAAGTGGCGACGGGAATGATCGGGGAGCTCGGCAATGTGAACGTGGGCGTGGGTTACACGCTGCCCTTTGAATGCGTGGGCATGCCGAAGGTGGCCTCGCAGAAGCTCGCGGCGAAATTAAATAGCTATGGGTTGCGCGGCGTGAGCTTTCGCCCGCTGACCTACAAACCGTATTACTCGACTTACAAAGACGAGGTAGTGGGCGGCGTGCAGCTTTACTTTACCGACGCGGCCAATGCGCCGCTGACGGCGATCAATTACTACGTGCTCGAGGCGCTCAAGGAAGCGGCGGGCCGCGATGTCTTTGCCGAGGCGGTGAAGGCGAATAAGAAGTTCGATATGTTCGACAAGGTGAACGGCACCGATGCCACGCGGCTGATGCTGCAAGACGGGAAGAGCGCCGCGGAGATCGTCGCCGGCTGGAAGGCGGGTGAGGAGAAGTTTCGCGCGGAGCGGGCGAAGTATCTGCTGTATTGAGTCGGAACGAGGTAGTTGAGAGATGAGAGTTGAGGGTTGAGAGCCAACCCAACTACCTGACGTAGACTGAGGAAGGCAGGGCCGGAAGGTTCCTAGGTCTGAGGGATGTCCACAAAGAACGCAAAAATTGAGTCCGGCGGACGGGGGGGCGTTGCGCCCATAGGCGCACAGAGATTCTTCTTGCCGCCGATTCTTAGGACTGCGGGCGAGGGCGCGCAGGGCCGGGCCGACAAGCGGCACCGGCGCAAAGCACTATGCTGCTTTGGGTGCCGTCTTCTTGCCGAATTCGGGGTCGGGGCGGATGAGGGCGGTGACGATGAAGCCGGGGATCGTGCAGATCATAATCCAGATGAAGAGGTGTTGGTAGCCGATGGTTTCCTGCAGCCAGCCGGTGAACATGCCGGGGATCATCATGCCGAGGGCCATGAAGCCGGTGCAGATCGCGTAGTGCGCGGTCTGGTGCGGGCCCTGCGCGACGTAGAGCAGGTAGATCATGTAGGCGGCGAAGCCGAAGCCGTAGCCGAATTGCTCGACGCCGACGGCGAGGTTGATCAGTGCGTAATTTTCCGGGAGCGCGTAGGAGAGGTAGACGAAGACGAGATTCGGCAGGTGGATGGCGCAGACCATGTAGGGCAGCCAGAATTTCAGGCCCTGGCGCGCGGCGACGAAGCCACCGGCCAGGCCGCCGAGCGTGAGCGCGACCACGCCGACGGTGCCGTAGGTGAAGCCGACGGCGCTGGTGGAGAGGCCGAGTCCACCGGACTCGCGGGCATCGAGGAGGAAGAGCGACGCGATCTTCACCAACTGCGCCTCGGCGAGGCGGTAGAGCAACATGAAGGCGAGCGAACGCACGATCATGGGCTTGCGGAAGAAGGTGCCGAAGGTGGCGAAGAATTCGGCGAGGGGATTTTTGCGCGCCGAGGTGGGGTCGCTGGGGGTCGTGCCGGATGCGAGTGGCGCGGAGCGGCGGGTGTCGCTGGCGGGCTTGGGGAGGACGACGCGGTGGTAGAGCGCGAGGCCGATGAAGAGCGCGCAGAGCACGTAGAACGTGATGGACCACGCGAGCGGGATATTGCCGGCTTGGGCGAGGAAGGTGGCGGAGGTGGCGTCGGGATTTTTGGGGTCAAGCTGGACGACCACCATCATGGGCTTGTTCCAGTTGGAGGCGTTGAAGGTGAAGCGTTCGCCCTCAAGGAGGCGGATGCCGCTGTCGCCGGAATCGCGGGTGAGGTTGACGACGACGTCTTTTTCCGGGGCGGCGGAGAGGGAGATCAGGAAAACGCCGGCTTGACCGGCGGCGTCGGCGCGCACGGCGGGGGTGGTCGGACCGAAGTGCGTGCGGAGAAAATCGGTGACGGGCGTGGCGATGGTGCGACTCCACCAGGAGGGAGCGGAGGCGGGGTTGGTGGTGGCGGGGCCGGAAGAGGCGGCGCGGGCTTCGGGTGAAGCGTAAAAGCCGGCGGCTTGATTCGACTGCTTGGCGCGCGTGAGGAGGGCGGTGACTTCGGCAGAGGTGGTGGGCTTGGGGTTGAGCGTGAGGGTGTCGCTGGTGACGACGAAGTGGAGAGGGGCGGTGGAGGGAGACGGGGCCGGTAGCCCGCGGGGTGAGGGCACCCCGCCCACAACGGGAGCGACCGCAGGGTCGGCGGGGGCGACGATGGCGGCGGAGGGATCGGCGGTGACTTTGAGCTCGAGGGGTGGGAGGCCGGTGTTTTTCTCGATGGTACCGGCGAGCATGATTAGCAGGCCCTGCCCGGCGATCATGGCGAGGCGGTAGAAGGTGCTGCGGACGCCGACGAACCAGGCTTGGTCGTGCTTGTTGAGCGCGAGCATGTAGAAGCCGTCGGCGGCGATGTCGTGCGTGGCGGAGGCGAAGGCGAGGAGCCAGAAGATGCCGAGCGTGACTTTGAAAAACGCGGAGCCGGGGATCGTGAGCGCGACGCAGCCGAGGGCGGCGCCGATGAGGAGCTGGAGGACGACAATCCACTGGCGCTTGGTGCCGAGGATTTCCACGAGGGGGCTCCAGAGAGGCTTGATGACCCAGGGGAGGTAGAGCCAACTCGTGTAGAGGGCGATGTCGGCATTGGAGACGCCGAGGCGCTTGTAGAGAATGACGGCCATCGTCATCACGACGACGTAGGGGATGCCCTGCCCGAAGTAGAGGGTGGGAATCCACGACCACGAGCTGCGGCGATCGGGACTGGACGCGGGGATGGGTGGCGTATCCATAAAATGGTTACGCGATCAGGCGGGCTTTGCGCTTGAGGGCGAGGACGCGCTGGTAGGAGACGTCGATGCGGGACTCGGGAATGCGGCCGGATTCGACGGCGTGGACGAGGATGGCGATGGCGCGCGCGGCGATGTCGGGGTCGTAGCTGAGATTGTTGCCGAAGCAGAGGAGATCGATGCCGGCATCGATGGCGGCGGGGACGGATTTCTCGAGGCCGTAGTGGCTCGAAATGGCCTTCATCTCCATGTCGTCGCTTGTGACCACGCCGTCGTAGCCGAGCTTTTCGCGGAGGAGGCCGGTGATGACGGCGCGGGAGAGGGTGGCGGGGCGCTCGGGGTCGAGCTTCGCATTGAAGACGTGGGCGCTCATGATCACGTCGCACAGGCCGGCGGAGATGAGGCGTTGAAACGGGATGAGTTCTTTCTCGCTCCACGTCGCGGTGACGTCGACGAGGCCGAGGTGGGTATCGCCGGTGGCGCTGCCGTGGCCGGGGAAGTGTTTCGAGCAGGAGAGGACGCCGTGGGCGCGATGGGCGCGGATGAACTCGGCGGCGTGGCGCGCGACGGCCTCGGGGTCGGCGGAGAAGCTGCGGCGTTTGCCCTTGATGATCGGGTTGTCGGGATGGGCGTCGAGATCGACGACGGGGGCGAGGTTGAGATTGAAGCCGTGGGCGGCGAGGTTTTGCGCGATGGACTCGGCGCGACGGAAGGTCTCGGCGGGCTGATCGAGGCGACCGAGCTCCTCGTGCGAGACGCTCTCGGGGAAGCCGTAGACGGGCTTGAGGCGATTGACGCGGCCGCCCTCCTGGTCGATGGAGACGAGGAGGGGGATGCGGGCTTGCGACTGGAGAAACTGATTGAGGACGCGGACCTGCGCGGGGGACTCGATGTTGCGACGGCGCGTGCCGGTGTCGGCCATTTCCTGATCGAAGAGGATGATGCCGCCGAGGTGGTTTTCGCGGATATCGCGCACGATCAGATCGCACTCGGAGGGCAGGCAGCCGCGAAAGCCGACGACGAGCAATTGGCCGATTTTTTCGCGGAGAGAAGGTGCGGCGGGCGCGGTTGGCGCGGAGGTGGACGGAAACGGAGGAGTCATGGCTGGCGGAACCGAAAGTTCCAGCCGGTTAGCAAGCGGGGGCGGGACGGGTGCGACAAGGTTTTTGATTTTTGCCGCGGAGGGCGCGGAGGGGCGCGGATGATTTGGCTGTGCTCTGTGGATTTGGGGGGACTGTGGTGGATGGTTCAGGCTGCCAGGCGTGGTTTTGAACCACAGAGACACGGAGGCACAGAGGGGAATGCCGCGAAGGGGCATACTTTCGCGCGTGGCTGGCCGAGGCGGTCGCGCTACCGTGGTGGGTGAGGCGGACGCGGTGGGGCGAGATGCGGGTGATAGCGGGGGCGGTTGGGAAACCGCCCCTCCGGGCGGCTCGGAGCGAGGGCTCAGCGGAGGCGGTTATAAACCGCCTCTCCCTTGATTAGACGACCCAGCCGGCGCGGTAGCGGTCGCGGGTGAGCCACTTGGTGCTGCCGCCGCTGGAGAACTTGTTTTTCTCGGGGTTCCACTTGGCGTTGGCGCCGTAGTGGTAGGCGAAGTTCATGAGGTGGCAGGCGGTGACGGAGCTGGCGCCGATGGCGACATCGGCGATGGGGCGCTGGCGCGACTGGATGCAGTCGAGGAAGTCCTGCAGGTGGCTCTTGGGCGCGGCGAGCTTGATCTTGGCGTTGGCGAGGTATTCGCGCTCGGTGAGCGTGACCTCGCGCTCCATCGACGTGGTCTTGTCGATTTCCTTGTCCCAGAATTTGTGGACGGTCTTGCCGTCCATGATGAGCTCGAACTTGCCGCGGTTGACGTGGCATTCGCCCTCGGTGCCGTAGAAGGAGACGCCCTTGCCCTTGACGTGGGTCAGCACCGTGCCGTCGGCGTAGACGAGCTGGGCGCCGCGCTTGGCGGTTTCCCAGCCGGCGGGGGCGCGGACCTCGATGGGGCCGCTGCCGTCTTTGTTGAGCGCCCATTGCGCGATGTCGATGTGGTGGGCGCCCCAATCGGTGATCATGCCGCCGCCGAATTCCCAGGTCTTGCGCCAGTTGGGGAAGTTATCGTGGACGCCGCGCGGGCAGAGAAACGGGCTGTAGCCGACGAGCGGGCCGGGGCCGCACCAGCGATCCCAATCGAGGCCGGGCTCCATCGGCTCGGTGGGCTCGGCGTAGGGCGTGGCGGGATCGCCGAAGGAGACGTGGATGGAATTGACGCGGCCGAGCACGCCGTTGCGCACGAGCTCGCAGGCGATGCGGAATTCTTTCGATGAGCGCTGCTGCGAGCCGGTTTGGAAAACGCGGCCAGACGAACGCACGGCTTTCACGAGCTCGATGGCCTCGTGGATATTATACGTGAGCGGCTTTTCGCAGTAGACATCCTTGCCGGATTTGACGGCGGCGATGGCGATGAAGGCGTGCCAGTGATCGGGCGTGGCGATGACGACGGCATCGATGTCTTTGCGCGCGAGGAGTTCGCGGAAATCGGTGTAGGCCTGGCAGGACTTATAGGTTTTGTCGGCCTTGGCGGAGTAGGCGTCGTCGACGCGCTTCTTGGCGGCTTCGCGGCGCGTGGTGTCGACATCGCACACGGCGAGGACCTCGACGTCGTCGCGGTTGATGAAACCACCGAGGTGACCCTTCATCTGCTTACCCATGCCGATGCAGCCGAGGGTAAGGCGCTTGCTCGGGGCGGTGGTTTGGGACCAGACGCGGCTCGGCAGGATGAGCGGGGCGGAGAGGAGGACGGCGGAGGATTGGAGGAAGCGGCGGCGTGAGGGGGATGCGGGGGTGGTGGGGGTGGCGGTGCTGGCGGAAATGGGAAGCGGTAGCGGGGACATGATGGCGGGATGGGTGGACGCGGGGATGGGGAGAGGGAGACGCGGAGAGAGGGAGACGCGGCTGGTGCGGAGAGAAAGATTAAGAGAAAGAGGAAAGAGAAAGATTTAGAGGGGGCGGAGGCGGATGGATTTGAAGTAGAAGGTGCTGGTGGGGTCGTGGCCCTGGAGGGCGATGGCGCCGCCGGCGGGGTTGAGCTTGCGGCCGGCGCGCTCGGGTGGGCGCTGGACGTCGGCGGGCTCGGTGTAGTCGACGACGGTTTTACCATCGACCTGAATGGTGATCTTTTGGCCGCGGACGGTGATGAGGACTTTGAACCACTTGCTCTCATCGACGGGGGATTTGTCGAGGTCGACGATGGCGTAGAGCGAGCCGGTCTTGCGCTTTTCCTTCTCGGAGCTGTTGAGCTGGACCTCGTAGCCTTTGGCGAGGTGCTGCTTGGCGTTGCTCGTGGCGTAGTCGGTGTGGATGAAGATGCCGCTGTTGGAATTCGGTTCGCTGCGGGCGATGACCTCGAGCTCGAAGTCCTTGAAACGCTCGTAGCCCTCGGCGTTTTGGCCGACGAAGAAGAGGTGCGAGCTTTCCTTGGTGGCGTGGGCGCGGATGGTGCCGTCGACGATGGACCAAGAATCGGGATAGGCGTTGGCTTTCCAGCCGGTGAGGTCTTTGCCGTTGAAGAGGTCGCGCCAGCCGTCGGCGGCGCGGGCGGCGGTGAGCGTGAAGGTGACGAGGCAGGCGAGGATGAGCGGGAGGGCGCGATGGAACAGGCGAGGGGAGAGGGTCATGGCGGGGTGGGGAGCGAGGGGACGCGGAGAAGAGGGGACGCGGGGATGGGGAGAAGGACGCGCTGGGGGAACTAAAGGGAAAAATTGACGCTGGAGGGTGGCCAGACAATTCGAGGCGGCGGTGGCGCTCAGGTCGAGACCGCAGACGCGAGTAAAAGAATTTTAACCACGGATGGACACGGATGAGAATACCGAATGACGAATATCGAATGACGAAGCGGGCTGGGCCTTGGGTTTGAATCCGTGTTCATCTGTGTCCATCTGTGGTGCTAAAGTTTGCTGGTGAGGTGAAGCTGGCCGCGGCGTCGTTGCGGTTGGATTTGCGCCCGGGGGCAGGAGGGTTTAGAGGTGTGGGGATCGTCTTTTCATGAAATCAAAGTTCTTCCTCTCGATTCTGGCGGCGGTGATGTTGAGTGTCGGCGCGAGCGTTTCGTTCGCGGCGGCGGCGGCGAAAAGCGGCAAGGACGCCAAGGCCACGAAGGCCCCGGCGGAGCCGAATAAAAAGGCGGAGCTGAAGATCGACCCGAGCGCGATTTCCGAGGGGAAGTCGACGGTGCTGACGAGCTACGCGGATGTGCTGGACCCGGTGCAGAAGGCGGTGGTCTCGGTGTACTCGAAGAAATTTATCAAGGAGCGGCTAATGGTGAATCCGCTGTTTCGGCGGATTTTCCCCGGCTTGCAGGATCAGGAACGCCAGAGCGAGCAGGACGGCCTCGGCTCGGGCGTGATCGTGACCTCGGACGGCTACATCATCACCAACAACCACGTGGTGGAGGGGGCGGATGAGTTGAAAGTGTCGCTCTCCGATGACCGCGAGTATGTCGCGAAGGTGATCGGCACCGACCCGAAGACGGATGTCGCGGTGATCAAGATCGAGGCGGACAAACTGCCCTCGATGGTGCTGGCGGACAGCGACAAGCTGCGCGTGGGCGACGTGGTGTTTGCGGTGGGTAATCCGCTGGGCGTCGGCCAGACCGTGACGATGGGCATCGTGTCGGCGCGCGGGCGCAACAAGGTGGGCATCCTCGACAACGGTTACGAAGATTTCATTCAGACGGATGCGGCGATCAACATGGGCAACTCGGGCGGCGCGCTCGTGGATGCGAAGGGCCGCCTCGTGGGCATCAATAGCGCGATCCTCTCGCCGTCACGCGGGAATATCGGCATCGGTTTTGCGATCCCGGTCAATCTCGCGGCCTCGATTATGAATAGCCTCATCGCGACCGGCAAGGTGGAGCGCGGCTACATCGGCCTCGATAGTCCCGAAGCGGTGACGCCGGATGTGGCGGAGCAACTCGGGCTGCCGCGCAACACGAAGGGCGTGCTCATCACGGATATGGCCCCGGGCAGCCCGGCGGAGAAGGCGGGCTTGAAGCGGACGGATATCGTGCTTGCGCTCGACGGGCACCCGGTGTCGTCACCGGAGGATTTGCGCCTGAAGATTTCGCAGATGCTGCCGGGCTCGAAGATCAAGGTGACGGTCGCGCGCGACGGCAAGGAGCGGATCATCGAGGCGACGCTGGAGAAGCTGGAAGAAAATCCGAATGAACTCTTCCCGGGCGTGACCGTGGCGGTGTTGACCACGGAACTGCGGCGTCAGCTCGGGCTGGATGCCCGGATCAAGGGACTAGTAGTCGTCGACATCGCGGAGACCTCGCCGGTGCGCGATCAGCTCGCGCTGGGCTTTGTGATCACGCAGATCAATAAAACGACGGTGAGCGAGGTCCGCGCCGCGAGGGAACTACTCGCGCCGGAGGGGGAGAAGAATGTGATCGTGGGCTACTACCGCGGGCAGAGCCGGTTTGCGGTGGTGACGGTGCCGGTGGTGAAGTGAGGCGGGTGGGCGGCGACTGGCGAATGACGAATGACGAATACCGAATGACGAATTTTTTTAACCACGAAGGGACATGAAGGGACGCGAATTATTCGGACCGGGGATCTCGTTGTTTCTAACCACGGATGGACACCGATGGACCCGGATATAGATTCGGACGGAATTAAGCGCGAAGGCGCAAAGACGCGAAGGTCGGAGGAAGGTCGAGAGGGAGAGAAGTGGTAGGAGTGAACCACAGAGGCACGGAGGCACAGAGGGACGGAGAGTTTTTTAAGGGGAGCGGAGGGCGCTTCTGGCGGGTGAGGGCGGAGAGAAAGATTAAGATAAAGAGGAAAGAGAAAGAGTCCCCGGGGGGCGGAGGCTTTGAGACCAGATGGAGCCCATAGCGGGGGCGGTTGGGAAACCGCCCCTCCGTTTACTTACTTCGTCGCGGCGGCGCCGGCGGTGCCGCCGGGGGTTTGGATGGGGATCTTCGCCAGGGACTCGGGGATGGCGTCGGGCGGGTAGGTGGGGAAGCTGAGCTCGAGGAGGGAGACGGACGGGACCTCGAAGTGGGTGGCGCCGGAGCTGCGGTCGACGAGCATCGCGACGGCGACGGGGGTGCCGCCGTGGCGCTTGACGATCTCGAGGCATTCGCGGGCGCGGCCACCCTTGGTGACGACGTCTTCGACGATGAGCACGGGCTCGCCGGGCTCGAACTTGAAATTGCGGCGCAGGGCGAGGATGTCGTCTTCGTCGCTCTCGTTGACCTTGGCCTTGTTCTTCACTTTTTCCGCGAAGAGGTAGCGGGTCTTGGCGCGGCGGGCGATTTCCTGGCCGATCACGAGACCGCCCATGGCGGGCGCGAGGACCACGGTGAACTTGATGCCTTGGGCGCGGAGCTTTTCCACGAGCAATTCGCCGAGGCGCTCGACGGCGTCCATGTACTGGCACACCTGCGCGCACTGGAAGTAGTGGGTGCTGTGGTGGCCGGAGCGGAGCACGAAGTGGCCCTGCTTGAGGGCGTTGGTGCGGGTGAAGATGTCGAGGATTTCCTGTTGGGAGGCGTCCATGTGACGATCACGCTGCGAACAACTGCGCAAAAAAACAAAATCAATTTTGCACTGGGCCGCGCTTCGCGGTAAGGTGTGGGCGTGGTTTCGCACCCGGCCATTCCTCCGTTGGAAGACGAGTTGGGCGACGTACTCGAAAAGGCCATGCATCGCGCAGGGCTGAATGACGAGTCTCTCGCCCAGCGGAGCGGCGTGCGCGCGGGGCGCATCCTCGATGCGATCGACTACCGCTCCGATCTCACGACGGAGGAATTGCACAAGCTGGCAATGGTGCTCGGGCTCAACGAAGTCGGCCTGTGCGCGCTGGCAGCGGGACGGTATCCGCAGCCGGAGATTGGCGCGCTGCCGTTTTGCGTGTGGCCGCTGCGGATGCCGCACGGGATCGGCGTGGCCAATGCGTATCTCGTGGGCGAATGCGGCAGCGAGCGCGCGGTGCTCTTTGACACGGGGGCGGGCATCGACGCCCTGACCGCAGTGTGGCCGCGCAGCGTGCGGCGGCTCGACGCGGTGTTTCTCACGCACATCGAGGCGGAGCACGCGGGCGGGCTCTGCGAGGTGGTGTCGCGGTTTGCCGTGGAGCCGGCGTCGGCGTTGATTCCGCGCGGGGCGACGGCGCCGTGTGGCAAGCCGGTGGGCGAGGGCGAAGTGAAGACGTTTGGCCCGCTGGAGATCACGGCGTACACGACGCCGGGGCATGCGGCGGCGCATAATTGTTATCTCGTGCGCGCGCCAGCGGCGCGGAAGGGCGGGACGCTGCTGATCTCGGGCGATTTGATTTTCGCGGGCTCGGCGGGTGGCGGGTATTTTTGCCACACGCAGCAGAACACGAATCTGCGGCGGATGCTGAGCGCGCTGCCACCGGATACGGTGATCGCGCCGGGGCACGGGCCGCTGACGACGGTGGAGAATGAGCTGAAGTTTAATCCGTTTGTGGGGTGAGCCGGGGCGTGGTCGAGGGCAGGGCGTGGGCGCGGCGTGAGGGCGGTGCACAGGACGAGAGCTCAGAATTTTTGCCGCGGATGGCGCGGATGAACACGGATTCAAGCTCAGACAGATTTGAAACGCGAAGGCGCGAAGAGGCAAAGGGCTGAGGGTGGAAGCGTGGGCGTGATTGAAAGAATTTGAACAGGAAGGTCGCGAAGAGCGGGAAGAATTGGCGAGCGGAGATGATGACTCAGGCTCTGTGACTTTGTGCCTCTGTGGTGAGGATTGATTCTTTGAGGCAAGAGTTGAACCACAGAGGCACAAAGTCACAGAGAGAGGGCTTCGCGTGGGCGCGCTGGATTTGGATGCGACTCTGAGGGGTGGGCGGGCGATCGCTGGCCGGGAGGCCTGTAGCACTAGCTACGGCTTGGTGGTGGGGCGGGGGGATTCGGTGGCGAGCTCGGTGCGGAGTTGGGTGATGCCGGATTGGGTGGGGTCGTCGGTGAGGTAGCCGGCGCAGGATTCGAGGAGGGCGGCGGCTTCGGCTTTTTGGCCGTGCAGCGAAAAGGTTTTCGCGAGGGGGAGGGCGACGCTGGGGCGGCGGGCGAAGAGGCGCGCGCCGGTTTGCAGCTCGGTCATTTCCTCGGCGGTGGGGGCGGCGTCGCAGTGCGCCCAGACTTCGGCGAGGAGGATGTAGATTTCGGGGAGCGGCGGGGATTGTTTCAGGGCTTGGCGGAGGGGGAAGATGACGGGGGCGAGTTCGGCGAAGGTGTAGCGTTTCGAGTCGGGTTGGTCGCGGCGGAGCGCGAGGTAGCGGAGGCGGGCGAGCTCGTGGTAGGCGCGGGGACGGACGACGCCGAGGGCGGTGGCGGCTTCGAGGAAGGGGAGGCCGGCGGCGTCGTCGCCGGAATCGATTTCGCACAGACCCATCGTCACGAGCAGGCGGGGATCGCGGTCGCCGGCATCGTAGGCGCGGTGGAGGGTGCGGCGGGCTTGGAGAATGTACGGCTCGCGGACGCGGGGGAGGCGGCGCTGGACGTGGCCGATGGCGAGGCGTTCCCACTCGCCGCGGACGCGCGCGATCTGGTGGGGCGTGGCGGGGGCGATCTCGATTGCGGGCAGGGGCGGGAGTGGGCCCGGGGTGAGCTTGGCGGCCTCCTCGAAGACAGCTTTCGGGAGGTAATCGCTGAGCCGGTCGCGCAGCTCGGCGAAATCGAAGCCGAAGCAGGATTCAAACAGCTCCTCGGTCACGCCGCCCGTGTCGGCGGCGCGGGCGGCGAGTTTCCAGAGGGCGGCGCGGTGGGCTGGGCTGGAGAGGAGGGCCCAGCGGACGAAGAGTTCCTGAGTGGCGGCGCGGATAGTGACATGGCGGCTCTGGAAGTTTTCCTTGGCGCGCACGGGCTCGGGCGCGAAGAGGTCGCTGGCGGGGAGGAGGGCGCGGGGGCGCGTGGGGTCCCAACCGAGGGCCTCGGTCTCGACGGAGTTTTGCCAGACGAGGGGGCGGAGGGTGATGGGCTCCGCGATGAAATCGGCGCGGCGGTAGAGCCGCTCGAGGCCCTCGATGAGCCACGGAGGAAGCGCGGGCACGCGCTGCTCGAGGAGGTAGCGGACGTGGCTCGAGGAGATGGTGAGGGTGGTGCCGTCGAACTGGGATTCGTCGAGGTAGGCGATGGCGGCGTGCATGTCGCGATCGCTGAGGCGCATGCTGAGCGCGACATTGACGTCGTTTTTGCGGGGTGAGCCTTCGGCGTGGTCGTCTTTGCGCAACTCGCGCTCGATCTCGGCACTGATGGTGCGCTGGGAATCCTTGCCGTACAGGACGAAGACCTCGGGCACTTCCAAGCGCACGAGAAATTCCGGCGGGATCAAGGCGCGCACGAGCTGCATCTGCGTGAGCCAGGCCTCGGCGAGATCGCGCGTGGTGGAGGCGGAGCAGCGGGAGAGAAATTCGATGCCGCCGGCTTGGGCGTAGAGCCAGGGGCGGGTGGAACTCGACTCCTCGACCATCATGGGCGGGAGCTCGACGGGGGCACTGGGCTTGGGGGTAGACGCGGCGCGAGCGGGAGTGACGGCCGCAGGGGGAGGGGTGGTTGGTGCTGGCGCCGGGGAAGGAGCGGGCTGGGCGTGGGCGGAGGAGAGGAGGGACGTGGCGGTGAGCGCGGCGAGGACGGAAAGCGTGCGCATGAGGGAGAGCGTGCGCAGGGTGGAGCGGCGGTGCGTAGGCGCGGCGGAGAGAGGTTTGCTTGGGTACAGCGTGGCGGGGAGGTGAAGGCGGGGCGCGGACGACGGGGCGCGCGAGAGGGCAGGGGAATTAGGAGTTAAGTGGCTCACTTGATCTCCTCCGTGGGGCCGATTTTGACGGTGGCGCTGGCGGCGACGGGGTTGAGGTGGGCTCTGAGAAATTCGTCCATCTTGCGGTAGGCGGTGGCGCGCGAGGCGGGGCGGGCGGCGGCGAAACCGGCGTCGAGTGCGAGGTGCTCGGGCGGGCGGCCGAGGCGGGTGAGGCGGGCGCGGAGATCGGCGGTGGTGGCGTCGACGGCGGGATGGCGCGCGGGCTCGGCGAGGAGGAAAACCGGGCCGGTGAGGGTATCGCACTGCTCGAGCACGGAGAATTTTTTGCCGTCGGCCGAGACGGAGGTGGTGAGCGCGGCGAAGAGGTCGCGACTGGGCGGGGTGGACGAGGCGAGGGTGGCCGCATCGGAGGTGCGGAGCCAGGGGGAGAGGTCGGCGGGGGCATCGAGGGCGACGCCGCAGCGGAAGACGGACGGTTGAAGCTGGAGGGCGCGCAGCGCGAGGTAGCCGCCGAAGCCGTGGCCGAGGGCGGCGATCCGCTGGCGGTCGAAGGGGCGCTCGGGGCGTTGGGCGGCGAACCAGTCGATGACGGCGCGGGCGTCGTCGATGGCGGAGCGATCGAGGGCGGTGGAAAGCGTGGACGTATCCGAAGGGAGGATACCGGCGGCGCAGCGGTGGTTGAGCCGCGCGACGGCGAAACCGAGATCGGCGAGGACCTGGGCCTCGGGATCGAAGGCAGGCTGGACCCGGCCGGTGAGGGCGGAGGGAAAGAGGACGAGCAGCGGCGGGGGCTCGGCGGGCGGCGAAGTTGGCGACTTGAGGGTCGGCCATGTGAGGTAGCCGCTGAGGCGGGCACCGTCGGGGGCGGCGAATTCGAACCAGCGGGTTTCGTTGAGCTTGGTGGAGCCGAGCCACGGGGCCGTGGACAGAATTTCGAGGACGAGGTCCTCGGTGCGCTGGTAAACGAAGAGGCGGCCGGCATCGCTGCCGCCGGTGACGCGAAAGACGACGCGATGGCGGGTGTCGCTCCAATCGAGGAGCTCGACGATGCGGCGCGGGAATTTGGCGGAGAGCTCACGCTGAACGCGGGCGAGGTCGGCGTCGGACCACGCGGTGGAGGGGCGCGCGGAATCCTGGCGCTCGCCGACGATCTTGAGGCGAAACCAATCGTACACCTGCGGCTCGCCGGGCGGGATGGGCCACTCCTCGCCGAAGTAGGACAGGTGGCCGGTGCGGATATCGACGAGATGACGCGCGGGCGCGCTGTACGCGCCGCTGGTGGCGATGACGAGCTGCTCGCGGTTGCGCGGGTGGAAGCCCAAGATATCGAGGTGGGGCATGCGCCAGCTCACGGGGCCGCGGCGCGTGGCGGCGAGCTCCTGCGGCGTGCGGAGGAGATCGGAGGCGGTCTGGATGGCCTCGGCGGAGGTTTCCTGAAATGCGGAGGCGTCGACGAGCGTGCCCTGTTCCGAGCCATCGGCGTCGACGGCCATGATGGGCGAGACGATGGTGGGGCCGTTGGGGTTGGGGGTGCTGCGGCCGGTTTTGTCGGTGACGGGCGGGAGCGGGATGACGCGCTCGGCGGGAGCGTAAACGAGGCGGGTTTCGGTGGCCCAGCGGAGGAAGCGCAAGGGCGCGGGCGGGACCTCGTCCTTTTCCGCACCGGGCGGGAGGAGGAGGGCGATTTTTCGTTTGGGGCCGGGATCGTCGACGTGGAAAATCGTGATCGTGAGCTCGCCGCGGGCGCGCGTGGTGTAGGCGACGCGCTGGCCGCTGGGAGAGATCGCCACCGTCTCGCCGACCGGAGGACGAAACAGCGCCTCGATGCGATCATCGAACGGCGCGGCGTGCACGAGCGCAGCCACGAGGACAAACACGGCCAAGCAGCGATGGCGGGGCGACCTCACGAGGCCGAGCGTGAGCTAGCGACGTGCCACGGGCAAAAGGAAAGTAGCTGGTGGCGGGGAGGGAAAACCTGCGCGGGGGCGGAATTGCGACTTGGTAGCGGGTGGCGAGGGGCGAAGGGCTGGGCGGCGAAAAGGACTTGAGCGGCTTTAATTCCGAATGCCGAATGACGAATGACGAATGACGAAGCGCAGAAAGCGCGTAGTGGGTGAGTCTCGCGGAGGCGGCTTACGATTTGGGCTTGGCCATTTCGGTCTTTTCGCTCGGCGCTCGCTTTGCGGTCCAGTCAAGCGTGAGGGAATCTCCGCCGTCGCGGGCCGGGGCCTCGATGGTTCCGTGGATGGTTTCACCCTCGAGCTTGCCGCGATACTTCACGACGTACTTGGTCCCGCCCAGATCGCGCACGATATCGAAGGCGATCAGATCGTCTTTGAGGGAGGGGTTACTAATCGTCGTGGCGCCATATTGATTCGTGTAGGCGCCGGAGAGTTTGCCGTCTTTGGTTTCGAGCTTGAGCGTGGTTTCGAAGCCCGCGCCGCCGGTGGGTGGGGTGGTGGTCCATTTCCACGTGCCGGTGGGATCGGCGGCGAGCGCGACGGCTGTGCCGAGGGCCAAGAAGAGAGCGAGGATGCGAGGGAGTTTCATGGGGGTGAAAAATCGGGCAGCCCGGTTAATTTGTGGTGGGGCTAACTAGAAATTAGAGCCCAGGAAAAGCCGGCGCTGTGGTTCACGCGATGAGCTAGACAGTTTTAGGGTGCCGGAGCAATCATCTCGGACGAACACCCATGGCTTAAGAGGATTAAGCCGTCCTGAGTGAGGGTTGAACTGGTCGGGGCGGCGAGATTCGAACTCGCGACCTCTACGTCCCGAACGTAGCGCTCTACCAGGCTAAGCTACGCCCCGAAACAGTTCTGACGAGGCGTGTCGCCCCGTGGAGAGGAGAGGAGAAAGAACGGGGCGGGGCGGGGCAAACAAAATCGACGCGACACTGGAAAGTCATCGAGGTGGCCTTGGTGGGGGGCTCGGTCTGAGTTAAGGGAGGCCGGGCCGGGCCGGGACCGTGCCGATCACGCCACAGGGGGGGCGGTGGCGCTGGGCGACGTCGGAGGCTGGAGCGCCGTCGATGGGGTACTTCGGGGGAAACCGCTAAACGAGGGCCGCTCGCGGTTCGGGCTTAGCTTCTGCTTGGTTGAAGGCTCGGGGCGGCGTCTGCTGTTGGTTCGGCGATAGCCCCGCTTCGCGCGCTGGCGCTGGTGGCGACCTGAAAACCAAAAACTCAACCGACATTGGACTCACTCATGTTTTTCGAAACGTTGCGGCAGGATCTTCGTATCGGGGTGCGGGTGCTTTTTAAGGAGAAGTCGTTTTGCGTGCTGGCGGTGGCGGTGCTGGCGATCGGGATTTGCGCGGTGACGACGCAGTATGCGGTGGTCAATGGCGTGCTGTTGCGTGGATTTTCATTTCCGAATCCGGAGCGGTTGGTGAGCGTGCAGTTGGTCGATCCGGCGACGTTTACGCCGGCGAATTATAACTCGCGGCAGACGACGGCGGATTTTGTGGACCTGCGGGAGCAGGCGAAGTCGTTTGACGCGATGGTCGGGTACTTGGGCAACACGACGGTCAATCTCACGTATCGGGATCAGCCGCGGCGACTGCAGGGCGGGTATGTGCCGCATGATTTTTTTCGCGTGTTGGGCGTCGCGCCGGTGTTGGGGCGGGATTTTTTGCCGGAGGATGACCGGCCGGGGGTCAACGAGGCGGTGCTGCTGAGCGATGCGCTGTGGCGGAGCGATTTCGGCGGTGATCCGGGCGTGCTGGGGAAGGCGGTGCGCGTGAATGGGCGCGCGGGGACGATCATCGGGGTGATGCCGCCGAAGTTTAGTTTTCCGACGTACGAGCAGGTGTGGATTCCGTTTAACGCGGAGTATCCGGTGCGGCCGCGCAATGACCGGAATGCGAATTTCATCTCGATCATCGGGCGGCTGAAAGCGGGCGTGAGCCTCGAGGCGGCGGAGGCGGAGGTGACCAGTCTCGCGCTGCAATTTGCGCGGACGTATCCGGATACGAACCAAGCGTACTCGCGCGGGTATGTGCATCCGCTGATCGAGATTTTTACCGGGAGCAGTCTGCGCGGGCTGCTGCTGCTGATGCTGGGATTTTGCTGCGGCGTGCTGCTGATCGCGTGCGTGAATGTGATGAACATGCAGTTTGCGCGCGCGACCCTGCGCGCGAAGGAACTGGCGATTCGCTCGGCGCTGGGCGCGAGTCGCGGTCGGCTGATCCGGCAGATGCTGACGGAGAGTTTTCTCCTCGCGACGCTGGGGGCGGTGATCGGGATCGCGCTCGCGTACCACGCGACCTCGTACCTCAACGCGGCGAAGCAGAATCTGACGAATCCGCTCCCGGGCTGGATGGTGTTTAGCATCGATGGGCGGGTGTTGGGATTTGTGGTGGGCATGACGATGCTCGCGGCGCTGGTGGCGGGCTTCGTGCCGGCTTGGCTGGCGTCGCGCGCGGATACCGGGCTGGTGCTGAAGGAAGCGGGGCGCGGCAATACGGGGCGCGCGGTGGGCGTGATCACGCGCGGGCTCGTGGTGTTTCAGATTCTCGTGACCTCGGTGTTGCTGATCTGGGCGCTGCTGCAACTCCAGTCGATCCAGCGGCAGCAGAATGTGAATTTCGGCTACGACCCGAGCGCGGTGCTCGGGGCGCGGCTCGGTCTGATGCAGGGCGACTATCCGACGCCGGCGCAGCGGCAGGTGTTTTACGAGAAACTGCTGCGCGAGCTGCGGGCCACGCCGGCCTTTGAGGCGGCGGCGCTGACCTCGCGCAATCGACTGGTGCTTGCCACCGGCGGGCTCGTGGAAATCGAAGGCCGCGCGTACAACGCCGACCGCGACCGGGCGACGGCGATCTACGAGGCCGTGAGCGCCGGGTACTTTGACGTGTTGGGCGTGAAGTTGCGCGAAGGGCGGGAATTTACCGATCAGGATACGGACCAGCGGCAGCCGGTGGCGGTGGTCAATGCGGCGTTTGCGCGGATTCATTTTGGGCGCGACGCGGCGGTGGGGCGGCGCTTTCGGATGGTGCAGACCAATGGGGCGAACCCGAGCCCGTGGCGGACGATCGTGGGCGTGGTGGGCGATGTGCGGATGCAGGACCCCTACGATCAGGGAACGGGCGCGGGATTTTATGTGCCCTTTTTCGCGACGGCGTTTGGGGCGACGCCCGCGCAACCGGTGCCACCGGCTTTTTCGACGATTGCGATCCGGCCGAGTGGTGGGCAACGGCCCGAGACGCTGTCGACGGCGCTGCAAGGGGTCGTGAACAAGGTCGATGCGAACCTGCCGCTTTATTATTTCATGACGCCGCGCACGGCGCTCGCTGGCTTTCTCGCGCAGAATAATTTTGTCGCGGTGATGTTTGGGCTTTTCGGCGTTGTAGCCGTGGTGCTGGTGTCGGTGGGGCTGTACGGCATCATGTCGTTTTCGGTGAATCAACGACGGCAGGAATTTGGCATTCGCATGGCGCTGGGCGCGGATGCGGGGAGTATTTTGGGCATGGTCTTCCGGCAGGGTGGGCGGCAACTGGCGCTGGGCCTTGGGCTCGGCTTGGGCGCTGCGCTGGTGGTGGCGCTGCTCGATCTCGGCGCGGTGCAGGGGATGCTCTTTGGAATCAGCGCGCGCGACCCGCTGACCTTTGCGGCGGTGGCGGTATTGCTGACGGCGGTGGCGTTTCTCGCGATGCTCGTGCCGGCGCTGCGGGCGACGCGGGTTGACCCGATGGTGGCGCTGCGGGCGGAGTGACGGCGGCGGCGCTTACTCGGCGCGGGCGGTGGAGGAAAGGTATGTCTTACGGCCCGACGGCGAAGCCGTCTTCGGTGCCGGCCTGGAGGTGATAGGCGCCGGTGCGCTCCGTGCCGCTGCGCGTGTTGTAGAGTTCGATCACGCGGGTGAGCTCGAGGAGGCTGATGTAGGAGTCGTGATTGGTGTCAGCGGAGTGCCACGTCGAGAGGGTGGCGGGGGCGGTGCGGGTGGGCTCGGATGCGAAACCATCTTCGGACAGCGGCTCCACTTTGTACGCGCCGGTGCGGATCGTGTCGCGCCGCACATTGTAGAGCTCGATCACGCGGGTGAGTTCGAAGAGGTTGATCTTACCGTCTGCATCCGAGTCCGCGGAGTGGCGCACGGGTGCGACTGACACCAGCAAGGGGTCGGGTCGGGCGACGAAGGGAATAGTCGAGTCGCTTTGCACGACTTTCGCGTAGGATACCAGGGACTGGATGCCTGCGGCGTCAGCCGGCACATTCAGGACGTAGGTAAACGTGAGGGGGCTCGCCGGTGGCGTGCTCCAACTCCACTCCACCAGACCCGTGGTGCCCGGCAGCGGTTTCTTCGTTGCACCACTGTCACCCGACGAGGAATTGAACGTCCAGCCGGCGGGCAAAACGGTATACCAGCCCGCCCCCGTGATCGAACCTGAGTGGTTCACGGTATTGACGATCGTGACGGTCTTGCCGACCTCGTAGCCGCCCCGCAGCACTGCCTGCTGCGCTGAGGTACCGGGAGGGACCACGTAGACATTAATGGGAATACTTTGGGTGCTGCCGACTCGATTGGAAACGACCACGTAGTAAATGCCGGCGTCGGAGAGTTGGGCGTTGGGGCGCACAAAAGTCGCACTCGTCGCACCGATGATCTCGTTGTGATACCAGAACCATTGATAGGTGGGAGCGGGCGTGCCCGTCGCGGTGACCGAAAGCGTGAGCGTGGCACCGAGGCTGATGACTTGAGGGGCGGGAGGCACCGTGATGACCGGCACACCGGGTGACGGCAGGAGAATGAGATTGAGCAGCTGCTGGGCATTCGGCGGGCGGCCGTTGCGCGCTTCGATGATAACGAGAAGCGGCGAGTCGTAGGTGCTGGGCGGTGTGCCGCTCAAGAGGCCGGTCGTTTCATTGATGGACAACCATGCGGGCGGGTTGTTGTTGGTGATGGTGAAGGTCGGTGCCGGGATACCCGAGGCCGTTACGGTGAAGGTGTTGTCCTCTTTCGCGTAAAACGTGGTGGCGCTCGCACTCGTGAAGACGGGCGGTTGCTCCACGGCCAAGGCCACCGAGTCGCTGGTCGCCGCAAGTCCGATGCCATTGCTGACCACGCACTGAAACTGATCGCCCTGCATCGCCGCAGTTACGCTAGAAACCGTGAGGGTTGCGCTCGTCGCGCCGGCATAGGCTCCGCCAGTAATCAGGTTCACGAAACTCGTGCTACCCGAGGGGCGGTGCTGCCATTGATAGCTGGGAGCGGGGTCGCCAGTGGCGGACACGGTGAACGTAGCCGTCCCGCCCGGGGCCACGGTCTGCGGCAAGGGTTGCGCCGTGATGGCGACCGCCGTGGCCGTCAGCACCATCGGAGCGATGGCGCTGAGCGTGGAGCCCAACTCGTTGGTCACGGTGACGCTGTAATTACCCACCTGGCCCGAGGAGAAATTGGTTATGGAGAACGTATTCGCCGTGGCTTTTGAGATTGGCGTACCGTTATAGGCCCACTGATACGTCAGTGGCAGAGCATTGGGACCGCTGGCCACGACGGACAGCGTCGGCGATGAACCCACGGCGACCGCCTGACCCTGCGGCTGAGTGGTAATTGTGGGAAGGGATCCGGGTTGGGACCCGATGAAGGGGGAAGCTCCCGCCGCATGGGTGACGAGTTGACCGTTGTCACGCATCGCCATCACCGAGGGGTGAAAACTGGTCGTCGGAAATCCACCCGACCCGAAAGTCGGGTCGAGCATGCCGTTGCTGTTTAGACGGCCGAGGAACATGGAGCCTGGCGCACCGTCTAGCGAGGCGAACGATCCACGGATCAAAACTTTCCCGTCTTCTTGCATCAGCAGACTGTAGACGGGGCCGCCCACCGTCGGTGGGACGAATCCGGCGTCCACCACGCTATCAGTGCCTCGCACGCGCACGATGCCATTGCGATTGAAGCTCGAATTGACCTGCGTAAAGAATCCTCCGAGTAAAATATATCCGTCAGGCTGCACCGCCAAGGCTATGACCTCGCTGTTTAGACTGGTGTTAAAGGACGAGTCCACCGCACCGGTCACAGTCAGCCGAGCGGCGCGAGTGGCCGTCACCCCGTTATAGGTAGTGAAACTGCCGCCAATCAGGACCTTTCCGTCGGCCTGCACCGCTGAGGCGTAAATCGTCGAACTGGCGCCCGTGCCCGAATCGAAGGTGCTGTCAACCGAGCCGTCGGAGTTGTAAACCACGAGGCGGTTACGCGTCAAAGCGCCCGTTCCCACCGTCGTAAAGCCTCCGGCGACCAGCAAGCGCCCGCCCGGCAGCCGGGCCAGGGTATAAACCGAATTGTTCACTCCGCCTCTCGTGTTAAAATCGGGGTCGATCGTGCCGTCGGCTTTCAGCCGGGCAATACGGTTGACGGTGCTTCCACCATAGGTCGTGAACGCGCCGCCGATATAGATTTTCCCGTCGGGCAGTGCGAGCGTGGTATAGACGTTGGAATTGGCGCCCACGCCTCCGGCATTGAACGAAGCGTCCACCGTGCCGTCGGCATTGATGCGTGCGACGCCCGTGGGTACGGTTGTACCCCGCAGCGAAGTGAAATATCCTGCGACCAAGGTCTTGCCGTCCGGAAGCGGTACCACGGCATTGATGTATCCCGGCCCTCGCGGAGACAGAGTGAGCGTGGTGTCGGGACTGCCGTCGGTATTGAGCCGTGCAAACCGGAGGAGCGGCGTCGATACCGCCGCCGTGCTGACGTGGCTGGAAAAAACTCCTGCGACGAGGCTCTTGCCATCTGGCGCGATCGCGAGCCCGTTTACCGTGCCATTTAGGCTGGCGCACAGAAATCCCGTGTCCCGTGAGCCATCGCTATTGATCCGCACGAGGTTGCCCGCTGCGGCGCCACCGTAGGTACTGAAGAAACCGCCCGCGAGGATCTTCCCGTCGGCCTGCACGGCCAAAGTGGATGCGCTCGCACTGAGACCGCCGGCGGAAGCATTATTAAAGGCCGGATCGACCACGCCATCGGTACCAAGCCGCGCGATAAAGCCCACTGTGCTGGTGCCGACCTGCGTGAACAGGCCTGTCACCACAATCTTACCGTCAGCTTGAAGCGCCATGGAGTTAACCGTGGAGTTGGCTGACGGATCGAAGGTCGTATCCAAGGCACCAGCGAAGTTGAGCCGCGCGAGGCGATTGCGCGGCACAGAGGCACTGAGTACGTTCCCACTGATGGAATTGTAGCCGGTAAACGCGCCCGCCACCAAAATACTATCATTAGCCTGAACAGCCACGGCGTTGACCGTGGAGTTCATGCCGCCGGCTTGAAACCCGGGATCCAGCGTTCCATCGGAGTTTAGCCGTACGAGGAACCGGCGCACGGTCCCAGCGAAGGAAGCGAAGCTGCCGCCGACCACGATCTTTCCATCCGATTGCCGTGCAAGACAGAGTACCGCGCCGCTGGCGGCGGTGCCGGCATTGAATGTCGGATCGAGCGAACCGTCGACATTGAGCCGCGCGATTCGATTGCAAACCACGCCGCCGACACGGACAAAAAGACCTCCGATCAGCACCTTGCCGTCTGGTTGCACGATGATCGCTCGCACCGTGTCGTCGATCTCGGGCGGATTGAAGGTGGTGTCAGGGGTGCCGTCGGCCTTCACGCGTGCGATGCCCGTGCGACGGGTAGCGTCGATCCCCGTGAGAGACCCCGCCACATAAAGGCGACCGTCCGACAGAGCGGCCATCACATAACCGGGTCCATTATTGGGCACTTCCGGCCTGATATCCCAGGCCGGGTCCGGCACTACTAGCGTGGGATACGCGGTGGGTGCGACGGAGAGGCGGGCGGTCTGCGAGACGGTGGGAGTGAGCCCGGAGAAAACTGATACGTCGTAGTAATCCGCATCGGACCGCGTCACGGTGCCGAGGGAGTACGTCGCGGAGGTGGCACCGGGGATCGAGATGCCGTTGCGTCGCCACTGATACGCGAGGCTGGTGCCGGTGGCGCTCACGGTGAACGACGCGGTCTGGCCGGAGACGACCGTGATATTGACTGGCTGCGTAGCGATGGTTGGCGGCGAGTTGGTGCCGGACAAGGTGACGGTATTCGAGGTCACGCTGCCGGCGGAGTTGGAGACGATCACATAATAGCTGCCGACATCGGCGGGCTGGAGGTTGCTGAGGCTCAGCGTGGCACTTGTCGCGCCCGCGATCGCGGTCCCGTTGCGATACCACTGGTAGGCGAGCTCGGTACCGGTGGCGACCACGCTAAACGAAGTCGAGCCACCGAGGGCGGCGACCGCGTTGACCGGCTGGGCGCCGATCGCCGGCGAGCCGACGGCTTTGTAGTTGAGCGTGATGCTGCCGCCGTCGCCGGAGTCGTAGCTGCCGACCGCGATCGAATAGGCGGTGCCGGCGGTAATTGGAAACGTGACCAAGCTGACACCGCCGGTGGTCGTTGCGCCATCGTCGTTCTGGGCGATTGACGTCAAGGTGGTCAGCGTCGTGCCCGTGTAAACGGCCAGGACGGAATCGATCGACGAACCGATGGTATCGACTTGGGCGATACCACTAACGCCGGGGGTCCAGCGAAACCAGACGGACGAATCGTTGCCGTGGGACGTCCCGCCGGACGTGTAGTGGGAGGGCTCGCCGGTTTCGCCCGTGGCGCCGACATTGGTATCGGAGGCCTGACCGAGATTACCCGCGAGCGTCCAAGCCGAGGCAAAATTATCGTTCGAGGGCGGGGCCGAGGCGGTGAAAACGCTCAAGGTGGCGGCGGATGACGTGACGGTGCCGAGGGTATTGGTGACGACGACATCATAGCTGCCCACGTTTGCGCTCTGTGCATTGGAAATCGTGTAAGTCGCCGCCGTGGCGCCCGAAATATTGGTGCCGCCCTTGCGCCACTGATAAGTCGACGTCGGAAAGCCGGTGACGCCGACGCGAAAGGTGGCCGTAAATCCTGCTGGCCCGGCGAGATTTCCCGGCTGCGAGGCGATGAACGGGGTGGCGTTGACGGAGAGGGTCGCGGAATTGGATACGGCGGTGCCGACCGTATTGGTCACCTGGACCACGTAGGTGCCCGTATCAGAAGCCTGTGGGCTGGAGAGCAGGTAGGTGGCATTGGTGGCGAGGGGAATAGACGTGCCGTTTTTGCTCCACTGATAACGGAGAGGGGCGGTGCCGGTCGCGGTGACGGAAAGCGAGACACTAGTCCCCACGGTGAAGCCCTGGCTGACGGGGTGGGCGGTGATGACGGGGAGGCCGTTGAGCCCGACATTAATTTCCACGTCGAGATATTCATTGGGCGCGGTGCCGCCCTCCGCCAACGCCTTGATCGAGATATTCCCCACGGTATCGAGGAGGGTCGAGCCGAGGGGCAGGGCGGCGTCGGTGACGCTCGTGCCGGGGGTGACAAGATCGAGGACATTGCTCTGCTTGTTGGTGGTGTAGCCCCAAATGACGTACGCGCCGTGCTGCATCGACGTGTTGGTGGTGAAACCGCGCCGAGCTCCGACCCAGTAGTTGGTCGTGCTGTTGCGCCCGATTTTCAAGCCGAGCGACCCGGTGCCGGTGGCGTTGTCGAAACGATTGATCCGGTAGGTGCCGCTCGTGGTGATAGTCTGCACCTGGCTGTCGGCCACCCAGCCGAGGAGGTTCTTGAACCATGGATTGAAATCGGTGCGTTGGTCGTTCGCGAAATTGGCGCCCATCGTGTCGAAGTCGTCGCCGTACTCGGTGCTGGTGCCGGACGCGCTGAGGGGATTGCCGTCCGTCACCGTCCAAAGATTCGCATGAAATAAACCGTAGGTATGGCCGAGCTCATGTGCCACGACACGAAAATCGAACTCACCGTTGATCCACGAATAGGGCCCGGTGACATTGGCCAAGCCGCCGTAGGTAATCTGCGAACCGGTAATACGGCCCAAGTGCGAAAACAGCACGAGGACGCGGTCGTAGTTGGCGATCGTGTAGCCTGCCGCCGCCAGGGCCCGGGCGTCGGTGTGGAGTTGGGTGTTGAGATTGCTCACCGCGTAGTAGGCGGCGGTCTGCGGCATCCGATAGAGCTGCGACGTCACCGTGGTGGTCAGCGTGGTGAGGCCATAGGAACTCTTTATGTAGTACGGCGCGATCTGGTTGTCGGCGATGCCCTGCACGTAGGCCTGAGTGTAGGTGGCGTTGTCCAACCCCTTGGGGTCGCCCGTGAGGTCCGAAAAATCGACGCGGATGACGAGGATCTTTTTGTTACCCGTGGTCCAGGTCGAAGCGGCATTCTCGAGCGGGGGTGAGGGAGGCACACCGGTGGTGGCGGGCGCCGCCAGGAGGATCGTATCGGCCGGAGGAATCTCGCGGGGCCCGACCTTGGCCTCGGCCGCTTCCAGCTTTCGCTCCGCGGCCGCCAAATCCTCGAGGGTGGCGAAACGATAAAATTTACCGCCCACCTCCGCCACCGCCGCAGTGGACGCGGGGGTGGCGGGCGCGACGGTGGCGATGGCGGCGCCAGCGGGGATCGTCTCGCCGGGCTCCAACAGGCGTGCCGCCGCCTCGTGCAAGGCCGCCACGCCATCGAGCGCCACGCCATGGAGCGGGACGCCGAACTTCGTCGTCATCTCGGCGCGGCGACCGTACACGTAGGCGCGATATTCGGGGCCACCGGCCCACTGGATGAAGGATTGAAATGGATCGCTGTTCAGCCCCGCCTGCTGGCGCCGGATGCGTTCCTTCAAGTCGTAGTCGATCGCCATGAGCGAGAAATCTCCAATCGCCGAAAACCGCTGCTCCAACTCCGCGACGATTGTGGTGGGCAAGGACGTCCGAACCGCCGCCGGTACGGTGAGATCCAAGGCGAGACGCGGATCGCGCTCGATCAATTGCTTCATGGCCACGCGGCGCTGCTGGGCGAGCGTCAGCCCCTCTGCTTCCAACGCTGCGCGGACAGCCGAACTGGCAGCGAGGTAACGCTCCGTCCACGCGCGAAAGGCCGCGAACGCATCGGGTTGAGGCTGGTTCCAGCCTTGGGCGTAGGAAAACTGCGCCGGGGCGGATGGCGCAATCGTGGTGCCGGAATTTCCCGCAGGAGCAGTCGCGGCTGACGCCGCAGGGGACGACGGCGCGGGCGAAGCGCTAGCTTTTGGGGCGGCCGCCGGGGAGGCGGGGGCGGCGACTTGAGCCACTGCGGGGGCACCGGCGGGAGTCTTCGATGCAAACCACCACCAACCAGCCAGCGAGAGCAACGCGAGTGGGAGCAGCACGCGTGGCAGGAGAGGATGTTTGAGCATGGAAGGGAGCGCTTAAATCACGGGCGTGGCGTTACGATGCGGCGTAAGATTTGGGGCTGAGGCACCGAGATTCGTTCAGCCGGTGTTTCACGCCTCGCGGTGCGGCGAGGGCCGATGAAGCCGCTGCCGCCGCAGACAGTGACTACGCGAGAGAGGGGCATGAAGAAGCGGGGCGGGAAACGAGCGGGACGATGGAAAAGGCCAAGCGACCGACGGGGAGCGCTGGGCAAGCGAGCGTAGTAGTTGGATTGCTCGGTTGAAGGTTGGGCGGCAATGCCAAAAGGCGGTGGGGAGGTCGCGATGTCGTGACGAAGGCAAAAAAAATCCCCGGGCCGTGAGGACCGGGGATTGAGGGAGAGGGGAGATCGGGCGCTTACTTGCCGGGCACCGGAGGGAGCGGGGGCGGCGGGGGCATGCGCGTGAGCGAGCTATCGGAGGCGCGGCGCGAGATCATCTCGGTCATGCGCTGGATATCAAACTCGGCGTTACGCTTGGCGACCTTGGCGGCTTCGACAGCCTTGGTGAGATCGAAGGCTTCGCGGGTCTGCTTGTCCTTGGTCGCACGGAGGGCCTTGAGCTCGGCTTCGAGCTTCTCGGCTTCCTTGTTCGACTTTTCGGCTTCAGCGAGGAATTTGTCGGTCGCGTCTTTGACTTCCTTGTCGGCAGCGGCCTGCTTCGCGAGCTTGGCGGCTTCCTTGTCGGCGTCTTCCTTTTCGCGCTGGGCCTGACGCTCCTTGGCGTCGATGGCGGCCTTGCGCTCGGCTTCGGCCTTCTTGGCAGCCTTTTCCGCTTCGATTTTGGCGACCTTTTCCTGGCCGGCCTTTTCACGGGCTTCGGCTTCTTTTTGGTGGGCAAAGAAGACAACCATGAACACGCCCAGCATGATGCCAGGGAAGATGAGATACATCCACTTTTTCATCGGTAAGAGGGTAGAGTAAGATTAGGATTTCTTGGCGGCGGCGGCGGCAGCAGCGGCAGCCTTGGCGGCGGCTTCAGCGGCGTCGTCAGCGGCCTTGATGCGGTCGAGAACGGTTTGGAGGCTGCGGACATTGTCCTCGGCCTTCTTAACGTACTCTTTTTGGAAAGCGGCCTCGTCGGCGGAGCGCTTCTTATCGTCTTCGATCTTAGCGATTTCCTTCTTCTCGGTCTCGACGTCCTTCTCGAGACGGCGAACGGCGGAAGCGGCTTTCTCGGACTCGCGTTGGGCGCGGTACTTGGCCTGAACGGCTTTTTCGCGCATCTCCTTGTCCTCGGCATCCTTCTTCTCCTTGGCGGCCTTCTCGATCTTGCGCTTCTCCTGGGAGGCGAGGGCATCCTTGACGGCCTTTTCGCGGGAAGCGGCGTCGGCGGCGAGCTTGGCCTCAACCTCTTCGCGGGCCTTTTTCTCGCTCGCCGCGATACGGGCATCGTGCCCGGAAGCGTACTGAGCGTAGATCACGGCGAAGATGATGAGCCCTACCAGGGGAGGGATGACGTAAAGGTATTTCTTCATTGGTTAAAGTACGTAAAGCAGGAGAGGGGAGGAGGAGATCAGGAGGATTTCTTGGGCTGGGGCTTCTTGGCTTCGGCTTGGGCGTCGGCCTCATTCTTGGCCTGCATGATGGCTTCCTTGAGGCGCTTGAGGTACGCATCTTTCTGGCCTTCGGGGAAAGCTTCCGCGTCGGCAATGGCCTTCATGGCCTCATCGAATTCTTCCAACTCGTAGGAGACGCTGGCGATGAGAGTATGGACGGCGTGCGGGCGATCGAGACCGCCCTTGCGGAGGGCTTCGCGGTAGTGCTTGCGCGCTTCCTTCATGTTCTCGTCCGAGCGGTAGATCTCGCCGATCTGCTGCTCGAACTGACCATTGTTCGGGAAGAGCTTGGTGGCTTCCTGGAGGGCCGCGATGGCCTTTTCATTCTCGTTGAGCTGCTGGAGGTAGTAGCCGAGATAGATCCAGTTCTTGGGCTCGTTATCGATCGTGCCCTTCTTGAGGCCGTCATAGAGAAGATCGCAGGCCTTGCCGAACTGGTTCACCTGGATGTACAGGCTGACCAAGTTGAAGTTATCCTTCGGCGAGTTCATGAAGCCCTGCTTCTGAGCACGCTCGACGGTATTGATGGCGCGGGCGAAATTGGCGCGAGACTTGGCTTCGTCCTTGTCGGTGGCCAAGTTGAGGTACGTGGCCCAGAGCTGCGGCCAGTAGTCCTTCTTGGTCGGGAACTGCTTGACGATCAGCTCGAGGATCTCGGCGGAGCGGGCAGTGTCACCCTCTTGCTGGAGGATGGCGAGGAGGAGGAAGTAAAGGCTCTCTTTCGGGCGGACGGACTGGAGGAACAGCTTCTCGACCTCGGCGCGGGCCTTGGCGAGGAGGGCCTTGTCGATGTTCTTCGGATCGGCGACGGCCTGCTGGACGAGGATGGAGGCGTAGAAGGAGCTGATCTCGGGAGTGACCTTGGGGGCGTCCTTCAGGTAGCGCTGGAAGTAATCGAGGGCCTTCTTGAAGAGGGCCTGCTGCTGGGCGGGCACCTTGATGCTGGTGGCCTGCTGGTAGCTGACCTGCGCCAAGAACAGCATCATATCGAGACGCTTGGTCTTATCGAAGAAGTTATTGGTCTCGGCGATGCGGAGAGAGACTTCGCGAGAGGCGATGGCCTTGTCCCACTGGTCAGTGGCGGCGTAGAGCTGGCCACGCATGTCCTCGATAAAGGCCAAGTCGTAGCTGTTGGGGCCGGCGAGGGGGAGGAGACCGTCGAGGAGGGCGATCATGCCCGCCGTGTTCTTGGCTTCCTGCAGGGGCTTGAGCTTGGGAATCTCGGCGCTGACTTTATCCGAGAGACCGGCAGCGGGGGCCTGAGCTGAGGCGACCGTGACACCGCTGGGCACCGCGACCGCCAGAAAAAGGGCGGTCTTGACGATGCGAGCGCGGGTCGAGAGAGAGGAGTAGAAGGAAGTCATGGGACGAGTTACGGATCCTCGTTGAGGGTGAAGACGATGGGCACTTGCATGTGGGTATTCACGTTCTTGCCGTCCTTACGGCCGGGCTTGAACGTCCACTTTTTGACGGCTTCGACGGCGGCGGCTTCGAACTCGCGCTGGGACATCTTGCTGGCGAAGGCGTTTTGAACGCGACCTTCGGCGTCGACGATGAAGTCGACGACGACCTCACCGGGGATACCGGCGCGACGCATTTCGAAAGGATAGTTGGGCTTGGCCTGATACTTCGGAACGGGCTTGTTATCGAGCATGTTCGGATCGAACACGACAGCGCCGCGGAAGTGAGAGGTATCGCGGTCACCGGGGATGGTGAGCACGCCGACGGCGGGCTTCATGCCATCAGGCGGCGGCGGCTGAACCTTCTGCACGAAAGAGGTATCGGTGACGATCTGCGGGACGTCCGTCAGCATGGGCGGAGCGAGATCGAGGGGAGGTGGCGGCTCCTCGTCGGTGGCCTCGACCTTTTCGGGCTCATCGGGCTCCAGCTTGGGCATCTCCATGAGCTGCACCTTGGGGGCCTCGAGGGCGACGGCCTTGGGCTTGGGTTTGAACTGAATGAGCTTTTCGCCGAAGAAGATCCCCCCGTGGATCAGGGCAGAAAGTAAAATGCCGAGGATAAGGTCGCGACGCATGGGAGTTTAAATACCGGGTTACTTACCCGTGGGCTGCACGGTGGTTTGAACGGAGACTTGGGCGATGCCAGCCTTCCGGATTTCATCGAGGGCCTTCACAGCGGAGCCGAAACGGGCCTTGCTGTCGCCCTGCACCAGCACGCGGGGGCTGGCCTCGCGGTTCTTATAGTCGGCGAGGCGGGGGCCGATCTCGGCCTCCGTGATGAGCTCGGGAGCGGTGCCGACGCCTTGCTTCCAATAGCAGTTACCGGAATCCGAGACCTGCAGGTAGACCGTGGGGTCGTTCGGATTGGGCTGGCTGTTCGAATTCGCGACCGGGAGGTCGACGGGGATCGAGGAAATCTTGTTCAGCGAGAGGGTGAAGAGGACGAAGGTCGCGAGCAGAAAGAAGATAACGTCGATGAGAGGGATGATCTCAATACGCGCTTTCTTTTTGCCTTCTTCGGGTTTGCTTGATCCAGCCATGGGGAGAGGAAATTAGGGAAGAACGTCGTGCCTGCGGCTTAGCGGCCGATAGGTTTGACCTGGGTCTCGATGAAGATCTTTTTGAAGCCGGCCTTGCGGGCTTCGTCGAACACGTAGATCGCCTGATTGAAGGGGGCGTTTTCGTCGCCGTTGATCAGAATGCGGCCTTCGGGATTGGTCTGATAGAAGACCTTGAGGCGATTGAGGAAGTCGTTGAGCTCAACGAATTCCTTGTCCCACGCCAGGCTCCCCTGATCCGTCACCGAGACGGTGGCGGTGCCGGCGGTGTCGCGTTCGACACCGCTCTCGGTCTGCGGAAGGATCACAGGCACACCCTGGGGGGTGTTCAGCGAGAGCGTGAAGAGCACGAAGGTCGCGAGGAGGAAGAAGATAACGTCAATGAGAGGAATAATCTCAATGCGCGCCTTCTTTTTGCCGCCGCTATTTCCGCCGCCTGATGATCCGGCCATGGTAAGGAGAGACTGACGTGGTTACTGAGGACTAGGACAACCTGGAGTTCCGAACCTTAGCGGCCGAAGGGCGCGTTGGTCTCGGACTTCTTGACGAGGATCTCGAGCGCGTGCGATGCGTCGGAGACGTCCTGCTTGGCCGCTTCGGTGCGGGCGTTCAGGTAGTTGAAGGGGAGGAGGGCCATGATGGCGACGAGAAGACCGCAGGCCGTCGCGATAAGCGCTTCGGCGACGCCACCCGTGATGGTGCCGGCGGCCGCTGCGAGGTTACCGCCACCGAGGGCGCCGAACGTACGCATCATACCCGTAACCGTACCGAGAAGACCGAGCATGGGAGCCGCGGTGATGACGGTGTCGAGCGTGGCCATACCCTGCGTGTAGCGGCCGAGCTCCTGACCGGAGGCGCGGACGAAGGCATTGGACATGGAGTACTCTTTGTTCGTGAGGGTGTAGACAAGGATGCGGGCGATGAAATCCTTGCTCTTCTTACCGATGGCGAGGGCGCCCTCGATGTCGCGCTTCTCGACGCTCTCGAGCATCTTCTCGACGACCTCGGGCTCGCGGGTGCCGGTCTCGCGGATGATGAAGAGGAGGCGCTCAGCGACGACCGTGATGCCCACGAAGGAGAGCAGCAGGATCGGCCACATGATTTCTTTGCCCGCGTGGAAAAGATCCATCATGGACATTTCGCTGCCGTCCGGATTTTTGAGCAGGATTGCGAGGGGGAGTTCGATGAGGTGCATCATAGGATTAAAGAAGTTTTATTGATCGATTGGACTGTAAGTATGAGGGGAAATACTGGGTAGCAAAGTGGTCGGATGGACGCGAATGGGAGCGAGAACGCTCAAAGGTTTTTCGAGTTTTTGAAAAACCAACCAACAACCGCATTTGCTGCGAGGCCGGGGATATTGCAGGAACTATGCCCGGGCCGGCGGGAAGTTGGGGAAAGGGAAACTTGAGATTTCAGCATGTCGCTGAGGAGATTTCTTGGGGGAAACACTCGGAAGAAAGCAAAAGTGGGGTCATCGAAACTTGGCTTGTCAACTTACTTTCTTTGAGCGGTGGGGGAATTGCCTTTTTGTAACGGAATTAGGGGGTTTCTCTTTCTGCTACGTTTGAGGCGCCGACTTCTTAGAAGATTTCTCAAAGAAAAAACTGGCTGCCCGACTAGGAGTCGAACCTAGACAGAACGAGTCAGAGTCGTTCGTGCTACCATTACACCATCGGGCAGTGAGAAGAAGAAGGTAAAGAGCGGGGGACTCCAGTGGGGGGTAAGTCACCGGCGGTGAATGGAGCCGGCGATGGGATTCGAACCCGCAACCGCCTGTTTACAAAACAGGTGCTCTACCATTGAGCTACGCCGGCGAAGGGCGCTGCGCTTAAGCCAAGGTTGGATTGAGAAAAAACATATCTGGTGGCTCCCTGGGGACTTGAACCCCAAACCAATTGATTAAGAGTCAACTGCTCTACCATTGAGCTAGGAAGCCGTCAGATAAGAGGCGGAAAAACTCATGAACCGAGGGCGGTTGTCAACAGCGATTTCTGACCTGCCGGGGGAGAGCCGTAATTTCACCCACGGGGAGACGGCGGGGGCGCGATGAATTTCGGGCGAAATGCAGGGCGTGGCGGGCGGAGGGGGCGGGCGAAGACGGTTGGGCGGTCGACGAAAAAAAAGCGCCGGGGTGGCCGGCGCTGAGGGATAACGGGAGTGGGATGAAGGGAGTGGGGTGGAGGGGGCGAGGATCGAAGGGGTGGGAGGTGGCGGTGGGTTTTTGGCGGTGGTTGAAAACCACCGCTCCCTTAATACCGTCGCTCTTATTAGAGGATGGGATTGCGCCAGGAGGGCACGGCGAGCTCGGTCATGAGGCGGACGCCGGGGGCGGCGGCGAGGAGGCGGGGGACGATGTTGATAAGAGCGGCGACGGTGGCGTCGTCACCGGCGACGCCGCCGTTGAGCACGAGGTTGAGGTGGGGGCGGCCTTTGACGACGATGGCGTCGTGCGGGAGCGAGGCGTCGAGGACCATCTGGAGGTCGAGTTTGATCTTGGTCTCGCCGCCGGAGAGGCCGAGGCACTTTTGATGGAGGCCGAGGCTCTGGCCGGGGGTGACGTTGAAGAACTTCGTGACGACGCGGCTCGTGGCGACGACGGGCTCGCAGGTCTCGCGAATCTCATCGAGCTTCCACCCCATCGCGTGGGCGAGGAGCGCGACGGATTGCTGGAAGCCGGCGTGGCCGGCTTTGCCGGCGGCGAACTTGGCGCGGAAATCGTCGGGGTTCTGGCCGCTGCCTATCTTGGCCTGGAGGGGCTGACGGCGGGTGGAGGCGTCGACGACGCGCTCCACATAGATAGAGCGGACCTCGCGGCTCACGCCGGTGAGGCAGATCGGGAGGATATCCATCACGAAGCCGGGATTGACGCCTGTGCCGGCAATGCGCGCGCCGGTGCGGCGGCAGAGGGCGTCGTAGTCTTTGGCAAGATCGGGGGTCTTGAGCGCGGGGAAAATCAACTCCTCGCACGTCGAGGCGACGCTGATGCCGCGCTCGAGGGCGGGTTTCATCTGCGCGAAGGATGCGGCGGCACTGGAGCCGGCGGTGTGGAGCACGACATCGGGCGCACCGACGGCGGCGATGAGCGCGTCGAGCGAGGGGAAGACGCGGGCGTGGTTGAGAGATGCGACGCCGGTGAGGTCGCCGAGGTTCTTGCCGGCCTTGGCGGGATCGATGTCCACGCCGCCGGTGACTTCGAGCCACGACTGTTCCGCGGCGAGCTTGAGGGATTCGAGGCCGATCGGGCCGAGCCCGAACTGGATGACTTTGATTTTATTCATGCGTGAAGGGGCGCGCCTTTTTGCATGTGTGATGCCAAGGGGCCGCTACGAGGGAGTGGCGCGCGTGGCGTGAAACGCGTGCGGACGAATCGTCAACGCATCGGACGAAAAGACCACGGGACGGAGAGGCGCCCACGAAACACACTAAACACACGAAACGTAACGCAGACGAATTTTCTACAGGAGCAAACGGAGGTAACGGAGAGACCTGACGAGGAGGAGATGAACCGCGAAGTGCGCGAAGAGGCGCGAAGGTGGACAGTACTTTCGTGTGTTTAGTGTGTTTCGTGGGCTCCTTTTCTGAGAACGAGGGGGGCTCACGCAAACTGCTTCGGGTCGAGGGCGTGGCGGCGGACGAGGCGGAAGTAGTGGGAGCGGTCGAGGCCGGCGCGGCGGGCGGCGGCGGCCATGTTGCCGCGGGCGTGCTTCAGGGTCTCGATGAGATACGCGCGCTCGAAGGCGTTGCGGGCTTCGGCGAGCGTGCCGTGGAGGAGGGCCTCGGGGGCGGCGGGGCCGGTGGTGGCGGTGCCGCCGGTGTCGCGCAGGACTTTTTCCGGGAGATCGGAGGCGTCGATCAAGGCGCGGTCGTGGAGGACGGCGAAGCGCTCGATGAGATGCTCGAGCTCGCGGACGTTGCCGGGCCAGCCGTAACTTTGCAGGCGGCGCAGGGCATCGTCGGTGAAGCCCTGGGGCGTGGCGCGCGCGCCGCGGAAGCGGCGGAGAAAGTGCTCGGCGAGGAGCGCGACATCGCCGGGGCGGCGACGCAGCGGCGGCAGCGTGAGGGTGATGACGTGGAGGCGGTAAAACAAATCGGCGCGGAAGCGGCCGGCCTCGGCTTCCTTTTGCAGGTCGCGATTGGTGGCGGCGATCACGCGCGCGTGGGATTGGAGCGTGGCGCTGCCGCCGACGCGGTTGAACTTTCCGCCTTGGAGCACGCGGAGGAGTTTCGATTGCACGTTGAAACTCATCTCGCCGATTTCATCGAGGAAGAGGGTGCCCTCGCCGGCCTCCTCGAAGCGGCCGAGGCGGCGGTCGGTGGCGCCGGTAAACGCGCCGCGCTCGTGGCCGAAGAGTTCGCTCTCGAGGAGATTTTCGGGAATCGCGGCGCAGTTGACCTCGACGAAAGGCTGCTTGCAGCGCGGGCTGCGCTCGTGGATGGCCTGCGCGATGAGCTGCTTGCCGGTGCCGGTCTCGCCGAGGATGAGCACGCGGCTATCGCTCTTCGCGACCGCGCCGACCATGTCGAAGATGGCTTTCATCGCGGGATCCTCGGAGAGCATCAGCGTGCCGGCGGCGGCGGTGGTGGCGGGCACGCGTTGTTGCGCGAGGAAGATTTTGCCGAGGCGCGCGCGCAGTTCCTCCGCGGCGACGGGCTTCTCGAGGTAATCGGAGGCGCCGAGTCGCATCGCCTCGATGGCGGTTTTGTCGTTGCCGTAACCGGTGATCATCACGATCGGCACGGCGCTGCCCTGGCCGCGCGCGCGGCGAATCACGTCGAAACCGCCGAGCTCGCGCATTACGAGGGTCGTGATCAGGAGATCGGGCTGGTCGCTCTTTAGCCGGCGCAGCGCACGCAGCGGGCTCGTGCAAATGGTGACCTGGCGACAGTAGTCTTTCAGGTAGCTGCGAATCTCCTGACAGAATGGCGGGAGATCATCGACGACGAGAATGTGTTTGTCGGCGAGCGGGGAGAGCGAGCTCATGCGTGAGACGAAATGACAACAGGTGTTGCTAAAATAACAACGGAGGAATGGAGGCGCGAGCGCGAGGGCGTGAGTAGATTAGGCGAGCGGTGATCGCGAGCGGGGGTGAGGGGTGCTTCCATCCACTCGCTCACGTCCCCGGCCTCCTTGGGAGCCTTTTAATTCCGGGCACGATGGTCGCGGCGATCCTCTCCAGTGGGAGCGTGGATGGGGGCAAGTTTATCTCGGCGCTGGAGACGTTGCGTTGAGCACGAAAACTGCGGTAGATCGAAGCTCGACCCCATGACGATCCCGCCTCTCCTGACCTTTCTGCTCGCGATTCCAGTGCTGTTGATGGGGGAGCGATTGGTCAGACGAGTGCGGTGGCTCGAGCGGACGAATATCCCGGCGCCGGTCGTGGGTGGATTGCTCGTGGCGATTTTTGTGTTGGTGGCCAATGTCGCGGCGCACGCGGCGATCAGCTTCGACAGCAATGTAAAGACAGCGTGGTGGACATGGCTCGTCACGATCGAACCCGAGTGGGCAGCGCGGCCGACGAAAACCCTGAGCGTGCCGATGCTCGGCGCATTTTATGTGTGCGCGGGGCTCAACTGCACGTGGGCGGTGGTGCGCAAGGGCAGCCTTCAGGTCGTGATTTTTCTGCTGGTCGCGTCGCTGCTCGGCGTGGTGCAAAATCTCGTCGGGATCATCGCCGCCGACACCATGCACCTCCCGCCGATCATGGGCGTGGTGTGCGGCGCGCTTACGCTGGCGGGTGGCCATGGCACGACGCTGGCCTTTGTGCCGCAACTGGAGGAGATGGGGCTGAAAAACGCGTGGGTGATCGGCTCGGCGATGGCGACGATGGGCCTCGTGGTTGGGAGCTTGATGGGCGGCCCGGTGGGCGGCTGGCTCATCCGGCATTACCGACTCAAGACGGGGAGTACGCCGAATGTGACGGGAGCGGGTGCAAGCACGTCGGGGGCGAAGATGGAACCCGAGGCCAAAGCCGCGCCGCAGTGGGGACTTTTCTTCGATCTTCGGACGCTGGCTAAATTCGGTCGCACGGTGCTGAAGCACTTAATTCTGGTGCTCGTGTTGGTGAAACTCGGGGCGTGGGCGAGCTATTTTCTCAAGCAAGTCACGACCGTGACCTTCCCCGTGCATATTGGCGCGATGCTCCTGGCGACGGCGGTGCGGAATATCGTCGATTGCTTTGCGCCGGGGTGGATTCGCACGGAAGTAGTCGCGCCGATCGGCTCGGTGTTCCTCGCGCTCTTTCTCTCGATCGCGATGATCGGGCTCAATCTCGCGGAGCTAGTGAATGCGGCGGTGCCGATGCTCGTGATTCTCGTGATCCAGGTGGTCATCATGGCGCTCTTCGCGGTGTGGATCACGTTCCGTGCGCTGGGCCGCGACTACGAGGCGGCGCAAATGGCGGCGGGGCACTGCGGCTTCGGCATCGGCAACACGGCCAATGCCGTCGCCTGTATGAAAACCCTCGCGGAGAAATACGGCCCCGCGCCGCGGGCGTTTTTGGTCATCCCGCTCGTGGGCGGGATGCTCGGCGATCTTACCAATGCGGTGAATATCTCCACGTTCTTGAAATGGCTGGGATGAACGGGGAGTGAGGCCGGCGCTGCCCCCGCAGGCTTCCCTCAGGGTGGCGTTTTACGCCGTGATTGTGAGTGGCTGCGTGAGGTCTTGTGCGCCGAAGGTGTCGGCGAGGAGGCGGGCGAGCTGCTCAGTGGTGGCGGGGTCGATGGTGGCGCCGGGGTGGCGGACGCGGTTGCTGGTGACGAGGCCGCGGCGGCGGAGGATTTCTTTGCGGATGGCGACGCCGGGCTGTTGCTCGAAGACGAGGAGCGGGAGGTACTTTGTATAGAGGCGGAGGGCGGCGGCGCGATTGCCGGCGCGGAATTCGCGCACGATGGCTAGGAGGACTTCGGGGAAGGCGAAGCCGGTGTTGAAGCCATCGGAGCCGCGCTCGAGGTCGAAGTAGCCGTAGAGTCCGCCGAGGCCGGTGAGAATGGTGGCGGTGCGGCCGCCGGCCATGCCGGCTTTGAGCGCGCCGATTTTTTGCGGGCTGGGGAGCGACTCGGCCTTGATCGAGACGATGGTGGGAATTTCGCGGACGAGGCGGAGGATCAACTCGCCGGGCATATGCACGCCGGTGATCGCGGGGTGATCCTGGAGGACGATGGGGGCGGTGATCTGGGCGGCGATGCGGGTGAAGTAATCGAAGACGGCTTTGTCGCTCGGCGTGGGTTGCGCGGAGGCGGTGATCATGAGCGCGGTGGCGCCGAGATCGAGGGCCTGGCGGCTGAGATCGATGGTGGCCTGCGTGCCGGTGTGGCTCGTGCCGACGATGACGGGGAGGCCGGCGGCGGCCTCGATGGCGGTCTTGATGACGAGGGTGCGGTCGGCGTCGGTGAGGCGATTGGACTCGCCGAGGAGACCGAGGATGGTGACGGCATCGACACCGGCCGCGGCGTTGAAGCGGATGATTTTCGCGAGCGAGTCGAGGTCGAGGGATTCGTCGTCGCGGAAGGGGGTGGCGAGGATGGGGATGACGCCGGTGTAGTTAAAAGGGGCGGGCATGGGAGAGAGGGAATGGGGGAGTAAGGGAGTGGGGGAATGAGGGAATGGGACTGAGGGAGTACGGGGAAGCGAGGGGTGAATTTGGCGGAGGATGCGGCGGATGGGAGGAGGGAATATTCAGGCGGGATCTTCGCTGCGCTCGGAATGAGCAGGGGCATTGCAGGCGCGATGCCAAGCTGGGAGTGCCGGGGGGGGGGGCGGGGGTCGGATTAGGTAAAACCGAAAAGTCAGTGTGGACGGAATGGCAACGGGCGTGGCTGATTGGTCTACCATCGATTTGGAAACTGCGGGAATCCCGGGAATTGGCGGCGGGAAAAGTGCGCGCTGGTGCGGTGGCATAACGAGTGCTAAAAATTCTCGCGTGACTATGCCCCTTGATGCTTCGCCGCGTTTTTCGTCTTCCCTTTCCGCCCTGAGTTCGGTCCGCGCGCGTTTGGCGTGGTCGGGCCGCTGGGTGGCGATGGCGGTGTTTTGCGGCGGCGCTTTCACGGCGTTTGCAGCGGAGAATTATGATGTGATCATTCGCGGCGGGCGCGTGCTCGATGGGTCGGGATCGCCGTGGTTTTATGCAGACATCGGCGTGAAGGGCGACCGCATCGCGGCGGTGGGGCAGCTCACGGAGGCGACGGCGAAGACGGTAATCGAGGCGAAGGGGCTGTATGTGTCACCCGGTTTTATCGACGGGCACACGCATGCGGGGCCGGCGCTGGCGCGGAAGGAATTGGCGAGCGCGGTGCCGCTGCTCACGCAGGGGATCACGACGGCGCTGGTGAACCATGATGGCAGCGGGCCGATCGATATGGTGAAGCAGCGGCAGTCGCTGGAGGTGAATGGCCTCGGGGTGAATGTCGCGCAGCTCATTGGCCACAACACGGTGCGAATCGAGGTGCTGGGCAACGATGACCGCCAGCCGAATGCGGAAGAGTTGAAACGCATGGAGGCGCTGGTGCGCCGCGCGATGGAGGCGGGGGCCTTTGGCTTTTCGGCGGGGCCGTTTTACACGCCGGGGAATTTTTCGAAGACGGAGGAGCATGTCGCGCTCGCGAAGGTGGCGGCGGAGTATGACGGGTTTTACACGAGCCACGTCCGCGACGAGGGCGACTACAATATCGGCGTCGTGGCGGCGGTGGACGAAGTGATCCGCGTGGCGCGCGAGGCGAAGCTGCCGGGCATCGTGACGCACATCAAGACGCTCGGGCCGGGCGTGTGGGGCGTTTCGGGTGAAATCATCAAGCGCATCAATGCGGCGCGCGCCGAGGGCGTGGAATTGTGGGCGGACCAGTATCCGTACGAGGCCTCGGCCACGGGGCTGGCGGCGGCGCTCGTGCCGGCGTGGGCGCAGGAGGGCGGGGTCGGCGCGATGCGCGCACGCCTCACGAACCCCGAGCAACTGGGCCGCGTGCGCAAGGAGATGATCGAGAATCTCGCGCGCCGCGCGGGGCCGGAGAATATTCAGATTCGTACGTTTAAACCGGATACGTCGCTGGAGGGGCTGCGGCTCGATGCGGTGGCGCGGAAGAAACTCATCGAGCCGGTGGATGCGGCAATCGAGATGATCAAGGCGGGCACGGTCTCCATCGTGTCGTTTAACATGGATGATAAGGATATCCGGGCCTTCATGACGCAGCCGTGGACGATGACGTGCTCGGACGGCGAGTTGGTCGCAATCGGCGAAGGCGTGCCGCACCCGCGCTCGTATGGGCCGTTTCCGCGAAAGATTCGCCGCTATGTGATCGAGGAGAAAGTGATCACGCTGGAGCAGGCGATCCACTCGATGACGGGGATGCCGGCGACGGTGTTTCGCCTGCGTGATCGCGGGGAGATCCGCGTGGGGGCGGTGGCGGATATCGCGGTGTTTGACCTCGCAACGATTCGCGACCGCGCGACGTACACGGACCCGCACCATTTGTCGGAGGGGATGCGGTTTGTGGTCGTGAATGGGCAAGTCGCGCTCGCGGACGGCAAGGTGACGGAGGCGCGCGGCGGGCGCGTGCTGGCGCGGACAGGGGTGAAGTAGTTGGTATTTGGATACGCTTTTTGGAGGATGATTTTTGTCGAGAGCGGCGGGTAGGGTCCGGGGCCGTCGTATTCCGCGGGCGTCACCAGGGACGCCACCGACGAAGCACCAAGGACCAACCTCCAAACTCCAAAAAAGATTCAATCTGAGGCAGAATCATCAAGAGGGGTTGATTGGTTTAGGGTGGGGTGCCGCCGGGCCGTCCGGCGGTGGGGTTGATGGCCGGGACGGCCGGCCGACGAGCGGCAGCCCTACGCAGACACGGGCCTACTTTAACAATACCTTTCCATTTTACCGAACCGGTTTTGCCATCGACTCCCATCTAAGTAGCAGCCGCAGAAAAACTGCGGTTGCATTCATTAAAACTCACGCAGGAATTGCATATCCTCTGCCGAGGAATGCGCACTGACCGGCGCGCATTGCATGTGTTTCTCACTGACCAAACCAACCAGCCAAACAAGTATGACACTCGTAAAGACACCCACGTCACCGTCCGGGCCGGGAGCGCTGCTGCTGCTCTCGCTGCTCGCCCTGCCGATCTCGGCGCAAGTCGCACCGAAGCCCTCCAGTGCCGCGACCGGCACGACGACTGCACCGACGACGACCGCCACGGCGGCGGCGAAGCCGGGCGATGGCGCGACGCCCTCGACGGCGCAGGTGATGGAAGCCTTTACCGTGACGGGTTCGAACATCAAGCGCATCGACGCGGAGTCGACCCTGCCGGTGACGACGCTCTCGAGCGAAGACATCGATCTGCGCGGCGTTTCGACGGTAGCCGAGCTCTTTGACACGCTCTCCATCGGCGGCCCGATCGTGCTCGATGAAGGCAACACCCTCGGCGCGGATGCGCGCGGTGATAACAACTCGATCAATCTCCGCGGTATCGGTTCCGGCAATACACTCATCCTCCTGAATGGCCGCCGCCTGCCCCCGCACCCGATCTCCCAGGCGGAGAGCGGCGTGCCCTCGCTGTCGGTGAATGTGAACTCGCTCCCGGCCTCGGCCATCGGCCGCGTGGAAGTGCTGCGCGACGGCGCCTCGGCCGTTTACGGCACCGACGCGGCGGCGGGCGTGGTCAACTCGATCACGAAACGCAACTACGACGGTACCTCGATCCGCACCCGCGGCATGGTGACGCAGCACGGCGGCGCCAACGAGTGGGGCGTCGAGATCACGGACGGCAACAATTACAACGCGGGCAAGACGAACCTGCTCGTGACGCTCGACTATTTCCACCGCGACCGCCTCGGTCTCGAACAGCGGGAATTTTCGCGTAACATGGATGTGCGCGTGAGCCGCAACTTGCCAGCGCCGTGGAATGGCAAACCCGTGATCGACTCCACGGGCGCGACCGTGATCGACAACGATTTCGACAACCGCCTGAGCAGCGACTCCAGCAACTACGGCAATTATGTGCGCGGCTCGTTTGACTCGACGGGGACATTTGTCGGCGCGCGGCCCACGGCCAATCGCGGCATCGTGACCTCGTCGGGCAGCACAACGGCGACGACCAACACGGGCACGCAGCTCGGCGTGTTTTACCTCATCCCGCTCGCGGACGGCACGACGGGCTTCCGTCAGTCGCTGCCCTCGCACAATATCGACGACCCGACGCTCGGCTGGTTCTACAATCACAATCAGTACAAGGTGATCCTCCCGAAGACGGATCGCTTCAATGTGTCGGGCAACCTCCGTCACCGCCTCGACGAGCGCACGGAACTCTTCGTGGAGTTCATGGGCAACAAGGCGCGCTCCATCACGGGCCGCTCGCCCAACAGCATCGATGCGGCCACGGACCACAATATCTACGTGGGCGTGAACAATCCCTATAATCCGTTCGGTTCGCGCTTCTACGACGTCAATGGGACGCCGAATGCCGATGGCACGCCGCGCATCGCGGCGGCACCGGCGGATGTGCTCATCGCGAGCGGCACGGGGGTGATTCCCCGCGATTTCAAGGCGCGCCGGATCGTCGTCGACTCCGAGATGTTTCGCGTGGTCGGCGGTCTGCGCGGCAAGTTGAACCGCGACTGGGAGTGGGAATCGGCGATCATGTATGGCCGTAATACCTCGCACGACGAGGAGAAGAACGCCGTGCGCGAGAGCCGCCTGCGCGCGGCGCTGACCTCGTCGGACCCGGCGAAGGCGTTTAACCCTTTCGGCTATACGTTCAAGGTGGTGTCGCAGGCGAGCACGACGAATCCGCTGCTGTTGCAAGTGGACAAGCCCTTTACCAATAACGCCGCGGTCACGGAATCGCTCTATGATACTACCGTACGCGAAGGACGGACGGAGATCGCGAGCTGGGATTTCAAGACCAACGGCTCGGTCTTCGAAAATTTTTGGGGCGGTCCCATCGGAGTCGCGGCGGGCGGCGAATTTCGCGCGGAGACGTACAAGGACCATCGTCCTCCGTATGTCGGCCTGAATCCCGCGGACGCGCCGTACGACGGCAACCCGAACAATGCGAACAACCTTTTCTTCGGTCCCACGGAAAACGATTTCGTGGCGCTGAGCCCCAATGTGAACCTCTACGCGACGCGCACCATCGCCTCGGTGTTTTCCGAAGTGCTCGTGCCGATCGTGGGCAAGCCGAACCGCAAGCCGCTCCTCCGCTCGCTGGAGGTTTCCATCGCCGGACGCGTGGATCGCTATTCGGACTTCGGCCGCGCGGCCAAGCCGAAGTTTGGCCTGAACTACCGGCCGAACGACTGGATCCTGCTCCGGAGCACGGTGGCGAGTTCCTTCCGCGCGCCGAACCTGGTGCAGACCAACACGAGTCCCTTGCAGCGCTCGGGCGATACGTTTAATGACCCGTATCGCTCCGAAGTGACCGGCGCAAATATCGACAGCACGGCGGCACCCATCATTTTCCGCCAAGGCAACGCGGACCTGCGTCCGGAGAGCTCCCGCTCCATCACGGCAGGCATCGTGCTCTCGGCGCCGTTTTACAAGGGCAAGGATGGACGCGAGCTGACCTTTACGGTCGATTACTGGCGCATCAAGCAGCGCGACGTGATCGATGATGTCACCGGCACCGCGCAGCTCCTGCGCGACGAAGAATTGCTCGACGCGGCGGTGCAAAAGGCCCTCGCGGCCGGCACGCCCATCGGCCAGATCAATCTCGGCAGCGGCACGGATGCCTACGCGGGCAATCCGAAGATCAAGCGCGCGGGCCTGACGACGGGCGACATCACGGCGTACAACACTTGGAATGCCTCGCACCCCGCAGCGCAGCAGCGTGCGCCCGTGGGCGCGGTGAAATCGATCGTGACGGACTACGTGAATCTCGCGGGCCGCGAGACGCAGGGCATCGACTACGGCTTCGAGCTGCGCCTGCCCCGCACGAGTTTCGGCCAAGGCAGCATCCGCGGCGACGGTTCTTCGCTGCTGCAGTTCGACACCGAGGATGAGCCCGGCGCGGCGAAGGTCGACGGCATCAACCGCGACGGCCGCACGCGCTTCCGCGGGAATATCGGCATGACCTGGCGCCTGAACCGCTGGACGGCTGGCTGGTTTACCACCTACTACAGCACGTACGTCGACACGGGTGCGAGCACGACGAAGGAAGTGTACGAAGCCCTCGGCAAGCCGGAGTACATCTCGATGTACCAGGACTCGGGCGGCGTGATGCGCTACCGCTACCTCGTGACGGCGTCGGTGAATCACAACGCGTATCTCAACTACGCCGTCGGGCGTCAGCGCGGTAGTGTGTTTTCGAATACGACGTTCCGCGTCGGCGTGAACAACGTCATGGACGGCGAGCCGCCGGTGGCGGACGAGGACTCGGGCTATCGCCGCGGCGCGGCGACGAATCCGCGCGGGCGGTCGTTTTATGCGCAGGTGACGAAGCGGTTTTAAGACTGCGATCACCGCGAAACGCCAAGGGATCAATTGCGAAGCCGGCCTGAAAGGGCCGGCTTTTTTTTGTGGGCCCACGGAACACACGGAGCACACGGAAGAAAGACCGAGGCTGGCGGAATCAGAGGACCGGAAGAGTAACCACGAAACACACGAAATACACGAAAGAATCGAACCGGTCTATAGGGAGAAACTGAGGGAGCGGGCGAGGTGGAGGGAGCGCGACGGAGGAATTAAACAGAAGAAAACGAAGGTAACGAAGAGTCGGGGGTGGAGGGAGGTTGAGGGGGAGGGCGGGGAGGAGGGAGTGTAAGGGCGGGGAGGGGCGTCGCAGAGGGTTGGGAGAAGGGGCGGAGTTGAAGCGGAGAATGAAGCCGAAGGGTCGGCTTCAGGGGTGAATGATGCGGGCCGGCGGCCCGCGCGCTCAGGGAGAGCGATTGACCGCGAGGGGGAGGCCGCGCTACCGGAGGGGGGAGACTTCAGGGTTGGGGCGATGGGGTTTCCCCGAGGGGCTTGATTTCTTGGGGGGTGGGACGCAGGCTGTTCATTCAAACCCTGACTACCATGAAAACCCTGCACTCCGCACGCGCGGCAGCCACGGCGTTAGCATTGACCGCTTCCGCCGTCGCGCAAAACGCGCCCGTACCCTCCAACGCCTCGCCCGCCGACGAACCGGTGAAGCTCGAGGCTTTTTCCGTGACCGGCTCCAATATCAAGCGCCTCGACTACGAGAAGGTGCTGCCGGTGAGCATCCTCGGCCAGACGGAGATCGATATCCGCGACCCCGGCCAGCCCTCCGATCTCCTGATGGCGCTGCCGCAGGTGACGGGTCTCCCCGGCAATGAGACCGCGACACTCGGCGCGACGGCGCGCGGCGACAATGCGACGGTGTCCCTGCGCGGTATCCCTTCTTCGAATACACTCGTGCTGCTCAACGGCCGCCGCCTCGCGCCGCACCCGATCAGCCAGAGCGAAGCGGGCGTGCCCACGCTCTCGACCAATGTGAACCAACTCCCGAATCGCGGGCTGGAGCGCGTCGAGGTGCTGCGCGACGGCGCCTCCTCGATGTACGGCACCGACGCGGTGGCGGGCGTGATCAATTACACGACGCAGAAGAAATTCAAGGGCACGGAGCTCTCTTATCGCTTCGGCGAGACGCGTTATCACGACGGCCAGGAATGGCGCGCGACGCTGACGCACGGGCTGAGCTTCGCGAACGGCAAGGGCCGCGCGATGATCACGGCGGACTATTATCACCGGAATGCGATGCTCGCGAGCGAGCGCGATTTCGCGGCGGACAACGACCACAGCGCGCTTGCGCCGGCCCCGTGGAATGTCGCGACCAACACGACCTTTAACGCCCGCTCGGCGACGACACCGTATGGCAATTATCTCCTCGGGTCCGTGACGGCGACCGACCAGTACGGCAATGTGACGGGCTTCACTGGCGCGCGCCCGACGGGCGTGCCGACGACGCAGGCCTCGGCCACGGGTGTCTTTGTGCTCCAGCCGAATGGCACGGGCGGCGTGACCTTTGGCACGGCGGCGCCGAGCCGCGCGGGCGTGACGCGCGACTACTACTGGAACAACAATGCGTATCGCGTGATCCAGCCGAAATCGAAGCGCACGAATGTCTTCGCGAGCGCGGAATTCGACGTCACGAAAACGATCACGGCGTTTGTGGATGCCAGCCTGTATCGCGCGGAGTCGGTGACTTACCGCGAGCCGGACGGCATCACGCAGAGCACGGATGGCTTCATCATCGTGCCGGCGACCAACCCGTACAATCCCTTTGGCACGCGCTTCTGGTCTCCGACCGGCGCGGCCAATACCGATGGCACGCCGCGCCTGACGGGCACTCCCTCGGCGGTCTCGATCACGAACAAGCGCCTCTTTGACCTCGCGACCCGCACGGGCTACGTGGATGATTCCGTGTATCGCGGGGTGGCGGGCTTGCGCGGCAAGCTCTTCGACTCATGGACGTGGGAGGCCGCGCTGCTGTGGTCGACCGCGCGCGTGATCGACAATGAGGAAGGGCCGGATCGCAAGAGCCTGCTCATCGCGGCGATCAACCAGACCGACCCGGCGAAGGCGTTTAACCCCTTCACGTATAATTTCGCGGTGCAGGGCGGCGCGCTCGTGGTGACGACGCCGTACACGAATCCGGACAGCGTGACCTCGACGTTTCGATCGAGCTTCATCCGCAGCGGCATCACGAAGCTCGGCAGCGGCGATTTCCGCGCGAGCGGCGATGTCTTCCCACTGTGGGGCGGCAACAAGATCGGCGGCGCGTTTGGCGGTGAGTTTCGCTATGAGTCGTACGACGACTATCGCCCGCCGTACGCGGGCTTGAACCCGGCGGGCTCGGGCCTCGACCCGACCTCGAACGACTTCCTCGGCTTCTCGCCCAACTCGGACACGCACGGCAACCGCCATGTGGCGGCGCTGTATGCGGAAGCGGTGTTCCCGCTGGTGGGGCGCGATTTCAAGCTGCCGATGGTGCAGTCGCTGGAGTTGACGGCGGCGGCGCGCTACGAGAGCTACACGGACTTCGGCAGCACGACGAAGCCGAAGTACGGGGTGAACTGGAAGCCGGTTTCCTGGCTCATGGTGCGCGGCTCGTATAACCAGGGCTTCCACGCGCCGAATCTCGCGCAGCTCTTTACCGGCACGCTCATCCGCACGGTGACGGGCAGCACGGACACGTACCGCAGCGCGGTGACGAGCTCCATCAACGATGGTCCCTCGAATCGCCGCAGCGTGGCCTCGGGCAATCCGAACCTGAAGCCCGAGACCTCGACCGGCAAATCGGTGGGCTTCGTGGTCGAAGTGCCGAAGATCAAGGGCCTCTCGGTCGGCGTGGATTACTGGGAGATTCGCCAGAAGGATCTGATCGCCTCGGGTGGCGGCATCGCGGATGATACCGCGGCGCTGCAGGCCGCGACGCAGCGGCTCCTCGCGGCGGGCCAGGCCATCGGCTCGATCAACCTCGGCGACACCAAGAGCGGCAACTATCTCGGCGATCCCTCGGTGGCGCGCCTCCCGGTGACGGCGGCGGACAAGGCGCTCTTCGACGCCTACAATGCAACGCGCACGCCGGCCAACCAGCGTGCGGCGGTGGGCGCGATCGACTTCATCAAGTCGAGCTACTTCAACAAGTCGTCGCAGTTCGTGAACGGCTTCGACTTCGATATCAATTACCGCCTGCCGTCGTTTTCCATAGGCCAGTTTAATTTGAATACGAACTGGACGTACCTGAATGACTTCCACGCGTACACCGCCCCGGGCGCGGCGCGCACGGAGTACAAGGGCAACAACAGCGCGAACGTGGGCGGCGCGACGCCGGACTGGCGCGGCTCGACCACGCTCTCGTGGAAGCGCAAGCAGTGGGGCGCGGGCATCGGCATGTACTACATCGCGAGCTACACCGATGTGAACGCGACGACGACGCAGGCGATCTGGGATTCGCTCGGGAATCCGACGTACATCAAGCCGGTCTTTAACAACGGCGCGTACTCCTACCGCTACGTGGTGCACGACACGAAGACTTACAATGTCTTCGCGACGTACCGCATCGACTCGCAGAACCGCTGGATCAAGAACACGAACATCCGCCTCGGCGTGAACAACCTGTTCGATGCGAAGCCGCCGTTGAGTGCGGATTCGCGCGGTTACGAGGTGGGCTTGTATAACGTCATGGCGCGCGGGCTGGCGTGGAGCGCGCAGGTGACGAAGAAGTTCTGAGGTCCCGCTGAGCTTAGTTGATCATTATAGTTGATAATTAGGCGATCGGCCCGGCTGCATTTTGCGGTCGGGTCGATTTTTTTTGGCCGCGGATGGCGCGGATGGGCGCGGATGCAGAGTTGAACAGGAAGGCCGGGAAGAGCGGGAAGGCGTGGGACGTGGGTTAAGCGCAAAGACGCAAGGCGCGAAGGTGACGCGAAGAAGGAGATGGGGCAGACAGAGTGGCCCACGGAACACGCGGAGCACACGGAAGGAAGAACTCGGGCTCGGAGACGCCGGAAGGGGGACCATGAAAGACACGAACTACACGAAACGGAATTGATGCTTCTAAAGGAGGAGAAGGAGATTGGGGGAAGGAGAGCTGGGAGGGGGGCGGGGCTTTCTTTTAAACGCAAAGACGCGAAGGCGCGAAGGTGGCGCGAAGAAAGGGGACAGACAGAGTGGCCCACGGAACACGCGGAGCATTCGGATGGAAGACGGGACTCGGAGAGAGGCGCATGGGGCGCACACAGAAGGGGCGGCGGGGTGCGGGATGGCTTTCCGCTGGACGGGGTGGGGTGGCGCTATAGCGTGGCTTTGAAAAATTCCCCATGCGTACCCCGACTAAATTACTCCGCTTATTGGTTTTGATGGGCTATGGTTATGTCATCGTGCCTGGGGAGGCGGCGGCGCCGAAGCTGGAGGTGCCGACGTTGCCGGATTCGGCGGACGCGCAGGAGTCGATCGAGGCGCGGCTGATGGGGACTTGGGTGCTGTCGAAGGCCACGACGCCGGGGAATCCCTCGGGGATTGGCATCCGGCAGAAGATCTACTCGCCGGGCAAGTGGGAGATCATTCAGAAAAATCCGAAGACGGGCGAAATCGTTTTCCATCACGGCGGCTCCTGGAGCGTCACGGGCGACATCGTGGAGCAGAAGGTGGAGTTCGCGACGGAGAAGACGAAGAGCTGTATCGGCCGCGTGAGTAAGTTTAGAGTGATCGTGGAGAAGGACAGCTACACCCAAATCGGAATCGGCAATCAGTTTAACGAGGTGTGGAAGCGGCCGAATGCGGCGTGAGGAGCGCGGGCGAGGGACGAGGCGCGACTTGGGTTAAGCGCGAAGACGCGAAGGCGCGAAGGTGGCGCAAAGAAGGGAAGAGGAACCGGAGTGGCCCACGGAAAACTTGGACTACTCGGAAGGATTGAGGCCGATGCTGGCCGCCGGGTCGGCGCGCGGCGGGGCCTGATAAACGCGCCGGCGTGTCGGACAAGCGGCAGGCCGGCGGGCAACGGCTGGCGGACGTCGGCAAGCGACGTCCGCCAGGCACGCGGTTATCGTCTTAACTCCATTCGTCACGGGTATTATACCAGCGGCGGTTGATGGTTGGACGATGGCCAAACGGCCACTCGCTTACGCCCGCGGTTACCAGAAAGGCGAGGCCTCGGCTGGTACTGGTATTACACGTGCGGGAGGAGGCTCTTGAGCCAGGCTTTGAAGTCGGTGATGATCTGCGCTTCGGTGAGCACGGTGAGGCCGGGCACGACGCCGAGGGGGAATTTCGGGAGGGGTGCGGGGAGGATCAGGCCGGGGATGTCGGGCGTGGTGATGGGCGTGCCGCCGGGGGTGTTGGGCTGGTAGGTGAAGCTCGGGATGCCGGAGTACATGCCGACGTGCTGCACGGCGAGCTGGAGGAGGAAGTCTTCGTCGGTGGCGGGCGGGACGCTCAGGGGGATGCCCGTGAGGGTGGGGCCGCCGACGGGTTGGTTCTTCGGCACGATCATGCTGGTGCCGGCCTGCACGGTGGCGGGGTTGGCCTGATTCAGGGGGGCATTGGGCAGGGCGTCGTAGGCGAGGGGCTGAATGCCGGAGGCGTTGTCGATGGCGAGGTTGATCGCGGTTTTGATGTCGCCGGGGCAGCCGCCGTAGAGGGTGGGGACCTGCGTGAGATTGGCGGCGGAGGTGGTGCTCCAGGCGTGGGGGACGACGTCGTAGTAGTTCCAGTGGTTGGTATTCCACTGTTGGTAGGGCAGGCTGCCGGCGGGCGTTTGCCGGAAGGCGCTGTTGAAATTACCGGAGAAGACCGAATTTCCGGGAGTGGCTCCCGCGGTGGGATAGGCGGCAACCTGACTGAAATTGGAGACGGCGGTCTGGGCGGTCGGGTTGTTGGGCGCGCTGGCGGTGAGGTAGTAGGCGAGGGTGGGCGAGAGGGCGCCGGCGAGGCTGTGACCGGTGAAGATCAGGGCGGGCTTCGGGCCCGAGGCGGTTTTGACGGTGGAGAGGAAGTCGAGCAGGGTGGTGCCAGGGGCGGCGGCACCAGTGGGGCTCACCAGGCTGAGCAAATTGGTCACGCCGATGGCGGTGCCGGCCGAGATGTAGGGGGCCTGAAGATGCCACAAGATATAAAGCGCGGTGGCGGGAGTCGGATTGGGGACTGGGGTGCTCGTGAAGACATTGAAATCGACGCGCGGGTGGACATCGCCGTCCTCGACTTCCCAATCGTAGAGGGAGATCGGATTGGTCGCGGCGATGGCGACCACGTAGACCGGGCCGGTGGTGCCGTCGGGCCGCGTGAAACCGGTGGAGGAGGCGACGAACATGGCGTTGTCGGCCACTTGGATCTCATCCTTGTCACCCGAGCGAAAAACCGCCGGACCCCACTCGAGTTGCCAATTGCCGATGGCGGCGGCGCCCGCGGCCGATTGGGCCGCCGTGGGCCAGGTGACGCCCGAGATTACCGGGACATTGGTGAGGAAGGGGGCGAGTTCGTACTGTAGTTGCTGCTGAAGGTTGGTCGCGCTGCCGCTATAGGAGGCGGCGCGATTGGAGAGCATCGAGAGCGCAAACACCTGTTGATACGAGTCGAGGGTGGTAGAAGCCATGGGAGGGGAAGACTAGACAGATTGCGACGCGGGGGAGACTAACGACTTTTTACCTGTGATACAGCGCGGCGCACCGTCAATAGTATAGGCTTCCGCTACGTAACATTGCGCGAAAAAACGTATACCTACGCGAGGCAGAGTGCGGGCTTGCACCGAGGGGCGGGTGGTCGCGAGCGGCGGGGCGACGGCGCGGTGACGACACGGTGACAGCGCGATGACGCTATAGTAACGTGCCTGCGATAGGCTTGAGGCGAGGGGTGACGTGCGGTGAAGTACTCGAATCTATACTGAAAAATATAAATAGGGCAGGGCGCGATGAACCGAGGCCAAGGCATGGCGAGGGAAGCGCCTGGGGCGGAGCGATGGGCGGGCGCACGCCACGAAGCGATGAAGCAATGATGGGACGAAGCGGAGGCGCGACGACGCGACGATGGGACGACGCGACGGGTCGGGGGGTAGCGCCCGGAGGTTAGGCGGGGTGGCGCAGGCGGCGCTGCTGGGCGGAGGTCGGGCGGATCGTCACTGAGCCGTGGCCAGTGGGGGCGAAGGGGACGGGGTTGCGGGCGAGGGCGGTGTCGATCAGGGCGGCGACTGCGGGGCGGGTGAGGGTGGCGGCGGTCGGGATGGGGAGGGAGCGCACCTGGCTGCCGGAGCCGCGCAGGAGTTTCGCGGGGTCGGGGAGGGTTTTGCCCTGATTGAAATAGAGCTGAACGCCTTTCGCGCTGCCGTGGATCGCGAGCACGCCCTCGTAGCCGTGCTCGCTCGGGGAAAAGCTGGTGATGAAGGCGTCGCGATATTCGTACACCAGCTCGTGAGCGGTGGGCAGGCGCGAGCGCAGCGAGCGGCGGAGCGCGGCGACGAGGCGGAGCTGCGTGGGGGCGAAGTGGGAGATCAGCCGGCGGAGTTCGGTTTCGGCGGCGCGGCGGGCGGCGGGGGGTTGGGCGGTGGGGGGTGGTGGGGAGATTTTTTTGGCCATGGTTGGGGGAGTTTCGGAGTACTCCTTCAACGAACGAGCGGGATGATTTTGGACAGGTGGCTACGTGTGCCGGCGTAATGCTCACAGGGCTCCGATACGGATGCATCGCTGTCATTGTTACTCCTTCAAAGATAGCTCATACGGACACTGCGCTGAAAGAGGCCACCTTAACTTAGTGGCATTCAAGCCTGATGCAGTCGGCTGCCTCGGTTGCGCCTCGCTTTTATTTCTGCTTCTCGAACATCAATGCACGATCAGGACTCATGGAAAGTGCGAGCGGCGAATCCCGGATGATGTTTAAGAGCCAGACTCCCTTATCAGGCGGTACGCGGAGTTGATCAAAACCAGTATCGATGATGATCGCATCGATTAAAACTACCGTGCCGCCGTTAACGCCGGTTTCCCATCGCCCTCGATTGGCGAGCGTCTGACCATCAAGATTACTGATGTATCGCTGGCTATACGTGCCATCATGCTTCAATTCGAGAGTTTCCTTCCCATGCGAATACTTGACTAAATAAACCCCACTCAATTCCTCCGTTGTTAGGGCGCGCTCTTTGCTGCATCCAGCCATGAAAAAAATGCAGAAGATAAGGACGGCGAGAAACTTCATGGGTCGGTTGTTTTTCAACCTGCCGCATGGATCTGATATCTGAAGTCAAATTTCTGATCCCTGTTGTCACCGTGCCCCGGATCAGGGTGCGCCTGTGCAGGGGGTGGAATTGGGAAAGCGAACTGAGCTTGATCTAGGTGAAGATCGTGTCGGCCCAGCAGAAGAATTCTTCGAGGTCGTCTTGGTTGGGGGCGACAAGGAGGAAGCCGTCGTAGACGTAGGTGCTGCCGGGCGGGTTCTGAAAGTAGCGGCCGCATTCACCGGTGGCGAGGGTGTGGTGAGGATCCTCGATGGTCTTCTGTCTCGTCTCCGTCGGTTGGGTGGAGAATTTTTGGATGAACTCTGCGGCGGGCTGGGGCGAGACGGTGACGGCGTCGTGCCACTGCGCGAAGATGGCGCCCATCAGGTTGCCGGGCTCATCGACGGGGCGGAGGGCTTGGCCAGTATCGCTGAGGTCGGTGGTCTGGTCGCCGAGGACTCGGAGGTCGGAGGTGGCTTCGAGTTGGGCGAGGACGACGGGGGCGAGGGCGTAGGTGAGGGTGACGTAGCGGGCCATGGGAAGAGAAGGTGATGGGTGGTAGGGAGGGCCGGGATGAATCGCTGACTTGAATTTGTCGGGAGCCGAAATGTGGTCTTCGTCCTTTCACTTTAGCAAAAAGTGGGCGTTAGCACTCTCCTTGGCCTTGATGTGAACAGTGATTTTTGGGAGTGATGAGGCTTTGACCCAGCCGGAATATACGTGATAAACTATGACGAGAAAATCTGAAGTTTCATGACTGCCGCGTATATTCTTATTTCGTTGCTGATCTGCTGGCTGGTTTTGTTTTATTTATTTCAAAAGATTCTATGGAACAGCTACGCTTTCGACCACTTGAAGGCGGCGGAGCTTAAGCTGGCGGGAGGCGACACGCTTGCGTTTTGGCAGGGTATTCGGGTGGCGAGCCGGTTTAACTACGATCTCGTAGAGGCCGCCGTCGCCAGAGGCAGAATTGAGCTGAGGGCGGCAAGGGATTGCACGCTGAACAAGGAGGAGAAGGAGGATATGCTGAATCGATTTCGGGAAGCGCGAGAGTATTGCTCGTCTGATCGCCGGTGGGGAAATAAAGCGATCAGGGATAATAGTAAGAATATATTTTTTATTATGTTCTTTGCAGTTCTCGTAGCTCGGGTGCTGGCGCTCATCGGCTAGGTGAGGGGCGGAGGTGGGCGTAAAGTAGGGTGGAGAAAAGGGGGAAGTGAGCGGCCCGTGGCCGCGGGAGGCTCGAAGACTCTGCGGCAAGATGCCGCAGCCACTTTAGTCGGAGCCGGCAGGAAGGCCGGCGGTACTCGACTCGCTGGCGCTCGCCGCTACGCTTGAGATGAAGTGCGAAGTTTAAGTTGAAGTATTGGGCGGCACGGTCGGGAGATCCCGCCCAACAACTGGGTTTGGAAACAGATGCTGCGTGGCGGCTCGGCGGTTAGGGGGGAGGGCGATTGCGTGGGTGTTGACAGGCGGGGTATGTCCTGACGGCTCGCCCGGAGGTCGAGCCCTACCCTCGGTGCGGTGAGGGTGGTTTGACGGGGTGCGGTGGGGCGGGAGTTTCTTGACGGCGCTCGGAGGTCGCCGTCCACCTCGGAGAGACGGCGTTTGGCGTCGAACGCGATTGGGGATGAAGGAGAGGCGAGGTGGACGTGCTGATGCGCCGGTCGGAGAAGCGGCGCTACCTCGGAACATCGGCGGTTGGGAAACCGCCGCTCCTTTACGGCACGGCTGTTTGGGGCGAGTGTGATTGCGGGGGTGTCGACAGGCGGGGATGTCCTGACGGCTCGCCCGGAGGTCGAGCCCTACCCTCGGTGCGGTGAGAGTGGTTTGACGGGGTGCGGTGGGGCGGGAGTTTCTTGACGGCGCTCGGAGGTCGCCGTCCACCTCGGAGAGACGGCGTTTAGCGTCGAACGCGATTGGGGATGAAGAAGAGGCGAGGTGGACGTGCTGATGCGCCGGTCGGAGTACCGGCGCTACCTCGGAGGCGGTGCGGTGGCGGAGGCGCGGCTGCGGGGGACGCGGGGCTTTGAACTGGGCCTGAAGGGTCGGCGGTTGGGAAACCGCCGCTCCGTTAGTCGGAGTTTCGGAGTGAGATGCGAGGGGGGGGCGGGTTTAGGCGCCGAGGAGTTTTTTGGCTTGGGTGGCGAGGGTGGGCCAGGCGGGGTCGGGGATGACGGGGCCCATGTGGCGGACGGTTTCGGCGCCGAGGAGGGAGGCGAGGGCGCCGCAGGTGGGGAGGGGTTGGCCGCGCAGGTAGCCGGCGAGGAAGCCGGCGGCCCAGGCGTCGCCGGCGCCGTTGGTGTCGATGGCGTCGCTGACGGGGACGGGGGCGATGCGGTGGAGCTCGGGGCCGCGGGCGACCCAGGCACCGTCTTTGCCGAGCTTGACCGCGGCGGTGCCGCCGAAACTCGCGAGGCGGCGGGCGTGCTCGGCGTAGTGCGCGGGGGAGCCGGCGGGGAGATCGGGGAAGAGTTCGCGGACTTCGTCTTCGTTGGCGACGACGAGGTCGAGGCCGGTCTGGAGTTGGGCGAGGAGCCAGTCGCGGGAGGCGCGGACGACTTCGAAGGAGGCGAGGTCGAGGGAGAGTTTACAGCCGGCGGCGCGGGCGGCGCCGAGGAGGGCGTCGGCGAGGGCTTGGTTGAAGATAACGTAGCCCTCGATGTGGGCGTGGCGGCAGCCGGCGAAATCGGCGGGGGAGACTTCGGCGGGGGTGAAGGTGAAGACGGCGCCGAGCTCGGTGCGGAGGGTGCGTTGGGCGTCGGGGGTGGTGAGGATGAGGCAGCGGGCGTTGGGGAGGGGGCTGTGTTTGTAGCGCTGGGTATCTACGCCGGCGGTGGCGAAGCGTTCGCGGTAGGCGTGGGCGATGGCGTCGCCGCCGAGCTTGCCGATGAAGGTGGTGCGGAGGCCGAGGCGGTTGGCGTTGAAGGTGGTGTTGGCGGCGGAGCCGCCGGGGGTGAGGGTGGGGGGCGTGGGGAGGAGGGCGACGAGGCGGGCCATCTCGGCGGCGTCGATCATGACCATGCCGCCTTTTTCGCCGGTGGTGTGGGCGAGGAAGGCATCGGGCACGGCGGCGACGACGTCCATGATGGGGGCACCGACGCCGATGAGATCGAAGGTGTGCGAGGAGGTGGGAGTGGAGGGGGCGGACGTGGCCATGCGATGGGAAGACGAGACGAGGAAGCGTTTAAGGGAGAAGTTTAAGTGGAAGAGAAATGGAGTGGGACAGGGACTGAAGTTGCCCACGGAACACACGGACCACACAGAAGGAAGACCGCAGACTCGGAAGAGGAGCCACGAAACACACAAAACACACGAAAGAAGGGACAGACTTTCTAAAGGGGGAAACGGAGGGAACCGAGGTGCAGGAAAAGGAAGAAGGGCGAGGGAGACTGGATGGGAAACTGGTGGGAGCCGGGTCTGTTAGTTAAGCGCAAAGACGCGAAGGCGCGAAGAGTTGAACGGGTGGTTCGAGTTTGGGGCGAAGGCGTCCATTTTAGAAAAGGATTTGAACAGGAAGATCGGGAAGGGCGGGAGGGCGCGGCTTAAGACAAGGCAGGGAGAAACCACGGATGGGCACAGATGGACACGGATTCAGGACGGCGTGGGAGGTGGGTCGGTCGCGAGGGAGTTGTCGATGGAGCGGATGGATCTTAGCGGCCTTTGAGATCGAGTTCTTATACCAACGGCTGTTGATATTTGGACGATAGCCAAACCGCCACTCGCTCACGCTCGCAGCTCCCAGAAAGTCAAAAGGTCATCAGCTACTGGTATTATCGGGGTTCATCTGGGGCCAGCCGTGGTTCAAATTCTGAACTGAGGCGCGCGGGGCGGACGGAAGTCCGGTCTGCTTTAGCCGGAGACGAGGAAGCTGGTGGCGAGGAGGAGTTCTTCGTCGATGTCGATGAAGAGTTCGTATTCGCCGGGGGCGGGGAAGCTGAGGTTGCGGATTTCGTTGATGAGGTTGATGCGGTGGAGGGGGCTCTGGGACTCGAAGGGGCGGTCGAGGAGTTGCTGGGCCTTGGTGCCGTGGAGGCCCATGGAGATGCGGAGCTGGTGCTTGCCGGGCGCGACGTCGCTGATCGAGAGGAACCAGATCATGAACGGGTGCGTGACGGGGAATTGCCGCGCCTGAATGTTCGAAAAGATGCCGAGGATGGTATGCTTGCCGGTGCCGGGGTCGATGTGGACACCGTCACAGGTCAGCCAGGCCAGGAGTTGTGGTTTTGATTGCACAAGGGTTGAGCAGGAAGATGGGCGCGGGGCGGGGCAAATCATTTTACTTGGAGTGGGCGCGCGGGTGGGGCTTCGTGGGGGGAGTGCTGTTATTCAAGTCACTTGTTTTTCTGGCGGCGGCGACGGCGGCGGAGAAGGCCGGCGGGGGATCGGCGGGGCCGGCTGCGGGCGGGCAGCCGCCGTTGGTGCCGTTGTCGCTGGGGGATTATCCGACGTGGCTGGTGGTGTTGCTGGGGACGATCTTCCTAGCGGTGTTCATCTGGATCGTGCTGCGGCTGATCAAGCTGGCGCTGTGGGTGATGTTGATCGCGGTGATCGTGGTGGGGCTGGGGACGGTGGGGTGGTTGTTGATGCAGTAGCGCGGGGCGCGCGCAGAGGGACGATTTTCTAAACGCCAAGACGCGAAGGTGCGAAGGGGACACAAAGAAGGAAGAAGACAGGAAAGAAGTGACCCACGGAGCACGCGGAGCACACGAAAGCGGGTGCCGGGCGTTTTGTGTAAGCGCGAAGACGCGAAGGCGCGAAGGGGACGCGAAGGGCTGGGGTGGAGGCGGGGATTTCTCTGTGGTCCGGTGATTTTGTGGGGGAGAATTGAACCACAGAGGCACGGAGACACAGAGATCGGGCGGAGTGGCCCACGGAGCACACGGAAGAAAAACCGGGCAGAGACGGAAGGATGCCCACGAAACACACTAAACACACGAAAAAGGGGAGGAATTTTACGGGCGGAAACGGAGGGAGCGGAGAGACGAGATGGGGATAACGTGGAGACGACAAATGGACGGGATGGGACTTGGGGTTAAGCGCAAAGACGCGAAGGTGCGGAGGCTGAAAAGGGGGCGCGAGTGGTGAGGAGAGCGGGAAGTTTTTTTGGGAAAAAGTTGAACAGAAGGGTGGGGAGAGCGGGAAGGAGGGGCGTTTGGGCGTGGCTGGGGGGAGAAATTTGAATGGGCGGGAGTGGGGTGGAGGGGAGTTTTGAGAGGGGGGAAAATTGTTTTTCGAACTTTGGCTTGCGCGTGCTGACGGGGGGGGCTCAACCTTGTAACCCGTGAAATATATTTTCGTCACGGGTGGTGTCGTTTCTTCATTGGGCAAGGGTCTTACGGCCGCGTCCTTGGGCGCGTTGCTGGAGATGCGCGGGCTGGTGGTCCGCATCCAGAAGTTCGACCCGTATCTCAATGTCGATCCGGGCACGATGAGCCCGTTTCAGCACGGCGAAGTGTACGTGCTGGAGGATGGCGCGGAGACGGATCTGGACTTGGGGCACTACGAGCGGTTCACCAGCGGGAAGCTCTCGCGGCTCAACTCGCTGTCGTCGGGCCAGGTGTACGAAAACGTGATCCAGAAGGAGCGGCGCGGCGACTATCTGGGCAAGACGGTGCAAGTGATCCCGCACGTGACCAATGAGATCAAGGAGCGCATCTACGCGGGCGGGAAGGACGCGGATATTTTGATCACGGAGATCGGTGGCACGACGGGTGACATCGAGGGGTTGCCGTTTCTCGAGGCGATGCGGCAATTTGCGCTCGAGGTGGGGGCGAACGACGCGATTTTCATCCACGTCACGCTGGTGCCGTACCTGATCGCGGCGGGCGAGCTGAAGACGAAACCGACGCAGCAATCGGTGGCGAAGCTGCGCGAGATCGGCATCCAGCCCGATGTGCTGGTGTGCCGCACGGATCATCCGCTGGACCACGATCTGCGGGACAAGCTCTCGATGTTTTGCAATGTGCCGGTGAAGGCCGTGATCGAGTGCCGCGATGTGGAGCACTCCATCTACGAGCTACCGCTGGCGCTGCAAAAGGAAGGCCTCGACCAACTCGTGCTCGACCTGCTCGGATTGAAAAATCCGCTGCCGCAGAAAAATCTCTGGGAGGATATCGTGCGCCGGCTGCTCAACCCGAAGTACGAGGTGACGATCGGCGTGGTGGGCAAGTACATCGAGCTGCAGGACGCGTACAAATCGGTTTACGAATCGATCACGCACGCGGGCATCGCGAATAATTGCAAAGTGGTCGTCCGCCGCATCGACGCGGAGGATCTCGAAAAGAAGGGAGGCCTCGCGGCGCTGAAGGGGCTCGACGGCATTCTCGTGCCCGGTGGCTTTGGCGACCGTGGCACGGAGGGCAAGATCGCGGCGGCGAAGTATGCGCGCGAAAACGGGATTCCTTACTACGGGCTGTGTCTCGGCCTGCAAATCGCGGTGATCGAGTTTGCGCGCAATGTGCTGAAGCTAAAGGGCGCGAACAGCATGGAATTTGACCCGGCGGCGGCGCATCCCGTCATCAACATGATGGAGGAGCAGAAGAAGATCATCGACAAGGGCGCGAGCATGCGCCTCGGCAGCTACGAGTGCGCGCTCACGGCCGGCACCCTCGCGCACAAAGCGTACGGCGCCGACAGCGTGCGCGAGCGCCATCGTCACCGCTACGAGGTCAACAACGCCTACGTGGGCCAGCTCCAGCGCGCGGGCCTGATCGTGAGCGGCGTGAATCCGCGCCGCAATCTCGTCGAGGTGATGGAGCTGAAGGGGCACCCGTGGTTCCTCGGCACGCAGGCGCACCCGGAATTTCAATCGAAGCCGAACAAGGCGCATCCGCTCTTCGCGGCGTTTATCGCGGCGACGCTGAAGCGCCGGGCGCTGAGCGCAAAGGGCGCGAAGGTGGTGAGTGGGAAGACTGCGAAAACCGCGAAGGCTGTGAAGCCGGCGGGGAAGGTGATCCCGGCGAAGGCGGTCGGGAAGACGGCACCGAGCGGGGCAAAGAAGAAGGGATGAGCAGGGCGGGTTGAGGGGAGGCGTCGTTGGACTGGGGGACGTTCTATATTTTATAGTAGACGGGCCCCAGTTTAGTGCTCGCCGATTTTGACCGGAGATATTCGGTCCGCGGTCGGCAGCGACAATATTAATAATATTGTCGCTGCCGAAACTGATGATTGATTCGCGCCACCTCCATGGAGATCGCTTTACTCTTTCGCGTCGTAGTCACGAGGATTGTTTGGGCTTTGATGCGCTCCCGGGGGGCGGCCCTTTGCGGACTGCTCTTGGCGGCAGTCATGGCGACGCCACTGCGCGCGGATCTCGAGTATCCGAGGCTGCTGTCGATCACCCGCGAATCGCCGGCGAACGCGAAGCTGGGAGACGTCGTATCGTACCGATTCACGATCCAGCCGGGAACTGCGCCGACCACTGAGATCGCGTGCGTATTGGTCTCGGCGCAGGATGTTCAAGAGATTAGGTCGACGAATATCGGATCTGGGTTGCTGTCGGTTTCGATCACCGAGGATTGGGTCAATGGACCATATATGTTTCTGCAGATTACACTGACGGATTCATGGGGGCGCACGGTGAGGTATTCCTCGGAGGAGTTGAGCGGGGCCCAAGTCGTGGCGACGCCAGCGCAGCCCTACGCGGGGCCGTCCACCCATTCCTTCTCCTTTGCCGGTCTCGCGCTCCAGATCGAAGGGGCGAGCGCGGTGCTTAATGCGTCCCAATTGGTCGAATTGACTCCGCTTACGACCGCCGTGCTTTCGCCCGGCGGCGTCGCCCGATTTCGGTACGTGATAAAGCCGGGAGCCACGCCCTGGTCGCGCCTCACTCTGGCGTTTCGGACCCAGGCCGGCTTGTCCCACACGGTTTTCGCCGATCTGACTACGCCCACGGGGGAAATTGCCATCCCGATCCTCGCGGAGATGGCCAATGGGCGCTATGACTATAGCTCGGTACAACTAGGCGGCCCTTCGGGGACCGTCTTGTTGTACGGTTCACCCACGGTTCGGACCGTGATCAGGTTGATCGGCACGCTTTCGTTTGCCACTGGGTTGGACTATTTCAACTCGAGTGACTCGCTGGGGTTTAGCGTGACGGGAGCGAGCGCGACGGCGACGGTGGCCTTGCTCTCTTCGTGGACGCGTGAAGGCGGGGCGGAGTTTGCCTCCGGCTCGTCATTAAAATTCAATTTTGCGACCACAGCCGGCCCCTACGGGGTGCGCTCGGTGCAATTGCGGATTAATGGCCCGTACGGCGGCGTCCGTAATTTCGTTACGACGGCAGCGAGCGGTACGTTTACCGTGCCGGTCGAGGCAGATTGGACCCCGGGCCCGTACACCGTGTCGGCGGTATCTGTAGTCGATAACGCCGGACGGAGCGCGACGTATGCGACCAATGGCTCATTCACGGTTGCAGGGGGCACGCGCCCGACGACCACGCACCCGTTTCCCAACGAGGGCTTTGAGTTCACGGTCCAAGGCACGCCGATTCCAGCGTATTTCGTCCTGCAGCCAGTCGAGCGGATCGCAGCGCCGGCTAATACGCAGATCCAGCTTCGCGCCCGCGCGGTGGGCTTGAGTGCCACCACGACGTACGCTTGGTACCGGGGCGAGCCCGGCGATACGCGCACGCCGATCACGACCGGAGTCAGCGTGAATACGGTGACCGGTATTGCCACTCTGACGGTAACGGTGCCTGCGGCGGTGGCCTATTGGGTGCGCGCCACGAATGGCGGGCAGACCGTCGATAGCGTGGCTGCCCGCGTCGTAATAGCGGGACCGCCGACGATTTCCGTGCAGCCAGTCGATCAAGCTGTGCCTATCGGGGGCACGGCGCTCTTCAGCGTGACGGCCGACGGAGAAGGCCCTTTCACGTATGCGTGGAGGGGATTTTTCCTGCCTCCTGGCACGGACACCACACAACGTACGTTGCAGGTCAAAGTCACCAGTGCGGCAAATTCCGGGCTAGTCTCGTGTACCATCACCGGGCCAGGTGGCAGTGTGACTAGTAGAGAGGTGCTGCTGGGCGTGCCCGTCGATCCTACGCCGCTGCACTTCACCGCGGAGGCGGCGGATCGAGCTTACTTCATAGGCGACTTTATTTCCCTGGACACGTCGTTTGTCGGCAACCCGCCCTATCGGTGCCAGTGGCAGAAGGATGGCGTCGACGTGGGCTTTTCGGAGGTGTATGATCGCACGCGCGTCGGGTCGTCGATCGCGTGGGGCTCTTCGTGGCGAGTGGAGCGCGCCAACGCCCAGACGGCGGGAGTCTACCGCCTGACGGTCAGCAATGGCTCCGAGACCATTTACTCCCGCGAAATTCGTCTCACGCTGACATCGACCGCAGTCTTCGATCCGCAACCGCCGGCCCGATTTACCGCCGTGCTCGGAGGTCCGCTTGCATTGCAAGCGAGCGTGCGATCACAGGGCCTCACAACGTATCAGTGGCGCAGGGACGGAGTCGCGATTCCGGGCGCGACCACCAGCAATTTAAACATCGACCGCGTGACCGCCGCCGATGTCGGCACCTATGAACTCGTCGCCACCAATGCCAATGGCTCGGTGACCAGCGGGCGCACGGTGGTCGCTGTGCAAGCGGGGCCCAGCGGCCAACTCGTGCAGACTCCGCCAAGCCAGACCGTGGCCGTGGGCGCGACCGTGACCTTTACCGCCAGCATCTCGGGTGACGCGTACTGCACTTGGACGAAAGACGACTACGTGATCTACGAAGGGCCGGGCGCGACACTCACGCTCCGCTCCGTGGGCGTATCGGATGCGGGCTCGTACACGGTCGCCGTGCACAATACGGGGCGGCTCGGCCCGCCGGGCCGCTTTTCCCTGGCGGTCAACGGGCGCACCACGGGCGCGCCTACGATCACCCGGCAGCCGGTGAGCATGACAGCAGCCTATGGGCAGACGGTTTGGCTCAGCGTGGGGGCGGACGGGCCGGGCCTGAATTATCGGTGGCGGCGCGACGGCCAGTTTCTCTCTGGAGCTGAAGCGAGGACGACGGATCGCTCGACGATCGAGATTCCCAACTTCAACTCCGCCCTCGCCGGCACGTACGATGCGATCGTGTCAAGTGGCTCGGGCTCCGTCACCAGCGCCGGTGCGGTGCTCTCGCTGCCCGCGGGCCCGCCCGGAGAGCGGCTGACGAATGTCTCGGTGCGTACCCAGGCCGGTGGCGCGGCGGGGCCGCTGATCGTGGGCTTCGTGACCAGCGGCGGCACCGGGGATAATATTCCGCTCTTGGTCCGGGCGGCGGGGCCCGCGCTGACGGCGTTTGGGGTCGGGGGCGCGCTCGTCAATCCCGTGGCTCAGCTTTATGCCGGCCCCGCGCTACGCTACGCCAACGATGATTGGACGGGCTTCCCCGGGGCTGTAGCGCGGGGCAGCGAAGTCGGTGCCTTCCCGTTCACGGTGGGAAGTCGTGATGCGGTGATGCTTCCGTCACTGCCGGCTGGCGGCTACACTGTCTATGTGACAAGCGCGGATGCGGTCGGCGGGGTGGCGCTCGCCGAAATCTACGATGCCACGCCGCTGGCAGAGAGCAGCCCGGCGAGGCCGCGGCTGGTGAACCTCTCGGTGCAGACCAAGATCGATGGCAGCGCCGCACCGCTGACGGTGGGATTCGTCCTCCGGGGGCAAAAGGGCAAGCGGGTGCTCGTGCGCGCCATCGGGCCTTCGCTCGGAGCGTTTGGCGTGCAAGGCACGCTGACCGATCCCCGGCTTGCGCTCTTCAGCGGGCAGACTCGCATCGCCGAAAACGAGGACTGGGGCGGCGAGCCTGCGCTACGCGCGGCTTTTGACTCAGTGGGAGCTTTTGCCCTGCCGAACGCTACTTCCAAGGACGGCGCGCTCGTCGCCACTCTGGCTCCCGGACCCTATACGGTGCAGGTAGGTGGCCCTGCGGGGGCGACCGGCATCGTGCTCGTGGAAATTTACGAACTTCCGTAGCGGCGAGCAGGTAACGGGAGTCAGGCGCAGGCTTGGTCGTGCGGGGCTCGACCGCTATCGGGCGGATGGTGGAGGTGGCTGCGGGAGTGCGGCGACTTCCATGGCTTGGATCAGGCCGTGGGAGAGGGTGAAGCGGTGGCCGGTGTGTTCGTCGGCGAGGGTGGCGCCGGCGAGGTCGTGCACGACTTGATGGACGTCGACGAGGATGCGGTCGGTGGCTTCCAAGTAGAAGGCCACGGGTTCCACGTGGGGGTCGATCTCGCGCCACTGCTCCGTCCAGTACGCGCGGATTTCCTCAGGGCCGCGGACGAAGCCGCCTTTGAAGGCGCGGGGCCACGCGACGTCGGGGGTCATGGTGGCGAGGGCGGCATCGATGTCGCGGGCGTTGAAGGCGGCGTAGGCGGCGCGGAGGAGTTTGATTTCCGAGGCGGACGGGGTGGGCATAGGAAGAGGGAGGCGAGTTTTAGGTGAGACAGGGGTAGACTACCCGGAAGTGGATTTTTGTCACAGCGCACGCGGAGAGATGACACGGAGCGGTGCGGAGGGAGGAGGGGCCGACCTTGAGGGAAGGGCGAGAAGGGTCGGGGCGGGGACGGGCGACGCCAGCGGGGGCGGTGGCGAGGGTGGCACGAAGCCCGAGGGGCAGCGGCGTGGACTGCGGGTGGACTGCGGCGCTTGCGTGCGGTTACTTCACCACCGGAGTCAGGGTGTGGGCGTCGCGGGCGAGGAGCCAGCGGGCGTCGGGCTGCTGGCGGTAAATGGTGAGGCGGTGGCCGGCGAGGTGCGTCGCGGCTCCGCCGGCGTGCGGGGTGACGGTCAGGGTGTCGCGGCTGCGGGTGTAGGCGACGGGGCCGGCGACCACGATTTCCTCGAGGGTGCTGAGGCACTCGATGCGGAGCTTTTGGTGGGCGGCGGAAAAGGTGGCGGAGAAAAAGTCGCGGCCGAAGGGGGCTTGGCCGGGGCTGAAAAACACGGCGTCGTCGGCCAACAGGGTGAGCAGGCGGGGGAGATCGCCGGAGTTGACGGCGGCGATCCAGGTGTCGTGGAGGTCGGAGATGGTTTGGGCGTCAGGGGTCATGGCGGTTATTTTTGGCGGGCCTTCCATTGCCCGTAAAAGCGATCGAGCGCAGCGGAGATCCGAGCAAAATTTCCCGGGGTGTTCTCGACGTCGTAGAGCGATTTGGCCCGAGGGAAGGTGGCCTCGTAAAGCGAGAGGTAGTCGTCGAAATAGCAATCAGCGGTGAATTGGTTTCCTTCGGTGGACAGCATTTGATCATCGAGGGTGCCGTCGAGCATAGCCAAGAGGCGCGGAGCGGAAATTTTTGGCGCACGATATTGCTCCAACTCGTCGGCAAAATCTTCGGTCAGGAGCGGTCCGGCGAAGCCGTGGTCAATGGCCCAGCCGAGGTAAAATCCGATGTGAATATACGCCTGCTCCAGCGGCAGCCCGGCGGGGAAGTCTCCTTCGGAATGCCACTTCGCTTTATCATAGATGGTCATGGTCCGGCGAAGCGTCTTGGCTGATCGCAGCTTGCAAAGACGGAGAGTCGATACCGTCGTATAGTTAGCTCGATTACGGGCCTTTGACGGTGGTGGAGGCTTGTTTCAGTGCGGGCATGAGGGCTTTGACGTCTTCGAATTTGCCGGAGGTGAAAAACATGACGTAGCCTTTGGGGCCGAGGATGCGGATGAAGTGTTCGGTCATGACTTCGCCGCTGCGGGTGAAGGTGGCGAAGTAGGACATGGCTGGGCTGCCGTTGACGTCGTAGAAGGAGAAGCTGTCGGGCACGTTTTTATAATCGGGCAGGCCGACGACGCGGGAGGCTTCTTTTTTCTGGGCCTGCTCGCGGAGGAGGGCTTCGGAGCCGGTGGCGCCGATGGTGGCGGCCTCGGTGTCGAGGTAGGGCTTATAGTACATGCTGGGCATGGCGCTGGAGCCGACTTCGGGGGAGAGGAAGACGGTGTTTTCGCTGTGGTTGTTGCCCCAGCGAATGGCTTGCCGGATGGTCCAGCCGGCGGGGAGCATGACGTCGAGCCCGACGGCGGTATCGTGGTAGTGGTTGTCGGGGCCGAGAGCGGCGGTGAGATCGATCTTGATGGGGGCGTTGGGGTCGGTGGCGCGGGCCGCCGAGTCGGATGGGGTAGCGGGCACGAATTGGACGCGGGGCCCAGGGGCGGGCGTGGAGACGACGGGCGGAGTGGGGGTGGGCGCGGCGGGCGTGGGCTTAGGCGAGGCGGGCGCGGTGGAGGCAGGCGGGGCTGTGACGGTGCTCTCGGCGACGGTCGACAAATAGCGGGTGAACCCAAACCAACATAGCGCGATGAGGAGGATGCTATAGGCGAGGTATTTCATGGGGTGGTGGGGTGCCGAGAGCGATGAGCACGAATAAGCGATAACGCAAGCGTGGGCGGGCGGAGGCCGGGAAGGGCTGGGGTTAAACGCAAAGACGCGAAGGCGCGAAGGCGAGGCTAAGAAGGTGAAGTATAGCGCGGAGGCATATATAATGACGGAAGTGCCGTTACGGAGAGGACGTGCGGCTGGTTTATAGCCAACGCCAAGTGCTCCCGTGAGAGACGGACCTCAGGCGCGGGTGGTCACCTCGAGATTTCCGCCTTCGTCGACCGTCAGGGTCAGGCGGAGCGGGGCGTCGTGGCTTAGGCTAATTAGCTTGGCTTGCAGGCTGGCGCGATCCGCTTCCGAGACGTCGTGTTGCTCGAGGTAAATCAGGTAGCCCGCGAGGGCGGCGGGGGTGAGGGGCTCCGAGCCGCAGAGGTGAACGGGCTGGCTGATGAGGTCACTCGCGCTCATGGGGACGTGGAGGATGAGCGGGGTGAGCGTCGCGATCTCGGCTGCGTTGGGGAGCGCGGAGAATTTTTCTTTATATAGGGTCGCGTGGTAGGCATCATTGACAAAGTCGAGCAGGCGGAAGACGCGGAACTCGGCGGTTTCGGATTCGCGCGAGGCGTAGAAGCCGCCCCAAGCGAGGTCGAGGTCGGCGGTGGTGCGATACACGACGGGCGCGGGAGGAGGGTTATCAGGAAGGGGTGGCGGGGCGGCGGGTGCGGGCTTCGACTTCGCCTGATCCGGGGCGTCTTGGAGCCGACGGCTGATCAGGCCGCGCAGCTTGAATGGGAGCCGCGCCGGGGAACTCAGGGGCGTGGGCGCGATGCGAGCTTGGGTGAGGAAATCCTGCTGCTCGCGGATGAGGTTGAGTTCCTTGGCGTCGAGCGGCACGCCGGAGGCGCGAACCGCTTTGATGATGCCGAGGCTGTGGGCGCAGACTTCGGGGGTGTAGTCGAGGAAGGTGGGCAGGAAGAGGTTGGCATCGACCCATTGCCAGAAGGCGGTTTCGTCGGGCGAGTGGGGTGGCGGCGGCGTGGGGGGCGTGGCGCGAATTTTTTCCCACCGGGCTTTCTCCTGTTTTTTGGACCGTCGCGCGTGCCAGATCATCAGGGCGAGCGCGACGACGATGAACGTGATGGTACCGACGCGGCCGACTTTATAGGCGATCATCGCGACGCCGATCAGCCAGACGGGCATAAAGAAAAGGCGCCCGCGCGCGCCGAGGAACTCGCTGAAACCGCCGATGGTGAGCGTGACGAGGCCGATGGTCCAGCCATTGGCGGGCGCGCCGAGCCAGACCGCGAATCGAAAAGCGGCGAAGGCGATCACAAGGACCGGAATCGCCCAGAGGTTGAAGATGACGAGCATGCGGCGGGAGGAGGGAAGCGGGAGCGGCGAGGAGGAGCGCAGGGAGGGCGGATGTCGAATGCAGATGAGGGTGGGGTGGGCGCGTGTTAATACGATCCTGTCGAGCAAGCAGTGGCGGAATTGGGTTGAGGATTACTGGTAGAAACTGAAGTTCCGGGGGTTCGATAGGGCCGGGATCAAAAGTGCGTTTAGCCACTTGTTTAACCGCGCACCAATCCCACGTTGGACTGGTCAGCGCGCGCGGGATGCGGTAGTCGTCCTGCCATGGCTCGATTTCTTTTTCTCTTGGCGGTAGTGGCGAATTGGATACCGGCGGTCTGGGCGGCGGAGAGGGCGGCGCCCCAGGTGGTGGCGGATATCCCATATCTGGCCGCCGGACGCGCGGAGAAGCTCGATCTCTACCTGCCCGCGACCCCAGCCGCCGGGAAACTCTCCCCGGCTGTGGTGTGGATCCATGGCGGGGGCTGGACCGGCGGCGTGAAATCCGAGGCGCGCGCCAAGGAGATTTGCCAGACGTTCGCCAAGGCCGGCTATGTCGCCGTGAGCGTCGAGTACCGGCTCGGTGACGGGGCCTGGCCGACGAATCTCCAGGACTGCAAAAACGGCGTGCGTTTCCTCCGCGCGCATGCGGCGGAGTATCAGATCGATCCCGAGCGCATCGCGGTGGCGGGTGGTTCGGCCGGGGGGCATCTGTCGCTGATGGTCGGCTTCACCGGCGATGCGCCGGAATTCGAGCCCAAGGGGGCGGACGTCGTTTATCCGGGCGTGTCGTGCCGGGTGAAAGCCGTCATCGATATGTACGGCATCAGCAATCTGCTCACCCGCCGGGAAGTGGCCGAGGATGGCACGCCCACGGCAAAGCTCCGCCCGGCCGGTCCGGTGAATGTCTTTGGTCCGCTCGACGCCCCGGGCGACGTGTACCGCCGCGCCTCGCCGGTGACGCACCTCACGAAAAACTCACCGCCCGTGTTGATCCTGCACGGTCGGATCGACAAGACCGTGGACTACGCGCAATCGGAGGATTTAGCCCGCGCGTTGCAGGCCGCCGGAGTTCCGCACGAGCTCGTGCTGGTGGAACGCGCCGGACACACTTTCGATTTCGAGACGTGGAACAAGAAGCCGTTGTCACGGGATCTGCGTCCCGTGGCGCTGGCGTTCCTGATGAAGTATCTGGGGCCGTGAGGCTTTAGGGGTTAACGACTAATTAGTCCTAAATTTATCGAGAGTGCGAACAAACCCTGAGCAGCGGTTCGGCCAACCACTATTCAAATCAAACGATAGCCGAGCGGACCGTTCGTTATCGGCGACAAAGGGTTCGCGATACGCCTCAACTGACCAAATACGAGGTTTAACCCTGGGCATCCAATTGATAAGAAACTCGAGTCTAAAGCTTGCGCCGACCGGTGACCAAGTGGAATATACAGTCCATATCCCGTTCGTACCACCCGATTCAGCTTTTTGTCTTCTCGACTACGCGCCATCCGCGATTTGCTAGTTCGCGTTCCAAATGTTCTCCTATCGAATGCATAGTATGTTTGTCTAGTGTTACTGATCCTAGACCGGGCCTACGGAACAATCAAGCAGCCGTAGATCAAAGCCAAGGGGGTCATGTCTTGACTCTTGATCGAGTTGGCGAGGCGACGATGCAACGAGTTCTTGCGCGGTCACCGGATGGTGCTGGCGAGGGTAAAGACATGACCCCTTTCTCCGGCTTCAAGGTCGCGGATAGGGATGTTCTGACCATAACGTCTTAAAAATTTCCAATTGCTGCGGGGTCAATATAGGGGTGGCCGCCTTGATGGCCTCGCTTTCCATGAAGGGCAGACCATGAGGAGCTTTTGCCGTGGACTGCGGAAGACTTGGATCTTGGATATTTTTTGATAGATTGATCGCAACGGCAGCCAAGGTTGAAAGCGAGAGCGGCTCTCCTTGAGCTGCACATCGAGCGGCAAAATCTTCAGCAATCGGAACAAAGCGGGCGGCTCCGGTGAGCTCCAGGAAATAGCGCCCCTGTTGGTCGCCGAGTTGAGCGATTACATCGGTTTGATAGCCCTTAGTCAGCTCAGCCCGCAATTTGCTGGCGTCGGCATGACTAAGCCCTTGCGCACGGCTCGCGTCCAAAAGATCCGCGTTCGCTTGATACAATCGAGCCAACCGCGCCACCAAATTATCCCGCATCGTCGCCTCGAGAGGCACCGTTTTGAAGAACAAATCGGTGTCATTGGCCGCTTGTTGCGGGTGAAAGCTGGTCGCGGTTGCCGCCTGTCCAGCGACGCCTGGCGCTGCCGATTTCTTTTCAGGGCTAACAACGCGCGATGACGGGGTTTTAGCCTTGGTGTTCTGGGCGATTGTCGGTGAACTCTCGCCGTTGCCGAGCGGGTGGTAGCTAGGTGGTGGGATGTCTTGTGCTGAGGGGATTCGACTGCTCGCACTATCGCTACCAGATTCTTTAACTGAGGTTCCTGTGGATGGTTTGGCGGAGCGGTCGAGCGCGGTGACTGACCCGAGGTCCGTGCTGCTTATATTGTTATTTTTATAGGTAGTTGTTCCATTTCTAAATAGGATGACTAAACCGAGGATAATGCAGCTTAAAATTAAAACCAATAATGGCTTTCTGCTTTGTGCAATCATGAAGGGTGAGAGGTTGATATTGTAGGAGCATAAATAGTTTTTCCGCTGTCGGCATTCAGGACCTTGGGTCGCCCAAAAGAGGGGGTGGGTTTTCTCCGATTCCACGGACAGCAAGGGGTCATAGGTTCGGAGGAAACCTAAGGGGTAGGTCGCAATTCGCGACTAAACAGCGCCGCAGCGGGGGCTGCGGGGCCCGGTCGGCGAGGTGGAAGGAGAGGAGAAGCCCAAAGGGGGCGGGCTCCTGTTCTGGCATGCGAGGGGATGGGGGCGGGGCGATTTTGGTGGGGTGGGTGAGCGGCCGGTGGCCGCGGTTGGCTCAGACGACTCTGCGGCTGGAAGCCGCAGTCACGTTGGTGACGGAGCCGGCGGGGATGGCGGCGTTACTTTTGGGCGGGCTTGAAGCCGACCTGAAGCGGCCTCGAGGTGCGCGGGGGTGTCTGGCGGTTGGTGGGTTTATGACACAGGAAATAGGCAATGGAGGCAATACAGCCAATGGAGCAAAGGGCGGGGTGAATGGGGGCGTGACGGTGGTGGGAGGGAGGGTCGTGATGGATGAAAAACAATCATCCTATGAAGAACGCCGAAAATGAAGAGGCTGGGGCTTTGGGTCTTGGGTCTGGGAAGTCAGATCGGACCGAGAGAAAGATTAAGATAAAGAATAAAGAGAAAGAGGTCGGAGTGGGGGTGCGCGGAGGGGGAGGGAGGGTGGGGAAGATTGCGCGGCTGCCGCGGGGGGTGCGGGAGGAGTTGAATGCGCGGATGGAGGACGGGGTGTCGGCGAAGGTGTTGGTGGCGTGGTTGAATAAGCTGCCGGTGGTGCGGGAGGTGTTGGCGGAGCAGTTCGAGGGGCGGGCGATCACGGAGGTGAATCTCTCGGCGTGGCGGCAGGGTGGGTTTGCGGAGTGGGGGCGGATGCAGCGGGCGCGGGAGGCGGCGGGGTTGCTGCGCGATGAGTTGCAGGCTTGGGAGGACGACGGGGACGCGGTCTGCGCGGATTTATTGGCGGGGTTGGCGGCGGTGGCGTTGGGGCAGTTGTTGCAGGAGGCGATGCAGCTGGAGGCGGGGCCGGAGAAAGAGCGGGCGGTGGTGCGGATCGCGCGCGAGATCGCGCGGATGCGGGAGAGCGACCGGCGCGAGGAGCGGGCGACGCGCGAGGAGGAGAATTATATCCGCGAGGTGGCGGATGAGTGTAAGCGGCGGAAGCGGGCGGCGATCACGGCGCACCGGCAGCATTGGGCGTTTGTGGATAGCATGTTTAAAGATGCGCGGAAGCTGGCGGCGCGGTGCGAGAAGCGGGGGAAGCCGGTGCCGGAGGAGGCGCGGGTAATGGTGGCGACTGAGGCGGCGGGGCGCGCGGCGGAGAAGGAGGTGCGGCGGGAATTGGAGGCGCGGCCGGCGGCGGAGTTTGATCCGGTGGTGATCAGTAGGCAGGCGACAGGTGACGGGGGACAGGAGACAGGGACCGAAGAGGACACAGAGGCGGAGGTGGCCCACGAAACACACTCAACACACGAAAGGGGACGAACTGATTTACAGGAGGAAACGGAGGGAACGGAGAGCAGAGAATTTGCCCACGGAACACACGGATGACACGGAAGGAAGGCCTCGGGCGTGGGCGTGGAGAAATCGGAGGGGGAACCACGAAATACACGAAACACACGAAAACGGAAACTGGTGGGGCGGAGTTTTTTTAAGCGCGAAGACGCGAAGGCGCATAGGTGACGCGAAGAGTCGGAGGGCCTGGGGATTTGAACAGGAAGATCGGGAAGGACGGGAAGAGGGCTGGGGAGTTTAAAATGAAAGGGCGGAAGTCGGATGGGGTCGGGTTTGAGAGAAAGATTAAGAGAAAGATCGGAAGCCGCTGAGTCGGGGCGTAAAGCCCCTCCCACAGTGCAAGGCGGCTAAAGGGGAATATAGGTAAATATAGGCATTTGAAGATTGGGGGATCGGAGTTCGGAGATCGGGGCGGGCGGGGAAGGGGTTGGGGTTTGGGGTATGAGGTCTTGGGTCTGGGGGTGTGGGGAGTTCTTTGACAGGCTACGGCGACGGTAGGTGGAGAACGGGCGGTCCGGCTCCGCCGGAGGTGGTGGGCAGAGGGATGGCCGCGTCGTCCGCGGCGGACTTCTCGCAATGACCAGCGGGACCGTGGCGGGGCGATGGGGGGATACCGCCGATCTGGAATCCTGAGCTTTGCTTTTGGTGGGAGCGTGTGTTTCGTGGGGGCGGTTCGCGGGATTGGGTTTTCGCGGGCTCCTTTTTTAAACATGCTCTTCGATTCGAAAAAACTTCTGGTGATTGCTGGTCCTTGCTCGCTCGAGAGTGAGAAGGTTTGCCGTACGGTGGCGGAGGGGCTCGTGAAGATCGCGCGGGCGCAGCGGAGCATTAAGTTTATCTTCAAGGGGTCGTTCGATAAGGCGAACCGGACGTCACTGGCGGGGGCGCGGGGGACGGGGCTGGAGGAGGGCCTTGAGCTGCTGGCGATGGTGAAGCGCGACTATGGTTTCCCGGTGTTGACGGATGTGCACGAGCGCGCGCAGGTGAAGGCGGTGGCAGAGGTGTGCGATGTGCTGCAGATCCCGGCGTTTTTGTGTCGGCAGACTGATCTCTTGCTGGCGGCGGCGGAGACGGGGCGCGTGGTGAATGTGAAGAAGGGGCAGTTTCTCTCGCCGATGGAGATGCAGTTCGTCACGGGGAAGCTGCGCGAGGGGAAGGCGAAGGAGATCTGGCAGACTGAGCGTGGGACGACGTTTGGGTATCAGAATCTCGTGGTCGATATGAGGTCGTTTGCGATCATGGCGCAGAATGGTTACCCGACGGTGTTTGACGCGACGCATGCGGTGCAGTTGCCGGGCGCGGGGGGCGGCAAGAGCAGCGGGCAGCGGGAATTTGTGCCGCCGTTGGCGAAGGCGGCGCTCGCGGCGGGGGCGGACGGGCTGTTTATCGAGACGCATCCGGACCCGGACAAGGCGATCAGCGATGGGCCGAATATGATCGCGCTGAAGAATTTGCCGGAGCTGCTGGAGACGTGTGTGGCGGTGTGGAAGACGGTGAGGAAGTAGGGCCAAGGCATTTAGCCGCAAGAAGGCACAGAAGGCGCAAAAAACGGAGTGGAGGCGGAGGGCGCGCGGAAGTCAGGCGGGGGATTGGTGATTCTTATTAAGCGCAAAGACGCGAAGGCGCGAAGGTGACGCGAAGACTCGGTTTGGGCGTTGGTTGAAGGGGACGTTTAGTGGGAACTGGAAGGTCGGGAAGAGCAGGAAGAAGGCAGGACGGAGTGGCCCACGGATCACACGGATCACACGGAAAAAGAACCGCGGATTTTATTACAGAAGGAAAAGGAGGGAGTGGAGTGGATCGCCAAGGGCGCGAAGGTGGTGCCGAGGCGGAGTAGGGCTTTGGCATTTCTCGCTGACTTGGTGGTTTGGTTTTGAACCACAGAGACACGGAGGCACAGAGAAGGGAAGGCTCGGAAGGGACGGCCCACGGAATACGCGGATGACGAGCTGCCGGTTTTTTACAGGAGGTAACGGAGAGAACGGCGGACGGAAGGGATGAAGGAGACGGGGTAAGGGAGGTGCGGACATGGGCGGCAGGGGCGGAGTTTTTTTGACGGGGGCCGAGCGGTCACCGGCTTCCTAAGCTCACGGCTTGATGATACGCAGCCCCTTGACCAACTGCGGTTGGCGCGCACACTCGGCGGGAAACAAACCTCTGATGGCTTCCTTTATCATTGATGTTCCGGTGCCTTCCATGGGTGCGACGGTGAGTGAGCTCACTGTCGTCTCGCTCAAGACCAAGCCGGGTGACCGGGTGGCGAAGGGTCAAAAAATCGCGGAGCTGGAGAGCGATAAATCGATCTTCGAATACGAGGCGCCGGCGGATGGCGTGGTCGTCGCGCTGCCGGTGAAGCCGGGCGAGATTTTGGTGCCGGGGGCCTTGTTTTTGCGGCTCGAGACAGAAGATGTGACGCTGAAGCATCTGGAGTCGAAAGCGGGTGCAGCCTCGGGCGCGGCGGCGGCTCCGGCGGCGGCGAAACCGGCGGCGGCGGTCATCTGGACCCCGCGCGCGACGAAGCTCATGCAAGAGGCGGGTCTCGACCCGGCGAAGATCACGGACATCGCGGCGACGGGCCCGGGTGGGCGCGTCTCAGGTGACGATGTGGCGGCGTACCTGGCCGCACGTAAATCTTGAGTGGACGCCGGGGGCGTTGCGTCATTTCCTCCTGACCTTGAGTACGATCGTCGACACCGTTTGCATTGCTGGCGTGGGTTACGCGGTTCCCGCGAAGGTCCGCGCCAACAGTGAGATTCTAAAGGCTTTCCCTGATCGCACGGAGGAGGAGATGATCCACCTCACGGGCATCAAGGAGCGGCGCTTCGCGGCGGACGATGAGACCGCGACCGGGTTTGCGGTGATCGCGGTGCAGCATGCGCTACGACAGGCGGGCATGGAGGTGAGCCAGATCGACGGCATCATCATGGCGACGCTGATCCCGGACCAGCCGGTGCCCTCGATGGCGAGCTCGCTCGCGCGGCAGTTGGGCATTCCGCGCGCGCTGGCGTTTGACCTGAATGCGGCATGCTCGGGCTGGCTGTACGCGCTGGAAGTGGGGCGGGCCTTTATCTGCAGCGGCACGGCGAAGAACTTGATCGTGGTGACGGCGGAGCTGTTGTCGCGCATCACGAATCCCGAGGATCATCGGACGGCGTTTCTCTTTGGCGACGGCGCGGGCGCGGCGATCTTGACGGCGGCGGAGGGCGGGCATCGGTTGCACCACATGGGGCTGTCGGGTGACGCGACGCAGTTTGAAGCGATCCAACGGCCGGGTGGCGGCGCGCTCAAGCCGATCCCGCAGTCGGGCGGCGGGGACATCGAGCAATTTTACCTCCAGATGGATGGCGCGGCGGTGTTTCGCAGCGCGGTGGTGGGCTTCGCCGAGCAGATCGAGCAGACGCTGAAGCGTGAGAACCTAAAGCCGGAGGACATCGCGTGGATCGTGCCGCATCAGGCGAACGAGCGCATCCTCAAGGCGGTGAGCCGGCGCGTGGGAATTCCCTACGACAAGTTTGTCGTGACCATCGGCAAGTACGGCAACACGAGCGCGGCGAGTGTCTCGATGGCGCTGGGCTGGGCGGCGGAAGAGGGCATCTTTAACGACGGCGACAAGATCATCTTTTGCAGCGTGGGCGCGGGGCTGACTTTTGCGGGTGGGTTGCTGGTGTGGTGAGGGCGCGGGGGCGAATGACGAATGACGAATATCGAATGACGAATGGCGGAGGGTTCCTCGCGTAGGAGAACGGTGTGGGGATAGGAAACAATAGGGAGGCGGAGCTAAGCGCGAAGACGCGAAGGCGCGAAGGGCGGACGTGAAGGATTGGGAAGAGGCGCGGCGTGGTGTGGACAAAGGCGGACGATTGGACCACAGAGGCACAGAGACACGGAGGAGACTGAGGCGTGGGCGGTGAGGGGAGCGGGGCTGAAATGCCTTTGAACAGGAAGGTCGGGAAGAGCGGGAAGGAAAGGCAGAGGTGTTCTGATGATGTCCGATCTTGCCTGGCTTCCTGTTTAAAAAGAGGGATGAGGCGGACGCGAACTGGTGGCGTAGTGGGAGTCCTGATACGCCGGTCGGAGACCGGCGCTACCGATGAGGAGGGCGGCGTGATCGGGATCTGGTTGGGGATGCGGAGCTAATGAGGGGGCGGTTGGAAACCGCCCCTCCGTTGCGAGCCGCCTCACTTGAGTTGCTTCAGGAGGAAGGTGTAGGCGAGGGCGTTCATGAAGGCGGATTGCTGGTTGTTGGCGGCGCCGCCGTGGCCGCCCTCGATGTTCTCGTAGTAGAGGATGTCGGCTTTTTGGGCGAGGAGGGCGGCGGCCATTTTGCGGGCGTGGCCGGGGTGGACGCGGTCGTCGCGCGTGGAGGTGGTGAAGAGGATGCGCGGGTACTTCACGCCGGGGCGGATGTTCTGGTAAGGGGAGTACTTGGAGATGTAGGCCCACTCGGCGGGGACATCGGGGTTGCCGTACTCGCCCATCCAACTCGCGCCGGCGAGGAGCTTGCTATAGCGCTGCATGTCGAGGAGCGGGACCTGACAGACGATGGCGCCGAAGAGGTCGGGGCGCTGCGTGGCCATGACGCCCATGAGGAGGCCGCCGTTGCTGCCGCCCATGATGCCGAGGTGCGGGGTGGAGGTGACGCGGCGCTGGATGAGGTCTTCGGCGATGGCGATGAAGTCGTCGTAGGCGCGCTGGCGGTTGGCCTTGAGCGCGGCTTGGTGCCATGCGGGGCCGAACTCGCCGCCGCCGCGGATATTGGCGAGCACGTAGACGCCGCCGCGCTCGAGCCAGGCGGAGCCGCTGCCGGGACTGTAGGCGGGCGTCATCGAAATCTCGAAGCCGCCGTAGCCGTAGAGCAGCGTGGGATTGGTGCCGTCGAGCTTGAGGCCTTTACGCGAAACCTGGAAGTAGGGGACGCGGGTGCCGTCTTTGGAGACGGCTTCGTGTTGCGCGACTTCGAGGCCCTCGGTGTTGAAGAAGGCGGGGAGCTGCTTGAGGAGTTCGCGCTTCCCCGAGCCGACGGTGCCGTAGTAGAGACTCGATGGAGTGAGGAAGCCGGCGACGGAAAGGAAGTAGTCATCGGAGTCATCATCGACCGCGGAGGCCGAGACGGTGCCGAACTGCGGGGCGGGGAGGGGCGTGCGCTTCCAGGTGTCGCCCTCGCGCGTGAGGACGAAGAGGCGGCTGGTGACATTGTCGAGTTCGTTGAGGATGAGGTGGCTGCGGGTGGCGGTGAAGCCGGCGAGGGACTTGCGCGGGCCGGGCGTAAAGAGCAGATCGAAGTTCCGGGTGCCGGCGAGGAACGCATCCCACGGCATCGCGAGCAGCGCGCCGGCGGGATAGGTTTTGCCGCCGACGTTCCAATCGGTGCGAAGCTCGACGGTGATGAACTCTTTGAACGTGCCGACGCTCGCATCGGCGGGGACGTCGAGCTTGAGGAATTTATCGCCGACGCGCAGGTGCGTCTCGCTCGTGAAAAAGGTGATCGAGCGCTGCACGAACTCGCGGTGAAACCCGAAGCGCTCGGAGACCCACGCGCCCACGCCGACATCGGCGGCGGTGCCTTCGAAGACGACGCGCGCCTCGCTGAGCGGGGTGCCGCGTTTCCACTCTTTGACGATGCGCGGGTAGCCAGAATCAGTCAGCGAGCCCGGGCCGAAATTGGTGCCAATGTACAGGCTGTCGCGATTGCGCCACGCGGTGTCGCTCTTGGCCTCGGGTAAATAGAAACCATCTTTGACGAAGCTCTTGCTCGGGAGATCGAACTCGCGGACCACCACGGCATCACCGCCGCCGTGCGAGAGATTAAGGAGTACGCGATCCTCGGTGGGACGCAGCCAGTCGGCTTCCTTCCAGACCCAGTTTTCCTTTTCCGCGGCGGCGAGGGCATCGAGGTCGAGGACGGTTTCCCACGCGGGGTTTTCCTTGCGGTACTCGGCGGGCGTCGTGCGACGCCAGAGACCGCGCACATGCTCGGCGTCGCGCCAGAAATTGTAAAACAAACCGCCGTGCTGGACGACCGCGGGGATGCGGGCCTTGGAATCGTAGATGGCGAGCAGACGCTCCTGGATGGGCTTGAAATCGGGCGAGGCCTCGAGCTCGCGCTGCGTGAGGGCATTCTGCCCGCGCGCCCACGCGAGGGCGCGGTCGCCCTGTACATCTTCGAGCCAGAGGAACGGATCGGAATCGGGGGCGGAGGATTGGGCGGGCGACATGCGGGGAAGTGAGACAGCGAGGAGGGCGAAAAGAACGCGCAGTTTCGGCATAGGGGGACGTTTGCGGAGGTGGGCGGACAGCCAAGGCTTTTCGGTACTGACTTCGGGGCGTACGCCTCGCGGGGTGAGGGCACCCCGCCCACAACAAGGTGCCTGGGGGGGGCGACAGGGCTAAAGGTTTTGCAGCTCGTAACTGAGCACGCTGAGCGCGTAGATGGCGGCGGTCTCGCAGCGCAAGACGAGCGGGCCGAGTGTGATGGGCTCGAAGCCGTGGCTGGTGGCGAGGGCCATCTCGGCGGGACTGAAATCGCCCTCGGGCCCGACGAGCCACAGCACCTTGCGCGGAGCGTGACCGTGCGTGGCGCGGAAGGCCGCGAGGACGGGCTTGAGGGATTTCGCGCCGGAATGGAGACTCGCGATGAGCTTGAGATCGTAGGCCGGCGCCGGCGTCGCGGCGGCGGCGATGAAGCGCGTGGCATTTTGGACGGCGGTGACTTCGGGGACGAAGGGATTGCCGCACTGCTTGGCGGCTTCGAGCGCGGCGGTGTGCCATTTCTCGACCTTCTTGTCGGAACGGTCGCCGTCGAGGTGGACCTGCGTGCGTTCGCTCTCGAGTGGAACGATGCGCGCGGCGCCGATCTCGGTGGCTTTGCGCACGATGGCGTCCATGCCCGGGCCTTTGGGCAGGGCCTGGGCGAGCGTGATGTCGTAGGGGAGGGTCTTAGAGGGAAGCGCGGTGCGTATGCGGAGGAGGGCGGCGCTCTTCTTGTCGCTCGCGAGTTCGCAAATCCACTCGCGCCCACGCCCGTCAAAGGCGACCACGGTGTCGCCCGCACGCGCCCGATTCACGACGACAAGGTGGTGCGACTCCTCGGGCGTGAGGACGAACTCGGCGGGCGCGGCGCTCGCCGGCGTGCAGAAGGCGCGGAAGTCGGACATGGGGAGAGTTGAAAGCCGAAAACCGCAGGTGGGAAGACCGATTCTCCGTCCGGTGCCAGCTCATCGGAGCGCACCGATCCGTCGCCCCGCCGCTGAAGTCTCATTAAAACAGTAAGGGCGCCCGGAATGCTCCAGACGCCCTTGCCGACTTGAACTGCAAACTATGAACTTTCTAAAAAGAACGGGTAACTAACAGAGGGAAAGACGCCGCTGGGCGCGGGGGCGTTCAAAAAATGCCCAGGTGCCTCCGATAAATTTACGTGGACACGGGACGATGCCTTTTCCACTTTGCCAAACGCTTCCCATGCCCGGGTGGCGGAATTGGCAGACGCAGTAGACTCAAAATCTTCCGGAGCAATCCTTGTGGGTTCGATTCCCACCCCGGGCACTCTCTCTTACTTAAGGCCTCAGTAGTCCCCGAGTTCTTGGCGGAGGTCGGCTTCGAGGTCATCCACGGTCACGATCACGGCATTGCCGATGCCGACGGGGAAAATCGCCGGTTGGATGTTGTCCGTCTTCAATCGCGGGACCCACAACCCGAGGAAATCGTCCAGGTCGATCTCGGCCGGCTCGTACTTACTCCAATCGCGGGTCTTGAATTTCCGCGCGTAGGTAGCATGTGGCCAGAGTGGCAACAGCTTCGTGTCGCCATCGGCCAAGCTCGCCCAGCCTTGGTCATGCAGGCCCCAGATCTTGCGCGTTTCACAGACGCGGTGAATGAAGTACTCGTAGCGCCGTTTTCCGTCGGCCGTGAGCAGGGCTTCGATTTCTTTTTCCTTGAGGATCCACGCCATGAGAGAAGCCCATTCGTAAAATAGTTCGCGCGCGGAGATCGAGTCCTCTTTTTCGATTTCTGCTAACGCTCCAGCATTACCTTCATGGTGTCCGGCGCGACCGGGGCCGAGGTGTGCTCGTGGACAATTTTCCAAGGCGCGTCTACGCCCTCGCTCGCACCGCTCCGCTTTAGCGCCCACGTGAGCCGATTGCTCATCGCGCGCAGCTTCTGGCCCTCCGCGGAAACGCCCTGATACGTGACGAACGCGTGCACGACCGCGAGGTCACCCGACATCGCCAACGTCACATCCTCAAAACCCACGACCACGCGCTCCGTGCCGAGCGAGCCGAGCCATTCGCTCACCATCTTGCGCCACGCTGCGGCGCCGTCGTACGACCACGCGCCCCATAAATCAAAGACCCGCGCCTCCGCGTCGTACAGCGCCATGAAGGCTTCGACATCACGGGCGAACACCGCATCGCGATAAGCTTCCATCAAGAAATGGATCGGTTTGTTAGAATCAGTCATTGGAGCTAGTTTTCCGTGTGGTATAATTGAGCAAGCAGCGTGGTACGTTTTGCGCCGCTGACAAAGCCGACGGTTATAGAAGGGCGAAGTGAGGCTGGGGCTTAAATCGGCGGAATCCATTGAGTCTGAGCTACGGAGGCGAGGCGAGGCAACGGTGCGGTTTTTTCCCTTTTCACCGTGCTGTGTCGTATCAACTACTTGTTTGCCCCGATGCATATTATTCTTCGCTACGCTCCTTTTTTACGCGCCTTCGTGGGGATGGGCATATGGTTGTTCTTTTTAGTGCTAGGGCGTGCCCAGGCCCCGACGTTTCTCACCCAACCGATGTCCCGTGTAGGACTAGGGGGAGACTCTTTTGGCTTCTCCGCGACCGTCGCGGGCGAAGCTCCGCTTAGCTACCAATGGTATGTGGGTGAGAGAGGCGATACCTCGACGCCCGTGGCGGGTGCGACCAATCCCGGAGTCGAGTTTCCGGCGGTGAGTACGACCAAGCGATTCTGGCTGCGCGTCACAAATGCGGCAGGCTCCAGCGACAGCCGGACGGTGACCGCGTTGACGTGGAATTCGCGCGGTCTAGTCGTCGGACCTCGGACTACTTATGGCGTCGCCTATGCGAATGGGCAGTACATCTTAACCGGGAACGAATTCGGGGCGACCTCTACTGACGGCAATACGTGGGTCAGCGCCACGACCGCGGATGTAGGCGGTGCTGCCACGTTTGGAAACGGGGTTTATGTGGTCGGAGGCGGCTCGATCGGCGGTCAAATATCAAGTTCTACCGATGGCTATCACTGGACTAGTAGGGCGAGCTCGCAAAGCAAACCAGTCGGTAAGGTGATTTTCAATGGCAGTCGGTTTATCGCGGCGGGCGGAGGGATTAGCACTTCCGAGGACGGCTTGGCTTGGACCAATCGGCTCACCCTCAGTGGAGTCGATGAGCCGTTTGGCGATCTGGCGTTCGGAGGTGGTCTGCATGTGGCGGTAAGCCTTTTCCGGATGGTGACTTCGCCGGATGGCCTCACGTGGACGACGCGGGCGTTGCCCACAAATCAAAGCCTCCGCGCCATCGCCTACGGTGGTGGGCGATTTGTCCTGCTCGCGGGAGCGCAACGGAATGAGGTCTGGACCTCCGTCGATGGATTGACGTGGGCCAAGGGCGCGATGCCCACTCTCAGTTCCGGCGAGGACATCCCGTCCGCGGGTCGCTGGGAAATCGCCTTCGGAGATGGTGTGTTTGTCGCGACGATAGGACGGGCACTGCTGATCTCAGACGATGGTGCAAACTGGACCTTCGCCGCGGATTTTCTCCCGGAAGTCGTTTTGTCCGGAAACCATGTCGGTTCCGGCAATGGGCGTTTCATCATCGGTGCCTACACGGGCGAGGTCTTCCAATCGGGGCCGATGCCCAATGCGATCTCGATTATTGCTTCACCGGAGAGCGGTTATGTGAAAAAGGGCGGGACCACGACGCTTAGTATTTCGGCAACGGGCCCGACGTTGTCCTACCAGTGGTATCAGGGCGTTCGGGGGGATGCCTCGAATCCCATCGTCGGCGCAACATCGAGCACGCTCGCGATGGCGGGCCTGACTGTGAATACGTCCTACTGGGTACGAATCACAAGCGGATCCCAGGTGAGCGATAGCGCGACTGCAATCGTGACGCTCGCAGAGCTGCCCTCGTATTCCACGCAAGTACCGAACTATGATATCTACCTAGGGGCGAGTGCCACGTTGGCCGTAACCGTCACCGGCGTACCTGCACCGACATTACAATGGTACGAGGGGGAATCCGGCGACGTGTCTCATCCGATCACGAATGCGACGGCAGCGCAATTTAGCACGCCCGCCATCTCGGCGGTTAAGCGCTATTGGGTTCGCGCCAGCAACTTTGCCGGCACAAGAGACAGTGCGACCTCGGTAGTGACTCCCTGGCGTGCGCTGAATAGTTCCGTCCCTTCGGGACAGATCAGCTATTTGGGCGGGCGCTATTACACGACGCGGGATGGCGCGATCATCTCATCCGAAGATGGGGTGAGTTGGGCGACGAATTACTGGGGGACGATGGCGCGTAGCTATGGTGTGAGCAGTGGGATTTATGCCGTTGCGCAGGGGAACGGCATATTTCTTGGAATTGGGCCGAGCGGCAGTGTTACTTCTTCGGACGGAAATAACTGGATTGAAATCGGAAGTCTGCCCGCCCGATCGGATTTTTCGAACTACTCCATCGCGTTCGGCGCCGGGCTATTTGTCGTGACCCTGGCCGATGACACTGTGGTGTATACCTCCGTCGACGGACAAACGTGGACGACGCGGCGGGTCTATCAAAAGCTGAACAATGTTAACAAGCTAAGTGCTGTCGTCTATGGAAATGGACGTTTCGTCGCCGTAGGGTACGAGGTATATGAGGATGCGGTTCTCCACCGTCTAACTGCACGGCCCCTGATTTTCTCTTCATCAGATGGGATTAGCTGGGCGAAAGCTGCGGGCATCTCTGATGCTGGAGGCGTAAATAATGATAGTCTCTCGGCGGTGAGTTTCAATGAGGGAAAGTTTCTGGCGGTGGGTAGTTCGATGACCGTGTTTACCTCTACCAATGGTTCGAGTTGGGTGAGTGCAGCCTCTGGGCTGCCCGCCGTGAATGATCGAGACCCGGCTTATAGCTTCACCTCCGCAGCGATCGGTGGCGGCCACTACGTGATAGGGACACCTAGCCAAGACTTCTTCTTTTCCAGCGATGGCATGACGTGGTCGCGACGCACCGGGCCTTTGGATTTTCAAGGAAGGAGCGCGATTTACGGCGGAGGTAAATTTCTTATGACGGGACCATCGGGGTCGGTGTTTAGCTCAGTGGATGGGCTAAACTGGGATCTGGCCCATGGGGTGCCTAGCGCTAGTACAAATACCCTGGGGATGGCAGGTGGCAACGGGCGGCATGTACTGATGACCCAAGGTACTGTGGCGTATGCTACCTCCGATGGTATCGACTGGCTTACCAGTGCGGCGATAGATCAACAGGCGACGAGCAGAACCGTGTTTGGCGCCGGAGTGTTTTTAACTGGTGGTGCTGGTGGGGCCATCTTCAAGTCGATCAACGGCGTGGATTGGTCCTCCACTCAAGTCGCCCCAGGTGGCGACGGGATCGGGGCTCTTGCCTCCGACCTCCAAGGCTTTATCGCGATCAGCCGTGCTGGCCGTGTTTATCGTTCTACGGACGGTAGTAGTTGGCAATTTGTCAGCGGCTCGGCACCCCTCTCCGGCGTGGGATTGGCTTCAAGCGGCGATCTCTGCGTAATGGCGGTAGGCACCAAACTTTACGTCTCCCGCGATCTCGTGACTTGGACCGAAGGCATACTGCCGACGAATGGCTATTCGATCAACGCGGTGGCTCATGGTAACGGCGTGTTTGTTGCGATCCGCGGATCGGATGGCGGCTATCTGTACTCGCCGGATGGTCTCAATTGGTCATTTCCAGTCACGGAACGTTTGGCGGGGCAGGTTTTCGCCGACCTAATTTTTACCCGCGGTCGGTTTCTTGCGGTTTCCTCCCTCGGCTATTCGACTTCGACCGACGGCCGGATTTGGACTTCTTCGGGTTTTCAAAGCCGTCTGCCGGATGCTCCCTCGGTTACAATACCCTCGGGAGCGGTCAGCGAGGCCGACGGACACTTTTTAGTCAGTAGCAATCAGCCGTGGCGTATGAGTGCGATGCCAGATTCGTTTGTCGGCGTCATTGCCCGCCAACCGCTCGGCGAAATCGTAACCAACGGTCGGACGGCAAGCCTCACCGTGGGGACGTCGGGCTCTGGCTTGACTTTTCAATGGTTCGCCGGGGCTTCGGGCGACACCTCGCGTCCCGTAAGCGGCGCCACAGCGGCGACATTCGTCACGCCCGTACTAACGACCGATACTTCGTATTGGGTGCGAGTGTCGCAGGGCGCGAGTGTCTTCAATAGTACAACAGCTCAGCTTCACGTTTTGACGCCACCGACGATTGTCGCCCCCCCGCGCGGCGTGGCGGCGACGCTGGGTGCGGCGGTGAATTTCTCCGTAAGCGCAACCTCAGCGACACCGCTTTCCTTCCAATGGCTGCTCGATGGTGCGCCGCTACCTGGGGCTACGGCGTCTTCGCTGACGATTGGGGACTTACAAACGAGCAACGCCGGCGGGTACTCAGTGCGCATCTCGTCGCTCGGCGGCACCGTGACCTCCGCCGCAGCCAGCTTGGTGGTTTTGCCGGCCGGCAATAGCGCGACTCACGCCGTGGCGTCGCCCGGCTTTGTGGGTGGAAGCACCGTCACTATTTCGAATCGGTTGAACTTCACGACCGCCGTGACTGGACTAACTTGGCAAGTTTTGCTGCCCGACGGCTGGAGCTTCGTGTCAGACACGGGGGCCAGTTTCACGGTGAAGCCAGCCGCCGCAGCGTCGCATTTGCTGGAGTGGACTTGGGCCAGCTTGCCCTCCACCCCGTTAGATTTCGCCTATACTCTCAGTGTCCCCTCGACTCATTCGGGCGCCGCTGAAATCGTGGGAGTGGCACTTCTAACCTCCGCGGGAGTCGCGGGGCAAATGCTCGCCAAACCTGATCCGCTGCCGGTGCTGTCTTTGTATCATAGCGCGGATTCCAATCGGGACGGCTTCATTTCCTTGGTCGAGCTAACCCGTGTCATTGAGATTTATAACGTACGCCGCGGCACCACGCGAACCGGTGCCTATAAGATCGCTCCCACCACCGAGGACGGGTTCGCTCTCGATCCTGAGCGTGTTCCCGAGACTCCTTCCACACTCAGCCGTTGGCACTCGCTTGATGCGGATCATGATGGTTGCCTGAGCTTGTTTGAACTCACCCGCGCCATCCAACTTTACAATACCCGTTCTGGTAACATTCGCACAGGCGCATATCGTCTACAAGCGGGCACAGAAGACGGCTACGCCCCAGGACCGTGATGAATTTGGCCGGCGGAGGGGTTGAGCGGACTACGGTCGTTAATTGCGATACTCGGCATACCTCGTGCCCTCACCTCGTCGAACCACGGACGTTGCTGCTTTTTCAGCCTCAGTATCCTGAATCCCGCAACTGCCCGCGCAGCGCCGTGACCGCGGGCGCGACTTCCGCGGGAAAATCCGTCCAGTCGGCCTCGATGGTCAGCTTCTCGTTGTAGCCGGCGCGCTTCAATGCGCGGTAAAAGGGCCGCAGGTTTTCGTTGTGCTTTCCTGGATACGCGCGGTCTTTGTTCTCGGCCGTATGCGCGTGCTTGATGAGCGGGGCGACTTTCACGATGTCGTCGGGCGACTCGCCGTTGCGCAGCATGTGGAAGATATCGACGAGCAGGGCGACGCCGCGATTGTTGGCTCGGCGCACGGCCTCCGCGCCCTCGAGGATCGTGTTCACGCAATTGCACTCGCCGCGATTCAGCGGCTCCACGAGCAGCGTCACGCCATTCTCCTCGGCGAGCGGGCCGAGCTGGCGGAGCACATCGACGTACTGCTCAAACGCCGTCGCCGCCGAAAATCCCTCCGGGATCATGCGCGCCCCCGCGCTGCCGAACACGATCAAGTTCATATTGATCTCCTTCGCGCGCTTGAAGCAATTTGCGCCAAACCGATCCAGCCGCGCGTAGTCGATCGTCGGCCCCACGACCTTTAGGTCGGGTGGCAAAAACCGATTCGAGGCCGGCATCTTGAAACCCTTTGCGAGCAGCGGCTCGACCGGCTTCGTGCGCGTCTCGTCCGCGACCTCCGGCTGGAGCAACTCCTGCGTGAAGCCCTCGATGAAATCGATGCCCGGGGCGGGCTCGAGGCGATTGAGGAGCGCGGTATTGGCGCAGATGCCGATTTGCATGGGAGAGCGGGTGGGGGCGAGGGGATGAAGAGGAAAAAACGGACGAGCGACTCAGAACTCAGAGTTGGACACAGAGGCCACGGAGGAAACGGAAGAGGTCACAGAGTGGCGGGATGAAAAGTCACCCCACCTTTCGATTTTATAATTTGGAAAAAACGCTCTGTGTCCTCGGCTTGGTCTCTCTGTGTACTCTGTGACTCATTCCGAATCGTTTATTTTATCACACCACCGACTTCGACAAATCCGCGATGGCCTGCACCGTCGGCTTGGCCTTGGGCTTCGAGGTCGCGATCTTTTCGTTAAGCGCTTTTTCGTAGACCGCGCCGCTGATCGGCAACTCGACGGCCTTACCCGTCCACGCGGAGAGGAGGATCGAGTTGGCGAGCTCCACCGAGTGGATGCCCTCCTCGGCCGGCGAGAGCAGGACCGCGCCATCGAGGATCGCATCGGTGAAATTCTGCAGGATCGCGATGTGCTGGCCGCCGTGGTCGGGCGCGTTGACCGGCACATTTTCCGTCTTCGGGCGGCCAAAGGCCTCGGGCGACGTCTTGGAAAATTCGCTCATCGGCACCTCGTTGCGCGTGTAGGTGATCTTGTCGTCCTCGTACACGATGCGCCCGCGCTCGGCGGCGATCTCGAGGCGATTAGTGCCTGGCGCCTCGCCCGTGGAGGTGATGAACGTCGCGGTCATGCCGTCGTCGTACTCCATGTACGCCGTCACATCGTCCTCGACCTCGATGTCGTGGTAGCGGCCGAAGCTGCAAAAGCCCGTGATGCGCTTCGGCATGCCGAAGATCCATTGAAACAAGTCGAGATTGTGCGGGCACTGGTTGAGCAGCACGCCGCCGCCCTCGCCCTTCCACGTCGCGCGCCAGCCGCCCATGCCGTAGTAGGCGCCGGTGCGAAACCAATTCGTGATCGTCCACTGCACGCGCCGCACTTGGCCCAGCTCGCCACCACGCACCAGCTCGCGGATCGCCTTGTAGTACGGATCGGTCCGCTGGTTGAACATCGCGGCAAAGATTTGCTTCTTATTTTTGTGCGCTGCGATCAGCCGCTCCGCGTCGGCGCGGTGCACCGAGATCGGCTTTTCCACCAGCACGTGCAAGCCGGCCTCGAGCCCCGCGATGCCCAGCGAGGTGTGCGCAAAGTGGGGCGTGGCGATCAGCACCGCGTCGACACACTTCGCCGCAAACAACTCCTCCGGCGTCGCAAAGCCCCGGATCTCGGGAAATTTTTTCAAGTTCGCTTCGACCGCGTCGCACGCCGCGACGAGCTCGCAACGAGCGACTTTGCCAGCGAGGAGATTCTTGGCGTGGGCCTGGCCCATGCCGCCGAAACCGATGATGCCGAGACGAACTTTATCCATGTGAGGAAGCTGCGGGGTTAAGAAGAGTGGGGGAGTGAGTCGGCGAGTCTTGCGAACGAACGCGCGGCGCGGCGAGCCGTTTGTTTGGCGAATTTGGGGTCGCCGCATCGCTCGCTCGGACGCGGCCATTTCGCCACCGCGGCCCGCCTTGACTTACTTTGACTAGACTGGACTGACCGCGACTCACCTTGATCTACCGTGACCCGACGCGGGGCCGAAGCCGACTCCCGCGCCCAAGCTCCTCGCGCCTGATTTTCACGCGCTGAGCTTCGACCGCCCAACTCCTCCTTTTCCGCGCGAGGCGTTGAGGCGCCACTGCCCCTCTCTCCGGCCATGGCTTCCATGGTTTTCAACTCGATCCTACGCTCGCGGCTTAAATTCCTTCGATCCGTCACCCACCTATATTTACCTTTATTCACCTTAATTCGCCGCGACGCGAGCGCATGCACCCACCGCACGTTCCGGCCCAGCCTCAGGAATGGGGTAAAATTTCGTCGCAGCATCCCACACCTATCTTAACACCGCGCTCGTACTCCCGTCATCCCGCCCATTGGCTCCATTGGGAAATAGTTTACGCGGCGCTAAAAAGCGCGGCCCCGAAAGGTCCGCCGGCTTCTTCCGCACAAGTGCCGGGTGCCAAGCTCGCTCGGGGGATCGCGTTCAACTTTCCTCGGCCCATTTGCCTGTCCGATGTCCCGCCAGCTTTTTTCTCCGGGGTGGCCGCGGGAGCCGCACGCCTCTCGCTCTCCCGGACCGCGTCTGCTCAGGCGTCCTTGCCCGTCTTCAGCTCCCTTTGCACGTGTCGCCGAAGCTCGCCCTCCGCGACCTCTCACCGCGAGCGATTTTCCGAAGCCGATAAAAAGCGCTTGCTTACCAGCCCCGCATCCGGCTTGTTCACCCTTCCTTGTTCGGGCTGTAGCGTAGCCTGGTAGCGCGCTTGCATGGGGTGCAAGAGGTCGTGAGTTCGAATCTCACCAGCCCGACCATTTTCCCCGCGATGAAAAGTCGCGAATTCTCGCAATCATTCGCGTCTAAGCGCACCAAGCAAAGCGACTTACGAAAGAGCGATTCCACGGCCCATTGCGACATGCGTAACAGGCGAAGACCCCTCGCGCCTCCCCCGTTTGTACGCGCTTCTGTCCACGTGTTCTTAGGCCAAGTTTCGTTTTCCCGGGGAAAATCCAAGGGTTTTCTCATCTGAGTCGTCGCCGCAAATATACGCGTCAGCCCAGTATGGCCGTCGGCAAACGCCCTATCTTCCTGAGGCGGGTCGATGTCCTGCCACCATTCGGGGCGCCAAGACTCACTGATCGCGCGAGCATCCTGTTTGGATCGACCGCCCATAACCGATCCGCTGAACCGGCAGTGCCGTCCATCAGAACCACTGGTTGTGCCATTGGAATCGACCCACTTCGCGTGCAGCGTACCCACACGATGCCGCCAGCTCTTGAGCATCGCCCGAAGTGAACCAGGCGGCCGCCGACGGGTTCGCAAGGGATCAAAATACGAGAAGACCACGCGGCGTTAAGCGCGCCACCAGTCGCACGTGAAAGACGCTCGGCACGCGATCGAGCAGATGACGTATCATCGTCAGCGCAAATCTCCCTTAGGGTGCGCCACGGAGTCGCATCCGAAACCACGGAGTCGCATCCGAGCCTAAGGAGTTAGATCAGCTCCGTCCGGAGCGGAGAATTTGGCGCCCACACCTCCGCGCCTGCCGCGCCAGCGGCGGCGGTTAAGTCGCACGGGTGAACGCGAAATGCCGGCAGTTTCGTTATTCCTACTATTTTTATTTACTTTGAAATTCTTCCACGCAACGTCCGCCCCCGAGTTCGACGCCGCGTAGCGAGAACTCGTCAAAGCTTTACTTAGCCTCGGCCGACCACGGCAGGCTTTCAAAGCAGCTCCCACCCAACACGAGCGACCGGACCACCGGCACGGCTTCGTCGTCCAGCAAATCCCTCCGTTGTCAGTGAACATTTCCTTTCTCCTCCACCGTCGTCCTTCAACTGGCGCTCGATTCGAGCGCATCGCGCCGCGCCCCCGCGGGCTGATCGCGCTGCTCTCGGGCTTGAGCCTGCTCTGCGTCGCTCCCGTTCGCGCCCAAAGCCCTGCGGAACTGCAGGCCGAACGAGCCCGCCTCCAAGCGGAGAACGCCAAGCTCGCCGCGGAAAACGCCCGCTTGAAACAGGCGCTGCAGCAATCGCAGGGCGCTGCCGCGGGTGCGGCGGTGCTCGCGCCGGCTGCCTCCGTGGCCGCGGCGCCGTCGGCTGAGCCGGCTGCCGCGAGCGCGGCTCCCGTGGTCTCGACCGAAAAGAAAAAAGAGCCCGTGGTCTCCCTCGATGCCGTCGTCGTCGGCGCGGCGAAGAGTGTGAAAGAAATCCCGCGCTCCATCGCCGTCGTGTCCGGCGCCGAGCTCGATACGTTTCACGTCAACAATTTCCGCGACATCCTGAATCGTATCGGAAATGTCCGTACGTCGTGGCAAAATCCGCAGACGACGGCGATCATCGTGCGCGGCGTGGGTTGGTCGGCCGGTACCGGCGTGCTCGATCCCAGCGTCGGCGTGACGGTCGACGGCGTCAGCTATGGCGTCACCGGCATCGCCGCGCTGTCCAATTTCACCGACATCCAAAACGCGCAGGTCTCGCGCGGCCCGCAGGGCATCGATGGCGGTCGTCAGACGAGCGTGGGCCGCGTCACGATCACGACCAATCAGCCGACCTTCACGCCCGAGGCGAATCTCGAGCTGATCCTCGGCCAGCTCAACCACGTCACGGCGACGGCGTCGATCGGCGGCCCTATCGTCGACGGGCTCTTTGCCTATCGGGTGTCGGTCAACCGCGAGACGGCCGACGGCTACTACGGCAACAAAAACGATCCGCATAACACGTATCGCAACACCGACCGCACGAGCGCCCGCGCGCAATTTCTCTACACGCCGAATCCGAACCTCGAGGCTACGCTCAGCCTGAACATCACCCCCACCGGCAAGGAGATGTGCGAAAACTGCTTTAACTTTAACACCAAGACGCCGGCCTACTACGATAACATCGGCGCCAACGGCCAGCCTGTCCCCTTCAACTACGCCAACGATCCATTCCTCAAGCTGCAGCGCCGCTGGTTCGCGCAGGACACCGGCTTCAAGCTGGATGACTTCTATTCGCAGACCGCCGTCGACCGCATCAGCGACTATCCGAACACCTACGCGACCAAGGGCGCGTCGCTGAACCTCAAGCAGAAGCTGAGCCCCGATCTGACGCTGACCTCGGTCTCGGCGTATCAGGATTTCCGTTACAAGCAGGGCCGCGGTTCGCTCACTCACTTCAACTGGGTGCTCGCGCCCCAGGGCACCGACAACACCTACTGGCAGGCTAGCCAGGAGCTCAAACTCGACTGGCAGATCAATCGCGCGCTCAAGAGCCAGGTCGGCGCGATCTATTTCCAGCGGCAGTTTCCCAACATCGGCCAGCTCACGCACTACGGCCCGGATGCGGGCGCGTGGTACTCGAATGCCGCGCAATATGCGATTCTCGACCCGGTCGATCCCGCCCTTCCAGCCGCCGTCAGCGCGCCCGGATATCTGCTGCTCAAGAACCTCGGCGATGGTTTGATCACCTACACCCGAAGCGAACTCGATAGCCGCAGCGTGGGTGCGTACGGCAACGTGATCTGGCAGGCCACGAAAGAGCTGTCCTTCACCGCCGGAGCCCGCGGCACGCACGAGGGACGCATTGCCTCGGGCAGTGCGTACATCAAGTCCGAGGGCTACGCTCCCGAGCTCGATCCCGTGTCGGTTAACAACGTCCAGCTCGGCGGTTTCGCGAGCGATGCGAGCGGCAACCTGACCGCCGCCAATAACGCCACGCAACTCGCGCTGGCCAACTTCGCGGCGCAAAAGTATTTCAGCGCCGCCAACTACGCCGCGCTGACCGCGCCGCAGAAGCTGCAACTCGCGACGGCCAAAGCCGTCCGCCTCGCCCGCATCGGCTCGCTCTATCAGAACACGACGGCGCAGGGCTACAATGCCACGCTGCCCACGTTCCAACTGGGCTCGACCTATCGGCTGAGCGGCTCGCAGTCCGTCTTCGCCTCGTGGGCGCATGGCACCAAGGCCGGCATCTCGCAGATCGTCGGCGGCACGGTTCTCGGCGGCAAGTCCGTCCCCGTCGGCACCGAGACTTCGGACTCCTTCGACCTCGGTCTCAAATCCCTCTTCCTCAACAACACGTTGATCGTCGACGCGACCCTCTACCTCCAGAACATCCGCAACTACATCCAGAACGGAGTCGAGTTCGACCCGGTGCAGACCCAGTTGAACAACAACGGGACGAACGCCTACCTGACGCGCCTCGTAAACGTGCCCAAGGTGCAGACCAAGGGCGTGGAGCTCAGCGCGTCGTATTCCGGCATCAATCACTTCGTGCTGCGGCTCAGCGGCGCCTACACCGACGCGGTCTACAAGCGTTTCACGCAGGCCGTCACACCTTGGGAGCTGTCCGGCGACGCGACCAAGATCTACACCGATCAGACGGGCCACACCCTCGCCGGCGCACCCAAGCTCACGGGCAATGCCTTTGCCGATTTCACCTATCCGGTCGGTAGCAAACTCTTTCACGCCAACGTGAATTACAACTACACGAGCGGCTACTACTCCGATCAGAGCCTCTCGCGCTATCTGTACTCGAAGGCCGCCGGCGTGACCGATGTTAACATCGGCTTCGGTCGCCGCGATGGCCGCTTCGACGTGAGTCTCCTCGTGAAAAACGCCTTCGACACCGACACCGGCGTCTGGCTCGGCGACCAAACTCCCATCGCCTACAAGCCCCGCGTGCCGCGCTGGGCAGGCATCGTGTTCCGCACCGGCTACTAAACCGAAAGAAAGTCCTCCCGGTATTTCGAACAAACTCTGGCGCCGCCATTCATGTCGAAGGCGGCGCCAGAATCGAAATCAGAATAGTTTCAGCGAACAACGAACTCTTCCCGCCGTGCGAATCTCCTTGGCCGTCATCTTCTCGGGGCTGTTAGCGGGGTGCGCCTCGCTGCCGGACGGAAGTGAGGCGGCTTCGGCGGTGACGGAGGCAGGCCGCGTCGACCAAGCCGGATTGCGCCGAGCGTTGACCGGCCTCGGCGGCGGACCGTGCGACTGCGGCTTTTCCCGGCGATGAAGCGGTTTTTCTATTTCACCTTTGGCCTCCTCAGCTTCGCGCTTCGCGCGGCGGGAGGCGAGGGCGCGGACATCGATTCGCGGCTCGGCCCGCCCTTCGCCCAGCGCCCGCGCGCGACGCTCGGCTCGGAGACCGCGAGCGTGGTGGTCATCGAATTTTCCAGCTTCCGCTGCACGCACTGTCGCGTTTTTCACGACGAAGTGTTTCCGAAATTGCGCGCGCAGTACATCGACACGGGCAAGGTGCAGTGGGTGATCGTGCACGCTTCGAATCAAGCGGCCGACCAGGCTTCGCCGCTCTTCCTCGCGGCGCGCGGCGCGCTGCAACAGGAGCGGTATTGGTCGGTCGCCCCGACGCTTTATGTAGCGGGCCTCGGCCCCGCGAGCACCCTCGCGAAATTACTCACCGAGACTCCGCCGACCGGCGGCGCGGCGCTCGCGGCGAGCCTGCAGGATGCCGCCGTACGCGAGGCGGTGGCGGCCGACTTTGCCGACTACGCGAAACTCGGGCTGCGTGGCACCCCCACGTTTCTCCTGCGCAAACTCGGCCGCGACGGCAAATGGTCGCGCGGCATCATTGAGGACACCCAACCGCTTTCCTATTTCCAGCGTACGCTGGATGGGATGCTCGCACGCCCCTGAGCATGACCACGTTTCTTCATGCTCTCGGCCGCGCGATTGGCGGCACCTGCGTGTGGCGCGTGGTCTTCCTGCTAGTGGCCTCGACTGCCGCCGGGTTGCTTAGCGACTGGCTGCGCACGGAGCAGCGGCTGGTGTTTCCGCGTCCCTTGCCCGTGTGGCAATCTGCGGACCTTGACCGATGAGCCACGCGCCTGAAACTCCCCCCGCGAGAGACCGACGTGCCGTCGCCGTGAGGTGGACAGTGGGCCTTGTGTTCCTCGCCAGCGGCATTTTAAAGCTCACGGACCCGGTCGCGTTTTACACGAATCTCCAAGCTTACAGCCTCGGCGGACCCGATTGGTTCTATCGAGTTGTCGCCGTGGTGCTGCCGTGGGTCGAGGTGCTGTCGGGCGCGCTCCTGCTGGCAGCCGTGTGGACCGAGACAGTGGCGGCGGTGGTAGCGGGCCTCTGCGCGATTTTCGTCGCGGCGCTGGGCCAGGCTCTGGCGCGTGGCCTGGAGTTGAAGTGCGGTTGCTTCGGGGGGCTGGCGCCGAGCTGGCTCGAGACGCCGGGCGTCGCACTCGTGCGTGCGAGCCTCTTGCTGGTCGCGACGGTTTGGCTCCTCTGGCGGTCGTCGGCCAGCCGAGGAACTGAAACGATCAGTGTCGAGTCCATCCTAACGCCGGGCCACGCGCGCCCGCACTCGCCATGAGCACGATGCCGCCGCGCATAACTTTTTGTGGGCAGGATGTAATGTCGCTGCCCGCTTTCGATTCCACGCCACCTGGCGAGAATCGCCTCTCCGACATCGATCCCAGCCGACCACGGCAGATCGGCGGAGCGTTCGCTCCCATCGTCGATTGCCACCGGACCCCCGGCCGCAGTTGTCACTCCCTCACTCACTGGCGGGGATAATTCCCGCGTTAGGATCACCATGAAATTCACGTTCAGCCACCCCTTCACGAAAACCATCGCCAGCAGCCTAGCGCTGCTGACGTTCACCGCGCCCGCGCTGCACGCGCAGGCGACGCATGCCACGCAGGACTGGGCGCAGACGCCCGCCGCGGTCGACAACGGCGATTCGCTCCGCGAATTCCAAGCGCGGCTGCGCTCCTCGATTCTCCTCCTGAAAGGCCAGCCCGAGGTGAACGAGCCGCTCAAGCTCACCGGCACCGTCACCGCGATCAGCCGCACCGGCATCCGCCGCCTGCGCATTCGTAATTTCCAGCTTCTCAGCGACGGCAATCGCGAGACCGGCGAATTCAATCTCGGCGCCGGCTCCTGGCCGAGCGTCGTGGGGGCGCTGAGTAGCGCGCTCGCGGGCGATTATCTCGTGCAGGCCGCGCTCAAGGGCATCCCGCTCGACGAACTCGAGGTGGTGTTTACCAGCAAGCCCGGCACCGCCGCCTCGCAGACGACGGGCACGCAGGTGACCTACCCGCGTAATCTCGCGTACATCGTCTTCATCACCTCGCCCGCCACGGATGCGCAGCTCGAGGATCTCCGCCAGACCGTCGAGCGCGTTTCGCCCGTTTACCACTTGGTGGCCGACGCGCAGAAGATCGACCACGGCAAACTCTACTACACGCAGACCCCGCTGCAGCGCGAGGGGAAGAGCCTCGACGGCCTCCGCGAATTTCTCGCCGACAAATACGCCAGCACGCAAGGCGCGAAGCCCGTGGAGGGCCCGAGCCCCAAGCAGGCCCCCGATGATTGGCGCCAGCCGCTGCGCGCGCACGTGAAGGTCGAGGGCAGCACCGGTATCCGCCACGTCCGCACCGATATCAGCAGCTTCCAAGTCATCCACGATTATCCCCGCTACCTGGGCGGTCATAATCTCGGGCCGGTGCCGGAGGAAGACATCCTCGGCCGCATGATCACCTGCCTCACGCACATCTACGAAATCGAGGCCTCCAAGCGCCAGATCAAGTTGGACAGCCTCGAGCTCAAGGTCGAAGGCACGCTCACGAGCCGCCTCGGCAACGTCGACCGTCCGCCGTCTTACAAAGATGTCGCTTACTCCGTCTACATCGGTTCGCCCGAGACGAAGGAGAAGATCGAGGAGCTGCAAAAAGCCGTCGAGGCCATTTGCCCGATCTACAATATGATCAAGGATTCGCAGTCCATTAAGAGCACCATCGTCCGCGGCCCGTACACCGTGGAAAAAGAAAAAGCCGCGAGCCCGGCCAAGTAACGGCTTAAGGCGCGAATTCCGTTCTGATTTCACCATGGCCCGCTCCCTGAGCGGGCCATTTTCATTTAGCGGCCACCGTCGCCGTGGCGCGTTGGTATGAATAGATTTCGTGCAGGAAAACGCATTTCCGACTTTATATCCCGGGCTTTCTGCTTAACCCTACTAAATTAGTAGAGTTCTACGTTACGTGACGCGAATCTCGACTACGGAAATCGGCTCGGGCCTGCCTAGGCAGAGGCGATTCCGGACTTCGGTTTTGAATTAAGCGGATACGAGCCCGACCGGCTCGCTTCGCCGCCGTACTCCCGCGGGCTTCCGTGCCTACGTGGGATTTTCCTCAACCTGAAAATCATCTCGTCATGAAATCGTTTCTCTCCGCCGGCGCCCTCTTTCTGGGCCTGGCTTTGTCTGTCGCGGCTCAACCTCTCACCGGTCGGTGGGACGCAAAAATCACCGGCGAGGCGGACTACGCCCTGCCATTCCCGGTCGAATTTTCGGAGAAGGGCGGACAGATCACCGCGACCTTTTTCAACGGCGACGAACGCGTCTCGTCCACGGCGGGTACCCTGAAGAATGGCGTGCTCAACGTCGAATTCGCGCACTATGATTCGCACCTCGAAGCGACGCTCGCGCAGGGCGTGCTCAAGGGAAAATACGGCGGCACGCGCGGCGGGCTGCGGGATTTCGAGGCGCGTCCCCACACGGCGGACGCCAAGCCGGCGTCGACCCCGGCGCCGCAGATCGCCGGGCTGTGGGACATCCCCTTTGAGAGCGCCAAGGGTGAGAAAGCCTGGCGCTTTATCGTTCGCCAGCAGGGGGCCGAGGTTTCCGCCGCGATCCTCCGCGTCGACGGTGACACGGGTACGCTGCGCGGCACCTGGCAGGGCGACCGCTTCGTGCTGAACCTCTTCGACGGTGCTCGCGGCTCCACCTTGGAGATCGTGCCGAAGCCGGATGCGACGCTCGCGCTCAGCCTGCGCTCGCTCCGCGGCAAGCCCAATGCCTACACCGCGATTCGTCCCGACGCGGCCCGCGCCCAGGGCCTCGCGGCCCCGACCAATCCCGCCGAGCACACGCGCGTGCAAAATCCCGCCGAGCCCTTCGCCTTCAGTTTTCCGGATCTGAGTGGAAAAGTGGTTTCCAATACCGACGCGCGCTTCCGCAACAAGGTCGTCATTGTGAATGTCACGGGCAGTTGGTGCCCGAATTGCCACGACGAAGCGCCCTATCTCCAGGCGCTCTACAAGAAATACAAGTCGCTTGGCCTCGAGATCGTCGCGCTGGACTTCGAGGATGCCGAGCAACTCAAGAAGCTCACGCGCCCGGCGGCCTTCGTGAAGAAGTACGGCATCGAGTTCGCCTATCTCGTCGGCGGCGAAACCAAGGAAGTGGGCGCCAAACTTCCGCAGGCGGAAAATCTCAATACGTGGCCGGCCACGTTTTTCCTCGGCCGCGATGGCCGCGTGCGCGCGGTCCACGCGGGTTTCGCGGGCCCGGCCACGGGTGAATTCCACACCAAGCTGATCGCGGAAATCGAACACACGGTGGAGACCCTGCTCGCGGAGAGCGCTCCCGCGGCGGCGTCGAACTAACGCGCGTTGGTCACCTTCCACTCACTTCGTTTCATGAAATTCTCCACCCTTTTGCTCGCGGGCCTGCTCGCCGCCACGAGTGCCCGCGCGGTCACCGACGAATCGTACGCTCAAACGATCGACGCCGCCCGCACGAAACGCGTCACCGAACTTACTAAACCCGATGGCTGGCTCACGCTCATCGGTCTCCACTTCCTCCAACCGGGGGAAAATACGATCGGTCGCGCCGCCGTTAATAAGGTCGTCCTCACCGGCGGTCCCGACCGCCTCGGCACGGCCACGCTCGGCGCCGATGGGAGCGTTCGCTTCATCCCGGTGCCCGCGGCCAAGGTTCGCATCGATGGTGAGCCGGCCGCGGGGCCGGTCCCACTCGTGGCCGGTCGCAAAGCCACGCAGGTCTCGGCTGGCACGGTCACCTTCTTCCTGATCGAGCGCGGCGGGAAGCTCGCCCTGCGTGTCCGCGACAGCGAGGCAGAGCGGCGAGCCCATTTCGTGGGCTTGAACTACTTCCCGCTCGACCCCACCTGGCGGGTCGAGGCGAAGTGGGTTCCGTTCGCATCCCCGCGCGAGGTGCCGATCGTCAATATGCTCGGTGACACCTCGATTCAAAAGGTGACAGGCAAAGCCGTCTTCGAGCGCGACGGTAAGACCTACGAACTGCTCCCGATGACCGACGGCGCGGACAAGCCGCTATTTTTCGTCATCGCCGACGGCACGAGCGGCCAGACGACCTATCAGATGCGCTTCCTCTACACCGACGCCCCGAAGGACGGCAAAGTCGTGCTCGATTTTAATCGCGCGCAGAATCCGCCGTGTGCCTTCACGCTGTATGCCACGTGCCCGCTGCCGCCGAAGGAAAATCGGCTCGCGGTGGCGATCACCGCCGGTGAGCAGAGCTACCGCGGCGCGGATCATTGATCGGCTCCTTCTCCAGCCGCCCGCTTTCATCTCCATTCCCCCGGGAATGGAGATTTTTATTTTGTTTTTGCCTAAATTCACGCGGCTCGCGTTGCCCATTAAGGCCGTCTGGGTAACGGTTTGTGAAAAAATAACTTGGATGTGTCTTAATTCATACTAATTTGATTTACTTTGAAACTATCCGGTATCTATTCCTCGGCACTCGACGCCGCACGGTGAGAGAAAATTCCTCGTAATTCGGAAGACGTTTAGCCGACCACGGCTCCGCTCCGATCCCCAGTTTGAGATCTGCCCCATTCGGCGGTCTCCCCTCTGGGCCCTGACCACAAAAATCCCGCTGCACACCATGAAGCCCGCGTATTCACCCATCCTACGAACCTCTTTGCCGCACGCGATTGCCGCGTCGGTTGCTGTGCTGGCCGCGTCCGGCCTTTCCGCCCAGACACCGGCGGGCGCGCCCGCCGCGAAAGACGAGCCCGTCGCCCTCGAGGCCTTTGTCACGCTTGGTTCGCGCTTCAACCAGCGCACCGTCGTCGATTCGACCGTGCCGATCGATGTGATCACCGAGCGCGAAATCCGCCAAGGCGGCTACACCGAGACCTCGAAGGTCCTCCAGACGCAGATCCCGTCGTTTAACAATCCGCATCCCACCACGCCCGACGGCAACACCCACGTCCGCAGCGCCACGCTCCGCGGACTCTCGCCCGACCAGACGCTCATCCTCGTCAACGGCAAGCGCCGCCACACCTCCGCCTGGGTTAATACCGGCGGCACCGTCGGCCGCGGCGCCGTCTCCACCGATCTCAACGCCATCCCCACCACCGCCATCGGCCGCATCGAGGTCCTGCGCGATGGCGCCTCCGCGCAATACGGCTCCGATGCCATCGCCGGCGTGATCAACTTCGTCCTGCGCGACGATCTCGGCACCAGCGCGAGCGGCACCTACGGCGTCACCAAGGAGGGCGACGGCGATACGTGGGAGGCCTCCCTTGAGTCCGGCTTCAAGCTCGGCGAGAAAGGCTTCTTTCACAGCACGCTCTACTATCGCGATCGCAACGCCACCAACCGCGCGCTGCCCGACACGCGCCAATTTTATTTCGGCCGCAACGCCGCGGGCGCGCTCGTGGCCAACAATGCCAATGTCGGCTCCGGCACGACCAACCCACCCGCAGGCATCACGCTTGACCCGCGTGAGGCCACGGTGAATCGCGACGTGTGGCGCTACGGCGATGCCGACGTCGTGGAGAAAACCTTCTTCTTCAACGCCGGCTCACCCCTTCGCGCCGACCGTTCGCTCGAGTTCTACGCCTTCGGTGGTTTCGGTCTGAGCGAGGCGAGTTCCAACGCCTCCTTCCGCCGCCCCGCCGACAACAACAATGTCCGCGCGATCTACCCCGACGGCTTCCTGCCGTTCGTCGATACCGATAGCACCAACACCTCGCTGGGCGCCGGCCTGCGCGGCAAAGCCGCAGCGTGGGATTGGGATCTCAGCCAGGAGTTCGGCACCAACGCCCTGAAGTATTTCACGCACAACACCGTCAATGCCACGCTGGGCGCCAATAGCCCGACGCGGTTTTATAACGGTCGCCTCAACTTCTCTCAGGCCATCACGAATCTCGACCTGAAGACCAATGTCGCGGCCGGTCTGCCCGCGCCAGTGAAGCTCGCCACGGGTGCTGAATTCCGCGCCGACTTTTATCGCATCCGCGCCGGCGATCCCGATTCCTACCGCTCGGGCGGTGTCACGGTCCTCGATGGCCCGGCCGCCGGTGCCGTCGCCACGGTCGGCGCGCAGGGCTTCGGCGGCATCAGCCCGCGCGACCAGCAGAATGTCCGTCGCAGCAGCTATGCGTTCTACGTCGATGCGGAGAATGATCTCACGTCGATCCTCCGCGTTTCCGCCGCCGCCCGCTTCGAGGACTACAGCGATTTCGGCACCACGTTTAACGGCAAGGGCGCGGCTCGTCTCGCGCTCGGCGCCGGCTTCGCGGCGCGCGCTTCGGTGAGCAGCGGCTTCCACGCCCCCGCGCTCCAGCAGCAATACTTCGGCTCCACCTCGAGCCGCACCGACGCCAATACCAACACGATCATCCTCGCGCGCCTTTTCCCGGTCGGCGATCCCGCCGCCCGTGCCCTCGGCGCGACGAAGCTCGATCCCGAAAAATCGGTCAACGCCACTGCCGGTCTCACCTACGAGCACGCCGGGTTCACGGCCACGGCTGATTTTTATCAGATCAAGATCGAGGACCGCATTTTCCTCTCCAGCCAGTTCACGGGCACACCCGTCCTGAACTATCTTACCTCGCAGGGCATCACCGGCGTCGAGGCCGCGCGCTTCTTCACCAACGCCGCCGATACCAAGACCCGCGGCGTCGATCTCACGCTCCGCCAGCGCATCAAGCTCGGCCAGGCCAACCAGGTCACCGTCACTGCTGGGTATAACTATAACACCACCACGCTCACTCGCGTGCGCCCCACGCCTTCGTCCGTCACGGCGCTCGGCATCACGACCCCGCTGTTCGATATCACGGAGCGCATTCGCGCGACCCGCGGCCAGCCGCGCAACAATGCCCAGCTCGCCGCCAGGTGGGACATCGGCCGGTTCTCGTTTCTCGCGCGGGGTGTGCGCTATGGCGACTACGAGGCCGTCGCGCTCACCAATCTCGCGCCGGCCCAGGTGGCGCTCTTCCCCGCCGACTCGAAATTCCGCACGCTGCCGACCGAGACCGTCGGTGCCGCGGCGGGGAATCTCGATGTGATCGGCCAGTTTGAGGCGAAGATCCTGACGGACGTCGATCTCGCCTACCGCCTCAACGATCGCTTCACCGTCTCGATCGGCGCGAACAATGTCTTCGACGTTTATCCGCAGGAGGTCATCCGCAGCAATCCCCAGCGCCTCGGCGCCGATGCGGGCGGCGTCTTCCGCTACAGCGAGTTCAATCCGTTCCCCTACAGTGGAGCGTTCTATTACACCCGTCTCACCGTGAAATTCTAAGTCATGGTCTCCCCGATGATCCGCTCCCGCTCTATCCTCGCCGCAGTTGTCACGCTCGCGCTCGCGGGCGCGGCGCTCGCGCAGCCCGCCCCGGTCGCAGCCCCGGTGCGCCTCACCCTGAATGAGAATCCGTTTGGCCCGTCGCCTCTGGCGGCCGAGGCCATCCGTGAAAATCTCACGGGTTTGTATCGCTACGTGGGCGACGAGGCCGCCGCGTTTGCCGCGCAGGTGGCCGCGTATGAGGGCGTCGCGCCGGAGCAGATCATCGTCGGGGAAATTCTCGAGGCGCTCGGGCTGCACCTCAGCCTGCGCGGCGGCCCCGGCGGCGAGTTCATCTACTCGGTGCCGGGGTACCCCGCGCTGGTCGAGGCTGCGCGACCCGTCGGTGGCGTGGTCATTTCCGTGCCGCTCAACGCGAAACTCGAAAACGATCTCCCGGCCCTCGCCGCCAAGGTCAATGCCCGCACCCGCGCGGTCTTCCTCGTCAATCCCCACAATCCCTCCGGCACGGTCAACGACGCCGCCGAGTTCGCGGCGTTCGTGCGGAAAGTTTCCCGGCAAGCACTCGTCATCGTCGACGAAGCCTACCTCGAATTCAGCGACGACTACGCGAAGCGCACCGCCGTGAACCTCACGCGCGCGGGTGAAAATGTGATCGTGTTTCGCACCTTCGCCAAGGTCCACGGCCTCGCGGGTCTTCCGCTCGGCTACGCCGTCGCGCCGCGCGAGCTCGCCGATTACCTGCGCAAGCAGGGCCTCGGCGCGCCGCGCGATCTCAATCGCCTCGCTCTCGCCGCCGGCGGCGCAAGCCTCCGCGATGCGGGCTACATCAAGCGCGTGCACGATGCCGTCACGACCGAGCGCACCAAGTGGCACGCCACGCTCGATGCCCTCAAACTCCGTCACACCGACTCCCAAGCCAACTTCGTGTATTTCGATGCGGGCCGCCCGCAGGCCGACGTGGCCAAGGCGCTGCTGGCCGAGGGCGTCGTCGTCGGTCGGGCGTTTCCGCCCTACGATACCTGGCTGCGCATTACCATTGGGCTGCCGGAAGAAAACGCCCGCGCGCAGGCGGCACTGCGGCGGATTTTTCGCTGAACTATTCGACCAGCCGAGCGGTCCAACCTGCCCTCAGCTCACTCCACTCGCGTCCCTTCGCGTTCTCTGTCCTCCGTTCTCCGTCCTAATTTTTCGCCGGCAGGGTCGCCAAGTGGGAAGGCCCGGCTCTGCAAAAGCCGTATGAGTTGGTTCGATTCCAACCCCTGCCTCCATGATCGAGACTAAACCTCTTTTCCCCATGCCAGAAGTCCTCACTCCCTCTCCCAAAACTATCGCCATCATCGGTGCCGGCCTGAGCGGCTCGCTCGTCGCGGCCAACTTGCTGCGCCTGGCCACCGCGCCGCTGCGCATCGTGCTGATCGATCGCCGCCTGCAAGTGGGGCAGGGCGTCGCCTACGGCACGCTGTGCCCCGATCACTTGCTCAACGTGCCGGCGGGACGCATGGGCGTTTGGCCGGATGAGCCCGAGCATTTTCTGCACTGGCTGCGCGCGCATAAGGGAGAGGTCGGAATTCCCGATAACGTGGAGGCCGGCGATTTCTTGCCCCGATGTCTTTACGGCACCTATGTCGGGCGCGTGTTTGCCGAAGTGCTCGCCGCGGCACCCGCCGCGGTGAAGTTGGAAGAGATCGAGGGGGAAGTCGTGGACATCGAGGAGCGGCCGGGTGGGGGAGGGCTGCTGAAATTTGCCGATGAGAAAATATTGAGCGCCGACGTCGTCGTTTTCGCCGTCGGAAATCTGCCGGGCGAGTATCCCATTCCTCGTCCCCTTCCGGTCTATCGCAGCAAGCGCTATGTTCATATTCCGTGGCGCGGCGACGCCCTCGATGGCATCGGCGCCGACGATGAAGTGCTACTGGTCGGGCAGGGGCTCACCGCCGTGGATCTGATCGTGCAACTGGAACGCGCCGGGCACCGCGGAACGATTCATGCCTTGTCGCGCCATGGCCACCGCTTGAAGGTGCATCACGCGGCCGCGCAGCCCTATCGCTCCTTTCTCGCCGACGAAGCCCCGCCGACCACCGTGCGCGCCCTGCTCCATCGCGTCCGCGCGGAAGTTCGCCGCGTCGCTCCGCTCGGCGTGGATTGGCAAACGGTCATCGACAGCCTGCGACCCTATTCCCAAGCGATCTGGGCGTCGTTTTCATGGGAAGAGCGCGCCCGCTTCATGCGCCACGTCCGCCCCTTTTGGGAGATTCACCGCCACCGACTCGCCCCGCAAACCGCCGCCATCATCGAGCGCCTCGTTGCGGAGGGTCGCCTCAAATTTTACGCCGGCCGCCTGCAGGTGCTCGAGGCCGATGCCACCGGGGTCTCCGCCTTGTTCCGCCGTTCGCGCACGATTCAGCACGTTTCCTTGCGCGTCGCTAAGGTGATCAATTGCACCGGTCCGCGCACTGATTATTCGAAGTACCAACACCCCCTTTTCATTCACCTCTTGGCGCGCGGCCTCATCGATCACGACCCGCTGGCACTGGGCATCAATGCCCTCCCCACCGGCGAAGTCCTCCGCTACCGCAGCGGCCCCACGGGGTGGCTGTTCACCCTCGGCGCGCCGATGAAGGGCCAACTGTGGGAAACCACCGCCGCCCCGGAAATCCGCACTGCCGCCCGCGCGTTGGCCGAGATATTGGTCTCGCGTTAAGCGATTTAGGAAACACAAGGGGATCGATTTTGAATCCTTTAAAATGGGGCGTAAAATTTATGACTAATCCCTATCTTTTTAGTTTACATTTAATAAAGGGAGTATTTGCTTTCTCTCGGCTCTACGCCGCGTAGCGCGAGCCGCAAGCTTCCGATCCCTTTCGGCCGACCACGGCAAAGCCCGGGAGAAAACAGCTACAATCGGGACACCGGAAATCCGGACGACCCCGCGACATTTTCGACTCTGCCTCTCTTCGTGAACGCAAAATCCCTTACGCTCCTTCGGTCAGACTCTTTCGAGTTGGCCTCTCGCGCTTTCTTGCGCGCCACCACCGCCCCCGGGTTGGTGATGGGTTGTGGGCGTCGATGTCACCGCATCTGTCGGTGATCGGACTGATGCTCCCCGACCGCTCCTGATCGGACGGTCGTCATTCAGTCCTCTCCGTGGCGCATCTCGTCACGGCCTTTGGTCGGCGGCTTCGCGCGTCGTTTTACGCCGCTGACGTGCCGCCCCCACCACCGCTGCGAGCCTTGGCTCGCGGTCCCGTCGCGCGTGCTCCGCGCGTTGTCCGCCTTTTCTCCTGACTGCTTTTCGTTGGGCCATCGCGCCCGCACCACGACCTGAACTGTAAGCTCATGAAGTCCTTTCTCCCTTCCGCGGCGCTCCGTCGCGTCCTCTCTAGCGCGGCCCTGCCGGGTCTCGCCTCCCTCGCCATTGCGCAGGCCACATCGACTGGGCCGACGCCCGCCGATGCCGTGCAACTCGGAGCCTTTGAGGTATCCGAGCGCGGCGTCTCCCGCGCCAATAGTGTCCTCAACCTGCCCGATATCGCGCCGTCGTCGCCCACCGGAGCCAATCCGCTCACGGTCCTCAATCGCCTCCCCGGCATCAACTATAGCTCGTCGACTAATTTCGGCCTGCGCACCACCGATGGCACGAGCCTCCGCCTCCGCGCCTTTACGCTGAATGTCATCGGCGTCGCCGTCGATGGCATCCCGACTTCCTCGGCCAACGGCTTCCAATCCAATCCTCCGACACGGCTCATCGATTCCGAAAATCTTTCGTCCATCGTGGTGTCGCCCGGCACTGGTGATGTGAGCACGCCTTCGCACTCGGCTCTGGGTGGATCGATCAACTTTTTCACGCGCGCGCCCGAGGCCCGCGCGGGCGGACAATTCACCCTCACGACCGGCTCGCGCGATTTGCGCCGGGCTTTCGTCCGGGGTGACACCGGCCTGCTCGCCAATGGCGTGAGCGCCTTCGTCAGCGGCTCCGATGCGCGGCAGCGCGTCAATTTCTCCGACAGCGATCTTCCGCAGCTCAAGCGCCGCAAATACGACGCGCAGATCCAGTATCAATCCTCCACGCTCCTACTCAACGCGGGCGTGAGTCACATCAAGGTGGACGATCATGATGACCGTCCGATCTCGGGAGCGCTCTTCGGCAATTGGACCACGACCGCGAGCACGACCGGCGACCTGAGCGATCAGGGCCGCCGCTGGTTTTATCCCACGATCGACGACGGCAATCCCAATGGTCTCGCGAGCACCAACTACGACAAAAATCGTAATGGAAATACCGATACGCTCTACCGCCTGCGGGCGATCTATTCGCCCACGAGTGCGATCACGCTGGCGGCGATTCCTTACTACCAAAAGCGCAATAGTTACCACTACGGCGCGGTGCCTTACAATTCCGCCCGCAGCTTCTATGAGAGCGCGATCCTCGCGCAGCCGGGGCGCACCGATATCGTTGCCCCGCTCGGCTATCCTACTAACCTCCTCGCCGGTCCGAATCGTCTCCCTGCCGGCGTGACTTCGCTCGCTAGCGTGGACGACGCCGCCGACAACAAGCCCCACGCCCGCGAAGCGACCACCCCGGGCCATCGCCAGGGCATCCCCATTTCATTCGAGTGGAAGAGCGGCGCGCAGTCCTTTGCGGCCGGTGCCTGGGCCGAGCAGGAGAAGAGCAACAGCACCCGCTACCTCCGTCGCGTGCAGGGTGGCGTGATCACCAATCCTTTCGACTACACCGGCTACATCTCGAGCTACTTCGAGCGCGATAACACCATCGATATCCAGCAGTACTTCGTAAAGGACACGTTCAAGCTTCTCGACGAACGCCTCACGCTTAATGCCGGCATCAAAGCCATCGCCGTCGACTACGATTTCAAAGGCATTCCCGACAACGCGTACTTCGACAATGGCATCAAGGTCCACCGCACGCCCAAATACTCCGATTACTTCCTCCCGCAAATCGGCGCGACGTGGGCGCTCTCGAAACGCGATGAGCTCTTCCTAAACTACTCGGAGAATTTCTCCGCGCCCGATACCGCCGTGATCTACGGCACCACGTTCGATCAGTCGAAACTCCAAGCCGAGCGCGCCGACAATATCGACTTCGGCCTGCGCACCGCGCGCGGCATCTTGAGCGGGTCCCTCGCCGGCTACGTCATTAAGTACAAGAACCGCATCGGCGACATCACGCCCTACGATCCGTTGGGCTTCGGCGCGGCGTATACGCCGACCGCCTACACGAACGTCGGCAAGGTCAACGGCTACGGCGTCGAGCTCGCGGTCGCCTACCGCCCGATTCGCGACTTTACGGTCAACCTCGCCACGGCGTGGCAGACGCTCGAATACCAAAATAACTTCAGCGTGCAGACGGGCGCCACGGCCTCCACGACCTACCTCATCAAGGATAAGACCGTGCCCAATACCCCGCGGTGGACCGTCAATGCCGACGCCTCATATTACTTTGGCGCATTCTTCATCGGCGCGAATTTCCGTCATCAAGACGGCGTCTTCCTCACGACGTCGAACAATCAGAAAATCCCTGGCTACACGCTGGTCGGCGCTGGCATCGGCTACGACGGCATTCGCAAGCAAGGCGCGCTGAAGAACACCCGCATCGCGCTGAATATCGAAAACGTGTTCGACCGCTACTGGTTCTACACGAGCGGCGCCAGCACGGCCTACTCCAACGGCAGCTTCAGCGCCGGCACGCCCCGTGCCCTCTACCTCACGGCGTCCACCAAATTCTGATCCGCCTCCCTCGTTCGCCTCGACTCATTCGTCTCCCATGAAAATCACCACCCGCTCGTTCCGCACCGTTTCGCTGGCCGCGCTCCTCGCCACCGGTTCTGTTTCAGCCTTCGCCTCCGCCCCCGTCGTTCCTTCGGCCCCGACTCTCTCCACGCTCACCGCCCCTTTGAAGCAGGGCATTTGGCGCGGCGAGTTCACCGTCAATGAGGACAAGGTGCCCTTCAACTTCGAGATCAAGGGCGACCAGCTCACCGTGCGCAACGGCACGCGTCGCGACACGTTTCCCATCCGCCAGCAGGAGGACGGAAAACTCTTCGTCGGCATGAATACCTACGACGCCGCGCTCATCGCTCGCGTCGAGTCCGACGGCCGCCTCGTCGGCGAATACACCAGCCTCGTGCCGAAACTGAAGAGCGGCGCGCTGCCCTTCGTCGCCGAAGCCGGCCAGGACTGGCGCTTCGTCGCCCCAGGCAAAGATGTGGCGCCCAAAGCCAATCTCTCCGGCAAGTGGAATATCCGCAGCGTCACCAAAGATCTCGGCAGCAACGACCAGGTCGCGCTGCTCAAGCAGGAGGGCAACAAGCTCACCGGCGTCATCATGACCGTCGTGGGCGACTCCCGCGAACTCGAGGGCACGGTGCAGGGCGACGAATTTTTCCTCTCCGGTTTCAGCGGCCCGAGTCCGTTTTTCGTCAAAGGCAAGATCACGGAGAGCGGCGATCTCGACGGCGCGATCTCCCTCGGCATCTATCGCACGATCAAGATCGCGGGCGTAAAGCGCGAGACCGAGTTGCCGGATCCCTATAAGCTCACGTACCTCAAGGAGGGCCAGAAGACCATCGACTTCTCCTTTCCCGACCTGAACGGCAAACCCGTCTCACCGCACGACGATAAATACAAGGGCAAGGTCACCATCGTGGAAATCATCGGCACCTGGTGCCCCAACTGCACGGACCAGACTCGTTTCCTCGCGCCGTGGTTCGCGGCCAATAAGCACCGGGGCGTCGAGGCCATCGCCATCGGCTTCGAGCAACAGGATAACTTCGAGTATGCCCAGAAAACGCTGGGCAAGCTGAAGGACTTCTTCGACATCAAGTACGACATCGTTTTCGGCGGCATCGCCGACAAGAAGGTCGCGACCCAAAAACTCGCCGGCCTGAACTACATGGCCGCCTTTCCCACGACGATCGTCTTGGATCGCAAGGGCGAGGTCCGCGAAATCTACACCGGCTACACCGGCACGATCACCGGTGACTACTACAAAGAGTACGTCGCGAAGTTCAACAAACTGCTCGACGAGCTCATCGCCGAGCCGAACCCGTACGACAAGACCCGTCAGGTTTCCACCTCGTCCGTTTCCGTCGGCGCCACGCTGGCCGACGTGCGCTGACCGATCACCTGATGCCCATTCCTGCCCAGTTCCGATTTACTCGCGCGGTGCTCCGCCTCGCGCGAGGAATCTCCACCGGCGCGCTCCTCGGTGCGTTGATGGTCCAGGCCGCGCCGACCTCGGTCGCGGTCGGCGGCGCAGCGGCGTGCTCCTCCCAGCCATGGACGAGCGCGCCGCTCGCGCTCGCAGACGGGCAGTGGAGTGGGGTAGTGGTTTTTGACGGCGCACCGGTGCGATTTGCCCTCGAGGTCGACCACCTCTTCGCCGCCGCCACTCCCGTGCGCATCGGCTGCGCGTCGCGCCTCGCCAGCGTGCCGGCGGCGACGAGTGCCGGGGCGCGGGTAACACTCGTGATCGACGAGGCGACGGGAGAGCGGCTGGAGGGCGAGGTCGCGGGAAAATCGTTTGTCGGCTACTACTTCGCTCCCGCTGACTCCGATGCGCTCGGGCGTGAGTTTCCGTTTCGGGCCAGCCTCCAGCCTCCGACTCCTGCCGTGGCGGATGCGCCGACCGATTTCGGCGGCGAGTGGATTTTCACCCTCCGCTCGGCCGATGGCCGCGTGCGCATGGCGACGGCGCTCGTTTCCCAGGGGCGCGAGAAGCTTTACGCCATCTGGCGTGAAGCCGACGGCACCCGGCGTTTTCTGTCCGGCCTGCCGGGTGGCGATCGCTTGGTCCTGCAAGAAATGGTTCGTGGCCCCGGTCTCGTGTTCGGCCGCAGCGATGCGGTCACCGGTGAGGTGAAGGGCGAACTCATCGAGCCCTCCGGTCGCACTGCCTTCACCGCGCAGCGGAAAGCCATCCGCCGCATCATGAACCTCGCGGGGCTGGAATAACACTACCGTCCATGCCCGCCCTTTCGCTCATTTCATTTTCTCCCTTTGGCCGCCCGTGCGGTGCGACGACTCCTCTGGCATCCTTGGTTACGCCGCTGCGAGAGAGCCCGTCGCGCCGCTGGGCGCGCCTTCCCTTAACCGTCTCCGCCGCACCTAGGGGTTGGTGTGGAATCAGGTTGGTCATGACTGAATTCATGGCGGAGACGGTTTCCTTTTTCCCCGCTTCATCGGCGGGCTCCACGCCACGCCTCCACCTCCGCCTCGCCCGCTCCACATGAAATTCATCGTTCCCTTCGCCCTCTTCTCCGCGGTCGGCTTCAGCCGCCTCTTCGCCGCGACGCCCGCCGCGTCCGTTTCGTCCGATATTCCTGACGCTGCGCTAGTCCAGCGCGTTCATCAGAGCGTCCTCAAGATCGATCCTCACCTCGATATTCCCGTCGATTTCAATTCGCCGGCCAACGACGCGGGCAAGGAAACCAAGGGCCAGTTCGACCTCCCCAAGCTGGAGCGCGGCGGCCTCAATGTCGCGACCGTGGCGCTCGCTGCGGGCCAGGCCAAACGCACGCCGGAGAATTACGTCGCCGCTCGCAAAGAGGTCGACGCCAAGCTCGCGGCGCTGCGGGGCTTCGTCGCCGCCCATCCCGATAAACTTGCCTTCGCCACCACGGCGGCCGATCTCGAGCGTATTCCGGCTTCCGGGAAGCACGCGATTCTCCTCAGCTTCCTCAACGCGTTTCCGCTTCAGCAGGATCTTTCGCTCCTCTCTCACTATCAGAAGGAGGGCGTGCGCGTCTTCGGGTTCGTCCACGCCGGCAACAACGACTGGGCCGATTCTTCGCGTCCCAATCCCGGTCTCGGCGACACCCCTGACGCCCTCGGCGGCCTTTCCGAGATCGGTAAGAAGTCGATCCCCGAGCTTAACCGCCTCGGCATCATCATCGATGTCTCGCAGCTCACGCCGGCCGGCGTCTTCCAGGTGCTGCAGACGAGCAAAGCCCCCGTCATCGCCTCGCACTCCGGCATCCGCGCGCGCGTGGATGTCACCCGCAATCTCACTAACGATGAACTGCGCGCGATCGGCGCGCGGGGTGGCGTCGTCCATATCGTCACTTTTGCGACGTATCTCCGCTCGTTGCCGCAGCTCACGGCCGCGCGAGAGGCGGTCTTCGCGAAGTTCGGGTTGAAGACCACCGACGATGCACGCTCGAAGCTGAGCGCCGCCGACTATGAAAAATTCCGCGCGGCCTACGCGGAGAATTCCTCCAAGAGCCCGAGCTACGTGACTCTGGGCGACTGGCTCGACTCCGTCGACTACGCCGTCCGCCTCATCGGCATCGACCACGTCGGGCTCTCCACCGATTTCAACCATGGCGGTGGCGTCACCGGCTACGCCAATGTAGGCGAAGCCCAAAACGTCACCCGTGAACTCCTTCTGCGCGGTTACTCCGAAGCCGACATCGCTAAGCTCTGGGGTGGCAATTTCCTCCGGGTCTTCCGCGAGGTCGAGGCCACGGCCAAGCGCCTGCAGCCCAAGGAAACCGCGTCGCGCTGATCACCATGATTGCCTACCTGCGCGCTCATTTGGGCTTTCTTACCACTGTGCTGCTGCTGACTACCGCAGCGGCACTTTCCGGGGCATTCACGCCTCAGCCCGCGCGCAAGGTACACGCGCAAACCGTTCGCTCTTCTGATTCGAAATGACACCACGTTCCGTTCTTGTCCTCGCCGCCCTGTCGGCCGTCCCAATTGCTCACGCGCAGACTTCTGCGTCTGCGCCCAAGCCCAAGGCGGACGATGTCGTCACCCTGGAAAAATTCTCCGTGGAGGATCGCATTACCAATCCCACGGTGGCCATCGGCACGGACCGGACGCGTAATACGATTTCCATTACACGCGAAGCGCTCCTGGCTGCGCCGGCTGGCATCTCGGCCTTGAAAGTCCTCGAGTCGCTCCCGGGCTTCAATGTCCAGACCTCGGATGCGCTCGGTCTCTACGAGTTCGGAAACTCCGTGAGTGTGCGCACGTTCAACTATCAGCAGATCGGTTTCATCCTCGATGGTGCGCCGCTCGGTCGCAGCGACCAGTTTGGTGGCAGTCCGATCTACCGCTACGTGGACAATGAGAATCTCGCGCGCGTCACCGCCTCGCAGGGCACGGGCGAAGTTTCGCAGCCGGGCTACGCCTCGCTCGGGCCGGTGGTCGAATATTCCACGCTCGCCCCTGCGGCCAAGCCGAGTGCGCAGGCGGTCGTGACGCTCGGTAGCAACGATCTGGAGCGCACGTTCTTCAAGGCCCAGAGCGGAAAGTGGAATGGGTTCGCCGCGTTTATCAGCCGTTCGAAACAGACGAGCGATCAGTGGCGCGGCCCCGGCACCTTTGATCGCGAGCACTGGGATGGCGCGCTGCGCTACGAGGTTTCCTCCTCGGCGTGGCTCCAGTTCAAGGCCACCTACAACGACTACTTCGACTACGATTCACCCGCGATCAGCAAGGCCCAGTACTATGGCACGGCGGGCGATGCCTTCGGCCGCAGCGGCCGCTACTTCGGCTATCTCGGAACGGTGCCGGTGTTGGCGCAAACCACGCCGGGCATCGTGTACTCCAACGCCCTCTACAACCAATTCTACAAGCAGGCGATCAACGCCCGCACCGACAAACTCTACAACCTCAGCGGTCACGCGGCGCTCTCCTCTGAGGTTAAGCTCAACGCCACCGCCTACTACGAAGACAAAGACGGATACGGCGTATCGCCCGAGGCCTATGCGACCTCGCTCGCGAGCTACAATGCCGAGCGCCTCGTCCTCCCCGGCCTCGTCGCTCCCCGCGGTCTCCAATATGGTTTGTCCACCGTCGATGGCATCCGCAAGGGCGTGACGGCGTCACTCGTTTACACCGCCGGCGCGCAGGAACTTTCCGCCGGTTTCTGGCTCGAGCGCGACAACTACCACCGCACGCAAAACCGCTACAATCAGGTGGACGGTAATCCCGACGGCGCCCCGCTGCTCAACGAGCGCGTCCACCGCCAGCGCGATTTCGTCTCGGTGCGCGACTCCACGCAGTTCTTCGTGCGCGACACGATCAAGGCCGGCGATAATCTCAAAATCGAAGTCGGCGCCAAATCGCTCAACCTCGACTACTCGATTGAGGGTGCGCGCAATCCCGCCGATTTCATCGCCCTCCGCGCGCCGAAAATCTCGACGACGTGGAAAGATAGTTTCCTCCCGCAAGTCGGCGCGACCTATGCGCTCACGCCGAGCGAGCAGTTCTTCGCCTCCTTCGCGCAAAATCTCGCGTTGCCCCGCGGTGCCGATGATATTTTCGCGCTCGCCAGCCCCGCCGCTCCTGCGCCCGCAGCCGAGACGTCGGACAATTTCGAACTGGGCCTCCGCACCAATCGCGGCGAGTTCAATGCCTCCATCGCTGTCTACGCCACGAAGTTTGACAACCGCCTCCAGTCCTTCGCCTCGGTCGTGCCCGGCAGCACGACCACCGAGACTTATTTCCAAAACGTCGGCGCGGTGAAGGCTCATGGGGCCGAGGTCAGCGCCGCCTATCGCCCCGGCTTCCTTGCGCGGAAGGTCGCATTCAACGCGAACGCCAGTTACAACGTCTCGGAGTTTAAGGACAACTTCCCCGGCTTCGCACTCGCTGGCCTCGCCGTGCCGGACAGCCCGAAGTGGATCTTTCAGACCAGCGCCACCTACGAGCCCGTGCGCTGGGCCGCCTTCAACGTCGCGGCGCACACCGTCGGCTCGCGCTACTCGAACTTCCTCAACACGGAACGCGTCGGCGGCTACACGACGTTTTCGCTCTACGCGGACCTCGGTGGCTCACAACTCACCTTCGGGCCGCTCAAACAGATCAAGTTCCGGGTGAACGTCGACAACGTCACGAACAAGGATTACTTCGGCACGATCAGTGTCGCGCAAAGCGGCGCGCTGGCGACGTTCCGCCCCGGCCCGGATCGCACGTACCAAGTCACGGTCTCCGCCAGTTTTTAATAGTCGCGTTCTACATTCCGGATGGTCGCGCCTGCCCAGCTATTCGAACAGCCGCCCGATCGTTTTCGCGTGAATTTCTCTCTTCCTCGTATTGATATCGCGAGTTCCGTCGGTCCCCGCCGTACCGTGGGGGACTTCGGTTCTCACGCCGCCCGCTCGCTGTCGATGCGCCGGTCACTCGTCGATATCGGATCGATGGGGACGATGTTTTTACTGCTGGCCGCCATCGCTTCCGCTCACGGCATCACGGATGCGGAGCGGGTGCGCTACATCGAGGGAGGCCCGTTGGTCTATTTTGAACTCGGTGCCCGCCACATGCTCACCGGCTGGGACCACCTTTTTTTCCTTTTCGGCGTGGTCTTTTTTGTCGCCCGCATCAAGGGCGTCGTCGCCCTCGTCACGGCTTTCACGATCGGTCACTCGATCACTTTGCTGGGCGCGACGTGGTTTCAAATTCAAGCCGATCACTACCTGGTCGACGCGGTCATTGCCCTCTCGGTTTGCTACAAGGCATTCGATAACCTCGACGGTTTCCGTCGCTACGTCGGCGTCACGCCGCCTCCGTTACTCGGTGTCGTGGGGGTCTTCGGTCTGATCCACGGTTTTGGTCTCTCGACCAGTTTACAAACGCTGCCGCTCGGCCACGCCTCGCTCCTCTCGCGTATTTTGTCGTTCAACCTCGGAGTGGAGGCCGGTCAAGTCGTGGCGCTTGTCCTGATCGTGGGAGGCCTCACGGCGTGGCGCCGCCGCCCTTCGTTCGCGAAGTTCGCTCATGTGGCCAATGCCGCCCTCCTCATCGCTGGCGCGCTGCTGTTTCTTTTCCAGCTTCACGGTTACGTGCACTTCACGCACGCCGAGGATTTCCCGCTGAACGAGCACGCCCTCCAGCACGCACTGCAAGAGCGTGCCGCCGAAACGCCGATGCCTCCGACCGCTCCTTCGTCTCCGGCGTCCTCGCCTGCTCCGCACTGACGCCACCTGTCCTCTTTTCGCGCTCATCCCTTCACGGTTTCGATTCCCATGCCACGTCTCGCCACCACTCCTCGCTCCACTCGTGCCTCCGCATCTCGGGCTCGTCGCACCTCATCCGTTGCGGCGGATCGCAGGCTCGCTGTGCAGTATTCGCTTTGCCCGGTGCCGGTCGCCTCGCACCTCGCCGTGGAACTCGGCTGGCTCGATGAAGAGTTCGGTCGCGCCGGCGTGGAACTCAGCCATCTCCACGCCTCGGCGGAAGGGGGCCGTTGGTCGGCGCACTTCGACCACGGGCTCACTCATCTCATCCGCGACGGCGGTAACATCCCGGCGATTTGGGCGCGGGCGGACCGAGCCGCCACCAAACTCGTCGGCCTCACCGCTGGCCCCAGCGGTGGTCAGGTTCTGGTCCGGGCGGCGTCGGGCCTGCGGCGCGTGGCCGATCTGGCCGGGCGAAAAATCGCGCTCTCCCGTCACACCGAGACGGATCGCATCGATACCTGCCGCGCGACGGCCGACCGCGGACTTGGTCTCGCCTTGGCCCTGGGTGGTCTCGAGCGCGGCGATATCGAATGGATCGAGGTCACGCAGCCCGATGACTTGCCGTGCGGTCGGGCGGCCCGGCCGGCCGATTTGTGGGCTTCGCGCTTTCAGGAATCCGAATTCGTCTACAGTCCTGAAGTTCGCGCGCTGCGCGCCGGTCGCGTCGATGCGATCTATGCGCAACCACCGCGTACGGCCGCACTCGTCGCGACGGGTGAATTTACGGTCCTCGAGGATCTCGACCGCCACCCAGACTGGACCCTGCGTCTCGCCAACAGTCCCTATGCGATTACCGTGGATGCGGCATTCGCCGAGTCGAATCCCGAGGCGGTCGTCGCATTCCTGCGTGCCTCCATCCGGGCCGCGCTTTGGGCCCGCTCTCATCGCGCGCAGGCGGCGGCGATCTTCGAGCGTGTGGCCTTGATCCCCGGGGCCGACGCCTTTGCGCAGGCGGTGGTTTCCTCTGATCTCGTCCCTAATCTGTCCGCGCAGAACCTCGCCGGCCTCGAGCTTGTGCAGGAGTTCCTGACCAAGCGTGGCTATGTCAAAGGATCCTTCGATGTACCGACGTGGGCCGATCCGCGCTACCTCGCCGAGGCGCTCGCTTCGTTCTGAGCTTTCGCCCGCCCGACATGGCGGTCCGCACGCCATTCAAACGGCACCTAATTTTCCGCTCAATTCATCTCTCCCATGCCTCCCTCCGCTCTTGAACTCGTGCCGGAAGAAATCGCGCACTCGCTCACCGATCCTTACGATATCCCGGAGATTCCGGTGCGCTTTTTGCGTCTCGTGGAAAAAGTCCGTCGCTCCATTCGCGAAGTCATTCCGGCCGACTATGCGCGCCTTGCGGCCAAGTCCGGCGCGTTGTTGATCGACGTCCGGGAGTTTACCGAGTGGCGCGCGGGTCGTCTCCCGCAGGCCATCCATATTCCGCGCGGCTTGCTTGAGGTGCGCATCGAGCAGGCCGTGCCCGAGCTCGCGACCCCGATCCTCTGCTACTGCGCCGACGGGTTGCGCTCCACACTCGCGGCGGAGTCGCTGCAACGTCTGGGTTACCGTCACGTCTCCTCTCTGGCCGGTGGGTTTCTCGCGTGGGAGGCGGCCGGCTTGCCCGTCGCGGGTCGCTTTTGCTGGGATTAATGCGACGCCACCGCACAGATGACACGTCTATCTGTATTAACTCCTGTTTTTTCTATTTACATCAGATCAGTAGGGTATTGATTTCCCGGCGCTCTACGCCGCGTAGCGCGAGCGCTCTTTGCTTCCAGGTTTCTCTGGCCGACCACGGCAGATGACCGAAGCAAGCAACCACTAAAGTTCACTTTGGGGCAGCGGTTAATTTCCGCCGCTCCTGCTCGACGCGAGTCAGCCGACCACGGACCTCCGCCGCTCCTCGGTTTTATCCGTTCGCTTACGCCGCCATGAAATTCGCCACTCGTCTCACGCTCGTCACCGCGCTCGCCTTCGGCGCGTTCTCCACTGCGCACGCCGCAGTCGAAACCTACCAAATCCAATCCGCGCATTCCTCGATCAATTTCGGGGTGCGCCGATTCTTCACCAAGATTCCCGGCTCCTTCGCAAAATTTGAAGGCACGATCGTCGTCGATCGCGACAACCTCGAGAAAAGTTCGACCACCGCGAAGATCGACGTCGCGAGCGTCAATACCAACGACGAGAAGCGCGACGGGCATCTCAAGAACCAGGATTTCTTCCTCGTCGAAAAATTCCCAGCGATCTCCTTCAAGAGCAAGTCGTGGAAGAAAACCGGCGCGGATACCTATGACGTGGCCGGCGACCTCACGATCAAGGACGTGACCAAGCCCGTCGTCCTGAAAACCAAGGTGCTCGGCTTCGGCCCTGGCGCGCGTGGCGCGCAGATCGCGGCCTTTGAGGCCACCGCGACGATCAACCGCACGGAATTTGGCCTCAGCTACGGCAAGCCCGCGATCGCCGACGACGTCGATATCCTGATCAACATCGAGGCGGCCAAATCCTGATTCTCTCGAGCATTTCCAACTCACCTCGACCGCAGAAAACCCGTTCGTTCCCATGAAAATCCAATCGTTCCTGAAGTTACTTCCGCTCGCCGCGCTTAGCGTCGCGAGTGTTTTTGCCGGCGCGTCCACCAAACCCTTTATCAAGGAGGGCGTCTGGCGCGGCGAGTTCACCCTCGGCGAGCAGCAGGTGCCGTTTAACTTCGAACTCAAGGGCAAGACGCCGGAGGACGCCACGTTTACCCTCATCAACGGCACACGCCGCGACGACTTCCATGTGAAGCAGGAGGACGACGGCACGCTGTTCATCAAGATGAACACCTACGACGCCGCCGTCTTCGCCAAGATCAGCGACGAGGGCCACGTCACCGGTTACTACAAGAGCCTCGTCCCGCGCAATGGCTTCACCGACATCCCGTTCACCGCCGAGCACGGCAAGAGTTACCGCTTCGTCGCGCCGGGCAAGGATGTCGCTCCTGCGGCTAACCTCACCGGCAAATGGGCCTTCAAGGTCATCTCCAAAGACAAGACGCTCAACAACGTCGCGATCCTCAAGCAGGAGGGCAACAAGCTCACCGGCGTCACGCTCGCCATCACCGGCGACTCGCGCGAGCTCGAGGGGACCGTGCAGGGCAATGAGTTTTGGCTCTCGCACTTCTCCGGTCCCAGCCCGCGCCTCATCCACGGCAAGATCACGGAGGACGGCCAGATCGTCGGCTCCTTCGGCCGCGGCATCTACGACAACGTAAAGTTTGAAGGCACGAAGGACGACAAGGCCGAATTGCCCGACCTCTACTCGCTGACCTACCTCAAGGACGGCGCCAAGACCCTCGACTTCGCCTTTCCCTCCATCGCCGATGGCAAGACCGTCACCCTCAAAGACGAGAAGTATAAGGGCAAGGTCACCATCGTCGAAATCATCGGCACCTGGTGCCCCAACTGCACGGACCAGACCCAGTTTCTGGCCCCGTGGTTTGCGGCCAACAAGCACCGCGGCGTCGAGGCCATCGCCGTCGGCTTCGAGCAGAAAGATGAACTGCCGTACGCCCAGTACACGCTCGGCAAGCTCAAGCAAAAATACGGCATCCAATACGACCTCGTTTTCGGTGGCATCGCCGACAAGAAAGTCGCGACGGAAAAGCTCAAGGGCATCAACTACCTCGCCGCGTTTCCGACGACCTTCGTCATCGATCGCAAGGGCGAGGTCCGTGAAATCTACACCGGCTACACCGGCACGATCACCGGCAGCTACTACGAAAACTACGTCGCGAAGTTCAACAAGCTCCTCGACGAACTGATCGCCGAGCCAAATCCCTACCAGCAGGCCTCCGCCTCGGCCGAGGGCACGACCGCGAAGAAGGTCGTTCGCTCCGAGTAATAGTTTGTCGCCTCCCATACCGGCCGTCGGCTCAACCCGACGGCCGGTATTTCGCCCTCTGCCTCCTTCGTTTCTGACTATGAAAACACTCGCTCGCACTGTACTCGTTCTCGTCGCCGGTCTTCTTGTTTTCGCCCCTGGCGCTGCGGCGCAGGAATCGAAGACCACGCAGTGGAGCGTCGCATTTTCCAAGCCGGCCGCCGCTGTGGGCGAGGAGATCGAAGTGATCATCACCGCGCGCATCGCGCCGCACTGGATCGTTTACTCGTCGGACTTCAAGGCCGAGATCGGGCCCCAGCCCACGCAATTTCTCTTTGACGCCACGGATACGTTTCGGCCCCTCGGCGAAATCACCTCGGTGAATCCCAAGCGCAAGAAAGACAAAACCTGGGACACCGAATTCGGCTACTTCGAGGAACGCGCCGAATTTCGGCAGAAGATCAAGGTGCTCAAGGCCGGCGCCGTCGTGACCGGTCGCATCAAGGGCCAACTCTGCAACGAGCGCGACGGCACCTGCACGTTGTTCGATGAAAAATTTGGTGGCTGATCCTCGCCCCGTCATCGCATGAAGCCCTTTTTCTCTTCCGTCGCTTTTATCACCGTGCTCCTCGCGCCCGCGTTTGCCACGCCGTCGAAGGAACCTGTGGACAAGGCCGCGCTCGGCGAGCGCCTTTTCTTCGACCCCATTCTCTCGCGCGATCGCACCGTGAGCTGCGCCTCCTGTCACAAGCCCGAGCACGCCTTCGCTGACAATGTCGCGTTCAGTCTCGGGGTTCGCGGCCAGCCCGGCACGCGCAATACGCCTTCGGCGATGAACGGCGCGGGGCGTCTCGACTTCTTTTGGGACGGGCGCGCCTCCACGCTCGAGGAGCAGGCGCTCGGACCGATTGCCAATCCCAAAGAAATGGATCTCCCGCTCGTCGAGGCGCTCGCTCGCCTGAATGCCGACGAAGTCTACGCCAAGGCGTTCGCGAAGCTTTTCAAAGGCCCGGCTACCGAGAAAACGCTGGCTCAGGCCATCGCCGCGTTCGAGCGCACGCTGGAGACGGCCAATACGCCGTACGACCGCTACGTCGCGGGCGACGATTCCGCGCTGACTCCCGCCGCGGCGCGGGGGCGCCTGCTCTTCATCGGCAAGGCCAACTGCAGCAGTTGCCACTCCGGCGAAGATTTTACCGCCGATCGGCTGAAAAACATCGGCCTCTTCAACGGCAAGGACCTCGCCGATCCCGGTCGCGCCGCGATTACCAAAGATCCGGCGCACACCGGCCTCTTTAAGATTCCCTCGCTGCGCAACGTCGCCGTCACGGCGCCCTACATGCACAACGGCATGTTCAAGACGCTGCGCGAAGTCGTCGAATACTACAACGAACCCGACCGCTTCGTGCAGGGTAGCATTAATCGCGACAAAGCCCTCGACCTGCGGCCCAACCTCTCGGGCGACGAAATCTCCGACCTCGTCGCCTTCCTCGAGGCCCTCACCGACGACCGCTTCGCTCCCGCTAAAACATCGGCGGGCAGCAATTGAGCCGTCGCGCGATCCGCGCGTGTTCCAGGCCTTACGTCCTTCCTGTTTTCTTTTATGCATTCCTCCCTCCCTTCATCACTCCGACGCCTACTCGCGTCGTTTTCTCTCCGCGCCCTCGGTCGTGTCGGGCTGGTCGTGCTGGCCGGCGCGCTCACTGCCGTCGTCGTGCAGGCGCATCACTCGTTTGCCGCGCAGTACGATATCAACAAGCCCGTCCGCCTCGTCGGCGCGCTCACCAAGATCGAATGGACCAACCCCCATTCCTATTTCTACCTCAACGTGAAGAACTCCAAGGGTGAACTCGTCGAGTGGACCATCGAGACCGCCGGTCCCGGTGCGCTTTCCCGCCGCGGCTTCAAGAAGGGCACCATCAAGCTCGGTGACACGCTCATCGTCGATGGCTACCTCGCGAAGAGCGGGGGCAAATTGATCGATGGTCGGCGCGTGACGCTCCCCGACGGTACGGTCGTCAATGGCGGCACCGCGGGCGATGGCGGGCCGGGCAGCGGACCCGGGGACGGCGAGGCTCCGCCCGCGCCGTCTGCGCCGAAACAACCCTGAGCCCGCCCTGCTAGCAAACCGGATGTCTTCGCTCGCCGAATTCAGCCACTGGCTGCACGCGACCGCGTGGTCTACCTCGATTCGTGAATCGGAGAATTTTTTCTCCATTCTACTCGTGGTGCATGTGCTCGGCCTCGTGCTGCTGGTCGGGACGGTGTTCGTCGTCGACCTCCGGTTGCTTGGCTGGCGATTTCGATCCGAGCCCGTCCTCCCATTCACGCAGGCCCTGCTCAAGGTGACGTGGACTGGATTCGGGATTCTCGCAGGCAGTGGGCTCCTCCTGCTCCTCGCGCAGATCGGCAATCTGTACGCCAACCCTTTTCTGCGCGCCAAGTTCATCCTCCTGATCGTGGTGGGCCTCAATGCCCTCGTGTTCAGCCGCGTGGTTTCCCGGCGGATTGCAGAGTGGGGCGTCGCGGAGATTCCGCCCATCGGGGCACGGGTGGTCGCGTCGATTTCGCTGGTGAGCTGGGTCGTCCTCGTCGCCGTGTCGCGGTTCATTCCTTACTTCGATTCCAAATGAGCGCATCCCGCGTGCACAGCGTCTTTGTGTGGCTGGGGCAGACGCCGGTCGGCGAATTCATGCGCGGTTCGCTGCTGACGGTGCCTACGGTTGTCGTGCTGCATCTCCTCGGCCTCGTGCTCCTCGGTGGCTCCACGTTGATCGTCACGCTCTCGCTCTGGAAGGTAGTGCTGCATCGGCCCTCGGCGCCTCAATTCGCGCGGGAGCTCTGGCCCTTTGTGGTCGCTGGCGTGGCCCTCACGGTCGTCACCGGCGTCCTCCTCGTCTCTGCCAATGCCCAGTACTATTACGACAATACGGTCTTTTGGGTGAAGCTCTCACTGTTGCTGCCCGCCATCGTTGTTTCGGTGCTGCTCCACCGGCACCTCCGTCGCGCCGGTGACGTTCCGGTCGCGCTCCGTTGGAAATGTGTCGGCACCGCCAATCTCCTGCTCTGGGCCAGCGTGGCCTTAGCCGGCCGCGCGATTGGCCTCCTTTGAACCCAAATTCTTCACCGCTCGTTTCACCGTCATCTTTATCATCATGAATTCTTCCTCTCGATTCCCGTTCGCTCCCTTCGGAGCTTTGCTGCTGGCCCTCGTCGCCTTAGTCCCGAGGGGGGCCGCCCAAACGGCAGCCTCCACCAAACCGACTGCTCCCGCTTCACCCGCGTCCGCGTCATCCGCCGCGGCCGAAACCAAAAAGCCGGAGACCCCGGCACCTGCCGCCGGTGGCACCGGTCGCCGCCGCAATCAACCCCCGCTCGGCCCAGGCGGTCCCACCCCGCGCCATGCCGATGGGCGTCCCGATTTCACGGGCCTGTGGAGCGGCATTCGTGAGCCCGGCAAGCCGGGCGGCAACATCGGCAAGGATCTCCCGGGTTTCAAATTGCCGTTCACGCCCGCCGGCGAAGCCGCGCTCCAGTTTAATCTCACGAAGACGATCGACCCCGAGGCGCTCTGCATCCTCGGCGGCATCCCGCGCCACGACGCGAGCGGCCTGCCGTTTCAGGTGATTCACCACCCGAAGAAACTGGTCTTTCTCTACGTCTACAACACGCACCGGGTCGTGCCCATCGATCCGAATCTCAAGCACGACGAGGACCCCGACCCGAAATACTTCGGCAACGCGATTTCGCACTGGGAGGGCGACACGCTCGTGGTCGACATCGTCGGCTTCAAGGACAGCAAAGACGGCAAACTCTGGATCGATGAGAACGGGAATCCGCAAAGTGCCTCCACCCACGTCGTCGAGCGCTGGTCCCGGCCCGACCTGAATCATATCCATCTCGATCTCACCATCGACGACCCCATTTACTACCAGCATCCGTTCACCTTCAGTCGCACGTGGGCGCTCGGCGGCGGAATGTTTGGCGGCGGTGGTGACGGCGATCTCGCCGAATACGCGTGCAACGAAAACAACATCGACGCGGCGCACATCGGCCCGGGGCCCGGTCCCATCGGCCCCGATGGCAATCGCGGCTTCGGCTACGGCGCGCTGCCTGCCACGCCACCTTCCCCGGAATTCTACGATACGCCCGCGGCGGCTGCGCCGGCCAAGAAGTAAGAGTGTCGCCTGTGAGCTTGAAAACTTCCGCCCTGGTCGAGGCTCAAGTCGCTGCTTCATCCGTGCAGGCTACTGCCGCCCGCCGCCGCTCGCTGGTGCTACTGGCCGTGGGCGCCCTCATCGGGCTGGCGCTGGCGGGCTACAGTTTGTTCAGCGCCGGCGTCGGCGCGAAAACTGTGCCGACGGACGCGGTCGCGCTCGTGAATGGTCGCGCGATTTTGCGGCGCGATTTCGATCTCCAAGCCGAAAACGAATATGGCAAGCCGCAGGCGCAACTGACCGCACCCGAGCGACAGGCCGTACTCGACGCCATGATCCGCGAGGAATTACTGGTGCAGCGTGGGCTCGAGATCGACGTGCCGAAAACGGACCCCGATGTGCGCCAGGCGATTGTCAACGCCGTCAATCTCACGAGTGCCACCGAGATTGCCGCGACCCCAACGACCGATGCCGAGTTGCGCGCCTACTACGACAGCCACCGCGAGGACTATGTGATCTTCGGCACGCTGCGTTTACGTGAGGTGATCGTTCCGCCCGGACCGGACGCCGAAGCCATCGCTCGGCGCGTAGATGAGGCATGGCGTAGACTCGATCACGGGTCTGATCCCTCTGCGGTGCTGGCCAAGTTCGGCCTCCGCCTCAGTGGACGTTTCCCGGACGAAGAAATCGTTGAGCCCGTCGCGGAGCGCACGCTCGGCCCCGAATTGTTTGCGGTCGCTGCCCGTCTCCGGCCGGGCGAAATCTCTGCGCCCGTTCGTCAGCCCGATGGCTTTCATCTCTTGCGGCTGCAGCAGCGCGAGGCGAAGCGCTATTTCCCGTTCGAGGCCGTGCGGGAAAAAGTGCAGCGCAATCTCCGCAGCGCGGCGCAGGCGAAAGCCGAGCAGGAACTGGTCGCGACGCTACGCGCCAAAGCCGAAATCATTCTCGCGCCGTGAAGCGGTTGTTTGTGAGGCGGCTGGCAATGTTGATCGCGCTCCTCGTGGCAGCGGGCCTCGCCCGCGCCCACACCAAGAGCGAAAGCTACGCCAGCTACGAGGTGACCGCCTCGGCGGTGCGCTTGACCTATTCGGTTTCGGAAACCGAAGCGTTGCGCCTCGCCTCGCCTGAGCCGCGCGCGCTTTCCGATGATGAGCTCGGCCGTTACCTGATTCAGCATCTGGTCGTGATGGCCGAAGATCGGCCTCTTTCGGTCGACCTTCGGGCAATCGCCGCCTCGCCCGGCTTTCGACGTTTTGAACTCGTTTTCAAACGGAGCGGAGCGCAGCCGCTCACGTTCCGTGCGGCTGTATTTTTCGACACCGTGCCCTCGCACGTTACCTTCGCGCGCATCCGCACCGAGCAGGGCGAGTTTATCGAGCAGCTTTTCACCGCCGACCGGCGCGAACTCACGCTCACCGGGGCAGGGGAGGGGACCCTGCAAAGCGCGAGCTTCTGGGTCTATATGTGGCTCGGCATCGAGCACATCCTCACCGGCCCGGACCACATCGCGTTCCTCCTCGGCTTGCTGCTGATTTCGCGGACGTTTCGCGACCTCGCGTTTGTCGTCACCGGTTTTACCCTCGGTCACAGCCTCACGCTGGCCCTCGCCGTCACGGGCGTAGTCCGGCCCCATGCGGAATTCATCGACGTCCTCATCGCGCTGACCATCGCGATGGTGGGCGTGGAAAACATCGCCGTTGCGACCGGTCGGTCGCGGGTGCTGGCCACGAGCGTGGGGGCATTTTTAGTGATCCTCGCCGCCCTAAAATTCATCGGGCTGGGCCATGTGCCCGCGTTGCTGTTGCTGGGGGTCGGGATCTTTAGCGCGAGCTATCTGCTGGCGTCCGGCGAGCTGCACGATGGGGCGCGGCTTCGCCTCGTGGTCACGCTCGTGTTCGGGCTGGTCCATGGCTTCGCCTTTGCCGGCGACCTGATCGAGATGCGCCTGCCGACGGGCCGGATGGTAGAACTCCTCTTTGGTTTCAACCTTGGGGTGGAGGTGGGTCAGCTTACGCTTGTCTCCGTCGCGATCGGGCTCGTGTGGCTCATTCGTCGTACGCGCTTCGCGCCGCCGCGGGCATGGGTGGTAGATAGCCTCGGGGCTGGCTTAGTCGGTCTCGGCGTCTTTTGGATCGTGACGCGGACCTTTGCCTGAGGATTCGCCGATCCGCTAGTCAAACTAGGCCGAGCAACTACCACACCGCAAAGATGCCCGATCATTTTTCCGCATCGTCGCGGCGCACGATTCATTAAAATGGTGAGCACACAAACTGAGGCCGCAACGGGTCGCAGCGAGTTGCGACCGGACGCAGAGGTAAGCGCGCCCATCAAAAACGATTCAGGTAATCGGTGATGCGCGCCCGAGGGCGACAGGCCGCGACCCTCTTCCCCCTCGTGTGGGTGAGTTTTCGGTACGCTTTTTTGAAGGCAGGAAATCCGGATGTACGAGTAGAAGACGAAGATCCTATTCAGCGCTCCGCGGCCAAGAATCGGTGTGTCGGCCATACTCGCCGTCTGCGAACGTAAGTCTTATGTTCGTTGGCGGTTTGACGTCGGTGTCGGTGTGCCGTTGAAGAGCCACGATGAATCCGAACCCGACCATCATCTCCGGACTCCGCAGCCCTTACGAGCAGGTGGGCGGGCTGGTTCACTTTGGGCGGATGCTCGACAAAATGCGCCTTCATCGTGCGGGCATGCTGCCGCCCGGGTGGGTCGATTCGAAAGGCAAGTCTGATGGTTTCGATGGGCGCTGCTGCCGGTTCTTGCGCATCGACTATGCTATGCTCGAGATCGAAGTGCTGAAGGGGATTGACGACCAATCGGCGCTGACATGGGCGTTCGAGCACGGACGAAAACCCGACGAAGATGAAATCGAGATGTGGAACGGCTTTATGAGCAAACTCGGATGGCGGGATCCGATAAAGCAGCGCGTGGATATGCGACTCAAGGACATCGGATTGAAGCCGGGGCTCGTCAAAACGATGTTCGATTTTATTGATCTGGACGAGGGGCGTCCGCCGCATTTCTGCGACGGCGAGTGCTGACGAGAGAGCCCTCCAATCGGCCGCTCGCTCCCTGATTGCCTTTTCCCCTGCATGTCTCCTATCGCCCGCGAAGTTCGTCCCGGTCCTCGTCCCCGCCAAGTGTTGAACGAACACGGAGTGGTCGAAACAGTTCCTGCGGACTGGTCCCTGCTCCCACCGGGTGATGCAGCGCTCAGCCGCCGCATCAAGCAGGACGGTCCGACCCTCACGGTCATCGAGGTCAAAGGCCGCAAGCGATTCTCTCGCGGCATCTGGGCGCCGGCGGCCCGCATTGACGCCCTGCGGGCCGCGCTCGCGCTTGAGCGAGAAGACCCGTCCTATCAAAAGAAGTTGGACGCGGGCCGACGCCGACGCGCCCATGCGCAAGAGGACTATGCCGTCGCCTTTAAGGAAGCGGTTTTCGGTTATCTGAACTTTCACCCCGCTCATCGCCTCGTCGCAGAGTCGCTGGCCAATTTGATTGCAGAGCACGCCACGCCCGTCGGCAGCGGCACCGTCGCGCGCACCGAACGCATCCCGATCGAAGCGCGAGCGGAGGCAGCGACGATTGCGTGGATGCGGCATCAAACCACGGGCTATGACTCGATGAGTATCCCGCGCGAAAAAGGCCGTCGGCGCGAGGTCCGCCGCCTGCTCGCACAGCGTTCCGTGCAGTTGCTCGCAAAATACCGTTCGGGGCAGCCGGTGGACTTCGCGCAATGTCCTTTGCACCACGCGCTGCAACCGTGGCTGCCGACCCGGACCATCGGGTAACAGAATTCAGGCCTGGAGCGTTGAGGCCACACGCGTAACCTCCGAGACCTCCCGCTCGGTACAAGCGCCGATGCTCCCGGGTGGCTTTTGCTGATGTGCGCGCGCCATGCCATCTTCGTCGCACGAGCATGCTATCTCGGATGAAAAACTGTGCCCGCGCGTCTGCGCGATTCGAAGCCGACGGGCGTTTCATCCGGCGCATACCTCAATCTAAAGTTCTGACCGAGCGGCGCACAGCGTTTCGACTCTGCGCAGGGAGAGCAATGCCGTGCGAGTTCACTGCTGCAAACGGGTTCGATTTTGAAGAGAAGCTTGATCTCGCTGGGTCGCCCGTTTACCCCACGCACCAACCCCTTATTGTTCGTGACCCCTCCGGCATCTGCTTCTGAAAATGCTTCGCCCGATCCCTTGCGTGCGCAATGGTTCAGCGAGGAAGTTCAGCCGCACGATGCCTCGCTGAAGAATTATCTCCGCCGTTCTTTTCCCTCGGTGCGGGATGTCGACGACGTCGTTCAAGAATCCTATCTCCGTGTTTGGCGACGGCAGATGGTGCGACCCATTACGGAAGTGGCAGGGAATGTGCGGGCGTCAGTCAAAGGCTTCTTATTTCAAGTGGCGCGTCGTCTCGCGCTCGATGCGATTCGCCACGAGCGAACATCGCCTATCACGCGCAACCTGGAGTTGCCGGTGGAAGCCTTGGAAGTAGCCGCCGAGACCGCCGGCGCCAGAGAGGCGGCGGCGAGCCGCCAGGAGTTCGAGTTTCTGATGGAGGCGATCGATTCCCTGCCAGGACGCTGCCGCGAAGTCTTGGTGCTGCGGAAACTGCACGGGCTCTCGGTGGCGGAGACCGCGAGGCAACTTGGAATCTCGGAGGCGACGGTGCACGTGCAGATGCGCCGCGGATTGCAGCGGGTGGCCGCGCGGTTGCGCAGTCGCGGACTTGATCGCGAGCCATGAACTCTCCTAGGAAAATACTTTCGCAGTCGCAAATCGACGAAGCCGCCTCCGATTGGGTGATCCGCCGCGATGCCGGTTTTACCGAATCAGAGTCGAAGGAGTTCGCTTGCTGGCAGGCGACCGATCCGCGCCACGCGGAGGCGGTGGCGCGGCATGATCGCGCCTGGTCGCTTCTGGATCGGCCGCGCGCGGAAGGCCGCAGCTCCGAAATGACGCGTGCCCTGGCCGCTCGTACGGCCCGGCGAAAAGCACGTCGGATCAAAGCGTCCGCATTGGCGCTGATTGCCCTCGTGGGCGTGGGATTATTTTGGCAGACGCGGGAGTCCGACAAGGCGAAGATGCAGACATCGAGCGCGATCGTCGTAAACCCGCAGTTCCAGCATTTGCCCGATGGCACTGTGGTGGAACTGAAGACCGGCGCTGAGATCGCGGTGGATTTCACCGGGCCCCTTCGGCGCGTGACGCTCGTGAAGGGTGTGGCGCTATTTCAGGTGGCGAAGAATCCAGACCGAGCCTTTGTCGTCACGGCCGCGGGCGTTCAGGTCCGCGCCGTGGGCACTGCGTTCACCGTGGAGCTTGGTGCGGCGAATGTCGATGTGGTCGTGACCGAGGGGAAAGTTGCGGTGGGCCACTCCGCCCCCACCGGGGCCGAACCGATAGCCGCGGAGAATAGCCCATCGCCGACATTGGTGCAGGCGGGAAAACGCGTCACCGTCGATTTGTCCGCGGCCCAGGCAGTGACCGGGCCGGTGGAGCTTTCGGCGGCGGAACTCTCCGAACTCCTTGCATGGCGGAAGACTCGGCTGGAGTTTTCCGAAACTCCGCTCGCTGAGGCGATCGCACTCATGAACCGTCATTCGCAGACGCAGCTGGTCCTGACCGATCCTGCGCTGGGGAGCGTACCGGTCAGTGGGATTTTTCGCGCCGATAATACCGATACGCTGGTCCGGCTGATGGAGGCGAATTTTGGCATCACGGCGGAGCGGGTGGGGCAGCGGATCATCCTGCGCAAGGCGCGCTGAGCCGGCATTGCCGGCGCGTGTTTTTTTGCGCGCGGAAAAATATCTGTACCAGTTTTTTCCGGCTGGCGCGTTACGAGTAGGTAGCCGCGCGCTCACCTCGCGGCTGATCAGCTAACCCCACCTGTTCATGATCGTCTCCCTCGTTTCCTCCTTGCCGCCGCGTCTGCGCGTGGTCCTCTCGTTGTTTTTTCTTTCGCTCTCGGTCCTCCCTGCCGCCCATGCCGCCGAGGTCATCAAGAGCTTCGATCTCCCGGCCGATGCGGCGGAGCGCTCGATCAAGCGATTTTCCGAGCAGGCGGGTTTGGAGGTGTTTTATCCAAGCAGCGTGACGCACAATGTCCGTACGCGGGCCGTGAAGGGTGAGATGGCTCCTCGCGCCGCGCTCGATGCCATGCTCTCCGGTACGGGACTGTTAGTGATCCAGGATGAAAAGACCGGAGCGTTCTCCGTGAAAAAAGAGGCCGACCCAAACGCCGACGGGGCGGCGCAGAAGATGGGAAGCGACCGCCCCGTGAGTAAATCCCCGGCCTCGGAGCCCGCCGCAAATTCCGGTGTGATCGAAGGTCGGGTCTACAATCTCGATAGCGGCGAATATCTCAATAATGCGCGGGTGACCGTCGAGGGTAGCGCGGTCGAAACGCGCACCAATAATTTCGGCGAGTTTCGCTTGGATAACCTTCCGACGGGCGTGGTCTCGGTCCGCGCCACGGTGAGCGGCTACGCGCCGCAGGCCAAGACGGTCGCGCTCGCCGCGGGTACCTCGGCCACGCTGAATATCGGCCTGAGCCTCGACCAGCGGACGGTGGCCGGCGCCAGCGAGGCCGTGGTGCTGAACAGCTTTGTGGTGGCGGCCCAGCGCGAGATGAACGGCAGCGCCATCGCACTCAACGAGCGCCGCGCGGCGGCGAACCTCAAGAATGTCGTGGCGGCCGATGAGTTTGGCGACACCACGGAAGGCAACGTCGGCGAACTGGTGAAATTCCTCCCCGGCGTCTCGATCGACTATACGGGCGCCGACGCGCGTTTCGTCTCGGTGCGAGGCATGCCGAATTTCGGGACGGCCGTGATGATCGATGGCAACCGCATGGCGAGCGCCTCCGCCGGATTCTCGCGTGGTACGGAGTTCGACCAAGTGTCCCTCAACAACATGGCGCGCATCGAAGTCGCGAAGTCTCCGCTCCCCGATACTCCCGCCGACACCATCGGTGGCTCGGTCAACATGGTTCTGAAGAGTGCCTTCGAAAACTCGCGACCGGTCTTCAACTACCGAGCGAACATGAATGCCAATTTCAGCAACGCCCAAGGGATCGATTATGTCTCATTGAAAAAGACCGCCGGCCCTGGTCGCAAAGCGACGGTGAAAGTAAAACCCGGCGCCGATTTCACTTACGTCAATCCCGTGAGCAAGACCTTCGGGTTCACCTTGAGCGCGATGACATCAAATCAGTTTACGCCTGAATCGTTTTCCGCCTCCCAATGGCGGCCCACCAGTGCAACCAGCACGCTGTCGACGGCGGACAAGCCCTTCCTCGGCAATTACACGGTGCGCGACGCACCGAAGGATTTCTATCGCTGGTCCGTGGGGACGACCTTCGATTGGCGTGTCAGCGCGCGGGATGTCGTCAGCCTCGCCGGCCAGTGGAATAATTTCGACACGACAGTCGTCAACAACGACCTCCTCTTCGATCCCACGGGCAGTCGCAATGCAGCGCCCACTGCATTTAGCCCGACCTCCCTCGAGAGCGCATCGGGAGCGGCCCGCGTCAGCCAGACGATCACCTACCAGCACAAAATCGGCACTGGCTATAATCTCCGCCTCACTTATCGGCACAACGGCCCGATCTGGTCGGCCGAGAGCGGCATGGCGTATTCGCGATCGAGTTCCCGATTTCGCGGCACGGATGACGGCGTGGTCCGTGCGATCACGGCTCGGCTGCCCACGCTCACGCTAAATTACGATGGGATCGCCGACTCGATGCCGGCGCGAATCACCACTCGTAGCACGGCGAATGTGCCGGTGGATTATCATCAGCTCGCGGGCTACACGCTCGAAAGCGCGACGACGAGCCCCAGCCTGCAACAGAGTTCCACCTCGAGCGCCTATGCCAATCTCGCGCGCACCCTCGCGGGCCCGCTGAAGGTTCGCCTCAAGGGCGGGCTCGATGTGCGGAGGGAAGATCGCGATTTCCGCAATCCCACGGACACCTGGACCTTTGTGGGCCCAGACCACGTTGCCGGCACGGCCGATGACCGCATCGGTCTCTACGATTTGGTGTTCACCGACTATGCGGGCGTCAATATGCCGTACGGCTTGGGTCGCGTCGAGAAGCCCTCCGCCGAAAAAACCTACGGGCTGCTCCTCGCGCATCCGGACTATTTTTCCAAGAACGAGGCGTCCACGATCTCGTCGGGAGCCACCCAGTCTCGCAAGCTCACCGAGACCGTCGCGGCCGGATTCTTGCGGGCCGACTTAGGCCTGTTGCAGAACCGCCTGAAGTTCGCGGGCGGCGTGCGTTACGAGGAGACCATGGACGAAGGCTACGGGCTGCTGAACGATCTTGCCGCCACGTATCAGCGCAACGCCAGCGGCCAGATTATCCGCGATTCCGCGGGCCGCCCCGTGAAGATCGTGGGCGACGCGGTCACGCTGGCGAAACTCCAGTACAAGGACCGAGGCGCGCATGCGAAGCGCGACTACGGTGATTTTTATCCGAGCTTGAATGTCACTTACCAAATCACGGAGAAGTTTCTCCTGCGATCGAGCTATGCGCGCACGATCACGCGCCCGCAGCTGACGAATATCGTGCCGTCCTCCACGGCGAGCGATCCCGCTTCGACCGGTGTCCCCACCATCACGGTGAGCAATACGTCGCTCAAGCCGTGGTCTTCCAACAGCTACGATGTCGCCCTCGAATACTACTTCGATCAACCGGGAATAATTTCGCTGGGGGTGTTTCGCAAAGATATCAGCGACTTCTTTGGCTCGGTGCGCGAGCCGGCGACTCCCGCTTTGCTGGACCAATACGGATTCGATCAGTCCTACCTCAACTACGATATCATCACGATGCAGAATGTCGGCTCGGCTCGCGTCAGCGGCGTCGAGGCCGAATACCGGCAGGCTCTTACGATGCTCCCCACGTGGGCCAGAGGATTGTCGATTTTCGCCAATGGCACGATGCTGCACCTCGAGGGGGCCAGCACGGCGGACTTCTCCGGCTTCGTGCGCCGGACCACCAATTGGGGAATCTCCCTGAGTCGTCCGCGCTATACCCTGAAGCTCAATTGGAATTACCGTGGTCGGCAGCGTCTTGGTGCCGTCACCGGTGTCAATGTGCCTCCCGGCAGTTACCAGTTTAGGAGCCCTCGCCTTTCCCTCGACTTCAGCGCCGAGGTGCGGCTCACCAAGCGCCTCGCCCTCTTCGCCAACCTGCGCAACCTCACAGACGCGCCGTGGGTGACGGAAGTGTACGGGCCCGCCACGCCCGCCTACGCGCGCGGCACCGGCTGGGATCTTTTCGGCGCGCAGGGCATCTTCGGCGTCAAAGGCTCGTTTTAACCGCATCGTCTTTATTTACCCATGTATAACTTCACTTGGCGCTGCCTCGTCTTCCTCGCTCTCGTCGTGTGTGCTCGTGCGGCCGAAACTGGCCGTCAGGTCGATGTCTGCATCTACGGCGCCACACCGTCGGGCGTGGTGGCGGCCGTCACTGCGAAACAAGAAGGGCGCACGGTCCTCCTCGTCGAGCCGAGCCGCTGGGTCGGGGGCATTCTCGGCGCGGGCCTGAAGCCCAAGCAGGATTGCCCCGAGCCGCGCGCAGTCGGCGGTCTCACGCAGTCGGTGGTCTTCGCGCTCGGCAACGATCCCCTGAAGATTCGCGAGTCGTACCTCGCGTGGCTGAAGCGCGAGGGCATCGCTGTCATCTATGAGCACCGCGTGAAAAGCGCGGCGAAGGCGGACGGGCGCATCCAGCAGATCACCCTCGAGTACGCGCCGCCCGGTCCGTTGGGCGTGCCCGCGGCCAAGGCGGTTCCCGGCCGCGAACTGGCGGTGACGGCCAAAGTGTTCATCGATGCCAGCTACGAGGGCGACCTCATGGCTCTGGCTGGCGTGAAGTACTTCACCGGCCGTGAACCCGCGGCGAAATACAATGAGAAGCCCGCCGGCGTGAACGCCCCGACCAACTGGACCGCACTCGATCCCTATGTCCGGCCTGGCGATCCCGCCTCGGGCTTGTTGCCGTATGTCGATGCCGACCATGGTAAACCATTGGGGGCCGGCGACGACTACACCCAAGCCTATAATTTCCGTTACTACGTAACGAGCGATCCCGCCCGCCGCGTGGCAATTCCGCCGCCGGCGAATTACTCGCCGGCACAATTCGAGTTAGTCGGACGCTTCGTGGCGAAACTCGTGCAGGAAAATGCCGCCGACAAGGCGAAGCTGATGAAACTCCTCGGCGGCCTTTTCCCGGGCTGGCCCAACAGCGGCGATTACAATTACCAACGCGCCTCCCTCGTGAGCATCGCGCCGCTCGGGGTGTCGCGCTTTTATCAAGACGGGGATTGGGCGACTCGATCCCGCATTTGGCAGGGTCACATCGATTACCTCGCGGGGCTGCACCATTTTCTTAGCACCGATCCCCGCGTGCCGGAGGAATTCCGCAAGAAGACCGAGGCGCTCGGCTTCGACGGAACGTTCCACCCCGAGACCCAGGGCTGGCCGCATCAGCTCTACGTGCGCATCAGCCGGCGCATGGATGCCGCGTACATCGTGACCCACGCCGATGTGCTCAACCAGACAAGCGTAGCAGACAGCGTGGGCCTCGCGCTCTACGGCGTCGATACCTACCCGGTGCGGCGTTATGCCGTGGCCGATCCGAAGACGGGGCAGATGGGCGTGGCGACCGAGGGTAATATGTTTCTCGGCGGCGCCTTCGGCACCAAGCGCCCCTATGCCATGCCCTACCGCGCCATCGTGCCCAAGGCCGAGCAATGCACCAACCTGATCGTCCCGGTCTGCTTCTCCGCCAGCTATATCGCCTACGCCTCCGCCCGGATGGAGCCGGTGTTCTCTGTCTTGGGCGAGTCGGCCGGTGTCGCTGCCGCGCAGGCCATCCGAACGAAATCGTCGGTGCAAGGCATCGACGTTAAAGAACTCCAGCGTCGCCTCCTCGAGCGCGGGCAAGTGATCGAGTGGAAACTGTAAGCACCCTCATTCATGACCTCCGCCTTTTCTTGGCTTCGCTGTTTTTCCGTTGCGCTGTTCGCGAGCGCATTCACCCCGGGGATAATCGCCCAATCTGCGCCTGGCCCCGACGACTACGCGTGGCTGCACGTTAAAGGCAGCAAGATCATGACCTCAGCCGCGAGCCAAGGCGGGGAGCGGCCCTTTATCCCGGTGGGCATCGGCTACGCGCGCGATGTCATCATCAAGGCGCAGGACACGGAGGTCATGAAATTCAGCAAGGCGCACCATCTCAATACTGTCCGTCTTTGCTTCTACACGAAATATTTTAACAACAAGCCGACGGCCCCGGTCGATCTCGAGGCGCACATCAAGAACTTCATCGACCCAGTCGTGCGGGCCGCGCGCGAGCAAAAGATCTATGTCATTCTCGATGGCCATGAGTATCTCAGTGCCGAGATCGATGAGAAGACCGCGCGGGAAAAACAGAAAGCCAAACTGTGGGATGAGGCCGACATCAAGGCGTGGACGGATGCGTGGGTGAAGGTGGCGACCCATTATCGCGATGAGCCTTTTGTGCTCGGGTACGAGATCATGAACGAGCCCCACGATCTTAAGCCGGAGGACGCCCGCGAAAAACTGACGCGTTGCCTCAAGGCCATCCGCACGGTCGATACCCGCCACATCGTCATCCTCAGCAATCATAACTGGTCGCACTCCCGGAGCATGGAGGCCACGTGGGGGCCGACGGCGTCGTCGGTGGATGCGCCTTATCACAACGTCGTGTTTTCCTTTCATGATTACCCCGAAGACGATCACCCGTGGAAAGTTCAAAAGCAGGTGACCGCCTTTCGCGACGCGCATCAAGTGCCTGTGCTCTGCACCGAGTTTGGCGCGACGCAGTGGAACAAGAGCGAGACGGTCTGCCGCCAGTTCCAGTCCGGCATGATGGCCGTCTTCGCGAAAGAGGACATCGGTTGGATGGTGTGGGCGCTGAAGAAACTGGAGGACAATCCGCGCAGCCCTTACAACCTCGTCGACAAAGTTGGCATCGGCCCTCCGCCATCTCACGACTCTTGCCAGTACAGTGATATCTGGGCACCCACCGCGAGAATCATGGCTTCGCCGTTCCCGGAGCCAAAGTCGCCTCGTTAAGAGGCGCGCGACCCCCGGATCGACGCGTGCAGAACGTACGCGCACGCCAGCGCGTGAGGAGGGGGAGGGGATTGTCGGGGCCCGAGAGCGTGACCGCCTAGAGAAAAAATAGGTACAGCCTCGTGCCACTCCGCGCGACCGTGGTCAGGCGGTCGCCGATCGCGCGCGGGCCCGCAGTGGCGGACTCGAGCATATTGTTCATGATGCGGCTGCCGCCGCCCATCAGCCGCCCGCTACCAGCGGGCAAACCACTTCGCGATTGCTTTTCGTGTGACCGGCATCGCAGGGTTGGAAATAATCACGATGGCCCGGCTTCCCACTTTTTTTGTGCTGGTGCTTTTCTTCGGCGTGATCGGTTTGCGGGCGGCCCCAGCCCCCATCACGCGGATCGCCGATGTTCGTGACCTCACGGCAGAGCAGGCGGGAATGTCCTTGCCGGTGCTGGTGCGCGGGGTGGTCGCGTGGAAAACGGCGTGGGGCATCACGATTCAAGATGATGAGGCGGGCACATGGCTGCACATGAACGAAGCGCGGGCGCAGAAGATTTGGCAGGGCGATCCCAGGATCATGCAGCGCGCCAAACCGGGCGACATTTTGGAGGTCGAGGGCGTGACGTTGCCCGGGGCTTTTGCTCCCGGCATCATGCCGATCAATGTGCGGCTCTATGGAAGTGCTCCGCCGCCGCTGCCGCGGCCGATCGTGGCCGGGCGCTTCTTTAGTGGGGCCGACGACGGTATCCTGGTGGAAGTAAAAGGAGTGATCCAAGGAGTCCGTCTCGGGGCGGGCTCATGGATTCTGCGGCTGAACACCGATCCAGGCATTGTCACGGTCGAGTTCCCCGAGCGCAGCCTGCAAGAGCCGGAAAAACTGCTCGACGCCGAAGTGCGGGTGACGGGCGTGGCGACCTCACGCTTTAACACCCGCGGAGAGATGACGATGCCCCGGGTGTTTGCGGCGCAGACCGGAGACCTGGTGGTCGAAAAGCCCGCGACCCCCGCGTTCGCGGCGCCGCAGATTCCGCTCAATCGAATTCTCGCTTACAACCGGGTGCCCTTTGGGCCGCATCGATTGCGCGTGACGGGCACGGTGACATTTGTGTCGCCCGGGGAATTTTTGTTTTTGCAGGACGGTGACACCGCGGTGCGCGTCGGGACTGGTTCCGACGTTCCACTCGCGGCGGGTGATCAGGTCGAGGTCTCGGGCTTTCCTGAAATGAGTCGATTCATCGGCGGCATCGTCGAAGCGCAAGTCCGGCGCATCTCCGGGGGCACGATCCCGCCCGCCCACGCGATCGGGCCGGAGGAGATCGTGCGCTTGAATCGGGAGTCGCTGACCCATGCGAGGCGGGCGACTCCTCGAGACTACGATGGGCACTTGATTACTTTTCCCGCTCGTCTGCTCGCGGTGCAGACGCCGTTCGATCCCCGCAAAGTCTCGCGGCAGCTCCTGACCGTGCGCGCGGGAGAGATCGTGATGGCGGAACTCACCGGCCCGCAGAGCGCACTGCTGGATCGACTCCTGCCCGGCAGTGAGATTGCGCTGACTGGCATCGCGCAGTTGGAATACGCTTCGGTCGACGCGCCGCGCTCGCGGCTCTCGCTCGTGCCGAATCGCGTGTCGTTGATTCTGCGCGGGCCGGACGATGTGGTCGTCCTCAGCGCTCCTTCGTGGTGGACGCCGCCCCGGCTCTTGACCGTCGTGGGGTTGTCCACGTTGGCGTTGGTGCTCGCTCTTGTGTGGATTTGGCAACTGCGGCGCCGGGTGCGGCTCAAGACGGAGCAACTCGCCGGAGAAATTCGTGCCCGGCGGGACGCGGCGGTTGAATTTGAAGCCACGATCCGAGAGCGCAATCGGCTCGCGGCCAATTTACACGACACGCTGCTGCAAACGCTCGGGGGCATTGGCTTCGAGATCGGCGCCTGCGAGGCCGAGGCGACCGAGCGTACCCCGGCGCTCCTGCCCCGGCTCGCCGTGGCGCGGCGCATTCTCGATCTGGCGGTGAGTGAACTGCGGAACTCGGTTTGGGCGCTGCGCAGTCATCCCCTCGCGGGGTCCGACTTGGGCGAAACCCTGCGGTCCATCCTGGCGCGCGAGACGGCTCAGAAGCCGATCTCGTACGATTTGCAGATCGGCGAGGAGGTGTCGGGGCTGCCGGAGTTCGTGGCCGGGAATTTGATTTTAGCCGCCCAAGAAGCCATTCGAAACGCCGTGCGCCACGGGGAGCCCAAAGTCCTGACCGTCCGCCTTTTTTGGGGGAGTGCGAATCACGTCTGCCTGACGATTACCGACGACGGCTGCGGCTTCACGCTCGGTCAGCAACGAGGTCCGGCCCAGGGGCATTTCGGCCTCGTGGGCCTGCGCGAGCGAATTGAGCGCCTGGACGGAAAGGTTTCCGTGACCAGTGCGGAAGGGCAGGGGACCACCGTGACACTGGAGGTTCCGGTCCGCGCCTATGATCGCACGGTGGAGTGAGCGCGATTAGCCGTTTGGGCAATTGCACGCGCAGCGCCAATCATGGATTATCGCCTATGCGCATCCGCCTAGTCCTTGTCGACGATCACGTGGTTTTACGGGCGAGCTTGGCGAATTTTCTTAACTCCGCCCCGGGCTTGGAGGTGGTCGGTGAAGGCTGCGATGGCCGTGCTGCGCTCGAATTGTGGCGACGTCTCCAGCCCGACGTACTCCTGCTCGATTTGTGTCTCGCGGGGATGGATGGCATCGAGACCCTGACGCGCCTGAAGGCGGAATCGCCCGCGGCCAAGGTGCTCATCCTTACGTCCTCGGAAGCGCCGGAGGAGGTCCGCCACTCGCTGGCCGCTGGGGCGCTGGGCTACGTGACCAAGCACGCCGCGCCGACGGAGCTGCTCCACGCCATCCGCGAAGTGCACGCGGGGCGGCAAATCGTCGGGCGCGCCGTCGCCGAGCTTCTCTCCACCGAAACCGCCGGGCCGTCGATCTCGCGACGGGAACTTGAGGTACTCGGCCTCGTGCGGCAGGGGTTTACCAATTCGGAAATCGGTCGACTCCTAGGTGTGTCCGAAAACACCGCCAAGGCGCACGTGAGCGCGCTGTTGGCCAAGCTCGAGGCCGCCGATCGGGCCGAAGCGGTCGCGCGGGGATTTGAACGCGGCCTCTTAAAGGCCTGAACTTCGGGTTGAGTCTGTTAGCGAGCCGCCGCTACCCGATCAGGTAATAGGCAGGAGGGGGGAATTAGCGTATTTCTTACGTGTCTCCCAACCCCCACTACCCCATGATCTCTCTTGTTGCGGCCGGACGGCTCCGTTCGGCGTTAGTTAGGCTTCGCTTTGTCGTCGCGAGCGCCTTCGTCGGCGTCGCTTTGGCCCCGAGTCTCAACGCCGCGAGCCTGGTCGGTCGCGTGGTCAACGCCGTCGGCGGTAGTTACCTGAACAATGCCCGGGTGACGCTGACGGAGAGTGGCCGCGAAGGACTGACGGACAACACCGGGGAATTTCGCTTCGAGGGCGTTTCCCCGGGCTCAGTCACGGTGCGCGTGGAGGTCGCCGGCTTCGCCCCCCAGACGAAGGCCATCGTCGTCTCCGATTCGGCGCCGTCGTTGGTGGATTTTTCGATGGCGATCGATGGGCAACCAAAACCCGGCGCGGAGTCGTCGGTCGTGCAATTGAGCAGCTTCGTCGTCGAGTCGAAACGCGAGATCAACGGCAGTGCGATCGCCCTCAATGAGCGACGCAACGCCGCCAATCTGGTCAATGTGATTTCCGCGGACGAGTTTGGCGACTCTCCGGAAGCGAATGCGGCTGAGTTGCTCAAGCAGATGCCCGGCGTGGCGATCGGCTACAATGGCTCCGATCCCCGGTTCGTCTCCATGCGCGGCCTGCCCAACTATGGCACGCCAGTGCTGTTTGACGGCGCGCCGATGGCGACGAGCACCGGCGGGCGGGAAACGGAATTCAATCAGGTCTCGCTGAACAACGCTGCGCGCATCGAAGTGCTTAAATCGCCGCTGCCCGATACTCGCGCCGATTCGGTCGGTGGCTCCATTAATATCGTCGCGCGAAATGCCTTCGAGCGGTCCAAGCCCATCCTAAATTATCGCGCCAACCTGAGTGCGAACCTTAGTCGCTGGGATGGGGGCGACTACCTCTCGCTCGGTCGCACGCCTTCGTCGCAAGGGCCGAATCACAAAGTCTTTCCCGGCTTCGACGTGAACTATCTGAAGCCGTTGGGCAAAAACCTCGGATTCACGCTGAGTGCGGTGAGCTCCAGCCAGTTCACCCCCGACCCGGTGCTGACCTCGACGTGGTCACCCACCCAGAGTGGCACGTCGCTCACGACGGCGGATCGTCCGTTTCTGCGCTCGGTCGGCCTGCAAAACGGTTTGCGGCAGATGCACCGCCGTTCTGTCGGCGGCACGCTCGACTGGCGGCCGGCGCCGCGCGACGTGATCAACATCGGCGTGCAGTACAACTGGCAGCGCGCCATCGTGGACCAAGATCTACAAACCCTCAGTGTCATCGGTTCCCGTTCGGATGTCCGCAGCTTTAGCCCGACGTCGGTGCAGAGCGGCTTGGGCGCCAGCTCGATCACGCATGCGATGAGCAGCTTCGATCGCGTGGCCAACAGCTACAATCTGCAGGTGAAGCATCGCCACAACGGCTCCACCTGGAGCATCGAGGACGGCGCCTCCTTTTCCGAAAGCTGGGCCGGCGATTACACGTGGAAGGATGGGGTGATCAAAACGATCAACCTCTCCGCCACCGGCGTGACGCTCGGCCTGGATGGCATCCAGGATTCGATCCCGCGATCGATCACCTCCCAGTCTTCGACGGGAGCCCCGTGGGACTGGCAGAATCTCGGCAACTACCGTATCACCACGGCCACTACGTCGCCCACCGGGCTGACGCGCAACGCGACGGCTTCCGCGCGAATCAGCGCGGCGCGCAGTGTGGAGTGGGGCGTGCCGACACGCGTCAAGGTTGGCCTCGATTGGCGGCGTGAGTCGCGCGATTTCGTCGGCGGCACCTCCACCTATACCTTCGTCGGCCCCGACCGGGTGGCGAACTCGGCCGATGATGCGGCTTCGCGCTATGATCTCGTTTCGGACTCCTGGTCTCGGATCAGCCTTCCCTTCGGCTTGGGTCGGCCCCAGCGGCCCGCGCCGGAAAAGTCCTACGCCTTGCTCAATTCGCGGCCGGAGTATTGGACGGCCAACGATGCCACGGCCATTTCCTCGCAGGCGACCGCCTCGCAAAAGGTGAACGAGCATGTGCTCTCCGGTTATTTCCGCGGCGACGTCTCGTTATTGCAAAACCGTCTGAAGCTCGTCGGCGGCGTCCGCTATGAAGCGACGCTGAACGAAGGGTGGGGCGTGCTCAACGACCTGTCGCGGACGTATCAGAAGGATTCGAGCGGGAAGATCATCCGCGCGGCCAATGGCACGCCCGTAAAAGTGGCCGGTGATGCGGCCGCCCTTGCCCGGCTCCAATACGTCGACCGGGGTTCGTATGCGAAAAGCAACTACGGCGATTTTTATCCCAGTTTCAATGCCACCTACCTCCTCACCGAGCGGTTGATGCTGCGCGGGAGCTACGCTCGCACGATCACGCGCCCTCAACTTTCCAATATCATTCCGTCGATCAGCGCCACGGATCCGACCGTCACCACGAGCACGCCCACGATCACCGTGACGAACATCGGCCTGCGCCCGTGGTATTCCAATAGCTTCGACTTGGGGCTGGAGTACTACTTCGCCAAGCCCGGTGTCTTGTCGATCGGCGTTTTTCGCAAAGATATTTCCAACTTCTTCGGCTCGGTGCGCGCTCCCGTCACGGCTGCGCAACTCGCGGAATGGGGCTTCGACGATACTTATGCGAACTACGATGTCGTAACCACGACGAATGTGGGCGACGCTCGCGTCAGCGGCGTGGAGTACGAATATCGCCATACGCTCCCCTGGATTCCCGAGCGATGGGGCAACGTGCTCGTAAACTTCAACGCCACCACCCTGCGGGTCGAAGGCGCGGCGGCCAATACGCTGAACGGGTTTCTACCCCTGACGGTGAACTACGGCTTCACCTACACGCTGCCTCGCTTTACCCTGCGCGCGAACTGGAACCACTTGGGCCGCACGCCTCTCGGGCTCATCACGGGCACCAACGTCGAGGAGGGCACGCGCAACCAGCGGACACCGCGCACTGCACTGGATGTGAATTGCGAGATCAGGCTCACGCCGCGGTTCGCCTTTTCCGCGAACATTCGCAATATTACCAATGTGGCTTGGCGCCAGGATGCCTACGGTCCGAACACCCCCAGCTATGCGCGTGGCACCCGCTGGGTCCAGTACGGCGCTAATGCGGTGGCGGGCTTTAAGGGAACGTTCTAAGACTGGTCCGCCACCATGCTCCGCACCTTCTTGCTCTTCGGCCTCCTGGCTCTGGTTTCCGCTGCGGCGGCGACTGAGGTCGCCCCGCGCCCGATCGCACCCGACGAAGCCATGCTCCGGCGCGTGGCCGACGCGGTGATGCGCCAAACGACTCGCCGCTTGCTCGACCGAAGCACGGGGGAGACCTTCACCGAAAGCGATGCGCTGCCGATGCGGGCGTCCATTGGGATCGAGAGCAAGTTCAACGCGTGGTTTTACCAAACGTGGTTGCTCACCGATGGCATGCGGCGGACGGCGCTGGCCCTCGATGATCCGGCCTACCGCGATTACGGGGAGCGCAATCTCGATTTCTTTTACTCGCACGTCGGCTACTTTGAGCGCCAGTTGGCCGCCGGGCTCAAGGCCCCGCCGGCGGGAGACGGCACCCTGTCGCCGATCGCATTCCATTTTCGGCTCACCGATTTGTGGCACACCGGGCTCGCGCCGCTGGTGGTGGAGCGCTTCGCCGCGACCCAGGACGCGCGCTACGCGCCGTACCTTGATCGCGTGTCCAAGTATCTCGCGCAGTGTGCGCATTTGCCCGATGGGACGTTGCATCGCGCTCGTGGCCGCTTGATGGGGGACGATCCCTACATGGTGGTGCCCTATTTTGTCCGGATGTTCCGGCTTACGGCAGACGCCAAGTATCTTGATCGCGCGGCCACCCAGGTGCTCGGGACGCTCGACCGTCTGCGGGCAAGTGATTCGGGGCTCTATCGCCACGGCTGGGATGTGGGAGCTGGACGGCCTCTCGGTGAGGTGTGGGGGCGCGCCAATGGCTGGCTGGTGCTCGCCCAAGTGGAACTCCTCTCGGCGCTTCCCCGCGATCATCCTCGTCGGGCGGAGGCGCTCGCGGCCTTTGCCGCGCATGCGCGGGCGCTGCGGCAAGCCCAAGATGCGGCGGGCGGCTGGCACCAACTCATGGACCGGCCCGACTCCTGGATCGAGACGTCATCGACGGGGATGTTTGTCTACGGTTTGGCGCGCGGCGTAAATGAAGGTTGGCTTGATCAATCGTTCGCTGCGGATGCGCGCCGGGGTTGGAATGCGCTCGTGACGAAGGTCACTCCGGACGGAGACGTGATCGACGTCTGCGGATCGACCGACATCGGGGATGCGGCTTACTATCTGGGCCGGCCGCGAATTCGCGGCGACCTTCATGGCTTCGGTCCCTTTCTCCTCGCGGGCGGGGAATTGCTTGTCATGCAGCGCCGGTTCCCGGGCGAGGCCAAAGGGGCCGCCAGCCGTGAGCCATGATTCACACACTTCGGAGGAGACCTGCGCCGTGCCGTTCGCCTCGTTTGTCCGTCGACCACGTACCGAGATTTTATGAGACCCTTGTTTGCACTGCAGATGCTAGCCTTGGCCGGTGGCTTTACCGTATCCGCTTTCGCGGCCACACCGCCGGTCAGCGCCGCGTACATGACCCCGTCGAGTCCGTGGAAAGAGTATCCCACGCGCACGCTCGCCGATCTGCCGGACTATCGACCCACGGCTGCACCTGCGCTCTCGCCTTTCGGGGGGCTCAAGGTTCAACCTCAAGCCACCAGGGGTTTCTTCCGCATCGAACGCCAGGGCCCGCGTTGGTGGCTGATTGATCCCGACGGTTATCGTTTCATCAACACCGGGGTGGTCGCCGTCACCTTACCGGAGCGCCTGGAGAAATCCGCCGGCGTCAGTCGCACCGCGTGGGCCGCCGAGACGGTCACGATGCTGCGGGAAAACGGATTTAATGGCCTCGGCGCGTGGTCGGATACCGTCGCGGTGCCGACCCGTGAGCATCCCGTGGTCTACACGCGTTTGCTGAATTTCATGGCGACCTATGCCTCAAAGAAAGGGGCGCTCCGGCTGGAAGGCGGAAAGTGGCGCTATCCGCACGATGCGATGCCGGTCTTCGATCCGGAGTTCGCCGTTTTCTGCAACGAGTTCGCCCGGCCCCTCGCCGACACCCGCGATGACCGCTGGCTGCTGGGAACGTTTTCGGACAACGAGCTGCCCTTTCAGCGGATGGCGCTCGAAAATTTCCTACAGCTCCCCGCCGCCGATGCTGGCCGCATCGCGGCGGAGAATTGGCTGCGGGATTATCGCACCGCGCATCCCGGCGAAACGGGGATCAGCGACGAGATGCGGGACGCGTTCCTCGGCTACATGGCTGATCGGTACCTTTCGGTTACCACGTCCGCGATTCGGCGTTACGACCCGAATCATCTTTGCCTCGGGCCGCGCCTGCATGGGGGAGCACTGCGCGCCAAGGCGCTCTTCACTGCCTGTGGCCGACATCTCGATGTGATCGGCATCAACTACTACCATGCATGGACTCCCGATGCGGACTTGATGAAGCGTTGGACCGAGCTCTCTGGCCGCCCGTTTCTGATCACCGAATGGTACGCGAAAGGCATGGACTCAGGATTTCCGAATACGACCGGCGCCGGATGGGTCGTCAAAACGCAGGCGGATCGCGGTCTGTTTTATCAAAACTTCGCGCTCGGGCTCCTCGAATCGCCGGGGTGCGTCGGGTGGCACTGGTTCAAGTACCAGGATAACGACCCCAATGATTCGAAGGCCGGTGCGTCGAACATCGACTCGAACAAGGGCATCGTAAATTTGCGCTTCGAGCCGTACAAGCCGCTGACAAATGCGATGCGCGAGCTCAACGCGCAGATCTATTCACTGGTAGATTATTTCGATGCACGCACCCGCTGATCAATCCTCGCCACGCTGGGAAGGCCGGCCCACTGCCACGCCCCCGATGAAGCGGAGGGATTTCCTCGTCGCCTCGAGCGTTGCGACGCTCGCGGCGGCGCTGCGATTGCCCGCCGCTCCGGCGGAGGCAATCGATACGGATGTGTGCATCTACGGTGGCACCGCCAGCGGCATCGCCGCGGCGCTGGCCGTCGCGAAGGCCGGCCTCCGCGCGTTGATCGTGGAGCCGAGCCGCTGGATCGGCGGCATGACGGGCGGCGGATTGATGCACATCGACTGGGGCCGCCGTGAGGCGGTGGGCGGACTCGCGCGCGAGGTGCTGCGCGATGGCCTGAACGATCAGCAGTATCGCGCATCGTTTGAAAAATTGGTGCGCGACGCAGGGATTCGCGTCCTCTACGAGCATCGCCTCGGCTCGGTCGCCTCGGAGGGGAATCGGCTGCAGGCCATCGGACTCGATTTCGCCCCGCCGGATCGGCTCGGCTGCCCCGTCGCCGCACCGCGAACTCGCGGCGCCGTGACGGTGGCCGCGCGGGTCTTCATCGACGCCAGTTACGAGGGCGACCTGATGGCAAAGGCCGGCGTCGACTACACTTGGGGACGAGAAGCTACGACCCGCTACAATGAGTCCCTCGCGGGCGTAAGGCCCGACGTACTCTACGCCGTCGATCCGTACCTCAAACCGGGCGAGCCCCGCTCCGGGCTGCTGCCGCTCCTACAGGATGTTACTCCGCAGCCAGCGGGCAGTGCGGACCGACTGACGATGGGCTACGGCTTCCGGTATCGTTTTACCGTCGCACCGGACCGCCTGCCCATCGTGGCTCCGGACGATTACGACCCGAAAACGTTCGAGCTTTATCGGCGCCTTTTTCAATCCGGAGTAGATCTGGCCGGTCGGAAAATGCACAGCCTCGGCGCGTACGAAGCCGAACGTCCCGTCGTTTACTCGCTGGCGGCGGGCAATCTGAGCCGCAGCATTCTGTCTCAGGTGGTCTATGGCTCCAACGCGACGTACCCCGACGGTGATTGGTCCGCCCGCGCGCGCATCTGGAAGTTTCATCAGGATTTTCTGCGCGGGCTTACCCATTTCCTGCGCACCGACCCCAGTGTCCCGCCGGCCCATCGAGATCGGGCGACGCAGGTCGGACTCGCCGCCGGCGCCTTTGACGACACTGCGGGCTGGCCTCATCAACTCTACGTGCGCGAAGCGCGCCGCATGATCGCGGATTATGTCGTGACACAACACGATGTGGCCGGAGAGACCTCGGTGTCCGATGGCGTGGGACTCGCCTCCTACGGGGTCGACGATTGGCCGTATGCGACCTCCGCTCGGGACGGCAAGGTGGCGTTGCAGGGAGGCGATTTCTCGATGCTTTATCTCAACGAGTCTCAGCGCGGCATTTACCCCATTCCCTACCGCGCCATCGTCCCGCGGGAAAAGGAATGTCGAAACCTGCTGGTGCCGGTGTGCTGCTCCGCGAGCCACATCGCAATGACCTCGATTCGCATGGAGCCGGTGTGGATGACGCTCGGGGAATCGGCCGGAGTCGCTGCGACCCTCGCAATCGAGCGCGCGTGCGCCGTGCAGCGCGTCGATTACTCCGCGCTCCGCGCCCGTTTGCTCGCGCGCGGAGTGATACTAGACCAGCCGGCGAAGGTAGAGCGCACCTGAGTTGGGATTCGGTCGGGTGGGGGTACTCCTGACTCGCGATCGCAGGTTTCGCCGGGCGGACGTTGCAATCGGTGGAAGCAAAATCACCGGTGCCAGTGGGTGACTACCTGTTCGGGCAATAACGTCGGCGAGGGAAACGGGTAAAGTGACCCGGCGGGCTCGGCCCCCAATACTTCCACCCGCTTCCTCGATCCTGCGCAGAGGCCACACTTTTCCCGTCCCTCTCACCCCATGAACTACCTTCTTCATCTCGGGCTTTCCTCGTGCGGCATCTCCGCGTCGCCACGCGATTGGGTGCCGTCGGAGCCGCTTGTCTTCCACCGCGCTCGAGGTCGAGGAGCCATCTGGTCGCCTCGACGAGATCGCCCCGGTGTTAAAAATTGAGAGCCTCGATTTCCGTTAGGCCAACGTGCTGCGCACGGGGCTAATGTTTAATCGAATAACTGCTTCTCCGGCCCATTTCGCGGCACACGACATCCAGCGGCGTTAGAACTCGGCCCACGGCTTGAATTTACAGTCCATTTGGCCCACCGAAGCGAAAGTCAGGCACTGATGCTCGCTAAATGTGTCGTTATCAGTTCCGCTTCCAACTTACATGGCCAAATCCTCCAAACGACTCCGCTCTTTGTCTGACTCTGATCGTTTGGATAAAGTTCCCACGGGGATCACGGGCTTCGATGAAATTACGGGCGGTGGCCTGCCTCTCGGGCGGCCGACGCTCATCTGTGGCTCCGCAGGCTGCGGAAAGTCGCTGATGGCGACGGAATTTTTGGTGCGCGGTGCCATGCAGTATGGCGAGCCCGGGGTGTTGATGACGTTTGAGGAAAGCGCCGCCGACATTCGCAAAAACGTCTTTTCGCTCGGGTTCAACATCGCGGAGATGGTGGAGCGCAAGCAACTCGTCCTCGATTATGTCTTCGTTGATCGCAGTGAGATCGAGGAAAACGGCGATTACGATTTGGAGGGACTGTTTATCCGACTGGCGCATGCGATCGACAGCATCGGCGCGAAGCGCGTGGTGCTCGATACGATCGAATCGCTATTTTCGGGGCTCAATAACCAGGCCATTTTACGCGCGGAGCTTCGCCGACTCTTCGGTTGGCTGAAAAATCGAGGCATCACCGCCATCATCACCGCGGAACGAGGCGACGGCAGCCTCACGCGGCATGGCTTGGAGGAATATGTTTCGGATTGCGTCGTGCTGCTGGACCACCGGGTCATCGGCCAGGTGTCCACGCGCCGACTGCGGGTCGTGAAGTATCGCGGCTCCACCCACGGGGCCAATGAGTATCCCTTTCTCATCGATATTCACGGGCTTTCGGTTTTGCCGCTCAGTTCGGTTTCACTCGATTACCATGTCTCTAATGCACGCGTATCGAGCGGAGTGCCGGAGTTGGACGTGATGCTCGGCGGCAAAGGGTTTTACCGCGGGAGCACGGTGATGCTCAGTGGCACGTCGGGCACGGGTAAATCCAGCGTGGCTGCTTGTCTTGCCCATCGCACGTGCCTCAGCGGAGAGCGGTGCATGTACTTTTCCTTCGAGGAATCAGAGGCCCAGATCCTGCGTAACATGCGGTCCATCGGGATGAATCTACGCCCGCATGTGGAGGGCGGCTTGCTGCAGTTTCATGCGAGCCGGCCGACTGTGCACGGATTGGAGATGCACTTGGTGAAGCTGCACCGACTGATCGAGGAGTTTAAGCCCAGCGTGGTAATTCTCGATCCCGTCACGAATCTCTCGACCGCCGGGAACGTGAACGAGTCCAACAGCATGCTGATCCGGCTCATCGATTTCCTGCGCAAGAAAGGGATCACGGCTTTCTTTATCAGCCTCGTCAGTGCCGGCAAACCGATCGACGCCACCGACGAGGGAATGAGTTCAATCGTCGATACCTGGATGCTGCTGAGCGATCTGGAGAACGGCGGAGAGCGAAATCGGACCATGTACGTGCTCAAGTCGCGCGGCATGCCGCATTCCAACCAAGTGCGCGAATTTCTCATTACTTCCCGCGGGGTGCGCCTGGTCCCGACTTATCTCGGACCGTCGGGCGTGCTGACGGGCTCGGCGCGTTTGATCCAGGAAGCCAAGGACCTCGCGGTTTCGACTTCCATTCGCGACGAGATGCATCGCAAGGAACTCGTGCTGTCTCACCGCCGTCAGGCGGTGGAGGCGCAGATTCAAGCGCTGCGTGCAGGCTTCGAGGCGGACAAACAGGAATTCAGCCGCGTGCTCGCCAGCCAGCGCTCCATGACGTCTCAACAAGCGGCCGATCTCCGCGCGACGGCGAAGAGCCGGCGAGTGGGCGGCACCAAGCCGACGCGCGACCTCGAGGTCTGATGACCTGCCCCATGCTGAATATAACTGCCCGTCGCGACACTCACCCATCTTTATCCCTTCCAGCTAATGTCTGCTAAAAAACGTTCCTCGCCTGCGGCGAAAAAAAAGCCCGCCAAGTCCAAACCCAAGGCGAAGGCGGTGCCTACGTCGACGGAAGATTTCGAGGAATTGTTGCGCAACACCGCGGGCAAGGAGCGCTACGAGCTCAAGCTGTATGTCACGGGCACGAGCCCCCGGTCGGGTCTCGCGATCGCCAACGTCCGTTCGCTATGTGAGGAGTACCTCGCCGGCCGCTACGACTTGGAAGTGATCGATATTTATCAACAGCCTGCGGTCGCCATCAGTGAGCAGATCATCGCCGCTCCGACCTTGATCAAAAAGACGCCCTCCCCGTTGCGCCGGATGATTGGTGATCTTTCTAATCGCGATAAAATTCTCCTCGGGCTCAACATTGGCGTGCACTCGCCGCAAACCACGTGGGTGGAAGTATGAAGAAAAAGGTTTCTCCCGCGGCGAAAAATAGCGCGCCGCGCGCTAAACCGTCCCCCGTTCGTCCGGCTCGCGAAGAGCCGGGTCAGTGGATCAGTCATGCCGATCTGTCTGCGCTCACGGATCGTTTGCGCGACGCGCAGGATACCATCGAGGCCATTCAGAGCGGCTCGGTCGACGCCGTCGTCGTCAAAGGTGCGACGGGCAGCCAAGTTTACAGCCTCGCCGGTGCGGACCAGAAGTATCGCATTTACGTCGAGCAAATGCAGGAGGGCGCCATCACCGCCTCGACCGATGGACTGGTGCTCTATTGCAATCGCCGCTTCGCTGAAATGGTCGACATGCCTCTCGAGCGCGTCATTGGCGGCCCGATCGCGAGCCATTTGACCGGCGATGACTGGGCGCAACTCTCCCTCGTATTTACGGAGGGGCGGGATTCAGTGAAACGGGAAGCGGTGGTGCAGCGGCGCGGCTCCTCCACGCTGGAGGTGCATCTTACGGCCAGCCGTCTCCCCGCGCCGGACCAGGATATCATGTGCATCGTGGTGACCGATCTCACCGCGCAAAAAAACCAGCTCGAACTAAAGTTGGCCAAGGACCTCGCCGATCGCAGCAATCGCGCCAAGGATGCCTTCCTCGCCACGCTGAGCCATGAATTACGCACCCCGCTCACGCCGGTGCTCATGGCGGCCGTGGATTTGGAAAAAAATCCCGCGCTGCCGGCGTCGATTCGATCCGATCTGACGATGATTCGCCGCAACATCGAATTGGAGGCTCGGCTCATCGACGATCTCCTCGATATTACCCGCATCGCGAGCGGCAAACTCGAGCTCCGCAATGCCGCGATGGATGTCCATGCCGCCGTGCAGTCCGCCGTCGCGATCTGCCGGGCCGAGCTCGAGCTAAAAAATCACCAGCTCGTTTTCCGCCTCAATGCACAGGCCACCGCCACGGTCGGCGACGATGTCCGCTTTCAACAGGCGCTGTGGAATCTGGTGCGCAACGCGATAAAATTTACTCCCGCCGGCGGCGTCATCACCATCACGACTTGGAATATGCCCGGCCCTGCGATTTGCGTGGAAGTGCGCGACAGCGGCATCGGCTTCGATCCCCGAAAGGCGGATCGACTGTTCGAGCGCTTCGAGCAAGGCGACCGGCACATCACTCGGGAGTTCGGTGGGTTGGGGCTTGGTCTCTCGATCAGCACGTCGATCATGCAGGCTCATGGCGGCGCCCTTCGCGCCGAGAGTCGCGGTGCGAATCAAGGCGCCGCCTTTACCGTGGAGTTGCCGCTCGTGTCGCACATATCTTCAAGCCGGCTGAGTCCGGCCTCTTCGTATGTCGCGACGCCAGTGCCGCAGCCCGTGCGAGTGCGGATTCTCTTGGTCGAAGATCACACCGACACCCGCAATATCCTGACGCGGTTTCTCCAGCTGGCGGGGAACGACGTGACAGCGTCCGGCACGGCGGCGGAGGCGCTGGAGATTGCGGCGCGCGATAAGTTCGATGTGGTCGTGAGCGATCTCGGCCTGCCCGATGAGGGGGGCGGGCTGGCGATGATGCGACTACTCCGTGATCGCCACGGATTGAAGGGCATCGCCGTCAGCGGCTACGGGATGGACGAAGATGTGGCGCAAAGCCGCTCGGCCGGTTTCTTCCACCATCTCACGAAGCCTTTTAATGTGGCTCGTCTTAAGGCGTTGATCCTCGAAGTCGCCGCTGCAGGTTGACTTCGAGGGTGACGTTTAAGTTTACGACGGCGTCTATTCTGTGCGGGTGTATCCGGTTTGTACCTACGTCCGGCCGAAGGGGCTTTCGCACTGTTATTTCCCGCAGATTCGCTCCGACGGGGGGAGTGAGTTTACCGCCCGCCATTTCCCTTCACTTTGCTGCGCGGGCTGTCTTGCTCATTGGCATTCTCACCAAGCTTCTCATAGGGTTATCGTTGAGTGCCACGCTCGCCTGCGCCGGCGACGCGGCGCGCCCGACCACACTCAAGGCGGCTTTTAAGGACAGCTTCCACGTCGGCTTTGCCATTAGCGCGGCGCAGTTTGCGGGGGACGACCAGGCAGGCCGAGACCTAGTCTTACGGGAGGCCGATACCATCTCGCCCGAGAACGCACTGAAGTGGAACGCGCTCCAGCCGCACCCCGGTGTCTTTGAGTTCACGCAAGCGGATCGCTATGTCGCGTTTGGGGTCGAGCATGGCCTATGGACCATCGGGCACACGCTGGTCTGGCACGAACAGTTGCCGGCTTGGGTGGCGGCTCCGGGCGCCGCCACGACTACCCTGACTCAGGAGGAACTGAGTCGTCGCTTGCGAGAGCACATTTCGACGGTGGTGGGGCGCTATCGCGGCCGGATCAAGGGTTGGGACGTCGTAAACGAAGTCGTGGCGGATGGGGGCGGCTATCGTCCTTCGATTTTTTATCGGACGCTCGGGGCGGACTTCATCGCCTCGGCTTTTCAGTGGGCGCACGAGGCAGATCCAGCGGCGGAGCTCTATTACAACGACTACAATCTCGATGCCGACGATGCGAAGCGCGCCACCGCTCTCGAACTTGTGCGCTCGCTCCGCGCCCGCGGCGTGCCCATCCATGGCGTGGGTCTGCAAGGTCACTATAATCTCACGCAGCCGAGTGCGGCCAACATCGACGAGACGATCCGGCTCTTCGCGCAGCTCGGGGTGAAGGTGCTCATCACTGAGCTCGACGTCGAAGTAAACCGCGTCGCCTCCGGTGTCACTGGTGCGGTCGGCGCGCGAGCCCAGGATGCACCTGCGGCTCCGCTCACCGCCCGCGAGCTGAGTGCTCAAGCCCAGCGCTATGCGGAGCTGTTCGCCGTCTTCCGGAAAAATCGTGCGGTCGTGACTCGGGTCACGTTGTGGGGCCTGCGGGATCGCGACTCCTGGCGCCGCACCTCGCATCCGTTGCTTTTCGACGACAACTACGCCTCTAAGCCGGCTTATCGCGCCGTGATCGAGGCCGCCGCGAAGTAGGGCTTACTGCGGACGACGGAGCTTCGGCACGCGTTTCAGCAGCGCGGTGAGTTCCGGTAGGCGGATGGGCTTCGTCAGCGTATCGTCCATGCCGGCATCGAGGTATGACTCCCGCGTCCCGGCGATGGCGTGGGCCGTGACGGCGACCACTACGGGCTGCTGCTCGCGAGGTAGTTCCGCGCGGATCGCGCGCGAGGCGGTCGTGCCGTCCATGTTGGGCATCTCGATATCCATGAGCACGAGGTCGTGCGGTGTGTTGCGCAGCGCGGTGAGCGCGAGCTGACCATCGTTGGCAAAGGCGGGCTTGTAGCCGAGCTTTTCCAGCATGCGGCCCAGTACCTTTTGGTTCACCGGATTATCCTCGGCGACGAGGATGCGCGTCGGATACCGCGTGGCAAACGTGGCATCAAATTCGCTCGCGGCGGGCAGGGGCGATCCGCTCGCGCGCGTCGGTGAGACGATCTCCTGCGCCGGTTTGACGATGATGGTGAAGTGGAAAATCGATCCCCGGCCTGGCTCGCTCTCCACCCACATCTTGCCGCCGTGTAGTTCCGCGAGGCGCTTGCTGATTACGAGGCCCAGGCCCGTGCCGCCGTATTTGCGCGTGGTCGAGGCCTCAGCTTGCGAAAAGCTTTGGAAGAGCCGGTTCAACCGGTCAGGCGGAATGCCGATGCCCGTGTCGCGCACGCTAAACGCGAGCTCATTGCGCCCATCCAGCAGCGCGTGGCCGGCTACGTGCACATTGACCTGCCCATGATCGGTGAACTTCACCGCGTTGGACAGGAGGTTGACCAAAATCTGGCGGATGCGCGTGACATCGCCCACCACCGAGTCGGGCGTGCCGTTGGCGAAGTCCGTCGTGAGCGAGATATTTTTCTCCACGGCCCGCGTCGCGAGCAGGCGCGTCGCCGCCGCCACACAGGCGAGGAGGGAAAACGGCGCAAATTCGACATCGAGTTTCCCTGACTCGATTTTCGAAAAGTCGAGGATGTCGTTGATCACCGTCAGCAGGTGCTCGCCGCTTGCTTGGATGGTCTCGACGCTGTCCTGCTGCTCGGGCGTGAGCGGCGTGTCGCGGAGGAGAGTGGTCATGCCGATCACCGCATTCATCGGCGTGCGGATCTCGTGGCTCATCGTGGCGAGGAATTCCGCCTTGGCGCGCGTGGCCTCCTCGGCGACGCGGCGCGCCTCGTCGAGTGAGCGGCGCGTATTCTCGAGATCGGCGATCATGCGATTCTGCTGCTCCACGAGCCGGCGCAGCTCGAGGGCATTGACCACATGGCGGCGCAATGAACTCAGCGCCCGCAACTGCTCCGGGCTCAGCTTGCGCGGCTGGCGATCCACCACGCAGAGCGTGCCCAGCGCCCAGCCATCGTGCGTCACCAGCGGCGCGCCCGCGTAGAACCGGATATTGGGTTCGCCGACCACCGACGGGTTACCCGAGAAACGGGCGTCTTCGCGCGCGTCGGGAATGACAAATACCTCCCGCTCCGGTTCGTTGATGACGTGGGCGCAAAACGATACCTCGCGCGCCGTCTCCACGCCCTCCATACCGATCTTCGATTTGAACCACTGCCGATCCGCATCGATCAGCGTGATCAACGCCATCGGCACGCCGCAAATCTGCGCGGCCAGTTGCGTCAGGTCGTCATAGTCCGGCTCCGGCGGCGTATCGAGAATTCCAAGCGAACGCAAAATGCCCACGCGCTCGGCGTCGTTGGCGGGAATAGAGGGAGCGACCATGAAGTGTGGTGGTGTCTAATCGGCGGAGTTTACAGACGATGTCGGCGAGGCGGTGCGTAAAAAAAGCCCAGTTGGACAAACTGGGCCATTGCGCACGCGGAGACCCTGACAGAGCGATTCGCAAGACGCAAGCCAATGGCATCGCGTTACAGGTCATCGCGACGAGCCGGAATTTCGGGTGGCGCAGACTCGGCTGATGTGTGATTTCTGTCGGAATCGCCGGGGGGGAAACTCGCGGCTTCCTTTTGCCTCTCACGGGCGCGAGCGAACCTCCCTTCTTTAATCCTGTCGAACTCTCCCGATGAACAACCCGACCCCCAAAAACACGATCTGCCTGTGGTACGACAAAGATGCGGAAGCGGCCGCCCGCTTCTACGCGGCGACCTTCCCCGATAGCAAAGTGATCGCCGTACATCGGGCACCGGGCGACTACCCCATGGGGAAAGCGGGCGATATCCTCACGGTGGATTTCACCGTGCTCGGTATTCCCTGCATGGGGCTCAACGGTGGGCCGATCTTCCCGCACAGCGAAGCGTTTTCCTTTCAAGTGGCCACCGACAACCAGGAGGAAACCGATCGCTACTGGAACGCCATCGTCGGCAACGGGGGCCAGGAAAGCGAATGCGGCTGGTGCAAAGATCGCTGGGGCATCAACTGGCAGATCACCCCGCGCACGCTGAGCGACGCCATGAAAGCCGGCGGCGACGAAGCCAAGCGCGCCTTTGCCGCGATGATGACGATGCAGAAAATCGACGTCGCAAAAATCGACGCCGCGCGTCGCGGGGGTGAGCAGCCGTGAGTCGCGGCGCCGCCCGGTGCAGGGAGCCGTCGGCATGGCGCGAGGATTGAGGGGGCTTGGGTCGTCGGGCATTCAGCGCCTGGGCGGCCGCCCCCAGTCGTGAAGCACCGCATCCTGTGGTTGGTCTTTCCCTCCCTCCCGGAGACAGCCCGGCGCATTCCGGCGACGCCGCGTGAATAAGTATCACCGGCTTTCTTTTCCCGGAAAAACCGCCCAAGGTTTTTCTCCCGTGAAAAAACCCCTCTCGCTTTTCCTCTCGCTCCTGGTGGCGACCGCCCTCGCGGTCTCGGCTCAATCCTCGTCGTCCGCCGCCGCCCCGAAGGCCGCGCCCCGCCTGCCGCTCACTCAAAACGGCGGCACCTGGCCCACGAGCCACGTGCAGGGCATCGCGGTCGATATGTCGGGGGGCTTCATCTATTACTCTTTCACCACGCTGCTCGCGAAGTACGATTTTAACGGCAAACTCGTCGGCACGCTCGTCGGCTGGGCCGGGCATCTCGGCGACCTCGATTTCAATCCGCGCGACGGCCGGGTGTATGGCTCCCTTGAATACAAGAAGGATCAGGCCTTTTACATCGCCGTCATCGACGTGAGCCGCCTCAACTCAATCGGCGTCGAAGCCTCGAAATCGGAAATCTTCCGCACGGTCTATCTGCCCGAGGTCGTGAAAGACTACTCCGCGGATCTGAACGGCGACGGCAAATTCGACGGCGACGTCGCGAAATCCCTCGATCACCGCTACGGCTGCTCCGGCATCGACGGCGTCGCCTTTGGCCCCGCGTTTGGCCGCACCGACGGCCCGCAGTTCCTCACCGTCGCCTACGGCATCTACGCCCACAACGTCCGCTCCGACAACGACCATCAGGTCCTCCTCCAGTACGATATCACCGACTGGGCCCGCTACGCCCGCCCGCTCACCGAGGCCGCCCCGCACCACAGCGGCCCCGCCGAGGTCGCCGGCAAATACTTCGTGCGCACCGGCAGCACCACCTTTGGCGTGCAAAACCTCGCCTACGACGAGGGCCTCCAGCGCTGGTTCATGGGCGTATACAAAGGCACCAAGCCCGCCTTCCCCAATTACCTCCTATTCGCCGTCGACGCCCGCACCAAGCCCGTCCTCGGCGACCTCATCGGCGTCCCCGGCCCCGGCGGCCAAGGCACCGAACGGGGCCAGCTCCTCGCCCTCGCCGCTGACGGCCTCAAGGACGAAAAGACCGGCATTCGCGGCTGGAACCAAAAAGGCGACGTCGGCTTCCAACCCGTCGGCCACGGCCTCTTCTACCTCTCCGTCAACTCCGGCACCAAAGGCGCCCAAACCGGCGACCTCACCCTGAACCGCTGGACCGGCGACAAAGACAAGCCGTTCGTACCAGCGACGGCGGGGGACCTCGATAAGGTAAACTCTAGGTAATCAGGGAAAGAGTTTCAGAGCGGAGGATCGGGTCCCCGCTGCTGATTCAATCAGTTATTTGCTCCGTCTCGTTCTTCGTCGGGGCCCTTTGGGCGAGAGCCGCGATTTGGGCGCCTAGCGGTTGCTTCGCGCGGCCGATTCTTCGAGACTTCTCTTTAGCTTTTCGAGGAGCGATCGCGTCGATGCATTGTCTTCGGCGAAGATCGAGACGCCGAGATAATGTTCACGATGCAGCGTGAATTTCTGCGCTTGGACCGTTAAGTCCCAATATGATTGATCCAACCCGTCTAGTTTTTCGACCCAGACTCCGTTAAGCAGCGCTCTCACTAACTCAGAGTAGTGCTCGAATTCCTCGGGATTGGCGGAAAGGCGAAGTTCGATCTGCCCAGGATTGGTACGGTCGATTCTCATGTTCCACTCACTGTGCCGACTTAGCTAAACCAGTCCGTCAGGTTTGAGGAGACTGGTATCCTGTTCCGCCCGCTCACGCCCGAATTTCCTTAATCTCCTTCGTCGCGATGCCGATGGGCCGGTCGGTCGGGACGCCGGCGCAGCCGAGTAGGGTGGTGAGGAGGTCGCCTTGGTTGCCCTGGACGTTGGTGATGAAGCGGCCGGTGCGGATCGTGCCGCCGCCGCGGCCGGCGACGATGAAGGGCAGGTTTTCGCGCTTGTGGGTGTTGCCGTCTTCGAGGCCGGAGCCCCACATCATGATGCAGTTGTCGAGCAGGGTGCCGTCGCCTTCGCGGATGCTCTTCATCCGTTTGATCATGTAGGCGTATTGCTCGATGTTGAAGGCCGTGATTTTAGCGACCTTGTCGACCTTGTCGGCCTGGTTGTCGTGGTGGGTCTGTGAATGGTGGGTGTCGGTGAATCCAAGTTCTGGATACGAGACACCGTTGGGCGTCGAGCCGATGTAGGTGCTCACGCGCGTGGTGTCGGTCTGAAACGCCAGCACATTCAGGTCACACATCACCTGCATGTACTCGCTGCGTTTGTCGCCGACGGGGATCTTGATCTCGATGGGCGGGGAGTCGGAGGCGTGGCGCTTGCTGGTGCTGACGCCCGCTTTTTCCAGCGCGGCGTCCTTTTGGCGAAATTCGATGGCGGCGATGCGGCGCTCCACCGAGCGCACGCCGTCGAGGTACTCGTCGAGCTTGTGCTGGTCGTCGCGCGGGAGCCCGCGGCGGAGGTCTTTCGCGCCGCCGAGCACGAGATCGAGCATCTTGCGATTCAGCGCATCGTCCTGCGTGCTGCCGGGCTTGCGCGCGCGGCTGGCGAGGTCGCGCTTGCCGAAGAGGCGGTTGAGCACGGTGCGCGGATTGGTCTCGGCCGGCACGGCCTGCGTGGCGGAGCGGAAGCTGCAGTGCGAGTAGTAGCCCTCGTTCAGGCCCTCTTGGTTTTCCTTGTGGGTCTGCGGCATCGTGGCCAGCTCCAGCGAAGGGAGCGGGGTCAACGGCCCGAGCGCATTCGCGGCGACTTGGTCGGCGGAGATCGCGATATTGATCTGACTCCGCTTGGTGGAGTCGGGCAGCACGGCGGTGAGCCACGTCGAAAGCTCCAGCGCGTGCGGTGCGCCGTTAAACGGGGAGATCGGCACGCCCGAGATGCCCTTGACCATGAGGCAGTCGCCGAGCACGAGCTTCAGCGAAGCCAGCGCGGGCGGCGGTGCGGTGAGAAAGGTCTCGGCGCTCGTCGGCCAAAACTGGCTCATGATCACGCCGTGCGGCATGTACATGAACCCGATGCGCACGGGTGGCTTGGCGGCCTTGGGCGTGTCGCCTTTGATGGTGTCCGCCCAGCCCATCGAATCCAGCAGGGGTAGCGCGAGGGCGACGCCGGTGCCTTTCAAAAACGTGCGACGATCGAGGAGGAATTTGCTCATGGGGGAGGGAGTGCTCGGGTTATTTGACGCGCCGCTGGGTGAACGGGTAACTGGTGACGATCTCAGTGATCAAAGTCTGCATGCGGTAGCCGTCCTTGGCGATAGTTTCCGCCAATTGGTCGACGACGATTTCATCGTAGCCCTCGAGCTGCCGGCAGAGGGCGTAGGCGAGCAGTTTCTCGGTGAGGTTGCGGGACAGCTCCGGCGCCCGCGCCGCGATGATGGCTTTCAGCTCTTTCGGTTTTGAAAACCGTTTTCCACCGGGCAACTCGCCCGCCGCGTCGATGGCGCCGCCGGTGTCGTCCGTGTCGCGCCAGCGCCCGATGGCGTCGAAGTTCTCCAAGCCAAACCCGATGGGATCGAGGATCTTGTGGCAATTGGCGCACACGGCATTCGTGCGGTGCAGCTCCGTGCGCTGGCGCAGAGTCATATTGGCCACCTTGGCGTGGTCCTGTTTGTCGAGGGCCGGCACATTCGGCGGGGCGGGCGGCACGCGCTCGCCCAGCACCTCCTCGAGCACCCACACGCCGCGCTTCACGGGGCTCGTGCGATTGGGAAACGACGTCGTGGCCAGCACCGCCGGCATACCCAAGATTCCGCCGCGATTGGCATCCGTCAACTGCACCCGGCGCATGGCCGGACCGGTAACGGTTTTCTCCATACCGTAAAGTTTGGCCAGCGTGCCATTGAGGTAAGTGTAGTCGCTGTCGACGAAGGCGACGACGCTGCGGTTTTCGCGCACGATGCTTTCGAAAAACAGCCGCGCCTCCTCGTACATCGCGCGCCGCATCTCGGGCGTCATCAGCGGGAACTTCGCCGTGTCGAAGGTCTTGCTGTCCATCTCTGTCAGCCCGAGCCACTGCGCGCCGAAGCCGTCGAAGAGCGCCCGCGAGCGCGGGTCTTTCAGCAGCCGCGCCACCTGTGCCTTGAGCACGGCGGGCTCGTGCAATTTCCCCGCGTCCGCCAAGCTCGCCAGCTCGGCGTCCGGCAGCGTGGCCCACAGCATATACGAGAGGCGCGAAGCCAGTTGGTAATCGTCGAGCGGCACGATCTTCGCGCCCGCTTCGACCTCTTTCGCGGGGGTAATAAAAAGGAACTGCGGCGAGACCAGCACCGCCTTGAGCATCAGCCGTAGCGAGTCCGTATGGGAGAGTTTGTTTTCGCGGCCCAGATCGTACACGCCCACGAGCACATTTAGCTCGGCCTCGGAGGCCGGCCGGCGATACGCATTGCGTGCCAGCGAGGCAGCGACTTTGCGGGCCGTCACGCGCGAATCGGCTCCCCGCGCTGGCGCGTCGCCGAAGAGTTGCTTCTGGATCTTCGTGGGCGACTTGCCTTCCGGCGCGAGAATGCGGTCCAGCACCTCATCCGCGATTTCGAGGTACTGCTCCGATTGCAGTGGCGACAGTGTGTTGAGATAGCCCTCGCCCGACACCTCATCGGGCAGCTCCTTCGCCACCGATGGGTCGACCCCGTAGAGGTCGTGCAGCGTATTGCCGTACTCCATCTTTGTCAGTCGGCGCAGTACGAAGACGCCGGGGTCCTTGGGGCTGAGAAATTTGAGCTTACCCACCCAGTCGGCAAACATCTGCCGCTCCGCATCCGTCGGCTGCTTCTCTTGTTCATCGGGCGGCATGTCGTGGGCCTTCACGTTTACCAAGGCCTGCTTCCACCTTTGGTTGAAGCCCGCGGCGCCGGGGGCCTTGAGCGCGGGTTCGAAATTCACGCCCGACTTCGACTTCCGGTTGTTATGGCACTCGAAGCAGTAGGTTTTGATGAACGGCGTGACTTTTTCCTTAAACGACTTGTTCGCCTCGGCCTGCATCGCGGCAATGTCCACGTGCCCCGGTGGCAGGGTTGTCGCCGACGGCTGAGCCTGCGCGGAGGGTTGCTCGGCCAAGCACGGCACAGCGAGGGGAATAGTGAGGCCCAAGAGCAGGGAGGCCCTCAAGCTGCGGCGAAAAAATCCAGGCATGGGTGGGTTCTAAGATAAGCAAGACGAACGTCGCCGCCCCGCGTTACCGACTCAATTGGAATCGAGATGGGCGGAGTGGACTACCTAGTGAGACGGTCGAGCTTCCCTTTTCCCCGACACCGGATCAACTTTCCCTGCGACCGCCCCCGTTTCGTTTCCCTGCTTTCCTTGTACCTCCACTCGTTTCCGACCTCCCCATGAAGATCACCCCGCTGTCCGCCTCCACCACCCGCCGCGCCTTCCTCGGTCAAGCCGCCGCGCTCGCCGCCTTCGCCGCGCTCCCTCGAGGCACCTCCGCCGCGACGCCCGCCGGCAAGCCCAATTCCGTCATCAAGGGCGTGCGCGTCGGCGCCATCAGCTACAGCTACCGCCCGGTCACCGATGCCAATGAAGTCCTCGCCGCCCTCGTCGCCGATGGCATCAGCGAAGTCGAATTGATGGGCGCCACGATCCAGAACTACGCCGGCTTCGCCGTCACCACCGCCGCTCCGGGCAAGGCCAAGAAAGACGCGACCCCGCCGATCATCTACACCGACGCCCAGCGCGAGGAGCAGATCGTGAAGTGCCGCGCGCTGCGCAAGCTGTACAACGACGCCGGCGTCAACATCCACATCCACAAGATCGCCTTTGGCCCCTCGAACGAAGAGGTCGAGTTCAACTTCCTCGTCGCCAAGGCCCTCGGCTGCGAAGGCATCACCGTCGAGCGCTCGGAGGCCACGATCAAGCGCCTCGCGCCCTTTGCCGAGAAGCACAAGATCCGCGTCGGCTTTCACAACCACACGACGAATTTCCCCAAGATCGACGAACCCGATCCGCTCCTCGAGTACAGCCAGTATATTGCCTTTAACTTCGACATCGGCCACTACGTCGCCGGCACCAAGGGCAAGTCGCCGATCCCCGTCCTCGAAAAATACCACAGCCGCATCCTCAATCTGCACCTCAAGGACCGGACCGCCGCCGAAGGCAACCTCCCCTGGGGTACCGGCGAGACGCCCATCAAGGAAGTCCTGCAATTGATGCGAAAGGAAAAGTGGACCTTCCCCGCCAACATCGAGCTCGAGTACAAAATCCCCGAGGGCTCCGACTCCGTCAAAGAGGTCGCCAAGTGCGTCGAGTATTGCCGGAAGGCGCTGGCGTAGAGGAGGCATGACCGTTGCAGGGTGGGGTATCCCGCCCCCGCCGCTCCTCATGCCCCGTATCCTACTCGGGCCCGAACGCGTTCCCGCCTCCCGGGTGACATGGTCTCGATGTCCGCTTGCTTGATCCAACCGCGCGAAATCCATCCCGCGATCTGTTCCTCGGCGTTTGCGTAATTCAGCGTAAAAACCTGCCACCGATCACGTCGCCAGTCGCGGATCTTCAACTCCAAAGCCCAGAGGTCGTCTGCGGTTTTGACCACGAAGCCTCTGAAAAGCCGCAACGCTTCTTCTTCAGCTGCGCTTTTGGCGCGGTGCGCTATCCGTTGAGCGATTTGCTTATCTGTGTCGGACCATCCGTGACTCATTCGTGCTGATAGTGCGCGGTCTGTTTTAGTCGGCACCACCCAATTTCCGAGACTTATCGCAGCTTGGGCATCGCTCCTTGGAGCCTGCCCGATCTTACCTCACCCTGACATCCACCACGGTCGAAAGGCCCATCCGCAACTTATCTCCTAGTTGCTGGCGCGTGGCGTCATCGAAGGTTATTTTCACCGGAACGCGCTGCACGACTTTGTTGAAATTTCCGGTGGCATTATCGGGCGGGAGCAGCGCGAAGCGCGCGCCGCTCGCTGGTGAGACGCTCGCGATTTTGCCGCGCAGTTCCTGACCGGGCAGCGCGTCGATTTGCAGTTCCACGACTTGGCCGGGCGTCATGTGGGCGAGTTGAGTCTCCTTAAAATTTGCGACGATCCAAGCCTGCGGCTCGGCCAGTGCGAGCACGGCCTGACCGGCCACGACGCGATTTCCCGGCTCGAGGTGGCGATTGCCGACCCGGCCTGCGGCCGGTGCCTTGATCGTCGTCAGCTCGAGCTTGCGCTCGGCCTCTCGCTGGGCCGCTTCGGCGGCGGCGACGTTTGCCTTGGCGGCGGTCCCCTGTGCGACTGCCGCATTCTTCGCCGCCTCGGCGGAGCCCACGGAGGCCTTTGCCGCCGTGAGATTAGCCTGCGCGGCGCGGCTCGCGGCGCCGGCGACTTGCGCCGCGCTTCGCGCCGCATCGACGTCGGACTGCGGGACGACGTTGCCGTTGGCTTGGAGCTGCTCTTGGCGCGAGAGCGAGAGACGAGACAGCGCGAGTTGCGAATCGGCCTGCACCTGTTGCGCCTCCGCCTGCGCGACGCGGGCAAAGGCCTCCTCGATGGCCGCCGCCGCCTGCGCAGCCGCCGCGGTGGTTTGGGTTTCCTGCGCCCGCGCTTGTGCGACGGCTGCCGTGGCGCGTTGAAGCGCTATCTCGAACTCCAGCGCATCAAGGCGGAAGAGGACGTCGCCTGCCTGTACTGCTTGATTGTCGTCGACGAGTACTTCCTTCACTTGCCCGTCGAGTTGAGCGCTGACCTCGTGCAGATGGCCGGTCACATAGGCGTCTTCGGTGGTTTCGTAGCGATAGGCGTGCAGACCGGCTTGAGCACCCCACGCGACCGCGCCGAGCGCGAGCAGTGTAAAAATCACTGGTCGCGCCAGCGAGCGGGTGGGACGAGCGGGAGTTTCAGCGGTGCTCGCGGTGCCGGCATTGGCCGCTGCGGCTGTCGGTGAGAGCGTGGTGGACGAGGTAGAAGAATTCATGGTGATTTAAATTTAAAGCGGGAGACGGCTTGATCAGTGCGCGGCGGCTGCGGCCTCCTTATTGCCACCCTTGCCGAGGAGGAACAGCAGCGGGAGCGTTACCACGAAGGCGATGGCCACATAGCGAAACACATCGGCAAAAGAGAGGAGCAGCGCCTGTCCATTAACGATGCCGTCGATCACGACGAAGGCCTGCTGCTTCGCCGCGACAGGGTCGCCGCTGCGATGAGCGAAAGCACCTGCCATCGTGTGGACGCGCTCGCTGGTGGCGGGTGAGTAGGCATTGATCTTCTCGACCAGCCCCGCGCGATGCACCGTTTCGCGATGCGCGAGCATCGTGGTGATGAGCGCGATGCCGATGCTGCTGCCCATTTGGCGTGCGAGGCTGTAAAAGCCGGTGCCCGCCGAGCGCTCCGCCCGCGGCAGATCTCCCAATGTGGCGAGACTCAGGGGGAGAAACATCATCACCGTGCCAAGCCCGCGCCACACCAGCGGCCAGAAAAGCGTACCCGTGCTGGTGTCGGGATTGATGTGCGCGAGAGACAGCGCGGCAGCCACCATAATGAGTGCGCCAGTCGCGATCAGCACCCGCGCATCGAAACGGTCGGTGATCTTGCTCATCGCGATCATCGTCATCGCCGAGACGAGCGCGCCTGGCATCAGCAGGAGGCCGCTCTGCGTCGCCGTGTAGTGCAGGTAGTCCTGCACGAAGATCGGCACGGCAAACATCACGCCGTACAGCCCCATGCCGAAGATCATCGAGTAGAGGCTGCCCGCCGCCAGCGAGCGGTGCCGCAGCACGCGCAGGTCGACCGCCGGATAGTCGATCGAGAGTTCCCGCCAGACAAAGAGTCCGAGACCCACTGCCGCCCCCACCGCCATGGTTAGAATAAATTTCGAACTAAACCAGTCTTCTTGCTGCCCCTCCTCGAGCATCGTCTGAAAACACGCCAGCCCGAGCGCGAGCAGGCCGATACCGGCCCAGTCCACGCGACTCGACCGCGTCGACTCCTGCTCATCACGGGGCAGAATCAGCATCGTCATCAATACGGCGAGGATGCCCACCGGCAGGTTGATAAAAAAGATCCAGCGCCAGCCGAGCGTGTCCGTGAGCCAACCGCCAAGGACGGGCCCAAAGGCTGGCCCGGCGATCACACCCACGCCAAAGAGCGCCTGCGCCGCCGGCAACTCATTGCGTGGGAACGTCTCGAAGAGCAGCGACTGCGCCTTGGCCAGCAGACCGCCACCACATAGCCCTTGCAGCACGCGCGCCACGATCAGCATCGGCAGGCTCGTCGCCACGCCGCACAACACTGAGGCCGCGGTGAATCCGATCAGCGAAAAGAGCAGGTATTGCTTACGCCCAAAGCGGTCGCTGAGCCAGGCCGTGAGCGGAATCATCACCACGTTCGCGCAGGCATAGCCGGTCGAAATCCAGCCCACTTCCGAAAGCGTCGCGCCGAGGTTGCCCTGAATATCCGGCATCGCGACATTGACGATGCTGGTATCGATCACTTCGAGAATCGCCCCGAGCGCCGCGGTTAACGCGATAGCCCAGCGCAAAATCCCGCGATCCGCCAGCCGCGCCGCGAAGGGTGACAGCAGGCTGCGGTCGGAGCCGTACAGACCTTTCAGGGGAGCACTCACGATTTCATTCTACGGACTTCTGGGGTCGTGCCGCGCAGTACAAGGTCGACCGCAGACTCGCGATACGTGTCGGCCGAGTATTCCGTCTTCATATCCTTCGATGAGCGGCGGAGCACGCCGGTGAACAGCATCCCGCCCAGCAAGTCGGCCAGCACTGCCACGGGAATATCATTCCGGATTTTCCCTGTGGCACGCGCGTCCTCGAGCCGCGCCGCGATGGCTTCTTTCAGGGGGCGGAAGACGCCTTTAAAAACCTGCTTCTCCTGTTCGCGCCCGTGATGGTGAATCTCCCCTACCATCGTCCGCACCAATGGCAGGTTATCCGTCAGGATCGCTTCGTAGCGACTGGCGAGTTGCAGGAGGTCGGACCGCAAATCGTCGGTGAAGGTTGGCAGAGGGGCTGACTCGACCGCCGGCTGAGCGCCAAACGCCTGACCCACCACTGCGGCGAGCAGCCGCTCCTTGGACTGAAAGTGCCGAAACAGCGTGACTTCGTTGACTCCGGCCTCGTTGGCGATGGCCCGCGTCGTCGCACCGGAAAGCCCATCGCGACCATAGACGCGGGCCGCCGCCTCCAATACTCGCTGGCGGGTGGCGGAAGGGGAAGGGACGCGTTTGGGTTGCATGTAAGCAAACACTTGCATGCATGGGGCTGCGCTGCAAGCGCCGAGTGCCCTGAAATTGTCTTCCGCTCGGAGATACGCGGCCTTTTACTGAGATCGAAAGTTTTGGCTAATAGCTTAATCTCTAGGCCACTCATTGCCTTTTTCGTATCTGCCGAGGAAGCCGCGCGGTCCGCGGAACAATGTTCGACCTATTTTGTATCTTTTCTTTCCAGCGTGATTTCCCAGAAGCCTGAGCCCACTTCCGTGATGGCTTTCTTTCCCTTGCGCCAGGTCGTGACGGGGGACTTCAGATAGACTTTTTGCTCTGCTGCATCGTAGCGGGCGAGGGTGGTTTCGGCGCGGTCGAAGGTGGCGGACGCTCCGGGGGGCGGCTCAAATATCACCAGCCCTGTCACCACGATCTCCTTCACCGAGGTTTCCGAGTTCAGAGCTTTCGGGTCGAAGCGGCATACGGCGTGGTCGCCCGTGAGTTTGGAGAGCGGGGAGACGCACCGCACTTTTGCCTCCAGCGTAAGCAGGCCTGTCTCGAGTTCGCACACGTAGCCCTCGCCTGAGATCGTCTCGTTGCGCGCGGCCGCGGTGAAGGCGAGCGACTTGTCGCCGGTGATGCGATCCTTGTCGTGATCGTAAAGGGCGTGATCGAAGGTGAGCGTGGCGGTCGCCAGGTCGGGCGCGCCGGGGGCGAAGAACTCCACCCGGCCGGTTTCCAGTCGCGGCAGGGCTGCAGTCCCTGTGGCTTTGGCGGCGGTGAGCCGGCGCGTCAGGTTGCCCTTGTCGTCGAAGACCGGCGTGGTGACATCGCGACCCGTAAACGTGAGGTCTGCCGCCACGAGGGCCGCGGGCAGCAAGAGCACAAGTGAAAGCGAGGAGAAGCGCATGGACCGGAAGGGGAGGGGAGTGGGCGAAGCACAGACGTCCGACAGCCTGTTTTGTTCACGAAAATCCGGCTTAGGGCAGATTCTCGGGATTTGAAGCGCAAAGGCGCGAAGTCGCGAAGCGCGTGGCAAAGGCCGATGCCCATAGATTTGCTCTCCCCTCTTTCTTCGCTCCGATCTTAGCGACTTCGCGTCTTCGCGCTTAATCCCACAGCCGATCTTTCGGTCCGTGATGAGGTCTCTATTCCGAAGTCACTTAAAACTTATTCACGCCCACGAAATTCCGCCGCGCTTTCGGATTGCACCGCCCCGCGTGCCGCAATCATTTCCCGCATCGTGCGGACCGATCTGAAACTCTCTCGCTGGCACTGGCTCTGGCCTCTCGCTGTGGCCGGGACCATCGTGTGGGCCTCCGATCACGGGCGCGTCGCCGTGCCGCGCTTCACGACGTGGGTCCCGGACTTCGATAAGATCGCGCACTTTTCCGTCTACGGACTGCTCGCGACGCTCCTCGTGCGCGTGATGCCTACCCGCCGCGGGCCGTGGGTGGCCATCGTCGTCGTGTCGCTCTTTGGGGTTTCGGACGAGTGGCACCAGAGCTACACGCCCGGGCGCTCCTCCGACGTGATGGACTGGTTGGCCGATACTGTGGGGGCCGCGCTGGCGGTTGCTATGTATTGCGGTTGGTCGTGGTACCGCCGTGCGCTCGAGGCGCGTTGGCAGCGGCGAACGCCCCTCGTCGCTCCCGAGGCGCCGCCCAAGCCCGCGCTCGTGCCCGAAGTTTAGCCCCGCGCCCTCGTGCAACCGAAACGTTCCCGCGATCCCAAGCCCCAGCCCACGGTGGCGTCACCGCCCAGCGAAGCCCGCACCGCGCGCTGGCTCGCGGCCGCGCTCTTTGTTTTAACGCTGCTGCTCTTCGCGCCCGGCATCGGCCACGATTTCGTCAACTACGACGATCCGGACTACGTCACGTCCAACGCCCATGTCCGCGCCGGGCTCACCGGCGACACCGTCAAGTGGGCTTTCACGTCGGGCGAAGCGTCCAACTGGCACCCGCTCACGTGGCTCTCGCACGCGCTCGACGTTTCCCTCTTCGGGCTCAATCCCCACGGCCACCACCTCACGAGCATCTTGCTTCACGCGTTGAATGCCGTGCTCGCGTTTTTCGTCTTCCGCCGCCTCACCGGCGCGCTGTGGGCCGGCGCCTTTTTTGCCGCGCTCTTTGCGTGGCACCCGCTTCGCGTCGAGTCAGTCGCGTGGGTGGCGGAGCGGAAGGATGTGCTCTGTGCTTTCTTCGGGCTCGCGATCCTCTGGCTGTATCCCGGCTACGTGGAAAAGCGCCGCGCGGGCCGCACCGCCGCGTGGGGCGTCTATGCGGGTTTGCTCGGTCTGTTCGCCCTCGGCCTAATGGCCAAGCCGATGCTCGTCACACTGCCCTGCGTGCTCGTGTTGCTCGATCTTTGGCCGCTTGGCCGCACGCGCTGGCTCGCCGCTTCCGCGCCGGTGGCGAAGCCTGAGCCGCTCTGGCAACTCGTGGCGGAGAAGCTCCCGTTTTTTGTCCTCGTCGTGATTTCGGCCAAGGTCACGTACTGGGCCCAGAGCGGTGGCGGCTCGGTCTCCTCCGCGCTCGAGCCGGGCGCGCGAGTGGCCAATGCGGTCGTCTCCGTCGTTCGCTACCTCGGAAAATTTTTCGTCCCGATCGATCTGGCGGTGCTGTACCCGCACCCCGGTCACTGGTCGGGCGGGATCATCGCGGTCGCCTTGCTCCTCGTGAGCGTACTGACCGGGCTCGCGCTTTGGCAGTGGCGCCGTCGTCCGTGGCTCGCCGTGGGATGGTTGTGGTTTCTCGGGATGCTTGTGCCCGTGAGTGGGCTCGTGCAGGTCGGCCTGCAATCGATGGCTGATCGTTACACTTATCTACCGATCTTGGGCGTACAACTGGCCGTCATCTGGTCGTGGCGGGATCGCTGGACGGGCGCGACCAGCCGATTCGCGGGTGCGTTTGCCGCCGTGCTCGTCCTCAGTATCTGCGCGATCGCAACGCTTCGCCAACTCCGCACGTGGGAGGATTCCGGCGCGCTCTTCACGCAGGCCATAGCCGCCACGAGCAACAACTTCGTCGCCCACGACAATCGTGGCCTCTTCCACTATAAGGCGGGCCGGGTCGACGAAGCGCTCGCCGACTACCGCGCCTCGCTCGCGATCAATCCTGCCTATCTCAACGCCAATAATAATCTCGGTCACGCCCTGAGCGAACTCGGCCGCCCGGCCGAAGCCGTCCCGTATTACCGCATCGCGCTGCAAGCCCAGCCCAGCCATCTCGAGGTCCGCAATAATCTCGCCAACGCCCTCTCCGATCTCGGCGAACTCAAGGAGGCGATGGAGCACTATGACTTCGTGCTCGCGCGCAAGCCCGACCACGCCAACGCCCTCAACGGCAGCGCCGTCGTGCTCGCGATGCAGGGCCAGCCCGATCAAGCGAAGGCCCGCCTCGAGCAATCCCTGCGCATCGCCCCCGATGCCGCGGCCACGCATAATAATCTCGGGAATGTCTGCTCGATGCTCGGCCAGACGGATTCCGCCCTCGCGCACTACCGCCGTGCGCTCGAACTCAAGCCGGACGACGCGCACACGCTGTTCACGGTCGGGGCGATTCTCAATCAGCAGGGCAAATTCACCGAATCCGTTGATTTCCTCCGACGCTCCGTTGCCCTCCGGCCCAAATTCCCGGATGCGCTCGCGCACTTCGGCCTCGCGCTGGCGCAGACCGGCCGCCGCGACGAAGCTGTTAACGCGTTGCGCGCTGCTCTCCAACTCCAGCCGGGGCACGCCCAAGCTGCGCAGTGGCTGAAGGCCGTTGAGGGAAAGTAGGATTTTTCGCTGCACGAGCCGCTGGTGGTGCGCAAAGATGCGCAGCGAGTGGTTGCTTTTCTTTTAGTGACGAGGAGGTCGGCGACGACGAAAACCATGTGGTTAGTGTGTCGGCGTGATATGGGCGCCACCGAAATTATTTCGGAACGCATCGCGCCATTCGCCGTCGATAAAACGTCACCGCTCGTAGGCGCGTCTTAAATTGTCTTAAGGTTCCCGCTACGCTCCCATCGCAACTGCCATTCCCTTCGCACGATGTCACTCCTCGCTCTTTACCGTTGGTGCCGGCTTTCCCATCGTTCCATCCGCCGCGTGCACGGTTGCGCGCCAGCCCTCGTCATCGTCTCCGGGTTACTCCTTTCATCCTGCCATGCGGTGGACCGGAGTGCCTCCAGCGGTCCGGCCAAAGGTACACCCGGAATCACGAGCGAGAAAAATTTGCCGCAATTCGACGTCCGCGATTTCGGGGCGAAGGGCGATGGCAAGACCGACGATTCGCCCGCGATCAATGCCGCCATCGCAAAGGCCTCGGAGACGGGTGGCGTGGTGAATTTTCCGTCCGCCACGTACTTGTTGCGCCGCCGTCCGGGGGCCGGGCAGGTGGCCACGATCTTGCTGCGCCCGGGAGTATCGCTCGATGGGCAGGGCTCCACGTTGCTCCTCGATGATAATTGCGGTTTCATCGGCGCGATCCCAAGCCTGGAATTGCGCGCGGTCGTCGACACCGACGCCAAGATCGGCGACACGTCGGTCCACGTCACGACCACGGAGAACTTCGTCGCCGGCGACCCCATTGGCATCCGGCTCGGTGATAATGAGTGGGATAAAGCCGAGACGAAGGAATTGCTCTTCACCACCGTCAAACGGGTCGTCGATGGTAATCGACTTGAGTTTGCCGACGCACTCCCGCGCCCCATCGACGTTAAAAATACGGTCGTAAAAAATCGAGGCATTTACCGTTTTCGCGCCGGTGATAATCCCCGCTATGTCGGCGGGTTCGTCCAAAATTTCCGGCTGCAGCGCACCGAGCGAGGCAACCCTGAGTCGGGCATCGATCTGCGCTGTGCCAAAAATGTGCGCGTCGAAAATATCAGCGCCACCGATCCCGGCGCGGGCGTGGTCTTGCTCGCCTATTGCAGCGACGTCCTCGTGAGAAAGATCTTCTGCGACCGCTCGGTGCCGATCGGCGGCCACACGGCCAAGGGCCGCATCATCAACGTCTGGAACTCCGACCACTGCGCCATCGAGGATGTCGAGGGCCGGACGTTCGGCGGGCCCTTCGCGTTCATCGAGTCTTATTGCCGTGATATCCGGTGCATCAACTGGCGCGTCGTTAATGATTGGAGTCAGCACTTCACCACGCCCCGCCAGGCGCATTGGCTCTTCCTTATTGTCCAGAATTCCGAGGCGACGTTCACGGATCTGCAGCTTAGCGGCAACTTCGACGGCGAGGTCGTCACCGACACCGGAGGCACTCCGGGTCGCATCATCATCGACGGACTCAAACTCTCCGGCACCGGCCGCTTGAAAGCGCTGCCCTTTCAGCAAGTCACCGGGCGCGCCGTGGATCTCGGCCACCGCCGTTTCGCGGGTACGAAAACCTCGGTCTTTGCGACCGAGCTCGAACCCGGGAGCAAGGGCGTCCAGTCTGAGGTCATCCCCGGCGAACTGTGGCGGCGCGTGGAGGTGGAGGCGACCGGCCTGACTCAGCCCGAGAAAGTCACCGTGAATGGCTACACCGTTACTGTGACGCCTGCCGCGCCCAAAGCTGAAGTCAGCAATTTGACCAACATCGGCGACGCCTATCCGGCCAACCCGCCCACAGACCGCCGGCTCAAAGTCACCGCGCCTGCGCTTTCGTCCAAGATTGGCCTGAAAGTGACGGTGGAATATTTTCTTTCTGTCGCGGCCACGCCGTGAGGCGAACGGGCGAGGCGCGGTGAGCGTTACCTTGGGCTCGACGGCGGCGCGCCGCTCGCAAGACTACCGCCATGTCCCCCGCGGAGGCCCACCCACGCATCGCCGAATTGCGCGCCCAAGTCGCGCACCACGACGCGTTGTATTATAAAAAATCGAAGCCCGAGATCACCGATTTCGACTACGATGCGCTGAAGCGAGAGCTCGCCGACCTCGAGGCCCAGTTTCCCGAGGTGGCGAAGGTTCTTGGGGCCGATTCGCCGACTGCGCGCGTCGGCGACGATCGCACGGAGGGCTTCGCGCGGGTGAAGCATCGCGTGGCCATGACCACCCTCGACAACACGTATGATGAAAGTGAGCTGCGCGATTTTCACACACGTCTCGCCAAGCTCTTTGGCCGCGATGATCTCGTGTATTCGGTGGAGCCCAAGATCGACGGCGCCTCGATCAGCCTCACCTACGAAAACGGCAAGCTCGTCCGCGCCGTGACCCGCGGCGACGGCGAAGAGGGCGACGACGTCACGGTCAACGTGAAGACCCTCGCCAATCTCCCGCACACCCTCCGCGCGCCATCCGACCTAACGGGCACGCCGGTGCCGGACCTCGTCGAGATTCGCGGCGAAATTTTTCTCCGCTTCACCGAATTTGACCGCATCAATCAAGCCCAGCAGGAGGCCGGCCTCGAGCCGTATGCGAACCCGCGCAACCTGGCCTCCGGCACGCTCAAGCAGCTCGACACCGCTTCCGTCAAGTCGCGTGGACTCGAGATCGTCGTGTACGGCCTCGGCTTTTGTGAGCCGGACGACTTAGTCACTTCGCAGGCCCAGTGGCATGCCGCGCTGCAGGCTTGGGGCCTGCCTACGCTCGAGCACCTGCGCTCCGTGCGCGGCATCGAGGAAGTGGTCGCCGCAATCCGAAATCTGGATACGATTCGCTCGACCTTGCCCTACGCGACCGATGGCGCGGTCGTGAAGCTCGATGACTTCGAGCTCCAGCAGCGCGCCGGTTATCGCGGCGAGGGCCAGAGCGCACGGAAGCTCTCCCCGCGCTGGGCGTGCGCCTACAAGTTTGCCCCCGAGCGCGCGGAGACGACGCTCAAGGCCATCACGATCCAGGTCGGCCGCACGGGAGTGCTCACGCCCGTCGCCGAGTTGGCACCCGTGCAACTCGCCGGGACCACCGTCGCCCGCGCCACGCTGCACAATCGCGACGAGATCGCGCGGAAGGATATTCGCATCGGCGACACCGTGTATGTTGAAAAAGCCGGAGAGATCATCCCCGCCGTCATCGGTGTAAATCCCGCGCGCCGCACGCCCGAGTGTGTGCCGTATGCTTTTCCGGAAAAATGCCCAGTCTGCGGCACCACTGCGGTGCAGGTCGAGGGCGAGGTCGCGATTCGCTGCCCCAATCCCGATTGCCCCGCGCAGCTCGTGGGGCGGCTCGACTACGTGGCGGCCCGCGGCGTCCTCGACCTCGAAAGCCTCGGCGGCGTGGTCGCGGAAAAGCTCGTCACTACCAAGGCGGTGCGCGACCTGTTCGATCTCTTCGCCCTACAGGCCGAGCCGCTCGGCGCGCTTAATCTCGGCACGCCCGAGGCCCCGCGCGTCCTTGGCGTCAAAAACGCGACCAAGATCGTCGAGGCCATTCAGCGTGCGCGGGGCTTCGACCTCGGGCGCTGGTTGCTCGCCCTTCAAATCCGCGATGTCGGCGGCGCGACCGCACAGGACCTCGCCGCCGTCCACGGCACCCTGGCGAACATCGCCCAATCCGAAGTCCTCCCGAAGCTCGTCCGCCTCGCCGACGCGAAAGCCGAGCAGGATGAAATCAGCCCGCGTTCCCGGAAGAATCCGCCCAAGGACGAAGCGGACAAGGCTGCGCGCGAGAAAATCCACGCGGCGCTCAGCGAAGAGATTGCCGAACTCGAGGCCTTTCGCCAACGCACCCCGGGGGCCGATCGGATCGGCGCCGAGGTGGCTCGGCATACGGTGGCGTTTTTCCAGAGCGAACGCGGTCGGCACGCCGGGGCGCGGCTGGCGGAACTCGGGATTGCCCCGGTGGCCGCCAGGCTCGCCACTGCACCCATCCGAGGCGTCTTCAGCGGCAAGACCTTTGTCCTCACCGGTACGCTCCCCACGATGTCGCGCGAGGAGGCAGCGGCGAAGATCGAGGCCGCCGGTGGCAAGGTGAGCGGCAGCGTCAGCAAGAAAACCAGCTACGTGCTCGCCGGAGCCGAGGCCGGATCCAAACTCGAAAAGGCCCAAGCCCTTGGCGTCACCGTGATCGATGAGGCCGAGTTTCTGCGCCTTCTCGCGTGAGGCGGCTTCAGACGATTTTCAATTGCCATTGGACGCTAGGGTAAAAGCCCACCGCAGAATGGCGTGTGGACGCTTGCCAGCTTGGGGCACCAAAAGCAGGCTCATAGGTCTTAGCCCCCATGGCGACTTCTCCCCGCTTTCTCCCGGCCCTGCGAGCCGTGTGCGCCCTATTGTTAGGGGCGCCCTTTGGCCTTCGGGCTGAGGACGGGGTGCCGACCGCCGCCCAAATTCGCGAATTGCTGGAGCAGAATCGTCGGCTCCAGCAACAAATCGAAGTCCAGCAGCGCACGATCGATGCGCTGAGCACCAGCGTCGCCGAGTTGAAGAAAACCGACGCGCGTCAGGAGCTGGCGATGCAAGCGCTCCGCGAGGGCGCGGCTCCGGCGGCCGAAAGCCAGGCCCCGCGCGATCGCAGCCGCGAGGTGCGCATCGCGGGCGAGGCGGGTATCGCCTTTTTCAATACAGGTTCGGCCGGCATGTTTCCCAAGGCCGAATTTCGGGTCGACGATCCGCACCTTAGTATCGAGGCCCCGGTGATGAAAGACGTGTACGTCTTCGGCGAGCTGCTGCTCTCCCCCCGAGAAACCAATGTCGAAAATTTCCAGCTCGGTGAATTTTATGTCGAGTTTGAGGGCCTGTCGCGCGTGTGGGGCGCTTCGCCGGATGCGCTCACCCTGCGGGCCGGCCGGGTAAACATCCCTTTCGGCGAGGAATATCAGCGCCGGTCCCCCATCACCAATCCCCTGATTTCGCACTCGCTAAGCGATGTGTGGGGCACCGATGAAGGCGTGATCGCGTTTGGCCGCACCGGAAAATTGAGCTACGCCTTTGCCGTGCAAAACGGCGGCGCGAGCGATCTCCGCGATTTCAATGCCGACAAAGCTCTCACCGCGCGAATCGGCTGGGAGCCCGCCCGCTGGCTGCACGTGAGCGCAAGCGCGATGCGCACGGGCGAACTCGCCACCGTGGCGGACAACCTCTCCGAGGTTTGGTTTGGCAATGCCTTCTTCCGCGCCTTGAATCAGACGCGCAGCACGCATTTCTCCGCGAGCTTGGCCGAGGCCGATGCCGTCGCGAAATGGAAGGGAGGCCGCGTCGGTGCGGCGTTTGGCCAGGTCCGCTTTAACGACAATGATCCCACGGCCGACAATGCCCGGCGGATGCGCTACGGTTACCTCGAGGTTGTGCAAGATATCACTTCGAGTGTGTACGGTGCCGCCCGCTATTCCGAGATTCGCGCGCCGCGTGGTTATCCACTGGCCGGTTGGGGCTCCCTCGGCGCGTTTTTCTTCCGCCCGTCGCTGACGGAGGAACTGCGCCGGTTTAGTCTCGGGGCTGGCTGGCGGCTCGGCGCACCGCTCATCTGGAAAGTCGAGTACTCCTGGGAGTCCGGGCGGATGTTGAATGGCGCCAGTCGCGACCAAGAAGACTTTTTCGGCAGCGAACTCGCTGTCCGCTTCTAGGAACATGAAAACGTGGATCCTCACCGCTGTCATGGCTGTTTCGGTTATGACTGCTCAGGCCGGTACCCTCACCGGCACCGTGCGGGCGGCAGCGCCCGCAGGGCCGCCCGAGGCTGCAGCGTCGGGCGATGGGGCCTACGATAGCCGACGGTACAAGTTCGTCGAGAAGGTGGACTACGCGCACCTGCGAGATTTCGTCGTCTACATCGATCAAGACGTCCCAGCGGCCAAGGCCAGCGCGGCGGTCACCGTCACCGTTACGACGACGCAGAAGGATGCTAATTTCGATCCGCACGTGCTTCCGGTCGCGGTCGGCACGACCGTCCGTTGGCCGAATGAGGACGACATTTTTCACAACGTCTTCTCGATGTCGGATGCGAAGCCTTTCGACCTCGGCTATTACAAAAAGGAGAAGAGCCCCGAGCTCGTGTTCGATCATGTCGGGCAGATCGATGTCTTTTGTGCGATCCATACGAAGATGCACTGCATCATCCTCGTCGTGCCCAATCGCTTCTTCGCCAAGGCCGACGACCGCGGCCGCTTCACGATTCCCGATCTGCCCGCCGGCACGTACAAGGTGAAGGCCTGGCACGAGCGCTTTCCGCGCGGCAAGACCATGGAGATCACCGTACCCGCCGAGGGCGAGGTAAAGGCCGATCTCGTGATCAGCCTCGACCTCCCGAAGTATTGACGGCCATGGAGACGGGACGTCCACGCCGGCTCAGTTTGCAGACCAAGGTCTTGGTCTCCGTCCTCGCCGTTCTGGTCACACTTCCAGCGGTCACCCTCGTGATCGTCAATCGCCGCTTCAGCGAGCAAGTCGCGCAGGACGCCGAGCTGGCCCGCTCCACCGCACAACGCTCATTCGTGCAAGCGATGAAGGTCCGCACCGACGGGTTGACGGGCCGCTTCCGCACCGTGCGCGGCACAAGTCAGTTTCTTCAGATCGTGCGCCTTAATGACAGCGCGACGCTGCAGGATCACTTGCGCCGCGAGGTGCTCGAGGCGTTTCACGAGGATGCCGAATTGGTGCTCTATTTCGGTCGGGATGGCGCTCTCTTCGCGCATGCGCGGGCGGGTGCGCCGGGTATCACCGAGGACGCTTTTGCAACGGGTGTGAGCGCCCATGTGCGCGCCGCCCTGGCCGGCACGGAGTCTTCCGGGATCGTGTCGGGTGGCGGCATGGTTTACCACGCCGTGGCTGTGCCCGTGATGCTGCCCGAGCGCGGGCTGGTCGGCGCGGTGGTCTTTGGCGTGCGCCTGAGCGATGCGGTCCTCCGCGATGTGCAGCCGCCTTCCTCCGAGATTTTGGTCCTCACTGGGAGCTCGGTGGTCGCATCGACGCTCCACGATGGGGGCCAGAACGACGCGGTGCTCCGCCAACTCGCTGCCCATGCGGCGAGCGGCCAGTCCGAACCGTTGTTAATCGGGGGCCAGCGCTTTCAGCCGATAACGGGTACTCTGTCCGCCGGGGATTCCGCACAGGCGGTGCGCTATGTGGTGCTGTCGTCCAGCGAAGAGCAACTGCGCGCGCTTGAGCGCACGCGGACCACGCTGCTCATCGTCAGCCTCGCGGGCATCGTAATCAGTGCGGTGGTGGTGTGGTTTTTCGTGCGACGCATCACGCGTCCGCTGGTCGAACTGCGCGACAGCGCCGAGGCCGTGGGTCGGGGAGATTTTTCCCGGCGCATCAACCGAATTTCCAATGACGAATGCGGCGATCTCGCGGAGACGTTCAACCGCATGACGGGCAGCCTGCAAGGCTCGAGGGCCGAGTTGGAGCGCGCCATGCAGACGCTCAAGGCCACGCAAACCCAGCTCATTCAGAGCGAAAAACTTTCCGCTGTCGGCCAATTCGTCGCGGGCGTCGCGCATGAGTTAAACAACCCGCTTACTGCGGTCGTCGGCTTTTCCGAACTTCTCGAAAGCACGACGACGGATGATCGCATTCGCAAACACGTTGAGCGCATCGGCAAGAGCGCCCACCGGTGCCACAAGATCGTGCAGAGCCTCCTCAGCTTCGCGCGGCAGCATCCGCCCGAGCGCAAATTAGTCCGCGTGCACCCGGTGATCGATGAAGTCCTCGAGTTGATGGCCTACGAGCTGCGCACCGGCGGCGTGCAGGTGGTGAAGGAATACGGCGCCAATATCCCCAACCTCATGGGCGACGCGCATCAGCTCCAGCAAGTGCTGGTGAATATCATCTCCAACTCCCGCCAAGCGATGGAGGGCGTGCAGCGCGACGGCCAGATCACGATTCGTACGGCCTTCCGCGACGGCAAAGTCATCATTGAGCTGGGGGACAATGGCCCGGGGATCAAACCCGAGAACCTCGCGCGCATCTTCGACCCCTTCTTCACCACGAAACCCGTCGGCAAGGGCACAGGCCTCGGCCTCAGCCTCTGCTACGGCATCGTCCGCGAGCACGGCGGTAATATCACCGCCCGCAGCGAGCCGGGGCAGGGGGCCGTGTTTGCCCTGGAGCTGCCGCCCGCCGAGGAGAAGCCCGTGGGGGGCGAAAAATCGGCTCACCCGTTCTTTGCGCCCCCGGCACTCCGCACGGGGGCCGGCCGGGCGGTGCTCGTGATCGATGACGAGCCGTGGATTCTCGATCTCGCCGCCGAACTCTTACGCGGCGAGGGTCATGCGGTGGAGACGGTGCAGAGCGGTGAGGCTGCCCTCAGTGTCCTCGGCACCCGCTCCTTTGACGTGATCGTCTCGGATTGGAAGATGCCCGGCCTCAATGGCGTCCGCCTCTACGAACACCTCGCGGCGACGCGCCCGGATCTCGCGCGCCGCGTGCTTTTCATGACGGGCGATGTCGTCAACGACACCTTTCAAAACTTCCTCGAAAGCCACCGCCTCGCCTGTCTCTCGAAGCCCTTTGCCGCCGGGGAGTTTCGCGCGGCGGTCTCGCGGATGTTTGCGCTGGGCTAAAAAGAAACGCCGGCTCGAGGCCGGCGTTGGGGATTAGAATCCTCGTTTCTGCATTTCGAGACTGAGCTGCTCCATAAAGGCCTGGCCGTCGGCAGGCGTCGGGCGATAGCCGGGCTGGCTGATCTCGGTGAAGCCGGGGCGGTACTGCTGGTCGATGATCCACTTGCCCGTCACGCCGTCGCTAAACGTCACGGTGCCGCCAGCGATCGCGCCGGGGATGAGGGTGACCTTGTCGATGGTGACGACCACATGGCTGGTGCCCGCGGGAGCTTCTTCGAGTTCGCCTTCGAGCGCTTCCGCCTCATCGAGCGGGAGCGCGTCGTCCGCACCCGACTCGGGGGCGGGAGCGGCTTTCTTGGCGGCGGGTGACCCAGCCGAGGGTGCGGCGGGTGACGGCGTCTTGCTGACATCGCTGGCGTCGACTTTCGGCGCGGGGTCCTTCAATTCGAGATTCAGGTCATCGACGAGAAAGCGGACATCGCGATAGGTCATCGAGACCTTGAATTGCTCGATGAGCTTTTTCTGGACGGCGGAAAGATTGTCTCCGGCGGCGATCCAGCTGGAGACGGCGGCTTTTTGCTCGGGCGTGAGGGACATGGGTTTGGAATAAGCTAAGAGCTAATAGCCAAGAGTCTAGAGCAAGAAATGGATTTGCTCTTCCCCGTTGTAGCCGAAGACGAGTGGTCAGGAAGTTAGACGGTGGTCTTGTTCGCGGTCGAACAGGCGCCTGCGAATGGCCTACCTTGCGGTCGTGGCCTTGTTTCCTGCTCTTAGCTCTAGTCTATCAGCTCTTAGCTGCTTCCCGACTTACTTCGAGAGTGCGGTCTTCAAAAACTCCACGCTGCTGCGCGTTGAGGCGTCTTGCTCGCACATGTTGTCCACGGCTTTGCAGGCGTGGATGACGGTGCCGTGGTCGCGGCCGCCGAAGGCGTCGCCGATTTCCTGCAGGGAGTGCTTGGTGAGCGTGCGGGCGAGGTACATCGCGATCTGGCGGGGGATGGCGATATTGTTGGGCCGGCGCTTGCTCGTCATGTCGCTGTGACGAATCTGGAAATGGTCGGCCACCTTCTTCTGAATCGTCTCGATGGTGAGGATCGTCTGCGCCTGCTCCATCAGCACGTCGTGCAGGAGGCGCTCGGCGGTCGCGACATCCATGGGCTTCGAGGTGAGGGCGGTGTAGCTGGCGACCTTGATCAAGGCGCCCTCGAGGCGGCGGATGTTCTTCGTGACGTTGGTCGCGATGAAGGTGAGGACCTGGTCCGACAGGTTGCACTTCAGGCTCGCGGCCTTCGTACGGAGGATGGCTTGGCGCGTCTCGAGATCGGGCGCTTGGATGTCGGCGGGGAGGCCCCATTCGAAGCGGGAGACGAGGCGGGCCTCGAGTTTTTGAATCTCACTCGCACGGCGATCGCTCGAGATGATGATCTGCTTTCCGGACTCGAAGAGATCGTTGAAGGTGTGGAAAAATTCTTCCTGGATGCGCTCTTTGCCGGCGAGGAACTGGACGTCGTCGAGCAGCAGCACGTCGACATGGCGGTAACGCTGGCGGAACTTCGACACCGAGTTCTCCTGGAGGGCTTGGATGTACTCGTTGGTGAATTTCTCGGTCGAGAGGTAGGCGATGTGCGCGTCCGGATTGGCCCGCAGGATGGCGTGGCCGATGGCGTGCATCAGGTGCGTCTTGCCGAGGCCGGTGTCGCCGTAGAGAAACAGGGGATTATAGGCCTGCGCGGGGGCTTGGGCGACCGCGAGGGCGGCGGCGTGGGCCATCTGATTGTTGGTGCCGACGACGAAGGTCTCGAAGGTATTGCGGGCGTTGAGCGTGGCGTTGGCCGAGCCACGGTCGTCGTAGCGGGTCTTGCGGGCGTTGCCCTTGGCGCGGGGCGAGGTCGGCTGGGGATGGGCACTGAGGCCATTACCGGAGGCAGGCGTACGGGCCGCGCTATCGGTGCGATTGCGCAGGGTGACGGTCACCATGCGGCCGGCGGTCAGGCGCAGGCGCTGGTTGATGAGGTCGAGATAGTTGTCGTGGATCCAGATCGCGGCGAAGTCATTGGGCACGCCAAGCGTCATGGTGTCCTCGGTGGCTTCGAGGCACACCACGGGTTCGAACCACATCTGAAAAACGTCTTCCGGGAAGAGCGACTTGAAGTCGCATTTCACGGTTTCCCAGAGGCTGGGGGAGAGGGACTGGGAGGGCATGAGGGCGGGCTGGAGTCGGATTTATTCACACTCGGCCGTCCGGGAGCTTTTCGCACGTCAATTCGGGCCCATCCTGGTTCTCTGCGCTGCAACGAAAGTTAGATAGGGCCACGAGTAAGTTTAAGGGCTCTGACGCCTAATTATAAATAATTGGTGGCCAAGCGATTATGTGGGTGCTGCTGCGGGACCGCGAGGAGGGGGGCAAACGGACATGGGAAAGAACAACCAAACGACCAAACACAACTGATGAAGGGCGCAGTAACTGTGAACCCAAAAAGCATTTCAAGATGAAGTTTCCCCCAACTTATTCACACGAACCGTGGGCATAACTTTCTGATTTTTTTCGTTGCCACAAAATGGAGCGCTGTGGGGTTGGTTTTTGCGTCGCGTAGGCATGTAGGGCCCACAGCCCTACGTCGTCTCGGAGGTGGCTTGGAAAGCCTCTTGCTCGGTGACGGCGAGGTTACGGTTTGGTGACGCGCATGCTTTTTTGAATACACGCATCGGGGATTCCCCGATGCGGAAAGCGGCTTTTTGCCGCTCATTGGCGCCTAGAAATTCACTTTCAGGCCGAACGAAAAATAGATTTTCAAGCCGTCACGACGTCGGGCTCGATCCATTTACCGTGCTCCTTAATGAGCGCGATCAGGCGGGCGTCGGCCTCGGCCTGCGGGATGTTGTACTGCACGCAGTTCTTTCCGACGTAGAGGTTGATCTTGCCGGGCGCGCCGCCGACGTAGCCGAAATCCGCGTCGGCCATTTCGCCGGGGCCGTTTACGATGCAGCCCATGATCGCGAGCTTCACGCCCTTGAGGTGCCCGGTCTGCGCGCGGATGCGCTGCGTGGTCGTCTGCAAATCGAACAGCGTGCGGCCACAGCTCGGACAGGCGACAAACTCGGTCTTCGAGATACGCGCGCCCGCGCCCTGCAGCACATTGTACGTGAGCTTGGTCGCGCGCGTGACGTCCGCCTCGGTCTCGATGCTTACGAGGTCACCGACGCCGTCGCACAGGAGCCCGCCGGTGAGGAACGAGGCCTCGAGGAGCTTCGATAGGAAACTATTGTCGCCCCGCACCGCCGTGGCGGTCGTGTTGCGAATCCACAACGGCGCCCGCGATCCCGCCGCGCGCAAGGCCTCGAGGAGGGCTCGATGTGCGCCTGTGGCATGGGCGGAGTAGGAGGTGGGGGAGTTGAGTGTTGCGAGGGGAGAGTGAAGCGAGAAAACCAGGTTTTCGTCACCGAGCGCGCGGAGCGTGGGCGAGAGCGCGGCGGCATCGGCCGCGGTGAGTTCGCAGGCGAGGAAGTGTCCGTGGCGACGCACTAACTCGACGAAAGTCCGCAGGGTGGCTTCTTCGTTTTTAGCGAAGCGCCGCACGAGCAACAGGCGGCCGCGGCTCGGCGCGAGCACTGGATCGAGCTGGGCGACAGTAATCGCGGGGGCGAGCTCCAGGGCGACGAACGAGATGGGAAGCGCCGTGCCGCGGGCGGTTTCCGCCAGCGTGGCGAGGTCGGCGGCAGTGGCGATCGGCACGAGCAAGCCCTCGGCGGGAGTGTCCTTGAGTTTTGGATACGAAAGCTCGCGGGCGGCGGTGGCGAGCGCGGCGACGGAGGGGACGCGCACAATGACGCGCGGGGGCTGCTCGGGGCCGACCACGCAATTTTCCGCGAGGGTGAGGGTCGTGGTCTCGCGTTTGACGAAGTGATAAGGGTCGATGCTGTCCGTGGCGGGGGTGGGGGCGGGCGTGCTCGCCGGTTGCCACAGGCTCATGGCCTTTTCCGCGATGGCGCGGGCCACCGGGATTTCGTACACGCTGTCCTCGGTGAGCGAGACGCGGATCGTATCACCAAGACCGTCGAACAGGAGCGAACCGATGCCGATGGCGCTCTTGATGCGGCCATCCTCGCCGTCGCCGGCCTCGGTCACGCCGAGATGCAGCGGGTAGTGCATGTCCTCCTGCGCCATGCGCTGCACGAGGAGGCGGTACGCCTGGATCATCACCTTGGGATTCGATGCCTTCATCGAAAGGATCATCTGGTGATAATTGTGATCGCGACCGATGCGGAGAAACTCGAGGGCGCTCTCGACCATGCCGAGCGGTGTGTCGCCGTAGCGGTTCATGATGCGATCGGAAAGCGAGCCGTGATTCGTACCGATGCGCATGGCGCGGCCGAGCTCCTTGCAGCGCAGCACCAGCGGCGAAAACGTCTCGTAGATGCGGCTCAACTCCGTGTCGTAGTCGGAGTCGGAATACTCGCGCACGGCGAATTTCTTTTTATCCGCGTAGTTGCCTGGGTTGACGCGGATTTTTTCGACGTGCTCGACGGCCTCCATCGCCGCGCTGGGCAGAAAATGAATGTCGGCCACCAGCGGCACATGGCCAAAGCCGGCCGAAGTGAATTGCGCGCGGATATCCTTGAGGCACTTCGCCGCCGCCACATTCGGCGCGGTGATGCGCACGATCTCGCACCCGACCTCGGCCAGCGCGATGGATTGCTTGACGGTCGCGGCGACATCCTGCGTGTCGCTCGTGGTCATCGACTGGATGCGAATCGGGTTGGTGCCGCCGACGAAGATACCGCCGACATTCACTTCCAGCGTGGGCCGGCGGACGGTTTGAAAACGGGAAACGCAGTAGGACATTTGCAGCCCCTAATCACGGCCACCCGTCGCGGAATGGCAACTGGGTTTGAAGGGGGTAGGGCGGCTATATCCTGAGTGAGGATCGTCTGACACACCACCCATGACGGACGCAGGCCTTTACTTCCCGGCCGGAGCGGGCGCGGGGACGACTGCAGGCTCACCGGCCTTCGGCGCAGGTGCGGTCAGCGAAGGCGCCGTACCCGTGGCGGGCTGGGCCGGACGATCCGCCTTCGCGTCGCGGGACAAACGTTTCACGTCGAAGAAGCCGACATAGAGGATCATCGACATCAGCAGCACGAAAAACGCGCTTTGCGTCGCGATGATAAAATTGGCGGGCAACTCTCGATTCCGCAGGCGGCCGATAGTCGCAAACAACATCTGGCCACCATCGAGGACGGGGATGGGCAGCAGGTTGAAGATCGCGAGATTCACGTTCACGAATATCACGAACCACAGCAGCAACCGGAAATCCACCTGAGCGAGTTGGTACATGCGACTGCCGATGCCGAGCGGACTGCTCATCTTGTTGAGGCCGACATCGGAGTTGGTGTTGACGAGGCTCTGGAGATTGCGGCCGGTCCAGACGGCTTTGTCCCAGACCTGCTCCCACGGCGTGGTGTGGATCATCTTGGGTGTGAGCGCGCCGCGGAGGGAAACGCCAAGGCGATAGCCCTCGGTCTTCTTTTCCGGGTCGGTAAACTTAGCGGGGGCGACGTCGAGCTCCACCTTTTGATTTTCGCGGAGGAGGGTCAGGTGAACGCTCTTGGCGCCATTAGTCCGAAAATAATCCGAGAGATAGCCCACGTAGTTGATGGGCTGGCCGTCGACGTGGGTGATGATATCGCGAAATTTCAGCCCCACGGCTTCGGCAGGCGAGCCGGGCAATACGCCGGCGACGGTCACCTTGGCCGCGGGCTCGATGCCGATTTCGCGAAATACGTCCGAGCCCTCGCCCACGAGGATGGGGTTGAGCGTGACTTGCTGACGGCGGCCCTCGCGCTCGAATTCGAGATCGACGCTCGGCGCACCCGAGGCGCTGCGACCGTGGCCGAGGGCCACAAGTTGGTTGATATCGGAAAAGCTTTTCACCGATTTGCCGTCGACGGAGACGACGACGTCGCCGCTCTTTAGCTTCGCGCGGTAGGCGGGACCCTCGGTCGCTTTACCCGTGGGCAGCTCGATGGTCTCCCGCACGAACCCGATGCGCGTAGTCTGCTCCTCTTCGATCACCGGCGTGCCGATGGTCCACAGCACGGTCGAAAGCACAAAGGCGAAGATCACATTAAACGCCGCACCTGCGACGAGGATCAGCATCTTGGAGCCGTAGGGAATGGGCGGGAGTTTCTTAACATCGGTCGTGCTCTCGCCCTCGACGGCGCCGAGATCGGCGAGTTGGGGGAGGAGGACGTAGCCGCCGAGCGGAATCCACGAAATGCGATACTCGACGCCATCCTTGCCGCGACGCGACCAGATGGCGGGCCCAAAGCCGATCGAGAAGCGCTCCACATGCGCGCCGCGTCGACGGGCCGCGAGGAAATGCCCGAGCTCGTGCACGAAGATCGAGCCGCCGAAAAAGAGGATGACCAAGAAGAGCGACCAAGCGTTGGAGAGCAGCGGTAGAATTTCAGACACAGGTACGAAGATTTTAGGCGGACAGGGTTTTCAATCTAGCCGCCGCCACCCGGCGGGCTTCGGCATCCAGAGCTAATACAGCAGCGAGGTCGGTGGGTTCAAAATTTCTAACTGAGGCCAAAGTGTGTTCAACTACCTGCGGAATCGCAAGGAAGGGAATTACACCCTCCAAGAAGCCTGCGACGGCGACCTCGTTGGCCGCATTATAGATGGCGGGGGCGACGCCGCCGGTGCTCATGGTCTGCTTGGCGAGGCGGAGCATCGGGAACCGCGCTTCGTCCACGGGGCGAAATTCGAGGCTGAAGAATTTCGTAAACTCCAGCGGCGAATCGACTCCCGCCACCCGCCGCGGGTGCAGGAGGGCGTGCTGAATGGGGAAGGTCATCGACGGCGGGGAGAGCTGCGCGAGCATCGCCCCATCGTTAAACTCCACGAGACAGTGCACGATGCTCTGCGGGTGAATGACGGCGGCGCATTGCTCGGCTTTGAGGTTAAAAAGCCATTGAGCCTCAATCAGTTCCAAGCCCTTGTTGGCCAGGGTGGCCGAGTCCACCGTGATTTTCGGCCCCATCGACCAATTGGGGTGCTTCAAGGCGTCCGCGGGCGTGACATGCGCCAGGCGCTCGGCGGGCCAGTCGCGAAACGCGCCGCCGCTCGCCGTGAGGACGACGCGGCGCACGCCGGCGCCCGGATGGCCCTCGAGGCACTGGAAGACGGCATTGTGTTCGCTGTCCACCGGCAGGAGTTTCACGCCGTGGCGCTTGGCCTCGGCCATGATGAACTTGCCGGCGAGGACGAGAATTTCTTTCGAGGCGAGGGCGAGATCCTTGCCCGCCGCGAGCGTGGCGAGCGCCGGCTCGAGACCCGTGGTGCCGACGACCGCGACCAAAACGACATCCGCTTCGGGGAGACGCGCGAGGTCGACCAAGCCGCTCAACCCGCCGACGAGACGCGTGCCCGGCCGAAAAGCCCCCGAGGCCTTCGCGTCGGCGTAAGCGCCGTCGTCGAAGACGCCCACATGCTTGACGTCAAACTCCTGCGCGATGCCCGCGAGCACCTGCCAGTTGGATTTGGCGGCGACGCCCACGAGTTCGAGCTTGTCGCGATGGGCGGCGAGGACGCGGAGCGTACTTTTGCCGATGGAGCCGGTCGCGCCGAGGAGGACGACGCGTTTTTTTGCCGCAGAGGCACTCATGCAGGGGGTCAGGGCAGCCCGAAGAGGAAATAGCCGACGGGCGCGGCGAGGAGAATGCTGTCGCTCAGGTCAAACATGCCGCCGATCCCGGGGATCGTGGCGCCCGAATCCTTGCGGTCGGCGCGGCGCTTAATGACGGACTCGATGAGATCGGCGACGATGCCGAGCACGGCGATCGGGGCGGCGATGAGCGCGGCCACCAGGGGCGTGAGCCGGGCGGGAAAAGCATCGCGGGCGAGATAGGCAAAGACCGCGCCGGTGAGCATCGAGAACAACACACCGCCGACCGCACCCTCCCACGTTTTCTTCGGGCTGATCAGGGGCGACATCTTGTGCTTGCCGATGGCCATGCCGGTGAGGAGCGCGCCCATGTCGCAAAACTTGGCGACGATCACGATCCAGAGGCAGAGGAGCAGGCGGCCATTGGCTGAGATGGTATCGCCCGGCACCGGCGTGATGATGCGTGTGAGGTACTGCATCAGCAGCGAAACGTAAACGAGGCCGAAGAGCGTTGTCGCGAGTGATTCCACGCGATTCTCCGGCGTGCGCTCGCCGAGCAAACGCACGGCAAACACCACCGTGGCCAGGGCAAGCAGCGGATGCGAGGCGCGGCCGTAGTGCACTTCCACCCACGGAGCGATGGTGATGAGCGCGCCGAAAAACATGCCGAGCTTATCAAACGGCATGTGGCCCATCGCCCGCATCAGCTGGTAAAATTCACGCAGCGTGAAGACCGAGATGAGTAAAATCAGGACCAGCGCGCCCTCGGTGCGGAAGAACCACAGCGAGCTGCCGACGAGGGCCCAGAGGAGGACGGTGCTAAAAATACGTTTGCCCACGTGCGAAAAGAATAGGCCGGCGGCTTATTTGGCCGCGGCGGGTTTGGCGACTTGCTCGCTCGTGAGGCCGAAGCGGCGCTCGCGGCGATTGTAGTCGTCGATGGCGGCGGCCAGATCGGCCTTGGTGAATTCCGGCCAGAGGACGGGACTGAAGACGAATTCCGCGTAGGCCGCCTGCATGAGGAGGAAATTGCTCACGCGCTTCTCGCCCGAGGTGCGAATCACGAGATCGGGGTCGGGCATGTCGGCCGTCGTCAGATAGCGACTGAAGGTCGCCCAGGAGCCATCGTTGAGCTTCTCCTTGCCCGCAGCGACGGCGGCGGCGTAGGCCCGGGCGGCATCCACGACCTCGGTGCGCGAACCGTAGTTGAGCGCGAGCACGAGCGTGTAGTCGTTGAAGTGCCGCGTCTCCTCGATGGTGGTGCGGAGGATTTTTTGGACTCCGGGCGGCAGCTCCTCCGTCCGGCCAATGGTGCGGAGACGGACCCGGTCGCGAATAAACGTCTCCAACTCCTTCTTGAGGTAGTACTCGAGAATCCCCATCAGGGCGCCGACCTCATCCTGTGGGCGCTTCCAGTTTTCGACCGAAAAGGCGTAGAGGGTGAGCATCTTCACCCCGAGATCGCGGGCGGCAAAGGTGGTGGTGCGCACAGTCTCGACACCGCGGCGATGGCCCTCGATTCGGGGCAGGCCGCGCTGTTTCGCCCAGCGACCGTTACCATCCATGATGATGGCGACGTGTTGTGGGACGGTGTTGGGCGCGGGCGCTTGGCTCATGCTTGAACGCGAGAGTTAGGGCCGCGCCGCGCGCACTGGCAAGCGCGATACGGGGCCGGGTGGGAGGGATTTAATCGCGGGTCGGGCGCTTGCGTCCGGTGCCCGGGAGGGTTAGCTGGAGCCATGAGCACTCCCCTGTCGCAAGTTAAGATCGAAAAGGCGCTCGGCGAACTCCCCGGCTGGAAATTCGAGCGGGACGCACTCGCGAAGGAGTTCAAATTTCCGACCTTTAAGGATGCCTTGGCCTTTATGGTCCGCGCCGGCTTCGAGGCGGAAGCGCTCAACCACCACCCGGAGTGGACCAACGTATACAACACCGTGGCGGTGCGCCTCAACACCCACGACAGCGGCGGCAAAGTCACCGCGAAGGACGTGGAACTGGCGAAGCAGATGGAGAAGGTCGTCAACGTGTAAGATCGCCGCTCCGACTCTTTCTCTTTCCTGAATCTTTCGCTCGGTCGGGAAAAGTCGTCTGGGAGAAAGAGAAAGATAAAGAGGAAAGAGAAAGACGATAAGGCCAGGGAGAGGGGAGCGACCGTGAGGTCCGACTAGACTTTGCCGCCTGCAAACTTCTTCGCCGCAGCCTGCACCGCGCTCACAAATAAGTCCACGTGCGCCCGTGGCGTGGGCAGGCCGGGCGTGACGCGCACGCCTTTCACGACGGGGTGCTCCACGCCGACCGTGAAGAGAGTGTGCTCCTTCATCCAGTAGTCGGCGAGGGCGCGCGGCGCGATGCCCTCGATGGCGATATTGCCGACGCCGCCGTGGCGCGTCGGATCGGCGGGGGTGAGGACGGTGACGCCGGGGATTTTTCGCGCCGCCTCGGCCCACGTGCGGTGCAGATAGCGGAGGCGCGCCTGCTTGCGCGCGCTGCCGATGGCCTCGTGAAAGCGCACGGCCTCGATCAGACCGAGGTGTGCGGACTCCGGCCGCGTGCCGAGGTGCTCGAGCTTGCGGATGTTATCGACGAGGTTGCGGATGTCGGCGAGCAGCGGCCAGACCTTGGGGATCTTTTCGCGCTTCACGTAGAGCATGCCCATGCCGAGCGGGGAGCACATCCACTTGTGCAAACTGGTGCCGAGGTAGTCGCAGCCGAGGTCCGGCACCTTGAAGTCGATATGCGCAAACGAGTGAGCCGCATCGACCACCACTTCCGCGCCGTGGGCGTGGGCGAGGTCGGAGATTTTCCGCACCGGTAGCACGTGGCCGGTGATATTAATCATGTGGGAAACGTGCAGGAGCTTCGTGCGCGGAGTCATCGCCACGGCAAAGCGCGAGACCACCTCGTCATCGCTCGTGGGCTGAAGCGGGACGGAAATTTTCTTGAGCACCACGCCGTGGCGATTGGCCTTCTGCTGCATCGACTCGACCATGCTGCCGTAATCCTGGTCGGAGTAGATGATCTCATCGCCGGGCGCGAGATCGAGGCCGAGGATCACGGTGTTCAGCGCCTCGGTGGCATTGCGGACGATGGCGATCTCTTCAGGTGAAGTGCCCGCGACCCGGGCGAGCGCCGTGCGCGCGGCTTCCTGGTCGTCGCGCGCCTCGTTGCGCTTGTAGAAGGAGTTGCGGCGGTTGATCTCGCGCGCGGCGCGCAGCTCCACCTCGAGCACCGGGAGCGGCGCGGCGTGGAAGTAACCGTACTCCAAATTAATAAACTCCGGCGTCGGCGCCCAGTCGCGCGTGAGGTCGCGCCAAAAGGGTTCATCGGCGGCGAGGACATCAGACGATACGCCCGGCCGCTCGGCCAAGGCCGCCTCCGCGCGGCGAGTCGAGGTGGCGATCACTCCGGCGGAAAGCGCCGCGCCAGCACTGGCGCGGGCGAGACGATCAAGAAAAGTGCGGCGGTGCATGGCCGCACCGGTGCAGAAATCGCACCAACCTGCGCGCGATCACAGCCCGCGCATAAACCCAAAGGTCCGGTCGAGTTGGCCGGGCAGGGGCTCGTGGGCGAAGTCGGGGTAGACGACGGTATTCTTCGGAGAGGTGATTTTATTGTACGCCGCGAACTGCGAACTCGGCGGGCAAATCGGGTCCATCAGGCTGGTGAAGAGCAGCACCTCCGCTTGAATGCGCGGAGCGAGGTGCTGGACGTCGATGTAGCCGAGCTTCGTGAAGATTTCGGTTTCACGTTCGTGGCGCGGATCGAAGGAGCGGAAGAAATAGCGCAGCTCCTCGTAGGCATCCTTCGCGAGGTCCATTTCCCACACGCGCTGGTAGTCGCAGAGGAAAGGATAGACGGGCGCGGTGCGGCGGATGCGCGGCTCGAGCGCGGCGCAGGCGAGCGAGAGCGCACCGCCCTGCGAAATTCCAAAGCAGCCCACGCGGTCGGCATCGACCTCGGCGAAGCTCATCACGACGCGGGCGAGTTGCACCGTATCGAGAAAAATCTGGCGAAAGGCCAGCTTGCGCGGATCGGGGTCGTCGAGGCCGCGCACGATGTGGCCGCGCAAGGTTGTGCCCTTGACCGCCCCGCTGTCTTCCGAGCGCCCGCCCTGGCCGCGGCAATCCATCGCGGCGTAGCAAAAGCCCTCGGCGGGCCAGCCAAATTTATCGAGCCATTCGCCGCTGTTGCCCGAATAGCCGTGAAACTGAAGCACGGCGGGCAGGTTTTTTGCGGGGCCTGGGGTGGTGTTGTTTGCCGTCGCGCCGCCGGCGGTTTTGGGTCGGAGATACTTCGCGTAGATCCGCGCGCCGCCGACGCCAGTGAACCAGAGGTCGAAGGCCTCGATGTTCGCCGGGGTCACAACGCTCGTCGGGCGCAGCTCCGGCTTGGGATCGGTCGCGTCGAGTTCGCGCAAGGCCTCGGCCCAGTAGGCGTCGAAGTCAGCCGGGCGCGGGTTGCGGCCAGCGTAGGTCTGAAGCAGGGGCAGAGGGAGATCGATGAGCGGCACAGCGGAAGAATTACGAATGACGAATTACAAATTACGAATTTAGAAGAGACGGAGAAATGAGCGTGGGCCGACGTCGAGGAGCGTCGCGCCGGCGGTCGAATCGGGCGGGAGTGGGATGGTGCGCACAAGGTGGCCTTGCTCATCGAAGACGCCGATGGCCGCCTCGCGGGCGAGGGGAGCGTAGAGTTCTCGTTGCTCCGAATCGTAGGCGAGCACCGTGAGGGTGACGTCGCGATCGAGGGCGACGGCGGAAACACGCTGGCCGGTCAAATCATGCGTCGTCACCCGAGCGAGATCACCGCCGCTGAGGGCGAGGAGGTGGTCGCGTGCGACATCGAAGGCGAGGGCGGCGGGCGGGGCGTTGAGCGTGGCGAGTGGCAGCGTGCGGGCGATCTCGCCGAAGCGATTAAACTCCACCACGGCCGGCTGCGTCGAGTGGGCCGCAAACACGTGGCCGTCGCGCGGGCGAATCGCCAGATCGCCGCCACGCGGGGAGGTCGAGGCCAGCGCGAGGCCGGCCACGGTAAATTCCCGCTTCACCGCGCGCGCCGGCCGGTCGACGACGCGGATGCGATCGCCCGGAGCGAGGCGCAGAAAGAAGTGATCGGTAAACGGATCGTACGCGAAGCCGACGAGCGTCTCGCCGGTTTTCAGAAAGCTGGGCACCGTCGCCGTCGTCGCATCGCTCCCGGTGTCGCGCACGATTTCCGCCTTCGGCGCGACGACGCTATAGACATGGAGGGGACCGGGGGTAGCGCAGCCGCCGAGGAGCCAGATCGTGATGAACGCGAGGAGGAGCGCGCGTTTTCGCGTTGTCATCGCGGCGGCGCCCAGCGTGAGTCGCCCTATGAAAGTCGCATTCATCAGTGGTACGAGCATCGTAAATTCGAACCTATTTTCGGCGTGGGACGTAAAGACCGTCCAGACCCAATTCGGTCCCGTCACGTATAAATCGCGCGGCGAGTTCGCGCTGATCAACCGCCACGGCTACGCGTTTCCGCTGCCGCCGCACTCGATCAACTACCGCGCCAATATCCGCGGCCTGGCCGATCTCGGCTTTGAGGATGTGGTGTCGCTCAACTCGGTGGGCTCGCTGAAGAAAGACCTGCCTCCCGGCACGTTTGTCTCGTGCAGCGACTACGTCGGTCTGCAGCAGGGCCCGGCGACGTTCTTCGACAACGAACTCAAAGGCGGCGCGCCCGTGATCGCCAATAATCTCATCCCTAAGATCATCGCCGGCCTCGCACCCGAGTTCACGATCCACACTGGCAAGACCTATGTGCAGATGCGCGGCCCGCGTTTCGAGACCAAGGCCGAGATCAAGATCGTGCAGCACTGGGGCGACGTCATCGGCATGACCGCTGCCCACGAAGCCGACCTCTGCACCGAGGCCGGCCTGCGCTACAACAGCCTCGCCCTGATCGACAACTACGCCAACGGCCTCGAGGGCACCGAGATCGACTTCGTGAAATTCAAGGAGCTCGTGAAGGACAATCAGGCCAAGGTGAACCGGCTCTTTGCGCGGATGCTGGAGATTCTCGGCTAAGGTCACCACCGTCGCCAGCTCACTGATTAGTCGTCCGTGAGCGCGAATCTTATCCGGCAATCGAGGATGAGCGTCTGGCCGGGCACAAACGAAGTGTCCGGCAAGTGACGAAATTGCCAGCGCGACGTCGCGAAGCAGACGCGCTCTTCAAACTCACGCTGAGAAGAGTTGAGGATAGCTGAATGCTGGACGAATCCGTCCGGTCCAACGACGAGGCGAGCCGTAACCTCTCCCGGGATGCCTGCACGCCGCATGTTTATCGGATAGTATGGCATTGGGATGGTGAGGACAGGGTACCCGCGCGATTCCGAGTCATGCGTTTCAATCACCGACTCAAGAGTGACGAGGGTAACTCTATCATCATAGTAACCCGCGCCGCACATCGAGGGTCGCGTAGTGCATCCCACCGTAGCTAATAGAGTGCATAGGCCGACAAGGCCGTACACCAAGCTGGAGTGGGAATGAGGGTGAAGGCTCATGTGGGGTGAGAGCGCTAGAGAGAGCGCATCCGAGATTGCGTCGGCTTGCAACCCTGCGTCCTGCGAGTGGCGGAACTGCCGGGCCGAGTTTGCCATGAGGGGCGTGGTGTGCTCATTGGCGGGCACCATGAAAACCATCGGCGTCATCGGGCTCGGGATTATCGGCGGGGTGTGGGCGCGGCACTATGCGAACGCGGGCCAACTCGTCGGCGCGTGGAATCGCACGCCGCAGCCGGATTTTCCGGCGTGGAAATCGACGCCCGCCGCAGTCGCGGAAGCGGCGGACGTGATTCAGATCGTGGTGGCCGATCCGATCGCGGTGCGCGCGGTGCTCGCCGAGATCGCGCCGATGCTGGGGGCGGGCAAGATCGTGGTGCAATCGAGCACGATCGATCCCGCGAGCAGCGGAGAATTTTCCGCGCTCGTCGAGGCGACGGGTGCGCGCTACCTCGAGGCGCCGTTTAGCGGGAGCAAGCCGGCGGCGGAGCAGAAGCAGTCGGTATTTTTCCTCGGGGGCGACGCGGCCTTGATCGCGGAGGTCGAGCCCTTGCTCGCGCTGGTGTCGGCGCATCGTTTCGTGCTCGGCACAGCGGCGCAGGCGGCGACCTACAAGCTCGCGACCAATCTCAATGTTGCCGCCGTGGTGCAGGGACTCGTCGAGGCACTCACGCTGTCGCGCCAGGCGGGCATCGCCGACGAATTGTTTTTCAAGGTGCTGGCCCAGCACGGCAGCTATTCGCCGATGGTGAAGCTCAAGGAGCCCAAGCTACGCGCCGGGGATTTCTCGCCGCAATTCTCGGTGAAGCACCTCCACAAGGACCTGCGCCTCGCCTCGAAGATGGCGGGCTGCGACGACTTCCCGCTGCTGGAGACGATGCGCGAAACGCTCAAGACCGCCGAGGCGCGGGGGATGGGCGAGGAGGATTTTTCGGCGATCATCAAGCTGCTGGAGCAGGGGTAAGTGCGGGGCGGTGGTCGCGGCGAGTGAGGAGGGGCGGTTTCTAACCGCCCGCATCGCGCGTGAACCTAACCCACGGCGGTTGGAAACCGCCGCTCCGTTAGGGCTGCCGGCGAGCCGGGATCAGGGGGCGGCAGGTTGCAGACTCTTTTCGCGGTTATCGCGTAGAAGAACGCGTTTGCCCCGGTGGGTGCGTGCGCTAGCGTGGTTGCCATGAGCGAATTTGTGCAAGTCGGGCAGATGACCGAGGCCAAGCAGGCACTGGAGCGGTTGCGCGCCAACATGCGCCTGACGATCCGGGGCAAGGACGAGGTGGTGGATCAAGTGCTCGTATGCCTCGTCGCGGGCGGGCATCTGCTGATCGAGGATTTGCCCGGCGTGGGCAAGACCACGCTCGCGTACTCGCTGGCGCGCTCGATGGATTGCGCGTTTTCGCGCGTGCAGTTTACGAGTGATTTGCTCCCGAGCGATGTCACCGGCGTCGCGATCTACGACGAGACGATCAAGGAGTTTGTTTTCAAGAAGGGGCCGGTGTTTGCGAATGTCGTGCTTGCCGACGAGATCAATCGCGCCACGCCCAAGACCCAGTCGGCTTTGCTCGAGGTCATGGACCGCGCGCGCGTGACGGTCGATGGGGAGGCGCACGCGGTGGGTTCGCCGTTCATGGTGTTTGCGACGCAAAACCCGGTGGACTACGAGGGGACGTTTCCGCTGCCCGAGAGCCAGATGGACCGCTTCCTGATGCGGCTCCAGATGGGTTATCCACGCGCGAGCGATGAGCTGGAAATCCTCCGCACGCAGCGCGGCGGCTACGATGCGATCACGCTCAATCCCGTCGTGACCCGCGGCGACATTCTCAAACTACAGGCGCTCGCGGCGCAGGTTTTCGTCGAGGAGACGATGCTGGATTACATCTTGAAGATCGTCACGGCGACGCGCACCGAGGCGGAGTTTCGCGCGGGCGTGAGCGTGCGCGGCGGCTTGGCCCTGCGCACGGCGGCGCAGGCGCGGGCGCTCGTGTTGGGTCGCGATTTTGTGATTCCCGACGACGTGGTGGATCTCGTCACGCCCGTCTTCGCGCATCGGCTCGCGCTGGCCCGCCAGACCAGCGATGCGCTCGAAGAGCGGCGCGCGGTCGGCGCGGTCTTGAAGCGCATCGTCTCCGCGATCCCGCTGCCCACGTGAGCCGGCGGAGCGATTCTCGTCGATGAGCACAGCCGAAGAAACCGAGTGGGAGGGGCCTGGCTGGCGTCGCTCGCGGCGGAAATTCAGTTGGGCCGCCGTGCTGTGGTCGCTCGTGTACCCGCACCGCGGGCATCGGATCGTGCCGACGGTTTCCGGCGTATTGCTCATCGGCTTGGCGATCGGCATCGGCACGGCGGCGTATAATTCGTCGAACAACATTTTGTTCATCACGCTCTCGCTGTTGCTAGCGTGCCTGATTCTGAGCGGCGTGCTCTCGTGGTTAAATTTACGCTGCGTGGGCTGGCGCTTGAAAATGGCCGGTCCGCTGCGCGCGGGGCACGATGCCATCGTGGCGCTCGAGCTGAGAAATCAGAAGGGCTTTCTGCCCACCTACGGGCTGTGGTTTGAACTGGCCGCGCGCACGACGGAGGCTGACAAACACCAGCGCGCTGAGTCGACCGTCACGGGTCGCGGGCTCGATGTGCGCGACATGCTGGCCAAGGCCGATGCGGCGCTGCTGCGGGGGCGGCTGGCACTCCAAGCGCGGCTCGAACCGCAGGGCGACACGCGCCTCGAGTGGGTGTGCAAGCCCGAGCGCCGGGGTCGCTTGCGCGTGGACCTGGTCAGCGTGGGATCACTCTTTCCCTTTGGCTTTTTGAAAAAAGAAATCGGCACGGAGCTCAGTGCGCACGCGGTCGTGTGGCCGGCGCCGGTCGAGTACCGCCGCCATGCGATGATCTCGGCGCGGCGCCCGGCGAATGGCGAACGCGTGGCGCGCGCGGGCACGGGCGGCGATCTCCACGCCTTGCGGCGCTATGCCGTGGGCGATTCGCACCGCCTCATCCACTGGAAGGCCAGTGCGCGCACGCAGACGCTGCTCGTGCGGCAGTTTGCCTCGGAGAGCGCGGAGGGTTACTCGCTCTGGCTGCGCACCGATGCGGAGGTCTGGCCGCGGCCGGAGCAGTTCGAATTACTGGTCAGCTTTTGCGCGACGCTCGCCGAGGATTTGTTTCGTTCGGGTCAATTGACGAGCGTGGCCATCGACGCCGATCCGCCGGTGCCCGTGCGCCGGGTGCACGACATGGAATCATTTCTCGACCGCCTCTCGGTGGTGCGCCCGATCGAGACGGCGATCGCGGGCCGCGCGGTGGAAAGTGCCGCCGAGCCGCGCGGACGGAAAAACGTGATGACCTTTGTGCCCGAGGGCGTGCGCGGCGTGATGGCGATGGTCGACGGCGAGAAAGCCGCCTCGGTATGAGCGCGACCGCCGAGACCCTCCCGCCCGCCGGAGCCCCGCGAGTGCGCGCGCGGCGTCCGCAGCTGACCTTGGAGGAATTGCAGCAGCTAAAGTGGCTGCTCGGCGGGGTGCTCTCGTTGCTGGCGATCTGGACGGTGTTCTACATGGACGTCGAGGCGTGGTTGCTCATGGGCATCACGACGGTGACGACCACGGCGGCGCTGATTCGCCCGACGCTCCCGGCGCGGGTGCCCGCGATCGTGCACACGCTCACGTTTCCGGCCATCGTGGCCTTCTTCGCGGGCGATTTATGGATCACGGCGGAGGTCCTGCCGGCGATGGTGCGGCTGGGAATTTTACTCCTGCTTTATCGCGGCATCAGCTACCGCCAGCGGCGCGACGATCTGCAGGTGATCGTGATGGGCCTCTTTCTCATCGTGGTCGCGGGCGTGCTCACGGTGTCGCTCCTCTTTGCCGCGCAGATTCTCCTCTACACTGGCTGCGCACTCGCGTTTCTGCTGCTCATCACGCTGACGGATGCGACGGAAGGCGGGAAGAAACCGGTCCCGCACAAAGCCGGTGAGCTTCCGCCGTGGGCGGTGCATGTCGATTGGGGCCGGCTCTTTCGCCGGTTGCGCGAGGTGGCCGACTGGCGCGTCGTCACGCTGGGCGCCGTGCTCTTTGCCGGAGTGGTGGCGATCTCGGCCCTGCTGTTTCTGGCGATCCCGCGATTTCAACTCGAGAACAGCCTCTTTCTCGATCGCTACATTTCCAAGAAAGCCAAGTCAGGCTTCAGCGACACGATCAAGTTTGGCGACGTCACGGAAATCCAGCGCGACACTAGCATCGCGCTGAGCGTGGATATCACGGACCACACCCAAATCCCCGCCACGCCCTACTGGCGCATGCTGGTGCTCGATGAATATCGCGATGGCGTCTTTCGTTTTTCGCCGGCGCTGCGGCGCAGCGCGCTCGGAGCCGAGCGCACGGATACCGCGCTGCGCGGGGAGGCCCGTCCCCGGCTGGGCGAGTCGGTCTTCTGGACTTTCTACCTCGAGTCGGGCGTGAGCCGCTTCCTGCCGCTGCTCGGAAAATTCGAACGGTTGCAGTTTCGCGAGCCGCAGAATTTCCGGCTCGGCGCCGAGTTGAACATCGTGGCCCTGCGCGACGAGCCGGTGTCGATGACGGCCTACCGCGTGGAGGGGCTCGACGTTTCCGGCACGCTGACCGACCCGGCCTTTGCGCGCCGCTGGCAGGAGCACGATCTGACGGGGCCGCTGCGCGGCTCGATGCAAAATCGCGTGGCCGTCAGCGAGGCCGACCGTGCGCGACTCGGCGAGGCGGTGGCGACGATTTTGCGCGGCGACAAAGACCTCCCGGCCGCCGAGTTTTCCCTGCGGGCGGGCGACTGGCTGCGGAAGAATCACAACTATTCGCTCTCCCCTGTCATCCCTGCCGGCGAAGGCGATCCCCTCGTGAAGTGGATGAACTCCCGTGAAGGCGGCCACTGCGAGCTCTTTGCGGGCTCGCTTGCGCTGCTCGCGCGGGCGGCGGGATATCCGGCGCGCGTGATCACCGGGTTTCGCGGCGGCTCGTGGAATGGGTTTTCGAATAATTTCACCATCCGTAATTCCGATGCCCATGCGTGGACGGAGATCTTCGATGCGGCCACCGGCTCGTGGCTGCGAGCGGATGCGCTCGAGATCGCGGTCACGGCGCAGACGACCGAAGTGAAAGGCGAGGCGGCGCTGGCGAACCGACTCGACCGGAGCTGGTCTGCGCGCTTCGACAGCCTGCGCGTCTTCTGGTACCGCCGCATCGTTAACTTCGATCAACGCTCGCAAGTCGAGACGCTGAAGGCGGTGAAAACGGCGACGGAAAATACCGGCCAGCGACTGCGCGCGTGGATGGAGGAGTTTAACCGCAGCGTGAAGACCTGGGCGACCTCCCCGTGGGACGGACAGAAGGTCATCCGCCTCGTCGCCTCGGTGGGGCTGATTGTCGGCATCGTGTGGTGGTGGGTCGCGCAAGGTCGCACGCTGCTGCGCAATGTGAGTTTCCGCCGCACGGGCCCGCGCAACGATCCCGTCCGGGCTGCCGCCGGGCGGTGGCTGCGGCAACTGGGTGAGAGTGGATTAGCGCCGCTGCAAGATTCGACCGTGGTGGCGGATCTGCAGCGCGTGCGCTTTGGGCCGCGCGAGACTTGGGTGGAACCCGAGAAATTGTTTCGCCGGGCGCGACAGGCGGTGCGGGAAGCGCGGGCGGCGGCGAAGCGGTGAACGGGTTTGGTTGGGAGAGCCTTCTTGCAGGCGAGGGGACGTCGGGTGAGACCGTGCGCCTTAGCCCATCGCCTGCGAGCAGGCTCCTACCGCTTCCTTACCGCAGCAGAATCTGCGGCGCGGCGATGACGGGGGCGTTCTTCTTTTCGAAATACTTTTTGAGAATCGCGCTGGCCACGGGGCCGGAGTTGCGACCGCCGCCGAACTCTTCGCCGATGGTGTCGCCCTCCTGCACGATCGCGATGGCGATCTGGGGATTTTCGACGGGGGCGAAGCAGATGAGCCAGGCGAAGTTGATGATGCCCTTTTTACCGTCCTGATAGACGTCCTTTTGCGCGGTGCCGGTCTTGGCGGCGATGCGCAGGCCGGGGATGCGGATGGCCTCCATCGTGGTCATGACGCGCGCAGTGCCCTTGGGCGGCAGCGTGGTCTGCTCCATGCCCTCGAAGAGCGCGAGGCGCTGCGCGGCGGTGAGGCCGATGGGCTCGGTGCGCTGGGTGGGGCGGTTGGGATCGTGCAGCAGGGTGGGTTTGGTAAAGACCTCGCCGCGCGCCACGGACGCGGTAAAGCAGGCCATCTGGAGGGGAGTGACCAAGACGAAACCCTGGCCAATGGCCATGTTCGCGGTGTCCCCGGGGTACCATTTTTCGTGCTGCGTGCGCTGCTTCCATTCGTCGTCGGGTACGAAGAGACGATGCTCGTCGGGGATATCGATGCCGGTGCGTTGCCCAAAGTGAAAGCGCCGCGCCTCGTCGGCGAGTGCCGCCGGCGTGGTGCGCCAGCCGACCTCGTAGAAATAAATATCGCAGCTCTCCGCGATGGCCTGGCGCAGGAGAACGTCGTGGTGATGGCCGGCGCCATTGTAGCAGACGAGCTTGCGGCCGTAGCGGAGCAGGACGCCGTCGCAGTCGATGATGGGGTCGTCGGGCGTGATGGTGCCGCGCCGCAAACCGGCGATGGTGGTGAGAATCTTGAACGTGGAGCCCGGCGGGTATTCGCCGCTGACGGCCCGATTCAGCTCGGCGCCCTGCTCCTGAATCTCCGCATATTTTTTCGTGCTCACCCGAGGCGACATCTCGTTGAGATTGTAGTCGGGCTTGCTGACCAAGGCGAGGACCTCGCCCGTTTTGATGTCGATGGCGACGGCGGCACCGACCTGGTCGCCGATGGCTTGCTCGGCGGCGAGCTGGACATCGATGTCGATCGAGGAGACGAGATTTTTGCCCTGGATCGGAAGTTGTTTTTCGATGGCGCTGACCTTGTAGCCATCCTTGTCGACACGAATGACGGAGCCGCCCGCATCACCCTGGAGCTCGGAGTCGTACATTTTTTCCAACCCCGATTTGCCGACGAAGCCTTTCATCTTGGACGTCGACAGGCCCTCGCCCGGCAGATCCTCGGCGTCGATATTATCGAATACGCGCACGTAGCCGAGGGCGTGGGCGGCGGCGGAGCCAAAGGGGTAGGAGCGGGAGTTAAACGTGTACACCTGCAGCGGGGATTTGACCGGGAGGCGCTCGATGAGGCGCGCGTATTCGTGCTCGGAGAGGTCGGACACGAGTTCGTAGGGGAGGAGCAGCCGCTCGTTGAAGTGCTTTGTGAGCAGGGCGGGGTCGACCTTGTCGTCGCGATCCAAGATCCGATTCACCTGGTCGAGGTAGCGCTGGACGACGCTCACGCGCGCGATCTTGGAGAACGGCATGTCTTTCAGGCCGGACTCCTTGTAATTTTTGCGGACGACGCTGGCCTCCTTGAGGAACTCCGTCTTGAGCTCGTCGAGGTAGAGCACGACGGCGAAGCGCGGGCGATTGCCGACTAAGACGGTTCGGCCATCGCGGGCGTAGATGTTGCCACGCGGCCCGGGGATGATGATGCGGCGCTGGCTCTGCACGCGCTCCTGCTCGCTGTACGTCTCGGACTTGAACAACTGCTGGTAAGCAAGGCCGCCGCCTAGGAGGAGAAGCATCGCGGCGAGAACGAAGTAAAAGAAGATGATCCGCGGATCGTAGTTCTTGTACGAGGCGAACAGGTTGCCGGATTGGTCGGCGAGATTGGTATCCGTATTAGCCATACAGCGAAGGACGGCGAATCACGACGACGCGGCCAAGTCCCGCGTGGCGCGGGCGAGGACGAGGGCCTGATGCTGCAGGGCGAGGAACCATGGCGTAATCAGCACGAGAAAGACCTGCGAGCAAGCGAGGTCGGCCACGAGGCGCGGCCAAGCGGCCGCCGGGGCAGGGGAGCGCGCGACCTGAATAATCGAGAAGACCAAGAACAGCCCGAGGTTGGTCAGCAGCACGACGATGATGCGGGCGACGGTGTCGTCGCGCGGCAGGCGGCCGCGAATGTGAAACAGCACGGCATGAGCGACGGCGAAGAGCAGCGTATGCGTGCCGAAGGCGACCGGGGAATTGGCGTCGCAGATCAGGCCGCCGAGCAGCGAGGCGACGAAGCCGGAGCGCAGCGGAAGCTTGAGCGCGGCAAAGACGACGAACAACGCGCCGGCGAACAAGTAGACCCGCAGACCCGTGAGCGCGTGATTGGCCTGCGCGACGAGGGTCCACAGGAGGACCAGCGTGAGGGTGATGACGAAACCGGCGCGCACGGCTTAGGGCGATTCGCCGCCCTGCGGCACGAGGACGGTGACCTCGGTGAGCGTGCCCAGACGCTCGTCGAGCTTGACCTCGCCGGTCTTGAAAAGGCCGTCCATGCTCGCTTCCACTTTCACGACGGAACCGATGGTGAGGCCAGGCGGAAAGACGCCGCCGAAACCGGAGGTAACCAGACGCTTGGGCGACGTGGCATTGGCGTAGACCTCGAGCGGGACGAGTTCCACGATGCCCATGGGCGGACCGAAGGTGGGGTTGATGCCGCCCTGATAACTCATCGTGTGCGGGTCGCCCTCGACGACGGCGGCGAGGCGGACATTGGGACTGCTGATGAGCTCGACGACGGAGGTGAAGGCGTAGACCTCGGTGACCTTGCCCACCACACCGCCACTGTAGACCACGGGTGCGCCGACGACGATGCCGGCATTCTTGCCCTTGCGGACGACAATGCGCTGCCACCAGCCGGAGAAATCGCGGCGGGCCACGCGCGCATGCTCCAGGCGGAAATTTTCGTACGACGGCAGGCGCAGGAGGTTTTCGAGTCGCGCCACGCTGGCCTGAAGCTCGACGTTCTGCTGGACCGCGAATTCGTAGGAAGCATTGACCCGGGCGAGATCGCGACCGGCGAGGATCAAGTCGTGATTCGAATGATTCCGCAGCGACCAGTACTCCTGCAGGCCCCGGACCTTGTCGACCGCGACGGTGATCGGCGCCGTGAGTTCAAAGAAGCTCGCGCGCGAAAACGATTTCACGGCCACCGGCACAATCATCCACGCGGCGATGATGAGGCCGAGCGTGATGAAGGGGCGATTGGTGACGAGACGGAAGGACACAGGCGAAACCAGACTATTTGCCCGTGGAAGAGTGGCAATACACGGAAAATGTATTCACAAAACAAATCCCAGAATCCGAAAGGCGGCGAAGGGGGCGGCGCGTTAGGAATAACGCGCCCTACCTTTAGCTCAGACATTCTGCACCAGCCACGAGAGATCGTTGAGGACGGCGCCGGTGCCGTTGGCGACGGCGGAGAGGGGGTCGTCGGAGACGGTGACGGGGAGGCCGGTCTTTTCGCTGAGGAGCTTGTCGATGCCGCGGATGAGGGCGCCGCCGCCGGCCATCACGAAGCCGCGGTCGACGAGGTCGGCGGAGAGTTCGGGCGGGCAGCGCTCGAGGGTCACGCGCACGGCGTCGACGATGTTCGAGATGGTGTCGGCGAGGGCTTCGCGGATTTCCTGCGAGGTGATGTGGATCGTCTTGGGCAGGCCAGCCACGGAGTCGCGGCCCTTGACCTCCATCGTGAGCTCTTCGTCGAGCGGGTAGGCGGAGCCGACGCGCATCTTGATTTCTTCCGCGGTGCGCTCACCGATGAGCAGATTATACGCGCGCTTCATGTAGTCGATGATGGCGCTGTCGAGCTCGTCGCCGGCGACGCGGATGGACTTGGAAAACACGATGCCGTTGAGCGAGATGACCGCGATCTCCGTGGTGCCGCCGCCGATGTCGACGATCATGTTGGCGGCCGGTTCATCGATGGGCAGGCCCACGCCGATGGCAGCGGCCATGGGCTCGGGGATGGTGATGACATCGCGCGCACCGGCGTGCATGGCGGATTCCTTGACCGCGCGCTTTTCGACCTCGGTGATGCCGGAGGGAATGGCGATGACGACGCGGGGGGGAGCGCGGAAGGAACTGTTGGAAACTTTGCGGATGAAGTAGCGTAGCATCGCCTCAGTGACGTCGAAGTCGGCGATGACGCCGTCCTTCATCGGGCGGATGGCGGTGATGTTGCCGGGGGTGCGGCCGAGCATCTTTTTGGCCTCGTCGCCGACGGCGCGGACCTTGCGGGAAACGGTATCGAGGGCGACGACGGAGGGCTCACGGAGGACGATGCCCTTGTCTTTGACGTAAACGAGCGTGTTGGCGGTGCCAAGGTCGATGCCGATGTCGTTGGAAAAGTACCCGAAAATGTTGGCCATGTGCGTGGGCTAGAAAAAGCGAAAAGCGGCGTTGCCGCCGACGGAAACGAATCGGCGGGCGGCAGGGGTGTCAACGAGGGAAAACACGGTTTCGAGGATAGTAGCGGGGGAAGTAGGCGCATTTGGACAGCAGGAAAAGGGGAATGGGATTTTTTAACCGCGAAGAACGCGAAGAGACGCGAAGGGGCTGCGTGATTTTTTTGGGAGGAGGGGGAGAGCTAGGGTGCTGGGTGACGTAACGGGAGGGATGGGAAGGAGCGGGACGGGCTGAGGCGATTTCGGCCGGAGGGCGTGGATGGGAGGACAGATTTTCGCGTCTGGTTCGCGAACTTCACGGTTAAAAACTGGGCGGAGTTGGGAAAGCTCAAGTGGTTCCATATCTTTGTGAATTACCCGGGCTTGACGCTGGGGGTGCTTCACCGCGTTTTCGTGAGCGCGCGTCGCCATGCACGGACTTCATTTCATACAAGACCTGGCGGTGGTGCTCGTGGTGGCGGGAGCGGTCGGCTGGCTTTGCCAACGGATCGGGCTGTCGGTGGTGGTGGGATTTCTCGTGGCCGGTATTTTGGCCGGGCCCAACATGCCGCGATTTCCGCTGGTGCGGGATATCGCCAGCATCGAGACCCTCGCGCAGGTCGGCCTCGTGTTCCTAATGTTTGCCATCGGGCTCGGCCTCAGCCTGCGCAAGATGAGGCGATTGGGCCCCGGGCTGATGCTCGCGACCTTTGCGGGTGCGATTACGATGTACTATCTGTCGCGGCTATTGGGTGCGGCGATGGGCTGGAATACGACAGAGAGCCTTTTTCTGGCGGGCATGCTGATGGTGTCGTCCTCGGCGATCATCGGGAAAATTCTTCACGAGACGGGTTCGAATCACGAGCGCCCCGGCCAACTGGCGATGGGCATCTCGGTGCTCGAGGACGTGGTGGCGGTGGTGATGCTGACCCTGCTCAATTCCCTCGTGCACATCGAATCGGCGGCGGGTGCCAAGCTCGGCACGACCCTCCTGATGCTCGGGGCCTTTGTGGTGCTGGCGGGTATTCTCGGGCTGTTGTTGGTGCCCTGGCTGCTCAAGCGGATGAGCATCTCGGCGGATGAAGAACTGCAGACCCTCGGCCTCGCCGCGCTGCTCTTTGGCATGGCCGTGGTGGCGCAGCAGGCCGGCTACTCGCTCGCCCTGGGCGCCTTTTTGCTCGGGACCATCGTGGCGGAGACTTCGCACCGCCATCAGGTGGAACGGACCTTTGAGGGCATGCGCGCAGTATTCAGCGCGGTGTTCTTCGTGGCCATCGGCATGCAGATCGATGTGCACGAACTCTGGAATGCCGCGGGCCTGATCGTGGGCGTCACCTGCTTCACGCTCGTGGCCCGGCCCCTGGCCGTGACCTGTGGCCTCACGCTTGTGGGCACGCCGCTGCGTGATGCGTTGCGCACGGGGCTCACGGGTACGCCCATCGGCGAGTTTTCCTTTATCATCGCGCAGATCGGCGTGACGGCGGCGGTGGTGCCGGCGCGCTTTTATCCCATGGCGGTCGGCGTGTCGCTCCTGACGACCCTGGTCGCGCCCCTCCTCACGCGCCGCTCGGAGAAGATCGCCGATGCCCTGATCGCCCGTCGGCCCCGCTGGCTGGCCGACTGGATGCAGGCGTATCACGGCTGGCTCGAAGGCCTGCAACAGCGCCGCAAGCGCAACCTCCTCTGGCAACTCAGCCGCAAGCGCCTGATCCAAGTCAGCGTGGGCGTGCTCGCGGTGACGGGCCTCATCGTTTTTTCGGGGCAGGTCTTCACGATGTTGGAGGGCTGGCTCGGGCGCGATTGGCTGTTCCCGCATGGTTTGCAGGTGATCTTCTGGTCGGTCCTCGTGCTGATCACGCTCGCGCCGCTCGTGGCGATTTGGCGCAACGTCTCGGCCATGGCGATGCTCTACGCCGAAATCTCGACCAAGGGCCGCGAGCACGCGAAGCGTCTCCGCCCCGTGGTGGAGACGGGCATCAAGACGGCGGCGGCCCTCGGGATGTTTTTCTGGCTGGCGAACATTTTGCCGATCGAGGACGCGAATAAATTTCGGTGGCTGCTGCTGACGACGGCGCTGTTTGCAGTGGCCTCGCTCGTGCTCCTGCGGCGGAAGCTCATCTACTGGCACAGCGAGATGGAGGTCGAACTGATGAGCGTGATCGAGACGGGCGACAACAAGATGACCTCCACGACCGCGCCGTGGCTGCAACCGTACGGGGAGTGGAACCTGCACATGATCGACTGCACGCTGCCGGACCTCGCGGATTGCCAAGGGAAAAAGATTTCCGAGCTCGGTCTGCGCACCCGCTTTGGCTGCTCGGTGGTGGGCATCGAGCGGCAGGGTTTCATGATCCCGCTGCCACCGCCGGAGGCGGTGCTTTATCCCCGCGACAAGGTGCTGCTGCTCGGCACCTCCGACCAGGTCATCGCGGGGAAGGCGTTTCTCGGGATCGTATCCGGCGACCATGCCTCGGATTCGCTCTTCGAGGAAGTTCGCATGGAGGTTGTGAAGGTGCCGCTATGGAGTCGCGTAGTGGGCCGCACACTCGCCGAGCTGGCACCGGCGAAAAATCACAGCGTTCAGATCGCCGGCGTGAATCGCTCCGGGATGCGCATCCTAAATCCCAGTGCACTGGAGATTTTGAGGGCCAATGACGAACTGCTGGCCCTCGGGGCACCGATGCACATCGCGGCTTTTAAGGACTGGGTGCGCGAGCGCGAGGATGACGTGCTCAACGATGTGAAGGCGGACTGAGCCGACGCGCCGAAAGATCGGCACAAAAAAAGCGCGCCGTGAGGGGCGCGCTTAGGAAAGGTAAATCGGGCGGCTTAGTTGGAGCCGTGGGTCTTGACGGGCTCGACCTTCTTGACCTCGACCGGAGCGGCGGCGACTGCGACGGGCTTCTCGTCCTCGGCGTCGTCCTTGGAGGCCTTCTTGAATTCCTTCATCGACTGACCGAGGCCCTTGGCGAGCTGCGGGAGTTTGGAACCGCCGAAGAGGACCAACAAGATGACGAGGATAATAACGAGTTCTCCGGCTCCGAGCCCGAAGACGCCGGCGAAAAACGTGGAGAGCGAGGTCATAGTGGAAGGAACGTAGACCCAGCGGGAGGGCTGTAAAGCGGGAAAGCGACTTTGTCAGGGGACTAGAATTACAACTTCATCCCCCGGCGAAGGTTGTCCCTGCACGATTTGGGTACCCAAGACCCGGCCCCGCAGGTAGCGCGAGGCGCGCAAATGGGCGGTCTCACGCAGGTCATCGGTCCGCACGAGGAGTTCCGCGCCTTCGGCAAGAGCGGCGCCCGGGGGCTCGGCCGTGAGCGTGACAAAGGCGAAGCCGAGCTTGGGATCGACAGAAAGAACGCGACCCACGAGACGGCGGGGACTGAGCCGCAGGGCGTCGGGCGGGAGCTCGACGGGCTTTTCGGGCGGAGGCGGGAGGCGCGAGGAGCGGGGGAGATCGGGGATGGGCGTGCAGCCGGCGAGAACAAGGGATGCGGCCACTAGGAGCGGAGGCAGGTGGCGGGCGAAGTGGCGCATGGCGGGCGGGGCAGGGAGGGCAGGACTTTCTCGGCTCTTTCTTTTCCTCTTTATCTTTCTCTTACTTTCGGAGGCTAGGGAAGTTGAACTCACGCAGCACGGAGAGAAAGAGAAAGATAACGAAGAAAGAGAAAGAGTCGGTCGGGGTGCGCGCATGAAAAAGGGCGGACCGGAGTCCGCCCTTGAAGGGATTGAGATGCGGGCCAGCGGCCCGCGCTCCCAGATGCAACCGGAGGCGGTCGCGCTCCGGGGTTAGAGCTTCGGCGCGGGGAAGCCGAGGCCGCCGGGGAGGCTGCCGCTGCCCAAGGGGGCGGGGGCCAGGGGGGCGCCGGGAGCGCCGGGCGGGCGGGAGGTGGCGGCGATCTTCATCAGGTTCTGCGCGTTGTCGATCTGCTCGGCGTCGAAGAAGCCGTGCAACTGGCGGATGCGCGTGGGGTGGCGCATCTTGCGGAGGGCCTTGGCCTCGATCTGGCGGATGCGTTCGCGGGTGACCTTGAATTGCTTGCCCACTTCCTCGAGGGTGCGGCTGTAGCCGTCGACGAGACCGAAGCGGAGGGACAACACGCGGCGCTCGCGCTCGGTGAGGGAATCGAGGACGTCGACGATCTTTTCGCGGAGGAGCGAATAGGCCGTCATGTCGTACGGATTCTCGGCGGACTTGTCCTCGATGAAATCACCGAAGGAGGTGTCGTCGCCATCGCCGACGGGCGATTGGAGCGAGATGGGCTGCTGCGCCATCTTCATGATCTGCTGCACGCGCTCGACCGGGAGATTCATCTCGTCGGCGACCTCGTCGGGCGTCGGCTCGTGGCCGTATTCCTGGAGGAGCTGCTTCTGCACCTGCATGACCTTGTTGAGGGTCTCGATCATGTGCACCGGGATGCGGATGGTGCGGGCCTGATCGGCGATGGAGCGGGTGATGGCCTGGCGGATCCACCACGTGGCGTAGGTGGAGAACTTGTAGCCGCGGCGGTACTCGAACTTCTCGACGGCCTTCATCAGGCCCATGTTGCCCTCTTGGATGAGGTCGAGGAAGGAGAGACCGCGGTTGGTGTACTTCTTCGCGATGGAGATCACGAGGCGCAGGTTGGCCTCGACCATCTCGGTCTTGGCCTTGTGGGCCTCGCGGACGTGGACGAACGTCTGGCTGACGATGCGCTGCAACTCCGCGGGTGCGATGCGTTGCGCGGCCTCGATCTGCTTGAGGCGGACCTGAATGGCCTTGGTGTCGATCGCGGCGTCCTTCTTGTTCTTCGGATTCTTGGCGCGGTCGATCTGGCGGTGGAGATTTTCGATCTCTTCGAGGGTGGGACGGAGATTTTCGAGATACTCTTCGTAAACTTTGAGTTTGAAGAAGAATTTCGAGAAGAGTTCGCGGAGGTCCTTCTCGCGCTTCTTGAACTTCGCGAGGACCTTCTTGCGGTCGGCTTCGCTCTTGGCCTTGAGATATTCATCCCAGCCCTCGGCGACCTTGGCTTCTTTTTCCTTGGTGCTGGCGACGAGCTTCTCGAGGCCCTTGAAATAGGATTCGCGGGAATCGATTTTCTTGTCGATGACGACGCGGTCGAAACGCTCGGTGCGCTCGAGGAGCTTCTGGCCGAGCGTGCCGATGTAGCCGCCGATGATGGAGGCTTCGAAGAGGACGGTCTGCGCCTTGAGCTCGGCGTTTTCGATGCGCTTGGAAATCTCGACTTCCTGCTCGCGGGTGAGCAGCGGGACCTGGCCCATCTGCTTGAGGTACATCCGGACGGGATCGTCGAGGATGTCGTTTTGCGAGGTGCGGCTTTCCTCTTCCTCGGCCTCTTCCTGGCGGGCCTTGTAGTCTTCGACCTGATCGGGCTCGAGGATCTCGATCTCGAGATTCTGGAGGATGGAGAGGACGTTATCGATTTCCTCCTGGTTCTCGACGGACTCCGGCAGCGCCTCGTTGATATCGTCGAAGGTCAGGTAACCCTGCTCCTTGGAGAGGCGGATGAGGTGGCGGATCTTATCGTTGATGCCACCGGCTGGGATGTCTGCGCCCGGCGCCGTGCCATCGGCACTAGGCTGGGTTTTGGCGAGGGCGGCCTCGACGGCTTCAGATTGGGCGGAATCGGCAGATGCGGACTTGGCTTTACGCGACATGTGAGAAAAGAAAAACGAGGCAGTCTAAAAAATGATCAGGCAGAAGCCGCCAGCACGACGGGCTGGCGCAACAGGCGTTGCAGTTCGGAACGTTCTTTCAAGAGAGAAATTGGGTCAGATTCAATGTCCGCATGGGGGTTCGCCAAGGCAAGTTCTATTTGGCGCAGGCGGGGCTCCAGCGCGCGGGCGCGTAATTGCTTCAAACCCTCCTGGGCGACCTTGGTGGGGTCCTCGAAACTGGGCGTTTCAAACAGCAGGCTGGCGACGATGGCCCGCTCGGCGTCCGACTCAAGCAAGGTATCGAGGTGATCCTTGCCCGGCCAGAGGTCGTGCTCGAACTCGCTCAAGAACCGATTCAGCAGGACGCCAGACGGATGGCTGACATCGATCCATTCGTGCGGCAGAACGGCGCTGAGAGGCTTGCCGATGCTCTCAAAATGCAGGCACAGCGAAAGGAGGTCGCGCTCGGAAGTATGGGCGTTGAGCGCGGGAGACGTGGGAGCGGGGGCTTCGGGCTGATGGGCGGCGGGGCGGGACGCGGCTTGGCGCGACTGGCGCTGGACGAAGGTCTGGAAGTCCTTTTGCGCGGCGGCGACGGGAATGCGGAGAAGCGACGAGGTTTCGGTGATGAAGCCGGCCCGCGACATCTCGCTCTCAGCATGGGCGATGATCTCGAACACCGTCTGCGCCGCGCGCGATTTTTGCTCGGCCGAGGCCGTGAGCGGGTCGGGGAGGGCGGCGCGGCAGGCAAACGTCATGGCGCTCTGGGCGTTGCGCTTGACCTCGTCATAGGCGGCGAGGCCCTTTTCCAAGAAGAGCAAATCGGGGTCGACCTTGCCATCGCCGGCGAGAGTGAGGAAGCGGATTTCGAGGCCCGCCTTGAGAGCCATCGGGAGGAAGCGCAGAGCGGCCTTCTGGCCCGCGCTATCGCTGTCGAAGAAGCACTCGACCTGCGTGTGGTAGCGGCGGAGCAGCACGAGTTGCCCCTCGGTGATCGAGGTGCCTTGGGGGGCGATGGCGGTCTTGAGGCCGACGGACCAGCAGCGCAGGGCGTCGAGCTGGCCCTCGACCATGACGAAGGGCTTGCCCTCACCGACGGCAGTGCGGGCGCGGTCGAGGTTGAAGAGCAAGTTGCCCTTGGTAAAAATGGGCGTCTCGGGGGAGTTGACGTACTTGGCCTCCTTGGCCGGGTCGTCGTCGGGGGTGAGATCGGTCTGGCGCGCGGTGAAGGCGCAGACGCGGCCCTGGTGGTCGCGAATCGGGATCATCAGACGGCCGCGGAAGCGCGGGCGGAGCGTCTGGAGGGTGATCTGGGCGTTGTCGTAGATGAAGAACAGGCCGCACTTGCGCAGGGCCTCCTCGGAGAACTTCCGCCGCATCATGGCCGCGCCCAAGTCGCTGCCGTGGGCATCGGCGGCGCCGATCTTGAACTCGTCGGCGAGCTCCGGGCTGAAGCGGCGCTTGGTGGTCCAAAGCGTGCGCATGGCCTCGCCGGTGGCGTCGCGCGACTTGAAGGCCTGATAAAAATGATCCGCCGCGACATCGTGGAGATCGAAGACCTCCTGACGCAGGGTGCGGTCGGCCACGCTGGGTCCGCCGGAGCCTTCTTCGTATTCGATGGGGATGCCGAAACGCTTGCCGAGGGCCTCGACGGATTCGGAGAAATTGAGCTGCTCGGTCTCACTGACAAAGGAGATGATATCGCCGCTCTTGCCGCACCCGAAGCACTTATAGAACCCCTTATCCACGTTCACATTGAACGATGGCGTCTTTTCATTGTGAAACGGGCAAAGCCCCTTGAGCCGACCGCTGCCGGCATTGCGCAGGGTCACCATCCGCGAGACGACGTCGGCGATGCTCACGCGCAACTTAAGGTCGCGAATGCAGGTGGGTTTGATGACAGGCATGAAAACGGAAGGGCGTGCGAAACGATACCCCTCCATCGATAAGACGCAAAGGTGCAACCCTCAGGCTACAAAGAATGCACTTTCAACTGACCAATCGGGCTGTCAAGTTCGCCGGCCCGTCGACGTAAGTTTCGCGGAATCCGAGGAAACTTAAACTTCGAACAGGCGACAAACCACATCATGCGCTTCCCCGTCCTTCCGCTTCTCTGCGCGACCTTTATGGCTGCCGCGACGCTTTTGCGCGCGGCCACGCCTCCGGTGGCCTCTAAAACTCCGCCGCAGGAGCCGGTCTGGCAAGCGAGTCTGCCCAAATTTGACGAAGCCACCTATGCGCAGCAGGTCGAGTTGCTGATCGCCAATTTCGAGAAGGAGACGGGCAAGAAGCTCGTCCCCGGTCCGAAGAAAAAGGCCGGCCTCAAGATCTACGCCGATTCGGGTCCCGGCATGGCTACGCCCGTGCCGCTGGTGAAAGCCGTGATCGCCTCGCTCGTGAAGCGCGGGTTTGAAAACAAGGACATCTTCCTCGTCGGCCTCAATGCCCTCCGTCTCCGCATGACGGGTTACCTGCCGTCGCTGGTCTCGGGCTCGACGCCCTTTGCCGGCAATCCCGTGTACGTTCTGGAGTCGGGTCGATTCTACGACCCCGTGTGGTTTTACGATTCGCCGCTCCCGCAGCGTTTCGACCCGATCTTTGCGGAGAAGCAGACAGAGGGCGTCTCGCCCACCTCCACCAAGGATGAGGACCGCAAGAGCTTCCTCGCCACGCCGCTCTTCCTCGACGCCGATTTCTGGATCAATCTCCCGGTCTACACCGACCATCCGACCCTCGGGATCAACGGCGCCCTCGTGAACGCCACGCTGTGGAACGCTTCGAACACCGCCCGCTTCTTCAAGTCTCCCGCCAACGCCCCGGCGGCCGTCGCGGAAATGAGCGCGATCCCCGAGTTGCGCCAGACGTGGATGTTTACCCTCGCGAGCTTGGAGCACTACCAGTTTATCGGCGGCCCGTTCTTCAATTCGCTCTACTCGAATTCCGAACCACTGCTGTGGCTGAGCACCGACCCGGTGATGCTCGATTCCCTCCTGCGGGACCGCATGAACGCGCTCCGCAAGAAGAACGGCTTTATCGATATCTCCGATGAAATCCGCACCCTCGAATTCGCGGAATCGCTGGGCGTGGGCTCCACGAAGACTAAGACGGTGAAGATCATCCCCATCGACGACGCGCGATGAGCGCGAACGGGAGGTAATTTTTAGAACGCCGATCTGCGCTAATTTTTTGGGGAGGAAGATTCACCTCATCGGTGAATCAAGAGAGATCGCTTGGGATGGATTGAATGAGCGAAGATCAGCGCAGATGAGCGTTCCTCGGATTCAGCGGGCGAGGATTAGCGTTCCTCCGGTCGAGTCGTTTTTACTGATAGTGTGTCGATAGAGTGAGATTGGGTTAAATTCCCTCTTGCGGCCCACCGGCTGCTTCGACCAATTCATTGCAGCTAAATCGAATGACTTCCGCAGATTATCTTCCGTTTCTGATCCAGGCCCTGCTCGCGGCAGGCATCACGGCCACGATTGTGGGCGCGAGCCACTTTTTCGGTCAGCGCGCGAAGCACACAAAGATTAAGGATTCGGCGTACGAGTGCGGCATCCCGGCGGATGGCGTCGTGCACACGCGCTTCTCGGTTAAGTTTTATCTCACGGCCCTGCTCTTCATGCTCTTCGATTTGGAGATCGTGATTCTGGTGCCTTGGACGTTCATCTACCGCGAATTCCTCGCGAACCACATCGCGATTCTCGGACCCATCTTGTTTTTCATCGGCGTGCTCGTACTCGGGCTGGTTTACGAAATCAAAAAAGGCGCGCTCCAGTGGGAGAAATAACCCATTAAACGGCGCTACCCGGCCATGCGGCTCGACAAAATCATCGCCCGTGGTCGCATCGTCGATTTGCGGAGCCATGATTTGGAAGGCGCGCTGCAAGAGCTGCTCGCCGTTTGCGTCGAGAGTTTTTCCGACCTGAAGCCTGAGGCGCTGCTCAAGGGCCTGCTGGCTCGCGAGAGCACGATGACGACGTATCTCGGCCTCGGCGTCGCGCTGCCCCACGTCCGCGTCAAGATGAGCCGCCGCTACATCCTGGCCATCGGGCGCAGCCGCGTGGGTATCCGCCACGATGGCGCCGTGGCCGATGAACGCGTGCATCTGATCGTGATGCTGATCGCGGGCGAAAAGGCGCGCGACTACCTGCAGGTGCTCGCCTCCATCGCGCGGCAGGTGAAGGAAAAGGAACTGGTCGACCGCCTGATCAACGCGACCGATCTCGATGCGTTGCACGAGCAACTCGTCGGAGGGTTCGGGGGCATCCGTCCAGTGCAGGCGCAACAAAATCGCGTCAACCGACTGATGTTTCGCGAGGCGGAGCGCGTGGCGAAAGGCGCGGGCTGTCAGGCGATCATGGTCTTTGGCGATACCTTCATCGGTGGCATCGAGCGCGGCGCGATCGAATCGCAGCTCAAGACGATCCTCGTCACGCGGAACCCCATCGAGCCCGGCGACGACGAGAAGGCTTTTGCGGAGACGATTCAGGTGCGGTCGTTTTCGAATCAGCGCATGGCGCAATTGCGCAGCGCGATCCTCGTGGCCCTCACGCGCGGTGTGATCAAGTTTACCGACCGCATCTGCTGCCTCGACGGCATGACGGGCAGCAACCAATTCGACACCCTCGTCGTGATCGACATCGAGCGGGAGTTTCAGGCACTCCTCACCGGGCAAACCTCCGACCTCCTTCCCGAGGACGTGAAACCGGAAGTGCTCGAGCGCGTGATCGCGGTTGCCACGGAGCTCGCTGTGGAGGGCAGGGAAGGGCGGCCGGTGGGTTGCCTCTTCGTGGTGGGGAACAACGACAAAGTCTCCACGCTGGTTAAGCCCCTCGTGCTCAATCCCTTTTACGGCTACAAGGAGGAGGATCGCAATATCCTCAATCCGTTCATGGATGAGACGGTGAAGGAATTTTCGTCCATCGACGGCGCGTTTATCATCCGCGGCGATGGCGTGGTCGAGTCGGCCGGCAGCCTCATCCAGGCCACCGATAGCGACCACCCGCTCCCGAGTGGTCTCGGCAGCCGCCACGCCGCCGCCGCCGCCATCAGCGTGGCCGCCAATTGCATCGCGATCGTGGTCTCGTCGAGCACGAGCCAAGTCACGCTGTTTCGACGGGGCGTGATGCTGCCGCTGACGGATAAGCGGCGGTAAGGAAAGTGGCTGCGCATCTTGCCGCAGAGTCTGTGGGGCCAGCCGCGGCTCATGGTCCCTGCTGATACGAAATGAATAGCCGGAGGTAGGAGCCTGCTCGCAGGCGATGGGCTATCAGGGGACTGCGTCGGACGTAGCCAATCGGCGGCAAGCGGCTCCTAACTACAAGCCCCACGGCGTCGCGATTTCCACACTTTGGGATTGCACCTGCCACCGCCGAGGCTTTCCTTCTCACCTTTCAACCATTTAAAACCATGCAAGAACTCGTCACGTTGGAGTGCACTGAAGCCAAGAAAGAGGGCAAGCCCGTCTCTCGTTACCTCACCTTCCGCAATAAGAAGACCGTGACTGAGCGCATCGAGAAGAAGAAGTACAATCCTCATCTCAAGCGCCACACCCTCCACAAGGAAATCAAGTAAGTCGCGCTGCGACTGCGCTTAACGCGCATCCTGTCCCTTCGAAGCCGGGCTGCAAAGCCCGGCTTTTCCGTTTATACGGCTCGCCAAGTGCAGTGAGCGGGTGGGCTGATGCCCAGTGACTAAGCGTCTTTAGACTTTCGATCTTGGCCTCGTTTTTGAAAGAGTGCGCCAGCGAGGTGAGGTCTTGCTTGCAGAGGTTTGTCTGACCACGAACAAGCGCCAGCAAGCTGGCTGCCTACCCCTGCATCCGGCCCTATCTCAATCAGACCCTTAGGCCTTTTTGTCGCCGGGCAAGCCGGTCGCAAAGGGCGTCGTCGAACCACCCGAGGGGGGCGGGGGAGTCTGCTGGCGACGCGCGGCGCGCCAACCCTCACGATGCTTGCGGATCCAATCGAGGAGCGCGCGTTCGAAACCGATGTCGTAGCCCAGTCGCTCGGACTCGAGCCACTTGTGTTTCAGGATTTCTTCCCGCTCCGCCAAGAACTCTTGGTAGAGGCTGGACTGTTTCACGAACTCACGGGAGGTCGAGGGCTCTTGAGCAGGGGAAGTCATGCAGCGTGAAGCATGGAAAATGAGAGCTACGGAACCGTGCGTGTCAATGCCTGCAATTTTTCTCGAACGTTACATCCGCGGGGCCGCAGGGCGCGCGAGGGTCGCGAGGAGGGCGGCCGCGATGTCGCGAAACGTTTTTCCCGCGAGGCCTGCCGGCTGGCTGACCACGATCGGCACACCGCTGTCGCCGCCCTCGCGGATCTCCGGGATCAAGGGCACCTGCCCGAGGAGCACGGTGCCGAGTTTCTCCGCGGTCACGATGCCGCCGCCCGAGCCGAAGAGCGTATGTTTAGTGCCCGCGGGATCGATGAAGTAGCTCATGTTTTCCGCGACGCCGAGGATCGGCACGTTTACTTTTTGAAACATCAGTCCGCCTTTGCGCGCGACATTCGTCGCCGCCGGCTGAGGGGTCGTCACGATGATCGCGCCGTCGAGCGGCATCGTCTGCACGAGCGAGAGCTGCGCGTCACCGGTGCCCGGCGGCAGATCGACGAGAAGAATATCGAGCTCACCCCAGCGCACGTTTTGCACGAATTGCTGGACCGTCTTCATGATCATCGGGCCGCGCCACACCACCGGGGTGTTGTCGTCCACGAGGAAGCCCATGCTCATCACCTTTACGCCGTGGCGCTCGAGGGGCACGAGGGATTCGCCGTCCACTTCGGGCCGACCCTGAATGCCCATCATCAGCGGCACGCTCGGGCCGTAAATATCGCAGTCCATCAGGCCCACGCGCCCGGGGCGGCCTTTTTCCGTCAAGAGCTGCGCGAGCGCCGCCGCGAGATTGACGGAGAACGTGCTCTTACCCACGCCGCCCTTGCCTGAGGCGATGGCGACGGCGTAGCGAATGGTTTTGGGCGCGGCATTGCCGCCGAGATTTCCGCCGCCCGCCACGGGCGCGCCGCTCGTGGGCGGGGCCTTGGCCGGCGCGACCTGCACCTCGACCAGCGTCTCCTTTACGCCCGGGATGACGCGGAGACATTTTTCCACCTCGGTCTTGAGGTAGAGCGGGATCTTCGGATCGCTCGTGGTCAACGAGAGCGACACCTTCGCGACGCCGTCGAGAATTCCGGCCGAGCGCACGAGCCCAAACGACACGATGTCGCGGCTGAAGCCCGGATATTTGACCTGTTTGAGATGCTCTTTGATTTCGTCGGAAGTCACGATTTGAGGAATGTTCTAGATTGTGAGTAAATAAGAGTTGTTATGCCTTGGACCCGCGCAAATAGAAATGCCGAATCCCGCGAATCATTCGCCGTCCTTTTCCTCCTAATGAAAACCGTTTCGAGTCTCCTCTTCCTCCTCGCCCTCGCCGTGTCGCCCTTGCTGGCCGCGTCGCGGACCAACCTCGGCGACGTCGTCGTCGGCGTGGACAAAAATAAAATCGCCGTCCGCGTCACCGGCAACACCGCCGAGCTCAACAGCCTCGCCCAAGCCGCGTTTAACGTGCACGGGCGCTACACGCTCGTCTCGAGCGGCGGCGCGTACGACATCAAGTTTACCGCCGTGAGCGCGACGCAAGTCCGCGTGGACATCGCCAAGGGCACGGGCGGCATCGTCCACTCCGAGACCGTCACCGGTACCAACTCGCGCAATGCGCTCCTGCGCGCGGCGGACGTCGCGGTGGTGAAGACCAATGGCCTCGGACTCCGCGGCTTCTTTACGTCGCGCCTCGCCTTCATCCGCGATGGCGGGAAGATCAAGGAGGTCTGCGTGTCTGATCTCTTTGGCGGCGAGGGCCAGCAACTCACCCGCGACAACGCCCTCGCGCTTTTCCCGCGCTGGTCGCCGGATGGTTCGAAGATCATTTACACCAGCTTCTACAAGTCCGGTTTTCCCGATATCTATCTTTTGGATACGAAGACCGGCGCGCACGAAATTTTCGCCCGCTTCAAGGGCACCAACCAGGGCGCGCGCTTTAGCCCCAACGGCCAGCAAGTCGCCATGATTCTCACGGGCGAGGGGCAGTCTGAAATCTACGTGAGCAATGCGCAGGGCCGCGGCGTCGTCCGCAAGACCCGCTCCGATGCGGTCAAGTCCAGCCCCTGCTGGTCGCCGGACGGCAGCCGCCTCATCTTTACCATGGAGCCCGGCCCGCAGCTCTACGTGATGTCGGCCGGCGGCGGCGCGCCCACGCGCCTCTCCGTCGGCTTCCGCTACGCCGCCGAGCCGGATTGGAGCCGAGCCAAGCCCGAACGCATCGCCTGCACCGTGAAGACCGATAGCGGCTATCAGATCGCGGTGTACGACATGAACAAGGGCACCGCCGAAGTCGTCTCCCACGCGCCCTTTGACGCCGTCGAAGCCAGCTGGCTGCCAGACGGTCGCCACCTCGTCTACACGGCCCGTGATCGCACCTCGAGCGTGCTCAGTATCCTCGATACCGACACCGGCCAAAGCCGCCGCGTCTCGTTGCCGAACCTCGGGCCTGTCTCGCAGGCGAGCGTGCTGGCGCAGTGAAGCGCGGAGCGTAAAGCCCGGGCGTACTGACTATTTGAATACAAAAAGGCCGCACCGACTGGGTGCGGCTTTTTTTCTTTCGGAGCGGCGAGCACTTTTGCGTTGAGGGTGGCGAACCACGACCCGCCGCTTAGCGAATCACTGACCAGCCGGCGGCTCCCAGAGCTCGACCTTGTTGCCCTCGGGATCGATGACCCAGCCGAACTTACCGTATTCACTCTCCTCGACGTTGCCGAAAACATTGCAGCCCTCGTCGCGCAAGGCTTTCACCAGCGCGTGGACATCGTGCACCCGGTAATTGATCATGAAGGTCGACGTGCTGGGGGCGAATTGCTCCCCCGCGCTGACGGACCAGATGGTGGTGCCGCCCACGGGTTTGCCGTCGCTATCCGTCCAGGTGAAGGCCGTGCCGCCCCATGCTTGGACATCAATTCCGAGGTGCTGTTTATACCAAGCCTGCAGCGCCGGTGCGTCTTTCGCTTTGAAGAAAATACCGCCAATGCCAGTGACTCGTTTCATAAAATTTCCGTGATCGGGTAAGAGTTGAAGGAGCGGGGAGAGAAGCGGACGTCCTGCGCCGCGGCGAGAGACTGAAGCAGCGAAGCAGCCATCCGCGCGATGGGAACGTGAGACCGCGCCGGGACGGACCTCAAGCCTCGACTGAATGATTTCGGCGTAGGGGCCGCGGGGCTGAAATAAGCAGGGCCCTGGGTTCGCCAGGTTGAACGCGCGTGGGTGGGAGGATTGCAAGGGCCCACGTCGCTCAGCGCCGCAAAAAAAGCCGCCCCGAAATCGGGGCGGCTTTGGTTGGAAAAATTTACGTTCCGGTAGGCGACTTACTTCACCGCCGCGGCGTAGTTGGCCTCGACGGCCTTCCAATTTACGACGTTCCAGAAGGCCGTGATGTAGTCGGGGCGGCGGTTCTGGTAGTTGAGGTAGTAGGCGTGCTCCCAGACATCGAGGCCGAGGATCGGCTTGCCCTCGATGCCGGCGACGGCCTTGCCCATGAGGGGGCTGTCCTGATTGGCGGTGGAGCCGATGGCGAGTTTCTTGTCGGCGGTGACGTAGAGCCAGGCCCAGCCGGAGCCGAAGCGCGTGGCGCCGGCCTTGGCGAAGTCTTCCTTGAACTTGGCGAGGCCGCCGAGTTGCGCGTCGATCGCGGCCGCGAGCGCGCCCGTGGGGGCGTCTTGATCGTGCGGGGCGAGGACGGTCCAGAAGAAGGAGTGATTGCTGTGGCCGCCCGCATTGTTGCGGACGCCGGCGCGGATGGCCTCGGGAACCTTGCTCAAATCGGCGATCAGCGTGTTGACGTCGAGGGCGGCGAGGGCGGGATGATCCTTGAGGAGATTGTTGGCGTTGGTGATGTAGGCCTGGTGATGCTTGCCGTGATGGATCTCCATCGTCTTCGCATCGATGTGCGGCTCGAGGGCGTTAGGGGCGTAGGGCAGTTTCGGAAGTTCGTATGCCATGGGAATGATTTCTGGTTTCGGGTTGAGACAGAAGCGGACGCGAGTCGTAAGTAATGCACCGCTCGCCCGATAGGTCAACTTTGCGGTGTGGCTTACCGAGTGGGTGTGGACCCTAGGGTGAGTCGCGGGAGTCGTTAGGGAAGGCGAAACCTTAGTGGACGAATGCCGAATAACGAATGACGAAGGGGAGGTGCGGAGCGAGCTGGCTGAGGACGAGTCGGACGTTTTTTCCGCGGGCTGCTCGGCTGCGCTCGATTCGATATTCGACATTCGGTCATTCGTCATTCGTATCCCCGCCATGAATCCCAAAGCCGAGGAATGGTTCGATGTCGTTAATGAGCGCGATGAGGTAATCGGGCGCGAGTTGCGGCGCATCGTGCATGGCAAGGGGCTCTGGCACCGCGCGGTGCATGTGCTGGTGTTTAACCAGGCGGGGCAGATTTTTTTGCAGAAGCGTTCGATGCTGAAGGACCTCTCGCCGGGTTTGTGGGATTCGTCGTGTTCGGGTCATCTCGACTCCGGCGAGGACTACGACACTGCGGCCGTGCGCGAGCTCGGCGAGGAGATCGGGCTTTACCCGGCGACCACGCCGGAGCGGTGGTTTCGCCTCGATGCCTGCGAGGCCACGGGTTGGGAGTTTTGCTGGATCTACCGCCTCAAAAGCGAAGGCCCGTTTGTGCTGCACCCCGAGGAAATCGAGACGGGCGCGTGGTTCGCCCCGGCGGAACTCGCGCGGCTCATGGCGGCGCAGCCGCAGAATTATTGCTCGTCGTTCACGCTGATCTGGCAGCGCGTATCGCGCGAGCTGGGGGTGGGGTGAGGCGGGTGGGCGAGCCGCGCGAGCAAGGGGATGATTTTTAACCGCGAAGGGTGCGAAGAGGCGCGACGGCTTTTGGTGCTATCGCGTTTTGCCGTGGAGTGGACCGGCTAAGATCTAATTCAGGTGGAACAGGAAGGTCGGGAAGAACGGGAAGAAGAAAAACTTCGAGCTATCTTTTCCTGCCCGATCTTCGCGACGTACCTGTTCACCCCCATTCTTTCCGCAGTGGGCTTTGCGGTCGTTCATGATTTGCTCGGAGCGGTGGGAGGGGCTTTACGCCCCGACGGGATGTGGGCGTCGCTTGAGTCGGGGCGTGAAGCCCCTCCCACAGTTTCGGCGAAGCCCTCCCTGCGCCTCACTCCGTCTTATCGTAGGAGGGGCCGTTGCCGGTCACGCGGCGGCCGTTGATTTTGTTGGAGCTGAGGGCCCAGGCCAGGCGCTTGATCTCGTCGAATTGCTTTTGCGTGATGAGGCGGCGCGGGACGCGTTTTTCCGCTTCGTAGACGAGGCGTTCGCGGTGTTCGTCGGTGGGCTCGTGGGGAATCCACGAGGTATGGTGCCCCTGATGTCGGTGCCACTCGATGTTGCCACCGTGGACGTCGACGCTGATCTGGTATTTTCCTTCGACCGGATCCTTATGCCACCAACCAAACGTGATACTCATGGGCTCAGTTTCGCCGAAGGCGCGCCCGCCGCGAGTGAAAATTCCGCGATGACCTCGCCGGCGTAAAACTCACCCCCGCGGTAATCGATCCGCCGCACGCGCAGACGGTCACCCGCGAGGTCGACGGCTTGTCCGCCGGTGGGCGGGCAAAACGACCCGGTGTTAATCACCGTGGGCTGGCCGCGCCGCTGCCAGATGCCCGGGCGGTGCGTGTGGCCGGTGAGGATGAACTGGGCCTGCGGCCGATGGCGCCGGGCAAACTCGGCGGCGAGCTTCGGCGCGCGGTGCCACGCCGCGAGGATGCGGAGCGTGCGGGTCGGCGGCCATACGGTGTCGCGGACGAAGCTCACCGCGTATTTGGAAAACTGCTGCTCGCCCTGATGCCGCTGCGGTACCTGCGCGCTGACGCGCCGACACAGCGCGAGATGCTCGTCCATGTCTTCGAAGACCGCCGGGGTGAGCCGCGCCAGCTCCGCCGCGAAGAGCCGGTTGATCAGCGGCACATCGCGGCTCCACGGGACGATGTTTGAAAACACCACATCGCCATGGGTCGCGAAGACCCGCCCCCCCGCCAGATCGACCGCGTGCGGTGCCTCGAGGTCGGGGTCGTGGTTGCCGGTGACAAGCGTGGTCGGGCGGCCCAGCGTGCGGGCGAAATCCCGGGCCTCCGCGCGCAATTGCTCCGTGTACGCCGGAAAGGGCCCGGGCCGCGTGTCGATGGTATCGCCATTGAGGACGAGCTGATCGACGCCCTCCGCGAGCGGACGCAGTTGATGGAGGCGCTTCACGCGCGACGAGCGGTCGCCGTAGTGGACGTCGGAGAAGATGCGGGTGAGCGGTTCGGCCACGAGATGGGTTTGCGAGCTATGGCGCACGGCGGCGTGCGCAACAATCGCAAAGCTTGTCGTGACGCCATCCGGCATGCGACTCTGCCCCATGCGAGGATGGAAATATTTCATGATGTGGCTGGGGCTGATCGCGCTCGCCCGCGCCGATTCCGTGGCGGAGCTGGCGAAGATTCACCTCGAAGTCATGGGCGGAAAAGAGCGCATCGACGCGCTCACCTCGATGCGGGCGACCGGCCGGGTCGTCGCGGGCGGCCAGCAGGTGACGTTCACCTTTATCGCGGCGCGGCCCAACCGCCTCCGCCTCGAAACCATCATGGAGGGCCGCACGCTGGTGCAGGTTTCCGACGGCGTGCAGCCGCCGTGGAAATTCGATACGGCGGCGACGCCCCTCCGTGCGGTCGATATGCCGGAAAAGGAGGCGGAGTTTTTCGCGGTCGACGCGGAGTTTGACGATCCCTTGGTGGCCGGTGAGGCGCGGGGGTACTCGTTCGATTTTGCGGGTGAGGTCAAGGCGAGCGACAAGCGCTACTACGTCCGCATCCTCGTGACGCGGAAGCTGGTCGATACGTTTGCCCTCCTCGTCGATCCCGAGACCTACCTCATCGTGGCCCGCATCGAGGAACGCAAAACGGCCGGCGGGCGGCGCGTGCAAGTCGTGACGCGCTTCGACGATTACCGCCCCGTCAATGGCGTGCCCATCCCCTACAAGATCACCCTCGTCGCGGAGGGGAAGGCCATCCGCCAGACCACAGTCGAGTCCGTTGAGGCCAACCCGAAGATCACCGATCAAACCTTTGCGCGCCCGGCGCTGGAAGTGCCGGCGTTGAAATAGCGATGCAGCGGGAGCGGTCCGCTGGCCGTGCGCGGGGCGCCCGACTCGGCGCTCAGCTCACTTTCGTTTCGACCCACGTCGAACCGAGATCCGGGCGCCCGGCGATGGTCCGCGCGTAGATGTAGCCTTGGATTTTTTTCGCGGCGTAGGGGGGAAGCAGCGGGATGAGTTCACGACGGTAGATGCCCTCGTCGATTCCCTCCAGGCCGTCGAGATGCACCAGCGCCTCGGCATCGACGGACCAGATTTCGCCGGTGACGCCGTCGCGGTCGTCGGCCTTGGGGACCATGCCCGGGTATCCGGTGAGACCATACAATCTGAAACCCGGAGTCGTCCGCGCCTCGCCGATGAATTTCTGCCCCTTCAGGTAGTGGTGGTTGGAGCAGCCGCGCTTGAGCGTGCCGTAGACGAAGACGAGAGTTTGAGCGCTCATGGTGAGGAAGATGACGAAGGTTGACGGTCACCGCCAGTCAAGCATGTGACGCAGGAACCGCGCCCGCCGGGCTGGCTTCATGAATCTCCACGACCACCGCCGTGGTATTATCGCGGCCGGAGGCGCGGACGGATTCCTCGACGATCAATTTCGCCGGCGTGGTCGACGCCTGCCCGTCCGACGGGGTGCGAATCAGCTCCTCGATCTGGCGATCCCACAGCCCATCCGTGAGACCATCGCTGCAGATCAGAAAACGGTCGCCCGGGCGATGCGCCACCGCGCCGATCTGCGGGTCGACAAACTGGTTTCCCGCCCCGAGGGCCTGATTGAGGGCGTTGCGCCCCGGATGCTCGCGGGCCTGGCGTTCGTTGAGATCGCCCTTGCGCCGCAACCAGCCCACATAGGTGTGGTCGTGCGTGATCTGCCGCATCTCGCCCTCGCGCGGGAGGTAATAAATTCGGCTGTCGCCCAGATGCGCAAAGTACAGCCACTCCGGCGTCAGCCACCCGAGGCTGAGTGTCGCCCCCATCCCGGCGCATTCTTCATAAGAGCGTCCGAGCTGGATCAAATCCGCGTGGATCGAGCTGCAAAGCTCCCCGAGCAAATCATGGAAACCACTCGCGAGGCCCGCCGCCGAGAGCCGAAACCCGCGCGGCAACAAGCGCGTGATGCGATCGATGGCGATGCGGCTGGCAAACTCGCCGGACTTGGCCCCGCCCATCCCATCGCTCACCGCGAAGACGAAATCCGCTCCCGCCATCGCGGCCTGCCCCGTCTTGCCGAGGTAGCGGACGTCGTGTCCGTCGAAAGTCAGGGCGAGAAAGGTGTCCTCATTATTCTTTCGCACCTTTCCGACGTGTGTGATGCCCGACCAGCGCACGAGAGACGGGCCGGGGGCTTGTTTGGCGGAGGCGGGCGGGGGTTGGGCAGGGGGAGGATTCAATGCAGGGAAAACGAGAAGGTCTCGGGGAGGGAAAGGGCGGGAGAGGAACGCTGATCTGCGCTGATTTTTCGGAAGGGAGACGGCTCTAGTATAGTGGGCCGGCCTCGCCTGATCGGCGAGGCTCGTGAGTGATGGGAGGGGCGGGGGTTATGAGCGAAGATCAGCGCAGATTAGCGTTTCGAGGGTTGGAGCATTTTATCTTAGCCGGAGGGCTTGAGCGACACGACGCCCTCGCCGCCGTCCAGGAGGGTCGCAAACTCAAAGTCGATCACGCAAAAGCGCCCATCGGAGATGCGGTAGGTGATGTTGCGCAGCTCGCGATCCTCGTGGCGGACGCCGTACTGCTCGAGCTCGGCGAAAATCTCCTTTTGCCGCGCGGCATCCATGTGATCCACGCGACCGCCGCAGTTGGTGGTGACGAGTTTCAACTCGGCCGGATCGGTCTCCAGGACCTTGGGCACAAACGTACAGCCCCGCGCCTCAAGATGTTTCAAGACCCGGACCTCGTGCTCAAAGCGCTCCTTGGCCTGATGGCCGCGAAAGGTCTTGTGCACCCGCCCATCGAAGCCGATGCGCACGAGGGCACGGGCGGTGTCTTTCATTTCGCGCATGGGTCGGGGGAGAGGGGAGAATCCGGGGTTGTTTCCCTGCTGGCAAGCGCCTCTTGTGCCGAAAAATGCACGTGAAAGGCGTTGCTAGCTTCAAAATTTGTCATGAATAAAACTTCTGATTGCCTCTGGCATGTAAGGTGCTGATTTGTAGCGCGCATTTTAGGCCCTTTCACGGGTCTGGAAGACGCACAGTTCGTCCACCAAAAAAACCTCAGAGATCCGGTCCCGCACTACACTTCTATGGCCAAATACAAATTGGAATACATCTGGCTCGATGGCTACACGCCGTTGGCCAGTCTCCGCAGCAAGACCCAAATCAAGGAATTCGCCAGCTTCCCGAAGCTGGACGAGCTCCCGGCTTGGGGCTTCGATGGCAGCTCGACGCAGCAGGCCGAGGGCAAGAGCTCGGACATCGTGCTCAAGCCCGTCGCCGTATTCCCGGACACCACCCGTAAAAATGGCGTGCTCGTGATGTGCGAGTGCTACCAGCACACCGGCGTGCCCAGCCCGTCGAATTCCCGCGCCACCATCCCGGATGATCCGGACACCTGGTTCGGCTTCGAGCAGGAATATTTCTTCTATAAGGACGGTCGTCCGCTCGGCTTCCCCGAGGGTGGTTTCCCCGCCCCGCAGGGCCCGTACTACACCGGCGTCGGCTACAAGAACGTCGGCTGCGTCGCCCGCGAGATCGTCGAGAAGCACATCGATATCTGTCTCGATGCCGGCATCAACCTCGAGGGCATCAATGCCGAGGTCGCCAAGGGCCAGTGGGAATTCCAGATCTTCGGCAAGGGCTCCAAGAGCGCTGCTGACCAGATGTGGGTCGCCCGCTACATCCTGTCCCGCCTGGCTGAGGGTTACGGCATCGACATCGAGTGGCGCTGCAAGCCCATCCTCGGGCCCTTCAACTCCCCGCTCGACTGGAATGGCTCCGGCATGCACTCCAACTTCTCGACCAAGTACATGCGCGAAGTCGGCGGCAAGGCCTACTTCGAGAAGCTCATGGAAGCATTCAGCAAGAACTGCAACGAGCACATCGCGGTCTACGGCCCGGAGAATCACCTCCGCCTCACCGGTCTCCACGAGACGCAGTCGATCGACAAGTTCTCGTACGGTGTGGCCGATCGCGGCGCCTCCGTCCGCGTGCCGCACAGCTTCGTCAACAATGGTTACAAGGGCTACCTCGAGGATCGTCGTCCGAACTCCGCTGCGGACCCGTATCTCGTCGCCGGTCGCATCCTGAAGACCATCCAATCGGTCCCCACGACCTGATTGTTGTAAGATAAATTTGGATTTGGCAGCGCCACCCTTTGTGGGTGGCGCTGTTTTTTTTGGGTGTACTGAAACGAGTGAATCGCGAACGGACGTCGATAGCCGCAGACGTGAACCGGTGGCTTAATCTTGGCCGTCACGCTGAAGCTGAAAGCGATTGAAGCATGGCTCGGGCTCAGTGGTAGACGGCGATCTCCGAGCGCCGTCGATTGGGTATGCGACTGCCGTCGCAATTTCCAGGTGCGCCCTCCCGACGCCGCCCGGAGGTCGGCGTCCACCTCAAGGCTTGTTGTAGGGATGCTTGGTTTCCAAGTGCTGACGCTGACGGTGTGAGCTGGCCAAGCGCACGCGATGTGGCCGGGAGATGCTGGATCAACAAAAAACAAATCGCGATTCCAGCGGGTCTTCGCTTCTGATTTCGCGCATGTCTGCCTTCTCCGCTTCGACGACCCGCCGTGCCTCGGCGTGGGAATGGGCGCAGGCGGGCTTGATCGCGGGTAATCTTGCTTGGACCACACTTTGTCTCGGTGGGTACCGGCCGGATACGATGGTCGTCTCGAGCGTCCTTACTGTGATGTCGCTGGCGCTGCACGGGGCGATGCGGTTGCTCGCAAAATCTTCGGAGAGTGCCAGCCTAGTTCGCTGGCACCCGGCGGGGTGGTGGTTCGTGCCGTTTCTCGTTTATGCGGCGGCGAATGTCCTCTGGGTCACGCCAGTGCGCTGGCTGGGCTGGCGCGATTGGTTGGGCTGGGCGCAGATGATCGTGGTGTTTTGGATTGTGATTAACGATCTGCGCGCGCGCGCCGTGCGGAAGCTTTTGTTTCTCACGCTGCTGGCGGGCGCGACGCTCGCGGCGGGGCTGGCGTGTTACCAGCGCTTCGTCGCGCCCGATTGGTTGATGCTCGGCGCGAAACAAATGCCGCAGTTTCTGGCGCGGCCGAGCGGGTCATTTGCGGTGCCCAATAGTTTTGCGGGCCTGCTGATTCTGCTGCTGCCGGCCACGGCGCTGCCGCTGTGGCGGCGCAGCGCGAGCGCCGTGCAGCGCGTCGCGTGGGGCTATGTCGCGCTGCTGCTTTTGCTGGCGCTGGCGCTCACGGTGAGCCGCGGCGCGTGGCTCAGCCTCGTGCTCGCGGTGGCGCTGTGGCCGCTTGCGCTGGCCGGGCGCTCATGGCGTCGGCGGATCGGCATCTCGGCGGCGATTCTCGCGGCGGCCGCGGCGGCCGTGGTGGTGGTTTATGCTTCGATGCCCGCGGCGCGCGAGCGGCTCGACTATTTGAGGCGCGACGTCGGCGAGCGCAGCCGACCGGGCTTTTGGCGCGCCGCATGGCTGACATTCCGCGCGCATCCGGTCATGGGCTCGGGCGCTGGGAGCTATGCGGTGGAGTTTGAAAAATTCCGCCCTGAGCACGAGGGCAAGGACCCGCAGTGGACGCACAACGACTACCTCAATACCCTGAGCGACTACGGCGTCGTCGGCTTCACGCTTTTCTTTGGGGCCGGCGCGGTCGTCGCCTGGCAGTGTGCCCGCTCCCGCCGGTTTCAGTCGGCCAAAATCGCGAGCGCCGCGACTGGTCCCGCGCTCGCCACGTCCGATCACGATTGGCTCGATTCCCGGGCCTTTACCATTGCCCTCGGCGTCGGGCTGCTCGCTTTCGGCTTTCATCTCTTCGTCGACTTTCACCTAAAAATCCCCGCCCTCGCCATGGCGGCGGCGATTGTCGCGGGCCTCGGCGTCATCCGGGCTTGGCCGCGGACGGAGAGCGAGGAAGGGGAGAAGGGGACGCCGACAACTCATCCCGCGCTTCGCCGCGTCGCGGCGGCGCTTATCGTGGTGGGCGCGATTGCGGGGGCCGTGCGCGTCGTGCCCTACTATCGCGCCGAGGCGCTTCGACGAGAGCACCGCCTTTCGCTCGATGCGCTCGCGGGCAAGAACGTCTCCGCTGAAAGCCGCCGCGCGACGGTGGAGTCTGCGCGTGCGGCGTTTGGCGCGGCTGTCGCAATGGACCCGTCGAACGACCAAGCTTGGGCCGACCGCGCGTATACCGCCGCGATTCTTGGCCATGACGAGACGAACCCGGCGCGCGTGAAAGAACTTGGCCAATCCGCCGAGGCCGACGCCCGGCGCGCCTTGGCGCTGAGCCGGGCCGTGCCCGAGTTTTGGCTGCGCCTCGGAGTGGCATTGGACATGCAGGGCAGATGGGCTGAGGCCATGCCCGCTTTTACGGAGGCCTTACGACTCGCCCCGGTGAACTCAACTGCTTGGTTTTACTACGCTTATCATCTCTCGCTCAATCGCCAGACCCGCGCGCTCGCGCGTGCGGCCGTTGCGACCTGCTTGCGTCTTGACCCTTCGCGCGTGGAGGGCGAAAGTCTGCGGCAGAAACTCGCGGCGTCTCCCTGACGCCGTTGCTCGTTTACCCATGCAAAACAAGTTCCTCTCGTGGCTGTCGCTCTTCGCCTTTCTGGCGTCGTTTATCGCGCAAGCGGCCGCGCAAGGGACTGCGCCCGCCGCGTCCACGCAGGCCGTCGGTAAGATCAAGATCGCCAACGTCCAAGGCGTAGTCACCGCGCAGCGCACGGATAACAACGCCACGATCGCGCTGAGCAACGGCATGGAAATCACGCAGGGTAACATCGTCCGCACCGGCGCAAATTCCTCCGTCGTGCTGCTTTTTTCCAACGGCGCGACCGTGAATCTCGCCTTCGATTCCGAGCTTAATATCGAGACCTTTACGCAGGACCCCTTTGCGGAGCAGGAATTCAAGCCCAGCACCGCCACCGAAGAGCCCAGCAAATCCACGACTTCGCTCCGGCTCGCCCGCGGCGAGCTCGTCGGCAAAGTGCTCAAGCTCAAGCCCGGCCCAAACAACGAGCCGACCTTCAAGGTCAGTACGCCGGTCGGCGCCGCCGGTATTCGCGGCACCACCTTCCGCATCACCTACCGCCCCACCGGTGACGGCCGCAACGGCTACACCTACACCATGACCACGGTCGAGGGTACGGTCGAAGTCGTCATCGCTTCCGGTACGGTCACCGGCGTCACGGGCACGCAGGTCACCGAGAGCAAGGAAATCGTCCTCACCAACGTGGAGGTCAATGCCACCACGAATCAGATCACCGCTGAGACCCCGACGGGCCAAGTCGTCACGGTCGCGACCGCCCCGCCCTCGGGTGATGCGCCGGTGTCAACCCTCACCGCTGTCCAAAATGTCGCGGCGCAATTAGTGACCGCGGTGGCCCAGGTTGTCTTCACGTCTCCGACGCCGCCGACGAATACCAATCCGCCGGGCAACAACCCGCCGACGAATAATCCGCCGCCGCAGGACAACCCGACTCCGGGTACGACCACGCAAACCCAAACGGGAACGAACCCGCGTTAAACCGCGTCGAGTTTGATGCAAGGGTGTGCGCTGGGTTTGATCGAAAGGTCGTGAGCGGGCGACCCGTGCCGTAGGAATCGCAACGCTTCTGACTTCCGTTCTGGTCGCGCCCGCCTAGCTTCGCACCGTGGTCCAGCCCAAGAAGAAAACGAACCTCTCGTGGTTGCGCTGGCTCCTGCTCGTGCCGATCCCCGTGCTGTGGTGCCTGCTCGGGCACTACGGCAAGCTTCAGTTCATCGAGAATCGGCTGCTCGATCTCCGCTTTCTTTACCGCGGCGAGATCGAGGCCCCGGTGAAGCTCGTCTACGTCGATATCGATACGCAGGCCATCGAGGTCATGGGCGAAAAACCCTGGAGCCGGGAACTCTACGCCAATGCCATCGAGGCCTTGTTTGAGGCGGGTGGGGCGCAAGTCGTCGCGGTCGATGTCGTGCTTTCGAAGATCAGCAATTCGCGGATGGTCGATGCCGCAAAGGTCCGCGCGGGCAATATGGAATTGCGCCGTGTGATGCTGGCGCACCCGAAGCAAGTCGTGCTCGCCGCGCAGTACACCAAGGGCGAAGCCATCACGCAAAAGGAGGGCACGATCCGCGAGATCCCGCTCCTGCGCACGGGCCACACCGACCGCACCAAGAATGATGTGCCCGAGATGCCGGAAAACGGTTTCGTGCTCGGCCCGCAGGGGCCCATCGGCCGCGTGGGGCTGATCGATGTCGACGTGGAGTACAGCGGCGACGTCGTGCCGCGCTGGGTGCCGATGTTTGTGCATACGGCGGGACCGACGATTTATCATCTTTCGCTCCAGATCGTGCTCCAATATCTCGGGGTCGACGAATCGGCGGTGCGCATCGGCGACAAGGCCCTCGACATCGTCACCGCGCGCGGCGACGTGCTCCTGAGCATCCCGCTGCGCGAACGGCAACTCGTCGAGGCCAACTGGTTTTCCAAATGGGAAAATCCCAAGCTCAATCCGCGCGAGAGCATGAAGCGGGTCTTTGCCGCGATCGAATCCGCCAACTCGGACAAAGAAGAGGATCGCGTGGCGGCGAAGGAGTTTTTCGCGAAATTCAAAAATGCGATCGTGCTCATCGGGCCGACGGATTCGCTGCTGCAGGATCTGGCGCCGACGCCCTTTGACGACCAGTCCGTGCCCAAGGTGGGCCTGCACGGCAATCTCGTGAAGACGATGCTCGCGGAAAAATTTCTCCAGCGCCTGCCCGAGTGGTTGATGTGGGTTGCGAGCCTCGGCCTCACGCTCCTCGTCTGCGCGCTCGCGGTGGCGGGCAGTGTGCGCGGCCTCTTGGCCAAGGCCTTTGCGATGGTGGCGCTGCTGGGCTACGCCTTCATCGGCTGCTACCTCTTCTCCCGCTCGCAACTGATTTTGCCAATGGCGGCTCCGCTCGGAGCGGCGCTGAGCACGAGCTTCGCGGCGATCCTCTGGCAATTGATCGAGGAGGAAAAACAAAAGGGCCGCATCAAGGGCATGTTTGGCGCCTATGTCTCGCCCGACCTCGTGCACCAGATGGTGGAGTCGGGCAGCGAACCGCAACTCGGCGGTCACGACTCGGAAATCACCGCGTACTTTTCCGACATCCAGGGCTTCTCCACGTTTTCCGAAAAGCTAAAGTCGGGGCCGCTCGTCGAGTTGATGAATGAGTATCTCACGGCCTGCACCGATATCATCACCTCGCAGGGCGGCACGCTCGACAAGTACATCGGCGATGCCGTGGTCGTGATGTTTGGCGCGCCGCTGCCGATGCCGGATCACGCGTACCGCGCGTGCGTCGCCACGCAAAAAGTTCACCGCAAACTCGCCGAGCTTCGCGACAAGTGGCGCAGCGAGGGCGAGAAGTGGCCGGACATCGTGCCGAAAATGCAGTCGCGCATCGGCCTCAATACCGGCGAGTGCACCATCGGAAACATGGGCAGCCGCACGCGTTTCAATTACACCATGATGGGCGACCCGGTGAATCTCGCCGCCCGCATGGAGTCGGGCGCGAAGAGCTGGGGCGTGTACACGATGTGCTCCGAAGACACTAAGCTTGCGTGCGAAAAGCATGGCGGTGACCACGTCATCTTCCGCGCGCTGGGCCGCATCGTGGTCAAGGGCCGCAATCGGCCTACGCCGGTTTACGAAATCGTCGGCCTGAAGGAAGAGGTCACCGCGCAGATGCGCGAGTGCATCGCGCTCTTCGAGCAGGGGCTCGCGAAATATTGGGCGCGCGATTGGGCCGGTGCGCAGGCGCTCTTCGAGAAAAGCCGCGACCTCGAGTGGAACGTCCCGGGCAAAACGCCCGGTGTCACCGCCAATCCCTCGCTCATCTATCTCGAAAGCCGTCTCCCTGAAGCCCTCGAAGAACCACCGGGTGAGGATTGGGATGGGCGCTATGTCATGAAGGAAAAGTGACGTTTGGCGGACGGTGACTCGTATTTCCGGCGGTTCTATTCGCTTTGGCGCGTTACCCGCTATTACTTGCGCCGTGCCTGCCACACCCCCTCTTGATCTCACCCTTCGTGTCGGCTGCAGTCTGAGCTATCAGGTGACGGGCAGGGCCTCGCTGTTGCTCAATATCAAGCCCCTGGCCAACCCGACGCATAAGGTAATTTTCGAGGGGCTCGCCTTGGGCAATAATCTGCCCGTCGAGCAGTTCACCGACAGCCACGGCAACGCTGTCTGTCGCGTCACGCTCGCGCCCGGCTCGAATTCTTTCCGCCATGACGCGATCGTCGATGTCTCCTCGCACGTCGATAATGCCGATCTCCCGGCGGTCACTCCGGAAGACGCCGGCCAGCTCCCCACCGAACTGCTCCGCTATACGCTGCCAAGCCGCTACTGCGATTCCGACAAGCTGACCGATTTTGCGTGGCAAAAATTCGGCCACGTCGAGCACGGCCTCCCGCGCGTGGAGGCGATCAGCAAGTGGATCCACGACAATATCGAGTACCGCTACATGTCGGGCCGGCCCGATCTCTCCGCGTGGGATGTTCTGCAGCGGGGCTACGGCGTGTGCCGCGATTTCGCGCACCTCGTCGTCGCACTCAATCGCACTTTTAATCTCCCGGCCCGCTACGTGACTGGCCACTTGCCCGATGTCGGCTTTCCCGATCCGGAGAACCACATGGACTTCCACGCTTACGCGGAGGTCTACGTCGGCGGCCAGTGGTTCACCAGCGATGCGCGCTTTCACGTGCCGCGCATCGGCCGCATCAAACTTTCCTGCGGCCTCGATGCCGTCGACGGAGCGTTTTCCACGATCTACGGCGCGGCGGCACTGACGTATTTCCAAGTCTGGGCCTATCAAGTCGCGCGCGGCACGGTCAATGTCGGCGATCCGCTCGATTTCTCGCGCCGGCTCGACAACCGGCATGCGGTGTACAAGGAAGTCCCGCCGCCGAGTCTTGTTCGCTAAGGGGGAGCGGCATCGTGGTATGAGGTGGACGGTCTCCTAGCGCCGTTTTCGGCGAATGCGGTTGTCGCTGCGATTTTCATCTTCGCCCTCACCGACGGCGCCCGGAGGTCGCCGTCCACCTCGGAGGGTTTCGCCCGTGCCCGTATCGTCAGGATTTTTTCGCTGCCGGCCCCAGGCGCTCCAGCAGAAAATCCGCGATCGCCTTGTGCTTCACATTGGGCGCGCCGGGGTACACCAACTCGCACTCGACGCCGAGCTCGCGCAAGTGCTCCTCAAGTTTGACGCCGAAGTTGGCCGTGTGCGTGGGGTCCTTGGCGGGTTGACCGAGCGCAGGGGCGGTCGGGTAGCTCATGTAAATTGCCGGATCGTCTTTCGAGGCGTGCTCCCACGGGGAATATTTTTTGATCCACGGCAGCAGCTCTCCGCGCTTGGCGAGAAACTGCGCGAACTGGGTGTCGCGGGTTTTGAGATCCTTGGGATTGGGGAAGAGGCCGAAGGCGTGGCCGCCGTATTTGCTGTTCGGGGTCCACTCGATCATTTGCTGCGGATCGAGCGTTGTCTGCGCGATATTGACGGCTGCGCAGAGAAGGCGCGTCGATTCGCGTGCCACGGGGTCGCTGCTCTTCGGGTCGGCGAAGTCGTCGTGAAAGGCGAGGTAGAGACTCGAGCACGCGCCCGCGGAACCGCCCGTCGCGGCGATGCGGGTCTTGTCGAGATTCCATTCCTTGGCCTTGCTGCGGACGAATTGGAGCGCGCGCGCGGCATCATCGAGCGGCCACTGGACGGGCGGCTTCACGCCGGCCTCGATGGCTTGCTGGACGTAGCGGTAATTGATCGAGACGACGGAGATGCCGGCGTCGAGAAAGCGCTGGAGCCCGCCGACATTGGCCTTGTCGCCATTCACCCAACCGCCGCCGTGAATGTGGAAAACGACAGGCGTGGGCGCGTCCGATTTCGCCTGCCAGAAATCCAAAATCTGCCGCTCGTGGGTGCCGTAAGGAACATTGGCGGCGGTGGGCGGAGTCTGGGGCGCGGCCGGGGCTTTGGCGGCCGGAGCGGTTTTGGCCTTTGGGTCGGCGGGGGCGGAAGCTTTTTTCTCCGCGGCCGGCGCGAGAGAAACGGCGGCGCAGAGGGTGAGAGTCGCGAGCAGAGAGAATTTCATAGGGGTATGGTGGCGTCTCAGTTGCACCGTGGCTTGCACTTGATTCGGGTGCAGCTTAATTTTCTTCCATGAGCCTGACGGATATCATGGCACCGATGGATGGCGATGTTTGGGTGGACGCGACCGTTGACTTGCCGACAAGGAGAGAAATTGAGCAACGGCTTTCTGAGATAAAGGGCGATGAGGTTAAGTGGAGTACTTGGTCTGATTCGAAAGAGCGCGTTGTGGCAAAGTTGCGTGTGATGACTGGGTGATCGCGAGAAGCAATTTCTCTAGCGGCATTTACTACTCACACGCCCCAATGCCGACAAGGATGTCGGCGCTATTTCTTCGTTGGGTCCCACCCATCGCTGCCGCCGAGGACTTTTTTCGGCGTGAGGGTGCGGGCTTCTTTTTCTGTGAGGGGCTTGGCCCATTTTACGCGGGCGGCGTCGTTGGCACCGGGGCCGGTGCTGCCGTATTCAGAATAGTGTGACACTTTCTCGGCGTAGGGTTTCTTCCAGTTGTCCCAGCCTTCGGGGCGGACGTGGGCGGACATCTCGGTGAAGAGAAAGACGGTCTGCGCGTAGTCGCGCCAGGGGCGGCCGAGGTAGGTTTTTACGGCGGGTGATTCGCCGGTGATTTTGCAGTGCGCGAAGACGAAGCCGTAGGGCGCGAAGTCGGGCGTGGAGGCGGCGGTGAGGTAGCCGCTGCCGGCGGCGTGGATCGTGCAGCGCTCGAAGTAGGCGGTCGCGCCGCCGAAGATGAAGTCGGTCGAGCCCGCGATGTAGCAGTCTTCGAAGTAGTGGCGGCCGCGGTTGACGAGGATCGTGTCCTGCCAGCCGAGGAAGCGGCAGCGGCGGAAGATGGCGCGGTCGCCGTCGACGCGGATGGCGAGGGCCTGGCCTTTGGCGGCGCCGGCGGTGTTCGCGAAGGTGATGTTTTCCACGGTGAAATCGTCGGCGTCGAGGTAGACCGTGGGCGTGCGAAAGGTTGCGATGGGCTTGCCATCGGCGGCGGGGAAATCGTTGAAGAGGTCGAAGGTGATGGTGGTGCGCTCGGCGTCTTCGCCGACGAGGGAGATGAAGCGCTTCTCGCGCTGGATGTAGACGATCTCGCGGTAGATGCCGGCTTTGACGAAGATCGTCCAGTGGCCCGCGCCCGCGTGCGTGAGCTGGGGCGCGGCGTCGATGGCGGCGCGAACGGAGGTGTATTGGCCGGAGCCGTCGGCTGCGACGATGGCATCCGGTTTCGCCGGGGCGGCGGCAAAGAGTCGCAGCGTGGAGAAGAGAGCGAGGGTGAGAAAAACGAGGCGGCGCATGGGGTGAGGGCTGAATGAAGCTGACAGGATGGGCCTGCTTTGGGCAAGGTGAGGATAGCGCCCGCCACCATGAAACTCGTCCGCCGCCTAAATCAGCCGCTACCCGCCGAGGGCTCCGCGCGCGGACATGCGTTGCTCGAACCCGGGCCGGCCGGCGACGACGAGTGGTTGGTGATGCTGGCGTTTTCCGGTGGCGGGACGCGCGCGGCGGCGCTCTCGTACGGCGTGCTCGAGGAGTTGTCGCGCACGCCGACGGCGCGCGGGGGGAGGATGCTCGACGACGTCGATGCGATCTCGGCGGTCTCCGGTGGCAGCTTTACGGCGGCCTACTATGCGCTGAACGGCGACGGACTCTTTCGCGATTTCGACCGCCGCTTTCTCAAGCGGGACGTGCAGGGTGCGCTGTGGCGGCAGATGGTGTGGCCGCCCAACTGGATTCCGCTGATGTCGAAAAAGCTCGGGCGCAGCGACCTCGCCGCCGATTTTTACGACGAGTCGATTTTCGACGGCGCGACGTACGGCGATTTGCTGAATGTCCGCGGCCGGCCCAACCTCGTCCTCAACGCCACGGATATGGTGACGGGGCGGCCCTTTGCGTTTACGCAGAATTTTTTCGACCTCATCGGGTCCGATATCACGAGCCTGCCCCTCGGGCGCGCCGTGGCGGCGTCGTCGGCTGCGCCGCTCGTCCTGAGCCCGCTGACGCTGCGCAATTATTCCGATGCCGAGCGCCTCACCGCGTGCACGGAGTATATTCGCACCGGCGCGCGAGCGGAGGGTGCGCCGGAAGAGCTCACGCAGAACCTGATCTCCTATCTCGATGCGGACGACCGCCCTTTTATCCATCTCGTCGATGGTGGCGTCTCGGATAATCTTGGCCTGCGTGGCCTCCTCGACTTCAGCGCGATGAGCGGAGGAATCAGCGAGATGCTGAAGCAGCAAAAAATCGGTCACGTGCGAAAAGTTGCTATCGTAGTGGTCAACGCCGCGGCGCACCACGAGTCGCGTTGGAATCACGGCTCGAATCCGGACGTCGTCGACGTGCTCCAAGCCGTCACGGAGCGGGCCACGCAGCTCTCCAGCGCCCGCACGCTCGCCGATCTGCGGCATCAGCTCGAGGCGTGGCGGGTGGAGGGAAACATGGATGGCGCGGGCGAGCGCGGCTATCACGTCATCGAGGTGAATTTCGAACACATCAGCGACCCCGTGGAGCGCCGGTTTTTCAACGATCTCCCGACCGCCTTGAGCTTGCCCGGTGAGACCGTGGATCGACTCAGCGAAGTTGGCGGACGCCTCCTGCGGGAATCGGCGGCGTGGCAACGGTTTCGCGCGGACTACGACGCGGTGCCGGTGCGATTGAGCCCGAGCAACCTTGGGTAGGCTCAGACTTTATAGTTCGCTGCCCCACCAGACGCGCGCACCGAAGGGCGGTGTTGTGCCCCGACTTTTTCTAAGCTCGCCCGTGTCGGGGCATAAAGCCCCTCCCACCGTCGAGTCACCAGAGCGGCACTAAATCTCCGACGCGCACCCAGCCAGTCTGGCCATTGTCGAACGTGAGCTGGCGCCAACCGAGGAGGCTGCGAGAGATGCGGGCGACGCTGCCCGGGGCCAGCGCGGACGTCTTTTGCGTGGTGTCGGCTTCAGTCGGAATCGACCGCAGCACGCCCGCGCGCCATACGACGACGGAGTCGGCCCTGGCGGCGACGGAGTACAACTGCCAGCCGCCGAGCGATACCGCCGCCGAAATAAATCCGACCGCGATCAGCACGCCCGCGGCGACTTTCAGCCCGAGCCCGCCGCGCCGATAGGCGGCAAACAAACCGCAGCCAAGGCCGACTGCGATCACGGCGGCACTGCCGATGAGGAGGAACTGCCACTCCGTCGGCGAGGCGCGGCGCGCGAGCGATTGCTGGAGGCCGGGCTTGAGGAAGGGCATCAACGGCGTGGGCGCAAAGCCGGCTTTTTCCGAGATGTGCGCGAAGTGCCAGCGCACGGCCGGGTGCGAGGGGTTTTGCACAAAGGCCGCTGCCGCGTGCGCCGCCGCCTCGGCCGCGTGATCCTGCTGCTCGAGGGCGAGGGAGAGATTGTGGTGCGCGATCCAGTCGGTGGGATTTTTCGCGAGGGTGTCGCGCCAGGTTTTTTCGGCGGCGGGGAATTTGCCGGCCGCGTACGTGGCGGCGGCATCCTCCGCGCGGAGCGACGCGGGCAAGATCAACAGCGCGGCCAGCAGCGCCGCGAAGGGAAAGAGATTACGCGGGAGGAAGAGGCGCAGGGCATTGAAGCCCGGCACGGTCTTTGCCGCGAGTGCGGCCTCGGCGCGGGCCGTCCAATCGGAGGGCAGATTGGGAGTGCTCCCGTACAGCGCGCGGTCGCTCTCGGCCCAGAGGGAGGTCCACGCCGCATCGGTGATGGCGGTGGCCGGGGGGGCCGCATGGTGGAGTTGCCAGAGCACGGCGGAATCGCGCTGCCACGTGAGGAGGAGCGGCGGCAGCGCGGCGGGCTGGGCGCTCTTGATCTGCGCAATCGTGGCGGCGAGGCGCGCGCGGGCCTCACGGCGGACCCGGAGCGGATCGGTTTGCTGGGCGCGACGCACCGCGAGCCAGCCCCAGAAGACGAGTAGCGCGGCAAAGGGCGCGGCAACCAGCGCCAGCACCATGCGACCGGCCAGCGGGGCGCTGGCGGAGCCCGCACCGGGCAAGGGATCGCGCGGGATGCCCGCGGGCAGGGCGGGCGCGGTCACCGGGCGGGGCGCGGGCGGCGTGGCGCTCTCCGGCGCGCTGGGCGTGCCGGGGGTGGCGGGATTGGGCGGGGGTGCGAAGGCGGAGCCAGCGGGCGGCGCGATGATGATGGCGGTGCGCGGCGCGGAGATCGTCTTGTAGGTGCCGGTTTTGGGATCGAAGTACGCGAAATTGACCGGTCCGAGATTGTAGGTGCCGGCCTTGGTCGGAACGAGCACGACATCCTCCGTGAGGGTGACATCGAAGAGCTTCCCCTCGGCGGGCGTGCGCTTGGCCTTGGGCTGGACGACTTGGAAATCCTTGGAGACATCGCGCTGCGGGAGCCCGGCGATATCGGGCCAGTTGCCGGTGCCGTTGAGCTCGAGGGTCCACGTGACGGGCTCGCCGACCGAGGCTTTTTCGGGGACGACTTTGGAGGTCAGCTTAAACTGGCCGACCGCGCCGCTGAAGCCCGCCGGCGCCGGGGTCGGCAACGCGCGGACGGTGAGCTGCGGGTGGTCGGACTCGACGGAGAGGCGCTCGAGGCGGGGTGCTTGAAACAGCCCGAAGCCGATGCTCCCGGTTTGCAGGCGCACGATCTGGCCCACGCCATTGAGGGTGATATTGCCGGAGTTGTGGGCGACCGCGCGGGTGCGATACGTGACGCTCAGCTTGGCCTCGCCGTTGACGATGTGCTCGCCGGGCTCGGCCTTCGACCAGTCCTCGGCGATGAGGGGCGTGGCATTCCAATCGGGGTAGGTTTCGAGCTGGCTGAAATTGCGGCGATTGACGTCGAGGGTGTAGGCGAGGCCGAAGACCTCACCGGCCCAGATCGTCGTGCTCTCGGGTTTCAGCACCGAGGAGGCGGCGTTTTCCAGCGTGGGATTGCGGGCGGCGCCGGAGGTCGTAAAGGCGGGAACGCGGATGTTGCCCTTGTCGGTCTTGACGTCGAAGGCGGCGATGGTGATCGGATTATTCGACCGCGTGGCGAGGCGATACGTGAGCTGCACGTAGTCGGTGCGGCGAAAATTATTGAAGTCCACGCGCGTCCCCTGGCCGGTGAGGGTGGCCTGCGCGCCCTCGATGGGCGGGAGCTTGGGGGCACCGTCGGGCGAGCAATTCTCAAACATGAGAATCAGCTCGGCGGGATCGGCGTCGGACGGCTCCCAGCGCACTGCCTGCGCGCGAGCGGCGGCGGCGAGCAGCATGGAAGCGGCGAGAAAGAAAACGAAGCGGGCGAGGCGCATGATAATTACCAATCTTTACCCTTAACGCGGGGGCCGGATTTTTTTTCGCCCTCCATGAGTTGGAAGAGTTTGGCGGGAGAGTCTTGGTTGCGGACCTGTTCGAGCTTTTGGAGGGTGGGCGCGAGCGTGGGATCGGCAGGCGGCTGCTCCTGGTCTTTTTTCTCGGGGGTGCCGCCGACCTTTTGAGTTTCGTCGGACGCGGGCTCGGGCGGCTGGGGCGGCTGCTCGTTTTTCTTCATGTCGCCAAACGCGGATTCGCCCTGCTTCTGCTGATCGTCGGGCTGCTTTTGGTCCTGCTGGTCTTTCTTGTCGTTCTGCTGCTGAGGATCCTTCTGGTCCTTGGAATCCTGCTTCTGCTGGGAGTCGGATTTCTTCTGGTCCTGATTTTTCTGATCCTTGTCCTGTTGATTTTTGTCCTGCTGGTTTTGTTGGTCCTGCTGGTCCTTTTGATCCTGTTTCTCCTGCTCCTGTTTTTGCTCGTCGGATTTTTTCAGCAGGGTCTCGAGTTCCTCGCGCAGCTTCGGCCAGTCGGCCGTCTTGGGATCGAGCTTGGAACCGATTTCAACCGCGGCCAACGCATCGCGCACGGGGCCCTCGGGGATGGGAGCTTTGTCGGATTGGAGGCGGCTGCCCCACGTGACGGTTTCGCGGCCCAACTCGGCCCAGTCGCGGGCGGTCTGATTGGGCGAGGTCGCGAGACGGCCCATGATTTTCGAGAGGCCGGTGTAGGGCGGGGGTGGAGGGGTGGCGGCGGGATCGGGGTCCGATTCCGCCATGCGCGCGGGAGCCTTGGCGAGCGTCGCGGCCTGGGCCTGCGGCGCCGCGCTCACGGCGAGGAGCGCGAGGAGCAGGAGCGAAGCGGCTGCCTTGACCGGAACGGGCGGGGGAGTGGGCGAGGCCATGGTGAGCTTGATGTCGCGGGGACGAGGACGGACGGGAAATTCGATATAGAAACTCACGATCAGGCACCACAGCCCGAGCGCGAGCGGCCATTGAAAACGATCGGCGAGGCGGATGGTGTTCTTCTCGAGGAACTGGCCCTTCTGGCCGGCCTCGACGGTTTCTTTGACGAGACCGGCGAGATCGATCCAGCCGCTGGCGTCGCGGTAAATGCCGCCGGTCGCCGTGGCGAGTTCCTGGAGGGTGGCGCTCTCGAGCTTTGAGAGCACGACGGCGCCGCGCTCATCTTTCACAAAGCCGCCGCCCTCCTCGGGAATCATCGCGCCGCCGGCCGTGCCGACGCCGAGGCCGATCACGCGGATATTTTTCTCCTTCAGCTTTTCGATGCGCGCTTTCCAATCGGAGTCGGTGGCCTCGCCGTCGCTCAGGATAATCAGGAAGCGGTCGGCGGCGTTGCTGCTGCCAAAAGCCTGGACGCACGTATCGAGGAGCGAGCCGTAGTTGGAACCGCCCTCGGGCAAATAGTCCGGCCCGAGTGAGGGCAAAAATTCGCGCAAGATTTCGTAGTCGGCGCTCAGCGGGCTCTGCAGAAACGACGTGCCGGCAAAGACCGCGAGCCCGACGCGCTCGCCCTCCAGCTTTTCGAGCAGCGACTGGATGAGGAGCTTCGACCGCTCCAAACGCGACGGCTTCACATCGGGTGAGAGCATCGAACGGGAAAGGTCGATCGCGAGGAGGATCTCGCGGGATTGATCGAAGACCGGCTCCTCGAGCCGTCCGTACTGCGGGCGAGCCATCGCGATGATCGCTAGGCTGAGCCCGGCGAAGAGCCAGTAGCGGACGCGGGTGGAAGAAAACGCTGAGCTGGCTTCTGCGGAGAGGGTGAGGGAATTCGAACCGGCCTCAGCGCGGAGAATCTTGGGACGGGAACGACCGGACGTGCGACGACGGTGGGTGAGCTCCCAAAGGAGAACTCCAACGGGCACCAGCAGCAGCCATAAAAAGGAGGGCCAGGCGAAGGTCATTTGAGCGGAGAGAGATTACCGAGCTGGCTCAAGAGGACTACTAGTGAAGTACATAGAATCACGATAGTAGTCCGCCGCCCGTTGCGAAAACTAGGGGCGATGGCGAATAAGGCGGAGACCACGACTGGCACCACCAGCGCGGACGAGGCATAGCCCAAAGCAGTGGGCCAATTGCCAAATTTTCGCAAACCCACCAAGAACCCCACGCAGAAGCTCACCGTGAGTAGAATACCCGTAAAGGTGGTTAAGACCCAGCCCGCGGATTGGTACTCGGGAGGAAGTTTCGGTGGACTCGAAACTTCTGGGGTCGAGTCGCCTTCGGCCCTTGGGTTGAAAGACGTCATCGGGAGCGGCGGTGGATTTTTAGGCAATGAAATCAACGAGCCGAGCAGCAGCAATCCGCCCCCGGGGATCGTCACCCACCAAAACAACTCCGTGGTGATCAAGTAACTCTTCGCCTGAAATTCGATCTTCTGCGATTTGTCGATGGCCTTGAACGCGGCCTCGGCGGTGCCGATGTCGAAGGCGCGGAAAAACTTTCGCCGGTCTGCTCGGAGATCACGCGCAGCGCGCCCTCGTCGAGGTCGGACATCACCATGCGGCGGCCGATGCGGCGGTTGTTGGCGTCGAAGACCGGCATCGGCACGTAGCCGTCCTTGCCCGCGCCGATGGTGTAGACGGGGATGTTGCGCGACTTCGCGATGGCCGTGGCCTGCTCGGGCGTGAGCGCGCCGCTGTTGTTGACGCCGTCGGTGAGGAGAACGACGAAGGCGCCCTGGCGCTGGCCACCGCTCTCGCGTTTGGCTTGCTCGAGTCGCGTGAGGGCGACACCGAGGCCGTCGCCGATGGCGGTGCCGTTTTCGAGCATGCCGATGCGGATGCGCTCGATCTGGCGCGAGAGCCAGTCGTGGTCAAAGGTGAGTGGCGCCATCGTGTAGGCGCGACCGGAGAAGAGGACGATGCCGATGCGGTCGGAGGTGCGCTGATCGATAAAGGCCTGAATGATCGGCTTGATGGCTTGGAGGCGATTGATCGCCTCGCCATTGCGCTCGTAATCCTCGGCGAGCATGGAGCCGGAAAGATCGACCGAGAGAATGATATCGTAACCCTGCGAGCGGACCTCGCGTTTGTCTTCGACCTTTTGCGGGCGCGCGAGGCCGACCGTGAGGAGCACGAGCCCCATGAGCGCCAAGCCCACGGGCCAGCGCGACGGCGCGGCGAGCGACGGCCGATGCCACGCGGCGGCGAACGGCACGAGGAGCACGGGCACGCTGCGGCGTCCGCGCAACCACAGCACGATCGGGATCGCGAGCAGCGCGAGAAACCAAAGCGGGTCTTTAAACGCGATGTGATTCATACGCGTCAGCGGGCTGCGCCCGACTTCATGCGGGCGTGGAAAAAGCGCACGAGCGCATCGAGGCGATTTTCCTCGGTGCCGACGACGAGACGCGTCAACGCATCGGGAAAGAGGGCTTCCCAGGCGGCTTCGCGTTCGCGCGCCCACGTGGCGTGCGCGGCGCGCTCGGCGGTGCTGCCATCGAGCGTGACGAGCCGGCCCGCCGTGGGATCGTAAGCCGCGAAGTTTTCACCCGACGGCAAATTGCGCTCCCACGGATCGTCGACGCGGAAACCCATCGTCTGGTAACGCCGCCGCAGGACGGCCCAACCCTCGGGCTGCACGCGCGGCGGAAAATCGCTCAGCCAGAGCAGCACGCTGTGCTTCGGCGCGGCATTGGCGAGGAAGCGCCATGGGATTTCCGGCGCCGGGTCAGTGGGGGCGGGCGCCGGGCGCGCGAGCAGCGTGGCGGCGGCGTGCATAATTTGGCCGCGACCGCGCACGGGCTCGCGGACGAATTTTCCCGACGGCCCCGCGTACACGAAACCCACGCGATCGCGATTGACCGCGCCGAGCAGCATCACGAGACCGGCGAGCTCCAGCAGTACCTCGCGTTTCGAGTTCGCGCCGGAGCCGAAATGCAGGGACGGCGAATCCTCGAAGACGACGAGCAACGTGACCTCGCGCTCCTCGACGAACTTCTTGCGATACGCCTCGCCGAGGCGCGCGGTGACATTCCAATCGATGTCGCGCACATCGTCGCCGAACTCGTACTTCACCACTTGATCGAACTCCATGCCGCGACCGCGGAAGGCGCTGCGGTATTCGCCACTCAGGACATTTTCGACCGCGTGGCGCACGCGCCACTCAAGCTGACGCAGCATCGCGAGCGGCGACTGTTGAGTCGAGCCGGGTGAGGCGGGAGCGGAGGTTGGGGGGAAAAGGGCCAAGTGGAGGAAAGGAGCGGCGGGCGGCCCGCGGGCAACGCATCGGGAGCGCGGAGAGCGCGCCCGGAACGCGTCGCGGCGCGGCGTCTTAGGTGGTGGCGGGAACCGGGGTGCGCTCGACGACTTGGGCGATGATTTTATCGGCGGTGATTTCTTCGGCCTCGGCCTCGTAGGTGAGACCGATGCGATGGCGCAAGACGTCGGGCGCGATCTCCTGCACCAACGCCGGCGAAAGGTAATCAGCACCACGCAACCACGCAAGGGCGCGGCCCGCTTGGTAAAGCGCCAGCGACGCACGCGGGGAGGCGCCGAAATTCAGGTAGCGTTTGCCCGAGCCCTTTTCCGCGAGCGCGCGCGTGCCACGGACCAGAGCGAGGATGTAGCCCTGCACGGCGGGGGAGAGATGGATGGCGTCGACATTCGCGCGCAGCGTGAGGAGCTCCTCGCCGCTCGAGACCGGGACGAGCGCGGGCTGCTTTGTGACCTGACCCCAGCGCTGCATCATGAGCGACTCCTCCTCGGCGGTCGGGTAGTCGACCAAGAGCTTGAACAGGAAACGGTCGGTCTGCGCCTCGGGCAGCGGGTAGGTGCCTTCCTGCTCGACGGGGTTTTGCGTCGCCATGACGAAAAACGGCTTGGGCAAAGGATGGGTCTGCCCACCGATGGTGACCTGGCGCTCCTGCATGGCCTCGAGGAGGGCGGACTGGACCTTGGCCGGGGCGCGGTTGATTTCGTCGGCGAGGACGAGATTGGCGAAGATGGGGCCCTTGTGGGCGGTGAACTCACCGTTCTTCGGCTGGAAGATCATCGTGCCCACGACATCGCTCGGCAGCAGGTCGGGCGTGAACTGGACGCGCTCGAACTGCACGCCCAGCGCGGTGCCCAAGGACTTCACCAGCAGGGTCTTGGCGAGACCGGGCATGCCCTCGAGCAGCACGTGGCCATTGGCGAGCAGCGCGACGAGCAGGCGCTCGATCGCGGCATCCTGGCCGATGACGGCCTTGCCGATTTCAGCTCGAAGTTTCTGGGACCAAAGAGGACCGGTGGGCATAGTGGGAAAAAGGGAAGGAGCTGGGAGACGGGGAGAAACAGAAGAACCGGGACGGGCAGGGAGGGCGTTTGACTCGGTTAACAAAGAATAGTTTCCCTAAGAGAAAAGACGCAGCCATGCCTTTACCACCCCAAATCGACGAACGACTCAAAGCACCCGGCGTGCGCGCAGGTGAAGCAGAGGAGAAATTTGTCCGCGACACCGGTTTGGGCGGAGCAAAAGCGAGGCTCGCGACCGGAAATCGGTCAAATCGCCGTTGATTTGCTCTCAGCCACCGCCGTAAGGAACCGGACAACGTCATGAACGAGGAAATCGAAAACCGGTTAAATGCCGTGGGCGCCAGCCGGGCGGAGGTAACGGAGAAATTTATCCGAGGCTCCGGTGCGGGCGGGCAGAAGATAAATAAGACCAGTTCGACGGTCTCGCTGCGCCATGAACCGACGGGCATCGAGGTCCGCTGCCAGCGCGAACGCTCGCAAACCGCCAACCGGGAGCTGGCGTGGGCGGAATTGGCGGATCGGCTTGAGGCCAGGGCCGAGACAGCGAAACGGGCAGTCATCCACATGCGCGAGGCAGAGCGTCGCCGAACCCGCCCAAAGTCTGCCGGGCAGAAAAATAGGATGATTCAATCGAAGAAGCACCGGGCCAAGATCAAGTCCACGCGGGGGCGGGGTGGGATGGAGTGAAATCCTCGAAGGGGCCGTGGGGGAAGATATTTGAATTTAATGGCGGGGAGTCGCGTGATCGTGTCTGATTTCGCTTTGCCGGACACCGGGAAAGAGATTTGTTGCGGCGTGTTGAAAACTGTTACGTCGCATCAAGAGCTGTTGCAGGGGGCGCGCCGCGTGGGCGTCGATCTCGACCTGATCGACACCAATCTCGCGTTGACCGTTAAAGAGCGCTGGCAGCAGCACGACGGGGCATTGCGTTTAATCCTGAAACTTGAAAAGGCCAAGGCCGACCGTGACGCCCGACTTCAGTCAGCTCACCGTTAAGCTGGTCGACGCCGGTTTTGAGTTTGTGATCATCGGCGGCTATGCGGCGGTGACCCATGGTTCATCCCGCGTGACACGGGAAATCGCGGTATGCGCCGTCCTCACCCCAGAGAACGTCCAGGTGTTGCGCCAAGCCTTGGCCGAGTGGAATCCGCGCCATCGGATGACGGCCCAGCGGCTCTCTTTCCTCCAGCATCCTTCGAGCGACCTACCGCTGAAAAATCTCTATTTGCAGACCGACGTCGGCGTGATCGATATCCTGACCTCCGTGTTGGGAGTGGGAGATTTTGCCCGGCTGAAAGAAAACGCCGAGGACTTGGAAATCGATGGCCGTCGCTGCTGGGTAATCTCGTTGGAGGATTTGATCACGGCCAAGGAAGCTGTCGGTCGTGAGCACGATATTCAGACCGCAAAAGAGCTTCGGATCATCGCCGCCAAGCGCGCGCAGCGCGCCGACGAGCAATCACACTAGCACGAGCGGATCTCCGACGCGGAGCATCCCTGCCTTGGTTTCGTTGATCAGGTTTTGGCCGAAGATCACGTCGGGGCGGTCGGCGGCGGGGCGGCGGTAGCTGGCGAGGGTGCGGAGCGGTTCCTTGCCGCGTTCGCCGGTGAGCTGGTCGGTCGTGGGCACGAGGCAGCGGATGCAGGGGCCGGCGGCGCGGAAGACGACATCGTTTATTTGGAAGCGCGCCCACGTGTCTTCCGCAAAGGCGGCGCAGCCAGCGACCACGAGATTGGGGCGGAAGCGATTCATCGGCACGGCTTCCTCGCCGCGCTCGGCGAGGCGGTCGTTGAGGTCGGCGAGCGAGGCCTCGCTCACGACGAGCAACGGCACGGCGTCGGCAAACATCACGGCGTCGCCGGGGAGAGCGGCGGCCTTGGTGACGGGGCGGTGAAATTTTTCACCGATGCGCACGAGGCGGCAGCGCGTGCCCAGAAACTCGGAGAGAAACGCCGCGACCTCGTCACCGCAATCTTCGGCGAGGAGATTTTCGCTTTTCCAGATGCTCACCGTCCGCAGCGGCGCAGTCGCATCGGAGGACCGGGCCACGCGCACGGCGCGGGTCGGCGAGGTGGAGAGCGTGAGGTGCGTCGCATCGAGCGCGGTGGCGACGAGCGCCATCCGCGGCAGCGTGCGCTGCGTGAGAAATTTTCCCGTCTCATCGACCACGAGAAAGCGCCGGTCGCCCACGAGGCCGAGCGCGTCGACCTCCGCCATGCTCACCGCGCAGCCGCGCAGCGATTTGACCGGATAGAGGAAGAGACCCGTGACGTTCATGGCCGGTAATTGCCAGCGCTTCACCGCCGCCGTGCAACGTCAAAGCGACGCGCCACGATCCAACCTGCAAGTTATCGGGCCGCTCACTGTACCGCCGCGTAATTGCTGGGCTTCGCGCTCTGGCGCCGCTCGCGCCGCGTGGTGCCTGCGCCTGCGGAATAAGTATGGCGGGATCAACCCGGATTTAATGCCAAGCGCCGACCGAAACGTCGGCGCTTATTTTTTGGGCAGTGCCGCGCTCAAGACCGCAAAGGTCTTCTCGGCTGTCTTCACCGGATCGTAGCCCGGCTTGTTGAAGAGCTGCGAACTCACCTCGACCATCGCGGGACCGCGGTAGTCGAGGTCGTCGAGCAGGCGAAAATAGTTCGGGTAGTCGATCTGGCCCTCGCCCACGAGGAGGAAGCGCGCGGGCTTCTGGCCGACCACGACATCCTTCATCGCGATGAGGCGCATGTACGGGCGGAGTTGACGGAGGCTGGTCTCGAGGTCGTAGCCCTCGTACTGGAAGTGGCTGTAGTCGTAATTGGCCGCGAGATTCGGATGGTTGACCTGCTGGAGGAGCCAGACATGCCGCTCCGGGGAATTCACCGCGTTGTCCGCGTGGGCTTTGACGCACAGGGTGACGCCGGCTGCCGCGGCGGTCTCGACCCACATGCGGAGGCGGGCGACGAGTTCATTTTTGATGCTCTCCCACGCCTCCGGCTTCCCGCCCATGACGGTCTCGATGACGGGCGGATTTTTATCGTCGAGCTGGTGGGCGACCTCGGCGGCGGCCTTGATTTTTTCGAGGTTGGCGGCGTGGACCTTGGGATCGCCGAGGAGGTTGAGGTTGAGCATCACGGCACCGGCGGCGAGGCCGGTGGCCTGCAACCGCTCGCGCACCGCACGCGGGCTCTCCGCCGAAAAGGCGCTGGGCTCCGTCGCGTAGCCCGGCAGGAGGCAAAACTCCGCGTGCCGATAGCCGATGCGCGCGAGGTGATCGATCGCCGCGAGCACGGGCACCGTCTTCATCCCGTAAAGGCTGAAGCCGAGCGGTCGGGGCTTGTTCGCGGCGGGAACGGCGGTCGCCGCGCGTAGTAAGCCCGCCGTCGAAGCCGCCACCACCGCCGCGCCGGTGAGTTGGAGAAAGTGACGACGGGTGGTCATGGCGCGAGGGTGGGGGGCGCGGTTACTTTTTCGTGGGTTGAAACACCAGCGGGAGAAAATCGACGAGGTAGTCGCGCCACACGGGCCAGCTATGATTTCCCGCCGTGAGGTGCCACTCGTGCGTGATGCCGGCGGCGGTGAGCTTGGCGTCAAATTCCTCGTTGCGCGTGTGCAGCGCGTCGTCCTTGCCGCAGGCGAACCACAAGAGCTTTAGTTTAGCGTTGGCGGTTTTCGGATCGGCGAGAAACGCGGTCGTCACGGCCTCATCCGGCGCGGAGCCGCTAAAGGCTCCGACCCACGCGAAGCGGTCGAGATTACCGAGACCCACGGTGATCGACTGGCTGCCGCCCATGCTGAGGCCCACGATGCCGCGCTGCTCGCGACCCGGCTCGAGCCGATACATTTTCTCCACGAGCGGCATGGCTTCGTCCAAAAGTTCTTTCCTGAAAGCCGGCATCGCGGCGGTGCGATCACCCGACGCCTCGCGCATTTTCGCGGGCGTGAAGGGATGGCCGTCGATCATCATCACGACCATCGGACGCACCTTTCCGGCGGCGATCAGGTTGTCGAGGATCCAGTGAGCCTTGCCATGCGCGACCCATGTTTGCTGGTTGTCGCCCGAGCCGTGCTGGAGCACGAGCAGGGGAAATTTGCTCGCGGTATTCGCCTCGTAGCCGGGCGGCGTGTAGACCCACACCTCGCGGGCGCGGCCGAGCGATTTCGAGAGATAACTATGCTGATGCACCGTGCCGTGCGGCACGTCTTGAAAATCCCACGGCTGCGGCTGGCTCGCGGCGATGTGGAGGATGCTCGTGCGCGGCTCGCGCATCGGCTTGATGGCGGCGTTGCCGGGATCGACCATCGAGAAGCCGTCGACGACGAAACTATACTCCCAGACGCCGACCGGGACGGCTGGCGCCGTGCCCGACCACACGCCGCCTTCGCCGAGCGTCAGCGCCACGGCATCCTTGGCCCACTGGCCTCGCACGCTGACCTGTTTCGCATTGGGCGCCCGCACGCGAAACGTCACGCCGCCGTCGGCGTTCATTTCCGGCGAGACGAGCACGACTGGGCGCGGGGCAGGGGCTTTGGTGGTAGCAGCGGCGGGAGTGGTGGAGGGAGCGGGAGTTTGGGCGACGGTTGATGTCGCGAGGATCGAGCCGAGGGCGAAGAGGAAGAGTGGGAGGCGTGGTTGATTCATGACGGGGTAGGGGGAGATAGCTTTAAAGCACCAAGGACCAACCTCCGAGCACCGGTAAAGCACCAAGCTTCACGCTGGAAGGCTGAGAGGGGTGCTTTGGATGCTTTCGGTTCTTGAGATTTTTTGATACCTGAAGGTTGGAACTTGCTGCTTTCCTACGTCAGAGCGCCTTCGCTCCCACTGTCTTCAGCACCCACTCCTGGGTGAGCTTCGACTGCTGGGGTGAGGCGGCGTGCGGCTGCTGCGGGGCGATCACGAGTTCCTTGGGCGCGGTGATGATATTGTAGACGGAGAACGTGGAGGTGGGCGGGCAGACGTCGTCGTTGTAGCCCCACGAGTAGTGGCCCGGTACTTTGAGGCGACGGCCGAAATTCACGGTGTCATAGTAGCGCGTGGTGGTGACCATGGCATCGTCGGGGGCGAGGGCGAGTGGCTTGCCGTCCTTGCCGGGCTTGAAGAGCCCGGGCCAGCCGCCGGCGCGATTGGCGGTGAGATAGCCGGTCACATCGCTGTAGGCCGGGTAGTCGGCGGCGAGCGCGGTGACGCGCGGATCGAGCCCGGCAGTCACGATCGAAAGCTGACCGCCCTGGCTGCCGCCCATGACGACGAGATTCTTTTTATCCCACTTCGGATGCGCGACGAGGTAGTCATTGGCGCGCACGCAGCCGAGGTACACGCGGCGGTAGTAGTAGCGCGTGCGGTCATCGAGATTGTAGCGATTGTAGTCGGCGAGCGCGCCGCGACCGAGCTGTTCGTAAACGACCGCCGGCAAATTCACGGGGATGCCGTGAATGCCGATCTGGAGCGTGATCACGCCTTTCTCGGCGAGGCCCACCATGCCTTTGTAGCCGCGGACGCCGGCACCCGGCACACCGAGCACCGCCGGATACGAGCCCTCCGCGCGCGGCACGGCGAGGACGCCGTAGATGCGGCTCGCGCCCTGCCAATTGCCGACGTTCTGCAGGCTCAAGTACGAGACCTCGACCTTCGGGGTGGAGAGCTCCGGCGCGGGGATCAGCTCGGGCTCCAGCGGCACTTTGGCGAGCGCGGCTTTTTGCTCGGCCCAAAATTTATCGAAGTCCGCCGGCTCGGTCTGCGTCGGCTGCAACTTCTCCGGTGAAAAGCCCGCCGTTGCCGCCGCGCGCTGCGGCTTGCCGTCGATCGTCGCCGTCACGATGCACCGCAGAAATCCGGGCACCGGCAGCGTCGCGGCGGGGAGCGTGAGGCCCTCAACCGGTACCGTCGCGGTTTTCTCCGCACCCTCGAGCATCTCGGGACCGAGACGATATTTAACGGTCACTCCCTCGGCCGGGTACGGCGTGACGGTGGCCGTGATGCGAAACGTCACCGGCGCATTGGGCGCGTAAGTCCAGTCGGGCCGATCCGGCGCGACGCGCACGAGCTGCGTGGCCGCCGGCTCGGGGACGGGCAAGATCAGCTTCGGCACGACCTCTTGGGCGAAGCCGACGGATGCAGGCGCGGCCAAGCCGAGAGCCAGAGAAGCGAGCAATGAAAAGACGCGAGCGCGGGAAGTACTCATGGGGAAGGGGACGTGGCGGGGGCGGGGTAGGGACGAAAATCGTGGAGTGGCGATGGCGCGGCGGCGAGCCGGTTTGTACGAGATTATAGAGGTAGGGCGGCTTATCCTTAAGCCGCCACCTCAGCGGATACGAATGCCTTGAGCGGCGCGTTACGGATAACGCGCCCCACCTTTACCGCTGAGGCTCCGCCATCGAAACCTTTACGCCACTGCCGCCGGACTTCGCGTTTTTCTGCACGGCCTGCCATTTCGCGAGGGAGGTCTTGGTCGCGGCGATTTGGGCCGTGAGATCGTCGATCTTGGTCTTGGCCTCGGCGGCGAGCTTGGCTTTGGCGTCGGCGTTCTTGGTCTGCTCGGCGACTTCCTTTTGGAGGACCGGAAGGCGGGCCTTGAGATCAGCAACAGTTTTTGTCGCCGCGGCGACTTGCTTTTTCAGCTCGGCGTTGGCGCTGTCTTTCGCGAGTTGATCGGCGAGCTTGGCGGCTTCGGATTCGGCGGCGGCGAGGGCGCCCTTCTTTTCGCTGAGCGATTTCTTGGCCTGCAGGAGCGTGGCTTGCGCGATGTTGGCATCGAGGTCGGCGGGCTCGCGGGCGGCGGTGGCTTTCGCGAGGTCGGCTTGGAGGGTGGTGATACGCATGGTGCTTTGCTCGACGCGCTCTTTGACGGTCGGCGGGTTGGCCTCGAGTTCGCCGAGGACCTTGCCGGTCTTGGCATCCCAGACGAAGACCTGCCCCTTCCAATCGCTGCCGATCACCTTCTTGCCGTCGTCGTTAAAGGTCACGCGATTCGGGAGGTCGCCGGTGAAGGGCATCGTGCCGACATTGCGGCCGGTCGCGGCGTCCCAGATTTGGACTTTGTTATCGCGACCGCTCGTGACGACGCGGCCGTCGTGGGTGAAGCGGGCGGCGAGGGCGCCGCCGGTATGCGCATTGATGCTGCGCAGCGCGGAGCCGTCGGTGGATTTCCAAAGTTTCAGCGTCCCATCCTCACTGGCCGTCGCAAACATCTCAGAGTCGCCGCGCCAGGTGATGGCCGTAATGCCGCCCTTGTGGCCGGGCATCGTAAACATTTCCTGGCCGCTCGCGGCTTCCCACAGCACGACGCCGCCGTTGCGGTCGCCGGTCGCGAGGTACTTGCTGTCGGGGGAAAACTCGATGGCGGTGACCCACTCCGTGTGCTTCTTGATGCGGTGCTCGAGGGAGCCGTCTTTCGTGTTGTAAATTTTCAACACGCGATCGGGGCCGCCGAGCGCGATCCATTGCTGGTCGGCGCTGATGTCGGCCGCGAGGACGGAGTCGAACTGGTCGCCGACGGTGATGACGCGCTCGCCCTTGGCGATATCCCACACCGCAACGAGCCCCGACTGACCGCCGCGGCCGCCGCTCACGAGGAGGAGCTTGCCGTTGCGGCTGAACTTCACATCGCACGGCAGGCCCTCGGGAAAAGGCAGCACGCCGAGGAACTCGAGGTCGTCGGTGTTATAGAGCGAGATCTGGTGCGCACCGGCCAGCGCGACTAGGGGGGCCCACGGGCTATTGGCGATGGCGCTGAGCGCGGAGCCGCGCGCGGCCTTGACCACGGGCTCGACGGAAAGCGGGCCGGGCATCGGCGGCGGGCCCTCGGGCTTGCCGACCGCGACATTCTTCAGCGAGAGATCGACCGCGGGCTTCCCGGCGATGGCCTTGCTATTCACGCCCTGCAAAAGACCGCCGTCGATCCACGAGCGGATGGTGCCGATATCCTTGTCCGCGAGCTTCGACTTCGGCGGCATCTCGGGGTCCTCCGTGTGCATGATCGCCTTGTAGAGGAGACTGCCCTCGGCGTCGCCGGCATTGAGGGTGGCGCCGCTGCCGCCGCCCTTGATCGCCGCGCTGAACGAAGTGAGATCGAGGTCGCCCTTCTGCTTGTCGGGATTGTGACACTTCAGGCAGTTGTCGCGGAAGATCGGGAGAACATCGTCCTCGTAGGTGACCTTCTTCGCATCGGCCGCGAGGGCGGTTCCGGCGAGGGCCAGCGAGCAAAACCCGGTGAGAAATGTGCGCGTGCGCAGCGTGACCATGGCTTAGTGATTAAACACAAATTCCTTGGCGTTGAGGAGCGACCAGAAGAGATCGTTGAGCACGATATCCTTGGCTTTGCCGTCCACAAAGAAGGCCTGGAGTTTCGTCTTTTCGGTCGCGGTCGGGAAGCGACCGAGCGCGCGCAGGTAAAGCTCCTCGATGATGGCATCGGGCTCCTTGCCCTCCTTGAGCAGCTTTTTCACGAGGCCGCCATTGATCACCTTCGCGTTGACGGCGTCGCCGTTAAGGAGGTGCAGCGCTTGGGAGAGATTGGGCTCCATTTTCACTTCGCAGGAGCACGGGGTCTCGCGCGTGGCGCGGCCGAAGGTGGTGAGAAAATACGTGCTCGTGCGGCCATCGGCGATCTCGATGGCGCGCGCGCCGGGAGCGAGGCCCTTGATCTTCTCGGTGGAACCGGTGACGGTGCTCAAGGCATCGAGCAACACCTCGGCGCGGATGCGGCGCACGCTGGCGCGCGCGAAGTTGTTCTCGTCGCCGGCATTGGTCGCGTTGGGCGTGGCGGAGAGCTGGTAGGTGCGCGAGAGGCAGATGTCGCGCACGAGTTTCTTGAAATCGTAGCGGTAGGCGACGAGCTGCGCGGCGAGCTTATCGAGCAACTCGGGATTGGTCGCAGGATTGCTCACGCGCACATCGTCGACGGGATCGATGATGCCTTTGCCGAAGAACTGCGCCCAGATGATGTTGGCGAGGTTGCGCCCGAAGTACGGATTGTCCGGGGCGGTGAGCCACTCGGCAAAGGCCTGCCGGCGATCTGCGCCCTTGGCCAATTCGGGCTGCGGGCCGCCGAGGAATTTGGGCGCGACGTCCTTACCGGAGACCGGGTGCTTCACGCCACCGCTCGCGCTGTTGAAGATGACGGTCTCGCGCGGGTCTTCGCCGGACTTGCGACCGACCTGCGCGAAAAACGCCGCGAGGCTGTAGTAGTCGTTCATCGTCCAGCGGTCGAAGGGATGGTTGTGGCACTGCGCGCACTGCACACGCACGCCCATGAAGGCCTGCGCGACGTTCTCTGAGAGCTTCAGCGTGTCGCGCTCGATCTTGTAGAAATTCGCCTGCGGGGTCTCGAAGCTCGGGCCGGTGGCGGTGATGAGCTCTTTCACCATCTGATCCACGGGCACGTTGCGGGTGATCTCATCCTCGATCCAATCGAAGTATTGCAGCGCGGATTTCGCGCTCATCTGGGTCTGCTGGTCGGCGCTGCGCACTTGAAGCAACTCGGCCCACTTCATCACCCAAAGATCGACGAATTCCTTCCGGCCCAACAACTCGTCGATCACGGCCTCGCGCTTGGTGGCGCTCGGATCGGCAAGGAATTTTTTCACCTCGTCGGGCGTCGGGAGCGTGCCGGTGATATCGAGATTTACGCGGCGGAGGAAGGTCGCGTCGTCACAGAGCTCCGAGGGCGCGATGCGCAGCTTGCGGAGCTTCGTGTTCACCAACGTATCGATGTAATTGTTTTCCGCGACCTGCGGCCAAGTGAAATTAAGGCCCTTGGGAATCGCGAGTACCTGCACGCCGGTCGCCTGACCCTCGTAGCGCACGGTGATGAACGCTTCGCCGCGCGTCAGGGCCGTGGCCTTGCCCGTCTCGGTGACTTTTACCGCGACGTCGTTGTTGGTCATGAACGCCGTCAGTGAGGTCACGTCGCGATCCGTGCCGTCCGAGTAGAACGCGCGGACATTGAGCTGCTGGGTGTCGCCGAGGCCCTCGATGACGGATTGGCGGGGATTGACCTCGAGACGCACGACCTTGGCGACCTCGGCGGTATCTTTCGGCGCGCCGGCTTTGAGCCAGATGAGGATGGTTTGGTAAAATTCGCTGTCGGCCTTGAAGCGCTCGCCGCCGGTGTGCGGGACCTTGCCGATGGATTTTTCAAGGAGCAGGCTCTCCTCGGGCACGGCGAGATTAATGCGGCGCGCGATGGATTCGCGCGTGAGGCGGTAGTAGTCGCCATCGGGATCGTAGCCGAAGAGCGAGAGGCGAAAGCCGTCCTTGCCGCGCGACGAGCCGTGGCAGCCGCCGGTGTTGCAGCCGGCCTTGGTGAAGACCGGCATCACGTCCTTGGTAAAGCTAATGGGCTGCTCGAGCTTCGCGCTCTCCACTTTCACGGGCACGGTGAGCGCCTTGTCCTTGAACTTCACCTTCAATTCCGTCGCGCCGTCGGCGACCGGGGTGAGGGTAAATTTATCGAACTTCACCAGCGACTTATTGCCCACCGAGAAACTCGCCTGCGCGGTGACATCGCGCGTCACGCCGTCGGAGTAGATCGCTTGCACGACGACGCCCTGATGGTCCTGCTTCGTCTTTAGGTTGATATCGGCGGGGAAGACCTTGACGTCGGTCAGCGTCGGCGCGGGGGCGGCGACCGCCGCAGCCGAGGCCAGGGCGACAGCGGACGCGGCGAGGAAAATCTGAGCGGGGCGCATGGGGTGCGAGAGGGGATTATTCCGGCTTGGTCGCCGATTGCGCGAGGGGTTTGCCGGCGGTCGCGGGCTTGGCGCGCGGCGGATCGATGCGGATCATGCTGCCCTGCGCGATGAGATTGGTGATCGGCTCGCAGTCGGGGGCGATCGCCACGCTGCAGAAAATATTTTTGTGATTGCCGAGGGGGCTCTTGTCGTTGGTCACGATTTCGAAGACGGCCTCTTTGCTGTCCTTCGTGATGGAGACATCCTGGGCCGTGGTGTTGGGCGGCAGGCCGACCAACCGGGCGGTGGCGACGCCTTCAAACGGCACCTTCTGCTCAAGTTTGCACACGAGCTTCGTGGGCTGTCCGCGCTCGATTTTGGTCAGGTCGATCTTGCCGATGAGGAAGGGCGCCGCGATCTCCAACTCGGCGAGCTGCGACGACACGTAGGCCGTGCCGCCCTTGACGGTGGCACCCGCCACGACGGCGATCTTCCACTTGCGCGCCTCGGCCTTGTTGCTGGCGTTGAGCTTGTAGTCGACGGAGGACTCGCCTTTCGGAATCGTGACGTCGGGCAGCGAGGTGATGCCCGGGGGATTCCACAGCATCTTCACACTGATCGGTTCGTCGAAGCCCTCCTGACGCTCGGCCACAATGCGGAGGATCATCTCACCGTTTTGCACGATGGGCACGTGGGGCTGGATGATGCGGACTTTATACGGCACCTCTTCCACGACGGCGGCGGCGATCTGATTGACCTCCGATTTCGTGTAAACCGTGTCGTTCTGAATGCGGACCCACTCCACCGTGTGGCGGAAGCGGCTCGCGACATTGGCCACTTTGCCATCGGCGGCGGGCACGGGCTGGGCCACCGGGGAGAGGAGCTTTCCGCCCATCGGGGCATCGTCGGCCGCTTCAAACACCACGGGCACAGCGGAGAGGCTGCCGGGGACGGTGTCGGCCTCGGCTTTGACGCCAGCGGGCAAGCCGTCGCAGGCGATATTCAAGTCACCGTTAAAGACATCTCGGTTGATATTCAGCAGCACGGCGAAGCGATTACCGCGCGGCACGACGATGGATTTGCGCGTCTCGTTGTCGTAGCGCGCGGTGTCGGGGATGGAGAGCGTGAGGGCGGGCTGCACCTCGGCGATCTCCACGCGATAGGTAAAGCGCGGGCCGCCGCGATTGAGCTGATCGGCGACCTTGACGGTGTACTCGCCGTCCTCGGGGATTTTCACGCGCGTCGCGCTATCGGGATTGCCGGCCGCATCGTCGTTGTTGCCGAGCGACTTGCCCTTGGCATCGAGAATCGTGAGCACGGAATCCAGCGGCGAACCGAGGCGGCGGGCGTAAACTTGGAAATCGAGATTCTGGTCCTTCTTCGCCTTGAACTTAAAAAACGCGGCGTCGCCCTTGGTCTCGAGCACGCCATTGTAGGCGAGGGGCGCGGGGAGGTTGAGGAGCGGGGCATTGGCGGCGGTGGAGCCCGCCTTGACGCTTTCGGCGTTCGCCAGCGTGGTCACGCGGAGCCAATTCGGCGAAGCGGCCAAGCCATCATGATTGGCCTCGGCGCCGAACTTCTCCGTCACCGCGCCGGGTAGAGTGATGCTTTGCGTGAAATCGCCGGTGGGGTCGCCGATGAATTTCGCCGCGAGCGTCTCGCCGACTTTGCCGCCGAGGGGAAAGATCGCGGCCGGTCGCGGGAAGGTGCCGACGTGCATCCGGTAAAAATGACCGGCGCCGGTGTACGTCACGTCGCGCACCTGGATGAGATATTTGCCATCGGCCGGCGCGAGCAGGGACACGAAGCCATCGTGGCCGAGCAGAGGAGTGTCGTCGGAGGAGGCGACGATTTTACCCGCGCTATCCTGCACCGTGATGATCGGATCGAACATCGTGCGGCCCAGCCGCGCGCCCTCGATCTCGAAGGAGAGACGTTGATCCTTCTTCGCCTCGACGGAAAACCAATCGATGTCCTCGTTGCCGATGGTGCCTTGCACCGTGGTATTGAGAGCGACGGCTTGGGCCTTGGCCGGTTCGTTGTTCGGCTCCTTTTCTTCCAGGGAGGGCAGGGCGCCGACGTAAAACAGGCGCAAGGCCGAAACGCCGCCGGCGGTCCGCAGCCGCAGCGCGTGCTCACCGATGGGGCAATCTTCGGCAACGGTGAAGATGGCCTTCACTTCCTTGTCCTTGGCCTCGCTGATTTTTTCCAGCGTCAGCCCGGAGCCGTAGAACATCACATCCTGGGCATCGGCGAGGCGCTCGCCGCGGAGCGTGACTTCGACTTTCTTGCCGCGTTGACCACCGGCCGGCGCGACCGCCGTAAGATTGGGCGCTGTCGCGAAAACCGCGGTGGCGCCGAAGAGCGTGCAAGCGACGAGGGCGGAGCGAAGGAGCGGGGAGACGTTCGACCGCTGGGATCGAACTGTGGGAGGGGCTTTAGGCCCCGACTCAGTGCGCCCGGAAAAATCAGTCGGGGCATAAAGCCCCTCCCACAGTTTCGAAGTTGTCCGGGGTCCGTTCAGGAAAGCCATGACTCAGGCGAGGAGTTCTTTGACGACCTTGCCGTCCTTGACGATGGCCTGCGGACGGCCGCCGGGCGTCATCAAGGTTTTGTTGGCATCGATGCCGACCTGATTAAAGATCGTCGCCGCGTAGTCCTCGACCGTGAGCGGATCAGCGTCGGGCTCGCCGCCCGTCGCATCGGAGGAGCCGTGCACGTAGCCGCGCTTCATGCCGCCGCCGGCGAGGGCGATGCTGAAGACCTTGGGCCAGTGATCGCGGCCGGCCGTGGCGTTGATCTTCGGGGTGCGGCCAAACTCGGTGTTGACCACGACGAGCGTGGAATCGAGCAGCCCACGCTCGTCGAGATCGCGGATGAGGGCGGCGTAGGCCTTGTCGAAGTTCGGCATCTGTTTGCCGTTGGCGTTCTTGATATTGTCGTGGTGGTCCCAGCCACCGTAGGTGAGCGAGACGAACCGCACGCCGGCCTCGACGAGGCGACGCGCGAGCAGCATGCGCTGGCCGGCGGCGTTGCGACCGTAGGAATCGCGGACGGCGGCTTTCTCGGCCTTGATGTCGAAGGCGGCGCGGGCCTTTTCCGAACTGATCATCGCGTAGGCGCGCTGATAAAACGAATCCATGCCATCGAGCGCGTCGGACTTTTCGAGCGCGCTAAAATGCGCATCGACCACGGAGCGCATCTCGCGGCGCTCGGCGAAACGCTTCTCGTCGATGCCGCCGGGGAGAGTGAGATCACGCACCGAATAGCCATCAGTCGCCGGGTCGCTGCCGAGGGCAAAGGCGCCAAACGCCGCGCCGAGATAGCCGGTGCCGGCGTAGGGCGTGACTTGATTGGGGATGAGAATGTAGGGCGGCAGATCCGCGCGCGGCCCGAGCTCGTGCGAGACCACGGAGCCCATGCTCGGGTACTCGATCGCGGGACTCGGGCGGTAGCCGGTGAACATCGCGTGCGTCCCACGCTCGTGGGCAGCCTCGCCGTGCGTCATGGAGCGGATGACCGTAATCTTGTCCGCGATCTTGGCGGTCTCTTTCAAGTTCTCCGAAAAATAAACGCCATCGAGGTTGGTCTTGATCGCCTCCATCGGCCCGCGGTACTCGACCGGCGCGGTCATCTTCGGGTCGAACGACTCCTGGTGCGACATGCCGCCGGGGAGGTAAATATTAATGACCGATTTGGCCTTGCCCATGCCGGGGATTGGCAGGCCCTTGGCCTCGGCCGCGCGCGCCTGCGTGCGAAACAGGTCGGGCATCGTCAGCCCCACGGAGCCCAGTAATCCCACATACAAAAACTCGCGACGGGTCGGCTGCCAAAGGTGGGGGACGTTGGGCTTGTTCATGCGGAGAAAAACTGAGTGACGGGGGGCGGGGGGATGCAGGCAGGAAGCCGACGGATTTATCCGACGCTTCTGCCTGCCGCTAAGACGGCTCATTTACGCCCAGGTTTCACGCAGCGACAAGCCGATTGCAGGTGAAACGAAAAAAGTAACCAAAGGGTGCGTTAGGGGCTGTTTGTGAAAGAGAGCGCCACCGAGGTAGGCCGCCTGCTTGCAGGCGCTTGTCCGACAACAAACCAGCGCCAGCAAGCTGGCTGCCTACCTTGCATACGCTTCTTTCACAAACAGCTCCTAACCCTTGGGGATCAGCGTAGTTTTAGGCGGCTGGTGGTGTCACCCTAGGGCTGGCTATCGCGCAGCAGCTTTCGGTGGGAGTAGAGGTGCTCCCACTGGGCAATCGATTGCCTTTCGCGGCCGACAACCAGGGCCGCTTTGTAAACTGCCTGCAATTTGGGGTGCTTGGAGGCAGCCGTCGCTTTAGGGCCAGTGGCTTTAAAGCCCCAGCTTCTTTCGCGCGAAGGGCCGGGCGAAAGCAGCGGGTGGGTTGTGCGCGGTGGCGGCGGCGTAGGCTTGGCGGTACAGATCGGTGGCTTTGTCTTGCTGATTCGTCTGCTCGTACACCATCGCGAGGAGGCATTTCATGAAAGGATCGTTGGCGTTGGCGCTGGTGGCCTTCGTGAGTTCGGCTTCGGCGGTCTTGAGGTCGCCGGTGTAGAGGGCGACGTAGCCGACGAGGTACGGGAAATAGCGTTCCTGCGCCTCGGCCATCTTGGGGTCGCTTTCGAGAATCTTACGGGCGGCGGCGATTTGTTTTTGCGCCTCCGCCTTGTCGCCGCGACGGGCGGCGATGCGGCCCAGGGCATGGGCGAGGCGGTAGTCCCAGAGGCTTTTCGGATGGGTCTTCGGCTCGGGTTCTTTCAAGCCGAGCTCGGTGCCCTTGCGGTACCACTTCTCGGCGGCGTCGAAGTCGCCGGAGTCGATGCAGACGCGCGCGGCTTCATTGGCCATTTCGCCCTGTTGGTAAAAGGCATTCTGCGGCTCTGCCTGCTCGCGCGTCACCCAGTAGGCGATGACCATTTCCTCGTACTTCACGGTGTTTTTGCTGTCGCCGTCGAACGCGTAGGACATCGCCATGGCGCGCTGGGCGGCGGCTTTGGCTGCGGCGTCGGGCGCGGCATCGATGCGCTTTTGGAAGATCACGCGGGCCTCTTTCGTGGCGCCGAGGGTGTCGAGGAGATTGGCGGCCGGGCCCGAGGTGGGATCGGTGGCGAGTTCGCGCTTCACGGCGGCGATGGCCTCGGTGGTCTTGCCGTCGCGCAGCAGGTCGTTGGCTTCGCGCAAATTGGACGAAAGGTTTTTGCCTTTGCCGCCCCCGCCGCCACCGCCGCCCTCACCGGCGCCTTGGGCGAGTACGATCGAGGGTGAAGCCAGCAAGGCAACGAGCGCAGCACAGAGACGGAGGGAGGGGCGGGGAGCGAAGAGAGGCGTGGACATGGAATGCGGAATAGAGGTGAGGTGAGAGAGACGAAGGGGGCGAGAGACGGACGGACGCGAACGAGGGGCTGAGACGCGGAACGTCTAGTCGAGGGGTTCTTCTAAAATACCGGAAGCCGCGTTGGAAAGATAGGCCGAGGTTTCCAACCGGGCTGGGGTTTTACGGGCGGCGAGAAAGATGGGCGCGCCTCGCCGCCGTTCGGGCAGAGCGTCGCCTAAACGATTTGCTCGGCCGGCCACTTGGCTAAAAACGCGACTTGGGCATCGCGATCCGGAATCATCTCGTAGCCCTCGCGGTGGAGAAAATTAAGCGGGTACGCCGAAGTGAGCGCGCGCACGCGCACGATCTCACCCTCCACCGAGAAGACGGCCCGCCAGACGCCGCAACTGATGTCGGTGCGCGTGGGCGAGCGATGCTTGATGCGACGGGTGCGGTGCGGCGAGGGGTCGCGGGACAGCAGCTCGGTCATGCGTGGGATAAAATCGACGCCCCAATTTTCCTTTAACCAGCGCGCCTGCTCCTCGGCCTCGGGCGTGAGGCGCACGGTGAACTTTGCCGGCTCCGCCATCGCGGCATCGACCTCGTCGATCCAGCCAGCCTTCGAATCGGGAAAGGAATCGAAGGAAGGCACGTACGGTTTCAAATCGAACACGGGGGTGCCATCGACGAGGTCGCAGGCGCCGAGGAGGAGCGTGCGGCCATTGATACCGAGCAGCGGAACGGGCGTGAGGCCGAGGGGATTGGGCCGATGGGGCGAGCGCGTCGCGAAGACCCCGCGGCGCTGCACCGGGCCGCGCGGCGGGAGCACGAGCGGGCGCCAGCCCTCGTTGCGGTGGAACCACCAAAGCAGCCACACGCGGTCGAAGCCCGCGAGGTCGCGCAGCGCGGATTCGTAGCCGCAGCCGGGCAGCAGCTCCAATTCATTGCTCGCCTCGGTCGCCGCCGACGGCTGGTGGCCGGCCTGAAACTTCGCGCGCTGCCGCGTGCGCAGAAATCCGATGGGCGAGAGCGTGAGAGTGGAGGACAAGCCGCTAAAAAACGCGCTTGGGGCGGGGAGGTCACGATAGAAGTGTGATCGACCGCGCCCGGCCGCGCCGGCGGAGGCAGGAGAGCTTGGTCGGCTTGACGCCTTCGATCCGATGGGCGCACGCTCTGCGCACCCCATGAGCCTTTTGCCCGCTCGTTTTTTTCGCGCCCGATTTTTCGTCTGCGCGCTCGCGATCTGGACTGCCGCGAATCTTTTGTCGGCGGCGACGGCGGCGGCGAAAGCGCCGCCCAATATCCTCTTCATCATCGCGGACCAGTGGCGCGCTCAGGCCTTGGGCTACGCGGGCGATCCGAATGTCCGGACGCCCAACATCGACCGACTGGAGCGCGAGAGCGTGAATTTCACACAGGCCGTTTCCGGCATGCCCGTGTGCACACCGGCGCGCGCCTCGCTGCTCACAGGGCAGCGTCCGCTGACGCACGGCTTGTTTCTCAATGACCTCACGCTCAACCCGGAAGCTGTCACGCTCGCCAAGACGTTGAAAGCCGCGGGCTACGACACCGGCTGCATCGGCAAATGGCATATCGATGGAAACGGGCGCTCGGCCTTTATCCCGCGCGAGCGGCGGCAGGGCTTTGACTACTGGAAAGTGCTCGAGTGCACGCACGCCTACAATAATTCGCCTTACTACGCGGACACCGCGGAGAAATTGAAATGGGAGGGCTACGATGCCATCGCCCAGACTCGCGACGCGGAGCAGTACCTGAGGCAGCGCGCTGGGTCCACGCGACCTTTCTTCCTCTGGCTCGCCTGGGGCCCGCCGCACAATCCCTACGAAACCGCGCCGGAAAAATATCGCGCGATGTATCCGCCGGAGAAAATCCAACTCCGCGGCAACGTGCCGGAGCCCGCGCAGGCCAAGGCGCGCAAGGAACTCGCCGGGTACTATGCGCACTGCGCCGCGCTGGACGACTGCATCGGTGAATTACTCGCGACACTCAAAAGCTCGGGCCTCGCGGAGAACACCATTATCGTCTTCACCTCGGATCACGGCGACATGCTCTCGTCGCTGAATGTGATTCGAAAGCAAAAGCCGTACGAGGAGTCGGCGCGCGTTCCCATGCTGTTTCGCCTGCCGGCCTCACTCGGCATCGCGCCGCGTCGACTCGATGCGACGATCAATACTGAAGACGTGATGCCGACGCTGCTCGGCTTGTGCGGGATGCCGATTCCCAAAACGGTGGAGGGCTTTGATTTTACCGGCTGCATGCGCGGAGGAGCCGATCCCTCCGGCGGCGCGGCCGTGCTCTCCTGCGTGTCACCCTTCGGCGAATTTTCACGCGCGGCGGGCGGGCGGGAGTTTCGCGGCTTGCGCACCAAGCAGTACACTTACGTTCGCGACCTGAACGGGCCGTGGCTGCTGTTCGACCATGAGCGCGACCCCTGGCAACTCGACAATCTCGTCGGCCAGCCGGCGCACGCCGAGCTTCAGGCGCGGCTCGAGGCGCAGTTGAAGCAGAAGCTCGCGATGCAGCACGATGAATTTCTCCCCGGCCCGGCGTATATCGCGAAATGGGGCCACAAGGTAAATGTGGGCGGCACGGTCGAGTACACGCCCTGAGCAGGCTGGGTTCCTAGCGACCGCTCGAGGTTACTTCGCCATCGCCGCCTTCCGCCGTTCCATGATCGCGAGCGGGTCGGCGGGCAGTTTCGTTTCATCGACGTAGCGCGCGACGTCGCGCAGCGCGATGACGTGGTAGCCCTCGGCCTTGAGCCAGGCCATGTATTCCTCGAAGCGGGCGGTCGGGGTATTGACCCACGGATGCTCGCCATCGGGCACGCCGTGGAATTGCAGCACGACGATTTTGCCCTCGCGGGCTTGGGCGACGGCGCGTTTGAGGTTGTCGAGGGTCCAGTCCGGGCGGGCGTCACCGGTCGTGGGGATGAGCAGCGGGTGATCGGCTTTGGGTTCGTAGGCGACGCCGCCGCCGATGGCGTAAGGGACCTCGGGCTCGCCGCCGCGCCGGGCGAAACGGATGCCCGCCTTTTGCAGGACGGGTAGCGCGGTGACGTGAAACTTGTTGCCCGGCCACGCGAAGCTCACCGGCGTCGGGATCCCGTGCTCGCGGCAGCGCTGCGCGATCACTTCGAGTTGCTCAGCGAGGCGGTCGACATTTTTTTCCGTGATGCCGAGGTGATCGCGCGTGTGATTGCCGATCTCGAAGCCATCGCGGTGGAGCTCTGCGATCTGCTCCCACGTCATGTAATCTTTTTTGTTTTTGGTAAACGTGAAGCCCTCGGTGATGAAGAAGGTGGCGCCGAAGCCGTATTTTTTGAGCAACGGCCGCGCGATGGCGGAGTGCGAAGCCGAGGAGTCGTCGAAGGTGAGGACGACGAGTTTGTCCGGCACGGGCTCGGCCGCGTGTGCTAACGTGACGAGCAGGGCGCAGGCGGTGAGGAGAAGGCCGAGCCGCTGGCTCTGGCGGAAAATCGAAAAAGGCGTCATGAGGATGGGTGGCGGGGTGGGGCGTGATTTGAGCAGACGATTTCGCGGGTGCAATCCCGGTGCGGCGGTGCCACTGGCCCCAAGAGAGGACCAGTGAAATGACGTTGTCCCTTGCGGTGATCGGGTGGGAGATTCGCGTGACCTACCCCATGATTACGCGTTGTGTTTGCTTTCACTCTCTCTGGCTCGGCGTGCTTTCGCTCGTGCTGGCCGCGTCCGGTCGGTCGGCGGTCGTCGAGGCGGATATCTGTGTGTACGGCGGCACCTCCGGCGGCGTGATTGCCGCGGTGCAGGCCGCGCGCCTCGGCAAGACGGCGGTCATCGTGGAGCCGGGCCAACATCTCGGCGGCATGACGGCGGGCGGGCTGAGCTGGACGGATGTCGGCAATAGCGACCGCGTCGGCGCGGTGGGCGGCATGGCACGGGAAGTTTATGAGCGCATCGGCGCGCACTACGGGCAGAAGCCCGGCACGGCCTTCGATGCGCCGAAGCTGGATCAAGTGAGGCTCGGCGTGGATTTCGAGAAGCCGCCGTCCCTGGCCTTTGAGCCGAAGGTGGCCGAGAGCGTCTTTGTCGAGATGGCGCGGGAGAAGGGCGTGAAGATTTATTTCAGCGAACGGCTGCTCCGTGTCGGTAAAGTTGGCGCGCGCATCGGCGAGATCACTTTTAGCAGCGGCCTCGTCGTGCGGGCCAAAATGTTTGTCGATGCGAGCTACGAAGGCGACCTGCTGGCGGCGGCGGGCATCTCGTACACGCTGGGGCGCGAGGCGAATGCGCAGTATGGCGAGACCGTTAATGGCGTGCAGGCCGCGAGCGCGAATCCACGCGCGGGGAAATTCACGGTGAAGATCGATCCGTATGTCCGCCGCGGTGATCCTTCGAGTGGCGTGCTGCCGTATCTGTTGCGGGATGAGCCGCGCGGCGAACTCGGCTCCGGGGACCGTCGCATCCAGAGTTATAATTTTCGCGTGTGCCTAACGGACAATCCCGACAACCGGATCCCGCTCGCGCCGCCGGCCGATTACGACGCGGCGCGCTATGAACTGCTCGCGCGCTGGACCGAGGCGCGCATCGAGGCCGGCGAGCAGCTCACGCTGCGCAGCTACCTGAAGTACGACCCGCTGCAGAATCAGAAATACGACTTCAACAATCGCTGGCCCATCTCGACCGATTTCATCGGCGGTGCCGACGAGTATCCCGAGGGCTCGTGGGAAAAGCGCGCGCAGATCACGAAGGCGCACGAATCGTATCTCCGAGGGTTCTTTCACTTTCTCGCCACGAGTCCACGCGTGCCTGCGGCGGTGCGCGAAGAGATGAGCCGCTTCGGCCTGCCGAAGGATGAGTTTACGGACAATGGGGGCTGGCCGAGTCAGATCTACGTGCGCGAGGCGCGCCGCATGGTGAGCGATTTTGTGATGACCGAAGCCCACGTGACCGGGAAGACGACAGCGCCGCACTCGGTCGGTCTTGGCGCCTACGGAGTCGACCTGCACGCGGTGCGCCGCATTTTGGTCGATGGGCAGCCGATCAATGAAGGCAGCAGCGGCGTCGGCGTGCCGCGCCCGTATCCCATCGCCTATGAGGCCATCGTGCCGAAAGCGACGGAAGGCGAAAATCTCTTCGCCACCTTCGCGCTCTCGGCGAGCCACGTGGCGTTTGGCTCGATTCGGATGGAGCCGGTGTTCATGACGCTCAGCCAATCAGCCGCGACGGCGGCGGTGATCGCGATCGACGACCAGGTGCCGGTGCAGAAAGTCGATTACAGCAAGTTGCGCGCACGTCTCGTCGCCGCCGGCGTCGTGCTCGATTGGACGGCGGAAGCAGCACCGACCTCGAAGGCTTCGAAAGCGCCGAAGGCGAAGAAGTGAGCGGCAGTGGGGGCCTTTGGGCGGGTGGTTTTTAGGTGGGGTGGCTTTTCTGCAAACCGCAGCCTCGGCGTGTGCGACCACGGAACAGCGCGTTAAGGAGAACGCGCCCTACCTTTGGGTCGCGCTGGGAGCGCCGTTGAAATTGTCGGACTTCGTCGCCAGTTTATTACGATGAACTCCTTCCTCCGCCCTATCGCTCTCAGCGCGGTCTTGCTCACGCTTGGGCTCGCGGCGCAGGCGGCGGAGAAGCCGGCGGGAAAATCAAAAGTGACCGCGACCGAAAACTGGCGCGCGCTTTTCGATGGCAAAACGCTCCAAGGCTGGCAGCAGTCGGGCTTCGAGGCGGAAGGACCGGTGAAGGTGGAGGCGCCATTTCGCAATGGGCCGGGCGCCGTCATCATCGAGGCGGGCACCACGCTTTCGGGCATCACGTGGACGAAGGGTGCTGAGCTGCCGCGCACGAATTACGAGATCACGCTGGAGGCGATGAAGCTGAATGGCGGCGATTTCTTTTGCGGTCTGACCTTTCCCGTCGGTGCGGCGGCCTGCAGCTTCATTGTCGGCGGCTGGGGTGGGACGACCGTGGGGATTTCGAGCATCGACCACGTGGACGCGTCCGAAAACGGCACGACGAAGACCCGTGAGTTCGCCGACAATCGCTGGTACCGCATTCGCGTGCGCGTGACGGCGGAGGCGATTCAAGCGTGGATCGACGACGAGCCGATGGCCGACGTGGAAATCGCGGGCCATACGATTTCGCTGCGTCCGGGTGATATTCAGAAATCGCTGCCGCTCGGGGTGGCGACGTACATGACGCGGGCGGCGATCCGTGATATTCGGCTGCGGAAGCTGTGAGCGGGTAGAGGCGCGAGGCTGGAGGAAGGCCGGTCGCTGGCAGGTGCCGGTGCGCTCGCGTGTGCTAAAGGGAGGGATTAGATTAACCTCTAAAGGGTGATCGTATGTCCTGATGCGCCGGTCGGAGACCGGCGCTACCCTCGGCGTTTTAAGCTAGCCCCATTTAACCGCCGGAGCCTGAGCCGCTGCCGCTGTTCTTGGCGGGTTTGTCGATCTTGGCGACGACGGTCGCTTCCTTGAGATAGGCCGGGTCGATCTCGAGGCCCATGCCGGGGGCGGTGGGCACCTTGATTTTGCCGTCCACGACCTTGAAGTCGGGCTTGTACCAGCCGGGGTCCTTTTGCGGCGCACGCCACGGGTATTCCATGAACGGCTGGGCATTCTTCGTGCACGAGGCGAACTGGAGAATGTTGACCGAGGTCTGCCCGGTCTGGGTGTTGTGCGGGACGATGGTGCCGCCGAGTTTTTCGGCGATGCGGGCGACGCGCTTGGCGCGGATGAGGCCGCCGTTGTAGTTGATATCGGGCTGGACGATTTTCATCACACCGTTGCGCAGGGCCCAGTCGAACTGCCACAGGCTGTAGTTCTGCTCGCCGTACGCGATCGGGATCTTGAGCGCTTTGGCGACGGCCTGGGTCTCTGACAATTCTTCGTACGGACAGGGCTCCTCGAAGAAATCAAAATTCAGTTCTTCCAGCAGGCGACCGATGCGAATGCCATGGGCGGCGTCGTAGGAGCCATTGGCATCGGCGCGGAGGATGATTTTGTCGCCAAGATTTTTGCGCGCGAGGCGCAGGAGCGTTTCGGTGCGGCCGGGGTAGGCGTCGAGATTGCGGCTCATGCGCCCGCCGATCTTGAACTTCACGGCCTTGGCGCCGGTGGCGGGCACGCCCCGCTCGTAAACGGCGACTTCTTCCTCGGCGGAGAGGATGCGATCGGAGCCGGAGAGGTAGACGGGAATCTCGGTGCGGATGACGCCGCCGAGCAACGCGCCGACGGACTTGTTGGCGACCTTGCCGAGGAGATCGAGAAGACTTTGCTCGACGTAGGCGACGCAGCACCAGAAGGGGATGCTGGCGAGTTTGTAGTTGGCGCGGTAGGCGTCGTCGATGAGCGACTCGAGGTCGCGCGCATCCTTGCCGATGAACTGCGGGGCTACGAGGTGCTCGAAGATCGGGAGGAAGTCCTCGACCTGCTTCGTGCCAGTGATGCCCTCGGCGCCATCAGTCGAGCGGGTGCGCACGAAGAATCCGGAGCCGCGCTTGAGCATCTCCACGGAGGCGATCTTCACCGGGGACTTGATCTGCCCCGGGAGGTCGAACATGGGCTGTTCGAATTCGCGGACCAGCGGGGTGCCCGAGTCTGCGCCGGCGGCCGCAGCCGCCGCCGAAAGGGAATGAGGGAGAGAAGCGGCCAGCGAAGCGCTGCCGGTGAGTTTAAGCCAGTCGCGGCGGGAGAGGTGCATTGGGGTAGGGGAGGACAGGTGTCCGCAGGACGAGCCGTCGGGTGGGGAAGTTGCGGCGACGGGCGGAGTAAACGCCCACGGCGGGAATCGCGCAAATGAGAAACTGTTGTAGCGTCAGACTGGATTAACTACTTCTGCTTTTCTGGCGCATCACCTACTTCACGAATGAGTAGCCGAGCTTGGATAGCGTCAGGGTCTTTTGCGGTCGAAACGAGACCGGCGATTAGCCAGAAGTCAGGAAACTCTTTGTAAAAAACAGAGTAATTCGGATAGCGAGGAATGATCATCTGTCGCCAGCCATGTCTCCGCACCCGACAAAGTTGAGGGCGATTTACAAGTGCGACATAGGCCTTCTCATAAGCGGCCAAAAGTCATTGGCGGCTTTGGCACTGTAGGCTCGGTAGTAGTCGTAAGCCGCTTGGAGGTCATCCAAGTAACCTTCGGCTTCCTTAACCGACTTCATCGACGCAAGCGGCGCAGGGCATCTCCAGCGGGGCGAAGTTTCTGCGGTGCGGCCAAGGCAGCCGCTGCGCGTCGATCTAGCTCAGCGAGCTGAGCCGTAGTCGGGCTTAGCTTGGCTTCAGACTCGCGCCAAAGGTGATCAGCCACCACCGCTTTTTCGCGAGCAGACAGACGGCGTAGCTGGGTGGCGAGACTAGCGGTCACAGGCATGACGTAATGGTGTTGTGCGAATAAACAGGCGCAAGCAGGGAGTAGAGCTCAAATCTCCCCCAGCCGCACGCACGCGACCTCTCGTCCCGGGGTGTCGGGGATGAGGGGCGGGACGGCGGCTTTGCACTTTTCCTGGGCATAGGGGCAGCGCGGGTGGAAGGAGCAGCCGGCAGGCGGGTTGATGGGGGAGGGTGGGTCGCCGGGGAGGACGATGCGCTGGCGGGTCCGCTCGATGTCGGGATTGGGCGTGGGGATGGCGCTGACGAGGGCGCGGGTGTAGGGGTGGCGCGGGCGCTCGATCACATCGAGCGCGGGCCCGAGCTCGACGATCTTGCCGAGGTACATCACGGCGATGCGATCGGAGATGTGTTTGACGACGGAGAGATCGTGCGCGATGAAGACGAGGCTCAGGTTCATCTTGCGCACGAGCTGCGCGAGGAGATTCAAAATCTGGGCCTGAATGGAGACGTCGAGGGCGGAGACGGGCTCATCGGCGATGACGACCTTGGGCTCCAGGGCGAGCGCGCGCGCGATGGCGATGCGCTGGCGCTGGCCGCCGGAAAATTCATGCGGGTACTTTTGCATGAAACGCGGCGCGAGGCCGACGGTGCGCATGAGCGCGGCGACGCGCGGCTGGATATCCGCCGGCGAGCAAACTTTGTGCACGAGCAACGGCTCAGCCAGCGTATCGAAAACCGTCATACGCGGATTGAGCGACGCGTAGGGGTCTTGAAAGACCATCTGCAAATCGCGACGTACGGTGACGACGTCCGCCGTGGTTGCGGTGGTGAGGTTCTTGCCCTCGAGGATCACCGCGCCGCCGGTGGTCGGCACGAGCTGCATGATGGTGCGGGCGAGGGTGGACTTGCCGCAGCCGGACTCGCCGACGAGGCCGAGGACTTCGCCGCGGGCGACGCTCAGCGTCACGCCATCGACGGCCTTGACGGTGCCGACGTGGCGCTTGCGGAAAAATCCCTGCGAGATCGGGAAGTGGGTCTTAACGTCGCGGAGCTCGAGAATGGGGGCGGACATTTTTTAAAGGATCTCCCCGGCTTGCACGCGCAGGCAGGCCTGGGCGTGGTGAGGATTGAGCGGGGCGAGCACCGGGGTCTCGAGGCGGCAACGCTCGGCGGCGAACTCGCAGCGAGGAGCAAACGCGCAGCCGGGCATCGGCTTCGAGACATCGGGCGGCAGGCCGGTGATCGTATAAAGCTCGGCACCCTTGGGCTGGAGACCGGGGATGGAGCGCTGCAGGCCACGCGTGTAGGGATGGCGCGGGGAGTGGAAGAGCGTGCGGGTATCGGCGGTCTCGACGATCTTGCCGGCGTACATCACCTGCACGCGGTCGCAGAGGCCGGAGACGACGCCGAGATCGTGCGTGATAAAAATCACGGCCATGCCGAGCTCGCGCTGCATTTTCTTAATCAACTCGAGGATTTGCGCCTGCACGGTGACATCGAGCGCCGTGGTCGGCTCGTCGGCGATGAGGAGTTCGGGCTTGGTGATGAGGGCCATGGCGATCATCACGCGCTGGCGCATGCCGCCGGAAAACTCGTGCGGGTACAGATTGATGCGCTTCGACGGATCGTTGATGCCGACCGACTCGAGGGCGGCGAGGGCGCGCTTGAGGGCGTCGGCCTTGGAGATTTTTTCGTGGATGAGCAGCGGCTCGATGAGCTGGTCGCTGATCCGCATGTAGGGATTCAGCGAGGTCATCGGATCCTGAAAGATCATCGCCACGCGCTTGCCGCGGATCGCGCGCGACTGCGCGGGCGTGCAGTGCAGGAGGTCGACGCCGTCGAAGACCGCCGTGCCGCTCTCGATCCGGCCGGGGGGCGTCGGGATCAGGCCCATCATCGAGTAGCAGGTCACCGATTTGCCCGAGCCGGACTCACCGACGATGCCTAGAGTCTCGCCCCGCTCGAGGGAGAAGCTCACCCCATCGACGGCGCGGTAAACACCGCTGCGGGTATGAAAATAGGTGCGGAGATCGTTAACGGAAAGAAGAGGCACAGCGGATTTACGATTTTAGATTCTCGAATTTCGATGGATAGACCTGACGCAGGGGAGGCGGAAACGTGAGCAGGAAGTTGGCCGGTCGCGTTAGGAGCGTGCGGAGGTGAGCAGTGGGCGCAAGGCTGCGGAAACGGTTTCGGGGGTGAGATCGACGAGGTGGCCACCGCCGGTCGGCGGGCAGCCCGGCGGCTGGAGGAGGGTGGTGGGGCCGGAAAAAACCGGACCGGTGCGCTGCGGATTGGTCGGCCCGAAGAGCCCGATCAGCGGGACCCCGAGAGCATTGGCGAGGTGCATGCCACCGGTGTCGTTGGTGACGAGCGCACGGCAGCGGCAGAGTTGGGCGACGTAGTCGGGGAGGGAGGTGCGGCCGGCGAGATTTTGCACGCGCAGGGGATCAAAGCCGGCGGCGATCTCATCGGTGATCGGAGTATCGTTGGGCGTGCCGAAGAGCACGAAGCTCTCATTCGGAAACGCCTCGATGAGCGCGCGCCAGTGCTGCACGGGCCAACGCTTCGCGGGCATGTTTTCCGAGCCGGCGATCAGGCCGATGGGGCCGGGGAAGGGGGCGGGGGGAGTTGAGAGTGGAGGGTTGAGAGTTGAGAGATCGGAGGGCGGAGTTCGGAGATCGGAGTTCGGGGTGGAGGCGGAACTCGGAGTTGCGAAGGTCGAGACGAGGGGGGAGCGGTCGGGGGGGAGGAGGAGGCCAAAGTGGCGGAGGAAGTTTTCCCAAAGCTCGAGTTGGTGATGCGTGCGCTCGTCGAAGTCGGCGGGGACGCGGTAGGCGTGGGTGAGGAGCGGGCGTTTTTTGCCAGGGCGGATGAGGCCGAAGCGCTGGCGGCAGCCGCTCAGCCACGCCTCGAGGTCGCCGCGCACGGAATTGGTGAAGAGCAGCCAGACATCGGGGTACTCGTGGCGCAGGGCGCGGAAGAACTGGTTGTAGCCCGCGCCTTGGGGCGGGAGGGCGAGGAGGCGGTCGGCAATGGCCCAGCTCTCGAGGAGGGGGAGAAAGGCCTTTTTCGCGATCAAAGTGATCTCGGCGTCGGGCCGGCCGGCGCGGAGGGCGCGGAGGAGCGGGAGCGCCATGACCACGTCGCCCAGCCAGTTGGGCAGGCGGATGTAGAGGCGCGTGCGGCGGGGCAGAGTGGTGAGCCCGCGCGCCTGGAGATCGGCGGCGAGGAGGTCGCGCTTGGCCTCGAGGCGGAAGCGCTTGGATGGCATGTCCTGATTGCGCCACCGGTCGTGGGCCCAGAGCCAGGAGGCGCAGAGATTGTCGTCGGCGGTGAGGAGTTTTTCGAGCCAGCGATTGAGGGCGAGGGTGACGCCCTCGGTGGTCTTTTCGCTTTCGATCAGTTGCACGCTGACCTCGACGCGCCAGAAGCCGAGCCGGCGGGGAAAGATGCCGTAGACGCGCGCATCGAATTTTTCGGCCATCAGGCCGGGCAGCTCCGTGGTCGAGCATACGCGACCGAAGAGCGTGGTGAGCGCGCCTTGGAGGCCGGCGTTTTGATCGAAAAGGACGCCGACGAAGCCTTTGCGGCGCAGAATTTTCAGGGCCTCGGCGAAGCCCTCCTTGCGCGAGAGCAGGCGCATGCCGAATTTCTCGCGCGATTTTTTGACGAAGGCATCGGCGGCGGGATTGTCGAGCGGGCGGAAGATGATGCCAAACTCCGGGAACGGCGCGGGGACCACGAGCGGTTGCGAGGTCTGCGCTTCCCAATACGCCAGATGCGGCGAGCAGATAAGGGTGGGGGCGGGCGACGTTTTTTGCAGGGCGTGCGCGGCGAGCAGTTCGGGCGAGGCGATGACGATCTCGCGCAGGCGCGCTTCATTCAGATAAGGGGTGGCGAGCGAGAGCAGACCGGTCTCGATCATGCGCCGGCAGCTTTCGCGGCCGATTTGGAGATGCCAGTCGGCGGGCTTCTGCGGGAAGGCGTGGCGGAGGTTGGAGAGCACCAGCCGCCGCCGGCGCGGGAGGCAAAAAAAGAGGAAATCGCCGAGGAGGGCGGAGGCGACGCGCAGCAGCGATTCAGGGGTGTGGGCGAGGAGCCAACCGAGGGATTTGAGGAAAAAAAGCAGCACGCGGGCGGGTGGGGCGAAAAGGAAGGCGGGATTTGGCGTTTGATTTCCTCGGGGAAAAACCATGAAACGTAACGCTCGCGCGGTTAAAAGCAGATTCTGCCCGCTGCGCGACGTTTCCGTTTCCATGACCGAACTCCTCATCATCAAGCCGTCGTCGTTAGGCGACATCGTCCACGCGTTGCAAGTGGCCACCTCGCTCAAGGCGCAGGTGCCGGGGCTGCGCATCTCGTGGGTGGTGCGTGAGATGTTCGCGCCCATCGTGCGCGCGTGCGAGGCGGTCGATGCGGTTTACGTCTTCGAGCGCGCCGGTGGGGCCAAGGGCTTTCTCAAGCTGACGAAGGAGCTGCGGAAGACCAAATTCGATTACGTCTTCGACATGCAGGGCCTCCTCCGCACGGGGCTCATGACCTCGCGGGCGCTGGCCAAAAAGAAGGTCGGGCGCAGCGATGCCCGGGAGATGTCGGGGATGTTCTATGATGAGAAGGTGCCGCTCCCGCCGGACGGGAAGAAGAGCCACGCCATCGATGTGCTTTTGCAGTTTGCCCCCGTGCTCGGCGCGAAACCGGAGCTGCGTGGCTCGCTGAAATTCCGCGAGGTCGACAGCCTCAATCTCCGTTTCGCCGATGGGCGGGGCGGCGCGAAGCCCATCGTGATGTTTCCTGACAGCCGCCGGGCGGAAAAATGCTGGGGCGGCTTCAAGCAGCTCACCGAAATGATCGTGCGCGAGGACAAGTCCCGCAAGGTCGTGTGGGCCGGCAGCAATTACGTCCACGATCGCGGCGCTTACCCCGCCTCGCAGTTCGTCAATCTCACCGGCAACACCAGCCTCGTCTCGCTCCCCGCACTCATTAAGCGCGCGGACTGGGTGATCTCCAACGACAGCGGCCCGATGCACCTCGCCGCCGCGCTGGGCGTCAAAGTGGTGGGCATCTTCGGCCCGACTGACCCGCGACTCTTCGGCCCGTATCCGCTGACGGCTCCGAGCCACGTCGTGATTCAAGCGCCGGTGGGCGACCTCAAGCTCCTCTCGGCGAAGGATGTGTACGCGCGTTTCCAAAAGGCGCGCGCTCGCTTCAAATAAACGAGACGCCCCTACCTTCTAGTCTGTCGCCTGCCGTAATACTCTTCGTACGTTCTTCTCTTTCCCATGCTCGATCCCAAACTCATTCGCGAAACGCCCGACGCTGTGCGCGCGGCGATTGCCAAGAAACACCTCGAGGTCGACCTCGACGCCGTGCTCGCGATCGACGCGTCCTGGCGCGCGCAGGTGCAGGAAGTCGAAGCCCTGCGCGGCAAGCAGAAGGCGGCCAACACCGAGATGGCGACGAAGCCCAAGGGCTCGCCGGAATTTCAGGCGAAGCTCGCCGAGATGAAGGCGGTTTCCGCCCAGGTGAAGGAACTCGAGCTCAAGCTGAAGGAGACCGAGGAAAAGTTTAAGCAGGCAATGCTCTCGATCCCGAATCTCCCGCATGCCAGCGTGCCGGAGGGTCGCACGCCCGAGGAAAATCAGGTCTATGCGACCAATGGCGACGTCAATGCCGTCTCGCCCGATGCGAAGCCGCACTGGGAGATTCCCGGATTTGAAAAACTCTTCGACTTCGCGCGCGGCTCCAAGGTGACGGGCGCGGGCTTCCCCTTCTACGTCGGCGATGGTGCCCGCATCGTGCGCGCGCTGCTGGCCTTCTTCTTGGATGAGGACGCCAAGGCCGGGTACACCGAGGTCAACCCGCCGATCTTCGTCAATGCCGCGAGCGCGACGGCCACGGGCCAGCTTCCCGACAAGGAAGGGCAGATGTACGAGACGGCCGATCATCTTTACGCCGTGCCGACGGCCGAGGTGCCGCTGACGAATTTCTTCCGCGATGAGATCGTGGACGAAGCTGCGCTGCCGATCTACCGCTGCGCCTATACGCCCTGCTTCCGCCGGGAGGCGGGCAGCTACGGCAAGGACGTCCGCGGCCTTAACCGCCTTCACCAATTCGACAAGGTCGAGCTCCTCAAGTGGGTCCACCCGAGCTCGAGCTATGATGAACTCGACAAACTCCGCCTCGATGCCGAGCGCCTGCTGCAAAAGCTCGGCCTGCCGTATCGCGTGCTGCTGATGTGCGGTGGCGATCTCGGCTTTTCCCAGTCGAAGAAATACGATCTCGAAGTGTGGTCGGCGGGCCAGAAGCGCTGGCTGGAAGTCTCGAGCTGCTCGAACTTCGAGGCGTTCCAAGCCCGTCGCGCGCAGATCCGTTTCCGCTCGAAGGAAACGGGCAAGCCCGAACTCGTGCACACGCTCAATGGCTCCGGTCTCGCCGTGCCGCGCGTCCTCGCCGCGCTGCTGGAAAATAATTTGCAGGCCGATGGCCGCGTGAAGATTCCCGCGCCGCTCGTGCCGTATTTCGGCAAGGAGTATCTGACGTTCGCGTAAGCGAGTGTGGGTCGGAGCCAAGGGTGGCTCCGAAATAACCAAGTCTCCCCGTGCGTAACTTCGAAGCCGAGCGCGCTCGGGTGAAACGTAGGAGCCTCGTGGGAGGCGACGGAGTATCGTGCGCGTGCTCTGCCTTTAACCCATCGCCTGCAAGCAGGCTCCTACCTTTGGATTCTCATGCCACGCCGCGCGATTGATTGGAAGGCTCGGGCCCTCGAACTTGCGGTCGCACTTCCGCGGGCGCGCCTGCATCCGGCGGTCGTGGCTTGGGCGGAGGAGAGTGGGGGCCGGGCGACGTGGTCGGTGGCTTTTTCGGGTGGGGCCGATTCGCTCGCGCTGTTGCTCCTGCTGTGGGCGCATTGGCCGGAGCGGAGGGGGCGGTTGCAGGCGCTGCATTTCAATCACCGCTTGCGGGGACGCGCCTCGGATGGGGATGAGAAATTTTGCGCGGGCGTGTGCGCGGCGATGGACGTCAAATTTGTGTCCGGCGCGTGGGGCGGAGCGCGGCGGGGCGCGAGCGAGGCCGAGGCGCGCGCGGCGCGGCTGGCCTTTCTCGATGGGGCCGGGCGCGCGCTTTGGCTGGGTCATCAGCAAGACGACATCGCCGAAACGATGCTGATGCGCCTCGCTCGCGGGAGTGGCACGGGCGGGCTCGCCGCGCCGCGCCCGGTCCATCGCGTCGGAAAAGGACGGGTGCACCTGCGGCCATTACTGACGTTAAAGAAAGCTGAACTCATCGCCGCATTGCGGGCGGTCAAACTTCCCTGGCGGGAAGATAGCACCAATGCGCGTGGTTATTATTTCCGTAATCGGGTGCGGCACGAAGTCATGCCGGCCTGGGTGGCGGCGGCGCAACGCGATGCCTTGGCGGGTGCGGCGCATGCCCGGGAATTACTGGAGGAGGACGAGGCGGCGCTGGAGGCCTGGCTCGACCAACTCGCGGTGGTGCAGCCGGATGCCACGCTCGATGTCGCGGCGCTCGCGGGACGGCCCCGGGCGCTGGCTCGGCGGGCGCTGCACCGCTGGCTGCTGGTTCAGCCCAAGGCGGGCGTCCTATCGCGGCAGGGTTTCGAGGCCCTGCTGGCGGCGGTCGAACGCGGGGCGCCGACCCGCCACAGTCTTGGCCGCGAGGGCTTTGCGGTGATTAGAAAAGGGGTGCTCCGCTTCGAACCGGCTGGAAATGAAATGAGTAGATTCCGGAGGCGCATCAATTGACTTATCGGCGGGGAACATCCAGCTTTAGCCTTCACTCCAAACAAGGAAATGTCCGAACCCGACAACAAAAAGTCCCGCCGCGCCCTGAAAAACCTCCCCCCTGACCGCTTTCAGCCCAAAATGCTGATCTTCTGGTTGGTCCTCGTGGGAGCCGTCGTAGGGCTGCTGCTGTGGTCACCGAATCTCGCCACCGCTCCCGAAACCCTGAGCATTCAGGAAGTCGTCGAGCGCGCTGAAGCCCGCAATGTAAACGACAACGCCACCAAGCCCGCCGTCATCCGCCCGGATCCGGCCGGTGGTCGCGATGGCTACACCATCACGGGTCAGAGCCGTAAAGACGCGAATGCGCCGTGGAAGGATTTCCGTGCCGCGGGCCGTGTCACCGACTCCTCCATGGAGCGCCTCCAGAAGTCCAAGCTCTTTAGCGAGCAGCCTTCGACCACGATGTTTGCCTCGATCGCCGCCCAAGTGATCCCGTTCGTCATCATCATCGGTCTGCTCTACTTCCTCTTTGTTCGCCAGCTGCGGCAGGCCGGCCGCGGGGCACTCAGCTTCGGCAAGAGCCGCGCCAAGCTGCTCACGCGCGATCGCGACAAGATCACCTTTAGCGATGTCGCCGGTTGCGACGAGGCCAAGGAAGAGGTCTCCGAAGTCGTCGAGTTTCTCAAGGATCCGAAGAAGTTCACCAAGATGGGTGGCCGCATCCCGAAGGGCATCTTGATGGTCGGTCCCCCCGGTACGGGTAAGACCCTCCTCGCCAAGGCAGTGGCCGGCGAGGCCGATGTACCCTTCTTCAGCATCTCCGGGTCGGACTTCGTCGAGATGTTTGTCGGCGTCGGCGCGAGCCGGGTCCGCGATATGTTCGAGCAAGGCCGCAAGAGCGCGCCCTGCTTGATCTTCATCGATGAAATCGACGCGGTCGGCCGCCAGCGTGGCGCCGGTCTCGGTGGCGGTAACGATGAGCGCGAACAGACGCTCAACTCGCTGCTCGTCGAGATGGACGGCTTCGACACCACGGAAGGCGTCATCATCATCGCCGCGACCAACCGCCCTGACGTGCTCGATAGCGCGTTGCTGCGCCCCGGTCGTTTCGACCGCCAGATTTACGTCGACCTGCCCGATCTCAATGGCCGCGAGCAGATCCTGCGCGTTCACGCGAAGCGCATCAGCCTCTCGGACAATGTGGACCTCCAGGTCATCGCCCGTGGCACGCCCGGTCTCTCCGGTGCGGAGCTGGCCAATCTCCTCAACGAAGCCGCCCTGCTCGCGGCCCGCCGGGGTAAGAAGAAGGTCGAGATGATCGATGTGGATGACGCCCGCGAGAAGGTGCAGTTCGGTCGCGAGCGCCGCCGCCTGATGGACGACGAAGAGAAGAAGCTCACCGCCTATCACGAAGCGGGGCATGCGCTGGTCCAGGCCGTCTTGGACGACGGTCACCTCCCAGTGCACAAGGTCACCATCATCCCGCGCGGTCGCAGCCTCGGCAGCACGATGTTCATCCCGAAGAAGGACATGCTGACCCAGGAAAAGAAGAAACTGGAAATCCGCATCGCGACGGGCGTGGCCGGCCGCATCGCCGAAGAGCTCGTGCTCAACGATATTTCGAATGGCGCCGCCGGCGACATCCACATGGTCACCAAGATCGCCCGCCACATGGTGTGCGACTGGGGCATGAGCCCACTCGGCATGATCGCCTACGGCGAGAGCAACGATACGGTGTTTCTCGGCCGCGAGATCACGCGCAATCAGCACTTCTCCGAGGAGACCGCCCGCAAGATCGACGCGGAGGTCTATCGCATCATCGACGAGCAGTACAAGCGCGCGACCGAGATCATCAAGACCCACCGCACCGCGCTCGATAAGATCGCCGAAAGCTTGATCGAGCATGAGACGATCGAGGGCCGTCACGTGGACGAGATCATCAAGTACGGTGAGATTCGCTCGCCCATCGTGATGCCGCTCCCGCCGAAGCTCGACGAGAAGCAGCCGGAAAAGAAGCTGGCCGACAAGCCGGCCACGGGTGACATCGGGGGCCACGGCGCGCCGTCGCCCAATCCGGCGTAAAGAGTACGCATTGGCCGCAAGTGCGGCGTATAAATCTCAAGGGCCGACGCGCGTCGGCCCTTTTTTATGCCTTGGTTTCGCGACCATTTGCAGCAAGGTGTTTCCCTCTAACTGCATGAAAATCTGCTGCATTGGTGCTGGTTACGTCGGTGGACCCACGATGGCGATGATCGCCCTCAAGGCTCCCAATATCGAAGTCCGTGTCGTGGACATGAATCCCACCCGCATCGCGGCGTGGAATTCGGACACGCTCCCGATCTACGAGCCCGGCCTCGATGAGGTCGTGAAGCAGACGCGCGGGAAGAATCTCTTTTTCACCACCGAGGTGCACGAGGCCATCCGCGCCGCCGACATCATCTTTGTCGCGGTGAATACGCCGACCAAGACCTACGGCGTCGGCGCGGGCCGCGCGGCGGACCTGCGGTTCATCGAATCGGTGGCGCGCACCATCGCCGAGCAGGCCAACGGGCCGAAGATCATCGTCGAGAAATCGACCATCCCCGTGAAGACGGCGGAGACGATCAAGGACATCCTCGCGGCTAATTCGCGCGGGTTTAAATTCGAGGTCCTCTCCAATCCCGAGTTTCTCGCGGAAGGCACGGCTGTCGCCGATCTTCAGATGCCGGATCGCGTGCTCATCGGCGGCGAGCGCACGCCCGGGGGCGAGGTCGCGGTCAAGACGCTCGTGGATGTGTACGCGCACTGGGTGCCGCGCGACCGCATCATCACGACCAACCTGTGGTCGAGCGAACTCTCCAAGCTCGTCGCCAACGCGTTTCTCGCGCAGCGCATTTCCTCCATCAACTCGATCTCCGCGCTGTGCGAAGCGACGGGAGCGGATGTCGATGAAGTGGCCAATGCCATCGGCAAGGATTCGCGCATCGGCCCGAAGTTTCTCAAGGCGTCGGTGGGCTTTGGCGGCTCCTGTTTTCAAAAAGACATCCTGAATCTCGTTTATCTGTGCGAAAGCTTCGGCCTGCCCGAGGTCGCTTCCTACTGGGAGAGCGTCGTGAAGATGAACGATTGGCAGAAGCATCGCTTCGCCGGGAAGATCGTGCGCTCGCTCTTCAATTCGGTCGCCGACAAGAAAATCGCGGTGCTCGGCTTTGCCTTTAAGAAGGACACCAACGATACGCGCGAATCCGCTGCGATCGCCGTCTGTCGCGACCTCCTGGCCGAACAAGCCCGCGTGGTCGTGTACGACCCCAAGGTGCCGGCCGAGGAAATCCGCCGCGATGTGATCGCCGGGGCCAAGGAAACCATCGCGGGCCTCGACTCGCGGCTCACGATTGCCAAGAGCGCCTACGAGGCCGCCGACGGCGCGCACGCGATCGCCATCGTGACGGAGTGGGATGAGTTCAAGAAACTCGACTACGCCAAGATCTTCGCCGCGATGCAAAAGCCGGCCTTCCTCTTCGACGGGCGCAATATCGTCGATCTCGCCAAGCTGCGCGAACTCGGCTTCCGCGCGCACGGCATCGGGCGCTGAGGATAGACGACGGGCAAGGGGTGGGGCGGCTCAGCGGCGGGCCGCCGGGCCTGCGGCTTACGCAGGTCTTGAGCGGCGCGTTAGGGATAACGCGCCCTACCTGTTTTCGCCGCAGTCGAATTCGCCGCGATCTTGCTGCGGTGGTTTACGATTGCGGTGACGCTGGGGGATGGGGCCATGATGGTTCCATACCCCTATGCCGACCTCACGCCGCCAGTTTCTCGCCACGCTCGCCACGATCACGATCGCGCCGCGCTTGCTGTCCGCAGCGGAGGAAGGGGAGGCGCCGGTCGTGGGCGAGGGCAAATACCGTTATCGCTTCAACGACCGCTGGGCCAAGGTGCCCGCGCAGATCCAGTGGGGCCTGACGCACGGCGTCGTCGTGGATCGCGAGCGGAACGTCCATGTCTTTCACACCTCGCGGAAAGAATCGCCGAGCAAGGACTGCGTGGTGGTGTTCGACGCGAAGGGAAATTTTGTCCGGTCGTGGGGTGAACAATTTGTCGGCGGCGCGCATGGCTTCGACCTGATCGTCGAGGATGGACGGGAGATTCTCTACGCCACCGACCTCCAGCGCGGGCTCTTTAAGATGACCCTCGACGGCAAGGTGCTTTGGCACGTCGAGAAGCCGGAGTGGTACAAGGACCATCCGACGCTCACGTATCGGCCGTCGAACGTCGCAGTCGCGCCGAACGGTGACGTCTATTTCTCCGATGGGTACGGGTCGTATTACATTCACCACTACACGAAGGACGGACGGTACATCCGCACCTTTGGCGGACCCGGTGAAGAGGCGGGCCACACGCAGCATCCGCACGGCCTCTTCGTCGATCGACGTGGCTCGGACCCGCTGCTCGTAATCGGTGAGAATGACCCGAAGGGCGAAAAGCCCGGTCGCCTGCAGGCGCTAAGCCTCGACGGGGAGCACCGCAAATTTTTGCCCACGCCGGTGCGCTCGCCGCGTCACTTCGATCAGCAGGGGAAACTGGCGGTCATCCCCGATCTCGATGCGCGCGTGACGCTCGTCGACGAAAATTACCAGACCGTGGCCAACCTCGGCGATGGGTGGACGACCAAGACCGAAGTGCGCTCGCTGCGGACCAAGACGAGCGACAATTTCAAACCCGGTAAATTCGTGTGCCCGCATGACGCGGCGTTTGATCACGACGGCAGCATCTTCGTGTCGGAGTGGGTCGCCTACGGGCGACTCGTGAAATTGGAGAAGCTGCCGGCGCCCTGAGCCTGGCCATGAGGGCGAGGGACGGGTATCACAGCGAGGACTGCGGCCTCGAAACGAGTGAAATTTCACGCCGCAAAAAAGCCGCAACCTCTTGCGAGATTGCGGCTTAAAAGTGGTGCACCCGTAGGGAGTTGAACCCCAAACCTTCTGATCCGTAGTCAGACGCTCTATCCAATTGAGCTACGGGTGCGCTAAAGGAGGTGCAAAGAAGCAAGCTTCCGCCGCGGAGTGCAAGCGAGAATTTTATCCGCCTCGCGCAGGCTGGTGGGTTGGATGAAAGCCACAGTCAAAACCGCTCGGTGAATAGTTTTCACTTGTCGCGCAAGGCGCAGGACGCGCAGACCGTAAGGCATGCCATTTCGTCGCGGGAAAATGTCGCTGCTAATCGTGCTTCTGCTGTCGCTGTTGGCTGCACCAGTCCGGGCCGTGTGGCCGAGCTATAGCCCCTTCGACCCCGCCAAGCCACCGGCTCCCTTTGCACACACAGTCCTAAAAATGGTGCGCCGCGATATGTACGCGGGTGACCCGATCATTTTGGATTTCTTTCGGCGCGATGAGACGACGCCTTGCCTAAAAGTACATTGGGCCGACGAAGAGGAGGGCGGACGTGTTCAAACGTTCGGCCCAGACGGGACAGTGCAATTTTCCACGTGGGTCGACGGTAGCCCAGTCTGCGACACGGAGGCAGTCGTGGCCGATCTCAATGGTGACGCGCAAACGGACTACATCGTCGTGACTCATTCGGGCGGCAATGGCTTGGCGGGGCAGATCACGTTCGTGACATTCTTGCTGTCTTCACCTGCCGGGCTGGTGGTACGCACCGTTTTCTCGTTTGATGCGGCAGCGGTCGATCTGGTGGATCTCGATCACGACGGGCGCCCGGAGTTTGTGCACGGCATGTTTGTGGGAGGCGATACGGGGCGGGATGGGCGTCCTCACAATTACTGGGTTTACAATCTGGTCGGGTTTTCCGGTACGAACTTAGTCTCGGCGAATGGGGCGAGTGCGGAATTTCCCAAATGGGTGATGTATACTTTCAAACCCAACCATCGTGACTCGGATCAATTGACCGCGGCGCAGCGGGAGCGGCGGTGGCTCGCGGCTTGGGAGGGATGGCGGATACGCAATCAGCAGTGGTTAGCGGCTGGGGGCGGCAAAAACCGCGGTGCAAAACAACCGCTTTTCCCCGCCATCGAGGATTTTGCCGCTGAACAGGGGCGGTCGATTACCAAACGCTGAAGAGCTGGCCCAGATCAGCCCGGTGCGCCCAACAAAAAACCCGCCGTGGCGTGGCGGGTTTTTTGGTTTAAAGGTTAGAGGGAAGCGAGGATCAGATCGCTTTGGGCAGGGCGTCGGTGAGTTCGACGGAGTGCGGGTGGTTGCGTTTGACGCGCATCAACTGGTGACGGCGGGCGAGCATGCGGTCGAGCTTGTCGATCAGGATCGAGACGGCTTTGTGGCATTCGTCGGACTCTACGGTGGCATTCATATCGGGGCCATGGATGGCAATGTGGCCTTTCGCCTTGAAGCGAGTGCCCACGGTTTCCTTTGCGTCGCATTCCAGCTCCACGCGGATACGCACGATGCGCTCCTCGTGACGAAACAATCGCTCGACCTTCTCTCGGACGAACGTCTTGAGAGACGAAGTCAGTTCGAGATGAATGCCGGAGACGATCAGTTCGTGGTTGTTTTGGCTGTTCATGTTTCTGCGTATGGTTTGGTTTGAACCGACGCCGGCGGTCAGGCTGGGTCGGTAGAAAGTATTCTTAACAAACTCGCCCGTCATGCCCTCGCTAAGCGTAGAGCTAAAATCATTCACTGCCGTCGTTGTTACGGGCGGATCTTCCGGGATTGGAAAATCATTCATCGAGCTGATGGGGAAACTGAATCCGAGCTTGGTCATTTGCAACCTATCTCGACGCGAACCCGACGTAAAAAACTTAAGCAAAAAATTGAACCATTTTACGTGTGATCTGTCGCGCCCGGAGGACATAGACCGCGTGGTGGGGGACGTAGTTTCGTTTTTGCGGCGGGAAGTTGCGACGGGGCGCGTATTGTTGATCAACAACAGCGGGTTCGGTTCTTATGGGCCTTTTCCAGAGCCTAATCTGGGCCATCACCTCGAAATGGTGGAAGTAAATGTGAGTGCGCCGGTGCGGCTCACGGGCCTGCTGCTGCCGCTGCTGCGCGAGCGCGGGGGAGCGGTAATTAACGTGGCTTCGGTGGTCTCGTTCCAACCTACTCCGTACATGGCTACTTACGGCGCGACCAAGGCGTTTCTCCTCAACTGGAGTCTGGCGATCAACGAGGAGTGGCGGGGTACGGGCGTGCGCGCGCTGGCGGTTTGCCCGGGGCCGACTTCGACGGAATTTCACCGGCGCGCCGGGCTCATGGCCAACAGTGTGGCCGATGGCCTCAGTATGTCCGGCGAGGAGGTGGCGAGGCAGGCGCTGACGGCCCTGGCGGCCCAGCGGAGTCTCGTCGTGACGGGCTGGACTAATAAATTTGCGGCGCTCGCCGGTCTCCTGCCGCGCCGGCTCTCCACGCGGCTGGCCGGGATGGTGCTGAAGCGCTACTGGCTGCGCCGGACGAAATCGTGAGCACAGGCGACGCTCCGACCGGTACGCCCACGCCTGCGACGGCGGGTGAGACGCCGGAAGATTTCTTTGCCATCTCCGGTCGCGCGTGCGCGTGGCCGCGCCGCACCAAGCAGGGCCCGGTGCGCATGATCGCGCCCGAGGAGGTGCCGCCATGGATCGTCTTCGAGGACGAGCGCCTGCTCGTGGTCAACAAGCCCGGCGACATCGTGTGCCACCCGTCGAAGGCCGGCCCGTGGTCGAGCCTCGTCGGCGCGCTGCGCGAGCATGCGAAGCTCGATGTGGTGCACCTCGTCTTCCGCCTCGACCGCGAGACGAGCGGCGTGGTAGTCCTCGCGAAAGATGCGAAGATGGCGAGCCGCCTGCAGGTCGCGATGCAGAAGCGCAAAGTGGGCAAGGCCTACCTCGCGATTCTCACCGGTGAAATGGCGGGTCCCGTGACGGTGAACCAGCCACTCGGCGACGATATCTCGAGCCCGGTGTTTATGAAATCGTGTGTGGTGGAGGGCGGGCAGGCTTCGATCTCGCACTTCACGCCGCTCGCGACGGGCGGGGGCTTTTCCCTCGTGCGCGTCGTGACGGAGACGGGCCGCAAGCATCAGATTCGCGCGCACGCGCAGTGGCTGGGGCACACGATGGTGGGCGATAAAATCTACGGCCCGGATGCCCGCTGCTATCTCGATTTCATCGATCACGGCTGGACCGACGCGCTGGCGGCGAAACTGCTACTACCGCGGCAGGCACTGCACTGTGCGGAGATCGATCTGCGGTCGGCGGGGCTGGAGTATGTATTTTCCGCGCCGCTGCCGCAGGACATGCGCGAATTTTGTATCAGCCGCGGGCTCGCGCTGCCGTCGGACTGACGAATTATCCAATCCGTTTTTGAACAGAAGGGAACGAAGGAATCGAAGAGCGGGAGGTGACTTGGGCGTCAGGGTGGGCAGGGCGGGGACGCTTGGGTCTTTGTCACAGAGGACACGGAGGGATGACACAGAAGGCACGGAGACGAACCAAGGCGGTTGAACAGGAAGATCGGGGAGGGCGGGAAGGAGAGGCGGGGTGGAGGTGGCGGCAGGACAGCACGATGTTGCGCACTTCCGATCGGGTGCAAAGGCCTTCCAGCTATTCCCGGCCCTCCTGTGCATTTTCAGCGGTGTCGCTTCTCTCATTCGTGGCCGTCGGACATCGAGCTCTTCGTTTCCTTCGTTCTCTTCGGAGCAAATCGGTGCGAGGTTTTTTGGGCTGAGTCTCCGGTTTATTTCATATCGCGCACGAGGCCCGTGATCGCGGTTTCGACGGCGGCGTGGAGGGTGGCGATGCGCTGGGGGAGCGGAAAGGCGGAGGGGCTTTCGAGCGTGTAGCTGAGTTTGGCGTGGTGGGCTTGGAGGTAGATCGATTCGGGCCAGAGCTCGCGCAGTTGCGGGTCGGGGTTGGGCCGGATGATGCCGGGGACGTCGACGGGGCGCTCGTCGATGATGGTGGCGGTCTCGATGGGGCAGACGGGGCTCACGGCGGCGAGGATCGAATCGGCGAGGGTGGGGCGGCCGGTGACGTTGAGCTCGTAGAGGTAAAAGCCCTTGGATTCCCAGTCCTCGTGGAGGCACATTGTGAGGTCGAAATTGGGCTGACGCTGCAGCCAGTGCCGATGAGCGCGAATCTCGGCGGAGCGCAGGGCCTTGTAGTCGCGGTTGAGGTCGAGGCCGTCGGCATTTTCGCGCGTGGCGCGCAGGAAGCCCACGGGATTGAGCAGCGGGATGACGAACCAATTGGCGCGGTGGTCGAAAATGCCGGCCTCCAGCATCGCGAGCAGCGCGAGCGGCGGGGCGGGTTCGTCGCCGTGGATGCCGGCGGAAAGATAGATGCGCGGACGCGGCCCGGGCGTGCGCTTGGTCAGTGCGAAGAGCGGCACGCCGGCGATCTCGCCGAAGCGCTCGACGCGGAAGCCGGCGGGCCTGGCGGCGGCCTCAAAGCGGGCGGCGAGGGCGGCGGGATCGATGGGTGAGGAGGCTTTGACAGCGGGCGGGGAATTCACGGAAGATGGACGTTCTACGCTAGGAACGACTCTTTGGCTTCCTGGCAACTCTGTCTCTCAAAATCTCATGTCCCAAGTTCGCGTTCGATTCGCTCCCAGTCCCACGGGTTTCTTCCACATCGGCAGTGCCCGCACGGCCCTGTTTAACTGGCTGTACGCCCGCCACACCGGCGGCGTGTTTGTGCTGCGCATCGAGGACACGGACAAGGAGCGCAACAGCGAGGCCTTTCTCAATTTGATCTACGAGAGCCTCACGTGGCTCGGCATGAACTGGGATGAGGGTCCGAAGTTCGGGACCAGCGGCGGCGGCGACTACGGCCCCTATCGCCAGAGCGAGCGCGGCGACATCTACAAGGAGTACGTCGCCCAACTCATGGCCAATGGCCGCGCCTATGAGAAGGACGGCGCCATCTGGTTCAAACTGCTCGGCGACCGCTACGAGGTGTACGACGACCACCGCAAGAAGACCGTCACCAAGGTGAAGACGGCCCCCGTCGTGATCGAGGATCAGATCCGCGGCCGCGTGGAGCGCGTGGAGGATGAGGACTTCGTGATCGTGCGCTCGGATGGCAACCCGGTCTTTCACCTCGTGAATGTCGTCGACGACATCGCGATGAAGATCACGCACATCATCCGCGGCGAGGATCACCTTTCCAATACGAGCAAGCATGTCGCCCTCTACGAAGGCTTCGGCGTGAAGCCGCCGGCCTTTGCGCACATCCCGCTCATTTTGAAACAGAACGGGCCGGGCAAGATGTCGAAGCGCGACCAAGGCGCGCTGATCGAGGAGTATCAGCGGCGTGGATACCTGCCCGAGGCGCTGGTGAATTTCCTCTGTCTCCTCGGCTGGAATCCGGGCGACGACCGCGAGAAGATGCTCATCGCCGACATCATCAAGCTCTACGACCTGCCCGCGATCAACCAGAGCAACGCGCGCTTCGACGACAAGAAGCTCGCGCACATGAACATGCTCTATCTGCTGGAGCAGCCGGCGGACAAATTCGTGGCGCTCGCGCGCGACTTCTTTGCCGCGCAGGCGAAGGCCGACAACGCTGTGGCCAAGGCGGCGCTCACGGCCGATGCCGCGTACTTCCGCGAGGTGATGCTCCTCAGCCAGCCGAAGATCAAGGGCGTCGAGGAGTTGCCGGCCTACACGGCCTACTTCTTCAGCGATGAGTTCCCGGTCGATCCGAAGGTGCGCGACAAGGTGATGGGCAAGGGCGATCCCAAGGCCCGCTTGGCCGAGCTCATCGCGCTGGTGGAGACCGCCGATTTTTCGAGCGACACCGCCATCGAGGAAGCGCTCAAGGGGCTCGCCGCGAAAAACAATCTGGGCTTCGGCGACTATCAGTCGGTCGCGCGTCTCGCCGCTTCCGGCACCAACGTCGGGCCGAGCATCACGGGCATGTTTCGCGTGCTGGGGCGCGAGCGCGTGTTGGCGCGGTTGAAGAAGTTGCTGGCGGGGTGAGTGGGGGAGTTTGAGCGGTGGGAGGGGCTTTACGCGCCGACGCGGCTTCCGAAAACAGTCGGGGCGTAAAGCCCCTCCCACAGTTTGGCTGACCGGCAGGCGGGCGCGTGTTTGCGTTTGCTCGCGGGAGAGAGGGCCGGCAGAACCGAGGGGTTTTCGGTTAACCCTTTGCCCCATGAGAAAATTGCTTTTGCTCTGTCTTACGTTGGTCGGTGAGTCGTGCGCGTTGGCTGGTGTGACGACGGATATTGAGTTTGCCCAACCCGGTGGCGTCAGCCTCAAGCTCGATGCGTATGTGCCGGAGGGGAAGGGGCCGTTTCCGACGGTGATCCTCGTGCACGGCGGGGGCTGGAATGCGGGCGACAAGTCGGGTGGGCCGGGGAAGGGTTACACCGTGCCGCTGCACGCGGCGCTGGAGCAGGCAGGCTTTGCGTGGTTTGAGGTCAATTACCGCCTCGCGCCGAAATATCCGTATCCGGCTTGTATCGAAGATGTGGAGACGGCGATTCGGTGGGTGAAGGCCCATGCCTCCGAATACCATGTCGACCCGAAGCGGATCGCGCTCTGCGGTGAGTCGGCCGGTGGGCACATCGTGGGCCTCGTGGCCACCCGGGCGGATGAGAGTACGCGGCTCGCGGCCATCGTGCCGTTTTACGGGCGGTTCGATCTGATCGACGACACGCCGTTCGGTGCGGCACTCACGCCGAATATCGCGGGGCTCGTGGGCCATGCGAAGTACGACGACAAATCAAAGGGCGTGCTGCGCGAGGCCTCGCCACTCTTTCAGGTGAAGGCCGGACTGCCGCCGTTTCTCCTCGTGCATGGGACGGCAGATGCGCGGGTGCCGTATCAGCAGTCGGTGCTGCTGCTGGCGCGTTTGAAGGAAGTCGGCGTGCCGTGCGAATTGATCACGGTCAAAGATGGGGTCCACGGCATGAATGGCTGGGACAAGATCAAGTCCAACTACCGGCAGGAAGTGGTCGCGTGGTTGAAGCGGACGATGAAGGTGGCGGACGCGGCGGGAAATTGAGTCCAGTCGATTGGCGTGTTTGCGGGAAAACAGAAGCCCGAGCTAAGACCTCGGAGTTTTTAACAGAAGATAACGAAGGAAACGAAGAGCGGGGGGAGACTTTGATGGCAGAGGTTGCCAGAGAGCGGTTCCTCTCCCATTTGCGATTCGCGTTGAACTGGAGGGCCGGCGTTCGCCGCGGGGGCTGCGACGCAGCGAGTCTGATACCAATGTCTGGGGAGTTTTAGTCTTTAGAAAGTCGCAGGGGTTCGAAAATCCTGACGGCCCGCCCGGAGGTCGGGCCCTACCCCCGGAAAAGTCTGACTATCAATAGACATTGGGATCAGAACCTCACTAGGTACTGGTATGATAACCGCGACGGCCTCGCCGATACGCGGCGGCCCTGTACGCGCGCGTTGCGGCTAGTGTCGCATTTCGGTTCTCAGAGGGTAACGGAAGCGGGGCATGTGGCCTAGGGTTGAAAAGGTCACATTTTGTGAACCTCGGCCCTCAATTTAACGCACGCTCTTCGTTACCTTTTGTTCAAAAAGGATCGGGTATTCCCGGTCAGTTCTACTCGCAGCTCAGAGCTTGGCGGTGATGGCGCGGAGCAGGTCGTCGTACTCGTTCATCGCGGGGAACTGGGGGAACTGTTGCACGATGTTGTCGGGGGCGTGGAAGAGGAAGCCGCTGTCGGCCTGGCCGAGCATCGTGGTGTCATTGAACGAGTCGCCGGCGGCGATGACGTTGTAGTTGAGCGATTGGAGCGCGCGGACGGCGGCGCGCTTTTGGTCGGGCATGCGGAGCTTATAGCCGGCGATGCGATCGTTTTCCACGATGAGGCGGTGGCAGAAGAGCGCGGGGCGGCCGAACTGGCGCATGAACGGATCGGCGAATTGCTCGAAGGTATCGGAGAGGATGATCACCTGCGCGCGGCGGCGGAGCTCGGTGAGGAAATCGAGGGCGCCGGGGAGGGGCGTGAGGCTGCCGATGACCTCCTGGATTTTCGACAGCGTGATGCCGTGGCGATCCATGATGCCGATGCGGTAGAGCATGAGCTTGTCGTAGTCGGGCTCGTCACGCGTCGTGCGGCGCAATTCGGGGATGCCGGTGCGCTCGGCGACGGCGATCCAGATCTCCGGCGTGAGGACGCCTTCCATGTCGAGAGTGACGATGCTTTGCTTCACGAGTAGCCGGATTGAACCAGACGTTTTTGCGCGGTGGCAAGCGTGACGATGGTACCTGTGTGAATTGGTCAAGAAGACGCGGAACGAGCGCCGATTTGGGCGGCGCGCGCGCGGTTTCGCTTGCGCGCGGGCGGAGGGCCGAGCCAAGTTGGCGGGGTTGCGTTCACGATCTCCAGTTTGGGGCGCGAGTCTCGCCAGCGTGGTGTTGCTGCTGGCGGGCTGTCATACGCCGGCCGCAAAGCCGGCGGTGGGCGGCGTAGTCGAAACGGCGAGCGCGGCGAAGGCGATTTCCGGGGACGGAGTGATCCGCGCGCGGGCGGGCGATTCCGAGATCGTGATTACCACGACCTCGCGCGTGGCGGGTGCGATCCACTCGCTGACGTGGGGCGGCAAGGAGTTCATCGACTCGGTGGATCATGGGCGGCAGTTGCAGTCGGCCTCGAATCTCGACGCCGGCATCGCGCCGATCCGCGCGGAGACATTTAACCCGACGGAGGCGGGCTCGCGACTCGATCATGTCGGGCCACGCTCGACCAGCCGGCTGCTGGAATTTGAAGCGAGCGGGAATTTCCTCCGCACCAAAAACCAAATGGCCTTCTGGCTGGCACCGGGGGAAAAGTCGGGCGAGCACCTCGCGCGCAATACGACGACCCTCTCGAATCACCTGCTGGCGAAGCGCGTGACCATCGGCTGGCGCGGGCTGCCGCAGGTGATTTCGTACGATGTCGTTTTCACGGTGCCGGCCGGGGAGTTTCATCAGGAAGCGGTGTTCGAATCGCTGACGGGGTACATGCCGTGGGAGTTCGAGAAATTTTGGAGCTACGAGGCGCGGTCGGGGGAACTCAAGCCGCTGAGCGACGGCCCCGGGGAGCAGTTGGCGCCGGTGGTCCTCGCGACGGCGGATGGGAAGCATGCGATGGGGATTTTCTCGCCGGAGCCGAATGCGCGTTACGGACGGTTTCGCTTCACGCGGGAACGGGTGGTGAAGTGGAACTGCGTGTTTCGGCCACCGGTGGCGAAGCGTGGATTTGCGGCGGGGGATTATGCGTTTCGGCACTTTGTGGTGGTCGGCGATCTCGCGATGGTGCGCGCCGGAATGGCGGCGCTCGAGCGGGAGTTTCACGCGGCGCGATAAAGCGGGCAGAGGCGGCCACTACCCACGGCGGCTTCATCCCAGCTTAATCTGCGGAAGCGTAGTCTGCCGGGGCGAAATTCGACTCGTGTAACGCGGGCGTGCCATCGCGCCCAAGCCATGCTACACCCTCCGCCCATCGAGATGAGACTCCTCGTAGTTGAAGATGAACCGGATTTGCTCGCGGGCGTGGTGCGGGCGCTGCGCAAGCAGGGCTATGCCGTGGATACCGCGCCCGACGGGGTGGATGGCCTGCACAAGGCGCAGAGCATCGACTACGATGCCATCGTGCTGGACGTGATGCTGCCCCTGCTCGACGGCTGGGACGTGCTGGCCCGACTGCGCGAGACCAAGGACACGCCCGTGCTGATGCTCACGGCGCGCGATGCTACGCAAGATCGCGTGCGCGGCCTCGACGGCGGGGCGGACGATTATCTGGTGAAGCCTTTCGACGTCGCCGAATTGCAGGCGCGCCTCCGGGCGCTGCTCCGGCGCGGGGCGCGCCGCGCCTCGCAGGTGAAATTGATCATCGGCGATATCCAGATCGACACGGCGGCGCGCAAGGTGGCCAAGGCCGGCAGCGAAGTGATCCTCACGGCGCGCGAGTATGGCGTGCTCGAATATCTCGCGCTGCATCGCGGCGAGGTCGTCACGCGCACCGCGCTGTACGAGCATCTCTTTGACGAAAGCGACGACACGCTCTCGAACTTGATCGATGTCCACATCTTCAACCTGCGGAAGAAACTCGGCGCCGACCTGATCGTGACGCGGCGCGGCCACGGCTATTGCATCGAATGAACATCTTTCGGTCGATCCGCTGGCGGCTGCAGTTGTGGTACGGCGCGCTGTTTGCCGCGGTGCTCACGGGCTTGGGCGTGACGGCGTACGAAGTGGAGTCGAATGCGCGCTTCGACCGCATCGACGATGAACTCGAGCGGAAGGTGATCGCGATCAACGGTACGTCGCGACGACGCCCCTCGCCGGGGGGGAAGGGCACGGCGTCCGCCGAGCCCGTGCCGCGCCGGGAACCGTTTTCGCGCGAGGTGATCGCGAGCGTCTTCACGACGCAGGATGAGGCGGGCGGTTTTTACTTTGCGGTCTGGCAGAAGAATCGGGAACCGCATTTCGCCACCTCCGTGAACGCACCCGCCGAAATGCCCGTGCCGGTGCAAAGCCAGGGGCAGACGGTGCGGCAGCGCGGTTTTTATCGGGAGGCGTTCATGGAGACCAATCCCGGCGACATCACCCTCGTGGGGCGCTCGATCGAGGCGGATCTGGCGGGCCTGCGGGCACTCGCCTGGCTCATTGCCGGTGGGGGACTCGCGGTGTTCGCCCTCGTGATGGCGATGGGTTGGTGGCTGGTGACGCGCGCGCTGCGCCCGATCGAGCAGATCAGCCGCGCGGCGGCGAAGATCGCGACCGGTGACCTCGCGCAGCGCATCGACACGCGCGAAACGGAGAGCGAACTCGGGGCGCTGACGGGCGTGCTCAATTCCACGTTTGCACGACTCGAAGCCTCATTTGCCCAGCAGGCGCGCTTCACGGCCGATGCCGCGCATGAGCTGCGCACGCCCGTGACCGTGGTGCTGACGCACGTCCAAAACTCGCTGGCGGAGGGCGGTCTCTCCGATGACCAGCGGGCGGCTTTCGAAGCCTGCCAGCGGGCGGCGCAACGGATGCGGCGCATGATCGAATCGCTGCTCCAGCTCTCGCGCTTCGACGCCGGGCAGGAGGCCATTCACGTCGAGACGGTCGATCTCTCCATCGTCGCGGCGGAGTGCGTGGAGTTGATCCAGCCCCTCGCGGCGGGTCGGCAGATCACGCTGCGGACCGAGCTGGTCCCGGTCGAGTGTCGCGGGGATTCTGGGCGGCTGGGGCAGGTGATCACCAATCTGGTCGGCAATGCGATCTATCATAATCGCGACGGTGGCGAAGTGCGCGTCGCGACGCGCCTTGAGGGCGACGACGCGATCGTTGCGGTGGCGGACAATGGGCCGGGCATCGCGCCGGAGCACCTCGCGCATATCTTCGAGCGGTTTTATCGCGTCGACAAAGCGCGCACGACCGCGGCGGGGCGCACGGGTCTCGGGCTGGCGATTTCCAAGGCGATCATCGATGCACACAGCGGCACGATCACGGTGGAAAGCGTGGTGGGGCAGGGGGCGACGTTTACGGTGCGGCTGCCAAGAGGGTAGGGCGCGTTATCCTTAACGCGCCGCTCAGAGCGTTCATAACCGCTGAGGCGGCGGGTTAGGGATAACCCGCCCTACCTTACATCCGCTCGAGCGTGCGCAGGCCGAGGAGTTCGAGGCCGGTTTTTAATGTGAGCAGCGTGCGCGCGCAGAGGAGGAGGCGGCGGGCGCGGAGGGCGGGGTCGTCGACGAGGACTTTTTCCGCGGTGTTGAAGGAGCTGTATTCGCCGGCGAGCTCGTAGAGGTAGAGGCAGAGGAAGTGCGGGCGGAGCGTCTCGCCGGCGAGGCGGAGGGCATCGGGGAACTTCACGAGCTTGCGCGCGAGGTTGATCTCGGCGGGCGATTCGGGCGCGGTGGCGGCGGCATCGAGGGCGAGATCGGTGGGAGCGACGCCGGCCTTGCGGAAGATCGAGTGGATGCGGGCGACGGCGTAGAGGAGGTAGGGCGCGGTGTTGCCATCGAGGGCGAGCATCTTGTCCCACGAGAAGACGTAGTTGCTGCTGCGATTTTGGGAGAGGTCGGCGTACTGGACGGCGGCGATGCCGGCGGTGCGGGCGATGGCGCGGCACTCTTCGTCGCTGAAGCGCTCGGCCTCGGGGCGCTCGGCGTTTTTCGAAACGACGATGGCGTACTCGCGCTCCTCGGCCTCGTCGAGGAGGGCCTTGAGCTTGATCACGCCGCCGTCGCGGGTCTTGAGGGCCTTGCCGTCTTCGCCGGTGACGGCACCGAAGGTGACGTGGTGCAATTCGGGCAGGCGGTAGCCTTTCGCGGCGAACCATTTTTTCACCGTGAGGAAAAGCTGCTCGAAGTGATCGCCCTGGCGGAAATCGGTGACGACCACGATGCCATCGGCCTTGAAGTGCTCGGTGCGGTAGAGGGCGGTGGCGAGATCGGTGGAGGCGTAGTTGCTCGCGCCGTCGGCCTTGCGGATGAGGAACGGCTGAGTCTTGAAGCGCGGGTGCTCGGGGTGAAACGCCACGAGCGCGCCCTCGCTGATCTCGGCGATGGGGGGCGTGGTCTCGGTGAGCTCGCGATAGATGCGCTCGACCTGATCGTTATAGAACGACTCGCCGAGGTTGTAGTCGAACTTGATGCCGAGGCGGTCGTAGATCTGTTGAAACGCGGCGAGGCTGACCTCGGAGAATTTTTTCCAGAGCGCGACATTTTCCGGGTCGCCATTCTGGAGCTTCACGAGCTCGGCGCGGGCTTGCTCCAACTCGGGCGAGTCGTCGGGCGTGGCGGCGTGGCCAAGCTTGTAGACCCGCTCGAGCTCCTCGATGGCATCGGCCGCGAGGGCGGCCTGATCGACCCAGCGCTTGTAGCCGTAGATGAGTTTGCCGAACTGCGTGCCCCAGTCGCCGAGATGATTATCGCGAATGACCTTGGCGCCGGTGAAGGCGAGGAGGCGGCAGATCGCCTCGCCGATCACGGCGGAGCGGAGGTGACCGACGTGCATCTGCTTCGCGGTGTTGGGCGAGGAGTAATCGACAACCCACGTCTGGCCGGCGTGGGCCGCGGCGGCGCCGGACGCGAGGGCGTCGCGGGTGCCGTAGGTGCGCAACCAGGCGAGCAGCACGGCGGGCTTGAGGGTGAAATTAATGAAGCCGGGACCGGCGATGGTGACCTCGTAGGCCTCGCGGACGGACGCAGGGAGGGCGGCGACGAGCTGCTCGGCGGTGGCGCGGGGATTGAGCTTGCGGGCCTTGGCGTAGCCGAGCGTGCCGTTGGCCTGGAAGTCGCCGTGTTTGGGGTCGGCGGTTCGCATCTCGGGCGCGAAGGCGGCGGCATCCGTGAGCCCGGCCGAGACGGCGGCGGACTTGAGGGCCGTGTCGAGATCGGCGGCGAGGTTGAACGAAACGTGCATTTGGAGAGGAAACGCGGGCGGACGGTGGACGGGCAAGCGTGGAGTTTTAGCGGGACCGGCACAGTGACCGCGAAGGCCGGGCTCGAATTACGATTTATGAATTACGAATTACGAATTTGTCGGAATAGAGCGCGGGAGCGGTTATGCGTGGCTTGGGCGGGATTGAAAAATCGTAATTCGTAACTCTCAAATCGTAAATCCCGCCGTCGGCGGGGGCGGCTGTGTCCGGGCTTGCGGCTTGTGTCATAGGGCGTTGGCATCCCGGCAGCTTACTCTTCGCCGACTTCAATGGACGCACATCTCATGGATTTTCTCAGCCTGCTGATCCGCTGGCTGCACATCATCGCGGGTATCGCGTGGATCGGCTCGTCCTTCTATTTCATCTGGCTCGACAATTCCCTCGAGGCGCCGCCGGAGGGCTCGGAGGCGAAGAAGAAGGGCGTCTCGGGCGAACTCTGGGCGGTACATGGCGGTGGTTTCTACAATCCGCAGAAGTACGCGGTGGCGCCGGCTTCGCTCCCGGACAAGCTCCACTGGTTTAAGTGGGAAGCGTACACGACCTGGCTCTCGGGCACGGCGCTGCTGGTGGTGGTTTACTGGCTGCGGGCGGGCTCGATGATGATCGATCCCTCCGTGGCGACGCTGACGGCTGGGCAGGCGGTGGGAATCGCGGCGGCGAGCATGATCGGCTCGTGGATCGTGTACGACGGGCTGTGCCGCTCGCCGCTGGGGAAAAACGATACGCTCCTCGGCATCATCGTCTTTGGCTTGCTGGCGGCGCTGGCGTGGGGACTGGGGCACGCGTTTGGCGGACGCGCGGCGTTTATCCATGTGGGCACCTCGATCGGCACGATCATGGTCGCGAATGTGGCGATGGTGATCATCCCCGGGCAGCGCAAGATGGTGGAGGCGATGCGCCAGGGCCAGTTGCCCGACCCGATTTACGGCAAGCGCGGCAAGCAGCGCAGCGTGCACAACAACTACTTCACGCTGCCGGTGCTGTTTATCATGATCAGCAACCACTACGCCTCGACGTACAGCCACAAGTACGCGTGGCTCGTGCTGACGCTGATCGCGGCGGCGGGCGTATCGATCCGGCACTTTTTCAATCGCCGGCACAAGGGGTCGATCGAATGGCAGTACCCGGCCATCGGCGCGGTGCTCCTCGGCGTAGTGGCGTGGTGGACGGCGCCGCACCCGATGGATTTGCCCAAGGTGACCGGACCCGTTTCGTACGATCAAGTGCGGGCGATCATGGGGCAGCGGTGCGTGACGTGTCATGCGCCCACGCCGACGTTTCCGGGAATCGCGCAGCCGCCGGCGGGCGTACTGCTGCACACGCCGGAGGCGGTGTCGGCCAATGCCCAACGCGTTTACCAACAAGTGGCGGTCACCGGCATCATGCCGCTGGGCAATGTGACGCAGATGACCCCGATGGAGCGCGCGATCGTGGCGCAGTGGATCAAGGATGGGGCGAAGACGAAGTAGGTCGCGGGGAGCGCGGCGAGACGCGACGAGAAGCGGCGAGAAGCACCAAGGACCAAATTCCAAGCACCAGATAAGGGCGGAAATGAGGCGGGGCGGGGAAATTGCCAAACGGTTCGCCTGTTTTGGGAGTTTTCTCTGGGGGCTCTTTTGGGGTGGGGGGCGTGCGGGATGGTGGTGGGCGTTGCGTGGTCGGGCGACGGACCGCGTCGGCGCTTTGACGAATGCCGCAAATGGGGCTATAGTGTTGTCACGGCGGTAGCTCGGCGAGGCTGCTGACGTACGCGTCGCTTATGGGGTCCATTACCTAGGCCGATGACGGGGGCTCCGGGGTTTTAGGCTCGACTTTTGCCCGGAATAGGTTTGGCTCGCAAACTTTTCCGCACAGCGGGCCGTCAGCCCGTTCTCCTCACACATCACTCATGACTAGCAAACGAAACATCCCGCCCCGCCGGTTTATCAAGCCTTCTTTCGAGTTCTTGATCGAGAAGAAGCGTGACGGTGGCGAGTTCACCCAGGAAGAGATTCGCTACATCGTCGATAGCACTCTCGATGGTGAAATGCCGCAGCACCAATTGGCGGCGCTGATGATGGCGATCTATTTTTCCAATATGTCGGCGCAGGAAACGGCCGATCTGACCGAGGAAATGATGCTCTCCGGCGAGGTGATCGACCTCTCCAATATCGCGAAGCCGAAGATCGACAAGTACTCCACGGGCGGTGTGGGCGACAAGACCTCGCTCGTGCTCGTGCCGCTGGCGATGGCGTCGGGCGTGGTGGTCCCGATGATGTGTGGCGTCGAGCACGACTACGTCATCAACACCCTCGAAAAGCTCGCCTCGATCCCCGGCTTCAAGAGCAATCAGGACACCGAGCAGTTCGTCTCCCAACTCGGCAAAATCGGCGGCGCGATCATCTCGCAGACCGAAGACCTCGCGCCCGTTGAGGCCAAATTTTACGCGCTCCGCAAGGAGACCGGCACGATCCCGAGCCTCCCGCTTATCACCGGTTCCGTGCTCTCCAAGAAGCTCGCCGAAGGCTCCGAAGGCCTCGTGATCGATGTGAAGTGGGGCAACGGCTCCTTCATCAAGGATCTCGAGCAGGCCAAGCAACTCGCCCGCTCGATGACCCGCGTGGGCCGCTCGATGAAGCGCCGCTGCGTCGCGCTCGTGACCGACATGAATCAGCCGCTCGGCGACACCGTCGGCACCTCCCTCGAGGTCAAGGAAGCCATCCAACTCCTCAAGGGCGAAGGCCCCGAGGACATGAAGGAACTCGTGCTCAAGCTCGGCATGGAGATCGTCCGCCTCGCGGGCGTCGCCGGTTCCACGCTCTCCGCGAAGCAGACCGTGCAGCGTCACCTGACCGATGGCTCGGCCCTCGAAAAGTTCAAGGACCTCGTCAAGGCCCAGGGCGGCGACACCTCCTTTATCGACCACCCGGAGAAATTCCCGGCGGCGAAACACATCCGCAAGCTCCCGGCCCCGAAGCGCGGCTACGTCCACACCATCAACGCCGCCATGATCGCGCACGGCGTGCACATCCTCGGTGCGGGCAAGAACGCGGCGGGCGACAAGATCGACCACTCGGTCGGCGTCTCCGAAATCAAGAAGGTCGGCACGCAGGTCAAGCAGGGCGAGCCGCTGATGATGATTCACTACAACGACGAGGCGAAGCTCGAGCAGGCGCTCGATCACTTCAAGAACGCCTACCGTCTCGCGCCGAAGCGCCCGACGCCCCCGCCGCTCATCGTCGAGCGCGTGGCGTAAGGAGCGCTGCTCCGTTCACCGCGACGCGAAAGCGAAAATCTCAGGTCGGCCGGATGAAAATCTGGCCGGCTTTTTTGTGCGCTGACGGGCAGCGGCAGGTTGGGCTTTATACCAACGTCTGGGGAGTTTTAGACTTTAGAAAGTCGCAAGGGTGGGAAAATCCTGACGGCCCGCCCGGAGGTCGGGCCCTACCCCCGAAAAAGTCTAACTATCAATAGACATTCGTATTACGCCTGCCCGCCGCGTGGCACGAAGCGCCACGCGTAGATTACCGATCCTGCGGCCACGACCAAGCCGACGAGTACGTTGGTGTCGCTGAGCGTACCCTTGAGAGGGGTGAAATTATCTAGTACGGGTTGCCAGGTCGTGGTCCAGTCGCCCCAGAGGGCGGTCGCGGCGAGAGCGGCGAGGGAGGCGAGCAGGGCGGTTACGGTGCAGAGGGTCGTGGGCGACCACTGCGTTTTTACGCGGGAGCGAGGAGGCAGGGCGGTGAGGACTCGTGCGGAAAATCCGTCGTCGCGAAGCTCGGCCAGCGGTTTCCGCAGGAAGGCGTCTAAGTGGACGTCGGCGAGGTCATCCGACTTTCCATCGAGTTGCGCATTACTTTGCGGGTCGCGGCTCGGGTCAAAATCGTCCGGTGGAGTTTTCAGGTTTGAGGATTCCATACGGCGAGGAGGGCGCGGAGGCGGGCTTTGCCGCGGGTGAGGTGAGTTTTTACGGTGCCGAGGGGCCAGTCAAGGAGGGTGGCGATTTCGGCGTGGGAGAGGCCTTGCTGGTAGCCGAGGTGGAGGGCGAGGCGCTCGTCGGGGTCGAGGGTGGCGAGGGCGGAGTTGAGGTCGTGCTGGAGGTCGGAGTGGCCGGTCGCGGCGGGCACCGCGGCTGCTTCCGCGGTGATCCCCTTCATTTCGTCCATCGGTCCGCCGACCTCCACTTGCGCGCGGGTGAGGAGCCGGCGGCGGGCGTTGCGCCAGTGGTTGTGCGCGATGCCTAGGAGCCAGGTGGAGAAGGCGGAGCCGCCGTGGAAGCGGGCGAGGCTGCGCCAGGCTTGCAGAAACGTTTCCTGCGCGAGGTCGTCGGCGAGGGCGGCGTCGCCGTGCGTGAGGTGGCGGAGGAATTGGCGCACGGCGGATTGGTGGCGCTGCACCAGTTGACCGAACGCGACACGATCGTCGGCAACGAGGGCGCGGGCGATCAGGTCGGCGTCGGTCACGAGCGGGTGGTGGTATCTTTGGCGGACTCGGAGTGCTTGCGACGGAAAAGCGCGGAGAACAGGGCGAAGAGCAGCAGCGCCACGCCGATGAAACCGGGGATCGCGCCGATGTAGCCGAGATTCCGACTGAGGCCACCGAGGAAGAGCCAGAGCCCCGCGCCGACGGCGATGAGCACGAGCCCGCCGCGCACGTCGTGGTTGGCGCTCGGCAGCTTTCTTTCCTTTTCCACTTCGTCGTCTTCCGCGCGGAGCATCGGATCGAGGGGAGGGAGGGGCTGGCCTTTTTCGAGGGCGAGGCGGGCGGTCTCGTGCCACATCTCGCGACGGCGGTTGTGAAAATACATGCCGGAGACGCTGATCACGCCAGCGAGGATGATGCCGGCGATCGGGAGCAGGACGCCGTTGATTTCACCGGTGCTGAGGCCGAAGATCCCGGCGAGGAAGGGGGGGAGGGGGAGGGAGGCGAGGGTCATGGAGGAGAGGGTGGGAAGGTTGAAATGATGTTCGGAGAGTGAATGTCCGCGGCGGGGCGTTTGGATTCAAAATTGTTGGATAAAAATTGCCGAGGGGGGCGGGGCGCTTCCCAATCGGGGGAATGGAAGACGAACCCGAGGATGTGGAATTGACGACGGAGAAGCCGACCAAGGCACCGCCCCCGGTGATCGACCGCTCCGCGTGGCCCAAGCCATGGGCGCAGTTGAAGTACTTCACGTTTCAACCGGCGATCTTCCCGCGTTTGCTGGGGCAGGTGTCGTCGGACGCGCGCCCGGGGGACTTCGTGAATGTCTATGACAAGAACGGCAACCTGACGGGTGGCGGCTTGTTCAACCCCCGCGCGAAGATCCCGCTTCGCGTGGTGTGCCACTCGACGGAGCCGGTGACCGAGGCGTATTTTGAGTTGGCGATCCGGCGGGCGGTGGAGCTGCGGCGCACGCTCTTCAAGCTCGATGAAGTCACCGATGCGTACCGTCTCATCGGCTCCGATGGCGATGGCCTCAGCGGCCTGATGATCGACCGCTACGGCGATACGCTACTCTGCGAAGTTTACTCACTCGGCATTGCGCAGCGCCTGCCCAAGTGGCTCCCGCTGCTGCACGAACTCGCGGGGACGAAGTACGCGCGCGTGCATGTGGATCATGACCTCGGGAGCCTCGAAGGCATCAAGCCCTCCACCTTTAACGAGACCAATGCGGCCGCGCCTACCAAGGTTAAAATCCGCGAGCACGGCGTGCGCTACGAGGTGGATTTCGCCGAGGGGCACAAGACCGGTTTCTTTTGCGACCAGCGCGACAACCGCCGCGCGATCACGCGCTTCACGAAGGATGCGCGCGTGCTCGACCTGTGCTGTTACACGGGCGGCTTTTCGCTCAACGCGAAGGTGATGGGCGGGGCGGCGGAAGTGACGAGTGTCGATCTCGACGAGGGCGCGATCGCGCAGGCGAAGCGCAATGCGAACCTCAATCAGGCGCGCCTGAAATTCGTGCACGCCGATGCGTTTGCGTATGCGCGGCAGATGCAGCAGAACGGGGAAAAATGGGACGTCGTGGTGCTCGATCCGCCGAAGTTTATTTTCACCCGCGACGACCATGGCAACTGGGAGGGGCGCCAGAAATATGAGGACCTCAACCTCCTCGCTATCTCGCTGGTCAAGCCGGGCGGGATTTTCGTAACGTGTTCGTGCTCAGGGTTGTTATCGCTGGAGGATTTCGAGACGCATGTCATTAAGGCGGCGCATCGGCAGAACCGCCGCCTGCAGTTTTTCGACCGCACGGGACCGGGGCCGGACCACCCGGTTTATTCGAATTGTCTCGAAAGCAGATACCTCAAGTTACTGTGGGCGCGGGTCGTATAAATGGTGTAAAACCCCTAATCCCACCATTGCCTTACGGAACATTTTTCCTCAGTCTCGGCCCTGTATGTCGTACCTGTCCGTGAAACCCCTGAAGGCGAGCTTACTCCTGCTCGCACTGGTGTCGCTCGCGCCGTTGCGGGCCGCGGACAAGGAAAAATCGCCCTACATCGGGCTCACGAAGGAGCAGGTGTATGCCCGGCTCGGCGACGCGCGCAATTCGATCCGCGTGGGCACGCGCGAGGTGATGTTCTTTTCGAAGGTGAAGCTCACGCTGCGCAACAACGTGGTCGTCGAGACGGAGGAGATCGACGAAACGACGTCAGTCGTGAAGCGCCCGGCCACCCCGGCCCCTGAAGTTGTGACGCCAGTCACGCCAACGCCAGCAGCTCCGGTGGTGGATGCGGCGGTGGCCGCAGCCGAGGCGGCGGAGATCGCCAAGGCGCGGAAATTTGGGAGTTCGCAAGCTGCGGCCCCCGTAACTCCCGAGCCGGCGGCGCGGTCCACCGAGGCTAAAGCCTCGGCGCCGAGCTACGAAATCAAAGCGGTCAATCCCACGTCGACACCGCGCACCACCACGAAGTCGACCGGCGGATCGACCGTCGCGCCGCGAGCGGTGACGGTGAATCCGGCGACGCCGCCACCCGTGGCGAAAGCACCGGTACCTGCGCCAGCGCCGAAGCAAGGCCAGGCCTCGGCACCGGTTTCGACAACGTCCGTTGCCACGAACGCGGGGACGAGCGGGGGGGCGACGACGGGTACCGTCCCGCCGGCGACTGCGCTCGATCCGGCGGCGACGCCCGGCGCGGGTGTCGCGATGACCGACGAGAAAAAAGAGGGCGCGGAGACGCCAGAAGCAGCGGCTCCGGCCGAGACCGCGCCGAAGAAAAAGACGGTGCCGAGTGGCTTTTTTCGCCGCCGCCATTCCGATCCGGACGGCGACCTGCCGGCGGTCACGATCTTCACGACGCAGACGATCATTTTCGCCGTGGGCGTCGTGGGCGCGATTGGTTTCCTCATCTGGCGCGGGCGGAATCGCAAGATCCTCCTGGACGCAACGACGGTTTCGAACACGCCCTTCAAGGAGGCGGCGGTGGCCGATTCCGGCGCGCAGTTCACGGCTGATTTTATCGCGAAGCTCGAGTGGAAGCGCTTCGAGGAACTCGTCGCCGCGTATTACGTGAAGACGGGCGTCATCGCGACGCGGACCAAGGCGGGGCCCGATGCGCCGGTGCATCTCAAGATTTCCTGGAAGGGCGAGACCAAGCCTTTTGCCTGCGTGCAGTGTCACTCGAATCCCGTTGGCCTAATCCGGTCCGGCCCGCTGCTGGCGCTCCATGCGGAGCTCGCCACGGCGGATATCCGCCGGGGGTATGTCGTGACCAACGGGAAGTTTAACGTCGAGGCGCGCGATGTGGCGGAGGAAAAGCATTTCACGCTGCTGCCGGGCGACATCCTGCTCGAAAAGCTCAATGCGCTCCCACCGGCGGCGCGCGCCGAGATCATGCAGCAAATCACCACCGGCGATTTTACGACGGCGAGCTGCCCGAAGTGCGATACGAAGATGGTGCACTCGGATGATGGCAGTTGGCGCTGCCCGAAGTGCGAGACGGTGTTGCCGGGGAAGAAGGCTTAGGGGCTGTTTGTGAAAGAACCGTATGCAAGCAGGCGGCCTACCTCGGTGGCGCTCTCTTTCACAAACAGCCCCTAATACTAACGTCGGTTGATATTTGGGCGATGGCCAAACCGCCACTCGCTCACGCTCGCGGCGACCAGAACGTCAAGACCTCATCAGCTACTGGTGGGCGGGTGAGGGAGGTTGAGGCGTGGGTGGTACAGAAGGGGTGGACGATATCGCGGCGGGTGGTGGCGGTGGCGGCGAGGGCGAACGGAATTCGTGACCAATGGGGACGGGCGGTGTATCACGGTTTTGGTGACGGTCATGCCTTGATTGGCGGTGGACATTTTCGGGCGGGCGAAAACGATTCACGGGGTATGGATACCTTGAGTCACCTGTTTGCACAGAACAAGGCATGGGCGGACGCCATTCGGCGCCGCGACCCGGACTTTTTCGAAAAACTATCGCGCCAGCAAAATCCGGAGTACCTTTGGATCGGCTGCTCCGATAGCCGCGTCCCGGCGAATGAGATCGTGGGCCTGCTGCCCGGCGAAGTCTTCGTGCACCGCAATGTCGCGAACGTGGTCGTCCATACCGACCTGAATTGCCTTTCGGTCATCCAATTCGCCGTCGATGTGCTGCGTGTGAAGCACATCATGGTGGTGGGCCACTATGGCTGCGGTGGCGTGCGCGCCACGATCCGCTGCGAACGCGTGGGCCTCGCCGACAACTGGTTGCGGCACGTGCAGGACGTGCGCGAGAAACACGATGCGTGCCTCTGCCGCCTGCCGAACGAGAACGCGCAGAGCGCTCGCCTGTGCGAGCTGAACGTCGTCGAGCAAGTCGCGAATGTCTGCCAGACCTCCATCGTGCGCGACGCTTGGCTCCGCCGTCAGGAGTTGACCGTCCACGGCTGGATCTACGGCCTGCGCGATGGATTGCTGCACGACCTCGACTGCACGGCCAGCAACCAATTCGAAGCGGCGGAGCGGTATAAGGCGGCGATCGCGACGCTGACGGCGTAAGGGTGGGCGGGCGTCGTGGAGGGTGGGAGCGGGCGCGGGAGTGGAGATTGCATTCGCTTCCGCGTGCCTGCGGCTGGGCGTAATTTCAGGGCGGAGCTTGGGCTGGCGGTTTTGGATATTTGAACGATAGCGCGATCTCCACTCGCTGGCGCTCGTGGATACAGGAAAGACAGAAATGCGACGGGTGTGGGTGTGAGAGGCGGAGCCGGCGGGGCGGCTGGGGGTGGTGGGAACGAAGAGAAGGTTTCGCGGTAAGCGGAGTCGAGCGGGGTTTCCGTCCACTCGCTGGCGCTCGCGGCTACGAGAAGGGCGGAAACGCGACGGGCGGTGGTGTGGCTGAGTCTGCGAAAGTGGGCAGGTGAGGTGGAATGAAGAACAAGCGTCGTGGTACGCGGGGCGAGTGGTGATTCTCGTCCACTCGCTGGCGCTCGCGGCTACGAGAACGGCAGAAACGCGACGGGCGGTGGTGTGAGAGGCGGAGCCGGCGGGGGGCTCGCGCTTTGGGCGAGGGGGGCGAAGTTCGATTCTCCAACGTTCGAAACGAGAGAAAGATTAAGAGAAAGAGGAAAGAGAAAGAGCGGGAGGCCGGGGCTGTCGGGGGAATTTGGATACGAAAAAGCCCGGGGGACGAGGCGGATTCTGGAGGGGGGCTCGCTCGTTGGGCGGGGGCGAAGTTCGATTCTCCAACGTTCGAAACGAGAGAAAGATTAAGAGAAAGAGGAAAGAGAAAGAGCGGGAGGCCGGGGCTGTCGGGGGAACTTGGATACGAAAAAGCCCGGGGGTTTAGGCCGGGCTTGAAGGGGGGGCGGGCCAGCGGCCCGCGCTCCCAAGGGTGGCGCGGTGCGGTCGGCTTACTTCAGGATCATGTCCTTCACCGTCTTGCCGGCGGGGATCATGGGGAGGACGTGCTCGGTGTAGGGGACGATGACGTCGAGGACGAACGGGCCGTCGTGGTCGAGCATTTCCTGGATGGCTGCCTTGAGTTCGCTCTTCTTGTGGACGCGGCGGCCCTTGACGCCGAAGCCTTCCGCGATCTTCACGAAGTCAGGGTAGAGGCCGCCGAGGTTGTCGGGGCTGCCGACGTTGGTCTCGTCGCCGAGGATGGTGTTGCCGCGGACGCTGCCGTAGAAGCGGTCTTCCCACTGGACGACCATGCCGAGGTGCTGGTTGTTCAAGATCATGGCCTTGGCGGCGATGTTCTCGATCTTGCAGGTGGCGAGCTCCTGGATGTTCATCACGAACGAGCCGTCGCCATCGATGTCGATGACCTGCTTGTCGGGGCAGGCGACCTTGGCGCCCATCGCGGCTGGATAACCGAAGCCCATCGCGCCGAGGCCGAGGGAGCTGATGTAGCGGCGCGGCTCATTGAAGCGGTAGAATTGCGCGGCCCACATCTGGTGCTGGCCGACGCCGGTGGTGATGATGGCGTCGCCCTTGGTGAGTTCGTAGAGGGCGGCCACGGCCTCTTGCGGGACGATGTGCTTGCTCTCTTCGAAGCGGAAGGGCTGCTCCTTTTTCCACGTGGCGATCTGGGTGAGCCAGGCGGAGGTATCGGGCGGGGAGAACTTCACCGCGGCGGCGATCTCGTTGAGGCGGGTGAGCGCGGGCTTGATGTCGGAGACGATCGGGAGCGTGACGCGCTTGTTCTTGTTGTGCTCGGAGGCGTCGATGTCGATATGGACGATCTTGGCGTTGGCGGCGAAGAACTTCGTGTCGCCGGTGATGCGGTCATCGAAACGCGCGCCGAGGCAGAGGAGCAGATCGCACTGATCGACGGCCCAGTTGCCATAGGCCGCGCCGTGCATGCCGAACCACTGCATGGAGAGCGGGTGCGTCTCGGGGAAGCCGCCGACGCCCATGAGCGTGGTGGCGACGGGGACGTTCACCTTTTCGGCGAAGGCCTTGAGCTCCTTGTGCGCATCGGCGGAGATGATGCCGCCGCCGGCGTAGATGACGGGCTTCCTGGCCTCGGAGATGAGGGCGAGGACTTGCTTCAACTGCTCATCCGTCGCGGTGAACGTGGCGGTGGCGTAGCTGCTGCGGAATTCGACCGTGGCGGGGAAGACGGGCTGAAACTTGGCCTGCTGGACGTCTTTCGGGATATCGATGACGACGGGGCCGGGGCGGCCGCTGCGGGCGAGGTAGAACGCTTCCTTGAAGATGCGCGGGAGGTCCTTCACGTCCATGACGAGGTAGGAGTGCTTCACGATCGGCAGCGTCATGCCGTAGAAATCGGTCTCTTGAAACGCCATCTTGCCGATGTACTTCGAGTACACCTGGCCGGTGATGGCGACCATCGGGATCGAGTCCATGTAGGCATCGGCGATGGCGGAGACGAGATTGGTGGCGCCGGGGCCGGAGGTGGCCATGCACACGCCGACCTTACCCGTGGCGCGGGAGTAGCCCTCGGCGGCGAAGGAGCCGCCCTGCTCGTGGCGGGGGAGGATGGTGCGGATCTTATCCGTGCGGGCGAGGGACTGGTGGAGCTCCTGCGAGGCGCCGCCGGGGTACGCGAAAATGACATCTACACCCTCGCGGATCAGGCACTGAACGACAGCGTCAGAGCCCTTCATTTCGGGGCCGATCTCGGCCTGGGGAAACGCAGCGGGGGAGGTGGTGTCTTTTTTCATGGCAATGGTCTCGAAAGAGAGAGTCGGAAAGTGGAACGGGTGAGAGGGGCGGAGGCAAGCCTGCGGTGGGGTGGAAAGTGGGGTGGGGGCGACCGGGGTGGGAGACAGGAAATCTCGGACCAAGGCGGACACAGAGGACACGGAGGGATCGAGCCGAGGGCACAGAGGGAAGGCCGTGAAACACACTCAGTTCATGAAAAGGGGGCGAACTGTCTTTGCGTGAGGAACAGGAGGAAGTAGGGAGTCGCTCACGGAACACACGGACTACACAGAAGGAAACCTCAGGGCAGTGTGGGCTTTGTCACAGAGGGCACGGAGAGGTTGAGCCGAGGGCACGGAGTAGGGAGCCCACGAAACACACGAAACACACGAAACTGAACGGGCGGGCGGAGGAGGGCCGCGGCGCACACCCACTTATTATGAGGAAGACGAAGGGGGCGAGGGCGCGAGCTGGGGAGGTGGCGGAGGGACTGGAGGAACGGCGGTGGCTTCCAGTGGAGCGGGCGTGACGTCGAAGGCAGGGATGTACTCGATGCGAAAGGGTTTAAAGTGACCAATGAGCCGAATGCCGAAATAGGCGGCGATCCAGCCAAACGCGCCGAGAAGGGCGGCGAACACCGGACCGTACACGCAGCCAAGGATTAAACCGCCGAGGCCGGTCACGTACACGCCGTTAAGGTGAACGGTCTTGGCGCCGAAGAAGGCCATGATTCCGAAAATAGTACACATCGGGATCATGAGCATGGCGGTGCCGCTTAAAACCAAGACGGCGAGCGAGCCGGATTTGATGCGGTGGGCGTAGATCACATCACTCTTCGTGTTCATAGCAGGGCGGCTGGGGGGTGACAAAGGTTTAACGCGGAAAGCCGTGGGGGCGGCGAGCAGGCAAGAAGCGGCGGAGTGTAATTTATAGGGGGCGCGGAGATGGGGGCGAGCGGGGAAGTGGCGGCCGATGAAAGGGCGAAATGTAGTGGATATTTGGATACGAGCGGTGAGGCGGAAAAAATGCAGAATGAAATCCAGGCCACGGGACACACGGACCACACGGAAAGAAAACCGACGGCGGAATCGGAGCTTGGGCGGAAGCTGATTTTGTCACAGGGGGTCCAAGCCGAGGGCACAGAGGGACTGATGCGAAGCGGGCGCTACGGAGAGTGGCGGAGGTGGTGGCGGTAGACGGTGTAGAGGGCTTTGAGGCCGATGAGGAAGAGTGTCCCCACGATGACGAAGATGAAGAGGGTCAGGTCGATATCTTCGGGGCGCAGCGGATAGCTGCGGGTACCATAGCCCTTGCCGGCGGGAACCATGATCCGGAAAGTGGTGAAATAATTGGGCTCGGTGAGGCCTAGCCCAGGGAAGAGAAAGCCCCAGGCTAGAACCGCCATGGCCCAGCCGCTCGCGAGGCATAGGGCCGAGCCCCAGAAGAGATATTTGCCCGGTTCGATCTCGGCGGCAGGAGCGGGTGGTGAGGCTCTCGAAGGAGAGAGCGACGAGGGAGAAGTGGGAGACTCGGGAGGTAGCAGCGGCTTTTTCGGCGGGGTCGCGATCAACCAGTAAAGCGGCAGCCCGACAACGGCTAGGAGCATGATGATGCCGCAAAGGGCGAGGCCGGGGTCCATTGGAGGAGGAGAGCGGTGACGGTCGTCGCGAAACAAGAAAAATGACTGGGCTAAGTGGACTTCGAGCGGCGCGCGCGGAGGCCGAGGGAAATAAGGTATGCGCCGACGAAGGAAATAGCGGTCACGAAGCTGAGCATGAAAACGATCAAGTCGGTGTCCTCGGGGTGGACCATGGACGGGCCGCGGGTGCTGTGTTGGCCGGGGGGAATCCAGATTTGGTAGGTGCTGAAATCATTGCGCGCGATGAGGTCGAGGCCGGGTAGTAAAAAGCCGCCGACCAAGATCAGCGCAGCCCAACTGGCGAGTGCGCCGATGAGCGTGCCAAAGAAAAGACAGGCGCGCGGGTGGGTAGCGGCCGGAGGGCCGGGAGGGCGGCGGGGGCGCGAGGATCTGGCACTGAGCGGCAGAACCAAATAACGGATGGCGCAGGCCAGCAGGACGGCTCCGATCACGAGGCGCGCGACGAAGAGAAACGTGATCATGGTGCGGAGTGGGGTGGGGCCGAGGATGGAGTCGCACCAATGGAAATGGCCGGGTGAGGCGAGGGCCGCAATCGAGACTGGACTGGAAACCGCGGGGATTTTTCTTGGCGGTGGACGCGGGCGTGAGAATGCACGCGATGGCTGTTTAGAAATGGTGCAAGCGCCGGCGGAAGGTGTGAAGGGCAGGTGGGCGGAAGACCCGAAGGGGCGGGTCTTCGGGCGCGAAAGAACGGCGGGGATCGCGAACGCCTCGTCGAGGCCAAGTGGGGAACGGTTGCGATGCGGGGTTTTTTTTGAGAGGTCGGGGAGGAATAGTGGGTTAAGACTTGCGGCGGGCGACCCTCTTGGCCCTGTTGTTGCTTTTTGCAAGGGCTGGGCGGGCTCGACCGTGGCCAGCGATGTTACCTATGAATCACCCCGTCTCCGAAATTGCCCTGCGCGTCGTGAACCACATCCCGGCGATGGTGGCGTATTGGAGTGCGGCGGAGCGGTGCATTTTTTCCAACGATGCGTATCTGCACTGGTTTGGCCGGTCGCCGCAGGGGATGAAGGGCATGCGGATGGAGGAATTGCTCGGGGAGCTCTACCAGCAGAATCTGCCGTACATTCGCGGGGCGCTGGCCGGGGAAACGCAGGTCTTTGCGCGGAGAATTCCCGTGCCGGGAGGCGGATTCAGAGACTCGATTGCGACCTACACGCCGGACATCGTGGGGGGGCAAGTGCTCGGGTTTTCCGTGCACGTGGCGGATGTCACGCTGCTGCGGCAACGCGAAGCGGAGCTGGAGCAGGCGCTGCGGGATGCGATTCGCGTCTTGGAAGAGACGAAGCGGAGCTTTCGCTCGAAGGAGCTGGGGCTGCTGCGCCAGCGGCTGGCGGAGTTGGAGCGGAGTCGCGCGCTGCCGCCGGCGAATCCGCTGGGCGGGCGCGGGCAAGCGACGTAAAGGGAGAGCTTTTTTCGCTCAAGGCGGGGGCGAGATGAGCCGATAGCACGACTCGAAATCATTGTTGGTGCGCTCTTCGGGCGCAGCCGTCTTTTCCGAGCAGGTGCCAGACCTGAGAGCAGAAGGAGCAATGGGACCCCGCGGCGTGCGCCGCGCTCTCCTATCACGTTTGTCCTCCTCCATCGCTTCCTGCTTTCCATGAAATTCGGCACTTTCGTTCTGCGCGTGGCTTTTGCCTGGGCGCTTTTTTCCTCCTCGCTTTACGCCGCGACCACTTCCTCCGCGGCGGAGGCACTTAAGGCACTGCAAGAGGGGCAGGCGCGCTTTCTCGCCGGCAAGCCAACGCATCCGCACCAAGACGCCGCGCGCCGCGCCGAGATCGTCGCCGGGCAAAATCCGCTCGCAACGATCCTGACCTGCGCGGACTCGCGCGTGCCGGCGGAGCTGATTTTCGACCAGGGGTTGGGCGATGTGTTTGTGGTGCGCGTGGCGGGGAATGTCGCCGGCACGGATGAGATCGGCACGATCGAATATGGAGTGGGCCATCTCGGGACGCCGCTGCTGGTCGTGATGGGCCATACGAGCTGCGGGGCCGTCAAGGCCACGGTCGAGGGCGCGCAGGTGGGCGGGAGTATCCCGGACCTGTTGGGCAACATCGCGCCGGCGGTCGCGCAGGCGCGCGCCGCGAATCCCGGGGCCGGGGCTGCGGCGCTGCTCGCCGCGGCGGTGAAGCTGAACGTGTGGGTGTCGGTCGAGGAAATTTTTAAGCGCAGCGCCGAGGTGCGCGAGGCGGTGAAGGCGGGGAAACTGCAGGTCGTCGGCGCGGTGTACGATCTCGCGACGGGGTCGGTCGAGATCATGGGCGCGCATGCGGAGCAGACTCGCTTGCTGGCGGAAGAGAGCAGCGAGACGACGCATGAAAAGGCGTCTGGCGCCGCAGGGGCGAAGGAGGGCAAGGCCGCGCCCGCCCCCGGTGCGGTCGAGAAGAGCGGGCAAGCGCCTGTGGCGTACAAATCCACGGTGCTATTTTGGATCGCGGGCGCAGTCGCGGCGCTGGCGCTCGTGCTGGGCGGAACGTGGGCCTTTTCGAATGGCGGAATGAAACGCTGGACGGTGGGCCGGCGCATCACGGCCGGCTTCGTGGCCGTGCTGGCGGTGTTAGCGGTGATCGCGTTCTTCGGCTATGCGGGGCTGCACCAGGCGTTCGAGGAATTTACGGAGTACCGGGGCGACGCGCGGCACAGCAATCTCGCGGCGCGCATTCAGTCGAATTTTCTCGAGGCGCGAATCGCGGTGAAGGATTACCGCCTCACGGGGAAGGCCGAGGACGTCGCGCAATTCGCGGAGCGTCGCGCCCAATTTCTCGAGTTTATCGCCACCGGCAAAAAGACGATTCAAGAACCGGAGCGTTTGAAGTTGCTCGCGACGGCGGAAAAGCAGTTTGAGGCGTACGCGGCGGAGTTCGGGGAGTTGCAAAAGGCCACGGCCGCCCGCCAGACGCAGGAAATGGCCGCGATCAACCGCCGCATGGCTCCGCTCGGGGATACCGTGGATCACGAAATGGAGCAGCTGGAACTCGCCTTTCTCGCCGATCAAGATGAGGCGGGGCCGCGGGTTAATTTCCAACTGCAGGAAGCGCAGCGCACGATCTTGGTGGTGTGCGTCTCCGCGCTCCTGCTGGGCGTCGGACTGAGCGGGATCATCGCCCGCAGCATCACGCGCCCGCTGCAAGTGATCACGGGTGGTCTGTCGGATGGCGCCGAGCAGGTGTCGGCCGCAGCCGGTCAGGTGTCGGGCTCGGCCCAGTCGCTCGCCGAAGGGGCCAGCGAGCAGGCGGCGTCGCTCGAGGAAACGAGCGCCTCGATCGAGGAACTGACCTCGATGACGCGGCGCAACTCCGACAGCGCGAGCGAGGCCAAAAAAATCGCCGCCGAGACCCGCGCGGCGGCGGATGCCGGGGCCGGCGACATGGAGCGGATGAAGGGCGCGATGGATGCGATCAAGCTCTCATCGGGGGAGATCGCCAAGATCGTGAAGACGATCGACGAGATCGCGTTTCAAACGAACATCCTCGCGCTCAATGCGGCGGTGGAGGCCGCCCGCGCGGGAGAGGCGGGCATGGGGTTTGCGGTCGTCGCCGAGGAAGTGCGCGCGCTCGCCCAGCGCTCCGCGCAGGCGGCCAAGGAGAGCGCCGGCAAGATCGAGGACTCCGTGAGCAAGAGCGAAAACGGGGTGGCGATCTCGGCCAAGGTGGCGGAGTCGCTGCAGCAGATCGTCGACCGCGCCCGCAGAGTGGACGCGCTCGTCGCCGAAATCGCCACGGCCTCGCAGGAGCAGACGCAGGGTATCGGGCAAGTGAATACCGCCGTCTCGCAAATGGACCAAGTCACGCAGTCGAACGCGGGCGCCGCCGAGGAATCGGCCGCGGCCGCCGAGGAGCTGAGCGCCCAGGCCACGCAACTCCGGAGCATCGTCCAGGAACTCGGGCTCCTGGTCGGCACGGCCCGCCAACCGGCGGCGGCCGAAACGAAAGTGTCGCCTCAAGGCAAAGGACGAGCGGCGACGATGGGGGTGATGCGCGTCCCCGCCAAAGCCAAGGCACCGATTTCCGCGCCGCAGCGGAAGCGGCAGGCCGCCCCGGTGTCGGACATCACGTGCCACACGGTTTGAGGTGCAACGGGGGCAGACCCGCATGGCGGGCGTCTGCCCGCGGGGGTGCGGGAGTTTAGGGGCTCAGGGGGCGGGGACTGAGGAGGTAAGTAGCGGTAATTTTTGCGGCGCTGGGGATGGCGCGCGCGTGGGGGTGGTGTGGGATGACGCGGAGGCGTGGGATGACGCGAGGCGTGAGTAGTGGAAGGTTGGATACAAATTACGGTAGCGTGAATCGGGCGACGGAGGGGAAGGTGGGCGTGGGGTGGAGTGCGGAGATTGGCTGCGGGACTCCGCGCTCACCCGGCGGTCGATGGGGAGCGCAGCGGTGAGATGGGGCTGTCGAGAGACAGGACGGGGTCCGGTCTCCGACCGCAGCCTTCGCATTCATAGCATCGACGGAGAGCAGAACGAGAGGACGTTTTGTCAGGAATCGCGCCTGACCCCTTTTTGCGTCCTTTTTTTAGCACGAGCGCTACTTAGAGTATCCCGGTCACGAAATCGCGAACGCTCGCACGTGGGTCCCCCAGTAGTAGATCGAATGTAGCGGAAAGGTCTGGCGTAAGACAATCCCGAGCCTTCAGTGCCGCTAGAAACGCTGCCACTTGTCCGCGTACCCGTGGGGTCCCGGACTTAACAGCCGCTACAACGAGAGGTTCAATTTTTTGCACTAATTCTAAAACGGCTTCGCGCGGGACGACCTTTTCGCGAGTTGGCGAAGCAAACCATGTTGGGTATCGAAACCCATCCATCAATTCTTCGGAAGCGGATGGTTCTGTTGTCGCTCGCAACTGTGCTGCCAGCAACAGAGCTTGGCTAATAAAGAGGAGTTCGGACCGCTTCTCTGGATGATCCAAAGCTAGGTCGAGCGTTAGTTTCATTGCAGCGCCGGTGATTCCTACAGGAGGCTGAGCAGCGATTCGCATCAAATACTGAATCAGCGAGGCGTCGATGCTGTTGCCGATCTTGGACCTCAACGTTCCTGCTAACTGCGCGAGTTCCTCTAGGATGCTCGGGTGGGTCCTCGAATTGTAGATGAACGTCGAAAAGACACCGGACTGACGCTCCATTGGGTCGATCCCGAATGGCGGGTGCTTTAGCCATTCCAAAAGATGCGGTGCCACTTTCTTGGCGAATGAATTGGGTCCTTCAGCGGACATCGCTCGAAGATAGGTCAAAAGGAGGTCGAGATGACCGCTTAGGACCTTGGGGTTCTCAATCGCATCGATGAGCCGCTGCACCCACGGCAGCTCATCCTCCCTCCAACGAACGAAGAACATTAGCTCCCACCCGAATGGCATTAGCTCAAATTCCTTCTGCCGTTCTGCCACTACTGATTTCTGTAGAATTCGATCGAGGTGTGCGAACGCCTTCGCGCGGACAGCCGCGTCATCAATCTTCACGTAGGACTTCGCCCATTCGTCGTCACGTAGACAAGCAAGGTCTTCTTGGAGAGGCGCTGAGTTTACTATTTCCTGTGCTCGCTCTTTGCCGAGATCGGGTCGCCGCTCAGCGGCCGTCCGCAACAATTGCCATCTGGCACGCTTTCCCCCTTCGTCGGCCGAGGTTCCAACCATCAAATCCACCCCGGAAGCGGCCAACCGAAGGGGAGCGTTGGTCAGCACTCGGCGCAAGAGTTGACCATGGTCGACCTGCCAAACAAGGGGGGCGCGAAACAGAAACTCGATAATTGGCCAAAGAATGTCCCAAGCCTCATGATCTGTTGGTAACACTGAAAGTAACGGCAAAAGAAATTCAATTTGCTGAATGCTTCCCCCGAAACGATCAACTTTGGCGGTGTGCTCAACATAACGCACGGACCATGTTGCAGCGGGGGTGTAAAGTGCCGGAGGTATCGCATCTCCAATTTTCATTATGACCTGCTTGACGCGATGGTATTGGACCGGCCTTGCCTGAAGTAGGTCGTGAACAAGGGCCGTTAGCTTAGGCTCAGGTAGAAATTCCAAGCGAGCCATCGCGGGTTCGATCCACTTGGCTTTTTCGTCGAGGCGGAAAGCGCCGACGGCACAGCGAATCGCACGGTCTGCAAAGTCAGCCTGCGTAGATTCGCGCGCGACCACTTCTGCGTTTAAGCGGGCTTGAAATTCCACCGCGTCGCACCAAGCAGTAAGATCCCACCTGCGCAGTGCTGCCAATTCTAGGAGCATCGCAATCGAAAAGCCAAAAAAACGATCGCTAGCATGTCCCGCTCCAAAATAAAGTTCGCTGACGACGTGACTGGCGCGCTCTTCTCTAATGCCATGAAATACGAGTTCAGGTGATAGCGTCGTAATCAAACGCCGACGAGTGAGGCCAATCGCCTGGGGATCTCCAAACACACCTCGAAGGCGATTGTAGTGCCGCATATCAAACAAAAGTCTGGCAGCGGGAGTTGTCGTGGTGTGACGAGGTGATTCGGCGGTGAGAATTTGTTCAACGCCCTTAAAGTCGCATTCGAAAACACAGCGCCATAGTTGGGGTACCCACGGTGCAGTGTCCCAGTCCGGGTCAACACTCAGGTCGGTTACAAGAGGAGCGCCCAAAACCGCAAAAGAAGTTTGGACCCCAAGGCGTCGTGTGATGGCAGCAAGGCGCTTTCTAAGACCATCAGGCACCTTTGCTCCCAACTCTCTTCCAACTTCCGCCCAGTCTGTGCCGCGCGGATCACGGACCCACAATAGCTCAATTGCATGGGTTAAGAGGACCTCAAATTCGGCGGCATCTGTCCATTTTGTCCAATCAACTGTCGAGTTCCGAAATGCGGTTTTTTGCTTTTCACATTCTGCATCCAGTGGTTGACGAACGAGCCAATCATAGGCGCGTAAGAGGTCCAACAAAGCCTTATCAGACGCTGTCGATGCACCGGCTTTACTTAACGTCTCATCGACCTCGTAAAGCATGTAGCTGTCGGTCAGCCAATACAAAGCGAAGATCGCGGCCCAAGCCCATGACGAGACCGGAATAGATGTGACCGTCGGTGACGATTGGGCCGTCCTTACTTGCTGAAGAGCAATAGCGGCCAGATGATTTACGAGCACGCCATTGCCGTCGAGGTGCGCCGATTGAGCCCGCTCTTTCAGATACGTCAGCGCGTCTAACGGAGAACCGGAAGTGACCTTGGGCATGTTAGGAGGAAAGCGCTCGCGCTACCTGTTCGTATGGAGATCGTGGCTCCAAATTGCCTCGTACAGCCAGAAATTCGGTTAGATCGACCGGCTCAAGAATTGACGTCGCCTGTATCATCTCCTCGGGTGATGCCTTCTCAGTATCCAACAACGCCACTGGGAAAAATGTGTTCAATAATTGAAACCTAAGCGCAGTCGCGGTGCCAAAACTGGGGACCAAGTTCCAGTTTATAAGGTCGGGGTTTGTCAGATTCGGAACACCTTTACTGACGTTGAATCTCGGCTTCAAATTATGGGCTTTGATTGAAGTGAGCGCCGGGGAGTATAGAAGCGCCAATCGAAAATGGTTTCTCAGAGCGGAAAACACAGGCGCCATTGCGGCGACCTCAACGTCAGGGACCGACGCAAGGGCGATAACAATTTCGTCCGAAACCACATTTACTCTACCGGAGGTTAGTCCATGTCGAATCCAGTGAGCTCGGTTAAGTTGTGATCCCTGCCGATGGTTTAAGAGAGTCGTAATGTCGCACCGGTTGGAATCTTCGTCCAGTAAGTCGGCTACCGCCAAAACCGCTGCCAATGCACCATCTCTCGTCGGCAAGACGGTAAATTCTTTTTCCCACGGCCAGCTTCCATGTGCCCCGGCTACGGCAAGTGCTCGTTGGATGGCGGCGTCGTCAGGTCGTGTGCCGACGCGTTGGCCCAAACCACGACGGGCAACGCCACTCATCCGCAGAATATGCGTTGCTCGAACCCAGTTCGGGACGTCGTTCATAGCCTTCAGAGCCCATGTCGGTGCAGGTTGCGGCATGTCGTCCGGCCGCTGTGACAGCATTCCAATGTCGTGGAGCAGAACCGCGATAAGCAGTGTCGCACACTCCTCCGAGGTGAAACGATCAATGAGCAGTTGAGGGTTCCCTGGAGGATCATCGCTCGTCCAAGTGCTAATGCGTTCAAGCAAGCTGCAAAGGTGCCCCAACCCGTGGTCGGTAAACTCTGGAAGGTGACAACTCACCGTGAGCCGATGAACGAGTTTAGCGACGTCACGCACGAACAGCGCAAGGTCTTTGGGATGAGGATCCGCCAAAGCACGGCGACACAGACCGCAATCCAAGATATAATCCATTCCGTCGCGGAATGACAATTCTGGGTCGGGAAGCGGACGCATGAGACGGATATAAGGATAAAAATATCAACCTTCCAAGCTGGTAGTCGGTTTCGGCGTCACAATTTACCTTCGCGTGAAGCGAGCAATCATTATAGGAGAGCGTGACAGTCCACGGTCCCTTACCTATAAGTGCGCGGCAAGAATGCACCACGACGGCCTAAGTGAAGGGCTTAACTGGCTTCGTTGTGCAACCGCCGAGTGCGAATTCGGTCCGTTTGGTGCAGCAGTTGGGGGGCGAAGGGGCGTCGGAGCGACGGCGCCGGGAGACCCCCCCGCCCCTAAAACAACGAGGGGGCGTCCGGCGTGAAGCTCGACCTACAGTTTTCCGGGTGCTTCCGGGGGTGTCTGGCGGTTGGCGGGTTTATGACACAGGAAATAGGCAATGGAGGCAATACAGCCAATGGAGCAAAGGGCGGGGTGAATGGGGGCGTGACGGGGGTGGGAGGTAGGGTCGTGATGGATGAAAAACAATCATCCTATGAAGAACGCCGAAAATGAAGAGTCTGGGGCTTTGGGTCTTGGGTCTGGGAAGCCAGATCGGACCGAGAGAAAGATTAAGATAAAGAATAAAGAGAAAGAGGTCGGAGTGGGGGTGCGCGGCGGGGGAGGGCGGGTGGGGAAGATTGCGCGGCTGCCGCGGGGGGTGCGGGAGGAGTTGAATGTGCGGATGGAGGACGGGGTGGCGGCGCGGGTGTTGGTGGCGTGGCTGAATAAGCTGCCGGTGGTGCGGGAGGTGTTGGCGGAGCAATTTGAGGGGCGGGCGATCACGGAGGTGAATCTCTCGGCGTGGCGGCAGGGTGGGTTTGCCGAATGGGGGCGGATGCAGCGGGCGCGGGAGGCGGCGGGATTGATGCGCGATGAGTTGCAGGCTTGGGAAAATGACGGGGACGCGGTGTCGGCGGATTTGTTGGCGGGGCTGGCGGCGGTGGCGTTGGGGCAGTTGTTGCAGGAGGCGATGCAGATGGAGGCGGGGCCGGAAAAGGAGCGGGCGGTGGTGCGGATCGCGCGGGAGATCGCGCGGATGCGGGACAGCGATCGGCGCGAGGAGCGGGCGACGCGCGAGGAGGAGAATTATATCCGCGAGGTGGCGGATGAGTCTAAGCGGCGGAAGCGGGAGGCGATCACGGCGCACCGGCAGCATTGGGCGTTTGTGGATAGTATGTTTAAAGACGCGCGGAAGCTGGCGGCGCGGTGCGAGAAGCGGGGGAAGCCGGTGCCGGAGGAGGCGCGGGTGTTGGTGGCGACTGAGGCGGCGGGGCGCGCGGCGGAGAAGGAGGTGCGGCGGGAGTTGGAGGCGCGGCCGGCGGGGGAGTTTGATCCGGTGGTGATCAGTCGGCAGGCGACAGGTGACGGGGGACAGGAGACAGACGACGGGGGACAGGAGGCAGAAGACAGAAAGGAGGGGACAGAAGACTGGGACGGAGTGGCCCACGGAACACACGGATGACACGGAAGGAAGGCCTCGGACTCGGAGGTGGCCCACGAAACACACTAAAGACACGAAAACCAGAATGGGGGCGCGGGTGGAGACGGAGGTGTCGGGAGAGACAGATTACTAGAAAGAGGAAAGAGAAAGATCGGGCGCCGCTGAGTCGGGGCGTAAAGCCCCTCCCACAGTTCAAGGCGGCTAAAGGGGAATATAGGTAAATATAGGCATTCGGAGATTGGGGAATCAGAGTTGGGAGATCGGGGCGGGCGGGGCGGCGGGGTGGGCGGCGGGATTGGGGTGAGGTTTATGGTCTGGGGTTTGGGGACTGGGATTTGGGTTTTGGAAATAGGGTTTGGGATCTGGGGTCTGGGGTTTGGGGGCGTGGGTTGGGGGGAGAGGGATTCGGGGCGCGGCCGGGGGAGGGTGGTGAGGGGGGCAATTTCGTTCTTTGACAGGCTGATGGTTTTAAGGGGGAGGGCGCTGGGGTGGGAGGAGGCGGAAAATTGCTTTGTCTCTCCGGGGGCGCGGGGCAGGTTGGGCGTGTGCTGAAATTGTTATTCATCGGTGACATCGTGGGGCGGCCGGGGCGGGATATCCTCGCGGAGAAATTGGAGCGGTTGCGCGCGGAGCGGAGCATCGATTTTGTGATCGCGAATGGGGAGAATGCGGCGGCGGGCTCGGGGATCACGGGCTCGATCGCGAAGTCGATCATCGGCTGTGGTGTGGATGCGATCACGTTGGGCGACCATGTGTGGGACCAGCGGGGGTGGGAGAACGAGATTACCGAAATCGAGCAGGTGTGCCGGCCGGCGAATTTACCGAAGTCGAATCCGGGGGAGGATCACTTGATCATCGAGAAGCGGGGGTTTCGCGTGGCGGTGTTCACGGTGCTGGGGCGCACGTACATGGGGATCAAGGCGGATTGTCCTTTTCTCGCGGCGGATCGGATGATCGAGCAATTGAAGGGGCAGGCGGATGCGATCATCGTGGAGATCCATGCGGAGGCGACGTCGGAGAAGCAGGCGCTGGGCTGGCATCTGGATGGGCGCGTGACGGCGGTGTTGGGGACGCACACGCATGTGCCGACGGCGGATGGGCGGGTGTTGCCAAAGGGTACGGCGTTTATGTGCGATGTGGGCATGACGGGGCCGTATGCGAGTGTGCTGGGGCGCGAGGTGGCGCCGGTGGTGGGGAAATTTATCGATGGGATGCCGCGGCGTTTCGAGGTGGCGACGGAGGACGTGCGGATCTCGGCGGCGTTGATCGAGATCGATGCGTCGATGGCGACGGCGAGGAGTATCGAGTTGGTGACGGTGCGGCGGTAGTGCGGGGCGTGCGATGCGCGCCGGAGCGGACGCGGGGAAGGGGAGACAGGGAGACGCGGAGAAGGGGAGATGAGGAGACGCGGGGATGAGGAGACGGGCGAGAGAGGACGCGGGGGCAGGTGCGTGGGAAGAGGGGCTCGATCCGGGTGGCCGCGAAAAGCACCAAGAGGTGCAAAAAAATGCGCGAGGGGCGAGATGGGGCGGTGGACGGGGCCGTGGCTCTTTCTCTTTCTTCTTTATCTTAATCTTTCTCTCGGTCCGAAGCTCTACGTCCCTAGTGAGCCGGACAGATCCCTGACGAAAGAGAAAGATTACGAGAAAGAGAAAGAGTAGGGATGCGGGGTGCGAGATTGGGATGCGGGGCGCGGCCGGTCGGCTCGCTGGCGCTCGCGGGTACGAGGGGGCGGATCGGCGGAGGCGGGCGGCTCGCTTACGCTCGCGGCTACCAGCGCGAATGCCTCCATTGGCTGGCGCGGCCATCAGGCCGCAAACCTCCACTCGCTGGCGCTCGCGGCTACGGGAATGCGCTGACTTCGGCACGCACGCTGGCGCTTGCGGCTAAGGGAAGGATGCGCGGACTCGGACCACTCGCTCACGCTTGTAGGTTCGCTGGCCAAGCCCACGGAACCATAGTGAAGTGGGCTTGGCCAGTGAAGTGGGCGGCGGGTTGCAACCGCCGCCCACGGTTCGCCGAGAGGTCGAGCTCACGCTTGGGCCGCGGAGCCCGTCTGCGAGCAAGACCCCGGCGAACTACACTGGCAGCAACTCGAACGGTTGATGGCGCCAAGAGCGCGACTGACAAGCTGGAGCGACTGCCAATGAACAAAACGATATACTGCGGGGTGGATGTGTCCAAGCATCACTTGGATGTGGCTGGCCTCAAGCGGCCGATCAAAAACGAGGAGGCCGCGATTGGCGGGTGGCTGGCCACGCTGCCAGCGGACCTGCATCTGGTGTGTGAGGCGAGCGGCGGCTACGAGCAGCCGTTGCTGCGCGCGGCCTGGCAAACGGGCCGCAAGATCAGCGCGGTCATGCCGCGGCGGGTGCGAGCGTATGCGCAAAGCCGCGGCCAACTCGCCAAGACGGACCGCCTGGACTGCGCGCTCCTAAGTGCGTTTGGCACGGAGCGGCGGCCTTGCGCCAGTGTGCCACCCAATGCGGTGCGGCAGCGCTTGCGCGGCCTGCTGCGCGCCCGCGAGCATGTGCTGGCGGTGCAGTTGCTGGAGCAGAACTACCGGGAGCACCTGCCGGAGGAACCGGTGCTGCGCGAGCTGTCCGAGGCCCGGCTGCTGGTCTTGGCCGAGCAACTCAAAACCCTCGAACGCCAGATGGAAGCCTTGATTAAGGCGGACACCCCGACCTGCCGCGACATCGCCCGTCTGCGTCAGATCAAGGGCGTCGGCAAGGTCACCGCCTGGACCGTCTGGGCGGATCTGCCCGAGCTCGGTCAGCTCGAGCCTGGTCAGGCCGCGGCGCTTTGCGGCCTAGCCCCTTACTGTGACGACAGTGGTACTCGCAAGGGCCCTCGTCACATCCAGCACGGTCGCTCCACCCTGCGCCGCGTGCTTTACATGGCGGCGCTCAGCGCGAGTCGCCACAACCCCGTGCTCCACCCGGTTTATGCCCGCCTTCGCGCCCGTGGTAAACCGGCCAAGGTTGCTCTCATCGCCATCGCCCGTCGGCTCATCGAGGTCCTCAATCTTTTGCTCAAAGACCCTCACTTTTTGCTAGCTTCCTGACACGGTTGCTCGCGGCTACCAGCGCGAATGCCTCCATTGGCTGGCGCGGCCATCAGGCCGCAAACCTCCACTCACTGGCGCTCGCGGCTACGGGAATGCGCTGACTTCGGCACGCACGCTGGCGCTTGCGGCTAAGGGAAGGATGCGCGGACTCGGACCACTCGCTCACGCTCGCGGCTACGGGGAATGCGGTGAGGGATCGCCTGCGAGCAGGCTCCTAACTGAGAGGGGCTAATCCGCGATCGGTTGAACCGTATTCAGCTTTTCACTACGCCGGACTCTTCGTAGACGCCGAGGTGGCGGTAGCGGTCGTAGCGGGTGTCGAGGAGCTTGTCGGTGTCGAGGGCGCGGAGGTCGTTGAGGTGCTTGTGCAGCGCGTACTTGAGGGCGGCGGCGGCTTGGGCGGGGTCGTTGTGCGCGCCGCCGGAGGGCTCGGCGACGACTTCGTTGACCACGCCGAGTTCCTCGAGGTGGTTGGCGCTGACCTTGAGGGCTTCGGCGGCCTTGGGCGCGGCGGCGCCGTCTTTCCAGAGGATGGCGGCGCAGCCTTCGGGCGAGATGACGGAGTAGTAGCTGTTTTCGAAGATGAGGACGCGATCCGTGACGCCGATGCCAAGGGCGCCGCCGGAGCCGCCTTCGCCGACGACGACGGAGATGGAGGGCGTGCGGAGCATGGCCATCTCGCGGAGATTGACCGCGATGGCTTCGGAGACGTGGCGGGCCTCGGACTCGACGCCCGGGAAGGCACCGGGGGTGTCGATGAAAGTGAGGACGGGCAGGCTAAACTTTTCCGCCATTTTCATCAGGCGGAGGGCCTTGCGGTAGCCCTCGGGTTGGGGCATGCCGAAGTTACGCGCGATACGCTCCTTGGGGTCGCGGCCTTTTTGCTGGGCGATGATCATGACGGCGTCGCCGTTGAAAAACGCGGTGCCGCCGATGAGGGCTTGGTCGTCCTTGAATTGGCGGTCGCCGTGGAGTTCTTGGAAGTCCTCGCAGATCATGCGGACGTAATCGAGGGCGTAGGGGCGCTTCGGGTGGCGGGCGATCTGGACCTTTTGCCACGGGGTCAGGTTGGAATAGATGTCGCGGCGCGTGGCCTCGATCTTGGTCTCGATGGCGCGAATCTCCTTCGCCACATCGACGTTGGTCTCGATGGAGCGCTGGCGCAGCTCGTCGAGCTGCTTGGTGAGCTCGCGGAGCGGCTTTTCGAATTCCAACACGTAGGCCGGGGATTCCATAGGGGGTCGAAATTACCGGGTCGGCGGGAGCAGTGTCAACGGCCTCAAGACAGGCCGGGAGAGCCGGGCGGAGGGGGATTTTTGAGTTGCTCTTTCCAATCGGCGATGCGCGCCTGCGCGCCGTAGTGCTCGGCCTTGGGCTTGTCGCCGCGCTCCATCCAGATGCGGGAGAGCGTGGTATTGATAAAGAGGTCGGCGGGGCGGAGGGCGTGGCCCTTGTCCGCGGCGGCGAGGGCGGCGTCGAGACGGCGCAGGGAAAAGTTGACCTCGGCAAGGGCGTGCCAGGCTTCGAAGGACTGCGGGGCGGCGGCGGTGGCGCGGTTGAGCTTTTCAAGCGCGGCATCGGTATCGCCGAGGGCGAAATCGGCGGTGGCGTCTTCGATGAGGGTTTGCAGGGCGTCGTCGGTCATGCGGTGGAGAGACAGTGTGGAGCGCGCGGGGAAAAAAGAAAGGACGGCCTTTGCGGGGCCGTCCTGGAGAGAACGAGAGCGGGTAAAACCGGAAGGCGGCTTACTTCTTGAAACCGGCTTCGACGGCGATGTTGATCGCGACGTCGTCCCCGAGGACCTTGCCGAGCATGGCGGGACCGGCGAGGCCGAACTCGGACTTCTTGATGGCGCCGGTGACCTCCCAGCCGGAGACCTGCGTGCCGCCCATGCCTTCGCCGAAGCCGAGGACCTTGGTCTTGAGGACGACGGGCTTGGTTACGTCTTTGATGGTGAGGTTGCCGGTGACATCGTAGGTGTCTTCGCCGGTCTTTTTCCACGAAGTGCTCACGAACTTCATCGACGGGAACTTCACGGCGTCGAAGAAGTCGGGGCTCTTCAGGTGGGCGTTGCGCTTTTCATCGGCGGTGTTGACGGAGCCGATGTCGATGGTGGCCTCGACCTTGCTCTTCTCGAGGTTGTCGCGGTCGACCGTGATCGTGCCGGAGACGGTGGAGAAGGAGCCGGTGAACTTGGAGACCAAGTGGCGCAGGCTGTACTGGATGGTGGAGTGGGTGGAATCGATCTTGTAGCTCTCGACGGCGGCCGAGAGGGGAGATGAGAGGCCGGCGACAAGAGCCGCGAGGGCGAGGAGGGAGGTACGAGTTTTCATAAGGAAGTTGGTTGGAGTGAGTGATAGTGTTGGCTGACGAAAGGAGAGAAAAAGGAAGGTTGGATCAAATGCAACTAAAAAAGTTACATATGAAGCGATGAGGTGATTTCCGAGATGAGGGGCGAGCGAACTGAGGCGCGATGCTCCTGCCTGGCGACGGGGGATTAGGGTGTTATCGCAGTGTATCCGGAATTTAGTTACACAATCAGCATCGCATCGCCGTAGCTGAAAAAGCGGTATTCGCGGGCGATGGCTTCGGCGTAGATCTCGCGCAGCCACGCGATGCCGTCGGTCGAGCCGGGGGCGAGGAAGGCGGCGACGAGGCAGAGGAGGGTGGAGCGCGGCTGGTGAAAATTAGTGATGAGCGCGTCGACTCCGCGGAAGTGGCGCGGCGGGTAGATGAAAGTGTCGGCCTCGGCGACGTGCGTCTGCCCGCTGGCGAGCGGAGCGGGCTGGTGCGCGAGAAAGTGCTCGATGCTGCGGACGCTCGTAGTGCCCACGGCGATACGGCGGCCGGTGAACGGGGGAAAGAGCGCGCGCTGCGTGGCGGAGGGGAGCTCGTAGAGCTCGCGGTGGATGGCGTGCTCCTCGACGGTGGGCGTCATGATCGGCTTAAAGGTGCCGAGGCCGACGTGGAGCGTGCTCTCCTCGGTGCGGATGCCCTGCGCGGCGAGGGTGGCGAAGAGCTCGGGGGTGAAGTGCAGACCGGCGGTAGGCGCGGCGACAGCGACCTGGCGGGCGCGATCGGCATAGACGGTCTGGTAACGCGAGAGGTCTTCGGTGCGGCGCGAAGTGTCGGTGCGCTCGATGTAGGGCGGAAGCGGGACCTCGCCGTGGCGGTTGGCGACGTTCGTGATGGGTTCGTCGCTGGGCGTGGTGAAGCGCACGAGGGCGGAGCCATCCTCGAACTTTTCCACGATCTCGCCGGCGAAGGCGCCGTCGGGGTGCGCGAAGGTGGCGCCGACGGGGAGCTTCTTGCCAGGCTTGATGAGACAGCGCCAAACGCGCTCGCCGTCGATGGGGCGAAGAAGGAAGCACTCGACTTGTCCCCCCGTGGGCCGGCGGGCGTGCAGGCGAGCGGGGAGAACGGCAGCGTTGTTGCGGAAGAGGGTATCGCCGCTGCGCAGGTACTCGGGCAGGTCGCCGAAGGAACGGTGCGCGAATGTGCGCGTGGCGCGGTCGACAACGAGGAGGCGCGATTGATCACGCCGCGCCGCGGGCGTCTGCGCGATGAGATGCGGCGGGAGCGGGTAGTCGAAAAGATCCGTGGAAAGTGAACCCATGTTACGTGTGTGGACTCAGCGCTTTTCGATGAGCCCGCCGTTCCACTTCAGCTTGGTGCGGACCACAGAGAAGTGCGAGTAGTCGATGCGCTGGGCGAGCGGCAGGCGAGATTTGGCGATGGTGATCTCGACCGGGGAATTGGCGCTGACCTTGAGATTACGCTGGCCGTCCATCGCGACGAGGAGGCGCGCGCTGCGGTCGGTACGGTTGAAGATGCGGAGGCATACCTGATCGCGAAAGATGATGGAGCGATTGCTCAGCGTGTGCGGGCAGATGGGGGTCATCGCAATGACGCCGGCGGCGGGGTGAATGATGGGTCCGCCAGCGGCGAGATTGTAGGCGGTGGAGCCGGTGGGAGTACTGAAGATGAGACCATCGCAGATGTAGTCGGTGACGAGTTCGCCATCGGCGAAGACCTCGAGGCGGACGAGGCGGGAGTTGATCTCATCCTTGATGAGGACGTCGTTGAGCGCGAGATCATGCGCGCCAGGGCGCGTGGAGCAGTCGAGCATCGCGCGATGAGCGATGCGGAAGCCGCCGGCGAGGAGTCCGGCGAACTGCGAGCGCGCCTCGTCGGCGGAAAACGTGGTGAGGAAACCGAGGCTGCCGCGGTTGACCCCGATGATGGGGACTTGCTCGCGCGCCGCTTCGTTGGCCACGCCGAGGAGCGTGCCGTCGCCACCGATAACGCAGCACGCATCGAAGCCGCGCAGCCAGCCGCGCGGCACGGAGAAGCGCGTGGTCTGCTTGAGCGTGACCTTCAAATCGCGAGCCACCGCGATGAGTTCACGGGCGAGCGCGGGTGCGCCGGCCTTTTCCTCGTTCACCACGAATGCGAGTTTGCGGATGGGTTTCATCAAATGCGGGAGTACGAGACTAGCGGCAGAAAACCACGGAGAGGAAGGCAGTTGTTAACCGCGAAACACATGAAAGACACGAAAAGCAGAGAGCGAGAGAGGTAGAAGAGGGCGAAGAATCTATTAACCGCGAAGGACGCGAAGAGGCGCGAAGATCGAGAGAACTTTCGCGGCTCTTCGCGTTCTTCGCGGTAATAAATCAGGGCTTGTTGGTCTGCTGCTTTCGCAGGCAGAGGAGGAATTCGCGGTTGCCGTCGGTGCCGGTGATCGGAGAGTCCATCGTGCCGACCAGCGTGGAGCCGGTGAGTTGGGCGAGGGCGAAATCGCGGATACCGGTGAGGACGGCGTCTTGCACGGCGGTGTCGCGGATGACACCGCGGCCTTTGTCGACTTCGGCTTTGCCGGCTTCGAATTGTGGTTTTACGAGGGCGACGAGCGTGCCGCCGACGCGCAGCAGCGGCCATACGGCGGGGAGCACGGCGCGCAGCGAGATGAATGAGAGATCCATCACGATGGCATCGTACTCGGCGCGGGGGAGCTGGGCGGCGGTGAGGTGGCGGGCGTTGACCTGTTCGATGTTCGTGACGCGCGCGTCGCCGCGGAGCTTGGCGTGGAGTTGGGCGCGACCCACATCGACACACACGACATCCGTGGCGCCGGCCTGCAGCGCGCAGTCGGTGAAGCCGCCGGTCGAGGCGCCGACATCGAGCACATGCGCGCCGCGCAGATCGAGGGTGAAGCGCTCGATCGCGCCCGCGAGCTTTTCGCCTCCGCGTGACACGAAGCGCGGCGGCTGCTCGACGATCAGTTCGTAGTCGAAGGGAAATTCCTTGCCGGGCTTGTCGAGGCGCTCGGTGCCGTGCAGCACGCGGCCACTCATGATGAGGGCCTTGGCCTGTGCACGCGTGGGAGCGAGGCTGCGGGCGACGAGGAGTTCGTCGAGCCGCATGCGGGCCGGCTTGGGTGAGGGATTGTCGGGCGTGGAGGAAATGGCGGAAAAAGGAGCGAACGGAAAAGAGCGGCTGGCCGGGGCGTCGAGCGCGAGGGGCGCGAGACGCCAAAGATAAATCGTAACTCGTAAATCCCAACTCGTAAATCGTCAGAGTTTTTGCCGGGCCGGAGACCAGCAAGTCGTACGTCCGCCGATCTCCGCACGATGGAGCGGTGTTTTGGTCTTCGGATCGAGGCCGCCGTCTTCCCAGCGGTGGGTGAAGAGCCACGACTTGGGGATATCGTAGTTCAACTCGGGCGGGAGGTGGTCGCCCTTGCCGGCGATGGTGTCGAGCGCGAGTTGGGCGACCTTGCGGGTCTCTTTCCAGAGTGTGCGAACCTCGGCGGGCTTGAGCGAACCGGCGAGGCGCTTTGGGTGGATCGCGGCGCGCCAGAGAATTTCATCGGCCATCCAATTGCCGACGCCGGGGAAGCGCTCCTGCATGAGCATGACGGCTTTGATCGGCGCGCGTCCGCGGCGCTGGAGAAAATCGGCGACGGCCTGCTCGGTGAATTCCTTCGAGCCAATGGCGGGCGCGATGCGCGTCCACCACAGCGGAGCTTCCTTGCCCACGTGAAACTGCACCCGGCCAAACATGCGCGGATCGGTAAAGACGAGCGTGTGCTTTTTCGTGAAGAGAATCAGATGGTCGTGTTTGCGGGGCGGGTAGGGATCGGGCTCCACACGCAAGTCGCCGCTCATGCCGAGATGGATGCCGAGCCAGGCGCCGCCGCTGAAGCGAAACAGCATCTGCTTGGCTGCGGCCTCGGAGCCGAGGAGCTTGGCGCCTTCAAGGGCCGTGCGAATGGCAGCGGGATCGGTGCCGCGAAAGATCTTGGCCTTATCGTGCGTGAGTACGGACGTGACGACGGAGCCGCGCGCGGCTTGGTCCCAGCGTTTCCGGAAAAATTCGACTTCGGCGAGTTCAGGCATGGCGCGGGGGAAATTAAGTTATTGGATACGGACGAGGCTCTGGCGTGCGGACCGCCAAGCCCTATGTTTGCCGGGTCACGTCAATGAAGCGACAAAGGCGCGAAGGTCGTGGAACACCGGGACATTCGGAATGGCGAGCTTCGCCCAGCCGGCGGCGTCGTGCTTGCCGGTGCAGACGGCGACGGAGCGGATGTGGGCGTTGAGCCCGGCGTGAATATCGGATTCGCGATCGCCGACCATCCAGCACTGCGCGGGGTCGAGACCGTGGTCCTTGATCGTCTCGAAAATGTAGCGCGGCGACGGCTTGCGGTACTCCGATGGCTGATCGGGCGCCTCGGGCACGATGCACATGCCGTCGAAGATGGGGCGCGGCAGGCCGAGGAGTTCGTCCATGCGATCGTTGCAGCGATGCACGTCGTCCATCGTGTACATGCCGCGACCGATGCCCGACTGATTGGTGAAGAGGAAGAGCTTGTAGCCGAGCGCCCGCGCACGAGTCAGCGCCTCAATGGCGCCGGGGATAAGCTCCACGCCGGCGGGATCGAAGAGGTAGTGCTTGTCGAGGATCAGCGTGCCGTCGCGGTCGAGAAACAGCGCCTTGCTCATGATTTCTGCGAGACGTACGCCTTGAGTTCGGCGGGCGTGACGGTGGCGGTGCCGAGCTTGCCGACGACGACGCCAGCGGCGGCGTTGGCGAAGTGCGCGGCGGTCTCGAGCGTCGCGCCTGCCGCGAGGGCGAGCACGAGGGAGGCGAGGGCGGTGTCGCCTGCGCCCGATACATCGAAGACCTCACGCGCGGCCGTGGGGATCGTGCGGACGATCTCGCCATCGGTGCTCAACAGCATGCCGTCTTCGCCGAGCGTGATGACGAGATGCTTGGTCGCGTAATGCGCGTGGAGCTTCGCGCAGACTTCGGCGGCAGGAAACGGCGTGCCGGGCGCGGGTGTGATGCCGGCGAGTTCGAGCGACTCGCGCTTGTTGGGCGTAATGAGGTCGAGCCCGTGAAAGGCCAGCTTGCGCTTCGGCTTCGGGTCGAGCGCGATGAATTTTCCCGCGCTGCGCGCGAGTCGCGTGACGCACGCCACCAACTCATCGTGGAGGATGCCCTTCGCGTAGTCGGACATGATCACCGCGTCGCACGCGGCGATTTCCTTCTTCAACAGTGCCTCCGCCTGAGCGGCGGTGAAGCGATAGGCCGACGGTGAGGATTCGCGGTCGATGCGGCAGAGCTGCTGGCGCTGCACCATGACGCGGGTCTTGACGATGGTTTGCGTGGTGCCGGGCGTTTTGATAACCTTGATGCCCTTGGCCTCGACGGATTGCGCGAGCTTCGCGCCCGATTCATCGGAGCCGATGTAGCCGGCGACGGAGCACTTGGCCCCGAGGGCGGCGATGTTGAGCGCGACATTGGCCGCGCCACCGGCGGTCCAGCTTTCGCGCGACACATCGACGACGGGAACGGGCGCCTCGGGCGAGATGCGCGTGGCATCGCCCCAGATGTAGCGGTCGAGCATCACATCACCGACAACGAGAATGCGCAGGCCGGAGATTTTCTTGAGCAGGGCGGGGAGGGATTTCATGCGCGGGGGTTAGCGGAGTTCCCAATCGTAGCTATAACTGGAAAGCATCTTCGGCTTGCCGGTGGTGACCTGCACGACGTCCTCGATGCGGCAACCGCCGAGGCCCGGGTAGTAGAGGCCGGGCTCGACGGTGACGACGGAGTCCTTGGGCAAAATGTAGTCGACCGCTCCGCTCAAACGCGGCGGCTCGTGGACAGCGAGGCCGAGTCCGTGGCCCGTGCCGTGGAAGAACCCCACGGAGCCCTTGGGCGTGCGCTTGGTCTCGTAGCCGCGCGCCGCAAAGACTTCGAGGCACTTGCCATGCACGTCGCGGCCGTTGACGCCGGCGCGGATGGACTTGAGCGCGGCGAGTTGGGCGGCGCGCACGGCGTCGACGAGAGCGCGCTGGGCGTCGCTGGCGCGACCCCGCAGAAACGTGCGCGTCATGTCGCCATGATAACCGGTCGCGGTGACGCGCGGGAAAATATCGATGACGATCAGTTCATTCGGCCGCAACGGCCCCGAGCCGCGGTCGTGGGGATCGCAGGCCTGATCGCCGCCGGCTACGATGGTGTTGGACGAGACGCCGCCCGCCTCGAGGATCGCGACCTCGATGGCAAACTTGATCGACTCACTGGTGACGGGCTGGCCGCGGTGGAGGAGCTTGCGGCCGGAGATTTTGCTCGCGCGGAGGATTTTCTCGGCAGCGGCGAAGCCGAGCGCGCTCAGGCGATTACCCTCGCGAATGGCGGCGGCCTCGGCGGCGGTCTTGAGTTCGCGTTGCGGAAAGAGCGCGCCGTCGGCGACGACGAGGTCGAGCCCGAGCTCGTAGAGCCGCTCGTACACCCCGGCGGGAAAATCCTCGGACACCGTGAATCGCGTCTGCTTGAAATCCTTGGCGACGAGGAAAATCACCTCGGCTCCGCTCACACGGCGCAGGGGCCAGAGCTCACGAGCACGCTGCGTGTAGGGCTCGAGCGGCAGCACGACATCGAAGTCGGAAGTCTTCTTGACGCGGCCAAATTCCAGCGCGCTGACGACGGCGTATTTCTTGCCGTTGAGGCCAAAGGCGACGAAGGCATCCGGCACGCCGACGCGGCCGAAGTAGAGGGCGTCCGGGCTGTGCTCGGTAGCAGCGTAGAGGAGCGGAGGCGGTTGGGAGGAGGATTTCGCGGCCACAGGGAAAAGAGGAAGGAAAAGAGAGGAGGATTTTTGCGGCTCAGCCCGGTGTGACGCAAGGCCGCAACCATCGCTGCGCAGGGGCACGACGGCGCCGGCGTTTATGATTTCGGGCGCAGTTTGATTTCGTAAATTTTTGGCCAGCGTTTGCCGGTGACAAAGAGGCGGTCGGTCGCGGCATCGTAGGCAATGCCATTGAGCACGTCGGTGTCGGGCGTGCGCTCAGAGTCGGGCAGCAGGCCGTAGAGATCGATGAGGCCGAGGAGCCGGCCGGTCGCGGGATCGATGCGCGCGATGGATTGGCTCTGCCAGATATTCGCGTAGATTTCGCCGCGAATGTACTCGAGCTCGTTGAGCAAGCGCACGGGCTGGCCGTCGCGCGTCACGCTAATGGTGCGCGTCACGGCAAACGTCGCGGGATCGAGGAAACGAATCTGATTCGTGCCATCGCTCAAGATGAGGGATTTGCCATCCGTGGTGAGGCCCCAGCCCTCGCCCGTGTAAGCAAACTCGCGCTCGAGGTTAAACGTCGCGAGATCGTAGACGAAACCCTTTTGGTGCTGCCACGTGAGTTGGTAGACCTTGTTGCCGATCACGGTCATGCCTTCGGCAAAGTATTCCGACGGTACGCGGATGATCCGGCTGACCAAGCCCGTGGCAAACTCGACGCGGCGCAGGGAGGATTTGCCGTTGAGCCCCGTGCTCTCGATCCACTCGCCGTTGAGAAAGATCAGCCCCTGCGTGAAGGCACCGGGATCGTGCGGGTACGAATGAACGACCTCGTAGGTATAGGAAACAGGCGCTGCCGGGGTGGTCGCAGTGGATGCGGCGGAGGACGACGTCGATGCGGACTGACGCTTGGCGTCGCAGCCCACAACGCCGCCGAGGACCAACCCCAAGACGGGGAGGATCGACCAACGCAGGCGCGAACGCGCGGCGGTTTTCACGCGAGCTGAATCTTAACCCTTCGGAATCTCGTTATCGGTCTTCACGACGAGGACGGGGGTCTTGGTCTTCACCCACACTTCCGCCTCCTTAAACGCTTTGGCCGGCACGTTTTCGATGGCTTCGCCGACCGTCTTCACCGGCAGCAGGCGGCCCTTTTTCGTGGTGTTGAAATCGTATGAGGCGCGGAAGATCCGCTCCATGGCGGTGGCCGGGCTCTCGCTCTCGGGGATCTGCACGACCCAGCCGACGAAATCGTTTTTCGGGAGCCGACCCTCGGGGTCGCTCACGACGATGACGAACTGCTTCTTGACGGCCGGCGGCTTCTCGCCCTCGTCGCCTTCGGGTTGAGCGGCCATGTTCATCTCCTCGATCACCTGGCGCAGGAGCGCAGGGTCGATTTTGTTCTTTTTCAGGATCTCGGCTACCTTGTTAACTTCGATTTTGGCCATGGGAAGGACTCAAAGGACACGAAGCGCCGGGGATGACAAAGCCAAAGTGTCGGCGGCGAGGGTCACTCCGCCCGACGCTTAAGCTTGAAAAAGGCCTGCAATAGCTCCCGGCATTCCGTTTCCAAGACGCCACCGGCAGTGAGCTCGACGTGGTGGTTGACGCGGGGAAGGTCGTTGAGGTTGGTCGCGCCCCCGAGGCAGCCCATCTTGGGGTCGGGGACGGCGTAGCAGACACGCTTCACGCGCGACATCAGCATGGCCCCGGAGCACATCGGGCAGGGCTCTTTAGTCACGTAGATGGTCGCACCCTCGAGGCGCCAGTCGCCGAGCTTGGCGGCGGCCTGAGTGACCGCGAGGATTTCGGCGTGGGCGGTGGGGTCGTTGGCGGATTCGACCGTATTGTGGGCGGCACCGATGATTTCGCCCCCGACCTCGATAATGGCGCCGATCGGGACCTCGTCCTGACGCCAAGCGTCGATCGCCTGATTATAGGCCAGACTCATGTAAAACGCGTCATCGCGCACGAGTTGCGACGGAAAGCGCTTCTCAAACGGGCAGGGAAGAGGCGGGGGAGGCGATTCAGACATGAGGGCGGCGAAGACGGAGGGCGTGGCGGCGGGCGGATGGTCTTTGAAATCCGGGCTGAAGGAGACGCGCAAGCCTAGTCGCCCAATCAGCGGCGAACGAACCACCGGCGGCGCTGTCAGAGGGAAACCTTGACTATGACGGCAGGGTGCTGTCTTACATAGGGCTTTTACGAACCAACAAATATGACTCTGCGCACCGCTGCGAACCAACCCCGCATTACCCATGGCTGACGGCAATTCGATCGAAGTCGAAGGCAAGGTCGTCGCCGTGCTGCCGGGCACGATGTTCAAGGTGCAACTGGCGAATGCCACCGGCCATATCGTGCTGGCGCACATTTCCGGCAAGCTGCGGAAAAACTTCATCAAGATCGCCGCTGGCGACACCGTGAAGATGGAGATGAGCCCCTACGATCTCGACAAGGCGCGCATCACCTTCCGGATGAAGGAGACGAACAGCAATTACGTGCCGGCTCCTCGCCGCCGTAGTTACTAAGCACCGCAAAAGTCCCGGCGGCTGCGCTGCCTGAGACTTTTGATATTTGTCCATCGACGCCACCTCCGGGTGGCGTCTTTTTATTTTACGTGCAGCGCGCCGATCACAGCCGGGCTCCGAAAGCCTTTGCGAACGACATCGAGGATTTTCTCGCGTTCATTGGCCTGGAGCGTGGCCTCTCAAAAAACACCCTCGCTGCGTATCGGCGGGACCTCGACCAGGCGGCCGTTTTTTTTGAGCAACGCAAGATCCCCGGCTGGCGTAGCCTGACGCCGGCGCAGGCGGCGGAGTGGGTGCATTCCCTCGATCGCGGGCGGTACAAAGCCACGAGCCTCTCGCGCAAGCTCACGGCGCTGCGCATGCTCGCGCGTCACCTCGTGCGCGAGCGGGTGCGCGAGGATGATTTCACCGCGCTCCTCGCCGGTCCCAAGCTTGCGCGCGAGATCCCGGGCACTCTCTCCGCTGAGGAGGTGGGACGCTTGATGGCCGCGCCGACGGGAGGCGACCCGCGCTCTTTGCGCGACCGGGCGCTGCTGGAGCTTTTCTACTCCAGCGGCCTGCGCGTCTCGGAACTCGCCGCGCTCATGTTGCAGCAGGTCGACCTCGACGGTGGATTCATTCGGGTTTTTGGCAAAGGCTCGAAAGAGCGCATCGTCCCCGTCGGCGGCAAAGCCCGCGATGCGCTCATCACCTATCTTACGTCCGGTCGGCCTCACTTCGTGAAATCGAAAACGGGCAGCCAATTTTTTCTCAACAACCGCGGCGGCGCGCTCTCGCGCGTCATGCTCTGGATGCTCGTCAAAAAATATGCGCAGCGCGCCGGCATCGAGAAAAACGTGAAGCCCCACGGCCTGCGCCACTCCTTTGCCACGCATCTCCTGTCGGGGGGCGCGGATTTGCGCGCCATCCAAGAAATGCTCGGCCACGCGAGCATCTCGACGACGCAGATCTACACCGCCGTCGAGCCGGGACGGTTGATCGCGCAGCACGCGAAGTTTCATCCCCGGAATAAGACGACCGGGGCAAGCTAGCCCTCAAACGCATTCGCGCGCGAGGGCGGTGGATCACGACCCGCGATTCTCCGCGAGGGAGTGCACGAGGCTTTTGTAGCCCGCCTCCTTGAGCTCGGCGACGAGTGACTGGTCGGTGTTGCGGCGGGTGAGGATCGAGCTTAACGCCTTCGAGGTTACGGACGGTGGTGAAACGAACGTCCAACGGCCCGACGCCACATCCACGATCACTGCGCGAAGGCGAATGCGCATCGCTTGTTTTTCATCCGGCAGCCAATTGCCGGCCAACGGCACCCACGAGATCAGTTTCGTGGCTTTGCTTTCCTCCTCTGACTCCAAGACGCCCCAGTAACACACGATCTTGTCGTACCCGCCGCGGGCGGCGGCGAGGCGCAGGGCTTTGGAGTACGAGGGGGTGTCGACTGCTTTTGCCGAGGGAATGCCGGAGAAGGGCTGCACCTGGTAGCGGTAGCTCAGGCTGGTGATCATCGCGTCGTCGGGGAATTCGGCGCCGGATTGGATCAGGAGTACGCGACTATTTGGTGTGAGGCGCGCGATGCTCGACTCGGCGAGTGCGACGCGGATGTCTTCCTCGGCGATGCCTTTGTCGGGCGCGACGCCGACGACATCCAGTTCGGAGAGCTCGCCGCGATACATGCCGCCGGAGTTCCCGGAGCGGGCGTATTTGGCGTCGTAACTGGAATTCGAAATCGAGCGGGTGGTACAACCCGCGAACACGACCAAGGCCAGCGCCAGCGCCGCCACTCGGGGTAACATGATTTTCATTGCGCGGAGTGGGATGCGCGCGTGAAAGCGAATGTTCCGTGATTTAGCGGCGGGATAGAGTGCGCCGCCTTCAGCCGAGATGGAATTACCTGCGGTCGCGGCACCGCGCCTGATTTGCGGCTCAAAGCTTGAAGAGCTTCTTCGCGTTCTCGTAGAGCATCTTTCGCTCGGCGGTTTTGTTGGGGGCGAATTGGCGTACTTGCGCGAGTTGGCGCGCGCCGGAGCAGACGGCGGGCTCGCCGGTGGCGTCGACGCAGTCGCTGCCAAACATGAGCTTGTCCTGGTGGCGCGTGAGAAAATCGCGCGCGTGGTCGGGGTCGCGCTTGAAGGCGTTTTCGCCGGAGCCGGCGGAGAGGTCACCGAACATGTTGGGGTAGTCACTGAGATAGCGGTCGGTGAGGCCGCCGGGGACGACTTTACCCACGGGGTAGAGTTTTCGCGGGTCGTTGTCGCAGTTCTTGTCGATATTCGCCCACCACGTTTGCGCGTGGCCGACGAAGTTCACGTTGGGGTATTTTTTCAGCATGGTGTGGAAACGGTCGAAGGCACCGTTGTACATGCCCACCTGCCAGTGCATGAGGATCGGCACGCGATAGGCGTCGGCGAGTTGATAGAGCTTCTGCATCGCGGGCGAATCGCAATCGACGCCGAACTTTTGCTCGCCGATGAGGATCGCGCCGAGTTTCAGATATTTTTCGACCACCTCGGGGGCGTCGCCAAGGTCGCTGACTTCGTTGGCCCCGAAGGCAAACTCGTTGGGGAAGGCCCGCACGAGCGCGAGGCAATCTTCGTTTGAGGTGCAGGTGCCCTCGAGGCCATTGGAGCGGCCGCCGTGCGTGGTGGGGCTCACGATTGCGCGACCGGCGGGGAGCAAGATCGTTTTGGTCACGCCCATGCCGAGCTGGTGGGAACGAAGTTGCGCGTGAGTGCGGGCCGCGCCGATCTGGTTGTACTTCGCGTCGCGCAGGCCGCCGTAGTTGGTGTGCTGATGAATATCGATGACGGGCTCGGCGAGGGCGGGAGCGGGGTTGGAGGCTTCGCCGCGGGCCAACGCGGTGAACGCGAGGGCAGCGGATGAGGAGACGAGAAATTCGCGGCGCGAAAGGGAGCGGAGGGGGCGCATGGGGGAGTGATGGCAGCCGACTGTGAAAAAAGAAAGCGAAACGCAGTGTACGTTCACGGGAGTACCGGGTGGGGGGAAATGCGGGAGAGGATAACTATTTCGCCTCGCCCCGCGCGCGGAGATTGCTGTGGTGGAACAACCCTATACCGCCTCCATGCTGCTTTCCCCCCGGTCTGTCGTCACTGCCTGCCTGTGGTTATTTGCTTTTGCCGTCCCTGTCGCGTCGGCGGCCGATTCTCCGATGCAGGAGTGGAAGGACCAAAAGGGAGCGGTGTTTAAGGGGGAGCCGATCGAGGTGATGGGACCGCTGGCGCTGTGGCGGACGGGCTCGACGTCGAGCAAGTTTCTGCCGATGCGCGTGCTGCCGCCGGAGGATTGCCTGCGCTTTTACCGGGCGATCGCGGGGCAACAGCCGCGCGCGGCGCGGTGGAGCGAGGCCAAGGGCCGCGCCAGCAGCGAGTTTATCGGCCGCCTCGAGCGCGTGCAGGCCGGGCAGTTCAAGCCCGTCGATCTCACGGCGATGCCCGAGCCGGAATTGATGGTGGTCGTCCTCGCCTCGCGCCGGGCGGAGGATGTGGGCACGTTGTTGTATAATCTCACGCCCTTCGTGAGCCGCATGGAGCGAGTCTATCCCGGGCGGGTGGCTGCGGTGCTGATGAGCATCGGGAGCGAAGGCGGGCCGCTTAATATTCGCGGGCAGTCGGGCAACTGGCCGTGGTACGTCGTCGATCCCGCCAAGCAAGGGGGCATGAAAGTGATGTCCAATTTCATGAACGGCGGCGGCTTTTTGATGATGCTGATGACGCGACAGGGCGTGCCGCTCTTCGGCATGCCAGCCGTCAGCGTCACCGAGGTGATGCAGTTCATCGATGGCGCGAGCGACATGCTGTGGCAGCTCAACCCGGCCAACCCTCGCACCGCGCGCGATCGCGCGCACTACCTGCGCACCACGCGACCGGTGGAGTTTGCCGAAGGCAAGGCGGGTCCGCTCCTCCTCGCGGATATGTTCAAAGCCGAGGGGCTGCGGCAAAACGGCATCATGCGGATCGAGGCGAAAATCGAAGTGGCGGCTGACGGCTCCGTAACGGCCGTTGAGATGCTGCCGACCGCGGAGATGCCGCCGAAGGTGATTCCCCCGCTCACCGAGGCGATCAAGCGCTCGGCGATGTTTGTCCCGGCGATCGAAAAGGGCGTGCCGGTGGCCGAATCTTTCACGTATTCGTTTGGCGTCGGCGCTTACGACAAACAACTCGTGGCCGATGCCGCATGGGTCAACGGGGAGGCTCGCGTCGATTTACCGATCCCAAGCTGGCTGGTGCTCAAGGCGGTCAAGGTATCGGAGCAGGTGTTCGGACGAATCGCGGGCACGGGAGCGGATGGCACCGTGATGATGGAGGCCGTCCGAGCCGGTGATACCTCGAAAGTTTCCGCCAAGGTCCAGCGCGATTCCTTTAACAACGATTGGTTTAGCGAAACGGGTCCGGCCAGCGTGAGGCCCAAGGCGGGGGACAAGCAGGAGATGCTGGATGGCACGATGCTGACCTGGAAAAAGATGACGCCGGAGGATGGCCTCGTGGATCTACTCGGTAACTCCAATATCGGCTCGTACGACTATTGCATTGGCTACGCGTGGGCCGAAGTGGAAGTGCCGGATGATCGCGATGCGTGGCTCGGCATCGGCAGCGACGACGGGCTCAAGGTGTGGGTGAACGGTGAGATGGTGAACGACAAATGGATCGAGCGCCGCAGCCGCCTCGACGACGATGTGGTGCCGCTGCGCCTGAAGAAGGGGAGGAACTCCATCCTCATCAAAATCCAAAACGCGAAAGGGCGCTGGAGCTTTACGACGCGCCTGCGGGTGAAGGCGAATTGAAGGGGCGAATTTACCGATGAAGCGGGCAAGTGCGCAAAAGCTCGGTTGCGCGTTTTATTCTAGGACAGAGGGGGAAGCTCCAAGGACCAACCTCCAAGCTCCAGAAAAGTTTTAAGCTTAGCCAAAACGGTAAAAGGCCTGAAGATTTCCGACGTTTTTTTGGGAGCTTGGAGGTCGACCCCTGGAGCATTGCGTTACTTCCGCTCGTCCAGCGCGAGGCGCACGGCGAGGGCACCGAGGACGCCGCCCATGATCCAGCGCTGCGTGCGCAGCCAGAGCGGGCGCGAGGCAAAGAAGGCGGCGATGGTGCCGGCGGTCATGACGATCGCGAAGTTTACGCTGAAGCTGATCGTCATCTGCGTGACGCCGAGGAGCAGGCTTTGCATGAAGACGTGGCCGCTCTCGGGGTGGACGAATTGCGGGAAGATGGAGAGGTAGAAAACCGCCATCTTGGGATTGAGCGCGTTGGTGAGGAAGCCCATCCGGAACAACTTGGCCGGCGAATCCGGCGGCAGCGTGCGCGGCGCGAACGGCGAGGCCCCACCCGGGCGCACGGCCTGCCACGCGAGCCAGAAGAGGTAGGCGGCGCCGGCGTACTTTAGCACGGTGTAGGCAAAGGGCACGGTGAGAAAAATCGCCGTCAGGCCCGCGGAGGCGCATACGATGTGAAAGAGAAATCCCGTCACCACACCCAGGAGCGAAATGCAGCCCGCGCGGCGGCCCTGGCAGATCGAGCGCGAAATGAGGTAGACCATGTTGGGCCCGGGTGAGAGCACCATGCCGAGCGCGGCGGCGGCGAAGAGCAGCCATTCGTTGAGGGGGATCATGCGCTGAGCGAGCAGGGCGAAGGCGAGGGTCGCAAACGCGGAGTGGATGGCGACCGACACAATAGACGCGAAATTCCTTAGTGCAGCGCGGGCGTAAGAATCAGCGTTTAGTTCTTCAATTCCTTTAGGCCGTCTTTTGAGAGTTCGAAAAGCTCAAAAGTGAGAGGCTTTCGCCCGTCGCTTTCGTTTTCTTTGATCAGTTTGCGCATGGCCTCTAGATAGGCCTTGTCGCCTTTGGCAAACATCAGCAGCGCCTCGCGATGAGGAACGCTGACGCAGAGTGTTTGGCTGCCGATATTCTTTGCCCCCATCTCCCAAAGACCGGGGAGGAGTATGCAGGTGGCTGCGGCCCAGTGCCCACCAAACAGGACAAAAGGCTTCTGGTCGGGGCCATTGAAGCGCTGTTGGCCGATGGCTCCGGAAGCTGCGAGTGCTTCTAGATTCTGAAGGGCTCTCTTTTTCGCGGCCTCGACGCTGAGCCCCATCGCGGGCAACTCGTCGGTAAGGACGTTGCGCACCAGTCCGTCGAGACCGTAGACGAGTGCGACTTGCAGCCCATGGCCCAGCGGCCACGTCACTGACTTGGGCTTCGCCGGTGCCGAATCGAAATAGGTTCTGGGTACAACGTAGGGATAGATTTTTGCCGGGTCCGGCTGGGCGGTAGGTGCTGCCGCTTGGGCGACCGCACCGCTGCCAAGAACGAACATGCTGAGGATCTTTCGAAACATGATGATGCGTGTTTGGCAGAAATTTTCAGGAAAGCACGCCCGACCGCGTAACGTCCGGGTTGCAATGAGCGGCGGCGGGGTATTCAAAATCTTCCCGTCGATTTAGACCCCCGTTCGATCAACCCTGTTTCTATTTTCCCCATGGCCAATATTCAAGGCGCAGGCACGCAACAAAACACGTACGATGCCATCGTGATTGGCTCGGGCATCAGCGGCGGCTGGGCCGCGAAGGAGCTGACCGAAAAGGGGCTCAAGACCCTCGTGCTCGAGCGCGGGCGGGATGTGAAGCACGGCGATTACCCGACGGCGTTTACCGAAAGCTGGGAATTCGAAGGGCGCAATAAGCTCCCGCCGGAAAAGCTCGCGCGACAGCTCAAGCAGAACCGCACGGGCTACACGACCCACCCGGCGGCGGCGCACTGGTTTGTCGATGATGTCGATAATCCGTATTCCGAGGAGAAGCGTTTCGACTGGATGCGCGGGTATCACGTCGGCGGGCGCTCGCTTTTGTGGGGGCGGCAGTCTTACCGGCTGGGGGATCTCGATTTCGAGGCCAATGCCAAGGAGGGCGTGGCGGTCGACTGGCCGATCCGCTATGCGGACATCGCGCCATGGTACGATTACGCGGAGCGCTTTGCCGGCATCAGCGGCAGCATCGAGCATCTGCCGCACTTGCCGGACGGCCAGTTTCTCCCGCCGATGGAGATGAATTGCCTGGAGAAAGACGTGAAGCGCCGCGTGGCTGACGCGATGGGCGGGCGACCGATCATCATCGGACGCACCGCCAATCTCACGGTGCCGCACAATGGCCGCGGCAACTGTCAGTCGCGCAATCGCTGCATCCGCGGCTGCCCCTACGGCGCCTATTTCAGCAGCAATGCGGCGACGCTCCCGGCGGCCTATGCGACGGGCAATCTCACGCTGCGGCCCTTCTCGATCGTTAACTCGCTGATTTACGACAAGGACAAGGGCCGCGCCACCGGCGTGCGGATCATCGACGCGCAGACCAACGAAGTCATCGAGTTTCACGCCAAGGTGATCTTCTCCTGCGCCTCGGCCATCGCCTCGACGTTCATTTTGCTCAACTCGACCTCGGAGCGTTTCCCGAATGGCTTCGGCAACGACAGCGGCGAACTCGGGCACAATTTGATGGACCACCATTTCAAGGTGGGCGCGGCGGGCATCTCCGATGCCTTTGCCGACAGCTATCACAAGGGCCAGCGGCCCAATGGCATTTACATCCCGCGCTTCCGCAATCTGAACAAGGAGACGCAGCGCAAGGACTACCTGCGCGGCTTCGGCTACCAAGGCAGCGCGAGTCGCGTCGACTGGGCGCGGGGCATCAAGGAGCTGAGTTACTTCGGTTCCAAGTTGAAGGCCGACCTCATCGCGCCCGGGCCTTGGCGCTTCGGCATCGGCTCGTGGGGCGAGTGCCTGCCGTACCACGAGAACAGCCTCACGCTGAACAAAAACCTGCGCGATAAGTGGGGCCAGCCCACGGTGACCTTTAACTGCGAGTGGAAGGCCAACGAACTCGCCATGCGCAAGGACATGAAAGAGTCGGCGGTCGAGATGCTGGAGGCCGCCGGACTCAAGGACGTCACGCCGTTTGACGACGGCAGCGCGCCCGGCCTCTGTATCCACGAAATGGGTACGGCCCGCATGGGCCGCGACCCGAAGACCTCGGTGCTCAACAAGTGGAATCAGGTCCACGCCTCGCCCAATGTCTTTGTGACCGACGGGGCGTGCATGACCTCGTCGTCGTGCGTGAATCCCTCGCTCACCTACATGGCGCTCACCGCCCGCGCGGTAGACCACGCCGTCGGCGAGATGAAGAAGGGGAATATCTGATCTGGGGAAACACCAAAGACCATCACGATGAACACTCATTTTTCCACCCCGTCTTCGTCCTCGTCCTCTTCGACCACGCGCGAAGCCCCGATGGGCGATCCCGCGCTGATCACGCGCCGTGAGGCGCTGCGTCGGGCGGCGATCTTCCTCGGGGTCGCGCTCACGCCCTCATTTGTCACGGGCGTGCTTGAGGCCCAGACGGTGCCGACGACCGGCGCGAAGCCAGCCTACCTCACCGGTGAGCAGATCGCCACCGTCGGCGCGGTGGCTGAGCGCATCTTGCCGCGCACCGATACGCCCGGGGCGCTCGATGCGGGCGTGCCGGCCTTTATCGATCTCATGTATGGCAAGTACATGACGGACGAGGATCGCAAGCTCTTCGCCAGCGGCCTCGCGGCCGTCGAGGCGAGCAGCGTGGCCACACACCAGCGGGGCTTCACCGCACTCACCGCCGACCAACAAGACGCCTTGCTCAAGACCATCGCCGTCGGCGCGCAGAAGCAGCCGAAGAGCTTCTTCGCCCAGATCAAAGAGCTCACCATCGTCGGCTATTTCACCTCCGAGCCCGTCGGGCGCAATGTGCTGCACTACGATCCGGTGCCTGGTCCCTACAAGGGATGCGTACCGCTGGCGGAGGTGGGAAATCGCTCTTGGACGAAGTGAGTCGGAAAGGAGTGGGTCCATAGAGGGTTGATTGAGGTCGTCGCCGCAAGCGTGAGCGAGTGGTGCGGCCGGCCACTCGCTCACGCTCGCGGCTACCAGAAAATATCCGCTGCTGTTTAGGCAAAAACCTGCGCCAGCGTATAAACAGGCTTCGCAAGTGAATTAGAGTGTGCTTCCGTTTTGTACCCCATGAAATCACCCCGTTTCTTCCTTTGGGCGGGCGCGAGTGCGCTGCTCTCTTTATCGGCGTTGGCGCAGCAGCCGGCGAGTTCCTCGGCGGCGGCACCGACTACCGTTACACCGAGGGGTGCGGCCGACGCTTCGCCGCTGGCGATTCCGGCGACGGATGAGGGGTTGCCGGGGGCGGGGCCGATTCGGCGGTTTGATTGGTTTCAGAAGCTTTGGCTGGAGTCGCGGACGCGGTGGGCGGGGCGGGTGAAGGTGGATCAGGGCGCCATCGTGTTTCTCGGCGACTCGATCACGCAGGGGTGGAACACGTCGCTCAATGCGCTCTTCCTCGGCAACAAGGTCGTCAATCGCGGCATCAGTGGCGATACGACGCGCGGTGTGCTCCTGCGCATCGGCGATGTGACGGCGCTCAATCCGCGCGGCGTGGTGCTCCTCATCGGCACGAATGACCTCGAGGAAAAAGCCACGCCGGAAGTCATCGCCGGCAACCTCAAGCTGATCCTCGCGGCACTCAAGGCGCACAACCCGCAGATGCCCGTGGTGCTCTGCAATGTGTTTCCGAGCTCCGCATCGATGCGCCGGCCGGCGGACCAGATCAAGAAGATCAACCAGCTCTATTTTGCCGCGATCAAGGACGAGCCGCAGGTGACTTTTCTCGATACGTGGTCGCTCTTCGCGAATGCGCAGGGCGAGGCGAAGATCGATGAGTTTCCCGATCTGCTCCATCCGAACGGCATCGGCTACTCCAAGTGGCGCGATGCGCTGCAGCCCGTCCTGGAGACGCTCGGCCTCGTGCCCGCATGGGCCGATGACTTCAAGCCGGAGGCGGGCTTCGAAAGCCTCTTCAATGGCCGGGATCTCACGGGCTGGACGTATGCGGACAAGCCGGAGTTTGGCGCGAAGACCGTGACGGACGATGCGCGCTACGCGGTGCGCAATGGCCGGATCGTGACGCTGGTGTCGCGACAGGAGCGTGTCGCAACGAAGCTGTGGACGACGCGGAAATTTGAAAAGGACTTCGTGCTCAAGCTGGAGTTTCGCGCGAGCCCCAACGCCGACAGCGGCGTGTACATCCGCGAGCCGCAGGTGCAGGTGCGCGATTTTCTGATCGCGGGGCCGTTCTTTGGGCTGAAGAACTACCGTCCCCTCGATTGGAACGAGCTGGTCGTCACGGTGCGTGGCGGTCTCGCACACGCGACGTGCAATGGCGAGGTGTTGCTGGAGGCTTTTTCCGTGCCGGCGACCGGCCCCATCGGGCTCGAGAGCGATCGCGGGCAAATGGAATACCGCCGCATTCGGGTGCAGGAAACACGTTGAGTTTCGCGGCGCGGGGTTTTCTGCTTACCGCTCTTATGTCGAACCCTGCTAACTACCGCACCATGGCCGAGTATTTTATCCGCGGCCTCACCGATGGCTCTGTCACCGCCGCGCAGGTGATCGCGTGGACCGACGAGGTGATTGTCGTCGCGCCCAAGACCGAGGATTGGATGCTCGATATCTCGTCGTCGAATCCCGAGGACCGCATGGGTGTCCTCCATCACTTGCACGCGGTCGAGGGCGAGATTCAGCCGGACGTCTTGGCCGATCTGCTGGCCCGGAAATGAGGCCGCGCTGGCTGTGCGGCTGCCTGGCCGCAGTTGCTCTCCTCGGGGTAACTGTGGCGCACGCCCAGACCAAAGTAGTGGCCTATGTGCCGACCTGGATCGACTTGGAATCGTTCGCCAAGACGATCGACTACACCAAGGTCACGCACCTGAACGTGGCGTTTGAAAATCCCACGAACGCCGAGGGCGAACTCTCGTACCACCCGAAAAACGACGCGCTGATCGCTCGCGCCCGGGCGGCGGGCGTGAAGATACTCATCTCCATCGGCGGCGGGTCCGCCTCGACCAACAAAGCGATGCAGGCCCGCTATTTCGAGTTACTGACTGCGCCGAGGCGGGCGGGCTTTGTGGCGCGCCTCGCGGCTTACGTCGAAGCGCATCAATTCGACGGGCTCGACGTGGATATCGAGGGGCCGTCGATCAATGGGGATTACGGGGCCTTTGTCGCCGAACTCGCCGCGGCGCTGAAACCACGGGGTAAGCTCCTCACGGCTGCGCTCTCGAAGGGTTATGGCGGCAATAATGTGCCGGACTCCGTTTTCGCGCATTTCGATTTCATCAACATCATGGCGTATGACGGTGCCGGGGCCTGGGCGCCCGATAAACCGGGGCAGCATTCGTCGCTGGAGTTCGCGCAGAGCAATGTCGATTACTGGCTCAAGCGCGGCCTCGCCAAGGACAAAGCGGTGCTCGGCGTGCCCTTTTACGGCTACGGTTTTGGGGCGGCGTTTCGCAAGGAGCCGTACTCCTATGCGGCGATCCTCGCGTCGCATCTCGGGGCGGAAAAAGTCGACCAAATCGGCGAGACCATTTGGTACAATGGCATCCCGACTATCCGCGCTAAGACTCGCTACGCACGCGACATGGGTCTCGCGGGTATTATGATCTGGTCGCTCGACAACGATGTGCGAGGCGAACGTTCGTTGCTTGGTGCGATCAATGATGAGTTGCGCACGAAGTCTCCGGCCGCGCCGGCAGCGGCTAAGTCGCCGTAACGCGGTGCTTCGATGGTTTGGGCCCGCTAGGCCGAGCACGGCAGGTTAGCTTCGCGGCGACCGCCAGCGAAACATCGGCCGGCCCTCCGAGTCCGCCGGTGGGATCGGTCCGGGCAACAAACCATATACCGCCGGGCCTTGGGGTGGGGCGGGGGGCGTGGTGATGGGGATGACCATAAATCCACCGGTGCCCAGCGGGACGTAGTGAAAATCAGTATTAGTGGCCCGATGGATAAGCGTGACGAAGGGATCGCGCCCGGGCGTGGAGCGGGCTTGGGTCGTAACCGCATAGCCGCGCTGCATGACATTGCGGACGAGGTCGCGCGACTCGACTTGCTTACCGCTGCTGAACGCGGCGAGCGTCAACACTCCGGCGATGAGGGCGAATGACGCGGCGAGCGCGAGGTGACTTCGCCAGCGTGTTTTCGGCGCGGGGCGAGGGGAGGGCCGTGAAACGGGGTGTGAGGTGGGAACTGGGTTCGGGTTACGAGGATTGGCGGCTTGCGGAACGAGGGTGGGGATTGACCGAGTGGTGGCGGTCGCGTCGGCGTCGATGGGCGGCGCCGGATTCGCTTGATCCACGCTTCCCGTAGGGGCGGCCACGGTATCATTTAGGCTGGGTCGTGTCCGCTGAGCCGAGAATGGCCAGCGCACCGCGACGCGGAGCACGGCGTGCTCGTATTCGTAGCCAAATTGCTGGATGTCGCGCGCGTAGTAGTCGGCGACGATGTCGCGCGTGGTGCGGTCGTAATAGTGCGAGTAGTGCCAGTGCAGGCGACGGTTGCGATGGGGGAGACGGACCTCGCGCAGATTTAAGCGGTCGCAGACTTCGCGGAAATCGTGCGAGAGATTTTCCAGCCGTGCGACAAAGTCCACGCGCGAGACGCCGTCCACTTCGATCCAGTCGACCTGCGGGCTCCAGCGGTGGATGTGGGGCGAGACTTCGCCGCCCCAGCTTTCGGGTTCGTAAAAGTCAGGCGTGGCCAGCGCGGCCTCGATCCAGGCCGCGAAGTCTCTCTCGCGCCCGCGCTCCTCGAACATGAAGAGTTTCGAGGCCTTTTCGCGGCTTTTCTTTTTCTGGTAGTTATAGTCCGACAGGAGGCGGTCCCAGGGATTGCGGACGACCGCGAATTTGAAATACCGCTCGAAAGTCTCGTGCGGGATCTCCGCGTGGTAGCGGGCGAGGTCCTTGTGGTTTTCCCAGCCGACGCCGAAGACGCGATTGATGCTATTGCCCGCCGTCTTCGGGATGTGGACGAAGAGACACTGGTGCTTGTGGCTGATCATGGAGTGCCGATGCGAACTGGAGGTCCTATCGGCGAGGAGAGATGACGCAGAACCGGTGCAGACGTTTCCAAATAAACGGGAGTTATTTGCGAATTTGTAAACCATGGGGATATAACCTCATAAATCATTTTCTGGCTCGCGGTGTAACTGTCCCGGCCCCATCGCGTCTGGCACGCAATGCAAGCAGATGCACCGCAGCGCGCTCCGGTCTATGATGGGCAGCGCGGCCACCGCCCCCATGTCTTTTGGCTGTTCGGCCTGTCCGGCGCGGGCAAGAGCACCCTCAGCGGCCTGCTCCAAGCCGAACTCGAAATGACCCTCGGTCTGCGACCGCTCATGCTCGATGGCGACCGCCTGCGCAACGGGCTTTGCCGTGGACTCGGGTTTACCGAAGCGGATCGCGCGGAGAATCTTCGCCGTGCGGCTGAGGTCGCGCGGGTCGGGCTCGAAAGCGGGCAGGTGGTGATCGCCGCGTTCATCACGCCGCGAGAGGAAAACCGCCGGATGATCGAAGAGATCGTTGGCGCGCACTGGCTCTCACTGATCCACATTGATGCCTCGCTCGAGACTTGTCGCGAGCGCGACGTCAAAGGTCTCTATGCCCGGGCCGCCGCCGGGCAGGTGCCGCAGATGACGGGTGTTTCAGCGGGCTTCGATGCTCCCACGCGCTACGCTCTCCGGCTCGAAACGAGCAAGGAAGACTCCACTGCGTCTGCCCTGCGGCTACTCCAGTTTGCCCGGAGTAAGATCGAGCGGGGCAGTTCCTAAACGGTTGCTTGTTATTGCACCGACGTCGCCTGAGTGTCGTACAGCGACCGGTAGAGCGGGTTCGATTCGTAGAGTTGCAGGTGACTGCCCACGGCGGCGATCTCGCCGGCCTCGAAGACGAGAATCTTCGTCGCGTCGCGAATGGTCGAGAAGCGGTGCGCGATGATGAGCACGGTCTTGCCCACGACGAGTTGCTTGAGGGCGAGCTGGATCTTGGCCTCGGTGTCGCTGTCGAGCGCGCTCGTCGCCTCGTCGAGGATGAGAATGGGCGCATTGCGGAGAAAGGCCCGCGCCAATGCGATGCGCTGCTTTTGCCCGCCGGAAAGCCGCGCGCCGCGCTCCCCGACGATGGTGTCGTAGCCCGCCGGGAAGCCCACGATGAAGTCATGCGCAAAGGCATTGCGGGCCGCCGCTTCGATGTCCTCGCGCGTGGCCTCGGGGCGCGCGATCAAGAGATTGTGATAGATCGTGTCGTTGAAGAGCACGGCATCCTGCGAGACGATGGCGATGTTGCGGCGAAGATCCGCGAGACGCAGCGAGCGGATGTCGTGGCCGTCCAGCATCACGCGACCCTCCACCGGATCGAAGAAGCGCGGAACCAGATTCGCAAAGGTCGATTTGCCCGCGCCCGTCGGCCCCACCAGCGCGCACACGGTGCCGGCGGGGATTTGCACGGTCACCTCATTGAGGATCAATTCGCCGGCTTGGTAAGAGAAGCTCACGTTTTCAAACGAGAGCGCGCCGCTCGCGCGAGTGAGCGCCCGGGCGTCAGGGCGGTCGACGATGGCGACCGGCGCTTGCAACACCGCTTCCAAACGGTCGAGCGCACCGAGCCCGCGCTTCATTTCGTTGTTCAGGCTGCCCAGTTTCTTGATTGGCTCGTAACTCGCGTAGAGCGCCGTGATCAGGGTGATAAACGTCTCTTGCGAGAGGTGAACCTTGTACGCGTAGAGGAGGGTAAACGCGATGCCGATGGCCGAGATGATCTCGATGAGCGGCGTGAGCGCTTTCTCGTACTTGACGAACTTCATCTGCACGCGGATGAGCAGTTGCGAGGCCCGCGCAAACCGCTCGGTCTCGCGCGCTTCGAGGCTGAAGGCGCGCACTTCCTTGGTCGCGCCGAGATTCTCGCTCAGGATATTCGTCACGCCGCCGAGCTCTGTTTGGATCTGACCCGCGCGCTTGATGAGCTTCTTGCCCACGTAGCGGATGGGCAGCACCGAGAGCGGCACCACGGCGAGCGTCACCAACACGAGGGCCACGCCCTTTTCCTCGTAGGCCGTCCACGCGACAAATCCGATGCTGCCAAGCAAGCTGGCGGGGCTGCGCACGATTTCGTTGGCCACCGTCGTCAGCGTAAACTGGAGCTGGTTGGCATCGGCCAGACCGCGGGAGAGCAGGTCGCCGGTCGAGTTTTTTTGGAAAAACGACAGCGGCAAAATCTGGAGCTTGCGGAAGAAATCCAGCCGGATGGCCTCGAGCACGCGCGTGCCCACGAGTTGGATGAGGTAGGTATTAAAATACGTCGCCACGCCGCGCACCAAAAAGACCGCCGGAATCCATAGCGTCACGAGGGTCAACTCCCAGGATGTCAGCGGCACCGCATCCTGCGCGAAGATCACGGGGAAGACCTTCTTCACCATGTAGGGCAGGCCGAAACCCGAGGCCACACCCGCCAAAATGCCGCACGCGATCGCTACAATTAGGATGCCGCGCTGGGGGAGGAGATAGTCAAAATAAGGGCGGAAGCGCTGGATCATGCGTCGGCGGATTGAACGCGGCGAAACCGAATCGTTCCATCCCTATTTTTAATGGCGAATTTCCGGCGGCGAACGGCGGATTTTGAGGGTTGGCCGTAAGGGATGCCCGCTAACCTTTATCCGTGGACCGCATGTCTTCGGTGCGGTCGGGATGTTCGGTGGGCCAATTCGACTGCTTAATCCTTCGACGATCGCACATCCAGTGCGTCGCGCAGGCCATCGCCCAGGAAGTTCAGCGAAAAGAGCGTCAGCGAGAACATCGTGCCGGGGAAAATCAGCAGCCAGGCGAACTCTTCCATCTTCTCGGCGCCGTCCTTGATGAGCACACCCCACGAACTCATCGGGGGTTGCACGCCGAGGCCGAGAAAGCTCAGGAACGCCTCGAGGAGCATGACGCCGGGGATCGTCAGCGTCGTGTAAACGATGATGGGGCCGAGGACGTTGGGGAGGATGTGGCGGAAGATGATGCGGCGCCGGCCGAGCCCGAGGGAGCGCGCGCCTTCGACGAATTCCATCTTCTTGATCGACATCACTTGGCCCCTGACGATGCGTGCCATCGTGAGCCATTCCACCGCGCCGATGGCGACGAAGAGCAGCACGATTTTCCGGCCAAACATCACCATCAGCAAAATCACGAAAATGGGGAAGGGCATGGAGTACACGATGTCCACCGCCCGCATCATGACGGAATCGAGCTTGCCGCCGAAGTAGCCCGCCACGGCACCGTAGACGACGCCGATCACGATCGCGACGAAGGTCGCGCAAAGACCCACGCCGAGGGAAACGCGACCGCCGTAGAGCAGGCGCACGAGCAGATCGCGCCCGAGGGTATCGGTGCCCAGCCAGTGGTCTCGGCTCGGGGCTGCCGCGCCGAGATCGAGGTTTTGCTCCTCGTAACCGTACTTTAAGAGCCAAGGGCCGATCACGCAGGCCACCGCGATGATGATCAGCGCCCAGAGGCCGAAGACGGCCAGCTTGTTCTTCTTCAGGCGCAGCCAGGCGTCGTGCCAGAGGGAGTTGCCCTTCTCGATGGTCTCGGGGGCGGGGACGGCCGAGGGCGTGATGGCGGGAGCGGTGGACATGGGCTCAGGATTCGAGGCGCACCTTGGGATTCATCCACGCTTGGACGATGTCGACCAGGAGGTTGAGCCCCATGATCAGCACCGCGTAGAGGATCACCGTGCCGAGCACGAGGGTGTAGTCGCGATTGAAGGCGCTATTAATAAATTCCCGGCCGATGCCGGGGATCTGGAAAATCGTCTCGATCACAAATGAGCCCGTCAAAATGCCCGCGACGGCCGGCCCGAGGTAGGAGACCACGGGGAGCAGGCCACCGCGTAAGGCGTGCCGCGTCACGACGCGAAACTCGCTCGCGCCCTTGGCCCGCGCGGTGCGGATGTAGTCTTGGTTTAGGATTTCCAGCAGCCCGCCGCGCGTGAGGCGCGAGATCGGGGCGGCGTAGGCGAGGCCGAGGACGATGGAGGGCAGGACGCGGTCCGCGGGGCCGTACCAACCGGAGGCGTTGAACCAACCCAGGTAAATCGCGAGGAAGAGCACCAGCAGCGGTCCGACCACAAACGTCGGAATCGAGATTCCGATCATGCCGAAGCCCGACGCCACGTAGTCGATCCAGGTATTGCGGCGGATGGCCGCCAGCGTGCCGAGGGTGACGCCGAGGAGGAGGGCGATGGAGAGCGAGATCGCACCCAACTCCGCCGAGACCGGGACTTTGTCCGCGATGATCTCATTCACCGTGCGATTCGGGTATTTAAAGGAGGGGCCGAGGTCCCCCTTTGCCATGCTGCCGAGGTAGTCGAGGTACTGCTGCCACACCGGCTTGTTCAAGCCGTAGTGGGCCTCGAGGTTGCGCAGGATTTCCGGCGTCACGGCCTTTTCCGCGGTAAACGGGCCGCCGGGGATCGCGCGCGCCATGAAAAACGTCGCCGTGATGACGAGGAAAATGGCCAGCAGGGACTGCAGAAAGCGCGACGTGATGAAACGGAGCATCGAGAATTACGATTTGCGACTTATGACGTAGCGATGGCGGCGCGACTGCGCGGCGATGGCAAGGGAAAGTTTAGCACCGGGAGGGGATTTAAGAGGGCGAGGAGTGGAAGGTTTGAGTGCGGGCCGAATGTTTTTAGAGGGCGCCACCGAGGTCGCCGTCACCTCGGGCATCAGGGCTTGGCCTCGAGCGACATGAATTTCAGCGTATGGAGGTCGAGGAGATTGACGTGATAGCCCTTCACTTCGGGGCCGTAGAGCATGCGGTGCGGCACGAAGAAGAGCGGCGTCACGGGGGCTTCGTTGAGCATCAGGGCTTCCGCGCGCTTGAGCAGGGCGAAGCGCGCGGGCGGGTCGATCATGCGGTTGGCCTCGTCGAGCAGGCGGTCGTAGTCGGGGTTCGCCCAGCCCGTCGCGTTGTTCGAGGCGTCCTTGCGCATGATGTCGAGAAAGGTCGTCGCGTCGAGGTAGTCGCCGGTCCAGTTGCTACTCAGGAGTTGAAACGTCCCGAGCCGCCGCGCGCTGAGCACGGTCTTCATTTCCTGCTGCACGAGGGAGACCTCGATGCCGAGGGTCGTACGCCACATCTGTTGCAATGCTTCGACGACCGGCCGCTCGAGTCCGCGTTGCACATAGAACAGAAATTCCAGCTTGGGAAAGCCCTTGCCCTCGGGAAAGCCGGCTTCGGCCATCAGCTTGCGGGCCTCTGCCACATCGCCCTTCACGGTCGCATCCGCCGTGTAGCCGGCGCAATTCGGCGGGGTGAACGAGTAGGCCGGCAGGTCGCAATGCACCACGCGTTTGGCGATCTGGTCACGGTCGATGGCGAGCGAGAGAGCGCGGCGCACGCGCACGTCGTTGAGCGGGGCCACGCGGGTATTGAAGCGGACGAACTGCGTCGAGAGGAGCGCGGCCTCGTGCAGCAGTGGAGCCTTGGCCGGGTCTGCGCGATAGGCGGCGATTTTATCCAGCGGCGCGGGCGTGACGTGGATTTGCCCGGCGCGAAACGCCGCTTCGCCCACTGCGGGATTTTCGATGGGGTGAAAGTAGACTTCGTTTAGCTTCACGTTATCGCGGTCCCAGTAAGTGGTCGATTTTACGAGGCGCACGTGCTGCGAGGCCTGCCATTCCACGAGGGTAAATGCGCCGTTGCCGATGAGATTGCCAGGTCGCGTCCACGCCGTCGCGCGTTGGTCGAAGCGGCCGTATTTCTCGATGGTTGCGCGGTGCAGCGGAAACCAGCTCACCTGCGTCACGAGGGTCGGCAGGTACGGCACGGGGTAATTCAGCTCCAAGACGAGGGTATGCGCGTCGACGGCCCGCGCGCCGACCTCCGCGAAGTCCTTGATCTTCCCGGCCGCGTAGTCGTCCGCATTTTTCAGGCATGAAAACTGGTCGCGATACTCCGCGCCGAGGGCAGGGGAGAGCATGCGCTTGTAGGCGAACGTGAAATCCTGCGCCGTCACCGGGTCGCCGTTGGACCACTTGGCATTGGCGCGCAGTTGAAAGGTCCACTTGAGTCCATCCGGCGAGACCGCCCAACTCGACGCCACGCCGGGCACCGGATGGCAATCGACTGGGTCGAGTTCCGTGAGGCCCTCCATGATGCCCCGGATCACGTCGATGTCCGCCGGGTGGGTGGTCGTCTGCGGATCGAAATCGCGCGGCTCGGCTTCGCCGTTGAGGTGCAGCGTCTGCGTGCGCAAGCCCGCCGCAGCCGTCTTCTCCCGTTTCCCGCAGCCCGCGAGGGACAGCAGGCCGAAAGATAGGGCAAAGCCGAGGGCAGCGCGCGGGAGAAGCATGAGTCTGAAAGAGGACACGTGAGGGTAACCGTCAGCAGGGAAGACGCCAGAGTCGCACCCGACTGGCAAGCAGGCAGCCAAATCCACTGGCCGCAGCTAACGCCTTGCCCGCCACCCTCCGGACCTCCCATCTTGGCGGGCTTCGTCTGCATGCTCCCGCCCGCAACCAGTTCGCCGCTCAAGGTCACCGTCGCGATTCCGACGTATAATCGCGCGGACTTTTTACGGCAGACCCTCGCCGGCCTGGTCGAGCAGCAATTCCCCCGCGAGCACTACGAGATCCTCGTTCTCGACAATAATTCCACGGACCACACTCGCGCGGTGGTGGCAGAGTTCGCCCACGCCAAGCCCGCCCCGCGATATATTCGCGAGACCCAGCAGGGCCTCGACTACGCGCGCAACCGCGCCATCGCCGAGGCCCGCGGTGAGATCATCGTCTTCGGCGACGACGATATCCTCGTGCAGCCCGATTGGCTCGCCCAGATGGCCGTGCCGCTCCTCGCCGATCACGCGCAGCGGATCGGCGCCGTCGGCGGGGAAGTGATTCCTGTGTTTCCCGATGGCCTGCCCCCGTGGGTGGCCGAGTGGCATTCGCCGCTCGCCTTCCGCGCCGATCTCGGCCCGCTCGAATCACGGCATTCTCCGATGGGCGCAAATCTTGCCTTTCCGCGCTGGGTTTTCGATCAGCTCGGGGTCTTTCACACCGCGCTCGACCGGGCGGCGGGCAATTATTTTTCCGGCGGCGACAGCGAAATGATCCGCCGCGTGCGCGCCGGCGGTTTCGAGGTCTGGTTTGCCCCCGGTGCGGCCGTGAAGCACCAGATGCCCGCGAGCCGCACGACGTTTCGCTATGCCTCGCGTCATGCCTTTGACTCGGCTCGCTCGCGCGTGATCGACCGCGCCGGCCAACCTGGGGCCAAGGGCTACCTCGCGGGCCGCTTCGTCGGCAATCTTTTCAAGGCCCTCGGCTTCGCGCTGCTCTCGCTGCTCTGCCTCCTCATCCTTCGCACCGGCGATGCGAAAAAAGCTCTCGTGCGCGCCTGGCGCTCGTGCGGTTATCTTTATCAAATCCCGCGCTCGCTCGTGGGGAAAATTTGATCCTTCATTCGCGCCGTGGCCGAACCGCTGCATCTCTCCGTCGTCGTCGTGGCGAAAAATGAAGCCCAGACGCTCGCCCGCTGTCTCAATAGCGTGCGCGGCTGGGTCGCGGATATCGTGGTGGTCCTCAACGACACCACGGACCACTCAGAGTCCGTCGCCATCGCCAATGGCGCGCGCGTAAAACACCTCCCTTGGCAGGGCTTTCGCGACACGAAAAACACGGCGCTCGCCCTCGCGAAACACGATTGGATTCTTTCGCTCGATGCGGATGAGGAGGTATCACCCGCGCTGCGGGCCGAGCTCACCGCTTTCTTCGGCCGCGGCGATCACATGCGCTACGTGGCCGCGCGGTTCCCGCGCAAGGTGTGGTTCATCGACCGTTGGATCACCCACGGCGACTGGTACCCGGATCTCAGCCTGCGCCTTTTCCGCCGCGACCGCGCCCGCTGGGGCGGTGACCAATTCGTCCACGAAAAAATCGACTGCGATGGGCCGGTCGCCCGGCTCCGCGGCGATCTCCATCACTATTCGTTTCCCACGCTTTCGTCGCACATCGCGAAGATCAACCCCTTCGCCGATCTCTTCGTCCTCCAGCAGCAGGCCAAGGGCGCGCAATTCTCGGCCTTCACCGCCATCATCCGCCCCTGCTGGCGTTTCTTCCGCGCCTACGTGATCAAGCGCGGCTTCCTCGACGGTTACCCGGGTTTCTACATCGCGCACGCCACCGCCTTCTCGGCCTTCGTGCGCTACAGCCGCCTCTATGAGGTGGAAAACAAAAGCGATCCGCAGGTGACCAAGTGATCGACCTTTCTCGTCGTCACCCACCCATGGCCGATCAGCCGCATCAATTCAGCAAACTCGCCGAGGAACTCGTCGGGGATTTGCGCGGGGTCGAGTTCGACGAACCGAGGCGCGCCGTGAAGCGCCCGGTGCAGGACCTCAACACCGTTCTCGAGCAACTGCTCGTCAAATATCAGGTCGGCCGCGAGTCCCCCGAGCACACCATTCGCGCGAAATGGCCCGAACTCGTCGGTGCCGCCAATGCGATGCACTCGCACGCCGTGACGATCGACCGCGGTCGCCTGATCGTGATCGCCGCGCACTCGGTCGTCCGCAGCGAACTGTTTCACTACCACGCCGAGATCATCGCCCGCATCCGCAAACTGCCCGGCTGCGAAGACATCAGGTCGCTCAATATTCGCGCGGGGTAGGGGACCATCTCGTAACCGCGCGCCGGATTGATGGGCTGGGCACTTTGGGGGCGGCGGGGGTGGTTCGAACTAATTCCGGGCTTCTCCCTCTAGCGGCGGAGGTAAAAGTAATTGCTTCAGCCAACTTCTTGCGCGTAGGGTCGAGACACTATTTTGGCCTTTCCGGCTTTCTGACTGCCCATGAATTTCCTTCGAGTCCTCCTCGCTTTCGGCGTGCTCCTCGCAGCCGCGCCCTTGCGGGCCGTCTACGCCCCGGTCCCCGAGCAAGAGCAGGGCAAGAGCCTCACGCTGACGCTGAAGGCCGGCCTCTACTACGACACCAATCTCTTCGCGGCCGCCGCCAAGAACGTCGAGAGCTCCGTCTTCCAAGTGGCTCCCAAGGCCGCTTACAACGCCTCGGTCACTGCGCAGACATTTTTTTCCGCGAGCTATCAGCCCACCATCGAGCACTTCGATAATCGCCCCGGCGACAAGACGCTCGATAGCCATGAGGCGATGGTCCGTCTGGCCCACGCCTTTTCCAAGGCGAGCACCCTCGATATCGTCGAGGTCTTTAATGCCTCCCGCAATCCGGAGTCGCTGTTGAACGGCCTGCCCGTCAACTCCGACCAGTCCAACAACCGCAATGAGCTCAACGGCACGTTCAGCACCGCGCCGACGTCCAAGACCGGGCTCACCGTGAAAACCCGCTTCGTTAATTTCGACTATCGTGACTCCGTCGTGGGTCGCGGGCTCGACCGCATGGAGAATGTTTACGGCCTCTCCGGCAGTTTCGCCTTCCTCCCCGAGGTCAAGGCCGTCGCCGAGGTTCGCCACCAGGACGTGTATTACAGCAAGCTCGGCGAGACCAAGAACAAGTCGTCCAACTATCTCATGGGCGGCGTGGACTACGCTTTCGCGAAAAAGCTCACGGCCGGCGCCCGCGCCGGTGCCGAGTGGCGCAAGCGCAAAGGCGAGACCGACACCACATCGCCGTACTTCGAGGGTTCGCTGAAGTACGACTACACCGAGACCTCGTTCCTCAGCGGTGGCCTGATGTACACCCTCGAAGAGCCCTCGGACACCGCGCGCTTCACTGACAGTGAGGTGACGCGGGTCTTCGTCAGTGTGCAGCATAATCTCACCGCCTTGATCATCGCCTCCGGCTCCATCACCTACGAATCGTCCGTGCTGAATGGCCGCCAGACCGTGGCCGACGTCGATGAAAACACGGTCCGCACCGGTGTCGCGCTCAGCTACGTCCCCACGAAAAATTGGCTGCTCTCCGCCAACTACGACTTGGATCACGTACGCTCCGATGATCGTGGCCGCGAACTCGTCCGCCACCGCGTCGGCGTGAGCGCCAGCTACTCCTTCTAAGCGGCGCGCCTGCCGCCCGCCGCTTCATGGCCACCGCCCACGCCAGCAAGGATAGCGCGTCACTCGCCGATTTCTTCACCATCCTCCGGCAGCGCTGGACCTTGATCGCGCTCATCATGGCGCTCGTGGTCATCACGACGCTGGCGGTCACGGCCTTTCTCCCGAAGTGGTACCTCACGACGACGAAGATTCGCGTCGAGAAGCCCGAAGGCGCCGTGCAACTCTACGCCGCGCAGGGTGGGGCGGCGGATCCGTTTTTCCTGCAGGATCAGTTTAAGATCCTGCAATCCGAGAAAATTCTCTACCCCGTCATCGATCACCTGAATCTCAGCTCGCGGCTGGCGCCTACGCTGGGAGCCACCACCGCGCTGCCCAAGGCCCTCATCTTCCGCTACCTCGTCGACAAAATGCTCCGCGTCGAGTCGCAGCGCAGCTCTTCGCTGATCGACATCAATGTCTACGCGCAAGACCCCGCCCTCGGCGCCGATATCGCCAACGACATCGCGCGCACCTACTCCGAGGATCGTGTTTCTCTCGCGACCTCCGAGCAGCGCGAGGGCCTGGCCAAGCTCCGCCAGCAACTCGAAGCGCAGGAAGCCGTCGTTTCCAAGCAGCGCGACGCCGTCGAGAAACTGCGCAAGGACCTCAATATCTCCGGCGTCGATCTCAACGCGCGCTACTCCGACATGGAGATCGAAACGCTGCGACAAATGCAGAATTCGCTCATCGCGCTGAGCGTCGATGCCATCGGCCGCAAGACCCGCTGGGAGCGGTTCAAAAACATCGCCGTCGACGATCGCGTGAACCTCGTCAACTCCGAGCTGATCCCCGATCAGAATATCCAGAATCTTCTCCAAGCCTGGTTGATCGCTGACCAAAAAGTCACCCAGCTCAAAGCGCGCCTCGGCGAGGCTCACCCCGATCTGATCTCCGCCGTCGATAATCGCGCCAAGACCAAGGAACAGCTCGATGCCCAGCTCCGTGGCTACGAGAGCGCCCTCGAGATCGCGTACAAGGAAGCCGACGCGCGCGTCGCCGAGCTCAAGAGCCAGCTCGCGCAGGCCAAGGTCGACCAGATCCTCTCCGCGCGCGAGCGTATGCGCCCATTCGAGGAGGCGGCGCAAAAACTCGACGACGAAACCCGCCTCGCCACCACCCTCAAGCTCACGCTCCGCCAGCGGGAAATCGATTTCCAAGTCCCGAAAAAGACCATCGAGATCCTCAATACCGCCGAGCCCGCGCGCATCGCGAGCCGACCGAATTGGATGATCAATCTCGTCCTCTCCGTGCTCTTCGGTGGCATTCTCTCCGTCGGCGTTGCGTTGCTCCTCGAATATTTCGACACGAGCTTCCGCAATGTCGCCGACGTCGAGTCAAAGCTGAAGCTCCCCGTGCTGAGCGTAGTGCCTTTCCAGCGTAATTTGGACGGTGGGGTCGGCACCCACGACGATCCGGCCGAGGCGGAGCCCTTTCGCGTTCTTCACACGCACCTCAACCTCACGCTGCACAACCTCGGCTTCGCCGCGGGCCGCGCGCCCGCCGTCGTCCTCTTTTCCGCCGGCCCCGGGGAGGGGAAGTCGACCACACTCCATCGGCTCGCCACGCTGATGGGCTCCGCCGGCGAACGCGTGATCCTGATCGATTCCGATGTGCGCCGACCCAGCCAGCATCGCCTCGCCGACCGTCCGCGTACGCCCGGCCTCAGCGATATCTTGCTCGGCCAACGCCCGCTCGACGAGGTCGTCCAGAAACACATTTCCCCGGGCCTCGACTTCATCCCGGCGGGCGGCCACCCGGGTTTTTCCCTCGGCCTCCTGCACGTCGAACGGCTCCGCGACCTCATCAATGGTCTCCGTGGCCGCTACGATAAAATCCTCTTCGATTCCCCGCCCATTATCGGCGTGAGCGATACCAGCGTCCTCACCACCGTCGTCGATGGCGCCGTCCTCCTCGTGCAGCACCGCCGCAATCCGCAGAGCATGGTGCTGCGCGCCCAGCAAATCATCGAGGGTCTCAAAACTCCGATCCTCGGCGTCGTCCTCAACCAGGTCCCCCTCCACTCCGGCGAGGACTACGGGTACTACACCAACAATTACGCCTACTACAGCGACCCGGCCCACGAGAAGCCCTCCCGTAAAAGCGGTAAGTTTAAATCTTCGGGCGGTGCCGATAAACTCGTGCTCAACGAGCCGGGACCCGACAAGAAAGGGTAGGGTCACGTGTGGGTAGGGTAGGGTAGGGGCGCTTCGCCCCGCTTAGGCCACGCTCGCTCGCATCGTGCTCACGTTCTCGTGCCTGGTTTAGGGTCTGGGCACTGCCGCTGCGCTCGGCTTGCTCGTGGTTTTTAACGCCTGCGCCGTCGCCGCTGAGGTTCGCCTCGCCGGCTCCGACCTGCTCGGCCCGGAGTTGACGAAGACTCTGGCTGGTTACACCGCCGCCGACAGAATCAAGTTCAACATCACCCTCGAGGGTAGCCGCCCCGCTTACGAGCAGCTCAAGTCCGGTCGCGCCGCGGTGGCGCTCATCACGCTGGCGCCCGACGAGATGATCGATGACTGCCTCCTCGAGGCCCTACCGCTCGCCTCATTCCCTTTTTGCAGTTTCTCCTCGGTGATCCCGTGGCCGCCGCCCTCAAGCGCGGCGACCTCGTCCCTGAGCCGGACGCCCCCGCAGCCGGCGACACCGCGCGGTCAGCCAAAGTAAGTTAAAGAATCTCCAAAAAAGCTATTGACCGGAGCCAGCGAGAGCCTACTTCTAACCGCCTGCTCTGCGGGTGTAGCTCAGTTGGTAGAGCACCACCTTGCCAAGGTGGACGTCGAGAGTTCGAGTCTCTTCGCCCGCTCCATTTACAGAACCCCCTAGGAAACTAGGGGGTTCTGTTGTTTTTGGAGGATGAGATTGAGGTTAAATTTGGGGCCTTCGGCAGAATCACTGCCGCATCACTGCAAGCGTAAGTTGCAGTGATTGGAGGGGCTCTAACGAAGGCTCTCCCACCCGGAGCCAGGCGAGATCTTTATGACACACGTGAAATCGGGATACTTCAACCTTGCGCGAGACTGGAAGGGGTCCACAAGCGAGGGGATGTCCTCTTCTCAACCTATCTTCGTGTTCTTATCCCCGGATTTTGAGGTGTCTCTCATGTGTGTTGAACGTGTTCGATGGAATGATGGCTCCGCTGCTCAGGTTTACCTCACAGAATGCCAAGACCCCTACCTTGTGGAATCACCCTACCAAGAGCAGTTGGCTCAGAAGATGAGAGCGAAAGATGCCTCAGGCGGTCAGTATGGAAAGTATTGCCAAGTAGAGCGCCTGGACTGGCGTTACGCCGATTTTATCAACCACTTTCTTATGGATGGTTGGAAAATTATCTCGGTCGAAAAATCTCAGGAATTAACGCGCGATGGCGATAGAGAGCATACCAGCTACGTACTTGCCTCAGATTCGTTTTTGGATGTACCAAAAGAGTACTCGGCGAAGAAAAAAGAAGATGAAGCATATTGGGCGCGGTTAGCTGACAAAGCTTTCTGAACTGCTTATCGAGCGAGTCGCATTACCGGCGGTAGCTGCGGTGGAGCACCTTGGAGATGGTGCCGTTGACTAGCTGGTCTGTGCCAGCGAGGCCGGGGTAGAACTGAGCCGCGAAGGCTAGGACCAGAGCCAAGACAAAGAGCCCGATAAGAGCACAATGGCCCAGGAGACCGTGAGGAAGCGATCTGCGATGGCCTCCTTTTCGGCGGCGTACTTCATTGCTTCCTAGCGGACCTCCTCCGACCGCCTCGACTTGTCATCGAGGTCAGTGGAGAGCTTGGCGATCTGGAGGTCCGGCTTGGTAGATTCGGCGTTGGCGAGCTGCCGAGTCTCCTTATCGAGCGAGACCTGACGGGCCACCAGACCAGCCCAACGCTTCTCCTCAGCGACCCTAGGGCCACCGTGGATTTGATCTGCGAGGGTCTGAGCCGTCCCACCGTGCTCCTTGGCTACGGCCAGGCCGTTTGGGTTTCCGGCGACCGCAGTGTCGATGGCATGGTTGGTCCTGTGGACCTCTTCGAACAAGGCAGCGCCGGCCTTGGCCTGCGCGGCATCCGCACGCTGCTTCTGCTTCTTCTCGGAGGTCATCGTTATCGTTACTGTCGTGGCCTGCGCAACCCGGTTCTTGCCGCGGTCCGCCACGAAAGGTGGCGAGTTTGAAGACCATATTCGTAGCTTGGACGACGAAGCGGAACGTATACTTTTGTACCTTGCTGCGAAACCAGGCGGCGACGCCTACCACTTATCGACCTAGCAGAATGGTGGTATCTCCGCTGTTCGTACAAGAGTCTTTCTGCGGCGATTAATTCTTGTCCGATTTCTAGAATCCAGCACCGCCGCGTACTTCAACACTCACCATCGGATACGGTAAGAGGTCTTGAGTACTTAGAGAACAAGAAATTGCTGCCGTGAGGTTGTGCCGAGCCATTTAAGACTCCTACGTTTTCGTGGAATAGCCGTGCTTCGGCTACACGTTCAGTTTGTGGGCAAGGCCAAGTGAGGGGCGGAGGGACTAGGAGCCGATCGGGCCGGTAGTGCGGTTTCATCTCGCCGATCCTATGGCGGTAGCAAGCGGTGAGATAGGCCGAGCAATACATCGCTTTCATTAGACTCTTGCGCGCATCGGCTTATCGCAAAATGCAAAATACTTACTCCCTCGTGTGTCGTTTGCCCTTCCTGCACATAAACCATTATTTATTACCATAGATTATCATCTATGTCGGATCGGGATTGAGGTGTATTCCTTAGTGCAACAATACGGAAACGTTTTATAATAATAAAATTTATAAATACTTTAGAACAATGTTGACAAAAAATTATATGAGCCCGTATCGATTGTCTCCGTTTTTGAAGTGATCGCTTCGCCCCTACTACATGCGATCAATGTGCAACGCCTACGGTCTCCGCATCCCCATGTCATCATCCCTTCAACTCGGTCAGCCTGCGAATCTGCTTTTCGGTTATCAATCTGCTTGGAATCCGAACGGGGCCTCTAGCTATCCGTTCTTCGCGCCCACCATCGCCTCGACGACGCTGATCACGCCGACGTGGGTCCCGCCCGCGAACCCCGGTTGGACGGCATACCCGCTAATCACACTCCATACGTCGGCGACTGACCTTCTCAGCGCAATCTATTCGTATAATGTCGCGCCCATGGCCCTCGACCCGGCAGGAGCGTCTGTGCCTGTGGGGCCCCTTGCCCTCGGCGACGCCGACAGCGCAAGTGCCCTGAATACAGCCGGCGCGTTTCTGGGGCTCGATCTGACGCTCAGTCAGTCCTACATGCTCGTGACGTTCGAGCGCATAGACAACTCTGCGCAGCATCCGTTCATCTCCCAGCGTTCCTCGGTCGATCGTAGCAACTACCTCAGTGATGCGGCCCAATCGATTATCGCCGCGCTCACGCCCGCGAGCGCGCCGGAAAGTGGCTCGGTGCTTTATGATTCGAAGCTAAGCCTGGCCGACGCGAGTAGTTATCTCGCGGCGATCTACAAATTGGGGACGCACTTCGTCTCGGAGATTACCGTTGGTGATCAGTTAATCCAAGTATTCGCCTACGACAGCACTCATTTCAAGACGCTCCAAGCCGAATTTGCCAATGATGCGACCACTCAGCCCGATGGCACGCTCGCGGTGAGCGGCCTTGTCGCGAATGCTTGGGCCTATTACACCTCACCGTTAAACGGCAACTACGGCTTCGTCGCGAACTACGGCAGCATTGCAACCATCAGCCGGGATGCGACCTTGGCTGCTGCAGTCGCGGCGGGCTCATGGCCTAACAGTTATGATCCCAAAGGTCCTCCCAGTATTTTTGCGGCCGCGGCCAACAATAATCTACTGGTTCAGACCGCATCGGTGCCTATCGCGCTCACCCTCACGCCGATCGCTGACCTCATCTCGAATCTGCTCATCGCCGGGCCGTGGGATCGCATCGCGGTGGGCGGCCTGCTGCAGAAATACGGCGATGGCTTGGATGTGCCCCTGCGGCGGGAGGTGGATCTCGACTGGTCCAGCATATTTCCGCAGACGGATGACAGTTGGACCTCGAATATTGTCACCCCCACTATTGATATCTATCAGGAGCGGGTCGACTTGGCGAAGGTGCAACTCCAAGGCGGCGATTTGGTGGCGGCCAATTTCAAGATGCAGTCCTTCACCGCCTTTGCGCAGGTGATCGAGGCCTCGACTCAGCCGGGGGCCGCTCCGATAGCGCTGCCCAGTGATGACATCACACTGATCGCCCAGATCATCGATACCACCGAGGCGGCCCAAACGCCGGTGCTGACAATGAGCCCGACGGCGTTTGAGCAATTCACGGTCGTCTGCCAGGAGATGTATGGCCCCCTCATTTTCCAAACCACCACGGCCAGCGGCACCCAGCGCAAAATTGCGCTCGACGGGTTCCTTTTCTCGACCCTGACCACGTTGGACCCGACCACCGGGCGCTATGTCGTCGACATCTCTGGCGTCTTCTCCGATGCTCCCAGCGCGGCTGTCGTCTCGAGCGTGAAGCAAAGTATCGAGTTTTCGGTCGTCGCCGGCGAATCCCTTCTGCACGCCTTCGGCCCGAATTCGGAGACCATTCGTGAGATCGAGCAGTCTTACTTGGAATGGCTTGCCGGCATCATTCCCGCCGACACCGCCGACCCGGACTTGGCCTATAACCGCGCCCGCGCCCTCTATCTGGCCAACCACGCAGGTACATTTTCGTCCGATGCGATCACGGTGCCCTACGTCACCTACGAGACCTATCGTTCATACGTCCAGGACCTCGTCAATCAGGCCCAGACCATTCAGACGCAAATCTCGAATTATCAGATCCAGATTACTGATACGATCAATGCTTATCAGGAGATGACTTCGATCGCCGCCTTAAACGCCAATATCAAGGCGATCGGCGGGGTGCTCACGCAGTATTTCAGTGCGCTTGCGAGCGGGCGCCAGTCGATGGACGGTTACTACAATTCCATCATCGCTCAGCTCACCGAGCAGCAACAACAGGCAGAGGCCAACATCGCCACCCTGACCGCGAAGCTGCAAGCGCAACAAGCGGTAATCAATTTAACCAGCGCGAGTTCGCCAGGGATCGTTCAGACTTTTGAGCAGGACTACGCTAACTATGTAAACGACCAGGTAGCCCAAGCGGTCGTAAGCGGGGTGACTGGCTTGTTCGAGGTTGGAGCCGCGGCCTTCGCCATCCCGGAAGCAGCTGAAGGCGGCGTGCTCAAGGCGATGGAGGCATTCAAGGAGGTCTATGACCAACTTCAGGCGGTCATGCAGGTGCTGCAGTCGATTCAGGCGGTGATCAACGCGGCGGGCAGTGCGACCAGTCAGCTTAACACTCTCTCGAGTCAGATTTCGGCACTCAGTGCAAATCTCCAGATGCCGAGCCAGGTCGATCTGCAGATTCTTAGCCAGAACGTGCAGGCTTCGCTGGCCGGAGTGCCGAACGACAATAAACTTAATCAGGACAAGGCCAACCTCATCGCTGCTGTAAATACGCTGGTGATCATCGGCACCGCGCTCCTCGAGGCCCAGACCACGTGGAGCCAGACGCAGATGCAGATTTCCAATACGTATCGGCTTAAAACCATCAACTTGCAGCAGCAGGCGCAGATGGACGCCCTGGCCACCAATCTGAATTTGGAGAATGTCAATCAGCCGCCGGATATCAATAGTATCGATCTGATCGGTGTCACCGGCCAGTTGCAATATCAGCTCAAGCAGGTGTTGCTCACGCTCGCTCAGACGCTTGAGATCCAGAACGGCGCCATCCAGTACGAGTATATGGGCCAGCCTGCGACGATCACTTCGTTCACCCTGCTGAATCTGCTGTCGGTCATCTCCACGCAGGACCTGAATGTGATCAACGGGATCACGAACCTGAATCCCCAGCCGCAGTCTGTAACCCAGCCCATCACGATCACCATCCCGAACGTCAAGGCCTCGCGGGTTTCAGGCACGAACGTCTTTCAGTTCCCGATTCACCTCAGCAATGCCGCGTTCTCGGACTTCGATATGGTGCGCATCGACCGTGTGGTGCCCAATATCTCGGGGATCAAGAGCACCTCGAGTGGCAACTATGAGATTCACCTTTCTTGTCAGGCGAAGCCCTTTCAGGACCGCGACTATAACGGCAACGTGTTCACGTTTGAAACCGTGCAGCGCGATTTCGGACCGTATGTCTACAACGCCACCAGCGGCGATGCAGAGTTTGGCACCAATGTTGGGACATTCGCCTCGAAGACGACCCCGCTTACCCCGTTCTCGCTGTGGGAGATCAGCCTGCCGAGTAACGTGCAGAACAACCAAGGCATCCAGTTCGAATCCGTGGTCGTGGACATCACACTCGATTTCTACATTACCGCGCAATATCACGATCAGAACCAGCGCCACGCAGCGCTGCTGCAATGTTTCGCGGCTGCCGGCCGACCCGTTCCGGCCGAACTGAGGGCCGCCTCCACCGCTGACACCCCTACGCTGGCCGCTCTGGAAGCGCAGATGTTTCAGAACCAGGCGGTCCTTCAAGGCTGGGATGCGGTGTTCAACGTGCTCGACGGCCCGATCAACGCTTTCCTCAACCAGCAGTTTCAAGCCTATGTCGCCCAGCTTGGGCCGGATCCGACGACGAATATCATGTCGATCAACGCGTATTACTGCCAAGACGTGCAGAAGTTCCAGCATACGTGGTTTACGAACGTCACCCAGCTCTCCATCCAGTTGACCAACCCGCTCCTGCAATTCATCGCCGGCAGCGACAGTGTGACGGTGATTCAAAATATCCTGAGCGCCGAAATCATAACCGGCACGATGGTAGTCACGCAACAAGGCTTCAGCCCGAACACCTGTAATCTGCCCGGCAATCCGCTTAACTTCACAGTAAACGCCACGACCAACACGCTCACGCTTTCCTCCCCCGGCTATTTCGAGAACAACATGCAGGTGGCGGTGAGTTCCACCGGCACTCTACCGGCGCCCTTAACCGCTGGGCCGGTATCGTCGCCGACTGCTTACTGGATCGTCAACTGGACCAATTCCGGCGGGCAAACCACCCTTCAACTTTCGGACACCGCTGGCGGCGCCCCCATCGCCTTTACCTCGGCCGGCAGCGGCACCTTCACCATCGTGCCGAACGTTGAGTGGTCGACGCCGATGAAAGCCGTCATCACCAACAATCCGTATATCTGTGGCAGCGTTCCTCTGGCTCAGGTCTCCGGCTTGGTGACTCCGCCCGGTACGGGCTCGGCGGCAGACACCAGGACCATTATTTTGGATTTCCCGCAGGGTGCCTTCACACTCAATAATTTCAGCGTCCAGCCGTCGAACTGGACGCCCGGGCCCAACGCGGTTGAAATTTCCAATGCGTTGGCGAGTTACTTCGCGACCAACGACATTAAGTACCAAATCCACACGCTTAACTTGTCGAACGTGAATTCGAACGTGGCGCTGACGCCGACGAAGTTCATGCTCAACGCCATCAACACGAATGCAGGCAACAACATCCTGCAGGTCCTGATCGCCACGACTGGCAACGTCCAGAACGCTCACACGATCAATTTGAACGAACCGATTCCCTACGATCCCGCCAATCCGGTGCCTGGGAGCAGCAACTTCATGACGAGCCTGATGATCGGCACCGAGCTGATGTTCCAAGACATCTTCGTGGGCAGCTTCAACAACGGAGGCAACGGCGTCCTTGTCCAAGCAGTAAATCCGGGCAATAACTACCAGGCTTGGAGCGCGCAGGTCACCCAAGGCACTGCCACGGGCGCCGTGACATTCAATAACCCGTATTCAGTGAGCGGTACCCAGGTAAACTATCGGGTCAACTCGAGCAACAATAACCTCCAATGGAGTCTGGTGGGCATGAATTTCCAAGCCTCCCAAGCTTCCGGGATCGCTCTGAGCTACTCCAACGGCTCTGGCGGCACCTCGGTAAATTTCCAGTATCAGGAGTATTATCCACCTTCATCCGAGGGCCACGGCATAATCATTCCCGGCCACTGGGGCTCGTGGCAGGACGCCTCCGCCGTCGCTTACATCACCATGACCGGCAACTATCCGCTCACGGTTACCGGCTCCGGCTCTGCTCAGCTCGTGCAGTTCTCCACGACCAAACCCACCGTGCAATTCTCGCAGGGCACCGATCTGACGCCGTCGTCTGGATGCCAGTGCAACGACAACGATATCAAGATAAGGCTGCTCGCCGCGCTGGGCGATTCTGTGCCGGCCACGTTGCAGGCCAATATGGCAGAAATAACGTTTACGCCGATCTCGGTCTTCGCACTGGAGAGCCTGCTGTTCCCAGCGGATCAGCTGCTTACCATGCAGCAAGCCGTGGTCCCGGGCGATCTGCTCGTGGTCGGCAGTTTTCTTGCGCAAGTGCGGACGCCGAATCCGACGTATAACGTTACGATTAGTGCGGCCGCTGGCGCTAAGGGCGTGTTCGGTGGCACCAACTTTACCAACGGTACGAGCGTAAATTCGGTGACGCAGAATGGGCTGACTCCGTCGATTTCTTTCCGTTACGGCCCGATCAATTCCGCCTTGGGTGAAGAGCTGACCTATTCTCTTAACCTCAATACAGGCGCGATCTCTCCGGCGCTCATGGTGGTCGTCGTCCAGCCCGATCCCGTCAACCACCCGGAGACTGTGATCCTGCTGCCTCCTGGCTACGGCGCCACTGCCGGCTGAGCCGAATTTCATTCTTCCGATGCCAGAGCAACCCGCCTCCCTCGCGCAACTCCTCGACGAACTGTACCTAAAACAGACGGTACTCGGGGGCTGGATCGCGGCGTTGAGCATCTCCGAGGCGGCCGTTCAACGCCTCGCGTTGTCGCAATGGCCGGTTGCGGCTCAATTATCAGTGTCGTCCACGGTGACGTCGGCGCAACACTACCGTCTCGACTTTAACGTCGACGCCCCCAGCTTTTCGCTGGTCTTGACGGGTTCCGCAGTGAAGTTCGTCCAGCCAGTCCGGGCCGTCTCGCTGGCGCAGGGTCAAGCGACGGGCCAGCCGGTCTCACTGACCGGCTCGGCTGCGATCAGCGGAACTGTGCCGCTGCGGCTCGTTAGCGACCCGACTGGATCGACGAAACAAGTCCTGGCGCTCGATCTCACTGCCGCCTCCATCACGCATCAGGGATTGGAGAATACCGGTATCGATGCCCGGGACCTTGCCACGCAAATTGGCGGGGCGATCGCGACTGCGAAGTCGCAAATTGCCCTGGCGTCGTTCGATTTGGCACCGGGCGCCACGGCGAGCGCAGTGCAACCCGCCTCCCTCCAGTTCTCGCTTGCCGCCAGCACCGCCGGCGCACCTGTGCTTCAACTGTTGATTGGCGGCCCGAAGGGCGCGCCCGCCACTACAAAGATCGATGTCTCTGCGCCCGTGCCGACATCTGATGGTTGTGATTACGCACTGTTGGTGGACTCTTCGGCGATTATTCAGGAGATCGTCTCGCAGTATAATACACAAAAGGGATTTTTGAAGCTGGTCGCGGTCACCCCGGCGTTGGGCTCGGGGCAAGACGAAGCGCCCGCCGCAGCTTACGCCCAGACCCGCAATCCCTTTCAGTTTCAAAGCAGTATCACCTGTGGGAAGGTCATCCAACCCATCAACAGCAGCGCGAGCATGGGCATGGCCTTCAAGGGGTCGACCGATAGCGGGCTGGTGGTTGGCGGATACGCGCTCCCGGGTGGCACGCTTGCCTTGGAACTCCAAGTGGCCGGCAGCTTTCCCTTGCAAGTAGCCGAAGGCGGGACGCTCAGATTTTCCTCCCAGGATATTCAGGTAACGGCGAACGGCGTCGCGGAGAACACCGTCAAGCCACGACTCAATTACTTCCTAGTTTCAGAAGTGGCTCCAAACCTCGCTAACGTGAGCTTTGCGTCATCCACTGGGTTGCTCCTTCAACGGTTGAGCCTTCCCGGACTGCAACCCAAGATCGTCCACGCTCAGCTCCCCGCCGACCTCTTGCTGGCGGGAACGTTCGAGCCTTCCGCGTCCACCTAACCCATACCACCACTCGCCATGGGAGTCGCCACACTCACCAACCTCCTCACGCAGATGAACCAAAACCAAGAGGTCCTGCAAGGTTGGGATGCCGTGCTGAACCTCGTCGAAGGCTCCCTCAACGAGTTCTTCGCTCTTCAATTCAGTCAGCAGACTGGCGGTTCCAACCAGATAACGATTCAGCAGATTTGGTGCGAGGACGTGGATCCAGCGCCAGGCGGGGGGGGGCAGTATTTCACTAACGTCTATGAATACAGTTTTGTCCTGGGAACGCCTCTTTTTCAGTTTACCACCGGCCAAGCCATGGTCACTACCACCCAGCAGATTGTTTCCGGCTCTTATCGTTCCGGCACGATGGTGGTGCAGAAAAATTTCGACCCGTCGACCGCCACGCTGACCTACGATGATGCGAGCGTAGATTGGTCCGGTGCCGCAATCCCGGTGGCGACGGCGGACAATCCCTCGATCAGCGGCCAAGTCAGTGTCGAGCAGGTCAAGGGCGTCGCCAATGTCAGCCCTACTGCCACTTCGCTGGTCCTCAACTTCGCCAAGGGGGCATACACGCTTAACAACCTTGCCATCACCGGGCTGACTAACACCGATTTCAACGATCAGCTGATGGCTTGGTTTGCACAGAACAGCATCCAATACCGCCTCGCCTCGGTCGATCTAGGCAGCCACACGGGCATGCCGGGGCTGACGCCCACCGCGTTTCAGTTCAACGTCCTCACGACCGGCGGAGGCAACAATATCGTCCAGGTCCTGATTACGACCGATGGTTCCACTCCAGCCTCGACTGTGATCCTCGTCAACGAGCCCGTGCCCGTCGACGATAATTACACCTGCAGTCTGATGATCAGTTCGCGAATTCTCTATAACGAGATCCTCATTCCCGGGTTCCAAACGCCGGGGGGCGCGTTCAGCCTGTATTCGATTCCTCCTGGGAGCCCGGGCCAAATCTATCAGGCTGCCATCACACCTGAGTTCAACTTCTCCGGAAGTTTCACGTTCGGCAGCTGCTGCGACGAGACTACCGTTACGTACAACATCTACCTCGGCGGAACGTTCTCCGGTTCGACCACCAGCGGGTTCGTCCTCACCCAGCAGGTGAACACCGTGGGCAATGCCCCAGTCCAGATCAACGTCTACGTGCCTTATCCGGTTACCCTCTCCGGCACCGGTAGTAGCCAGACGCTTTCTATCACGCCTGGAACTCCGCAAATTTCTGTGACGGGCAGCGTCGAGGGCGAAATCTCTTCCACCCTGCAGAGCATACTAACCAGCGATTTTCAGAACGGCATGAGCGGAGTTTCCTGCCAGCCGATCGCACAGTTCGCCCTGCAAAATCTGCTCTTTCCGGGAAATCTTTTTCAGATGACGCAAGCGCAGGCCCCGGGCGACCTCTTGATCGTCGGGACGTTCACGCCGAGTTGACGAGATTTGCCGGCCGCATCTGACTGCGTTGCTTTGAACCGACTTCATCCCTCGTCGATGGTGTGTCTTTGCCCCGCACCGCTATCGATCGGAATGGCGGCCAATTTGTTGCACGGTTATCGCCCCGAATGGTCGGAAGATAAAAATGCCGCCGGTTTTTTTTCCCCGCGGTCCGAGCCGTTCGTGACCCCTCCGGGCGAACAGGCACCGGTGCCCGCCATGCGCGAAACCGCGTGGAGTGAACCGGAACTCAGCTTGCACCGGAATGTAAAGACGCTGCTTGGCGCCATCTTCGATTATCGCGTGCTTCCATTTCTGCCGGGCTCGGCGGATTTCGACATTCCAGCAGGTGAACTTCTGCTTCCGCCCGAAAGGCACACCAGCACCCTAGCGTCGTTGGGCGCACGCGTTGGAGTCGATCTCGCGGCCCACGATGCAGCGGGCGGCGGATTCGCGTTGGTCAAGATGCGTCGCGTCGTAGGCGCGCACCTGCACGAGGCCTTGCACAGTGGCCTCAGCCGCCGCATTCGCCTGGACCACTATTGGTCGGCGCCCGCGAAGCATGCGATGGCACGATTGCGCGTTGCACGGCGGATCGTGCGCGGCGCCGATCGCGAAGCGGTCATCACGCAGGACCACGTCAGCCGCTACCTCGATTACTTCTATCAGTTTGGCACTCACTTCGTGTCCCGGATCGAAGTGGGGGGGCTGCTCCTCCAGATTTTCGCCGTCCAACCCCGTCGCTTCGGGGCACTCGAGAATCTCTTGCGGCGTGAAACGGGCGGATCGCGCGTGACCGGCGCACATGCACTGGGCTTCCATTCGTACCTCGGGCCAGAATGGATGACGGCTCGCGGCAGCATCGTGAGTATCGGTGACGATCCCGTGGTGACGGCCAGCCTCGTCGCCGGGGCGTGGCACGAGCCGCGCTTCGCACGCGGAGAATCTCTGCTGGCACCTAGAACGCCGGCTATTGCGCGTGCGCTGCAGGGACGCTTTTCGTCGCCTGCTGCGATCGCGGTCGATTTCGCCTCGCAGAGTATATTTATGGAGGTGTTTCGCGCCGACGCGTGGAAACGCTTGCTGCGAGGCGCCCTGTTGCAGCGCTTCGGTCCCGTCCTCCGCATCCCGCCATCGCGGCGGATGGCCGTGCCCAGGGTGGCAAAGTCGATTTTGGGAAGCGCATACTGGGCTGGGAATAATTTCGTCTCCTTCGCTCCCGTCATCTCATATCGTACCCCCTCTGTGGTGGCGCTACCGGGATCGCAGGTGCTGCTCGGTGCGTATCAAGTCGAGGTCGAATCGAAGGAGGCCGGGCTGCCGGTGCTTCAGTTGGAGCAGGCGGCGTTCGACAACTTTGCGTTCGCTGCCGGCGCCATGCGCGACGCGCTGTGCGTGACAAAAACCGAAACCCGCGAGTGGGAGACTCTTTGCGAACTGTTTCGTTTTGCCACGCGTACGGACGAGGATGAATTGCCGCGAATCGTCGTGCGCGACGCGCCTCCGCCCGAGGCGCTTCAGCCGTTCGCGAAAATGATCCAACACGCCGCGACCTGGATCCACGCGCTGCGCTGGCATCCGGGCGGGGAGGAGTTTGCTCGTGGCTTTTTCGAGTGGTTTGCCGGGATCTTGCGGGATAATACAGAGACCCACTACGCCAGCGTGCAGGCGCTCGGGTTGGCCCGGCTCTGCGACTTTGGGACCGACTGCCTGCCGCTGCTCGATTTGGAAAAGCTCCGCGCGCTTTGCCATGACGTCGTCGCCCTAGCCACCCGCTCGCCACGAGAAGAATGCGCCAATAATGCCGGCGGCAACACCGTATCGGGTTCCAGCACGGCAGATTTCGCCAGGATGGCTGCTCGCGCCGAAGATCTGCTGGGCGATGCCGAAGCGACTGCCGTCCTGCGGGGGAATTCCGCAGCGTTGTCGGCGGCCGTGGATCGAGCGCTGGCTCATTTGCGCGTTGTGATTGCCGCCCCCATTCCAGATGCGGCCGAACGGTCGCCTGCGGCCTCTCAGGCGCTGCTCACGGCGCTGGGCCGGCTCATCACCGAAACTCCGGCGCAGTGCCGATCGCCGTTTTCTTTGGACGGCACCGCGCCAGTCGCACGCTTCTGGCGCATCGTCTTTTCCATCCGGCGGATGGAAGCTGCGATCCGCGCGATCGAGCTTGCCGCCGCCGGCCAGCCGCTGCTGGCGCTGCCTTGGCTCGACGTTCTCGATTCTGAGGTCGTTCCGCCTTCGGTGGAAGACTGGGAAGCGCTGCCGACACTCCTGACCGAAAGCGTTGAACGTGAGGCTCAGATGCTGCTGCCAGCCGCCTGGCACGAAGCATTGGCCTGTGTGCTGACAGCGGAAAGGGCGTTGCTGGCGAGCCGCGGGCGGCTGGCCTTTTTCGCGCTTGAAAGCTCAGCCCTCCTGGCCAAAGCCGAGTATTTCGGTCCAAGTGACCCTGCTGCCGGCTTTCCATTTGGCCGTGAACGGGAACAGGCGCGCTTGGTCAGAGCGTTGCTACGTCTGAGCGCAGTCTGGGAAAAAACGGGTGGCCGGCCTGTGCTGCCCGACACGCTCGACGTTCTCGAAATTGCGCAGGCTCTTCACGAGCAGGCGCGTGGCGCGATTGAATTTCACGCCAGATCTTCAGCCCGGGCGAATGCGAGTGAAACGCAGTGACCACCGAAGGCGAAGGAATTGGACAGCGCAACCGAACCGGTAATGGCGCGCGCGACATCCGGAGTGAAATCGAGGTCGCAGGCCGGGTCGGGCTGCCGAAGATTGAGCGTTGGCGGCGCTTGTTGTTTTTCCAGCGCCAGGATCGTCGCCACCGCTTCCAGTGCACCAGCGGCGCCCATTACATGACCGTGGGCCGCTTTGGTGGAACTCACTTGAAGCCGCCGGGCGTGCGCGCCAAACACCTCGTGCAGCGCTCGGGTTTCCAGGGCATCGTTGAGCTCGGTGCCGGTGCCGTGGGCGTTGATATAGGCGACTTGATCGGGTGCGAAGCCGGCACGGCCGATTGCGCGGGTCATCGCCGCCGTCATGCCTTCGATGGAAGGTTTGGTTAGATTGGGTGCGTGCGAGGTGGACCCGGACCCGGAGAAAATTGCGCGCCCACGCTGGCCTCGCGCCTGTGCGTGAGAGCGTGATTCAAGGATCAAGGCGGCTGCACCTTCGCCGATCACGAGACCTGTTCGATCAGCCGAGAACGGGCGGCACGCCGTCGCGGGATCCGCGTTGTCAGGGGACATGAGTTCGAGCGCATCCCAGGCGGCGAAAAGTGCCTCGGAAGGAAACGCGTCGCAACCCACCACGAGGCACAACTCGAGTTCGCCGCGGCGTATGTAGTCGGCCCCCTGTGCCAGTGCATGGGCCGACGCCGCGCAGGCAGTCACGTGTACATGCGAAACTTCCCGGCATTGATAGCGCTCGCACAAGGTTGCTGCGGGCGAACTCAGCATGATGCGCAGGAGCGTGGTGGGCCGCAGCCGCTGGTCGCTCGCCACCCGGCGCACGGCGTCCTCGATCGCAGCCGACGGTCCGAGGCCGGTGCCGACGATCAGGCCCAGCGTGGAACGATCCTCTTCCAGCCGCAGCCGGGCGTCATTGATCGCCTCGTCGGCCGCTTGGATGGCGAGGAGCGAGAGCCGATCGAGCAGTTTCAACTCTTTCGGCTCGACCTGCGGTGAAAAATCGGAGCCCCGAATCTCGGCGCCGATGCGCGAGCGGAACCGGCTGGCATCGAAGGAGCGGATCTCGGAGACACCCGATCGGCCGGAGAAGAGATTGGAACTGAAATCGGCGACGGTGCCGCCGATTGCAGAGACCGCACCCAACCCCGTCACGATCACATCACGACTCGAGGCGTTGCCGGGGATCATTCAAGACTGTTTTTCGGCGACGAGTTTCAAGGTGAGGCTTAGAACATCGCCGACGCTGCGAATCTTCGCGCGTAGCGCCGGCAGGTCCTCCTCCGCCTTGATGCCTAGCTTCTCTTCAAGTTCAAAGACGATTTCCACGAAGTCGAGCGAATCGGCGCCAATTTCCTCTAGTGATTTTTCCGGCTGCAATTCCTCAACCGGTACGCCTAGGTAATCGCTCAGGATGGCCAGCACCTGTTCTGTCGTACGCGTGTCTTTGTTGTCCATAGGACGGTGTTCGGTAGCACCAATGGGTCTGACGCTCTCGAAGCCTAACTGGAAGAAGATTATTACGCATCTTGAGTCAACCCTGGCTCGGAGCGGACCACGCCGTAGGATGCGTATATATCTGCAATCGATATGCGCATTGTCAGTGACTGCGCGCTAGAACGGGTTTTCATAATCGCGCGACTTTCGTCGTTGGGCGAAACGCAGCATGTTAAAACTGTATCCTATCGTGGCTAGCTGTACTGCCGCCTGTCTATGGCATCCGAAGTCCATAACAATCTGAATTCTCGCTATTCCTACACACTGCCAAACGGAATATCGAAAAATGCGTTGCACTAAAATGGCAGAATATGCGGATCGTTCCGCGGAGTAATGGGCCTCGTTATTACTCTAATCAGGAGGATCGAGCTTGATTACGGAAAAAGCATCAATGAGTGTTCAAATATTGCCGCGTCAGCCGTCGCTTTCGCCGGCTTATTGGTTGGTGTACTTCATGACATGATGGTTCGCTCACGGATCCGGCCGTCCACCCCCGCTTCATTGCCTCCGCCGCGACTCGCGACACCGCTAGCCGCTTTTACACAGCCCCGCAAACTTGCGCCGCTCCCGGGTATGCTCGCCGCCGCAGTTACCGCGCCGCCTGTCCGTCCGGTGGCGCTTCCAGCGAGGCGGGCCGCCCGCCCGGTGCCTTCGCCGCCGCCGAAGCCCACCGATGGTGTAATCGAGGGCTGGACGATGTTGCAAAGGCCTCTCAAGCGCGGGGCACATGGATGGCCGGAGTTGGCGTTCCGTACCGGAGATTCGACGGAAAAACCCTATGTCATAAAGCGCCTCGTAGGCAGTCTGCAGAAACCAACAGAAACAAACAGTTCGCCGGCGCGGGAAATCCGAGCGTTGCTGCGCATGCGTCATCTTAACATCATTGAGGTCGTCGAGCACGGCCGCGATGCGAAGGGCGCGGAGTACCTCGTCATGCCCTACTACTCCAGGGGGCCGATCGGGAGATCGACAATCCCCAGCCAGCCGTTGCGTGTCCGCCTGGCTTTCTTCTTGCGTCTCTGCGAAGGCGTACACCACGCGCATGCGCGCGGAGTCAGTCACGGCGACTTGTGCACGCAAAACATTGTCCTCGGCGACGCTGGTGAACCCATCATCATCGATTTCGGCTGCTGCCAGTTCGATTCACCTGATCAAACGTCGACGCTGCCGACTGGTCCGTCCCTCGGCGCACCGCCCGAGAACAAGAGTTGGTTAGCCGCAGTCCGTGTCGATTGCGGTTGCGTCTTTTCCCTCCTGAAGTGGCTCGTGCATGACGGGCTTCCCTTCCCCAACTGGCCGAGGACCGTTATCACCCCGCAAATAGTGCCCGAACCGATGAGGGCAAATTTCGACGCCTTGCTCGCCGAATTTCAAGCCATCGAGCGGAACTCAAGCCCGATTTCTTTGACGCCGGTCATTGATCGATTGAAAATGATGCTCGACGCGTGGCCGATCGAGGCCTCCAGCCACTTATCTCAAAAATAAGCGAGCCGTGGCCCGAAACGCAGCCGAGGCTTTGTGATGGGTGCCAGCGGGACGGATTCCACCGCGGGTTTCGGCTGCTCGTTGCGCTCCTCGTGCCGCGCGAAACCTTTTCAGGCGAAGGCGCAGCTTGGTTATGTACAATCAGCGACGGGCTAGCTGTCGGCGCAATGACGTCGCACTTTCTCAGAACCAGCCGGCATGGACTCATCGCACGGATGCGCTGAAATTGGCCGCGCCGTCCGTCTCAACGTGGACGGTGTCGCTCCGAGAACGTCGTCTGCCATTTCGCCGAAGCAGCTCGCCGAGATTAATTCGAGAAATCTAAGCGTTCTGCGCCGTCGTTACAGGCGGATCGAAATGTCTTTTTGCGTGCGCACAATTACCATCAGCCCCGCCCGCACCGTCGGCTCGATCTTCGGCCACGCTTCGATGATCTCCTCCGTCTCCACCACCCACGCCTGCAACATTAGGTCGGTTTCGGCCGTTTTTTTTGGCGTGTGCATCTTTTCATAAGCCCGCGGGAAACTAGGGCGTTTTAAATAAAGTTATAGCCGTGGTGGGTTGCGACCTTGCGTCGCAACAATTGGGAGCCACGCCCGCGCTTCGGCTGTGCGTAGTTGCGACGCAAGGTCGCAACCCACCGCAGGCGATTCATTTTTTCGGCCACGGTTTAAATTAATCTGCTCTAAAGGCTCTTGTATTTTCAGGACTCGGAGGTCGACGCCGAAATTCTGATCCTACGAGAAGCCACTCCGCTTCCTTGCACGGCGAGCGGGCAGGGGAATCAGGCGCTTTTCGTAAGGTAGTTTCGCCCGCAGGAACGAGAGACCTTTATGACAACCGCTTCGACTTATCATCGAAGACAGGGGAGATCTCGGTAATATTCAAACGTACCTCGCATCCGGCGCTGAAAGCGCGGTCCGCTAATGGATATTTAAATGCAAGTATATTGCGTTTAATATTATTCCTTCGGCAGTTTTTTGTTCCACTTTAGCCTCATTTTTGGGTAGTAATACGTATGTTTAATGGCTCGCCCAAATGGTTTGCAATGCTCCTGCTTTGGCCCATTCGGTTTCTCTATCTTGTTCATGCGCACAGAGCATGTGCAAAATGCAAGGGCGCCCGAATGCCCCTACTCTCATGCATTCGATGCACTTTTCTTCGGTGCGGCTCCTCAATCGGCTGTTAATTGCCTGTACGGCAATCCTTTGCCTGCAGGGCAGTTTTAGTTTCGGACAGACCGGTGGTGCTCCCGTCGGGGCGATGTCCTATACGTTTGCGGAAAACTCTACCACGAGCGTGGGCGTGCCGCTGCTCCGATCCAGTGTGATCACCCGGGAGGTAAAGTCGGTGGCGGGTTCTACTTTGACGCTGAGCGGTGTAGATGGAGGCACTGGATTGCTCCCGGTGGACAGCGCTTCCTACTATCTTGAGGTCGTGGGCCACGTGGATGGTACCACCATGACTTTGGTCGGGCATCGTTTCGAAGTCGACGAGAGCGCGACTCGTGCCGTGGGTACGGCTGGTATTGTCGTAGTGGATACGACGTCGTCGCTTAATACCGCGGCGGCTACCGCGCTTTCCGGTTTGGTCTCCTACCGGGTGGCGGTTCGGCCGCACTGGACACTGGCGACTTTGTTTGGGACCGGACTTGCCACCAATATTAATGCGGCCTCCTCCGTGGCGACGGCGGACCAAGTGCTGGCTTGGGATGGCACTGGCTTCAGCGTGTATTATTTGCGCGCCGGCGATGTCCCGCAGTGGCGTAATATCGCGACCGGTCCGGCTAATCAGGACAATGCGATTCTCCCTCCGGGAGTCGGCGTTTACGTGAAACGCCAAGTCGGTGCGCTGACGGTCTCCGTCGTGGGCGAGGTTCGCACCAACCGTTTCGTCCGTCCGGCCTATGTCGGGGCGCAGTTGATGGCGGCGGGGTTCCCGATAGATGCGTCCCCGTCGGATCTAAAGTTGCTGGCGGCAAATGGCCTGCTGTCAGGTACGAGCGCAGCCGGCGCGGATCAATTTCTCACGTGGAATGGGACCTCGTTTGATGCCTTTTACCTCCGCGATAATACCGTGCCTGAATGGCGGAATGCGGCCACCGGCGTGATCGACTACACCAACGCCAAGCTTTTCCCCTCGGGTGGCGCGACTTTGCTGCTGCTTCGCTCCGCGACGTTTGGCGCTCCCCCCGCCCAATTGGTTCAAGCCGTCCCATTCTCCCTCTGACCATGCGCCTGTCCCTTCGCTTCTCGCTGCTGCTCGCGTGGCTCCCGCTGCTCAGCTTTGCGCAACAAACCGTGGTCGTCACCAGCTCCGCGGGCGCGGGCGGCCTGGGCGTTTATTCCGACGGCACCGCTTGGCCGACGACCGGTGGCTTCACATTTGAAGTCGGAGTTTTTCCCGCAGGTTTCGACCCCGCCACCTCGGAGCGCGCGTCTTGGATTAGCGCTTGGATTCCGCTGCGCTCCGGCACCACCGGCGCGGTGAACTCGTGGTTCAAGGACGGCTCCAGCACCTATTTTTCCATCGCCGGTTCTTCGGCTTCGTTGAACACCAGTGTCTCGCCCGGCTCACAATACTACGTGTGGGGCAGCAACACGAAGACCGTCGGCACCAGTGCGGAGTGGATTCTGCTGACCAATCCAGCCTGGCGTGTGGTGTCGACCACGACGCCCCGCTTGCCGGACCAATTCGATACGAAGGATGCCGGCACGGTCGCCGTGGCGGGTGCCCTCGCTAGCGGTGGCAACGATCTGAAATCGGCCAAAATTTTCGCCAGCGGTCTCGCCATCGCGGCGATCGCCTCGAATTTTACCGTGCCCATTGGGCAGTCTGCCACCCTTTCGGTCACGGCCATCGGCTCCGGCCTCACTTACCAATGGTATGTGGGTGCCAAGGGCGATACTTCCAGTCCCATCGCGGGCGCCACCCGCTCCCTTTTCACCTCTGGCGCAGTCTCCACGACCACTCGTTTCTGGGTGAGGATTTCCGACGGGGTGCGCACCGTCGATAGCGAGGCCATCACGGTGACCGCCGCTGGCACGGGCAGCGTGGTTAACTCCGTGCACTCAGTTGCCAGCCTCGGGTACATCGCCGGTGAACGCGTCACGGTGCGCAACCAGATATCCTATCCCGGTGCCCTCAACTCTCTCACGATTGAAACCTTGCTCCCAGCAGGTTGGACCTACCTCGGGGGCGACGTCGCGGGTACTCAAACCAAGCCATCCGTTGGCGACTCGGATCTGTTGAAGTGGACTTGGACGACGGTGCCCAGTGGCTCCTTCGTCTTCACCTATACGGTCTCGGTTCCGGCGGGGACCACGGGCGATCAGACCCTCGCCTCGATTGTCAGCGCGAGCAAGGATAGCGTCGCCTATCAGAGCCTCGCCCAGAGCGACCCGCTCGTGCTGAAGGCAGGTCCCCGGTTTCATTCGGCCGACATCAATCATGACAACCGCTTGGATCTGCCCGAGCTCCTGCGCGTGATAGATCTCTATAATACCCGCGTGGGTACGGTTCGGACGGGCGCCTATAAGGTGAACCCGTCGAGCCCGGACGGTGATGGTTTTGACCGTGAAACCACGCGCACGACCGCCGGCTCACTTTCCACCTACCATACGGCGGATAACAATCCGGCCGACGGCATCTTGAGCTTGGAGGAGCTGACTCGCGTCATCGAACTCTACAATACCCGCTCCGGGACCACTCGCACCGGTGCCTATCGAGCCCGCGGCGATACCCAAGATGGCTTTGTCGCGGCGACGACCCCGTAAGTCCCACTCGCGTTTCCCTTTGCCGATTCCCTTTCACTCCATGCCTGCCGTTCGCGCCAGTTTTCAGTCGTGTGCCGCGCTCTTGTCCTCCGTGTCGGCGCGTATCTCCCGGCGCGCCCGGACGCCCCGGCGGAGCCTGGCCGGTTTCGGTGTCGCCGCCTTCGTCCTGTTTGCGTTCGTCGCGCTGACACCCCGTGCCCAAGCGCAGTGGCTGACGGAAACTTATTCGGCCAAGGCTGGCTGGAATGCCATCTGGGTGTCGCTCGATCTGTCGCACACGACGATCGATGATGCGCTGGCGAGCAAGCCCGACATCGAGGAAGTCTGGCGCTGGAATCCCCTCAGCGGCCCGCAATTTGTCTCCGGCCCCACGACTCCCGCGCAGGCGAGCACGAGTTGGAATGTCTGGAAGCGCGGCTTCCCCACGCAGTCGACGCTCTTCAGCTTCACCGGCAATGCCGCCTATCTCGTCAAGGTGAAGGACGGCGCCGCCGATGTGAGCTTCACACTCAAGGGCCGCCCCGTCCGTCCAGACTATCCTTGGACGACCTCAGGGGTGAATTTCGTCGGCTTCCAAGCCGGTGCCACGGCGTCTACGTTCTCTAATTTTCTCTCGTACAGCTCGGCTTTTGCGACTGATCCGACGATCCTTTCTTACGTCGGCGGCGCGCTGAGTAGTACGGCGCCCAAGAACCCCGTCGCCGTCGTGAATTCCTCCGAGACGGTCGTGCGCGGCAAGGCCTACTGGGTCCAAGCCACGCAGTTCACCGACTACTACGGCCCCATCGCCGTCCAAATTGCCGAGCGCAGCGGGCTCAACTTCGGCAAGAATCGCGTTTCGCTGTCCGTCAAACTTAAGAATGTCACATCCGGCACCAAGGCTCAGAGTGTGACGGTCACCCTCGCGTCCGTCGCCTCGGAAACGCCTCCGGCCATCATCGCCGGCACGGCTACGATGGGCACGGGTTCCACTGCGGGCAAAGTGATCTCCATCGCTCCGGATCAAAACAGCGCGCTCACGTACGCGACGGTGCCGACCGTGACGCTTTCCGCGCCCACCACGGGCACGACCGCCACCGCCACCGCCGTGCTCAATGCCAAAGGCAATATCGCGAGCTTCGTCGTCACCAATGGTGGCGCGGGTTACGGCGCCACGACCCCTACCGTTCAAGTCACCCCGGTGATCACGGCGGCGGTGCCGCTTAAGATCCGCGGTGATTTCAATCCGTCCACCGCCCAGTACGCTTACACGAGCCTCTCGACCGCGCAGACGGTCACCCTGGCCTCCGGTCAGGAAACGGAGGTTATCATCGTGGTGGATCGTACCGCGATGGGTAATGTCGCGGGTGCGTTGTTTGGCAGCCTCCTCCGGTTGACTGATTCCACCGGGCTGACCCGGATCGACCTTCCTGTTACGGCCGTGAGCAGCGACTTCACCGGTCTCTGGACGGGTGCCGCGGCCCTCAATCTCGTCGATCAGATCGAAGGGGCCGCGACGGTGCCGCAATTGGTCGTTTCCTCCACCGCGGTCATCGCTGGTGGCCAGGTGACGGCGGTGGGAGTTAACTCCACGCAGGCCTATTTCAAGACCACCCCCACCGTAAGCTTTAGTGGTGGTGGCGGTTCGGGTGCAGCGGGCGTCGCCGTGCTGACCAAGAATCTTCTCACCGGCGTAGTCATGACTTCGGGCGGCAGCGGCTATACGTCTGTCCCCACCGTTACGTTCACCGGCGGGGCCGTCGACGTGCGGGCCACGGCGGCGACAATGTCGCTCCGCTTGATTGTGCATCGCGCCACCAACGGCGATACGCGCCTGATCCAGCAGGCCTATGTGGGCAATGACGGCGTCACCACGACTCTCGCCACGGCGGAGAATCTGTTCCCTGTCACGCTCAAGCCCTCGTCGCGCCTGAGCTCGGCTCAGTTCCCCTCCGATCTCGTTAAGCTCGGCACGGGTTCGCTTTCATCCACCGGCACGGTCTCCTTCGAAGTCCTTCTCGACTACGACGCCGACTCCAATCCCTTCGTCCATCGTTATCATCCGGACCACGATAATCTGGACTCCCGCTTCCTTACCAAGCTCCCCGCCGGACGTGAGTCGCTCACCGTCCGCCGCGTGGTGACACTTCAGTTTCTGTCGAGCCTGCCCGGCGTCAACGATCCCGCTTGGGGTGTGACGATGATCGGTGGCAACTACACGGAGGTCGTCACCGGCCTCCGCGCCGTCCCCGTCACTGTCGCCGGCACCTTCATTCTCTATCGCATCTCCGATGGTCCGACCCTGCTCACCCCTTAATCGAACGCACTGCTCCACCGAGAAACCTTTCCACGCCATGAATTCGCTTCGCCGCTCCCTCGCGCTCGCCGTCCTTCTCGCCTTCGTCCCCGCCGTCATGCGGGCGCAGACCACCGTCGCCGGTGCCCCGGCGACGATCGACTACCAAGGCAAAGCCCTCGACGCCACGGGCAGCCCCCTCGCCAACACGACACCCGCTAACTACGAGATGCAGTTCCGCATCTACGATGCGCAGGAGGCTGGCTCGATCATCTGGTCTGAGAAGCAAATCGTCACCGTAAGCAAGGGTGCATTCTCCGTCCGCCTCGGCGAAGGCACGGCCAATGGTACCGAAGGCTCCATCCCCCAGTCCAATCTCGCGGAAGCGTTCAACGGCAGCGGTCGTTTCCTCGGCGTCACCATCGTGATCAGCGGTCAGACTTCGGTTGAGATCCTGCCCCGCCTCGCGTTTCTCGCCACCCCCTTCGCCTACGTGGCAAACAAAAGCGTCACGGCTGAGCGCCTTATTCTGAATCCCAGCACGACGGCCACGGCTTCCTCGATCAACCTCGCCCAGGTCAGCTACGCCACGCAGGCCATCACCAGCACCACGACGCTGACGGACCAGAACCACACCGCGATTGTCGAAGCGACCTCCGGCGCGGTCACCGTCAATCTCCCCGGCGTCACTTCGCGCCGCGAGTATTTCATCACGAAAAAGGACTCCACGACCAACTTCGTCACGATCACGCCTCCCAGCGGCGGCACCATCAATGGCAGCACCGCGTCCCTCAAGTTGAAGGTGATGGGCGATTCCGTCGCGATTCAGAACGTCAGCAACAACGATTGGTGGGTGGTCAGCGATACCCGCGACAAGACTCCCATCGGCACCATCATCCCCTCGGCCCGCGCTTCCGCCAGCACCGTTCCCACGCCGCCTCCCGGCTACATCTATTGCGACGGTACGAGCTACAACCGCACTTCCGCCCAGTACGTCGATTTGTTTGCCGCTATCGGCACGGCTTGGGGTGCTCCGAATGCTTCCGAATTTCGCGTGCCCGACTTGCGCGGCATGTTCCTGCGCGGCGTCGATGGTGGCCGTGGAGCCGACAACGACCGCAACTCCCGCGCTACGTCCAACTCCGGTGGCAACGCCGGGGATGCCGTCGGCACCTACCAAGGTGATGCCCTCGGCAGCCACAACCACACCTTCAGCTACAGCGGCAACACCAACAATGCTGGCAGTCACAACCACGGTTCGCCCAACGGCTCCGGCGGTGATGTTCCCACCGGCACCTACGGCTTGATCCGCCGCTCCCCGGGCGATGGCAACAACACGACTGACGGTGCCGACCGCTCCAACGGCGAGCCGGACGTGGTCAATCCTCCCCACGGTATTCCGACTGACGGCGATCACGCCCACTTTTTCTCCATCTCCGGGACTTCGGGCAGCACCGGCGCCGGCGAGACCCGCCCTGAAAACATGACCGTTTACTACTTCATCAAGTATTGATCGCGCCTCCCTCCCGCCGCACTGACGCCGAACCTCGGATGAAATCGACTCTCTCACGCCTGTGGTTGCCTCTCTTGGGCACCCTGCTGTTCGCGGGCTCGGCTCTGGCGCAGACTCCGCCCTCGCTCGAGAACGACGTCCGCAATATTCTCAGCAAGCAGCCCAACACCCAATGGCCGCCGCCCCCGCCTTCTATCTTGGTCGACCCTCGTACGCCGACGGGCAATCAATTTAAGAGCGGCACGGTGATTGGTGGCTGGCAGACGACGCGCATTGTTGCTCGGGGAGTAAACATCGCCAATTCGGATTTCGAAACGCCCGCGTTTACGGCGGGTGGCTGGTCTTACACGCCCGCGTCCACGGGTTGGACCTTCGATCCCCAGGCGGGTATTGCGCGGGCCGGCAGTCCTTGGTTTACCGCCGCCCCGCTCGCCGGCGTGCAGGCAGCGTACCTGCAGGGCACCTCCGGTATCTCGCAAGTGGTGACTGTCACTCCTGGCACCTACCATATTAGATTTAAAGCCATCGCTCGCGCCGAAACCTTGAGCAACGGAGTGTCCGTTTCTTTCAATAACAGTGTAGTCAGCACCTTTGCCGACACGGGATTCTCCAAGACCGCTTGGCAGCAGTTCGCCACCGCTAACGTCGTGGTGAGCACGGCCGGCCAGTATACCCTTAAAATCGCCGGTATGGGCGGTACGGGCGACCGCGCCACCGCCGTCGACGATATCTTGATGGTTCAAACGTCGGGAGCCGTTAATGTGATCGCTGGCAGCCCCACGACGGCCATTGGCAACACGACGCTTACACTCCCTTCGGGCTTCCCCAGGACGTCCACGGGAGCGGTGATCGCAGGGCAGGGTGCGCAACTGGAATATGTCCGCATGTCGACGCCCCTCACGGCGCGCCAGGTCTCGTATGCGCTCGGCGCTCAGATCCTCCCGCCGGCCTTTACTTCGGCCGGTCGGGCTTTGGACGCGACCGAACTCGACAGCTTTTATCTCTCCGAGCCGCAGAACTCGTCCAGCGGACGCTTCTATTACAGCCCTCACGCGCAGAAAGTCTTCGCTACTCAGCCAGGCGTGATCGACGTCACGTGGGTGGAGCGCGTCTCCGGCGCGACGTTCAGCCGCCAGTATGTCGTCTCGGCCTCGCCGTTCAAAAACGTCCGCAAGATGTACTGGACGGAAAACGGCTTCAACGGCCCGATCATCCAGATCCCGTCGTCGCGCGTCTCGACCGTCAACGTCGTCTACAATTCTCTCTTTCCTTCCACCGTTACCACGGCCTACGTCCGCCCCGGCGAGGTCGTGAATCCCGACATCACGCTTCCCCCGGAGAAGCGGACGATGTGGTTCAGTACGCTTGATAATTCCCTCCACGCGTACAACGCGGAGGGCCGCGTATTCGTCGAGTTGCTCGGCGCTTTGAAAAGCGACGGCGTCTCCCGTGAGTTCCTCGGTTACGAAATCGTCGAAGTCGCCAAGGAGACGCGCGCCAGCACGGAGCGCGTCAATATCGGCGATGAGTTGTTGCCGATCAATGGTGAGGCGGGCCTGGCGCAGCGTGTCGTCGCCGGTATATCCAACGTGGACGGGCAGGGGGCCTTCCTCTACGAGCAATTCAATCAGGGCACTTCCACAAGCCGCCTTTTCGCCATCCGCAAAACCACGCCGTTGTTCTCGGCGGGGGTGGAACTCCCGAGTAACGAGGTCTTGCTCTACTGGATGGAGCGCGGCGACCTCGGCCTCCTCTGGCCGAAGTACTATGCCGGCTACATCTTCGATTGGCCGACGGACACCTCGCTCTATTCGGTCTACGCTCGCTCGCTCGATCCCAGTGCACAGACAGCCGTGCAGCTTAACTCGGCCGACAGTCCCGCGCTCATCTACCAGGACGATCCGACCCGCGCCCACGCCTCGCTCTCCGCATCGTTCCAGTTTACGACCAACGTCACCACGGCCTCGCCTGTGGGTCGCTCTCTGATCCGTTACACCAACGGGAATTCCATCTGGTTTGAGCGTGTTTACTCCCAGCTCGACACCACCTTTACCGGCTACACGGGCACGCCCATTTCCGTGGATGTAGGCACCCGCATTCCGTCACCCGCCGGTTCCAGCACGTACGTCGGCTACATCCGTCAAGCCTCTGGCACCGCCTTCAATCCACACGCTTATCTCGACCCCTTTGTCGTCGGCTTCACCGAAGCGCAGAAAGGCGCTATCATCGGCGTCAACGCCCTCCCGACCAATAATATCCTCGAGGTCTGGTGGTACAAAGCCAGCACGCCGGGCGATCCGGTCATCACCGGTACCAACTGGCCGTCGTTGGTTCAGCGGTATCAGCTCAAATGGCCCACTGCTCCGGGTGAAATCGTCCTCGCCAGCAATGCCGGCTCCGGTGATCTACCGAGCCTCCAGGCCAAGGGTTCGATCTATTATCAGAACGATTCCGCGCTGCCTGGCTACAACCCCAATGAAGAGCACGCCCTGATGCTCAACGGCCGCGCTTGGGCGCTGCGCGACGATCTCAATCTCGCGACCTCTTCCGGCAAGTACGTCCTCGTCGAGTATGTCGACGCCGACAGCCGTCTTTCGATGGTGGTGTTTTCCGTCCTGCGCGAGAAGCTCTCCGCCGGCTACCAATTCACCTACACCGCCGAGGCGGGCAAGGTGTTGCAATCGCCGATGCCGCTGCCCCTGATGCCGCTGCCGACGCGCCCTGTGCTCACGGGTACGTGGGATTGGGCCACTAATTATTTTACCTCCTCGCCGAAATGGTATCCCGCCAGCAAGGCCGACCAGAGCGTCGCGAACCATGAGGTCCCCCTGACCGTCAGTGCCGACCCGCCCTTGAAGGCGACGCTCACCGACGCGCAGGTTAATCCGGATGCTCCGCGCTACGGCCAGTTCACCTTCCTCGATCGCAAAGGCACCACGTGGGTTTATCGCGGCATGCACTCCAGCCCGACGAATCCCACGGTCACGTTTGGCATGCGGTATTTCTACCGCACCCAGCCGGGCTTTTACTTTCCCGAGTTGGCCGTCCAACCTGATGTCGGCACCGTCGTCCCCTACATCCGCAAGACCGCCACGGATAGCCCGATCACCGGCGAACCCATCACGGTTAACTTCAAACCCGTCTGGCCGTCGGCCGCCCCTGAGCTCCACGTGGGCGAGACCCTCACGCGGCCCAAGTACGGCTTGCCTGCCGTGCGCGGTCAGACCAGCGCCGAGCTGATCTATCAGCAATCCATCGCGCGCGACACCAACGGCACGCTCACCAGCGCGACCCTCTTCGATCCCACGCGCGCCAAGACCTATCCGCTCTCCGCCACCACGCTGACGAAGATTCCCGGCAGCGCCGCGACGGATGTTTATCTCGGCAAGACCTACTTCACGCGTCTTCCCCCGCATCTTAGCCAGCGTTTCTATTTCGACCCGAATCAGGGAGCCAAAGGCACCCTCGTGTTCAAAGGTGAGTTTAAGCAGGCCGCTCTCGGCGAGGACTACATGCTCCTCAATATGCTGAGCGCCGACGATATCACCGCCCTTAAGGGGCTCGTCGATGCGGCGGATACCGATAAGTCCCCTTGGGATGCGGCCATCGACGGCCTCACGACCACGATCGAAACCTTTAAGGAAGACCCCAGTAAGCGCGGCACCTACATTGTTGACACCACTCTCACCACTACGGCGGGTGGCGGCGCCTTGGCGGCGATCAAGAATGACGACACCGCAGTCGATTCCTATGCGATTAGCGCCGTGGGCGGCGGCTCCGGCTACGTCGTCATGGCCGTCGGTAATGGCCGCGCCTTCACGCCGATCGACGAGCCCGTTTCCCTCTACGTTTTTAAGATCGTCCCGCCGCTCTACCGCGGTGAGTTGAAGATCGTCCAGTCCTCCAATCCGCTCGACGAAAAGCTCACGCTCCAGCACTCCGGTGATTTCGCCGGCACGCCGGAAGGGTACGACTTCGAGTGGATGTACGGCCCGCCCGTCGATGGTGTCCCGCCGGTGCTCTACACGTTCTCCCGCTCGCTGCTGCTCGGCAACGCCAACGGGTGGAAACGCTACGATCAACCTCCGGCCAACTTCGCCGGCTTCCGTCTGCCCGATACCAATACGGCGCCGATTAATACGGGCGGTGTTGATACCACCACCCCGGCGGCTGTGACCATTCACGACCGGCTCGACACCGTCGAGCACGGCACCACTCGCCCGCAGGCGGTCCTCCGCAAGCAGTTCGATCTCACCACGCTTCCGCTGCGCAGCTTCCTCAGCGTCCAGCTCGGCAACCGCGACGGTGCTGACGTGTATGTCAACCAGACGCTCGTCGCCGTGATCAATCGCAAAGCTGGCAATGATTCGCCCACCTCGAGCTCGCCTGGCAGCGACTTCACGCCGCTCCCGCTCCTCTACGAGTTGCCGGCGTCCCTGCTGCGCAACACGGCCAACGTCGTCACCGTCGAGCTTTACTCCGATTCCGATCTCGACGTCAGCTCCCAGATCAATGTCCGCATCGAGGGCTCCGTTGAGTCAGTTAACCTCTCCGGCTGGCTGGCGGTGCCCGCATCGCCGACCGAGACGCTTGGCATCACCAATGGCTCGGTGCGCGGCAAAGTCCGCCATGTGATTCAGGGCAACAGCATCCTGACCCTCACCGACAATTACTTCACGATGCGCTATCGCGCCCGTGATACGAACAACGCGGCCTACGTCGCCAATGGTGGTTGGTCCAAGTGGGTCGATCCCCAGCTCGCCGAGGGCTGGATCAAGCGCGCTCTCGCCGGCATCAATCCCTTCCAGCAGCGCGTCACCGATCTCTTCAGCAATTCCGTCGATACTTCGGTCAGCCTCGTCCAACAGGCCGGTCGCCGTTGGGAGGGCGATATCGCCCTGAATCTTTCCAATATCAACAACTTCGGCCTGATCGAGATCTACGAGACCATCTTGCGTCGCGGCAAGGGCCTCAGCATCGAGGGCACTCCGGCGATCAACTATGGCGCCGCCAACGACGCGCTGCTGCTCGCTGCCGGTTACCTCGCGGATCTTTACATGATCCACGGCAACGAGGCCTACGCCGATGCCGCCAATCCGACGATCGCCTACGGCCTCGACAACGGGTCCACCTTCGGCGACGTCTCGACTTCGCTCTTCGCCTTCAAGGGCCAGCTCGCCACTGTTCTCGATGAGGAACTCGCGCTGCTCCGTGGTCGCGATAATAGCCTCCAGCCCGGCACGCAGACCTCGCCGGTCTACAACCGTCTCGTGTGGAATTACACCCGCGGTATCGACTCAGGCGAGGCCATCTACGCGCTCAATTACAATATCAAGGATATGAATGGAGATGGCGTGGTCGGCGCGGCCGACGCCGCGACCCTGTACCCCCAAGGTCATGGCGACGCCTATGGCCACTACCTGACGGCGCTCACCGGCTACTACGGCCTGCTCGCCAATCCCAACTTCTCGTGGACGCCTCGCTCCGAGGCCGTGACGGTCCTCGGCAAACCCGTGCAGGTTGATTACTTCGACGAGCGTAAATTTGCCACGGCCGCGGTCGCCGTGACCAAAGCCGCAAGCCAGATCATCGATCTCACCTACCGCCAAGCCTACACCACCGCGACCACCACCTCCTGGGCAAACCTCAAGGACGGTCGTACCATCAACGGCATCGTTCGCCGCTGGGGCATGGACGAGTGGGCGACGCGTGCGGGGCAGGGCGCTTACTTCCATTGGCTGACGGGTAACTCCATGCTGCCGGCGGTCGATCCCGATCCCACGCACGAGGGTATCCAGAAAATCGATCGCACGACGGTGCCCGAGCTTGTCGACCTCACGACGCAGGCCGATTCGATCCAGCAGTCGCTGAACAACGCCGATGCCCACCTCAATCCGCTGGGCCTCGCCACCGGTGCGCTCGCTTTCGATATTTCCCCGAGCGACGTCGATGCTGGCTCGACTCACTTCGAGCAGATCTACGCCCGCGCTACGAAGGCCCTGCAGAACACGATCACCGCCTTCAACAACGCGAAGACCTCCACCCAGTTCCTCCGCCAGCAGGAAGACTCGCTGTCGTCCGCTCGTGATGCGATCAATCAACAGGAACAAGCCTACACCAACCAGCTCATCGAGCTCTATGGCACGGCCTACCCCGACGACATCGGGCCGGGTAAAACCTATGCACAGGACTACGCTGGTCCTGATCTGCTGCACTACCTCTACGCCGATATCCCTGAGGGCCTCGTCAGCTCCGACGCCAAGACCTATACCTTGCTGCTTAGCCCGGAGTTCAACGAAGCGAATCCTGGTGTCGTTAACTACCACGAAGACCAGTCCATCTCGTTTACGATGGACGGCTCGGGCACTTACATGAAGCCCTCCGCTTGGGCAGGCCGTCGGGCCAGCCCCGGTCAGATTCAAACTGCTGTCTCCGATCTCCTGCTTGCTCGTCTCGAGATGTATCAGGCTTTGGAAGACTACAGTGGCCTGAAGGACGATATGGAAAATACGGTCGCCGTCTTTAAGTCGACGGTCACCGCCAACTCCGCGCTGATGGCCAACCTCCAGCATTATCAGACGGCCTTTACGACGATCGAAGTCATCGGGCAGGCTCTGGCCACCGCCCAGTTGATTCTCGAGCAGGTTAAGGAGAACTCGGAAAAGTATTTTGATGCCGCCAAGGAAGCCCCTCCGACGGTGGTCGGCCTCGCAAACGATGCGACCTCGGGCGTTCGCGCCGCCATCAAGGCCGCCGATGCTGGCATCAGCTCCGGTCTCAATGCCTCGATCATCGGCTTGGAGATCGCCCAGAAAATCAGCGATCAGACCAAGGCCTCCCTCGAGCGTGTGCAGGCGATGGAGCAGCAGGACATCGCTTGGGCGCAGGAATATACCCAGCTCGTCTACGATCTGCGTGAGGGCCTCAACGGCATGATCGGCGGCCAGTCCGCCCTCGATGCCGCGATCCGCCGTTACGATCAGACCCAGCGCAACCTTCGCAGCCTCGTCGCCTCGGGTGATCGCCTGCAGGCCGAGCGGGAAACCTTCCGCAAGCGTTCTGCCGCACTCATCCAAGGTTACCGGACCAAGGATCTTGGCTTCCGCGCCTTCCGTGATGAGGCGCTCGAAAAGTACAAGCAACTCCTCGATCTCTCCTCCCGCTACGCTTACCTCGCGGCGACCGCTTACGACTATGAGACCGGTCTGCTCGATACTGCTGGCAGCAGCACGGCGGCGACGTTCATGGACAAGATCGTCAAGGCCCGCTCCCCCGGAGTGATGATCGATGGCACGCCGCAATTCGGCGGCGCCACCTCGGGCGACCCCGGTTTGGCCGGTGCCCTCGCGCAGATGAATACCGACTGGGGCGTCGTAAAGTCCCGCCTCGGCTTCAACAACCCGGATCGCTACCGCACCACCTTCTCCTTGCGCGCGGAAAATTACCGCGTCCTCACCACGACCGATGGTGACGCCGCGTGGCGCGAGATCCTCCTCGCCGCCCGTCGTGACAACCTGATGGACGACCCCGATGCCGCGCGCTACTGCCTGAACCTCGGCCTCACTAATCGCCTCACGGTACCTGGCTTCATCCTTGAGTTTACCACTACGATTGCCCCGGGCTATAACTTCTTCGGCCAGCCCCTCGCCGGCGGTGACAGCACGTTTAGCGCGACGTCGTTTGCGACTAAGATCCGGGCCTCCGGTGTCGCCTTCGCGGGTTACGTCGGCATGGTCAGCCCGTCCTCGACGGCGAGCACGACGACCTCGATCGGCGCCACGTCGCCGTCGGACCCGTACACGGCCTTCACCGATTCGACCGCGTTGAGCGCCACGCCCTATATCTACCTCATTCCGGCTGGCATCGATTCGATGCGCTCGCCGTTGGGCAATGGCACGGTTGTCCGTACATGGAGCGTGGTCGATCAGGCCATTCCGCTGCCGTTCAATATCGGTGGCAGCGACTTCGCCAGCGCGAAGACTTGGACGTCCGCGCGCTCCCTCACCGAGGGCTACACGCTGCGGCAGCATCAGGCCTTCCGCGCCGTTGCCGACGGCACGGTGTTCTCCGACAGCGTGGGCTTTACCAACGCCCGCCTCATCGGCCGCTCCGTCTGGAACAGCAAGTGGAAGATCATCATCCCCGGTGAGACCCTGCTGGCCGATCCGAAGAAGGGCATGCAGATCTTCGTCGATACGGTGAAGGACATCAAACTCCACTTCGAATCCTACTCCACCGCGGGGAAATGACCATGATCTTGCGCTTCATCCTCCTTTCCCTCGGCCTTTTCGCCACTGTCGCCTCCGCCTATCCCCCGGCTCCTGATCATGTGATCTACGGCACGGTGCGTGATGACCATGGCCGCATCCTCGCCAAGGGCTCCGCGACCGTGGTCGTGAGTAACGCCGTGGGCGAAATTGTCCGCGGCCCCATCGACAACTCTCCCGAGGCCGGTGTGAACTACCTTCTCAGCATCCCGATGGATTCGGGCACGGTCGGTACACTCTACCGTCCGACCGCGCTGCTCCCCGCTGCCGGTTTCACCCTCCGCGTCATTCGCGACAATGTCTCCTACGTCCCGATCGAGGTCTCCCGCATCCCGCCCACGATCGGTGTCCCCGGCAAGCGCACCCGGATCGATCTCACCCTCGGCATTGATAGCGACGGCGACGGTCTGCCCGACGCTTGGGAACAATCCCTGATCGATAATGACCGCACCGGCCGCCTCCGCACCTTGGCGGATGTGAAGCCCGGCGACGACCTCGATGGCGACGGTCTTACGAACTATCAGGAGTATCTGCTCGGCACCTACGCCCTCGACAAGGTCGACGGCCTCGCGCTCTCCATCGTCGAAGTGGTCAATGGTCGCGCCCACCTGAAATTCGCCGTGACGAGCGGTCGCACCTACACGATTAAGTCCTCGACCGATTTCCAGAGCTGGACCGCGCAGGCTTTCTCCGTCGGTACTGCCGCCACGACCCCGGTCGCCTCTTTCCGCGGCATTGAGATCACCCTCCTCGACGTCTGGATCCCACTGCCAGCCGGTGGCAAAGCGTTCTACCGTCTGTATGCCGAATAAGCCGTCATGGCGCCTCCGCTTACTTGGGGTCGGTGCCCTCGTTGCGATTGCGCTCGTGACGGGGTGGCTCCTGCGCGAAAAATCCGCACCCCCTTCGGCGACCGCCCTCCGCACCGACTTGGTGCTGCGTGACGGCGCGCTCTTTCGTGCTGGTGCCGCGCAGCCTTTTAGCGGCCTATTGATTTCCGACTGGCGGCCCGGTCAGCGCCGTACCGAGATCACGATCCGCGAGGGGCGCGCCCACGGGCTCTCGCGCGGCTGGTATGAAAATGGCCAGCTCGAGGTCCAGGAGACTTTCGTTAAAGGCGTGAGCGATGGCACGCGCACTCGTTGGTATGCCGAGGGCGGAAAAAAATCCGAAGTTAAGATTCGCGCCGGTGAGCTCACGGGTGTTTTTCGCGAGTGGCACCCCAATGGCCGCCTCGCGCGCGAAACCCCCCTCGAGGGCGGCGTCGCCCACGGCGAGGTTCGCGCGTGGGATGCGCAGGGCAAACCCTCTGGCACCGCGCTGGTCGAGCACGGCAAACGCGTCTCGCGTCAGTGAGGCTCTTCATCCGGCTGATTTATTTTTCGACCTCCCGGCGCATGCCTTCCTCGTTTTCAGTCACTCAGGGGTCGTGCATCGCCGCCAAAGGGCAGGGGAGTGGGCCAGTTCGCGCTAAGCTGGTGGGTGCGGCCTTTTTCTTCCTCATCTTCCTTTCGCTGCCCGCGCTTCTGCGTGCCGACACCGGTGTCGTGGTGGTTTCGGTTCCCAGTGCTAACATTGGCACGAATGGGGAAGTAAATTTCGCGGAGTCGTCCCTGCTTCCTGCCGGTGCCGAGGTGGTCGGCGTCGACCTCAATCTGGAGTACAGCACGTATTGGCCGCCGAGCAATCCAGCCTTCGCCGGCAACTACGTTCAATTGAACGGCGCCAGCATCGATGCGCTGGGCTGGTTGTCGTTCGGCAACAACAACGGTTGGACCGCCGTGAGCCCGCAGTTTCGTGGCTCGCTGCCTGCGTACATTCCCGGGGCCCAAAATACCTGGAAAATTGGCTCCGCGTATAATCCCATCAACCTCCGCAATCTCACGATTCGCGTCTACTATCTGAGTGGAGTCGTCAATCGTCCCCCGAGTCTCGCCCCCATTGCCCGCAGCGGCTTCGTTAATACCACGGTCGCATTTGTCGCCGCCGATTTCACCGCCGCCTACACCGATCCAGAGTCCACTGCGGTCGCCAGCATTACGGTGGCCTCGCTCCCCGCCTCGGGCATGCTCAAGCTCTCGGGTTCAGACGTCACTGCTGGTCAGGTTATCCCCGCCGCGAACCTTGGCCAACTCACCTACGTGCCCGCGCTGAATGCCACCGGTGCTGTCACTTTTACGGTCACCGCTTCGGACGGCGCACTGTCCTCGGCGGCCGCCACCGTGACGATCACGCTTGTAACTCCGCCCGATGAGACCCCGCCTGTGCTCACGAGCGTGTCCATTGCGTCGAGCAACTCCACGCCCACGCTCGCCAAACCCGGCGACACGATCACCGTCACTTTCACGGCTAACGAACCGCTCGGCCCCCCGGCCACCGCCACACTCCGCGGTTGGTATCCGCTCGATGGTAATGGCTACGACCCTACCGCGACCGGTCCGACCCTCACGCAGCCCGGTCAGTCAGTGGCCTTTGCCTCTGGGCTCGTCGGCCAAGCCGCCAGCTTCGATGGTACCGGCAATACTTGGCTCCGCTCCGCCATTAGCGCCAGCGGCGATACCAACCCGACGTTCACCTGGGGTACGTGGGCCAAACTCACCGACACGGTCACGTGGTCCATTCTCATCTCCAATGACAATAATGAATGGGACCGCTTCCTCTCCAGTCATGATGGGAAATGGACCTTGCCCAAGGGTGACACGCTTGAGTCACCCTACGATGTCACGACCGCCTGGACGTTTCTCGCGGTGACGTACGATGGCACGACGCAGCGCCTCTACGTCGACGGCAACCCCGTCTTCACCGCGCCCGATCCCGGCAACCAGCCCATGCAGCCCTTCATCGAAATCGGCCGCAATGCCAACGGTTCCTATCCCATCAACGGGCTGATCGACGGTGTCTTCTTCTTCGATGACACGCTCACCGCCGCTCAGATCGCCACCATCCGCGCGGGCGGCCCTGGTGGCAGTGGGGTGTTCAAGATCGCGGGCAAACCCGTCGTCGCCACGATCGCCGGTCGGCCGGCGACGGTGGCTCAAGTATCCGGCACTACGTGGTCGGCTTCGCTCACTCTCGCTGCGACTGATCCAGCCGGCCCCGTGGCTTTCAGCCTCACTTGCATCGACGCGGCCGGAAACGTCGCCGCGCCCGTCACGACGACGACCAACGGATCCGCCGTGCAGGCCGATATTATGGTCCCCGCCGTCGTAGCGATCACCCGGCAGACCCCTTCGCCTACCGGTGCCACCTCGGCCTCTTATGCCGTGACCTTCACCGAAAGTGTGACCGGCGTCGACGCCTCCGATTTCGCGCTCACCGTCACCGGGGCCACATCCGCCTCTATCGGTTCTGTCACTGGCAGCGGTACGATCTACTTGGTCACGGTCAATTCGATCGTGGGCGGCGGCACACTCCGGCTCGACCTGAAGCCCAGCGGCACGGGCATCGCCGATTCCGCCGGAAACCTCGTCGCCACCGGGTTCACTGCCGGGGAAGTTTACACCATAAATGGCAGCGCTCCAACGCTCACTACCCCGGCCAGTGCCACGATCGCGGAAGACGCTACCTTCGATTTTACCGGCGCGAGCGGTGTCGTGGTCGGCGATATCGATAACAACCTCTCAACTCTGAGCATCATCGCCTCGAATGGTACGCTCACCCTGACGGGTTCTCCAAGTACGACCAATACCGGCCTTGGCACTGGCACCGTCGCATTCACCGGGAGCGTCGCGGCCATTAACGCCTCGATCGCCACACTTCGCTACACCCCGGATGCCGATTACAATGGCTCCGCCACGGTGACGTTCGTCGCCATCGACAGTACCGCCCTCACGCTCAGCAAAGCCGTCGCTCTTACCATCATCCCCGTATCCGACATCGTCAGCGATGCGCTCACGACTGCTGAGGATACCCCAATCACCGCCAACCTCCTCACCGGCACCAACGGCGCGAGCGCCGATACCTTCAAAAGCTCCGCGGCCTTTATCCTCTCCGTGACCCAAGGCGCGCACGGCGCCGTCACCTTCGCGGGCAATGGTACCGTGACGTACACGCCTGCGCTCAACTTCAACGGCGCGGATAGCTTCACCTATATGGTCGCGTCCGGCTTCGTCACCGAGACCGGCGTCGTGACCGTGAACGTCTCCGCCGTGAACGACGCCCCGGTCAACACCGTCCCCGGCGCGCAGTCCGTCAATGCCAACACCCCGCTCGCTTTCTCCGCCCCGAATGGAAATGCGATTTCCATCGCGGATCCCGACTTCGCCAATGTCGCTCCCGAAATCGCCGAGCCGTTCAAGTTTAGTGTCACGCTGAACGCCACGGATGGTTTTGTCGCACTCGGCTCCACGACGGGAATCACCTTCACCAGTGGTACGGGCGCGCCAAATTCCAACCTCAGCTTCAACGGCTCGCTCTCCGCGGTTAATGCCGCGCTCTCGACGCTGAGTTTTCTGCCCACGCCTGGCTTCAGTGGTGCGGCCTCGCTCACGATCAGCACCTCCGACAATAGCAATTCCGGCAGCGGTGGTGCGCTCACCGACACTGATACGATCGCGATCAAGGTGATCGACACGATCCCTCCCGTCGTCGTCAGTCTCACTTCGCTCACGCCTGACGGGCACTACCGTGCGGGCGGCGTGATCGACCTAGCCGTTACGTTCAGCGAAATGATTACGGTCGACTCAAAAGCCGGCGCTCCCACGCTTCTTCTCGAAACGGGGGCGACCGACCGCACCGCGACCTACGTCTCTGGCAGTGGCTCGTCAGTGCTGGTCTTCCGCTACGTCGTAGCCCCGGGCGACACCGCCGAAGATCTCAACCATCAGTCGAGCGCCGCGCTCTTGCTCAACGGCGCGCGCCTGCAGGACCCCGCCGGCAACGACGCCATCCTCGCGCTGCCCTCGACTGCTCCCGGTACCCCTGGCGCCCTCGCAACCAGCGCCGCGCTCGTGATCGATACGACCGCGCCGGACGTCTCGATCTCCACTCCTTCTGCTCCGACTGTGAGCTTCGGTCCAGTGACTTACACGATCACCTATGCCGACGCCCACTTCTCAGTATCGACGCTTTCGGTCGCTGACATCACGCTGAATCGTACTTCGACCGATGAGCGCCTCGTGACTCCTAACGCCACTGTCACGGTCGGCGGCTCCGGCCTCACGCGCACCGTCACGCTTTCAAGCCTCACCGGCGATGGCCTGCTCTCGATCTCGCTCGCCGCCGGCACCGCCGCCGACTTGGCGGGTAATCCTGCTTCCGCCGTCGGACCCACTGCAGCGATCACTGTCCAAAACACCTTCCCCGTCGCCATCAGCCAACCGCCTGTTTCCACCGCGGTCGCGGTCGGCATGCCGCTCATGCTTCGCGTAATCGCCACTGGCACCGCGCCGACGTATCAATGGTATAAGGACACTTTGCCGATCGAGGGTGCGACTAAACCCACTCTCGAATTCGCCGCGACCCCTCTTTCAGCCGCCGGTTCGTATCGCGTCACGGTAAGCAATGTCCTCGGCTCGGCCGAATCCGCCTCCGCGACCGTAGGCGTCGTTGATGTCGCCGCCGCTCATGCCATTGACGGCCCGGGCTACGTGCCCGGCCAGATCGTGACCGTGCGCAATGTCGTTACCTTCGCCGGTGGCGATGGCACCTTGACGTGGAGTTTGCTGCTCCCGCCGGGTTGGAGCTACGCGGGCGGCGATCTCGCGGGCGACACGCGCCCGGCCGTCGGCGCGACGGATTTACTCGAGTGGTCTTGGCTCTCGTTCCCCATCAGTCCCGTTACGTTTGCCGCTCAAGTCCAGGTCCCTGCCAGCGCCAAGGGCTCCCAAGTCCTTGCCGCCCATGTCTCCTTTACGCGCGGGGCCGTCACGGTGCCGTTGCTCGCGAAGCCCGATCCCCTCGTCTTGGCGGAAATTGGTATCCATTCAGCGGATACCGATCGCAATGGGCGGTTCAGCCTCGTCGAACTCCTTCGCGTCATCGAACTCTACAATACCCGAGCCGGTACTCTGCGCACCGGCAGTTATGCGGTTGCCTCCGGCCCGAGCGAGGATGGCTTCGCGCCCGCCCTTACGCGCCCGCCGGGCGTGATAACCTCGCTGGAGGTTTATCATACCGCCGATACTGATCGCGACGGCGCTCTCAGCCTCCTCGAACTCACCCGCGTGATCGAGCTCTACAACTGCCGCCAAGGCACCCTCCGCACCGGCGAATACCACCGCCAGGCCGGTACCGAGGATGGCTTCGCTTCCGGCCCCGGAGGTCCTCTGCCATGAGCCGCCCGCTGCGCTTTCCCTTTTTGTACTCAGTGAATCTTCTGCGCCTCGTTTCCCGTTTCCTAGTTCTCGTGTTCGCCACGTTGGCCGTGGCGGGCGCGGAGGCGGCTGTGCCTGTGATCGTCACGCCCCCAGCCGCGCAACGCGTCACAGTCGGCTCCGCCGCCGCGTTCCAAGTCACCGCCACCGGCTCCGGCACGCTCAGTTACCAGTGGCTCAAGGGCGCTTCGCCGCTTGAAGGCGCGACGAACGCGGCCTACGTCATCCCGGTCGTCGCGCTGGCTGACGAAGGTAGTTATTCCGTTATTGTTTCAAATGTCGACGGTCCCGCGCCTAGTTCCGCGGCCCCGCTCACCGTTAATCCCACCTCTACGGTCACGACTGCACTCACCTCTACTAACTCGGCCGTCGGTCCTGTCGGCGGTCAGATCACGCTTACTGCGGTGATTGACTATTCGACCGAGGCGGTTCCCACCGCCCTCGGCTTTGAACTCGCGCTACCCACCGGATGGTCGCTGGTGGGGACCAGTGGTCCCAATCTCCCTGATATTCGCCCCGCTGCCGGCGCGAGCCAGTTGCTCGAGTTTGGCTACACTGCTTTCCCGGCGGCCCGCGCGCAGTTTTCCTTCGTCGTCTCGTATCCAGCCGGTATGTCGGCGGCGCAAACGTTGCAGGGCATCGCGCGCTATCGCACGGCCGCCGTTACAATCAATGCCGCGCCACTCATCCTGACCTTCGACAACACTCCGCCGGAAGCGCCCGGCGCGCCTGCGCTCACCCCCGTCGGCGGCACGGTCCGCCCCAATACGCTCAACCGCACCAATACCACTCTCACCGCGACCGCCTCGATTCCCATGGGTGAGACCGCCGGTGCCGTCGCGAAACTCTTCCTCGGCTCCACGGTGATCGCGACCGATAGCACCATCGCGCCGACCGACACGACCGCGACCTTTGACCTCGGCACTACCACCACCGCCGCGCTGCAATCGGCCGTGGCCTCCGGCGGCTCCGTCACGGTCCGTCTCGTCGATGCGGCGGGCAATGCTTCCCCGGCCAGTGCCGCCACGACGCTCACTGTCGACTACGACGCGCCCATCGTGGCCATCACGAGTAATACTGCTGCTCTGCTTGCCGGTCAGACGGCCGCGCTGACGTTTACTCTCAGCGAACCCGCGACTGATTTCGGTGCCGACGATCTAGTGGCAACGGGCGGAACCTTGAGCGGTTTTGCCGCGACCTCGGCGACAGTCTACACCGCCACCTTTACCCCCGCCGCTAACTCCTCCGTGCCGGGCACGATCTCGGTCGACGCTGCGCGCTTCTCCGATGCTGCGGGCAATCCCAGCCTCGCCGCGACGCCCCTGTCTCTCTCCGTCGACACCACGCCCCAAAGCCCGGTCATCACCAGTGCCGCGACTGCGAGCGGCACCTACGGGTCGGCCTTTTCTTACACCATCGCCGCCACGCGCTCGCCGCTCCGCTTTAGTGCCACCGGCTTGCCGGCGGGACTCACGCTTGATGAAAATACGGGTGTGATTCAGGGTACGCCGCGTGCCGCTGGCGATTTCACCGTCACACTCGGTGCAGTAAATGCCGTCACCGTGGGCACTGCCACCCTTTCGCTCACGATTGCGAAAGCCCCGCTGATCGTCACCGCGCCCAACGCCACACGCATCTACGGCGTCGCCAATCCCACGGTTGCAGTCACGTATTCCGGCTTCGTCCTCGGCGATACCGCCTCTGTGCTTCAGGTCGCGCCCGTCGTCACCACCTCGGCCACGCTTACCTCCGCTGTCGGTTCCTATCCGCTCATGCCCGACGCCGGGGTCTCGGATCGCTATGCGTTCACCTACTTCAGCGGCGCGCTTACGGTCACCGTGGCCCCGGCCATTCTGACGCTCGACAATCTCGCGCAGACCTACACCGGCACCGCCTTGCAACCGCTCGTGCGTAGCACGCCGCCGGACCTCGTCGTTACCTTTACGTTCAATGGTTCCGCCGCCGCACCCATCGACGCCGGCACCTACACGGTCGTCGCCACCGCCACTGGTAATTATGCCGGGACGGCCACCGGAACCTTCGTCATTGCGCCGGCGCGGCAGGCGATCGTTATCACGGCCCTCGCGTCCGATACCCCGCTGAGGGACTACACCGCGCCGGTGCCGCTCGCCGCCATCGCGACGTCCGGCCTGCCCGTGACCTTTACGCTCGCCCCCGGCAGCGCCGCTACGCTCACCCCAAAAAACGAGCTTACCGCGCTCGCTTCTTCGGGCATCGTCACGATCCGCGCCAACCAGGCCGGCAACGCCAACTATGTCGCCGCCGACGAAGTCGTGCTCGTGCTCGATGTCGCGAAGCGTAATCAGGCGATCACCTTCGATCCGTTGGCCGACGCCGTATTCGGCGACAGCAGCCGGTTTCTCTCGGCGACATCCACCTCGGGCCAGACGCCGACGTTCACCGTGGCGCGCGGCCCGGCCACGATCAGCGGTAATGTTCTCTCGTTCGAGGGGGCGGGGGAAGTCTTCGTCCGAGCTTCGGTGCCGGCCGACGGCGAGTTCAATGCGGCGCCGGATGTTTATCGCCGGCTCACTGTCGGGCGCACCTTTCAGGAGATTTCGTTTACCCCGCTGGCGGCCATCACCTATGGCGATGCGCCGCTTGCGCTCTCCGCCAGCGCCAACTCCGGCCTCGAGATCACCTATCACGTGGTGAGCGGTCCCGCTCTGATTACCGGTAATCTGCTCACCGCCACCGGCGCGGGCACGGTGATCGTGCGGGCGAGCCAGCCCGGCAACACCGGAGTTGCTCCGGCCCCGAGCGTTGACCAGCCGCTGGTCGTCCAGCCCAAGCCGCTCACAGTAACAGCGGTCGCCGCGACTCGCGCTTACGGCACGGCCAATCCCCTGTTCGAACTTCAGTACACCGGCTTCGCCGGCACCGATACCGCGAACGCGCTGGCTTCGCCCATCGTCGCGTCCACGACGGCCACCGCAGCGAGTGCCCCCGGCAGTTATGTCATTACGCTGAGCGGCGGCAGCTCGCCGAATTATGTGCTCACGCGGGTGCCCAGTTCCCTCACGATTACTCGGGCACCGCAGGTCATCGCCTTCCCGCCTATCTCCGATCAAACGGTCGGCAACCCCGCCTTCGCCCTCGGAGCCGTGGCGAGCTCAGGTCTCTCACCGACCTACGTGATCGTCTCCGGTCCGGCTGCGTTCGCGGACGGCGCGCTGACGCTCACCGGCTCTGGTGTAGTCACCGTGCGCGCGAGCCAGCCAGGTGACGCCAACTACGAAGCCGCGCCGGACGTCGAGCGGACATTCACTGTGCGCGATGGTGCGACTGTTGTCGGCGTCACGGCCCTGCAGCCGAGCGGAGCGTTTATGGCAGGTGCGACACTTTCAATTCAGGTGAGTTTTTCCGGCCCAATCGTCGTGACGGGCACGCCGCAGTTGGCACTTAATTCCGCTTCCGGTCGCCGCGCGACCTACGCGTCCGGCTCCGGTTCGGCTACGCTCACTTTTACCTATGTGGTGCAGCCCGGTGATAATGCGCCCGACCTCGATTACACGTCGACGGCCGCGCTCACCACCGTTGGGGCCTCGATCCTCGGCGCGACTGGAACTCCGGCCACGCTCACCCTACCTGCCCCCGGAGCCCCTGGCTCGCTCGGCGCCGCACGCGATCTCGTCATCGATACTGTCGCGCCCGTGGTTACGGCATTCAGCACGACGGCGACGGGCGGCACCTATCTGACGGGCGCTTCGCTCGCGATCACCGCCGCGACGTCCGAGCCCGTGCGCGGCGGCTCCACGCTTGTCGCGAAGCTCACCACCGGTGCGAGCGTCACGCTCACGGCCGCGACCGCCGGCACGCAATTGCGCGGCACGTACACCGTGGCCGCGGGGGAAAACACGCTCCTTCTCAACGTCGTCAGCTTCACCTTCGCCGCCGATGCCGTGCGTGATATCGCGGGCAATGCCCTCGTCGCCACGGCGATTCCGACCGGCAACAACAATATCGCCGGTGCCGTCGCCATCGCAATTGGCGCCAAGGGCCCGACGATTCTCGTCACCTCCGAGAAACTCGCGCTGCATGCCGGCGAGACCACGACGATCCGCTTTGCGCTCAGCGCGAGCGCGACGGATTTCACCGTCGACGATGTCACTGTCACCAGCGGCACGCTCAGCGCGTTTATCGGCAGCGGGAGAAATTATACCGCGACATTCACTCCGACCATCGGCATCTCCGGCGAGGCTCGCATCCGCGTCGAGGCGAACCGCTTCACCGACGGGTTGGGGAATGGCAACTCAGCGGGTGAGTTGCGACTCGACCGCGATATCGGCTTTGCGTGGGCGCGGGCGTTTGGCGGCACGGGCCGCGATGAAGGCACGGCAGTCGCGGTCGACGATGCCGGCAATGTGACGATCGTCGGCACCTTCACGGGCACGGTAGATTTCGATCCGGGCGTGGGCGTGACCAATCTCACCTCGGCGGGTGGGCGTGATGTGTTCATCGTGAAGCTCGACGCTCAAGGCACGTTGCTCTGGGCGCGTTCCGTGGGCGGCACTGGCACCGAAGATGTGCGGGCCCTCGCGCAGGACGCGGCCGGTAACATCTACGTGGCCGGTTCCTTCGCGGGCTCGGTGGATTTCGATCCGGGCCCGTCTTCTCGCGTGCTCGGCGCAAACGGTGAATCGGATCTCTTTCTTTTGAAGCTGGACGCCGACGGCGGTCTTGTCTGGGTGCAGGCGCTGGGCGGCGCGACTCACGAGCAAGCCACCGCAGTGGCGGTGGATACTGCGGGCGATGTTTATCTCGGCGGTTACTTTAGCGGTACGATCGATTTCGATACGGGCGCGGGCGTGGTGCCCGTGACGGCTGCCGGCCAGACCGATGGCTTCGTCGCGAAGTTCTCCGCGGCGGGCGACATCGTCTGGGCACGCGCCCTGCCGCCGGCCGAAGGCCACGCCACGGCGCTTACGCGCGCGTTGGCCGTCGACGCTGCGGGCCGCACCTACGCGCTGACCGCGTCGCTGCCCTCGAGCGGCACGTTTGACCCCACGCTCGGCTCCGCGAGCCTCGTCGCCCAGGCGGGCATGAGCACGGCTCTAGTTCAACTCGATGCCAGCGGCGCGACGCTGCGCACCGCGCGCTGGGCCGGTGACGGCGGCGTGCTCGGCAGCGCGCTTGCTCTCAACGCAGCAGGCGAGGCCATCGTGGGCGGTTCTTTCCGAGGCACCGTGGATTTCGATCCGGGTGCGGGCACTGCAAATCTCACCGCCGTGGGCGAACACGATGGCTTCGTGGCGCGGCTCGATGCGTCTGGCGGATATGTTTGGAGCAAACGCTTCGGCGGGCCGGACACCGACGACGTGCAGGCGGTGGCGTTCGACACGGGCAGCGCGGTTTACGCGCTCGGGGCGTTCCGCGGCACAGCGGATCTCGATCCCGGTGCGGGCGTGGTAAATTACACCGCGCCCGAAGCGGGTGAGGATGCATTCTTACTCAAGCTCACCGCCGCCGGCGACTATGCTTGGTCGAAGGTGTGGAGCGGTACGGGCGACGAGCACGGCTATGGGGTCGCCGTCGACGCCGCGGGCGATGTCTACGCTACGGGTCTGTTTGGTGGCATTTTGGATTTCGATGCCGGTGCGGGGACGGCGGAACTGGCGGCGGCCGGTGGCACCGATGCCTTCATCGTGCGTCTCTCCGCAGCCGGTTCGATCACTCTCGATACGCAGGCGCCGACTGTGATCGCGAGCGAGCGCCAAAGCCCGCGCGATGCTACGGTGACGAATGCCAGCGTGTCCTATCGCGTGCGGTTCAACCGCGCGGTCACTGGTGTGGACGCCGCTGATTTCACGCTTACGACCACCGGCGGCCTGACGGGCACGATTGCCGACGTCGCCGCGCTCAGCCCCTCTGATTACCTCGTCACGATTAGTGCGCTCACTGGGTCTGGCACCGCGCGTCTCGACGTGAAAGCCACCGACACCGGCATCGTGGACGTCGCGGGCAATCCCCTCGGCAGCGGCTTCAACACAGGTGAGATTTACACTGTAGCGGTCGCGACCGCGCAGCCTGTGATCGCCAGCGCCGTCAGTGCGACGGGTATTTATGGCAATGCGTTCAGTTACGCGATCACTGCATCACGTACGCCGCTGACGTTTACCGCGACGGGCCTCCCTGCTGGCCTCACGCTCAATGCCACCACCGGCGTGATCTCCGGCGCGCCGCGCGAGACCGGAGTCTTCGCCGTGAGCCTCGGCGCTTCGAATGTTAACGGGCAGGGCGGGGGGGCGCTCGTGCTGCGCGTGGCCAAGGCCGCCCTCACCGTGACTGCGACTGACGCCACCCGGCTCTACGGCGCGGCCAACCCACTTTTCGCCGCGACCTACAGCGGTTTCGCGAGTGGCGACACCGCCGCCACGCTTACAACCGTACCGGTCGTCACGACCACTGCCGGTCCGCAGTCCATCGCGGGCAAGTATGCTCTGACACCCGCCGGTGGTGTATCGGACAATTACGACTTCACCTACGTCGGCGGCACTCTGACCGTTGCAAAGATTCCGGTTGCCATCGCGCTCTCGAATCTCACCCAGAATTACACCGGCCAGAGCCTCGCGCCCGCGATCACCACGAGCGTTCCCGACGTCGCGCTCACGATCACTTACAATGGTTCGACCACGCGCCCGGTGTCGCCCGGCTTTTATACGGTGGTGGTGACGCCATCCGATCCGAATTACACCGGCCTTGCGACGGGCACATTCATCGTTCCGCGTGCCGAGCAACGTCTCGCCTTTGAGGCGCTGCCGAGCCTGCCGTTGAAATTCGCCACCGGCCCCGTGGCAGTAACCGCGACGTCGAATTATGGCCTGCCCGTCACGCTTACCCTCGATGCCGGGAGCGCCGCGACGCTCAACGCCGACCGCCAACTTGTCGGCATCGGCGAAAGCGGCACGGTCACGATTCGCGCCAGCCAGTCCGGCACGCCCAATATCGCGCCTGCTCCCGATCTCGTGCTCGTCCTCGATGTCGCGAAAGTTAATCAAAGCGTGGCGTTCACCGTGCAGGACAGCGCGACCTTTGGCACCCCGCGTGTGCCGCTCATCGCGACCGCGACCTCTAGTCTGCCGGTGACCTTCACGGTGCTCCGCGGGCCGGCCGCCATTGATGGGACGACCTTGGTGATCTCCGGCGCTGGCGAGATCCTCGTGCAAGCCACGCAGGCGGGTGATGGCACTTATAACCCCGCGCCACCCGTCACTCGTGTGGTCAATATCGCCGCCGTGCCGCAGACCGTGGCGTTTGCCGCCTTCGATGAGGCCACCTACGGCGACGCCCCCTTGACTCTAAAGGCCACGGCCGACTCCGGCCTCGCGGTGGTCTACACCGTGTTGCGGGGCCCTGCGACCGTGAGTGGAAATATCCTCACGCTCACCGGCGCCGGTGATGTAGTGATCCGCGCCGGACAACCCGGTGATGCCGACCACTTGCCCGCTCTCAACGTCGAGCAAACCCTGCCCGTGCGCCCGAAAGCACTCGCTGTCGGCGTAGCACCCGCGACGCGCGGTTACGGCGCGGCCAACCCGACGTTTGTCCTTACCTTCACCGGTCTCGTGAATGCCGACACCGCTGCCGCGCTCATCGCGCCCACGGCGACGACGACTGCGACTCCGGCCAGCGAGCCCGGCACCTACGCCATCACGCTCGGTGGCGGCAGCGCCGCTAACTACTCCCTCTCCCGCACCGACGGCACGCTCACGATCACGAAGGCGGAGCAGGCCATCGCCTTCTCCGCCCCGCTGAACCAAGCGGTCGGCAACGCGCCCTTTACCCTCGGCGCAGCGGCCAGTTCCGGGCTACCTGTGACGTACACGCTCGTAAGCGGTCCCGCGACGCTCAGCGGTAGTACTGTTACCGTCACGGGCACGGGCACGGTGACGATCCGCGCGAGCCAAAGTGGTGACTCACATTATAACGCGGCATCTGACGTCGAGCAGAGTTTCACCGTCGCCAGCGCGATCTCGATCGCCGGGGTGACCGCCGAGAACGCCAACGGCTCCTACGGTGCCGGTGCCACGCTGGCGGTCGAGATCAGCTTCACTGGCACTGTCACAGTCGTCGGCGCGCCCGAACTCGCCCTCAACACCACTCCGGCGCGCAAGGCTAGCTACGCGAGCGGCAGCGGTACTGGCACGCTCACTTTCACCTATACGATCCAGCCCGGTGACACGGCCGCGCTCCTCGACTACGCGAATACAACGGCTCTTACGGTCACCGGCGCCGCGATCCGCAACGCGACTGGCACTGCCGGCGCCGCGCTCACTCTCCCAGCCCCCGGCTCCGCCGGCTCACTCGCGCAGAGCAAGTTACTCGTCGTGGATACGACCGCGCCGACGCTCGTGCGTTTCGCCTCCGCGACGCCAGATGGCTCATATAAAGTCGGCTCCGCCCTCACGCTCTCCGCCACCTTGTCCGAGACCGCTCGCGCCGGCAGCGCACTCACCGTGACGCTCGACACCGGTGCCGTCGTGACGCTCACCACCACCGAGGCTAGCGCCGTCCTTACCGGTACCTACACCGTAGCGGCCGGCCAGAATAGCGCTGATCTTACCGTCGCGAGCTTCACCCCCGGCACGGTGAGGGATCTCGCGGGCAATGCCCTTGCGACGACCACCCTGCCCACGGGCACCGATAATCTCGCAGGGGCCAAAGCTCTCGTGATCGATACCCTGGCCCCGGCCGCCGCCGGTGCGCCCGTTCTCACTCCCGTCGGCGGTAACATCGTCGCCAACGCCGTCAACCGCACCACGACCAATCTCCTCGTCACCGCCCCGATCACGGTCGGCTCCGCGACGGGCGGCAGCGCGCGACTCATCCTCGGGACGGCGATTCTCGCCACCGATACGACCATCGCCGCCGGCGATACGAGCGTGACGTTCGATCTCTCCACCGCCTCGGCCACAGCCCTACAGGCCGCGCTGCCGAACAGCGGCGCGCTGACGGTCGTCCTCCGCGATCTCGCCGGCAACGAATCCGTAGCCAGCGCGCCGACCGCGCTGCTTGCCGATTATTCAGTACCGGTGCTTGGCATCACGAGTGATCGCGCCGCGCTCGCCCCGGGCGAAACCGCCACGCTCACTTTTCGGATCAGCGAGAGCGTCAACTCGTTTAATGCCGGGCTCATCAGTGTCACGGAAGGTACACTCTCTGGCTTCTCCGGTTCAGGCACGGTTTACACGGCGACGTTTACGCCGAACGCCGGTGCGGCAACAGCGGCGACCATCACCGTGCCAGCCGGCTCTTTTGCCGACGCCGCGGGCAATCTTAATCTGCTCCCCGCTTCGCTCACGCTACCGGTCAATACCGGGGCGGTGATTGCCATTGCGCGCGTCTCCTCGCCCGCGGCCAACGGCGTCTATCGCGCAGGCCAGTCGCTCACGCTCACGGTCGATTTCACTGGCAACGTGCAGGTTACGGGCACGCCCGTGCTCGCGCTCAACACGCTGCCCGCCCGCAATGCTAACTACGTGTCCGGCTCCGGCACACGCACCCTGACTTTCGTCTATGTAGTGCAACCAGGTGACTCCGCCGCCGACCTTGATTACGCGGCGACGACCGCACTTTCCCTCGCGGGTGGCACGATGCTGACCCCTTCCGGTGAAACCGTCGGGCTGACATTGCCCACTCCGGGGTCGAGCAATTCGCTCGCTGGCACCAAAGACCTCGGCATCGACACGCTGGCGCCCACGATCGCGATCGTCGCCGATGTCCTGCGCTTGCGCGTGGGCGAAACCACCACGATCCGATTTACCCTGAGCGAACCGGCCACTGATTTTACACTCAGCGACGTTTCCGTCACCAACGGCACGCTCACCGGCTTTGTTGGCAGCGGTAAAAACTATACGGCGACCTTCACTCCGGCGGCCGGAGTGACGGGCAAGGCTCGACTTCAGGTCGACGCAGGCCGCTTCACCGATGCGGCGGGTAACGGTAACGTCGCCGGTGAACTGCGCCTAGTCGGCGATGTCGGCTTCGCCTGGGCGCGGGCCTTTGGCGCGACCGCGCACGATGAAGGCACCGTGGTGAGCGTCGATGCGGCGGGGGCCGTCACGCTGGCAGGCACATTCTCCGGCAGCTTTGACGCCGATCCCGGCCCCGGTGTCACCACGCTCACCGCCGTTGGCGGCCGCGATATCTTCATCGTGAAACTCGACGCGCAGGGCAGTCTGCTCTGGGCGCGTTCGATTGGCGGGCCTGGGGCCGAAGATGTGCGCTCCCTCGCGCAAGACAGCGCAGGCAACCTCTATCTCGCCGGTGGTTTTAACGATCAGGTGGATTTCGATCCGGGTCCGAGCTCGCGTGTGCTGAGCGCGGGTGGCGCGACCGATATTTTCCTCCTTAAACTCAATGCCGGCGGTGAATTCGTCTGGGCCAACGCCATCGGCGGGACCGCCAATGAGCAGGCGACGAGTGTCATGGTGGACGCGGCCGACGATGTTTACCTCGGCGGTTTCTTCAGCGGTAAACTCGACTTCGATACCGGCAGCGGTGTCACGGAGTTGACCACGACCGGCGCGGTCGACGGTTTCGTCGCCAAGTTTAATCCGGCCGGCAATCTTCTCTGGGCCTCCTCCATCGCACCTGCGACTGGCCACCCCATCGCCGTGGTGCGGTCGCTCGGGGTCGACGCCGCCAATCAAGTATACGCCCTTACGGCCTCGCTGCCCGCGAGCGTCCTTTTCAATCCCGCGCTCGGCACCGGCGGCATCGTCGCCCAGCCCGGCATGGAGACGGATATCTCCAAGCTCGATGCTTCTGGTCACATCCTCACGACCCAGCGCCTCACCGGCACCGAGGGCGTCCTCGGCAGCAGTCTCGCGGTTAATGCCGCCGGTGAAGTGGTGATCGTCGGCACCTTCCGCGGCACGACGGACTTCGATCCCGGCGCCGGCATCGCTCAACTCACGTCCGTTGGAGGAGACGATGCCTTCCTCGTGCGGCTTGATGCCGCGGGCGGGCACGGCTGGAGCAAGCGCCTCGGCGGCATCGCGGAGGATGCGGTGTTTACCGTCACGCTCGACAGCGCGGGCTCGGTCTACGCGCTTGGTTCGTTCCGCGATACCGTCGATCTGGACCCTGGGGCCGGAGTCACCAGTGTGACTGCACCCGACGGCAGTGACGATGCGTTTCTCCTGAAACTCAACACTGCCGGCGACTTCGTCTGGGCGAAGACTTGGGGCAGCACGGGCGATGATCGCGGCCTGGGTCTCTCGGTCGATGCCGCCGGTGATGTCTACGCTGTGGGCTCTTTCAGTGGTTCAGTCGGCTTCGTGCTCGACGGCGTCGAAAGGAAAGTCACCTCCGCCGGTAACACCGATGCCTTTGTTTTAAAACTCACGACAGCCGGGGCCATCGCCCTCGACACCCAAGCTCCGGCCGTGATCGCGAGCGAACGACAGAGTCCGCGTGAATCGGCGGTGACCAACACGAGCGTCGGCTTCCGCGTGCGTTTCTCGCGCGAGGTGACGGGCGTCGATGCCTCTGATTTTGCCCTGACCACCACAGGTGGCCTGAGCGGCGTCATCACCGAGGTCGCGGCCTTTAGCGGCACCGACTACCTCGTTATGGTGACGGGTCTGACCGGCAGCGGCACCGTGCGGCTCGACGTGAAATTGTCGGGCACTGGCATCGCCGATCTTTCGAGCAACGCGCTCACGACCGGTTTCACGGCCGGCGAGGTCTACACCGTTACGGCGGCGACCACGCAGCCCGTGATCGCGAGCGCGGCGAGCGCGAGTGGCACCTACGGCAGCGCCTTCAGCTACACCATAACGGCCAGCCGGACTCCGCTCAGCTTCACGGCGACGGGCCTGCCTGCGGGGCTCGCGTTGAATAGCGCCACCGGTGTGATCAGTGGCACGCCGCGCGATGCGGGTGTCTTTGCCGTGAGTCTCGGCGCGCTCAATCTGAGCGGGCAGGGTGGGGGAGTCTTCCTGCTGCACGTGGCTAAGGCTCCGCTCACGGTCATCGCGGCGGACGCCACGCGGCCTTACGATCAGGCGAATCCGGTCTTTGCCCTCAGCTACGCGGGCTTTGTCGCGGGCGATACGGCGGCTTCGCTCGAAGTCGCACCGGTGGTCGTCACCACCGCCGGCACGCCCTCGTCGGCTGGCACCTATCCTTTGCACCCGACGGGCGGCGTCTCTTCGCACTACACGTTCACGTACGTCGACGGCACGCTCACCATCGAAAAGGTCCCTGTGGCCCTTACTTTCGCGAATGTTGTTCAAAGCTATACCGGCGCGGGTCTCGCGCCTAGCCTTCGCTCCAGCGTGGCGGATGTCTCGGTCAAGCTCACCTTCGACGGCTCGATTGTGCGTCCGATCGTACCCGGTATCTACACCGTCGTCGCGACTCCGACGGATCCGAACTACACCGGGTCGGTGTCGGGCCTGTTCACGATCACGCGCGCCGAGCAGCGCCTCTCCTTCGCCTCGCTCGATCCGCTCCCGCTTAAGTTTGCCACGAGCCCCGTGCAAGTGACCGCGACATCGAATCGCGGTCTGCCTGTCACGCTCACGCTCGTCGCCGGCAGCGCCGCGACGCTCAACGCCAGTAACCAGCTCGTGAATATCGGTGCGACTGGCACCATCACCCTTCGCGCCACGCAGGGTGGCACGACGAACATCGCCCCCGCCGATCCCATCGAGCTCGTGCTCGATGTCACCAAGATCAACCAAGGCCTCTCCTTCGTCCTCGAGACCGACCTGCTCTTTGGCACTTTTTCGCTGCCGATGAGCGCTACGTCCACTGCGGGCTTGCCCGTCACGTTTACGGTGCTGCGCGGCCCGGCGACGGTCAGCGGCAACACGCTCCTCATTTCTGGCGCGGGCGATATCTACGTGCAGGCCAGCCAGACGGGCGACGACACGCACAACCCCGCGCCGCCGATCACACGCGTTCTCAATGTCGCGGCCACCGCGCAAAACATCGCGTTCAACCCGCTCGCCAACGCGACCTACGGCGATGCTCCGCTGGCCCTCACCGCGACGGCTGACTCCGGACTTCCGGTTTCCTATTCGGTTGTGCACGGCCCTGCGACGGTCAGCGGTGCAACGCTCACGCTCACCGGTGCCGGCGATGTGACGATCCACGCCAGCCAACCTGGCGATGCCAACCGCCTGCCTGCCGCGGACGTGGAGCAAATCCTCGTCGTGCGTCCTGCGCCGCTCGCGGTCACCGCCGCGCCCGCCACGCGCGAATACGGCGCGGCAAACCCGACGTTCGCTCTCACCTATAATGGGTTCGTCAACGGTGACACCGCCGCCGTTGTGCTGGCGCCTGCGGCGTCCAGCACCGCTGGCGTTACCAGCGCGCCTGGCACTTACGTTATCGCGCTCCAAGGAGGCAGCGCCGCTAACTACATCCTTAGCCGCTACGACGGTGTACTTACGGTGATGAAGGCTGCGCAGACTCTCTCGTTCCCCGCGCCCTTGAATCAAGCAGTCGGCAACGCGCCTTTCAGTCTTGGTGCGGTCGCCACGTCCGGGCTGGTTCCGACCTACACGATTGTGAGCGGTCCCGCCACTGTGGCAGGTAATATCATTACCCTCACGGGCGCGGGTACCGTCGTCGTCCGCGCCAGTCAGGTTGGCGATGCCAATTACAATGCGGCCGCTGACGTCGAGCAGAGCTTTACCGTCAGCAGTGCCATCGCTGTCGTCGGCGTAACGGCCGATAACAATAGCGGCTCCTACGGCGCGGGCACCACGCTCGCCGTGAAGGTGAGTTTCTCCGGGCTGGTGAACGTGACGGGAGTCCCCGAACTCGCGCTCAACACTACACCTGCACGCAGGGCCCTCTACACGGCGGGCAGCGGCACCAGCACGCTGACCTTTAGCTATATGATCCAGCCCGGCGACACGGCTGCGCGGCTCGACTACTTGAGCGCGAGCGCTCTGACCATCGTGAGCGCCACGATTCGCAACGGCGCCGATACCGCCGATGCTGGGCTGACGCTACCCGCGTCCGGTGCCGCCGGTTCGCTCGCCGACCGCCAGATCGCAGTCGATACCGCTGCGCCGACCCTGTTGCGCTTTGGTTCCACGACAGCCGATGGGACTTACAAGGCCGGCTCTACGATCACGCTCAAGGCCACTCTGTCGGAGTCGGTCCGCGCGGGCAGCACACTCACCGCGACGCTCGACACTGGCGCGGTGATCACGCTCACCACAGCCACCGCTGGCATCGAACTCACTGGTAATTACATTGTGGCCGCTGGCCAGAACAGCGCCGATCTGACGGTCGCAAGTTACACTACGGGCAATGTGCTCGATCTCGCGGGCAATGCCCTGACGGCGACCACTCTGCCCACGGGTGTCGACAATCTCGCCGGTGCGAAAGCCCTCGTGATCGACACTCTGGCACCCGCGGCACCCGGCGCCCCCGTGCTCACTCCGGTCGGCGGCACACTGGTCGCTGGTGTGCTCAACCGCACCAATACCAATCTCACACTCAGCGCCAGCATCGCGCCCGGTACCGCCACGGGCGGCAGCGCGCGCTTGTTCTTCGGCACCGCGTTGCTAGCGACCGATGCGACAATCACGGCGGGCGATGCGTTGGTGACATTTGACCTCGGCTACACCAGCGCAACAGCGCTGGAGGGCGCGTTCCCCACGGGCGGTTCATTCACCGTGTCGCTCCGCGACGTGGCGGGCAATGAATCGGCGCCGAGCGCCGCGACGTCTCTGGCCATCGATTACATCGCGCCGACGATCACGATCACGGCGGCGAGCAGCCACGCTGTGGTGGGCGCGACCGACGCACTGACATTTACCCTCAGCGAGGCATCCACCAATTTCACCTTGGCGGGTGTGACCGCGACGGGTGGCACGCTCAGCAATTTTGCGGGTAGCGGCAAGGTGTTCACGGCGGTCTTTACGCCGACACCGGGCGCGACTGGCGATGCGACGATCCGCGTGGCGGATGGGGCCTTCACCGATGCGGCGGGCAATCCCAATGTGGCCGCGATCCCGCTCGTGGTGACGCTCGATCCGGCGGAGACAGTGGCCGCGACGGGCGTGACGTCGACGCTGGCGAACGGCGCGTATCGTGCCGGTCAAAGTGTGCCGCTGACGGTAGCCTTCTCGGGGGTCGTAAACGTGACCGGCACGCCAATCCTCGCGCTGAATACGATTCCCGCGCGCGTCGCGACCTATGTGTCGGGTTCCGGCACGACGACGCTGACGTTTACTTACACCGTACAGGCGCGCGAAAACGTCGCCGACCTCGACTACACGACGACCTCGGCGCTCAGTCTAAATGGAGGCACCATCACTAATCTCTCCGGCAGTGCCGTCGGGCTCACGCTGCCTGCACCGGGCTCGGCCGGTTCACTCGGCGCGGCGAAAGATATCCGCATCGACACGACTGCGCCGCGCATTGTGGCGACGGCGGACAATCCGAACCTGCACGTCGGCGATACGACGACGGTGCGTTTCACGCTCACGGAGAGCGCCACCGACTTCACGCTCAGCGATGCGACGGTGACCAACGGCACCCTCAGCGCCTTTGCCGGCAGCGGTCTGCTTTACACCGCGACGTTTACCCCCACGCCGGGGACGGCGGGCCAAGCCACGGTGCGCGTTGCGGCGAATACATTTACGGATGTCGCCGGCAACGGAAATGTGGCGGGCGAACTCGTGCTCGCCGACGACGTCCGTCTTGACTGGGTGCGAACCTGGGGCTCGACGGGGCGCGATGAGGCGCTCGCGACTGCGGTCGATGCGGCGGGCAATGTTTACACCGCCGGCCTTTTCAGCGGCAGCGTGGATTTCGATCCGGGTCAGGGCGTCACGATGCTGAACGCGGGTGGCGGCACTGAAATTTTCGTCACAAAGTTTGATCGCCTCGGCAACCTCGTGTGGGCCCGTGCCGTCGGCGGCGATGGGGCGGACGAAGCGAAGGCCCTGGCCGTGGACGGCACGGGAAATATTTTCCTCGTCGGCTCGTTCAGCGGGAAGGTGGACTTCGATTCCAGTGGTGGAGTGTCCGAGGTGGTTTCCTCGGGCGGCACGGATATCTTCGTCTTGAAGCTGGATGCGAACGGCCAGTTTGTGTGGGTCAGGGCAATGGGTGGCGAGGGTGCAGATGAAGCTCGTGCGCTCGCGGTGGACGTGGCCGGCGAGATTTATATCGCGGGTTCGTTCACGGGTCTCGTGGACTTCGATCCTGGCGTCGGCGTCCGCAAGATCGGCACGAATGGCGGCAGCGATCTCTTCGTTCTGAAGCTCGATCCCGCCGGCGAACTCATGTGGGTCAACGCCATCGGTGGCGAAGAACACGAGAAAATCATCGCGGTGGGCGTCGATGCCGCGGGCGATCTCTTTGTCGCTGGCGAATTCCGCGGCAAGGTGGACTTCGACGCGAGCGGTGAGCTGCGCGAACTGACTTCCGCGGGCGGTTCGGACGCCTTTGTCGCGAAATACGATCCTGCCGGCGCGCTGCGTTGGGCGGGCGCGATCGGCGGCTCGGGGGATGATCAGGCCGAGGCGCTGGCTGTGAGCGCGACCGGCGATGTCACGGTGGTCGGTGCGTTCCGTGGCACCGCGGACTTTGATCCGGGTGCGGGCGTGGCCGCTTTGACGGCGGCGGGCGAGCACGACGGCTTCGTTTTGCGGCTCTCGACTTCGGGCGCGTACGTGTGGGCCCGCCGGGTCGGAAGCTCGGTGAGCAGCGATATCCACGCGGTGGCAGTCGGAGTATCGGACGCGGTGTACGCGCTCGGTGCCTTCCGTGGCACCGTCGATCTCGATCCGGGCGCGGGCGTGGTCAACACGACCGCGGCCGAAGAAGGCGAAGATGCCTTCCTCCTGAAACTCTCGCCCACGGGCGACTATCGCTGGTCGAAGACCTGGGGTGGCAATGGCGACGACCGCGGGCATGGCCTCGCGGTCGATCCGGCTGGCGAAGTGTACGCCGTCGGCGTCTTTAGCGGTGTGGTGGATTTCGATTTCGGCGTGGATGAGCGCATCCTCTCCGCGGCGGGTGGCACGGATGCCTTCGTAGTGAAACTCACGCCGACTACCACCATTACGTTCGACACGCAGGCGCCGACGGTCGCGGCGATCACGCGCCAAAGCCCGCAGCAGGCGAGCGTGACCACTAGCAGCGTGGCCTATCGCGTGCATTTCTCGCGCGATGTCACGGGCGTCGACGCGGCGGACTTTACGCTCGCCACGACGGGCGGACTAACGGGCGCGATTGCCGATGTGAGTGCGATCGATGGTGACGACTTCCTTGTCACGATCAATGCTCTCGCGGGCGCGGGCACCCTGCGCCTCGATGTGAAATCAACGGGCACCGGTATCGTCGACGCGGCGAACAATGCGCTGGCCGGCGGTTTCACCGCTGGTGAACTTTTCACAGTCGTCCCCACGACCAATGAGCCGGTTATCTCGAGCGCGATCACGGCGAGCGGGACCTACGGCAGTGCGTTCAGCTACGCCGTCGCGGCGAGCCGCACGCCGCTCTCGTTTACCGCGACGGGCCTGCCCTCCGGGCTAACTTTGAATACGGTGACGGGCGTCATCAGCGGTACGCCGCGTGAGACCGGCGTCTTCGCCGTGAGCCTCGGCGCGATCAATCTCAGTGGGCAGGGCGGCAGCGCTCTCGTGCTGAGGGTTGCCAAGGCCACGCTCACCGCCACAGCAGCCAACGCGACGCGAAATTTTGGTCAGGTGAATCCGCTTTTCGCGCTCACTTATCAGGGGTTCGCTTCCGGAGATAATGTGGCGACGCTTACTGCCGCACCAACGGTAACGACCACTGCGGGTGCGCTCTCCCCAGTCGGCACCTATGTACTCCACCCAGGTGGCGGTGCATCGGACAAGTATTCGTTCACCTACGTCGACGGCACACTCACCATCACTCAGGTCCCGGTGGCCATCGCGCTGGCCAACCTCACGCAGAGCTACACCGGCGCCGGCCTCGCGCCGGATTTGACCACAAGCCTTCCCGATGTCGCGGTCACGGTTACTTACAATGGTTCGACCACGCGGCCGGTCACGCCGGGCACCTACGCGGTCGTCGCGACGCCGACGAATGGTAGTTATACGGGCCGGGCGACAGGAACATTTACGATCAACCGCGCGGAGCAGCGCATCTCTTTCGCGCCGCTCTCGGCCACGCCTCTGCGTCAGCTCGGTTCCGGTGTGCTAGTCGACGCCTCGTCGAGTTCCGGTCTGCCCGTGACAATATCCCTCGATGCCGGGAGTGTCGCGACGCTCGATAGCGCACGCCGTCTCGAAGGAATCGGCGCCAGCGGCACGATCACGCTGCGCGGCGCCCAGGCGGGGGATGCGAACTATCTGCCCGCGCCCGATGTCGTGCTCACGCTCGACGTGAACAAACGCAACCAGTCCATCGACTTCGCCCCGCTGCCCAATATCGCCTCTTCGGTGACGACGGTGAACCTCAACGCCGCGGCTACCTCGGACCTCGACGTCACTTTCGCCCTAGTTAGTGGACCGGCCACGCTCATTGGCCGCACCCTCACCGTGACGGGTGTGGGCACCGTGGTCGTCAAGGCCACGCAGACAGGCGACGCGTCGTACAATCCAGCGCAAGAAATCTTCCGCTCGTTTACCATTACGCAGATCGCGCAGACCATCACCTTCCCGCCCGTCGCGCCGCCCACGTATGGGGATGCACCGGTGGCACTCACGGCAACGGCGGACTCCGGCTTGGCCGTGGCTTACGCAATTGTGCGCGGACCGGCGACCCTCAATGGTGCCGTCCTTACCTACACGGGTGCCGGCGAAGTCGTCGTGCGCGCCACGCAGGCGGGCAGCGGCGGTATCGGTGCTGCCACTCCGGTCGAGCAAAACATCATCGTTGCGCAGCGCGCTTTGACGGTCACGGCCAGTGCGGCGACTCGCGCCTACGCGGCCAGCGCTCCCATCTACGGCTTGGCCTTCTCCGGCTTCGTGGGCAGTGAGACTGCGGCGGTGATCGATGCGCTGCCCGTTGTGACCACGACGGCCGAGGTACTCAGCCCTCCGGGCACGTACCCGTTGACGCCAAGTGGAGGCCGCGCGGCCAACTACCGCTTCACCTACGTCCCCGGCACGCTGACCATCACGCGAGCCGCGCAGACGCTGACGTTCCCGCCGCTGGTCTCGCAGGCGTTGGGCAACGCGCCGTTTACCCTCGGGGCGGTGGCGAGTTCCGCGCTCGCGCCAGTTTACACCATCGTCAGCGGACCCGCGACGGTGACGGGTAATGTCGTCACGCTTACGGGTGCGGGTACGGTGACGGTGCGCGCGAGCCAACCGGGCGATACTAATTACTCGGCGGCCACGCCGGTGGACCAGAGTTTCACGGTGGCTAATTCCATCGGGGTAATTGGGGTTACGTCTCCGACGGCGGATGGCGCCTATCGCGCGGGCCAGCGCATCGATCTCGACGTAAGCTTCTCCGGCATCGTCTTCGTAACTGGCACGCCGACGCTTGCGTTGAATGTGGGCGCGGGCCGCACGGCGACTTACGTGAGTGGCTCCGGCACCAGCACGCTGGCGTTTGTCTATACGGTGCAAGCTGGCGACAATGCGGCTGATCTCGACTTCGCTTCGGCGCAGGCGCTCGTGGGTACGATAAATAACGTGTCAGGGACCGTGACGCCGACGCTTACCCTCGTGGCTCCCGGCCAGCCCGGTTCGCTCGGGCACGTCCGTGACCTGCGCATCGACACGCTCGCGCCCGCGACGCCGACGCTGGTCCTGAAGACACCGACCAACGTCACGCAGCCGCCCCTTTCCGGCGTGGCTGAGACGGGCTCTACGGTCGAAGTGCGCGAAGGCGCCACCCTGGTGGCGACAGCGGTGGCCACCTCGGGTGGAACGTGGACAGCAGTGAGCGCGACTTTGGGTAGTGGCAGCCATGCGCTGACGGCGCGCGCGACTGATGCGGCGGGCAATACCAGTCCGGCTTCCGTGACGGTGACTGTCGTGATCGAGACCACCGTGCCGGCGGCACCGGTGATCGCTGCGGGTGGACCGTTTGCGACGTTGCGCCCAGTGATCGCCGGAACGGCGGCCGTGGGCCAGACTGTGAAACTCTACGAATCCGCCGTGCTCATCGGCACGACCACGGCGGCGGGCGACGGCCAGTGGCAGATCGTGCCGACGCAGGATCTCACTTCAGGTGCACACATTATCACCGCGACGGTAACCAACCTCGCGGGCACGACGAGCCCGCTCTCGACCGCACGGACCATCCTGATCGATGTGACCGCACCGGCCGCCCCGACCATTTCCAACACCGGCACCATCGCAGGCAGCAATGCGGTCTTGAACGGTACAGCCGAGGCCGAGAGCACCGTGACGGTCTTCGACGGTGGCGTGACGCTTGGTACGACCAAGGCGAGCACCGGTGGGCAGTGGAGTTTCAAGCCGACCGCCGCGCTGGCGAACGGCGTACGTTCCTTTACCGCTCGGGCGACCGATGCGGCGGGCAATGTGAGTCCGCTTTCGGCAGTGGTTCAGCTCACCGTGGACTCGTTCCCGCCGGATGCGCCGTCGATCGATGTCGCATCCGTGGTTAACACCGCGACGCCTGTTATCTCGGGCCGCACGGAGGCTCGCGCCACCGTGGTCCTCTTCGACGGCGCGACCACGCTCGGCCGGGTGCCGGCATCTGCCACCGGCGTCTGGAGTTTGGTGCCCAGCATAGCGCTCGCGGAAGGCACGCATCGACTTACCGCGGAGGCCATCGATCCGGCGGGCAACGTCAGCAATTTCTCGGCCGTGAAGATCGTGACGATCGACACCGTGGCGCCTACGGCTCCTGTCGTGACGCCCGCAACGGTGAATGTCCCGACGCCAACCCTTTCGGGTACGGCGGAGGCGGGTAGTCTCGTGAAACTCTTTGTAGGTGCGACGCTGCTCGGCTCCGGTCGCACGGACAGCGGCGGCTCGTGGAGCATCAAGCTCGCGGTCTCGCTCACCACTGGCACGCACACCGTGACCGCGACGGCGACGGATGGAGCGGGCAATGTTAGCGAGGCTTCTTCGACGGCGAGTATCGTCTTCGATGCGACAGCGCTGGCGGCGCCGGTCTTTGCCTTCGCCCACGCGGAACGCAATATAACCAAGCCGGTGATCTCCGGCTCGGCGTCGGCAGGCAGCACCGTGACGGTCTTGGATAGCGGCACCTCGATCGGAGATGCGCTCACGAACTCAGGTGGCGTCTGGACTTTGACGCCCTCCACTGTGCTCGGCGAAGGGACCCACTTCCTCACGGCCACGGCAACCAAGACGCCGCAGATCAGCCCGGCCTCGGCGACCGTCGAGTTGGTGATCGACACGGTGCGCCCGGTGGCACCGAGCGTGAATTTCGCGCTCAACGGGACGGCCACGCCGACCTTTACGGGTATCGCAGAGCGCGGCGCGGCTCTTCGCCTCTACGACGGTGTAACGTTGCTTGGTACGATGGTGGTGCCGGCCAACGGCCGATGGACTTTCCGCGTCGCCAACGCGATGACCCAGAGCGTTCACTCGATCACGGCCACGGCGACGGATCTTGCCGGCAATGTGAGTGACGCCTCATCGCCCGTCTCGGTCCGCGTGGATACTACGGCGCCCGCGACCCCCACGGTGGTGACGACGCCTGCACTTTATAATGTGGCAAGGCCAGCATTTACAGGCACGGCCGAGGCTGACGCCTCTGTGGTACTGAGCGAGGGTGCAACCGACATCGGTTTCGGCATCGCCGCCGCCAATGGCGCGTGGACGATTACGCCGACTGCGGCGCTGAGCGAGGGCTCGCATACGCTGACCGTCAGGGCGGTAGACATTTCCAACAACACGAGTGCAGCGGTCGCCTTGACCGTGACGATCGATCTCACGGCTCCGGCCCGCCCGACTCTCACCGGGCCGGCCATCGTCAATACCCTGCGACCGACGGTGCTGGGCACTGCCGAAGCGGGCGCGACGATCACGGTTTCGCGCAGCAGCACGGTCGTTGCCACGGGCACGGCGCTGACGGACGGCACATGGAGCCTGACCTTGACCGGCGATCTCACGGTCGGCGCGAATACATTGACCGCCACGGCGACCGATGCCGCCGGTAATCGCAGCAGCGCTTCGCTGACACTGGGCATCACGGTAGATCGCACGCCGCCTGCTGCGCCGCAAATCACGACGAGCGGCACGAAAAACGTTTCCCGCCCCACTATCGAGGGCACGGCGGAAGTGGACGCGACGATTCGTGTTTCCGAAGGCACCACATTACTCGGGACCACGACGACGAACGAAGCGGGGCTCTGGACGCTCACGCCCATCGTGCCGCTCACGCGGGGCACGCATACAATTACGGCGGTCGCCGTCGATACCGCTGGCAACAACAGTACGACGAGCTTGCCCGTGACGCTTACGATCAGCCTTACTGCGCCTTCGGAGCCAGTCATCGAGACGGCAGGCGCGGTGAATACCCGCCGGCCCACGCTCGTCGGCTCGGCTGAGGCCGGGACGGAAGTACGCGTCTTCGATGGAGCTAACCTGCTTGGCGCGGTGGATGCGACGATCGCCGGACGCTGGAGCCTCGCGCTCACGGCGGACCTCGCCCCTGGCGCACACGTTTTGACGGCCACGGCCAAGGATAAGAATTCGCTAAACACGAGCGCGGCCTCGACGGCAGTGACCCTTACAGTCGATGTGGATGCACCGTCTGCGCCCGTCGTCGCTGCAATCGCGGCGACGAGCCGGACTCGGCCGACAATCAACGGCACCGCGGAAGCCAGTACGACGGTGGCGATCTTCGACGGCGCTACGCGCCTCGGTGTAGTGACCGCGACCGCCGGTGGAACGTGGAGCTTCACTCCCGTGAGCGCGCTGTTGGACGGCACGCATCCGATCACCGCGGTGGCGGCCGATGCCGCCGGCAATGCCAGCCCGGCCTCGGCAACGATGGCCCTGATAGTCGACACGACGGCTCCGACCGCCCCAACGTTTAATCCGCTGACGAGCCCGACGGCCGTGCGGCAGCCGATTCTGGCCGGCGTGGCCGAGGCGAATGCGACCGTGCGCGTGAGCGACGGTACAACGGTGCTGGGCACGGTGGTGGCGACTGCGGGCGGCGCATGGACCTTCACGCCTGGTGCACCGCTCACACAAGGTCAGCACGCTCTCAGCGCGACGGCAACTGACGCGGCAGGCAACACCGGCGCGGCTGCGACGGCAGACCTGCGAATCGATTCGCTGGCTCCGGCCACTCCGACGGTACAGGCCCTCTCGACGACGGTGGAAGCCCCGCTCCTGCGCGGCAACTATGACGCCGCGGATACGGCCCTCCTCACTGTCACGCTCAACGGTCATATTTACAGTAGCGCGACGGGCGCGGTAGTGCTTGATGTGGCGCAGGGTCTCTGGCGAGCGGCGGTGCCGCTCGAGCACGCGCTGCACGAAGGCACCTACTCGGTGACCGTGGTTGCCGTCGATCTCGCGGGTAATAGTGCGACGGATTTGACGAGCGCGGAACTCGTGATCGGTACGGCCGTGGCTGCGCCGATTTTTGATCCGGTGCCGCAACCGGCCAGTGCGACCGCGCTACGCATCCTCGTGCCGAATGCGTCGAATCGCTCGCTGGACCTCACACAGATGTTTACCGATCCGCTGGCGCGCGCGCTGAGCTACACTGTGATCTCGATGGAGAATGTCACCGCGACGGTCGCGGGCAGCCAGTTGCAACTGGTGTTCCCGGCGGGCTTCTCGACGCAGGCCGCCGTGAAGATCCAAGTGATCGCCGATCCGCTCGACCCGGCGAAAAATCCGACCTACGAACTGCGGCTCCTCTTCGACGGCGATCGCGACATGGTGGCGGACGGCGTGGAAAACACGGCAGGCGACCTCAACGGTGACGGTTTGGCGGACTCCGCGCAAAATGCGGTCGCGAGCTTCCCCTTGACGCAGTTCGGTCGCGGCGCGGGTGCGCCGAAGTCGGACTTCATGAGCATCGTGATCGGCGATCGCAATCCCTCGGCCCTTGGCACGGATGCGCGCGGCGTTCTGGTCGACGCGGCGGCGAGCGTTACCAACGTGAGCGTGAACTCTATCACCGAATATGGTGTAACACCGGCGACCTGGACCCCAGTGACGCCGGTCATCAGTTTCAACATCGAGGGCGCGGTGCCGCAGCCGGACGGCTCGGTCGTCGTTGTGATTTCGTTGCCCGCGGGCATCACTGCACCCGACCATATCTATAAATATGGCTACGAGCGTCCGGGCGACACGGTGAAAAATTTCTTCCTGTTCGACTTCGATGGTTGGACGGGGGGGCAGCTCATCGACACGAATGGCGATGGCAGGCCGGACCTCGCGCGCTTCGTCTATCGCGACGGCCAGCGCGGCGACGACGACCAACTGGTGAACGGCATCATTGTCGATCCGATCGTGTTTGCCGGACCGTTGACGACGACCCCCACGCCGGTTTTTGCGAGCATGGCCGCAGCGACGAAAAATGCGCTGCCGAGCCTCAGCGGCACCAGCACCGCTGGTGCGACGATAAAATTTTACGATGGCACCGCCCTGCTCGGCGCGACGACGGCCTCGAATACGGGCACGTGGAGCTTTGTGCCGCCCGCCGCATTGGCCGAAGGCGCGCATGAACTGAAGGCGACCGCGACGGCCGCGCCGTCCGTGGTAAGCGCGTTTGCGACGGTCAACCTCTCGATCGATCTGACGGCACCGACGGTGCCCATCGTCACCGCATTTAATTCGGCGACGGCGGCGCTCAATCTCGCGGGCCAGGCGGAGGCCGGCGCCACCGTTACAATCTATAAAGATGGCGTACTGCTCGGCCGAACCACAGCCGGTAACGGCGGCGCTTGGACGCTCCCGGTATCGTTTAGCAATGGCACTTACTCCATCACGGCGACCGCGACCGATGCGGCGGGCAATGAGAGTGGTTTGTCGGCCGCGAGTATCGTGACCGTGTCGGTCGCGTCCTCGGGTGGCGGTGGAGGAGGCGGCGGGGGCGGTGGTGGTGTGGTCACGCCGACGACGGTCGTGCTGACGCTGGGCAATCTGAACCAGACCTTCGATGGAACCGCAAAGCGCGTCACGGTGACGGCGGTGCCCTCAGCGGTCGATGTGACCGTGACGTACAATGGCATCACAACCGGGCCGACGGCGGTTGGTTCCTATGCAGTCGTGGCGACGGTGACGACGAGCGGCTTCCAAGGCAGTGCCAATGGAACGCTCGTCATTGGCAAGGCTGCGCAGACGATCGCGCTCGCCGCGCCGACAACGGCGCAAATCGGACGTACGGTGGCGCTCACTGCAACGGCAACGAGCGGCTTGCCGGTGACGCTGACGGTCGTAAGTGGACCGGCCACACTGGCCGGCACGGTGCTCACGCCTACGGCTGCAGGCATTGTGACGGTGCGGGCGACCCAAGTGGGCGATGCTTCCTATACGGCGGCGCCTCCGGTGGTGCGCACCATCGTCGTGGAGGTTGTGGGTACGCAGGTTTTTGCGGGCTCGATCCTCGCCGACAACAGTAACGCGCGAGCCGGCGACCTCGGCGCATTCTTCCCGGCGGGCAGCGTGAATGGAAAGCTGCTGATCGTGATCCCGGGCTCCGGCTTAAGCCTGACGCTCGACGTCTCGCTGCTCGCGGACGGGACGTTTGAGCAAACATTCACGCTCGAAGGTGCGGCGGCAGTCTCAAGCACTCCGCAGGGACCGGCGGCAGCGGCCATCTCGATCAGCGTGCGCGGCAGCGTTCGCGACGGCGTCCTCTCGGGCTCGATTTCGGCGCTCGGCGTCCACTTCAATGTCCCCGTGTCAGCCTCAAGCGGAGCGAGTGCGAGTGTCGCGGGTTACTATCACAGTCAGATGCTTGGCGCCGTCGCGGGCTCGGTCGATCTCGTGATCGGACCGCAGGGGCAGGTCGTGGTGGTGGCAAATGCCGATGGTGCGCGCTTCGGCGGGGCAACCACGGTCACGGATGGTAATTTTACGCTGAGCGTGGGAGTGACTGGTGGATCGGGCATCGTGCGCGGTGTGATCGATGCGATGGCTGGGAGCGTGGGCGGCACCGTGACGGCACCGGGCCGCACCGAGGTGACGTTTGCAGGCTTCGCGACGGGCGTGGCCCATGTCGAAGAACTGGCCAACTTGTCGTCGCGGTCGCGTGTCAGCGGCGGCGACCGGATACTCATCAGTGGATTTGTCATCGCGGGCACTGCCCCTCGGACGGTCGTGCTGCGCGGCGTGGGTCCGGCCCTCGGCGCGTTTGGTATTCGTGACGCGCTGGCCAACCCGCGCCTACGGCTCTTCCGGGGCTCGCAGTTGGTCGCGGAGAATGACGATTGGGAGTCTGCCGGTGGGCCTGCGCTTGCCGCCGCGTTTGGTCCGGTCGGGGCCTTCAGTTTTGCCCCGGGTTCGGCGGATGCCGCGCTCAGCTTGTCGCTTGAGCCCGGTGCCTACACCCTGCAGGTCATCGGCGTCGCCACCGAGGGCGTGGCCTTGGCGGAAATCTACGATGCCGATGCGAGCGGGCAGCTGGGCGCCTCGCGCCTCGCCAACATCTCCGCGCGTGGCGACGTGGGCACGGGCGACAACGTGTTGATCGGTGGATTTGTGATCCGCGGTAACGGCCCGAAGCGCGTCCTCGTGCGCGCGGTGGGCCCGGGCCTGACGACGTTTGGCGTAGCCGGCGCGCTGGCCGATCCTCGCCTCACGGTCTTGCAAGGCTCTCAACCCGTCGCGCAAAACGACGACTGGGCTACGGCGGATGCCTCAGCCATCTTTGCGGCGAACCTCGCAGTGGGGGCCTTCGATCTGAGCACGGGCAGCAAGGATGCGGCGGTCGTGCTGACCCTCCTGCCGGGCGCGTATACCGCTCAAGTGGCGGGGGCCAATGGCAGCACTGGTGTCGCCTTGCTGGAGATTTACGAACTGCCGTGAGGTCCTCGCATCGCCGAATCCGCTGCACTAGTTGGTATGCAGCGGTCGCGTGCGGAAAATGCGGCGAAGCGATTTCCGCTATAGGCGGCCGGCTTTCGCCGTCCGGCTCGTTGCAACGAACGGTTCGCTCCTTTCTCTAGCTGGCGTCCCTCGGCTCGGATTCGTCTGCCTCGTGCTTTGTACTTTCCTTTGTGGGAGAACGACAGCTCCTAACAAGAAAAGCCCCGCGCCGGGTAGGCGCGGGGCTTGAGGGATTCGAGCCGGACGGGCTCAGAGTTGCTTCGAGAAACCGAGGGTGTACGCGCGGCCCACCCACAGGCTGGAGCCCGTGGCGCCGGAGTAACCGGAGGCGCCGTTGGTCTGGTTGGGCGTGTCGTCGAGGAGATTGTTGATGCCGAGGCGGATCGTGCTCGCGCCGATCCATTTGGCTTGGCGGGAGAAACGATAGCTGATCGAGGCGTTGAGCTGCATCTGGTCCTTGCCTTCTTCGACGTACGAGGTGGAGCCGTTGTTGTAGATGACGCGGATGTAGCTCGGCTGATTGAGCAAGTTGTAATTCGCCAGGGTTGTGGTGGCACCCGAGCGGACCATGCTGGAGTAGGTCGCGCTGAGGGAGGAAGACCACGCGCTCTTGCGCCACGAGATCGTCGCGGAGCCTTTCCACTTGGGAGTGGTGAGCGCGATGATGGCATCGCTCTTGATGTCGTTCGGATCGTCCTTGACGAACTTATTCAAGAACATCGACCACTCCGTGCTGACACGGAACTGGCCGATGGGTGTGCGCGGGATCGAGTAGGCCGCGCTGACGTCGAAGCCGTTGGTGAAGTTGCGGCCCGTGCTATTGATCTGCTGCGAGATGCTGCCGACGTATTGACCGAGGGTCGCCATCTGCTGCGCCGGAGCGAGCTTGGCATTGGCTTGGGCGAAGGTCGCTTTGTCGACGGCCGAGATCGGGAGGCGGAGCGTGTAGGGATCGCCCACGTAGGTATTGGGCTGATCGGGAGCGACGTGATAGCCGGTGTCGATGTCGTTGATGTTCTTGCCGAGGGCGAGTTGCGACTGGGTGTAGGCGCGCACGAGGGCCTCGTCTTGCGCGGTGTCGCGGCCCTTGGAGCCGATCAGGTTGTTCTGCGTGATCTCCCAGTAATCGACGCTGAAGGAAAGGCCGCGGATCTTCGGCACATCGATCGCCACGCCGACGCTGCGGCCTTCGGACTGTTCGGGCTGGAGATTGGGGCTGGGGAGCGAATAGGTCTTGGCCAAAATCAGCACATCGGCGGGTAGGCCAACGGGAGTCTGGATGAAGAAGTTATTTCGCACGGTGTCGCGGGAGCCGGGAGGCGAGCCCACCGAGAAAGAGGCCGGGCGATAGAGGTCCTCGAGGTCGGGAGCGTTGAAGCCCTTGTTGAACGAGCCGCGCACCATCATGAAGCTGGTCGGCTTCCACGTGGCGCCGTACTTGGGCTTCGTGGTGTTGCCGAAGTCGGAGTAGTGCTCAAAGCGGGCGGAGAGATCGAGCTCGATGGATTGCGCGAGGGGGACCCTGTTCTTCGGGGCGACGACGGGGATGACCGTTTCCGCATACGCGCTGGCGATGGTACGCGCCGCGGAATAAGCAGGCTTCGGAGACATCACGAGGATGTCGTTATTGTTTACGTCGAGGCCGGAGCTGGCGGGATTGGTGCCGGCGAAGGGATCTTTGTGATCCTCCTTGTACTCATAGCGCCACTCGACGCCGACAGCGCCGGCGAGCGAACCGGCCCAATAGTCGATGATCTGCCCATTGGTGCGGGCATCCCACGTGGCGAGTCGGCTATGACCGAAGCGATTGGCCGAGACGGTGTAGATGTCGCGCGTAGACTTCGGATTGATGTACGGCTGATCGGCCACGACCGCACCGTTCGCCACTTTGAAGGTGTAGCCAAAGGGGTTCCACGCGGAAGCATCCGAGCGGAGGGCGACCTGCTTGATAATCGACTCACGGACGCTATTGGTCGCGAAGTCAAAGGCGCGCACGCCAGCGATCTCGGCGGCGGTTTCCCAGGTCCACGTGGACTTGCCGAAAGTGCCGCCAAAGCCGCCGACGAAACGGTACATGTTGTCGCCGGCTTTGATCTTTTCCGGACCGCCATCGGTGAGGAGGACGCTATTGATCGTGACGGTCTGGGGCGCGCCAGTGAGGCGCGCCGTGCCATCGGCATTGGGCGCGCCCGTGGCACTGTAGAAACGCGAGCCGTAGGGATTGTAGGGATTGTCGAGGCCGAGGACCACGACCGCGTCAGACGAATTGAGGGTGATCGGCTGGCGGGCCGTAATGGACTTCGACGTGTAGAACGAGAGTTCGCCGAAGACGCGGAGGCGGTCGGAGATATCGTATTCGAAACGATTATACATGCTGCCGCGGGCGCTCATCGGCTGGCCCATGGTGTACTGGTTGTAATCGGCGTAGAGGGAGCGGGGGAGCGCCGTCGTCGTGAGCGACGGCGTGCTGGCGGGATTGAGATCAGTCGGGAAAAACCAGCGGGTGGTCGTGGTGCCGGTGACGAGGAAGCTGGGATAGACGCCGACATTCGTGAGGCCATCGTAGCTGCTGCCCGCGACGTTAAACGGCGCGCGGGCCTTGAGGTGTTTGTCGCTCGACTTGGACCACTCGCGCTCGCGGAGGTAGATGCCATCGCGATTATACGCGGTGACGCCCATGAGATAGGTGCCCTTGCCATTGGCGAAGGTTTTGCCGAAGCCGAAATTACCCTGGATATCCATGCCGCCACCGTGCTCGGTGACGCCGTAACGCACGGAGTATTCGGCGCCTTCGGCTTTTTTCTTGGTGACGTAGTTGATGACGCCAGCGACCGCGTCGGAGCCGTAGATGGCGGACGCACCGTCGCGAAGGACTTCAACCTGCTGCACGCCGAAGCTGGGCAACGTGTTCACATTCACTGACGAGCCGTTGAACGGGTTCATCGGATTGCGGCGACCGTTGAGGAGCACGAGCGTGTTACCAGCGCCGAGGCCGCGGAGGGCGACGTTGGCATTGCCACCGCGCGCAGCGACGGCGTTGGTCGACGTTTCGTTCGACGGGATGTCGGTCACCTGCGGAATACCGGCGAGCAAATCCATCGGCGTCGCGGAGTCGCGCGCTTCGATCTGCTCGACGCCGTAAATAGTGACAGGCAGCGCCTTTTCCTGGTCGAGACGTTTGATATTCGAGCCCGTGGTGACGAACGCCTCGAGGACTTGAATCGCTTCTTTCTCCTTCGTGGCATCGGTCGCTGGAGTGGTCGTGGTGGCGGCGGTAGACGCGGCGGGCGCGGTCTGAGCGAGGGCTGACTGCAGAGTGAGCGCCGCTAGTAGGGCGGCGCCGACTCGGCGGGTGGTGCGGGTATCCGATTTCATGATTGGAAAACATCCGAAGGCGGCCTCGGTCTCGCCGGGGACCGCTTGCGGTGCTGGTGGTGTGTGGTGATGACGGGAGGCTAGTTGCTGTAACGACGGTCGACGCGGACGGCTTTCCGGCTGGCATGGCACGAACACTCACCGCGCACCCATCCCCGGTTGGGCATGGGCGTGAGATGTGATCCGCGACAGCGCGGCTATGCTGATGCCGCGAGAGGTATCGCTGAGACACGGCACAAGCCTGGAAAAACTGGCCACTGGAATAAGTGTCCCGCGCCTCGGCGCTCGCTCAGACATCGGCCGGGATGCAGCCGCGGTAAAACGGAAGCGTCGTCAGCCGACGATCGAGCGGAGTCGAATCGCAGACGTCGTGAATTTAGCAGGCGACAGGCCAGCCACGGATGAATGAAAAATTGGCATACATGCGGTGCCCCGCATTCGCGCGCAGCGCACTTCTCAGTCCGTTAAATTCACGCCCGAATGTGCTGCTCCGGTGGCGAAGCGATGCCTCCGGCGGGATTTACACCGAGAGCCCTCCCGGCGATGCTACCGTGCAGCTACGCGCAGCTTGGCGAGTGACGCCGTTGCGGCATCGTCTGGCCGGTAAAATTTACAGACGGATATATTTACCCCGCCGTCACGCCGATGCGTCCAAGATCGCACGGACCTTCTCTAGAAGCGTTCCGAGTCGAAATGGTTTCGCGAGAAATTCGGCCGTGGTGACATCGGCGGCGTGGCGGAGGCGCTCATCGCTGCCCGCGCCGCTGATGAAGAGTATTTTGATCGCGGGATGGAGCGCGCGGATCGCCCGCGCCAATCCCCGCCCGTCGAGGCGTGGCATGTCGAGATCGGTGATCACGAGAGAAATTTCTTTGGCTCGGTCACCGTGATCGCTGATCGCGGTCGCACCATCGTGGGTGGCCAGAGTGCGATAGCCGTGCCCGACGAGCGCCGTGCGAATGGTCTCCCGGATTTGATCGTTGTCGTCGACGATCAGAACCAACTCTCCGTGACCGTGGGAATGGGGCGTTAACGCGTTCATCACTAAAGTGCTATTTGACCCCTCGCACGCGAAAGTGGCTCATCAAAAAATCGCGACCCAAATTTTGTTTACCCAGAGCGTGACTTTCCTTCCTTGGGACGTGCTGAGCGGGATTGATCAAGAGGAGCGAGTAGGCGGAGCGTTTGTAAGTTAGGACGCCTTGCACAAAAACCCTTCCACTCGAGTTATGGCCCTCGGATGCTGGCGCCAAAGTGTCGCAGCGGCGCGATGTCATCAGGTCCTTCGAGTAGTGGGGAACTGAATACAACTATCGGCCGAGCTTTGCTCCTCCCTATCGTTGCAGCGGAGAATTTTCCAGTTCCACTGGTGGACCGAGGCCGGCCGCGAGAAGTTCGCGGGCGCTGAGATGCCAAATCAAAATGGCGTACCCGACATGGTCGTCGGGTGGCCGGTGGTGGCGCAGCCAGGCGCACAGGCGACCAAACCGGAGTTCGTCGAAGAGGGTGTACTCTCGGTCCCAAAAATCCTGCGGATACTTGGCGAGCAGTTCGGCGTGTTTTTTCGGGTCGTTGAGCGTGAGGTCGTAAAAATTGATGTTGGTGAGAGTGCGCTGGTAAGATTCCTCGTAGGCTCGGTTCCACGGTCCAACGGTGGACGTGCCGATACCCTGAAGGAGCGTGGCGCTGATCGCGTAGATCCCGGGACCGAGGGGAAACGACTTGGTGTGCCTCCAGTCGGGATGACCCGGGAGGCGGAGAGTTTTGATTTTATAGTAGTCGGGATTTCCCACGCCGAAATAAGCGAAGTAGACGGGCTTTTCATCGCCCGGGTTGTGGACGTCGAGCCAGCGCTTGAAGCCGGGTAAATCCATGCCCCAGTCGAGTGAACTGTCGACGAGGCGCTTGTAGCCTTGGGATGGGCCGCCGGCGACCGGACTGAAATACGCGAGGTAATGCGGATAGATTAAGATGGGGCCGGAAAAATGCCACGCGAGCAGTCCGACGATCACGGCTTGCGCAATCGCACCGCGTTGAGCCCAGGCAAACGCCAGCGCACCGCAGAGGATGTACACGGCGGGATAAACCGGCAGCGCGTGGCGAAAGCCGATATTGAGGTCCCACGTCACCGCGATGCCAAAGTAAACCGCGGCCAGGACGATCAGAGGAATCGCATCGTAAAAAACCGAACCGGCGACGGGTGCGGGAGGATGCTCAACCGGCGAGAAGCCGGTCAAGGGCGACTTGCGCCGCGTGATCCAGCCGACCAATGCGAGGATCAGGAGCAGGATGAGCGAAGGCTGCGTCTTCACCCACATCGCGTAGGGGAAAAACGTCGGCCACCCACCATACTTCCACTCTCCATCCATAAAGGCCACTTGGCTTTCGTTTTGCGCGAGCAGTGACTCGACTCCGTGCAAAAATCCCTCGGGCAGAAAGTGCGTATCGCGTGACCAGTCGAGAAACGCCATCGTCGAAGGGTCCACCTCGTCGTCCTCGCGACGGTGGACGGAGAGTGCGGGTGCCGTAGGGTCGGGAATCGCGCGGTACCGGAAATCGTAGTGGGCCCAAATCGCGAGCCAACCACAGCAGGCATGGAGCACAAAAAGTCCCGCGAAAATCCCCAGCTGGGCTCGACGCGATATGACGAAACGCGGACGACCGAGACACCACTCCAGCGGTTGGCCCCGGAAAAGTTTCACCCCGATCAAAATGGCCGTGATCGGCAGCATGACGATCGCCGTGGGCTTCGAGAGCAGCAGGAGGCAGAGGAAAGCGAGACTGGAGATGAGCCGCCCCCAAGTCACGCGGTGCAGCAGGCGCCAAATGCTCCACGTCGATCCAAGCAAGGTGAAGCAAGCGGTCATCTCAGTCGAGACCATCGAGCCGAACGCGAGCATGCTCGGACTCGAGCAAAAGAGCGCGAGCGAGATCAGCCCGCCGAGATCACCGAAGAGGGTGCGCGCACAGCTAAAGACCAAGAGACCCGTCGCCACACCGAGCACAAGCATCATCGCGCGGCACTGGCGCAGCAATGAGCGAGCGTCGTTGCCCGAGTTGTAGAAAAAGGCGAACGCGACTTCGTACGCCGCTCCATCGCGCCAAGCCTGCAGGTCAGTCGGCGGCAAGTTGGGCCGGCTGAAAAGGAGAGGCAGCGTCGCCCAGCGCTTCACGAGGTCGCCATTGGCGGATTCCATGCGAAAATCCTTGCGGGTCCAGATGGTGTAACCTGTTGCGATTTCTTCGCCTTCGTCGAAGGACAGGCCCTTTTCCCGCGTGGCCGTAAACGACATCACCACGTAGAAGACCAACAGTGCCACGACGGCCGCCACCACGCGCCAATTCCGCTGGTAAGGGTGTGCAAGTGGGGCAGGGGCGGGGTTCATGCGACGAAAACGACGGGACCGTGCGCCGCGAACTCAGCCGTCTCCGCGCGACAAACTCCCCGTGAACCGGCACGACGAACCACCTTATTATTTGTTGCAAATAAAAACCAATTAACTCTGAGACGTGCAAGCGATTGGAGATAGCCGCAGTGCTGTCACTCCGACCTGAACAATGCCCCGTGGGACGCGATTTTGGCTCCCGCTAAAGCGTCGCTGCTTCCTCTGACGCCCACCGCATCCGATGCCTACGGCAACGAGTAGGGCTGACGTTATGCGACCGTCCTGCGGCGGTAAGTCGCGAGGTAGTGCTCCGAACCCGCCGCGCTCGTGAACGCGGTGGGGCGGATGCCGTCCATGCCGTAGCACACGCGGAGGCGGTCGCCGACCAGCTGATAGATGCAGGGTATAATTCGACCGGCATTAGGGCCGTGGCGACCGGTGATCGTTAGGCTTGCCGGCGGTTCCGAAACGTCGAGCTGGTAGCTACCGAGGTCGGCCACCTCACCGCCGAAGCGGACCTCATAGGTGGCGTCGGTGAGGATGAGTTGCACGCCGAGGGCGAGCAACTCGGACGAGTGTTCGCCGTTGAGCTCGGCGCGGATCATTTCCCAAGTACCGGGGAGTGCGTGCATGGACTGCGTGCGGGTTAGGTGCTGAAAAAGCAGATCAGCCTTGGATTTCGGGCGGCGGGGCGGGTAAAGATTTTTTGGCCTTGGCGCCGAGCGACTTCAGCTCTTCGACCTGAACCATAAGGTTGCCGGGGCCGGTTTTCAATTTGCCGAGCGCGTCGTCGTAACTTTCGCGAAGGCGGGTCAGGTGCTTGCCGATCTCCTCGATGTCGGCGAAGAGTCCGGCGAACTTGTCGTAGAGCAAGCCGCCCCGGGTGGCGATGGCCTGGACGTTTTTCGTCTGGCGATCTTGTTTCCAGAGCGTGGCCACGGTCTTGAGGGTGACGAGCAGGGTGGGGGCGGTGCAGAGAATTACTCGGCGGTCGAAGGCCCACTCGTAAAGCGTGCGGTCATTCTCGGCGGCGAGGATAAAGGCGGGCTCAAGCGGGACGAACATAAGAACGTAATCCGGCGTGATGAGTTTGCCGGTGTCTTCGTATTTTTTGGCACTCAGTTGGTCGACGTGGAGGCGGACCGCGTTGGTGTGCTCGCGGGTGGCGAGTGCGCGGGCGGCCTCGTCGGTGCTGTTCACAGCTCGTTCGAAGGCGACGAGCGAAACTTTTGAATCGATGACGAGATGGCGCTGGTCGGGCAGGCGCAAAATGACATCGGGCCGAAGCCGGCGGCCGTCCTCGGTCGTGAGGGATTCCTGCATGAGGTAGTCGCTGCCTTTGACGAGGCCGGCCGATTCCAACAAGCGGTCGAGGATGAGCTCACCCCAGGCGCCGCGCGCTTGCGACTGGCCTTTGAGGGCGGTGGTGAGCGCGCGTGCCTCGTCGGTGATGCGCGTGTTCAAGAGGCGGAGCTGTTCGATCTGGCCCTTGAGGGAGGAGCGGTCGTCGCTTTCGGTTTTGTAGACGGTGTCGACCCGCTCGCGGAAATCCGTGAGTTGCTGCCGCAGCGGGTGCAGCAGCGCATCGATTTGCGTTTTATTGTGATCGGTGAACTTGGCGGATTTTTCCTCCAGAAGTTTCGAAGCGATGGCTTGAAATTCGGTTTGGAGCGTGGCCTTGAGTTTTTCCGTGTCGGCGAGATAGCGCGCCGCGAGTTCCTGTCGTTCGATCAATCGCTTTTCCTCCGCCGCGAGCCGAGCGCCAAAGCCGGCGCGTTCGCCCGCGAGGTCGGCCTGGGCCTGCGAGATTTGTTTCGCGAGGCGGTCGACCTCAGCCTTGGCGGCGGCGAGTTCACCCGTCAGGCGCTCGCGCTCTTGGGCCGCGGCGTTTAATTCCGCGGCCTGCGCAGTGATTTGGCTGCGCGTAAAAAGCCACGTAAACGCGGCGGCGACTGCGGCGGACGCAAGAGCGATGATGGTAAAAAGCACGTTAAAAAGTGTCGGGATCGTTGTACTGCAAATCAATGCCCGACGCATTCCTTGACACACCATTTGCCCGGCTGCAAACACGGCTAATGTTTCGCGGCGTCCGCCGCTCACTTAGCTTCATTCCAGCGCCTCAGTGCACATGCTGACCGACCATCCTGCCGCTCGCCCAGCGGTCAATGTCGCAGAAAAACCGTCGGTGCTCGTCGTGGATGACGAGTACGGCCCTCGTGAATCCATCGCGTTCAGCCTTGGGTCGGAGTATGCCGTGGAAACGGCCGACCGCGCCAAGGAGGCCCTCGCGAAGCTGAAAACGAAGCCATTTTCCGCCGTCGTGCTCGATATCCGCATGCCAGAGATGGATGGCATCCGGGCCCTGGAGGAGATTCGGAAGATCGATCCTCACGTCTCGGTTATCATGCTCACGGGGTACGGCACGTTGCTCACGGCGCAGCAGGCGATGCTGGCGGGGGCCAACCAGTACTTGCGCAAGCCACCGGATATCCCGGAGTTGCTCGACGCGGTGCGCAAGCAGACCCAGGGCACGCGCCTCCGCCGTGCGCAGGCCAGCCTCGCCCAGGAAGCACTGGACTCCAACCTCGCCCTCAAGCGCGAGATCGAGGCCAACGAGCCGCAGATCTGGCAGGCCCGCGCCTCGGTCGAACTCGTGCACGACCTCAACAATCCGCTGACCGTCGTGATCGGTTACGCCGCCCTCGTCGCCGAGGAAGCCCGCGTGCTCGCGCAGCGTGATCCCGACACGGCCAAGAAAATCGCGGAATATTCCGCCATGGTCGAAAAAGCCGCCGAGTATTGCCATCATTTATCGGAAAACTGGCGCATGGCGGCCAAACAGACGCCGGAATTCGCCCGCGTGGACCTCGTGCACATCGTGCAGGAAGTCCGCCAAGTCATTTTCTTCGGCAATACCGCGATTCAGATTTCGGGGCTGCCCGAGGCGTTTGTGCGCGGCGCGAAATTCGAGCTGATGCGCGTGTTGCAGAATCTTTTTAAGAATTCACTCGAGGCCGGCGCGACGCGCCTGACGGTGACCTTTGCCCGTCAAGGCTCGCAGATCGACATGAGTGTTTCCGACAACGGGGCGGGCATGGATGCCGAACGCCTCAAACGCGCCCTCCATGGCGGCTTCAGCAGCAAGGCCAACGGCACGGGCCTCGGCCTGAGCATCTGTCGCCATCTCGCGGGCACGCACGGTGCGACCTTTGGCGTCGACTCCGCCCCGGGCCGGGGCACGACCGTGCGCCTGCTCTTTCCCTCTGCGGTGTAGGGATGAAGCGGCGCAGAGTTAAAATCACGGGTATCGGACCGGTCACGCCGGCCGGTATCGGGCGGGAGGCGTTCTGGCGCGGCATTCTTGAGCCCGTGAGCCGGGCCGTGCGTGTAAAGCGATTTCCCGAGGAAGCGGGCGTGTTCGTCGCGGCCGAGGTGAAGGATTTCAAGCTCGAGAACTACGCGCCCGATGTCTCCAGTAAACGCATGCCCCGGCACACACAGTTTGCCGTGGCTGCGACCCACCTGGCGCTCACCGACGCCGGCCTCAGCGTGGGCGATCTACGGGGACGGGCACCGCTCGTGATCGTCGGCGCTTCGCTCATGGACTTCGGGGCGATCAACAAGGGCGTCGATCTCATCGTGCGGAAAGGCCCGGTGAATGGCCTGCCCACCTCGGTATTTTCCGCGTCGGTCAGCTCGATCAGCGGCACCATCGGCGAATTGATCGGGGGCACGACGCGCACGCTCGCTCTGCAGAGTGCCTGTTGCGCGGGCTCCGATGCGATCGGCCACGCGGCGGAGATGATCTCTAGCGGCGAGGCTGAGATCGCGATCTGCGGCGGCACGGAATCGCCCTTGTATTTTCACCCGATGCTCGAGTTGCGCATGGCGGGTCTCGCCCCGGGCAACCCCGACCATCCCGAGCGGCAGTGCCGGCCTTTCGATCTTTGGCGCACGACCGGCATCATCGGCGAAGGCGCCTGCGTGCTCGTCTTGGAGCCCGAGGAAAGTCCGCGGCCGGGCTACGCCTTCATCGAGGGCTACGCGTTTGCCTCCGATCCGTTGGACACCCCGGGCGGCGGCCTCGCCGACGCCATCAAGCTCGCGCTCGCCAATGCCAAGCGCCATCCCGAGCAGATCGACGCGATCAATGCGTGGGGGCCCGGCCACAAGGTCGTCGACCTCGCCGAGGCGAAGGCGCTCGTGCGAGTGTTTCGCGAATCCCTCCGCTCCATTCCCGTCGTTTCGATCAAGGGCGCCGTGGGCAATCCCCTCGGGGCGGGCGGCGCGATGCAGACGGGCTGTGCGGCGCTTTCGATGTACCACGGTGCCCTGCCGCCGACGGTGAATTTCCAATTTCCCGACCCGTCGTGCCCGCTCAATCTCAGCGGTCAGCCGCGCTATCTCTCCCACGGATCGACCCTGGTGAATGCCCATGGTCTCTCCGGCACCAACTCATGCCTCGTGCTCGCGCGCTGAGTAAATCGCCGGCGGACGCGATGCCGACGTATCGCGCGGGTGGTAGGGTCATTAAACGGTGTTCGCGCGGGCTTGCGCTTTCGCGTCATCTGCGCGCAAATCTTGGTGCGGCGGAGGTGCCCGGGTTCCCGGTTGGCGGGGCGCGGCGCGTTGTCGCATAATACCACTCCATGCCCACGCTCGTCATTCTTGCCACTTCTGACTCCGCTTTGGCGGATGCTTGGGAGCGGCAACTTCCGGCGGGGCGGGTGGCGCTGCGGCTCGCGGCGCAGGGTTTCCCGGCTGGTACGGCACCGGGCTTTGCCGCCGTGGTCGTGCTCGATGCCGCCGCCGAGGCTACGCTGCCACCGTCGCTGTCACGCTGCCCCACGATCTATGTGGGCGAGCCGCGCAGCCTGCCCTACGAACAGGCCCGCCTGAGTGGTCGCGGAAAAATTTTTCTCTCCTACGAGGAAAGCGCGACCCGCCTCCGTGAACTCCTCCCGCTCGTGGAGGAAGTCGCGGAAAAGCAGTCGATGTTGGATCTGCTGGTGGAGAAAAACCGCCGTTCCGAGCCGGTGCGTCTTCCGGCGCGCGCGCTGCCGCCCGATCCGTCGGAGCTGTGGGATTTCCTCGAAGGTGCGGTGGAGAATCTGGATACGCGCGATCGCCTCGTCGCGGAATTCCGCCGCGCTTCCCGGCATCTCCTACGGGCCTCGCACGCGGTGTTTTTTCTGCGCGAGGCGGATGGCTTTCGCGCCGATCGCGGCACCTCATATTTCGCGGCGGACGACCCGCTAGTCGGTTTTTTTGAAAACCATCCGGCGGTGATCGATGGCACAAATTGGGATAGCCCGGCCGATCCCGTCGCCGAGCTCGCCGTGCGCAATCGCCTCGCGCTCTGGGGTGCGCGTTTGCTCGTGCCCGTGCATGATAATGGCCGCCTGCTCGGCCTCGTCGCCCTCGGTGTGCGCGACGATGGCCAGGCGTACGATGACGGTGACCGCTCCCGCGCCGTCTTTTTTGCGCGGTTGCTGCGCCACCTCCTCGCCAAGTCACAACAATTCAGCCGGCTCAACCTCCTGGCGGAGCAGGCCAATCTCGGCGCCAAATATCTGCCGAGCACCATCGTCCTCGGTCCCGACGAAAGCGCCCCGCGGCACATGCCCCTCGTCGTCCGCGAACTCATCGGCCAGGCGCGCCGCACGCGCGAGGTGGTCCGCGTCGCACCGAGTGACGGGCAGCCTTTCCGCGCGAGCGCCGGCATCGTGGCGGAGACCGGCGGCGTGTGGGCTTTCTGGCAGGAGGCGAGTGGGGAGCTGCACGATGCGGCCGCGAGGCAGCGCGCGAGCCGTCGCGGCTTGCTGCGCGAGCTGGCCCTCACGCTCAGCCATGAATTGGGCAATGCCCTCGTCTCGCTCGCGACCTTTCGCTTTAGCACCCCGGAAAATCCTCTCCCGCAGGCCATCATCGAGGCGGCGAAAAGCGACGTCACGAAGCTCGAGGCGCTCAATCGGCACTTCCTTCTCATGCAGTCGCTGCACGAGGGCCACGCCGAGCCCGTCGATGTCCGCGAGCTTGCGCAGAGCATCGGCCACGCTCTCGGCCTCCGCGTCGAGGTGGGCCCCGATCCGGTCATGCTCTCGGCCAGCCGCAAGCTCCTCGATTTCGCGCTCCGCTCGCTGATCGAAACCATCGCCGAAAATCGCGGCGAGCTCGGCTCGCGCGAACTCACCCTCCAGGTGCGCTCCACTGGCGCCGGTCCCGAGCTCACCGCGCTGCTTTCGCTCAAGGGACGGCAACTGGAGCTGGAGGGCATCCTCCCCGAGCCCATCGAGGGCGGCGTGCCCAATCAGGGCCGCGTCGGCGTCTTCCTCGCCAAGGAAATCCTCCGCCTCCACCACGGCGAAATCCACGCCGGCCCCGGCATGGAAGGCACCGAAATTCTCATCTCCGTGCGGAAGTGGTGAAGCTCTGAAGGTGGCCGGCGACCTCCGCGCGCCGTCGGGACGGCGAACAGAAAATTTTTAACGGTAGCCCGATCCCGAAGACGGCTACGGCTTTACCTCTACCAGTTACAAAGCCGCTTTAGACGTTCAACCTTCCCCTTGTCATTCGGAGCGTAGCGAAGAATCCAGCCGGAGTTACGAGTGCCAGATGTCGGGTGCGTAAATCGCATGGGACCCTTCTCGGGCAACGCCTCCGCCCCGTTGCATCCGCGCCGATCCGCGTCATCCGCGGCAAAAATCAGGAGCCGCCGAGCTCTCACGACCGCGCCCGTCGCTCCCTATGTCCGCGAGCTAAACAGCTCCGCGATTACATCCTCGAGCGGCACGTCCTCGATCGTGATATCCGCGACCGGTCCCGTGCTCAGAATCTCCTGCGAGACCGCGACCACGCGGTCGCTCGTCACGCAGATCGTAAACTTCCCATCCTCGGCGCGCGTGGTCTTGCCGTGCTGCGACTGCCACGTATCCGGAAAGGTACTACGGGCGGTGGAGGTCGCGGCCTCGGGCAGGAAAGTGATGATCTTTTGCTTCGCCCCACCGGCATTCTCTAGGCGGTCGAGCGCGCCATCGTAGATTTTTACGCCCTTGTGGATCACGATCACGCGTTCGCAGAGTTCCTTGATGTCGGCCATGTAATGGCTCGTGAGCAAGATGGTGACGCGATACTTGCGATTGTACTCGCGCAGAAATTGCCGGACCGCGCGCTGTGAGACGACATCGAGGCCGATGGTGGGTTCGTCGAGAAAGAGGACGCGCGGTCGGTGGAGCAGGGCGGCGATGAGCTCCATCTTCATGCGCTCGCCGAGCGACAGCTCGCGGACCATCACATTGAGTTTTTCCCGGATGGCGAGGAGGTCGACGAGCTCGTCGAGCGTCGCCTTGAACTGGTCGGGCGGGATAGCGTAGATCGCGCGCAGGAGGTTGAACGACTCCATGGCCGGGAGGTCCCACCACAGTTGATTTTTCTGGCCGAGCACGAGGGCGAAGATGCGGCGGTACGCATTCTCACGCTTGGTGGGATCGAAGCCCGCGACGCGCGCCGTGCCGCTCGTCGGATAGATCAGGCCGGACAGCATCTTAAGCGTCGTGGTCTTGCCCGCGCCGTTGGGTCCGAGGAAGCCGACGAATTCGCCCTCGGCGATCTTGAACGTGATGTCCTTGGCCGCGGCCGTCTCTTCAAACTCGCGCTTGAACAAGCCCTTCACGCCACCCCAAAAGCCGGGGGCTTTCTTATAGGTACGGAAGACGCGCGTGAGCTGGGAGACTTCGATCATGGAGTTGTCGAGTGAAACGCTTCCCGGGCGCGTTGCAAGGGAGACGGCGAAATCGCGATTAGCTCGGTCAGAAGGTGAGATGGCCTCTGTCAGCTGCGAAGCTCGTTGAGAATTCCGACTTACCCCTTGTCATCCTGAGCGCAGCGAGGGATCCAGCAGGAGTGACAAAGTTCAAACCCGGGCGCGTAAATCCAACCAGGCCCTGCGGCTCGTCCTCCGTGATCTCTGTGCCTCCTCCGTGCCCTCTGTGACTACCTGCCTTTCCCAAAGTAGTTCCGGCGCAAGGACGTCGTTTGACGACGCCCACCGACCCCTCTGTATCCGTGTTCATCTGTGTCCATCTGTGGTTCAATTCATTTCCTCGTGGCTTGGGTGAGCCGTCTCGCCCTTGTCACACAGAGCATTGCCATTTTTCCCGCCCGTCCAACGCTCTCACGCATGAGATTCCTCCGTGCTTCTTACCTCTCGGCCTCTTCGCTTGCCTTGACGCTCGGCTTTGCCGCCGTCGCCTCCGCCGCTGAGCCCGTCCCCAATATCTCCGCCGCCAGCCTCAAAGCCCGCACCACCGTGCTCGCCTCCGATGAATTCGAGGGCCGCGCTCCCGCGACTCCCGGTGAGGAAAAGACCGTCGCCTATCTCACCGCCGAGTTCAAAAAGCTCGGCCTGCAGCCCGGCAATCCCAACGGCACCTGGGTGCAGGATGTGCCGATGGTCGGCATCACGTCCAAGGCCACCGCGTCCTTCAACGCCGGCGGCAAGACGATCTCGCCGGAGAGCATGACCGAGTATGTCGCCCTCTCCCGCCGCGTGCAGCCGAGCGTGGAAGTAAAAAACTCCGATGTCGTTTTCGTCGGCTACGGCGTCGAGGCCCCCGAGTACGGCTGGGACGACTACAAAGGCGTCGATGTGCGCGGCAAGACCGTGCTCATGCTCATCAACGATCCCGCCGTCACGCGCGCCGACGGCAAGCCCGACGAGACGATGTTTAAGGGCAAGGCGATGACCTACTACGGTCGCTGGACCTACAAGTACGAGATTGCTTCCGCCAAGGGCGCGGCCGCCTGCATCATCATCCACGAGACCGGACCGGCCGGTTATCCCTTTGCCGTTGTTGGCGGCAGTTGGGGCCGCGAAAATTTCGACCTTGTCACGCCCGACAAAAACGCGAGCCGCGTCGCCGTCGAGGGTTGGGTCACGCTCGACGTCGCCAAGAGGCTCCTCACCGCCGGCGGCGAGGATTTCGACAAACTCAAGGCCGCCGCCGCGACCAAGGCCTTCAAGCCCGTGCCGATCGCGGCCAAGGCGAATTTCACCGTCGCACAAACCACGCGCGAAGTGGCCTCGAAAAACGTCATCGCGAAACTCGAGGGCTCCGATCCCGCGCACCGCGACGAGTACGTGATCTACACCGCCCACTGGGACCACCTCGGCCGTGACCCCAAGCTCAAAGGTGATCAGATCTTCAACGGCGCGCACGACAACGCCTCCGGCACCGCCCTCCTCGTCGAGGAAGCGCAAGCCTTTGCCTCGCTCCCCGCCGCCGCGCGCCCGAAGCGCAGCGTGCTCTTCCTCGCCGTCACTGGGGAGGAAAAGGGCCTCCTCGGCGCGCGCCACTACGCGACCACGCCGCTGTACCCGCTCGCGAAGACCGTCGCCAATATTAACATCGACGGCGCGCAATTCATCGGCCCCTCCCGCGACATCGAGGTCATCGGCTACGGCAACTCCACCCTCGACGATATCGCCGCCGCCATTTTGAAAAAATCCGGCCGCACCCTTACGCCTGACACCGAGCCGGAAAAAGGCTTTTTCTACCGCAGCGATCACTTCGAATTCGCGAAGCAGGGCGTGCCCGCCTTTTACACGCACTACGGCGTCGACATCATCGGCAAACCCGCCGGCTACGGCCGCGAAAAGCGCGAAGCCTACACCGCGAATGATTACCACAAAGTCTCCGACCAGATCGAACCCTGGTGGGACTTCGAAGGCGCCGCCGCCGACGCCCGCCTCTTCTACGCCATCGGCTTCGAAGTCGCCAACAGCCCCCAGTGGCCCGAGTGGAAACCCGGCACCGAGTTCAAAGCGAAGCGGGATGCGATGCTGAAAAAGTAAGCACCGCCGAAGACCGTCCTTTCAGCTTTAAGTCGGCCACCGTTATTCATGCGTCCTTTCTCTCTTCGGGCCTTATTGGCTTCGATCGTGTTCGCCTCTGCTCTGTCGTCAGCGCGCGCGGATTTGCGCTTGGTGTTCGATGTCGAACGCACCGTCGAGCCGCGCCTCGGCCCCAACTCCGCCAAAGCCTCCAAGCCCCCCGCCGCGCCTGCCCCGAAAAAGTACGAGGTAACGGCCGTGCTGGGGCCTGATTACGTCACCATGATCAGCCCCGACTTGGAGATGTATGTTGATTTCAAGGCGGCCCGAATCGTTCGCATTTTCCGGCAAAATAAAACCTACACCGACGTTTCCTTGTACTCTGAGGCGGCGTTTCGCGCGAACCAACTCCGCAACCGCCCTGCGTTTCTGAAAGCACCTGAACTGGGTAAGCGTGACTTAAGTCCGCTCGAAGTGGTTTGGCTGGAGCATCAGTTTTCGATGCGCATGCCGCAGTCAAAGCCTCTCGCCGTCACAGATTCGGCGAGGATGGATTTTTCCTACGAGGGGAAGTCCCTCTTTTCCGCCAGTCCGGACGGGCACCCTTTGCACGATGACGAAGTGACGTGGTTCGTCCGGTTCCTGCGCTATTCGCGACCGCAGCACCCGGATATTATCAAGGCGCTGCTAGCGCGAAAAGAGGTTCCTCGCGAATTTCATACCTACCTCTACAACGAGCATCTTCATTACTCGCTCAAAACAAGTGACTCGGTTCAGCGCGCCTTCGACCTTAACGCGGCGGAAGCAGGCCTGACCAAAGTCACTTACGATGCCTCCGAGGCGATGGACCGGGCCGACGCGCTTACGCCGGAGAGTTTCACCGCCAAATGTGAGGCTCTGCTCGGTGCCTCGCGCGCCCGACTCAAGGCCGACAAGCCCTTCGAAGCGGTGTTGCTCGAGATCGACTACAGTCTTTGCACCGGTGCCTCCCGCACGGAGGAGCGGTCGGCCTTGCTGGCGTCGCTGCGACGCGAGCAGGACGTGCAGCGCTTCCTCGGCGCCATTAATGCCGAAACCAAAGCCGCCGCTTCAAAGGCGGCTGATACGATGCACTCATTGCGCAACCAGGCGAAGTCCGGGCTCGAAGTGCTGAAATTTTACGAAGCGCGGCATCTGTTCGCCGCCGGGCAAGATAGCCAAGCGAAAAAACTTCTCATCGATACCCTTCGGGAAACGCCGTTTTTAATCGGAGGGTGGGCTGATCTGGGAGATATTTACTATGAACTTCAGGACCTGCCGACCGCGTGGCGCTGTTGGGACGCGGGGCGCCGTCTCGCCAAAGATCACCCTTCGTTCGCTCCGGTTGCGGAATTGGAGAAGAAACTTCGCGCCGATCATCCGGAGTTTTTCTAAATGAAAAGAGCCGCGCGTGCCGCGGCTCCGAGTTAGTCTGCGTTTGAGACCGCACCCGACGTCTCACTTGCTCGCCACCATCGGCTTCTCGACGATGACGCGCAGGACTTCGAAGAACTTCTCCATGTCCTGCGGCGTGCCGATGCTCACGCGCAGCCAGTTCTTGTACTTGATGGTGTCCTCGGGCGAGAGGTCGAAGCTATTGGGCCGCGTGACCATGATGTTGTTCTTGAGAAACTTCTCGCGCGCGTCGGCCGAATCGATGCCGATCTCGAAGAGGATGAAGGCCCCCTGCGGGTACGCGTACTTCATGCCGAGCTTGTCGAATTGCTTGAGCGCGTACTGGCGTACCTCGGAGTACTTCTTGCGATTGCCCTCCATGTAGGCCTGGTCCTTGACCGCTTCCCTGGCCGCGACCGCCGCGAGGAAGCTCGGCGTCGTGCCCGGGTCGAATTTCTTCATCTTCGCGAAGGTGTCGGGATGGCCGATCACGTAACCGCAGCGCAGCCCCGCCATGCCGTAGGCCTTGGAAAACGTGCGCGACACGATGACGTTCTTCCGCAGTTTGGTCATTGGCGCCATGGTGTTCACCGCGAGCGGCGTGTCGGCGAGTTCGAGGTAAGCTTCGTCGACGACGACCAGCACGCTCTCCGGCACGGCCATGATGAATTTGCGCAACGCCACCGGATCGGCGAGGACACCGGTGGGGTTATTGGGATTGGTGATGTTGACGATCTTCGTCTTGGCATCGATCGTCTTGAGCATCGCGTCGAAGTCGTAGCCGAGATTCGCGCCGAGCGGCGCAAATTTGACCTCGCCGCCAAAGCGCTTGAACGACCAGCCCACCTGCGGGTAGCCCGGGCTGATATTGACGAGGTTCGCACCCGCCTCGCCATACGACATCCCGATGAGTTCCAGCGCGACACCGGAGCCGGCGGTGACGTAAATATTCTCCTCCTTCACGCCTTCCTTGGCCGCGAGCACTTCGACCAACTCGCGCACGACGTCACGGTTGTAGTAGTTGGCGCTCTTCATCGCCGTGTGCATGACCTCCTCAGCCTTCGGGCTGAAGCCGAAGGGGTTCTCATTGCTCCCGAGACGGAGGATGTCGGGATTATTGAGCGGCGCGGCGACGAGCGACGCACCGGCCACCAGCGCGGCGACCGCCGCAGTAACGCGAAGCAAACGAGGCGAGGGTAGGGAGATGTTCATAGCAAGACACCCCTCCAAGCACCCGCTGCGCCACCGCCCGCGCGGAAGCTCCGGACGAGCATGAAAAGAAATGCTGAAACGCCGAGCAAAGCCGCGCCCGATTTATGGGCGCGGCTTCCGCTTTCTCGCAGCTTACTTCTTCACCAGCGCTTCGAGGTAATCCAACAGCGACGCAAACTCCCGCACTGTGAGCTTGTCGACGAGGCCCGGGGGCATCACGGAGATCGGCAGCTTGACGCGCTCGGCGATGTCTTTGGTCGCGAAGGTGAATTCCGCCGACGTCACGTTGCGCAGCTTCACGTTGTCGGCGGACTCGAGCGTGATGAAGCCGACTTGCTGCGAGCCGTCTTTCAATTTGATGACTTCGGTGGCGAAGCCCTGCGCGATCGTCTTGTTGGGATCGAGGATATTTTGCGCGAGTTCCGTGCGGTTGTAAGTCTGGGCAATGTTGCCGAGGTAGGGGCCCTTTTGCAGTTCGCTCTGGCTGACGGTGTGACAGGAGACGCAGGTCTGGCGGCTGAAGAGCTGCTCGCCAAGGTTGACGTCGCCCTTGGTCTTCACGACCTGCGCGACGACATCCTCCGGCTTGAGTGCGCCGATGAGCGGGCTGTTGTCGCGGGCGCGGCGCTCGATCTTGAGCGAGGCGACGGCGGTGCGCGCGGCGCGCGCGACCTCGGGCGCGGGATCGTCGAGAGCGGCGAGGATTTTTTCGTCGAGCGCGTGGCTCTTGGCTTTGTCGGCGGCGCGGATGATCTGCACGCGACGGGCGGGATTCTCCCAGCCTTGGTTGAGCGCCTTCAGCGCGGAGTCACGGGCTTCCGGACTTCCCGAGTTGCGGGTGCTGAGCTTCAGCAGCGCAGCCTCGGCCCACGCAGCGGTCGGGGTGCCGACCTTGGCGGCCTCGTCCTCGAAGACCTCATGCACGACGTCGAGCCGCGTGGCGTTGTTGAACGCGTTGCGGCCGGTCTCTTGCTCCTTGTTGGAGCCCTTGGCCCCATCGAGCGCGACCAGGGCGCTGAGCATCGCGCGATTGGCGTCGGGGCTGTCGGTCTTTACGATGGCGGTGATGACTTGGGCGAGGACAGCAGGCTGCTCGGAAGTAGTCTCGCGCGCCACCTTCGCGAGCAGCGGGATGCCATCCTTTGGAATATCTTCGACCGTCGCCATCTGCGCCACAGCGGTGGGGGCGAGGGCGGGGTCTTTTACGGCGAGGGCGATGATGCGTTCAAGCGCCTCGTTGGACTGGATGCGATTGCGATTCATCTCCGCAACGAGGAAACCGGCCTCGGCGGGCGGGGCCTTGGCGAGGAGTTCCTTGAGGGCCGCGCCGATGCGCGGCGTCTCGCTCCAGGCGTCGGGCTGGTAGTACGGCCCGCGCGTATCGGGACGGGTGCCCCACGAGTCGCCTTTCCACACGCCGTCCGTGAAATGCAGGCGGCACAGCACGCTGAGGAGGCCCTTGCGGCGCTCCAGCGCAGTCTCTTTGGCGAGATGCGCCAGCACGCCATCGACCACTGGCTTGTCGTGCATGAGCTGCAGCGCCATCACCGCGCCGGCACGCTGGGCGGCGGGAGCGGAGGTGGAGTCGAGAATAGCAAAGGCCGCTTCGTGGGCATCCAGCACGGCGAGGCCGCGAAACGCCGTGTGCGCCACGCGCGCATCGGCATCGCCGAGCAACGCCGCGATCTGCGGCGCGAGGGCGATCATCTGCTGGTGTACCGCGCCGACGATGGCCTCGAGCTTCACCTTGGCGTCGGTGCTCTTCAGGCCGGCGGCAAAGCTCGCGAGCGCCACCGCGGTTTTCTTTTCCACCGACGTCACGTAACCGACATCCGCGAGCGCGCGTAGCACGTAGGGCTGGAGTGCGACATCGGCGGCGAGCCCTTCGACCGAGGCGTCAACCGCGCCGCCGAGCGAGCGCTGCGTGATGCCGTAGAGCGCGGCCACGCGGGTGGCGAGGGGCTTGGCTTTGTCGCCGGCCAGCGTGAGCAGAAGATTCTTCGTCTCCGGTTTGTCGGCCCGAAGCAGCAACGCGCGCTGCGCCGCCATGCGGGTGCGATGACTATTCGACTCCAGCGCCTTGACGAGGTCCGCATCGGAGGCGTGGACGAAGTCGATCAGCGGCGCGGGCGTGAAGCCCTTGGGCGACACGCGCACGATGTAGCCGATGTCGGGCCCGATCCATTTGAAGGAGGCGCCTTTCCAACTCGCCTGATAAACGTGGCTCAGCGCATCGACGTCCGCGTCCGTCGGCCGCGTCATGGCGATGAACTTCTCCGGCGGAGCCATCTCCACAAAGCTGCCGCCCTCGGGCTTCACCGAGTGGTGCCACAGCGCACCCGTGCCCCAATCGCAAGTCGCGGGGCCATTCCATTTGCCGAAGCCGGGCTCATCCAGAAACACCGCGCCGCAGCCGGAGCCGCCGCCGTAGTCGGCGAGGGGAGCGACGTGCTCGGCGCCGAAGTTTTTATAGAGGTAAGGGTAGCCTTGGTGCTCGAGGCCGGTGAAATTTTCGAAGCGGATATCCCAGCCGCCACCGTCGTTGGTGTTGTCGCGGGCGAAGATTTCCAGCTTCGGGCCGACCGCGACTTCGACGATATTGCGCGTGCCGCGGCTGAAGATCTCGAGGCCACTGCCGTCGGGACGGAAGCGCAACACGCCGCCGCCGCGATGCTGCACATGCCGGCCGTCGGTGCCGACGGCATCCATGAAACCGAAATCGCCGCCGGCCACATAGAGCCAGCCATCGATGCCCATGCTCAGGCCGTTGGTCGTGTGATCGGCGGGGCGGTCGGCAAAGCCAAACGCGATGCCCTTGATCAGGGTCTTCGATTCCTCCGCCACACCGTCGCCGTCACGGTCGATGTACACGCTCACGTCGGGCGGGTGGATGAGGTAAAGGCGGTCGTGATCCCAGACGAGACCGCGCGGGGAATCGACGTCCTTGACGAACTCGGTGACCTGATCCGCGCGACCATCGCCATCGGTGTCGCGCAGGCGCAAAATGCGACCGCGATGTGGAGCGCGGTCGAGTGAGCCATTTCCATCGGAGGACACGTAAAGGTCGCCATTTGGCGCTGCCGCGACGAAGACCGGATAATTAGCCGCCGCCGAATTGGCAAAGAGCGTCACGTCGAAGCCCTCGGGTACCTTCACATCTTTGAGGATCGCGGCCTCCTGCTCGGGCGTGAGCTTCACGATCTTCGGCGGGACGTTGCCTTCGTTCTTATACGGATCACCGCCCGTGGCCGAAGATGCCGCCGGGGTCACCGCCGCCGCGCCCGCCGGCTGGGCGGCAACCGCCGCCGTGACATTCGCTGCGGCGGGAGCCGTGACCGCATTTCCTGCCCCCGCTGGCGCGGCTGCCGCGACCGCCGTCGCCGTTCCGTTGACCGGCGTCGTGCTGGCATTTTTCTTGGGCGCCGGGGGCGGCGCGGGCGGGGCCTTGATGAAGGTGATGGTGTGCTCCTCACCCTTGTAGGGTTTGAGGTAGTCCGCGTTCAGCTTGTCGCAGGCCCAGAGGAGGCCGCGCGTGACGAGCTCGAGATAGCGGGGATCGGAAACAGTCTCATTGTTATGACCGATGGTGGTGCTAAAGGTCCGCGCGCCTTGCTTCTCATTGGTCCACGCGACGACGGACTCGACGTCCTTCTCCTTCACGCGCTGCTTGCCGCGGATGAGGGCCTGGCCGTCGAAGATGAAGATGTTGTTGTAGAGCTCTTCCTTGATCGTGGTCCAATCCGTGGCGGTCGAGGTGATCGGGTGGGTGCGATTCACGACGGTGAGCGCGATGGGCTCTTGCGGGCCGTGGGCCGAGGACTGGATGCCGAGGTACTTGAACCAATCGTCTGTCCCGGTGCGATAGCTGTGCATCGCGCAGTGGAGATTGACGGCGGGGATGTTCTTATGGGTGTCGATGATGCGGCGGACGGTCGCGAGGTCCTTGATGTCGGCGGCGCACTCGTCGTGGATGATGATATCGTACCCGGCGGCCCAGTCGTCTTTGTCGTAAAGCGGGAAGCTCGGCTTCGTGGTCTTGCTGTCGGTCCAGTAGACGTCGACGCGCACATTGGCCAATTTTTGGATGCCCTCGCTGAGGATGAGATGCTGCTTCGTGTAGTCGTGGCAGCAGCCGCCGGCGATGAGCAGGGCGCGCAGGGGCTTGGCTTCGGCCGCTTGGCTGGCGACGGCGAGCAAGGCGGTGATAAGGGAGAAGACGATTCCGCGACGGAGGATAGTCATGGGGTGGGGGAAGTTGGGCAGGCAGTAACAGACGAACGAGGGAAACCGAGGTTTCCCGTAGGACACAGCCAGTGCAACCTTCCGCCGCCGCGACCGGTCAGATTTTTCCGAGGTAGCGCCAGTTTTCACTGATTCAGTCCGGCGGGCAAACACCAGTCGAGGTCGAGATGCGCCTCTCATACATGTCGAATGCCTGGCCTCGCCTCGGCTTTGAAAACCCCGCCGATCCTACATCCCGCCGCCTGGCTTATTGCGCGCGCGGCAGCAGGAGGGTAAACGTCGTCCCGCTATTATCCGAACTGGCAACGAGGCTGCCGCCGTGGGCCTGCGCGATCTGGGCGGCGATGTAGAGGCCCAGACCGAGACCGGCGTTCTTGCGGCCCTTGCTGGAGCGCTGAAAGGGAGAAAAGGGATTGTTCGCGATCTCGGCGGGCAGGGGCGGGCCGCCGTTGCGGATGGCGAGGCGGATAAACTCGCTGCCCACATCGAGGCCTACATCGACGGGCTCGCCGGCGGGACTGTGCTGGAGCGCATTGCCGACGAGATTGCTGATCAACTGCCGAAACCGCACCTCATCGAGGAACGCGGCCACCGGCCCCGCGGCGGCAAATCGCACCGTGCGTCCGCGATGGCTGTGCAGAAGCACGTCGATCGTCTGCCGGATGAGCGGTGAAATATCCTCGAAAAGCTTCTTCGTGATCGCAACGCCCTCGCCCAAGCGACCCCGGGCAAAGTCCAGCACATCCTCGATCAAGCGCGACATCTGCTGGCTGCTCTCCTGGATCACGCGGAGCATTTCCAAATCCTCGGGCTTCGGGTCCATCTCGAGGAGCGCGTCGACCGCGCCGACGATGCCGCCGAGCGGGGTGCGCAGATCGTGCCCGAGGACGGCGATGAACTGCTCGCGGAGCTGGCTGATCTTGCGCTCGTCCCAGAGCGTTTTCTCCATCACGCGCCTTTCCTCCTCGGAGCGCAGTTGCTCGGAGATCAATTCGCTGAAGAGGGTGAGGGAGGTGACGACCTTGGCGTCGAGCGGGGCGGGCTCGCGGTCGATAGCGCACAGGGTACCGAAGACTTCCCCGCTGGGGCGGAAGATCGGGATCGCGATGTAGCTTTCGATCTTGTACTGCTTCGGGGTGGGGTGCGTGGAGTAAATCGGGTCCCGCGAAGCATGCTCGATCACGAGGGCGGTTTTTCTTTCGCAGACTTCCTTGCAGAGGGTGGTGTTGACGTCCAATTGATCGCCCACCTGCATGCCGAAGCCCATCGCATCATGCACCGCGCAAGCGATCCAAGACTCGGGCGTGACGCGGGCGACCACCGTGAAGCGCATTCCCGTCAAATCCGCGACGACCTTGAGGATCGACGGCACGGAGTTCAGACGCTGGATCGTCTGAGTATCTTGAACGAGAGTTGTCTGCAACACCACGGGTGAGTGGCAGTCAGTGCGTAGTACTACGCGAGCACTTAGTGACGAATGGGCAGTCCGGTGGGACGGTCCGGCATTTGGCCTCGTAGCTAAGGTCATTAGGTGGAGATGCTTCGCTTTCCCAAATCGACCTAGGGTGAATCGCCCGCTTGCTCACGGCGCGGCAACTGTTCTGTTTATCGCATGCTTCGTCGTTCCCTGTTCTCATTTCACTGCGTAGGGGCGGTTTTGGTCGCGCTGCTCAGTGTTTTCGCCACCGGCACCTTTGCCGCCGCTCCGGCCAAAAAAGTCCTCAACTACGGTAACGGGGCCGAGCCCTCGGACCTCGATTTCCAAACCATTACGGGCGTGCCCGAGCACCGGCTGGCGCTGACCTTCTTCGAGGGGCTCGTGAGCGAAGACCCGCAGCTCAACATCATCCCCGGCGTCGCGGATAAGTGGGACATCTCGCCCGACGGCCTCGTGTACACCTTTCACTTCCGCGCCGATGCGAAGTGGTCGAACGGCGAGCCGGTGACGGCCAACGATTTTTACCTCAGCTACAAGCGCATGCTCACGCCCGAGCTCGGCGCCGAGTACTCCTACATGCTCTGGCACGTGGTCGGCGCGGAGGACTTCAACAAGGGAAAGCTCAAGGATTTTTCGCAGACCGGCTTCAAGGTGATCGATCCGCGCACCTTTCAAATGACGCTGCGCCAGCGCACGCCGTTCTTGCTGCACGCGCTGAATTTCTACGCCTGGTTTCCGCTGCACCCCGCGACGCTGGAAAAGTTTGGCGCGATGAATCGCAAGAGCACGCCGTGGACGCGCCCGGAAAACTTCGTCGGTAACGGCGCGTACGTGCCCAAGGAGTGGCGGCCCAACCAGAAGATTGTCGCTGTACGCTCGCCCACCTACTGGGACCGCGCCAATGTGAAGATCGACGAGATCGACTTTTTCCCCATCGAACTCGCCGATACTGAGGAGCGCATGTTTCGCACTGGCCAGCTGCACATCACCAATGAGGTGCCGCTCACCAAGCTCGCCGTCTACCGTCGCGACCAGCCCAACTCCGTGCGCGTCGACCCCTACAACGGCCTCTACTTTTACCGCTTCAACGTGAAGCGGAAGCCCTTTGACGACGTGCGCGTGCGCCGCGCGTTGGCGCTCTCGATCGACCGCGAGACGCTCGTGAAGAAAGTAACGCTCGCCGACGAATTGCCCGCCTACGATTTCACGCCGCCCGACCTCCTCGGCTACAAGAGCCAGCACTCCTTCAAAGCCGATCTCGCTGAGGCCAAGCGCCTGTTGGCCGAAGCCGGTTATCCCGACGGCAAGGGTTTCCCGAAAGCCGAGTTGCTCTACAACACTCTCGAAAAACACCGCACCATCGCCGAGGCGCTCCAGCAGATGTGGCGGAAGAATCTCGGCATCGACATCACCCTCTACAACCAAGAGTGGAAGGTCTACATCGACGCGCAGCACACGCAAAACTACCAGTTCCAACGCGCCGGCTGGATCGCCGACTACGTCGATCCGCACGTCTTCTTCGACATCTGGGAGACCGGCGGCGGCAATAACGACACGAACTGGGGCAACCCCGAATACGACAAGCTCCTCCGCAGCGCCCTCGACGCCAAAGACGACACCGCGCGCTACGAGATCTATCAGAAGATGGAAAAGATCCTCGTGGATGAAATGCCGGTGATGCCGATTTTCTACTACACCCGCGCCAAACTCGTGAGCCCGAAAGTGAAGGGGTTCTTTACGACTCCGATCGATAACATCAATTGGAAGTACGTGGACCTGGTGCCTTAAGGGAGCGGCGGTTTCCAACCGCCGTATCAGGATATTCGATACCGCTATAACGAGCGACGCGCGCCGAATGTGCGCGGATTTCCATCGCGTTTGTTTGTTTCAACTGCGCCAGTCGGAGGAGGCTGGAGCCACCCCCAAGCGCCTCCTCGCACTCTAACCCTGCGCCTCGCTTCGCCAGGCCGTCGGCGTCCGCCCCGTCTCACGCTTAAATACCACGCTCAGATACTCGACATGCTCAAACCCGGTGCGCTCCGCAACGAGGTAAAGCGGCAGATCGGTTTCGCCGAGCAACTGCTTCACACGGGCGAGGCGCACATGGAGGATTTCCTCGCGCGGTGTGCACCCCAACAGACGCTGAAAACGCTGCTCGAGCACGCGGCGGGAAAGCGGCACGGCGCGGAGGACATCGGCGACATTGATCCCCTCGCAGGCGTGTTCGCGGATGAACTGCACGGCGCGGGCCACGTCGCGATCATCGACTGCGAGTACATCGGTCGACTGGCGCGCCGCGATGCCGAGCGGGGCGATGAGGTGGGCGGTGGCGGCAACGCTTTTACCGGACATGAGGCGGTCGAGCAGGGTGGCGGCTTCGTAGCCGGCGCGGTGGGCATTGGGCGTGACGCTGGAGAGCGGGGGCGAGGCGAATTCGCAGAGCAGGGTGTCATTATCCACGCCGATGACGGCCACCTCATCGGGCACGGCCAAGCCCGCGGCGCGACAGGCGGCGAGCACCTGCTGGCCGCGAATATCGTAGCAGGCCATGACGCCGACGGGTTTCGGCAAATCCCGCAGCCAGCGGGTGAGTTCGCGGGCCTCGGCGGCGACATCCCCCGTGCCGACGGCAGATCGGAAAGCGGCGCACGAGTGGCCGGCGGACTGAAGCCGGGCGGCGAAGTGGGTTTCGCGCCAACGCGACCAGTTGAAGCGATCGTCACCGCAGAAGGCGAAACGCTTGAAGCCGCGCTCCATCAGGTGCTCAGCCGCGAGGCGCGCGATCATTTCGTCGTCCGTCTCCACCCACGGCAGTGAAGGCACGAGCCGCGCGGCGCTGAGGTCGACGGCAGGCAGGCCGGTGCGCACGACCGCGCGCGCGATGCGCGGCGTCTCGATGCGAGCGATGATCCCGTCGCCTTTCCAACCCGCGAGCCACGGCGGCGGGTCATCGCCCCGGCCCTGCTCCATGAGGTGAAAAGACCACGGCCGGTGCTCGCGAATGTAGTGCACTACACCCTGTAGCAGACCGCGAGCGTAGGCGTTGGAGGTCTCGATCAAAACCGCAACGTGACGCCGGTGGGCCGGGGTGGGGCGTGGTGAACGCGAGGGCACGGAGAGGTTGTGGAGAAAGGTTCGCAAAATATCAATCCGGGGATGCAGCCGGGGGAACTTCACTCGTGGCGAAGGCGGTGAAAAAACTCAGGACTTTTGCGCGCAGTCTCATGGCATGCGTCTTAAAACCTGCTAAGATGCAGACTCCCCCGATAGGAGGCTTGGTCTCCTGTTACCCAGTTTCGTCCCAACCCCTTCATGAAAAAGTCCTCTCTGCTTCTTGCTCTCTTCGCGTCGTTTGCGGCGAGCGTTTCGGCCAATCCCATTCGCGTGCTCTATCTCGGCACGGAAGACCGCACGGTGCGCATGTCGTGTCACGCGCTGATGCGCGACCTCGGTCGTGATGCGATCTGGTTCGACTACGTCTCGGATGCGGCGGCGGCCACGCCCGAGTTCGTCACGAAGTTCGATGTCGTGGTGGTCGATGCCCCGGCGGCGAATTTCAAGGCCCTCGCTGCCGTTCCCGCGGCGAAGCAAGTGGCGGCAGCATCACTCGGCGACTCCACGGCGGAGAGCTATGCCACCGCAGCCAAGCCGAAGCTCCTCGCTGCCGCCGGCGCAAAACGCGTCGCGGAGTGGGAGAAGTTTGTCGCGCAGCGCGAGCCCGAGCAGCGCGAGGCGCGCCCGACCATTGCCAACTACGAGAAGCGCCCCGAGGCACTGACGCTGCAACTGCCCTTCAACATCAAGGGCAGCACCGAGCGCACGCAGGTCGCGCCCGACCTGAAGCTGCAGCTCTTCGCTTCGGAGCCGGACATCGCGAAGCCGATCTTCATGGCGTGGGATGAGCGCGGTCGTCTCTGGGTCGCCGAGACGCGCGACTACCCGCACGACGTGAAGCCCGACGGCATGGGCAATGACAGCATCAAGATCTGCGAGGACACCGACGGCGACGGTCGCGCGGACAAGTTCACGGTCTTCGCCGATCACCTGAATATCCCGACCGGCTTCACCTTTGCGAATGGCGGCATCGTGGTCTCGCAGTCGCCGCGCTTCCTGTTCCTCAAGGACACCGACGGCGACGACAAGGCTGACGTACGCAAGGAAATCATGACGGGCTGGGGCATCAACGATACGCACGCGCAGGCCAACAATATCCACTACGGGTACGACAACTGGCTCTACGGCGCGGTCGGCTACTCCGGCTTCAAGGGCGAGATTGGCGGCGTCGAGAAACAGTTCGCGCAGGGAACCTATCGCTTCAAGGCCGATGGCTCCGCCCTCGAGTTCCTCCACCAGTTCACGAACAACACCTGGGGCCAGAGCGCCAATCAGTACGGCGACCAGTTCGGTGGCACGGCGAACAATGCGCCGATCTTCTTCGGCGGCCTCCCTGCCACCATCGTCCCCAAGGGCATGCGCGCGATGACGGCCAAGCGCATCAACGTCGAAGACAAGGACCACACCATCACGCCCAATTTCCGGCAGGTCGATGTCATGGGCGGCTTCACCGCGGCGGCCGGCACCGCCTTCATCTACTCGGACAACCTCCCTGCCCGCCTCCAGGGCAAAGCCATGGTTTGTGAGCCGACGATGAAAAACATCACGCTCATGGATGTGCAGCGCGACGGCGCCGGCTACACCGCTAAGGACGGCTTCCCGCTGGTCGGCAGCACCGACGAATGGATGTCGCCGGTCTTCGCCGAAGTGGGCCCCGATGGCGCGATCTGGTTCTCCGACTGGCAGAATTTCATCATCCAGCACAATCCGACGCCCAACGTGAATCGCGGCGGCTACGATTCCAAGACGGGCGTGGGTGGCGCGCACGAGAATCCTCTTCGCGATCACGCGCGCGGTCGCATCTATCGCGTCGTGTGGGAAAACGCGAAGCCGTCGCCGATCAAGTCCCTCCAGGGCGCGACCACCGCCCAACTCGTCGATGCGCTCGGCAGCGGCGTGCAATTCTGGCGCCTCACCGCCCAGCGTCTCCTCGTGGAAGGCCAGCGCAAGGATGCGGCTTCTGCGCTGAAGCAGGCGGTCGCGGGCCAATCGGCCGTCAAGGCGATTCACGCACTCTGGGCCTTGCACGGCCTCGGTCTGCTCGATGAGGCCACGCACCGCAGTGCGCTGCTCAATGCGGACGCGGGAGTGCGCCGCAATGCGATTCGTGCGCTGGGCAACGATGCTGCCTCTGTCGCGCTGTTCTTCTCCTCCGCCGTCATCAGCGATCCCGATCTGCTCACGCGCCTCGCGGCCTTTGCCAAGGTCGCGGAGTTTCCCACTTCGCCGCAGATTAAAACGGTTGTCACCGCGCTCGTCCGCAATCCCGCCAATCGCACCGATGAATGGCTGCGGGAGGGCACCCGCATCCTCGGCCGCGTCCATGACGTGACGCTCCACCGCGAGGGCCCGAATCTTCTGCCCAACGCCGGTTTCGAAACCGCCGGCCAAGACGGCCTGCCCCAGGGTTGGAAGCGACAGGACAATAGTAATCGCGCAGGTAACGCCGGCGCGCAGTGGTCCGTCGTATCTAGCGAAAAACAGGTTCACTCCGGCAAGACCGCACTCCGCATCGCCGCAGAGGCCGATGCCGACACCACGCTCTTCACCGAAGTCCCGGTGAAGCCCAATACGATGTACCGCCTCTCCGGCTGGATTCAGACGGCGGCTTTGACCGGCCGGGTCAACTTGAGCGTAGGTCCCGCCGGTGAGTGGGCGCGCATCACGCGCAACGCGAACAACAATCGCGTCGAGACCGACTCCATTCGCCGAGGCATCGGGTGGACGGCCGTCTCGGCGGAGTTCAATTCCGGTGAGCGCACCACGGCCCTCGTCAACTTGTTCTTCGGCGCTCGCGGCGAAGGGTTTTTCGACGACGTGAGTCTCGTCGAACTTCTCCCCACGGAAGACGAGGCCATCGTCACCGCCGGCGATGCCAAGCGCGGCGAGCAACTCTTCCTGAAGCACCCCGCCGCCTGCATCCTCTGCCACAGTGTTAAGGGGCAGGGCAGCACGGTCGGCCCCGATCTCTCCGGCATCGCCACGCGCGCCACGAAGGCGTACATCCACGAGAGCCTGCTGGAGCCGAGCAAGGTGATCGCGAAGGGGTACGAACAGTACAAAATCTCCCCGATGCCGCCGATGGCCGATATTTTCAGCGCGCAGGAATTGAGCGACATCGAGGCCTATCTGCAGACGCTCAAGTAATGCCGCTCCTCTCCCCTGGTTTAATTTTCGACCCACTTAATTCATGTCTAAAAAAATCAATCTCGCGATCATCGGCCTCGGTTTCGGAGCGGAGTTTATTCCGATCTATCAGGCGCACCCGAATGCCAATCTCATTGCGGTCTGCCAGCGCGACCCGAAGAAACTCAAGGCGATTCAAGAGGCCTTTGGCATCGCCAAAGGCTACACGGACTACGACGAACTCCTCAAAGATCCGGAGATCGACGCAGTGCACATCAACACCCCGATCCCCGATCACGCGGCGCAGACGATCAAGGCGCTCAAGGCCGGCAAGCACGTGGCGTGCACCGTGCCGATGGCGACCTCGATCGAGGACTGCAAAAAGATCGTCGAGCTGACCAAGAAGACCGGCCTCAAGTACATGATGATGGAGACGGTGGTGTACGCGCGCGAGTACCTCTACGTGAAGGAACTCTACGACAAGGGCGAGCTGGGCAAAATCCAGTTTCTCCAGGCGAGCCACCAGCAGGACATGGACGGCTGGCCGAACTACTGGCCGGGCTTGCCGCCGATGTGGTACGCGACGCATTGCGTGGGCCCGATGCTCGCGCTCACCGATGCGGTGGCGGAGTATGTGTCGTGCTTCGGCTCCGGCACGATCCGCGAGGAGCTGATCAAGCACTACGGCTCGCCCTTTGCGGTTGAGACGGCCCACATCAAGTTCAAGGACTCTGACCTCACGGCGCGCATCATCCGCTCGCTCTTCGACGTCGCCCGCCAGTACCGCGAGAGCATCGACGTGTACGGCACGAAGAAGTCATTCGAATGGACCTTGATCGAGCACGAGGAGCACGTGATCCACACGGCGAAGCTGGCCGAGCACAAGATCCCGAAGAAGGTGAAGGTGCCGGACTACGCGAAGCGCCTGCCCAAGGGTATCCAGAAATTCACGACGAAGGGCGTGTACGATCTCGGCAAGAAGACGCACCTCAGCTTCACCCAAGGCGCGGGCCACGGCGGCTCACATCCGCACCTCGCCCACGAATTCCTCACGGCGCTCGTCGAGGACCGCGAGTGCTATCCCAATGCGGTGAAGTCCGCCAACTGGACCTGCGTCGGCCTGTGTGCGCACGAATCCGCGCTGGCCGGCGGGAAGATCGTGAAGCTCCCGGCGTTTACGCAGGGGAGCTGACACGGGACAGAAGACAGAGGACAGAAAGCAGAAGACAGGGCGGACTTTTATGTCCGCCCTTTTTGTTTGGGGGTAGGAGCCTGCTTGCAGGCGATGGATTATCAGGTGGCAACGCGCGCCATAGCCCATCGCCTGCGAGCAGGCTCCTACCTTCGGAGCACTTTGCCTTACTTCCCGTCTTTCACCGCCCCAGCCGGGAAGGTCTTGATGTAGTCCTCGACGGCTTTGGTTTCTTTGTCGCGCAGGCGCTTGGTGAGGGTCATGCGGTCGGTGGCTTTGACGACGTTGGCGGTGATCCGGGGGTCGGCGTGGGCGGGCTCGGCGAAGAAGGACTTGAGCTTTTCGAAGAGGACCGGGTCGGAGCCCGCGAGGCTGATGGAGCCGGCGACGCGGTTGAACGGGCCCTTGGCCTTGATCTCGTCGTAGTGGGCCATGAACCAATCGACGACCATGGGGCGGAGATCGCCGTTGCCGGCGAGGGAACTGGGAGCGCGGAGGAATTCGACGGAGTTGAGCGCGGGCGTGAGCGAGAGGTCGAGGGCGCGCTGGGCGAGGGCCGGGTCTTTGAAACCCGTGAGGCCGGTGATCGCCGCGGAGCGGGCGGCGGGCGTCTTGGCCGTAGTGAGCATACCCGCGAAGGAATCGAAGAGCGCGGCGTCGCCGTGATAGGCGGCGATGCCGATTGCGACATTCGTGAGCGCGGGCTCGACGGACTCGGGATCACGGAGGAAATCGGCGGTGAGACGGCGCGCGAGGGCGACGACATCGGGGGCGGCGGGCTCGGTGCCGAGGACCTCGAGCAGGGCCGTGCGCAGCGGGGCGATGTGCGGGGCCTCGCCGGGCTGCGGCGTGAGCTTGATGCGATCAAGGGAGGGGCGGAGGAAGGCGAGTTGCAGCGCGTTGAAGGCGGTCTCTTGTTTCGCGGAGACGAACAGATCTCGCACGCGCTCGAGACCACCGATCACGCGCTGCACGACCTCGGGCTCCTCGTCGCGCGAGAAGGCGGCGAGGAAGGCGAGATAGTCGGCGCCGCTGAGGCGACCGGAGTCGAGCGAGGCGGCGGCATTGGTGAGGAGGCCGAGGCGCTCGCTCGTGGTGAGGACGGAGACGGCCTTGGCGGCGAGGCGGGCGTTGAAGGCGGGCGGGAGCGTCCAGCGATAGTAGCCGGTCTGGCCGGTGTTGGGGAAAATCCACTCGGCGTCAGCTAGGCCGGGGATATCGACGATTTGCGAAGCCTCGCGGAGGAGAATGCGCTCGTGGCGGACTTTGCCGCGCGCGGACCAGGAGAACGTGACGGGCACCTGCCAGAGCGTGGTGCTCGGGGCGGCGTCGGACGCGAGATTGTAGAAGCGCGACTGCGAGAGCTGGAGCTTGCCGTCGGGCGTAAAGGTAAAGGCGACGAGCGGCACGCCGGGCTTCTCGATGAAGGCGGCAAGCATCGCGGAAATGTTTTCGCCGGAGGCGGCGTCGAAGGCGGCCCAGAGATCGGCGGCCGTGGTGTTGCCCCAGCGGTGCTTGGCGAAGTAGGCGTGCATCGCAGTGCGGAATTTTTCCTCGCCGATCCAGCCCTCGATCATGCGGAGGATGGCTTTGCCTTTGTTGTAGATGAGTTCGGGGTCTTCCATGCCCACATTCGAGGCGAGCACGAGGCGGCGCACGGGGCGCACGGAAGGCTGCGCATCGGCGCGGAGGGCGATGTCGGCATTGCCGACCTCGCCGATCTCGGTGCGCATCTCGGGATGTACGCGGTCGACGATCTTGGCGGCCATCCAGTCGGCAAAGGATTCGTTGAGCCAGAGGTCGTCCCACCACGACATCGTGACGAGATCGCCAAACCACATGTGCGCCATCTCGTGCGTGATGACGTGGGTGAGCGAGCGGCGGCTGGCAAACGAGGCGCGCGTGGGATCGAGCAACAGGCTGGTGTCGCGGTAGGTGATGAGCCCCGCGTTTTCCATCGCGCCGTAGACGTACTCGGGCACGCCGATCTGATCGAGCTTCGCGTAGGGATAGGGTGTGCCGAAATATTCCTCGAGCCCGTGGAGGAGGGCAGGCGAGAGCTTCACCGCCTCGGCGGCGAGGGCCTTTTGACCGCGCGGTGAGATGATGCGCCCGGGGACGGCGAGACCGGGAACCGGCGTGTACTCAAACGGCCCGACCGCTATCGCGACGAGGTACGACGGCATCGGCGGCGTGCGGCCGAAGTAGAGCGTCTTGGTGCCGGCGGCGGCATCGGCGGACTCCTGGGCGACCGGCGAATTGGTCACGGCCTCCTGCGCCGCGGGGACGGTGAGCGTGAGCTGCCACGGAATCTTAAACGAAGGCTCATCCCAGCACGGGAAGGCGCGCCGGGCGTGCTGATCCTCGAACTGCGTGAAGAGATAGGAATCGCCGCGCGAGACCGTCTTGTAGAGACCGAGGCCGTCGCGAGAGAACTTTGCCGTGAATTTTAGGTCGAGCGCATAGCTGCCGGGCGCGAGGGCGGCGGGAGCGGTGAGCGTGACGAGGCCGATCTTGGCGTCGGTGACGGCGGCGGTGAGCGGCGTGGTGCGGCCCGCGGAGTCGACGACGGAGGCAACGGTTACGACCGGCCCGAGGCTGTGGAGGCGGAACGAGGTGCTCGCGGCATTGACGACGAGGTCGATGTGCGCGGTGCCGGTGTAGTCGTCGCGCGCGGGATCGATGGTGAGTGTGACGGCTTGAGCGACGGGCACGACTTCGCGCGTGAGGCGGAGAGGGTCAGCCGCAATTTGTGCCACCGGCGTGGCGGCGGAAAGGGCAGGGGCAGGAATGAAGGCGAATGGCGAGGCGAGCAGGCCAAGGGTGAGGAGCGGGAGTGAGCAGCGGATGCGCATGAGGAAAAAAGCGGCTGGAGAGTTGGTATATGACACAGCACATACCGAGCCGCCGGGCAGAAAGCGAGGCGCACCTATCGAGTAAGAAGGGCCAAACCGGTTCGCTCGCCGAATGCGAATGTGCGGGATGGCTAGGGAGCGATGAAGGCCGCTCTGTAGTCGCGGGCCCAGAGTGAATCTTCGCGCCAGTTTTGCACGCGGCGGGACATGAGCCAGGTGCGAGTGTTACGGTAGAGCGGGGCGACGATGGCGGCGCGGAGGAGGTCTTCGTCAGCCCGAGCTTGGAGGTTGGCGCGCGTGGCGGGAGCGGCGGTGGCGGCGAGATCGGCGAGGAGCTGGTCGTAGGCGGGGTCGGACCAATGCGGGTAGTTGCCGGGCGCGCCGGTGATAAAATCGGAGAGGACGGACGCGGCATCGGGCACGTCGATGAGCGTCGTGACGAAGCCGATATCGTAGTTGCCCGCGGCGAGGGCGGCGAGGTGGACCTTGGCCTCGCGGATGGCGATAGAGACCTCGATGCCGAGGTGTTCGCGCCACATGGCTTGGACGGCCTCGAGAACCGGGGTTTGCGAAGGCGACCACGCGGTGACCTCGAAGCGCGGAAATTTCTTGGGATCGGCAAAGCCGGCCTCGGCGAACAAGCGCTTGGCCTCGACGGGATCGAGGCGCGGCTCCCACGCGGAGGGTTCGCGAGGTAGCGGGGCATCGAGCGGGATGGGGAGAAATTCAGTGGACGGGGTTTGGCCGCCCTTGGTGATGCGCTCGACGATTTGCGGACGATTGATGGCGAGCGAGAGCGCGCGACGCACGCGGACATCGTTGAGCGGGGGGCGCTGGGTGTTGAAGGAGAGATAGCGCGTCTCGGCGAGCGGAGCGCGGTGGAATTCGGCGGGGCGGTCGCGCTGGTACGGCTCGATCTTGGTGAAAGGGACGGACATCGTGACATCGACTTGGCCGGCGCGGTAGGCGCGCTCCTCGGTGTCGCCGCTGTCGAGGCGGATAAACTGGATTTCATCGAGCCGCACACTGGATGCGCCGTGGTAACGGGGATTCTTTTTCACGACGATGCGCTGCTGCTGACGCCACTCGGTGAGGATGAAAGGGCCGTTGCCGATGAAGTGGCCGGGCTGCGTCCAGGTGCGGCCGTGCTGGGCGATGGCGCGGGAGTTGACCGGCAGCCACGGCCCGCTGGCGACGTAGTAGGGGAAGCGCGGCGTGGGGCGCGCGAGCGTGATGACAAGCGTGCGCGCATCGGGAGCGGCGAAGCCGACAGCGGAAAAATCGGTGACGGCACCGGTGAGGTAGTCGCGGGCGTTTTTGACCGCGAAGAACAAGTGGGCCTTGGGTGCGGCGGTAGTGGGATTTAGGATACGCCGGTAGGTAGCGACGAAATCGGCGGCGGTGAGCGGCGAACCATCGGACCACTGAAGGCCGACGCGGAGATGGAACGTGTAGGTGAGGCCGTCGCTGGAAACCTCGAAGCGCTCAGCGACGCCGGGAAGGGGCGCGCCCTGATTCGTGTTGGCGGTGTCGGGGACGAGCAGGCCCTCGCTCAGCGCGCGGAGGATGAAAAACTCATCGGGCAGCGTGGCGATGGCGGAGTCGAGGTCGGCGGGTTCGTTGCGCTGGGAGATGCGGAGGACTTGGGGGACGGCGGGCGCAGACGCGGTGGAAGAAGATGACGCCGCCGAGGACGACGGGTCGGCGGTGGAGCCGGTGGTGGGCTTTTCGGACTTGGAGCAAGCGGTGAAGCTCACGGCGAATAGGCAGGCGCAGGCGACCGCGCATACGGCGCGGAGCCACTCGCTCACGCTCGCAGCTACCAGTCGAAACCACTCGCTGGCGCTCGCGGCTACAGAAAGAAGAGATCTAGAAAGGGAGCGCATCGCGGGTGGATAACAGACCACTCGTTGGCGCTCGCGGCTACTCAAAAGAGGGTGACGGGGGTGTTACGGCGCGAGGGAGACGTACCGGTAATCCGTATGATCCATCGGGGTCGTGTACCAGCCTTTGACGGCGGGGTGGAGCATGTAAACGTGGGTGTTGAAGTAGACGGGGGCGATGGGGGCGGCGTCGAGGACGAGGGCTTCTTCTTCGGCGAGGACTTTGGCGCGGGTGGTGGCGTCGGCGATGGTGTCGGCGCGGTTGGCGAGGGCGTCGTAGGCGGGGTCGGCCCAGCCGGTTTGGTTGTTGCCGGAGTCGCTGCGCCACATGTCGAGGAAGGTGGTGGCGTCGAGGTAGTCGGCGGTCCAGGTGCCGAGGACGGCTTGGTAGTCGCCGGCGCGGCGGCTGGCGTAGACGGTTTTCTTTTCCTGATTCACGAGGCGGACTTCGAGGCCGAGGTCGCGGTGCCACATCTGTTGGATGGCCTCGGCGACGAGGCGGAGGATTTCGGAATTGTGGTAGAGGATTTCGATGGGCGGCAGGCCGGCGCCGCCGGCGTGGCCGGAGTCGGCGAGGAGCTGGCGGGCGGCGGCGAGATCGTAGCTGCGGCGGGTGGGCGGGGTGTAGCCGGTGAGGAACGGCGGGACGAAGGTCGGCGCGGGCTGGCGGCCGCCGGGGAGGATCTTGGTCGCGATGATGTCGCGGTCGATGGCGAGCGAGAGGGCGCGGCGGACGCGGACGTCGGTGAAGGGGGCTTTGGCGACGTTGAAGCGGAAAAAGTGGGTCTCGAGCAGCGGGTCGATGCGCAGGGCGGGGGATTTCTCCTGCTGGAGTGGCAGCACCTTCGAGAGCGGCACGGCCCACGTGACGTGCAACTGGCCGGCGCGGTAGGCGCGCTCCTCGGTGTCGACGTTGTCGTAGGGGTAGAAGTAGACGGCGTTTAACTTAACGCGGTCGCGGTCCCAGTAGGTGAGAGATTTTTCGACGACGACGCGTTGGTTGAGCGTCCATTCTTTGAGGACGAACGGGCCGCTGCTCACGAGCTTACCGGGGAGGGTCCACTTGGTGCCGCGCTGGTAGGGGTCGCCGCTGGCGGCGATGGAGCGGACGTGCACGGGGCGCCACGGGGAGTTGAGCAGGACCTGGAGAAAGTACGGCGCGGGGTGCGCGAGCGTGACGATGAGGGTGCGGGGATCGCGGGCAGTGACGCCGACGGTGGAGAAATCGGTGGTGGTGCCTTTGTTGAAGGCCTCGGCGCCGCGGAGGATGTAGAGGAAGTAGGCCCACTCGGAGCCGAGCGTGGGCGCGAGGATGCGGTGCCACGCATCGACGACGTCCTGCGCGGTGAGGGTGTCACCATTGGACCATTTGGCCGAGGCGCGGAGATGAAAGGTGTAGGTGAGGCCGTCGGCGGAGATATCCCAGCTCTCGGCGAGGGCGGGCTTGGGCGCGAGGGTGACAGGCTCGTAGGTGACGATGGGCTCGAAGAGGGACTGCACGATCTTGCCATCGCCCGTGCTGGAGACGGTCTGCGGATCGAGGTCGGACGGCTCGGAGCCGACGCTGAAATGGAGGATGCCGTCGCGATTGCCGGTGGCGACGGAGGACTCGCGTTTGGCGCAGCTCGAAAAGATGAGCGCGAGCGGGAGGAGGAGTCCGAGCAGGAGGCGGGATAGGAGCATGCGAGGGGAACGAGGCTGGGATGCTGAGCTGAAAGCTAAGACGCTGAGCTGAGAGGCTAGAGCTGAGCTTGGAGCCTAGAGTCTAGAGCTGAGAGCCGTAAGAACGAACTCAGACTTTGCGAGGTGAGGATGCTTGGTGCGGACTGGAGTCCGACCTGCATTTACGGCTCCAGCCACACGTATTTCAGCGGGTGGTGGTCGAGGGCGGTGGGGTGCCAGCCTTTGACGGAGGGCTGGAGGAGGAAGATGTGGGTGTAGTGGTAGATGGGGATGATGGGGGTGTCGGCGAGGAGGATGGCCTCGGCTTTTTGGAAAAGGGCATTGCGCGCGGCGGGATCGGAGGTGCGGGCGGCGGTGAAGAGGGCGGTGTCGTAGTCGGCGTTGGTCCAGCCGGTGTAGTTGTTGCCGCTGTCGGAGCGGAAGACGTCGAGGAAGGTGGCGGGATCGTTGAAATCACCGATCCAATCGCCGCGGAGAATTTGGAACTGGCCGGAGCGGCGGGCGGATTGGGCGACCTTGAGCTCCTGGTTGACGAGCGTTACGGTGATGCCGAGTTCGCGACGCCACATTTCCTGAATGGCCTCGGCGACGATGCGGTGATTCTCCGAGGTGTTATAGAGCAGTTCGATGGTGGGGAGGCCGCGACCACCCTCGTAGCCGGCGGACTTTAGTAACTCGCGGGCGGCCGCGAAATCGGTCGGGATGCGCGCGGTGGGCGTGTAGCCATTGGTGTCAGGCGGCGTTAGGAAGTGCGCCGGGAGCTGGCCGCCGCGAAGCACTTTTTCGACGATGGCCTGGCGATCGACCGACATCGCGAGCGCGCGGCGGATGCGCACATCGCCGAGGGGCGGGCGGTTGACATTGAGGCGGTAGAAATAGGTGCCGAGGTAGGGATCGAGGCGGATGAGGTGGGGCGAATCGCGGCGGTAAGCGACGACCTTGCCGACGGGGACGAAGTCGGTGACATGGTACTGGCCGGCGCGAAAGCCGCGCTCCTCGGCGTCGACACTATCGGTGGGGTAGAAATTGACGGCCTTGAGTTTGACCGTCTTGGCGTCCCAGTAGTGCGGAGATTTAACGACGGTGATGACCTCGTTGGTGCGCCACTCCTTGAGCATGAACGCGCCGTTGGAGACGATGCGGCCGGCGCGCGTCCACGTGTTGCCGCGGTGGTAGGGATCGCCGTGCTTGGCGATGGTGGCCACCGGGACGGGCATCCACGACATCTGGGTGAGCAACGAAAGGAAATACGGGACCGGGTGATCGAGCGTGAGCCGCAGCGTGCGCGGATCGAGGGCGGCGACGCCGACCTGGGCGAAATCTTTTTGCGCGCCCTTGTGGTAGGCCTCGGCACCCTGGAGGACGTAGAGGAGATTAGCGTAGTCGGCGGCGAGCGAGGCGGTGAGGATACGCTGATAGGAGGCGACGAAATCGGCGGCAGTGACCGGCGTGCCATCGGACCACTTGGCATCGGCGCGAAGATGGAACGTGTAGACCCGGGAGTCGGGAGAGATGTCCCACTTTTCAGCGACGCCGGGGACGGGGTGAAGATCAACGGGGTCTTCCGTGACGAGCCCCTCGAAGAGCGCGCCGAGCACATGGGCCTCGGCGGTGCCGGTGACGATGTGCGGGTCTAGCTCCGTGACCTCGTAGCCGAGACTGCGGTGGAGGACCTGCTCGCGGTTGCCGACCTGCACGCGCGATTCGCGCTTGGCGCAGCTGGTGAGGAGGGCAAGGACGGCGGCGAACGACGCAAGTAGACACGAAGTGTGACCAGACAAAAGGCGTCGGAGGCAGGAGTAGTGGGAAGACATGGAGGCCTTAGCGGGCGTCTGGTTTTTGCTGGTTGAAAATAAGGTGGCCATCATCGTCGTCGCCCGGAGGAACGGCCAAGACGTAGTCGTGACGGGTTTTTGTTTTGGCCGCAATACCGGCGATGATGCTTTGACTATAAGTATCGGGTGGCCGGGGTGAGTTTGGCGCGATGTGAGCAGCCTGGAATTCGACTTTGTAGATGCTACGTTCGCGGACTACCTTCCACGTGCCACGGCGCGAGTCATATCCTTTCCAACTCTGACGACTCATCCAGTTAGGGGGCATGGCGGTAGTCTCAAACTTCCCGTCGGATTTGAGGATAATGACAGCGGTGGTCAGTTCGGAATACCCGAACGATGAGGCTTTCGAGTAGGATGATGCGTCCAACTGATAGATTCCCACGAGGTCGGCCGTGACTGGCGGTGTTTTGAGATAGGGAAGTTCATTCGCACCTAATAGCCGATGCGGATTGGCAACGATCCGGAAGGTTACGACTCCGGTCAAAACCGTAGTAGCGACTAGACTCCAGTTCGCGTACCATTTCCAGCGACGGACAAATCCGCAAATGCCCAAAACCAGCGCTGATACACACATCGAGGCTAAAACGACGACGACTCCGCTTAACCATAAGTAACTAAACGGCTCCAGATCGCGGTAGGCCTCTTTCACGCTCAGCCTCGGGAAAGGAGCGCCACGGCATGCGCCGCGATGCCGAGGCCGCGGCCAAGGTCGCCGAGGCCTTCGTTGGTCGTGGCTTTGAGGCCGATGTCGGCGGGAGTGAGGCCGGTGGAGCGGGCGAGGGCGGCTTTCATCTCGGCGAGGCGCGGGTAGAGCTTGGGCTTTTCGGCGATCACCGAGGCGTCGATATTGGCGATTTGGAAGCCGAGCCGGGTGATCTCGGCGACAACGCGCTGGAGCAGAACTTGGGAGTCGATGTTCTTGTAGGCCGGATCGGTATTGGGGAAGAAGTGACCGATATCGGGCAGGCCGGCGGCACCGAGAAGGGCATCGCAGATCGCGTGCGTGAGGGCATCGGCATCGCTGTGGCCCTCGAGACCGTAATCGGTGTCGAAGCGGACGCCACCGAGCACCAGGGGACGGCCGGGGACGAGGCGGTGGATATCGTAGCCGTGGCCGATGCGGTATTTCATTTCAAGGCAGACGGAGAAGGACCAACCACGGAATTTGGAACCACGGAATTTGGAACCACGAAAAACACGAAAGGAATTACGGCTGAAATGATATAAAAGAGAAGCGGTGAAGAAGAGAAGAAGGGGATCAGTCGCTCTCCGGGTGAGAGGTGCTGACTCAGCCCTCCTCCGGCGGAGCGGCGGGCTCGCGGGCGAGGAGGAACTCGAGATAGGCGAGGTCGGCGGGGGTGGTGAGCTTGGGATTGGGGTGCGCGTTTTCGAGCAAAGCGATGGGATGCGCGAGCAATTCCACGGCTTGGGCGTCGTCGGTGACGTGGAGGCCCTTTTTCTTCACGCGGCCGTAGGCTTTGGTGATGAGGTCGCGCTCGAAAACCTGGGGCGTTTCCATGGCCCAGAGGCGGGAGCGGTCGAGCGTGCGGAGGTGGGCGTCGTCACGGTGCTCCTTAATCGTATCGGTGACGCGATGGGCGAGGACGGCGGCGTGCTCGCGGCGGGCGATCTTATGGAGGGCGACGAGCTGCTCGGGACGGATGAGTGGGCGCGCGCAGTCGTGAATGAAGACGATACGGATATCGGCGGGCAGCGCGGCGAGCGCGGCCATCACGGAATCCTGCCGCTCGCGGCCGCCATGAACGAGGATGGACGGGGTGGGGGCATGCGCGGAGAGCTCGAGCATCTGCCGCTGATCGCGGTAAACGATGACGTAGAGATCGGCGACGGCGCTCTCCATGAAAGCGGAGGCGGAGTACGAAAAGACGGGCCGGCCGGCCAGGGGGGCGAGGACTTTGTCGGCGACGGCACCGGCCATGCGGGAGCCGCTGCCGGCGGCGAGGAAAATGGCGGCGGTGCGTGACATGGATGAGTGAAGAGTTGAGGGGTGAGCGTTGAGAGAAGCGGAGAGGGATGAGAAGCTGAGAGGCTAGAGCTTAGAGCTGAGAGCCGGAAAAAGGTGCCCCAGTGGAAAAGGGGAGATTAAACTAAATTCGGCTATATTAACTGAGTTCGGCGAGGATGGCCTTGGCGGCGGCGACGGGGTCGGGAGCCTTGAAGATGGGGCGGCCGACGACGATGTGGGTGGCGCCGGCGCGGGCGGCCTCGGCTGGGGTCATGATGCGGGTTTGGTCGCCGGCATCGGCTCCGCGCGGGCGGATGCCGGGCGTCACCAGCGCGACATCGGCAGGCAGCACGGCGCGGAGCGGTGCAAGCTCAAGAGGGGAACAGACGAGGCCGCGCAGGCCGGAATCGATGGCGAGGCGGCCGAGGCGCACGACCTGTGTTTCCGGAGAATCGGTGGGGCCGGTCTCGGCGAGGCCGGCGGCGCTCATGGAAGTGAGAACGGTGACGCCAAGGAGCAGGAGATCAGGCTTGTGCTGCTGCTGGGCTTTGACGGCCCACTGCATCATCTCGCGACCGCCGCAGGTATGGAGCGTGGTCATCTTGACCGGCAGGCGGGAGATGGACTCGACGGCCTTGGCGACGGTGTTGGGGATGTCGTGCAGCTTGAGGTCGAGAAAGATATCGAAGCCGAGGTCGGCGATCTCCTTGACGGCATCGGGACCGCAGGCGGTGAACATCTCCAAACCGACTTTCACCCAGCGCACGGTACCTTGCAGCTGGCGGAGCGAAGGGGCAACTTCGCGGGGAGATTGGGCGTCTAGGACAAGAATCAGGTCGCAGGGCATCGAGATATTTGAACCACTAAGCACCACTCATGCTCACGAATGAAGCTAAAATAACGGTGCCGGCGCCGGCAAAGTTGAACCTGTTTCTCGCGATCACCGGGCGGCGGAGCGATGGATTCCACGATTTGGTGTCGGTCGTGACGCAGGTGGAGTTTGGCGATACGCTGCAAATCGAGCTGAAACCAGAGGGGGCGGAGGGGCCGCGTTTCGCGCTGAGTTGCGACGATGCGACCGTGCCGCTAGACGGCAGCAACCTCATTTTGAAGGCGGCGGAGGCCTTTGGCAGTGCGGCGAAAGAGCGATGGAGCGGAGGCGCGAAATTTTTCCTGACAAAACGCGTGCCCATGGGCGCGGGGCTCGGCGGCGGGAGCAGCGATGCGGCGGCGACGCTCCGCGGACTCAATGCCCTGACCGGGACACCGCTGACGCCGGAGCAGTTGCTCGAAATCGCGACGGGACTCGGGTCGGACTGCCCGCTGTTTCTGCAATCGGGGCCCGTTGTCATGCGCGGACGTGGAGAAAAAGTCGAAGCGCTGTCCGCCGAGGCGACGGCGCGACTGCGCGGACGGCGAGTGGTGATTTTCAAACCGGCGTTTGGCATCTCCACGCCTTGGGCGTATGGGCGGATGGTGGCGCGGGATCGCGAGCTGAGGGAATCACCCGGGAAAAGGAGGGGAATTCCTGCCGCGAACGAGGACCCACGTATCTACTTACCCCCTACAGAAGCGGAAGCGCGTCTCGCCGAATGGCTCGGGGGAAAGGCGCCCGCCGAAGCCCTGCTTTACAATAACATGGAGCGGGTGGCATTTGAGAAATTTCTCGCGCTTCCCGTGATGTTAGAACGATTGGAGCGGAAATTCGGACTGACCGGCAGGATGAGCGGGAGCGGGAGCGCGTGCTTCGCGCTGCTGCCCGAGGATGCTCCGGTGGAGGCGATCATGGAAACGATCCGCGCGGATGCGGGGCCGACAGTTTTTGCAATAGAAACGCGAATTACGTAAATCCGCCGTTGACCCTTCGCGCGGGCGTCGCGTTATCCTTGCTTGCGGCTCGCGGGTGCGCGGGCGCATTCATGGCCCAGCCAGACAAAAACGAAATCACAGTCCAGGGTATCGCGGCTTCCAACGGGATCGCGTATGGACAGGTTTTCGTCTACATCCAAAGCGATGTGGAAGTGCCGAGCTACCAAGTGGAGCCGGAGAAACGGATCGAGGAAGTGTCGCGGTTCGAACGCGCGCTCCTGACGACGCGGCAGCAGATTTCGAAGATCAAAAACGAGGTCGAAAAGAACATCGGGCCGGAAGAAGCGCTGATTTTCGACGCGCACCTGATGGTGCTGGAAGACCAGGCGCTGATCGGGGAGACGATCCGTGAATTTGAATCGACGGGGCGCAATATCGAGACCTGCTTCAACAAAGTCTCGCAGCGCTACATCAAGGCATTTGCCGAGATCGACGATGAGTACCTGCGCGAGCGCGCGGGGGACATCCGCGACGTCGCCCAACGCGTGTTGCAAAACCTGCTCGGGCAGGCGGAGAACTCGCTCAGCCGCCTTGCGGATAAACGCATCGTGGTGGCGAACGACATCTCCCCCTCGGACTCCGCGAGCATCGATCGCAGCGCGGCCATCGCGCTGGTGACGGACTCGGGCAGCCGGACGAGTCACGCGGTGATCGTCGCGCGCTCGATGAAGGTGCCAGCGGTGGTGGGCGTGCGCAATTTCACGAAGAAGGCGCACAACGGCGACTGGGCCATCGTCGATGGGTACGACGGCCTCGTGATTCTCAATCCCTCGGAGAGCACGCTTTTCCGGTACGGGAAGATTCAGGAGCGGAAAAAATCGTTCGAAGCACGGATGATCGAGGCCAACCGCCAGGCGGCGGTGACGCTCGACGGTGTATCGGTTTCGCTCATGGCGAACATCGAGAAAGTCGATGAGATGGCGCAGGTAAAATCATACGCCGCGCAAGGCGTGGGCCTCTACCGCACGGAGTATCTCTTTCTCAATTCGGCGCGCATCCCGACGGAGCAGGAACAGTTTCTCGCGTATAAGGAAGTCGCGGAGTTGGCGGCGCCCAATCCCGTGATCATCCGCACCCTCGACCTCGGCGGCGACAAGCCGATGGCGAGCAACCCCGAGCTTTTCCCCAAGGAAAACAATCCCTTCATGGGATTCCGCGCGATCCGCTTTTGCCTGGAGAACGAGGATATTTTCAAAGACCAACTCCGCGCGATCCTTCGCGCGAGTGCGCACGGCAAGGTGCGGGTCATGTACCCGATGATCTCGGGCAGCGAGGAACTGTACCGGGCGAATCACATGCTCGACGAGTGCCGGGCGGAACTGAAGGCCAAGGGCGTGCCGTACGATCCGAAGCTCGAAGTGGGCGCGATGATCGAGATCCCGAGCGCGGCCTACACGGCGGATATCCTCGCGAAAGACTGCGCGTTTTTCAGTGTCGGCACCAACGATCTCATCCAGTACCTGCTGGCGATCGACCGCGTGAACGACCGCATCGCGCACCTCTACGAGCCGACTCACCCAGCGGTGGTGCGCACGCTCAAACATATCGTCGACGAGGCGCACAAGGAGAAGATCACGGTCGGTGTGTGCGGCGAGATGGCCGGCGATCCGGTCTTTGCGCCGCTGCTGCTGGGCCTCGGCATCGATTCGCTGAGTATGTCGCCCGGGTGGCTGCCTGCGGTGAAGTACCTCGTCCGCGCCATGACGATGGCCGATGCGCGCGCGCTCGCGGCCGAGGCGCTGACGATGAGTTCGCCCAAGGAAATTTACGCGCGCTGCGACGCCTTTTATCGCGCGCGGGTGAAGATGGATTGAGGAATGTTAACTGACGACGCCATGAACTTAGGTTTAACGCGCGTTGCAAGGGACACAGTTGAGAGTGCCGGAGGCGAAGGGCGGGAAGTAGGGGAGAACGCGGTAACATTTCAGTTACGCGACGCAGGTTGCGAATTTTTGCGCGGTGCATATCTGAGAAGGGCGGAACGAGTATGAACATTTTCGGACGCACCTTATCGTCGTGGCTGGCGACGTCGCTCGCGGGGGCGCTGGCGATTTCGCTGTTGGGCGGATGCGGCAATATTTTCGTCCCGAAACACAAGGTAACGGTGGATGCGATTTGCGCGCCGAATATCGAAAAGCCCGCGGGGAAATCGTTTCGACTCGTAGGCCGGCGGGCGGTGATGACATCGGGGCAGGTAGATGCGGCAGTGGTCGCGGCTTGCGTGTCGGCGGCCTTGGCGCACGCGGGGATGTATGAGGCGCCGGAGACCGTGCCGCCGGATGTGATGATCGAGGTAAGCTGCGGGCAGGAGCTCGCGCCGCGCGCGGACCCGAGCACGCGGGAAACTTATCTCGAACTTTCGGCGCGGCCGAACAAGGGCAAGGCGATGGTGAGTTCACGGGAGCCGGAGATTTGGAACGTGCGCGTTTCGATCCAAGGCATGGCGGGCCGCATCGAGACGGCGATGCCGCTGCTCTCGGCGGTGGCGTCGAGCTACACGGCGATGGATACGAAATTTCAAACGCTCATCGATGTGCCGCAGAGCAATGCCTCGATCGCGGCGGTGCGCGAGGCGGCGGTGAAGACCCTTGATGCGGCGGCCGCGGCGCGCGCGGCGGGTGCCGGGAGCGCGCGGACGACGGCACCGGCGGCGGGAGCGGGAACCTCGGCGCCGTAGTTGAGAGATAACGGACAGAGTTGAGAAACGCGGGGTGCCGGGGAATTAGTCGGGGAGAGGGTTAACGGGTGGTAGGACGTGGGCGGAGGCTTCTCCGTTCTTGCGCGGCGGGGGTCGCGAACGAACACTCGGCGAGTGTCGAAGAGTTTTAAGAACATCAGCGTCGTCGCGACGGCCACCATGGCTTCGCGGGTGCTGGGGCTTGGGCGCGATATGCTGGTGACGGCGGTGTTTGGGGTGTCGGAGCTGGCGTCGTCGTTCTACACGGCGTTTACGCTGCCGAATTTGTTTCGCCGCTTGCTCGGCGAGGGGGCGCTGACGGCGGCGTTGGTGCCGACGCTGCATGACGAGATGAAGGCACGGCAGCGGCCGGGGACCTTTGCGGTGGTGAACCAGGTGGCGAGCTGGCTGCTGGTGACGACGACGATCATCGTGTTGATCGCGATGGCGGTGCTGTGGCAGACGGAGGCGGTGGTGGGGCTGGCGCGGCAGTGGGGGCTGGAGGAGGACACGGCGCAACGGTTTCTGAAGGCGTCGCACCTCGCGGTGCTGCTGTTTCCGTATCTGATTTTTGTGTGCATCGCGGCGGCGTTTAGCGCGGCGTTGCAGACGCTGCAGCGGTTTTTGGAGCCGGCGCTGTCGCCGATCTGGCTGAATCTTTCGATGTTGGGGCTGCTGGGCGGGGCGACGTATGGCGGGTGGTCGGCGACGCGCGAGGGGCAGATGCTGTGGCTGTGCTGGGCGGCGCTGCTCGGAGGATTTTTGCAGATGACGGTGCCGGCGGCGGCGTTGATGAGCGAGGGGTGGCGCCCGCGCTTCGACCTGCGGCGCAGCGAGGCGGTGCGGCAGATCGCGAAGCTGATGGGGCCGACGGTGTTTGGCTCGGCGATTTATTTGATCAACATGGCGGTGTCGCGACTCATCGGGCTGTCGCTGAACGACTCGGCGGTGACGGTGCTCAATCTCGCGACGCGGCTGATGGAGTTGCCCATCGGGGTGTTTGCGGTGGCGATCTCGACGGTGGTGTTTCCGCTGATCTCGAAACATGCGGCGGCGGGGGACTGGCCGAATCTGGCGAGCGCGTACCGCAAGGGCATGCGGCTGATTCTCGTGATCAATGTGCCGGCGGCGGTGGGGCTCGTGGTGCTGGCGGTGCCGATCGTGCGGCTGCTGTTTCAACGCGGGGCCTTTTCCAGCGCGGACACAGGGCTGATGACCCCGGTGCTGGCGGTGTATGCTCTGGGGCTGCCCTTTTTCTCGTTTGTGAACCTAGTGCTGCGAGCGTTTTACGCGCAAAAGGACACGGTGACGCCGGTGCGCGCGGCAGTGGTGAGCTTTATCGTGAACTTCGCGCTGAGCATCGTGCTGATGGAGCGGCTGGGGACGGTGGGCCTCGCGCTGGCGGGCAATGTGGCGATTGTGGTGCAGGCGTGGTACCTCCAGCGCGCGTTGGCGAAGCAACACCCGGCGATGCGCTTCCAGCATCTCGTGCGCGATCTCGCGAAGGTGATCGGCGCGAGCGTCGTGATGGGCGCGGTGGTGTCGGCGGGCTGGTGGGGCTGGTCGCATTGGGTGGTGGCGGCGCCGACGAAGTGGAGCGATGGCCTGGCGCTGGCGGTCCTGATCGCGCTGGGCGTGGGCGTGTATGCGCCGCTGATGTGGGCGCTGAAAATCGAGGGTCGCGATGACCTCGCCGCGATGGTCGCGAGGAAATTCGGGCGCGGACGGAAGGAGGCGAAGGAAAAATGAGTGGACGCAGCGGACAGCAGCCCGCGGTGGGGCCCTCGGCGGCGCCGCCGAAAAAGAAGCGGCCGGACTGGTTTTTGCCGGCGATGCTGGCGGTCGTCGGCCTCGCGGCGCTGGCGCCGGGTCTCGGCGCAGCGAAGGGCCCGCTGCACGCGCACACGGTGACCTCGGTCGGCGTGATGGTGGTCTTTTACGTGTACGGCCTGACGCTCTCCTTTGCGGCGCTAAAAGGCGGGGCGCTCAACTGGCGGCTGCACGTGGCGGTGCAGGCGGGGACGTTTTTACTTTTTCCCGTGTTGGCGTACCTGATCGTGCACGCGACGGCGGCGTGGGTGTCGCCGGAGTTGAGGTTTGGATTTATCTATTTGTGCGCGTTGCCCTCGACCATCTCGTCGTCGGTAGCGTTGACCGGCGTGGCGCGTGGGAATGTGCCGGGCGCGGTGTTTAACGCGACGATCTCGAGCCTGCTCGGCATCGTGCTGACGCCGCTGTGGCTCTACGCACTCGCGGGTGTGGCAGGGGCGGGCGGCGATCTTGGGACGGCCATCGTGGATATCGCGAAGATGCTGGTGCTGCCGATGCTGCTCGGGCAACTCTCGCGACCGCTGCTCGCGGCGTGGGCGGGGCGGCACCGGGTGGCGCTGCAACTCACGGACCGGCTGCTAATCCTGTTCCTCGTCTATTCGTCGTTCTGCGATTCTTTCGAAAACAATGTGTGGGCCGGGCACGGCGTGAAATTACTGGTGGGCGTGACGCTGGGGGCCGGCGTGCTGTTTGCGGTCGCGCTCTTTGCGATGATCGCGGTGGCACGGGCGCTGAAATTCGACCACGGCGACCGGATGGCGCTGATTTTCTGCGGCTCGAAGAAGAGCCTCGCGCAGGGCGTGACGATGGCGCAGGTGCTACTCGCGGGAAACCCGGCGGCGGGCGTGGTGCTGCTGCCGCTGATGATTTATCACGCGCTCCAATTGTTTGTGGGCGGAGTGCTCGCGCCGCGCTGGGGGCATGAGGCGGAGGCGAAGGCGGAGAGGTGATGGGTGAAGAAGCGGAGAGCTCGGAGCTGAGAGCTAAGAGCTGAGAGTGCTCCGAGGCAGGGGCTTGGAGTTACGCCGCCGCTCGCGGGGGCGAGCGTCCTGAGCGGCGCGCTAGGGATAACGCGCCCTACCTACTGCGCGCGTGCAGTGGAAGCCAGGAGGCGCGCGCATAATGAGGCGCGGCGCATTGTGTTTAGGGCGCGTAGGTGACGGTGCGGGCGCCGGCGATGCCGCTGACGGTGACGGTCTGGCCCTGGGTGAAGCCGGCGGGGTAGGTCTCGTTGGCTACGAGGTTGAGGGCTCGGATGTAATTGGTGGCGCCAATGAGGTTGCCCCGGGACACGGACGAGACGCCGTTTTCGAGGAAATATTGGTCGGCGGCGGCGGCGAGCTGGCGGGCGTTGTTTAGGACGGTCTTATCCTGCGAGGAGGTGCGGACTTTTTGGAACGCGGGAATGGCCATAGAGGCGAGGAGGCCGATGATTACGACCACGATCATGATTTCCACGAGGGTGAAGCCACGAGCGGAGGAGCGGCGGACTACGCGGCGAGACGGCGATGCAGCGGAACGAGGAGAAAGACGGGAAGTAACGAGGGATGTCATGAAGGTGAATGGGTGGAAAAAATTAACGCGCTCCGTGAGACGGGGCGCGGCGAGTGGTCGGTAGCGACTGAGGCAAAGTATAGTCGAACCGTAGGCGATTGTCTGTAGGGCGATATCGGAACGCCGGTGTAGGGCAGGATACTACGCGCAGGTGGGAGAAAACCCGGGACCGGAGTGAAAAGGCCGGCAGAGGCGAAGGAAAGACGTGCAACTTTCGGAGCGTGGGCGGGGTTCTAAAGGTGAACCGAACAGAAACGATTCCGCCATGAAAACTCTCCTTATGCTGGTTTTGTGGGCGCTGCTGCTGGTGCTATGCTGGCCGGTGGCCTTGCTCCTGCTCGTCGTGTGGCCGCTGCTGTGGCTGCTTTCGATTCCGTTTCGGATCGTGGGGCTGGTGATGGAGGCGGTACTGGCGCTGGTGAAGGCGATCCTGTTTTTACCGGCGCGTTTGCTGGGGAGTCGCGACGCGGGGCGATGAGCGGGCCACGGGCGAAAGGAAGCTCGATGATAAGTTTCGCGCGCGAACTAGGGACTTATTTAGAGCTGAAATAGAACATTTCCCGATTGGAACGGACGGGAGAGAACGGTTACTATGGGGACCGCCCTCGAAATCAAGGGAAGTAAGGCCTATGCAAATTCCGGACGACCGCTCAAAGACCCCTCGGAGTGAGTGCGAGCTCACTCGGCGCGAATTCATCATCGCAGGCACGGCGGCCGTAGCCGTCACGGCTTGGCCCACGGCGGGCATGGCGCAATCCAACGCACCGGCGGCGAACCCGGATCACACGAGCTCTATGACGAAGGTCTCCTTTACGGTGAATGGGAAAGTGCACGAAGTGGAAGTCGACAACCGCACGACGCTGCTCGATGCGCTGCGCGAGCACCTGCATCTGACGGGCACGAAGAAAGGCTGCGACCACGGCCAGTGCGGCGCGTGCACCGTGCATGTGGGCGACCGACGCATCAATTCGTGCCTCACGCTCGCGGTAATGCACCAAGGCGCGAACGTAACCACCATCGAGGGTCTCGGCACGCCGGAGAAACTGCATCCGATGCAGGCGGCCTTTGTGAAGCACGACGGTTACCAATGCGGTTACTGTACCTCGGGGCAGATCTGTTCCGCCGTGGCGGTGCTCCGCGAAATCAACGCCGGCATCCCGAGTCACGTGACCGGCGACCTCCTGAGCCGTCCGAAACTCACCGCCGCTGAGATCCGCGAGCGCATGAGCGGCAACCTCTGCCGCTGCGGCGCCTACTCCAACATCGTCGAGGCGATCAACGAGGTGGGAGGCAGCGCATGAAACAATTTACCTACGAGAAACCGCGCACCCCGGCCGAGGCGGCCGCAGCGGCATCGCGCCAACCCGGCGCGAAGTTTATCGCCGGGGGGACCAATCTCCTCGACCTGATGAAGCTGGAAATCGAGACGCCCGCCCACCTCATCGACGTGAACGGACTCGGCCTCGACACGATCGAACCCACCCCGGAGGGCGGGCTTCGCATCGGCGCACTGGTGCGGAATACGGACCTCGCGGCGGACGAGCGCGTGCGGCGCGACTACGGCGTGCTCTCGCGGGCCTTGGTCGCGGGGGCTTCGGGCCAGTTGCGCAATGCGGCGACGACGGCGGGAAATCTCCTGCAGCGCACGCGGTGCCCCTATTTTTACGATACGAACCAACCCTGCAACAAACGCGTGGCGGGCAGCGGCTGCGGGGCAATCGGCGGAGTCAATCGCCAGCACGCGATCATCGGCAGCAGCGCGGCGTGCATCGCCACGCATCCGAGCGACATGGCGGTGGCGATGCGCGCGCTGGACGCGACCGTCGAAACGGTTCGCGCCGACGGGATGACGCGCCGGATCGTCATCGCGGAATTCTACCGCCTGCCGGGCGATACGCCCCATGTGGAGAACATCCTGCAGCCCGGGGAATTGATCACGCATGTGACGCTCCCGAAGCCGGTGGGCGGCGTGCACGTGTACCACAAAGTGCGCGACCGCTCCTCGTACGCTTTTGCCCTGGTGTCGGTGGCGGCCATCGTGCAACGCGACGGCAGCGGGCGCGTGGCGGTGGGCGGCGTAGCGCACATGCCGTGGCGCGTGGACGCGGCGGACGCGGAGATGAAGAACGGGGCCAAGGCCGTCGCGGCCAAGCTGCTGGCGGGCGCAAAGCCCACGGAACAGAACGCATTTAAAGTCCCGCTCGTGGAGCGCGCGCTCGCGGCGGCATTGCTGGAGGCGAAAGGCTGACCATGAAATTTGACACTCCTGCCACGACCAACCCGATTGACCAACTCAAGGTCATCGGCCGCCCTACGGATCGGATCGACGGACCGCTCAAGACCACGGGCACGGCGCGCTACGCGTACGAACAAAACGACGCCGCGCCCAATGCGGTGTACGGCTACATCCTCGGCGCCGCCATCGCCAAGGGTCGCATCGCTGCCATGGATTTGAGCGCCGCGCGCGGCGCGCCCGGCGTGCTGGGAATCGTGACGGCGGAGAATGCCGGCAAGCTCGGCAAAGGAGATTTTAACACCGTCAAGCTGCTCGGGGGACCGGAGATCGACCACTATCATCAAGCGATCGCGCTCGTGGTCGCGCAGACCTTTGAGCAAGCCCGCGCGGCGGCGCAGCTCATCCGGGTGAAGTACGAGCGGAGCGAAGGAAAATTCGACCTCGCGGCGGTGAAGGACACCGGCGTGCCACCCGAGCCCGGCTTCGGCGGACCGCCGGACACGGCGGTCGGCGATTTCGACCAGGCGTATGCCGCCGCGCCAGTAAAACTCGATGCGACTTACACGACGCCCGATCAATCGCACGCGATGATGGAGCCGCATGCCTCGATCGCCCGCTGGGAAGGCGACAAGCTCACCGTCTGGACCTCGAACCAGATGATCGCGTGGAGCGTCGGCGACATGGCCAAAACACTCGGTATCGCGAAGGAGAACGTGCGCCTGATCTCGCCCTACATCGGCGGAGGATTTGGCGGAAAGTTATTTCTCCGCGCCGATGTGCTGCTCGCCGCCCTCGGGGCGCGAGCGGTGCAGAAGCCGGTGAAGGTGGCACTGCAGCGCCCGCTGATGATCAACAACACGACGCACCGGCCCGCGACGATCCAGCGGATCCGCTTTGGCGCGACGAAGGACGGCAAGCTCTCGGCCATCGGGCACGAAAGCTGGTCTGGCGACCAGCCCAAGGGATCGCCGGAGACGGCCGTTTCCCAAACGCGCCTGCTGTACGCCGGGGCCAATCGCATGACGGCGATGCGGCTCGCGGTCTTGCATCTGCCGGAGGGCAATGCCATGCGCGCGCCCGGCGAAGCGCCGGGCCTGATGGCGCTCGAGGTCGCGATGGACGAGATGGCGGAAAAGCTCGGGCTCGATCCGGTGGAGTTTCGCATTCTCAACGACACGCAGGTGGACCCGGAAAAGCCGGAACGGCCTTTTTCCCAGCGCCAGTTGACGGAGTGTTTGCGCACCGGCGCGGAGCGCTTCGGCTGGAGCAAACGCAATCCGGCCCCCGGCAAGACCCGCGACGGCCAGTGGCTGACGGGCGTGGGAGTGGCGGCGGCCTTTCGGAATAGTCTGGCAATGAAATCGGCGGCGCGGGTGCGCCTCGACGGCAAGGGTATCGTGACCGTCGAGACCGACATGACCGACATCGGCACGGGCACCTACACGATCATCGCCCAGACGGCGGCGGAAGTCATGGGCGTGCCGCTGGATAAAGTCGTGGTGCGGCTCGGCGACTCGTCGTTTCCGGTATCCTGCGGCTCAGGCGGGCAGTGGGGCGGCAACAACTCCACGGCCGGCGTGTACGCGGCGTGCATGAAGCTACGCGAGACCCTCGTAACACAAGTCGGCTACGACCCTAAAGAGGCGGTGTTTGCGGACGGGCAGGTGAGGGCGGGCGCGCGCAGCCTGACCCTCGCGGAAGCCGCCGGGCCGCGCGGCCTCGTGGCCGATGACGAGATCGAGTACGGCGACCTCGACAAAAAATTCCAGCAGTCGACCTTTGGCGCGCATTTCGTGGAAGTCGGCGTTCACGCGCTGACGGGAGAGACACGCATCCGCCGCATGCTCGCGGTGTGCGCGGCGGGGCGGATTCTGAATCCGAAAGCCGCGCGCAGCCAGGTGATCGGCGCGATGACGATGGGCGCGGGCGCCGCGCTGATGGAAGAACTCGCGGTGGACAAACGCGCGGGCTTTTTCGTGAACCACGATCTCGCGGGCTACGAAGTGCCGGTGCATGCCGACATCCCTCATCAAGACGTGATTTTCCTCGATGAAACCGATCCGACCTCGTCGCCGATGAAGGCGAAAGGCGTGGGCGAACTCGGCATCTGTGGCGTGGCCGCGGCGGTCGCGAATGCGATCTATAACGCGACGGGGATCCGCGTGCGGGACTATCCCATCACGCTCGACAAGCTCATCGATCGGCTGCCGGCGGTGAGTTGAAGGAGGAAGTCATCAAGCTGTGGCGGTCGCGGACGATTTGCGTTGTCCGGTCGAGTGAATGTGTTTTGAGCGATGAGCACTCATACATCGACGGGAGCGGCGGGTGATGGACTGGTCGTGCGGCATGAGGTGGCGGCGCGGCGGTTTGAGGCGCTCGTGGAGGGGCAGGTGTCGATGGTAGAGTATTTGGAAGATGGGGCGACGGTGATTTTCACACACACGTTTGTACCGCCGGAGTTGCGGGGGCGGGGCGTGGCGGAGGAGATGGTGCGCGTGGCGTTGACGTGGGCGAAGGACGCGGGGCGGCGAGTCGTGCCGGCGTGCTCTTACGTGGCGAAATTTATCGCGCGACATCCGGAGTTTCGGAGTGCGGCGGGTTGAATTGAAAGCAGTTGTTGAGCAATCAAAGAAGGGGCACCGCGAGTATGCCTGGTTTTGGAGTGACGTAAGCCGCCAGAGATGTATTGGTTAGGGAAGTAGCTAGCAGTTTTTAGACGAAAACGCTTGCGCTAGACAACTAGTCAACTATCACTTTTGCCATGGGACGCACCTCAGATGCCAAAGAGCGGTTGATGGATGCCGCGCTCGACCTCATATGGGAGGAGAGCTACGGTGCGGTCACTATCGACGATATCTGCAAGCGCGCCGAGGTGAAGAAGGGCAGTTTCTATTACTTCTTCGATTCCAAGGCGACTCTCGCCGTCGCGTCGCTCGAGCGGATGTGGCTCGAGGACTGGAAGCCGAATTTGGACGCGCAGTTTTCGCCGTCGATTGAGCCGATCAAGCGGTTGGCGGATTATTTGGCGTCGGTTTACCCGAAGCAGGTCGAGCGCAAGGCCAAGTACGGCAAGGTGCTCGGTTGCCCGGTGTGCTCGGTTGGCTCGGAGATCAGCACCCAGGAGATCGATGTGGGCGCGAAGATTCGCGAGATCATGAGCCGCAAGCGCCGCTACTATGAATCGACGATCCGCGATGCGCTAGCCGAGGGCTCGATCGAGCCCTGCGATCCGGCGCAGAAGGCGTTGGCGCTGGGGTGTCTTTTGGAGGGGCTGGTCAGCCAGTCCCGCATCATGAACGACCCGGAGGTGTTGCGGGATTTGCCGAAGATGGCGCTCGATCTCCTCCACGTAAAAGCTCCCGCTGCAGGTGCCGCCACGCCGGCCCCCGCGAGCGTTTCCTGACGCGGCATTTCGCCGTCGTTTTTTGCTCTTTCTCCTCTGGCGCACGCCACAACCGTGCGCGTTTTTTTTCGCCCTAGATATAGCTAACTAGTCAACTATTTTTGCTCCGGCTCTCCCTGCTCACCTTTAAATCTCCTTTTGTTTACCATGAACTCGAATCGCACCACGCGTACCGCCTCTTTCACCACGACCTCCGCCACCCGGTTTCTCACCACCCGCGCGCAACTCTCTCCTCTGGGGCGCCGCGCGGGCGTTCCCACCGCCGGCACTCGCCAGGCTTCGCTCATGCCTGCTGCGCCCCGCACGCTGACGATGCGCACCGGCAGTACCGCTACTTTCGCGGTTTCCGAGCCGGACGCCTTTGCCGCTCCGTCGTTCTGGAATTCCGGCGCGCTGGACCGGATCCAGCCCGAGGTCACGCGCTACCACGAATAACGCCTGCGGCCCGTTCCTCGCCGGTCTGCAGTTTCTCCCACCTTCATTTCCACTCACTCGCTCGTATCCAATTTTTAACTACCATGACTCCGTCCGTCCCACACCGTCAGCCGTCTGTCTACGCCATCGTCCTCCGCTCGTTGCTCGTGCGCCTCGCCTTTGCCGGCGCGCTTGTCGTCGCTTCTCTGTCACTTCGCGCGGCTGAAGCACCCGCTGCCACTCCGCCCGCGCCCAAGGTCACCGTCGCCGCCGTCGAGGAGAAACTCCTCGCCGACTACGAGGAGATCACCGGCCATGTCGATGCGATCGAGACTGTCGAGCTCCGCGCCCGCGTCTCCGGCCACCTCGATGCCGTGCATTTCCAAGCCGGTCAGATTGTGAAGAAGGGCGATCTCCTCTTCACCATCGATCCGCGCTGGTATCAGGCCCAGTTCGACCTCGCGGCCGCCCGCGCGGCCGTCGCCGAGCGCGAGGCCAAGCGGGCAGATGACCTTCTCGCCGGTGCCGCCATCTCCAGCGAGGAAGCCGAGGCCCGCAAGGCCCGCGCCGCCGAGGCGCGCGCCGCGCTTGCCGTTGCTCAACTCGACCTCGAACACACGCAGGTCCGCTCGCCCATCACGGGCCGCGTGGGCCGGGCGCTCATCACGCCGGGCAATCTCGTCGCCGGTTCGCCGGGCAATGCCACGCTGCTCACCAGTATTGTCACGACGGGCGAGGCCTACGTCTACGCCGACATCGACGAAGCCACGTACCTGAAGTTCAGCCGTCTCGCCCGTGAGAACAACCTCGTCACCGAGGGTGCGCGCGTGCCGGTCGATCTCCAACTCGCCGATGAAAACGGTTTCCCGCGCCACGGCTACATCGAGTCGACCGATAACCGCATGAATGCCACTACCGGGTCGCTCACGCTGCGTATGATCTTTCCGAATACGGACCACGCGCTCGTCCCCGGCCTCTATGCGCGGGTGCGCGTCCCGGTCAGCGCGCCGCAGCGCACGCTCCTCATCAGCGAGCGCGCGATCGGTACCGACCAGAGCCAGAAGTTTGTGCTCTCCGTCGCGAAGGACAACGTCACGAGCTACCGCAGCGTAAAGCTGGGCGGTTCCGTCGACGGGAAGCGCATCGTGCGCTCCGGTCTCCAGCCCGGTGACCAGGTGATCGTCAACGGTCTCCAGCGCGTGCGCCCCGGCATGACTGTGCAGCCGGAAATCGCCGCCACCGCCGTCACGAGCACTGCGCCCGTCGCGCCCACGCCGGCCGGCACCGCGGTCGCTGCGTCGCACTGAGTTCTCCCTGCACCCCATCGGCTAACTAACTAGTCTCCGCCTCACGCGTTTTCTCCCGGGCCGCGCTGCTACCATGCGGCCCCTCAGCTACTGCTTCGCCTTAATTCTTACTTCCGCTCTCCAGCCGCTCAGCTCCGAGTCCCTTCCGCATTCCGTCATGAACATCTCAGATTTCTTCATCAAGCGCCCGATCTTCGCGGGTGTGCTCTCGATTATAATTTTCCTCGTCGGCGCGATCTCGCTCACGCGCCTCCCGATTAGCGAATATCCCGAGGTCGTGCCCCCGACCGTCATCGTTCGCGCGGTGTACCCGGGTGCCAATCCCAAGACCATCGCCGAGACCGTCGCCGCGCCGCTCGAGCAGGCGATCAACGGTGTCGAGGATTCGCTCTACATGTTTTCGCAGGCGACGAGCGATGGCGTGATGACGCTCACTATCACGTTCAAGCTCGGTACGAATCTCGATAACGCGCAGGTGCAGGTGCAAAATCGCGTCTCGCAGGCCCAGCCCAAGCTCCCGGAGGAAGTGCGCCGCCTCGGCGTCACGACGACGAAAGCCTCGCCCGACCTGCTGATGGTCGTCCACCTTTTCTCTCCCGATAATCGCTACGACGATATCTATGTGCGCAACTATGCGACTCTGCAGGTGCGCGATGTCCTCGCGCGTCTCCCCGGCGTCGGTCAGGTGCGCGTCTTCGGCTCCGGCGATTACGCGATGCGCGTCTGGCTCGATCCCAACAAGGTCGCGGCCAAGGGCCTGACGGCTTCCGATGTCGTTGCCGCGATCCGCGAGCAGAACGTCCAGGTCGCCGCCGGCGCCGTCGGCCAGCAGCCGGTCTCCAGCCCGGTCGATACCGAACTCCTCATCAACACCAAGGGTCGCCTCGCGAGCGAGGAAGAGTTCGGCGCCATCGTCGTGAAGACCGGCGCCAACGGCGAGCGCGTGCAGCTTCGCGACATCGCCCGGCTCGAACTCGGCGCTTCCGAGTACGCGCTCCGCTCGCTCCTGAATAACAAGCCTGCCGTCGCGCTGCCCATCGCGCAGCTCCCTGGTTCCAACGCCATCGCGACCTCCGATGCCGTGCGGGCCACGATGAAGGATCTCGTGAAGAATTTTCCCGAAGGCCTGAAGTACGACATCGTTTACGACCCCACGATCTTCGTTCGGAGCTCGATCAAGGCCGTCATCCACACGCTCCTCGAAGCCATCGCGCTCGTGGTGCTCGTGGTCATCATCTTCCTCCAGACGTGGCGCGCCTCGATCATCCCGCTCGCCGCCGTGCCGGTCTCGCTCATCGGCACCTTTGCCGTGATGCACGCCCTCGGCTTCTCGATCAATGCGCTCTCGCTCTTTGGCCTCGTCTTAGCCATTGGCATCGTGGTCGACGACGCGATCGTCGTTGTCGAAAACGTCGAGCGTAACATCGGCCTCGGCAAGACCCCCTTTGAAGCGACGAAGCAAGCCATGCGCGAGGTGACGGGGCCGATTGTCGCGACGGCGCTCGTGCTCGCCGCCGTGTTTATCCCGACGGCCTTCATCAGCGGCCTCACGGGTCAGTTCTACAAGCAGTTCGCCATCACCATCGCGATCTCGACGATCATCTCCGCGTTCAACTCGCTCACGCTCTCGCCCGCGCTCAGCGCGCTGCTCCTCAAGGGCCATCACGAGCCCAAGGATCGCCTGACTCGCGGCATGGACTTTGCCTTCGGCTGGTTCTTCCGCCCCTTCAACCGCTTCTTCGCCTGGGCCTCGCAAAAGTATTCCAATGGCGTCGCGCGTATTCTGCGGTTCTCGGTTGTCGCGCTCGTCTTGTATGTCGGTCTGCTCGGTCTCACCGCCGTGCTCTTTAAGAACACGCCGAGCGGTTTCGTCCCGACGCAGGACAAGCAGTACCTCGTCGCCTTCGCCCAGTTGCCCGACGCCGCTTCGCTTGAGCGCAGCGACGCGGTGATCCGCAAGATGAGCGAGATCGCGCTGAAGCATCCCGGCGTGGCCAATGCCATCGAGTTCCCCGGCCTCTCGATCAACGGCTTCACCAATTCGCCCAATAGCGGCATCGTCTTCGTCGCGCTGAAAGACTTCGAGGACCGCAAGACGCCTGAACTCTCCGGTCAGGCCATCGCGCAGCAGCTCCAAAAACAGTTTTCGGAAATTCAGGAAGCGTTCATCGCGATCTTCCCGCCGCCCCCCGTGCAGGGCCTCGGCACCATCGGCGGCTTCAAGCTCTACGTCGAAGATCGTGGCGACAATGGCCTCGATGCGCTCTACGACGCCACGCAGGGCCTGATGGCCAAGGCGCGGCAGACGCCCGGCCTCGCCGGCATCTTCTCCAGCTACACGATCAACACGCCGCAGCTCGACGCCGACGTCGACCGCGTCAAAGCGAAGGTCATGGGCGTGCCGCTGCAAAACGTCTTTGAGACGATGCAGATCAACCTCGGCTCGCTGTACGTGAATGACTTCAACCGCTTCGGCCGCACCTACCAGGTCGTCGCCCAGGCCGACGCGCAATTCCGTGATCACGCCGACGACATCCTCCGCCTCAAGACGCGCAACCAGAAGGGCGAACTCGTCCCGCTCGGCGCGCTCGTGAATGTGAAGGAGACCTATGGCCCCGACCGCGTGATGCGCTACAACGGCTATCCCGCCGCCGAGATCAATGGTGCCGCCGCTCCTGGCTACAGCTCCGGTGAGGCCGAGGCGTTGATGGAGAAGCTCGCCGCCGAGAATTTGCCGAAGGGGATGGTGCTCGATTGGACCGAGCTCACCTTCCAAAAGATCATCGCGGGCAATACGGGTGTGCTCATCTTCCCGCTCTCCATCCTCCTCGTGTTCCTCGTGCTCGCCGCGCAGTACGAGAGCTTCCGCCTCCCGTTTGCCGTCATCCTGATTGTGCCGATGGCGCTCTTCTCCGCGATGGTCGGTCTGTGGCTGACCAAGGGTGAGAACAATGTCTTCACGCAGATCGGCCTGATCGTGCTCATCGGCCTCGCCGCCAAGAATGCGATTCTAATCGTCGAATTCGCGGTCAAGCGCCGCGAGGAGGGCGAGAGCATCGTCGATGCCGCGCTCGATGCCGCCAAGCTTCGCCTGCGCCCGATCTTGATGACCTCGATCGCGTTTATCGCCGGTGTGTTTCCACTCGTGATCAGCACCGGGGCCGGCGCCGAAATGCGCCGCGCCATGGGTGTCGCCGTCTTCGCCGGCATGATCGGCGTCACGATTTTCGGCCTCCTCCTCACGCCGGTCTTCTACGTCGTGCTCGAGAAGATCGGCGCGAAAAAACCCGCTCCCGTCGCGCCCACCACCGCGCTGCCCACGGCGGGCCACGCCTAAAAAGGGAGCGGCGGTTTCTAACCGCCGCCTCTCTGCGCGGGCATCCTAACCCGATGCCCGCCTCCGAACCGAAATAATCCCCGGCGACCGTCCCGAAAAGGACCTCCCCTCAAGAAAAACACTCGCTCCCGCCTTCTGTGGCGCGCGGCGCCTGATTCAACCGACCACCTTCCGCTGCGCTCTGCGTGCCACATTATTACTATGAAATCTTTCCGTCTTCTTCTCGCTGTTCCTCTCGCCTCAAGCGCGTTCGCCGCGCTGCCGAGCGTGGGTCCCGATTACGTCCGTCCCTCCACCACCACACCCACCGACTACCGTGACGCCGCCACGGGCGGCGCGTGGAAGACCGCCGCCCCGGCCGATACGCTGACGCGCGGCCCGTGGTGGAAGCTCTTCAATGATTCCGTACTGGACGGCCTCGAGACCCGAACCCTCGCGGGTAACCAGGATCTGCGCGCCGCAGCCGCGCGGGTCGACCAAGCCGCCGCGGCGGCGGGCATCGCCCGCAGCGCCTATTGGCCTCAGGTCGCGGTCGGTGCCTCGGTCACGCGCGAGCGAACCTCGACCACGACGGACAACGTGCAGCCGAATCCTACGTCCACGACTTATCGTGCCCCGCTCACCGCCTCGTGGGAACTCGATCTCTTCGGTCGCGTGCGCCGCTTGACGGAAAGCGCGCGTGCCGAGGCCGAGGCCAGCGCCGATCTCATGGAGTCGATGCGCCTCTCGCTCACGACCGAGGTCGCCGCCAATTACTTCGCGCTTCGTGCGCTCGACCGCGAATTCTCGATCCTTCGCGATACGGTCGCTCTGCGCCGCCGCACGCTCGATCTTATTTCGGTTCGCGTGAAGAGCGGAGCCGCCACCGACCTCGACTCGGCCCGCGCTGAGGCCGAATTGGCCGCTGCGGAGGCCGATTCCGCGGCCGTCGCCGCTCGTCGTGACGGGGTGCAAAACGCCCTGGCCGTTCTCGTCGGTGAGTCGGCCACCACTTTCACGCTCGGCGTTGACGCCGCCGTGCCGTCTGCGCCGCCAGCGATTCCGGCCGGCCTGCCGTCCGAGTTGCTGGAGCGCCGCCCGGACGTCGCGGCTGCCGAGCGCACGCTCGCCGCGGCCAATGCCCGCATCGGCGTGGCCAAGGCCGCCTTCTTCCCGGCGATCGCGTTGACGGGCGGCGCGGGCTTCGCGAGCGGCGATATCGACCGCCTGACGAATTACGATTCCCGCATCTGGTCCATCGGACCCAGCCTGTACCTGCCGATCTTCCAAGGCGGCCGCAATCGCGCCAATCTCGAGCGCAGCCGCGCGGCGTATGAGGAGAGCGTAGCGGTGTTTCGCCAGCGGGTGCTCGTGGCTTTCCGCGAAGTGCAGGATGCACTCACTGCGACGACGTACCTGGCCGAGCAGGCGGCCGCGCAGACGCGCGCACTGGAAGCCTCCCGCCGCGCCGCGGCTATCGCGCAGCGCCGCTACGATTCCGGCTTCGTCTCCTATCTCGAAGTCATCGACACCCAGCGCACGGCTCTCGCGACCGAGCGCGCCGATGCCCAACTCGCTGCGCAGCGCCTCACCGCGAGTGTCGCGCTCATCAAGGCCCTCGGTGGCGGCTGGACCGTGCCGGCACCCGTCGCAGTGCGCTAAGCGCCTCCCTCGAACTTTCTCTCCCAATCATCCACCTCCAACCTCGTTTCTCAGTTTAAAAATCCAACATCATGAAAAATAGTCTCTCTTCCAAGGTAGCACTCATCACCGGCGGCACATCGGGCATCGGTCGAGCCACGGCCCTGGCGCTCGCCAGTGAGGGCGTGCGAGTCGTCGTCGCCGGGCGGCGCGAGAGAGAAGGCGCGGCCGTCGCCGCCGAAATCAAGGCTCAGGGCGGCGAGGCGATTTTCGTTCGCGCCGATGTCACGAGCGAGGCGGATGTCATCGGCCTCGTGCGAAAGACGGTCGAAACGTACGGTCGGCTCGACATCGCTTTTAACAACGCAGGCATCGAGGGCGCGTTTGGCCTCACGATCGCCGAGCAGACTGAGGAGCAGTACGAACGCGTCTTCGATGCGAACGTGAAGGGGGTGCTCTTCGCGATGAAGCACGAGATTCCCGCGATGCTGGCGAGCGGGGGCGGCTCCATCGTGAACAATGCTTCCATCGGCGCCTCCATCGGATTCGCGGGGGCGGGTGTCTACGTGGCCAGCAAGCATGCCGTGCTCGGCCTTTCCCGGACTGCCGCGCTGGAGTTCGCGGCCAAGGGCATTCGCGTCAATACGGTGTCGCCGGCTGGAATCCAGACAGAGATGTTCGACCGCGTGTTTGGCGCGGGGCAGACCGATGCGAAGAAACAGATGGCCTCGGCGCATCCGGTGGGCCGGGTGGGTACGCCAGAAGAAGTGGCGAGTGCGGTCGTGTGGCTGTCGTCATCGGGCTCCGCTTTTGTTACCGGCCATGATCTGATCGTGGATGGCGGATTTACGGTGGGTTGAGTTGCGGCGCTGCGTTTCACGCCCATGATCCTCGTCCTCTTCATCTTGCTCGCACTAGTCGTCCTCACCGCTTGGGACGGCTCGCAGCGCGACAGTTAAACTCACGCTATGAACCATCTCTTCACGCCCTTCACGCTTAAGTCTATCACGCTGCGCAATCGCATCGGCGTCTCGCCGATGTGCATGTACTCCTCGGAAGACGGCGTGGCGAATGACTGGCATCTCGTCCACCTCGGCGCGCGCGCTGCCGGGGGGGCTGGCTTGGTGATCGCCGAGGCCACCGCCGTCTCACCCGAGGGCCGCATCTCGCCCGGCGACGCCGGCCTCTGGGGCGAAAAGCACATCGAGCCGCTCGCGCGCGTGAATCGTTTCGTGAAGCAGCAAGGTGCTGTGCCCGGTGTGCAACTCGCCCATGCGGGCCGCAAAGCCAGTGCGGCGCGCCCATGGGATGGTGGCGGACACCTCGCCGAGGCGGCGGGTGGCTGGCCAGTGATCGGACCAAGCCCGGTGGCGTTTGGAGGTCCGCTCAACAAGGTGCCGGCGGAGATGACCGAGGCGGACATCGCTCGCGTGCAGGCGGATTTCGTGTCGGCAGCGCAGCGTTCACTCGCGGCGGGCTATGAGTGGATGGAGTTGCACTCGGCGCACGGCTACCTCGCGCATGAGTTTCTTTCACCGAAGTCGAACCAGCGCACGGACAAGTATGGCGGCAGTTTCGAGAATCGCATCCGGTTTTTGTTGGAGACCACCCGCGCGGTCCGCGCGGTGTGGCCGGAGAAGTTACCACTTACGGTGCGTCTCTCGTGCACGGACTGGGTCGAAGGGGGTTGGACGATCGAGGAGAGCGTCGAGCTAGCGCGCCGCTTGAAGACCGAGGGAGTCGATCTCATCGACTGCAGCTCGGGCGGCGGTGTGGCCGACGCGAAGATTCCCCTCGTTCCCGGCTACCAAGTGCCGTTTGCGGAGCGCATCCGGCGCGAGGCGGGTGTACCAACGGCTGCGGTAGGCCTCATCACGGAGCCGGCGCAGGCCAATGCCATCGTGACCGATGGGCAGGCCGATCTCGTGCTACTCGCGCGTGCGGTGCTCAATGATCCTCACTGGCCGCTGCACGCGGCAAAGGCCCTTGGGCAAACCGCTGCGCTCAAGCCGCCGCGCCAGTATGGGCGGGGGTTTTGAGGGGCGGGGCGCTGGCGAGTGGCATCTGCGCTTTAGGCCGTCGCTGTCGTCTGGGTATTCGCTCTCCCGACGGCGCCCGGAGGTCGTCGTCCACCTCAAGTAGCGCGGTGGAATGGCGGTGAGTGGAACTGCCGCTGCTTTCAGGCGCTTGAGAAATGGCGGGTCTTCGCTGTAAGTTCAGCGGACATGCAGCCCGTTTCCAACGAGACTTTGCTCCACCAACTCAATTGGCGCTACGCCACGCAGCGCTTTGACCCGGCGCGGAAAATTCCCGATGCCGACTGGAGTGCCATTGAGCAAGCCCTCGTGCTCGCACCTTCCTCGATTGGCTTGCAGCCGTGGAAGTTTGTCGTCGTGACGGATGCTGCGGTGAAGGTACAGCTTCGCGCCGCCGCGTGGCGGCAGCCGCAGCCGGAGGAGTGCTCCCACTTCGTCGTGTTAGCCGTGCGCAAAGACCTCGATGCGGCGCACGTGGAGCGGCACATCGACCGCATCGTCGAAGTCCGCGGCGTCCACCGCGACACGTTGGAAAAGTTTCGCGGCATGACGCTCCGTAACCTCGACAAGGCCCGCGCCGAGGGACGGCTCGATACGTGGCAGACGCATCAGGTTTATATCGCGCTCGGCCAGTTCATGATGGCGGCGGCGATGGTCGGCATCGACACCTGCCCGATGGAGGGCATCGACCTCGTGAAGTTCGACGAAATCCTCGGCTTGGGCGTAACCGATTACACGACCGTCGTAGCCTGCGCGGCGGGTTATCGGGCGGCGGATGACAAGTATGCCGCTACAAAGAAAGTGCGTTTCAAGACAGAGGATGTGGTGGTGCGGATTTGAAGCGAGTGCACGTGAAGGCAGAAGCGGAGGCGGATCTTCAACTGCGAAGGTCGCGAAGAGACACGAAGATCTAGCGATGTCTTCGACCGTGATCGCATTCCTTTTTCTCACCAAGCCGTTGAACAGGAAGATCGGGAAGAGCGAGAAGAAGGATCTGATTCGCGCTTCCCGTCCTTCCCAATCTTCCGGTTCAAATTTCTCTGGGAAGTCTGCGGCGGAATGAGCCGCTCACTTTACGCCTTCGCGCCTCTTCGCGCGCTTCGCGGTTAAAATCCGGGTTCGATCTTTTTAGTAACTTTTCGCGTTTCAGGCGGTTTTCTCGGTGCCGCCCTATGCTTTCCGATATCCGTCTCTCGTTGCGTTCCCTCGCCAAGGCGCGGGGGTTTGCCCTGATCGCCATTCTCACGCTGGCCGTGGGCATCGGTGCCACCACGGCGATCTTTAGTGCGCTGCGCGCGCTGGCGATCGAGCCGTTTCACTATCCGCACTCCGAGCAACTGGTGCACGTGTGGTCGGGCGATGGCTGGCCATTTTCGCCGGCGGACTACTTCGATCAGAAGGCGCAGACCACGAGTTTCTCGGCATTCGGGGTTTACAACCGCGGAACGGTGAACGTGGGCAAGGAAAACGCGCAGGGCGTATACAGCGTCACGGGTACGTCGGACGTACTTCGAGTTTTCGGCATTCAACCGATGATGGGGCGCTTTTTCGATCCGGCCGACGACGCCCCGGGCGCGCCCGGGGTGGCGATCTTGAGCTACTCGCTCTGGCAGCAATTTTTCGCGGGCGACAAAGCGGCGCTGGGCAAGACCCTCCGGGTAAACGGGGCGGATGTGACGATCGTGGGCGTGATGCCCGAGAACTTCGAGTTCGTCAGCCCCTGGGGCCGCACTACGGAGCCGCAGATGTGGCTGCCGCTGTCGCTCGAAGAGCAGAAAACCAAACGCGATAGTCACTCCTTCCTCGGCGTGGCGCGGCTGAAGGAGGGCGTGACGGTGGCGATGGCCGATGCGGAGGTGAAGACCATCGGCAAGCGGCTCACCGAGCTGTATCCAAATTCCAATACGCGGAAATACTTCCTCGTGCGCTCGCTGTACTTCGAAATGACCAAGGGCATCGGCTCGCAGGTGTGGATGCTTTTTGGCGCCGTAGCGCTGGTGCTGCTCGTGGCCTGCGGGAATGTTTCCAGCATGCTGCTCGCGCGCAGCGCGCGGCGGCAGGGGGAGTTTGGAGTACGGGTGGCGCTCGGCGCGACGCGGAGCCATCTCGTCAAGCTCGCCCTGACGGAGAGCCTGCTGCTCGCACTGGCGGGGGCAATCCTCGGCGTGGCGTTGGCCTACGGTGGCGTGGCGGTGCTGCGGGTGATCTCGCCAGTGACGGAATCGCGCAAGGCCGCTATCTCGCTCGATGTGATGGCGCTGGCCTTTGCACTTGGGGCGACGCTCTTCACCGCGCTGCTCGCGGGGCTGCCGCCGGCGCTGGCGGCGATGCGGACTTCGCTCTCGGGGGTGATGCGGGCGGATGCGCGTGGATCGGTAGGCTCGCGGTCGCGTCATCGGATGCTGCGGACCCTGATCATCGCACAGGTGGCGCTGGCGTTTGTGCTGGCGAATGGCGCGGTGCTCTTTTCGAAGAGCTATCTGAAAATTCTCGAGGATAACCGCGTGCTCGCCAATGAATCGGTGCTCTCCGCTCAGATCTCGTTGCGCGGACCGGCATACAAAGATGAACCGGCTAGGACCCGCTTCTGGTACAAACTCGTGGAGCGGCTGCAGACGATACCCGGCCTCACGAAAGTGGCGATCACCTCGAAACTACCCCTTGAGGGCGGCAGTAATACGAATGCGCTGATCAACGATCAGGTCTATGATCCGACGCAGGTCAGAATGAGCGTAGAGCGCTCCTCGGTGACGGACGACTATTTTGAGACCATGGGTCTGCGGCTGCTGCGCGGGCGCAACCTGAAGCCAGAGGACCGCACGGGGGATATTCGCGGGGTCGTGGTCAATCAGGCGCTGGTTAAGAAGGCTTGGCCGAACAAGGAGCCGCTCGGCGAAATCATGCGCGCCAATCAAGCGTCCAACCCCTGGTACGTGGTACGGGTTGTCGGCGTGGTCGAGGATGTGAAGCAGTGGGGCGCTGATGCCGAGGTGCAGCCGGAGATGTACACGACGCCAGAAGGCCACTGGAATAACAGTGTCGCGCTCATCCTGCGGGCCTCCGTGCCGACGGCGCAGATCATTCCGCTGGTGCGCCAGGAATTGGCCGCGCTCGATAGCGAACTCGCGCTCCGCAATGTGCGGACTATGCGCGACGTGGTAAGCGGCGCGACCCAGAGCCAGCGAGCGATCGCGGGGCTGGTGAATTTCTTCATGGCGACCGCGCTCGGGCTCGTGGCAGTGGGGCTCTACGGCACGCTCTCGTACCACGTCCAGCAACGCACGCGAGAGATCGGCGTGCGCGTAGCCATCGGGGCGCTGAAGGGCGATATTGTGCGTCTCGTGTTTGCGCAGGGGAGTCGCTGGGTGACAGTTGGCCTAGTGCTCGGGCTGGCTGGGAGCATTGGGCTCTCGTTTGCCTTGAAATCACTGGTTTACCAGATGGATGGCATCACCGCGCTGCCGTTGATTCTCGCGGCAGTCGCGGTGGGTGCGGCGGCGATCGTGGCGTGCTGGCTGCCGGCGTGGCGGGCGGCGCGGCTTGACCCGCTGGAGGCACTGCGGGCTGATTGAGAGCTTTCGGTCGTGGTGCGCTACTTCGCGAAGACTGCGGCGCGCTCTTCGGCGGTGAGTTCGCGCCATGTTCCGGGGGCGAGGTCGCCGAGGGGAAAATTTCCGATGCGCGTGCGGACAAGGCGCAGCGTGGGATGGCCGACGGCGGCAGTCATACGGCGAACTTGGCGATTTTTTCCCTCGATCAATTCTAGGGCGAGCCAGCAATCGGGAATGGATTTGCGGACCCGGATCGGCGGATCGCGTGGAGGCAGAGCAGGAGCCGGATCGAGCAGGCGCGCGCGGCAGGGAAGCGTGCGGTAGTCGTCGAGGTCGATCCCGCCACGCGTGAGGCGGGCGAGGGTGGTGGCGGTGGGAATATTTTCGACTTGGGCCCAGTATTCGCGGCGGTGGGCGTTTTGCGGATCGAGGAGGCGGGAGTTTAGACCGGGCTCGTCGCTGAGCAGCAGCAGGCCCTCCGAGTCGGCGTCGAGGCGACCGAGGGCGTAGACGTTTTTCGGGAGGGCAAAATCGGCGAGCGTGCGCCAGCGGGAGCCGGGCTCGGGGGTAAACTGCGAGAGAACGCCGTAGGGCTTGTGGAGGGCGAGAAGCACGCGATTGCGGTGGGACGAAAGGAATGCAGTGTTTGCGGTACTATGCAGGCGCTCACCTTGACGGCGGTCAACGAGATGAAAGTGGCCACCGTGCCCGATCCGGTTCCCGCAGCGGGCGAGGCGGTCGTAGCGGTGCGCGCGGCGGCGCTCAATCGCCGCGATGTGTGGATCAAGGCCGGGCAATACGCCGGGCTGCGGTGGCCCTGCACGCCCGGCTCGGATGGGGCCGGCGTGGTGGTCGCGGTTGGCGAGGGCGCCGACGCCCGTTGGGTGGGGCGAGAGGTGATTATCAACCCGAGCTTCGACTGGGGCACGAGCGAGGGGGCACAAGGCGCGAATTTTTCCATCCTCGGGCTTCCGCGGGAGGGTACGCTGGCGGAGAAGATCGTGGTGCCGGTGGCGCAACTTGCCGAGAAGCCCGCCCATCTGTCGTGGGAGGAAGCGGCAGCGCTGCCGCTCGCGGGGGTGACGGCGTATCGCGGGGTGTTTTCGCGGGCCGGGCTGCTGGCGTGCGACCGCGTGCTCATCACGGGCATTGGCGGCGGGGTGGCGGTGTTTGCGCTCCAGTTTGCCGTCGCCGTGGGCGCGGAGGTGTGGGTGACCTCGAGTTCGGAAGAGAAGATTGCGCGCGCGGTCACACTGGGGGCGCGCGGAGGTTTTAACTATACGACAACGAGCTGGGCCGCGGCGGCAGTGAAAACGGCGGGAAATTTCGATGTGATCGTGGACAGCGCGGGAGGCGACGGCTTTGGCGACCTCGTCGAGATCGCGGCACCGGGCGGGCGGATTGTGTTCAATGGGGCGACGCGCGGCAATGCACCGAGCCTCGCGCTGCGGAAGATCTTCTGGCGGCAGCTCTCGCTGCTCGGCACGACGATGGGCTCGCCGGCGGACTGGGGTGCGTTGCTGGCGTTCGTCGCGCAGCATCGGGTGCGGCCGGTGGTGAGCGCGACGTTTTCCCTCACGCGGGCGGCGGAGGCGTTTGCGCTGATGGAGCGGGGTGAGCAATTTGGGAAGATCGTGGTGCGGGTGAGCTGACAATGGTATCGGAGAATTGGATACAAAATTGCCCGATAGACCTCGCCGCGAAGAGTGGACCTTGAAACACGCGAGGCACTTTGGAGAAAAAAGAGGCCATGGTTTGTAGGGCTGAAGCAACTACGCCCTAGGGTGGACCTGTCTTGTCCCTAGGCACTAGGGCCGTTTGGCCCTAAAAAATGGGCAAATAAGGGCTTAGTGAGTCCATATTTCGAATATTTGTAGGGCAGGATACTACGGTTCTTTCAGGCCGGCGCGGGCAGACGGTGGGACGCGGATGGGCTATGCTGTTCCCATCCTACTCCTCTTCATGTCACTTTCGAAAAACAGCTTCCTTTCACTCAACCTCAACGGCGCCCGCGCCTTTCTGGCCGTGCTCGTGGTGCTCACGGTTACCAGGGCATCGGCTTCGGGCGATGTGCCGGAGATCGTGCCGACCCAACCGGTCCGCGCGGCGGTTAATACGAAGCGGTTGTCATTGGAGGTGGCCCCTACTTCGGGGGTCACGCGCGACGAAGCGTTCATGATGGCGATCAATGTCGCGGCGGGGACGGGGCGCGATATCGTGATGTCGCGCGTCGCGGCCACGGGCAGCATGAAGCCCTATTTCGATGAGAATTCGATGCTGCTCCTGGAGGCGGCGCCATTTGAGAGTCTGAAGATCGGCGATGTAGTGACCTATTTCCACCCGGACCTGAAGATCGTGGTCGCGCATCGATTGGTGGAGAAGCGAGGCGAAAAATTCTGGTCCCGGGGCGATCACAATCCGGGCATGGATAACGTGTACGTCACCCGGGATAACTACCAGCGTCGCTTGGTGGGTGTGATTTACATGGATCCGACGCAACGTGCGGCGCCGGCAGCGCCCTCGACTGGATTGCCCATGATTACAAAGACCACAAACACGGTCGTGCAGAAGGTGACGGCGAGCCCGAAGAGCGGTAAGCCCACTAGCACGACTCCTCCGCGTTAAGCGGGCCGTGGCGGGGCGCAGGAATGGGGTATGTTCAGGCTTGGCGTAAGAGAAGAGGGAGGGGAAAGTGATCATTCTCCCTATGAGCGACACCTCTCAGTTTTTCGCATGCATCATGGCCGGCGGCAGTGGCGAGCGGTTCTGGCCGATGAGCCGCGCGCAGACGCCCAAGCACCTGCTGAAGCTTTTTTCCGATCGCACGCTGCTGGAGGAGACAGTGCGTCGCTTGGGCGCCGTGGTGCCGGCGAAGAATGTTTTTGTCCTGACCAACGCCGTGCAACTCCCGGCGACCCGCGCCGCGCTGGCCGGGCTGGTGCCCGAGGCGCAGATCATCGCCGAGCCGGCGAAGCGCGACACCGCCCCGGCGGCCGCGCTGGCGACCGCGCTCGTGCGGGCCCGCGGCGGCGATTCGGCCACGCTGGCGCTCCTGCCGGCGGATGCGTTTATAAAGGACACGGAAATTTATGGTCGCCAACTCGCGACGGCGCTGCCGCGCGCGGCTGAGTCGGGCGCGATTCTCACCATCGCGATCAAGCCGGATCATCCGGCCACGGGCTTCGGCTATCTTGAAATGGGGGAGGAGCGGATGACCGGCCCGGGCGGGCAGGTGCGCGCCGTAAAGCGCTTTGTGGAAAAGCCGGACCTCGCCACTGCGCAGGAGTATGTGGCGAGCGGAAATTTCGCGTGGAACGCGGGAATGTTTTTCTGGCGGGTGAGCACGTTTCTCGACGAGGCGAAGCGGCAAGCGCCGGAACTCGCGAAATTTGTCGAGGAGTTTCCGAAGGGCGAAGCGGGCGCGGGGGCATTCTTGGCGGAGCGATTTCCGACGTTGCCGAAAATTTCGGTCGATTACGCGATCATGGAAAAAGCGCGCAACGTGGAGACGCTGCTGGCGCAATTCGACTGGGACGATGTGGGCCTCTGGACCGCACTGCCCAAGCATCTGCCCAACGACGCGGCCGGCAATGCGGCGCGCGGCCCGCTGGTGGCCATCGATTCTTCGAACAATATCTCCGTGAGCAACGGCCGCACCATCGCTCTGTGCGGCGTGAAGGATCTCGTCGTCGTCGAGACGGCGGATGCGATTCTCGTCTGCCACCGCGACGCGGTGCAGGAGATCAAGAAGATCTGCGGGAAGCTGCCGAAGGAGTTACTTTGAGGCGCGGAAACTTTTGGCTGAGAGCGAAGAGCCTTTAGCTGAGAGCGGAGAGCTGAGCGCCAGAAACGGTTAAGAAAGGGTTGTCGCGCAGGAAAGCCGAGAGCCGGCTGGCGCTGGTCCGTCATCGGAGCGGCGTCTTAAATCAGCCGACGTATTTCGCGTTCGGGCGCAGTTCTAAGACCGTCTAAGACGGTATCACCGCACTTCGTAGACCTCAATGAGGGCGGTACCGGCAGTGTTGTTTACGCCACTGACTTGGGCGGTGTAATTACCCGGGGGAAGAGTCACGACCATCGCTGAGTCTTTTGGGACGCCGGGTCCGAACGGAAAGGCGCCGACCTTGGTGGTCGCGGCGTTGATCAAACTGGCACTGCTGCTATTGCTGTCGCTGACGTCGTTGTTCTCCCAAAGGACGGTGTCGTTGCGGTAGAGGGTGAGCTTGGGGTCGGAGAGGGTGTTGGGGACGCTGAAGTTGACCAAGGCAGGACCGACGGCGCGGACGAGTACCGTGACGGGCACCGAGCCGGTGATCGTAAAGCCCGCGATCAGGGGGCGGGTGCTGGAGACCGGTCCCCGCGCGGAGATATTGACAAAGCGACGCGGGGCAGGGGCGGGATCGGCGGATTCGAAGAGCTCGGCGAGGGCCGTGCCGCCCGCGCTGTTGGGCGCGATAACGGCGGTGTAGTTACCCGACGTGATGTCGGCCTCGACCGCGGCATCTTTGCTCGAAGGAGGCAGCGCGAATGCGCCGGTGGCCGTGAAGCGCGGCGCGAGCACAGAGGCCCAATCATCACTAAAGGCGACGGACGCCCCGTTGCGGTTAAGCGTGAGTGCCGGATCGGGCATGGCATCGGTGACGCCGAACTGGCCGAGCGTGGGGCCGATGCCGCGAACAATGGCGCGGGTGGAGGCCTCACCGGCGGTGACGAAGCCCGCGATGAGCGGCTCAGCCGCGGAGGAGACGAAGGCGCGCACAGAAAGATTCGTGAGCCGCCCCATGTTTCCGCTCAGCGGAACGATACGCGAAAGCGGTCCGGAGTAGGTGGTCGAGGTATCCACGTAGAGAGAGCCATCACGTGCGACGGCGGAGATATTAAAGAAACCGCGATTGGGGAGAGTCGCGTAACGGGAAGGGTCGACCTTGCCGTCGGGAGTGTAGTGAGTCGCCTGATACAGGGCCGGGTTGTTGGCATCGGGCCGCACGGTCCAGAGACTGCCGTCGGGCTCGTAGAAGATGCTGTAGCGATAGCTGACGGTCCCGCTGGAGGTGGAGGGAGGGAAGGGTAAAATCGGAATGCCGTCGTAGTTGGGATCGCGGCCACCATCGGGAAAAATGTGGCCGAGGAGGATGAGCGTGCCGTAGGTCGCGCCATTCTGATTGATGAAGTAGACGCCATTCGTCGTCAGGCGAAGTCCGCCGAGTTCCCCAAGCATGGGAACGGTCCCGTAGTATAGGCTATTCGCCTGATAAAAAAGTTCTGTCTCCTGATAGGTCGCATCGGGAGTGCCATTGGGGAGGAGGCGGATGAGGGTAGTCCGATTGGTTGCGGACATTTGCACGCCGACGAGGCGACTTTGCGCGTCTACGCCCACGAGCAGGAAGTTGCCGATGGTCCCAAAGGCTTGATCGAGCGAGCCATCGCTGTTGTACCGCCGCACTTGGCGGAGGTTGAAATCCACGAATTGAGCGTAGATTTTCCCATCCGGTCCAAATTCGATTTTGTTGGCGTTGTTGGCGATGCTGGGGTCGGGGTTGAAGGTCGGGTCAATGGCCCCGTTGGGCAGGAGGCGGACGATGCGCGGCACGGCCTTGCCGCCAAAGGTCGTGAAACTGCCCGTGACGTAGATGCGATTCGAGGCGTCGACCTTGAGACCATTGATCGTGTAAGACAGTACATCCGAACCGGCATTCGTAAACGTGGTGTCGAGCGTGCCGTCGGGGTTGAAGCGGCGCAGACCATAGGCCTTGGGGGCCAGGGCATTGTAGGCGACGGCCACCAGCATTTTACCATCGGTGTGCTCGACGACGACCCCGGGAGCGAACTTCGTATCCCGACCATAGAGGGGATCGCGCACTTCCGGCAGACCGGCAGGATTAACGCGAACGACGGTGCTGACGGAATTGATGACGCCCGTGCCCTGATCGTACTGCAACGTGTAGCTCGTGGCGTCGGCCGTGGTGACATAGGGCAAGATGAGCGTCAGTCCCGTCGCTCCGGGGATCGCAACGCCTGTCCCGCCGACGTTCTTGTACCATTGGTAACGGACAGCGGGAGCATAGTTGGCCTCCGCGTAGATCACGACATCGCTGCCGTAGATGGCATTATAGGTGCCGACCGGGAGGTAGGCCGGCAGAGAGCGGACACCGATGCGAGCGACGACGCCATTGAAACCTACCGCGACAATTTCATTTTCGCCGCGCACGGCGGACGTGGCGATAGCGGGCAAGGCCGCGAGCGGTCGCCACGTGCCCTCGAGATAGATGGCGGCCTCGCCTTCGCCAGCGGCGACGGCTTCGCCGTTGTCGCGAAAAGCGAGGGCGCGGAAATCGTTGGCAAAGGTCGTAGGGACCGCTGACCAACCGCCCCCGGTCAGCGAACTCGTGATCAAGCCCGCGCTGCCTGAGATCCACATATGGTCGGCTGAGACGGCGATGGCCTCGATATCGGAAGTCGGGCGCGGCGTGGTGATCGGGGTGAACGTAGTGGTGTCGGTCGTCCGCACGAGCAGGCCGGCGGAACCGCCGATATAGAAAGCACCCTGTCCATACGCGAGGCCGCGCAAAAACCCGCCGGTGAGTGCGGGGCGGGGAGACCAGGTGTCGCCATTGTCGGACGAGACGAGGACGGTGCCCTGTTCGCCGACCGCCAGCCAACGACCGCCGCCGTATGTGACGGCATTCAGGCGGTTAGTGATGCCGGAGGGGCGAGGGGCCCACGTGGCGCCGTTGTCGTCGGAGACGAGGATTGTGCCCTGATCGCCGACCACGACGAATCTCGCGGCACCAAAGCCCGCGCTCAGCAACCAGGAGGAGTGGCCGCTACTACGCTGCGTCCAAGCTTTGTCGGTGTAGCTATAGGTCAGGATCGTGCCGTGCTCGCCGGCGGCGACGAGCGTGCCGGCGCCATAGGTAACGCCCCAAAGATTTTCACGCGTAACATCCTGTGGAGTGATCGACCACGTATCCTGCGCACGCCCCGCGGTCCCGAGTGCGACGAAGGAGAGGAGGGCGAAGGCAGCGAGGGCGATGGCGCGCAAAGAGAAACCCCGATGACCTAGGCAATTCATAAGGTGGAGACGATTGTTTCACGCGTAAGAGGGCAGGGCTGGCGTGCTTGATACGACAGGTGAGACAGGCGATTCCGCCATTTGAGCGACTATTATTTGCAAGTGCCTTGCTGGTGCTCGAATTGGCATGGTCCACCTCTGCCATTCTTGCCCGAGGAGAGGAAGGGACGAATGGGCGCGTTTGCGCCGTCGACGGGCAAGTGGGGCGCGACGGCTCTACTCGACACCGGGAGCGATGTCGGTCCGATAACGGGTAATCGGCGGATCGAGAAAAGCTTACGGGACTTCGTACACCTCGACGAGGGCCACGCCGGTGGTGTTGCCGACGCCATTGACGACCACGCTGTAGTTACCGGGCGTGAGCGGGATGAGAATGGCGGCGTCTTTCGAAGTCAGCGGCAAAGGGAAAGCGCCGACCTGACGGAAAGCTTCAACGAGCGCAGGAGCGCCGCCCCAATCATCGTTGGATCCGATGCTGGCTTTAGGGGACGTTTGGAAAAGCTCGAGACGCGGATTGGTGACGACGCCGCCCACGCCGAAATCACCGAGGGTGGGGCCGATAGCGCGAATGAGGATATTGCGCGCACCGGTGCCGCCGACGACGAAGCCCATGGTGAGGCCGTTGCCGATGTGCTTGTTGACGGAGACGTTGATTAAGCGCGGCGTGGCGGAGGAGTAGGCATTGGCGGCGGTGGCGTCGTACACCTCGGCCAGTACCGTGCCGGTGGAGGTTCCGTTATTCGCGGAAACGACCACGGAATTTGCGCGCGTCGAGATTTGGGCGAGGACGGCGGCGTCCTTCGAGTTGGGCGCGGCGAAAGGGAAGGCACCGACGGAGGCCATCGCATCGGAAATGGTGGCGCTGCCGCCCCAATCGTTGTTGTCGCCCGTCTTCGTGGAATCGGTGAAAGTTTCGAGCTTCGGATCGTCGAGCGTGCCGGGAACGCCGAATGCACCCAGGGAAGGCCCGGCGGCTCGAATCACGAGCGGCTTAGGGCCACTGGTGCCGTTGCCACCGACCACGTAGCCGAGGGTGAACTTGTCCCCCGCCGCGGCGACATCGGTGAGCACGGAGAGATTGATGAGGCGGGCCGGGTTGGTGGGATCGCTGGGGGTGGCGGCGGTGAGCTGCGCGAGCGGGCCCCACTCAAGCGGGTAGGCTCGAAAGAGAACGGCGCGCGCTTGGACGATAAAGGGGCCGAGGGCGGCGGGCGTCATCGTAAACGTGGAGCCGCTGGCCACGGAGATAGGCGCGGTGGCGGTGGCGGTCTGGACGTTAACCATGGCGATGTTGTCGAGGAACCAGCCGACCGTATTGGTCGCATCGGCGGTGAACGCCGAACCGCTGACTTCGATGCCGAAAAGAAAGCGCACCCGGATGGTCCGCCCGGCGTAGGCCGTGAGGGGCAGGCTCCGCTTTACAAACGAGGACTCGGTGGGAGTGGGGCTGCCGCTGACCGGCGTGGCTCCGACCTGAGTGTAGATATCATTCCACGAAGCGCCGTCATCGGGGGAGACCTGCACGCGGGCGGTCTGGATGTTGGTGACGATACCGAGGCGGCTGGAGAAATTCAGCGTGGAATCGCCGCGAATGAAAAAGGTGTCGGGCAGAGTGAGGATCTGATCGCTGCGGGGGTTGATGTGCGTGAGGCGATAAGCCGAGCCACCGGTATCGACGGTGGTGGATTGCACGACGGAGGGCGTGCCGGGCGTGATCGTCGCGACGAGGCCATCGAGGCCGGCCTCGGCGGTGTAGGTCTTGGCGTAGTTGGCGAGCGTGACGGTGCGCCACTCGAAGCCGGTGGCAAAGGCGGGCTTGGCGACGTTAAAGGTGCCCGCGACGCCGACGGTGGGAATGGTGGCCGCCGTGATCGCGACAGGAGCCGAATCGGGGCCGGCGACGTCCGGGTCGAACACCGTGACGTTGTAAATAAAGGGAGCCTTGGTGACGTTGCCGACCTTTACGCCCGAAACGGTGACGCTGTAGGTGAGATCGGCGCTGGGGCGGGGGTGGCCAGTCGTCTCGGTGGTAGTCAGGCCATTGTAGACCCAGACGAGGGTGTTTTCGCCGCCGCCGCTGTTATTGATCGGCTCAAGCCGGGTGGGGATCGAAACTCCGGCTCGCGTCATCGTGACGGTGGCAGACGTGAAGTCGGCGCCGGCGTAGGAGAACGACCAGCGCGGAAACACGAGCTGATAGGGAGCGTATCCGGGTGGCGGATACGCCACGAATTCCTCCCGCGTCGCAGGGCGAGGCTGGCCGAAATTGGCGGTCACCCAGCTGGCGTGCGCGGGGTTGAGCGTGCCATTGCCGGGGACGTCGCCGACGCCGGTCTGCTTGGTCTGCGGATAAATGATCCAGCGCCGGTGACCAGCGAGGGCATTGGCCCCGAGGTTGACGAGGGTACCGCTGCCGTCGGAGTCCTGGATGAGCGAAGTGATGGCGGCGGCACCGTTGAGGCCCAAGCTGAGATTGGACTGGCTGGCGGCTTCAGAGCCGTCCGCGGTATAGAAGGCCCAATTCGTGGGAATGCCGTTGTGAAGCAGATCGTTGTTGGCGCTCATCATGAGCGCGGCAAGTTGGTCCTTGGCGGAGAAAGTGGGATTGAGCGTGACCGTGGCGGGCACGCCGACGAAGGCGCGGAAGAAGTTGATGCGCAACAGCACCGACTGTTGAAAGGCAGCAGAGGTGGTGCCGGCTGCGGCGACGGGATTGCTGGTGGAATAGCTGCCCGTCCAGCCGATCGGCACGTTTTCCGAAGCGGCGTAAACGGTGCGGAAGAATTGGCGGACTTCCTCGCGCGACGACGTGCTGACTTTTAACTCGGTGTCGGCTTGGGCGTGGAGCGAGGTAGGGGCGAGCGACACCAACGCAAAGCTGCTGAGCAAAGTCCCGAGTCCGACAAAGAGGCGGAGGCGGGAAACGAGGGGTTTTGTCATGTATTGAGGAACTAACTACGCGCCGGTGTGCGAATCGGTTGCAAGGGGTCTGTGACTAACAGCGCGAGATTTGTGATGAGAGGGGGCCACAGTGGGCGAAAAATCGACAAAAAAACGCGTCCTCGATCACGGTGCCTGGGTGGGAGGCGAGAAGTCAGCGCGTGCTATTACCGCCAGTAATTTTAAGGTGATTCGTAAATCTTTACGATGGCGTTGCCTGTGGTGCCGGCGACGCCGGAGGGGTGGTGTAGGGTGTTTGGCGCGAAGGCAGACACGGAATATCAGAGACACCGTGGATCGGGGCAGCGAACGCGCAACTATTTCGAGAGCCACGCGGTAAGATCGTCGTCGTCGAGAACATTGGCGCCGAGCTGGTATTCCGGGGCGAGCAGACTGGCATAGGCCGGCTCGAGGAAACGGCGGCAGTGGAGGATAACACGGGCGCTTTGGCCGGGTGCGCGCACGAGGCGCCCGAGAGCTTGGTTGACCCGCGTGAGGCCGGGGATCTGGTACACGCGGCGAAAGGCCTGCTCGCGGGAGAGACCGGCGCGCTGGGCGGCGTCGAGGCGGGCGCGCTGCACGGCATTGACCTCCGGGAGGGCGGGACCGACCACCATGGCGTGGGTAATGCGACCGCCGAGAAAATCAATGCCCTCGGCAAAGCTCGAGCCGAGCACGAGAAAAATGGCATCGGAGAGGGCGAGCGATTCCTCGACCCAGGCGGACTGCGCGGCGAGATCGCGGAGCTTGGGCTGGAGCGAAACGCGGAGTGCGGAGGCGTGATCCAATTCGCGCGCAATCGCCTCGGCATAAGCGTAGCTCGGGAAGAAAACGGCCACGCAGGGGCTGGCGGTGAGCGAAAGGGATTGAGCAGCCGCAAGGCGGGTGCGGGAGGCCTCGTGGAGGGCGGCAATCGTCGCGGCCGTGGTCGCGTAGTGGCGGCCGCGTTGCTGGTACGTGGTATCGACGCGGGCATCGACCGCGACGTCGTAGGACTTATCTCGCCACGGAGTATGGGCGCGGAGATAGAGCGACGGAACTTCAGAGGGCTCTGATGCGGGCGTCGGAGCGGGAAGACCGATCGCGCCGGCAAAGGCATCGGTGGGCGAGAGCGTGGCGCTCGCGAAGACCGCTCCGCCGAAGGTGCGAAGCGTGGTGCCGATCGTATCCGCCGCATCGATACAGGTGAAGTGGAGCTCGGCGGCCCGCGGGGTCCAGAGCAGTTTCTTCAGAGAGGGATCGGCGAGCCACTCGGAGAGCTGGGGCGTTTGCCAGAGGATCTCCGCGAGATGGGGGCCGAGGGCGGCGGGATCGGGCGGGGTATTGGTGAGCTGCTCGGTGACTTGGTTGAGCGTTTCATCGACGTCGGCCTCGAGGGCGGCGTCGAGCAGGTCGACGGGTTGTAGGGCGGAGAGGAGAAGCGTCCAGCTTTCCCACGCGCGGATGAGCGCGGTTGGGGAGTGCAAGTGGTCGAGCTCGGCGAGGACGGCACGGGCATCATCGGCGCGAGCGAGATGCGAGTGGGCGTCGGCGACGCGCGAAGGGAGATTGTGCGCCTCGTCGATGAGGAGGAGCGTGCGTGCCGGATCGAAGCCGGGCTGGTTATAAAAAAGGGTGCGATTGCTCGGGGCGAAGACGTAATTGTAATCGCCGATCCAAACATCGTTGAACGCGAGGGCGGCGCGGGTGATTTCGTACGGGCAGATGCGCGCCTCGCGGCCAGCGTTGCGCAGCGTGTCGAGATCGCGGGGTTGGCGCTCATCAAGGTAGAACCGCGCGAGGCCGCTCGCGGGCCAGCGCGCTTCGAGGCGGTCGAGGTAGGCGCAATTGTCGCGGACGCAGTGAAAGGTGTGGTTGACGCAGTGCTCGGATTTATTGCGGACGTGCCAGATCGCGACGCCGGGGGCGGCATCGCTGGCGGGAGTCGTCATCGCGCTGAGGGTGCGGACGACTTGGAGTTGGCCGGTGGATTTACTCGTGAGGTACAGCGCGCGGTCGAAGTGGCCGGAACGGAGCTGGCCGAGGGCGAATTCGAGGAGGACGCCGGTTTTGCCAAAGCCGGTGGGGGCCTCGAAGAGGACCAGTGGCTGGCGCTCGAACGCGGCGGTGAGGTCGCTTTGCGTGGTTTCCTGCCCCGGGCGAGGCGAGGCGAAGGGCGACGTAAACCGCAGGCCGCGCAGGCGCTCGCGGGCGCGGAGGCGGAGCTCGAGAAATTCGACGACCCGCTCCAGCTGCGTTCGAAACAGCGTATCGTCGGCCGGGGTGAGCGAAATCTTCTGCGTCAGGCCACTGCTGGCTTCGACGAAGTGAAGCTGCGAACTGATGACTGGGAGTTGCGAGTTGGAAGCTGAGAGCGGAGTGTCGGAAGCAGTCGCGGTCCCGATGCGCCACAGGTAAGCGTAGGTGGCGAGCTGGACGAAGTACTCGGGATAATCCTGGCGCAGCTCGGACTCGTCGACGGGGAGCGGGCGTGTGACGGTCTTGATCTCGTGCAGCGCGACGCCTTGCGGCGTGCGGAGCAGTTGGTCGATGCGACCGCCGAGGGAGAGCGTCCAGCCGTGGTGGGCGATGCGGCCCTCGATGGTGATTTCGAACTCGGTGGCGGGGGTCTCGACGGTGGCGCGGGCGCGGAGCTCGTTGTGCCAGTGCGTACCGAGCTGGGCGCGCCAGACGCCCTGAAGGCCCCCGCCACCCGCGTCATGCGGGCCGACGGTAAAGGCCGAGAACTCGCCCACGCTCAGGCGGGCGGTACGGGCATCGAGCGAAAACTCCATGAATCACGCGAGGCGCGGCGGAGGCCTTACGGCCGCACCGGCTGCGCAGAGAGCGAGCGGAGGGCGCGAGTAGCCATGACACCGATCACCCAGCACATGACGCCGAAGGCGACCATGCCGCTGATTTTCAGCCAGGACGGAGTATCGCTGAGATCCTTGGTCGTGAGCTGCTGGATCCCGGCGGCGATAAAAGTGGCGGCGGCGGTGCGCGGGGCGAGGCCGATCATCGTGCCAATCATGTAATCACCGAGGGGCACGCGTGCGGCGGCGAGGACGAAGTTGACGATCGCGAACGGCGACATCGGCGGGATGCGCAGCAGGGTCGTGACGAAAATCGTCCGCCGGGAGTCACCGAGGAGAGCGCGGTGGACGGCACCCCACGATGGCTTTTCCGCGATAACCTCGACCACGCGCTCGCGCGCGATGAAGCGCCCGATGCCATAGGCGATCACCGCCGCCACGGTGAGCGCAGCCATGCAGATGGCAAAACCGACACCAAAGCCGAACGTCCAGCCAGCATAGATCGCGACCGCAAAAGTGGGCAGAAACGAAATGCCCACGAGCAAGCTCGCGGCGACGAAGTAGAGGAGCAGACCGAGCGCGAAGTGTTCACGCAACCACGGAGCGAACGTAGTGAGGGTCGCGAGTAGCAGAAACCCACCCAGCGGGGGCCAGAAAGATAGTACGATGGCAACCGGGCCGGCGGCGCCGAGGCGGCGGAACGTTCCAGGGGTAGCGGTGGGCGAGGCGGAGGACACGGTGAAATGGGCGCGAGAAACGAGGTGGAGCGGGCTGACCAATAGGGAAAGGTAAACGCGCCGGGATGCAAGAGGGCGCGAAGCCCTCGCCCCGGCGTCAATCGACGAGGATTTCAGTATGGCCGCGCAGGTAGTCCTCCAGACGGCGCTGAAGGAGACGCACGGAGTCGGGCGGAGTGGTTTGCTCGGAGAGGGGGCGATTGAGGAGCAGTACGGCCACCTCGCGGTCGACGGCGAGGAGGGTCGGGAACCAGTCCTGCTTGAGTGGGTAGCCCTCGTCACGAGCGAAACAATAGAGGCTTTTGAAGTACACCACGTCCGGACGCGCGCCGCTGGCCAGCGAAGCAAAAGCGGTGCGAAGTAAAACGGCGAGGGAGGCGCGCCCGTCCTCGTGAATGAGATTACGCGCGACGAGGGAGGCCAAGGTGGAGGCGGCCAGAAGGGTCTCGTAGGACCGCCCAAGGTCGGCGTGGCGGGTGATGAGGCGGGCCTCTTTGACGAACCAAGTGCGGCCCTGATTCGAGGATTCGAGAAGCAGTGACGCCTCGTCGAAGAGGTCGAGGGCGATCATCGTGCTCGCGGCGGATTTCTTCGCGACGCGCTGAAGAATGAGCAACGTGCCGTGCTCGGCGGAGAAGACGGTGTAGGTCTGAAACGAGTCAGCGGGCGGGCGCTTCACCAGCACAAACACATCAGCCTGAATCGTCGGGGCGGACACGCGGGGTGTAGGGACAAATCGAATACGAGGCGCAGGGCGCCCTACGATTTCAGCTCGGCCGCCTCGGGCTTGACCGACGGGGGATGCGGCCAGGGCGGGACGACGGCTCCGCCGGAGATGATCATCTTCATGCCATCGCCCACGCTCATCTCGAGCTCGATGACCTCACTGGCTGGAAACATCAGGAGGTAGCCCCCCGTAGGATTAGGCGTAGTGGGGACGAAGACAGTCCAGAGTTCGCCAGCGCCGGCCTTGGTCTGGGCCTCGGCCTGGCCCTTGTTGGTGAGGAAGCCGAGCGTCCAGCTACCGGCGCGCGGGAACTGCACGAGCACGACCTTGTTGTAGAGATTGCGATTCTTGGTGCCGAAAGTGGAGACGACTTGCCGGACGGAATTGTAGATGGCATTGATCCCCGGGATGCTCTGCACGAAGCGCTCGACGAGGCGGAGGAAAAAGCGGCCGAACACGTAGTGCGAGAGGTAGCCCAGCGCCGTGATGAGGGCGAAGATGACGATCGTACCGACGATATCCCAGAGGAGCGTCCAAACACGGGGGAAATCCTGCAGCAGGTGCGGCAGGCGGGGCTCAAACACTCCCCGCACCGTGCCACCGACGATATCGATGATGCTGCCGAGCGCCCAGATCGTGACGATCAACGGGGCGAGCAGCAGCACGCCCGTGAAGAAGGCGTTGCGGATGGAGGCGATTCGGGAAGTGGGCTCGGGCGCGTCGGACATGGCTGGGCAAAAAGTAGCGGAGGCGCGGCGGGACGCACGGCAATTTTCAGCGCGGTGCGGCGCAGTGAAGCATAAAAAAGCGCGCCACGGGGGGCGCGCTGAAACTAGGGGAATTTATCCGAGATTACGGGACTTCGTAGATTTCGACGAGGACGGAACCGGCGGAATTATCCCCGCTGGTAACTTGGGCGGTGTAGGCACCGGGAGCAAACGGCATCATCACGACGGCATCGAGGGTGCCGGTGGGAATGGGAAACGCGCCGGTCTTCGCGAGGGATTCGGCCAAGTCGCTTTCGTAGGTGGGGCCGCCGACGACGGCGGGGTACACGTAGCCGTTGGTGTAGGGTTTGCCTGCAGAGTCGAAGACTCGAAGCACGGGAGCGCGCAGGGGATTGGTGACGCCGAAACTGGCGAGGCTGGGACCGACGGCGCGTAAGATGAGTTTCTTCAACGACGATCCGCTCCCACCAACGACGAAGCCAGCGGTGAAGCTCTGGCCAGCACCCGCCGCGAGCACTCCACGCGTGGAAATATTTACAAGCCGATCGGTCGGGCCGACGCCGAGGATCAGAGTTTGCGAAGGCACCGCGAGCGCGAGCGGATCATTAATCCCGACCGCATAAACGCCGGCATCGGCTGCCGTGACGTGGGAGAGGACGAGAGGGTTGGCGGTGGCACCGGGGAGGTCCTTGCCGTTTTTGCTCCACTGCACCGGACGCCCGCCATAGCTCGGACCGGTGATACGAAGAGTTTCGCCGACGGGCACGGTGACACGCGACGGCGGGACGTAGCGGATGCCATTGCCGACATCGAGAGAAAGGGATGTCTCGCCGCTGGCGACGGGTTGCTCAGCCGCGCCGACGGGTGGAATCACGCTGACCGGCAGAGCGACCGGGGTCACCGCCACGGCGGGTGAATTCGTGGCGGGCGCAGTGGTAGCCGTGGTTACAGTCGTAGCTACGGCAGTAACGGGCGGCGGAGCGGTCTGCGCAGTCACAATCGCGGCGGTGCACAAGGCGAAGAGTAAGGACGAGGTTTTATTCATGGCCGAGTGAATGAGAGTGTGAGACAAAATCGAAAAGGGCGCACGCGTTCTTTTGGGGACCGAGGCAGGAAAACGCCTTAGAAACGGACTTGATAAACCTCAAGGAAACCGGTGCCAAAGGTGCGACTGACGGAGTAGATGTTAGAGGGTAGGTCGGCCGGTTCAACCTATGGACGTATTAATCAGTATAAATCATGAGGTAGCGCGACGGAGAGTGAACGCGGGGCGACAATCAGCGAGCGCCAGAAGTTCCATCGCGCGTTTTTCGGCGCGGCGCATGAGGCGTTTTTTGGCTGGCTGGAGATCATCGTAGCCGGCGAGGTGGAGCCAGCCGTGGACGACGTAGAGCGTGAGCTCGGTGGAGAAATCGCCGCGATTTTTTTTCGCGAAGGCGGCGGCGGTGTCGGCGGAGACGCAGACCTCGCCAGCGGCGCCAAGGGTGGGGTCGCCCTCGAAGGTAATCACATCGGTGGTCGTGGGATCGTCGAGAAAGTCCGCGTGGAGCTGAGCGAGAGCGGCGTCGGTGAAGAAGACGAGTGAAAGTTCGCCGGGCGGCGCGGAGAGGAGCGGCGATTTTTGGCTTTTGGCTTTCGAGTCCGCGAATTTTTCGTCGAGAAGATGGATGGCGCGGGTGATCGCGCGGCGATCGAGGCGCAGACGAGGGTGGCGGTTGGCGATGGTGACTTCGCGAGGCATGGGGAGAATATTTGCCGCGGATGACGCGGGCGGACACGGATGGAGGACTGGACGAATTGATCGGAATTAACGCGCTCGGGGGTGAAGCAATACGGACCGAGTTCCAAGCTCCGGATAAGCTTCAAATGCTACGAGAGGGAAAACCGCATGGTACTTGAAACGTGAGACTTCACTGGAGTTGGGATGCTGGTCTTTGGTTTTACGTTTCCTCCAAGTATCGAAGCCATCGCCGGCCGGTGGCGGTTGCGCACCGTCGTTCCCTCAGGTGCAAGTCGCTTCGAGCGCGTTACGCTTTCGCCGCGAGGCCGGGCTCGGAGGATTCTCCGGCGACGGGATAAGCGACGCGCGCGTGAAGCATGTTCAGGAGGGTGAACTGGAAGCTATTTTTCACCTTGGTGATCTCCTCGAACGTGAGGGGAGCGGAGTCGAGTTGGCCGTCATTGATGCGGTCGCGCACGATGCGGTCAATCAGGTCGCGGAGGGTCTCAGGCGTAGCCGTGCGGAGCGAGCGCGAGGCGGCCTCGACGCCGTCGGCAAGAGAGATCACGGCGCTTTCTTTAAAGAGCGGCGTGGGGCCGTCGTAGCGGAAGGTGGGCTCATCGACGACGGCGAGGGCACCGACCGGCGGTAGGGCTTCGAGGCGCGGGCCGGGTTTGGTGGTGGCCGGAGTTTTCTTGGCGAAGGGCGCGCGTGTCTGCTCGATGGCGCGCTCATAGAAATAGCGGACGAGGCTGGTGCCGTGGTGCTGGCGGATGACGTCGATGACGGCCTTGGGTAAATTATTCCGATGGGCGAGATCCACGCCGTCGGTGACGTGACGCTTGATGATGCGGGCCGACTCGGCGGGAGAGAGTTCGTCGTGGGGATTGACGCCATCGCGTTGGTTTTCCGCGAAAAAGGCGGCGTTGCCGATCTTGCCGACATCGTGGAAGAGAGCGCAGACGCGGGCGATTAGGGGATTGGCCCCGATGGCATTGCAGGCGTTTTCGGAGAGTTGCGCGACCACGAGCGAATGGTGATACGTGCCGGGCGACTCGAGCTGCATGCGGCGCAGCAGCGGGTGATTGTAATCGGTGAGCTCGAGGAGCGTAATGTCGGTCGTGCGCTTGAAAAGCGATTCGAGTACGGGCAGCAAACCGACCACAGCGACGCCGGTGAGGAGGCCGGTGGCGAGGCCGGCGGTCATCTGGCGTGCGATGGTATCGGCGGGTGTTTGATCGGCGATGCCGATGAGCGCAGCGAAGGCTGCGACCGTGAGACCTCCGGCACCCGCGGCGCGCACGACGCGACCGCGGCGGCGGGCATCGCGGGCCATGTAGATGGCGACGAGCGACGCGAGGAAGGTGAGAACGAGAAGGTCGAGGCGATTGCCGTAGATGACGCCGGCAAAGATCGAGATCAGCAGCGCCATGAAGATGCCTGAGCCGGCATCGATGAGGATCGCGACAATGAGCGGCGCGAAGGCCGTCGGCGCGACGTAGGGCAGCGTGCTTGCCCACGAGCCGTCGCGCAGGAAGAACTCGGCGCCACCCAGCGAGTAATTCGCGCGGATGAGGATGAGATTAATGATGACAACGAGCGCAAGCAGGCCGCAGCGGACATTAGAGCGCAGGGTCTCGGGGTCCTCGAGGCGGATGTAGATGAGCGAAGCGAGCACCATCGCGAGCACGAGGAGGACGCGCCCGAAGAGCGTAAGCCCCTCGTTCAGCTCGGTATCACCGTGCTCCATGAGGTACTGGCGATGAGCTTGAAACATTTCGTACTGCTCCTGCGTGATGCGGTCGCCGGGCTCGATAATGACCTGACCGGTGACGACCGAGACACGGACTGGTTTCAACCCCTGAGTGGCGGCGGCGAGGCTGGCCTGCGTGGCAGCGCCATCGAAGACGACATTGGGCACGAGCCCAAAGCGAAAGATGCGGAAAACGGCTTGTGCCGTGGTGCGTGGCACTCCCTCGGTGGCGAGGCTGACGCGGAGCAGCGTGAGGGCATCTTCCATGCTCTGCACGGAGCGCGGCGTGGTGACGCCATCGGTATGCGCGATTTGGTAAACCGTCGTGCGACCAGGGGCGGTGCCGGTGAGGGTGGAGTCGGCCACGCCCTGCGCGTAAATGTCGCGGAGGGTGGCGAGGCCGTTTTCGAAGACAGCGGCGCGGGCCTTGGTATCACCGATCCCAAGCAGCGAGGCGATATCCTCGGGCGTGACGTGGTAGGGGCCGCGCAGATTAAAGTTTTGCGCGATGGTGGTGAACTCAGCGCGGCGCGCCGCGAGGAGAGTGGTGAAATTGAGCGACGAGGCTGACGTGGCGCCACCGGCGGAGCCAAGCGTCGGCGGCCGAGCGGCATCGTAAGCATCGAGCTGGGCGAGCAACGCCCGCGCCGCGACCTCGAAGCGGCGCAGCGGCTCCATGTCGAGCTTGTAGACCGGGGGCACGCGATCGATGTACTGGGCGCGGGCGACCCGGGTCTTTTCGGCGCTGTCGTAACTGAAATCGGCACTGGCCGTGACGCGCACGGTAGCGACTTGGTTGGGCAGCACCGACAGGTGCGACGTCGTCATGCCCGCCCAACTGATGACCACGATCGACGCGACTGTGAAAAGAATGATCGCGGCGGCGACCAGCCGGGAGCGATCCAGAAACTCCCGCGTAGCCGACTGCATGATCGGCGAGCCCGAGGCTGTCTTGCCCGTGCGACGGGCATTGAGGCCCCCGACGATAAGCTTGAGCTGGTTGCGGACCGACATGGAAGGGTTCAGCATGAACCATCTGGCCTGACGAGGGAAGACCCAAGGCGGTTACGCTTAGGTCAAGTATCTACATATAAGCAACTTGAGTGGGCTTTTTTACGATAGGAATGACCTTTGCGGCATGATCAAATCCACTCGTGAAGACCTGGACGGCAGATTTCACCGCTTCTCCGCTGCGGCAGCCTCGCCGGTGATCGGGTTGCGGTAGTTTTCGTAGGCGTCGATGATCTTGCCGACGAGGGGATGGCGGACGACGTCGGAGCCGCTGAAGGTGTGAAAATCGATGCCGGGGATATCGCGCAGGATGTGGCGGACTTCCATAAGGCCGCTTTGCTTCGAGCGCGGGAGATCGATCTGCGTGATGTCGCCGGTGACGACCATGCGCGAGTCTTCACCGAGGCGGGTGAGGAACATCATCATCTGCTCGGGCGTGGTATTCTGCGCTTCGTCGAGAATAATGAAAGCATGCGAGAGCGTGCGGCCCCGCATGTAGGCAAGCGGGGCGATCTCGATGACGCCTTTCTCGGTGAGGCGGGTGACATCCTCGGCGTCGAGCATGTCGTGGAGGGCGTCGTAGAGCGGGCGGAGGTAGGGGAGGATTTTTTCCCGGAGATCGCCGGGGAGAAAACCGAGGGTCTCGCCCGCCTCGACGGCGGGGCGGGTGAGGATGATGCGCTCGACCTCGTTTTTCAGCAGGGCGGAGACGGCGGCGGCCATCGCGAGGTAGGTCTTGCCGGTGCCGGCGGGGCCGATGCCGAAGACCACCGGATGTGCGAGCATCGACTGCAGGTAGAGCTTTTGGCCGAGCGTCTTGGGGACGATGGTCTTGCGATTAGTCGCGATCACGAGCGGCTCGGTGACGAGCGCGCGCATCTGCGCCCCCTCGCCGCGCGCGAAGCCATCGGTGATGCGATGGAAGTCCGGCGTGCGAATCGTCATGCCTTGGGCGCGCGCCTCGTTGAGAAAGTTAAACAGCGACTCGGCGACCTCGATGGCGGGCGCGGCGACGGTGGCGGATTTGCCGGTCGGGGGCTCGATCTTCAGCCAGTCTTCGCGCGTGATGAGTTTTACGCCGAGGGTGCGTTCGGCGTGCGCGAGATTTTCCTCCCGGCCGCCGAAGAGCGAGGTGAGGTGGCGCGGGCTGGAGAAATGGAGAGTTTTCGAGGGCACTGGCTTTTTACGGGACGGAGTCGAGAAGGGTTAGAACGGTGGGCGCGCGGGGCGGAACAAGGGGCGCTAGGCTTTTTTATTGGGTCCGAGCGTAGGGGCGATGGCTGTCAAGCGCTGCCAGGTGGCTTCGAGCGACTGGGGAAGGATGCGCGTGGAGCCGATTACGGGCATGAAGTTGCTGTCGCCATTCCACCGGGGGACGATGTGGCCGTGAAGATGATCGATGCTGCCGCCGGCGACGGAGCCGCCGAGATTGAAGCCGACGTTAAAGGCATCCGGCTTCAGCCCCGCCGTGAGAAGGCGTTTCCCGAAGGTAATTTCTTCAAAGAGATCGGCGCGCTCCTCGACACTCAGGTCCTCGATATCCGCTACATCGCGATAGGGGACGGCGAGGAGGTGGCCGGGGTTGTAAGGGAAGCGGTTGAGGATCAGGTAGGAAAGCGGGCCCCGGTGGACGATGAGAGCGGCACGATCATCACCGAGGGCCGGGAGCTCCGTAAAGGGGCGCTTCATCGCGGCGGGGTAGCGTGGCGCCTCGATGTATTCCATGCGCCAGTGAGGATGGAGCTGCTGCATTTCGGATTACTGAGATGGAAAGAGCGGTTGCTGGGTAAGTCAAAGCCGCAGGTGCTTGGGCGCCGGATACTGCGGAACGGAAAATCGCGCTTGCGCATTGGTATGACGAGCGTCATCTTAACCTCTTCCATGCGTTACCCGCCCGAACACAAGCTCGCTACACGCCGCCGAATTCTCGAAGCGGCGGGCCAGGCGTTTCGCGAACGCGGGGTGGCCGAGACGGGGGTCGACGAGGTGATGCGGCGGGCGGGTCTCACGCATGGCGGCTTCTACGCGCACTTCCGCGACAAGACCGAGCTCGTGGCCGAAGCCTGCGCGGCGGCCTTCGACGCAGCGGTGCCGAATCTCGAGCGCATTGCGGCCCTGCCGGAGCCGGCGGATCGGGCGCGGCTTCTTATCGATAGCTACCTCGCCGCTCGCCATCGCGACAATCGCGGCTCGGGCTGCATGGTGGTCGCCGTCGCAGCCGACATGGCGCGGCTCACGGGCACGGCACGCGCGGGATACACGCGGGGCTTTGCGCAACACATCGACCGCCTCTGCGCGGCGCTGCGTCTGAGCCCGGATGCGGAAGTGAATCGCGTCCGCGTGACCCATCTGATGAGCTCGCTGGTGGGCGCGCTGCTCTTTGCGCGCGCGATCGATGATCCCGTGCAAAGCGATGCGATCCTGCACTCGATGCGGCGCTGCCTGCGCGCGGAATTTAGCGCCAACCTCGATCAAAGCTCAAAAACGCCCGGAAACGCTACCCACGTTTCCGAAGAACTCTCGCACTAATCGGCGTTCCGTAGCTGAAACTCTTTCCTCCTTTCTATCATGAGCCAAAATCCCACTACCCAAACCCGCCGCCGTGTCGTCGTGACTGGCCTTGGTGCTGTCACGCCTTGCGGCAATACCGCCGTTGAGACCTGGGCTTCGTTGATCGCCGGCCGCAGTGGCATCGGGCGTATCACCCGTTTCGATACGACGGGCTGCAATGCCCAGATCGCGGGCGAGGTGAAAAACTTCGACCCGGCGCGCGTGCTGCCCGCGCCGTTGCACCCGCGTGGCCCCGGCAGTGAACCGATGACGCAGGCGCTCACGCAGAAGGATGTGAAGAAGTTCGGCCGCTTCACGCATCTCGGCGTCGGTGCCGCAGTGGAAGCGTATGCGGACTCCGGCCTCGATGTGCATCGCGCGACGATCAATCCCGAGCGCATGGGCGTAAATCTCGGCGTAGGCCTCGGCGGCCTGCCCGAGATGGAGGCGATGCATGACACGTGGAAGGCCGGCGGCTTCCGCAAAATCTCCCCCTTCTTCATCATCCAGATCGCGCCCAATCTCCTCGCGGGCCAGACCAGCCTGCTGCTCGATCTGCGTGGACCGAATATGAGCGTGGCCTCCGCGTGCGCCACGAGCGGACATGCGCTCGGCGAAGCTGCGGCGGCGATCGCGCGCGGCGATGTCGATGTGATGGTGGCCGGCGGCGCGGAGTCGACGGTGACACCGCTCGCGGTCGGCGCCTTTGCACAGATGCGCGCGCTCTCCACGCGCAACGACGCGCCGGAAAAAGCCTCGCGCCCCTACGACAAGGATCGCGACGGCTTCGTGCTCGGCGAGGGCGCGGTGGTCTTCATCCTCGAAGAACTGGAGCACGCGCAAAAGCGCGGCGCGCGCATCTACGCCGAACTCCGCGGCTACGGCGCGACCGCCGACGCGTACCACCTCTCCTCGCTCGCGCCCGGCGCCGAGGGCTCGGCCCGCTCGATGCAAGGTGCGCTCACGCGGGGCGGACTCAGCGCCACCGATGTCGACTACGTCTCGGCGCACGCGACCTCCACGCCCGGCGGCGACGGCGAGGAAGCGGCGGCCATCGCCACCGTGTTCGCCGCCAACAAATCCGCGCTCCACGTCAGCGGCGTGAAGTCCATGACCGGCCATCTCCTCGGTGGCGCGGGCGCGATGGGCGCACTCGCCGCCGTCCTCGCGATCCGCGACGGCATCGTCCCACCGACGATCAATCTCGAAAATGTCGACCCCGCGTGCGCGGCCCTCGGCTTGAACTTCACGCCGAATGTCGCCGTGCAAAAGCCTGTGCGCGCCGCGCTCGCCAACAGCTTCGGCTTCGGCGGCACCAACGCGTCGGTGGTCTTCGCGGCTCTTTGATCGCCGCCGCCCCGACGGCGAGTTGAAGTGGGAAGTTGAAGCAGCGGGCGCGCTCTCAAAAGCACTCGTTTTTTCCACGTCCTTAAACTTCAACTTGTCACTTCAACTGCTAGCCACGCCAGACGATGGACATCGCGGAGATTCCTTTCAACCGGCTCATCGCCCTCCAGCGTGAGCCGGACGGCGGGGAATTTTCCGTGAGTCTGCCGGCGGGTCCGCAGTATCACAATCACCTCGGCATCGTGCACGCCGCCGCGCAACTGGCGGTCGCGGAGGCGGCGAGTGGCGAATGGATGCTGCAAAATTTTGGCGCGCGCGCGACGGACTTCATCGCTGTCGTGCGGCGCATGGAGACGAAATTCAAACAGCCCGCGCACGGAAAAATCCTCGGCAAGGCGACCGTGTCCGAAGAAGCCCGCCTGCAACTCGAGCAGGACCTCGCGACGAAACGCGCGCTCTCATTCGCGTTGCGCGTCGACGTCTTCGACGAAAGCGGCGCTCACAACCTGATGGGCACGGTCGAGTGGTTTATCACGCGCCGCTGACTCGGATCCACCGCCATTGCAGAGAGCGCGTCGAAAAAGGTGCTAGGAGGGAGGGCGGCTTATCCTTAAGCCGCCGCGCCCTCGGGGTGTGAACGCCTGAGTGGTGGACGGCGATCTCCGAGCGCAGTCTTCAGGAGACCCGAATCCCATCGCAATTTTCCTTCCTGCTTCACGTCTCCGTAACCTCCGTGTTTTCCGCTTTTGACGTTCTAACGTGCAAAACCAGACTCGGCGCGTGCTCAAGGAATTCGTCCATGTTCGCCAAGAGAATGGGCCCGGCCGGCGACGCTGGTTCGAGTCAGAGGAGCTTGATCTTATCGTGTGGATTGATGCGGCGGGGGCGGTCGACGGTTACCAAATTTGCTACGACCTCGGTGCCGGGGAGCGAGCGCTCACGTGGAGACCGTCGAGCGGATTTTCCCACGATGCCGTCGACACCGGCGACAGCCCGCGTGGCGGGGCCAAGATGACGCCGATCCTCGTCCCGGATGGTGCCATCCCGTGGACCGAGTTGAAGGCTCGCTTTGCCAGGGCGGGCGAATCGCTCGATTCGGAATTGCGCGAACTCGTCAGCCGCACGCTTCAGGCGCGGAAGTGATGGCAATCGGGCTCGCATTTCGCGGGCGCGGCACTTCGCTATCGAGCTGATGCAGGCTCTGTGGCGAAAACTTTCCGCGCAAGTCTCGGCTCCGTTTCTTACGGCGCTCGTGCTGGGCGCTGCCTACCTGCTGTTTGTGACGTGGGATCAGTCGCATTGGTGGAGCACCAAGGCGGACTACAGCTTTGGGTGGCTGGTGCCGGCGTTTGTGGCCTTTGTGATTTACGATCGCTGGCCGCGCATCACCGCGGCGGCGGCGGCCTGTGGTGCGACCGGCAGTCCGCGGGCGGTCGGTTGGCAGTCGGGAGTGTTGCGCGCCGCCGTCGGCGCGATGTTGGCCGTGGGGTGCGCGTTTTTTATTCTCGGGGCGCTCTACCGCGCGGGCGCGGGAGCTTCTCAGCCCGGCACGCTCGCGCTAGCGGCGGGCACCATCGGCGTCTTGCTACCTTTGCTCTTTTTCAATGCACCTGCCGCGCCGGCTTCGACTTCGAGCGGGCTGTGGGGTGATGCGCGCGTGCGGCTCGTGCGGTGGTTTGTTTTTCCTGCGTTGGTCTGGCTGGTCTCGGCCCCGTTGGGTTCGAGGGTGGAGACTCAGTTGAATATTTTTCTCCTGCACAAAGTGGTGACGGTCGTGGCCTTCGTCTTCGATGTGCTCGGCCTGCCGATTGAGCAGCAGGGCAATGTGCTGATGCTCCCGCTGGGCAGTGTGGGGGTGGAGGAGGCTTGCTCCGGGATTCGCTCCCTCACGGCCTGCTTGTTCGCGGGGTCGTTTCTCGCGGCGGTGTTTCTCGAGGAGACGTGGAAGAAGGTCACGCTGGTATTGTCCGCGATGGCGCTCGCCTTCGTGACGAATCTGGGCCGCAGCCTGTTTCTCACGGCGTGGGCTTACAACAAGGGCCCGCGCGCCATCGATGGCGCGGTGCACGATATCGCTGGTTACGCGGTGCTCGGGCTCACGGTCGTTGGGCTGCTCTGCCTGCTGCCGCTGCTGAATTTGAAATTCAGCGTGGGGCCGGGGCCGGTGAAAAAATCGCCGGCACCGTGAGAAAAGTGAACGCGTTTTTCGGCGCGAGGTAGCGCTTGGCGAGCTTGGTGAGGTCGGCCTGCGTGATCGAAGCGACATCGTCGGTGCGGTCGCGGGCGGCGGCGAGGCGGGCGGGATTGTATTGCGCGTCAAAGAGCACGGTCGCGCCCCAGTAGGCATTGGTCCGGCGGTAGTCCGACATCTCGTGGATAAAGGGTTGGTGGGCGCGATTAAACTCGTCCGCCTCCGGTCCGCTCGCCGCGAGGGCGGCGGCTTCGCGCTGAATGATCTTGAGTGCCTGTTGCGTGCGCATGGGCTCCACCTCGGCGTAGAGTGTAAAGTAATTGAGCTTCGAGAATCCCTCGGTGATGAGGAAGCTAGCCGATGGCGAGTACGCGGCGCCGAGTTCGTCGCGCAGGCGGACGCGGAGGCGATCGCTCAGGACCATCGAGAGCAGGCGGCAGCGCCGCTCGTCGCGCGCATCTTTGATCTCCGGCACCGGCCAATAGCAGGCGATGGCGGAGCGACCGAGCTTCGGGTCGATGCTGTAGATTTGGGGCGGGACGGTGCGGGCAAAGTTCAGCGCGGCCGGCGCACGCGTATCGCTGCGCTCGCTGCGCGTCGGCAGTGCGCCAAAGGTCCGGCTGAGCGCCTCCTGCGCTTCCTCCCACGTGACATCGCCGACGACGCTTAGCTCGATCGCGCCGCGCTTCAGTTGCGGCTCCAGCCACGCGGAGAGTTCCTGAAGCGTGCGGGCGCCGAGCTCGTTGGCGAGAGGTGGTCCGAACCGGGTGTCGCCGTGAAACAGCACGCGCGGGGCTTGCAGCGAAATCGGGCCGCCCGGAGACGAGGCGAGCGAGGCGTACATCGAGCCGAATTGCGCGCTGGCATCGTGCAGCGATTCAGGGCGGTACGCCGCATCGGTGAGATGAGCGGTCAGGATTTGGAGGCAAAGGAGCAGATCCTTGCGCGCACAGCGGGCGGCGAGCACTGAGCAATCTGATTCGACGGAAAATGAGTAACCGAGGGATCGCCCGGCGAGGAGACGGCTGAGCTCCGCCGCCGTGTGCCGGCCGAGTCCGCCGGCGGTGAAGGCGGCGTTGGCGAGGACATCGAGGCCGGGTTTATTCACCGGCAGCGTGAGCTTGCCTTCGCCGATGCGTACGCGGATCTCGACGGTTTCCGCTTCGAGCGTGGTGGCCTTGAAATTGGCGCGCACGCCGTTCTCGAAGCGGGTGAGCCGCAGGTCGAGATCGTAGACGGGTTCATCGCGCACGAGCTTCCCGGCGGGGCCGAAATTGGTGTAGGCAAATACGGGCGGCGGCGTTTCGAGGGGCGGGGTGACCGGCTCCTCGCGCGCTTGGTTGAGCGCATCGGCGACTTGCTGCGGCTGTAATTTCAGCGCCGGATTCGCCGAGATGTAAACGTGCGGCGCGGCGGTCGTCCAAACTTCGCGGAAAGCGCGATTGCAGTCGGCGAGGTTCGTGGCGGCGAGGTCGGCGGCGATGTCGCGTTGGAGCGTGTCGGGCGCGATCAGCACGAAGCCTTCGACGACGGAGTCGACGAGGCGCGTGGCCAGCCAGTCGGAGGGCCAGGTGGGAGCGGTGCGCGCGGCTTGTTCGTAGTTGGCGATAGCGATGGCGCGGGCCTCTTGCAGTTCCGACGCGGTGAAGCCGTGGATCACGGCGCGGCGATGCTCACGCTCCAGGCTGGCGGCGACTTCGGCCCAGTCATCGATTTTCGCGCCGGCATTGATCGAGGCCATGTGCCAGCCCGGCAGGAAGCGGCTGAAGGCCGCCGACGGCGTTACGAACTTCGCGCCGCGCTCGCGGGCGAGGCGATCGAGGCGCAGGTGCAGCATCGTAAAGGCGAGTTCTTGCTGCACGGTGCGAACCCGGCGGGCGTGTGTATCCGCGCCGTGCGGGCGCGCCACGGGGTGCTCCAGGCTCAGGCCGATGCCGAGCAAGCCGGGATCGGAAAAGATGCGGATATCCGGGGTTGAGGCCCGGGCGGGCACGATGCCCGTGGGTTCGGGCCGGGGTTCGCCCCGGCCGACCAGTGAGCCAAATTCCTCCTCGATCAATTGCAGGGCGGCGCTGGGCTCGACATTTCCGACGACGACGAGCGCCATCCGCTCCGGCCGATACCACGCATCATAAAACGAGACGAACCGCTCGCGTTTGACGGTCTGGATCGACTCGGTGGTGCCGATGGGAGTGCGTTCGATTTGCCGGGAGCCGGGAAAGAGGAACGCGAGGTTGGCCGCGCCATTGCGGGCATCCGGGGTGTCGCGCGTGGCCTTCTCGCTCAGGATCACCCCGCGCTCGCGCTCGATCAGCGCCGAGTCGAAAGTGACTTCGCTCGCGTACTCGCGGAATACCTTGAGCCCTTCCCGCAGCGAAGCGGGCTTCGCGTCCGGCAACTCGAGATGATAGGTCGTGTGATCGAAGAATGTGAAGGCCGCGCTGTCCGGGCCGAGGCCGAGCCCGAGGCGCTGCAGCGTCGCGGTCAGCGAACCAGCGGGATATTTGCGCGTGCCGCGAAACGCCATGTGCTCCACGAAGTGCGCGAGGCCGCGTTCGTCTTCCGTTTCATGCAGGGAGCCCACGCCCACCACGAGCCGCACCGAAATCCGGTCGCGCGGCTCGGAGTTGGGCAAAATCAAATAGCGCAGCCCATTCTGCAGCGTCCCTTGGCGAAGGCCGGGCTGAGCGGGGAGATCGCTTTCGGCGACGGGCCAGGCGCTGGTGGGCGCCGCGTGGAGGGAGACGAGAGTAAAGAGCAACGCCCATGCTACGGAAAAGAATGCGGTCGAACTGAATCGGCAATGCATCGGCGTTGAGTGACGAGGGAACTAATAACCGCGCCGACAAGCGCCTTCGCCCGGGTAATATTGCGCAGCCGACGCGGCTCGTAGGTGCCACCTGTCAGCACGCCTCATGCCGGTCATTGTTTGCCAGCCGGGGTGATTACCACGCGTGACGCCCGGTCTCCACTAAGGTAAGACTTGGCCAGGGCGGAGAGTTCGGCGGCGGTGATCGCTTCAAAGTCCGATGCGCGACTGCGGGCCCAATCGAGCACGGCGGGTTTTTCCTGCGCCCGGGAGACCACGCTGCCCATCCAGTAGGCATTGGTGCGGGAGGACTCGCGGATGCTCGTGAGGATGGGTTTCTTGGCCCGCTCAAGCTCGTCCTCGGTCACGCCCTTTTCACACAACTCGGCGGCGAGCTGCGTGATGATGTCGGCGATCGCCTTGGTCTTGGCGGGCTCGACGGTCGTACCGGCGATCATGTAACCGTATTCTGGATACAGCTCGCTGGTGTTGCTGCCCGCGCCGGGGCTGTAGGCGTCGCCGAGTTCTTCGCGGACTTTCACGCGGAGTCGGTCGGAAAGGACTTCAGCGAGGAGCGAGAGACGGCGCGTGCGCTTGATATCCGTGCCGTCGGTCGTGGGCCAGTAGAGGCGCACATCCGCCTTGGGGATCTCGGTGGCGATAGTGAACTCCCGGCTGAACGGCGTGGAGGGGAATTTGACCTGGCGAAGTTCATCGTAGGCGGGCTTCGGATTGCGCTTCGGCAGGGCGCCGAGGGTCTGGGCCACGGCAGCGATGGTAGCGTCGGGGTCGAAATCGCCCACGATGGCGACCTCGATGGCACCTTTGGCCAACTCGGGACCGACCCAGGCTTTCACCTCGTCGAGATTGCGCTTCATCATTTCTTCCTTGGGCGGAAAGCCAAATCGGGTGTCGCCGCTGACCAGCAACCGGGCGACCTCGGTATTGTAGGGGCCGCTCGCCGTGTGCTCGAAGCTCGTGTACATTTGCTCGATCCCCTTGGCGGCCTGACGCGCGGACTCGGGGCGGTAGCCGGGATCCGTGATGTAGGCCGTCATCAATTGGAGTTGGAGGAGTAGATCCTCGCGATTGGTGCTGCCGCCCGACGTAAAGGCGTCGCTGCTGGCGCCAAAGCCCGCGCCCACCGTCTTGCCGGCGGTGACGCGACGGAGTTCGTCCACATTATACTTGCCGAGTCCGCCAGCCGTAAAGGTCTGGTTGGTGTAGGTCGCGAGGCCGGGCTTGTCCTTGGGCTCCGTCAGCGAACCGTTGCCGAGGCGCACATTGATGCGGATGCGATTGGCCTCGAAGTCCGTTTTCTTCAGATTGAGGCGCACGCCGTTTTCGAAGGTGATGAGGGTGAGGTCGAGGTCTTCGACGCGCTCACGCTTTGCCACTTTGCCCGCCGGGCCGAAATCGGTGTAGGCCCATTTCAGGTCGGCGATGGCCTCAGGCGCGCTGATGGGCGTGGCACTGCAGCGATCATACGCCGCGGCGATGGCGGCCGTGGCCGCGTCACCGAGTTTGGCGTTGCCGGTCACAGCCACGATACGGTGTTTCGGGCTCCATGCCGCGCGCAGGGCCGCCAGGCAATCGGCCACCGTGATTTTCTCGAAGGCTGGCTTGTAGAGGGCGAGGTCATCCTCCGCCGTGGTGAAGACATCGCGCTCGAGCAAGGTATCGGCGATCTCGTCGGCAATCGCATCGGAGCGACGCGTGGGGGCCGTTTTCACCGCCTGCTCGAGACCGTTGATCTGACGGGCAACGATTTCCTTCAACTCGGCGTCCTGGAAGCCGAACTGCAACGCGCGGCGGAGTTCCTGATCGCCGATGGCGAGGGCCGCCTCCCATTGCTCGGCTTTGCAGTTCATGAAAATCGCGGTCTCGCGATAGAAATTGTACGATTCCCCGGCACCGGCGCTGCCGTCGGTGAAAGGCGCGCCCTCTTTCTTCGCCAGAATGGCGAGGCGACGGGAGATGATCGCGTGGGCCAGATCGCGGGGGAGATTCTTGATGCGGTTGGCTGCGGTGTCGGGCTCGCGCTTGTAAGGCACGAGCGTGGAGATGCGGACATTCGTCGCGGGCGCCTCGGACTCGTAGTGGTAAAACGGCTTCACGCCCTCGCGCTCCGGTATCTTGCCCCAATCGGGCTGCGCGCGTTCCTTGCCCTTGGCCTTTAGCGGGGTGAAGGCCGCGATGATCTGCTTCTCGACGGCGGCGGCATCGATGTCGCCAACGATGACGACGGACATCAACTCAGGCCGGTACCACGTCTCGTAGAAATCGGTGAACCGCTCGCGCTGCGCGCCCTTGAGCACGGTGTCGGTGCCGATGACATCGCGCTTTTCGAAGACCGTGCCGTTGAGGAGAAAATTGCGCATGGCCACGCTTGTGCGATTGCCCACGGAGTCGCGCGTGCGCTTTTCGCTGAGGATGATACCGCGCTCCTTGTCGATTTCCTCGGCCTTGAGCAGCAGGCCGCCCGCGTAGTCGGTGAAGACCCGCAAACCCTCGGTGAGCGTGGCGTCCTTCGTATCGGGCAATTCGAGCAGATAGAGCGTGCGGGTGAACCAGGTGCTGGCGTTCGTATCACCGCCAAAGTTCATGCCCATCTTTTGAAAGAATTCGATGAGCGTACCCGGCGCGTAGTGCTCGCTACCGTTAAACGCCATGTGCTCGAGAAAGTGCGCGAGGCCCTGCTGATCGTCGGCTTCGTGGACCGCGCCGGCCTCGACCAGCAGGCGAAAGGAGGCGCGATTCTTCGGTTCGGCGTTGGCGCGGACCACGTAGCGCAGGCCATTGGGCAACTTGCCGAAGCGCGCGGCGGGGTCCGCCTTGAGGTCGCTGCCCTCCTGCGGAAACGGAATCGCTGCCAACATCGGCAGCACCAAAGCGAGAAACAACGCGAACAGGGCAGGGCGGGGGAATGAACGCATGAGGAAATGGCCGCAAAAAGAAGGGCCGGGTGCAAAAAGAAAAGCCGGGGCGACGACTTTTCCTTTGCGCCCGGAACCGGTTTTTGGGGCAATCCCCCTCCGCTTGTGATGATTTGGTTTTATCGAATTCTCTTCGTGCCGGTGTTGGTCGTCATGCTGCCCGTTTACCTCCGGCGCATGCGGAAGCGCGGCGGCTACCGTGAGAATTTCGCGCATCGTTTTGGCCGCCATCCCCAGCTGACGCGCAAGAAAACCGCGCCCCGCGTCTGGCTCCAAGCCGTGAGTGTGGGTGAGATGCTCGCGATTGGTCCTATTTTGGAGGGGCTGCGGCGCGACGGTGTAGAGGTCTATCTCACGACCACGACGAGCACGGGCTATCGGCTAGCTTCGGATCGCTACCGCGGCATCACGGCGGGCATCGGCTATTTTCCCATCGACTGGTGGCTCTTCTCCGCGACCGCTTGGCGGCGCATCGCGCCGGATTTCGTGATCCTCACCGAGGGCGAGCGCTGGCCCGAGCACTTGCGCCAGGCCAAGCGCCGTCGCGTGCCGGTCCTCTGCCTCAACGCTCGGCTCTCCGACCGCAGCTTCAGTCGCATGAAGCTCCTCGGCCCCGTGTCTCACCTCATGACCGACGGCATCACGCGGTGGCTCGCCTGCTCGACGCAGGATGAATCTCGACTGCGTGACCTCGGTGTCCCCTCGGAGTGCATCACCACCACGGGCAGCATCAAGCTCGATGTCCCGATCCCACTTCTGACTGACGAGGAAAAGCTCAAGCTTCGCATCGAGGTGGGCCTGCCCGGTGATCTCGTTTTGCTCGGGTCGTCCACTTGGCCCGGGGAGGAGGCGGCGATGATCGAGGCCCTGCGCTTCACCCGCGAGCGCGGGATGCGCTGCTCGCTCCTGCTGGTGCCGCGCCACGCCGAGCGTCGGATCGAGATCGAGCGGCTGCTCGTAAAGGCCAAGCTCCGTTTTCACTTCCGCTCGAAAGGCCCGGCTCCCGCCGAGATCGACGTCCATGTCGGCGACACGACCGGCGAACTCCGCAAGCTCACTCAACTCGCCGACGTCGTTTTTGTGGGCAAGAGCCTCCCGCCACACACGGAGGGCCAGACGCCCGTCGAAGCGGCGGTGCTCGAAAAGCCGATAATCTTCGGTCCGGGCATGAGCAATTTCCGCCCCCTCACCCAGGATCTCCTCGCGCGCGGCGCCGCGCTTGAAGTCGGTGACGCCTCGGCGCTCGCGCAACGCGCGGAAGAACTGCTCCGCGACTCCTCCCGTCGTATCGCGCTCGCCGCCGCGGCGAGCAAGTGGAGAAAAGAAAACTCGGGAGCCGTCGCCCGCTCACTCGCGATTATTCGCGAGGAGTTGGCGAAGTTGTAAGTATCACGTTTTGCCGGTGTAGGAATGCCCGAACGAGTGATTATTTCAGTTTCGCGCGGGCCTTTCTCAGGCCTTCCTGCGCCCTCGGGAAATTAGGCTGGAGCGCTAGTGCCTTGGAGAAGTTGGCCACGGCGGCTTCAATTTGACCGGCGTCGATCTGAACCCAGGCAAGATTCGCGTAGGCTTCGGCAGAGTCCGGTCGAAGGTTGAGGGCTGCTTCCATGCTTTGGACGGCCGCGTCCCATTGCTTTAAACCGGATTGGATTACTCCCATATTGTGATAACTTGACCAATCTTGAGGATCGAGGCGCTGAGCAGCGCGGTACTGCGCGATGGCACTGTCAGTATATCCTGCATTCACCAGCAGGCCGCCCTTGACGAGGGCGAGCTTGGCCATGTCCTTATCTTCTACCAAATTATTTTGCGTCGGGAAAGCTGCTTCGCCAACCGGAATGGCATTGAGGTCGACGCGCAGTTTGCCGGACTGGGCATTAAATTTCGCCTCGTAGCGGCTGCGCCCCAGTTCAAGCCAGCTTTCGGCCAACCGCGTGGGGTGCCGCGACTGGACGTGCCATTCGGTACAGAATAAAATATTTCGCTCCACGAGCGCGCTGTCGCTGAAAAGCAGAAATGGCACCGCGCGTAAGTAGAACGGTTCGACATTCTTTACGCCCGATACTACGATGTAAGCGTTGGATAATTTACTTTTCATAAACTCGGACCGTAAGTTCTCGTAGTTGTATTTTATGTCCGCCGACAGTTTCATCACGGGCCACTGGACCGCCACGATGCCGACCAGCAACCCCGCCGGCACGAGCCATGCACACGTCGGCCGAGGTGACGAACGTTGCAACAGATGCGGCCACTTGGCCTGAATCAAGAACCACGGCCCGATGATACCAGCGACAAATGTGAAAGGACTAAAAATTGCCAGTATGCGTTGTGGCCACCAGGGTAGAAGGGCCTCGAGTGTGGGAGTGAATACATACGCCAAGGCCACAACCAGAACCAGCCACATCAGCGCTCGAACCGGAGGCGTCGGTTTAGTAAAAAACAGGATCGCCGGGGAAGCAATGAATCCGACCACGTGGACAATCGCGACAAAGTAAAGATATCCGCTAAGCCAGATCGAATCGATGGCGAACAGATACTTTGCTACCAAGAAATCGGCCTGCACGGCCTGCTTCAGGCGAGTGAAGAGTTGTTCGAAGTGAAACTCCGTCAGCGCGACTGACAATTTTTCACGCGCGTTGTCCGGGTCGGGACTATCACGAACGATCACAAAGCCGAATAATATGAGGGCGCCAGCGGTCGCTATGCTCTGCCAGCGACGGGCGGGACAGAAGACCCAGCGAAAACCGAGGGCCAGCAAACCGAACGGAAGGGCGAAGGGATGACTCCATAAGCTTAAAATTAGAAGCAGCGGCACCGCCCAGCCCGCAGCGGAATTCGGCCGCTCGATTTCGCGCAACGTTAGGTAAACCACGACTGTTATCGCCAGACCGGCCAGCGAAAATGGCAGGGGTCCGCCCCACAGGAACTGGCCCTCCCAATAGCAAAGGGCTCCAGCGCCGATCGCTATACTGGCCCACCAAGCATCCGGTAACAGCCATGAGACCAAGCGCCACATGATCCAGAACAAGGTGATCGCTTGAAGAAGATAAAAGAAGACTATTTGTGGACCCGCTCCGAGGCCAAGTGCAGACAGCGCTCGCGAGATTACCAGGTGCAGGAAGTAGGTAAATTGAAATACCTCAAAGTGAAATGGCCCCGAAGCTTGCTTAGAGGGGTAGGTGTCCAGCCCGACGAAAGCGACGAGATCATGAAATGGCAGATAAGGGCCGAGCAGAATTGCTGGCAGAACAATGGCGGATAACGCTATCCAGCCAAACCAAGTGGTGGGTTGGGATATAACTCGGCTGAATGGCCTCTTATTCATCTTTGAGCTGCAACCGACAACTGGTTGCCGGATTGTGACAAGCTCCTTTTCCCGAAAGACAGAAAATGACGGCTGGGTCTGCTCCGCACCCCCCCGACCTTTGCGGCTCTCAGCCCTGAACTAAAATACTGGACCCGCTCTCCGTGGCCAACTCATCCAATGCACCTTCGTCCGACTCCGCCGGGTATTGACGGATGAAATCGGCATAGCTGATCAACTCAAAGCGGCCGTCGAAGTGCTCGACGAGGGCGGTGAGGGATTCGACCCAGTCGCCGCTGTTGAGGTAGTGGATGTCGCCCATGCGCTTGTCGGCGGCGGTGTGGATGTGGCCGCACATCACGCCGGTACAGCCGCGCTCGCGGGCGAGCTGGGCGATATGGTCCTCGAAGTCGTCCACGTGGCTCACGGCTTGTTTTACGCGGGCCTTGATGGCCTTGCTGAGTGACCAATACTCGAGCCCACGCCAGGCGCGCCAGGCATTGTAGGCGCGATTGAGTTTGAGAAGGAACTGATAACCCCAGTCACCGAGGTGAGCGAGCCACACGAAATTTTTGGTGATCGTGTCGAACACATCGCCGTGGAGCACGAGGTAGCGCCCCTGCGGTCCCTCGTGGATGTAGTCTTCCACAATGCGCAGGTTTTCGAAATCGAGGGGCAAAAAGCTCGCGAGGATGTCGTCGTGATTGCCGCGCAGATAGATGACCTCGGTATCGCGCTTCTCCAGCTTCTTGAGCACGATGCGGACGAAACGCGTGTGGGCCTTTGTCCAACTGCCGCCGCGGCGGAGTTGCCAGCCGTCAATGATATCGCCGTTGAGGATGAGCTTTTCGCAGCGGACGTGACGGAGAAAATGATTCACCTCGAGGGCCTTGCACTCGGAGGTGCCGAGGTGGACGTCAGAAAGAATAACGGTGCGAACGCGCAGATGTTTTTTCATGGCGGTGAAAAGGCGAGGCGAGTCGGGGCCGGGGCGTCGATAAAGGTGACCGCACGGCTCGCGGCCGGCACGAGCACGCGCAGACTGCGCGGATGCACGACAACCTCGACCCGCGCGCTGGTCTGGTGGGTCTCGCCATCGGTGTGGATGAGTCCCGGCGTAGCGCGATCGATCACGAACTTCGCCCCGGCGAAGCGCCGCACCCTCGGGCTGGTGTCGAAGCGCCCGGCGAAAAGACGCGCCGCCAAAGCCGCGGCACCGAAAAAGCCGACGGGTCGAACCGCAACCAGATCGAGTGAACCGTCGTCGACGCGGGCGCCGGGCGCGATGCGGGCGTTGTTGCCGTATTGGTCGGAGTTGGCGACGGCGACGAGGAGGATGTCGAGCGTCTCGCGTTGTGCACCAGAGGTGATCGTGACGCTCTCGCTCCGAATCTCCCGAAACGCACTCCAGCCCGTCCGGGCGTACGCGGGCAGGCCGCGCTGGGTGAGGGTATTGAAACGCTGCGAGATATCCGCATCAAGCCCGAGGCCCATCGCGTTGAAGAACGGCTTGCCATTGGCCGCCCCTGTATCCACGGCAGCGATACGCCCGAGGTCCGCGGTACGTGCGATCAGATCGAGGGCCAGGCTAAGCGAGGTGGGCAGACCGAGGTGCAGGGCGAGGCCATTGCCGGAGCCGCAGGGAACCAAGGCGAGGGCGGTGGGCGTGTGCAGCAATGCCTGCGCAACTTCATTCATCGTCCCGTCGCCGCCGACGGCGACGACTTGCGCGCAGCCACCGCGCGCCGCCTCGCGGGCGAGCTCGGTGGCGTGGCCCGGGCCCTCGGTCGTCAGCACTTCGGCGTCGAGCGCGTGAGCTGCGATAAAATCGCGCAGCATCGAGGCGAGTTGCGGGCGGCGGCGATTACGGCCCGACGTGGGATTAAAGATGAAACGGATCTTCATGCGGTTGTCGGGCTAACCGCACCGGGTCGCAGGGGCAAGGGGACAGGCTCGGAGCTCGCGTGTGGTCCGGCGGCGCGCGCGGGAAAGCCGGTGCCGTGCAGAATGTGCGTGACGATGTGCCGCGCCGCTTCGGGCCGGGCGAGGCCGGCCAGCGTGGTGCGCCACTGATTCCAGACTAAACCGCGCTGGGCAAAGGCCCGGCGCAATTCGTGCACGATGGCAGTGGGCGTCTCACCGAGTCCTCCGACGCCATAGCGCCGCAGCAGCTCGTAGTTGCCCTCTTCTTGGCCGGGGACGATCTGGTTGACGATCATCGGGCAGCGGGCGGCGATGGCTTCCTGCGTGGTCGCGCCACCGGCTTTGCTCACGACGACGTGATGCGTCATCAGCAACTGCGGAATCTGGTCGGTCCAACCAAGAATCGTCGCTGGGTGCATCCGGCCTGCCGTGAGTTTTTGTAGTTTCTGACGAAGGGCTTCGTCGCGACCCACCGCGATCGTCACGGACCAATCCGCTTCGGCGAGCAGCGCCGCCGCTGTCTCCTCGGCGAAACGCGTGCCCGAATTGATGATATAGAGCACACGGGGCGTGGCTCCGCCGGCTAGGCTCGGCGGCTGAAACTCGGTGGCGTGTTCGCTGAAGAACGAGGTAACCGGAAACCCCGAGACGTGCAGGCGGGACTCATCGATTCCAGCGTGACGCAGCACATCGGCTGAATCGGGGTTGGGCAAAAACCAGCCGTCGCAGCTCGCGCGCCACCAGAGCGAGTTAATGCTGATGGAGTCGGTGACGACATTGAAGTGAGCCGGAAGATCATACCCCGAGCGGGCCAGCTTCTCCAGCATGTACGCGTAGACTGGATACGTGCTACACAGGGCCGTGGGTTTTTCGGCGGCGATGATGCGCTCCAGCACGGCCATCTCACTGCGAAGAAACGCCAAACCGCCGGGAAACACCTTGTTCCGATCGACCCAGGCGTAGACCGAACTCCAGAGGCGCGGCGTGCGGTTGATCATCCCGATGTAGAAATTGCGGGCGAAGTTGTTGAAGCGCGGCGAAGCGAGGGCAAAGGCATCGACCAGCAGCGCCGTACCCGGGCCATGCGCGGCATCGCAAGCGGCGACGAGCGCACGCGCGGCGGCGTTATGGCCTTCGCCATAGCCGGCGGTAAGAATGAGGATGCGAGCAGGCTTCATACGACGACGGGTTGGGCGAGGGGAGTGGAGTGCGCGCGCGCGACGACTGCCGCGAGGTCTGCTTCAAAATGGGCGATCACCGTTTCCCACGATTGCGGTTCGACGGCGGAGCGGGAGGAGGCGCGCAGGTGGGCGCGGAGCGGGGCATCGGTGGCGAGGCGCGTGGCTGCGGCGAGCAGCATGTCGGGCCGGTCGGAGGGAACCGCCAAGCCATTGTGGCCATGCTGGATGAATTGCCGCGCCGCCGCGTAGTCGAAGCCGGCGACCGCCAAGCCGCTCGCGAGGGCTTCGGTGAGGACGTTGCCAAATGTCTCGGTCAGGCTGGCGTGAATATAGATATCGGCGGAAGCGTAGTGCCGGGCGAGTTCGTCCCGCGGCACGAAGCCCGTGAAGATGTAGTCCGGATGGTCGTGCTCAAGCTTGGCCCGCAGCGGGCCATCGCCCACGAGCACGAAGCGGCAGCGGGGATTGGCGGCCTTCATCGCGGCAAAGCACTCGAAGAGCAGCGGATAGTTTTTCTCCGGCGCCATGCGGCCCGCGTGGATCACGACGGGATTTTCCGGCGCGGCATTCCACTTCAAGCGCAGATCACCCGAGCGCCGGGCGGGGTGAAATTGCCAGGTATCGACGCCCCGCGAGAGCACGGCGAGATCGCGAAATCCAAGGGCCTCCAGTTCGGCACACAGCTCGGTCGTCGGGGCGAAGGTGCGCGCCGTGCGGTTGTGCACGCGGCGGAGCCACCAAAGCGCGACGCGCTGCAGCGAAGCGTACCCATAGTGCTGGGTATAGGCGTGAAAGTTGGTATGAAAACTCGACGTGACCGGTATGCCCAGCGCTCGCGCCGCGCTAATTGCCGATGCTCCTAGTGGCCCTTCCGTCGCCACGTGCACGAGATCGGGTCGCTCAGCCCGCCAGCGCCGACGCAGGGTCCCGCTCGCCGGCAGCCCGAAGCGCAGCAGCGGGTAGCCCGGCACCGGCAGCCCCGGCAGCGGTATCTCGGTGTACTCGGGGTGCGTCGTCGAAGAGGGTAGGTCATCCCGTCGCGGGCGGTACACTGAAATGGAATGACCCCGGCGGCCCAACTCCCGAGCGATCACTCCAAACGTCATCGCGACCCCGTTGATTTCCGGCGGAAAAGTTTCGGTGACGAGCGCGAGTTTCACAGTTGAGCGCGGCTTGGGTGAGAGGTGGTTTGGACGGTTGAGACTGGGCTGATTGGCGGGCGGATTGTGGCACTCGCATGTGCCGAATGCGTGGCGATCTCGTTACGATACCGGCAAATGTAGCTGGAGCGGAACTACCCATCACTTAGGGATTGCACCGGATAAGACGCGTTTTAGGTTCGCCCCTTTTACGCGAATGCAGTCTCACGGCCCTAAGCGCGTCTATACACCTCACTCCCTCGAGTTCTGGTTTGGTCAACTTGAGAATGATTGGGCGGAGTCGTTCACCGCTGCGCAACTAGAGGCTGGGCGACAGATTTACCGGGACGGCGAAGTGAGGGAATTGGAACTGACGGATAAGGATGCGATCGTCCACCGTCGCATCGACAAGAAGGACGAGTACGCCGTGATCGAGTGGTCGGGTGCCGGTCTCACCGTCCGCTCGTCCTCCACGGACCGCGAACTCGCTCATGCGCTGGCGGTTGCGGGTTTGCATGAGATCGAGGAGCTGGTCGCCGATGAAATTTCCCCTCTCCCTGGCGAAGAGCCCAAGACCCCCGCCGGCGGCAATGGCCACGGCAACGGCAATGGCCACGGCCACGGCCACGCCTCGCCCTCGAATGGCAATGGTCACGGCAACGGCCATAGCGCATCCCACACGCACGCCCCGACCCAAGGTCATTCGCACCACGGCCACTCCTCTTCGCATCACAGCTCGCACGGCCACGGCCAGACCTTTGGTCGCGGCGCGGCGGCGGCCGCTTCGGGCAATGGGCACGGCCATGCGCCCGCGCGACCCGCGCCAGCTGCGGGCGGCGCGGTTGGTTCACACAACGGCCCGTCTCGCACGCTGGTCCTCGTGTTCAAGACCAAGACCTCCGGCCTCACCTTCCAAGCTGCTTGGCTCGAAGCGGATAAGAAGACCAAGCATCCCGCGCTCGGCCCCGATGCTCATGCCAACGGCAACGGTCACGTCACCTCTGGCGAGCGCGCCAAGCTGATCGGCCTCGCGGCCTACGCGCGAAAGGCCCACTTCCACTACCATCAAGAGACCGGCATCTACGTGATGGAGTCGTTGGTGGAGATTCCGAATTTCCTGAAGACCGTCCTCCCCGCGTGGAAGCGGCTCTTCGCCATCGAGCTCGACGACAAGTCCGCCAACCTCGTCAAGGGCACCCGCGCGATCGAGATCGAGGCCGTTGCCGAACGCGCGCCCAAGACCCCCGGCTCCGAGCATGCCGCGCTCAACCTCCGGTGGATCTTCCGCGCCGGCGAGCGCATGCTCACCGACACCGAGGTCAATGCCCTGCTCAAGCGCAACGGCCAGCCGGTCATCCTCCCCAACATCGGTATCGTCGCTTTGCCTGCCGACAAGTGGGATACGTTCACCGCATGGCAGAAGAACGTCGAGGAGACCCAGGGCTCCGATGCCGCCGAGAGCGGCCACCTCTCGCCGTACCTGATCTTTTCTTTGTTTAACGATGCCCGGCTGAAGCTTACGCTTTCGCCCGAGATCGAGTCGTGGCGCCAGACTTTGCTCGCGCCGCCTCCGGCCCCACCCGCATTGCCTGAGTTACTGCGTCCTTACCAGCGCCGCGGCGTGGAGTGGATGCACCACCTGTGTGATGTCGGTTGCCACGGGTTGCTCGCCGATGAGATGGGTCTCGGTAAGACCCTCCAAGTCCTCTCGCTGCTCGCGTCGCGCCACGTCGCCGGGCGTCCGCATCTCATCGTTTGCCCCGCCAGCGTGGTGCCGGTCTGGCGCGAGGAAATCGCCAAGTTCTTCCCGCAGTTGCACGTCGACGTGCTGAAGACCGGCCACGACTTCCATCACCGCAAAGATCACTGCGTCTGGCTCGCGAGCTACACGCAGCTGCGCAAGCACCGCGCTATGCTCCCGCAGGTGGAGTTCGGCTACGCGGTGCTCGACGAGGGCCAGTTCATCAAGAACCCCGACGCCAAGATCACGCAGACCTGCTTCGCCGTTCGCGCCCAGCATCGTATCGTGTTGACTGGTACGCCGCTGGAAAATCGCCAGCTCGATCTCTGGAGCATCTTCCGGTTCCTCCTGCCGGGCTTGCTCGGCTCGCGGACCTCGTTTGAAGCCGCGCTCACCGCCGACCGCGAGGCCACCCTCACGCGTCTCCGCGCGCAGCTCGCTCCCTTTATCCTGCGCCGCACCAAGAAAGAGGTCGCCACCGAGCTCCCGCCCAAGATGGAGATGGACCTCATCTGCCCGCTGACGGATGTGCAGCGCGCCGAGTACGCCCGCATCTGCTCCGAGGGCCTCGAGCGCCTCGGCGACGATGTCGGAGCCGCTATGCGCGAAAAGAGCTTCGGCTTCCTCGCCCTGCTCACCCGTCTTCGCCAGACGTGCTGCGACCCCGACATGCTGCCGTGGCTCAAGTCCCCGCTGACCGACTCCGGCAAGATCAATCTCCTTGTGGAAAAGCTCACTGAGATCGTGAGCAGCGGTCATAAAGTCGTTATCTTCTCGCAGTTTGTGATGCTGCTCGACCGCGTGCGCGAAGCCCTCGCGAAACACTTCCCGGACCTCGCCCGCTACGAACTCACCGGCATGACGCTCGACCGCCTGAAGCCCGTCCAAGGCTTCCAAAACGCCCAAGGCGCCGCCGCCATGCTGGTCTCGCTCAAAGCCGCCGGCACCGGCATCACGCTCCACGCCGCCGACTACGTCTTCCTCCTCGACCCCTGGTGGAATCCCGCCGTCGAGGCCCAAGCCGTCGACCGCGTCCACCGCATCGGCCAGAAGAGTACCGTCTTCGTCTACCGCATGGTCACCGCCGGCACCATCGAGGAGCGCATCCAAGCCCTCAAGGCCTCCAAGAAAGATCTCTTCGATAAACTCATCGGCGGCCTCGGCGGCGATTTCGATCTCAGCCAGCACTTCACCTCGCTCAAGAGCCTCGTAACCCTCACCGCCCACGCCGAGCCCGAAGCCGAGCCCGACCAGCCGTATACGCTGGATTGAGCAAGCAGGCCCATATGGGCAGAGCTTCTGGGGCTCTTTTATTAAGCAGAATATAGCGTCCCGGCCTTGACGCTATAATTACACATTGGTGGAGTCGTGCCCCTCAGCTTGGCCGGGAGTGACCCCACGTCTACTTTCCGCGCTTCTCGACCTGGCTGGCTTCACTTCACCCCTCATGCGTTCCGTCTTTGCCATCTTCTTTGCCGTGGTGTGCCTCTGGCCCACCACCGTGCGCGCCACTACATGGTATTCGCCTACGCCGATCACGGCCGGAGCGACGATTTACGCTTCCGTTCAAGGCGGCAACCAGACGGTCTTGGTTGGCGGCGCGGGTCTCATCGCCACCTCGCCCAATCGCAAGGACTGGACGCGGCGCATCTCCGGAGTCACGGTCAAGCTCTACGGCGTCGCCTACGGGGCTAATCGTTTTGTTGCCGTCGGCGAGTTCGGTGCGATCCTTTCCTCTTCCGATGGCGTGACGTGGACCGCGGAAAAGCATCCCTACGTCACTTCGATCGCGCCCGATATTAACGGTATTATATTCGCCGGGGGCCGCTTCGTCGCCGTGTCACGCAGCCTTAGTTCGTCCACTAGTGAGAATATCATCACCTCCCCCGATGGCCGGACGTGGACGCGCCAAACCGTGGATCGTGGTGGCTACCAATTGTCGTTTGTCTCTTTTGCCAACGGCCAGTTCGTGGCCGGCGGTGGCGGCATCCTGATGGTCTCGTCCGACGCGACCACATGGCGCACCGTCTGGACGGGACAGACTTGGCTCTACGCCGCCGCTCGGAGCTCGGCTCGCTGGGTGGCGGCCGGCTCCGATGGCATCACCGTGACGTCCGCCGATGGGAATACATGGACCCAGTCCGAGCTGGGCCAGCGTTCCACCGTGTGGGCCCTGACCTATCGTGATGGCCGCTTCCTGTGTGTGGGTACCAACTCTTTCGTGATCCCCGGTAACAACGCCTCGGTCTTCTCCTCGGCAGACGGGTTAACTTGGACGCCTCAGCCGTTTCCCGAGACCTCATCTATCACCCGCCGCGACTGGCTTACCTCACTCTTGGTCACCGACACCGGCGTGATGGCCTTTGGCTCGGGCGGTCTGATCGCGGAGACGACTAATGGCGGTGCGGCGTGGACGCTGCTCAGCCGGCCCGCGGATCGCCCACATTTTTCCGACGTGGTTTATGCTAATGGCCTCTTCGTGGCGGTGGCTGACAAATCCACGAACCTCCCCATTCAGGGTATTAATGAAGGCCGTATCGCCGCGATCTACACTTCCTTGGACGGCTGGAATTGGCAGGAACAATCCAGTGGTGTACGTGGTTCCGTCTTAACCAAGATCGCGTACGGCTCCGGCCGCTTCGTCGCGGCGGGTACGGCTGGGGTGATCGTCTACTCGAGTGACGGCGTCGAGTGGCAGCGCGCCGACCATCCCGTCGGTGCTTCTTGGCAGGGAATCGCTTACGGCGCTGGCCGATTTGTCGCAGTTGGCGCCGGCACCATGACTTCCACGGATGGCGTAAAGTGGGACGTCCAAGCCGGAACTTCGTCTGCCAACTACTATGGCGTGCGCTTCGCTAACGGCAGCTTCTTCCTTTCCACTTCACCATTCAGTGGCCCGGTGCTGCGCTCCACCGATGGCGTCAATTGGACGAGTTTCACACTCTCCGGTTCGCCGTCGCTCAACGATATCGCTTTCAGCAATGGACTGTTGGTCGCCGCAACCAATGGCTCCGCCACGTTCGAAGGCAACAACTTCATCTCCACCGGTGCGCTGCAAACGTCTACCGATGGCGTCCTATGGACCGCGCTCCGCACACCTTACCTTGGTGCCATGCGCTGCGTGCAGCGGTTGAGCGACCGCTGGGTGGCGGCCACCAGCGAAGGAGCATTCCTGTCCTCGACCGACGGCCGCATCTGGACGCCCGATGAGCGTCTCACGAATAATGGTATCTACGGTATTGCCGCCGCCCCTGACTACGCGGTCGCGGTTGGTGAGTTTGGCACCTTGCTCACCACTCGGGACCCTAAGACGCTGCCCCCGGCCACGCGCCCCCTCATCGCCGTTTCTCCCGTCGCGCAAACCATCTCTGCGGGCGCTCAACTCCGCCTTACGGTTTCTATCATCGCCTCTCCAGCCCCGTCCTTCCAATGGATGAAGGACGGCATCGCCATTACCGGCGCGGTCGGTTCGAGCTACACCGTCCCTGCCGCCATGGAGAGCGATGCCGGCGAGTACACGGTGGTCGCGACCAATTCAGCCGGCTCGGTCACGACACTGCCGATTACGGTCACCATCTTGGCGAGCCGCATTGCAAATCTTTCCATCCTGTCCGTGCTCTCGGTCACGAGCCCGGAACTCACTGTCGGCTTCTTCGCGTCTGGCACCAACAAGTCTCTTCTCGTTCGCGCAGTCGGCCCCGCCTTGGCGCAATTCGGCCTCATCCCGCTTGCCCGTCCCGGGTTGAGCATCTACTCGGGTCAGACACCTATCGCTGTTAACGAGGGATGGGACCGTGCGCCCAATGCGCCGCAAATCTCTGCGGCCGCGACCCGCGTCGGAGCTTTTACCCTGCCGCCCGCGAGCGAAGATTCTGCCGCCCTCAATAGTTTCGCCAACGGTAGTTACTCCGCCATCGTCCGTGCGCGCAACGGCCCGCCCACCGGTTCAGTGCTAGTCGAGATCTATGATGCCGACACCAGCACGGGACGCCTCACGAATGTCTCTGCCCTCGCGCCCGTCGGCCCGGGAGCCAATCTCGTCGCCGGTTTCGTCCTCTCCGGCAACACTTCGAAGCGTCTCCTCATCCGCGCCATCGGGCCGGGCTTGGGTGCCTTTGGCCGCACCGGCGTCCTCGCCGATCCGCAACTCTCCGTCATCCGTGCCGGCAGTCAAACCGCGCTCACTGCCAACGATAATTGGGGCGGTGACCAAGCAATGGTCGCTACCTTCTTCAGCGTGGGTGCCTTCAACTTGGCCAACAATTCGAAGGACGCCGCCGTTGTCGTCTCGCTCGAACCGGGTGCCTACACGGTCCAGGTCTCTGGCGTCGGCGCCACTTCCGGCGACGCTCTTGTCGAGGTGTACGAACTGCCGTAAGCTCCAGTCAAACCGCATGCGCGGCACCCCTAGAGATTACTCTCGTCGCGACGTGATCGGCTGCGGCGCGCACTCTTGGCCCCTGTGACTATACCTCTTTATCCCTGCGCACTTCCTTCGCTGCGGCATCGACCCGGTACGGGTTATTTTCGCCCCGCCTCAAACACTCCCGCAAAAATTTCCGCCACCGCCTCGCTATTTCCCTTCGAAAACGGCGACTCCCGGTGATTGCACACCATCGCCACCACTGTCTTCGAGCTCGGGTGAATTAACAAAATCGAGGTCCCGCCCATCGCGCCGCCCGTGTGCGACATCGTCGGATGACCCTGCGCATCCGTCCGCACCACCCAGCCGATGCCATACGTCGTCGGTTTCCCGTCCGACGTTTTCTGCGGCGTGAACAACAACTGCAGTGTCTCCTTCTTTAGAAATCCCGGCGCCAGATGTGCCGTCCCGAAGCGCACCAAGTCCTCCGCCGTCGAGAGATACCCGCCGCCCGCCCACTTGTAGCTCACATCCACCGGCGGCGCGATCACGGTCTTCCCGTCCTTGTCGTTGATGTAGAATTGCGTCACCTCGGGATCGATCACGCCCGCGCGATCCGGCCTCGTGTGTTCGAGGTGCAGCGGCTTGATCACGTTCGCGTCCATGTACGCTAAAAATTCCTGCTTCGCCGCCACCTCCATCACCGCGCTGATCACCGTCCACCCGTACGTCGAGTAGAAATATGTCGAGTCTGGCTTCGAGAGCAGCGGATCGCTTGCAAAAATCGAGAGCCCGTCATGCACCGTCGCAAAGGGTTTGTTCAGCCCAAATTCATTCCCCTTGTAGTGTCGCACGCCCGCGAGATGCCCGCCCAGCATCCGCGTCGTGATCGGCGCATACGTGGCCGGCAGATCGGGGATAAATTTCCGCACCGGCGCATCGAGATCGAGCTGCCCGCGCTCGACGAGCAGCGCCAGCCCCGCGGCCGTGAACGACTTCGAAATACTACCGATCCGAAATTTGGATACGGCGGTCACCGGGATTTTCTTCTCCCGGTCCGCGTAGCCAAATCCCTCCGACCACACGATCTTCCCGTCGATCTCCACTGCGACCGCCACGCCCGGCGCCTTCGGCACGATCTGCTGCTCGATCACCGCCCGCGCCTTCGCAATGGCCGACACCAGCTCCGGGATCTGCGCCACCGCCGCCCCCTGCGCTCGCGACAGGGCAGGGGAGGCCAAACCCACTACCCACACCCAACTCATCAACCCGATAAAAAGTCCGCGAAAGCGCATCCCCCATCACTGCCAATCTCACTCTCCGCGCGCAAGCCGCGACGCCATCGATCCACCTTCCTCCACGCCCTGTGCGCGGGAAGATCTGAAACTCTCTGTGCCTCTCTGTGCTCTCTGTGATAAAAGTTTTGCCCCCCGACACCTTGGTTATTCGTCACGCAGAGCTCTTCGTTTCCTTCGTTCTCTTCTGTTCAAACTAATCCGGCCTCCTTGTTCTCATTACTCTCTTTTGTTGCCTCCTCGAAAACACCGCCCACGCCAACCCTCCCGCACTGTGCTGACTGGCGAGCGAATTTCACTAGATTGCGCGAGCCGACGAGCGAAACGAAAGCGACTCCGCCCTCACTTATCTTTGCCTCAAAACTGGTTTCGATCTTCTTCTCCGGGGAAACCCCGATTCCGCGCCCGTAAAAATTGTCCGCCCCCAAGCTTGTTTTGGCGCGTGGGTAGCTTAGTTTTCCGGCAACCGTGACGCCATCGACCGCCTCAATCGCGAACCTCACCGCTCTCGCGCCCGGTCGTTTTTACCTTCTCCTTTCTGCTTTCGCCACCGGGGTCCGCTCACCCTCGCGCCCGGTCGATCTTTCATCATTCGAAATTCGGAACGCGGGAATCGGCCTTCGTTATTCGTCATTCCGACGTAGAACGGGAGCCCTGCGATGAAGCCGCTCAAGATCGCCGATCCTGCCAAGGATCTCCTGCAGCGTCTCATGCGGCTGCTGCGGTGGCGCCTCTGGATTCAGGAAAAACTTCAGCCCACCGAGTGGCAGATCACGCTCCTCTGGGCCGCGCTCGCCGGCTTCCTCGGGGCGCTTGCCTCGCTTCTGTTCACGGGCCTCGCCGAAGGTGTGCACGATTGGTTCGGCCGCTCTGGTACGGGCGTGGTCGAGTCGATGCAGAGTCTACCGTGGTGGGGCTGTCTCTTGGTCCCGGCCCTCGGTGGCGCGTGCGCGGGCCTGATTCTTTTGCTCGGCCAGCGCCTCGCCCCCGGCCAGAGCTCCACCGATTACATGGAGGCCATCGCCATCGGCAATGGCCACGTCCCCATCCGGGCGAGCCTCGTCAAGAGCACCGCCGCCCTCTTCTCCATCGGCTCCGGCGGCTCCATCGGTCGCGAGGGTCCCATGGTGCAGCTCGCCGCCGTCCTCGCGTCCTTCATCGGGCGGTGGCGGCAATTCACCCCGCCCCAGCTCCGCCTCATCGTCGCGTGCGGCGCCGCCGCCGGCATCGCCTCGGCGTATAATGCTCCGATCGCCGGTTCGTTTTTCGTCGCCGAGATCATCCTCGGCACGATCGCGATGGAGAGCCTCGGGCCCCTCGCGGTGTCGGCCGTCATCGCGACCCTCACCGTGCGCGTGCTCACCTCCGCGCACGTGCTCTACCGCGTGCCGGCGTTTCAGCTCAATTCGCCACTTGAGATGGGTCCTTATGTCCTGCTCGGCCTGATTTCCGGCGCGCTCGCGCCGTGGTTTCTCCGCTCGCTGCGGCAGGCGGAAAGCTTCTTCGTCTCGCTCAAGTTTCCCCTCGTCGCGCGCCTCGCGTTCGGCGGCCTCCTTGTCGGCGCCATCGCGATCACCGTCCCGCGCGTCGCGGGCAATGGCTATTCCGTGGTCGTCGAGATTCTCAACGGCCAGCTCGCGTGGAAACTCCTCCTCGGCGTTGCCCTCTGCAAGTGGCTCGCCACGATGGCCTCGTTTGGCTCCGGCGCGCCCGGTGGTGTGTTTACCCCTTCGCTCTTCATGGGCGCGAGTTCGGGCTACCTCTTCGGCTATCTGGTACATTCCATTTGGCCGGCCGCCGCGCAGGATCCGCGCGCCTTCGCCCTCGTCGGCATGGGCGCGTTTCTCTCCGCCGCCAGCCGCGCGCCGGTCATGGCCGTCATCATGCTCTTCGAGATGACGCTCAGCTACGACATCATCTTGCCCCTCATGCTCTGCAGCGTGATCGCGTACTATACCGCGCGCGGCTTCGAAGGTCGCTCCCTCTACAGCGAATCTCTCCGCCGCAAAACCCAGGCCGCCGAGTCCGTCGCTCCGTTCTCGGCCGAGACCCGCGTCAGCGACCTCATGCGCGGCAAGCCCCCGATCATCGGCGAGACCGCCCGCTTCGCCGAGATCGCGAAAACGTTCCTCGGGGTCCGCGTCAATAATCTCTATGTCGTCGACGCCACCGGTCGCTTCCTCGGCGTCGTCTCGCTCCACGACATCAAACCCTACCTCGGCGAGCCCGACCTCGCCGAGCTCGTCATCGCGCGCGACATCCTCCACGAGGATTTCCCCCGCGTCTCGCCGGAGCAAAATCTCGCCCAAGCCCTCGGCGGCTTCCTCGGCATCGTCGCGGAACGCCTCCCCGTCGTCGGTGCCGACGGCCTCCTTAAAGGCAGCCTCTCCAAGAGCGACCTCCTCCTCGCCCTCGTTGAGAAGCGGAAAAAGCCCGTGGCGACATAAACGTCGCGGGTATTTTCGAGGTAGATGGCGACTTCGGTGCGGACTTCAGTGCGGTCCTGCCGCTTTCGCACGCGCCCAGCCTATCATCCTTCGCGTGCTCTTCGCGCCTTCGCGTTTCGTCCCTATGGCTCACGCTCGCTCCTCTATCTGTTACGCCCGCGTTACATCGCGCATCGCGCCGCGCCCCGTTTGAACGTCCCGCGCGGCTGCCACGTCTTTCTGCGCGTTAGTTGGTTCATAGGTCATAGTCACAGCGCACGGTTCGCCGTGCGGTGTTCAGTGCAGGTCAATGCTGGTCAGCGAAGGCCGCCCAAGGGGTTGGGCGGCCTTCATTTTTTCCCGCGCCGTTAACGCAAAGGCTTGTCGGTCCCTTTTGCGGGTTCGTCACCTCGCCGCCATCAGTTCGTAACAATCGCCCCCCATCATGGCCCGGTTCGCTAATCCCTAGCACCGAAAGAACCAGCCACCATCATGCTCACTTCGAAATCCAAATGCTTCGCGCTCTTCGCTGGCGCGCTCCTCGCGGTCTCGCCCGTCATCGCCCAGGACAGCGGCGCCCTGATCGACCTCCTGGTGAAAAAAGGCATCGTCACCGACCAAGAGGCCGAAAATATCCGCGCCGATCTCGTGCGCGATTTCGCCGCCACTCCGGCCGGCAAGCTCAATCTCAGCTCCTCGGACTCCGAGTTCAAAATCTCCGGCGATATCCGCCTCCGCCACCAGTACGAGACGCAGGCTCCCTCCGTCGCCACCGGTTCGCCCGTCGTTACCAACGAACGCGTCCGCGAGCGCTTCCGCTTCCGCTTGAACGGCGACTTCCTCCTGCAAAAGGGCTGGGGCGGTGGCTTTGCCCTTGAGACCGGCCAGGCCGCCGATTCCGGCAACCAGACCTTCCAGGGCAACAACGACGACTACGGCATCTACCTCGCTCGCGCTTATGTTTCCTACCAGCCCACGCTGAACTGGAATTTCGTCCTCGGTAAGCAAAAGAATCCCCTCTACGCCACCGAGCTCCGCTGGGACGCCGACATCAATCCGCAGGGTGCCGCCGAGATCTACAAGGCCTTCATCGGCCCCAAGGACACCTTCGAAATCCGCGCTCTCCAGAACATCATGGAAGATCGCAACGAGCGCACCCCTGGTCCTCTCGGCCGCGATGCCTGGCTCTTCGAGCAGCAGGCTGTCTACACCCACTGGTTCGGCAAGGATTCGATCGGCAACGTTCCCAACAGCGTGATCCTCGCCCCCGGCTTCTCGAAGTACAACGCCTCCGGCATCGACCTCGCGACCAACGAGAATCCCTTCAACGGTTCCGTCCGTTACCTCTCCCTCGCCACCTTCGCGGGTGAAGTGAATTGGGCCAACGTCGCCGGCGACGGCACGTCGTTCAAGATCTACTGGGATTCCGTCTACAACTTCGAGTCCGAGAACCGCGTCGCCAAGACCTACGGTCTCAGCCTCGCCCGTTGGAAGGATGATCCGTACGCCTGGGTCGCCGGTATCGGCTATGCCCTCGGTCAGGGCAAGGTGCAGGGCGACTACAGCATCAAGCTCGACTACCGCCGCGTGGGCCTCGGCTCTTCCGACGTGAACACCAACGATTCCGACTGGGGCTTCGGCAAGCTCTCCCAGCAGGGCTGGAAAGTCGCGGCGAGCTACAACCTCACCGACTTCGCCAACTTCAACGTCACTTACTTCAACACGAAGGCGATGCAGAACAACCTGACCTACACCCTCGCCAATGTCGATCACACCCAGCTCGTGCAGCTCGATCTCGTGATCAAGTTCTAATCCCTCCTCACGTCTCCTCACTCAAAAGTTTCTTTCATGAAAAAATCCATTCTCCTCCTCACGTCCGTCCTCGCCGCCGCTGGCTTCGCCCGCGCCGATACGAAGCTCGTCATCAAGGGTTCCGATACTCTCGGCGCCAAGCTCGTCCCGACGCTGAAGGAAGCCTACGTCGTCAAGCACCCCGGCGTCTCCTTCGAGATCGCCGCCGAGGGCTCTACCACCGGCATCGCCGCCGTCAGCGACAAGACCGCCCAGATCGGCATGTCCTCCCGCCGCGCCACCGCAGTCGAGATGTCCGGCGCCCTCGCCAAGGGCGTCAAGCTCACCCCCACCATCGTCGCGCACGATGGCATCGCCATCGTCGTCAATGCCGCCAACCCGATCAGCAAGCTGACCAAGGCCCAGGTGGAAAAGCTCTTCACGGGCGACGTCAGCGATTGGTCCGCCATCCCCGGCGGCCAGGTCGGCAAGGTCTCCGTCTACACCCGCAACACCGCCTCCGGTACCTACAAGGACTTCAAGGAACTCGCGATGAACAAGAAGGACTACGCCGCGTCTTCCCAGAAGATGGCCGGTAACGAGCAGATCGTCGCCGAAGTCGCCAAGAATCCCAATGGCATCGGCTACGTCGGCATGGCCTACATGAACACGCCCGGTCTCAAGGTCGTCGCCATCGACGGTCTCGTGCCGAACAAGGAGACCGTCCAGTCTCACAAGTACGCCTACGCCCGCCCCACGTTCTACTACACCAACGGTGAGGCCACCGGCGAAGCCGCCAAGTTCCTCGAGTTCACCCTCTCCGACGAAGGCCAGAAGATCGTCGAGAAGGAAGGCTACGTCAGCATCCGCTAAAGCCCTTTCGAAACGTCAGCCCCGCAGCGCGCCGATTCCCTCGGCGCGCTTTTTTTTGCCTAAAAATTTGAGGACGAACGTCCATTCTACCCCTTTGTCATTCTGAGCGCAGCGAAGAATCCAGCAGTATATCGCTCCCCTTTATCGACTAAAAAAAGCGGATTGGGAAAAGCACCGACGCCGAGCCTTGGGGTGGACGGCGACCTCCGGGCGCCGTTGGGAGGACGCCCCTGAAAATCTGCACGCCACGCCGTTCTCCGCCCAGAAGCACTCGGAGATGACGTTTCACCTCGGCGCTCTTGCGGCTCTCCGCGTCTCCCCATCCCCGCGCCTCCGCGTCCCGTCTCGGCTCCGCGCTCTCAGCTCTAGACTCTGAGCTCTCAGCTAGTCCCCTTCACCACCCATCCGGCCGCCGCGTCGGCTGATACTCCGCCCGCGGCAAAGGCAGCTCCAGCTTCTCCAATGCACCCTCGAACAGCAGCCGCCGCTGGGCCGGCGACAGCCCCGGTTCAAACGCCGCGATGCGATACTCCGCGTACGCCGCCTCGTTTTCCTGCATCGTGTAGGCCCGCACCACGCCATCGAGCGCCTGATCCACCGCGAGGCCCGTCGCTTTCGGTCCGAGGCTATCGGCGATCGCCACGCGCAATTGTTCATACTCCCGCATCAGCTCTTCGTTGCGCGTACGGTGCTCATTGCCCACCTGCGTGAGTTCGGTCACCACCGCCGCGACCCGCGGGTCGTCCTTCGGCAGGCGCGATCCGCCATAGTAGATCGGCCTGGGCTGCACCTTGATGCCCTCGCTATCCAGCGTGTAGGAAAATTTCACGGGGAGCGTCCCGTCCACGCGCGCAAGGATCGCCTCGATCTTGGTGCGGGAGTCGCGCATCAGGTTGGCGCGCTCTTCCGCGACGGATACCGTGCGCTGCGAGAGGGCGGGGGAGAGCGGCGACTGCGCGAGCGACGGCCCCAGTTCCGGCAGCGCCACGATCCCATCGCGGATCTCGTCCGCGATCTTCTCCACCTCCGCAAACCGCGCCGCCTGCTTGCCCGCCAGCGTCCGCAGGGTCGCGGTGCGGCTGAAGCCGAAGCTGGCATTCTCCGCCTCCAGCACCGCGTCAAAGAGTTCCTTTTTCAGCACCGATTTTTTCGTCTGAAAGGTGGCGATGGCTTTCGCCACGTCATCCGAGATTGTATCCGGCATTAGGATACGCGTCATCTCCGGCATGAAAAAGAGAAACGGCTGCGCCGCCGCGGCGCTCGTCGCATCCTCCGCCCCGGCGTACACCTCGACCATGATTTCGCGCAGCAGCCGCCGCTGCGCCGGGCTCAGCCCCGCTTGGTAATACGCGTACGCGCGCATCACGCAGGCGATCTCCATCGGCGAGTCTCCCCGCGACCCCGTCCCGCCCAGCCGCCACTCGCGCAGCGCGCTCCAGTCGTTTTCCGAGGTCACGAGGTCCCCGCGCAATTGCTCCGCCGAGGCCTCGAGCGCCGTCAGCCGTCCGTCCTGCTTTTTCGCCAGCGTCATGAGCGCCGCGCGCCGCGCCGGCGGGTCGATAATCCGCGTCCGCGCGATCTCCGCGCGCAACTCTCCGAGCAACTCCGCGCGCTCATTGCGAAACGCATCCACTCTCGCGCGATACTTGGCCGGCATTTCTTTCCGCATCAGCCAGGTCGAGAGCGGCGCGTAAAACGGCTCGTTCACATAGGCCGCGAGTTCCGCCGGCGCATCGGTCCGCAGCCCGATGCTGAACTTCGTAATGGGCCGCCCCAGCGGCGGCGGATTCAGCGGAAAGCAGATCGTGAGCGGCCGGAAATACGACCCCAGCCCGTCCGGCGGGGTCGAGCCTTGCCCTCGCAGTTCCGTCGTCAGTCCCGCCACCGCGACCAATCCAGCGATGATCCACCCTCGAAGGGGCACACGAAACATAGCACGGACGTCACTCATGGCGAAAAGGGGCAGGGGAGAGCCAAACCAACGCGCAGGGACCGGGTACACCCCCATGCGAGCAGGCCCTCATGCAGTTTCAACGCCAAAACCATCCTGAACCGCCCCCGACCCACCGCTCCCCACTGAAAACCACCCTCCACCCACCGCAATCAGCCGCAATCCCCCCGTTCACCCGCCCCGTCCTCTTTCCGTCACTTTCCGCCCTCCCTTGGCCTCCTTTCCCCTCCCTTTCACTCACTTGCTCCGTTCTATCCCCGCATTGCGCTGCGTTTTGGGTCTGGTTTCCCACTTTCGTTCCGCCCGTTACACTCCCGTCACTGCATTGTAACAGTGCCCCGCTTGACGGAGCGGTTGCCGACCTCCGTCTTGCTTGCTATTGCATGAGTGAGTTAACCACCACCGCCTCCCCGGTCCAGTTTGCGATTACCAAGCGCAAGCTCAAGCTGCTCGGGCTCACGCTGGACGACGCCATCAAGACCTTCTTCGGCGGCAACGCCGTGGTTGCCGTCGTCGTCCTCGCCCTCATCACCGTCTTCCTCTTCCGCGAGGGTTTCGGCTTTTTCTCCCAGAACCGCCACAACCTCACGGTCTACCGGCAGGCCGGCCTCGAGTACGTCGATCTCATCCGCGAGCAGGCCGATGGCCACTCCGCGCTGAATCGCTATCTCGCCGATCTCCGCCTGCGCCAGCTCAATGCGATGACGAAGTCCGGCAAGACCCTCGAGGCCGCCAACGCGACCCTTGTGGGCTTCGATGAGTTTGCCGATAGGTTCTCCGCCACCGTCAATCCTCTCCGTTCCCTCGTCTCGGACCTCGGCGACCAAGCCATCGCGATCAAGACCAAGTCCCTCATCTCCGAGGATAAGATCGAGGAGCGCCGCCAACTTTTAGCCGCAGGTAAGCGCGCCGAGGCCGACGCGGTCAAGATCGAGACCGTCGACTTCGCCGCCGAGCTCAAGGCCATCACCGGCACCTTTCCCGCCTACAAGGATGCCAGTCGCACTTTCGCCAAGGAACTGGCCGCCGTCATCGAGACCGCCCCCGCCTTGCCCGTCCCGGAATTGAGTCCGCGGATGGAGCGGTTCAAGGAACTCTCCCGCCAGTACCTCGGCACCTTCTCCGTCACGGAGCGCAGCGTCGAGACGTGGGACTACGCCAAGCCCGTTCCGATGTCGCAGGCGTTCACGTCGTTCATCTTCGGTCGGGAATGGCTCACCGCGAGTTTCTGGCAGGATTGGTACGGCGTCATCCCGCTGTTCATGGGCTCGCTCATGGTCTCCATCGTGGCGCTGCTCCTCGCCGTCCCGCTCGGCGTCGGCGCCGCGATCTACGTCAACCAGATCGCCACCCTCCGCGAGCAGCGGTTCATCAAGCCCTGTATCGAGTTCATCTCCGCGATTCCGTCCGTCGTCCTCGGGTTCTTCGGCATCGCCATTCTCGGCCAGGCCCTCCGCGCGCTCTCGCAGCTGCCGTCGCTCTCCTGGGTGCCGGGGTTCCCGTACAGCGAGCGCCTTAATATCCTCACCGCCGGCTGCCTCCTCGCGCTCATCGCGGTGCCGACGATCTTCACCCTCGCCGAAGACGCCCTGAACAACGTCCCGCGCGCCTTTAAGGAAGCCTCCTTCGCCCTCGGCGCTTCCCGGCTCCAGACGATCACCAAGATCATCGTCCCCGCTTCGCTCTCCGGTATCGTTTCCGCCGTGCTCCTCGGCCTCGGTCGCGTGATTGGCGAGACGATGGTCGTCTTGCTCTGCGCGGGAAATCGTATCGCCATTCCGGATTTCACGGCCGGCCTCGCCGTCATCACCCAGCCCGTCCACACGATGACGGGCATCATCGCGCAGGAGATGGGCGAGGTCGTTCACGGCAGCATTCACTACCGCGCGCTCTTCGTTGTCGGTCTCGTCCTCTTCCTCGTTTCCCTCGTCATCAACTATGCCGCCCAAGGCATCGTGCGGAAGTACCGCATCTCCATCGGCTGATCCATGAGCGCCCCCGCCGTCCATCTCTTTCAATCCCAGCCCAATGCCGCCCGTCGCTGGGAGAAGCTGACCTTCTGGCTTTTTCGCGCCGCGACGTACCTCGTCCTGATCTGCGGTCTGGGCGTCTTCGGCAGTATTGTCTTTCGCGGTGCCGGCACGGTCTTCAAGGCCGAGGCGCCGTTCATCAACACCGCCTTTCTCACCGAGTCGCCGGAGTCGCTGCACGTCTTTGAGTTCGAGGGGAAGAAGCACGAGTTGGGCGACCGCGACTACCGCGCCTATCTCGCCGCCCATCCCGAGGCCGCCAAGGCCAAGCACGAGAGCTACGTTTATTCCGCCGGCGGTATCTTCCCCTGTATCGTCGGCACTGTGCTGCTGGTCGTGGGCTCGATGGCGATTGCGCTCTTCCTCGGCGTCTGCGCCGCCGTCTATCTCAACGAGTACGCGCGCGACGGAAAATTCATCCGCTTCGTGCGCCTCGCCATTCTCAATCTCGCGGGCGTCCCGTCCATCGTCTTCGGCCTCTTCGGCTTCGGCATGTTCGTGATCTTCTTCGGGTGGAATGTCTCCCTCATCGCCGGTTGGTTCACGCTCGCGTTCATGGTCCTCCCGGTGGTCATCACCGCCAGCGAGGAGTCGCTCAAGGCCGTGCCCAAGGGCTTCCGCGAGGGCTCCCTCGCCCTCGGCGCGACGAAGTGGCAGACGATCCGCAAGAACGTTCTGCCCTACGCGATGCCCGGTATTCTCACGTCGTCGATTCTCGGTATCGCGCGCGTCGCCGGCGAGACCGCCCCGATCATGTTCACGGCCGCCTACGTCGTGCGCGACAAGCTTCCGTGGGAAGTGTCGAGTGTCAGTGACTTCTTTTTCCAAGGCGTGATGGCGCTGCCCTACCACATTTACGTGGTCAGCTCCAAGATCCCGCAGAACGAATACACCGAGCGCGTGCAGTACGGCACCGCGTTCGTGTTCCTGGTCGTCGTCGCGATCATCGCCACGAGTTCCATTCTGCTTCGCAACAACCTTCGTAATCGCTACAAATGGTAACCGCCGCTTCCGCACCCATTGTCATGGATTCCCCTCCTTCTGCGTCCGCCTCGTCCAAACCGTCGGCGGAAAAGACCGCTGTTCGTCCGCCCACCGTCTCCGCTCCGTCGCCTAGCGGGCCTGGTGCCGCGTCCGTGGCCGCCGCCCAGACGCTGGTCGATATCGAGCACGTCGACTTCTTCTACAACGCCACGCAGGCGCTCCACGATATTAACCTCAAAATCGACGCGAAGAAGGTCACCGCCTTCATCGGGCCTTCCGGCTGCGGCAAATCCACGCTGCTCCGCTGCCTGAATCGCATGAACGATCTCATCGATGGCACCCGCGTCGCCAAGGGCTCGATCAAGATTCATGGCGTGAACATCTATCAGCCCGATGTCGATGTCATCGAGCTGCGCAAGCGCGTTGGCATGGTCTTCCAGAAGTCCAATCCGTTTCCGAAGTCGATCTACGAAAATATCACGTTCGGCCTCCGTCTCCAAGGTAAGAACGACAAGGCCCAGCTCGACGAGATCGTCGAAAAATCCCTCCGCGGCGCCGCCCTGTGGGACGAGGTAAAGGATCGTCTCGACGCCAGCGGCCTCGGTCTCTCCGGTGGTCAGCAGCAGCGCCTTTGCATCGCCCGCGCGATCGCCGTCGAGCCTGAGGTGATCTTGATGGATGAGCCGTGCTCCGCCCTCGATCCCGTCGCGACCGCCAAGGTCGAGGAATTGATCCAGGAACTGCGCACGCGCTTCACGATCATCATCGTCACGCACAACATGCAGCAGGCCGCGCGCTGCTCCGACAAGACGGCCTTCTTCTACATGGGCCGCCTCATCGAGTACGCCGATACCCGCAATATCTTCACCAATCCCGCCAACCCGCAGACCGAGGCCTACGTCTCGGGCCGCTTCGGTTGAGCCGCCCTATGCCCATCATGACGCACTACAATGAAGAGATGACCCATCTCAAGGAGAGCCTCCTTGCGATGGCCAGCCATGCCGAGTCGGCCGTCGCGCGTGCGATGCGCGCCCTCGTCGAGCGCGACGATGCGCTCGCCGCGCAGGTGCAGGTGGACGACAACATCCTCGACCAATACGAGATCGAGATCGACGACACCGCGCTCCACCTCCTCGCCAAGGCCCCGCTCGCCACCGAGCTCCGCCTTATCACGGTCGCGATGAAAATTTCGCAGAACCTCGAGCGCGTGGGCGACGAGGCCGTCACCATCGCGCGCCGCGCCATCGATCTCGGCACTGAGCCCCAGCTCAAGCCCTACGTCGATCTTCCGCGCATGGCCACCATGTCGCTGGAAATGCTGCGCGACGCCATCACCGCCTTCGTCAACCGCGAGCCGGAAAAGGCCCGCGCGGTCGTCCCGCGCGACTCCGACGTAGATGACCTCAATCGCCAACTCCACCGCGAATTGTCCAGCTACATGGTCGAGCGCCCCACCACCATCACTCGCTGCCTTCACCTCATGGTGATCTCGAAGTCCATCGAGCGCATCGCCGATCACGCGACGAACATTGCCGAAGAGGTCGTTTACCTCTACGAAGCTAAGGACATCCGCCACTCTGGGCAGAAAACCGCATGACCAAGCAGAAAATTCTAGTCGTCGACGACGAGCCCGATGCGCTCGAAGTGCTCGGATTCAAACTCAAGGAAGCGGGCTACGCGCCCATCTTTGCCAAGGATGGGGCCAAGGCCATCACCGCCGCGCGCGATGAGCGTCCGGCCTTGATCGTCCTCGATCTCATGCTGCCCGAAGTCGACGGCCTCGAAGTCTGCAAGATTCTCCGCCGCGATCCCGCGACGGCGATGATCCCGATTCTGATGCTCACCGCCCGCGCCGCCGAGATGGATCGCGTGCTCGGCTTGGAACTCGGTGCGGACGACTACGTCACGAAGCCCTTCAGTCCGCGCGAGCTCGTGCTCCGCATCAAGAAGCTGCTGGCGCGCATGAAGGCCGCCGATGATCCCGTCACGCAGCTCCGCTTCGCCGAGTTGGAAATCGACGTCCCGCGCCACGAGGTGAAAATCTCCAACGAGCCCGTCACGCTCACCGCCACCGAGTTCAAGCTGCTCGAGCTTCTGGCCCGTCGCCGCGGCCGCGTGCAGACGCGCGAGCGTCTCCTGCAGGATGTCTGGGGCTATGAAAATCCCATCGATAGCCGCACGGTCGATACCCATATGCGTCGGCTGCGGGAAAAGATGGGTGACACCGCCCGCTTCTTGGAAACCATCCGCGGCGTCGGCTATCGTTTCATCGCCGAAGAGTGAGTGAGATGAGCCAGGGCGCGGCGAAAGTCCTTGCGGCCCGCCCCCGGCTCGGTCCCACCCTAGGGCCGCTATGACTGCGCTCGAGTTCTTCCTGTTCGTCAGTGCCACCGCCGCGATCTTCGCGACGTGGGCGCTGGCTTCCAAGTTGCAAAAGGAGCGCGCCCGCCACTCCGCGGTGCTGGCCTCGCTTAGCGACACCCACGCGGCCGCGCTCCACGAGCACAAGGCCCGCATGGAAGCCATGCTCGATAGCATGATCGAGGGCCTCGTCGTACTGGATGCAAAGGGCCGCATCGTCCTCGCGAATCGCGCTGCCGAGGCCGTCTTTGGTTTTTCCCGCATGATGGTCGGTGGCACTCTCCTAGAAGCCATCCGGCATCACGAGGTTTCGGCGCTCGCGGCCCGCGTCGTCACCGAAGGCACGGTCTTGGAGCACGAGGTGCGCTTGGAGGGGCCAGTGGCCAAGGTCCTCCAAATCAGCGCCGTCGCCCTGCGCGATCCCAGCGGCGCCGCCGCCGGCGCCGTGCTGGTCTTCCACGACGTCACTCGCCTGCGTGAACTCGAAGGCGTCCGTCAGGACTTCGTGGCCAACGTCAGCCACGAATTGCGGACGCCGCTTTCGCTCATCAAGAGCTCGGTGGAAACCCTCATCGACGGCGCGAAAGACGATCCCACCGTCGCCAATCGTTTCCTCGAGATCATCGATAAGCATGCGAATCGTCTCACGCTCCTCATCGACGATCTTCTGCTCCTCGCACGGCTCGACTCCGGTCGCATCGAACTGAAATTCCAAACGCTCCCGCTCCGCGATGCCGCCCAGGATTCCCTTGACGACTTCGGCATCATGGCGCGCGCTCGCAACGTGAAGCTGGAAAATCTCGTGCCCGACGAACTCGCCGCCCACGCCGATCCCCAGCGTCTGCGGCAGGTGATTTCCAACCTCATCGATAACGCCATCAAGTACGGCCAGCCCGATAGCGGCCGGGTCACCGTGGGGGGTCGCAAGCTCAGCGACGAACAGATCGAGCTCTTCATCCGCGACAATGGCCCGGGTATTCCCGCTGAGGCCAAAGCCCGCGTCTTCGAGCGCTTCTACCGCGTCGATAAAGCCCGCTCCCGCGAGCAGGGCGGCACCGGCCTCGGCCTCGCCATCGTGAAGAACGTCGTCCAAGCCCACGGCGGCGAGGTCCGTGTCGAAAGTGCGCCCGGCCAGGGCACGACCTTCTTCTTCACGCTGCCCGTCGCCCGCGAGGAAGAGTGACGAGGAGCGGCCGTGGATTTGGCTGTGTTCGGGCAGGGTAGCGAATTAGAAAAATCCACAGTTGACGGGAGCTTGGCGGTTGGCCGTTGGCCCGGCTATCTCCGCGCCATGCTCCGCTCCGTCGGCTGCAGTTCTCCTCCCGGCAGCGGCAACTTCATGCTTTCTATGGCCGCATCGAAGAGTAGCCGGCGCTGCCCCGGCGAGAGCCCGGGTTCGAAGACCGCGACGAAGTAGTCGTCGATGGAGTCATCCGTCTCCTGCTCGATGGCTCGGCGGGAGCCTTCGGCGAGCGCAAGATTCAATTCGGAGGGGTCATTGGTCTTCAAGGCCTCGGCGATTTCCGCGCGCAGACTGGCGCGCTCGGCGATCATCCCTGCGATGACACGGTCGTAGCTTCGGCTCAACTCCGCCATTTCTAGCCGGGCTTCGTTGGTCTTCATTTGCACCTCCGTGGAAAAGTAGCGGTAGTCTCCCACATACGAAACAAGGGAGTAAAAATGCGACTGGGCGAAGTAGCCGCTGATACGCAGTTTCGGGAAGCGCTCTTGGATTTTCCCCATCTCCTGCTTGATGCGCGTTTGCTCGGTGGTGTTGCGTCGAAACAGCGCGGTGAGCTTTTCCGAGAGCACGGGCGGCAATTCCACCAGGGGCTTTAGCCGTGGGAGCGGCGGCATGGGCGCGAGGTCGCGGCGAATTTCCTCCGCGAGTTCTTCGAGGCCCGCAAACTCCGGTGCCTGCCGTTCGGCGAGTGACGCGAGCGAGGCGATACGCGAGAGGTCAAACCACGCGGCGTCCTGACGGTAGACCGCATCGTACAGTTGCTTTCGGAGGGCGGACTTCCGGGTGTTATAGCGGGCGAGTTTCGCCGCGACCGCATCCGGCACTTTTTCGGCAAACCGCACGCGCGCCGGTGAAGGCGAGAAAAAGACGTACGGCTGCGCCTCCATCGCGTCCGCTGCGGTCTCACCACCCCGCGCGACCTCGATGGCGATCTCGCGGAGCAGCGCGCGTTGCGCCGCGCTCAGACCGTTTTGGAAATACACGGCGCTGAGCATGACTTTGTAAACCTCAGCGGGGGTCTCGCTCACCGTCTCGGTGTGGCCGAGCTTCCATTTCCGCAGAGTTCCCCACGCGTAATCGCGGCTGTTGAACGAGCTTCGCAACTCCTCAGCGCGCTCCTCGAGGTCCGCGATTTTCGGCTCCTGTCGTTTGGCCAGCGCGGTGAGGAGGGGCTGCCGCGCGGCGGGCTCCCGTTGGAGGATGTACGACAACTCCGTCCGCAACTCGTGTTGCAGCGCGCGCTTGTCCTCGCGGTAGCGGTCGAGGGCACTGCGCTTGCGGCCGCTCATCTCATTGAGCTCCAGCCGCGCGGCGAGGGCAGGGTAGAAGGGTTCGTTGACGTAGGCGCTCAATGTCTCGGACGCCGGATAAGCCATGCTCCTGCCTTCTGTCATCGGCTTCACGATGCGCTCCAACGGCGGTGGAGTCGGCGGGAAAAATACCGGGAGGGGTGTGACCTCGGCGGACCGGGTGTCGGGAAAAGACGACGACGCCGACCCGAATGGCCCCGGCGATGAGGGCATCCGGTCGCGGTAGTCATCCTGCGCGTGCAACATCGAAGTACTCGCCAGGCACGCACCGACGCACCACCCACCCAAACCGCGACGGACCAAAGTTAGAACAAGCGAGTTCATAATCGGGGTTATTTTATGGTAATCGTCACCCGCGATGGATCGTGACAAAATATTCCCATGAGCAAGACGCGCGGGACGTATTCCCCGCCCGTCACGACTCATCATCGCATTCCCATCCCCATGCGTCGCGTCGGCTGCATCTCGCCGCCCGGCAACGGCATTTCCAAGCTCTCCATCGCGCCATCGAAGAGCAGGCGGCGCTGCGGTGGCGAAAGCCCTGGCTCGAAGACCGCGACGAAGTACTCGTCGATCGAGTCATCCGTCTCTTGCTCGATCGCGCGGCGCGCAGCTTCCGCTGTTGCGAGACTTAGCTCCGACGTATCCTTGGTCTTCATCGTCTCGGCTAACTCTCTTTTAATCGCAGTGCTCTCCTCGACCAAGCCCGCGATGACGAGATCGTACCTTTTACTTAGCTTCACCAATTCTTCCGTCGCCTCATTCCGAATCTTCTCCGTGTCCCGATAGGAATTGAAGCTGGACGAGCCCACGTTCTTGACGGTGTAGAAAAATCGCCCCTGCAAGAAATAGCCGCTCAGGCGGAGTTTCGGGTATCGCTCTTGAATCTTCCCGATCTCGTCCTTGATTCGCAATTGCTCGGTCGTATGTCGGCGGAAAATCGCGGTCAATTTCTGCGATAGCACCGGCGGCAGCGGCACGAGTGGAGCCATGCGCGGCAGCGGCGGCATGGGCGCGAGGTCGCGACGGATCTCCTCGGCCAACTCCTCGAGAATGGCGAATTCCGGGGCTTGTCGCTCGGCGAGGCTCCGCAGCGCGGCGCTTCGCGTCGTCTCGAACCAGGCCGAATCCTCGCGGTAGATCGTGTCGTAGAGTTCCTTGCGCAGGGCGGATTTGCGTGTGTCGTACCGCGCGATCTTGGCCGCCACGGCCTCCGGGACCTTTTCGGGAAATCGTACCCGAGCGGGTGAAGGGAAAAAGAAAATGTACGGCTGCGCCTCCATCGCGTCTTCCGCGGTCTTCCCGCCCTGCGAAATCTCGATCGCGATCTCCCGGAGCAGCCCGCGCTGTTGCAGGCTCAGACCGTTTTGAAAAAACGCCGCGCTGAGCATGACTTTCTGCACCTCGCCGGGCGTTTCACTCGCCGTCTTCGTATTGCCCAGCTTCCAGTCGCGCAGTGCGCCCCACTCATAGTCCCCGTCCGTGAGTGAGCGCCGCAGATCCTCGGCACGGGCTTCGAGGGCCAGGATCTTCGGGTCTTGTTTCTGCGCGAGCTTGGCCAGCAGGGGCGGGCGGGCTGCGGCCGGCTGCTGGAGGATGTACGCGAGTTCAGTACGCAACTCGGCCAGCACGGTGCGTTTGTCCTCTCGATATTTGTCGAGGTTCGATTGCTTCCGCCGGGTCATCTCCATCTGCTCGAGCCGGGCCGCGAGCGCGGGATAAAACGGCTCGTTCACATACGCGCTTAACGTTTCCGAGGCCGGATAACTCAACCGCATGATCGAGCCCGTTGGCTTGGTGATCCGTTCGAGCGGTGGGGGGACCGGCGGAAAAAAGACGGGTAGCGGCTTGGCCGGGGTGATGGGGATGGCGGGCGCATCCGGGATCGTGGGCATCCGAAACTCCCCGGTTGTCCCGTTTTCCTGTGCGTCCAACGTCGTCGTAACAACAAGTCCCAAGGCGAGGCCTAGAGCGCCACACCAGCGACCAAATCCGGGGGTATACGACGGAGTCATGAGGCTACGGTAGAGTGTCGTTTGAGAGGGGAAACGTGACAACCAAGTAATCGACCGCGCTGGGTTAACCGTGTGCCCGCTTACCTCATCGCGCCAAAATAGTTCGCCGGTTTGCGGGTCGGCTGCAACTCCCCTTCTGGCAGGGGCAGATCGAGCTTCTCCACCGCCGTGGCCAGCAGCAGACGGCGCTGCCCCTGCGATAGTCCGGGTTCGAAGACCGCGACGAAATAGTCGTCGATCGCTTCATCCGTCTCTTGCTCAATCGCCTTCCGCGATGCTTCGGCGATCGCCAGATCAACCTCCGACGGGTCGCCTCGGACCACACGCTCGGTGATTTCTTTGCGCACCTCGACCATCTCCGCGTTCAGGCCGTCCAAGGTGCGCTCGTATTGGGAGGCGAGATTCGCCAGTTCCGTCGTGGCGTTCTGCCACGCACCAACCACGTACCCTCCTCCTGAGCTTGCGGGCATGATCTTATGGCGAAACCCATTGCGCTCGAAATACCCCGCGATCCGCAGTGTCGGATAGCGGGCTTGGATCGCCATTAACTCGCGCCGAATCCGCTTTTGCTCCGCGATGTTGCGCCGGAAAATCGTCACTGCCCGCTGCTCCAGTCCCATCGGCAGCGCCACCACCGACTCCATGCGCTTCGGTGGCGCCATCGGCGCCAGCTCGCGTCTGATTTCCTCCGCGAGTTCTTCGAGGATCGCAAACTCCGGCGCCTGCCGTTCGGCGAGCGCCCGCAGCACGAAGCCGCGCTTCATCCCGAGCGTCGCTGAGTCTTCGCGGTAGATCGCGTCGTAAAGTTCTTTGCGCAGCGCTGATTTACGCGTGTCGTACCGCGCGATTTTCGCCGCGACGGAATCCGACATATCCGACGGAAACGACACTCTCGCCGGCGACGGTGAGAAAAACACATAGGGCTGCGCCGCAAACGCCGCGGCGGTGTCCTTGCCGCCCCGCACCACCTCGACCGCGATCTCGCGCAGCAGCGCTCGCTGCGGTGCGCTCAGGCCGCTTTGGAAATACGCCGCATCGAGCATCACGCGCGCGATCTCGCTGGGCGACTCGTTCGTCCGGGCCGCGCCGAGTTTCCACTCGCGCAGGTCGCTCCACGAGTAACTGCTCTTGGTGAGGTCTTCCCGCAGCGCTTCCGCTCGTTTCTCCAGCTCCGCGATTTTCGGGTCCTGCCGGCGCGCGAGGTCCGACAGCAAGGGCAAGCGCGCCGGTGCCGGTTGTTGCAGGATAAAGGTTAGTTCGGTGCGCAGCTCATGTTGGAGCGCAGTCTTGTCCGCTCGATAGCGGTCGAGGGCGGTGCGCTGAGCGGGCTTTAATTCGTTGCGGTCCAGTCGTCCCGCGAGGGCCGGGTAGAATGGCTCCGCGGCAAACTCCCCGAGTGCTTCCACCGCCGGATAGCGTCGCCGGATATCCGCCGCGATCGGCTTGGCCACTCGCTCCAGCGGAGGCGGCGGGGGTGGGAAAAAAACGGGCCGTACCGGCGGCGGCCCCCAGTCGTCTCTTGAGCTATGGGAGCCGTTTAGATCGGAAGGGTAGTTACTGCTCTGGCCCAGATAAACCGGGTAGCGTCCGTCCGATCCGATCGTCCCCACGGAGCCGCTGGTGTTTTGCGAACGGACTACGCCCGCCGTTGCGAGCAACGTAACCAGCCAAATCGCGGTGCGCTGGGGGCGATAGGCTGGGCGGCGCGTTTTCATGGGGTAACAGGGCTCTTGCCTAGGGTCGTCACTCTCCACCGAAATCGGACAAAATTTCCTTCATCGTGCCAAGCGTCCCTTCCTCATCGGGTGGCAACCATGCGCTCGGTTGGCTGCGTTTCGCCTTTCGGCGCACTTAGCCCCAGTTCGACAACCGCCGCATCGGCGAGGAGGCGGCGTTGTTCCGGTGATAGCCCCGGCTCAAAGATTGCCGTGCTATAGAGCCAGTTGGTCTCGGCCTGTTGCTGCTCTCGCGCGGCCTTTACCGCCGAGGAAAGGGCCGCGCTAATCATCGACGGATCCTGATCGTGAATCTCCTTGGCGATGTCGCGCCTGATTTCCTGCTGCCGCCCTTCGATCTCAGCGAGAATCTTTTGGTAGTCCTGCGCCATGCCGCTCAGTTCGGTTTGGATCGCGAGGCGAGGGGAGCTGCCTTCGTTTTTCGCGACCGAACTCTTGAGGTCGAAGTCCCCCGTCGCGTCGCCCACCGTGTAAACCAGTCCGGTGGCCCCGAATCTAAAGGTGATGGGCCATTTCGGATACTTCGCTTGCAGCTCCTCGACCTTGGCGGCGATTTCGCCTTGCGCGCGAGCTTGGGTCACGAGGAGTTCCGAGACGCGCGCGATCAGGCTCGCGGAAAGGTCAGACTCTGGCCGGCGGCGTAAATAGGGCGAGGGCAGCTGCGCGAGCCCGCGGCGAATCTCGTCTGCCGCCACTTCGAGCGCGCGCAGCGCGGGAGCTTGCTCGGCGCCAAAGGCCCTCAGTCGCAGGCTCCGCAGCCGCGCGTACGACGCGTCCTCCTTGAAGATGATCGCATACAGCTCCTGCTTCACCGCGGACTTCTGGCTGACGTAAGCCGCGACTTTTGCGGCCAGCTCCGGTGGCAATCCTTCGGGAAGGTCCACGCGCGTCATTGCCGGTGAAAAGAAAAGATACGGTTGACGACTCAGTGCATCTTCGAGGCTGGCCGATTCGGCGAGGGATGCGCCGCCGGTCTCGAGCGCGATTTCAAGCAGCAGCCGGCGCTGCTCTACGCGCAGCCCGTCTTGAAAATACGCCGCCGCCCGCATTACGCGCGATACTTCGAGGGGCGTGTAGCCGAGTTTCGCGCCGTCGTTCAAATGCCAGTTGCGCCGGACACCCCAGGCATGCTCGTCACTGGCCAGCGACACGCGCAGTTTTTCCGCCGCCGCCTCGAGCGCGGCGATCTTGGGCGTTTGAGTGCGGGCGAGAGCTTCCAGCGCCTTGAGCCTGGCCGCTGGCTCGGCGTCGCGCACCACCGCGAGTTCATTTCTCAGTTCTGCCTGAAGCGCCGTTTTCTGCCCCCGGTAGCGATCCAGTTCCTCGTAGTGTCGCGCTTTCATTTCGCCGCGCTGGCGCCGCCCGGCGAGCGCCGGGTAGAAAAACTCCGCCACATAAGGTCCCATCTCCGTCGCGGTGGTGCGGCTGACCGGGACTTTGGGAATCGTCTTCCCAAGCGGTGGGGGCAGGGGCGGAAAATAAACCTTGGCCTCCGGCTTGGCCGTTTCCTTTGCGGTGGTCGCGGGACTGCGAACTTCATTCGCCTCCTTGTTCAGGGTCGTCTGGGTTACAGTCCCAAGATCGGTCACCCAGGGGGATCGTCCGGTGCCGCTCGTAAACGGTGGGTCCAGCGGACTTGGCAACTGCGAGTACGGGTCCCGGGGATTGATATTGGGCCCGTACAGCGTGGGCGAGTTGGACTCAGCGCTGGTCTGCGCTCCCACCCCTATGACGATGCCCGCCCATGCTGCGCTCAAGATCGCCGCGCGCCAACTGTGGCAGTGCAGTGCATCCGCCGTACGGCCAAAGCGAGGAAGCGTCTTCATGGTGGGGAGGGGTTCCTGATTAAACGACACTCCGCGCAAAACCGGACAACGAAATTCCATCCCGTCTCCGACCTAATCCCGCCCCAAACCCAATCGCGGCCCGAAATCGCTTTCGCGCTTACCTCACATCCCGAGCGCGCTGAGCAACCGCTCCAGCCCATAGCCCAGCAGACACGTCACGGGCAGTGTCAGCACCCACGCCCAGAGAATGCGCTCGACCACGCCCCACTTCACCGCGCTGAGGCGCTTGGTCGCGCCCACGCCCATGATCGAGGTCGAGATGACGTGGGTAGTCGAAACCGGCACGCCCAGAGTGGAGGCACCGTGAATAATCAGGGCCGCTGTCGTTTCCGCCGCAAAGCCATGCACCGGCTGGAGCTTCACCATTTTGTGACCCATGGTGCGGATGATCCGCCAGCCGCCCGCCGCCGTGCCCGCGGCCATGGTTAGCGCGCACGTCAGCACCACCCAAAACGGGATGCCTTTGAACTCCGAGACGCGCAAAAATGATGCCCACTCCGGCAGGTCATTAAAGGCTCCCGAGGTCGTGCCGGTGAAAAGCGCGAGGGTGATGATGCCCATCGTTTTTTGGGCGTCATTCGAGCCGTGGCCGAAGCCCATGAAGCCTGCGCTGAGGAGCTGCGCCTTGCCGAAGAACATGTTGACGAAACGAGGCGTGGCTTTCCGCAAGATGATCATGAGCATCCACATGAAAAGCGCGCCGCCGATCAAGCCGATCAGGGGTGAGCTAAACATCGGCAGCACCACCTTGGGCCAGATGCCGACCGATGCACCCTTGGCGTCCTTGGCTGACCAGATGAGTACGTGCCAGTTGCCCTTGGCGGTCGCGAGCGCCGCGCCGCAGAGTCCGCCGATGAGCGCGTGGCTGGAGCTCGACGGCAGGCCGAGCCACCACGTGAAAAGATTCCAGATGATCGCCCCGAGCAGCGCGCAGAAAACGGTCAGCATCGAGACCGCGCTCGATTCCACGAGGCCGCCGCTAATAGTCTTGGCGACCGCCGTGCCGGCGAGCGCGCCGATCAGATTCCACGCCGCCGCCCAGATGATCGCCGCGCGCGGGGTCAGGACCTTGGTCGAGACCACCGTCGCGATGGCATTGGCGGTGTCGTGAAAGCCGTTGATGTACTCGAAAACGAGCGCGGCCAGCAGTACGAGCAGGAACAGCGTCATGGCGCTTGAGGCGTCGGCGCGTTACGAGTTCTTGAGGACAATTTGGAAGACGATATTGCCGGCGTTGCGGCAGCGGTCCACCGCCTGCTCCACCATCTCGTAAAGCTCCTGGAGGATCACCAATTCCTTGGCGTCATAGGGGCCGTGATAGAGGTCTTTCAGCAGGGTGAGCATTACTTTGTCCGCTTCGCCTTCGGCGAACTGCAGGCGCTCGTTGGCTTCGCGGATCTTTTCTAAATTGGTGCCGCCGCGGAGCTGCTTCACCATAAAAACCACCGCATCAGCGGCTTGGAGCATGAGATCGGCTTGCCGCTGAAAGGCTGTGTGCGGCACGCGACCCGGGTAGATGGAAAGCCGCTCCACGATCTTCTCGACCTGCTTCGGAATGCGATAAAGCGCCCAGGAGAGGGCCTCGATATCTTCGCGCTCCAGCGGGGTCACGAAGGTCCGGCTCAGCTCCTCCGTCATTGTGTGGCGGATGCGCTTTTCCTTGCGCCGTGTCTGGATGAAGTCGTCGAGACTGCCGGCGACGCCGCCGCCCGCCGAGATATCGCGCAGGTAGCGGGAGAATAGTTCTACACTCGTTTTCGCCTCTTCTGCGCCCGCTTCCAGCAGGTCGAAGAACTTGTCATCCTTACCAAAGAGTTTCTTGAGCGAGAGCATGGAAAGAGTGCGAAACGTGGTTCGGCATTGTTACGATGGCGAAACAAATCGCGCTCATGACTTACGTCTTAAAGTCGCGATGTTTTCCGCCATCTTCCGCCCCGAAGTGATGACGTCACCGCCATCCGACCAGCGGCTGCGGGGCGGGGCTCGTCGCACCTCACCCGCGACCGCGCAGTGAAATCCAGAGATAACCGATCCGCTCCCGCACGGCCCACGTACTCCGCTCCAGTGAGCCACTGTCGCAGGTCAAGTCGCCGAGGTTAAACTCGCCATCCCCGCGGGCCGAGTAATCGGTCGGGCAGGGGAGGGGGGAGAGGCCCACGTAGCGGAAGAGCGCCATCGTGCGGGGCATGTGCCAGGCGGAAGTGATCAGAGCAAAGGGTTGGTCGCCCACGATGCCCTTCACCGCGTTCGACTCATCCTCGGTGTCCTTCACTTCTTCGATGTACTGGATGCGGCTCCGATCGAGGCCGAGGGATTCCGCCGTGCGGGCCAGCACCACGGCATGCGAAGGAACGCCGTCCTTGGTGCTGGGGCCGCTCACGAGGAGTTTGGCGTCAGGCAGCAGGCGCAGGAGCCGCACCGCTTCCGTAATACGAGCGAGAGCGGAGACGGGCAGCTGGTGCACGGCGGCGCGACCGGGGGTGTTGCCGTTGCCGCTGCCCAGTACGACCACGTAGCGACACGCGGCGAGGTCCTTTGGCACCGGCGTGCCAGCGGGAATTTCCGGGATCGCCGCGTAGCGCATCTCGAGCGGGCGCACGAGGAGGGTGCTCACGAGGTTATTGCTGAAGAGCAACAGCAAGAGCGTGCCGGACGCGACGAGGCCTTTGCCCAATCGGGTGCGGCGTGTCCACAGCAGCACCACGACGCCCACCACCAGAATCAGGAGGCAGAACGGCAGCGGCATCATCCAAAACGAAATCGATTTTTTAAGCCAAAAGCCCATGCGGCGAGGACATAGGCGGCGTGCGGCGACTCGCGCAAGCTCCTGTTATTCACCGGCGAGATTTGAAGTTGAGCGTTGAACCCTGCCGGCGAATAAACGTCATGAGCTAGCCAAGATTATCCATTCTCGTCTGCCCCGTTTGGGTGTAGCATCTTGGCTCGGCCCCCCTTTTACCCCATGAAAAAACTCCTCGCCTTGCTCCTGCTGGCTGCCGTCCCCGTCTTGTCTGCGGCGGAAGCCTACAAAATTGCCGTCATCCCCAAGGGCACGACGCATGAGTTTTGGAAGTCCATCAATGCCGGCGCCGTCAAAGCCCAGCGCGAACTCGCCGCCGAGGGCGTGACAGTCAACATCATCTGGAAAGGCCCGCTCAAGGAAGACGACCGCGAGCAGCAGGTGCAGGTCGTGGAGAATTTCATCGGCCAGCGCGTGAGCGCCATCGTCCTCGCCCCGCTCGATCGCAAAGGCCTCGTCGCCCCGGTCGAGACCGCCGTGCGCGGCAAAATCCCCGTCGTCATCATCGACTCCAAGCTCGAGTCCAAGGCCCCCGTGAGCCTTGTGGCCACCGATAACCGCGAGGGCGGCCGCATCGCTGCGCGCAACCTCGGCAAGCTCCTCGACGGCAAGGGCAACGTCATTCTCCTGCGCTACGCCGTCGGCTCCGCCAGCACCGAGGAGCGCGAGGAGGGCTTCCTCGAAGTCATGAAAAAGGACTTCCCCGCCATCAAGCTGCTCTCGACCGACCAGCACGCTGGCGCCACGCGCGACACTGCCAAGCGCGCCGCCGAAAACCTCCTCAACCGCTTCGGCAAGCAGGTCAACGGCGTCTTCGCCTCCAACGAGTCCTCCGCCTCCGGCATGCTCCTCGCCCTCCGCGACGCCGGCCTCGCGGGCGGCAAGGTGAAGTTCGTGGCCTTCGACGCCGGCGAAGCCCTCAACGCCGGCCTGCGCGCCGGTGACGTCGCCGGCTTCGTCGTCCAGAATCCCATGCAAATGGGCTACCTCGGCGTGAAAACCGCCGTCGCCGCCCTCCGCGGCCAGAAAGTCGAGCCCGTGATCGACACCGGCGTAGGCTTCGTGACGAAAGAAAACATGAACGACCCCGCCATCGCGGAGATCATGAACCCGCCGCTGGACAAGTATCTGAAGTAAGGCGCGCGCACTCGTGCTTTCCCGCCGCGTATCTCAGGTAGGAGCCTGCTCGCAGGCGATGGGATATGCCATGCGCACACCCGTGATACCCCGGCATCTGCATGCAGGCTCCTACCCACTGTCTGCGTGGCCGCTGCGCTCAGCATGACAATCCCCCCGAGCCCATCCCCCGCGACCGCCCCCGCCGCCTGCCTGCGGCTGACCGGCATTCAGAAAAGTTTCGGCGCTACCCGTGCCTTGCGCGGCGTGTCGCTCGAGGTCGCGCCCGGCGAGGTCCACGCCCTCATTGGCGAAAACGGCGCGGGCAAGAGCACGCTCATGAAAACCTTGAGCGGCGCGCACCTGGCCGACTCTGGCACGATGGAGCTCAACGGCCAGCCGTATTGCCCCGAGGGCCCGCACGACGCCCGCCTCAAGGGCGTCTCGATGATCTATCAGGAACTGAACCTCGCGCTGCATCTCACCGCCGAGGAAAACATCCTCCTCGGCGCCGAGTCTAGCGCCGGTGGCTGGATCGATCGCAAGTCCTCGCGCGAACGCGCCCGCGCGGCGCTCGCGCAGCTCGGCCACGAGGGGCTCGATCTTTCCCGGCCCGCCGGCGCCTTCAGCATCGCCGAGCAGCAGATCATCGAGATCGCGCGCGCCCTGCTCACCCAGCCCAAGGTGCTCATCATGGATGAGCCCACGAGCAGCCTCACGCACGCCGACACGGAAAAACTCTTCGCCACCATCCTCCGCCTCAAAGCCCAGGGCGTGGCCGTGATTTACATCAGCCACTTCCTCGAGGAGTGCCGCCGCCTCTGCGACCGCTACACCGTTTTAAAAGACGGCGAGACGATCGGCTCCGGCGACATGAAGACCGCGAGCCTCGACCACATCGTCACGCTCATGACCGGCCGCGAGGTGAAGGACTTGTATCCACATACCCAGCACGCGACGGGTGAGGTCGTCCTCGAGGTCAAAGCCGCCGCGAGCGCGCCGCGCCTCAAACGGGCGAGCCTGCAAGTGCGCGCGGGCGAGATCTTCGGCCTCGCCGGCCTCATCGGCGCGGGGCGCACGGATTTACTGCGCACGATCTTCGCGCTCGACGACCTCGACTCCGGCGAAGTCTGCCTCATCGGCCCGCCGCCGGGCACCACCCGCGCCAGCACACCGCGCGCGCGTTGGGCGCAGGGCCTCGGTTTCCTCAGCGAAAATCGCAAGGAGGAGGGCCTGATGCTCAACCAGTCCCTCACCGATAATCTCACGCTCACCAAGTTGGGTGCCTTCGGCCGTTTCGGGTGGATCGACCGCCGCCGCCAGCGCGCCGCCGCGCAGCGTTGGGTCGATCAGTTACGCGTGAAATGTCGCGACGCCGCGCAGCCCATCGGCCAGCTCTCCGGCGGCAACCAGCAGAAGGTCGCCTTCGCGCGCCTGCTCGAGCACCCGGCAAAAATCCTCCTCCTCGACGAGCCCACGCGCGGCATCGACGTCGGCAGCAAAGCGCAAATTTACCAACTCATCGGCGAACTCGCCGCCGCGGGCAAAGCCGTCGTCGTCGTCAGCAGTTACCTCCCCGAGCTCCTCGGCCTCTGCGACACCGTGGGCGTGATGTACCGCGGCGAACTCGCCGCGATCCGCCCCTGCGCCCAGTGGACCGAAGCCGAGATCATGCGCGTAGCCACCGGCTCCGCCTAATTTCATTTTCCGATGAACGACACCCTGAAAAAAGCTCTCGCGAAAGGCGGCCCATTTCTCGGCCTGCTGCTGGTGATCGTCGCCTTCGCGATACCCGCCGAGACGCGGGAGTTCTTCCTTTCGTACCACAATTTCAAGATCATCCTCACCCAGACCGTGGTCGTGGCTGTTGCCGCCATCGGCATGACGCTCATCATCGTTAGCGGCGGCATTGACCTCTCCGCGGGCTCGAGCATCGCCTTCACTAGCGTTTGCGGTGCAATGATGATCCAGCGCGGCCACGGCACGCTGTTCACCGTGCTCACGGTCGTCTTGGCCGGTGGTCTCATCGGCCTGGCCAACGGAACCATGATCGCAGCGCTGCGCATGCCGCCTTTCATCATTACCCTAGGCACCCTGAGTATGTTTCGCGCCATCGGTAAATGGGGCGCCGACAACCAGACGGTAAACTATGACGCATCACCCATCAACCAGTGGATGACCACCGCTGACCCTTTTGGCTATGCGCTGCCTGTGGGCGTGATCGCTACTGTACTGCTTGCCGTGTTTATCGCCTTGATGCTGAAAAACACCGTCTTCGGCCGCCACATCTTCGCCCTCGGCTCCAATGAAGCAACCGCGCGCCTCTGTGGCGTCCCCACGTTGCGGCTCAAGATTCTTGTTTACGTTCTGGCCGGGTGTCTTTTCGGCATTGCCGGCCTGTTCCAGCTTTCTCGCCTGCGCCAAGGCGACCCCACAGTAGCCGTCGGCCTCGAACTCGACGTCATCGCCGCCGTCATCATCGGCGGAGCCAGTCTCTCCGGTGGAGTCGGAACGATCCTTGGCTCCATGATCGGTGCCCTCATCATGGCCATCCTCCGCAACGGCACCCAGCAGATGGGCTGGCCCACCTACATTCAGGAATTCATCATCGGCCTCGTCATCATCGTCGCAGTATTTATCGATCGTCTGCGTCAGGGCAAAGGCGAGTAGCCCAGGCTGTCCGGTGATTGCCCAAAGGGAGCGTAGCGTTTTCTCGCCCCGGGGTGGTTTACCTAATTACTTTAGTTCCCAATCATCAGCTAGTTGCGATTTCCATTGTGAATAACTTCACCAATTCAGTTCATTTTGAATTGAAATGGCATCCCGCCTGCATTTTGATCGTGAACAACATGGGCGCTCCCGCTAATCTCTCCACGTCCGACAATCCCGAGACTGCGGGCTTGGTGCGAGCGAATGGGGTGAATGGCTCCCACGCTGCCAATGGCGCGAATGAGGACGCGGTGTTCGAGGCCAGTGTGATCGAGTTTTTCGTCGAGTCGGCCGAGCTCCTCGGCGTGCCGAAGTCCCTCGCGACGATCTACGGCACCTGTTTTGCGAGCGCGGAGCCGCTGAGCTTTTCCGATATCCAGCATCGCATCGGCCTGAGTGCCGGCTCCATCAGCCAGGGTCTGAAGGTCCTGCGCGAAGTGGGCGCCCTCAAGGTCGTCCATCACGAGGCCGACCGCCGCGAATTTTTCCAGCCCGACCTCGAACTGCGCAAACTCGCGGATCGTTGGATCGCCGAGCGCCTGCAGCGTCAGTTGACCGCCGGTAATCAGCGCCTAAAGGCGATGGGCAAAAACGTGCCTTCCGGGCGCCCGGCCTCGGCCAAAATTCTCCGTCAACGCATCAAGCACGTCCAGAACTGGCATGACAAGGCCTCGTCCGTCCTGCCGATTCTGCGTGGTCTCTTGAAGCTTGGTTGAGAGCGGGCGGGCTTCGCCCGTCGGCCGGATATTTTCTTTTCCTCTATCGCTTCCTGCCTGGAAGCGACGGGGCGAAGCTCGGAGTTTGTACTCGGTTCGATTTTCCTAAATCTAGCTCAACCCCCTCCACATGAAAGCAGTCATTCTCGCCGGTGGTCTCGGCACGCGCATCAGTGAAGAGACCCATCTCAAGCCGAAGCCCATGATCGAGGTCGGCGGCCGCCCGATCCTCTGGCACGTGCTCAAGTGCTACTCCGCGCATGGCATCAATGACTTCGTCATTTGCGCCGGTTACAAGGGCTACGTCATCAAGGAGTACTTCGCGAATTACTTCCTGCACATGTCGGATGTCACCTTCGACATGAAGGAGAACCGCATGGAGGTCCACCAGCGCCGCTCTGAGCCGTGGCGGGTGACGATTGTGGATACAGGCGAGGCCACCATGACCGGCGGTCGCCTCAAGCGGGTGCGCGATTACCTCGGCGGCGAGACCTTCTGCTTCACCTACGGCGATGGCGTCGGCAATGTCGACATCACGGCCTCCATCGCCTTTCACCGCGCGCAGGGGCGCAAGGCGACGATCACGGGCGTGCAGCCCCCCGGTCGCTTCGGCGCGCTGGATATCGATGGCCATCAGGTTCGCAGCTTCCAGGAAAAGCCCGCGGGCGACGGTAACTGGATCAATGGCGGCTTCTTCGTCCTCGAGCCGTCGGTGACCGATCTGATCGAGAATGATTCGATCACGTGGGAGCGCCAGCCCCTCGAAGCGCTCGCGAAGTCCGACCAGCTCAGCATCTACAAGCACAGCGGTTTCTGGCAGCCGATGGACACGCTCCGTGACAAGCAACTGCTCGAAGAACTCTGGGCCTCCGGCAAGGCGCCGTGGAAGACTTGGGCTTAAGCAACATGGCCTTCGCTGATACTTATCGCGGCAAGCGCGTCCTCGTGACCGGTCACACCGGCTTCAAGGGCTCGTGGCTGTCCGAATGGCTCGTGAGCCTCGGCGCCGATGTCACTGGCTTCGCCCTCGATCCCGCGACCAAGCCCGCCCTGTTCGATCAGCTTGGCCTCAGCTCGCGTCTGCGCGACGTTCGCGGCGATGTGCGCGATCTCGCCGCGGTGAAGAAGGTCGTTGAGGAGACGTGCCCGGATTTCGTCTTCCATCTCGCCGCGCAGCCCCTCGTCCGTCTCTCGTACGACATCCCGGTCGAGACCTATGCGGTCAATGTCATGGGCACGGTCAATGTGCTTGAGGCCGTCCGCGGCCTGCGCACCCCCTGCACCGTCGTCTCCATCACGACCGACAAGTGCTACGAAAACCGCGAGTGGGTGCACAGCTATCGCGAGGAAGACGCGATGGGCGGCTACGATCCCTATAGCTCTTCGAAGGGCGCAGCCGAACTCGTCATTTCCGCGTATCGCCGCTCTTATTTTTCGTCCGCCTCGCGCACGCCCGCGGTCAAACTCGCGTCTGCGCGCGCGGGTAATGTCATCGGCGGTGGCGATTGGGCCCTCGATCGCATCGTGCCGGATTGTATCCGCGCCCTGCAGCGCAGCGAGTCCATCCCGGTGCGCAACAAGATCGCCACTCGCCCCTGGCAGCACGTTCTCGAGCCGCTCAGCGGCTACCTCTGGCTGGGCGCCTGCCTCTTCGATTCGCGCCTCAGCGCGTTTTCGGGCCACCTCGCCTCGGGTTTTAATTTCGGTCCCGCGCTCACCTCGAATCGCACGGTCGCCGAGCTCGTGCAGGAAGTCCTTAAGCACTGGCCCGGCCGCTGGGAAGACAAGAGCGACCCGCACGCCGTGCACGAGGCCAAGCTCCTCAATCTCGCGACCGACAAGGCGCACCACTTCCTCGGCTGGCAGCCCGCGTGGAATTTCGAGGATACGATCCGCGAGACCGTCGAGTGGTACCGCGTGACCACGGCCGATGCCACCGCCGCGCACTCCCTGACGATGCGTCAGATCGACGACTATCAGGCGTCCGCGCTCGCTCGCGGTGTCGCTTGGGCCAAACGCACGAACGCCTGACGATCACGTCTCAGCATCAGCTTTTCCCACTCTCCATTTATCATGTCCAAGTCGCCTGCCGAACTCAAAGCCGAGATCCTTCGCCTGACGCGCGAATATTCCACCCTCATGCACGGTGCCCAGCGCCCCGGCGACGACACCACCCGGTCCGAGTGGAAGCCTGGTCAGACGATTCCCTACGCCGGCCGCGTCTTCAATGCCGACGAAGTCGAGGCCGCCGTCGGCTCGACCTTGGATTTCTGGCTCACCCTCGGGCCCGAGGGCGAAGCCTTTGAAAAGGAACTCGCCACGCTCCTCGGCGTGAAGCACTCGCTCCTCGTCAATTCCGGCTCCTCCGCCAATCTCATCGCCCTCTCCGCGCTCACGACCCACAAGCTCCCGGCGCACAAGCGCCTCATGCCGGGCGATGAAGTGATCACCGTCGCCGCCGGTTTCCCGACCACCGTCGCCCCGATCATCCAGTACGGTGCCATCCCCGTCTTCATCGACAACGATCCCGCCACGGGCAATGTGCGCGTCGATCAGCTCGAAAGCGCCTACGCCGCCGGCAAGACCAAGGCCGTGATGATCGCCCACACGCTGGGCAATCCCTTCGACCTCGGCGCCGTCCTCGAATTCTGCCGCAAGTACGACCTCTGGCTCATCGAGGATAACTGCGACGCCCTGGGCTGTTCCTACTCGATGCCCATCGAGCGCGCCAAGGCCCTCGGCTTCACCACCAACTCGCCCGGCATCCCCTCCAACGGCACGCACATCACGCGCTACACCGGCACCTGGGGCGACATCTCCACGCAGTCGTTTTATCCTCCGCACCATCTCACGATGGGCGAGGGTGGGGCGGTCAACATCGTCCACCGCCCGCCGCTCAAGACCTATGCGGAAAGCTTCCGCGACTGGGGCCGCGACTGCTGGTGCGCCAGCGGCAAGGACGATACCTGCGGCAAGCGCTTCCAGTGGCAGCTCGGCGAGCTCCCCAAGGGCTACGACCACAAGTACATTTACAGCCACCTCGGCTACAACCTGAAGCCCCTCGACCCGCAGGCCGCCATCGGTCGCCAGCAGTTGAAGAAGCTCCCGGCCTTCATCGAAGCCCGTAAACAAAATTGGGAAACCCTCCGCGCCGGTCTCGCCGGCCTCGAAGAGTTCTTCGATTTCTCCCTGCCCACCCACGCCACCGCGTGGAAAGCCGGCGGCCAGGGCAGCATGCAGAACTCCTTTACGTGGGATAGCTCCGGCTGCCGCACGGATTGCTCCTGGTTCGGCTTCATGATCCGCGTCAAAGCGAACGCCCCCTTCTCCCATACCGACCTCGGCCGCCACCTCGACCAAAATAAGATCGGCAACCGCATGCTCTTCGGCGGCAACCTCCTCCGCCAACCCGTCTTCGTCCAACTCAAGAAAGACCGCCCCACCTCCTTCCGCGTCGTCGCCGAAAACCCGGGTGCCGACGAAATCATGCACCGCGCCATCTTCCTCGGCACCTACCCCGGCCTCACCCAAGCAATGCTCGCCCACGAAATCGAGACGATCCGGAGCTTTGTGAGGGCGCGATAAGTAAACCTGACTGCGATCTGCGCCGCCAAATTTAGCTGCCGTGGCCCGACACCCGATCATCGCTGAAGATTGCGCGCAGGCCGTTGCGCGCACAGTTGATCTTTGGTCGCAGGTGGCGGGGAAACGAATCTTTTTGACCGGCGGCACCGGATTTTTCGGGAGCTGGTTTTTGGAGTTGGTGACCTCTGCCGCAGATGCGCTAGGGTTCGATTGCGAAGTAGTGGTATTGTCTCGAAATCCGGCGGCCTTTGCCCAAGGCGAAGCCGCGCATTTGGCGTCTCACCGCTGCGTACGCCTGCTTGAGGGCGATGTCTGTACCTTTGCATTTCCGCCGGGGTGTTTTGATTACGTAGCTCACTTCGGATCGACCGGCCCCAAGTCTTTCCACGATTCTGATCCCAGAGGTTTTTTCGACGTTATTGTAAATGGCACACAACGCGTGTTGGATTTCGCGGCACAATCCGGAGCCACCCGGTTTCTTCTCGCCAGCACCGGAGCTGTCTACGGTACGATTCCACCGTTTCAGGGAGAGGGCGTACGCGAGACATTTTACGGTGGCCCCGATCCGCTCACCGCGACTTCGGCCAACGCTGAAGCCAAGCGGGTCGCCGAGTTTCTCGCTGCCTGTGCCGCACGTGCGAATCCTATGCTCGCGGTGTCATGCGCGCGTGGATTCGCCTTTATCGGCCCGTATCTTCCCGCACAGGGTGGGTTTGCTGCTTACGATTTCATCCAAGATGCGCTGAAGGGCCGCGCTATCACTATCAAGGGCGATGGCACGCCGCTGCGTTCATATCTTTATGGCTCCGATCTAGCTGTGTGGCTTTGGACGATACTGTTGAGGGCTCCCGCCGGAATTCGCGCGTGGAATGTTGGAGCGGACGAAGCTATCTCAATTGCCGATTTAGCTCGGCAGGTAGCCCAAGCTGCGGCTAAGCCGATCGAAGTCGTCGTTTTAGGCAAATTAACCCCGGGCGCCGCGCCGCACTCTTACGTGCCTTCCGTCCAGCGAGCCCAAGCCGAGTTAAATTTGACTATAACCGTCTCTTTGTCGGAAGCCATCTGCCGCACCATGGCTTGGGCGTGCCAGACTGAGCGACAGTAACTAAATGATTACACCCAAAAAGCATGACTTAAGCATTCGGAGTACACTAGTGCCGCTGCTATTGATAGCGGTGGTAGTATATGCGTTCATGCGATGGTGGTCATTTAGTTATTTGGGTGCGAGCCTTGAAGGTTGGTTTCCGTACTACTCAAGTTTAGTGAAGTCTGGGTTGGTGCCATATCGCGACTTCTATCTATTTACGACGCCGCTGAGCGTTTACATAGGTGCGCTCATTACCAGTGTATTTCCCGATACTTTGGAGGTTTACCGTCTATTTGGAATCTTCGAGAGAATCCTTCTGGCTGCGGTGCTGTACCTTTGGATGAGGCGATACTTCACCTCATTTGCCGCTTTTGTTGGAGCCACTTGTGGAGTTATAATCTTTTCGTTGCATTTCATGGATACGGTGTACTACTACACCATCGAAGCCATTTTGTTCGCAGTAGTTTGTTGTTGGCTCCTCGCGATTGCAGCTGAATCAACCGGCCGACGGCAGGTTGTATTTGGCGTGCTGGCGGGAGTGTTCGCAACTTGTTGCTTTTTAACGAAACACACAACGGGCATCGGGTTGTGTGGGGCATTAGTTTTCGCCTTAGCTTACTATCAATACGCAGGAGGGCGCAGTCTCCCGCTTTTATGCTATGGGCTGATGGGTGCATCCATTCCCGGACTGATCGCTGTCGGATACTTTCTAAAAACATCGAGCTTATATGCCTTCCTCTCGGCCATGGCGAATGGATCTAGTAGTAAGGGCAGTTTAAGTTCGATATTGATGCGACCCTTTTCTAATTATTTCGAAAGTAGTCAAATAATTTTTTCAACCGCGATTCTGATTCTTGCTGTGGTTCTCTTTATGACGCTTAGAAGGCAGGATAGTGGTCTAAATCATGAGAGCAGCGCCTTACATAAGAATTCTAACCAGAATTTGATTCTATTGTTCTTTTCAATTTCTGCAGTTACGGCGGTGATACTGGCAACGGCTACATCGACGCGCTTACCTTCTCGAACTGCCTATAATGGGTTTTCAGATTTTGCTCTTATTGCGGGCCTCTGGATTGCGATAAGTCAATCGAGTCAGCATCGAAAGTCCCCGCAGTTAACAGGTCTTTTTACCATTTGCGTATTTGGATTGATGCAAGTTTACGTTTACAATTGGTCGGCGGGAAAGTCACGCGAGCCTTGGGGGCTTTTGCCTCTAGTACCTCTCGCGATTGCGTGGCTGGCTGATTATCAGGCCATTTGGGGTAAGCGTTTCAAAATGTTCGCCGTAGGGGGGCTCGGCCTTTGGCTGGTTATTATTGCCGTGTCCTTGCGAAAAGACATGATTTACTCGTGGGAATCTTGGCGGGAAAAAGATCAACTTCAGGACGTAGTACCGTTCGACTCGTTCCTGCCTCATCTCCGCGGCATTCGCGCTTCACCGACAGTAACTCGCGGTATTTCCGAACTAGTGGCCTCCGCGCAACTCGGGCGGCAGCCGAAGGATACTTTATATACCTTCCCCTTTTTCCCGATCCTCAACTGGATCACCGACCGGCCTACTGGTGCGTATGCCCCGGTGCCTTATTTCGACGTTTGCCCGGATTCCGTGGCCAAGCAGGACGCCGAGACTTTGCGGGCGCATCCCCCGGCTACGATCGTAGTGGCCGATTTGCCCGAGGCGTGGATCGCCCAGCGCGAGGAGTTTTTCCGCGGAGGCCGGCCGTCCGGGCAGCGGGAAATCCTCAAGGCCATTGACGAGCTTAAGCCGCAGTACGAGCCGGCCAAGCGGATCAAGATCCCCGAGTTCGAATTCGATATTTTAGTGCTCCAGCGAAAATAACTGACCATGTCCAATCCCTCGCAAATTCGCCTTGCCGACTACGTGTTCCGCACCTTGGCGGACAATAATGTCAGCAAGATATTTCTAGTCACCGGTGGCGGCGCGATGCATCTCAATGATGCGCTCGGCCGCGAGAAGCGCATCTCGTATGTGTGCTGCCATCACGAGCAGGCCTGCGCGATCGCCGCCGAAGGCTACGCCCGCGTGACCAACGGCCTCGGCGTCGCCTGCGTGACGAGCGGTCCCGGTGGTGTGAATGCCCTCAACGGCGTCTTCGGCGCCTGGACGGACTCCATCCCGATGCTGGTCGTCTCCGGCCAAATGAAGCGTGAGACGCTGCTCCGCACGCATGGTCTCACCGGCCGACTCCGCCAGCTTGGCGATCAAGAGGTCGACATCGTGGAAATGGTGAAAGGCATCGCCAAATACGCGGTGTGCGTGACCGAGCCCGAGTCCATCCGCTACCATCTCGAGCGCGCCATCTATCTTGCGCTCCACGGCCGCCCCGGTCCGGTGTGGCTTGATATTCCGGTCGATGTGCAGGCGGCCATGGTCAATCCCGAGACCATGCGCGCTTACGATCCGGCGGAAGACGCCTTGCCGGTCGACGAAAAGGCCCTCCGCGCGCAGGCCGCCGATGTGGCCAAGCGCCTCAAGGCTTCGGCTCGTCCGGTGCTACTGGGTGGCACTGGCGTCCGTTTGGGAGATGCGATCCCCGAATTTATCGCGCTCGCCGAGCGTCTGCAGATCCCGGTTACCACCGCATGGACCCACGATTTGATCGCTTCGGATCACCCGCTCTTCTGCGGACGCCAAGGCACCATCGGCACCCGCGCGGGCAACTTCGTGGTGCAGAATTCCGATCTCGTGCTGATCTTGGGCGCTCGCCTCTGCATCCGCCAGATCAGCTACAATTGGGCGAGCTTCGCGCGCCATGCCCACACCGTGCAGGTCGATATCGATCAGGCGGAACTGGAGAAACCCACCTTCCGCTCCAAGCAGCCGATTCAGGCCGATGCGAAACAGTTTCTCCGTCTGGTGCTCGAAGAACTCGGCGACGCCAAGCCCACCACGGCGCAATTGGAGTGGCGCGATTGGGCGGCCAAGCGTCGCCCGATGCTGCCCGAGGTGCTGCCGCATCATCGCACCGCCGCTCCCGGCACCATCAATCAATATCACTTTGTGGAATTGCTCTTCGCGGCTTCGGCCAAGGGTGACATCTTCGCGTGCGGCGACGCCACGGCGTGCATCACGCCCTTCCAAGCCGGCGAGTTGAAAGCGGGCCAGCGTCTGTTTAGCAACAGCGGCTCCGCCTCCATGGGCTACGATCTTCCAGCGGGCATCGGCGCGGCGGTGGCTGCGCCTGATCGCCGCGTGATCTGCCTCGGCGGCGATGGCAGCCTGCAGATGAACGTGCAGGAGATGGCCACCCTGGCCCATCACAAGCTGAACCTGAAGCTCTTCGTCCTTAATAACGGCGGCTACCTCTCCATCCGCTCCACGCAGAACAACTTCTTCAAGCTGCTCGTCGGCGAGGGCCCGATCAGTGGTGTCACCTTCCCCGATTACGCGGCGCTGGCCAAAGCCTACGGCTTGCCAGCGGTGACGCTCGATACGAACCGCCCGGCGGAGCATCTCAAGGAGATCCTCGCTCGTTCGGGTCCTGAGGTGATCGTCGTCGAGTTGGATCAAGCCCAGGGCTTCGAGCCCAAGCTCAGTTCCAAGCGCCTGCCCGATGGCCGGATGGTCACGGCTCCGCTGGAGGACATGGCGCCGTTCCTCGATCGCGAGGAATTCGCCAAGCACATGATCGTTCCGGCGGTGGTCGAGTAATGGCTGTGGCGGCAAAAGTTTCGCGGTACTCGGCGGTGTTGTTCGATTTGGACGGCACGCTGGTCGACTCGCTGCCCGGCATCGCCTGGGCAGCGCAAGAAGCGCTCACCGTGGTGCGACCCGGCGCGCTGCTTCCGCCGCTGCGTCCGTTCGTCGGTCCCCCGATCAAGGAGATCTTTCGGCGCTCGCTCAATGAGCAGAGCCCAGAAGTGCTGACTGCGCTGGAGACCGCGTTTCGCCCGCGCTACAATGGCGAGGGCTGGCGCCGCACGGTGCCCTTTCCCGAAGTGAGCGAGACGCTGCGTGACTTGTACGCCGAGGGCTGGCCGCTGGGCGTAGTCACTAATAAACCGTTGATCCCCACGCAGCAAATCCTCGAGTTACTCGGTTTCCGCGAGCTGATGTCCGTCGTGGTGACGCCCGACACCGTCACGCCCTCGTATCCCAACAAGGCCGCCGCATTGGCCTCGCTGCGCGGCGACACTCGCTTTCCGCCGGCGACGACGGTCTTCGTCGGTGACTCGCAAGACGACGCGCACGCCGCAGCGGAATGCGGCTGCCCCTTCGTGCGGGCGGCTTTTGGCTATGGCTCCGCGCCGGATGCGGGACTGCCGCCGCTGCAGCACTTTTCCACGCTCCGGGAAATTCTTGGGCGCAGACTTTCCACTTAAAACCCTCAAATTTTTTATTATGAACAACAGAATATTCCATGAACTGTTTGTCCTTGAGATGGCCAATAACCATTGGGGACGCGTCGAGCGCGGACTGAAAATCATCTCCGAGTTCGCCCAAGTCGTGCGCTTCAACAGCGTGCGCGCCACGATCAAACTCCAATTCCGCGATGTGGATTCCTTCATCCACAAGGACTACCGTGCGCGCTCGGATATCCGCTACATCAAGAAGACGATCGACACCAAGCTGAGCAAAAAGGAATACGGCACGCTGGTGAGCGCGATTCGCGATGGCGGCTGCCTGACCTCGGCGACTCCCTTTGACGAGGCCTCCGTCGATCTCTGCCACGAGTTGGATCTCGACATGATCAAGCTGGCGAGTTCCGACATCAACGACTGGTTCCTCATCGAGAAGATCGCGCAGACCCGCAAGCCGGTCTCCTTCTCCACGGGCGGCTCTTCGCTCAAGGACATCGACGACATCGTGAAATTCTTCACCTCGCGCGATATCCCGGTGGCGCTAAATCACTGCGTGTCGATCTATCCCTCCGAGGACAGCGAACTCGAACTCAACCAACTCGACTTCCTCCGCGAGCGTTATCCCAACGTCGTCATCGGTCTCTCGACGCACGAGTACCGCAGCTGGGATGCCTCCGTGATGCTGGCCTACGCCAAGGGTGCGCGCATTTTCGAGCGCCACATCGACATCGAGGCCGATGGCATCGCGGTTTCCCCGTACTGCTCGCTACCCCATCACGCCGACGCGTGGTTCAAGGCCTTTAAGAAGGCCAAGGAAATGTGCGGCGGCTCCGGCAAAGATCGTCGTTTCATTCCGGAAAAAGAGGTCAAGTATCTCGATGCCCTCGTCCGCGGCGTCTACGCCAAGCGCGACCTGCCGGCGGGTTACGTCCTGAATCACGCGACGATCAACGAGGATTTCTACCTCGCGATCCCGCTGCTCAAGGGCCAACTCTCCTGCCGCGAAATCATGAACGGGGAAACTTTGAATGTCCCGCTCGAGAAGGATCAGCCGCTCGTGATCGATTCCGTCAGCGGCCCGTACTCGACGAGCACCGTGCTGCGCCAATTCATCTACTCGCGCGGACTCTGATGGTCCTGAGGCGAGGGGCTTCAGTTTTCATCCCACGTCAGTTTCTTATTGGCGGCGTCGGTCACGCGACCCACGCCGCCATTTAGCCTATGGCTACTCTTGCTTCCAAGCTAACGGTCATTTTGCCGGTTTATAACGAAGAGCATCGCATTGAGGCGGCTTTGCGCAATTTCCATGGCAAGGCACCCATTGTGGTGATCGATAACTTTAGCACGGATTCGACGCTCGCGGTTGCGAAAAAATACACGGATCGGCTGGTGCAGCGAAAAAATTCGGGCTTCGCGACCCGTGAGGACTACGAATTCATGTTCGCCCAGGCGAAGACGGAATGGGTTTTGATCATCTACGCCGGGCATCACTTTCCGCAATCGCTGGTCGCTGCCATCGAGCAAGCCGTGCTTTCGGAAAAGTACGACGCGGTCAACCTGACCGGGTATGCCGTGCAATACGGGAAGAAAACGAATGTCTATGGTTGGGATTTCCGGCAGAAATTCACCACCACCCGTTGCTTTAAGAAGAGTGTGATCGATCTCAGCCAAAGCCGCATCCACCACGAACTGCCGTATGTGGGCGATCTAGGACGGGTTTATTTTCCGCCCCTCAATAACGACCACCGCATCGCCAACTATCGTGACGACGACCTCGCCATGATGAATCGAAAGACCATCACTTACTCTGAGGAGGAGGCGCGTCAACTCCATGCGGCCGGGCGCTCGATCAAGAGCTCCAAGGTGTATTTTTCATTTTTCTGGCACGTCTGTAAGCGCCTTTTTTGGCGCTTGGCTATTTTTGAAGGCCCCTCCGGCATGATCATCGCGATCTCAGAATCCTACCGCTACTTCTGTGTCGATGCCCGACTCTGGGAACTTACGCAGGGTAAGGACCAAGCGGCGATGCGTCGGGAAAACATCAAGGCAAGGGACCGGATTCTTCGCGCGGATGGACGGTAAGGGACAAAGCATGACGGGAATGAATTTTCAGGAGGAACGTCCTTCGTTGTTTCGGCGGCTACACCGGCTCTCCGGTGTGGATTGGCCGGTCCTAATTTCGGTGGGCGGGAGGCTTTCCAATACGCTATTTGTCCCGATCACGCTGACGTATATCACTCACGAACTCACCCCGCAGCAGCAGGGTGTATACTACACGTTCGCCAGCATCTTTGCGTTGCAGAGTTTTTTGGAGTTGGGATTCCTGAGTTGCATCTCGCACGTGGCGAGTCACCACAATCGGACCGATGTCGCAGATCGCACGATTGATCACCGCGATGTGAAGCTGCTGATTTCTTATTCGATGGCTTACGCCGGGGCGCTGGCTTTGGCCGTGTTCATATTGATCGGCGGAATCGGTTGGTTTGTCATCAGCGGAGGCGCCGACCCGGTGCCGTTTGCGCGGGGTCCCTGGTGGCTGTTCGTGACCGTCTCCTGTCTCAATATTTGCCTCTCGCCGGCGATGGCGATTCTAGACGGCTGCAACAAGGTTCTCTTTACCTCAGTGGTGCGGGTGCTGGGCCTGCTGGCGACCAATATGGCGCTCTGTGCCGCGCTCGCATCGGGGGCGGGGCTCTATGCCGCGGCCCTAGGCACTGCGGCGCTGGTGGTGGTCACGATCGTCGGCTTGCTGAGTCGGTTCCGTCATCTCTTCGGGGGGCTCTGGCAAAATGTGGGCGATGGCTATCGGAAGTGGCACAAGATCATTTTCCCGTTTCAGGGAAAGATCGCCGTCACGACGATTTGCAGCTATGTACTGGGAGCGTTGTTCACGCCGCTTCTCTTTCGGGTGAGCGGTGCCGAGGCAGCCGGACGTTTCGCGATGAGTCTTCAATTGATGAATTCCATCGGCGCGATCTCGTTAGCCTGGACGACGACGAAAACGGGAATTTACGGACGACTCGCCCAAGCCCAAGATCGCCGTCCTTTGATGCGATTGTTTTACCGCACTACGCTGCAGAGCGCGGCTTTTGCGACTGCCGGATCCGCGGCGCTTCTTTTGCTATACCTGTGCGCGCGTGATGCGCTGCACGTTTTCTCGCGCATGTTGCCGCTCTGGGAGATGGTGCTGCTCGCTTGGCCGGTGCTGACTATCCAGTTCACGGTGGCCGCCAGCAGTCTTTTCAGGTCGTTTGGCGAGGAGCGCCTGTTAAAGGCTTCGATCGCTCACACGTTGATCCACGTCACTTTGCTGTTGCTGCTAGTGCCCCTGCTGGGAGCGCTTGGCGCGGTTTGGGCCCAAGTGCTCAGCTACACGTTCGGACTGGTATTCTGCGTTCATATTTTCCGAAAATTCGTCCGGGAGAAAAATTTATCCTATGCCTAAGAACTCTCTCATAACCGTGGTGGTGCCGGCCTACAACCAAGGTCCCTACATCGAGCGAACGATCGAGAGTCTCCTCGCCCAGACCGTGACCCCGGCGACGATCATCATCAGCAACAACCACAGCACGGATGCCACCGGGGCGATTCTCGAGCGGTACCGTGACCGCGTGGAAATCATTTCGCCTCCGACCTTTCTCCCCGCTGGCGAGCATGGCGATTTCATTTTCTCCCAGGTTAAAACTCCTTGGGCCGCACTGCTTTCGAGCGATGATGTCGCCGAGCCCAACTACGTGGCCGGATTCGCCGAATCCATTGCCAAGTATCCGGACGCGGTCTTGGTGCATGGCGGCGTGCTGTACATCGACAAGGACGAGATCACGGCGGTCCCGCGGTTTGCGCTCAAGGCCAAGGAGTATGCGCCTTATCCTGATAACCTGACCGAGCAGTTTCTTGGGCCGGTGGCGAATTTTGCGGCGTTCGCGATGCGAGTGGACGCCTTCCGCAAGACTTCGGGCTTCGCTCCTTGGCTGGGTATGGGCGAATGGCCGGTGTACCTCCAGTTGGCCACCCATGGAGCGTTTATCTATCGGCGGGAAATCATGGCCCGCTATCGCTGCTCGTACCGCCCTAACATCAATATGTCCCGGTACACCAGTTTCTTGCACGACGAGGCGAAGATCGGCAAGGAACTCGTCCCGGCGGTGCTGCGGGCCACGGGCCAAACCCAGCTTGAGTCGCGCCATCGGCAAGCCTCGCTCACGCGCTACAATGATCGCGTCGTCGAATTTTACGACTATGGCACCGGCGTCGATCAGCAGGAGGCTTTGAAATACCTCACGACGTGGGGGGGGTATCTGGGCCAGCCGGTGCCGGTGATCGGTGAGAAGAAGCCTCTCCGGGTGCGCCTGTGGTCGGCCAAGCGCAAGCTGATCTACGAATTCAAGCGGATGGTGCGTGCGGTCTATGGGCGGGTGAAGTATCGACTGGGATAGCGTGCTGGTAAATCGAGGCGAATCCGCCTTGGCCCACGCCTTCGTTTCCCCCGTCCTCACCCGCAAAATTCGGAACTGGTTCCTCTGTATCTCCTTGGCCCGCATGATTTCAGCCGAAACTCACGACTGCCGGAGCGGTTATTTTTGCTGATCCATAAAATTTCGACACTTTACGTGATCCTCGGCAGTTTGGTTTTGGACCGCGCCGCTCGCCTCACAAAGTTTTGAAGTAAAAACTCGTTTTCGTCGACTCGAATACCCAATTATACCGTGACCCTAGTTATATATTTACTGATTTCAGTTGCATGTATGTTTGCGCTCGCGATGCGCAGCGAGGAGTTTGTGTTTTATACCGCACTGATTGCCGCATCCGCGGCCATTGTGACCAGTATGTTGGATTTGTTTTGGTATAATGTGTCCAAGTTTGGAAAGCAGGTGGCCCTGCCTTTGGGGGTTTTCTTTCTTATTTTCCTGGCGCAGTTTAACGTCGTTCGCGGGTGGGCTTACGCGATTCAGCGCGACGACTATTTGATCGTCCGGGTAGGCGGTTTGGATCCCATGGACCTCATGACTAAGGCCCTGGCGTGGATCGCGCTGTTTATCCTGTCTTTTACTTTGTGCTATAAGTACGTTAAAATACCGCAGCGCTTGTTGTATTGGGGTGACCGGGCGATCATTTTCAAGGCGGTGGATCCGGCGACGATTCTGCGAAATAAGACGCAGGTGCTTGTGGCGTCGATTGGTGTGACGATTCTCTGTGCGCTCTTTATCATCGGGTTGAGCGTTATTGCCGGTGGTGCCGACCTTTCGTCTGTGATTGGCTCCGCTTACGTTTACATGATCCCAATGTCGATCTACGCCATGTGTCTGGCTTTTTATGGGGCGATCCTGGCCACGGCGCGTGACGGAAAATTCTTCTGGGTCTTGCTGCTCCTGATGCTTTACGCCGTCATCGCGTACTTTGGGCGCACGCTGTCACAGTTCAGAATTTATGCCATCACGTTGCCGGCACTCATTGCCGGTTATCACATCGCCCAAAAAAGACGTTTTGTCCTGACGATCGTCGGCATCGCCCTGGCCTTTCCGGTGGTCAATTACCTGGGGAGAAATCGCATGGTGTCCAACAAGGATCTACAGGCCAACGTCGCCGAGTCCTTAAATGCGGACCTTGAAAGAGGTATTAGTGGATTCTTCCTCGCGCCGTACTCCGCCGCTGGCGGCGACTTTACTACCGTCGACATGTTCGCCTCAGCGCTGAAGGAGGAGCCCTCCCATCACCCCTATGGCCTTAGCTGGCTATACATCATTGTTCACGTCATTCCTCGTCAGCTTTGGGAAGGCAAGCCGGAGGGTGGTATCTTGGTCGACACATCGTTTTCCAACGTGTTGGAAGGCGGGAGAGTGATTTCACTTCCGTACACGCCCGGCGTGGTCGGAGACGCGTATTTGGAGGGGGGGTGGCCTTTTATTTTTGTGATCGGCGCGATGTTCGGCTTTGGTTATAAGTGGCTCGACACCTTGCTGATGCGCCGCCTCGCCATGTTCGGTCCGACCATGGATTACTGCGTGACTTATGCCGCGTTTCTCTTCGTGGCGTTCTTCGCCAATCGTTCCCTCCCTTACTTCATCGCGCTCTATTGTGCATTGAACATTGTGGGAGTATTTGCCGGCCGCTATGTTATCCAATGGGCGATCAAGATGATCGGGCAGCAGTCGGCCTCGGGTCCCATCCAACGGACGAGGCCCACTGGCCAATTGAAAAGTCAAGCGCGACCACTTTTTCCGACCGGCGGCAAATCCAGTAGTGGCCAAGCGTAAGCGCGTTTGGGGTGTTGGATATTTTTCCGTTTTCAGTGCTTATCGTTTCTCCGATTTGTTAATGAATTGGCTGTGCGCACAGATCGGCCGGCGGGAGCATTATGCGATTCCTCGCGCACTCCGGCGGAATAATCAGGGCGTTGCGGTCTTCACGGATTATTGGGCTTCGCGTCCGCAAAATCGTTTGATCGCCCGACTGGTCCCTTCAGTCTTGTCTAGTCGGGCACGCGCCGAGGACGTTGGATCCGTCGTGGCGCCCAACCTATCCTGCTTGGGTCATGAACTGTTCAGCCGGCTGCGTGGGGGTAGCGTGTTTGAACGGGCTTTGCGGCGTAATCAGTGGTTCGCGCAAGAATTTCGGAAAGCGGTCTCGAACGGATTGGGTGCTGGGGCCGAGGTGATGTTTTCTTACAGTTACGCCGCGTCGGCCGTGATCGAGCAGGCCAAACGTCAGCGGGTACCTTTCATCCTCGGCCAGATCGATGGCGGGGAATACGAAGAGCAGTACCTTGAGTCATTAGGGTATTCTGGGAAGAAAGCCCCCGCTTGGTATTGGACGAATTGGAGAGAGGAGGTCGCGGCAGCGGACGCCATTGTGGTCAATTCCCGATGGTCGGCCGAATGTTTGCAGCGGTCAGGGTGTGCGGCAAAAAAAGTCGTCGTCATTCCGCTCGCTTACGAGCGGCCCACCCTTCAAGCGAGTGGCACGTCTCGACTAGATCGTCCCGCTAGTAACAACGATCGCATCACCGTGTTGTTCCTTGGCCAACTAATTGCGCGCAAGGGGATGGATGCGCTGCTCGAGGCCGTGGCGGAGTGTGCGCGGTTGGGGTTGCCGATCGACTTTTCATTCGTTGGGCACGGGGAAGAGAAATACATTCAGACGATTGGCCAACTGAAGAACGCCACTTACCACGGCAAAGTTGATCCCGTCAGGGCCGCCGCGCACTACGCGAGCGCGGATATTTTCATTTTACCTACACTCTCGGATGGGTTCGCGATCACGCAACTCGAAGCGCAGGCGTGGGGTGTCCCGGTGGTGGCGTCACGGAATTGTGGAGATGTGGTCCGGGAAGGCGAAAATGGGCTTTTGCTTAACGAAGTATCTTCGACCGAAATCGTGCGGGTACTCTCTCGAGTGGTCCAAGAGCCAGCGCTGCTGAAAGTGTTGGCTCACGGCTCGCGTCTCGATGAGCGATTCAGCCTCAACAGTATTGGAAATGAAATGGTGGCGCTCGCTGCCAGCTTGGGCGGGAAATAATTCTCTGGATTCAATCGCGTCGATTTTCTCTGTCGGTGAGCATCAAGATCTGAACACATGTCAGCGCGAGTAACCATCGTCCAAACCTGCGTGCCGGATTACCGGCTCGAGTTTTTCCGCCAACTGGAGGGGAGCGTGGGCCAGATGGTCGTTTTGGGCGGTGATTCCTTCTTTAGCTCCAGCGTGCGCAGCGCGGCGGAAGGGCAACCTTGGCATCGCCGGGTTCGGAATCATTTTTTCCTTGGCCGCCAGTTGCTTTGGCAGAGCGGCGTGATCTCGCTGGCAGGGAAAAGCGAACTAGTTGTGGTCGAATGGAATCCGCGGGTGCTGAGCACGTGGTGTCTCTTGATCCGGCGGTTTTTATCGGGACGCCCCACGCTCGTTTGGGGTCACGTCAATAGTCAGCTGGCGCTCTCGCAGACCATCCGCGATTTCATGGCGTCGTTGAGTGCGGGCCTCATCGCCTACACTCACACCCAAGCGGCAATCGCCCAAACTCGTCATCCTGCGCTAAAAGTTTTGGCCGCGCCGAACAGCGGCGTGGCGACGGTGGAAGTGGCTTCTGATGTTGGCGGCGCCAAGCCGCGTAATGTCATCTACGTCGGTCGGCTCACGGCGCAGAAAAAAGTGATGATCCTGATCGACGCCTGGGCCTTGGTGGCGGCAGAGATGAGGAAGGATTCGAAATTGGTGATTGTGGGCGACGGACCGGAGCGGGCCAACTTAGAGGCGCGGGTGGCGACGCTGGGTTTGACAGCTTGCGTGGAATTTCGCGGCCACGTGAGCGACATCGTCGAACTGCGGAAAAGCTATCAAACAGCGGCGGTCGCCGTGTCGCCCGGTTACGTCGGCCTCTCGGCGATCCAGAGCATGGCTTTTGGCGTGCCGATGGCCGTATCGCGGAATGAGGCGCACTCCCCGGAGATCGAGGCGTGTATCGAGGGAGTTACCTGCCGCTTTTTCGACACCGATCAGCCCAAGAGTCTGGCCGAAATGTTGACCGACTTTTTATCCGAGACGGGCGGATGGCAGGGCCGGCGCAAGGAAATCGCTGAGTTCATCCGGCATTACTACACGATCGAGGGCATGGTCTTGGGCTTCAGCCGCGCGTTGGCTCAAGTGGCTCCGGCCAGTGCGCCGGTGGTCGCCGTGGTGTGGAGTCAGTTCGGTCCCTACCATTTGGCGCGGCTCAAGGGCTTTCGGGACGTCGCCGGGGCCGACCGCGTGTGCGGCATAGAGATCGCCAATAAGACTGTCACCTACGAGTGGAAGTCGAGTGGGGCGGACCGTCCGGTCATTACCTTGTGGCCGGAAAAAGCGGCGGAAGATGTCAGTGCGGTACAGGTGTATCGTCGTGCTTACACAGTCTTTTGCCGCGAGCGGGTGCGCGTGGTGTTGGTGCCGAGCTACTGGCCGGCGAGTTCGCTGGCGATCATGCTCGCCGCTAAAAACGCCGGTGCACGGATCGTGATGATGAATGAATCCCACGAGCATACCTCCAAGGCCAAGGGGATTTGGGCCAAAGTGAAGACAAAGCTGGTGCTGCAGTTCGACGCCGCGTTGCTGGCGGGGAAACCGCATAAGAAATATTTCGTCTCCATGGGCATGGACGAACGGAAAATCGTGCTGGGCTACGATGCCGTCGATAACGACTACTTTGTGCGACGCTCGGCCGAAGTGAGGGCCAATGCCGCGCAGGTCCGGGCGCGGCACGGATTGCCCGAGCGCTATTTCCTCAATATCGGGCGCATGGTGTGGAAGAAAAATCTTACAGTCTTCATCGAGGCTTATGCCCAAGTGAGAGAGTTGATGGGAGAAGCTTGCCCCCGTTTGGTCCTAGTGGGCAGCGGTGCGCTGGAGGCTTCGCTCCAAACGCAGTGCCTCGGCCGCGGGTTGTCGATCTGGCGCGCCAGTGCCGCGCCGAGTGCGCGAAAAGGTGACGCCGATGTTTTCTTCTATGGGTTTCGGCAGATAGATGAATTGCCCGATTTCTACGCGCTCGCTGAATGCTTTGTGCTGCCGAGTTCAGAGGAGGAGTGGGGCCTGGTGGTCAATGAATCGATGGCGTCAGGTCTGCCGGTGCTCGTTTCTGAAGTCGTGGGTTGTGCCCCCGATTTGGTGGAGCATGGCGTAAATGGTTACCAGTTTCCCCCGGCGGACGCCAAGGCCTTGGCCCAGTGCCTGCACGCCATTGCGCTGGATCCGGCCAAGGCGAAGCAGATGGGCCGGGAGTCTCAGCGCATCGTTTCCGCGTGGGGCTGCGACCGTTTCGGGCGCGGCGCCATGGAAGCGGCCGAGATCGCGCTTAACTTTTCGTCATGAGAACCCCGAGCCCCATTCGTCATATCGTCGCCCTCATCCTCTTGAGTGGGCTCGACGCGCAGCAGGACGTGCGCACCGTGCTCAAGCGCACGTTCCCCCGATTCGCCTTTGGATTGCTGACCTCGGTCTTGCTGGTGATGGTGGCGTTTTCTCTTTGGTCGCTGTCGCAAGTCACGCATAGTGTTCGCTCGATGCTGTCCGACGCGATGGTGGGCGTCGAGGCGACCGTCGGATTGCGGGCGGCTGTCCGTGAAGTGCAAATCAGCCTGATTCAAGGCCGACTCGAGCAAGACCACATGGTCACATCGGAGGAAGTCGCCCAGTTGCGCCGCAAGTTCGATCCCCTCATGAAGAAATATCGCTCCGGCGTCTTCGAGGCGGAGGACGAAGCCAATGCGGAAACCATCGAGGCGTGTGCCAAAATTTATCTGGAGAAACTCACACCCATTTTGGATAAAAAAAATCCCGATGTGGAACTCGTCAAGCAGGTGCAGAAAGCGGCGATCGAATTGGTCAATGCGATCGATTCCGCCCACGAGTTTAACCAGACGCGCATGAAGGAAAACGCCGAGGAGGCGAGGGCCTCGGCGCAGGATGCGATTCGCATTTCGAGTCTGTTGTGGGCGGGCTTCGGCGCGTTCGTCGTGATTTTGATGGGCTTCTTTTTCGGGACCCGCTGGCTGGCACTGCCCAAGGAGACTCATGGCTGAGCGTCACCTGCACTTCGTCCAGTCACTGGAGCCGTTGCAGGGTGGGGGACTCGGCGTCGCGGCGCTGCAACTCCACGGCGCCATGCAGGCGACGGGGCGCGAATCCAAACTAATCTCCACTCGCCAAGAGGGATTCAGTGTGCAGTGGCCGGGCGTGGAGCAGTACGTGCGACGCGGACCCGACAAGGCGTTTTTCGCGCCCGCCTTGGGCGGAGCGCTACCGAGCAATCCGCTTCCGATGTTCGTGCACGGGCACGGCCTGTATGTGTATCCCAACTACTGCATCGGCGGTTGGGCGCGCCGAAAGGGTTTGCCCCTCGTGTATCACGCTCACGGTTTTTTTGAGCCCTGGATTCTGAATCGCTCGCGGCTCAAGAAACGCATCGCGAGCTGGCTGTTTGAAGATGCCAATCTCAAGGCCGTGCAGCTCTGGCGCGCGCTGACCGCCAAGGAAGCCGATCAAATCCGGACCGTGCGGGGCGCAAACGCGAATGTGGTCGTGGCCCCGAACGGCATCGACCTCGCACCGTTTGGAGCGCCCAAGCCCGCGGGCGAAAAGCGCAAAGCAGTCTTTCTCGGACGGCTTCATCCGAAAAAAGGTTTGGACCTCCTCGTCCGCGCGTGGTGCGCCCTCGGTGCGGCCACGGCGGGGTGGGAACTGGTGATCGCCGGCCCCGACGAGGGCAATTATCGCGCCGCCGTGGAGGATTTGGTGCGCAGCGCACCGGGCGCACAGATCTCCTTCATCGGACCGGTGATGGGCGCGAAAAAATTTGAGCTCTTGGCTTCGGCCCAACTCTTCGTGCTCTTTTCGTATTCGGAGGGATTTCCGATGGCGTTGCTCGAGGCGATGGCCGCGGGCGTGCCCATCGCGGCGACACATGAATGCAATCTCCCCGAAGTCGCGCAAGTCGAGGCGGGGTGGCTGTGCCACGCGAAGGAGGACGAGGTGCGTACGACTCTGCAGCTTGCTTTGACTGCCCCGACCGACGAACTCCGCCAACGGGGGGCCAATGGGCGCCGGTTGGTCGAGCGTAAGTTTACATGGGCTCAAACGGTGGATACATTGAGCGCCGCGTGTGCTGCCCTTTAAAATGACTCGGGTCCGAAACGATTTGTTCGATGCCTCCGTTGGCCTCCAACGGGGTCGTTCGCGCGTCGTCGAACTCGCGTGGTATTTTTGTAAGATGGCGTTTTTTCTCAGCGCCTTTCCATGGCCGTCATCGTTGCGCGTACGGCTGCTGCGCTTGTTCGGCGCCAAGGTCGGGCGCGGCGTGGTGATCAAGCCGCGAGTGAATATCCATCTGCCGTGGAAGCTCTCGGTTGGTGATCATGCGTGGATCGGCGAGGAGGTTTTCCTGCTGAATTTCGAGCCCATTCAAATCGGGGCGCATGCCTGCATCTCGCAGCGCGCGTTTCTGTGCACGGGTAATCATGATTTTCGCGATCCCGCGATGCGCTACCGCAATGCACCGATCACGGTGGGGGCGGGCGCGTGGGTCGGGGCGCAGGCCTTAGTCGCGCCGGGGGTGACGCTTGGCGTCGACGTGGTGGCGACGGCGGGCTCCGTGATTTTGCGAGACTTGCCGGCGGGGATGGTCTGTGGCGGCAACCCCTGCGAGCCGCAAAAGCCGCGTTGGAAAGACGGCTCGGCATGAACGCCGCGGACGCACCGCGCCGCTCCGCGCGGTGGATCTTGCTGGCCGCAGCCGCGCTGCTCGTCGGCGCATTGCTGCTGCAGGTTTGGGTGAGCCTTAATCGTGCGCCGGTGGTCGCGGTGCCGTATGGCGCGCTGGCCGATTTGCTGCCCAAGGCTCTCCCCGGTGTCGTCGTGCGGGATGAAGCCATCGCCGATACGGAAGAGATGAAGAAGGCCGTGGCGGAGCTGCTGAATTACGACGACGCGATCTTCCGCCATTACGAATGGGGCGGAAAGCGGTTGTCGGTTTACATTGCGCGCTGGGCCCCGGGGAAAATGTCGCACCGCCTGGTCACCTCTCATAACCCCGACGTGTGCTGGCCGGTTTCCGGCTGGGAGCGGTCGTATGGTTTTGAGAAAACGCCTGCGGCGCTCGATGCGGTGCTGACGCGGGAGGGAGTGACGCCCGGGACCAACCGGCTTTTCACGAAGGGGCCCGTCTCACAGTACACGGTCTTCTGGCACCGGATCGGCGACACCTTCAGTTCTTTTGGCGAGGATGGCGCGCCCCCGTGGTGGGCGCTGTTTGGAGATATATGGCGCTACGGCTTGGACCAGCGCCGGGAGCAATATTTCATTCGGATCAGCTGCACGGTCCCACTTGAGCAAGTGTGGGAACTGCCGCTCATCGAGCCGGTGCGGAAGGTTCTGCCTTCGCTCGGGCTCGCAAAGAAATGAAACGTCGCGATGGGGGCCGCTCAACCCTCGCGTTCCTCGGCTGGCTGTTAACCGCCGGGGCTTTACTCGCCCGCCCGGGATTCGACACGGGTCGCAATGCGGCCGGCTGGCTGGCGGAGAGCACCGGCGTGACCGAGGTCCCGTGGGCCGGACCTTATTGGGTTAGGCTCCGCGGGATTGCCGATCCGGCGGACGCCACCGCCTTGGCGGAAGAGCAAAAGCGCCTGACGACCCTGCGCGGTCGAGGCGAAAAAGTGTGCGTGCAATTATTCGTCGGCGCGCGCCAGTGGAAAAGCGGAGTTCGGCCGGGGGCCTATCGTCGCTTCCCACTTGATGTCCGGGAAGCCTATGCGTGGGCCCGCGCTTTGGGCGAAGCCTACGGCCCCTTCGTCGATGCGTGGGAACTCGATAACGAACCGGACATCGGTTGGGCACCGGAGAATCCGGAAAATTTCGCGGCCTACCTCAAGGCCTGCTACCTCGGTTTCCATGATGGAGCCCGCGTAGCCGCAACGACCTTGGCCCCGGAAAAACGCCGTCGCTCACTCGGTTCCTCTTTTCACAAGGTGACCGCGTACCTTGCGCCAACAGGGACCGCTGCGCATCGTCAGCCGACGATGGCGCGAGTGACGATGGGCTCGATGGCCCTGCCGCCGGGACCGTATTTTCAGGCGCTCTTGAGAAACGAAGCGCTGGCCTACACCGATGGATTTAATTTTCACTACTACGGCTACAGCGAGGATTTCTCCGGGGTGTATCGGCAGTTTGAGTCGGCGATCACCCGCTTTGCGCTGGGCGAGAATCGAGCCCGTGGACAAGTCGAACGCCGCGAGTTGCCCATCTTCATCACGGAGTACGGCTACGGCCTGCTGAACGCGGATAATCGCGGCACGGTCGCCGGGCGGGTAGGGCAGTGGCGGTGGTTTAAGGACGTCGCGAACCAGACACGCGCGTTGGGCATCGAGGCGCCGATGGCGTTTTTTCTGCCCCCGTACTTGGAGCACGGTGCGAATGAATTTGGGCTGACCGCCACAGAGCTTCCGTCGTTTGCGCCCGGGGATTTCGCTGCGACGAGCGCGCCGACTTGGATGCGTTGGCTGGGGCATCGCTGGAATAATCAAGCTATCACTCCGGCGCTGGCGTGGCTGATGGACGACGCGACACGGCGCGCCTCTTCCTCCCGAAGCTGGACGCTGAAAGTGCCTGCGGCCTCACCGGTGGTGCTGGATATCGTGGCGCTGGATAATGCCGTGCCGGTGAAAAGCTACGGCGGCTATTTGCTCACGCGCCCTGCCAGCGAGGGACGGCTGGCGGGTACCGTCGAGGTGATCGGTTATAATTTTTCCCAGCGTCCCGTGAGCGGTCGCCTCGCTTTTTCCGAGGGGCTGGAAGTTACCGGGGTGGGTGGCGATGCGCGTGCACCCTTTACGCTCGAACCGGGCGAGCGACGGGTCTGGCGCCTGATCGTGTCGGTGGCGGGTGAGGCTTTTCTTAAATCGCCCTGCGAGGTGAAAATTATGGCGGACGACGGGAGCTGCGCGGCCCTGATGTCCACGGCGCTTTATCCGAATGCCTCGGCGATGCGCGAATTGCTGGTGCAGTCGTTCGATTTCGATGCGACCGCCAATCGACCCAACGCCGCGCGTGCACTGTCGCGGCCATTGGCGAGCGAAGAGCCAAAACCCGGTGAGGCCGGTCGCTGGCTCACGACTGGCGGGGTGGCGATCGCGGAGGACGCAACGTCCGGGACATGGACTTTCGGCATTACGCAGTTCGCGGCGGTGGCGCAGCGGAAGGTGACCGCGGAGTTGCCGCTTCCGAGTGGTTTTAACTTTCCCTCGATGGGGATGCTGAATCTGGAATATCGCCGGCTCGGGCCCGAGCGAGTGCCGGCGGAAGGCACGACCACCGACATGCTCGATGTCGGCTTCCGCACGGCCAACGGTAATCTTTACTACGTCTGGCCGCGTCTCGAGGCGGCGACGGCGTGGCGCCGGTACGGGCAGATCAAAGAAAATTTCTCGATGGCGTTTTATGGTCGCGCCGCGTTGCCGTGGCGCTTCGTGGATAATGAGCCGGTCTCGCTGGTGCTGACATTTCACCCCAAGACGCTACCGGCGACCTACGAGATCCGCGGGTTGCGGATCGTGAAGTACGAAAAGGGCGGATAAGAGCGTCCGCCAGCCCCCCGCGTTAGCCTTGGGGGCTGATCTCTTCGATCTCCGCCCAGCGGATGATCGAGATCAATAACACGCACCACGTGGTGAGGATGGCCGTGTTGTAAGTATTAAAATCCACGACAGAGTGCGTCGCGACCAGTCCGCAACCGAGGGCACCGAAGAGCCCGATGGGATTCTGCCACGCATGCGCCCGGATGTATTTGAAGGCGAGGGTGCCGGCCATCAGTAGGATTAAGCCGACGCCCACGAGGCCCAACTCGGCGGTCATTTCGAGGTAGTCGTTATGGGCATGGTCCCAATAAATGGCGCGCCCGGAATCGGGCAGGCGCAGCAAGAGCGGGTCGCGCTGCTGATAGATGGTGAAGCAAAACCGGTAGCTGCCGACGCCCCAGCCGTAGCCGAGTTTATCCTGCGCCATCTCCCACGTGGCCTTGGCGGCTTTTTCGCGGGCCCCCAAGCCGGCTTCCTCGACTTGGTGCTTCAGCGCCGCGAAGGAAGCCAGGAATCGCTCGGTGCGGAGCGAGCGCATGCCGAGGTAGATGAATGAGCCCAGCGCCAGCACCACCAGAATGGCGATGAGCGGTCCGCGAGCGCCTTCTTCCTTTTGGCGCTGACGCCGCCAAAAAAAGATGGCCACGGCTATTACGAGGAATGCAAACATCAGCAAAGTCCCCGTGCGGGAATACGAAAAGATCACTAAGAGCACGAGAGCCGTGGCGAAAAAGGCGAAAAGCCCGCTGGGGCTCGACTTATCGAGACGCCGCGAGCTGCGCTCAAAATGCCAGAGCGCAAGCCCGGCGCAGAGCGCGAGAACGAGGTTAAAGTAAGCGGCGGCGTGGTTCTTGTAGATGAAACTGGAGACGAAGTAGCTGGCGGGCGGCGTCCAGAACCAAAATATCTTGGTCGCGTCCGTGGCGCGCTCCGCGATGCCGAGGATCGCGAGCGCAAAGGCGTTGGCGGTCACGGCCGTGAAGAGCAATTGGAGCGAACGACGGCGGGTGAATCCGATCCAAGCGGCACACGCGCTCAGAAATGCCGAACTGAAAATCATGATCAGGCGCCACGGGCCGTAGAGCTCAAACGGAGCTTTCACTCCGGTCGGGAGCCAACTCGTGTGAGCGATTTGCTTCATCCACCAGCTCTTGCCGTTGGTTTCGTAGGACCACGCGGGGTTTAGCGTTTGGACCACCATGTAGCCCAGCAGGGCGAGCCCGAGCCAAAAAATCGGGAAGCGAAGGAGCTTGGTCCACGTATACAGGCGGAACGGAGCCTGCCCGGGCGCGACATCCGTATACTCGCGAGGCCAGAGCGCGGTGATGAGCGCGGCGATCGATAGCACGAAGCTCGCGATTTGCGCCCAATCACGCGAGCCACCGAGGGCCCACGGCAGGAATACCAACTGGGCAGCGATAATCCAGACGAGGGTCATCTCCGTCTCGTGGATTTTTTGCCGGGCTGGTTTTGCCCTGAACTGCTCGAGGCGAGCTGCGGAGGCAGAGGTGTCCTTGGTATCCGGAGTCACAGGGAGGGCAGGGTGGAGGATGGGGTGACGGTGGCTCAATCCCAAAGAGGGCGCCGAAGGAAATAGGCCTGCAACGGACCTACCCCGTTCCTATACTTAGGTCACTTCGGTCTTAATATTTTCTAAAACTGTCCGGCAAAATGCCTGACCCGATCAAATAATCGGGACCGGGGGGCCTTCGACGTCCTTAAGCAGGAGCTTGAGACGAGTAAGAAACGCCGGAAGCACAAAGCGGGCGGCAAAGGTGGCGACAAAGGCCTGACCGCGCTGGCACATCGCTTCGAGCTCGCGCGGGGGCGTGCCGGCGAGGGTTCGCAGGCATGTCGCTAGTTTTTCCGGCTCGCCGGGGGGCACGACAAATCCGCAATGATTTCGCGCCAACGCATGGGCCAACTCACTGTCGTCATCTGCGACCGCCACGACGGCGAGGCCGGCGCCGAGGACCGTGAGCATTTTACTCGGGAAGAAAAATTGCCCCGTGCCCTTTTCCTGCGTGATGAGGGCGACGTCGGCCGTGCGCAGCATCGCACGATAGTCGTGATCGTTGAGCAGAGGCAGGAGGCGGACATTGCGCAGGCCGAGCTCGGCGTGCCGCGCGGTGAGCATCGCGCGCGCGGCGCCGTCGCCGGCGATGATGATCTCGATGGGACGCGCCGCCGTCGCGGCATCGCGCGCGAGGATGGCGGCCGTTTCGAGGAGCACGCCGAGACCTTGCTTGTTACCGAGATTACCGGAGTAGACGGCCAGAAATGCGTCGGGCGCGATCCCCTGCTTCACGCGAAACTCCACGGCGCCATGCGGCTGGGCCACGAGAGCTTTTTCGTCCTGAATCCAATTAGGAAAGTACCACTGCTTCGACTTCGGCACGCCCTTGTTGGTAAACGCATCGAGCATTCCCTGCGAGATGCCGCTCACCAGAGCGGCGTGGTGGTAGGCGAAGGCCTCGATGGCATAGAGCGCCTTGGTGAACAGGCCCGGCTTGACCATGCCTAAGCCGAGGGCAGCGTCGGGCTGGAGGTCCTGCACATGAAAGAGGTAGTGGCTATTTTTTAGCGTGGTCGCCAGCCAGGCCAGCGGGCCCACGATCAACGGGGGACTGATGATGATGTAGGCATCGGCTCGGGGCAGCGTCAGCACCCGCGTTAGCGACGTCAGGCCAAAGGTGAACTCATGGGCAATGCGCTGGAGGGTCGACGGACGCGGGGGCACATAGTGCCAGCAACGATGCACAGCGACCTTCCCGTCTGCATCCTCGCGGTACAGACGTCCGGCATCGTCCTTGGATTTTCGCCACTGGGGGTAGTAGGAAAATGTCGTGACCATGTGCACATCATGGCCTTGCGACGCGAGAAAGCGGCACAGGCCAGTATTGTAGGGCGCGATGCCCGTGACTTCAGGGGCATAGTTGATACCCCAGACTACGATGCGCATGAGGTCCGAAACACGCCGAGGACGGGAAACCTGTCAATCCTGTGCGGTCGACTGGCATCGAAATCCGGTGGGAGCCGGAGGCGGGGGCACTTTGACTGGGAGGGGCACGGCTCCGGGCACCGCTTTTCTGCGTCGGATCGTGACAGCCGGCCCTTCTTAAATGGATTGCGTTTCGGACACCGGTCCGAGAAGGTGTGCGCATCTCAGCGGGTTCGACTGACGCCTAATCAGCGGACCACGCCTACCGATTAACCTCCAATGATTTCACAGCGCCTGCGCGGTTTGGTCAATTTGCACGTGGCCGTCGCTACCATGTTTGCGGTTCTGGCCTTTCTGGCCTACGCGAATTTAGTTCATTATCTTCCCAAAGGTGATCTGAACCCCGATTTGGACACCACGCCGTATATTCTGTGCGTGATCGGCGGCATGGTGATTTCGGCGCGCACCGTGATTCTGGTCGCCTCAAAGTTTCACCGGCTGACTTGGACGGATGCCGCGCGAATTTCTTTTCGGCAGATCGTATATGTGGCGCTGCTGCTGTTTGCGTTCATGTTTGTGACCAAGGATCGTGGAATCAGTCGTATCTTCCTCGGTTCTTACCTCTGCTGGCTGTGGTTGCTGCTGCTGTTTGTGAACCAGATTTTGCCGCACAGCCTGTCGCGGCTTTTTTTCCAGAAATCGCATCGGATTCCGACCCTCTTCATCGGCAGCGAAAGCCAAGTCAGCCGCTTGAAAAATTGGTTGGCGGCCAAACAGGTGCTGGGCATTCACCCCGTGGGCTATCTTTCCGAAGCGCGCCCGTTGGCTGATCCCGGATATGAGCTCCCCTTCCTCGGGTCGCTGGAGCAGTTGCCCGACATGATCGATACCAAGATGGTCGCTCAAGTCATCGTGCTGTCGATGCCCGATTCCGCGCAGCAGAGCCGGTTCATCCTCGAGGCCTGCCAAGAGCAGGGTTGCCGACTGCTGATCTATTCGAATCTCAGCGAGAAACTTCAACATCCCCTTGTTTCCGTGATCGAGGAAGGCCATACCTTCTACTCGCTACAGGAGGAGCCGCTGGAGGATCCGATTAACCGCGTCACCAAGCGCATTTTCGATGTCGCCGTTTCGCTGCCGGTCGTAGTCTTTGTGCTGCCGCCGCTCTGCCTGTGGGTGTGGGTTATGCAGCGCATCCAATCCCCCGGCCGCTTGCTCTTTGTGCAAAACCGCGCCGGCCTGCGCCGTAACGAGTTTCGCATCTTCAAGTTTCGCTCGATGCGCGACACCGCCTACGAGGCGGCCCACGAAGCGGTCCAAGCGCGCAAGGGTGACGACCGCATCTACCCCTTCGGCCACTTCCTGCGCAAGAGCAGTCTAGATGAGTTTCCGCAGTTCCTCAATGTGCTTCGTGGTGAGATGAGCATCGTCGGACCGCGCCCCCACATGCCGGTGCATGACGCGGAGTTCAGCCGATACTACAAGAGCTACCGCACGCGGCACTTCGCCAAGCCCGGTATCACTGGCCTGGCGCAGACTCGGGGCTACCGCGGCGAAATCACCGATCCGTCCCTGCTCAAGGAACGCGTCCAGAACGACATTTTCTACATCGCCAACTGGTCCATCTGGCTCGATTTCCAGATCACCATTAAAACCGTCTGGCAGGTCGTTCGTCCGCCGAAGACGGCCTATTGAGTTCGGCTCAAATAGGTGGATGAGGCGAAGCAAGCGATGGAGTTTGCCCACTTGGCACGCTACGCGCAGCCAAGGACCGATTATCCACTTGTAATAGAATTTTCCCAGCCGGTATCGTAATATAACGTGCGCTCCAGTACCTCACTCACATCCAAGGCAACGGACTCTGCTGCGGTGCCTCTTTGTGTCGATCTGGACGGAACGCTGATCACGGCGGATTTGCTCTGGGAATCCTGCGCACGTTTGGCCAAAAACCGGCCACTGGATCTCTTCGCTGTCCCGCTGTGGCTGGCGAAAGGGCGGGCGAATCTGAAGCGGCAACTCGCGTCGCGGGTGACGCTCGACGCCGCTTCGTTGCCGTACAACGAGCCCTTTATCGAATACCTGCGCACCGAGAAATCAGCGGGCCGCCGGTTGCTGCTGGTCACGGCTTCCGATCGGGAGCTGGCCGAAAAAGTGAGCGCTCACCTCGGGTTGTTTGACGAGGTGATGGGCAGCGACGGCCTGACCAATCTCAAGTCGACTGCCAAGGCGGAAGCACTGGTGGCTCGCTTTGGTGAAAAGGGGTTTGATTACGCCGGCGATTCTTCGGCGGATCTCGCTGTGTGGCCGCGAGCTCGCGGCGCACTGCTCGTCGGCGCGCAACCGCTCGTCGCGCGCCAAGCGCGAGCCAAGTCGAACGTTCTCGCGGAATTTCCCCGGCCGACGAATATTCCCAAGGCCATTTTCCGCCTGCTGCGTCCGCATCAGTGGGTGAAGAACGTCTTGGTTTTTGTCCCGCTCATCACCTCGCACCTCATCAGCCAGCCGCCGATGTTGTGGGCGGGCATCCGCGCGTTTGCGGCCCTTTGCTTCTGCGCCTCTTCCGTCTACGTCGTAAACGATTTGCTGGATCTCGACGCGGATCGCCGTCATCCGACCAAGCGCCGTCGTCCCCTTGCTTCGGGCGCGCTCCCTTTGCCCATTGGCTTTATGCTCGGGCCGGTGCTCGTCATCACCGCGTTTGTCCTCGCGACGATGGTTTCGGGAGCTTTCGTGATCGCGCTCGGCGTGTACGCCGTAACGGCGTTTTCTTACGCGTGGTGGCTGAAGCACGTGCCGCTCCTCGATGTCTTTGTCCTGGCTGGTCTCTACACGTTGCGCGTGATCGCGGGCCACGCCGCGACGGGCGTGGAATACTCCGACTGGCTGCTCGCCTTTTCCCTCTTCATGTTCCTGAGCCTGGCGCTGGTGAAGCGTTTTCAAGAGCTGCAGCAAGCGATGCGGGCTAGCACCACGGGGTCGAGTCGCGCGCGCGGTTATCGTTCCGAAGATCTTCCGCTGCTCGCACCCTTGGGCGTGGCTAGCGGCTATTTAGGCGCGCTCGTGCTGGCGCTGTATGTGAATAGCGACAAGGTCCGCATCCTTTACCACCGCCCCACTTTCCTGCTCCTGATCTGCCCGATGCTGCTCTACTGGATCAGCCGTGTTTGGCTGATTTCCAACCGTGGCGGGATGAACGATGATCCGGTGGTCTTCGCGCTGAAAGATCCGCAGAGTTATGTTATCGCCGCGCTTTCAGTCGGTGCGCTGTGGGCGGCGACTTAATCAACCGATGGAATCCTCCGTGAACCCAGCTTTTCACGACATCGTTTCGGCGCTGGTCGACTCCCTCGTGGCGCAACGCGCCGAGGTGCAGCGTCCGGAGCTCGCGCCACCCTACAACGACGTGACGAATTTCGTGCTGCGTGAGCACTCCCGCATGGCGGGTGGTCTGCGCGAGGCGATGATGGCCGCGACCTTTGGCTTCGACTTGCAGGGGCTGCTGCGGGGTAGTTGCTTCAGCCGACTCTCTCCTGAGAATCGTGCGCGGCAGATCGAGAGCTGGCGGAATTCGCCCATTTCAGTGCAACGCGACCTGATCCGGTTTTACGAGAGCCTGACCATCTTAGGCCTCCATAGTCGGAAGTTCTTTCGATATAACGCTACGCCGCCTACAGAGACGGCGCACGCGGGCGTCGTCACGGCACCGCCGGAGGAATTGCGCTGCGAGATCGCCGTGGTCGGCTCGGGCCCGGGCGGCAGTATCACCGCGGCCTTGCTGGCGGAAGCAGGTAAAGATGTCATCCTGATCGAGGAGGGGCCGTTTTTACCGCTGGAGTCCTGCACGCCTTTTTCGGTGGAGGAGATGGAGCAGAAGTATCGCAGCGGCGGTCTGACCGTCGCGGTCGGCAAGACCAAGATCGCCTACGTCGAGGGCCGGTGCGTGGGCGGCGGTAGCGAGATTAATTCCGGCCTCTACCACCGTACGCCGCCCGACATTTTGGAAAAGTGGCAGCGCGAATTTCAAGTCGAGGCCTTGAGCACCGCGGACCTTCTGCCGCACTTCGAAGCCTGCGAACGCGATGTCTCGGTGTCTCGCTTGCCCGGGCCGGCTCCGGCGGCTTCGCTCAAGCTGCATGAGGGCGCCGAGCGCCTCGGCTGGAAGTCGATGGAGGTGCCACGCTGGTTCCGCTACGATGCCACTGCGCCCGGTGAGCAGCCCCGTGGCACGCGGCAATCGATGACGCGCACCTTTGTGCCGCGCTTCTTGGCGGCGGGGGGGCGGTTGCTGCCTAATACTCGCGTGCAATCGCTGAGGGGCGAAGGCCACACGTGGAAATTGTCCGTCAGTCATCCGGCGGGTGTCGCGCGACAGATTACCGCCGACACGGTCTTTTGTTGCGCCGGCGCGGTGCAGACTCCCGCGCTACTCCGCCGCAGTGGCATCGGGCGGCACATGGGTAATTCCTTCCGCCTGCACCCCACGGTGAAACTCGTCGGCCGCTTCCCGGAAACGATCAACAGCGCGTCCATGGGCGTGCCGGTGCACCAAGTGAAGGAGTTTTCGCCGCGTCTCAGCTTCGGCTGCTCGATCAGTTCGCCGCCTTATCTCGCGATGGGTCTGCTCGATCATCCGACGGCAGCGAAAAACGTGCTCAACGATTGGACGCATCGCGCGACCTATTACGCGATGATCACGGGCGAGGGTTTTGGCACCGTGCGCCCGATCCCCGGCATGCGCGATCCACTCGTTCAGTATCGACTCACGCCAGCCGATCTGAGCGACCTCGGCGATGGGCTTTACAAGTTGGCGGAGTCGATGTTTGCCGCGGGCGCGACGGATGTGTTCCCCGCGCTACCGGATCGGTTGGTGCTGCGCGGTCCGGACGATTTGAAGAAGCTTCCTGAGTCCTTCCCGGCCGGAGCCTCGGGGCTTATGACGATTCACTTGTTCTCCTCCTGCCCGATGGGCGAGGATCAGACCAAGTGCGCCGCCGATTCCTTTGGGCGCGTGCATGGCGCGCCGGGGCTCTTCATCGCCGACGCGAGCTTACTGTGCGGAGCCCCGGGCGTTAACCCCCAGGGTACGATCATGGCTCTCGCCCGGCGTAACGTCCTTCATTTTCTCGGAAAAACATGACCTCCTCTGCTCCCACTTATCTCGTCACCGGTGCCATGGGCTGGCTCGGCTCGCGTCTCGTCGAACTGCTCGTGAAGGGTCATCCGGATCACGCGGCCCTGCGCGTGCCGCCGTCCGATGTGCGCGTGCGGGCGCTCGTGCTGCCCGGTCAGGATGCGGCGTCGCTGAGAAAGATTTCTGATCGCGTCGAGGTCATCGAGGGTGATGTCCGCGTGCCCGCCGACTGCGCGCGACTCTGCGCCGGCGCGAAAGGTGCGACGCTCTTTCACACCGCGGGCATCATTCACCCGGACAAGGTCGCGGACTTCTACGCGATCAATCTCGAGGGGACGAAGAACCTCCTCGATGCCGCCAAGCAGGCCGGAGTGCGTCGTGCCGTTGTCGTATCATCGAATTCTCCCTGTGGATGCAATCCGCGCCACGATCATGTGTTTGACGAGCATTCCCCGTATCACCCGTACATGAACTACGGGCGCTCGAAGATGCTGATGGAGTTGGCGGTGCTGGAGCGCCAGAAGCGCGGCGACATCGAGGCCGTGCTCATCCGCACGCCGTGGTTTTACGGCATCAACCAGCCGCCGCGCCAGAGCCTGTTCTTCGCCATGATCCGCGATGGGAAGGCGCCCATCGTGGGTGGCGGACAAAATCTCCGCTCGATGAGTTACATCGATAACTTGTGCCAAGGGCTCATGCTCGCGGACCGGCACGCCGCTGCCAACGGCCAGATCTATTGGATCGCCGACCGCCGTCCGTACTCGATGAACGAGATCATCGATACCATCGAGCGCCTGCTCGAAACAGAGTTTAGTCAGCGTTGCACGCATAAGCGCATGCGCCTTCCGGGCATCGCGAGCGATGTCGCGCGCGTGATGGATTTCACCCTCCAGAAGGCGGGACTGTATCATCAAAAGATTCACGTCCTCTCCGAGATGAATCAGACCATCGCGTGCTCGGTCGCCCGAGCCGAAAAGGAACTCGGCTACCGGCCAGCCGTGGAGTTGGAAGAGGGCATGCGCCGCTCGTTGCAGTGGTGCAAGGATAACGGCATCACTTTTTAAAAGATATTCATGTCTACTTCGCCCGCTCTCATCACTGGAGGCTCTGGTTACTTCGGCTCATTGTTGCGCGACCGCCTGCGCGCACGCGGCCAGCCGGTGCGCGTGTTCGATATCTCCGATGCCGAGGACCGCCCGGCCGACGTCGCTTTTGTGCGCGGCGACGTTCGCGATCTCGCCGCTGTCACCGCCGCCTGCGAAGGTTGCTCGACGGTTTACCACTGCGTGGCCCAGGTGCCGCTCGCGAAGAACAAAGAACTGTTTCACTCGGTCAACGTCGACGGCACCTCGAATCTACTGCGCGCGGCGCAGACCGCGAAGGTCGCCAAAGTGATCTACGTTTCCTCGAGCGCGGTCTTCGGCGCTCCCAAGTCTAATCCCGTCACGCTCGCCACTCCGCCCGCTCCCGGTGAGGCCTATGGCCGCGCCAAGCTTGAGGGCGAAGACCTCTGCCGCAAGGCCATCGCCTCCGGCCTCGATGTCTCGATCATCCGCCCGCGCACGATCATGGGTCACGGTCGTCTCGGCATCTTCCAGATGCTCTTCGAGTGGATTCGCACGGGCGACAACGTCCCCGTGCTCGGTGACGGCTCGAACATTTATCAGTTTGTCCACGCCGACGATCTCGCCGACGCCTGCATTCTCGCCGCGGCCCGTCCCGGAGCTGCGACGTATAATTGCGGCGCGGAGAAATTCGGCACGATGCGTGAAGTCCTCGAGCACCTCTGCAAGCATGCCGGCACCGGTTCAAAAGTCCGCAGCGTGCCGATGACCCCCGCTGTGTGGGGCATGAGCCTGACGAGCGCGATCGGCCTATCCCCGCTCGGGCCCTATCACGCCCTCATGTACGGCCGCTCGATGTACTTCGACATCACACCCGCCCAAAAGGAACTCGGCTGGAAGCCCCGCTTTTCCAATGAGCAGATGTTTGTCGACAGCTATGAGTGGTACCTGAAAAACCGCGAGACGGTCCTCGCCGCCACCAACGCCAGCCACCACCGCTCCGCGGTCAAGGCCGGCGTGCTCGGCCTCGTCCGTCGCATGCTCTAATCCGATGACTGGTTTCGATAAACTGATAGGCATCCTTTTCGACACGATGCACATCGTGTTGTACTGCACGTTTCTCCTCTATGCGGTGGTGGCGTACGTGTCGCTTCGGCGGAAAGAGCCACGCGTCGGCAGCGGAATGGCACGACCCGTCCAATGGCTCATCCTGATCGCGGCGGTAGTGGTCCCGCCTCTGGCGATCACGGTTTTTGGACGTTACCATTTGGCTGGTTTCGATCACTCCCTGCTCATTGATCTCGGTTATCGGCAAATGCAGGGGCAGGCGCCGTATGGAGATTTCATCAACACCACCCCGGCCTACTTTAGCCTTGGCGCCCATTTCGCCATGCAGTGGTTCGGCATGAAGTGGATGGCCTTCGTGTACATCTGTGCGCTGGCGGCGCTGGGAGCGAGTATCTGGCTAACTTGGCTGCTCGTGCGCGTCACCGGCGGACTCGTGGCGGGAAGCCTTTGCGCCGCGACGGCTGTCACGATGACAATGGTCGTGGCTTCGTTCTGGTGGTATAACCAGATCACCGCGCTCGCTGGCATTATCTTTCTCGCCTCTTGCTGGGACTTGGTGAGCGAGCGGGCGGGCAAGTGGAGTTGGGTTTCGTACACGCTTTCGCTCACGGTGCTCGCCGGCATGAAGCCCAACGTCGCGGGCCTGCTGATTGCGGGGAGTGTAGTCATCGTGTGGTTCACGCGGCCCAAGATGCGGCTCACGCTCGCCAGTCTTACGGCCGTGGCGTTCGTGCTGTTCAATATCATTCTCGCCGTGGGCGTGCATACCAACCTCCTCGAACTCCTCCGGTCCTACGGTAACGCCTCCGAGCGCGGTCTCACCGAGCTAAATGGATTCGGGGATTTTTGGTGGCCGACCCGATTCGTTTTCATCCCCATCGGCGTGATCGCACTGCTTCCGCTCGCGGTGATCCTGATTCAAAAAGTGAACCTCGACCAAGTCCGTCCACAGTACTACCTGTGCCTGCTCGGCTGTGCGGTGGGGATTTACGCCATGTTCGCCAACATGGAGTCGAAGATGAACGACTTCGTCTTCCTCGTCTTCTCCGCTTTCCTCCTCGTACGAGCCGTGGCCGTCCATGCGCCTGAAGCCGCCCGCACGGCGCTGCGCCTGGCAGGTGCCTCACTGCTGATGTTCGCGGTTTACTCCGGTATCAGCGGTTGGCAGCGGGAGCGCGTCGAATCGGCGGGGCCGGGTCGCTTCCATGAGCACGGCCCCACGATCACGATGGAAACGGGCTTCTTTGCTGGCAGCCGGATGTCGCCTGGCTTGGTCGCGGTCGTGAAACAAACCGAGGAATTGGTGGCGAAAGCGCCCGGTAAAACCTACTACTTCGGCCCGCGCATGGAATTCCTCTACTGCGTCACACAGCTCCCGTCCCCGCGGCGTCTTCCGCTCTGGTGGCATCCCGGCAGTTCGTATCCGCAAAAGAAAGAGGCGGAAATTCTGGGAGAGTGGAGTTCCCAGAAATTCGACACGCTGATCTACCTGAAAAATAACTTCACGTACCACTCGCCGGCCCGCAAGAAACTCCTCACCGACAGCTACGATCAGGACGACTCCCTCTCGCTGCTGACGGTGATGACGCGCAAGAAGTAGGCAGGCGGGGAGAGTGCTATCCGCACAGTCACTGCCGCACTGTTCACTTCGGTCCGGTTGATAGTACTAGGGTCGCAACGAAGGTAGTCCAGTCGGGTTGCGCGGGCCCCAGGGTAAGGTCACCTCCGTGGGCGCGGACGATTTCGCGCGAGAGGCTCAGGCCGAGGCCCACGCTGGTTGGCGCTTCGCGATTGCGGGCGCGATCACCGCGATAGAAGCGCTCAAAGATGTGGGGACGATCTTCCGCGGCGATCCCGGGCCCGGTATTGCCGACGGTCACCACCACGAGGTTGCCTTCGATTTTCAGCGTGAAGCGCACGACGCCGCCAACTCGGTTGTACTTCAGAGCGTTGCCAGCTAGGTTTTGCAGGGCTTGCTCAAGGAGCACGCTATCGCCTTCCACGAACACTCCGTCCGGCACGACATATTCAATCTGGAGCTGAGGGGCGAGCGCCGTGGTATCCTCGATCACATTGTGCAGCAACGCCGAGAGGTCGACCTGCGCGCAGTGCAATTCGAGCTTGCCGGAATCCGCGAGCGAGAGAAGGAGGAGCTTCTGGACGATGGCCTTTAGGCGCTGCACGTCGTCGAGCAGACTGGAGTAGACTTGCTGGTGCGTCGAACCGGCTGGGGCCGAGGTCAAGGCCTGCTCCAATTCTACCTGCAGCAGGGCGAGGGGCGTCTTCAACTCATGAGAAGCGTCGGCGCTGAAGCGGGTCGCTTGATGAAAACTTTTTTCGAGGCGATCCATCATCTCGTTGAAGACCGTTACGAGCCGGTGAAATTCGCGGTCGTTACCCGGTGCCGTGATCCGTTGACTCAGTCCCCGCGCCGTTACCCCCTCCGCTGCCTTGGTGAGAGTCAGAACGGGCCGCAGGGCGCGACCGGCGAAGAACCACGCGCCGCCGCCGATGAGCATGAGCGCGACCGGCAGGGCGGTGAGAAAGTTCTGCCGGAGTTGCCGCAGCTCGGCGTTGAACTCGTCCACATTCGCGGCGAGCACGAGCGTCGTGTACGGCGATCCCATGACCCCCAGCCGCCATTCACTTCCGCCGGAGTGGACCGTGAGGAAATAAGGTTCCTTGCGGGGCAGGGCGGGATTGCCAGGCGTAATGGGATCGCGCTGGCGGGGAGGGGGCGGCGGCGGACTGTAGACGCGGCCATTCTCGTAAACTGCCGGCTTGGCGAGCGTCTCCGGCGCGATGGCATCCGGCCAGTGCGGCGAGCGATAGAGCTCGCGGTCGTAGTTGGCCACCCAGAGCGCATAGGCGGGCGGGCGATCCGCGCCGGAGACAAACCGGAGCGCGCTCTCCACTCGCCGCCAATGCTCGTCGCCGACGACTCGTTCGAGGTTGGCCGCACCTAGATTGCGGAGCTCGCGGTCCAGTCGATCCTGGTTGAAACGAAGCGTTAATCGCCAGGCATACGCCCCGGTGCCGATGAGCAACAAGGCCGCGATGGTGCCCGCCAGCAGGGCGAGTTTGAGCCGGAAAGAATTCATGCCGCTGGCGCCGGTCGGGCGCGGTAGCCGACGCCCCGCACGGTTTCGATCAATGCGGGACCCGTTTCCCCGAGTTTCTTCCGGACGTGCTGCACGTACACGTCGATCAGATTGGTCCCGGGATCGAAATGATAATTCCAGACATGCTCACAGATTTGCGCGCGAGTAAAGGTCTGCCCCGGCGAACGGAGCAAGTAGGTGAGCAGGGCGAACTCGCGCGCGGTCAGCTCGACGGCCCGCCCGGCGCAGAGGACTTCGCGTGAGAGCAGATTGACGGATACCTCGCCATTTTGCACGAGGGTGGTCTGCTGCCCGGAACTGCGGCGAATGACCGCATGGAGTCGCGCGATCAGCTCCTCCACGTAAAAGGGCTTCGGCAGATAGTCGTCCGCGCCGAGGTTGAGCCCTTCGAGGCGTTCGTCGAGGGCGCTGCGCGCGGTCACGAGCACGACCGGTACATTCATCCCTTTGCCCCGAAGCTGGCGCAGGATGCTCAACCCGTCTCGCCCGGGGAGCATGATGTCGAGGACCACGGCGTCGTAGCTGCGGGTCGTGGCGAGAATGTATCCGTCGTCCCCATTGCTCGTGTGATCCACGACGAAGTCGCGCGCGCGCAATCCCTTCAGCGCCAGCGCCGCGAGTTTCGGGTCGTCCTCCACCAGCAAGATTTTCACCTGCCTGCATGCGTCCCCGTTTGGCGAGGAAGGTCAAGCGGCTAAAAATGAAGTTATTTTAATGTGGTCGCACATCATCCGTTAACAAACTCGCGGTTTAATGGTGGCCATGAAGCGACTTCTTCCTGCCCTGGCCTTGTTAGCGGCGGCGGTATTCACCCTCGCCCCGGCCCAAGACGGCGGACCCGGACCGAAAAGAAAAGGCGGCGGGAAGCAGGGCGGCCCGGACAACAAGGGGCCGATCAAACCCACGATGGCGGACACCGTGCGGGCCAACATCTACGCCGACAACTGGTTCGTCCTCTACCTCAACGGCAAACTCACGGCGGTGGACTCGATCGATTTCATCCCGCACAATGTCATCTCGGTCGATATTCTGCCCGAGTACCCGATGACCATCGCGGTGCTGGCCAAGGACAATGCCGACCCGCGGACCGGCCTCGAATACGGCGATCACATCGGGGATGGCGGCTTCATCCTGAAGTTTGGCGACGGCACCGTGACCAACGCGACTTGGAAGGCGAAGTGCTTCTTCCGCGGGCCGCTCAATCGCGAGGTGAAGAATCCTAAGGTGGAGCATTCGCCGATCCCGGCAGACTGGTTCTCGATCGCTTTCGATGACCACGACTGGCCGCAAGCCACTGAGTATTCGGAAGAGCGCGTGAATCCCAAAGAGTCGTTCTACGCCGCAGATTTCAAGGGCGCGAAGTGGATTTGGTCGGGAGACCTAGATTTGGACAACACGGTGATTTTCCGCACCCGCATCGAGAAGCCAGGCTGGAAACCGCGCTGGAATACCAAGCCAGACCTCAACGTAAACGACGCGCCCTGGCGCTGAGGGGGCGTCGCCTGCGGAAAAATTAACGATTTTTAATCCCAAATCGGGCCCTGGGTTAATGGACGACAGTTATCGTACTCGAATGAGTCCCCGGTACAGCCTCATCTTTTTCCTTTCGTTCATCGCTGTGGTGTGGAGTAGCGCGGCGGACGCCACCGGTGCGCGGCTCATTAATATCTCGACGCGTGCGGCGGTGGGGGGCGCGGCGGGTACGCCGATTCCGGGCTTCGTGCTGAGCGGCACCGGCGGCAAGCCCGTAATCGTGCGGGCCGTCGGGCCAGCGTTAACGGGTTTCGGCGTTACCGGCGTTTTGGCTGATCCCCGCCTGACTTTGGTCAGTGGCTCCGCCACGACCGCGGCGAATGACAACTGGGTCGCCAGTGATGCGAGCGCCATGTCGGCCGTGGGGGCATTTTCGCTGGCGCCCGGGAGCAAGGATGCCGCGCTGGTGGCCACGCTCTCCGCGGGGCCTTACTCCGCGCCGGTCACCGCGTCGGACAGCGGCACGGGCGTGGCCTTGGTTGAGATCTACGATGGCGCGCCCGCCTCGGCCCCTACGATCGTTAATGCCTCGACGCGTGCCTTTGTCGGCACGGGCGGCAGCGTGCTCATCCCGGCCTTCGTGATCGGGGGCAATGGATCGCTGCGCCTTCTGATTCGCGCCATCGGGCCGACGCTGGGTTCGTTTGGCGTCACGGGCACCTTGGCCGACCCGACGATCACACTTTACAGCGGTAGCACTGCCATCGCGACCAACGACAACTGGTCGAGCGCGGCCAACTCGGCGGACATCGCGAGCGCCGGAGCGGCGGCAGGCGCGTTTTCTTTGCCAGCGGGGAGCAGGGACGCCGGGTTGCTGGTGACGTTGTCGCCCGGTTCGTACTCCGCGATCGTCAGTGGCGTTGGCAATACCACGGGCACAGTCCTCGTGGAACTCTATGCGGTGCCCCCGACGGCAGCCCCGACGGGCTTTGCCGTGACGGACGTCGCCACGTCCCCGACCACGCCTAACTATGCCGACAAAGTGTTCGTCACCGCCGGCGCTCAGGCTGGTCCGGGTGACTCCGTCGCCCAAGTGCGCTTGAGCTACACCATCGGCACCGGCGCGGCGGCCACGCCCGTGACGCAGGCGATGCTCGACGACGGCCTGCACGGCGATGGGGCGGCGGGCGATGGAGTGTTTGGCGCCGCGATCCCGGCGCAGGCGGCGGGCACTACCGTGGCCTACTCGGTCACCGCGACCAGCGCCACCGGCGCGACGACCACATCGACGCCCGCTTCGTATGTCGTGGCCTCGACGCTCTGGGACTTCAAAATCTCTGATACGACCTCGGCGCTCGGATTTACCGCGCCAGAGTTTCTGGGCATCCCCACTGATCGGAGCGTCACGCTCAATCTCGAAGCCAACCAGACCGTCGAAGCGTACGTCGAGTATGGCACGGCGTCCGGGGCGTACACGGCGCAGACTCCAGCGGTGACCTACCCGGTCGGGGCGCCGTTCGAAATCAAGATCAAAGCGCCGACTCAGGCCGCGCCGTTGCAAGCCAACCGCCGCTACTTCTACCGCGTGCGCTACCGGGCTCCGGGCGAAGCGACGTTCCGTGCGCGCGGTGAGCGCAGTTTTCTGACCGCCCGCCCACGGGGCGCTCCGTTCACTTTCACGATCACGGCGGACCCGCATCTGGACGAAGTCACGAGCCAGACCCTCTTCACCCTCGCGATGAAAAACATCGGCAGCGACAACCCCGATTTCCACATCGACCTCGGGGATATCTTCATGTCGGACAAGATGGCGACGATCCTCCCCGGCCTGCCGATCAACTACGGCCTGATCGAGTTTCGCGCGGTCACGCTGCGGAATAACTTTGCGGAATTTTGCCACTCCGTGCCCTTCATGTTTACGCTGGGCAACCACGAGGCCGAATATCGCTACGTGTACGATGCTGACCGATCGGCGGCGAAAGATCAGAATATCGCGAGCTGGGATATTCGCGCCCGCAAACTCTACTACGCCATCCCCGTGTCGGACGGAGCTTTCTATTCCGGGAGTGCTGAGACGCGTTTTGTCTTCGGTCGCGATGAACTGCTTGAGAACTACTACGCCTACGAGTGGGGCGACGCGCTCTTTGTCGTCCTAGACCCTTTTAACAACACGCTGACCAATCCCAATGCAAACCCCGCCGACAACTGGCGCTGGTCGCTGGGCAAGGCACAGTACGACTGGCTAAAGGCCACGCTGCAAAATAGTCGCGCGAAGTACAAATTTCTCTTCATGCACCATCTGGTCGGCGGCGTGGACTCGGCCAGAGGCGGAGTGGAGACGGCCGGGCGCTATGAGTGGGGCGGAAAAAATCTCGATGGCAGCGAGGGCTTCGCGGCCAAGCGACCCGGCTGGGATATGCCGATCCACCAACTTCTCCTAGCCAATAAAGTCTCGGCGGTGTTTCACGGCCACGATCACTTCTATGGCTATCAGCAACTCGACGGGATCGTGTATCAGGAATGTCCTCAGCCAGGCACGCCGAACTTTTCCACCGGCAGCCAGGCGGACGGCCAGTATGTGCAGGGTACGATCCTGCCTAATTCTGGTCACCTGCGTGTGACCGTCTCACCGGAAAACACCCGGGTGGAGTACGTCCGTGCCGCGCTTCCTGCCCAAGAGACCGCGATCCTAAAAAATCGGACGATCTCGCACACGTACACGATCGCGCCCGCCAACTGACCGCTCATGCGCCTCCTCGCCGTCCTATTATTTCTGGTCGTCGGTCCGCTCATCCACGCCGCCGATTTCCCGGGTACGCTCGTGCTCGGAAGACCGACCAGTAAGTCAATCGCCGCCAACGTCCTCGCTCCGGCGGCGTACTCTGTTTATCTAGAGTACGGTCCGCAGCCATCCACTTACCCGAGCCAGACGCCGCCGCTTTCGCTTGCCGCGGATGTGCCGCAGGAACTGACCGTAACCGGCCTTACCGGCAACACGCGCTACTACTACCGGATTCGTTTTCGTCCAGTTGGTGCGCCGACTTACGACGCGAGTCCGGAATATTCGTTCATCACGCAACGTGCGCCGGGCAGTAGCTTCGTGTTTGGAGTTCAGGGCGACTCGCATCCGGAGCGGGCCAATACGCAGTTCAATTCCGCGTTCTACACCCGGACCCTGACCGCCGTCGCGGCGGACCAGCCGGATTTTTATATCACCAGCGGCGACGACTTCAGCGTCGACACCATCAATCAAGCCAACCCCCGCGCTGTCACCCAGCCACAGGTCGCCCAGCGCTACGTCATCCAACGCCCCTACCTGGGAATCATCGGGCGGACCGCGCCCGTGTTTCTGGTCAACGGCAATCACGAGCAAGCCGCCCGCTACCTGCTCGACGGCACGCCGAACAATGTCGCGGTGTGGGCGCAGAACGCGCGAAATTTGTACTACGCGCAGCCGGCACCCGACGATTTCTACTCCGGCAATGCTGAAATCGTGGAGCATGTCGGACTGCTCAGAAACTACTACGCGTGGGAATGGGGCGACGCGCTCTTTGTCACGCTCGATCCCTACTGGGGCTCGCCCGTGGTCGTGGACAATGATTTCTACGGCGGCAGCAAGTCACCCGACCAGTGGGCCATTACCCACGGCAAAGCCCAGTACGACTGGCTCAAGTCCACACTCGAGCAGAGCAAAGCAAAGTACAAATTCGTGTTCGCCCACCACGTCATGGGCACGAACCGGGGCGGCATCGATGTCGCATTGAAATTCGAATGGGGCGGCCAGAACAACAACGGTACGCCGGGCTTCGCGCAGAACCGCGCGGGCTGGGCCCTGCCGATTCACCAGCTCTTCGTGGCCAACAAGGTCACCATCTTTTTCCAGGGTCACGATCACATCTGGGTGCACCAGCAGCTCGATGGAGTCACTTACCAAGCGCTCGGCTCTCCGGCCAATCCCAATTACTCGCTCTTCAACTCCGATGCGTACGCCACTGGCGAGCGTTTCCCCGATAGTGGCTATACGCGGGTGACGGTCGCACCGGCGGGCGTGAAAGTGGAATATGTTCGCACCTACCTCCCGGCCGACGAGCGGCCCGGCACTGACGCGGTCAACGGCAAGGTCGCGTTTTCTTACAATGTCGGCACAGCCGTGGAGCAAAGCACCACTCCGGTCATCGTCGCACAGCCCCGCTCGCAGGCCGTATCTGCCGGCAGTGCCGTTACGTTTTCCGTCAGCGCGAGCAGTTCGCTCCCGCTGAGTTATCAATGGAAACGCAACGGCGTCGATCTGCCGGGAGCGACCACCGCCGTTCTGGGCCTTGCCCGCGCGTCGGCGAGCGACGCCGGCAGCTACACGGTGGTGGTCTCCACCTCGGCCGGCTCCGTGACCTCTGCTGCGGCCGTCCTTACGCTAGGTGCGAGCCGGCTCGGCAATATGTCGGTGCGCTCCACGGCGGGCACGGGCAGCGAGACTCTGATCGTTGGATGCGTCGTCGGCCAGGGCGATCCCGTGCCCTTGCTGCTGCGCGGCATCGGGCCCTCGCTGGCGGCGTTCGGCGTCACCGGCGTGCTCCCTGATCCGGTGCTGACGGTGGTCGATGCAAACAACTCCACCGTGGCCACCAACGATAATTGGTCGACCGGCACGAACTCGAACCAGACCTCCGCCATCACGACTCGCGTGGGCGCATTTACGCTCGGCGCCACTGCGCTGGATGCGGCGGTGGTCGCTAATCTCAATCCCGGCAGTTACTCGTCCATCGTGGCCGGAAAAGGCGCTGCCACCGGCATCGCGTTGATGGAAGCCTACGATGCCTCGACCACGTCCACGACGGCGCGCCTCGTCAATATGTCCGCCCGCACCAACGTCGGCACCGGTGGCTCGATTCTCATCGCGGGCTTTTCCATCACGGGGGACGCGCCCAAGCAGGTGCTGATCCGCGCGATCGGTCCGTCACTCACGCCGTTTGGCGTCACGGGCGTGCTGGCCGATCCGCAGTTGGCGCTTTTCCGGCAGGGAACGACCACCGCGCTCCAGACTAACGACAACTGGCTCTCGGCGCCGAATGTCGCGCAGATCGGGCTGGTGGGCGCGCAGGTCGGGGCCTTCACGCTCCCGCCTAATTCGCGCGACGCCGCCATACTCGTGACCCTCGATCCCGGATCCTACAGCGCGCAAGTCAGCGGCGTGGGTAATACCACGGGCGTTGCGCTCGTGGAAATTTACGAAGTCCCATGAAACGATTAATCTTTTCCTTACTCCCGCTCTGGGTCGTATCGGTGGGCACCGCCCACGAGGGTTCTCACGGCAGTCCGCAACTCGACGCGATGATCGCGGAATATCGCGCGGCACAGGCGGCGGTCGGCGATGGCCCGCGCGCGGCCGCCACGGCACCTGCCGGTTATGGCCCGGCGATGGCCGCCTCCTTTGGCGCCTTTCGGCCGCGCGTGCGTTCCTATTTCGACACGACTACATTTTACGTGGAGTCGGATAATGTTCCGAACCCCGCGCTCATGCCTACGCCGATGGTGGGCATCACGTCGTGGCAGCAGCAGATTCCCGTTCCCGCCTCGTATTTCGCCTCGACGACGAATCCCGAGCGCGACCAGGGGTCCCTCGGCTTCGGCAAACCCAATGTCTGGCGCCTGCCCCTCGTGCCCACGCCGTCCGCCGCCCCGATTCCGATCTCGGCGGGCAATTTTCAGCGCGGTGCCATCGCCGTCGGGGCCGATGGCATCGCCATCTTCAACCCGCGCAACAACACCGGGCGCGTCTCGTACGAGATCGGCGAACTGGATATTTATGGCGGCCATTGCGGGCTCGCCGATGATTACCACTACCACATCGCGCCCGTGCACCTCCAGGCCGTGCTCGGCATCGACAAACCGGTCGCGTGGGCGCTCGATGGGTATCCGATCTATGGATACACCGAACCCGACGGCTCGGCGCGGCAGCCGCTCGATGCGGACGGCGGACACACTCACGGGTCGTGGAACTATCACTACCATGCGGTCGGCAGCGCGGCGGGCGGCCCGGCCGCGCCGTACCTGCCCACGGCCTTTCACGGCACGGTGGTCAATTTCGGCGGGCAGGTCGACGGCCAGCCGGAAGTGCAGAGTTTGCGGCAGTCCGGCACCGGAGGCTACGCGGCGCAGGCGGTGCAGGGCGCGCGCATCGTGGCGTTTAAGAATCCCGTGGCCCTGGACACCGACGCGGCGGGCCATCTCGTCGAATCACTCACGGGCACGGCGTCGCCCGATCAGTTTCTGATGCGCATCCAGGTTGGCGCCAACACCTATGACGAGTGCTGGCGCATCAATCGAAATGCCAACCCGAAGACCATGACGGTCACGTGGAGATTGCCGACGATCGCCGCGACCACGACGACTTACAATAACGGCGGCAATCGATTGACGACGTACGGCATGGCCGAGTTTTCGTTGAAGAAGCTGCCCGACACCGGGCAGACCGTCGACGTGCCGGGCGTCTCAGGCGAAGACAGCGAGTACACGATCAACCCGCCGAGCTTCACCGATAACGGTAACGGCACCATCACCGATAATGTGACGGGTCTCATGTGGCAGAAAGTCGATAACGGCGAATCCACGTGGGACAACGCGGCCGCGCGGGCGTCGAGCGTGACCACGGGCGGCTTCACCGACTGGCGGCTGCCGACGCCGACCGAGTTGTTCAGCATCATGAATCACAACAACGGCAACCCGGCTGCGCTAAACACGACGTTCTTCCCTAGCAATCCCACCGGAGTCGCGGAGTACTGGTGGTCGAGCGATATCTATGGCGCGGATGCGACCAAAGTGTGGTGCGTAAACGCCGGGGGTGGCATGGGGCCGAAGCCCAAGGCGGAAACACTCAGCGCGGGCGGCGCGCTCCGGTATCACGCGCGCTACGTGCGCGGGGCGAAACCGACCAATGGGCACAACTACGTGAACAACCTCGATGGCACCATCACGGACCTCGACACCGGCTTGATGTGGACTCAGGTGCCCGCCTCCGCGCGGAGCTGGACTGCGGCGCTCTCTTATGCCGAAGCGTTGACCCTCGCCGGCTACACCGACTGGCGTCTACCCAACATCAAGGAGCTGCAGACACTGGTCGACTTTACGCTCGCCACGGCCACCACGGCGAACAGTGCGGTCTCGCCCGTCAACCGCGTCCTCTTTCCCGCCGCGACGACGCCCGCGACCGCCTACTGGTCTTCGACCGTTTTGCGCGGCGGCGGCAATCAAGCGCCGACGAGCGCATGGCTCGTCGAGTTTGGCGTGAACACCACGGTCCCCGCCGCCAATGGCCCGCCCCGGGGCGCGCAGGGGCTCATCAGCTACGAGGTGATGACGTCGAATTTTCCGGTCTTTGCGGTGCGCGGCCCCGTGGTCACGGCCGATCCGGGTGGCAGCACCGGCGCCGCGCGCCTGATCAATATCGCCACGCGCGCCGCTGTCGGCGGATCGGCCGGCGTCCCGATCGCCGGCTTCGTGGTCGCGGGTGACGCCCGGCCGGTGCTCGTGCGGGCGATCGGGCCCGCCCTCACGGGATTCGGCGTCGCCGGGGCGCTTGCCGATCCCCGGCTGACGGTCGTGCGCGGCGATGGGTCGACGCTGGGCAGCAATGACAACTGGCTGGCCACCGATGGTCCCGCCATTTCGGCCGCAGGGGCCTTTTCGCTCACCGCGGGCAGCCGCGATGCGGCGCTCATTGCATCATTCGTCGCCGGTTCCTACACCGCGCCGGTGACCGGAGCGGTGAACGACGCGGGCGTCGCGCTGGTCGAGGTCTACGACACGGGATCGAGTGCCAGCGGCGGCATCGTGAATGCCTCCACGCGGGCCTTTGTCGGCACGGGCGAGTCTGTGCTGATCCCGGGTTTTGTCGTGGGCGGAAATGGTTCGCTGCGAGTACTGATGCGAGCAGTGGGTCCGGGGCTCGGTGATTTTGGAGTGAGCGGTGCGCTCGCGGATCCGATCCTGACGATCTTTCGCGACGGCGCTTCAGTTGCGACTAACGACAACTGGTCCACCGCGGCGAACTCCGCCGAGATCGCCGCCGCCGCGACCAAGGTCGGTGCGTTTCCCCTCGCCAGTGGCAGTCGGGACGCCGCGGTGTTGGTGAGCTTGGCCCCTGGTGCTTATACGGCGGTGGTCAGCGGCGTCGGGGGAACGACCGGAACCGCGCTCGTCGAACTCTATACTTTGCCATGAACGTCACGTTGCGATCTCTGCCTCTGGTCTGTCGTCGCCTGCTCGGTGCGATGCTCCTCCTCGCCCAAGGCGTGGGGGCGGTGGCTCACGCTCATCTCACGGGCGATGCGGCGCACGATGCGACGGCGCGGCTGTTCGCCCGCGAATTTCCCAACGCGGGGTTCGCCGTCGCGCGGCAGGCCGCCACGACCGGCGCGGTCGGGGCGTTGCCGAAGCTCGTGCCACCGCAGGTCACCGAGATCTTTGCGAAATTTGCCCCTGCGGTGCGCGTCCGTCCCCAAGGTGAAGTTCTAATCGTCGAGTCCAATGGGCTGCCTGCGCATAATATGATGATTGGCATCACCGCGTGGCAGCAGCAGGTGCCGCTGCCCCAGCCTTACACGGGCTCCAACGCCTGGCGCATTCCGCTTCGCCCGCAGCCGGCAGCGGTGCCGGTTTCGATCAAAGATCGCTTCCTCCGTGGCGCGATCGCGATCGCGGCCAACGGCATTCCGATTTTCAACCCGCAGAACAATCGTGGCGAGATTTCGCAGGAGATCGGCGAGCTCGACCAATGGGGTGGCCACTGCGGACGATCTGATGACTACCATTATCACGCCGCACCGCTGCACCTGCAGAGCGTTTTGGGGCCGGGGCTGCCCGTGGCCGTCGCGCTCGACGGTTACGCGATCTACGGACTGACCGAGCCCGATGGCTCCGCGCCCAAGAATCTCGATGCATTTAACGGTCACGAGACTCCCTCACTTGGTTACCACTACCACGCGTCGTTGAAATACCCGTACGTGAACGGCGGCTTCCACGGCGTCGTGGTTGAGCGGGAAGGGCAGGTCGATCCCCAGCCTCGGGCGCAGGGCGTGCGACCGGCCCTGACGGCCCTGCGCGGCGCGAAGATCACCGCGTTCGAAGGCTCGCCCGGAGAATCCCTCGCGAAACTGAGCTATACAGTCAACGGACGCTCCGCCTCCATGAGCTACCGCTCGCTCGGCGGCGGCCAGTGGAAATTTCAATTTGCGTCGGCCGACGGCACGACGCGGGAGGAAACCTATCGCGCCGGTGATCGAGGGGGCGGCGGCGGAGGTGTTGGCGGGCGCGATGGAAAAAAGAAAGGCGGACCGCCCCCGGATCGGGACAACCCGCCGCCTCGAGAACCTGAGCGCAACGTCGCCACCGGGCCGGAGCCCGCTCCGCCGCGCTCCGGCAACTTTGCCCTGCGCAGTCCGGCCGTCGGAAGCGATGGAGTGTTGCCCGTGGAGTTTACCGGAGACGGCGCTAGTCTTTCTCCGCCCTTGGAATGGACGGGCGCGCCGCCCGGCACGAAGAGCTTTGCCGTGATCATGCATCACATCGATCCGGAGGGAGTGACCAAGTGGTACTGGACGCTATACGACCTTCCAGCCGACATCCGCAGCCTGCCCAAGGATGCGCGCGGTCTCGGTGTGCTGGGTAGCAACGGCATCACCCGCCGCGTGGGCTACGCACCGCCGCATTCGAAAGGTCCCGGAGCCAAAACCTACATCCTCACCGTTTACGCGCTGGATGACGCCCTGCACCTATCGCATCCGCCGGGCGAAGTCAGCCGCGCGGTCTTGCTGGCGGCGATGAAGGGTCACATGCTCGATAGTGCCGAGTTAAAAGTCACCTATACCCGGCCCGAGGGTGCGACCTCCGCTCAGCCACTGGAGAAAACGAAACGCTAACGCTCATGACCATGCGCCGCTTGAGATTTTTTCTTTCAGCAATGGCTTTGGCGTCAGCCGCCGCTGGGGCCGAACTTCGGCCGAACTTCGTGGTCATTTTGGCCGAGGCTCAAGGCTGGGCACAGACCTCGGTAATGATGGATGACCGGGTGCCGGAATCGAAGAGCCGCATCTTCCCAACTCCCGCCGTCGAGCGTCTCGCGCGCGAAGGGATGCGGTTTGCCCATGGCTATGCGGCGTCGCCGCGCTGCACGCCGTCGCGGGCGGCGCTTTTCACCGGCCGAAGCCCCGCCGCGCTGCACATGACGTTTGTGGGCGTCGGTCGGGAGGAGGGGCCGGCGCGCACATTTCTGCTCCCGCCGGAGCCCGTGCTCGAACTGCCGGCGGACACGACCACGGTCGCGGAGTTGCTGAAGACCGCCGGTTATTCCACCGCCCACTTCGGCAAATGGCACGTCGGGCGCGTCTCGCCCGCGCGACATGGTTTCGATGAGAGCGATGGCCCGACGAACAACGGCGGTCCGGACAATGTGGCCAGCCCCAATCCCAAGCAGGCCTACGGCATGACCGAGCGCGGCATCGCGTTCATGAAGCGCGCGCAGCAGGCGGGAAAACCGTTTTACCTGCAACTCTCCCACTATCCGAATCAGGAGCGCAAAGAGGGCGGTGGCGGGCCCGATCGCGCGGCGGTCCGTCGCGACTCCGATGAAATCGACCAATCGGTGATGCAGCTTCTCTCCGCGCTCGATGCGCAGGGCCTCGCCGCCAATACCTACGTGATTTACACGGCCGACCACGGTGGGCAGGGCCGCAATACCAATGCCCCGCTCGCCGGGGGCAAGGGCGCTGTGACCGAGGGCGGCTTGCGGGTGCCCTTTCTCATTCGCGGGCCGGGTGTCGTCGGCGAGGTCTGCTCGCGCGCCCCCGTGACGGCCTGCGATGTACTGCCAACGCTGGTGGCGCTGGCGGGTGTGACGGCGCCAGTGCCCTCCGCCGTCGAGGGCGGCAGCCTTGTGCCGATCCTACATGATCCAGCGGGGCGCGGGACCGTCGCGCGCCCGCGGGAAGAACTCGTTTTCCATTTCCCTCACTACGATCTCGGCAACGGGGGGCCCGCGACCGCGATCATGCTCGGCGGCTACAAACTCGTCCGCAATTACGAGACCGGTGCGCGGCGCCTTTACGAACTTGAGCGCGATCCCAGCGAGACGCACGATCTCGCTGCGGCGCAGCCGGAAAAACTGGCCGAACTCACCGCCCGCCTCGACGCCTACCTCAAGGCCGTGAGCGCCCAAATGGCCGTCAAAAATCCCAGCTACGATCCCGCCACTGCCCCGGCCGCCGATGACGCGCGCGCCCGCCCCGGAGGCAAAGGAGGGAAGAAGCGGAACGACAAATGAATGCCCACCGCCCAGGATCGATTATGCTGATGATTGGGCTCGTCGCGTCCGCGGTTTTCGCCGCGGATGAAACGCCACGAGGCGTGCCGCCGCGGGCCGTAGAAAAGAAACGAGTGGAAGTGCGGATGCCGGCGCCCGCCTTTCAAACCGAGGTGCCGGCGCATCCCTTCGATTTGATTCTGGGTCGGCCCACGGATCGCGCCATCACGCTGAGCGTTCTCGCGTACGAGGACCTTGAGGGCTTCGTCGCATATGGACCGATTGCTAGCTCTCTTTCCGCCCAACCGGACCCTCAGCGCTTCGCCAAAGGGGAGCCGGTTGAGATCGTCCTCGGCGCGCTGCAACCCGGCACGCGCTACTACTATCGGTTTCACTCGCGACGGCCCGGTGCGACCGAATTTGTGCGCACCGAGGAGCACTCGTTTACGACGGCGCGTCCGAGCGGTGCGACGTTTACGTTTACGATCCAGGCCGACTCGCACCTCGATTTCGGGATCGATCTCCCCACGTACGTGAAGAGTCTGCGCAATTCCGTCGCCGCTCGGCCGGATTTTGTCGTCGACCTCGGTGACACCTTCATGACCGACAAATATCCCGCGTACACCGACGCGTTTCCGCAGTACCTCGCGCAGCGCTACTACCTTGGCCTCGTGGGAGAAAATGCCCCGGTGTTTCTCGTGTTGGGCAACCACGATGGCGAAGGCCCCGGACGTGGCCGAGACGACACCATGGCCGTGTGGTCGAATCTCACTCGAAAGAAATATTTTCCGAATCCGTTGCCGGATGGTTTTTACACCGGCAGCAGCACGCCGCATCGCACCGCCGGGCTCCTCCAGAACTACTACGCTTGGGAATGGGGTGATGCGCTCTTCCTCGTGCTCGACCCCTATTGGTATTCCGCTCGCCCGCGAGGCGGGCGCGAGGGACCGGTGGATAACTGGGGCCGCTCTTTGGGGCGTGAGCAATACGATTGGCTCGCGCGGACTCTTGCGACGACCAAGGCCAAGTATCGGTTTGTGTTCCTGCATCACCTCGCCGGCGGCGAAACTCCGGAGGGTCGGGGAGGGGAGGAGGCCTCGCATTTCTTTGAGTGGGGCGGCCGAGAGATCGACGGCCGAAATACGTTCGCCGAGAAGCGTGCGGGCTGGCCGATGCCGGTGCACGATCTGCTCGTGAAATATCGGGTGTCAGCGGTCTTTCACGGACACGATCACCTCTACGCGCAACAGCAACGAGACGGCATAGTCTATCAATTGGTGCCGCAACCCGGCCACTCCCGCACAGACAATATCCGGAGTGCCGCAGAGTACGGCTACAAGAGCGGCGTGATCGCCGGGGCCTCGGGGATCCTGCGCGTGAATGTGTCCCCGGAGCGGACGCTCGTGGAGTACGTCCGTGCCTACCCGGATTCCGCGGAGAGTGGTGGTCGTCGCACGGGTAGCGTAACTCACCGTTACGTGATCGCCCCCGGGGAGAGTCCGACACCTTAAAGCGCGGCCACGAGGTGATGCGACGGGGGGGGGCGACGATAGTCTGCAAAATGGTCTTGTCGTCTTGGTTACCGCCTCCCGTCGTTCTGAGGCGCTACACCCGGACGCACCGGTAAACGTTTAAGAGCTTTCGTGCTCTGAGTGTCACCCAGCCCTGCCACTCACGCACTGATCTTTCGTAACTCCTCGTCATCAAAATGGGGCGGCCAACGGGACTCGAACCCGCGACCCCAAGATTCACAATCTTGTGCTCTAACCAACTGAGCTATGACCGCCGTAAAATGAGGGATGGAGACCGTCGCGGGCGCCTCGCCCCCTGTCAATCCCTTCTTCCCACGATTCGCTAGTCGGCATTCCGGTTTGGCGGTGGCGTGAGAGGCCGCCGGAGTCCTGACCGCAGGGAAGCTCGGCCCGGTGGCTTGGCCGGGGCAGGTGTTTGCCCAGCAGGGGTAGGGCGGCTTTCCCGTTGCGCGCCGCGCGGGTCCTTTTAGTGTCTAAGTCCCTCATGTCGCGGCTTCGCCTTGTCACGTTCAACATCGCCCACGCCCGCGGCTTGACCCCGATCCAAGGGTTTACGTCGCAGCGTAAGCTCCAATTGAACCTCCGCCGGATCGGCAAGCTCCTCGACGGCCTCTCGCCAGATATCGTGGCGCTCCAAGAGATCGACGAGAGGTCGCGGTGGGCGGGAAATTTCGACCACCTCGATTATCTCAGGGTCCACACTAGCTTTCCCCACACCGTCTTCGGCATCAATAATCGCCGCACCGGCCTGCTGAACCTCTGTTACGGCAACGCCATTCTGGCCCGGCACCCCATCCGCGCTTCGGAAACCGTGGCCTTCGGACGTGGTAGCGTGGGCGAAAAGGGGTTCCTCTACGTCGAACTGGACGTCGGCGGCAAATGTGTCCCGGTCGTGACCCTGCACCTGCACTACGGCTCCCGTGCCCAGCGTCTGCGCCAACTCGAGCGCCTGCTTACGTGGCTCCGCGAAAAGCACCGGCTGCACTCGAAGCTCTGGGCTCTTCCTCCCATCATTTGCGGTGACTTCAACAACCCAGGTACGGGCGACGACGCCACCGCCGCCCTCCAGAGCCACCTGTCCGATTACTGCGATTATTCGATGCACCCCATCACCGGGCTCACCTTTCCGTCTCCCTTGCCCAGTCGCGCACTCGACTTCATTTTTCTCCCCGCACTGTGCCGGAACGTCCACTGCGAGGTCGTCCGCTCGCTGCTCTCCGACCACCGGCCCGTCCTGGTGGAATTCGACTTGGACTAGCGCACGGCGTCCGGCCCGGCGCCGCATTCGCGAAAAATCTCTTTGCGCCGCTTCGCCCTTTTTGCGGCGATAGCACCTCGCATGTCCCGACTCGCCCAGACTTTCGCCCGCCTCCGGTCGCAAAACCGCGCCGCCTTCGTTGCCTACCTCTGCGCGGGCGATCCGGATTTCGATACCTCGCTCGCCGCCTGCCGTGCGCTCCTCGCCAGCGGAGTCGATGTGCTTGAGTTGGGTGTGCCGTTTTCCGATCCCTTGGCCGATGGTCTCACCAACCAACTCGCCGCTCAGCGCGCGCTCGAAAGCGGCATGACGGCCGCCCGCGTCTTTGAACTCGTCCGCCGCCTCCGCGCCGAGAGCGAGACGCCGATCATCTTCTACACCTACTACAATCTCGTTTATACCAATGGCGTCGATGCCTACGTCCGCGCCGCCAAGGCCGCGGGCGTCGATGGCATTCTCACCCTCGATCTTCCGCCCGAGGAAGCGGGTGAAGTCACGACCGCTTGCCGGGCCCACGGCGTCGATACCGTTTTCATCATCGCGCCTACCACGCCCGATGCCCGAATCCCGATCATCGCCAAGGCGGCGACAGGCTTCATCTACTACGTCTCCCGCGAGGGCGTGACGGGTGTTCGCGATCAAGTCGCGGGCAATATCGGCGAGGCCGTCGCTCGTATTCGCGCCCACACCGCGCTTCCCATTGCGGTCGGCTTCGGCATCGGGACCCGCGCCCAAGTCGCCCAAGTCGCCGCCCAGGCCGACGGCGTCGTTGTGGGCAGCGCCCTCGTCAATTGCATTCGCGATAACTTGGCTGATCGCGCCAAGATCGCCCCGGCGCTAGCCGCCAAGGCGCAGGACCTCTCCGCCGGCACCGCGCGCGCCTGAATTTGCCCTTGCCCGACCCGCCCCGGCGGCGTGGTCTTGCCCGATCCCATGGCTCGCAAAATCCTGCTCATCGATGATGACCGACTGCAGTTTCGGCTGACGCAGGCGAATTTTAATAATTTCCAAGGCGAGACCTATGTCCTTGAGTGGGCCGGCACCTATGAAGACGGCCTCGCGCGCCTCCTCGATGAGACGCACAGCTACGCTGCTTGTCTCCTCGACTACCAACTCGGCGAGCGCGACGGACTGCAGCTTATCCGCGAAGCCGTCGCGGCCGGCTGCCGCACCCCCATCGTCTTTTTGACCGCTGAGACCGCCGAGCGCGTCGATGTCGCGGCCATGGAAGCGGGGGCGCTCGACTATCTCGTCAAGGGTGAGATCACCCCGCGCTCGCTCGAGCGTTCCCTGAGGTACGCGCTCAAGCTCGGTGAGACCCTCGATGCTCTCCGCCGTCTCGCCACGCGCGACCAACTCACCGGGCAGCTCAATCGCCGCGAGTTTGATCGCATCATGGCGGAGGAAGAAGAGCGCGTACGCCGTTTCGGCCATCCGCTCGCGCTGGTGATGGTCGATGTCGATCACTTCAAATCGGTCAACGATACCCACGGCCACCCGGCCGGGGATGCCGTGCTCCGCGAAGTGGCGCGCCGCATTGCCACGCTCGTCCGCTCGGTCGATCGCGTCGCGCGCTTCGGCGGCGAGGAGTTTGCCCTCATTCTCATGCAGACCGACCGTGCTGCGGCCATGGAAGTTGCGCGCCGCGTGTGCGCCATCATCCAGCGCGATCCGATCATGGCCACGGAAACAGTCGCCCTCAATCTCACTGTTAGCACCGGCGTCGCCGCGCTTCCCGAGGACGGAAAAAACGCCAAAGATCTCATCTCTGCCGCCGACAAAGCCCTCTACGCCGCCAAAGCCCGTGGCCGCAACCGCGCGGTCGGCTTTAACGAGCTCTGAAATCTCGGCGCGATGTCGGCGACCTCACGCCGGCACCATAATCCGCAAACTCGCCGGGCGCACCGAAAACTCTACCCGCGCGGGCGCGTGGTGAAGCTCGCCATCGGTGTGAATCAGCCCCGGGCCTGCGCGCTCCACAATGAAACGCGCACCACGGCGACGCCATACGGCCTTGTCGCGCTCAAGGGTCCCGCGAAACAGTCGCACGAAAAGCGGCAGCGCATGGAGCGGACGGATCGGCGGCACCACTGTGAGATCGAGCAGCCCGTCGTCCACCGTCGCCCCGGGGGCGATATACGCATTGTTGCCGTACTGGTCAGTGTTAGCGACCGCCAAGGTAAAGGCGGGCAGGGGAGTGCGCGTGCCCTCGTGTTCGATGGTATACGTCAAAGGCCGATAATTCCGGTAACGCCGCGCGCCCGTCGTGAGGTAGCGCCAGAATCCCCGCTTCACGAGCTGGTTGAAACGCTCCGAAATCTCCGCCTCGAAGCCCAGCCCGGCCGCCGTGAAAAACGGATGGCCATCCGCCAGTCCCGTATCGATGGCGCGGATACGCCCGCTCCGCAGGACCTCGAGCGCTCGCGGCACTGAGCCGTGGATGCCGAGGTGCCGCCCGAGGCCATTGCCCGATCCACAGGGCACGAGGCCAAAAATCGCCGGCGTCCCCACGAGCACGGAGGCGACCTCGTTGAGCGTGCCGTCGCCGCCCACCGCCGCGACGATGCCCGCCTCGCCTGCCACTGCCGCGCGCGCGAGTTCCGAGGCGTGGCGTGGCCGCTCCGTGAGTGTCACCGTGCCGCCATTAGCGGCTGCAAACGCCCGCACGGTGTCCAGGGCCTGCAGGGCGGCTCCCGAGCGGGGATTGACGATAAAATGAGTCCTCAACGGAAGAAAAGTTGTAACCACGGATTGCAGGCTTCGCCCGGATAGGAAATGAAATTCTCTCCACGCATGAAACCGCTCCTGCACATCCTCACCGGGCCGACCGCCGTCGGCAAGACCGAGTGGGCACTGCGCTGGGCCGAGGCGCGCGGGGCCGAGATCGTCTCGTGCGATTCGCTGCTGTTTTACCGGGGCATGGATTTAGGGACGGCCAAGCCCACCGTCGTCGAGCTCGCCCGGGCGCCGCACCATCTCATCGATGTGTGCGAAGTCACCGCGCCGATGGATATCACCGACTATGTGGCCGCCACGCAGCGCGCCGTCGCCGAGATCGTCGCCCGCGGTCGCCCGGTGCTCGTCGCCGGTGGCAGCGGGTTCTACCTCAAGTGTTTTTTGGGCCCCGTCGCGGACGACATCGAAGTCTCGCCCGCTCTCCGGGCCGAAGTCGCCGCCCTGTCTCTCGCCGAGGTCGTGCAACGCCTCGAAATGCTCAACCCCGGCGGGCTCGGCTCGCTCGACACCGCCAACCCCCGGCGTGTCACGCGTGCGCTCGAACGCTGCCTCGCTTCCGGGAAAACGCTGGCCGCACTGGCTGCCGCCTTTGCCCAGCAGCCCGGGCCCTTTGCCGACTACGCCGTCGCCCTCACCCGCCTCGATCGTGACCCGGCTGATCTGGATACCCGCATCGCCGCGCGCGTCGCCCTCATGCTGCGCGGCGGCCTCGTCGACGAAGTGCGGCGCCTTCGCGCCGCCGGCTTCGAACGCAACCCGAGCGCGTCGCGCGCCATCGGCTACCGGGAGGTTTTGCAGATGCTCGACGGCGCGCTGCCGGAATCCGTCCTCGCGGCCGAGATCGCAAAAAATACGCGCGCACTGGTGAAAAAGCAGCGCACGTGGTTTCGCACGCAGTTGCCGCCGCATCGCATGCTCGATGCTGCGACGATTTCCTCCGCCGACGAGTTGTTCTAACGGCGGCAAGCCGATGGCGCAAAAAAAGTGCGCATCCGAAAATGGATGCGCACTTTGATTTGAGAGACTATAAAAAACGGCGGGAGGATTTGCTGCGGCCACTCCCGGTGTCACAAATCCACCGTCATCGCGAACCGGTAGCTGCGCGGCGTGCCCCACGAGCCGGTGTTGGTCGTGGCGGAGAGGTAGTACTCCTTGTTGAACATGTTATCCACGTTGAAGGCGAAGGTCGTGTTGCGCTGCATCAGCCGCGTGCGATAGCCCGCGAGGCCGCTGAAGAGCACGTAGGAGGGCGACCAGAGCGCGACGACGGGGCCGCCCTGCACGATCGCGGCGTTGCCGCGGAAGGTGGGCTCACGGTAGTTGGCGCCGCCGCCGAAGTAGAGGCCCTTGAAGCGGCCCGTGGGGATTTCGTAGCGCGTGAAGATATTCGCGCGCATCTTGGTGTAGCCCGCATTCGGCACGCCTTCGGGGAAAGTTAGGAGGAACGCGTCGAGCAGCGGCGTGGGGCGGTTGAGCGCGCGGGCCTGCGCTTGGAAGCTCTTAAGCAGCGGCAGGCGCTCCTCGGTCACGAGCTTGTTGGTCGCCAAGTTGAAAATGAGACGCCACGTGCGCGTGAGATTGGACACGAGTTCGTACTCGAGGCCGCTGGTCTTGAGATGTTGATAGTCGGTGCCGGCGGCGTTGAAGGTCGTGGGGAAAATCGCCGTGACCTCATCGCGGATCGCCTGCACCGGGGCCGGGGAGATGCGGGCATTGGGCTGGAAGTTATCGTAGTAGGTCGTGTTGAACTCGACGCGCCCACCGAAGAGACTGAGGCGCACGCCGAAGTCCTTGCCCTCGCCGGTTTGAATTTCCTGCTTCTTGCCCGGCGTGTAGAGATCACTGCCTTCGCCGGCAGAGATCCGGAACGACTGCGCACGGTTGGCGGAAAAGGCCAGCGTGTCGTTGACGCGGAGCACGACGCCGTAGTTTGCGCCGTCGACGCTGTAGTTTACGAACGCGGGGTTCGGGGCGAAGGCACCGGGGATGTACTCGTTGACCCAGGTGTTCTTGATCGGCTGCACCGCGCCCACAGTCGTCTTCATGTTGAAGTGATCCTGGCGGTAACCGACGAGCGTGAAGAAGTGATTCTTGAAATAACTGCCGGAGGCACCGACGCCGATTGAAGGGATGTAGAAGCGGCGCTCGATGAAATTACCCGTCGCCGGGACGGCATTCGAGAGATCGGGATACCACGCGGAGACGCCATTGACGGGACCGAGGTCGCCGGTGATGCGCTCGCCGTCGCCGGCATTTAGATAGTAGCGGCGAAAAAAGCGATTGTTGGCAAAGGTGGCGCGGTTGGCGGTGAAGGCCGCCTGCGTGACCGCCGTGTTGATCGTCCCCGCGAAGGCAGCATTGGCCTGGTCGACGTACTCGCCGTACTTCGGCATCTTCTGGCCGGGATTGTCCTGGTGCTGCTGCACATTGAACGCGAACTGCTGCTTCATCCACGACGTATTGAGATCGTAGATGGCGGAGAGGCGCATGTCGCGGACCGTGTTGCCGCTGAAGAAGCGCGTGCGAAAATATTCCGTGTAGAGCTGGTTGAAGTTCGGGTTGACCGTGCCGTTGGGCAGCGTGGGAGAGAGATCGCGATAGACGGTGCGGCCGGCGCCGGCGCCGTAGATGTCGGTCTTGCGCTCGTAGAAGTTGCCGGAAAAGAGGAGGTGGAGGTTTTTTCCGATGTGCTGCTCCACCTCGAGCGTGATGGTATCGTAGTTGTCCTTCGAGGTGCTGTTGGGGCCGGCGACGTGCAGGCCGCGCGGAACGACGGTATCATCGACCGCCGCGAGGGTGGTGCCATTGCTCCGGCGCTGCCCCGTGGCGCGGTAGAACACTCCTGTATCGGGGATGTAGATCATGCCGCCGGCGGCGGCGAGAGTCGTGACATTGGTGTAGGTATAGCCATCGATGAAAAGTCCCATCGAGTTGACCGCGGTCGTGGCCGAGTGCTCGCCCATGAGGCTGATCACCGTCTTCTTAAAAGGGCGGTATGTCAGCGCGGCATAGATGCCACGGATGTCGCGGCTGCGATTGTTGTCCCAGCCGTCGCTTTCGCTGACGACGCCGGCGACGCGCAGCGCCAGTTTATCGCGCTTGAGCACGCGGTTGAGATCGAGTTCCACCCGGCGGAGCGATTCGCGTTGGGCGGTGTCGACCTTCGAGCCGGTGCCGACGAGGAACTTCACGCGATTCATGTCGCGCGTGAAGAGGCCGCGCTTCGTCACGAGGTTATTTGCGCCGCCGAGATCGGCCTCGCCGTAGAGAAAGGCATTGGGCCCGCGGAGGAGCTCGACTCGCTCCGTCACGAACGAATCCATCGGCGAGTACCAGATCCAGCCGTTGCGTAGGGCGAAGCTATTGCGCACGCCGCGAAAGATGAGCTGGTTGGGCTGCGCGGGATCGGGGCTTTGCTCGCCGGTCACAAACCATTTCGACATTTCCTCGATGTTGAGCGCGCCGATATCCTCGATGAGCTGCGCGTTCATGATCGAGATCGAGTTGGCCACGTTTTTCAGCTCCTGCACGGTGCGCATACCGGAGGTCGTTTGCATCGACTCGTAGCCGAGGTCTTTTTCCTCGGAAACGGTGAAGGTGGAGAGCGTGACCGCTTCCTCTTTCACCGCCTCGGCTGGCTTGGCGGCGGAGGTGGAGGGAGCGGGAGCCGTTTGAGCAGAAACGCGCGCGAGCGAGATCGCCGCGACCAGGAGCATGGAAACCTTTTTCATCGGTGGTAAGCCTGGGGTAGGCGGCTCCGACGCTGATAGCAGAAGTCGGGCCGGTCGATGGGGTTATTTATGCACGTTGACTAAAGTGGGCCGGGTCGCGTTACCGTGTGCCGTATGAAGATTGTACTGACGGGCGTGACGCGCGGCCTCGGTCGCGCGCTGGCGGAGGAGTTTATCAAGGCGGGACATACCGTGTTCGGCTGCGGTCGCTCGGGCGATGCGATCTTCGATCTGCGCATGACGCACGGTGCGCCGCACGATTTCTCCGTCGTCGATGTCGCACTGGACACCAAGGTGTCTATCTGGGCGGCCAAGATCCTCGAGAGCGAAAGCCCGCCCGATCTGCTCATCAACAATGCCGCAGTCATGAATCGTCTTGCTCCCTTGTGGGAGCAGGACGACCGCGAGTTTACCAAGCTCGTCGATGCGAATATCCGTGGAGTGCAAAACGTGATCCGCCACTTCGTGCCCGCGATGGTGGCGAAGAAAAAAGGCGTGATCGTCAACTTCAGTTCCGGCTGGGGCCGCAGCGTCGCGCCGGAAGTTGCCCCCTACTGCATGTCAAAGTGGGCGATCGAGGGCCTTACGAAGGCGCTGGCGGAAGAGTTACCCAAAGGCATGGCCGCCGTGCCGCTCAATCCCGGCGTGATCGACACCGATATGCTCCGCTCCTGTTGGTCGGACGGCGCTTCCGCTTATCCCAAAGCGGAGCAGTGGGCCAAAACCGCCGCGCCCTTTATCCTCAAGCTCAGCGTCAAGGATAATGGCAAATCACTCAGCGTCGGCGGCTACGAGGACTGAGGCACGCTTGCAGCTTCGGCCGTCGGCACGGCCGGCAGCGCGGAGGCGCACGAGCAGGCCGCGGAGGTAAACTCGGCGGGGAGGGGCGTGCCGCGGAGTTTGCATTCGATAAACTGTTTCACGTGCCCGAGCGTCCGCAGGTGGCGGAGTTCGTCATTGTTGATCGTCACCGGGAGAACGTCTTCGGTGAGGATCACGATCTCCATCAGGGTGAGGGAATCGAGGCCAAGGTCTTCCACGAGCCGAAGCTCGTCGCTCGGGTTTGCGAGCTTGTCGCGGAGGTCGCGCTCGACGAAGCGCTCAATCACGCCGACGACGATGACCGGAAGATAAACAAAATCGCCCGTGGCGCGAAAGGCATGAGCCGCCTCGAACGTCAGGGGGGAACAGCGCTTCAACGCCTCCCGCAGATACGCCTCATCCGCAGGAGGGGCCACCTTCGTCGGACCGGCATTGGCCGAGCTACTCCCCGAAGGAAGATCATTCACCGCGGTGGCAGGAGAGGCGAGGACGGGGGCGGGAGTATTCACGGTGGTTGTCGAGTATGACATCGCGTCGAGGGAAATCCGCTAGCGCGCGACCAAGAATCTGGAAAATTTCAGCGATAAGGCGCCTCCGATGGACAGTAGTTATCGGCGAAGGAGCCCGCGCCAACGGCAGAAATTTTACATCGGACATTGCGCTGGCAAGCGGCCGCAAGGCCCGGACGCAGAGCTGCGATATCAGTTAGCCCGCCTTAGAATGTTGCCGTGAGCGAGAGTGAGTAGGTCCGACCCCGCCAGTCGCCGTAGGGCTGCACACCGGCGCCGGACGATTCGAGGACATACTTCGGAAAGGGCGCGGCGAGCACGTTGTTCACGCGCAACTGGAGGCGCAGGCCCACGCGGTGATCTTTCCACGGCAGGAAGCGACTAAGCTCGGTCGAAATGTAGGGATCGAATTGCCAGACGGGGCGAATGCGGTCGTGACCCTGCGAGGGCCAGTCGACCACGGGGATGACACGCGAGTGAAAATAGTGGCCGTCGATGCCAAAGCCGAGGTCGCGCTTGCGAGACCATGCGATGCCAAAGTTCGAGCGATATTTCAGCAACTGCGCGGTGCCATCGGGCCGGCGGAGCTGGTCGACGAAGGGCTCGCCGGGGGCGATGCGGCTCTTGTAGCGCTGGAAGTAAATCAAGCGCGCGTACGTCTCCAGCGTGCCGCCCAACACATCTGCCCACGTGTAGTCGACGTTCGTGTTCCAGTTGAGGGAGCGGCGCTCCGAGCCGTTGATCGTGCCGGTGAAGACGCTCGTGATGCGACCGGGGAGGGCGGAGCCCGGCGCGGCGGGTTCGCGGATGACGCGCTCGGGGAAGATACGCTCGAGGCGAATGACCGCCTGCTCGTCGAGACCGAGGAGTTCGTTCGTCTTGCGGGTATCCACGAAGTCGATCGAGGCGCGGAAGCGATGACCCTTTTCCACTTTCCGGTAAATCAGCCCGACGGTCTGTGTGACCGCGCCCTCGGAAACGAGATTGAAATTCGGAATCTCAGAGCTGAAGACCGGGTAACTCTCGCCGCGCAGCGGATCGTTGATCTTGGCGGGATCGACGCCGACGCCCGGGGTGGGCGGCGGCAGCACCACGCGGCTCAATTGGGGTGAGGGAAAACGATTCGACGTGGTGAAGCTCCCGCGCAAGGCGAAGCCGTGCACGAAATCCACCTTGAAGGCGACGGTGGGCGCGACGTTGGCCTCGGGGGTGTAGTCGGAGGCGATATAGCGGACAGCGGCGTCGATCTCTGCTTTCGGCATGTAGCGTGGGAGCCACTTCTCGGGTACCACCGGGGCCTGTAGTTCGCCGAAGATACTGTAACGCTCGATGGAGCGGCCGCTCCAGTCGAGCGGGGTGTCGTAGTTCGAGCCATCCGAGTACGTTTTTTTGTCCGTATAGGGATCGAGGTGATTGCGACGATAGTCTCCCCCGAAATTGAAAACGCCGCGGCCCGTGGGCAGCGGCAGATTGTCGTTGGTCACCCGACCGGCGATGTCGAGCGTGTCGTAATTGCCTCGCGTGGTGAACTTCCCCCGCTCGCCGCGGTAGATCAGCACTTGATCGTAAAATTCCTTGGGTGGGCCGAAAATCTGCGTGTCGCGCAGCGGGTTGTAGATCCCCTGGTCGACGAGTTGCTGCCAGCGCGCAGGGTCGGCTCCGTAGATGCCGCGAGTCTTGGTGACGCTATGGCCGAGCTGCGTGTCAAGGGAGAGCTTCCAGTCGGCGGGGAGTTTTAAAATCGCACCGAGGACCGCGGAGGAAAACTCGACGCGCGATTCGCTGTAGGCGCTGCCGATCATCGGCGCAGTGTCATTGAGCGACACGAACACTTCCTGGCGAAACGGATTGAAAGGAGAGGTCGCGCTCAGCCTGAGATCGACCGGGAACACATCGAGCCCGCGCGTCGCAATGGTTTGCGCGTAGGTGACGTCGAGACCGAGCTCAAGGCGGGGAAAAAGGTCGAACACGATGGAGCCGAAATAGGCCGAGCGCCGCTGCTTGCGACCATACGGAAAGTCGACGCTCTCGCGCGACACGGCGAACTCCGCCGGGGAATTGAAGAAATCGAGATTACGGACGCCGTCGCGGCCGTTGAAGGCGGCGAGTCCGCCGTTGCCATCGGCCCCCGGTGCGACCGAGGTGAACGCGGCGGAGCCAGGCCCAAAGAGAGGTTTCACCTCGGAGCTGCGCACCGTAGGCGTCGCTCGAAAGAATGAAGCCCACGGCGCGATATTGGTCAGCGGTGCCTGGGCTTTCCGTTGATAGCCCAATTCGGATTCATTGGGCGGCGTCGTCTGCGAAATGCTCGCATTAAAACGCAGCCGGAGGCGTCCCTTGAATGCCGTTTCCGCGTGGATAATGGAGAGCGAGGACTGCGGCGCATCGAACTTGCCCACCGCGTTCGTGTAGGTCGCGGTGACCTCGGTGGCGTTGGCGTCGACGGCAGGGCGGAGGACGATGTTGATCACGCCGCCGACGGGATTACCCGTATAAAGCGAAGAGGCCGAGGCGGGAAGCACCTCGACCTGTTGGACCAAACTGAGGGGGATGAAATTCACATCCGGTGGCGGGACTTTGTCCCCGGTGCCGCCCACAAACACCTCAGGGAGACGGCGACCATTCACCAAGACCACCGTTTCATCCGAGGTGTAACCGCGGAGCGAAAGATTAGTGCTACCCGACGAGAACAGGTCGGCGCGGGGATCTTGCTCCGGGGCGCGGGTGGCGGAATTGGCGTCGAGCAATTCGCGCTGGAGAAATTCGTTGAGCGAGACGACGCCGCTGCGGGAAATCTGCTCGCGGTCGTAGATGGTGTAGGCGAGGGCGTCGTTTTGCGTGCGGATGAGATCGAGATTACCGGTTGCCTCGCGCGGCGGCATGTCCATCTCGTCGCGATTGGAAAAACGCGCGCGATCGATGCGGCTCTCAACGACGAAAGGCGCGAGACGCGCCGGGCCGCTGGCGAGCGGGATGGTGACGGGCGGAAGGGTGGTGACCTGATCCGGCTCGACCGGCGGCGCCTTTAATTCGACCGGCTGATAGTCCGCTCCGGTCGCGGCGATTTGATAAGAGCCGGGTGGGATGGAGGAGAATTCGAAATCACCTTGGGCGTTGGAGAAAGTGATTTCCCGCGCGCGAGGGATCGTGACCTTGACGCCGGCGGCGGCGAGCCCGTCGGGCCGAAGAAACCTCCCCCGGAGCGTTCCGGTAGGTTTCGTCGACGGCGTGATGATGAACTTGCCGTTGCCATTATTCCGGGCGGTGAAACCCGTGCCGATGAGGAGACGCTTGAGCGCTTCGGCGGGCTCGAGCTTTTCGATGACGGCGGTGGATTTTACCTTGTGCAGCTCGTTGGACGAAAAGAGGACTTCGACCTTGGACTGCCGCGCAAAGGCGAGCACCGCGGCGTCGGCCGGCTGCGAGGCCAGCTTGAAGTCCACGGGCTCGGCATGGGCCAGGGAGCCGAGGAATGCGACCAAGGCGACAAGGCCGCAGCGAAGATAGGAGAGAGCGAAACGCACGGACGTGAGCGCGGTGAAGCGGGAGGAGAGAAACGGAGCGAGAGATTATTTCTCGTCGTTCTGAGTCACACGGACGCTGCCGCTGCTGACATCCTTGGTGATGCGCACGGGGAACGTGTCTTGGATGTCGCGCAGGAATTGATCGAAGTCGTCGAGTTTGTAGCGACCGCCGAGCGTGCGCCCAGCCGCCGCCGCTTCGGAGACGGCGATGCTCTTGCCATGATAGTTGGCGACCTTGGTGAGGGCTTCGCGGAGCGGCACATCGTCGAACACGATCTGCCCCTGGCGCCACGCGAGGATGTCATCGACCGAGCCCTCGGGCAGGGTACGGACGAAAACTTTACCGTCGGCAACCAAGCGCATGTTGGCCGTGAGCGGGGACGGCGGCTGTTGCGCCCCGCCGGAAGCGGCATCGCTCGGGCGCACCTGCACGGAGCCCTCGACGACGGTAACGGCAAGTTCGGACCCCTTGTCGGTGCGGACATCGAAGACCGTGCCGGTCACGCGCACAGAACCGGACGGCGTCTCGACGATGAAGGGGCGCGACTTATCTTTTGCCACCGAGAAGAAGGCTTCACCGGAGGCGAGGACGACGCGGCGTTCGTCGCGCGACATCTCGACGCGCAGGCTAGACTGGGCATTGAGCTCAACTTGAGTGCCATCCTCGAGCGGGATCGAGCGGCGCTGGGCGATGGACGTGGAGTACGACATCTCGGCCTTATTGAACAGGCTCGAAAGTTGTCCATTCCACACCACCACAGCGACTGCCGCCGCGGCAAACGTACCACCGGCCAGCGTGAGCCAGCCGAGGCTCCAGCGACGGCGCGTGAGCACGGCCGGAGCGGGCATGGTGACCGCGCCGGACGAGACCAACGTGGGCAACTGCTGCTCGAGATCGGCGGAGAATTGGCAGTACTCGGAAAGCAACGCGCGGTGGGAGGGCTTAGCGGCGAGCCACGCATCGAGCTCGACGCGATCGCTCGCCTCGAGGGTGCCGCCTTCGAGCCGGGCGGCCCAAAGCGACGCCTGCTCCTCGGCTGCGGGATCGGAAATGCGATGGGAAGTTTTCATGAACTGGCCTCCTGGTTTGAAGCGGAGTGGGAGGAACTGTCGTGACGGAAAGTTTCGGCGGGCAAAGCAGCGCGAAGCAGACGCAAGGCGCGCGCGTGTTGTTTTTCAACGGTGCTCACCGCGATGCCGAGTCGCTCGGCGATTTCGCGGTGAGAAAGGAGTTCGACTTTGCGCAGGAGCAGGACGGCGCGGCAGCCCTCGGGCAGCTCCGCGATGGCTTGCTCCAACAGGGAAAGCTCCTGGCGGGCCATGACCTGTTGGGCGACGCCGGGATTACCCGAGGCCGTGGTTTCGAGGGCGGCGCCTTCCGGAGCGAGCGGGGAGATGCTGCGGCGTTTCAAGCGATTGATCGCGAGGCGGCGGGCGGTGACGTAAAGGAGGGCTTCGGGCTTCTCGGCGGACTTATTTTCGACGGAAGGGTAGACGCGCATATAGGCGTCGTGAGCGACATCCTGGGCCTCGGCGGTGTTGCCGAGCAAGCGGGCCAAATAGCGACGCAGGGGCGAGATCGTCGCGCGGTAGAGCGAGGAAAAATCCTTGGGCTTGGAAGGCTCTTCCGGCATCGGGTCGCGGGCTGGATTAACGAGGGCAACGGAGTCGTCCGCAGCCTCGAATCGCGAGAAGGTATGGGTGGTAGTAGATTTCACGCCTACCCTCCACGACACTTAAAGTCACTAAACCCTCTACCCGCGCCACAAAAGAAATCCGGGGTATCTTCATGCTCATTGCAAGATACTGACCCGCTCTTGGTGGGCAAGACCCACTTCCATCTCCATGGACCCCGCAAAATGCTATAGCGCTGCGGCTTAGAGTGCTAAAGCCAGGCCGCTGGCGGATACTATTCGCCGAGATCGACTGCGGCAAAGACAACCGAAGTACGTAGTACTGCTAGCGGAGGTTTTCTCCGGCGGTGTGGTGATCGAAATGCGCCTTGGTGGCCGCAGATCGGGGCGAACTAAAGCGCGTGAGCGTAGTTGGCGCCCAAGTTTCTCCTAACTTTGCGCCGGGCCGTTGCGTCAATGCCCGCCTCCAACCGCAAGAAAGTGAAAGGAGCCATCCGGTTTCAGCGCTGAAGCCATGCGCTCCTCAATGCGTTCAAGCGGAACTCAATTATTCAAACGTCACGGTTCATCATGATCACTCAACGACTTTTCACGCGCCCTTTGTCCGGCCCGCGTCCGAAACATCCCGCGCTTTCGGCGCGGTGCTTCCGCTGGCTGTCGGCGGCAGTGCTCTCCGGCGCGATCTTACACGCCCAAGAAACCCGCCTCGCCAACCTCTCCACCCGTGCGACGGCCGGGACCGGCTCCCAAATTTTGACCGCTGGATTCGTCATCGGCGAGGGTGGCGACAAACAGGTCCTGATCCGCGCGATCGGCCCTACCTTGGCCAATTTTGGGCTGACGGGCGTACTGGCCGATCCTTTTCTCACGTTGTTTAACGCCGCCGGTACTTCGATCGCGACGAACGATAATTGGAGCGCCTCGGACGCCGGGACGATGACCAATGTCGGAGCGTTTGCCCTGACCGCAGGGAGTCGGGATTCGGCGATCGTGACTACGCTGAGTCCCGGTAGTTATACCGCGCAGGTCAAAGGCGTCGGCGACACCACGGGTCTGGCGCTCGTGGAAGTTTACGAGATCACCACGACTGGTTCGCGGCTCATCAACATTTCCACCCGCGCCCAAGTCGGGACCAATTCGAGTGTGGTCATCCCGGGCATCGTGCTCTCTCCCAGCACGGGCACGCGCAAACTACTCGTCCGGGCGGTCGGCCCCGGCCTCGGCAGCTTTGGACTCACGGGCTTGCTGGCCGATCCTACGCTCACGCTGACGAACGGTGCGGGCACCACCACATACGCCGCCAATGACAATTGGGGCACGCCGGTCTCGGGTGGGGTCTCTGGCTCCATACTCTCGTCGGCCTTTACGGCGGCCGGCGCGTTTGGCCTTACAAGTGGCAGTGCCGACGCGGCGGTACTCACCGATCTCGGACCCGGCAACTACACGATTCAAGTGAGCGGGGTTAACAATACGAGCGGTCTCGCCTTGGTGGAAGTGTACGATGTCACCGGAGCCACGATCACCGCCGGGACGGATCAAGCCACGGCCGCGACCGCCGCCGCGCAGGCCTTTCTTGCGACCCTCAGTGCCAGCCAGCAATCCACGGCGGTGCTGACATGGAGCATGGAGAATGTGCGCAAATGGTCGAATCTGCCGGTGGGCGGCACGCCCCGCAACGGCCTCGCCTGGAGCGGACTCAGCACCGCGCAGCGGGCGGCCGCTTCCGCGTTGCTGGCGAACGCGTTGAGTTCGACGGGCCAAACGCTGATGCAAGGGATGCAAGCGGCCGACGATTATCTCGCGGCCAACGGGGGCGGCAACGGCTATGGCAGCGGCCTCTACAGCGTGGCGATTTATGGGACGCCATCCGCCACAGGCTTCTGGGGGCTCCAATTCACCGGTCACCATTTGACGTACAACTTCACGTTTAACGGGAAGTACAAATCGGGTACGCCGCTCTTCCTCGGCGTCGAGCCGCGCACCGCGTTTACGATCAATGGAGCGACGTACGACCCCATGCTCGCCCAGCGGACGGCGGCGGGAAATCTGTTTGCGGTGCTGCCGTCGTACACCGGCGCGCAGTTGAGCGGCACGTTCACCGACATCCTCTTTGGCGCGAATGGCACCGGCAGCTATGACGGGGCATATCCGAAAGCCTATCCCACTGCCACCACGGGGCGCGGTGTGCTCTATTCGAGCCTGTCGGCGGCTGACCAGGAGAAGGTAAAGGCTTTCATCCATGCCTATGTCGATACGCAGGCCAGCGAAGTGGCGAACGAACTGCTCGGGATCTATCTGAGCGATGCCGCGCTCGCGCAGACCTACGTCGCCTATGCGGGTGGGGCGAGTGTCACCACCAGTAATAGCTATCTGCGAATTGATGGACCGCGGGTGTGGATCGAGTTCTCGGTGCAGGGCGGCGTGATCATTCGCACCGAGCCGCATTATCACAGCATCTGGCGCGATAAAGTCGGCGATTACGGCGGGAATTTCTAACGTGAGCCTGCGTCGATTTTGGCCACTACTCCTCGGGTTCGTCGCGCTGCTGGGCGCGACGAATCTATCCGCGCACAATGCCCCGGGCTCGGCCCTGCTGCTCGATTTTCACACATCGGAGATCGGCGCCGAGCTGCGGCTGCCGCTGTCTGAACTGGAGATCAGTTTTAAGGAGGCGCTGCAGTCGGAGCCGACCATGGTGGTGTCACGCTATCGCGAACGTCTGGCGGACTACATCCGTCAGCACGTCGTGATGCGCAGCCCGGATGGGCGGCTTTGGGCCGTGGAGATCGGGCGCATGAAGGTGGCGCTGGCGGAGCAGCCGGTCGATCTCGTAGTGGAATTAGCACTACGACCGCCCGACGGTGCGCCGCTGCGCCAGTTTACCCTGCACTATGACGTCATTTCCCATGAAGTGATGAATCACATCGCGCTCGTTTCCGTTCGCACCGATTGGAATAATTCCCTGCTCGGCAGCAGCCCGGAAATGCTCGGGGCCCTGCGCTCCTTCGCACCTGACCTCGCGGTGAATCGCCGAGCCGGCACGGCTTGGAGCGGATTTCGCAGCCTCTTCACCCTCGGCTTGCGGCACATCGCGGACGGAACCGACCACCTCATGTTTCTCCTCGTGCTGCTCCTGCCTGCGCCGTTGCTGGCGGTCGGGAAAGGCTGGGGTGGTTACGGCGGGTTGAGGCATAGTGGGTCGAGCCTGGTAAAGATCGTGACGGCTTTTACCGTCGGCCACTCACTCACGTTGATGGTGGGGGCGTTAGGTTGGCTGCGACTGCCGAGCCAGCTCGTGGAGGTATTAATCGCCGTTTCGATTCTGGTGTCGGCGGTGCATGCGATCCGGCCGCTCTTCGCGGGCCGCGAAGCGTGGATCGCGCTGGGCTTCGGTCTTGTGCACGGCCTGGCGTTTGCGACGGTCTTGGCCGAGTATCAACTCGATGCCCGACATCTGGCGGCGGCGCTCCTCGCTTTCAATCTCGGGATCGAGGTGATGCAACTCGTCGTTGTGGCGATTACCGTGCCGTGGCTGGTGCTGCTCAGCCGCTCGCGCGTATATCCGGGGGTGCGTATCGCCGGGGCGATATTTGCCGGGCTGGCCGCGCTCGGCTGGATCGCGCAACGCGCCTTTGACCTACCGAACCCCATCGAGGCGATTGCCGAATATCCCTTTGTGCACCCACGGATGGTGGTGGGGTCGCTCGCGGTGTTCGCGGTGGGAGCGTGGGTCCTGCTGCGGACCGATTCACGAACACCGGAACGGAATTGAAGCGAAATCCTCGGAGCGCGCGTGCGATGGACGCCGCCACGCGAGAAGGCAGTTATTTCGTGACGACTTTCGGCTCGCCGCCGGCTCGCAGCGCGAGGAGGTGATCGGCCGGGGTCAGCTCGCGCTGGAGGCCGTGTTTGAAGAGCCAGCTCGCGGTTTGGTAGTAGGCGATGGCGTCGTCGATGAGTTCGGCGTCAGGGGGGAGGGGACGCATCTCGTGGCGGACGGATTCGTAGCTGAAGGCGGCCGACTGGCGCACGGGCTTGAGCACGCCGAGCGTGGTTCCCTGAAAGAGGCCGAGCTTCTGGTAGTTGCCGAGGAGGACGCGCGGAGTGACATCCGGGGCGAGAGCGAGCACGTCGCGGCCGTAGAAGCGCGACGGGTACGTCCAGCGCAGGAGGCCGAGCAGGGTGGGCGCGTAATCGATCTGGCTGGTGAGCGTGTGGACGACGCCGGGCTTTACTTGCCCACCCGGCGCATAGACGAGCAGCGGGATGTGATAATTCTGGACCGGCAATTCGGTCTTACCCGCGCTGGAGGCGCAGTGATCGCCGACGACGATGAAGATCGTGTTCTTAAACCACGGCTTGGATTCCGCGGCGCGCAGAAATTCACCGATGGCGTAATCGCTGTACTTCACGCCGCCGGCACGACCAGAGGCCTTCGAGGGCAGGTCGATCTTGCCGTCGGGGTAGGTGAAAGGCCGGTGATTCGACGTCGTCATCACGAAGTGATAGAACGGTTTTCCAGCGGCGAAATCGCGGTCGGCCTCGCGCATCGCCCAGCGGAAGAGGTCCTCGTCGCACGCGCCCCAGACATTGGCAAAGGTGATGTCGTTGCTCTCGACCTTGGTGCGGTCGACCACGCGATAACCATTTTCGCCGAAGAAATGGTTCATGTTATCGAAGTAGCCGAAGCCGCCGTAGATGAACGCCGTCTCGTAACCGCGCGTGCGAAATACGCTGCCCAGAGTGAAGAGATTTTCGTTATTCGGGCGCTTCACGAGCGAGCGGCCCGGCGTCGGAGGGACGGAGAGCGTGAGGGCCTCCATGCCGCGGTCGGTGCGCGTGCCCGTGGCGTAGAAGCGATCGAACAGCAGACTCTTTCGCGCGAGGGCTTCGAGATTGGGCGTGAGCTTCGAGGCGCGGTTAAAGGTGCTGAGAAAATCCGCGCTTAGGCTCTCGACCGTGATCTGAATGACGTTGAGCCGCTCTTCGGGGCCGGCGTGGCTCACGAGACGAAGAAGGTCGTGAGGGTCGTCGCCCAGGCGTTTCGAGCCATCGACGGCGAGGAGACGATGCACGCGGGCAAAGGCCGCTTCATTCGGCATCGTCGGGTAGAAGCGATCGTAGTCGAGCTGGTTGTCGCGGAAGGCGGCGAAGAGCGACCAGAGGCCGTCTTTGGCGAGCTCGCGGTTGTAGTTGTTGGCGAAGCCGGGGATGAAGCTCTGCTGCAGCCCGACGCCCACGAGGACCGCCGCGGCGACCCAAGTGCCGGCGGTGAGCCAGCGTTGGCGGGCGGGCGTAGGCGTGCGCGCCGCGTCGAGCCAGCGCGCCATCCAGCCGGTGCGGTTGAAACTCCAGTAAAGGGCCAGGGTGATCGCGAGGAGCGACAGGTAGATCACCGGCATCGGGTAGGACTCGCGGATATTGCCGATGACCTCGGAGGTGTAGACGAGGTAATCGACGGCGATAAAATTAAACCGCACCCCAAACTCGTCCCAGAAAATCCACTCGGCCACCCCGCCGAAGAGCAGCAGGTAAAGCACCGCGATCATGACCGCGTGCGCCGCCCACCGGGCGCCGCGCCACAGGAAGAATCGGGCGGGCAACAGCGCCAGCAAAATGGCCCCCGGCGCCACCCAGAAGATGGCGGCGGCGACATCGTACACCGCGCCCATGAGAAAGGCACCGATGAGGCTGAGATTCCACGAGACGTCCGCGCCGGCCTTACCGAGCAAGGCGAGGCGGGTGCCGAAGCCGACGGTGAGGGCTAGCACGAGGGCAAGCCACAAGCCGCCCGAGCGATGGGCGAGCAGGCGTTGGAAGCGGGACGTGTTCAGCGGGGTATCGGCGGAAGCGGCGCCGGGCGCAGGGCGGAAGTTGGGGACCTCAGGTAGACCAGAGTGGGATGCAAGAGGTTACATGTATGTGAAATCCGACAGGTACCGGTTAGCAAGCGGTCATTTATGGAAATGGCGCGCGGGGCGGGACAGCGGAGGCGATGGAGCGCGTGCTAGTCGGGGAGATGATCCTGATGCGCCGGGCGGAGACCGGCGCGACCCCGGGCCGCTTGTCACCGAGCCGTGTCCGGACGCAGCTCTCGATTAAAGAAATCGATGATGCGCGTCTGCTGGCGGAGCTTTACGAGGGGATCGTTGACCATGTGCGTGCCGAGCATCGGGAGCAGTTCGTAGGGTTTGCCCGCGAGGTAGAGGGCGTCGGCGAGCTGGAGCGTATGCTGGAAGTAGACGTTGTCGTCGGTGAGGCCGTGGATGAGGAGGAGCGGGCGTTTGAGCTGATCGGCGTACGTGGTGACGTTGCTCACGCGATAGGCCTCGGGTGCGGCGGAAGGGAGGCCGAGGTAGCGCTCGGTGTAGTGCGTGTCGTAGTTCTCCCACGTGATGACGGGCGCGCCGGCCACGCCGGCTTTGAACACATCCGGACGGCGGATCGTCGCCATCGCGGAAAAGTAACCGCCGAAGGACCAACCGGTGACGCCGACGCGCTCGAGGTCGAGCTCGGGATAAATCGAGGCGAGCGAGCGCAGGCCGGTGATCTGATCCTCGAGGGCGATGTCGATGAGGTTACCCTTGACTACGCGCTCCCAATCGCGGCCATGCCACGGCGTGCCGCGGCCATCGATGCGAACAACGACGTAGCCCTGATCGGCCATCCACTGGTCGGGCAGGTAGCCACGCGCATCGGCGTTCACGCGTTTGCTGGTCGGCCCCGCGTACACGAGGAGAATGACCGGATATTTTTTTCCGGCGGTGAAATTGCGCGGACGCGTCAGCGCGGCGTCGAACGGCCGATCACCCGGAGCGCGGGCGAGCTCGGTGTTCGGGGCCTTGGGCAAAGTCTCGGCGACCGAGGGCAAGACGGCGACCACGCGGTCGTCGTCGGCGGAGCGAATCTCCGTGCGCCACGTGCCGTCGAAGAGATCGAGGGTGCGGACCACGAGCCGCGGCTCTTCGTAGAACGTGGCGTTGTGCTGGCCGCGTCCCTTGCTGAGCTGCTGGCCCTGCGTGCCGCCCATGAGCGGAAAGGACCAGAGGTGAACCTCGCGGGCATCGGGACCGCCGCGCACGAAGACCGCGCCGGATTCCTCGTCGAGGCCGACGAGGCCGCGGTAATTAAATGTCACCGGCGTGACCTCGCGGATGAGCTTACCCGTGGCATCGTGCAACTCGACCTGCCACGTGCCGCGGCGCTCGGTGGTCCACAGAAAACTCTCGCCGTCGGCGAGCCAGAGGGGAGGGCGGCGATCGCCGGTGGAGCCCGCGCCATTGTCGTCGAGGTTGAGCCAGGCCGGATCGCTCTCGCGGAGGAGTTCGCGGGTGGCGCCGGTATCGGTGTCCACGACGAGCAAACGCTCATCCGTCTGCTCGCGATTCTGGACGATTAGGCTGGGCAAGGTGTTCTTCGCCCACACGACATAGGCGAGGTAAGGGTGCGCGGCGTTGTCCCATTTGACGGGGACGGGCTTGTCGCGCCCGGCGGGATCGATGAGCAGGAGGCGCACGACGGCATTGGGCGTACCGGCGCGGGGGTAGAAAAATCTGGTCGGCTCGGCCTCGGGGTGCAACGCATCGGCGACGTAGCGCCTTTCCACGGCAGAGTCATCGGTCTCCTGGCAAAGAATCGTAGTAGAGTCCGGCGACCACCAAAACCCGCGCGACCGGCTCATCTCCTCTTGCGCGACAAACTCCGCGGTGCCATGCGACAATGTAGCAGTCGCTCCCGTGGTGACGGCGCGCTCGGTGGCGGGCGTCGTGGTGAGATCGAACACGTGCAACTCCCGGTCCGCGCCGGCGGCGGCGATGAACTTTCCATTGGGCGCGAAACGCGGATCGATCCAGCCCTTGCCCGGCAACTCCGTGACCTTGAGCGAGGCGCGGTCGACGACGTAGAGCTTGCCGGAAAGCGTGACGAGGAGGCGCGCGCCGTCCTTGGAAAGTTGAAACGACGTGAAGCCCTTGAGACTCTGGCGGGCACGCTCGCGGCGCGCTTTTTCCTCGGCGCTGAGATTTTCGTCGGCCCCGCCTAGGAGCTGCGCGGGCGTGAGGAGTTCGCGTTCCTGGCCGGTCGCGAGGGTGAACTCGTAGAGCTTGAGCGTCGGGTCGCGCGGGGCGGAGCGGAGGAAGATCGCGTGCTTGCCGTCGGGGGTAAGCTTCGGCGAGACCGGCCGGCCGAGCGTGTAGTTGCGCGTCTCGGCGAGGTCGCGGAAGTAGGCGAGGTTGGCATCCTCGGCGGCGTGGAGGGCCGCGGGTGCAAGGGCCAGTAACGATGCGGCGGCGAGGGCGGAGAGCAGCTTGGGCATGAAAAGAGGGTGAGAGTTACTCCCGCTGGCGCGAATCGATGATGATGGTGACGGGCCCGTCATTGACGAGGGAGACCTGCATATCGGCGCCAAACTCGCCCCGCGGCACAGGCCGGCCCAGCTCAGTCTCAAGCGCGGCGAGAAACGTGGCGTAGAGCGGGCGGGCGAGATCGGGCTTGGCCGCGTCGTTGAAGGAGGGGCGGTTGCCCTTCTTGGTGCTGGCGATCAGGGTGAACTGGCTGATCACGAGAGCGCCGCCGCCGATGTCCTGCACGGAGCGGTTCATGTGGCCCTCGTCGTCGGGGAAGATGCGGAGCTTCGCAATCTTCGGGGCGAGCCAGGCGACGTCCTCCAGGGTGTCGCCCGCCGCGACGCCGAGCAGCACGAGGAGCCCGCGCTCGATCGCGCCGACGACATTGCCGGCAATCTTTACATCCGCCCGGGTGACTCGCTGAATGACGACTCGCATGACGCTGATTTGCCCCAAGCTCCCGCAGATTTTTTACGGTGGCGATTACAATCCCGAGCAGTGGCCCGAGGCCATCTGGCAGGAAGATGTGCGTCTCATGCGCGAGGCCGGCGTGAATCTCGTGAGCGTGGGCATCTTTAGCTGGGCCCGTCTGCAGCCGAATGAAAAGACTTATACCTTCGAATGGCTGGATCGGGTGCTCGATCTGCTCGCGAAGAACGAAATTGGCGTCTGCCTCGCCACCGCGACCGCGTCGCCGCCCGCGTGGATGTCCAGAAAATATCCCGACGTCCTCGCCGTCGATGCCGAGGGCAAGGCCTACTATCCCGGCGCGCGGCAGCACTACTCGCCCTGTAGCCCGGCGTACCGGCGGCTGGCCGCCGCGCTCGTGAAAAAAATGGCGCGGCGCTACGCGAAGCACCCGGCGCTGCATGCGTGGCACATCAACAACGAGTACGGCTGCCACATGAGCGAGTGTCACAGCGAGGCCAGCACGCTGGCGTGGCGCACGTGGCTGCGGAAAAAATATGCCACGCTCGAGGCGCTCAATGCCGCGTGGGGCACGGCGTTTTGGAGCCAGCATTACTATGCGTGGGATGAAATCCTGACGCCCCGCCGCGCACCGTATCACCCGAATCCCACGCAACAGCTCGATTTTAAGCGCTTCATGAGCGACGCATTTCTGGACCTCTGCGTGATGGAGCGCGATATCCTGCGCGCGGCCACGCCCGAGGTGCCGGTCACGACGAACTTTATGGGCTTCTTCAAGCCCCTTGACCACTGGCGCTGGGCGCCCGAGATCGATTTCACGAGCTGGGATTCTTATCCCGATCCCTCGACCGGCCACGCCGCGGAAGCAGCCGCCGCGAGCGGACACGACCTCACGCGCTCGCTGAAAAAGGATCGACCGTGGGTCCTAATGGAGCAGGTGACTTCGCAGGTGAATTGGCGGCCAACGAATGTGCTCAAGCGCCCCGGCGTGATGCGCCTGTGGAGCCTGCAGGCGGTGGCGCGTGGGGCGGACGGGGTGATGTTTTTTCAATGGCGCGCGGCGCAAGGTGGGGCGGAGAAATTTCATGGCGCGCTCGTCGGCCACGTCGGCACCAAGGAGAGTCGGGTGTGGCGCGAGGTGAAGGGACTGGGAGAGGATTTGCATAAGCTCGCGGTGGTGGCGGGGTCGCTCGTGCGGGCGCGCGTGGCGATCACGGTGGACTGGAATGCGTGGTGGGGCGTCGAACTCGACTCGCGCCCGAGCCGTATCCATTATACTGATACAGTCGCGGAGTTTCACCGCTATTTCTTTACGCGAAACATCCCGGTGGATTTTGTGCATCCCGGCGCCGATCTCGGCGAGTACGACCTGCTCATCGCGCCGGCGCTGTACCTTTTGGCGAAGCCGGACGCGGAGAATATCGAGCGCTTCGTGGCGCGGGGCGGCGTGCTGCTCACGACGTATTTTTCCGGGATCGTGGACGAAAACGACCGCGTCGTTCTCGGCGGTTATCCGGCGTACTTGCGTCGCGTGCTCGGACTGTGGGTCGAAGAGTGGTCGCCGATGATGGAGGGAGAAACGAATGGGGTCCGGTTTATGGAGACGGGTGGCCGGCGCGAAGCGAAGTGCTCGCACTGGTGCGACGTCGTCCACCTGGAAGACGCGCGGTCGCTCGCGACCTTCACCCAGGATTTTTTTGCGGGGCGCGTAGCGGTGGCCGTAAACGACTTCGGCCAAGGGGCGGCGTACTACCTCGCGACGAAACTCGGCGGGACCGAACTGGATCGTGTGCTGACGGCGGCATGCGCGCGGGCCAAGGTGGCTCCGTTGCTCCCGCGCACCCCGGCCCAAGTGGAGGTGACCCTGCGGGAAAATTACGGAGGAGGGGCATTTTTGTTTTTGCTGAACCACGGCGATAAACCGGCGATTGTGCCGCTGGGTAAATGGGCCGGGACGGAGTTGCTGTCGGGCGCGCCGGTGGCGCGAGCGGTGAGGCTTGAGCCGCGTGGGGTGCGGGTCATCGCCCTGCGGGCGGGAGGCCGGCGGCGGTGAGTGCGAAGCGGGTAAAATCGCCGGAGCCGGCGGCGGCGGGTACGCCGACCGCAGGAGGTAAGGAGCGGGGCCGCGTTCGCTGGATCGCGGTGGGGCTGGTCGCGGCGTCACTGCTGGCGTACCTGAATAGTTTTCGCGGGGCGTGGATCTTCGACGACTTTGCGGCGGTGGTGAATAACCCCACGCTGCGCAGTTGGGGGACGGCGTTTTTCCCGCCCGGCGGGGGCATTACGGTGACGGGGCGACCGGTGCTGAATTTTTCCTTTGCGCTGAGCTACGCGCTGAGTGGGCAAGCAGTGTGGGGACATCATCTCCTCAACTGGCTGATTCACACGGCGGCGGGGCTTGCACTCTTTGGGATCGTGCGGCGCAGTCTGCAATTGCCCGCGCTGGCTCCGCGTTGGCGCGAGGCGGCGCTGCCGCTGGGGGGATTGGGGGCGCTGCTGTGGCTGGTGCATCCGCTGCAAACCGAGTCGGTGACCTACATCGTGCAGCGGGCGGAGTCGTTGATGGGGCTGTGCTTTTTTCTCACGTTTTATGCGTACGTGCGGAGTCTGACCACGCCGCGACCGCACGTTTGGTGGATCGCTTCCGTGGGAGCGTGCCTGCTCGGCGTTGGGACCAAGGAAGTGATCGTGACGGCGCCGCTGCTCGTGCTGCTGCACGACCGCGCGTTCGCGGCGGGGAGTTTGGCGGGAGCATGGCGGGCGCGGCGGGGGCTGTACCTCGGGCTCTTTGGGACGTGGATTCCGCTCGCGGCACTCGTACTCGGCGCGGGCGGAAATCGCGGCGGCTCGGTGGGCTTCGGCGCGGAGGCCGATCCGCTCGCGTATTGGCTGACCCAATTTGAGGCGGTCGTGTGCTATCTAAAGCTGTGCGTGTGGCCGCATCCCCTAGTGTTCGAGTACGGGACGTTTTGGAAATCCGGCTTTGGGGTCTTTGTGCCCTGTGTGGTGCTGGTGACCGCGCTGGTGCTGGGCACGGCATGGGCGTTGGTGCGGCGGCCCGCGCTCGGATTTTTGGGTGCATGGTTTTTCGTGCTGCTGTCGCCCACTTCGGTGATGCCCGGCACGACGCAGATGATCGTGGAGCACCGGATTTACTTACCGTTGGCCGGGGTGTTGGTTCTGGCGCTGGTTGGATTGTGGACGTGGCTGGGGCGGCGAGCAGTGCTCGTGGTGGGCGGGGTCGCGGTCGTGTTTACAGGGCTGACTCTGAACCGAAACGCGGATTATCGCGATGAGGTCGGATTGTGGGAGGACACGCTCAGGAAGCGGCCGGACAATGCGACGGCGCACGACAGCTTCGCCGTGGCGCTGAGCCGGGCGGGGCGGCAGGGGGATGTCTTGGCGCATCTCGAAACAGCGGCGAGGCTGGCGCCCAACCGCTCGGATTATCTCGGCAACTACGGCGCGGCGCTCTCGCGGGCGGGTCGCCCGGCGGAGGCGGTGGTGCAATTCAACCGCGCGCTGCAACTCTCGCCGAACTACGCGCTCGCGCACGTCAATCTCGGCCTCGCGCTCCAGCAACTGGGCAGGGCGGAGGAAGCGCGGCAAGAACTAGAACGCGGCGTGCAACTCGACCCAAGCAATGGCGAGGCGCAGTCCTCGCTCGGCAGCCTGCTGGTGAATCGCGGGCGCGTGGCGGAGGCGCTGCCGCATTTGGAGCAGGCGATCCGACTCTTACCGAACTACGCGCCGGCCCGCGTGAATTATGGCGTGGCGCTCATGATGAGCGAGCGACTGAGCGAAGCTGAGGCACAACTCCAAGTGGCGCAGCGGCTCGATGCCTCGGTGCCCGAAATGTACGTGGCGCTGGGCGTGGTCTTGATCAAGCAAGGGCGCTATCCGGAGGGCAAATTACGCCTGGAAGAATCGTTGCGGCTCCGACCGGGATTTCGCCCGGCGCTGGATAATTTAGAGCGGTTGCGGGTGTTGCTGGACGGAAAGTAAGGACAACGGAGTCAGGGTGCCCGGCACAAAAAAGCCCGCTCGGGGGAGCGGGCTTTGAAAAGAGAGACGAGCTTTTGTGGTTACAGCATCGGCATGTGCGGCTCGGTGTCGGTCTCGTAGTTGATGCCGGGGAGGCCGAAGCCGAAGAGCTTGAGGAATTCGGTGCGGTAGCCGGCGATATCGGTCTCGCTAGCGAGGTTTTCCGTGGTGACTCCGGGCCAGATCTTGGCGACGGCGGCTTGGATCTCGGGGCGCATCTCCCAGTCGTCGACGCGCACGCGGCCGGCTTCGTCGAACTTGGGCTTGTGACCGTTGTACATCTGGGTCGCGAAGAGCCGCTGCATCTGCTCGATGCAGCCCTCGTGCGTGCCGGCGGCCTTCATGATCTTGTAGAGGATCGAGATGTAGAGCGGGACGACCGGGATGGCCGAGCTGGCTTGCGTGACGAGCGCCTTGTTAACGGAGATGAAAGCGCGACCGCCGCCGTTGAGTTTGAGGAGCGAGTCGATGTTGCGGGCGGCGCGCTCGAGGTCGTTTTTCGCGAGGCCGATGGTGCCGTTTTTGTAAATCGCCCAAGTGACCTCGGGCCCGATGTAGGAGTAGGCGACCGACTGCGCGCCGGGGGCGAGTAGCTTGGCTTCGGAGAGGGCATTCATCCACAGCTCCCAGTCTTCACCGCCCATGACGGTCACGGTGTCGGCGATTTCCTGCTCGTTGGCGGGCTCGATGGTGACGGTGCTGACGATGCCCTTGTCGGTATCGACGGTCTTGTTGGTGTACGACTGGCCGACGGGCTTGAGGACGGACTTGTGCGCGACGCCGGTCTTGGGGTGCGTGCGGCGCGGCGAGGCGAGAGAGTAGACGACGAGGTCGACCTGGCCGAGATCGGCACGGATGGCGTCGAGGGCCTGCTTCTTGATGTCGTCTGAAAAGGCGTCGCCGTTGATATTCTTGGCGTAGAGACCGGCGGCGCGGGCGGCCTTGGTAAAGGCGATGGTGTTATACCAGCCGGGCGTGGCAGGACGGCCTTCCTCGGAGGGGCGCTCGAAGAAGACGCCGAGCGTCGCGGCGCCGGAGCCAAAAGCGGCGGTGATGCGGGAGGCGAGGCCGTAGCCCGTGGACGAACCGATCACGAGGACCTTCTTGGGTCCGCCGGAGATGGCGCCCTTGGCCTTGATGTGGTCGATCCACTCCTGCACATGCGCGGCGCAGCCCTCGGGATGGGCCGTGACGCAGACGAATCCGCGAACCTTGGGTTTGATGATCATGCGCGGGAAAGGTTTGCCAGCACAGGGGCGAGAGCAAGCGGGGAGTTGGGGGCAGGAGACAGGCGAAAGGAGACAGAGGACAGGCGGCAGAGGGCGGAAGACAGTAAGCGGGAGACAGGATGCGACGGGTGGGGAGTACTAATCTTTCTCTTTCCTCTTTATCTTAATCTTTCTCTCTGCCGAAAGGGCGTGCTTAGGAGAGAAAGATTAAGATAAAGAGGAAAGAGAAAGAATCTAACCAATCCCCCGCTCGGGACGGGCATGCTCTGATCACTTCGTACCCAGCAATACGAACGGACCCTCGGCCTTTGGCACGCCGCCCTTGCGCTCGAGGGTGACGGCGAAGGCTCCGATGCTCTTAATCGGCTGCTTGGACTTGAATTGGATGCGCGCTTCGCCGGTGACAGGGTCGACGGTGAAAACGCCGCCGTCCACGGGATTTGGATACTGCGGGTCGACGACCCAAAGCTGGTAATCCTTATCGGCGGCGAGGGCGGGCAGCTTCTCGACCTTCAAGATGCCTTCCTGCTTGGCGGGATTCCACACGGCGATGGCGAGGGCCTCGGGGGAATTGTTAAGCTTGGAGGCGAGAGCGGTGATCTTGAGATTTGCTATATCGGCTTCGAGTCGCAGTCGGTCGGTGAGTGTGGCGACGCGCTGCTGGGCATCGGCCGCTTTCTGCCTTTCATCGTTGAGTTCGCGGCCGAGTTGCGCGGTGGCGCCGGTGAGGGAGTCGATGCGCTGGTTGAGCGAAGCGACTTGGGCATTCGACTGGGTGAGGAGAGTGCGGGCGTCGGCCAGGTCCTGATCAGTCTTCTGCAGCTGGGCGCGCGCGAGGATGCGCTCGGCGGCGAGTTGCTGCTCGGAGCTGCGGGCCGAGAGGGCGGCAGTGGCTTGGGATTCGCGGAGGACGATGACCTCGGAGCGGGTCGCGAGGTAGAGCTGACCGAGCCAAGCGCACATCACGGCGAAGCACGCGGCGGCGGCCCAAGGGAGGATTTGGCGGAAAACGGAGAGGGGCGGACGGATGATGTTATCGGGCTTAGCCGCGGCTGGGACGGACGAAATGGTGGCGAGGACGCGGTCGCGCAGCGCGCTCGGCGGGGTGGCCGCAGGCGCCGTGTGCGCGAGCGCGGAGCTGGCTTCGCGAAGCTCGCGGACGAGGCTCTGCAACTCCGGGCTCTTCGCGAGGGCGGCTTCGAACGACGACTTTTCCGCCCCTTCGAGGAGATCGAGGGCGTAGAGCGCGGCGAGTTCTTCGTGGCGTTCGTCGATCATAGACGGCGCGCGACGGAATCGCGGAGTTTGAGGAGGGCGCGGCGGATGCGGGCTTTGACCGTGCCGAGGGGCTCGGAGAGCTTTTCGGCGATCTGCTGCTGGGTGAGGCCGCTGAAGAAGGCGAGCTCGAGGGCGCGCTTCTGATCGGGCGGGAGAGTGGCGACGGCGGCGCGGATGGCGGTGGCCTGGTCACCGAGGGCAGCGGTGTCGGTGACGGTGCCAGAATTGTTTTCGTCGTAGCCGAGGTCCGAAGGAGCGGCGGCGGTGAGCAGGTCGGCGCGACGGCGGCGCATGCGGACCCGGTCGATGGCGCGGTTCCGCGTGAGCGTCAGGGCCCACGCGAAAGCGCTGCCACGCGTGGACTCGAATGTCGGGGCCTTTTCCCACATCGTCACGAAGACATCGTGGACGATATCTTGAGCCTCGGCGGTGTCGTTCACAACCCGCAAAGCGGTGGCGTAGAGCGGGCGGGAAAAGCGGTCGTAGAGGTCAGCCAGGGCAGCTTTGTCGCCTTGGGCGATGCGGCGCACCAAGCGGGCGTCGACTTCCTGCCGTTCGTCTGGCGGAGGAGTTGGGCTGGTGTCGCTCATGCGTTCGCGCCGAGGCGGGCGCGCGTCATCGTCTGCGCGCGCCACCGCGTAGGTGAGCACGTCCGGCAGAGAGGACAGGATGAATGACATTTCCAAATCATACGTACACCAGTCGGGAAAAGATGCACCCGGCGAGGTATTGGCGAGGCTTTTTAGAGCAGGTACCCGGCGATGACAATGAGGACGACCGCCAACCCGAGCAGGGCGAGGGTGCGGCGTTCGAGCATGGAAGCGGGAAGGGGCATGGCTAAGCGACGCTTGAGCGATGTGGTTACAAGCCCAAGGACTGTGTCCGGGCAAAGAATTGGCCGAGCAACGGCTCGTTGCCAATGACGGACCACGGGGCGGTGCTCGATACGCGGACGAACAGCTGGTCGCCCTCGTGGCGAAAGCCGTATTTCCAGGCGATGCGCAGCAACTCGGTGGCCGAGTAGGGATCGCGATAGGAGATCGGCCGACCGTCGTAGAGGTGCCAGAACCAGACATGTTGCGGGTAGTCCCCGCTCTTGAAGAGCCGATATTCCGGCGGCGCCAGCGCGCGGCCCGCGACCGACGGCTTCGGGGCGACGGGAGCCGGCGTGATAGCCTCCCAACCGGAGCCCGGCCAGCAGGCATCCGGCGTGTGCGAGGCGACGAGGCTGACCGGGGCTTGGCCGGCCCGCCAGTAGGCGGCGTAAAGTGTGACCTGCAGAGGCTCTCCCGTGGCGGTGCGCTTCACGTACGTACGCTGGGCGAGATACTCCGTTTGGAGGACCTCGGCGAATTGGTAGAGGTCGGACGTGGTGTCGACGTCCCAGCCGGGTACCGTCGCCGGCAAAATCGAGTAAAGGTTGGGCACGGGCGCATCAGCCCGGACCGAAGGCCGCGTATTGAGCACGAACACGATGACAAATAGCGCAGCGAGGCCGAGGCCCCCGGCGAGAAGGCGAAGAGGGAACGCCGATGCCGGGCGTACGAGAGTGGACGGCGAGGGTGTTTCCGCCGACGCGGCTGGGTCGGACGATTTCTTTTCTTTTCGCTCCAGCAGCAGCGCGAGCCCGGCGAGGATCACGGCCGTCACGCCGAGGACCGCGAATCCAGTCACATCGTGCCACGTGCCCGAGATATCGACCCCTTGGTTCGACAACAACGTGAGCGTCAGGGAGCGGAAGAAATTCATCAGCAGCGCGAGCGGCACGGAAAGCCCAATGATAAACACGCGCGCCCACGGGCGTCGCACGAGCGTGGCGGAGAAAAACAACCCTGCGAAGACGCACGAGATGAGGCTGCGCACTCCGCTGCAGGCCTCCTCGATCCCCACGCTGCCATTGGCAAGTTGGATGACATTGCCGTGGCGCAGGGCCGCGACCCCGAGCAGATGCAGCGCCTGCAGCACGGTCTCGCTTACCCAAAGTTGCAGGCCGAGCGTGAGGCGCGCGTAGGTACCCGGCGGGATCGGCGCGCTCAACATCCACAGCACGAGCGCAACGCATGCCCCCCAGTTGAACGAAAGCACTCGAACGCCCTCACCAGTGAAGCCCACCAGGCTCGCGCCCAGCATGGCGACCAGCGCGGCCGTGAGCATGAAGTTCACCAGTGCATGCGACCAGCCCAGGGCCGCGGCATAGAGGCCCGCCGCCGCGAGCGACAGCAACGACAACACGAGCAGAGCGACGAGGGCGGAGGTGACGACCGGGCCGGCCGGCAAGAAACGCCGCGTGCCTGAGCTGCGGCTATCGTGCAGCAGCAAGAGGAAGACCACGGGCATGAATAGACCATGCGAGAGATCGGGGTTGTTTCGCCACTCGGGCCACAGTCGCCAGCTCAAGAGCGCGACAGCCACGGCGATCACCCCGAGTACCACCTGCGCGAGCCGGGGCGCACGACGGAGAGGAACGAGGGCGGGGGCCGAGTTCATGGCTTCTTGGCTGCGGTGTGCCGGGTGCCGGGATAACGCTCGATGAGGGCGTAGTTGAGCTCCAGCGGGAGCGGCAGAATCGGCAGAAAGCTCGTCACCCGCTTCTCCGCAGTCTGGCCGCGAAAGAAGGCTTCGACCGAATTCAAGGCGATGAAAGGCGTGTTGGAAGCCTGTTTGAGATGGAGCACCAGCGCGTGCATCCGCTTTTCATCGCCGACGGCGCCGGCCGTGCAAAGTAATGAGAACCAAGTTCCCGCCGTGTCCGTGGTGAGGGGCAAGCCACCGGTCTCGACCCGGGAATAGAGCTGAGCAAAAAGGGCTGGGTCGGGGTGGCGGATGAGATGGGCGCAGAGGATCTTGACCCGCGGCGCGCTGAGCTGCGAGAGGACGCGGGCAAACTCGCTTTGCAGCAAGGTCGTGCGGCCCCCGCTGGCGTAGGCTTCGAGATTCAGCGTCACGACCGCTTCGTCGTCGATCCGGCCGGTTTGCGCGGCGAGCCGGTCGAGCGCGGCAAAGGTATCACCGAGGGCGATGAGCGCGCTGACACGATAGTAGGTGTAAAAGGCCGGGACCTTGGTCGGCCAGCTGCGATCGAGCGCCGTGCGTGCTTCGCGGGTGCGGCCGGCGCGGAGGAGAAGTTCGACCTCGATCAGCGGATGCCACAGCGCGGCGGCGGGGGTGCGATTCGCGAGCAGGTCGCGCAGAGGCTTTTCGTCGCCCGATTGCTTGGTCACGAAGAGCAAACTGCGCATCCACACTTGAGCGTGGGCGAGGTCGGCGGTAACGCCGTTCTGCGCGACATTGGCCGCTTGGACGAAGTCGCCGCGCGCGAGCAGGGCGCGGAACCACTCTTGGGACGTGGCGCTTTGCTGGGCGGGGTGATCGCGGAGGAGACGCGCGTAGAACTCATCGGAAACGCGGGGCTGGCCGGCCTGGTAGTTTTTCGCCAGCGCCAAGCCCGCGCCGTAGTTGGTCGGATCGAACTGATAGGAATTATTGAGGTAAATGAGCCCCTCGGCAGTTTTGCCAGCGGCAAAGGCCCTGTTGGATTTCTCGAGGAAGAACCACCCGCGGGCCTGCGGAACCTTGTACCAAAGGGGGGGCAGGCCGACATGGAGGATGCTGACCGGGTAGCCGACGGCGCGCAGAAAGATGAAGACCGTGAGGACGACCAGGGAGTAAACCGCGAGAAAACTTCCCCCGTAGTATTTCACCACGCGACCCCAGAACGGGCGGACCTCGGCAGTATTGGCCGAGCAGACGAGGCCGCCCTTGCCGTCTTCGACTAAGAGCGGGCAAATGCGCTTGAAGCGGGCGGGCTTGTTCCAGTTGAGGCAGGCGTCGCAGTGTGTTTCCATCGCACGGCCCGAATCGCTGGGGCTCTGGCAGGGGCAACGCGTGCGCCCGCGACGGAGTTGGAACACGGATTTGCGTGTGTTCCAGTAGAGGAGCCCCCAGGCGAGGCGGAAGAAGTCAGTAAACCAGCCGAGCACCGTCCAACGGTAGCAGTCGTCCCGTAAGCCGCAAACTTGAATTGGGCGCGGAGATTGCGGAGGGTCGCGGATGTCGCGCTCAGCCGGGAAGTAACGTGACGGCGTGGCGATACGCGAGGGTAACGCGTTTTTGGCTTTCCCCTTGGTCCCACTTTGCCTCATCCCTTCTCCCTTTCATCCCATGCGTTTCCATAAGTACCACGCCCTCGGCAATGACTACATTGTGCTCGATCCGCGCGATTTCCCCTCGTGGGCACCGGCGCCGACGCTCGACCAGATCCGGGTCGTGTGCCACCGCAACTTCGGCGTGGGCTCCGATGGCATCCTGTGGGGCCCGCTGCCCTCGAAGCAGAGCGAGTTTGGCCTGCGCATTTTCAATCCCGACGGGTCCGAAGCGGAAAAATCGGGCAACGGGCTGCGCATCTTTTCCCGTTATCTCTACGATCAGAAGCTGGTGAAGAACCCGAGCTTCACGGTCGAAACGCCCGGTGGGCACGTGAAATCGGAGATCAAGGATGAGGGCCGGCTCATCACGGTGGCGATGGGCAGCGTGAATTTTTCCGCCGAGAAAATCCCGGTCGTGGGAGCATCGCGCGAAGTGCTGAACGAGAAGATCACGATCCTCGACCGCGAATTCACCTTCTGCGCCGCCACCATCGGCAATCCCCATTGCGTCATCCCCCTGCCCGAGGTCGCGCCCGAGCTGGCGCACAAGTACGGCCCGCATCTGGAGACGCATCCCAACTTCCCGCGCAAAACGAATGTGCAATTCCTTCGCGTGATCGACCGCGCCAATATCCAGATCGAGATCTGGGAGCGCGGCGCCGGTTACACGCTCGCCTCCGGCAGCAGCAGCAGTGCCTCGGCGGCGGTAGCGCACAAGCTCGGGCTCGTGGATCGCAGCGTGACTGTGCATATGCCCGGCGGAAAGATCGGCATCGAGATCGGCGATAATTTTTCGATCATGATGACGGGCACGGTGAACAAGGTGGCCGAGGGTACGATGCACCCGGAGCTATTTGCGGTGAAAGTCTAAACCCCAGGACCGGGGTTCAGCTCCGCCGTCGACTTAAATTAAAAGAGGGCGGGCGCGATGCCCGCCCTCTGTTGTTTTGGGAGCACAACACCTCAGACTTCAGCTAATTCGCGACGAGCTTTGGGTTGCGTGAAAGTGTTACTCGAAGTGTCCAGCGGAGCCGAGGCGGATGAGGTGGTCGGTGTGGACTCGGCGGACGTGGCGCGATGCGTCACGAGTTGGCGGAGCTCGGCGACCGCCTGCTGCATCGAGGCAGCCTGCGCGTTGAGTTCCTCGGCGGCCGAGGCGGTTTCCTCGGCGCCACTGGCATTGTTCTGGGTGACCTTGTCCATCTGGGCCACGGCGCTGTTGAGCTGACCGATGCCTTGATTTTGCTCGGCGGAGGCGGTGGCGATCTCGGCGATGAGCGAGTCGACCTGGCGGGCCTTGGCGAGGATTTCGGCGAGAGACTCGGCGACCTTGGTCGAGATGACGACGCCATGATCGCTCTTGCGGATCGCGTCCTCGATCTTGCCGGCGGTTTCCTTGGCGGACTGCGCAGAGCGCTGGGCGAGGGAGCGGACCTCCTCGGCGACAACGGCGAACCCCATGCCGGCGTCGCCCGCGCGGGCCGCCTCGACTGCCGCGTTGAGTGCGAGGATATTGGTTTGGAAGGCGATCTCGTCGATCGTCTTGATGATCTTGGCGATGTCGGCGGAGGAGGCCTTGATGGCGTCCATGGCCAGACGCATCTCGCCCATGTGGGCGGCGCCGGTATCGGCGGAGTGACGCGTGAGCGTGGAAAGCTCCTTGGCCTGCTGCGCGCTCTCGGCGTTGCGCTTGGTCATCGACGCCATTTCTTCGAGCGAGGCGCTGGTTTCCTCCAAGCTGGCGGCTTGCTCGCTGGAAGCCTCGGCGAGCGTCTGGCTGGCGGCGGCGATTTGAGTGGCGGCGGCGGTGACTTGAGCGGACGAATCGCTCATGCTGTCGGCGACCGAGGTAAGCACTTTGGTGGTGCCGCGAATGATGAAAAACGCGATGATGAAGCCCACGAGAAGTGCGACGCCAATGCCGATGAAGATCGTGGTGGCGGAAAGCGAAAGACGCTGGTCAGAGGCATCCGCCGCGTCGACCGTGCGCTTCATGCCGATGGATTCGGTCTCTTCAGCGAGGGAAAGGAGCTTGGCCGCGGTCTCGGCTCGGACCTTGCCGATCGCAACCAAAGCCCGGGAGCTTTCCATCACCGTTTTCACGGCGTCACGGTAGGTCAAGGCAGCAACCTTCACTTGATCTAGCTCGTCGAGGTCAGCTTTGACTTTGAGGAGGCCTCGCAACTCGGTGAGTTTCGCTTCGACCGTTTCGAAGTGTTTCAGTGCCTCGTCGAAAAACGACTCTTCGCGCAGGGCTTGGGCCTTGAAAGTGCTGGTGCGGGCGGCGTTGCCGAGGCTGCGGATTTCTTCACTGAGAATCAGCTTACGACTGCGTTCGCTGAGCTTCGTGGCATCGCTCGCGGCGCTAATTTCGGCCTGGAGGCGACTGCGCTGCGCTTCGATCAAGCGATCGATGTTGGCGGTGAACCCGGCGGCGGCGGAGTCGAGCTGGGAGCGCCCGGACTTGATATCCGCGTTGCGATCATGGGTATCGGACACCGCTTGCTCATAGGTCTTCAAAGCCGTGGTGACCTGGCCGATCTCCCCCTGGAGGCGGACCAGATTGGGATGCGCCACGACGAGCGCCTCGGCGGTCTTGAGGTCGCGATGGACGAACTCGAGCTGCTTGCGCGCCTCCGTGAGGTAAGCCTCATCGGCGGTGAAGCCGTAGCTGCGGATCGCGAGATTGGCCGCAGCCACATGAGACTTCAGCTGGCTCGCGACATTCACCTCGGGCATGTACTCCGTGGCGAGGGTGCGCGAGGCCGTCTGCACCGAGCGCATGGAGGCAACGGCCAACCCACCAAGCAAAGCGGTGACAAGGATGAGTGCGGTGAATCCAAAGGCGATTTTTTGACTGATGGTAAGGTTTTTCATGGGGGACCGAGCGCCAGAAAGACCGGCGGTGGACAAGGACTTTGGTCAGGGCGAGGTTTCAATCTTACAGGCGCCGAGATCGTAGCACGCTGAGGTCGCCTCGATCTTCGTTGCGCAGCGAATCTCACCTAAACTCGGGCCGACGAACGTGGCCGAAGCGAAGGGAGCGATGGTGAAAAATATACGAGTTGAACTCATCACGAGGTAGAGCGCTTTCGTTTCATCGTCATGGAGTAGGCTTTACTGAACTCACAAAACACTCACACTTTGAGCTACGAGTGGGTTTACCCCCGACGACACACTCGTAATATGAAACTGCCGCCCCAAATCTGGCTCGTGGACGACGATGCGGACTTGCGCGCGGTGTACCAGCGTGTCTTGAGCGGCGCAGGGTACGGAGTGGTGCATTTCGCCGATGGGACGGAGGCGCTCGCGGGATTGGATACCGACACGCCGGACCTGATCGTGCTCGATGTCGACATGCCGCGACTCGATGGGTGGGGCACAATCGAGGAACTGCGCCGTCGCGGATGTAGTAGTCCGGTGCTGATGATGACGGGCTTCGACTCGGTCGAGGCTCGCGTCCGGGGTCTGAAACTCGGCGCGGACGACTACTTGGGCAAGCTATGTGCAACGACAGAATTTCTGGCGAGAGTGTACGCGCTTCTCCGGCGCGCGGGAATGCATACGGGCGGCGCGACCGCGAAGCCGGCGGAGCTCCTGCGCCTCGGTGCGACGACCGTCGACCTCGCAGCCAAGACCGCCACCAAGGCTGGGGCACCTCTACGATTGACCAAGACCGACTATGCGCTCCTGGCGCTCCTGAATGATCACGCGGGCAAGCCGGTGACCCGGGAAGAAATCCTGCGGTCCATCTGGCCGGGCTCTGCGACGGGCGTCCAATCCTCCCACGCGCTCGATACCCACCTCTGGCGACTGCGGAAGAAAATTGGCGACGCGGCAGACGGGTCGCAGCGGATCCGTAACGTGCCGGGGATCGGGTACGTGATGGTGCTGAGTTGAGGCCGGAGGACGTGATAGTACCGGTCTAGAGAATGGTGGGCGCGAAAATCGAAAAGGGGCCGACGGATGCGGCGCATAAAAAAGGGCGCATTTGGTAGTGCGCCCCGAACTAGGTCGAAGATTTTGCAGACGAATTACTCGGCGACCTTGAGGTCGGCGAGATTCCACTTCGGCTTTTTGGTCTCGGTCGCGATCTCGTTGAAGGCCGCGACTTCGGCCTCGGAGAACAGGAGACCACCATTCTTGGCGCTGCGGGCGGCGGCGGCCGCTTCGAGCTGGCCGGGGAGCATGCAGTTCTCGTTACCGTGGCCGAGGATATCACCGATGACGGCCTTGACGTTCTCAGACTGATTGCGGCCCTTGGCGAAGGCGCCGGAGCTCATCGCATCCGGGTGCCAGACTTGGAAGAAGAACGCGCAGGTGCCCTTTTCGCCCTCGGGGACTTGGTCCCAGCGATTGCGGATGGTGGGCAGCGAGCCGCCGATGAAGGCGCCGATGATCTCGTTCATGAGCGCGAGGCCGTAGCCCTTGTGCGCGCCAAACGGGATGAGGTACTTGGCCTGCGCCGGATCGGTGGTGGGCTGGCCGTTGACGTCGACGGCGGCGTTCGGCGGGAGCTGCTTGCCCTCGCGCAGGAGCTGCTGCACACGGCCCATCGCGACGACGGAGGTGGCCCAGTCGATCACGATCGGGTAACCGATCGCGGCGGTGGTGGGGAAGCCCCACGAGTGCGGATTGGTGCCGAGGGTGGGGTACTTGCCGCCAAAGGGAACGACCTCGGCGAGTGCCGCGGTGCAATTCGTGTAGGCGATGTAGCCACGCTTCGCAGCGTCCATCACGTAGCCGCCACCCCAGAGGTAGTGGAAGGCGTTGTCGACCGAGACCATGCCCACGCCGTACTTGTCGGCGAGCTTAATGGCCTGCTCGATGGCGGCGTAGCCGGTGGCCTGGCCGAGCTTCTTATTGGCGTTCCAGATGGCGGCGCCGCGGTACTTGGTCTTGATCTTTTCGATCTTGGCCTTGGGCACGCAGCCCTTGGAGCCGGAGCCGAAAAGATGATCGAGGTGGAGGGCTTTGAGGCCGTTGTGCGTGCGGATGCCGTGGCGGGTGGCCTCGGCGCAGAAGCGCGCGCCGGCCTCAGCCTCGGCGGTGGTGTAACCACGATGCTTGTAAGCCGCGACGATGAGGGCGTTGTGCTGTTCTTCCGGGACGACGTAGAAAACTTCGCTCATAATAGTTGAGAGATGAGGGTTGAGAGTTGAGAGAAACGATTTCGGATGCGGATTATGTCACAGAGACCACGGAGGAGGCACAGAGGCCACAGAGACGAACAAGTCGGATGCATTGCTCCGTGTTCTCTGTGGTTTGAGCTCTGTGTTCTCTGTGACTCAGATTGGTTCAGCGATTGATCAGATCGATCAAACCACCTTCTTTACAGGCACCTCGGGATTGATTTGCGCGAGGGGCTTGTCGCCATTCATCGCGAGGATGAGGTTGCGGACGGCGGTCGTCGCCTGGCGGACGACGCTCTCGTAGGTGCGCGAGCCGACGTGCGGGGTGACGACGACATTCGGCAGCGACAGCAGCGGGTGATTCGGGGTCGGCGGCTCTTCGTCGAGGACGTCGGTGCCGTAGCCGCCGACCTGGCCGGACTTCAGCGCGGCGACCATATCGGCGGTGTGGACGATCTCGCCGCGGGCGCAGTTAAGGATGAGCACGCCCCTCTTCATCTTCGGGAAGGATTTCGCGCTGATCATGTCGCGCGTCTCCGGCGTGAGGTTGGTGTGGAGCGAGATGTAGTCGGAGGCGGCGTAGATCTCGTCGAGGGTGGCGGCGCGCTTCACGTTGTTCGCGGTGGCGAACTTCTCGTCCCAGTACACGTCGAAGGCGATGACGTTCATGCCGAAGGCGCGGGCGCGGATGGCGACTTCCTTGCCGATGCGGCCGAGGCCGACGATGCCGATGGTCTTTTCGAGTAGCTCGTGGCCGGTTTTGCGCTTCCAACCGTTGGCGCGGGTCGAGTCGGTGTGGAAGAGGAGATTCTTCTCGAGCGAGAGCAGGAGGAGGAAGGTGTGCTCGGCGACCGTGGTGTGATTCACGCCCGGGGTGAAGAGCAGCGGGATGCCGAACTCGGTGCACGACTTCACATCGATCTTGTCGACGCCGATGCCGTATTTGCTGATGACCTTGAGCTTGGGGAGGGCCTTCTCGAGGACCTTACGGGTGATCAGATCATCGCCGCAGATGTAGCCGTCGATATCACCGACGAGCGCGAGGGTGTCGGCTTCGTTAAGCGGGCCGCGGGCGCGGATGATCTCCCAGCCGGTGTCGGCCAGAAGCTTATGATGCTCGCCCGGGGTGTCTTGGAACGAGGTGGTCGTGAGGAGGATTTTGGTCATGGCGGTGCAGGGAAAGGGGCTGAGACTCGCACACGAGTCCGCGCCTGTGAAGCGAAACTTTGCGGATGTCGCTGATGTCGTTAAATGCCTCTTTTGGCCCTTCGCAGCGCTCTGTCGCAACCGCTTTGTCGTCTACTGTACCTTCATCGGCACGCCGCTGGCTTGCGCGAACGCCCCGACACATCCATTTCTTTCTTTCCGATGAAGTCCTTCGCTTCCGCCACGGCCCTTTTGAAACGCAAGCTCGGCGCGCAAGTCGTGCGCACCGACGACGAAGCGCGCAATGCCGCGTCGTTCGACAGCAGCAAGATTCCCTTTCTCCCCGAGGCGGTGATTTTCCCGTCCAAGATCGCCGACATCGGTGTCGCGCTGACCCTCGCCAACAAGCACGGCGTGCCTGTCACCACCCGGGGCCGCGGCACTACCCTCACGGGCGCGGCGGCCCCGTTGCGTGGCGGTTGGGTGATCGACATGCTCGGCCTGAACTCCATCGAGATCGACGAAGATGCCGGCATGGCCCATGTGCAGACGGGCGCGAAGGTCGCCGATATCCAGCGCGCCGCCGAGGCCAAGGGCTGGTTTTACCCGCCCGATCCCTCCTCGAAAGAGTACTGCACCATCGGCGGAAATATCGCCTGCAACGCCGGCGGCATGCACGGCGGCAAGTACGGCGTGACGCGCGATTTCATCATCGCGCTGCGCGGCTTTCTGCCGACCGGCGAATACGTGGAGTGGGGTACCGCGACGAAGAAATTTTCCGCCGGTTTCAACCTCCGCGACCTCTGGATCGGCAGCGAGGGCATGCTCGGCGTCGTCACCGGAGCGGTGCTGAAACTCATCCCGGCCCCAGCCAAGCGCTGGACGTTGCTCACCTCGTTTCCGGACGAGACCAAGGCCCTCGAGTCCGCGCTCGCGCTTTTCCGCTCGCGCGTGCAACCCGCCATCTGCGAATTTCTCGACCGCGAGAGCGTGCTCTGTGCGGAGCGCGCGACGAAGCAGAGTGTGTTTGAAGGGCAGGCGGGTCGACCGGTGATTCTCCTCGAGTTGGCCGGCTCGGAACTCGAAGTGCAGGAGCACAGCGCGAAAGTCCTCGAGTGGGCCAAGACCCACGCGACCGCGCATCGCGTCGCCGCCACCCGCGAGGAGGCTGAACAACTCTGGGCCGTGCGCCGCAAGTGCTCCGGCGCGATGTTCGAGCTCGGCGACGCCAAGCTCAACGAGGACATCGTCATCCCGATGCGCAGCTACGTGAAGTTCGCGAAATTCCTCAAGACCCTGAAAAAGGAAACCGGCCTGCATGTGCCGACCTTCGGCCACCTCGCCGACGGCAACCTCCACGTGAACATCATGTATCACCGCGCCAATAAAAAGGAGACGCGCGCCGCGGAAAAGGCCGTGCAGCTCCTCATGGAAACCGTTGTGTCCCTCGGTGGCGCGATCTCCGGCGAGCACGGCATCGGCCTCGCCAAGACGCCCTTCCTGCGTATCCAGCACTCACCCGCGCAAGTGCGCGCCATGCAGGCGGTGAAGAACGCCCTCGATCCAAATGGTATTCTAAATCCCGGCAAGATGTTCGACGTGTTCCATGTCTGGAAACACGAGAAGCTCGCCGTGAAATTGCCGTGGGATCACAAGTGATCTCACTTCGCTTGGAAGCTTAGGCGCGATTGCTCGTCGGGGCGACCGCGAGGTTGCCCTCCGGGTACATCGACGACGTCGCCACCGATAGCGGCACGGGCCACTCCAACGTGGTGTTCGCGACCTTGCGCACGATCGAGGCCGAGCCGAGATAAGCGGGGTTATCGGGCAGGCTGCGCGTCACCGGCGACGTGCGGCACGCGTGAAGGCGCCCGGGCTCGCCCATCACGGCCTCGACGATCTCGTAGCCGGTGGCGGGGTTAAAAATCGCCTGCCACGTCGTGTTGGAGAAGCGCCAGAAATCCCACGGGGCGTCGTGCAACGGCCAGGCTTGGTGCGTGGAGGTGTAGACGATGCCGCCGACCTCAAGGACCTTATTCATCTCGAGTGCCACCTTCCATGGCATCAGCAAATGCTCGAACACGGAGGTCGAAAAGATCGCGACGAACTTCTGCCCACTCATGACGCGCGAGAGTTCGTGCGCGTCGCCGACGACGTCGACATTCGGGCCGTCGAGGATGTCGAGGCCGACGTACTTCAGGTGCGAGGGCACGCGGTGCTTACGCGTGATCGCCGAGCGGGCGCGCGAGCCAATCTCCAACACGGTGCCGCTCTCGAATTTGGCGACGTGCATCCAGAAATTTTCCCAGCTTTGAAAATACGGGTCGCCGCGCGCGGCATTGGTGAGCGCGTCTTCACCGATCACGACCGAGCCATCGGCGAGGGTAAACCGCATCACGAAGGGATGGCCGAGGACTTCCGCTGGCCCGACAATCCACTCGTCGAAGCGCGCGTGGCTGGCGGTTGCGCCCAAGCCTGCGGCCACATCGGCGCTCGGCTGGCCGAAGCTGGCTACGGGAAGTGTCACGCCAAAATCAGGGAAGGAAATCTCGACGCGCGTGATCGGCTGCGCGGCATGCCAGGCCCAGCCCCGCAGGTGCAACCGTTCGAAATAGACGGCGCTCTCATCGATCTTCCACTCCGTACGATTCAGGGACGACATGTCGCCAAGGCGGCAGACGGGCCGCGTTGAGACAAGGCTGAACGCGCCGATAGGTTCGTGCGCTCGGGGGACTAACGCGCAACCACCGCCGGAACTCCCGTGTCGTCACCGTCGGAATCGCGTGATTTAGGCCGACTCCGCCTCAGCGGCCGCGGGGGTCGTCGGGCGCTTTACGCCGCGATTGCTGACGTTGTTGCCGTCGTCGCGTTTCAGGCCCCAAAAGGTCGCAGAGGAGACGATGGTGAGCAGGCCCATTGTGACGTAGGCTTTGTGGAGGGCGGGGATCGTCTGGGCCGCGTCGCGCTGGTCCACGTGGCCGAGAAACCACGCTGCGAGCAGGGAGGCGAAGGCCACGCCAAAGCTGATCGACATTTGCTGGCCGGTGCTGGAGACGCTGCTGGCCTTGCTCGCGTCGGAGTCCTTGATGTCGGCAAAGACGAGGGAGTTCATCGCGGTGTATTGCAGGGACGAGAAGAAGCCCTGCGTGAGACTCAGAGCGACGATGGCCCAGATGGGAGTGCCAGGACCGATTTGCGTGAAGACCATGATCGTGAGGCCGAGCAGCACCGTGTTGCCCATGAGGACCGTGCGATGGCCGAGCCACGCCAGGAGCGGACGGCTGGCGAATTTCATGCCGATGGCGGCGAGGGCCTGCGGCATGGTGAGCAGGCCGGCCTGCCACGGAGGATAGCCGAGACCGATCTGGTAGAGCAGCGGAAGGAGAAATGGCATACCGCCGATGCCAAGCCGTGTGACGAAGCCACCGATGACGGAAATGCGAAAGGTGCGGACGCGAAACAGCGAGAGCGGGAGGATCGGTGCGTCATCGCGCTGGGCGTGCCAGACGTAAACTGCGAGGAGCGCCAGCGAACCCGCGAGCATAAAGCCCATATCGGCGTAGCGCATGGAGTGCTCACCGAAGACCTCGAGAACGTAGGAGAGGAGCGCCACGCCTGCGCCGAAGAGTACGAACCCGGCGCGATCAAGGGGCGGGGCATCCTTTTCGCGGAAGTCCGGCATGTAGCGCTTCACCATCCAGAGGCCGGCGAGGCCAAACGGGATGTTGAGAAAGAAGATCACGCGCCAGTCGAGCCAGTGGACGATGAGCCCGCCGACAAACGGTCCGAGGAGTGGACCGATGAGGGCGGGGATAATGACGTAGTTCATCGCGGTCAGCATTTCCGACCGCGGAAACGAGCGGACCAGGGCGAGGCGGCCCACTGGCGTCATCATCGCGCCGCCCATGCCCTGGATGATCCGCGAGGCCACGAGCATCGGGACATTGACCGAGAGCCCGCAGAGGAGGGAGCCGAGGAGAAAGAGTGAGACCGCAAGGGCGAAGATGCGCTTCGTGCCAAAGCGGTCGGCCATCCAGCCGCTGATGGGGATGAAAACGGCGAGGCTTAGGGTGTAGGCCGTCAGCACGCCCTTGAGGCTGAGCGGCTCGACCCCGAGGTTGTTCGACATCGTCGGCACCGCCGTATTCACGATGGTCGCGTCGAGATTTTCCATGAAGAGCGCGACCGCGACGAGCCACGGCAGGTAGCGTTTGCTCTCAGCCGAGACCAGCGGAGTGGACTCGATGGTCTCGGTAGACATGGCGATGAATAGGTAGGTTAGTCAGGGCCGGCCGCAAATTTGTTCGTGAATTTTCGGCGATGGCGGACACGCTGGCCGTTCCATGGCTTCTTCCGAATCTCTGTTGATTCGTCCTTATCGCGCCGACGACGAGGCCCAAGTCCTCGCGCTCTGGGCGGAGTGGGGCATGATCCGCTGGGCTGATCCCAAAAAGGAAATTGCGCGCAAGCTGCGGGTGAATCCGGAGTGGTTCCTGGTGGGTGAGGTGGGGGGGCGCGTGATCGGCACCTGCATGGTCGGCTACGAGGGCCATCGCGGGTGGATCAATTATTTGGCGGTGACGGCCAAGCAGCAGGGCAGTGGTTACGGCCGCGCGCTCATGGCGGAGGCCGAGCGGATTCTTACCGCCGCAGGCTGTCCGAAGATCAATCTTCAGGTGATGGGCACGAATACCAAGGTCCTCGCCTTCTACCAAAAGCTGGGCTTCGTGACCGAGGAAGTGCTGAGCATGGGTAAACGGCTGGTGCGCGAGTGAGCATGATCGCCGAGCCCGTCGCAGAGAGAGCTGTATCGAGCGCGAGCCGCGGGCTAAAGTACCTGGGGTACGCCGTGGCAGCCGTGGTTTTGGTAGTCGGATTTTGGATACGTTCGGCCAATTATCATGTGGGCTATGGTCATCCGGATGAGCCGATCACGGTGGAGGTGGTCAACCACATGCGGGCCTCGGGCGACTGGGATACCAATTGGGCCAAGGCTCCGAAGCTCGAGGCGGGGCTGCGCTACGATCAGTATAATTTTTCGTCCCACCTATACGCGACGTTCGCCTTTTATCGGCTGGTGAAAATTTTGCCCGGGACCGCGACGTGGCGCGATGAGGACGGAGGGTTCTGGGTGTACCGATTCTTCTCCGTGATCTTAGCCTCGATCGCGGTCTGGCAGGCGCTGCGACTCGGCTGGAAAACGGGTGGAGGCCGCGTGGCGCTCGTGGCTGCGGCGCTCGTGGCGGTGGCGCCGGTACTGGTGCAGGATGCGCACTTTTCCCGGCCCGAGGCCTTTGTCACGGCGTTGACGCTCGCGGCCGTGGCGCTGTGCTGGCCCCGGGAAAAACTGAACGGGGCCGCGGTGCTCGGCGGGGCCTTCGTGATCGGAGTGCTCGTCGCGTGCAAAATTTCGATGCTGATGATCGGGTGGCTGCCGCTGGTCGCGGTCTTGGCGGCTGGAGGCGGCTTGAATCGCTGGAGGGCGCGGCTTTGGGGGATTGTCGCGGGCATCGCGATTGCGGTGGTCGCGGGCTTTGTGGCCGGGGTGCCCGGCGTGCTCGCGCATTCCGACGTGTTTATGCACGGCGTCCAGTATCTGATGAAGCAGTACGCGGGGCTGCATCCGCCGCATAGTCATATCAATGGCGCGGCCGTGGCCGATATGCTGCTGGCGTATTTTGCCGCGACGCTCGGCTGGCCGACGCTCATCGCTGGCGTGTTGGGCATGGTGGTGCTGGCAGTGCGCCGGCGCTGGCTCGTGCTGGTCGTGCTCGCCGGGCCGGTGGTCGCATTCGGCGGCTACTTCGCCACGCGCGGGGTGTTTTTCGAGCGCAACCTCAGCCACATCGTTCCGCTGTTTCTGGTGCTGGCGGCGGTCGGCGTCGTCGCGGTGGCGGAGTGGGTGGTCGCGCGCGTGCGCGGCGGCGCAGGGATGGCGGTCATCGGAGTCGCGGCCGCGACCGCCCTGCTCGTAGTGACGCCTTTGCGCGTCGCGCTGCCGCTCGTCCGCGACGCTTTCGGCAACGTGATTCCCGCCGAGCGCGAGGCAATGGATCGGGCGATGCAGGCGCAATTTCCCAACGCGGTCAGCCTGCAAAACCTACTCGTTAACGATGGCCCGCTCAACGATCTCGCCGCACTCTTAAAGGCGGGCAAAGGCCCGGTGCTCTTTCGCGTGACGGACTACAATGACGAATGGACCGCGTACCACCTGCGTGTGCTGGCCGAGCGGTTTGAGGCGAAGCCGGTCGGCGAATTTCGCGGCATCTTTGCCGACCAGCCCACCAGCACGCTTCTCACCTACCACTCCCCACGTGAGCGGTATTTTTTGGTGAGCAAGCCACGTAGTCCCTAGGCTTAGGCGGGCTAGCTTTTGCAGGAAATTTGCCCGGTGGCTTGATGTAGCTGCCCAAGCCGCAGCCAGTTGATTGAGTGCACACTTGCCCGTTCCCGACCGTGTGACATAAACGCAGCGATGATCACCACCCGGGCCCGCGGACTCGCGAATCTCCATGCGGCCGTGACCACACTCGCGGTAGGCGTGTTTTTCTGGGTCTATGCCGAGCTGATCATGCGGTACGTGCCGATCGTGCGGCTAAGCCGGGAGGTCAACCTACTGCCGTACTTTTTGTGCGTGGTGGGTGGCATGGCGATCGCGGCGCGGTCGCAGTCGCGGCTGGCGGCGCGCTTTCACCTGCTCGATCTCGGGGATGCGGCGCGGCTCGCGGCGTGGCAGGTGGCGCTGATGGCGCTGCTCACGTTTACCATGATGTTTGCGACGCTCGACCGCAGCATCAGCCGTCTGTTTCTCGGCACGTTTCTCACTTGGTGCTGGCTAGGCCTGGCGGTGCTGAATGCCCGCCTGCCCCGCGCGCTGGCGCGGTGGGTGTTTCGCCGCGGACACCGGCTGCCGACTGTGTTTATCGGTCGGGTCGCGTCGCTGGCACAGTTGAACGATTGGATCGCGCATAAGGAGCCGCTCGGCATTTTCCCGGTGGGCCTGCTCACCGACGACGTGCCGGCCGAGCGCGCCGGGGAGCTGCCCATGCCGCTACTCGGCGGAGTGGCGGAGTTGCCGCGCATTCTCGCCGAGCGAGAGATCGGGCAAGTGATCTTGCTCGAGCTGCCTGCGACCGATGCCGAGGCGCGGACCATCATCGAGATTTGCCACGATCAAGGCTGTCGCCTCCTGATTCACAATACTCTCGCGGAACGCTACACGCATCCGCTGGTGCCAACGGTCGAAGACGGGCGGCATTTTTACACCCTGCAGGAAGAGCCGCTGGAAGACCCCTTGAACCGCCTCTTCAAGCGGACTTTCGACGTGATGGTCGCGTTGCCGGTCGTGGCCTTGATTCTGCCGCCACTATGCGCGTGGGTGTGGGTGATGCAGCGCGCGCAGGCGCCGGGGCCGCTCTTTCATGCCCGCGAGCGTCGGGGGCAGAAGGGCGAGATATTTCGCATGCTCAAGTTTCGCTCGATGTACGACGAACCGGCTACGGACGCGGCTGAGTCGAAGCAGGCGCGCTCCGAGGATGAGCGGATTTTCCCCTTTGGACGGTTTCTACGGCGGCGCAGTCTGGATGAGTTTCCCCAGTTTTGGAATGTGCTGGTCGGCGAGATGAGCCTCGTCGGCCCCCGGCCCTACATGCCGCTGCTCGATGAGGAGTTTCGCCAGCAGACGCGGGGCTACCGCACGCGCCACCTCGTCAAACCGGGGATCACTGGTCTCGCACAGAGCCTCGGCTACCGCGGCGAAATCCTCGAGCAGGAGATGCTGCGGCGGCGCGTGTATTGGGATCTCTACTACGTGACGCACTGGTCGCCTTGGCTGGACTTTCAAATCACGGTTCGAACGCTAGCGCAGGTCTTCAGCCCGCCGGCGACGGCGTATTGAAAATATATTGTCACAAAACCCCTGTCTTTAGCGACTACTCTTGTGCCCATGTCGCTTGCAACCCCCTCGCTGCGCCCCGTGTTAAACGCCGGACGTGACTTTCGCCCATGTTGGAGAGCCCTCGCCCTGATGGCGGTGGCTGTAGCCACCGGGCTGCGGGCGGCATCGTTCGAGGAATTTGTCGCCACGCTCTATCGCCCCTTGCAGGCGGAGATGCTGGCGCTGTCGCCGGATGGAAAAAAGCTCGCGTACAGTCGTCACGAAAAAGGCGAGGTGGCGATCTACATCATGGCGGTGGACCAGTTGGAAAAGAAATTCAAGATTTCGGTGCAGGACGACCACGGCGCGATGTTTAGTCGGGAAAAGGTGCCGGCGAGTTTACGATTCATGGCATGGTCGTCGCCGACGCGTCTCGTGTTTGCCCCCACGCCGTATAAACTCACGAGTTGGGTAGCGCCCATTTTTGCGGTGAATAGCGATGGGAGCGATCCGAAGACCCTCACGGCGTCCGACGACTTTGCCATCACCGTTCCATCTTCAAACGGGCAAGGAGCTCCGTCGATAGTCGAGCGGCCGGTTACGATTCTCGGATTTGCGCCCGGTAACCGGCGCGGACTGCTGGTTCAAGCCCTCGGTAACCCAACAGCTAGACCGCCCATTTCGACCACGGTCTCGGCAATCGACGTGGCGACCGGAAAAATAAAGGAGCTGAGTGAAGAGTACGAGGACGCCCCCATGACTTATGATCCCTTCGGCAACGTGCGGATACTTTACCGGCATCCGCCCTACGCGACGACCAGGGGATTTCACTTCAAAATCCCGGGAATTTGGGACCGCTGGGTCGCGATGGATGAAGTGTGGGGTGGCCCGACCGCGAAGTCGTTCGTCGTCACGACGAAAAATTACTATGGTCAGCGCGCCTTCCCGGTGGGGGTGGATACAGATCCGAATCTCATCTACTACGCCTCGAACATCGGGCGCGACACCTTCGGCATCTATGCCCTCGATATCCGCACCAAGCAGCGCACTCCGCTCGCCATCGAGGATCCGCACATCGATCTGGCGGGACTTAATCCCGATGACGCCCGCAAGGGGCTCGTGCTCGATGAGTACACGGGCAGGTTCGTCGGTGTGCGGGCCAAGGGCGTAACTCCCATCACGCGGTGGATCGATCCCCAACTGGCCGCGCTGCAGATCGAGTTCGACCAAAAATTCCCCCAACGTGCGGTGGAGATTCTCCAATGGGACGAGGCGCGGACCCGGTTTCTGATCAAAACGACCAGCGGCCAGGAGCCCGGACGTTACTTCGTGGCGTTGCAGTCGGAAAAAGCGTTTGTGGAAGTGATGCGGGCGGCCCCGTGGCTACGCAGTGCGGACCTGTCGCCGGGGCGGCCCTTTGAATTTGATACCCCGGGCGGGGTCCATCTCAGCGGTTATCTCACCTTTCCGCGCAGACCGCGACTCAATCCCCCGCCGCTGCTGATCGATTTCGGCGAAGGCGTGGGCGCACAAGTGGTTCCGGGTTTCGACAAGGATGCGCAGATTCTAGCCGACATGGGCTTCATCGTTGCGCGGGTGAATTTCCGAGGGATGACGGGCTTCGGTTTGGCGCATCGCGAGGCGCTCCGCACCGGGGGTGACCGCGCACCCGTGGAGGATGCCGTCGCGGCGGTGGAGTGGATCGCGGCGCGTTACGCGCTGGACCGGAAGCGGGTGGCGACCATTGGGCGCAAGTTGGGCGGCTACTTGGCGTTACGGGCGCTGCAGTTGAAGCCGGAGATTTTTCGATGCGGCGTCGCGACGGATGCCCCGCTATCGCCGAGCAAATGGGTGGAGCCACCGGTGCCCTTTGTCCCCAATGCCATCGACGGCTCGGCGGAGATTTCCACGACGAATGGATTGCCGCCGCCGACCGCAGCGCCGCCCATTGATTTTGCGAAAGAAGCCCTGCGGGATTTTCTGCTCGAAGACAAAACCCTCCTGCCTTCCATTCTACAATCGGTGGACTCACTGACCAAGCCGGTGATGTTGATCGTGAACGTGGAGCCCGGTGATGAAATCGCGCAGCAAAACTATACGCTGAATTCCCGGCTGAAGAGTCTTCATCGCGATCCGACCTATGTCGAAGCGAAGAGTGCGGATGGGGCGATGTTGCCCGCCGCCCGCGCCAAGACCTTTCGCGACATCGAGGAGTTTTTTAATCTCAACCTGTACGACTTCAAAGTGAAGGTCGGCCCGACAAAGGAACTCAAATGAGCGTGATGCGTTTAAGGCGATGGTGGCAGAGGGGCCGTGGCGACGCGCAACTCGGGCGAGGGCGGCGAAGCTTCGCGCGACCGGTCGGGCTGGGGTTGCTCGCCGCGATGGCGTGGCAGAGCGCGGCGGCGCAGCCATCCGCCGCGCCGGTTAGTAAAGAACCCATCGTCGAACTCCCGCCGATGATCGTCGCGGAGTCGGCCAAGGGCCTGCCGTGGCTGCACGGCACGGTGGGAAACCTGGAGTTTCTTTCGCGCTGCTCGCTGAGCACCACGAAGTCGTTTGTCGCCGCGCAGGTGCGGATTCACCAGTCGCTCAGTGAGTTTGTGCCGGAGCAATTCTTTGCGAAGAACGCGATCCCAACCATCTCCATCGTGGTCCCAAAGGATGGTGCGGGCACCGACGATGCGCTGCTTCAGCAGATGATGAAGACCGAAGCGGCGACCCTAAGCCCAGGCCCAAAGTCGGGTGAAACGGTGGTACGGCGAGTCCCAGCCGGGGAGGGTGGAGGCCAGCGCATTCAGTTTCTGCCGAACATGCGGCTCGACGACCGCGACATAACTGCGAGCTTCACGTATTGGGACGAAAAAAACTTCGATTCCAGTCTGCTCGTCATCGCGAATACCTATCTCCATTCGCGGCTCACCCGGCGCACGCCGATGCTGCCGCAGTGGTTCATCGAGGGCGTCACAGCGCTGTTCGAGCAGACGGCCATTCGCGAGGGAAAGATCACATTACAGCCCTTTCGCTGGATCTCGCACGATTGGACGACGGAGCTAGTACGCGACCCGGAAGCGCGGCGGGTAATGCTCCCGACGCCGGATTTGTTTGCGCCGAATGCACTGCTCGGAACGAGCAATAACACCTTCCTGCGCGCAGCGATCTGGCGGCCGCAGGCGGCGCTCTTTGTGCGCTGGGCACTCGATCCGGCCAATGGCGGGCAGGCCGGGGCGCTGTGGAAATTTGCCGAGCGCGTGAGCCGCGAGGCGGTGAGTGAGCAAATTTTCACGGAGTGCTTTGGCTTCGGTTACACCGACCTGATGGACCGGCTGAGCGATTACCTGCCGGTGGCGGTGAAGAATGCCGTCTCGATTCCGCTGCGCGGCGAGGCGCCGAAATTCGAGGTCAAGCCCGCCACGCCGACGGAAATCGCGCGGTTGCGCGGGGACTGGGAGCGGCTGGAAATCGGCGCGGTCCGCGGAAGCCACCCGCAGTATCTCACTCAGTACATCGAGCAGGCGCGGCGCACGATCCGCCGCGCGACGAGCGCGGGCGAGCAAGACCCGCAACTCTTAGCCGCTGCGGCGCTGTGCGAGGTCGACGCCGGAGACGCGACGGCCGCGCGGCCCCTGCTGGAGCAGGCGGTTGCCACGCGGGTGGTGCGACCGCGAGTCTACCTCGAACTGGCGCGCCTGCGCTGGCTGGACGTCACGAGCGGGAATCCTGCGTCGCGCAAATATTCGGCGCAGCAGTTGCAGCCGGTGGTCGAGCTCTTGCGCGCTGCGCTCGAGCAAACGCCCTTGTTGCCGGAGGTGATGTTGCTGATGGCGGACGTGTGGCTGCGCGCCGAGGAGCCGATATCGAGTTTGGAACTTGAGCGACTCAACGCCCGCTTGCCGGAATTGCGGCGGTATCCCTTGGTCGCCTTCAGGGTGGCGGAGCTCAATCTTCAGCTCGGCAAACGGAAAGACGCCGTGGTGCTGCTGGCGGAAGCGTTTCCGTTTATCACGGACAATGAGATGCGCGCACGGTATCAGCAGTTGTTTGTCGGGGCGGCGGCGAAGTAGGCGCTGGTGAAACGGCCGGAATTGAGCTGAGAGGGATGCTGACCGTCGGATGATTGCGGGAAGGCAAATCTCAAGAATTACGATGGCAGTCGGGGCGGCCTCAGACGGTGCCCGGGGGTCGCCATCCCTAGAGGTTTCTCACGTAAACGGCGCCGGTTGCGTCGGAGAAGGTGAGGATGCCCGGCTCGACCTTGATGAGGCGCAGGCCCCAGGTGCGCTCGACGATGTCGTTAATGCGGTAGACGCGGTCGTTCATCAGCACGCGACCTTCCGTGGCGCGGATGGCCGTGATACGAAGGGTATCGATGTATTGCGCCACGCGCTCATCGGGCTTGGGCGGGGCTGCGGGAATGGGAGCGGGTGCGACGGCTGGGGTCGTCACGACGGGGGTGGCCGCAGCAGGGGCGGTGGGCACGGGGGCGGGGACGTAGGCTGCCGTCGTGGTGGCCGGAGATTGGGCGGCGGTCGGGAGGGATTGCACCGGAGCGGGTGCCGTCGGCTGCGGGAGGGGCGTCGCGGCCGGCGGGCTGGCGACGGGAACGGGCGCGGGTGAGGGAGTGGAGGCCGGTGTAGTGGCGGTAGTGGGCTGTTTGGTGAGCGAGGGGACGACGACCGGGGCCGGCGCAGTAGTGGGCGTCGGCGCGGGGGTAGCGGCCTTCGGCGCGGCGGGCTTGGGCTCGGGCTCGCGATTTAGGAGGTAGACGGTGGCGATGACCGAGAGGACAACGAGCACGATGCCGCCGGCGGCGATGAGCACGAGCTGCTGGGCGGTGCGCGGCTGGGCGCGCTTGGTCACGCGTCCGCCCGGCAAAGGCGCGACCTCGGTGCTGTCACCGGTACGGGCGCGCTGGGCCTTTTTGAGCGCTTCGTTGATGAGACTCATCGTGGGTGTGGACCGGGTTTATTCCGTCAGGTTCTCCATGTCGCGGATCGCGCGGCGCACGTCCCAATAGTTAACCTCATCCGACTCGCGGATGAAGGCGGCGAGCATGGCCTTGTCACAAAGATTATTGAGGATGCGCGGGATGCCCTTGCTGCCTTTGTGCAGCGCGCGGAGCGCCCAGCGCGTGAAGACCGGCCGCCCGGAGCTGCCCGCGAGGGACAGGCGGTGCTGAATGTAGTGGCCGATGTCGTCGACATCGAGCGGCTGGAGCTCGTAGTGGACGAGGATGCGCTGGCGGAGCTGGCGGAGTTCCTCTTGCGCGAGCACATCCTTGAGCTCCGGCTGGCCCATGAGGATGATCTGGAGCAGCTTTTGTTTGTCGGTTTCGAGATTGGAGAGCAGGCGGATCTGCTCGAGGACGTCGTTGCTGAGATTTTGCGCCTCATCGATGATGAGCACGATGTCGCGGCCTTTTTCGATGCGCTCGAGGAGCACGCGATTCACCTGGGCGACGAGATCGTTTTGGCTGCGGCCGAGCTTGGTCTCGCCAAGTTCGGTGAGGATGGCCTTGAGCATCTGCGTCTCGGTGACGCGGGGATTGAGAATCAGCGCGGTGTCGAAATGCGCCGGATCCAGCTCGTTCATGAAACGGCGGCAGAGGGTGGTCTTGCCGCAGCCCACTTCACCCACGAGCACGATGAAACCTTTCTTTTCCCTGACGCCATACTTGAGGTGTTGGAGGGCCTCTTGGTGGGTCGGGCTGAGATAAAGGAAGCGCGGGTCAGGGGTGATGTTGAACGGCATCTCCTGAAACCCGTAGAAGCTCTGATACATGCGTGCCGCCAGACTGGACCGGCCCCGGAAACAACGCACGTCAATTTCGCGCAAGGCGGCGTGGCGCAGGTGGTTTGAAATCTCCTTTACTCGCGCCAGCCTGCCGCCGTTGATGACCGGGCCGTCCATGAACCAGCGCCAGGCCATCGTCACCCTCTACGTCGTGCTCTTTTTGGGCATCGGCGTGGGCGCGAGCGTGCTACTCGCCGATACCTACGCCGAGTACAAGCAGCAGAAGCTGGCCGAAGCCTCGAGCCGACAGCGGCTGGAGGCGGAAAAGGCCCGGCTCGATGCCCAGCAAAAAGTGCTCGAACGTTTGCAGACAGATCCGGTCTATGTGGACAAGGTGCTGCGGGAGCGGTGGGGCTATGCCCGTCCGGGTGATGTGATCCTCCGTTTCCCACAGCCACAATAATCCACCTTTCACGCTAGCCCCTCTTTTCACGCCGCATGGCCTCTCATCCGCTGATCGAAACCTTCACCCAAGCCGGACAGTCCCACGTATTCGCCTTTTTCGACCGGCTTGCGCCCGATGCGCAGCGCCGCCTGCTCGATGAGGCGGCTGAAATCGATCTCAAGGAGGTCGACCAACTCTACCGGTCCCTCGTCGCGAAGACGGCGGGTGGCGCCGGGGTGAATTTGGAGGGCCTCGCGCCAGCCCCGTATGAGAAGCTCCCGGTGCACGGGGGCGATGCGGCGGCGTGGGCCAAGGCCAAAGCCGCCGGCGAAGCCGCGCTGCGCGCCGGTCGAGTGGCGGCCTTTACGGTGGCAGGCGGGCAGGGCACGCGCCTCGGTTATGACGGGCCCAAGGGCACGTTTCCCGTTACGCCGCTAAAAAAGAAGACGCTCTTCCAAGTCTTTGCGGAAAAGATCCGCGCTGCCGGGGTGCGCTACGGAAAGCCGCTGCATTGGTTCATCATGACCAGCCATGCGAACCACGCGGCGACCGAGGCATTTTTCGCGGAGCACAAGTATTTCGGTCTCGATGAGGGCCGCGTGCACTTCTTCCGCCAAGGCCGCATGCCGGCGGTGAATTTCGACGGCAAGATTCTCCTCGAGACCACGGGCTCGCTCGCGATGTCGCCCGACGGCCATGGCGGCTCCCTCCGCGCGCTCGACCGCAGCGGCGCGCTCGACCTGATGAAGCGCGAGGGCATCGATACGATCAGCTACTTCCAAGTCGATAACCCACTCGTGCGCTGCATCGACCCCAGCTTCATTGGCTGGCATCTCGTGCGCGGCTCCGAGATGTCGAGCAAGATGGTGCCGAAGGCCTACGCCGAGGAAAAGGTCGGCCTCTTCTGCACGCAGGGCGGCAAGTCCGTCGTCGTCGAGTATTCCGATGTCCCGATGGAAACGCAGCGCCTCACCGATAGCTCGGGCGCGCTCCGCTACCTCGCGGGCAGCATCGCGATCCACGTCCTCGACCGCGAATTTGTGCGCCGCATGGCGTCGGGCGGCGCGGATGCGGCGCTGCCTTTCCATCGTGCGGACAAGAAGATTCCCACCGTCGATGCGGCGGGCAAGGCGGTGAAGCCGGAGAAGGCGAACGGCGTGAAGTTCGAGATGTTCGTCTTCGACGCGCTGCCGTTTGCGAAGAATCCGGTGATCATCGAGACGCTGCGCGCGGATGATTTCTCGCCGGTTAAAAACGCCGACGGGCTCGACTCGCCACAGACCTGCCGCGACGACCAACTCCGCCAATTCGCCCGCTGGCTCAAGGCCAACGGCGCGCCGGTAAACACCGACCAAACCGGCAAACCCGACGTGACCGTGGAGGTCGCGCCATCGTTCGGTTACGACGAGGATTCTTTCGCGGACGCGTGGAAGAAGCTCGCGGTAAAACCTGCGATGGCCGAGGGCCTGTACCTCGAATAAAATCTCCGCTGCGGCAGAAGAATTGAACCACAGATGGACACAGATGAACACGGATCGATGAGCGCGTGAGGCTTGCCGAGATGGATGTGACCATCATTCCAGTGCGTTCATGCAGAGGCTTGTCGCAGTTTTTATCTGTGTTCATCTGTGTCCATCTATGGTTTCAACTGCCTTGTTCCAGTCCGGGTGTTGCTGAATCCCTGAGTCGCGCCCCCGGCGGTGAACACTCTTTTTCACGCCCCTAACTTCTCCTCATTCTTCCATGACGACCCTCGACCGCATCAACGCCGCCGCCAAGGCCGGACAACTCATGCCCAGCGCCGCGGAAAATCTCGGCGCGTTTCTCAGCGCCAGCCTGCCGGCCTGGGCGCACCAGAGCATCGAGGAACTCGTGGCGAAGGAAGCGTGGAGCGAGCTGAATGACCGCTTCTATCGCTACCTCGAATTCGGCACGGGTGGCATGCGCGGTCGCACCATCGGCGTGGTCGGAGCGCCGTCGGAAGTGGGCAAGCTCAACGCGACGGGTTCGCCGGAGCACGCGGCGATCGGTAGCAATGTGCTGAACGACTTCACGCTCATCCGCGCGGTGGTGGGGCTCTTTCGCTACACCCACAAATTTCTCCTGTCGCGTGGCAACTCGGCCAAGCCCAAGCTCGTGATCGCGCACGATGTGCGGCACTTCTCCCGCCACTTCTGCGAACTCGCCGCCTCGACGTGGACGAAGCTCGGCGGGCAGGCGTATATTTTTGATGGTCCGCGTCCCACGCCGCACTTGAGCTACGCGGTGCGCTGGCTCAAGGCGCACACCGGCGTGGTCATCACCGCGAGCCACAATCCGCCGCACGATAACGGCTTCAAGGCCTACTTCGACGACGGCGCGCAAGTGATCGCCCCGCACGACAAGGGCATCGTTTCCGAAGTCAACGCGGTGCCGCTCGGCGAGCTCTCCGCGTTTCTCGAGATCAATCTCGCCGGTGTCACCACGCTCGGCCGCGATGCGGATGAGGCTTACCTCACCGTCGCGGCGAAGGCCGTGATCGACCCGACCGTTTTCCAGAAGACGAAGCTCAAGGTCGTCTTCACGAACATCCACGGCACCGGCGGCGTGCACTCGATTCCGCTGCTGAAGAACGCCGGTTGCGAAGTGATCCCCGTGCCGGAGCAACTCGAGTTCGACGCACGTTTCCCCACGGTGAAATCGCCGAACCCGGAAAATGCCGAGGCGCTCGCGTACGCCGTAGCCCTCGCCGACAAAACTTCGGCCGATGTGGTGGTCGCGACCGATCCCGATGCCGACCGGATGGGCGTCGCCGTGCGCAATCGTGCGGGCAAGATGGAACTGCTCACGGGTAACCAGATCGGTGCGCTGCTCGCGGACTACCGCCTCACGAAGTTCAAAGAACTCGGCTGGATTCCCAAGGCGGGCAGCCAGAGCGTCGCGATCATCAATACCTTTGTGACCACGCAACTGCAGGACGCGATCGGTCGCGGCCACGGCGTGAAAGTCATCAAGACCCTCACGGGCTTCAAGTGGATCGCGGCGAAGATTCGCGGCTACGAGGATAAACTCCGCGCCGCGATGGGCCCGGGCTTCGACTACGAGGCCACGCCCTTTACCGAGCGCGCGCAGCTTTTGCAGAAGCACTCGACCTTCTACGCCTTCGGCACCGAGGAGAGCTACGGCTACCTGCCGAACGACTACCTGCGCGACAAGGACGGCAACTCGGCGTGCCTCATGTTTGCCGAGGTCTGCGCATGGGTGAAGTCGCGCGGCCTTACCGTGCCGGAATATCTCGATGAGATTTTCCTCAAGTACGGTTTCTACCTCGAGGGCGTGATCAACATCTACTACGAGGGCGCGAGCGGCAACGCGAAGATCAAGCGCATCCTCGAGACCTATCGTGCGAATCCGCCGAAGGCCTTTGGCGATGTCACGGTGACGAAGTTTCAAGACTTCGGCCGCGAGAAAATCGTCGATGCCGACAACGAGGCGATCCCCGCGCAGGATTTGTATATTGTTTCGCTCTCGAACGGCTACTCGTTCGCCGCGCGCGGCTCCGGCACGGAGCCGAAGATGAAGTTCTACCTTTTCGCCAACGACAAGGTCGGCAGCGCGGGCGAACTCGGCGCGGTCAAAGCCCGCGTGCGCGCGACGCTCGATGGGCTGGCGAAGCTGATCGAGGCGGACGCGAAGAAGCGGGCGGAGGGGTGAGGATGCGGCGGGCGCTGTCTGCTGGACGCTATGTCCACTAATCTAAGTTGTGCGCTTGCGGCGTGGCGAGAATTGCGCGCCGCAGGCCGAGTTGGGTCGCGGCATCGAGCAGGGGCGTAACTTGCACGAGGAGCGCGTCTGGGTCGGCGAGAACGGCGAGTGCGATGTTCTGGTCATGCGCCTTATTCCAAATCGGCAAGCGGGTGACGGACTCACTGACATCAAGGATTTTGGCATCGGGCCAGGCGATGCGACCGTCGGGTTGTAACTTCAGAATGAGAAGTTCATCCATCACGCGGCAGCCGAGAGCACTGGCGATTTGGTCGTCAGGCGAGGTGTATCGAGACTCGAGTGCCAAAAGAAATGCCCAGGTTACGAATGCTGCGGCGATGCAAAAGAGCGTGAACCGAGTCCATTGACTGAAAGCCGAAACACGCATGGGGGATGGATGGAAGTCTGTCTGCAGAGCGTGGAGGTTCAACGTCATTCCTGCGGGCCACCCGCCCACGTCTCAGGCTACCACTCAGTGAATATACCCTCGCGGAGAGCGAGCGTCGGAGGCGGCATGCACCCATAACCCACGGCGGTTGAAAACCGCCGCTCCGTTAAGGCAGCGCCTGCGTACGTTCGGCGGCCTCGCGAAGACGCTGAACTAGATCGACGCCTTCTCCGTGTCTCTGTGCCTTTGTGGTTCAAAAACTTTTACCACAGAGGCACACAGACACAGAGATAGAGTAAGCGGCCTTTGGCCGCGGGGAACTCGAAGACTATGCGGCAGGATGCCGCAGCCACTTTATTTGAGGAGACTCTTGAGGTCGGCGAGGGAGAGTTTCGCGGCGGCGGCGTCGCTGGCTTCGAAGACGTTGGCGAGGAGGGCGCGTTTTTCGTCCTGCAGGGCGAGGACCTTTTCCTCCACGGTGCCGGAGGCGACGAGTTTGTAGCTCGTGACCACGCGGGTCTGGCCGATGCGGTGGGCGCGGTCGGTGGCTTGGGCTTCGGCGGCGGGATTCCACCACGGGTCGAAGTGGATGACGGTGTCAGCGGCGGTGAGGTTGAGGCCGGTGCCGCCGGCTTTGAGCGAGAGGAGGAAGACGGGCGGGGCGTCGCTCGCGGGCGTGGCTTGGAAGCGGTCGACCTCGGCTTGGCGGGCGCGGGTGGTCATCGAGCCGTCGAGGTAACAGTGCGCGATGTCTTGTTCTTTGAGCTCGGCGCGCAGCAGCGCGAGCAGCGAGGTGAACTGCGAGAAGACGAGGAGGCGGTGGCCGTCGTCGAGGGCCTCGGCGAGGATTTCGCGGAAGGATTCGAGTTTGGCGGAATCGGAGAAGCCAGGAGTTGAGAGCTGAGAGTCGGAGGCGGAAAGCTGAGAGCTGAGAGCTGAGAGTTGAGAGTCGGAAGGCGGAGTGGCGGAATCGGGTGCGGTGGTGACGAGGCGGGGGTCGCAGCAGATTTGGCGGAGGCGGAGGAGTTGGGTGAGCGCGGCGAACTGGAGCTTGGTCTCGCTCGCGCCGCCGGCCTCCAAGTCGAAGAGCTCGCGTTCGGATTTTTCCTGCGTGTCGCGGTAGAGCTTGGCTTGGGCGGGCGTCATCTCGCACCAGACGATTTGCTCAAGTTTTTCCGGGAGCTCGGGGGCGACGAGGCGCTTGGTGCGGCGGAGGATGTACGGCGCGGTTTGCGCGCGGAGGCGTTCGTCGAACCAGGCGCGCTCGTCGCCGCGCAGGCCGGAGGGGACGCGCGTGAGGTAGCCGGGGAGGAGGAATTCGAAGAGGGAGCGGAGATCCTCGAGGGAGTTTTCCAGCGGCGTGCCGGTGAGGAGGAAGCGCGCGTGGGAGCGCAGGGCGCGGAGGGCGGCGGCGTTTTGCGAGCGGCGATTTTTGATGTGCTGGGCTTCGTCGGCGATGACGCAGGCGAACTCGACGCTGGTGAAGAGGCCTTGGTCGCGCGCGAGGGTGCCGTAGCTCGTGATGATGAGATCGTGCGCGGCGAAATCGGCGGCGGTCTCGAGGCGGTTCGACGAATGGTGGACGAAGGTGCGCAACTGCGGGGCGAAGCGGGCGGATTCACGGCGCCAGTTTTCGAGGAGGGACGCGGGGCACACTACAAGGGAGGTGCGGCACGTGGAGGAGTTGAGAGTTGAGGGTTGAGAGTTGAGAGACGGGGCAGAGCTAAGAGCTGAGAGCTGAGAGCTAAGAGCAGAACCCGGAGCCGAGGAGGCAAGGGTGGGCGTGCGGCGGGGGACGGTTGCGGCGTTTGGGACTCTAGACGCTGAGCTCTGAGCTCTCAGCTCCGGCGCGTTCGCGCCGCTTGTGGACGGCGCACGCGTGCCAGCTACGGAGCCGCCGACCGCCGACAGCAGCGCCAGCGCCTGCATCGTTTTACCGAGGCCCATTTCGTCGGCGAGGATGCCGCCGAGTTGGTGGCGGTAGAGGTGCCAGAGCCAGGCGGCGCCGAGGCGTTGGTAGGGGCGGAAAAGTTGGTCGAGCGCGGCGGGGACGGGGGCGGGCTGGAGGGCGGAGAGATTTTTGAGCGCGCTGCTGCGGGTCTTCCACGACTCGGGGGACTGGAAGCCGGGGGAGAGTTCTTCGAGGATATCCTGCGCCTCGGCGATGCGGGCGGAACTGACGCGCTGGGTGCGACGCGGGGCGAGCGCGGCGGCGGGATCGCCGGAGAGGGCGCGCTGGGCGGTGGCGAGTTTTTGCAGCTTCTCTTTGTCGAAGAGGTAGACCTTGCCGTCGGACTCGAGGTAGCTGCGGTTGGTGGCGACGGCGGTGCGGAGGGTGGACTCGTCGGCGGAGCCGGCGCGGATGGCGAGTGTGACCGCGAAGCTGTCGCCGGTCTCGCTGATCTCGGCGCCGACCTCGGCGGGGCGGAGGTTGGCGGTGTTCTTCTCGAAGTTGGGCGTGAACTCCGCGCCGAAGCCGTCGCGGAGGCGGTTGAGGTGGGTGGCGAGGAAGTTGAGGGTCTTGTGGCGGTCGCGCAGCCACCACGTGCGATTCGAGGGTTCGAGGACGAAGCCGTTTTCCTTGAGGAGCGTCAGGATGGTATTGTAGGCGGGGTCTTCGCGGGACGGGAGGGTGACGGCGAGGAAGTGCTCGCTGCCATCGACGCCGAGACGCGTGCCGACCGGGCGAGGCGGAACGCGCGGGGCGGGTGGGGGCGTGGGCTTGGCGGCCGCACCGGGGGAGCCGAGGAAGACGGAGACACCGGAGAGGCTGTCGTCATTCCACGCGATGGGCGTGGTGCCATTCACCCAGAAGAAGACGGGCTGGCCCTTCAGCGCGGCGATCATCTCGCGCATCCGCGTGCGGTTGAGGGAGATGAGCTTGGGGGCGCTCTGCATGCCGCTCCAGCGCTGGAGGAGGACGAGAGCGGGGATGATCTCCGGGGGCGGCGTGCCTTCGCCCAGCTCGACCTTGACCGCGATGGCGTCGCGGGGAGCAGCGGAGGAGAGGTTGGGCGGCAGGTAGAGACGGAGCATGATTGCGGAAGGTACAGTTTCCGGGAATAAAGGGGGGAGGTGGCAACTCTGAACGAGTGAACATGAGCAATCCCGCATTCACGCAACTGGTAGACACGCACTACGCGTCGCTTTACCGATTTGCGCTTAGTCTCGCGCGCCGCGAGGCGGATGCGTGCGACTTGGTGCAGCAGACGTTTTACATCTGGGCCACCAAGGGCGAGGCGCTGCGCGAGCAGGCCAAGGCCAAGTCGTGGCTCTTCACGACGTTGTACCGGGAATTTTTGCGGAGCCGCCGGCGTGACGCGCGCTCGACCTCGATCGAGGATTTGCCGCTCGGGGAGCAGGAAATCGCGGCGGAGGATGTCGACCGCGTGGCCAAGATGGATGCGGCGACGGTGGTGGTGGCGTTGCAATCGGTGGACGAAGTATTTCGCGCGCCGCTCACGCTCTTTTACTTGCAAGACCTATCCTATCTCGAAATCGCGGACGTGCTGGAGGTGCCGATCGGCACCGTGATGTCACGGCTATCGCGTGGAAAAACCCAACTCCGCCTCGCGCTTCAACGCGAAGAGGCCGAGGCAAAATCAAAGTTCGTGCCCTTTTCGGGTGCGAATGAACGGAGGCGCGCATGAACAATGACGAGGCAAAGTTTATCCTGGGCGCGTATTCGCCCTACCATGACGCGGCGAAGGATCCGGCGATGGCCGAGGCCCTCGACCAGGCGAAGCGCGATCCGGCGCTCGGCGCGTGGTTCGCGCGCCAGCACTCGTACGACACGGCGATGAGTGCGAAGCTTCGCGAGGTCGCGCCGCCAGCGGGACTGCGCGCGGCGATCCTCGCCGGGGGGCAATTTAGCACTGGCGCAGAGTCCGACCGTAAACGGAAGGTGCGGGCCTGGTGGCGGCAGCCGGCTTGGCTCGCGATGGCGGCGTGCTTGGCACTCGTGGCGGGCTTGACGACCTGGCGCTTTATGCCGGTGCCGGGGCAATCGATGGAGGAGTTTGCGGTCAACTTTGTGCAGAAGGGTTTCCGGCTCCAAAAGCACAGTGGTGATGTCGCGGCACTGAAGACCTGGCTCGGCGAGCAACACGGTCCGCTGCCCGAGACGCTGCCCGCGAAATTTGCCGAACTGCAGGCGCTCGGCTGCCGCACGCTCGATTACAGAGGGCACGAGGTGTCGCTCGTGTGCTTCGAGCGCGGGGGAAAAGAATTTCATGTCTTCGTCGCCCGGCGCGAGGATGCCACGGGCATGGCGCGGGACGGACAGCCGCCGCAATTTTACTCGTCCGCCAAGCTCGCCTCGGCGACCTGGATGGATGCCAAAAATCGCTACGTGCTGGTGAGCGACGCGGGACTCGAGGCGATCAAGAGCCTGCTGTGAAGGCGTACGGACTTTGGACGAAGGGGCCTTGGGCCGCACGGAAGCGAAACGGAGAAGTTTTCCCGACTGCGGTTTATAAGCACCAAGGGTGAGTCACCTTGGTTGGTCGGCGGTTGGAAACCGCCGCTCCGTTAGTCCTGCGCTTTACGCATAACCTTGATACATTTACGGGCTGGTATCGGCCATGCGGCGCGTGACCATGGCGGTGGCGCGCTGGACATCGAACTCGATGCTGCGGCGGTCCACGCGTTGTTTTTCGAGCTGTTTGGTGAGGTCGAAGGTGTCGCGCTGGACGCTGTCGGCGAGGTCGCGCGCCTCGGCGAGCTCCTGCGTGAGAGTGGCGAGCGTGGCGGTGAGATTTTTGATCTCGGCGAGATGGGCGGCGGTTTTCTGATCAAGCGCGGCGAGCTTTTCCTCGTGGGCGCGTTGCCTGGCTTCGGCCTTGGCGCGCTCCTGCGCGTCACGCTCCGCGTTGCGGCGATTGGACTCGGCGGTGGCGGCGGCGAGCGCTTCGGCGCGGCGGGTCTCGGCTTCGAGGCGGGCTTGGGCGAGGGCGGCGGTGTGGGCCTGCTCGGCGGCGTTGCGCTGGCGGGCAGCGGGGCGCTCGAAGCAAATGAAACTGGCGACGAGGACGGCGGGAATGACGAGGAGGGACTTCTTCATGACGGGGTGGGGCGTGACCGTTTAGAGGGCGTCGAAAAAATCGAACAGGTCGGGGCTCATGCGGCGGCGGGGACCCTCTGGGGGGCCGGAGTGCGGGTACGCCTAAAGCGAGCCGGTATAACCGTGAGGCCGGGTTACTCGGTTTTAGATTTTGCCGGGCTTCGGGGCCGCAGGCGCGGGAGCGGTACCGGTGGCGGACGGGGACTTGTGGGCGGCTTCCCATTTTTCGAGGAGTCGGAAGAGTGAATCACGATTGGCTTCGGCCTCGGGGAGGTAGGCGGCGAGGAAGGCGATTTCGTCGGCGAGTTCCGTGTGGCGGCGCTCGAGGAGGACGAGGCCGTCCTTGACCTGCTGGATGTCGGCGCGGCGCCGCTCGACCTGGCTGCGGAGCTTGCGCTCTTGCTCGAAAGCGTGCTCGCGGCGCTGCTCGGCTTCGAGCTGCGCCTGTTTTTGCGCGGCCTCGCGTTTTTCCTTTTCGAGGCGCTCCTGCTTGCGCTGGGCGAGGGCGGTGTTGGCGGCTTCGGTGGCGGCGACCTGAGCGGCTTGATCGCGCTGCTGCTGAGCGCGCAGGGCGAGGGCTGCCTCCTCTTCGTGGGCGCGGATAAAGGCGTCGCGGCGGCTGGAGTAACTATAGTAGATGCCGCCGAAGACTAAGACGGCGGCAAGAGGGACAATAACATACGCTTTGTTCATGTCTCGATGGGGCTGGGGGTGACAGGACAGCTGACCCCTATGAGACGATGCAGCGGCGGAAATATTAGGACCGATGCCTGTTTCCGACCGCAGAGTTTTACAGGTGGGAACGAAGAGAATAGATGTTGGCGACCGGAGATCGGAACCGTAGTTCGTCGACTGCGGTTGGGACCGCGAGAAAGAGGAAGATTAAGAGAAAGAGAAAGATTCTCTAGCCCCGGGAGGCGTCGCCGGGGGGCATGGGGTCCCAGCCGCGGTCGCCGGCGGTGCCGCGGTGCTCGGGGTTGTCGGAGGCGAACATCTTGTCGAAGGCCTCCATGCGGCGGCGCGCCTCGGAGAAATATTTGTCGTCGTCTTCCCAGAATTCGGCGAGCTCGCGGACGGCGGCATCGTCGTGTTTCTTGAACGTGCGCGCGGCGCGAACCGCCTCGTGGCCGCGGAAACCGAGCGTGCGCATCACGTCAACGCCGAGGTCGAGGGAACTGCCGAAGGTCTCGCGGTAAAAATGCTGGATGCCGCGTTTCTGAAATTCGTACGCGTGCACGCGACCCGACGCGCGGACGAAGATTTTCAAGTTCGGAAAATGTTTCTGGACGGTCTCGGCGAGGGACACGGATTTGGTTTCATCGTCGATGGCGATCACGATGATTTTCGCCTTATGTGCGCCGGCGGCGTGGAGGAGATCGACGCGCGTGGCATCGCCGTAAAAAACCTTGATGCCGATACGGCGGACGATCTCGACCTGATCGGGATCGAGATCGAGGACGGTGCAGCCAATGCCATTGGCGCGGAGCAGGCGACCGACGATGTGGCCGAAGCGACCGAACCCGGCGATGATGACAGGGTTTTCCTGGGAGGCGGCATCGATGGGGTCGGCCTCGCGCTCCGGCGGTTTCTGGCGGGCGAAGCGCGGCTGCACGACCTTTTCATTGAAAATGAAAAGCAGGGGAGTGGCGGCCATGGACAGCGCAACCGTGGCGGTCAGCGGGGCAGCCTGCGCGGCCGTCATGACTTGGTGATCCACGACGAAGGACAATAGCACGAACGCAAACTCACCGCCCTGGGCGAGGGCGAAGGAGAAGAGCAAGCCATCGGGCGTAGTGAGCTTGAAGACCCGCGAGAGGATGAAGAGCACGACGAATTTGATCGCGAGCAGCGCGACGACGAGACCGGCGATGAGACCGGCGAAGCGCGGAGCAGACCAAAGTCGATCTGGGCGCCAACGGTGATAAAGAAGAGACCCAGCAAGAGCCCCTTGAACGGCTCGATGTCGGCCTCGAGTTCGTGGCGGTATTCGCTATTGGCGAGAACGACGCCGGCCAGAAACGTGCCGAGGGCGGCGGAGAGACCGACGAGTTGCATCGTGAGCGAAACCGCAACGACGAGCAGCAGGGCGGCGGCGGTGAAGAGCTCGCGGATATTGGTCCGTGCGATGACACGGAACATGGGGTTGATCAAGTACCGGCCGGCGGCGATGATGCCGACGACGACCCCGATCACGATGATCGCCTGCAGCCAACCTGAATAAGCGGCAATGCCACTGCCGCCATGCGCCGCAGCGGCGGCCGGCACGGACGCGGACTCCGGGGAGTGAGTGACGGCCATCAACGGCAGAAGCGCGAGAATTGGGATGACCGCGATGTCTTGAAAAAGCAGTACGGCGAAACACGACTCGCCACCGGGGGTCTTGAGTTGCGCGCGCTCCTGCAATGATTGGAGCACAATCGCGGTCGAGGACATCGCGAGGATGAGTCCGGCGGCGAACGGCAATCGCCAGCCGAGCCCGAAGGCCGCGCCCGCGACGGCGATGACGGCGGCGGTGCCAAACACCTGCAAGCCACCCAGCCCGAGGAGCTGCATGCGCAGTTTCCAGAGCAGCGCGGGCTGCAATTCGAGGCCGACCAGAAAGAGCATCATGACCACGCCGAACTCCGCGACGTGCATGACATCTCCTCCGGCCTCGCCGACGAGATCGAAGACGTGAGGACCGATGAAGACGCCGGCGATGAGGTAGCCGAGCACCGACCCCAGCCCGAAACGCTTAGCCAGCGGGACCGTGATGACCGCGGCAACCAGGTAGATGAGGGCGTGAAAGAGGAGGGAATCCATGCGGGCAGGGGGCAGTTGAACGGATTAGCGAGGCGAGAGCGGCGCGGCGGGGATTTTCCCATCGCGCAAGTCGCCGAGAAGTTTGGCGTAGGCGGCGGCGTGGGAAGCGATGACTCGCTCGTCGGTCAGGCGAATCGTGCCGTGCACGATAAACGGGGGCAGCCACTGCATGCCGCAGAGCCGCGCGGTCTGCTCAAAAGGGGCGAGCAGTTCGCGCATCGTGAAGTGATTATGGCCATCGCGCGCATACGCGTGCTCGCCGCCGCCGGTGGTGAGGGCGGCGAGAATTTTCTTGCCGTGAAGTTTGGTGCCTTCGTGGCCGTAGGCAAAACCGTACTCAAGAACGACATCGAGCCACTCCTTCATGAGCGCCGGGCAATTGTACCAGAAAAATGGATACTGCGTGACGATGATGTCGTGGGCCAAAAGCAGGTCTTGTTCGCGCGGGACATCGACGTGGAGGTCGGGGTAAGCCTCGTAGAGATCGTGAAAGGTCACGCCGGCCACCTGTTTCGCGGCGGCGGCGAGATGGCGGTTGATCCGCGATTTTTGGAGCGCGGGATGCGTGAAGAGGACGAGGACGCGGGCGGGCACGAACCTGACGTAGCCAGAAGCGGGCCGGGTGCAAGGAGCGTAATTGCATGGGGCTCGGGATCATGGGAAATCCCGGCGGACGGCGGCCGCCTGACGCCGGGGAAAGTTCCCCCAAATCGGCGGGAAAAGTTACTCCCAAAAGAGCACTTGGCACGGCCAGGACAGTCTAAAGGGAGGTGAAAACGACCACGACACGTGCATACCTCAAGCGCATGTTCCTCCTCGTGGGGATCGTGTCGCTTTTCGCGGCGCCCTCGGCGCTGGCGGCAGGGCGTTGGGCGACACTGGAGGCGATTCATAATCTGGAGAACCCGCGCAACCTCACGCGGCCGGGTCCGTATGGAGAATTAGGCGCGTATCAATTTCGCGCCAACACTTGGAAGCTGCACACCAAGGTCCCGTTCTATCGGGCCAACGACCGCCGCGAATCCGATGCCGTGGCGGTCGCGCACTATGAATATTTAAAGCGGGGCTTGGAGCGCAACGGCATGCCAGCGAACGTATATATGATCGCGCTGGCGTGGAATAGCGGGCTCGACTCGACGATCAACGGCCGGGCTCCGCGCTCTGCGCACGACTATGCGCGCCGAGCGGAAAATCTCGCCGAAGAATTACAGAATCGCGTAAGCGTAACCGATGTGACGGACGGCAGCGCCAAGGTCGCGTTGGTGCGGTGAATGGGCTCGCGCTGGTGCGCTGAGAGGAGGCGAGATCACGCGCCCCGCAGAAGGGGCACGATGGTGATTGTGTGCGGGCCCCGCGTGGGCTCGCTTGGGTCGCGCGGTGAAGCGCCGATGAACTGATTTCAAGATAAGGTGCGGAAGGTACGGCAACCGCGCCGGAAAATTTCCCTTGGTGCGCGAGGCGGGAGCTTGCAAGCTCTGGGCCTCGAATGAAGTCCAGCTTTGCGTTCCTTCGGCTGTTTGTGCTGCCCGCGTTGGTCTGTGTGACGGTGGCGTGGCTGCTATCGCTGGCGGGCTGGATGGCGGGCGTGGAAAATATCACGCTCGATTTGCGGACGCGATTTCGCGCGCGCTTTCAGGCGCCGCCAGACCAGCGACTGCTGGTGGCGGGCATCGATGATTACGGTCAGCAGGCGGATGTGTTTGGCCGCTGGCCTTGGCCGAGAAAATTACACGGGCAGATGATCGCGCTGGCGGCCAATGAAGGCGCGGCGGTCGTCGCTTGGGATATCATGTTTATCGAGGAGGACACGGCGGACTTAATGAACGACGCGACGCTCGGACGTTATGCGGGGGCCGCGATGAATAACGGCACGGACGTGGTCTTCGCCGCCGTGACATCAGAGCGGTTGACGAACCCGGTGCCGGACGGCCAGACGGTTAAGACGGTGCCGCTGACGAACGTCGAGGGCGACATCCGGTTGCTCGACGGGGACAACTCGATGGAAGCACCGATGGCGGCGTTGCAGACGCTCGCTTACTTCGGATTTGTGGATTCACCGATCGACCCGCGCGATGGCATGCGTCGCGCGGTGCCGCTCGTGGTGAGAGTGGGGGATAAAGTGTATGCGGGACTCTCGTTGCAGACCCTAATCCGCTATTGGAAAGTAAATGAGGCGAAGGTGCGCGTGCGGTTGGGCGACGCGGTGTACGTGCCGACGTTTGACGGCGAGTGCCGCATTCCGATCGATCAGCACGGACGGTATTTTGTGAACTATCGCTTCGGCGAGCAGACGGCGAACATCGGGAGCTACGCCAAGATGTTGTGGCGGCTGACCGATGCGCGGGTAGGGGAGGCCAAGGATGCCGATATCGTGAACCTGAAGGGCAAGATCGTGCTGGTCGGTCAGAACTCCACGGGGCTCACGGACAATGGCCCGACGCCCTTTGGCGGCAGTACGCCCTTGGTGCTCGTCCACGCCAATATCATCGACAACATTTTGAATTCAGACTTCGCGCGGCGCGCCTCCACCCTGAGTGTGGGGCTCGCGGCGGTGCTGGTCGGGCTCGTGAGCGCGTGGGGCTTGCGCAACCAGAAGTTGGCGGTGCGCGCAGCGTGCGCTCTCGGCGTGCCGGCGCTTTACCTGCTGGCGGCGACCTGGGCTTGGATCAGCCACAGTATTTGGCTGCCGGTGGTGTGGCCGATCCTTGGTTTCGGGGCACTGCAAGTGCACGGGATCGCGGTGAAGCTGATCGCGGAGCAACGAGCAAAGGAGCAGATCAAGGGAATGTTTGGCACGTACGTGTCGCCGATGGTGGTGAACCGCATGGTGGAATCGGGTGAGACGCCGCGATTGGGCGGCCACGTGGAGAATATCACGGCTTATTTCAGCGATATTGAGGGCTTTTCGACCTTTTCCGAGGTGCTGCCGGCGGACCGCTTGGTGGAGTTGCTCAACGAATACCTCACGGCCTGCACGGATATTTTGCAGGAGGAGGGCGGCACACTCGACAAGTATATCGGCGACGCGGTGGTCGTGATGTTTGGCGCGCCGATCAAGCTGCCCGATCATCAGTATCGGGCGTGCGTGGCTGCGATGCGCGTGCAGAAAAAAATCGGCGAGCTCCGTGCGAAGTGGCGCGCCGAGGGCGACAAGTGGCCGGAACTCGTGTGGCGCATGCGTTCCCGGATCGGACTCAACTCGGGGAATTGCGTCATCGGCAACATGGGAAGCCGGGTGCGTTTCAATTACACCATGATGGGTGACGACGTGAATCTCGCCGCGCGCATGGAAAGCGGGGCGAAGAAGTGGGGCGTCTATTCCATGTGCACCGAAGCGACCAAGGCCGCGTGTGAACAGCATGGCGGGGACCGCGTGGTGTTTCGCTCGCTTGGCAAAATCATGGTGATGGGAAGGAGCCAGGGGGTGCCGTGCTACGAGGTCGTGGGCCTAAAGGAAGACGTCACGGCGGAGACGCATCAGTGCGTAGCGCTGTTCGAGGCGGGATTGGCGCGTTACCTCTCCCGCGATTGGGCCGGGGCGCTGGATCTGCTCGCGCAAAGTGAGGCACTGGAGCGCCATGGGCCGGGGCGCGAAGCGGGCGGAGCGACGAATCCCTCACGCGTGTTTATCGACCTCGTGCACGAGGCTCAAGTGACGCCGCCCGCCGCCGATTGGGATGGGGTGCAAGTGATGAAGGAAAAGTAACCGGCATCACTCCGGCGCGTCTTGGTCGCCATGGCATATGGGATTGCAATGGCGGCCCCGAAGCGTATTACAATCTATGTTCAGCTGAACTTGGGTGCCCCGCGATTTCCCGGCCCGCTTAATGCTTTTCCGACTTTTCTAAATTCCTCTTACTCATGATCGCTCTTCGTAAATTGCTCTTCGTTTCGGCTGCCTTGATGCTTGGGTTGATGCTGGCTGGCAATGCCACGGCGCAAACCGCCAAGGTGTTGAAGATCGTTAGCAATAACCCGAACGCCAAGGTCACGATCACCGCCCCGGGCAAGGCTCCCGTGACGCTTACGGTTGCCGATTCCGCCAAGGGGACCTTGATCGAGCCGAACTCGACAATCGTGACCGATCGCGGCGTGGAGGTGTTCGTCGCACCGTACCCCGGCGCGCTGGCCACCATCAAGGGCGACTCCGAAGTCGTGATTGAGAAAGTGGCTGTCGGTGCCACGAGCTCTCCGACGGTGGGCGAGGCGATTCTCGAGCTGAAGAAGGGTAATATCGTTTCCCAACTCGATCCGACGGGTAAGCCGCACGATTACAAGATCAAGACCCCGAAGGGCGTCGCGGCCGCCAAGGGCACGGTTTACACCGTCAACTACAATGGCACCAACTACACGGTGGTCACGGCCAACGGCACGGTGACCATCACGCCCCCGGCGGGCAGCGGTCTTCCCTCTTTCGATGTGGGCCGTGGCGGCGTTGCCATCTCCAATGTGAACGGTGGCGCGGCCATGAATGCCGCGCAGTTGGCCAACGACGCGGCTTCGACTGCGCTCGTCAACGAGGCGGCGGCGATTGCCGTCGCGGCGGTCGCCGTTGTCGCGGCCAACGGGGCGACGTTCGGTACGGCCAATGCGAATAACGCCCGGACCGAGCTGGGCGAGACGATGGCGACCCTAGTGAATTCCATTCCCAATGCGGTGGCGCAAGCGGCGGCTTCGGCGGCCAAGGCTGCGCCGAGCGAGGCGGGGACAATCGTGACGGCGGCGATTAATGCCGCCGCCGCCTCCGGCAAAAACGTGACCGAGATGGCCCAGACCGTTACGCAGGCGGCGGCGCAAGGCGCGGCCAGCACCACCACCACGCCCGCGGCCGCGGCCGACGTGGCTAAGAGCGTGGCCGAAGCGGCCGCTAACGCCGCGACCAAGGCGGTCGGTGAAGCCGGGGCCGCCGATGTGGCCAAGGCTGTTTCTCAGTCTGCGGCTCAGGGTGCGACTGCGGGTGCCATCAGTGGTGGCCAGTCCGCTGATTTGGTCGGTACTTCAGTGGCATCGGGTGCGGCCCAAGGCGCTTCGCAGGGCTCCAGTTCCGCGGCTCCTTCCCAAGCTAGCAGTATCGCCAGCTCATCGGCCACAGGCGCGGCGCAAGGCACCGTCAATGCCGGCGCGAGCACGTCGAGCGTAAATACGACCACGATTGCCAACTCTTCCGCTTCAGGCGCCAGCACGGGCTCCGGCACGACGGTGGCACCGCCATCGGTCACCCCGCCCACGCCGGTCCCTTCGCCTGCAGCTACGACTCCCATCACGCCGGTGCGTCCTGATCTCGTCGCAAGTCCTTCCACCTGATCGAGGAATGATATTTTGCCATTCTGATTATGGAATTTAGGTGTCGGCGCGGTTTTTGCTTGCTAGTGACCGGTCTACGGTTGGGCTAGTGATTATTCTTTGCTTTGGGGGAGGCGGAGAGCCCGAACTCTGCCTCAGGCACAAAGTTTGCATTAACTTCTCGACCAACTCACTTTCTCGTTCATTCTCGCTTTCGCCTAATTTGATTTCTACCATCGCATTCTCTTTATGAAGAAGATTCGTACGCTCCTCCAAGTCCTCGCCTTCGTGGCTCTCACTGGCACGTCCGTGTATGCGGCTGCCCCCACTGTTGCCCAAATCTCCGCGATTCAGGCTGCGGCTGAAAGTGGTAATACCAAGGCCATCGCGCAGGCCGCGAAAGACAATCCGGAGTACGCTGCACAAATCGCCGCTATCGCTGCGGCTGCGGCTCCTGCCTCCCAAGCTTCCACGATTGCCGCTGCTGTGACCACCGTGGTCCCTTCCGCGGCTGCGGCGATTACCACGCAGGTGGCTACCGTCCAACCGACGCAGACGGCTAACATCGCTTCTGCCGTCACGACCGTCGCCCCGACGCGGGCCGCCGCAATCGCTACCGCCGCGACGGCGGTTGCTCCTTCTTCCGCTGTCCTGATCGCCGCCGTCGTCACCGCTGCTGCGCCGACGCAGGCTCCTGACATCGCCGCTGCCGTAGTTTCCGCTGCGCCTGCTTCCGCTCAGGGTGGCATCGTCGCCGCCGTGCAGAGCGCCGCCGCCGCCGCTCCGAACGCCACCGCGACGACCGCCGCTTCCATCGTCAATGCCGTTGCCGCCAAGACCGGCGCTACGGCTGAGACCGTGCAGGCTGCCGCCAGCTCGTCTGCTTCCACCGCTGCCGCTTCGGCTGTGGTGCAGCAGGCTGCGACGGTGACCCAGCAGTCTACCACGGTTGTGCAGGCCGCGCAGACCGCCACGACGGGTATTGCTCCTGTGACGGGTAACGTCGTTCAGGTTCTCCCGACCACTCCCGTCGGCCAAGGCACGACTGGTACGACTCCTCCGACCGACGTCACGCAGCTGCCGATCAGCCCCACGTAATTGCGGGTAGGTTACTCACCTTTTCAAAGCCGTCCCATTTGGGACGGCTTTTTTTTGCGCGGTTTCGAAACGGCGGGCGCGGCGTGAAGGTGGTCCTACGACGAAGAGCGTGCAGGTGGGCACGATCCGCCAATGTGCTCGAAACGGCGAAAGATTACTCTCGTCGTTACTACTCTAGAAACGTCCCCTGTTTCGGCCCCTTCTTGGCGGCTTTGGCGGCGTGCTCCTCGGGCGTCGTGGTGAGGTGGCGGGGCGGCTTGGTGGCCTTGATCGCGACGGCGGCCTCGCGGTCGGCGACGATGCGGTCGCACATCTGGTGGATGTGCATGCGCAGCCATTGGGCGGTGCTGCTTGTCGAGCGGTAGTCGGCCGGGCCGTAGCCGTGGATGCGGCCGGATTGGAGCAGGCGGTCGTTTTGCGCGAACTCCTCGGGCTTCTCGGGATTATAGACCGCGTAGGCGCGGCCACCGCCGCCCTTGACGACGGAGAAGCTCGGCACGTCGCTGGGGCCGTCCGCGATGTAGATCATGTTTTGCAGGGGGATGCGGCGATCCTCCTCGGACATCTTCGAATTTACGTCGATGGCGGGATTCTTGTTCGTGCCCTTGTTGATCTCGAAGATCGCGCGGGTCTTGCCCGTGTTGTCGATGACCATGCCGATCTGTGCGATCTCGGCCGCGGCCTCGAGGGCCATTTCCTTTTGCTTGAGGAAGCCCGGCTGCAGTGGGTTCTCGATGAATTCGCAGGCCCACACGCCGTCGATGTACTTGGCGATCGCACTGCCGCGCACCATCTGCGCGATGCCCGTGCTGACCACGTAGTGCTCAAGGGAAATATCGTGCTTCTGGTACTCCGGCCGCTCCTGCACAAAGGCCTTGGCCTGGTCGAAGAACTCCGGGAGGCCGGGATAGAATTTAATATCCGCGCCGCATTCGTAGAGAATCTTGTTGTTCAGCCCGGCGAGCGGACCGGCCTGCGTGTAAGTCAGCAGGTGGTTGAGATAGCCCAACTCGCCGGCGAGTTTATAGCCGCGACGGTGATACTGCTCGATCAACGCATTGGTCTCGGCCCAGAAATTCGGCTCGTCGATGCCATAGCGACGAAAGAGGGGCGACTGCATGTACTCCGGGATTAAGGTCTTGTCGAAGTCCCAGATGCAGGCGATGGTGTTTTGAGTGAAGAGTGTCGTGGCCATTGCAGATCAGCACCGCTAGGCAGACTTGCCTCGCGAGACGATTGCTGTGAGTGGAGCCGCAAGCCGCGGCGCCTGCAATTCGCAAATCGCCGACGTCATCCCGCTCTTCGTATCCATGGAAGAACTTCCGTCCATCGTCCCCTTTCAGAACCGGCTCGGCGAACTCGCCGCGCAGATGGCGGAGCCTGCCTTTTACGCCAACTCGCGGCGCGCGGCGGACGTGACGCGCGAACACCAGAAGCTGACGCAGATGATCGCGGATCACGAGTTGCACGCTCGGCTCGAACGCGAGATCGACGATGCCGTGACCCTGGGCAAAGATCCCGCCGCCGATGCCGATTTGCGGGAGCTCGCCGCGGCGGAGCTGCCGGAGCTGCACCGCCGCCGCGCCGAGCTGAAGCAGGCGGTATTGCTGGCGATGATCCCGCCGGACCCGACGGACTCTCGCAACACCGTGATGGAAATCCGCGCGGGCACGGGCGGCGACGAGGCCACGCTATTTGCCGCCGATCTCTATCGCATGTTTTCCCGGTACGCCGATTCGCGCGGGTGGAAAATTCAGCCGATGAGCAGCAGCCAATCGGAGCGCGGCGGGTTCAAGGAAGTGATTTTCCTCATCACCGGCACCGATGTTTACAAGCAACTCAAGTTCGAGAGTGGCGTGCATCGCGTGAAGCGCGTGCCGGTCACCGAGGCGAGCGGGCGAATTCACACCTCGACGTGCACGGTCGCGGTGCTGCCCGAGGCGGAGGAGGTCGATGTGCAGATCGATCCGCAGGACCTCGAAATCACCGTCGCGCGCGCGAGCGGTCCGGGCGGCCAGGGCGTCAACACCACTGACTCCGCCGTGCAGATCGTCCACAAGCCCACGGGCCTCCTTGTCACCTGCGCCGACGAGCGCTCGCAGCTCAAGAACAAGGCCAAGGCCCTCACCGTGCTCCGCTCGCGTCTGCTCAAGCGCCGCGAGGACGAAGAGCGCGCCAAGTACGCCGCCGCGCGCCGCAGCCAGATCGGCTCCGGTGATCGCAGCGAGCGCATCCGCACCTACCACTATCTCCAAAACCGCGTCACCGATCATCGCATCGGCCTCACGCTCTACACGCTGCCGCAAGTGATGGAGGGGGACCTCGATGCCTTCGTCACCGCGCTGCAAAAGGCGGACTACGAGGAGAAGCTGGCGGCCCTCACCGGCCAGACCTACATGCCCGCGCGCGCCGCGCTGAACGACGAGGACTGAGATGTTTACCGTTCTCGAAATCATCAAGCGCTCCACGGATTTCCTCGCCTCGAAGGGCGTGGAATCGGCGCGGCTCAATGCTGAACTCCTCATCGGCCACGCGCTCAGCCTGAAGCGCATGGCGCTGTACATGCAATTTGAGCGCCCGCTGACCGAGCCCGAGCTGGAAAAAATCCGCCCGCTCGTGAAACGCCGCAGCCAGCGCGAGCCGCTGCAGTACATCTTGGGCGAGACGGAATTTCACAGCCTCAAGCTCAAGGTCGACCGCCGCGCGCTCATCCCGCGCCCCGAGACCGAACTCCTCGTAGAAATCGTCATCACCGCCTGCACCACGCCGCCGGCATCCATCCTCGATCTCGGCACCGGCACGGGCGCCATCGCGCTCGCCCTCGCGCAGAAATTTCCGGACGCGAAAGTGACCGCCGTCGACGCGAGCGAAGAGGCACTCACGCTCGCGCGAGAGAATGCGATCCTAACCGGATTAAAAGAGCGCGTGACCTTCACGCGCTCCAACTGGTGTGGCGAACTCCCGAGCGATGCCCGCTTCGACCTCATCGTCTCCAATCCGCCTTACCTCACGGCCGAGGAAACCGCCGCGACCACGCCCGAGGTGCGCGGCTTCGAGCCGGTGTCGGCGTTGACGGCGGCTGATGCGGGCTTGGCCGATTTGCGGACGATCATCGCGCAAGCCCCGAGGTTTTTGAATGAGGGCGGATTGCTCGCGCTGGAGACCGGGATCGCGCAGCATGCGGAGTTGGTGCGGCTGCTGGCCGCGGCGGGCTTCGCGAATGTCGAGTCGCGGCAGGATTTGACGGGGCGGGATCGGTTTGTGTTGGCGCGGAGGTAGAGCGATTTCAAATAGCTGAATCGAGCATGAACGTCCCGGTGCTTGGCCCATTAAAGTCGCATCCTGGTGTTCCGGAGTGGCTAGTCTCGGAGCCAATCCCGGTTCAGCTTTTTGGTGGCACGCCGCTGAGCTTCACTTTGGACGGGCTGGAAGCTTCGGACGAGGAGGATGTAGAACGAGCAGTGCGTGCCTTTCTCGACCTGAAGTTCGAACAACGTGCGTTGCACGCGCGTCACGTCTTCGCGAACTATCGGAGCACGGTCGACGCAGTGGGCGAAGCGAATGTGGTCTGCGAGATCCAGCAGTCGAGTGCGGTGTGGGCGCACGTTCATCTTTCCGAAATCTTTGTTTCCCGACGCAGCCGAGAGGATCGTCTGATTTATGTCTAAGTCACTGCTGAATGTGATTGGGAGGCAGAGCACGGGCTTCAGCTTGTTTATCGCGGCGGGCGCGAGTTGTCGTAGGTCAGCGCACAAGATGGTCATCTCACGTATACGGACGCGTGCGGTTTACCGGAGATTGAAGATCGAATCTCGCCGGACGTGACGACTGGAGCGAGAGCGGCCAACAGGCCGTGGTGGAAATTTTGGTAGGTCGCGCGTGATACGCATCGGCGCTGTGATTTTCATCTTTGCCCTCCCAACGGCGCCCGGAGGTCGCCGTCCACCTCGGACTGCAGCGTATAAATAAAAAGCGCCGGTCAAAAAGACCGGCGCTGCAGTGCCCTTACGGGGCGAAAATACTTCGGCGGTTAGCCGCCGCTCGACGCGGTGAGGGGCGGGCGGTTGGCGGCCCAGAGCTCCTTGTTCTTGCCCATGGCGAGGGCGTCGCTGATGACGCGGAGGGCTTCGCGGAGGTGGATGTCGGCTTTCACGTAGGTGTCGTTTTCCTCTTCGGCGACATCGTCATCATCCGGGTCTTTGTCCTCATCCTTCTTTGGCGCCTTGATGCGCGGCACGGGCGGGGGGCCTAGGCGAAACTCCTTGAAGGTGAAGTCGCCCTTCGCGATGACCTTTTTCTCGGCGTTCATTTCCTTGCGGAAGGCGTCGTCGGACTCCTTCTGCTTCTTCCGCTCGTCGAGGTTGATCGAGATGAGCTTCTGGTCCTGACGGGTTTTGAACCAATCGATGTTCTTGCGGAGATAGCTGAATTCCTCGAGGCGGGCCTGGCGATCGAGGCTGGCCTGGCGCAGGGGCGTGAGGATCTTGGCGTCGAGCGGGGCGCCTTCGAAGTTGCTCGTCGGGATCTTGTCGAACGCGAGCGCGTGCGGCAGGTCGGCCTCGCCGATGCCGGAGATATAGCTGCTGACGGAGGGGAGGACGATGTCGGGCACGACGCCCTTGAGCTGGGTGGAGTCGCCGCTCGGGAGGTAATACTTTTGGATGGTGAACTTCGCGGCGCCCGTCTTGGCCGGGGTGCCATCGGGGTTCATCTGGTAGGCGAGGGCGCGGGAGATTTGCTTCATCTCGACGACGGATTGGACGGAGCCCTTGCCGTGCGTGGAGGTGTCGCCGATGACGATGGCGCGGCCATAGTTTTGCAGGGCGCCGGTGACGATCTCGGAGGCGGAGGCGCTGAAGCGGTCGACGAGGACGGCGAGCGGGCCGGTGTAGGCGATCGACTCGTTATTGTCGGTGTCGACCTGGATTTCGCCTTGGTAGTTTTTCACCTGAACGACGGGGCCCTTCTTGATGAAAAGACCGGCGAGCTCGATGGCTTCGTTGAGGTAGCCGCCGCCATTGCGACGCAGGTCAAGGACGATGCCTTGGACGTTTTCACCCTTCAGCTTTTCGATGAGGCGGGCGACGTCTTTGGAGGCGGTGCTGCGCTCGACGTCGGTGTCGCCTTCGTCGTCCGCGTAGAACGCCGGGAGGGTGATAACGCCGAGCGCCTGCTCCTTGCCCTCGACGCCGGGGACTTGGAAGACCGCAGCGCGGGCGCGGGTGGCGTTGAGCTTTACCTCGGCGCGGGTGATCACGACTTCCTTGCGCACAGACGGATCGGTGGCGTCGGCGGGTTGAATGATGAGGTGCACATCCGTGCCCTTTTCGCCGCGGATCATCTCGACGATCTTGCGGAGCTTCATGCCGATGATCTCGACAGGCTCCTTGCCGGTCTGCGCGACGGAGATGATCTTGTCATTTGGCTTCAAGAGCCGGCCAACATCGGCGGGACCGCCGGGGACGATTTCTTTGACGATGCAATTATCTTCCTCGACGCCGAGCAGTGCGCCGATGCCAAAGAGCTTCAGCTTCATCTGAATCGAGAAATCCTCGAACGTGTCGGCGGAGAAATAGGTGGAGTGCGGATCGAAGAGGTGAGCGATGGTGCTGAGGTAGAGCTCGGCGAGATTGTTGCCGTCGATCTCCCCGACATTCTTGAGCATCCGCTCGTAGCGCTTGCGGATGACCTGCTTGGCCTCGTCGGGCGTCTTCTTATTCAGCACTTCGCCGAGGACTTCGAACTTGAGGCGCTTGCGCCAGAGTTCGTCGGAAGCGGCGGCGTTGGTGGGCCACTCGGACTTCGTGCGGTCGGCGCGATAGGTGTCGTTGGTGTTGAGATCGACGTCTTTTTTCAGCTCTTCAAACACCCAGGCGACACGGGCGTTTACGCGATCTTGGTAAGTGTTAAAAATCTCGTAGGCGGCGTCGATGTTACCGAGGAAGGCGGTGTTGTAGTAGACGTTTTTGCCGTACTTTTCGCTGAACGACGCCTTATCGCTGCCGAGGAAGAAGAGGTGCTGGCCGTCGAGCTCGGACATGTAGTCCGGGATGACTTGGGCGTAGTCGGTGGCGCGCACGGTGTCGCGCGCGTAGTGCGCCTGCTCCAGCAGCTTGATCAGGGTGGTGGCCTCAGCCTTGAGGGTGTCGGAGGTGGCGAAGGGCTTGCGGTCGGCGACGATGGCACCGGGAGCGGGCTTGGGAGCTTCGGGACCAGCGGGCGCTGCAAACCCGGTCGCGAGAGCGAGGGCGCAGGAAAGAACGGCAGCGAGGCGGCGAGCGACGGGTACTCGAATCATGAGTTATTGAGAGTGTAACTACCGAGGAAATGTTTCACGCAATCGACACAGGTTCAAGGCGTGACAAGTGATATTTCAGAATGAATAGACGTACGAGAGACCGGTTTGGGCACAGGGAACTGACGCGTAAAGGGTGAGAAATAAGGGGAGGGGACTTATTCCCGCCGCGCGGGGGCTAGCGGCGGGTGATGCTATCCTTGGCCTCGTCGAGCAGGCGCTTTTCGTCGGAGGTCAAGGCGCCCAGGCCGTGGCTGTTGATTTTATCGAGGATGCGGTCGACCTCGGCGCGCAGCGTGGCGGGATCGCTGATACTCGTCTCCGAGCGCGGAGGCAGGGCGGGAGGGGGCAGGAGGGAGGAGACTTTCGCGGTGCGCTTCATCCAGCGGGGGAATTCGGCGCGGGGGCGGAAGAGGCTGGCGTCTGGCTGGTAGATGAAGCGGAAATAAAACCACCCGGCGAGCATGCCGCCGAGATGGGCCGACGCCGTGTAATGCAGCGGGGCGGTGAGGCCGCGAAACTCGTAGAACCCGAGCATGAACAGATCGATCACGAAGAGCGCAACCGCGACCTGCTTGGGCTTGAGGGTAACGGGAAAGAAAAACAGGACGATGAAACTGAATTCACGATTCGGATACAGCGCGGCGTAAAGCGCGAGCAGGCCGTAGATCCCGGGTGTGGCGCCGATCAACACGTCGTGCTGGCCCGCGACCGTCGTGGCGAGCCGCCAGTGAATCGCGGTCCAAGCCAGCCCGCCCACGATGAGCGAGGCGGCGAACACACCGACGATGCGGCGGTTGCCCAGCAGGGGAGTCATCTCGCGGCCCAGGACAAAAAGGGCGAACAGCACGAGGCCGACGTGGAAGAGATTGCTGACGTCGTGAAGCAGCCAATAAGTCGCGAGCGTCCATAGCCGTCCGTCGGCGAGGCCGGCGATGGTGACGGCGAGGCCGTTGGTCAGTTGGTTGCGGGTCGCGGGCGACGACGACAAGACAAACTGAAGCACGAAGGCTCCGAAGATGGCGCACAACAGCCAGAGCTGCGTCGACGTTTTTTCCCGGGGGTAGCCGTCGCGCATGTAGGGGCGGTCGGAAAGCATTGCTGGAAGCGTATCAGGGGATGGGACAAACACAAGCCGGCGCGGGGCGTTCTTGTGCGTAGTTTTCGATGCGTACTCTTCTGACCCGCGCGCCGCTTGACAGTGCTAGGATTTATTTTCTTTGTTCGGAGCAACCATGGCAAACAAAGCTGACAAGTGGGCTCCGAATGCACCGGGTAAATTCTATGTCGATCAGCAATGCATCGACTGTGACCTCTGCCGTGAGACGGCCCCGGCTTTTTTTACGCGCCATGACGAAGGTGGCTATTCCTACGTCCATAAGCAGCCAACCAACGAAGAAGAAGTGTCGCTGTGCATGGAAGCCCTCGAAGGCTGCCCGGTCGAGGCGATCGGCAACGACGGCGACGAGTAATCCCGAGCGCCCGATCTCTTGTTAAAGCTTTTAATAAGAGGGTATTAGGCAGTGGGGCGGTCGATGTTTTTGAAAGGCTGGAGGCGGTAAACGCCGCTCCGGCCTTTTTCATTTTACGGATATCCGGTGATGCGGAATTTCGAGCTTATGAAGGAGCAGCAGGGGCTATTGTTAAGGTAATATTCGGTTTAAGTAAACAAGAGGCTTGTTTTTACGGGTCTGGCTGGTAGCGGTGCAGGGCCATGAAACCTAGCCAAGTGATTTTAGGACTCGTCGTCGTGCTGCCGCTTTGGGCTCAGAGCGGTGCAGTCAGCCTGCCGGAAGTGACGGTTTACTCGCCCAGCGTGGCCAATCAGGCGCCGGCGGGGACCTTTGCGACGCCGGTGTCGGCGCTGCGGTACGAGCCCCGGGTGGACTTGGAGTCGCGCAATCTCTCGGAAGCGCAGGCGGATGTGACGATCCGGGGCGGGATTTTCGAAAATACGGGCTTCCGGCTGGGCTCGGTGTCGCTCTTCGACCCACAGACCGGTCACTATCTGGCGGAGCTGCCGGTCGCGCCCGCGATGCTCGGCGCGCCGGAAGTGCTGACCGGGGCGGACCACGCGGTGGGCTCGACCAACTCGACGGTGGGCGCGCTGGCTTACGGCTGGCGGCCGATTCGGACGGCGGGCTTTGCGGCGGCCGGGGCGGGGGAGTACGGCCTGAACCGCCAGGAATTTTACCAAGGCTACGTGAGCGACGCGCGACTCGGCGGGCAAAAGCTGGGGGCGGATGTGGCGTGGGCACGATCGGAGTCGGATGGGTCGATCGCATACGGCGAGCACGATTTCAGCCGCGTCAACGCGCGTATCCAACTTTCTAGTACGACGGCGCAGACCGATCTCTTCGCCGGCTATCAGGAGAAGTTTTTCGGGTGGCCGAATATGTACACGCCCTTTAACTCCAACGAGACAGAGAATCTCCAGACGCTGCTCTTGGCGCTCAATCATCGCGTGGACCTCGGCGGCGGGGATTTTGTGGAGGCGGGCCTATGGTATCGGCGGAACAAGGACGATTACGCGTTTAACCGCTTCGCCCCGTTGACGGCGGTGCACCCGTTTCAACATACCACGTGGGCCAAGGGTGCAGCGCTGGGCGGACGGAAATCGTTCGGCGATGGCGTGGCTGTCGCGTTTCGCGGCGAGGTGACGGGCGATGAGCTGCGCTCGACCTCGCTGACGGCGGGGCGCTTCCATACGCGGACGGTGACGAAGATCTCGCTCGTGCCGGAGAAGACGTGGACTCTGTCGGGGGATGAGCGTGTGGTGCTGAAAGCGGGCGCGAGCTATGACGACACCAACCGCAATGGTTCCGCCGTCTCGCCGGTCGTCGAACTGGCGCGTGAGCAGAAATCCGCTGCGCTACGCCGCCTCTACGTGAGCTACGCGAAAACCACGCAGGTGCCGACCTACACCGCGCTGAACTCGAGCGCGACGGCGGGGCTCTTTCGCGGCAACCCGAATCTCGGGCGCGAAACGAGTCAGAATTTAGAAGTGGGCGCGGCCGGCGCGCTCGCGGGGTGGACGGGGCAGGCTGCGGTATTTTTCCGCCGCGATGAATCGCTCGTCGATTGGACGTTCAAGCGAGGGGTGACCGCGCGCTCCGCTAATCCCGTCGATATCGACACGAGGGGCGTGGAGCTGGTCGCCCGGCGCACGCTGGGCGCGGTCGATCTCGTGCTCGGTTACACCGGGCTGACGAAAGACGCGGACTACCGCGGCGCGGCGGTCGACGCCAGTTTCTACGCGCTCAACTTCGCGCGCCATCGTCTCACCGCAGCTATCACCGCGCGACTGGGGCATGGCTTCGAACTGCGCATGGATAATGTCGCGCGCATTCAGGCGGGCAATTTGCTGCGCGTGACCGGTGGCGACGAAGCGGTGACGAGCTCGCTCGGGCTCACCTATCGCCCCGAGGCGTGGCGCGGCGTCGAATTTTCCGTCCTCGCGGATAATCTTTGGAATACGCGCTTCCAAGACGTCCCCGCCACGCCAGCGGCGAAGCGGCAACTCTCGGCGGGTGTGACGTACGCTTGGTGAGCGGGGACGCGACTGAGCCGAACAGCGAAGGACGCGAAAAGACGCGAAGGTGAACGGTCTTCTCGGGTACTTTGTGCCTCTGTGTCTCTGTGGTTCAAAATCATAAAGCCTGAAGAGATGAACCACAGAGACACAAAGACACAGAGAGCAGACTCATGTCTTCGCGCCCTTCACGGTTAGAATCTCCGTGTTCTTCATCTCGGCTCAATTTCGTCCGGACGTTTGCGGTTTGACAAAGGCCTCGGGCAGTTGGTCTTTCGCGGCATGTCGACGAATCCGTTTAACGATCCTGCCTTTCACATTCGGTGGTCCGCGCTGACGCCGGAGTTGGTGGCGCCGGCCATCGAGTCGGCCTTGGCGGAGGCCAAGGCGGCGATCGATGCGATCGCGTCGCGCGACCTTGCGAGCCTGACCTACGAGAATACTTTCCTCGCGCTCGAGCACTCGACCGAGGGCCTAAATCAGGCGTGGGGCAAGGTCACGCATCTCCAGTCGGTGGCGGATTCGCCGGCGCTGCGTGATGCGCACAATGCGATGCTGCCCAAGGTCTCATCGTTCTACGCGAGCATCGCGCTGAATGCCGACCTCTGGCTGCGGTTGAAAACCTTTGCGGCCACCTCGGCGGCGAAGGCGCTGACAGGCATCCATCGCCGGTTCCTCGACGAGACCGTCGCGGATTTTAAGCAGGCCGGAGCGGACCTCCCGCCGGAGAAGCGCACGCGCCTCGAAGCGCTGCAAAGCGAGCTGGCGCAGGTGACGCAAAAGTATTCGGAAAACGTCCTCGATGCGACCAACGCCTGGCAACTCGTCGTCACCGATGAGACGCGTCTCGCAGGCCTGCCCGCGCACGCCAAGGCCGCGGCGCGCCGCAGTGCGGAGAGCAAGACACTGGAGGGCTGGCGCTTCACGCTGCATATGCCGTCGCTCGAGCCGTTCATGACTTATCTGGTGGACGACGCCTTGCGCCGCGAGATGTGGACAGCTTCCGCGGCAGTGGGCGCGACCGCGCCGCACGATAACACCCCGCTGATCGGACGCATCCTTACGCTGCGTGCCGAGAAGGCGGCGCTGCTGGGCAAGGCGCACTTTGCCGATCTCACGCTGGAGCGCCGCATGGCGAAGAATGGCGCGCGGGCCCTCGCGTTTATGGAAGACATGGAGTCGCGGGCGAAGACGGCGTTCACGCGCGAGTGTCGGGAGTTGGAAGAGTTCAAGGCGAAGCAGACCGGCGGCGCGGTGGCGCGCCTCGCGCCGTGGGAGATCCTCTACTGGTCGGAAAAGCTGCGGCAGGCGCAGTACGATTTCGACGAGGAGGTGCTGCGGCCGTATTTCCCGATGGATCGCGTGATCGCGGGGATGTTTGAGCTGGTCGGGCGCATCTTTGGCTTGCGCGTGATCGAGCGCCCGGCGAGCGAGGTGGAGACGTGGCATCCCGACGTGAAATTCTACGACGTCGAGGAACTCGGCGGGCGGAAGATCGGTTCGTTTTATGCCGACTGGTATCCGCGCGAATCGAAGCGCGGCGGGGCGTGGATGAACTATCTCGTCACCGGCGGCCCGAAACCCGACGGCACGCGCGCCCCGCACCTCGGCTTGATGTGCGGCAACATGACGCCGCCCACGGCGGGCAAGGCCGCGCTCCTCACGCACCGCGAAGTGGAGACGGTGTTTCACGAGTTTGGCCACCTGCTGCACCACCTCCTCGGCGAGGTGGAGATCAAGTCGCTGAATGGCGTGAATGTCGCGTGGGACTTCGTCGAGCTGCCCTCGCAGATCATGGAAAACTGGACGTGGGAGCGCGAGAGCCTCGATCTCTTTGCCCGCCACTTCGAGACGGGCGCGCCGATTCCGGAGGACATTTTCCGGAAGATGACCGCGGCGAAAAACTTTCGCTCGGCCTGCGTGACGATGCGCCAGGTGGCCTTTGCGAAGATGGACCTACTGATGCACATGCGCACGGAGGAGTTTGCGGGGGAGGCCGATGTCGAGCCCAAGGCGCGCGCGGCCATCGCGGGCTGTCTCATCCCGACGGAGCCGCCAGCCCCAACGGTCGTGAAGAAATTCACCCACATTTTCTCGGACCCGGTGGGATACGCGGCGGGCTACTATTCCTACAAGTGGGCGGAGGTGCTGGACGCGGATGCCTTCACCCGGTTCAAGCGCGAAGGCATCTTCGACCCGAGGGTGGGTCGCGAGTTCGTGGACAAGGTGTTAAGTCGGGGCAATTCCGCCGATCCTGCGGAACTGTACCGTGCATTTATGGGTCGAGACCCTGACCTCAACGCTCTGCTCCGGCGCAACGGGCTGGCCCCGGCCGCCTGAGCCGCAGGCGGGTCGATGGGTAAGCCTCATGCGCCGCCGCCTCCTGCGTCTTCTCGCCATCGTCACCGCCGTCCTCGTCCTGAGTGCGGCGACGCTGCCGCTTTGGCTGGGCGGCGTGCTGGGGTGGGCGGGTGGGTCGCGTGGGCTAAAGTTTTCTCGATATGAGCGCATAGGGTATAGCCGCTTCGCCTTGTACGACGCGGATTTGAAAATCGGGCGCACGCATATCACGGCCACGCGGCTCGAATTGGACACGCCGCTGGTGTGGGCATTTCGCCGCGGCCCGATGGTGGGCGGGAAGTGGACGGTCGAGGTCACGCCGCCGCCCGCGAACGCGCCGGTGAGCACGAGCAAGTCGAAGATCGACGGCTGGCGCCCGCTGCAGGCCTTGCTGGAAAAAATCGCGAGCCAGGTCGACCGCTACGAACCGAGTTTTACGACGGAAGCGGGACTCGTGCGCTGGCCGGACGGAGAACTGACCGTCGACGCGACGGCGTGGGCCAACCGTACGCTCACGGTCAAGGCGCTGAAATTTAAGGGCTTCACGGCGGATGGAAACGTCGCGATCCCCGGTGACGTTGTGAAAGTGGCGCTGCAGGGGACGGAGGCGTCGATTAATTTAGAGACGCGCGGCGCGGACGTGAAAGGCGAGGCCAAGCTCTGGGAGCAGCCGGCGACGCTCACGGGCAAATATGGCGAGCACGGCTGGTTGCCGGATGAGGCCGCGCTGATCGCGGAGCAGTGGAACGTGCCGGGCGACAAACTGCGGCTGAACGGGGTTTATACGACGGTGGCGGCGCGGGGCAAAGTGGAGTGGCGCGTGCAGAAGCTCGTGGCCGATATCACGGCGACCGCGGTGCCAAAGGAGAAGTCCACGCCGCCGCTGGACGTCGCGCTGCGCGGGCAGGGCGATTGGAAGGCGTTTACCGTGGAGTCGGTCAATGCCACGCTGCCGGGCGTCGTCGCAAAGCTCACCGCGCCCGTGACCATCGAGGGCGACGGGAGATTTCGCGAGAGCGGCGCGCGGTTTACGGTCGAGGCGGATTTGGCGAAGCTGCCGTGGCTTAAAGACACCAAGGGCACGGTCACCGGCGAAGCGCGCTGGGTGGCGGGCGTGCGGCAATCGCCGGTAGTCGAGTTTCAATTCGCGGCGCGCGACGTCGCGGCGGGCGAGTGGACGGTTGGAGTCGCCGGAGCCAAGGGACAATTTGAATGGCCGCGCGTGGTGGTGAGCCAGGGCACCTTGGATGGTGTACGCGGTGAGAAGCTGATGTGGAGCGGCGGTTGGGATTTTCGGGCGAAGGAAATTTTAGCGGCAAAGGCCGAGGGCCAAATCCGCCGCGCGACGGTGGCGCGCTGGGTGCCGGAGGGCGTGCAGTTTGATATTGTGACGCTCAAGGCCGCGGCGGCGGGTCCGCTCGCCGAGGTGAAGCACACGGGCCGCGTGCAGGCCGACGGCGTCAAGGTGCAGGCGCTCAGTTCGCTCGATGCCACCGCGACATGGGTGGGCAAGGGCGCGGCGCTGGAATCGTTTGGCGCGGACGTGAAGCTCGGCGCGACGACGCTCGCTGCCGAAGGCGCGCTGGGCGAGGGCGCGGTGCGGCTCACGAATTTCACCTTCACGCAGGGTGGAGCGGAGCGGTTGCACCTACGCGAGCCGGCGGCGATCCGGTGGAAGCCGACGGTGCAAGTGGAGGTGCTGCACCTCGTCGGTCTGGAAGGCGCGCTCGATGCCGCGCTCGCGTGGGGCGAGACAGGCCGCATCGACGCGACGGTGAAGAATTTTTCGTCCGCGTGGCTGAGCGATCTCGGTCTCGTGAAAGGGCCGGCGTGGCGCGTGACCTCGCTCGCGCTCAAGGGCGAGTGGAAGAACGGGCCACTCGATTATTCCCTGCAGGCCACCGGTGCGGTGGATCTCGGCGAGGGCAAGCAGGCGCAGATCGCGGCGACGGCGCAGAGCGATGCGAATGGACTCAAGATTGAGAATCTCAGTGTCGTCGAGGAGGGGCAGAGTGTGGTGAAGGCTACCGGGCGGATTCCGCTGCGCATCTTACCCCTGGCGGCGATCAAGGCGGTGTTTCCCGCCGACGGCGCGCTCGCGCTCGATGTGACGACAGAACCGCACGCCGGCTTTTGGGGGCAACTCGCCGCGCTCACCGGTTTTGAGTTAAAGGAGCCGATGGCGGTGGCGCACCTGACGGGTACGTGGGCCAAGCCGCAAGGTAAGGTGAGCTTAAAGGCGGCGCGCATCGCGACGGATGCGGCGCGCTTCTCGCGTCCGCTGCCCACTCTGGAAGATCTCGATGTCGAGCTCGCGGCGGATGCCGGGGAAGTGCGTCTCGATCATCTCACGATGAATGTGGAAAAGCAGACGGTGCGCGCGAAGGCGCGGCTGCCGGTGGCCGAGGGACAGTGGCGGGAATTTCTCAACAGCCCGGTGCTGTGGGCGCGACGCGGCGTCGAGGCTCGGCTCGAAATCCCCGAGGCCGAGGTCGCGGCACTCGTGCGGTTTCTCCCGGTTTTCATGGCACCCAAGGGCAAGCTGCAACTCGACGTGACCTACAAGGGAGGCGCGCTAGGCGGCTCGCTCAAGCTGCAGGACGCGGCGACGCGGCTATTGGGGCCGCTCGGGGTGTTGCAAGACATCAGCGCGGACGTCGTGTTTGTGGATCGCAAGGTTGAGTTTCGGTCCGTGACGGCGCACAGCGGAGGCCAGACCGTGACCTTGAGCGGTCACGCGGAATTGCCAGAAACGGAAGAGCGGGCCGCAGCGACGAGCCCGGTGAATGCGGCTTCGCCCGCGCCTCCGAACTTTGTCGAGGGCATGAGATTCGATATCACGCTCAAGGGCGACAACCTGCCCTTCGTGCGCAAGACGGGTATCCTCGTACGGGGCGATTTGGACTTGATGCTGACGACGCCCGCGCGGGGTACGCCGCGCATCACGGGCGAGGTGCGGCTGCGGGACAGTTTGTTTCTTCAGGATATTCGCGGACTGCTGCCGGGCGGGGTGAGGACCAAGGCCACGACGCCGCCCTATTTCTCGGTGGACGCAGCGCCGTACAATGCGTGGCGCATCGATGTCGCGGTGCGCGGCGAGAAATTTTTCAAGCTCCGCACGGCGCTCTTTACCGGGGTGGCGACGGCGCGCGTGCAGTTGAGCGGGACGCTCGGTGATCCGCTGGCGCGGGGCGAAGCGACGGTCGACGAAGGATTGGTGAAGTTGCCCTTTGCGAGCTTTGCGGTGCAGGAGGGGCGCGTGGTGCTTTCGCCGGAGGAGGGCTTGGAGCCGCAGTTGACCTTTGTCGGCACGGTGCGGCGGCTGGGGTACGATCTAAAAATGGAGGCCACCGGTCCGGCCTCGCACCCCAACGTGGTTTTCAGTTCGAGTCCGCCGCTGGAGTCGGGACAAATCGCGTTGATGGTGACGACGGGACAGGTACCGCACAATGAGATCAGCGTCTCGGAAACCCAGCGCGCGGCGCAGATCGGCGCCTTTGTCGGGCAGAGCCTGTGGTCGAGCTTGAGTGGCGAGAGTGATTCGGCGGACCGGCTGAGCATTTCGTCGGGCGAAAACGTGTCCCAGCAGGGCCACGAGACGTATAATTTCGAATACCGCCTCAGTGACCGCTGGAGTGCGATCGTGGAGTTTGACGAATACGACCAGCAAAACTTCGGCGTGAAATGGCGCGCGTATTCCAAGGGCGGCACGGAAAAAAGCTCGGGCGGCAGCGTGAAGAAGAAAACGGACGACGAGAAAAAGAAGGAAGAGAAGAAGCCATGAGCGGACCGCACGGAGTTTTGAATGGACGGACGACTCGCACGTTTTGTGCGCTGCTGATGCTGGTGGGGCTGGCCCTGTTGGGCGGAGCTTGCGCGACCAAGGTGCCGGTCGCGCAGATCCGGGTGTCGGGGGTGGGCCTCGTGCGGGATCGCGAGCTGCGGCTGTCGCTGGAGCGATTGCTCGGGGCGGAGCGCGGCGAAGTCTTGAAGGCGAACGCGGTGGAAGACGCGATGTTTCTCCTGATGTCGGCGATTCAGGACGACGGCTACCTGAAGCCCGCGATCACCGTCGAATGCACCGAGACGAATGGCAACAAGGTGGAGGTCGCACTCGATGAAAACATGCTCGCGACCGTGCCGCGCACCCTCGAGGCGAAGGAAGTGCGCTTCCTCGTGAAGCCGGGGGTCCGCTCGTATGTGAAGGACGTGAGCTTCGAGGGGCTGCACGCGATCAAGTCGGCTACGGCGCGGAGTTATTTTCTCGGCGAGACCGCGTTGCTCTCGGGGAAGAAATCGCGGGCGTATACGCCGTCGCGGCTGAATCGCGCGCTAGGTGGACTCCAAGGCGAGCTGCGCCAGATGGGCTACGCGGAATCGGAGGTGAAGGCGGAAAAGGTGAACCAGAACGAGCAGACCGGCGAGGTTACGGTCATGATCTCAGTCAACGAGGGCGTGCGCTGGCTCGTGAAGGAAGTGCGCATCGAAGGCGCGGAGGACACGGAGGTAAAAGCGCAGGAGAGCGTGAAGGAATTTATCGGCCAGCCGTGGACCGATGTGATGCCCCAGAGCATCGCCGGTGCGGTGCGCAAAGCGTTTTACGAAAAAGGGTATGCCGATGCGACGGTGCAGGTGAAGCGCGAGACGACGGGCGAGAAGGCGGGGAGTAAGGACGTGGTGGTCACCGCCGTCGTTCGCCCCCGGCAGATCGTCAAACTCGGGCCGGTGAAGTTTGTCGGCGCGGAGCATTTAAACCAAGCCGTGCTGGCGCGGCGCGTGACCAGCTTGCCCGACGAGCCCCTGAATCCCTTGCAGATCGATCAAGCCCGATTCCGCCTCGCGCGGCTCGGGGTGTTTGAAAAAGTCGAGGTGGCTTATGAGCCGGCGACGGGCCCGGTTCGGAGTCCGGTCTTTACGGTGCGGGAGGGTCGGAGCCTGGAGACGAATCTGCTTTTTGGATACGGCAGCTACGAGCAGGCGCGGGCGGGGGTGGAGTTGCGGCAGTACAATCTGTTTGGCCGGGCTCACCAGAGCCGACTCTACTTCGTGCAGTCGATGAAGAGCTCGCGCGGCGACTATTCCTACACGGTGCCGGAAATCTTTGGCGAGGCGATCGACGGCACGGCGCGAGTCTTCGGATTACAGCGCGATGAGTTGTCGTTCGTGCGCCAGGAGTACGGCCTCAACGCGACCGTGACGCTGCCGGTCAAATTTCTCGGAGCCAATGCGACGGCGGGCTACACTTTTCAAGCGCTGCGTAATCGCAACAACACGCTGGCGACGCGAGCGGTGGACGATGCGCAAGTCACGGTGGCCAGCCTCGAGGGCGGTCTCACCCGGGATCGCCGCGACAATCCGCTGCGGCCCCGGCGCGGTTATCGGTTGTTTGGCCGCGTGGAGGCGGCGAGCCGCGCGCTCGGTGGCGAAGCGGAATTTCAACGGATGGAGCTGGGCGGCTCGTATCACACCTCCTGGGGCAATGGGAGGTGGATCCATGTTTCGATGACGCACGGCGTCATCACGACCTGGGGCACCGATGATCGACATCTCCCGGTGAACAAGCGGTTTTTCCCCGGGGGCGACAGCAGCATCCGCGGCTACCGCGATGGGGAGGCCTCGCCGCGCGATGCGCTCGGGCAGTTTGTCGGCGCGAAGAGTTATCTCCTCGGCAATGTGGACCTCGAGCAGGCGCTGTCGGGGCAGTGGTCGGTGGTGGTGTTTGCCGATGCGCTCGCGACAGGGTCGCAGTTGAGCGATTATCCCATCGGCGGGGAGAGGCTGTATTCGGCGGGGCTGGGGGTGCGGTATCAAACGTTGATCGGGCCGGTGCGGGTCGAGTATGGGCGGAATTTGAATCCTCGGAGAAACGATCCGGGTGGGACATGGCAGATCTCGGTGGGCGCGCCGTTTTAATCAAACCGGGTGAACCACGAGCTATACGAAAGACACGAAATTATCGAAGCGCGTGCAGAACGGGCCAATCGTTGAACCACGAATGGACACGAAGGGACACGAATGAAAGACGCCGATCTTTTTGCCGCGGATGGCGCGGAAGGACGCGGATAAAGGGGCCGATTTTTAACCACGGATTTCACGGATGGGCACGGATAGAAGATCTGGTTTTTAACCGCGAAGGGCGAAGAGTCGCGAAGATCGTTTTTCATTTTCGCGCTTCTTCGCGACCTTCACGCTTCATTTTTGTTTGGGTTTGATCCGTGCCCGTCCGTGAAATCCGTGGTTAAAACTCTGTGCGTTTGGTCTGTCAGAATTTGTGGTTTGAAAATTTTTATCGCCGCGTGAGGGGCGTGGGGAGTAGTGCTGGCGGTCATGATTATCGCAGACCTCGCAAAAATCCCCGGTGGTACTTTTCCCGCGCGTCGTTGGGGCCGTGGCCTTGTGGGCCAGGCTACGCAGCCGATCCAAGCCAAGGGCTTCTCGATGGGCTATTCCATCCTCGAGCCGCGCGGCGGGCAGGTGCCGTGGCACAATCAGGAGCAGGAGGAAGTTTACTTCATCGTGCAGGGCGAAGGCGAAATCTGCGTCGGCACCGAGCGCAGCCCGATCAAGGCGGGGCAGGCGGTTTTCATGCCGCCGACTTTGTTTCACCAACTCACCAATACCGGCGATGAGCCGATGCACATGATCTATGTTTACTGCCCGGGCGGCGACGTCGCGCACTGGCGGCAGGAGCTGATGGGTACGCTGCCGAAGGCGGGCGAGAATGGCATCCCGCCGTTGCCCGAAGGCGCGCAGCCGCAGTGCACGAAGAAGCCGGAGTGAGGGGGAGGTGAATAGACGAGACGGAGGTGCCAAAACGGACTAGTCACAAAGGGCACGGAGCTCGGACACAGAGGAAACGGAGTAATACACGAAGGCATCGATCGTGTCGTGGGGCACCGGCTGGAAGCCAGCGCTACTTCGGAGAGTGGCGTTCTGCTTTTTAGGAAGCGGTGTCTTGAGTGGGCGGTCGGAAACCGCCCCTCCGTGATTGGGCCGGATTGTAGAAATTCGATAGGTGAAGAGCTGACGGTTCGCCTGCGTCCTTCGGTTTGGATGTCCTGATGCGCCAGTCGGAGACTGTCGCTACCCTTTACTTCCGCCACGCGCTGGGGGGTTGGCCGGTTTGGCGGCGGAACCAGCGGGCAAAGTAATTGGGATCGTCGAAGCCGGCGCGGGTGGCGGCTTCGGCGATGGTGGATTCGCCGCGGAGGGCCGTCTGCGCGGATTCGAGGCGGAGGCGGTCGCGGAGGGCGCGGAGACCGAGGCCGGATTCGCGCTTCAGTTTTCGCGTGAGGTGGTCGGGGTGATAACCGGCGGCTCGCGAGACCTGGGCGAGGCGGGTGGGAGCGCGGAGGAGGTCGCGGACCTTGGCGAAGACGGTGGACTCGGGCGCGGGCGGCGTGGTGGGGGTTTGCTCGAGGAGGCGCGCGACGACGGCGAGGATGGCGGAGTAGTCGGAGAGGGTGAGGCGGCCTTTAGGCGGGACGCGGGCGAGGAGGGCGTGGAGCTCGTTGAGCGCGGCGGGGGAGAGGAGGCGGTGCGCGGCGCGGACTCGGGTGGCGTCGTCTTGCTCGTAGTCGAGCACGAGGCAGAGCGGGCGGCTCGAGCCGCGGAGGGCGAAGCCATGCGGAGTGCCGGGCGGAATCACGAAGAGATCACCGGCGCGGGCCACGCGACGGCGGCCCCGGATGGTCTGCACGCCCTCGCCGCCGAGGTAGAGAATGACCTGCGTGTAGGCGTGGGTGTGGGGCGCGACCTCGGCGGCGCGGTGGCGGTTGAGCTGGAGCTGGCGCAGGAGGAAGCCGAGCGCGTGAATCTCGATTTGTTGGACGAGGATGGGACTCCAGGCGAGCATCGGGTCGGGTGGGTTGGGATTGCGGTGCTGGTGTTGGGTGGTGAAGGGTCCGGCTGCGCCGGACATGGAAGAATTAGATGGATTGCCGCGTCGTCCGCGGCGACTCCTCGCATGACAACGCACCGGCAATTTGTAGCACGGTGGTCGGGTTTGTGCTAGCAAAAGTCGGGTTTGTTCTAACGGCAAGACCGGGCTTGGCGTACACTTTCGGTACATTTAACCCCGTATCGGCTCGCAAAAACCTCCTCCAAAAATGACCACGCATAAAGTCGGCATCATCATGAACGGCGTCACGGGACGCATGGGCACCAACCAGCATCTGCTGCGCTCCATCAAGGCCATCATCGACCAGGGCGGCATCAAGCTCGGCGACAGCGAAGTGATCATGCCGGACCCGATCTTGATCGGCCGCAGTGAGTCGAAGCTCGCGGCTCTCGCGGCCCGCGCGAACGTAAAGCGCTACTCGACGAACCTCGATGCGGCGCTCGCGGATGCGAACAACCAAATCTATTTCGATGCCACCCTGACGGGCCAGCGCCCCGTCGGCGTGCGCAAGGCCATCGCCGCGAAGAAACACATCTATTGCGAGAAGCCCACGGCGACGAGTTCGCAGGAAGCGCTCGCGCTCGCGAAGGAAGTCACCGCCGCCGGCCTCAAGAACGGCGTCGTGCAGGACAAGCTCTGGCTGCCGGGCCTGCTCAAGCTGAAGTACCTCATCGATACCGGCTTCTTCGGCAAAATCCTGTCTGTACGCGGTGAGTTCGGCTACTGGGTCTTCACGGGCGAGCACGAGAAGCTGCAGCGCCCCTCGTGGAACTACCGCAAGGAAGACGACGGCGGCATCATCGTCGACATGCTCTGCCACTGGCAGTACGTGATCCAGAATCTCTTCGGCGAAGTGAAGTCGCTCACCTGCCTCGGCGCCACGCACATCCCGGAGCGCTGGGATGAAGCGGGCAAGAAGTACAAGTGCACGGCGGACGACTCCGCGTACGCGACCTTCGAATTGGTCAACGGCGTGATCTGTCACTTCAACTCCTCGTGGGATGTGCGCGTGCGCCGCGACGATCTCCTGACGCTGCAGGTCGACGGCACGCACGGCTCGGCGGTGGCGGGTCTCCGTGATTGCACCGCGCAGCACCTCTCGGCCACGCCGCGCTGCACCTGGAATCCCGACATCGACAGTCCGATCAAGTACTTCGACGGCTGGACCCGCGTGCCCGATCAGGGCGTGTACGACAATGCTTTCAAGGTGCAGTGGGAACTCTTCCTCCGTCACGTGGTGAAGGGCGACCCGTTCCCGTGGAACCTCCTCCAGGGCGCCAAGGGCGTGCAACTCGCCGAGCTCGGCATCGCCTCGTGGGAGCAGCGCCGCTGGCTGGATGTGCCGAAGCTGGATTGATCGTCCGCGCGGCGCGGACGATCAGCTGAGAGCTGAGAGGCTAGAGCTGAGAGCCGGAAGCTAAGCGTCGGCGCGGGAGTGCGCACGAAGCGAAGCTGAGGGTTCGAAGGTTCTGGTTCCGGGGCTTTGCTCTCTGCTCTAAGCTCTGAGCTATCAGCTTTCAGAACAGTTAGAATTTCCTGCGACGTTTCCAAACGCGCGGTTCGCTCTGGCGAACCGCGCGTTTTGTTTTCCATTTGGTGGCATTCCACCGGCGGCTTTTCGGAGCGGCTGGTCTTCCACACCAACTCACTTCTCTTCACTCCCATGATCCTTTGGATAATCATCCTGTTCATCGGTCCCTTGCTGTTCGGCCTCTATGCGCAGATGCGCGTGATGAGCGCCTATAAGAAAAATGTTCAAGTGCCGTCGCGGTACGGCATCACGGGCCGCGATGCCGCGGCCTCGGTGATGCGCAGCGCGGGCATCACGGATGTCGAAATCGTCGAGGTCGAGGGCATGCTCAGCGACCACTACGATCCGACGCACAAGCGCCTCGCGCTCTCGCCGGATAATTACCACGGCACGAGCCTCGCGGCCGTCGGCGTCGCGGCGCACGAGGCCGGGCACGCGATCCAAGATAAAGTGGGCTATTCCATGATGACGGTGCGCCAGCAGATGGTACCGGTGATGCAGTTTGCCGCGCCGATCTCGGGCATCCTCGCGATGTCGGCGATCTACCTCGTCGGTGGCGCGATGGGTGGCCTGTTGCTCAAGCTCGCGATCGCGGCGCTGCTCGTCGTCGTGCTTTTCCAATTCGTGACGCTCCCCGTGGAATTTGACGCCACGCGGCGGGCCAAGGCCCAGCTCGTCAATCTCCGCATCGTCGACCGAGACGAAATGGACGGGGTGCACGAGACGCTCGATGCCGCCGCGCTCACGTATGTCGCCGCATTTGTCAGCTCGCTCGCTCAGCTCCTCCACCTGCTGCTTCTGCTGTTTGGTGGCAGCCGACGGGACGACTGACAATTCATAGGATGCAAAACGAAAGGGGCGGACTGTGGTGGCAGTTCGCCCCTTTTTTTGGGGGCCTGATCAAAGCAGAGGGTTGATAGCTTAGAGTTCAGAGCTGAGAGCCCAGAGCCGAGAGCTCAGAGCTAAGAGATCGGAAAAGAGAAAGCGTCGGGGCGTAAAGCCCCTCCCACAGTTTCGATTTCTCCGCTGGTTAGACTTCGTGCGTGCGAACCTGTCGGCGGGAGTTTTTAGACGGCGCCCGGAGGTCGCCGTCCACCTTTTAACGGCGCTTACTTGATCAGGACGGGCTTGATTTCGACCTTGGCTTTTTCGCGTTCCTGCAGGGCTTTGGGCATCGCGTTCATCAGTTGGGTGATGCGCTCGGGGTTTGAAGGGTGCGTCGAGAGGAAGGCCGGCTGGTGTTGGGCGTCGCCGGATTCGAGGTCGAGTTTTTCGAGGACCTTGACGGACTCCTCGGGATTGTAGCCGGCGCGGGCCATGTACATGACGCCGATGTAGTCGGCTTCCTTTTCCTTGGCGCGGTCGAAGGCGAGGCCGGTGACGCCGGCGGTGAGGCCGTAGGCGCTCATGATCGCTTCACTCGTGAGCATGCCGGCGCCCGAGCCCATGAGGGCCACGCCGCCGAGGACGCCACCGGTATTGACGAGCATGGCCTGCGAGAGCTGCTCGTGAATGTGCTTGGCGGTGACGTGCGCGATCTCGTGGGAGATGACGGAAGCGAGCTGGTCATCGTTGTCGATGATCTTAAAGAGCCCGGTGAACACGCCGACTTTGCCGCCCGCCATGGCGAAGGCGTTGATCTGATTGGGGACGTCGAAGACGACGAATTCCCAATCGGCGTCGGGCATGTCCCAGAAAACGGTTTTCGAGATGCGGTCGCCGACGCGCTGGAGCATGGCGTTTTTGTCGCGGTCGCGGGAGATGGGGTACTGCCGCTTCATGTCGTCGAACGCGGCGATGGACATCTTGGTCACTTCCTTTTCGTCGACGAGATTCGTGGCGCGACGACCGGTGACGGGGACCTCATAGCAGCCGGCGGGGAAGAGCGCGGCGAGGGCGATGACGAAGGCGGCGAGACCAGCGGAAAATTTCATGGCAATAGAAAGGGGAAGGCGCCGGGGAAAACGGTGGGGTCAACTGCGGGGATTGGCAAGAACGAGGCGCGCGCCGGGCGAAAACGAGTTGAGAGGCGAGGGGGTGTACGCGCGGTGGGAAGATCCGACGGGGAGTGGGGAGATGGCCGAGGGCGAGAAAGGTCGAGGGGGTTTGAGCGTAGCTGGGACTGCGCCGAATGGAGGGGGTTGCGGAGATTTTTTGCGGAATCGGCAAAGGATGAGCGGCGGTACCGTGGACGGATCGCTGAGAGAGACTAGGCGGGTTGAGGGGGGCGGTAGGAGCGCAAGTGTAACTTGATCAGGGGCGGGGAAGCAGACGAGGGAGGGTTGGGTGGAGGCTGGTAACACGCCTGTTACGATGCGGCCCTCGTGTTGGCCCGATAATCGCTATTTTGTCCGATCAGGTGGGCTCTGCCTGCCTGATGGCGACAAGCCGATAGGTCGGTCGATGGCTCATATCACACATGCTCCGCGCGCGCATCCATAAGGGCACGGTTTTCAAATTATGACATTTGCAATTTCGCGTGAACAAAGCACGCTCTCGTGCGTCTTCCATAAAAGTGCCCTCGGGCACTGTTTATTGTTTGGTTGTTCTTTCTTTCGTTCGTTGTTTTCCCCGCTTACTTAACCTGATCGCCGATTGGATTCCCCACCATGGCAGATGAGACTGACTCCACTACCGGTAAAAAACGCCGCGTAATTCATTGGAACCCCGAAGCCGGCCGCGAGGCCGCCACCAGCCGCTGGACGTGGAAGCGCGTGCTTCTATGGACGGTCGGAGGCTTCGTCGGCCTGCTCTTCGCGGCAGGCATCGTCATTCGAGTCGCGAAGCTCGTGCTCGGACCGCAAACATTTCAGAGCGGCGAAACAGTCGCCGTCGCCGCGCCCACCCATGGCGATGCCAACCAGGCGTTTGTCAGCCAATCGAAGGCCGAGCTCGCGCATGCGACCGCGACCAAGACCCTCGCTGAGATTCGCCGGCTGCCGCAGGATCATCCGGTGCAGCTCGAGCGCCTGATCTTGATCACCAAGGCGCACCATGAGGCGGAGGCGCTGCTCGCGGCGCACGAGTGGGCTCAGGCTTATTCACGGTTCGAGGCGCTGAATGTGGACATGGATACCTTTACGCGGAATGTGAAGGCCAAGCAGGAGGCGCAGCAGGGCTACGATGCCATTCTTCTCCGCATCAAGGATCTGGAGCGAGCGCGCAATCTGGCCCCGGGTACCTTGGAAGCAGCGTTTGAGAATGCCGGCGCCGGCCGCAAGCTCCTCGACGATGGTAATTTTCTTGGGGCCAAGAAGACCTTTGACGATGGCTTTGCCGAATTGAAGAAGGCCGAGGAAGCCCTTGCGGCCAAGGTCGGCGAGAGCTTGCTCAAGGGCCAACAGGCGCTCGCCAAGGGCGGGCGCGATGCGGCCAAGGCGGCGTTTACCGAGGCGCTGAATCTTTCTCCCGGCAATGACCTCGCACTGCAGGGGATGAAGCGGGCGGAGAATATCGACCGCGTGCACGCGCTGCTGCTGCAGGGCGAGTCGTTGGAGAAGCAGGCTCAGTACGCGCAGGCGGCGGAGTCGTACCAGAAGGCCTTTGCGCTCGATGGGATGTCGGCCACGGCGCAGGCCGGCGCCGCGCGCGCGAGCCGGCTGGAGAAGGAGACGAAGTTTGCCGCGGCCTACAATGCCGCGCAGGCCGCGATCAAGACGCGCGACTGGTCCAAGGCTATTTCCGAGTTGCAGGCCGCGCAGAAGATTTATCCGCAGAAGACCGATGTCGTGGCGATGCTGCGCTCGGCGCGGGAAAACGAGCACCGCGATGCCGTGCAGAAGGCGCTGACCAAGGGCTACGCCTACGAGAATAATCACCAGTGGAAAGAGGCGATCGATGCCTACCGTGAGACGCTCCAGCTCGAACCGGACAATGCCGACGCGAAGGAAGCCTACATCCGCTGCGGCACGATGATCCGCACCATCATCGAGTACAATAGCCTCGTTGACAGCGCGAAGCAGCTCACGAACAACTCGGAGTTTCAGGCGGCGATCAAGGTTTTCACCAAGGCCATGTCGATCCGGCCCAACTACCCATTGCCCAACGACGACGTGGTGCAGCAACTCCACACGGTCCTCAATCTGCAAAGCAAGCCGGTCGACGTGACCTTTAAGTCCGACGGCAAGACCTACGTCTCCATCGCAAATTTCCGCGGGCCGCAGCAGGCGGAGAATTTCACGGTCAAGGTCTTCCCCGGCGATTACCAAGTGATCGGACGCCGCAAGGGCTATAAGGATGTCCTGATGCTCCTCCAAGTGCGCAACGGCACGCCGCCGCCGACCGTGACGGTGGTCTGCCAACTGACGGCCGACAAGTAACCCCACCTCTCATGTCTTTTCGCCATTCCGTTCTTCCCCTGAGTGCGGCGGCACTCGTGCTCGCATCGCAGGTGTGCGCCCAGGATACCACTCGCCCGACTTCCAGCACGGGAGCGGGCGCGACGACGCGATCCACCTCGACGACACGTGGCGCGGCGGCGCGCGCGCCATTGCCCGATCCGGCGTTACTCGATGGCTCGACCCAGCCGGCGGAGAAGCGCTCGGAGTATGGGATGCTCGGTGACTTTGAAATTCCCGGCGATGAAAACTCGACGAGTGACAAAGTCGGCGGTCAGCAACAGCCCGGACAAAAGGGCGGTGGTGGCGGCCAGCAGCAGCAACCGCAGGGCCTGCAGGTGAATTTGCCGATTCCGCCGATCCCGGGCATGTCGGGCGGCGGGGCGGGCGAGGGCAAGCAAGGCGGCCTGCCGAAACTTCCTGGCGGAGGTGGCCAGCAACAGCAGCAGGGCGGGCAGCAAGGGGCGGCGGGCCAAAGTGGGCCGGCGGGAGCCGGCGGCGATCAGGGGCCGCAGAACGCGGCGCAAAATGCCGCAGGCGGTCCCGGTGGCGGCCCGAATGATCCAAATGCGAAGGCCGAGGGCCAACAAGTAGCCGGTTTGTCGGGTGATGCCGCTACGGCGGGTGGTCCGGATGTCGCGAATGTGCCGAAGCCCACGCCCGTGAAGATCGGCGATCCGGCGATGCAGATCAAAACCGTGGGCAATGCCGCCGGGATCGTCGGTGCGCAGCCGGCGGGCACCACGCAACAAATGGAAAAGGCGACGGGCACGGGCGGCGGCAGCAAGGGCTCGCCGGGCGACAACAGTAATCGTGGCGTCGAAAAAGGCCGCGCCATGCCGGCCGGTCTCTGAGTTTTTTTCCGCGAAGATTTCTCCCAAACCCCTGTGAAAAATTTCCGTTCCTGGCTGGGTGCCTCGGTGTTCGTCGGTGCCGCGCTGCTCGCGCGGGCTGCCACGGTGATCTATCCGGTCGAGGCGATCGACGACCTCATGCAGTTGCCGGCCGATGACTTCAAGCAGAAGTACGGCGGCATCAACGTCAGCGGCATTGGTCCGAGCGACGAGGGTTGGTATGTGCGGTACAAGCACGAGAATCTCACCCTGATGTTTGGCCCGCTCCCCGACAGCGAGGCGGCGCGCAAGAAGAAGTGGGAACTCGAAACCGTGCGCGACGCGGCGATCCGCAATCGCCCGACGCTGAGCACCAGCAAGGTCGACTATGTGAAGTTCACTTACTCCGGCGTCTACGGCAAAGGCGGAGGCGACGGCAGTGGCAATGGCAGCGGAGGCAACGGCAAGGGTGGAAAAAGTAGCACGGCGCTCGCGCGGGTCTCCGCCGATGGCAAAAACGGCCCGGACGGCGACCTCGATGGCAATGGCATCAAGAACAGTGCGGATCCGGACATGAACGGGAACGGGATTGCCAACGAGAAAGACGGTGACGCCGACGGCGACGGAATTCCTAACAGCGAAGATGTCTATCCCTACGGCTCCAACCCCGGCGTCGACGGCAAGGGCGGCGATGGCAAAGGGGGCAGGGCTCCGAACAAGAAGGGCGATCCCGGCTGGGATAAGATCACGGTCGACGATATCAATGGCGTCGGTGGTGGCGGTGGAGGTTCCGGCTCGGGGAAGGACGGCAAGGGTGGCAAAGACGGCACGGTCGCGGGCACCGATGGCCAGGGCGGCGATGGCGCCGGGACCGGAGGCAAAGGCGGCAAGGGCGGAAAGAGTGGCAAGAGTGGATCGAGCGGCTCGCAGGCCGGCGGCGACGGCAGCGGCGGGGAAGGTGGGGACGGTGGGCAGGGTGGCCAAGGCGGGCAAGGTGGCCAGCAAGGCAGCTCTTCCAAAGTAGCTTCGTCCAAGGGCAGCAAGGGAAGCAGCAGCGGCAGCCAAGGCGGCCAAAGCGGGTCCTCCGGTGGCCAGTCGGGTCAGTCGGGCGGCTCCTCCGGCGGCAGCTCGGGCTCGTCGGGATCCTCGGGCGGCGGCAGTGGTGACAGTGCAGGCACCCCGGGCGGCGGTGGGCAGGGCGGCGGCAGCAGCCCGCTCCAGCTCATCGGTTCGCTGTTGAAGAAGATTCTGGGGCTGTAGCGCGACGAGGCTCACGGGCGGGCGACGGCGGACGGCGGGGGTGGCGCGTCGGGGCTGTTGGGCGTGGGATGAGAATTTTTGTATCGAATAATTGAATACGTGGAGCAGCGTGGAATCCGCGCCTAGTTTTGGCTTTCGTAGCTCCTGCTGGATTCTTCGCTGCGCTCAGAATGACAAGGTCAGGGTCGAATCTCTCAACAGAGTTTGAGACGAGGTGAGGCCGAGGCCTGAGCGTTGCACATCAGGCGTGGGCCGGCCGTAAGCGCAGGGCAATTTTTTAGCCGCTGAGGCGGTGGTTGAAAACCGCCGCTCCCTTGGCGTGTTACAAATCCTGCAGGGCGATGAAGGCGCCGCCGTGGCGGTAGCAGACTTCGCGCATGAGGTTGGCGAATTTTACGCCGGTGTTGCCCATCGAAAATTGAAACTGGATGGTGGTGGGAAAGCCGACCGCGTTGATCACGACCTTGCGGTGGCCGTTTTCATCGGCGGGGTTGAGCTCGTCGAGGCGACGCAGCACGGGCTCGGAGGTATCGGTGAACTCGTCGCCGAAAACGTAGATGCCGAGCTTCATGTTTTCATCCTTCGAATCGTAGAGGCTGCGGAAGACGCGATAGATGCCGGGGACGGGATTCGACATCGTGTCGGCATCGTAGCGGCGAAGGATGCGTTTGAGGCTCGCGCGCGTCTCGGGATTGTCGGGCAGCCAGCCGCCACTGGTGCCGCGGTTCATCACGAAACGGCCGTCCGCATCGAGGACCTGGATGCCGTCGACCTTGGGATACGAGTCGAGGACCTCCTCGATCTTGCGAATGGCGATAGGCCAGAGGCCGTTGGTATTGGGGTCGCGCATCGAGCCCGAGGTGTCGATGACGAAGGCGACGTAGTTGCTGCCGATGGGGACGCCGACCGGAGTGGGCTTTACCTCCTTCATCTCCATCTCCGGCTTCTTCTGGCGCGCAGCGATTTCCTTTTTGAGATCGTCGATGTCGACGAGGAGAGCCTCCATGCCCTTCTTCTCGTTGGTCATCTTGCGCTCGAGATCGTCGAGCATCGCATTGAGCGAATCGTTGCGGATGCGGACATCGGTGACGAGCGTGGCGACGCGGGCATTGCTGCGCGCGAGGTCTTCCTTGCTGCTGCTGAGTTTGGCGATCTCGAGGAGCTGTGCGGCCATCACGCGGCGGAGGTCGGCCATCGCATCGAGCTTTTCTTTTTGGTGGGCGTCGATGGAGAGGACGAAGACGAGAATGACGGCGCCGAAACCGCAGCAAATGCAGTCGAGAAACGCCAAGCTGAAGATCGTGGTGGGGCGACGGCGGATCATGTGTCGGGCCAGGATTTGGAGGGGCTGACGAGCGCGCCACGGGTGGCGTTGGCGAGTTCCCAGAACATCGCGGGGCCGGCGGGGTCACCGCTCATGGGGAAGAGGATCGTGCTGACGGGAATGCGCGGCGGGAGCTGGTTGCGCGCGAGCTTGAAAAAGCGGATGCGCTCCTCTTGGCCGACTTCGCCCTCCATGGGCAGGGTGTCGCTCTTGGTGGGGAGGCCGTCGGTGAAGAGGACGATGCTATCGGGCAGGCGCGGGAGAAAGCGCACGGCGGTAAAGGCCTTTTCGAGATTGGCGCCGCCCTTGGGCACGATGGTATCGAGCGTCTTCACGATCTCGTTGACGGTCTTTTTGTCCTTCGGGTCGAACCAGTCGTCGCTGCGGTCGGGGAGGACGAACTTTACCTCGTCGTTGAAGAAGATGATCTGGAAATGCGTCTTGGGATCGAGCGAGGCGATCATCCATTGGAGCGAATGAATCGTGCGCTCCCACTTGGGGGCGGTGCGCTTCTTTTCATCGGGATCATCGAGGCGCGCGGCGGCGGCATCGATGGTATCGTCGAGCATGGAGCCGGAGGCGCGGACGACGAAGACGACGAATTCACCCGTGAGCTTCACGCCGGTGAGGTACTGGCGGCGGTCGATGTTGGGAATCGGGATGGGCGCGTAGTCCTCGGTGGGCAGGTTCTTCTTTTCACCGAGCAGGTTGGCAAGGGCGTCTTTCATGGCGCCCGTCTGCTGGAGCATCAGCAGCAATTCGCGTTCGCGCGTGCTGAGCTTGTTCTGGTCGATAGCGTTTTTGGCGTTGGCCGCGTCGAGTTCGAGCTGGCTGGCGGCGAGGACCCGGGAGAGGCGATCGACCTCGGATTGATCGAGGCTGATATTGCGCGCCATGTTTTTGGTGCGCTCGCGGAGGTCATCCACATCGGATTTATCGACCTTGGTCTTGGTCGCCACCGTGAGGACGAAGACGAGGATGACCGCGCCGAAGCCGCAGCAAATGCAGTCCAGAAAGGCGAGGCTGAAGACCTCCGTTTCGCGGCGCTTTGATGAGATCGACATGGCCGGTGGAGAGGGGGCGGACTAGCCGTTGCTCGGGCAGTGGGCGAAGAGCACTTCGGCGGAGGCGGCGCCCGCCTTCAGCGTGAGGCGGTCACCCGCCTCGACGGGTACCCGGGGCGCAGCCTCGCCGGTGCGGGCGGCAAGGGGATCGACGAACCAGAAGCGGCCGGCGTCGCGCACGAGCGGAACGACGCAATCGTCGCTGCTAAAACAGTCCGGGAGCGCGAGGTCGGCGCGGGCATTGGCCGCGCCGATGGTAAAGCGGGCGGAGGTGCCGAGCGAGTGACCGAGACCGTCGAAGATAGCGTGAGTCGGGGCGGGGAGAGAAGCCGTGTGGCGCGGCTTTTGCAGGCGCACTTCCCAAGACGCGGCGGCGACGCGGCGAGTATCGGACAGCGGAGCGGAGTACTCGACCGGCACATCGCCGAGATCGGCTGGCACGGAGAGGCGCGTCGCGCCAATGCGAGCGGCACCCGCAGCGGCGGCGCCGGCGGGCAGACGGATCTGGCGCATGAAACCCGCGGCGCGAAGCTTGGCGTCGAGGCCCGGGACGCGCGCGGAGCGGGCGGTGAGCGCCACGGTGCAGAGGCCGGGCGCTTGCGCGGAATGTTCCGCGAAGGATTGCACGCCGTGGACGAGCGTCGACACGAACGCCTGCGAATCGGCGGCGAGCTGCTCGTGCTTGGCCAGCAGCTCATAGTTACGCGTGGCGGTATTGATCTGGTAACGCTTCTCCTCGGCGCCGCTCAGGAAAAAGTCCTTGGTCTGGCGGAAGAAGCTCTGCTCCACGCGGCCATCGGCGAGGATGTCGAAGGCCGTGTGCCGCAGGAAGCGGTTGCCCATCGTGGAGTGGAGATGCTTGAAGAGCTGCGCATAGCCGACGTTGGGCAGATGGAAGAAGTGTTTTCGCTCCAGCTTTTCGTCGGCGGAAAGAAGCGTGAGGTCCGTGCCCTCTTGATGAACGTCGATGACGAGGACGGGCAGGGTGGGGTTAAAGCCCGGCGCGCGCGGATCGCAGAGGGCGGCGCAGGCCATGTCGACAATGCCGGCGAGCGGGAGCTTCAGCTCCGAGGCCATGCCCAGCAGGAGGCCCACCTTTTCCTCTTCAGTGGCGGGGTCTTTCAGATACTCGCCGGGCACGGCGAGGACGATTTTCTCATACGACCCGACCGCGGCCGAGAGCCGCCCCGTGAACTCGCGGAGGAAGAAAAACGACAGCTCCGAGGACGACGGCTGGCGACCGGTGATGTTGATCGTCGAGAGGGAATCGTGGGTGAGCTTCGACCAAAAGGTGTGCACCACGCGGCGCGGATGGACGAACCACATGTCCTCCGCCGAGCGCCCGAAGGTGAAGTTGGCCCCCTCGTGATAGGCGTAGCCGGGCCAGTCGGTCGCGCCCTTGAGGTCGGCGATGGGGACGATTTTTGTTTCGGTGGGGTCGCTCGCGGCTGTGACAAAGCCCGCGTCGCAAAGTTCGAGTCCGATCGTAGGCATGGGGCGAAGCTGGGAGGGAAATTACAAGCGGACGGTTTCTTCCTTGGTGGGCACTTTCATCACGTCGATGAGGCGGTCGCGGCAGTAGGTCTGCGCCTCGATGATAAAGGTTTCCTGCTGGGACTGCACGACGTGCAACACGAACATCAGCACGATACAGAGCATCAGGCCGACGAAGGTGGAGTTGAAGGCGAGACCGAGATTGGCGGTCAGCGAGGAGATGTCGCCCTTAATCGCGGCCTCGGCGTGATTGAGGGATTCGCCGATACCGCGCACCGTGCCGACGAAGCCGATGGCGGGGATGGCCCAGGCGATGTAGCGGATGAGGGAGAGGGAGGAGTCGAGCTGGTCGGCGGTCATCTCGGCGCGCTCGCGCACGGCATTGGAGGCGTCTTGGATGGAGCCGGTGGCGTGGAAGCGATGGAGGGCGGCGAGGAGACAGTCGGGGAGGAGGCGCTCACCCCAGCTCGGGTTGCGGGAAATGGCGGTGCGCAGTTCCTTGTAGCGGTCAAAGGCGTCCTCGGGGATGATGCGCTCGCCAGGCTGGATGCGGAGGAAGTCTTGGTTGAGGAGCTGCTTTTCGCGATTGAGCGTGACCAACTTGGAGCCCAGCACGAGCAGGCCCCACGTGCAGAAGATGATTTCCCACTGCGGCTCGAAATCTTTGATGATGAGGAAAACCGAACGGGTCTCGGGGCCCTCGCCGATTTTGCCGCTCTCGGTCTTTACCTTGCGCTCGATCATCAGCTCATTGGCGCGGGGCGTGACCGTGGTGCCGTAGAATATATAAACGCCAATGATCGCAATGAGGAGGTAACCAACGTTGGGGAGAAGGAACTCGATGGAAAGAATGCCCTTGTTTCGTGAGGTCATAGTCCTAAGGATAGAAGCAGGTTGAGGTTGGAGGCTCCTGTCATGTCACGCATGAACCAGATTTTTAGGTACACTACGCCCCGCGAGAAATTGCACATCGAGGGGCATCCGACGGAATCGCATACTCGGTTGCTAAAAAAAACGAACACCTTTAACTTAGTGCGAGTTTAATTGTACGCAAACGCCTGTTTTCTTTTACCCCATGGATTTTTTCTCAGCGACTTGTCCTGCCATGAAGAAACTTGTCCTCCTCGGCGCTGCTGGCGCGATTTTTAGTCTCAGCGCCTGCTCGTCCGTCGCCCCGTCGCGCACAGCGACAGGTGCAGGTGTCGGCGCGCTCGGCGGCGGTGCCGCCGGCGCGGTGATCGGCAACAACAGCGGTCTCGGCACTGGCACGGGTGCGGCCATTGGCGTGGGCGCGGGTGCGCTCATCGGTGGCATCATCGGAGCGGTGCAGGATGCCAAGGATCGCAAGGAGCAGGACCGCCTCGCGCAGGAGCGCGCTTACCAGCAAGATCTCGCGAAGAAGCGCAGCGAAGAGGCGCGCCGCAAAGCTGAGGCGGATGAAGAGATCGCGGTCGCGCAGGGTTTCCGCATCTCCGATATGGAGCTGAACGACGCGCAAAAGAAAAAAGAGGCGGCCGACCAGGCGTTGAAACGCCTCAAGGACGAGCGCGCCGGTGCCCTTGCCAAGAAGAAGGCCCTCGACGACGCCCGCGAAAAAACTCTCCAAACCGAAGCCGAGATCGCGCGCATGGAAGAAGAGTTGGCCCGGCTCAAGGGTGAGCCGCTTCCGCCCAAGGCGACCGACGGCAAGCCGGCCACCACCGCGGCGCCGTCGAACGACGCGGCCGTCAAGCCGGGCGTCTAAGCGATCGCCCGGGGGTCGAATATCTCGTTATTATCAGCTGACACTTCCGACCAACGCTTCCTTCGCTTCACGGCCATGATCCAGACTGCCTCCCGCCGGTTGGTTTTGATCGCCTGCCTCGCGACGCTCGGTGCGCTTAGCGGGTGCAACACCCGCGACACGTATTCGGTCAAGGTCGACGCCATCACGAAGAAGGATGTAGCCGCGGTAGGTACGCCTTCGGCGCCGCAGTCGTACAAGATCAAGAGCAAGAATCCCGCGCTCGGGGAAGAGAGCCTTCGCTACCGCGAGGCCGAAGAATATGTGAAGACGGCGCTGTCCGCTAAGGGCCTCTACGAAGCGCCGACGAGCGAAAAGGCGGACATGATCGTCGAGCTCGACTACGGAATCGATGCGCCCCGTTCCAAGATGGAGACGGTGAGCGTGCCGCGTTACGCGCAGGTCGGCGGGGGCGTGCGCTACGAGCAGGTGCCGGTCGTCGATTCGCGCGGCAATACCAGCTATCGCACGGTGGCCGTGTACCAATCTCCGCGCTCCGAGCTCGTCGGGTTCGACGAGGTGCCGCAGATGGTGACGGTTTACGAAAAATATCTCCGCATCTCCGCGCGCGAAAACAAGCCCGCCTCCGAGGGGCGCGCGCCGGCCGAGATCTGGAGTGTCTCGACGAGCACGGAAGACCAAAGTAAGGATATCCGAAAATACCTTCCAATCATGGCCTCCGCCACCGCCGACTACATCGGCCGCGACTCGGCGAAGGAAACCAAGGTGCGCATCAAGAGCGATGCCCAGACCGTGGACTTCATGCGCAAGGGCATGGGCGACGCCGATTCGATTTTGGGCCAAAAAGCGCCCGCGGCGCCCCCGAAGATTTGAGCGGGGCCGGCCGGGGTGTGAGGCGAGTGTGAACAACTCGCCAGTTTTTCCATTGCGGGGCGGATAGGGGGTCTTTGAATGGACCGTTTCCATCCTGCATGTATCTCAAGGCGCTCAAGCTCCACGGCTTCAAATCGTTTGCCGACAACACGACCCTCCGCTTCGAACCGGGCGTGACTGCCATCGTCGGGCCCAATGGCTGCGGCAAGTCCAACGTCGCCGATTCCATCCGCTGGGTGCTCGGTGAGCAGAGCGCCAAGGCCCTCCGTGGCGGCAAGATGCAGGACGTCATTTTCGAAGGCGCCGACACGCGCAAGCCGGCCCAGATTTGCGAAGTTTCCCTGCTCCTGACCGAGTGTGAGAAGCAGCTCGGCACGGAGTTTCACGAGGTCGAGATCATGCGCCGGGTGCATCGCGACGGCCAGAGCGAGTACGCGCTCAACGGCCAGCCCTGCCGCCTGAAGGACATTCAAAAGCTTTTCATGGACACCGGCATCGGCCGGACGAGCTACTCGATCATGGCGCAGGGCCAGATCGACCAGATCCTGTCGTCGAAGCCGGAGGAGCGCCGGGCGGTGTTTGAAGAGGCGGCCGGCATCACCAAGTACAAGTCGGCGCGCCGCGAAGCGCTCCAGAAGCTCGCGTTGACGGACACCAACATGGCGCGCGTGGCCGACGTGATCGGCGAGGTCTCGCGCCAGATCGGCTCGCTGCGCCGCCAGGCCGCCAAGGCCATGCGCTACAAGCGCCTCACGCACCGCCTGCGCCATCTCGCGCTGGCGTGGAGCAGCTATCACCACGCGGAGTTGAGCGCGACGCTCGGCGATCTGGAAACCAAGGTCGCCGCTTTGCGGGCCAACGCCGATGCGCGTCGGGAAAGCCTGGATACGCAGCAAACCCAGCTCGACGAAAAGAAACAGCAGCGCAGCCGCCTCAACCAGCGCGTGCAGGATGCGCAGCAGGCCGTCTTCGATTTGCGTTCGCAAAAGGAGGCCGCCGAAAACGCCGCCAATCTCGCGCAGATCCGCCGCAGCGGTCTCGAGGATCGTCTCGCGTCGTCGCGCGACAATCTGGGTGAAGTCGAAATGCAGCTCCGCGAAGTCTCCTCGCAGGTCGACACCGGCGCGCAGGACAAGCAGATGCAGCTCGGCTTGCTGGGCAGCAGCGATGCCATTTTCCAACAGCGCAACCGCGAGCTGGCCATCGCCGACGGCGAGCTGAGCAAGCTCGAGCAGGAACTCAATCAGGCGAAATTTCAGCTCCTCCAGATCGATAGCACGGTGGCGCGCCTCCGCACGGATTGCTCGGGCTACGAGGTCGATCAGAAGACCAGCGTCCACAAGCACGAATCACTCGCGCAGGAGACCGAAGCGGTGCGCCAGGAAGTAACCGGGGTCGCGCAAATGGCCGCCGAGATGGAAGCGCGGGCCGAGGCGGCGCTGTCGGATAAATCGCGTGTGCAAGGCGAAGCCGCCGCCGCGCAGCAGGCGATCACGGATCTCACGCGGGAGTTTCGCGAGGCGCAGCGCAAACTTTCCGAAATTGATCGTACGCTCGCGCAGCGCACCGCGCGCTTGCGCTTGCTCCAGCAATTGCAAGAGCGATGGGAAGGCTTCGGCGAAGGCGCCAAGGCCGTCTTGCAAGGCCGCCTCGACGGCGCGCTGCAAGGAGGCGCGAAGCCCACGCCCATCACGCAGGGCCTCGCGGTGAAGCCGGAGTTTGGCAAGGCGATCGAGGCACTCCTCGGTTCCGCCGCCGAAGCGATCAGTGTGAGCGATCTCGCGACGGCGCAGCGCATCCTCGCGCAGTTGGACGCGGAGCAGATTGGCTCGGCGGTGCTGAATGTCGCGGAGCTGAGTGGCGGCGTGGCGAATGCCGGGGAATTGCCGGCTGGCCTGATCCCGGCGCTGCAGGCGGTGGGTGACACCGATCCCGCGCACCCGGCGTTGGGACTGCTGCGTGAATCGTACGTGGCGGAGGACCTCGGGGCGTTTCTCGAATTTTGGAAGGCCAACCCGGCGTTTAGTTTCCTCGCCGTGGTCACGCGCAAGGGCGACCTCGTGGACCGTCGCGGCCTCGTTTACGGCGGCCACCATGGCTCCAAGAAGTCGGCCAATAGCATCGTGCAGCGCGAAATCGACATGCGCGAAACGAGCAAGGCGCTCGCGGACGACCAAAAGGCGCACGACGACCAGAAGGCCGTGATCGACGCGCTCAATGCCCGGCTCGCCGAGGCGGAGCAGGCCCTCGAGCAGAGCCGAGCCGATGTGCTGACGGCGACGCAGGCCCTGGCCTCTGCGCAGGCCGAGCAGCGCAATGCGCAACGGGCCGCCGAGGATATCGGCAATCGACTCAACCGGATGGAGAACGAACTCGTTTCGCTCGAGCAGGCGCGCAATGAGGCGCACAGCCGCTGGGAAAAGGCCCAGGCCGGCCTGGCCGAGGCGGACAGCGTCGCGAATGCGCAGCGTGCGAAAATCCAGAATCTGGAGACGCGCATTAACGAGATCCGCACCGATCGCGACGTGAAGCGCGACACTCTTGCTCAAGCTCGCCTCGAACTTGCGGAGCGCCGCCAAAAAGTCGAAGTCCTCGACCGCGGTCTCGGCGAGATGGAGCGCCGCCGCCTGCAATTGAGCGAACTGCTCGTGCAGCGCCAGACGGAGATCGAAACGTGGACGGAACAGACGGCGGAGCTCGAGCGCGAATCCTCCGAGCAGCGCGCCCGTGCGGCGCAGATCGCGGAGACGTTTTCCGTCGCGCAAGAGCAGGTCGAGTCGGTGCGCATGGGCCTCGTCGACGTCGAGCGTGAGATCAACGCCCTCGAAGCCGCACAGGTCAGCGTGCGCCAGGAGGCCGACGCCTCCCACAGCCAACTCAGCACGCACGAGATCAAACTCGCGGAAAATCGTCAGCGCGCCCAATTCCTCGCCGAGGAAGTGACGCGGGAATTTCAGACCGATGTGTCCACGGTGCAGTGGAAGCATCAACTCTGGCATTCCGACGATGAGCCCGAGGGCGTGAAGCCGCTCGACCTCGACGAAGATGAAGACGAGGGCGAGGCCGCGCCTGCCGCCGCTTTGGCGGCGCCGGCCACCGACGGAGCCGCTCCGGCGGAGGGTGAGGCTGCGCCGAAACGCCGCCGCAAGAAAAAGGAAAATCGCGGCGAGCCCACCGAGAAAGAACTCGCGGCGCTCGACGGCACGGACTGGACCGCGATCAAGGTCGAGACCGATGCTCTGCGCCAGCGCCTCGCCGGCATGGGTGCGGTCAATCTCGTCGCCATCGAGGAGTACGCCGAACTGAAGCAGCGCCACGACTTCCTACAAGGACAAGTCAACGATCTCACGACGGCCAAGGCCGAGCTGATTAAGGCGATCGACGAGATTAACCAGACCTCGCTCCAGCAGTTCCAAGTCACCTTCGAGCAGATCAAGAAAAACTTCGAATACACCTTCCTCACGCTCTTCGGCGGCGGGCGGGCGCACCTGGAGCTGATCGCGGCCGAGGATATCCTCGAGAGCGGCATCGAGATCGTCGCCCAGCCTCCCGGCACCAAGCTCAAGGGCATCACGCTGCTCTCGGGCGGACAGAAGACGCTCACGGCGGTCGCCTTGCTCTTCGCGCTCTACATGGTGAAGCCCTCGCCGTTCTGCTTGCTCGACGAGTTGGACGCGCCGCTCGACGAATCGAACATCGGCCGCTTCACGGAGCTGTTGAAGAAGTTCGTGGGCGAGTCGCAGTTCATCATCATCACGCACAACAAGCGCACCGTCTCGGCGGCCAGCGCGATCTACGGCGTGACGATGGAAGAGCGCGGCGTCTCGAAGACCGTCTCGATGAAATTCAACAACGAGCACGGCGACATCGAGCCGCACCCGCAGAACATCGCGGAATCCGTGCGCGGGGCGAAATTCGAAAGTGCCTCGCGCTAAGTCGCGATGAAGCCGCGTCGCATCAAGCTGATCTGGGGGGCCTCGAAAGTCATCCAGGGCTCCTGGTATTTCGGCTTGTTCGGCTTTTACGACCGGGCGGAAGGGGAGCGGGAGGGCGGCTTGGCGATCAGCCTGCGCGGCGTCATGCTGTGGGGGATGGCGCTGGTGGTGGCGATGTACTTGATCGGAACCTCCGTGGTGGTTTCCATCTGGCGCAAGAATCCGTACAACCAACTCGGCTACACCGACGCACTGTTGTACCCCTTGCGACGCTCAGAAGTGCGCGAGAAAAAGGGCCGGGCCTTTATCGCCGAAGGGCAGGACCTCATCAAGGCCGCGCGCTGGTCGGAGGGCGCGAAACTGCTGCGGCTGGGACTCACCCTGTTTCCCGGCGACTTGAAGGGGCGGATTTCACTGGCCCGGTATAATGTGATCATGAATCAGCGCGAAGACGCGCTGGCGCTGTTGAAGGACGGCCTCACGGCGGAGTATCCGGGACGCGCCTACATCCAGAGCTACATCGACGTCGCGGGCCAAGGGGAGGATTTCGAGACCATCATCGCGCTCGTCGACCGGTACTATCCCTCGATGCAGAGCAACACGGTCGGACTCGAACGCCGCTGGCTGGCCGCGCAAAAATTTTCCGCGCTCCTCAGTGCGCGACGCGCCGACGACGCCCTGGCTTGGGCGGAGAAGAACGATTTAGGAACGGCCGCCAACGAGCAAAAGGTTCTGGCGCTCATCGAGCTCAAACGCGTGCCCGAAGCGGTGGATTTTCTCGAGCAGTGGTCGCGCCAGCCCGACGCTGACCTAAAGATCGTGCGCCGGCTGCAAGTGCGCGCCCTGCGCGATGCCGGTCGTGGAGACGACATGGAGAAGGCCATCGAGGAATTCCGGGCGCTCATGCCTGGCGATCCCCGGCCGGCGACCTTTGGCATCGTGCAGCGGGCGCTCGCGGGGCGGGGCGAGTCGGCGAGCGCGGCGCTGGATGATTTCATCTTTCGCTACGGCGGGACGCCGGCGAATTTGCAGATGCTGGCCGAACCGCTTGCGGAGATCGGCGCGACGGCACTTTTCGATCGGGTGATGACGGCGGCGGTGGAGCGCGGCTATCCGCTGCAAGCACTGCGCGTGCTGAAAGTGCAACTCGCGGTGCAGCAGGGAGCGTGGGCCGAGGCGACGCGAGAACTCGCCAAGATCAAACCCGACGTGGGAGCCAAATCGGCGAACCCTCGCGAACAGCTCTGGTACGACTGGATGACCCGACTCTTGGCCGTCATCGACGCGCGCACCGATGCGCCTCAGACCGCGCTTGTCGATTTTTTCCGCAGCCGGCCCTGGCTGCTCACGTTGTTCAAGCCCACGGTCGACGCCATGCGGCTGGCTGGGCGGGTTGAAGTGGCGCGCGATCTCGTGGCGATGGCGGAGGTCTCGTTTCCCAACAGCCCGTGGGTGCAGACGCAGAAACGGGAAATCGCCGAGCTGCTCGCGCCGAAGAAGGAAACGAGTGTAGTCCAAAAATCGGAATCCATTTACCTGCGGGAAGCGGAATTCCTGCAAAGCCTCACGCTCCTATTGCAAAACAAACAATGGGCGGAGGCGACGAACCGCATGGCCGAGGCGCGCCGTATCAGGCCCCGCCCCGAGTGGCTGGACCGCCGCGACAGCGACCTGCGCATGGCGGAAGTCCGCATCGCCCAAGCGCAAGGGCAACGCCTCGCGATGCAGGCAGCCACCCGACTCTACCTCAACGGCAACACCGACCGTTCGCTGACGCTCATCGAGCAGGCGGAGCAATTTTACGCCGCCGGGGACAAGGCGGGAGCGATCACGCTCGTGGAGGAAGTACTGAAGCGGAACCCGGAACTCGCCAAAGCGAAGACCCGACTGGCCGAGTGGAAGCCGACGCCGGGGAAAAAGTAATACCAGCGTCAGTCGAGATTTGGACGATAGCCACACCGCCACTCGCTTACGCTCGCGGCTACCAGAAAGTCAAAACCTCAGCAGCTGCTGGTGTAAGCGGGACAACGAGAGTGACGCAGTGGTGGCGCACTCGATGGGTACGGCCCGCCCCGCTTACAAGATCAAATCCGGCGGGACGTTGCTCAGGGCTTCCTCGAGGGTGGTGAGGCCCATCTTGACCTTGAGCACGGAGTCTTGGTGGAGGGTCTTCATGCCGTTTTTCATCGCGATGCGCTTAAGCGTGGCGACCTCGACCTCGTTGTTAATGCCTTCCACCAACTCCTCGGAGTTTGTCATGAGTTCGTGGATACCGACGCGGCCCTTATAGCCGGTGCCGCTGCACGTCGGGCAGCCCTGCGGATTGGCCTTGTAAATCTGGCCGCTCCACTGGAGCGCTTTCTGCAGGATGTCCTGTTCGCGGCCCTTGGGCTCGTAGGGAATCTTGCAGTTTTTGCAGACGCGGCGGAGCAGGCGCTGGGCGCACACGCAGACGAGGGAGGCGGAGATATTGAAAGGCTCGACGCCCATTTCACCGATACGAGAGACGGTGGAAGGCGCGTCGTTGGTGTGCAGAGTAGAGACCAGCAAGTGACCCGTCAGCGCGGCCTCGACGGCGATTTGGGCGGTTTCCTTGTCGCGGATTTCACCGACGAGGATGATGTCGGGGTCCATGCGGAGGTAACAGCGCAGGGCGCGCTCGAAGGTGAGGCCGATCTGCCGGTTCATCTGCATCTGATTGATGCCGGCGAGCGTGTACTCGATGGGGTCCTCGGCGGTCTGGATGTTGACGTCGGGGGTGTTTACCTCGCCGAGCGCGGAGTAGAGCGTCATCGATTTGCCGGAGCCGGTGGGGCCGCAGTGCAAGATCATGCCGTAGGGCTGGCGGATGCACTCGCGGTACTTGGCGAGATTTTCGTCGGAGAAGCCGAGCGCGGGGAGGGGCAGGGTGGACTTGGACTTGTCGAGAATACGCATGACCACCTTCTCGCCGTCCTTCATCGGGCCGGTGGCGACGCGAAGATCGATGTTCATGTTCTTCTTCGTGTACTTCTTGAATACGATGCGGCCGTCCTGCGGCAACCGGCGCTCGGAGATGTCGAGGTTGCACATGATCTTGAGGCGCGTGATCATGGAATTGGCCACGGCCTTGGGCAGCCGGAGCTTTTCCTGGCACAGACCGTCGATGCGGTAGCGGATGAGGAGCTCCTTCTCCATCGGCTCGATGTGGATGTCGGACGCGCCGCACACGTAGGCATCCTCGATGATGCGATTGGTGAGCTGAATGATCGGCGCGGAGTCTTCATTCTCCAGATCGGCGGCGCTGATCTCGGCGGCCCCGCCCTCGGTGGAGTAGGTGCTGTTGATGATGTCGGTGACGGAGTCGATATCGACCTCCTCGGAACCGGCGGTGGCTTTGGCCTCCTTGAAAAACTTTTTGACCATCGCCTCGAAGAACGTGGCGGAGACCACGCTGACATCCTCGATGGATTGCTCGGTGGCCTGCGAGAAGGACTCGCGTTTGCCGTAGTCGAGCGGGTTGGTCATCAGCACCGCGACGGAATTGGGGCCGAGGCGCTTGTGGGGAAAAATGCCTTCGCGGCGGATGATCGCGTCGCCGGTGACCTCGATGAGCTTCTCATCGATCTCGATCTCCTCGATCTTCGTGACGAGCGGGAGATCGGTGAGCTTGGAAACGAAGCGCGCGGTGTCCTCGGCGTTGGGGACGAATTTGGGGTCCACCATGCGGTGGATGAGCGTGGAGGAGTATTCGGCGACCTCCTTCAGGAGGACGAGATCGCGCTCGGTGAACTCGCCCTCGGTGCCGGCGGAGAGCTCCTTGTTGAGGACCTGGATCGCGCCGAGCGTGATCGTGGTCTTGAGCGGGACCGTGAGCATCGAGCGCACCTCGAAGCCGGTGTTCTGCGCCATCGACGCCATGAACGGCGCCTGGCTCTCGCTGTTGCGGAAGAAGATGGGTTCGCCAGTCTCGACGACCTTACCCACGATGCCCTTGCCGGTGGGGATTTTCAGCGCGAGGAGCTTGGCGGCGGTCTCCTCGAATTTCTTGTGCTTGGCGGGTTCTCCGGCCCAGAGGGTGGGTGAGTAATAGACCTGCTTGAAGGCGATCTCGTTGCCCTCGACCATGTAGAACGTCATCGACTGGGCCTGCAGGGCCTCGACGACCTTGGCGGCGGTGAGCTCGATGACCGAGGCGACGTCCTCGCGGCTGGGGGCCGGCTTGGAGATGACCTTGATGAGCAACGAGCGGCGCAGCGTGCCGGCGATATTAGTGGATGCCATGAGACGCGAGAGAAACGGGGGAGGGTGGTCTGGGATTGTCAGCGCACGACGGCTCTCGCACAACGAGAAACCTGCGCGGCCCCTACTTAAGCAAACACCCCCCACTGCACTACCCGCCCACCCGCATGCTCTCCTGGCTCAAACGAATCTTGGGCGGCGCGCCCGAAAGCGCGGGCGCGCGCGGGGAAAAGCTCGCGGCCGACTGGCTCCGACGGGAGCGCGGCATGACGATCGTCGCGCGCAACTGGCGCAGCCCGCACGACCGCCGCGATGAAATCGACCTCGTGTGCCGCGACGGCGAGACGCTGGTGTTTATCGAAGTGAAGACGCGCTCGGCCGCGGCGCTCGTGCCGGGCGTGCATGCGGTGAACGCGCGCAAGAAATCCGTGTTAAAGCGCGCGGCGAAGGTGTACCTCGGACACCTCAAGGAAAGGCCGCGGACCTTTCGGCTCGATGTCGTGGAAGTGGCCCTACCGGCGGCGAAGGGTGAGGTGGCGAACGGGGAGCCGGAGATTTTGCATTTTGAGAACGTGGGGATGTTTTCGAAATACGATCAGGGGTAGGCGGGTTGGCGGGAGGGGTCGCGAAGGGCTGGAGGATTCGGCGAAAGGTTCTCATCGGATCGATGAGCCGGCTTCATGCCCGGGTGGCGCGAGCGGCTTTCGGGCGGGGGATTTGCGTTTCGCGAGGCATGACGTAATAGCGTGGGGCTCCAGTCATATCCGGCATTTCCCTTGCCTCAGCGGAGCGCCAACCGAAACTCACTTCCGCCATGGCCGATACACAGCGTCATCCGTTCCTGCATGGGCTCAGCAAGCATCGCGGCGCACCGCCGACGGTCGTCGTCATCTTTGGCGCCTCGGGCGACCTGACGGCGCGCAAGCTGATCCCGGCGGTCTACAATCTCGGCTTCGATGGGCTGCTGCCCGCCGATTTTTTCCTCGTGGGCTACGGCCGCAAGGCGATCCCGGATGAGGAGTTTCGCACGCTGGCGGCGGATGCGATCAAGGAGTTTTCCCGGCGCGAACTCGACGACGGCGTGTGGTCGCGCGTGGCGAACAATACGAGCTACGTCGCCGGCGGGTATGACGACAAGGCGTCGTTCGACAAACTCGCGCAGCACATCGCCGAGATCGAAAAGAAGCTGGGCCGCGATGTGCAGCGGCTGTTCTACATTTCCACGCCGCCGTCCGTCTTTGGGCCGATCTTACTCAATCTCGGCGCGAGCGGGCTCGCGAATTCGCACCTCGGCACGCCGCAGCACTCGAAGGTCATCATCGAGAAACCGTTTGGCAAAGACCTGACCTCCGCGCGGGAGTTGAATGCGACGATCCGCTCGGTGTTTGAGGAGCACCAGGTTTTCCGCATCGATCATTATCTCGGCAAAGAGACGGTGCAGGACTTGTTGGTGCAGCGGTTTGCCAACGCGATTTTCGAGCCGCTGTGGAACCGCAATTTCATCGACAGCGTGCAGATCACGGTGGCCGAGGAAGTCGGCGTGGAGAAGCGCGGCGGCTACTACGAGCAGAGCGGCTGCCTGCGCGACATGATCCAGAATCACACGATGCAACTCCTCGCGCTCACGGCGATGGAGCCGCCCGGCTCACTCGATGCCGAGGCCATCCGCGACGAGAAGGTAAAGGTCCTCAAGGCCATCCAGCCACTCACGATCGGCCCGGCGGGCGATGTGGCGCGCGCGCAATATGCGGCGGGGATGCTGAGCGGAAAAGCGGTGCCCGGTTACCTCGAGGAAGAAGGCGTGTCGCCGCAGTCGGGCACGGAAACCTACGCGGCCCTGCGCCTCTCGATCAACAACTGGCGCTGGCAGGGCGTGCCGTTTTACCTCCGCTCCGGCAAGCGCATGGCGCGCCGCGTGTCGGAGATCGCGATCAATTTCCGGCGTCCGCCGGGGACGTTGTTTGCCGGGGAGACGGCGCGCTTTGACCTCGCGGCGAACACGCTGTCGTTTCAGATCCAGCCGGACGAAGGCTTGAGCCTGATCCTCAATACGAAGGTCCCGGGTCTCGAAACGCGCACGCAGCCCGTGAAGATGAGCTTCCGCTACGCGACGACCTTTGGCTCCAACACCGCCGAGGCCTACGAGCGTCTCGTGCTCGATGCGATGGTGGGCGATGGCACGCTCTTCATCCGCGGCGACGAGGCGGAGGCCTCGTGGAAACTCTGCACGCCGGTGCTCGACTACTGGCGCAGTGTGGGTCGCACGGGTATGGACAGCTATGCCGCCGGCTCGTGGGGGCCGCCGAGCGCGGATGCCCTGCTCGCGAAAAACCATCACGTCTGGCGTCAGCCCTAAGCCGCCATGTCCGTCATTTTCGACGCCCTGCCTGGAATCGAAGTCCCCGTCAGCGCGATCTCCAAGAGCCTCGCGCAGATGTGGGCGGAGAGCGCCGCGTATGGCCGCCCGGCGCCGGAGACAGACGGAGCCAAGGCCACGCAGCTCAACGTCGTCCTTCACCTCGGCCTCAATACGACACCCGAGGATGCGAAGGTGCAGTTTGAAGTAATCAGCGCTTTCTCGAAGCGCTACCCGAGCCGCATCGTCGTGCTCTGCCCGCTCCACAATGACGTGCCGACGCTGGAGATGCGCGCGAAAGTCTATGGCGAGTGCCACCTCGGGAAATCGAAGACGGACAAGCGCTGCGTGGAGTTTGTGATGCTCAGCTACTCGCGGGCGGCCCGACCGTTTCTCGAAAGCCAGGTGTCGGTCTGCCTCTCGACGGATCTGCCCCTGTATTATTGGGCACATCGTTTTTCCGCGAGCGGACGCCTCGCGGACTATCGCTACCTGCTGAGCCGCGCGAAGCGCGTGCTGATCGACAGCGCGGTCGCGCCGGCGGACGCGCTGACCTACCCGTGGGAAAATCCCGCGGCGCTGCGCGATCTCGTTTATTCGCGGCTGCTGCCGGTGCGGCAATCCCTCGGGCAGTTTCTCGCGGTCTATGCGGCGGAGCGCCTCGCGGAGGGATTGAAAACCGTGACGGTTAGCCACGATGCCGCCCTCGCGGCCGAAGGACGCGTGGCGACGGCTTGGCTACAGCGACGCTTGGCCGCGTGCGGCGCGGAACTCGATGCGGTGAAGTACGTGACCACACCGCTGGCGCAGGACGCGGGCGCGGGGCTCAAGGTGAGTTTCGAGTACGCCCAGCCGGAAAAATATTTCCGCTGGTCGGGCGATTTCGCCGCCGGGCACGGGCTTTTCGAAGCGGACTTCGGCTCGGGCAAGACGACGCTGTCAGCGGCGGCCAGCCTGCTCCCGCCGGCGACGGCGCTGAGCGAGGCGATGTTCTTTTGAGAGTAGCGGGTAGTGAGTAGCGAGGAGTTTTTGGCGCCGGGAGTGCGTGTGCCGCGGCGGTGGTTTCGGGCACGGACGCGTCCTCGTGATTGATCATATTCCGCTTTTCCGCTAATCCTTGGCCATGCCTTCGAACCCGTTTGTCCACATCGAGCTCAACACGACGAATCTGCCCCAAGCGAAGGCATTCTACGCGAAGCTGTTTGATTGGAAGCTGGACGATATCCCCAACGAGGTGACGGATGGCACGTACACCGTGGTCAATGTCGGCGAGCAGGGCGTGGGTGGCGGGATGATGAAGCAGAAGATGCCCAACGCGGGGTCGGCCTGGATGGCCTACGTGCTCGTCGACGATATCGACGTGGCGACCAAGAAAGCGAAGAAACTGAAGGCGAAAATTTTGAAGGACGTGACGGAGGTTCCCGGCATGGGCTGGCTCAGCATCATCGTCGATCCGACCGGCGCGACGCTCGGGCTCTGGGAGCCGGGCGGGGAGGAGGGGGCGGAGTCGCCAGAAAAAGAGCAGCCGAAGAGAAAGCAGAAGCGGGCGAAGACGTGACGCGGCGATGGCCATCGCACGTCACTACGCGATAGGCAGATTGCTGGTGGCCTTGGCGAGGCGGTCGTGCAGGTCGCGCACGGCCTCCGCCTTGGGGTCGATGGTGCGGCTGCCGAGGGCGTCGAGGAATTTACAGGAGGCGAAGCCGGTGCTGGCGGCCTCATATTTTTCGATCCAGGCGCTGCGCTGCGGAAGGGCCTCGGCCCGCACCGGCCAGATACCCGGGCGTGGTTTCATATGGCCACCGATACCGATGCGCCAGGGTTTCGGACTCACGCGGGCGCGGAAGCAGCGCTGGTTTTTGCACATCAGGGCGTAAGTGCGGTCGACCGCGAGCGCGTTGAAAAAGTCGGCTACTTCGGGCGCGTGCGGATCGAAGGTGCGGTGCATCGCCAAGGCGCGAAAGCCGGCCGGTGAGCGATAGAGGCGGACGTGCCAGTCCCCGTGCTGGCGCAGGAAAGTCGCGAGCCGCTGGCGGATGGTCTGCTCCGGGTCGGGACCAAGCGCCAAGGTGATGCGATGGGTCAGTTTCGCCAGGAATGGAGCAAGGACCAAGGCCGCGAGTGTGCCAAAAACAAAGAGCGCGCGCGAGTGGTACTTAAGGGAGAAAATGACAACGATGGCGAACAGGCTCGCGAAGTGGCCGAAGATCAGGCCGCAACCCACCTCGCGATTGAAATCGATGTCGGCGAAGAGGACGTCGGGCGTGTTGAGGCAATGCGCGCCGTAGCTATTGCGCGTGATCACGCTGTCGCCGTCGCGAGCTAGGATCTCCTCGCGGATGGGCAGGCCCGCAGCGCCGTTGTAAGCGAGCTTAAGCTCGCGGCGAGGGATCTTCCCGCCGTCCAGCGCCAGCCGGAAGGCTTCGGCCACACGTTGCTGGGCCATCTGCTCGGCATCGGCTTGGCTGGTGTCGGACCAGCCGAAGCGGCGCACGGTGATCTGGCCCTGGCCCTCAGCGCGAGGGCGGTGCAGGCGGGCTTCGGCCCAGAATTGAGGAACGATCATAGGAGGGCGGGGTAGTGCCGTAGTGCAGAGGGAGGCGCGCGACGGCAAGCGTAAGCGGTCGGGAGTGGTGAGGGTTATCGCGGCCTACCGAGCGAGGCCGAAGGTTAAATTATTGAGCGATATGTTAGAGAGAAAGATTAAGAGGAAAGAGAAAGAGGCGGGAGAGGGAGTCGAGACTTGGGAGTGCGGAACGGGTGGACACTGGCGGGTGACCAAGAGATAACTAGCACCATGACCTCGAACGACGTACCCCCGCCGAAGCCGAAACCGTTTTCGATGATCCGGTCGTTTGTGTTGGCGGACGTGTTGACCTTGCTCAATGGCGCGTGTGGCACGGGGTCGGTGCTGGCCTCGATGTACTTTCTCGTGACGGCGGAGGGGCGGTGGATCGTGACGGCGATGGTGCTGCTGCCGATCGCCCTCATTTTCGATATCGCCGATGGGCGCGTGGCGCGGTGGCGTCACAAATCGTCGAAGCTCGGCGCGGACCTCGATTCGCTGGCCGACGTGATCTCGTTTGGCGTCGCACCGGCGGCGCTGGGCTTTGCGGTCGGGCTGCGCGGGGCGCTCGACGTGATCATTTTGATTTTCTTTGTGGCCTGCGGCATCAGCCGTCTCGCGCGCTTCAATGCGACGGCGGACGAACTCTCCGACGAGAGCGGGAAGGTACGCTACTTCGAAGGAACGCCGATCCCGAGCAGCGTGTTGATCGTGGGACTGATCGGCGTGCTCTACGCGATGGGGCGGATCGGTCGCGATGTCTGGGGCGGGGCGTGGGTGCTGGGCGACGGGATCGCGCTGCATCCGCTGACGCTGGTTTATTTCGTGAGCGGGTGTCTGATGGTAAGCACAATTCGGATCCCGAAGATTTGAAACATGAAGCAACTACGAACCGAAGACGGTTTTAACCACGAAACACACGAAAGGTAAGGCAGGGGGAAAAACACCACGGACTGGGTATTGAGACGTGGACGAAGGTGAGGGGCTGGTGGAGCGCCGAGGGTTTACAGCAGATTCATCTGCGAATCATCCGGCGGGGTGACGGAGATTTTTTTCTTGGGCTTGGCGGTGGGGGGGGCCGGGAGGGTGACGGCGGTGTCGTCGCTTTCGAGTTTGGCGAGGATGGTTTTCGCGCGGTCGATGACGCTGAGGGGGAGGCCGGCGAGGCGGGCGACTTGGATGCCGTAGCTGCGATCGGCGGCGCCGGGGATCACGCGGCGGACGAAGACGATGTCGTCGTTCCACTCTTTCACGGCGACGGAGAAATTGCGGAGGCGCGGGAGATGTTTCGAGAGCTGGGTGAGCTCCTGGTAGTGCGTGGCGAAGAGCGTGCGCGGGCCGCGCGCGGGGTCGCGGTGGAGATGCTCGACGACGGCCCAGGCGATGGAGAGACCGTCGTAGGTGGACGTGCCGCGGCCGATCTCATCGAGGATGATGAGGGAGCGGTCGGTGGCGTTGTTGAGGATGTTGGCGGTCTCGTTCATCTCGACCATGAAGGTCGAGTTGCCCCGGGCGAGATCGTCGCTCGCGCCGACGCGGGAGAAGATGCGGTCGACGAGGCCGATGCGGCAGGACTTGGCGGGGACCCAGCAGCCGACGTGCGCGAGGAGGGTGATGAGGGCGATCTGGCGGATGTAGGTCGATTTGCCGGCCATGTTGGGGCCGGTGAGGAGGGCGAGCTGGGCGTCGTCGCAGGCGAGAAGCGTGTCGTTGGGGACGAAGCCGGCGCTCGCGCCGCGCGGCGCGGCGGTATCGGGCGAACGGAGCATCTGCTCGACGACGGGATGGCGGCCCTCGACGATCTCGAGGACGTCGCCCTCATCGAGCACGGGGCGGCAATACTCCCACTCACGCGCGAGGAGCGCCCAGCCGGCGAGGACGTCCAACTCCGCAAGCGCATCGGCGGTGGCCGCGAGGGCGGCGGAATCCGCGACGACGGTGGCGACGAGGGCATTGAACAACTCGAGTTCGCGCGCAGCGGCGTTTTCCTCGGCATGGAAGATTTCCTTTTCCTTTTGCTTGAGCGATTCGGTGACGTAGCGCTCGCCGCCGACGGTGGTCTGGCGGCGGATGTAGTCGGCGGGAACGAGGTGGAGATTGGCCTTGGTGATCTCGATGTAGTACCCAAAATTATTCGTGAAGCGGACCTTCAAGCTCCGGATGCCGGTGCGCTCCTGCTCGGCGCGCTCGAGGTCGGAGAGCCACGTCTTGTTGCCGCTGGTGAGGGCGCGCAATTCGTCGAGGCGCGCGTCGTAGCCGGCGCGGAGGTAGTTGCCGTCGGCGAGATCGTTGGGGAGTTCGTCGGCGAGGGCGGAGGCCAAGAGTTGCCGCAGAGCCGGCAACTCTTGGAGCTGAGAGCTGAGAGCTGAGAGCTGAGAGCCGGAAGTGCTGGGCTGAGAGCCAGAGGAAGGCGAACTACTGGCGGAGATGGCGGCGAGTTCGGCGTGGAGCGTGGGGATTTGCGCGAGGGTGTCGCGGATGCCGCCGAGTTCGCGGGGGTTGCGGAGGCGATTTTGCAGGCGGCCCAAAATGCGCGGGATGTCGCGGACGCTGCCGAGCAATTCGCGGAGGGAGGTGAGGCGCGAAGGCGAGGCGAGCAACTCGCCGACGAGGGACTGGCGGCGGTGAATCTCGGCGAGATCGAGGGTGGGCGCGGCGAGCCAGCGCTCAAGGAGACGTGCGCCGGCGGCGGTGGCGGTGCGATTGATCGCGCTCAGGAGCGAGCCATCGCGGGCGCCGCGGGAGGAGGAAAAAATTTCCAGATTCCGCAGCGTGGCGGGATCGAGGAGCAGCGTGCGCGCGCTGCGATATTCCTGCAGGCCGCGGAGATTTTCGGGTTTGGTGCGGAGATTTTCGGTGGCGTAGTAAACGAGGGCGCCGGCGGGGCCGAGGGCGGCGTGGGTGTGCGCGAGGCCGAAGCCTTGCAAGTTGAGGACGCCGAGGGTGTCCATCACGGTCTTCGCGCCGGTGGTGGTATCGAAGTGGTAACCGGGCAACTCGGTGACGAGCCGCGCGGTCGCGAAGGCGTGGAGCGCGTGGACGGAGGTCTGATCGTGCGGCGCGGTGGCCCAGCGCTCGCGCTCGTTTTCGATGATGAGGACCTCGGCGGGATCGAGCGCGGTGAGGACGGGGAGGAGATTGGCGATCTGCGGATCGGTCGCCACGCGAAATTCGCCGGTGGAGAGATCGAGCCACGCGGCGTGGAGGCCGGTCTTATCGTGCGCGAGGGCGCAGAGGTAGTGGTTGCGCGCGGCGTCGAGCTGATTGGCTGCGAGCGTGGTGCCGGGGGAAAGGATGCGCGTGATCTCGCGGCGGACGAGCTTGCCGGCCTTGGCGGGCTCGGCTTGGTCACAGATGGCGACCTTCTTGCCGGCGGCGAGGAGCTTGGTGACGTGATTGTCGAGCGAGACGGACGGCAGGCCGGCCATCGCGTGGTCCTGGCGCTTGGTGAGGGTGAGGCCGAGAATCTTGGACGCGATGACGGCGTCCTCGAAAAACATCTCGAAGAAATCGCCGAGCCGGAAGAGCAGCAGCGTGTCCTTGCCGAGGCCGCGTTTGGCCTCGAAGTACTGCTGCATCATCGGGGTCAGTTTGGCGGCGTCGGACATGTTTTTAAGAGCCGAGAAGTGGAACGGCGAACGGCGCGGAGTACACGAAAAATATTTAATGTGGGCGTCGACCAAGCTGCGGCGAAAGAGTACTGGCGGAGCCGCGCGGCGGCTGCCACGGAAAGCAGCGGCCACGGGCGGCAGGAGATGGGGAGCGAGAATTGAGAAGAGGTGTTGGACCGTGTGGCCGTATTTACGGTCTAAGCGGGATACCCTGTTTATTCCCATGCACTCATTCCGCGCTTCTTCTCCGTTCTTTCGTGGCTTGGTCGGCGCCTCGCTGGCGCTAGGAGCAGCGGCGGCGATCATTGCGCAGACGACCTCGTCAAGGTCACAGGCTCAGGCGCAGGCGAAGGGAGCCGGGCAGGTGGAGGCGAAGGATGCGGAGCGATCGGCGGCGGCGTTTCGGCAGATGGCGACGGTGCTGCGGCATCCGCGTTGTATGAATTGCCACACGGCAACGAATTTCCCGCGGCAGGGCGATGAGCGGCGGCGCCACGATCAGAACGTGCAGCGCGGGCCGGATGATCATGGGGTCTTCGCGATGCAGTGCGCGACGTGTCACCAGAATATCAACCACACGCATAGCGGCGTGCCGGGCGCGCCCGGCTGGGGCCTCGCACCGCTCAGCATGGCGTGGGAAGGGTTGAGCGACGAGCAATTGGCGGATCAGTTGAAAGACCACAAGCGGAACGGGCCGCGCTCGCTGGAATCCCTTTTCGAACACATGGCGCACGATGAACTCGTGGGCTGGGCGTGGAACCCCGGCGGCAACCGCAAGACGCCGCCGATCTCGCGCGAGGAATTTGCGCGCTTGGTGCGCGAGTGGATCGATACGGGCGCGGTGTCGCCGAAGTAGGGTGGGGGGCGGCGCGGTGAGGTGGCTCGTATTCGCGGGAATGCTTTACTGAAGCTGGAGCGAAGCGCCGAGGCGGTGGCAGAGAAAATCGGCGAGGCTGGCGAGTTCGCGGTCGGTGGGGCGGGACTTTGGGCTGACGGTCGGCAAGGCGCTCTCGACGTCGCGGATGCTGGACTCGTCGGTGACGCCCGCCTCGATGGCGAGGATCTTGGCGACGAGTTCGCGGCGGCGAGTGGAGGCGGCGGGGCCGCTGGTGCCGCCGGGTTCCTCGGCGAGGACGGTCTCGAGGGATTGCAGGCGCGAGAGCAGCGTGCGGGCGAGGTAGGAAGCGCGGTCGGACATGGCGGCGGGTGGTAAGAGGCGCGGAATTTTTTCGCGAAAAAAAGGGCGCTCGGAGGAGCGCCCTGAAAGTGATATAAAGATGGGCTTCGCACCCAACGCCGCGAGCAGCGCTGGAGACGGCTCAGTAGTGCTTCACGTAGCCGTTGCGGCGGAGGCGTTCGAGCCAACGCTCGGTGCCGCTGCGGGACATCTGGGTGACGAGGATGCGCTCGATCTGGTCGCGGACTTCGTCAATCGGCTGGATACCAGCGTACTTGCGGTCTTCGGCGAAGAGCAGGAAGCAGCCTTCCGGGAGGATGACGGCTTGGGAGCTTTCGCCCTTCTTGAGCGCAAAGGCCGGATCGCTGAACTCTTTCTTAAAGTCGGAGCGCTTGAGCCAGCCCCAATCGCCGCCCTTGGTCTTGCGGGAATCCTTGGAGTACTCCTTGGCGAGGTCCTCGAAGCTCTGGCCGGCCTTCAGCTTGGCGAGGATCTCGTTGCCGGTGGCCAGAAGGGAGGCATCGGTGTCGCCTTCGCCACGGGTGAGCTGGATGAGGCGGAGGTGAACTTCGTCTTCGCGGTAGAAGCGGTCTTTGTTCTCGTTGTAAAAGGTCTCGATCTTCACCGGGCTGACGACGCTCTGGGACTTGCGCTGCTGGCCCTGCATGTAGCGGTAGATGATCTCGTCTTCCTGCTCCTTGCGAAACTCGCGCAGGGTCGTGCCGCGCGAGCGGAGGTAGGCGAGGAATTTGGAGCGATCGTTGTCGAACTGGTCGCTCTGCATGCGGGCGATTTCGGCGTCCACGACGGCCTCGGGGATGTGCTTCTTCTCGTCTTTCTTGAATTCCTTGATGATCAGGACGCGGTCGATGAGGTCTTGGATGACGCTATCCTGCAGGGCCTCGATCTTGGCATCGTACTCGGCCTGGGTGCGGATGCCTTCGCGGGCGATACCGGGGAGGAGGGGGGAGATTTCGCGGCTGACGTCGGCCACGGTGATAATCTTATCTTCGGCTACGGCGACGATCCCGTTGGCATAGCGTAAGTTAAGATTTTCACCGGCGGTGGGGGCAGCAACCTGGGCAAACGCGCCCGTGGCGGCCACGGTGGCGAAAAAAGCGGAGGTGAGACTGGCGCAGCGGAGCGTCATGGATTCGGCAGATGTTTCGGAAACGTGAGGAGTTCGGACCAACGTAGGAGGGGCGGCAGGGCGGTCAACCTTGGAAAGCGGGACGGCCCAAGGGCAAATCGTCGTAACTCGCGGTCAAAACGGCTCGGATGCGGTAAATCACGGGTTGGGGAGGTTGTTAAGAAAGGTGAGGATTTCGCGGAGGCGGAGGAGCGGCTTGGGGGCGGTCAACCGCGGAAACCGCGTGCCAAGCTGCACCCAGTCGTCGCGGCGGCCGCTATTGCGCAGGCATTTCAGCCGGCTCGATTCGGTTTCGACGGAGACGATGCCCTTTTGTTCCGCCCGAATGCGGATCTCGGTGATCAAAAGGAGCGCTTTGATCTCATCGCCGAATTTGCCGAAGCGGTCGCGGAGGTCGGACTCGATCTGCTTGAGGGCGGGGAGGGCGTCCGCGAGGGCGAGCTTGCGGTAGAAATCGATGCGGAGACGCGTCTCGCCGATATAGGCGGTCGGGATGCGGGCTTGGATCTTGGCCACGTCAACGGCACCGCCGGCCTCATGCTCGGCGTCGCGAATGGCGGTGTAGCTGCTCGTCTGTTTGCCGCGGTCAGCCTCGGAGGGATCGCGACCGGCGCTCTCGCCGACGAAGACGAAGTCGAGCTTCACGTTGGCGCGGATATTGGAGGCGGATTTTTCGCCTTTCAGGCGGGCGACGGATTGGCGGAGCAGTTGGCAGTAAAGCTCGAAACCGACGCCGACGATGTGCCCGCTCTGCTCGGCGCCGAGGAGATTGCCCGCGCCGCGCAGCTCGAGATCGCGCATCGCGATGCGGAAGCCGGCGCCGAGCTGATTGTGCTGGCGCATGGCGGTCAGGCGCTCGCGCGCGACCTCCAGCAGGCGCGCGTGGCGGTGGAGCAGGAGGTAGGCGTAGGCCTGATGTTTAAACCGGCCCACGCGACCGCGGAGTTGGTAAAGTTGGGAGAGGCCGAAGCGGTCGGCGCCTTCGATGATGATCGTATTGCAGTTGGGGATATCGAGACCGCTCTCGATGATCGTCGTGCAAACGAGCAGGTGGTAACGGCCCGCGACAAACTCCGTCATCACCTCCTCCAACTCATCCGCATCCATCTGGCCGTGGCCAGTGCCGATGGTGAGATCGGGCATCAGCTCACGCAGGCGGGCGGCGACGAGCTCGATGGTCTGCACGCGATTGTGCAGGTAAAACACCTGCCCCCCGCGGCGGATCTCGTGGCGGACGGCGTCGACCACGATCTTCTCGTCGTAGGTTTTGACGATGGTCTGGATCGGATGGCGGTTGGTCGGCGCAGTCTCGATCACACTGAGGTCGCGTGCGCCCGTCATCGCCATGTAGAGCGTGCGGGGGATAGGGGTGGCGCTCATCGAGAGCACGTCGACCATCGAGCGCATGGCTTTGAAGCGCTCTTTGTGCTTCACGCCGAAACGCTGCTCCTCGTCGATCACGACAAGACCGAGCTCCTTGAACACGACATCCGACTGGAGCACGCGATGCGTGCCGACGAGAATGTCGACTTGGCCGGCCGCGACCGCCGTAAGAATTTTCTTTTGCTCCGCCTTCGTGCGGAAGCGGCTCACCATCTCGATCGCGATGGGATAACCCGCCATGCGCTCGCGAAACGTATTGAGATGCTGCTGCGCGAGCACGGTGGTCGGCACGAGGATGGCGACCTGCCGACCGCCCTGCACGGCCTTGAACGCCGCGCGAATCGCGACTTCGGTCTTGCCAAACCCTACGTCGCCGCAGACGAGGCGGTCCATCGGGCGGGTCTTCTCCATGTCCGCCTTCGTGTCGTTGATGGCCTTGAGCTGGTCGCGCGTCTCGGTGTAGGGGAACGACGCCTCGAATTCCTTTTGCCATGTCGTGTCCTCGCCGAAGGCGTGGCCCGGCTGCGCTTCGCGCGCGGCGTGGATGCGAAGGAGTTCGGCGGCGAGATCGATCGTGGCGCGCTCGGCGGCTTGACGCGCTTTTTCCCAGCGGCCCGAGCCGATGCGACCGAGTTGCGGGCGGGCCTTGCTCAAGCCGACGTAGCGGCTGATGAGGTGCGACTCCTGCAACGGCACGTGGAGCGTGACGTGGTCGTCGAACTCGAGGGAGATTACCTCCCGGATGCCCTGCGCCGTATCGAGTTTGGTCAGACCGCGGTAGAGCGCGATGCCGTGCTGGAGGTGGACGACAAAGTCGCCCTCGACCAGTTCGGAGAAATCGAGGAGCTGGTCGATCTGCGCGCGCTGCGCCATGGCGCGGGTATTCAGGGAGGGGCGGCGCTGGCGCTGGCGGCCGAAGATCTCGGTTTCCGTGACGACGACGAGCCCGTTGGTGGCGGCATTGTCCCAGCCGAGATGAAGGCGGGCGGTATCACGAAACGTGATACGGAAGCCCTCGTTGAGTGAGCCACGCAGGAAGCGGGGATTGATGTGCTTGAGCTTCGTGTCCTCGGCGAGCAGTTCGCGCGTGCGCTGCTCCTCGCCTTCCTTCGAGACGACGAAGACGACGCCGTAGCGGGCCTTGCGCCACTCGGCGACTTGCAGGAGGAAATTGCGCCGCGCCTCCTCCTCGACCTGCAAGCGCTCCTGCGCGACGAGGGAATCCTCGGGATAGCTGCGATGGTGCGCGAGGCTCTCGGTGTCCCACGTCAGTTCCGTGGCGGCGGAGTCGAGGATGGCACTCGCCTCGTCGATATCGCTCACGCCAAAAACGGCGGCGCACTTGTTGAGCAGCGGCGTGAGCCCATCGGTGCCCTCGCGAGCGAAGGCGCTAAACTCCTCTTCGAGCGCGGCGGGTTCGATCAAGACGAGGTGCGACGCGGGCGAGAGGTAATCGGCGAGGCCGACCTTGGACGAGTCGAGTTCGACTCGCGGCGACGCGGAGAGCGTGATGCTGCCGACGCTCGCCCCAGAGCGCTGCGTGACCGGATCAAACTCCCTAATTTCCTCGATCTCATCGCCGAAGAAATCGAGGCGGTAGGGCTGGTTGGCCGTCACGGGATAGACATCGACGATGCCACCGCGCACCGCGTACTGGCTGGGGGCCTCGCAGACGGCCTCGGAGTCGTAGTCGAGTTTCTGGAGCTGTTCGAGCAGACCTTGGAACGACTGCTTCTGGCCCTTTGTCAGAGTGAATTCACGCGTGGCGAATTCTTCAAGCGCGGGGACGGGCTGGAGCAACGCGGCGGGCGTCGTCACGACGATCACCGAGTCCGGAGTCGACGTCATGCCACGCACGGCCCGTAGTCGCGAAAGCACGGTGAGCCGGTCGCTCGAGGCGGCAAAGGCTTCGCGCATATCGCGGCTGTCGGTCAGCGATTCAGGAAACACCAGCGTGCGCCGCGGCGTGGCCTCGCCGGCGGCGGCGTGAAAAAACGCGATGTCCTCCGCAACGTGTTCCGCCGCCTTCAAGTCCTCCGCCACCACGAGCCAGACGGGCGCGGGCTGGGTGCGCACCAGCTCGGCGACGACCGCGCCGCGGGCGGGCGGGCAGACACCCGTGAGCTTGGTGCGCGGGGAAGTGGAGACCGACATGGGAGGGAGATTAGAAAACGAGGAATCGCCGGACGGCAAATCCGGGTTCACGAATCATAGGAGAGCACCCAAGCCGAAGGCCTACGTCTTGTCAGCCGCCAGCGTCTGCAGCGCCACGCGTGCGGCGGCTTCCTCGGCGTGTTTTTTGGATGTGCCACGACCGGTGCCGAGGCTGCGGTCGACGAGAAAGACGGCGACCTCGTACTCCCGCGCGTGGTCCTGGCCTTCAATGCGGAGGACTTCGTAGCGCAGGGCATTGTTACCGTGGACGGGCTGCACGAGCTCTTGCAGGCGGCCTTTGGGGTTTTCGATGTTCTCGACGGCGGCGAGTCGATTGGTCAACGGGCCGTAGATTTCGAGCACGATGCCGCGGGTAGTGGCGAGATCGCTGTCGAGGTAGAGGGCACCGACAAGGGCTTCAAAGGCGTCTTCACTGGCGGCGGCGCGGGCGCGACCGCCGGTGGATTCTTCCCCGGCCCCGAGGAGGAGGCAGGCGTCGAGTTTGATTTCGCGCGCGAGACCGGCGAGAAACGCCCCGTTCGCCAGTGCGGCGCGGCGTTTGCTGAGCTGGCCCTCGCGATCCGTGGGGAAAAGCTGGTAGAGTGCTTCTGTCAACAAAAGCTGGAGCACCGCATCGCCTAAAAACTCAAGGCGCTGGTTACTTTCGAGTTCGGGATGATACTGGATGTACGAGGTGTGAGTGACAGCGCGGGCCAGCAACGAAGGATCGCGAAACGTGTAGCGGATGCGCGACTGGAGTTGGGCGAGGGTCTCGCTCATGAGCTGGCACTCGTGTAGCGGCGCAAGCCGCGGTGAAAGACAATAATCGCCGCCGTAAACCAGACGAGGGCGGCGCCGAACAGCCACGCGGTGAGCTTAACATCGAAGCCCTTGGTCAAGAGGCTCGACGGCACAAAGGTCACAATCACCACCGGCAGAAACCAAACGAAGAGAAACTGAGTCGCGAAGGCCGTGAACGCCGTGCGCGGAAGGCGCGAGAATTCGGTGAGCGTAAAATAGATGCCCTCGATGCCTTGCGCACTCTTCAGCCAAAAGGCCAGGGAGATGGACAGCACGAGAATGCTGTAATGGATCACGACGCCGCAGAGCACCATGAGGGCATAAAGCCCGATTTGCGGGATCGACGGATGAAAGCCCAGCTTGCCCAGCGAGTAGACGACGACAGAGATCGCGACGATGGAGTTGAGCAGGCTGTCGGGATCGAGCTTTCGCGTCGTCGCCATGAACATGACGTTGCCCGGCTGCGCGAGGTAGAAGTCGAAATTCCCCGTGCGGATATTGCGGCCCATCTCAAAAATGCTGCTCCAGAAAAATCCGAAGAGGATGCGCTGGATCACCATGGAGGTGCCGACGAGGAGGATCATCTCCCACTTCGTCCAACCCGCGATCGACTGCGTGTGGTCGTAGATGATGTTAACGGAGAGGATATTCACCGTCATCCAGAAGAGCTCCACGAGCGACCAGATGAAGAAATCGCCGCGAAACATCAGGGTGCGCGTGATGGAGTAGCGCGCACAGGCCACCCAAATTTTGAAATAGTGGACCATGGGGGGTTAGCCTCCGACGGCGGTGTGATGCCGCAGGCCGCGGCGCCACAGTCCCTGATTCACGATGAGCAGGATCACGACCCAGCAGGCCTGAATACCGTAGCCCTGCATGATGGCCGAGACATCGGTGAGACGTCCGGTGAAAATCGCGGCTGGGAAATACATCTGATAGTAGAACGGCAGCCAGCGCACGATCTCGTAGGCCCAGGCCGGCAGCAGGTCCAAAGGAAACATCTGCCCGCCAAGGAGCGTTTCGAGCGCCATCGAGAGAATCACGAAGCCCTGGATTTCGAGAAACCAGAACGACAGCATGCCGAAGCAGTATGCGATGCTGAATTGAATCATCGCCGACATCGCCATGGCCGGAAGCCCGTAGAGCAGCACATGGGCATCCTTCGGATAGGTGAGGAAGTCCTTGATAAACGGATAGGCCACGATCAGCGGGACAAACACCATCATGCCCGAGACCAGCCGAGCGGAGAGAAAGATGCTGAAGCGATACGCGAAGTAATTGATCGGCTTCAGCAGAAACTGGTTGATGAGGCCGTTGCGGATTTCCTCGCTGATCTGATAGTCCTCGTTGAAGGCGCTGATGAAAAACTGAAGAATGATCAGCGTGATGAAGTAAGTGATCGTCTGCTGCAGCGTGAAGCCGCCGAGGCTGCCGCCGCCCGCATAGGCCGCGCTCCAGAGGATGATCACGGCCGCGAGATGGAAGAGCGAAAAGAACCCGCGCACGGTAAAGTTTACCCGGTACACGATGTTGCTCTGCAATCCCGTGAGGAAGGCCTGGCGGTATTTGTCAAAGGTGGCGAGCACGGCGGCAGAAGGTGAGGGGAGAGCGACAGAGTGCAAGCTGCCCCCGCAAACTGGAGGACGGGTTTACTTCACGGCCAGCCCGAACCGCTCGATCACTTCCTTGCCGAGTGCGCGGTAGGCGGTGGCGCCGACGCCGTTGGGATCGTAGGAGAAAATCGGCTTACCGAAGCTGGGCGCCTCGCCGAGGCGCACGGTGCGGGGGATGACGCTCTTGAAAATTTTATCCGGCAGATGCTGCTTCACTTCGTCCACGACCTGCTTGGCGAGATTGGTGCGGGAGTCGTACATCGTCATGACGACGCCGCCGAGTTCGAGGTTATCGTTGATGTGGGCGCTCTTCAGGCGCTCCACGTTGCGGAGGATCTGGCCGAGGCCCTCGAGGGCCATGTACTCGCATTGGAGCGTGATTAGGAGCTGGTCGGCGGCGGCGAGGCTATTCATCGAGAGCATCCCGAGGGCCGGGGGGCAATCGATGATGATGACGCGGTAGCCGTTGGATTTGCGGAGCGGTTCGAGGATGCCGCGGAGCTTCATCAGATAATTCTCGGTCTGGGCGAGCTCGACCTCCGCAGCGGCGAGATCCTCCTCGCTCGGGATGAGCGCGAGGTGCTCATAAGCCGTGGGCGTAATCATCTCGAAAAGCGAACCCTCGCCCCGCAGCGGCCCGTAAAGACTCCGGCCGGCCTGCTTTTCCACGCCGACGGCGCTGGTGGCGTTGGCTTGCGGGTCGAGGTCGATGAGGAGGGTGTGAATTTTCTTTTCGGCCAGCGCGGCGGCGAGGTTGACGGCGGTGGTGGTTTTGCCGACGCCGCCCTTTTGATTGGCGATGGTGAAGACAGTGGTGGGCATGAAAAAGGTTTTGAACCCCATCTCATGACCTATCGCGCGAAGCGCCGCAAGCGCGCGAAATGAGTATCTCGGGTTGTTACCCCGGATGCGTTGTCGGCGGGGTAAAATTCGGTTTAATAATTATAAAAAATTCTTGCCGAGGGCCGCGCGGCGCGTCTTCTTAAATTACCCAGCGGGAATATTTCGGCATCGCGGCTGAGGATTTTCGCAGTTACCACCTTCCCTGTTACCCACACCCCTTTTGCTGCGACGGCGGCGCATTTCTTGGCGGCTGCCGTTCGTCCGTTTTCCCGACCCGCAAACCTACGCTACCCACCATGACGACCCTGATCAAACCCCTGATGCTGGCGCGCGCGTCCCGAGCCTTGTTGCTCGGCGCGCTGGCTGTTTCCGCCGGGGCGCAGACCGCGCCGACTCCCTCGACCGCCGCCCAAGCGGGCACGACCACGACCGTGCAGCCCGTCGCAAAAGCGCCGACGGATGAGACCATCACGCTCACGGCCTTTGAAGTCGCGGCCGATTCCGACAAGAGCTACGGCGCGCTGAATTCGAACTCGATCACGCGTTTCAACACCGAGCTGGATCGCATCCCGGTTTCGGCCGATGTGTTCAACGAAGCCTTCATGAAGGACGTCGCCGCGGTGTCGGTCGAGGACATGATCACGACGTACTCCGCAGGTGCCGGCTCGGCCATCGCCTCGCCCGGTCCCTCGGCGGCCAATAACCAGACGGGTGACCGCAACGCCAATTCCTTTGTCGCGCTTCGCGGCCTCGCCGCGCCGACCATGCAGCGCGAGGGCTTCATGCCGGTGAACACTTACATTCAGTCCGGCTCCACCGGCACGGGCTACACCAGCAATTTCAACATCGAGCGCGTCGAAGTCATCAAGGGCCCGCAGTCCCTCCTCTACGGCGTCGGCGGTGCCGGCGGCGTGATGAATATCACCGCGAAGCAGGCGCGCTTCGGCAAGAAGCCGTTCGGCTCCTTTCAGTTTCAAGTCGATCAGTACGGTCACAAGCTCGCGCTGCTTGACCTCGGCGTAGCGACGGATCGCGTGGCGGTGCGCTTCGCCGCGACCGACCAATACGCCCAGGGCAGCCGCCGCTTGTATGTGGGGGGCCCGATGAACGGCATTTACGCGCAGATCGCCTTTAAGATTGCCAACACCATCGTGCGGGTGAACGGCGAGCGTACCGAGTATGATCGCATCGTCGGCACGAGCAATCAGGCCTTCACCGCCCTCAGCACTGCGACCGACGTCCGCAATGGCCAGCGCCTCCGCTATCTCCTCGCGACGAATCAGCTCGCCGCGCCCATCTCGGGAGCGGGCGGCGCGGCCGGCGCTAACTTTATCGGCAACGGCAAGATCACGTGGGACAATGTCGACTCCTATGGCTCGGTGTGGAACACCAGCGAGTACACTAAGACCGGCATCGCTTCGCTCACCGCCGATACGAAGTGGAATCGCATGATCAGCACGCAGTTTGCGGTCGGTTACCGCGACACTTATGACGACCGCGTGGGCAACACCATCACCTTTGCCGCGCCCAACGTCGCGACCAATCCCACCGGCCAGTGGGCCATCGGCCAGACGGGCGGCATCCCGGCGAGTTCGCTGACGCAGCCGGCCCGCACCAAGGCGATTCGTTTCTCGGCGCTCTTCACCAACGAACTGTTTGGCGGAAAAGTGCACAGCCAGAGCATCATCGGCGCCGACTTCATCCGCACCGACGGCGTACTCATCACCTACGCCTACGTGCGCGCCGATTCCAACTTCAACCCCACCACGACCAACACCGCCATCGGCACCGGGTACAACTACATGCCGCAGCTCTGGTACGGCGTGAACAACGGTCCGGTCCGCCGTCCCTTCTGGACGCCGCGTCGCGACGACAAGATCACTTATAATGGCGTCAACTACGTGCGCGTGATGACCAATCCCCCGCAGAAGAATCTGATCTCGCCCACGAATCCCGAGGGCCTTTATCCGGGCGGTATCAGCGCGCTCGGCGACTACCGCCTCGGCCAGACGCAGAACAAGGGCGTGTACGTCGCCAACTACACCAACTGGCTCGACAACAAACTCGACATCCTCCTCGGCGCACGCATCGGCCAAGCCTACTCGGTACAGTCCACCGAATCCGCTCCGCCCTCGCCCCCGAGCACCACCTCCACGCAGACGACCAGCGCGGTGAATTTCAATGTCGGCGCCAACTATGCGCTGACCAAGCGAATCACGGCGTATGTCAGCGGCTCATCCTCGTTTAATCCGCCGCCGATCTACGTGGCGGGTCCGCTGGGCGACTATCCCGTTTCCTCGAAGGGCACGGGCCTGGAAGCCGGCCTAAAGGTCAGCAACGCCAGCAAGACCCTCTCCGGTTCGCTGGCCGTCTTCCGCGCCAACTCGAAGAATGAAGAATCGTCGCTCACCAGCACGCTTCTCTTCGACATCAATCCCAGCGGCCTCAACGGCCTGTACAATGCGCCGAGTGTCTGGATCAACCTCGACCGCAAGACGCAGGGCGCGGAATTCACCGTCACGGCCAATCCGAAGACCAACTGGCGCATCCGCGTCTCCGGCGCGCTGACCGATGGCCAGGTCAATTCCGACCGCAGCTTTCCGCAGCTCTACAATGACCAGTTCTACGCCAATGCCGCGGGCCAGGTCACCTACAAGGACGGCGCGGTGGTGTACGTGAGCTCCACGGGTGCGGCGACCTCGATCGACTCCACGGCGGCAAACGCGATTCCGCTCACGATCGCGAAGATGAGCACGCCCGGCGACCTTTACTACGCCAACCCGCAAGCCGTCACGGGCGCGATCAGCCGCACCGCGCGCGCCGGCACGGTTCTGTCCTCGAATAATGCGCTCACGGCCCTGCACGGCCCGATCCTGACGGGGGCGACCGGCCTGCCCATCTCGATGCAGCAGATCAATCCCGGCTTCAAGCCACCCGGCACGATCGTCACGAACATCGCGGGCGAAAAATCGACCGGCTACGCGAAGTACAGCCTTGTGCTGACGAATAACTACGCCTTCACCGAGGGCTGGTTTAAAGGCTTCGCCGTGGGCGGCACCGCCTCGCTGGGTTGGCAGTACCGGCACTATTACTTCTATCCGAATGGCCTCGCCGATCCGGCCAATTCACCGCGTGAGCTCTTTATGTGGCCGACGCAAACCCGCTTCGACGGCCTCCTCAGCTACCGCAAGAAGATCGGGCCCCGCTACGAATTCGTCACGCAGTTGAACGTCTACAATATGTTCAACCGCTACCACGTTCTCATCCTGCCGAACTACACCTCAGGCTGGGCGGGCGTGAAAGATGCGACCTTTGACCAGCAGCCCCGCACGTGGGTGGTGAGCAGTACGCTCAACTTCTGAGTAGTCATTCCAAAGGCTTGATCCACGGGCGGACGCGAGTCCGCCCTTTTCATGCCCGGACCTTTCATGCCAGCCTGAGCTATGACCGAGCCCGCCGCCCCTGCGCGCGCTACTGCTGCCCCTCGTGCTCCGATTTCATCGCGGGGAGTGTGGTGGGCGGCTGCCGTGATCGCGGTGGCGACGCTCGCGGCGTATTCGAATAGTTTTTCGGGGCCGTTCATCTTCGACGATACCTCATCGATCGTTTCCAACCCCACGATCCGCTCGCTCTGGCCGCCGTGGGAGGCGCTGACGACCCCGCGCGTGGGTGTGACGGTGGGCGGGCGCCCGGTGCTGAATTTCTCGCTGGCGATCAACTACGCCATCGGCGGCACGAATGTGGTCGGGTATCACGTCGGTAACCTGCTCATCCACCTCGCGGCGGCGCTGGCGCTTTTCGGGCTGGTGCGGCGTACCTTGCTCCGAAGCGGATATTGGGCGACCGGATGGCGGCGGACACAAGGGGAGTTGGTGGGGGCGGTGGCACGCCACTCGGAGGCGGAGATTTTAATTTTGAGCACGGCCATCGCGGGGCTGTGGGCGGTGCATCCGCTGCAAACGGAATCCGTCACCTACATCATTCAGCGCGCCGAATCGCTGATGGGGCTGTTTTATCTTCTTACGCTTTACTGCTTCGCGCGCGGCCTCGATGCGCACGGTCCCGGCACGGATGGGAAGATGGTGGGGGCGACGCGGATATCGGTCGCCAGCCGACGGTGGTACACTGCAGCGGTCGTCGCGTGCTTCCTCGGCATGGGCACGAAAGAGGTGATGGTGTCGGCGCCGGTGCTCGTGCTCTTGTACGACCGCACGTTTGGCGCCGGGACGTTTCGCGAGGCATTGCGCCGACGGACTTGGTTGTACGTGAGTCTGGCGGGAACGTGGCTGTACCTCGGTTTTCTGGTCGCGAGCACGGGCGGCACGCGCGGTGGATCGGCGGGCTTCGGGGTCGGGGTGGGGTGGGGTGACTACGTGCTCACGCAATTTCCGGCGATTGCGCACTATCTGCGGCTGGTGGTCTGGCCTCGGCCGCTAGTGTTTGAGTACGGTACGTTTTGGGTGGAGCGCGTAGGGGACATTTTGCCAGCGGTGCTCGTGGTAGTCGGGCTCGCGGCGGGTACGACTTGGGCCTTTTGGCGACGCTCGAAATGGGCGTTTCCGGGGCTGTTCTTCTTCGCGATTTTGTCCGTGACGAGCCTTGTGCCGGGGACGACGCAAATGATCGTAGAGCATCGGATGTATCTACCCCTCGCGGCCGTTCTGCCCGCGCTGGTCCTCGGCATTCATCGCTGGGCGGGGCGGGGAAGTGCGGTGATTTTTATCGGTCTGACGTTGGCCGGGATCGCAGGTACGTGGACTCGCAATGAAGTCTATCGCTCCGAACTGGCGCTCTGGGACCAAACGGTGGCGGAGCGGCCGCGCAATGCCCTCGCGCATGAGATGCGTGCGCAGGCGCTCAGCAAAGCCGGGCGCTATGCCGAGGCGATCACGGCGCACGAGGCGGCGCTGGCGATTCATCCGGGCTTTGCCGTGGCGCATAGTTCGCTCGCCGATGAATTGGTGCGCGCGGGTCGGGTAGCGGATGCTATCACGCACTACGAAGCGGCGCTGCGGATGCAGGCGGACTACGTCGATGCGCATCACGGCCTCGGACTTGCCCTGGCGCGAACGGGGCGGATCTCAGAGGCGATACCCCATTTGGAGGAGACGTTGCGCCTGCGCCCGGAATTCGCGGAGGCCCACTACTCGCTGGCGAATACACTCGTGGCAGCCGGCAGACCGACCGAAGCACTCGCGCACTACGAAACGGCCATTCGCCAGAAACCGGGCTACGCCGAGGCACTCTTCAATTTGGCCAACACCTTGGCGGAAAATGGGCGGGTCCAAGATGCGGTAGCGCGCTACGAAGAGGCCCTCCGCGCGCGTCCCGACTATGCGGCGGCGCACTTTAATCTCGCCAATACGCTCGTGGGGCTGGGCCGGCGCGGCGCGGCGATTTCGCACTATGAGGCGGCCGTGAAGCTGAGAGCCGACTACTTTGACGCGCAGGTGAACTGGGGCAGCGTGCTCCTCGAAGAAGGGCGCAAGGCGGAGGCGATCGCGCACTTTGAGGAAGCCTTGCGCCTCCGCCCCCAGGCGGACGACATTCGTCGGGTGCTCGCCCAACTCCGCGTCACTCCCTGATTTTCTTTTCATGAAATATCTCACCCTCAGTTCTGCGATCGTCGCTTTCGCTCTCGGTTGGTGTGCCATCGGGCACGCGCAGGTGCTCACCCCGGAATTGCTCCAGAGCTTGTTGAAGCGTTTTCCCGAAGCCGACGCCAACAAGGACGGCGTGCTCACCGAAGACGAGGCCCGTGACTACTACGCCAAGATGGCGGCGGCCAAGCGGCCCGCCACGAAGGCGAGCGCCGCGCCTGCGCCGACGTTCGCCGACGTCCACTACGGCCCGGCGGAGCGCAATGTGCTCGATTTCTGGCAAGCCAAGTCGGAGGCACCGACGCCGGTCGTGATCTACATCCACGGCGGTGGTTTCGTCTCCGGCGACAAATCCCGGGCGCGCGATGAGAGGATGGTGCAACAATGCCTCGAGGCGGGGGTGTCGTTTGCGGCCATCAACTATCGCTACCTCTCCGCCGCTGCGCCGATGCAGGATGTACTGCGCGACTGCGCGCGGGCGCTGCAGTTCATCCGCTCGAAGTCCGCCGAGTGGAACGTGGACAAAGTTCGCATCGCCTCGTACGGCGGTTCAGCCGGCGCCGGTACGTCCGTCTGGCTGGCGGTGCACGACGACCTCGCCGATCCGAAGAACGCCGATCCGGTGTTGCGTGAATCGACCCGCGTCGTCTGCGCCGGCTCGCTGTCGGGACAGTTCTCGTACGATTTTTATCGGTGGACGGTTGTCTTCGGGAAAGACGTGGTCGAGCGCTTCAAAGGCCGGTACGGCGACCCGGCCCTCTATGGATTCAAGAGCGAGGACGAAGTGGCCGGTCCCGCCGGGGCCAAGGTGCGCGCCGATTGTGACATGCTCGGCCTGATCTCGAAGGACGATGCGCCGCTCTTCATCACGGCATCGCTGACCGATTTCAATATCGATACCACGAATCAATTTTTGCACACCCCGAAACACTCACAACTGCTCTATGAACGTTGCCGTGAGATCGGCGTGCCTGTGGTTGGCAGTATCCCGGCGATGGGTTTGAAACCGGCGGCGGGCGAGCCGGCCACTTGGCGCGACTTCGCTTTCAAGTATCTCGGAGTGAAGCCATCGTCGGTAAAGAACTAGCGCGGTGAGCGCCGGAGTTTTCAACGAAAGGCGGACTCGGGTCTGGTGGGCGGCCCTCGCGCTGGTGGTCGCGGTCGGCGCGGTTTACCTGAACAGCCTCGGCGGGGCCTTCGTCTTCGACGATGGGCCGTCGATCACCTCCAACCCGACGATTCGCCGGCTCGGCTGGCAGGTGTTGGCACCGCCCTCCGGGCGCGGGATCACCGTGGAGGGGCGTCCGCTGCTGAATCTTTCGCTGGCGCTAAACTACGCGCTGGGAGGCGACCGAGTGATCGGTTACCATGTAGTGAATATTTTGATACAAGCGAGTGCGGCGCTCCTGCTCTTTGGCATCGTGCGGCGGACCTTGATTCGAACTGGGAGCGGCGCGAGTCCAGCGGAGATGCCGGGCCCTGGTCGGCGAAAGGCCGACGCAACCCTCCTCGCGCTCGCGGTGGCCCTGCTCTGGGGATTGCACCCGCTGCAAACCGAGTCCGTCACGTACATTGTCCAGCGCGCCGAATCGCTGATGGGATTATTTTATCTCCTCACGCTCTATGCTTTCATTCGTGGAGTAGAAGTCATGGATGCGGTCGGGGCGGGTGCTCATTCGCGCCGTGGATGGTGGGGCATCGCCATGCTGGCCGCGCTCGCGGGGGCCGCGACAAAGGAGGTCATAGTTTCGGTGCCCTTGATCGTGTTGTTGTACGACCGCGCGTTTGTGGCCGGGACTTTTGGTGCGGCATGGCGGGTAAGGCGGGGATTCTATTTGGGGCTGGCCGCCGCTACGTGGGGCCTGCTCGCGCTACTCGTGGCGGGAAGTGGCGGACGCGGTGGGACCGCAGGCTTCGGTACGAGCGTGACGTGGTGGGACTATGCCCTCACGCAAGCGCCGGCGCTCTGCCGTTACGTGTGGCTCGCGGTGTGGCCGAGCCCGCTGATATTCGACTACGGGGCTGAATGGGTGAAGCACGTCGCCGATGTGGCGCTGGCCGCTGTGATCGTAATGGCAGGAGTGGGTGCGACGCTGTTTGCCCTCGGGCGTCGTCCTGCGTGGGGTTTTGTTGGGATGTGGTTTTTTTGCGTGCTCGCGCCGACTAGCCTCGTACCGGGCAATCGCCAAACTCTCGCTGAGCACCGCATGTATTTGCCGCTCGCGGCCGTGATGACGCTCTTTGTGATCGGCGGCTACGGGTTGATCGCACGCTGGCGTGCGCCCCGGGAAAAAGGGGAGGGCGGTGCTTCGACCGCAGGTCAGGTCACACTCATGGTGAGTGCGGTCCTAGCGCTCGGGCTCGGTTTGATGACCATGCGCCGCAATGCGGACTACCGCACGGAACTTGGCCTGTACCGCGATACGGTCGCGAAGCGCCCCAGTAACCCCTTCGCGCGGCACAATCTCGGCCAAGCGCTCTTGAAGGTGGGAGCGACGTCCGAAGCCGTCGAACAGTTCGCGGCGGCGACAAAGTTAGAGCCCGGCTGGGCCTACCTCCATGACGATCTCGGCAACGCCTACTTCGATCTCGGACGTTTCGCTGAAGCGGAGACGGTCTTTCGAGCCGCGATCCGCGCCAATCCCAGTTATGTCCGGGCGCATTATAATCTCGGCAACACCCTCCTCCGTGCCGGACGAAAAGACGCCGCGCTCGAATCTTTTCGCACGGCGCTGCAACTCAGGCCTGATTTCGCCGAAGCTCGCGACAACCTCGGAGGTGTCCTGCTGGAAGCGGGGCGGGCGGCGGAAGCGGCTGTCGTCTATGAGCAGGGCCTGACCGGCGGTAGCGGGAGTGCCGAGGCGCATTGCAACCTCGGCACCGCGTACCTGCTCCTCGACCGCCCGAAAGACGCCATCCCGCAATTCGAGGCGTCCCTGCGTGTCGACCCGCGCCTAAGCGTGGCGCGCGAACGCCTAGCGCAGGCGCGCCAACTGGCCGCCGGCCAACCGTGATCTAGCCTCTGCCCTAGGGTGCGTGACGGCATGGCACCACGGCGTTACGCCTTGTCGCCAAATTTGATTTCAACGCTTGCGCGAAGAGTTTTTTCCCTGCAACGTCCGCAACTCTTGCTCACCGGTGCGGTAGCCAAGTGGTAAGGCCGAGCTCTGCAAAAGCTCTATCCGGCGGTTCGATTCCGCCCCGCACCTCCAAGCTGAAACGTCTTTAGGCCAAGGAATTGGGACTGCGGGTGGCCGTAGACCGCAGACACGAGGCCGATCCTGCTCGGCGGCGTGCGTCGTTTTTTTTATAACTCAGGCCCAGTTGATCGAGCCGGTGCCACAGGGCATTGATCCCAATCCTCAATGACAGCTCCTCTCGGCAGCGTGCCTGGAGCTGGACCAGGGTCAGATCGGCCTGCTGGCCGATCCATCGTTTGAGCGTCGCGCTGTGTTTTTCCAACCGGGAGCGCCGATAGCCTCCGATCTGCTTCGGTCGGCAATGACCAGTCTCACTATGCTGCTTCCAAAAGCGCTCCACGCTCTTGCGACTCACCTTGAAGCGCTGGCTGACCTCACTCGTTCCTTCACCGCTCTCCCGCGCCGCAATGATGCGTCGGCGCAAATCATCACTCAGTGGTGTCATCGTGGCTTCCAATCCACTCCTCCCGCTCCATGCGTCTATCTAAAATCGAAAATGCTCTAGGACGCGCGGAGACCGAATCGCCGCCCGGCTCGGATTCCCCTTCGATTTCCTGAAAGAGCGTCGCGCATCTCGGCGCAGGAGAGTCTGACATTGTTCTTGGAATATATTGCCGCACGCTACCTCCCACGTACATGTATTTAGTCATCGGTTCCATCGCAGAGAGGGTCGGCACGCGTTTCATTGGAACGAACGGCGACCGAGTGGGTGCCGCTGCCGTTGTGCATGGGATCGACGCGACGGAATAAGTGATGACCACTCCAAGGGCCACATCATCGCCGGTTTTAAACGACTGGACAATCCGACCCCTCGGTGACGCTGATCGGGCCGCGCTGATCCGACTCAACGCAGAGAACTACCCATCCGTGCATACCCTGGATGAGACTACGTTGGCGTGCCTGCTCGAATTTGACGGCAACCATCTGGTGGCCGTGGATCGGACGGGGACAGTGTTGGGTTACCTGCTGTCGTTTTCCCGGGCATCCGCCTATGACGATTCCGAGATCGCCGAACTCCGTCGTCGGGTGGCAGAGCCATTTTTCTATATCTGCCAAGTTGTGATCGCGCGGGAGTATCGCGGTCGGCAGATTGGACGGGCTCTCTACGAAGTAATAGCAGACACCGCGCGACGGCGGGGTGCTCGGTTGCTCTGCTGCGATGTGAATACCGATCCGCCTAATCCCGAATCGTTCGCTTTCCATTCGCGGCTGGGCTTTGCCGAGATCGGCGCGGCCAACGCCTCAAACGGCTTTGCAATCGCATTTCTCGCCCTGAGCTTGTCACAACAAGCGGAGACGGTGTGAGTAAGGTTGGGCGCGGGGGCGCGCAGCGGGACTTCGCAGCGGAGGCTGGTTTGCCAGGAGCGGCCGGAGAGAGAGTGGGGCGGCCACGCGGCCAGTGAGTTCAGAATACGTGCCGCTGAAGCGGACGGTGTGGCGCCAAGGGAGGTCAAACGCATAGTTGGCGGAGTGGGCGCGCGACGTGGAGAAATCGGCACTGGCGGTGAAATTGTAGCCGGCTGGTGGCCGAGGCCGAAGTCGGTGCCCCAATTAAAGCCGGCGCTCACGCGGTCTTCGGCGCTGACGAGAGAGCCGGTGTTGTTGTAGCCGGCGGTGACGCGGAGCGGGAAACGCTCGTTAACGCGGAGCTTGAGGGCGGTGGTGCCGGGGCGTTCGCCCGACTCGGCCACGACGGATACGTCATGAAGGGAATTGCGGTTGAGCCAGTCGAGGTCGGCCTTGAGATTCACGGTTTTGATGGGCTGGCCGACGGGTTGGCGGAGGGCGGAGCGATAGTGGTCGGCGGAGAAATATTTTGCGCCCTCGACGCGCGGCTCGGCGGCGACGGAGAGCTGAACCACGATTTGCACAAAGCTGGCCGTGATGTCCTGCGGCGGCATGTAGGCGGAAACGAACGGATAGCCGAATTGCTGGAGGGTGAGGCGAATCGCGGCGGTGATGCGCTCGAGCGACGCGTAAGAGACGGGCTGGCCGAGGAAGGCTGGTGCGAGCACGGCGGCGGAGTCGGGCGGCACGAGTGGGACCCGCGTGGCGTGCACGCCGGGCTGGGCCCTCAACGGCCCCGACTGCCCCAGCTCCGCCCGCGGCAGCAGGACGATGCCCTTGAGCTCATCGAGGAGTACAAACTCGTCGGGCAGCGCGCCGGCCTTGCGCGTCGAGCAGGATGTTGGACGGCTTGAGGTCACGGTGGAGCACGCCGTGGACGGGGGAGTGGTGCACGGCCTGTGCGACCTTGGCGAGGAGCGTCGCCGCCGCGCGCGGCGGGGGCGGGCCGGCGCGGAGGCGCGCCGCAAGCGTCTCCACCTCGATCAAGCGCATGGAGAAAAAGTGCCAGCCATGCTGATGGCCGACCTCGAGAATGGGAACGATGTGGGGGTGCTGGAGGCGCGCGGCGGCTTCGGCTTCGTTGCGAAAGCGCGCGACGGTGCGCGGCGAGGCCAGCTCGCCGGCGGCGATTACCTTAAGGGCGACGAGCCGGCCGAGCTTCAGCTGACGCGCGCGAAAGACCACGCCCATGCCTCCGCGCGCGATCTCGCCCAGCAACTCATAGCCGGCGAATTCGCGCTGCAGGAGCAGCGACTCCGGCGCGAGTAACGCATCGTTCGAGCTCGCGTCGTCCGGCTCCGGCGCGAGCGCCGTGACGAGCAGGCAACGCACGCAGAGCGCGTCCGCCGTGGTGTCGGCGGACGAGGTGCCGCAGCGTGGGCAGCGCGGCGCGGGAGGAACGTCCGTGGTGAGCGTCATGGGAGCCGGTCGCGTGCTTCCTTACACGTGTGCGGCGGAAAGTTGCGCGGGGCGCAGCTCACCGCCCGCCGAGAGAGGAGAGTAGGTGGCGAATCTCCGCCTTGGCTTCTGCCGGCGTGGCAACCGTCTGCGCGACGCGCGCGTATGAGCTCACCATAGCGCCGCCGCATGCGGAAAATCGCCGACTTGGTCGCGGCTTAGGAGAGGCCGAGATGTGCGCCCGCTGCCGCGTAGGCGCCCGGGGCCTCTCCGCCCTGGAGGAAACGCTTGAGGGCAGCGAATCGATCTACCGTGCCGTCGCTGGCCATTTCCGTGGCGAGGCTCTCAAGGGCAGTGGCGACGACGGCGTGCGCCCAACGGCGCTCAAAGAGCGATTCCGGCGTCTCGCCGTCGGCGGGTTCCAAGGCGTATCGGCGCTCGAGCTCCAAGCTATCCCACGCGAGAAACTCCACGCCGCCGCCGCGCTTGAGCCGCTGCGAATCGCGCCAGTCGTTAGCGAGGAAGTTTTTCATCGCCGCGAGGAGAAGCGTGCGGAACCGCCCGCGCTCGGGCTGCGCGGTGCGAAGTGAGTCGCTCGCGATGAGGCGAGCGAAGAATTCTTGCGTGAGATCCTGGGCGCGGTGGGGATCGGTGCCGCGACGCCGAACAAACGCACACAGGGGATACCAGTAGTCGCGGCAGAGGGATTCGAGCGCGGCGTGCGCCGAGGCATCCGTGCCGTCCGCTTCAAGCACGAGGCTCCAGTGGGTGGTCTGGAATTCACGCGGGGGCGGGGGAGCGTCGGCGGGGATGCCGAGCGTCACGCACGGTGCGTCTGTGACAGCGCGGACGCGCCGATTGACCAGCTTTTGCGGGAGAGGGCGAGAGGCCTCCTCCCCCCGGCCAACGCTTTTCAAACATGCTCGCTAAGCGTCTATCCAAACGAAAAAGCCCTAATAATTGATATAACAGTGTCCATCTGAGGCCGCCGGCTTTGGGACAGTTCTCAGCGGCTGCCTTGGTTCCTAAAAAAGAGGCCGGACTTTCGTCCGGCCTCGGTGAGAGAAACCAAGTGCAGTCGACTCCGCCCTTATGGCAGCTCGTAAACTTCCACGATTGCCGTGCCCGTCGCGCCATTGGCACCGCTGATCTGAGCGGTGTAGGCGCCGGGGGCCAGGGTGATGACGAGGGCGGAATCCTTGCTATTGGCCGTGAGGCTGAAGGCACCGACCGATTGGGCGGCGGCGGTGAGTTCGGCGGAACTCGCCACGGATTGCGTGGTGGAGACCGGCGTGGGCGTCGACCAATCGTCGTTACGGGCGATCAGCGTCGAACCGCTAAACACCGACAACTGCGGGTCGATCAGCGTACCCGCCACGCCGAAGTTGGCGAGGCCGGGGCCGACGCCGCGGATCAGGACCTTCTTCGGCACATTGCCGGTGACCACAAAGCCGCCGATCAGCAGGCCATCGGAGCCGATCTCGACGTTGCCGCGCGTGGAGATGTTGACGAGGCGCTGCGTTTCCGCGCCGGCATCGGCGCTGGCATCGTAGATTTCCACCAAGCCCGTGCCGGTTTCCGCGCCGGCGGTGAGTTGTACGGAGTACGCGCCCGGCGCGAGCGTGGTGAGGATCGCGGCATCCTTGGAGCCGGCGGTGAGGGCAAAGGCGCCGACTTGCGCGAAGGCGGCGGTCACATCGGCGCCGGACCAGTCGTCGTTTTCGATGAGCAGCTTGCTCGCGCCGTCGAAGAGCGAGAGCTTCGGGTTGGCGAGTGCGCCCGAGACGCCGAAGCCGGTGAGGGCCGGACCGACGCCGCGGATGAGGACGCGCTTCGCCTCCGTGCCACCGATCACAAAGCCCGTGATCGATGTGCGCGTGGGCGCGATGCGCACGCGGGACGAGACGTTGATCAAGCGGTCCGTGTGACTGGCGAGGGCAGAGAGGCTGTTAAACGGCACCGCGGCCTGGCCGCTCACCGTGATCGTGCCGGTGACAGAAGTCGTGGGCGCGTCGACCGTGCCGGCAATCAACACACCGGTGCCGGTGAGGTTAAAGCTGCCGTTGGTCCCGATCGTGCCGACCGCGCCGGTCGCGGTGGTGCCGACGCTCGTCACAACGAGCACCTGGCCGGTGGCGCTGACGATGGTCGTCGTGCCTCCCGTGGCGCTGTTGACGACATCCGTCTCATAAATGCCGGCGAGACCGCTCGTCGCACCGGTGCGGGCCAACGCTGGCGTGCTGAAGTTGACATTCAGAGCGGCAATGCGGCCGGTCAGCGAGCCGTTGTTGACTGTGCCGGTCAGTGTCAGGGCACGGCCGCCGCTGGTGAAGGGGGCCGAGTACTGGTTGTTGGCCGCGAGCGCGAAGTCGACCGACACGTTGAGGTTGAGAGACGGTGCCACGATGGCTACCGTGCCGCGGTTGGTGCCGGTGAAGAGCACCGCCGCCACGTCGCCGCGCTTGGCGGCGACGCGGGCGCCGGGGCCGGCGAAAAGTTCGCCGCGACCGTCCGCGATGCCGGGATCGTCACTGAGGTCGCCGAAGAAGATGTCCGGAAGGGGCTGGGTGATCGCAAGCGCGCGGACGACATTCGGCGCGGCATTAAACTCTGCATTGCCCGCCTGGGAAGCGCGGATGACCACGAGGCCGATCGTGCCGCTCAGCACCACGCTGTTGGTGCCCGCGATCGCCGCCGGGCCGCTAATTATGGTATACGACACCGGCAGGCCGGAGCTGGCCGTGGCATTCAGCGTGAAACTGCCCGCGTCAGCAGGGACATTTGGCAGTGACGCGAAAGAGATCGTCTGGTCGCGCTTGGCGGCGGAGACGCCGGTGAAGCTCTGGTCGGCCGTGGCCGCGAGGTAATTTTCCGTGCCCGCCTGCGTGGCGCGGATCGTCACGGCGCCGGCCTGCGTGACCGTGACGGAGGAGCCGGAGATCGTCGCGGCACCGGAAGTGACCGCGTAGGTGATCGGGCCACCGGAGGTCGACGTCGCCGTGAGCGCGTGGCTCGTGCCGACGGCGAAGGAGCCGCCGGTGATCGCGAAGCTCACCGTCTGGGGCGCCTTGGCGATCGTGAGCGTGGCGGTGGCACTGCCGGAGAAGTTGGGGTTGGTCACGTTGGCCGCGACCGGGTACGTGCCGGCATTAGTCGGCACGGTGAGGTTGCCGGAATAAAGGACGGTGGTCGGGAGGCCGGACGCCACGGTGACGGTCACCGGCTTGGGCTGCCCGTCGTAGGTCTGCTCGGTATTGGTAATCGCGACATTGACCCAAGCCTGCAAGATCGAGGCTGTGGTCGAAGGCTGCGTCAGTGTATAGTTGGCGCTGTCGGCCCCGGTGATGGTGAGACCGGCGATGGTAACGGCTTTGCTATTGCCGGCAGAGGCATCGCTGAAGGTGCCGGTAGCGCTGCCAGTATTGAGCGTCACCACATCGAGGGGGACGACACCGACGAGCGCGGCGGTGCCGAGGTTGAGCGTCGCGGCCGTCGTGCCGTTGTAGGTCTTGGTATTGGCCGTGATGCCGGAGACGGTGATATTCTTTGCCGTGACGTCGGCGGTGGTCGTGGGCTGCGTTAGGGTGTAGTTGCCCGCATCCGCGCCTGCGAGCGTGAGGCCGGCAAAGGTCACCGTCTTGCCCGTCGCCACGGTCTTGTTGTTGAACGTCGCGGTGCCGCCGGAGGAGACGAGGGTGACGACGTCACCGCTCACCACGCCCGTGAAGGTCGCGCCGGTGTAGGTGGGCGCGCCAGTCGTGTTGCCGTCGTAAATTTTGCTGGATACGGTGAGGCCGCCGACGGTGATGGTCTTTGCCGTCACATTGGCGGTGGCCGCGGGCTGGGTTAGCGTGTAGTTACCCGAGTCCGTACCCGAAATACTGATACCGGAGATCGTGACGGTTTTGCCGTTGGCCACGACCTTGTTGTTGAAGACGCCGGCGGCACTGCCGGTGCCGATCGTGACGACATCGCCGCCGAGTACACCAACCAAGGCGGCGGTGCCGAGGTTCAGCGCGGCGGTCGCGTTGCCATCGTAGATCTTATTGTTCGCGGTGACGCCCGAGACGGTCAAGCCAGCGGCGGTGACGCTGGCGGTCAGGCCGGTGGGCTGCGTGACGGTGTAGTTGTCGCTGTCCGTGCCGGTGACGGTGACCCCGGTCACGGTGATGGCCTTGGCGGTGCCTACGGTCTTCGTGGCGAACGCGCCGGCGGCGCTGCCGCTGATTGTGATCGTATCGACCGTGTACGGCGTGCCGTCGGAGGTGGTGCCTGCGCCCGCTGTTTCGGCGGTGAGAAAGGCGGCGGTGCCGGTGAGGCCGGCGGTCGCCGTCGAATCGTACACGCGGGTGGGAACGGCGGAGAGGCCGGCGACGGTAAGGGCTTTCGCGGTGACATTGGCGGTGAGGCCGGTGGGCTGCGTCGCGGTGTAGTTGGTGTTGCCCGCGCCGGTGACGGTGAGGCCGGTGACCGTGATGGCCTTGGCCGTGCCGACATGGCGCGTGGCGAAAGCGCCCGCAGGGGCGCCGCCGACGGTCACGCTGTCCACGGTATAGGGGATGCCGTCCGCCGTCGTACCGGTGCCGGTGGCTTCAGCGGGGGAGAAGGCCGCCGTACCCGTGAGCGCCGCGACGGTCGTGCCGTCGTAGGTACGAGTCGCCGTCGCTGCCAGGCCGGAGATCGTCAGCGCCTTCGGGGTGATGTCGGCCGTGGTGCTGAGGGCACCTGCGGCATAGTTCCCGGATTCTGCCCCCGTGAGCGTGACCCCGGCGATCGTGATCGTCTTGCCCGTGCCGGCATGGCGATCGGCGAAGGTGCCGGTGAGCGTGCCGGCGGCAGTAAATGTATCGCCGGTGTAGGGCTTGCCGTCGGCAGTCGTGCCGGCGCCAGGCGCTTCCGCGCTCTGAAGCGTGGGCGAGCCGCTGAGGGTCACGGCGGTGGTGCCGTCGTAGATCTTGTTGCTCGCGGTCACCCCGGAAATTGTGAGGGTCTTTTTCGTGACGTTGGCCGTGAGGCCGGTGGGCTGGGTGACGGTGTAATTGGCGCTGTCAGTGCCGGTAACGGTGACGCCCGTCACCGTGATGGCCTTGGCCGTGGCTACGTGACGGTCGGCGAAGGTGCCCGCAGCGCTGCCGCCGATGGTGATGGCATCAATGCTGTAGGGCTTGCCGTCGGAGGTCGTGCCGGTGCCGGCCGCTTGGGCGGAAAGGAACGCCGCGGTGCCCCCAAGGGTCGCGGTGGTCGTGGCGTTGTAGACGCTGTCGGTCGCGGTGACGCCGGCAACCGTGAGCGCCTTCGCCGTGACGTTGGCCGTGAGGCCGGTGGGCTGCGTGACGGTGTAGTTGCCGCTGTCCGTGCCGGAGACGGTGACGCCGGTCACGGTGATGGCCTTGGCCGTGCCGACATTTCGATCGGCAAACGTGCCCGCAGGGGTGCCGCTAATCGTGATGGTGTCGACCGTGTAGGGCTTGCCGTCGACGGTCGTGCCCGCGCCCGCAGCCTCAGCCGCAGCGAAGGCCGCCGTGCCGGTGAGGCCGGCGAGGGTGGTCCCGTCATAAGTGCGGGAGGCCGTCGCGGTGACGCCGGACACGGTGAGGGCCTTGGCCGTGACGGCGCCCGTGAGACCCGTGGGCTGCGTGACCGTGTAGTTGGCGCTGTCGGCGCCGGTCACCGTGAGCCCGGAAATCGTGATCGCTTTGCCCGCGCCGACATTCCGGTCGGCAAACGCACCGGTGGCCGAACCACCGATCGCAATCGTGTCGACCGTGTAGGGCATGCCATCAACCGTGGTGCCTGCGCCCGCCGCTTCCGCTGTGAGGAAGGCCGGCGTGCCGGTGGGGTTGGAGACCGTCGTACCGTCGTAGGTGCGAGTCGGCACCGCCGCGAGTCCGGAGACGCTCAGGGCCTTCGCGGTGATACTGGCGGTAAGGCCGGTGGGCTGCGTAACGGCATAATTGCCGCTGTCCGTGCCGGAGACGGTGACGCCTGTCACTGTGATGGCCTTGGCTGATCCCACGTGGCGATCGGCAAACGCCCCGGCGGCGGTGCCCCCAATGACGATGGTATCGACCGTGTAGGGTTTGCCGTCGGCAGAGTTACCCGAGCCTACCGTTTCCGCCGCCGCGAAGGCCGCCGTGCCCGTGAGCCCCGCGACCGCTGTGCCGTCGTAGGTGCGGGTGGTGACGGCCGCGAGGCCGGAGACGCTGAGCGCCTTGGCCGTGATAATGGCCGTGAAGCCGGTGGGCTGCGTGACCGTGTAGTTACCGCTGTCCGTACCGGTGACGGTGACGCCTGTCACCGTGATGGCCTTGGCCGTGCCGACATGACGATCGGCAAAAGCACCCGCTGGGGTGCCGCTGAGTGTAATCGTATCAACCGTGTAGGGCTTGCCGTCCGATGTCGTGCCGGAGCCGGCGGCACCGGCGGTTTGGAACGCGGCTGTGCCCGTGATTCCGGCAGTCGCCGTACCATCGTAAGCCCGGGTGGCGACGGCCGAGAGGCCGGCGACCGTGAGAGCCTTGGCCGTGATCGCGCCGCTCAGCCCGCTCGGTTGCGTCACCGTGTAATTGGTGCTGCCGGTACCTGTGGCCGTGATACCGGACACGGTGATGGCTTTGGCCGGACCGACGTTCCGGTTGGCAAACGTGGCGGTGGTCGTGCCACCGATCGTCACGCTATCGACCGTGTAGGGCTTGCCATCCGAGGTCGTCCCAGACCCGGCGGACCCGGCCGCTTGGAAGGCCGCCGTGCCGGTGAGGCTGGCGGTAGTCGTGCCATCGTAAACTTGGGTACCCGTGGCCGTGAGACCGGAGACGGTCAGCGCCTTGGCGGTGACATCTGCGGTGAGGCCGGTGGGCTGCGTCACGGTATAGTTGGAATTATCCGTGCCGGTGACGGTGACTCCCGTCACCGTAATTGCTTTGGCGGTGCCCACGTGGCGATCAGCAAACGCGCCGGCAGCACTGCCGCCGATGGCGATGGTGTCGACGGTATAAGGTTTACCATCGACTGTCGTGCCCGAGCCGGCGGTTCCGGCCGCTTGGAAGGCCGGCGTGCCGCTCAGGCTCGCCGTGGCCGTACCGTCGTACACGCGGGTCGCGACAGCCGAGAGTCCGGAGACGGTCAGGGCCTTGGCCGTGATGGTAGCCGTGGTCATGACGGTTGCGACAGAGTAGTTGGAGTTGTCGAGCGAGAGACCGGTGATGGTGACCGTCTTGCCGGTGTCGGCGTGGCGGTCGGCAAAGGCGCCTGCCGCAGTGCCGGTGATGTTTACGGTGTCGCCGGTGTAGGGTTTGCCGTCCGAGGTGGTGCCGGTGCCGGCGGCCTCGGTGGCGAGGAGCGCGCTGGTGCCGGTAAGGACCGCCGTCGTCGTGCCATCGTAGGTGCGGCTCGTCGCGCTGTAGCCGGTGATCGTCAACGCCTTGGCGGTGACGTTGGCGGTGAGGCCGCTCGGCTGCGTGACCGTGTAATTGGAGGAGCCGGTGCCCGTCAGCGAGAGGCCGGTGACGGTAATCGCCTTGGCGGTGCCGACATTCTTGGAGGCAAAGGTGCCGCTCGGCGTGCCGGTGACACTGGCGCTGTCCACGGTGTACGGCTTGCCATCGCTGGTCGTGCCGGAGCCGGCGGCCCCCGCCGTCTGCAGCGTCGCGGTGCCGGAAAAAGTGGCCGTCGTCGTGCCATCATAGGCGCGCGCCGCACCGGTGAGGCCGGTGACCGTCAGCGCCTTGGCCGTGATATTGGCCGTCATCGTCGGATTGGTGAGCGTGTACCGATTCGCCTCCGAACCCGATAGGGTGATCCCGGTGATCGTGACTGTCTTGCCCGTACCCACATTGCGGTCGGAGAAATTGGGTGTCGCCGTGCCCAGGTCCGCCTGCACCGCATCCGCGCCGACGTTGCCACCCAGGGCGCCACCGCTGTAGTCGACCGAGGCAGTCGTGGTGCCGTCGTAAACTTTGCTGGAGGCCGTGACGCCGGAAACCGTGATCACCGCCTTGTTGATCGTGAAAACCAGCGTCGCCGTGCCGGTGCCGCCGCCGTTCGTCGCGCTAATCGTGACGCTGTACGGCGAGCCCGTGAGTGCAGCCGCCGTTGGCGTGCCCGTGATCTGGCCGTTGCCGGTGTTGATGCTCAGGCCGGGAGGCAGGTTCGTGGCGTTGTAGCTCGTCGGCGTGTTCGTCGCCGTGATGGTGTACGTGCTGATCGCCGTGCCGTAGGTGCCGGAAGCGGTAAGCGAGCTGTTGATGACCGGGGTGGTGGCAGGGCGGACGCCCGATACAATCGTGTTGGACGAAAAGGTCGCGGCGTCAGCGCCATCAGTCCCCTGGAGTGCATTGACGTCATTGCCCCCAGTCGGATCGGTGTAGGAGAACTCGATAATGTCTCCGGCAGTAAGGGTGGTGCTAGTGAGATTGATCCGGACTGACTTCCCGGGACCGTCGACCACGATGCTCGGAACTGAGACGCCGGTGCCGTTGACCTGCACGGAGAAGCTGCCGGCCGCAGGCGGATTGGCAGCGTCCAGCGCGACATCAAAATTCATCGTGAAGAATGTCTCCGAGATGTAGCCATTCGAGGAGGCGTAGGTGGGTTGAGCAGCGTGCAACGGGACGCAGGCCAGCACGGCGAAGACAAGCAGGGTGAGGAAGCGGGACAATTTCATGGGGATACAAGTATCGATGGAAACCGGGAAAAGCTGAGCCGTTCGTGCGGAAAATAAATCGCCACGCAGCGCCCTCGAGCGCCGCGAGCATGAAGTTAGAGCGGGGGTTTTGGGGCAGGCCGCCAGACTGGCGACCTAGTCTTTACAGAGGGCGGACGGCCGCAAGGTGCAGGGCGGGGTGCCGAACAACTGACGCAGTCGCCACAGGTTGACAGAGTTGGGGTTCATTCGACGGCAAAAAGGTATGGCCGTCAGCCATGTGTCGTTCCCGACGGATCGGGGCCGCAAGCGCTTGGAAAACAGCGGCTGAGACGTCGCAGGACGCTCAAATCAGTTCAATGCAAATTCATGTAGGAGCAGAAATAATCGCCCTACTTGCAATTAAAGTGCTAATGCAGGCGATAGTCTCTTGATCGCGATTTTTACCCGTTTAGGCCCGGGTCTCTTAAACATTACATCAATTGCTAGTTGAAATGAGACTTTGGGTTGGCGCGAAAGCGTTGGCTTGCACGAGAGACCACGCTGCGCCGTTCCGATGCGCGCCGTGCGCGCAATAGGCGCGTGACAGCTCTAGTTTGGCGGGCATGGCATCCTCCCGGGTGCGCTAATCGGGAAGAGGCCATTGCAGAGAACGCGACTTCACCGTGATCGCCGAGTTTTTCGACCGGGTCGACTTTAGGGCTATAGGGCGGCAGCGGCAGTAAGGGGTCGAGCCACTTTCCACGAAGGCTTCACGCAGGTCCGCTAACCGGCATCGCTTTTCCTGACTCCGATACGCTTATCACCGGTGGCGGGGGGATGGAGGGTCGTAGTCACACCGACGAAATGTGGGCAGATCATTGCGATCATCGTCGATAGACCATCCATCACATTGTCTATTTATATAATCTGCGGGCCGACCGATTCCGCCCGCTCCTCATGGTTAGCATACTTTTCAGACTGCAAGTTTTGGGGCTTCGCGATCCGTATCACGATCCAAAATTGTCTGATCGATCTGTGCTCGATTCTGGCTCCCGCTAGAGAGGATGACTACGATGGTTTGAGTAGATATACTCCTCCAGCAGCCGTTCAAAAATGCGATAGGATGAGACGAGGAAGCGGGTAACCAGTTGCGCCTGCGTTCCTACCATAGCTCATGCTAAACTCTCTGACTCACTCTTGGGCCTCGCCGCTCATTTTTTGTTTTTTCTGCCGCATATATTGCGAAAGCGACGCGCGTGCTCCGAAGCCGGGAAATTCGTCCGATAGGGAGTCGCAGCTCTTTGCAACCCGTGCCCTGACAAAAATCCTGAAATGAGAAAAATCGTACTCACCGTAGACGACGCCCCGACGATGCGGAAAGTCGTGGAGCTCGCGCTTGCGGGCGCGGGCTATGAGTTCATCGGCGCCGATGATGGCCTCGCGGCCCTCGCTGTGCTCAAGACGCGGCACGTCGACCTCATCATCACCGATGTGAACATGCCCCGCATGGACGGAATAGAGTTCACTCGCCAGGCGCGCCTGCTGCCGCAGTTCAAGACGACACCGATCCTGCTTTTGACCACGGAATCCGATCCGACGATCAAAGCGCGCGGACGCGCCGCGGGCGCCACCGGTTGGATCGTTAAGCCCTTTCAACAGGCCCAACTCCTCGCAGTCGTAGCAAAAGTACTCCCGGCGTGAGCACCGACGCGACGCCTCCTCCAATGTCCACCATTCCTGATCACGTCCTCCGGCAGCTTATCACGGACCTGCTGATCGAGAGCTTCGAGGGGCTGGATCGTTTTGACCGCGAACTGCTGACGCTGGAAAATGGTGCTCGGGAGGCCGAGACGCTCAATGTGATTTTCCGCGTGATTCACACGCTGAAAGGTACGGCGGGGTGTCTCGGATTCGGACGGATTGAGGCGACGGCGCACGTCGGCGAAAGCCTGCTCAGCCTCCTCCGCGACGGGAAGATCGAGGCGAATGCGGAGATCATCAATGAGTTGCTGGCACTGTCCGATGCGTTGCGGGGCTTTCTTCGTCAGATCGAGGCCGACGGCACCGAGGGCACGGCGGACCACGGCGAGTTGCTTGCCCGCCTTCAGGCCTTGCAAACGGTTCCCTCGGTTGGCGCAGCGACACCGGTGGCCGCGCCCGAGACGGCGGAACCCGCCGCGGGCTTTGGGTTCTTCGACGAGCCAGAAACCGAAGTTCGCACCGTGGATTCAACGCCTGCAAGCGAAGTCGCACCGCGGCCGGTGGCCGCCGATAGCGCGGCCGGTGCCCGTGGCTCGGTATCGGAAAGTGCGATACGCGTTGAGGTGACGCAGCTCGACAAGTTGATGAATTTAGTGGGCGAGTTGGTACTGGCGCGAAACCAGATCATTCAAAATGTCGCTCAGCCTGATCCGGCGGCGCTGCTGGCGGCGTCGCAGCGGCTAAACCTCATCACGACTGAACTGCAAGGGAGCGTGATGAAGACCCGAATGCAGCCGATCGGGAATGTGTGGGGAAAATTTCCGCGCATCGTCCGCGACCTCGCTCAGGAATTGGGCAAGAAGATCACCTTGGTGATGGAGGGGCAGGAGACCGAACTTGATCGCACCATCATCGAAGCAATCAAGGATCCACTCACTCACATCGTTCGCAATGCGATCGACCATGGGCTCGAACTTCCCGTGGTCCGACTTGCGGCCGGCAAACCCGAGGAGGGCCGGCTATTGCTGCGAGCGTTTCACGAGGGCGGACAGGTCAATATCGAGTTCGCCGACGATGGTCAGGGCATCAATATCGCTCGCGTCAAAGCCAAGGCCATCGAGCGCGCCTTGGTCACGGTCGACCAGGCGGCGCGCCTCAGCGAGCGCGAAGTGTTAAACCTTATCTTTCTCCCGGGATTTTCGACGGCGGAAAAAGTGAGCAATCTCTCCGGGCGCGGCGTCGGCATGGATGTGGTGAAAACCAACATCGAAAAAATCGGCGGCTCGGTGGATGTGCAGAGTTCACCCGGTCGCGGCACCACGCTGAAAATCAAGATCCCCCTCACGCTCGCGATCATTCCGGCGTTGATCGTGACGAGCGGTGGAGAGCGTTTCGCAATCCCGCAGGTCAACCTGCTCGAACTAGTCCGCCTCGAAGGCGAAGAGGCCTGTCGAAAAATTGAGACCCTTTACAACGCTCCGGTTTACCGTCTGCGCGGTCGGCTGCTTCCGCTCGTTTACCTGAACGAGCACCTTCACCTCACTCCGGCGGGGGAGCTCGACGCGGTGAGTATCGTCATCTTACAGGCGGACGGGCGGCAATTCGGGCTCGTCGTCGACACGATTAACGACGCCGAGGAGATCGTGGTTAAGCCGCTCGGGAAGCAACTCAAAGGCCTCGCGTGTTTTGCCGGTGCGACCATCATGGGCGATGGCCGGGTGGCGCTGATTCTCGACGTGCTCGGGGTGGCGCAGCAGGCACACGTGGTCTCGGAGGTCCGGGAGCGCGCTCAGCCTGATGAACGGGAAACGCAGGCGAACCGTGACGACTGTCAGACCTTGCTGCTCTTTGACGCTGGCGGTGATCGACCGATGGCCCTGCCGCTTTCAAGTGTGGCGCGACTGGAAGAGCTGCCCGCCTCGAGCGTAGAGCATAGCGGCGGTCAGAAGGTCGTGCAGTATCGCGGTCAGATCATGCCGCTCATCGATGTGGATGCGCAGGTAGGGCGGCCGCTGTCGCCCTTGGATGTCGTGCCTGAATTTTTGCAAGTCGTCGTGCATTCCGCGCGCGGCCGCAGCGTGGGCCTCGTGGTGTCGCGGATTAATGACATCGTGCACGAGGCGGTGACCGTGCAGCGAGCGGCGGCCCGGGACGGCATTCTCGGGTCGGTCGTTATCCAACAGCGCGTGACAGATCTACTCGATCTTGAAGGCATTATTCGCGCGGCGGACCCGGCCTTTTACGACCCGGCTAACAATTGATCACTACGATGAGCGCCACGCACCAGTTCTGCACGTTTACCCTGCAAGCCTTCACCTTTGGGATCGAAGTCCAGGCCATTCAGGAGGTCATTCGCTTTCAGGAAATGACACCCGTGCCGCTCGCCCCCTCGGTGGTGCACGGTCTGATAAATCTGCGCGGTCAGATCGTCACCGCGATCGATCTACGAACCCGGCTGGGACTTCCCAAGCGCACGGAGGGTGAACTCCCAATGAACGTGATCGTCCGCACTGCCGACGGGGCCGTGAGCCTGTTGGTGGACGAAATTGGGGACGTCGTCGAAGTGGATCCTGAACTTTACGAGCGTCCGCCTGAAACCTTGGAGGGCGAGGCCCGCGAACTTGTCACGGGCGTTTACAAACTCTCCGACCGCCTGCTGCTCATTCTCGATGTGGCTGGCGCGGTCTCGCTCATGCCCTCAGCGCACGAAGTCCATTCTTAATTCAATCACTGCTCCGACCCATGAAAACCATCCCGCTCCGTTCCAAAGCCCATCCTACGAAATCCGCGGCCGTTGTAGTCCGCCGCTTGCCGTCCGCCGCCCGTGCCAAAACGGCCGCCTTCGACGCGGCCCAAGCCCGGCAGAAGGTACTGGAGCGCCGACAGGCGCTCGCCGAGTTCAGCCTCGATGGCACGTTCTTGGAGGCCAACGAAAACTTTCTCGCGCTCGTCGGCTACACGCTCGATGAACTGCGCGGTCAGCCGTATGGGATTCTCCTGCCGTCAGTGGAGCGCTCGAGCGCCGCCGTGGCGCAACTCTGGACGGAGCTGCGCGGCGGGCAGCAGTTGTCCCGCGAGGTCCGCTGCCTCGGCAAGGGTGGTCGCGAGGTGTGGCTGCAGTTGTCCTTTGAGCCGCTGCGCGACGGGCGCGGCACACCGCAGAAGCACCTTTGCCTCGCCGTCGATATCGGCACCCAACGCGCACTCGCCGCGGAGATGGTGGAGCTGAAAGTGCGCGCCGAGATCATCAATCAAACGAGCATCGTCTCGGAGTCGGATCTCAAGGGCGACATTCTCAGCATCAACGAGAAGTTTATCGAGATATCCCAGTACACCCGCGAGGAGCTCATCGGCCATCCGCACAACACCACCCGGCATCCCGACATGCCGAAGGAGACGTTCAAGGAATTGTGGGCGACGATCGGGCGGGGGAAAACCTTTCGGGGTATCATCAAAAATCGAAAAAAGGACGGCACGCCGTATTATGTCGATGCGGTCATCGCGCCGGTGATGGGCGAAAACGGCAAGCCGAAGAAATACATCGGGGTCCGTTACGATATTACCGCGGCGGAAATCGAGCGTCACAATATGACGGGCGTCCTCGCGGCGATCAACGGCGCGTATGGGTACATCGAATTCGGAAAAGACGGCAAAGTCCTGAATGCCAATGCCAATTTTCTTAAGATCATCGGCTATCAGCTTTCAGAAGTCGAAGGTAAGCATCACAGCCTGTTCGTGGACCCGACATTCAGCAACTCACCCGCGTACGCCCAGTTTTGGGCCGATCTCGGTGCCGGCGTGAACAAAGCCGATGTCTTTAAGCGGATCACGAAGGATCGACAGGAGGTGTGGATCCAAGCGGTCTACGCGCCGGTGAAGGATGAAATGGGGCGGGTGACGAAGGTTGTCAAAATCGCCACCGATGTGACCGACCAGAAAATAGCCGAGCAGAATAGCAAGCGGCAGATCGAGGGGATCAATCGGACGCAATGCGTGATCGAATTCACAAACGAGGGAATCGTTCTCTCCGCCAACCACAATTTGCTCGCGGTCATGGGCTACACACTCGACGAGGTGAAGGGCCAGCATCACTCGAAGTTTGTCGAAACCGCGCATCGTGACTCGCCCGAGTACAAGCAGTTTTGGCGTGACCTCAACGAGGGTAAATTTCAGACGGCCGAGTTTAAGCGTGTAGGCAAAGGCGGCCGGGAAATCTGGATCCAGGCGACCTATAACCCGGTCGTCGACGTCAAGGGCCAGGTCTGCAAAGTCGTCAAATTCGCGACTGATATCACGGCGCGCAAAGTGGCGGAGGAGAACCTTCGCCGCACCATGCATTCGGTCACGGAGAACTCTCAATCTCTCGCGGCTTCCGCCGAGGAATTAACGGCGGTCAGCCAGCAAATGAGCAGCAACTCCGAGGAAACGGCTGCGCAATCCAACGTCGTCGCCGCCGCCTCCGAGCAAGTGAGCAAAAACGTGGCCACCGTCGCCACCAGCGCCGAAGAGATGAGCGCGAGCGTCAAGGAGATCGCGAAAAACGCGAACGAGGCGGCCAAGGTAGCAACCATGGCCGTGAAAGTCGCCGATGAAACGAACCAGATCGTCTCCAAGCTCGGCGTGAGCAGTGTGGATATCGGAAAAGTGATCAAGGTGATCACGTCGATTGCCCAACAGACGAACCTGCTTGCGCTGAATGCCACGATCGAAGCGGCGCGGGCCGGGGAAGCCGGAAAGGGATTTGCCGTGGTCGCCAACGAGGTCAAGGAACTCGCCAAGCAGACGGCCAAAGCCACCGAGGAGATCAGCCAGAAGATCGAGGCGATCCAGACCGACGCCAAAGGAGCGGTAAACTCCATCAATCAAATCGGCACCATCATCGGCCAGATCAACGACATCTCCAATACCATCGCCAGCGCGGTGGAGGAGCAGTCGGCCACCACCAATGAAATCGCCCGCAACGCTTCCGAGGCCGCGCGCGGCAGCACGGAGATCTCGCGCAACATCGCCAACGTCTCCACGGCGGCCCGCAATACGACGGAAGGTGCCAACAACACCCTGACGGCTGCGACCGAACTCGCGAAGCTGGCAGCCGATCTCAAGCGAGTCGTCGAACAGGCAAAGGCCTAATTATTTGTCCTAGTCTCCCGCGGTTGCGTTCAAAGCGCAATTTCCTCCCATGCCAAAAATTCGTGTATTGGTCGTCGACGACGCCGTCGTCATGCGGCGTCTCATCAGCGAGGCGCTCTCGCGCGATGCTGACATCGAAGTCGTGGGCACCGCTGCGCACGGATTGATCGCCCTGGCCAAGATTCCGCAGGTTAATCCCGACGTCATCACCCTTGATGTCGAAATGCCGGAGATGGATGGTCTCACGACGGTCAGGGAGATTCGGAAGACCTACCCGAAACTCCCGGTGATCATGTTTAGCACCGTGACCGAACGTGGTGCGACCCAGACGCTCGAGGCGCTTGCCGCCGGGGCCACCGACTATGTCACCAAGCCCTCCAATATCGGAAGCGTGGGATTAAGCGTGGCTCGTCTCGAACAGGAACTGGCGCCCAGGATCAAGCTTCACGGCGGCCGCCGATCTGCGTTAGGCGCGGTGACACCGCCGGCACGCGCGCGGACCTCGGTGCCGAGTCGACCGTCAGTTTCCCGGGGAGCGGTTGAACTCGTGTGCATTGGCACTTCTACTGGTGGCCCGAATGCCCTGGCGGATATCTTCAAGACCATCCCCCGCGATTTCCCGGTTCCGATCGTCATCGTGCAGCACATGCCGATCCTTTTCACGCGGCTTCTGGCCGAGCGACTCGACAAGCTGGGTTCTGTCCGCTTTTGCGAAGGCACTGAAGGTCAGACCGTGCGTCCGGGTTGGGCCTACATCGCTCCCGGGGGACGCCACATGGAGGTGGTGCGCACTCCTGCGGGATTGCAGCTGCGGCTGAACGACGCGCCGCCGGAAAACTCCTGCCGCCCCGCTGTGGATGTGCTCTTCCGGAGTGTCGCGGTCGCGTGTGGAAGACACGTCTTTGCCGTGGTCCTCACTGGCATGGGACAGGACGGATTGCATGGTTGTCGCCAGTTGCGTGAAGCGCACGCCCAGATCGTCGCGCAGGACGAGGCCTCGAGTGTCGTGTGGGGTATGCCGGGGTGCGTATCCAATGCGGGTATCGCAGATCGCATCCTGCCTCTCGGTGAAATAGCCGCTGATATTTGCCGGCATGCGCCAGTGGACCGCCGAATTTCCGCCCGTCCACCTGCCGTCCTTTTATGAGCACTCTTTCCGCCTCCGACTTCGAATTTGTGCGCCTGCTCCTGTATACTCAGGCAGCGATTGTTTTAGAGGCCGGCAAGGAGTATTTGGTCGAAGCCCGACTGACGCCGTTGGCGGCCCGCGAGCGATTTAAATCGCTAGTGGAATTTATTGGCGCCCTTCGCTCGGAGCGAGTGCACGGCCCATTGCAGTCCAAGGCGGTGGACGCCTTGACGACGAACGAGACATATTTTTTCCGCGACGTTCATCCGTTTGACGCACTGAGAGAGACGATCCTCCCTGAGTTGATCGCGGCTGCGACGATGACGAGGCGGATCACGATTTGGTGTGCGGCGTGTTCGACGGGGCAGGAGCCGTACTCGATCGCGATGCTGATTCGGGAAAATTTCCCCCAACTTGCCTCATGGCAGGTCGAAATTATAGCGACGGACATTTCGCCAAGAGTCCTGAGTCAGGCGGACGAAGGGCGGTATAACGAAGTTGAAATACACCGGGGACTGCCGCAGCCGTACTTGGAAAAGTATTTTACCGGCGTAGGCGGGGCGTGGGTGGTAAAGCCGGAGATCCGGCAGATGGTTAAATTTCAGCCGCTCAATCTGATTCAGCCGTGGCCGATCATGCCGTCGTGCGACCTCATTTTCATGCGCAATGTCATGATTTATTTCGATATCGAAACAAAACGCACCATCCTTACGAAGCTCCAACGCTGTCTTAATAAGTCAGGCAGCCTCGTGCTCGGCTCCAGTGAGACGACGCTAAATCTCGATCCGTATTGGGCGCCGGTTACGCATGGGCCCACGGTTGTCTACCGGCCAGCCGTGCACGTCGGAGGGAGTTAAAAGATTAACCCTCTCCACTCGTCATCTTCGGGAACCGCTTGCCACTCCACCACGGCATGAAATCGATCAAGCACTTGCTGCGGGAGGCGAGGGCCTATGGGCAGAGGCTGGCAACGCCATCGTTTCCTCTCGTGAGGTGGCGAGCGCGACTCGCCGTCAAGCGAATGCGCCCGGGGCTGCTTGGCACTCGGGCGACGGTTTTGAACTTCGATGAAGTCTCAAGCCGGGAGTTTAGCGAACTAGCAGCGTCACTCGCTGACTTTGACCGCCATCTTGCCGCCGCGGGCGCTGCCGCCGCTCAACTGGAAAATGTGCTGCAGGATAAAGGTCGAGCGGGCGCCTACGCGTCGGCCTTTGACTTGTATAAAAAGTCGGTGGAGCGCGCACAGGCGAGCCTCGGCATCGGGCTAACTCAAGTGGAGGAGATGAAGCAATTGGAGGCGAATCTTTCCGTAAACCGAAGCCAGTTTATCCAAAGTAGTTTTATGTTTCGGATGCTGGTGCTGAGCGTGCGGACGGAAGCGGCCCGGATCGACGCGGAAAACCAGTCGGTGTTTATCGCGGTCGCCGGCCAAATGGCGCACATGGAAGCGCAAATGAGCGCGACGGTCACAACGGCTTTTTCTGAATTGGAGGCGATCACGAAGGACGCAGCTCTCAGCCGCGAAGGACTGGTCGCCGCGCAGACGGATCTTTCCGCCCAGAGCACCCGCAACACGAAGACCCTCGAATCGGAGATGGAGCGGATGCAGGTACTGTTGGAGCCCTGCGGCGTCGCAAATAGTCACATCGTCCAACTGCTCGACCAGACGCGGGGACTGACCGATCAATTGATCGTCGCCCTGCAATATCAGGATATCGTGCGGCAGCAACTTGAGCATGTAGTTTCAGGCTTTGAAGACCTAGCGGACCACCTGCGTCCCGACAAAGCCACGAGTGCGATCGATCTCTGCTATTTGGCCCAGGCGGCGCGGGTCCAGAACGCCCACCTCGCCGGATCACGCCAGTCGATTGAGCGGGCCGGGCAAGAAATCGGGCAGACTGGCGCGACCCTGTGGGAAGTGGGCGGTAAACTGATCGGACGCTTTTCGGAGATGGCGCAGATCGCCACTCGCGTGATGCAAAACTCCACGCTCGCGGAATTATTCGAGGCGGAGACCTCAAACCTCGTGGAGGTGGCGAATAAAAACGAAGCGTCCCATGATCGAATCTCCGGCTTGCTCGACCGAATCGAACGTACGGTCGAAGTCTTCTCCAGTGACATCCGGCATCACGAGTTTGAGGTGCAACTCGTGGCGCTCAACGCGCAAGTCGCCGCGGCCCGCATCCCCAACGCCCATGCCTTGAACAAACTCGCGGAGGAGACCGCGCATGTTTCGGCCGGCACCGCCCGATTGACGCAGGCGATGAGCCAGCAACTCGCCGCTACACTCGACCGTCTGCGCGCGATGCGCGTGGAGGCTGATCAGGTGCGATCCATCATCGCCCGGGAGAAGAGTGATCTCGGCAGTGGCGCCGACTTAGTACGCCAAAAGCTCGCCGAGCTTAATGCGCATATTCAGCAAGGGGCCCTGAAGGTCGCGGCCGATTTCGATGCGCCGTATCGGCTGGTCGGCGGCAAGCTGCAGCATTTGAGCTTTCCGGCGGCGATCGCGGGCGCATATGCACCGGCAGAAGAAATCTGTCAGCGACTGCTCACCATCACGGAGCCCTACGTCGGCGGCACTCTTGGAAGCGAAGGGTCGGCGAGCCTGGCCGATCACCGGGCTCGGTACACGATGCAAGCGGAGCGCGATGTGCATTCTACGCTCACCGATCCGAACGCAGCGGTGAGCGCCGAAGCCGCCGTGACCACGGTAGAACTCTTTGACGACCCGCCGGTGGCGGAGGCGGTGCCAGAGGCCGCGAGCGTGCCGCCGTCCGAGCAGAGCGGCGAAAGGGTGGAGGCGGCGGCGAAACCGATCGAGGGAGTCGAACTGTTTTAGGACGAGGGCGGCGTGCATTTTAACAGCGCACTCTCCTCCAACGGAGCAATGCAAAGATGCGAACGTCAGCCTGGGCTCGATAATGACCCACATAAGGTTTGCAGGCCACTCGGTTGTTTTGTGTGCTCCGGCTCGAATGCATTCGCATTCGCCGTTCTTTTGAAAACTTAGCGGTAACAGGGAAGGCCGTGAAAATCGGCCACAGCTGCGCTGCGGTAACGCATCAGTCCAGACCTCCACCTGTCGCGAAAGCGGCGGGGCAAAGCCAATCGGGTTTAAATCCGGTGAAGGCCAGGGGCGAGGCAGCCGGGGAGGGCTTGAGTAAAATCGAGTACCACACCGGTCCATATGCGGAGTCCGAATATCTGCCCGCCGAGTCTCACGCGTCCGACACGATTGCGCGTGTCGGGTGCGAAAACTTCATCGCAAGAATGAAGCGTGAGAGTAGCCGCCGATTTGCCGAAGCCAGGGAGGTCACTCTGACCTACGTGGTAGAAGCGATGGGTCCTGCTCTTGCCTAGCAACCAGCAGATAAAACCCATGACCGAATATCACTCGGCCGGCGCTTCCGCGCGGGCCTTTCCTATTCGTGGCGGCACGCCGTGCAGTCACTCTTCTTGGCACCTCGGCGCCGCGTTTGCGCTTGCCGCAACGAGCTTGGGCTCGGGCCTCGCGTTTGGCCAAACGGCCACTGTGGCGGATTCCGCCGCAGCACCGGCTTCCTTGGATCGCATTGTGGTCACGGCCACGCGGTCTTCGCAGGAGGCCAAGACTCTCGCCAGCAGCGCGACCGTGCTGACGGCGGCCGAACTCGAGGCTCGCCAGATCACTTCTCTCGCTGATGCGCTGCGGGCGGTGGCGGGTACGGGAATCGTCGCGAGCGGCGCGCCCGGTGGCCTCGTGTCATCGTTCATGCGCGGCACGAACTCCAACCACACGCTGTTTCTCGTGGATGGCATGCGGATCAACGATGCGAATACCCTCGTGTCCAGCTACCTCGGTGGCGGCGATGTCGGCAATCTCGGCCGCGTCGAAGTCGTGCGTGGACCCCAGAGCCCGCTCTACGGTGGGGCGGCGGTGGGCGGCGTCATCGCCCTTGATTCACGCAAGGGCGAAGGCAAGCCCTCGGCGAGCATCTTCGGCGAATACGGTTCGTGGGATACGTATACCGCCACGCTGTCCGGCCAAGGCGCCTCGGGACCGTTGGCGCTTTCCGGCTCCTACAGCCATGGTGAATCGGACAACGATGCGAGCCGCCTGCACTATCAGAATGCGACGGTGGCGGCGAGTAACACTCCGCGCAACGACATGGATCGCACGAGTGCGGCGGTGCGCTTCGATTACGCGGTGACGAAAACCCTGCAGGTGGGCGGTACCTTCCGCTACCTCGACAGCGACTTCACGAGCCCGGGCGATATTCGCACGAGCAATACGACGCCCATCGGTACGACCGATTTTTCCAGTTCGCTGGCGACGGTCTTTGCCGAGTTGACGGCGACCGAAAATTGGCGGGCGAAACTGCTGCTCGGAAACCAACTGCAGCGCAGTGCGAGCAGGTCGCAGTTCAATGGCGGCGCGCCCAGCGTTTCGACCTCGCGTCAAGACCGGCGCGTCGCCGATTTCCAGAATACGTTCGCGCTACCGAATGCCGTCGAACTCGTCGCCGGGGCTAACTTCGAGCGGGCGAAATCGCGCAGTGGTGTCACGGCGTTTGAGGAAGACCTGCTGGGCTTCTACGCCAACGCCCAATGGAAACCGATCAAGGACGTCAATCTTGGGGTCGGTTTGCGTAGTGACGATTATGATACGTGGGGCAGGAAGACCACGTACCGCGTGAGCGGAGCCTGGCTCGTGACGAATGCACTCAAGCTAAGATCGTCGTACGGGACGGGCTTCAGCCCGCCCAGCTTCAGCGACCGTTTCGGCTCGGCGTTTCAGAATCCGAATCCCGGTATTCTACCGGAGAAATCGCGTGGGTGGGATGTGGGCTTGGACTACTATGCGGCCGGAGATCGTGCCGTCTTGGGCGTGAGCTATTTCGAAAACAAGCTGCGCGACTTGATCGTGTTTCAAGGCGGCGTGCCACTCGGCACCCGCGTGAATGCCCGCGCCGCTGACATCGAGGGTGTCGAGCTCTCGCTGAAGGCCCGGCCGATGGCGCAGGTGACGACCAGTGCCGCCTATACCTACACCTACGGCCCGCGGATTCTCCAGCCTGGGAATCTGCTGCGCAGCCGCGCGCCCCGGCATAGTTTCTCGACAGACACCGCTTATGCCGCGACGAAAGCGGTGAACGTCGGAGCGGGTTTGACCTATTCCGCCGGGCGCGAAGATTTCGATTTCAATCCCTTTCCCTCGCAGCGAGTGACGCCCGGCGGATACGCCGTGGCCCGAATCTACGGCAGCTATCGGGTGAGCGACGGCCTCCGGTTGTCGGTGCGCGTGGAAAATCTGTTCGATAAAGTTTACGAGGAGGCGTTTGGTCTGCCTGCGTTGGGCCGGGGCATCTTCGGCAGCGTCGAATGGAAGTTCTAAGACAGTTCATTTGGATGATCACCAGCGCTCGTTGGGCGCTGGTGATTTTAAGCTTCGGCTCGGCCGCAGGGGCGGCTGAGCTGCGGCACGCGCGCCACTTTACCATCGAGGCGCGCGACGGCTGGCAACTCGTCACGGTGCATAATGCCGCGCGGGCCTCGGCGGATGTATTCACCTACGCGCTCGTGCCGCGCGGGAAAGCACTTCCTGCGAATTTGCCCAAGGCGGCGGCGGTTGTAGAAATTCCCATTCGCCGGTTCGTGGCGCTTTCGGGCACGTATCTTCCTCATCTGCCGTTGATCGGGCGGCTCGACGCCTTGGTGGCGCTCAGTCTGCCGGATGCGGTCTCCGATCCCGCCGTGCGAGCGGCGATTGCGGCGGGAAAGGTCGCGTCGCTCGGCGCCGGTCAAGGCCTAGACTTGGAACGACTCGCCGCCCTGCGGCCCGATCTGGTAATGGCGGCGAACTCCAGCGATGCGAGTCGCGAGGCCAGAGTGAAACTTCAGGCTTTGGGCATTCCGCTGGCGGTGAACATCGACTTTATGGAGGAGACGCCGCTCGGGCGCGCGGAGTGGATAAAGTTTACGGCAGTCTTTTTCGGGCCGGACGCCGAAGCCGCGGCCGAGACGGTGTTCACGGATATTGAGCGGCGTTATCAGGCGTTGGTCACGCTGGCGGCGAAAGCGACCCAGCATCCGACCGTGTTCACCAACGCTCCCTTTGGCGGCATCTGGCACATTTCAGGCGGACGGAGTTTTATGGCCGCCACCCTGCGTGATGCGGGCGCGCGGTATGTGTGGGATGACGATACTGGCACGGGCGGGGTGGCGAAGGATTTCGAGGCGATCTTCGCCCGGGCGCGCGAGGCCGAGATCTGGCTCAATCCCGGGCAGATGAAAACCCGGGCGGAAATGCTGAGTAGCGACGAGCGGTTCGCGCAATTCCGCGCGTTTCGGGAGAAGCGCGTCTACAACTGCGATCTTCGCCTCACCCCGGCCGGCGGCAATGAGTTCTATGAACTGGCGGCCATTCGCCCGGATCTCGTGCTGGCGGATCTGATCTGGATTTTCCACCCCGACCTGCTGCCCAAGCACCAGCCGACATTTTTCCGCCGCTTAGAATGAAGCCGCTGCCCGAGCCCTCGCGCCGCTTCGCGGGCATGCAAATAAATTGGCTGGGGCTGGCGTTGCTGGCGTGCGGGTTGTTCGCGGCCCTAGTCGCGAGTTGCGCGCTGGGCTCGGTGGTGATCCCGGTGCGCGAAACTCTTCACGCGCTGATGAGCGGAACGACGAGTGATGCGACATGGACGGCGATCCTATTCGAACTGCGCCTCCCGCGCACGCTCACGGCGGCGGCTGCCGGCGCGGCCCTCGGCGTGACGGGACTCTACCTCCAAACGCTGCTGCGCAATCCGCTGGCCGATCCGTATATTCTGGGAATCAGTTCGGGGGCTAGCCTCGCTGTGGCGGTAGTGGTGCTCACGACCGGCGCCGGTACCGGGATCATGGGAGCGCTCTCCTGGCTGCATCAGTTTGGCATCGTCGGCGCCGCGATGATCGGGGCACTGGGCGTGACGGCCATTCTACTCACGGTCGCGCGACAAGTGGATGTGCTGACACTGCTGATCGGTGGCGTCATGTTTGGCGCGCTCACCGGGGCATGCGTCCATGTCCTCGTGTTTGTGGCCGCCCCGGATCGGGTGCAGGCATTTACGCTTTGGAGTTACGGCACGTTTGGAGCGGTGACGGCGAAGCAGTTGTGGATATTCCTGCCCGTGGTGGGGCTCGGCTTGGTGGCAGCTTTGACCTTGGTCAAGCCAGCCAATGCTCTCCTGCTGGGCGAAGCGACGGCGGAGACGCTCGGAGTGAACACGCGGTGGGTGCGCTGGAGTTTCATCGCGATTGGCTCGCTGTTGGTGAGCGTCGTGACGGCCTACTGCGGACCGATCGCATTCATCGGGGTCGCGGTCCCGCACGTCTGCCGTGGTTTACTGCGCACGGCGGATAATCGTACCCTGGCCCCGGCCTGCATTTTGGTCGGTGCCACGCTGGCCCTGGTGGCGGATATCGTGGCGCGTCTCCCCGGGAGTGGCTTTGTTTTGCCGCTTAGCGCGGTGACGGCGTTCATCGGCGCGCCGGTCGTTTTGCTGGTGCTGTGGCGGGCGCGAAAGGGGAGGCTTGCGTGAGCTCACCTGCGCTGACGATGGAGGGAGTCACGCTGGGTTATCCGGCGACGGGCCGGCGCACGCCGGAACGCATAGTCGCCTCGGGCGTGTCACTGCGTTTCGCCGAAGGTGAATTGAGCGTGGTGCTCGGCGCAAACGGCGGCGGCAAGAGCACGCTCTTGCGCACGCTGAGCGGGCTGCAGACGCCACTCGCGGGAGAGGTGCGCTTGGGCGATATCCCGCTCAGCCGATTCTCTTCGCGGGAGCGGGCCAAGCGAGTGGCGGTGGTATTGACCGAGCGAACTGCGCCGCCGGGTGTGTCGGCCGCGGCGCTGGTGTCCCTCGGTCGCCATCCGCATACGGGATGGTTGGGCGGCATGACGGAGGAGGATCATCGCCGGGTGCACTGGGCGCTGGAGGCGACCGACACGCTCGCGTTTGCCGAACGTCCGGCCAATGAACTCAGCGATGGCGAGCGGCAGCGCGTGTGGATCGCCCGCGCGCTCGCGCAGGATGCGCGCATCCTCGTCCTCGATGAGCCGACGGCGTTTCTCGATCTGCCGCACCGGGTGGAGATACTTCGCCTATTGCGCCGGCTCGCCCACGCTTCGGGTTTCACCGTCGTGCTCTCGACCCACGATGTGGAGCATGCCCTCCGCCTTGCCGACCGACTCGTTTTGCTCAGCTCGGCGGGAGTAGTCGCCGGCGCGCCCGAAGACCTCGTCCTCGCGGGGGCGATGAATCAATTGTTTCCATCGCCCGAGGTGCATTTCGACCTGCAACGCGCGCAGTTTCGCATCCGGGAAGAAACGCGCGGGCACCTGCGCGTAAACGCCCCGGAGGCGTTGGCAAACTGGGTGCGGCACGTGGCGGAGCGAGCGGGCTGGGCGGTCGGTCCTGAAAGCGAGATCGTGATCGAGGCCTCCAGCGATCCGCATGGCTCCCAAATGCGGTGGGGAATCGCGCGGCCCGGTGCTGCGCGCCTCAATGGAGAAACGGCGGCGGAACTCTATCGAGCGCTGGCGAGCGAAGATTTTATCACGCGCGAGAAATGAGCGCGCAGGTTTCGCACGGAAATAAAATCCGTGTCAGACACGTCATGGAAATTGTCCCGACCTGAATTCTTCGCCCGCCCTGCGAACCTCAATAATCGAGATAGGGCCCGAGCCATTTCTCGCACTCGCCGACCGGTAGATTCTTGCGCGCGGAGTAGTCCTCGATCTGGTCCTTCGAGAGTTTTCCGACGGCGAAATATTTCGATTCCGGGTGATTGAAGTAATGGCCGGAAACCGAACTCGGCGGATACATGGCATTGCTCTCGGTGAGCGTGATGCCGGTGAGCTCGGTCGCGTGAAGGAGATCGAACAGCGGTGGTTTTTCCGTGTGGTCGGGGCAGGCGGGATAGCCGGGCGCGGGACGGACGCCGCGATATTTCTCGCGGATGATATCTTTCATCTCGAGGTTCTCGGTTTTGCCGAAGCCGCAGTATTCGCGCTCCTTTTTGTGCATGATCTCGGCGAAGGCCTCAGCGAGGCGGTCGCCCAAGGCTTTGGCCATGATCGAACCGTAGTCGTCCTGCTTGGCCTCGAAGGTCTTGGCGAATTCCTCGACGCCGTGGCCGGTGGTGACGGCGAAGCCGCCGAGGTAATCGGCGCGGCCCGACGATTTCGGAGCGATGTAGTCGGCGAGGCAGTGATTAAACTGTGCGGCCGGCTTTTCGTTTTGCTGGCGCAGGAAGTGAAACGTCTTGATGACCTTCGTTCGCGTTTCGTCGGAGTACAGCTCGACGCTGTCGCCGACGGAGTTGGCGGGCCAAAAGCCGATCACGGCGCGGGCGGTGTAGCGTTTCTCCGCGATGATGCGTTTGAGCATCGCCTGCGCATCGGCGTAGAGTTTGGTGGCTTCGGCGCCGACGACCTCGTCCTTGAGGATGTCGGGAAAGCGACCGTGGAGTTCCCACGAAGAGAAGAACGGACCCCAGTCGATGTAGTCGGCGATTTCTTCGAGCGTGATGTGCTGGGTGACCTGCCCCTGGTTCGTGGCGGAGCGACCGGTGAGGGCCGCCTGCCGGTCGGTGGTAAAAGCGCGCAGGCCGAGAAATTCCGGCTTCGGAATATCGACCGTGGCCCAGTCCGTGCGCTGGTGACGACGGCGGGCCTCGGCGAGCGGCAGCATCTTACGCGCGCCCTTGCGGTCGGCGAATTCCACGCGCTGCTTCTCCTGCTTGGCGCGAGTCTCGGCGACGAAGGCGGGCTTGTTGTCGGGATTGAGCAGTTGCGACACGACGCCGATCACGCGCGAGGCGTCGAGCACGTGGATGACGGGCTCGGAGTAGTGCGGGGCGATCTTGACCGCATTGTGCGCGGCGGAGGTGGTGGCACCGCCGATGAGCAAGGGAATCTTGAAACCCTGGCGCTCCATCTCCTTGGCATTGTGCACCATCTCATCGAGTGAGGGCGTGATGAGGCCGGAGAGGCCGATGATATCGGCACCTTTTTCCTTGGCGGCCGTGAGGATTTTTTCACACGACACCATGACGCCGAGATCGATCACCTCGTAATTGTTACAGGCGAGGACGACGCCCACGATGTTCTTGCCGATGTCGTGCACGTCACCTTTGACGGTGGCCATGATGATGCGGCCTTGCGCCTTGGCGATGCCGCCAGCCGCGACGAGATCGGCCTTTTCCTTTTCCATGAACGGCTGGAGATAGGCGACGGCCTTTTTCATCACGCGAGCCGATTTCACGACCTGTGGGAGAAACATTTTTCCCGCGCCAAACAGATCACCCACCACGCGCATGCCGTCCATCAAGGGGCCCTCGATGATGAGCAGAGGTTTGCCGTATTTCACGCGCGCCTCCTCGGTGTCGCGGTCGATCCACGCGTCGATGCCCTTTACGAGGGCGTGCGAAAGACGTTCCTCGATTGTACCCGAGCGCCAGGCTTCCTGGACGGCGGCGCTGGCTTTAGTATCCGCGCCGACGCTGGCGGCCTTGAGCTTCTCGCCAAACTCCACGAGCCGCTCGGTGGAGTCGGGGCGGCGGTTGAGGATCACGTCCTCGACGAGTTCGAGCAGTTCCTTGTCCACCTCTTCGTAGACCTCGAGCATCGACGGATTGACGATGCCCATGTCCATGCCGGCCTTGATGGCGTGATAGAGAAAGACGGCGTGCATCGCCTCGCGCACGGGATTGTTGCCGCGGAAGCTGAACGAGACGTTGGAAACGCCGCCGCTGACCTTGGCGTGCGGGAGGTTGGTTTTAATCCAGCGCGTGGCCTCGATGAAATCGACGGCGTAGTTGTTATGCTCCTCGATGCCGGTGCCGACGGTGAGGATATTGGGATCGAAGATGATGTCCTCGGGCGGGAAGCCGACCTCATCGACCAGCAAGCGATAGGCGCGCTCACAGATGCGGATCTTTTCCGCGTACGAGGCGGCCTGGCCATTTTCGTCAAAGGCCATGACGACCACCGCCGCGCCGTAGCGGAGGATGATACGCGCCTGCTCGAGAAACTTGGCTTCGCCTTCCTTGAGCGAGATGGAGTTTACGATGCCCTTCCCCTGCAGGCATTTCAGGCCGGCTTCGATGACCTCCCACTTGGAGGAGTCGACCATGATCGGGACCTTGGCGATCTCAGGCTCGGAGCCGATGAGCTGCAGGAAACGCGTCATCGCGGCGACACCATCGATGAGTCCGTCGTCCATGCAGACGTCGATCACGTTGGCGCCGTTGTCGACCTGCTGGCGAGCGACCGAGACGGCTTCCTCAAAGTTGCCGGCCTTGATCAGTTTGGCGAACTTGGGCGAGCCCGCGACATTGGTGCGCTCGCCGACCATGAGGTAGGTGCCGGGCACCGGCGTGAAGGGGAGGGAGCCGGAGAGGGCCATCTCCGGCTTGACGACGGTGCACGTGCGCGCGGGCTTGGGCGCGAGGGCCTGAGCGATGGCGGCGATGTGCTCGGGCGTGTTGCCGCAGCAGCCGCCCGCGATGTTGCAAAGGTGGCTATCGGCAAACTCGCCCATGAAGCGCGCCATGTCTTTCGGCTCGAGATCGAAGCCGGTGGGCGTGAGGGGATTTGGGAGGCCGGCGTTGGGGTAGCAGGAGATGAATGTATCGGCCTTGCCCGAGAGTTCGGCCAAAAATGGCCGCATGAGATCGGGACCGATGGAGCAATTGAGGCCGACGGAGAGCGGGTTGTGATTGCGCACGGCGTTCCAAAACGCGCCGACCGTCTGCGCAGAGATCATGGTCTCACCGCCGCGACCGACCGCGGCCGAGATCATGAGCGGGAGCTTGATCTTGTCTTCGGCGCAAACCTCCTCGATGGCGACGAGGGCGGCCTTTGCATTGAGCGAATCGAAAATAGTTTCGACCAACAGGAGGTCCACGCCGCCGGCGATCAGCGAGCGCACTTGGCGACGATAGTCAGCTTTGCACTGATCAAACGTAACGACGCGAAAGCCCGCGTCGTCGGCATCAGGCGAATTCGAGAGCGAGACGGTCAACGGTCCGATGGCCCCCGCGACGTAGCGACGACGGCCCGTTTTCTCCGCAGCGCGGTCGGCGCAGACGCGGCACTGACGCGCGGAGTGAAAATTGATGTCATGCGCGAGCTCCTGGAGGAACTTGTTTTCGATGACCTCTTGGTAGAACGCGGGTGTTTTCTTGCCGCCTTTCTCGCGGGGATCCTCGATGAAAAACTCACTCTGCCCAATGGCGGTGGCCGAAAAGGTGTTGGTCTCGATGATGTCAGCGCCGGCGTCGAGAAAGCGGCGGTGGATGTCGCTGATCTGGTCGGGGCAGGTGAGGGAGTAGATATCGCCGTTGTTCTTGAGGTCCTTCGGGGCGGTCTTGAACCGTTCGCCGCGCGCCTGATCCTCGGTGATATTGTAGCTGCGGATCGTCGTGCCCATGGCACCATCAATGATAACCATGCGCTCCGCGAGGGTGCGGCGCAGGGCGATCTCGGCTTCGGTCATGACAGGCGCAAACTTCGGCATAAGAGTGCTACGGTGAAACAGGGTTGAAGGATTGGCAAGCCATCATATCTACGAATCGTTATGCGTTGATGCGTCTAAAATTCACGCCTAGCGATCCTGGCGGATCGGCCCAAACGGCTAATTATAAATGCGACCCCAAACGATGCCTCGCGCCGTGACCGAGTAAAGGCGCGTAACGTGGTCGATCGCATTCTACCTGAGTTTTTGCGTTGGAGAATGCCTAGCATGATTCGCACAAGGAGGTGAGCCCGCCGAAAACCGGTTTCCTGTTGGATTCACCCACGCGCGAATACCCCGACGGGATCACTCGTGGAAATCTACGAAGTCCCGTAAGCGCGCTGTGGCCGGCTAAAAAAGTTACGATTTTGTGTCCAATTCGGGCCGCTCATGACCTATAAGGGGTGCAATGGATCACCCCACTCCAGAATCTGCCGATGCCGGCGAGGCGTTTTTGCGGCTCATGGCGGAGCACGAGCGCTGGCTGGCGGCGTACGTCTACAGCCTGTTGCCGGGGGTGGCGGAGGCGGATGATATCTTGCAGGAGTGCAAAGTGGTCATGTGGAAACAATTTGGCCGCTTCGAGCCTGGCACGAACTTTCGCGCGTGGGCCCGAACCATCGCGGTGCACCTCGTGTTGAACCATCGCCGCGCCGAGCAGCGCCGCCCGTATGCCGTGCTGGACCGGGAGTTCATCGAAGCGGTCGCGGCGGAGATTGATCTGCGCTCGGATCAACTCGATCTCCAGTCCGAGTTGCTCAAGCAATGCTTGAAAAAATTGCCCGAGGCGCATCGCGCGGTCGTGGTTTGGCGCTACTACGAAGACTGCGAAGTGGCCGAGATCGCAGCGAAAACCAATCGTTCCGAGGAAGCGGTGTATCGCCTGCTGAGCCGCATCCGGCAGGCATTGAGTGAGTGCATCCAGCGAAGCATGCCCTCGGCCAACGCCGCGTCATGAAACGCCCTGATCACCACGACGAGCGCATCGACCGGGCCATCGAAAACCGGCTCTCGGAAGATGAGATGAACGCCTTCAAGGCCGATGTCGTGCGCGACCCGGCCCTACGTGCGGCGTATGCGCAGCAGATGTGGCTGCACGCGACACTCCGGGCGGATCGGGAACGCTTGCCGCGGCTGCTGGCGGTAGGGCAGGGGAGCGGCGATGCGGAGACTGTCGCTGAAACTGCGGGGGGGCGTCCGTCCACGTCTGTCTGGCTCTGGAGTGCGGCAGCGGTCGGAGCGTTGGCGGCGGCGGTCGCGGTCGGCTTCTTTTTTGCCCGACCCCGCGAGGCAAGTCCGGTGACGATGGCCACGCTGACCCAAGCGCAGAATACGAAGTGGGCGGGTTCGACCCTGCCGACATCGGAGCGCTCGAAGCTCGGGCGCGGCACACTCGCGTTGGTGGAAGGCATCGCGACGTTGAAATTCGAGAGCGGCGCGACCGTGACCATCGAGGCGCCGACGAAATTGGAAATTGTGAGCGCGATGTATTGTCGGTTGCTGGAGGGATCGGTGACCGCGGAGGTCCCGCCGTCAGCGCATGGGTTTACCGTCGAGACGCCCGATCTGCGCGTGGTTGACCTCGGGACCCGCTTTGGCGTGACCGCTGGCGCGGCGGGTGATTCGCATGTGTTTGTCTTCGAGGGCGAGGTGAAGCTCGACAAGCCGACGGGCGAGGAACTGCGGCGTTTGAAGCAGGGTAAAACTTTCCATCTCAACTCGGGCACGACAGCCGCGACGACGCTGGAGCCGACGCGATTTCAACTGGAGCAGGCGCCCGATGGCTGGACTTCGATCCCGACGTCTTTTGGCCGGGGCAAGGACACTTACGTGCGCCGCGGCACGACGGCCGGTGCCGGAGCCCAGCCCCTGCTCATGGTCAAGCACACGGACCTGGAACTCAGCCGGAAAAACGAACGGCGGGCGTTTCTCACGTTCGACCTGTCAAAGGTGTCCGTGGCGAATCTCACTGAGGCGCAGATCGTCCTCGATCCCGAGCCGAGCGGTCTCGGGTTTTCCGCGATGGTGCCGGATTCGCGATTTGCGATTTATGGCGTGACCGATGAGTCGCTTGACGCTTGGACGGAGGGCGCGGCGCAGTGGGACAGCGCGCCGGGTTCCCTCGATGCGGGACTCGATCCCGCACGGACGCGTAAGCTCGCTGAATTTTGGATTCCGCGCGGTGGCTCAGGCGGTCCGCTCACGGTGCGCAGTGATGAGATAACCTCTTTCCTGCGCGCCGATACCAACGGCCTTGCGACCTTTGTCATTGTGCGGGAGACGAGCGAATCCGACCCCTCGGGCCTCGTGCATGCCTTTGCATCGAAGGAGCATCCCACGGGCCGCCCGCCGACGCTGCGGGTGCGGTGAGCCGCGATCTTTTTACCCTCTTCTACGCTTACCCCATGAAGTTTTCGTTACCCCTGTTATTGGCGCTGGGCACTGTCTCGATTTTGAGCGGCGCGGAAAAAAATGCTGCGACGGCCACTGCTCCTTCTTCGGACGAGGACCGCGCCAAGCTGCAATTTTTCGAGAAGGAAGTGCGGCCGCTCTTGCTCCAACGCTGCGATGAATGCCACGGGGAAAAGAAACATAAAGCGGGTCTCCGGCTCGATCACATCTCGCACATCCTGACTGGCGGTGACAGCGGCCCGGCACTCGTGCCGGGCAAGCCCGAGGATTCACTGCTCGTGACCGCCATCCGCTATCAGAACGAAGACCTCCAAATGCCGCCGAAGGAGGAACTGTCACCGGCGGAAAAGGCCGTGCTCGAGAAGTGGGTTTCGCTGGGCGCGCCTTGGCCAGCGGGCGGCCCTGCTGTTGTGAAGCGCGATGCGCAGGGATTTACCGCAGCGGATCGCGCGTACTGGTTTTTCCAGCCATTGTCCAAGCCCACGCCGCCGCGCCTGCCGGGCAATCGCTGGGTGAGCAATGATATCGACCGCTTCATCGCGGCGCGCCAAGCCGAGCACAAACTCACGCCCGCGCCCGAGGCGGACCGCACGGAGCTGGTCCGCCGCGTCTATCTCGATCTTCACGGCCTGCCGCCAACCTCGGCGCAAGTCGATGCGTTTGTCCAAGACCGCGACCCCAAGGCCTATGAACACCTCATCGACGCTTTGCTGGCCAGTCCACGCTACGGGGAACGTTGGGCCCAGCACTGGCTCGACCTCGTGCGCTACGCGGAGAGCGATGGGTATCGAGCGGATGGATACCGGCCCGGCGCGTGGCCGTACCGCGACTGGGTGATCAAGAGCCTCAACGCGGACTTACCCTACAACCAGTTCGTCCGCCAGCAACTCGCCGGCGACGAAATGGCGCCGGACAATCCCGATGTACTCATCGCGACGTCTTATCTGAGGAATCCGGTTTACGAGTGGAACCAGCGCGACGTGCGCGGTCAGGCCGAGTTGATTCTCAATGATCTTACCGACAATGCCGGCGAGGTGTTCCTCGGGCTGAGCATAGGCTGCGCGCGTTGCCACGATCACAAATTCGATCCGATTTTGCAGAAGGACTATTTTGCACTGCGCGCCTTTTTCGAGCCGGTGCTTTGGCGCAGCGACCTCAAGCTCGCGACCCAGCAAGAGCAGGCCGAGTACAAAAAGAAATACGCCGAATGGGAGAAAGCGACAGCCGAACTTCGAGCCAAGATGGAGGAAATGGTGGGGAAGGAGCGCGACCGCCTCGTGAAGGTCGCGCATGATCGCTTCACGGATGATATCCAGGCGATGATGGACAAACCCGTGGCGCAGCGCGCTCCGCTGGAGCATGTACTGGCCTCCATCGCCGAGCGGCAACTCGACTACGAGGTGGAGCGCTTCGAGCCACTGAAAGCGCTCAAGAAGCCGGAAGACAAAGCGCGCTATCAGGAGCTCGCGGCGGAGCTGAAGAAGTTCGACGCCATCAAACCGAAGCCGCTGCTCGAGGCTTTCGTCGCGACGGATGTGGGACCGGTGGCGCCGATGACGCACATGAAGGGCCGCAAGGTCGAGCGCGATGTCGCCCCGGCCTTTCTCACGCTGCTCGAGCCGCAGGAGCCGAAGATCGCGGCGATGAAGCAATCGACGGGCCGGCGCACCGCGCTGGCTAATTGGATCACGCGTCCGGACAATCCGCTCTCGACGCGTGTGATCGTGAATCGCGTGTGGCAGTATCATTTTGGCCATGGCATCGCCGGCACGCCCAATGATCTCGGCCACCTCGGCGAGACGCCCACGCATCCCGAGTTGCTCGACTGGCTGGCGCGGCGCTTCGTCGCGAGCGGCTGGAGCCTGAAGCAATTGCACCGCGAGATCATGCTCTCGGCGACGTACCGCCAGACGGCGCGCCGTCCCATCGAGGGACAGGCGGCGCTGGTCGATCCGGCCAATAAATACCTGTGGCGCTTCAGCCCACGTCGGCTCGATGCCGAGCAGGCGCGTGATGCCATGCTGCTGGCGAGCGGCGAACTCGACGTCACCGCCGGCGGTCCGGCCACGGAGGCCAACGGCTCGCCGCGACGCTCGATCTACACGATGAAACGGCGCAATAATCAGAACGATTTACTGCGCAGTCTCGACGCGCCGGCGGGGTTTTCGAGCATTGCGGACCGACAGGTCACAGCGACGCCCTTGCAAGCACTCCTCTTCCTGAACGGCGACTGGCCGCTCACCCGCGCGCGCAAGCTCGCGGCGAATGTGTCGACCGTCGATCAAGCCTGGCGCGCCGTGCTGGGCCGCGCACCTAATCCGGAGGAGCAGACCATGGCGGAAAATTTCATCACGCAGCGTCTCGCGAAGGAAGGCGGTGAGCGCCGCTTGCCGACGGCGGGCGAAGCGGTCGCGGCCGCTTCCGTGAATACGATGGCGGCGGGACGCTTCCATGAAAACACCGCGCACGAGCGCCTGATGGTCCGCGGCGCGCCGAAGGAGGGCGACGATTTCACCATCGAGGCGCTGCTTACACTTGAGACGGTGGATGCGGGCGCGGCGGTGCGGACGATCGCCTCCCGCTGGACTGGCGAGAAGAACACCGCCGAGGGCCATGGCTGGAGCCTCGGTGTCACAGGTAAAAAATCCGGGTATAAGCCGCTCAACCTCATCGTCCAACTCGTCGGTGAGGATGGAAATATGAACACGACGTACGAGGTCGTGCCCTCGGGATTGTTTCTAACGCTTGGTACTCCGTACCACGTGGTCGCTAAAATATCCTGCACCGATGGCACTGTGAGTTTTGCCGTCAAGGACCTCGGTCAGCCCACGAGCGAGCGCCGCACGGCGACCGCCCGGCACAATATCGTCGGCAAGCTCGGCGCGGGTCAGGCGTTGCCGGTGATCGGCGGCAATTTCCGTCGCAGCACCAGCCAGTTTGACGGGCAGATCGATGCGTTGCGGATCGCTCCGGGTGTGCTCGCGGACGAGGCGCATTCGCCCGAGCCGGCGCGTTGGACGACCACCGCGACGACCGGCGTGCTGTGGGACGCACGGCGCGAAAATACCAAAGTCTTCGAATGGACCGGAGGCGCGACGGTCGCCGAAAGTTCCGATCCCCAGACTCGCGCGATGACCGATCTCTGCCACGTGCTCCTCAACTCCAACGAGTTTCTCTACCTGCACTGAGCTGCGCTCCGCCCCCGAGACCCCAAAACCCTCCTCTCAGACTGTCAGCCTTTCGTCCCATGCCCTGTAATAATTTTAACTACGCCACCTCACGTCGCGACTTTCTGAAAACTGCCGGCTGTGGCTTTGGAGCGGTCGCGCTTGCGGCGCTACTCAAGCAGCCGATCTGGGGCGCGACCGGGGCGGTGACCCCGGCGGCCGCGCAGATGGCGAGCCGCGTGGGCAAGGCGAAGAACGTCATTTTCCTCTTCATGGAGGGCGGACCGAGTCACCTCGATACCTTCGACCGCAAGCCCCTGCTCAATGAACTCGCGGGCCAGAAGTTGCCGCCGAGTTTCAAGCAGCCGATCCTCGCGATGGGCGAATCCAATACGCCCATCCTCGGCTCGAAGCGCACGTGGAAGCAGTATGGCCAAAGCGGGCTCTGGATCTCGGACTGGTTTCCGAATGTAGCGCAGCACGCGGACGATCTGGCGATCATCAAGTCGTGCGTCTCCGATGGCATCAACCACGCGGGTGGCGTCTGCCAGATGAACACGGGCTCGGTCTTCGGTGGCCGGCCCTCGCTCGGTGCATGGGTCGACTACGGCATCGGCACGATCAACCAAAACTTGCCGGGCTTCGTCGTCATCAAAGACAGCGAGAAGGAAGTCATTAATGGCACACGCAACTGGGGCACCGGTTTCATGCCGGCGGTGCATCAAGGCGTGGAATTCAGCCCGGACGGCGTGCCGATCCGAAATCTGGATACGCCGAAAGGAATGAACCCCGACCGGCAGCGCGCCAAACTCGACCTCCTCACGCAGCTCAACGGAATGCACGCCAAGACGCGCGCGGATAATACCGAACTTGAGGCCCGCATCCGCAGCTACGAACTCGCCTACCAAATGCAGGCCGAAGCACCCGGCGCGGTCGACCTGAGCAAGGAAACCGCCGCGACAAAGCAGCTCTACGGCATCGATCAAAAAGAGACGGCGGTCTTTGGCCGCAACTGCCTCCTCGCGCGCCGGCTTGTGGAGCACGGCGTGCGCTTCGTGCAGCTTTACAGTGGCGCCGGCAGCGCGTGGGACGCTCATACCAAGCTCGAGGAGAACCACTCGAAGCTCTGCAATTCGGTCGACAAACCGATCGCGGGCCTGCTCGCCGATTTGAAATCACGCGGTCTGCTCGATGAGACCCTCGTGATCTGGGGTGGGGAATTTGGACGCACGCCGATGACGGAGCAGAGCGGCGGACGTGACCACAACCCCACGGGCTTCACGATGTGGATGGCCGGCGGCGGCGTGCGCGGTGGCCAGACCATCGGGGCGACGGACGACCTCGGGCTCTACGCGGTAAAGGATCGGCTGCATGTGCACGATCTGCACGCGACCATCATGTATCTCCTCGGCATGGATCACACCAAGGTGATTTATCATCATCAAGGGCGGCCCGAGCGCATCGATCAGAATGAGGGGCGAGCGTACACGAAGCTCACCAAGGCGGCGGTGTAGAGGGGCTCTGCGTGCTGGCAAACTGGGGGGAGGGGCTTTATGCCCCGACACAATGCGCGACGTAAATTTGTCGGGGCATAAAGCCCCTCCCACAGCTCGATCATGAGTCCGCGGACAAGTTACTTCCCATTCACCAATTTCAGGTAAGCCTCCGCGTAGCGCTTGCCGAATTCGCGGTAGGACTCGGAATTGAAGTGGGTCTTGTCGCCTTTGTCCGTGAGCCCCTCGGAGCCGGCGAAGGCGGTGTTGGGTACTTTCTTGGGTAGGTCGCGATGGGCTTGGTCGACCTGCTTTTTGAATTCGTTCCACGGGCTGTCTTTGAATTGTCCGAGCTGGCCGACCACGAAGGGTACGTGGGGCGCGTTCAGCTCCGTTCGCATGCGAGCAATGAGATTGTGAAGTTTTCCCTCGTAAACCGGGGCCAGCTCCTTGTTGGAATCCGACTCGCCTTGATGCCAGAGGATGCCTTTCAGCGTGCCGGCTTTGAGCGCGAGCTTGGCGCGGGCCATCGCGTCGTCCCAGGGATGGCTTTGCGTGGGCTGGTAGTAGTAGCCGGGTTGCCAGGCATCGATGGGCGAGCCGCCGACCGCAGCGGGGATGAGGCCGATGGTGACGTTGGGATTGGCCTCGGCGATGAGCTTGGCGAACGTGCGGCCGAGACCGACTCCGGCGGCGGTCTTATCGAAATGAAGCGGGTCCACAGCGGGCACCCATTCACCGGCCTTGTTCAACATCAAGATGCGCGGAAGCGGCGCCTTGTCCTGGGCCTCGACAATGCCGCGGCCAGCCATGTTGGACTGGCCGACGAGGAGGAACAGGTGAAAGTTTTCCTTGGCCGGAAGGGCGGCGGATTCGGCGCGGGCCAAGCCCGGCAGGAAAAACGAAACCAAGGCAAGGCGGAGGAGATGGCGAACGGCGAACATAGGGGAGAGGGTGGTACGATTTTGCGCCAGTGACCACGGCGAGCGAGGATGAAATGCCGTCGTGACCACTTGCCGAGCAGGCCGGGGATGTTACCGTGGCTAAATGATCGGATATTCGAGGCGAGTGCTGGCGTGGATAACATGGGGCGCGATGCTATGCGTCGGTGTCGGCACGTTGCAGGCGGCGTTTGAGGTGACCGGTGCGTTGCCGGCGTCATGGCCGGATGGCCCGGTGGTATTGAGCCGCGAATCGCTGGAATCGCGCGAGGCGACGCCCGTGACGACCCAGCGGCTCGTGGGCGGAAAATTTAAGATCGCGACTGGGGCGGAGCCCGGGCTTTTCACGGTTACGATCGGCGAGGCGGACGTTTCGTTCGTGGCGGGTGATGGCCAGACGTTGCGCGTGAGTGCGCTAGGGGAAGAGCGGAAGCTGCGGGTCGAGGGTGGCCCCGATCAGGCGGCTTACCTCGCTTACGAGGCTGCGCGGGAAGAATCGCTGGGGCGGCTCGTCCTGCCGGTACGCGCGGCAGGGGCGAAGAGTCGGGCGGACGGCGACGAAGCGGCGGCCGAGCAACTCGCAGAAAAAGAAGTCGTCGCGTACCGCGATCATCGCCGCGAGTTGAATGATTTTTCGCTGGCGAAGCTGCGCGGCTCGGCGGCGCTCTACGCGGCCTCACTGCGTTGGGATGGCGACTATCGCCTCGACGAACTGGCGACGATGGTCGAGGAGTATGCTAGGGCTCATCCCGGAGCAGAGATTGCGCGCTTGATGAAGGAACGCATCGCGCGGTTTCGGATAGTAGCGATTGGCGCGCTCGCGCCTGAGCTGAGCGGGCCCTCGCCGGACGGTGGCATGGTTTCGCTCACTTCTCTGCGCGGGCGGCATGTGCTCGTGGATTTTTGGGCTTCCTGGTGCGCCCCCTGCCGCATCGAGAATCGCAGTTACGTCGAGCTGTACTCGAAATATCAAGCTGCGGGTTTCGAAATTCTTGCCGTCTCGGTGGACCAAGATGGGCGAGGCTGGCGTACCGCCATCGCCAAAGACAAAGCCACTTGGCGGCACATCTCCGATTTGAGCGCGTGGAAGAGTCCTCTGGCGGCGCGCTACAATGTCACGGCGCTGCCGTCCAATTTCCTGCTCGATCCCGAGGGGCGCGTCGTGGCGAAAGACGTGCGGGGGAAGCAACTCGCGGACGTGTTGGCGGCGCGCCTGGGGGCGAAGCCCGCGAAGAAATAACTCCCACGCTCCCTCATGAATCAGCCCCGCTCGTCGCGTGCCCGGTACAAGAAATTCGTCGAGGATTACAAAAATCGCCGGCTCGAGGAGAAAAGCGATTCCGATGAGGCTGCGAAGAGTGCGTCCGCGGCAGGAGTCGCGACCGATGCTTCCGGAGGAAAATCAGATGCATCGCCGACGGACAACGCGAAGACCGGACTCGCACGTCAACTGAAACAGCTTTTCGGTGGGCGACGGCGGGAGTTTGCGCGCGGCTACCTGCGGTGGCTGCGGCCCTATCGGTACGAGGTGCTGGTCATGTTCTTTTTCGCCCTGATTGCTGCCGGCCTGCAGATGGTCGAGCCGCTGTTCATGCGCTTCATCATCGATCGCGTGCTGCTTAACAACAGTCTCGATCAGGCGGCGAAACTCTCGCAACTGCATTTGGCCGGGATGGCTTTTCTCCTGGTAATTGTGATCACCGCGGTGATCAACGCGGTGAAGGATTACCGGCAGCGCATCCTCAATGTGCGGGTCATGCTCTCGCTGCGGCGCGTGATGTTTCACCGCCTGCTGCACCTGCCGCTCGCCAATGTGTGGGACATGAAAACCGGCGGAGTGCTATCGCGCCTGACGGGCGATGTGGATACCACGGCGGGCCTGCTCCAGATGGCGATTCTCTCGCCGGCGCTGTCGGTGGTGCGCCTGCTCGTCGCACTCGGCGTGCTCCTCACGCTCAACTGGCGGCTCGCGCTGACGGCGATGGCGGTGATCCCCGGAGCGATGCTGGCGAGCTTCATCTTTGCCCGCCGCGTGCGCCCGATCTATCGCTCGGTGCGCAAGGAAGTGGAGCAGATCGATGGACGGGTGGGGGAAACGTTTTCCGGCATTCGCGTGGTGCGGGCGTTTGGCCGCGAATTGCTGGAGATGCGCGATTACCTTGCGGGGCGACACTCCGTGCTGCGCAAGGAGATGTTTGCCCAGCGCCGCGAGATGGTGCTGTGGACCTCGTGGGGCCTGCTCGTCTCGGCGGTCAACGTCGTGATCATCTGGTATGGCGGCCACCTGAATATCGCGGGTGGCGCATCCATTGGCGATATCATGGCATTTCAGTGGTACACGTTTTTACTGCTGAGCCCGGTGTGGAGCTTGGTGAGTTCGTTTTCCGAATTGCAGCGCTCGCTCGCGGCGATGGAGCGCGTTTTCGAAGTGCTGGCGATGCCGCCGGATAAACCGGACCGACCTGGGGCAGTCGATGCGCCGGCAGTGGTGAAAGAGATTCGCTTCGAGAAGGTGTTTTTCGAGTACAATGCAGGGCGGCCCGTGGTGAAGGGGCTCGACGTGGTCGTGCCCGGCGGATCGGTGGTCGCGCTGGTAGGACGCAGTGGCGCGGGCAAGACCACGGTGACCGACCTGGTCGCGCGCTTCCACGATCCGTCGCAGGGGCGCATCACGCTCAATGGCGTCGATCTCCGCGACCTGCGCCTGCGCAGCTTTCGCGCGCTCCTCGCCATCGTGCAGCAGGACGTGTTTCTCTTCGACGGCTCGGTGAGCGACAATATCGCCTATGGACGCCGTGAGGCCACTCAGGCCGAGGTCGAGGAAGCGGCGCGGCGGGCAAATGCCCACGAGTTCATCGTGCGGCTTAAAGACGGCTACAACACCACGATCGGCGAGCGGGGCGTGAAGCTCTCGGGTGGGCAGCAACAACGGCTCGCGATTGCGCGGGCGATTCTGGCGTCGCCGCAGATTCTGATTCTCGACGAGGCGACGAGCAATCTCGACACGGAGAGTGAGCAACTCATTCAGGCCTCGATGGCGGAACTGCTCGCGGGACGGACGACGTTTGTGATCGCGCACCGGCTCTCGACGATTCGGCGGGCCAATTTGATCTTGTTGCTCGAAGACGGTCGGGTCACCGAGCGCGGCACACACGACGAACTCATGGCGGCGCGCGGAGTTTACTACGACATGGTGCAACGGCAGATGGAGTCGGCGCGGGCGGAGGCGGGGGGCGCTGGGGGAGGTCTTGCTCTTTCTTCTTAGTTTTTCTCGTTAGCCAAATATATTGGCGGCGATTTCCCGGCGGGAACGAGAGAAAGATTAAGAGAAAGAGGAAAGAGAAAGATCACGTCATCGGCTGGCGACTATATCGACGCAAAAAAAGAGGTGCGCGGGGGCGCACCTCTTTGGTGAGGAATCAAGTTAACCGATTTGCTTAGAACCGGACGGTCATACTCGCGGTCGAGGTCATCGGCTCGGTGTAGCGGTAGAGGTAGTTCGGCTTGCCGGTGGCGAGGTTGGTGCTGTTGGAGCCGGTCTTGTAGTACTTGCTGTCGCCTTGGATCAGGTCGTAGACACGATTAAAGCCGAGGCGGAAGGAGACGTTGCGCTCGAATACCTTGCGGTCGTAGATCACGTATAGGTTCAGCGGCAGTGCGCCGCCGCCCTTGTAGACCACGCCGTTGATGAGGGCCAGGGAGTAGTTGGGCGTCCAAGTGCCGGTGAGACCGGCGCGCAAGCCACGCACCTGGCTGATGGTGTAGTCGAGGGCGAAGCTGCCGGTGAAGGGCGCGCTGCGGCGACCGAGCACGACGTTGGTATTGGTGTTCTGCGCGTAGATATCGAGGGCGTTGGCGATGTTCGTCGCCGACTCGGCTTGTGTGCGGTCGCCACCGGGGGCGTTGGCGGCATTGGTGCGGGCGATGGCGGCATCAAGCAGCGCCTTGAACTCGGAGAAGTCGCGGGCGGACTGGACCTTGATCTTAGCGAAGTTGAGGCGCATGCGCAGACCCTTGAGGTTGGCATTGAGCGAGGCTTCGATGCCCTTGGATTGCTCCTGGGAATTGACCTCGCGCGACTCGTTGTTGAGGCCGGTCTCGACGTGGAAGTATTTCGGGTCGCTCGGCAGCAGGCCGTTCGGATTGAAAAGATCCTCGAGCTGCGTGGCGGAGACGGTGTTGGGGCTCCAAGCGAAGCCGGCGTTCTGGCGCTCGGTCTTGAAGGCGGCGAGATTGAACTCGAGGCGGCCGTTCATGAACTGATTCTTGATACCGGCCTCGCGCGTCGTGCCCGTGATGGGACCGAGGCTGCGACCGGTGAAGATGAGCTGCGACTGCCAGTTGAATGACTCGGTGTAGCTGGCGTACGGGACGATCTTGTAGCTGTCACCGCGGAAGAGCATGTAGTTCACGCCAGCGGTCGTGCTCTTGGCCGAGAGGTTGAAGTTGGGATCGTACGTAAACATCTCCGGCGCCTCCTCGGGCTTCTTGTAGAAGGTGATGAAGCCACGGGAGTCGGTGGCGTAGGCCGCATCGACGGGTACCTTGCGGGAGATCTTGTTGTAGCTGATACCGACGAGGGTGAGCAGGCGGCCCTTGAAGAATTCGCTGGAGAGGGAGGCCGTGTAGTTGGCGGTGTAGCGATTGTCGATGAAGGGGCCGGTGTTGACGTAGCTTTCGACGATCTCGGGTGTGAAGGTCGCAGTGCGGGGCAGCGCCGCGATGCGGAATTTGCTCCAGCCGTCGCCCGTCAAGATCGCGGGATCGTCGAGGTAGGCGCGGAACTGGATCGCGTTGTTGGCGGCGAGACCTGGGGCGGCGGTGTTGGCGAGGCCGAAGCGGCGGTTGAAAGCGAAGTCGCGGCTGCGCGTGCCGGTAACGACGAGGGCGTGCTTGCCGAATTTACCGAACTCAAAGGGGTAGAGCGCGGAGACGCGGCCAGCCTTGAAGACATTGCCGAAGATCTTGTAGGCGGTGAGATTGCCACCTTGGTCGATGTACAAGCGGCCACTGCCATCGACGTCGATCACGGGGGGCGTGGCGCTGCCGCCGAAGGAGTTGTCGTTACGATCCTGATGCTGGAACTGCTGGTTGAACGACAACTGGAGCGAGAGCTTGCCGATGTTTTGCTCGACCATGACGGTCAACACATTGAACGGGCGGTCGAGGTAGTCGCCGAAACCGAGGAGGTTGAAGTCGCGCGCGAAACCCTGGACGAGTTTCTGCGAGCCATTGGGGAGGCGCACGCCGACGGTCTGGCCCTCGAGGAGGGACTGGACATTACCACTAGTGCCGGAGCGATCCGTCGCGAGCGGGGGGTTGGTAGAGGTGCGTTGGATGATGTCGCCATCGGAGGTGTAGTACCAACGATTGTTCGTGGAGAACGAGCGACCGGCAGCGGCGATGTCGCGGATGGCGGCGGTGTTGTCGGCGCGGCGGCGCTGATACTGGCCGCGCTCGCCCTCGACGGTGATGAGGGTGTCCTTAAATGGACGATACGTGATCGCCAGGTCGGCGGCGCGGAAACGCTGGTAGCTGTTTTTCACCCAGCTCTTGTCCTCGCGATTCACGCCGTTCAGACGGACCGCGAGCTGCTTGGTGAGCTTGCGATTCAGGTCGAACTGCAGGCGGTACGAGCCGAAGTTGTCGTAGATGCCCTGCACCTCGGCGAAGTTCTGCTGGCGCGCACGCTTCGTGGTCGTGGTGACTTGTCCGCCGGGCGTGGCATCGCCGAACATGAGGGAATTGGAGCCCTTGCCGAAGTCGAAGCGCTCGACGTTGTAGGTGTCGGAGGGGACCGACCACTGGAAGAAATTGCGCGAGGTATTGCTGCTGCCGCTCAGGCCGCGGAAGTAGATGCGGCCATTATCATTGCGGGCCTCGAGGCGGGGCGTGCTGCCCACGCCGGCGACGAAAGCGGCGGCGTCTTCCATGTTCATGACGCCGAGGTCGTCCATGAAATCCTTGGTCAAGACCTCGACGCTCATCGGGAGGCTGATGAGTTCCTGGTTGGTGCGATTACCGAGCAGGGTGGAGGTGGCGTTCCACTTGTCCTCGGCGTTGTCTTTGACCTCGAAGGGGGAGAGGTCGATGACCTCGTCGGTCCTGGCCATCGCGGCGTCTTCCGTCGCGGCGGTGGATGTGCCGGGCTTGGCGGCCGGTTTCTTGGCGGCTGGCTTGCCGGGGGCGTCGGTCCCGGGGGCCGGAGTGGTGGCGGGCGCGGCTGGCGCGGTTTGGGCGTGCAGGCGCGCGGCGGTGCCGGCGAGCGCGAGCGTGGAAATGAGCGCGAGTGCAGTGGAGACGCGCGGAGACGGACGTGGGTTCATACGCAGGGACTTGGTCAGGGTGGGAGTGAACCGGCTCGGGGTAAGGCGAGCAGGCGGGCCAGGGGTAAGGTGGCCCAAAGGGAGGGAGGTGAGAATTATTATCGCTAACTGGTTTGGCAATCCTCCGTCGTATGAATTTTTTCGCTGGGCTTGGCAGGCGAGCGAGGAGCAGGAATACCTTCGATTCATGAAGCATGAGATCACGCGATGGGCTCGCGAGGGACGGCGCGCTTGGGTCGGCATGCTCGCGAGCGCGTTGCTCGCTGGGCTGGCGCTGGGCGGAGCCGGCTGCGTAAATCCTTCCAAACCGCCAACCATGACCCGAGGCTTCACCGATTACACCCTCGACTACGCCACGCCCACGGATGCGAGTTTGCAGTCGGCCGTGGAGGCGCTCGACGTGCAATTACGCGCTCGGCATGGCATGAGTGCCGAGCAGACCTCGGTCGGCGTGCTCGATCTGCGGACCGGGCGGCTTGCGCTGGTGCGACCCGACCGCGGCGACTATGCGGCGAGCGTGCCGAAGATCGGCATCCTGCTCGCGTACTTTCAAACTCACCCCGAAGCCGCGACGCAACTCGATGCGACGAAGCGCCACGAACTCGGCCTCATGATCAAGGTCTCGAACAACGAGATCGCCGCGAAGTACTCGCAGGAGCTCGGACTCAAAAATATCCAAGCCGTGCTCGACTCTTATCACTTCTACGATGCCGCGCACGGCGGCGGCTTGTGGGTAGGGAAACACTACGGCAAGGGCACTGAGCGCTACGGCGATCCCGTGGGCAACAATTCCCACGCCGCGACTGTGCGCCAGCTCGTGCGCTATTATCTCCTGCTCGAGCAGGGCAAGCTCGTCTCGCCCGCCGCCTCACAAACGATGCGTGAGATCTTCGCATCGCTCGACAACGCTCACCTCCAGGATAAATTTGTGAAAGGCCTCGCCGGTCGTCCGGTCGAGATTCGCCGCAAGGCCGGCTGGTGGGAGCAATGGGCGCACGACACCGCGATCGTCACCGGCCCGGGACGCCACTACATCCTCGTCGCGATGACGCATCATCCGAAGGGCGATGACTACTTGAGCGACCTCGCGGCGGCGGTGGATGACCTCGTCGCGGTACCGGCGAAGTAGGGGAGTGGGGCGCTCAATTTGCGGTCGCGCGCAACCTCGTCGGGCCTGCGCTGTTCGGCTCACCAGGCCCTCCACCCGAAAACGAGGGTTTGAGTGACGGTTTGGTGACGGCATAAATCACTGTGATCGGCTGGTTTACATCCGGCTATGAGGGGTATTAGGCCAGACCTAATATCGCGCACACGCCGCGCTACTGCCATGCTGAGAGGCCTCCTTTGAGATTGTGGAATCTGAGATGAGGTCCATGGTCTTTCTCATCTCCTCCGCTTAGCGGAGGATGGGGTAACTAAGAAAGCAAAGCCCGCCGTGTAGGGGTACACGGCGGGCACTTTTTTTGTAAGGGTTCGAAGGTGAGGCGATCTGAACCTCTAACGAGAAGCGTCGAGGGCCCTAATGTCGGGGCGTAAAGCCCCTCCCACAGTTTCGAGCTGCGACTTATCCGGCGATCACGCTTTTCAATAGCGCTGCCGTCTCCGCATCGAGCGGCTCGGGGCCGAGGGCGGCGAGCAAATCTTCGACTTTCGGCGCGTAGTCGGGCATGCCTTCCGGCGAAAACTGGGCGCGGGCTTTCAGCACGAAGCGCAGGGCGTTGAGATACGTCGCGCGCGCCATCGCGCGATTGCCCATCTTCGCGTAGAGGCGGCCGGCCTCGGTGCTGAGCGCGGCGTAGAGCAGGACCTTGTCGCGGCAGTCGTCGGGATTCTCCTCGTTGCACAGCATCGCGAAATGCTGCTCGGGCGTGAACTGAAACACCTGGTTCGCGTCGAGGTTGAAGAGCCGCGAGAACCCAAACACCACCGTCTCCAGCGCCGTGCGATCATCGCCGTCCTGGCGCTTAGTGATGGTGCGGCGGAGTAACTGCGCGACCTCCTCGATGAGGCGCATGATGTAATCGCGGCGGGAGGTGATCATAAAAAAGGGGCGCGATCACGTGACCGCGCCCCGAAAGAAAACGACTGCTTAGCTCCAGCGCAAATCCGTCCGCGAGAGCGGGAATTGCCGCACGCGCTTGCCGGTGGCGGCGAAGATCGCGTTGCACACCGCCGGGGCGATCGGCGGGATCGCCGGCTCGCCGAGGCCCGTGACGGGATAGTCGGTCTTGTTGAAGTAGGTCTCGATCTTCGTCGGGCTGTCCGTGATGCGGATCATCGGATAGTCGTTGAAGTTGCTCGGCACCGCGCGACCGCGCTCGATGTTGAGCTCTTGGAACATCAGCACGCCGAGGCCATCGACGACCGAGCCCTCGACCTGATTTTCCGCGCCGCTGGGATTGATGATCTGCGCGCCGACATCGCACGCGACGACGACGCGGTCGACCTTGAGCTGGCCGTCCTTCGACACCGTCACCTCGGCGACCTGCGCGATGTAGCCCTGGTGGCTGAAGTGAAACGCGATGCCCGCGCCGGAGCCCTTGGCGAATTTCTTTTTACCCCACTCGGCCTTTTCGGCGACGAGCTTGAGCACGCCCTTCATGCGGGCGACATTGTAGTTGCCGCGACCGGCCTGGGCGCCGGGCACCATGTCCTTGTCGCCCAGCAATTCCATGCGGAACTCGTACGGGTCGCGCTTCGCCGCCGTGGCGAGCTCATCGATGAAGCTGTGTATCACCCAAGCGAATACGCAGCTGCCGGGCGCGCGCCACGGGCCCATCGGCCAGCCGCACTCGAAGACGGTGGTATCGAGCTGGTAATTGGGCACCCAGCGCGCGGGAAATTCCTCGGCGCCGAGCGTGCCGCCGCTGCCATTGAAGCCGAAGAAGTTGTTCTTCCACGCCGTGACCTTGCCGCTGGCGTCGACCGCGCCCTTGAGGAAGTGCATGCCGCCGGGGCGGAAGTGGTCGTGGCGGAGATCGTCCTCGCGGGTCCACATCATCTTCACGGGGGCGGAGACTTTCTGCGCGATGGCCGCGGCATCGATCACGTAATCCGCACTCAAGCGCCGGCCGAAGCCGCCGCCGCTGCGCGTGAGGTGAAAGATCACCTTGTCCTCGGGAATGCCGAGCACCTTGGTGACGATGTTGAGGCCGGCGCCCGGATTCTGCGAGGGCGACCAGATCTCCATCACGCCATCTTTCCAATGCGCCGTCGTATTCTGCGGCTCGAGATTCGCGTGTGAGATGAACGGGTAGATGTACTCGCCCTCGACCACCTTGGCCGCGCTGGCAAAGGCCGCGTCGACATCGCCGTCCTTGCGCGTGACTTTTGCGCCGGGCTTTTTCGAGTCTTCGCGCGCCTTGGCGACGAAGGTGTCCCAGCTCTCGTTGACGACCTTGCCCTCGTCCCAGACGACCTTGAGTTGTTTGCGCGCGCTGATCGCGGCCCACGTGCTCTCGGCCACGATGGCGACGCCGGGCATCAGGCCCTTCACGTCGGTCGTGCCCTCGAGGATGAAGCAATCCTTCACCCCCGGCAGCGTCTTGATCTGCTCGGTGTTGGCGGAGACGACCTTGCCGCCAAACGCCGGGCACTTCTCGTACACGGCGTAGAGCATGCCGGGCACCTTCACATCGATGCCAAAGAGGCGCTGGCCGGTGACGACCTTGGGATTGTCGACGCCCGTGATGCGCGTCCCCATGACTTTGTAGTCCGCCGGCTTCTTGAGCACGACAGTCTTCGGGTCGGGGGCGGGGAGGGTGATCGCCTTGGCGACGAGGGCGCCGTACCCGAGCTTTTTGCCCGAGGGCTTGTGGATCACGGTCGCATCTTCCGCGTAGCACTCGGTGGCGGGCACGCCCCAGGTCTGCGCCGCGGCTTCGACCAAGATCGTGCGCGCGGTCGCGCCGACGCGGAGGAAATTTTCGTAATTGTTCGGCGTCGAGGTGCTGCCACCGGCGCTCTGGCCGCCGTACTTTTTATTGAGGTCGCCCTGCTCGATGGTGACCTGCTCCCACTTCACGTCGAGCTGCTCGGCGATGACCATGGGCAGCGCCGTCTTGATGCCCTGACCCATCTCGGGCTGCTTCGAGATGATGGTGATCACGCCGGCGGGCGTGATGCGGATGAACGCATTGGGCTCGAAGTCCGTCGCGATCTTGCCCGACGAAGCGTTGACCGCCTCGGCCGCGCCGGCGTCTTTGAAACTAAAACCGAGCAGCAAGCCGCCGCCCGCGAGGGTGGAGAGCTTGAGAAAATCGCGCCGGGCAAGGCCGCGCGTGGAGGGAGTGAGAGTGCTGGTGCTCATTGTTGGGCTCCTCCCGCGGTGCTGAGTTCGGCGGCGCGCTTGATGCCTTTGCGGATGCGGGTGTACGTCGCGCAGCGGCAGAGATTGCCGGCCATCGCGCCGTCGATGTCCTCATCGGTGGGCTTCGGGTTGCTCTTGAGCAACGCCGCCGCCGTCATGATCTGGCCGGCTTGGCAATAACCGCACTGCGGCACATCGAGTTCGCACCACGCCTTCTGCAGCGGATGCGAGGCCTTGGCATCGAGGCCCTCGATCGTCGTCACCGCCATGCGGCCGACGGTCGAGATCGGGGTGAGGCACGCGCGCGTCGGCACGCCGTTGAGATGCACCGTGCAGGCGCCGCACTGGCCCACGCCGCAGCCATACTTGGTACCGACGAGATCGAGGGAGTCGCGCAGCACCCACAGCAGCGGGGTGTCGGGTGCCACGTCCACGGTGCGGGACAGGCCGTTAACGTTGACGGTGTATTTGCTCATGGGGAATCGGGGAAATATTAAGGGTGAGTTGACTAGGCGACAGGACCTCCCAAAAAGGAGAGACCCAAGCGGGGCGAAAACGAGAACTCAATCCATCCACCCTGCGCTGAAATGGCAAGCGGACAATTCACGCCTAAAGTTTTGTTACAGAATGGTTTTCGTATTTTAGTGAGCGTGCTTACTAACTTCAAAACTGATTGATGCGTAGGTCTCTGCTGAAGCGATATCTTTTGTAAAAGATAACGGGGCTGCGACCCGGCAGATATGTCGATGGGCCCACGGCAAAAGACTTCACCCACCTCTTGCCGCGGCTTTTACGAAGGGGCGGTTTCCCGCCGCCCTCGGCCTCACCTCCGCCGCGCAGCAGAAGCCGCGACGGTGGCCCGCGTCCGCAATCTCTGCGACTTGTTCGACTTATTAAAGCTCTCAAAGAACCCGCCTCAGCGATCAGCCATCTTCCGCTGCGCCACCCCCACCTACCTATATTTACCTTTAGAAACCTTGATTTACCTAAATTCACCTGACTGTGGCTAGATCCTCCACGCTATCCCTGGCCTGGACTTGCCTTGACTCACCTTGACCCACCGCGACTCGCCTTGACCGTCATCCGACTGAGCCTTTTTCAACTGTTGTCCTCACTCGCTGCCCGCCGCCTCCACGCGCACGCAGAGCTTACCCGGTGGAGCCGTCGTCCACCGGTCGCGTGCGATCAAACCGAAAGACCGTATGAGGGTGAGCGTTGTGTCACCCTGATCTTAGCAGCTTTCACCGTGGCGGGCTTCTCTCCCATTGGCTGTATTGGCTCCATTGGGAAAAAACGCCTACGCGCCTTGCCCTATTTCGCCGCGCTCCGCTGCGCCACCCAATCGGCTACGGCGTTGTCGTCGCTCCCCGTGCGCCAGATCAGCGAGAGAAACTCGGGTGGGTAGATATTGTGCTGCTGAAAAAACGCGCGGTCGCCGCCGCAGCCGTACATGAGCGAGGCCGGCAACTCACCGCGCAGCTTGGCGCGCGCCTTGGGCAAAATGCGCGGCAACCACGTGATGCCTTTAAGCGCGTCCGTCTTCGCCGGCATGCCCGCCACATCCAACACGGTCGTCGAGGGCTTCCCGTGCTGGACATTGAAAAAGTAATCGCGCCGCACTGATTCGATCGCGAGCGCCGTGCCCGCATCCGGTTCGCCGTAGTTGTTCGCATCCTCGGCGTAGTCGTAAAGATGCTGCGCCGTCATCCCGTTGGCCTTGAGGAAAGCGACCTCGTCCCCGGAGAAAAAGGTCTCCGCCCCGCGCTTGCCCGAGGCGTAGCGCGCAACCGCGAGTTCGTGAAGGACGAGAAATTTTTGGGCGAAGTCGTAGTGTTTCATGGCAAGCGCAGCGAACTCACCGCCCGCCAAAAGGCAAAAGCGGAGTGCGTCACGATTTCGTCGCACCGTGTTTGATCGACGAAACTAACCGCGAGGTTCGCGAAGAGGCGCGAAGGTGGCCGTGATTTTCGAGTAACCCCACGAAGTTCACCCACAGAGAATTGAACAGGGAGGTCGGGAAGAACGGGAAGACACAGACATCGTGGTGCGTTTCTTTTTCGCGCTATTCCCGGCCTTCCTGTTCAAATAAGTTCGTTCTTATTTCCACCCGCTTCGAACGAAGCCATAGCGCGCGATGATGTCGTCAGACCTTCGCGACTCTTCGCGTTCTTCGCGGTTAAAAAATCCGTGGCTCGGCTTTCCGTGTGTTCAGTGTGTTCCGTGGGCAAGTCAGCTCGTCACTCGTGTCTCTTCGTGTCCATTCGTGGATAAAAACAAGAGCCGCGCTGCGTCCCGCACTCAAATCACCGTCACCGCCTGCAACTGTTCCTCGCGATCCGGATTCAGCGCGAGCAGTCGCGCCTGCAGCGCCGCCGTCGCCGCCTCGCGATCGCCGAGCGTGTCGCTCGCGATCACCTCGCTCCGCATGCGCACGCGCGAAAAGGGCAGGGGAATGCGAAAGTGATCCCAGCTCCGCAGCCGCACCGCCGACTCAAATTCCGCGCCCACCAGCACCATCGGCGCATGCGTCCGCCGCGCCACGATCACGCTCCCGCCCTTCACTTCATAACGCGGACCCCGCGGCCCATCCGGCGTGATGCCCACATCGTAGCCCGCCCGCAGCACTTCCACGAGCGCCGTCGCCGCTTCGCGTCCGAGCCGGCTGCTGGAGCCGCGCACGGTGCGCATCCCGGCGAGACTGAAAAACGCCGTCAGCCACGCCCCATCCTGGCTCGCGCTCACCAGCGCATACGCCGGCCGCCCCTCCCGATACCGCCGCACGATCTCCGCCGCGAGAAACAGCCGGTTGTGCCACAATACGATCGCCACCGGCACATCCTTTTTCATCCACGCGCGCAGGTCCTCCGGCGTCGCGTCGAACCGCAGCGACCGCCCCCACGCCTTGAGCAACAAACCAAACGGCCACAACAGCGCGCGCCGCCACCCCGCGATCTCGTGCACCATCCCCGGCACCGCGCCCTCCGCCCGCGGCGACGCCCCCGCGCTCACCACCGGCGATGACGGCGCAACAGATTCAGCGGGATTGGTCGGCAAAGTATCCAAGCCGCCCGTTGTCACCGAAAGTCCCCACCACGCCAAGCGCGGAGATTGTTCTGACCGCACGAAAAAAACGCCGCCTCGAATCTCGCCGGGCCACACCTCCAAACCGCAGACCTTCGGGGCTTGGGCTCGACCTCCGGGCCGGCCGTCAGGACGTTCGCTTCGCAAAAAGCCCCTGAAATCACATTTCTGCCGCAACCGCTTAAACGCCAGGGGATCAAAGTTCCCCGCGCCTGTTGGGCACACGCTCCGCTCGTCCTGCCCGGACCGATTTCTTGCGCCTCTTTGCGGCCAACCCTCCGACTCGGTCCAGATCGAAGGCGGTCTTCTGAATCCGTGCCCATCGGTGTAATCAGTGGTTAAAACCGGAGTACGAGCCTGCCTGCTTCCGCCCCGCCCACCTGCCACACTTGCCGGCCCGTTTCAGCCTCCCCGACTTCCTGCTCTTAGCTCTGGCCTCTAAGCTCTAAGCTCCGCAGTCCAGTCTCTCAACTCTCATCTCTCAACTTCCTCTCTCCTCTCCCAATTTCATTCGTGTTCATTCGTGTCCATTCGTGGTTAACTCCTCCTCCGCCTCTTTCTTCTTTTCTCCTTCTGCTTTCGCGTCACCACGCCGCCAAGCCACCACGTCACCCATGTCGCTCCTCCCTCCATGCCCACATCTCCCCGCGCCCCGCCCCGGGCTCGATTGGCGCATGCTCCACGCGCACCGCGACGCCGGCCGCCGCGGTGAGTTCTACCTCGATTGCCTCGAGTACGGCCACGCCCTCTGGCAACGCGGATTCCCCGCGCGCGCCGTCCTCTGCCTCGACCGCGCGATGGGCGCCGATCTCAGTGGCGACGAACCCGAACTCCGCCACTGGCCCATGCCCTACGCCGCGATGGCTTGGTTCATCACCCACACGCCCCCCGACATCTTCCTCGGAAACCCCCGCATCCATTTCCAACACTACGCCGACCGCCTCGGCGCACCGCGCCGCGAGCAGCGGCGCTGGCGCGCCTGGGCCTGCTGGGCCCTCGTCCGCGCCCTCCGCCCCGAATTCCCCGCCGACCCCAAACACCCCGTCGCCGAACCCTCCCTCGACACCATCACCCTCGAACTCAGCATCCACGGCCACCCCGGCGAGGCCGCCCTCTGGCGCAGCGTGCTCACGTCGGCAGCTCGCGCCTGAGCCCTCGCCCGCCAGCCGCGTTCTAACGCTAGGGGCGTCCCCGGTGGACGCCTGCAGAAAACCTCCGCCCGCTCGCCCATCCCCCACCGCATTGAAATAACTGTCATCGCACCTCCGCCGAACCCCGCCTGTCACTGCGAGAAGCGCAGCGACGAAGCAATCCATCTGACCAAATCCCCGGAGCGCCTCGCGCCCCGCAAAAAATGGCGCGGTGGAGGTGACTCGAACACCCGACCGGCGGTTTAGAAAACCGCTGCTCTATCCAGCTGAGCTACCACCGCCCAATGACTTGTGCAATCCGAGCTGATCTTATTGTCAATCCATTGGCAACCACGGCTTGGTTTGCGACGAGGATCGCAGGAAACCGAAGTGTCTCAACAAGTGCGCCCCGACCGACACTCAGCAACGTCAAAGTTCGTCGTCTCTATGATCTAGATCAGGGTGCCGACGCCGCCGGCGGCGCCGGAGGAGCCGGTGACATCGAGCCCCCAGGTGAAGCTGCGGCTCAGGGCGCCGCAGGTGGTGGCGGTGGCGGCGTATTCGGCGATGACATTCCAGCCGTCGTAGAGGTAGCGGGTATAGACGTCGCCGGCACTGGACACCGAGCGCTTCTGGATGCGGCGGCCAAGGTAGTCGTATTTGAACTCGAGGGTGCGGCTCGGGTACCCGCGCCGGGGTTGGAATCCATGCGGACGAGGCGATTTTCGGCGTCCCACGTGTAGGTCCAAATGCCGTCCGACTGGAGGGTGCCGTCAGGGTTGTACTGAAAGGTCTGCAACGCCGGGGGCAAATAGGCATTGCGCGTCTGGGCGGTGGAATTGCCGCCGAGGCCGGCGGTGATCGTGAGCGTGGACTTGTTCGGCCCGGAGTTGTTGGGCAGAAAGACCTGCGCGCCCCAATAGGCGCCTTGGCGGCTGGCTTCGGACTCGACCCTAGGCTTTCTTGGGAGCGCGCGGGCCGGAGCGGATGGGTAGCCTTGTCAAGAGTTGCGACCTGACCCCTTTGGCTTGGCTCGCGGCGACACCCCCGAGCGCAGCGAGTCGCCGCGCGCTGACCCCCTCAACGAGCGCCGGTCCCGGCGCTCGCGGTCCGACGCTTGCGGCGCTGCCGCAGCGCTCTATTTTTCCCGCCGTGACCGTTGCCCAGGTAGTCCCGGAGCGTGCCGACTTTGACCGGCAATCCCGCCTCGTTCAGCTCGGCCGCGAGTTGTTCGTAGCTCCAGCCGTTCGCGTGCAACGTCACGAGTTTTTCCCGCACCGGCTCCAGCACATCACCGGCGCTCTTCCGTTTTTTGGGCGGCGGACGGTCCCGCAGTTGCTCCAGTTTTTTGTCCAACTTCGTGTAGTCGATCTTTTCGGCAATCGTGCCGTAGTTCGTCCGGTCGCTCATCGTGGTTTCCTCCGTGATTGGTTTCGCATTACGAGCCGCGCGCGTGTCGCGCGGCTCTCGCAGTATAGACCGCAGCGCGTCCGGTTTGGTCCGCCGTTTTCTGTCGCGGCCGGTCCCTCTGTTCGTCCGATGCGTGTCCGTTTTTTCTCTCGCCGTTCATCCGGCGCGTGTCCGTCGCCGCTCTCGCAGGCCGTCCGCGTTTGGTCTCGCGGCGCGTCCCGCTGATCGTCCGGCGATTTCACCGCTGGCAACGAGCGGGGTTGGTGTCTCACCCTCTTTTGCCGTTTTGGGGATTTCAAAAACGGCCACTTACGATCCGTCCGAAGGACGCGGACTCTGCACCAAATCGGGATGGAGAACGGACGGAGGACCGCATTTTCCGGATCCGTGGCTGCGTGACTCACACATCGACGAAGTCGATGCGGTTTTGCATCTCACCACAGACCAAGTGCGCAAGTGCTGCGAAGACCGAGGCTGCTTGGATAGCATTTTTCGGGCGGCTACTTCCAAACCAGGATTTGCTCAAGTGAACGTTGATCGGGGATTTTTTCGGCGCTTAGCAATTCCACCAACGCTACTGCCAGCCGCGCAAACATCACCGGGCTGGAACCGACGAGACCGTGAGCAGCATGATCCAAAACAACCCGTCCCGACGCTGGGTGCTTTAGTCGACCGAACGCATCGGACGCTGCTTCAAGCACGGACTGCCCATATTCCGCAGGCAGACCGATTCGCGGGTCGTCAGATACCTTCGACGCCAACGACTCAGCGTATTTTGGTGCATCGCAAATGCTTGTGACGACTTCAATTTGGAACGGAGTCTGTCCGTCGGAAAAAAGGCGTCCGCCCAACAAGCCGTATGCACTTCTTGGCCCAAGCGGCACCAGCCATTCAATCGCTGCCGCGTGAACGACACACTGACCGATCTGCCCGGCTTCGACGGTCTTGGTTATCGTGTGATGCCCTTTGAACAAAACGGCAGCCGGAAGGCCATTGAGCCACACACGTGCGGTCTGGAACTTCGGAAGTTTTAACTGTAGCGGCGTCGAGTTCATTTCAGTCCCCAGAAGTTAAGCCAATTGGCGTTGAAGCTACCGGGATTCGCAAGGATTACCTCCGGTGCGTAAACGCTATACGGTGAAACCCCATACTTCAAAAGCGCGGCGTCATGCGCAGTCTCATAGAGCAAACCGCGGCCCATCATCGTCGCCTCCGATGCCTCATGCAAATAGAAGCTGGCATCAGCTCCGCTGATCTTCGCTCCCTGCGCAAACGCGCTTCTCAAGCGCGCAATCATTGCCGAGTTTTCGGCAACATCCCCAAATTGGGCCAGGTGCTGCTCTACTAAGTTTATCCCGCGCTCCGAAACGCGCACGGACCTGCCTGCGAGTTTCCCAAGTCCGTCTCCCACAACCCGAGATGCCGGATTAAATGCGCCCGTTGCACTCTCTGCGGCTACCGGAATCTTGGTAGCCAACGATGCCGACTGCGACAAACGAAGAGCAACACCTTCAGTCAAGCTGGCAGCCCCGGCAGTTGCAATTGCCAAATCAGTTAGGCCGCCCGCCTGCTGCTTAACTAACGCGGCTTCATAACTGTTTGGATCAACCCCATAGGTCCAGTTTACCAGCGGGTCGACCTGCTGATGCAATTCATCATAGGCGCGAGCGCGATTCTGAGTTCGCTCGACATCGACCATCGAACCAACCGTGAACTCATTTTCATTCGACCCAAGCATTTGCGCAAGTCCAATTAAGCTGTGAAGCAACGCCCCCGCGACTCCGGCATCCTGCGCCGCAATATCTTCTGCCCGGGTAAGAGATCGTCCCTTGTTTGGGGCTATCGCGTTGTCCGTCACACGTCGGAGTCTACCTCTTGAGCTGTTTGGATTGTAGGCTTGCTCGCGATGTTCGTCTCGAATTAAAGGCGTCGATAGCGATCCGCCATTGTAGCTGTAGTCGGTCTCGACAGGAACCCAATTGTCCCAATACGTCGGCTTCGAGTCTGACGGCACCCAGTTGCCATCGGAATCCTTTTTCCACAGTCCCAAGTAATCCCACTTGTTCACGCCATCATTGCCGCAGAAGGCGTAGAGGTTGGTGCCGCCTTCTTCCTGGAGGGGGTCGGGGCAGAGGAAGCGACCGAGGGTGGGGCTGTAGTAGCGGTGGCCGTAGTAGACGAAGCCGGATTCGTCGTCGGTAAACTTGCTGCTGAAGCGGAAGGGGTTCTTCTGGGCGTAGGGGCCTTCGGCGCGGAGGAGTTCGCCGAAGGGCGAGTATTCGTAGGCGGCGGCGATGGGCTCGGCGCCGGCCGTGGTGGCGCTGGCGGCGATGAGGGCGGCGATGTTGCCGTTGGCATCGCGGGCGGGGTAGTAGACTTTGTTACCGTCGGCGTGATCGGTGATCTGGATCAGGGCGCCCACGCCACCGGCGGCGCCGGAGGAGCCGGTGACATCGAGCCCCCAGGTGAAGCTGCGGCTCAGGGCACCGCAGGTGGTGGCGGTGGCGGCGTATTCGGCGATGACATTCCAGCCGTCGTAGAGGTAGCGGGTATAGACGTCGCCGGCACTGGACACCGAGCGCTTCTGGATGCGGCGGCCAAGGTAGTCGTACTTGAACTCGAGGGTGCGGCTCGGGTACCCGCCGCCGGGGTTGGAATCCATGCGGACGAGGCGATTTTCGGCGTCCCACGTGTAGGTCCAAATGCCGTCCGACTGGAGGGTGCCGTCAGGGTTGTACTGAAAGGTCTGCAACGCCGGGGGCAAAAAGGCATTGCGCGTCTGGGCGGTGGAATTGCCGCCGAGGCCGGCGGTGATCGTGAGCGTGGACTTGTTCGGCCCGGAGTTATTGGGCAGAAAGACCTGCGCGCCCCAATAAGCGCCTTGCCGGCTGGCTTCGGACTCGACCCTAGGCTTTCTTGGGAGCGCGCGGGCCGGAGCGGATGGGTAGCCTTGTCAAGAGTTGGGGGCCTGACCCCTTTGGCTGGGTCCCTGTCGGCCAGCTCTGTCACTACACGCTCGAAGCGAACGAGGGCGGCGGCGACGAGCCGCCCGAGCGGCTCACGCTCGCGTTTCCCACGGCCGACGTGGTGCTCACCGGCGCGCGGCTCGGCAAGCTCGTCGAGCTGCTGCACGATCATTCGCTCGGCTCCGTCACGCCGCTCGATGCGCGCTATTCCAACGCCCTCGGCAAAGCGCCTTGGGTGGCGCGCATCCTCGTCTCGCGGATCGACAAGTCCGGCGGCGCAGCGGGCTAGGCGCGAGCACGGGCGAGCGAAGCGAGCCGGGCGGCTCGCGTGCGCAGCAGGTGCGGAGCGCGCGAGGCGTAGGCGTTTTCTTTTTTGCCGGAGCGGTCGGCGCGGCCGGAGCGGAGCGGGCTTGGGGGAGGCCGCGGCGTCCGCGCAGGCGGGACGACTCTTCGGCTACGGTGGATTGAACGATCCGCTATTTTCGGAGACACTGTTCAACCTCATTCGACAGTTCCTCGGCTCGGTCGTCGTCAAACCAATCAGCGACGCTTCCCGGCGTTAGCGTATCGATAAGCGGATTCATCGGCAGCTCCGCGACCGAGCGGATTCGCACCCCCGTAAAGCGGTTCTTCACGATCAAGTCTTTTACTCGCCCAAGCGTCAGGATGTAGCGCGGTAGAGGCCAAATGAGGAACACGTCTGAGCCGTCCCACCGCTCAAGATCGAACAGCCGCACAGGATACGTGTAACGCGAGAACACGCGTCGACCGCAATAGGGACATTCCTCGATCACCCTCACCCCGCTGGACGCGGGAGCCATCCCACCCCAGCCGGAGACAACAAGCTCGTAGAGTTCTTGCGTCGCGAACCGATCTCCCGCCGTGGTGAACGTTTCGATTTTTCGGAACTCTATGCCACTGACCGAGCCCTCCACGAAGGCTGCTTTAACGCGCGCGGTGACGATGCATTCGTCAAATTGCGACCACTGGAAGTCAGTGATCGCTCGCACCGGCGCAATCAGCCTGAGAGGCCGCAATCGTCGCTGACGCTTCGTGTGTTCAGGATTGCCGGAACAGAGTTCGGTCTCGAAGCGCATGCCGGGGCCGTCAGAGAGCCGATCGTTTTCTCTGACGGCCGATTCGAGCCAAAAGATTTGATTACCGGGCATGATGTTGAGTTATGGCACTGTCCCTGGCGGCGGCGGTGTTGCCGGAGGCACGGTGCCAAAGCCGAGAGATGTTTCCAACTTGCTCATGAAGTCGAGCGCCTGTTGCGCTGTTGCGTTCGGATTCTGTGATATGAACTGCCGCCATGCGGCGTTGTAACCTTGACTGTGGATGCTGATGCCTTGGCCGGTGTGCCACTGCTGCGGCATCGATGTCGTGTATTTCTCAATATCGAGCCCACGGGCCTTGAACCATTCCCTAAATTCCTGTGGCAGCCGATGGTGCTCATTCGGCTCATCTCCAGGGAATCCGGGCGGTGCTCGCTTCGTGGATGGAGGACGCGGCGGCGGCATCGCTCCTTGCGTTTGTAGCCTTGGCGGTCGCGAGTAATCCGGTCTGAGATCAAGGACACCTGCAATCGCGTCGCCCCAATAGTCGGAAAGTTTCTCTCCGCCCCAAAGCGTCGGTATCTGATCAATTCCATGACCTGCCACCGCCCCGACCGCACCTGAGACCACCACCACAGTCCCGAGCGTGCCTGCGGTTATCTCGGCGACTGGCATTGCAGCTCTGATTCCGTATCGAATCACGACCTGCCGCGCAGCTTCGGTTCCTACGGTGCTGACAGCACCAACCGCGAGCATTTCACTGTTTGGGGCAATAGTGTAGCAGCCGTCGTAAACATGCGACCGCAACTATGCCGTTGAGAAAGAACTGTAGAAAAACGACCTACATTCTACGTCGTAGTCGTAAACGTCCGCTATTCGAGGCGCGACTCGTGAAGAGTTTCCTCGTGATCGAGAAACGCCAATACGTCGCCCGCTTCGTCGGCAATCAAGATATCATCTGCGCCAGGCAGCCAAAGATCATCGTAATTCTGAACAAAATCAGCAGCACGCAAGAGAGCTGCTTGAGAGTAGTTCAGCCAGGTAACCCTCACGTTTCGATGTCCGCTTAGAAGCGCGTTCAAACGTGATTGCACCTCTTCGCGTGTTGCATCGGCGAATGAGCAGATCGCGCTCATTTTTCGACGGTCAGCGGCCAGCGCGTCAGATGGCTGCCAATTGAGATTCAACGCGCCTAATCTTTCAGCAATGAGATTCGACATGGCTTAACAATCGTTACTTCCAAGGTGCATAACCGGGATACTCAGAGTGCGGACCTGATTGGTTCGGCGGGAAAAACTCGTGGCCATACTGGCCGCCCGAGCCCTTCTTGCCACCGCTCCAATCCCACCAGTTCAGGTGGTCATTGTCGATGCGCCAACCGCGTTTTCCGTCGGCGCTTTGCTCCCCGATCAATGTGCCAGTCTTTGGGTCATACATTTTTTTGGTGTTGGGGCCAAGGTCGCCCGCATTTTTTCGCGCTGCCTCTACAGCCTTGTCGTAACCGCGAGGACCGGCGTGGGATCCGTCCTTGCGTCCAACGTTTGGATTGCTTGCAGGCCGGCCATCCGGTGCTCGCATATCCATTTTCAGAACGGCCTTGGCGTTCTCGGCGAGAAGCGTCCCAACCCCCGCTTCAACTGCCCCCTGAACCATTTGCTTGGCGCCAATCGCCATGCCGGGGCCGGCCACGATTGTCGCAGTGCCTCCCGATCCTACCTCCAGTGTGACCGAACCACTCGCGATGATAGCGCCTCCGCCAAAATCTACGCCGCCTTTGATTTGAAGATATGTGCCGACGGTGAACACCGACACCCGGCCGCCTTGCCGGCCATTCATCTCTTCAATTGATTGAGGATCACCCGCAGGCGTACCTCTCATGCCTTCAACGATGCCGATGATGTAGCCTCCCGCGTAGCGGCCAGCCCGGTTATACCAAGCGTCGTAATTGTCTGCGCTGTCTGGCGCTATCGCGTTGTCCGTCACACGTCGGAGTCTACCTCTTGAGCTGTTTGGATTGTAGGCTTGCTCGCGATGTTCGTCTCGAATTAAAGGCGTCGATAGATATCCGCCAGTAGAGCTGTAGTCGACGTCGATAGGGACCCAATTATCCCAATAGGTCGGTTCTGGATCAGGTTCTGGCGACGGTTTTTTGTTGCCGGCATCGGGTTTGTAAAGCCCAAGGAAATCCCACTTGTTCACGCCATCATTGCCGCAGAAGGCGTAGAGGTTGGTGCCGCCTTCTTCCTGGAGGGGGTCGGGGCAGAGGAAGCGGCCGAGGGTGGGGCTGTAGTAGCGGTGGCCGTAGTAGACGAAGCCGGATTCGTCGTCGGTAAACTTGCTGCTGAAGCGGAAGGGGTTCTTCTGGGCGTAGGGGCCCTCGGCGCGGAGGAGTTCGCCGAAGGGGGAGTACTCGTAGGCGGCGGCGATGGGCTCGGCGCCGGCCGTGGTGGCGCTGGCGGCGATGAGGGCGGCGATGTTGCCGTTGGCATCGCGGGCGGGGTAGTAGACTTTGTTACCGTCGGCGTGATCGGTGATCTGGACCAAGGCGCCGACGCCGCCGGCGGCGCCGGAGGAGCCGGTGACATCGAGCCCCCAGGTGAAGCTGCGGCTCAGGGCGCCGCAGGTGGTGGCGGTGGCGGCGTATTCAGCGATGACATTCCAGCCGTCGTAGAGGTAGCGGGTATAGACGTCGCCGGCACTGGATACCGAGCGCTTCTGGATGCGGCGGCCAAGGTAGTCGTATTTGAACTCGAGGGTGCGGCTCGGGTACCCCCCGCCAGGGTTGGAATCCATGCGGACGAGGCGATTTTCGGCGTCCCACGTGTAGGTCCAAATGCCGTCCGACTGGAGGGTGCCGTCAGGGTTGTACTGAAAGGTCTGCAACGCCGGGGGCAAATAGGCATTGCGCGTCTGGGCGGTGGAATTACCGCCGAGGCCGGCGGTGATCGTGAGCGTGGACTTGTTCGGCCCGGAGTTGTTGGGCAGAAAGACCTGCGCGCCCCAATAAGCGCCTTGCCGGCTGGCTTCGGACTCGACCCTAGGCTTTCTTGGGAGCGCGCGGGCCGGAGCGGATGGGTAGCCTTGTCAAGAGTTGCGACCTGACCCCTTTGGATAGTCCCTCCCGCGACCGGTCTGGTATTTTTTCCGCAGCGCGCGTCGCTAGGCTCCGTCGGTTTCGCTGCGCTTTTCAATCGGGGTTGGTGTCCTATCCCAATCTGCCAGTTCTGCCGATTTAAAAAATGAATCGGTGAACGCGTCTCACACTGGCTGAAATACAACGCCCAAAGGACCAAATTTCGCTACGCGGTCTCTAAACTGCTCAGACACTATCAATGCAATCTCCCAGCCCTTAATCCGGAAGATATGTCGCGCCTGAACTAAGGCCGGGGCAATGCGGAGCTTAGTCACCATCCGATAGTGACCAACTTTGTCAGGTCTGCCGTCCTCCGGTTTCCACCACTGGATTTCAGATTTTTCTTCATCTAAACACTTCACCGTCGAGACGACATTCACAATTTCAAACCCCGGAATCGTCGCGTTGATAAGCGCCGGATACGACACTATGTCGTCGGGCGCCAACTGAATTATTTCGTCAACGAGTTCTTTTGACAAAACGGGCATGTCGAAGGCGGCAAAATTGAAAGGCACGCGACTGCCGTCTCGCTGAACCGGTACAATAACCGGATCGGGGCCCAGATAGTTTTTGCCCTGCGTAAAGTCTCTCGCATCGAGTGATTCATGATTTGCCGCGATCGGTTCATCTAGGAACCACCGATCTGCCGATTTTGGATCAGCTAAAACACGAAAGTATTTCATTGGCGTTATCGTCCCGTCAGTAACCGGTTGAGCGGGTTTCCGGGGGTCGCTGCATCTTTTCCTATCGCTCGAAGCTCCGTTTCCAAGGCATTTCGATACGCCGGCCCGTTGAGCCCATTCGTAGCACTGGTTAAGCGGTCAAATACCGCTTGGTGGTATTTTTCGGGATGAGGTCCCCTGTGCCCTGGCACATTAATCTTATTGAGGGCGTCCTGCAGGTCCATTCCAGCCTTGTCGAAAATTTTCTTGAACCTCGGCGTCCACGGCCCTCCACGCGCGGGCGACACAGAATTTTTGTCAGTCGCGATATGGTGAAGCGGGCCAAGATTCGAAGCATTTGCGTAGAGTATCAGCCCGCCAGTCTCTTGAAGCGCCCCAACTACAAATTGCCGAGCTCCGATCGCTGCGGCCGGCCCGCTAAAGGGAGTTGATGCTCCGGCTGTTGCCAGTTCCGACGTAGCTGCAGCAACCACAGTTCCTCCTCCGATTGTCATGTTGGCCGCACCCCGCGCCATTAGCGCAACGCTGAGCAACTTGATTGATTCGCGTCCCGCTACCCGCCCGTTGTACTCGTCGCTGGATTCGGGATCGGAAGCTGGAGTCCCTCGCATGGCTTCAACGGCTCCAATTACGAATCCCCCAACAGTTCTTCCTGCGCGGTTATACCACGCATCGTAGTTGTCTTCGCTGTTTGCCCCTGCAGGATTATCAGTCACACGTCGGAGCCTGCCTCTTGAGCTGTTGGGATTGTAGACTTGATCGCGATTTTCGTCTCGAATTAAAAGCGTCGATAGATATCCGCCAGTAGAGCTGTAGTCGACGTCGATAGGGACCCAATTATCCCAATAGGTCGGTTCTGGATCGGGTTCTGGCGACGGTTTTTTGTTGCCGGCATCGGGTTTGTAAAGCCCAAGGAAATCCCACTTGTTCACGCCATCATTGCCGCAGAAGGCGTAGAGGTTGGTGCCGCCTTCTTCCTGGAGGGGGTCGGGGCAGAGGAAGCGACCGAGGGTGGGGCTGTAGTAGCGGTGGCCGTAGTAGACGAAGCCGGATTCGTCGTCGGTAAACTTGCTGCTGAAGCGGAAGGGGTTCTTCTGGGCGTAGGGGCCTTCGGCGCGGAGGAGTTCGCCGAAGGGCGAGTATTCGTAGGCGGCGGCGATGGGCTCGGCGCCGGCCGTGGTGGCGCTGGCGGCGATGAGGGCGGCGATGTTGCCGTTGGCATCGCGGGCGGGGTAGTAGACTTTGTTACCGTCGGCGTGATCGGTGATCTGGATCAGGGCGCCCACGCCACCGGCGGCGCCGGAGGAGCCGGTGACATCGAGCCCCCAGGTGAAGCTGCGGCTCAGGGCACCGCAGGTGGTGGCGGTGGCGGCGTATTCGGCGATGACATTCCAGCCGTCGTAGAGGTAGCGGGTATAGACGTCGCCGGCACTGGACACCGAGCGCTTCTGGATGCGGCGGCCAAGGTAGTCGTACTTGAACTCGAGGGTGCGGCTCGGGTACCCGCCGCCGGGGTTGGAATCCATGCGGACGAGGCGATTTTCGGCGTCCCACGTGTAGGTCCAAATGCCGTCCGACTGGAGGGTGCCGTCAGGGTTGTACTGAAAGGTCTGCAACGCCGGGGGCAAAAAGGCATTGCGCGTCTGGGCGGTGGAATTGCCGCCGAGGCCGGCGGTGATCGTGAGCGTGGACTTGTTCGGCCCGGAGTTATTGGGCAGAAAGACCTGCGCGCCCCAATAGGCGCCTTGGCGAGAGGCTTCGGCGGGCAGGGCGCCGCCGGTGACGGTGACGGCGGCCTGCTCATTGGCGGTGCCGCTGACCGTGAGCGCGTTATTTTCCTTCGTCGTGTATTGATTGAGATTGTTGGGGGTGTAGACCTCCGAGGCGTCCTCCGCATTGGCTGCCGGGGGGCCGGTGCGGCTGCCGGTGAGGCGATTCCCCGCCGAATCGTACGTGTACGTGAAGTTCCGCCCGGAGAGCTGGGGCGCGAAATCCTGCTCGGGCGTGTCGCCGAGGTAAGTGGCCGCGCTCTCGACTTCGCCGCGGGCGGAATAGCCGTAACGGTAGTAGGTGGGCGCGCCGTAGTCGCGGAAGGCGCGGCCGCTCTGCTTGGCCGATTCGCGCTCGCCGCGCTTATTGTAGATGTAGTCGTATTGCGCGATGGTGGCGCCGGCGGGGCCGCTCCACGTGGTCTTGACCTGCGTGGGGAGGTCGCGGTTGGGCTCGTAGGCGATGGACTGGGTGAAGTTGCCGACGGTGTACCCGGCGACCAACGAGGAGTTGGGCGTGTAGCTGTAGGTATAGGTGGCGGCGCTGCTGGAGCCGGGGCGGCTTGTGATGGTGGAGAGGCGGCCCTCGGCGGTGAAGGTGTAGGACTCGTCGAGATCGCGTTTGAGCGTGTTGGCGTCACCCGAGACGCCGACTTGATAGCCGTTTAAACGGCCAGCGACCGTCGGGTTAGTCCCGGTGGCGGAGGCATTGTCGTAGCCATGGGTGACGACGAAGTTGCTCCCATAAAACGAGTACCAGCTCTCCGTCGAAAGGCGCCACGGCGCCGAGGAATCATAAATAAAATCCAAGGGCCCGGCGCCCACTTGCGGTAGGCCGGCGGTGAGGGCCGAGGGCAGGGTGCTTTGATCCACGGAATCGACCCGACCGGACCGTGTATAGGTATACGTGAGATTGGGCGTGCCGTCATTATAGGAGACGGTGAGGAGTTCACCGGTCTTGTCGTCGTATCCGTAGGTGGTGGTGATGCGAGTATCCGCCGGGATGCCGGAGCCGGCGGGAGGACTGACGGGGGTGTGGCGAGGCGATTTGCGGTCGGCCACTTGGCCGCGGATATTATAGGTGTAGTCGAGCGTGTGATGGGCGGCATCTTCCTTCGCGGTCAGCAGACCCGTCGGCGCATCATAATACCATGTGGTGACACTATCAGACGTCGCGCCCGAGGGCCAGTCCGCGAGGTTCCAACCGGACGTGCCGCGATAAGTCGTCAGCGATCGGCGTTCGCCGTAGTCGGTGTAGGCATATTCCACGGGGTTGGCTGCATCGCCCCATTGGTGCCAGAGCTCACCGCGAGGGGTATAGCTCATCCGAGTGATCTTGTCGGCGGGATCCTTGATGGCTGTCGTCCGCCCGGATGAATCGTAGTAGAGGGTCGTCAGGCCGGCCTTGTCCGTGCCGGGCGCGACTTGCACTGAGGCGGGCAGAGGGGTGCCTTGATAGTAGGTGGTGACGACCGCGCCGAGGCCTTTGCGGGGATCGTTGTTTTTCCAAATGCGCTTAAGCGCATCGTAAGTCACCCACGACTCCAGGTTGTCGTGACCGCGAACTGAGATGGGCAAGCCGTTGCGACTGACGCTGACGGCGTCGGTTTGAAATCCGGGACGCTTGGTGGTGGTCGTGACGGTCTTAGCGGAGGGGTCCACATCGACGGTGGTGATCACATCCTTGTCGTCGATGATGCCATCGGCATCGCGGGTGCGAATCTCAGATCGCCGGCTGCCGGTGAAGCCGGTGAGGCGCGTGCGGGTTTGGGCGACCGTCTTGCTGGTGGCGTTATTATCGGTGAAATAGGTGGCGCTGGAAGTGGTGAGCCACCACGCGCTGTCGGAATTTTCAAAGGCGGTGGTGGTTTCGACAAACCGGTCCTTTGAGGCCGGAACCAGCGTAGACCCGGTGCCGGAGATCCGTTGCCCGGAGCGCACGAGGCGGCCCATGGTATCGTACTCGTAGAGGGTGTCGGCGTACCCGGAGTGCTCCGATTTGGTCAAGAGGCCGGTGGGCGCGGCACCAATCACCCCTTGGTAATAAAAGTTCTCCTCTACATCCGTGCCGAGGGGCGAGAATGCCGGACGGCGGTTTTTCAACGGACGCCCGATCTGATCGCGCCACGATTTTTGCGTGCGCTCCCCATCACGGCTAACGAGATTTACTCGCGTGGTGAAAACGTGTTCCGGATACGGTGCCAGAGGTTCCAGCCCGTAGGTGTAGTGCTGAGCCACGACCGCGGAGCCCGTCACACTCGCCAGGCGCCCATCGATCAAGTAGGTTTCGGTCCGCGTGGCGCCGGAGGGCAGAGTGGTGGTGCGGGTGCGGTTTTCAGGATCGTAGGAATAAGTCGTTTGCCCGACGCCCGGCGAGATCTCGGAGACGAGTCGCCCCGCCGTGTCGTAGGTCCGCCGCACCTGAAGGGTCTCGCCTTGCCCGGGCAAGGGGTCCGCGCCGGGAGCGGCGGTTGCGGCCTTAGTGACCTGCTCCAGCACATGGCCGGCGGCATCGTATTTAAAAGTGGTGATCAGATCCGGATCGGCCGAAACCGATCCCTTTTTTATGGCTTGTGCGACTCGGCCAAGCGGATCGTAGGAGTATTCAGTGCGAATACCGTTTTCATCCACCTCGGCTTGCAGGAGGCCGGTCTGAATAGTCTGGTTGGGCTCGGAACTGGTGTAACAAGCGGTGTAGGTCGCTCCATTGCTGGAGGTGCGGCCGATCAGACGATTGGCATAGTCATAACTGAAATTGGTCCAAGTGAGCAACTGCCACGCGGTACTCGCCCTGACCCAAAGCTCCGTCCGAGCGAGACGACCGTTATCGTCGCGGATGGTAGTCTCCAGTGTCGACTGGCCCACGATCAGGTTAATGGAATCGATCTCGACCGGGGTATCGCTGGTGCCTACTTTGAGTTCCGAAAGCGTCGCGTTCCCGACGCCTCCGACGCTGGTGCCGCGGATTATGCTGATACGCGAGGCATCCACGCCGCTGGTCGGCACAAACGTCGAGGTACCGACGTCGAAGGTGCCCTTTTGGTAGGCGTAGGATTCTTTGGAGCCGTCCGGGTGCTGGACTGAGACGATCTGATTGCGAAGGAAGGAATTCCCGGTGTTTTCCTGATAGAATTTGGTGTAGGTTTTGAGCGCCGTCGTGCTCGAACCGGGCCAGTCCGAGCGAGTGGCTGCCACGATGTGCTCGCCGTTGAAGAGAGTTGGTAGGTCGAGGTAGGTGGTTTCAGCCTTACCGCTTTGAATTCCGTTGACGGTCGTTACGGTCGTTTTGACTCGGTCGAACACATCGCCGTTGTACGTGAGGGTAGTGACCTCGCCGGAGCCGGCTCCCGCATTCCATTGGGCAGGCTGGGCTTGGGTGGGAGGCTCGGCGCCGTAAGAACTGCCTTCATAGAGGCCGAAAGGGCGGAACGTGCGCGTCAGCCGACCGTAAACGTAGCTCTCGTAGTCGTAGGCCTCCCACCGTCCGCCGCTCTTTTTGGCGCGGAGGTAGCTGGGGCCGGGGTAGCCCGTGCCCCACCACGTGTGATAGGCGAGCTCCTCGACGATGGGATTATCGTCGCCGAGCGAGGTCTTGGTGGTTTCTTCGGCCCACTCGAAAGCTTTGTAATGTTTGACGAGTTTTGTGGCGACTATCCCCGCCTCGTTCTTACGCACTACGGTGGATTCTCTCTCTCCAGACGGCATGGCCAGACCCGAGGCGAAACTAGTTGAGGCGGTGTCGATCTCGGTTACGAGTGCTCCGGCCGTACCAGGGGCGACGGTCGGTGCTGCACTCGTCTGGTGCCAGTCGACCACGGCCCAAGCAAAATTAGTAAGATCGGTGCCAGTGCGGACGAGGGTGGTTTCAGAGGTGCGGATGGATGCACCATTTGGGTTCATGTCGTCCCTGACTATCTTTAGCGAAGTCGGAATCTTGGTGCCATCGGGCAAGGTCGCGGGCGATACCGTGTAGACGACATACGGCTTGCCGAGAAAATGATAGGGCTGAGAGGTCGTGGCGGGATCGATATCAGCGGTCAGGCGGTTATAAACAAACAACTGATAAGCCGGGGTGACGGGGCCACTCAATGTCTTGATATCGACCCACGCTTCGCGGCTCATGACCTGACGCAGGTCCCCGAATCCGTCGCGATAAACGGAAACCTCGGAAGATTGTACGCTTAAATTTGAGAGCTTAAATACTTCCGCGTCCCAGTTTGCGGCCGTCCCTGTCGCGGCTTGGAGGAGCGAGATGCAACGCGCCGAGTCACCGTTTGGCAGTGAGCCCAACGCGACCTGCCAGTGGACTTTTCCCGTGGACAGCGACGAGGCGGTGCCGGCGCGGCCGCTGAAGGCATTGTACTTCGGCACTAAGCGAATGGTGAATTCGCCGCCGCTGAAGCTACTGCATTCGACTCCGTTGAGTTCGATCGCATACCCGGGAGGAGCCGTGGCGCTTACGCTCGAGTCTGAAATGTTGCTGCCTCCGCTCGTTATAGTGTACAGCCTGCCAGGCTCGAGCTTAACGAAACAAGCGGAGGTTTGGAACTGCTGCCCGGGCTGCCCCGTACCTCCCTCGGAGCCCGTCATTAGTTCGGGAATGAAAAACCCAAATGAGGCTGAATAGGATTCGGTGCCCGAGGAACCTTCAGACGTTGCGGAACCCCCCATGATTACGGTTACTTTGGTCGCACTGAGTCCTTCTGCGGAAGCGGTGAGAGTGGAGACGATGAGTCCGGCAAATAGAATCGTCAGGAAACGAAGACGCCGGTTCACCGAGAAAATAGGAGTAGCGTTCATTTACCCGTTTTTTTGGCGCCGAGTTGCTCCGACGCGCGACCGAGTCGCGCCAAATCGAGATCGAGATTTTTTGCGGTGGGATCGAGCAGTTGGGCGGCTTTCGTTCGCACCAAGGCGGTATTCGCATCATTGAGAAAGAACTCGTAGATCGACCCGATCTGACGTTGCGACGCCGCCGCAGCCGTGGTTTTCCCCTGGGCTTTCGCCAGCGTGGTCGCGAGGTCCAGGTTCTGAATCGATTGCGCGATCAGCGTGCGTGACTGGGCTTCGGCTCGCTGCGCACGGAGGTATATTGCCATGTTATATTGTTGTACGCCAGCATCGTGATACCAGGCGGCGCTTCCTGCTTTCTGCGGACTGGTGGCGAGCAGGGCTTGATCTGCGGCGGCGGTTTGACCTGACAGGTAAAGCGCGGCGCTCTGCGCAAAATCAGCCCGGCGCTGAACGAGCGTGGCTTTCGCCTGCTCGGCTGCGCGTGAGTCCGCGGTCTGCGCAACGGACAGGGTGGCGGAGGCCGCCAAAGCGAAACAGAAGCCGATAGAGCGGGTAGTCATGATGGCGTGTCTCATGGGGTGGGCAGGTGAGTCTTGAGATCTAGGATGAGATTGGTGGAACTCGTGGTCAGGACGGTGACCTTGGCCGAGTCGAGGCTGCTAAGCCCGTTGGCATCGACGGCTCGGACGCGGTAGTAGTAGGTGACTCCCGCCTTGAGCGCGGTCACGGCGAAGCCGGTTCTCTTGCCGACGTCCAGATTCTGAAATGCGCCCACGTATGAATCGTCGGCGAACGCATCGCTGGTGGAGACATCCAGGCAATAATGATGCGCGTCGGACACCGCGCCCCACGTGGCCGAGAAATAACTTGAGGTAATATTCTTGGCCGACTCCGAGTTGGTAACCGGCGCTGCAATGGTGCCGATCACAATAAGACTGCGGGGGAAACTCTCGACGGTGCCGAAGGCATTGGTGACGACCACGGAGTAGCGACTCGCGTGAGTGGCGGCGACGGGAGTGATCTCGAGCATCGCCGTCAAAGCCCCGGCATAGCCTCCGCCGTTGTTCAACTCCACGCCATCTTTTTTCCAGCGATACGTCAGGGTGGCAGTGCCGCTTGCGGCAACGGTAAAGGCCGCCGTTTGCCCGTTTGGCTTCTTGTTGTCTTTCGGCTGCGTGGTGATCACGGGTTTCATATGGCCGGAGCCAGCGGTCACGACGAAGGTGCGATCGACGGTGGCCGCTGCCACGAAGTTGTTATCGCCGGCTTGGGCGGCGCTGATGGTGACGTTCCCCAGACCGGTGAGCGTAACAAAGGCCGAGTTGCTACCTTGAGCGACGAGGGAGGCGGGGCCGGTCACGGTAAACGTGATGGGCAGATTACGATCCGATGACGCCGTGATTATGAATTGGGCTTCATCCATCGTTCTGTTCGGCAGCGGATCAAATCCGATCGTCTGAGTCCCCTTGGCGACGGTTAAGGCCAGGGCTTTTCCATCTTCGCCGCCACTGTTCGTGGCTTTCATGTTTAACGTGAAGGTGCCGGCGAGGCGAGGTTCGCCGCTGATCACGCCGCTCGCGGAGTTGACCGAAAGGCCAAAGTTAGCGGGGAAATTTGTAACAGAGTACGTGCCCGCCGGCGGCGCGGTCATATTGGTCGCGACGATTTGATAGCTGAAAGGGACGCCGACGGTGGCGGACGCGGAGAGATTGCTGGTGATAACGGGTGGGGCCGACGCGTCGATATAGAAGGCCTTAACGCTAGCATTGCCGGTGCTCATTATGAAGATAGTGTAGGGGGAATGATCCGAGGTAATGGTTCCCGTCCCCTCTGCTGAGGTGCGCTCCCAATGATCGAAGGTCTTTCCAGGAGGCGGTGTAGCGGCTGATATCGGAATCGAGCGACCGGATCGGCCGCCGTCGTACTCGGCGGTACCATTTTCGACCGCCAGTCGCCCACCGATGTCATACGCAGCCTCCAGATTGCCATCGCCAGACCCGAAGGTAAATGTGGTCGATATTTTATTTGGCTCTGCGACAGTTCCATGCGATCCGGCGTAAAGCGTCCAGTGATCGAAAAAATTGCCCGCCTCCGGGGTAGTGGCTGTAATCGTGGTAGTGGTGCCAGTCACACCTGTTGTCTGGCCCGCAGTGCCGCCCCAGATATTAAGCTTTTGGGGAGTGCTGGCGAAATTGGCGCGGATGGTGCCGGGCGAATTACCCATGGTGAACGTGGTCGTCGGGCTGGACGCATTGGCGAAAGTGCCCACGCCAACCGGGCCGTCCCACGTCCAGCCAACGAAGGGCTCGGATCGTGTTTCCGCGACTAGGTTAAGCACTGTACCCGGCACGCCACTGGAGGGGGTGGCGGTGCCATTGATCACCGACAGCGAGAAATAGTTTACGTACTCCGCCTGGATCACCGCGCCAGCGTCACTGAACGTAAAGGTTGTGTGAGCGGAAGTGGAGCTGCCGAAGGTGCCCTCCCCGGAAAGCAGCCTCCACTTGGAGAATACGGTGTCCGGAGGAATGATCGCATCGATATTTACCGAGGTGCCCGCGGCACCATTAGAGGCACTGGCTGTACCGTTGAGCACCTCGAGCGAACCAGGGGTGAGAATGGCAATCTTGGTGTAGGCCGGTAAGGATGCGAAGGTGGTAGTGGAGTTGCTGGTGTTCTTGCCCTGAACGCGGTAGACCGCTGTGCCTGGGTTTGGCAGATTTCTGCTTACCGAGTAGTCAGCGTGGCGTTCGTTTCCCGTCCAGTTCCAGCCTGAGGATGTCGCCCAGCTTGCGCCATAATCTAATGATTCTTCAACGCTTACTGCGGTTACATTGCCTTCGTAGAAAGTCACATTGCCTCCATAGGTTACATTGCCAACGCTGGGGCCGTAAGCGTCTACCTTTAGAGTAAAGGGTGTGTTTATATTGACCGATGGCGGTGATGTGACCGTGGCGGTGATCTCGTTGGCACGGTATGAGGAATGCACCCACCACCCGGACACAGAAGTCTGGGCTTCGCCCATTATGAAGGTGGCCGACTGTGAGTTTTGATAGTTGACCATGCCTGAACCGCCGTCCACCAGCCAGCCGTCGAATACATAGCCAGTAATATTCGCATCGCTGGCATAAATGCCGATGTTTGTGCCGCGGACCCCGCCAGCCACCGTTTGAGAGGGAACAGACGAACCGTAGTTACCAACGGTGCGAACCACGAGCGCATGGGGGGAGATAAAATTGGCGCGGATGGTGGAATTGCTCGGCCCGAGCGTGAAACTGGTAGTACGTTGAGTGGGAGTCGAAATCCCTCCAGTTCCGCTGACCACACTCCACCGAGTGAAATATTGGGTACCAGAATCAGAGTTTGCCGTCACAGAGATCACTTGTCCGGCGATACCCGTAACCTGTGTAGTCGTGGCATTTTGGATCGTCACAGTATATAGTTGAGCGTTGCCTGCTGTCACCGTGACATCGCTGGTGCTCAAAGTGAGCGTAGCGGTCGAGTTCCCTGGCGAACTGATCGTGCCCCATCCAGAGGTGAAGCTCCAACCACTGAATCCCCAGCCATTGGGCGGGCTAGAAGCGGCTAGTTGCACAGTCGTACCTGGGAGGCCGCCCAAGAGATTGGCGGTGCCGTTGATTACAGACACGTAAACATAGCCTGGGATGCGCGTGACGGCGAACGTCTGGTTGATGGTGGTTGCGGCGGTGTAGTTCGTCGAGCCTGGCTGCGAGGCGGTCAGTGTCACATTACCCATCCCCGTCAGGGTGACCGTGTTGCCAGCTAGGGTCGCGGGTCCCGATGTCACGGCTAGGGTCACGGGTAGCCCGGAGGACGCGGTCGTCGGCACTGTGAAAGAGGGATCGCCGTAGCGCTGCGCCGCGATGGGTGGAAAGGTAATGGTCTGCGTGCTCTTGCTGACGACGAAAGAAACGGTCACCGGCTGGGCCGGTCCGTAGGCCCCCCCGCCATTCTGAGTTGCTTTGATGGAAACGGTACCAACGCCGGTGATAGTGACCACATTTCCGGAGAGCGTGGCGGGACCTGACACGACGGTATATGAGACAGGAAGACCTGAGCTGGCCGTGGCGGCCAGCACGGGGGAGGCCGCGTCGTAAGGCCGGTCAGCGAGCGAGGGGAAGGTGATGGTTTGCGGCGTACCATGGACGGTGAAGCTCACATCCGCGCTTCCTGCAGTATAGAAAGTGCCGCCGGCATTTCCTCCGGCTTGGCTAGCCCGGAGAACCACAGTCCCATCGGCTCCGGGATTCAATGTCACCGTGTTTCCAGTAACGGTAGCCGGGCCGGAAACTACGGTATAAGTGATTGGAAGACCCGATGATGTCGTCGCACTGATCTGGAAGGGCGCGTCGCCAGACGCATGATTAGAGACTGGGACAAATGTCACCGTCTGAAGCGCCCCTACTCGCAAGTTGTAGGTTGCGTAGCCGGAAGTCGGCGTGACCTGAGTGGCATTGGCGTAGAAAACGGCGAGGTCGTAGTCACCGGAGTTAGAAAGAAAATACTGGATCTCCTTGTAGGCGCTATTCGATCCGGAGGTTTGGAGACTAAAAGCTGGCTGCCAGCCGTCTCCTGGGGCCCAGCCAGTTACAAAATTATTTTGCCTGACCAAGCGGGTCGAAAAACTGGTGCAGTTTTCACTTGGGGCGGCAGCCCAAACTCGAACGTGGAATGTAGTGTTGGCCGGAACAGGCAGCGTCAGATATCCGCGATCGGTATTTTCTCCCGGGTGGGCGTCTGTTAAGTCGTAGACGCCAGTCGTCGTTGTCCATGTGGAGCCATACCAGCCATCAGCATGGATACCGTCCTGCACCCAGGTCGTGTAAGAATAGCCATCGACCCAATGCGTATCGGGGACCCAGGTGTCATCGTTGCCGTCACCATCTCGATCCTCCCAGTGTCCGCTGCCATCGTCATTGTCCTCGTCGTGCCCTTCGACCCAGACATCTTCGTTATGGCCATAGGGCCGGTTCGGATAGTCGTCGCCCCGCCAGTACTGAATCGCCACCCGGGGCAAAAGCACCGTTTTCGTTGTTACGCTCAATGGTGTGCTCAGCGCGGACCAGTTGCCGGTCGCGTCGCGCGCTCTCACGGCGAAGGAATAGGGGGTAGCTGGAGTGAGACCGGTCAGATTGAGCGTCGTGGCAGTCGTGTTACCGAAGGCCGTGCCATTGCGCAGTACTTCGTATTGAGTCACGCTGACGTTGTCGGTGGATCCAGTCCACGTAAGCGTGAAGGTGTTGGTTTTTAGATTGGTGGCGATCAGGGCCGAGGGAGTCGATGGCGCGATGGCATCCGGTGCTACCGTAAACGTACGGCTCACGGATGGCGCGGGACCATAGGTCGCGTTGCCCGCTTGCGAGGCAGTGATGGTGACATTGCCACCACCGGTTAATGTGACGGTGGAGCCTGAGATCGTAGCCGGGCCTGAGGTGACGACGAGAGTGACGGGCAGCCCAGAACTCGCCGTGGCCGAGATCGCGAAGGGGGCATCGCCGTGAGTGTGATTCGAAATCGCCGCGAAAGATATAGTTTGCGCCAGGCCCTGCACTAAAAAGCTTTGGTCAACCGATGACGCCGCCGAGAAAGTCGTCCCGCCGACGGCACCGCTGGGTCGTGAGGCCCGCACTGTCACTGTACCTTCGCCCGTGGGCAGCACAGCTCCGTTGGTGATCGTCGCCGGGCCTGAAACGATTGAATAGGTGATGGGTAGGCCGGATGACGAGGTTGCTGCTGGATCGAAGGCAGGGTCGCCATAGTAATGGCGAGAGATAGCGGGAAACGTGATGGACTGGCCGATGGATCCCACTCCGAAGTAGTAGGTGGCAGTTCCACTTGCGGGTGATATGCCCGAGGCATTGTGGTAGCGCACCTCGATGCGCCAGAGGCCTGACGGCCAGATCGTAATGTCACCTTGCGGGTGGTCGGAGCTTTGAAAGCTAGCTAAGGAGGGGTATGCGACGCCAGAAGGGCTATACACCGTATAAGAATAATAGCCGACAGTATTGCCCGCTCCATTGCCCCATGCCTTGAATTTTACGGTATCCCATTCATGGATCGGATAGATGAGATAGCCGCGGTTTGTGGCAGCTGGGTTGTAAGCACTGGAGGTTGTAGCGATGTCGTAAGTACCGCTGGAGGTGTCCCACGTTGGTCCGTACTGACCGTCGGGGAACACACCGTCCTGAATCCACTGGTCTTCATAGTGGCCGTCGACCCAGTGGGTATCGGCCACCCAAGTATCGTCATTGCCGTCGCCGTCTTGGTCTTCCCAGTGGCCGCTGCCATCGTTGTTCTCCTCATCATGCCCATCCACCCAGACGGGGCCGATGTGTCCGTAGGGCTGGTTGGGGCCGTCGCCGGGGCGCCAGTATTGCAGCGCCAGCCGGGGAAGCGTCTGCGCCAAGGCGGAGGCGCAAAGCGTAAGCAAGATCACGAAGCATGCGCGAGGCGCACGGGCGTAGAGTTGACGCATGACGTGGGCGTCCGAATTAACGGGCGAGGGAGAGGACGTTGGTCAACTCACCGACGGGGCCGTAGCCGACCACCTTGGCTTCCCGGTCCAGCACGAAGATGTACGGCACGTTTTTCACCTTCAGTGCGGCGAGAGTAGGGCCGAACGTATTGGCCGGCTGATGGTAAAAGCGTCCCCGCATCGCGGCCGCTCCCGCCATCGCTTCCGCTTCCTTGGCGTTGCCGCCCAGCGCCAAGTAGATAAATTGGACGCCTGCCGGAAGCGAGTTTTGAAACCGATCCAGTGACTTCAGCATATTTTCGCCGCTGGTGGTTGTCCAAACAAACAGCACGATCGGGGTGCCTGTGGCTTGGGAAAGATTGACCGGCCCGGTCTGCGCCGAATTTAGCGGCAAATTGATTTTTTGGCCGATCAACGCGTTGCGGTCCAAAATCAACTGCGCTTCGGAACGTACTTTTTTGTCGGATGACCAGAGGAGGAGATTCGTCGCGATCCGCTTTCCGGTGAACATGTCTGCGCTCCGCGCGACCTCCGAGTAATAAGAGATCAGTTCCGGGCTTTGCCCAAACTCCGCGCGAATAGCGTCGGCCAGCTTTTCTTTTTCCGAGGCACGATCTGCCACCTGCTTGGCTTTTATTTTCTGGCTTAGCGCCAGCCGGTCGGCTGCCAGGGCCACCTCGGTTCGGGCACCGAGCGGGCGAGCCGTATCCTTGCGAAAGGTGGTGGCCAAATCCTGCGCCTTCTTTAGTTGAACGGCATCGCCGTCCTTCACGCCGTGCAATTCGGAGATGACCTCGATTTTCCGTGCGGTCTCGGCATTGGGATGGAGCGGAAATTCGGTGTAAAATGCCTTGGCGTCGGCGGCCACTTGCCGAGCCTTGTCTGCTTGGAGGACGATCGCGGTCTTGGCTTCGGTAAGATCGGATCGTCCGGGCGAGATACTTACCTTGGCTTTTCCTGCGGGAGTCAGGGCCGCGGTGATGCCCGACCAGCGCGCGTCTGCGGTGGTAACTGCGCCTACGGTGCCTTTGACAAGGTCTGAGTTTCCGAGGCCTTGAGCCCAGCATACTGAAGTGGTCAAACAGGCTAAAATAAACGAGCGGGTAGAGTTCATTTAAAGTGGGGGGGCGATAGAGGGCAAAACTAACGCACACCGCCCCGTAGCTTTACTGTTGTGCGCGGAAACCGACGTGCAGCGTAATGCTAAGGATCTAGCAGCTAAACGAGCTGCAGGCCCCTTTCTTAGGACGAATTTATGCATCCTCTAGGGCCGTGATCGTATCGACAGTCTGATCGGGCGAAGTGGACGCGGGAAAGCTGAGTAACCAATTATCATTTTCAAGTATTTAAATTAAACGGTTTTAAAAATAGTGAATTTTACCTAGATATACTTAAAATTAAGTATCATATTTTATTCATAATTTAATGACATCGAAGTATGGGGGCATTTTTCATCCCAAGCCCTAGGTCAGGGGCTTGATGGAGCGAAAGTGCGCGGCGTCGCGGTTATTCCAACGGGGCCACATGGTGGGGAGTGGGCCTAAATTTGGCCTGTCATCTCGATGACGAGCAGATTGCACGTAGCTGGTTTGAGGTGCCTCCCGCGTCGTTTGCACCGGCCATTCAGCCGCCCTCGCTCTCGTCCAGCCGCTCGCCCTCGCGCCGTGGCACGCGCTTCCGCCGAATTCGCGCTCCGCTCTCGACGCCTGGGCTGCGGGGTGTGCAGTATCGCGGCCCTGACCCGCTTCCTTCCCGAGACCACTTTGCCCATGCCGCCCCCGCGCCCCTACGAGCCACACCCCGATGCCGAGCCCCTGGCGCTCAATGAGCAGGGCATCGAGGAGGGGTTTATCGAGACGCTGCGCCGCCTGAAGTACACCGATCGGCCCGATATTCGTGACCGCGCCGCCCTCGATAGAAATTTCCGCGAGAAATTCGAGGCGCTCAATCGCGTGCGCCTCACCGACGGCGAGTTTGCCCGGCTGCTCGGTGAGATCGTCAGCGACGATGTCTTCACCGCCGCCAAGACCCTCCGGCAGATCAATGCCTTCACCCGCGACGACGACACGCCGCTCAACTACACCTTGGTCAATCTCAAGGACTGGTGCAAAAACACCTTTGAGGTCGTCCACCAGCTCCGCATCAATACCGACAACAGCCACCATCGCTACGATGTGCTCATCCTCATCAATGGCGTGCCGTGCGTGCAGATCGAGCTAAAGACCCTCGGCATCCATCCGCGCCGGGCCATGGAGCAGATCGTCGATTATAAGCACGATCCCGGCAACGGCTATACCAAGACCCTCCTCTGCTTCCTCCAGCTCTTCATCGTCAGCAATCGCGACAGCACGTACTACTTCGCCAATAACAACGCCCGCCACTTCTCCTTTAATCAGGACGAGCGCTTTTTGCCCATCTACCAGTTTGCCGACGAGGCCAATAAAAAGATCACCCACCTCGACGACTTCGCCGCCACCTTCCTGGTGAAGTGCACGCTGGGCCATGCCATCAGCCGCTATATGGTGCTCATCGCCAGCGAGCAAAAGCTCCTCATGATGCGCCCGTATCAGGTCTACGCGGTCAAGCACCTCGTGACCTGCATCCAGCAGGACAGCGGCAACGGCTTCATCTGGCACACCACGGGCAGCGGCAAGACGCTGACGTCCTTCAAAGCCGCCACGTTGCTCAAGGATAATCCCGACATCGCGAAGTGCCTCTTCGTCGTCGACCGCAAGGACCTCGACCGCCAGACGCGGGAGGAGTTCAACCGCTTCCAGGAGGGCTGCGTCGAGGAAAACACCAACACCGCCACCCTCGTGCGCCGCCTGCTCTCCGAGGACTACGCGGACAAGGTCATCGTCACCACCATCCAAAAGCTCGGCCTCGCCCTCGATGAGACCAGCAAGCGCAACCAGCAGCGGAAGCGAAACGACCAGCCCACCTATAAGGAGCTGCTGGCCCCGCTGCAGGATAAACGCATCGCCTTCATCTTCGACGAGTGCCACCGCTCCCAGTTCGGCGATAATCACAAGGCTATCAAGGCCTTCTTCCCCCGGGCCCAGCTCTTCGGCTTCACCGGCACGCCCATCTTCGACGAAAATGCCGCCGCGCAGAAGATCGAGGACCAGCAGGCCTCGATGAAGACCACGGAAGACCTCTTCCAAAAGCAGCTCCACGCCTACACCATCACCCACGCCATCGAGGATGGAAATGTCCTCCGCTTCCACGTCGATTACTTCAAGCCCAAGGAGGAGGCGGGCCAGCGGCCGCCCAAGCCGGGTGAGGGGCTGGCGAAGCGCGCCGTCGTCGAGGCCATTTTGCAGAAGCACGACGCCGCCACCGGCGGGCGCCGGTTCAATGCCCTGCTCGCCACCGCCTCCATCGACGATGCCATCGAGTACCACGCGCTCTTTGCCACCGTGCAGGCGGAGAAGCTCGCGGCCGACCCCGAGTTCAAGCCGCTCAATGTCGCCTGCGTCTTCTCCCCGCCTGCCGAGGGCGATCCCGATGTGAAGCAGATCCAGGAGGACCTGCCGCAGGAGCAGGCCGACAACGAGGTGGAGCCCGACCGGAAAAAAGACGCCCTCCGGTCCATCCTCGCCGATTATAATACCCGCTACGGCACCAATCACCGGCTCTCCGAGTTCGATCTCTACTATCAGGATGTGCAGAAGCGCATCAAGGATCAGCAGTGGCCCAATTCCGATTTCCCCGCCGCGCAGAAGATCGATCTCACCATCGTGGTCGACATGCTGCTCACGGGCTTCGATTCCAAATACCTCAACACGCTCTACGTCGACAAGAACCTCAAGCACCACGGCTTGATCCAGGCCTTTTCCCGCACCAATCGCGTGCTCAATGGCACCAAGCCCTACGGCAACATCCTCGATTTCCGCTCGCAGCAGGAGGCCGTCGATGCCGCCATCACCCTTTTCTCCGGGGAAAAGACCGGCGCGCAGGCCCGCGAAATCTGGCTGGTGGACAAGGCCCCGGTGGTCATCAAAAAGCTGGAGGCCGCCGTGCAGCAGCTCGATGGCTTTCTCAAATCCCAGGGCCTCGAGCCCGCCCCGGAGGCCGTGCCCAATCTCAAGGGCGACGCCGCCCGCGCCGCCTTCATCACCCACTTCAAGGAAGTCCAGCGCCTCAAGACCCAGCTCGACCAGTACACCGATCTCACCGGCGCGGATGCCGCCGCCATCGAGCGGATTTTGCCCCGCGAGGAGCTGCTCGGCTTCCGCGGCCAGTACCTCGAGACCGCCCAGCGCCTCAAGGCCCAGCAGGGCAAGCTGGGCCAGCCCGGCGCCGGCCCCGGGCCGGAGGTGGCGCAGGTGGACTTCGAGTTCGTGCTCTTCGCCTCCGCCGTCATCGACTACGATTACATCATGGGCCTCATCTCCCGCTACTCCCAGCAGGGGCCGGGCAAGGCGAAGATGAGCCGCGAGCAGCTCATCGGCCTCATCTCGTCCGACGCGAAGTTCATGCACGAGCGCGAGGATATCGCCGCCTACATCGGCACCCTGAAGGCCGGCGAAGGCCTCAGCGAGACCGCCATCCGCGAGGGCTACACCCGCTTCAAGGCGGAGAAAGACGCCGCCGAGCTCGCCGCCATCGCCGCCCGGCACCGGCTCGCCCCCGCCGCCCTGCACGCCTTTGTCGACGGCATTTTCGCCCGCATGATCTTCGACGGCCAGCACCTCAGCGACCTTCTGGCCCCGCTCGACCTCGGCTGGAAAGCCCGCACCCAGGCCGAGCTCGCCCTCATGGCCGACCTGCACCCCCTCCTCACCAAGCGCGCCGGTGGCCGCGACATCTCAGGACTCAGCGCGTATGAGCAGTAAGACTAAAGCTAACGCAACCGCCCCGAAGAAAGAGGCCGCGCCCCCGCGGGTGCCGAAGCGGCGGTTTCCGGAGTTTCGGAAGGCGTCATTACTAAGCGCGCTGCTGGGTGATGTGACAAAGGAAAGTCGGAGTCGCAACGGTAACAAGCACTCGCTCGCTTCGGTGATGGGGGTGACCAAGGCCGACGGTATCGTTCCAATGGAAGCGCGGCTTATTGCGGCGGACATCGCTCGCTACAAACTCGTTGAGCATGATTGGTTCGCCTACAACCCGATGCGGCTCAACATTGGCTCTATTGCCAGGTGGAAGGGTGAACGCGAAATACTCGTCAGTCCCGACTATGTCGTATTCAGGTGCATCGCAGAAGGCCAATTAGGTATAGCGCCCGGCTATCTCGATCAATTCCGGCAGACCAAAGCTTGGGAAGAGTTCGTAACGGAAGGCGGCGATGGCAGCGTGCGCGTCCGCATCTACTACGATGACGTCGCACGCATTAAGTTGGCGCTTCCCTCTCTCCCTGAACAACAAAAAATCGCCGAGTGCCTGAGTTCGGTGGACGAGCTGATCGCCGCGCAAGCGCGGAAACTGGACGCGCTCAAGACCCATAAAAAAGGGCTGATGCAGCAGCTTTTCCCCCGCGAAGGCGAAACCCGACCCGTCCTCCGTTTCCCCCGATTCCGAAACGCCGGGGAGTGGGTGGAAGACAAGCTAATTGATATAGCTACTTTCCGCCGTGGTAGTTTTCCGCAGCCGTATGGCCTGCCTGAATGGTATGATGAGCATGGCGGGATGCCGTTTGTTCAAGTATTCGATGTCGGCGACAATTTTAGACTGAAAGACAAAACGAAAAGTAAAATCAGCAAATTGGGGGCCGAGAAGAGTGTGTTCATTCCCCAAGGTACTTTGATTGTCACATTGCAGGGTTCGATAGGTAGGGTCGCCATCACCCACTATGATGCTTACATCGATAGGACCTTGCTCATCTTCGAATCTTTCCTGAAGCCTATTGAAAAAGTATTCTTTGCCCGCCTCATTCAAAACCTCTTTGACATAGAAAAAGAAATAGCTCCCGGGGGGATCATAAAGACCATCACGAAAGAGGCACTTAGTGACTTCGCGGTGAAATTGCCAACGATCGAGGAACAGCAATGCATCGCAGACTGCTTTACCGCCCTCGACGACCTCATCGCCGCGCAAACCCAAACGCTCGAAGCCCTCAAGACCCACAAGCAAGGGCTGATGCAGCAGCTTTTCCCGGCCCCGGAGGAGGTGGAGGCATGAGCAAAAAGAGCATCATCGTCGCCGGCCCCAACGGCGGTCCTGCTGGAATGGGGAGAAAACCAATGAAACCAAACGACATCACCGAAGCCAACGACCCGGATCTGCGCACCCCCGGAGCCGCGCTCCTCCGCGCCGCCGAGCTGGCCCGCCAGACCGCGATCAGCACGGAGACCAATCTTATCGTCATGAAAGACGGCAAGCTCACCCGCATCCCCGCACAGTCCCGGCGCGAAACGGTGACCCACGGGGCCAAGAAATTCGCATGACCGACACCCATCAAAAGAAACTCGGCTCGACCCTCTGGGGCATCGCCGACCAATTGCGCGGGGCGATGGATGCGGACGATTTCCGCGACTACATGCTGTCGTTTCTCTTCCTGCGCTACCTCTCGGACAACTACGAGACGGCGGCGAAGAAGGAACTCGGCCGGGATTATCCCGCGCTCGGCGCGGACGACCGCCGCGTGCCGCTGGCCCTGTGGTACGTCAACAATCCGGACGACATCCCGGCCTTTGAAAAACAGATGCGGCGCAAGGTGCACTACGTCATCCAGCCGCCGCACCTCTGGAACAGCATCGCCGGGATGGCCCGCACCCAAAACGCCGAGCTGCTCAATACGCTCCAGGCGGGCTTCGCCTACATCCAAGACGAGTCGTTCGAGAGCACGTTTGACGGCCTCTTTTCCGAGATCGATCTCGCCTCGCCCAAGCTCGGCAAGACCTATGCCGACCGCAATGCCAAGCTCTGCACCATCATCCAGAAAATCGCGGAGGGGCTGAACGAGTTTTCCACCGACATCGATGCGCTGGGCGATGCCTATGAATACCTGATCGGCCAGTTTGCCGCCGGGTCGGGCAAGAAGGCGGGCGAGTTTTACACCCCGCAGCAGATCTCCGATATCCTCTCGACCATCGTCACGCTCGACAGCCAGTCCCCCGACCAGGGGCCGAAGCGGCGGCTGGAAAGCGTGCTCGATTTCGCCTGCGGCTCCGGCTCCCTGCTGCTCAATGTGCGCAAGCGCATGGGCCCGCAGGGCATCGGCAAAATCTACGGGCAGGAGAAAAACATCACCACCTACAACCTCGCGCGCATGAACATGCTGCTGCACGGGGTGAAGGATACGGAGTTCGAAATCTTTCACGGCGACACCCTGCTCAACGAGTGGGACAAACTGCGCGAGCTGAACCCGGCGAAGAAGCCCAGCTTCGACGCGATCGTGGCCAATCCGCCCTTTAGCTACCGCTGGGAGCCGACGGATGCCCTCGGCGAGGACGTGCGGTTCAAAAACCACGGCCTCGCGCCGAAGTCGGCCGCCGATTTCGCGTTTCTCCTCCACGGCTTCCACTACCTCAAGGAGGAAGGCGTGATGGCCATCATCTTGCCCCACGGCGTGCTCTTTCGCGGCGGGGCCGAGGAAAGAATCCGACAGAAGCTGCTCAAGGATGGCCACATCGACACCGTGATCGGCCTGCCCGCGAATCTGTTTTACTCGACCGGCATCCCGGTGTGCATCCTCGTCCTCAAGAAGTGCAAGCAGCCGGACGACGTGCTCTTTATCAACGCCGCCGAGCACTTCGTGAAAGGCAAGCGCCAGAACCAACTCACGGAGGAGCACATCGCCAAGATCGTCGCCACCTACCAATCCCGGAACCCAGAGCCACGCTACTCGCGCCGGGTGGAGATGGCGGAGATCGAGAAAAACGAGTACAACCTGAATATCTCCCGCTACATCAGCACCGCGACCGCCGAGGCGGAAATCGATCTCGCGGCGACGCACGAAACGCTGGTCGGGCTCGAGAAGACGATCCGCGCGGCGACGCGGAAGCATAATGCGTTTTTGAAGGAGCTGGGCCTGCCGCCGTTGCCCGGGGAGTGACAGGGGGACGCGAGAGACCGAACGTGGGTTGCAGTGCGTTGCGACCTTGCGTCGCAACTCCGCCCGGCCGCAGCGTGGGCCGAATAAAGGGCGGCGCCACGGGGTCCCGGCCCACTGCGGCGATGACTTTACTTAAAACGCCCTAGCGCCGGCGGCGGCGGCGGACTGGGCTACCGGCCGGGGGGCACGAACACCGCGCGGGCCGTGCGCAGCCGGCGGCCTTCGACGGCGGTGAATTGCAGGCGCGCTTGTCTCGCGAGGGCCGCGAAGTCGAAGTCGCGCAGGCGGGCATCCCGGCGCGACACTTGCCCGAGCACCTTCCACAGGGCGACTTTGCCGAGGATGCCGAGCGAGAGGATCTCGAGGCCCTCGAAACGGGCGAGGTGCTGGTCGGCCTCGTGGGCGAGCTTGAAGCGGCTCGCCTTTTCCGCGATCCAGCCTGCCAGCTCCTTCGGCTTGTCGCGATGCGCCCCGATTTTCCGGACGATCTGGCGCAGCGTCGCGCGGTCGCGCGTGATGGCTTGAAGCAGCGTCGTCGCGAACGTGCGAAACTCGCCCGCGGGCGAATCACGCCGCCACGTCTTCACGAGCTCGATGGCGAAATTGGCCGCGCCGAGGTGGTCGTGCAGGTAAATGGTGAGCGCTTCGCTCATGGCGGTGGCGTTAAGCGGCGTCCAAGCGGGCGGGGCTCAGCCCGGCGAGCGGAGCTTGGGCTCGCGGGCCCAGATGCGGCCGGCCTTGGACGTTTTGATAAACGTGGTGGTGTCGCCCTTGGTCTCCAACGCGATCACGCCTTCGTCCGCTTTGATGCCCGCCGCCTTGAGCAGGGGCGCGGTGTCGGCGGTGTGGCCGATGACCTTGAGATGGCCGAAGGCATCGCGCACCCAGTCGATGGCGGCCGCTTCCTTGACGAGGGCCTTGGCGCCCTCTGCGGAAACGAGGAGCGTGACGGCGTCGAAGAAGACCGAGGGGGCGCCCGAGAGCGCGTGGTCCGCCTCCTGCAGCTTGCCGCTGGAGTCCGGGGCGCCGCCGACCTTGGGGGCGATCACGGCGCATGTGGCCTTTTCCTTTTTCAGCGCCGCTTTCAATTCGGCGAGCAACGCGGCGGAGAAACCCGGCGTGATGAGAATGCCGACCTTGCGGCCCTCCAGCGTGGGCTCGGCCTTGCCGAGGATGCTGAGGGCAGGGGAGGGTGCGAGGTCCTTGGGCGGCACGACGGCATCGATCTTTTGCGCCTGGCCCTCCATGCCGAGCGCGGCCTCGACCGCGGTGGCGAGCGTTTCATCGAGGTGATGCAGATGCCCGAGCATGCGGCAGCGGATGTCCTTGGTCACCACCTTGGCGAGTTCGAAGGCAAACGCGCTGATCACATGGCGCTGCTCCGGCTCGGTCAGCGAGCGAAACAGCAGGCGGCCCTGCGAATAGTGATCGGCAAAGGTGTCGTTGCGCCGACGCGTCTTCTGCGCGTCGAGGGTTTCCTTCGACACCTGCGCGCTGAACGGCGTGAAGCCGACCTTGGGGTTTTCGCGCGGGCCTTTGGGCTCGAGCGAACTCGGCTCGTAGGCGACGCGGCCCTTGGGCACCGTCATTTGCCGCAAACCGTCGCGCTGAAAATTGCGCATCGGGCAGCGCGGGGCATTCACCGGGATCTGATGAAAGTTGGGCCCGCCCAGACGCGAGAGCTGCGTATCGAGATACGAGTGGAGGCGGCCCTGCAGGAGCGGGTCGTTGCTGAAGTCGATGCCCGGCACGATATTCGCGGGGCAAAAAGCGACCTGCTCCGTTTCCGCGAAAAAATTATCCACGTTCCGGTTGAGGGTCATCTTGCCCACCATGCGCAGCGGCACGATTTCCTCCGGGATCAGCTTGGTCGGATCGAGCACATCGAAGTCGAGTTCGTCGGCGGTGGCCTGATCGAAGAGTTGAAAGCCCAGCTCCCACGCGGGGAAATCGCCGTTGGCGATGGCCTCGAACAAATCGCGGCGATGGAAATCGGGATCGGCGCCGTTGATCTTGACGGCCTCATCCCACACGACCGACGCCAGGCCGAGCAGCGGCCGCCAGTGGAATTTCACGAAGGTCGATTCACCCGCGGCATTCACGAGGCGAAACGTGTGGATGCCGAAGCCCTCGATCATGCGAAGCGAGCGCGGGATCGCGCGATCCGACATCGCCCACACCAGCATGTGCATGCTCTCGGGCATCAAGGAGACGAAGTCCCAAAACGTATCGTGCGCCGACGCCGCCTGCGGATAGCCGCGATCCGGCTCCATTTTCACGGCGTGGATGAGGTCGGGAAACTTCATCGCATCCTGAATGAAAAACACGGGGATATTATTACCCACGAGGTCGAAGTTGCCCTCCTCGGTGTAGAATTTCACCGCGAAGCCCCGCACATCGCGAGGCAAGTCGCCGGAGCCCGCGCCGCCGGCGACGGTGGAAAAGCGGGCGAAGACCTCGGTCTGTTTTCCCGGCTGCAAGAACTTTGCCTGCGTGACGTCGGCGACGTTGCCATAAGCCTCGAAGACACCATGTGCGCCCGTGCCGCGGGCGTGGACGATGCGCTCCGGAATGCGCTCGTGGTCGAAGTGCGTGATCTTTTCGCGCAGGATAAAATCCTCGAGCAAGGTGGGACCGCCGATGCCCGCCTTGAGCGAGTTTTGGTTATCGGCGATGGGGATGCCCTGATTGGTCGTCAGGACCGGCTCGGTGCCCTTGGCCTCTTGGTGAGTTTCACCGGAGAAAAAGCGGCGGAGCGAAGTGAAAGGGCATTGGGCCTTTTTGGACCCGGGGGTGGACGGCGATTTGGGAGGCATGAGGAGAATGATTGAGGTGGGCTCGGGCGAAGGAGCCGTGCGGCCCGCTTGCCGCACGGCACGAAAAACGGGAACGCGAGTATCCCGCGCACCGAAGGCGGGCGCGTAGCAGGGCTTCTGTTCACTGTAGCGGTGGAGCCCTCGATTGTTCCCCTGAAGCGGGCATGGACCCACCGCTCCGCGGCCTTAGTCGGCTATCGGAGAATTAGGAAGTTGCGCCGTGAAAGTCAGTGCCCGGCGGCGTGAGCAAGCATATGACCGATCCACGACACGGCTTGCTCGATGTGCGATGAGCGTGCGGGGTGACGGCATCCGAGTCGCACGCCGACCCTGAGATCATGGAGCCGGGAGGATCCAGCCGACGGTGCCGGCAAAGAGTTGCGGATGGTTGGGACTCGCCTTTGAAGTAAGGGCGGGCACTGCGCGAACGACGGGGAGGGCGCGGGCTCGATGATCCATGTACGATTTTCTACTCTTTTGGTGGGAGCTGATCGCGCTCAATGCGCGGAAGACGTTCTCGCGCTGGCGGGGGCGGCGGGCGCGCTGCCAGGCGCCGAGCGATTCGGGGCGGGCGTTTGAAACGCATTGTGAGGCTTGCGCGCTGTGGAATGAACCCAGACGCTTTCGGCGCGTCTGTCCGCTGCTCGCCTCGACGCCGGACGGCTGGCGGTGCTCCGTGAATGCGGCGGACGTGCGGCCCTTTTGGGGGCGGGCGCTCGGCTATTACGGCGGGACGTTGGCGGGTCTTTATGTGGTAGGGACGATTGCGGTCTTCGTGGTGCTGCACTCGGCGGGATATGACCTGCGGTACACGGATGTCGCGTGGCCGCCGGCGTGGCGGAACGCGGATACGATTCGGAGTCGGTATTTTTTTGCGGCTGGCCAGGCCGCGCTCGCGGTCAATCGCGTCGGGGAGGCCTGCGTGGATTTTTCGCTTGCGTACAATTACGATCCGAAAAACTACGAGGCGGGATTCGCGCTGACGCAGCTCTGGCGCGCGGGGCCCGCGGGCGGCTCGGATCACGTCTATGCCCAACTGCTCGCCAGCCATCCGGAGCACGCGGCGCGCACGGCCCGCGCGTGGGGCCAGGCGCTGCTGTGGCGCGGGGACTTTAAGCAACTGGCGAAGCTCGCGACGGCGCGGCTCCAACAGGACCCCGCGACGCGCACGGCGTGGCTGCATGCGCTGATTTTTTCGGCGCGGCGGCTGCGCGATCCGGGCTTGTTAGTGGCGGCGCGGGCGCTGCCGAATCTTTCGGGCGAGACTACGGCGCTGTTGCGCCTGGAAGCGGCGGCGTTGGCCGGCGAGGCGGCGGGCACGGCGCGCATCCTCTCCGTGCCCTTGACTCCGGAGGCGAGCGCGTACGCGCGTTACTATCAGATCAGTTTTCTCATCAACGCCGGGATGCCGGGCCGCGCGCTCGAATTGCTCACGCAGTACGGGGCAAAGATGGCCGCGGATGAGCGCGCGGGGCTTTCGCTCGCGGCGTTGGAAAAGCTCGGCCAGCGGGTGGAGTTGCAACGGGAAGTGACGGCGCTGCTGGCGACAAACGCCAGTCCGCAAATCTATGAAATTCTCGCGGCGCATCTCATACGTTATCCGAATGCGGAGCTGTTGCGCTACGTCGCGAGTCGGCTGTCGATCATGCCGTGGGCCGAGGCACCGGAAGGAGTGGCGGCCAATGCGGCGCTGCTCTGTGCGGCCGCGCTCGACGGGGAGCATGCGCTCGTCGACGTCATGCGCACGCGGATGCGCCGTGCCACGCAGGCCTCGCTCAAGGTCCTGGACCGGGCGGAGGCGGCCTTTGGTCCCCCGAGCCTCACGCGAGCCCCGATCGGGCGCTTCGTGCCAGCGCTGCCGATGTTGCCGCTGGAGACGGTCTACGCGCTTTTCGAGCGGGATGAGGCGCGCACGCGACGCCAGCCGTAAAGGGCGAGCGCGACGCCGATGAGCGCGGCACCGTAAGTGGAGGGCTCGGGGACCGGCGTGACCTGGGTGTCGTAGGTGAGCCACTTGGTGTTGCCGGAGCTGAATCCGGTGAACACGACGCGGCCCAAGACACTCGGACCGGGATCGTTCGCGACATAAAAATAGTCCACGAGGTCGACCCAGTTGACGATCGTGAGGGTCACGCCGCTGGCGATGCTGAGCGAGTTAAGGTTGAGCGTGGAGGTCCCGCTGAAATCGAGGATCGAGTCGCCGGTGACGACGAGTGTGCCGATGGTCTGGCTGAAACCGCCGAGGTCGAGGGTGCCGCCGGCGAGCGTGATCGTGCCGGTGGTGGAGAGGGCGGAGTCGAGGCTCAGGGTGCCGGTGCCGCTCTTCGTAAAGCTCACCGTGTTGCTCAGGGTGGTGACGAGGCTGATATCCCCCGCGCCATCGAACGTGAGCGCGTGGCCGGCGAGATTGAGGCTGCTGCCATTCAACGTGAGGGTGCCGGCGGTACTGCCAATCGTGGTGTCGGCGGCGAGCGTGATATTGCCGCCAAAGGCGTTGTCGCCGGAGCCGTTGACGAGAGCACCGGACCCTGAGCCGGTGCCGGAGAGCGTCAGCGCTTTGGCGCCGATGCTGATATTGCCGGCGAGCTCGAGGGTGGCACCGCTGGCGACCGTGACGCCGCCGGCTAGACCGCCGAGTGCGGTGTTACTACTGGCGCGGAGCGTGCCAGCGGAGACGAGGGTGGAGCCGGTGTAGTTGTTGCTACCGGAGAGCGTGAGGTCGCCTGTACCGATCTTAGTAAGCGAGCCGGCGCCGCTGATCGCGCCGCTCACGGTGGTATCGCCGATGCCGTCAAAGGTGAGGGCGTTGCCGGCATTGGCCACGGTGCCAGAGAGGGCGAGCGTGGTGCCGGAGGCGGTGTTGATGCGGGTGGCGCCGCCGAGGGTGAGCGGGCCGGCGAGGGAGTTGTCGCCCGACACGTTGTTGAGCGCGCCTGCGCCGCCGAAGCCGGTGCCGGAAAGGGTGATGGCCTCGGCGCCGATGGCGATGCCGCCGCTGAGCTCCAGCGTCGCGCCGCTGGCAATCGTCGTCCCGCCCGCAGTTGAGCCGAGGGCGGTGGAGTGGCTGACGGTCACGACGCCGTCGGAAATCGTGGTGACGCCCGTGTAGGAATTAGCGCCGGAAAGGGTGAGCGAGCCGGTGCTCGTTTTCACGAGGCTGCCGGTGCCGCTGATGATGCCGCTGACCGTGGTGTCGCCGATGGTGTCGAAGGTGATGGCGCGGCCGGCCGTGGTGAGCGTGCCGCCGAGCGTCAGCGTGCCGGCCGCCGTCGTGATTTTGGTATCACCGCCGAAGGTGATCGCGCCATTGGCGATGTTGTCGCCCACCACACTCCGGAGCGCGCCGCCGCTGCTGACGCCGGTGCCGGTGAGGGTGAGACCCTCGGTGCCGATGTTGACGGAGTTGTTGAGTTCCAGGGCCGCGCCACTCGCGACCGTGGTGCCGCTGGCGGCGCTGCCGAGAGCGGAGTCGTGTTCGACGCGCAGGATGCCGGCACTGACGGTGGTGACGCCGCTGTAAGTATTGGCGGTGGTGAGGAGGAGCGTGCCGGTGCCGGATTTGACGAGGCCGCCGGTGCCACTGGCGGCACCAGAAAATGTCGTGCTCGTATTGTCGCTGCCACTGGTGAGCGTACCGCTGCCGAGGGTGATGAAACCGGCGCCGGCGAGTGAGCCGACCGATTGATCGAAATTATTCAGATCGAGCGTGGCACCCGAGGAAATCGTGACGGCGGAGCTGGTGGGAATGACATTGGCCGCGCCCCCGCGCAGCGTGCCGGCATTGACCGATGTGTCGCCCGTATAGGTATTGGCTCCGCCTAACTGAAGCGTGCCCGCGCCGGCTTTGACGAGGCCGGCGGTGCCGCTGATGACGGCGGAGATATCGAGATCATTGGCGGCGCTGCTATCGCTGACAGTGAATGTGCGCGTGGCGCCGCCAAGGGCGAGCTGGCCGGAGATCGTGGCGGAGGTGGTGCCCGTGCCGTCGTGCGTGACATCGCCACCGAGGGTCAACGTACCCGTGCCGGTGGTGACATTCGCTCCGCCGGCAACGGTGAGCGCGCCGAACGACTCATTGAAATTATTCAAATCGAGCACGCCGCTGGAGCGAACGGTGACGGCGGACGTATCGGCGATTTGATTGTTTGCGAGCAAGCGGACGGTATCGGTGCCGCTGCCGTTGCCGATGATCAGGGCACCGGCGATGGCATTACCGGAAGATTTGCCGAGCAAGAGGGTGCCGGTGTTGACGGTGGTGGGGCCCGTGTAGGTATTGGCCGACGAACCCGATAGGGTGAGGGTGCCCGTGCCGTTTTTGGTGAGCGAGCGACTGCCGCCCGTTTCACCGATGACGCCGCTGAACGTCGTATCGGCGTTGACCGTGAGCGTGCGATTGCCGGTGAGGGTGGCGGGACCGGTGAAGGTGAAGGCGTTGGTGCCGGCAAAGGTGACGTTGCCACCGAGGATGACGGTGTTCGCGAGCGTGCGGTCTCCGCCGGAGGTTTGCAGCGTGCCGGCGATGAGCGTGAGGGCGCCACTGCCAAGGGCGGAATCGTGCGCGAGGGTGAGCGTGCCGGCATCGAGCTGCGCGCCGCCGGTGAAGGTATTCGCGCCGCTGAGGAAGAGTTCGCCGGAGCCGCCCTTGACCAGCCGGACCGCGCCATCGTCGCCGTTGCCGTAGATGCCATCGACGCCCGCGTTGTCGATGATGAGGGAGGAGATGCTCAGCTTGCCGGTGGACTGGACGGTGACGGAAAGCGTGCCGGCGGTAGTATTGCCGGCGGTGATACGGCCGGCCCCGGAGATCGTGGTGTCGGCCGTGGTGGTCTTGAGGAGACCGCCGGACGTGAGGTTCAGCGTGCGCGTCGAATCGGCGGAGAGATCGACGGCGGTGATGTCGGCCAGCAGGAGCGATTGATCGCGAGTCGTGCCGGCATTCGTCAACGTGGACGCCGTGCCCGGCGAGGAGTCAGCGAGGATGACGTTTTTGGTGGAGTCGTTGACGTTGATGCCATCGGACCCGGTGTAGTAGCCGGTGAGCGCGCGAATACCATAGGTGCTGTACTCGGCGAAGTCGCTGCCGACGATGGCCCAGCCGCCGACGAAACCGGAGGTGAGGCCGGTGATGTAAATTTGCGGGCCCGTCCCGCTGATGCCGAGCGTGCCGCCCGTGGAGGCGAAGTTAACCGTGGCCGACTCGTCGATCAGGCCGAGACCGGCGAACGTGAGGACGGCCGCGCCCGCGCCCGTCTGGTTGACCGTGATCGAGGACAAACCGGCGCCGGCATTGAGCACGCCCAGCGTTTGCGATGTGCCGCCCGTCTCGGAGGTGAAAGCAAGGTCGCCGCCCGTGAGGGTGATCGGAGCGGTCAGGGACAGGCGGCCGGTGTTGGAAGCGGTGGAATTATCGAGGTGGAGCAGGCCGGCATCGAGGACGGCGATGGCGGAAGCATTGGCGAAACTGCCGGAAGCACCGGCGAGCACGAGGGCTCCGGCATTCACGGTGAGCACGCCGGACGTTGTGTTGGTCCCGGTGAGTGTGAGGGTGCCGGAGTCGCGCTTCGTGAAGGAGCCGGTGCCCGTCATGACGCCGGAAAAAGTCGTGTTGCCCGCGCCGCCGGCCGTGAAGTCGCCCGCGCCTTGGGCGATGGTGCCGCCGCCCGAGAGACCGGCGACGGTGAGCGCATTGCCGCCGAGATCGAGCGTGGCGCCCGATGCCACTGTGAGATCGGTGGCGGAGGCGAGGCGATTGGCGCCGGAGGTGAGGAGCAAGGTGCCGGCGTTGACCGTGGTCGCGCCGGAATAGGTGTTGGCGCTGGAAAGCGAGAGCGTGCCGGTGCCGCTCTTGGTCAAGCCGCCGGTGCCGGAGATGACGCCGGAAAAGGTGGTCGACGCATTGGAGCCACCGGTCGTCAGCGTGCCGCCACCGAGCGTGACGCTGCCGGCCCCGGCGAGGGAACCGATCGTTTGATTAAAGGAGTTGAGGTCGAGCGTGGCACCGAGGGCGACCGTGTGCGCGCTGGCGGCGGAGAAGGAATCGGTGGCGCCGGCTTGAACCGTGCCGGTCGAGATCGTGGTGGCACCGCTGTAGGAATTGGCTCCGGTGAGGCCGAGTTTGCCCGCGCCGGTCTTCGTGACGCCACCGGTGCCGGTGATGGCGGCGGTAACGGACAAATCGACCGCCGCAGACGTGCTGTCGCCGATGATGAAATTGCGCGTGGCGGCGCCGAGGGCGAGGTTACCGGCGAGGGTGGCGCCGAGGGGATTGCCGGTGGCGCTGAACGTGATGTCGCCGCCGAGCGTGAGCGTGCCGGCACCGGTGCTGACATTATTCGTCGACGTCGTGGTGGCGCCGGTGCCGCCAAACGTGAGCGAGGCGACGGTGGCATTGAAGCCATTGAGATCGAGGAGGGCGGTGGCGCCAGCGGTGGTGGCATTGACCGTGACGGCGGAATTGGCGAGGGAGGACGACGAGCCGAGGCGGAGCGTGCCCGTGTTGATGGTCGTAGTGCCGGTGTAGGTGTTGGCGCCGGAGAGCGTGAGATCGCCGAGACCGTTTTTGATGATCGCGCCCGCGCCGCTGATCGCGCCGCTTACCGTGATATTGCCCGTGGCGGCGAAGGTGAGCGCGAAGCCGGCATTGTTGAGCGCGCCGGAGAGGCCGAGCGCGCCCGCGGTGGTCGTGACGGTGGTGGCGGCACCGAGGGTGAGATTGCCCGCGAAGGAATTGTTGCCCGACGAACTGCGGAGCGCGCCTCCAGCGGCGTAGCCGGTGCCGGAAAGCGTGAGCGCCTCGGCGCCGATGGCGACGCCGCCGCTCAACTCCAGTGTCGCACCGCTGCTGACGATGGTGCCATTGCCGGTGGTGCCGAGCGCGGAGGAATTCGCCGCGCGCAAAGTGCCGGTGGAAACCGTCGTGACGCCGTCGTAGGTATTCGTGCCGGAGAGGACGAGCGTGCCGTTGCCGGCCTTGGTGAGACCCGCGCCGGTGGCCCCGGAGAGCGCGGCGGAGACGGTGAGCTCGGTGGTCGTGCTCGTGCTGTCGCCGATGGTGAAACTGCGCGTGGCGGCACCGAGGGAGAGATTGCCGGAGATCGTGGAGCCGAGCGGATTATTGGTCGCGGTGTAGGTGACCGTGCCGCCCAGCGTGAGCGTGCCGCTGCCGGTGGAGACATTCGCGGCACTCGTGGCCGTCGTGCCGCCAAAGGTCAGCGAGCCGATGGTGTCGCTGAAATTATTCAGATCGAGCAGGGCGGTCACGCCAACGCCGGTGGCGTTGAGGCTGACAGCGGTGTTGGGCAGGACATTGCTGGCCGCGGAGCGGAGCGTGCCGTTTTGAATCGTGGTCGCGCCGCCGTAGGTATTGGCCCCGGCGAGGATCAGCGTGCCGGTGCCGGTCTTGACAAGGGCGCTGGTGGTGGCGGTGCCGCCATTGGCGATGACGCCAGCGATGGTGACGTCGCCCCCGGCGGCATTGAGCGTGAGCGTGCGACTGGTGGCGCTATTCGAGAGATTGATCGCGTTGAGCGTCGTGTTGCCGGTGTTGGTGACGTTGAGCGTGACGTTGGCGGAGTCGGTGAGCGTGCCGTTGAAGGTGAGGTCGGAGCTGCCGCCGAGGGTGGAACTCGCGCTCATCGTGAGCGTATTCGCAAACGTGCGCGCGGTGCCGTCGCCCCGCAGCGTGCCACCGGCGAAGGCGAAGGTGCCGGTGCCGAAGGCGGTGTTGCTCCCCGCGACGAGCGTGCCGGCGGAGAGCGTCGTGGTGCCGCCGTAGGTATTGGCATTGGTGAGGATGAGCGTGCCGGTGCCGCTCTTCGTGAGGCCGCTGGCGGTCGAGGTGCCGCCATTGGCGATGACGCCATTGACCGTGACGTCGCCGCCGTTGGTCTTGAACGTGAGGGTACGGCTGGTGGCGCTGTTGGAGAGATTGATCGCGGAGAACGTCGTGAGCGCGGTGTTATTGACCGTGAGGGTGACGCTCGCGGAATCGGTGAGCGTGCCATTGAACGTGAGATCGGACGTGCCGCCGATGGTCGAGCTGGCGCTCATCGTTAGCGCATTCGCAAACGTGCGCGCCGTGCCGTCGCCACTGAGCGTGCCACCGCCGAAGGCGACGGTGCCGGTGCCGAAGGCGCTGTTGTGGCCGGCGATGAGCGTGCCCGCGGTGAGCGAAGTGGTGCCGGTGTAGGTGTTGGCCCCGGAAAGTTTCCACGTGCCGACGCCGGTCTTCGCGACATTGGTGGCGAAGCCGGAACTGTTGACGATGACGCTCTGGATCTCGTTGGCATCGGTGCTGGTGCCGGAGAGCGTGAGTGTCTTCGCGCCCGCGCCGGTGGCGGTGAAGGCGCCCGCGGTGAAGACGAGCGGGCCCGTGCCGTCGTTTTGCAGGGTGGCTCCGCCGGTGGTGCCCGCGAGATTCACGACGCGATCCGTGGTGGAGCCGGTGCCGGTGTAGAGCAGGGTGGCGGCGACGGTGGTGGCGCCGAGATCGATGGTGCCGGCGGCGATGGTGGTCGGCGCGCCGAGCGACGAAGCGCCGCCGGAGACATTGGCGAGCGTGGTGACGGCCGTGGTGCCCGCCTGGAGAATCGTCTGACCGGTGTAGGTATTGGCGCCGGTGAGATCGAGGCGACCGGTCCCCGTTTTGGTGAGCGCGCCGCCGAGGCCGGAGGAAATAATGCCGGAGATGACCGCGCGATCTGCGGTGGAGGCGGTATTATCGACGACGCTGATCGTGCGCGTGGCGGTGCCGAGGGAAAAGTCGTTGGTAAACGTGACGACGTTGTCGGCCAAGGTGGAGCCGAAGGTGAGCGTGCCCGTGAGGAAGGACGGCGTGGAGCCCCACACCGGCGTGCCGGTGAAACCGCTGACGGTGAGAGCGCCGCCGTACGCAGCAAAGCCGCCGGAGGAAATCGCGACCTGGCCGGCGCCCGTGCCGAGGGCGCGGGTAAAGGAGCCGGAGGTGCCGAGGACGCCACCCGCCAAGCTGAGATTAGCCGCGGAGAGCGTGGCATTGCCGGCGAGCAGGAGACTGCCGGCATTGATCGACGTGGTGCCGGTGTAGGTGTTGGAGCCGGTGAGCCGCCAGACGCCCGCGCCGGCTTTGACGAGCGAAGTCGTGCCGCTGCCATCGACGATGGCGCCCGCGAAGGTGTTGAGCGTGACGGACGTGCCGCCCAAAGTGAATGACTTGGCGCCGACGCCGGTGGCGGTGAGATCGGAGGTAAACGTGAGCGTGCCGCTGGCGCCGGAAGCATTGACGGTCGCGCCGCCGGTGGTGCCGGCGAGATCGATCACGCGATTAGTCGACGCGCCGGTGCCGGTGTAGTTGAGCGTGCCGGAATTTGCGCCGCTGCCGATCGCGATGGTGCCGGCGGAAATCGTGGCGGGCGCGCCGAGGGCGCTGGTCACGCCGAGGTCGGCCAGAGTATTGACCGAAATGGTGCCGGCGGCGATGGTGGTCGGCGTGGTGTAGGTGTTGGCGCCGGAGAGAGTGAGCTGGGACGTGGAGCTGTTTTGGAGGACGCCGGTGACATTGGGACCGATGATCGTGCTGATCGTGACGGCGCCGGTGGTCGTGCCGAGATTGGTGATGGAGCCGGTGGGATTGAGCGTCGTCGTCGAGAGCGTGACGGCGGAGGTGCCGGTGCCGGCGAAGGTGAGATTGCCCGTGCCGCTGATGCCGCCGCTCACGGTGAGCGTGCCGGAAGTGGGGGCCACGCGCAGATCGTGCGTGAAGAGCGTGATCGGACCGCTGAACGTGCTCGTGGCGGAGGCCGCGAGGGTGGCGTTGCCGGTGTTACCCGCCGTGACATTGATCGCGTTGGTGAACGGACCGGCGAAGGCACCGTTGAGCGTGGCATTGGCCGAGCCCGAGGTGTCGCCAAGCGTGATCGCGCCCGAGCCGAAAGCGTTGGCATTGGTGCTGCCGGTGACCGTGCCGGATCGAATCGTGACGCCGCCGGCGTAGCCGCTGTTGTTGCCGGAAAGCGTGAGTGCGGAGGTGGCGCTGTTTTGCGTGATGCCCGTGACATTGCTGCCGATGACGCCGCTGATGGTGGTCGCGCCGGTATTGGTGCCCTGGTTGGTGATCGACCCCGTGAAGTTGAGGGAGTTCGTCGAGAGCGTGGTGGCGGCGGTGGTGCCGGTGCCGGCGATGGTGAGATTGCCCGTGCCCGTGATGCCGCCGCTGAGCGTGAGCAGATTGGTGAGCGTGGGCGCGAGGACGAGATCACGATTGAGCGTGACGGCGCCGCTGAAAATACTAGCGGCGGAATTGGTGATCGTCGCATTACCCGAACTGCCCGAGGCGACGGTGATGGCGTTGGGAAACGTGCCCGCGAAACCGCCGTTGAGTGTGGCGTTGGCGGAGCCGGACGTGTCGCCGAGGGCGATGGCCCCGGTGCCGAAGGCATTGGCGCTGGTGGTGCCGCTGACGGTGCCGGCCTTGATCGTGACGCCGCCGGCGTAGGCGGCGTTGTTGCCCGAGAGCGTGAGCTGGGAGGTGGCGCTGTTTTGGATGATGCCCGTGACATTACTGCCGATGACGGCGCTGATGGTGGTCGCGCCGGTATTGGTGCCCTGGTTGGTGATCGAGCCAGTGAGGTTGAGGGAAGTCGTCGAGAGCGTGGTGGCGGCGGTGGTGCCGGTGCCGGCGATGATGAGATTACCCGTGCCGGTGATGCCGCCGCTGAGCGTGAGCAAATTGGTGAGCGTGGGGGCGAGGAGGAGATCCTTGTTAAGCGTGACGGCTCCGCTGAAAATGCTGGCGGCGGAATTGGTGAGGGTGGCGTTGCCGGTGCTACCTGCGGCGACGGTGAGGGCGTTGGCAAAAGTGCCGGCGAAGCCGCCGTTGAGCGTGGCGCTGGCTGAGCCGGACGTGTCGCCGAGCGTGATTGCACCGGTGCCAAAGGCGGCGGCGCTGGTGGTGCCGCTGACAGTGCCGGAGCGGATCGTGAGGCCACCGGAAAATGTATTGGCCCCGGAGACGGTGAGGGTGCCGGTGCCGTCCTTGGTCACGCTCCCGGTGGTCGTGCCGATGATGCCGGTGATGGTGGTGTTGCCCGCGCCATTGACCGTGAAATTATTCGTCGCGCCACTGATCGCGCCGAGCGTGAGGAGCGTGCCCGTATTGGCTGTGAAGGTCGCGCCGGACGCGGTGAGCGTGGTGGCGCCGAACGTGAGACCGGCGGTGCCGGAGGTGACATTGGAGCCGGCGGCGAGCGTGAGATTACTCGCGCCGAGGGAGAGCGTGCCGAGCGTGTGCGTGACATTGCCGCCGGAGGTGAGACGATCGACGGTGATCGTGGTGCCGGAGGAGACGGTGGTGTTGCGGTTGAAGTTCAGGCCGGTGTCGTTGGCGAGGACGAGCGCGCCGCCGGAGAGCGTGAGCGTGCCCGTGCCCAACGCGCCGGCGCTGGTGGTGGCGCGCAGCGTGCCGGCGGAAGCGGTCACGGTGCCGGAGAACGTGTTGGCCCCGGAGAGCGTCGTGGTGCCGGTGCCGGATTGCGTGAAGCCGCCGGTGCCGCCGATAATGCCGGTGAACGCGGTATTGGCGCTGCCCGACGAAGTGACCAAGAAACCGCCGTTGTTGATCGCGCCGCCGAGGGAGAGATTGCCGCTGGCGGCGTTGTAATTCGTGGCGGCGCCTTGGGTGATCGCGCTGGAGACGGTCTGAAGATTGGTCGAGTTGTTGACGACGGAGCCGCCGGTGATCGTCAGCGTGTTGTTGAGGATCGTAAACGAATCGGCGCCGGAGTTGAACGTGAGCGAGGCGATCGAGCGGCTCAGTTGGGTGTCGACGGTCGTCTGCGCGGTGCCCGCGAACTGAATAGCAGAGCCAACGGGAGGGAGGGCGTTGGTGCTCCAATTATTGACGTCGCCCCAATTTCCGGTGGCCGCGCCAGCGTCCCAAATCACCTGCGCGTGCGCGACCGATCCGAGTCCGATGCCCACAAAAAATCCTGCCAAGCGGACAGGCCGGCACAAGAAGCTCGAAATGCGGGCGAGCGCAGGGAACTTTCGGGGGCGATTTATCCCTGAGAAACTCGCCTAAATCGCTGATGCATGCAAGTGGCGACGCGTGCGTAGTAGTACGGGACCAGAGAGATAGGCAAAACGCCGATTTCCTGGCTAGGACGGACGCGAGGCCGTGGGTTTCGGGCGAAAAATGAGCTGACCGATGGGTGGGCGGTCAGTCGGGAAGCTGTGGCTCACTTGCCATGGGAAAAGAGCGAGAAGCACAACGAAACGCGGCATGATCGGCTCTTGGCCGACCTGGAACCAATTGAGGCGGAGCGGATGAGACCGGCCACGCTTTTTTAGGACTCTTTAGCCCTGAAAATCGAAATCGCGGGCGGGGTCGCCGCGCAAGGGCTCCCAGAGGCGGAAGAAGGAGGGGCGGCGGTAGACGCTGACGAGGCCAAAGGCGTGGAGATCGCGGAGGCGCGGGCGGAGATTGGCGACCGGGCGGGCGAGGTTGGCGGGACGGGAGGGGCTGAAGAGGCGGGAGAGGCTCATGGTGGGGGCGGTGTTGAAATGGAGGGGACGGGTGGTGGGCGAAGACGGGACGAGAAACTCGCGGGCGGTGACAAATCCGGCTGCGAGTTGGGTGGAGGCGGACATGCCACAGGCTACGCGAGGAGAACTCGCGGTGGATGAAGGCCCGGAAAACGGGCGGATCGGGTCGCCGGAGGCGGAGGGACTAGCTGACGTGCGTGCGGAGGAGTCCCACCATCACGCCTTGAATCGTCAGCTCGGTGGCTGGGAGCAGGTCGGGATAGCGTGGATTTTCCGCATGGAGAAAGGGCTGGCCGCGCTGGACGAGGAAGCGCTTCAGCGTGGACTCGCCATCGATGAGGGCGGCGACGATGTCGCGCGGGCGCGGCTCACGCGGGGTGAGAAAGACGACATCGTCCTCGACGATATTGGCGCCGATCATGGAGTCGCCCCGGACCTTGAGGGCGAAGAGCTTCGAATTGGCGCGGACCCCGAGCGACGAGGCGTCGACGGAAATATGAGAGTCGGCCTCCTGATCGTTGGCGGTGGGGAGACCGGCGGGGATGATACCGTAGAGCGGAATGCGGAGGAGACTGCTGCCACCGCCCGGGTGGTGCGCGGGGTGGAGGAGACCGCGGGCTTTACCCTCGAGACGACTGAGCGCGCCTTTCTTGATGAGGGCGTCGACGTGGCGCTGGACGGCGAAGGGGCTGGCGAAACCGAAATGAGCCTGAATCTCGCGCAGCACGGGCGAGACGCCATGTTGCTGCTGGTGTTCCTGGATAAAATCGAGTACTTCCTGCTGGCGTGACGTGAGGGGCTCGGACATGATGTGTTCAATTGAACACTATTTGAGCGAAAAGCAATAGGCGAAAGGCTGCGGCTTTTTATGGGCCTGATAGCGAGTGAGATAGGGAGGCCAAGGTGCGATGAGTACCGACTCTGCGATGGGCGAAAGTGGGTGGAGCTATCGGAAAAACGGGCGGAAAGATCACTCGTACGCTTTGCGCGCAAGGGTGCTGACGGGCGAAAATTTTTCTTAATAGAGCCAACCGTCCCAATGGAGTGAATGACAGGCGGGCTGTACGAAGCTAGAATGGGGAGATGAAAACGAGCGATGGCTTCCGATGGTGTGACGGGCGTGCCCGTGTGAGCGGGTGGGAGACAAGCGGTCGGGTGTGAGGTGGAGTGGTGGGTGTGAGGTGAGCAGTGGGTGGGGCTAGGGCGAGTTGCGGTGAATAAAGGTGAATATAGGTAAATATAGGTAAGGGGATGGGCGATGGAGGGGACGAAAGTGATGGCAAGAAGTCGGGGCCGGCGAGGTTGGTCAGGGCTAGTAAAGGTGAATCAAGGTAAGTGAAGGATGGTGAGTGGGGTCGGGTGGAGGGGGCTCTTTGAAAATTCGCAGGATGGCGAGTGATGGGAGAGCGGGGCGGTTCGCTCGGAGGTCGAACGTGTCCTCGAGGGGTTACAAGGCGGAGGGGGCCGCGATGATGGGGGAGGGTTGGGCGCGTTGAGGTCGGGGCGTGAAGCCCCTCCCACAGCTCGGACGGTCGCGGCGAGTCAAGGTGAGTGAGGGCGCGTGTGGCGAGGTGTGCGGACGGGAGGTTGGCGGGGGTCGCACGAATTACCTCCCCTTGGGCGCGTCGGCCCGGCAGGGTGGGCGGTGCATGGCTTTTATCGGAAAACGCAATCAGCTCCCTTTCGTCCGCGAGGCGACGCCGGGGTATTATTTGGACGGCGGAATGCACGGGGAGATTTTACTGCCCGGGCGCTATCTCACGCGCCGGCCGGCGGTGGGGAGCTTGATGAATGTGTTTGTGTATCGCGATTCGGAGGACCGTCTCGTCGCGACCACGGAGCATCCGTACGCGGCGGTGGGCGAGTTTGGCTTTCTCCGCGTGGCGAGCATCAATCCGCGCATCGGCGTGTTTCTCGATTGGGGGCTCGAAAAAGATTTGCTGTTGCCGGCCCGCGAGCAGACGGGGCCGCTGCAGGTGGGCGACTGGCTGATGGTGTATGTGATGCTAGATGAGCGCACGGATCGCATCGTGGCGAGCGCGCGGCTGAACCGGCATTTCGAAATCGCGACGCCGACGTATCCGGCGGGTGCGCCGGTGAAGCTGATCGTGATCAGCGAATCACCGCTGGGGTACAACGTGGTCGTGGATCACAAATTCCGCGGTCTGCTCTATGGCAACGATCTGGCGGGTCCCCTCTCGATCGGGCAACCGCTGGATGGCTTCGTGAAAATGGTGCGCGACGACGGCAAGATCGATCTCACGCTCAATCTGCCGCGCGTGGGCTATCAGCGGATCGTGCCGGTGACGGAAAAGATTTTGGCCACCCTGGCGGCGAGTCGCGGAGGGTATCTGCCGCTGCACGATAATAGTCCGCCGGAGGAAATTCGCGCGGCGTTTGGCGTGAGCAAGAAGGCTTTCAAGCAGGCGATCGGCGTGCTGTTCAAGGCGAAGCAGATCGTGATTGAGAAGACGGGGATTCGGTTGGTGGCGGAGGCAGGGAAGAAGGCGGCGGCCGGGGAAAAAGCTAGGAGCTGAGAGGCTAGAGCTCAAAAGCTGAGCTGCTTCGCTGAGGAGCGTGTATTTAAATTATGGATACAGGCTAATGACAAGTGGCGGATTTCGGTTCAGAGGCCGAGGGACCGGCGAGGCGTCAAGCGAGGCGGACGTCCGGACGGCCCGCCCGGAGGTCGGGCCCTACCCTCGGAGCCGTTTAGAGAAGGCGACCTCGCGCGTAGGCTCGAAGGGCCGCGACTAGATTATGGTTTCGGCGAAGGATTGGATGTTGGGTGGGCTCCGAAGACTCTGCGGCAAGATGCCGCAGCCACTTTATGGCGCTTTGGCGGCGGGGGCTTTTTTCGGGGCGGGGGCGGGCTGGATCGGCGAGGGTGGGGCAGGGGTGAAGCCGGGCGGGACGAGGAGGGTGCGGTTGCTGAGGTCGCGGGCGTCGTCGGTGCGCGGGTAGTCGCGCCAGAGCCAGCGGAGCATGTCGGGGAAGATGGCTCCTCCTTGTTTATTGGAGTGCGTGCCGATGCCCCACGTGAAGTTTACATCGTACCCTTTCTCGGTGAGCGCAGCCAGCATCTTGAGGTTTTGCGCGTGCCAGTCGCGGTCGGGGGTGTAGGTGGCGTCGGCGCCTTCGCCACGGACGGCGCGGTTGTCGTTGACGCCGTCTTGGAGGAAGACGCGGATGGGCTTTTTCTCGGCTTGGCGGATGAGGTCGGGATAGACGTGGCCGCCGCGGAGATTGGTGAAGCTGCCGATGGTGCTGAGGACTTTGCTGAACTGGTCTGGCCGATGCCACGCGACGGTGAAGGCGGCGATGGCGCCGGAACTCGCGCCGCCGATGGCGCGGTCGCTGGCCTTGGGCGAAAGATTGTACTGCTTGGCGAGGACGGTGAGGAGTTCGTCGACAATGACCTTGGCGTATTTGTCGTCGAGGGCGTTGTACTCCTGCGGGCGGTTGCTGGAGCGGTCGCCCCAGTCGGAAGCGGAGGCCTCGGGCTGGTCGGGTTTGCGACCGGGATTGATGAAGACGACGATAGTGACGGGGATCTCGCGACGGAAGATCAGGTTGTCGAAGACATTGGTCGCGCGGTAGTCGCCGGTGGCGCGGAGAAAAGCCTGGCCGTCTTGCAGGACCATGAGCGAGGCGGGCTGGGCGGGATCGTATTGGGCGGGCACATACACGCAGTAATCGTGGAGCGTGCCGGGATACGCTTCACTCGGGAGTTGGGCCCACGGGGTGACAGTGCCCTTGGGCACGCCGTCTTGGGGCAGGGAATCGGGGCCGAGCTTGTAGACGTCGTCGATGGGCGCGGCGAGGGCGGAACTCGGGAGGAGGGCGAGAGTGGTGAGGGCGATTACGGCTGAAGCGATTGAGCGGAAGCGAGTGGGGGCGGCAGGGCGGAGCGTCGTGGAAGTTTGGATACGCGAAGGGGCGTTTGAAGCAGGACGCGGGGACGCGGAGAGGAGGAGACGCGGAGACAAGGAACAGTAGAAGGCGGGATGTAAGCGCATGGGGTGGAGAGAAAACAGGACCGTTCCGCGCGAGGCGTCGAGGGGGAAAACAGCGCGCCCGCGCAGGAAAATCCTGCGCGGGCGTAGGGCGCGTGTCTCCGGCTCTAGGCGATGAAGCGGGGACGCGCGACCGGACAACTGATCGCCTAATCCGGCGAAAACACAAGGCCATCGCGTAAAATTGCGCGCAATCCCCACCCTCGGACGACCCAGAGCGGGCAAGGGCAGGGGCCAAGGCGAAGTGGGGTGACCTAGGGGTTTCGACTCCTCTGCGCGGCCTTTTGCGCTTCGATGACCTCGACGAAATCGGCTCCCTCTTGCGGAGTGGCGAAGTAGGGGATTATGACCTCCGGGGTGGTTGGCTCCTTGCCCGGGTTGGCGGCGCGATAGGCCTGGATCGCTTTATCCATCGCGGGGCGGATGCGCTGCGTCAGCTCATCGGCGCGGGCCATCTCGGCGGTGCGTGGGGCGGGTGGCGGTGGCGGGGCGCTGCTATCGTAGCTCACCACTTCGCCATCAGCCATGACGACGGTCAGCACCTCCTTTTTGCCCAGGGCGATGTTGGCGTAGGACTCGCCGTTAACCGAGTTCAACTGGCGAACGTATTTTCTCTCGCCGACGATTTCCTCGAGCGAGGCGGGGCCCCGGCCGTTTTCGAAATAAAATTGGTCGATCGCCGCGCGGAGCTGGCGGAGATTGTTGGTGACGGCTTTTTTCTGACTGATGCGGAGGAGTTGCCGGGCCTCGGCGTCGGTCTTCGGCCGTTCAGCGACAACAGGAGAAACGGGCTTGGCCGCGGCGGTGGCGGCCGCGCGGGCGGTGGTGAGGGACGCGTTAAGCTGCGCGACCTGTTGCTGAAGCGACTGGTTTTCGGCGCGCAGGGCGGCGATGGTCTTTGAGTGCTGCGGTGTCTCGATGGGCACGGGCGGAGTGGCATCGATGCTCCGGCTGAAGCCGAAGTACGCGCCGGTGCCGAAAGCGGCGACGGCGGTGAGACTGACGGTGGCGACGAGTTTGAGGGACATGGCGGAAAGGACTGCGGTGGTGCCGACCGCAACGGCGCTGGTGCCGAGGGTGGCGAGGGCGTGGGTGGCGATGCTGGCGGCGAGACCAGCGGGAGCGGCGAGGATGGGCTGGCTGCCGACGAGGGCACCGAGGGCCGCGCCCGTGGAGGTGATGCCGCGGCGGGAGAGGGCGACGCGGAGTTTGTCCAGCGCGCGCTCGGTGCGCATGCGCGCGGCATCTTCGGAGACGCGAAGGACGGCGCCGATCTCGGCAAAGGCGCGCTGATCGAGGAAGCGGAGGACGACGGCGGCGCGGTCACTCTCGGGGAGTTCATCGATGGCGGCGTCGATCACGGGGCGGAGTTGCGCCCAGTCGAGCGGTGGCTCGGAGGCGGCGGGGGCGAGGGCCTCGGCGGCGAGCTCGCGGGCCTGACGGCGTTTTTCCGAGGTCATGAGATTGAGGGCGGCGTTGCGCGTGGCCGTGTGGAGCCACGCGGCGAGCACGGTGTGGCCGGAGAGCCGCCGCGCGTCGCGAGCGAGCGCAATGAAGACCTGCTGCGCCACGTCGGCGGCGCGGTGCGCGTCGCCACTGGTACGGCGCAGCGCGGCCCCGTAGACGAGATTGATATGGCGCTGCACCAGCTCGGTAAACGCGGCGTCGGAGCCGGTTTCAGCATAGCGGCGGAGCAGGGTGGCGTCGTCATTCATACGAGTTCACAGGATAAACAGCGCCGGAAATGAAACCGAACAAAGAAACGGCACGTGCGGCCGCGAACGAGGGCAACAGGGAGTGGCATGAAGGGAACCGCTTTCGTGGAAGCTGGTCTGGTCCGCCATGGCTGCTTCCCCCGCCTCACCCCGCGCCCGCGTCCAACAGATCATCCGCCGACCCGCCGAGTGGGTTTACACGGCGTTCGTCGAGCCGCATTGGTTAACGCAATTCTGGCTTGCACGGGCGAGTGGGCCTTTGGTGATGGGGCGGAAAATCCGCTGGGAGTTCAAGGTGCACGGCGCGGCGGATGACGTGGAGGTGATCGCCCTCGAGCCGGGCCGGCAGATCAAGGTGCGGTGGTCCGATCAATCGACGACGGAGTGGATGTTTGATGCGAGTACGTCGGGGGAGACGGTGGTGACGATCGAGCAGGCGGGCTTTTCCGGAGCGGAGGCGGCGGATCAAGCACTGGATGCCACGGAGGGGTACACCATCGTCGTGTGCGACTTGAAAGTTTTGCTGGAGCGCGGGATCGCGGTGGGTTTGTGCGCCGATAAAGCGGCGTTGATCGAGCGGGCCATGGCGGAGACAAAGAAGTAGCGAAGGCTGGGCCGCCGGTGAGTGAAGAGTGAAAAAGTGGCTACGCTGAGACGACCGCGAGGAGGAGGGATAAATGGGCTTGCCCGCCGGGCAGGGCGGTTGCGTAGTGCTTAACTTCCCCGGTGGCGCGACGATTTCGCGTCACGATCCCCACGTCTCATTCGTCTAGTCCAGCTACCCTTAACTCCCTATGTCTCAATATACCCGTCGTGAATTTGCCAAGATCGCCCTCGCTGCCCTCCCAGCGGCTGGCCTGTTGTCTTCCATGAGCCCGCTGCGTGCGGCCGAGATGGCGCCAAAAAGCGGCAAGCCCAATTCGAAGGTCAAGGGCGTGCAGATCGGTCTGAACGTGCCGTACAGCTTCGGTGGCAATGCCATCGGCTACGAAGATATCATCAAGAATTGCGTCGCGCTCGGCGTCAGCGGCGTGGAGCTGCGCGCGCAGCCGGTCGAGGGCTTCCTCGGCTCCCCCTTGCCGGTGACGACGGCAGCGCGGGGCGCGGCGGTCGATACCGTGGAAGCGAAGAATAACGCAGCCAAGCTCAAGGCTTGGCGCCTCGGCATCAAGGCGGACCAGATCAAGGCGTTTCGCCAGAAGTTCGACGACGCCGGCATCTCGATCGACATCCTGAAGGTCGACTACATCACCAAGATGGACGACGAAGTGATCGACTACAATTTCATGATGGCAAAGACGCTCGGCGCGCGCGCCATCTCGACGGAGATTCCTCGCGTCGACGATAAGGCCAAGGACAAAGTGGCCGCCGCCGCGACCGCGATGGGCGAGATCAAGCGCCTCGGGTCATTTGCGGACAAGCACCAACTCATGGTCGGCTATCACGGCCACACGCACTCCACCGAGAAGGACTTCATGGACGCCTGCGCGCTCGCGAAATACAACGGCGTGAACCTCGACATCGGCCACTATGTCGGCGGCGGCAATGGCTCGCCGGTGGATTTCCTCAAGAAGCACCACGACCGCGTGACGCACATTCACGTGAAGGACAAGAAGGCCTTCGCGGACGGCAAAGAAGGTGGCAACACTCCGTTTGGCGAGGGCGACACCCCGATCAAGGAAGTCCTCCGCCTGATCCGCGACAACAAGTGGAATATCCAGGCCACGATCGAATTCGAGTACAAGGTGCCCGCCGATTCCGACCGCATGAAGGAAATCGCGAAGTGCGTGCAGTACTGCCGCGAGGCGCTGGCCTGACGGGGCTGGTTGGAGTGCGTGAGCAGTAAAAGGAGGGGCGGTTTTTAACCGCCCCCGCGTGAGCGAAAATCGCGATTCAAGTCGGCGAATGAGTGATCGGAGACTTGAGTCGCGATTGGGGCCCGTAGCGGCGGCGGTTAGAAACCGCCGCTCCGTAGCTGCGCTGCGCGCCTCGGATGGCAGAAGCAGCCAGTGCGGCGTCCCGCGAGGCTCAGAGTCCGCGATATTTTTTATACAAGTCGAGGCAGCGCTGCGACGTCTCGAACTCTGGATAACGCGCGCCTTCTTGCTCGATGAGGTAAAACTCGACGCCACCGACGGACTCGGCCGCCGCGAAGATTTCCTTCCACGGGGTGGGGCCTTCGCTGAAGAGGGTGCGGTAGCTTTTTTCCTGGGCGCGTTCGCCGGGAGCCCACTCCTTGAGGTGGAGACTCTTGATGCGACCGGGATTGGCTTTGATCCATGCGACGGCATCGACCCCAGCTTCCATCGCGGTGCCGACATCGAGCTGGAGAACGAACTCGGGAGGGGTGTTGGCCGCGAGTACATCCATGATGCGCTGCTCGCCGCCGGCGTCGGCCTTGGCCCACTCGATCTGGTGATTGTGAAAGCCGGCGGTGAGCCCGTGGGGCTTCAACTCCTCGACGGCAGCGGTGAGCTTTTCGCCGAGGGCCTTCCAGCCTTCCGAGCCCTTGGTCGTGTTGGGCGCGGAGGAGAGGATGAGATGGCGGCAACCGAGAATCTGGTTGAGCTCAATGGCCTTGCCCAGGGCAGCGGGCGTGGCGAAGGACTTGTAGGGCGTGTGCGTCGAGTAACAACGCAGGCCGAGATCGTCGATGAGGGAGCGGACGCCCTTCGCAAACGGAAAGGTCCAATCGGCGTAGGGCGCGTAAAACTCCACGACTTTATAGCCCTGTTTGGCGACGGTGCGGAGCGTATCGGGTAGATTGCGCATCAACTCGGTGCGCACCGAATAGAGTTCGAGACCGATGGGAATCTCCTTCGGCTTGGGGGCCGCGGGAAAAGCCGCGGCTGCCGGGGCGGAGGCTTTGGTTTCGGCGGCGTTGCTGCGGGAGGCCAGCGACGTCACGGCGAGGGCGGCGCCGGCGGTGGCGAGAAAGTTGCGACGCGACAGAGAGACAGTGGGGGAAGTCGGGTGGGGCATGGAAAAGTGATAGCGAGGCGGAGCGGGCGAGAACAAGCGGCAAAAAATCAAAGTGAGGTGCGTTGCGTGACGCGAAGCTGGCGCCTGAGACGCATCTCACGCTTTTCCGAAAATCGCGTCGACGGCGCGCGCGACGGCCTCGGCTTGCGGCCCGTCGGGGGCGACCATCGTGGCGGCGTCGCGGGCGGACGGCCAGGCCTGCGGCATGGCGACCGAGGTGCCGGCCCACGCAAACATCGGGACATCGTTGTCCGCGTCGCCGAAGACCAGCGCTTCACTCGCGGCGATGCCGAGATGCGCGGAGAGTGTGGCGAGGCCCGTGGCCTTGGAGACACCGCGCTGGATGAATTCGAAGAGATGCGGGTGCGAACGGAGTTTGTCGGTAGGGATGGGGGCGACTTCCGGATCCTCCGCGAGACGGACAAGACGCTCAGGTTCGCCGGCCCAGACGACCTTGAACACGGGGCGGCGGGTGAACTCATCGGCGGAGACACGCTCGGGCTTGTAGCCGAACAGTGTGTCGTACGCCGCCACGCCCTCGTCGCTGTCGCTCATGATGCCGTCGCGGGTGTAAACGACGGCGGGAAATTTTAGCTTTCGGCTCAGCGCGAGCACCCGCTCGGTCGACTTATGATCGAGAAACGATTGGTGCAGGACCTGGCTGCGATCCACTGAGGAGACCTCCGCGCCCTGCGCCGAAATCATCCAGCGAATACCGGGCAGCTCTCGTCCGTACTTCACCATGGCACCGTAGTGGCGACCCGAAGCGAGTACGACCTCGAGCCCGGCGGCCTGCATACGCGCCACGGCAGTGGCATTGGCCGGGCTGATCTCGTGGTCGGCGCCGAGCAGTGTGCCGTCGAGATCGATGGCAGCGAGGCGATAGCGGCGGGATGCGGTGGTGACGGAAGACATACGAGGCAAAATATAAGTGAGGCCGCGGCGCTTGCACAGGCCGAAGTCTGAAATCGCGGGCTGAGGGCGGTAGGGTGCGTGCAGAGAGAGCGCGCGGCAGAGTGAAGGTGAAACTAAGTCGCGAAGGACGCGAGGTGGGGTGATTATTCTTTTGCGAGGTGGCGGAGCTTGTGGCGCGATGAGGTCATGAGAATACCCCGGCTCATTGTTGTCGTTGCATGGACCTGTTGTGCGCTGGTGTCGTCGCGGGTGCTCGCCGAAGTAAAACTCACGAAGGCTGACGATCGCGTGCGCGTGGAGATCGAGGGGAAGCTGTTCACGGAGTACGTGTTCAAAGGCGCTTACCGCCCGTATTGTTATCCTGTGCTGGCGTCAGACGGGACCGGGCTCACGCGGGATTTTCCGATGAAGCAACAGACGGGTGAGGATGAAAACCATCCCCATCACCGCTCGCTGTGGTTTGCGCACAGCGACGTCAACGGCGTCGATTTTTGGAATCAGGACGATCAAGGCAGCCCGCGCCCGAAGGGGAAAATCGTGCATCAATCGCTCAAGGAAGTAATCAGCGGCAAGGACATGGGGCTGATCCGCGCGACGAACCAGTGGGTCGCGCCAGATGGCCGCGTGTTTTGCACCGATGAGCGTACGCTGCGCTTCAGTGCGCAAGGAACCGACCGCGTGCTGGACTTTGAGATCACGCTGCGCGCCCCGGCAGATGCGGCGGTAAAGCTGGGCGACAACAAAGACGGCGGCATGGCCGTGCGTGTCGCGCAGTGGATGAATCTCGCGCGCCCGCCGGGGCCGGGTCGTGTTTTCACGGGTGGCCAAGGCCACATCCTCACTGCACGCGGCGACCGCGACCACGCCGCGTGGGGCAAGCGCGCCGATTGGTGCGACTACTACGCCGAGCACAATGGCCAGACCTACGGCATCGCGATCTTTGACCATCCGACGAACCTCTCGCATCCGACCTGGTGGCACGCGCGCGACTACGGCGTGTACTCGGCGAATCCGCTGGGCTGGCATGATTTCGAGGCACGTACGACTAAGGCCGGGGCGGGCGATCAGACGATCCCGGCGGGCGGCAGCATTACGCTGCGCTACCGCCTGATTTTTCATCTGGGTGGGCCCGATGAGGCGAAACTTGGCGAACGGTATGCGCAGTACGCGAAGTAGGAGAAGAAGAGCGCGCGTTTTTCGGAATAAGTGTGCTGGTTCGCGTTGTAAGTCCGGCTTTGCAGAGGGGGATTTTTTATTCACAGTCGGCGCGTGATCGCTTCCGAATTTTTTACCCTGCCGCCTTCGCTCGCCCCCTTTGCGGCGTATTTCCCGGCGGAGATTCCGCCGTGGGAATGGTTGAAGAAGATCGGGCCGGCGCTGGCCGCACAGAATCTCGCCGCGCCCGATGCGGTGCGTCCGCCTGGCGTGCATGTCGAGGGTGCGGTCTTCATTCATCCGACGGTGAAGCTGCCGACGTACGCGACGATCATCGGGCCGACGTGGATCGGGGCGAAGACGGAGGTGCGACCGGGGGCGTTTATTCGCGGCAATGTGATCATCGGCGAGGGCTGCGTGATCGGGAACGCGTGCGAGTTTAAGAACTGCCTGCTGATGGACAAGGTGCAGGTGCCGCATTTCAGCTACGTGGGCGACTCGATCCTCGGCAACGGCGCGCACCTCGGTGCGGGCGCGATCTGCTCCAATCTCCGGCTAGATCAGAAAAATATTTTGGTGAAGCTCGCCGACGGCAACATGGTCGATTCGGGGTTGCGGAAGTTTGGCGCGATCTTGGGCGATCAGGCGGAAGTCGGCTGCAATGCCGTGCTCAACCCCGGCACGATCATGGGCAAGCGCGCACTCGTGATGCCCACGCTCGCCTTCAACGGCACGCTGCCGGCCGCGACCATCGCGCATGCGCGGCCGGCCATTAAACTGATCCCGCGCCGGGATTGACGCCCGCGCGGTCGTTGGAAGACAGTTTTCTTTTCATGCGCACTCTCACTGGCATCACGCCCTCGGGCACGCTCCATATCGGCAACTACTTTGGCGCGATGCGTCCAGCCATCGACGCGCAAACGCGGGGCGATTGTTTCTATTTCATCGCGGACTATCATTCGATGACGACGGTGACCGACGCCGCTGAGCGTCGGAAAAACACTCTCGGGGTCGCGTTGGATTGGCTGGCCTGCGGGCTCGATCCGAAGACGAGTGTGTTCTGGCGCCAGAGTGACGTGCCCGAGGTCTGCGAACTCATGTGGATCCTCGGCTCGCTCGCGCCGATGGGATTGATGGAGCGCGCGCACAGCTACAAGGACAAGACCGCCAAGGGCATCGAAGCCAACTTTGGGCTCTTCGCATATCCTGTGCTCATGGCGGCCGATATTTTGCTTTACGACACCCATCGCGTGCCAGTGGGCAAGGACCAAAAGCAGCACGTCGAGATGACGCGCGACATGGCGATCAAGTTTAACCACACCTACGGCGAGACGCTCGTGGTGCCGGAGTCGGAGATTCGCGAGGAAGTCGCCGTCATCCCTGGCTTGGATGGTCAGAAAATGTCGAAGAGCTACGGCAACACCATCGAGATCTTCGGCGACGAAAAGGCGCTGCGGAAAAAGATCATGGGCATCGTCATGGATTCGCGCACGCCCGCCGAGCCCAAGCCGGACGCGGACAAGAATCTCGCAATTCAATTTTTGAAGTTGGTCGCGACGACCGAGGTTGCGCTCGACTGTGAAAATCGCCTGCGCGCCGGCGGGCTTGGCTATGGAGACCTGAAGAAGGCGCTCTTCGAAAACTACTGGAATCACTTCGCCGCTGCCCGCGCACGTCGGGCGGAGCTGGCCGCGAACATGGATCACGTCGAAGCCGTGCTGAGGGAGGGCGCGCTGAAGGCTCGCGCCGTGGCCGACCAAGTGCTGACTCGGACGCGCACGGCGTGCGGGTTGCGGTGAACAGCCAGCGGACTGGGTTGTAGGCGGGGTGCCCTCACCCCGCGGGATTTATGCACCTTCCGCACATTCTACCCTTTTCGAAGGCCCCGCTTTATTTTTTCACGGCCACGTGCGCGCAGCGGAAAAACATCCTCGCACGACGGGAAGTGCGCGATTTGCTCGACGAAATCTGGCGCAACTCAGCAGGCAAGGATGGCTGGTTTGTGGGGCGCTACATGATCATGCCCGACCACGTTCATTTTTTCGCTTCACCCGCAGCCGAAGCCAAAACTAGAGCCGCTTGGTGCAAGATGTGGAAATCGGTCTCCTCTCGGCGAATCACAAAATTAACCGGGATTTCTACGCCGATCTGGCAGTGCGATACCTTCGATCATATTCTACGGAGTTCCGAATCGTATTCCCAGAAGTGGGAGTATGTGGTGGCGAATCCGGTAAGGGCCGGCTTGGCGTTGCGAAACGAGGAATGGCCGTGGCAGGGGGAAATTTTTTCGCTGAGCGGTGGTGATTTGAGGCTCTAAAGCCGCGGGGTGAGGGCACCCCGCCCACAACGTGGCGCGTGACGCCATGTGGATTCGGCGTGCGCTTGGAGGAGAAATGCGCCTCTATACAGACCCATGAAACTACTCCTAAAGATTCTGGGTGGCTTGGCGGCGCTGGTGTTGGTGCTCGCGCTCGTGGGGTTTTTGCTACCGCGACAGTATCGCGTGGAGCGGACGCGGGTGATTAAGGCTTCGCCGGATGCCGTGCTGGCGCAGGTGGCCGATTTGAAAGCGTGGAAAAACTGGGGTGCGTGGCAGGAGCGCGATCCGGGCATGAAGATGTCGTTCTCTACTCCGTCGACGGGCGTCGGTGCGTGGTCGTCGTGGATCAGCGAGAAAGAGGGCAGCGGTAAGATGGTCATTACCGCGCAGACCAAGGACAAGGTGGTCTATACGCTGGAGTTTGAAGGTTTCGATATGAAGTCGACCGGCATGGTCGAACTAAAGCCGGACGCGGGCGGCACGAAAGTCGTGTGGTCCGATGCTGGCGACCTCGGGGCTAACCCGATGCATCGCTGGTTTGGCCTCTTCCTCGATAAGATGATCGGGCCTGATTTTGAGCGCGGCTTGGCGAATATGGATAAGCTTGTGGCGGGGAAGTAAGCGCGCGAGCCGTAGCGCTGGATGGCTTATCATGAAGCCGCTGCGCCCAAGGGACGCGACGGTTCTGGGCGGCGCGTTAAGGATAACGCGCCCTACCTTTCGGTCGGGGATTTATATCACCGTCTCGGCTGGCTCACGCAGTTTGGCGATTTCGGCCATGATGCGCTCGCTGGCGATTTGGTAGCGCTCCTTGCCGGCAGAGGGATCATCGTAAAAGGAGGGCGGTAGTGGTTTTCCGAATACCACGGAGACGCGCGTGCCGAAGCGAGGGATTTTCGCGCCTTTGCCGTAGGCCTCGAAAGAGCCGAAGATGCGCGCGGGGACGACGGGGACTTGTGTGCGGCAGGCGATGAGGCCCACGCCGGCTTTGGCGGGCTGGAGCTGGCCGTCGAGGGTGCGGGTGCCTTCGGGAAAGAGGATGAGGCCCTTGTTGTCTTTGATCGCCTTGAGCACGCGCTTGATGGCGCTGACGTCCTGACCGCCATCGCGGTCGACGGGGATAGTGCCGACGGTGTCGAGCCACCACGAAGCGAAGCCGGGTTTCCAGAGCGTCTTGCGGGCGAAGTAGGCGATCTGCCGCGTCACCTGGCTGCCGATGAACGGTGGGTCGATGAAGCTCGCGTGGTTGGCCGCGATGATGAATCCGCCTTCGGCGGGGATTTGCTCAATGCCGACCACGTCGCCCCGGAAGAACATCCAGTAGAGCTCGTTGAAGACGTAGTGGCAGAAGCCATACACCGGCTCCATTTCCACTTGGGGGAAGGCGCGGCTCATGACGCGGCGAGGCGGGGAGCGATGGCGGCCGACATCATCGCGACCACCTGCTCGAGATTGACGTGCGTGGTGTCGATGGAGGTCGCGCCGGAGGGGCAGGCGAGGGGGGCGGTCTTGCGCGAGGAGTCGATGCGGTCGCGCTCGACGATGGAATCCTGTAGACCCTCGCTGGCGCGGCGGCGGGCACGCTCGACGGGATCGGCGTGGAGGAAGAAACGGAAATCGGCGTCCGGGAAAATCACCGAGCCGATATCGCGGCCCTCCATCACGACGCCACGGAAACCATGTGCGCGGGCGACATCGGCTTGACCTCGCTGATAGGCTAGGAGAGCGGCGCGCAATTCGGGAATGGCGGCGAAGTGGGAGACGTTGGCATTGACCGCCTGACTGCGAATGTCGTCGCCCACCGGTCGGCCGTCGATTTCCATCTCAGCCGAGCGGCCCTTGACACTCGTGCCGAGGCGCAGGGCGGCGAGGGCGGCCTTGACTGCGGTGAGGTCGGTCGCCGTCGCCCCGGCGCGGAGCATGCCGGCGGTCAGCGCGCGGTAGAATGAGCCGGTGTCGACGTGGAGCAGGTTAAACCGCTCGGCGATAATGCGCGACGAGGACGACTTGCCGGAGGCGGCGCCGCCGTCGATGGCAACGATGATGAAAGGGGAGTTTGCCATCAGGAAGGAGCCAACGATTTTGCGCGGAGCGACTCCAGCAACTCAAAAAAGTGCGGAAAGGTTTTGGCGCAGCAGGCGGGATTGCGAATGGAAAGCCACGAGCGGCCGTCGCCATGGAGATCGTGGCAGCCAAGAATCCCGAAGCTCATGGCGAAACGATGGTCGCCATAGGTCTCGATCTCGACGCCGGATTTGAGCGGGCGCGGCGTGATCGTGAGCGAGTCGTGTTCCTCGACGACGTCCTGCCCAAGCTTGATGAGCTCGCGCGCCATGCCGGCGACGCGGTCGGTCTCTTGCTTGCGGGAGTGCGCGATGCCGCTGATGCGGGTCGGGCCGTCGAGCAGTGGCGCGAGGGCGGCTAGAGTGAGGAAGGTGTCGGAAAACTCGGAGAAATTTTGATCCACGCCGCTCACTGGCTGGCTGGCGCTAAGAGACACATCGACGTCGCCATTTTTTGCGATCACCGAAGTGCCGACGCGCTCGAGCACATGGAGGAATTGCGAGTCGCCTTGGAGGCCCTGAGAAGGTGGCAAAAGATTGGAGATGTGAATCGCGCCGCGCACCGAGAGAGGCAGCGCCGTGAAGTAACTCGACGCGGTGGCATCAGGCTCGATGGCGTAGGCGGCCGGCGGCGCGTAGTGGCCGGTTGGGATCGCGATGGTGTCCCCTGTGCGCTGGAGCTTTTGCGCAAAGCCGAACTGCGCCATCTGGTTCATCGTCATGGCGACGAAGGGCCAGCGCACGCCACCGATCAACGTGACCTCGATGGGAGAAGCAGCGAGGGGCGCGACCATCAGTAAAGCCGACAGCAACTGACTGCTCTCGCTCGCATCGATGCTCACCGGCCCGCCGCGCAGGCCGCGCGCGTGAATCTCCAGCGGGAAAAATCCCTCGACGCCCGTGCAGCGCACATCGGCGCCGAGGGTGCGGAGGGCGTCGATCAACGGCTTCATCGGGCGCTTCCGCATTTGGGGTACGCCATCGAGGCGGTACACGCCACGCGGCGCGGCGGCGCAGAGGGCGGTGAGGAAGCGCGCGGCGGTGCCGGCGAGGCCGACGAAGAGATCGGCTTCCCCGACGGTGAAGCCTTTGGCCTGGTCGGAGACGCGCAGCGTGTGCGCGGTCTCATCGGCGGCGACGGTGAAGCCCAATTTGCGCAGGGCCTCGGCCATTAAGTGGGTGTCCTCGCTGAAGAGTGCGCCGGTCAGCGTGACCGGTTGGTCGCAGAGGGCGGCGAGGAGGAGGGCGCGGTTGGTGAGGCTCTTCGAGCCGGGCAGCGTGACATCGCCCCGCACAGGGCGGGTGAAGGGCTGGATCGGCAGGAGGTCGGGCAAAGACATGGAAGGATGATCGTCACGCACCGCGCGGCCTGCGCCAAGGAGTTTTTCGCGGCGGGCGCGGCTTGCGACGGGCCGAGGTCGGCGAGCGTTAGGACAGCGGGCGAAACTGATCCCGGTACGCCTTGCCGCGCTCGATGCGGGCGGCGACTTCGAGGTAGTCGCGGTTGGAGAGGGCGGTGCGAAAGGCGTGGAGTTCGTCTTCGAAGCCGCTGAGCGCGCGGAGGACTTCGTCGCGGTTTTGCTCGAGGATGGCGCGCCAGATTTGCGGGTCGCTGCCAGCGATGCGCGTGGTGTCGCGCAGGCCGCCGCCGGAGTAGTTGCGCCAGGCGTGATCTTTTTGGGTGAGAAACGCGCAGAGGCTCGAGGCGATCACCTGCGGGAGATGGCTGATGTGGGCGACGATCTCGTCGTGGCGGTCGGGTGCAACCGTAACCACATCCGAGCCGAGGTCGTGCCAGAATTTTACCACGGCGGCGGTGGCATCGGCGTGGGTGTCATCAAGTGGCGTGACAAAGCACACGCGGCGCTCGAAGAGCCCGGAGCTGCTGTGCTCCCAGCCGGTTTTCTCCGATCCGGCCATGGGATGGGCGCCGACAAAGTGTGCGCGTGGGGCGACGGCCGCGTGACCGAGCCGGGCGATTTCGCCTTTCACGCTGCCGACGTCGGTCACAAGCGTGCCGGGCGCGAGATCGGGCGCGATTTGCCGGGTGAGGGGGACGATCTGGTCGACGGGGGCGGCGAGGACGACGAGGCTCGCGCCACGCGCGGCCTCGTTGGGCGTGTCGGCTACGGCGTCGCACCACGGTTGCCCGCGGAGCTTTAGGCGCGATTCCGGTCGCCGCGACCAGACTACGATGCGCTGGGCAATCCCGCGCTCGCGGGCGGCGCGGGCCACGGAGCCACCGAGCAGGCCGGGGGCGAGGATCGTGAGTTGGGCGAGAGGAGACACGGGCGCAGAGACGCAAAAAGGGCTCCCGGTGTCGAGCCCTACGGAAACGCATCGACGAGCCTAGATCACATTGCATTTTCGTCCGCCGAACTTTTTTGTACGACCACGCATGTCCTATCAGCCCACTTGGAAGGAGCGCATGGAAGACGCCAAGCCCTACGTCGGGCCGATCGTCGCCGGGCTCGTCGCGGTCGCCCTGCTTGGCTGGCTGGCGTGGTATGTCACCACGGGACAAAGTGCCAAGACGGTCGTGTATGCCGCGCCAAAAGATGCCGCTGTCCGTATGAGCGCGCTCCGGCAGGTATCCGCTGACCTGGAGGCGTTGGAGAAAACATATCAGACGGCGGTGGCGCAAAGGGGGAGCGAGGAGACCGTCGTCTCGCTCCTGAATCGTCTCGTGGAAAAACAGCGCGATCTCATGCGCCTTGAGCCGGTCCCAACGGCGGAGCAAGCCGATCGACTGGCGAAGCTGGAAGCGGAGCGCGATTTGAAGCGATCGCAAATGTCTCTGGCCCGCAGTCGTGTATTGGAAAAAGAGGCGGAAGCCGCCCGCGCTGCTGGCCGGAATGCCGAAGCGGTGGAAAAATTGCGCGAAGCGCAACGCTTGCAATACGAGGCCAATCAAAATGCCCCGACGCTCGAACGGAAAGATACGCCGCGGGAGACGCTGCTCGGCATCACCGCGGATTTGACCGAGGCCGGCCCCTTGGCCTTGGAGGTAACTACTGCCCTTACCCTCGCGCGCTCGGCCATCGTGCAGGAGCGGTGGGACGATGCGCTCAAGGCCTTTACCGCTGCCAAGAAAAGCCAGAGCGATTTGAACCAACGGTTTCCCACTACGCGCTTCGCAGACCTGCAGGCGATCACTCGTATCGATGGTGAGATCGAATCCCTGCGCGCGGCGGGCTTGGCCGAGCGCGGGCGGGTGCAGGAGCACGCCGGCGACGTCGCGGCGAAGGCAGGCAAGCCGGCCGATGCCGCGACCGCTTATGCCGCCGCCGGAGCGGTGCAGCGGGAGGTGAACGAAAAATTTCCCCTCTCTCGCTTTGCCTCCGTTTCACGGATTGAGGAATTGGAAGTGCGGCGACAAACCGTGCTCTCGATTGAACTGATCGAACAAGCGGCGGCGCTGGATCGTGAGATCGTCACGTTGCTGCGCCGCAAAGAAACCTCGGTGGCGGCGGAAAAAATTACCCTTGCCGCCAAGCTGACGGAACAGGCGGCCACGGACTACCCGCGCAGCAAGGCGCTCGATGTGCCGTTGCAGCGTAAACTCGCGTATCTCGCACTGCGCACCGGCGAACTCAGTGCGCTCCAAGAACAGATTTACACCCGGCTCGCGCCGCTACCGGGGACGGGGAATATTCAGCTCTTCAAGACGGAGGTCCCGCAGGAGCTTTACCAGCGGGTGATGAATGCCAACCCGAGCCGCAATGCCGGCCGTGGCTTGCCGGTCGATTCCGTGAGCTGGCTTGAGGCGCGGGAGTTTTGTGAGCGAGCTTCCTGGATTCTCGGCCAGCGGGTGCGCTTGCCCACTGAGGCGGAGTTTAGGCAAGTGTGGATCGCGATGGCGGGCGCGTGGTCCGCCGAGAACAGCGAAGGGCATAGTCGCGAAGCCGGAAAATCGCCGGCGTCCCCGGCCGGCTTTTTCGACCTCGCAGGCAATCTCGCCGAGTGGCTGCAGCCCGACACTGACGTGAGTGAAACCGCGCCCGTGGCCGGTGGAAGCTACCTCGACAGTGCCGACTCGCTTAAGACGCTGCGGATCGTACCCGAAGTAAAGCGGGAGCGCGCGCGCCACATTGGGTTTCGCGTGATCGTGGAGCGCGTGGTGGAGTGAGGTGCGGCGTTATTTGCTTTTCGATACGCCGCTCGGCCCACGGGACAGTTCGCCAGTTAGGCGCCGAGCTTGGTGATGCGGGTAAATTCTTCCTTCGTGACCGGCGTCACGGAGAGTCGGCTTTGGCGCAGGAGTGTCATCTCGGCAAGGCTGGGGTCGGCCTTGATCTCCGCGAGCGTCACGGGCTTGGCGAGCGGGGCCACGGCCTTTACCTCGACAGCGACCCAACCGGGCTCGTCGGCGGTGGTGTCGGCAAAGGCGGGTTTGGTCACTTCGGCGATGCCCACGACGGCCTTGGTCGTCATGCTTTCATAGAAGAGCACACGGTCGCCGGGCTGCATGGTGTTGAGATGGATGCGGGCGGCGTAATTGCGGACGCCGGTCCAGGCCGTGCGACCATCGCGCACGAGGTCGGTCCACGCGTAGGACTCGGGTTCGGATTTCACGAGCCAGTGGCGAGCAGTGGCAGATTTTTTATCTTTCATGAGATGGACAATTTCTAAGGTCAGCCCCGGGCGCGGAGCAAGCTGGAGTGGTTAGGGGGGCTTCGATAGCGAGTTGGCGGGGAGGTAAATGGCTGGGGCGCGGTGGTGGAGGGAGCGCCGGAGAAGTCGGGGCGGCGTCCACGCAATCCCGATGACGAGCGGGGGCGACTCCGACCACTTAACCGCCGAGATTGGCATTCCTTACTCGGCCCGAAGGGCGAGTTTTCGCTAACAATATATAGAGAGGTCCGAGACGGTCGCAACTTTACGTACTAGGGTGTTACACTAATTACGTTGTCTTGGCCGGAGGGCTTTGGTGCGCTGAGTCGAAATGGACGCAACCGAAGCCGAAAAAGCCCAGGCCCGCCGGACACAGCGAATGCTGTACATCCTGATGGCGGTGATGATTGGCGTCCCGGTGCTGGTGTTTGTGTTGCGCACGTTTTAACGTACCTCTTTTGCCCTGCGCATGAACAAAACCCTTCTGCCCATCCGGCTCGTTTTCATCAGCCTCTGCGGTTCGGCGGGCTGGCTGGTGCAAGCGACCGTGCTTGCCGGCGACCACTATCGAATTTTGCCGATCTCGATCGGCCTGGGCATCGGCATCCTCGTGGTCCTCGTGGACATGATGCTGAAGGGGTTTTCCCTGCGCGGTCTTTCGGCGCTGACCTTTGGCATCGCGGTCGGGCTGATCATGGCGCACATGATCAGTGTGTCACCGCTGCTCGAGGTAAATTTCCAACGTGGTGATGCGATGGACCCGTCGACAATCTACCTCATCCGACTCGGGCTTTTTATAGTCTGTCCGTATCTGGCGACGGTGATCGCACTGCGCGGACGCGATGAGTTTAACCTCGTGATCCCCTATGTGCGCTTCGTGCCGCATGAGGTCGATGTGCCGCTCGTGGTGGTTGATACCAGTGTGCTGATCGACGGCCGTATCGCGCGGGTGTGTGAGAGTGGTTTTCTCAGCGCGGCGCTTGTGATCCCGCAATTTGTGCTGAACGAGCTGCGCTCCGTGGCGGACTCGACGGACATTAACAAGCAGGCCCGAGGTCGCCGTGGTCTCGAGGTGTTGAACGAACTGCGCAAAATCAAAAACCTCGATATCCGCATCACGGAATCCGAGGTGAGCAAGCGCGAGGCGGTGGATGCGAAGCTCGTCTTTCTCGCGCAGTCGATGCGCGCCAAGCTTCTCACGACCGACTACAACCTCGCCAAGATGGCCGAGTTCCACGGCGTGCCTTGGCTCAATCTGAACTCGCTCGCGAAGTCGCTGCGCCCCGAACTCATGATCGGCGAGCGTCTGGAAGTTGACCTCGTAAAGCCGGGCAAGGAAGAGGGGCAGGCGGTGGGCTACATCGAGGATGGCTCCATGGTCGTGGTGAGCGGCGGTCGCCAGCTGATCGGTCGCCGGGTGAATGCCGAAATCATCAGCGTCCTGCCGACGGCAGGCGGAAAGATGGTCTTTGCGCGGCATATCGAGTCGACGTGAGGCGCGATTTGCGGGGTGGTGCTTGAAGATTGGTGTTTACTTGCGCGCCCCGATTTCCCAATACCTCACCTTCCTCTTAGGGGGCCGGTAGCTCAGTTGATAGAGCGCGTCGTTCGCAACGACGAGGTCGTCGGTTTGATCCCGATCCGGTCCACCATCTGCGGGGCGACGAGGAGGTTTTCCGTCGGAGCCTGTCATAACGCGAGGCGTGAGCCGGGCTAGTATGCGCTGGATTCCTGCAAGTATTTAGCGTGAAGCCGCTTCCATGGGGTGGTTACACCGTAGTGAATTCGCACAGACCCTACTGGTGTATTGGCCCCGCATTTGCTAAAGTGGAAGTCGAAATAGGGGTGTCTAGCTCCTGCCAAACACATGACTGCCATGAAAAAGTCCTCCGCCAAGCCCGCTGCCAAGTCGCCCGCCCCAGCGACGAAGGCCGCTTCTCCCGCCAAAGCTGCACCCGCAGCCAAGGCTCCCGCCGCACCCAAGGCTGCTGCCAAAGCGCCCGTGCCGGCGAAACCAGCCGCGGCCAAAACCGCGCCAAAGAAAAAGGTCGCGGTCGCTGCGCCAGCTCCCGAGCCCACACCGGCTCCCGTCGCTGCGCCCGCACCGGCCGTGAAGCCGGTCGAGACCAAGCCCGTCGTGACGACGATCTCCGCACAGATCGACATCGGCTTCGGCAATGCCCTCTACCTCCGCGGTGAAGGCGCAGGCCTGAGCTGGGATCAAGGCCTGTTGATGAAGTGCGTAAGCGATGACGTGTGGCAGATCACGGTCGGTGAATCCGCGCACCCGATCGTCTTCAAGTTTCTCGTCAATGATCTCTCGTGGAGCACGGGCGAGGATTACTCCGTGGCCCCGGGCAGCAGCGTAACGCTGGTGCCGTCGTTCTAAGCGCGGGCGAGTTCATAGCTATCGAGCGGCATGGCGGAAAACCGCCGTGCCGATCGGTCGTTTCTCCGGGCGCAGCTTTCGGATCACTCCCGGAAGCGGTAGGTAGTATTGAAAATCAGCTCGATGCGCTTGGAGACGAAGACGCGCACCTTCAGCTTGCCGGTCTGGGCGTCGGCGGGGGTGGCTTTACCTTCGATTCGCCGCTCGTCGCCGTCGGTATTAGTCGCACGTCCTGAAAACTCGATGGTTTCGCCTTTTTCCAATTTGCGCAGTGCCTCGTCGGTGAGGGTGATGGTCATGGAGCCCTTTTCGCTGCCGATAAAAAAGGGAAAGACTTTGGCGGCGTACGTGGCTTCGTAGCTGCCATTTTTCCGCACGAACGTCGGCATCGTCATCGAGACGGAGCCGAGGTAGATCGAAGTCTTGGTCGGCGCGATCTCGACCCGATCGTAGGCGGCGATGGGCCGTTCCGTCGCGCGCGCCCTCGGTACCGCGAGAGCAAGCGCGCAGAGGAGGGCAGCGAGGAGGCGACGGAACATGCCATTAAGGTGCGCGTGACGATTCCGTCGGCAACTTTCTTTCGCGTTGCGCCGGGCGGCGGTGGGCGGTCTGCTCGTCACCCTGTATGGCTAAGAAAAACTCCCACGTGACCTGGGGCGGACGCTTTAGCGCGGGCCCCGCCGAGTTGATGTTGCAGTTCAGCGAGTCCGTCTCGTTTGACCGCCGCCTCGCGCCGTTCGATATCGCCGGCAGCAAGGCCCACTCGGCCATGCTCGCGCATGTGGGCCTGATCACGACGAAGGAGCGCAACGCCATCCACGCCGGGCTGGACGCCATCCTCGCCGAAATCGAGGCCGGGAAATTTACGTGGGACACGAAGCTGGAAGATGTCCACATGAACATCGAGCAGGCGCTCACGAAGCGTGAGCCCGCCGCCGCCAAGCTCCACACCGCGCGGAGTCGCAACGACCAAGTCGCGACGGACATGCGCCTCTGGTTCAAGCACACCTGCGGCGTCTTACGCGAAAAGATCCTCGGCGCCCAGCGCGCCCTCCTCGCCGTGGCCGAGGCCAATCGCGACGTGCTCATCCCCGGCTATACGCACCTCCAGCGGGCGCAGCCGGTGTTTCTTTCGCATCACTTGTTCGCGTGGATGGAGATGCTCGACCGCGACCGCGCGCGCTTCGCCGACGTGGCGACGCATGCCAATTGGTGCCCCCTCGGCTCCGGTGCCATTGCTGGCACGACTCTGCCGATTGATCGCGAGTTCACCGCTAAAGCCCTCGGCTTCGTCGACGCCAAGGGCCGTCCGCAGGTAACCCAAAACTCCATGGATACCGTCGCCGACCGCGACCTCTTCATCGAGTTTGCCGCCGCCTGCGCGACCTTTGGCGTGCACGCTTCGCGCATCGCCGAGGATCTGATTTTGTGGAGCAGCGCGGAATTTAAATTCATCGAGCTGCCCGACACCTTCTGTACCGGTTCCTCGCTGATGCCGCAAAAGAAGAATCCCGATTCATGCGAACTGCTGCGCGGTAAATCCGCGCGGCTTCAGGGCAACCTGCACACCCTGCTCACGCTGGTGAAGGGTCTGCCGCTGACCTACAATCGCGACCTGCAGGAGGACAAGCCGCCGGTCTTCGACAGCTTCGATCAAACCGGGATCTGTGCCGATGTGCTGGCCGGCACGCTCGCGGGCATGACGCTCCATCGCGAAAAGTGCGCCGCGGCCGTCCGCGATCCGGGCCTGCTCGCGACCGACCTCGCGGATTACCTCGTCCTGCGCGGCGTGCCGTTTCGCGATGCGCATCACGCGGTCGGTGCGGTCGTGCGGCTCGCGGAGAAAAATTCCGTGGCCCTCGATCAGCTCCCGACGGAGGAAGTGCAAAAAATCAATAGCGCCTTCGCCCCCGATTGGGTGGAAGTATTCGATCTCAAACGCGCGCTCGCGAAGCGCACGGGCACGGGCATGCCCGGGCCGAATCAGGTGGCGAAGCAATTCGCTCGCTGGAAGAAAATTTTGAAGTAAAATCCAGTTCCACGCGTGGCGGCGAGCGCCAGCGAGCCGATGCAGGTCGAGGTTCGTTGCGCGTGGCGCGCTCTGAAACGGAGCGGCGGTTTTCCACCGCCGAGAGGTGGGAACGGACAGGCCGCGCCGGGCGCTTACAAAGCGCCCCTCCTTTAGCGGGGCCGCGCGGCGTGGCTGGTGGTGCGGCGAGCACCAGCGAGCCGATCGGGGCCTCAGTTGATTTCGTCTCTCGTCTGAAATTCCACGCTTCCGTTTGCCCGGCGTTCCGCGATTTACTGAGGGCACTCTATCGATGGCAAAAGTTCGTATCCTTCCCGACCGGGTCGCCAATCAAATCGCCGCTGGCGAGGTGATTGAGCGGCCGGCTGCAGTGGTGAAGGAATTGGTCGAAAATGCACTCGATGCCGGGGCCACGCGGATCGAGGTGGAGTTTCGCCATGGTGGGCGTTCGCTGATGCGCATCGAGGATAACGGCCACGGCATGTCGCGGGACGACGCGCTGCTCGCGCTCGAGCGCCACGCTACGAGCAAGATCGTCGAGGCCGCCGACCTCGACCGGCTCGCGAGCTACGGTTTTCGCGGTGAGGCGCTGCCCTCGATCGCGAGCGTATCGCGCTTCGAGTTGCAGACGCGCGAGCAGGGCAGCGATGTCGGAACAGAGATTCTCGTCAACGGCGGCAAGTTCGTCCATGTGCGCGACTGCGGCCGTCCCGTGGGCACGCGCATGGAGGTGACCCACCTTTTCAATTCCGTCCCCGCACGCCGGAAATTTCTTAAAACCGACCAGACCGAGGCGGCGCACATCATCCAATGCGTGCGGCTCTACGCCTTGGCGTGCCCGGGGACGGCGTTCACTTTGATCGAGGATGGGCGGGTGGTGTTTCGCTCGCCCGAGTGTGCGAGCCTCACGGAGCGCATCGCGGAGATTTTCGGTCGGCAGACCGCGGAATCGCTCATCGCCATCGACACGAAAGAACCGGGGATGGCCTTGCATGGTTTGATCGGCCGTCCCGGCATCGGGCGGTCCACGCGGCATGAGATGATCGTCTTCGTCAACCAGCGGCCGGTCGACAGTCGCACGCTGAACTACGCACTCATCGAGAGCTACCACGAGTCGCTGCCGAAGGGGCGCTACCCGCTCGCCTTCGTCTTTTTCGACTGCGACCCCGCCGCCGTCGACGTGAATGTCCATCCGGCGAAGCGCGAGGTGCGCTTTCGCAGCGAGTCGCAGGTCCGGAGCTTTGTGATTCGCGCGGTATTGCAGCGGCTGCGCGAACTCGGCGGACCGGTGACGCCTTTTGGTGCGACTCCATCCCAATTTCAAGCAGCGCTTCCCGGTCAGATTGCCGTTCCGCCGGCGAATGGCGCGGCGGCCTCGTCCTCACCGCATTCGCCCGCGTCGGCCCCGGCGCCGGTGGTCTCGCCTTTGCGCGCGGTGGTGCCACCCCTGGCGACGGCGGTGCTCGATAGCGTGACCGGTGCGATCACGCGTGCGGTCCCGCCACCGGTGGTTGATGCGGACCCAGTCCAGCAGGTAAACGGCAGTTCGGTTGGGGCGGTCGCTCCCTCCTCGGTCGCATCCGGGCTCACCGCCGCCCTCTCAGTCACCATCGCCACCAGCAAATCCGATCCGGTCGCCCGTAAATCCGAAGTCGTTAACCCCACGTGGCGATTCCTCGCGCTGGCGCACGGGAGCTACGCGTTGTTTGAGACCCCCGCAGGCCTCGTCTTGCTCGACCGCCGCGCGGCGCACGAGCGCGTGTGGTTCGAGCGGTTGCGCGAGCAGTTTCGCGCGGGCGAGGTACCGAGCCAGCGGTTGTTGCTGCCGGTGCCCTTGGAACTCGATCCGGTGTCGTCGGCTTTGCTGATCGACCGGCTGAAGTTTCTGCATGCGCACGGTTTCGAAGTGGGGGAGTTCGGTCGTAATTTCTTTCGCGTCGAGGCCGTGCCGGCCTGGATGGAGCCGGCGGACGCGGAGCCGTTTCTGCGCGACTTGCTCGGAGCCTTTCGCGATGGTCGCCTGCCGGACAAGGACACTGATCTCGCCCGGGAGGAACTGGCCCGGCTTGCCGTGGCCAAGGCCGTGCGCCTGCCCGAGCGGGCCAACGAGGCCGAGCTTCAGGCCCTCGTCGCTCAACTGCTGGCGACCCGCTCGCCGCTCACGAATCCCGCCGGGCGGCCGACCTATATCGAGTTGAACCACAGCGAGCTAGCGCGCCGCTTCCAAAAATAAGCCGCATCCCGGGCTCGCTCTGGCACAATTCATGTTTCTCATCGTTTAAGACCGTTTAACTTTCCCTCCTATGTCGACCGCTCCCAAGAAAACGACCGCGACGAAGACGCCCGCCCAAAATTCCGGGGCGAAACCTGCGTCGGCGCAGACGGCAACGATCGCACCAGAAGCGCCCCAGGCCTCCAGCACCGCGCCTTTCCAGAGCGGGGCCTTGATCCAGTCGATTCATAATCCGCATACGTCGGCTGACAAACCGGAGGACGTTTTCCGCTCCCTCATTCAGCGACACCTGGTGTCAACCCTCGCGCGCCACCCGGCCTCGGCGACCGCGCGCGATTGGTGGGTCGCCACGGCCCTCGCCGTGCGCGACACGATCCACGAGCGCATGATCGCGACGCAGGCGGTGCACAACGCCCAGAATGTCCGCCGCATTTACTACTTCTCCCTCGAGTACCTGATGGGCCGCCTCTTCGGCAATAATCTCATCGCGACGGGCCTGCTCGAGACCGCTCGGGCTGCGCTCCAATCGCTGGGGCAGGACTTCGAGAAAATCCGCGAGGCAGAAGTCGACATGGGGCTCGGCAATGGCGGTCTGGGCCGGCTTGCCGCGTGCTTCCTCGATTCGCTGGCCACGCTCGACTACCCGGCGCTAGGCTACGGCATTTACTACGAGTTCGGCTTGTTCAAGCAGGAGTTTATCGACGGTAAGCAGATCGAGCACCCTGATAACTGGATCATTTTCGGCAGCCCGTGGGACGTCGTGCGCCCGGAGTACACCCAGGAGGTGAAGCTCTTTGGCCGCGTCGAAAACGTCTTCGATGATCGCGGTAATTACCGCCCGCGCTGGGTCGGCACGAAGACCATTCTCGGCGTGCCGCACGATATTCCGACCGCCGGCTACGGCACGAAGACCGTGAATCTCCTCCGCCTCTGGGCCTCGAAGTCCACCGAGGACTTCGATCTCACGGCGTTCAACAGCGGCGGCTACGTCGAAGCGGTCCGCGAAAAGGCCGTCGGCGAGACCGTCTCCAAGGTGCTCTATCCGAATGACAAGACCGAGAACGGCAAGGAACTGCGCCTCGTGCAGCAGTACTTCTTCGTCGCCTGCTCGCTGCGCGATATCATCCGCCGCCACTTCCGTTCGCCGGGCAATGGCTGGGCCAATTTCGCCGATAAAGTCGCGGTGCAGCTCAACGACACGCACCCCACCATCGCCGTGGTGGAGCTCATGCGCATCCTCGTCGACGAGGAAAACATGCCGTGGGACGACGCGTGGAAGATTGTTTCCACGACCTTCGCCTACACCAATCACACGTTGCTGCCCGAGGCCTTGGAAAAGTGGGGCGTGCCGCTCTTCGAGCGCGTGCTGCCGCGCCATCTCCAGATCATCTACGAGATCAACGCCCGGCTGATGAAGCTCGTCGAAGCCAAGTGGCCCGGCGACGATGGCAAGAAGCGCGTCTGTTCCATCATCGAGGAAAACGGCTCCAAGATGGTCCGCATGGCCAACCTCGCCGTGGCCGGCTCGCACGCCGTCAACGGCGTGGCCGCGCTGCACACCGCGCTGCTGAAGAAGGATCTCTTCCCGGAATTCGACGCGCTGTACCCAAATAAATTCCAGAACAAGACCAACGGCATCACGCCGCGCCGCTGGATTTTGAAGAGCAATCTGCGCCTCTCCGCGCTCATCACCGAAAAGCTCGGCAGCGAAGCCTGGGCGCGCAACCTCGACCTGTTGCGCGGGCTGGAAAAATTCGCCGACGATCCGGTGTTCCAGCATGAGTTCATGGCGATCAAGCGGGCCAACAAAGTGGACCTCGCCGCCGTCATTCAGGCGCAGTGCGGCGTCACGGTTTCGCCCGACGCGCTCTTCGATGTGCAGATCAAGCGCCTCCACGAGTACAAGCGCCAGCACCTGAATCTGCTGCACATCCTCGCGCTCTATCGCCGCCTCCTGCAGAATCCGTCGCTCGATATCGTGCCGCGCGTCTTTATCTTCGGCGCCAAGGCCGCGCCCGGCTACGACCTCGCGAAAAACATCATCCGCGCGATCAATGTCATCGGCGCCAAGATCAATTCCGATGAGCGCATCGGCGGTAAGCTCAAGGTCGCTTTCCTGCCCAACTACCGCGTCTCACTCGCCGAGAAAATCATCCCCGCCGCCGATCTCTCCGAGCAAATTTCCACGGCCGGCAAAGAGGCCTCCGGCACCGGCAACATGAAACTCATGGGCAACGGCGCGCTGACCATCGGCACGCTGGACGGAGCGAATGTCGAGATCGGCGAAGAAGTCGGCAGCGAGAATATCTTCATCTTCGGCCTCACGGTCCCCGAGGTGGAAGCGCTCTGGAAAAAGGGTTACAATCCGTGGGACAAGTACCACGCCGACGAGGAACTGCGCGCCGTCATCGACTGGCTCGGAAGCGACTACTTCACCCCGGGTGAGCAGGGCGCTTTTGGCCATACGCACGACAGCCTGCTGCGTGGCGGCGATCCCTACCTCCTCCTCGCCGATTTCCGCTCCTACTGCGATGCCCACGCCCGCGTGGACGCCGCCTATCGCGACCGTGCGAAGTGGGCGAAGATGGCGATTCTCAACACCGCCCGCGTCGGTAAATTCTCCAGCGATCGCACCATCCGCGAATACGCGGAGCAGATCTGGCGCCTGCCGGCGGTGGGCGTGAAGTGATCGCGGCTTGCCCGCGAGCGAAGGGGTGTTAGGGTCCGGATATGAGCAGCGCTGACTTGAAAAAGTTCGTCTGGGCCCTGACCGAGGGCGAGCGGGTGGAACTTCGCTCCTACTTGCGCTTGGCTGAACTCGAAAAAGACCAAGCGCGTCAAGCGGACCTCGGCAATCGGCTCACGGAAGGCGCCTTCGTCGACCAAGCCGAGGTTAAGTCGCAGATTGCGCGGCAGGCGGGCCCTCGTTTGTGAGCTATCGGTTTGCGGTCGATAAGCGCGCTCTCGGCCAGGTCCTCGCCTTGCCCGGAGCGAACCAATGGCAGTTGTATGATTGTTTCGAGGCGATAGCCCTTCACCCGTTTAGAGAGCCTGACCTCCAATTAAAGGGAAGCGGCCTGGCCCCCATCTCGATAAGAGTTTTCGGAGATATCCTCGTGCACTACCACGTCGATCATGCCACGAAACGAGTGCTGGTGGTTGATTTTGAGATCGTCGACGACACAGGTTAGATGAAGTCCCTCTTTCCGCGTGCGCACCTCCATCCTCTGCTTTCTCTCTGCCATCCTCGGGATGGGAGGCGCAGCGGCGGCTGAGGTCGCGCCACCCCTCCCTCCGATCAAGAGCGACCTCTCGGGGCAACTCGCGCTCCCGAAAATCCCCGGGCTGCCTAACATCGGGTGGCAACTGAAGGTCCAGCCCGTCACCGATGCCAGCAGCGACAGCCTGCGCGTCGAGGCCACCCTCAAGGCGACCGGGCTGGATGTGCAACTGGAGTTTACGCTTCCCCGGGGCGAAAAGCCGGGCACCTGGCGAATCGTCCAGGCGAAGCTCGCGGCCGCGTCGTGGTGGCGCCTGATCGCGGAGCAGTCGGGCAAGAAGAACATGCCCGACGACTTTGAATTTACCGGCGACCTGCTGGTCGAGGGGGCAGGGGAGTGGCGCGGCGCGGAAGCGTCTGGCACCCTTCACGTGACGCTCGCGGCCGGCACAGCCGGGAGTGCGGGGCAGCGCTGGAGCGCGACCGGGCTGACATTAGACGCGGAACTCCAACTCAAGAAATCGAAGCCCACGCTGCGCACCGCCCGGGTCCGCGTGGAGACGATTCAGATCCTCGGTCTGGCCGCCACCAATCTCGCGCTCGATGCCGAAGGCGCGGAGGGCGATGCGATTTCCGTCACGCGGGCCGAGGTCGCGGCGCTCGGCGATCGCGTGACGCTCACGCCCTTCACCATTGATCCGGCCAACCCGGTGCTCAAGACGACCGCCGATTTTTCCCGCCTCGTGTTGAGCGATCTTGCCCTCCTCGCCCCGCAGGCGGTCAAGGAGGCCAAGGGCCGCATCGCCGGTCGCATCACGGTCGAGTGGAGACCTAGGGAAGCCTCCGTGAAAGCGGAAGGTGGGCTGACTTCCCTCCCGGGCGAATCGGCCATGCTCTTGCTCGCGCCGTCGCCCGGTCTCTTGACCAGCCGGGTGCCGGAGCGGCTCGCATTGTTGCCGATCCTTTCGATTAAGAACCCGGCCTTCGACACCCTGCGCCGGGTCGAATTGGGCGAGGATTCGCTCACCGTGGACAGCCTGCAGGTTGATCTTTATCGGCAAAACGCCGATGGGGGCCGCACGGCGCAAATCCGGGTGAACGCGCGTCCGCTCGATGACCGGGACGTGAAACACATCACGTTCACTGTGAATCTTTCCGGGCCGCTCGACCAAGTGCTCCGCCTCGGTCTGGGCAATAAGGCCTCCGTGAAACTACGCGCCGACAAATGAAACCTAGGTTGCGCTTTGGGGTCTGCTCGTTGCACACTCTTCCCATGCTTCGCCTGCTCCCCTTTCTCGGTGCGTTCGTCCTCGCCGGCTGCGTCCATGTCACGATGGATGTGCACGCCACGCTCGATGTGAACGTGAAGGTGGACAAGGCCCTCGATGACTTCTTTGGCGATTTGGATAAAAAATCGACCACGGTTGCGCCTTACTCGGTTAAGCAATAGTTTTTAACTCCCATGAAACCCTCCTTGTTCCGTCTGCTCGCCCTCGTCGGCTGCCTCGTCTTCGGACTGGCGGCGACCACGACCCATGCGCAGGACCTGGGCGCGGTGAAGTCGCGGATGGCGCAGCGCCTGCCCCAACTGGACCAGCTGAAGTCGAAAGGTGTCGTCGGCGAAAATAATCGCGGGTTCGTCGAGGCCCGGGGCAGTGATGCCGCCGCCGGTGCGGTGATATCGGCCGAGAATAGCGACCGTGAGGCCGTTTATGCCGCCCTCGCCAAGCAGACCGGTTCCTCGGCCGATCAAGTCGGCAAGGCGCGCGCCAAGCAACTCGCCGCCGGGAGTGCCCCGGGTGTCTGGGTGCAGAAGGAAGACGGTTCTTGGCAAAAGAAATAAGGGCTCGCGCCCCGGCTTCCAGCCGACTTTCAGCGCGACCCATGGCGGGCCTCGGTCCGCCTTTTTTGTGGCCGGAAGCGGCCAACATTGGGTTGCGTCATAAGCGAGCTTGGCGCAGGTTTTGCAACGGCGTGCCGTGCATGCCTCTTTCTTCTCAAATGAAACTGCCCCGCTTCGTTGGCGCGTTGTTCGCGCCCGTTCTTCTCTCCCTCGCGGTTCGCGCCGCGGATTTCGCGCCCGCGATCATTTTCGACATGGGCGGAAAGTTCGACAAGTCCTTCAATCAGTCCGCGGCCGATGGCGCGGCGAAGTTCAAGAAGGATACCGGCATCGAGGTGAAAGAATTTGAGGTCACCAATGCCGCGCAGCGCGAGCAGGCCATGACGCGCTTCGCGCAGCGCGGGGCCAGCATCATCGTCGCCATCGGTTTTTCCCAAGCCTCGGCGGTGGAGGCGGCGGCCAAGAAGTTCCCCAATGTGAAGTTCGCCATCGTCGACGGCGTGGTCGACCTGCCAAACGTGCAGTCGATTAATTTCCGCGAGCAGGAGTCGTCGTTTCTGTGCGGCATGGCGGCGGCGCTGGCCTCGAAGAGCGGCAAGGTGGGCTTCGTGGGCGGGATGGATATTCCGCTGATCCGCAAGTTCGCCGTCGGCTATACCGAGGGCGCGAAGTTCGTGAACAAAGACACGGAAGTTTTCCAAAACATGACCGGCACGACCGCCGCGGCGTGGAACGATCCGACCAAGGGCGGCGAGCTCGCCAAGAGCCAGATCGGCCGCGGGGCGGATGTGATTTTCCACGCGGCCGGCAACACCGGCGGTGGCGTGATGCAGGCCGCGAAGGACGCGGGTAAGCTCAGCATCGGCTGCGACAGCAATCAGAATTACCTGCACCCAGGCAGCGTGCTCACCTCGGCGGTGAAGCGGGTCGATACCGCCGTCTACAAGACGATGCTTGATGCGAAGAACGGCACTTGGAAGGGCGGCGTACTGCAACTGGGCCTCTCCGAGCAGGGTGTCGATTACTCGCTGGACGAGTATAACCGCAAACTCATCACGCCCGAGATGGAGGCCAAGCTGAACAAAGCCAAGGCCGACATCATCGCGGGCAAAATCAAGGTCACCGAGTACAAGGCGCAGTAAGCTCGTTTAGCCGCCTTCCTCCGTGGTTGAAAAAATAGCTTCTGCCGCGCCGGCGCTGGAACTGCGCGCGATCGATAAGCGGTTCGGTTCCGTCCACGCCAATCGCGCGATCAGCTTTTCCGTCGCGCCGGGCAGTGTCCACGGGCTCATCGGTGAAAACGGCGCCGGCAAGTCGACGCTGATGAACATCGTCTACGGCTTCCACCAAGCCGACTCGGGCGAGATTTGGGTAAAAGGAAAACGCGTCGTGATCGGCTCGCCGCAAGAAGCGATCGCGGCGGGCATCGGGATGGTGCACCAGCACTTCATGCTAGTGGAGAATTTCACGGTGCTGGAAAATGTCGTGCTCGGGGTGGAGGGCGGCCTGCGCCTCGCAGGCGGGCTGGCCAAGGCGCGAGCGGAACTCGAAAAACTTGCGCGCGAATATGCCCTCGATGTCCCGCTGAACACCGTGGTTTCGGAACTGCCGGTGGGCTTGCAGCAGCGCGTGGAAATCCTGAAGGCGCTCTACCGCGGCGCGGAAATTCTCATTCTCGATGAGCCGACGGCCGTGCTCACACCGCAGGAAGCGGACGCCCTTTTCAAGATGCTGCGCCGACTGCGCGACGAGGGAAAATCCGTCGTGCTCGTGACGCACAAGCTTCGCGAGATCATGGCGATCACGGATCGCGTGACGGTTATGCGGCAAGGCGCGGTGGTGGGCGAAGTCGCCACCGCGACGACCTCGCCGCGCGAGCTGGCGGAAAAAATGGTGGGCCGTGCCGTCCTCCTCCGCGTGGAAAAAGCCCTGGCGCAGCCAAAGGAAACGCTCCTCGCGGTGCGCGATCTGGAAATCCGCGACCGCTTCGACGTCGCGCGCGTGAAAGGCGTGAGTTTCGATCTGCGGGCGGGAGAGATCGTGGGCGTGGCCGGAGTATCGGGCAACGGGCAGTCGGAATTGCTCGAGGCGCTGGCGGGGATTCGCACACCAACGCGTGGCTCGATCACGCTGGGGTCGCACGACCTCGTGCGCGAAAATCTCGACCCGCGCCAGCGTCGCGCGCTCGGCCTCGCGCACGTGCCGGAGGACCGCTTGCGGATGGGTGTGGTGACGAGTTTTTCCGCCGAAGATAACGCGATCCTCGGGTATCATGATCGCGGGGACTGCAACAAGGGCATGTTTCTCAATCGCGCGGCGATTCGCACCGCCTGCGAAGCAAAGATGGTGGCGCACGACGTCCGGCCGGCGCTGCCGAAGCTGCGCATCTCGGCCTTCTCCGGCGGCAATCAGCAGAAGCTCGTGATGGCCCGCGAAATCGATGTGGACCCGAAGGTGCTCCTCATCGGCCAGCCGACGCGCGGCGTCGACATCGGGGCCATCGAATTTATCCACAAGAAACTCGTCGCCCTGCGCGATGCCGGCAAAGCCCTGCTCATCGTCTCCGTCGAGCTCGACGAAATCCTCGGCCTCGCCGACCGCATCCTCGTGATGAACGGTGGCGAGATTGTCGGTGAAGTTTCGCGCGCCGAAGCGACAGAGGAAAAACTGGGTCTGATGATGGCCGGCGTGAAAGCGGAGGGCGTCGCATGAGCATTCCCGCCGCGCGGTCAGCAGCAGCACCGGCATCCTGCCTTCAGGGCTCGCGGTGGACGGCGACCTCCGGGCGCCGTCGGAGGGCGAACTCGCGAACCACGCCGGCATTCCGCCTCGCCCCAGACGGCGCTCGGAGATCGCCGTCCACCCACTCAGCCTTCGCTACTCCATGAGTGCGCCTGCCAAACTCACGCGTTGGGCCGAACTCGGGCTGCTCCCGGTGATCAATCTCATCGCCGCGCTGCTGCTGTCGGGCGTGATCGTGAAAATCCTCGGCGAAAGCCCGTGGGAGGCGTTTAAGCTCCTCGCAAATGGCGCGCTCGGGACGCAGGAGGGCATCGGTTACACCTTTTACTACGCGACGAGCTTCATGTTCACCGGCTTGGGCGTGGCGGTGGCGTATCACGCGGGGCTGTTTAATATCGGGTGCGAGGGACAGGCCTACATCGGTGGGTTGGGGAGCGGACTCGTGGCGCTGTGGCTGGGCGACAGCGCGCCGTTTTTTGTGGTCGTGCCATTGGCGATTCTGGCGGGCGCCGTGTTTGGCGCGGCGTGGGCCTTTGTGCCGGCGTGGCTGCAGGCCAAGCGGGGCAGCCATATCGTGATCACGACGATCATGTTTAATTTCATCGCGGCCTCGTTGATGACGTACCTGCTGGTCAATGTGCTGATCCGCTCTGGGCAACAGTCGCCGGAGTCGCGCGAGTTTGGTCCGAATGCGTTTTTGCCCGCGGTGCATGAGCTGCTGGCCAAGGTCGGCATCACGTTTTCGCAATCTCCGCTGAATGTGGCGTTCTTGATCGCGCTCGCGGCCGGCGGCATCGTGTGGGCGCTGATCTGGCGGACGCGCTGGGGCTACTCCCTTCGCGTGGCGGGGCAGAATCATTCCGCGGCCGTGTATGCCGGCATTTCGCCGTCGCGCATCATCATCCAGGCAATGCTGCTCTCGGGCGCGCTGGCAGGCTGCCTCGGGCTCAATGAGTTGCTCGGCTCGCAGCACCGTATCTTGATCGATTTTCCGGGTGGCGCGGGATTTGTTGGCATCGCGGTGGCGCTCATGGGGCGCAATCACCCGCTGGGGATTTTTCTAGCGGCGGTACTCTTCGGGGCGCTGGCGCAGGGCGGGTCGCAACTGGCGTTCGATATGCCGAAGATCAATCGCGACATGGTCGTGGTGATTCAGGGACTCGTAATCCTATTTTGCGGCGCACTGGAGAACGTGTTTCGCGCGCCGCTCGCGATGCTGTTTAGGAAGAAGGCGGCTTAACCGATGGAAATTTACACCATCATCGTCCTGACCCTGGCGGCCACGATCCGTGTGGCGACGCCCCTGTTGCTGGCGGCGCTGGCCGGCATGTTTTCCGAGCGGTCCGGCGTCGTTGATCTTGGTCTCGAGGGTAAGATGCTCGGGGCGGCTTTTGCGGCGGCGGCGGTGTCGGCGACCACGGGGTCGGCGTGGGCCGGGCTGGGGGCGGCTATCGGCGTGGCGGTGCTGCTGGCGCTGCTGATCGCCTTTGCGACTGTGACGCACCGGGGCAACCAAGTGGTCGCGGCGATGGCGATCAATATCATGGTGGCAGGTCTCGGGCCGACGCTCGCGCTCGCGTGGTTTAATCTCGGCGGGCAAACGCCGCAACTCGACGGGGCGGGGCAGCGTTTCACCTCGCTGGCGTGGCCGTGGTCGAGTGTCGCGGCGGAGCATCCCTTTCCGGGGCTGCTGTACTCGCAGCTGCTGAGCGGGCACAATCTCATCGTCTACGCGGCGGCGGCGCTCGTGCCGCTTAGTGCCTGGGTGCTGTATCGCACGCGCTTCGGGCTGCGGCTCCGCGCGGTCGGGGAAAATCCGCATGCGGTCGATACCGCGGGCATTTCGGTGACCGGGCTGCGTTATCAGGCGATCTTGATCTCCGGCGTGCTTTGCGGCGTGGCGGGGACTTACCTCTCGACGGCGGCGAGCGCCGGCTTCACGCGCGACATGACGGCGGGCAAGGGCTATCTCGCGCTGGCGGCGCTGATCTTTGGTAAGTGGAAGCCCTATCCGACCTTGGGGGCATGCCTGCTCTTTGCCTTCACTGATGCGCTGGCCTCGCGGCTGCAGGGCGTGCCGCTGCCCGTTATAGGGATCATTCCTGTGCAGGCTATCCTCGCTTTACCCTATATATTGACTGTATTATTGCTTGCGGGCTTTGTGGGCAAGGCGACCGCGCCAGCGGCGATCGGCGTGCCTTACTCGAAGGAGAAGTGACAAGCGGGTGACGGGGTGGCTGTTGCAATAGATTCCCGTCTGAATGCGGCGATCGAGCGTTTAATTGGCTCTGCGTGGAATTCCGTAAAATAAGCGGAAAAAAATGTCCGATTGAAACCGGGGCTGGCGACTATCGTCTAAACGGCAACAACGACGATCATGGTCACAAAGCTCATCTTCATTTGCGGTGCGGTCGGAGTGACGGTTACGGCGGTTGCCCTGTTGGTGGCGGCGACGTTTTGCCTGTTGGTCTGGCTTGGCGGCTCGGAGTGGGCGCGGCGTCCGCGCGGGTAAGAGTTTAATATAGGCGCGGCCTCGCAAAGAGATTGGCGGGCGCGCGTGGTGAGATCAGCGTGCGGGCATGACTCTACCGGAGCGATTGGCCCAGCATCTTGGAAAAACGCCCGACGTGGCGCAGGCGGCGTTTGTCGCGGCGAATGCCACTGTGATCGGCGACGTGACGCTGGGGGCGGGCGCGAGTGTGTGGTACGGCTGCGTGTTGCGCGGCGATATTAACTCCATCGTCGTGGGCGAGGGTTCCAATGTGCAGGATGGCACCATCGTTCATCTCGCGGATAACTACGGCGTGACAATTGGGCGTCACACCACCATCGGGCACGCGGCGATCATCCATGCCTGCGAGATCGGGGATGAGTGCCTGATCGGCATGGGCGCGACCGTGCTCGACGGCGCCAAGATCGGCGACCGCTGCATCGTCGGCGCCCACTCTCTCGTGACGCAGCGCTTCGTGGCGCCGCCCGGATCGATGATTCTCGGCTCGCCCGCAAAAGTCGTCCGGCCACTCACGGAGGCGGAGCAAGCAGGGCTGAAGCGCTGGGCGGAAAAGTATGGGACCGTCGCCGCCGCGCACGCGGCGAGGGCCGCGCAAAAATAGTTTGTACCGGGGTAGGGGCTTAACGCCGACTTCTTCACCATTCGCAATGAGTCGGGGCATAAGGCCCCTCCCACGGCTTCGAGCAAACTGCGGCCGGGTCGACCTCACAGCTCGTATTCAAAAAACGTATACCGAAAATTCTCGTCGCGGCTTCCGCGCCGTGAGCGTTCCCGCCACGGGAGATGCCGCCAGTCGGGCATAAAGGTGTCACCCGGGACTTCGGCGTGCACGAGCGTGAGGTGAAGGAGGGTCGGGCACGTGCGAGTCTCGGCCAGGGCGAGCGCTTCGGCGTAGATGCGCTCACCTCCACAAATCATGATCTTGCCCGGCAGGAATTCGGCGACGGCGAGGGCCCCGTCGAGCGACGAGGCTATGCGGACGCCGTCGCGGGCGAGGGCGGTATTGCGCGTGATGACCACGGGGCGGCGGCCATCGAGGGCGACGCGCGGCCAGGTCTCGTAGCAAACGCGGCCGAGGACGACGATCTGGCCCGCGGTCTCAGCGTGGAAATATTTTAAGTCCTCCGGAATGTGCCACGGGAGTTTACCATCGCGACCGATCACGCGGTTTTCGGCACAGGCGACGATGAGGTGGAGGGGTTTGGGCATGGACAGGCGAGAGGCGACGGAGGACAGAGGACAGAGGACAGAGGACAGAGGACAGAGGACAGAGGACAGAGGACAGAGGACAGAGGACAGAGGACAGAGGACAGAGGACAGAAAAGTCGCGTGCGTAGGCGCGAGGTCAAACTCAAGTGGAAACTGGCGCGGAGCGCGCTGCTGGATCGAGCGATTCTTTGCGTGTCTTATCGGAGGTTTCGTGGTTACATCCGCTCATGATTATTGGAGTACCCAAGGAAATTAAGATCGGTGAAACTCGCGTCTCGATGACGCCCAGCCTGTGCCGCCGTTGCGTGTCGCTCGGGGCGAAAGTCTTGATCCAGAAATCCGCCGGGATCACGGCGGGTTTTCGCGATGAGGAATATCGCGCGGCAGGTGCGACGCTCGTGGCGGATGCGGCCAAGGTCTGGCGCGCGGCTGATCTCATTCTGAAAGTGAAAGAGCCGTTGCCCGCAGAGTACGAACTCCTGCAACAGGGGCAGACGATCTTTACCTACCTGCACTTGGCGGCCGGCCCGGAACTCGCGAAGGTGCTGATGAAAAAGAGCATCCTCGGCATCGCCTATGAGACGGTCGAGGGCGCGGATGGCAGTTTCCCGCTGCTCAAGCCGATGTCGCAAATCGCCGGTCGCCTCTCGATTCAAATTGGCGCGTATTTCCTCCAGTCGCAGCACGGCGGCTCCGGTGTGTTGCTCGGCGGTATTCCCGGCACGATGCCGGGCCACGTCGTCGTGGTGGGCGCGGGTAATTCCGGCGCGCACGCGGTGCAGATGGCGGCGGGCATGGGCGCCCGCGTCACGGTGCTTGATCTCGATACGCGCAAACTCGAGGCCCTCGATACCGAATATCGCGGTCGCATCGTCACACTGATGTCGAATCCCGCGAACATCGAGCAAGAGGTCGCGGACGCCGATCTCCTCATCGGCGCGGTTCTCATCCCGGCGGCCAAGGCCCCGATTGTCGTCAACGCCAAGACCGTCGCGCGCATGCGCCCGGGCAGTGTGATCGTCGATATCGCGATCGACCAAGGCGGTTGCATCGAGAGCATCCGCCCGACCTCGCATAAGAATCCCGTCTATGAGCAACACGGCGTGGTGCACTATGCCGTGCCCAACATGCCGGCGCTCGTCGGTCGCACCTCGACCCTCGGCCTCACGCAGGCCACAGAGCCCTACGTCGCGATGCTCGTCAGCAAAGGCGTCGAGCGCGCCCTCGCGGAGCACCAAGGCCTCGCGCGTGGCGTCAATACCGAGGGCGGTAAAGTGACCTATGGCGCGGTGGCCAAGGCCCTGGGCTACGCCAAGTGAGGCAGTGAGACATTGGGTCTATTAACCGCGAAGCACACGAAGAAACGCCGAGGGGCAGAGGTCGGTTTGGCGTTTCTGCGCTAGCTTCGCGGCTAACTTATTTTAGAAGGGCGTTTCACGAATCCTGCTACGCTTGCGACTCCTCCTCCATCTCCCCATGCGCTTGAACTTTCTCCGCTTCCTCGCTCTCTCCTTCTTACTCCTCTCGGCTCTGCGCGCCGAGCCGATTCCCGCCGGCCCGGGCAAGGGCGTCTTCCCCAACGGCGCGGAGCCGATTACCTACTTCACGTACAAGCCGCCGACCTACAAAGACGGACCGATCCTCGTCGTGTGCCATGGCGTGGGGCGCAATGCGGAGGACTATCGCAATTACGCCATCACGCTGGGCGAGCGCTTTGGCATGATCGTGGTGGCCCCCCTCTTTGACAAAGATCGTTTCCCCAGCCTCCGCTATCAGCGCGGCGGCTTGCTCGATCAGGCCGGCAAGATCCAACCGCCCGAAGCGTGGACGTATGCCGTCATCCCGAAGCTGGTCACCTACGTGCGCGGCCTCGAGGGCAAGCCAGCCCTGCCGTATTACTTGATCGGCCACTCGGCGGGCGGGCAATTTCTGGTTAGGCTCTCGGCCTTCATGCCCGGCGACGCCGTCCGCATTATCGCGGGCAATCCCGGCTCGGATCTCTTCCCCGACCGCGTGCAGAAATTCGGCTATGGTTTCGGCGGCCTGCCCGACGAACTGAGCAACGACGAGGTGATCAAACGCTACCTCGCCGCGCCGCTGACGTTTTATCTCGGCACGGGCGACATCACCCCCGAGCACAGCTTCGACGCCAGCGCCGAGGGCATGGTGCAAGGCCCCAACCGGCTCTCGCGCGGCCGCGCTTGTTTCGCCGCCGGAAAGAAACTCGCTGCCGAAAAAGGCTGGGCGTTCAACTGGCGCAAAGTGGAGACGCCGGATATCGACCATGACGGCGCGCGGATGTTTGCCGCCAAGGAAGCGGGCGACGCCATCTTCGGGAAAGAGTGACGCAGATGCGGTCGATTTTTAGCGTCGTGGCCACGGCCTTGGCCCTCGGACTCGCGCTGGCACCATCGGCCGGACGGGCTGAGAGCAAAAGCAAGGGCACCGGTTGGCTGCGCGTCACCACGCCGGAGTTCGTGGTGATCACCGCGTTGAAGGAAAAAGACGCGCTGGCGTGGACCTCCGAGTTTGCGCAGTACGTCGCGGCCCTGCGCGTGATGTTTCCGAAAAACACGGGGGCCTCGCCGCTGACGATCGTCCTTTTCTCGCGCGAGAGCGATTTTGCGAAGTACCGCCCGCTGGGCGCGGATGGCAGGGCGATGGAAGTCTCCGGTTTCTTCCTGCGCAACTTGTCGTGGTCGGTGGCCGGCCTCGGCGGCTCCGATTTTAGTCAGGAGGTGCGGCGCACGATCTTCCACGAAGGCGTGCATTGGTTTCTCAGTGGCACGGACCGAGCGAATCCCGTCTGGCTGGAGGAAGGGCTGGCGGAGGTGTTTTCGACCTTTCAAGTGGACAAAACATCGGCCAAGTGGGGCGAGGTGATCCCGGAGCACGTCGCGCTGTTGCGCCGACACGGACTGATGCCGATGGAGCGATTGCTCTTCACGGGACGCGAAGAGTTGTTCGGCAAAGACACCTCGCACACGGGTAATGTCTACGCCCAATCCTGGGCGTTTGCGCACTACCTGCTGTTTGGGAAACACGAAATTCCCACCACGGCGATCGGCGAGTATGCGCGGCTGGTGGGTTCCGATCTCGGACCGGACGAAGCGTTTCGTCGCGCTTTCGGCCTGGAGTACAAGGCGGTCGACCAGCGATTGAAGGAGTACATCGGTGGGGGCACCTATTTTGTGCGCCGGCGGGAGCTCGCTAAATTTCAGGCGCCCACCTTGGAGCCCGCGTCGCAAATCGAAGTGGAAAACGCGCTGGGCCGTTTCGCGTGGAGCGGTAATCGTTGGGCGACCGCCGCCGCTCACGCCCGGGCCGCGATCGCACTGGCACCCACCGATGCCCGCGGTCACGACCTGCTTGGTCTGGCCCTGAAATCGAGCGGCGACGCGAATGGCGCCACGGCGGAGTTCGCGCGCGCCGTTGATTTGGGTTCCACGGATGCGATGTCGTACTTCGAACTCGCGCTGGCGGAGCACAAAGAGTCGGAGGGCGGCTTTGGCCAAGGCGCGCGAATGGACGGACCCACGGCGCGGCGCGTGGTCAGCCGCTACGAGCAGGCGATCAATCTCTATCCCCGCATGCTGCCGACCTACCAGAACATCGCCGCGCTGATCGATCTGACGGATTCCGTCAGCGCGGACGACCGCCGTTTTCTCGAGTACGGCCACCAGCTTTGGCCGCAAGACGGCATGATTCTCACCGGTCTCGCCATTACCGACCGCCGCGCGGGGAATTTATCGGCCGCGAATGAGCAGTTGGCCCGCGTGCTGGCGACCAAGACCAGCGACGACGCCCCCGCGCGGGAATTTGCGCGCCGGCTGCAGGATAGTTGGGAAGAGCGAGACATCATCACCGCGCTCGAGAAGCTGTTGGACGCGAACAAATTTGCCGAGGCGATGGCATTTATCGAAAGCCAGTTGGAAAAAGGCGTCTCGGCGGCGATGCGGCGTCAACTGCTCAGAGTGCAAGAGATGACAAAGCACAACCTCGCGATGAAGCAGATCGAGGAGTCTCTTAATACCCAGCAATGGTCCGTGAGCCGAAAGCTTATCACGGAGTTTCTGAATTCGGACAGCGCGCCGGGGGCGATGAAATCCCAAGTGCGCCGGGTCCTGGCCGATCTCGATCGCCAGCGGCTCGGGCTTGAAGCGGAGAAGAAATAGGCCGAGGGTGGCGGCTCTCTTCCTCGTGCACGCCCAACTCCATCTCTCCCCTGAAGTCGCCGCCGCCCTGCAAGCCGGCCGTCCGGTCGTCGCGCTCGAGTCGACGCTGATCACGCACGGCCTGCCGCACCCGGCGAATGTCGAGACGGCGCTGGCGATGGAAGCGGCAGTGCGCGAGAGCGGGGCTGTGCCGGCGACGATCGCGATCCTCGCGGGCCAGATCACGGTGGGCCTCACGCGGGCCGATGTGGAGCGCCTCGGCGCGCTGCCCTACGGCAGCGTGCGCAAGTGCTCGCGGCGCGATCTGCCCATCGCGGTGGGGCTCGGCGAAGACGCAGCGACCACGGTGGCCGGGACGATGATCGTCGCGCACATGGCGGGTATCCGGGTGTTTTCGACGGGTGGCATCGGCGGGGTCCATCGCGGCGCGCCGTTCGATGTGTCGGCGGATTTGTTGGAACTGGGTCGCACGCCCGTGGCGGTGGTGTGCTCGGGGGCGAAATCGATCCTCGACCTGCCGCTGACCCTCGAAGTGCTGGAGACGCAAGGCGTGCCGGTGATCGGGCTCGGGACGACGACGCTGCCCTCCTTTTACTCGCGCAGCAGCGGCCTGCCGGTGGATGTGACGGTGCCGACCGTGACCGAGGCCGCCAAGATCGCGGCGGCGGCGCGGCGGCTCGGGGCGCAGCATGGCCTGCTCCTCACGGTGCCGGTGCCGGCGCAGGATGAATTTCCCGCCGAGCGCATCGAAGGCGTGATCCAGCAAGCGACCGCAGAGGCGACGGCGAAGGGGATTAACGGCAAGGCCGTGACGCCGTTTCTCCTCGGCCGCGTGGCGGAGCTGACCAAGGGCGAATCACGTCGCGCCAATACCTCGCTGCTTATCAACAATGCCCGGGTCGGCGGGCAACTGGCTGTGGCGCTTTGCGCACTGGAAAAGGGCGCCTAACTTATTATGCTGCGGCGGTGCAACGATGAGCCGGGTGGTTCGTCGGGCACAGCGTCCGAACTTTCGTAAACCCATGACCCCTCGTTATCGTTCCCTCGTTGTGTTGGCGGCTTGTTGGCTGCCGTTGGCGGCAGTGCGCGCGGCGGCCCCGGCCGGCCCGGCCATCGGCCCCTTTTTCGAGGCGGAGCAACCGTTTTTTCAGTCGCAAGTGGAGGTGTTTGCGCCGAAGTCGAAGGCGCAGTTGACGGGGGACAACTTTGTCGTGCGCGGGCTGTTGCTGCCGCTGGCTTCGGGTCACTGCGTGCTCTTCGACCAAGAGCTGATGCGCGTGGCGGCCGTGTGGAAGATGCCGGCCGGCGGCACGCCGGTGACACTGATGAGCATGCCGGCGATCTCGTATGTGAATCTCACGCGCAAAGTCGCGGCAGAGCATCCGCGCCCCACCGGGCCGGTGCTGCTGAGCACGACCGTGCATCCCGGCGTGGCGAATGATGTCGCGGGGCTCACCAACGATCCGCGCCCGCTGCCGCGCGAGGGCGAGGTCGGCCGCGGCGCGCTGCCGGCGGCGCAGGCGCGTTTCGAAGGCATCGAACTCGCGGACAATACAGCGATCCTGCGCTATCGCGTGGGTGAGACGGCGGTGACCGAATGGTACGAGTCGCGCACGGTGGGCGAGGGGACGCAAATTTACCGGCACATGGAAGTGGCACCGCACGCCAAGCCGCTGGTGTGGGCGGTACCAAACAGCGTTGCGCCGGGCGTGAAGAGCGTCACGACCAACTCGTCGGCGCTCGTGCTGAGCGGGGCCAAAGAGCCGAGCGAACTCGTCGCCACGCTGGAGCCGTCGGCGCAGCCGCAGCGGGTCTCGATGCTGTATGCGATGGATGCCGCGCCCGTGACGCCAGTGGAGGCAACGCCGCCGCTGCCGCAGAAAAAGAGCGGGCTGCGCTGGGCGGGCACGGCGAGCGCGCCGGCGGAACTCGCCACGCTGAATCAAAACGGCCTCCTGCTCGACAAGGTGGCAACGCCGGAGGAAAACCCGTGGAAACGCCGCGTGCGCGTGGCGGACATGGCGTTTCTCACGGATGATCGCGCGGCGGTCGTGACTTATGATGGTGATGTGTGGCTCGTCGATGGTTGGGCGGACCCGAAGCTCGCGAAGCTGACGTGGCACCGCTACGCCTCGGGCTTGTATGAGCCGCTGGCGATCGCGGCGCCCAAGGGCATCGTCCAAGTCGCGACGAAAAATGGCGTGGTGCGCCTCTATGATCGCGACGGCAATGGCGAGGCGGACTGGGTGGAGAATTTCAACGACCAGATGCTGCAGAGCCAGACGACGCGGTCGTTTCCGCTCGATATGGCGATGGGGCCGGATGGGTCGACCTACGTGACGCAGGGCGGGATCGTGACGCGCAGCGGCTTGATCTCCGGCGGCGAAGGTACGCCGCACACAGGCGCGATTCTGAAGATTTCGCCCGATGGGCGCAGCTCGCAAGTCGTCGCCATGGGGGCACGTGAGCCGTTTGTGGCGGTCAACCCGAAGACGGGCGTCGTGACCGCGACGGATCAACAGGGGCACTGGATTTCCTCATCGGTGTGCTATCTCGTGCGCCCCGGCGACAACTACGGTTACGTGCAACCAGAGGTGGCCAAGGCCTCGCCGCCGCTCACGTGGATTCCGTATGATCAGGATACATCGTCGACCTCGGAAGCGTGGATGATGGGAGCGAAGATGGGCGCTTGGGACAACAAGCTGCTGCACCTCTCGTATGGCACAGGCCGGGTCTTTGTGATCTCGCCCGATCTCACGGCCCCGACGCCGCAGGGCGCGGTGATCCCGCTCGATCTCAAGACCGAGCTGCCGCTGCTCCACGCCCGCATGAGCCCGCAGGGCGATGCGCTGTATCTCATCGGCTTTCAAATTTGGGGCACGCGCACGACGACGAATTGGGCGATTGGGCGCTTGCGGCCCGGCCCCACGCCCATCGTGACCGCGCTTTCCGCGCAATCGACGGCGGATGGCGTGATCCTCACTTTCGACTCGCCGCTCGATCCGGCTTCGCTCGGGGCGGAGAAGGTTTTGGCGCGTGGCTGGAACTACAAACGCAGCGCCGCGTACGGCAGCGGGCGGTATGCGCTCGATGGCGCGGCGGGCACCACGCCGCAGGGCGTCGCGCAGACCGTGCTTTCGGCGGATAAAAAATCGGTCTTCATCCACATCCCGAAGCTGCCCGCGATGGCGCAGCTCGAGGTGCGGTATGATTTCAAATTCGCCAACGGCACGCTCGCGCGCAACGCAGTATATTTCACGATTCATCAGCCGCGTCCGCTCGATCTCGTGAAGGCAGGCTTCACGGGCGTGGACATGAATAAGGCGGCAGTGATCGCCGCCGTGGCCAAGGAGCCGCCGGCCACGGTCGCGCAGGGCAAGGCGCTCTCGGAGAGCATCGGCTGCGTGGCGTGTCACTCCATCGATGGCACGACCGAGGGCAAAGTCGGGCCGACGTGGAAGAAGCTCTTTGGCGCAAAGCGCGTCTTTGCCGACGGCACGAGCGAAGTCGCGGACGAGGCGTATATCCGCGATAAGATTCTCGATCCCTCGCTGAAGAAGATCAAAGCCGGCCAGGTGGAAATGCCGAGCTACCGCGGCGTGCTCAGCGAGCAGCAGATCGAATCGCTGGTGCTTTACGTGAAGAGCATCACGGTGAAGATCCGCGATGAGAATTGAGGCTGGCTGCAAGCCGGAAAGCTCATAGCCGAGAGTCCAGAGCTGATAGCCGGAAATAGTGGGAACGAAAAAGGCCGGTCGTGAGACCGGCCTTTGTGTTTGTGAAGATTTGACCTGCGAGAGCGAGGTGCCGCGCGCCGTTTAGGCGGCCGGGACGATGGTCACGCTCTCGACTTCGATGCGCTCGATGGGGGTGCTCTTTTCGCCGCCGCCGCCGGACTTGGTCGGGGTGGTGGCGATGCGGTCGAGGACGTCTTCGCCCTTCACGAGCTGGCCGAAGGCAGTGTACTGGCCGTCGAGGAACTTGGCGTCGCCGTGGCAGATGAAAAACTGGCAGCCGGCGGAGTCCGGGTGCGAGGAGCGGGCGGCGGAGATGACGCCCTTGACGTGCGCCTTCTTATTGAACTCAGCCTTCACCTTGTAGCCCGGGTCACCGGTGCCGGGCATGCCGGTGGCGCCCTTCTTGGTGTTGGGGCAGCCACCTTGGATCATGAAACCCTTGATGATGCGGTGGAAGGCGGTGCCGTTGTAGAAGCCCTCGCGAGCGAGCTTCTTGAAATTCTCGACGTGCTTCGGGGCCACATCGGGCCAGAAGGCGAGAGTCATTTCGCCGTAAGAGGTTTTGATAACGGCGTTTTCTGCGGGTGCATTGGTACTCATGGAAAGGGTCAGCGAAGCCCGGGAGCCGCCGTTCGCAAGAACCAATTTAGCCCTCGGCCCGTGGCCCGCTGCCTGCTGACGTAGGTGCATGATGCTTCGTTTTATGCGCCCGGCGGTGATTTCGATTTCGATGCTGCTCGCTCCGCTCGTGGGCGCGGCTGAGGCGGTGTTGAAACCCAAGGTGGTGGTCGTCGCGATGTTCGAGCCCGGCAAGGACACCGGCGACGCGCCCGGTGAGCTGCAGTATTGGGTGGAGCGCGAGAAGCTCGACCGCGTGATCCCGCTGCCCTCGGCGTATCACGATGTGCGCGCCAATGCGGATGGCTCGGTGATCGCCATCGTGACGGGCGTGGGCAATACGCGCGCGGCGGCGACGATCATGGCGCTGGGCAGCGATGCCCGGTTCGATTTTTCCAAGTCGTATTGGCTGGTCGCCGGCATCGCGGGCATCGATCCCGCCGATGGCACGCTCGGGTGCGCGGCGTGGGCGGAGTGGGTCGTGAATGGCGATCTCGGCCACGAGATTGACCCGCGCGAGGCGCCGAAGGATTGGCCGACGGGTTACGTGCCGCTGCGCCGGAGCAAGCCGTACGAATTGCCGCGCGACACGGAGGACACCGGGCAGGTGTTTCACATCGAGCCGACGTTCGTGGAGTGGGCGTATCAGCTCACGAAGGACGTGAAGCTGCCTGACACCGAGGGCATCGCGCAGCGCCGCGCGGCCTATGCCTCGGCCAACGCGAAGCGCGCGCCGTGGGTGATGAAGGGCGACACGCTGTCGTCGGAAACGTTTTGGCATGGCGCGCTGCTCAACGAATGGGCCAACGGCTGGGTGAAGTATCACACCGACGGCAAGGGCAACTACGTCACCACCGCAATGGAAGACACCGGCACGCTCCAGGCGCTGACGTGGCTGACGCGCGCCGGGAAAGCCGATGTGAAACGCGCGCTGGTTCTCCGCACCGCGAGTAATTTCGACGGGCCGCCTCCTGGAGTGACGGCCGCGGAGAGTTTGTTTGGCGAAAAACTAACGGCCTATTCGGCGTACATCCCGTCACTCGAGTCGGCGCATCGCGTGGGGAGCGTGGTGGTGCATGAACTCGTGAAGAACTGGGCGAAGTACGAGAAAACGGTGCCGGGGAAGTGAAGGGGTCCGGGGCTGAGGGGAGTTGAGCGATGAGGGTTGAGAGTTGAGAGACGGGCAGGGAGGGGACGACGCGAGGACGCGGAGAAGGGGAGACGCGGAGACAGGGAGACGGGGAAATGCGGAGAAGGGTGAGACCGGCTGATAGGCGTGACGGCGCGATAAGAGGGAGCGGGCGGGCCGCTGGGAGCGCGTATAACGCAGCGGAGGCGCGGCGTGGGGAGACCGAACATTTTTAGACGGCGCAGCGGAGGTCGCCGTCCACCTCACCACTCGGCGGCGAACCGGGGCATCCGCGCGAGCGCGAAGGCTTGGCGGAAGGGGCGGAGGTGATGCTGGATGGCCGCGAGTTCGGCGGCAGTGGGCTTGGCGCTATCGGCCACGGCTGGTGGTGCGCCATAAAGCGCGAGGCACCGCGTCAGCACGGCGGAAGCCTGCGCCTCGGTGAGGCCGCTAGCGTCGAGAAAGAGTCCATCGGGGTCCAGGGCGAGATCGCCGCCTCCGCGCGGGACCTTGGCGACGGGGATGCCGCGTAGCGTGAGCTGGCGGAGGGCGCGCTCGGCGCCGGTGAGAAAGAGTCCATGGCGATTGCCGGTGCCGACGATGCCACCGCTGCCCCCGGCCTGCTGAAGCTTCGCGGCGCAAACGAGCACTTCAAATTCCGCGGAGCCTTCGCGGACGGCGTCTCCCGGCGACCACTCCACCGAGCGCAGCGTGGCGACCAGCGGCGCGGCGCCGAGCGTGCTCGTGAGGAGCGCGGCGGCGGCCAAGAAGTAGCGGAGGCGGAGCACGCCCGTAAATAAGCATTGGATGTGCCAGCGAATGGCGGCACGCAGGCGCAAAAAAGCCGGCCTCGAAAAAGGCCGGCTGAGAGGAACTTAGCCGCGGCGCAGGGTCGCAGCGAAGGGTTTATTCGACGCCGGGTTTGCCGTTGGCGGCCTGATTGAGGGCGGCGCGCACCTCGGCTTGGACGGCGGCGGGCTGCTTATCGAGCTGCACGCGGCAGATTTCCATCACGCGGGGGTGCGTGGCGGCGTTTTGCGCGAGTGAGACGCGGGCGGCGGCGTCGAGGGACGGATGTTCGCCCATGCCTTCCATGATGGCGATGATCGGCTTGTCGGACCCGGTGGCGAGAAACGCGCCCCACTGGAGATTCATCGACTGCGGGGAGAGCACGGGCGTCTCCTGGATCGGACGGCTCGGGGCCGCAGCGAGGCGGACGATCTGCCGGCGGATGCTGGAGTCCTCAGAGAGGCTATTCAGCATCTCGGAACCGAGCGGGTGACCGGCCTGCCAGAGGGCGGAGGCGATGAGGCGCTGGTGCGCGAGCGGGAGGCTATCCAACTCGAGGAGCCAGGCATCGACGCGCTTCGGGTTCTGCGCGAAGACGGTGCTGAGGAAGCCGATGGCGAGCGGGATGTTACCTTCCTTTTCGAAGTAGCCATTCCAGCTCAGCTCAAGGACGGCCTGCGGGAGGCGCTCGGGCTGGGGATTCGTGTAGTAATTTTCGAGCCAAGCGCGGGCCGAGGTGTCGGCGCGCGCGGCGAATGCGGATGCGAGCGCGAGGCCCGCAACAAGGATAGCCTTGAGGGTTTTCATGGGTGAATTGGACTAACAGACCAACTAGCGTGAATGTCGGCGTTCCGGAAACGGGGGTTTGGAACTCCGACGTGAATACCATACAAGACGAAGCCAATTCGTAAAGCGTTGCGGGGATGAAACCTTTTCATCCTGCGCAGCTAAAAGTAGTAATAAAGCGAAGGTGGCAGGAAGTGAAAGAGACGGAGTTCTAACCACGAATGGTCTCGAGGTCGCCGTCCACCACCAACTCGGACAAGGAGGGGCTGCCACGGAACCGGACGGACGCGGAGTGCGGTCTGCCGAAGGCCCGTCGTTAGGCGCGATTCCTAGGGCGAAGGCAGCGGCTCGCGGCGCTCGCGGGGGCTCGGGCGACTCTGCGGCAGGATGCCGCAGCCACTTTAGTAGGTGATCGTTTCCCCGGGGAGGATCGGGGTCGTGACGGGGAGTGCGCGGGCGGGGTTGATCTGCTCGAAGGCGTAGGCGACGGCGAGGAGGCGGGCTTCGCTGAAGGCGGGGCCGAGGAAGGAGAGGCCGACGGGGAGGGCGGGATCGGACGTGAAGCCGGCGGGGACGATGAGGTCGGGCCAGCCGCTGGCGTTGGCGAGGATGGCGGTGCCGCCGTTAATGGTCGGCGGAGCGGAGGCGGGCGTGGGGTCTTTGATGAGGCGCGGCGGCTTCGGGCTGGTGGGCAAGATGAAGGCGTCGAGCTTATCGCGCTGGATGAACCATTCGAGGTTCTCGCGGATGATCTTGCGGCCTTCCTCCATCGCGCTGTGGTAGGGCTGATCTTCGAGGGAGCCGGCTTTCTTTTCGCGCTTGTAGGAATCGAGGCGGTTCTTGTTGGGCACCCAGCCCTCCTTGGTGGGCTCGGTGATTTTTTCCGAGAGCGCGATGATCTCGTCGTGAGTTTTTGGGAGATCCTTGCGCGGGAGAGTGGCGAGGTAGCCGTCGATCTGCGCGCGAAACTCGGGGTCGCGGATCGCGAGGTAGAGCCCGCTATTCAGGCCGAGCACGAACGTGGGTAGCTTCACGTCGATGATGGTGGCACCCTGCGCGCGCATCAGGGAGACGGCGGACTCGATGACGGCATCCACGCCGGCATCTTGCTTCATGAAATCGCGGAGGAGGCCGAAGCGCGCGCCCTTGAGCGCGTCGCGCTTGAGGCCGGCGGTGTAGTCGGCGGGGATTTTATCTTTGCTGGCGGCGGTGACGGGGTCGCGCGGATCGGGTCCCGCCATGACATTGAGCGCGGCGGCGAGATCGGCGACGTGGCGGGCCATGGGGCCGACGGTATCGAGGGCGAGCGAAAGCGGGATGATACCGCCGCGACCATTGAGGCCGAAGGTGGGCTTGAGACCGTAGATGCCATTTGACGACGAAGGGCCGCGGATGGAGCCGCCCGTATCGGTACCAAGACCGAAGACCGCAAACCCAGCCGCGAGACCCGCGCCCGTGCCGCCGCTGGAGCCGCTGGGTGTGCGGTCAAGGGCGTGGGGATTCAAAATCTGTCCGCCCAGCGTGCTGATGGCCGCGCCGCTGGCGAATTCGCTGAGGTTGGTCTTGGCGATGATCACGCACCCGGCGGCGCGGAACCGACGCGTCTGCTCGGCATCCTGCGGCGGATAGGAGTCGCGCAGCGCGTAAAACCCGCCGGTGGTGGGGAGATCGACGGTGTCGATGTTATCCTTGAGCAAAATCGGGATGCCGTGGAGCGGGCCGCGCGGGCCCTTGGCCTTGCGCTCCTCGTCGAGAGCGCGGGCTTCCTCAAGGGCTTTTGGATTGAGCGTGATGATGGCGTGGAGCTTCGGGCCGGATTTTTCGTACGCGTCGATGCGCGCGAGGAAGAGCGACGTGAGCTTCTCCGACGTCACCGCCCCGGCGGTCATCGCCGCTTGGAGATCGGCGACCGAAGCATCAGTCAGCGTAAACGTGGCCGCGCGCAGGCTGGCCGTGAGGACAAAAAAGAGGGCGATCAGAAACCGGGGCATGGGGAACGCAGAAAGCAGCAAGTGTGCTCGGGGAGCGGCAGATGGGAAGGCGACAGATGCGAAAACGAGTAACAGGGCCTGAGTGACTTTGATTAGGTCACAGAGACCACGGAGAGCCACAGAGCGCACAGAGGAGCGACACGCAGACAGACGGTCCCATGACATAACCTTATCCAAGGCCTTCGGTCGCTCCATGACCTCTGGGTCCAGGCTCTGTGTTCCTGTATCATAAACCCTGAGTCGATCCCCTTACTTAAACTCCTCATCAATCAACTCACAGAAGTAGTGGATGAGGAAGAGATGGGCCTCTTGGGTCGCGGGGCCGCATTGGCCGGGGATGATGAGGTCGCAGGTGGCGAGGCCTTTGGCTTTGCCGCCGCCGCGCCCGAGGAAGGCGATGCTCTCGATGGCCTGCCGTTTGGCCTCGTGGAGGGCTTCGAGGATGTTGGCGGAGTTGCCGCTGGTGGAGAGGACGATGAGGAGGTCGCCGGGGCGGGCGAAGCCGGCGACTTGGCGGGAGAACGCGTGCTCGTAGCCGTAGTCGTTGACGACGCAGGTGAGGAGGGAGCCATCGGCGTTGAGGGCGATGGCGGGGAGGGCACGGCGATCTTTGGCGTAGCGGCCGACGAGCTCGGTGGAGAAATGCGCGGCCTCGGCGGCGCTGCCGCCATTGCCGCAGATGAGGAGCTTTCCGCCGCGGCGGAGGGAGGCCAGGATCATCTCGCCGGCGCGGTCGACCTCGGCCCGGATTTGCGGAAGGGCCTGGAAGGTGGCTTGGGTGTCGGCGAGCGAGGTTTCAAACGATCTCATTCGCGCAAGGAAAGTCGGGAGCGAGCTTGCCCGCGATAGAAAATTTTCCGCAACTGGGACCCTTCACGGCATTTTCATGCGCCTGCGCAAACTCACCCTTCGTCACTTTCGCAACGTGGGCTTTGCCACGCTCGAACTGGCGGGACGGCAGCAGTTCCTGATCGGCGGGAACGGGCAGGGGAAGACGAACCTGCTGGAGGCGGCGGGGTTTCTCACGGCGCTGCGGTCGTTTCGCTCGGCGGATAATAAGCTGCTCATCGGCCACGGCCAGCAGACGGCGGCGATCTCCTGCGAGTTGGAGCACGAGCGGCAAGGCGATACCCACGTCATCATCAAGCTCCGCCATGACGGCAAAGAACTCTGGTGCGACAATGCCCGTGTGACGCGGCTCGCGGATTATCTCGGGAAATTTCCGACCGTGGTGTTTTCGTCGCAGGATATGTTGCTCGTGCGCGGGTCGCCGGCGGGGCGGCGGCGCTGGCTCGATCTCACGCTCGCGGCGATGGATGCGAGCTATCTCCGGGCGCTGCAGACTTTCACCCGCGCGCTGGCGGAGCGGAATGCGCTTTTGAAGCGTGGCCAAACGGGCGAGGCGCAGCTCGGGGCCTTTGAGCAGACGCTTGCGCCGGCGGCGGCGGAGTTGATCGCGCTGCGAGCCGCGGGGATCAAGGCGCTCGGTGCGACGGTGAAGTTGGCCTATGCGCGGCTCTGCGATGACACCGAGCCGGCGGGGCTGACTTACGAGCCGAATTTCGCGGAGACATCGGCGGAGGCGCTGTTGGCGCGGCTCGAAGCGGGGCGGGCCCGCGATGCGCAATTTCGCACGACACTGGTGGGGCCGCACCGGGATGATTTTCATTTTTCCGTGAAGCACACGGCGGCAAAGGATTTTGCGTCGGAGGGGCAGCAGCGGTCGCTCGTGCTCGCGCTCCGGCTCGCGCAGGCGGCGTGGTTTCAAGAAAAGAGCGGCGTGCGGCCGGTGTTGCTCGCGGATGATGTACTGGGCGAGCTCGACCCGGAGCGCCGGCGGCGGTTTTGGGCGATGATCGACCCGGAGTCGCAGGTAATCGCGACGGGCACGAGTTTGCCGGAGGCGGAGCTGGGGACGTGGCAGGTGTTTGAGGTGAGAAATGGAGATTTTCAGCTGCGACCTATTCTATGAAACACTTTCTCATTTGTGCCTTGGCGTTGGTCGCCTCCGTGCTGGCGCGTGCGGCGGACAACGAGACAGTGCTCGAAAACGCCGGGGCGGAAGAAGTGATCGCGCACGCCACCGAAATGAGGGTGGTGCGTTTAGACCGGCACAAACTGACGCGGGCGCAGCAGGATGAATTTCGCGGTCGGCTGAATGCAGCGGGTGACGACCGAGACAAGGAGTGGGCGCGGCAATTGAAGATAGAGTACCAGCCGGGCGGCGAGCCCGTCGTGCTGACGGCTGATCAGGTCAAGTGGATGAAGTCGGCACTGCTCGCGGAGGCGAGTTACACGCCCAGAGAGACGTCCACCTTGTGTGATTTTATGCCGGTTATCCGGCTGACCATTCGCAGCCCGAAGGGTGAGGTCGATGCGTTGTTTTGTTTTTGGTGTGCGACTCTCATGCTTGAATCGGATGGGGCGCTGAAAGGGGGGCGTTTGTTTAAACCGGCGAAGCCAGAGTGGATCGCTTTTTGGCAGCGCGTGATGCCATCGGACGAAGTGATCGCGAAGCTTCGCCCATGATGAACTTCGATACCTGGCAGTGGGTGCTCGCGGGGATTGCGGCGCTCGTCGTGGGAATTTCCAAGGCGGGGATCGGTGGGCTGGGGATCCTCGCGGTGATGATCTTTGCCCTGATCATGCCGGCGAAGCAGGCGACGGGCGTCGTGCTGCCGTTGTTGTGCCTGGGCGACATCATCGCGGCGTCGACGTATCGGAAGCATGCGCAGTGGGCGCATATCTGGCGGCTGTTTCCGTGGACGGCGGCGGGCGTGGTGATCGGATACTTTGCGCTCGGGCGAGTGAACGAGCAACAGGCGCGCGTCCTGATCGGCGTGATCGTGCTCGGGCTGGTGGTGATGCATTTCGCGCGGCGGAAATTCTACGGGCACGAGGCCGAGCACGGGGCTTGGTTTGCGCCGACCATCGGCGTGCTGGCGGGGTTCACCACGCTGGTGGCCAATGCGGCGGGTCCCTTGATGGTGGTCTACATGCTGGCGATGCGACTGCCGAAGATGCATTTCGTGGGCACGAGCGCGGTGTTTTTCCTGATGATGAATTTTTTCAAGGTGCCCTTCATGGTTCACCTTGGGCTTATCAACACCGAAAGTTTCATGCTCAATGTCTGGCTGGCGCCCATCGTCGTGGCCGGCGCGGTACTGGGGCGGCGCTGGGTGATGAAGGTCGAGCAGAAGACGTTTGAAAACATCGCATTGACGCTCAGCGTCGTGGCGGGGTTGAACCTTCTCTACCGAGCATGGCGCGGATGAACGTGAGGCAAATGTGGGCGGCCAAACTGGCGGGGAAACCCATGCCGGCGGCGCTGCCATTGCCCGGCAATGCTACGAGCAACGCGCAAACGGTGCTCGGCCTGAAGCCACGCACGGCGTTTGTGGGCGTGGTGCTGGGGATCGACCCCTCGCTGCGCGGGACGGGTCTGGCGCTGATCGAGTTTTCGGCGGGGCGACAGCCGGTGCTATTGCGTTGTCAGACGGTGAAGGTGTCGCCGAAGCAACCGATGGCGTACGCGCTGGGCGAAATCCACCGCGCGGTGAGCGGCTTTCTCGACGGGATCGAGGTGAAACACGTCGCGCTGGAGCAGACGATCTTCGTGCAGAATTTTCAGACCGCGCAGATCCTCGGCGCGGCGCGCGGGGCGGCGATCGCGGCGGTGGCGCTGCGGGAGCGGCCGGTTTTCGAATATGCGCCGCTGCGCGTGAAGCAGGCCGTAGTGGGCGCGGGCCGCGCGAGCAAAGAGCAGATGGCGCGTACGGTGATGGCGCTGCTGGGCCACGGGCGCACGCTGGCGTTTGACGAGGCGGATGCGGCGGGCGTGGCGCTGTGCCACGCGTTTACGTGGCGGGAGTAGCGGCGAGGGTACAGAAGGAAACCGGGAGGGGGGGGGACCGCGAAGGTCGCGAAGAGGCGCGAAGGCAGGGAGAAGGGCGGAGCGAAGAAAGGCGGCGGAAGTTTGGAACGCTAATCTGCGCTGATATTTTTTGATCGACAGGAGATCGGCGTCTCAAGGTCTCGCCGGATCGGCGAGACGCGGGTAGTTATCAGCGACGATTAGCGAAGATTAGCGTTCCGCTCCGTGCTTCGCTCTCTGCGGTGAAATTTTATTTTGTTCACCCCTTTTTCGACGTCGGGGCGAAGGTCAGCGAAATGGTTTCGCGGGCGATGGTGGGCTTGCCGCCGACCTTGGGCGGCTCGAAGCGCCAGTGTTCGACGGCGGAGATGGCGGACTCGCCGAGCTCAGGGGCGCTACACTCGAGGATGACGGGGACGCGCACGCGGCCGTCTTCGTCGACGAAGAATTTAATGGTAGCCGTGCCGCCGTCGGGGACGCGATCTGCCATCGAGCCGCTGAGGCGCGGCATGGATTGGTCGATGGGCTTGGGCGGCGCATCGAGGTCGGCAAAGGCGGGCATGATCAAAGGGGCGTCGGCGCGCTGCTCGTCTTTCTCGCCCGCGAGCGTGCCGGTGGTGGCGGACACGATGGTGATGCCTTTGGCCGAGAAGAGGAATCGGACGACAGGGACGATCTCGTGACCGGGCGGCGGGCGATTAGATGGACGCGCGAAGCGCCACTGCTCGACGGCCTTGACGCAGGCCTGGCTGAGGCGCGTGTGGTCGGACTGCAGGACGAAGGTATCGGTCACGTAGCCCTCGGCATCGCGACCGATGGCGACCGTGACGGTGCCGCGATTCTTCCCGAGCATACGGAGGAAGTCAGGGAAGTCTGGCATGACGAATTTTTCGAGCCGAAGCTTTTGCAGGGTCTCCGCATTGCCATCGGCGAAGAGAGGGCGGACGAGCCCGGTGGTTGCGATCAACACACAGGCGAGGAGGGGCAGGGTGCGAGCGGCGCGAGGAACGCTTCTCATGGCGATGGGTTTAATAGGTCGCCGCGAATGTGCAAGGCGGAGGTGAGCGGCACGAGCCGAGAGCTGAGAGCTGAGAGGCTAGAGCCGAGAGCAGTTTATGTAGAGTTGTAGCCGCGAGCGCCAGCGAGTGGTGTTCCGTCCACTCGCTGGCGCTCGCGGCTACAAGAAGACGTCGGATGTACTTTTCTAAGTGCGCTGCGGACCGGGAATGCGACGAGATGGCGCGGCGATTTACGATTCGCCCTCTCGATTCCGACTCGTCGGTAGAGGCCGCCGTCCACCTTGTGAATTAGACGCGGAAGATCGCGCCGAGTTTTTTGCCGAGCAGCAGACTCATGCCGACGATGGTGACGCCGAGGAAGACCATGGCCCAGACGCCGAGGGCGCTGGCGATGAACTTGCCGTCGCCGAGGAGTTGGAAGAGCTCCATGATCGCTTTCGTGATCGGGTAGAAGGCCTGTTTTTGCGCGAGGATGAGAGAGTCGCTGACTTCGAGCATGGCGAAGGCAAAGGCGAGGAGGCCGCCGGCGATGAGGTTGGCGGCGATGAGCGGGAGCGTGATTTTGAAGAGGGCCTTGAGCGGCGGGCAGCCGAGGTTTTGCGCGGCCTCCTCGAGCGTCTCGCTGGTTTGCTGGAAGCCTGCGGCGGCGGAGCGGACGACGTAGGGCAGACGGCGGACGGAGTATGCGATGATGAGCAAGATCGTCGGGTCCTTGATGGGATTCAGGAACGAGAAGAAACGGCCCTCCTGCGACATCGCGAGGTAGCCAAAGGCGAGCACGAGGCCGGGGACGGCGAGCGGAAGCATCGCGAGGGCATCGAGCACCTGGCGCCCGGCGAGCTTGGTGCGCGTGATCACGTAGGCGATGGCGATGCCGAGCACCAGATCGATGAGGGTGGAGATGCCGGCGAACTTGAGGCTGTTGGCGATGGCGGGGACGGTGAGGTCGTGGCCGAGGGCGAGCGCGAAGTTGTCGAGCGTGGCGTCCTGCGGGAAGACGGTGCCATACCAGTCGCGCGAGAAGGCGACCAGAATCACGCCGAGGTGCGGCAGCACGGCGAGGAAGATGACGCCGCCGAAGAGCGCGGTGCAGGCCCAGCCGCGAGCCGGCGGGAGCGTGCGGGGTCCGCCGGCATTGGTGGCCTTGGCCATCATGGCGTAGCCGGCGCGGCCGAAGAGGCTCTTGCCGATGATGTAGAGCAGCACGGAACTCGCGAGCATCACCGTCACGAGCGTGTACGGGAAGGGATTGCCGCCGATTTCGCGCAGCCCCTGATAAATTTGGACACTGGTGACCTGCGCGTAGTCGAAGACGAGGGGCGTGCCCAGTTCGGTGAAGGACCAGATGAAGACAATCGTGCCGCCCGCAAAAAGGCCGGGCATGATCAGCGGCACGGTGATTTTCCAGAAGCGCCGCATGCCGGTGCAGCCGAGATTTTCCGCCGCCTCCTCCATCGCGGGGTCGATGTTGGCGAGGGCCGCGACGGCGTTGAGGTAGATGATCGGATAGAGCGCGAGGGCCTCGACGATGGCGACGCCCCAGAATTGGTTGGCGGCAAACCAGTCGATGGTCGCACCCGGGGCGAGGAGGCCGATGTGGTGGAGCAGGGCGTTGAGCGCGCCGTATTGCCCGAAGATTTGCTTGATGCCGATGGCGCCGACGAAGGGCGGCAAAATCATCGGGATGAGGACGAGCGAGCCGAGCGCGCCTTTGAGCGGAAACGCGTAGCGGTCCGAAATCACCGCGAGCGGCAGGGCGATGAGGAGAGCGAGGCCCGTGGCGGCGCAGGCGAGCAGAAACGAATTGGAAAGGCCGCCGAGATAGACGGGGTCGGAGAGGAGCTTCGTGAGGTATTCGAAGGTGATGCGGCCATCGGCATCGACGAAGCCGCCTTTTAATATCTCAAAAATCGGCCAGAGAAAAAACGCGGCGAAGAAAGCGGCGGTCAGACTAAAGATGAGGCGCGCGAACGACGTGGACATCGGGCGGGAGTGTCACACGGAAGAAAGGCAGGGGGGAACCACGAAATACACGAAAAACACGAAATGAAATCAGATCGATGGGGGAAGCGGTTGTGGGCCTGCCTGCGAGACCGGAGCGGGTTTAGCGGGTGGGCTGGACGAGGATTTTCCCAGCGGCGGCGAGGCTGAGGACGAGGGGGCGGGGGCCGGATTTTTTTAGGGTCACCAAGCCAGCGGCGAGATTGCGGGAGGTGACGCGCACCGCTTCCGCGGGGAGCAGGACATTTTCCTCCGCGAAGTGGAGAAACTCTGGCGATTGGTCGGTGATGCGCACGATGCGGAGGGGTTTCTCGACGACGCAGGTGGCCAGGGTGGCGTAGACTTGGGCGTCGAGCTGGCCCTGCCGGCTGGGGATGGGGTCGCCATGGGGATCGGTCTCGGGGTGGCCGAGGAGGGCGTCGAGCCGGTCGAGGACTTCGTCGGAGATCGCGTGCTCGAGCTGCTCGGCCTCGGCGTGGACGGACGACCAGTCCATCTTGAGGACATTGACGAGGAAGGTCTCGACGAGGCGGTGTTTGCGCAGGACGTTGAGCGCGAGGGCGCGGCCCTCGGCGGTGAGCTTGACGCCATGGCGCGGGCGGTGCTCGACGAGCCCGGCGTCGGCGAGGGACTTGACCATGGTGGTCACGGTGCCGGGCACGACCGCGAGGGCCTCGGCGAGTGCGCCCATGGGCACGAGGCCATCGCCGCCCGCGGAGAGCAGCAGCACATGCTTCAGGTAGTTTTCGACGGTGCTCGACGCCATCACGCAGGAGAGAGGACAAGGCCCGTTTGAGGCAACCCAAAGATTTATTTTGACTAATCAAAATAGCGACCGCATACCCCTCTCACTGTGATTTTTTATCGTTCAGCTTGGATCGTCGGGGCGGGGGTGATGGCCTTTGCGGCCGATGCGCTGGCGGCGGACAAAGGCGCTTACACGCTCGCGAACCCGACGCCGACGAACCTGATGCGCGAGATGGCCACCGACCGGCCGGACGCGACGGAGAGCCCCTTTACCGTGGACACGGGGCATGTGCAGGTGGAGATGGATTTCGCGAACTTCACGCGCAACCGCCGCGACGGCGGGGGGACAACGCAGTGGGGCGTGGCGCCGTTTAACCTCCGGCTCGGGCTGCTCAATAATGTAGAGGCGGGGATATTTGTGTCGCCCTACATTCGCGCGAGCGAGACGCCGCGCGGCGGGCCGCGTGAGACGCACTCGGGATTCGGCGATGTGACCCTGCGCGGGAAGCTCAATTTCTGGGGCAATGACGGCGGGGCCACGGCCTTTGGGCTGATCGCCGACCTGACTCTGCCGGTGGCGACGGCGGGACTGGGCGCGGACCGCGCGGAGGGCACGATCTTTTTTCCGCTGGCTTTCGAACTCAGCGCGGGGTGGGACGGCGGGGCGATGACGGCGGCGGAGTTTCGCTCGCGCGGCCCGGGCGGCGGGCACCGCGTGGTGTGGAACAACACAATCACGGTGGGCCACGAAATCGTGAAAGATGTCTCTGGCTACCTCGAACTGACATCTTCGGCGGGCGATGGCGCGCATGTGGCCACGTTTAATGCCGGAGTGGCGTGGAAGCTCGATGCCAACACGCAACTCGACACCGGGGCGAACCTCGGGATTTCGCGGTCGGCCGACGACGTCGGTCTCTTCGTGGGGCTCTCGCGCCGATTCTGAGCCGGAAAATTTATGACGACGGAAGGCAGTTCATCTCCCACCCCCAGTACCGAACCCGGTTGGCGGCAGCGCTCGACGACACAGAGCCTGCCGGAATCGCACGGCACGGTGACCGTGCCGAAAGGCGCGAGCTTCTGGCGCAAGCTCATCGCGTTTTCCGGGCCGGGCTATCTCGTGGCGGTGGGCTACATGGACCCCGGCAACTGGGCGACCGACCTGGCGGGCGGGTCTCAATTTGGCTACACCCTGCTCAGCGTCATCCTGATCTCGAACTTGATGGCGATTTTGCTACAGTCCCTCTGCGCGAAGCTCGGTATCGTGACGGGACGAGATCTCGCGCAGGCGTGTCGCGATCACTACTCGAAGCCGGTGGCGATGTGCCTCTGGTTTCTCTGTGAGATCGCGATCTGCGCGTGCGATCTGGCGGAGGTGATCGGCACGGCCATCGCGTTGAATTTGCTCTTTCACATCCCGCTGGTGTGGGGCGTGTGCCTGACGGCGCTCGACGTGCTGGTGGTGCTCTGGCTGGCGAATCGCGGCTTCCGCTGGCTGGAGGCTATCGTGATCTCGCTGATGCTATTGATCGGACTCTGCTTCGGGCTGGAGATATTGTTTTCAAAGCCGGCGGTGGCGGAGCTCTTGGGTGGATTTCTCCCCACGCCGGAGATTATCAGCAATCCGGCGATGCTGTTTATCGCCATCGGCATCCTCGGGGCGACCGTGATGCCCCACAACCTGTACCTGCACTCCTCCATCGTGCAGACGCGTAAGTACAATCCGGATACGATGGGCAAGCGGGAGGCGATCAAGTTTGCGACCATCGACTCGACGGTGGCGCTAATGTTTGCGCTGTTTATCAACGCCTCGATTTTGATCGTGGCGGCGGCAACCTTCTTCAAGCAGGGCAAGCACGACGTGGCGGAAATCCAAGACGCGTATCAACTCCTCTCGCCGATGCTCGGTGTGGGCCTGGCGAGCGTCCTCTTTGCGGTGGCGCTGCTGGCCTCGGGCCAAAACTCGACACTGACGGGAACCCTCGCGGGACAGATCGTCATGGAAGGATTTCTCAACATCCGATTGCGGCCCTGGCTGAGGCGTCTGATCACGCGCGCGATCGCGATCGTACCGGCGGCGATCGTGGCGGGACTCTATGGTGAAAGCGGGACGGCGAAGCTGCTGGTGATGAGCCAGGTGGTGCTGAGCCTGCAGCTACCCTTTGCAGTGATCCCGCTCGTGATGTTTACGAGCGACAAGCTGAAGATGGGGGAGTTTGCGAATCCGCTCTGGGTAAAGATCCTCGCGTGGGTCACCACGACGATCATCGTGGTCCTCAATGTGAAGTTGTTGCTGGACTTTGTCGGCCTCACGGGCGGCGAGTGAGCGTGTGAGGAGCAGACGTTTTTATTCTACCCCAATGTATAAAAAGATTCTCGTAGCCCTCGAAAATGGACGCGCGGACGATACCCTCGTGCCGCATGTGGCGGAACTGGCGTTGCTCCTCGGCTCGGAGCTGTTGCTCGTGCACGTCGCGGATGGATTTGCGGCGCGGAATTTCGATCAGTTGAAACTTGTGGAGTCGGCCGAGATGAAAGCCGACCGGGCGTACCTCGACAGCGTGGCCGAGAAATTGCGGGCCTCCCATATCGTCGTGACGACGGAACTGGCCCTGGGCAATCCGCCGACGGAAATCCTCAAGACGGCGGTGGCGCGCGCCTGCGACCTCATCGCGATGACCTCGCACGGGCACAAACTGCTGGGCGATTTCGTCTTTGGCAGCACGATCGACAAGGTGCGGCACAATACCTCGATCCCGATTCTCGTGGTGCGTTCGGGTAGTGGGACGGCGGCGCCCTTTGCGCCGAAATGAGAATGGGCGAGGGGACCGCCGGCCGAGGAATGACTCAACGACATGGACTCGCGATACTGGTTTGAGGTGGCGGTGATCCTGGCGCTTACGAATGTCGGAAGCGTGGTACTGACGGCGTTTGCGGAACAGGAAACGAAGGCCCGGCGGTTGTCGAAAGTGGCGGTCGGGGTGGTGATGGGCGTCGGGCTATCGGCGTGGTTAGGGCGCGGCTGGTTTCTGACGGCGCTGGGCCTGGTGCTGGTGGCCATGCTGGTCGTGCATGGCTGGTGGCTGCCGCGACACGGGATCAATGGGATCACGGCGGAGCCGCGGGCGCGGTATCGGGCGTGGCGAGGGCGGGAGCGTTAGAATGGTGGTGGGGGGAGGCGGCGCTTGCGAGGGATTCGCTGGGGGAGATTTGCCGACGGACGCCGGGACCTCGCGCGGACTTATAAGGCGGATTCTCCGGAAGTTGAGTTGGCTCGCATGGAAGTTGCAGGAGAGACGGCACATGGCGTGCGGGCGGTTCCGGACGCACCGGTTAGAATTCGCGGAGATTTTATTTGGAAACGTATCACTCTTTGACTTCTTGTACGTCTAACGGAATGAGTGCCCGTGCCTTGCTATGATTCATACCCCCATCAAGCTGTGCGAATGAGCGTTTGCCGGATTCCGCACGCCGCACGTCCCGCCTCCCGGTGGCTGGGCTTTTTCGTCGTCGGATGGCTGGCATGGGCGGGAACGGTGTGGGGCGCGGCGGATGTCGGCGAGGTCCGGCGGAAGTTCATGGCCGGAGAGTACGAGTACGCCCTGAAGGAATCGGAGATTGGTTTCCGGGAGACGCCGGCGAGTTTCGATTGGCAGATGTTGCGCGTCGAGGTGCTGTTAGCGACTGGTCGCTACGGCGAAGCCGACTCGACGATGAAGGAGGCGCTCAACAGCGATCCCTCCAGCATCCGCTTGCGCTGGCTCTCGCGCAGCGTGGCGACGGCCAATGGCCGGCCCGAAGAGGCCGCGCGGCGGTTGGAGGAGATTCAACGCCTCGTGACCGGACGCCTCTGGATGTACCGCAATCCGGCCGACCTCGTGATTTTTGGACGGATGGCTCTCGCCCTCGGCAACGACCCCAAGGACGTCCTTGATCGGGTCTACGGCGTCGCGCAAAAGGCCGACCCGAAGCTCCGCGACGTATATCTGGCCCGGGGCGAATTGGCGTTGGAGAAGCACGACTACGCCCTGGCCGCGCGAGCCTTTGACGAGGGCCTGAAGGAACTGCCCGACGATCCCGACTTGCATGCCGGCCGCGCGCAGGCCTTTGAAAACGGCGATCGCGAGGCGGCCTCCGCCTCCACCGAGGCGGCCCTTAAGGCCAACCCCCGCCATGTCCCGAGCCTCCTCCAACTCGTGGATAACCGCATCGACGGCGAGGATTACGATGGTGCGATCACCCTGCTCGGCAAAATCTTTGCGGTGAATCCATTTCATCCCGACGCGTGGGCCTATCACGCGGTGATTGCTCACCTTAAAAACGACAAAGCGGGCGAGGCCACCGACCGGGCGACGGCGCTCAAGTTCTGGCCGACCAACCCACGCGTGGACTGGCTCATTGGTAAGAAGCTCTCCGAAAAGTACCGTTTTGCGGAGGGTGCGAGCTACCAGCGCCGCGCCCGGGTGGCCGATCCGAACTATCTGCCGGCCATGGCCCAACTCGCGAGCGATCTCCTGCGCCTCGGCGAGGAAGGCGAGGGCTGGGCGCTGGCCCATGCCGTGCACGACAAGGACGACTACGATGTCGGCGCCTACAATCTCATCACGTTGCAGGAAACGATGGCGAAATACGCGACGCTGAAGACGGACGACTTTGTCGTCCGGATGTCCGCCAAGGAGGCGCCGATCTACGGTACCCGCGTCTTGGAACTGCTCACCAAAGCGGGCCGCATGCTCACGACGAAGTACGGGGTCGAGCTCGCGAAGCCAACCTACGTGGAAGTATTCGCGGACCAGAAAGATTTCGCCGTTCGCACCTTCGGGATGCCCGATGTCGCGGGCTTCCTCGGTGTGTGCTTTGGTCGGGTCGTGACGGCCAATGGCCCGGCGGCGCATGGGGGCCGCGCTACGAATTGGGAAGCGGTGCTGTGGCACGAGTTTTGTCACGTCGTCACCCTTCAGATGACCAAAAACAAGATGCCGCGGTGGTTGAGCGAAGGCATCTCGGTTTACGAGGAACGGCAGGCCAGCCGCGCCTGGGGCATGCGCATGGACCCGTCGTATCGCGAGATGGTGCTCGGGGAAGACCTCGTGCCCGTGAGTAAGTTGAGTGCGGCGTTTCTTTCGCCGAAGACCTCGCAGCACCTCCAGTTCGCCTACCTCGAGTCCTCCCTCGTGGTGGAGTACATCATCACTCATCACGGCATCGACAAGCTGCGGGGCGTCCTGCGCGACCTCCGCGATGGCACACCGATCAATGATGCGCTGGCGAAGAACGTCGCCCCGATGGACGAGTTGGAAAAAGAGTTTGCCGCCTACGCGCGCAAGGCCGCCGAGGATATGGCACCGAAGATGAATTTCGAAAAGCCGAAGCCAGAACTTCTCCTGCCTTCGGCCAGCGAGATTGAATTGGCTGCATGGGAAGCGACGCATCCCGACAACCACTGGATGATGATGATGCGCGTCCGGAAGCTCACCGGCGAAAAGAACTGGGCCGAAGCGCGCAAAGTGCTCGATCGCTATCTTAGCCTCTACCCCACGCCCAAGGGCTCCGACTCACCATATCGAGTCCTCGCGGGTGTGCTCAAACAAATGGGCGATCTACCGGCGGAACGTGAAACCCTCAGCACGTGGGCGGCGCTCGACGATGAAGCGATCGAGGCCTACACCCGCCTGATGGAGATTGCCGCCGAGGCCAAAGATTGGCCCACGGTTCAACGCAACGCCGAGCGCTACCTCGGAGTGAATCCGCTCGTCGCCCCGCCCTGGCGCTATCTCGCGCAGGCGAGTGGCGAACTCGGCGACACCACGAAAGCCATCACGGCGTGGCGTACGTTGCTCCAACTCGATGTGCCGGACCCGGCGGGGGCACACTTTCAACTCGCGCAATTGCTGCGGAAGAATGGCGAGATCGCCGAGGCCCGCACGCAGACGCTCTACGCCTTGGAGGAAGCTCCGCGCTACCGCGAGGCGCTGAAGGTGCTCCTTGAGCTGAATCGTGCCGGTCCGAGCACGCCAGAGGCGGCGGGGGCTACGCCGACGCCGCCTCCCGCGGCCGAGGTGAAAAAGCTCCAGGAGACCGGGAAAAAATGAAGAAGCTCGTCCCACTCGTCTCGCTGTTTCTGGTGCTGACCGCGATGGTCATGGCCCAGCGGCGTTTCGGCGGTGGACGAGGCGGTGGGTGGGGTGAGAGCTACGTGCCGGATAGCGCGCGGACCGCGCGCGAGGTGGAGTCGCACAGCACGGGTACCCCGAACTGGCAGTATTCGCGTAACTTTACCGGGGATGTGTTCACCTTTGCCCGCGTTCGCCGCGCGCGGAGCGACTATGGTCGCGGTGGCTCGTGGGCGACCGATACGCCGGACAGCGATCTGAATTTCTCTTACCGGCTCCAGCAGATGACCTCGATGAAGGTCAACCCCGATGGCCGTTATCTGTGGCTCACGGACAAAGAATTGGCCGATTACCCCTTCATCTACATGGTGGAGCCGGGCAGCCTCTATCTCACCGATCCGGAGATTGAGGCCCTGCGAACGTATCTGCTCAACGGTGGCTTCCTCATGTTTGACGACTTTTGGGGTGAGGAGGAATGGGGCAATATGGCCGAGGTGATGAAGCGCGTTTTTCCCGACCGCACGTTTGCGGAAATTCCGCTCGATCATCCTATCTACCACTGCGTGTTTAACATTCAGTCCAAAGGGCAGGTGCCCAACATCCGGCTTGGCACCCAGAGCGAATTCACGGGCGTCACGTGGGAGCGCCCCGACGCCCGCGAAGTGCATCACCGGGCCCTCTACGACGACAAAGGCCGCATGATGGTGATCGCCACACACAATACCGACAATGGCGACGGCTGGGAGCGCGAGGGCGAAAACGGTTACTATTTCAAAACTTTCTCCGAGAAGATCGCGTATCCGCTCGGCATCAATATCATCTTCTACGCGACGACCCACTGAAGATGACGTTTCCCTGTTCCATCCGCTGCCGCCTCGCGGTTTTCTTCGCGCTCTGTGTGGGGACTGTGCTTTCGCACGCCCAGCCGCTGCGGCAGCCGGCGGCGCAAGAGCGCTTTCCTCAATCTCGCCGCAGCGGTGGAGGTGGCTTTCGCGGGGTCGGCCCAGGCGGAGTGTTTCGCGGTGGCGAGGAGGGCGGCTCGCTCGTGCGCGGCGAGGGCGGCATTCTGATCGACGAAGACAATACCCACACGGCCCGCGAGGTCGCTTCGCACAGCACGGGAACACCGGAGTGGAAAAACACGCCGGGCTTCGAGAAGGACGTGTTCACGTTCGCCCGCATCATGTTTCGCTACGGCGGCGAGGCACCTCCGGATGACAAGGGCTGGGGCCGTGGGCCGCAGCTCGGCTGGTGGGTCGATTTTCCCGACGCCGATCTCAATTTCTCGTACCGTCTCCAGCAGATGACTTCGATCCGCACCGACCCCGACGGGCGCGTGATCAAGCTCACGGACCCCAAGCTCGTCGACTTCCCCATGGTCATCATGGAGCACGCGGGCTACATCCAGTTGAGCGACGCGGAGACCACCGCGCTGCGCAACTACCTCTATAATGGTGGCGCGCTCTTCGTGAGCGATTTTTGGAGCAAGTGGGAATGGAATCTCTTCGAGGCCGCGATGAAGCGCGTGCTGCCTGGTCGCTCTTACACTGAGCTCACGATCGATCACCCGATTTTTCACTGCGTATTCAACCTCAAGGGCCCGATCCAGCGTCTGCAGGTCCCCACGATGCAGTTTTGGAATACGGCGCATAGCTGGGACAACCCCGGCTCACCGCCGCTCCAGACGGTCAACCGTGGCATCGGCTCCGACACCGTGACCTTTCGCGCCTGGCTCGACGACAAGGGCCGCGTCATGGCACTCGTCATCCACAACAGCGATGTCCCCGATGGTTGGGAGCGCGAGGGTGAGGACGACCGCTACTTCCGCACTTTTTCCGAGAAGATTTCCTATCCGCTCGGTGTAAACATCGTCTTCTACTTGATGACCCATTGAAATGAGCAACGAACTCCCCCCCGAACTGCCCCCTGTGATCCCAGCCGCGCCGGTTGCGCCCGCCGCGCCCGCCGACAGCTTTGAGGCGGAGCGTGAGACCGCCGAGAAGTTGCTCGCGAGTCGTGCCCGCATTTCCGCTGAGCTTTCAAAGGTCATCGTCGGCCAGAAAGAGGTCATCGAGCAGATCCTACTCGCGCTGCTCGCCGGCGGCCACTGCTTGATCACAGGTGCGCCCGGCCTAGCGAAGACCCTCCTCGTGAAATCCATCGCGCAGGTGTTTCACCTCGAGTTCCGCCGCATCCAGTTTACGCCCGACCTCATGCCGGCCGACATCACCGGTACGGAAATCTTGCAGGACGCGCCCGAGGGTGGCCGCAAGCTGACCTTCGTCCGCGGCCCGGTGTTCGGCAACATGATCCTCGCCGACGAAATCAACCGTACGCCGCCCAAGACGCAGGCTGCACTGCTCGAAGCCATGCAGGAGCATCAAGTGACTGCCGCAGGCGTACGCCATGTCTTGTCGGAGCCGTTTTTCGTGCTCGCGACGCAAAATCCCATCGAGATGGAGGGTACCTACCCGCTCCCCGAGGCGCAGCTCGACCGCTTCATGTTCAATGTCGTGATGGAGTACCTTCCCGAGGCCGACGAGGTGAAGGTTATCCAGCAAACGACCGCCGGGAAGCCTGCGCCGATCGAGGCTCTCTTCACGGGCGAAGATGTGCAACGCTTTCACCAACTCGTGCGCAAGGTTCCGGTCGCCGAGGAGATGGTGCGCTATGCCGTGCAACTCGCGGCGGCTTCCCGTCCGCATCAGGCCGGCACGCCGGACTTCGTCAATGAGTGGGTGAGCTGGGGCGCCGGCACGCGCGCCGCGCAGTTCCTCATTCTCGGGGCCAAGGCCCGCGCGCTCATTCAAGGTCGGGCGCACGTCACCGTGGAGGACATTCAGGCCCTCGCCGCGCCGATTTTGCGCCACCGCGTCCTCCTTAATTACCGCGCCGAAGCGGAGGGCATCCGCGTTGAGGAAGTCATCAAGCGCCTCGTCGCTCACGTCAAATCCCCGGTCTCCAGCTAATCGCTCTTCATGGCCGTCGCCGCCGCCACTTCCTCGATACCCGCCGCGCGTCTGATCGACACAAAGACGCTGATGAGCATCCGCAGCCTCGAGCTGCGGGCGCGCGCGGTCGTCGAGGGATTCTGGAGCGGCATGCACCGCAGCCCGTACCACGGTTTCTCGGTCGAGTTTACCGAGTACCGCCAATACACTCCGGGCGACGACCCACGCTATCTCGACTGGAAAGTCTTCGGCCGGAGCGACCGCTACTTCATCAAGAAATACGAGGATGAGACCAACCTCCGCTGCCATCTGCTCGTCGACCAGAGCAAGTCGATGAACTACGGCAGCAAGGGCCACACGAAGGCCGAGTACGCCGCCACCCTCGCCGCGACGCTCGCTTATTTCCTGCACATGCAGGGCGACGCCACGGGTCTGATGACCTTTGACGACCAGGTGCGCGACTATCTGCCTGCACGCCATCGGGCAGGGCACCTCCGCCAACTCATGCACGCGCTGGAGCGGGCACCGGCCGGCGGCAACACCGACCTGACGGCCCCGCTGGAGCGGATCACCTCGCTGATTCGCCGTCGCGCGCTCGTCGCACTGGTTTCTGATTTTCTCGTCCCCATCGACCAACTCGAGCGTCGCCTCGTCGCGCTCGGCGCCTGCGGGCACGAAGTCAGCATTTTTCAGGTTCTCGATCCCGTGGAGTTAAATCTCGGCTTGGAACAGCCCTCCATGTTCGAGGATGCGGAGACCGGACGGACGCTCTACCTCGATCCCGCGGCGGCGCGTGCAGGCTACGTCAAGAAGCTCGGTGAGCACTGCGAAGCTCTCCGCGCGATGTGTCGTAAGCTGGGCGCCAGTTATCACCTGCTCGCCATCGATCAGCCGCTGGAGACTGCGCTGCTGGGCTTTCTGCAGGATCGCATGAAGCGTGGACGGCAATTCCGCCCGGCGTTTCGCGGCTCTAATCCGGGAGGTGGCGCATGAATTTCCTGACGCCCCTTTTCTTGATTGGCGGGCTCGCGATTGCGGGGCCGATCATTTTTCACCTCATCAAACGCACGACGCGCGAGCGCACGCTGTTCAGCTCGCTGATGTTCTTGATGCCCACGCCGCCGCGCCTTTCGAAGCGCAGCCGGTTGGAGAATATTATCCTGCTGCTGTTGCGGTGTCTCGCGCTGGGATTGTTGGCGCTCGGCTTCTCGCGTCCGTTTTTCAAGCAGACGCCGCTCGACGATCCTACCGCGGCTCAGCCCAAACGCATCGTCATTCTCCTCGATGCAAGCGCGAGTATGCGTCGCGCGGGTCTCTGGGATGCCGCGAAGGCGAAGGTCGAGTCAACTATCTCGAATGCCGCCCCGATCGACCAGATCGCGGTTTTCACGTTTGATCGCGCGGCGGTTCCTTTGATCCCATTTGATGAATGGAGCCGCACGGAGCCCAACAACCGCGCGGGACTCGTGAAATCACGTCTCCTCGTCGCCAATCCGAGTTGGAACAGCACCCAACTCGGCAACGCCCTCATCACGGCCGCCGAGGCGCTGGCGGAAAATGACGGCAAGCAGACGTTCGGCCCGCGCCAAATCGTTCTTATCAGCGACCTCCAGAGCGGCAGTCGCCTCGACGCGCTGCAGGCTTACGAATGGCCGAAAGGCGTCGGCCTGATCGTCGAACCGATCAAGGCCCGCTCGACCACCAATGCCGGGCTCCAACTCGTTGCCGACAGCTCCGAGGCGAGTCGCGCGGCCGAGACCGTCGTGCGCGTGCGGGTGACAAACTCCACCGACGCCAAACGCGAGCAGTTCAAAGTGGGCTGGGGCCGCGCGGGCTCGACGGATTTTGCCAGTGCCTCTATCGACACCTACGTGCCGCCGGGCCAGAGCCGCGTCATTCCGGTGCCCTTGCCCAAGGATGCCACCGGCCTCGATCGCATCGTGCTCAAGGGTGACGAGGAGGACTTTGATAATACCGTTTACGTTATTCCGCCCACGCAGCAGCGCTTGAAAGTTTTGTGGCTCGGCAGCGAGTCGGCCGACGATGTGCGCCAACCGCTCTTTTTCCTCCGCCGGGCATTGAGCGATACACCGCGCCTCAAGGTCGAAGTCGTCGCGCGGGCGGCGTCGGCACAATTGCTCCCCGACGACGTGGCGACGGCCAACGTGATCTTCGTGACTGAGGCGCTTCCCGCCGCCCAAGCCGCCGAGATTCGCGCGCAGATGCAAGGGGGCAAGACAGTGGTGTTCGCCCCGAAGTCCGCCGCCGCGGCCCCGACGCTCGGCGCGCTGATCGGCCGCGACATCGCGCTGACCGAGGCCGCGCCGTCCAACTACGCGATGTTTGGTGAGATCGATTTCACGCACCCGCTCTTCGCGCCGTTCTCCGATCCCCGCTTTAGTGACTTCACGAAGATCCATATTTGGAAATACCGGAAGCTCGATGCCGCTTCGATTCCGGATTCCCGCGCCATCGCGAAGTACGACAGTGGCGACCCTGCCGTGCTCGAGGCTCCTAAGGGCAAGGGCCGCTTCGTTTTTCTCGCCAGTGGCTGGCAGCCCGACGATAGCCAGATGTCTGTTTCGACGAAGTTCGTGCCACTGATCTGGTCCTTGCTGGAGTTGAGCGGCGGGGTGACGACGGCGCCCGCGCAATGGTTCGTGGGCGATTCCGCGCCGCTACCGGCGGGCTTGCCGGAGAAGGAAGTGCGCTTCACGGAGCCCGGCATTCGCGAGGTCAAGGCCGGCGACCGCACGCTGCGCTTCGCCGTCAACCTCGATGGGAATGAGAGCCGCACCGCTCCGCTCTCATCGGACGAGTTGGAGCGCCTCGGCGTCCCCGTCACGCAGGAGAAGGTGGTCAAGCCATCGGCTGCTGATTCCAAAATTGTTCTGCTCGGCGTCGAAGCCGAAAATCGCCAGAAGCTTTGGCGATGGTTTATCGCGGCGACTCTCGCCGTCCTGTTGATCGAATCCGCGCTCGCCGGCTGGGCTGCGCGCCAGTCAAATTCCAAACCTGAAGGGGCCGCCACATGAACAACGATTTCCTCAAACGTCGGTTGCAGCGGGTGATTCGTCGGCATCAATGGCTGGGCCTGTGGCGCAAGCTCGCCGTGTGGTGGGCGCTCTCCGCGCTCTTGGGCGTGGCGTTGGTCTATGTGCAGCGCAGCACGGGCTGGGTTTCGCCGTTGGCCTTGCCGTTGCTCGCGGCGGTTGCCGTGGCGGTGGCTTGCGGCATCGCGATCAAGCATTTCGAAAAGGCGCCTGATTATCGCTGGGCCGCGCAGCAAATTGAGAATGCGCATCCGGAGTTGAAGGGATTGCTGCTCACCGCCGTGCAGCAAAACATTTTGCCCGGCGTCGAGCCGAGCTATCTCCAGCATCGCGTCATGCAGGAAGCCGTGGCGCGCAGTCAGGAGCAAAACTGGGCGCACGTTGTCGCGCCGTCGCGCCTCGCGTGGACCCAAGTGGTGCACGTGGCGGCGTTGATCGCGTTCGTTTTCGCACTTTCCAATATCAAAGTTGCCTCCCCGGTCATCAAGGGCTCCAAACCGGTGGAGATGGCGTGGATCGGAGCGGATGGCGTATCGGTCACGCCGGGCGATACCAGCATCGAGCGCGGCGAGAGCCTCGTGGTGCTGGCGCGTTTCGGCAAGGCCTTGCCGCCCACTGTCAGCCTTGTCGTCAATGAAACCAATGCCGCTTCGCGCACCATTCCGCTGGTGAAGAGCCTCGCGGACCCCGTCTTTGGCGGCAGCGTCTCAGAGGTCGGCGGCGATTTGACTTACCGCCTCGAATATCGCGGCGAAAAGACTCGCGACTTTAAGGTTACCGTCTACGAACACCCCCGACTCATCCGGGCCGATGCCGACCTGACGTACCCCGACTACACGAAGCTCCCGCCCAAACACATCGAGGACACCCGCCGCATCAGCGCGGTCGAAGGCACGAAGCTCGATTACGCCCTTCAGCTCAACAAGCCGGTGAAATCAGCCAACTTCGTTGCCCGCGATGGCAAGAAGACCAAGGTGCCGCTCACCGTCTCCGCAGATAAAGCGGTCGTCACGCTGCCGAATGTGATTCTCGCGAAGTCGCAGACCTACGATCTCCAACTCGTCGATGCCGAGGGCCGCGCCAATAAGACGACCACGCCCTTCGTGATCGATGTGCAGCCGAATCGCGTGCCCGAGCTGCGGCTCAATCTCCCGCGCGGCGATGTGCGCCCTTCGGCGCTCGAAGAGATCGCGTTTGAGGCGACGGTCTTCGACGACTTCGGCGCGCAGGCTTACGGCATCTCCTATTCGATGGCGGGCGGAGAATCGAAGTTCATCGAGATTGGCAAAGGCACGGCCGCGAAGGAAAAGAAAACGTTTTCCTACATGCTCAAGCTCGAGGACATCGGCGCGAAGCCCGACGACCTTATTTCGTGGCATGCGTGGGCTGACGATATCGGTCCCGATGGCAAAGTCCGCCGCACGAGCAGTGATTTGTTTTTCGGCGAGGTGCGGCCCTTCGACGAGGTTTTCCGCGAAAGCCAGGGCATGGATTCCGACGATCAGCAAAAGGGCGGCAAGCAGGGCGGAGCCCAAACGCGCCGCCTCGTGGAACTCCAGAAGCAGGTGATCAACGCCACTTGGCGCCTTCAACGTGACGGCCCTTCGCCGAAATATACCGAGGATGCCAAAGTCGTCTCTGATTCCCAGGCTCAGGCGCTCGCTCAAGCCGAGGAAACGATGGCAGAGGCCCGCTCCCCGCGCGCTCAGGCGCTCTGGACCACGGTGACGTCCGAGATGAAGAAGGCCATCGAGGAACTCAATAAAGCTTCGAAGTCTCCAGCCCCGCTGGCGCAGGCCCTTCCGGCCGAGCAGGCCGCGTATCAGGGACTACTGAAATTACAGGGTCGCGAAACCAACGTCACCCGCGGCAAGAAAGGCGGCGGAGGCGGTGGTGGTGGCCAGCAAAATCAACGGCAAATCGACCAGCTTGACCTCACGCAGGCGGAAAATCGCTACGAGACGCAGCGCCAAGCACAGGCCCCGACAACCAAGGAGCGTACCGAGCAGTTGCAGGTCATGAATCGCCTGCAGGAGCTTTCGCGCCGCCAGCAGGATTTGAATGATCGTCTGAAAGAGCTTCAGGCGGCCTTGCAGGAGGCGAAGACCGAGCAGGAGCGCGAAGAGCTCAAGCGTCGCCTCAAGCGCCTGCAGGAAGAGCAGCAGCAAATGCTCGCCGATGTCGACGAGGTGCGCCAGCGCATGGACCGCCCGGAGAACCAGTCGCGCATGGCCGACGAGCGCAAGCAACTCGAGCAGACGCGCGATGATATCCAGAAGGCCGCCGACGCCGCCGCGCAGGGCTCCGTGCCGCAGGCGCTCGCCTCGGGCACGCGCGCCCAGCGGCAGCTCCAGCAAATTCGCGAAGATATCCGCAAACAGAACTCCAGTGAGTTTGCCGAGGACATGCGCACGATGCGCCAAGAGGCCCGCGACATCGCCAACGAGCAGGAGAAAATCAGCCAACAGCTCGAGGGACTCAATGGGCCGCAGCAGAAAAAATCGCTCTCCAGCAACGTCGACCAGAAAGACTTGATCGATCAGCTCGCGCAGCAAAAAGAGCGCGTGAATAAGTTTACGCAGCGCGCGCAACAGATGTCCGAGCAGGCCGAAACCGCCGAGCCGCTTCTCTCGAAGCAACTCGAGGATTCCGTGCGCAAGCTCAGTCAAAGCGACACCGACACGGTTAAAAACACGAAGCAGGAACTGCTGCGCGACGGCATGTTGAGCCGTGACATGCTCGACCGTTTGCAGAAGACCGCCGATCGCGAGTCGGGTGGCAAGACGCTCGACCTCGCCAAGGACATGCTCAACGAGGGCTTCCTCCCGCAGGCCAGCCAGGCCGGCACTCGCGCGCGCGAAGCCACCAACGAACTCCGCCGTGGCGTGGAGCGCGCCGCCGAGAGCGTCCTCGGTGATGACACCGAGCAACTCAAGTTGGCTCAAAGCGAACTCGATAAGCTCACCGACGAACTCACGCGCGAAATGGCTCAAAGCGAAGGCAAGGGCCAGGACGGAGCGCCGCAACCTAGCGGCAAGCCGGGCCAGCCGGGCGACCGCGCGCAGCGTCAAGCCGGCATGCAGCCCGGCGAAGCTGGTCAGCAAGGCGCGGGCGAACCCGGCGGCACCGAACCCGGCGCTGAGGCCGGTCAAGAGCCCGGCTCCAATGGCCAGCCCGGCGGCAAACAAGGCAAACAGGGCGAGCGCCGCGTCGCGACCAAGTCTGGCAAGCAAGGTCAACAGGGCCAAGCCGGCCAGCCGGGCCAGGAGGGGCAACAACCGGGCCAAGGCAATGAGCCTGGCCAACCAGGGCAGGGGAGCCAACCGGGCGAACAAGTGGCCTCGAACAACCAACCGGGCCCACAGCCCGGCCAAGGCCAGACTCCGGGACAGGACGGTCAGCCCGGTCAATCCGGCCAACAAGGCCAAGCCGGTCAAGGTGGCCAGCAAGGTCAACAGACCGCGAGTGCGGGCCAGCCGGGCCAGCCCGGAGGCAAGCAGGGCGGCAATCAACGCGGCCAGGCCAATCGCACCGCCAATAATCAACGTGGAGGCAACAATCAGCAGGGTGGCGGTCGCGGCGACGGACAATTTAATATCGACGATATTCTCAATGGCGCCGCCGGCGGCGGCGATGGCAACGAGCGCTTCTCGCCCACCGGTGAGGTCGGCGGGATGTACCGCGGCGGCCCATTTAACGGCGGCGATTTCCGCGCGTGGGATGGGCGCCTCCGTGACGTCGAGCAACTCCTCGACTCGCCCGATCTGCGCAATGCCGTCTCCACCGCGCGTGAGCGCGCGCGCCTGCTGCGTCGCGATCAGCAGACCGAGCGCAAGAAGCCGGACTGGGCCGTCGTGAAGGCTGAAATTATCAAGCCCTTGGTCGAGGTGCGCGCCCGCCTCGCGGAGGAGCTCTCGCGCCGCGACTCGAAAGATTCCCTCGCCCCGATCGATCGCGATCCGGTGCCGACCCGTTTCGCCGAATCCGTGCGCCGTTACTACGAGGAATTGGGCAAGGACAAACCCGCTGAGAAGCCCGACTCCCGTTGAGAATGATGCTGTTGTCCGAACTCACCTTCTCCGGCTGGAACTGGCTTTGGCCTTCCGTCGCCGTTCTCGCGGCGGCGGTGGGCATTCTGGTTTGGAGCTATCGCGCCTCCTACGGTCATTCACTGCGTGGCGTCTGCCTCGCACTGAAGATTCTCGGCATCCTGGCCCTCGCGCTTTGCCTCATGGAGCCGCTCTGGCTCGGGCAGCGCGCCCGACCGGGTTCGAATCTCTTTGCGGTCGTCGCCGACAACAGCGCGGGTTTGCAAATTCATGATCGCGGCGAAACGACCAGCCGTGGCGATGGATTGAAAAAGCTCGTCGATCCCAGTGTCTCCACCTGGCAGGGATCACTGGCTGACACGTTTGAAGTGCGGCGCTACGTGTTCGATTCGCGCCTGCAGGCGACCAACGATTTTCACGAACTCATCTTCGATGGTCGATCCACGGCGCTGGGCTCGGCCTTGCGAACGATCACAGAGCGCTTTCAAGGCCGTCCTCTCGCGGGCGTGCTGCTGCTCACCGATGGCAACGCCACTGATCTTCCGAATGGTGCGCTCCCGGACATCAAGGGCCTGCCGCCGATTTACCCGGTCGTCATCGGTAAGCGCGATGCCGTGCGCGATATTTCCGTGCAGCAGGTGCACGTGAGCCAGAGCGCGTTTGAGGACGCGCCCGTGACGATTCAGGCCGATGTAGGCGCGGCGGGCTATCGCGGACAGCCCGTTGTCGCGCGGCTGGTCGATCGCACGGGCCGCGTTGTCCAGGAGCAGACGGCTGATGCGCGGGGCGACGGTGAGACGATGGCGTTTCGTTTTCAGCTCAAACCCGATCAGCCCGGCCTGACGTTCTACCAAGTCCGCGTGGGCGCGCGTAACGAGATGAATGCAGTCGCCACCGCTCCGGCTGCGCCAGCCACTCCTGCCGGCGCCGATGCTAACTCTAAATCCGCTACTCCTGCGGCACCAGCGCCTACTCCGGTCAATACGCCAGCGGCACCGCCTAAGACCGACGAGGCCACGCTGGCTAACAACACTCGGGTCATTGCCGTCGACCGGGGGCAGGGCCCATTCCGCATCCTTTACGTGTCGGGCCGGCCGAATTGGGAGTTCAAGTTTCTCAACCGCGCCTTGGCGGAAGATCCGCAGGTGCAGCTCGTCGGTCTCATCCGCGTGGCGAAGCGCGAGCCGAAATTCGATTTCCGTGGTCGGGCCGGCGAGACGAGCAATCCGCTCTTCCGTGGCTTTGGTAATCAGGCTCCGGAAGAGGTGCAGGCTTACGATCAGCCCGTCCTCGTGCGCCTCAATACGCGCGACGAAATGGAACTGCGGGCCGGATTCCCGCGTACGGCCGAAGATTTGTACGGTTATCACGCGGTCATCGTCGACGACCTCGAGGCGGAATTTTTCGCGCCCGAGCAATCGCTCCTCTTGCAAAAATTCGTCTCTGAGCGCGGGGGTGGTTTTTTGATGCTCGGCGGCATGGAGTCGTTTCAAGAGGGCAATTATCTTCGCACGCCCATCGGCGATATGCTGCCGGTCTATCTCGATCGCGATACTCAGACCACGACTCCTCCGGGCGACCTTCATCTTCAACTCGCGCGCGAGGGTTGGCTCCAAGCGTGGGCTCGCCTCCGCGACAATGAGGGCGATGAACGCTCGCGCATCGACGCGATGCCGTCATTTGAAATCATCAATCGCGTACGTTCGCTCAAGCCTGGCGCCAGCATCATCGCCACCGCGCGCGACGACAAAGGCACCGAATTGCCCGCGCTCGCCACGCAGCGCTTTGGTCGCGGACGCTCGGCGGCTCTGACCATCGGAGATTTTTGGAAGTGGGGGCAACGCGGTGGCGCCGCCGCCCATGCCGACATGGATAAAGCGTGGCGCCAACTCGCGCGCTGGCTCGTCGCCGACGTGCCGAATCGCGTCGATGCGACCGTCGAGCCGCTCGCCGCCGATGCCAATGGCGCGGTGCGGGTGCAGGTGCGCGTGCGCGACGAAAAGTTTCAGGCGGTCGATGACGCTGCGGTCACTATCGAGGTGCAACCCGTGGTGTTCGAAGGTACGGCCAATGCCGGCGCCCAGAATATCAAACTCGAGGCCGAGGCTTCGCTGAGCGAAGCCGGTCTCTACACCGCGACCTACGTGCCCCGCCAAACGGGCGGCTATCGTGCGGTGGCGACGGTGAAAAATACCTCCGGGGCGGATCTCGGTCGCGCCGAGGCGGGTTGGAGCACCGATCTCGCCGCCGAGGAGTTCCGCTCACTCGTGCCGAATGTCGCTTTACTTGAGGACCTCGCGCGCAAGACAGGCGGCGAAGTGATCGCCGCATCCGATCTCGACGCGTTTGCCAAACGCCTGCCACAGATGAAAGCTCCCGTCATGGAGACGTGGTCGCATCCCGCCTGGCACACGCCGCTCATGTTTGCCTTCGCTCTCGGCTGCTTATTGACGGAGTGGGGCCTGCGCCGCTGGAAAGGCATGCCATGAAATTACGCCATCTCGCTCTTGGGCTCGGTCTTCTCGCCGCGCGAGTTTTCGCCGCCGATCCGGCCAATCAGACCACGGTGATCGTCGTCGCCGGTGCGGCCGGTGAGGACGAGTACGGTACGGTATTTACCGAGCAGGTCGAAGCCTGGGGCAAAGTCTGCGCGCAGGCGCAGGCCAAGCGTATTTCCATCGGCACCGGCGCGGCGGCGGGAAAATCCGATCACGATCAACTCAAGGAAGCCCTCGCAGCCGAGGCCAAGGAGGGCGCTTCCGAGCTCTGGCTCGTCCTGATCGGGCACGGCACCTTTGACGGCAAGGAAGGTAAATTCAATCTGCGCGGCCCGGACGTTTCGTCGTCCGAACTTCTCGAGTGGCTGAAGCCCTTCAAGCGCCCGGTGGCGGTCATCGACACGTCGTCTTCCAGCGCGCCGTTTCTGATCCGGCTGACTTCTCCCGGTCGCGTGGTGATCACCTCGACGCGCAGTGGCCAGGAGCAGAACTACGCGCGCTTCGGGAAATATTTCACCGAAGCCATCGCTGATCCCAAGAGCGACCTCGACAAGGACGGGCAGGTCTCGCTTCTGGAGGCTTTCCTCAGCGGCTCGCAGCGCACGGCGGAGTTCTACAAAACCGAGGGTCGCCTGGCTACGGAGCACGCTCTCCTTGATGACAATGGCGACGGCCTAGGCACGCCGGCCGACTGGTTTCGCGGCGTACGCGCCACCAAGCAGGCCAAGGACGGTGCGACGCTCGATGGCACGCGGGCCCACCAATTTCATCTCGTGCGCAGCACGGCGGAGCAGCAACTCACGCCAGAGATGCGGGCGCGTCGCGACAGCCTCGAGGTGAAAATCGCGCGCCTCCGCGAGGCGAAGGCCAAGCTGCCAGACGAGCGATATTATCAGGAGTTGGAAAAATTATTGCTGGAACTCGCCGCGCTCTACGAGGGGACCTGAAGGCAGGTGGCGATTGTTGGCTGTGTTGGTCGCGGGGGGCTATTGTTGTATTAGTTTGAAGCGCGGCCGTGATTTCGGTGCGTGTTGAGCGAGTTTGTCGTGGCGCCGTGGCGCACGGGTTGCTTGAGTGCGGCCATGCTAACTCGTTTCTCCGTTGCCCCATTGCACACCATGACTCGCACCCTCGCCGCCGTGGCGATGGGGCGGGAGGCGCCTGATCTGGTGATCACGGGCGCGCGACTGCTCTCGACTTACACCGAGCGCATCCTTGCCAGTCGCGAAGTCTGGCTCAAGGGCGGCCGCATCGCGACGGTGAAGCCGGCGGGCACTTACAAGAAATCAAAACTTTCCGGCGCTGCCATCTATGATGCGCGTGGTGGCATCATTGCCCCCGGCCTCGTCGATCCCCACGTGCACATCGAGAGCAGCATGATGACGGCCTGTGCCTTTGCCGAGGCCGCGCTCCTCAACGGCACGACCACCGTCTTTTGTGACAGCCACGAGATCGGCAACGTGTGCGATGTCGCCGGCATTGAGTGGATGCTGGAGGACGCGCGTCGTGCGCCGCTCTCTGTTTATCTCACGGTGCCGAGCACGGTGCCGGCTACAAATTCCACGCTCGAGACGGCGGGTGGCGATCTCACGCCGGCCAAGATCGGGCGCATCTTTGACAAGTGGCCGGAAGCGGCGGCGCTCGGTGAAAAAATGGACTATGTTTCCGTCGCCCTCGGCGACGCTCGCAGTCACGCGATTCTCGCCGAGGCGCTGAAACGCGGCAAACCGGTATGCGGTCACATCTACGGTCGCGATTTCGTCGCGGCCGGTGCGGCTAGTGGCATCACCGATACGCACGAGGCCATCGACCGCGATATCGCCGACGATTTCTTGGAAAGCGGCATTTGGATTTTCCTGCGCGGTGGCAATCCCACCACGCCGTGGCACTCGCTGCCGCAGGCGATCAAGGCCGTCACCGAGCTCGGCGCCAATCCCAAGCGCGTTTGCGTTTGCACCGATGATCGCGATGCCGACGATCTGTTTCTCTTCGGCATGGACTGGGTCGTGCGCCAGGCGGTCGCTGCCGGCTTGCCGACCACGACGGCGTGGAGCATGGGCTCGCTGCATCCCGCGACTCGCTACGCGAAGGACGGTGAGTTTGGCGGCCTCGGGCCCGCGCGCCGCGCCGATCTCGTGCTGCTCAATGATGCGCTCGAAGTTCAAAATACATGGTACGGCGGTGAGCTCGTCGTGGAGAAAAAGAAGATCACCCCTCTGCTGGAGCGCACCCTGAGCAAACCCTACCGCTATCCGCGCGCCGCCTACGCGACCGTGAAATTGCCGAAGAAGGTCACGCTCACGCCTCCACTTCCGACCAAACCAGTTACCGCCAATATCATTCGCGTGGTCCCGCCGGGCATCGTGACCGCTCATGACCGGGCGCAGCTTGCGCCTGCGGCTTCGTGGGCGGAGCACCTCGCCAAAGAGGATGTTTGCTTCCTCACCGTTGTGGAGCGCCATGGGAAATCAGGCGAAGTGGGCTATGGCCTCCTCCGTGACTTCGGCCTGCGCGATGGCGCGGTCGCGAGTAGCGTCGGTCACGACGCGCACAACATCGTCCTCGCCGGCTCCAACGAAGCCGACATGCAGCTCGCCCTCGCCACCGTGAAAAAACTCCGCGGCGGCGTCGCTGCTGTGCGCGGTGGGAAAGTTTTGGCCAGCGTCGCCCTGCCGATTGCCGGTCTCCTGTCCGATAAGCGTGCCCCTGTCGTGGCCAAGGAAACCACCGCCCTCAAGCGCGCGTGGAAAACGCTCGGCTGCAAAGTCCCTTACATGGGCTTCAACTTGCTCCCGCTTTCCGTCATCCCCGAATTACGTCTCACCGACAAGGGCCTGATCGACGTGCTCGGGATGAAGGTGGTCCCGCTCTTCGAACCAGCAAGATAGGTCATCCGCGCAGCGGTCCGATCGACGGCGCGCTAAGTTGGGACTATAAATAGCGCGCGCAAAACGCGAGTGATGGGAGTCTTTTGCATTTAGTGTTCATAGGCCTCAGCCCTGCATGTCGTGAAGGCAGCGGAAAGCCATTGGCGACTTCGCAACCTCCTTACTGCACGTAGCCTCCGTCAGTCCCGGTGTGGGCACTTGGCCCGAAGGCTGCTTTCTCACAATTCGTGATTACCACCACCACACCCAAACACCGACAAGCCCTCGCGGCGATGACCCTCGCAGGTCTCGCCTCGGCGTCTCAACTCCTCGCGCAGGCGCCTGCCGCGAAGGAAGAGGTCACCACGATGTCCAAATTCGAGGTGAAGGATGTGCCGATCGAGCAGCAGATCCTGCCGACCGCGCGCCCCTTCAACTCCGTGTTCGGCACGGACGATAACATCGTCGATGTGCCGCGCAACGTGACCATCATTTCGCGCCAGCAGCTCACCGATATCGCGATCACCGACGTCCTCGATTTCTCGAAGCTCACTTCGAGCGCGTTTACGACGACGAATTTCGGCGCGCCGGCCAATGCCAGCATTCGCGGCCAGTCGGCCGACCTTTTCATCAACGGCGTCCGCGCCCGCATCACTTCGAACGGCAACGGTCTCCCGGTCGACTTCAATTCCGTCGAGTCTGTCAACATCGTGAAGGGCCCGGCCACTGCGGTCCAGGGTACCTCGATGTACGTCGGTGGCTTCATCGATCTCATCTCGAAGCGTCCGTATTTCGATACGCAGCGCACCTCGATCAGCTACACCATCGGTTCGTACAACACGAACAAGTGGACCCTCGATACCGGCGGCCCGGCGTCCAAGGAATTGGCTTACCGCTTTAGCTACTCGGGTGAAGACACCGTCGGTTACTACACCGACGGCAAGAAGGAGACGCACTCGATCTACGGCGCGATCACCTGGCGCCCGGTGCAGAACTACGAGCTCTTCCTCTCCGCGCAGACCTTCTTCGGCGTTTATACGGAGAACTGGGGCGTCAATCGCGTGACGCAGGATCTCATTGATAACGGCAATTACGTCACCGGCATTAATATCAACAACGGCGCCACGGCCGCTCGCTCTGACCCCCAGAATTCGAAATACATCCTCGGTGGTGGTAACACCATCGCCTGGGGCCCGTCCGTGAAGCTCAATCGCCACCTGCGCCTCCTCCGTCCCGGCAACCAGTCGGACGGTGTGGAGTACAGCTTCCAGGCGATCCAGAACGTGAAGATTTCTTCGGACACCAATCTGAAGAACACGACCTACTTCAGCCACACGAAGCGCAACACGATCAGCACCTACTACTACTCTGAGGTGATCGATCCGTCGTGGTTCGCGGAAAATCGCACCGAGTTCATCTACAGCGCCAAGCAGCTCTCGCTGAACTACGGTCTCGATCTTCGCTATCAGAAAACGACTGCTTACGACGATTATTTCTACGAGCCGGCCAATGCGTGGGACCTGACCAAGGATCACTCCTACATCAACGTCTACAACTCCATCGACTACGCCGCCAATCACGGCTTCCCGATCCCTGGCTGGCCCAATCGCTATGCGCAGCCCGGTCTCTTCAACGGTGACACCAACGACTCGCACGGCACCACCATCGGGCCGTTTGCGCAGGGCACGTGGAAAGCCACCGAGCAGTTTAACGTCGTCGCTGGCGTTCGCTATGATCGCTTCAAGGCCCACGTTCGCGAGCCACTCCTCCCTCCGTATCCGACCGCCGACATCTCGGTCTGGCTCCCTAACTACAACGGCAGCTTGGTCTACAAGCCGACCCCGACCTCGAGCGTTTACTTCACGTACAACTACAGCAAGAACACCTCCGGTGCCGTTGGCGTCGGTGGTGGTATCACGGGTTGGAACGCGGCCGGCACGGGCCTCGACAAGGAGAGCTTCCAGCAGCCCAGCGAGCTCTACGAAATCGGCACCAAGTACTCGCTGCTGAACAACAAGGTCTTCTTGAACTTCGCGGTCTATGACCAGAAGCGCACGGCCAAGAGCACCAGCAGCACCGTGATCCAGAACTTCCGCTACAAGGGCTTCGAGGCTGAGGTCAACTTCCAGCCGGACAAGCACCTCTACGCCACGGCCTCCTACTCGTACATCGATGCGGAGTCCTCGGCTGGCTTCCAATACGGCCTCTTCGGTGGCGCGTCAGAAGTTCCTCCCGCCAATGCCGCCAAGGCGACGGTGCCAATCGGCACGGTCACGCAGGTCTCCGGGCTCCCGAAGCACCTCTTCAACGGCCTCGTGTCCTACACCTTTGACGGCGGTTACGGCTTCAGCTCGAACGTCGTTGTCACGGGTGAGATGAACAACAACACCTCGGGCTCTCTCGTGATCCCGCTGCAATACACCTTCGATGCCGGTCTCTTCTACAAGTACAAGAAGTGGGACTTCCACGCCACGGTGCTGAACGTGACCGACGAGAAGAACTGGTCGCCGCCGAATGCCGTTTACGGCAACGGCTCGATCCTCGCCCTGCCGGGCACGCAGGTGCAGTTCACGGTGAAGTACAGCTTCTAAGCCGCACCAGCTAGCAGAGTTTTTAGTTTTCAAAGCCGCTCCCTCTCCGGGGAGCGGCTTTTTATTGGAAACGGTCGAGTGCGGGCCGTGGCGTGAGACGTGCTAAAAGTTAGTTTCCCACTTCACCTGAATGGAAGTTCTCCCGCCCCCTGCCTCGCTCGAAAAGCCGTCTCACATCGTGTACGGGCTGGAGGATAAAATCCCGCTCGGCACCTCGATTCTGGTCGGTGTGCAGCACGTCTCGGCGATGGTCGTGGGCACCATCACGCCGCCGCTAATTTTGGCTGGAGCACTCAAATTCTCCGCAGCCGATACCGCGTATCTCGTGAGCATCGCGCTGTTGGCTTCGGCGTTTGGCACGTGGCTCCAGTGCCGCCAGCGTGGGCCGGTCGGTTCGGGTCTCCTGAGTGTCACAGGCACGAGCTTCGCGTTTCTGCAGCCACTCACCGTTGCCGGCCAGGCGGGGGGTCTGCCGCTGATGCTCGGGATGTCATGCCTCACCGCGCCGTTGCTGATCGTGCTGTCACCGTTTGTCGCGCGCCTGCGCTCGGTCTTCACGCCCTTGGTGTCAGGTATCGTCGTGCTGCTGATCGGGGCCTCGCTGATTCCGACGGCGTTCTTCGGGCTTTCCGCGAGGGTCACGCCTGACTCGCCCGCTTGGCTTGGTTTGGTTGTGGGGCTCGTCGTCGTCGCGGTGATCGTCGTCGCTCAGGCGACAGGCAAGGCGTGGGCGCGGATTGCGGGCGCGGCGTTTGGCGTGATCGCGGGCTGCATCGTCTGTGGCTTGGCGGGAGGATTGCACGCCCCCGAGCCCGGCACCGGAGCGTGGTTTACGCAGCCGAAATTATTTCCCCATGGCTTCGCCTTCGATTGGAAGTTCGTGCCGCCCTTTGCGTTTATTTATCTCGTTTCGATGCTCGAGGCGTTGGGAGATATTGCGGCGACCTCGCAACTTTCTGGCCTCGCGACTTCGGGGCCGGCCCATTGGCGGCGGTTGTCGGGTGGCGTGATGGCCGATGGTATCGTGAGCACGGTGGCAGCGATCTTCGGCGGCTTCCCGAGTGCGACGTACGCGCAGAACAACGGGGTGATTCAGATCACCGGCGTGGCCAGCCGCCGCGTCGGCTATGTGATGGTTGTCATTTTGGCCCTGCTCGGCCTCTTCCCTGCGGTAGGCCGCTGGGTGACGGTGATGCCGCCCCCGGTGCTCGGTGGGTTGGCCCTGCTGATGTTTGGTCTCGTGGCCGTGGCTGGTATCCGACTTCTCATTACGGCGGGCCTCGGTCAACGCGAGGGTGTGATCGTCGCGCTGTCTCTCGGTATCGGGCTCGGATTGCCGACGCAGCCGGCGGTTCTTGCCAGCTTGCCGACGTGGCTGCACTCGCTGCTGGAGTCGGGCATCTCCGCCGGTGGGCTGACGGCGCTGATTTTGAATCTGGTCTGGCGCCCGGCTAAGACGGTCGAAGCGTAACGACAAAAGAAAGAACCTGCTCACGGGTGCAGCGCGCTTTCGCAGTCGTCATTCGCAATTCGGCATTCGTAATTACCTCCCATGGGTACGCTGCTGGTTAAAAACATCCACACGCTCGTCACGATGAACGCGGCGCGCGAAGAGTTGCGCGATGCGGCGATCTACGTCCGCGATAATGTGATCGAGCAGGTAGGCCTGACGAGTGCTTTGCCCGTCACGGCCGACGAAGTGCTCGATCTCAGAGGACGGCATGTGGTCCTGCCGGGGCTGGTCAACACGCATCATCACTTTTACCAGACACTGACCCGCGTGGTGCCGGCCGCGCAGAATTGCGACCTCTTTGGCTGGCTCAAAACGCTGTATCCCATCTGGTCGCGACTCACGGCCGAGGGCGTGTACGTCAGCGCCCAAATGGCCGCGGCTGAGCTCCTGCTTTCGGGCTGCACGACATCGAGCGATCACCTCTACCTCTTTCCCAACGATTGCACCCTCGATGATGAAATCCGCGCGGTGCGCGACGTCGGCCTGCGCTTTCACGCCACGCGCGGGAGCATGAGTGTGGGTGAGAGTGCGGGCGGCCTGCCGCCCGATGCCCTCGTGGAGAAAGAGCCCTCCATCCTCCGCGACAGCCAGCGCCTGATCGAGCAGTACCATGATAACTCTCGCCACGCGATGACGCGCGTGGCCCTCGCGCCATGCTCACCGTTTTCCGTGTCACGTGATCTCATGCGGGAATCCGCCGCGCTCGCGCGCGCCCATGCTGGCGTGCGCCTGCATACCCACCTCGCGGAAAATAAATCAGACGTCGACTACAGCCTCGCGAAATTCGGCCTCACGCCCGGCGACTACGCGGAGTCGGTCGGGTGGTTGGGGTCTGATGTTTGGCACGCGCACTGTGTGCAACTGAGCGACGACTCGATCGCGAAGTTTGGCCGCACGGGGACGGGAGTGGCGCATTGCCCGTGCAGCAATATGCGCCTGGCCAGCGGCATCGCTCCCATCCGGAAAATGCTCTGCGCCCGTGTGCCGGTGGGGCTGGGCGTCGATGGCGCGGCCTCGAACGACGCGAGCAATCTCCTGCACGAAGCCCGCGCGGCCTGCCTCCTCGCGCGCGTAGGCGCTCTCGATGCAAGCGCGATGACCGCGCGCGAAGCGCTCGAACTCGCCACGCTGGGCGGCGCCCGCGTGCTCGGTCGCGATGATATCGGCTGCATCGCGCCCGGGATGTCGGCGGATTTTATCGCGCTCAATGTCGACCGCCCGTCGTTCGTTGGGGCGCAAAGTGACATCGTCGCAGCTCTGGTGCTGTGCGAGGTAAATGCGGTGGACTATAGTTTCGTCAACGGTCGCCGCGTCGTCGATCAGGGCCAACTCACCACCGTGGAGTTGCCGTCGCTCGTTGAGAAGACCAACCGGCTTTCCGAGCGGTTGATTGCGCGTTGAGCTCCGAGGGACAGGGCGGGTTATCCGTAACCCGCCGTCTCAGGATATTCGAGCGGTCGCGGCGCAGATCTACGCGTCGAGCGGCGCGTTCGGGATGACGCGTTTCCCCTCACCACCCCAGCAGCCCGTGGAAGATGTGCAGGAAGAAAAGCCCCGCCAGCACGTAGGTAAAAACCGGCACGCTGCGCGCGCGGCCCGTGGCGAGCGCGAGGAAGGTCAGCGCGATCACGCCGAGGCCGAGGCCCTCGGCGATGCTGAAGGTGAGCGGAATGCAGAGTAGGGTGACGACGGCGGGCATCGTCTCGGCGAAGTCGTCGAGTTTGATCTCGGCCACCGTTTGAAACATGAATACGCCGACCACCACGAGCGCCGGGGCCGTCGCGGCGGCGGGGATGATGAGGATCAGCGGTGTGAGAAAGAGGGCGAGTAGGAAGCAGACGGCGGTCGAGACTGCGGTGAGGCCGGTGCGGCCGCCGGCCTCCACGCCGGAGGCGGATTCGATGTAGCTGACGACCGTGGAGGTGCCAAAGAGGGCGCTGATGATCGCCGCAAACGAATCGGCGACGAGCGCGCGACCGGCCTTGGGCAGCGTACCGTCGGGGCGAAGAAGGCCGGCGCGCTTGGTGACGCCGATGAGAGTGCCGATATTGTCGAACATATCGACGATCAGGAGCGTGAGCATGATCGGCAGGGCCTTAGCGAAATTCTGCAGGAGAAAATCGAAACTCAATTTGCCCATGACGGGCTCCGGACTGCTCGGCAGCGAAAACAAGGCGGTCGGCATCGACGTTACGTGCCCACCTTTGCCGTCCGGCACGGCCAGTCCCACGACGGTCACCGCCAAAATCGAGAGCACGATCGCTCCCGGCACTTTCCGTGCGACGAGAACCGCCGTGAGAATGATTCCGAAGAAGGCGAGCGCCACGGCTGGCGAACCAAAGTCGCCCTGCGCGACGAAGGTCGCTTTGTTGGCCACGACGATGCCGGCATTTTTCAAACCGATGAAGGCGATGAAGAGTCCCACGCCGCAGGTGATCGCAATCTTGAGCGAGTAGGGGATCGAGTTGACGATTTTTTCCCGCACGCCCGTCAGCGAGAGGATGAGAAACATCACGCCGTTGGCGAAGACGAGGCCGAGGGCGGATTGCCAAGGCACACCGGCACCAAGACATACGGTGTATGTGAAATAGGCGTTGATTCCCATGCCCGGCGCGAGGGCCAAGGGGAAGTTCGTCATAAACGCCATCAACAGCGTGCTGATAGCGGCGGTTAGCGCCGTTACGGTGACGAGCGCGGCCTGCGGCATCCCGGCGTCTTTCAGGATTAGAGGATTTACCGCGAGGATGTAGGCCATCGCGGTAAAGGTCGTCAGGCCGGCCTGAAGCTCGCGGCCGACAGTCGTGTGGTGCTGATCGAGTTTGAAGAGACGTTGAAGCATGGCTGGGTGGGAACGGCGCCTGCTGACAGGGTTGGCGATTGCGCGAGGTCCGGCAATCGGTGAGTTTAGCAATTAGCGAGCCATGCCTATTATCGATAGCCACGTCCATCTCTACCCAGCGGAACTCAACGCCGACCCTACGACGTGGGCGGCCAAGCACGAGGAAGCCCATTGGGCGAAGCTCTGCACCCGCTTCCGCAAGGACGGCCGCCCCGTGCAAACCTTTCCCAGTGTCGATGAGCTGCTGCGCGAGATGGATCGGGCGGGGGTCGAGCGTTCCGTGCTGCTCGGCTGGTACTGGGAACGGCCAGAGACCTGCGCTTGGCAGAATCGCTTCTTCGGGCGGTGCATCCATGACCACCCGGATCGTTTGCTCGCGTTTGCGACGCTGCATCCGGGAGCCGGTCATTGGCCGGCGCTCGGTGAACTCCACCGGGCGCGCGATGAGGGCTTGGTCGGGATCGGCGAGCTTTCGCCGCACGCGCAGGGCTTCAGCATCGACGATCCGGTGTTTCACGAGATCCTGACGCTGGCCTCCGATTGGAAGATGCCCGTGAACCTGCACGTGACCGACCCGGAGTCCGCGCGCTTTCCCGGTCGCATCGAAACACCGTTGGACGACTTCGTGCGGCTCGCGCGGGAGTTTCCGAAAACGAAATTCGTCCTCTCCCATTGGGGCGGGCTGCTGCCGCTGCGCGACGCGGAGGCCCGTGATCTCGTGAATTTGTACTTCGATACCTCGGCTTCGCCACTCCTGTACGACCGTGATATCTGGGGACGGTTTATCGCGGCGGTGCCGCCCGAGCGCGTGCTCTTCGGCTCCGATTACCCGTTGAATCTTTACCCATCGGAGAACGAGACTCCAGAAATGGGGAAACTCATTGCGGAAGCCAGCGCGGCGGGCGCCGGGCAGGCGGTGCTTTACGGCAACGCGCTCCGCCTTCTGAAGCGTTAACAATTTAAGGCGCCGGTGAAGCCGGCGTCGCCGCTGGAGCGGGTCGGCCGGCCTTGAAGTAACCGCGGATGAAGCGCATTTGGCTTGGGTCCTCGGGATGGGCGGAATCGATGGCGATCTCGTAGCCAAACATATCGTAGGGCTCGCCCGCCATGCGGCCCATGCCGCGCACAACCAAGGTCGGCCCGTCACTCCAGCGGTAGGCGATTTCGAAGCGCGGCGAATCGAGCAGCGCGCTGGAGAAATAGGGTTCGAGCACGGGGCGTACCTGCACCTTGCGGGTCTGGCGATCATCGCGCACTCGGACGACAAGCACATCGGCATTGTTGTCACCGACGTAGTGCGAGATCGCCAGGCCGAGGCTATCTTTTGACCAGAGCGTATCGAACGAGGTCGAGGTAAAGAGAAGGCTCCGCGCTTGGGTATCCCCCTTGCGAAACAACTTTAGCCAGTGCCGCAGACCACGATACGCCTCCTCGCTGCGACTGCCGACGACCGCGGATTGATCGGGCGACATACTCTCTTCCGTCGAGGGATACTGGCCCTTCGGGGTGAGATACATCGGCACCACGATTTTCGGGTTTGGCCAAATGGGGGAAGCGCCGGGCGGGAAAAATTCATTCAGCTCGAGCAGCTTGAAATCCATTGCCGGTGGCCCGGCAAGGGTCGGCATCGCCAAGGGCGGGGCGGCCGGAAGGGTGATCGCCATGGGCAGGGCCTTGCCGGACATGCTCAGCGAGGTGGACTGGTTCTGGCAGGCAGAGAGCAGGACGCAGGCAGCCGCCAGCCACAAGTGAAGGCGAAGATTCATGGGGTAACGTCGAGGGGTAGTCTCCCCTTGATGACGAACGACGGGGTCGTTTCTTAGAAGAAGCGCACGCTTTAGTTTCCTTACTGAAGCTGCTCGAGCACCCAATTGACCACCGGGCTCTGGGGATTGTTGACCACGATTTGAAGACCCGTGGTCAGGCCAGAGGGCAGTTTCACGGGAATCGTGAGGACAGGCAGGCCGCCGATGCTGATCGGCGCGGTGAGCGAAAGAACGCGCGTGCGGTTTTCGAGATTGCACTCCGGCTTTGTGAGGGCGGGGCAGGGGGACGCCGGCAGCACGAGAAAATCGTAGGTAAGGAAAAACTTTGCCCACAGAACGCGGATGGTCGTGAGCCCGAGTTGGGCGGCATCGAGTTGATCAGGTGTGATGGTGCCAGCCCGGGTGAGGCGCGACCATACGACGGGATCGTAGCGCTCGCGGTAGCGCTCGGCCCACGTCTTATGCGCTTCCCATGCTTCGGTGGCCACGATGGTGTGATAGGTGTCGAGGGCAGGCTTGAATCCATGCAGCAGATCGTCGTGGACCGAGGGCTCGGCCACGGGCGCAAAGGCCGCGGCGGCATTCAGGCAGGCGGTGGCGACGTCGGGATCGACGCCGGGCATTTCGAGATAACACCCGCGCGCAATGCGTTCCGTGCTGCGCAGCCCGGTGAGCGCGCCGATCGCGAGGCGCATGTCGAGAGCGTTGGCCGTGAACCACCCGGCGGTGTCGAAAGACGGCGCGAGTGGAAAGGCATCGCTGATCCACGCATCGCCCGGCGTGAGCCGAAAACCATAGAGCCCGCACCACGCCGCCGGCACGCGCACCGAACCACCGGTGTCGCTTCCGAGCGCGAGCGGTACGAGGCCGGCGGCCACGGCTGCCGCCGAGCCGCTGCTGGAACCGCCGGTGGTGCGACCCGGAAAGCGCGGATGCTCGCAGTCGCCGTAGTTGCGATTTTCTCCCGTAATGCCGTAAGCAAATTCGTGAAGATGGGTCTTGCCCGCGAGGATGGCGCCTGACTCTCGCATCGCCCGGACAAAGGCGCCGTCGTGATCCGGAGTGGGGCGGACTTCCGGCAAGAACGTCGAGCCAGCGAGCGTCGGCAGGCCGGCGGCGTCGAAAAGGTCTTTTGCCAGATAAGGCACGCCCGCGAGCGGCGCGGTGCTGCGCGCGGCGGCGGCAAACTCTTCCACCAGTTTTTCCTCGGGCAGCATCACGGCGAGAACCGCCCGCTGTTGGGCGGGAGAAAGCAGCGTGGTGGCGCGGCGGCTCACTTCGCGGGCAGCGGCGGCTGGGGAGAGCGATTGCCAGTCGGCGAAATTCACAGACGCGAAATTGCACTCTGCCATGTATGACGCAACCTTACGCTAATGAGGCTCGCACCTCAGTCAGCCGGCTTCTCAGTCTGCGCCATGGTTCAGTGTCGATGGATTGCATTTGCAGTGTTGGCTGCGTTCGGCGCGGCGGGTTGTTCGCGGGAAAATAAAGCGGAGAATGCCCACGCGCCGGGCTCACCGGCGACGACGGCCCTACGCAAAGTCGTTTTTCAGAGCGACTGGTTTCCGCAGGCGGAGCACGGGGGATTTTATCAGGCGCTCGCCAAAGGCTACTATCGCCAAGTCGGCCTCTCGGTGGAAATCCGCCCCGGTGGGCAGGGCGTCGGGATCAAGGTGCCCGTCTCCACCGGCGAGGTCGATTTTGGGATGAACCGCAGCGATGATGTCATGGTCGTCGCGAGCCGTGGATTGCCGCTGGTGATGGTCGCGGCGATCCTGCAGCACGATCCGCAGGCGCTGATGGTCCACGAGGACAGCCCGATCAAGACATTCCGCGATCTGAACGGGAGAACGCTCACGGCCTCGGTGGGGATGACGTGGATTCCGTATCTGCAGAAGAAGTACGGGATCAAATTCGACCTGAATCCGAATAACTACAGCCTCACCGGATTTCTCGCCGACCCGAATGCCGTCCAGCAATGCTTCGTGACGAATGAGCCATTCTACGCCCGGCAGCATGGCGTGCGCGTGCGAACGCTACCGATCTCGGATTCCGGCTACGACGTGTACCACACCATCATCTGCCGGCGGGAGCTGGTGCGACAGTCCCCTGACCTGGTGAGGCGTTTCGTGGCCGCTTCGATTCAGGGTTGGGCCGATTATCTCACGAGCGATCCTGCGCCCGCGCATGATTTGATCCTGAAAAAAAATGCGCAGATGTCGCGCGAGATGCTGGAGTACTCAAGAGGCGAGATGATCCTGCGCTCGTTGGTCACCGGAAATCGCGAACTGGGCGAAGACATCGGGCAACTCTCCCTCGGACGCCTCTCCGAGCAACTCGACGTCCTGCTGGCCATGAAAATCATGGACACACCGGTGGCGATATCCTCCGTGGCGACGCGGGAATTTTTGCCGCCGCGACCGCAATGAAAAACCTTGGCCTCGGCGCGGCGTTGGCGGAAACTCCCGATCTTCTTTTCTATGAATCCCGAAGCCAAACTCGCCGCACTCGGTCTCACGCTCCCTAATCCGCCCGCTCCCGCCGGCGCCTACGTCCCCACGGTCCAGACGGGCAATCTGCTCTTCTGCGCGGGTACGATCGCATCGTTTAACGGCCAGCAGACGCACGTCGGCCAAGTGGGTAAGGAGCAGACCATCGAGACCGCAAAGAAGGCGGCGGAAGTGTGCGCGCTCAACACGCTCGCCAACATCAAGGCCGCGGTCGGCTCCCTCGACAAGGTGTCGCGCATTGTGGCCGTGACCGGCTTCGTGAACGCGGTCGATAATTTCTCGGACAGCCCTGCGGTCATCAACGGGGCCAGCGAACTCTTTCTCGCGGTGTTTGGCGAAGCCGGCAAACACGCTCGCGCCGCCGTCGCGGTCAACGGACTCCCGCGTGGCACGACCGTCGAAGTGCAGGTCGTCGCTGAGATCAAGGCCTAAGGTTAACGCGTCGGGGCAGCCGCTCGACCGCTGGTCGCTGCGGCTGGGTCCCGGTTTGAAATGAAAAAGAATTCCAGCCCCAAGTCTGAGCGCGCGTTTGTCGGGCTGGTGCGGGAAGTGTGCGCGGCCCGCGGCATTCGCGTGGCCGCTTACCATGGCGACTGGGTGCTCACCCTGAGCAAAGGAGCGCGATCCGAGCATGTCTTCGGCTACGATTTCAGCCTGAATTCGACGGCGGCCCAGCAGATCGCGAAGGATAAGGCGGCGACCTACAGCATTCTGTCCACGGCCCGGGTGCCAGCGGTGGAGCACGAGTTGGTGATGTCGCCGGTGCTGCCCGATTACATGCCGGTGGCGGGAAATTGGGAGCACTTGCACCGCCGCTTTGAAGCGTGGGGCCGGGATATGGTGTGTAAGCCGAATGACGGCACGGGTGGGCGAGATGTCTTTCGCGTGCGCGATCAGGTGCAACTGGAGCGCGCGGTTCACACTCTGCTGGCGAAGTCCCGCGCGTGTGCCATCTCGCCCTTCGTCGAGATCAAGGATGAGTTTCGCGTCTTCATGCTCGATGACGATGCGCTGCTCGTTTATCGCAAAAAGCGGCCGGTGGTAACGGGCGATGGGAAGCGCCGGCTGATCGATTTGTTGGCTGAATGGCTGAGCTCCGACGGGAAGGGGCGCAGCTCATCGAGCGTGCGCTTGAAGGCCATCGGTAAAATCGAGATCGAAACGCACGATCTCGACGCGGTGCTACCGACGGGAAAAATCGTGCATGTCAACTGGCGGCACAACCTCGGGCAGGGCGCGGCACCGGAAGAACTCGCCACCGATACTCGGGAGCGGGCGCGACTCGTGAGCCTCGCGCAAAAAGCGATGCGGGCGCTGCGACTCAGGGTCGCCTCGGTCGACATCGTCGTGGGCGGAGATGGCAAGCTGCGCGTGCTGGAACTCAACTCAGGCATCATGATGGAGCAATTTTCCGTCGGCTCGCGGAAGCGCGCGGCGGATATTTACGGCCGCATCGTGGAGCGCGTGTTCACGGATTCGTAAGATGTCGCGCAAGGCTTTCATGCCGGCGATCCTTCGCCGAATCGCGCCCCAGGTGGGTGCCACCGTGCTCTTCGAGCCCGAGCATAAATTTGTCGGCTCGATTACTTTTCCCAACGGGCGCAAGTCACTCTTTTGGGACAATAAGTTCGACCTGAATCCCGTCAGCTCGGTGAAGATCGCGCAGGATAAGGGGTACACGAGTTTCTTTCTTGCGCAGGGCGGATTCAAGGTGCCACGCGAGTGCAGCGTGTTCTCGCGTGAGTTTCACCGGCACATCGCAAAGCCGCGCGGCTTGGCGGCGGCGGCGAAGTTCGCGCAGAAGGTGGGTTATCCCGTTTACGTCAAGGCGGTGCGGCGCAGCCAGGGCGAGCTAATCTTTCGCGTCGATACGAAGGCGGAGTTGCTGGAGCGGTTGCAGGAGATCTTTCGCGTCGACCGCATGGCGATAGTGCAAGAGCCGTGTCCGGGGCGCGACTACCGGCTGGTCGTGCTCGATGGGAAAGTCATCTCGGCCTACGAGCGCGTACCACTCAATGTAGTGGGCGACGGCCGGCGGACGATTCGCCAACTGCTCGAGGCGAAGCAAGCCGACTTCATCCGGCTGAAGCGCGATACGATCATCCCGTGGCGCGACTCGCGACTGAAGCGGTCGCTGAAAAAGCAGCAACTACAGTGGAATACGGTGCTCGAGGCGGACCAGATTGTAACGTTGCTGGAAGTGGCGAATCTTTCGTTGGGCGGAGATACCATCGATGTCACCGCGCGACTCCATCCCTCGGTCGCGCGACTCGCGGCGGAGGTGGCGCGGCACATGTGCCTGCGGTTCTGCGGCGTGGATGTCGTGATGCCTGATGCGACGGCGAAGTTGGGTGAGTACCGGCTGCTCGAAATTAACTCAGCCCCGGGCCTCGATCATTATGCGTTCTCGGGGCGCAAGCAGCAGCGGCTGATCGACAGTTTATACCTGAAGGTGCTGGAAGCGATCCGGCGGGGACCGGGGCGCTGAGTCGCGGCCAGCAGCGGCCAGCGCAACTTAAGAGATCTCTTTGACCAAGACCTTGGCGTTGCGGCCGCTCTGCTCGTAGAGGTCGAGGCGAGCGTCGGGCAAAATGTCCTTGGTCGCTTCCTCGAAGCCGAGGACATTGATGAAGAAGCCGAAGCTCTGGGTGGAGAGGGCGATGATCTTGTTTGCACCGCGCTCCTTGGCCTGCAGGCAGGCGTACTCGACCATCTTTTTGCCGATGCCGCGATTGTGGTAGAACGGCATGACGTACAGTGAGCCCACCTCGGCGACCTTGGGCTGGTCGGGATAAAAATAGAGCGTGACGACGGCGATGATGTTTTCGTCGACCTCGTAGACGAAATATTGGTCGATGTTTTTTTCGATCGCCTGCTGCGTGCGATTGATGAGCTCTTCGCGACGCACGGCGGCGCGCGTGAGATTGTAGATGAGCCGCACGTCGCTTTTGCGCGCCTGGCGGATCTGCTGATAGTCGTTGCCGTACACGAGCGAGCCCACGCCGTCGCTGGAAAAAATCTCGTTCAGCAAGCTGTCGAAGACGCGCCCATCGAGGATGTGCACCCGCTGGGTGCCGGTCTCGATGGCCTTCACGGCATGCTGGGCCTTGCTCAAACTTTCGGCTCCGATGCGCGCCGGCTGGGTGTCGAGAATCTTGCGGAGATCGTCGACCGAAATGTCGTGGCGCACCTTGTCGTCGATCTCGAGGCCGAGCAGCGGCGTGAGATAAATGATCTTGGTCGCTTGCAGCGCCTCGGCCAACTCGGCGGCGAGCAGGTCGGAGTTGACGCGCAGGGATTTACCGTCGGGGCCGAAGCCGATGGGGGAGAGGACGGGCACGACTTGCTGAGCAATCAGCTCGCGAAGAAAATCGCGATCGATGCGCTCGACCTTCCCGGTGAATTGTTGATCGACGCCGCGGATGATGCCGACCGGCAGGGCGCGAACGGCATTCGTGGTAGCGCACTTCAACGTGTTTTGCGTGAGGCCCTCGACGAGGGCGTGCGAGACGCGAGACGACGCGCGGATCGCGAGGTCGAGCGTGGGTGCGTCGGTGATGCCGGTGCCGTCGGCATTGGAGATCGGGATGTTGCGCATCGTCGAGAGTTCGACGATCTGCTGGCCGATGCCGTGCACGAGCACGACCTTGATGCCGAGCGAACGCAGGACGGCGATATCGACAAGGATGTTGCTGAAATTCTCGTCGGCGACGATCGAGCCGTCGATCGCGATGATGAAAATCTGCCCTTGAAAACGCGGGACGTACGTGAGGATGCCGCGGAGATCCGTGGGCTTGATCCTCGTCGCGGTGGCTGACGTGGTGGTCGTGGTGTTACCGTTGCCGGTGCTCATCAGTGATGGGACGCGAAGTTGTTCACGAAGCAGCGCGGCGCGTCAATGCACTTGCAAGGTCCAAGCGCGCGACGAGTGCTGGCCGACGAGCGTGACGTGGTAGGTGCCGACCGGCAGCGAGCCCGCGGGCAGGGTGAGCAAAATGACATTGTCGCGCGTGCGCGTGACGAGCCCACCCGTGAGCAGTTCGAAGTCGGGGGCGACGACGATCTCGAAATCCTTCACGTAAAGATTGGCGCCCGCGAGCTGCTGCTTGTTGTCGGGCAGTGTGCAGGTGAATTGAATCGTGTACGGTTTTTGCGTGTCGGCGGACGGCGCGGCGGTCACCGCCAGAATCTCGGCGGGCAACAGCGGCTGCTGCACCAACGTGGAAGTGAGGGCGGCAGGCAAACCGCCGCCGCCGCTCGTGGTGGGAGCGGCGAGAGCGATGTGCGTCGCATCGGCAGGACGCTCGGCGGCGAGCGTGATGCGCTTGTAGCCGGCGGAGAGGAGGCGGACGACATTGGCGCGCTCTTGGGCGTCTTGATAGGGGCGATACGCCGGGCCGGGCTTGCGATAGTGCAGCGTGACCCACGTGTAGGGAATGAGCACGGCAACGATGACGAGGATGACCCACTTCATCGGCCAGGGACGGCGTTCTTTAAATGCTGCGGACATGAGCGAAGGCGCATTAACCGGGCAGGGGGGCTCCCTCGCAAATAAATTTGCTCCGGCTCGCGCGGGCTGTTTCGTTGACCGACTCCATGAAACTCTGGTCGCAGTACTTTATTCCCACCTTGAAAGAGAGCCCGGCGGACGCCGAGATCGCCTCGCACAAGCTCCTCGTCCGGGCGGGCCTCGTTCGCAAGCTCGGCGGTGGTCTCTACACCTTCATGCCCCTCGGACTGCGGGTCATGCAGAAGATCACGCAAATCTGTCGCGACGAGATCGAGCGCGGCGGCGGCATCGAACTGGAGATGCCGCACCTGCATCCGGTGGAGAACTGGCAGCAGGGCCCCCGCTGGGCGGCAGCCCGCGAGATCATGTTTCGCGCCGATAGCGCGGGCGATGGCAAGCGCGCCCCGCGCGAGCCGGAGTTTGTGCTCGGGCCGACGCACGAGGAAGTCATCACGCCGCTCGTGAAGCAGGAGATCACGAGCTATCGCGACCTCCCGAAGAACTTTTTCCAGATCGCGACCAAGTTCCGCAACGAGATCCGGCCGCGCTTCGGCCTGATGCGCGCGCGTGAATTCGTGATGATGGATGCCTACTCGTTCGACGCCAACGACGACCTCGCGATCAAGAGCTACCTGGCGATGAAGACGGCCTACGAGGCTTTCTTCCGCCGCATCGGCGTGCAGGCCATCGCGGTCGAGGCTGACACCGGTGTGATGGGCGGAAGCTTCTCCCACGAGTTCATGGTGCCCGCCGAAATCGGCGACGACGACGTCATCTACAACGAGGAAAGCGGCTACGCCGCCAATCGCGAGAAGGCCACGAGCGCGCTCGTGCCCAAGGATCTTGCCGACGCCGCGCCTGCGGGTGACCTCGAGGAGTTTGCGACGCCGGGGATCGTGACCATCGCAGCACTCGAAGCCGCGCCATATTCCGTGGCAGCGGACAAGCAGTTTAAGACCCTCGTCTACATGGGTGACGGTAAGCCGTTTCTCGTGATTCTACGCGGTTGCGACGAACTCGAAGAGGCGAAGCTGGGCTCGCTCGGTTTCGGTCTGTTTCGTGCGGCCACGGCGGAAGAAATCGAGCCGGTCCTCGGCGCCAAGCCAGGCAGCCTCGGCGCGGTCAAAGGTACGATCAAGAATCCGACCGCACTGGCCGGCATCTTCGCCGATCACGCGATCCGCCTCATCGGCAACGGCACGACCGGCGCTAACAAGGACGGCTTCCATGTGCGCAACGTGAATGTCACGCGCGACCTCGCGATCACAAAGTTTGGCGATTTCCGCCGCGTGCGTCCAGGCGAGCCCGATCCGAAGTCCGGCCAGCCCCTCAAGGTCCGCCGCGGCATCGAGGTCGGCCACATCTTCAAACTCGGGACCAAGTACTCCGAGAAGTATAACGCGGTCTATACCGACGACCAAAAGCAATCCCACCTCATGGTGATGGGCTGCTACGGCATCGGCGTCAGCCGCACAATGCAGGCGGCGATCGAACAAAGCCACGACAACGATGGCATCGTGTGGCCGTGGAATATCGCGCCTTTCCACGTGCTGATCTGTGTCCTCGATCCCCAACTCCCCGAGATGATGGATCTCGCCAAGAAACTCGCTGCCGCGGCGGAACGGGGCGGGGCGGATGTGCTCATCGACGACCGCGCGGAGCGTCCCGGTGTGAAGTTCAAGGACGCCGACCTGATCGGCATCCCGTTGCGCCTCACCATCGGTAGCAAGGGCCTCAAGGACGGCATCATCGAACTCAAGTGGCGTTCGCAAAAGGATGTCGCCAAGGTACCGCTGGCTGAAATCGAAGCGAAGATCGAAAGTTCCGTGAAGGAAGCCGCAGCCAAGGCGGCACTCTAAGCGCGTAGTTTTAAGGAACGAAACGGCAGGGCGTGCAACGAAGAGACATGGCATTGATGCGATTCTGATTTGCACGCCCCGCCGCCTCCGTTTACCGAATTATCCAGTGCCTACACCTCGCGCCCAGAACCAGCCCGAGCTTTCGCCGCAGTCAGTGCTGCAGACGGAAGATGCATGGCGCGTCGTGGTGCTGAATGACCCGGTCAACCTGATGTCGTACGTGGTGCTGGTTTTCAAAAAGGTCTTTGGCTTCGACGATTCGACGGCGCGGAAACATATGATGGAGGTGCACGAGGAAGGGCGGTCGGTGGTGTGGGTGGGATTGCGCGAAAAGGCGGAGGCGTACGTCTTTACGTTGCAACAATGGCATCTCACGGCGGTCTTGGAATCTGATGAAGCGCATTGAGGTGAAGCTCAGCCTGCCGGTCGTCGCTCCCCTGCTTGACGTCATCCGCGATTTGGCTGAAGGCCTGCGCCGCAATCTGGCTGCGCCCGTGTCCCTCGAGGGCATCGACGATGATTTTCGCGATGCCTGGGTGGGGGAGCTGCTCAGCGCGCAGGCGGATGATGTCCACACGCTGCTGGCGCTGTTTGACGACGAGTTTTTCTCCGAAGGGGTGGTCGCGTTTGATGAGGCCAATGCGGAGATTATCCTGCGCGCCTGCGCGGCGGTCCGCCTGCGGCTGCGCGAGCGGTACCTGAAGCCGATGGGCGACGAGGCGCTGGAGACGGGCGATGTCGACATGATGAGCCTCGATGAGCCGCTCCGCCGGGCGTTCATGTGCTACCTATTTTTGGCCACGGTCCAAGAATTGATCATCCAGCACTTGGATTCGAGTATTCTCGAATCGTGATTCGCATTTGACGGCGAGGGGCTGCGACCTACGGTGGGTGCTGACACCCTGCAGTGTTCGAGGTGCTTTCAATAACTGCTCTTTGCCTTAGAATTATTACGGGAGCCAAAACCGTCGCGGAAGATGCTAGGCCGTCCATCGGAAAGCAGACGCTGCGGAGGAGGCGCCCACCTTAACCTAAAAAGGTCTTGAGCCTTTGGGCGCACGGCACAGGCGGGGTGTCACTTCACTTTTTATATGAGCGCCAGCGAGATCAACATCCTCCATCTATCCCACGTCGTCGGCGTCCTCGTGCTGGTAGGCTTTACCTTCTTCGCCTTCGCCGGGCCGCCCGAGACCCGCAAGCGCGTGCTCGCGATCACGGGCATCGCGACGCTGCTCGTGCTGCTGACCGGCATCCGCATGTGGCAGGGCATGTTTGCCTTCAAGCCGATGGGCTGGGTCACCGTCAAATTGGTCTGCTGGCTGGTGCTCTCGGGCCTGACCGGCGTGGCCTATCGCAAGCGCGACAAGACGAATGCCCTCATGGTCACCGTCTTGGTGCTAGCGACCATCGCGCTCGCGATGGTTTACCTGAAACCGTTCTGAGTTAGCTACGCACTCATGACTGGTTCGCTGTGCGGGGTGTGGGTGGACGACGACGGGCGCGTCCACACGACCGTCGCAACAGAGACCGGTGGCCGGGAGACGCGGATCGAAACGCTGCGACCCTTTGGCTGGCTCAATCAGTTGCCTCCCGAAGCGGCCGTGCGGGTGGGCATCACGGTCGAGGCGTTGAAGGGCGCGGGTCCGTTTAATCAGTTGGTCCACGCCGGCACGCTCGGGGCTTTCGAGGCCTTTGCGCGGGAAGTGAAAGAGACCACCGTTGGGCTGGATGCGATCCGGCCGATCGAGAGTCAGTATCTGTTGCAGAATCGGCAGCGGCTGTATCGGGAGTTGAATTTCACGCAGTTGCGACGCTGCCAGTTGGACATCGAAACCGCTTCGCCGGAGGGAGGCTTTCCGGATGCCACCCGGAAAGAAGATCGCGTGCTCGCCATCGGTCTACGCAGCGGCGGGAAGAATCGCCTGCTCCTGTTGGCGGAAATGACGGACGCGGCGGAGAAGGCGCTGCTCGTGAAGTTCAACGCCGCGCTGCAGGAAATCGACCCCGACGTGATCGAGGGCCATAATATTTTCAAATTCGACCTCGACTACCTGCGGCAGCGGTCTCGCCTGCACAAGGTCCCGTGCACCTGGGGCCGCTACGGGCAGAAGGCGACCTTCCGCAGTTCTCGGCTGAAAATCGCGGAGCGGTGGGTGGATTTTCCCCGCTGCGATCTTGCGGGCCGCGCGGTGATCGACACCTACCTCCTCGTCCAAATACACGACATCACGACGCGCGAGATGACGGCGTACGGGCTAAAGGATGCGGCGATTTATTTCGGCGTGACGGACGAGGACAGCGCGGAGCGAACGTACATCGACGGGAATCAGATTCAGCATGTCTTTCAGACCGATCGCGCGCGGTTTTGCGCTTACCTCGAGGATGATTTGCGGGAGACGCAGGGACTGGCAGACCAGCTACTCCCGACCTTCTTCGAACAGGCGCGCACGTTTCCCACGATGCTACAAGAGGCGACCCTGCGCGGTGCGACCTCGAAGATAGATCTCCTGTTTCTCGAAGAATACTACCACGCGCGGCAGGCGTGCCCGGTGCCGCCGGAGGTAAAGCCGTTTGAAGGCGGGTATACCCGAAGTTTTCAGGAAGGCGTATTTAAGCACGTGCTGCATTTCGACGTGGCTTCGCTGTATCCGAGCTTGTTGATGCACATCGGGCGCAATCCGGTGAACGACACCCTCGGGGTCTTCGTGCCGCTGTTGCGCAAGCTGCGCGAATACCGTCTCAAGTACAAGTTGCTCGCCCGCAATGGTGCGACTGCTGACGAGCGATCGGAAGCGCAGGCGCGGCAGATCAATTTCAAGATCCTCATCAATTCCTTTTACGGGTATCTGGGATTTTCCGGCGCCCGCTTTGGCGATGGGGAGTTGGCGGCGGATGTGACGCGGCTAGGACGCGAGCTGCTGCAGATGCTAATCGATGAATTTGCGAAGCACGGCTGCACGATTCTCGAGGCGGATACGGACGGTATCTATCTCTCGTCCGAGCAATACTTCGACAACCCCGACGCGCTGTTGTCGCTCGTGGCGCCGATTTTACCGGAGGGAATCGAGCTCGAGTACGACGGCAAATACGAGGCGATGTGGTGCTACAAGGCCAAGAACTACGCGCTCTACGACGGCAAGAAACTCACGCTACGCGGTAGTGCGCTACGCTCGCGCGGGATCGAGCCATATCTCAAAAAGCTGAGCAACACGCTGATCAATTTCCTCGTGGGCGTCTCGACGGATTCGCCGGTGCCCCTCGTCGAAGACTACCGCCGGCGGCTGACCACGCGCGACGTGCCGGTCGCGGAATTGGCCAAGAGCGAGACCCTCAATCAGAACCCCGATGCGTACGAGCGTCTGATCGCCGAAGGCGGCAAGCCGCGCCGGGCCTCGGCGGAGGTATCGCTGCAACTCACGCCGCGTCCCCGGATGGGCGAGCGCGTGAGCTACTACATCACGGCGAAGGCCAAGGGAAAGACGAGTGACTGGCAGCGGGCGCGCGCGCTCGCACTGTACGATCCCGTCGCCGCGCCCTATGACCCCGGTTACTATGCCGACAAGCTGGACGACTGGCTGGAGCGATACGGGAATTTTATCGGCGTGAAGCCGTTGGGAGACGGACAGGGGGATTTGTTTTAGCGCGTACCGGCGTCGAGGTGCTTTGAAACGGCCCTGGCTCCCCCGCGAAGGGCGCGATCGGCGAACATCTCTTAACCGATTTAATGTCCTGAGGCGGCGGTTGAAAACCGCCGCTCCGTCGCTCATCGCGTTGCCGGATTAACTGGCCGCGGCGGTGGGGACCGGGGCGACGTAGTTGAACAGGCCGCGCTTCTTGATCGCGTTGACCACGGCGGCGGGGACCATTTGCTCCCACGTCGGATCGTTTTCCTTGATGCGGCGGAGCACGTCGCGGGAGAAGATATGGAGGATGTCGCGGTCGAAGCCGATGATGCAGTCGATGTAGTGATTCTCCAGGAGGTGATCGTAGAGATTCCGCAGGTTGGCCGTGACGTGGACGTTCTTCGCCGTGATGAGGACGCTGGAGGCGAAGGCGTGATTGGCGACTGAACCGGGCGAGGCGGTTTGCCCCGTAAGGAGGTATTTGTCGTAGGCCTCCTGGCGCATCGGGTAAATGTAAAGGCGGACGGAATTGCGGAAGAGTCGGCCGAAGGATTCGAGAATGCCGCCCTCGAGGTGTTCGTAGTACTTCTCGTTGAAGATCTCGAGGAGGTTGTTGATGCCCATCGCGACGCCGATCATCTCCTTCGTGTACCGCCGGAAATAAGAGGTGAGGCGGTAGTACTCGGAGTAGTTGGAAATGAGGACGGTAAAGCCAATGTCGGCGAGGAGATCGACGCGATGGAGGAAATCGCGGGCGTCGAGCTCACCGGCGGCGAGCAGATTGTTCATCGTGATCTCCATGAGCACGACGACGTCCTTGCCCTTTACGTTGGGCTCTTGGACAAATTGCGCAGTGGCGCAATTGAGCATGTCGACATTGACGTGGGTCACCGGGCGGAAGCTGCCGCGCTCGACGAGGATCGCCTTTTTGTAGAGGACCTCGGACGGTTGCAGAACTTCACCGGACGAGCCGAACATCACGGCGTTGGTTAGCCCATGCTGCACCAGCGCGAGCGACATCAAGCGATTATCGACGCCGGTGAAGGCCGGGCCGGCGAACTTCAGCATGTCGACCTCGATGCGGTCGGGCGTGAGATTATCGAGCAACGACATCGTGAACTTCTGCGGGTCGTTACGGTAGAAGAAGGCGCCGTAGAGGAGGTTGACACCGATGATGCCGAGCGCCTGTTGCTGGAGGACGTTTTCCTTATCCCACATGCGGACGTGCAGGACGATGTCGCTTGGGGGGCTGCCGGGGGCGGTCTGGAAGCGGACGCCGAGCCAGCCGTGGGCTTCGTTGGTGCCCTTGAAATTGCGGGCCGCGACAGTGTTGGCGAAGACGAAGAAGGTCGTGCGCTCACCGCGTTGGGTGGCCAAACGCTCGAGGAGCAGATTATACTCGTGGTCGAGCATCAGCCCGAGGCGTTCGCGCGAGACGTAGCGCGGGGCTTTGCCATAGATGGCATCGCTGAACGACATGTCGTAGGCGGAGATCGACTTGGCGATCGTACCTGACGCACCGCCGGCTTGGAAAAACATGCGGGCCACCTCCTGGCCGGCGCCGATTTCGGCAAACGTCCCGTAGATGGGCTCCTCCAGATTGATGGAGAGAGCCTTGCGGTTCGTAGTGAGGAGTTCCTTTTCCTTTTGCTCGCTCATGGGCGTGTAAGATGGCTAAGCGCGCGGCGGGCGCAACTCGTTCGTGGCGCCGAACGTGTCAGCAGGGTGAAATATCGGCACGATGGACACGAGCATGATGGGAGAGTGAGTATTTCGCTTTCTACTGGAGGAACGAGAGAAAGCGACTACGGTGCCAACTGCGCATGAAAAATTTCTTCACCTCGCTGCTGGGCACGTTGGTCGCGCTCTGCATTTTTACCGGCGGCGCGCTGGTGCTGTTTATTGGCTTCATCGGGGCGATTGTCGCCATGAGCGGTGGCGAAAAGTCTGATCCGGATTTCGAGAAGGGCTCCTACCTCGTGTTCGACCTCTCAGCGAATATCACCGATGCCCCGCCAGCGGTTGACCTCGGGCCTTTTGGCGGACGCCACGACGACCTGCAATTGCGCACAGTCACCCGCTCGTTGCAGGCGGCGGCCAAGGATGATCGCATCGCGGGCGTGTTTATCACGGGTGAGTTGCGGGCGGCGGATTTCGGTTCGGGTTATGCAGCGCTCAAGGAAGTGCGCGCGGCGCTCGCTCAAGTAAAAGCGGCGGGCAAACCGGTGAATGCCTACCTTACAAACGCGACAACCAAGGACTACTATCTTTCTTCCGTGGCGAGTGAAGTGGCCCTCGATCCTTACGGCATGATCATCATGCCCGGGCTCGCGAGCGAACCGATGTTTTATGCCGGGGCCTTTGAGAAATACGGCATTGGCGTCCAGGTGACGCGAGTCGGCAAGTACAAGTCGGCGGTGGAGCCGTTCACGCGCAAGGACATGAGTCCGGAGAGCCGCGAGCAATTGCAGAAGCTCCTTGATGATATCTGGGGTGGTATGCTCACGGATGTCTCGGCGGCACGAGGAATTTCGGTGAAGCAGATCCAAGCGACCGTGGATACGGAAGGCCTGATTCGTCCCGAGAAGGCCAAGGAAGCCAAACTCGTCGACCGCATCGCGTATCGCGACGAGATCTACGACGATCTTAAGGCCAAGACCGGCCGCGCTGGGTCGAAGCAACCCTTTAAGCAGATCAATCTCACGGACTACGCTAAAATCGCGAAGGACATCGCCGTTACGCCAGTGAAGGGGATCGAAGAGGCGGTGGCCAATGTCGGCAAAGGCCGCGTCGCGGTCGTGTATGCCGAGGGCGAGATCGTCGATGGGGAAGGCGATTCCAACGATGTGGGTGGCTCGCGCTTCTCGCGCGAGCTGCGCAAACTGCGACAGGACGAAAATGTGAAAGCCATCGTGCTGCGCATTAACAGCCCGGGCGGCAGCGCTTCGGCTTCGGAGACAATCCAGCGGGAAATCCGTCTCGCGAAGAAGGTGAAGCCGGTCGTCGTTTCGATGGGCAGCTACGCAGCTTCCGGCGGCTATTGGATCGCAGCGTATGGTGATCGCATCTTTGCGGAGCCGACCACGATCACGGGCTCGATTGGCGTGTTTGGCGTGCAATTCGACATCAAGAAGCTCTCGAACGATTTCGGCCTTACCTTCGACGCCGTGAAGACGGGCAAGTTTGCCGATGTCATTTCCATCTCGCGGCCGAAGACCCCGGAGGAGTTGCAGGTATTCCAGCGGATGGTCGACTGGATCTACGGCGAGTTCGTCGGCAAGGTTGCCGAGGCGCGCAAATTGAAGCGCGAGAAGGTCGAGGAGATCGCCCAAGGCCGCGTGTGGTCGGGCAGTGAGGCGCTGAAGCTCGGTCTCGTCGATGAACTCGGTGGGCTCGATGCCGCCATCGCCTACGCGGTTAATCAGGCGAAGCTCGCGCCCGATTATCAACTCGTGGAGTACCCGCGCCCGAAGGAGCTCTTCGAGGCGGTGCAGGATATCCTCGAGAAGATCACGCCGAACAATGCTCGTGCGCCCGGACTCGCGATGCAGATCGCGCAGCGCATCGAGAATGAGGTGAAAGTCTTGAAGACCTTTAATGATCCGCAGGGTGTCTACGCGCGCCTGCCGCTCAATCTGACGGTGCGCTGAGTTTTTATTTCATGAGCAATTCTCTAACGACGGACGTTACGGCGACAGTCATTCCCGCGGGTGACCGCGTCACGCTCTCCGCCGGAACACCGGTGCACATCGTGCAAACGCTCGGAGGCAATGTGACCGTGCGCACGGATCGCGGGCTTTTCCGCATTGCCAAGGAGGACGTCGCTGCCATCGCCGGCTATACGCCCGTAGCCATGGGCGAAGAGCCGGTGACCGGAGACTTCAGCGAGCAGACGGTGTGGGAAGCGCTCAAGACCTGCTTCGATCCGGAGATTCCGGTGAATATCGTCGATCTCGGGCTCGTCTACGATCTCTCGATCGAAAAGACCGCTGCCGGGGCTCACGCCGTGGAGGTGAAGATGACGCTCACCGCGCCGGGCTGCGGCATGGGGCCGGTTATCGCGGAGGATGCGCGGGAAAAAATCGCGCGCCTGCCCACGGTCGAAGCGGCGAAAGTCCACATCGTCTGGGACCCGCAATGGACCCCACAGATGATTTCGGAGACGGGCCGCAAAGTGCTGGGTCTCGAGTGAGATGGCTGGAGGTTAAGCGCGGCTTGTCCGGAAGCTGCCGCACCTTCGTGGTGCGCGCATCCTGAGCGGCGCGTTAGGGATAATGCGCCCTACCGTTACGCCGTGATCGTTTCGAGCGAACAGCCGTCGCTTGCTCCGCTGGGCGTCTCGCAATTTGGGCGGGCGATTACGCCGGGGTAGGGCTCGGGGACGAATTCGGCTGAAGGGTCGGCGAGGAGATGGCGGTCGCAAACGGCGAAGAGTTCGGCCTCGGTCTCGACGCGGCGCATATCGTAGAGGAAGGCCCCGGTGGGGTCCACGCTCTGGCCGACGAAGTTGAGATACTTCTTCATCTTGTTGACGTGGTAACGCTCGAGAAGCCCGGGCTGCGTGGTCGCGCGGTAGAGGCGCTCCACGTAGTCGCGCACATCGGCCAGGCTGAGTCGAGTCACCGGCTGCCCGGCGAAAATCTCGCGGCATTGGCGGAAGATCCACGGATTGCGAATGGCGTGGCGACCGATCATCACGCCGGCGGCGCGCGTCTGGTCGATGACATCGGCTGCGCGGCGGGCGGAGAGGACGTTACCATTGGCCAGCACGGGGCAGCGCACGCGGGAGACGGCATGGGCGATGAAATCGTAGTGCACCTCGCTGCGGTAGGCCTCTTTCACGGTGCGCCCATGCACGCTGAGAAGGTCAACGCGGTGCTCGTTGACCAACTCCAGCACGCGGTCAAAGGGCGACGTATCATCGAAGCCGATACGGCATTTTACCGTGAATAGACCGGGCACGATGGCGCGGAGGGTGGCAAGGATTTCGCCGATGCGCTCGGGGTCGCGGAGCAGGCCGCCACCGACGTTCTTCTTGTAAACTTTAGGCGCGGGACAGCCGAGATTCAGGTCGATGCCCGCGACATTGTGTTTCAGCAACTCCTCCGCCGTGCGGGCCATGTGATGCAGGTCCTCGCCGATGAGCTGGGCGAAAACGGGACGCCCGGTGGCGTTTTCATCGATGGATCGAAGAATGTGTTTTTCCGGCCGCGACTGTGCGTGGACGCGAAAGAACTCGGTGAAGAAATAGTCGGGCGCACCGTAGTGAGCGATTACACCCATGAAGGCGAGGTCGGTGACATCCTGCATCGGCGCGAGGGCCGTGAGAGGCTGACCGCCAAGAATCGGAGCGGGGAGGGGAGTGCTCACTCGTCTTCGGCCTCACCTTCCTCGGCCTGCTGCTTCAGCGCGCGCTCGAGGATTTCGGTCATATCGGGAGCGTTGTTGAAGACTTCGCGTGCGACGTAGATCGGGCGCTTTTGCTGGAGGGCGAGCACGATGGAATCCGACGGGCGGGCATCGAGCTCGATGATTTTCTTGCCGAGCTCATTTTCCATCCGGAGGAGGATGCGGGCGAAGAAAGTGTCTTTGTTGGCGTCGTTGACGACGACGTGCTCCACGCGCGCACCGAGGCCGAGCAGCATGCTGCCGATCAGATCATGGGTGAGGGGACGGTCTTTCTTGACGCCATTCACCGTCATCTGGATGGCGTTGCCCACAGAGGGATCGACGTAGATCACAAAAATTTTCTCGTCGTTGCCCAGAAACACGGCACAGCCATTGGGCGTAGGCATGACCCCCTTGATGGTAACGGCGACTACGTCGTTTTGCATGGCGGGAATGTGCGCGACGGGCGGCGAAGTGCAAGCAAGGGAGCGCCCCGGTCTGGCCTACTCGAAGCCAAAGAGACTGATGCCCCAGGCCCGGGCCTGCTCCACCACCGCAGGGCGGTCGAGGATGATGACCTTGCCGGCCTCCAGCGCGGCGGCGGAAAGATGGGCCTCGCGCATCGTCTCCAGCGTGCGGGAGCCAAAGCAGGGCACGTCGAAGCGCCAGTCTTGGCGGGTCTTGACCGTTTTGACAAAGAGGGCCTCGTCGGTCTTGAACGTCCCCGCGCGGCGCAGCATCTCATCGGTGCCTTCAAAGGCCTCGACGGCGAGGACGGTGCCTTTGCGGACGACACAGCCCTGGCCGATGTCGAGGCGGGCAGACTCGCGGGCGATCAAAATGCCGTGCTCCAAGTAATCGTCTTCGATGGGGAATTTTTTCCCGGTCATGCAGCCGGGCACCGCGAGATGCGCATCCATGAACGAGCGGGCATCGAGCAAGCTCACGCCGATCTCCTCAATCTCCTGCGCGATGGCGCCGAAGATCGTTTCCGCATTGCGGCGCTTGAGCCCGGCGAGGATCCGCACGGCCTTCAGGTCAGGATGAAGACCCTTAAAGAGGCGACGCGGGGTAATCTGGCCGGCCATGATGGCGTAGCCCGCCTCGAACTCGCGGAGGGCTTTGAGCATTTTGCCAACTTGACCGACGAGGATGGTGCGGGCCTCTGCCTCGGGAAACGAAGCGACTAAATCGGGTCGAGTTTCCTCCTCGAAAGCCACGAGCCGGAGCGGAATCCCAGCGGCGCGCACCGCAGCGGCGATCAGCATCGGATAGATGCCCTGACCGGCGATGAGGACGACGGGTTTGCGCGGGTCGAAGTTGGCAGGGAGAAAGGCGGAAGGCGACGGCACGGGGCAAGTGTTGCGGGCGGGCGGCGCGGGCGGAAGGCGGAAATTTAGGTGTCGGCGGGCAAACGCGGCCAAGAAAAAGCCGCGCTGTAAAAGCGCGGCTTGGAAAATAGGCCATCGATCCGGCTAAAGTTCTTAGGTCTGCGCGCCGTAATACTTTTTGTAACTGCGGTAGTACCGGTAGTTCGAATAGTACTCGATGCGGCGCGCGGAAAGACCGTTGAGCACGACGCCGAGAACTTCGTTCTTACCGTTGCGCAGGGCGCGCATGTAAAGGCGGATGTGCTTGCGATAGGCGCGATTGAAGCGGCACACGTAGACGACTTCGTCGATGCGCTCGGCGATGAGGAGGGAATCGGTGACGGCACCCAGCGGCGGCGAATCCACGATCACGAGATCGTATTCCTTCTTCAGGCGCTCGAGGAGAACACCGAAAACGGGGTTCTCGAGGAACTCGGTGGGGCTCTTGGAACGGCCACCGGAGCAGAGGAGGGAGAGATTTTCGCCGACCTTGATGATACCGAGGCTCGGATTATTCGCGAGATCACCTTCCATCGAAGCGCCGCTCTCAAACCAAGGGATCAGCCCGGCATTATTCTGCTGCTTGAAGTGGCGGTGCAGCATCGGGCGACGAAGATCGCAATCGACGAGCAGCGTCTTCTTGCCGTGACGGGCGAAGCTGCCGGCGACGTTGCAGGAGATGAGCGTCTTGCCTTCGCCAGGAATCGTGCTGGTGACGAGAATCGACTTCGGGAAATCCAGTTTGGAGTGGATTTTAATCGAGCTGTAAACGCCGAGGAACGCTTCGACTCCCGGCGCCTGTTTGTTGTCGAGAAGGAGGGTGTATTTCTCCTCGTCCTTCATGTTGGAGATGTCGGGGATGATGCCGAGCAAGTTGGCTCCGATGAAGGACTCGACGTCCCAAGCGCTCTTGATACGGTCGTCGATGAAACTTAGGCCCACGGCAATACCGAGGAAGACAATCACGCCGATACCTACAGCCGTGCGGGTGATCGCGCCTTTGTTGGGCGAGGAGGGGGCGCCCGGCATTTGGGCGTCATCAAGCGGGCTCAGCGGGATTTTTTCGAGGGTCGTGACAGTGCGAGCCTCGTTCATGCGGTTGAGAACGCCGCGGTAGTTGGCCTTCGCGATCTCCGCTTGGTCGCGCAAGGTGCGGTACTCGATGCTGAGATCGCCGAGTTCTAGGTTCTGCTTCTCGTGTTTGGCGTACTCTTCTTCGAGCGTGCGGACGCTCTGTTGGGCGTCAGCCAGTCGGGTCTTGAGGTCCGCAATCGCGAGCTCCTTGGCCTTCTCGAGTTGGTCTTGAGTGGTGACGATGCGATTCGTGACCTCGATCATCTTCGGGTGAAGGTCGAGGTAGCGCTCAGCGAGGAGGATGCGTTCTTGCTCCAACGAGTTGAGCTGGGTCTTGAGACCAGGGACAGCCCCGTGGCCACCGATGTAAGCAATTTCGAGCAGGTTGCGACCTTCGGCTTTGAAGGCTTGGACTTGGTTGTACTGATTTTCGACTTCGCGCAGGCGGAGGCGCTCGGAGATGAGGTTACCGCCCACTTTTTTCAGCGCCTCAGTAACGATGTCCTTGGAGCTATCGAGCGAGAGGAGATTTTTCTCCTTCATGTATTTCTGCAGCTTTTGCTCAGCCTGCTCGGACTCGACCTTGAGGCGGTCGGCTTGCTGGCCGAGGTACTTAACGGCTTCGCCATTCTTGCCGCTGGCGCTTTCAAGGAGGTCTTCCATGAACGTTTTCACGTAGCGATTGGCGACCATCATGGCGGCCTCGCCGTCCTGGTGGGAAACGTTGATGCTGATAAGGTAGCTATTGCGAACGGGCACAGCCTGCATCCAGCCCAAGGGTAAATCGCCGTTGGGCTGAGTGCCGGGGGGGAGGTATTTCAGAGGGCCGCGCCAAAGAATCTTTTGCTCCTCGGGGGTGAAAGACTCCTTCACCTTCTTAGCCATCCGGGCACTCATCAGGGTCTGGATGTGCGTGTTCATATCGATGTCATTGCGGACAGCGACATCGACGACATTGGCCGTGGCGAGAACCGTATCCGGCTTCTCGAAACGCATGGTGGCCGTGGCTGAATAGGAGGGGATCTCCCGCATCTTCCAATAGCCGTAGCCGACGGCGGCGAGCAGCGCAAGCGGCAGGGCGATCCAGAGGCGCTCCCGCAGGATGATGTAGTAGTCGCGCAGCGTGCGACGCTCGACTACATCCTCCTCATTGCCGCGAGGAGCGGATGGAGGAGCAGGCGGTTGCTTAACAGGGGAGGAAGTTTCAGCCATCGGAGCAGTGCGTTAAATGATTTTTTCCGGGACGTAGACCGTGTCACCGGGTTCGAGAACAAAGGCGCCATCTGCGCTGTTCGTGACCTTGCTGCGGATCACCGCGTCCACGTCTTTGATGAAAACCTTCGGCACGCCGTCGGCCCCCGTGCGGCTGACGCGCACTTGTTTTCCGTTCGCGGTGTCGGAGAAACCACCGGCCTTGAGGACGAGATCCTTCAGGGTCATCGGGGTCTCCGGGGCGAGGGGATACTTGCCGGGCGTCTTAACCATACCAGAGATGTTCACCTCGCGAGGAGTGTACTGCTCGATGTTGATCGAGACCTGCGGATTGCGCAGGATACGATATTCCTTGTAAGCTGACTCGATCGCCTTTTGCGCCTCTGCCACCGTCAGGCCGGCGACGTGGATCGGGTCGGTGATGAGCGCGAGAAGGATATTACCGTTTGCGTCGATGCGCTTGTTAGCGGAATTGAGTTCCTGTTCACCGATCACGGAGAGACTCAGCACATCCGAAGGGCTGAGCCGATACGAGACGGCCTTGGGCGCCTCGCTGCTGGGCGCGGTCGGCGCGGACTGGCCACGGCTGGAAGAAATGAAGGCGAAACCGCAGACGAAGGCGGCGAGGCAGAAGCGAACAAAAGAGAGGCGGAGCGGATTCATGGCGGGTGAATATTACCAGCGAGAAGTGAGAGTGAGATTCCAGCTGTTGCGGACGAAATCGCCGAAGGAGGTCGTGGACCAATTCTTAAACCACGCGTACGTAAACGTGGCGCGGAAATGTTCGTTCAGGGAATAGTTAACGCCTACGCTCCAATTGGCGAAGTTGTCGTGGCGGTTGACTCCGAGGATGGCGGGTGGACCGGGCGCGAGTACGACGCGGCCTTTTTCACCGAGAAAGCGGGTATCGCCCCAACCGGCGCCGGCGAAATAAGTCCAATGCACGTTGCGCGCATAGTTCATCTCTATGCCAGCGGTAGTGGTGTCGACATTCGTATCGGTTGCCGTGGTCGAGAAATCCTTGGAAAGCGTGCCGTTGAACGTGAGTTTACGGTTCACAGCATAGCTTGCCGCGCTGCTCATCGTCAGCCCGCTATATTCGTCAGCATTCAGCTTCTTGCGGGGGCGAGGAGTGCGAGTCTGGTAGCCGATACGGAAGGAACCGTTTACGCCACTGATGATGCGACCGCTGATGCCGCCCGTGATGGCGTTGTCCACTGACGAAGTGGAGCGGCCCGTTTCCGTGTAACGGTAGCGATAACCGGCCACGAGGTCGCGCTCGTTGGTGAACACGTAAAAGACATCCACGTTGCCGGCGTAAGTGGAAAGATTGGTGAGGATCGACTCGTCGATGTACTTGCGTCCGCTGTAAGCCAAGCCGCCCGAAACGGTGAAGCGCTCGTTGACGGGGTACTTGAAGTTAAGACCCGCGTTGTAATTCCAAGAGCTGCTGCGAACGTTAACAGCGGAGTCGGCGCGGCTCTCACGCGCACCGCTCAGGGTGAACGAACCGGTCGTGCGGCCGCTTTGCTTGGTGAGTTCCAGCGAGTACGACGGGTTGCTAAAGTTTTCCTTCTTCAGCTTTCCGTAGAGGCCGACGGACATGCTGATACCGGCATTAACGCCGATCCACCCGGCCCGGCGCTGGTAGTCGACGCTGAAGCCAGAACTGTAGACGTAATCGCCGGCGCTGCCGGACGAAGCGTAAACATTGGAATCGTGAGCGACGGAGAACGACCCGTTTACAAAAATGTGATCGTGGCTGTCATTCAGCGTGACGAGCGCATGAGCGGGTGAGCAAGCGAGGCTCATGGCCAAGACCGTCGCGATGCCTGCACGAATTTTCCCCCAAGTGTTCATCAGCCGGATAAGTCGAAGCGGAGATTAAGGCCCGGGAGTCGTCGGCGGCTGCACGATGATATTCTCGCTCACGGCCGTCTCGGTGCTCGACGTATTCGACGGCACGATCGGCACGGCGATGATTTCACCCCGGCCCACGCTGCTGGTGTTATTGTTCGTCGTATTGTCGAACGCGGTGATGGTGCCGTCGGCCGACGGATCGTCGGTCGGGGCATTGCCGCCCGGGCCGCCGAGATTGAGACTTTGCTGCTCCTTGACTTCGAAATAGACGGTCTTCTTGGCCATGCACGCCGAGGCCACCTTGTCGTCGAGCTTGGCGGCTTCATTCTGCGGGATGCGCTGAATCTGAATCGTAGCGGGGGCACCGTTGACGCCCGGACGGATGATCGCCTGTTCGCCGGCGCGAATGACCTGGCCACCCATGTCGGTGGAGCCGGCTCGCACGGTGCTATCACCGTCGAGCATGGAAATCTTGGTCTCACCCTCGTTGGCTTCGATCACGACCTTTTTGCCGCGGATATTCACCGAGCCCTGCGGCGTCGCGTAGACCATGTTGCTCCCGGCGACCTGCTTGCTGTTGCAGAGGCCGACCGTGCCGCGGACGAGGAAGGCCTGGGTCTGCGAGATCGAGGGCTCGACTTCGTTATCGACGCGATTGGGTGTGAACGGCTCCTGAAGGAATTTCTTCACCTCGACCCGGGTGTCCTGATCGAAGTAGGCGCCGGTGCCGTTGGAATACACCATCGTCGAGAAGATCTTATCCTTGTCCTCGTCCTTTTCGGCTTTCTTCGTCTCGATCACGGTGCCCTGGGCATTGTAGACCGACTTCTTCGTCAGGTCCTGGATGCTCTCACCAATGTCGATTTGGCCCTCACCCTGGACATCCGTGATGTAAACCTTGCTGGTGGGATTCTTCTTCTTGCCCTGCGCGAACGCCGTCGTGGGCAACACGGTCACGAGCGCCATGGTACCGATCAGCGCCACGAGGCGGTCGACGGAAGAGGAGCGAACGGTGTTCATGGGAGATTTTACGATTGAAGCCGGAAGATAGTAATAAGCTAGATCCAAACTGGGGGTTAGACCCTAGTCTTGGCAAGCCCAGAGTTTTCCCTATCTTATTCGACGACAATATTCAAAATCTTCCCTGGGACATAAATGACACGCTTAATGTTTTTCCCTTCCAACTGGGGGATGACTCGCGGGTTAGCGCGCGCGGCGGCGAGGGCTTCGTCTTGCGACAATCCAACCGGCACGAGCTGATCGCCGCGGTGTTTGCCATTCACTTGAAACACGAGTTTTACCTCACTCGTGGTGAGTTTGCTCGGATCGAAGACCGGCCAGGCGATTTGCTGGATCGAGGTGGTGTCCTGCCCACCACCCACGCGGTGCCACAGCTCCTCGGCGAGGTGAGGCGCGAAGGGGGCCAGCAACTGGAGGAAGCTCAGCACCGTGCCGCGGCTCACCTGCGGCGCCTTTTGTAGGGCGTTTGTGAATACCATCATGTCAGAGATGGCGGTATTGAACTGCATCGCCTCGATCTTTTCTCCGACCTTCTTGATCGTCTCGTGCAAGAGCTTGAGCAATTCCGGCGAGTCGGTGGCGGTGTCGGAGATCTTCGCGTTGACTTCACCTTCTCGGCCGAGGCATTCGCGCCAGACTTTTTGCAAGAAGCGGTGCACGCCCTCGATGTTGGACATGCTCCAAGGCTTCATCGCCTCGAGCGGCCCAAGGAACATCAGGTACATGCGCAGCGTATCCGTGCCGTGCGATTGGATGATCGTATCGGGATTGACGACATTGCCGCGGCTCTTGGACATCTTCTCGCCGTCCTCGCCCAAGATAATGCCTTGGTGAAACAGCTTGGTAAACGGCTCCGTCTGCGGGACGACGCCGAGGTCGAACAGCACCTTGTGCCAGAAACGCGCGTAGAGCAGGTGCAGCACCGCGTGCTCCGCGCCGCCGACGTAGAGGTCGGGCACACCCCAGTATTTCAGGGCCTCGGGCGAGGCGAACGCCTGATCGTTTTTCGGATCGAGGAAGCGCAGGTAGTACCAGCAAGAGCCGGCCCACTGCGGCATCGTATTCGTCTCGCGCCGGGCGTGCACCCACGCTTCGCCGACCGGGCGCGGCTGCGAGGCGGGCACGGCGGCGCCAGTCTCGTAATTCAGCCAGATTTCCAGCCACTCGGTGACGTTGGCCAACGGGCTTTCGCCCGTGCCACTCGGCAGATAAGATTGCACCTCGGGCAGCACCAACGGCAGCGAACTCGCCGGCAGGGGCAGGGCATAGTGCGTCACGCCCTCGCTCGTGAAAGTGACCGGCGTCGGCGGCAGGGAATCGCCACGCACGGCCTTGGCCTTGGCGTAGTCGGCTTCGCTGACCCACGCGATGGGGAAGGGCTCGCCCCAGTAGCGTTGGCGCGAGAACAGCCAGTCGCGCAGCTTGTAGTTAACGGTGGCTTTGCCGACGCCACGCGCGGCGAGTTCGGCGGTGATTTTCTTCTTCGCGTCGGGCCACGCCATGCCGTCGTAGCCGGGCGAGTTGATCACCTTGCCGTCGCCGACAAAGGGCAGCTTCACGTCCGCGCCGCCCTCGATGACTTGTATAATCGGCAGCGAGTATTGGATGGCGAATTCGTAGTCGCGCTCATCGTGCGCCGGCACCGCCATGATGGCACCGGTGCCGTAGCCCATGAGGACATAGTCGGCGACCCAGATCGGCACGCGCTGACCATTGACCGGATTGATCGCATACGAACCGCTGAAAACCCCCGATTTGTCCTTCGCGAGGTCGGTGCGCTCGAGGTCGCTCTTGGACGCCGCCTTTTTGCGGTAGGCTTCGACGGCCGGCTTTTGCTCAGCCGTCGAGAGCGCGTCGACGAGCGGATGCTCCGGCGCGATGACCATGTAGGTGCAGCCGAACAAGGTGTCGGGCCGCGTGGTGAAAATCTTCAGCGAGCCGAGCGATTTCTTCTCCAGCTCAAAATGAATCTCCGCACCTTCGCTGCGGCCGATCCACGCCTCCTGCATGCGCTTCGTGGAGTCGGGCCAGTCGACGTCCTTGAGGTCCGCGATGAGGCGCTCCGCGTACGCGGTGATGCGCAGCACCCATTGGCGGAGATTGCGACGCTCGACGGGAAAGCCGCCGACTTCGCTCTTGCCGTCGATCACTTCTTCATTCGCCAGCACCGTGCGCAGCTCCGGGCACCACCACACGGGGCGCTCGTCGACATAGGCGAGGCCACGCGCGAAGAGCTGGAGGAAAATCCACTGCGTCCAGCGGTAGTAATTCGCGTCCGTAGTCGCGAGTTCACGCTCCCAATCATACGAGAAGCCCAGCGCCTTGATCTGGCGTTTGAAATTCGTGATATTCGCCGCCGTGTTCGTGGCGGGATGCGTCCCGGTTTTAACCGCGTGCTGCTCTGCGGGCAGGCCAAAGGAATCCCAGCCGATGGGGTGGAGAACATTGAAGCCCTTGGCGCGCTTGTAGCGGGCGATGATGTCGGTGGCCGTGTAACCCTCGGGATGGCCGATGTGCAGGCCCGCGCCCGACGGATAGGGGAACATGTCGAGCACGTAGTATTTCGGCTTCGACGAGATGTTCTCGGCGCGGAACGAGCGATTTTGCTCCCAGAAAGATTGCCAGTGCGGCTCGATTTCGTGGAAGTTGTAGTCAGTGCACTTGGTAGCCATCGTATAAGAACCCGCCACTGTGAAACCTTTCTCCGCCCGGTCAATCCCTGCGCTTACGCTCGTTTTCCTCCTCGCCTGTGCGCTCGCCGCACCGGCCCGGGCCGTGGGGATGAGCAAGGGGTTTAACCAGTTGCTGGAGTCGGTCGTCCGCATCGATGTTCGCGAGGTCGCGGTCGAGGCGGGTGCCAAGCGCTTTACGGGCGGCATCGGCTCGGGTGTGATCCTCTCCGACGACGGCCTCATCTTAACTAATGCCCACGTCGCCAGCCCGCGGGCCATCGAGATCAATATCACGCTCGCCAACCTCGAGCGCGTCTCCGCCAAGCTCGTCGGCTGGGATCACTGGACCGACCTCGCACTCCTGCGCATCGACCTCGCCGACGTAAAAAAGCGTAACCTCAAGTTCGCCCATGCCGACTTCGGCGATAGCGACAAACTTTTTCCCGGTGAGACGGTCTTTGCCGTCGGCACACCCTACGGCCTGACCCGCACCGTGACGCGCGGGATCATTTCCAACAACCGCCAGTACCTCGAGGACGTGCGCGGCATCAACGGCTACGAGACCGGCATGTTCAACACTTGGCTCCAGACCGACGCCGCGATCAACCCCGGCAACTCCGGCGGGCCGCTCGTCACCGAGGATGGCAAGGTCATCGGCATCAGCGCGCGCGGTTTCAACGGCGCCAACAATCTCGGTTTCGCCATCCCTTCGAGCACCGCCCAGCGGATCGTCGCCGGGCTGGTGAAAGAGGGCAGTGCGATCACGCGTTCCTATATCGGCCTCGTGCCGCGCGCGCTGCAGGATCTGGAAAACTTCTACTCGCTCGCGAGCAATACCGGCTTGCTCGTCGATAGCATCGACCCGGGCTCGCCCGCCGCCAAGGCCGGCCTCCGCGCGGGTGACGTCGTCCTCGCGATGAATGGCGTAAAGATCGACGGGCGCTTTCCCGAGCAGCTTCCGCCGATTCAAAACCTTATCGCCAGCCAGCCCGTCGGCACCTCGCTCACGCTCAGCGTAAAGCGCGGCACCGAGACCAAGGATTACTCCGTCGTCACCGAGAAACTAGAAAGCCGGGTCGGGGAGGAGTGGGCGCTCGAAAAATGGGGCGTCAGCGTGCGCAAGGTCTCCCGCGCCTACGCCCGCGAGAACCAACTCGACGATGCCCTCGGCGCGCTGGTGATCGGCGTGCAGCCGGGCTTCCCGGCCGCCGCGGCCGGTCTCACGCGCGGTGACATAATTACGAAGATCAATGAGCAACCGGTGACCTCTTTGGATGTCATCAAGGCCGCGCAGGCGACCTACGACGCCAAGCCCGCGCCGACGCTTTTCGAGGTGCAGCGCAACCGCCGCGTCTCGCTCTACATTCTGAAACCATGAAGTCCCGCCTGCTCTTTCTCGCCCTGTGGCTGACCGCCGCCGTCGGGCTCCGTGCTGCTGCTGATCTGCCCACGTTGTGGGCCGAGCGCACCAAGTCCGTCGTCGCCATCGAGTACGTGACCGAGACGGAAACCGAACGCCGCCCCACCATCTCGATGGGCACCGTCGTCGATGCCAATGGCACGATCATCATCCCCTCCGGAGCAGTCGATCCGCGCGCCGCGACGTGGCAGCTCAAGGACTTCAAAGTGTACCTGCCCGGCGACGCCGCGAGCACGCCCGCCGAGTACCTCGGCCAGGATGCCTACACGGGCTGGCACTTCGTCCGCGCCGATGCCGCCACTCGCGCGAAGCTGACGCCGGTGACCACTTTTGCGGCCAAGGGAGGTGGCGCCGCTAAGGTGGCCCTCGCCGATTTCGTTTGGGGCATCGGTTTGCGCAACAAGGACGAGGATTTTGCGCCTTACATCATGCAGAGTCACATGGCGCTCATCCAATCGCTGCCGCAGCGCACGGGTATCGCGCAGCACGAGGTCGCAGCGCCGGGCTTGCCCGTATTCAATCGCGATGGCGAATTGATCGGCCTCGCCGCATCGTCTTTCGGCCAAAGTTACCTCCAGTTCTCGCGCCGCGTGCGTGGTGATCAGATCTTACTCGTGAATGTCGAGGAGAGCAGCGCCTTCACGCTCGCCGAGGAAATCGTGCCCAACTTCGGTCGCATCCCGAAAAACGTTTCCGGTCGCCCGCTCGCGTGGCTGGGCGCGTACGGCCTTGAGGCGATGGATCGCGAGGTCGCGAAGTTTTTGAAACTGGAATCGCAGTCCGGCACCGTCGTCAGCGAAGTGCTCGAAGGCAGCCCCGCGCAAAAGGCCGGTCTCAAAGACCGCGACATCATACTCGCGCTGGATGGCAAGCCCCTCCCGCAACTCAAGCCCGACCGCGTCGTCGTGACGTGGCTCGAACACGAGATCGATCGTCGTGCCCCGGGTGATACGCTCGCCCTGACCGTCCTGCGCGGCAGCGAACGCGTCGAGCTCAAGGTTACCCTCGGCGAAGAGCCGAAGCTCCTGCGCGAAGCCGAGCGGAAATATTTCGAGCGCCTCGGCTTCACGGGCCGCGAGTTTGTGTACGGCGACGCCATCGAGCGCCGCGCCAAGGCGGGCACCGCTACCGGTGTCATCGTCCACTTCGTCAAGCCCAGCAGCCCGTCCGCCATCGCCGGCCTCCGCGAGGAAGACTGGATCAAGGAAATCGACGGCACGGAGGCCAAGACTTTTGCCGAGGCGACCGCGAAGCTCGCCGAGATCGAAAAAGATCAGGCCCGCGCCGAGTTTGTCATGCTCGTCAGCCGCGGCGGCGAAACCGCCGTGTTGCGCGTGAAGCTGAACTAAATTTCTTTCAGTCCATGTTCACTGGAATCGTGGAAGAAACGGGCCGCGTCGTCGCCTTCACGCAGGGCGAGCGATCGTGGCGTCTCCAAATCGCCGCCGAGCTTGCCCTCGCGGGCGTCGCGCTGGGGGATAGCGTCGCCGTCAACGGCTGCTGCCTCACGGTCACATCTTTCGACTCCACGTCGTTTTCCTTCGACGTGTTGGAGGAAACCCGCCGCCTCACTAATTTCCCGTCCCTCGTCGCCGGCTCACGCGTGAACCTCGAGCGCAGTCTGCGCTTCGATGGCAAGGTCGGCGGGCACTTCGTCAGCGGGCACGTCGATGGACTCGGCACCGTCGAGGTCTTCGAGCAGCGCGGCAATGACTACTACCTCCGCGTGCGCGGCCCGAAAAACAGTGGTCGCCACGTCATCCACAAGGGCAGCATCGCCATCGATGGCATCTCGCTCACCGTCGCCGAAGTCGAGGGCGATAGCCTCGCCGTGTGGCTCATTCCGACCACGCTCACCGTCACTAATCTGGCGGGCCGCCGGGTCGGCGACGCGGTCAATTTGGAATTCGACTTGCTCGGCAAGTACGTCGAAAAACTCCTCTCGCATCGCGCTTCGTAACCCGCCGCCATGCGCACCGCTCTCCTCGCTCTGACCGACGAACTCCGTCGCCTGAAAACGGCGGGAGTAAAGACCGTTTCGGTGTCCGACGAAAGCATTTTGGCCCTGCGCCAACTCGTGAAAACGCGCGCGACCGCGGGCGCTTCGTTGAAAGCATCGTCACCGCTACCCGTCAGCGAACCTGCGCCGCGCCCGCCGGCGCCGGCGTGGACGCCCTCAGCGGCGCCGGCGGCCGTGATGAAGCCCTATGAGCCCCCGGCGCCGAACTTCGCCCCGAAGCCCGCCGCCGCGAAAGCTCCCTCGCTCCCGCCTCCGCCCACCGTGACTTCGGTCGCGGGCGACAAGCAAACGCGTTGGGAGGCCTTGCGCGCGCAGGTGCTCAATGACCCCGTCTGCAAAGCCGCCGTGCGTCCGGACAAGAAAGTCGTCCTCGGCGTGGGTAGTCTTGACGCGACGATCATGTTCGTGGGGGAAGCACCCGGGGCGGAAGAAGAGATTCAGGGGGAGCCTTTTGTCGGTCCTGCGGGTCAATTACTGACCAAAATGATCCAAGGCATGGGCGTGAAACGTGAACAAGTTTACATCGGCAACATTATGAACTGGCGGCCCGACATGCCGACCGCTCCCGGCATGGCGCAAGTCGGAAACCGGCCGCCTACGGAGGAGGAGATGCGTTATTGCCTGCCCTATTTGCGCGCGCAGATCGAGATCGTGAATCCCGGGGTGATCGTCGCCTTGGGCAAGACTGCGGCGGAGGGCTTGTTGGGCTTTGGCAAGTACGACACGCTCGGGGCCGTGCGCGGCAAGTGGCATGAGTTTGCCGGCAAGCCCCTCATGGTGACGTACCACCCGAGCTACATTTTGCGCGAGCCGACGAACAAGAAAAAGCGCCTCATCTGGGAGGATTTGCTCAAGGTCATGGAGCGCGCCGCGCTTCCCATTTCCGATAAACAACGCGCGTACTTTTTGGACAAATGAAACTGCGTCATCTCCTGCCAGCGGTCTTCTCCCTCGTTGCGCTCGCGGCTTCGCTCCGTGCCGCGGACGACGCGTTTGATTTCGAGCGCCTGCGCTATCGCGCCAAAATGCTCGCCGATAAAGCGTACGCCCCGCGCCCCACGACGGTGCCGGAGTCGCTGCGCGCGCTGAGCTACGACGACTACCGCCTCATCACGTTCGACTACGAGAAGACGTGGTGGCGCCCGGAGAAGCTGCCGTTTCAGCTCCAGTTTTTTCACCCGGGCTTCGTGCATCAGAAGTCGGTGCAAATTTCCGAGGTCACAGGTCGTACGGCGACCCCGATTAAGTTTTCGCGCGACATGTTCAAGTACGGCCCGCTCAAAGTCGCCGCCAATCTCCCTGACAACGTCGGCTTCGCCGGCTTCCGCGTACTGGGCCAGCTCAATCTGCCCGCCGACGAACTGATCTCGTTTGTCGGGGCGAGCTACTTCCGCGCGCTGTGCTTGAAGACCGTCTACGGGCTCTCCGCCCGTGGTCTCGCCGTCAACGTCGCCGATCCCGGTGGGGAGGAGTTTCCGGTCTTCGAGGAGTTTTGGATGGAGCGCCCCGTCGCGGGCGCGAAGCAATTCGTGATCTACGCGCTCATGGACAGCGTGAGCCTTGCCGGGGCATACCGCTTCACGGTGTCGCCTGGGGCCGACACGGTCGTGCAGGTCAAGGCCGTCGTCTATTGCCGCAAGAATCCCAAGGCCCTGGGCATCGCGCCGCTCACGAGCATGTTTTGGCACGGCGAGAATTCCCTCAATCACTTCGGCGATTTTCGCCCCGAGGTCCACGACTCCGATGGCCTCATGATTTTCAACGGCGCAAGCGAATGGCTCTGGCGTCCGCTACAGAATCCCAAGGCGACGCGCGTGGCCGCCTTCTCCGATAACAACCCCAAGGGCTTTGGCTTGATCCAGCGCGACCGTAAGTACGACTCCTATCAGGACATCGAGGCGCACTACCACCTCCGGCCCAGTGCTTGGGTCGAGCCCGTCGGCAATTGGGGCAAGGGCAGCGTGCGCTTGGCCGAACTCGCCTCGAGCGACGAGACGAACGATAACATCGTCGCTTACTGGGTGCCCGAAAGTCTCCCGAAGGAGGGCGAGCCGATCGAGTTTGAGTACAAGCTGCACTGGTTCTCCGACCAGATTCGCCCGCCGGCCGGCTTTGCGGCCTCGACGCGCTACGGGCATTCGGCGACCCATGAGCCTGAGTTGCGGCGCTTCGTGATCGAGTTTGATGGGAATTATCTGCGTCAGCAAAAGCCCGATCCCTCGATCGAGGTCGAGGTGTGGGTGGGGGAGGGTGCCAAGCTCGCTTATAAAACCGTCCAGAAAAACGATTACACGGGCACTTGGAGGGTCGGCTTTGGCATCAAGCCAGATAACAGCGGGCGTCCGGTGGAACTGCGTTGTTTCCTAAAAAAGAGTCCCCATGTTCTCACGGAGACATGGAGCTATCTCTGGAGTCCCTGAGTTCATTCCGCCCACGTACGGGCACGATGGAGGCGTGGAACGCCGCCTACGTGCGCGTGGAGGACTATCTGCGCGCCCACCGCGTCCACAATCGGCTGCACCAGAGCCGTCTCATCATTAAGATTCTGGAGCGGGCGGCTCGCCGCCACGAGGCCAACCCCACGCTGGAGCCGACCACGCTCGCGGCCGAGGAGACGGAGGCGATGATGGATCTTTGGTTTGCCGATGTGCTCGATGTGCGCGGCCAGCCGCACGAGCGCATCGCGGTCGATGGCCGCGTCGCGCTGTTGCTCTGCGATGGGCCGGAAAAGTGGCCGTACGCCTTTCTCGATGAGCAAGCGATCCCGGAGGAATTTTCCGCCGCGATGCGACATCGCGCGATTCTCGCCGGCCCCGATATGACCGTTTCCAGCATGGTGCCGCGTCCCATCGATCTCGGCCTCATCACTGAGGCGGCGGGCGAGACCCTGGAGCGTTTTGAGAAATGGCCGATCCTCCGCGCCTTGCTGCTCTGGCTGGTGTTTGCCGCCGCCCTGGCGGGGATTTTCTACGCGACGCGCTGAGCCATGCGACTCTACCTGACGGAACATATGGACAAGCGCCGGCTTGGTCGCCGGCGGTTGTTTTTCTTTTCGGCGATTTTCGGTCTCACCAGTCTCGCGACGTGGTTCATGGCCGACCTACTATGGCGCGATGGCATCAGCGTGCTGGAGGGGCTTCTGCTCGCGCTCTTCGTGATTCTTTTTGCGCACATCGCGGCGGGCTTCTGCACCGCGCTCGTCGGATTTTACGTCATCAACCGCGGTGGAGACAGCTCACGCATCACGGAAACGCTCGCTGGCGTCGAAGACCCGCCGCTCGCTTCGACGGCCATCGTGATGCCCGCGTTTAACGAAGACGTGAGCCGCGTGTTCGAAGGGCTGCGCGTCGTTTTCCGTTCGGTGCAGGAGACGGGAAAACTGGAGCACTTCGATTTCTTTGTCCTCAGCGATTCCAATCAGCCAAACCAGTGGATCCGTGAGGAGGTCGCGTGGACGGAACTCTGCAAGCAGGTGGGCGGCTTCGGGAAAATCTTTTACCGCAAACGCCGCCAGTCGATTAACAAGAAGGCGGGTAATGTCGCCGATTTCCTCCGTCGCTGGGGCCGTCGCTACCGCTACATGATCGTCCTCGATGCCGACTCGATCATGACCGGCAAGGCGCTCGTGCAACTGGTGGCGCTGATGGAAAAAAATCCGCAGGTCGGCATCATCCAGACCGCGCCGCGCATCGTGAATGGCGAGACGCTCTTTGCGCGCATCCAGTCCTTTGCGAGCCGCCTCTACAGCCCGCTCTTCCTCGCCGGCCTCAACTACTGGCAGCAGCACGAGGGGAATTTCTGGGGGCACAACGCCGTCGTGCGCGTGCAGCCGTTTATCGATCATTGCTCGCTGCCGGAGCTGCCGGGCCGCGAGCCTTTTGGCGGTCGCATCCTCTCGCACGATTTCGTCGAGGCCGCTCTCATGCGCAAGGCCGGCTGGGCCGTCTGGCTCGCGGGCGACATCGATGGCACTTACGAAGAGGGGCCGCCCACACTGATCGATTCCGCCAAGCGCGATCGTCGCTGGTGCCAGGGCAATATCCAACACGCTTGGTTGCTCGCCACGCGCGGGTTCCGCCCAGCGAGCCGGTTTCATCTCTTGATGGGCGTGATGGGTTACGTGTCGTCCCCGCTCTGGCTGCTCTTCATGATCCTGAGCACGATCCATGTGTTTGCGGTGGCGGCATCGCCCACCGGGCACGGCAAAGGCGGCGATACCACCCCGCTCTTTGGGCTCGATTTCAAACTGCCGGAAGCGCTCACGCTCTTTGCCTTGACGATGCTGCTGCTGTTTGTGCCCAAGATCGTCAGTGTGGTCGTGACCCTCGGCAACCGGGAGGAGGTGGCAAAGTTCGGCGGCAAGACTCGCTTGGTCCTAAGTGCGTTGCTCGAGACCCTCGTCTCCGTGCTGCTCGCGCCGGTCAACATGCTCTTCAATTCCAAATTCGTGATCTTCACGTTGCTCGGGCAGGGCGTGGGTTGGGTCACGCAGAAACGCGGCTCCGACGACGATGGCACCGACTGGCGTGAAGCCATCATTACCCACGGTGGTCAGACGATGTTTGGCCTCGTCTGGGGCGTCTCTGCCTTCGTCGTTTCCAAGGCCTTCTTCTGGTGGCTTAGCCCGGTCCTTGCGGGATTGGTCCTCTCCGTCCCGGTTTCGATTTTCCTCAGCAAGGCCGGCTTGGGCCGCGGCGCGCGTCGCCTCGGCATCTTCCTCACGCCCGAGGAAACCGCCCCGCCGTACGAGCTCAAGCGCCTCCACCAAAATCTCGCGGAGTGCTACCGGCATTTGCCGCCGTTCGAGCCGCTACGCGCCGACTACGGTCTGCTGCAAGCCGTCCTCGATCCCTACGTCAACGCCCTGCACGTCGCCCTGCTGCGTCAGCGCAAGCCGAGCGAGGAAGCGCGCGAATGGTTTGTGCAGTTGCGCGAGCGCTTGCTGCGCGAGGGCCCGGCCAAATTTGCGACCAAGGAAAAGATGGCGCTGCTCATGGACGCCGAGTCGATGATCTGGCTGCACCGCGAGCTGTGGAGCTGCCCGGCGGGCTCACTCGCGGAATGGTGGCGGCTGGCGATGCGCCAGTACAACGTTCTGACCAGCGCGCCCACCACGGCGCTGTATCGATAAAACAACTACCGCGCGCGTCGGGTGGCGCGCGAGGTTACTTGGCGATCAGCTTCGTGAGCTCCGCTTGCGCGCGGGCAAACTCCGTCTTGATCGCATCGACCAAGGGCGCCACGCCCGCGATGCCGTCCTTGCGCGCCTGGTGCTCGAGGTTCTCGGCTACTGCCCGCAGGGCCATGGCCCCGAGATTGGCGGAGCTGCCTTTGATGCTGTGGGCGGCGCGGGTAAATTTCGGGGCGTCTCCGGCGGCGAGGCTTTGCTCCAATTCGACGATGCGCAGCGGGGTGTCCTCCAGAAAGATACCAGCGATCTCGCGCAAAAACTCATCATTGTCGTCGGGATTGAGCGCCCGAAGATTCTCGATGGCCTGGGGGTCGATGACGGGGAAGTCTGGCATTGGGGTAATTAAAATCGGAGCATCACGGAAAAACCTGAGCGCGCAATGCGGATGTTTGGCCGGGTCAGTCGTTTGCGAAACGGTGCCGGGCGGTTAACAAGGAAAGCCAGCGATGCCGCCGCAGCGTTAGGTCGCCCATTCGAACGACGTATTCTGGTCGATCTCCTCGATGGTGGTGAGGCCGAGGAGCACCTTCTTGAGACCATCGTAGCGGAGCGGCTTGTAGCCGACCTTCGCCGCCGCCCGGGTGATTTCCTGCGCACTTTTGTTTTCCGAAATCAGGGAGCGAACTTCCTCGGTGATCAGCACGAGTTCGTGAAAGGCCACGCGGCCCTTGTAGCCGGTGTGTCGGCAGGCTTGGCAGCCACGCCCGCGGAAGAACGGCACCTCGGTGATGCCTTCATCCTTGAAGTACTTCAGCAGGGTCTCGCGCGAGGGATAGTACGCTTCCTTGCAGCTTTCGCAGATGCGGGCGGCGAGGCGCTGGGCGAGCACGCCGATAACCGAGGGCGCGACCATGTAGGGCTCGACGCCGATCTCAATGAGACGGGTGATCGCTTGCGGGGCGCTATTGGTGTGGAGCGTGGCGAAGACGATGTGACCCGTGAGCGCCGCCTCGGTGGCGATCTTGGCGGTCTCGAGATCGCGGATTTCACCGACGAGAATCGCGTCGGGGTCTTGCCGCATGAGCGCGCGGAGGACGTTGGAAAACTTGAGGTCGATGTGAGCGTTGACCTGCGTCTGGTTGACGCCCGGCAGTTGGATTTCGATCGGGTCTTCGATCGTCGAAATGTTGACGCCCGGCGTGTTGATCTCGTGGAGGGCAGCGTAGAGCGTAGTCGTCTTACCCGAGCCCGTCGGGCCCGTGACGAAGATGATGCCGTTCGGGTTTTGGATGAGGCGCTTGAAGGGCTGGAGGATGGTCTGCGAGATCATCATCTTCTCCAGGGTGAGCATCGTCTTCTTGCCCGTCATCGCGAGGACGCGGATGACGGCCTTCTCACCATAAGCCGAGGGGATCGTGGAGACGCGGAAATTGGCCGCCTGGCTGCCGATGGGCATCGAGAAACGTCCATCCTGCGGGAAGCGAGTTTCGGAAATGTTGAGGCTGCAGAGGATCTTGATGCGCGAGATGAGCGCGCGATGGAGCTTGCGGGAGTAGGTGAGGATCTCGCGGAGATTGCCATCGACGCGGAAACGCACGCGGCACTGCGTCTCCTGCGCCTCGATGTGGAGATCGCTCGCTCGCTCGCGCATTGCGAAGTAGATGATCTCGTCGAGGATTTGGACGAGGGCATTGTTCTCGACGAGGGCGGCGAGTTTTTCGCCCGCCATCTCGGGCTTGTCGAAGAGACTGGAGCGCTCGAGTTCGTTGAGGCTCTCCTCGAGACCTTTCTCGGTGCAGTAGTGAATCGCGATCGCATCCTCGATCTCGCGGGGCAGGGCGAAGACCGGGCTGAGCTGCATCTGCGCGATCTGGCCGAGGCGGCGCACGAGATCGGCTTCGGCCGGACTCGCCATCGCGACGGTGAGCACGCCGTTGAGCACGTAGAGGCCGATGGCTTTAACTTTTTTCGCGACTTCGACCGGAATCTTCTCGATGGCCTCGTCGGTGATGACAGAGGCAAACGGGTCGACATACGCGACGTTCATCGAGTCGGCCCAGAAGCGGCACGCGTCGTCCTTATTGAGAAACTTTTCGTCGATGACGGCCTGCACGAAGGCGGGACTGTCGCCATGGCGCGCGGCCAGATTTCCGATTTCGCCGGTGTAGTCGAAATTCGGAATCTGCTTAATTCGCTCCAGGAAAAAACTACTTTTTGGGTTTAACACGGCGAGTGGGCTTCGCTTTGAAGAGTTTTCCGATTTCGGTCTGATCGAGCTTTTCCATGGCAAACGTGCTGGCGGCGCGCTCGGCCTTGAGCTCGAGGAGCATTTGCGGGAGCGAGTATCTGACTTCGGCGACAGCGAGCTGCACCGCCGGGGTGGAGGATTCAGAGTGGGCGCTCATGGTTTACTCGGTTTCGAAACACTCGGCAATCGTATCGGTCAGCGTCTTCGTGATCTCTTCGCGAGAAGAGTCCTTGCGAATGTAGTTCACTGCACCGAGGTCGCTGGCCTGCTCGATCGTCTGGCGGTTGGCGAGGGACGTGAGCATGATCACGACGCAGTCGGGGTCGATTTGCTTCAGGGCCGTCAACGTCTCAATGCCATCCATGATCGGCATGTTCACGTCGAGCAGCACGAGATCCGGATTTTCACGCTGGTACGCGGCCACGCCCTCCTGACCGTTGGTCGCCTCGATGATGGTCGGATTTCCCAAGCCGCGGAGGATCAGTCCGACGTACTTTCGGATGTGGGCTTCGTCATCGATGAGGAGAATGGTGCCTTGGAAATTCATGAGGTGGCGGGAAGTGAAACGCGAAATTCGCAGCCGCGGGTGGGAAGGTTTTCCGCAGTGATGGTGCCTTCGTGAGCCTCGACGATCTTGCGGCAGATGGCGAGGCCCAAGCCCGTGCTCTTCTCGCCGCCCGTGGGCTTCACGGAGAGTCGACCGAAATCCTTGAAGAGCTTGTCGTGTTCATCGGGCGGGATGCCCGGCCCCTGATCCTGGACGGCAAATCCGTAGGTCCCGTTCGCGGTATCGAGGAGGATGTTCGTGACGATCGATGACCCCGGGGGCGAATACTTGACGGCGTTGCTCAGGAGATTGTCGATGACTTGGCGCATCTTTGCGGAGTCGAGGAGAAGCACCGGATTGAGCCCCTGCGTATTGAGCGTGATATGGGTCTTCTTCTTGGCGGCTTCGATGTTGGTCATCGCGACCGATTTTGCGAGCAGCTCGGCGAGATTATGCGGCTCGCGGTGGAGCTTGAGTTCGCCCGATTCGATGGTGGCCACGTCGAGCAGTTCGTTCACCATGTCGAGCATCGACTGGCTGGCCGCGTGGATCGTGTTGATCAGGTCGAGCTGATCGGCGGTGAGGGGACCGACGGCACCTTCGCGCAAAAATTCCGAGAGGCCGCGGATGGAGGCGAGGGGATTGCGCAGGTCGTGCGCGGCCATGCCGAGGAAGCGGTTCTTGGCAAAGTTGGCTTTGCTCAACTGCTCGACGAGTTGGTTGCGCTGCTCGGCGAGGATGCGGTTGTTGAGATGCGAACGGATGCGCGCGAGGACTTCCTTGGCTTTGAACGGTTTCGGCAGGTAATCGACGCCGCCGGCGCCAAGCCCCTCGACGACGTCGTCCGATTCGCTCTTGGCCGTGATGAAAATCACCGGCGCACATTTTTCGCCGTAGGTCTTGTTGAGCTGGCGGCACGTTTCAAAGCCGTCGATGCCGGGCAGCATTACATCGAGGAGGACGAGGTCCGGCAGAAATTCGGCATATCGTTCCAAGGCCTTTTCGCCGGAATCCGCCTCGGCCAAAACGTAGCCCTCGGTGCGCAAGATTCCTCCGAGGATGCGGATATTAAGCCGATCGTCGTCAACGACGAGGATCTTCCGGTGGCGAAGATCGAGGGGTGCGGTGCTAGGCGGCTCCATGCAAGGTGGCGAAGTGTGGACGCAGAGACGCTGACTGCAATGGGAAGTTGCTGATCAATTGCTTGAGGAGTTCACCCGAGCGTAAACCGGGGAGAAGAGGCTAGGTGGGTAAGACCCTTAAAAATCAACATATCACAGAATCGGCATATGTTGATGTTTTCACTTGCGACTCTTAGCCAACTTCGGCTGTCTTCTCGTTTCCTCAAAAAATCCTATGGGCAAATCATTCGTTTTCTCTTCCGAGTCTGTCGGCGAAGGCCATCCCGACAAAGTCGCCGATCTCATCTCCGACAGCGTGCTCGATGCCTGCCTCACGCAGGACAAGAACAGCCGCGTCGCCTGCGAGACCATGGTGAAGTCGAACATGGTCATCATCGCCGGCGAGATCACCACGAAGGCGAAGCTCAACTATGAGGAGATCGTCCGCGCGGCGATCCGTGACATCGGTTACGTGAACAAGGACGACGTGTTTCACGCCGACCAGGTGTTCATCAATAATTACCTGACCGCCCAGTCCCCCGACATCGCGCAGGGTGTCGATGCGAAGAAGGCCAAGGGCAAGAAGACCGCGGAGCAGGGTGCCGGCGATCAAGGCATCATGTTTGGCTACGCGTGCACCGAGACGCCTGAGCTCATGCCCACGCCGATCATGTTTGCGCACCGCCTCGGTCGCGAACTCACCAAGATCCGCAAGTCCGGCAAGGCTCCGTGGCTCCGCCCGGATGCGAAGTCCCAAGTCTCTGTCCGCTACGAGAACGACAAGCCCGTCGAGGTCGTCAACGTCGTCATCTCAACGCAGCACGCGGCCGATGCCGAGCACCCGATGATCGAAAAGTATCTCATCGAGAACGTCATCAAGAAGGTCATCCCGGCCAACATGCTGAACGACAGCACCGAGTACCTGATCAATCCCACGGGCCGTTTCGTCATCGGTGGACCGCAGGGTGACTCCGGTCTTACGGGCCGTAAGATCATTGTGGATACGTACGGTGGCTGGGGCCGCCACGGTGGTGGCGCTTTCTCGGGTAAGGATCCGTCGAAGGTTGACCGCTCCGCCGCCTACATGGGCCGCTGGGTCGCCAAGAACATCGTCGCCGCAGGCCTCGCCACGCACGCCGAAATCCAATTCGCCTACGCCATCGGTCACCCGCAGCCCGTCTCGGTGCGCGTCGAGACCTTTGGCACCGCGCTCCTCGGCATCTCCGATGAGCAGATCACGGAAGCCGTGCAGAAGGTCTTCAGCTTCAAGCCCGCCGACATCGTTTCGCAGCTCAACCTGCTGCGCCCGATCTACCGCGAGACCACCAACTACGGCCACTTCGGCAAAAACGATCTCCCCTGGGAGCAGATCAACAAGGTCGCTGGCCTCAAGAAGGTCCTGAAGCTCAAGTAAGATCACCTACCGCGTCTCATTCCGTCCGTTTCAACAATTACACTTATGGCCAAAGCCAAAAAATCCGCCTCCAAGTCCGCGCCTGACTATCAGGTCAAAGACATCTCTCTCGCCGAATGGGGCCGGAAAGAAATCTCCATCGCCGAGCACGAAATGCCCGGCCTCGTCTCCGTCCGCAAGAAGTTCGGCCCGAAGAAGCCGCTCGCCGGCGTGCGCATCACCGGCTCGTTGCACATGACGATCCAGACTGCCGTCCTCATCGAGACCCTCAAGGAACTCGGTGCCGACGTCCGCTGGTGCTCGTGCAACATTTTCTCCACGCAGGACCACGCCGCCGCGGCCATCGCGGCCAGTGGCACGCCGGTCTTCGCCTGGAAGGGCGAGACGCTCGAGGAGTACTGGGACCTTACCATGAAGGCCATTGGCTTCCCTGGCGACAAGGGCCCGCAGCTCGTCGTCGATGACGGCGGTGACGTCACGCTCCTCATCCACAAGGGGTGCGAACTCGAAGAGGGCAGCGACTGGGTCAACACCCCGTCCGGCTCACACGAAGAGCAGGTCATCAAGAATCTGCTCAAGAAGGTCTACAAGACCAACAAGACCTACTGGACCACCATCGCCCGCGAGTGGCGTGGCGTCTCCGAGGAGACCACCACCGGCGTGCACCGCCTCTACCAGATGCTGGAGAAGGGCAAACTCCGCGTCCCCGCCATCAACGTCAACGACTCGGTTACCAAGTCGAAGTTCGACAATCTCTACGGCTGCCGCGAGTCCCTCGCCGACGGTCTCAAGCGCGCCACCGACGTGATGATCGCCGGCAAGGTCGCCTGCGTGTGCGGCTACGGCGACGTGGGCAAAGGCTCCGCGTTCTCGCTCAAGGGCTTTGGCGCTCGCGTCATCGTCACCGAGATCGATCCCATCAACGCCCTGCAGGCCGCGATGGAAGGCTTCGAGGTCAACACCATCGAGTCCACCCTCGGCGTCGCTGACATCTACGTTACCACCACCGGTAACAAGGATATCATCACGCTCGAGCACATGCGGAAGATGAAGGATCAGGCCATCGTCTGTAACATCGGCCACTTCGACAACGAGATCCAAGTCGACCGCCTCAACACCTCTGATGCCAAGCGCATCAACGTGAAGCCGCAGTACGACCTCTACACCTTCCCGAAGGGTAACAGCATCTACCTGCTCGCCGAAGGCCGCCTCGTGAACCTCGGCTGCGCCACCGGCCATCCGTCGTTCGTGATGTCCAACAGCTTCACCAACCAGACGCTCGCCCAGCTCGATCTCTGGAAGAATAAGGACACCTACGCGGTCGGCGTGTATCGTCTGCCGAAGCACCTCGACGAAGAAGTCGCCCGCCTCCACCTCGAAAAGATCGGGGCCAAGCTCACGAAGCTCACCAAGGATCAGGCCGCCTACCTCGGGGTACCCGTCGAGGGCCCGTACAAGCCGGACCACTATCGCTATTAAGCGGAAGTCCTTCGAAAGAATTCAACGCCGGTCGCAAGACCGGCGTTTTTCTTTTGGTAGCGGCGAGCGCCAGCGGGCCGATCTGAGTCATCGCGCGAGCAGACTGATACCAGTTACGAATTAAAATGAGACGAAAGACCAGCCGGCTTAGGGGCGTCCGTTGTGGACGCCCGCAGCCGGCGAGATAAACGGCTGTCTACGTTCCGCGCGCGTCGGCCACAGCAACGCCCCGACAAAAAAAGCCTCACTCCAGCGAAAAACGGGATCAGCCAGCTTCAGCACGAGGCCGTCTCCCGCTTCCCAATTATCGCATTGGCTCCCAGCCCCGATATAGTATTCTTATTTCGTCATGTTCCCTCGCTCCCTACAGGTTTTAGCTTGGGGAATCGCGGTCGCCTTTACCCCTGGCGTTTCGGCTCAGATCACCGCCCCGCGACCTGACGGCGTTACCAGCATTCTCCTTAATGTTGAGACCTCGTTCGGCCCTGCCTCGTTGTCTCGCCCGAGCCGGGTAAGTGTCCCGGTTTTCGAGCAGGTCAACTTGGTCGTCGATTCGACCGCGCCCATTCAGTGGACCAAGGACGGCACCGCGATCCTTGGGGCCACGGCGCGAACCCTCACGCTTCCATTCACGACCTCGGGCGATCGCGGGCTCTACAATGTCACCGGCCTGCCTGCTCCGCTGGCGGGCACGGGGATAAAGCTGGACGTCGCTGACTCTAGCCGGTTCGGCAATTTCTCCGCGCGCTTGGAAATCCCCGCCGGCGCGGGCGCCAGGCAAATCATCGGCTTCGTCGTCGCCGGCACCACCTCGAAATCCTTGCTCGTGCGTGCGGTCGGGCCCTCGCTCAAATCCTTCGGTCTCACTCGTCTGGTCACCCAGCCCGAGTTTGCTTTTTTCGACGCGAAGGGCCGGCCTCTCGTCTTTGCACACCCCGCAAACGTGATCGACTGGAAGGCAGTGTTTACGGCCATCGGCGCGTTTCCGCTCACCGAGCAGGGCGATGTCTTTGACTATGCCTCCTTTGATCCCGGCACCTATACCATTCAGCTCAGCGACCGGGCTGCGCTAGGTGGGACCGTCCTGCTCGAAATTTACGAACTTCCTCCCTCGGCTCTCGCGAACGCGGTGACGCCGGTCGTCCTGCCTCCTTCCGGCGTGGTAGTTCCTCCCGTCATCGTAAATCCAAAGCCCGGCAGTTGAACTGCGCGCGCCCTGAGTCTCTTGTCACGCCCGCTACGCCCGCGATGCGGCGCTACGACTGGGTGACCCCGATTGCGTCCGATTAAAATCTCCCGGTCTCACACCCCATGCCGCATCGGCATCGGGGGCATCGTGTCGCCCTTCTCGTAATCCGTGAGGATCGAGAAGCGGAAGGTCGTGCCTTCGCCGACCTTGCTGTCGACGGAGATCGAGCCGCCCATAAGTTCGCAAAGGCGCTTCGAGATGATAAGGCCCAGGCCCGTGCCGCTGCGGCGACGCTCCGAGGAGGTGTCCACTTGGCTGAAGGGCTTGAAAAGCTTCGAGATCTTTTCGGGCGGAATACCGATGCCTGTGTCGGCCACGGAGAAGAAGAGCCGGAGCGCACGCCGGGTATCGCGCATGCTGACGGGCTCGCCGCGCATGCACGAAACGCTGATCGTGATACTGCCGCGCTCGGTAAACTTGAGCGCGTTGCCGATGAGATTCGTGAGGATCTGGCGCAGGCGGGCCTCGTCGCTGTTGACGATTTGGGGCACGTCGGGATCGATGTTGACCGTGATCGTGAGTGCGGCGGCGCGAGCCCGCGGGGCGAAGAACGCGCAGACTTCCTCGACGCACTTGTGCAGGCCGAAGGGCGAAGACTCGATCTCGATTTTACCCGCTTCGATCTTCGAGAGATCGAGGATATCCGCGATGAGCTTCTCGAGGGCCTGGCCGCTGGAGCGAATGATGGCCACCTGCTCGCGCTGGTCAGGGGTGAGGGGAGAGTCGGCAAGGATTTGCGCGAAGCCGATGACGCCATTGATCGGCGTGCGGATCTCGTGGGAGACGATGGCGAGAAATTCGCTCTTAGCGCGGTCGGCCGCCTCCGCGGTTTCCTTGGCATGAAGGAGGGCCGCTTCGGCCTCCTTGCGGAGCGTGATATCGTGACCTACCCCCTGAAATTCCAGCGTTTCGCCCTTGTCGTCCTTGATCGGGCGCTGCGTCCACATCAGCCAACGACGACGACCATCGGGATAGTCGAGCTCGCGTTCAAAGGTGTACGGCTCATCGGCGATGGCGGCACCGGGAGTGAAGAGCGGGAACGCCTGGCCGACCAGTTCGTTGCGCTTGCGGCCAAAGGCCTGGGCGTACGCGCTGTTGACGAAGGTGAGTTTGCCGTCGAGGCGGTACCGGCAGATCAAGTCGACCTGGTCCTCTACGATGCCGCGGTAGCTGGCCTCGGTCTTTTGCAGCGCCTGCGCCATGCGCTCGATATTGCGCGCGAGGCCGATGATTTCGTCGTGATCGGGCTCCCCGCCGTTATCGGAATCGGCCAGGCTGCCGGAGGGCACCGTGGACCGGAGGGATTTGAGGCGCTGGATGAGGGTCCGATCCCAGATGTAGCCGCTGAGGACGAGGAGCACGCAACCGATGATGGCGAGCGTGAGCGTGTAGTACTCATTCCCGAGGCGCTCGCGGAGGTCTTCATCCTGGACGACGCGCACGACGACCGCGCCCAGCGCAATCATCAGGCTCAGAGCAAGGGTTAGAATGAAGAACGACTTGCGCTTTGTGTTCTCGGCCATCGGGTGGTGTTATGAAATGGATGCCGGGGCAGGTGAAGTCTAACGAAAAAGCGCCCCTGACGCCCCGGCTACGTACTACTACGCCTCGGGTTTTAGCGTATTGAGCGGGGGCAGATTCTGCAGGGCTGGAATGGCCTTGGCGACCGCCACCGTCACCGCGATGGCCCCGATGCCGCCCACCGCCACGGCCCCCACCGGCCCGATCAGCGCCGACATTAGCCCCGCCCGCGCCGCACCGATCTCGTTGGACGAACCGATGAGAATTTGGTTCATCGCCGCGACCCGCCCGCGCAGCCCCGCCGGCGTGAGCAATTGCACCAGTGACTGGCGCACGACGACACTCACATTGTCGAAAGCCCCGGTGCACACCAAGGCGAGAAACGACACCCAAAACCACCGCGAGAGCCCGAAGACCAGCATCGCCGCGCCAAAGCCCGCCACCGACCACAGGAGCGCCAAGCCCGGCCGTTTCAACGGCGCGCGATGCGCCAGCCACATCGCCATCCCAAAGGCCCCGATCGACGGCGCGGCGCGCAGCCACCCGAGGCCCACCGGGCCGATGTGCAGCACTTGGTCCGCGATGATCGGCAGGAGCGAGACTGCGCCGCCGAGCAGCACCGCGAAGAGATCGAGCACGCTCGCGCCGAGGATGACTTTCTTGCGCCAGATGTACTCTGCGCCCGCAAACACATCGCGCCACGTCCGCCGTCCGGTCGCCGGGGTAGGGGGCTGCAAGTATTTTACCGGTCGCAGCAAAACGAGAAACGAAAAGTCGAAGAGCGCACCCATCACATAAACCGAGGAGTAACCGAAGTAGTGCACGATGGGGCCGCTCATCGCGGGGCCGACGACCGTGGCGATTTCAAACGCGCTCGCATTCCACGTGATCGCATTGCTCAAGGCCGAGGTCGGCACCAGCAGGGGCGTGATGCTCGACCGCGCTGGCCAGATCAGAATCCGCACGCACGCGCTCAGGCCGAGCAGGAGAAAGATCAATGGGAGGGCAGGGTGGTCGAAATGAAGCGAGCCCGGATCGGCGTGGTGCTCGATCAGTCCAGCGAGGTGGGCGAGGGCGTCATTCGCCCAGCGGATCACCGGCACCGCGGGGATTTTCTCGTGCCAAATGGTCAGCGCCGCGAGCGCGAGGTTGAGCAGGCCGACGACAAAGGTCCCCGCCGTGATGAGGCGCTTGCGATCATAGCGATCTGCGAGGCCACCGGCAGGCAGCGAGACGGTGAGGAGCGGGATGACGTTGACGAGCCCCACGAGCCCGAGCGCGAGCGAGGAGTGGGTCCATTGGTACACCTGCCAAAGCGCGACAGTCGTCACCGCCTGCCGGCCGATCATCGAAAGAAAGCTCCCGATTGAGTAGTCGCGATAGTTCGCAATGCGCAGCGCCGCGTATGGGTCGTGGCTCGGGGTGGCGCTCGTCGATTCGGACATCGTCGGCGCGCTACGACACAGAAAACCCGGCGTCTGGCGAGCCGCTTTCCCGCCCGAAGTCCGTGGCCTAGGCGGTCAGCTGCGCGATGCGCGTGAGCAGTACCTCTTGCGTGAAGGGCTTTCGCATGACTGGGACTTCTCCCTGGCCTCGGAGGCGTGAAAAAATATCCTGTTCGCTGTAGCCGCTCATCACGAGCACCCGCACGTCCGGATTGATCGCGCGGAGCACGCGCAGCACTTCCGCGCCATCGAGGCCGGGCATCGTCAGGTCGAGCAGCACCGCCGAAAAGGCGTGCGGCTGCGCGCGAAATTGGTGCACGGCCTCATGGCCATCGGCTGCGAGTACCGTCGAGTAACCGTGGTGACGGAGCAGGGCATCGGCGGTCGCCAGCACGACCGGCTCGTCTTCCGCGATCAGGATCGTGCCGCCGCGATGGCGCGGAATCACGGGGGCGGCCTTCTCGCTCAGGGCCGGCTTCGCCTTGGGCGTGGAGACCGGCAGATAGAGGCGGAACGTGGAGCCGTGGTTAAGCGTGCTATCGACCGTGAGCGCCCCGCGATGCGCGCGGACGATGCCGAGCACGGCCGCGAGTCCCAGCCCGCGCCCTGCGAATTTCGTCGTGAAAAAAGGATCGAAGACCCGCGCGAGCGTCGCGGGGCTCATGCCTTGGCCGGTGTCCGTGACCTCAAGGTAAACGCAATCTCCCGCCGGTAAGTCGAACGAATGCACCAACCGGCCCGGCTCCGCTGTCGGACGGCCGATGGCCGCCGAGAGGCGGATATCACCGGCATTCTCGCCCAGCGCTTCCGAGGCGTTGATGACGAGGTTCATCACCACTTGGCGGATCTGCGAGGCATCGGCGTCGACCTGCGGGAGATCGGGAGCGAGAATCAACGTGAGCCGCGCCTTTTTACTCAGCGAAACTTCCAGCAGCCGCGCGGTATCCTGCACGAGCTGATCGAGCTTCACCTCCTCGATGATAAAGCTCCCCCGGCCGGAGTACGCCAGCATCTGGCGGCACAGGTCGGCAGCGCGCTTGGCGGCGGTTTCGATGTGCGCCAGCCGTTCGTCGTTCGCTCCGCCCGCCGACGCGCGCGCAAAGGTCGCGTTGGCGAGGATCACGGTGAGGAGATTGTTGAAGTCGTGCGCGATGCCGCCGGCGAGCACGCCGAGGCTCTCAAGTTTCTGCGCCTCGAGCATCTTGAGACGGAGCTTTTCGCGTTCCTCCTCGGCTTCGCGCTCAGCCGTGATGTCGCGGAAGGAACCGTAGATTTTCACGACGCGGCCGTCGGCATACTCGACGCGTCCGGTCGTTTGCACGCGGATGCGACGGTGCCGCGCGGTGATCAACTCCAACTCCAATTGGTACGGCGTGCCGTGCAACACGGCGTTTTCGACCGCGGCGGAAATGATCGCCCGGCTCTCCGCCGCGTAAAAGCGGATGCCATTTTCCACCGTCGGCTGAAACGTGTCTGGCGAGGTTTCGTGGATGCGATGCGTCTCCGCCGTCCAGTAAACACGGTCCGTGCGCAAATCGATTTCCCAGCCTCCGATATGCGCTGTGGCCTGCGTCTGCTCAAGCAAGTGGGCCGAGCGGTTGAGCAGCGACTGGCTTTCGGCCAGCGCCTGCTCGGTGCGTTTGCGCTCAGTGATGTCCGTGTGAGTACCGGCCATCCGAAGCGCCCGGCCATCGGGGGCGCGCGTCACGACTTTGCCGCGATCGAGAATCCACCGCCACTCGCCGGATTTCGCCCGCATGCGGTATTCCGCCTGTGGCCGGACATTGGAGCCCGCGCCAAGCGAATCGCGAAAGGCTTCGTAGGCCGGCACATCTTCGGGATGGATGAGCTTAAGCGCCAGATCGGGCGCCGGCTCCAATTCCTTCAGATCATAGCCGAGCATCGACGCCCACCGTTCGCTGCGCTCGATGCGCCCGGTGGCGAGGTTCCAATCCCAAAAGCCGTCGTCGCTGCCCTCGAGCACGAGGGTGAGCTGATCTTTGCGTTCGCGCAGTTCCTCGGTTTGGCGGGCGAGTCTTTGCAGCAGGCGGCGCTGCCACCAGAGGGCCGCGAACACGCCCGTGGCCACCACGCCAAGAATAATTAGATAAGGCTGGATGTCCCGCAGGTGGAGTGTGCGGCGCTCCAGAACTCCCATCCATTTTTCGTAGATCGGGTCGTATTGCCCCGAGGAGCGGACGTGGTACAAACCATTGTTAAGTTGGTAGAGGAGGGTGCGGTTTTCGGGATGCACACCCATGCGTAGTTCGTAGTGGAGATCCGTGAGCTGAAGTTTCGATTCGACGATGGCCGTCAGCTTAGCGTCGCGGATGTATTGGCGCGCGATGATGCCCACCGCCACGATGGCATCGCATTCGCCGCGATTGAGCGCGTCGAGGGCGGCGTGCAGGCGCGGGTAAAAAGTGATTTTAGTCCACCCGTTGCGCAGAAGATACTCGTGCCCGAGACTCCGCTGCGTAGTGCCAAACTTGGCCTCGCGCAGCTCGGCGATGGTCTTGGGCGCCGGATATCCCGCCCGGAGAAACACACAGGACTGCATGTCGAGATGCGGCGCGGTGTAGGCCATGTAGTCGTCGCGCTCCGGGGTCGCGCCGACGGCAGCGAGGACCTCGAGGCGGTGGCCTTTAAAATCATCCAGCAATTCCGCCCAAGGCTTCGTGACAAATTCCAACTCCAGCCCTTGGTCTCGCGCCACCGCGCGCGTGATGTCGACGGCAAAGCCTGTCGGTTGTCCCGCGGCATCGAGATGGGAAAGCTGCTCCGCCAGCGGCTCCACGCCCACGCGCAAGGGTGCCGCCGAAGCCAAGGCCCCCAGGCTCAAGGCCAGGACGAGACCCAAGAATCTTTTAGCGAAAGCCGTGCGCACCGTCTCACCGAAGCCGGACTTCGCAGGGAGGTGCAAAGTCAAAATCGGCTTCATGGGGGAGGTGTGGTGACGTGGCGGCATGGCCTCTATCGACACACCCCGACTCAACTGAGATTCGTTTTCTAAAATAAAATTGGGTAATTCCTCTGCGACGCATTGATGCGAGTAAGTTGCATGCGGTGCTTTCCACCACGCGGCTTTGCTGACCTTGAGCCACCTTGAAGGGCCTGGACTTACTTTGAATCGAGGTGTTTCGCCACTGCTCTGCCCCGCGCAAACTCCTGAGGGATCCAGAAAGTGAGGGGCCGGCATGCTCTGTTCGACCACCCTACCAATTTTCGTTCCAACTGTCGCTCCTTCCCTTTGCTCGGTTTACGCTATTACAGAATATTTTACTTCGAGGCATCGATAAGGGCGGACCTCGAAATAATTTCTACTATGGGCCCGCCGAATTTTTGCCTCTCACTGGCATCAGCGGCTCAGCTCCGCCTCGCGAGGGGTCCCCTCACCGCGGCAACTTCTTATATTCGTCGCTTCGCTTCAGATCGTCGCGAATGCGGCCTTCGTCCCAGCCCTTTTCGTAGACTTGTTTGAGGTAGTGATTCATGCCCGCCGGGTCGGCCTCGCGGCGCAAGACGTCGCGATACACGCGGGTGATCATCTCACGGGAACGAAAATCCGTGGCCTCGCGGCTGCGGCGCAGTTCCGCCCGGAGTTCGGCTTCCGTCATGCCCCGGCTCAGGCCGCGCTTATAAGCCCCGACACCCGACGCATCCGGGTCGCGGCCCAACTCGGCGCGGTAGGCGCGCGCCACGATGGCATCGAGATCGCGATTTTTAAATTCATCGCTGCGGCGCAGCGTCTCGCGAAGCTGGGCATCGCTCCATCCTGCCTCCATCAGGCGGCCCATGTAGCGCCGCAAGCCGTCGGCATCGGGGTCGCGGGAAAAGAGATCGCGGTACGCCGCGCGCACCGCGCGCTCCGCATCCCGGCGCTCCCACGCGATGAAGGCCCCCGTGGTGTCGTGCACCGTCTCCACCGTGATTGAGGAAACCGCGGTGTGCCAGCGGTTCTGCCCCCGGTCTCCAAGCGAAAGCGCGGATAGGTCGGGCGTATCGCGCGTAAGATAGGTAAATGGTCCGCGCCAGACGGAACTCTCGAAGATACCCGCGCGCACCGGGCCCTCGATCTTCACCGAGACGATGCGGTCGTTGAAGGGCCGACCGCGTTTGTCGCGGATCTTTTCCAAGTCTTCCACCGTGCCGCCCGCCTCGACGACTAGCACCTCACCCTTGTAGTTGGTCTCGGTAAAAAACAAAACGCGGCCCGCCGGCGGCGGCTGGGCGCGCCCAGTCCCGCTTGTGAGCAACACCGCCGAAACGGCAGTGATAGTTAAAAACAAGTGGCGGAAACAACGGCCGACGAGGCGAAAAGCGGAAGCGTTCATGTGTTTGGACTACACTTGGGACGAAAGCAGGGGCGGGGTTATTCAGTTATTTCACCGGGTCGGAGCTTCAGCCAATCAGCCTCCGACCTTCAACCCGCCGCGCACTCAGGCATGCCGACCCTTGAAGGTCAGCTCCGCCACGCCACTCTTGTCGAGGCCACCCAGCCCGAGCGCGACCATGCGGTCGAACTGTTGCTTCGTGGCGCCGGACAATGGGAGATGCAGGCCGGCCTCGACGCCCAGCACCCAGGCGATGGTCGAGTCTTTCGCCGCATGCGCCCCGGAGAAATAGCAATCGTGCGCGCGGTTCTGCATGTCCTCTCCGTCCGTTTTCAGGACCTGCGAATTCGCGCCCGTCTGCGCAAACACCTCGCGCAACATGTTCAGGTCGAGCCCGAGGGCCGACCCCAGCCCGAGCCCTTCGGCCAGCGCGGCGGTATTGATGTTCATGACCATGTTCACGAGCGCTTTCACCTGCGCGGCCTGGCCGGTCGTCCCGACGTAGCGCAGCGCCGTGCTCAGTTTTTCGAGAATGGGTTGCACACGCGTGAAGGTTTTCTTCGCGCCGCCACACATGAGATACAGGGTGCCATTGCGCGCCTGCGGGATCGAGGAGGCCATGCAGCCTTCGAGCGTCACCGCTCTGGCTTTCTTCGCGCGCCGCTCGACTTCGAGATGGGTCTTCGGGGTGATGGTGGCGCAGTTGATGAAGACCTTACCCTTGGCCCCTACGAGCAGCGAGTCGCCGGTCGTGTCAAAGACGCCGAGCTGTGCCGCATCATCGGTGACGACGGTGAAAATCACATCCGCCGCCGCCGTGACTTCGGCGAGGGTAGGGGCGTGCCCGGCGCCAATTTCCTTGGCGAGGGCCGCGGCGGTGGGCGCGTGGACATCGTACACGGCGGTCACGGCATAGCCGCAGTCCTTGAGGCGACGGGCCATATTGGCGCCCATGCGGCCGACTCCGACGAAAGCGATTTTTTCTGTGGCTGACATGATGAAGCGGGAGGGATTGAGTGAGTTTTAGCGGGCGAAAAACGGATTATGCAGCTTCTCTTGGCCGAGCGTGGTCAGCGGGCCATGGCCCGGCGCGATCACGGTATCGCGGGGCAGGGTAAAGATCTTCTCCTTGTCGTTCTTGTACTGGTCCACGAAATGGGTCGGGCTTCCTCCCATCGAGCAGGAGAAAACCGCGTCCCCGACGACCGCCAGCGGCCAGCTCAGCCCGGTAACGTAGAACGTCGTCATGCCCGGCGAGTGCCCAAACGTGAACAGCGTCTTGATCGCGAGCGGCCCGATGTGGAAATGCGCATTCTCCTTGAAGGTTTTTGCCCCGGGGAAATCCACCGGCTCGAGCTCACTGGCCCACACCTCGGCCTTGGTGGCTTCGGCCAGCTTCTTCAGGTCGGCGATGTGATCGTCGTGCGTGTGGGTGATGAAGATGTACGGGATTTTGAGTTTCTCCGCGTGAATGAGGTCGAGCATGGGGCCGGCGTCCCCGCCGGTGTCAAACGCCGCGCCGATCTTGGCCCGGGGGTCCCACACCAGATAACTGTTCACCATCATGTCGTCGGCCTTCGTGTTAAACGCCGCGAAGCCCGCCGGGAAAATCGCCTGCTGGGGGTACCAGCGGCTGTGGGCGAGTTCTTCGAGCGCCGGAGGCGAGAGTTTCAGGTGGCGAGCGACCCGGCGTAGTACCGCATCGTTGACCTGCCCGCCCTTGAGCGACGTGAGGTCGCCCAGCGAGATTTCCGCGAGTTTCGCGAGTTCTTCATCGGAGATCTTCCAGCCGCGCTGGGCCTTGTTGATGACGTCGGTGAAATTGTCTTCGATGGGAATGCGAGGCATGGTCCCAAATCAATACCGGCCGCTGCCATGCGCCGAGATAAAACTGGAGCCGCCGCCGCACTCCTCGGGCGACTTGAAGATGGGGCAATTGACCACGGAGCTCCGAATTTCCTGATCGCCACCGTTCCGCCTGCCCAATGGGTTCCAATGCGTTCGTATCGTCGGACTACAGTTTCACGCCTCGCTGCACACACCGGCCACTATTACGAATATGATTCCGGCTTCCAACCTCTCATTATACACCGCGACGGTAATGCCTGACGCACACCAAAGAATATAGTAACTATTTTTTAATAGTGTAAACACCCTGTGCCGCCGCCCGCTGATCACCGGCGCGCCGCCGGCGTGGGCACGGCTGAAGATTTGCCATTGCCAGCCCCCACTAGGCCGCATTTCGATGCACTTCCCATGAGCACTCCCCAAGATTATCTCGCGTCACTTTATTCCCTCAGCGGCAAAGTCGCTGTCGTCATCGGCGGCACCGGTGAACTCTGCGGTGCCATGGCCGAAGGCATGGCCGGCGCTGGTGCGGAAGTCGTTCTGGTAGGCCGAAATGAGGAAAAAGCCAAGCCGCGCCTCGACCGCATCCACGCCGCTGGGGGCAAGGGGTATTTCGTTTCCGCCGAGGCCAGTGCCAAGGCTCCATTGCAGGCTTTGCTCGATACAGTGCTCAAGCGCTCAGGCAAGATCGACATCGTCGTCAACGGCGCGGGCACGAATTCCGCGACCCCGTTTTTCGAGATTCAGGAAGACGAGTTCGACCGCATCGTGGATCTGAATTACAAGGGCGTTTTCCTCGGCTGCCAAATTTTTGGAAAGTATCTAGTCGAGCGCGGCGAAGGCGGATCGATTATAAATCTCGGCTCGATGTCGGGAATAGTTCCACTTTCCCGGGTTTTCACTTACTCCGCCACGAAAGCGGCTGTGCATAATTTGTCGAAGAACTTGGCGCGCGAATGGGCGCCGAAGCGGGTACGTGTAAATACATTGGTCCCGGGATTTTTCCCGGCCGAGCAGAATCGCAAGATCCTATCACCTGAGAGGGTTGCATCTATCCTCGGCCACACCCCGATGAAGCGCTTCGGCGAAGCGAAGGAACTCATCGGTGCCACCCTGCTCCTCGCGAGCGACGGGGCCGGCGGTTTCATCACCGGTTCCGAGATCGTGGTCGACGGCGGCTACCACGCGATGACCATTTGAGCGTATAGACTACTTAAAGATAAGGCATCTGCAGGCTTGCTATAGTCATTTTGATCCGCTTAGTTCGGATTGCTATGATCGAAAACAAACTAAAAGAGATCGAGGCCGCAAAGGCCAAAATTGCCGTTTTGGAGCAATCCGTCGCGGCCGAACTGACCAAAGAACTCGCAGCCCTTCCGGCCAAGTATGGTTTTGATAATGCCAAGGCATTCATCAAGGCCGTCAAGGTGGCCACGGGCGGCGGTAAGGTCCGCGCCGCCGGCAAGGGCGGCAAACGCCGCACCCGCGCGGTCATCACGGATGAGACCCGCGCGCAGGTAAAGAAGATGGTGGAAGACGGTAAGTCCGGCGCCGCCATCGCCAAGTCGCTCGGCATTTCCCTGCCCAGCGTCCAGAACATCAAGAAGGCCCTCGGCCTCGTTAAGGCTCGTAAGAAGTAAACGAGGATCGCGCGCCCAATCGCGCTGTTCCGTTTCGACAAAAAGCCTCCGCTTCACTGCGGAGGCTTTTTGTTTGGCTCGCCGTTTGCATTCCGCCGAGACTCTTCCTTCCCCTCCGCCTCAACGTCATGCCGCTGCACTACATCCAAGCGAATACCAATGGCCGCCTCCATCCCGCGGACGAGCCGTCAATCTCCCCGCTCAATCGCGGTTTTCTCTATGGCGACGCCATTTATGAAGTGTGGCGCACCTACCGGGGCGTGATCTTCACCTGGCAGGAGCACTGGGCGCGGCTGAAGCGTTCCGCCGATTCCCTTTTCATGGCGCTGCCCCTCGCCGCCGAGCCGATGCTGGCCGAGATCCGCCGCACGGTCGCCGCCTACCGCGAGCGCACCCATCATCAGGGCGAATTCTATATCCGCCTCCAAGTCACCCGTGGCGGCGGCGCGATCGGGCTCGATACCTTGCTCGCCGACCGGTCGGATTTCCTGCTGTTGGTCCAGCCCTGCCCGGAGACCTCCGCGCAAAAGGCGCGCGATGGCATGACGCTCTCGCTCGCCACCAGCCTCCGCCGCAATCCCATCGATGCGCTCAGCCCCGCTTGGAAAACCGGCAACTATCTCAATAATATCCTCTGCCTGCGCGAAGCCCGCTCGCGCGGCGCCGATGAGGTCGTCATCTTGAATCAGGCCGGCGAGGTCACCGAAGCCGCCGTGTGCAATATCGGCTTCGTCCGCGATGGTGTGGTGTACACTCCGCCGCTGTCGGCGGGCATCCTCGGCGGCATCACGCGCAGCGTGGTGATTGGCGAGGTCGCCCAAGCCGCCGGCATCACCGCGCGCGAGCAACCCATCCGTCCCGAAGAATTCGCCTCCTTCCAAGAGTGCTTCGTCCTCTCCACGACCAAGGACGTGAGCCCCGTCGCCGCCATTGATGCCACCCGCTTCCAGGTCGGACCCGACACCATCACCGCCCATCTCAAAGCCGCGCTCCTCGATTACGCTCACGCCTACGCTGCCGCGCATCCGGAGTTGAAAGCCTAGGCCCTCCGGACGTCGCCCTCTAAGCGCCGTCGGGCCGAGGAAAGATAAAATCCCCGTCCCGTCAGTCTCGTCGCGCGCGTCAGCGAGCTATACTGACTCCGCGTCGCGCACCGCCGTGCGCTCAATACCGCGCCAGCGTCGGATCGATTTGGTCCGCCCACGCGTCGATGCCGCCCGCGATATTGCTCACGGCGGTGAAGCCTTGCGCCCGCAGGTATTCCGTCACCCGCATGCTCCGCCCGCCGTGGTGGCACATGATGAGGAGGTGCTCGTCGCGCGGCAGCGAGTGGACTTGCTCCGGGATCTGCCGCATCGGGATCAGCTCCGCACCTTTCACTTTCGCGATCTCCGTTTCATACGGTTCACGCACATCGATCAGCATCGTCGTGCAAGTGGAGTCCGCGAGGAGGCGTTGTGCCTCCGTCACGGAGATTTCGAGCGGGTAGTCTTGGTCGGCCATAGGAGAGGGTGGGGGAGTGGTCGGGGTGTCGCAGACCGCGATCTTCTCCGTGCGCAGCGCCGTGATCAGTGGTGCGGTGCCACAGAGCGGACACTGCGGCGCGCGGGGTAGCTTGAGCGTTTGGAAATTCTGCTCCAGTGAATCGTACGTGAGTAGTCGCCCGCGCAGGGGGCGTCCCACGCCGGTGATGAGTTTGATCACCTCCAGAGACTGCATGCTTCCGACCACGCCGCAGAGCGCGCCGAGGACTCCTGCCTCACCACAGCCCGGCACCGTGCCTGCCGCCGGCGGCTCGGGAAAAAGACACCGATAGCACGGCCCGCCCGCTGCCGGATGGAAGACCGCCACCTGCGCCTCAAATTTGAAAACACTGCCGTACACCAGCGGCTTGCCGGTGAAAAACGCGGCGTCGTTGTTCAGGTAGCGCGCGGAGAAATTATCCGTGCCGTCGACGATCACATCGTAGCCCGCGAAGAGCGCCATGGCATTTTCCACGGTGACGCCCTCGGGATGCTCGACCACCTTGATAAAGGGATTCGTCGCCCTCAGTCGGCGCGCCGCCGAGACGACCTTCGCTTCCCCCACCGCCTTATCGTCGTGCAAGAGTTGCCGTTGGAGATTGTGCGCCGCCACGGTATCGAAGTCTGCGACTCCGAGCGTCCCCACGCCGGCCGCCGCGAGATAGAGCGCCGCCGGGCTGCCGAGCCCGCCCGCTCCGATGACGAGCACCTTGGCGGCCGCGAGCTTGCGTTGTCCCTCGACGCCGATCTCGCCCAGCAGGATATGCCGGCTGTACCGGGCCAGCTCGGCCGGTGAGAGAGGTGGGGACATCGAGTCCATCGCCGCGAAGGAGAGCCCGAACGGCCCGAGTCGCAAATGAATTTGCACCGTGGCCTCGGTCCCGCCGAAATCGCCCGATGCGTTATCTCGGCATCGACCTCGGTACCCGCCGCATCGGCCTCGCCTATGGCGATGAGCTGGGCGTGGCCACGCCGCTGCCCGCGCTCACCCAGTCCGATCCCGCCGAGCGCCACGCCGGCCTGCTCAAGGTTCTGCGCGACCGCCGGGCTCAGGAAATCGTCCTCGGTCATCCGCTCAATATGGACGACACCTCCGGCCCTAAGGCCAAGGAGGCCGAAGCCTTTGCCGCCCGCCTCACGGCCGAGACCGGCCTGACCGTCCATCTGATCGATGAACGGCTCACCAGTTACGAAGCCGAGTCGAGCATCGCCAAATCGAAACGCCGCGATGTCCGCGCCAGCGGCATCATCGATTCCCGCGCCGCCACGCTCATCCTTCAGGATTACCTCGATCAAATCATGCCCGCGCCCGAGGCGGAGCCGCTGCCGTAGGGTTGGATGATTTGGGGGGGGGCGCCGTCGGTTTCCGCTCTCCGTCGGCAGGCAAGATCATCCCAAGCCTGTGCCCGGGCAGTCTCTTACCTGCGTTTGTCGCGCATTGGGCGATATGCGTCGTATTCCCGCGCGTCGGCTCATACAATGAACCACTCGCCGAGAACATCGGCTCTTTGAAACCACCTCCTAATGCGAAACGACTACCTACAGAATGCCCTCAGCGTGATCGATGATCCCAATATTTTGGTCAATGTCATCTCCCGGCGCGTGAAGCAGCTCAAACGCGGCTATCGTCCGCTCATCGAGTCGCTGGAAAAACTCTCCCTCGAGGATACCGCCCTGCGCGAGGTGGCCGAAGGTAAGATCACTTACGATCTCGCCACGCCCGAGGAACTCGCCCGCAGCAGTGGTCGCCCCGTGCGAAACTCCGCCCGCGCCGTCGCTCACGAAGCCCCCGCGAAGCACGCGTGACCCCTCGTCGCGTCGTCCTGAGTCGTTAGGGCTCAATGACGCGACCGTTCTTTTTCACTTGTTGCGGGTACCCGCAACAGCGTCCCGTGAGGGAGCGGAGCGACGCCAGCCGAAGACGGTCTGTGGCGACGCCCGCCGAGGTGGTGGACGCGGGGCACTCCAAACGCGCGATTCGGCGCGGCTCCGCTCCCACCTCGCGCCCCCAGCGCGGGCGCGTCTGGCGACAAATTAAATCGTGACACCCGTCGGCCTTTGGCCAAAACAAAAACCCGCATCCCTAAGAGAGTGCGGGTTTTATAATTGGTGCCCCCACGGGGAATCGAACCCCGCTTTGAAGATTGAGAATCTCCTGTCCTAACCGATAGACGATGAGGGCGAAAATCGGAAAGGGAGACAGTCATGGTTTACGTGTGCGCGTCAAGCGTCTTTGCTGGCAGGCACTGACTCATTTTGGACCGGGAAATATTTCGCGACCGATGAAACCGGACTCGCTGACGGTGTAGAACTTGGCCGGTAGTCTGCGCCTGCGTTCTGAGCGCCAAGCGCAGCGAGAGAGGATCGCGCGCCACTCGGCAGGGAACTGCCAAAGAGCGCGGTAGGTGCGTGCGTCAGGCAACGTCTGCGCTGCGACCCTCTGAGGGCTCGTCTAGGAGCGCCACGAGGTCTTGCGTGTCCCAAACGTGCTGGGTGACCCCTGCGGCCATTGCTGGCGTGCAGCGCAGGGATTCGTGAATGCGGCAGAAATTGTAAAACATGAAAAACAGGCTCATGGCGTGAGTGTGGTTCTCAAGTTTCTTGCTGTGAGCGTTGGTCAGACGAGTGCAACGGCGAGAGTGCATGCGGACGGACAGGTTGAGGCGCTCAACGAACGAGGTTGAGATTTCGCACTCAGGGACCGCGCCGGAGATGATATGCTTTTTGATGCCCGTGCAGGCAGGCGGCGAGTAGCGACCGCCTCCCGCTGGGTCTGCCTGAGTGGAGCCAAAGAGCTTGATGACCTGCGCAAAGTCAGCCTCGGAGCCGAATACGTTCTCGACGGCGGATTTGTAGGCGGAAAAGCCATCGGTGACGATAATGGGCCGATTGGTCAGGCGGTCTTTGATGTCGCGCATGAACAGGTACGCGGACTCAAGCGAGCGCGGCCCGATGAAGTAGGACGGCACGAGTTTGGTGGAGGCGTCGAGGGCAATCCAAGTCCAGCAATCGCCGACGTTGCGTTCGCCCTCACGGACGTTGCGTTGCTTCTTTAGGACAAAATTCCACTGCTCATCGAGTTCTAGGCGCTCGCACTTGAGGCCGCGCAATACGCGGTCTTGGTAGTCGGAGCACGCTTGCCCGATCATGGGGACGAACTTCAACACCGTGTTGAACGCCACGTCACAAATGCGGCTGGTAGCGCGTAGGCTCATGCCTTCACAGAGGCAGCGCACGAGTTGCGCACGTTTTTCTGGACTGAGGTTGTTGCTCATGCTATCTTTCTCGGGACTGAATGGTGGACTAGGAGGGATTCGAACCCTCGGCACACGCCGTGAGAAGTGGAGTGCCGTCGCCAAGACCTAGCCCGTTGTTTTGTTGTCCCTCTGGTTGCGCTCGCCGTCGAAAGTAAGCGCACCAGAGGGTAAATTATTTTGCGTTAACGCTGTAACGGCTGGCGTTGCCGCCGCCGCCCTTGCTGACGACGGTCAGTTCCTTGGATTTGTTAGCCATGCGCCAAAGGACGGTCGCCACGTCGCCTTCGTTGAAATTAATGTCGTTCACCTCGAACATCTCATTAATTTTGCTCCACACGTCGTTTTTGGTGAAACCGTCGGGCAGCTTGGAGATAGCGCCTCGCACCATTTCCGCTTGCGAGTTCGCAGTGTAGCGCGGTTTCGGCTCTCCGCTCATGCGGGAAATCACGAGGTCAAACGCATCAAGCTCGGATTGCAGAAGGGTGATTTGAGCGGCAATCTGCGCTCGCTGAATCTTAACGTCCTCAAGAGTGGTGGTTGCCATGCCTGAATGCGTGAACTCACCAACCAGATTACGCAAGAATTAAAACGTAATCTGGTTGAAATCGGACGGTCAGGAGCGCCTAGGCAAATCGGTGTTGGTTATGTTTTCCCTCTTGAAACGGTCGCGCGCTGCGAGTCCTCTGGCGTCTAAACTATTTCGTCAGTCTGGCAGACGCCTCCGTCGAAACCGCGAATTTCCAAAGAGGGCCGAGCCAAGCACGCGCGCACCAACTGGGCGCGGCTTGTCCGTGTCCTCTTGTGGCTCTTTGCGGTGCCCGACGGAGATGCGGCGCAGGTCGCGCCCTCCGTTTTCTGGGCTGGCATAAGCAAAATGCCATGATCGTCGTCTTACCTAAGAAATGGGCTCTTCGGCTGATGATTAGTATCATCGTCATGGGTTCCTGTTTGTCAGCCGTCGGCTCGTTTTACGGTTGGCCCAATTCTAGTGTCATTCCGCTCTGTGTCCTCGCGGGTTATTTCGTCACGGTGGAGTTTCTGGTTTGGTGGGGCGGAGGGAGCACCTTCCTTCAAAAGTTGCTGCGTCGAATCTTGAGGCGTCCACTTGCGGATAAGGCTCGCCGTCACTTTACCTCTGAATCAGCGCAAAAGCCTTGAGTTCCGCAATAATTTCGGACAGTCAACCAGAATGACGCTCAGCCAACTATCCGAACAATTAAAATCATTTGTCGATGAAGGGCGCGGTGAAAACGATTGCTGTGTAGCAATCGGAAACCCAAACGAGTTTCTAGAGCTAGAAGCCGCCAGCGTAGCAATGGGTGACCGACCCTTAATTTTCCTCAATTGCGCCAACAGGCGAGCACTAGCGCGGGGTCCGGAGAATTTCTCTCCACGAAAAACGATAGTCCACCCATCTGCTTCCGCTTAGCCTCTAATTGGAGCCAAGTAGGAAATGGCTCACCTATTTTCTCGTGCCATACCGAACGCCCGATAATTATGCGCCCTTTCGTTTCGAGTTCTGTTTCAACGTAAAAAACGAAGGCGTTCCATTGTTCGTCACTCATGCGCAAGGCGTATCAGTTCGCCTCAGCTATGCCTAGGCCAAACACCGCTTGGCAGGCCCGTTAGGACGCCACGCAAGGCACTTTTCGGCCATCGTAGCGACCGGCGAGGGTCCAGACGCACGCTTGGCCCTCACGGTCACGCGCGGGAGCTTTCCCGGGCTCGGCAACGGGTCCGGCTTCCGTCCGCTGTTCAGCTCGCCGAGGAAGCCGCGCACACCCACGCCACGCTCGGGCCGCGTAGGCTCGCGCTCAGGCTTGCGCCGACGCAGGCCCGTGACCGGGTAGCGCGTCGGGCTGATCGCGGCCAACCTAGCGCGCAACAGCTCAGCTCTTGCCTTTGCGTCCATCGGGAAACGGAATGACCGTAGGTTCAACCAAGTTCTTGGATTTCGTGAGCTTCAACACGTTCGCCAGCGCGGTCTGCGCAAAATCTTTCTTCGGCCCTTTCGCGGCACTCGTTTTCTTTTTCGCCATTCCGTCACCCTAACCGAGCCAAACGCCTGCGCCACTGCTTTTTCAAAATGAGTCAGTACCTGCTGGCACGCTCCTTGCGAGTCCTCCCCCTGATGAAACTGCGTTCCAAACTCCTCGTTGTCTTTCTCTTTGCCGTGGCCGTCGTGTCGGCTGCCGAGCGCCCGCTGATTGCGATCCTCGGCGCCTATCCGCCGGAGCTCGTCGCGCTGCGCGCGGAGTTCGGCGTCGATGCCAAGGGCAGCGGCTTCACGACCACCACGCTGCGCGGCGTGCGCTTTGACCGCGGGACCGTCGGCGGACATGATGTGATCATCTTTCAGGCCGGCTCGAGCATCGTCAACGCCGCCTATCAGCTCCAGATGGCGCTCGATCACTTTCCCATTACGCACGTGCTCTTCGCCGGCGTCGCCGGCGGCATCGATCCCAAACTCGATGTCGGCGACGTCGTGATTCCGGAGAAATGGGCCTACCACTCTGAAGCCGCCTATCTCAACGAGGACGGCAAAGGCGGCTACTACCGTCCCGACTATCTCCGCGCCTCCGGCCTGGAAAATTTCGGCATGATGTTTCCCGATGGCGTCCGCGCCGTCCGCGACGGTGATAATAAAACGGAAAACATGATGGCCTTCCCCGTCGATGCCGCGCTGCTCTCCATCGCGAAAAAAGCCGTGGCCAAACTCCCCGCGATGAAGAAAGGCGGCCGCACCGTCTCCGTCACCGTCGGCGGCACCGGCGTGAGCGGCCCGGTGTTTCTCGACAACGCCAAGTATCGCGAGTGGGTCTTCAAAGTCTGGCAGGCCCGCTGCCTCGATATGGAGTCGACCGCCTATGCGCACGTCTGCTGGGCCAATAAAAAGCCGCTCCTCGTCATCCGTGGCCTGAGCGATCTCGCCGGCGGCCAGCACGGCAAGAACCCCATCGACGACAACGAACTCTCCGTCTCCGGCATCGCCACGAAAGTCCTTCGCGCGGTCCTCGACGAGCTGCCGAAGTAATCGCCAATACGCGGTCGGCTTGCTTTGCTAAAAATCAAACTCGCCCCGCGCGCCGGGCGTTGCACAGTCGCCCGATGCTCGCGACGATCGCTTCCGCCGCACTCCAAGGCATTGCTGCCGAACCCGTCCACGTCGAGGTCAACGCCGGCGAAGTCGGCGAACCGAAATGGTTTCTCGTCGGCCTCGCGGACACGGCGGTCAAGGAGTCGACCGACCGCGTCTTCACCGCGCTCGTCAACAGTGGCTTCCGTCCGCCGCGCACCCGCACCACGATCAACCTCGCGCCGGGCAATCTGCGCAAGGAGGGCTCGTTCTACGATCTTCCCATCGCCCTCGGTGTGCTCGCCGCCACGGGCCAGCTCAAATGTGAACGCCTCGGCGACTGGCTGATCGCCGGCGAGCTCAGCCTCTCCGGTGCGACCCGCCCCGTGCGCGGCGCCCTCGCCATCGCGCGCCTGGCCCGCGCCCTCGGCAAGCGCGGCTTGCTGCTTCCGGCGATCTCCGCCGAGGAGGCCGCGCTCGTGGAGGGCGTGGAAGTTTACCAAGTCGATTCGCTCGACCGCGCCGTACGTTTCCTCAGCGGCGAAAAGCCCCTCACGCCGGTCGACCCCAAGGCCGCCCGCGCTCGTGCGAGCACGGCGGTCGCCGACGGCGCCGCCGATTTCTCCGAGGTCAAGGGCCAGCACGCCCTCCGCCGCGCCATCGAGGTCGCCGTGGCCGGCTCCCACAATATTCTCATGTGGTGCACAGTTATACCGCTGACGCATCTGACTCCGGCAAGTCTCCGAATTCGGCCTTAAACAATCGCCAAAGAGAGCCGATGTTGGGCGTTACTTGGCGAAAGGAAATCCCTTCGTCAGAATGCTGAAGTTGAATGCCCGTAGCCAAACTGCCCTTGGGCACAGCGTCGAAGTATGAGCCACTTCGAAAATGAATGCGGACGAATCTGCCTTCAGACGACATTCTGCGCTGAAGCAGCCACCGAATAAATTTGCTGACTTCGACCCAATCGACGGGGGTACAGTACTCTGCGAAAATCGATTCAACCTCTTCTGCAATTGCGTCGAATCGTGGCGCTAGCACACCACGGCTTTGAAGCTCCTCTGGCTGGCGTTCTACAGCATTTTTAGGTGACTTTAACCGCCTCGCATCCTTGATGGACGGGTCAGCAACGTAGCAAAAACCGTGGGCGAACACCTCAATGTGAGAAATGAACTCTCGCAAGTGAGATTGAAGTCTTAGCCTCGCATCGATTGCGCTCTCCGGCGCAATAGCTGCTTTCAACGCACTGAGGTCATGCTGCCACTCCGAGAATGACCGAACGCTTTGCTCTTTTTCGCTAAGCTTCTTCCTGGCTTTTTCAAGCTGCTCGGAGAGCATTGCGTTCGCTGATTCACGATCTGAGATACCAGTTTTTAGATGGGACAGCATGGATTCGGAATCGCCGTCCGCAATCGCGGATACGAGTCGTCCGATTTCTTGGTTGTTGATGTTAATCTCGGATTCTGCGGCAGCGATCTTCCTGCGCAAGAGGTCACATTCACGTAAGCACGAAGTCGCGTCGGGCAGCACTTTTTCCGGTTTGAGTTTCAAGCAGTTGTTCAAGACGCACTCTTCGATCTCATCGTAGCGCATCATATGGCGAGTGCACACTGGCTGGCCGTCGCTAGCGAGCACACCACGCCTCCCATTGTCGCACGCTAGATACCGCGCTCCTTTGGGAGGACGACCCTTGTCGATAAAAACCATGGAACGGCGATGCACCTCTGGTGCGCAGTAGGGGCATTTAGCGAGATTTGAAAATAAGTTGTGGACCTTTCCTCTGCGGCCGCCTGTCCCTCGGTTTGCTACGATTCTTCGTTGCGCGGCGTAAAATAGCTCATGCTCGATAATTTGCGGGAAATAATTTGTTCGCGCCGGACCGACTGGAGTTCGATTCGATGCGATGCCGCAGTGGGGTTGGTACTCGCCGAGTACGGCTCGATTTTCCAGAATCTTACGGATATAGCTGTTGCGCCATCCGTTCTTTGGTTTCCACGGAGCTTCGGCGTTTAATTTACGCTCAAGGCGGGCCTTGCCGATCCCTTCTACGGCGTAGAGGCGAAAGAGCCACCTTATGGTCTCCGCCGCTTCCGGAATGGGCTCAATTTTGGCGGATTCCTTCCGGACGTTGCCAGTTACTGTCAGCCAGGAAGGACAGCGACTGGTGATGATTATGCCTTCGGTAACAGCTCGGGATTTCTTTTTTTTCCATGCATCGCCAACGCGGTCTGCCTTTTGGCTGCTTTCGGAGTGCGCAAGAATCATGTACATCACCAATGCATGTATGTGGCCGTTAGAGGCCGAATCCTCATCGAAGGTCATGCTTGTTGCGGTCGTGTGAATCTTGACCCCTGCGCAGACGATTTTACTGACGACGTTGAATGCTTCAAAAAACGACATTCGGGAAATTCGGTCCATCCCCTCCACCACGAGGTAGTCGCCTCGACGAACCTTACCCGATTCAATTTGCTCGATGAACGCGCCGAGAGCTCCGTACTTCAGGTTGTCGCCTTTGTAAGCGCTCCGACCTCTGTCCACCATCGCGAGCGATTCCATGAATTCAAAACCATGCTTTTTAGCGAACTCTCTGGCACGCTCGACTTGCCGTTCCTCTGAACGTCCCAACGCTTGTTCGGGGCGAGAAAAGCGCGTGTATGAATAAACGCGCGGAATGAATCCGTGATCTGAGACTTTTTTTGATGACATATGCTGACTCGTGCTAATGGGCTGACCTGCTGACCAAGTTAGAGAACGCGGGCGGCTGGCTACTGGTCAGCAATGCAGCCCAACGCCGGAAGCGATCCGTTGTTGTGCCGCCCGCGTACTTATTATCTGAATTTCGCAGTGTGAATTTGGCGCGTTACCATGATGTTTGTACAAGGTTCTGCCTGGTTGAACCTTACATGCTTTTTACCGCTTTGCTGCGGATTGCGACCGTTCTACGCCACTGAAAATACACACATAAGTGTGCGCTTTTAGGTGCGTCCTGTTCGTAGGTGCCACGGGCCCAATAAACCCCATTTTCGAATTAGAGGTTCAGCTTCAAGTTAGCCTCATCGATTTCTCCCTGCTCGATGCCGATGTATCGCAGGGTGATCTTTTGACTACTATGACCGAAAACGGTCATTAGGGTAACGATGTCCACGCCTTTGCTACGAAGTTGGAAGCCGTACGTTTTCCGAAGCGTGTGCGTCCCGAACCGGCCTTCCACGCCGCTTTCTCGGGTCCACTCACGAACTAACTGATGTAGGCGCTGAATGGTCAAAGGACCACCGTTCGCACTTGGGAAGATCAATTTGTCGAGCTCTGGGATGCCGACAACCTGCAACCACCCTTGTAACGCCTTCTTCGCGTTTTCCTGCAGGGCGATGGAGCGTTGCTTACCAGTTTTTTGTTCTGTTACCACGACCCTGGTGAGGAGGCGCCGGTCAACGCCCAAAACATCCCGCCACCGCAGTCGCAGAAGGTCGCCTCCGCGGAGGCCCAAGTGAATGCCAAGAACGAACAGCGCGAGGTCTCGAGGACGGTGTGCTAGAGTGCCTTTAATTACCCCGATATCTTTCGTGTCACGAATCGGGTCAACGGTGGCCGTGCCCATGCCCCGGCGTGGGGCATGGGTCATTGTCGCGTGCCAGCCGCGTTTTCTATCGGCCATGGTCAGCCTTTCAACTGGTAGCCGTCGCCTACCTTTTCGCCTTTGTCCTTAACGACAATCCACCGCAGGTGCGCGCGAACTCGGGCCTGAGACAGGCCAGTTTCCTTCATTACCTCGGCTTCGGTCTTCGGCTTGCTTCCAAGCGCAGCGTTGATGGCAGCAGCTTGCGAACCGACCCGGCTACCGAGTGCGTCCGTCGCAGCCTGCTTTTTGGGTGCCTTTTCCTTCGGGGCGTTTTTCTTGGCGGGCTTCGTCTTGTCGGTGCTCATTTGTTCTCCTGTTTTTGGTTGTTCCATTTCGTTAGTCGTTAGCCGCATGAATTTTAGCTAACGCCCCGACAGATGGATAAACCTAAAGAGCAATCCGACAGAAAAGTATCCAATTACCCGATACGCGCTGAGCATCACGCATTTACGGGCAGAGAACAATTTTAGCTTTCTGGAGAAGCTAAAACAATCACAACTTCGTTCGAGCTACGACGCTTGGTGGCTTGGCTCCGTCTTAGTTGCCAACAAAGCCAGCCACTCTTGCGCGAGGCGGGGAACGGCATCCACCACTTCGCGTCCGAAGATTGCTTCGTCGACATATCCCATGTGCATCATGTCGACGATGCGACAGAGATACGACCTCCCGCAGTCCCACCACGTGTAACGGTCGTCAAGGAAGAGATAGTGCTTAACATCAATATTTTCACTTATCCGAAGCTCCTCAAGCTCCATCCCGTCCAACAGACTTTCATAGACTCCGTCCGCAACCCGGCTGCCAAACGTCGTCGTGTAATAGTACTCTTTGATCTCCCAAATCGCGACTGGGTTAATTACTGCTGGAAATGCTCCATCAACACGTCGGGCAAGCGTTCGCACTGGGAGACCGTTAACTGTGACCGATGTTAAGTGGCGAGGATCAAAATTACAGGAGTGCCCGCGCACATGCTCGCTTATCAACATCTGCACAAGCCCGGTTAAGAAAGCAGGTGCCTTCTTTTCCGCCTTTTGCTTGTTCATCGGAATGTTTCCGGTGTACCGGAGGCGGGCTTTGGTCTGTTCGAACAGTTCGCGAGCACTGTCCTTGTCCATCAAGTTGGGTCGAACGACTGAATTTAGAGCGCGCGCTCGAAACTCAAAATACGCGTGAAGTAGCGCACCGAACGCGGTTAATTCGCCGCGAGCGGTTAGGTGGTCTGACTTTAACCCCAACTCAGCCATCGCCGAGACGATCTCCAACTTGCTCGGCACTTTGATGTCGCCGGTTCCTTTGTTGGTGTACCCAACAGACTGGCTGATCGAACGGACATGCGCCCAAAACGACTTTGGCTGGCTCAAGAATCTCGGGTCGGGTTTCACTCGTAAGGCGATGCCTTTGCGTGACTCAGCAGGCAAAGCAAAAATCTAATGAGTCAATTTGACCGCTCCGGGACTCCCCGCTACTCCTCTCGCAGTGGCGCAACAAATCCAGCAACTCGATTTCTTCACTCCCCCGGCAACATATGCCTCCCCTACTGGGCAGCTCCTGAAATGGATTGGAAACAAGCAACGATTTGCGCCGAGCATCGCCGCTTTTTTCCCACGCACGTTCGAAACCTTTTATGAGCCATTTATGGGCAGTTGCGCGATGATCGCCACCGTCGCAGCTCGGAGAGGGTTTGGCTCCGACGTTTTTCTCCCGTTGGTAAGAATATTTCAGACCCTTGTTTCTGACCCGCAACTCGTGAAAAACTGGTATGCTGAGCGGAGGAACAGAGTAACGCCAGACTGCGCGAACAAAATTCAGATTTACGAGCAGGTGAAGGCCTCGTACAACGCGAATCCCAATGGCGCTGATTTGCTTTTCCTTTCGCGCGCGTGCTACGGCGGTGTTGTGAGGTTTCGGAAGCGCGATGGATACATGTCCACGCCCTGCGGGGCGCACAAGCCAATGCCTGTTGCGACATTCAATAGGCGGGTTGACGACTGGCACGAACGCCTTCGGCATTCTCAATTTGATCATCTCGACTACCGCGAAGCGATGGCCCGCGCAGGAGATGGGGATCTAGTCTATTGTGATCCTCCCTACGTCCACAGCCAAGCGATCATTTATGGCGCTCAAGACTTCCGTCTGCCTGATTTGCTCCAAACGATTGAAGCATGTAAGACCCGAGGCGCTCGAGTAGCTCTCTCCATCGACGGATCGAAACAATCCGGGAATGTTGTCTGTGAATTGCCAATCCCTGCCGGACTTTTCGAACGAGAAGTCTTCCTTCAAAATGGCCGCTGCATGCTCCGCCGTTTTAAAATGGAGGGCAGTTCATTAGAGGACTACCACGTTTCTGATCGCCTGCTACTTACCTACGATCCTGAGGCTCGCAAATGACCGAATTTGTCGGGTCAAATCGGCCCACAAAGATGCCTAGAGCCAAATTTTCCTTCCTGATTTTTCGACAGCCCTGACTAACTCTGATGCTGGCACCCCTAATGCGCGTGCTAGTACCATTACGGTGTGAAGAGTTGGGCCTCGCTTGCCCCGTTCAAGATTACTGACGGCGTTAAGATGCATGTCTGCCTCCGCGGCAAGTTTCATCTGCGTCCAACCTTTCGCTTTACGGTAGTCCCGTAGCACATGGCCAAAGACCTCTGGAAGTTCTGAAAACACGGCCCGATTTTACCTAATAAGGCGGTCGAAAAGATACCCACAGGAGAACGCACACAATTGTGTGCGTTACTGATTGCTGAAGTTTACGCAGGAAGTTTTCCTCAGGACCCAAACTTCCCAAACTTATGAAACACCTCCTGATTCTAGCTTTTGCGGCTTTTTTTAGCCTTACCTGCGGCTGCGTCACGTATCCGGACACTTCGGCCACAAGTCTTCCCAGCGATTTGGCCGCCATACGACACACAACAGCAGGCGAAGAATCCAATCCGGTATTTCTATCGTTCACCGCCGACTCTCTCGTTCTTCGCTACAAGGGCATTGGAGCCGGTGACCTCTTTGTGACTGTGCCAAAAAAGGCCTGCTCCGAATACATGGCTGCGGTTGGCAAATTCCTCGAATGGGAGAAAACCGCTCAAAGCCGTGGCGAAACCTTTACGAAGCGGATCGCTGGCATTGAGTATGCCTCGGGTGCCATCCTCTCGGTGCGTTTCAAGAGTCTGACGAAGCAAAAGCACGTTGTTGTTTTCGGTGTCAGGTCGAAACTCTTAGGAGAAGATTTTAAGACCGACAACCTGCCTGACCTCGAATTTGACCGAGAAAATGCAGAGCGCTTTCTTAAACTGCTGGAGAGATTTTCGTCAGGAACGTTGGCTGGTGCGGAATACCGCTAAGTAGCGGCTGGCGCTAAATGGAGGTTTTGCTAATGAATTCCATCAACGCGTTGATGGATTGACGGGCGTGCCCTCGGCGCTCGGATTGCTGCACGTTTAGCCGTTGGGTACGAGTAACCGCGCTACCCCTCGTCGTCCATCCGCCGCCACTGCGCCAAATCGCTGAAGCTTTCGCCTGCATCAAAGCCGCATTCGTCCCATACGCCGAGCCCGGTTGTCTTCTCATGCACATGTATCGCCGCGACGTCAGCTAGGTTGTACATCCCCACTGGTCGCCAGCGTTCTTTGCCGCTCGGCATGTCGTTGAGATCGAGCCGCCATTGCTTCGCCGTCACATCATAGACGATGCGCCAGACGCCGAAGCCCCGGACCCTGCGCTGGTACTCAATTGGCCGCATTGTCGTCGGAGCTAGGCCGCAGCATTGGGGCTCCGAGAGTCGCTAGGACTTTCTTCATTTGAGCGGGGCTTACTTTGGCTTTGGCTGATAGGGTCACGTAGTACCCGTTATGCTTCGGGTTCGGCTTATTCCGCAGGCACGTAACCGTCACCCAGTGCGTGTCGATTTCGGCAATCCCGGTAAATCCCTCCTTCTTCCCGTCCTGCAGTCGGACGGTAGTAACAAGGTCTAATTCTTGAATCCAGTGATGCGCCTCGGCCTGACTTTCGCTGAAAAACTCATGCTCGGGCCGGGCTTTCATGAGCAGGCGAGCATCGCGGACGGGGGCAGCTTCGTTATGACCGGGGATGGGTGAATTCGCGTTCATGGTGCAAACCGTTACCTGTTCGGATTCGCAGTCAAGTGTTCAAATGAACACTAGACATTGGGCCGACGCTTAGCACGGTTTCGCGCATGGCCGGAAAATTGGTTTTTGTCCGCATCAAGCGCCCGCACATGCTCCCCGTTCAAGTTTCGGGCGAGCGGAACGTATGGCTGTTGTACCTTCGGTCCTACGGGAATATGGGCGCATATCTCACGCTTCGCGCCTCCACGCGGGGCAACGTGCACGACATAGAGTTTCTCGACGGTCGCGGCGAGAACACGCGCTCCTCAATGGATGCCGGATTCTTTGTGCCGCGAGATTCCACTAAGCACAGAATCATGGCAGCCCTCGCGAAGGAGGGCATCGCGGAGCTTCGGTAAGGATTGGATTTTAACGATGAATTCCGCACCATCGGCCCCATGTGCAACCATTACGTCGAACCCGAATCCCTCGTGATCGACTGGCTCACAAGTTCATATCCGCCACTAACGCGCGACGGCGACGTTGAAGCGGTCCCTTTCGAAAAGTGGCCGAAATACAACGGTCACATTGTCTGCGATCTCAACGGCCAACGCGTGGTGACTGTGGGCCGCTGGGGCGTCCGTGGCACGGACGACAAGGGAAAGACAACCTTCGTCACCAATGCACGAAATGACACCATGCTCAGGGGCGTTTCCATGTGGAAGGAATCTCTCGCCATTCGCCGCTGCCTCGTGCCCGCGTCCTGCTACTTCGAGCCCGGTATTGGGCCGGTCGGTGCACGAGGCGAACTTCGCTTCACGATCAAGGGGAAACCTTGGTTTTTCATGGCCGGGCTTTGGGAGCCAGACCCTTTCGACAACGGCCGACGGAGCTTTGCCATTGTGACGACGGAGCCGAACACTTACGCGGCCCGTTTCCATGACCGCATGCCGGTAGTCCTTAGCGATGAAGCGGCTGGTTTGTGGGTGGGCAGCGAGCCGTTGCCTCGAGAGACGATTAAATCCCTTCTCAACCACTGCCCCGATGACTGGATGCACCACGAGGTGTTAGCGGCAGCCCCGCGTGTGAAAAAAGCCCCGGAGAAGCCAAAGTCCAAGGAGCAGACCGAATTGTTTTAAAATTAAAGTGGTTGAGCGGTGCCCCTGCGGTAGACCCTTGGCCGGACCAAGGCAGCAACGCACACAAAAGAGGGGCTTGGCTCGCCCGCCCGACGAATCTGTAAATCCCCGATTTTGCTAGCGACGTCTAGCTAACGCCGCTTCTTTACCGAGGGTCTCCTTCCTGCTTCAGCCAATGAAAATTCCGTCGGCCTTTCTGGGCCTTGCCTTCTCCGCGGCTCTCGCCGTGTTCAATCCAGTTGCGTATGGCGCACCAGATGCCGCCGCCACGCACACTCCATCGGTGGTCGGCGATGTCACTTCGGCGGCGGGCTGGTACGCTTCAAAGTGGCAGCAAGCGGATGCCGACCTTTTTGACGGTGCACCGGTATATCGCGGAGAGCACAAGCACCTCCTCCTTCTCCGGTACTCCTACTACGTATCGCAGTACGACTGTGACCGCCTTTGCCCGCTTTGGGTGCTCCACACCGATGTCGGCGATTTGAGCGAGAAGGCGAAGATGCGCACGAAGGGCCATGACCCAAAGTGGGAGCGCGTCGGTTTTTACACCGACGCAGCCCTTATGGCGTACTCGAAGGCCAATCATCTTCCTTACGTGGTCGATGCGGCATACAACAATTGCAACCCGTCAGAGTTTCCCGGTGCCAACGGTACGCAAACTCACCTGACGCGAGGCCATCATGCCTCGAATGAAGAAATGAAACTTCAGGGTAATGAAGACGACGGCGTACAATCTCAGCGCGAGTCATTCTCGCTGGCTAACGTCGCGCCACAAACACAGGCGAACAATGCCCCGTTATGGGCCACGCTTGAGGAGGACTGTCTGACTTGGTCCTCGAAGCTCGGTCGTGTGGCGGTCATCACTGGGCCGGTTTTCAAACCAGAGCAAGGACAGCCCATCCCCGTGGGCGCGATCATCACGACGACACCGGAAAAAGGCCCAACAATTCCGATACCTACTCACTTTTACAAAGTTGTGATCGGCAAGATCGATGGCAAGACGACCGCCATCGGCTTCCTCGTTCCGCACTTGAGTAATCTTACGCAAGAAGACTATCGGCACTACGCCGTCCCGATTTCTAAAATTGAAGGAGTCACATCGCTTACGTTTATGCCCCGGAACAGTAATCTGACCTTGAAAACGTCCGTCGACGCACGCTGGCTGGCGATGATTCCAGTTAAAGTTAATCATAACTGAGAGGAACTCCGTTCTACCGCGTTGAATAACGCATGCACCGGGCATTTTCCCTTACCTTCCGCATTTACGCGCTAGCTAGCTAGGACCGAGCATTCCACCCCTAACAGAGCTTCCCTGAAGACGGCGGCTAAAACTGGACGCAACAAAATATGATAGAAGAAATCGACGGTTTTAAGGTTTTTATCGACTCGCTCCATGTCGCTGATTCAACGAAAAAAACTTACCGTAATTGGATTCGTCGGATAGATGAGAATTTACCCGTTCCCTTGACTGAAAAAACGGTGCAGTCCGAGGAGGACGTCCTCCAATTGGCGTCGATGATGCCCAGTCACCTTTTTACACCAGGGCACATCAAAGATGTTCGCTGTCTGATCCGTTACTACCTGAAATTTAACGTCAGCAAGGGGATTGAGCATCAACAGAAGGTTGCTGAATCCACCCGGGAATTTAATCCGCAAACCGTTCCCGAAGGAAGGACACGAGTGTTACGCAGCATCGCGTTACGTCGAGGCCAGCAGAAGTTCAGAATGAACCTTCTTGGCGCTTACAACAGGGCATGCTGCATTTCAGGCACAGAGGCGGACGACGTACTCGAGGCCGCACACATCCTGCCTTATTCAAAAGATGGAACCAATACCCTCAGTAACGGGCTTCTTTTGAGGTCGGACATACACGTTCTTTTCGACCTACATCTGATCTCGATTCATCCGCGGTCCAGAAAGGTTTTTTGCGCCAAACCTATAAGAAGCGCGTTCCCTTACAGCCAATTGCACGGCAGAAAAGCAAATTTCCCAAGCATCCGCGAACAGTGGCCTAACCACGCAGCCCTTCTGCGCCACCACGAAGCAACCGCCGGCTGAGTTGCTAACATCAAGCGCCTACGGAAAATTCGTCCGCAGGCACGTCAGTCAAAAGTAATTTTTAAAGTTTGGCTGGTTGCCTGCCTCTCAGGCCGAAGTCGTGGCGACAGGATATTTTTTCGTCAGATCGATAAGTTGCCGACGGAGGTCTTGCTGCTTCACGCCGAAATTGGTGTGCCACTGCGTTATGCGCGCAGCGCCGTAATCGATGTACTCCTCGATGATCGTCGCCGTTGTCACGAGGTCTGCTAGCTCTTTGCGAACCGTCTGCTCTAGATCGAGCTGGTCGGCTTGCTTCCGTAGGTACAAAAGTTCCGAAAGTGGTAAGCGGTACTCGATCACGCTGTCATGTACCGCCTGATAGGTGGAGGAAATTTGAGTCGCGAGGCGATTTTCAAACCGGGGCAGAAACGACGAATACTCCCGCCAAAACGCCGCCACTTTCTCCTTCTGCTGCCGATGCTTCTCCTTTTCCGCCCACCAAATTCCGAGGACAAAGCCGAGCAGGACACCGACGGTATTTCCGAGATACTGAAGTTGCGGCAACTCAGCAACGAATGTGCCAGCTGCAAGCGCAACAAGTGTCAGCAGGGCGCAAAAGGCTAGGAGGGGTGTGCGATTCATAGAAGGAAATAGCTGTAGCACGTTGAGCAATAGGCCTGCTGCGCGTCTTGAAGGGGGAGGGCCGTGAAGACACAGGAGTCCAAACGGATTTGCACCAGCAAACATCTATTTTTCGGTGGCAAGTACAGTGTAGAAGCGGAAAACTTGGGCCATTCGCAATGCATCGCATGCAAATTCCAAAGACGCGGCGGGTTACAGTTGACGGTCAGCGCTTGCTTGAATTGGACCGCGTCGAAATCGCGTATCTCGTTACAGTTCGACGTTTCCGAGGTCACCGCGTTTCTGCGAACACTGTCGCAACCGTCCTTCGATTGATTAAAATCGGGCACATGCTCCCCGAACTGAGCATTGGGCTTTCTGAAGCGTCGTGCAGATCGAAATCACCGCGCATCTACGCTCTTTTGTTCTTAAACCGCAGACTGATGCGGGCTCAAATTGTACTGATGAAATGTGGAGGATGTGAGTGGCGCGGATTCGGAGCTACAAATCGCAACCCTAGGCTATTCGAGGACTGTCCAGACCCCATACGTTCCCTAAGCGAGGCAGTGGAATTGGAGATTAAGCCCTGTCCAGGATGTGGAGCGCCTCTGGCGTTTCCTTGTTTTTGGATGACACGGGTCGACATCAATCTGAGATACTGGCCGACGACTAAGCGTGGCGATGATGCCGTGCCGTCGTTGAGAGATTAGCTGCCCGGGCATCTAGCGGGTAAAGTGTAAAGAACGCTTGGTAGGCGTGTTTCTCAGCCCGGTAGGCGCGTAGGCGCACCTTATTTTAATTAGGGCTTTATTTTTTCTACCCGCCCGCCTCCGATGGACATGGTCGCGTTACTCCCGGCAATGGTGGCAAATTTGTAAATTCCCTCCCCACCTGAGGCTACGGGCAGCTGCGTCCACTTACCGTTTATTTTGGCATATCCAGCCACGTAAAATGGTTTGTCAGCGTACCGCATCTCAACGGAACGCTTGATTTCTTTTTGGCCTTTTTGGGCCAAGGTCGTGGCTTCCAGTGTTCCTAAGGCAGCGATTCGGTTACCGCGGGCAGGATCGCCTTTGAAAACGCGAAATTCAACTTCGTCATTCGGAATAAGGATGAGGTGGGCTGCTAAGTCATAGTAAATTCCATCGTGCGTAAGGTTGGCCGTCAGGCACAGCTTCACGTCGACGTTCCGGCCGTCAGAGTCGTTAATTGCCTCCGCCCAAACTATGGCGGGACCACTGGGCGCTTTTTTAACGCTCTCCGATGTGATCCACTTAAGAAAATCAGCAACTTGATTGAGAGAGGAAAAAAGAACTCCGACGGCTACGACAATGATCACCAGAATCGCTACCGGTTTAAAGTTCAGCAGCTGAGCAGAGAGTTGTTTGTGTGCGGTATCTGGTGATGGAGGAGTGACAGGAGTGCTCCCAGAAGTTGGGACTACAGCGGCCCCGTGCTTCACAGATCGCGGCGATGATTTGCGAGGACCAGTTTTCATGTTACGTATGCGAACGTTTGGGTACCTGCCGATATTGTGAAATTCTCTTCCGGACATAATATAAGTAATCCGAAAGCAGGGGGATTTTCGGCGGACACCCCACATCTTCGTTCCGACTGAAAAGGCATCGGCCGCTGAGAGTCGAGATGTGCATTTTGGCAGCTACGGGCCCGCCGCCGTTTTGAGATAGGCGATGGGATCGAAGCGGAAGGGGGCGGGGGCATTGAACGGAGCCCGTGCTTGGTTGATCCACTTGAGGTGCGAGCCCGTCCAACTGGCGAGGTCGCCGGGGTCAGCGCGTAGGGCTTCCGCGAGCGCGAGGAACCACGCCACTCGGGGCGCGGCAAAGCTGGTGCCATACACGCCGCTGCCCACGGTACCTTCGTAGCCGAGCAGCTTGCCCTCGTGGGCGTCCGTGACCGTCGTCCAGGCCGAGGTGGCGTCGAGGCTCCCGGGATCGTTGGGACCGCGGGCGGCATGTACATTGAGCACCGCCACGACTCGCTTGCTCTCGGCCACTCCCCGCGCGTAGTCGTCGATCTCCCGCACAAAGTCACGAGGTGGATCGTTTTGGCCGCGGCGGTATCCGGGCGGCACCGTACCCCCGCTGGGCAGCACTCCGGTGGCGGGAGACGCGCCGGCGCGTCGGGTGCCGTCCGCTGGGAGGGAGGCAGGGGTATATGGTCGGGGCAAATCGTTGCCCGCGGCGGCCACGATGACGCCGGGAAATCCGAAGGCGACGCCCAAGCGGGCTGGGTTTTTTTGAATGACCCAGCTGAGGTTGACAAAGGCGATAGGCTTTTTATCCGAGCGCTTGTGCGCATAGCGCTCGAAGGCGGCGGCGAGGCCTGAGACTATGCACTGGTCAAGCGAGAGCTCGGGCTTCTCGGAGACCGGAGTGAGGGCCTCAATCCTAGCTTTGGCTTCTGCCTGCATGTCTATCAGTTTGGTTCTGAGTGCCGCCGTGTTGCCGGCTTCAGTCGGATTGAGACCATCGAGGAAGCGCCCGAGCCAGGCTAGCTCGCGCAGGAGTGGGTCAGCACCCTGCGTGCGGACGACCGGTATGAAAACGACGCGGACTTGCCGGTCGTCGCCCTCGAGCTGATCGAGGGCGACGAATTCCTTGATCGCCGCGGCAATTTGAGCGGCGTGGGGATTGTCCAGGTTCGGGCAATCGCCCGCGGGATCGAGACGGTCATCCCTTTTGGGCTTCGGCAGATCAAGACTTGCCCAGCAAACATCGAGTATTTCGTAGAGGTCGGTCAACGAGCGCTTCCGCCAAGGGGCATCCGGCCAGCCCGTATCGAGGATGAAGAGCCAGGCTTCGCGCCGATTGCGCCGCTGCAGGAGGGATTTCAACTCGCGGGGCTCAGTTCCGGTAAGCACGCTGGGTACAGGGCCGACACCCGCGACCTCAGTGAGTCGACCCGTAAAGCGGCCTGCGCTGACGTACTTGTGGATGCCGGGCTCCACATACTGCACTTGCTCCACGGCTTCCTGCAGGGTCGCGTGATTGATAATCTTGTGACTGTACGTGCCGACCTTTTCCGAGGGCACGCCGGCCCAGAAATAGTTCGCCGTGAGCGGCGCGCCGGGCTTCCGCGAAATTTCGACGGTGCCTTGGGAGACGGGGTAGGAGCGGATAACGGGAAAGCCGGGCATCAGAACTTGGTCACCGGGCTTAACGCGATTGAGGTCGGTGAGGTGGGGATTGAGGTCCCGGATTTTTTTGCGGATCTGGGCGGTAAGGGAACGTTCGCTCTTGGCGGCGAGATGGGAGAGGGCGACGGAGGTGACGGTATCGCCTTTCGCTAAGGTGACGACCGTGCGGGCGGAATCCGACAGCTCCACCGCTTTGCGTGCCGCGTCGAGCGCGATGTCTTCCTTCACCCGCTGGGTGGACTCGGCGACGACGCTGTAGCCCAAGACGATGGGCGGAGCGGCGGTCGGAAGTGCCGTGATCGTGGGGGAGGCCGGGAAGGGGCGGGATGCCGCCCGTGCGCCGCCTGTACTAGGCGCGCTGACGGTGATGGGCGGGGGCGCGGCGGGCCGGGTAGGCGGGAGGCGGACATGGGGGAGCGAGGCGGGTGCCGGCGTCTCGCGCGGCGCAGCGACGGGCGTGCCGCTAGGGGGGCTGGCCGCGCCCAGACGCACCCAGCCGACCACGACCGCGAGAATCGCGGCGGCGAGCGTGGCGAAGCTCGGGTGTCGGTTCATAACGTCATCGCTTCGCCGCCTTCGCGGCTGTGGCCAGCGCCTCGGCGTTGCGCGCATGATCATTGAGGCGGGCCCACTGTGCGGAGGGGGCGAGGCGATCTTGCAGGTCGGCGGCCTTTGCCTTCTCCACCGCGTAGTCGTCTCTGAGTTTCTTCAGCTTCTCGGCCGCCGCCCCGAAGTCCTTTTTGAAATTGGCCGCGGCATTGGCATCTTTTTCCAACTCCTTGAATTGGGCTTCGGTGCCGGCTGCTTTAGCCCGGTTGCCGAGGGCCTCGCTCTGCGTGTTTGCTTCTTCACGGAGCGTGTCTTCCTGCGTCGTGGCGGCCTTAAGCGCGTTGTCGAGGCCGACGAGCGCGGGCATGACCTTTGCGTGCCCTGCGGCCGCCTCCTTCCACGCCTCCATTGCGGCGGTGGCGGCGGTTTTGGCGTTTTCCGCTTCTTCGTTCGCGTTTTTGATCGCGGCATCCAGGCCGGTCTCTGCCACCTTCGCGGCGGCGGCATCCTTTGCGTCTTTCATCGCGGCGACGGCGGTCTGCAGGGCGTCGCTCCGCTCCTTTAGCGTCGCGATCACCTCATTGGAGATAGTCGCCTTATCGCGGGAGGCATTGGCGTCGTCGAGGCGTTTTTTCGCATCCTCGATCTGCGCGGGCAGCGATGTGAGGAGGTCGGCGAGGGGCTTGGCCGTTACCGTGAAGTTCTTGGCGGTGTCGGACGGGGTGTTGTCCTTATTGATGTCGCGGAAGATTTCTTGGTAGCGGGTTTCGATCGTCTTGCGTATGGCGGTCCGCTCATTTTCGGGGATGTCCTTCTGCAGGGGGGCGAATGAATTTACTAGTTCGTCGTACCCGGCGGCGAAGCGCGCCTTGAACGTCGTGTAGTCGATGTCCGGTGTCTTGGACAGGCGGTCGGCGAGGGACTCGGCGCGGTTTTTCAGCACGGCGTACTTGAGGTCCTTGGCGGTCTGGTCGATCGAGGCGAGGGCGGTGTTGACGTTTTCCTGCGTCTGGCTGAGCGAGGTGATGAGGCGCTCGGATGCGGCGGAGGCATCACGCAGGGTGCCCGCCTCCTCGGCGATGAGGCCGGGCACGACGGTGAAGATGAGGTAGCTCGCCGCGAGGTCATTTGTGCCGGGCACGCTATCCTGGCCCGACTTGCTGCTTGGGGCCAAAATCCAGCCGGCACGGGTAATCAGGGGTTTGTCGTTTATTCGGTCATAGGTGCGAGCGGGGTCGGGTGCGGGCTCGGTGATCGAGGAGACCGGGGGGCGGGGCAGGCCGGGTTTGCCGATGTTGCTGGGCGTGCTTGGCTCCGGCCCTCGCTCGCGGGCCGTCTCCACGATCGCGTACTGGCCATACTGCAACCAGCCGAATGAGCGCTGCCAGTTCGCCCAGAGGGTACGCTGATTCATGTCGTTCACCGCTTGTTGCTTTTTTGCTGCCTCCGCTATTTTTTGGGCTGCTTCCTCCAGCTTTTGGGCGTCGTCGAGTGTCTTGCTGGCGTCCTTTAGGTTTTCGTCAGGAGATTTTTTGGGGTCAGTCGGAACCGAGGCAGTTTTTGTGCCCCCGGTTTCTGTTTTTCCGCCGCTGTCGGTAACCGGCAGATGGGTGATCGGCGGCAGGAGCGCCTCGGGCTTGTCGCTGATCAATACGGTTTCGTAGTCGAAAGCGATCACGTCAGGTTGGGCGCGGAGTACATCGCGAATCACCCCGGCGGCGGGGGAGAGGAATGCTCCGGTGCCCGGAATGGTGGCCGTGTATTTGGAGACAATGTCGGCCACGCTGCCCTGTTGCTTGCCTTTCTCTTTTTGGAGGATCATCAGCGTGAACTTGATTCGCAGCGGGTGGCCTTTGAAAAACGTCGGCCCGTAGGCGATGGCACCGGTGAAATTCATCCGGCCGGGCACGAGTTGGTCGCGGGCGGAGTAGAGGACGTATGTGAGGGGCTTGTCCGATGGGCCGGCGGAGGCGTTTTCCCAGACCTCGGCAAAAAGGAGCACATCGGAGGACTGTGTAAGGGTCGGAGGTTTATGGGCGATGTAGGCGGATTCTACGCGGATCAGCAGCGTATCGGAGGAGTAGCGCACGCGATCGCCAAACTGCGGCGGCACCCTATTGCGCGTTTCGATCCAAGGCAGTTTGTACTTTAGGTGATCCTGTGGCGCGATGAACTGATTGTTCTCCGGGTTGAGCACTAAGAGCTCGGTCTGGCCGGCTCTCCTGATTACAGTCGGGCAGCCGGTGAGTGTCAGCAGCCCGAGGAGTGGCAGGCCGAGTCGAGCGATCTGCATCGGAGAGTAGCATGGGGGGGAAGTGTGCATAAAAAAGGGGAATGGAGAAAAGTGGGAGGGTGGCTGCGCGGCCCTGCGGTCGGTGCCGGTCGGGAAGAAATCACAACCGGCCAGTGTTGGTGGCGACGAGCGGGTGCTGGACTGGATCACCTGCACAAGCGAAAAGTATAAATAGCTGGGCCCCGCGTCTCAACGCCTACATGGAGGAGTTGACAACACTATTCCTGAAGGATTGGGATTATTTCTAGATTTATTCCTGTGGATATACATCGCAGACGAAATTATTCCTTATTTTCGGTGTGACCGGTTAGTATTACTAAATGCAACTATTTTACTGTATGTGCCATGGAGGTACTATCCGTGGCGGCTGGAGATGTTTGAGATGGTAACGCATCACTGTCTCTTCGCGAATAGCGCTCTCAGCAACACTAAGGGTGGACTGACAAACATGATGCAATCTACCGCGCTTGGAAACAGCTCTACCACGTGTCTTTTGGACCGAGAGCCGTTCCAATTGAGACAGCACAGTTGTCCGTGCGGTGGACAAGTCGTCGGGAGGCGCCCCCTACCCGTTAATGACCGCGACACGCCTTGAGACGGGATGTTTGGTGCCGCACCCGGTAACTGAATGGATTTTCACCAGTTTCTCATCGAAACACAGTGCTGAGATAGCCAGCGCTTTCAAAACCAGTAAGGTTGGGAATCACTGTGATCTGGATTTCGGTCTCTGTCAGCATTTGTTTCACACGCTCGGTTTTAGTGGCCATGATGTGCCAATGCGCAGAATTCCCGAGAGCAGCCGCAAATTTTGTTCTAGTAGCGTCCGAGACATCGGGACCGCTCGCAGCACGTCACCGACGTTTATCCCTTCGCATGCGTGTTCCCTGATAAATCTGAGTACCGCTGCAACGGGATTGGTCGTCGTCCCGGTCGAGCATGGAAATTAAGTCGATACCATTGTCTAACTTAAAGTCGATAGATTCAGCATGCATTCAATTGAAGACCAGCACGTGTTCACATGACCTACGAGAAACAGCAAATCGTACTCACCGACCGCCGCACTACTTAACCATTTCGAGTGGCATTTCCCAGTAGGACGCTTGAAAAACCGCACACAATCATGCCTTCAGCCAAGGTCTGAGAGTACTTACCGCCACCCCTACCATTCTTGAGATTTCACGAAGAGAGTATCCACCCGCGCGCAATGCCAGAACACGGGGAACATCGTCTGCGCGCCTCTGTTTCTTATAACCGGGATAGGGCTTCGGTGGGCGTCCGGGCTTAACGTCTTTTTCTTCAAGCCCTCGCTTTGTTTGCATTGATCGTTCCTCGCTAGGGCGAATATCAGGACGTTCAAGCGTGGCTAAAACTGCATCTCCGGTCCAAAATGTGAGTTGTTCCCATTCACGACTGCCGGGTCTCACCCGCTGCTCGGTTTTTGAATAGTCGTTGTTTCGCAACAGCCGTGATACGCTTTCAGCGATGACAATGGCATTTTCTGCCTTTGCGCATAAAGCAGCCGCACGACGGGTTGAGTCAAACCCGAGATTGGCGGTTTTACCGGACCCTACCTCTCGAAAAATCCCCACTACTTTTACCCCCATTTTTCCCAGCCGACGTACCATGCGTCGTTCTTGGTCACGAAGATTCTTTGTGCGGTCCTGTTCCCAACCGGACACGCGCACGTAGAGCACTGCGCGCATGTTTTCGCTAAGGATATCGGGCAGCCATTGCACACACGCTGAGGGGTTAAAATCCCATCGCGCAATGAGACGGCGCCTAACTGGTAAAGGGCAGCGGTTCCAACGTGTTGCACTCCAGCCAAAGGGATTGGGTGTAACAGTGCTCAACATGCTGGTCATCGGGCCGCCCGGCTCCGGCAAATCGATGGTCGCGAAACGCGTCCCGACCATCATGCCGCCGCCCACGCTCGATGAGCATCTGGAGATTCTGAGCATCCACTCCGCGGCGGGCCGCACCATCAGCGGCGAGATGACGTGGGGCGCCCGGCCCTTTCGCTCGCCGCATCACACCGTGTCGGACGTCGCGCTGCTCGGCGGCGGCGTCATTCCCGGTCCCGGTGAAATTTCCCTCGCGCACCACGGCGTGCTGTTCCTCGACGAGCTGCCGGAGTTCAAACGCTCCGCCCTCGAGGTACTTCGCCAGCCGCTGGAGGACGGCGATGTCACGATCTCCCGCAGCGCCGGAAAGATCACGCTCCCCAGCGCGTTCATGCTCGTGGCCGCGATGAACCCGTGCCCCTGCGGCTATCTCGGCGATGCGAAGCACGAGTGCCGCTGCACCCCGACGCAGGTCCAGCGCTACCGCGCGCGCATCAGCGGCCCGCTCCTCGACCGCATCGACCTGCACATCGAGGCCCCCGCGCTGTCTATTTCCGATCTCCGCAACGAAAAGCCGGGTGAAACCTCGGCGGCAGTGCGCGAGCGCACCCAAGCCGCCCGTACGCTTCAGCAGACGCGCTTCGCCGGGTCCAAGACCATGTCGAACGCGCGCATGACCCACGCCCAAATCCGCAAGCACTGCGTCATCGATGCCACCCTCGGCGACCTGCTCCAGCAGGCAATGGAGCAACTCCAACTTTCCGCCCGCGCCTACGACCGCATCCTCAAAGTCGCCCGCACCATCGCCGATCTCGCCCACGCCGAGAAAATCGAGGCCCCGCATTTGTTGGAGGCGATTCAATACCGCAGCTTGGATCGCACGGTGTTTTACTAAGGCTGCGTTTGCTTTAAGCCGCCGCCAAGCGCCAGTACAGGGGACTTGTTCTGCTCATCGGCGGCAGGAGGGTTTACCTGCGAACAGCAGCCGTCAGCGTTTTGGGTGCAGGAATCGCTTAGGTCCGCGTCCGGCCTGTGCAGGCGCGTGGATACCGCTGACGGTGCTATTTTTAGTTTCAGTGTTCTATAGCGTGATAGGGGTTGAACGTATTCATGTAGTGTTTTTGCAATAGGTCTAGGGTGTTAGAGTTTTACCGTTACGCAGTGATTTAGTAACATGAATAGAGTTGAAATTATAATTTTGTTTTAGTGCTCTTTCGTCACTGGCGAAACTCTGCGAATTCGGGCCCACGTGCCGATCGCTTCATTTCACCTCCTTAGTCCGCGACTCGCTCTTGCCATGGCCTTACTACCCTTGCCGCAACGTACGCCGATCCCTGCTTCGGCGATTAATTCCGCGACCTCCATCTGCGTTCCTCTCTATCTGGTGCCCTTCAAGGATAAGGGCGGCGCCCCGGAGTACAAACTCGGGATCAACGTTGTCGCCTCCAACGGCATCGAGAAGACGGCCGCACAACTCTACGAATTCGACACGGGCGGTCAGGGCGCGTGGCTATACCCCAATTCGGGCATCAAGCCTCCGGCAGTGGCCGATTGTAAGCTGACGATTACCTATACTAGCGGGATTATTTACCACGCCGTTCCCACCCAGTTGACCCTTACTTTTCCTGACGCCGAAGTGGTATCGAGCGATCTCCCGCCCCTCAGCGTCGATGTCACCGTGGGACTGATTGGGCAAGTTGATGGCCCGCATACTATGCCGATCTATGGTCACTTCTGGGGTGATTTCGGTGCCGCGCTTCAGGGCTTCACGCCGTCCCCGAGCCAGATCGCGCCATCGTTGCTCACCGTGCTGGCTCAACTACCCGAGCCCTACAACTCCGGGTTCATCGTCGACATCGATCCCTATCCGTCCGAGCCCCCGGCTGGGAAAACCCCTTGGGGCCGGGTCATTCTCGGCGTGACGGATGAACTTCGCACCTATTTTCCTAACACCGTCGCGATGAACCCCGCGGCGCCCTACGTCTCGCCGCAGACTCAGCAGCCGATCAACACTTACACCGAGCCTGTGATCAATGGCGACCTGCAGGTCACCAATAACAGCCCGCTCACCACCGGCGGCTCGGCCAATGACATCGGAATCGTCTTCGATACGGGAGCCCCCGGCACGATGTTGCACCAAGGAACAGCGGTCAATTTTTCCGCGGCCGTTGGCGACACCCTACAGTTACAGCCGTCGGCCACGCCCATCTATTCGCTCCTCGACTTCACGGTCGGCAACCAACCGGGCCTCAATGCCGTGGGCAGCGCCTCCAGCGATGTGCTCGGCATCCCTGCCGGCTATATCAACACCGGCATCGGCGCGTTTTTCCAATATCCCATTCTGTTCGATCTCACGAACAAGGTCGTCGGCTTTCCGTCAGCCTCGTCCTGATCTTCCGCCGCAGCCCACCCACCCAATTCCATGAGTGCCACCGCCCCGATCAGCATCCCTCTGACTAAGACTCCCTTTACCGGCACCTCGTCCGGAAATGGCTTTTCGGTTAAGATCAATATCTCGTGCACGCCGGGTGCGCCCAGCGTCCTCTGGGAATGCTTGGTGGATACTGGCTCGTGTGGGATCGTGGTGCCGCAGTGCCTGTTTTATGAAAATCAGGACGTCAACGGCGCCTTGCTGCCTGGCGTGACCATGGGCGGCGCCGCAGTCGTGCCCTACGAACCCTCGAGTGAGGACCTCAACGGCTATTACTACTACGTCGAGCAACTCGGCATCGGCGCCGACGAAGACGGCAATTGTGCCTACGTCTGCCAAAACGCCACCGTGGTCGGCGTCTATAACAATAAAAATCCCAAGGAGGGCATGATGGGCGTCGGCTTTGGTCGGCCGACCCAAATCGGCACTAACGTCTTCCTCCACGCGGGCGTAAATCCATCCTACCTCTTCACGACCGATGGCATCTGGCTCGGCTACACGGCGGAGACCCTGCCGCAGGCCGCCAGCTACGGCTTTCAGCAATTGACCGCCCTCGGGCCCTCGGCTGACGCCGTCGCGATCCCCGACCCACTTACCGCTTGGTCGACGCCTGCGGTTCAATTTCAACTCGTCAACGGTATCATCCCTACGACCTACACCGGCTCCGTGCTCGTCGACACCGGCGTAAATCTGATGATGATCGGCTTCGACTCGCCCACCTGGCAACGTACCTTTGCCAACTCGACGTTGACGATCACCTGGCCGGCCCTCCAGAACAACACCACGATGCTCACGGAGGTCCTCCAGGTCGGAGCTCCTGAACAGGTTACCATCGGCGGCAAAAGCACGCTGGCCTATGCCGTTACCTCACAGACCAAGATGGCTCCCATGTACATCCTGCCCTTGGGCCAGAAGTCACCGAGCTTCGCCAACGCCGGTATCAACGTTATTCAAGGCGCCAACTACTTCTTCGACGGCGGAGTCGGGCAGGTCGGCTTCATGCCGCTGAGCAGTTGATGCTCGGTCGCCGACGCGGCATCCCACCTCGCGGCCGTTCCATCGCAAGGCGGACATCCTACGATGACGCCGTCACGTCCGTCCGCACCGCGGTGCGCCGTTGATCCCAAAACCTGAGTGTTATTGCCGCCCACGCCCGCGCGGATTCAGCTCCGGTGGGTTGGCTTTGATTTTCTGTACGAGAGCCGACCACGCCGGATCAGCCTTGAGCTTCGCGAAGGCCGGCTCGGTCTCGAGGCGCTGGGCGTCGCTGTAGCCGTGCTCGGCGACTTGTTGGAGGGCATCGAGGGCTTTTTTCTTCGCGCCACTCAGCGCGTGCACGCGGGCGAGTTCGAAGTAGTTGCGACTCTGCTCGGGGTGGATCGCGATGGCCGTCTCCAGCAGGCTGGTGGCCGTATCGTAGTCGCCGGCCTCGATCAGACCCTTCACGCCTTCGCGCGCGGAGGCCGCGAAGCTCGCCAAGACTCGCCGCGCCATTTTGCGCTCGACCGAGTCGGTCGGTGCATCGGCCTGTGCTCGCAGCGCAGTGACCTTCTTTCGCATCGCCGTCGGCGAATCGCCCGCCGCATCGGCCAGGTCGGAGAGCAACGCATCCTCACGGTTCATCAGTGCCCTCTCCGCTTTTCGCCAATCCTTAAACTCGCGGGAAGCGGCGAGTTCCTTCGCCTTTTTCTCGTAGTCCGCGACATCCGCGAGCTTGGCGAAATCGGCGGCGATTTCCTTGTTGGCGCGCCAGAGTTCGCCGACCGGCGCGGCTGGGATTGCGGCTTTCCGCGCGGCCAAAGTGGCACTGATAAACGTTTCGTCGCGCACGCGTGTGCCCGCCCGCATTTCGTTCAAGACGAGCCACTCCACCGCGGTGCCGAGCAGAGAAGCGGGTGCCCACTCGTGCCCGCCTTCAAAAACCACGATGCGATGCACGGCGCGCATATCATCGAGTTCGCCATCGAGCAGGGTCATCTCGCGCAGGTTGAAATCCTCCGTCCCCGCCGTGCCAAAAAATACGAAGGGCAACTTGGCGGGCATGCCCTCCTCGCTGGCGGGAAATCCCGCGCTGCACGCGATCACGCCCTTGGCCAGGCCGCTGAGGGCGAGTTGCGTCGCCACGCGCGCGCCGCCCGAGAGTCCGGCCGTGTAGATGCGCTTCGGGTCGAGATTGAGGTGGGCTTGTACGTCGCCTACCATGGCCTGAATCGCCGCCGCGTTAGCCGTCCACGGGCCGTTACGGGAGTTTAGCGATCCCGCCACGATGTAGCCGTGCTTCTCGGCGGCGTCGCGGAGCCTTTTGACGGGTTCGAGACCCCGCGCTCCGGGGTCGAAACAGAAAATGATCGGGCTGCTCGTCTTTGGCGTATACGAAGTCGGGACGTAGAGCGCGTAGGTCTGTGACGTATCTTTGCTGCACGCCACTTTCTCGAGCAACCTTCCCGCGAGTTCCGTCTGACCGATTATAGGCCTGACGAGCAACGTGAGCGCAAAGCAGAGGGCGAGGAGCAGCCGGTGGGGATTCATGGCGATGGGGCAGGGGTAAGGCTAAATCGGCGAGGCCTGTCCTCGCCTGTCTCCGAGCGAAGTTAAATCTCAGAAGTCCTGCAAGCGGCCTTCGCCCGTCCCGCGATCCGGCTCGATGCGCGCCATCACTTCCCCAAGCAAATAAATCGAGCCCGTGACGACCACGACATCTTCCGGAGCCCCGGCGGTGCAGCGATCTTTGGTCGGATATAATCCCTCCACCGTCGCGCGCCGCACGATGCCACCACAGGCAGCGTAATCGGGCGGGATAAACGCCTCGAGTTCCGCGTGGGTGCAGGCGCGCGCCTGGTTTGGCACCGCCAGATGAATCTCCTTCGCGTGTCGGCAGATCGCCGCGAGCAGTGGTCGCGCGCGCGAGGCCCCGAGCGCCCCCGCGATGACCACGGGCGCGCGGCCCGTTTCGGCGACGAGGCGGGCGAGGTTGGCGTCGAGCACTTGCGCCCCCTCCGGGTTGTGCGAGGCGTCGAGCACGGTCAGCCGACCGCCGACCTGCACGCGCTGCCAGCGCCCGGGCCAATCCACCTGCTTCAACCCTGCGGCAATCGTATGATCGGTGATGCGCCAGCGCGCATCCAGCGTCTGGGCGGCGAGGGTGGCGGTGGCGGCGTTCCACCGCTGGTAGTCGCACTCGAGATTAGTCTGGGGATATTGCGCGATATCTTCTCCGTAGACTTCGCGCACCGACACCGCGCGCGCCCCTCGTTCGATCGCGATCGCGCGGATCGTCTCCTCGGCCTCCCGTGGCATGCGGCCGATCACGACCGGCCGACCGGCCTTGACGATGCCGGCCTTTTCACGGGCGATCTGGGTGAGTTCATGGCCGAGAAACTCGCAGTGATCGAATCCGATCGAGCTGATCACACTCACTTCCGGCGTGACGACGTTGGTGGCATCCAGCCGCCCGCCCAGACCTACTTCGATGAGGCTGATGTCGCATTGCTTGCGCGCAAAGTGCAGAAACGCCACCGCCGTCATGAATTCGAAGAAGCTGGGATGATCGTCGGGATTGGCTGCGGCCAGACCCTCCACCTTCGGGCGCAATTCGCGCACGTAGTCCACGATTTCCTCCGTGGTGAGGAGCTTTCGCTGCACCTGCACGCGCTCGCCGAGCTTCACGAGGTGCGGCGAGGTGTAGAGTCCCGTTCGCCAGCCCGCCTCGTGCAGGATGGCATCGAGCATCGCGGAGACAGACCCCTTGCCGTTGGTGCCGGCGACATGCACGCAGGGCACGGCGCGCTCGGGATGCCCAAGCGCGGCGACGAAATTCGCCATCCGCTCCAAGCCAAAGCGCACGCCTTTGGCCTTCAGACCGTAAAGGTAGTCCGTTACCGCCGCGTAGTCGGTCGGGTCAGTCACTGCGTTCGCCGGGCGAGCGGCTTAGGCTTTGGCGCCAGCGACAGCGGTGGCTTTCTTGCCCACGTGAAGCGCCTGCAGGATATCGCGCAAGCGGTCGCGCAATTCGAGGCGGTTTACGATTTGGTCGATCAAGCCGTGCTTCAGGAGAAACTCCGCCGTCTGGAATCCGGGGGGCAGCGTCTGCTTCGTGGTGTCTTTGATCACGCGCGCACCCGCGAAGCCGATGAGGGCTCCTGGCTCGGCGATGATCACGTCGCCCAATGTCGCGAAGCTCGCCGTCACGCCGCCCATCGTCGGATGGGTGAGGATGGAGATGTACGGCAGCTTAGCCGCCGAGAGGCGACCAAGCGCCGCGCTCGTCTTGGCCATTTGCATCAATGAGTAGATGCCTTCCTGCATGCGCGCTCCACCGGAGGCGCTGAAGATGATGCAGGGGATTTTCTTCTTGATCGCAGTTTCGATCGCGCGGGTGATTTTTTCGCCCGCCGCCGCCCCCATGGCGCCGCCGCAAAAACGAAAATCCATCACGGCGACGGAAACGGAAATGCCGTGGATCTTACCCACACCGCAAATCACGGCCTCCGGCAAACCGCTGTCTTTTTCGTACCGTTTCAGTCGCTCGGGGTAGGGTTGGGAGTCGACGAACTTGAGCGGGTCACTCGATTTCACCGCGGCTTCAGTTTCCGTGAACGTACCTTCGTCAAACAGCCGCGCAATGCGCGCCCGCGCCCCGATGGGGAAATGGTGCCCGCTTTTCGGCACGACCATCTGGTTATCCTCGATCTCCTTGTTGAAGATGATTTCCCCGCTGGAGGGGTCCTTGGTGTAGACACCCTTGGGGATGTCTTTTTTGCGGGTCTTGCGGACAGAATACGTCGGTTTATCGAAATGCATGGGCAGGGTTTTTCAGCCGTGGCCGAAGGTGACGACGTCGAGGTTTACGACGCCCGCACGGCGAAGCGCGCGAGCACAGCTATTGAGCGTGGAGCCGGTCGTGAAGACATCGTCGACGAGAACATAATGGAGCTGGGAATTAATGGCGGCCCCTTTGGCCAGCGCAAAGGCATTTTTCAGGTTTGCTCGGCGGGTCTGGCGGTCGAGTGCCGTCTGAGTGCCGGTGTCAACCACACGTTGCAGCAGGTTTTCCACGCGCGCTCCGCCCCCGGCCACTTTGGCAAGCGACTCCGCGAGCAGGGCCGACTGGTTGTAGCCCCGTTTTCGCATCTTACGTGCATGTAGCGGCACCGGGACGAGAATTGCCCCTTGCACGAGATCGCGCACGTGGGCGGCTCGGCGAAAGACCCGCTCCATGTCGCGCAACACATGCAGTCCGCGATAATATTTTAGCTCGATTACCAGCGCGCGGACCGGGCCCTTAAACAACGTGGCCGTGCGTCCTTCGCGAAACTCCGGCTGCAACCCATCGCAATGCGGACAACTCCGCTCCGTGTCCTCGTCCATCTCTCCGTAAAAGGGCGACCCACACGTCGAGCAGTGCGGGGCCTTCACAAAATCGATCTGCGCGACGCAGCGCGGGCACAAGTGCTGGAAGGCCTCCTGCGCCGCCGCAGCCGACGCCTCGTCATCCGCGTCGACTAACCCGCGGCAATGTACGCACACGGGCGGAAACACGACGTCGCTCAACCCCTTCGCGAGTCTCTGCAGGACCGGCCTCATCAGTAAAATACCTTGTCGAGAAAGAGGCCCTGCGGCGGTGCCGTCTTCACGAGGGGCGGGCGCTTCCCCGATTCGAGCAGCCCGCGCACGTCCGCCGCCGTGAGGCGACCTTCGCCCGCGACGACGAGCGCGCCCGTGAGCGTGCGCACCATCTTATAAAGAAAGCCCGCCGACTCCGCTGTGATGCGCACACGCTTGCCATGGCGCACGATGTCGAGCCGGCGCAGGTCGCGCACCGTGTCTTCCCGCTCGGGGCCATTGATCGCGACGAACGCGCGGAAATCATGCCGCCCGCGCAGCTCCGCCGCGACCGCCTCCATCGCCTTGAAGTCCAAGGGGCGAAACACCGACCAGCACCAGGGCCGCGTAAACGGATCCGCCTCGCCGAGGTGGAGGTGGTAGATGTAGCGCTTTCCCGTGGCCTTGAAACGCGCGTGAAAATCGGATTTCGCGCGCTGCACCGATTTGATTAAAATCGACGGCGGCAGCCCGGTGCGCAGGGCCGCGAGAAGCTTGGCCGGGTCGTGTCGCCACTCCGCGTTGAAGTGAAACACCTGGCCATTGGCATGGACCCCGGCATCCGTGCGCCCGCTGCCGTGGATGCGCACGAGGCCTTTGAAAATCTGTGCCAGTCGCGCCTCGATGGCGTCCTGCACCCCGGTGCCACCGATCTGGCTCTGCCAGCCAGCGAAGCCCGTGCCGTCGTAGGCGCAGACGCATTTCCAGCGGGGGAGGGTGGGAGCTTCTTCAGCTGACATCGCGCGGAGATTGCGCGGCGCCGCGACGTCTGTCCAAAGTGTTTTCCACCTAATGCCTCGCTCTGCTTACCGCCACATCATCTGGGATTGGAACGGCACCCTCCTCGACGACCTCGATCTCTCGATCTCGGTCATGAATGCCTTGCTCGCCCGCCGCCGGCTCCCGCTCCTCGACCGCGCCCGTTATCACACGCTCTTCGATTTCCCGGTGCGGGCCTACTACGAACGTTTGGGCTTCGATCCGATCACCGACAGCTTCGAGCGCCTCAGTGTGGAGTTCATTTCCAGCTACGACGCCCGCCGTCTCGAAGCTGCCCTCCATCTCCAGGTCGTGGAAACGCTCACTGCGATCCGCACCGCCGGCCTCACGCAATCTATTCTGTCCGCCTACCGCCACGAGACGCTCCACGAGATCGTCGCCCACCACGGGCTCACCGCGCACTTCGCGCACATCGCCGGTCTCGATAATATTCATGCGCATAGCAAAGTCGCGCTGGGCCGCGATCTCGTCGCCCGCCTCGACGCCGCTCCGGCCGAAATTCTCCTCGTCGGCGACACCCTCCACGATCTCGAAGTGGCCAAGGAACTCGGCACCGCCTGCGTGCTCATCGCCGCCGGCCACCATCCCGCCGAGCGCCTGCGCTCGAGCGGTGCGACGGTCCATGAGAGTTTGGCGGGTCTCCGGACGTTATTTTGAGCAACGTCCGGAGCGGCTTAAATTAAATCCGTCCTCGTCCCCGACTACGCCAGCTTCACCAAGTCCGCGGTGGCGGGCACATCCTTGATGATCTGCGACGGCTCGGGGCCGACGCCCAAGTAGCGCAGGTTAGGCAGCTTTTCCGGGCTCGGCCAGGTCGTGCCCTCGTAGGCGACGTCGAGCGTGGCTTTCATCATCGCAGCCACGTACCGCTGCGCATTCTTCGGAAGGTCGACGAAGCGCCGGGTGTGCGAAATATCCTCCGCCCAGCCTGGGTGCTTCGTGTAAACGGGTTTGAGCGTCTTGCGGACGGCTTCGTTGCGCGGGACGTGGGCGAAGCGTTTCCCGGCAGCGTCTTCGTAGGCGATGCAGATGAGCAAGTCACCTTTCCACTCGCCCTGGTGGGTGAGCGCGTCCGACTTATTGATCATGACGTCTTGGAATCCGCCGTAGCGCAGGGCGTCGCCCTTTTCGACGGCGTCAAACCAGCCCACCATGCGCTGGCGACCCGTGCTCGTGCCAAACTCCAGGCGCTTCAGGATCGTCGCGAGAGGATGCGCATCATCCATCTGCGTGATGAAGGTGTGCGTGCCCACCTTCGTGTCGTAGGCCTTGGCCACGCCAAACGTGTGGATGCGTTGCACCGGGATGCCGGCGCTCTCGAAAAACTCCGGCGTGTACGTGTGCGACGCCGTCACGTTGGGCGAAAAGCCGTGGCGCTTATCGAGCCAGTAGGCCTGGCCGAACTCGCCGATGATCGTGTGGCCCTTGTGAATCTCGCGCAGGATCAGCTCACGCACCTCGCCGATGTTTTTCGCCAGCGCGGTCCCGGCGGCCCAGTACGTTTGCGTGAGGGCCTCGAGATTCAGCGTGAAGGGCGTGGCACCGCGGAAGCGGGTCATGTCGAACTCATCCGCCGTAAAGACGCCGATCTCGATGGCCTCGGCATTCGCGCGCAGCTCGGCCGTGGTGAGCTTGTCGAAAAATCCCGAGAACGTCTCCGGGCTTACGCGGCAGACGTGCTGGATCGTCCGCAGGGCGCGGTCGGCCCGCTGCGCGAGTTTGCGCGCGAAGAAATTCGGCCCAGCGAGAAAATCGGAAAACACGATCTGCTGCTGGCCGACTTCGTCGAGATAGGCCGGCGTAATACCGCGACCCGTCGAGCCACGCGGCTCTTCTGCGAGGACGTTGGTCCGGTAGTCTTCCCACGCGAGATCGAGCAGGCGATGGATGAGATCGGCGACCATCGTGCGCTCATCAATCAGCAGGCGCGAGAGAATGGCATGACCCTTCTTCTCCAGCGGCTTCGTCTCCCACCACACTTTACGTGGATCAGCCACGACGCCCGCGCCGATGCAGAGATGCGCCGCATCGTGCACCACGACGCCCGCCGGGAGCAGGTTGAGCTTGATGCCGCCGGCCGTGTGGCCGGAGTTGGCACCGCCGTTGACCTTGAGGACGACAGACACCGACTGAGGTGTACCGCGCAGTTCGTCGGCGACCTCAGGGATCAGGCGGCCTTTGCCCTCGTCACCAAGGGAAATGCCGACATCGGCGATGAGCTGACTCGAAAAGGGGAGCAGAGACATGGGTTGCGATAGACAATTGCAACCGAAGCCGCCCCAACCGGAACGTCCCCTGTTGCCGAAAAGGAAAAGCGTACCGACCCGGGGTAGCGCAAACAGAAAAACTGTCACCAGTCACGCATGACAGAAGTAGCTCCACCCATGGAGCGGCGGTTTCCCAACCGCTGTTTCAGGACGCCCACTGTCACTGCAAGCGATCCCCACCTGACAGTCTGGGCCCCGCAAAAATGCAAAAGGCACCGGACGCAAGGTCCGACGCCCCTGGAAAACCAGATTGTTAGTTTAACTTCTACACCGCCCCCTGTCGGGGCTCTCACTCCACCGTCACCGACTTCGCCAAGTTGCGTGGCTTATCCACATCGCAGCCGCGTGCGACTGCGATGTAGTAGCTCAGGAGTTGCACCGGGATCGAAGCGACAATCGGCAGCACCGCCTCGTGGCAGTCCGGGATCACAATGGTCTCGTCGGCCAAGCCAGCGGGCAGTTCCACGCCCTCAGTGATAATTGCGATGATCGGGCCCTTGCGCGCCTTGATCTCCTGCATCGACGAAATGATTTTATTCAGCATCTCGCCCGCCGGCGCGAAGAACACGCTCGGGCAGTCCTCGCTGATGAGCGCGATTGGGCCGTGCTTCATCTCGGCGGCCGGATAGCCCTCGGCGTGGATGTAGGAAATCTCCTTTAACTTGAGCGCGCCCTCGAGCGCGATGGGGAAGAGCGACATGCGGCCGAGAAACAGCATGTCAGTGTACTTCGCGTAGCGCTCCGCGATGCCCTTGATGTGCGCCGCTTGGAGGAGGGTCTTACGAACGAGGTCCGGCGCCCCTTTCAGCGCGGTCACATAGCGCACACCCGCGCCAAAGCTCAGATCGCGCATGCGGCCGATGTAGAGCGCGAGCATCGCGCCGATCAGGAGTTGCGAGGTAAATGCCTTGGTCGAGGCCACCCCCACCTCCGGGCCGACGTGCTGGTAAATGCCGCCATCCGCTTCGCGCGCGATGGTGGAGCCGACGACATTGTTGACCGCGAGCACCTTGTAGCCCTTGCGCTTGGCTTCGCGCAGTGCGGCCAGAGTGTCGATCGTCTCGCCCGACTGGCTCATCACGAAGAACAGCGTGTTGCGGAAGAGCGGGGCGTTGCGGTAGCGAAACTCCGAGGCGTAGTCGCACTCGACCGGAATGCGCGCGAAGCGCTCGATCATATGCTCCGTCACCATGCACGCGTGGAGCGCGGTGCCGCAGGCGCAGAACATGAAGCGCTCGATCCCGCGAAATTCGTTCGGCGCGATATTGAGCCCGCCGAAGTTGGCCGTGCTGCCATCCTCCGAGAAGCGACCGCGCATCGCGTTTTCGAGTGCGACGGGCTGCTCGAAAATTTCCTTCTCCATGAAGTGCGCGTAGTTTCCCATTTCCGAGTCGGCGATCGACCAGTTGACCTTGTCGATGACAGGCGTAACCGCTGCGGACTGGAGCGTCGTGATCGAGAAATTCTTCGCCGTGAGGTGGGCGATTTCGTTGTCCTTCAGGTAAACGACATTTTGCGTGCGGCTCACGATCGCGGAGACGTCGGAAGCCACGATGCTCTCGCCGTCGCCGATGCCGAGAATCAAGGGCGAGCCCTTGCGCGCAGTGACAAGTTCACCCGGGAAATCGAGGGCCATCACGACGATGCCGTACGTGCCTTCGGCGTGCGTGAGCGCGCCGCGCACGGCCTCGAGGAAGCGGCTTTCACCCTCGACCACCGCCTGTTTCTCATAGTGGTACGCAATGAGATTGCAGAGCACTTCAGTATCCGTCTCGGATTTGAAAGTGTAGCCTTTATCGAGGAGGAATTTTTTGATCTTCGAGTAGTTCTCGATGACGCCGTTGTGGATCATCACGATCTGCCCGTCACTGCTCACGTGGGGGTGGGCGTTCGCATCGGTCACGCCGCCATGCGTGGCCCAGCGCGTGTGGCCGATGCCGTAGGTGCCGTGGAGCTTGATCTTAGCAGCCTCGATCTCGAGGTTGGCGACACGGCCGATTTTCTTGCAGACCGTGAAACCACCGTCTTGGAGCACGGCGACGCCTGCAGAGTCGTAGCCGCGATACTCGAGGCGTTTGAGGCCCTCGATGATGAAGGGTGCCGCTTTTTGTTTACCGACGTAGCCGACGATGCCGCACATAGTGGTGATGGTTTGAGGATTGGAGAGAACGATTGCTGAGACGCGGTGATGTGGCTGGAAGTGAAACGTGGGGTCAGGGATAAATCGGCTGGGAGGTGAACGTCTCGTACTCGAGACGTTGCAGGGCTCGATTGGAAAAAGCCCCCGCCGCGACCGCGCCGACCGCCGCCGCAGCGGTAAATCCGAGGCCATACCAGCGCTCATCGGCCATGAGGCCAGCCAGCGTGACCACGAAGTTAACCAGGGCAAAAATCGAGCAACAGATCAGCGCCTCGCGGATTCGACTGAGATAGAATAAGACGGTGAGTTGCGCGAGAAACAGCACGAGCAGGCAAACGCCGATCAGCGTGACCTGAAATACCAGCGTCTGCACCGCGCCCAAGCCCAAGGCCGCGAGCAAATGATCCGCGCACAACACCAGCGCGAGGGTGAAGCCGCCCTGAAACTTCAGCAGCCGCGTGAGCCCATCGCGGATCGCGTCGATCATTTCCGCCTTGGTCTGCATGATCTCACGAAACGTTCCCTTTTCGACGACGAGACGAAAAAACTCTCCATACCGCTCCGCAAACGTCGTCTCCAGCGTGAGCAGGAAAACCGCCATGCCCGGTGCCACCGAAAGGAAGCTGAGAAACACCGCCTGATCGTACAACGGCGAGGCCCAGAGCGCACCTGCGACCTGATAACCGTGCGGCGAGAGCCACCAGTGCAGCGGCTTGTCGAGCCAGATGCCGAGATTGTAGATGAGGCCGCACCACGCGAGGTCGCGGTGCTGCTTGAAGTAATCGAGAAACGCGAAACTCGGTGCCGCATTCGTCCCGTACTCGCGGTAAATCACTCGCACCATGGCGAGCAGGAGCACCACTTGACCGATCAGAAAACCGAGCATCGTGCCGGATACGCCCATTTGTTTCGCGAGCAGCCAGGCCGCGACGAAGCTCACCACGTATCCGACCGCGAAACACCGCACCACGGCCGTGTAATCGCGCACGGCAGTCACATAGACCGCCGCGACCCAAATCGCCGACACCACCATCAGTACTCCCGCCGCTGCCAGTTGAAACAAATGAGGCGCCGGCACGAAACCGATGAAGAACACAAAGCCCAGGACCGCATTCACCGCGAACGACAATGCCAGCGAACCCAGCAGCGAGGGAAAAATTTTCTCTTCCTGTTTCGCAAACACGCAGTCCGCCGTGTAGCGCGAGAGCAGGAGCTGAAGCGGGCCCGTGGTGACGAGCGAGAAGGCGAAGATGTGCGTCACCGCCACGAAGAACACGTCGAGTTCCTTCGCCGTCCCTGTGCGCTGCAGGACGAGCCCCAACCTGGCAAGGGTGACCATTGAAAGCACCCAGGGCCCGCTGCCGATCAGCGCGGCAAAGCCATACGCATGCAGCCCACCCGCGAGGGTGCGCTTTTGCATGAGCTTGGTGAGTTGAAAGCCGATGCCAGCCACTAGGAGTGAGTCAGTTGAAGATTGTTCGTTACGAGGGGTTCGCCGGATGCCGTCTGGCGCGACCACCTGTGGTCCGTGTAAAACGTGCGGTACTTGCCCATGATCTCGACTTGGCGGTAGTGCCGCTCCGCTCGCACGCGGCCCGCTTTGCCCATCGTCAGCAGGTTGTCGGCGGAGGAGATGACACGGAGCACGGCATCGGCGGTGTCGAGTGGCGAGCAGATCTTGGTGAGCAATCCGCCGCGTCCGATGGCTTTGTCTTCCGGCGTGCGTCCAAAAATCATCTCGCGGCACGCACCGACATCCGTCGCCACACAGGGCACGCCCGCCGCGAAGGCCTCGAGGATGATGAGGGGCAGGCCCTCGCTGATGCTGGTGAGCAGGCACACGTCGAGGCCGGAGAGGATCTCGCGCACATTCTTCGGCCCGAGAAACAGCACCTTCTGCTCCAAGCCCATGAGCGCGACCATCTGCTTGCACTCGTCGAAATATTCCGGGTCTTCTTCCGTCGGCCCGATGATATGAAACACCGCGCGCGGTTCGCGTGCGACCACAGTGCGCGCCGCTCGTATCAGGGTCTTCACGTCCTTGATCGGCACCACTCGCCCGATGAAGCCGACGACGATCTCGTCGCCCAAGCCCTTCGAAAGCCGCTCCGTTCGCTTGTTCATCGCCGCGTCGAATTTCGACGGGTCGATGCCATTGGGGATGACTTCGAGCCGGCGCGCCTCCGCGCCGAATTCGATCTGAAGATAAGTATTGCCCTCGAAGAGTGAGACGATGCGCTGCGCGCTCGCATACGACACTTCGCCGAGGAACATGAAGAGATTAATCCAGAGCTGCTTGAAGGCGCCCATGCCTTCGCCCACGTCGAAGTAGCGGCTGGGCGGATCATAGATCCACGTCGCTTGGCTGATTTCGGCGATGCGCTCCTTCGTGTAAATGCCGTGCTCGGTGATGAGGTAAGGGGCATTATTTCGGCGCGCGGCGACTGCGCCCAGCAAGCCCGCGTAGCCCGTTGAAACACTGTGGTACATCTTCGCCGGTGGCAGCAGGCGGCGCGCGCAAAGCGCGATCCACACGGGCAGATGGACGAAGCGCAGCGCCCAGAAAAAATCGATGAACGACTGGTCCGCCGCGTAGTGCTCACACGCCTCGGTCATAATCTCCCACGCCTCGGCATCGCGGCAGAGGTTGCCGAACGTGAAGCGCTCGCCCGCTTTTTCGGCTGCATCGATCGCATCGATGGAGGCCCAGAAGCCGGCCAGCCGCGCCTCATCCGAGGTCGCAAAGTAAAACGTCCGCAACGCGGCGTAGATTCGATCTTTTGCCCCGTTGCTGATTTTCCCCGGGGCCAATTCGTCGTCAGGTAGTTTTTCGAAAAGAAAAACTTCCGTCAGCGAAATCACATTCGCCGGCGGCGTGTAGCGTTTTTTAGCCGCTTGTTCTTTTACGCTGCCGAGAAAGAAGAGGGCGAAATTCACCTCGGGGATTTCCGTCACGATCTGATGCACCCACGACGAGACGCCGCCCTGCACGTAGGGGTAGGTGCCCTCGAGCACGAGGCAGACATCGGCGATTTTCTTTTCTTCGCTCATGCGGCGCGACCTGTGGGCTGGGTCCAGAAGCGGACGAGTTCATCGATGCGCGGATTGACCATCTGGCTGCGCTGGAAGATCGCACACAGTTCACGCAGCCGCGCCCAGTCGCCCTGCATGTAGACGAGTTCCATGCGCCACGGCAGCACCTGCCTGATGTCGTACGCGACATGCTCCAGCCGCGCAAACCACCGCTCGGCCTCGGGGAGATTGCGTGCGCGAATTGCGCAGCGCAGCCCGAGAAAAGGAATCTCGGAGTCGGCTGGCGACAACTCGGCGGCGCGCGTGAGCAGCGTCAGCGCCTGATTCAGATAGTGCGCTGCCGTCTCGTCGTCACCCGCCACATCGAGGTAAACCAATTCGTGGTATTGTTCCGCGAGACGCACGGCGTGCAGGGCCGCCCCCGGTTCGGCGGCGACGCGCTGCGCGAGGTCCTTGATGCTGGTTTCGTAGCGCTCGAGCATCGTGCTCAAAATATTCTGCGCATAGATGCGCACTTGCTCGTCACTGTCTTGGAGGCCCTTGCGGAGGAGCGGAATCGCAAGTTGCGGGTCGAGTTCGCGCAGCGCGAGAATCGCATTGCGGCGAAGCTGGGTGCGTGGGCTCTGCAGAATTTCGACGATGGACTGCCCGGCCGCTCCGGCGGGTAAGGCATCGGACAAGCCTTCGCGGATTTCCTCGTTCCAGATGATGTAGCGCCGCGCGCTTCGATCAATCGGGGGCCGGCTCAGCAGGCGCGCGAGTACATAAGAAGTCACGGGTCCGAGCACGGGAAACAGCAGCGCCGGACCGGCCGTGAACCACCACGCTCGCTGGAAGCCGACGGGAAGAAACACGGTCGCCCCGTAGCCCCAAGCCAAGGCGCCGATCACATGCGCGAGGAAGATCCAACCAAACCACAGCGAAAACCCTTCCGATAGTTGCCAAGCATAACCTGCGAGCGCGATCACGTGAATGATGGCGCCGAAGATAGCGACTATGACGCGCAGGCGCTTCATGCGGTTTTTGCTGGGGCGCCGGAGGCGTCGATTTCCGCCATGAGTTCGGCGACTTCATGGGCCCGGCCAAACTCGACGCGTCGAATGTTCACTTCCACCGGCCAAGGGCCGTGCTGTTTCAAGAATTGGCGGCAGCGCTCGATGAAGATGGCCGCGCCACGTTCGCCGACGAGCGGCAGGAGCACGGCCAAGTGCGGATGATCGCGATCCAGCTCCGCCGCATAATCCCCTGCGCGTATCGCCCCAAGCAGGGCTCGCTCGAAGCGGGATTGCTCCGCCATCGTGACGCCGGGCAGCGACAGCACGATGACCGACGATGGCAGCCGATGCCGCTGATGCGCCTGCAAAGCGAGTCCCAGCAGGTGATGCAGATGCGCCCGCGTAAAGACCCGCTGCGGGGTGCGCCCCGCGACCAAGCGGTAGCGGTCGCCTGCATCGCCCGCGAGATCGAGCGCCTCGCCCGCCCAATCGCAGATCAGGGCGATGAGGTTGGCCGACTGCGTATTGAAACTGATGAAGGGGAGCCCTGTCACCACGAGCAGCGCCCGCGGCTGGCCTGATGCGTCCCGCATGGGTGCCGCGATGAGCACGCGCTCGCTCTCCGGTGCGTCGCGCTGCTGAAGCAGTTCTGGAAGCGTGACCAGCGAGAGGCGCTCGATCGCAAGCCGCACGACTGGCGATTCACCCGCCGCGAGCGAGGCCGGAAGATAGCTATCGCGTCCGATCAATGCGAGGCGTTGGAGCGGTTGTCCGCCGCCTGCAACTGAATACACGGCGGCGTCACCGAGGCGCACTTGGCGCTTGAGAAACTGCAGGACCTCGGAGGGCAGGTCTTCCGCCGCGCACGCGTACAGGCGGCGTAGCTCAGTATCGAGCGCGCTCACCTCGCCATCGCGCGCCGCGACCACGCGGTCGAGTTCGTCCTTCACGCCGCGCAGATAGCGCACATCGGCGTCGAGCCGGCGGACCGAGGTGTTGAGTTTGTCGAGTTGGGCCGAGGCTTGCGCGCGCTCGCGACGGAACCACCCGAAAAGTTCGCCCGCGATGCCACCAAGAAAAATCAGACTCGCATGCAAATAGGGCGCAGTCACCACGGCATCCCGCACCGACAGTGCACCGCCCGATGCCGACACCTGCTGCACGATGATCAGCAGGCTTGTGCCGAGCCCTGTGAGAACTCCGGTCGTGAATCCATAGCGCCCACCGAGCAGCAGTGGGATGAGGGTGTACGGCGAGGGATTGAGGTTCACCCAGCCCGGATGCCCGCGGTCAAAGAGCCAGTTGGCCCCCACGATTAGCGCGGCCACGAGCACCGCGTCGAAGGCGATGGATTTGGGGCGAGTGGCGTCACGCCAGGTCATAGAGTCGGTAAGAGAGGGGCGGGCGGGGCGGGGGGGGAGGCGGGCGCTTACTTGGTCGTGCGATAGACCCCGCGCGAGCGATTGCCTTCGACAGGGAGATCGCGCATCAGCGCGCGCACGGCTTTTTGCGAAGCGCTCGTGACCGAGGCAAACGCGTAGCCGACATTACCACTGCTGCCCTGCCAAAGAGTCTGACCGCTGCTCGCATCGATGAGGCGCAGCGTGATGCCGACGGCGGGATCGCCATCCAGATCTGTCTTGTACCGGTATTCGTGCACGGTGCCGATCAGCAGGTGCGATGCGCCCACGGTCCGGGCAAGTTCGGCATAGCGGCCATCGGGGCCCTGCGCCTTATCGGCGGCCGAGCGGATGAGTGTCTCTTCGGTTTGGAAAAGGGGCAGGCCTGCCTCGACGAGCGCGCTGCCCATCATTTCGGTCAAGGCGCGGCTGGCGTGTTCATCGTCCGTGGCGTTGACGAACGGAGGGAGCAGCAGGCGCTCGACCCGGATGTTGCCGGTCGGTCCGCCTTCAGTGACGACTGTGGCGCACCCGGCGGTGAGCGCGAGAAGACAAAGAGCGAGGAGACGTTTCATGTGGGTGGTAAATGGGTCTTTCGGTTCAGTAGTAGGTGCGGATAAAGAAATTCAGCAGGCGCGCGGCGGAGCCGGCGTTGCTGTTGCTGGCGCTGGAGGAGTAGCCGGCCTCGGCAGTCAGCTCCAGGCGCTTGAGGGGCAAGAAGGTGAGTTCGAAAGCGGCATTCCAACTGGCGGAGGAAAGCTCAAAGTCGTAATCGGCCCCGGCAGTGAGTCGATACCGCCAGGCATTGGCAATATTATCGGAGAGGATTAAGCCGAAGCCGTGACGATTGATGCGTCGTGAAACGAGATTGCTCACCAGCGCCTGCTGCGTGAGCACCCCAAGCGCCGGGTCCGCGATCGTGGCCGTGACAAAGAGCGGGGTCGCGCCGTCGAGTGAGAAGCTCGCGATCGACCCGCGATAGCCCACGACCCAGCGCGGTCCATGCCCCTCGCGGGTGATCGTCTGGTCCAAATTGAAATCCACCCCCGCGCCACGGCCCAGATAGTGGCTGCCCACGCGCACATCGCGGACATTGGCCCGCGCTACCGCGGTCAGGTCGGCTTCGATCAACCAACTCACCGCAACGCCCGCGCGACTTTGCCGGCCATCCAGCGCCTCAAGCGTGAGGCTGTCAGTAGCGCGTTCGTTAATCGAAACATCGAGTGACGCCTCGCGTTCCTTGGCAAAACGATAGTGGACCCGGGCTCCGGCGAGTAACCCTTCGCGCGAAGCGCCCGCCCATTCGTCACTCCGCCAGCGGCGATCGTATGTCGTCGTGATCGTGGCTACTGCCTCGGAACGGGCCTGATGCGCGGCGCGAAGGGATGGCGCCGCATCCAGCGAAACATCGTCGCGGGAGTAGTGCACTTCGAGCCAGTGCCGGTCACTGAGGTGGCTCGCCTCCGTCGCCCCGTAGCGCCAGACGCGCGCGCGGTCGAGGCGCGTCTCATCGGCGGAAAACTCGATGCGCGGGAGGTGCTCGCGATAGAGGCCATCGAGCACGCGGCGGACTTCATCGCGCAGTTCGTCCCCCAGCGTGTGATGCCGCAGCAACTCTTGATACGAGAGCATCGCGCGAAACCAATCCCCGGCGGCATAAGCCGAGGCGGCGAGATCGGTCTCATAGGGATAAAGGCGATGCGCGAACTGCTCCTGCTTTAGGTCGCGCAGCACGGCGTTGGCCTTGTCGTACTGCTTCGCGAGATAGTGCCCTGCGCCCAGAAAGTAACGGCCTTGGTGATCGCCAGGGTAAAAGGAGAGAAATTTCTGCGCGATCCGCAGCGTCGCGGCGGAGTCCTTTTGTTCGACCGCCATCGAGGCGAGCACGAGCAGAGTCTGCCGATCGGAAGGGTTTTCCTTGAGAATCTTGCTCGCCAGGGCCTCCGCGAGGTGAGGCTTGTTGAGGCGCGCGTAAAGATAGACCAGGTAGCGCAACTCATCGATCGACAGCGCGGCGGCGCGATCAAGGACCTCCGTATCCGAGAGGAATGCAAGCGACGGCGGAATCGACGAAACCGACGCGGGCGTCGCGCGCGTATCCTGAGCGCGACTCTGAGTGCCGCTCCACAGGAGCGAAAACGAAAGGAAGATCACGCCAGCCAAGCGGGACAATGGCACGGGCGTTCCGCAGTGCGGTGACGAGGTCCCGGTCAAAGCTGGCCTCCCTTCGCGTTGAGCTGCGCGAGCAGGCGGCGCAGGGCCTCGGCGTACGCTCGCTTCGCTCCGGTGCGATCACCGCGGGAGAGGCGAATATCGCCCAAGGCTCCCCAGTCCTGGGCCGGAGCCGAGCGCACGGCCTCGAGGTAGGCGAGTTGATATTTTTCCGCGGCGCGATGGTCGCCCGCAGCCTCCGCAATCTCGGCGGCTAGTTTCAGGATGGGAGGCGTAGGTGAACGCAGAAACGGCGCCAGGAGGCGGTTGGCCTCGGCGGCGTGGTTACGGAGCAGGAGCACGCGAGCGAGCGAGGCCGCGCGCTCGAACTCGTTGGGATGCAGCGCGAGGAGCTGACGCCAAATGCGCTCCGCTTCGGCGTAGTCGCGAAGGGATTCGCGCGCGCGCGCGATGCGCTCCAGAATCGCCTCGTCTTTCAAAAGTTCGGGTGAGAACGGCTCTGCGAGATAACGGCGCTCGCCGGCTGTGTCGTTGTTGAGCCTCAGTAATTCGAGGTAGAGCGATGCCACAGCGGACTCGGTATGGAGACCGCTGTGCGGAGTGAGGGCAGCTTGGGCGGCGGCATATTTTTTTTCCGCCGAGAGAGTGATCGCCCGGAGGAAATGCAAATCATCACCCTTGCCGAGTCGACGCAGACCTTCGTCGAGGGCGGCTTGGCGTTGGGCGGGCTGTTCCGCCACCTCGTAGCCGTAGGAGAGCAGGACGTAATCGCGTGCCGTCGGATTGGGCATGCGATCGATCCGGCGCCGCAGGCCCTTCGTGAAATCGTCATACCGGCCCAGCGACTCGGCGATGCGGATATACGGGCCGATGATTTCCTCGGCGTCGCTCTCGATCGCGAGTTCGCGATAAAGGGCGAGGGCGTCAATATTCCGCCCTTGCGCCACGAGATTTTCCGCGAGTTCACGGCGCAGCCCAAGATCGGTCGCGCGCAGGGTGATCGCGCTGCGCAACAGCGCTTCCGCGTCGGTAAATCGATAGAGTTCACTTTGTAGGTGGGCTGCCTCGACCAAGGCATCGGCGTCGGTCGGCGACGTGGTGAGGTACCGTGCGTACGCGGCGCGGGCCTCGGCGAAAAGCCCCAGCGAGACATTCAGGCGTGCCAGGCGAAGGCCGTACTCGGGGTGGCCCGGTACGGGGACGAGTTTGGTCAGTGCGCGCGCGATATCGGCATCGCGGTAGAGTCCCGGATTGAGCGCGAGTAGGCGGTCGAGCGCCGCCAGCGTGTCGGCCGAGGGAGCACCGGGGGGCGCGGCGAGCACCAACTCCAGCCACGCATCGAAGGCTGGGCCTGGTCGGCCCGAGTATTCAAGAATCCGCGCCAGTTCGCGGAGATCATTCGGGTCGCGTTGGCTGAGGGCTGCGGCTTGTTGGGCGGGGCCGACCGCGTCGGCGGCTTTGCCTGAAGCGAGCAATAAATCCCGCAGCCGCCGTTGCGCCGTCAGATCGTCGTTATGCGAGGCCAGATATTCTTTCAGGTAAGGCACCGCGACATCGGGAGTGCCGGCGGCGAGCGCTACCTCCGGCAGCGTGATCGCGCGGAGCCGGTCGGCTTGCGGATTTTGTGCGAGCGAGTCACGCAGCAAGGTCAGGGCCTCGGGGTTGCGATTCAGCGCGCGCAGGACCTCCACACGCCGAGCCACCACCTCGGGCGTGCGAATTTCGCCGAGTGCGGCGAGCGCGTCCGGCAGGCGCCCGGCGCTGGACCAAAGGCGCGCCAGCTCCAGCGCTGCGTCAGGTGTGCGGGAAGCAGCGGGATGCGCCGCGGCGAAAATCTCTGCGGCGGTCACGGGTTGGCCCAGAGCGAGTGCGACCGCCACCAATTCCTTCGAGAGCCGCTCTCGTTGGGCTGCTGGAGCCGAGGTAAATTGGGGAGCGACATCCGCCCAAGCCCCCGCCGGATCTTTCAGCGCAGGAGCGATCCCGACCAACTCGGCGAAGATCGTAGAGCTGAAACCTGAATCGCGCCAGGCGGAGGCCGCGAATCGCCAGAAACGTGCGACCGCGACCGGGTCGTCGAGCTTGAGTTCGCGACGGTCGAGTTGGACTTCGATTTCGCGGTAGTGGGCTTCGTTCGTGGCGCGTTTGGAACTCGAAAGTTTGCCGAGCGCCACGCGGGCCTGCGCGTACTGGCGATCGCGCATAAGATTATCGATCAGGTTGGGATCGTCAGGGAGGAGGTACCACACGCCGAAGCCACACGCGGCGAGGAGCAGCGCGAGTTGCCACCAGGGTAGGATGGCCTTGTTTTTGCGGGCAGCAGAACTCATGGCGAGGCGGCGGAAAAATCGAGGACGACCGACGCCTGAGGCGGGAGCGTGAGAGTGACTGAGCCCGAATTATCCGTAGTGAGCGATTGGTTCGCGCCGCCCACGGTCGCACGAACCGGAGCGGAAGGTTTTAGTCCCGCAAAAGTGACGAGCACATCGCGGACATCGCTGACGGTGAAAGCGCAGCCCGCCGCGCCCCGCTGCGTAAATTTGATCTCCGCGGAACTGCTTTCGAGCCGCGGCCCCGCGACCGGCTCGGAACCGAGGGTCAAGGTTACGACCGGCGAGCCATCCAGGTGGATATACGCCTGCTCCCGTTCGCGTTTCCAACCTGTGATGCCGGTCGAATTTGGCAGGTCTATGCGAGCGGCTTGGGCGGCAGGGAGCCGGAGGGTGCGCGATTCGCCGCGACTCGTGATCACCCAGCGATCGGGTCCGGCGGAAAATACCGCGGTGTCGCGCGCATCCCGCGCCATGCGCGCGTACGCCGATACGGTCACGGCGTGCAATGGCTGCGCCATGACCCAATCGTAGATCGTTTCCAATGCGTGAATCGAGGCCGCGTAATCTCCGCTATAAAAGTGGTAGTAGAGATTGACCGGTTTCAGGCGTCGCGGGGTCTCGGTCAGCTCGAATGTATCGAGGACGTGCGTAAAGGTCCCGAAGAGCGGTCCGCGCCAATTGTTGGTGTAGACGTTTTCGTTTTGGTTGGGGGCGTAGACCTGTAGCTCGTCGCCCCAAGGCATGGTGCGCGGAGCGACTGTGGTGAGGGTCTTATTGCGCGCCGTGATGATGGTGTCGCCGCCATTGAGGTTCTCGAGACCGAGTTTGCGCGTGAGTGCGAGGGCCTCGGGCGGCGGGCGGCAATTACCACTCCAGAGAAACACCCGCACGGGCCGCCCTGGGGCGGCGATCTTTTGGTTGATGTAATTGACGGACCCTTCGATTTCCCGCGCGAGGTCCAGCTTCGGATACGGCACCTTCAAATCGAGATTTTGTTCATCGTAGAATGCCTCGGTGCGGTCGCCTACGATCCAGAAAAACGGATGAGAAAATGTATGCGACGCCGCCTCGACTTGCGGTAAGGCAAAGATCTCACGCGCCATCGCCTCAAGCGCAGGGCCATCCTCGGCGCGCTGCGTGCGAATCAATCCGCGCACTTCCGCTTCGATGACCGACACCGTGACGGGCAGGGGATAGCGCTTGAGGATCCGGTCACGAATGATTTCCGCCGAACGCTGCCCAGCCTGCACGCGGCTGAAGTTGGAAAAGCCATCGCCGTCGATGTGGTTGAGGAACATGCGCAGCCCATCCCGTGTGGTGGTATCGGGCACCGGAGCGGTTACGTCATTGAGGGCTTGGACGAGGAACTTAAAGGGATCGACATGCCAGAATTCGCGATAATCGGCCCGCCGGAAAATCACATACGGGTCCGAGACCATGCCACCCCAGGAGCAGGTGAAGATCGCGTCGTACACGTTGGCCGGCCCCTCCTTGGCTTTCGCTTGCACCGTGAGGATGCGGCGCGCATCGGCGGGTGCGCGTAGATCCCGGTGGCCCACCGGCAGGGGGACGACCGGTGCCTCGAAATCCATGATCGTATCATCCTTCGTCACGATGGTCGGACTGTAGGGCGAGGAGGTCACCGCCCCTGATCCGCTAAGGCCAAAAGCCGTGATAAAGCGATCACGCTGCTCGACATCGCGAAATGGCAATCCGCCGAAGATGAGGATCTTCTTTCCGGCGTTCCGCTGCACGACGAGCCAGTCCACGACGGCAGCTTCGGTCGCAGGGGGAATTTCCCAGAAGCGCGGCAAGACAATCGCGCGATATTCCGACCCGAGGGTGGGGAGATCGGCTGCCGTCAGGATCTTGGCATAATCGACTTCGTACCCAAGCCATTCGAGCGGGAGCTGGAGGCGGAGGGCGGTAAATGACTCGGCCGGCCAGCGGACTTGATCCTCTTGGACGGTGGTGAGATTTCCGTAGAACGAGAGCACACGACGCCCCACCGGCCGCAGCGGGGCTAGCATCGTGCCATCGAGGGCCGGGACCGAAATAAAGGCATTGAACCCCAGGGCCCGAATCCGATTCGCCGCAGTGGTGGCGCGCGCCGCGTCATTGGGGTCCGTGTAGTCGAGCACGTAAACTTTGCGTCCGGCCGCAGTGACGCGACGGAGTTGGGTGAGCAGGGCTTCGGAGTCGGCCGCCGGGACGGTGCGGGAGGTCTTGGCGGTAAAATCGTGCGTCTCGTAGAGGGATTCCGCGAGCACGCCATCGATCGAATCGCGCAACTCGTCAAAGGCGAAAAAGCCCCGGTTGACCACGATTCGTTTGGCAGGAAACGCGGCGCGCAGCCGCTTCACTGCCGCCACGAGTCCCGCGCGCAGGGCAGCGGTCCGACTTGGATCACGCGGCGCCACGAGATCGACGGAATCGAGTGTATCCAAAAACCATCCATCGAAGCCCCGCTCCTCCGCGACTGGTGCCAGCTTAGTCACGAGAAACTCGGCCCAGCGCGGATCCGTCAGATCGGCGATATCCGAATTCCACACCGCATTCCGCCCGGCAAACGGTAGTTGTAATTTCACTACGTCCGCCCGGTACGGCGCATCGGAGGCGATTTCGCCGATACTCAGGTAGGCGAGCACGACATTGCCCGCGGCGTGCGCGGCGACGAGATCGACTTGGGCGTCCGGGTGGACGATGGACAGCGGGTGGGCGAGCAGGGGGGCGGTGGGAACCCGTGCCGAGTAGTCGACGTAAAAAGACAATGGCTCCGCCGTGCGGCCCGCATTGCCCAAAATCATCCCCGCAGCGAGGGCGAGGACTGACGCGATCGCTGAGATGGAGCGGCGCAAAATCATCCGGTCTTGATCAACTCGGCCAAGCCGTCTTCGACGGAGACCTGCGCTTTAAAACCGAGGGCGGTAGCCGCCGTCTCTGGCGACCCAAGCGAGTGAATAATGTCACCCGTCCGAGGAGCCGCGTGCGCGACCGCCGGCGCAGCCGGATAATGCCGCGCAAAGACTCCGACGACATCGAGCAACGAGGTGGAGCGGCCGGTGCAAATATTGGCAATCCCAGAAGGCACGTCTGGCGCCGTGGCGGCGAGGACGTTGGCCCGGGCTACGTCGTGCACGGAGATGAAATCGCGGGTTTGCTGTCCATCCCCGTAAATCGTCACGCCTTTGCCGTCCCTGTAGCGGCGGTCGAAAATTGAAATAACTCCTGAGTAGGGTGACGCCGGGTCCTGCCGGGGGCCGAAGACGTTGAAGTACCGCTGACAGCGTACCGTTATCCCGAAAGCCGCGCCGTGCCCGAGCAGGATGGCCTCGGAGGCGAGCTTAGCCGCGCCGTAGGGGCTGATGGGTTTCTTTTCCGTGGACTCACGGATCGGAAAATCGGTGGCATCGCCATAAACTGCAGCGGAAGATGCGAACACAACTCGTCCCACGCGTCTCTTACGCGCAGCCTCGGCGACCAGATGCGTCGCACGCACATTTAGTTCATAGTTTAGGTCTGGGTTGGTCATGCTCTCTTGCACGCTAACCAAGGCAGCTAAATGGATGATGGCATCGGGCTTCACCTGTCCCACGAGGTCGGACAGTGCGCCCGGGACGGCGACGTCCAACTCCACGAACTTAAAGTGGGGAGAGGCGAGGGCGCCCGTGAGGTTGATACGCCGACCGGTGCGGAAATTATCCACCCCGGTTACGGTATGACCAGAGGCCAGAAGGCGGTCGGTCGTGTGGCTGCCAATGAAGCCGGCTGCGCCGGTGAGGAGGACGTGCGCCATAAAACGCAAATGAACGTCTATTAAAAAGTGCTGGCGTCAATCTTGGCTCGCGCAAAGGTACTAGTGTCTTTCCCTCTAACCCCTCACCACTAATTTCATGACCACTCAAAAACGCGTTCTCGCCGTCATCATGGGCGGTGGCCGCGGCACTCGTCTCTCCCCGCTGACGCTGGAGCGTTGCAAACCAGCCGTGCCTCTCGCGGGCAAGTACCGGCTCGTCGATATTCCGATCAGCAACTGCATCAACTCGGATATCAACCGCATCTTCATTCTCTCGCAGTTCCAAACGGCATCGCTGCACCGCCACGTGCAGAATACCTATCACTTCGATCCGTTTGGCGGAGGCTTCGTCGACATCCTGTCGGCTGAGCAGACGGAAAAGAGCGTCGATTGGTATCAAGGCACGGCCGACGCGGTGCGCCGCAATCTCGTGCATTTCCGCGCCTCCCCGCACGACATCATTCTCATCCTCTCCGGCGACCAACTCTACCGGATGGACTACCGCAAGATCGTCGAGCAGCACATTTCCACGGGCGCGGATGTTACCATCGCGGCCATTCCATTCCCCGTCTCGAAGGTCTCGGGCCTTGGTCTCATGCAGGTGAAGGACGATCACTCCATCGAGCGCTTTGTCGAGAAGCCCAAGGATCCCGCCGTCATCGACAGCCTCACCTTGAGCCCTGCGCTCGAAGCCGAGCTCTCCACGCCTTCCACCGAGAAGCGCTGCCTCGCCTCGATGGGTATCTACGTGTTCAACCGCGCGGTGCTCGCCGATGCGCTCTCCGGTACGCAGACCGACTTCGGCAAGGAGATCATCCCCGGCCTCCTCGGAAAGAAGAAACTCTTTGCCCACATCTTCGAAGGCTATTGGGAAGACATCGGCACGGTCCGCGCATTTTTCGAGGCCAACCTCGCTCTCGCGCAACCGCTTCCGCCGTTCGATTTCTTCGACGCCGTCGATCCCATCTACACGCAAGACCGCTACCTGCCGGCGGCCAAGCTCAACAAGTGCGCCATCGATGCCGTCGTGATTGGCGATGGCTCGATCATCACGGACAGCTCGCTGCATCACTGCGTGCTCGGCGTGCGCAGCTTCATCGGCGAGGGCTCCTGGCTGGAGGACGCCGTCGTGATGGGTGCCGACTTCTACGAGACGCCGGCGCAGCTTAAAGAAAACATCGAGCTGGGCCGCCCGCGCATGGGCATCGGGGCTCGCTGCAAAATTAAAGGCGCCATCATCGACAAGAATGCCCGCATCGGTGACGACTGCGTGCTGATCGTCGACGGCAAAGCCGACGGCACCTACTGCAACGGCGCCGTCGTCATCCGCGATGGTGTGCTCGTGGTGCCCAAGGGTGCGACCCTGCCCGCTGGTACGGTGGTCTGAGGGCTGCGACGCCACGGTTCTCTTCCGAGTAATACGCTGCGGTGATGACCATGCTCGCGCAGAGGCAAGCGTAAGAGAGCCAACGGATTCGGGGGTAGGAGCCTGCTTGCAGGCGATAGGATAAAACGAGTGAAGTCACGTGATACTCCATCGCCTATAAGCAGGCTCCTACCTTTCAAATCCGCGCCGCATCCGCGCAGTCCGCGGACAAATCCATCCGCGCCTTGGTCGTAGCGTCACCGCTTTTCCGGAGACACCGGGGCCAAGGGCGTCGGCTTCCGCAGAATCAGAAACAGCCCTGCCGCGATCACAAAGATCGAGTAGAAGGTACCGCGGCTCAGCCCGAGGATGAGCGACGCGTCGGGTTCGCGGAACAGCTCGCCGATCATGCGCACGAGGGCGTAAGCGAGGAGAAATTCGCCCGCGAGGCGTCCTGGGTGGGTACGCGTGACGTTGCTCCGCCAGAAGCGCCACTGCATGTACGCGAGCAGCACGCCCCCCTCGAGGGCAGATTCGTAAAGTTGCGAGGGGTGTCGGGGCTCAGGGCCGCCGCCGGTGGCTTCGAAAATGACGGCCCAAGGCACGTCGGTCACCTTGCCCCAGAGTTCGCCATTGAGGTAGTTGGCGATGCGTACGAGGAGCAGGCCGGGTGGTGCGGCTGATACGATGAGATCGCCGAGGTGAAGAAAGGGAATTTTCTCCGCGCGTGAAAAAAGCCACAGTGCCACGGTTACGCCGATGAAGCCGCCGTGGCTGGCCATGCCGCCCTCCCAAATACGGAAAAAGCTCAGCGGGTCGGAAAGGAGTTGCTCCGGGTGATACAGCAAGAACGAGCCCAGCCGCCCGCCGATCCACACGCCGAACACCAGCCACACCATGAGATCCATGATTTTTGGCTCCGGTAAGAGGGATCGCCCGGCGCGCGCGTAGCGGCGCAGCAGCCAGGTGGCCGCGACAAAGCCGAGTAGGTAGCCCAGCCCGTAAAACCGAATGCCCCAGTTTCCCCAGTGGGGCCCGAGAAAGGGATGCGGCGTGTGAACCAGATAGGCCAGAGGCATGACCGCAGTTTATGGGGCGGTAGCGTGTGGCGACTATATTTTTCGTACGAGCGCTGCAGGCCGAAAAGACCTTGCCGCGTCTCCCGATGCCGCGCGTAGTCTTGCGGCATGAGCGAATTGCAGCGCACCCCCTTGCGAGATTTTCATGCCGCGCGTGGCGCGCGCCTCGTCGATTTCGCCGGCTGGGAGATGCCGGTGCAGTACCGCAGCATCCTCGAGGAGCACAAAGCCGTGCGCCGCACGGCCGGCCTTTTCGATGTGAGCCACATGGGCGAGGTGGATGTGCGTGGCCCGGAGGCGGGGAAGTTTCTAAATTACCTCGTGACCAATGATGTCGCGAAACTCTTTCCCGGCCGCGTGCTGTACTCCCCGATGTGCTACCCCTCCGGCGGCGTCGTCGATGACCTCCTCGTTTACATGAAGGGGCCGGATGATTATTTTCTCTGCATCAACGCGGGAAATATCGCCAAGGACCTCGCGTGGATTCGCGAGCAGGCGGCCAAATTTAATGTGACGATCACCGACCGGTGCGACGACTACGCGCTCCTTGCCGTCCAGGGGCCGAAGGCGGCGGAGATCGTGCAATCGCTCACGGGCGCGAAGCTCGGACTCGTAAAATATTATCACTTCATGGAGGGCACGGTGGCGGGGGTGCATTGCTTGATCAGCCGCACTGGCTACACCGGCGAAGATGGCTTTGAGCTTTACCACGCGGCCGGCGATGCTGTCGCCCTCGCGGAGGCGGTGTTGGCCGCGGGCGCCCCGCGTGGGCTGGAACTCGCTGGCCTCGGTGCGCGTGACAGCCTCCGGCTTGAAGCGGGTTACCCGCTCTACGGGCATGAGATCACCCAGGATATTTCTCCGCTGACGGCTGGGCTCGGCTGGACCGTGAAGCTCGACAAGGGCGCGGATTTCATCGGTCGGGACGCACTCGTGGCCGAAAAGAAAAATGGCGCTTCGCACCGCGTAGTGTTTTTCAAGACCGGCGACCGCCGCATCGTGCGCGCCGAGACTCCCGTGCTCGGTGCCGATGGCGCCACCGTGGGTCGCGTGCTCTCGGGTACGCTGTCGCCCCTCCTGAACGAAGCCATCGGCTCCGCGCTCGTCACGACTGCTGCCGCGTCCCAACCGCTCGCCGTCGACATCCGGGGCACAAAATTGAATTTGCAACTCGTCAAACCACCCTTCGTCGAATTGAAAAAGACATCATGAGCAACGTCCCCTCGAATCTCCGCTACGCAAAGTCCCACGAATGGCTGAAGCTCGAGAGCGACGGCACCGCGACGGTCGGCATCACCGATTACGCGCAAAGCTCTCTGGGTGACATCACCTACGTGCAACTCCCCAAGGTCGGTGCGACTTTCAAGGCCGGCGAAACCTTTGGCGTCGTTGAATCGGTCAAGGCCGCGAGCGATCTCTACGCGCCCGTCGGCGGAACCGTCACGGCCGTTAACACCGCGCTTGATAGCGCCCCGGAGTCACTGAACACGGCCCCGTACGAGGGTGCATGGATTCTCAAGATGAAGGTGGCCAACCCCGCCGACGCCAGCGCACTGCTCGGTGCTGAGGCGTACACCAAGCTGATTGGATAATTATAGCGAGGGGACCGACGGGGAAGTGACGTCTGGTCCGAATCGGCCAAAGGTTTAAACGCTTCAGTTTTCTTAGCCGAATCGGTTCACTGCCCCGGCCTCGCGGTGGCCTTTTTAGGGTCCGGGCTCGAAGCCATCTTCAGTATTGGCCTGAGGGTGGTATGCACCGGTTCGAGTGGAGCCGCTGCGGTAGTTGTAGAGTTCGATGACGCGGGTGAGTTCGGTGAGATTAATGCAGCCGTCACGATTACTGTCGGCGCTACAGTAGCTTGGGAGCGTGGCGGTACCGCTGCGCGTGAAATCAGGTGCAAATCCGTCTTCCCCGGCGGGGTCGACCCGATAAGCGCCCGAGCGAACGGTGTTTGAGCGCGTGTTGTAGAGTTGGATCACTCGCAGCAGTTCGAAAAGGCTGATTTTTCCATCGCCATCGGTATCCGCCGTGTGGGCGGAAAGGCGGCGCAATACAAGTGGGTCCGGCAGGGCGAGAAGTTTGATTTCCGGGCCGTCAAGTCGCAGCGATACCAGTGCGGACAAGGCTTGGTCGCCGCTCACGCCAGCGGGGACATTGAGCGTGTACGAAAACGTGAGCGGGCTCGCTGGGACCTCTGTCCACGCCCACTCGAGAAGTGAGGTGGCGTTGGGGGCGGGTTTTACACCGCCCTGGGCTCCACTAGCGGAAACAAATGTCCAGCCTTCGGGCAGAAGCACCTGCCAGCCGAGCGCGGTTGCGCTCCCGGAGTATGTGAGCGTGTTGGTAATCGTAATCTGCTGGCCGGGGAGATACCCGGCGCTCGCGGGCGTATGTACCGCCACCACTCCAGCGGGAACCACACTGAGGGTAACCGGATTTGAGGTAACGCTGCCAGCGGGATTGCTGACCACCACCGTGTAGCGACCGGCATCGGTGAGTGCGGTGGGCGCAATCGTGAAGCTGGCTTGAGTCGCGGAGGTGATCGCCACGCCGTCTTTCCTCCATTGGTAGGTGAGAGGGTCGGCTCCGGCTGCTACCACCGAGAAGGTCACGCTGGCGCCGATGCCAACGGAGCGATTAAAGGGCTGCGTCGTGATCGTTGGTGCGCCGACGGTGGATTGCACATTTAGGGAAAATAGCTGGCTGGCATTGGGCAGCGTGCCGTTTGCGGCGGTGATGAGGATGCTGAAGGGCGAACCCGTCGTACTGGGTGGAGTCCCACTAAGGACGCCCGTAGTCGGATTCAGGGCAGCCCAAGTGGGTAAGTCGACAGCAGTGAACTGGGGGGCTGGTGTTCCGGTCGCCTGAATGATGAAGCTATTCGAAATGCCCGCGATGAACGTGGTGCTGGAGTTGCTGGTGAAGACCGGCGCGGCGCTGACGGTCAAGGTGGCGGCGTTGCTAGTCACATCGGCGAAGTATCCATTGCCCACGACGCACAGGAAACGGTCTCCACTCATCGCAAGTGTCGCGCCGGTGACAGTGAGGGTTTTGGTAAAGACCCCGCTGTACGTGCTGGTTGTGCTCAAGGCCACAAACGTCGACGTCCCCGAAGCTGCTCGCAGCCAGCGGTAGGCCGGCGCAGGCGCGCCGCTCGCCGTCACGCTAAAGGTCGCCGTACCGCCGAGCGACGTCGGCTGGCCCGTGGGCTGAGTGACGATGGTGGGAGGCGTAGCCGCAGTGAGAGTGGCCGTCTGCGAAGTGACGCTGCCACCGGGATTGGTCACTATGACGTCATAAGTGGTGAAGTCTCCAGCCGTGAGTCCGGAGATTGAAAGGCTGTTGCTGGTCGCGCCGGAGATCGCAGTTGCAGCCCGACGCCATTGATAGGTGAGGCCCACGCCCGTCGCCGATACCGAGAAGCTCGCGCTGCCGCCTAGGAGGCCAAACGCCGAGGCTGGCTGGGTGGCGATCACGGGTGAGGGCGGAGGCGATTGCACGTCGAGGGCCGCGGTTTTGCTGAGGGCTGAGCCGTAGGGATTGGTAACGAGCACCGAATAGGAGCCCGCGTCGGCGTCTTGCGCGGAGGTGAAAGATAGCGTGGCGTTGGTGGCTCCGGAAACATTCGTGCCGTTGCGGCGCCACTGATAAGTCAGGGAGCCACCGGAGGAGACTACGCTAAACGCCGCCGCGCGGCCGCGATACACCGTCTGTGCCACCGGCTCACTCGTGATATTGGGCGAGGAGTTTACGGTTCCGCTACCTGTAGGATCGACGAGCGAGAAGATCAGCCGACCGTCATTGCGCAGTGAACTGTAGCCGCCGCTAAGGTCGCCCGCCGATGTGCTGAGCACCGCCAACCGGCCATCGGAAAGAGTAAAAATTCGGAGCGGGACACCCGGCATCGTGAACCCGCGATCTAAGAAATAAGAACTCGCCCACAACTGCAGCTGCGTCTCTGTGCCCGCCGCCCGGATCGTCGCCCAAGTCCCCGCGCGCGACACGGAGTCGATAAAAGCATTGGAGAGCGAGCCGATGTAAGTCAGGTCGCTCGTTCGATACACGTAACCGTTGACTCCGAGAATACTGCCGCCGTCGGTGGAGAGGCGGAGAGGAAATTGCGGATAGTTCGAGCCGGTGTACGGTCCGGAAATTGCCGTGCCAAAACCGCCGTTGGTATCGACGGGCGTATACTTCAAGGTGCTGGAGTCGCTATAATAGAGGCGGCGTTGCCCTGAAGACCACATCGCGATCGTAGCGTAGCCATAAAGGTTGGGCGTGGTCTTTTTGACGCCATTTCGATCGATCAGCGAATAGTCGTAGTAGCTATAGCCCGTCCCCGCGAGGATCAGATCGTCGAGCGCGAGGAGTGGGCCGGGTGAGCTGGGCAGATTGTAGAACGGGACCTCTGCAGTGGCACCTTCATCGAGTTTGATTTGGTAGAGTGCACCCGAGCTGTAGGCGGTATAAATTCGGCGGAGGGTGGCCGAGTAGGTGAAACTCGTCGGCGATCCAAGCAGAGGGTACGAGGCAGTGTAGCTGCTCGTGGAGGGCGACCAGCGGAAAATGCTTTGGAGTTTTTTCGACAGCATGAGCAGCGTGCCGTCCTCCGCTTGCAAGACGTCGTCCGGGACGTACGATATTAGCGCCGGATCGATTGCTGCGCCGGGCTGGGCCGCCGTAAGGCTGGAGACGGCGACTTTCGTTACCGCGATGCCTGCGGTGTTTGTACCAGAGCCAAAGGCATATATCTGACCCGAGCGTACCGCGATGCCAAAGGCGGTCGTTGCCAGCGTGGTGGCGCCCGCCTCTAGCAAGGTGTTGTCGAACGCGACAAGTTTGCTTCCGCGAAGGACAATCGCCACGTCATTGCCATGAAAAGCAACATCGTCCGCGTTGCCCGCAAGGCTTCCACGGACTGCTAGTCCGGGTACCGAATAGACCACGCCGGTGCTGCGGATTAGCTTGCGCTCGTCGGGCGACGGCCAAGTGCGATACCGAGTGCCGAAATTACCGTCACCCCAGATTTCCGTCGTTGTCCCAAACGTGCCATTGGCGTTGTAGGCGAGCTCGATAGTGGAAAAGGCGGTGGTCTGGTTGTTGATGCCGTAGATCCGGCGTTGTCCGGGACTGATACTGAAGCCGGTGCCCAAGCTATAAGTGCCCGTCCAAGTCGCAACAAACTGATTATCCGATTTGCGCACGCTATCGATGCGGTTGTTTGAATAACCGGAATTGAAAATGAAAATGTAACTCGAGTCGGTGAGGATACCGCTGACGGTAGCGGGCGAATTGTACACCGGAGTTTCACTCGAGCCATCCATCGCTCGCTTCATCACCTCGCGGTCCGTGGCATAGTAGATCGCATCGGCATCTACGTGAAACGCAGTCAAAGCGGCGGTGGTAGCCAGTGAAGTGGGCGTCAGCCACTGCTCGCCGGCCAGATCGTAGCGTTCAATGCGAGCGGGCGTCCCCACCACGAAGTAGACGACGTCTCCCGAACGGACGGTGAAGGTCCAGGGCGCTGTGGCCGCCGTTTGAGCGACTGCGTTAGAACCCGCGAGGAGCGAAAGCAAACCGCAAAACAAAGCGAAGCTGAGGAAGAGGGAGCGAAACATGAAGTCGGAGATGAAGTGGAGAGTCGCACAGAAATATCAGTTGCGCCTCTACCTCACTTTTTTCCAAACCCGAGATGTTTTGTCTATCGAATACGAAGTGAATATTAGGCTACACCTACTGGCTTCGGAATAACATATTCAGGCGGGAGGCACCGATAGATTGCGATTTGCAAGGACGGAATCCAGCGATTGATCTCTCATGACCAATTCGGGCTGGAATTCACGGCACGGTCCGCCGATCCCCTAGGAGACGTGATGTGAAGGGCCCAATCGAGAGTGGACTAGATCGGGCTCGGAGCGTCCTTATTCCCCATCACTCACACTCAATAAGGGTCACTGGTTTCGTAAATGGCGGCATCATCCCACGAAAGAGATTGGAGTATCCCAAGTGAAGCATCCTGGGGCCGCGAAAAAACCACTTGCGCTGAACAACGCGCACCACCTAACGTAACCCTCCCTTCAGCGGAGGGGTGGCCGAGTGGTCTAAGGCAGGGCTTTGCTAAAGCCCCACAGGGTTTAAATCCTGTCGGAGGTTCGAATCCTCTCCCCTCCGCCAGGTTTTTCCTGTTAGCCCGCGTAGCTTACGAGGAATGTGGCTTGTCCCAGATGGGTTTGCCGGTCTCAGCGGGCTTCGGCTTTGGGGCTTCCTTGGCCGGCTGTTGTGGAGCACGAGCGTCTTTCTTCTGCTGGTTCTGCTGGTCCAGTTTGGTGATTTCGCTCGGGAGTTTGTTTGGTGAGGGAGTGCTCATGCGCGGTTAGTAAGGCCCGAAGGTACCCGCGTTCCGTGGAGTGGGCGCTTGCGCCGCGTGCTTATAGTTCTCTGCCGTGGGCTTGGCTTTTGAACGGTGGGATCCTTTCCTTTGGGGCGATGAAGCGCTCCTCAGCTCCGGCTGTATCGAAAAAATCGCCTGCGCCTAAAGTGCCGTTGTCCACGGCACTCGCGAAAAAATCCCCGGCAAAAAAGCCCGCGGCGAAGTCCGCGCCCGCAACTGAGACTGTCGACGATTTCATGGCCGCCCTGCAGCATCCGCTGAAGACGGACATCGAGGCCGTGCGCCAAATCATCCTCGCCGCGAGCCCGGCGATCACGGACGGCATCAAGTGGAATGCGCCCAGTTTCCGTACCAGGGAGTTTTTTGCGACGACGCACCTGCGTTCGACTGACCAGGTGCAGTTGATCTTTCACCTCGGCGCCAAGGTTCGCGCGGACGTTATGACAATGAAAATCGACGACCCCGCCGGCTTGATCAAGTGGCTCGCAAAGGATCGCTGCATTGTCTCGCTCGGCGCCGGATCCAGCATCGCCGCCCACCGCGCGGCGCTCACCGCCATCGTGCGAGCTTGGATCACTTACGTGTGAGGGCGCGGGGCGGATCACATCGTGGGACGAGTTGCTGAATGGGAGCAGGCCGTTATGAATAGCGGAGCCATCCGATTTCATTCTTCAAATACGTTTCCATGAATCTTCAGCTCGATAACCAACTCGCTCTCGTCTCCGCCTCCACCAAAGGCATCGGTCTCGCCATTGCCCGGGCGCTCGCCCGCGAAGGCGCCCGCGTCATCATCAATGGTCGCACGGCCGCCTCGGTCGATGACGCGGTGACGCGGATTCTCGCGGATGCACCCAATGCCAAACTGGAGAAATTTCCCGGCGATCTCGCCACCGCCGAGGACACCGCGAAGCTCGCCGCCGCGTTTCCGCAGGTGGACATCCTCGTCAACAACCTCGGAATTTTCGACCCAAAGCCTTTCGCTGAGATCACCGATGCCGAGTGGCAGCGCTTTTTCGACGTCAATGTCCTGAGCGGTGTGCGGCTGAGCCGGGTTTATTTCGACGGCATGCTCAAGCGCAACCGCGGCCGCATCATCTTCATCTCTAGCGAAAGCGCGCTGCATATCCCTTCCGAGATGATTCACTACGGCATGACCAAGACCGCGCAACTCGCCGTCGCTCGCGGCTTGGCCGAACTCACCGCCGGCACGGCCGTCACGGTCAACAGCGTGCTGCCCGGACCGACCCGCTCCGAGGGCGTCGAGGAGTTCGTGAATAAGCTCAGCGGTGGCCAGCCGTTTGCCGCCTTTGAAAAGGAGTTCTTCGAGAAAGTCCGTCCCACCTCGCTCCTCAAACGCTTCGAGTCGGTCGACGAGATCGCGAACCTCGTCGCGTTCGTTTGCAGCCCGCTGGCATCCGGCATCAACGGCTCTTCCATCCGCGTCGAGGGCGGTTTGGTGAAAGCCATCGCCTAAAACCGGCGCGCAAAAAAATGGCGGAGGAGGAGGGATTCGAACCCCCGGTGAGCTTGCGCCCACGTCTGATTTCAAGTCAGGTGCCTTAAACCAACTCAGCCACTCCTCCGAGTGGATTGACCTGGTTGGACTCTGCGTGTGACCGCGAGGACGTCAATGGTGGAAGGTCTTTCGCGATGACCGGCGTGTGGCCTTTGGTGTCCGCTTTAAGTGCGAGGGCTCAGCCCGTCTCGGGTAGAAAGGTCGGAAACGCCACGCCGCGCGCGCCTGAAACCGGCACCGTGGCTTGGGCGGCATGCAGCTCGACATTGCGGCAGCCCCAAGCGTAGCACTGGTGGATTAATTTCGCCGCCGCGCTGGGCACGAGAAACACCGGAGTCATGCCTCGCATGCCGTCGAGCGCCGTCCAGAGCAGGGCGGCGGCGGTGTTCTCGTCGCGCGCCACGCCGGGGCCGAGCATGGTGCACGAAGGGTGGTGGCTCGCGACGATAAAACCCGCGAGCGCGCCGCTTGCGTCGTCGATCACGTAGGTGCGCCAGTCGCCGACGTGATTGGCGAGAAAGAAGGCGTAGTCGCGCTCGCGCTGAATGCCCTGCAACTCGAACTCGAAGGTCGCGAGCCGCTCTGCCTGGGCCGGATCGGTCGTGAGCTTCACGCGCTCGGCGCCGACGGGCGATGGAGACGGCAGACCGGTCGCTGGCACTGTCACGATAAGATCCTGATAAATCGTGTGCGGCACGAAGCCGAGGCGCGAGTAGAGCGAAAACGAGTCGAGGTTGAGCAAACTCGACACCAGCCGTGCCGGCCTTCCGCTCTGGCGCGCTCGTTCCAGCACCGGCGCGAGCATCGCCCGCGCGATGCCTCGGCCCTGAGCCTCCGGTGCGGTCGCGACGATGCCCACGGCGATGTGCGTCGGACGCGGGTGCACGAAACACACCCCGAGTAGCTCGCCTGAGATCGCATCGTGCGCGGCGATGGCTTCGCCTGGGTCGAGCGCGGCATAGACTTCGGCGAAAAGGCGAAACGGATCATGCTTCTCGCCGAAGCGCCCGCCTTGGCCGAGGCGGCTCTGATACCAATGTACGAGCGAGCGATGCAGGAGCTGTGCGCAGGCCTCGTGGTGCTCGGGCGCGAGGGGGCGGAGAGAAAGGGGGGCTGTTTTCGCGTTCGACATCAGATGTGGTTCACGGCGTGTGATCGCAGTCATGCTAGTTTCCATCGCACTCACTGCGTGCGCTCAGGGTCAGGGTACGCGGCCCGGGTCGCGATTGCCGGTGCCTTTGCGTTTCGTGAGCGTATCGCCGAGCTCGGCGCGGCAGGTGTCGGCAAAGGCGAGCAGCGTCTTCACGACCTCGGGATTCGCCGCCGCCACATCGGTTGTTTCGCCGAGGTCCTTTGAGAGTTCGTAGAGCTTCGGCGGACCTACGTCCGCGTCCTCGTACTTGGTCGGGATGCCGTCGCGCCCACCGGCTCGACCCGCGAGCGTGCGGTAGCGATGCGACAGGACCAGTTTCCAGCGGCCATCGCCGCTCACCACCGCCTGTAATTCATTCTGCGCGTACCAAATGCCATAGCCCTCGTGCGGATTCTTCGCGCCCGGCGAGCGGGAGAGCAGCGGCCAAATATCGAGGCCGTCGATTTTCTTTTCCGGCAGTGCTGCGCCGGTGAGCTGGGCGAGGGTGGGGAGCAAATCGATCGTCATCACAAAGTCGTCGCTCCGCGCGCCGGCGGGGATATGACCCGGCCAGCGCATGAGACACGGTACGCGCGTGCCGCCTTCCCACGAGGTACCCTTGCCCTCGCGGAGCGGGCCGGCGCTGCCCGCGTGCGTGCCGTAGCTCAGCCACGGGCCGTTGTCGCTCGTGAAGATGAGCAGGGTGTTGTTGGCGAGGCCGTTTTTCTCCAGCGTGCGCACGACTTCGCCGACGGACCAATCGATCTCCATGATCACATCGCCGTAGAGGCCGTTCTGAGATTTGCCGCGAAACTTGTCGCTCACCGCGAGCGGCACGTGCGGCATTGAGTGCGCGAGGTAGAAAAAGAAGGGCCGATCCTTGTTGCGCTCGATAAACGACACCGCGCGCTCCGTGTAGCGCGTCGTCAGTTGCGTCATCTTCTCCGGCGTGATTTCCGGATCGATCACCTGCCCGTTTTCGTAGAGCGGCAGCTTCGGGTACGTGCCCGGTTTGGCCTCCGGATGATAGGGCCACATGTCGTTGGAGTAGGGGAGGCCAAACGATTCATCGAAGCCCTGCTTGTCTGGCAAAAACGGCGCGAGATGACCGAGGTGCCATTTTCCCGCCATGCCGGTCGCGTAGCCGCGCGATTTCATCACCTCGGCGAGCGTCGTCTCCTCAGGGTTCAGGCCGATCTTGGCGTTGGGCCCGAGAGCCCCGTGGATGCCCACGCGATTGGAGTAGCAACCAGTCAACAGCGCCGCGCGCGAGGCGGAGCACACCGCTTGCGCAACGTGGAAATTAGTAAACATCGCCCCATCCTTCGCGAGACGGTCGAGGTTGGGTGTCGTGTAGCCCTTGGCCCCAAACACACCGACATCGCCGTATCCTTGGTCATCAGTGAAAATGATAATGACGTTCGGCGGGCGCTCGGCGGCAAATCCAGCGCAGAGGGAAAACGACAGGGCGGCGAGGACCGCAACGAGGGGACGGCGAGCGAAGCGCAAGCGGGGGTTCACAGCGCGCCAGCGTGGCGAAATCTCCGTCCTTGAACAGGACGAAACTAGCCGAGGAGCGTCAGCACGATGCCCGCCAACACCCCAAGTACGGCGGGCAGTTTCTGCCGGCCATTCACCTCGCCAAAAAACAGCAGTCCGCCGGCAAAGGCCACGAGCGTGCTCCCGCGTCGTAAGCTCGACACGAGCGAGATCAGCGCCTCCGGGTCGCGCAGCGCGCTGAAGTAAACGAAGTCCGCGATGAGCAGCCCGGCCGACACCCCGAGCACACTCCAGCGCCAGTGAAACTCATGCCGCACCCACCACCGCAGCTTCCAGCCCACTGCGAGCGGGAGGAAAAAGAGCGCGAGGTAAATGGAGAACCACGCCTGCACGGTCGACGCCGCGAAGCCGGTGCGGCTCATCAGAAACTTGTCGTACAGCCCGCTGCACGCGCCGAGCAGTGTACCCGCCAGCAGCCAGCCAATCCACTTGTCGCGATGAAAGTGAATGCCTTCCCGCGCCCCCGCAAACGACAGTAGTACGAACGATCCCAGCGTCGTCACGATCCCTAAGATCTCAACCCACGACGGGCGCTCTCCCAGCACGAGCAAGGCGCCGACGAGCGTCCACACCGGTCCTGTCGCGCGAATCGGAGAGGCGATCGAGACGGGCAGGTGCTTCACGGCAAAGTATCCGCAAATCCACGACATCGCCACCAAGGTCGACTTCGCCGCGATCAACGCGTGTTGCGCAGCCGTGAGCGGAGCCACCGTCAATACGTCCGGCAACATCGCTGGCGCCGCCGCGTGCAGTCCCATCAGGCCGAGCCATACCGTCGCGCTGCACAGATTCGCGAAAAAAAGCACGGGCAGCACCGCGTTGTCCCGCACGGCGTGCTTGGTGCATAGATCGTAGCACCCGAGAAAAAAGGCGGAAACGAGACTGGCGACGGCCCACGGCATGGAGGCGCGGATGTTTCGGCTTACCGGAGGCAACTCAAGTGAAGAACGAGGGCGACACTTGGGCCGTGCTGGGGCTAAAGCTCGCTGGTGCGGCGTCGTTTGACTGTCCGCGCTCCGGACCCGACACACGGTGAATCTCAAGCGGCATTGATACGTCTTGGCGGAAGCGCGATTGTGTGCCCGGCCCGGTTAGCTGAGTTCGGGCGCGCAGTTATGCGGTCGCACCCTGCCTCTTTCCTGTTTCTGTCTTCTAACCCCCATGAAAGTCTTCTCTCGTTTTTGGCGTGCCGTGTTCGGCCTTCTGTTTGTCGGCGGTTTCGTCGTGCGGATGTCGGCGGCAGAAGTAGAGGTCAACTGGCTAGACAAGACTCCGCCGGGCGTCCCTGTCGGGGTCAGCTTCGGTGTCCCGTGGCCCAAGGGTGCGGTCGCAAAAGGGCAGGGTCTCACGCTCACGACCCCCGACGGCAAGACTCTACCGATGCAGACCTGGCCATTGGCCTATTGGCCGGATGGCTCGCTCAAGTGGAGCGGCGTCGCGACGGTGGCGGGTGCCGATGTCGCCGGCCCGTTCAAAATCGCCACGACCGAAATGGCTGCGGTCGCCGGCACCGTGCGCGTGCGCAAAAGCGACACGACCATTGAGATCGACACCGGCAAACTCCGCACTCGCATCGCGCTCTGGGGCCCGAACCTCATCGAGTCGATGTGGGTCGATGGCCGCGAAGTCGCCCGCCACGGCAAGCTCGTCTGCATCCTTCAGGATGGGCCGGATGGCGCGCCGGAAGTGTGGGCTAAACGCGAGCGCTTTTCGAGCAAGGTCACCAAGGTCACCGTCGAGCAATCCGGCCCTGTGCGCGCCGTGGTGAAAATCGACGGCATGCACAAGGCCGTGGCGGGCACGCGCGAGTGGCTGCCCTTTTCCGTGCGGCTCTATTTCTACGCGGGGCAGGAGGCGGTACGCATGGTGCACACCATCGTCTTCGATGGTGATGAGCAGAAGGACTTCGTGCGCGGCCTGGGCCTCGAGTTCGGCGTGCCGCTGCGCGAGGAAATCCAGAATCGTCACGTCCGTTTCTCCGGCGAGGACGGCGGCCTCTGGGGTGAGCCGATCCAGCCGATGGTCGGCCGCGGGGGACGTTTCGTTTCCAATCCGAATGGCGGCGGCGACCTCTACCCGGACCAACTCGCTGGCAAGCGCGTGGCCAATCGCGCGCAGCTCAACGAGCGCGGCCAGTCGCTCCTCGCCGATTGGGCGGTGTGGGATTCGTTCAAGCTCACGCAGGCCAACGCCGATGGGTTTTCCATCGTGAAGCGCACCAATCCACAGAGCGCGTGGATCGCCTCCGGCGCCGGCAAGCGCGCTTCCGGCCTCGTCTTCGTCGGCGATGTGAGCGGCGGACTCGGGGTGAGTGTGAAGAATTTCTGGCAGTCGCATCCGTCGTCCCTCGAGGTCGCCAATGCGAGCAGCGGCGAGGCCTCGCTGCGCGTATGGTTCTGGTCGCCCGAGGCGGATGCGATGGACATGCGCCACTACGATACGCGCGCCCACGGCCTCGATGCCGTGTACGAAGACGTGCAGCCCGGCCTCAGCACGCCCGTCGGTGTCGCGCGTACCACCGAGTTGACGCTGTTGCCGTCGGGCTCCGTACCGACCCGCTCGGACAGCGCGAAACTCGCCCACCTCGGCGCGCAGCCGGCGCTGCTGGTCGCCTCGCCAGAGTACTTGCACTCCGTCCGCGCGCTCGGCCTCTGGAGCCTGCCGGATAAATCCACGCCTTTCAAAAAAGCCGTGGAGGAGGGCCTCGAAAGCACGCTCGCCTATTACCAAAAACAGGTCGACGTGCAGCACTGGTACGGCTTCTGGGACTTCGGTGATTTCATGCACTCGTTCGACACCCAGCGCCACGTGTGGAACTACGATCTCGGTGGCATGGCGTGGGACAATACGGAACTCGGTACCGACATGTGGCTCTGGCAGAGTTTCCTGCGCACGGGTCGCGCCGATCTCTTCCGGCTCGCCGAGGCGATGACGCGCCACACCAGCGAGGTGGACTGCTATCATCTCGGGCCGCTCGCTGGACTCGGGTCACGGCACAATGTCCGCCACTGGGGCTGCGGCGCCAAGGAGGCCCGCATCAGCCAGGCTGGCATGCGCCGCTATCACTACTATCTCACCACCGACGAGCGCACCGGCGACATCATGCGCGAGGTGCTCAACGCTGATTACCGCGCCATCGACTTTGACCCCATGCGCCTCGCGCAGCCCATCACCGAAGCGGAGAAAAAATATCCTGCGCGCATCCGCGTGGGCCCCGATTGGCTGGCCTTCGTGGGTAACTGGATGACCGAGTGGGAGCGCACCGGCGACACCAAGTGGCGCGACAAGATCGTGGCCGGCGTGGAGTCGCTACAGGCGATGCCGTACTGGATGAAGTCAGGCCGGAACCTCGTCTTCGGCTACGACCCCAAGACCGGCAAGCTGTATCGGGTTTCCAATGACATCGGCTCGTACAACCTCGCGACCATCCAAGGCGGGGCGCAGGTGATCTTCGAACTCAACGAATTTTTCGATCACCCCGGCTGGCAAAAGATGTGGCTGCAATACTGCCGCATCGGCGGCGCTCCCGCTGCGGTTTTGACGAAAGACCAGGAGACCGGCAGCGAAGGCGCCGACGGCGCGTATCTCGGCGAACAAGGCGGCCAGAGCCAAGGCACGCCGCGCCTCGCCGCCTACGCTTATTACAAGACGAAGAACCCCGCCTTCGCGAAAGCGGCGGTTGCTTCGCTGGGGCGTTTTGCGAGCGGGGCGCTGCGCACCGAGCGCGTTGAAGGCCCGCTTGCGCTCAACGCCTTCGACGAAGCCGCGCGCGTCGGTACCAACGGTTCGGCCCAATCCGGCCTGACCGCGATTGAAATTCTCGAACTCTGCAAGGACGCGCTTCCCAATGAGGTCCCGCCACCGCCACCCGGTGGGCGGGGCGGTCGAGGCGGACCCGGCCGCGGCGCCAATGCTCCCGGCGACGTTCGCACGCCGCCGCCCACGACTGAACCTGGCACACCGTAATCTGAATGCTGTTTGAGGTGAGGGTAGCGCCAGTCTCCGACTGGCGCATCAGGAGGCACGACGCGACTTAGAGATGCAGAGCGCCGTCCGATATGTCCTCCTCAGGCGTACTCTCGCGCCCAACTGCGCCGGTCAGAGACCGGCGCTACCCTAAACCCTCTCGGTCGCCCTTCACTTCTCGCCAAAGATTTCAATCGCCCCCGAGCCATTCGAGAGCTTGTAGCCGCGGTACATGCCCGCGGTGTTAAATGGCATCGTGACGTGACCGGCCCGGTCGAGGCAGACCACGCCTCCGTCGCCGCCCAGTGCGCCGACTTTGGCGATGGTCGCGGCGGCGGCCTCGGCGAGCGATGAGCCCTTGTACTCCATCTGCGCGGCGATGTCGCGCGCGACGCCCACGCGAATGAAAAACTCGCCCCAGCCCGTCGCGCTCACGCCGCACGTGGCGTTGTTCGCGTAGGTGCCGGCGCCGATGATCGGGGCATCGCCCACGCGGCCGAATTTCTTGTTGGTCATGCCACCCGTCGAGGTGCCCGCGGCGAGATTTCCGTTCTTATCGAGCGCCACGCAGCCCACCGTGCCGTAGCGCGTGGTGCGGGTGAAATGATCCTGCTCCGTGAGCGGCAGCCCAGGCTCGGTCAGGGACGAGGTCGGTTTGCCGGCCTCCTTGGCCTTGGCTTTTTCGAGCTGCTTGCGGCGGAAATCGGTTTGGAAGTACTCATTTGCCACGAGATCGAAACCTTGCTGCCGGGCGAATTTCTCCGCGCCGTCACCGGTGAGCATCACGTGCTCAGATTTTTCCATCACGGTTCGAGCGAGTGTGATGGGATTTTTGATATAATGCACGCCCGCGATCGCCCCGGCGGCTTGGGTGCGACCGTCCATGATCGAGGCATCGAGTTCGCAGATACCGTCGGCGTTAAGGACCGCGCCCTTGCCCGCGTTAAAGAGCGGCGAGTCTTCCATCACGAGGATGGTTGCAACTACCGCATCGAGCGCGGAGCCGCCGCGGTCGAGTACGGCGTAGCCGGCGTCGCGGGCTTGAGCGAGGGCGGCGCGGTATTGCGCCTCGACCTCGGGTGTCATCGTCTTGCGCTCGATCACGCCCGCACCGCCGTGAAACACGAGGCCGTAGGGACGCGAACTGGGCGTGGAGGGCGCGGCGGTGTCGGCGGCCGACACGATAAAGGGGAGTGAAGCAGTGACGAAGACGGCGAACAAGGAGCGGCGTAGCGTGTTCATGAATACAAGACTCTCAGGAATACGGATCGATCTCAAACCGTTTGAACAGAAGAGAACGAAGGAAACGAAGACCGCAAAGCGACGATGGGAGTCGGGGTTGTCAGATTCACACATATTAAAATTCAGATGTAAAAACCTCCATTGGAATCCCAGCAATCCTCCTCGCCGCACACACTCCGTTCCCATTGTTTCCTTCTGTTCAAACCCTCCGAGGTATTGGCCTAATGTTTTTTAGAAAAGGCTAGGGGAGGAGGCGGCGGCCCACGATAATCAGGTCTCGCGCGACGCCATCGAGAATCGCCACGCGCGGCAGGTGGCCCCAGCGGGCGAAGCCGTGAGCCTCGAAGAGTCGCAGGCTCGGCTCATTGTGGCCGAAGATGTAACCGAGCAGTGAGTGCAAGCCTAGCGCGGGCGCGCGGTTGATGGCCGTCAGAAGCAGTGCGCGCCCGAGTCCGCGCCGCCTGTATTCTGGCGCGATGTAAATGCCGATCATCGCGGTGCCATCATACGCCGCTCGCGGGTAGAATGTATCGAAGCTCAACCAGGCGCACACCATGCCCGCAGCATCGCACAACACCCACAGCGGACGCGACGGCGCTTGGTGCGCGTCGAACCACGGACGCCGCGCTTCCACCGTCACCGGCTCGAGATCGGCCGTGACCATGCGGCTGGCGATGGTGCTATTGTAGATGGCGACGATGGCGGGCAGATCGGTGAGCGTGGCATCGCGCAGGGTGAAGTCTGAAGGGAGCATGCAGAGTTGATGAAATGATATCCGATTCAATCCCACCAAAAATACCATGCCTCCGCGTTCTGCAGACCCGCGGCCAACAACTCGATCGTTTCAGTGCCCTGCAAAACAATGTCGGAGCAGAAAAGGAATTGTTCGTGGGCTAGTGCCAGCGCCGCCTCTTTCGTCACCGGCGGGCGCTCGACCGCGCATTCCACGACGTCCTCGGTGATCGCATAAATCTCGATGCCGTATTTTTCCGCCCAATAGCGCAAGACGGCCCCTTGCTCAGCCGCATCAGGGCAGGAATTCCAACCTCCGCAGCAGAGGTACGCGGGAATTTCCCAAGCGTGTCCGGTGGGTATGCGGGTGATGAAAACGACGCGATGGGGGCGCTTGGACAAAACATCCTGATGGGCCGACAACTCCGAACCCGCGACCTTGCCCTCCGGCCAGTCGCCGGCTTCGGGTTCTATTTCATATTCATCGTTCTCCTGCTGACGTCTCCGAAAGAATTCCGCTACGGTGAGTTCTTTGGAGGCGCGAATAATTTCTTCGGGCTGCACCTCGCGGTTGCGAATCACACTTCGAAGGGAGTCAACCGTATCGCGAGTACCGAGCAGAACCGCCGATGCGCCCTCCTTGCGCCACTCCGCCTGCCACCGCCGCCACTCGGTCACCGCCGAAGATCCCGCGACTGCCACCAGAGGATACGGAAATTCCGGCATAGGCATGTCCGTCGATGGGAGTTCGAGCGGCGCTCTCGCGGCTGGAGTGGTGGAGGAGCCGAAAAGCTTTTTAAGCCAGTTCATGCGAACAAAACTCTCTGACGTTCATTTATCTTGGTGTCGAGGAGGCTGGTGCTGGCGTCTGAAAGTTAAACCCGATCTGCCCCACTGGAGAGCGCCCGGAGAGTCGTTCGAGTTGGCCGCTCGCGGTGTCGAAGACAAAGGTCATGTCGATCACGCCGTTTTTCGATTCGGGCGGGATGGGGGTGTACCGGTAGCGCAACGTTGTGTGTTTGGTCTCCTCGGTTTTTTCGGTCGGCGTGCCGAGCAGCATGGCGAGCGAAGTGGCCACCACGCGCGCCGTGATGGCGTCGCGCTCCGCTTGGGTGAAGCTCACCTCGGCGAGGCGCTTGCTTTGACTGACGCCCGCTTTGCCGAGGCCGCGCAGGAGGCCGACGAAAAAGGGCTTGGGCACAAGGGCGAAGTAACGTTCGGGGAGAGAGAGGCGCGCGAATTTTCCGTCGGTGAAAATCAGTTCCATCTCGAGGTCGTGGGCGTCCTTCTCCGTCGCACCGGGCGGTAATTCTTTTTTCCAGCGGATGTGCCACTGCTCGGATTGGCCGATGCTCTTGAGCGATTCGGGCGTGATGCCCAGCCAGCGAAAATCGGCTGCTAGCACGACCGGCGTATGGCAGGCGAGGCGGAGACCGTCGTCGGTTTGCAAGGTGAAGTTCCGGTCGAAGTCCGCGAGCTGGCGTTTGAAGGCGAGCAAACGGAGATACACGCAACCGCTCAATACCAGCACCGCGCCAGTGAGGATAACCGCGAGGCTGATGCGCATTCGGCGATGCATGGAGCGGGGAGTTAAATTACGAACGTGATAAAATACACTCACAACTGACTCGACCTCGTCCGCCGCGTCGGCGAGATGTTCCTCGATGAGTTTGCCAGTTCCAGCAGTCGCCGAGATTCAGGGCCTGTACGGTCCGTTTACATTTTCGGAAAAACTGTTGCAGATGATCTGGCTGCGAGGGGATTTCGCGAGCGCTGGGGCGGAGACGCTAGACGGTCGCCATGTGACGATCACCCACGCCGGTAAGTGGAATCTCCTCGGCGGTCCCGATTTCAAGGGCGCACGGCTTCGTTTTGGAGCCGGGCCCGAGATCACGGGCGATGTAGAATTACACCTGCGCGCTACGGATTGGGCGGCGCATGCGCATGCGCGCGACAAGGCTTACGATGGCGTGGTATTGCATGTCGTGCTGTTTCCACCTGAACGCGGCCACATCACCCGCGGGGTGGGCGGGAAAGAGATTCCGGTGCTGGCGCTGCTGCCGTTGCTGCATCACGACCTCGAGGAGTTTGCCGCAGATGAGGCGGTGGAGTCGCTGTCGGGTCGCTCGGCGATACGAATCCCGGAAGAACTCACCTCGCTAAATGAAGAGGAACTGGCGGCCTTGCTCGCGACGCATGCAACGGCCCGCTGGCGGCAAAAAGTGCATTTCGCCCGCCTGCGGATCGAGCGACTGGGGTGGACGAAAGCATGCCATCACACGGCACTGGAGATTCTGGGGTATCGTTTCAACCGAGTGCCGATGCTGCGCATCGCGGGCCGGTGGCCACTGGAGGAGTGGGCGAGGGCGGCAGTCGCCCCGGATCGGGAGTTTGAAGCGAATGCCGACTTCTGGAGCCTGCAAGGGGTGCGGCCCGCCAATCACCCCCGCACGAGGCTCCGCCAGTACGCGGCGTGGGTGAACGCGGTGCCGGATTGGCCGACTCGACTGCTCGTCGAATGCGCCAGCCTGAGCGCACCGAGCGGGTCCAAGGCTCCTTTCGGGCCTGGCGAAGTGCCCCGGGATGCGACGAAGAATTTTCGCCACGCGATCGGCCTCACGGGCCTACGAGAGCGGTTGGCGCAATCGTTGTGCGGCAATGCTATAGGCGGGACGCGGTTTGATAATTTGATGTGCGACGGGTTCCTGCCCCTCATCGCAGGTACCTTGCCGGAGAGCCGCGAGGCCACGGCGGGTGAAAAGGCCTTGCGGGACGTCTGGTATCATTGGTTTGCGGGCGATATTCCGCCCTTTATTTTACGCGGTTTGCGCGAACTGGATGTGTTTCGCGCCCCGTCTCGTCCGGCCTGTCATGGCGCCGCACAAGGCTTGCTGGGGTGGCAATTAGAGCGCGAAGCTCATCCTTAGTTCCGCTCGGAGGGCGGCAGACTTGACAATGATTCGCCCCACGCGATAAGTTACAGGTCTCTTTAACAACCACTTTCAAAAAAGGTGGGCCGTTCGGCCCGCCTTTTTTTTCCACAAATCCAACCCTTATGAGCAGCGAAATTCTTTCCGTCCTGGAATATATGGAGAAGGAAAAAGGCATTCCGCGTGGCGATATGATCGCCACGATCGCGAATGCCTTGAAAACTGCCGCCCAAAAGGGCGTCAATTCTGGCCAGGAGCTCAAGATCGACATCAATCCCAAGAATGGCCAGCTCCACGCGTGGGCCGTGATGAAGGTCGTTGATTCGGTGAGCAATCCGAAGACGGAGATTCATGTGGAGAAGGCTCAAGCGGTTAAGCCGGGTGCCGTGATCGGCGAGATGCTGGAGCGCGAGATCGACCCCTCGACGCTCGGTCGCATTGCCGCGCAGACGGCGCGTCAGGCGGTCATGCAGCGCCTGCGCCAATTTGAGAAGGATCGCATCTACGACGACTTCAAGGATCAGGTGAACAATATCGTGACCGGCACCGTCCGCCGTCGCGAGCGAAACGACCTGTTCGTCGATCTCGGTAAAGCCGAAGCCGTCATGCCCGGCAAAGAGCAGGTCCCCGGTGAGGAATACCAGCCGGGCGAACGCATCCGCTGCTTGCTGATGGAAATCCAGAGCACGCCCCGCGGCCCTGAGATCATCCTGAGCCGCGCCAGCCCCAAGTTTGTCCGCCGTCTCTTCGAACTCGAAGTCACGGAGGTTGCCGATGGCACCGTCAAGATCGAGGCCTTTGCCCGCGAGCCCGGTTACCGCACCAAGATCGCAGTCACCAGCAGCGACCCAAAGGTCGACCCGGTCGGCGCGTGCGTCGGTGCCCGTGGTGCGCGCGTGAAGACCATCGTGCGTGAGCTCGGCGGCGAGAAGATCGATATCATCAAGTACTACGCCGATCCTCGCGAGATGATCATCGAGGCGCTCAAGCCGGCGGTCCCGCGCGAGATCGTGCTCGACGAGAAGAGCCACCGCATCCTCCTCAAGGTCGCGACCGATGACCTCGCGGTGGCCATTGGCCGCAAGGGCCAGAATGCGCGCCTCACCTCGCGCCTTATCGGCTGGCGGCTTGACATTGAGGAATTCCGCGCCGTCGGTGCGGACCCTGAGGGCGACGCGAAGCGCAAGCTCGTCGGCGCACTCGGCATCGGCGAAGCCATCGCGCTTCGCCTCGTCAAGGCAGGCTTCGTCTCCTTGGAGCTTTTCGAGGGCGTCGAAGCCGGCGACCTCGAAGGCGCGGGCTTTACGGCGGAAGAAGCGGCGGATATTATCGGCCGTGTTTCCTCGAAAGCCTGAGTTACGTTTACCACACTTTACATTACTGACTGATCCCGAATGAGCATCCGCATCCACGAACTCGCCAAACGCATCAATATGGACGGCAAGGAACTCCTTGCCCTGCTGAAGGCGCGTAAATGGGTGGCGGAGGACACCAAGTCGGTTTCGAGCACGCTCGGCAAGATCTACACCGAGGAGATCGAGAAGGAATTCGCGGATCGCATCGCCAAGGCCGCGGCCCCCGCTGCGCCGGCCCCCGCTGCTCCTGCCGCCCCGGCCGCCCCTGAGGTGACGAATGCGCCGCCCAAGGTTTCCATGCCCGTGGGCGCCTTCGTCAAGACGAAGACCGATATCGACCGCGAGCGCGTCGAGCGCGAAGCCGCGGCGGCGGCGGCGCGAGCTGCCGCGCAGAAACCCGTTTCCGCTCCCACGCCGGCTCCGGCGGCACCGGCACCTGTGTCCGCTCCACCGGTGGTGTCCGCTCCGCGTCCGGTCTCCGCTCCCGCACCCCTTCCGCCGCGCCCGGTTTCCACACCGCCTCCGGTGAAGTCGCCGATGACGCCGCCGCCTATCGCGCCGCGTCCGATTTCGGCTCCCGCGCCGATGCCGGCGCCGGTTTCCCGTCCGGTTGCACCTGTCTCTTCGCCCGCGCCGATCGTGCCTCCGGTGCGCCCCGCGCCGGTATCGGCCCCGGCCCCCGTGCCGGCTCCGATGGCCAAGGCTCCCGTCGCGCTGCCGCCGATGCCGCCGCGCGTGTCCGCTCCCGCTCCGGTTATGGCGCCCAAGCCGCCGCCGTTGCCCGGTTCCTCGCCGGCCGCGTTGGTCCCGCCCGCTCCGCCTGCCGCCCCGGTCATCACGATGCAGGGCGATGTGAAGATCCTCCATTTGAAGCCGCCGGTCATCGTGCGCGACTTCGCCGTGGCGCTGGGCTTGAAGCCGTTCAAGCTCATCTCCGAGCTTAACCAGCTCGTGGGCTTCGCCGCGATGAATTCGACGATCGATGAGGCCATCGCGCAGAAGGTCGCCGAGAAGTATGGGTTCATGCTTGAGATCAAGCATCGCGGCGACGCGGCCCAGCAGCAGGCAGCCAAGGACAAGGTCAAGGAGAAGAAGCCCGAGGTCGATGAGTCCAAATTCCTCGAGCCGCGTCCTCCCGTCGTCTGTATCCTTGGTCACGTCGACCATGGTAAGACCTCCCTGCTCGACGCCATCCGCAAGGCCGACGTCGCCAGCGGCGAAGCCGGCGGCATCACGCAGCACATCGGCGCGTACCAGATCGAGCACAACGGCCGCAAGATCACCTTCCTCGACACGCCCGGTCACGCCGCGTTTTCCAAGATGCGCGCCCGCGGCGCGAACGTCACCGACATCGCAGTACTAGTCGTCGCCGCCGATGACGGCTTCATGCCGCAGACGGACGAGGCGCTGAAGCACGCCCAGAATGCCAAGGTCACGCTCCTCGTCGCGATCAACAAGATCGACGTCAAGGGCGCCAATATCGACCAGGTCAAGGCGCAGATGCAGCAGCGCAATATCGCCCCGGAAGACTGGGGTGGGGAGACGGTCACGGTGCCGGTTTCCGCGATCAAGGGCACGGGCATCACCGATTTGATCGAGATGATTTTGCTCCAGGCCGACGTCCTCGAGCTGAAGGCCAACCCGAAGGCGGAGGCCAGCGGCTTGATCGTCGAGTCCGAGATCGATTTTGGTCGCGGTCCTCTCGCCACCGTCATCGTGCAGCGCGGTACGCTCCGCGTCGGCGATGCCATCGTGTGCGGTCAGCACTATGCGCGTGTCCGCGCGATGTTCGACGACAAGGGTGCCAATGTTAAAGAGGCCCCTCCGGGCACGCCCGTGCGCGTCATTGGTTGGAATGGCACGCCCGACAGCGGCGCGACGTTCAAGGTCGTCAAGAATGTCCGCGAGGCCGAGAAGATCGCCGAAGCGGAGGAATTCCGCCTCAAGCACGACGTCGTCAAAGCCGACGCCGCCCCGAAGCAACTCTCCGTCGAGGATCTCTTCAAGAACATCGCGGCCACGCAGGCCAAGGTGCTCAAGCTCATCGTCAAGACCGATGTCTTCGGCTCCGCCGAGGCCGTGCGCGTGGTGCTCGAGAGCATCAAGAGCACCAAGGTCTCGCTCGATATCGTCTCCATCGATGTCGGCCTCGTGACCAAGAACGATGTGCTCATGGCCGGCGCCGCCGGCTCGGTGATCATCGGTTTCCACACCAAGCTGGAAAACGGCGTCACCCCGCTCGCGAAGCACCACGGCGTGCGCGTCGAGACTTACGAGATCATCTACGAAATGGGCGACAAGGTCCGCGAGATGATGGCCGATCTCCTCGATCCCGATATCAAGGAAATCAAGACCGGCGCCGTGGAAGTCCGTCAGGTCTTCCCGCTCGCCAAGGGCTTCGTCGCCGGCTGTCTCGTCACCGAGGGCAAGATCGTCCGCAATGCCGCCGCGCGCCTGCGCCGTGGCCGCGAGATCATCCACGAGGGCAAGGTTAGCACGCTCAAGCGTTTCAAGGACGATGCCAACGAGGTGCGCGCCGGCCTCGAGTGCGGTATCAAGCTCGACGATTTCAACGGCTATCAGGCTGGCGATGTCATCGAGTGCTACGAAGTCCAGAAGGTCAGGGCCTCCCTCTGATTTTCGCCCTTTCGATTTCCGATTTTCGATTTGCTGACTTAGTCTGCCGGAAATCGAAAATCGCGAAACGAAAACGAAAATCCGATGAGCAACCGCACCATCCGCGTCAACGAGCTCGTGCAACGCGAGCTCAGCGACATCCTGCACCGGAATTTCCAGAGCGAGGCCGTGGCGATCACGATCACGGATGTGCGCGTCTCGCCTGATCTGCACGACGCCAAGGTCCTGATCTCCGTGGTCGGCAATGAGGAGGTGGCCGAGCAAAAACTCCGCTGGCTCCGCACCAAGGCCGTCGAAATCCGCCAGGAACTCGGCCGTCGCATCGTGCTGAAGTTTTTGCCGAAATTTGTCTACGCGCTCGATCCTTCTGTCGGTCGTGTGGAGCGCCTGACCAAGGTGCTCGATGAACTCGGACCGCTTACTCCCGATGCGCCGACGCCCGCGCCGACCGAATCGTCGCAGCCTGAGTCGGACAAGAAATCCTGAGCCGTGGAGAAATTTTATCCCAAGCTCTCAGAGGACTTCGCCCGCCTGCTGACGTCGCTGGCGGGACAGAAGATCGTGATCATCAGCCATGCCCGTCCGGATGGCGATTGCATCGGCTCGCAGGTGGCGCTCGCGCGCATGATGACGGCCAAGGGTTTCGATGTCATCTGCGTCAATCCCGACCCCATTCCGCGCCGTCTGCTCTTCCTCGTGAAGGGGATGAAATTCTTTCGGACCGACGACGTGATGAATTTCCCCGAGGAACGGTCCGCGATCTTCGTCGATTGCGCCGATCACGCGCGGGCCGGGGAGCGGCTCAAGGCGCGTTACGCCAAACCCGTGGCCGTGATCGACCACCATCTTTCGAACATCGGCTACGCGGTCGCCAATTTGGTGGATAGCAATTCCGCGGCGACGTGCGAGATTCTCGCCGGCGTATTCTTCGACAATGATCTGCCGGTCGATGCCCAAAGCGCGCAGGCGCTCTACACCGGCATCCTGACCGACACGGGCCAGTTCCGCTTTAATTCCACGTCGCGCCGCTGCTTCGTGCTCGCGGGCGAACTCGTGGCGCGGGGTGCCGAGCCCACCGAGGCCGGTTATCAACTCTACGAGCGCGAGACCGTGGGCAAGATGCAGTTGTTGCAGCAGTTCCTCGCATCCCTGCGCCTCGAGTGCGGCGGGCGGGTATGCATCGGCAAGCTCTCGCCGGGGATTTTTGAGCAGACGGGCACCTCGGTCGAGGACACGGAGGGCCTAGTCGATTACGCGCGCAGCATCGATGGCGTCGATATCGGCGCGCTCATCGAGGAAAAGGCCGACGGCTCGGTCAAGGCCAGCCTCCGCGCCAAGGAGCCGGCCTATCGCGTCGATCTCGTGGCGGCCCAGTTTAACGGCGGCGGCCATGCCTGCGCGGCGGGTCTCAATTTGAAATCGGGCGCCGCCGGCTTTTACGACCGCCTCGTTGCCGAGCTCACCGCGCGCATCGTCGCGGTCGAGGCGCAGAGAAAATCTTAAGTCATGTTGTTTCAGCCGCCCAAGGAAATGGAGGGCATCCTCCTCGTGGATAAGCCGCGCGACCACACCTCGCACGACGTCGTCGCCCGCTTGCGCGGTAAACTCAAGATGAAGCGCATCGGCCATGCCGGCACGCTTGATCCCATGGCCACGGGTCTCCTCGTGATCCTCGTGGGCAAGGCCACGAAGGTCTCGCAGTACCTCATCAGCCTCGACAAGGAGTACGAGGGCACCATCGAACTCGGCAAAGTGACCGACACCCAGGACGCCGATGGCGAGGTGATGGAGACGCGCCCGGTGCCGCCGCTCACCGAGGCCGATGTGCTCGCGACGATCAAGACCTTCCTCGGCGACCAGTACCAGACGCCGCCGATGTACTCCGCGATCAAGATCGACGGCCAGCCCCTCTACAAAGCCGCGCGCAAGGGCGAGGAAGTGGAGCGCGAGCCGCGTTTCATCCGCGTCATGAGCTGGGATGTCACCCGCTTCGCGAGTCCGCACATCGATTTCCGCCTCACCTGCACCAAGGGCACCTACGTCCGCACCCTCGCGCACGACCTCGGCGCCAAGCTCGGCTGCGGCGGTCATCTCACCGCGCTCCGCCGCACCGCCACGGATAAGTTTAATATCACGCAGGCCCTCACGCTCGACCAGATCATGGCCCTGCCGCTCCCGGAGATCGAGCAGCGCCTCATCCCGGCCCGTGAGGCCGTGCCCAGCTTCGTGCGGTGAACGTGCCGGCAGAGTTTTCGAGTCTTGAGGCCGCAGCGGCGCTCCCCGCTCGACCGCTGCATTTGGCCATCGGCATGTTCGATGGCGTCCATCTCGGCCACCGCGCCGTGATCGATGCCGCCGTGTCCTCCGCGCGCTGCAGCGGCGGCCTCGCCGGCGTGCTGACCTTTTGGCCGCACCCGAGCGCGCTCTTCCGCCCGGAAAATCCCACGTGCCTCATCCAAGATGCCGCGACCAAGATCAGCGTGCTCCTCACGCTCGGCGTTGACACCGTCATCACGCAGGCCTTTACGCCCGAGCTGGCCGGCGTGGCGGCCGAGGATTTTCTCGCGTGGCTCAAACAGCGGCTGCCCGCGCTGACCTCCGTCTATGTCGGCGAAAACTTCCGTTTCGGTAAAGGCCGGCGCGGCGACGTCTCCCTCATGGTCGCCAGCGGCAAGGCGCAAAACCTCAGCGTCTTTAGCGCGCCCCGCGTGAGCCTCGACGGCGAGCCGATCAGCAGCACGCGCATCCGCGCGCTGCTCGAAGTGGGTGAAATCGTCGCGGCCAACAAACTGCTCGGCTATCCCTATTTCGCCCGCGGCGTCGTCACGCCCGGCAAACGCCTCGGCCGCACGATCGGCTTCCCCACGCTCAATCTCCCGTGGTCGCCCGGCCTGCGCCCCAAGCTCGGCGTCTACGCCGTCCGCGTCTCGGGACCGAAATCGACGACGCCCATCCCCGGCGTCGCCAACTACGGGCTGCGCCCGACGGTCGAGCAATCCACCGAGCCCCGTCTCGAAACCCACCTTTTGGCTCCCTCCAGCCCCTTCGGCGAAGGCGACGAAATCACCGTGGAATGGCTCCGCTTCGTCCGCCCCGAGCTGAAATTCGCCGGGATCGACGCCCTGCGTGCCCAGATCGAAAAAGATCGTAGTGAAGTTGCTGCAGATTTTTCCTTGCACTGAGGCCCGCGGCTGGCGTTACTCGCCGACCTCAGATTTTTGGACCTTTAGCTCAGTTGGTTAGAGCGTTTCGTTGACATCGAAAAGGTCACTGGTTCGAGTCCAGTAAGGTCCACCATCTGAAACAAAAGCCGCTGACCCGCAAGGGGTAGCGGCTTTGTTGTTTAGGGTTCGGCGGAGCTTACTTCCCTGGCCCAAACCGATTCGGACTCACGGGGTGCGCCGGTGCCGTAGGAATCGCCCGCGGGTCCTTCGCCAGCAATTCCTTCAGCTTTGCGATGGCGGCGTTAAGTTGGGCGTCCTCGCCGCGATAGGTGGCGGCGGGGTTGTTGTCGACGATGACGTCGGGCGTGAGGCCGGAGCCTTCGATCACCCAGCCTTCGGCGGGGATGAAGGAGCCGTTTTCGGCGGCGCTGATGATGCCTTTGTCGACGAGGACGTTGGCGGAGCGCAGCCAGATGCCGCCGCCCCAGGTGCGCGTGCCGATGATCGTGCCGAGGCCGAGGTGGCGGACGCCATTGGCCATCGTCTCGCCGTCGGAGGCGGTGGACTCGTTGACGAGCACCACGAGGTGGCCGCGGAAGGTGGACTGCATGTTGGCCTCCACGTCGCCGAAGCGCGGGGCCCACCACATCCACGGTTTGCGCATGAGGCGCGACATGATCCAGCTATCGATATTGCCGCCGCGATTATTGCGGAGGTCGAGGATGAGGGCGGGGCGGTCGGCGATGGGATAAAAATCGCGCGCCCACTGCGCGTAGTCGGGAGTGCCCATGGCGCGGAGATGCACGTAACCGATCTGGTTATTACCCGCCTCGTCGACGCGATGGCGGCGCGTCTGCTCCCAATCCGTGTAGCGCAGCGCCGCGCCATCGGCCGTGTTGATTGGATTCACAATCGCATCGTACGCCGCTCCGCCCGCCGCCGGCGTGAACGTGAGCAGCACCTGGCGGCCCGCCTGATTGCGCAACAGCGCGCCGAGATCGGGCGCGCTGAGCGTGGGCACGCCATTGATGGCAGTGAGGACATCGCCCACCGCGATCCGCAAGCCGGGCCGCGACAGCGGTGAGAGGCGGTCGGGATAATCCGGGTCGCCTTCGTAAATGTGTTCGAGGCGCCAGCCGCCCTTGGCCTCGTCGCGGACGAAACGACCGCCGAGCGAGGAGGGTGGGGCGACTTCTTCCTCGGGCGCGAGGCGCACATCGCCGGGCACGAGCGCCGTGTGCAGCGCCGAGATCTCGCTCATCATGTAGGTGAGAATGTCGTTGAGCTCCGAGCGGTCGTTGACGCGGTCAACGAGTGGGAGATGCTTCGCGAGATTGGCCTTCCAGTCCACGCCGTGCATGCCGGGGTCGTAGAAATAATCGCGGTGCAGGCGCCACGCATCCGTAAACATCTGCCGCCAGCTCTCGCGCGGCTGGAAGGAGAACTTCAGCGCACTCAGGTTGACCTTCGCCTTGTCGAGCGCGCCCGCGGCCTTGGCGGCGGCCTCGATGATGTGAAAATCGTTGGTGCGGCGGAGGAGCAGCTTTTTGCCGTCGGCGGAGAGCTGATAGCTCGTCATCGCGTCCGACACAGTAACGGTCTCCACGTCCTTGTTCTTAATCTCGATGGCGAGCAGGCGCGCGCCCGTCTCCGCGCCGCGTGTGCGGTCGAGGACGAAGAGGGCTTTGTCGTTCACGTCGAGGTTGGAGTAATTGTTCGCCGGCACCGGCACCTCCCAGAGGCGCGTCATGATGCCGTCGAGTTGGACGACGGTGGCCGGCGTTTTCTTCGCGGCCGGTTTCGCCGGAGCCTCCGCCGTGGTCGCGGGGGTGTCGGCTTTCTTTTCCTTGTCCTTATCTTTCTCTTTTTCCTCGTCCTTTTTCTCCGCGGCGGGCGCGGCATCTTTCTTGGCGGTGCTCAATTCATCGTCGGGCTGAAACGGCGAGCGCTTCGTGTCGGCTGCGAGCGCGAGCTGGTAAATTTTGTTGGTCCGGTCGAGAAACGGCTCCGGCTGGCGCAGGCCCCACGGGGCTGGCACCGTGCTTTGCAGCGAGCGGGCGGAGAGGAAGTACAGCCACTTGCCATCGGGGCTCCAGGCGGGGCTGCGGCTATCGGTGCGCGTGCTGGTGACCGCGGTAGACTTGTCGCTCGCTAGGCTGTAGAGCCAGATGACGGAGTAGTCGTTGTCGACGGCTTTGCAGTAGGCCAGCCACTGCCCATCGGGCGACCACGCGAGATCGGGGCTGTCGAAGTCGCCCTTGGGCGCGACCGCGATTTTACGCTTCTCGCTCGTCGTCGTGTTGAACAGCCACAGCTCCTGATCGCGCTCCGCCGAGGCCAGCCAAGTGCCATCCGGCGAGAGCAGGCCGCTCATGCGCAGCACCGTGGCATCCTTCGTGAGCTGTTCACGCGGGCCGACACCATTGGCCGGCGCGCGCCAAAATTCCACTTCGCCCGATTCGTCGGAGAGCAGCATCAGCGACTTTCCATCGGGGAAGAAACTCGCCTGCCGGTAGCGCACGCCGCTCTGGCGCGTGAGCTCGATGAAGCGCCCCGAGCCCGCTGGCGCGACGAAGACGTGCCCGCGCACCGTGAGCGCGAGTCGGTCGCCGGTGGGCGAGATCGCGGCATTGGTGATATACTCAAGCGGTTTCGCCACCCACTTTTCCCGCGTCTGATCGAAATCGGACGCGAGCGAGATCGGGATGATCGCATTGCGCCCGCTGGCGAGGTCGAGGAGCCAGAGATCCGCGCCGTTTTGGTAGACGAGGCGGTTGCGGTTTAGGCTGGGATTTTTGACGCCAAAATCGCTGTGCTTCGTGTGCTGCTTGAGGTCGGTGCCGTCTGGCTTCATCGACCACACATTCATCGTGCCATCGCGGTCGCTCGCGAAATAGACCCGCCCCTGCGACCACAACGGCCAGCGGCTCGTGCCCTTGTGATCGGCCGTGAGGGGAGTCGCGTCTTTGTCGCCCTCCGCAAAGCGCCAGAGGTTTTGCGCCGTGCCGCCTTGGTAGCGCTTTACGTGGCTGCTCTGCGGTGCGAGGCGGGTGAAGAACAGCGTCTTCCCCGAGTCGTCGTAAACGCCCTCGTCGGCCTGCGCGAGCGGGAGAAAGGTCCGCACTTTGGTCTTCGGGTCGATCGCGACCAATTGCCGCGTGGGCAGGGTGGCGTAGTAGAGCGTGCTGTACAAAATGCGCCCGTCGGCCGTCCAACCGCGCACGAGCGCTCCGCCGGCCTCGCCCTCGTAGGTGAGCCGCGTCGGCGCGCCGCCCGCCAGTGGCATCACGCACACCTCGGCTTGGCCTTCGTACTGCGCGGTAAACGCGACGGACTTCCCGTCCGGCGAAATCGCCGCGAGTTGTTCGAGCCCCGGATGGGTCGTCAGCCGCTGGGCCACGCCGCCGGCGACGCTCACTTTCCAAAGGTCGCCTTCCGCCGTGAAGACGAGGGTGTCGTCGTGCAAGGCTGGGAAGCGGTAGTAACCCTGCGCCGATTGCGCGCGGCCCGCGGAAACGAGCCCGAGGGTGAAAACTAAAAGCAGCAACAGTGGCGCAACGAAAGCGAGGCGGGAGAAACAAGCAGTTCGCATGGGCGGAAAGCCTGCGGGGCCCTTGGCCCTGCTTCGAGCGAAAAGCGGGGAGGCGCCCCGCCGAGGCGACGAGTGGTCCGCCACGGGATCGCCCATGAGCGAGTTTATTTTTAAACAGGAAGTCCGGGAAGAACGAGAAGAAGCCGCCACTCCCGAGCGGTTCTTTCCTTCCCGTTCTTCCCGGCCTTCCTTTTCAGTTTCTTAGAGCTGTGCTGAGGGTTGCCCCTCGAAAATCACGCCCACCTTCGCGCCCCTCCGCGACCTTCGCGGTTCATCCTGTCTTCCGCCTTTCTGCTTCTCGCGTTCTACCACACTCCTTTACGCCTTCTGCGCCTTAAACGCCTTCGTCAGCGCCGACGCCACATTCGGCGGGACAAACTTCGAGACATCGCCGCCGTAGCGCGCGACCTGTTTCACGAGGGTCGAGCTGGTGTAGCTGTATTGCTCCTTGGGCATGACGAAGATCGTTTCCACCTCGGGATTCAGGTGACGATTCATCAGCGCCATGTTGAACTCGAATTCGAAGTCGGAGAGCGCGCGGAGCCCGCGGATGATCGCCGTGGCGTTTTGCGCCACGCAGAAATCCACGAGGAGGCCGTTAAACGTGGTGACCTTCACGTTGGGCCATGAGGTGACATTTGGGCGGACCATCTCCAGCCGCTGCGCCGCCGTGAAGAGCGGGCCCTTGCCGGCGTTTTCGGCGATGGCCACCGTCACATGGTCAAAGAGCTTCGCGGCGCGTCCGAGCACATCGAGGTGTCCGAGGGTGATGGGGTCGAAAGTACCCGGGTAAATGCAGTGGCGCATGAGAGGGGAAGGGGAGGCTACCCTGCACAAGCCCCGTGGCGACTCAACTTTTCGGTCCGTCATTGCGCCGATTATGACGAAACGATGACGGCCCGTCAGGCGGGAATTTCTCCGCTGCGGTGTTGCATTCCCGCAACCGGCGTGCGTTTTACGCATCCGTTCACGCCCCGATGAGTTTACCCAATATTCTCACCCTCTCGCGCATCCCACTGATGTTCATCATCGTGTGGTTGATGTTTGAATGGTGGCCCGGAGCAGCCTCCCTGGCGTTCTGGCTGTTCATCGGGGCCGCGATCACCGACTGGCTTGACGGCTACCTCGCCCGCAAGCGCAACACGGTCTCGAATTTCGGCAAGCTCATGGACGCCCTCACCGACAAGATCATGGTGCTCGGCATCATGATCGCGATGGTGGGCCATGAAGGCCACGGCCTGCCGCTGGCCTTTGTCCTGATCACGCTCTGTCGCGAGTTTCTCGTCTCCGGCATGCGGATGGTGGCGGCGGCCAAGGGCGTAGTCGTCTCGGCGGACAAGGGAGGCAAGACCAAGACGGTCACACAGCTCATCGCCATCGGCTTTTTGCTGGCGTCACCGATGGTCGACATCGATTGGGGGTACGTGATGCCGTACGATTTGAGCGAGTTTGCCACGTTGCTGCACCGCATCGGCATCACCGGGTTTATCATCGGGACGTTTCTCGCCGTGTGGTCGGGGTGGAATTACATCTTCCGCCATCGCGCGATCGTCTTCGCGGATATCGACAAATGAAACTGACGCACCCCGCCTGGCCGCGCTCGCTGTCCTCGGGGCTGGTCGTCGGGCTGGCGACCCTCGGCCCGATCGGACGGCGTCTCCCGGCTCCGGGCACGTGGGGCTCACTGGTCGGCGTAGGGTATTTTTGGATACTGTTTCCCTCGCTCGGGTGGGTGGGAAACGTGGTCGTTAGCGCGCTGGCGGCGTGGGTCGCGGTGGGCCTTTGCGGTGAGGCTGAAATCCGGCTCAATAAGCAAGACCCCGGCGAAGTGATTCTCGATGAGTTTGTCTCCATCCCGTTGTGCTTTCTGGGGTGGCCGACGATCGTATCGGTGATGCCGGTGTGGGCCGCGCTACTCGCAGGCTTCGCGCTGTTTCGGCTCTTCGACATCACGAAGCCGCTGGGGATTTCGAAGCTGCAGCACCTCCCCGGCGGCTGGGGCGTGGTGATCGACGATCTCGCGGCTGCTCTCGCGGCCTGCGCGACGCTGCATCTCGGCATCTGGCTCTGGACGCACTTCGGGGCATGAACGATTTTTGGGCGAACGTGTCGTGGCGCGCGTCGGATTTTTTCTTTCCGGAGCGCAAGCGCGACCCGCTGTGGTCGCTCGTCTTGCGAGCCCTGCTCTTGATCGCCGTGGCGGCCTACGGGTGGCGATTTTTTCGCATGTCGATGATGGAACTCACCGACACGATGAGCAGTACGAAGCTGCACCTCGTGCACCTGGTAATTCATGAGGCGGGGCATGTGATCTTTAGCTGGTTCGGCGACTTCATGCACGTCCTCGGCGGCTCGCTGCTACAGGTGCTGATGCCCTTCATCTGGTTCGTGGCCGCGCGCTTTTGGGGCAAGGATGCCTTTGCGGGTGCCCTTTGCCTCTGGCTGATGGGCCAGAGCCTGATCGATGTCGCGCCGTACATCAACGATGCGCGCTCCCTGCAACTCCAACTCCTCAGCGGCGGCACCGGTCGCGAAGTGGAGGGCCACGATTGGGAATACCTGCTCACCGCAATGAACCTCTTGCACAAAGACGTGTATATCTCGCGTTGGGTGGCGACCACGGGGCGCTGGATCATGGCGCTATCGCTTGCGTGGGCTGCGGCGGTGCTGTTCGTGCAATACCAGCGAGGCCGCGAAACCGAAGACCAACTCCACGCGTAACCGCGAACGACGGCGAGTAGCGGTGCCCGTGTTGAGGGATCGTCTCCACCGTTCCGCTTACGGAGATTTCTTTCGCCGAAACAGAAATTCAAACCGGACACTGCTGCTCACGCCGAGATCGTTTCCGTCCGGACCCCAAATCGAGCGACCTCCCAGCGTGACGAAAATCTGAGTCGTCGAGTCCTGTCGCATTTTCCAAGGGATGACGACCTCCGGGCGGATCGCAAAGACGTTTTCGTTTTCGTTCGTGATGAGGGAACTGGTCGTAAACGTCGCGGTGAGCGAGCCGCGGAAGCGGGCAAACTCATGCGCGGCGCCAGCGGAAAAACTTAGCGAATTCGAGTGCAGCTGATTCTTTCCAAAGTTGGGCCGGTTCGGGGTGCGGTCGATGAGGTCGGCGCTGACCGTCGCGTAGCCGAGGAGCGGCCACTCGGGCAGGAAGGGACGGGTGGCGCTGACGTAAGGGGAGAAATGGCGGTAGCCGTCCGTCAGATCGAAGGGCGGCCGGCTGAGCGGAGTGAGATAGTTGAACCCCACGCTTACGCCCGCACCATCGTTGATCGAGGGCAATACGTGATCGACCTTGGTGCCGATTCGAAAACCGGAGATACCGTAGCCCGCCGAGTCGCCGAAGCCGTGCGTGAAATAGGTCTGCAATTCCGCGATCGTCTCGATGTTTTCATCCGCCCGGATGCGCGCTCCGATGGGCAGGCGCAAGTAGTCGCGATGGATGAAGTCACCGAGATGCGGGCGGGCGTAGAGACGCACCGACGATCCGGTATCAAAGCTCGGCAACCGCTCGGCCAGGGCATCCGGCAAACCGTCGATGAAATCCACGATATTCCACTTGGACGGAGTCTTGGCATCCTCGGAAAAACCGGAATCGACCAAAAAAATCCCGAATATGGCTGCCGTAGCCCATCGGGCGATTCGCTGAAACGGGAAGTGGGGCGTCATGCGCCATTTGTTACGGTAAAACCCGCAATTGTTCCACGGGCATCTTCACCCTTAGTCCCTGCTGGAGAACGTCGACGGACAAAATGATGCCCTGCGGATTACTGGGATCGTCCACGAAGCCTTCCAAGCCGTTGAGCGGGCCGCCCATGATGCGCACGCGCCGGCCTTTGGTCACCAGCGGCATGACACTTAACTCGAGGCCCGACGCCACGATCGTCTTCACGTCTTCCATTTGCCGGAGGAAGGCCGCTTCATCCGCGACGATGATGGCGCGGGCCAGCAGGTCCTGCTGATAGACGCGCGCCTTCTGCTCGACGGGGACCTTGGCGAAAACGTAGCCCGCAAACAGCGGCTTGGTGAACGATTTTTTCTGCGCGCCGTAATGCCGCACGCTCTTCACGAGCGGGAGGTAGTGTTCAAATTTTTCCGCCGCCATGAGCGCGGCAAATTTCTTTTCGCAGCGCGGCTTCGTGTGGCAGACCAGCCAGTAGTGCTCGCTCATCCGCTCAGGTCTTCAGCAGGAAACGCACGGCGGCGTGATAGCCTTCGAGGCCGAGACCCGTGATCACGGCGATGCACGCCGGTGCCGTCAGCGATTTGTGCCGGAACTCCTCGCGCTTGTAGATATTCGAGATGTGCACCTCGATCGTCGGGAGGTGCGCGCCGAGGAGGGCGTCGCGCAGGGCGACGCTCGTGTGCGTGAGCGCGCCGCCGTTGATCACGAGGCCGTCGAACTTCGCATCCGTTAGGGCCGCGATTTTGTCGATCAGCGCGCCTTCGTGGTTAGACTGAAAAAACTCCAGCTCCGCCTTCGCGCCAAACTCCGCCCGCAGCGCGTCAGCTAGGTCGGCGAGGGTGGCGCGACCATAGATCTCCGGCTCGCGTTTGCCGAGGCGATCGAGGTTGGGGCCGTTCAGGATGGCGATTTTTTTCATCGAAGGGGAAGGCAGGAGCGTGAACCACGAAGGCCACGAAAGACACGAAAAAAGGAAAGGGAGGGTAGGAGGGTTGAAACGCGAAGACGCCAAGATGCAAAGGCCTGAGTTAGAAAAGCGGAAGAGTCCCTTTCCGCGCACCCCCCGTCCCTTGCCGCCAATCATCCGCTTTGCTCCGACCTTTGCGCCTTAGCGTCTTTGCGCTTAACTCAGAGAGAATTCCTCAGAACGGATTCTCCGTCGCGATGAACTCCCACGGCAGTTTGAACTTCTTCGCGAGCTCAGCCGCGAGCGCCTTCACGCCGTGGACTTCCGTCGCGTAGTGGCCGCACAGATACAAATTCAGTTTCTCCTCCTGCGCGCGGTTAAAGCAATCCTCGCGCAGCTCCCCCGTGATGAGCGTGTCGGCTTTCGACGGCACCAGCTCCGCCATCGCACTGTACCCGCTGCCGCTGCAAAAGGCCACCGCCTCCGGCTTCTCCGTCCCGTACTCGATGGCGATCACGCGCGGATAGAGCGCCTCGAGCTTCGCGCGGATCGCGGCGCGGGTGAGCTTTGAGTTCGCGATGCAGCCGATGGCCTCGCCGTCGCGCACGAGAAAGGGCCGCGAAGGCTTGAGCCCGAGTTGTTTCGCGAGGAGGGCGTTGTTGCCCAATTCGGGGTGACCGTCGAGCGGCAGGTGATTCGAGTAGAGCGCGCAGTTGCTGTGGATGAGCGTGCTCACGCGTTCGTACGCGGGACCGGTCAACGGGCGCGGCATGTCCCAATACATGCCGTGATGGACGATGAGAAAATCGACCCCGGCCGCGACGGCCTTTTGAAAGGGCACCACGCCGGCATCGACCGCTGCGCCGATCTTTGTGACGCGGCCGTCGTTGGCCAGTTGCAATCCGTTCATCGCCCCGGGGGCATCCTTGTAGGCCGAGCGGCGCGTGCGTTGGTCGCAATAGGTGACGAGATCGGTGAGGGTGGGCATGGGTCAGAGGCCGAAGCGGCAACAATGGGCGCTAAAGCCTGCGCCGAAACTCACGAGCCAAAAATCGCCCTCATCCGCCGACGGCGTCGTAGTCCGCAGCGTTTCGTCGAGGACAAACAGCACGGAGGGGCTGCTCATATTCCCGAAATCCCGCAGGATCCGCGTGCTCGCCTCCAGCGAGTGCGGCGCGACGACGGGCGTCAGAGCGTCGATCACATCGCGTCCGCCATTGTGCGCGACCACGCGCGACACCGGCCGCCGCCCGCGCTTCGCCCAGAGTTGCCCCACCGCCGCGGCGGCGAGGGACGGCACCTCGCGGTCGAGGAGATTGCGCAGCTTTCCCTCGCGCTGCTCGAAGCGTAGCTTGTCGCGATTGGCCGGGACGTGGAGTGTATCGAAGTCAAAGGCCCGCAGGCGCGTAGGCCCTGGCGTGGCGCGCCAAATCGTCGCCGCCGCGCCATCGCTGAACAGGCAAGCGCTGATGATCACGCCCGGATCGTCATCGAGGTAAAATGCCGCCGAGCACACTTCGAGTGCGATGCACGCCACGGTGGCCTCCGGCTGCGCCGCGAGGATATGGCTCGCCGCGCGCAGCGTGGGGATGGCCGCGCCGCAGCCGAGCCCAACGAGGTCTTGCAAAAAGGTATTGGGCCGCAACCCGAGTTGCTCCGCCACATAGCTCGTCAGCCCGGGACAGAGATAGCCGGTGCAGGTGCAGATGAGCAACGCATCGAGATGATCGGGCGCGAGGCCCGCTTTTGCGAGCGCGGCCGTGAGCGCGGTCGCGGCGAGCTTCGGACCTTCCGCGCGAAAGGCCGCGTTGAGCTGATCCGAGGTCATATCGAATACGTTCTCGATAGCCGGCATCGCGAAGTGCCGCGTCGCGATGCCGTGATCGCCGGCGAGGATGCTGTGCAAAATCAACCGCGAGCGTTTGTGCAGGCGCATGCGCGCCGGCGAGCGCTGCACGATGTCCCAGCAGGCGGCTTGAGTGTACGAGGTGGGCGGGACAGCGGTGGCGAGCGCGTGGAGATACATGGAGGATCAATGAAGAGCGGCGTAAAGCGGCGAGAGCGGCAGGAGGCGCGTGCGATTGAGCGAGGCGAGCACGCGTTGTCGTCGGGGTTGAAGCAAAAAGGGGTGGACGAGATGGGCCGACGCGAGACGCAGCCGAAACCGACGACGCAGCGCGCGGTGGATACACCGACACGCAAACGCCCAATCGGTTTCGCCGCGCGCATACGCCAGCAGGGGATCGAGCGCCGCCTCCGCACTCTGAAACGCCATCGCCATGCCATTGCCCGTGAAAGGTGGGATCATCGCTGACGCATCCCCAATTCTCAGCACCTCGTCTGTCGTCGCGCTCACCGTCCGGTCAAAGTCCACCGCCGCGACCGCGCAAAAACTCTTTGCCTCGATCTTCGCCGCGCTCAGCCGCGCCGCGAGCGCCGTCAGACCCGCAGCTTGAAGATAACCGAGCAGTAAATCCGCGCCCTTCGCGCAGAGCTCGCGGCGGCGAAAGAGCCCGCAGACATTCGTCGCGCCGCCCTCCACGCGCGAGAGTCCCACGTAGGCCTCATCGCCGAGGTGCAGTTCCAAATCGCGCGCCAAGTCTAATCCCAGCACGTGAAATTTCAGCCCCATCCAGCCCGCGTGCCCGCGACTCCGCCGCCGCCCTGTCGCGACCACGCGCCCCTCGACCGCTTCGTCGTCCATCGCCACTCTAACTCCCGTGCGCAGCTCGCCTCCGGCGGCGACAAAGGCCGTCGCGATCCGATCATCGAGGGCATGGCGACTGAGGCCCAGGGCAGGCGAGGGGAGGCGCTGGATGCGCGCGGGGCCCACGCCCCTGTCTTCCGTCGCGATAAACCACGCGACTTCGCGATGGCGCAGCGCATCGCCTAAAAATTCCCTGAGGCCGAGCCGTGAGATCGTATCGGGACTGAGGCCGGTGATGAATTCCCCGCACACGCGATGCCGGGGATAACTTCCCGCCTCGAAGATCGTCACCGGCACGCCCGCCCGGCGCAGCGCGAGGCCCAGCGACAACCCCGCGAGCCCGCCGCCGATCACTTCGATAGGGCGGGGGAGCGTCATGCGCGGCGGGTGGCGATCAGGCGATAAGCGCCGAGAAAAGTCGTGGTGCACCGCCACTCCCAGACCGCCGGATCGAGCCCGAGAGCCCGGGGGAGTTCGTCGCCGATGAATCCCGCCTCGATACTCACGCGCGCATCGTGCCGCGTGACGTGGCTGGCGCCGAAGAGTGGGCTCAGGGCCGAAAAGAAGCGCTGCGACTTCGCACTCCGCAGCGGCTCATTTGCCACGATGATGCGCGCTGTGCGTCCCAGTCGGGCGCCCAGTTCCGCGAGCTCGGCATCGGTGAAGTGGTGCAAAATCAAATTCGCGATGACGGCGGGATAGCGGTCGTAGTGGGCAAAGGTCCGCAGATCATGGACGTGCCATGCGCGGTCCGCCGGCCACTCGCTCGGTCGTGGCGCGACATCGAGCCCGTCCACTGCCACTCCGCGCGCGTGCAGTCGCCGACCGAGTTCACCGTGGCCCGCGCCGAGTTCGAGCGCGGGTTCGCCTGGTCGCAGCACCCGCGGCAGCACTTGGGCGAACCAGCGATGATTGCCCATGATCTGGTTGATCAGCCGCAGATCGCGCCGACTGTGCAGCGCATCGGGGTGATCGTGTGGCAGCGAGTCGAGGAGTTCGGGTTGAAGCATCCGTGGCATGGGGCGAGAGGAAGGTTGATCGCGCGCGGCGGGCTGTCCAGAGTACGCGTTGTTTCCCGCATGACTACGCTGTCGCCTGTCGATCTGATTGCCCAAGCCGCCGAGAGTTTTTCGCACCGTCCCTCGTGGGACGAGTATTTCATGGCGACCGCCGTGCTGATGTCCACGCGCTCCAATTGCGAACGCCTCCACGTCGGCTGCGTGATCGTCACCGGTGGCGAGCGGAAAAACCGCCTCGTGGCCGCCGGCTACAATGGCTACCTCCCCAGCGCCCCGCACGTCTCCCACCTCCGCGAGGGCCGCGAGCAGGCCACCGTCCATGCCGAGCAAAACGCCGTCGCCGATGCCGCCCGTCGTGGCAGTTCCGTGGAGGGCTGCGTCGCCTACGTCACGCATTTCCCGTGCATCAATTGCGCCAAGATCCTCGCCGCCGCCGGCATCGCCGAGGTGCGCTATCGGCTCGATTATAACAATGATCCGCTCGTCTCGCAGTTGCTCGGCGACGCCAAGGTGACTATCTTGAAACTCTGATTTTCCCGCTGCCGGGGTCGCGCGGAGACCTCCGCGCCGAGCCTCGCGGAAACTTCGCTCCGGGCTGCTGTCCTATTTCTTTCGTTTAACTCTCTTTCTCTCATGCGCGAACGCCGCAAAGAAACCAAGGATACCTACGCCGGCACGCTCCTGCTCGCGCATCCCACCTTGCGCGACCCGAACTTTCGCCGCAGTGTGATTCTCATGTCGGTGCACAATGCCGAGGGCGCGATGGGCGTGGTGCTCAACCGCCCGCTTGGCAAACGCCTCGGTGAGTTCAGCGGCGATTTCGCGCTGGGCCCGCTCGCCGCCGTCCCGCTCTTCAAGGGCGGCCCTGTGCAGACCGAGCAACTCGTCCTCGCCGCCTGGGAGTCGCGCGACGATGGCTTCCGCCTCCACTTCGGCGTCGAGCCCGACAAGGCCATCCAATTTCTCAGCGAGGAAGGCGCGCACGTCCGCGGCTTCGTCGGCTACTCCGGATGGTCCGCCGGCCAGTTGGAAAACGAGATGAAGCACCACACCTGGGTCGTCGCCGACGTCCCCGAAGACCTCCTCACCCAAGCCCAAGACGACACCCTCTGGCGCACGGTCCTCGGCCGCGAAGGCGCCGAGTGGCGCCTGATGGCCGACGAACCGGAGGATCCGGAGCAAAATTAAACCTCCCTCGCCCGCCGTCCTTAATCGGCCTTTCCATGAGCGACGTCAGTCTCCCCGGGGATAAATATGTCTGTCCGGCGTGCGGTTTTCGTGTGCTCACGCGCTCCTACCCCAAATGCGAACGCTGTGGAAAGCCGCTGCCGATAGAGTGGGTCCGCACAAAGGATGAAATCAGCCAGGAATGGAGCGCTTCCCAGGCGCGGGCAAAGTCGCTCAATCTGCCTGCCGATTCTGACCTCGGCGACGTGGGTGGAGACATTTGGTAGCAGTGACTTCCGCAGCTAATAAAATTTGCCTCAGCCGTTGCGAACAATTCCGTTGACAGAGGGTTACGTACTCTCTGTTTTCAGACCTTTTATGAAAGTTGTCTCTTCCATCAAATCTGCCAAGAAGCGTCACCCTGCCTGCCAGGTCGTCCGTCGTAAGGGCAAGATCTACGTCATTAACAAGGTCGAGCCGCGTTACAAGGCGCGCCAAGGCTAATTAACCCCTCTACCACGACGATGAAAGCCGAAGGCCATCCCACTCTCAACAACGTTTGCTTCCTCGATATCGGAACCGGCAAGCGTTTCCTCACGAAGTCCACCATGAAGTCTGCTCGTAAAGAGGAGATCGACGGCGTGGAGTACTTCGTCGTCGCCCGCGACGTCACGATGGATTCGCATCCCGCCTACACCGGCGAGAAGCGCCTCGTCGACACCGCCGGTCGCGTCGAGAAGTTCACCTCGAAGTTCAAGCGCGGCGCCGCCAAGAAGTAAGCGCCCGACGAAAACCTCGTTTCCCTTTAAGCCCTCCGGCCACGGAGGGCTTTTTTTATGGTCCGATGTTAGCCAGTAACCGAACCAGATGACCTGAGTAACCCCAGCAACCAGGGAAGACGAGCCAGACTGCGAGCACAGCCACACTCGCGAATTTCAGGCTCAAAGCATCACCTCGTTGCGTTTGCCTCCATAGCGTAAAAACGTTCCACGCTAGGAAGCCCAACATCAGCGGCAGGCTTCTCGTCATCCAAAATGCGAATTGATCGATGCCGGTCCATTCATCTTCCGGTCCGCTCACCCACTTTGGCGATACGATGTACGCGTCGATTTTGTAGTAGAGAATCCAACCCAGTCCATTGAGCAGCAGCCATCCCGCTGTCATTGCGATTTTCTTTTTCGTAGTCCGATTGTGGGGATTGCGGGTTTTTGGCATCGGAACGAGTGCTGTCTTCAACGCCATTTAGGTTCATCGGTGATCTGCTGCCACACTTTTTCCGTGTCTTTACCCCGTCACTCCGGCAATTTACCCAACTCCATTCCCATGAGAATCCGCGCCTTTCAAGGTCTCGTCCCCAATCCCGCGCACGCGCCCGAAGTGGCCTGCGTGCCCTACGATGTCGTCAATGCCGCCGAGGCCGCCGCGCTCGCTGCGGGCAAGCCCCGCAGCCTGATGTACGTCGACCGCGCCGAGATCGATCTCCCGGCCAACACCAATCCCTACAGCGATGCGGTCTACGCCAAGGCCCGTGAAAATCTCCTCGGCCTCGAGAAAAATGACTCCCTCCGCCGTGAGTCCGGTCCGTCGATTTACGTCTACGAGCAGCGTATGGGCACGCACCGCCAGCGCGGTCTCGTGGCCCTCTGCCACGTCGACGACTACGACGCCGAGCTCATCAAGAAGCACGAGAAGACCCGCCCCGACAAAGAGGACGACCGCACGAAGCTCATCGACACCCTCAGCGCCAATACCGGCCCGGTCTTCCTCACCTACCGCGACCAGCCCGGCGTCACCGCCCTCGTGAATGCGAAGGTGAAGGAAAAGCCCACGCACGATTTCACCGCTCCCGATGGCATCCAGCACACCGTCTGGCGCGTCGAGGGCGGGGCGGAGTGGATCAAGGCCTTTGGCGCGGTCCCGGTCACCTACATCGCCGACGGTCACCACCGCGCGGCTAGCGCCGCCCGCGTCGCCCGCATGCGCCGCGCCGCGAATCCGCAGCACACCGGCACCGAGGATTACAACTGGTTCCTCTGCGTGCTCTTCCCCGCGAGCGAGCTCAAGATTCTCCCGTACAACCGCATCGTCGTCGACCTCAACGGCCTCAAGCCCGAGGACCTCCTTGCCAAGGCCAAGTCGGTCTTCGGTGCCGTCGAGGAAAACGCCGCCCCGTCGCCCAGCGCCGTCGGCAGCGTGAGCATGTACCTCGCTGGCAAATGGTACGGCCTCAAGATCAAGCCCGACACCAACGCCGACCCCGTGTCGCGCCTCGATGTCAGCATCCTCCAGGACAAATTCCTCGCTCCCGTCCTCGGCATCGAAAACGTCCGCACCAGCAAGCGCATCGACTTCGTCGGCGGCATCCGCGGCACCGGCGAACTCGTGAAGCGCATCGACGCCGACGGCGGCGTGGCCTTCTCCCTCTACCCGGTCACCCTCGACCAACTCATGGACATCTCCGACGCCGGCCAAATCATGCCGCCGAAGAGCACCTGGTTCGAGCCCAAGCTCCGCTCGGGCCTCTTCATCCACACGTTCTGAGTCGGAGCTGAGTTTCGCTTCGGCGCGGCCTAAGCGCCGAAGTGAAATGGCGGCTTGCGGAGGAAAATCGTCCCGATAGTTTTCGTTCATGGCCCTCGATCTTCCGCTTCGGAACATGACCAGATTGGAGAAGCTTGAGGCCATGGAATTGCTCTGGGACGACCTGAGCCGTGACGAACAAGGCGTGGTGTCTCCCGCTTGGCACGAAGATATGCTTCGCGAAACGGAAAAACGTTTTCAAGTCGGCGAAGAGAAACCCATCGATTGGGAGACGGCTAAAAAAGAGCTCCGCCAGCGTTCGGAATGAGAATCTGGATTCTCCCTTCGGCGCGGGAAGACCTCGCTAATGGCAGGCTGTTTTACGAGCGGCAGAGTGAGGGAGTTGGCGATTACTTCTTGGACTCACTCTTCTCGGATATCGATTCCTTGATGCTCTTTGCCGGGATTCACCGCAAGGTTTTCGGCTATCATCGAGCGCTTTCGAAGCGGTTTCCCTTCGCCATCTACTACACGCTCGAGCCCGACCGAGTACTAGTACGGCGAGTACTGGATTGCCGACAGAATCCTAAGCTGACGCGCCAAGCCTTGCGCTAAACGCTGCGACCGAAGCTTGCCCTCGAAAATGGAGGAGGGCTAGCTGATTGAATGGCATTTCGCATTTCCCGGCGGTTGAGCCTAGTCAAAGATGGGATCTACCTGTTCGCGGTCTGCGTCACCGCGACCACCGCCTTCGGTGCCGATAGAGTTACCTCTCTACCTTCCTTTCCCCGCCCCACCGCCGATTACGCGACCACCGATACCCCCGGTCTCTACGACACCCTCGCCGCCCGCGTCCACGCGGAGCCGTTCAATCTCATCGCCACTGCGATCTTCGTGCTCGCGGTGCTGCACACGTTTTTCGCGGGGAAGATTCGCCACTGGGCCCACGTCGTCGAGGAGCGCCACTGCGCGCGCCTCAAGCTCAAGGCCCACTCCACCGACAGCGACGAGGACGGCATCCCCGACGAGGTGAGTTTCTGGGGCCAAGTCCTGCATTTCTTCGGCGAGGTCGAAGCGATCTTCGGCATCTGGGCTATCGTGCTTGGCATCGCGATCGTCGCGAGCAAGGGCCTCGATACCGCGATCCACTACATCGGCGACACCGTCAACTACACGGAGCCGATGTTCGTTGTCGTAATCATGGCACTCGCCTCCACGCGCCCCGTGTTGCGGCTTGCCGAGCAGTGCATGAAGGCTGTGGCTTCCCTCGGCGGCGGCCGCCCGGTGGCGTGGTGGTGGTCGATCCTTACCGTCGCCCCGCTCCTCGGCTCTTTCATCACCGAGCCGGCGGCGATGACCATCGCCGCGCTACTGCTCGCCAAACAGTTCTACGTCCTCAATCCCAGCCTGCGTCTCAAATACGCGACGCTGGGCCTCCTCTTCGTCAACATCTCCATCGGCGGCACGCTCACGCACTTCGCCGCTCCTCCTGTGCTCATGGTCGCCGCAGCGTGGGGATGGGACATGAGCTACATGTTCACGCAATTCGGCTGGCACGCCATCAGCGGCATCGTCCTCGCGAACGTGGTTTACTGGTTTGCCTTCCGCAAAGAGCTGTCAGCCCTCCAGCCCGCCCCCTTCGACGCGTCCGCTCCCCCGGAGCCGCCCGTCCCCGCGTGGGTCACCGCGATGCACGTCGTGTTTCTCGGCTTTACGGTGTGGATGGCCCATTACCCGGTGCTCTTCATCGGCGGCTTCCTGTTCTTCGTGGCTTTTGCGCAGGCCACCGCGCACCACCAGAGCAAGGTCGAGCTAAAGACCCCGATGCTCGTCGGCTTCTTCCTCGCTGGGCTGGTCATTCATGGCGGGCTGCAGGCTTGGTGGATCGAGCCGGTGCTGGGCCGTCTCGGCCGCGTCCCGCTCTTCGCGGGTGCGACGATCCTCACCGCCTTCAACGATAACGCCCTCATCACCTATCTCGCCACCCTCGTGCCGGGCTTCAGCGAGCAACTCAAATTCGCCGTCGTCTCCGGTGCGGTCACGGGCGGCGGCCTCACGGTCATCGCCAACGCCCCCAATCCCGCCGGTCAGTCCATCTTGCAGCGCCATTTCCCCGGCGGCGTCTCGCCCATGGGCCTCCTCCTCGGCGCCCTTGTGCCGACCGCCATCGTGGCGTTTTCGTTTATGGTGCTGTGAGTTCCGGGTAGCCGAACTCTGAAGATAGTCGGCCCATCGCGTGCTCTTAGGTGGACGGCGACCTCCGGGCGCCGTCGGGAGGGCGAACATGAAAGTTACGACGGCATGCGGTTCTCCGGAAGACGGCGCTCGGAGATCGCCATCCACCTATTGGAGCAGTTTCACGAAAACTGCGGCCAATATTTTCTGGTAGCCGCGAGCGCCAGCGAGTGGACGGAATACCTCCTCGCTGGGGCTCACGGCTTCAGCGTTACTACTTCTTCGCCCCGATCTCCGAAATCTTGATCGCGCGTCCCTCCGCGATCGAGCGCCGCGCGGCTTCGAGGATTTTCATCGTGATCAAATTATTCGCGAGCGAACTCGGGTCGTCCACCGGGTCCTTGCCGGCCCGGATGGTGGTCGCGAACCACGTCAGCGGCACGCGTCGCTCCACCTTGGCCTGGCGCGCTTCCGGCGCTTTGCCGGTGCGCACGGCGTAGTCTTTATCGTTCGTGGTGACGACCGATCCTTTTTCGCCGTACAGCGCGACATCTTTGCGCGCGTAGGGCCAGTGCCACGAGCCGACGACCGTCACCTGCACGTCGGGATAAACGAGTTGGATCACCGCATGGTCGTCGCAGTCGGGGTAGTTCACTTTGTCGAATTGCGAGGTATGCGCGCTCACGGTGTCGGGCGCGCGATTGCCGAGCCACCACGTCGCGAGATTCGCGCCGTAGCAGCCAAAGTCGAAGAGCGCACCGCCGCCGCCGCGCACCGGATCGCGCAGCCAGGCGAGAAACTCCGGGCCGACCTTAATCTTCACCGGGCCTTCGTGGCCGGCCTGCGCGTAGATCTGACGGATGGGGCCGAGCGGGCCGTCGTTGCCCAGCATTTGGCGGATTTCCTCAAAGGCGGGATACCAGCTCGTCTCGTAATTCGTGAGCACCAGCGTGCCGTGCTTCTGCGCGAGCGCGGAGATCTCCGCCGCTGCGTCCCACGAAACCGCGAGGGGCTTTTCCACGATCACGGGCAATTTGCGCGGGGCGGAGGCGCGCACGATCTGCAGGTGATCACGCGTATCCGAAAAGGCCCACACCGCCTCGGCGCCGCTTTGCGCGACCGCGTCGTCGAGCTTCGTGTAGCGCGTTACGTCCGCGAGGCGGGCGTTCTTTTTGTACTTTTCCCAAATGCTGTCATCCGGCTCCCACACGCCCACGAGTTTTACCGTGGCCGGCTCGGCTTGGCGCAAAAATCCACCGGCGTGCCCGTGCGCGAGTCCGGCGAGGAGCACACGGATCGGCGCGGGTTCGGCGGCGTGGAGGGCGTGGATGAGCAGCGCAATGAAAAGGCAGAACACGAGGCGAGAGGTCTTCATACGGAAAGCGAATGAGGTGAGTGGGGCCGCGAAAGAGGCCGGAGCGAGCGCGGGGTGGGGACATCGAAACTGAAACCATACTCGCCGAAGGCAAGATCGGGTGAGTGCGCTGCGGGCACCTGGCACCTCCGAGCGCCTGGTTTCATGACACAATATTTCACCGCAACCTCCGCTCGACTCCGGCCGGCCCGCGCCTCACTCTTCGCTCGTAACGCGCCCCGGCGTTTGCTCGTCTTCGTTGGTCTCGCCGGTCGCTCCGCGCCACCCCAAACCCGCCCCTCGTCTGTCTTTACCCATGAAACTTCGCTCCCTCCTGATCGCGGTGCTCGCCCTTGGCACCACGTTTGCCCACGCCGCCGACCGCAAGTTGGTCATGATCGCCGGACCCGTCAGCCATCCGCCGTTGATGCACGAGTTCAAGGCCGGCTCGATGCTTCTGCAGAAGCGCCTCGATGTCATCCCCGGTCTCAAGACCGTCCTCATCACCAACGGCTGGCCGACCAAGATGGTCGATGGCAAAAAGGTGGATGATAATTCCGTCTTCGAGGGCGCCGATGCCGTGTTTATTTACGCCGACGGTGGCCCCAATCACATCGCCCTCCGCCTCGATCACCTCGATGTGCTGCGCGGTCTGGTCAACAAGGGCGTGAGCCTCGGCTTCGCGCACTATGCCGTCGAGGTCCCCGCCGACAAGGGCGGCCCTGAGTGGAAGCAATGGATCGGGGGCTATTACGAATCCAATTTCTCCTGCAATCCCATCTGGGATGCCGACTACAAGAGCCTCCCGGCGCATCCGATCACGCGCGGGGTGAAGCCGTTTATCACCAAGGATGAGTGGTACATGAACATGCGCTTCCGCGATGGTAAACAGGGTGTCACCGATATACTCGTCGCCACGCCCTCCGATGCCACGCGCGACGGGCCGTATGTCTCGCCCAAGGGGCCGTATCCGCACATTCAAGCCGCCAAGGGTAAGCCCGAGACGATGATGTGGGCGGTCGAGCGTCCCGACGGCGGGCGCGGCTTCGGCTTCACCGGCGGACACTTTCACAAGAACTGGCAGAACGAAGACCAGCGCCGCTTGATGCTCAACGCCCTCGTCTGGCTCGCGAAGCTCGAGGTCCCGGCCGGCGGTATCAATTCCACGCCGGTCAGCGACGAGGAGATCATGCAGAACCTCGACGACAAGACGACCAAGCAGCCGAAAGCAGCGCCAGCGCCCGACGCGAAGAAGACGGCGCCGTAAACCGTCCTTCGAAAAGGTAGGGCGCGTTATCCTTAACGCGCCGCTCAGGACCTTTGTAACTCGAAAGCGCGGCGGCTTAAGGCCAGGCCACCTTACCCAAGGGCGGACTTCTGTCCGCCCTTTTTTTGCGCGCTTACGTCGCCGTCGTCACGCCCGGGATCGGGAGCGCCGGCACTTCCACGCCCGGCACCTTGCGATTGCGATACGCATCGTAGTCCGGCACGAGGCGGTCGTACGCGGCATCCATCAGCGGCGACGAGATGATGAAATCTGCCGTGGAGCGATCGCTCGCGACCGGAATATTCCAGACCACCGCCATCCGAAGAAGGGCCTTCACATCGGGGTCGTGCGCCTGTTGCTCCAGCGGGTCCCAGAAGAAAATCAGGAAATCGATCTCGTTCTCCACGATCTTCGCGCCGATCTGCTGGTCGCCACCGAGCGGGCCGCTTTGGAGTTTGACGATGGGGATATTGAGGACGCGCTCGAGGAGGGCACCCGTCGTGCCGGTGGCGTAGAGTTTGTGCCCGGCGAGGAGATTGCGGTTGTACTGCGCCCACTCGACGAGGTCGCGCTTCTTGTGGTCGTGGGCGACCAGCGCGATCTTCTTCTTCGGCTGCATCGTGATTTTGCGGTAAGCGAGTTGATCCATGCGTGTAGGGGTTGAAGGGAGGACGTCGCGAGCGTGGGCAGCTCCAAGCCGGAGCGAAAGATTCAATTGCACCGTCCGAGCACGTTTCCGTGCGGCTTCGCCGTCATGCGCGCACCAGCCGCTCAGGGCAGACTGCTCATTTGCCAGCGGGCGAGCCAGGGGTCGACCTTCGTGAGAAGAAACCGCGCCCAGGCCCCGCGTAGGCGAGTGAGCCATGTCCGGCTTTGCTTCCACTCGGCGAACTTGATTTCGCGGGCATGAGTAAGGAAGCCGGCGAAGGCGTCGCACGCTTCGTCGGACACGCGTTGATCTTCGAAACGGACCATCAACTCGTAGTTGATGGAGAGCGAGCGGGCGTCGAGATTGGCGGTGCCGGCAAATGCCGTGTGGTCGACGATCGCGAGCTTCGTGTGCAGAATCTGTGGCTGGTATTCCCAGATGCGCACGCCGGCCTTGAGCAACGAGCCGTAAAGGGTACGCGCGGCGAGTTGCGCGAGTGCGACGTCGCTTTTGCCCGCCAGGAGCAACTCGACCGTGCCGCCCCGGCGGGCGACCGCCCGCAGCGCGCGCCGCAGCCGGAAGCTGGGCACGAAATATGCCGACACGATCCGCACGCGCTGGGCCCCTTTGAGACTTTCCAGCAGGCGCTGGTGAAACTGATTTTTCACGAGGCGCGGTCCGCTGAAGAGCACAGGGCCGCGCCGCGTGTAGAAGCGCGGCCAGCGCATTTTTCGACGGCGCATGTGGCGCAGCAGCCAGTCGCGCAACCGATGGCTGCGGTAGAGCGTATCGAATGATTCCGCGAGCTGCGTGAGCGCGTGCCGATTGTCCAACTCGATGCCGAGGTCGTGCCAGCCGTGCGTGATGCCATCGCCATCGTATTCCTTCGCAATGTTGAACCCGCCGACGATCGCGACGCGGTCGTCGATCAGCAGGAGCTTGCGGTGGTCGCGCAGCGCAAAATGGCTGAGCGAAAGCGGATTAAAGACGCGCGCCTCGCCGCCGGCGGTTTCCAACTGCGCCCAATAATCGGAGGGCAACGCACCCGCTCCGACGCCATCCACCAACACGCGCACTTTGATCCCCCGCGCCGCCGCCACTGACAGTGCGTCGCGGAAACGGTCGCCTATCTCGTCGGCCTTCCAAATATAGGTCTCGAGACGAATCGTGGACTTCGCCTCCGCGATGAGCGTGAGCATGCGCGCGTAGGCCACCTCCACCGTAAACAACCACGTGGCGCCGGCGTGGGCGGGACGTCGGAGAGTGGGTGAAGCCATGGGACGGGACACAGACCGGGAAAACGAGCGGCGGTTGCGTGGCGTCCGGGTTACTTGCGGTGGTGGCGATACCTACGCGTCGGCCGCCGCCTGGCTCACGCCGTGACGTTGAGCACGGCGTAGGTGCGCTTGCCCTTGCGGAGGAGGATGTACTTGCCGAAGAGCAGGTCGGCGGTGGTGGCGGCGCGGGTCGATTCCGCGACCTTCACATTATTCAGGTAGATGCCGCCACCCTCGATGTCCTTGCGGGCCTGGCCGCGCGAAGGGGCGAGGCCGGCGTGGATGAGGAGGTCGAGCAGGGAAGTGCCCGCGCCGTCGAGCTTGGCGCGCTCCAGCGTCTTCGTCGGAATCTCGCCGACGACATCGCGGAACGTTTCTTCCGAGGTGTCGCCGATCTCGGCGCCAAAGAGAATGTCGCTGGCCTTGAGCGCCGCCGCGAGGGCCGCCTCGCCATGCACGAGGGCGGTCACGGAGCGGGCGAGCGCCTTATGGGCTTCGCGCGGACCGGGATTGGCGGCGTGCTTGGCTTCGAGCTCCTCGATTTCCGGGCGGCTGAGGAAGGTGAATTTGCGTAGGTATTCGCTCACCTTGGCGTCTTCGGTGTTCACGAAGAACTGGTAGAACTTGTAGGGACTGGTGCGCTCGGCATCGAGCCACACGGCGCCACCCTCGGTCTTGCCGAACTTCGTGCCGTCGGCCTTGGTGATGAGCGGGAATGTCCAGCCCCACGCCGGCACGCCGAGCTTTTTGCGGATAAAATCGGTGCCCGCCGTGATATTGCCCCACTGGTCGGAGCCGCCGATCTGGAGCTCGCACTGGTGGACATTGCGGAGGTGGTAGAAATCGTAGGCCTGCAGCAACTGGTAGCTGAATTCCGTGTAGCTGATGCCGTTGTCGCCCTCCATGCGGGATTTCACGGAGTCTTTCGCGAGCATCACGTTCAGCGAAAAATATTTTCCCACATCGCGGAGGAAATCGAGGTAGCTGATCGGCGCGGTCCACGAGGCGTTGTCGACGAGGAGCGCGGGATTGCCGGCGCAATTGAAGTCGAGCAGGCGCGCGAGCTGGCCCTTGATCGAGGCGACATTGTGCGCGAGCTGTTCGCGCGTGAGGAGATTGCGCTCGGCGGATTTGCCGGAGGGATCACCGATCATGCCCGTGGCTCCGCCGGCCAGCGCGATGGGATGATGGCCGGCGAGCTGGAAACGGCGCAGCGTGAGCTGGCCCATGAGGTGGCCGACGTGCAGCGAGTCACCCGTCGGATCGAAGCCGCAATACAGCGCCAGCGGCCCTTCGCTCAGGCGCTTGTTGAGCGCATCGAGGTCGGTGCAGTCGGCCAGCAGGCCGCGCCATTGGAGGTCTTCGATCAGGTTCATACGGAGAGCGCGGAGTAAACGCGACGGGGTCCCCTGCGCGCAAGAGTGTTTCGAGTCCCTCCGATGGGCGCCGAGCGCATTGCCAGGCGGTAGGCTCGATGCGCATCCGGCATGGGAGCTCCAGCCAACCTTGTCGGCAGGCGGTCGCGGTTATCAGCTCCGCTGCGTGACTGCTCGGCGACGAGTGCCAGCCTTACCGTCCAAGACGAATTTTACCTGGTATCACTTCGCCGGATACAGGAGGTAAGCCTGTCGGCGCTCGTCGAAGGCCGCGAGCTCCTTGGCGTAGGCGGCTTTGATCGCCGAGGTGGAGAGTCCCGATTTGATGTCGTTGAGCGTGGCATCGTTGCCCAGCAGGCGCGCCATGAGGTCGGTCTTGAACTGGGTCGGGTACAGGCGCTGCAAGGCGAGCGCCAGCTCGAGGCCGATGTCGATCACCGGGCAGTGGTCGCGGTCGAGCAATACCACGCGCACGCCGCCGCATTCCTTTTCGCCGTGCTTCAGCGATTTCGCGGGGCCGGGGTAGAGGGCGGGCTGCGGGGTGAATTTCACCGGCTCGAAGCGCACGCCGGGGATGGCGGCGCGGTTGAGTTCGGCGGCGAGTTTCTCGCCGTCGACAAAGGGCGCTCCGACTTGCTCGAACGGTTTCAGCGTCCCACGGCCCATCGAAATCTCCGTGCTTTCGAGGAGGCAGAGGCCGGGATACAGGATCGCCGCCGTGAGGCTGCGCATGGAGGGCGAGGGGTTAACCCACGGCAGGCCCGTCTGGTCGAGCCACTGGTCGCGCGACCAGTTTTCACATGGCACGACCACGAGGTCGGCGCCGAATTTGCGCTCCACATTGTACATGCGCGCGAGCTCGCCGAGTGTCATGCCGTGGCGCACGGGCATCGGGTGAAAGCCGATGAAGCTCGGTGCGGCCGTCATCACCGGGCCCTCGACGCCCACGCCGCCGATGGGGTTGACGCGATCGAGGACGAAAAACTTTTTCTTCGCCTTCGCCGCCGCCTCGATCGCGGTGCCGAGCGTGGCCGAGTACGTGTAGAAGCGGGCGCCGATATCCTGGATGTCGAAGACGATGGCATCGAGGTTCGCCATTTGCGCGGGCTGGGGCGCGCGCGCGCGGAGCACATTGCCGAAATAATCGAGGTCCGATTGCCCGGGCGCGCGTTTCGGTGAATCGCCGTAGAGGCTGTAAACGGGGAGCTTGGTTTTCTCGTCGATCGTATCGCCCACGTGGTCGTCGGCGACGCCGCGGATGCCGTGCTCGGGGCTGAACAGCGCGACGAGCTTTACGTCTTTCGCGGCGAAGAGGAGATCGATGGTGGCGCGGCCCTCGCGGTCGCGTCCGCTTTGGTTGGTGATGAGGCCGACGCGCAAGCCGCGCAGGCGCGCGAAGTCCTCGCGCACGAGCACGTCGATGCCGTTGAGCACCGCGCCCTTGTCGCGGTCGATGGCCTCGGCGGCGAGCGTGCCGAGGGTGCGGCGCAGCGCGGCGACATCGCCCTTGCCGTCGGGGTGCACGCGATTGGAGAAGAAAATCAAAAACGACTTCGCCGCCGGGTCGATCCACACGCTCGTGCCGGTGAAGCCGGTGTGGCCAAACGAGGCCCCGGCCGGAAACCAGCGCCCGCGCGGCCCGGAGAATTTCGAGTCGATATCCCAGCCGAGGCCACGGCGGTCGGAGCCATCGTTTTGGACCTGAGTCATCATCGCGACCGTATCGGCTTTCAGAATACGGACGCCGTTGAGCTGCCCGCCACCGATCAGCATCCGGCAAAAGCGAGCCAGATCGGCCACGGTCGTGAAGAGCCCTGCGTGGCCGGCGACGCCGCCCATGTTGCGCGCGGTGGGATCGTGCACGACTCCGCGCAGCATTACGCCGTCGGTCAGCTCGGTGGGGGCGATGCGGGAGAGTTTTTCCTTCGGCGGCAGAAACCCGGAGTCGATCATGCCAAGCGGCGCGAAGATATTTTTCGCGGCGTATTCATTGAGCGGCAATCCGCTCGCGATGTGCACGAGTTCGCCGAGGACGACAAAATTGATGTCGCTGTAGACAAAGGTGCTGCCCAGCGTGCTGCGGAGCTTTTCGAGGCAGGCGAGGGCGATGCCGGTCTCGTAGCCCGACCAGGCTGGCTTCAGGTCCACATCCGGGCGCAGGCCGGAATTGTGCATGAGGAGCTGGCGCACCGTGACGGCCTCTTTGCCATTTTGCGCAAACTGCGGGAGGTAGCGCACCACCGGCGCATCGAGATCCAGCTTGCCGCGCTCCACGAGCTGCATGACTGAGGTGGTGGTCGCGACGACCTTGGTGAGCGAGGCGGCGTCGTAGATCGTGTCCTCCGAGATCGGCTCGGCTACCGGCGCGAGCGCGCGCTGACCGTAGGCTTTTTTATAACTATCACCGTCGCGCTCAAACCACAGCACGCCGCCGGGTGCTTTCTTGGCGGCGATGGCCTCGGTGATGGCCGCGTCCATGGCGGCGAGTTTTTCGGGCTTAAGCGGAGCCGGAGCCCCGCTCATGCGGGCGCCCAGGACCGTGCCCACCAGCAGCAGCGAGACGAGCCCGATCACACGGACCGCGACCAAACGATGGGACAACGACAAGAGGGGGCGAGGGGAGGAGGGCATCGATAAACCGGTGCGAGATGGCAGCGTTTCCGGGACGAGGCCAGCTCATCTGCGTGTGGACTACCATGCAACACCACTTCGCGTATCGGCCAAGATAATCGTGGACTTGGGCGACATGAAAGTCATATGGATGTTCCTTCGTTCTACTACCACCAGTGGGGATGAGAATAATTATTATCTCCTACGAACTGACCATACCATGAACTACTCCAGTGCTAGTGGCTATTCTAGCCTCATTACCCGGCTGTGGCGTCTGACCATGAGCCTTCTCGTTGTCGCGTCGCTGGCCGTCTCGGCCAACGCCCAATCCTCGGCTACCGGCACCATCTCCGGTGTCGTGACGAGCGCGACGACCCGCAATGCGCTCCAAGGCGCTTCGGTGAGCATCTCCTCGCTTAATCGCGTGGAGCTCACCGACTCCTCCGGTCGCTACACGATCGCTGGCGTGCCCGCCGGCATCGTCGACGTCACTGTCGCCTACTCTGGTTTCAACCAAACCAGCCAGAAGGTCTCGGTCAACGCCGGCGCCACGGTGCAGTCCGACATCGAGCTGAAGTCTTCGGAGATCACCTCGATGGAAGCCTTTACCGTCGCCACGATGAAGGAGGGCCAGGCCGCCTCGATCACCGAGCAGCGGAATGCCCTTAATATCAAGAACGTCACTTCGTTTGACGAGTGGGGCATCCTGCCGACGCAAAACGTCGGTGAACTCGCCTCCCGTCTCCCGGGCATCACCTTCACCACGGACGAGGACAACCTGATCAACAATATCTCGATCAACGGCCAACCCTCCAGCTACACCCGCCTCAATGTCGACGGCATGTCCACCACCGGCGTCGGTGGCGACGGTCGCTCGGCCACGCTGCACTCGTTCTCCGGCTCGAACTACGAGGCCATCGAAATCATCCAGGGCCAGACCCCCGACAAGCGCGCCGATTCCCTCGGCGGTCAGGTCAACCTCAAGACGAAGTCGCCCCTCGCCATGTCGGAGCGCCGTCGCATCAACTACCAGTTGTCCACGCGTTTCTTCCCCGGCTGGTCCGACCGCAATGTCGCCGTTTCCCAGCGCGGCCCGCGTCCTGACCTCAGCGCCTCCTACATGGAGGTGTTCGACATCGGCAAGGGCGTGCGCAATCTCGGCATCGTGGTCGGCGTCGCCTACCAGGAAGTGCTCAATCCCCACGACTGGGACATCAATCTTTACGAGGCCACGACGAATCCGGTGGCCCAGCTGCGCGACTACACTCGCCAGAGCGGTTTGAACGACCGATTCCTCTCCGCCATCTCGGCCCGCGCGGACTACCGCGTATCGCAGTCGACGACGGTCTCGCTCCGCCTCCTCTACAATGCGGGCTCCGAGCCGTTTTTCAGCTATACGGCGGTCAATCCCTGGCTCTCCTCCAATCTGACGGTTAACTCCCCGACCAATCCGACTGGCGCGATCGTGGCCGGTTACACGGCCAATCGCATCGAGTTCCTCCCCGTCAACAATACCGCCCTCCAGCCCGGCGGCGTGGCGGTCGGTGCGGCGCAGATGCGCCTCTTCCCCCAGCGCTACTCGTTCACGAGCAAGAACCCGACGGGCACGCTCGCGTTTGAGCACAAGTTTGGCCGCCTCAAGATCGATCACGCCTATCGCTGGTCCAACACGCACTGGGATTCCGGTGCGGGCCGCCAGCGTGAAGACGGCACCGTCGCCCTCCGCACCAAGGATGCGATCGGCTTCGTCCTCGATAACTCCAATCTCGCCGGCAAGACCTTCACTTGGACCGGTGGTGCCGATCCCTACAATATCGCGAGCTACACGCCCTTCGTCATCACGGCGGCCAATACGACCACGCAGCCGGTTCCGATCACTTCCGGCGTGTTCAACAAGCGCGACACCGTGACCGACACCAACGAAGTCACCGGCACGATCAACGTTTCCTACAGCCTGCCGACCGAGTTGCCCATCACGCTCAAGTCGGGTCTCGATACCGTGAATCGCCGCGTGAATAACCGGAATGTCTTCCCCCGCCGCTGGTATCAGAACGTCGGCACGGTGTTGCCCACGACCGGCCTGATGCCGTTGACTGAGTTCGAGCGCCAGAACGGCGGTCCTCGTCTGCCCGTCGTCGATCCGGCGGCCATCAGCACCACGCTCGGCAACACCGCGCTCTGGTACGAAGACGTCAACTTCACGGCCACCCAGCAGTACACCAACCGTCGTATCATGGAGGAGGGCGTCGATTCCGCCTACATCCAGGGCCAGATCAAGGTCGGTCGCCTCACGGCGCTCGGCGGTATCCGCGGCGAGTGGGTCTCGACTGAGACCTTCACTTATTTCCGCGCCCGGACCACCGCAATCGCGGTTGAGCCCGATCACTTCAAGCGCGCGGCGATGGACTACTCCCGCCTCTCCCGTGACGGTGGCTACCACAAGTTCTTCCCCAGCCTTCACCTCTCGTACGACATCACGAGCAACTTCAAGGCCCGCGCCAGCTGGTCCAACAGCTACGGCCGTCCGCTCCTCGCCAACATGGTGGCGGGCGCGACTGAGACGATCGTCCCTGGCGGCACGAACACTCTCACGATCGGCAATCCCGGCTTGAAGCCGCAGGTCGCCGATAACCTCGACGCGAAGCTGGAATACTACTTCGGCAGCTCCGGCCTGTTGTCGGTGGGTGGGTTCCAGAAGAACATCAAGGACTACATCGGCTCCGCCGGTCGCTCCGGCCAGTTCGTCGCTGCGGGTCCGGACAACGGTTTCGAAGGCCTCTACGCCGGTGATGAAATCGTGCAGCCCCTCAATATCGGTGACGCCAAGGTCAAGGGTCTCACCTTCGACTTCCGCGAGCGCCTCTCCTTCCTCCCGGGCGCCCTCAAGGGCCTTACGGTTCGCGCCAACTACACGCTGCTCCGCACGTCGGGTAAGTTTGCTGGCACGGTCGAGGTGCACAATGGCCAGATCGCGGATTTCGTCCCGCGCGCCTATAACGCTGGCCTGAGCTACTTCTACCGCAAGTTCGGCGCTTCCTTCGATGTGAACTACACGGCGGCCTACCCGATCGTGTACAGCCTCACCACGCCCACGAGCAGCATCTTCCGCGATTCGTGGACGATGATGAACACGGGTGTCAGCTACCAGGTTCGCACGGGCGTCACGGTCTTCGCGAATCTCAACAACATCGCCCAGGAAGGTCCCCGCCGCTACATCTTCACCGAAAGCCGCGTGCGTTCCCAGTGGGTCGTTCCGCGCTCGGTCAAGATCGGCGTCTCCGGTCAGTTCTAAGCGCGACCTTAGTTTAGCTTTCTCGGCCGCCGGTCCTCGTGACCGGCGGCTTTTTTATACGGTGCTGCTTCGCGCGGGAGGCGCTGACGTGCAGTTGGACTGGGACTGATGGAAAGCGCGCCGGGTTGCTCGATGCGGCGACTTACTTGGCCGCGCTAAACTTCGTCGTAAAGGTCGCGGTCTTGGCCGGGGTGCTGAGCTCGAGATAGAAACTCTCGCGGCGTTTGGGCGGGACGTCGGGCGTGGACGCGTGCCAGAGGCGAAATTCGCCGGGAGCGGCGAGCGTGACGTGCATGATGGTGTCACCATAGGCGACATCGAATTCGGCGCGGTCGTGGTACGACGCGGAGCGGACATCGCGCCAATAGCCGAAGGGCTCGGGGCGGCCCTGACTGAAGGTGGCGTCGGCCGCGAACGATGCGGGCAGGCGCACCTTGCCTTGGAGTTGCAGGGCGAGGCCGAGTTTTTGGGGCGCTGAGCCGGTGGCCTCGACGGTCGCGGTGTCGATCAATTGCCCGCCCTCGATGCTGAGCGTGCGGCTGGCGCGGGCGTCTTTGCGGTACGTGGGCTGCGAGGCGGACACGCGAGTCGGCGCATAGGAGATCAGTTCGCCGCGCTGCGCGGGCTCCTGGCCTTCGCCGTTTACGAGTGGGAGGTTGTGGTTCAGGCCGCGCTGGTAGTAGCCCTTGTAAAGGGGCGAGCCGTAGCCCACGACACCGGAGTCGTGCGTGATGTCGATGTCGCCAAAGTAGGCGGAGTAATTGAGCGCTTCGGCTTGCGAGTGCGACTTCGTGAGCTGGCCGTAGTGGAGGAAGACCTGCCACGGTCCCGACTTCAGCAGCGCCATGCGTGATGATTCGAAATTGCGACTCGTCACGGCCGGTGCGGTGAAGACGCGCGGGGAAGCGGTAGGCGGATCGAGCAGCGTCTCCCAATCGCGGCGACTGGCTGCCTCGGCGAGGCCCAGCGTGGTGGGAAACACGCGGTAGTTGCTCGCGTAGGTTTCCTTGTTGGGCGCGGTGGGGATGCCCTTGTTGTCGGCGGGATTCGGGAGCTGGCCGTTGGGGAAACGCAGGTAGAGCGTGGAGAGCATCAGGTTTTCCGCCGTGGCCATTTCCGGGGCGAGTTCGGCGGCGCGCCCGTAGATGCCGGCCGTGACGAAGAGGGTATTGACCGCCGAGACGACGAAGCCGTTGTAGCCGAGCGATTGCTCGTACCAGAGGTAGTCGCTCGTGATGCCCTGCGCCATCTGGCGGCGCACGCCGAATTTGCCGTCGAGCGCCTCACGCCACATGGCCTCGTCCTTGAAGAGCAGCGCGACCTGCGCGACGGCGCAGCGCTGCCACGTCGCGATATTGTGGATCTGCTGGAAATTTTTGTTCAGCACCGCGACTTCCGGGAGGAAGAATTTTTCCTTCCAGCCGGTGAGCTGCGCAGTGGGCACGCGATCACCGAGGAGGCGCACCGTTTCCGTGAACTTCACGAGACCCGAGGCCTCCGTGAGCGACTGCCAAAACAACCGCGCGCCCTGCTCGGGCTTGGCGACTTCCCACTTGAGATAGTTGCTCGAGTAAAAGTCCATCTGCTCCATCGCCCACGCGGCGTAGCGATCTTCGCCGGTGAGTCGCCAGAGGCGCGCGGCGCGCGTCATAACGTCGACGTGCTTGCCGCGAAACGTCACCACCCACCAAGCCATGAGCTTGGGCGTGAGCGCGACCTGGGGATCGGAAGGGCTGGAGAGAAATTTCACCTCTTCGCCGGGAATCTTTTCGGTCCACGTCAGGGCCGAGCCATCCTTGGGCGAGACGCCATCGTGCGACCAGCCGGCGACCCACTCGACGCGGTCACGGTGCTTGGCCATCCACGCGTCCACGGAGGCGCGCTCGTTTTTCAGCCACTTGGCCCACGCGGGATCGCTGGCGATGCGTTGTTTTGCGCCGGCCCAATCTTCCACCGCCGAGCGCCAAGGGCGCCCCTGCGCGTCGTAGACTTTGACGTCGGCAAATTCCTTTTCCGGCGACGGCTTGGGAAAGCTCTCCGCGGCGAGGCAAAAGGGGGCCAACGTCGCGAGGGCGCAGGCGCTAAAGTAGGGAAAGAAACGGGGGTTCGGGAGCATGCGGAGGGAAAGACGTTTGATCGTCGCGCGCGGATTCAGAGGTTGCCCAATAAATTCGCCGGGATTTGCTCCCCCTTCTCTCCCAAGCGACCCCGCGATGAGCAGTAAAAAGAACACCCGCCTCTCCCTCCGCGCGCTCGCGGCGCTCGCGGGAGTGTCGGTTTCCACGGCCTCGCGGGCGCTCCATGATCACCCGATGATCTCGGCGGCGGTGCGCAAGCGCATCCAAGGTCTCGCACGCCGCCGCGGCTACGTGGTCAACCCGCTCGTCGGGCAGGTCTTTGCCGAGGCGAGGGCGGGGCGGGGATTTCAGCACCTCGGCACGCTCGCCTACATCACGGCGTATGAGACGCCGGATTGGTGGCGCAGCCATCCCACGCTGCGCGGCTTTCACGATGGCGTAGTCGCGCGCGCGAAACAAATGGGGCATGGCGTGGACGAATTTTGGGCGCATGAATCCGGGCTCAAGGGCCGCCGCCTCACGCAGATTCTCCGCACGCGCGGCATCGGCGGGGTCGTGCTGGCCCCGGTGCCGGGGCGCAACGCGGAGGGCTTTTTTGATTGGAGGCATTTCTCCGTCTCGCTCATCGGCGAATCCGTGCAGATCCCTCGCCTGAATCGCGCCGTGCCCAACCAGCGGCACGCGATCCATCTCGCGCTGCGAGAGCTCACGAAGCTCGGCTATCGGCGCATCGGCCTCGTGCTGCGCGAGCGCTACCATCGCATGACGGACTACATCATGCTCTCGGCGTTCCTCACGTTTCAGCACGGCCTGAAGCCGGCCGAGCGCGTGCCGGTCGAAATGCCCGAGGAATGGGCGCGGGAGAATTTTCTAACGTGGTTCAACCAACACCGGCCCGATGCCTTGATCGGCGCGGTGCGGCCCGCGCGGGAATGGCTGGCGGACGAGGGTGTGGAGTGCCCGCGCGATGTCGGCCTGGTGTCGTTGGATTGGGATGAGGAGATGCAAGACTATGCGGCCGTGGATCAGAATGCCGCAGCCTCGGGCGCGGCGGCAGTCGATCTCGTGCTTGGGCAAATGCGGCGAAACGAGCGCGGCATCCCCGAAACACCGCAGACGGTGCTCGTCGATAGCGTGTGGCGCCCCGGTGAGACCGTGCGCGCGTGTGGTCCCGCGTGGAAACCGCGTTTCCTCGCGGACGAGAGCGAGGTGGCGAGCCCTGCGGCCAAGCGCGCCAAGTAGCGGGCGGAGACGTTTAGCGAGGTCTCATTTTTGGGCCAGTGACTTGGGATTGCGGCGCGGCCTGCGGGCAGAGGAGAATTTTATCACCCCAACCCCAGAATGAAAAAAATCCGCTGTGCTGTTGTGTCTGCGATGGTGCTGTTTGCTTCGTCGTTGCTGATGGCCGAGGGTGAGCGCCCGTCGCCAAACCTCGCGGGCAAAGTCCACTACGTGACCATCGCGGCGTCGGGTCCGGACTCGCCGCGCAATGACACCGCCAATGTGATCGAACTCAAGGACGGGACGCTGATGGCGGTGTGGCACAAATATCGCGCGACCAAGGAAGCCGGCAGCGATTTCGGTCGCGCGGATATCGCGTCGAAAATTTCGCGCGACGGCGGGCGCACATGGATTGAGGAACGCATCATCATCGAAGCAGCAGAGGCGGATCTCAATATTCAGGCGCCGGCGCTGGTGATGTTGCCGGACGGTGAGCTGGTGCTGACGGCGCTGCGGGCGCATGCGAACTCCAGCTCGAGCATGTGCCTCTTTCGCTCGCGCGATCAGGGCAAGACCTGGACGGCGGCTGGTGCGGTCTGGGAGAGAAGCAAGGGCCAGTGGCTGCAAGGCGGCACCTCCAGTGTGTTGCGCCTGAAGAGCGGGCGGCTGCTGCTGCCGTTTCACGGTGGCACGGGCACACAAGGCGCGCAGCACAACACGGCGGGCTGCTATGTGAGCGATGATGCGGGCAAGACCTGGCGCAAGACCCCGGCGGTGATCGATCTGCCAATGCGCGGGGCGATGGAGGCCTCGGTGGCGGAGCTCAAGGACGGACGGCTCATCATGTCGCTCCGGACGCAACTCGGCACCCCGATGATCTGCGAGAGCAAGGATGGCGGCGAGACATGGTCGCTGCCCTGGAGCGCCGGACTCACCGCGCCCGAATCCTGCACCTGCCTCCGCGGCATCGGCGACACGGACCGGCTCCTGCTGATTTGGAATGGCGGTGAATTTTACGAGCCGAAGCATCACCACTTCGGCCAACGCAGTCCGCTGTCGCTCGCGGTGTCGGATGATGCGGGCCGGACGTGGCGACGCCTCGGGAATATCGAGGACGATGCGGGCTCCGAGTTTACCAACCTCAACTGCACCTTTACCTCCAAGGGTGACGCCGTGATCACTTACTGGATCTGCACGCCGGCCTTTAACCGCAAGGCGACGTTTCAGCACGCGGACCTCAAGTCGGCGGTGGTGAGCCGCGAGGTGTGGGCGGGCCTAAAGTGAAGGCAGCGGGAAGTAAAATTACTTTGGACTCTTGATCGCGTGGTCGGCCGGGAGGTCTTCGCCGGACCACACTTTTTGCCACGTCGTTTTCGTGGCAGGGGAGTTCCAGCACGGATCGCTGGCGGCGAGACCGAGCGGGAGAAACGCCGCGCTGCACAGGTAAAGGCTACCGGTGGAAATGTAGTTTTCGCCGAGGCCAGGCTGCGCGCCCGAGACACCGATGCGGAGCCAGCCCTTGGCGTCGAACGTGTTGGGTGCTTCGAGCGTGCGCCGGATCACGGAGGTGAGCGCAACGCGCGCTTGGGCGGGCGTGACCTCGGTGGGCAGACGGTGGCGGAGCGCCGCGAGGGCGAGGCCCTGAAAGGCGCCGCAACGATAGGCGATCGAGCGCCCGATGATGGGATACGTGCCGTCCGGCGCGATGAGGCGCTCCTGAATCGCGGCGAAACGCGTGAGGCGCTCGCGGACTTTATCGCGGAAGCTTTTCCAATTGGGCGCTTCGTCGCCGACCACTTCGAGGGCTTCGAAGAGCATGGGCTGGATGACGAAAGCATTGTAGTAGTCCCAGTGAAATTCCGGGCCGTCGCCGTACATGCCGTCGCCCAGGTACCAATCAGCGTGCTTGCGGATGCCCTCGAACAGGCGGGCGTCGTCGCGACCGGCGCTGATCGTGTGAAGGAACACCTCGATCGTCGTGGCGAAGAGTTTCCAGTTGTTTTCGCCGGCGGGAATGGGGCGCGAGGATTTGAGCGCGGCGATGACGTTTTTCTGGACCGCGGGGTCCAGTTTTTTCCAGAGCTCGTTGGGCGCGCGGAGGAGAGCTTGCGCGAGGAACGCGGCATCGACGAGCGGCTGGCGGCCCTTGGAAAAATTCATGAAGTCGGGTGACTTCGGATCGGTGGCCGCGTCGATGCCGGCGCGGGCGAGCGCGGCGAGGCGAGCGCGCTCTTTGCCCTCGGCGGAACCATCCTCGCCGAGTTCCAGCCACGGGGCGAGGCCGCAGAGCAGGCGGCCGAGCGCTTCGAGATGGGTGTACTCGGGTCGGTCCTTGGTGCGCGGCGCGGACTCGATGGGCATCGTGGCCTTGAGCTTGCGCTCGGCGAGGGCGGGCAGCAGCGGCGAGGCAAGACGGCCGGCGAGCGCGACCCACGCGGCACGATCCTCGACTCCCGTGGATGCGGAGGGAAGCAGGTTCGTGGAGGGAGTGCCGCCCGCAGCGGAGAGCGAAGCCGAGGAGGCCGGGAGATTCGCGGCGCGCGAAGACAGGGCGGCGGACGTGGTGAGCGCGGAGGCAGCGGAGAGCTTGAGAAAGGCGCGGCGGGTTTTCATGGGGAGGAGCGACCTTGATAGCTAACAACGCTCGCCATGGAAGCGAACCGAAGAAACACGCAACAGATGCGGGCGCGGTGCGAGTGTAGGGCTTCAGGCGGAGCGGGAAAGGCGGGGCCGCAGAAGGCGCGGAGGGCGCGGAAGTCGCGAAGGAACCTTGGGGGCGGTTGGACACGCGCTAGAGTCGGGGCGTAAAGCCCCTCCCACAGCTCGATCCGTCAGAGGGTGTTGCGGAGCCGATTGCTGGAATGTCTGCGCGGACGAAGGCGATCCTTTGAACAGGAAGGTCGGGAAGGACGAGAAGAGCGCTTTGTTTTTTCCCGTCCTTTCCGATCTTCCTGTTCAAAAGTAGATGGGAGGGTTACGCCGGCAGCATCGAAGAGATGCCGAGCTGGAGGCCGCGCAATTCGGCGAGTCCGCGGAGTCGGCCGACGAGGGGATAGCCGGGACAGGTGGGGGCGGCGCGGCGGAAATCGCCGAGCATCATGTGGCCGTGATCGGGGCGAAGGGCGACGCGCCAGTCGGGGCGATTCGCGCGGAGGCGAGCGGCTTGTTCCTCAAGGAGCGCGCGGACGACGGCGGCCATGTCCATGCTGCCCTCGAGGTGATTGGCCTCGTAGAAGACGCCGTCGGGCTCGCGTTGCACGGCGCGCAGATGCACGGCGTTGATGCGCGAGCCGAGGCGGCGGACGATGCCGGGGAGATCGTTGTCGCCGCGGGCGCTGAGCGAACCGGTGCAGTAGCACAGGCCGTTGGCGGGGGAATCGACCATGGCGAGAATCGCACGCAGATGCGCCTCGGTGGAGACGATGCGCGGCAGACCGAGGACGGGAAAGGGCGGATCGTCGGGATGGATCGCGAGGCGTACGCCAGCGGCCTCGGCGACGGGAACGATCTCGGCGAGAAAGAGACGCAGGTGCTCCTGAAGATGCGCGGCATCCATGTGCGCATACTGCGCGAGCATCGCGCGGAAATCGTCGAGCGAGAGATTCAATCGTACGCCGGGAAAGAGGTCGAGCGTCTGGCGGACGAACGCGGCGCGGGCGGCGTCGTCGAGGCCTTGCCAATATTGCGCGGCGGCGGCGCGCTGCTCCGGAGTGAAATCGGCCTCGGCGCCGGGGCGGGCGAGGGCGAAGAGATCGAAGGCGGCGAATTTCTTCGGATCGTAGAGTAGCGCCTCCGTGCCGTCGGGCAGGCGATGCGCGAGATCGGTGCGCACCCAGTCGAGAACGGGCATGAAGTTGTAGACGACCTCGCGGATGCCGGCGGCGCCGAGGCGGCGCAGCGTGAGTTTGTAATTTTCAATGTGGCGCACGAAGTCGCCGGTACGGGTCTTGATCGCTTCGGAGACGGGGACGGACTCGACGACGCGCCACGTGAGACCGGCGGCGGCGATGGTGTCGCGACGGCTGGCGATGAGATCGGCGGGCCACGCCTCGCCATAGGGAATCTCGTGCAGCGACGTGAAGACCGCGGTCGCACCCGTCTGCCGAATCTCGGCGAGCGAGACGGTGTCGTTGGGGCCGAACCAGCGCATGGAGTCTTCCATGAGGTTTTTCATTGGCGCGCAGCGTGGGCGGGAGAGCGCGGGAGGGACAACGGTTTTTTGCGCAACGGTTGAGCGCGTTAAATGAAGTAATTTCCACTTCAGGGTTTTCAGGCCGGGTCTAACGCGCCTACAATGCCGGACCCCATGAAGAATTTCCATCGCTGGCTGCGGTTGTTCGTAGTGTTCTGGTCTGGCATAGGAGCGCTACGCGCGGCGGAGAAGCCGATGAATATCGTGCTCCTGTACGCGGACGACTGGCGGCACGACACGCTGGGCATCGCGGGGAATCCGGTGGTTAAGACGCCGAATCTCGACCAACTGGCGCGGGAAGGGTTTCGCTTCACGCATAATTGCGTGACGACCTCGATTTGCGGCGTGAGCCGAGCGACGCTTTTCACCGGGCAATGGATGTCGCGGCATGGCAACCCGGCGTTCGAGATGTTCAAGACGCCGTGGGCGGAGACCTACCCTGCGCTGCTGCGCGACAAGGGCTACTACGTCGGGCACATCGGCAAGTGGCACAACGGGAAATTCCCGGCGGAGAATTTCGATTTCGCGCGGTCGTATAGCGGCACGCACTGGATCAAGGAGCCGGATGGCTCACAGATCCATGTCACGAAGAAGAATGAGAACGACGCGATGGAGTTTTTGCGCACGCGACCGGGCGACAAACCGTTTTGTCTCACGCTCGCGTTTTTCGCGACGCATGCGGAAGACAGGAATCCGAAACAATATTTGCCGCAGCCGGAGAGCATGGCGCTCTACACGGACGTCACGGTGCCGCTGCAGAAGGTGCCGATGGAGGAGTCGTTCCAGCGACTGCCGCCCTTTGTCGCGAATGAGAAGAACGAGGCGCGCAATCGCTGGCACTGGCGTTTCGACACGCCAGAGAAGTACCAGGAGTACATGAAGAACTATTACCGCCTCGTAGCGGAGGTGGACGCCGTGTGCGGCCGCGTGCTCGCGGAGTTGAAGAAGCAAGGGCTGCTCGAGAACACGCTCGTGATCTTCACGACGGACAATGGCTACTACCACGGCGAGCATGGGCTCGCGGACAAGTGGTATCCGCACGAGGAGAGCCTGCGCGTGCCGCTCATCGTGCTCGACCCCCGGATGTCGGCGGCGAAGCGCGGGCAGACCAGCGACGAGTTTACGCTGAATGTCGATCTCGCGCCGACAGTGCTGGCGGCGGCGGGAGTGAAGGCGCCGCCGACGATGCAAGGGCGGGATATGTCGCCGCTTTACCTCGCGGCGAAGAAGCCGGCGTGGCGCACGGAGTTTTTCTACGAACACGCGATGTACCGCAGCGTGGAATTCATCCCCGGCTCCGAGGCCCTCGTCCGGAAGGACTGGAAGTATTTTTACTGGCCTGAATTTAAGAAAGAGCAGCTCTTCGATATGAAGGCCGATCCGGGCGAGGAGAACGATCTCGCGGCCGACCCGAAGCAGGCAGCACGGTTGGCGGAGATGCGGGGTCGGTTTGCGGAGTTGAAGGCGGCGGCGAGGTAGGGTGGTGACGTTGCAGGAGTCTAAGAAAACGCAGGATGGGCCGTTTTATTCTCATGATCCCACGGTGGCTGGCTTTGCTCATTCTGGCGGGCGCTTGTGCTCGGACGGGCAGTGCGTCGGATATACCGCTCTCCGAGCCGACGTTACCGGTGGCACCGAAGTTGGCGGTTCCGGCGTTGGACCCGAAAGTGGTATTGAAGAATAAGCCGCTTCCTGAACCGCCAGTTGTCGTGAGCGGCGGATTGTTGCCGGACCCGGTACTCCCGGACCTGATGGGATTGATCGACCTTTTTGGCGATGAAGAGAATTTCAAAGCCGTGCTCTCCAGTCAGCGCGTGGAACTCGTAACGTTTAAGCCCGTGGATTTGAAGTCACCCACGCCACCCGAATTCATCGAGGACGGCTCGGTCCTGTTAAACGATGAGAATGCGGCGGCGGTGCGGGCCCTGCTGACATCAGACTGGAGCTATGATTGGCCAGGTTATACCTCCGAGTGCATTCCGGTGTATGCGTTTCGGCTCAAGTTTCGCAGCAAGGAGCGGGTGGTCAGCGTCGACTTCTGCTTCCAGTGTGGAGACCTGCGCGTGATGCAGAACGGGAAGCAGGTTTCGGAAATTAGCTTTCAGCGCATCCGCAACGAACTCGTGGAGATCATTAACCGGTATCACAAAGACACCTTGAAGCGGCGGTAGATCGGCCAGTCGGAGGAGCATGTCGCGCTGAGAACGAGACTTGCTAGAAACGAGAGATGAAATTCCGGCTTTTGGCTGTTTTGGCGATGGGACTGGCGGGCGTGAGTGCTTTCGCGGCGGAGGGGCGGCGGAAGGTCATCATCGATCAGGATGCCTTTGGGCCGGGGGGGCCGAATTTGCAGCCGATTTTGTTGGTGCTGCAGTCGCCCGACGTGGAGGTGTTGGGCATCACGGTGGAGAGTGGCGATGGGTGGCAGAAGGAGAATGTGGCGCACACGCTGCGGATGCTGGAAATCATCGGGCGGACGGATGTGCCGGTGTACCAAGGCGCGACATTTCCGCTGGTGAATTCGCAAGAGGCGACGAAGCGCTGGGAGGCGCGGTACGGGAAACTTTTCTACAAGGGCGCGTGGATGGAAGAGTGGCCGAAGGAGGTGCAGGTGCGCCGGCCGGAGCCGCATGGGCCGGAGTTTGTGCCGGTGTCGCCGGCGGGGGTGCCGACCACGAAGCCGCAGGCGGAAGCGGCGGCGAGTTTCCTGGTGCGCAAGGTGCGCGAGTTTCCCGGGGAAGTGTCGATCCTAGCGCTCGGGCCGATGACGAACCTGGCGCTGGCGGTGCGGCTGGACGATGCGTTTGCGGGCAAGGCGAAGGAACTCGTTTTCATGGGCGGGAGCTTCAGCCCGCATCCGGCGGATAATGCGTTTGCGCTGGAGTACATGTTTACGCCGCGACTGGAGTTTAACTTTCGATGGGACCCGGAGGCCGCGAAAGCCACGCTGCACGCGCCGTGGAAGAAGATTGTGCAGGTGCCGGTGGACCCCTCGACGAAGACGCTGTTTTCCAAGGAGATGATCGCGAAGGTGGGCGCGGTCGACACCCCGCTGGCGAAGTATGTGGCCAAGTACGCGGAGAGTTTTCCGCTGTGGGACGAGATCGCGGCGGCCGTTTGGCTGGAGCCGGGGATCGCCACGCGCACCGAAACCATGGCGGTGGACGTGGATACGGACAGCGGGGCGGGCTACGGTAATACCCTGGGGTGGGCGGCAGGCAAGGGGCCGGGGCTGGGCGAGCGCGAGGTGGCGGTGGTGTTTGAGGTGAACGTGGAGAAGCTGAATGCGTTGGTGGTAGAGCGACTTACGCGAAAATAGGGCCGGCGGAAAAGAGGAGGGGGTCGCCGGGGTGGAATGGGGCTTTGTAGGCTAACGCCGAGTGGGTGAGCCGGACTCTTGCCGGGGAGGGGCCGGTAAACCTCCGGAGGCATAGACCTCCCGCACTGGGAGCAGAATCACGGGACCATAGGGAGGTCTTTCACACCTACCTATTTCTTCCCCATGACTTCCACACGCCTTCCACTTTGGGTTCACAAGCTGACGCACCTCGTGCTGTTCGCCCTCATCGGCATGGGGGTCACGGTGGCGGTCTTTGCGGTGGCGCCGACCATTCAGAGCCCAGCGGCCATCGACATCTACTACGACCCCATCGATCCCTCCGGCGTGCAGTATGCCTATCGGGTGGTCGCCACGGGCGAGCCGAATTCCTTTGCGGCGACGAATCTGCCCCCCGATGCCGTGATCAATGCCTCCACCGGCTGGATCAACGGCAATCGTAACACGCCGGGCGTGTATGACGTGACCGTGAAGGCGACGAATGGCGACGGCGCGACGACGGCGGTGGTGCGGTTTGCGATTCACCCCACGGTGCTGGGCGTGCAGTCCACCCAAGGCGTGTTTCACGCCGGGCAGAGTTTTTCCTTTACGCTCCACTACAACACCGCGGTGACGGTCAGCGGCACGCCGCGCCTCGCGCTGATGGTCGGGCCGGCGGACTCGGCGGTCGTCAAGGAAGCGGTGTATGTCTCGGGCAGCGGGACGGCGGATCTGATTTTCAGCTACACGGTGGTTGCCGGTGACTCCGACCCGGACGGCGTGCAAGTGCTCCCCAGCGCGCCGCAGGGCGGCTCGATCACGGCAGCGGGTGGCGTGAGCGCCTCGCCGAATCTGCCAGTGAAATATTTCAGCTCCGGCATCACGATCTCGAACGACGGACTCGCGGCGGCGCCGAGCGCCGGGGCTAACACGAGCGGGCGGCTGGCAAATGTGTCCTCGCGCCTTCGCGTGACCGAGGGCGACGGTTCGCGGTCGCTGATCACGGGCTTTGCGATCTCCGGCGACAAGCCGAAGCGCGTGCTGCTCCGCGCCGTGGGGCCGACCCTGGCTGGGTTCGGCGTACTGGGTGCGCTGGCCGACCCGCAGTTGAAGCTGTACTCCTCGAAGGGCGTCCTTGTGGCCGATAACGATAACTGGAGCGGCGTCGAGTCGAGCGCGGCGGCGACCTCGGTCGGGGCTTTCAATCTAAAAGACGGCGCGCGGGATGCCGCGACGGTCGTCACGCTGCAGCCGGGCGTTTACACGTTGTCGGTGATGCCGAATGGCGGCGACGGCGTGGCCCTCGCCGAAGTGTATGACCTCGATACCGCCGGTAGTGCCGGAGCGGATACGGCGGAACTCGTCAATCTCTCGACGCGCGGCCGCGTGGAGGGTGGCGAGGGCTCGCTGATCGCGGGCTTTTCCATCAAGGGCACGACGCCCCGCCGCGTGCTAGTGCGCGGAGTGGGCCCGGCGCTGACGGCGTTTGGCGTGAGTGATGCGCTGGCCAACCCGACGTTGAAAATTTATGAAGGCGACCGCCTCGTGGCCGAGAGCGATGACTGGCAATCGGCCGAGGTATCCGCGGCGGCCACGGCGAGCGGGGCCTTCGCTCTGACCCCGGGGAGCAAGGATGCGGCGGTCGCGGTTTCGCTGCCCCCGGGCTCGTACACGGCGGTGGTCGCGGCGGCCAGTGGCAGCGCGGCGGGCACGGCGCTGGTGGAAGTTTATCAGGTGCCGTGAGAAATACTGACGGTAGGCGGCGGTTGATATAGGGTTGGCAGGAAGCAGACGATAGCTAGTCCTTTCGTGCCGATGAAAACGGTCGCCCGTTACTCCATGCTTTCCGAAGCGCATATCGCGCTGACGCGGCTACACAGCGCCGGGGTGGATGCGGTCATCCGCGATGAGTTTACCATTACCTGCGACTGGTTTATGTCGAACGCCATCGGCGGAGTGAAGATCGAGGTAGTGGAAGAAGATGTTGCCGCGGCGGCTGAAATCCTCCGGATGCCAGCACCTGATGAGGGCGTGCTGAAATGCCCGCATTGTGGCGGAAATGACCTCGCCGTGAGAACGCTCAGCGTGCTCGGCGCCGCATTGATCATACTGAAGGTGCCGATCCCGCTGGCTTATGCCACCGTCGATTGCCGACGCTGCGGGCGAGCGCACTATGTTCGCCTGGATGGCGCTCGAAAGTAGTTTACTCGACGTCGGTGGAGTGGCGTTTTAAGTCGCAGTGGCGATTTGCCGGAATCTCGTTAGCATAGCCGTCATGTCATCCCTCGACCCGGCTTCGACGGTCATCGACACAGAGACGCCCACCGATCTGGTGGAGGTGGGATTGTATGCGACGGCGCAGGCGGGCTTTGAGCATGGTCTCGTGGTGCTCGCGATGGGGCGGGCGTATTGGCTGGAGCCAACGCCAGCGGGGCATCGCCTCTCGGTCGAATCGGACGCGGCTCCGCGCGTGAGGCAGCATCTGGCGAAGTATGACCGCGAGAGCCAAGGGTGGCCACCGAAGCCGATCACGGCGGGCGATACGGCGCGGCATCCGACCGATCTCGTATCGCCGTTACTGTGGGCCGCGATGACGCTCGTGGCGTATGATTTTCAGCTGAACGATCCGAGTTGGGCGCGAAACGGTGCGCTCGATACGGCGGCGATTTTTGATCGCGGCGAAGTATGGCGCGCTGTGACGGCGCTTTTCCTGCACGGCGATGGCGGGCATCTCGTTTCGAACGTCGCGCTGGGGTATTTGTTGTTTGCCGCAGTGCTGAAGACGTTTGGCCGCGGTCTGGGCTGGCTGCTCGTCGCGGCGTCGGCGGTGCTGGGGAACTTGGTGGTGGCGGCGACGAATTATCCGGGGCCGTATCGGTCGCTCGGGGCTTCGACGGCGATTTTCGCAGGGCTGGGTTTGCTCACGGGGCGGGCGCTGCGAATCGTGTCGGGCGCGACGCATCCGCATCGGGGGCGGGAGTTGGTGGTGGCGCTGGGGACGGGCGGGACGGTGTTTGCGCTCTATGGCGTGAGCGGTGACGCGCGGGTGGATATCGGCGCGCACCTCGCGGGATTTTTCGTGGGATTGGTCGCGGGGTTTTTCGCGGGAGGGTCTGTCGTCAAAAACAGGGGTTAACCACGAAGGGACACGAGGGGACACGAATAAAGACGGAGTAAGCGGGCGCATTAACTGCCGGATGGGCGTGCATAGACGCGGACAATCAGAAGCCGGAATGGGACACGGAGGGCACGGAGGAGACGAGCCGAGGGCGCAGAGGAACTGAGACTGGAAAGAGATCACGCCGACAGAGCGCACGAACGCCGCGAAAGGGATGGAAGTTGGAAGATGGACAGGGAGAGGGCGATGGGTGGGTATTTTCGAAACGAGTAGGTGAAGGTGGGGCTGTCCGTGGTCCGCGGGCGTCGACGAGCGACGCCCCTACACCGGCGGTGGGTACGATGCGCGGGGTTTTCTGCGGGAAGGGTGGCGGGAGTTTTTTGACGGCGCCCGGAGGTCGCCGTCCACCACGGAGCGGAAAAGAAAAAGGCGACCCGGTGAGGGGCCGCCTTGGTAGTGAGAGAGTGGATACGGCTTAGATCAGCAGGAGCGCGGGGCTCTCGAGGACGGTCTTGAGGGCGCCGAGGAACTGGGCGCCGACGGCGCCGTCGAAGACGCGGTGATCGCAGCTCAGGGTAACCGTCATGGTCTGGCCGGGGACGATCTGGCCGTTTTTGATGACGGGCTTCGCGACGGTGGTGCCGACGGCGAGGATCGCGGCGTTGGGTGGGTTAATGATGGCGGTGAACTTCGGGATGCCCATCATGCCGAGATTGGAGACGCAGAAGGTGCCGCCGGTGAACTCGGCGGGCGTAAGCTTCTTTTCCTTGGCCTTCTTGCCGAGGGCCTTGGCCTCGGAGCTGATCTGGAAGACGCTCTTCAAGTGCGCGTCGCGGACGACGGGCGTGATGAGGCCATCCTCCATCGCGACGGCGAAGGCGACGTGCGCGGCGCCGTGGTGGCGGATGTGCGTGCCTTCCCACGAGCTGTTGACGGCGGGGACGCGACGGAGCGCCTCGGCGGAGCCTTTGAGGACGAAGTCGTTGACGGAGAGTTTGACGCCTTCTTTTTCGAGGCCGGTGTTGAGCTGGGCGCGGAGCGCGAGGAGCGGCTCGGCGTCGATCTCGATGTCGAGGTAGACGTACGGGATCTGCGTCGTGGACTCGAGCATACGCTTGGCGATGATGCCGCGCATGGTGGAGACGGGGACGAGGCGCTCTTCCTGGACGGGGCCCTTGCCGGTGAGGCTGCCGCCGGTGAACGTGCCGCCCGACTTGGCGGCGGGGGCGGGAGGATTCTTTTCGGCGGCGAGGACATCCGCGCGCACGATGCGGCCACCGGGGCCGGTGCCGGAGATGCGGGTGAAATCGATCTTCTTCGACTCGGCGAGCTGGCGCGCGAGCGGGGAGATTTTTACGCGGCCACCGGGGGCGGGCTTCGGCTCGCTGGCGCTCGCCGCTACGGGTGTGGGCGCGGGAGCAGGGGCGGGGGCGGGCTTGGCCTCAGGAGCGGGGGCCGGAGCCGGTTTCGCTTCGGCAGTAGGAGCGGCGGCAGCGGGCTTGGCTTCTTCCTTGGCGGGGGCGGGCGCGTCGCCCTTGGGGGCGGGGGCGTCGACCTTTTCGCCGGGCTTGCCGATGGCGCAAAGCGGGGCGCCGATGGCGACCTGCGAACCGGCGGGCGAGAAGATTTTCAGGATGGTGCCGGCGAAAAAGCTCTCGAGCTCCATCGTGGCCTTGTCGGTCTCAACCTCGGCGAGCATGTCGCCAGCTTTGACGACGTCGCCTTCTTTTTTCAGCCATTTGACCAGCGTGCCCACCGTCATGGTGTCGCTGAGTTTCGGCATGTCGATGATTTGGGCCATGGGCTATCGGAGTTGAGAGATGAGAGTTGAGTGTTGAGAGACGGAGTGCGGCCCGGCTTCGCCGGGCCTCCGTTATTTATTCTACGGCGGCGAGGACGGCTTTGATGATGCGGGCCGGGTTGGGGAGCTGCTCGACCTCGACGGGCGGGCTGTAGATGGCGGGGGCGTCGATGGTGGCGAGGCGGTGGATCGGGCCGTCGAGTTCGTCGAAGGCTTCGCGCTGGATGGTGTAGGCGAGGTGCGTGCCGACGCTGGCGAAGGGCTTCTGCTCCTCGACGATGAGGACGCGGTGCGTCTTCGCGACGGACTTCAGCACGGTGTCGACATCGAGCGGGCGGATCGTGCGGAGATCGACGATCTCGACGGAAATCTCGTGCTCCTTTTGGAGGACCTCGGCGGCCTTCAGCGAGTGGATGACGGAGCGGCCGTAGGTGACGATGGTGATGTCGGTGCCCTCGCGCTTCACGTCGGCCTTGCCGAGCGGGATGACGTATTCGGCCTCGGGGACCTCGCCCTTGTCACCGTAGAGAATGGTGTTTTCGAGGAAGAAGACGGGGTCGTTGTCGCGGATGGCGGACTTGAGCAGGCCCTTGGCGTCGTAGGCGGTGGAGGGCACGACGACCTTTACGCCCGGGTGGTTGGCGAGGACGTTTTCCGGCGTGTGCGAGTGGGTGGCGCCGACGTTGGTGCCGCCGTTGGCGGGGCCACGGATGACGATCGGGCAATTGATCTGGCCGCCGCTCATGTAGCGGACGTTGGCGGCGTTGTTGAGAATCTGGTCGAAGGCGACCGAGTAGAAGGACCAGAACATCAGCTCCATCACGGGGCGGATGCCGAGCATGGAGGCGCCGATGCCCATGCCGATGAAGCCGGCTTCGGAGATGGGCGTATCGACGATGCGCTTGGGGCCGAACTTGGCGAGGAGGCCCTCGGTGACCTTATACGCGCCGTTGAACTGGGCGACTTCCTCACCCATGACGACGACGTTGGGGTCGCGGGTGAGTTCCTCGGCGAGGGCGTGGCGGATGGCTTCGCGGTAAGTGATCTGAGGCATGGTCTGTAAAGTCTAGAGCTGAGAGCTAAGAGCTGAGAGCCGAACCACGAACTTCCGGAGCGGCTTCTGCTTTCGTGTATCTGGTGGGTTTCGTGGTTAAGAAATTAGTCGAAGAACAGGCGGCCTTCGGATTTACGCTCGGAGGGATTATCGGCTTCCCAGTAAACATCCTTCTGGATGTCGTCGGGGGTCGGGTAGGGGCTGGCGTCGGCGAACTCGGCGGCGATCTCGGCCTCGGCGCGGGCGTCTTCGTCGATTTTGGCGGCGGACTCATCGTTGAGCACGCCCTCGGCGAGGAGCTTGTTGAGGAAGACCTGGATCGGGTCCTTGGTATTACGGTACTCCTCGATCTCCTGCTTGGTGCGGTAAGTGTTGTCGGGGTCGGCGACGGAGTGGCCGCGGTAGCGGTAGGTGCGAATCTCGACGACGGCGGGCTTGGACTCTTCGCGGGCGAGCTTGAGGAACTTGTCCATCGTCTCGCGAACCTCGTAGAGATCGTGACCGTCGCAGGTGCCCCAGGCCATGTGGTAGGCCTCGGCGCGCTTGGCGAGATCGCCGGAGGAGGAGCGGGCCTGGGAGGTGCCCATCGAGTAACCGTTGTTCTCGATGACGAAGATGACGGGGAGCTGCCAGAGGGCGGCGAGATTGTAGGCCTCGTGCACGGCACCCTGATTGACGGCGCCATCGCCCATGAACGCCATCGCGGCGCCCTTCTTGCCCTGATACTTCAGGCCGTAGGCGAGGCCGGCGCCGAGCGGGATCTGGCCGCCGACGATGCCGTGGCCGCCCCAGAAATTGCGGGAGGGGTCGAAGTAGTGCATCGAGCCGCCCTTGCCCTTGGAGCAACCGGTGGACTTGCCGTAGAGCTCGGCCATGAGGGGCTTGGTGTCCATGCCGACGGCGATGGCGTGACCGTGGTCGCGGTAGGCGGTGATGACGTGGTCATCCTTGCCCATGAGCGAGCAGCAGCCGACGGCGACCGCTTCCTGACCGATGTAGAGATGGAGGAAGCCACCGATGTTGGTGCCGCCATTGGCGTTCTTGCCCTGGTAGGCGCGGAGCGAACGCTCCTCGAAGCGGCGGATGCGCACCATCGTGCGGTAGAGCTCGATCTTTTGCGCGGGCGAGAGCGCGGCGTTGACGGGCCCGAGCGCGGCGCCGGTGGCCTTCTTAGGCGCAGGCGCGGATGCTTTGGCCGCAGGTGCGGCGGGGGCGGCTTTCTTTTCGACTTTGGCGCTTGGTTTCTTGCTCACGGAAGATGGTGCGGTTGAATGAAACGAGAAAGTGTTTGGGGTATGGCGGTGAAATCAAGCGCGGATTCGACGGAGGCGCAAGGGGCGAGCGGGGAGACAGGGCGAATGGTGGGAGGCTCTCGGGAAGAGTTCCTGAGCGGCGGGGTCGCGAGATCGTGCCCTAGAACGGGTGCGCGTTATAGGCCGGTGGCTTGGACTTTGCGGCGGTAGATCGCGGTGCCGGCGGTGACGTAGAGGTAGTTGTGTTGGGGGCCGGAGAGGACGCAGCTCGTGACGGATTTGCTGGCGAGGGGTTTGTCGACGACGCCGCAGAGGCGGCCGGTGGGGTCGAAGACTTGGAGGCCGAGGGCGGTGGTGACGTAGTAGCGGCCTTCTTTGTCGGTGGTCATGCCGTCGCCGCGGGCGGCGGGTTGGTAGGGCGGGGGATTGTTGAATTTGAAGTCGCCCTTCGGGTCGATGGGGCGGCGCATGGTCATGTAGGGCGACTTGGCGTCGAGGGTGCCGTTGGGGAGGACGCGGAAGGTCCAGACGAATTCGCCGCCGTGCTCGCTGACGGCGAGGGTGCCTTGGTCGGGGGAGAGGGTGAGGCCGTTGGGCGCGGCGAGATCGGTGGCGACGACGCGGTGGGTTTTCGTCTGGAGGTCGAAGGCGATGACTTGCTTGGCGGCGGTGTCGGTGAAGTAGAGCTGGCCGGCGCGGGTGAGGACGAGATCGTTGGGCGTGACGTCGGCGGCGAGGACTTCGATGGCGCCGGTGGCGGGATCGAGGGTGAAGAGTTTCTTCGCGCCGCCATGGCAGCCGTAGAGTCTGCCGTCGGGGCCGAACTTGAGGCCGCTGGCGAGCTGGTCGCTGAGCTTGGTCTTGGTGCCGTCGACGGCGAGGCGGTAGATGGCGGGGGCCTTGGTATCGGAGTAGTAGAAGTTGCCGGCGGCATCGGTGCACGCGGCGTCGGCGCTGCCGAGGCTCTCGACGACAGGCTGCCAGCCCTCGCCGTCGATTAGGAGGCGGTGGAGCGTCAGGTCGCCGCCGAGGTCGCCCTTGGTGTTGATGACGGCGACGGGTTTTTCTTTGCGCCAGAGCCAGCGCATGGCGTCGGGGAAGATGGTGCCGCCGTGGTTGCCATTGTGGCCGTAGCCCTCGGCGAACTCGAGGTGGCAATCGTAGCCCATGTACTTGAGCGCGGCGTGCATGGCCTGATTAGCGATGGGCCATTTGCCGAAAGGATTGTCGAGGTCGCCGGAGGAATCCTGCTGGTAAACGCGGAGCGGCTTGCGCTCTGTCTTGCGGATGAGGGACGGGTAGGCGTCGCCACCGGCGAGATTCACAAAGCTGCCGACGGTGGTGAAGACCTTGCGAAACTGCTCGGGGCGCTCCCAAGCGACGGTGAACGCGGCGATGCCCCCGCTGCTGGAGCCGCCGAGGGCGCGGAGCTCGGGGTCATGGGAAAGTGGATACGTTTTTTCGACCTCGGGCAGAATCTCCTCGAGGAGGAAACGGGCGTAGCGATCGCCGAGGGAATTATACTCGAGGGAGCGGTTATTGGCGCTCGCGCCTTTTTTGAGCGGGCCGCCGCGGGACTCGTCGTGGCCGGGGTTGATGAAGATGGCGACCGTGACGGGCATCTCGCCGCGTGCGATGAGATTATCGAAGACGGTGGGGACGCGCCAGACGCCCTTTGCGTTGATGTAGCCGATGCCGTCCTGGAAGATCATGACGGCGGCGGTGCCGTCGGGCTTGTACTGGGCGGGGACGTAGATCGCCCAGTCGCGCGTGGTGCCGGGGAAGATTTTCGAATGCCAGGCGGGGAAGCGGGTGACGGTGCCGTGGGGGATGCCGGTTTTTTCTTCGTGGTCGGGGCCGGGGCGGAAGGGGTCGGTGGGCGGCGTGGCTTTAGGGGCGGGGGTATCGGCGGCGATTGCGGCTAGAGGGAGGAGGAGGGCGAGGAGGGGTGGGCGGAGGCGCATGGGGCAAGGGGGGACGCGGAGACGGGGAGAGGGGGAGACGCGGGGATGCGGAGAAGGGGAGACGCGGGGACGGGGTGAACTGGACGAGTGCTAAGAAATTCTTTTTTAACCGCGAAGGGCGCGAAGAGGCGCGAAGGTGGGGTGTGACTGTCGCGGGGCCGAGCGAAGAGGGGCAGGAGTAAGTTGAACAGGAAGGCCGGCAAGGGCGGGAAGAAAGAGAAGGTGGGAGTGGCACTCGGTATTCTCTGTGCCTCCGTGTCTTGGTGGTTCCTCTGGTTTGAACCACAGAGGCACGGAGGCACAGAGAAAGGCCGCTTCGCTCGGGGGCTCGGCGGTAATTAGAAAAAGAGTGGTTAGATTAAGAGATTAACGAGTCTCACAAATCGGCGTTACGGCTTCGGCCAGTCGCGCCAGAGCCAGCGGAGGGTGTCGGGGAAGATGGCGCCGCCGTGTTTGCCGGAGTGGCCGCCGTCGCCGAGGACGAACTGGTAATCGTAGCCCATGAATTTGAGGGCGGCGGCCATGTCTTGGTTGGCGAGGGGCCAGTTGCCGTGGAGGTTGTCGAGGTCGTTGCTGCCGTCTTGGAGAAAGACGCGGAGGGGTTTGGCGGGTTTGGTTTTGCGAATGAGGCCGGGGTAGACGTAGCCGCCGCGGATATTGGTGTAGCTGCCGATGTGGCTGACGACTTTGCGGAATTGATCGGGGCGCTCCCACGCGAGGGTGAAGGCGGCGATGGCGCCGGAGCTATTGCCGACGGCGGCGCGGCCGGCGGGATCGGGGGTGATATTCAGGCCCTGGGTGACGACGGGGAGGAGTTCGTCGAGGACGAAGCGGGCATTGGCGTCGCCGAGGGAATCGTACTCGAGGCTGCGGTTGGAGCGGTCTTTGGCGCCGGGCGTTTTCGCGACGAAGGTGCCGGGGTTGACGCCGACGGCGATGGTCACGGGCATTTCTTTCGCGGCGATGAGATTGTCGAAGACAACGGGGACGCGGAAGGAGCCGGTGGCGCTGAAGAAGCCGCCGCCATCAAAGAAAACCATGAGGCAGGCGGGCTTGGCGGGGTCGTATTGCTTCGGCACATACACGAAGTAATCGCGCGAGGTGCCGGGGAAGACGGTGCTGGTTTCGAATTTGCCCGTGCGGACTTCGCCGTGAGGGACGTCGGGCTTGGGTTGGGAGTCGGCGCCGAGTTTGTAGTCGTCGATGGCGCGGAGAGGGAGTGGGGCGAGGGCGAGCGCGAGGGCGGTGGTGAAGGCGGCGAGGAGGAGGAGGGGGCGGAGGGTGGCGAGGCGGGGGAAGCGGAGGCGGGGGGCCGGATGCTGGCGGGGGATGAGAGGGGTGATGATGGGCACGGGGATGAGGGGAAGGGTAGACGTGGGGAGGGTGAGACGCGGGGATGGGGGGTGGGGATACGCGGAGGGGTGGGGAGGTGGAGAGAAGGCGGAAGGACCAAGGACCAACATCCAAGCTCCAGAGAGGGGTTACGGGGAGCGAAAGAGCGGGGTGAGAGGGGTGGATTTTTTGAGGAAAGGGGGCGAGGGGGTTGTGGAGAGAAAGAGAAAAATTAAGAGAAAGATCGGGCGGGCGAGGGGCCGGATGCGCTGGGCGGAGGTTGGAGCTATAGTTTCCAGACGCGGGGCGGCAAGGGGCGATCGGGGGCGGGCTTAAGTTCGTGGGCGGGTGCGTCGATAGGGGGCAGTGGCCACTCGACGGAGCGACATTTCATCACAGGTTTTTTACGAGGCGGTGGCGTTACTCATGAGAGAGATTGGCGTCTAAGAGAAACCCCGAGGGGCTAAGACCTCATTGCAACTTTATTGCATATAATCGCTCTCGCATTATCTTACTGCCCGTCCGCCATGCGCCTCCTGCACCTCGAAGATTCCGTCCCCGACGCCGAGCTTGTCCGGGAAATTCTCCATGCCGAGTGGCCCGATTGCGAGGTCGAGCGCGTGGAGCGGAGGGCGGATTTTCACGCGGCGCTACAGCGCGGGGAGTTCGATGTTATCGTATCCGATTATTCACTACCGGACTTCGACGGGCTGAGCGCTCTGGAACTCGCGCGAGAGGTGCGACCGCAGGCGCCGTTTATCTTTCTCTCCGGGACGATCGGCGAAGAGCGCGCCGTGAATGCGCTGAAGCGCGGCGCGACGGACTACGTGATCAAGGATCACCTCCCGCACCTGCTACCGGTGATTCGGCAGGCGCTCGCGGTCGTGGAGGAGACGCAGCGACGTCGCCGCAGCGAGGAGGCGCTGCGCCAAAATCAGGAGCGGTTCCGCACGATCACGGAGAATGTCGCGGACCTGATCGCGATGTTCGACCGGTCGGGCCGGCGTACGTATGCGAATCCGGCGTACTGCCGCAGCCTCGGTTGCGAAGAGCAGGGCGCGGAGGGGCAGGCGTTTCAGGAAATACATCCCGATGACCGCGGGCGCGTGCGCGAAGGGTGGCGCGAGATCATGGAAACGGGCGTGGGCCGGCGGATCGATTATCGGTTTCTCCTCCGCAACGGCGGGGTGCGCCATATCGAGGCGCAGACCAGCGCGGTGCGTGAGGCGGATGGAGGCGTGACGCACGTGCTGGAAGTCGCGCGGGATGTAACCGAGCGACGCAAGGCTGAGCTGCAACTGCGCGAACAAGCCGCGCTGCTCGACAAGGCCCGCGATGCGATCATCGCGACCGATCCGAGCCTGCGCATCACGTATTGGAACGCCAGCGCGGAGCGTCTCTACGGCTGGACGGCGAAGGAAGCGGTCGGTTGCAAGCTCGGCGAATTGCGCCTCGGCTTTGATGTGCCGCGCTTCATCGCGGCCCAGAAAGAAGTCGAGCGCACGGGCGAATGGCGCGGCGAATACCAGCTTCGCACCAAGGCGGGAAATCTGGTGCACGTGCTCAGCACATGGAGCCGCGTGGCCGGCGCGAGCGGCCAGCCCAGCTCAATCCTCTTCATCGACACCGACATCACGGAGCGCAAGCAACTCGAGGCCGCGTTGCTGCGGACGCAACGGCTGGAAAGCATCGGCACGCTCGCCGGAGGCGTGGCGCACGATCTCAACAACGTGCTGACGCCGATCCTCCTCACGACCGATCTGCTGCGGCCGAAAATCACCGATGATGAAGGCTTGGGTCTCATCGCAAGCATCGAAGGCAGTGCGCAACACGGGGCAGCCCTCGTGAAACAGTTGCTAGCCTTTGCCCGCGGCAGCGATGGAGCGCGCGCGGTGGTGCGGGTCGAGTCGCTGCTGCCCGATCTTGAAGGGCTCATCCGTACCAGTTTACCGGATACGGTGGAACTGACAGTACGCAGCGGAGGCGGACTGCGGCCCATTTTCGGCGATGTCACGCAACTCAAGCAGGTGCTCGTCAATCTCTGCATCAACTCCCGCGACGCCATGCCCGACGGCGGGAAGATCGAAGTGCTCGCGGAAAACGTGGACGTTGGCCCGGAACTCGCACGGATGAATCCTGGGGCGCAGGAGGGCGGGTATCTTTGTATTGAGGTAACGGATACGGGGTCGGGTATTCCACCGGACGTGGCGGAGCGGATTTTCGACCCGTTTTTCACGACGAAGCCGGCGGGGAAGGGCACGGGCCTCGGGCTCTCGGTGGCGTCGGGCATTATCAAGAGCCACGGCGGATTCATCCAAATGCAGACGGTGGTGGGCGAGGGGACGACCTTTCGCGTGTTTCTGCCGACGCACGTCGAGCGGGCTGTCGCAGTGGCGCCGCCGCGGGTGGCGGTGCCAAAAGTCGGACAGCAGGAGGGAATCCTGATCGTCGACGACGAACCGATCGTGCGCGCCGTCGTGAAGATGTTGCTGGAGAAATCGGGCTTCCGGGTTTTCTCGGCGGTGAATGGCGCAGACGGACTGGAGAAATTTCACGCGCACCGCAGCGAGATCGAAGTCGTGCTCACCGACATGAACATGCCGGAGATGGATGGCGCGGAATTTATTTTTGCACTGCGGAAGATCGACCCGACGCGCCCCATCGTGATTCTCAGTGGCTCGATGGAGACCGAAACATTCGAGCACGCGGTGCCGGGACCCGCCATCGAATGCCTGAGCAAGCCGCCGTCGCCGGCGCATCTGATCGAGACGATTCGGAAGAATCTTCCGCAGCGCGCGGCGTGAGGGGGCGGGTCGCGGGACTGAGGGCGTTGCGCGTCGGCGCGGTTGCGTCGGGGACGAGGAGGCAATAGCGATTGGACTCCGCATGAACGCCGCGAAGAAAATCGGTCCGGAGATACGCACCGCGCGCGGGCGCGGGCGAAGGAAAAGCCCGACGCACCTCCTGTTGTTGCCCATCGCATTCGGAGTCGATGGCCTCTGTTGCTACGGCTTAGTGAAGGCCGCGTGCGCGTTGGCGGCGATGACGCGGAACGAGGTCCACGGCTTCAATAGCTACCACGAGTCGACGAAGACGGTGATGGTGCTGGCCTTCTTTTTCGCCGCCATCCCGATCGGTTTGCTGGGCGCGAATCGGGTGGCGTGGGCGATCCCACCGGTGCGGCGCTTCTTCGAACACGATGCGCAGAAGACCGGCGGGCGGGACTTTCAGGCCGCGATGAGCAGGCTGCTGCGGTTCACCAAATTTTGGGTTCCCGTTCCGCTGCTGATTGGATTGGGGGCCGCGATGCTCGGAAAATAGGTTTCGGACAACCGCAGCGAAAGGCGGGAATTTTCGCGAATATTCGAGGGTTTGCCGTAATGAAGCCGGAGTTGCGCGGAGCGAGCGGGGAGTTACGCGCCGGTGATTTCCTCGATCTCGATTTTGATCGGCTGATCGGGCGAGCAGTCGGCTTTGAGTGAGACGAAGGCGTCGCGGTAGCGGTCGTAGATCGGCCAGAGGGCGGTGCGGTCGGTCTCGGGCAAGGGGATCTGTTCGACGGCGGCGCGGGAGAAGAAGCCGAACTTGCCCTCGTGCATTTCCGGCGGGAGGCCCGGGATGGGTTTCTTGCAGCGGAAGAGAAACATGAGCCAGTGGGTTTGGCCCTCGTAGGCTTTTTCGGCGATGACGGCAAAGAGGTGCAAGTCGCTGGTCGTGACCACATGGCCGGTCTCCTCGGCGGTCTCGCGGACGGCGCATTCGAAGGGGGATTCGCCGACGGCGGTTTCCAATTTTCCGCCGATGGGGCTCCAGACACCGAGATTCGGCGGCTTGGCGCGGAGGAGCAGAAGGTGTTCACCCGCAGGGTTCTCCAAGAAAACGAGGACGGCAATTTTGTAGGCGAGGGAAGGGGGCGACATCGTAGTTATACGGCTGGAGGCTGGAAACCGAGTTTTGAGCGTGACCTCACGGACGGGGGCGACAACGTTTTTCCTCGGTGACTACCCCAGCGCTCCGACTCACTGTGTTTGTGCTTGGCCTGCTGGCGTGCCTGACCGGGAGCATCCGCGCGGCGGACGGAGCGGAAGTCGAAGTGATGTCGTTGAAGTTCAACTCGGTACGTGCGCCCAATGGCGCGCCGAATCCTTGGCTCGAGGCCGATATCGCGCTCGACGCGCGTCCCGCGCCCAGCAATCCCGGCCGGATGGTCGGCCGCGTGAAAGTGGCGCTGACCCTCGGATTTGAGCTGCCCGGCACCACGGCGGGCCCGCGCCGCATCGAATACTATCGGGCGGAAGCGGAATGTGTGGCGTTGGAGGCGGGCCGGGCGGACGTGCGCTTCTATCTTCCGCCGGAGCTAGTGAAGCGCGATCAACTCTTTGGCGAGCCGAAGTACTGGGGCGTGGAGTTGGTGGTGGGTGGAAAGGCCGTCGTGCCCGGCAAGGGGGCGTATTCTACCCCACTTTCGACCCCGAATGGGCGGAAAAACTTCCAGAGCACGGCCGCAGCCGCCGCCACTGCAAATGATGGTCTTCTGGTCCCACAGTACCTGACCCCATTCGAAAATGAGTATCCCCGCGCTACTCCGTCATTTGTGCGACGGGAGGGGCGGTGAAGTCTCTTGGCAATTTCGCGTAACTGAGTTTGCGCTTGCTGCGTCACGCCCCATCTGAAATCGCCTTTCTCCCTACTTACTTTACCCCATATATGCGTTCACCCCGGGTTCTAGCCGTTGACATTGGTGCCAGTCATGTCGCGTGCGGTGTGTTCACGGCCGGGGCGACGGGGCGGTTGGTGCTGCAGCAATTCGCGGTGGAGAACCATAGCTCCGATCCGTCGCACGAGGGGCGTTGGTCGACGGATATCGCGCAATCGCTCGGCGCGATCGCGACGCGTAACAAGCTCGGCGGCTCCAGCGCCATCGCGGTGCCAGGGCACCTCGCCCTCACGAAATTTATCAAGACCCCTTCGGTCGCGAAGGAGAAGCGCGCGAAGATCATCGGCTTTGAGGCGGCGGAAAATATTCCGTACCCCCTGGCAGAGGTGGTGTGGGACTACCTCGCCGTGGCGGACGACGGTTTCGATCTCGAGGTGATGCTGACGGCGGCGAAGTTCGAGGCGATGCAGACGCTCTGCACCGCGACCGACTCTGCGGGCTTTCCTGCGTCACGCGCCGTGCCGGCGGCGCTCGCGCTGCAAAAAGCGTTTCGGTACAATCACCCAGAGATTCGGGAATGTGTCCTCGTCGCGAATATCGGCGCGCGCTCGACAAATCTACTCCTGATCGAAGGCGACCGGTTCTACGTCCGCACGCTCTCGCTCGCGGGCAACTCGGTCACGCAAGCGATCGCCGACGAGTTGCGCATTGATTTCTCGGCAGCGGAGACGCTCAAGATTCAAGTGCTCGGGGGTCACTCCGATTTGCCGCAGGGTTCGCCCTCGCGCGCCGCGGTGCAGCGCGCTTCGTCGGCCTTCAACGCCAAACTCGGCCTCGAGATCATGCGCTCCTCGGTCAATCTTCGCCGCCAATCGGGCGGCGAGGCTCCGACGGCGCTTTATCTCACCGGCGGCGGTTCGCAGATCATCGAGCTGCCCGCGACGCTCGCGGATAAGTTGAAGATCGGCGTCCATCGCTATGTCGCCTTGCGGAATGTCGATCTCTCCGCCAATGCGCGCGCGGCGGGTGCCGAGGGCGCGGCGTCGGTGCTGGCCGATCTCGTCGGCCTCGCGACCCTGCTCGTTAACAAACAGGAGGAGGAGGCGAGCCTGCTGCCGCCGTCCGTCACGGAGGCCATCGCCTTTCGAAAACAACAGCCGGTTTACATTGCCGCGGCGGCGCTGGTTGTCCTCGCCTTTGCGCCGCCGATTTTCTACTTTAATGAAGTCGCCGAGGCGAAGCTGGCGATGGTCTCGCGCGTGGACGGGCAGTTGATGCCGCTGCGGTCCATTCAGACGCGTAACGAAGAAAATCTCCGCCAGATCGAGGAGCTGAAAAAGCAAATCACCGCGTATCGCGCCGCCTACGACACGAAGTCCAATTGGATTAATTTCTTCACCGACCTGCAGAACCGTCTCGTGAAAATCGAGGACGTGTGGCTCGATAAATTGCAGGTCGTGCGCCCCGAGTTGGGCGGGGCCGATGCGCCGCCGCCCGAGCCGCCGCCTCCGCCGGCCGATGGCTCGGCCCCCGCCGCGCCCGTGGCGCCGCCGCTCCGCTTAACCCTCAGTGGACGCCTGCTCGACGTCGCAAACCCCCAGTCGAAAGTTAGCACGCAGGCCCGTCAGCGCGTGCAAGAGCTGCTGGCAAGTTTCACCGGCTCGAAGTTCATCACCTCGGTCGAGAATGAGAAATTCGACAACCGCCAGAACGGTCTGCTGCAGTTCGATTTTACCCTCGTGATTAACCCGAAGAAGACCCTCTGAGCGCATGGCCTCCTTCCGTAAAAATCCGATTTTCGTCACCGCGCTCACGATCTGCGGTGTGCTCGTTTTGGCCGAGGGCTATCTCATCTACGATCGCGTGGATGCCATGCGCACGGCGAACAAGAAGCTCGCCGCCAAGGAGGCTGAATTGATCGCGATGCGCGATCTCCAGCCGGTTCCCAGCAAGCAGGTATCGGAAGCCATCGAGGCCGACCTGGCGCGCGCCAAGAATGCCGTGACCGTGATGCAGGCTGAATTAAAAGGCCGCGGACCTGCCGCCGAGCATCTCAATAGCGCGAAGCCGCCGACGGCGCGCACCGAAGCGTATTTCGATCTCGCGACCTTCGTGGAAAAGTCCCGCGAGCTGGCCCGCAAGAACGATGTGGAGATCCGCCCCGAGGCCGCGCGTCTCGGCTTCGCGCTCTACGCCAACGAGGGCCCGAAGGAAGACCGCATTCCCGCCGTGTTCCGCCAGCGCCAGATCGTGCAGTATGTCGTCGAGGCCCTGATCGAGGCGCGCCCGCGCGCGATCTTGGCCGTGCAGCGTGAACACGCTCTGACCAAGCTCGAAAAGGAGGCCGCCAATATCGCGGCCATCTCCGCCGCCGCCATTGCCGCCGGCAACCCGCCACCCGATGTGCCGCAGCCCGATCCCGCGGCGCTCGCCGCCGGTTCACCCGCTGAGACGGAGAGCCCGGATATTTTTGCCATCGATCCGCGCGTCACCGCGCGTGCTCCCGGCTACATCGATACGACGCCGGTGCGCCTGGTCTTCACGGGGCAGACGGGGTCCTTGCGTACCTTCCTCAACAAGCTCGCGAGTTTCGAGCTGCCGATTCTTGTCCGCGAGATCGAGGTGGATCGCGCGAGCGCCGAGGAATCGAGCGCGGCGCAAGGCGTCGCGACCGACGACGCTCCGGTGGCCACACCTGCCGAGGAACCCGCGCCCTCCATCGTGATCACCGCGGCGCCCAAGCCGGCTGCGCCGCCGAAACCGGCGGCAGCGGTGCCGATCGTGCCGAGCGCCATTTCGAAATTCACTGTCACTGTCGAGTATCTCGATCCGGTACCGGTCGCCGCCGCTGCGCCCGCTCCGGGTGAAGCCGCTCCCGCTGCTGCCCCCGCGCCTGAGGCGCCCAAGCCCACCACCTGAGCCATGGCCCCGCTTTCCAAGGACAAAGGGTTTCTTATCGGTGCGGTTGCACTCGCGCTCGTCTCGGCGAGCGTGTGCGGATGGTTGACCTGGCAGCAGATTGCCGGCCCGCGCTACGTCGCGCCGACGGTGGAGTTGAGCGATGCGCCCTATCCGCCGGCGGTGCCTGAGACCGAAGTGGTGAAGACGGATACGTGGACCCCGCCGGTCGCCCAGTCGCGCGGCCGGGAGTGGATCTACGAGACCTTTACCCCGCCGGAGATTTTGTACAATGCCCGCACGAAGCGCTTTACCGTGAAGCCCCCGGCGGCCGTGATCGCCGCGGAGGAAGCGATCATCGAGGAAGCGTTTGGCGTCGATCTCGTTTCGGTGCGCGCCGATCCGTTTCGTTTGCAACTCATCGGCTACGTGGGGGGCGAGGGGAATTGGCGCGGGACGTTTGAAAATCTCGTCACGGGTGAAGTGTTTCTCGCCAGCGCGGGCAAGCGGGTGCCGAAGCTCGGCGTCACGATCCAGCGTTTCGAGGTCAAGCCGGTGGAAATTAAGATCGAGCAGAGCATGAGCACGCGCCAGCTCGTCGCGAGTGCGGTGGTGCTCGACGAAAAGACGGGCGAGCAGATCACCATCACGCATCGCGAGCGGCACTTTACCGGCGGTAATGCGGCGTTTGTCGCCGCGCCGGGCGAGGCGGCCACGCGCGAGGTTCGGGTGGGCGAGACTTTCAAGTACGGCGACGCGTCGTATCGCGTAGAGAAAATCCAGCTCACGCCGCCGAGCATCGACCTCGTCAAAGAGTCGCCGACCATTCCTCAGCCCGACCGCCGCACGCTCACGCCGCGGGAGTCCGATGAGTCCCCCGCTTCAACTTCCGCCGCCACTCCTCCCGGCACCGAATAATCTCCAGCAATGAAAAAACACGCCCTCCCCACGTCGCTCCTCGTATTGCTCGCTGTCGCGCTCGTCGCGACTGTCGTGCCTGCCGGGCGAGTCGTCGCGCAAAGCCAGACCGACGTGAAAGTCCGCCTCATGTCCGAGGCGCTGCGGGCGCGCGATGCCGGAGATTTCGACGCCGCGCAAAAGGCCCTCGATCAACTCGCCGCCGTCTCAGCCCCCAACGACGCCACGGTGCAGCGCATGCGTAGTGAACTGGAAGCTCTCCGCGCCGCCAAGGCCGAAGCCGCCGCTCGGGCCGCCGCCGCACCCGCGCCGGTGCAATATGTGCCCGCCGCCGCGCCGGCCCAGCCTGCCGCGACCACCACCTCCACGCCCGCGATGATTGACGTTAAGATTCCGGAGCCGGGCCAGCCGATGCCCGTCGCGCCCTCGCCTGAGCAAGAAGCCGAGGCCATCGCCCGCGCGGAGTCGACTCGCATCACGAATCTCGTGGCCAGCGCCCAGACGATGCTCGCCACCGCGCACAAGCAGTCGCGCGAAGGCCGTTACGATGACGCCGTCGCGACGATCGACGCTGCGCTCGCCACGCTCCCGGCCAATACGCTGACGCAGAAAATCGTCGCTGATCTCAAAAAGGAAAAATCTTCCGCCCTGCTCGACAAGGCGCAGGCCCTGATGAAGCGCGGTGACACCGAGGGCGCCCGCGCCGCGCTCGCCGCTCAAGCCGCGATCGCTCCCGGCGATGCTCGCGCCGCCACGGTTTCCCAGCGCGTGGCGCAGGTCGAAGCCAAGGCCTCCGCGCCCGGCGTCGATCCGCAGTTTGTGGCCGACCGCGCCGCCACCGCCCAGCTCGTCGCCAAGGGCCGCGCGCAGTACGTCGCCGGTGATGTCGACGGGGCGCAGGCCACATTCCGCGCCATCGAAGCGCAGGAGCCCGACAACACCGTCGCCAAGGGTTTCCTCATTCGCATCGCGCAAGAGAAAGCAGACACGGGCGCGCTGAATCGCGAAAAGACCCGCGCCCAGCTCCTCGAGGAAGTCGCCAAGGGCTGGCAGCGCCCCGGCATCTATCAGGAGCGTGCCCGCGAGGCCGACAAGGCCGCCGCCGCCGCGCCGCTCGCGCGCAAGCTGAACGAGATCATTCTCCCCATGGTGAGCTTCACCAAGGCCGAGATCGGCCAAGTGGTCACCGCCGTCAGTGCCGCTTCGGAAGAGTACGACAACACCGGCTCGACGCCCAAGGGCGTCAACGTCGTGCTCGTCGATCCGAGCAACAAGAATCCCGCCGTCACCATCACGCTGCGCAACACGTCGCTGAAGCGCATCCTCGACCTGGTCACGGAATCGGTCGGTTACCAATATGAAGTCCAGGCCGACGCCGTGATTGTTCGTCCCGGCGGCGAGACCTCCACGCTCGAGACCGCATTTTTCCCCATCGCGCGCGCAACAGTGCTGCGCATGAGTGGGATCTCCGCCCCGGGCGGCAAGGCTGCCGGCGCCGATCCCTTTACCGGCTCGGGCGGCGATCAGCCGGCCGTCTCCGGTGGCGAGGCGAGCTCGATGCGTGGCTTCCTCCAGCAGGCGGGTGTTAACTTCGAGGCCGTCCCCGGTTCGAGCCTCGCTTACGATGGCTCGGCCATCATCGTCACCCAGAGCGCGCGCAACATCGAGCGCATCCGCAATATTCTCGCCCGCTACAACGACGTGCGCCAAGTCGAGATCGAGTCGAAGTTCATGGAGGTCCAGGAAGGCGCGCTCGAGGAACTCGGCGTGACTTGGAACCTCAGCCGCCGCGGCGTCCCGCAGATCAATCCATCCACCGGCGCCCCGATCCTCGACGCCAATGGCCGGCAAGTCTTCACGCCGCAGGAAACGTATTCGACGGCTGGCGTCACCCGCTCGCTCGCGACGGGCTTCCCGAGCACGACGAATAGCAGCTCGCTCGTCGTGACCGACGGCACCACGACTCTCAATGTCCCGGTCGCCCCCGCGACCATTCCCGGTGGCGTGCAACTGGCCTCCACCGCGACGGCCCTTGCCAATATCACGGGCTTCGTTGGCGAATTCGACGTCTCGGCGGTCATCCGCGCGCTCTCACAGAAGCAGGGTTCCGACTTGCTCAGTTCGCCCAAGGTGACGGCCCTCTCCGGCACGGCGGCGACGATCACCGTCGCGCAGGAACTGCGTTACCCGCAGAGCTACGGCCAGATTCAGAGCCAAGTCGGCTCCGGCTCGGGCACCGGCACGGGTCTCAGCGCCGCCGGCGTGACGATCACGGCGGGCACGCCGCAGGAATTTACGGACCGCAAGGTCGGTGTCGAAATGCTCGTCACCCCGACCGTCGAGGAAGACGACTATTCCATCAGCCTCGACCTCCACCCGAAGGTCACGGAGTTCGAAGGCTTCGTCGAATACGGCGGCCCCAGCGTCGCGATCTCGTCCGGCGTGACGGTCACGGTGCCCCCCGGCTTCTACCAGCCGATCTTCTCAGTCCGCGAAGTGAACACCAAGGTCACCATCTGGGACGGCGCGACGCTTGTCATGGGCGGCCTCACGCGTGAGGAAGTGAAGAAGGTCAACGACAAGGTACCGTTCTTCGGCGACCTCCCACTCGTCGGCCGCCTCTTCCGCTCCAAGGGCGAAAGCTCCCAGAAGCGCAACCTGCTGATCTTCGTCACGGCCAATCTCGTGAGTCCCGGTGGCTCGCCCAAGAAGCAGGACCTCAAGAACACCCCGGCTCGCTCCCTCTTCCAGAATCCAACTATCGTCACCCCCGCGAGCGCCGAACCGCGCACCCGAAGCGGGACCAACACTACCAAGTAAGTGAGCCCCTGACCTCGGATTCCCCTCCATGAATAACTTTCTCCGGCGATTTTTCGCAGTGGGCGCCACGCTCCTGGCGCTCGCCACTGCGTCGGTCGCACTCGCTACCCCAACCATCTCATTTGTCACGCCGACCAGCGGTTCGACGCTTGGGACGATTTCCAGTCCTGCTGGTTTTACGATCACGGCGACGGCGGCCCCTACTTCCGGCGCTACAATCGCCTCGACCCAGTTTTTCGACAACGGAGTCAGCCTGGGCGTGGTGGGCGGAACGACTCCGTCGATTGTCTGGATTCCAACCACGGCTGGCACTCATACGTTGACCGCCACCGTGACTGATAGTGCAGCGACTTCGAATACCGCGACGGCAACCAGCATTGTGACGGTGAGCACCGTGCGCACGGTTACGATTTTGGCGCCGACGAATAACCTGACGGTTGCTGGCAATTCGTCCTTTGTCCTTCGGTCAAATCCGGTCCTGTCGGATTCGGTGGTGGCAAGCGTCCAATTTCGGATCGATGGGGTCGACGTGGGCAGCCTCATCACGCAAGCGCCCTACAATACCGCGATCACGCTGCCGACGCTCACGACGGGGGCGCACACCATCACAGCCTTCGCGCGTGATGGCGGAACGATCGATGCGACTTCTGCGAGTACGACGATTAACATCGCGCCAGCAATCGGAGCGGCGCCGACGGTGTCGCTGACTAGCCCTGGAAATGCCTCTACAGTACTAGTAGGCCAGAATGTTACACTCTCCGCGACCGCTACGGACTCGGACGGATTTATTCCCGCCACCGCGGGCGGCGGCGTCACCTTCTATGTCGACGGTGATCCCATCGTTCCGACCGTGACCGGTGAAACCAATCCTGATTTGAGTCCCGCGTATTCGATCACGTGGAAGCCGACTGTTGCCAAGACTTACACGCTGCTAGCCCAGACCATCGACGACAAAAACAATATCGTTTTGTCCTCTCCGGTTACGGTCACGGCGACCTCAGTCACGACGCCACCGACCATTACCCTGACGAGTCCGACCGCTGGATCTTCTTTTGCCATCGGGACCACCGTGCCGCTCACGGCCACGGCGACCGCCAATGGTGGAGCGTCGGTCACCCGCGTGGATTTTCTCTCTGGCACCACGGTGCTGGGGAATGCGACGGCCTCACCGTATACCTTCAACTGGGTGCCGGCGACGGCCGGTACGTTTTCCATCACGGCACGCGTCACTGATTCCAATAGCTCGGTCGTTACCTCCACCGCTGCGAGCGTTACTATTCTGAGTTCGGCGCCGACGGTTTCGATTACCTCACCGACCAATGGCACCAGCATCCCTCTCGGCACATCGCGACAGGTCGACGTCACCGCCGTGGCCAATGGCGGCGCGACCGTGGGCCGGGTAGACCTACTCGCGGGAACGACGATCGTTAGCACGCTGCTGACGCCGACCTCGGGCTCGACCTACTCCTTCACCTACACGCCTACCGCTTCCGGAGTTACGGCGCTGACTGCACGGGTGACCGATTCTAATGCCACGGCGGTGACATCATCGGTGGTGAATGTGAATGTCACCGCTCCGACGGTTGCGATCACTTCGCCTACGGCGGGTTCAACGGTAACGGTCAATACGGCGACCAACCTCACGGCCAGTTTCACCACTCCCGGGTCCACGGCGAACAAAGTGGAATTTTTCTCGGGCACCACGTTGGTCGGCACTGTCACCTCGCCGGCGGGACCGACCGCCTCGGTGTCGTGGACGCCCACAGCCACGGGCACGGTTTCGCTGACCGCCCGCGTGACCGACAACAATGGTGCTGCGGTCACTTCGACCGCGGTGAGTGTCACGGTCGCGCCTTCGGGCTTGGGCGTCACGATCACGGCCCCGACGGCGAATTCGACGGTGGTAGGGAATACCTTAGTCACGGTTTCCGCGACGGCCACGGTCACCTCGCCCGCGACCATCGCGAACGTGACCTTCTTCATGGATAATCTCCAGATCGGTGGGGCGGATACCACCGCGCCTTATGCGATCTCATGGTCGGCCACCTCGCCCGGTCTGCACACGTTGACGGCGGTCGTTACCGATAATAACGGTAACACGGCTACTTCGCCGGGCGTGAATGTCACGGTCAGCGCGTTTTCGTTGCCGACCGTTTCACTGACGGCCCCGGCTTTCGCGGCCTCGGCCTTGGTGGGCTCGCCCGTCACAGTCTCGGCGACGGCAGCGCCCGGCTCCACGGGCTCGATCACGCGGGTGGATTTCTTTGCCGATAACCAGAACATCGGCACGGACACGACCTCCCCTTACAGCATCACGTGGACGCCCACGACGGCCGGATTTCCGAGCATCTATGCGCGCGTGACGGATTCGAACAATGTCACGTCAAACTCCGTTCCCGTCTCGATCATCGTTAATGCCTCGGGTACACCAACGATCACCCTTGCGAGTGTCGGCGGCGGCGGCAGTTTGATCATACCGGTCGGTTCTTCGCGCATGCTAGTCGGCACCACGGCCGATGATGGCGTGGTGGCCAAAGTCGATTTTTACCTCGATGGCAAACTCATCGGTACGGATGGCGTGGCGCCGTACACCTTCACCTATACGGCGGACGACGGAGATCTCGGGGCGCATCAGTTTACCGCGATCGTGACGGACAACAGCGGGCTCACGACGACTTCCGCGCCGGTTAACTTCACGGTGGTCGCAGCCATCGGCTCCGCCCCCACGGTTCGCGTGTTGACGCCCGCAGACGGCGCGTTTGCGGCGGCCGGGGCGGTCACCACGATCAATGTGGTGGCGGCGGACAGCGACGGCACGATTTCCCGCGTGGAGGTGTTTGCCAACGGCATCCTGCTGGGCAATACGACGCTCTCGACCGGCATTTGGAGCACGGCTTGGACGCCGACCACGAGCGGTCCGGTTTCCATCGTAGCTATCGCGACGGACGATAAGACGAATGCGACTTCGTCCATTCCGGCCAATGTCACGGTCACCGATTCCACGGCACCGACGCTCGCACTGGGCGTAACGCCCGGGACCAACGGAGCGACCGGCACGACCCTGCCCGCAGGGGCGACGCGTAATGTCGTGGCGACGGTGAATTCGAACGTCGCCGGCCGCGCGATCACGCGCGTTGAGTTCTACATCAATGGCTCGACCAAGGTCGGCGAGAAGACGATTCCTCCGTACAGCTATCGCTTCACGGCTCCGTCCACACCGGGCATCTACGTGCTCAACGCCCGCGCCATCGACAATGCCGGCCTCGCGCGTGACGTGTACTATACTTTCAATGTCACCTCCGCCGTCGGCGTGGCTCCGACGCTGCGCCTGCTGACGCCGACCAATAATGTTTCGGTGGTTCCCAATACCCCGGTCACTATGGCGGCCTCCGCTGTCGCCACGGGCGGCACAATCGCGAATGTGCAATTCTACGCCGATGGCGCTCCGGTGGGCAATCCCATCGCACCTCCGGCGACGTTTACGACCACATACACGCCGACGACACCGGGCACGCACGTTCTCGATGCGATCGCGACCGATGATCGCGGCAACACGACGATCTCCACCTCGGTCAATCTCCTCACGGCGTTCGGCACGCCGACCATAGTCATTTCTTCGCCGAGCACCAACGTCACGGCGCGGGCCACGCCCAATGTGCCGTTTAGTATTTCCGCGACGGCCACGGCGGGCACGGGTGCGGCGGTGTTTCTCGTCGAGTTTCTCGTGGATGGAACTCCGGTGGGCTCTCGCGGCGTTAACACCGCGGCCTCGAGCCTCTACACCTTCCAGTGGACCCCGACTTCGGCGCAGCTCGGCACGCACCAAATCACGGCGCGAATCACCGATACGAATTCGCTGACAGCCACGACGACTACTCCGCTCAACGTCAATGTCGCCAATCCCGTGGGTGCTCCTCCGACCATGTCGGCGATTTCCCCGGCAAATGCTGCGGTCCTGCAGAGCCTCTCGACGGTGAATTTCTCCGTCAACGTGGCAGCGGGTAGCAATGCCACGATCACGAGCGTCGAGTTTTTCCTCAACGATATCCGCATCGGCAGCGGTGCGCGCGAGCAGTCGACCAATGTTTACCGCCTCGTTTACGACCTCAGCAATTTCGATCTCTCGGGTCTTACCATCAATGAAACGACGGGTCGCTACCCGGTGAATTACTACGCCATCGCGCGCGACAGTAACAACAACCAGACCATCTTCCCGGCACCGACCGCCACGAATCCCACGCCGGCGATCCTCAACATCTCGCCCTCGATCAGCTCGGCTCCGACGGTCTCCCTGCAATCGGCCATCGTCGGTGGTGGTGCCAATGCCGTGACCATCGGCACGAGCTTCTTCATGAATGCCTTCCCTGCCGATAACGACGGCACGGTCACGAGCATGCAGCTCTTCGTCAACGGCACGCTGAGCGGTGGCACGATCCTCAATCCGCAGAATCCGACGTTCGTCACCTACACGCCGACGACGGCCGGCACTTATAACCTCTACGTGGTGGCGACCGACGACACGGGCAATACGGCGGTCTCTTCGCCCAATGTGGTCCTGCAGGTGTCGGCCATCCAGGCACCCACCACGCAGCTCGTACGCCCGGCGGACAATACGGTTTCCACGACGGTCGGCGCGCCGGTGTTCCTCGAAGCGACGGCGGCGGGCCAACTGGCAACGCAGATCCCGACGGTGGTGTTTCTCGCCTCGGCCAGCACAGGCGCGCGCACCACGATCAATGCCACGCGGGTGGGCACGACCAACCAGTATCGCGCCATCTGGTCGCCGACGGTGGCGGATACCTACACGATCGTCTCCCAAGCTGTGGTGGGTTCTTCGCCCACTTTCACGAGCCAAGTCTCACGCCAAGTGGTGGTGAACAATTTGCTCGGCATCGCGCCGACGGTGACGATCTCCGTTCCGGGTACGGTCAGCTCGGCCTCGACGCTCAATCTGACTGCGACGGCCAATGATTCGGACGGATCGGTCTCCAGCGTGGAGTTTTATCTCAATCGTATCAGTATCGGTTTCGCGACGCGCGATCAACTCACGGCGACGTGGCGCCTGACGGCTTCGGTCGTCGGCCAACCGCTCGGGTCGACGGAAATCGTGGCGCTGGTGCGCGACAGCTCGGGCAATGTGGCCGCCTCGCCGACCAGCCTGACCAACATCGTGGCCGCGACCAGCCTTGCGCCGACGTTTACGACGATCACGGCCACGCCCAGCTCGGTGGCGACGGGCCGCCAGATGCAGTTCACGGCCAACGCTCGTGACACCGACGGCACGGTGACGGTGCAGTACTTTGCCAACGGCGTCAGCCTCGGGACCAGCGGCAATGCCAACACCAGTTACCTGGTGAATTGGACCCCGAGCGTCTCCGGGCAGTACACGATCTCGGCGGTGGCGACGGATAATTCCACGCCGGCCAACACGGCGGTGGCGACGCCGATCCAGGTCACGGTGCGCCGCAATAATCCGATTCAGGACGACACCTCGTTTATCATTCAATCGTACTCCGACATCGCGAACACCACGACGATCAATCCGCTCGTGCTCGCCGATCTGGCGGACCGCCTTGGCGCGGGGACGCTGAAGCGTTCCGATATCGTGATCGACCTACTCGATCAGCCGGGGTTTGTGGCGCCGGTCAATCTGCTCGCGACTTACTACGTGCTGATGGGCCAGTGGCCGACGCCAACCAACTACACAGCGCTCCTCGCCACCGCGCGTGGCAGTCTCTCGGGTGCGGTCACCTCGATCCTAAATTCCAACGAGTACTTTGCGAAGTACGGCATCGTACCGACGGCGGCGCTGCTCAATTCGCCGACGAGTGCGTTGCCGGCCGATACGTTTATCAATCAGCTCTGGCTGGCCGCTGGCCTCGGCAATCCCAGTGCGTTGAACAACCTCCAATTCCGCAATAACACGACGACGACCGCCACGCTCGGCCGCGGCTACACCGTGGCGGGCCTCAACGTCGCGCTGGCGGAATTCATCACGAATACGAATTCGACCAACACGCCGCTCTTCGCCAAGGCCAAGGCGGCGGCGCTGTACTATCAGATCGATCGCCCTTCGAGTTCGCCGTCGCAGACGGCCAAGGATGTCACTGATGCCATCGCGGTCCGCGTGAGTCAGCTGGTGGCGATGCCCGACGATGCGACGCGCATCAATTCGCTGCTCAATGACGTGCTCTACACTTATCGCTACGTGACCTTTGTGAAGCACCCGCAGTCGCTCGTGCTCGCGCCGCGCTCCGGCGCGATCTTCAGCGTCGAGGCGACGGGCGCTCCGCCCATCCTCTACCAATGGTTGTTCAACGGGACACCCATCGCGGGCGCGACGACCTCCACACTCAGCCTGACCAACGTCGATACGACGCGCGTGGGCACGTACAATGTGGTGGTGACGACGACAGCCGGCTCCGCGACGAGCGATCCGGCGACCCTCACGCTGACGAATACGCCGACGCGGGTGGCCAATATCTCCACTCGCGGTGTGACCAACGGCGGCAACCAAATCCTCATCGGCGGCTTCGTGGTTGCCAACCCGACCGGCGCGCCGGCCAACCAGACGCGGCAGATGCTCATCCGCGTGGTCGGCCCGACACTGACGGCTGCGCCGTTTAACTTCACGGGCGCGCTGGGAAATCCCCAGCTCGAGGTCTTCAATGCCGCGGGCCAGTCGATCCTCACGAACGACAACTGGGGCACGCAGAACGCGAATGCGGCAGCCAATACGACAGCGGTTCAGGCCCTCACGCAGGCCACGACGCGAGTCGGGGCGTTTAGCCTGGTCCAGGGTTCCCAGGATGCCGCCATCCTCGCCACCCTCACGCCCGGCAGCTACACGGTGCAAGCCCGCGGACCCGCGGCCAACTCCAGCGGCGTGGTGCTGATCGAGGTTTACGATGCCACCGCGACCGTCGCCACGGCGACTAGCCCCAAGGCCTCCAACGTCGCCACGCGCGGCGAAGTGGGCACGGGTAATAATGTTCTGATCGCCGGCTTCGTGATCAATGGCGCGGCTTCGCGGCGCATGTTGATCCGCGGTGTCGGTCCGACGTTGCGGAACTTCGGTATCGGCCAAAATGCCGTGCTCGCGGATCCGATCATCACGCTGAAAGACGCCGCTGGCACCACGATCAAGATCAACGACGATTGGGCGAGCGGCGACGACGCGGCCAACATCGCGGCGGCCGCCACCGCGAGCGGCGCCTTTGCGCTGGCGAACGGCAGCAAGGACGCCGCGATGCTGGTCATGCTCGCCCCGGGCGCCTACACGGTCCAACTGGCCGGCGTGAACAACGGCACGGGCATCGGCATCGTCGAGGTGTACGACGTCGATCCGTAAGGGACGGAGAAAGGAGATCTTTCTCTTTCTTCTTAATCTTTCTCTTTCGTCAGGGGCTGGCCGATTTGGCTCAGGCCCGAGATCAAGAGAAAGATTACGAGAAAGAGAAAGAAGCGGACTGGCTGGCGGAAGTTGACCAGTGCGTGGCTCGCGCTTTCATCATCCGCCATGTCCAAATGGCTCCTCGTCGATGGCTTTAATCTCATCTACCGCTGTTACTTTGCGCTGCCGGAGCTGACCCGCGCGGATGGATTTCCGACCGGTGCGTTGCATGGCTGGGTGAAGTCGCTGTGGAAGCTGAACGACCAGGAGAAGCCGGAGGCCACGCTGGTGTTTTTCGATCTCGGTGGGTCGCAGGATCGCCTGCTCTTGCATCCGGAGTACAAGGCGCAGCGCGAAGAGATGCCCGAGGCGCTCAGCCGTCAGATCGACCCCGTAAAGTTACTCACGCGGGCGATGGGCTTCGTGGGCATCGAGAAAGACGGCGTGGAGAGCGACGATCTGCTCGCCGCGCAGGCCGTGGCATTGGCGGCGGCGGGACATGATGTGATCATCGTGAGCAGCGACAAAGATTTCGCACAGATCGTGAGCGATCGCATCAAGATCATGCTGCCGCCACCGGCCGCTAATCCGAAGCTCGGCTGGCGATTGCTCGATGCGCCCGGCGTCGTGGAAAAATTTGGCGTCCCGCCCGCGCAGATCGCCGACTATCTCGCGCTGGTGGGCGATACCTCGGATAATATCCCTGGCATCGATGGCGTCGGGCCGAAGACGGCTTCGAAATGGCTCGCGGAGTGGGGCAGCCTCGAGGGCGTGATCGCGCACGCGGCGGAGCTGAAGCCCGAGCGTTTTCGCCCGCTCGTCGCGGCAGGAATCGAAAAACTGCGGATGAACCTAAAACTCACGACGCTCAATCTTTCGCTGCCGACCGTGGCGGCGGAGAAGACCGCCCCGCAGTCGGCGGAACTCTTTCGACTGCTGGAGTCGTTTGAAATGAAAGGGACGCTAGCTGAGGCAAAGAACCGTTATCAGGAGCGGCAGGCGGAGTTGTTTTGAAGTGTCCGTGCCTGCAATAACGTGACTGCGGCATCCTTGCCGCAGAGTCGGATCGGAAATGGTGCGGCTGGAAGCCGCTGCTACAATTCCGGTGCTGCCTCAGGTGATACCAATAACATTAAAAAAGTGAGCTCGCTGCGCTCGCGATTTGCTCAGCAGACTCTGCGGCAGGATGCCGCAGTCACTTTCGGGTCAGGCGGGAAGGAGGCTGAGCGTACTCAGCGCCCTTCTTTTGACACGCCCTTCGGATCGAAGATATACCCGATGCCGTGGACGGTGCGGAAATTGGAGAGGTCGAGGCCGTGTTCGCCGAAGAGGTCGCGGACCTTGACGACGTACTGGTCGAGCGAGCGGCTCTTCACGTCGGCGTGGACGCCCCAGACGGAATGGATGAGGGCCTGTCGCGTGATGACATGGCCTTGGTGCGCGTTGAGGTAGGCGAGGATGCCGAGCTCCTTGCGGCCGAGCTTGATCGCGACGCCGTCGGGAAAGGAAATTTCGAGCCGCTCGGGCGTGATGGTGGCGCCGCAGAAGTCGAACGGCTCGTCGCTGATCTTGACGTTCTTGGTGACGTTTTGGTCGGCCTTGGTCTCAGTTCGGCGGAGGACGGCACGGATGCGGGCGACCAGCTCGGCGTAGCTGAAGGGCTTGGTGATGTAGTCATCGCCGCCCATATCGAGGCCCTTGATCTTGCTGGGCTCCTCGATGTTGCCCGTGAGAAAGATCACTGGCACGGTCACGCCCATGGCCTTGAGTTCTTCCATTAGGCCGAAGCCAGACTGGTCGGGGAGGGTGACGTCGAGCAGCAGGAGGTTGGCGAAGTTCTTCTTGAGAAACTTCGAGGCATGCGCGGCCCGACTGCACACCTGGGTGTGCATGCCGGCTTTTTCCAGATGCAGCGAAATGAGTGCGGCCAGCTCCGGTTCGTCCTCGACGATGACGATCAGGGGTTTTGGCTCGGTGCGGGGAGGTATCGTGGTGGGCATGACCGAACGGCATGGGTATTGCGCCGCAGGAAAGGGTTGTCAACCAATGCGCCGACACGAGGCCGTAACTCGTAGTGCCGTGAAAAGTGCTTGAAGGCGCTCGCCGTGGCGTGTCCCTTGACGGCGTGTCCGACAAAGCGCCACTCCTGATGCTCGGTCTGCCGAAGGGCAGCCTCGAGGAATCCACCAAAACCCTCTTCGCGAAAGCAGGCTGGAAGATCACGACCAGCTCGCGTTCCTACAAGCCGTCCATCGACGATCCCGAACTCGATGGCCGCTTCGTGCGCGCCCAGGAGGTCAGCCGTTACGTGGACCAAGGATTCTTCGACTGCGGCCTGACGGGCTACGATTGGATTTTGGAAAACGAGTCCGACGTCGTGGAGGTGTGCGACCTCGTCTACAGCCGCGCCTCGACGTTGAAGTCGCGTTGGGTGCTCTGCGTGCCGGAGTCGTCGGCGGTGAAGACCATCGCGGACCTCGAGGGCAAGCGCGTGGCGACCGAATTGGTGAATACCACGAAGGCTTTCTTCGCCAAAAAAGGCGTGAAAGCCGAGATCGAGTTTTCCTGGGGCGCGACCGAGGTGAAGGTGCCGGACCTCGTGGATGCGATTGTCGACATCACGGAGACCGGCAGCTCGCTGCGCGCGAACAAACTCCGCATCGTCGACACCTTGCTCGAGACGAATACCAAGCTCATCGCCAATAAAAACGCCTGGGCGAATCCGGCGAAGCGGAAAAAGATCGAGACCATCGCGCTGCTCCTCCGCGGGGCACTCGAGGCGAGCTCAAAGGTGGGCCTCAAGATGAATCTGCCCAAAGCCTCGCTCGATGGCGTGGTGAAGGCATTGCCCGCGCTGCGTAATCCGACGATCTCGCAGCTCAGCTCGCCGGACTGGATCGCGCTCGAGACGATCATCGACGAAAGCGTCGTCCGCGAAATCATCCCGCAACTCAAGGCGCTCGGCGCCGAAGGGATCGTGGAATATCCATTGAATAAAGTCGTTTATTGATTCCGTTGTGCGCGCGCCGGCGGGCTGTCGTTCGCGGGCGCGCTGTCAGAGCAGTTGAGTTAAATCGAAAAACAGAAATCCAAATATCATGGCCACCGTCACTCTCGGCCTCCTCCAGCACGCCTGCTCCGCCGACCCGAAGGCGAATCTCAAGAAGACCCTCGCGCTCACCGAACAGGCGGCGAAAAAGGGCGCGAAGATCATCTGCACGCAGGAGCTGTTCCGCTCGCAGTATTTTTGCCAGGCGGAAGACCATGCGTACTTCGACCTCGCGGAGCCGATCCCCGGGCCGAGCACGCTCGCGTTTCAGAAGATCGCGAAGAAATACAAAGTCGTGATCATCGCCTCGCTCTTCGAGAAGCGCGCCTCGGGCCTTTATCACAACACGGCCGTGATCATCGACGCGGACGGCTCGCTGCTCGGCATCTACCGGAAGATGCACATCCCGGACGATCCGCTGTTCTACGAGAAATTTTACTTCACGCCCGGCGACACCGGCTTTCGCGCGTGGAACACGAAGTACGGCAAGATCGGCGTGCTCATCTGCTGGGATCAATGGTACCCGGAAGGCGCGCGGCTTACCTCGCTGCAAGGCGCGGAAATCCTCTTTTACCCGACGGCCATTGGCTGGCATCCGAAAGAGAAAGCCGAGTACGGCACGAATCAGCACGGCGCGTGGGAGACGATCCAACGCAGCCACGCGGTGGCCAACGGCTGCTACGTCGCCTCGATCAATCGCATCGGCCTCGAGCAGCCCATCGGCGGCGACGGCTTGGAGTTTTGGGGTCAGAGCTTCGTGGCCGGCACGAGCGGCCAGATCTTGGCCAAGGCGAGCGTCGATCAGGAAGAGATTTTGATCGTTCCGGTGGACCTCGGCAAAGTCGACGTGACGCGGACGCACTGGCCATTCCTGCGCGACCGCCGCATCGATGCCTACGGTGATTTGACGAAGCGGTTTATTGACTGAGGGCGTCGGGCGGAAAGCTCTGGGCTGAGAGCAAAACCGGGCGATGCCTCGGGGTAGGGCGGCTTATTCTGACGCCGCCGAGGCTTTGCGTTGCGAGCATTCTGAGCGGCGCGTTAAGGATAACGCGCCCTACCCATCGAGGGTGTACTCCATGTACTGGGCCGTGGGACCGTACGTGGAGAGTTTGCGCGCGATGGATTCGGGTGGTTCGAGGAGCGGGACGAAGCCGAACTTTTTCCAGAAGACGGCGGAGTCTTGTACCGAGACCAAGGCAAAGCGGCGAAGGCCGAGGCGGCGGCCAATCTCGAGCGCGGTGCGGGCGAGGGCGGAGCCGAGGCCGGTGTTGCGGGCGATGGGGGCGACCGTGACGTTGTGCAGGAAGAAGGTGTCGGGGTGGGGAGGGAGCGTAAGCGCGGCGGGATTGAGCGCGGGCGGATCGGTGCGCAGTGCGGGACACGAAAGAAGATAGCCGGCGAGTTGGCCGGCTAGCTCGGCGACTTGGCAGCCGGCGGGAAAGACGCGCAGGTACGCGAGGAAGGTCTCGGCGCTTTCGGCGAGATCGGGCGAGTAAGCGGACTGCTCCAGCGAAAAGTAGCCGGCGGCATCGGCGGCGGTGGCTGGGCGAATGGTAAAAGGGGGCGCCATGGGCGGCAGACCATGCGCAGCTTGGCGCGACGGGCAAATGCGGGCGGCGCGAAAAAAGCGTGGCGCGGGGCGGGGTTGCGGCCGGAAAGAGCGGGGAAGATTTTACGCGGGCACGGTTCGATGCTTGCGCCCCTGCGCCGGATGCGGCTTATCCGAGAAACAATGTCCTCGACCGTCAGCCCAAAAACTAGCGCGAAGAAAATCACGCCAGCGTCGCTTGGCTTTCGCATGCCTGCGGAGTGGGAGCCGCAGGTGGCGGTCTGGCTCTCGTGGCCGCACAACCTGAATACGTGGCCGGGGTATTTTAAGCCGATCCCGGCGAAGTTTGCCGAGATCGTCGCGCACATCAGCCGCTACGAGGAAGTGCGCATCAATGTCGCGGAGCCGTTGCAGAAGCGCGCGTGGTCGCTCATCGCCAAGGCGAAGGCGAATCTCTCCCGCGTCACGCTCTACGATCATCCCACGAACGATGCGTGGTGCCGCGATCATGGACCCATCTTCGTGAAGAACGACAAGACCGGCGAGGTGGCCGTGACGGACTGGGAGCACAATGCCTGGGGTGGCAAGTACCCGCCCTACGATCTCGACAACACCATCCCGCCCAAGATCGCCGAGGCGCTGGGCATGCGCCGCTTCGAAAAGAACATGATCATGGAAGGCGGCTCCCTCGACGTGAATGGCCAGGGGCTGCTCCTCACGACCGAGTCGTGCCTGCTGAACAAGAACCGCAATCCCAAGATGTCGAAGAAGCAGATCGAGCAGGCGCTGCGCGACTACCTCGGCGTAAAGACGATCCTCTGGCTCGGCGACGGTATCATCGGCGATGATACGGACGGACACATCGATGACATGACGAGGTTCTTTTCCGCCGACGGCATTGTGACGGTGCTGGAGAGCAACAAGCGCGATAAGAATTACCCGATCCTCCTCGAAAACCTCGAGCGTCTGCACGCGCTGCGCACGCCGGAGGGCAAGAAGTTCAACGTCGTCGCGCTGCCCATGCCGAAGCCTTGTCTGTGCGATGGGCAGCAGATGCCGGCGAGCTATGCGAATTTCCTCGTCATCAATGGCGCGGTGCTGATGCCGGCGTTTCGCCAGCCGAAGCGCGACGCGGAGGCGGCGGAGGTGCTGGCGGGGTGTTTCCCGGGCCGCCAGATCATTCCCATCGATTGCTTGGAACTCGTCTGGGGTCTCGGCACTCTGCACTGCATTTCGCAGCAGCAGCCCGCCTAAACCCTCTTATGAAACGCTCCCTCGCGCTCCTCGCGCTTCTCCCGCTGGCCGCCCTGTGCGGCTGCGAATCTCTGTCCAAGGCGGGCTCCAACGTCCGCGAGAAGATCGTCGCGCGGGAGCAGGCGCGCACGCATACGTTTAAGGCGTCGCAACGCGCCACCTACGATGCGGCCAAGGTGGCGGTCGAGCAAATGGGCTTTCGCTTCGTGAGCGGCGGCGCGGCGCAGGGGAAGCTGGAGGCGGTGAGCGGGATCGCGTCGGGCGATACGTTGCGCAGTTCGCGGCAGGTGACGCTCAAGCTACGGCTGACCGAGGCGGTCGAGGGCCTGACGGAGGCCTCGCTGGTGTTGGCGGAGATCGTCGAGAGTGATTCGAGCAGCCGGGCCGGGATGGGCGTGGGCAGCCCGCTCAAAGATACGCCGCTATATGAGGTGTTTTTCCGTAACGTGCAGATAGCGATGGATTCGCCGAAGAAGTGAGGGGCGGGGGCAGTTGAGAGATGAGCGTTGAGGGAGAGGAAAGCGGAAAAAGTGGGATCGCATCAAGGGCGGTTCGGGCCTCCTGATGGGGCGCTTGAAAAGCGCCCCTCCCTTACAGGCCACTTTCTCCTTGCGACAGAGGAAGGGATACGGGAATCTGACCGTTCGCGGTTTTAGATATCGGTCAAGTCGGCGTTGCCGCGATGCTCCCGTCGACCCATCACGTCAGTTAAACAGTCAACCAATGGCTTTGCCCCCAACAAGGGCGAGGCTACCACCGGTGGGCTGGCAGCTCTGGAGCAGGTGGCCGGTTTGCTGGTTTTACGCGTTATGAGTTCCATCATGCAAGAACTGCTCGAGCAGTCCTCCTTCGACAAACTGAAGCAGGGCGCGATCGTCCCGGGCGTTATCACTGAAATCCGCCAGCACGAAGTCGTCGTCGACATCGGCGGCAAATCCGAGGGCGTCATTCCCGCCCATGAGTTCCTCGACATCGGCGAGCTCCAAATTGGCTCCACCATCGAGGTGCTCGTTGAGAAGCTCGAAGACAAGAGCGGCGCTCCCGTCCTCTCCTTCGACCTCGCCGAGCAGAAGAAGAATTGGGACAACATCCTCACCAAGTTTCCCGAGGGCTCCGTGGCCGCTGGCCGCGTGAAGGCCAAGGTCAAGGGCGGCCTCATCATCAGCATCGGCGTCGATGCGTTCATGCCGGCGTCGCACATCGACATCCAGCCCCCGAAGAACCTCGACCAGTACGTGGGCCAGACCTACGACTTCAAGGTCCTCAAGATCAACGTCGAGCGGAAGAACATCGTGCTCTCCCGCCGCGAGCTCATCGAAGAGCAGCGCACCAACAAGCGCCGCAACCTCCTCGACTCGATCCAACCCGGCCAAGTCCGCAAGGGCATCGTCAAGAACATCACCGATTTCGGTGCGTTCATCGATCTCGACGGCATGGACGGCCTCCTCCACATCACCGACATGAGCTGGGGTCGCATCTCGCACCCGAGCGAAATGGTGAAGCAGGGCGAAGAAATTCAGGTCATGATCATCGAAGTGAACCGCGACAAAGAGCGCGTTTCGCTCGGCCTCAAGCAGACCACGAAGAATCCGTGGGACGAGATCGACCGCAAGTTCCCCGTCGGCGCCAAGGTTCACGGCAAAGTCGTCAACCTCGTGCCCTACGGTGCGTTCATCGAGATCGAGCCCGGTGTCGAGGGTCTCGTGCACATCACCGAGATGTCCTGGACCAAGCGCATCACCAAGCCCTCCGAACTCCTCAAGGTCGGTCAGGAGCTCGATGCGGTCGTCCTCGGCATCCAGAAGGACGAGCAGAAGATCTCGCTCGGCCTCCGCCAGCTCGAGCCGAATCCGTGGGATATGGTCCGCCATAACTACCCGATCGGCGCCCGCGTGCGCGGCAAGGTCCGCAACATGACCACCTACGGTGCCTTCATCGAACTCGAAGAGGGTATCGACGGCATGGTGCACGTCTCCGACATGTCGTGGACGCGCAAGGTCAATCATCCCTCCGAAGTCCTCAAGAAGGGCGACGAAGTGGACGCGATCGTGCTCGACGTCGATTCCTCCCAGCAGCGCATCAGCCTCGGCATGAAGCAACTGGCTGTCGATCCGTGGTCCGACATCGACGCCTTCTTCAAGATCGGCGACGTCGTGCAGGGCACGGTCACCAAGATCACCTCCTTCGGCGCCTTCGTGGAGCTCAAGGATGGCATCGACGGCCTCGTGCACATCTCGCAGATCAGCGAGGAGCGCATCGAGAAGATCAAGGACGTGCTCAAGCCTGGCCAGGTGGTCAGCGCGCGCGTCATCAAGATCGACCGCGAAGAGCGCCGCCTCGGCCTCTCGATCAAGGCCGCGAACTACTCCTCGGAGCAGCTCGCCGCCGAGACCTCGGCCTACGAGGCGCTCAACCGCAGCGCCGGCAACGACATGATGAACCTCGGCGACATCCTCGACGAGGCCTCCAAGAAGGAGTAACGCCGCAAGGCGCGACTCGTTCAGACGAGACATCGCTCAAACTTCAAAGCCGCCCGGAGCAATCCGGGCGGCTTTTTTTGTGGGCGCTGACGCGCGGACGAGTTGGGGCACATCTTGACATCACTGCATCACACATCATGATGCGTGGTGCGATGAGAACGACATTGGAGATCGATGATGCGGTGCTGGGGGCGGCGAAGGAAATGGCTCAGGCTCAAGGTACGTCCGCTGGCCGCGTGATTTCGGAATGGGCTCGTCGCGGATTGGACGCGGAAAAAGCTTCGACCAAGAAGAAGCGCTCGGGGTTTCCCGTATTCGACGTCCCCGCTGACGCCAAGCCGTTGAGCACGACCTTGGTGAACTCGATTATCGACGATGAGCAGCCATCTGCTTGATGCGAATGTGTTGATTGCGCTCGCGTGGCCGAATCATCCGCATCATGCGCGAGCGCATGCGTGGTTCACACGGGAGCAGCGTCGTGGCTGGGCGACCTGTGCGGTCACTCAACTGGCTTTTATCCGCGTCAGTTCAAATCCGGCCGTACCCTATCATGTCTCGCCGCAAGCTGCCTATCGCCAGCTATTGCAGATCATAGCCCTGCCGCATCACCGATTCCTCGCGGAGCCGGCGGATGGTTATGCGAATAGAGAGTTTGCGCAGACCATGCCGAACACACTGACGCACCGTTTGGTCACCGACGGGTTTCTCGCAACGGTGGCGATGACCGGCGAGATGAAATTGGCGACCTTTGACCAACAATTGGCCGCGACGTTTCCTGCTGCGGTTTTGATCTAGTGGCCAGCCCTGGCGGTCTGATTGAGTCGTAGCCGCGAGCGTGAGCGAGTAGTGGTTTCATCCACTCGCTCACGCTCGCGGCTACCAGAAAATACCAGCTACCGTTTTGGGAAAAACGCTCTGGCGGAGTCCTATTTCTTCTTCGCCATCGCGGACATTTGCTCGTTGGTGCGGCGGAGGCGGAGGGCGGTGGTGAGGTCTTCTAGCTGTCGCGGGGCGAGGAGGGGGCGGGCGTCGGCGAGGATGGCGTCCCAATCATAGCGCGGGGCGGTGGGGTCCTTGGAGGCTGGGGTGCGGCGGGCTTGGACGATGTTGGTGAGCTGGCTGGCTTGATCGGTGGTGAGGGCGCCGGAGCTTTGGAAGGTTTGCTGGACGAGTTGCGAGACGAGGAGGCGAGCGGGCTCGTTTTGCGTGGCGGCGGTCCACTGATCGAAGGCGGAGCCGAAGAGGGGGCGCAGGCGCTCGTCGCGGAGCTTGAGGGCTTGTTCGCGGTCGGCGGCGGTGACGCGGGTCTCGTCGAGGAGGGAGAGTTGGTAGTCGGTGAGGATACGGTCGAATTCGCGGAGCTGGGTGGCGTCGAAGTTCTGGCGCTTGAGCAGAGCGGCGAGGCGGAGGCGCTGCTCGCTCACGTAGGCCTGAGCCTGCATCTGGCGGAGCTCGGCGCTGAGGACGAGGGCGGGTGCAGCGTTGGAAGCAGGGGCTGGGGCGGTGGAGGATGCGGGCGCGTTGCCGTTCGTGGTGCCGGGAATCGCGGAGGCCGAAGTGGACGCGGGCGAAGTGGCGGCGGCTACGTTGTCAGTTGATTTTGTGGCGGAGGAATTGGCGCGATCGCGTTCGGTGGTGCGGGCGGCGATTTGTTTACGCAGCGCGGCGGACTTTTCTTCGGAAGCGGAAATTTGGCGCTGAGTTTCGAGAGCGGCGGTGCGCTCGCGGAGGGCGGCGGCTTCGAGTTGGGCTTGCTGGCCAGATGCGCGGATGTGGAAGAGCGCGGCGGCACTGAGGACGACGGCGGTGAGCGACCAGAGCAGGAAGCGCGTTTTCATCGTGGGCCGGGGTTGACTGCCTTCTTGGCGAGAGCGATCTGCTTGTAGAGCGCCCAGACTTCGACGGAGGTTTCGAGCGTGGTGAGTTGCGTGGGCGAGAGGAATTTGCCGGCGGGCTCCCAGACTGCATTCCACGAGACTTTGCCGGGGTCGGTGCCTTTGCCGGACTGGTAGGTGGGGTCGTTGGCGAGCGCGAGGGCGATGACGCGGTCGGCTTGGTCGAGGGTAAGGGGCTCGCCGCTCTCGTAGCTGACGGCGGCGATGGTATCGACGAAGTTGCGGAGCGCATTGCCGCGCAAGTAGACCTGCAGGTCGGCAAAGCCGTCTTCGCCGAGCAGGGCTCGCATCGCGCCGCTCCACGCCGGACCGCTTTGCTTGAAAACGTCCTGCTCGTTGCGGCCCGCATCGCGCGCGGCCTGGGCATCGAGGAGGGCGCGATCTTGTTTCACCATGATATCCTCGAACTCGGTGATCTGGGCGGGCGAGAGCTGGAGCCGGCGGAAGAAGCGCTGGAACTCAAGATGGCGTCGGGCCTGGGAGGCGGCAGCGGCGAGGGCGTGGTAAGCGGGGTCGAGCAAGTAGGGACGCGGTACGGCGGTGGGCGCGGGAGTGGCGGGAGCCGTGGGGAAGGGCGCATTGGGCGTTGGCGCGGTGGCTTGGGTGGAGCTTGGGCGAGAGGCCGCGGAGTTTTCCTGTTGCTGGAGTGTGGCTAGCTCGCGCTGCGCGGCGGCGTGGCGGGCATTGAGCGCGGCGAGGGTCGCGAGGCTGGTGGAATGGTCCGCTTCGGCGCGAGCGAGGGCCGAGGTGTCGTAGATCACGAAGGCCCCGGCGAGGAAGAGCGCGACGCTGGCGGTGGTGAGGGCGGTTTTGAACGAACTCATGGAGAGACCGAGTTGAACTAACGGGCTGATGATGGCGGCCTGCTGCCATGCGCTGTGGGCGAGATCGGCGAGCAATTCGGCCGGTACAGCGGGGGCGCCGTGGGTAGTGAGGGCCGCACTGAGAGCGGCGGCGCTGGAGGTGAGGCCACGCTGGCTGAGGAGCTGGCGGAGTTTTTCGACGGCGCGGTCGACACGCTTGCGCGCGGCGTCTTCGCTGACTTGGAAGCTCTGACCAACCTCGGCGAAGGAGCGGCCGGAGAAGTAGCGGAGCAGCACGGCCTGACGGTCGGCCTCGGCGAGGGTGGCGAGCGCTTCGTCGAGAACGGGCGTGAGCTGGACCCAATCGAGTTCGTCGTCCGGCGAAGAGGAGGCGTCGTGCTCGGGGTGATTCATGGTGCCGGCCTTCTGCTCCCAAATGTGCCGCCGTGCCTCGGCACGGACGACGCGAGCGGCCTCCAGGCGCGCGGCCGTGAAGAGCCAGCCGACGAGGTTGGCCGAGCCCGTGATGGAGTGAGCTTTGCGCGCGAGCGAGACGAACACGCGCTGCGTGATATCATGCGCGAGGTGGGCATCGACGCCCGGACGGCGTCGCGCGACGGCGTAGACCATCGCGCCGTGGCGCTGCACGAGTTCGCGAAAGGCCGACTCGGAGCGGTCGGTCGCGTAGGCGTGCAGCAATTGGTCGTCATCCATGGGCATGGGTCATGGATTAGCTGCCGTTCAGGGGCAAACCGGACGGAAATTGAGATACGAAGACCAAGAGAGCGGTGCTGTAATGATCGAGTAGCGGGTCTTGACGATAGCTTTGTCGAACTATCAGGCACTCGCCTTCAACTCGTGGCGAATGCCGCTTATGCGCTTTAATCTCCTCGTCTGGCTGGCGCTCACGCTGAATTTAGTAACTCACCTCTCTTCGCTCAGGGCGCAGGATTACACGCTCGTTCCTAATCCATCTTTCCAGTCGGTGGCGGCTTGGCCCAAGCAGCGCAACACCGACAAAGCTGGTAACAGCTATCGCTTGACGGCCGAAGCGGCCCCGCGCCCCAGTACCTTCGTGGCCATCCATCTGCAGAAAACGACTTTGGACGGCGCGACCAACACTCTTTTTTCCTGGCCCGCCAGCTCAACCGGAATCGGCGCCAATACGGAACTCACGGTCGACGACCAAGGAAATGTTTACCTGATGGTTTGGAGTGCAGGGGAGGTTTGGAAGGTGACTGCCGCCACCGGATTTCTGACAAGAATTTTCGATCAGAGCGGTGGGTTGGCGGGAACGCGTATCCCGTACAATAATCTATCGGCGAACAATCAGGGCGATGTCTTCATGTACAATGCGACATCTGCTAGCGTACCGGGTATCGTCGCGCTTGTGCCCCCAACAGGTCCTCTGCGGATTGTTTCACCGCCTCAGGACGCGACGGCTGGCGAAGCGGGCACGGGCCGCCTTTCCGTCTTTGCCGTCTCGCCCGAAAGGCCGGGTTCGCTGACCTACCAATGGCTGCGGAATGGAACCTCGATTGCCGGTGCCACCGCCGTTTCGTATCTAGCGAGTGAACCTGGCAGCTATACTGTGACCGTGGGCGACGGGTTGGGCCTCGTGACAAGCGCACCGGCCAATTTCACGGCGGAGAGCCGACAGCGGCTCGTGAATATTTCTATCCGCGGTGAAGTGACTGGGGCGGAGAAGCCGATCATCGCCGGTTTTGTCGTCCGGGGTGATGGGCCCAGCCCAACGCCGGTGTTGATCCGCGGCGTGGGGCCGAGCTTGGCTCAATTCGGAGTCTCGAAATTTATAGAGTGGCCGGTTTTAACGGTAATGGATGTGAGCGGAAAAATAGTGGGACAGAATCGCATCTGGAATGGCTCCTCCGCGATCTCCTTCGCCGCGCGCTCGGCAGGGGCGTTTCCTTTGGTGACGATTTATGATGCGGCGCTCCTGCTGGATCTCTCTCCGGGAAATTATACCGCTGTGATTTCTGCCTTGGATTCCTCTCCGGGTGCGGCGTTGCTCGAGGTCTATGATTTGAGCGAGAGCTCCAGGACCTTTAGCAACATCTCTGCGCGGGCGAAGGCGGGCGCGGGAGACTCCGCATTGATCAGCGGCTTTGTGGTTAGCGGCAATCAGACGAGTGGAGTGCTGGTGCGTGGGATTGGCCCGGGTCTGGCTCAATTTGGAGTGAGTGCAGTACTCTCCGCTCCAGTTCTTTCCATCTACGATAGCGCGGGCAAACTCGTCGGGGTTAATAGCGGATGGAGCAGCGGAGTGAGCACCGACGCCACCACCCTCGCAGAGATCGCCGCGAAGAGCGGGGCCTTTCCGCTGGCATTGGGCGCCGCGGATTGTGCCTTTTATTTTCCGACGCTTCGCCCGGGCAACTATACAGCGCAAGTTAGCGGAGTCGGAAATGCGACGGGGCAGGTGTTGATCGAGGTCTATCAGGTGCCGTAGGGCAGCCTTCGCAAAGGCAGTGGCCAACAAAAAAGCCCGACGTAAGTCGGGCTCGTTAAAACTATGGGCCGAGATGGCGATCGGATCAGTTCCGCCCTGGCTTGATCGAGGCTGGCGCGGGCTTCTTGTTTTTGCTTTCGACGAATTCGCGGATGACGGCCATGCGTTCGCGCTGGCGGTCTTCCTCTTCGATTTCCTCGACGGTGCGGACGGCTTCGTGCTTCGCCATCGCCTTGCGCATCTTGGTCAGCGCGAGGTATTCGAGCTGGCGGATGCGCTCGCGGGTGACGTGGAATTTCTGGCCGACTTCCTCGAGGGTGAGCTCGTCGCGACCATCGAGACCGAACCGCAGCTTGATGATCTCGGCTTCGCGCTTGTCGAGTGAATCGACCATCGCGGCGAGATCGCTGTTCATATTGCGGTCACGGAGGCCTTCGTAGGGACTGACGGCGTTTTCATCGCCGACGATCTCGCCGAAGGTGCCGGAGTCGCCGTCCTCGCCGATCGGCGCATCGAGGGACGCGGGGCGAACGGAGACAGACTTTAAGTGGGCGACTTTGGCGGTCGGGATTTGGAGCTCGATGGCCAACTCTTCGTCGGTGGGCTCGCGGCCGAGCTCCTCGGTGAGCTTCATCGCGGTGCGGCGCATCTTGGAGATCTTATCGACCAAGTGGACGGGGAGGCGGATGGTTTTGCTCTGGTTGGCGAGGGCGCGCTTTATTGACTGCTTGATCCACCAGGCAGCGTACGTGGAGAGCTTGCCGCCCTTGCGGGGGTCGAAGCGCTCGACGGCCTTGATGAGGCCGATGTTGCCCTCGCTGATGAGGTCGAGGAGGGGGAGGCCGAAGTCCTTGTAGTCCATCGCGATTTTCACGACGAGACGGAGGTTGGCGGAGATCATGTGATCGCGCGCGGCCTTGTCGCCACGGCGGATGCGGCGGGCGAGTTGGATTTCCTCCTCGATGGTGAGGAGGGGCGTCTTGCCGATCTCTTGCAGGTAGAGCTGGAGGTTGCTGCGCTCGCCATGCGGGATGGGAGCCTCGGCGGCGGGGGAGTCGGACTTTTCGAGGAAGGAGGGCGGCGCGTCCATGGGCGCGGCGGTAAGGGTGGCGGTCGAGGCCTCGGAGGCGGCGGGATCGTCAGCGGATTGGGTGCGGAGCGACTTTGATTTCGAGGGCATGATAGGTGATCCTGAGTGAACCTCTGTGACGGTTAGAGGAAGAGAACGGATGTTTTGTTCCCGAAGTGTAGCTATCGCTGTTCCATTTGAATAACGCGCTCCTCACGAGGGAAGATGCATTTTATTTCGCGGCCCGGTGCGAAAGATTGGCACAGTGCTGTGTCGCAGCGACCCATTTAGGGTAACGAAGCTGTCACAGTTTTCTTAGGGCGGGCCGGGTGGAAGGGGCGGCGTGCCAGAAGGCCGAGGAGGCGCGCTCGGACGCTACAAGCCAAATTGTCGCCAAGAGAGGCGAAAATGCAAACGAGACACGTGAGAAGTTACCCTAGCCGCCTACGCTAGATTAACTTACAAAACTGACCTTAATCATACCCGCACCTAGACGGCGGAATTGAGATCGAGAGCCTTTACCTTAAAACTGCTCCGCCATCGCGACCGCCTTGAGCAGGGCGGAGGCTTTGCTGACGGTTTCTTGGTACTCGGAGGCGGGGACGGAGTCGGCGACGACGCCGGCGCCGGCTTGGATGTGGATCTTGCCGTCCTTGAGGAGGGCGGTGCGGAGCATGATGCAGGTGTCGCTATTGCCGTCGTAGCCGAAGTAACCGAGGGCGCCGGCATAGAAGCCGCGCTGCGAGGGCTCGTACTGGGCGATGATCTGCATGGCGCGAATCTTGGGTGCGCCGCTGACGGTGCCGGCGGGGAAGGTGGCGCGCATGAGATCGTAGGCGGTCTTGTCGGGCGCGATCTGGCCCTCAACCTGCGACACGATGTGCATGACGTGCGAGTAGCGCTCGATGACCATCATCTCGGGGACCTTGACAGTGCCATAGCCGCAAACGCGACCGATGTCATTGCGCGCGAGGTCGACGAGCATGAGGTGCTCGGCGCGCTCTTTCTCGTCGGCGAGGAGTTCCCTTTCGAGGGCGAGGTCCTCGGCGGGGGTCGCGCCGCGCTTGCGGGTGCCCGCGATGGGGCGAATCTCGACGAGGCCATCGGTGAGGCGCACATGCACCTCCGGCGAGGCGCCGACGATCGAGAAATCGCCCGCCTCGAGAATGAACATGTACGGCGAGGGATTGACCGTGCGCAGGGCGCGGTAGAGGTCGAGGGGCGTCTTCGCGAAATCGCGCGTGAAGCGCTGCGAGGGGACGAACTGGATGATGTCGCCGGAACGGATGTACTCCTTGCCGTCCTCGACGACCTGCTCGAAGCGCTCCTTGGTGAAGTTGCCGAGCGGGATAGTGAGCTTCGGCGGGTCGATCAGCGGCGCGGGCGAGAGGGCGCGCGGCTGCCGGAGCAGCGCGTAGAGCTGCTGGAGCTCGGCGACGGCGGCCTCGTACGCGGTGGCGGCATCGGTGTCGCGGAGGTGGGCATTGACGCAGAGCCGGAGTGTTTGCTTCGCGCGATCGAAAATCAGCAGCGAATCCGACAGCATGAAGTAGAGCAGCGGCAGGCCCAACTCGTCCTTGGCCGCAGCAGGCACAGTCGACTCGATGCGGGTGACGTACTCGTAGCCGACGAAACCGACGGCACCACCGGTAAAGCGCGGGAGCCCGGGGAGCGCGACGGGTTGGTAACCACGCATCTCCGCCTCGATGAGCGTGAGCGGGTCTTGCGGAGTGGGCACGGTCTGCGCCGGCTGGCCGGGGATGCGAATCTCGGTGGTTTCCGGGCCGCAGACGAAAATCTTACGCGGGCGGCAACCGATGAAGCTGTAGCGGGCGAGATTTTCGCCGCCCTCGACGGACTCGAACAGGTAGGACGGGCCGGCCTCCTTGAGCTTGGCGTAGGCGGAGACGGGTGTCTCGAAGTCCGCCATGAGATCGGCGTAAACGGGGATGACGTTGCCCTGCGCGGCGAGGCTCACGAAAACTTCTTTGGCCGGATGGATGTTCATTCGTCGGAAGAGTTTTAATGCGTGGCGGCACGCGGCGCGGCAAGGCGAATGACGGACGAGTGGGGGACTGTGCTGGTCGGGGGGAGGGGGCGAACGGGGACGCGCGGTCCGGAAAGCCGGGGCGGGGCGGAACGAGGGGAGATGCGGAGGTCCTGAAACGGCGGTTGGGAAACCGCCGCTCCGTTTGGAGTCGGCTCGCTGGGGCTCGCCGCTATACCGGAGGCCCGCTCTACCCCGCAGCCCTCACTTCACTGGCACGAAAACCGCCGAGACCGCGTTGGGCACCTCGAGGAGTTGGCCGGTCGAGGTGAGCTTGCCGGTCTTTTGATCGACGCGGAAGACGGCGACGGAGGCGGAGTCTTGGTTTTCGGCGAGGAGCCAGGTGCCGGTGGGGTCGAGGGCGAAGTGGCGCGGGGTCTTGCCAAGGGTGCCGACGTTCTCGACGTAAGTGAGCTGGCCGGTCTTGGCGTCGATGGTGTAGACGACGATGGTGTTGTGGCCGCGATTGGAGCCGTAGAGGAATTTGCCGCTCGGGTGGACCTGAAGCTCTGCGGTGCTGGTGCCCTTGGGGATCGCTTCGCCGGGCGGGAGCGTGGAGATGGTTTGGAGATCGGCGAAGGTGCCCTTGGCGGCGTCGTACCGCAGCGCGGCGACGGTGCAGAGCATCTCGGTGATCACGTAGGCGTACTGGTTGCTCGGGTGAAACGCGAGGTGGCGCGGGCCGGATCCGGGCGCGATGACGGCGGAGGGCGGCGTGTGCGCGGTGAGCTTGGCCTGCTTGGCATCGAGATCGTAAATCATGATGCGGTCGAGGCCGAGGTCGGGGACGAAGGCGAAACGGTTATCGGCGGAGATGACGATCTCGTGGGCGTGCGGGCCCTTTTGGCGGGTGGGATTTACGCTGGAGCCGGTGTGCTGGATGAAGGAGCCCACCGCGCCGAGCTTGCCGTCGGCCTCAAGGCCGATGGAGGAGATGGAGCCGCCGCCGTAGTTGGCGACGAGGACAGTCTTGCCGGTGGAGTCGACGCTGAGGTGACACGGGCCGGGACCGCTCGCCGTTTGCTGATTGAGAAGCTTCAACGCGCCGGTGCTGGAATCGAGGGTGTAGGCGCTGACGCCGGTGGTCGGGGTCTTTTTCGGGTCGGCGCTTTCGTCGATGGCGTAAAGGAATTTACCGCTGGGGTGCAGTGCGAGAAACGCGGGGTCCTTGGCCTCGATGGCGAGCTCGGCGGGCGAGAGCTTGCCGGTGGCGACATCGAGCTTCGAGCGGTAGATGCCCTTGCTCGGGGCTTTCGTATAGGTACCGAAATAGACGTAAAATTCTTTTTCCGCGGCGCTGGCGACAGTGGTGAGGGCGGCGGCGGACATGAGGGCGAGAGAGAGGAGACGGGTGCGGAGGAGGTGCATGAGACAGGGCGGGTGGGGTGAAAGTTGCGCGGCTCGGGAAAGACCCGGAAAAAAGGAGAAGGTGAGACGCGGGGAACGGGAGACTGGCAGATGCGGAGAAATGCGAGTGGGTGTGAGATGCGGAGAGGCGGGGCGCTTTTACCAACTCAATTCGAGAATACGCCCGGGGTTCATCGGGCGGTTGGTGAGGCGGCTCAGCGGACGAGTGTACTCGATGATGTAGAGTTTTTTTCCGACCTGCAATATGTCCACGGGGCGGGCGAGGGGGGCGAGGAAGGTATCCACCTGCGCTTCGTAGACGCCGCTGGCATTGCGCTTGAGGCCGACGGAGACGAGATCGTAGCCGACGTCGATCTCGCGAATCAGATTGCCGAAGCGGCCGATGAGAAACTTACCGCGCTGGGCGGCCGGCCAGTCGGGTCCGCAGAAGATCATGCCGGCGGGTGAGGAGTGCGCGTCGAAGGTCGCCATCGGTTTCGTCGCGGTGCCGCCGGCGGCGGGTCCGAAGCTGCGTATCGCCGGAGTGAATACAAGACCGGGAGGCGCGGCGGGCGTATAAGGGTAGGGCTTCAGCGTCGCGGGGAAATCGGAGAACTGGTACGGGAAGCCGTAGTGTTTGCCCTTTTCCACGAGGTCCATCTCCTCGGGCATGTCGGCGTCGGGGCCGTTGGTGACGGAGAAGAGTTCGCCGCGATCGTTCCACTGGAAGCTCCATGCGTTGCGGATGCCGCGGGCGAAGACCTCGATCTTCGGCACCTCGGCATTGGGGTCGATGCGCCAGAGGGCGGCGGTGTAGTCGGTCTCGCCGCCCTTCCAATAGATGTCGGCCTTGCCTTGCGCGCCGCCATCGGTCTCGCCGCCGTCGGTGCGCGCGCCGCTGCTGACATACATCATCCCGTCGGGACCCTCGGCGATGTGGGAGACGCCGTGGTTGTAGTAACTGTTGCCCCACGGGTAGCTCGTACGCAGCCAGGCCTTGAGCTTGCCGGGCACGCCGGTGGGGCCGAGCGGCTCGGAGCGGTAGATGACGACGCGGTTGATGTGATGTGGGGTCTCGGCGACGCGCTGGTTGGTGACGATGTAGAGGCGCTTCTTGGAATCGATCGTCATGCCGAGGGCGTCGATATTGCCGGGCGAGGTGTCGGCGTAGTCCTTGGCGACGAGGAGGCGAGAGAGATTTCCCGTGGCGGGCTCGAGGCGGTAGAGTTCGCCGCCGTTGTTGAGGACCAGGAGCCAATCGACGCCGGGCATCGTCGCGAGGCGGATGCCGTGGGCCGGGAGCTTGACGACCTCGCGGAGCTTGTAGCCCGCTGGGGCCTTGGGGAGCGGGGCGTACGGGTCCTTGGCGTTGGCGTCGGCGGAGGAGAGGCTGGCGCGGACTTTGGCGACTTCGGCGGCGGTGACGGGCTCGCCGGAATTGCCCCAGGAGTTGCGCACGTAGCTGAGGACGTCGGCGGCCTGCTGGTCGTCCATCGCGGGTGGCGGGGGCATCACGCCTTGGTAATCGGTGCCGTTGACTGTGATCGGGCCGCTATAGCCCTGGAGCGCGATGCGGATGCTGCGCTCTTTATCGGCGAGCAGAAAATCGGAGCGCGCGAGCGGAGGGAAGATCCCCTTCACGCCCTCGCCGTTGGGCTGATGGCAGGCCGAGCAATTGACCTGATAGATCGCGCTGCCCGCCCCGGAGGCGGATTCGGCGGCGACGGCAAACGACGTCGACAGCAATGCAAACAGGCCCAAAGCGGCGGCAGGCAAGCGGGGTAGCATGCTAGCGTGGCTAGGCGAGCGCGGGGGCGGGTCAACCCATTTAGGGCGTGTCTTTAAACCTCATGGGGTCGTCGAGCTCCGCAGGTGAACGGTTATACGCGCGCGGCCGGTATTGTCCTCGGTGGTATGGGTCTGCGGCCCACCTCCACCTCGGCCGCCTTGGCCGCGCGCGCCTTCCCGCTCACGCCGACCCCCATGGGGTTTGAAGACACAACCGCGAAGAATGGTCCTCGTATCGGGTCACGCGGTTTGTCAGAACGATGCGATGCCCCATAACCCCAACGAGAAGTTCGATAATGCCGTGCTTGATCTGATCGAGCAAAGTCCCGTGGGCGCAGTGCCCATGACCCCGGCTTACCAAGATGCCTTGAAGCGACTCTATGCCGCGCACCAAGTCTACGCGGATGCCGACCACAAAAACGGTCATGTCACGGCCCGCTCACTGGCGCAGAAACCCCAGTTTCACGCGAGCAACCTCGATGCGGTGATCGCGGGAAAAGCCGGACCAGAAACGTTGGAATCGAACAGCGCGATCTTCGATCGGTACGTGCAATCGCTGCCGGCTGCGCTGCGGGCGAAGGCGGAAACGTTTCGCCTGACGGTTGCAGGCAAAGTCGCCCATCACCGACCCAAATTAGTGGGCGACGAGAAAGTCGTCGTCGCGCACGACCCGATCCACACACACTTTCTCGTGACTGGCGCGGGCCCGAATCCGGGGTTGCCGGGAAATTATTTGCACGGCTCGGCAGTGCAGTTGCGCGCGAGCGCGGACAGCGCGTGGACGGTGCATGTGCACGACTCGGATGACGGCGATGCGATCGCGGAAGCGCCCACGATGACGGCGGCGCTGGCGCTCGTAAAAGACGTTGTCGCGAGCGCGCCCTTCAAGATGGACGAACTCGAGGCGCTGGGTTTCACGTTGAAGTAAAGCCCGCGCGCCGCTCCGATGGGCGGCTGCATGACGCTCGCTGACCTCGGGTGGAACGACACCTTCGCCGCCTCCTTTGCCCCGCACGCCGCGGCGGGATTGGAACCGGCGCGCGTGGTGTGCGAGCTGCGGCGTAATTTCTACGCGGTGTACACCGCGGGCGGGGAAGTCTTGGGCGAGTGCGGCGGGGGCTTTTTCCATGTCGCGCGCACGCCCGACCAATTTCCCGCCGTGGGCGACTGGGTGGCGGTGCGCCGACGCGAAGGCGAGTCGCGCGCGGATATCCACGCCGTGCTGCCGCGCCGCACGAAATTTTCCCGTCGTGCCTCCGGCTCCGAGGAGATCGAGCAAATCGTGGCGGCGAATATCGACACGGTGTTTCTCGTGAGCGGACTTGACCGCAACTACAACCCGAAGCGCATCCAGCGCTTCATGGTCGCCGCGCACGACAGCGGTGCGGTGCCGGTGATCGTGCTCAATAAATCCGACCTCGCTGACGATGCCGACGAGGTGAAGCGCGAAGTCGAATTGCTCGCGCCCGGGGTGGTGGTGTGCATCACGAGCACGGTGACCCGCAAAGGCCTGAAAGCACTCACGGCGAATTATTGTCAGCCGGGACGCACCCTCGCGTTTATCGGTTCCTCAGGTGTAGGAAAATCGAGCCTCATCAACGCCCTCGTCAAAGACCCCGAAGGCGCGCTGCCCATCGGAGACGTGCGCGAAAAGGACAGCAAGGGCCGCCACACCACCACGCGCCGCGAACTTGTGCTCACGCCCTCCGGCGCGCTCGTGATCGACACCCCCGGGATGCGCGAGCTGCAACTCTGGGGCGCGGACGGCGGGCTCGACGAAACCTTTCCCGAGGTGCGCGACCTCGCACTGAAGTGCCGCTTCACGAATTGCACGCATACCAACGAGCCCGGATGTGCGGTGCGCGCGGCGCTGGAGGCCGGCACACTTCGGCGCGCGCGGTTCGAGGCGTTCGAGAAGCTCAAGGCAGAACAGGACGCCAAGGCCCCCAAAGATCGTAAGCCCGGGGCGCTCGCGAGCAGGCCGAGCTGGAAACAGAAGACCGACGGCGCGAAGCCCTTCCGACATCGGGAATGGCGCGAGGATTAAACCTGGAAAAAACGAAGCTGGATTTTCTTGAACCACAGATGGACACAGATGAACACGGATTCGATCCGCGAATATTACCATCGGGTTTCCGGATCGGATTTTATTAACCGCGAAGCGCGCGAAGAGACGCGAAGATCTCTAGTCATTTTCACGTCTCTTCGCGGTTTCCCTTGTTTGAGTCCGTATCCGTGTTCATCTGTGGTTAAAGGTATTTTGGCTTTCTGTATTACTCGTGCCGCCAGTAGAGCTGGCGAATTCGCGCGGTGCGTGAAAACTCCTGGGCATGAGCCTCACCCAAGCTGAAAAGGGCGCGCGGTTTCGTGCGCTGCACCTCGCACCGCAGACGTTTGTCATTCCGAATCCGTGGGACGCTGGGTCGGCGCGATTGCTGCAGGCGCTGGGATTTCAGGCGCTCGCGACCTCAAGCTACGCGGCGGCGGGCGTGCTGGGCCGACGCGACTATGGCATCGCGCGCGCGGACGTGCTCACGCTGGCGAAGGCGATGGTCGAGGCCACCGATCTGCCGATCTCGGCGGACTTGGAGAATGGGTTTGGCGATACGCCGCACGATGCAGCGGAGACGATTCGCCTCGCGGCGGAGATCGGCTTGGTGGGCGGCTCCATTGAGGATGCGGCGGGTGGTGTTGCGCCCTATGAATTGTCGCTAGCGGTCGAGCGCATCGCGGCGGCAGCGGAGGTGGTCAGAAAATTGCCGTTCCCCTTCATGCTGGTGGCGCGGGCGGAAAATTACCTGCGCGGCAAACCGGATTTGGATGATACCATCAAGCGCCTGCAAGCCTACGAGCAGGCGGGCGCGGAGGTACTTTTCGCGCCGGGCCTACCGGATCTTGCGTCGGTGCGTACGGTGTGCGCGGCGGTGACGAAGCCCGTCAATGTCGTGGGCACCATGCAAAACGGCGCGGTGACCGTGGCGCAGCTCGCGGAGGCCGGCGTGCGGCGCATTAGCCTCGCGGGTTCATTCTACCGGGCGGCCATGACAGGACTGCGCGATGCCGCGCGCGAAGTGCAGGAGAAGGGGACGTTTAGTTTCGTCACGCTGGGCATGCCACCGGCGGAATTAAATTCGGCCATGCGCGGGTGAAGCGGTTGCCATAAATTTAGAGCCGCGTGCGCTAGCGAATGGTCATCCGTCAACGTGCGGGCGCTCGCGGTTACCAGAAATTGGCCCGCACCCTTTGTTGTCGGCTACTCGCTCTTGTAATCGTACAGCGTACGGTCGGATTTGAGATTTTCGCAGGGGAGCCCGCGAAGCGCGTCCGTCCTTTTTCAACGGGCGTCGACGAGCGACGCCCCTACACCGGCAACAAACGTTTCACCGTTTCACTCACTCACCGGCGGTGTATCGGCAGTCTCTGCTGGACTCTGGGCCGCACTCGCCGTGCTCACCGCGGCGATGCGTGGGGCACGGTGGCCGGGGGTCGCGACGATTTCGACGTACACGCCGGGCGCGCCCAGCTTGGCGACCTCGTCGATGGCGGGCCCGACTTCGTCGAGCGGTTTGGCCTCGGCGGAAACCGCACTGGCTCCGACCTTGCAGCTAAAATCCCAAGTATCGAAGCCCTCGGGCAGCTTCTTGCCGCGCTCGCGCTTCACGTATTTGCGCACGTCATACTTGATCGCTTCGATGACACGCGCAGCGACGAGTCCCGGGGCTTGGAGAGGAAACGTCTTTTTCATATCTGACGGTAAAAGACGTTTCGCCGAAGCGCAAGATGCGCTAAATCGACCATGGTGTAGAGTTTATGCGCTACTGGTGCGGGTGGAGACCTCGATCACGTCGTGCGGGGCGGCTTCTTTTTGGCCGGCGGGGCTGATGCGGATGTAGCGGGCCTTTTCGCGGAGGGCCGCGAGATTGGCCGCGCCGAGGTAGCCCATGCCGCTCTGCACGCCGCCGATGAGGGTGCCGAGGACGTCGTCGACCGAGCCGCTGACCTCCTTGAGGGCCTCGATGCCCTCGGCGGCGACTTTGCGGGTCTGATCGTTTTTGTCGTGGCCATACCGGGCGGCGCTGCCGGCTTTCATGGCGGAGAGGCTGCCCATGCCGCGGTACTGTTTATAAACCTTGCCGCTGATCTCCATGATCTCGCCCGGAGCTTCGCGGCAACCGGCGAGGAGACCGCCGAGGATCACGGCATCGGCGAGGGTGAGAGCTTTGACGATGTCGCCGCTCTTGGTGATGCCGCCATCGGCGATGAGGCGGACGCCCTTGGCCTTGGCCGCCTGGCCGGCGACGTGGAGGGCGGTGAGTTGGGGAATGCCCACGCCCGCGACGATGCGCGTGGTGCAGATGGAGCCGGGGCCCTGGCCGATCTTGATCGCATTGGCCCCGCAATCGGCGAGAAACGCGACGCCACTGGCGCTCGTGACATTGCCCGCCATGATCGTGAGGTCGGGAAACGCACCGCGCACGAGCTTCACGACGTCACCGACGCCCGCGGTGTGACCGTGGGCCGTGGAGACGGCGACGAGGTCGACATGCTCGGCGACGAGCTGGCTGACGTGATCGATGATCTTGTCGCGGTCGAGATCGCCATTGGGCTGGCGGATGGTCGAGAGCGCGGCGCCGACAACGAGGCGGAATTGAGAATCGCGCGCGGGCTTGCGGCGAGACTTGGCCTCGGCGGTGATCTTCTCGACGTCGGAGCTGGTGATGAGGCCGCGCAGGTGGCCGGCATCGTCGACGACGAGCATCTTGTTGATGCCGATGTTGGACGTGAAAAATTTATCGGCGGCGGAGATCGGGTCCTTGGCGACGGCGCGCTGCTTCTCGGTGATGAGCTGCGCGCGGGGCGTCATCACATCAGCGACCTTCTTCGTCTTGTAGCGATCCTTGACGACATTGCCGGAGAGGAGGCCGACGAGGACACCGGAGGCCTCGACGACGGGGAAGGTGGAGAACGAAAACCGCTTGGCCTCGATGATCTTCAACACGTCGCCGATGAGTTGATCGGGGGCGACGGTGATCGGGTCTTGAATGAGGCCGTGGATGTGGCGCTTCACGCGGGCGACTTCCTTCACCTGATCGCGCGCCGGCATGTTGTAGTGGATAAGGCCGAGGCCGCCGTTGAGCGCCATGGCGATGGCCATGCGCGACTCGGTGACGGTGTCCATGTCGGACGAGATCACGGGAATCTGGAGGCGCAGGGCGTCGCTCAGGATAGTCGAAGTATCGGCGTCCTTCGGAAGAATCTCGGAGTAGAGGGTCGCGAGCGAGACGTCATCGAACGTCAAGGCGGTCGGGAGATTGGCCCGGAAAAAGGCGTCGGCCGACAGGTAGAACTCGGCGTCGGCGGACGCAGCTTGGGCGGTAGAGGACTTGGCAACCTTCGTCATAAGTTGCCATGAACGGAGTATGCTCGTTGCGGCGAAGCGCAAATAGAAAGTCGGGTTTGCGCGCGGGGCCTTGGGTGTATGACGTGGAAGCGTGAGCCTCCTCTTTCAATTTCGCCGCTACCGCCTCCCGCTGCGCGCCCCGGTGCGCACGGCGCATGGGGTATGGACGGAGCGCGACGGCGTGATCGTGCGCCTGCAAAACGAAGCGGGTGGGGCGGGTTGCGGTGAGGCGGCGGTGATCCCGTGGTTTGGCACGGAGACGGCGGATGAGGTGGAGGAGGCATGTCGCACGCTTGGCGGTGGCCCGAATGGCGGCTATGTTGAGGTGGAGCATCTGGATGAAACGCCCCGACGCCTGGCCTGCCTGCGGAACGCTCTCGCCGCCGCGCGAGACATGCTCACCCGCGAAGCAGAACGCGGCGAGAAGGAGCGGCTATCGAATGAGGGCGACGACGGCTCGCCGAAGTATTTACCTGTCGCCGCACTGTTGCCATCGGGGCGGGCCGCGCTGGCCGCGATCGCGCTCCGCGCTGAAATTGGGTTTCGCACCTTCAAGTGGAAAGTCGGCGTGGGCGATCTCGCAGATGAACTCGCGCTCCTCGACGATGTGTGTGGCGCTCTGCCCTCCGGCGCGAAGCTGCGACTCGATGCCAACGGCGCGTGGGATCGGCGCAGGGCGGAGCGGTGGCTGGAGCGCTGCGCGGAGCGGCCGGTGGAGTTTGTCGAGCAGCCGATCGCGCGTGAGGCGCGGGGGGCGGAAGATCTCCTGCTCGGCCTCGCGGGTGATTGGCCGACGCCGATCGCGCTCGATGAATCGCTGGTGGGCGAAACAGATTTGGAGCGTTGGCTCGGCGCCGGATGGCCCGGAGTGTATGTAGTGAAGACTTCGCTGCTCGGCGATGTGGCAAGTGCGCTGGCGCGACTCGAAAAGGCCAAAGCCGCCGTGGTGTTTTCCTCGGCACTGGAGACGGCCATCGGGGCGCAAGCGGCGCTGCGCGCGGCGTTTCGATGGAAGGGCGGCGTGCGCGCGCTGGGCTTCGGCGTGTGGCCGCTGTTCGCGGATGCGCGTTTCGACGGCCCGACAGCCATGCCTTTCTTGAGGCGAGAAGATGTGGAACGACTCGACGCGGAGGCCGTATGGAACGCGCTGAGTTAGCCCGCAAGCTCGGTGCGGCTGCGACGACCATGCAGGCTGCGAGCGCCAGTGCCTGCGTGATCGCGGCGGAGCGCGCGGAGAATTTTATGAGTGCCTTGGCCTCGGCGGTGCGCGAGGGGGGCGCAGTATTCTTGGCTGACCCGGCGTGGGATGCTTCGCGTCGCTTGGCCGTGGAGCAGGCGGTCGAACTTGCGGTCACGCGGGGACGGATGGGTGAGGAAGATTCGGAACGCGGCTGGCTGATGATCCCGAGTGGCGGGACGAGTGGCGCGCTAAAATTTGCGCGGCACGACCAGGATACGATTGCGGTCGCAGTACGGGGATTTTGCGCTCACTTCGGTCTCACGCGGGTGAATGCGGTCGGGCTGCTGCCGATGCACCACGTGAGCGGCTTCATGGCGTGGATGCGCTGCGCGGTGACGGGCGGAACGTATCTGCCGTGGAGCTGGGCCGAACTAAAAACGGGCATGCGACCGGAGGTGAGCGCGGGCGAATGGGTGATCTCGCTCGTGCCGACGCAACTGCAGCGCTTGCTCGAAATGCCGGATGCGGTGGAGTGGCTGCGCGGGTTTAAAATTATTTTCGTGGGCGGAGGGCCGGTGTGGCCGGAGCTAGCCGAGGCGGCGGCCCGCGCGAAGCTCCCGATTTCCCTCAGCTACGGCATGACTGAAACGGCGGCGATGATATCCGCGCTGCGGCCAGAGGAATTCTTAGCCGGGGCGCGCAGCAGCGGAACGCCGCTGCCTCATGCGCAGGTGACTATCACCGGCGAGGGACTCATTCGCATCGCGGGCGATTCGCTGTACCGGGGTTACTTTCCGGCTGTCAGGAGCGAGCTCGAATTTCGCACCGAAGACCTCGGGTTTCTTGACGAGCGCGGGCACCTCCACATCGCCGGGCGACGCGATGCGATGATCATCACCGGTGGAAAAAAAGTGCAGCCGGCCGAAGTCGAGGCCGCATTACGCGCGACGGGGCTTTTCGCTGATGTCGGGGTGATCGGTGTGCCTGATTTTGAATGGGGTGAGGCGGTGGTCGCATGTTACCCGATTTCTACGAGCCACATGATTTCAGGATCGACCATCGCGCGCGCCCTCGAAGGAAGTAGTCTGCTCGCTTATCAATACCCGAAGCGCTACGTCGCCATTGCGGCTTCCGACTGGCCGCGCAATGCGCAGGGGAAACTGAATCGCGCCGCCTTGCAGGCGTGGGTGAAGCGCCAGGCTGAAACCAAATAGGCGGCGAATTTGGCGCGGAAAATATTAAAATAATCAAAGGTAGGTCAGGCTATGTCCCACCCTCCGGGATAAGGTGAGCGCATGAACGCCAATTCTCGTACTAGTGACGGAACTCCCTCGATCATGCGCCGCATCGCGCCGCGCCGTTCCTCGACGGCAAAGCGCGCTGGGTATCCCCTTTCTGCTCATGCCGGCGTGAGCGTCGAGACGCAACTCGCGGCCGATCTCTACTTGTACGCCCGTCGCTTCAAACGGCCGCTTGCGGCTTGAACGCGTGGTCTTAGTGGCGATGGCGAATTTCACTTTAGCGGCGCGGGAGGGGTCCACCTTGGCGCTGCCGTGTTCCGCGACCGTGGTCTCCTTCACCGGAGGCGCGGTCGCGGCGCACTCACCAACGGTCGAGCAATCGATCGTTTCACCGGCTGCGCGCAAGTGCTGGTGACCGGCGGCTCTGGCTGTCGGTTACCAGTCTTGCGCGCGGCTTCTTTTTTAGCCGGCGTCGACCCACTTCGCCAGCGGGGCGGTCATCGCGACACGCTCACGCTTGGAAGGCGAAATACAAACGTGCTCGGTGCGGGCCACGGCGGCGCTTTTTTCCGCCGCGCCGAGCTTCGTGATCTCATAGCGAATCGCGAAAGAATTTTCGGTGAGCCGTGACGGCGTGACGCTGATGCGCACCTTTTCGCCGATCCAGAGTGGGCGTTTGTAGTCGGCTTCGCTGCGCGAAATCGGAATTACGATATCGGCGCGACCGAGGAAATCGTTGAGATCCAGCCCTGCCGCCGCGAGTGATTCCTCGTACGCTTCGTGACACAGAATGAGGGTGCGCGCGAAGAATACCACGCCGGCGGCGTCGGTGTCGGCGAGGCGGATCGTGCGGAGGTAGGAGAACGGCATGAAGAGAATTTACGATTTTCGATTTAGGATTTTCGAATTAAATCGGGACCGCGCGGTTAAAGTTTTAAACCGCGAGGTAAAGGTAGGGTAATTTTCGATTTGGGATTTTGAGAATTCGAATTAGTCCGTGAGCATGACCAAGAACGAGATCGCGGATGTGCTGACTGAAATCGGGCTGCTATTGGAGCTGAAGGGCGAAAATCCGTTCAAGGTGCGCGCGTACCAGACCGGCGCGCGGGCGCTGGAGGCGATCGAGGAAGCGGAGTTGGCGCGGCTGATCGCCGAGGAAAAGCTTGGCACGATCAAGGGCTTTGGTGAGGCGCTCGTGCAGAAAATCACCGAGCTCTACACGACCGGCAAACTGGAGTTCTTCGAAAAACTAAAGGCCACGGTTGAACCCGGTTTGGCGGAGATGTTGCAGATTCCGGGTCTTGGCCCGAAGAAAATCCGCGCGCTGCACGATAAGCTGGGCATCACGACCATCGCGGCGCTGTCGCAGGCGTGTGCCGAGGGAAAGGTCGCGGCGCTCGAGGGCTTTGGCGAAAAGACGCAGGAGAAAATCGTCGCCGGCATCAAAAACCGCGAGGCTTACGGCAAGCGCCACCTGTGGTGGGATGCGGCGGAGGTGGCGGAGCCCATCGTGAAGGGATTGCGCTCGCTGCCGCAGGTGAAACGCGCGGAGTCGGCGGGCAGTTTGCGACGCGGCATGGAGTCGGTGGGCGATTTGGATTTTCTCGTGGCCGCGACGGATGTCGCGCCGGTGGTCGATTGGTTTTGCGCGCTGCCCGGAGTGAAAGAGGTGACGGCCAAGGGTGAGACCAAGGCCAGCGTGCGCTTTGAGAGCGGCTTGCAGGCCGATTTACGCATCGTACCCGAGGAACAGTTTGTCTTCGCGCTCCATCACTTCACCGGCTCCAAGGACCACAATGTCCAGATGCGCCAGCGGGCGCTCGCGCGTGGTCTCAGCTTAAGCGAGTGGGGCCTCGTGCCCGCGGAAGGCGAGGGGACCGCGAAGGAGAAAGCGGAGAAGCTCAAGGGCCAGAAGAAGGACGGAAATGGAATCACGACGGAGGAGGAATTGTTTGGCGCGCTGGGACTGAAATTCATCTCGCCGGAACTGCGCGAGGGACTGGGGGAAATCGAGTTTGCGGAGAAGGGCGATTTCCCGCGTCTCATCGAGCTGAGGGATTTGCGCGGGGCGTTTCACAATCACACAACCGCCTCGGACGGGCGTAACACGCTCGCGGAGATGGCCGCTGCGGCTGAAGCCTTGGGCTGGGAATACCTCGGCATCGCCGATCACTCGAAGGCCAGTTTCCAGGCCAACGGCCTCACCGAGGAGCGTGTGCTGAAGCAAGTCGATGAGATCGCCGCCCTCAATGCTTCGAAGCGTTTCTCGACGTACGTTTTCAGCGGGACCGAGTGCGACATCTTGGCCGACGGGCGGCTCGATTTCGACGATGCGACGCTGGCGAAATTGGACTACGTTGTCGCCTCGGTGCACAACGCTTTTGCGCAAGATGAAGAGAAGATGACGGCGCGCATCATTCGCGCCATCGAGAACCCTTATACGACGATGCTCGGCCATCTCACGGGGCGATTGTTACTGCGGCGCGAGGGGTACAAGGTCGATTCGGCGAAAGTGATCGATGCGGCCATCGCGCACGGGGTCGTGATCGAGCTCAATGCGAGTCCGTGGCGCCTCGACATGGATTGGCGCCTCTGGCGCAAGGCCGCCGAGCGCGGTCTGCTCACCGCGATCAATCCCGACGCCCACGAAACCTCGGGCCTCGCGCATGTGCGCGCGGGTGTGAATGCGGCGCGCAAAGGGTGGCTGACGCGGGAGGCGGTGCTTAACACGCGCTCGCTCGCCGATGTGAAGAAGTTCTTCAAAGCGCGCTCGCGGCGATAAGGACGCGAAACGATTTTCCTGTTTTGCTGTCGCACTGATCTCAGTCACTTTTTCCACCATGACCCCTCGCGCTGCTTTTATTCCCTTGCTGATTTTGCTGGCCGGCTGTGAGTCGTCGACCGGCAGTTATTCCGGCGGTCCGCCGATGGCTCCCATGGGCACGATGGGGGTGGGGCCGATGACCTCGGCCGACCAGATGCGGGCGCAGATGGATGATTTGCGGGCGAGGGCGGCCGCGGGTGATCCCAGTGTCAAAGTCACCTCGAGCTCCAGCACGACTTCGCTCGATCCCGCGCAGGCGCGCGCGATGCAGGAGCAGGTATTGGCGCAGCGCGCCGCTGAGATGCCGAGTGAAGAGCGAAGCCGTCGCCAGGCCTACGTAAATTCGCATCCGGCGTTGTCGCCCAGCGCGCGGGGCGAGATCTTGACCGGACTTTATCCGCAGGGCCTGACGGTCGACGAGGTGGCGGCGCTCACTGGGCCGCTGCAGCCTGTCGCCGCGACGCCGGGCGTGGGTCCGGGCGTGGTCGTGTATTCGTTTACATCAGCGGTCCCGGCCCGGACGACGTATTTCTATTTTCAAGAGGGTAAGCTCGTGCGCTGGACCTCCACCCAGCAGCGATAATTCGAGAGTCCGGTGCGAAGGCAGGTGCTGAGAGCGGTCGGTCGTTGCAACTCGCCGGAGTTGGGTGCTGGGCCAGCGGTTATAAGCGCACGCTTTGGGCCGCTCGGTGTCTGTGAGCAACTCTGCGGGCTTTTCCGTTGAACGCACTGGGCAAACCCGCCAACTCTTCCTCAACTCACCATGGTTGCGCTGCTCTCCGCCACGCCTTTCCTCGCTTCGGCCAACATCATCGAAATCTTCGAACGCTGCGGCGTCGTCGACAAAATCATCGTCGTCGGCCTCGCGCTCTTCAGCCTGATCGCCTGGACGGTCATGTTTGGAAAGCACTTCGAGTTGAAGCGTCTCCGGATGCTGAATCGCAGCTTCGACCAGCACCTACGCGACCAGCGGACGCTCCTCGATCTGCCGGAGTCGTATCGCAACAAGCGCACCATCCCCTACGCCGATCTCTACGCCGATGCGATGGAGGCCTATTGGCGCGCGGCCGCCATCGGCAAGGAGCAGGGCATCGACAATCGCCGTGCCTGCCTCGAGCACGCGGAAAACGCCATCCAGCGCGCGATCTCGCGCCAGACCCTGCGCTACGAATCGAGCATGATCTTTCTCGCCTCCATCGTCTCCGGCGCGCCGTTCATCGGCCTCCTCGGCACGGTGTGGGGCGTGATGGAGGCCTTTAGCGCCGTCGCCACGCAGCAGACCGCGGGCATCCAACAGCTCGCGCCCGGCGTCTCGGGCGCCATGCTGGCCACCATCGCCGGCCTGGTGGTCGCGATTCCCTCCGTGTTCGGCTACAATCTCCTCCTTGGCCACACGCGCGAGATGATCACCGATATTGAAAACTACGCGAGCGCGCTTGCCGACCGGCTCGAACTCGAAGCGAAGTAAGCCGCCCTCGCCTCGCCCCGCCACCACGCCCGCCATGGCCCGCAATTTCAAACGCCACCGCACGAGCCACCCGATCGCTGACCTCAACGTCACCAACCTGATCGACCTCGGCTTCATGCTGCTGATCATCTTTATGGTCGTGGCCTCGATGGCGAAGCAGGAGCAGAGCCTGCCGGTTAACCTGCCGGTCGAGTCGGCCAGCAATCAGCCGAAGCCAGATCCCACCGACAAATTTGAGACGATCACGATCAAGGCCGACGGTTCCTTTTTACTCGGCACGCGCCCGATGACCGTGGCGCAGCTCAGCCGCGAGCTGCCCGCCTATGCGAAGCAGCAGCCCAAGCCGCCGGTGTTTCGGATTCGGGGCGACGCCAAAGCCGTCATGCAACACCTCGTGACCGTGCTCGACGAGTTGAAGAAGGCGGGCCTCTCCCGGATCAGTGTCGACACGCAGGTGTCGGGCGGCTGAGCCCACACCACCACTAAAACTTCCGCCCGCACTTTCCGCACCGCGAAGCTAATTTCACCCTCGATGAACGACCGTATGCCAGCCGGTTTGATGACCTCGCTCGCCCTCCATGGGGCGGCGGTGGCTGTCATGCTGTTGGTCGCGTACGCGTCGAGCTTCGACAACAAGAAAGAAACGCCCGTCTTCGAACTCGTCGCAGGTGAGGGCGATAATTTCGGCGCGACGGAAGCCGCCGCCCTCGGTACGCCCGGCATCAAAGTCAATGTGCCCGCGATCCCTCTGCCGACGATCACGACGAAGCCAGAGCCGGAGCCGGTAAAAACCGTCGAACCCGAGCCCACGCCACCTCCGCCCAAACCGGAGCCAAAGCCGAAGCCGCCCGAGCCCGTGCCAACGGTGGCACCCACGCCCACCCCGCCGAAGCCCGAAGCGAAGGACGCCCCGAAAGCGCCGACGAAGGAGCGCACGCTCACCCAGGAATTTAAACGCAAGTTGATCGTCGAGGAATCGAGGGCGAAAATGAAGAAGATGCGCGAAGAGGCCGCCGAAAAAAAGCGCCTCGACGCCGAGAAAAAGGAGCGCGAGAAGGCCGCAAAGCTCGTCGCCTCGAACATGCCGCGCGTCGACACCGAGGGCATCAAGAACGGAGTGAAAGGCGGTTCGACGGCCAACAAAACCGGCGGGGCAGGGGGTACGGCGCTCACGCGGCCTGATGGACCGGTGATGGATGCTTACTATGCTTACTTGAAGCAGGAGCTCTTGAAGTCCTTGAAGCGGACGCTGCCGCCCGGCCTCGGTGATACCCTCTCGGTGGAGGTGGAGTTTTTTCTGAGCGCGAACGGTTCTCTCACGAACGCGAAAGTCGTCACCAGTTCCGGCAACGCGGAGTTCGACCGCGCCGCCGTGGACGCGTGTCGCTTGGTCAAGATGACCGCGCGCCCCGATAAAGATAGCTCGGTGGTCGCGTTGACCTTCCGCACCAAGGACTTGGCGCCAGCGCCGTAGGAATAACAGGGGAGACCGGCGCAACTTTGCCCTGATCGCTTCCCTTGCGTTGCACAGTGCGGCGGTGGCTGTGGCGCTCCTCGTCGCGTATGCGGCGGATTTTGGCTCGCTGGACAGGGATGATTCCGCTGTCGCTTTGCGCATCAGAACAAAGGATTTGGAAGGAAATTGAAAAAGTCCTTGCCTTCGCGCGTGGAACTTTGATTTTTCTCAACTCCCGTTTCGGCGGGAATGGGCTCTTAGCTCAGTTGGTAGAGCGCCTCAATGGCATTGAGGAGGTCAGGAGTTCGAGCCTCCTAGGGTCCACCATTCTGAAGGCCGTCTTAACAAAGACGGCCTTCTCCATTTTTAGAGTTCGAGAAGCCGGCCAAGTCGCGCCGCGTCGCTCGGAGGCGTGGTGGCCGCTCCGGCGCGTTGTCCGGGCGTCACGCCGGCACCGCGCTGGCTGACTTCACCCTCGGGGCGGCCTGGCTGACCCCGATCTCCGCTTCGATCTGCTTGAGCTTGGCTTGGACAAGCGAGGCCGTGGCGGGCTTCAGGATGAAGTGCCGCGCTCCGAGTTGGATCACCTTTGTGACCGTCTCTTTGTCGCGGGCTGCGGTGCACATTACGATGTGAAGCGATTTTAAGATGGATGAATCGCGGATGCGTTGGAGCAAAACAAGTCCGTCGGGCTCGGGCATGTTGACGTCGAGAAAGACGACATCGAAGTACCGGGCGGGATTATCGAGCAGGGACCAGGCCTCGTCGCCTCCGCCGGCTTCGGTGATCTGGTGCTGGCCGTCCGTCAGGAGAATTTCTTTCAGCATCCGGCGGCAGACCGGATCGTCGTCTACGGTAAGAATCTTCATGATGCGTCCTTGGTGGGTCGGGTGCCCAAACTGTTATCGGCGCATTTAACGGACAATGAACCGTTTCCTGCGATTTTAGTCCTCGTAAAATGCCATGGTTTCACGGATAAACGCCGCCCCTATGAACCCTGTTCTGAAGCTCTTGATCGAAGGCGGCAGCCTCACGACCGGCCAAATGGCCCAGGTCGCCGGGATGACTGAGGCCGAGGTTAATCAGCACCTGGAACAGTTGAAGAAGGACAAAATCTTCCTCGGCTGGCGTCCAGTGCTCGATCTCTCCCATGAGGCCGCGGCTGCGAGTGCTGTGCGCGCCGTGATCGAGGTCAAGGTCACCCCGGAGCGCGGGGGCGGGTTTAACCGCTTTGCGGAGCGCATCGCGCGTTTCGACGAGGTCGAGTCGTGCTACCTGATGTCGGGTGGTTATGATTTGCTCGTGTTCGTGAAGGGCCAGTCCCTCCAGAAGGTCGCTTCCTTCGTGTCGGAAAAGCTCTCGACCATCGAGGGCGTGCTCTCGACCTCCACCCATTTCATGCTGCGTTGCTATAAGGAGCAGGGCTTCCTGCTCGATGGCGGCGATGCGCAAAGCTCACGGCTCAACGTCGCGCCCTAAGCGCGAATCCCAACTACCATGAGCAATAGCACCGACCCCAAACGCTGGGTAGCGGGCCACGTGGCGTCGCTGCCCAAGAGTGGCATTCGCGATTTCTTCGAACTGGTCGCCAAGATGAAGGGCCAGGACGTCATCTCCCTCGGCGTGGGCGAGCCCGACTTCGTCACGCCCTGGCATATCCGCGAGGCGGCGATCTTCGCCCTCGAGCGCGGCAAGACCTACTACACCTCCAATCTCGGCATGATCGAGCTGCGCCGTGCCATCTCGACCTACGTCGAGGAGCACTTCGCGGTCAGCTACCGCCCGGACGACGAGATCCTCGTTGCGGTCGGCGTGAGCGAAGCCCTCGATCTGGCGCTACGGGCCTTCGTCAATCCGGGCGACAAGGTGATGTTTCACCAGCCCTGCTACGTGTCGTATTCGCCCAGCGTCGTCCTCTCCCACGGTGAGGCCATCGCGGTGCCGACATACGCCAAGGACAACTTCGCCCTTACCGCCGAGGCGCTCCGCGCCGCCTGGGTGCCGGGCTGCAAGATCCTCATGCTCAACCTCCCGTGCAATCCCACGGGCGGCACCTGCGACCGCACGCAGCTCGAGGCCATCGCCGCGTTCTGCCGCGAGAAGGACCTGCTTGTCATGAGCGACGAGATCTACTCCGAGCTCACCTTTGACGGCACGCACACCAGCATCGCCAGCCTGCCCGGTATGGCCGAGCGCACGATCTTCCTGCACGGCTTCTCCAAGGCCTTTGCGATGACCGGCTGGCGCATTGGCTACGCCTGCGGCCCGGCTCCGCTCATCGATGCCATGATGAAGGTGCACCAGTACACCATGCTTTGCGCGTCGATCATCGCGCAGGAAGCCGCCCTCGAGGCGCTCAAAAATGGCTGGGACAGCGTGCTCAAGATGCGCGAACAGTACCATCGTCGCCGCGATCTCATCGTGCGCCGCTTCAACGAGATTGGCCTCACGTGCCACTCGCCGCGCGGCAGCTTTTACGCGTTTCCGAGCGTCAAGGGCACGGGCCTCACGGAGAAGGAATTCGCTACGGGCCTGCTCACCACGCAGAAGGTCGCGGTCGTGCCTGGCTCGGCTTTTGGCGATAATGGCATCGGCCACGTCCGCGCCTGTTTCGCCACGGCTTACGACCAGATCATCGAGGCCTGCGATCGCACCGAGCGGTTTGTGCAGGCGACGGCCAACAAGCCCGCGAAGTGAGAGTAGGGTAGGGCGCGTTATCGGTAACGCGCCCTTCGGGGCCTGCGTAAATGTTGAGGAGGCGGCTGAGGGATTAGCCGCCTGACCTCAAACCTTACCGGGAGGTATAATTTTTAGCGTGTGCTTCTGCGCTTCCCCGGTCCTTATGGTGGAATCCATGAATCGCACTGTCGCCATCGTCGGCCGACCCAACGTCGGTAAGAGCCGTCTTTTTAACCGGCTCGCTAAACGGCGTATTTCCATTGTCCACGACCAACCGGGCGTCACCCGTGATGTCATCTCGGCTGAGATCCGCGATGGCGACTACACGCTGCTCGATACCGGCGGCATCGGCTACAAAGGCGATGATACCCCCGCCGCGCTCACCGCTGCTTCGGAGCAACAGGTGGACTTCGCCATCGCGACGTCGGCCCTCATTCTGTTCGTGATCGATGGGCTTGCGGGCATTTCCTCCATCGACTCGAAGATCGCGGCGATGCTCCGGAAGAGTAAGAAAAAGGTGCTGCTCGTGATCAACAAAGCCGACTTCGACGACGACAAGATCGCCCTCGATGAGGCTTACCGCCTCGGTCTCGGCGAGCCCCTGCGCGTCTCCGCTGAACACGGTCGCGGCGAAGGCGAATTGCGCGATGCGATCATTGAGCAGCTCGGCGTCCTCGTCCCGGAGCCCGATGCCGTGCGCGATCCCACGCAGGCGCTGTGCGTGTGTTTCATCGGTCGCCCGAATGTCGGCAAATCCTCGCTGAGCAACAAACTCCTCAAGAGCGACCGCCTGATCGTGAGTCCCGTTCCCGGTACCACGCGCGATTCCGTCGAGCTCAGTTTCGATTTCACGGGCCGTGATGGAAAGCCCCATCCGTTCCGCCTGATCGACACCGCGGGCATCAAGGCCTCCACGAAGCTCGCTTCGCCGGTCGAATATTTTTCCCGCCTCCGCTCCATCGAGGCGATCAAGAATACCGACGTCGTCTTCCTTGTGCTCGACGCGATGGACGGTGTCACGCAGCAGGACAAAGCCATCGCCGGCGAGGCGATCAAGGAGAAGAAGCCCATCGTCATCGTGGTCAACAAGTGGGACCTCGTGAAGGAGGCCTTCAAACGCCAGGGTGGTTTTGCCCCCTACAAGAGCGAGCGCGACTACCGCGAGAAGTACGAGAAAGCCCTTTTCGAAAAACTCTATTTCACGCCCGGCTCGCCGCTCATTTACGTCTCGGCGGTCAGCGGCTACGAGGTCGACCGCATGCTCAACGCCGCGGTGAAGCTCAACCGCATGCTCGATACCAAGATTTCGACGGCGAAGCTCAACAAGGTCATCGGCTACCTCGCCGAAAAGACCCCGCCCCCGGCGGTCGGCGGCAAGCGTTTCCGCGTCTACTACGTCACGCAGACGGGCACGCGCCCGTTTCGCATGAAGCTGTTTTGCAACCGCGAGGAAAAGCTCACCGAGCAATACCGTCGCTATCTCGAGGCCGGTCTCGTGCAGGAATTCGATCTCGGCGGGTGCCCGATCTACTTCGATCTCGTCGGCAAGGAAAAGCACGACCCGGGCATGTCTTTCTCCGCCATCCGCGAATCGCAGGAGCGGCTGCGCGCCGCCAAGAACGCCCATACGCCCAAGTGGAAAGCCACCGAAGACGCCGATGCCAAAGACGAAGCCAAGTATGAAACATTCGAAGACTGAGTTTCAGGGCGGCGAGGCCCTGGCCCTTTCGACTAAACATTTGGAGTTGGTGGTCACCACCTCGGTTGGCCCGCGGGTGGTGTCGTTTCGCTCGAAGCAGGGCGAGGCCGGCAACCTCTTCATCCAGTTTCCGCCCGACGAGCCGCGCGCCTACGGCTGCAAGATTCGTGGCGGCCATCGCCTCTGGCACTCGCCCGAGCATATCGAGCGCACCTACCAGCCCGACGACGACCCGCTGGCGCTGAAGCCGCTCAAGAGCGGCGTCGCCCTCGCGCAGCCCGTCGAGCCGCGCACCGGCATGCAGAAGGCGATGAAGATCGAACTGCTCGGCGAGCGCACCGTGCGCGTCACGCACGCCCTCACCAATCACGGTCTCTGGCCCGTCGAGACCGCCGCCTGGGCGCTGACCATGTTTCGCCCCGGTGGCTACGGTGTGCTGCCGCTCCTGCCCAAGGGCAGTCACCTCGATGGCGACCTGCTCCCGACCTATTCGTTCGTCCCGTGGACCTATACGGATCTCTCACTGCCGGTGTGGGACCTCCACCGCGATTTCCTCGGCATCGAGGTCAACAAGGCCAAGGCCTCGCAGAAATTCGGCATCACCAATTATCCCGGCTGGTCCGCCTACTGGCTCGAGGGTTCGACCTTTGTGAAGTACGCCCCCGTGCTCGCCGGCCAGTCGTATCCAGATTTCGGATGCGCGTTCGAGACGTTTACAAACGGCAAGATGATCGAGTTCGAGACGCTCAGCCCCATCGCTAAACTCGCGCCCGGCGGCACGGTGACCCACGTCGAGCACTGGACCGTCCTCGACGGCCTGCCCAAGCCGAGCACCGACGCGGCGTTTAACGATTCTCTGGCCCCCGTCGTGAAAAAGTGGCTCGCGACGATTTGATTCGTGGTAGGGCGGTGTCTCCCGACCCGCCGCCCAGGAGACGCGTATCCTTGGCTTCCTTGAATAGGCGGACAGACCTCCTAGGGTAGGGCTCGACCTCCGGGCGAGCCGCAGGATATCCGGACACCCACCAAGGGTGTGTCTGTCTCAAGACCCTAGTTTGGCTGCCCCGTTTGAGTACCGGGCCGAGACCGGCACCCATCCGCGCTTCACCCCAGCGATGGTCGAATCAGTTGGCTTGCTCTAGACTCTCAGCTCTAAGCTCTCAGCTTCCTTCCCGATGCCTCCGCTGAAACTCGTCTTCCTCGGCTCCGACCCCATCGCTCTCCCGCTGCTTAATTGGCTGGTCGGCGAGGGGCGTACCGTCGCGACCATCGTGGCCGTCTTCACTCAGCCCGACCGCCCCGTGGGCCGAGGCCAAAAGATCACGGCCAACGAAATCAAGACCTGGGCCCTCGCGCGTGGCCTGCCCGTGCTCCAGCCGGAAAAGCTCACGGCCGATGTCCGGGGGCAACTCGCTGATTTCGGCGCCGATGTGGCCCTCGTGATGGCGTACGGACATATCTTGCGCGACGATTTCATCAACACGCCGCGCCTCGGCACGCTGAACCTGCACACCTCGCTCCTGCCGAAATATCGCGGCGCGTCCCCCATTCAAACGGCAGTCGCCAGTGGCGACCGCGAGACCGGGGTGAGCCTGATGCGCATCGTGCGCCAGCTCGATGCCGGCCCCGTCGCGGATGTCGAACGTGTCGCGATTGAGCCGCTCGATACGGCCCTCGAGATCGAGGTCAAGCTCGCCACCGCTTGCGTCCCGCTGGTGGCCCGTTCCCTGCCTCGCTTGCGCGACGGCACATTACCCTTTGCGACGCAGGATGAATCTGCGGTGAGTCATTGCCGCAAACTGGAAAAGGAGGACGGCGTCCTCGATTTTACCGTTCCGGCGGCGACGCTTGCCGCCCGCATCAACGGCCTCTTTCCGTGGCCTGCCACCACCGTGGAGTTGAACGGTCAGCCGCTGAAAATCGGCCAGGCCGACGCTCTCGCGGTCGGCGCAGGACAGGGGAGCGTCGTACCCGGCACCGTCCTCGGCGCCGACGCCTCCGGCGTCCTCGTCTCGACGTCGTCCGGCACCCTCCGCCTCCGTCGTCTCCAGCGCCCCGGCGCTAAAATGCTGCCGGCTCCCGACTTCCTTCGCGGCACCCCGATCCCAACCGGCACCGTCTTTACCTCGCGCCCGATGCCTCCGTTGGTGAAGTAACGGCGGACAGCCCCTTCGAGGCATGCGCACGGTGACAGAAAACATCGTCACTGCCGCCGCGATGTAGTTGGATTTCAACTACATCAGGACTGCATCAACGCGACTATGCTTCGCGCGGACTTCGGGCCGCAGGTCCTCAAGAAATAATCCCGTTCGCTTTTACCTTTGCGGCGTGGCGTCGGCGCCAGCAGGCGAGTCCGAGCACGGCGGAGGCGGCCAGGAGGGCCTCGGTGACGGGCTCGGGGATGGCGACGATCTCATTTCCGCTGCCAGTAAACGACAGGCCGCCGCTGTAGCCCGAGCCCACTCCGAGGGAGTCGATGAGATCACCATCGAGGCCGATCGTACCCGAGCCCGTCAAAGCGCGACCGTAAGTCAGGGAGACGGCCGTGCCGAAATTGATCGTGGTTCCGCCGAGGATGTTGCCGGCAAACGTGCTGTTGGCGCCGAGCGTGGTGGCGGAGCCGACTTGCCAAAAAAGCCCGTCGTTGACCGCGCTATTGGCCGCGAGATTGATAAAGGTGATGGAAGACGCGGCCGACGTGGTGAGGGTGGTGCCGATTTGAAACACCCAGACGGCGTTGCTTTGATTTTGGGCGTCCAAAACGAGCGCACCGGTCAATTGCGCGGTCGAATCGAAGCGATAGATCCCGGGCGGGAGGATAGTGGCGCCGGCGGTCGTGCCCAGAATCATCCCGGTCAAGTTTCCGGTGGAGGGCATGGCGCCCAGGCCGCTGAAGGCTCGCGTGAAATCCGTCTGGTTTTGCGCGCTTGTGGTTAACAGGGAGCCGTTGGTGATGCTATAGTTGGAACCAGGGCCGGCGACTCCGCCGATCGCGCCGAGATTCCCATTGATCGCGGTGTTAGTGGCACCGCTGATCGTCACGGTTCCCCCCGCCATGACCGCGTATCCGCCCGTTGAGCCGAGGATGGTTTGGGCCGTGGCTTTTTGCCCAAGCAGGAGCAGGAGGCCCAGAGTCACCGCCCCTCGCAGAGCGAAAGGGAGCGTGAGCGCCTGAGCCAGGCAGCGGAGCTTGCGACCCGTGGAAACCACGCGCGGCCCCGCGCATGGTGAATGGACTCGAACGAGGGAAGGCGACGCTACGCAGAAATGAAAGAACAAGATAGGGTCGAAGATAGCGGGAAACCGAGCCGGTCACAATGGGGTGTTGTGCCACGGGGTATTGTCCTGCTACGGCCTCTTACTTGCGGGCCCCTTCACCTTGTCCCACGCCTCCTGCGGCACATCGAGTTTTCGAACCGCAAGGTAAGTCATGATGACATAGTTATCCATGCTGAAGGGGAGCTTTACGCCGAGACGCGCGATGCTTTGCGCACCCTCGACGGCGACCTGATAATCGCGGACCACACCGCCCCGCAGATTGATGGTCACGGTCACATCCGCCTTCGTCTGGCTATTCTCCGCCGCGACGGAGAGGCGTGCGATATAACTTGTGCCATTGACCTCGAAGTCTTGGGCCGAGCGCAGCACGCTCATGAGTTCTTCGTAGGGTTTGCGCGTGTCGGGTCGATCGGCGCGGCGCAGCCATTGGTACCGGGCGGAAGGCGTGTCACTGTTGTTTCGCTCCTCGGCCATCGCGGTCAGAATTTCCTGCTGCGTCATCCAGCCTTCGGGTGTGTGGGTGACGAACTGGCCGTCCGCTGTGACGAGCGTGTCGAGCTTCACGCCATCGGCCCATTCACGCTTGAGGAGGAGGTCGCCGCTGGTGCTGAGACTGGCATTGATGTGCGGCGGCGAGATCGACGGCACCGTTTGCACCGTGCCACGGCGCGTGCGAATCTCCTGAGGTGCCGAGGGTGGGGCGGTGCTGATCACTTCCCACGAGTAGCTTTTCTCCGCGGCCATCTGCTCCAGCGCCGAAACGAGGGGAGCGGGTAATTCCGCGCTCCACACTCGCACGGCCGTGGCTACGATACCCAAAGTTGCGAGCCATCCTTTGCGCCACGTGGAGTTCACACGGTCAGCTGAGCGCAACGTGATTTCCCGGTCAATCCGATCTCCGCCGCCCCTTTTACCCGTGGACAAACGACGCGCTTGTTTTTGGAAAACCTTTCCGCAAGCTGCCCGCCATGCTGCCTCGTTTGATCATCGGCGGCGCGCTCGTCGCGTCCGTCTTCGCCCCGGCCGCCAGCGCGCAGGTCGAGCTGGCGAATTTGCGCGAGGATATGCGCGGGCTGGCGCAAAAAGTGGGCGAGCTCACGCTGCGCGTGGAGCAACTCGAAAACGACAACGCCAAGCTGCGCCGCCAGTCCGCCGAGGGCGCGCGCTCGGCCCTGACGCTCGCCCAGCTCAACGATGCGGTCGCCGAGCTCAACCGCACGATCAAGTCCTCGGTCGACAACTCGCAGGCGGAGACGCTCAAGATCGTCAGCACGCAATTGGAAAAGCTCGGCAAGCAAACCAACGCCGCACTCGAGTACTTGGCCAAGAATCAGGGCGTCCGCCCGGTCTCGACCACGTCGACCTCGCCGGCCCCCGCGTCCGCCGCGACGAGTTCCGCCATGGGTCCCGATGATCGCCCGCGCGATGGCGCGACGTACACGGTGCAGAAGGGCGATTCGCTTTCGAGCATCGCGAAGAAGTTGGGCGTGAAGCAGCAGGATCTCGCGACGGCGAACAAGATTACCGATGCTTCGGTGATCAAGCTCGGCCAGGTCTTGGTCATCCCCGGAGCCAAATAATTTCATGTCTGCTGCACCCAAATCTCGCCTCGGCCGCGGCCTGGGCGGTCTCATCGCCGCCGGTAAGCCGGCCACTGCACCTGCCCCTGCGCCCGCCGCTCCCGCTGCTGCGCCCGTCACTCCGGCTCCCGTACCCGTCCCCGCCGGGGCTCCCGGCTACCAGGAGATTGCGGTGCACCTCATCGAGCCCAGTCCTTATCAGGCTCGCCGGGAAATTCCCGCCGACCAGCTCAACGAACTGGCGGAGAGCATTCGCTCCGAGGGCCTGCTGCAGCCGATCGTGGTGCGCAAAGTCGGCGAAAAGTTTCAGCTCATCGCGGGCGAACGCCGCTGGCGGGCGTTTCAGCAACTCAAGATCAAGGTCGTCCCGGCCCGCATCGTCGAAGCGAGCAATGCCTCCTCCGCCGCGCTCGGCCTGATCGAAAATCTTCAGCGCGAGGGGCTCAACCCCATCGAAGAAGCGCACGGCTATGCGAGCCTCATCCGCGATTTCGACCTTACGCAGGAAAGCGCCGCCGAACGCGTGGGCAAGGGGCGCGCTAGTGTCGCCAATTCCCTTCGCCTCCTCTCGCTCGACGCGGAGATGCAGGGCTACATCGGCAAGGGCCTGCTGACCGTGGGCCACGCCAAGGTACTCCTCGGCATCGAAGACGGAGCCCAGCGTTCGCTCCTCGCGCGTCGTGTGATCGAGGAGGGCCTGAGCGTCCGCGCCACGGAAAAGCTCACGCAGTCCGCCAAGACCACGCCCGGCGCCCCGGCCTCCGCCTCCGCCCCAAAGCGGGGCCTCTCACCGAAAGACGCCGCCACGGTGTCCGGGATCGAGAAAAAGCTCACCTCTCACCTCGGCGCCCGCGTGGCCGTGCTCCACACCGCGAAAAAGGGCCGCATCGTGATCGAATACCGCGGCAACGACGACCTCCAGCGCGTCCTCGAAAAGCTCGGCATCGAGGCCTGAGTCGAGGCGAGGGTAGGGCGCGTTATCCTTAACGCGCCGCTCGGGGGATCATAACTTCAAAGGCGCGACGGCTGATAGATCGGTCGCCTTCCCTCGGCCTTACCCTTGCCATTGACAAACGCCAGCCCGGCCTGCTTTGTTCAACCTTTCAACCTCTCACATGAGCATCGTCCTCGGTATCCTTACCTTCCTTCTGATCGTAGTCTCGCTGTTTATTGTCCTCGTTGTCTTGGCCCAAAAGTCCAAGGACGGCGGCATGGGCTCGGCCCTCGGCGGCGGCGCGGTGGAGGCCACTTTCGGCCACGAGGCGAGCAACGTGCTCACTCGCTCGACGATCTACGCGGCGATCATCTTTTTCGTCCTCACGTTCGCCCTCTATCTCGGTCGCATCTATGAGTCGAAGCATACCGCTGGCACTGCTGGCGCTCTCCCGACCATCGCCGTGCCGGCCGCCGCTCCCTCCTCGACGGCTCCGGTTTCCACCGCTCCCGGCGTGACTCTCCCCACGACGACGGCTAATCCGGCTTCCGGTGCGACCGCTCCGGCGTCCACGACGCCTGCCGCCGCCACGCCGCCCGCTCCTGAGGCGCCCAAGAAGCAACCCTAAGCTCCGCCGCCCGATGGCTGGACTTGGTCAATTTACGCCCGCCCTCATTGGGCGGGCGTTTTTCTTTCTCGCGGTGCTGGCCGGAAATGTCTTCGCGGCCAATCCCGTGATCACACCGCCGGAGCTGGCTCAAGTCGGCACTCCCGACGCGGCGGAGGCGGAGCGCATCCTCAACCAATTTCGCCAAGTCGATATCGTCGGCGATTACTACCTCGACTTCGAATTGCGCACGCTGCCGCGCCGCGGCGAGGAGAAAACCTATCAGGGCAAGATGTGGGGCAGCCGCAATTCCGAAGGGGCGATCACCCGCATCGTGCTCACTGACGGCGCTGGCCGTGAGCCGCGGCTCCTCGTCCAGAACGGAGTGCACGCCGCTGTGTGGCGCGTGGCGGACAAGGGGCAGGGCGTCGTCCAACTCGACCCCGCTGCGCTCTTCGACCCCGTTATTCCAGGGGTGAATCTCACGACCTTCGATTTGCAGCGCCCGTTTATCTATTGGCCCGGCGCGACCTTCGAGCGGCTCACGCGCAAGCGCGGCCGGCCGTCGCATGTTTTCCTGTTTCGCCCGCCCGCAGCTTTTTCCCTCGCCAATACTTCGCTCGGTGCCGTGCGCGCCTATATCGATGCCGAGTATAATGTACCGATGGAGATCGAGAATATCGACCGCAATGGCCGCGTGACGAAGACCCTCGGGCTCGTCGACATCAAGCGGTTCAGCGACCAGTGGATTCCGGTATCGTTTGAAGCGCGCGATGAAGTCTCGCGTGACAAGACTCGCCTCGTGATCACGGCCGCCGCGCTCAATCTCTCGCTGCCCGCCTCGGTCTTCGCGCCCGCCAGTCTCACCGAGGAGATCAAGGCCCCGGACCGCGTCCGACCGATTTCGCCATGAGTCGGGCTCACCCTACGTCCGCCGTGGTCTTCGACCTCGACGGCACGCTGGTCGACAGCATGCCGCTGGTGCTGCAATCGATCGCCTACGCGATCGAGCCCTACGGCCCGGCGCGGACGGCGACGGAGATTTTCACCCGCCTCGGCGGCCCGCCCGAGCGCTTCATGCCGGCGTTTTTGCGCGACCCGCGCGACACCGCCTCCGCCGTCAAGCGTATGATGGAATTCCACCATGAGAACCATCACCTCATCCGCCCGTTCGAGGGAGCCGGTGAGATGCTGAAGCGCCTCCGCGGGCGAGGCATCACGGCGGGAATTTGGACTGGCCGAGATCGCAATTCGACGGAGTGGCTCCTCGCTCACCATGGCCTAACCTCCTTTTTCGATGATATGGTGTGTGGTGACGATTTGCCGTCGCACAAACCCGACTCCGCCGGCCTGCGCGAAATTATGCGGCGGCTAAACCTAACTGCACCGGCGACGCTGTATGTCGGTGACGCCGATGTCGACGTGATCGGTGGGGTCGGCTGCGCGGTCGATACGCTGCTCATTCACCACCAGCGCACTATAGACGAAGCCGTGCTCGCCCAGTCTTGGCGCGTTGTAGCTACTCCACCTGAAGCCTACGCGGTGGTATTATCCTGCGTAAATTAGCGGTCGACGGTGTCCACTTGGTGGATACGTATTATCCGCGGAGCAGATGCAGCTCGCTCCCGTTTGCCCTCGGCGGCGGGAAAAGCTCCCGGTTGTCAATCTTACGTGATTTGCTCCGTGGCTTAAATTTATGTTTGCCCGCAAGGCTGGAACGGTGCCTTCTCGTTCCTCCGGCGCTGCCCCGCCTTCCAGCATGGCCACGAAATCACGAAAAGCATCTGCCCCGCTCACCTTCGATCTACCCGTTTCGCTCATCGCGAAAATCGAGACTTGCCGACGCAACCATGGGTTGAAGTCAGCCAGTGAGGTCGTCCGCCTCGCCCTCGAGGGCTTCGACTTCGAGACCTGCGATCCGGTGCGCGACCCGCACAAGCAGATCTCCGTCCGCGTGACGACTGACCAGCGTTCCTCGCTGCGCCGCTTCTCGCGCCAGAAGGACGCCAGCGTCGGCGAGCTCCTCCGCCTCGCGGTGGATGCCCTTGCTCTGAAGCCCGCCAAGGCCGCCGCGCCTGCGAAGAAGAAAAAGTAAGCGCATACTGCGCGCTGACTCCCTGAGCCTTTCCGATGGCGGCCACAGCGGCCGCCATTTTTATTTTCCGGGTGCGAGGAGGATTCCGCGCGGGGCTTGCTTTTCGTGGGTCCGGACCTTTTCGTCGAACGCGTTTGTCCATGAATAACCCTCCTGCGCCACTCTCCACTTGGGCCCGTAATGTCTCGCCGTCGCCGACCCTTGCCGTCGATGCCAAGGCCAAGCAACTCCAAGCTGCCGGTGAAGACGTCTGTGGTTTCGCCGCCGGCGAGCCCGACTTCGACACTCCCGAACACATCAAGGACGCGTGCATCGCCGCGCTCAAGGGTGGCAAAACGAAATACGCGCCCACGCCCGGCATCGAGCCGCTGCGCCAGGCCATCGTGGACCGCTATCTCGCCGAGTACGGCCTGAAGGCCGCGCCCTCGCAGGTCATCGTCTCTCCCGGCGGCAAGTACAACTGCTACCTCGGCGTCATGGCCACCTGCTCGCCCGGCGATGAAGTCATCATCCCTGCGCCGTACTGGGTCAGCTACCCCGAAATGGTGAAGCTCGCTGGCGCCACGCCGAAGTTCGTCCTCGCCGACGACAAGACCGGTTTCCGCCTCACGCCCGCGATGGTCGAGGCCGCGATCACCCCGCGCACGAAACTCCTCATTCTCAACTCGCCCTCGAATCCCACGGGTGCTGTCTACACGCGCAAGGAACTCGAGGACATCGTCGCCGTCGCCCTCAAGCACAACCTCTACATCCTCTCCGACGAGATGTACGAGCACCTCGTGTACGACGGTGCGAAGCCGACCTGCATCGCGACCTTCAGCAAGGAAGTCGAAGCCCGCACGATCACCGTCGCCGGCTTCTCCAAGACTTACGCAATGACCGGCTGGCGCATCGGCACCACGCTCGCACCCGCCCCCATCGCCAAGGCGATCTCCGAGCTGCAAAGCCAGATGTCGTCCAACGTCACGACCTTTGCCCAGTACGGTGCTCTCGCGGCCCTGAAGGAAAAGGAAAAGACCGCCGCCTCGCTCAAGGTGATGATGACGGCCTTTGACCGCCGCCGGAAGCACCTGCACGCCGAGCTCAACAAGATCCCCGGCATCTCCTGCCTGCTCGCCGAGGGTGCGTTTTACCTCTTCCCGAATATCTCCAGCTTCGGCCTCAAGGACCTCGATTTCTGCAACCGCCTGCTCGACACCGAGAAAGTCGCCGCCGTCCCCGGCAGCGCCTTCGGCGCCGAGGGCTACCTGCGCCTCAGCTACGCCACGAGCGATGAGATCATCCAGAAGGGCGTTGATCGCCTCGCGCGCTTCTGCGCGACGCTGAAGAAGTAAGGGCTGAGGTAAGTTAAGCTGGCTTCGAGTTAAGCGCGAAGAACAGTCTCGATAAAAATTCCAAGCCGCGATCGCCGATGAGGCGCCGCGGCTTTTTCTTTTCGGAGGATCGACCGTAGCGGCGAACGCCAGTAAGCCGATCACGCCCACGCGCGGGTCACCGCTGATTGGTAGCCGTGAGCGTGAGCGAGCGGTGCCTCAGTGGGCAGTGGCAACGCAACTTCGTGCGCGCCCAAATCAATCGGCCTCTCCGTGCACAATGGGTACTCCGCGCCGCTCCATTTCGGCGGTTACCAATCGCGAAATTACATCGTTGTCGATGAGTGCGAAAATTTTTCCATCTTTGCTCACCGGACTCTTCGCGAGAAACGACGTGTCGTCGCGCCGGACTTGTAGTCCCCGGGCTTTGGCCTCGGCTTCCATTCTCCGAGCCCCTATGCCGTCAAACTCTCCCGCGAAAAATTCCGCTACATTTTCCAGCGCGGTTTTAAGCTCTGAGATCGGTGCATTTGCGAACTTCGACAACAGTGGTCGGATGGCGACCAGTTCTTGAAGAGTAGGTTTTCCAGTCGAGAAAATGAAGGTGATCTTTGCACGTGACACGTTGGTCACGTGCAAAGTCCATTCTCCCGACTCCCATAAGTAGGCGTATTCTTCGAGAATACTTTGGACGTTTTCAGCCTCAGCCATTGTCGATGCCGAGTCTGGTTGGTTAAGAGATCTTCGCCAGATATTCTTCCAACTGTGCAAACGTCCCGCCCCAACCGCCGCGCATGCCGTCGTGCGCCCCGTCGAAGAAGGCGCTTTCCTCGGCACTGGCATTGTACGGACGCCATTCGAGCGTGAGGGTGGTCTTGCCGTCTTGCTCGACAAAGGTCGTGGTCGAGAGCGACTCGGCCGGCCACATGGGGGCCATGGGATGACGGGTGAGATTGCCGGCGGCATCGGAGAAGGAGTTCACCAACACGATCTTCTCCGGCGGCGTGATTTCCTTGAAGACCCACTTGCCCCACATCTCGGCGCCGTTGGGCCCGCGCAGGCAGTAGTGGAACACGCCGCCCGGGCGAAACTCCATCGTGCATACCGGCATCGTGAAGCCCTTGGGCCCGAACCACAGCTTAAGTTCCTCGGGATCCGTCCACGCTTTCCAGACGAGGGCGCGCGGCGCATTGAGGACGCGGGAGATGATAAATGGATTACCGAGGGACGGCGCGGGAGCGGTCATGAGATGATAGAGGAGGAGAGTGATGGGAGCAGTAGGGAGTATAGGTTTAAGCGCAGACCGGGGGCTCCCCGTCAGCGCTGCAGCGGAATGAGCACCTGCAGGCGCCGATCGCGCAACCAAAGCCCGCCCCAGAGAAGGATGCCGAGCAGCGGTGTCATGAAAAACGGATCGCCGACGCGCACGTGGATCGCGGTCGCGCCACCGAGATACCCGGTGAGCAAAATGGCGCCGAGCACCGCCGTGCGAGGAATCAGATAGATGGCCAGGCAGATCAGTTCGAGGATGCCGAGGGCCGGCGCCTGGCTCAGTGAAACGCCGAGATGCTCGAAGCCCTTGGCCGCTTCTTCATTGGGCGAAAATTTAAAGACCGCGCTCATGAGAAACATCGGCACGGGTAGATAGCTCATGATGCGGCCGGCCCAGAGAGCGCCTTTCGAGATCGGGGCGGTGGTGTCGGTGGGATTTTTCATTGGTGAGGTGGCGTAGGGAACGGGTGGGGAAAAGGCGTTGCTGCTGCGGCACCGCGACTTCGATCATGCCGTGACGGGTTTCGCCTTGGTGCTGCTTTCGGTGAGGCGCTTGAGATTGGCGAGGCCTTCCTCGAATTGCTTGCCGCACATTTTATCCATGTTGATGAGCACGCCCATGGCCTTGGTGATAAATTTACTCTGGCCCGACATCGCCCACGTCACGGTGGTCTGCCCGCCGGATTCTTGGAGGGTGAAGAGCACCGTGTTGTTGCAGGCGAAGGGGCGGAGAAACGCGAGGCGCAGGCGCACGGTGTCGTTGGGCTTGCTTTCCTCGATGATCATGCTGCCCGCGCCCACTTGGCCGTTGCCGTCCCACGCGATCTTCGCGCCGACGCCGGACTCGGGCCCGGAAAACGTGTACTTGGCGCTGGGGTCGAGGCGCACGTAGGGCGACATCTCCTGCCACTTGCGCATATTGTTGAAATAAGGAAACGCGGCGGAGGCGGGTGCGGCAATCACGATGCTGCGCGAGTACGTGAAGTGATCGGGTTGGCGAGCCGCGGCGATGAGAAACACGGCGATCAGGCCGGCGATGATGAGAAGAATGGTCGTGAGCATGGCGGGGAGGGGAGGCAGTCAGAGTGACGGATGAAGGGAGAGAGGCGAGGCTGGGTGAGTGTCAGGCGATGACACGGCGGCTTAGTTGCGTGGTCCACTTCGACGAGTCAGGGCCACTTTCCGGTCCTACGAGGTAGACCTCCCAGAGTTCGTCATCGGTGTTGATTTTATTGGCTTCGGTCCAGCCATCGAATTCGCCCCACGCCTCCCCGAGCTGTTCGAAGGGCCCGCGATAGTGGGTCCGCACCATCTTCATCGCCGGCCACGTGCCGGGCTTTACGCGGCCTGCGGCTTTGATCGGCGAAGCGACGGGCACGCTAATCTCGAAATCCCACTGGTCGGGCGACATGCGATTATGATGCGTAAACCACGGGCCGATGATCTGAATGCCCTGCGAGCCCACGGTGGACATGAGTTCTTCGATGCCGGGGCCCATCAGCTCTTGGATTTGATCCTTGGGGATGACGAGGTGAATCAAGGCGGTGTGCTGCGCGGCTGTTTGTACAATCTGCGGCGCGTCGATGAGGGAGCTGGTTTTCATGGGAGTGTGGTGGGTGTTCATACTCCCAACGAACGATACCTCGCGCTCCGGACACTCCCCGAAGTTATTTCGCCTCCAGCGTCGGCAGGAACTCGCCGAGACGTGCCAGCGTCTGCTTGCCGCCCTCGATGGCGCCGTAGGTATTGACGATGATGGCGCGGACCTCGGGGGTGGGGAAGACTTGATGAATCGTCAGCCGGCTCCGACGTGGGCCAAGGGCTTCAAACGTCCACGTCGCCATAAACTGCACGGCGGGCCCGCCACCCTCCTTGCCGCCGCCGTGTTGATAGACGATGCGCTCCGGTCTCACGACCTCGACGAAGTGGCTCTTGTTCGCGTAGTTCGTGCCATCGGGCCCATGCATGGTGTGGCGCATCACGCCGCCGGGGCGTACGTCCATCTCGTGAATCGTCGTGGTGAAGCCCTGTGGTCCCCACCACTTCACGAGGTGCACGGGATTGGTCCAGGCCTCCCACACGAGCTCGCGCGGGGCGTCGAATTCGCGGGAGAGGATGATTTCGCGATCAGAAGTGTCGGCGGCGTTGGGCATGTTCATGGAAATTATTTCGTGAGGGCGAGGTGGGCTTCGAGGCGGTCGAAATTCTGCTGGTTAGCCTCGGAGATGAAGGTGCGGAGCCGCGTGACCTCCTCGGCGGTTTCAAACTCCATGCGCCAGTTAATCTCGGTCTTGCCGTCGGGCAGGGCGACGAGATCGATGGTCATCTTAAACCAGTGCATCGTGCGGGCGTGCTCGAAGACGATGCGGCTCGGTGGCGTGATCTCCATGAACTCCGACTCGTTGGGATATTCCGCCCCATCCGGTCCGCGCATGACGAAGATCCATTTCCCGCCGGGACGAAACTCGAAGGTGCTGAAACCATTGGTGAAGCCCTTGGGTCCCCACCACTGCGCGAGCCGCTGCGGATTGCTGAAGGTGGCGAAGACCTCTTCGCGTGTGGCGTGGAGCACGCGGCTGCTGAAGATTTCCCGATTGGAGTTCTTGATCGAGGCTAGATGGTGGCTGAGGCGCTCGAGCGTCTGCTTGCCGCCCTCGATGGCGTTGGCGGCCTTGAGAACCTCGTCGCGCTGCTCGGGGGTGCGAAACACCGCGCGCAGCGTGACCTTGGTCTTCTCGCCAATGCTCTCGAGGGTGATGGTCGTCACGAACGAGCCGCGTTCGTTTTCATCCGCTGCCATGTGCGCATACACGAGGCGCGCGGGCTTTTCGACTTCGCGGTAGACGATCTTGTTATCGTAATTGGTGCCATCCGGCCCGTGCATGATGAAATTCCACGTGCCGCCGGGGCGGACATCGATCGAGTGCGTCGTGATCGTGAAGCCGCGCGGTCCCCACCAGTGCGGCAGATGCTGCGGATCAGTGAAGGCGGCGTAAACGAGGTCGCGTGGGGCGGAGACAATTCGAGTGATAACCATCTCGCGGTCGGAGGTATCGGTGGCGGCTTTGGCGGAAGACATGATGAAGGAGGTGCGGAGGCGAAATTGAGAGGGGGCGTGGAAACTATTTCTTGGCGCGCGGTTTTTTACCGGTCGTGGGTGAAGGTGCGACGGCTGGTGCTGGCGCGGAGGGAGCAGGCGCCGGTGCGCTGGCGGGAGCAGTAGTGGCAGTCGAGGCTGGTGCGGCCTTTTCCTTCGCCTGCAGTTCCTGGAGGTAAACCTCGAGGCGGTCGAAGCTCTGCTCCCAGAATTTCCGGTAGTACTCGAGCCAGTCGGTCGCCTCCTTGAGCGGCGCGGCCTGGAGCTTGCAGGGCCGCCATTGCGCCGCGCGGCTTCGCTCGATGAGCCCCGTGCGCTCTAGCACCTTCAGGTGCTTCGAGATCGCCGGCAGGCTCATGGAGAAAGGCTCGGCCAACTCATTCACCGTCGTCTCGCCCCGGCTCAGGCGAGTGAGAATCGCCCGCCGCGTCGGATCGGCGAGGGCGGAAAACGTGAGGCTAAGGCGGTCAGGGGACATCGAGGGCGGCGCGGTTTGTATTTAACCAAATGGTTAAATTAAACCGTCGCGTCAAGTGCGCTTTAGAAAATGTTTCGAAAGCGAGCGGGTGCGCTGCCTCCCCCTCGACGAAAAGAGCGCGGGCGCTCAGCCCCTTTACGTCTGACCGGCCACGAGCGGCGAAGCCGACTCGGCGCGGATCTTTTCTTCAACTGCTGCACCTGCCAGATCGAGCCGGCTAAGAAGAGCAGGACGCACACGCCGAGGATCGCCTGTAGTTTGGGGTCATCCTGATTTTTTGCGAGAGGCGCGCCGACCGGGAGGCGGGTGAGTGTCTCGGTGAAGCCGGGCACGAGGTGAAAGAAGAAGGTGAGGGAGTAACTCACGATCTCGACGAAAGGTGAGAAGCGACCGAAGAATCTCTTCGCACCGGCCAGCCAAGCGATGCCGAGTACGAGGAGCGTGATCACGCCCAGCGCGTGCGGCGCGCCGAACCCGCCATGTTGGAAAATGCCAAAGCCCGTGAGGCACGTGAGCGCAGTGGTCGCAATGTAAACTTGGCCAAGACGAGTGTGGGATTTGATTTCGCGATCACGCAGCAAAGCGAAGAAACCAGAACCGAGGGCGACCAAGCTGATCGCGGTGTGAACGACGCCGAGGGAGGTGAGGCCAAGCATGACGGAAGAGAAGTTGAAGGTTGAGGCGCAGAAGGCGGGACGCCTACACGGAGCAAATCACGCGCCGAGTCGCCAAGTGCGTCCTGAGGACTTTGACCTACGCGGCACCGCTGCTGACATAAGGCTGTCAGTGGGGCGCGCTATAACCACCGCCCACCATGTCCACCAAGCCTCAGAAAAAACCTGCCAAGCAGAAGACGCTTTCCTCGAAGCAAGCCGTGATTCCCGTGCGCGCGCTCGATTTCGTGATGTACACTACGAAGGATATCCGCGCCACGCGCCAATTCTACCAGACGATGTTCGGCTTCGCGCCGGGCGAGGAGTGGGAGGACTTCTGGAGCGAATTCGCCACCGAGCCCATCACGCTCTGCCTCAACGGCCCCGATCCCAAGCGCGGCCCGGAGTGGGACTGGCAAGGTGCGGCCTGCGTCGCGCTCGCCGTCGATGACGTGCCGGCCGCCATCGAACAGTGCCGCCAGCGCGGCGTGAAAATCCTCATCGAGCCGGTCGAGACCAGCGTGTGCTGGATGGCGTGGATCGCCGATCCCGACGGCAACCGCCTCTGCCTCCACTCCCGCAAAAACGGATCGGCGGGATAAGAGAGGATTTTTACAGAAGGATTTGAACGAAAGAAAACGAAGGTAACGAAGAGTCCCGAGTGTACGCACCTCGGGGATCGCTCTGTTGCCTCGGTCCGCTCCTGCGAAAATGCGGCCCCACGAGCTGCGCTGCACCTCGTCCGTACGGTTACTCCCAACTCTTCGTTACCTTCGTTTTTTTCTGTAAAAACCTACCTTGGTCGGGGGCGAGTTCTTCAACTCATGTCCCTCGCGTTTACTCGCTCTGCGCCTTCGCCGGCGCTTTGAGCTTCGCCAGCACTTCCGTGAGCTTGGCGTGGAGCATCGGCGTCTTGCCCTGGTTCTTCTGAAATTCGGTTTCGGTGAGCCGCAGGGCCGTCGCATCCGTGCGAACGATCAGCGAGCCGTCGACGGGGCTGAGGAAGGCGAGGGTGGCGCCGGGGCCTTGCTTGAATTTGTACTCGCCGGCGGCGTCATTTTTCCACGCGTCGATTCCGGTCTCGATCTTGATGGTGCCGGCGAGTTCGGCGCTGTTGCGCTCCTCGTCGCGCGGCTTGATGACGAGGCCGTAGATCAGAAAATCGCCCGCGAGCGGTGTGGCGCGTTTCTCAAGCGCGGCGGTCGCGACCGTACACGCGCGCAGGCTTTTGGGTGCGCAGCGCTCGGTCTTCAAAATGACGATGATACCCTGCTTGCGTTCGGCTTCGGGGAGGGCGGCCATGCGGCGCTCAAAGTCCGCGCGGATCTGCTTCGGCGTCCAAAGCGTCGCGTGCATCGGAATGATATTCTCGCAATCGCCAAATGGCACGCCCACCGCGTCGGGGTAGCAGTACAGCGTGTTGGGCTTGTACACCTCGCCCTTGTAACCGCCGGCAAACTCCAGCGCCGCGAGCGGGCCGTATTTGGGCTGGTCTGCCGGGAGCGCCTTCGCCGGACGCGACTCGATGCGCAGCATCGCCGGATCCTCTGCGGCGATCAGGGGCGCGCTCAGTGAGAAAAAGGCGAACGCCGAGACGCAGAGCTGACGGGTGGAGAATTTCATGGCGAGGAAAGGTAACCGAGCGTGGGTGAAGCTTGAGGGCAAAGACCGACAACAAACGAGGCGGGGTGGCTATATAGTACGAAGCTATCCCTTCGCGTCCAATACAAATAGACGCAGCCCGCGCCGGCGAGCCTCACGTCCCGTCGCACGGCACGCCCGTCGCACTTTCGCACAAAATATCAAGCGCGCCTCGGCACGTTCGTGCTACAGTCTGGATCGCCGTCGCTTCGCCTCATGGATCACTACCTGCCCGCCATTCACTGCGCCCTCGCGTATATCGAGGAAAGCCTCACCGAGCCCGTCACGCTCGAAGCGATCGCGCGGCGCGCCGGCTTTTCGCTTTGGCATTTTCAACGGATCTTCGCCGCCTACGTGGGCGAGCCGCTGGGCAGCTACCTGCGGCGACGCCGGCTCACGGAAGCGGCGGAGGAGCTGCGCCACACCGAGCGCCCCATCATCGACATCGCGCTGGCCTACCAATTCGAATCCCACGAGGCCTTTACCCGCGCGTTCGCGGCGATGACGCAGGTGACGCCCAGTGGCTTTCGCCGCGACCGGCACTTCCGCTGGTTGAAAATGCACCCGTTCATTTCCCCGGCCGATCTGCCCACCATCGCCCGGACCGTTTCTCTCAACATGAATCCGAAAATCATCACCGCGCCCGCGCTGCACCTGATCGGCCTCGAGGCTCCCTTCATCGGCCCGATGTCGCCCGATGCGAACAACCACCAAGTCATCCCCGCGCTCTTTCAGCAGTTCTTCGCGCGGCGCGGCGAACTGCCCGACGCGGGTGACGGCACGACCTATGGCGCGTGCCATTGCCGCGCCGAGCAGTTGCGCACGCGGGAGGACGAACTCATTTATCTCGTCGGCGTCAGCGTCCCAACACACACGCCGGTGCCCGCCGGGATGAAACGGTGGGATCTCCCCGAGCGGACCTATGCGATCTTCACCCATCAGGGGCGGATCACGCAGATCGGCGAGACCTACGGCTACATTTTCGGCACGTGGTTCGCGCGTTCCGACTACAGCATCGCCGAGGGTCCGCAACTGGAGGTTTACGACGCCCGCTTCGGTGACGGCGGCGAAAAGAGCGAGCTCGACATCATGATTCCCGTGCAGCCGCGCGAGGCGCCGACGAAGCGGAAGACGGAGGCGAAGTAGGCGGGATGAACCGCGCAAGCGGGCGGGATGGGGGCGAAGATGAAGGAAGGAGCTTGCTCAGAGGTGATGGAATGCGGGGAGAGAGGTCGCGTGACAGCCCATCGCCTGCAAGCAGGCTCCTACCTCAAGAGCTTTACCGCTTCGTCCACACGCGCAGCGAGGCCAGGAGAAAATCCTCCAGCGCGGCGGACTCATTAAGATTCACGCGGAGCAGGCCGACGTTGTGCTCGAGCTTCTCGACGGAGGCGATCATGGCGCGGCGCGCGGTGTCGTCGCCGGACACCAGACGCGGCAGGGCGTACGCGCGCGTGGCCTGCTCGATCTCGGAAAAGAGCCGCGCGCGCAGGCCGTTGGCGATGCCGGTTTCGATGGCGACCTGCTCGTCGTCGGAGAGATCGGGCGGGAGTTTTTCTTTTTGCTGTTTCCAGACCTCGCCCGTGGCGAAATCGAGCACCGCGCCGAAGCGCGCGACGAGCCCATAGACGGTGAAGACATGGCTCGCGATGGCGCTCTTGTCCGTGACTCCGCCCGAGAGCTGCCCAAGCCAGTCACGATAATCGCCGAGCCAAGCGCTCCAGCCATCGGCGGCGAGCGCGGTGCCGAGCGACGGGAAGCGAAATTGCAGCACGCGGCTGCGGATCGTGGGCAGCAGCGCGTAGGGACGCGTCGTGAGGAGGAGCAGCGTGGTATTGGCCGGCGGCTCCTCCAGCGTCTTGAGAAACACATTCGCCGCCGCGACATTCATGCGGTCGACCTCGTGGAGAATCGCGACCTTGCGCGGCGCCACCGCGGGAGAGGTCTGGACCTTGGCGATGAGATCGCGCGTGGCGTCGGCGGAGATTTGTCGCATCTTGCCCGTCGGGCGCAGCGCGAAGCAATCGGGATGCTGGTCCGGCGGGAAGTGCGCCGAGGCGCCCGTGGCATTGAGCAAGCGATCCGCAATCGCCATTGCCACGGCGACGAGTGTGTCGGGGTCGTCGCCCGTGATGAGGAGACTGTGCGAGAGCCGCTGGCGCGCGATGGCCTGCTCTATGACCGCGACGGCGGGCGTGCCGGCGAGGGCGGGAGGCCAGGGAGTGGCGGCGGTCATGCGGAGAGAGAGGCGGACCTCGACGGCAGCGAATAAACGAAGAGACGGCGCCCGGAGGTCGCCGTCTACCTCATCACTTCAACCGCGCCTGCACCTCGGTCCAGATCTTCTTTTGGATGGCGTCGGCGGTCTTGGTGCCGTCGACTACGATGAAGCGCTCGGGCATGCTCTTGGCGAGGACGAGGTAGCCGTCGCGGACCTTGGTGTAGAAGTCGATGTTCTCGCGCTCCATGCGGTCGGGCAGATCGGAGGCGCGCTGCTTCAGGCGGGCGAGGCTGACCTCGGTTGGGACGTCGATAACGATGGTGAGATCGGGCATCATGTTGCCCACCGCGAAGTGGTTGATAAGGGCCACGGGATCGGCCGCGAGATTGCGCGCGATGCCTTGGTAGACCGTCGAGGAGTCGAGGTAGCGGTCGCTGAGCACGATGGCTCCGCGCGCGATGGCGGGAGCGATGACCTCGCGGACGAGCTGGGCGCGCGCGGCGGTGAAAAGGAGGAGTTCCGTCTCGGCACACATCTCGTCGCCCTTGGAATTATGGACGATGATGTTGCGGATTTGTTCGCCGATCTCCGTGCCGCCGGGTTCGCGGGTGGTGAGGACATCGCGGTCCAGCTTTTGGAAATGCGCCGCGAGCATGGCGATTTGCGTGGACTTGCCGGAGCCCTCGGAGCCTTCAAACGAGATCAGTCGGCCGGAGGTTTTGGGTTTTTGAGACATGCGGGTTAAAATGGCTGATTCAGCGCCAGTTGGCGAGGAAGGTTTCGAGATCCAGGAGCGACGGGCTCTTGGCCGTGCGGACGTAGTGGCCGCTCGTGCAAACGCCGAGGCCGAGGCAGGCTTCGGGCGACAAGCCGAGGAGCTGGCCGGTGGCGAAGCCAGCGTTGAAGTGATCGCCCGCGCCCGTGGTGATGAGCGGCTGTGAAGTGTAGGGGCCGGGCACGAGCCAGGTGCCCTCGGCGGTGGCGCAGGCGGCGCACTCGCGCGGGTGGACGACGACGGTGGTCAGCGCGAGCTTGGCGCGAATCTCGACCGCCATTTTCTTGAGGCTCGCCTCACCCTCGTCGACGGCGGTGAAGCCGAGCGCGGCGTACACCTGTTGCGCCTCCTTGAGATTGAGGCCAAGCGTGACGCGGCCGAACTTCGCGAACTTCGCCATGGCGGCGAGCGCGGCGCGGAGGTCTTCCACGGAGCGTTTTTCCGGATCGCACAGGTCGAAGAAGTACACGCAATCATGCGCGGGCAGTTTGGGCAGGACCTGATCGACGAGATGATTCAGGATGGCCGTCATGTTGGGCACCATCGTCCAATTGATCAGCGAAACGAGATCGGCCGAGGCCAGCTCGGCGTGAAACGCCTGCTCACCCATCACCTCGCAGATGCGCTCGTAGGTAATCTCGTCGAGGCTCTTCATCTGGCCGAGCATCAGCTTGCCATCGGTAAACTCGACGGCGGTGGTGTGAGCGGCATCGCAGATGGAAAACGTGCGGGCCTTGGCGGCCATCTCGGCGAAGACCGGATGGATGGCGGGCTGGCCGACCGCGCCGATGTAGGTGACGCGCGCCCCCCCGGCGAGCAAAGCATTGGCCATGATCGGGCCATTGCCGCCGAGCTTGTCCATGCGCGGGTAGAATTCGAGGTTGGTGCTCTTGCCCGCCGCGCCCTGAATGCGCTGGGCAAACTCCGTGATCGTCGAGATGGGAGTAAAATTGTCGCCCTGACCGCGACGCAGGCCGACGGGGGTGACGATGGTGTCGACGAAGCCGTCGAAGCCGACGACGGCGGACTTGGAGCCGATGTTACCACGCTGGGCGGCGAGTTCCTGGAGGGTGCGGGTTTTGAAGTCCATGGGGAAAGGGTAGGAGGTGCGGAGGGGAGAAATCTATAAGTCGGGCAGGGTCCGTCAGGCAAAATCAACCCCGCCGCGCGGCAACCAGAATCGTGCGGACGGAGACGATGCGAAGGGTGGTCTCACGTGCGCGTGCGATTTACTTTTACGCGGCGCGCCGGCCTCGCCTAGCGTCGAGGGCATGTTGCTCGATACCGCCACGCTCGCCGCGCATCTCAACGATAGCGACTGGGTCGTCTTTGACTGCCGGCACGATTTGATGAACCACGCGCGCGGCGCGCAGCTCTACGCGGAGGGGCATCTGCCCGGTGCTTTTTTTGCACCGGTGGAGACGGCGCTCGCGGGCGAGAAGACCGGCACGAATGGCCGCCATCCGTTGCCGCGCCCGGAGGAGTTTGCCGCGTTTCTTGCGAGTCATGGCGTGACGGCCGAAACGCAAATCGTGGCCTACGATGACGTCGGCGGCCAATATGCCGCCCGCCTCTGGTGGCTCGCGCGCTGGATCGGACTGACCAAGGTGGCGGTGCTCGACGGTGGCCTGCCAAAGTGGGTGGCGGAGGGGCGGGCCGTGACAAAGGAGATTCCGCCGGCGCGGTCGGCGGGGAAGGTGCTGCCGCGCGTCGATAACGCGCAGATCCGCACGGCAGCAGATATCCTGCGCGAGATCGAGGCGGGCGGTTCGAACGTGATCGATGCGCGCGCCGCCGAGCGGTATCGCGGTGAGACGGAGCCGATCGACAAGGTGGCGGGCCACATCCCTACGGCTCGAAATCGCTTCTTTAAACTTAACCTCAACCCCGATCTCACGATGCGCCCGGCGGCGGAGTTGCGCAAAGAATTTGAGGCACTGCTCGCGGGGTGGAAACCGGAGCAAGTCATCCATCAATGCGGCTCGGGCATCACGGCGTGCGCCAATCTCCTCGCGATGGAGCACGCGGGCTTGGCCGGGTCGAAACTGTATCCGGGCTCGTGGAGTGAGTGGAGCGCGGATGCGGCGCGACCGGTGGCGAAAGGGTGAGCGGCGGCGCTGATGCGCTGAGTAATTCGACGCGGATCTGGCTCCGGGCTTGATGGAGGGTAGGGCGGCGCATAACGTTTGGCTTACCCCATGAGCCCCTCGACCTTGTCTGCTTCCGCCTCGTCCTCTCTCAGCCGCCGCGATTTTCTGACGCGCGCGGGCTTGCTCGCCGCGACGGCGGGCCTCGCGCCCTCGACCGTGCAGGCGGCGGTCACCGCCAGTGGCACGGCGCCGCAAGCGGTGAAGCCGGCGGCGCGTTACGAGATTGGGATTTTGGAAAAGTGGTTTTTCGACGGCGGCACGGGTGGTCCGCTGAAGTACACGCCGGAGCAGATGGCGCAGACGCTCGATGAGATCGGCCTCGATCTGGAACTCACGTTGCGCAAGGAGGGTCACATCACGCCGGAGAAAGCGCCGGATGAATTACCCGTGATGGCGGCGGCGCTGGCGAAGAAGAAGCGGAAGATCCTCTGGGTCGCGCTCGATACCGTGCGCCCCGATGAGAAACACTGGGAAAAGGCAGTGCGCACGGCGAAATCGCTCGGCGTGCCGCAGTATCGCCACCGCGGATTCCGCTACGAGCGCAACAAGCCGCTGAAGGCGCAGATCGCGAATTTCAACAGCATGGCGAAGGAGTTTGCCGCGGCGAACAAGGAGATCGGCATCCAAGCGGTTTATCAAATTCACGCCGGGCAGGCGATGGCCGGCAGCGCGGCGTGGGATCTCGATATGATCCTCGACGGCATCGACCCACAGCACTTCGGCGTGGCTTTCGATACCCAGCACGTGATGATGGAGCAGAGTTTGGCCTGGCCGAATGCGGTCGAAATTTTGGCGCCGCGCACGGTCGCCCTGTGCGTGAAGAGCTTTAAGTGGGAGGGCGATAAAACCGTCGAGGTGCCGCTCGGCCAAGGTCGGGTGAAAAAGGCCATCGTCGACCAAGTCATCGCCGCCCATGGCGGCCCGCTGCCTGTCTGCATTCACATCGAGCATTTTCTCGATAAGAACGGAAAACTGGCGCCCGTGCCGTTCGAGCAACGCGCGGCCATCGTCGATGCTTTCCGGGCGGATGCGAAAGTGCTTCGCGAGTGGCTGGGATTGCCGGCGTAACAGTTGGCGGTTGGCGAATTTTCTGAAGGGAACCTGTCCGCTGCCGGACGGTTGGATCGTTGAGGTAGGTGAACGCAATTCACCGTCATAGCCACTCCTCGACTGACTCTACCTCATGAAAAAGCTCTCCACCATGCTCTGGTTTGACCAAAATGGCCTCGAGGCCGCGAAGTTCTATGTCGCGCTCTTTAAGGGAAAACTTGGGGCGATCAGCTATTATGCCGAGGGCATGCCGGGGCCGGCGGGCTCAGTGCTGGTCGTGGAGTTTAGCATCTTGGGCCATCGCTTCGCGGCGCTCAACGGCGGGCCGATGTTCAAATTCAACGAGGCGGTCTCCTTCGTCGTCCCCACGAAGGATCAGCGCGAGACCGATTTCTATTGGAAGAAGTTGATCGCCGATGGCGGCGCGCCGAGTCAGTGCGGCTGGCTGAAGGACAAGTTTGGCGTGTCGTGGCAGATCGTGCCGCAGGTAATGCTCGACCTCATGAAATCGAAAGACTCCGCCAAGAGCGCACGCGTGATGCAGGCGATCATGGGCATGACCAAGCTGGACATCAAAACCGCCCTTAAGGCTGCAGCGGAGCCCAAGGCGGCGAAGGCGGTCAAATCAGCGAAGAAATAACTCCTGCTCCGTTATGAAACCAAAGTCACGTACCGCCCGCCCTCCCATTGTCTCCGCCGCCGACTGGGCGAAGGCCAATGAAAAACTGCTCGTCAAAGAGAAGGCCGCCACGCGTGCGCGCGACAAACTCGTCGCCCTGCGCCGGCGTCAGCCGATGACGTTGATCGAAAAGGATTATGTGTTTACCGGCCCAAAAGGAAAATTGAACCTGGCTGAGCTTTTCGAGGGGCGGCGGCAGCTCATCATGTACAACTTCATGTTTGCGCCCGATGTGCCCGGCTGGCCCGACGCGGCGTGCGTGGGGTGCTCGATGTTTGCCGACCAGGTGAGCCACTTGGCGCACCTGCACGCGCGCGATACGAGCTTTTGTCTCGTCTCACGGGCGCCGCTGGCGAATTTGCGCCGCTATCAAAAGCGCATGGGATGGACGGATCTTCCGTGGTACTCGTCGGAGGGCAGTGGATTTAACGAGGATTTTGGTTTTACGACAAAAGACGGCGAGATGTTTGGGCTGAGTGTTTTCCTGCGGGATGGGGCCAAGGTCTATCGCACCTACTTCACCGACGGTCGCGGCGTGGAGGCGCTCGGCAGCGTGTGGACCTTGCTCGATCTCACGCCGTATGGGCGGCAGGAGAAGGGCGAGGACTCACCGGCCGGCTGGCCGCAGAGCGCGCCGTATTCGTGGTGGCGGCGGCATGATGAGTACTGAGGCCGGACACGAGGAGTTGTTACCGCGAAGGGCGCGAAGAGGCGCGAACGTGATGAGTGCCATCACGCGAAGCCGCGCTTCATAGCGAGTGAAGGCAGCTTTTTGAACAGGAAGACCGGGAAGAACGGGAAGGCGTGAAGCATCCGTGAGGTCTCGGACCTTCGCGTCTTTCGCGGTTCAATCCAACTTTCAGAGAGCAGGACTACTAGAGCGCGATGCGCTGCGCACGTTTTTCCAAGGCGAAATACTCGATGATCGTGCCGGCGGGCACGTTGAGCTCCTTGAGGGTCTTGCGCACGGTATCGACGCTCCGGGCGCCGTCGAGGAGCAGGAGATCGACGTAGCCGAGGCCCGGAGCGAAGGCTCCGCCGATGCAGCGGCCGCCGCGAGTGACGCGAAGGGCGGCGTCGAGTGCGTCCTCGACTTCGCCGCGTTTGGCGACTTCCGCGCCTTTGGGGAAAAACTCGCTGGCGATCGTGACGTAGACGTAGTCGGCGCCGGTGCCCTGCAATGGGTCGGGCAGCTCGCCCTCCGCTTTCATGTAGTCATGGAAGAGTCGGGACACGGCCGTGGCTTGGCTGAAAATGTTGCCGCGCGGGAAATCACCGGCGGGCTCCTCAAGGCGGAATAAGCTGATGGTTTCGCCAGGAGCCGATTTCTTCCAGCCCTGCCTCGCCGCGGTTTGAAAGACATACTCGGCGAGCTCTGCCAGCGGGAAGGAGCCGGCGAGCTGGTTCTTGCCGTACTCGATTTTGCCGACCCACCAATCGGTGCCGTATTCGCCGAGGGACTCGTCGAGGAAAAGAAACGTGACCGTGGTGCGCTGGCGCTCGTCGATTTTGTCCCACGCGGGATGCCAGATGGTGAGATCGATGCATTCGCCTTCCGCGTTGGGGACCGGCGTGACCCAGATTTTTTCCGGCTCGAAGCGCTCGCCGCCCATCTCGATGGCGTGGCCGGCGATGGGGCCGGGTTGGCGCGCGGCGTAGAAGGACCAGCCGGGTATTTTCGGCGCGCACGCGAGCCAGTGCAACAAGAGCAACTGGCGGTGGATATTACCCTCGCCGGAGATCGTGAGCGAGTGACCCTCCAAGTTTTCGCCGGGCCCGTAGACCCAGGCGAATTTTCCGAGCGCATCGACGGCCGCACTGGTCTCGTCGGCGAGAGAGGCGCACTGGCCGGCCTCGATGGTTTGGTAGAAGCGCGGGGCGACCGACTCAAACCAGCGCCAGAACGCGATGACGCGCTCGTGAAACGTCGGGTCGGCGTGCGGCGCCACAGGCGCGGGGGAGGACGCGGCGGGCTTCTTGCGGCGGAAGAAGGAGAGCATGCGCTGCGGAGGCTAGGTGGGGCGGAGGTGGAGGGACAAATAGATAACGCTCCTGCGGTGGAGGTACTGTGGCGGCGGAGTCGGGAGATCCCGCGCTACAATGAGGCGCTGCGGACGCGGAGAATTTCTGGCGCTTCGGCGGCGATATGTCAGGGTGCGGGAGTAGCGTGTTCGTCGCCGGTATTGGCGCCGGTGCCGCCAATGCGTGATTGCCCTGCCATCATCACCTCTCCCTCGTCCTGATACTCCCATGATTTCATCACGTTGTTTTCTTTCATCCGCAGCCGTGTTTGTGGCGGCGGCTATTTCCGGTGTCGCTCAGCCGGTCAACCCCGTCGTGCGTGAAGGAGTGACGGAGAAGATTTCGGAGCACGTGTATGTCATCCCGGATGCGAGCGTCTCGCTCGTGCCGAATGTCGGGATCATCGTGGGGACGAAGGCGACGTTTGTCGTCGATACCGGACTCGGCGTGCGCAATGGCGAGGCCGTGCTGCGTGAGGTGAAAAAGGTGAGCCCGCTCGATAGCCTGTACCTCGGTACCACGCATTTTCATCCGGAGCACGATTTGGGAGCGAAGGCGTTTCCGGCTTCGACGAAGTTGCTGCGCTCGACCGACCAGCAGAAGGATATCGCGGAGTTTGGCCTGCAACTCGCGAAGCAGTTTAGCCAGCGCTCGGCTTTCACGGCGGAGCTGCTGAAGGACGCGGAGTTTCGCGCGGCGGATATTTCGTTTGAGAAAGAGCAGGTGATCGACCTCGGTGGCGTGAAGGTGCGCGCGATCGCGATGGGGGCGAATCACACGCGGGGCGATACGGTGTTTTTGGTCGAGCCGGATGGCGTGCTGTTTTCCGGTGATGTGGTGATGAAGCCGCAGCCTTCGTTTGCGAGCCCCTACTCGACGGTGAAGCACTGGCTGGAGAGTCTGGAGCAGTTGGAAAAACTTTCGGCGAAGCGTCTCGTGCCGAGTCACGGGCCGGTGGGCGGTGGTGAATTGATCGCGGGGTATCGGACGTATCTGACGACGATTCAGGCGCGCGCGGCGGCGTTGAAGAAAGAGGGTAAGACGAGCGATCAGGCGGTGGCGGCGATCACCGCGGAATTGCAGGGCAAGTATGCGGACAAGGGGCGGCTGGGGCAGGCGATCCGGGCGGCGTATAACGAGGCGCCGTGAGATCGAAAAGGCAGTGGGTCACAGAGGACACGGAGGAGGCACAGAGGACACAGAGGAAGAGCAAAGACTGTTGTTTGTGAATTACGATAGGTACTCTTTGCCCTCTGTGGCTCGGCTCTGTGTCCTCTGTGACCCGGTTTGGCTGCTCAAAGCGAAAGACCGGTTTGGGCGGTGATTCGCGCTTGCGGGGCGACGCGGGGCGCGGGAAAAGTCGGGCATGGCCAACCCTCCTGTTTCTGAGCCGCCGGCTTTCCTTTTGCTGTTTCGCAATGCCGGTCCCGAGACTCACGCGCACTTAACTGACGCGGAGAAGGCGGTGCTGGCGCAGAAGTGGAACAGTTGGTTTGAGAGCCTGGCGGCCAAGGGGCAGGTGGCGCATGCGCGGCCGCTGGCGTTGGGCGGGCGCGTCGTATCCACGAAAGAAGGACGCGTGACGGATGGCCCCTACGCCGAGGGCAAGGAAGTAGTGGGCGGGTATTTTTTCCTGACGGTGGCGACGCTCGATGAGGCGACGGAGATCGCGAAGCAGTGCCCGGGATTGCCGCTGGGGCTGACGGTGGAGGTGCGGCCGATTGCGGATGTAAGCCCGGTGTTGACGGAGGTGAAGGGGCGGGCGTCGGTGTGAAGCGGAGACGAGCGGCGAGAAGTCGGGGCGTAAAGCCCCTCCCACAGCTAATGCGCCCAGCGGTTACTTTAAGTCCGCGAGGACTGCTTCCATGCTGCGCAGGGTGGGGGCGGGGAAGAAGGAATTTATCCGCGTGATGACTTGCTGGATGATGCCGTCGGGGCAGCTCGCGCCGCCGGTGAGGAGGACGCGTTTGGGGGTGGTGTCGGTCACGGACCAGAGGGCGCGGGGCTCGGTGTGGCCGCCTTTGCCGTGGCCGTAGACGTAGTGGTCGACGGATTCGCGGGAGTGGATGCCGGCTTCGGACTGGATGAAATATGCCTGCGTACCGAGGCGTTCTTCGCAGAGGCGGAAGAGCTGGTAGGTGTTGGAGGAGTTTTTGCCGCCGAGGACGAAGGCGGCGTCGAGCGGCTCGGCGAGAGCGCGGCTGAGGGCGTCTTGGTTGACCTGCGTCGCGTAGCAGAGCGTGTCGCGGCGGCTGGTGCCGCCCACGCGCGTATCGTCGGCGAACTTGGCGCGGTAGACGCCGCGCAGGTGCTCGATGATGCCGAGGGTTTCGTTCATCAGGAGCGTCGTCTGATTGACGACGGCGATGCGCTGGAGATCGCGCGCGACGTCGAAGCCGGGCGTGTGGCGGCCGGCGAAGAGCGTGTAGAATTTCGCGTGCACCGTGGCGTCGTCGCTCGCGATGATTTCGCCGAGCTGGCGCGCCTCGTCGAGATTGCGGACGATGACGGCGGGGGCGTAGCGGCGGGTGTTGGAGAAGGTGGCCTTGGTCTCCTCGTGCTCGTGTTTGCCGTGGATGATGACCGTGAAACCCTCGCGGCCGTAGGCGCGCGCGGCTTTCCACACTTTTTCCACGAGCATGCAGGTGGCATCGTACTGGCAGACGGCGATGCCTTTGCGGACGAGGCGGCGCTTGTCTTCATCGGTCGCGCCGAAGGCGGGGATGATCACGATGTCGTCGGGCGTAAGGGTGTCCCAGAGCGGCGGCGACTCGGGTGCGCCATCGTTGGTGTAGGGCGAGCCCTTGTCGGTTTGGAGATAGCGGAGGCCGCGGCGGAGGAGATCCTCGTTGACGAAAGGATTGTGGATCAGCTCCGAGAGCATGAAGACGCGCTTGCCGGGATTTTCGGCAAGGGTCTCGTAGGCGCGCTCGATGGCGTTTTTCACGCCGAGGCAAAAGCCGAAGTGGCTCGGGATAACGTACTGCACGGCGCCGAAATCGAGCGTGACGGGCGCGGCGGCGCTGCGCTCGTGCTGGCGCGCGAGGGCCTTGATCGCGGCGCAGAGCTGTGACTGGTAGAGGGCGTGGGCCGCGGCGTCCTGCTGGTAGATCGCGGTGTTGCGCTCCTGCGCGGGGCGGAACTTGTAGATGAAATCGTTTTCGCCGAGGTGCAGGTACGGAATCTCGACGAGAAACGGGTCGAGCTGGCCGACGAGCACGGCGAGCGACGGGGCGAGCGCGGCGGGATTGGTCGTGAGCTGATCGAGCGAGCGGAAGACGACTTCGCTGTCGGCGGCGATGCCATCGACGCGGACGAAGTAGACGCGGTAGCCGCGTCCGCCGGCCTCGGCGGAAAAGTATTCGACCGGCGCGGTGTGCTCGCGAAACGACGACTCGAGGCGCGCGGTGGCCATCGCGAGATCGGTGCCGGTGAAGGGCAGGCCGGCCTTGGAGCCGAGCTGGCGCACGGCGAGCTGGTTACTGGCGTTAAACGCGAGGATCGCGGCCAGCGCGGGCGGGGCGGCGATTGGCGCGGGGGCGACGAGAGGTGCAGAGACGGCGGGCATCAGAAACGACGAAGTTTAACCACGGATGGACACAGATAGACACGGATAAAAACCGGCCAAGTCATTCGGGCCGATCCGTGGTGCAGACTGGGCGGGTGGTGGGTCACTCCTCGCTGTCCTCGTCATCGGCGAAAGGATCGCCGACGAACTCCGTGCCGAAAAATTCCTCCGCCTCGAGGACCGCCATCACGCCATCGGTGACCGTCTTGCGGTCGGCGGGATTGAGCGTGAAGTAATCCATGTTGATCAACTCAGCGATGCCGGCGCGGCCCTGCGCGCGATCCTTGGCCCCGGCGAGAAACTCGTCGGCCTGATCGGCGATCTCAGCGATGATGGCTTGAAGAGACATGAGGGGACTAACGTAAGGGTTTGGGCGGCGGCGGCAAGTGGGGCCACCGCGAAAAAGCTTCGGCCCGTTTCTCCGCCAGTTGAGTCGTCGTCTCTGTAGCTCAATCCTCATGAAACTGCTGCATCCAGATGAGGACGTCATTTTCATCAAATGAGAGGTGAAACTCTTGATTGAGAAAATAGACGACGCAGAACCGCCCTATCTTCGTTTTCAGGTTCCGTTGCACCGCATTGGGGCCTCCCGCCTTGAATTTGTCGAAAACCGCGGGCCAGTCTTTGGTACCGCTACGCTCATCCAGCACGAGATGAAAGTTCGAATTGCCCACCAAGATGTTGGTTAAATCTCGGTAATCGGAAGCGGACTTTGTAAATACATAACTGGCGTCAACAATCGAGGGCTGGCGGATTGCCGGGGTGAGAAGTTTGGTCAGAGGCTCAGTTGCCGGTTGGCTGCGATCAAACGCTCGATACCAAACAAGCGAATCGTAGCGGCCGGCCCGTTGTGCGATGTGGATGATTTCATCATTATCGAGCGCGAGCAGTCGCGTAGCGGCGATGAAGACGATGACGGTGCTGAACGTGCGCATGCTGATTATGATTTTACTCGAGCGGCTTCGGCTGGCGCGGAGGCGGGAGGAAGAAGGGCACGAACGCGAACGCTGAACCGACGAGGACGGCTACAGAAATGTGACCGCTTTCGAATGCCCGGACGGCAGCGCGTAACAAGATAGCTGTGCTCGACAACCACTCGACGAGCGCAACATGCCGGCGCTTGTCGCGTAGAATTCTTATCACTTCCCAATCGTCGCGAAGGAGACGGGCGATCCACGGCGCGAAGCGGTACATGGCGATCACGATCAGTGCGACCATCTCTGCGAGCCACGTAAACGAAAAAAGGAGATAAGCACCGTCGCCCCTCGGAAGAAAGCTCTCCTCGTTCATGGCGTCGAGGTAGACGATATAGAGAAACTGCGCCATGCCGATGGCGGCGCTGACTAACGCGGCGATGAATCCCCTCATACTCATTTTCTTTAACGCACTTTCAGCATTTCGCTATGCACAAATAACAGCGTACTAGCCTCCTGATGCGCCAGTCAGAGACTGGCGCTACCTCGGAAGCTGCCTGTGTCGACTGTTATGGGACGTTGGTGAGGGCAGACGGGCGCGCTGAGCGGGCGGTTGGAAACCGCCCCTCCGTTAAGGCACCTGCTTTTCGAGTGATAGCCCGTCCACTCGCTGGCGCTCGCGGCTACCGGCTTACTTCAACACTTCCGCGAGCTTCGTGACATCTTTGCCGCCGCCCATGGCGAAGTCGGGTTTGCCGCCGCCTTTGCCGCCGATTTGGGTGGAGAGGTTTTGGATGATCTTGCCGGCTTGGTGGCCGGCTTTGACTGCGGCGGGCGAGCAGAAGGCGACGAGGCTGGCTTTGTCGCCGAGCACGGCGCCGAGCTGCACCACGCCGTCGCCGAGCTTGGCGAGGACTTGCGAGCCGAGGCTGCGCAGCACTTCCTGATCGGAGACGCTGACGACGCCGGTGACGAACTTGAGGCCGTCGCGCACCTGCGCTTTGGCGGCGAGTTCGTCGGCGAGGCCGGCAAGCGCTTTTTGCTGGAAGGACTTTAGCTGCTTCTCGAGTTCCTTTTGGTGGGCGAGGAGGGCTTCGAGTTTTTTCACGACGTCGCTCGCGCCACCGCCGAGGTGGGCGCTGACGGCGGCGAGGGCGGCCTCGCGCGTGGCGACGAGGTCGTAGGCGGGCTGGCCGGCGACGGCTTCGATGCGGCGGGTGCCGGCGGCGATGGCCATCTCGGCGACGACTTTGATGACGCCGATTTCGCCGGTGCTGGCGACGTGCGTGCCGCCGCAGAGCTCGCGGCTGTAGCCGCCGATATCGACGACGCGGACGTACTTGCCGTATTTGTCGCCGAAGAAGGCGAGGGTGCCCTCGGGCTTCTTGTCGAATTCGGTCTCGTAGGTTTGGACGCCGGAGTTCTCGAGAATCTTCGCGTTCACGAGTTGCTCGACCTCGAGGAGCTGCGCGTGCGTGACGGCTTCGAAGTGCGAGAAGTCGAAGCGCATGCGATCGGCGGTCTTGGACGTGCCGGCCTGGCGGACGTGCGTGCCGAGGACTTTGCGGAGGGCCCAGTGAATCAAGTGCGCGGCGCTGTGGTGGCGGTTGATGGCGCGGCGGCGGGGGGCATCCACGGCCAATTCCGCCGTGGAGCCAATGACGAATGACGAATGACTAATGCCGGAGGACTCACCGCCGACCTTGTGGAGGTGGCGGCCGGATTTGTCTTTGACGGTGTCGACGATGTGAACGAGCTGGCCGTTGATGAGGGCGCTGCCGGTGTCGCCGGTCTGGCCGCCCATTTCGCCGTAGAACGGAGTTTGGTCGAAGACGAGGTAGGTGTCTTTATCGGCGGTGATGACGTCGATGACGGTGCCGTGAGCGTTGAGCTGCGTGTAGCCGAGGAAGGTGGTGGGCTTTTGGTCACCGGCGGTTTCGCCTTCGGTGGCGGCGACGAGCACGACTTTCTTGGTCGAGGCTTGGCCGCGCTTGCGCTGCTCGTCCATCAGGCGCTCGAACTCAGCGGTGTCGACCGTGAGACCGCGCTCGGTGGCGAGGAGCTGGGTCATGTCCAGCGGGAAGCCGTAGGTGTCGTAGAGCTCGAAGGCATCGGCGCCCTTGATGACCTTGGTGTTGGTCGCGGCTTTGTTGAAAATAGCGAGACCGCGCTCAAGAGTTTTGCCGAATGATTCTTCTTCGCTGCGGATGACGCGCTGGACGATGTCCTGGCGCTCCTTCAACTCGGGGAACACCGCGCCGAGGGAATCGACGACGGGTTGCACGAGTTGCTCGAAGAAACCCGGCTTTAGACCGAGCTTGTTACCGTAGAGAATACCGCGACGCAGGATGCGGCGGATGACGTAGTTGCGGCCTTCGTTGCCGGGGAGGATGTTGTCGGCGATGGCGCAGGTGACGCAGCGGGCGTGGTCGGCGAGGACGCGGAAAGCGACGTCGATGTTCTCCTGTTCGCTCAGGCCTTCGCGCGCGGTGGGGACGGTGCCCTTGAAGGTTTTGCCGGAGAGTTCGGTGACTTTCTTGAAGAGCGGGGCGAAGACATCCGAGTTGTAGTTGGACGGCTCGGGGGAGAAGTCTTTGAAGCCCTTCGTCGTGGCGTAGATGCCGGCGACGCGCTCGAAGCCCATGCCGGTGTCGACGTGTTTGGCGGCGAGCGGGGAGAAGGTGCCGTCGGCGTTGGCGTTGAACTGGATGAAGACGTGATTCCAGATTTCGATGCAGCGCGGGCTGGAGGAGTTGACGCCCTTGCGGCCCTCGGTCTCGTCGTCGGAGGGGAGGAGGTTGAAATGGATTTCGGAGCACGGGCCGCAGGGGCCGGTGTCGCCCATCATCCAGAAATTATCCTTCTTGTTGCCGTGGACGATGTGGACCTTGGGGTCGAGGCCCTCGGCGGTGAAAATCTTGGCCCAGATGTCGTAGGCTTCCTGGTCGAATTCGGAGGGGTCGCCCTTGGATTTGTCGGGCGAGTAGACGGTGGCGAAGAGGCGTTTGGCGGGGATGCCCCAGACCTTGGTGATGAGCTCCCAGCCCCAGTTGAGCGACTCCTGCTTGAAGTAATCGCCGAAGGACCAGTTGCCCAGCATCTCGAACATCGTGTGGTGGTACGTGTCGTAGCCGACGTCCTCGAGGTCGTTGTGTTTGCCGCCCGCGCGGATGCACTTCTGGGTGTCGGCGGCGCGGGTGTCCTTGGAGGGTTTCACGCTGGCCCACTTCGAGACGTCGGGCGCGCGGTCGCCGAGGAAGATGGGCACGAACTGGTTCATGCCGGCATTCGTGAAGAGCAGGCCGGGGGAGTCCGGCAGCAAGGAGGACGACGGGACGATCGTGTGGCCTTGCTGGGCGAAGAAATCGAGGAAGGACTGGCGGATTTGCGCGGAGGTCATGTCAGTGCGTGAAGGGCAAATAGCAGAGAGAGCGGAGGGGGCTGGCAAGAGGGGAATTGAGCGGTGACCGGCACAGTCGGCGTCGCGAAAGGTGGATTGAAGATTGGCGCGACTCCCGCTCTACTACTCGCGATGTCCGTCGCACCCGATTTTCGCGCCATCGTCGCCCGGCAGAAGGCCGAACTGGAGGCGATCTATCACACGCTCAAGTCGGCGCGCTTCGGTTTCGAATATCCCGAGGAGGCGTGGCTGCCGCCCAGCGAGCGCACGGAGGAATTGCTCGCCTACTACGCGGGCCACGGATGCCCGTTGCCGCCGGCGGTGGCGGAATTTTATCGGCAGATCGGCGGAGTGAATTTCATCGGGTGGTCATCGGCGTGGGATGACGACGAGTACCCGGACGCGCTCAATGTGATCCCGCTGGAGTGGTTGGTGGAGGAGTTCGAAGCCGAGTGGGGGCAGGCTTCGGAGGCAGAGCGCAAAGAGCTTCGCGAAGCCTATGACGGATTTTATTTCAGCTTCAGCCCCGACTTTCTTCACAAGCAAAACATCAGTGGTGGGCCGGCGCATGGCGTCGTGCTGCCCTCCGTGGAGGCCGATCCCAAAGTGCAGGGAATTCCGTGGGACCTGACCTTCACTCAGTATATCGACTTCGCGATCTCGAAGGAAGGGTTTCCGGGGATCGATTACTGGAAGCACGAGATGCCAAGCTGACTATGCCCTACAACGACGCACTTGCCGCGCGCATCGAGGCGGATTTTACCACGCGAGGCGTGAAATATGAGACGACGCGCATGATGGGCGGGCTGTGCTTCAAGGTGGATGGCAAGATGTGCGTGGGCGTGGAGCAATCGCGGCTCATGGCGAGGATCGATCCGGCGGAGGTGGAAGCGGCGCTGCAACGGCCTGGCTGCAGGCCGATGGATTTCACCGGACGCCCGATGCGGGGCTACGTTTTCGTCGACATCGCCGTGCTCAAAACAGCGAAGGAACTCGCGACCTGGCTCGACCTCACGCTGGCATTTAATCCAAAGGCTGTGGCTTCGAAGAAAGCTAAAACGGCAAGAACGAAGACGGGGTAAGGGGCCTCGCCCCGACGCCGTCTCAGCCCACCGAAGGCTTCTTGGCGCGCTTGGTCGCCTTCGCGACCTTGGCTTTCGGGCTGGTCTTCTTCGCGACTCGTTTCGCGTTCCGCTTCTTAATGATCTCCATGTTCTTCTCGACGGCATCGAGGTAGGCGTTGGCGCCGCTGGGGTAGGGCCGGGCGAGGAAGCGATAGACGGCTTGGAAGTCGGATTCGAGCTTGGGTAGGACGAATTTTTTCCAGAAGCCGGGCGTGCGCTCGGCGAGTTCTTCTTTGGATTTGAAGGGGCGGCGCGAGACCGGGAGGTGGATGAAGTCGTCGCTCTCGGTGAACTCTTCGTAGAGGATGCCGAGCTCGTCGGGGTAGTCGGAGGCGGCCATCTGGCCTAGGTAATCGGAGGTGGCCAGGGCGCAGCCGAGCACGCGCTCGTAGGGCTCGCGGAAGCGGAGGCGGCTGATTTCCTTAGTGGGGCCGGTGCAGTTGATCGCGCCGAGCACGGCCTCGACCTCGTAGTCGGTGGCGCCGAGGGTGGGGAGGTAGGCGGCGGCGAAGGAACAGCTCCGGAGGACGTGGCAGAAGGTATACTTGGCGCCCGTGCCCTTGGTATCGGAGCGGAGCTTCATGTAGCCGGCGTCGTGGAGGAGCACCGAGGCCACGCCGAGCTCGAAGTGATGGGCGTTGAGCTTGGGCTCGACACCGGCGTGGTGACGACCTTCGAGGAGGGTCGTCATACACACGGTGGCTTGGAGCGTGTGCTCGAAGTCGTGGTACCGCAGATCGACGGCGGCGTACTCGGGATGGCGACCGCAGAAGAGGTCTTCCATGTCCTTGAAGATGGTTTTCAGCCACACCAGGCTCGCGCCGGGATACATCTCCGCGAACTTGGTCTCGACAAACGCCTCGACGGCGGCGGGATTCTTGGTGTCAACTGGTGGAAACATGGACGGCTCAGCAGGCTGGAGGAATTTCTGCCCTCGACTCGGTAACCGTGAAGCGGCGGCGACCGGGACGGCGAAAAGACTACGATTAATTGTGACGGACGCATGCCGGGCAAGTTTAAAGCTGGGGTATTCACACTAACTATGATTGCGGGAATTACTGGTGGCATCGGTTGCGGTAAGTCGACCGTGGGCAAACTATTAGAGCAGCGCGGGTTTCGCCGCTTGGACTCCGATGTCGTGATCCGGGAGCAGGTGCTGACGGCCCCGGATGTGAAGGCGGCTTTGCGCGAACGTTTTGGCCCAGAGGTATTCGCGGCCGATGGGTCGGTGGACCGACCGGCGCTGGGGAAGAAGGTGTTCGCCGATGAAAGTGAGCGGCGGTGGCTGGAGGAGCTGACGCATCCCCGGCTTTACGCCATCCGGCGCCAGGAATTTGCGGCGCGGCCAAACGAGCGGTGGGCCGTGGAGGTTCCCCTATTGTTTGAGCAGGGGTCGGAAAATTGGTTTGATTTCATCGTGTGCGTGGCGTGTGCTCCGGACCAGCAACTCGCTCGACTGGAGCAACGCGGCCTTCCGCGCGGGCTCGCCGAGCAGCGCATCTCATCGCAACTGCCGCTGGAGCGGAAAATCGAGCTGTCCGACTTTGTAGTCTGGAACGAAGGGTCACCTGAGTTCCTCGCCGCCGAGGTGGATCGCTTGGTCGAAGCTCTCGCGAGACAGTCTTGAAACATCCCTATGCGCCGCGCGTCTCACGCTCGGGCGCACGCCGTTTTTCCCTTAAACCCTTACATGGCCCTCCCTCCCAAATCCGACGACGATACGCCGTCTGCCAGCGCTGCTGGCGAATCCAAGAAAGCGCGCCGCACTGCCGCCGCCCCTCGCAAACCGAAGGCGGAAAAAGCCGAGAAACCCGCCAAGGCTCCGAAAGCCAAAGCACCCAAGGCTGAAAAAGCGCCCAAGGCCGAGCGCGCCGCAAAGTCCGAACGCGCCGAAAAAGCGGCGACGCCCGAGTTTCGTTTTGAGGCCCCTCCCGCCCCTGCGCCGGAGCCAACTCGATCTGAGGCACCGCGCGCGTCTGAGGCGGCTCCCGCGCCCTTCCGCTGGGTCGCCGAGCCCGATGGGGCACCCTCCCGCGACCGTAATGAAGACCGTGGCAACCGGGAGGACCGAGATGATCGCGGCCGCTCCGAGAGCCAAAGCGACAGCAATAGCGAATCTCGCGGCAGTGATGCGTCCCGCAGCAATGACGAGTCGCGCGGTGGCGGTGGCGGTTCTGAAAACCGTGGCGGCGAATCCTCTGCCGAACAGCATTCTAATCAAGATGACCGTGGTGAGCGCAGCCCGCGCGGTGATTTTGTACCGTCTTCCCAACAAGGTGGCGGCGATGGTCCTCGCGGCGGCGATCAGGGTGGCCAAAGTGGCGCCGGCGAACAGGGCGGCTCAGGCGGCGGCGATGCCCCCGCCGCGCAGTCCGATGGTCAGCCGTCTCCTCAGCAAGGTGGTGGTCAAGGCGGCCAGGGTGGCGGCGGCCATCAGCAGCATAATCAACCGAAGCACGGTCAGCACGGCGGTGGCCAACGCGACTGGCAGGATCGGGGTGGTGGTCATCCCAATCAGGGGGGCGGCCAAGGCGGTCAAGGTGGCCAGGGCCGCGACCGCGATTTCTGGAAGCAGGGCAAGCGCAAGCGCGGACGCCACGGCGGCGGTGGTTGGCAACCGGGCGGTCCCGGTGGCAATCAGGGTGGCGGCGGTCAACACGGCGGCGGCGGTGGTGGCCACGGCCAACACGGCGGTCGCGAAGTACATCCGCCTCAGCCCCCGCCGCCGAGCAACGCGCCGGTCTTCGGCGATCTGCCGAATCCCTCGCGGTTCAATGATCTCGCGGCGCTCGATACACTCGCGGCGGAAATTTCCGGCGCGACCGGCGAGGTGCTTTGGCTCAACGAGCTCTACGCGCTCACGCTGTTCGAGCTCACCGCCTTCGCGCGCAAGTATGGCGTGACCTTCGAGGGTGCGCCGCATCGCCGGCAACTGCTCGGGCTTATCCTCGGCGTGGCTGCGACGGAGAAGCGTGCGGTCAAGGATCGCGGTTATATCGACGTGACGGATCGCGGGGCGTTTGTCGTCCACGAGCATGTCAACTATCGCCTCTATCCGGAGGACGCCTACCTGCCCGAAAGCCTGATCAAACGCTACGGCCTCAAGCGCGGTCACAAGATCGAAGTCGTCGTGCAGCCGCCGCTGACCGGCGAGCGTTGTCCGTCGGTCGTGGGTGTCACGTCCGTCATGGGTGGCGACCCGAACGTGATCGCGAATGTCACGCCGTTCGAGGAACTCATCCCGTACTATCCGCTCAAGCGCATCTTGCTCGAGTCGGAGGAGATTCATCCGAAGGACGTCTCGATGCGCGCGGTCGATATCCTCACGCCCATCGGCTTCGGCCAGCGCGGCCTGATCGTCGCTCCGCCGCGCACCGGTAAAACGGTGCTGCTGCAGAACATCGCGAACTCCATCACGGCTAACAGTCCGGAAGTTAAGCTCATCCTTCTCCTCATCGACGAGCGTCCCGAGGAAGTGACGGACTTTAAGCGCCATACCAAGGGCGAGGTCGTGTCGTCCACCTTCGACGAAACACCCGAGAGCCACATCCATTGCGCCGAGATGGTGATCGAGATTTGCCGGCGCCGCGTCGAGCAGGGCGAGCATGTCGTCATCCTCCTCGATTCCATCACCCGTCTCGCGCGCGCCTATAACGCGATGTCGGGCAACGGTGGCAAGACGATGTCTGGCGGTCTCGAGTCGAATGCACTCCAGAAGCCCAAGCGCTTCTTCGGCTCCGCGCGCAATATCGAGGGCGGCGGCAGTCTCACGATCATCGCCAGCGCGTTGATCGATACCGGCTCGCGCATGGACGAGATCATCTTCGAGGAATTCAAGGGCACGGGTAACTCCGAGCTCCACCTCGACCGCGGTCTCGTCGAGCGCCGCATCTTCCCGGCGATCAATATCGATCGCTCCGGCACGCGCAAAGAAGAGCTCATCTATCACCCCGAGGAACTCCAACGCATCTACGGCCTCCGCCGCGCGATGCAGGGCCTCGGGCCGATCGAGTCGATGGAAATGCTCATCACGCGACTCAAGAAGACCAAGTCCAACGCCGAGTTCCTCCTGAGTCTCGCGCGGCAATAACGCTCCTCCGCTTTCTGCATGTCCCCCAGCACCCCTACCTCCTCCTCACCGACTGCAGCCGACGATTTCGTCATCCAACTGGCGCTTGATCGCGGTCTGCTCAGCGCGGTGCAGGTGGAGGCGGTGCGGGCGATGATCGCGGGGCATAGCGACCCACTGACCACGCCCCGCGTGATGAACGTGTTGGTGGAGCAGGGGGCGCTAAGCTCGCGGAAGATCGCGGAGATGCTGGCGGCGGAGTTTGGCATGGAGATGGCGCCCGACATGACAAACCTCCGCATCGCCACCGATGCGCTGGAACTCGTGTCGCGGGCCAATGCCGTGCGCTACCGGCTCGTGCCGCTGCATCGCGAATCGAATCGACTGCGCGTGGCCATCGCCGATCCGCTCGATACGGATGGGATCGATGCCATTGGGCACATGGCGAAGCTGCCCATCGAGCCGATGGTCGCGACGCCCGAGGATATCGCGGAAGCGATCAATAAGTTTTACGGCAAGGACACCAACTCGATTGACGACTTGCTCAACAACCTGACCGTCACGGGTGCCGACACGGCCGTGACCACCGAGGCGAATGCGGCGGCGAATACCAGCAACACGGAGGCCGATGGTCCGATTATCAAGCTGGTGCACCAGATCATGTTTGAGGCGATCCAGCGGCGCGCGTCGGACATCCATCTCGAGCCGCTGGAAAAGCGGTTTCGCGTTCGCTACCGGATCGATGGCGTGCTGCTGGAAGTAGAGAATCCGCCCAAGCGACTCCAGCTCTCAATCATTTCTCGCCTCAAGATCATGGCGAATATCTCCATCGCGGAGAAGCGCATCCCGCAGGACGGACGCATCCAGATCAACGCGGGCGGCAAGCAACTCGACCTCCGCGTGTCGTCGCTGCCCACCGCGCACGGCGAAAGCATCGTGATGCGTATTCTCGACAAGGAAGGCCTGACGCTTGGCCTGCCCGAGCTCGGCTTTTTCCGGGACGATGCGCAGACCTTCGAGCGGCTGATCAGCTTGCCCGATGGCATCCTGCTCGTCACTGGCCCGACCGGCTCGGGCAAGACGACGACGCTCTACGGTTGCCTCCACTTCATCAACAAGCCCGACCGCAAGATCATCACGGTCGAGGACCCCGTGGAGTACCAGCTCAATGGCATTAATCAGGTGCCCGTGCGCCACGATGTCGGCATGACGTTTGCCTCGGCGCTGCGCGCGATGCTGCGCCAAGCGCCGAATATCGTGATGGTCGGCGAAATCCGTGACCTCGAGACCGCCGAGATCGCGATCAATGCGTCGCTCACCGGCCACATGGTGTTTTCGACGCTGCACACGAACGATGCGCCGGGCGCGATCACGCGTCTCGTCGATATCGGCGTGAAGCCGTTTCTCGTCTCGACGTCGCTGCGCTGCGCGATGGCCCAGCGCCTCGTCCGCAAGATTTGCGTGAAGTGCAAGAAGCCGATGACGCCCACGCCGCAGGAACTGCGTTCGCTGAATATCAATCCCGCGCAGGCCGCCACGGCGACCTTTGCGGTGGGCGAGGGCTGCTCGAATTGCAATGCCACGGGCTATCGCGGCCGCATCGGCATTTTCGAGATCTTCGTCATCAACGAGGAAATCCAAAAGATGATTTACGAGGGTGCGGGTGCCGCGCGGTTGCGCGACAAAGCCCGCTCGCTCGGCATGCGGACGATGCGCGAGGATGGCACTCGCAAGGTGACGGCTGGCCTCACCACCATCGAAGAAGTCGTTTCGGTCACCGTCGGCGACGTCGCCTAAGCCTTCCCCAACTTTCAACCCGCCCCGCGCATGAGCTACGAAATGAATGACCTCCTTGATCTGATGGTGGATCAGGGCGCTTCCGATCTTCACCTCCAGGTTGGCCAGCCGCCCACGCTTCGCCTGAGCGGGAGCATGACGCCGATCGATGGACCGGCGCTGATGCCCGGCGACACGGAGAAGCTGATGCAGTCGATCACGCCCGATGGACACATCAGCAATGTGAAGCTGAATGGCGGCGCGGATTTTGGTTTCGCGTTTGGCGAGAAAGCCCGCTTCCGCGTCTCGGTGCTCAAGACCAAGGGCAACTACGGCTTGGTGCTGCGCCAAATTCCATATAAAATGTTTGGTCTGCGCGATATCGGCCTGCCCGATAAAATTCGCGAACTCCTCTACCGTCCGCGTGGCCTCATTCTCGTTACTGGCCCGACAGGCTCCGGTAAGTCCACTACGCTCGCGTCGATGGTGAACTACATCAACGAAACCCGCGATGGGCACATCATCACCATCGAGGACCCCATCGAGTACTATCACGGCCACAAGCGTTGCGTCGTCACGCAGCGCGAGGTGCATGTGGATGTGCCGAGCTTTTCCGAGGCGATCCGCCGCGCGCTGCGTCAAGATCCGGACGTGATTCTCGTCGGTGAAATGCGCGATCTCGAGACCATCGAGGCCGCGATCAGCGCTGCCGAAACCGGCCACTTGGTCTTTGGCACCCTGCACACGAATAGCGCGGCGAAGACGGTCGATCGTATCGTCGATGCCTTTCCCGCGAACATGAAGGACATGATTCGCACGCAGCTCTCCTCTTCGCTCGTGGCGGTAATTTCCCAGGTGCTGTGCAAGAAGATCGGCGGCGGCCGTATCGCGGGCTACGAGATCATGATCAATACGACCTCCATCGGCTCGTTGATTCGTGAAAACAAAACGTTCCGCATTACGTCTGATATTCAGACCGGCGCGAATCTCGGCATGATCACCATGGACACCCACCTCATGAGTCTCGTGAACCGCGAGCTCATCGCCCCCGACGAGGCGATGGAAAAGGCGCAGGACCCGAATGTCATGCGCGAGACCTTTACCAAGATGGGGATCAAGCTGCGCGACGTTTAACCGTTCTTCCGACCCCACCGCCCCGAATGTTTGCCAGCCACAGCCCCGCGATTTACGAGTTTCTGAAGGAGTACAAACTCGTTCAGCCGTCTCAGCTCGACGAACTCAATGAGGAACACAAAGCCACCGGCAAGCCGCTGGCCGATGTCGTGGTTGACCTCGGCATTGTCGAGCGCGGTGCCCTCTTGCATCGCATCGCGGAGCACCTCGGGTACGACTACCTGACGGAGTTGCCGGTCCAGTTTCCCGGCGAGGCCATCGCGGCGCTCACGGGCAAGCTCGCGCGCGATTACGGGGTGATGCCCCTCAGTGCCGACCAGCAGAACATCGATCTCCTCGTCAGCGACCCGTTTAACACGCAGGCCATCGATGACCTGACCTTCGCCCTGGGTCGTAACGTGCGGCTCTTCTTCGCCGACCCGGATAAAATCGACGTCCAGATCAAGCAGCACTACGGCGAAGACGAGACGAGCGTCGAAGATTTGCTGCAGGAGATCACCTCCGGCGGTCTGCCCAATACGGGCGGCGGCGAAATGTCGGATCGCGACATCGAATCGATGGCGGAGCAGACGCCGATCATTCGGTTCGTGAATCTCGTGATCGGCCAGGCGATTCGCGACAAGGCGAGTGACATTCATTTCGAGCCGTTTGAGCACGAGTTTAAGATTCGCTATCGCATCGACGGCGCACTCTACGAGATGGCGCCGCCGCCCAAGTCGCTCGCGCTGCCGATTCTCTCGCGCATCAAGGTCCTCGCCTCGCTCAATATCGCGGAGCGCCGCATCCCGCAGGACGGCCGCATCAAGATCAATATCGGCGGCCGGCAGGTCGACCTCCGTGTCTCCACGCTGCCCACGCAGTTCGGCGAGAGCGTCGTGCTCCGCGTGCTCGATCAATCGGCCGTGCAGCTCGACATTTCGCAGCTCGGCATGCCCTCGGATGTATTTAATGGCATTCAAGAAATCGTCCGCCGCCCGAATGGTATTTTCATCGTCACGGGCCCGACAGGTTCCGGTAAGACGACAACGCTTTACAGCGGCCTGCGCATCATCAACACGCCCGACCTCAAGCTCCTCACCGCCGAGGACCCGGTGGAATACGAGATCGAGGGCATCATGCAGGTGCCGGTGAATCCGCTCGTGGGCCTCACGTTTGCGGCGGCGTTGCGCTCCTTTCTCCGCCAGGACCCGGATGTGATCATGGTCGGCGAAATCCGCGACCTAGAGACCGCGCAGATCGCGATCCAGGCCTCGCTCACGGGCCACTTGGTGCTTTCAACCCTGCACACCAATGACTCGGCGGGCGCGGTGACGCGTCTCGTGGACATGGGCGTGGAGCCGTTCCTGATCGCCTCGTCGTTGGAGGCCGTGCTCGCGCAGCGCCTCGTGCGCCGCGTGTGCGTGCAGTGCCGCACGGCCTACACGCCCGAGCCCGTCATGCTCAAGCAACTCGGCATCGCGCAGGATAGCATCGGTGACCGCCAGTTTTTCTACGGCAAGGGCTGCCCGGTTTGCTCGCAGTCCGGCTACCGCGGACGCCTCGGCATTTACGAGTGGCTGCGCATGAGCGAAGCCGTGCGCGATCTCGTCACCTCGCGCGCGCCTACGCTCGTGATTCGACAAAAGGCCATCGAGCAGGGCATGCGCACCCTCCGCGACGATGGCTTGCGGTCCATCTTTGACGGTGCCACCTCGATCGAGGAAGTCATCAAGTATACCTGATCCCCATGGCGAAACTTTCCCTGCGCACCGAGCCCGCGGCCCCCGCACCGGCCACCTTCGCCGCCAAAGCCCCGCCGAAATCCCCCGTGTATGCCGCGGGCGCGGTCACGACGAAAAAGAAGCAGCCCGTCACTTTTGGCGCGCCCATCACGCCCAAGGGCCGCGCTGTTTTTACGCGCCAACTGGCTACACTCGTCAAGGCCGGCATGCCCATCCTCCGCAGTCTCGAAGTGCTTGGGAAGCAGGAGAAGCGCCCCGCCTTCAAAGCCATCATCCAAGACCTCGGCGACACCATCCGCTCGGGCGGAAATTTCTCCGACGGCTTGATGGCGCACCCGAAGGCCTTTGACCGGCTGTTCGTCAACATGGTGAAGGCCGGCGAGGCTGGCGGCGTGCTCGACACGGTGCTGGAGCGCCTCGCGGTTTTCATCGAGAAGGCCGTCAAGATTCGCGGCAAGATCGTCGCCGCGATGGTCTACCCGCTCATCATCGGCGGCGTCGCAGGTATGATCATGGCCGTGCTCATGCTCTTCGTCGTGCCGACGTTCCAAGACGTCTTTTTCACGATGCTGAAAGGCAAGCCATTGCCCTGGCTCACTGCCGTCGTCGCCGGCCTGGCGAATGCCCTGCGTCATAATATTTTGAGCATCCTCGGCATCGTCGTCGTCGCGGTAGTTCTTTTCTGGCTCTTCAAAAAATCGAAGTTCGGCACCAAGGTGTTGCACTGGCTCCTCCTCCACGCGCCCGTCGTCGGCGATCTTTTCCTCAAGGCCGCCATCGCTCGTTTCACCCGCACCTTTGGCACGCTGCTCGCCTCGGGCGTACCGATCTTGCAGGCGCTCACGATCACGCGCGACACGAGCGGCAACGTCCATATCGCGAATGCGATCAATGTGGTGCATGACCGCGTGAAAGAAGGCGACAACGTCGCCAAGCCGCTCGAGTCCACGCACATCTTCCCCGGCATGGTGACCAGCATGATCGAAGTCGGCGAAGAAACCGGCGCGCTGCCCGACATGCTCACGCGCATCGCCGACACCTACGACGAGGAAGTCGACACCGCGGTCGGCGCCCTCACCTCGGTCATCGAGCCGATCATGATCGTGATCATGGCCGTCGGCGTCGGCATTATCGTTATAGCGATGTTCCTGCCGATGGTGGAACTGATGAAGAGCCTGTAACCGCGTGCGCGGCGCAGTACGGCGGGTGGGCGGAGTGGATTCGGGGGCTGAGGGCTTAAGCGCGAAGACGCGAAGGCGCTAAGGTCGGAGCGAAAGAGGGGCCGCGGAGGGAGAGCGGGGCTTTGTAAGCCCCGCAGGCGGCGGTTGCAAACCGCCGCTCCGTTAAGCGCCTCGCCGTCCGGTTTCTAAAGCGTTTCCGTCGGAGCCTGCTACGGAGTTGGCGGCGGCGGGACCACCACGGGCTGGAGCAGCAGTTGGGAACTCAGGCCTTGCAGGCGCTCGGAGAACATTTCGCCTTCGTTGGCTTGGCGGAGGGCGCGTTGGACCATGCCCATCTTGGCGTCGAGGTTGTCGATCATCGAGACGAAGACGGCTTCGGGGGTGGCGGCGTAGACGGCCGCGCCCCACTCGGGTTCGCCTTGGTGCGACAGGATGATGTGCTCGAGGCGCTCTAGTAGATCGGGGGCGAGCTTGGCCTTCATGCCGGCCTTTCGGGCGAGTTGGTAGCCGAGGACGACGTGGCCCTGGAGGATGCCGCGGCGGCTGCGCTTGGTGGCGAGCGTGCCCTCGTACTCGATCACTTTGCCGGTGTCGTGGAGGAGGATGCCGGCCATCGCGAGGTCGGGATGAACCTCGACGTAGAGAGGCAGGAGGGCCTTGCACGCGCGGGCCATGTGCGTCGTGTGCTCGAGCAAGCCGTGGCGGTAGGCGTGATGCATGGCGACCGCGGCGGGGCACCACTTGAAATTCTCGCCGATCTCATCGAATACCCCGCGCACGGTCGCGCGGATCTCGGGCTGGGTGATGGAATCGATGTAGCCGTTGAATTCCTTCCAGAGCTCTTCGGAGTTCTCCGGCGCGACCTCGACCAGATTCTCCAACAGCCCCGGCGCGCCAAGCTGGTCTTCGCTCAGCGTCTCCGCCCGCGAGATGCGAGGCGAGAGGCGGCCCTGATAGTAATCGATCTTGCCCTCGAGGCGCACGATGCCGCCTTCACCGGCGGCCTTGAAAACCTCAAAGGCGGGGTTGTCGCCGAAAATGGTGCAGCCGAACGAGCCGGTGCGGTCGCCGAGGTCGGCGCTGTAAAAGGGATTCCCGTTCGAGGCGGTCTTGGCCGCGAGTTTCTTGATGACCACGAGCGTCGCGAATGGTCGCCCGCTGCCCTCGGGACCGAGGGCCTTCAACTCGCGGACGATGGACAGCATGGGCGCGTCAGGCATGAGATTTCACGAGCTGAGTGTAGGCTTTGAAGAACGGGTGGCGGACGTCGCCCAATAGTGAATAGAAAACCGTTTCGCTCGGCAACACATGCACGCCGGCGTGGCGCAACGCGGCGAGGCAGGCGGCGGCATCGTCTGGCCGACGCGCGCCTACGGCGTCGCTCAGCAGCGTGACGTGCAAACCCTCGGCGAGCGCGGCGAGGGCGGTCTGATAAACGCAGATGGGCGTCTCGATCCCGCAGAGCACGAGGTGCTCGAGCTTGCGCTCTTCGATGAGCGCCGTGCGCGTGGCCTCGTCGGCGAGGGCGGAAAAAGTGTCCTTGGGAAAAACGGCGGCGCCCGGGGCGAGCGCCAACAGCTCAGGAGCGGTACCGCCGAGTTTTTGCGGGACCTGCTCGGTAAACGCTACGGGCAGACCGAGGCCTACCGCCGCTGCCACGGCGAACTCACAGCGCCGCTGGACGCGCGCGCCTTCCGATATGGCGCGCACGAAGGCGGGCTGCAGATCGATGCAGAGGAGCAGGGTGCCATCGGGGGCGGAGGGAGAGATCACGAGTAGTAGCGTTGCCGGGCCTTGACCTGGACGAAACGTTTTTCCGGCAGAATGTAGGCGGTGAGGAAGCCGCCCATGCAGCACGACGTATCGATGCCGAGGGACCACTTCAATTTGTAGATCTCCGGGCGGGAGGTGTGGCCGTAAATGACAAACGGCGGGCCGCTCCAAAAATCCGCCCAGTACGGTGCGCCGGGGGCATCCCCGCGCTTGGCCGGACGGCCCTCGCGATCGATCACCTGAATACGCGTAACGATTTCCGCCGGTTGCTTCTGCCACGGCGTACCGGAGACAAATCCACCGTGAACGAAAACGGTGTTCAGCTCCGGTTCCTCGAACGTGAGCGGCATGGCCTCGAGGTATTTCCAATCCTCCTCGCGCAGCTTACGGTAGGTATCGAGGTCGGTCTCCTTGACATATTTTTCGTCGCCGGTGCGGCGGTATTTCAGGAGACGCAGTTCGTGATTGCCGAGGAGGGAGATGGCGTTGTTCTCCCGGGCGAGGTCGACGACCTTGTTACTATCCGGGCCGCGATTGACGAGGTCGCCCAGCAAAATGAGACGGTCGTCCTTGGTAAGTTCCAAACGACCGAGTAGTTCGGCGAATTCTGCGTGGCAGCCGTGGATATCTCCCACGGCAATAAGTCTCCCGTTCATGCGGTGGAAAAGTGCTAGCGTCCTGTGCGCGTGAGAGTAAACAAGAAAGCCTATGGAAATGCACCTGCAGCCGCTCGCTCCCGCGTGTGCGGTCTCTGGCGAGCCCTTTGTCGACGGCTCGCGCGTCGCCAGCTATCTCGTTCGCAACCCTGCGATGGAGATCGTGCGCTATGACCTGCTCGAAAAGCAGGCGGGCAATTTCGTGCCCGAGGGCTTCATCGCGTGCCGCTGGGTGCATATATTCAAGCCCCGGAAGCCGGGCGATACCTCGGAAAAAGAACTGAAACTGACCGCCGAGACCTTGTTCACCACGCTCGCCGATCCGCTCACGGAGCAAACTCCGGAGAGCATCCGTCTGCTGCAATTCCTCGCGCTGATGCTCGAGCGGAAAAAGATTCTCAAACCGAAAGGCACGACGGCTAACCGCGAGCGCAATCTCTTCGAGCACGCAAAGACGAAACAGATGTTTGAAGTGCCGGCTGGCGATCTCACCCCGGAATTTTTCGTCGCCGTGCAGGAGCAATTGAGCGTGCTCGTCGGCCCGCCGAAGACGAAGGCTCCCGTCGCAGAAGCGACCCCCGCCCAGCCGGTGCCGGATGCGGCGCCCAGCACCTAAGCGGCCGCCTGCCGCTTGCGCCAGTACACGACGGCGGCGGCGAGCGCCACGAAGACGGCGCCGTACGTCGCAGGCTCCGGCACGGGCGTGACAGGAGAGATCTGGCGATCGTAGGAGAGCCAACTCGTGTTGTTGTTCGAGTAGCCGCTGAACGTAATCTGATTGGCGGGTGTGGAGCCGGAAGCCCCGAGGGTCGCGCCGCTCCAGTTTTGCGCGTAGAAGTAGTCGACGGTGTTGGCCCAATTGGTGACCGAAAGCGTGATGCCCGCGTCGATGATGAAATTCGTCGCGTTGAGGACGGAGGCGGTGGAGTTGCCGAAATCGAGGATCGAATTTCCCGTGATGCGGAGCGTGGTCACGGTGAGGGTATTGCCATTCAGCGCGAGCGTGCCCCCGGCGAGAAGAATGGTGCCGACGTTGAGCGTGCTGGTGTTGATCAGGGTCGTCCCACCCGAGAGGAGGAGCGTGCCCGCGAAATTGATGTTGGAGTTGAAAGTGAGCGTGCCACCCGCGAGTTTTTGGAGCGTGCCGGTGCCCGCGATGGTGCCCCCGAAGGTGGAGTTGCCGCCATTGACGCCGATGGCGAGCGTGCCGGTGGTGCCGAGGTCGAGCGTGCCGTTACCCGCGATGAGATTGATGGTCTCGCTCTGGTTGTTAACGTTGAAACGTCCATCGGCGTTGATCGTGATGACGGCGGAGGAGTCGGGAATTTGGTTCGAGGCGAGCAGCGTGAGCGTCGCGGAATTGGGCGAGCCGATGCCGTCGCCGATCGTGATGGCGGCCCCATTGGTCGCAGTGGCGGCGCCGGATTTGTTAAACACGACGGTGCCGCTGTTGATGTTGAGAGCGCCGCCAAAGGAGTTGGACGCATTGCCGGAAAACGTCAGCGTACCGGTGCCGGCTTGGGTGATGCCGCTCCCGGAGCCGTAGATCGACGCGGTGAGACTGATATTGCCCGCGCCGACGGTGGTCAGCACTTGGCTGGAACCGAGATTCACGTCGGACGTGATGGTGAGCGTGCCGGCGTCGGCTCCGATGGTGGAACTGCTCGCGAGGATCACTGAAGCGGTGACGGTATTGTTGCCGCTGATATTGCGGAGCGCGCCGGTGCCGCCGATGCCGGAGCCGTTGATATTAAAACTACCCTCGTTAACCGTGATATTGTTTTGGAGCTGGAGGGCCGCGCCATTGCTGATGGTGTTGCCGTAGGTATTGCCGCCGAGGGCATTTGAATTTTGCAGGTTCACCGCTCCGGCCGAGATGGTGACGACGCCGGTGAAAGTATTGTTGCCGGAGAGCGTGAGCGTGCCCGAGCCGACTTTGGTAAAGCCACCGTAGCCGCCGCTGTCGGTGAGGACGCCGGAGAACGTCGTGTTGTTGGAATCGCCGACGACGAGCGTGGTGCCCTTAACATCGAGCGTGCCGTTGCCACTGAGCGACGCGATGGTGGCCGAGTGCCCCCAGTCGAAATCGACCGTCGCGCCGGTGCCGATCACGAGGGCGGAATTGGGCGAGAGGGCATTGCTGACGGAAAGCTTAAGAGTACCGCCGTTGACGGTGGTGGCTCCCGTGAAACTATTCGTCGAGTTGCCCAGGATGAGCGTGCCATTGCCGACTTTTGTTAAGCCGGTGGTGCTGGTAATGGCGGAGTTGACCGTCGCGGTGCTTGTGCTGTTACCGACATTGAAGGTCGAATTGCTCAGGGCGAGGGTGCCGCCGGTAAAGGTGGGCGCGCCCTCCTCGATGGTGATGTTACCAACCGAAACCGAGCCGGAGAGCGTGACGGTGTAGGAGCCGGTCGCATCGGTGCCGGCGCTGAAGACTGCATTGGAGCCGGCGGTCCAAGTCGTGGTGCCGCCGGAGCCCGTGCTGAGGACGTTCCAGGTGCTGCCGCTGTTCCAAGTCGCCGAGGGCGAGGAGCCAGCGCCGATGCTGCTGCCGTTGGTATCCCAGTAGAGCGTGAATTGGGCGCGGGCGCTGGAGCCCATGAAGGTGGCCGCAAGCAAAAGTAAGACCCAACTTAGGCCCATGCGGAAGTTGCCGACGCGGAAAGAGAAATCGCGTCGGGCCGTCGGAATGGAATGTCCGGGAACGGGCCGCATGAAGTGGAGGACTTGGAAAATACCCTAGGTTACCCTAGTTAACGCATATGAAAATCAGGAAGTTGCGAGGAATATTCCCCGCAAACCGTCCGAGGCAACAACGCCTCGACATTTATCGGCCGGAATTTGATCCAACTAACTGGTATTTTGCAGGTTCTGGACGTGAAGATATTAACCTCCGAGGAGCCAAGGAGATGCTTTGGAGCCCACTGTTGATGACGTAGAAGCGATCATCAGATGCACCCCGCATGCAAAATGGGGCCCGACTCGACGAGTCGAGATCGCGGTGCCAAGGGACGAACGGGCGTGCAAACGCAGCGCCCGGCCTGAGCGGAAATCAGTTATTGAAACGGAAGAGTGCGACGTCGCCATCGGCGAAGACGTACTCTTTGCCCTCAAGGCGGTACTTACCGGCGTCACGAGCGGCGGCGACACTGCCGAGACGGGTGAGGTCGTCGTAGGATACGATCTCGGCCTTGATGAAGCCCTTTTCGAAATCGGTGTGGATCACGCCGGCGGCTTGGGGGGCTTTCCAGCCCTTCTTGATCGTCCAGGCGCGGACTTCCTTTTCACCGGCGGTGAAGTAGGTCTGGAGGCCGAGGAGCTTGTAAGTGCCCTTGATGAGATTGGAGACACCGGAGTCGTCGACGCCGAGATCCTTCAGGAAGGCCTTGGCTTCGTCGGCGGGGAGGTCGATGAGTTCGCTCTCGATCTTCGCGCTGATCGGCACGTAAGCGGCGTCGTGATGCGTCTTCACGAATTCGGCGACCTTTTGGACGAACGGATTCTGCTCAGCAGTGGCGAGGTCGGACTCGGCGACATTGCACGCAAAGAGTACGGGCTTGGCGGTGAGAAGCTGGAAGAGCTTCATCTGGGCCTTTTCGTCGTCGGTGGCGGGCAGGGTGTTGGCGGTCTTGCCGGAATTGAGATGGGGCGAGAGTTTTTCGAGGAGGGCGACCTCGGCGATGGCTTCCTTGTCGCCGGACTTGGCTTTCTTCTGGGTTTTGTCGATGCGCTTGGTGACGGCATCGAGGTCGGCGAGGACGAGCTCGGTGGTGATCACCTCGATGTCGCGGACCGGGTCGACGCCACCCATCGTGTGGATGATGTCGCCGTCTTCGAAACAACGGACCACTTGCACGATGGCATCGACCTCGCGGATCGTGGCGAGGAACTGGTTGCCGAGACCTTCCCCCTTGCTGGCGCCAGCGACGAGGCCGGCGATATCGACGAACTCGATGGCCGCGGGCACGACCACGTTGGTCTTGGCAATCTTCTGGAGGACGTAGGCGCGCTCATCGGGCACGATCACGACGCCGACATTGGGATCGATCGTGCAGAACGGATAATTCGCCGCCTCGGCCTTGCGGGAGCGAGTGAGGGCGTTGAAGAGAGTGGATTTGCCCACGTTGGGCAGGCCGACGATGCCAGCTTTAAGCATAAATAGAGACCATCACGGTCTCAGCGGAAGGCGGGGGTGGTCAATGGCAAAGGCCACGCTCCCCTCACACCTCAGTACTTGTCGAACGTGCCGCCCTCACGGCGCGGCCTTTTGTGATGGCGGCTGCTTCCGCTGGAACTGCTATGACCACTGCTCCGACTGCGATGGCTCCGGCGGCTCTTAGATTTTTTATTGGTCATCATCGCCACATAAGTGACGAGGCCGACCACCACGAGGCCTACCACCACCCAAATCCAACCAGGAAACACGAGAGGATCGATATAGTCATCCATGGATTAGATAAGGAAGATTTGAAATGAGGTGAGGACCTTAGTTTTCATGCAATAAGCAATCACGTAAATACAGGCGTAGTATTACGGATGTGGGGCCATCGCCGGATGCGGAAAATTTGCAGATGTGTGTGCAACGAGTGCTCCGCCTTCGACCACTAAAAACAGCGCAGGGATCCCTTCGCGGCGGGCAAGGGGCAGGCCTTCCTCGGGGCCGAGGACGAACAGGGCGGTGGCGAGGGCGCTGGAACGAGCGCACGACTCGGCGACCACACTCACGGAGGCCAAGGCGCTCGCGGCAGGGCGACCGGAGCGGGGGTCCATGATGTGACCGTAACGCTGCCCGCCGATCAGGACGGAATTGCGCCGATCTCCAGACGTAGAGAGGGCTTGCCCGGCGAGGGGAATGACCCGCTCGACCGACGACGCCAAAGAAACAGAGGCGGGCGGCGTAATTGGATTTTCAATACCGACGCGCCACGCGGTGGCGTCGGGCGGATGGCCGGAGGCTACGGTGTCACCGCCGACTTGGATGAAATGATCGTCGAGACCGGAGGAATGTAAGAGACGACTGATGGAGTCGGCCGCGTAGCCTTTTGCCATCGAAGAGAAGTCGACGGCGAGATCGGGGCGGATCTTGCGAAATGCAGCGCCGGCTGGATCGCGGCGGATTTCGAGGCTGCGATAGCCGACCCGGGCGCGCGTGGCGGCGATAGCGACCTCGGTCGGCACTGAGGAGATGCGGGGTGCGGGCCCAAAACCCCAGAGATAAACCAAGGGCGCGACCGTTGCATCGAAAGCGCCGCCGGTGAGCTGGCTGATGCGCCGAGACTCAAGGGCGACGAATGCGAGGTCGGGTGGAACGGCAATCCACTCGGTCGATTTGCTCGCGTTGAAGTGTGAGACGACGGAATTGGGGCGGTACGTGGAAAATTCCTGCTCGAGGCCCTCGAGGCAGGAGGTGATTTCGCGAGAGAGTTTGTCCGCAGAGGCCCGGGCGAGCGTGGTCTCTGAGGACGGCGGAAAGTATTTTACGGTCCACATCGTACCCATTGCGCGGCCCCAGAGCACCACGGGCTCGGCTGCGCTGAGGGACGTGACGAACGACAATACTACTACGTTGAGGGAGCGCAGCAGATGCCGAGAAAGCCGGCTCACGCGACGCCTTTGATCCAAAGGAGGATCGAAAGATAGTTCCAATTCAGCGCCAGCGCGACGGCAACCAAGGCGAGCGCGGCGGCATCGCGGCGTGAAAAACGATCGGTGGCTCCCCGGCGACGGACAAAATTCAGCAGAGCGCCCGTGGGGCAGCCGAAGCGGCAGTAAGCCTGCGGCACAAAAAAAGAGGCGACCAGCCCGAGCGCGGCGACGACCAGCGTAGCCACGCCCGCCGACCGCACGATGTACGCCGCAAAGGGCTCCAGCCCCGCGAGGTCAAGCGGCAGCGCGAGCAGGGTTACGACCAGCGTGAGGAGAAGAAATCCGGCAGGCAGATACTCCAACCCGCGAATCACACCGGCAGGCAAGGTGAGCTGAAAGCGCGAGGGACGGACTTGGCCGATCAATTCCTGCGCCGCGCCATGTGGGCAGACGTGGTGGCAGTAAAAGGGCTTGGCGGTGACCCACGGCACGACGAGCGCGGCGGTGGCGAGTAGCACGAGGCCCGGCGCGGTCGTCCACGGGATGCCCGCGCGCGACCAACCAGCGAAGAGTTTTTGCGCGAGGAGATCGCCGGCGATGAGGCCGACGTAGACGATGAGCGCGATTTGGTACGGACGCTTCCACCGGTGGCGCCACTCCGGTTTGCCGAAGGCCATGAGGGCGGCGGCGGCCAGCACCACGAGCATGCCCCAATCGCGCCAGGCGAAGCGCAGCGGCACGGGTGCGGCGAGTTCGTCGCGGCTGAGCTTGAGGCGGGCTTTCACGCTTTGCGCGATGGCCATGCTCGTCATCGTCGCGCCGGAGACGCCTTCGATGCCGGCCGCTTTGAGGTCGAGGTCAGCCGCTGCATCCCACGACAGGCTGTTGAATTTTTTTAGGAATTTACGGTCGAGCGCGATATCGCGCACGTAGCTCGCGGTGTCCTCGGAGGCGTGGATGGCGAGGCCGATGATTTTCCAATCGCGGTCGAGGACGACGAGCGTATCGGTGACTCCGGCGTAGCCGATGATGTCGCGGCAACGTGGCTGAGTCCGCACGACGTAGCCGAGTTCGCGTCCCGCTCGATCGAGGACGAACAGCCCATCGCGCGCGGAGTCATCCGCGCGAAGCGTGGCGGCGTCGGGCAAAAACTTGACGACCTCGCTCGCGGTAACCGGCGACTCGCCCTGGATACGCTGCCGCACCGCGACATCACGGATGAGCCACGCGATGGCCGCAACTACAGCGAAGCGATAGAGCTGGAGGGCGAGTTGTTTCAATACCTCAGGCTAGAATCCCTTTACACACTTTGGCTAGCTCGACCCCAGTCAGGCGCTGGTCGAGGCCTTGCGAGCGGAAGGTGAACTTGGAGTGGTCGATGCCGAGGCAGTGGAGGATCGTGGCGTTGAGGTCGTACAGGCTCACGGGGTCGCGCGTGATGTTGTACGAGAACTCGTCGGTCTCGCCGTAGACGACGCCCGGCTTTACGCCGCCGCCGGCCATCCAAATGCTGAAACAGCGAGGGTGGTGGTCGCGACCGTAATTGGTCTTGGTCAGCACGCCCTGCGAATAAACCGTGCGGCCGAATTCGCCGGCCCAGACGACAAGCGTGTCCTTGAGCAGGCCGCGCTGCTTGAGATCGGTCACGAGCGCGTAGCAGGCTTGATCGACGTCTTTGCACTGGAGGCGGTGGTCGCCCGGGAGATTGCCGTGCTGGTCCCAGCCGCGGTGGAGGATTTGCACGGCGCGGACGTTGCGTTCGGCGAGGCGGCGGGCGAGGAGGCAACTCGCGGCGAAGGAGCCGGGTTCCTTCACGGCGTCGCCGTAGAGCTTCAGCGTGTCCTCGCTCTCGTCGGCGAAGTTCGTGAGATCGGGCACGCTCGTCTGCATCCGAAACGCCATCTCGTACTGTGCGATGCGCGTGAGCGTCTCGGGATCGCCATAGCGCGCGTGCGACAACTGGTTAAACTTCGACAGCGAATCGAGCATCGCGCGGCGCGTGGCGGAATCGACGCCGTCGGGATTGTCGAGGAAGAGCACGGGGTCGCCCTGCGCGCGGAGCGCGACGCCATTGTGCGAACTAGGTAAAAAGCCACTGCTCCACATGCGCGTGAAGAGGGCCTGCGCCGAGGCCTTCGAAGACCATTTCGGCGTGAGCACGACGAAGGCAGGGAGGTCGTTGTTCTCACTGCCGAGGCCGTAGGAAATCCACGAGCCGAGGCTGGCCTTGCCCGGGATTTCGCTGCCCGTCATCAGAAAAGTGCAGGCGGGGTCGTGATTGATCGCGTTGGTATTTACGGAGCGGACAATCGCGATGTCGTCGACGAGCTTCGCCGTCCACGGGAGGAGTTCGCTCACCCACGCGCCGCTCTGGCCGTGCTGCGCGAACTTGAAGAGCGACGGTGCGACCGGGAAACGCGCCTGGCCACTCGTCATCGTGGTGATGCGCTGGCCCTGCCGTACCGACTCGGGGAGATCGACGTCGAATTGTTTCTGCAAGCCGGGCTTGTAGTCGAACGTGTCGAGCTGCGACGGCCCGCCGTTCATGTGCAGGTAAATGATCCGCTTCGCCGTCGGGGCGAAATGCGGCAGGCCCGGCAGCGTCGGGTGAATCGGCGCGGGCGCACCGGGCGTGAGTGAGGCAGCGGAGGCGGCACTAAGGCGCGGCGCGAGGAGATTGAGCGCGACGCCACCCATCGCGAGGCCTGACCCCGCGAAGAATTGGCGGCGCGTGAGATTGTTGAGAAAATCGTAGGCGGGATGCATCGGATTATGGCAGCCAGGTGAAATAGACTCGGCTTGCGCCGAGCGCACGGAATGCCAGCATTCGCGACATGCGTACGACAATCGATCTGGACGATGACGTCTTGGTGGCGGCGAAGGAAATTGCCGCGCGCTCCAAACAAACCGCCGGCAAGGTGATTTCGGAGGTGTTTCGGCGCGGTCTGAAAACCACGCCCGCTCGTGGACGCAGCCGTCGCGCGGGTGTGGCTGCAGGTTTCGAAGTTATACCGGCCGGGAAGCGAGTGATCACGGCGGAATTCGTTGGCAAACTTCGTGAGTAAACCGAGGGCTGATGTCTGCCCTCCTCGATATCAATTTCCTGATCGCATTGTTTGATGCGGCACACGTCCATCATCGACGTGCTCATCAATGGCTGATCGCAAATCGAGCGCAGGGATGGGCAACGTGCCCTCTGACCGAAAATGGTTGTGTGCGTATTTTGTCGCAGCCGACTTACCCTGCCGGACTGCCGTTGGCCGAAGCCGCTCGGCGCCTGGCTCAGGCGACCGCGGCCAGCGATCATGAGTTCTGGGCTGACGATGTTTCGTTGACCGATCCGAAGCATTTTGATCTCGGCCAAATTCGTGGTCCGAAAGTTCTGACCGATGTGTATCTGTTGGGACTCACGGTGCATCGAGGGGGCGTGTTGGTTACATTCGACCACGGCCTTTCGCTCGCCGCCGTCCGCGGAGCAGCCGCTCGTCACTTGATTCTGTTGTAGCGATCTTGCCGCGTTAGACATGGGTCAGTTACGCGTGATGGTTTCGTCGAGATTGAGGAGGAGATTGGCGACCATGGTCCATGCGGCGAATTCTGGCGCGGGGAGTTTCGTGCGCGGCTTCGATTCGCCATTGGCGATGACCTTGCCGGCCTCCTCGGGGGCGGCGGTGAAATGCGTGCGCTGGGTCTTCAGGGCGTCGGCGAGCAGCGTGCGCTCCTCGTCGGTGGGCAGGCGCGCCGTGGCGCTGCGGAAGCCGTAGGTTAGGCGCTCCTGCTCGGTGCCGGGGCGCGTGAGCAGGCGCTCGGCAAAGGCGCGCGCGGCCTCGAAGTGCTGCACGTCGTTCATCAGCGCGAGGGCCTGCATCGGAGTATTGGAGCGGCCGCGGCCGACGCAGAACGTCTCACGCGACGGCGCATCGAACGTGCTCATCGCTGGGGCGGGCGCGGTGCGCTTGATGAACGTGTAGAGGCTGCGGCGGTAGAGCGCCTCGCCGTGGTCCTGCACGTAGGTCTTGGTGTTGCTATCAAAATAGGCGACCGGCTCCCAAATATTGATGGGCTGATAAGGACGCACGGGCGGACCGCCGATGGTCGGCACGAGGAGACCGCCCAAGGCGAGGGCTTGGTCGCGTAATTCCTCCGCATCGAGACGGAAGCGCGGACCACGCGCGAGCAGGCGGTTGGCTGGGTCGCGGTCGAGCAACTCAGGCGAGATCCGCGAGTCCTGGCGATAGGTGCGCGAGGTGACCACGAGGCGCACGAGGGCTTTGACGTCCCAGCCCGTGCGAACGAATTCACCGGCGAGCCATTCGAGCAACTCGGGGTGCGTGGGCGTCTCGCCCTGCGTGCCGAAATCGGACGGCGTGCGCACGAGGCCGGTGCCGAAGAGTTGCTGCCAGAAACGATTGACCGTCACGCGGGCGGGCAGGGGATTGCGCGGATCGACGATCCAGCGCGCGAGGTCGAGACGCGTGGGCCGGGCCCCGGCTCCGCCAGCGACCACGAGGGGCGGGAGAAATGACGGCGTGGCGGGCTGGACGAGTTCGCCGGGCTTGTCGTATTGGCCGCGGATTAAAATGTGCGCCGGGAGTGGCTCGGCCAGCTCCTGCGAGATCGGCGACACGGGCAGATTCGACTCGTAGTAGACCTGCTCAGCGAGCAAGCGGCGGGCGGCGTGAGCCTCAGGCTCGAGCGCGCCGCGCAGCGGGCCGGCGATGAAGTCGCGATGCCAGCTCACGACGAGGGCTTTCTCCGCGGCGTTTTGCTGGGTGTTGGAAAGGCCGATGAGAAAATTGATATCGTGGCGCAGTGGAAACTTGCCGATGCCGCGCGCGCCATTGCGCAAGGAAGAGACCCACGCGCCGGGAGACAGGAGCGGATCGTCGGCCGCACTCGGGCTCGTGATAACGGCGCCGATGTGATCCCACCACGCATTGCCGTCGCTCTGCGCGATTTGCAGGCCGGTGTAGGTCTTGCCGGAGTCAAGGCCGGTGTCGCAGGCGAGAATCTCCAGACGCGTGTAGGCGCCGGCGGGCGGAAGCGGGCCGGCGGGAATCGCGGTCTTTGCGACCTCAGGCCCAAAGGCGTTCATGTCGCCCCAGATCTTCCGATAGGTTTTTTCCTCACTGGTAAACTGCAGGCTGATCGCACGCGGGGGATGGGCTGGGTCGAGATTGACGTGGGCGAAGGCCTTGACCTCGGTACGCGCGGTGAGCACGACATCGCCGGCCGTGAAATCGATGGGGCGCGCGAGCGCGCCTTCGAGGCGGAGCGCGCTCTGACCGCCGACGACGGGCACGCCTTCGCCGCTGCGCCACGAGCCGGGCGGTGGGGGCGACATCACGCTGGCTGGCGTGGGCAGATCGGAGTCCTCGGCCCAAACGACCTCATAGGTGATCGGGGTCTTGGTGTACTTTTTGGGCTTCATGTCGCCCGCGACGAGCGCGGCGGCCTTGGCCGAAAGGGCGGCCTCGAGCGGGACGACCGATGTAGTGACTTCGTCGATACGGCGCTGCGTCTTCGCATCGGGCGCGATGATGGCGACCGGGCCGGCAAAGCGGACGTTGCCGTCCCACGTGCGGTCGGCCAGGCCTTTGAAGAAGGCGCCGAGGGCGTAGAAATCCTTTTGGCTGATGGGGTCGAACTTGTGGTCGTGGCAGGAGGCGCAGTTGGTGGTTAGGCCGAGCCAGACGGCGGCGGTGGTGTCGACGCGGTCAGCGGTGTTGCGCGCCTCGAGCTCGGGCTCGATGGCACCGCCCTCGGACGTCGAGAGGTTATTTCGATTGTACCCGGTGCCGATGAGCTGCTCGACGGTGGGATGCGGGAGGAGATCGCCGGCGAGTTGCTCGACGGTGAATTGGTCGAAGGGCTGATTGCGGTTGAAGGCGCGCACGACCCAATCGCGGTACGGCCAGATGCTGCGGACATTGTCGAGGTGGAGGCCGTGGGTGTCGCCGTAACGGACGGCGTCGAGCCAGTGGCGCCCGAAGTGCTCGCCGTAACGCGGCGACGCCAGGAGACGATCCACGACTCGCTCGTAAGCGCCCGGCGTGCGGTCAGCGACAAAGGCATCGACCTCCTCGGGCGTGGGCGGCAGCCCGGTGAGATCGAACGTAACGCGGCGCAGCAGGGTCTCGCGCGAGGCCTCGGGGGCGAGCGTGAGCTTCGCGGGGGCGAGCTTCGCGCCGACGAAACGGTCGATGGGATTGTCCTTCGCGGTTGCGCCCCCGGCGGCGGGCGGCACCGCGACTTTCGCGACGGGCTCGAACGCCCAATGCTTTTGATAAACGGCACCTTCCTCGATCCAGCGCTTGATGAGGGCGCGTTGCTCGGGCTTGAGCGGAGCCTTGTGCGAGTCGGGCGGCGGCATCACCTCGTCCTCGTCGGTGCTGATGATGCGCTGCCAGGCGTCGGAATTGGCGAGATCGCGCGGGACGATGGCGCGGATGCCCTCGCGCTCGGCCATCGCGGTTTCAGGGAGATCAAGGCGGAGCTTGGCCTTGCGATGCTGCGCGTCCGCGCCGTGGCAACTGAAGCAGTTGTCGGCGAGGATGGGGCGGATGTCTTGGTTGAAGGAGAGTGGGGCGGGGGTGCGGGCGGGTTCGGTGTCAGCGGCGCGGGTGGATACGGTGAACGCGAGCGCGACGAACGTGGCGGTCAGCGGGAAGACGAAGGAGTGACGGACAAAAGGGGGGAGAGCGGCCATGCCGGGGAGGGGGGGACGAAAGTAACCGTATGGTTAATCGCCGTGGCGTCCAAGGGATTTTAGGTGAAGAGCCGGAAAGGTTGGAAACTCAGGTCACCGGGGTGTGGCGTGCGGAAGTCGCGACGCTCGCCGGTGGTCGAGCCCTTCCGTCGGAGGCGAGGAGCGATGGGGGAAGCGGGAGCGCGGATGGGAGTCTTTGACGGCGCTCGGAGATCGCCGTCCACCTTGTGCGAGTGCGCGAGCGAGTTCGTCCGTCCACTCGCTGGCGCTCGCGGCTACCGGAAAAGGACTGCTGAGCTTTCCCGGTGACTACTTAGCGGGGAGGATTTGCACGGCGTCGATGTGGACGTTGCCGTTGGCGCTGCTGGCGTCGACTTCGACGGCGCCGGGTTGGGCGGGGGTGAAGCGGTAGGTGCCGAGGGAGACCCAGTATTTATCGACGGTGGCGGCGAGCTTCTGGTTGACGGTCACGGCTTTGCTGCCGTCGGCGCTGCGGATGGTGAGGGCGGTGTTGCTCGCGCGATTTTCGTGGGGTGAGGTGGCGAAGCGGACTTCGTAGGAGCCGGCGGCGGGGACGGTAAACTCGAAGGTGGCGGTGTTGCCGGCGCCGCGGGCGTAGGCGTAGTCGGCGCCGACGTGATCGAGGGAGGCGCCGGTGGCCCACTTGCCGGTGAGCTTGGCGGATTTATTGTCGACCACCAGGCCCTTGAGCGAGGCGACGGCGACGCCGCTGCCGGAGGCGGGAGTATCGACGACGGGGGCGGGCGCGGGGCCGGTGATTTGAAAAGGAGCTTCGAGATTGGGGCGGCGGGCGCGGCCGGGGAGCTCGAGGAGACTTTCCATTTCCTTCCAGTATTTCTGGTAGACCTCGCGCGGCGTGCAGTTGCGCTGGACGGCGATGGAGGCGGCCTTGCCGACGACTTCGCCCATCATGCCGATCGTCTTCATCACGCGCACGGTGCCGAGGGCTTCGTCGGTGACGCTGATGTCGCGACCGGCCATGAACATATTCTCGATGTTCACGGAATAGAGGCAGCGATACGGGATGGGGTAGCCATACTGCTTGTCGATGCGCTGATCGTGTTGGGCGACGGAGATGAAGGGATTCTCGGGGAATTTTTTCGCGTACTCGGCCTTGGCAAAATGGAGGTCGATGCTCCAGGTGCTGGGAACGCAGCCGTCGGGAAATTCCCTTTTCGTGATGATATCCTCGTGCGTCAGCATAACGTCGCCGACGATGCGGCGGGACTCGCGCGGGCCGCCGATGTAGGCGACCCAGTCGAGCTTGGCGTTGACGTGCTCGGCTTTGCCATCGCGGTTTTTCATGGCGTTGAACGCGCCGTAGACCGCGCGGAGATTCCAGTCGCGGATCAGCTCGAGGTCCTTGATCGGGTCCTTGTTGAAACCGCTTTCCCAGAACCACTCGCCCTTGCCCTTGTCGGCCATGTCGGCTTTGCCCATTTTCGGGTAGGGGAAGTCGTCCATGTTGAGATCGAGGGCCCACGGCGTGGTGGGGAATGCGCGCGGGGCGGGGCCGTTGCTCCAGACCCACATATTGCTCATGCCGAGGAGATCCTTGGGCTCGATCTCGTATTTTGCGCCGGCGAGATAGGCGAGTGTGCCGTGGCCGGTGCAGTCGACGAAGAGCTTGCCGGAGTATTTCTTTTCCTTGCTCGTGCTGGTATTGAGCGAGGTGACGGACGTGATCTTGCCGCCGAGCGTCGTGGCGGCGTAGACGTGCTCGTTGAGGAAGAGGGAAATATTTTTCTCGGAGCGCACGAGGGCTTCTTTTTGCGCGTCACCAAATTCTTCATATGTGCCGGGGGAATTCTTCGCCTTGTCGGCCCACTCCTCGACCATTTCGCCGATATGCGGATACTTGCCGCGGCGGACGAGGCCCATGGCCCAGACGCGGACCTCGGAGGAGCCGTTGCCGCCGAGGACGGGGCGGTTTTGGATGAGCGCGACTTTCAGGCCCATGCGCGCGGCGGAGATGGCGCTACCCATGCCGCCGTAGCCGCCGCCGACGACCACGAGGTCGAACTCGCCCATGTCTTGTGGGGCGGTGGGGATGCCGAGGGTGGTCTTGCGCCAGGCGGAGAGCGGGGCGTTGTCGTTGGGCGGGGTCTCGTTGAGGTCAGTGGTGAAGTAGAGGGCGTCGCAACGGCCGTCGAAGCCGAGGAGATCGTGGAGGGCTAGGGCGTTTTCTTTTTTCGCGATGCTCACGGTGCCGCCATCGTGCCAGAACCAATTGGCGCCCTTGGTGCCGAAGGTCTCGGCGAGGGGCTGGCCGTTGAGGAGGACTTGGAACTTGCCGGGGGTGCCGGGGGCTTTCCATTCGGCGACCCAGTCTTTCGTGCGGACCCAAACGCGATAGGTGCCGGTGGCGGGGAAGGTGGCGGTGGTGGTCGCGTCTTTCACCGGCTGGCCGAGGCCGTGAGCAATTAGGTACGGCGAGCCCATGATGTCGATGAACTGAGTGTCGAGCAGCCAGCCGCCGGGGGCGGAAAAGCTCTCGGCTTCGACGAGGAGGCGTTCGGCGGCGCGGGCGGGCGCGGCAGTGATGGTGAGGAGGGTGAGCGTGGCGAGCGCGAAGAGGCTGCTGAGGAAGGCGGGGACGCGGAGACGGGGGGAGGCGGGGACGCGGGGACGAGGAGAAGGGGGGATCGGGAGATTCATGAGGGCGAATGACGAATAACGAATGACGAAGGAGCGGGGCTTATTGGTAGCTCAGCCAGGCGGTGGCGGTGGTGGGGGAGTCGGCAATGACGCGTAACCAGTAGGCTTGGTATCCAGCGGGGAAGACGTGTTCAATGGATTTTCCGGAGGGAACGTCGAAGTTTTGGTACGTCACCCAGCGCCCGGTGCCGGTGAGGTCGATTTCGACGCGCAGACGCACGGGGGTGGCGGAGGTGTGGGAAAGCGTGAGGGTTTTCCGATCGTATCCGGTGAGCAGATACGGATCGGAGGGCTGGCTGGCGACGACGGCGGTGTCTTTCCACGGGCCGCCGACGCCGACAGCTTTGCCTAATTTCCAAAGGTCGTCGACTGCGCCGACCCAGAGTGCAGGTTCGCCAAGATGGGAGCGAATGATGTGAGAATTGGTCTTAGGGGCAGTGCCAGCGATGCCGGACATGACAAGCAGGCCACGCCAGCTCGCGTAGTCGTGGATGTGGCGATTGTGCGTGGCGACGGGGCGGATCTTGGCGACGCCGCCGGCGTTTTCAGCGGGCAACTCGAAGAAGGTACCGCCGGCATTGAGGAGATCGCGCTCGGTGCAGACCTCACGGTCGGTGCGCTCGATGCCGAAAGGAGAATTGGCCGAGGAGTCAGCGCTACCGCGAGGCAGGCGCCACACCTTGCCCTGCTCGTCGGTGTAGATGACAGAGGCGGAATCGAAGGTGACGGCTTCACGGGGCGGAGTGACGTTTTGTTTCATCCAGCCGGCGGCGCCGGCTTCATCGGAGGGGGATAGCTCCATCGCGGCGTTCAGTTCGTAGAATTTGTCGCCCCGACCGCGCAGGACGCCCAACGTTTTCTTGTCCGCGCCCCGGGCGTGGAGCAGGGCACCCTCCGCGCCGGCGGTGCCGAGGCCGTCGAACATCGCATCGGCTTGGCGGGGACGCTGGTCGGTGTTGCTGTAGGAGAAGAACGCCGTGACGTGGGCGCAATCGCCCGACGGGCGGAGGCGGATCCAGGTGCCGCGCTCCTCGGGCTTGAACTCAGTCCACACGTAACCCGACGCGGGGACGACGACGGCGCGGAGCGGCGTCCATCGGCCGTCGCCGGCGCGGTCGACCTCGAGCGAGAAAGTCAGGGGCGTGGCGCCATCGTGCGTGAGGTGAAGGCCGCGGTGGTCGTATCCAGAGAATAAATACGCGTCGGAGGGGGCGTCTTTTTTCACCGCTTCATGGTCCCACACCGCGCCGCGGCCGAGGACGGGGCCGAGCTGATCGAGCTGCTTCGGGTCGATGAACCAGAGATTGGACTGCGACTGGCCGGGGGCGGCAAGGTTGCCCTTGGCGCGGCGCTTGTTGAGGAATTCGCTTTGGGCGGTGTCGTCGCAGCCGAGCACGAGGCGGTCGCCCCATTTGGTGAAATCGCCGATGACCTTGAGATAATTAGAGCGCGGGGCGATGCCGGCGGAGTGGGTGGAGTCGAAGTTTTTGGGGAAGCGCCAGAAGGCACCGTGCATGGTCATCAGCAGGTCTTCTTCGCCGATGTCACGGATGCGGGGCCACTCGGTGTTCCAGCCGTGCGCACCGTCGTAAGAATGGCTGGATTTCGGGAGGCGGTAGCTGTGCCACGCGCCGTGATCGCGCACCATCATGATGAGCGAGCGGTGATCCCAGCCGATGGACCAAATGGGATCGGTGGCGGGATTTTTATTGCCGGTAAGATCGCCGGGACCGGTGACCTCGGTGAACTGGTTGCGGCGGACGACGGTCCACTTTTCGGATACGCCGTCCCACTCGGCGAGGGCTCCGCTGGGGAGGTCGGGCTTCTGGCGGGCTAGGGTGGTATTTTCGCCGTTGTTGGCGTAGACGAGGACGCCCTGACCGGAATAGAGGCCCTTGCCGTGGTAGCCGGGGAGATCGGCCTTGCGGCCGTCTTTGAGTTGCTCGTCGCGGAAGAGTTCGGTGACCGCGAGAGAGTGGACGTCGATCTCGTAGAAGCCCTCCTCCATCGTGGCGTAGTAGAGTTTGTTGGCGGGGTCGGTGAGATGGCGGGCGTTGCCGGTGGGGCGGCCATACATCTGGTCGTACGGAATCGCGCGCACGTCGCCTTTCGCGTCCACCGCGTAGGGTCCGATGAAGAGCTGTTGAGATTCCGTGTGGATGAAACGATTGGCTGGCGTGCCGCCGATGCTCTCGGGATGGATCGTAAGATTCAGTGACGAGTCGATGGAGTAGAGTTTATCGCTGCTGCCCTTGGGCTGGTGGGGGGCGTAGGTGACTACCCAGAGCTGGTTGGCCCACGGCACGACTGCGCCCGTGCCACACTCCGCGTGAGTGTTGAAATACGCGAGGTGTGGATAGATGCCGCTAAAGGACGGCGGCTCCGCGGGCGCGGCGGCGCGGAGCGGGACGGCATAGAGAACGCCGGCGAAGAGTGCGACGACGGTGGGCGCGAGGAGGCGGTTTATTAACACGGGGCGGCGAGTGGGAGCGGGCGGAAAGGACCAATGACCAACCTCCAAGCTCCAGTGAAAATTCAAGGGGAGCAAAGAAGATGGAGGGAGTGCGGGTTTTCGTTTCGCGGTATTGGGTCTTGGTTTAGTGAGAGGTAGGCCGCGAGCTGATCCGGTTTCGCACGAGCGCCTGCGAGCAGGCGGCCTACCTGGCTGTCCGTACTTTCTAAACGCGCATTAGTACGACAGGGCCGTAGTGAGGGAGAGCTTGCGCGGGGCGTTGAACCATTGGGCGTAGCGGAAGGCGCCGTTTGACGAGCTGCGCAGCATGAGGATACGGTTGGCGTCGAAGAGATTCGCGACGTTGGCCTGGACGGTGGCGCGGACGCGACGCGTCAGCACGAAGCGGTAGGCGAGGAAGCCGTCGTTCAGGAGGCGGTCGGGGAAGTAGAACATCTTGCGCTTATTGGCATCGAGCATGTCGTTGTACATCCAGGCGCGGTACTTCTGCTGGTAGCTTGTGCTCAAGCCGACGACGAGGCCGCGCAGGCGGCCCTCGGTGAACTGGTAGCGGTTGATGACGCTGTACGCACGCTCGGCGTAGCCGGTGGTCTTCTCACCGGCGCGGCGGGCGATGAAGGTGCCGCCGCTGGGCGAGACGAAACCGAGCTGGTGCTGCGTGATGGGCAGGCCCTTGACGCCCGTGCCGACGCCCGGAGTCTTCATGCCCAAGGTCTCGGCATTGAGAATCTGGCCGGACTCCACGTCGAGACGCGCGAAGTAGAGGCTGTTGGGATCTTTCAGCATCGCGATGGTGAGCGGGATGAGATCGGATGAGGCGTCGCCCGGAGTGGCGCGCACCAGCAGCGGCGTCACGGAGGACGAGGCGCTGGCCTTTACGCCGACGGCGAGCTGGCCGTTGACGGTGGTCGTGTTGAACTGGTCGTTGTAGAATTGGGGCAGCGTGACATCAGTCCGCTCGCGACCATCGGAGGTGGCGAGATTGAGGCGGACTTCCCAGTTTTTCAGCGGACGCGAGGTGAGGGTGACGTTGAAGCCATCGGACGTCTTGCTATAGAGGTAGCCGGGGCCGCCGTTGCGGCCGTTGATGCCATCGGGGTCGATGTCGTCGCGATTACCGAGGGTGGCAATGAAGTTGCGGCCCTCGGAGATGTAGTAATTGACGTTGCCGGAGAGGCGGCGATCCCAGAGATCGAACTTGAAGCCGACATCCTTGCTCACCCCTTTACCGGAGGGCAGGGACTCGTTGTAAATGTCGCGTGTGGTGTCGAAGTTGATCTTGGCGTTGGTGGAATAGTTGGCGGAGAGGCGGACGCCGCGGACGGGTGTGTCGACGACCGCACCAAGCGTCATGCTGTCGTAGGAATTGGCGGGGCGGCTGATACCGCTGTGATTACGGAAACCCTCGGCTTTTTCGCGGCGGTAGCCGGCCATGGTGTCGATTTTACCCTTCCACCACTCGCTGAAGAGGCTGACGCCGGAGCTGACCTCGGTCGTGTCGTCCATCGTGTACGTCGTGTCGGTGATGGCGCCGGTGGTGGCGTTGAGCGGGCCGGTCAAGCCCATGGGATTGGTGGCCGTGCGATTGACGCCGGTGTAGTAGCGCGGCTCGTAGTGGTAGGTCTTACCATTGGGATGCTGGACGTAGTAATTGCGCCAGCTCTTGCCGCCGATGATCTGATTGGGGAAGAGCGGAATCCACGTGGCGGGCATGACATTGCGGCCCGACTCGACGTTGTTGAGGGCGGCGGTGTTCGTGACGGTTTTGCCGGTGGCGGGGTCGACCTCGTAGAAGCGCCACGGCTGCTGATTGGTCCACGAGTCCATGTCCTGATGGAAGATGCTGGCCTGATGGCGGCCGAAGATTTTGCCAAAGTCCTTTTGGTAGGCGAGGGAGGCGCGGTAACCGCGAGCGCCGGTCCAGAAGGGCGTGGCGGTCATCGACGTGTTGAAGGCCCAGTCCTGGCCGGTGCGGCCGGTCTCGGGATTGGTGTAGAGATTTCCCGTGGCGCCGGGGGCGAAGACAGTCGTCGTGCTGGACCTCAGCGCGTCGTTGATGCGGGCGTCGTGGCCGTAGCGGAGTTGGAGGGCGAGGCCCTCGGCGAGCGTGGCCTCGGCGACGACGGAGCGGATGGTGTTCACATAGGCGTCGCGCGTGAAGGGGCCGGTGGCGGAGTCGACCTTGGTGAGATCGAAGACGCCGTTGAGAAACGACTGCGCGGCGGGAAGGCCCACGAGGTAACGGGAATTGGAGCCGTTGATCTGGAGATTGCTCTTATTGGAATTGATTGTCGGGTAGCCGAGGGGATCGGTCGCGGGGAGCAGGAGATTGGTGGGCGCAGTGACGATCACGGCCTGCGCAAAGACGGTGTCGCGCGTGTAGTGGCGGTACTCACCGCGAATCTGGAGGCGCTTCCACGGCTGAATCGTGCCGGCGACGTGCAGGCCCTCGGCTTGCTGGCGGAGGCCGGGACGGAAATTGAGGAGATCACTCGAGACGGCGTTGACGCGTACGGCGACGTATTTGCCGCCGGCTTGGGTATCGAGGGTGTAGCGCCGCGAGCCCTCGGAGTCGCCCATGGCGCTGATTGTGGCGGTGGGGCGTTTGTTGATATAAGCCCGCTTGGAAGAACTGGTGATCACGCCGCCGGCATCACCGGAGCCGAACAGTAGGGAATTTGAGCCACCGATGGCCTCGACGCGTTCGATATCGAAGGAGTCGAGCAACGTGGTATCGGAGCGGAGAAAGCCGTCGCGGCGGGGATTATTAATCTGGAGCCCGCGCATCGTCATGCTCTTCGGATCCTGGCGATCGCCCTCAAGGGTGCCGCGGACGTCGTCGCCGGCGTTGATGACGGCGGGCCCGAGGCCACCGAGCTTCGAGAGCATCTCGGTCATGTCGATGATGCCGAGCTCGTCCATGAGCTGCCGGTTGAAGACCTTGGCGTCGAGCGGGGTCTTGTTGAGGGCGGTATTGGTGCCAGTGACGGAATTGGTGTTGGTGGCCTCGTAGGTATCGGAGCCGTCGCCTTTGACCTCGAAGACGGTGAGGAGCACGGCGGCCTCTTCATCTTGCTGCCGCTTTTTCTCGGCGGCGACGGTACCTGCGGTCGTCGCGGCGGTGGACGCCGGAGCGGCGGCTTGGCCGAAGGCGAGAGATGCACTCAACAAGAATAAGGCAGTGGCGAGCGACGCGGCGCGCCGTGAGGGGTGCGGCAGGGCGGTGGGAAAGCGAAGCGGTGATGGGGTCATGGTTGAGGTTGGACGGGGTGTGGTCTAGGTCAGGAAGTCAGGGCCGACGGCGAGGCCGCACCGCGGGGAGGCGTGAGACCGGATCACCGACAGGAGGGGGTAGGGGTGAAACCAAGCGACGGCGTGGACGCGAAGCGGGGTTCTACTGTCGAATTGTCGTCAGCAACCAAAGATAACACCAGACTTTGAAAAAAAGTTTAGAAAGGTGTGTTGCCAGAGGGCGCTGAGGACAACCTACCTCTTAAGAACAATGACTCCGGACCTCGATGAACAACGATGGGTGCGCGCAGCGCAGCAAGGCGACCCGGAGGCCTTTGCGGTGCTCGTCGGGAAGCACCACCGGGGCGTGCGCGCCTGCCTCGTGGCGCGGATGAACGATGCGCACGAGGCGGAGGACCTGGCGCAGGAAGTATTTGTGACCGCGTACCGAAAGCTCGGGGAATTCGATCCCGAGCGCCCGCTGGCCCCATGGCTGCGCAGCATCACACTGAACCTACTCCGCAACCACTGGCGGAAATTTCGCGCGCGGGCTATCGGCGGCAGCGAGGAACTCGCCACGCTGCTCGATGAGCAAATCGCGGCGGAGTGCGGACCCACGCGGGAGCCGCAGCTGCATGCCGCGCTGCGCGACTGCTTGGAGCGGATGGATGGACCGGCGCGGGAGCTGTTGCACCGGCGCTACGGCGAAGAGGAATCGGTGCGCGATCTTTCCGAACGACTGCAACGCGGTTACTCCGCGCTGACCATGCAACTGCACCGCCTGCGGGAATTGCTGGCCGAGTGCATCGACCGCAAGGTGCGCAACCTCGAGAGCTCGACCTGACCCATGACTCCCGAGGAAAAAAACACCTTCTGGCCCGCGCGTGCGACGGCGAATTAACCTCCGACGAGGCGGCACACCTCCTCGCGGCCTGCCGCCGCGATCCGGAACTCCGCGCGAAGTTGGGCCGGCTCACGGTTGTCGAACGTCTCCTCTCGCACGATCACCTTTACCCGGACGACGGTGCATTTGTCCGCGAGGTGCGCGCGCGACTGGAGGAGGCGGCTAAAGCGAAGCCGGAAGGGGGACTTGGGTGGCGTCTCGGTTCGCTGTCGCGGCGCTTGCCTCGCGGACTGGCGGCATCGCGGACACAGTGGGCGTGGGCGGCGGCAGCGGCCGTCGTGGCCGTGGGCTTAGCGGTGTGGTGGGCGAGTTCCCGCTCGACGCCCGAGGCGTATATTGCCCGGGAGGAATCCGCGACTTGGGATGCCAGCCGGGTCGCGCCCAAAGTCGGTGACAAACTGGACTCGCGGCGTTTGCACCTGGAGAGCGGGCTGGTGGAGCTGAAATTTGACCGAGGCGCGATCGTGATCGTCGAGGGCCCCGCTGACTTCGAAGTGCTCGGGCCGCAGCATGCTTATCTCCATCGTGGCCGGGTGGTGACGCGCTTGGCGAAAGGGACGAGGGGTTTTATTTTGGACAGCCCGCGCGGTCGCCTAGTGGACCAAGGCACTGAATTTGGCGTCAGCGTCGGCGCCTCGGGGGACACCGAGGTGCACGTACTCGAAGGCAAGGTTCAGGCCGCGCCCACGCGCCAGCCGACCGTGCAGCTCGCGGTGAATCAAGCCGCGCGACTCACGACGCAGCGCGTCGAGCAGTTTACGGCGGACGCGGGAGGCTTTATCACCGACCTGCCGCCGACGGCGGAGGGCGTGCTCGATTTTTTGCATTGGTCATTCGATGAAGGCCGGGGAGACGTCTCATTTAACAAAGGCCATGGTCTGGGTTCACCGCAGGCGAAAGCGTTGCTGCGCACGTATCCCGAAGGCCGGGCGGGTCCGCGCTGGATTTCCGGGCAGTTTGGCGCGGGGCTATCATTCAATGGCAAAGATGATTTCGTGGAATGCGAATTTCCCGGCATCCCCGGCGGCGAGCCGCGCACGGTCGCGTTTTGGGTGAAGGTACCCCGGGACTCGAACAAGGAGGAAGGGTACGGAATCGTAAATTGGGGTACCCATCGCCCCGGACTGGCTTGGCAGATATCGGTTAACCCGCAGCAAAAAGAAGGGCCGCTGGGCCGGCTCCGCGCCGGCGTCCATGACGGCTATGTGGTCGGCACTACCGACCTCCGCGACGATCGCTGGCATCATTGCGCGGTGGTGATGTACGGCGGGCATCGCCCGGACTCGGGTACGCATATTTTACTTTATCTCGACGGCGAGCTTGAGCCCGCGGCGCGCAAGGCCGTAATGGAAGTCCGCACCGAAATCAGCGGCGGAGACGCCCATAATATGTGGCTTGGGCGCAATCTGGCCTACGGTCCACCCCGCAACGATGCCTCGATGGGGCGCTTTTTTCGCGGAAGCATCGATGAGCTATTTGTGTTTAATGTCGCGCTCGACCAGGACCAGATCCGCTCCCTCATGAAATATAACCGGCCTGATCGACCGCCGCAGATCACCGCTCAGGCCGGGGTGAGATGAGCGAGGGCGGCATGCCGCGATAATTGGAATGGCAGGGGAGATTCGCCGGGACGGAGGAAAGTTGAATAACTCCGGGTGTGTTCAGATGGGTATGGGGGATTTCCCGATTCTAAGTAAAAGGGGCGGTGACGGCTTGAAAGCGGGTGGCAGGTGGAAGTTAGATAGACCGTTACATGGCCCTGCTCGCTCAACTCAAAGCCCAGACGGCTGACTGCCACACCGCTCTCGAAGACAGCATGGATGTCTTTCGCCGGGTGCGGACCGTGGAGGATTATCGGGAGGTGGTGCGGAAATTTTATACGCTGTACGAGCCGATGGAAGCGAAGCTGAGTCGCGCGGCAGATTGGACGGCGGCGGGCTGGGACTTTGAAGGACGTCGCAAAACGTCTTGGCTGCGCGACGATTTGCAGGCGCTCGGCGTGAGCGCGGCGGAGTTGGCGGGTTGGCAACGGGCGCCCGAGCCGGGCGTGGCGGAGGATTTCGGCGCGGCCGTGGGCTGCCTTTATGTGATCGAAGGCTCGACGCTCGGCGGACAAGTCATTGCGAAACAACTCCTCGAACCGCTCGGCATTACCACGGAACGCGGGGGGAAGTTTTTCCGCGCTTACGGGGCGGAGACCGGACGCCGCTGGCGAGAATTTGCCCAGTGGGCCGAACAGCAAGCAGCGCAAACGCCCTTGGAAGCGGCCGCGGTGCGCGGGGCGCGCCAGACCTTCGAGGAATTTGCCCGCTGGATGAACCGATGACTCCCGCGCTCACCCAGAAGGTCGATCTGACGAATTGCGATCGGGAGCCCATCCACATCCCCGGATCGGTGCAGCCGCATGCGACGATGATCGTGATCGATGAACCGGCGCTCACGATCCGGCAGGTGAGCGTCAATACTCCCGAGACACTGGGCTGGGCCACGACGGACTTGATCGGAGCGCCGCTCGCAAAAATCCTGGTGCCGAGCGATCTCATTTATCTGACCAAGCGGATCTTGGTGAAGTCACTAGAGGCGGCGCCGCATTATTTGCCGGCGCTTAAAGTGGGAGCGAAAGGAATCATCTTCGAAGCCCAGGTGCATCGTTACAAGGGAGCGCTCATCCTTGAACTAGAGCACTGGCCGGCGCGGCCGACGTTGGTGGAACAGGAAGTTTTTTCGTCCCTCAAGGAAACGCTCGGCCAATTGGAAGGCGCGCAGACGGTGGCGGAATTTTGCCAGCGTGCGGCAGATCGTGTGCGGGACTTCATCGGGTTCGACCGCGTGATGGTTTACCGCTTTGATCCGGATCTCTCGGGAAATGTAATCGCAGAGGCGCGCCGGCCGGACCTCGAATCTTATCTCGGTCTGCACTATCCTGCTTCGGACATTCCAAAACAGGCCCGCGAGCTGTTCCGGAAATCCAAGCTGCGCCTCATGCCGGATTTGCGCTATGCCCCGGTCGCAGTGGTCCCGGCGGGCCGCGACCCCCTCGACATGAGCTTTAGTGTCACGCGGTCGGTGTCACCGATTCACGTGGAGTACCTGCAGAACATGGGCGTGGACGCCTCGATGTCTATTTCGGTGGTGATCGACAACAAGTTGTGGGGCCTGTTTGCGTGCCACCACTATTCGCCGCGCTACGTGCCGCATGCACTGCGCATGGCCTGCGATTTTCTGGCGCACACCCTCGCCTTTCTCGTCGGCGGGCGCGAGGAGGCGGAGGCGCACGACTACACCCTGCGGGTGAAAGAGCAGCAACGCGTGCTCGACGAAGTGATGGCCAACGAGAGCGATTTCGCGACTGCGCTGCGACAGGTTGGCAAGACCACGATCGTCGGCGTGGAGGCAGATGGCGCAGCACTCGTGATCGGTGACACCGTGACTCCACTCGGGGTGACTCCGGAGACCAAAAGCCTTCCCGCCGTCGTGGCGGAATTGGCACGTAACACAGCGGAGGAGGTGTGGGCGAGTGATCGGCTCAGCGAAGCGAATCCAACGCTGGCTCAGTTAATACCTAACGTGAGCGGACTCATGACGGTGTGTCTTTCGCGGGAGAGCCTCGCGTACGCTTTTTGGTTTCGCGGCGAAGTGCTGCAGACCGTTAATTGGGCGGGCGACCCGACAAAACCCGTGACCGCAGGTCCGCTGGGCGACCGCCTCACGCCACGAAAATCGTTTGCGCTCTGGCAACAGGAAGTGCGTGGCCGGTCGCGACCGTGGACGCCAGTCGAGCTCTCGGCAGCGCAGGCACTACGGCACTCGTACCTCGAACTACACGCGCGCCGCGCTCAGGAACTGGCCCGGCTCAATGAGCAACTCGCGGAGCGCAACCGGCAGCTTGATGCCTTTGCGTACATCGCGTCGCATGATTTGAAGGAGCCACTCCGCGGCATCCATAATTTCTCCCAGTTCGTCCTGGAGGACTGTGGCAAGCAACTCGATGCGGAGGCCGTGGCGAACCTCAACACGGTGACCCGACTCAGCCGCCGAATGGAATCGCTCCTCGATGCGCTGCTGAAGTATTCGCGCCTCAGCCGCTCGGACATGGATTTAGATATCGTGGACCTGAACGAAGCGCTGGCCGACGCGATCGATCTCCTCGCGGGTCTGCGGAAAAATCGCCCGGCGGACATTCGAATTCCTCGTCCGCTGCCGGCCATGCGCGCCGACCGCGAACTCGTCGCCGAGATTTTTGCCAACCTTCTCAGCAACGCCCTGAAATACAACGATAGGCCGGATCGATGGGTGGAGGTCGGGTACATCGAAGGAAAAGATGGGGCTTGGCCGACTTTCTACGTGCAGGACAACGGCATCGGCATCGCGGCCGAGCACCACGAAAATATTTTCCGGATCTTCAAGCGCCTCCATGAGCGAGAAGACTACGGCGGGGGCACGGGGGCGGGCCTCACCATCGTCCGCAAACTCGTGGAACGCCATGGCGGACAAATTTCAGTAGAGTCGGAACCGGGGGCGGGGTCTCGCTTTCTGTTTACCTTAGGTCCAGTGTCTACCTAGCATGAGTTCCCTGCCCACATATCCATCAGTCGTCGTCGTGGAGGATAGCGACGAGGACTTTGCCGCGATGGCTCGCGTGCTTCGGCGCTCGACGCAACGCATGGACCTGCAGCGGTTTAGCGGTGCGGATCAGACTATTTCGTATTTGGAAGACATCGAGCGGCAGACGAAGATTTCGAACCACCAACCGGCGCTTATCCTGCTCGATCTCAATTTGCCGGGCCGGGACGGGCGCTATGTCTTGAAAGAGCTACGTTCCCATGCGGCTTGGAGAAAAATTCCCGTGGTGATTTTTTCCACCTCGAGCGATCCCCAGGATGTGACGTGGTGCTACGAGAATGGCGCTAATGCCTACCACGTGAAGAATATGAATTACGACGCGTTCAAACAAGCGGTGGAGCAACTCAGCTCCTACTGGCTCTCGTCAGCCCGCATCCCGACGACGCAGGACCCATACCCGAACTCGTGACTTCAGCCCTCCCGCCATCGACTGCCATCGCAGTCCCGGCTCCGCTCATCCTCATCGTGGACGACGTCCCGGAGGATAGGTCCACCCTGCGCCGATATCTGACGCGCGACTGCGTTCCGGCTTATCGGCTGGCGGAAGCTCCGACTTTGGCGAAGGCGCTCGAACTCGTAAAAGTAGAGCCGCCGGACTGTGTGATCTTGGATTTTAATCTGCCCGACGGCGACGGAATCACGCTGCTGCGTCGGCTCACGGCCTTGCGCCCAGTGCAGGCCTGCGGCGTCATTATGCTCACTGGGAGCGGTGACGCCTCGATCGCGGTGCAGGCCATGAAAGCTGGCGCGCACGACTACGTGGAGAAGAATAATCTCTCCGCCGGCGGCCTGCGGCGAGCGGTGGCGAACGCGATGGAAAAGGCGGCGTTTCAGCGCCAGCTCGCCATCCAAGCGCGCGAACTGGCGAAGAAAAACGATGAACTCGCCTCGCATGTGGCGAAGCTAGAGCAGGGGATGAAGGAGCGAGCGGAAACGCAGGCCGCGCTGGCGGAAAGCGAGGCGTTTCTCCAAAGTATCATCAATTCCAATACCGATTGCGTAAAGGTGCTCGATCTCGACGGGCGCGTGACGTGGATGAATGAGAACGGCAAGGCGATGATGGAGATTCCGGACTTCGGAAAAGTGTGCGGAACGGGTTGGCACCAACTCTGGCCCAAGGACGGCGACCAGCAAGGCAACGTACAAAAGGCCGTGCGCCTCGCGCTGAGCGGTCAGGTGGGACGCTTCACGGGCTTTTGCCCGACCGCACTGGGAACACCGAAATGGTGGGACGTTATCGTCACGCCCATTTTCGGTGCCTCGCACAAACCGGAAAAATTGCTGGCAGTATCGCGTGATATTTCGAAAACGCGACTCGCCGAGCAGATCGTGCAAGAGACCGCGGCACAGCTCCGCGCGGTGACAGATCATGTTCCGATCAGCATCGCGCAATTTGATCGCGACTACCGCTACCGTTTCGCGAACCAGCATTTCGCCGAGCGCTTCGGACTTACGCCGGAAACCATCGTGGGCAAAACGATCCAGGAAGTGGTGGGCGAGGATGCTTTTCGAAACTACCGCCCTAAAATGGATGAGGCGCTAGGTGGCAAACAGGTTAATTTCGAGACGGCGAGCACCTATCCCGGCCAAACCGAGCGGTGGTATAGCGTTACCTACATTCCGGAACGCAAGGCTGGCAAAGTCGTGGGCTTCGTGGCCGTGAGTGCCGATATCACGGACCGGAAGCACGCCGAGACGGAAATCGCGCGGGCGCGCGACGAAGCCGTGGACGCGACGCGCGCGCGCGATAAATTTCTTGCGGCTCTCTCGCATGAATTGCGCACGCCGCTCAACCCAGTGCTGCTGGTGGCGAGCGAGGCGGCGGAAAATCTTTCGCTGTCGGCGGCTGTGCGCGACGACTTTACGTCGATCCGTGACCATGTGGAACTCGAAGCGCGCTTGATCGACGACCTCCTCGATCTCTCGAGAATCTCGCACGGGAAATTGAAATTGGAGCGCCGCCGCCTCGGCCTCCACAGCGTGCTGCAAAACGCGATCGCCACGGTGAAGCCGGAGATCGACGCCAAGAATATCACCTTCCGCGTGGCGCTGGCGTCGGAGGAACCGTTGGTGAATGCGGACTCAGTACGATTGCAGCAAGTGGTTTGGAATATCCTGAAAAACGCGGTGAAGTTCACGCCGGCGGGCGGACATGTTTCCCTTGAGAGTGGAGGGGATACCGCACGGCGCGTGGCTTGGGTGCGCGTGACCGATTCGGGCATCGGCATGAGCGCCAGTGAGCTTCCGCGAATCTTTGACGCATTTTCGCAGGGCGAGCATTCCGCCCACGGCAGCGTGCATCGTTTTGGTGGTCTCGGGCTGGGCCTCGCGATAACTCGGATGCTCGTCGAGGCACACGGGGGCACCATTAGCGCGGAGAGCGCGGGTGCGAACAAAGGATCAGTCTTCATGATCGAATTGCCTTTGGCCCAGCGGGCCACAGCCTCCGGCACACCCTTTGTGACCAACGATAAAGACGATGCACGCGGCACGGTGAGTGCGATGGGCGCCCTCGGTGGAGCTCCGCTCGCGCCGATCGATACGCGCAGGCCGGAGACGGCTGCGGTCGGCGGCACTGGGATCGGCATTCCGTCGAGTGGTGGAATGGGACCGAACGGTGTGGGAATTTCGGCGACTGGTGGTAGCAGTGGCGTGGCAATAAGTAAACCGGCCACGCGCGGACGCATTTTATTAATCGAGGATCACGCGCCGACGCGCGCGAGTCTGAGCGCGGTTTTGGGGCGGAGGGGCTTTCACGTCGTGGTCGCGGCGACGGTCGCGGAGGCCTTGGCCGCAGCGAAGAGCCACGAACTCGATCTTATCATCTCCGATATCGGCCTCCCCGATGGGGACGGCTATCAATGCATGCAAATGATCCAGCAGATCCGCCCGGGACTGCCGGGCATCGCCCTGAGCGGCTACGGCATGGAGGAGGACATTGTTAAATCCCGCCAAGTCGGTTTCAGTGAGCACCTCATCAAGCCGGTCAATGTGAATGCGCTGGACCGTGCTGTGGCCAAGGTGCTGGGCGGTGGCGCTGAGGCGCGAGCGGTGGAGACGGCGGGGGCGTGAGGCCGTGCGCGACGCATCGTAGAGAAGTGATGATCGTCACTTTCGCGCGGTGGCGTGCTCCTTGGCGAATTGCTGAAGCAGGTTGAAACTCCGCACGCTCACGAAATCGGTGCGGTCGTACTCCGAGTGACACAAGGCGCACTCCACGTTGGTGTGCTCGCGTACGATTTGGCCCTCGGGCAGCTTCACCATCGTAAACAGCCAATCGTCCACCGTGCCGGTGTCGCCGGTCTTCTCCATCACGGTGATGAGTTGCGGCTGCGCGGCGCCGCGCGTTTCATATTTTTCCTTCACGAGAATGCTGCCGACCGGCAAATGCCCGCCGTCCTCGATGGTCGCGGCTCGGGCTAGCGCTGGCGCATTGGCGTAGACTAGGACTACCGACTTCGTATGCGGGCTGACCCTGACAGTCGCCGCTGACACCGAGGGCGCGGGTGCTGGTGAGGTCGATTCCGGATGCGCCTTCGCCGCAGTTTCCTCGGGGGCGGGCGGCTTCAGACTTAAGAGGTTAAGTACGCCTGACTCCGATACAACGAGGTCTTTCGACTCTACGCCCAAGGTCAATCCACCGAAAGTACACCCCGTGGACGCGCCGCGCTCCATCGTCATCCGCTGCGGAGTGATGCACTCCCACGTGCGATACGCGAGATAGCCGGCCAATCGTCGGCCCCCATCTGCCTCCGCCCCGACCTGTGCGGCCGACGGCTTCGGCACCGGGCTCAGTCGGTCGCTGTCTTTTCGCTTTGCCTCCGCCGCGAGAGTCAAGCCAGCCAGACCGGCCACGACACTTCCCATCAAACAGCGACCAATTTTGCTCATGCCCAATGTGAGCCCTGCCCCGGCGCGATGTTCCAGTGAACGAAACGAATACCGGCGGCATCGGATGCCGGTGTTTATTGGCAACTCGTCGAACGAAATTCGCTCAACAAAAAGGCCACCCCTTTCGAGGTGGCCCGCAATGGTGAGGGAAGGAGCGGCGACGCTCCTACCCGTGCTATAATATCTTAGTTGACGTCGTAGATCTCGACGAGGGCGACACCTGAGGTGTTGCCGACGCCGGTGACTTGGATCGTATAGCTACCGGGCTGCAGGGTCATCAGCAGCGCGGCGTCTTTGCTGCCGGCGGTGAGACCGAACGCGCCGACCTGGGCAAACGCAGTGGTGAACTGGGCGGTGGTGGTGCCGCTGTTGGAGCTCCAATTGTCGTTGTTGGCGATCTGGGTGCTGCCCGAGAAGACCGCGATCTGCGGATCGGTCAGGACACCCGTGACGCCGAAGCCGGTGAGCGCAGGACCGACACCGCGGATGAGGACGGTCTTGGGGACATTGCCGGAGATGACCATGCCCGCGATGAGCGTGCCTTCGCCGACGGTGACGTTCATGCGGGCGGAGACGTTGATCAGGCGGGCGCCGGCATTCGTGTCGATGTCGTAGATCTCGGTGAGGGCGACGCCGGTCGTGCTGTTGGGACGGACCATGCTGGTGGTGTGCGCGCCATTGTTGAAGGTCGCGATGAGGGCGGAGTCCTTGCTGCCGTTGGCCAGCGCAAAGGCACCGAATTGGGTCGAGGTCGCGGCGATGACCACGCCCGTAGCCTGACCGACTGCGGTCGTCTGCCAATCGTCGTTCGATGCGATGATGCCCGAAGTGCCGAACAGCGTGAGCATCGGATCGGCCAAGGTGTTGGTCACCCGAACGTGGCGAGGGTGGGGCCGATACCGCGAACCAAGAGGCTCTTATCATTACCCGAGACCACAAATCCCACTACCAGCGTCTGCTCTCCCGGACCAGAAATAGCGCGGGCGGAGAAGTTCATGATGCGGCTCGCAGGGGTAGGGGCGATCGTGATCGTAAGCGTGGACGAGGTGGAGCCCGCCCCATTCGTGGCAGTGAGCGTGACGACGAAGATGCCAGAGACCGTCGGGGTGCCATTGATCGCACCCGTGAGCGGATTGAGCGTCAGACCGGTGGGTAGGCCCGTGGCGGAGTAACTCGTCGGCACGCCCGTGGCGGCGATGAGATAAGTAGCGAAGGGCGAACCCATGACGCCAACCGCCGCACCCGGACTCGTGATGATGGGAGCGACTGTCGCAGCGGCCACCGTAATGGTGAGCGTGGTGCTCGAGGAGCCAGCGCTATTCGTCGCCGTGATGGTAACGAGGAAGGTGCCGGTCACAGTGGGCGTGCCGTTGATCGCTCCGGTCAGAGAATTGATCGTTAGGCCCGCAGGGAGACCCGTGGCCGAAAAGCTCGTGGGCGTGCCCGTAGCGGTGACAATATAAGTGACAAACGGGACACCCACGGTCGCTGGAGCAGTGGTCGGGCTGGTGATAATCGGAGTGGTCCCAGCCGCTCCGACCGTGATGTACAGCGCCGCGCTGCCGGTGCCGTTGGCATTCGTGGCCCCCAGCACCACAAGGGTCGTGCCGGCCGTGGCAGGCGTGCCTGTAATAATACCAGTGAGCGGCGCAACACTCAGACCCGCAGGCAGGGGGCTGGCGAAGTAGCTCGACGGCGAACCGGAGGCGGTGATCGCGAAGCTGAAGGGCGTGCCGACCGTGCCAGCGGCGGTGAGCGGATTATTCGTGATAACCGGGGCCGCACTCGCAGCGGTGATCGTGATGGTGAGGGTGGCGGAGGCCGTGCCCGTTGCGTTGGTCGCGCTAAAGAGCACGTTGGTGGTGCCGATCGAGGTCGGCGTGCCGGTGATGATGCCGGTGGCGGCGACGATGCTCAGACCCGCCGGAAGCGGGCTAGCCGTGTACGAAGTGGGCGTGCCAGAGGCAACAATCGTGAAGCTGAAGGGCGTACCCACGGTACCGGCCGAAGTCAGCAGGTTATTCGTGATGATCGGGGCGACGCCGGCCGCGGCGACGGTAATGGTGAGCGTGGCATTGCCGGTGCCGGTCGCATTGGTCGCGCTTAGAAGCACGATGGTGGTGCCGACGGTGGTGGGCGTGCCGGTGATGGCACCCGTGGCCGCGACGATACTCAGGCCCGCGGGAAGCGGACTGGCCGAGTACGTCGTGGGCGTGCCGGAAGCGACCACCGTGAAGCTGAAGGGCGTGCCCACGGTGCCTGCGGAGGTGAGCAGATTATTCGTGATGATTGGGGCGACGCCGGCGGCGGCGACCGTGATGACGAGCGTGGCGTTGCCGGTACCGGTCGCATTGGTGGCGCCGAGCAGCACGTTGGTCGTACCGACGGTGGTGGGCGTGCCGGTGATGGCGCCGGTGGCGGCGACGAAAGTCAGGCCCGCCGGAAGCGGGCTGGCCGAGTACGTCGTGGGCGTGCCGGAGGCGACGATCGTGAAGCTGAACGGGGTGCCCACGGTGCCGGCGGAGGTCAGCGGGCTATTCGTGATAATCGGGGCGACGCCAGCGGCGGCGACCGTGATGATCAACGTCGCATTGCCGGTTCCGGTCGCGTTAGTCGCGCCCAGGAGCACGCTGGTCGTACCGACGGTGGTGGGCGTGCCGGTGATGGCGCCGGTGGCGGCGACGAAGGTTAGGCCTGCGGGGAGCGGGCTGGCCGAGTACGTCGTTGGCGTGCCGGAGGCAATAATCGTGAAGCTGAACGCCGTGCCGATGGTGCCAGCCGAGGTCAGCGGAGTGTTGGTGATGATCGGAGCGACGCCCGCGGCGGCGACCGTGATGACCAACGTGGCGTTGCCGGTGCCAGTCGCGTTGGTGGCACCGAGCAGCACGTTCGTGGTGCCAACGGTGGTGGGCGTACCGGTGATGATGCCGGTGACCGCCGAGATCGTCAGACCCGCGGGGAGCGGGGTCGCGGTATAGCTCGTGGGCGTGCCGGACGCGGTGATCGTGAAGCTAAAGGGCGTACCCACCGTACCAGCCGAGGCGAGCGGGCTATTGGTGATGATCGGGGCGACGCCGGCGGCGGCGACGGTGATGATCAGCGTAGCATTGCCGGTACCGGTCGCATTGGTGGCGCCGAGCAACACATTGGTCGTGCCGACGGTCGTTGGCGTGCCGGTGATGACTCCGGTGACAGCCGAGATGGTCAGGCCAGCCGGGAGTGGCGTGGCGGTGTAGCTCGTGGGCGTGCCGGAGGCAGTGATGGTAAAGCTAAATGCCGTGCCGACGGTGCCGGGAGCGGTCAGCGGGCTATTCGTGATAATCGGGGCGACGCCAGCGGCGGCGACGGTGATGATCAGCGTAGCATTGCCGGTACCAGTCGCATTGGTGGCGCCGAGCAACACATTGGTCGTGCCTACGGTGGTGGGCGTGCCGGTGATGATACCATTAGAACCGAGGGTCAGGCCCGCGGGAAGCGGGGTGGCGGTATAGCTCGTGGGCGTGCCGGAGGCGGTGATCGTGAAGCTAAAGACTGAGCCCACGGTGCCAGCGGACGTCAGCGGATTATTGGTGATGACCGGGGCGACGCCAGCGGCGGCGACGGTGATGATCAGGGTGGCATTGCCTGTGCCGGTGCCATTAGTGGCACCGAGCAGGACGTTAGTCGTGCCGACAGTCGTGGGCGTGCCGCTGATAAGGCCATTGGCGCCGAGAGTCAGGCCCGCCGGGAGGGGAGTGGCGCTATAGCTCGTGGGCGTACCGGAGGCGGTGATCGTAAAGCTGAAAGCCGTACCCACGGTGCCAGGCGCGGTGAGCGGGCTATTCGTGATGATCGGAGCAGCGGTCGTCACAGTCAGCGTGACGGGATTGCTGATGAGCGAGCCGGAAGCATTGGTGACGACGACATCATAGGTCGCCGCGTCGGATGCTTGGACGTTGGTCAACGCAAGGTTGGCCGTGGTGGCGGAGGCGTTGGCTGCGATATTGATGCCAGCCTTGCGCCATTGATAGCTGACCGTCGAGGTGCCGCTGGCGGCGACGGAGATGTTCGCCGTGGTGCCAGTGACCGCCGTTTGCGAGGTCGGCTGAGTGGTGATGGCGAGAATGGCGGTGCCGGTCGCGGTGAAGCTCTGGCGCAGCATGTTGAACTCATACGCCGTGGGGGCGAGTTGGCCGTTTTGAGTGGCCTGCAGGGTGATCACACCCGGAGCCGTCGGGGTGACGGTGTACACGCCGGCGACGGGACCGCTGATGGAGGCCGCACCGGTGGAGCCGGTGACCACAGTGAGCGCGATGCCCAGACCAGAGCTCGCCGAAGGAGTAACCGTGAACGAACCGGCGCTGATCAAACGATCTGCGATGGCGGCGAAACTGACGGACTGCCACGTGGTGTTGACCGAACCGGTCGTGTAGAAGCTACCCGCGCCGAAACCCACATCACCCGGAACGAAGTCCAAGGTCGAATAGACGCTGCCGAGATTGGCGATATCCGCCGACTTGCCGGTGACGGGATCGAGCGTGCCCATGATCGTAAACCCCGTGATGGGATCGAGACGCTGGTAGTACATCTTGTTGACGCCGTAGCCCACATCGCTGCCGGTGAAGACGAGGGCATTGTGCCCGCCCAGACCGAGGTCGAACTTATCAGCCGCAGTGCCGAGCAGCGCGGGATCGAGCGTGCCGAACTTGGTGCGGCCCGTGGCCGTGTCGTTGCGCAGATAGTAGAAATTATTGAGGCCGTAACCGAGATTGGCGGCTGCAAAGGTGAGGCCGAAATAGCCGCTGATACCGGTGACGGTAGCGGGGCCGCCGGGGCCGGACATGGGCTTCAGATCGGTCACTGCGGAAGCGCTGCCAGAGCTAGGCTTAATGACGGAGAAGTAATCGGTGGCTCCCTTGTGATGGATGAGATAAAAATTAACGGAGCCGAAGCCGAGATCGGGATCGGCCGAGGAAAGGCCCGAGTAGGAATTGGGCGTCAGCTTGCTGCCGATGTCCGCGTGGTTGGTGGCCGCGCCCGAGCCGGCGACATAATATGTAAAGGCCGCGATATCGCCGCCTGCAGGAATGGAGGTACTCTTGATCGAGTAGAAATTATTCGCTCCGCCGCCGAGCGAAAGATCCTGCGCCATGCCGTGGAAGCCTGCGAGACTGCCACCGATCGCCCAGCGCGGGACGAGCGTGACAGCCCCGGTGGCAGGGGCGATGGCGATGGACGCCATGCTATCCGCCCGGGCGGTAAAGCCGGTGGCGAACGCGAGGCCCATTAGGGCCGACGAAAGCAATGTTTTATATTTCATGAGACTGATTTTATACTGGAACAATATTAGACTAAAAAAAGGGTCGATGGACGGCGCTTCGGGCAAAGGAGTGCTCCGGGCCGTGCCAGCGAATCCATCGGACGCCATTCGCGCCGTGGGTGAAAAGGGGGGCCCGTGACGCTTCACGAGTGCCGCGACTGACTGCGGATTTACGATGCGAGGTTCAGCACCACGCTGCTCTCGACGATCCGATATCCGCTAGCACGGGGTGGATCAGGGCATCATTGCCCAAGTTCGGGGTGGAAACCCGGGAATCCGATGACGGTCTCTGCCGGCGCAGGGTGGTCCTCAGGGCCGAGAAACAGCGCCGGGACAGACCGATCATTTCTATATTCAAAAGGTGGAATGCAATCTAGTGCGCGCTGATCCAGGCCCAGGAGCCAAGATACCAATCGCATCAGGTGCACCCTTAGGGACATCATCCCACGGTGAATGGCCCGAGCTTGCCGCGAAATAATTAATAATAAATGAATCCGGACTCCCGAGTCGGTCCGGCCCAAAACTCGTCCTCAGCGACGAATGCAAATATTATTCTCCAAATGGCTCTGGTTTTATACACGTGTGTGATCGGTAGGTAAACCCTCGTTAGTGTCCGACCCGTACCCGCACGGGCAAATTTACAATGGCAAAAAGCGCTGAAGATCTCTGGTCCGCGGCGAGGGCGTCGGCGATGCAAGCGACACTGGTGACGTGATGCTCGCCGCCGTCGAGTAAATCGGCGGCGAGGGCGAAGTGGATCGTCTTCCTTTGGAGATCGGAAAGCACTTCGTTTTAGCCCCGCTTCGGTGAGCATTCAGGCGTTTGGGCACCGCGATGGTGAAAGTCCGGCCATTTTCCCTAGAATACCGTTCAGGGCTGGACATCTTGAAGCCCGCTGGACCCTACCGGGGAATAATGTGCGAGGAAGCACAGTGCCTCTAGGCCGTACCCGGCATTCGGTCAGATAGGGAGGTCATGTGGCCACCCGAGCTTAAGTAGTCCAAGGCGGTGCCGCGTAACGGTTCCTAATGGACCGCGTTGCGAAAATAGAAACGCTTCTGCTTTCCGGAAAAACGGTTTGCGGCGGGGGAGGCGGCGGCTCAACTTCGCTCTCCTTGCTCGGGCGCGGTTCGCCCGGCCTTCTCAATCCAACATCATCTTCTCATCCCATGCCTATCGCTGTCGGCTCCAAAGCCCCTGATTTCACCCTCAAGTCCAAAGCCGCCGACGGTCTCAAGGACATCAAGCTCAGCGACAATTTCGGCAAGAAGCAGACGGTCATCCTTTTCTTCCCCCTGGCTTACACCGGCGTCTGCACGCAGGAGATGTGCGACCAGACCAATGGCCTCGGCGAGTATGAGAAACTCGGCGCCACCGTTTACGCGATTAGCGTCGACAGCCCGTTTACCCAAGAGGCTTGGGCCAAGAGCAATAAGATCGGCATCACGCTCCTCTCGGATCTGAACAAAGAGACCACCAAGGCTTACGATGTGCTCTTCCCCATGCTCGCCGGCATCGGTGACACCTCGGCCCGGGCGGCTTTCGTCGTCGGCACCGATGGCGTCGTGAAGTATGCGGAGCAAACCGCCACGCCAAAGGACCTCCCCAATTTCGCTGCGATCAAGGCGGCGCTGGCCAAGTAAGATTCCTCATCAAAGGGCGGGCCGGGTGGCCCGCCCGACTGCTTTCTTCTTACCCTCCATCCCTCTTTCTAAATGAGCCTCCCGAATCCCTTCAATACGTTGCAGACGTTCTCCGCCAACGGAGCGTCGCATAAATTCTACTCGCTGCCCGCGCTGGAGCAGGCCGGCTTCAAGGTTTCCCGCCTCCCGGTGTCGATCCGCCTCGTGCTGGAGTCGCTGCTGCGCAATTGCGATGGGAAGCGCGTCGCCGAGCCGGCTATCCGCGATCTCGCGGGCTGGGTCGCCAAGGCCCCGCGCACGGAGGAAATTCCCTTCGTCGTTGCGCGCATCGTATTGCAGGACTTCACCGGCGTGCCGCTCCTCGTCGATCTCGCGGCAATGCGCTCGGCGGTCGCGCGCATGGGCAAGAATCCGAAGATCATCGAGCCCCTCGTGCCCGTCGATCTCGTGGTCGATCACTCGGTGCAGGTCGATTTCGCGGGCAGCGCCGATGCGCTGGCGAAGAACCTCGAACTGGAGTTTTCGCGAAATCGCGAGCGCTACCAGTTCTTGAAGTGGGGCATGCAGGCCTTTGACACGTTCAAGGTCGTGCCTCCGGGCATCGGCATCGTCCACCAGGTCAATCTCGAGTATCTCGCCAAGGGCGTGCTCAGCGATAGCGCGGGTGTTTACTATCCGGATACGCTCGTCGGCACCGATTCGCACACGACGATGATCAATGGCATCGGCATCGTGGGCTGGGGCGTCGGTGGCATCGAGGCTGAGGCCGGCATGCTCGGCCAGCCGGTTTACTTCCTCACGCCCGACGTCGTCGGCGTGTATCTCACCGGCGCGCTGCGCGAGGGTGTCACCGCGACCGATCTCGCGCTCACGCTCACGCAGACGCTGCGCAAGGCGAAGGTCGTCGGCAAATTCGTCGAGTTCTACGGCCCCGGCGCCACCGCCCTGCCGGTCGTCGACCGCGCGACCATCGCCAACATGGCGCCCGAGTACGGCGCGACGATGGGCTTTTTCCCCATCGACGCCGAGTGCTCCAATTACCTTCGCGCCACGGGCCGCGACGACAGCGCCATCGCGGTTTACGAAGCCTACTACAAGGCCCAGGGCCTCTGGGGTATCCCGCAGCAGGGTCAGATCGACTATTCGCAGGAGCTGTCGCTCGACCTCGGCACGGTCGTTCCGAGCGTCGCCGGCCCGAAGCGCCCGCAGGACCGTATCGAGCTCCCGAAGATGAAACAGGAGTTCATCACGGCCTTCTCGAAGCCCGTCACCGAAAATGGCTTTGGCAAAAAGGCCGAGGAGTTCTCCACGGTCTCCGCCGAGGTCGGCGGAACCAAGGTCGGTCACGGCTCCGTGCTTATCGCCGCCATCACGAGCTGCACCAACACCTCCAATCCCTCCGTCATGCTCGCTGCGGGTCTCCTCGCGAAGAAAGCAGTCGAGAAGGGTCTCAAGGTTAACCCGATCGTGAAGTCGTCGCTGGCCCCTGGCTCACGCGTCGTTACCGACTATCTCACCAAGACCGGCCTCGCGCCTTACCTCGACCAACTGGGTTTCCAGACCGTCGGCTACGGCTGCACAACCTGCATCGGTAACTCCGGTCCGCTCGCGGCGCCCATCGAGGAAGCTGTCGTCAAGAACGATCTCGTTGCCGCCTCCGTGCTCTCGGGCAATCGTAACTTCGAGGCCCGCGTCCACCAGAACATCAAGTCCAACTTCCTGATGTCGCCTCCGCTCGTCGTGGCATTCGCGCTCGCGGGCCGCGTCGATATCGACATGTCGACCGACCCGATCGGCAACGACAAGAACGGCCAGCCCGTGCTGTTGAAAGACATCTGGCCCACGCTGAAGGAAGTGCGCGATCAGATGCAGGCCGCCCTGAAGCCCGAGATCTTCCGCAAGCTCTACACCGACTTCGCGGCCCAAAACCCGAAGTGGAACGAGATCCCGTCGTCGACGGGCAACGTCTATTCCTTCGATACCAAGTCGACCTACATTCAAGAGCCGCCGTTCTTCGCCGGTTTCTCGATGCAGCCCGGCACCATCCAGCCGATCACCGGTGCGCGCGCTCTCGGTATCTTCGGCGACTCCGTCACCACCGACCACATCTCGCCCGCCGGCGCGATCAAGAAGACCTCGCCTGCCGGCCGTTTCCTCATCGAGAACGGTGTGACCTTCGAGGATTTCAACTCTTACGGCTCCCGTCGCGGCAATGACCGCATCATGACTCGCGGCACCTTTGCCAACGTCCGCATCAAGAACCTGATGCTCGGCGGCGAAGAAGGTGGTAACACGATCTATCAGCCCACGGGCGAGAAGCTCGCGATCTTCGACGCGGCGGCCAAGCACATCGCGGCCAAGACCCCGCTCATCGTCATCGCCGGTCAGGAATACGGCACGGGCTCCTCGCGCGATTGGGCGGCCAAGGGCACCAACCTGCTCGGCGTCAAAGTCGTCGTCGCGCAGAGCTTCGAGCGCATCCACCGTTCCAATCTCGTCGGTATGGGCGTCCTCCCGTTGCAGTTTAAGGAGGGCACCACCGCGCAGACGCTGAAGCTCGACGGTTACGAGACCTACGACGTCGTCGGCCTCAGTTCGGCGATCAAGCCGCAGCAGGACCTCACTCTCCGTATTACCCGCAAGAGCGGCGAAGTGGTCGAAGTGCCGGTGCGCTGCCGCATCGATACGCCCATCGAGATCGATTACTATCAGCACGGCGGCATCTTGCCCTACGTGCTCCGCCAGATCGTCGCGAAAAACTAATCGCGTTTTGATTCCCGCCCGCGCCTGTCAAACGGCGCGGGTGTTTTTTATCGTTGGTATTACCCCCACCGTCGCTACGCCCCGGTCGCACTTGCGCCGCGGACAAATCGATAGCACCTTTATTTCAGCCCAAGGGGGCCCGACTTCCAATTAGCATGCCCGAGACTGCAACCAAGCCCGTCTATCTGGTCGACGCCGAGTCCGACCCGGTGATCGTGCGCATCGATGGCCGCGCGTGTTTTCAAAACAGTGCCTGTCTGCGCGACTTTATCACGGAGATGCTGAAGCAGGGGAAACGCCGCTTCGTCCTCGATTTCCAAGTATGCGCGAGCATGGACAGCACGTTTCTCGGCGTCCTCGCCGGGGCCGCCCTCGAACTGCGCAAACTGAACCCGCCCGGCAGCCTCGTGCTTGTGCGAGTCGGGCCGCGCAATCACGAACTCATTCGCAACCTCGGGCTGCATCGTTTGCTCACCATCGATACGGGCGACGTCGGAACGGCCTTCGACAAGTGCGACACCGCGCTGCACTGCACCAATCGGACAGAACTCGATAACGCCCGCCTCGTGCTCGAGGCGCACGAGAATCTGGTCTCGGTCGATGAGACGAACCGGGCGAAGTTCCAGGACGTCCTGGCTTTCTTGAAGAATAGGGTGGAGCAAAAGTAAGCAGAGCGGGGTAGGGAATCTCCTACGGGCTTCGTCGCACTGCGCGGTTGCCGACCGAGGGTCCTCGTGGAAGATCGACCACGCGCATGGCTTGGCTTTTCATTTTGGGATTTATCGCGGGTGCGCTCGCCCTCTTCTGGCCGTTGCGCCGCGCGCGGCGGGAAGCCGACGATTTAGCGTTTCGCAATCAGCGCCTCGCTCAAGACCGCCAGCGGATGCTCGATTTTATGCGCCTCATGGCCGAGGCCTTGGGCGAGGGTCTTTCGGCGCAGGCCCTGCAGCAGCGGATTGTGCATGCGTCGATCTTGTGCACCGGAGCGCTCAGCGCCTGCATCTTTGAAAAGACGGAGCGCGGCACGATGCGTGCAGCTGCCGTGGAGGGGCTTTTCCCGCCGCATCGCCCGATCACCGGAACGACCCGCGATGTACTCACCACGCGGGCGAAGTTCATCGAGCAGGTGCTCAAGGCCGAGGAATTTCCCGTCAACGAAGGGATCGTCGGCCGCGTCGCGGAAAGCCGCATGGGTGAACTCCTGGTCGATGCGGCGGCTGATCCCCGGATCGTAAAGCACGAGGACGCCGCGCTGGCCGTACGCTCGGTGATCGCGGTGCCGCTGCTCTTTCGAGAGGAGTTTTTCGGCGTGCTCGCCGTCACGAATCCGGCGGGAGACGAGCCTTTCACCCACGCGGATTTCTCACTGATGCGCTCGCTCGCCGAGCAGGCGGCGGTGGCACTGCACAATGCAGCGTTCCTGCATCTCCAGATCGAAAAGAAGCAACTCGATCTCGACCTCTCGCTCGCGAGTGGCATCCAGCAAATGCTGCTGCCGCGTGACGCGCAACCCGTGCCCGGACTCGAAATCGATTCGCGCTATGCGCCCGCCCAGAAAGTGGGTGGAGATTTCTATGATACCTTTCCCCTCTCACCTACCAAATTGGGCGTGATGGTGGCCGACGTCTCAGGAAAGGGGATTCCGGCGTCGCTGCTGATGGCCATGTGTCGAACGCATTTTCGCCAGATCGCGCCTCGGCACACCTCGCCGGCGGCGGCGCTGAAAGAGATGAATGGCATCTTACTCGCCGATATCCGCCCGGAGCACTACGTGACCATGGTCTACGGCATCGTGGATGTGGTGCTGAATACGGTTACTTTTGCGCGGGCAGGACACGAGCTCCCGCTGCTGGTGCGGACCGACGTCGCGAGCGGGCGGCGGTTGACCGCATACCCCGCGTCGGAGGGCATGGCGCTTGGCATGGTGCCGCAGGAGATTTTTGCCGCCGGCATCGAAGATCGCACGGAGCCGTTTGCGCCGAGCGACGTGCTTGTCCTCTATACGGATGGCTTGAACGAAGCGCCGAATGCGGAAGGCGCGGAGTTTTCCGGCCTACGGCTGGCGGAGACAGTCCGGTCGCTGCACGGCCGATCGGCGCGAGAGGTCAATGATGGGATCATGGTCGCCGTAAAGCACTTCATGGGCGAGACTCCACCGCGCGACGATTTCACGCTGGTTACAGTGCGGCGGGTTTAGCGCAGGCTGTTGCGCCGGCTGGCGACATCGGGACGCACAAAATCTTTTGCTTCCCTGCGCAGGCTCGTCTCAATTGTCCCTTCTCATGTCTACTGCCACCGCTGAACTCCCGCGACTCGACCGCTTTTCGATGCCTGATGCGAATGGGCACTTCGGGACGTACGGCGGCGTCTTCGTCCCCGAGACGCTGATGACGGCCCTGCAGGAGCTGGGTGCGGCCTACGACGTGGCGCGCAAAGACCCGGCCTTCCAAGCCGAACTCAAGCATCACCTTAAGGAGTTCGCGGGCCGGCCGACCGAGCTTTATTTTGCCGAGCGCCTCACGCAGCACTGCGGCGGCGCCAAGATTTATCTCAAGCGCGAAGACCTGCTCCACACGGGCGCCCACAAGATCAACAATGCCCTCGCGCAGGCCCTGCTTGCGCGGCGCATGGGCAAAAAGCGGATCATCGCCGAGACTGGGGCTGGCCAGCATGGCGTGGCCACAGCGGCGGCGTGTGCGAAGTTTGGCCTCGAGTGCGTGGTCTACATGGGCGCCCACGACATGGAGCGCCAGTCGCTGAATGTGTTTCGCATGCGGCTCATGGGCGCGGAGGTGCGCGGCGTCGAAGCCGGCCAGAAGACGCTCAAGGAAGCGATCAACGAGGCGATGCGCGACTGGGTGACGAATGTCCGCAGCACGCACTACATCCTCGGCACCGCTTACGGCTCGCATCCGTATCCGATGATGGTGCGAGATTTTCACCGCGTGATCGGCCAGGAGGCCAAGGAGCAGATCCTTTTGCGCGAAGGCCGCCTGCCCGATGAGCTCGTCGCCTGCGTGGGCGGCGGCAGCAATGCCATCGGGCTCTTCTTCGAATTTCTCGAAGAGCCCGGCGTGCGCATGACCGGCGTGGAAGCGGGTGGGCACGGCATCAAGCGCGGGGAACACGCGGCGCGTTTTGCGGGTGGGCGCCTCGGCGTGCTGCAGGGCTGCAAGACTTTCCTACTGCAAGACGCGGAGGGGCAGATTGAGCTTACGCACTCGGTGAGCGCGGGTCTCGACTACGCCGCCGTTGGACCGGAGCACGCGTTCTACCGCGATCGGGGACGCATCAATTTCGCCTACGCCACGGACGACGAAGTGCTCGCGGCGTTTCAACTTCTCTCTCGGCAGGAAGGCATCATTCCGGCGCTGGAGTCCACGCACGCCCTCGTGGAGGGCATGAAGCTCGCGAAGGCCTTGCCGAAGGATAAGATCGTCCTCGTAAACCTCTCCGGTCGCGGAGACAAGGACGTCCAGCAGGTCGCGCGGATACTCGGGGTGAAACTATGAAAAGCATGACCGGCTACGGGCGGGCCACGGCTGCCCTCGGCGCCTTTTCCCTGACGGTGCAGGTGAACTCCGTAAACCGGAAGTCGCTCGACCTCACGATGAAGATTCCCGACGAGTGGGAAAGCCTCGAGCCGCTCGTGGGAGAACTCGTGCGCAAGTTTGCCTCCCGCGGCAAGGTGCATGTCGAGATCGAGGTGACAGGCGATAAATCCGCCACACAAGCCACGTGGGATGAAGCCGCTGCCGCTGAGGCGCTGGATCGCGTCGCAGCCTTTGCAGCGAAGAAGAACGTGCCGTTTGTGCCAACGGCGGAACTGCTCTGGCAGGTGGCCAATTCGCAGAAACGGGAGAGCGAGATGCCCGCCGCCGACGTGGCGCAGGCGGTCGTGACTGAGACGCTGACGACCGCGCTCAAGGCCTTTGCCGCGATGCGCGCGAAGGAAGGCGAGGCGCTCCTGGCCGACTTTACGAAGCGCACGGCCATCCTGCATCAGCAGGTCGCCATCGTGGTCGCGCGTGCGCCCGAGGTGCCGAAGAATTATCGCGAGCAACTCATGAAGCGCCTGCGCGAGGCGGGGCTTGAACTCGACCTCAACGACGAGCGCGTGCTGCGCGAGATCGCGCTCTTTGTTGATCGCTGCGATGTGACGGAAGAAATCACGCGCCTCGGCAGCCATTTCGATCAATTCGGCGTATTACTAAAGTCTGACGGCGAGATCGGCCGCAAAGCCGAATTTCTGCTGCAGGAAATCGGCCGCGAGGTGAATACGATCGGCAGCAAGGCCAACGATCTCACGATCGCGCGAGCGGTGATCGAATTGAAAAATGAACTCGAGCGCGTCCGCGAGCAGATCGCGAATGTAGAGTAGGGCGGGAGCGCTTTCGCGGCGCTTCTGTTTTCTGACCTGCCCCGAATTACTTCGGCGCGCGCAGCGACTGTCCGAGATAGAGCAGGACTCCGATGCAGATACCGGAGTCGGCGACGTTAAACGTCGGATACGTGTAGCTGCCGAAGTGGAGATCGATAAAATCGATCACGTGCTTGTGCACAAGGCGGTCGAGGAGGTTGCCAGAGATACCGCCGCACAGCAGCCCAAAGCAGACCTGCGAAAGTTGCGAACGGAGGCCCAGCGCCTCGCGCCAAAAATAGATCGCGACGAGGGTGGCGAGGGCGAGCGTCGCGAGGAGTAGGCTCTGGCCGGAAAACATGCTCCACGCGGCACCGGTATTACCGACGTGCACGAGGTAGAAAAAGTCGCGGATCACCCGAATCGCACCACCGGCCTCGCCGTAAGTGTTAAACGGGAGGCGATTGACGATCCAGAGTTTGGTCAACTGATCGGCCGCAAACACACTGACGCCGATGAGCCATAGCGTCCGATACGCGGTGATGCGCTGAAAAATGGACAGCTTGGGCGCAGGCTCCGCCGTGGGCGTCGTGGTTTCGCTGGCCGAGGAGCTGGAGTCGGTTGGATTCAAGGAAGCTCAGATAGGAAGGCCGGACGTTGCCGTCCGGCCCTGCGAGCTTACTCGTCGCCGCCGCCGTCGTCGGACGCCATCGTGGCGCCGCCTTCTTCGCCCATCTCGCCGAACAGACCGGCTTGGGTGCGGGAGCGGTGGCGGTTGCGCTCGAGATCTTTCTGCGCCTCGGCCGAGTAGCGGGTAAACGGAACGGCGAGCAAGCGTTCCTTGGCGATCGGCTTCTGCGTGATCTCGCAAATGCCGTAGGAGCCGTCGTGGATACGCTTGATCGCGGAGTCGATCTCGGTGAGCGCTTCCTGCTCGGAGGAGACGAGGCTGAGGGCGAAATCGCGGTCGAAGGTATCGGTGCCCGCATCGGCCATGTGCTGACCGTAGGCGGAAAGATCGCCGGCGTCGTCCTTGGAAGAGCGCTTGAGCGTTTCCTCGGAGTGGAGCTCGATGCCCTCGGTGAGGTGGGTGCGGAGGTCGATCAGGAGCTTATAGTACCGCTTGAACTTTTCCGGGACATTGTCGGCCTCGGTGTCGGCAGCGGGCTTCGCTTTCTTGGGGTTGAAGCCCAAAATGTCGGCGAGGGAGGCGGCCTTTACGTGGCTGGGCTTGGCCGGCTTGTCGAGTTCGGCGAGTTTGGCGGCCGCCGCGACCTTGGCCGGGGACTTGGTCGGGAAGGGTGCGTTGGTCTTGCTCGTGACGGTCTTCGCGATGGCGCGAACCTCATCGAGGCTGAAGGCGATGGGCTTGAGGGCGGTCTTGCGCTTGAGGATGCTGTCGCGGAGGGCGTTTTTCTTAGAGGGCTTTTCCATGGTGGGAGAGGGTTTTTCCGCTTTCGGAGCTGGCGCGGCCACCTTGGCCGGCGCAACAGACTTCACCGGCGCCGGCTTTTTGGCCGGGACGGCTTTCGGAGCGGGTTTGGCGATTGGTTTTTTGGCGGCAGGTTTCGGTTTCGAGGCCATGGGGTGGAACTGGGGTTGAAGAAGGAAATTAGGACTTCAAAGCTTCGACGCAACGCGGACAAAGATCCCCGTATGGCGTAGCTTCCAGCGCCGGCACCCACCGCCAACAACGCGGACACCGGACGAAGCCGAGTTCGCTGCATGGGCGAATGGCAACTGCCAGCGGCCCCGAAGTGGGCGTAACGGTGACATGTGAGACGATGAAAAGTTCAGCTAGAAAATCGCGGTGTTTTTCCAACACGCGGAACTCCGGCGAGTCCGTTGCCGCGCTGAGCGTGACGGAGGCATCGAGCGACTTGCCGAGCTTCCCGGCGGCGCGCAGTGGCTCGATGGCTTCCGTGACTTGCGAGCGGACTTTGAGCAGGATCGCGACTTCGGCTTCAGTCTCGGGATTGGTCCATGCCGCAGGTGCGACGGGCCAATCCTGGAGATGAATGGAGTCCTCGATGTATTCCTGGCCAGCCGTCGCGTACGCCCAGGCCTCATCGCACGTGAAGGTGAGCACCGGCGCGAGCAGGCGCACCAACGAGATGAAGATGTGATGGATCGCGGTTTGCGAAGACCGACGCAGGGCATTGTTCGTCCCCAGCGTGTAGAGGCGGTCCTTGAGGATGTCGTGGTAGACCGCCGACAGCGTGACCGAGCAGAACTGGTTGCAGAGCTGGTAGACGCGATGGAACTCATACGCATCGTAGGCGGCCGTGCAGTCGCGAATCAACGCGGCCGTCTGGTGCAGGGCCCAGCGGTCCAGCGTATCCAAATTCTCGATCGCGACGGCGTCGGTGGCCGCGTTGAAGTCAAAGAGATTGGAAATCTGGTAGCGGAGCGTGTTCCGGATGAGGCGATAGGCCTCGCCCACCACATTGAGGATGCTGCTCGAATTCTTGAGATCTTTGTCGAGATCGGAGACGCGGATATCGTTGCGGAAATCCTGCGAAGCGATCCAGAGGCGGATCACATCGGCGCCGTACTGCGCGATGTAGTTGTCGGAGGTCGGCGGCTTCTCGTACTGACCGGATTTGGAGATCTTCTTGCCGTCCTTGCCGACGATGAAGCCGTGCGTGAGCACGCCCTTATACGGGGCGGCGTCGAAGGCGATGACGCTCGTCCAGAGGGAGGATTGGAACCAGCCGCGATGCTGGTCGCTGCCTTCGAGGTAGAGGTCGGCCGGCCATTGCGTGCCGCCCTGACCATTCTTGAGTACGGCGGCGTGCGAGGAACCGGAGTCGAACCAGACGTCGAGCGTGTCGCGGCCGTTGGTCAGCGCGCTGGCGGCGGGCCAGCCAGCGGGGAGCGTTACACCGGCGAGCAGCTCAGCGGCGGTGGCGTTGTACCAGAGATTGGTGCCCGCGGTGGCGAACTTATCGGCTACGGCGCGGACTACGCCGGCATCGAGATAAGCGTTTTTCTTGTCGTCATAGAAGGCGACGATCGGCACGCCCCAGGAACGCTGGCGGCTGATGCACCAATCGGGACGCGACTCGACGGCGCTGCGGATGCGGCCTTCGCCGGACGCGGGCGTCCAGCCATTGTTGCCGGCGATGCGCTTGATCTCCTCGAGGGCGAGGCCGCGACGATTGGCCTTGTCGAGCGAGACAAACCACTGGTCGACGGCGCGGAAAATGATGGGCGTCTTCGAGCGCCAGCAGTGCGGGTAGCTGTGCGGATACTTGGCCTTGGCGAGCAGCGCGCCGGCTTCGGCGAGCTTCTTCATCACGCCGAGATTCGCGGGAGAAGGCTTTTTGGTCGCGAGGTCTTCGACGGTCTCGAGCGTCGTGAGGCCGACGAGATCGGCGGGCACGCGGCCATCGTCGAGGTAGCGACCGTCGTCGCCGACCGGGCAATAGATCTCCAGCTTGTACTTGAGGCCGGTGAGGTAATCTTCCGCACCATGACCGGGCGCCGTGTGCACAGCACCGGTACCGCTCTCGGTGGTCACGTAGTCGGCGAGGACGATCGGCGAGGCGCGGTCGATGAACGGGTGGCGCGGCGCGAGCTTTTCCAACTCGGCGCCTTTTTTCTTTGCGACGATGGCGGGAGAGGTTTCGATCTTCGCGGCGGCGAGCACGGAACTCAGCAAGGCCTCGGCAACGATGATCCGCTCTGCGCCAAGATCAGCGACGACATAGTCGACCTCGGGGTGCAGCGCGATGGCGACATTGGCCGGAATCGTCCAAGGGGTGGTCGTCCAGATGACGACGTAGAGCGGTTTGTCGGTGGGCAGACCGAATTTTTCCGCTTCGGAGACGGGGACGAGAAACTTCACCCAGATGGCGAGCGAAGTGTGATCCTTATACTCGATTTCGGCCTCGGCGAGGGCGGTCTCAAAGGGGATGCTCCAGTAGACCGGCTTCTTGCTGCGGTAGACGAGGCCCTTTTCGACGAACGCGGCAAAGGTGCGCACGATGTCCGCTTCGAAAGCCGGTGCCTTCGTCTTGTACTCGTTTTTCCAATCGGCGAGCACGCCGATGCGTTTGAACTGGGCGGTCTGCTTGGCGATCCACTTCTCAGAAAAGGCGTCGCAGCGGCTGCGCGTCTCAGCGGTGGTGAGGGTGAGATTCTCGGCGCGAATCTCGGCGGAGACCTTTTGCTCGATGGGCAGGCCATGGCAGTCCCAGCCAGGGACGTACGGCGTGCGGAAGCCGCGCATGGTCTTGTAGCGATTCACGAAGTCCTTGAGGGACTTATTGAGCGCGGTGCCGATGTGGACGTCGCCGTTGGTGAAAGGCGGGCCATCGTGCAAAACAAAGGCGGTGGCCCCGGCACGCTTGGCCTGGATGGCGTCGTACAGGCCGATTTTCTCCCAGTGGGCCACGCGGCCGGGCTCGCGTTGGGCGAGTCCTGCGCGCATCGGAAAATCTGTTTTCGGGAGCTGGAGAGTGTCTTTCAGGTCTTGCGCCATGCCAAAGAAAAGGGGCAGAGGGTAGGTCGGACGCAAAGGGAGTCAAGGGCCGCTTCGCGATGATCTTGCCTCCCGGCCGGCAACACGCGGCCATCCAGGGTTAGAAACTGTTCAGACGATGCGCGCGGCAAGCTTCTCGCCCGCGGCGACGCACGCGGGGAGCGATATGCCGTCGCGAGCCTGTCCGCCGAGGTAAAAGTGAGGGTGAGCGCGCTCGCAGTCCGCCATCGTCGCTAGGTGGAGCTCGTAGCCGAGATTATACTGCGGGATCGCGCGCGGCCAAACGGTGTGATGGGCGAATACGGGCGGGCCGCTGACGCCGAGTAATTCACGCAAGTCGGACTCAACCCGGGGGAGCAACTGCGCGACGGGCAGGCGGGCGAGATCGGGCTGGCGCGTGCCCCCGACGAGAACGGTGAGCGCGATATGCCCCTCCGGAGCGCGGCCGGGAAAGAGCGACGAGGAAAACAGCACGCCGAGAATGGAGCGCGGCTCTTTTTCCGGGACCAGCATCCCGAAGCCATCGAGCGGATGCGCCACCTGCTCGCGGCGGTAACCGAGAAATATCGAAGTGACCGGAGGATGCTCGATCGTATCGAGCGAAGCGAGCGGGCGCTCGCCCAGCGTGCCGAAGCGGAGGGCCGCGAGCGCAGGGGCAGGGAGTGCGGCGATCACGGCGTCAAACGACTCGGTGCGCGCATTCATCCCATCGTGCCATACGATGCTCCACGGTGCCCCGGGCACTAGAGCTTCGATCCGGGCCGTGAGGGAAAGCGTGCCCGATGGCAGGCGCGCCGCGAGCGTATCGGTGAGCGTTTGCAGGCCGTGTGGAAACGAAACGATGCCGGGCTTCGGGCCAGTGCGCGCCTTGGCCGCGGCGGCCTGACCACGGAGGAGCGAACCTTTGGTTTGCTCCAATTGCCACAGCTTCGGGAAGGCGTAGCGCGCGGAAAGTTTCTTGGGATTGCCCGCGTAGACGCCGGTGACAAAGGGATTGAGGGCGTAGTCGACGAGTTCCTGGCCGAAGTGCGCGCGCACGAAATCCTCGAGGCTCAGATCCGTGGTGCGCACGCGCGGCCGGTGGAGGAATTCGGCGAGGAGGCGGAGCTTGGCGCCGAAGGAAAAGAGAGACGATTTGAAGAAGGCCGGCGGGGAAAGCGGCGCGGCCACGGGGCGGCCATGCTTCACGATGTAGCGGTAGCGCGCGGCCGGTGAAGCGGAGATGACCTGCGCGCTGAGGCCCAGCTCGTCGAGCAAGGCGGTGACGGCGGGGTCACCGGTGAGGAGGGAATTGGGGCCGGCCTCGACGAGCCAGCCGCCGTCGATTTGCTGGCTCCGGACCGCTCCGCCGACGCGCGCGGCCGTCTCAAACAAACGAACCCGATAGCCGCGCCGCGTGAGCCGGTAGGCCGCGGTGAGCCCGGTGATGCCGGCGCCGAGGATGGCAATGGAGCGTGGAGCGGAGGAAGGCACGAGAAGTCGCGGCAGGCTAAGACGAGGCCGTCAGAGGAAAGACGCGGGCGGGAGGATGGACATTAGGCCGGGGAATAGCAGTTCCCAAGCCTTGTCATTGCTTGGCCGGACAAGGGCCACGATGGCCGACAGCGAATTTAATTTTTCCAGCCTGTCACCGTCGCCACCAGGGTTTCCATGCACTCGAGCTTGGCGCGCGGAGTGATGCCGTGGCCGAGATTGAAAATATGGCCGGCTGAGCCGCGCATGGATTCCAGCAGGCGGGAGGTTTCGCGCTGGACGATCTCGGGCGTGGTGTTGAGCAGGACTGGATCGAGATTGCCCTGCAGCGCGACATTCGCCGGCAGTGTGCGGCGCACGATGGCGAGATCGCAGGTCCAATCGACACTCAGGGCACGCGCGCCGGAAAAGGCCTGATCGGTGAGGTGCGGCGAGGTGCCTTTGGCGTAGAGGATGATCGGAAAATCCTGCGGGAGCGCGGCAATGATCTGGCGAATCCATTTCAACGAAGCGGCTTCGTAGTCCGGTCCGGGGATGATGCCACCCCAGGAGTCGAAGATCTGGATCGCATCGGCGCCGGCGGCGATCTGCGCTTGAAAATAAGCGATAACGGCGGCGGTGAGCTTTTCGAGCAGGGCGTCGAACGTGCCGCGATCCGTATAGAACAACTGCTTGATCAACTCGAATTCGTCGGAGCTGCCGCCTTCGACCATGTAGGTGGCGAGGGTCCACGGGGAGCCGCCGAAACCGAGGAGCATTTTTTGGCCGGCGAGTTCTTTTTTGAGCAATGCGAGCGTGTCAGTTACGTAGCTCAACCGCGCGGGCACGGCGTCGGCGGGGGCGAGGGCATCGATTTGGGCGCGGGTTTCGAGCCGATAGTCCATGCCGATGCCGCCGGTGTCGCGGAACGAATAACCCTGCCCGAGGGCCTCGGGAATCACGAGGATATCGGAAAATAAAATCGCGGCATCCAAGCCCGGGAAGCGGCGCAGCGGCTGCAGCGTGACCTCGGCCGCGACGGCGGGCGTCTTGACCATTTCGAGGAAGGACGACTTCGCCTTGAGCGCGCGGTATTCTGGGAGATAGCGGCCGGCTTGGCGCATCACCCACAGCGGAGGGCGGTCGAGAGGCGTGCAGGCGAGGGCAGCGAGGAAACGTTCGCGGGAAGTCATGCGGAAAAGTTAAGAGCTGAGAGTTGAGAGCTGAGCGCCGGACAGCGATGCCCAATCGCGAGGCTGGAGAAAGATATCGTAGAGCCGCGCCTCGGCGGAGCCGGGCTCGGGCTTGGAGTCGTAGTCCCAGCGGACGAGGGGCGGGAGGGACATCAATATACTTTCAGTGCGACCACCGCTTTGGAGGCCGAAGAGGGTGCCGCGATCCCAGACGAGGTTGAACTCGACGTAGCGGCCCCGGCGATAGAGTTGAAACTGTCGCTCGCGGTCCGAGAACGGCGTGGCTTTGCGCGTTGCGACGATCGGCTGATAAGCGGGCAGGTAGGCATCCCCGACCGCGCGCATCAGCGCGAATGATTTCTCGAAACCGAGCTCACTGAAATCGTCGAAGAACAAGCCGCCGATACCGCGCGGCTCGCCGCGGTGCTTCAGGAAAAAGTAGTCGTCGCACCATTTTTTGAAGCGCGGGTAAAGCGCCTCGCCAAAGGGTGACACGGCATCGCGCGCCGTGCGGTGCCAGTGCGCCGCATCGGCCTCATAGCCATAGTAGGGCGTGAGATCGAAGCCGCCGCCGAACCACCAGACCGGCGTGCCGCCATCGGTCGTGCAGAAAAAGCGGACGTTGGCGTGGCTGGTAGGGACGTGGGGATTGCGCGGATGGATGACGAGCGAGACGCCGAGCGCCTCCCACGGCTTACCGGCCAATTCGGGGCGATGCGCGGTCGCGGAAGGCGGAAGCTTCGTGCCGCGGACGTGGGAAAAACCGACGCCGGCCTTTTCGAACACGGCACCCTCGGCCATGATCCGCGTGCGGCCCCCGCCGCCCTCGGGGCGCTGCCACTCGTCGGTGCGAAATTTCGCGCCGCCGTCCTCGCTTTCCAAGGCGGAGCAGATGCGGTCTTGCAGCGAGAGCAGGTAGGAACGGACGAGGGAAGTGTCGGGCGACATAGCGACCGCTCAGAGAACACAGAACACGACACAGGTGAAAACTATTTCGGCGGCGTATTTTGCGAAGGAATTTGCATGGATTGCGTTACGGTGCCGCGGATGGGCGAGGTTGGCCGAGGGTGGGGGCTTGACGACTTTGATAGGTTTCACGTTCGACAGCCCGCGGTCCAGCGTGCTGGCTCCACCTTCCGCGAATGAATTCAACCGTTTTGACCACCTTGGCTGCCTTCGGGTTTACCGTCGCGTTTTTCCACGCGGCGATCCCGACGCACTGGCTGCCGTTTGTGCTGGTCGCGCGGGCGCGAGGCTGGACGCGCGCGAAGACCCTGTGGGTGACGATGTTTGCCGGGCTAGGGCACATCGCACTGACGACGGTGCTGGGACTGGCGATCGCGTGGTTTGGCTTTCAGGTCGACGAGCGCCTCGGGGATGCGGCGTCAAAGATCGCGGGCGGCGTGCTCCTGGCGGTGGGGGCGTATTACTTTTGGCGGCAATGGCGCGGGGCCGGTCTCTGCCATCATCCGGTGCCCGGAGGAAATCACCAAGCTGACGACCATTGCGGTGAAGAAAAAGGCCACAGCCACTGGGACGACGAACTGGAAGACAGTGAACTCGTCTCGCAGAAAAAGGGCGACTGGGCGGCGATCAGCGGCCTGTTTCTCATGCTGACACTGTCGCCGTGTGAGGCATTTCTACCGATCTATTTTTCCGGGGTGCAATTTGGCTGGGTGGGATTTTTCACTTTGAGCGCGATCCTCGCGGTGGCGACGTTTGCGGGCATGATGGTGTTTACATGGCTGGCGCTCGTGGGCTTGGAGAACGTGCAAGTAAAGAAATTTGAACACTACGAGGCCGCGCTCCTCGGTGGACTCTTCACGATTGTGGGCGTGATCATGCTAGTGCTGCAGCACTGAGCGCGAGCGCGGCCACGTTTATTTTTTCTTCATCGGAAACGGCACCGCGGTCCGCCCGGTGTGATGCCGCCAGAACCAGCGGGCCATCGCGGGGAGCAGGATGATGGCGCCGACCATGTTGACGAGGAACATGAAGGTCAGCAGCAGGCCCATGTCGGCCTGAAATTTCAGCGATGAGAAAATCCACGTGCTGACGCCGATGGCGAGCGTGAGGCCGGTGAAGACCACGGCGGAGCCGGTATCCTTGAAGGCTTCAAACATCGCATCCTCGAAGTACTCGCCCTCACGCAGGCCGGCGAGCAGCCGCGCGAACAGGTAGATGCCGTAGTCGACGCCGATGCCGACGCCGAGCGCGACCACGGGAAGTGTGGAGGTCTTGAGGCCGATCCCGAGCCCGACCATCAGCGCGTAGGCGAGATAGCTCACGATGGCCAGCGGTACGACGATGCAGAGCGCGGCGCGAAGGGAGCGGAAGGTGAGCAAGCAGAGCGCAATCACGGCACCGAAGACCCAGAGCAGGATCGGCTTTTCCGCGGCGGCCACGACCTCGTTGGTCGCGGCCATGACGCCGGCATTACCGCTGGCGAGGTGGAATTTGGCCTTGGGCGAAGGGTTGGCGGAGGAAAATTGTTTAACGGCGTCGGTGACGGCCCGGAGCGTTTCGGCCTTGTGATCGGTGAGGAAGATCATGATCGGCATCACGCTGCCGTCGCGATTGAGGAGACCAGTGGCCGTCTCGATGGGCGAGACGGCTTGGGCGAGCGCCTGCTGATTGCGCGGGAGCACGCGCCACTTGAGCGAGCCCTCGCTAAAGCCGGAGTTGACGATCTTCGCCATCGCCGGGAGCGAGATCACGGACTGGACGCCCGGCACGGTGCGAATGTGGCCCTCGAAGCGATCCATCAACGTGACGACATCGTAGTCAACGCAACCGTTGGGAATGGTCACGACGATCACCGACAGGACGTCGACGCCGATGCTGAATTTTTCGGTGATGAGGCGGGAGTCGCGATTGTAGCGCGAGCCTTGGCGAAGCTCGGGTACGCCGGACTGAACGTCACCGATGCGGACCTCTTCCGCTTTGAAATAGGCCCAGCCGCCGAGCGCGAAACAACCTGCGATGATGAGGAGGGACGGGATGGGCTTCATGCCCCGAGCGAGTTTAGACCAAACGACATCGGTCGATGCGCGCTGCGCTGCGACCCACTGGGCGTAGGAATTCGGGAGGCGGAGGTAGGAGAGCAGAACTGGCAGGAGAAAGAAATTGGTGACGATGATTACGGCCACGCCGAGGCTCGCGGTGATGGCGAGCTCGTGGATCACGGGAATCTTAATCACCAGCATCGTGATGAAGCCCACGGTATCGGTGAGCAGCGCGACGATACCGGGCACGATCAGGCGCATGAAGGCGTGGCGGGCGGCGGTGGGGCCGTCATGGCCGGCGAACATCTCATTGCGGAAGGTGCAGATCTTTTGGACGCCGTGGCTGACGCCGATGGCGAAGACGAGAAACGGGACCAAAATCGAAAATGGATCGATGCCGTAGCCGAGCGCGGTGAGGGCGCCGAGTTGCCAGACGACGGCGACGAGCGAGGACAGCACGGGGGCGGCGGCGAGTTTCCAGCGGCCCGCGTACTTCCAGACGAGCAGGGTAGTGACGATGATCGAGACGCCGAAAAGAATGAGGACGTTGCGCGCGCCGTCGGAGATGTCGCCGATCACTTTGGCGAAACCGATGATGTGGACGGTGATTGCACCGCCGCTCGCCTGTTCGACGCGCGCGCGGATCGCCTCGAGGCCGGCAGCGATGCGGGTGTAGTCGATCTTTTCGCCCGTGCGCGGATCGATCTCGAGCAACTGGGCGCTGACGATGGCCCCGCTGAAATCGCTGGCGACGAGCTGGCCGAGCTTGCCGGATTTCAAGATATTCGCGCGGACGCGCGCGAAGTTCTCTTCGCTGGGGACGAAGTCGGCGGGGATGACATTGCCACCGACGAAGCCGTCCTCGACGACCTCGATGTAGCGGACGTTGGGCGTGAAGAGTGACTGGACCTGCGCGCGATCGACGGCGGGTAGGAAGGTGACTTCATCCGTGACGCGCTTGAGTTCGGCGAAGAACTTGGGGTGAAAGATATCGCCCTCGCGTGCCATCAGGGCGACCAGCACGCGGTTGGCGCCGCCGAACTCGCTCTGATATTTCGTAAAAGTCTGGATGTAGGGGTGCTCGAGCGGGAGGGACTTATTGAAACTCGCGTCGACCTTCAGCCGCGCGGCGAAGAATGCCATGACCGCCGTGAGCGCGGCGAACACCACGATGAGCGGCGTGCGAAAGCGGAAGATCCAAGCGGCAAATTTTTCGAGCATTGCGCGAGGTTATTGCGGCGGGGCGAGGATTGTAGCGCCGGCTTCGCCGAGCGCGAGAACCTGGCCGTTGGGCAGAGGGATCAGTTCAGCCACAGCCGTGGTGAGCGGAACGTCCCAGCGGACGAAGGTGCGGCCGAGATCGCGACTGACGAGGGCGACGCGCGGATGGCCGGCGAGCACGAGAAAATTACTTTTCAACTGGGCGGAAGCCGCGAGCAACACGGCATCGGGTGTCTCGACGGTGGTCCACGTCGCGCCGTCGTCGGCGGAACGAAACACCCGGCCGCGAAGCCCGTGCGCAAGCAGAGTGTGCCGATCCAGAGGCAAGATGCCGTAAAACGAGCCATCGTACGCGGACTTTAGTTTGGTCCAGTGCGCGCCGCCATCGGTGGAGCGGAGCAACGTACCGTGTTCGCCGGCGAGGTAGAGGGTGCCGGTGGGGCCGCGCGAAAGGCGGTTGAGGTGGTAGTCGTCGTCGATGAGCTTGCGGCGCGTCCAAGTTTTTCCGCCGTCGGCCGTAGCGACGTACAGCCCATAGGCACCGACGGCGATAGCGTGCTGAGCGTCAAGGGCGAGGACATCGAGGAAGGAGTCCTGCTGATCCTTACTAAGATATTGTATTTCCCACGCGGAACCACCGTCGCGCGTGGAAAGGATGATGGCGTCGTGGCCGACGGCCCAGCCTTGCGGGGAGTTGGGCGCGAACGCTACGCCCGTGAGCGTGGCGGTAGTCGGAGAGGCCACGGCCTGCCACTGCGGGCCACTGGTCGTGGAAGAGAGAATGGTGCCGCGCTCGCCGACGACGACGATTCTGTTGTTGGACGCTAACGCACCGTCGAGGAGCAGCATGCGCGGCGCGACTTCGGCGGCGTGCAGGGCGAGGGACAGTAGGAAGGTGAAGGCGAGAGTGAGCGGACGAGGGGATGTCCTGATGCGGCGGTTGAAAACCGCCGCTCCCTGGCTGACGCGCGCGAGGTTGGCCCCCGGGAGCTCGTTCGTTTCAGTGGACAACAGAAGGGACATGACAAAAGGGCCGGCGCTTGGGCCGGCCCTGAGACTCAGCGCACGCCATCGCGGCGGAGGGAGTCGGGCGTGAAATCGGCGGGGGTGCGCTTGGCGGTGAAATCGTACATCGCGTTCTCATTATCGAGGCCGAAGGCGAGGTAGCGGCCGTTGTCGAGGTGCGTGTGGACCTCGAGGGTGCTCCAGAAGACCTGCGCGTCGTAGTAATTAATGCAATGGGCTTCGGAAACGATGAACATCTGGCCGCGCTTGTCATATTGGTCGGCGATGAGGATCTGCCACGAATCTTCGTCGATGTAGAAAGTGCGGCGGGGATACGTGTGATCGGTGCCGGGCTTGAGCGTGGCCTCCACGACCCAGACGCGGTGCAACTCATAGCGGGCGAGGTCTTGATTGATGTGACCGGGCTTCAGGATGTCGGTGACTTTGACCTTATCGCTGTGCAAGCGGTAGGAATTATACGGGACGATGATTTCCTTTTTGCCGACGAGCTTCCACTCGTAGCGGTCCGGTGCGCCATTGAACATGTCGAACTGGTCACTCGTGCGCTGGCCATCGGAGGCGGTGCCCGGGGTGTCGTAGGCGACATTCGGCGCACGGGTGACGCGGCGGCGGCCGGCATTGTAGACCCAGGCACGGCGAGGCTCCTTGATCTGGTCCACCGTCTCCTGCGCGAGGAGGATCGTGCCGGCAAACCGGGCCGGGGCGACGACGGCCTGCTTGTAGAAGATGAGTGTATTATCCTTTTCCAACTCGGCAGCCGTCACGTCGGGCCGCGCATAGTTGAAGAGAAATTCGTCCTCAAATTTCACGAGCTGGTAGCCGCCGCCGCGCTCGACGGCCGCCTGATCGATACGGCGCGTCGCGGCGACGCCGCGATAGCGCGTGAGGTGATTCCACAAGACCTCGAGACCGGTTTTAGGAAGCGGGAAAGGCACTCCCGCGATAGCGCCGCTGAACCCATTGCCGCCGGCGACAAGCTGGGCGCTCGTCGCGTTTTTACGCGTGGCCTCGTAGATGCGTTGCGGATTGGAGGCGCTGCGGCGCGTGGGGTAGACGACGAGCTTGTAGTCGGCGTAGGCTTTGAGCAGCGAAAGCGAGCCGGCACTGAGCTTGGCCTCGTACTGCGCGGCATTGGCCGGTGTGATCGTGTAGAGCGGCTGATCGGACGCAAAGGGATCGGGATGATGATCGCCGACTTTGTACCCGGCGGGAGGAGTCGTGATGCCGCCGCTCCATGCCGGAATAGTACCATCGGCGCTACCGGCGACCTCACCGCCGAGAGGCGTGAGATCTTTTCCAAGACGAGCGGCATCGGCCTCACCGACCGCCGCACTGGCTATCGACACCGCGAAGACACAGGCCGCTGAGAAAAGGGAAAAGTTTTTCATATTCCGGGAGTTCAGATGACGGCTCAGAACGAGTACTTGAGGGTGGAGGCGACATAGTCGCGGTCGCTGAGGAGATTGCGACGGTCTGCGCCGAAGAAGTTAACGTAGCGCAACTCAAGCGACCACGCGTTGCGGTAGTTAAATTCCACCGCGATGTTCACACTCTTGCGGCCCTCGATGTAGTTACCGAGCGGGATGGGGGTATTGCCCGAGACATCATGGGTGAACGAAACGCTCGGCGTCATATTGATGGCCGGAAGGACGTTGTTGTAGTCGAGGCGGGCGAGCACCTGATAGCCCCACGAGAACTTATCGGCGAAGCCGGAGGCGGTTGAAGCGATGGTGGGGAAGGGCGTGGCTAGCATCGCGGCGGCACTGCCGCTCGTAAAGGTGCCTGCGCCCTCGTAGCGGAGGATATTTTTGTCGGGCAAATTGGCCCATACGCCGCCCACCTCGCCGAGCAGCGTAAATTGCTGCGCGCCTAGGGTGGGGCCGAAGACCTTGGTCATGGTGGTCTGCGCAGTCCACACATCGTGCCGACGGTAGCCGGGGATCTCGCGATTGAGCTGGCCGAGGTAGTTGCCGATCTGATTGCTCGAGCCGAAGGCAGAGCCGGTCGAATTGGTGAGAGAGGACAGCGTGGCGAAGAGCAGTTCGACGTCGTCCACCTGCAGCGGGACATTTTTCTTCAACGAAATTTCCCCCTGCAGCGAAATACCGGTCTTGCCGAGAGCGGTGTTGAAACTGAGGCCGTAGAGGTCGAGGCCCTCGGGGTACTCCACAAAGAAGCGCCCGGTCGCCGCAGCGGTGAGCAGCGCAATGGAGCGTGCGCCAGAGATCGCGGCCTGAACGGGGGCGGAGTTAAGCGTCGCTGCCTCGACCGGAGTCAGCGTAGTGGGGGCGACGGTGGCCTTCACGATCAACGCGTAAATGGCGGCCGCCTGGGCGGGCGCAGCCGCGGCGGGAATGCCACCGCGGATGAAAGCGATCGTCAGCGGTCCGGTGAGATTAGTATCGATCGCGGTCGTCGGCGTGCGCGCGCTCAGGAGCGGCGAGCGACTATGGTAGCGCGCGTAGGTGAGGCCGAACTCGGTGTTGTTGAGCGCCGGCGCGAGGATGCGCGTGGAGACGCCGTATTGGTTGAAATTGCCACCCTCGCGATCCTTGTCCCGCGCGATGGCGCCGAGGGTGCCGTTGTCGGCGAGCGTGCCGAAGCCGAGGAAAACCTGACTGCCGCCTCGTGCCGCAAAATCGCTGGTGGAGAAATAGGTGCCCGAGGGCTCGAGCTCGTTGCGACGAAATTCCAACAACCAGAAGGGCTCGACCGTGACATTTTCCGCCACGCCGATCGACGCCTTGAGCATATTAACGGGCAGCAGCGCCTCCTTGAGCTCGGCGCCGGGGGTGCGAAGCTTGGAAAGATCGACGGGGTTAACGACGTTGATGCCGTTGGGGATGAACGTACTCTCGCCGAGACTCAGCACCTGCCGGCCAAAGCGAACATCGACGGGCGTACTGTTGCCGAGCGTGAATTTCGCCCGGGCATACATGTCGAGAAACTCTGCTCCGCGGACCACGCGGTCGCGCGCCTGATCGGAGAGAGGTGTACGCAGGGTGTCGTCGCTCTTGAGGTCGGTGAACCAGTAGCCGCGCACGAGGGCCCCGAAGTTGCCGTACTTCAGCTCGAGATCATGCGAGCCCTTGAAGAGCTGTGACGTCCAGCCTTTGCCATAGTTGAGATTGCCGTCGTCGGTGTTGACGGAGTTAAGCAGGCCGGGAACGCCATTGAAAGAGTTGGAGGTGCCGTAATTTGCACTGCTCGGATCGTGCAGGCGGTAGATCGCGCCAAACGAGAGCGTGGAGTCGAAATTGCCCGTGAGACCGCCGGCGGAAAACGGAAAGGCGGAAGCGGACGGGGCGAGCAGGGTGAGGCTGAAAGCCGACGCGAGCGCGACCTGCGCCGCGCGAGTGACGACCGGGCGGGGAAGGGGATGAATCATGAAGGGTAGGTGTAGCGTGAATGCTCTCGAGGCTGAAGGCCGCGACGGGGTTTGAAAACAGCCACGAGCACGGGGTTGTGCGGGTGAACCAAACGCCTCGTCCACTGGCGGGGCAAGAGTGAAGATTGAGCGGGAATTGCTGAGAGCAGGCGGAAGCCGGTTGCAAAAAACTCATTCGTGCTTTGACGAAGCGGCCATTTCCGCAAGGTTGCGCGTTCCACTCATGCAGGCTGCAACCCACATCCACGTCAAAGGCGCCCGCGAGCACAACTTGAAGAATCTCGAGTTGCGCATTCCGCGCGGCAAGCTGGTGGTCATCACGGGCCCCAGTGGATCGGGCAAATCGTCGCTGGCCTTCGACACCATCTACGCCGAGGGCTACCGCAAGTATATGGAGAGCCTTTCGGCGCAGGCGCGGCAGGTGCTCGACCAGCTCAAGCGCCCCGACGTCGATTTCATTCACGGACTCTCGCCGGTGCTCGCGATCGAGCAGCGCACCGGCACGGGCGGGCCCCGCACGACCATCGCGACCTCGACCGAAATCGCGGACTACGCGCAATTGCTATGGGCGTTGGTAGGCGAGCAGTTTTGCCCCAAGGACGGCGGGCGCGTAGTGCAGCGTTCGCTCGACGACAATGTGCAGCGTGTACTCACCGAGTGTGCCGGTGAGCGCATCATGTTGCTCGCTCCTTTCATGCGGGCGAAGCCGGCGGTGCTGCGCGACGAACTTCCGCGCCTGCGGCAACGCGGCTTCCAACGCGTGCGGCTTGAGGGTGAGATCAAAAACCTCGACGAACCGAAACTCATCCCGACGGCGGCCGGGGTGAAAGAGATGACGGTGGAAATCGTGATCGACCGCCTCGTCGCGAGCGCCGAACAACGCAGCCGTCTCGCGGATTCGCTGGAGCTGGCGTTTCGCGAAGGCAAAGACCGCGTGATCATCCTCGCGCAGAAGACCGCGGAGGCGCCGTGGCAGGAGTTTTCGCTCAGCCAATCGCTGGCGTGTGAGATTTGCGGCGACGTTTTCGAGAAGCTGACGCCACGGCATTTTTCGTTTTCCAATCGCGAAGGCGCGTGCCCGACCTGCGACGGGCTGGGGCGCAAGCTGCGGTTCTCCCCCGAGTTGATCGTCGCCGACCCGGAAAAGAGCGTGCGCGAGGGTGCGCTCAAGCCCTGGCGCATCGGCGGGAAAAATCTCATCATCAAACACAACGCCCTGCTGAAGCAGCTCGCGGAGCAATTGCCGTTTGATGCGGACGTGCCGTGGAAAGATCTGCCGGAGGCGACGCGGCGCGTCATCCTGTACGGCGGCGGGGAACGACTTTTTTCCTTTAAGCTGCGTCGGATGCGCGAGGCGAAGTCGGTGCCGTTTGATGGCGTGATCGCGGATCTCGAGGAGAGCTGGCGCCACACCGACAGCGAGGGCTTCCAGGCGCGGCTCACGACCTTCATGATCGCGGGCGAATGCCCGGAGTGTCACGGCACGCGGCTCAATGCCCGCAGCGGCGCGGTGCGGTGCGGCGGGAAAACCTTCCCGCAATTCATGAAACTCGACGTGGGGGAGGCGGATGCTTTTGCGCGCGAACTCGTGAAGGCGCATGGGGCCAACGAGGCGGTGCGCGATGTGGTGACGGGCATCGAGCAGCGACTGCATTTTCTTTTGGAGACCGGCCTGGCGTACCTCACCCTCGACCGAGAGTACGCGACGCTTTCCGGTGGCGAAGCGCAGCGCGTGCGCCTCGCGACGCAACTCGGCATGGGCCTCATCGGCGTGATCTACGTGCTCGATGAGCCGAGCATCGGCCTGCATCCGCACGACAACCAGAAACTGCTCGATACGATCATCGCGCTGCGCGACCGCGGCAACACCGTGCTCGTCGTCGAGCACGACGAAGACACGATGCGCCTCGCGGACGAGATTATCGAGCTCGGGCCGGAGGCGGGCACCGAAGGCGGACAGTTACTCTTTCAAGGCACGCCGGCGGTGTGCATGGCGCTCTCGATCAAGCAATCGCGGACGGGTCCGTATCTCTCGCGCAAGCTCTCGGTGACGCGCGAGGCCAAGGCCAAGGCGCCCGACGGCGCTTGGCTGACCGTGCGCGAGGCGCGCGCGAATAATCTGCGCGGCATCGACGCGAAATTTCCCGTGGGCCTGCTCACCTGCGTGACCGGCGTGAGCGGCTCGGGCAAGAGCACGCTGGTGAACGACATCCTCGCCGCCGCCGCCGCGCGAAAACTCAATGGGGCGAAGACGATCCCCGGCAAACATCGGCACCTCGAAAACCTCGATTTCTTCGAAAAGCTCGTGCAGGTCGACCAGGAGCCCATCGGCCGCAGCCCGCGCTCGAACCCAGCGACGTACGTGGACCTGATGACCCTGTTGCGCGACCTGTACGCGCAAGTCCCGCTGGCGAAAGTCCGCGGGTACAAGGCGAGTCGGTTTTCCTTCAACGTCCGCGGCGGGCGTTGCGAGCGATGCCAGGGCGACGGCCAGATCAAACTCGACATGCAATTCATGGCGGACGCTTATGCGCCGTGTCCGAGTTGCGGTGGGCGGCGCTTTAATCGCGAGACGCTGGAAATTTTGTTTCACGGCAAGTCCATCGCCGACGTGCTCGACATGACCGTGCGGGAGGCGATTGGGCTTTTCCGCAATATCCCCCGGGTGATCGACAAGCTCGCGACGCTGGAGGCCGTGGGCCTCGGCTATCTCACGCTGGGCCAATCGGCGACGACGCTGTCCGGTGGCGAGGCCCAGCGCATCAAGCTCTCGCTCGAATTGAGCAAGCGGCAGCAGGGGTCGACCCTCTATATTTTGGACGAGCCGACGACGGGCCTGCACTGGGTCGACATCCAGAAGCTCATGGACCTGCTCTTTAAACTACGCGATGCCGGCAACACCGTGATCGTGATCGAGCACAATCTCGACGTGATCAATTTGGCCGACTGGCTGATCGACCTGGGGCCCGGTGGAGGGCGCGATGGCGGGGAATTAGTTTTTGCGGGCCCACGGGCAGAGATCGAGGCGGCGCCGCGGTCGCTGACGGGTGCGGCTTTGAAGCGGTGGGGACAGGCGAGGGTGGAGTGAGATTAGCGGGGAGCGGGCTCTATGAGAAATGCGCGATGCAAGCCGCGCGGGCGTAGTTTCCGCATGTCAACGAATTGTTAAACCGGGTGACGGCCCATAGGCAGACGGCGGCCTTTCTGGCATACTGATCGCATGTCCGACTCTCCCCGCCCGCTTGCGGTCATGCCCGCCGTCCTCCTGCTCGAGGACAATGCTGCGTATCGTGAATTACTCACCGAGGTGCTCACCATGGCCGGCTTTGAGGTCTGCGCGGTGCCGGATGGGCGCCGCGTCATGGAAATTCTGCAGAGCCGTCACATCGAACTCGTCATCACCGATCTCGTGATGCCGGAGCGCGACGGCATCGAGATCATGACAGAGCTGCGCTATAGCCACCCGCGTCTGCCCGTCATCGCGATCTCGGGCGATGTCCCCCTGAACCGTGAGCTGTTTCTTACGATCGCCGAAAAGCTCGGGGCATCGCGCGTCATCGCGAAGCCGTTTCGCATGGAGCAACTCGTGACCGCCGCGCGCGAGGCGATCGCAGCCAGTAACGCCGCCGCTACGGCCCAAGCGACGCGGGTTTGAGAGTGGCCAAGATGACGTGGGCCCGGAACGGGCCAGATAACACGGGTCGGGGGCGCTTTGAGCCAATGTAGAATTCGGCGCGATTTTTGGGAAATTTTCCCGATATTTCGGGCTAATGTCCCGAGAATTTGGCCACTCCCGTGTGCTAGCCTGAGACGGTGATGGCGGGAAATTTGTCCGGTTCTCGGCGTCGGCGACGACTAAGAGCTGAAGCGGGCTGGTTAACCTGCCTCACCGGTTAGTTGTTTATCATCATAGCGAAAGGCGGGGGCCATTGGGGGTCCCCGCCTTTTTGTTGGCGGCCGGCCGGTCTAGGGTTGGGACTTCGGCTTGGCGGGTGGGGCTTGAAGCGGTCGGCGACCGAAGCCCCACGCGAAACTGGTGTTGAGCTTGTCCGTTCCGCCCACGCGCACGCCATGAAACATCGTCTCGGCCATCGCCGTCGAATTGAGCAAGCGGGCCACATCGATCATGAACTCGGCATCGGCGACGAGTCGCTCGACATCTTCGCCGGGATAGCCGGACCAGTATTTCAAGTCATGGAGGAAACCGGCGGGGTACAGGCTGACGCCCTTCCACTCATCAAACCAGCCAGAGCAACCGTCGCTCTTGAAGGGTCGCGTCGGTGGGTCGCGCTCGATCTTTCGCCAGAGGTCGTTGAGGCCGTAGAACAGGCAGATCTCTTTGATGCGCGGCAACGGCACTTCCTCGTACATCACAGGCAGCACCATCTGTGGTCGCTTGACGGCGGGAGCGGGTTCGCCCGCCAAAACGCGAGAGGTCGAAAACCCACCGACGGTGGAAAAGACCATAACAAGCAGGCCGACGTACGACCGCACGCGAAATATCGAGAGAGGCATGGAGGGAAGGCAAAACGTGAAGGAAGCGGGACTGTGGGAGGACATTGCCAAAAACGCGGCCAAATCCAATCCCAGAGCGCAGGGCCCGGTCGCACTCTTTGACCGCCCTCCGTAGTTGTTCTCCGCATCGGACTGGCCGAGGGCGGTGAGCGGTTGTGAGATTGCCCCGGAGCCGTGCTAACACACAGTCGTTTTTAGCCCGGTCGTACCCCAGTTATAAGTCGCCCGGGCCTTTCGCTTTATGATCAAACCCCTGCCAGTTCTCGTTTCGCTGTCACTTGCCGTCGGTGCTTTGCCTGCCGCCCAGCCGGAGCCGGTGGTCTCCATTACGACACCGATGCCAGCGCCCGAATGGGCGATACTTGAGCGCCGCCTGCTCGCGGAAACTGTGCCGCTTGGTCGCGAGTTTGCCGCGAAATACTACGACAATCGCGGGTACGTGCAGTGCGTGGTGCGTTGGGGGGCCAACGATGGTCCGGACGACGCGTTCGAGAACTTCGCGGGCTGGCCGGAATTTCACGCCCTCGGTGCCAGCGACGAAATCGCGACGATTTACCTCAAGACGTGGGAGGGCATGATCAAGCAGTACTCGGAGGCCAAGACCACCGACGTACCCGCGGGCCGCGACGGCATGTATTACAAGGAGTTTTCCGCGCAGGCCGACTGGATGCACCACGGCGAGGGCCTCCGCGCTTTCAACATGATGGGCCTCTCGCTCGCGTCCGTGCCCGCCTATCAGGCGCGCGTGAAGCGTTTCGCCGGGCTCTACATGGGCGAGGATCCGACCGCGCCGAACTTCGACCCGTCGGCCAAAATCATCCGCTCGATGCAAAACGGCTCCAAGGGCCCGATGCTGCGCCCGGCCACGGCCCTCGATTGGGTCGGCGATCCCTTCGACCCCAAAGGTTTCATTAAGCTCGGTCACGGTGAGAGCACCTACGCGGAGTTTCTTGAGCACTACCGTGAGTATGGCGAGGTCGCGGGCGATCACTTCATCAACCTCGTCGCGACCACGCTCCCCACCAACGCCTACCTGCTCACGCACGAGCCAAAGTACAAAACCTGGCTCGTCACCTACATGGACGCGTGGCTCGAGCGCATGAAGCAGACGGGCGGCGTGATCCCCAGCCACGTCGGCCCCGACGGCCGAGCCGGCGGCGATGCGCCGTGGTGGAGCGGCGCATACGGCTGGGGTTTCAGCCCGGTGAACCCAGTCAACGGCAAACGCGAAAATCGCAACCGCATCCCGCGCGCGACCGTGGGCTTTCAAAACGCGCTGCTCGTCACCGGCGATCAAAAATACGCCGATGCCTGGCGCACCATGATCGACGCCGTCAATTCGCATGCGCGTACCGTCGACGGCGCAAAAGAATATCCCACCATGTACGGCGCCGACGGCTGGTACGGCTGGCAGCGCACGCCGTGGAATATCGGCGCGACCGAGCTCTGGTATTGGTCGCAACGCAGCGATGACCGCGCCCGCCTCGGCAAGAACGAGTGGATTCAATTTCTCGAAGGTAAAAACGCCGACTACCCCGAAACCGCTCTGAGCAAAGACCTCGCTGCCGCCGTCAAGAAAATCGAAAAAGCGCGCGCCGACACGAGCACGGCCCAACAGCGCCTTGCCGACAATATGATGGACGCCAACCCGGTGACCACCACCGCGCTCCTCCAACTCATGTGGGGCGCGCTCCCGCCAGGCCGCGAGGGCAGCCTGCTCAGCGCACGCGTGCGGTATTTCGATCCCGTCGCGAAACGCGCTGGCGTGCCGGATGACGTCGGCGCACTCGTCTCGGCCATGAGCGATACGCAGACGACCATTACCCTCGTCAATCTCAGCGCTACCACCGCGCGCACCGTCGTCGTCCAAGGCGGCGGTTACGGTGAGCACCGCATCGAATCGGTCGAGCACGGCGGCACCAAAACCATCGTGGCCGGCCGGACCTTCACCGTGAAGCTCGCCCCCGGCGCCGGTGCCGAATTCCTGCTCACGATGAAACGCTACGCCAGCACGCCCACGGTGGCCTTCCCGTGGGAGCGGACGAAATGAATCGCATGAGCACGCACCCCAAAACACCGAACCGCCTGTGGCGACAATGCGCACTATTGGCGGTCATTGCAGTCACAGCATTCGGTGCGCTGCACGCCGCCGAAACACCGCCCGTCATCGATCTATGGCCCGAGGGCGTGCCCGATCTCAAGCCCGACGCCGGGCCCGAAAAAGACGACGCCGGCCGCTACAGCAACATTCACCATCCCACGCTCACCGTCTACGCGCCTCCTGCGAGCAAAGCGAACGGAACTGCCATCGTCTATGCCGCCGGTGGCGGGTATATCCGCGTCGCGGTCGGTGCCAATGGCGGCGAGATCACGCGCTGGTTGAATTCCCTCGGCGTGACCGTCTTCGTGCTCAAGTATCGGAATGCTGAATACGGCCACCCCGCGCCGCTGCGCGATGCCTTGCGCGCTGTGCGCACCATCCGCTCGCGCGCGGCGGAGTGGGGCGTGCAGCCCGATCGCATCGGCATGCTTGGCGGCTCCGCCGGCGGCCACGTCACCGCCAGTGCCGGTACGCTCTTCGACGCGCCCGAGGGTAAAACCGGCGCACCACTCGATGCCGTGAGCGGACGCCCCGATTTCATGGTGCTGGTCTTCCCGGTCATCACGATGCAGCCGCCTTTCGCCCACGCGATCTCCCGCCGCGCACTCCTCGGCGACAAGCCGACCGAAGAAGCCCTGCATCACCTCTCCGTCGACGAGCAAGTCACGAAAGCCACCCCGCCGACCTTTCTTGTCCACTCGTCCGAAGACACCACCGTCCCCGTGGAAAACAGCCTGCTCTTCTACCAAGCGATGCGAAAGGCCAAGGCCCCCATCGAACTCCACCTGTATCCCAAAGGCCCGCACGGTTCTGGCATGGACCCCAAACTCGGCCCCACCTCCGAGTGGCCCCGCCACTGCGAATCATGGCTGCGCTTCAACGGCTGGCTACCGGCAAAACTCGTGGCCCGTTAGCGTGCTACCGCGTCAGTAGTCGTGCTAGCGCCGATAGAAACGGCTTGGTGGCTGCGAGCGTGAACGAGTGGCGACTGTTCGCTTTGATCCCCCTTGAACCTGCTGTGGAGCTTGGAATTTCATCCTTGGTCCCTTCTCCTCCGTACTTCGAATTCGTTCTACCGCCAATCTGTCCGCAGTCGCGCACCTCGTTCGTCGAGTAGATGAATCTCAATAAATAAATCTCCGTTTCCCCATGTCCAAACTCCGCGTTCAATGTTTCGGTCTTTCACTCGATGGCTACGGTGCCGGTCCTAATCAGGACTTGGAAAATCCGCTCGGCGTCGGAGGCCATGCGATGTTCCAGTGGTTTTTTCCCACGCGCACGTTTCAGGCGATGCATGGTGGTGGCAGCGGCGGCACGACTGATATCAACGACGAATTTGCGCGGCGCGGTTTTGAAAATGTCGGTGCGTGGATTCTGGGTCGCAATATGTTCGGCCCGATCCGCGGCGCTTGGCCGGATGACCAGTGGAAAGGATGGTGGGGCGACGAACCGCCGTACCACACCCCCGTGTTTGTGCTCACACACCATGCGCGCGCTCCGCTCGCCATGGCCGGCGGAACGACCTTTTATTTTGTCACCGATGGCATCGAGGCCGCGCTCCAGCGCGCGCAGGAGGCTGCGGGCGGTAAAGATGTGCGCGTGGGCGGAGGCGTTTCCACCGTCCGCCAATATCTGTCCAAGAGCCTGATCGACGAAATGCATCTCGCCGTGTCGCCGGTCTTGATGGGCCGCGGCGAAAATCTTTTCGCCGGGCTCGATCTCACCGCACTGGGCTATCAGACCGCCGAACACATCACCGGCCCCGGCGTGACGCACATCACGATCAAGCGAAAGTAACCCGAGGGCGCAGCTCTTGGTAGCTGCGAGTGTGCGCGAATGGCGGTTCGGTGCACCGGTGGCGGTTCGTTTCCTTCGCCGTTCTTAAACCTTCACGGGAGAGTGGACGTAGATCCTCGGTGCTTCCCTACTAACCCGCCCCGATCAGCCACCCCGCGATAAAAACCAAGATCCCGCCCACCACGACTTGGAATGTCGCCGAGAGCAGCGGGGTATCCATGTAGCGCGCACGAATCCACGAGATCGCCGCCAATTCGACCACGACCACCACGCACGCGAGCGTGGTCGCGACATGAAAATCCGCGATGAGGTAGGGCAGGGTGTGGCCGAGTCCACCTAGTGTGGTCATCAGCCCGCAGATCACGCCGCGCAACCAGGGCGTGCCGCGTCCGCTCAGTTTGCCGTCGTCCGATAGCGCCTCGGCGAAACCCATGCTGATGCCCGCGCCTACGGAGGCGGCGAGGCCGACCTTGAAGGAATCGGTCGTGCTATTCGTCGCAAAGGCCGCGGCGAACAGCGGCGCGAGCGTGGACACCGAGCCATCCATGAGCCCGGCGAGACCTGGCTGCACAAAGCGCAGGACGAAGAGCCGCCGCGCCGCCGCGTGCTCGATATCGATCTCACCCGCGGCGTGTTGCTCCCGGTCGATTTTCTCGGCGGCGGCCTCGTGCTTCTGCTCCTCATGCGCGAGATCACCGAGGAGTTGCCGCATGCTCGCGTCGGTCGCGCGCTGGGCGGCGGCCTCATAAAAGCGGCGCGACTGAATCTCCATCATGGCCGCCTCTTGTCGGGCACGCTCCGGCTGCAAAACCGACAATTGCCACGAGGTGCGGCGCTTCAGAAAACCGCGCACGTCCTCCCGGCGGATGAGCGGGATGTGTTCGCCGAAGCGGCGGCGATACAGGTCGATCAGCCGATGGCGATGCCCGTCCTCCTCATCGGCCATTTTCGCAAACAGCGCACTGCTCGCCGGAAAGTCCGCGCGCAGGGCTTCCGCGAAATCGCGGTAGATGCGGCCATCGTCCTCCTCGGCGGAGATGGCGAGAGCCAGCAACTGCGATTCATTGAGCTCGCGGAAATGCATGGGCACCGAGAGGCAAATCAGTCCGGCGCGAGCGTGCCGGATTGTTATTTCACCGCCGCCCAGACGCGCTGCACGTCGTCGTGGTCCTCGAGTTCCTGGAGAAACTCGCCCACCTCGGCGCGCGCCGCGTCGTCGAGTTCCGGATAGTTTTTCGCGAGGTAGCCGATTTCCGCCGTGATCACCGACCAGCCGTTCTGCTTCAGCCAAGTCGAGACCGCGTGCACCGCCGTGCGCTCCGTGATGAAGCGCGCCCCGGCGTGACCTTCCGGAATATCGTCGTTCTGCGCGTGGCTCAGCGCCTCGAAATCATTCGCGCCGGCCTCGATGGCGGCTTCCTCGAGGTCTTTCTTGGCGTCGGGGTGGTGTGCCTCGACGAGACCGACATGGTCGAAGAGAAACTTGTTGCTGCCCGCTTGCCCGAGAATGCCCTTCTTAAAGAGCACGCGGACCTCGGGGGCCGTGCGCTGGTGATTGTCGGTGTAGACCTCGACGATGACCGGGACTTTGTGCGGCGCATAGCCTTCGAAGGCGATGTGCTCCATCGAGGTCTTGTCGCCACCGATGCCCGCGCCCTTGTTGATCGCGCGCTCGATCGCATCGCGGGTCACGCTGGCCTTTTTGGCTTTTTCCAACACGGCAAAGAGGCGCGCGTTGCCCTCGGGGTCGGGGCCGCCGAGCTTGGCTGCGACGGTGATTTCTTTGACAAGTTTGCCCACGACCTGACCCTTTTTAAGGTTCACGATCGCGCGCTTCGCGTGGAGCCATTGACGTCCCATAAGGAGCGTAGCTTGCGCGTTCGTGACGTTTGGGTGAATCTCAAAGTGCAAAAAAAATCATGCCCGCCCTTCCGACCATCGTCCACCTCGACGCCGACGCGTTTTTCGTGTCGTGCGAGCTGGCGCTGCGCCCGGAACTGCGGGGCACGAAGTGCGCGGTGGGCGGGCGCGAGCGCGGCATCATCTCCTCGGCCAGCTACGAGGCCCGCGCCTGCGGGGTCTACACCCCGATGCCCACGCAACGCGCGCTCAAGGTCTGCCCCGATCTCATCATGCTTCCGCACACCTCGGGGCTTTACGGCAAGGTGTCGCACCAGATGTTCGATCTTTGCGAAACGCTGACTCCGCTGGTGCAGCGCAACTCCATCGACGAGGGCTACCTCGACCTCGGCCCCTGCGGCTACACCACCCTGGCCGAGACCGAGGCCAAGGTCCGCGGTTTGCAGGCGCGCATCTGGAGCGAACTGCAGATCCCGGTCTCTTTCGGCATCGCGACCAACAAGCTCGTTTCCCAGATCGCTTCGAAGCTGCGTAAGCCGCGCGGCTTCGTCGTGGTCGAGCCTGGTGCCGAGGAGACCTTTCTCGCGCCCCTCAGCATCGGTAAACTGCCGGGCATCGGTGCGAAAACCGAAGCCGAACTCAACGACCGCGGCCTTAAGCTAATCGGCGACGTCACCCGCCGCACCGAGAGCGAGCTTGAGTCGATCTTCGGTCACAGTTGGCGCGAGATGCTCGCGACAGCCCGAGGTCAGGACGAACGCACCGTCCACGTCGACCACGAGGACGCCAAGAGCTATTCGCAACAGGAGACGTTCTTTGAAGACATCGGCGACTTCGCCGAGATCGAGCGCGTGGCCAAGCGCATGGTCGACGAGCTCCTGCCCAAAATTCGCGAGGACAAAAAGCGCGTGCGCACCATGACGATCAAGGTGCGGTATCCCGATTTCACGCAGGAGTCGCACGGTCGCAGCCTGATGGATGCGACGGACCTCGAAGCCCCGTTTTATCCGTTGGTCGCGCCGTTGCTCCGCGGCGCCTGGACCAAGAAGCGCCCCCTCCGCCTGATCAGTGTGCGCTTTTCCAGCGTGGAAGACGGCGGGCAGCAGCTGGAGATGTTCGCCGAGGTCGACGAAAAACGCCGCCGCCTCGCCGGCGTCCTCGACAAACTGAACGCGAAAACGAAGAGCGGCCCCATGGTCCAAAAGGGACACCAGCTTGGTGCAAGGAAGGAGTAAGCGCGGCTCCGAGAATTTCGTAGCCGCGAGCGTGAGCGAGTGGATCAGCGAAGTACCAAGCACCAACCTCCAAATTTCAAAAAAGGCCGGAAATTTAAGAAAGTAAAATTTTACGGCCTTCGCCGTCCTTGAACATTCACTGGATATTGGAGGTTCGTTCTTGGTGCTTTCCATCCTCGCGTCCTGACTCTCGGGCACCCTTCAAAACCCCGATATCCAAATCTCCGATACGCTGGACTCGAAAAAGGACCACCGCATTCCGGTTGTCCGCAGTGGTACGGGGAAGAGACCTTCTCCTCCCGCCACCCAGGAGCTGCACCTGTCGGCGAAAACCCTGCCTGCGTGTGAAGCTTTCCCCGTCCCAGTCTTTTTGTCAGCGCCTGCACGAGCCTACCCGGCTCTACGGGACGCTCATCGTCAGCCCATCGCCCCACTGGGTACCGATCACCGCAGGGCTCGGCCTTGACTTCGTCTTCATCGACACCGAACACATTCCGCTCGACCGGGAAAAGCTGGCGTGGATGTGTCAGGCGTATCGTGCGGTGGGCCTGCCGCCCATCGTCCGCATCCCGTCACCCGATCCATTTCAAGCCTGCATGGTGCTCGATGGTGGCGCCGCGGGCATCATCGCCCCTTATGTGGAGAGCGCCGCGCAGGTCCGCGAACTCGTCGGCGCCACCAAGAAGCGCCCGCTCAAAGGCCACACCCTCGCGGCCGTGCTCGGCGGCGAAAAACTCGACCCGCACCTCGACGGCTACATCGCCAAAGGCGCGGCCACCCGCACCTTGATCGTCAATATCGAGAGTGTGCCCGCCATTGCGGCGCTCGATGAGATTCTCGCCGTCGAGGGCTTGGATGGCGTTCTCATCGGCCCGCACGATCTCTCTACGAGTCTCGGCATCCCCGAGCAATACGAGCATCCGAAGTTTCTCGAAGCCTGCGATGTCATCATCCGCAAGGCGCGCGCGCGTTCCCTCGGCGCTGGCGTCCACGTAATCTACGAGAAAAATCGCAGCGAACACGAAGCGCGCTGGGCGCAGCTCGGAGCCAACTTCATCGTCCACGGCGGCGACATCCTCTTTTTTTCTGAGGGCATCCGTCGCGAGATTGGCGCACTAAAAGAGCGGCTCGGCGATGTACCCGCCGTGCGCGGCCCGAGCATCAATATCTGATCCGCCTCGAAATATTCCATCTCGATGCCCACCCCGATTACCCACGCCGACATGCTTCAGTTGAAGCGTTGGAACACCCCCACGATTTACAACGGCTGGGAGCAAATCACGCAGTCCGATATCGCGCGCTCCGGTTTCAACACCGAGGAAACCCGCGACTTCATGCCGCACATGGGCCCGATGGTGGGCCGCGCCGTCACCGTCGTTTGCGAGCCCAGTAACTCCGCCCATCCCCAGGCCAATGCCAACGCCTGGAGCGAGTATCGCCGCTACGTCGCCAGCATCGACGGCCCGAAGATCGTCGTCGTGCAGGACCTCGACAAACCGGCGGTGGTCGGCGCGTTCTGGGGCGAGGTAAATAGCAACATTCACCGCAGCCTCGGCTGCGTCGGCACCATCACCGACGGTGGTATCCGCGACCTCGACGAGATGAACAACGCCGGCTTCAAGGCCCTCGCGCGCCGTCTCTGCGTCGGCCACGCCTTCAGTTGCCCCGTGCGCTGGGGCTGCGCGGTCGAGGTCTTTGGCCGCGCCGTGCAGCCGGGTCAGCTCATCCACGCCGACAAGCATGGCTTCCTCGCCATCCCCGCCGAAGACGAAGCGAGCCTCCTCGACGCCGCGCGCTTCATGGACTCCAACGAGTGCCTCACGCTCATCCCCGCCGCGCGCGACTCCGCCGGTCGCACGAAGCTCGAAACCTGCGACGCCATCGACGCCGCCGCCAAGCGCTTCGGCGCCGCAGCCAAAGCCCACTTCGGCCGCCAGGGCGAATGGTGACCCGCAGCCCTGCGCCCCAAACCTCCCACCGCGTTACCCCGTACCCCATGCCCGCCTTCCGCTCCCTCAGCTTACTCGTCACCACCGCAGTACTGTCGCTCGGTGGCGCGTCCGCTTTTGCCGCCGATTACAAAGGCGACGTCACCGATGTGCGCGAGATCCGCCACATGGACAAACACCCCGGCGCCAATTTGCTCTGGGAGCCCTACATCGCACAGTGGCGCGGCAAGCACCTCGTCGCCGCCTTCGGCGCCGGCATCCCCGGCAAGACCGACATGGGCGACATCTACGCGACGGTCAGCACCGATGACGGCGCGACGTGGAGCGAGCCCGTGGCGATCTTCGACCACAACCAGCGCCAAGGCACCCTCCAGTTCGCCTACGCCAACGCCATCCTCTTCAAGCCACCCGGCATGGACGTGATCTGGGCCTATGCGATGCGCTGCCCGATGAATTACCGCAACAGCGAGGACGCGCAGCTCGTTGGTGCGTACAGCGCCGACGGCGGTCGTTCGTGGATTCCGGTCGAGCTCTCGATGGGCTACACGGGCCCGCTCATCGTCGTCGCCGGTCCGATGCGCTATGAAGACAAGAGCGGCCAGGTCCGCTACCTCTTCCCCGCGCACCGCAATACGAAGCGCGGCGATCCGCTGGGCTCGCGCGATCAATTCGTCCTCACCAGCACGAGCCTGATGGAGTGGAATCTCGCAGGCTTCGTCCCGCAGCCCACCACCGGCCCCAAAGTCTTCCTCCACGAAGCCGCCATCGCGATCGGCGACGTCCCCGGCGAATTGAAAATGGTCATGCGCACCGCCGACTACGAAGACGAGCGCAAGATGACCGATCCGCCGCGCGCCTTTTCCACCATCAGCAAAGACGGCGGCAAGACGTGGTCGCCCGCCCAGCAGGAGCCCGACCTCTGGAACGCAAAGTCCAAAGCCTTCTATGGCCGCACCACTCCCGGAGCACACCTCTACATCTACAACGACGGCCCCGCCAACCCCGCGCCCGGCGGCCGCATGGCGCTCCGTTATAAAGTACAGCCAGCCGGCGGCGGCGCGTGGGGCCCGGAAAAAACCTTCTTCGATGCCGGCGTCAAAAATTCCTACCCCACGCTCATCGAAGTCGCCCCCGGCGACTACCGCGCCGTGTGGGACAGCGGCACCACCGATCGCAACCGCACGCGCATCATGTTCGGAAAATTTCGAGTCACAGAAAAATAACCCATCGCGGGCGCGCGCCCTGTTTCACGCCGGGCGCCACCGGCGGTTCACAGCTAACCTCTCGTTTCGTGTCAGACCCAAAACCCACTATGCAAAGCGTCTCCCACCACTGTTCGTTTTTCCATTCGGCTCCGCGCCGGATGTTGGCCGTGTTTTTCGCGCTGGCAGTCGCGATCTTCTCGCCCACGTCGCTGCTCGCGCAGAGCGGCACCGGTATCATCGAGGGCCGCGTGTACAATTCTTCTACGGGCCGCGCTCTCTCCAACGCACACATCGCTGTCGATGGCACGGACCGCGAGGCCGTCACCGATGATACAGGGGCATACCGTCTGACGGGCGTGCCCGCCGGCGCGGCGCGCGTCACGGTTTCCTACGTCGGCATGCAGCCGCAGAGCGCGGCGGTCAATGTCACCGCGGGCGGCTCCACGCAGCGCGAGTTTGAGTTGGCATTCGCCATCGCCACCGTGACGAAGCCGGGCGAAGAGACTGTGAAGCTCGACGCCTTTTCCGTTACAGCCGACCGCGAGATGAGCGCGCGCGCCATCTCGCTCAACGAGCAACGCAACGCGCCGAATATCAAGAATGTCGTCGCGACCGACGAGTTCGGCAACCGCGGCGCCGAAAACATCGGCGAAGTCCTTCTATTTCTGCCGGGCGTGTCGATCGCCACGTCGGGCCCCGAAGCCACGACCGTCTCGCTGCGCGGCTTCCCGGGCAACAATTCCGGCCTCACGGTCGATGGCGCGGATTCGCCCGCCACCTTCAACGGCAACAGCCGCGCGCTCGATCTGCGCGAGGTGCCGATGAACAACGTCTCCCGCGTCGAGGTCACCAAGGTTCCCACCCCCGATATGCCCGCCTCCGGCCTCGGCGGCTCGATCAACCTGATCTCGCGTAATGGCTTCGAGGCCAAGGTCCCGAAATTCACGCTCAATGCCTATACGATGTTCCACAACCACAACGGCATCACCTTCGACGGTGGTCATCAGAACGCCGATTCTTCGACGACGGCCGCGCGGGTGGAGCCGTCGTTTGACTTTAGCTATCTTTACCCGGTGAACAAGAACCTCGCCTTCACCCTCGGCGGCGCGCGCACCTGGCGCGCGAAGCCCATGGAGACCGGCACCAAGGACACCGACGAAAGCGCCACCTGGGATCTCGTGCGCCTCGTGCAGACCACGAGTCAGTGGAACAGCCTCGCCCAGATCACCAAGACCCTCCAGGGGCAGGTGGGCGTGGACTGGCGTATCTCCCCGGCGGATACGATTTCCACCAACATGCAGTACCGTAAGTACGATCTCGCGATCACGCGCAGCGTGCTCGGTTTCGCCTTCGGCGCCGGAGCCACGGGCGGCAGCACGTTCACCCAAGGCGCCGCCACGGGCGTCGGCACGGTCACCATGAATGGCAGCGGTGAAAACGTCGAGGGCATCACCCAGACCAAACTCTACAACCTGAAGTACCGCCATCGCGGTGACCTCTGGAAGCTCGATGTCACGGGCTCGTACTCCACCTCGGGCTCCAACCGGCCCGACATCGACAATGGCTATTTCAATACCACGCCCTCCACGCTCGCCAACGTCATCATCCGCGGCGACAACCTCCAGAACTCCAGCGGCATCATCCCGACGCGCTACACCGTTACCGACCGTACGGGCGCACCTATAAACTACCTCGATGGCGGCAACTATTCCATCAACACGGTCAACACCAACCAGGTCGACTGGAACTCGCAGGTTTACCAACTGCGCGCCGACCTCTCGCGCGATTTCCTCGGCCCCATTCCCTTCACCCTGAAGACGGGCGTGTACAGCAACACCCTACAGAACGACCAGCGCCGTTACCCGATCACCTGGAATTTCCGCCCCAACGGTGCCACCGATGTCACCTCACGGCTCGCGAGCAAGTTCGACGTCTTCGACAACGCCTTTAATGACGATGGTCCCACGCTCTATGGTCAGAAGGTGCGCTGGATCAGCGGCAAGAAGCTCTACGATCTCTATCAGAAGAACCCCTCGTGGTTTGTTTCCGACGATGCCACCACCTGGCAGAATTACGTCAGCAACTCCCGTTCGCTCACCGAGCGCATCTCGGCCACGTACCTTCGCGCCGACACGCGGTTGTTCAAAAACCGGCTGTGGCTAGTCGGCGGCGTGCGCTTTGAGCGCACCGACGACATCGGCAGTGGCCCCCTCGATAATATCAATGCACAGTATCAGAAGAACGCCAACGGCACACTCGTCGACGGCAATCCCAACGTCGCGGGTATCCAGCCGGTCTTCCTGACCAACGATCTCGTCGCTCGTGCCAAGCTGCGGTACACGGAGCGCGGAGCGACGTCTGACCGAAATTACCACGGCTATTACCCGAGCTTGAATGCGAGCTTCACGATCATGGAAGGCCTCATCCTGCGCGCGGCCTACGCGGAGACCATCGGCCGGCCCAATATCAACTTCATCATCCCCGGTACGACGATTACCGGTGGCGATACCGCGACGCCGACGATCACCGTCAATAATAGCGGCCTGAAGCCCTGGAGTGCGCGCAACTACGATCTCTCGCTCGAGAGCTACCAGATGAAAGATGGCTTCGCGTCGATCGGCGTCTTCCAGAAAAACATCAAGGACTTCTTTGCCGTGACCAATACCATCGCCACGCCGGAGTTGCTCGATTTGTACGGGCTCGGCGGCGATCCCTCGCTGGTCGGCTACACGATCAGCACGCGCAGTAACGGCGGCGACGCCAAGATCACCGGCTTCGAGTTTAGCTATCGCCAGTCGCTCACCTTCCTGCCGCAGTGGGCGCGCGGATTCCAAGTCTTCGTCAATGGCACCAAGCTCAGCCTGCAGGGCTCTAACACCGCCGACTTCTCGGGCTACACGCCGAAATCCGCGTCCGCCGGCATCACGTTTGCCCGCTCCCGCCTCCGCCTAAAGGGTACGGTGAGCTACACCGGTGATATCAGCACGGGTCTTGTCGCCACGAGCGCGACCATCCCCGCCGGTACCTATAACTATCAAGGCAAACGCACGCGCATCGGCTTCGACGCAACCTACGATCTCACCAAGCGCTACACGATTTACGCCTCACTGCAGGATCTCGGCGGCTTCGTGCAAAATCTCCAGCGCTACAATGACAGTACGCCCGACTACGCCAAGGGCATGCGCCGCCAGGAACTCGGCTTCTACACGACCATCGGCGTCACGGCAAAGTTCTAAGCGATACCGGGCGAGGGCGGGAGTTGCGGCCGAGCGAGCCAATCGCTTGGATGCGACTCCACCCCTTGGCCTCCTTCGCCCCGATCACGTTCGTAAAGATCAATGACTATGCCTGCCGTCTTACGCATTCTCGCCGTTTCCGCTTTGGCCCTGCTTTGCCTTAATGGTGGGGCGGCGGAGCTGTGGAATGACGCAGGTGCGCAGCATATCGCGTTTCCCGATGCGCGGCTCACGGTCAATGGCCTCGCCTGGTTCAAGGAAGAGTCGCCGTCACTGCGCCGGCTACCCACGCGGTTGAAGGAAACGTTCCCGCCGAAAGTCTGGAATCTAGCGGCGGCGCCGAGCGGTGCGCGCATCCGTTTCACGACGGATTCGCTCACGGTGGCGGTCGTCGCGCACGGGACTGCGGGCTCCACGCCTGTCCACGTCACCGCCATCGCCAATGCGGGTCTCGATCTCTACGCGGACGGCGTTTACGTGGGCAGCGTCGCGCCGGATACCAAGGGCGAGATTCACCATCAGTGGGTGGTCGGCAAGGTGGCCAAGCCCCGCGAGATCACGATCTATCTGCCGATGGGCCGGGCGCTCAGTGTGAAGGAAGTCGTGCTCACCGCGGGCGCGAGCATGTCGCCGCCGAAGCCCTTCGCCCTCGACAAACCCGTGGTCTACTACGGCTCTAGCATCACGCAGGGGATCGCCGCTTCGAATCCCGGTGTCATCTATCAGGCGCTGCTCAGCCGCTGGACGAACGTCGATTTCGTGAATCTCGGTTTCAGTGGCAATGGCTTAGGCGAGCCCGCGCTCGCGGAAGCCGTCGCGGAGATCGAGGCGTCGTGCTACGTGGTCGATTACTGGGCCAATCCCCCGACGCAACTCTACCGCGACACGCTCCCGAAGTTCGTCGCGATTCTCCGCGCGAAGCATCCGACGACGCCGATTATCGTGACCGGGTGTTACTACAACCCGTCCGAAGAAATTCCCGGGGAGGCTGGCGAGCGGCAGATCGAAAAGCGCGTCGTCGCGCGCGAATTCGTCGAGGCGCGGCGCCAGGCCGGCGACAAGTTCATCTATCACGTCGATGGTCTCGACATGCTGTCCAAGGCTGAGGCCGACGGGCTCGTCGATGGTCGCCACGCCAATGCCATGGGTTTTTATTTCTGCGCCCGCGGGCTCGAGCCGCAGTTGCGCGCCGCGTTGGGCCTCCCCGCGCTGACCCAGCCCCGCAAATAAACTCCGTCAGTTCTCACCCTTCACTTTAACTTTTTATGAAGAACCTGTTCCTCCGCGTCCGTCTCCTCGGCGCGCTCTTCGCCACCCTCCTTACCTCGCTGGCAGCCGTCGATAAGACCGACGTCTTCGTCTCCGGGACCGATGGTTATCACACCTATCGCATCCCGGCCGTTATCAAGGCCAAGAACGGCACGTTACTCGCCTTCGCCGAGGGCCGTAAATCGGCCGGCGGCGATTCCGGCAATATCGACACCGTGCTCAAGCGCTCCACCGACGGCGGTCGCACCTGGAGTGCGATGCAAATCGTGTGGGACGACGCCGACAATACCTGTGGCAATCCCTGTCCTGTGCTCGATGAGTCCACCGGCACGATCTTCCTCCTCTCGACGCATAATCTCGGCACCGATCACGAAAAGGAGATCGCGGCGCGCACGGCCAAAGGCACGCGTACCGTCTGGATCTGCAACTCGACCGACCACGGCGCGACGTGGAGCAAGCCGGTGGAGATCACCTCGACCACCAAAGATCCTTCGTGGACCTGGTACGCGACCGGCCCCGGCAATGGTATTCAGATCAAGAACGGGCCCAATGCTGGCCGCCTCGTGGTCCCCTGCGATCACAACTACGACGACCCCGACGATCCGAAGAAGCACATCTCTGGCTCGCACGCCATCTACTCCGATGACCACGGCAAGACGTGGAAGCTCAGTGGCACCATCCGCCCCAAGGCCAACGAATGCCAGGTCGCCGAGCTCTTTGACGGCAAGGGCACGCTGCTGATGAACATGCGCTCCAACACCGGTCGCAATCTCCGCGCCATCTCCACCAGCTCCGACGGCGGCGCGACGTGGACCCCGCCGGTCGACTCCACCCTCATCGAGCCTGTCTGCCAAGCGAGCCTCATTCGTCACGAAACCGGCGCCGGCAAGGACCTCCTCGTCTTCTCCAATCCCGCCGCCAAAACCCGCGTGCAACTCACCGTCAAGACGAGCGCCGACGACGGCAAGACTTGGAGCGAGGTCGCGGTGCTACACCCGGAGCCCTCGGCTTACTCCAGCCTCGTCTCGCTGGATGCGAACACCGTCGGCTGCTTCTACGAAAACGGCGTTACGCAGCCCGCGGGTAAGAAGCCCAATCCGTATCAGCGCATCACCTTTGCGCGCGTGCCGCTCACGGCTGCGCCCTGAGTTCTCCTGCATGGTGCGCCACGGAGGTCTGACGACCGAGGGCGCTCCACGCTCGATTTCCCGAGGTTACCCATGATCTGCCGCTGTTGTTTATTTCTCGCGCTGCTTTTGCCGGCGATGAGCAGTGTGTGGGCCGCCGAGGTGGCATCGCGGCCCAATGTGCTCTTCATCGCAGTCGATGATCTGCGGGTAAATCTCGGTTGCTACGGCGATCCCGTGGCGAAGACCCCGGCGATCGATGCACTCGCCGCGCGCGGCGTGAAGTTCACGCGCGCCTACTGCCAGGAGGCGGTGTGCAATCCCTCGCGTCAGTCGCTGCTCACGGGGCTGCGTCCGGATACGCTGCGCGTGTGGGATTTGAAGACTCACTTTCGCAAGACCTCGCCCGGAGTGGTCTCACTGCCAGAACACTTCAAGAACAACGGCTACTTCGCCCAATCGTTCGGGAAAATTTTCCACGGCGAAGCGCCGATGGCCGATCCCGCCTCATGGAGTGTGCCCGAGCAGTGGGAGTACATCGCCAAGCGCGACGACTACCGCCTGCCCGCCAACCGCGAGCCTCCGGGGAAAACGCAGAAGGCTGCAGCCACAGAATTTGTCGGTGAGTCCGACGACGATTACCCGGACGGGAAAGTCGCCGCCGGCGCGGTGGCGGCACTCGATCGCTTCGGCAAAGGCGATCCCGCCAAGCCTTTCTTCCTCGCCGTCGGCTTCATGAAGCCGCACCTGCCATTTACCGCGCCCAAGAAATATTGGGACCTCTACGAGGGCGTGAAAATCCCCGAGCCCGCGCAATCGACCCCGCCGCGTGGCGCGCCCCCGGTCGCACTGCACGACTCCACCGAGCTACGCGGCTATTCCGATATGCCGAAGATCGGCCCGGTGCCGCCGGAGCAGGCCATCGCCTTGCGGCGCGGGTGCTACGCGTCCACGAGCTTTACGGACGCCCAAGTGGGCCGGGTGCTTGCCGCGCTCGACCGCTCTGGCCTGGCGAAAAATACGCTCGTCGTGCTGTGGTCGGATCACGGCTTCCACTTGGGCGAGCACGGCCTGTGGGCCAAGACGACCAATTATGAGTCGGATACGCGGGTGCCGTTGATTGTCGTCCGTCCGGGTCAGAAGGGTGGGGAGACCTGCCCGGCGCTGGTCGAGTTGCTCGATCTTTTTCCTACGCTAGTCGATCTGTGCGGACTAACCGCCGTGGCGAAGCTTGAGGGACAGAGCCTGCGCCCGTGGTTGGACGATCCGGCCCGCGCCAGCCGAGTGGCGGCCTTCAGCCAGTTTCCCCGGCCTTGGGTCTATCGCGCGGGCCCGGAATTCATGGGTTACGCGGTTCGCACCGCCACGCACCGCTACGTCGAGTGGCGTCGCTTCGGCACGCGTGAAGTGGTGGAGCGCGAGTTGTACGCCTATCGCGGCGATGAATTATTCGAGACAGAAAATCTCGCCGCGAATCCGGCGGAAGCCGCGCGCATCCGCGAGCTGAGCCAGTTGCTCCCCGCCGGCCCCGAAAAGGGACCAGTGGCCCGATAGTTGCCTTTCCTCCTATATTTTAAGTCAAACATCCCCTCCATTCATGACCTCACGTATTCGCGGCCTCGTGTCCGCACCCTTCACGCCTTTCAAAGCCGATCGCTCGATCAACCTCGACGTGATCCCGACGTACGGCCGTTTCCTCAAGGATAATGGCGTCAGCGCGGCGTTCGTCTGCGGCACGACCGGCGAGGGCCTTTCCCTCACGCTGGAGGAGCGCTACGCCGTTTCTGAAAAATGGGTGTCATCTGGCGGTGGCCTGCCCGTGATCGTGCACGTCGGTCATACCTGCTTGACCGATGCGCGCAAACTCACGGCCCACGCGGAGAAGATCGGCGCGATCGCGGTCTCGGCGCTCGCCCCCATGTTTTTCAAGCCACGCAATGTCGATGAACTCGTCGATTGGTGCGAGGCCGTGGCGTCCGCGGCCCCTACGCTGCCATTCTACTATTACAACATCCCCTCGATGACGGGCGTCTCGATCCCCGTGGCCGACTTCCTCGCCAAGGCGGCGGATCGCATCCCGACCCTGGTCGGAGTGAAATACACCCACGAAGACCTGCCCGACTTCACTGCCTGCGTGAAAGCGGCCAACGGGCGCTTCGACATCCTCTTCGGCCGCGACGAATTGCTCCTCGAGGGCACCCACGCCGGCGCGCTCGGCGCCGTGGGCAGCACCTACAACTACGCGGCGCCGCTCTATCTCCGCATCCTCGAAGCACTCACGCAGGGCGACGAAAAGACCGCGCGCACGCTGCAAGATACCGCGATCAAGATGATTGCCATCTGCAACGGCCTCGGCGTCACCCACCTCGCGGCCTCGAAAGCTTTGATGGGCATGCTCGGCGTCGATTGCGGCCCCGTGCGCCTCCCGCTGGCGCAACCGAGTGCGGCGCAACTCGCGACGATGCGCGCGAAGCTTACGGAGATCGGTTTCTTCGACTTCGCCTGCCGCCCAGCCGTTGCAGCGGCTTAAGCAAAGCCCATCAACTAAGTTTCGTTACCGGCCGTGCTCACGGGTGTGAGCGCGGCCTTTTCATTTGGGCCGAGGCGGGACCGCCGTGGACCCACCCTCGGCAAATTTCGGCAAGAGCGGCACCGAGGTGCGCAGGGCCGGACCGTGGCTCAGCAACTGAAGTAGCAAGCCGAGGACTTTTTTCGCGAACGTATGCGGATCGACCACGTAGCGCGCGGGACCCGGCACGACAGAGCGGAGAAAGGGATCATCGTCGCGCGAGATGAGCGAGATGTCCTGCGGCACGCGCAGTCCGCGCTGCGCGAGAACCGTGGCGGTCGAGAGGTACGCGTAGGAATTGCAGACGACGATGCCGGTCGGTGGCCGCTCGCGGTCGAGCAGGCGCTTGAGCGCACGGGCCACGGACTCGGCGTCTTCACGATGGTACGCGATTTCTGAGGTGGCATCGTCGCCCGGATGAGCGCGCACGCCCTCCAGGAAACCCAATTCGCTGTCGACATCGCCCGCGCGCGGGGACTCGCGATTGAGCAGCGCTAGCCGCCGATGGCCGAGCCGCAGCAAAACACCGGCGGCGTGGCGGCAGATCGCGCGGTAATCGAGATCGTAGTGGGGGAGGGAGACGCCGGGAAAGGTGGAGCCCGCGACGAGGCAGGGGATTTTCTTGCGCGCAAACCACCGCTGCATCGCCTCGGACGAAAGGATGAGCACCCAGGCACCGTAGTTGTTTTGCTCGACGAGGCGCTCGAGCGCGCGAGCCGGATTCGTTTGATAATACTGGCGGCCCTCGTGAATTCGCAGGCGGCAGCCCTCCTCGATCAGCAGGTCTTTCAATTCATCGATCCAGAACGCGCTAAACGGCCGCAGCCGCGCGATCGATTCGGGGATCAGCACGCCGACGGTTTTCGGGTGAGCGACGGCTGCGGACTTCGGTTTGTCCACCACGCGATTGCCCAGGCCCCGCACGGGCTCGATGAGGCCGTCGGCCTTGAGTTGTTCGAGCGCGGCGCGCACGGTGTTGCGGCTCGCCTGCACGGTGCGACTGAGCACGCGCTCGCTCGGGAGCCAACCGCGCCACGTCCCTTTTTCCACCTCGGCGCGCAGTTGCGCGGCGATCTGGCTGGCGACGGTGCGGTGCGGGATGAGGGTCATGTGGGCGTCCTGACACGCCCACAGTCACGCAGTTGCGGAAAAAATCACGTCGTAAAAAGCTCGGGCACGGCGGCGCGGGCATTTTCCGCGATTCGCCTGATCTGCTCAGATGTGGCCGAGCGATAGGGCCAGCGCAGGCGCGAGGTGAAGCCGGGCAGCCATCCACCGGCCACCGCGGCAGCTTTGTCTGCCGCCATATTGGCCAAGCCGTGCTCGGTGATGAGTGGCGCGACATTGGCCTGCCAGAAAGGGAGAATCTTTTCTTGCAGCCGTATGCCCGCCGCGGAGTCGCGCACACAAAGCTCGTACCAGCGCTGAGCGCCCGCCGGGCTGAGGCAGGCGACATTGGAGTACGCGCCATGCGCGCCACGCGCGAGGCCTGTCGCGAGGAGATGGCCGGGGATGAAGACCGAGGCACGCGCCAAGACCGGCTGCATCGCCGTGTACCACGCGTCGTCTCCGCCGGGGACCTTCATGCCGGCGATACCCGGTACGGCGTCGAGTAGGCGAAGCCACTCGTCGGGCACGAGCCGGCGCTTGGCGTGCGGCGGATTATAGAGAATGAGCGGGATCGGCGCGGCCTCGGCGGCCATCACCTCCAAAAAGGAAATGATCTCCGGCCACGACGGCACAAACCAATCGGGGAGCACGATCTGATACGCGGAGGGACGGAGAGCCTTCGTACGGCGGATCCGCTCGCGCGAGAGCTGCGGGCTCATGTGGCACGCGCCAATTTGAAATGGCATGTCCGCGCGCTCGCACTTTTCGGCGAGCAATCGATTCACGCGGTCGAACTCCTCCTCGGTCTGCGTGTAAAATTCGCCCGCACTGCCGTTGGAGTAAATACCGCTGACTCCTCCTGCGATGAAGCGGTCGATTTCCACGGCGAGCAGCTCGTAGTCTATGCTGTCGTCGTCCCGGATCGGAAGCAGGAGCGTGGCCCAGTTCCCGCGAATCTCAGCGGGGAGGAGTGGCTTCATTTCGTGAGAATCGAAGCGGCCCACACTTCGGTAGACCGCACGCCGGGACGCTGCTCGCCACCGGGGACGACAATCTGTCCACGCCACATAGTCAGTGACGTGGTGACGAGCGAGAAGGGGACCTCGCCGGCTTGTGTCCAAGAATTGGATACGGCGTCATAAGCCACGATGCCGCGCGGGAAGCCCTTGTGTTCGGTGGGAGCGACATTCACCTGCACACCGTCATCGCCGCCGATGACGAGGAGCTTGCCGCCGACCTCCGGGGCAGGGGAGGGCGCGGCGACGGCGACACGCGGGAGATCGGTGAGACGTTTCCAGCCGCCCTCGGGGGTGAAGCGGTAGGCATCGCGCAACCACTCGCGCGAGGTCTTGCCCTGCGCATCGGCGACCAGCTTGGCCCCGCTAAAGAGATAAAACGCCCCACCATATGAGCCGGCGGTGGCGAGCATACGCTCGGGGCCGGGTAGGGCAGGCAACTCGCGCCAGCCGGCGGAAAGCTTGTCGATGTCGAGCGCATAGCAGGCGCTTGAGGCCTTGGTGGTGTCGGGGCGGTCGAGCCCACCGGCGACATAGAGCGTGCGCCCGACGAGCGCGCCGGCCGCCATCGCGAGCGGTTTAGGCAGGCGCGGCCACGGCGTGAAGCTGAGGGCTTTGCCGTCCCAACGCGTGAGCCAGACCTCGTCGAAATTCCGCTTCGCATCCCCGCCGCCGATGATCAGCAGGCCATCGGGGACATTTATGGAAACACCGTAACCGCCGGCCGCCGGGAGCTTGCCAGCCTCGCGCCACGATGCCGCGCCGGGCTCGAGCACGAAGACGCGGTCGTACCAAATCTTGGTGCCGCCTTCCCAAGGGCGTTTATCGGGAAAGTTCGCGCCGCCCGCGACGATCAAGGCGTCGCGGTGGCTGCCGGCATACGAGCCGGCGAAGCCCTCGCGATCGGGGATCGCGGGGAGAGGTTTCCAGTCGAGGGTCGAGGTCATGGCGGGAGCGGCCTGGGCTCGCGAGAGCGCGGCGAAGCCGAGGACGGCGAGGCAGCAGCAGAGGGTGAGGGGGCGGGGCATGGTCGGAGCGGCAGGGAGGATTTAGATGCCAGCGGGGCGACGCGGCGGCCAACGGCTGAGTGGTGGCCCTATTGTTGCACCAGTATGAGTACTGGCGAGCGTGAAGCGACTCCGCGACCGCCGCCTGGCGCTGGTCGGTCCACGTGCGACCGCGTTCTTTACCGTACGGAGTCCAAGCTACGAGTGAGAATTGATTTGAGGAACCGCGCATAATGCCCGCCAATCCACCTCGATGTCCTCTTCCGAACTCCTTTCTCGTATCGCCGCCGCCAAGCAAGCTGTGCTCGCGCAGACCGAACTCCTGCATCGCGAATTCGGCCGGGCGGCGAGTAAGTGGAAGAGCGATGGCACGCGCGTCACGGCGGTGGATGTGGCGATCTCGGAGAATATCGTGCGCGAACTCTCCGCGCAGTTTCCAGCCGACCAATATTTCAGCGAGGAGTTGGCGGATACCACCGAGCCCATTCCGGTGACGGCGAAGTATTCCTGGGTGATGGATCCCATCGACGGGACGAACAATTTTGCGCTCGGCATTCCCTATTGTGCCATCGCGCTCGCGCTCTGTGAAAATGGCGAGCCGGTGTACGGTGTGGTTTACGATTTGAGCCGTCGCACGCTGATGCACGGTGGCCCGGGCTTCGGGATGCACGACGGCGAGAAAACGCCTACGGTAAGCACCGCGGCTTTTTCCCGTGAGACGCTCGTGGGCTTTCACAGCCCCTTTGACAAGACGCTCATGCCGATGGCGGCGGGCGTGCTGTCGCAATTCAAGATTCGCGGCCTCGGCAGCGCGACGCTGCACCTGGCTTATGTCGCGGCAGGCATCCTCGACGGTTGCGTGGACTATAATGTGAAAATCTGGGACCTCGCCGCCGCCATCCCGCTCGTGAAAGCCGCGGGCGGTGAAGTCCAATTCCTCAACGGCGAGCAGTTACCGCTGCGTGTCTTCAATCTCAAGATGGGCCGGATCATCTACGTCGCAGGCGGACCCGCGATGTGCGCAAAGCTCCGCGAGATCATGAAGGCGTGATTTGCTTTACGTGAGCGCCTCGATCGTCCGCGCGGCCCGTAGCGCGAGCCACAGCGGGATGATTCCAAAAAGCCCGAATGAGCAATCGATGAGGCGCCAGTAGAAGGGGATTCCGCGAATCGGGCCGCAGATCAGCGCGAGCGGCACCACGAGCACGCACGCGAGCATCCCGACGCGCAACACGTCCAGGTGACGGCCGGGTTCACGCCACGGAGCGATGAAGAACAGGGCGATAATGATATGGCCAAAGGCCAGCCAATCGGTGCCGTACCCGATAAACGGATACTTCGCGTACGTGACCGTGAGGCCCTCGCGAACGAGGAGCAGCCAATGCGCCAGGCCGGTGTGCGATGCGGCCTGAGCCTCGGGCGGCAAACCCAACATCGCACACAGCAAGCGCAGCTCTGCCTCCAGCGGAAAGGCGGTGACCCCGCTCAGGATCAATCCAACGATGAACAAACCGACTAACCAGCGAATCTGACGACGAAGGCGGACGACCTCAAAACTGTCTCCGCCCACAGTCATCGTCACACCTGATAGAGCTGGCCGGGAACAGGATCGAGCACCTTGGACTTCGGTGCCTTTTCAGCGAGTTGCGCGGCAAACCAAGCGCGCGCGGCGGGATCACCGTGGGTGAGCACGATGCTGCGGGCGCCGGTCTGCACGGCGAACTCCAGCAACTCTTCGCGGTCGGCGTGGCCACTGAGTTCGAAGCGCTCCACGCGGGCCTTGACCTTGGCCTTCACGTGAGCGGTTTCGAAAACAAAGTTGTCGCCGGGCTTGGAGGCCAGGAGATGGCCGCCCGGAGTGTCGGGGTCGCAATAGCCGACGAAGCCGATTGTATTGCGCGCATTTCCGAGGAGACCGGAGGCGAGCGTATAGCTTGGCGTGCGCTCGACGAGCATGCCGGAGCTGATGATGTAGAGCGCGTTTTGCTGCGGATCTTCGCCGGCCACGAGCTTGCGCGGCGTGGGCTTGATCTTCAGATCCTTGATGATGCTGCGCGAAAAATTGACGTGCTTCGTCTTGCGGCTGATCTCGTCGAAGTAGTCGGCGAGGTCCATGCCGAGGCCGGAGGCAAAAATCGGGCACTCGACGATGCGGTTAAACTTCCGCGCGTCGTGAATAATCGAGAGGATTTCCTGCATGCGGCCCAAGGCGAAGACCGGGATCAGGAACGAGCCGCCGCGCTGGATCGTGTCGTTGATCGAGGTGATGAGGCGGGCCACCTCGTTGACGCGCTCTTTCCCGAGGGGACGCTCGGTGGTGCCGCGCGTCGTCTCCATGATGATCGTATCGAAGTGGCCGGCGGGAAACTTCGCGCCGGGCAGCGTGCGCTGATTTTCGAACAGCACATCGCCCGTGATGAAAATCTGGCGGTGCTTGAAATGGAGTTCGACCGCGGCCGCTCCGGCGACGTGGCCAGCGGGATGGAGGATGATCTCGATTTCGTCCTTATTGCCGCGGAAATGCTTGGCGTGGCCGAAGGGCAGGCCGTGGATGCGCTTGGCGAGGCGATCGATATCGTCGTGCGTGAAGAGCGGGTAATCGGGGATGTCGTTCTCTTCCTTCTGCCGCATCATCACGTTGGCCGAATTATGCAGCATGCGCTCGATGAGCATGCGGCTCGAGGTCGTCATCACCACAGGCGTATCGGGATGCTCTTTCATCACGACGGGCAGGCTGCCGATATGATCGAGATGGCAGTGCGTGATAATGATTAAATCGAGATTGATCCCGCGCAGGCGAGCGTAGTCGGGGGTGGCGGCGCGGCCCACCTTCTTGGGATGCAATCCGCAATCCACGAGAATGTTGAGGTCGCCGAGTTGGATGAACAGCGAGTTGGCACCAATGCCGCCGTCGCGGTTCAGGTCTGTTAGCTTCATGAACCGTCCAATAAAACCAATTACACGGTTAAGAACGAGGACTAAAAGTAACGAAAATGCGTCAGGCCCGGGGAACTGTCATATCGAATGGGGGCAAAATGACATGAATCTTGCGCCCCAGCTCATCGACGCCGTGAAAACTCCCGTGCGCCTGCGCATCGACGCCAGTGACGTGATAGCTGTTATAGGAAAACTCTTCCCCGGGCGCGAGACGCGGGGTCTCGCCCACGATCTTATCACCCTCGATCACAATCCGCGTGCCATCGGCATGCACTACGACCCACTTGCGCCCGAGCAGGGTGACGGTGCGCTCCGAGAGATTGCGGATGGTGATGAAATAGATGAACGCATGCGGCTTATCGGCCGGGAGGCTGGCGCCACCGTGGTGGTAGTGGAGCTTATCGAGCCGAGCCGAGAGACCGGGCAATTGTTCACTGGAGCAACAGGACACGTGTTCAAAAGACGCGGAAACGCGTCGGCAGCAAGCACGACGTGATGACACTGCTTTCGGCCTTGCCGCCCGCGACGCCCCTGCGCAGAAACGCGGCTTCTATGGCCAAACTCGCCCTGCTCTCCGTCAGCGACAAACGCGGCCTCGTGGAATTTGCCACGGCCCTCGTCAAAAACCACGGTTACAAGCTGCTCTCGACTGGCGGCACCGCCAAGCTCCTCGCCGAGCGCGGCCTGCCTGTGACCGAGGTGAGCCAACACACGGGGTTTCCGGAGATCATGGAAGGCCGCGTCAAGACACTCCATCCGAAGATCCACGGCGGCCTGCTCTGCCGCCGCGACAAGGAAGATCATCTCGCGCAGGCCAAGGCCAACGCCATCGAGCTGATCGATCTGGTGGTGGTGAATCTTTATCCTTTCGAGGAAACCGTCGCCAAGCCCGGCGTGCATTTCGAGGAAGCCATCGAGAATATCGACATCGGCGGGCCCTCGATGCTGCGCAGCGCGGCGAAGAACCACGAAAGCGTCAGCGTGGTGTGTGATCCGGCCGATTACGATGCGGTGCTGGCCGCCATGACGGCCGGGGAGAAATCGGACGCGCTCCTCGAGCTGCGCCGCAAGCTGGCCCTGAAAGTTTTCCAGCGCACGGCCAGCTACGATGCCGCCATTGCGAAATATTTGGAGTCGCAGGCGAGCGAACCGGACCTCGAGGCGATGAGCGGTTTTCCCGCGACGCTGTCGCTCTCGTGGAAGAAGGCGCAGGCGCTACGCTACGGCGAAAACCCGCACCAGAAGGCGGCGCTCTACGGCACGTTTCACGAGCATTTCTCGCAACTCCAGGGGAAGGAACTCTCGTACAACAATATCTTGGACATCACCTCGGCCACGTACCTCATCGGCGAGTTTGAGCGGCCCACGGTGGCGATCCTCAAGCACACCAACCCCTGCGGCGTGGCGAGCGCGGACACGTTGATCGACGCTTGGGACAAGGCCTACGCGACCGACAAGCAGGCACCCTTCGGTGGCATCATCATCGTCAATCAGACGCTCGACGGTGACCTCGCCAAGGCCATCGCGGAAATCTTCACCGAGGTCATCATCGCGCCGCGCTTCAGCGACGAGGCCATGGCGATTTTCTCCAAGAAGAAAAACCTGCGCCTCATGATCGCCAAGGGCGGCATCGGCGCGGACGCGTTGCAGGAGATTCGCTCCGTGGTCGGCGGCGTCCTCGTGCAGGATCGCGACCGCACGCTCGGCAACGTGAAGGAATTTAAGGTCGTCACGAAACGTGAGCCGACAGCCGAAGAGTGGGCGGCCATGATGTTTGGCTGGCGCGTGGGCAAGCACGTGAAGTCGAACTCCATCGTGTACTGCCGCGGCGAGCAGACGCTCGGCGTCGGCGCAGGCCAGATGGCCCGCGTGGATAGCTCGCGCATCGCGGTGTGGAAGGCCGGCGAGGCCGGGCTCGACCTGCGGGGCTCGGTGGTCGCGAGCGAGGCGCTGTTTCCCTTTGCGGATGGCCTCATCGCCGCTGCGGCGGCCGGCGCGACCGCGGCGATTCAGCCCGGCGGCTCCGTGCGCGATGCCGAGGTAATCGCCGCCGCCGACGAACGCGGCATGGCGATGGTGTTTACGGGGTCACGTCATTTTAAGCACTGAGGTCCGGGGCTCACACGAGGGAATGCACGGGGGCAATTTTTGCCACGCATTCCCACGTGTAGTTGGAAAGAGGATATGAATTTTCGCGCATATGCGAAAAGCTAGGGTTGCTCCCCGGAAACGGAGGCGCACACTCTTCCGACTAACCCTTTCGCGCGTCATCCTGAACGCTCATGTTTGAGACCATTTTGGATCAGTTCCAAGGCTCGCCCCTTTCGCTCTGGGGCCCGTTTGTCGTGCTGCTCCTCTGTGGCTTGGGCATGCCGATTCCCGAGGATATCGTGCTGATCGCGGCGGGCGCGCTGGGCGTGCTCGATGAGCGTCCGTGGCTGCAGGTCGCAACGATCATGTACCTCGGTGTGATCGGCGGAGATTCGATCACGTTTCTCGCCGGTAAATATTTCGGCACGCGGGTGCGCGCCACCGCCTGGTTTCGACGCATATTTCCCGTGGACAAACAGGACAAGGTGGAAGGCCTCTTCGACAAACACGGCTCGAAGGGCCTTTTCATCGGGCGCTTTCTGCCGGGATTGCGCGCGCCGATATTTTTTACGGCGGGCTCGATGCGTGTGTCGTTCTGGAAGTTTCTTTTCTTCGATGGCTTCGCGGCCCTGATCAGCGTGCCGGTCTTTGTGTGGCTCGGCCACTGGCTGTGGATGACCTTTCAGGACGACATCGAGAAGATCAACCAAGCGCTCGCGATGACGCATTCGTTCTCGCGGTGGCTGGTGGTGATCATCGCCATCGTCTGCATCGGCTTTTGGTTTTGGTCGCGCCGGATGAAAAAGAAGAAGGCGCTCTGAGCGGCGCTTGGCCCCTTAAAACGGCGACCGCGAGACCTGCAGGGAGTCGCCCGGCATCAGGCGCGGGTCTTGCGAAGGATTTTTCTGCGCCAGCTTCACGTCGATGAGATAGGAGCCCTGATCGCGAGCGAGGCTCACGGCGTTTTCTTTCGCGTAGAGGGTAAAGCCGCCGGCCGACTGGATGGCCTTGGCTACCGTAAGATCAGGCGTCCAAATGATGCGCCCGGGGCGCTGCACCTCGCCACCCACATAGATGTAGCGCTCCGTGACGCTCACTGCGACATCGACGGTATTGTAAAACTTCTTCGCGATGTAGGTCTCGCGGATGCGTTGCGAAAGCTCGCCCGTGCTCAGGCCGCCGGCGGTCACCGTGCCGATGTAGGGCAGGGTGACGAGACCGAGCTCGTCGATCTGCACCGTGTTCGAGCTCGGGTCGGGCACGCCCTGGAGCGCGATCGTGAGGCTGTCGCCAGGGCGAAGCTGCGCATTGGACGAGGGCAGGGGGATCGAGGGATTGGCCGCCGTGGTCGGGCGACTGGCCGCCCCGCCACCCGTGGTTTCGCAACCCGCCGCCAGGGCGATCAGGGCGGCGAGACAGAAGAGCGGAAGGCGCGAAACCAAATTCATACTACGAGCTAGCTGGGCGAAACTGCCCCGGCTTGGCAACTGCGGCGTGCGAATCCTCCTGCGCCCGCTCCTCTGCCCTCGCACAATTTTCTCCATTCCCGCGACCCCCGTCGGCGTGCGCGCACAAAAAAAACGGCAGCCCCGGGGCTGCCGTTTGGAATTTATTTTCGGACTACGATTTAGCGGACGTCGAGACTTAGCGGGCCGAGCCGCTCAGCGCTTCGCCTTCGTCTTGCGCTTGGGCTTCTCGTCCTCGTCGTCATCATCGTCATCGTCTTCATCCTCGTCGTCGTCGTCCTCATCCTCGTCGTCATCATCGTCCAAATCGTCGTCGTCGTCAGCGCCGGCTTTCTTCTTTTTTTCGCCCTTCTCGCCTTTTTCGCCTTCTTCGCCCTCGACGGCGCCCTCTTCGTCTTCGTCCCACTTGAGGGATTCGTCGTTCTTCAGTTTCTCTTCCTCGTCGGCGTCGAGCTCGGGAAGATCATCGTCGGCTTCGTCTTCGACTTCCTTGGCCGGAGCTTCCTCATCCGCGTCGTAACCGGCGGGCATGTAGTCGAGGATGGAGGTCAGTTCTTCAAAGGTATGGACCGCCTGGCCCTGGATGAAGTGGCTGTTCTGGTCCTCGCGGATCTCGTCCTCGACCTCGTCGACCGACAGCTTCGACTCGAAGTTGAAAAGGTCGTTGAGCATCTTCACGCGGCAGCGCGTGAGGTGGTCGAGCAGGTCGGCGTACGGCCCGTTTTCCTCGTCGAGCACATCGGCGAGCACGAAGAGTTTTTCCTCGGAGTCGAAGAGCGACTCCTTCACGCGCTTCAGGCGCACCTTCGCATTGCCGAGATCCTTGTCGATGCGGAAGGGGATAAACGCCGCCTCGAACACGTCTTGGTCGAAACCGTAGTCGCGCAGCGGATCGACGAGATCGATGAGGTGGGCGATCTGGCGCGGGTCGACGATGCTCAGGCCATCGACATCCCAACGCACAGGATCGCTGGTCTCCGCGACCCACCAGTTATGGTCTTCGCCGAGGCGGATGATGCACCAATCGAGAGCGGTAATAGCTTTGGCCATGTGAAATTTTTAAGAAAGTCTTCGGGTAAGATTTTTGGCGCAGCGTGCGAGGGGAGTTTTAAAAAACAAGCACAAAAACACCCGCCACGTAACGGCGGTGTTACGCGCGGATTTCCCTGCGGAAAATCTTGGACCTCCGGAGGTTTGACTCGCGAGGCACTTGCCATTTGCCCGCCGGATTTCAGGCTGGGCGTTATGGGGCATTTCTACGAAAAACTAGTGAGACCGGCTTTCTTTCGGATGGACTCCGAAATCGCCCATGAGCGTGGGGTCAGCGCCATGGCGCTGCTGGGGTCGATTCCTCCTCTGTGCCGCCTGCTCGAGGCATGGTCGCGCCTGCCGGTCCACGCGCGCCCGGTGCAGGCCTTTGGCCTGACGTTCCCCAACGCCGTGGGCCTCGCCGCCGGCTTCGATAAAAACGCCCGCGCGTGGCCCGCCGCCGCCGCCCTCGGCTTCGGCCACGTCGAGATCGGCACCGTAACCGCCCTCGGCCAGCCCGGCAACCCGAAGCCCCGCATGTTTCGCTACCCGGCCCAGGAAGCAGTGATCAATCGCATGGGTTTCAACAACGAGGGCGCCGCCGCCGTCGCCGCCCGCCTCGCGAAGCAACCCGGCCCCGGCGCGCGCCGCATCCCCCTCGGCATCAACCTCGGCAAGTCCAAGGTCACCGAAATCGACCGCGCCCCCGAGGACTACCTCGCCAGTTTCGCGCAACTCGCCGACTACGCCGACTACCTCGTCCTCAACGTCTCGAGCCCCAACACCCCCGGCCTCCGCCAGCTCCAGGACGAGTCTCGCCTCCGCGAGCTCCTCTCCGCCGTCACCGGGGCCAACCGCGATCGCGCCGCGAAACCCGGCAAGAAGCGCGTCCCCGTCCTCCTCAAGATCGCGCCCGATCTCACTTGGCCGCAAATCGACGCCGCCCTCGGCGTCATTGCCGAATACGGCCTCGACGGCATCATCGCGACCAACACCACCCTCGCGCGCCCCGGCCCCTTCGCCACCGTCAACGAAGCCGGCGGCCTCAGCGGCGCGCCCCTCCGCCGCCGCTCCACCGAGATCGTCAACTACATCGCCCGCACCACCGGCGGCCGTCTCCCCATCATCGGCGTCGGCGGCATCACCGATCCCGCCGGGGCGGGGGAGAAGCTCGATGCCGGCGCCACCCTCGTGCAAGTCTACTCCGGCATGGTGTACCGCGGCCCCTTTTTCGCCGCCGCCCTCGCGCGCGCCCTCGTCGACCGCCAGAAGACTTAAGAGCCGGTGGTGAGAGGCGATGCCTGCGAGGTAGGCCGCCTGCTGGTCGGCGCTCGTGCGAGGACGGACCAGCGCGCGCTGGTTCGCGCATGTTCTTCGTCGCGCCAACGCCTGCGAGCAGACTTCCTCCCTCGCAGGCGTTGCTTTTCGCAAACTGCCCCTAGGGTAACTCGCACTCCCGCAAAATTTTGCGAAAAGTTAATTTCAGGGCTTTACAAGCACCGGCGGATTTATCTTAGTCCGCCTTCCTTCGCTTCCCAACTGCCCGGGTGGTGGAATTGGTAGACACACACGTTTGAGGGGCGTGTGCCGTAAGGCGTGCAGGTTCGAGTCCTGTCCCGGGCACCATTTTCTAAATGAAAATGGAATAAGCGAAAGGCGCTAAAGCGGGTGCCGCTGGCACCGCTCCCTCCTCCGTTTCCCGTTTTGGGAAACTCCTTTCCTCCCCGGAAACTCTTTTGGCTCACCGGGCGAAAAACACTCCTCGCGAGCACCCCAGTGGCCGTCGTCTCATAGGTTGCACCTGCTCGTGGGTTGCGAGCTTACTCGCAGCTCCACCCGGCCGAATCGTCCGCGAACACCCCATGTCGCCCCGATGTGAAGCGCGCACTCCGAGCGCAACGGCGTTTCCCTCCGCCGATCTCAAATAGGTGCATCGTGCCATAGTGCGTCGGCATTACCGCACCCCGCCCGACTCTCCGCTGCTCGATTCGGTCAAAGAACACCTGCCCCCATCGCCGCCGCGTCTCCAAACCGCAACCAGCCTTGACCACCCCTGGGAGCGCGGGCCGCTGGCCCGCCCAATTCTTTCCCTTTCCTCTTTCCCGTAATCTCTCTCCCCATCCACTTACGGTCCCCCCAAAGGCCCATCGCCACCCACGGCGCGCCTTTGCGCCCCCATCAAGCTCGAAAGAAGCGCCCCCTAAGGAGCGGCGGTTTGCAACCGCCCCATCAGGACACCTGCCACGCGCACCAATTCCAAACCACCCCCAAAACGGTTCGCCCTCCTGCGCGCAGCGAAAAATCCAGTTGGACCCCAGCCCGCCCTCTCATCCCCAAAATTCAAAACGAAGCCGTCACCGACACCCTCCGCCCCAGACCCCAAACCCCAGACCCAAGACCCCAAACCTCATCTCCTCAGCCTTCCCCGGGCTCTCCTTCGCTCCGACCTCAGCCCCTTCGCGTCTTCGCGCTTCACTCCGAGGGATTGCACCTCCGCGTTTCTCGGTGCCATCGCTCCATGCCCTCGGTGACAAATTCTGCGTTTGGTCCTTGTCCGAACCCCGAGACTCTCAACCCTCAGCGCTCAACTCACCACTTCCGCGCATGGACATCCCCGCCTTCGCCGCCATGACGTATACCGTCCTCGAAGACACCCCGCTCGAGGACTACATCCCCACGCTCATCATCCCGGAGCGCGCCGTCCTCCAAGCCCTCTCCGGCATCCCCGAGGAAGAAGAAGACCGCCTCCGCGAAATCTCCCTCGACTGGGCCGAAAAAACCGCCCAACCGAACGAAGAATTCCTCGTCGCCTTCCGCGACGGCCCCGGCTACTTCCGCATCATCCGCCGTATGTCGGATGGAAAGCTTCAGGAGGCGCTGTATCCGAAGATCAAGTACACATAGAATGACGCGGTCGTGGAGTCCTAGATGAAGAATAACCCCGTGATCTCCGATATCCCGGCAAATCACGCAAATGCGAGACACGGACCTCGTCAGACCAGATCGATCAGAAGGCGACTGAACCTTCGCCCTATCATAACAGGTGATAATCCGAGGGAGGCTGCTTGCAGCGCTTTCCACGATTTTGTGAGCTTGTCGACATTTCGATCAACTAGCCGAAAAATCTGATTGGTCGATTTGTTCGCCCACATTATCGCCCATTGGAATTTCCTCTGCCGACGGCGGCTCGGCAATTGTTCCGCGTTCAATAGCGGACGCAACTTGTGCAGCCCTCTGGAAAATTGCCTTGTCGAGCAAACCTCGAACTAGACTTTCCAACGCAATGTGCCGAACGCGCGCTCCAAATTCGAGCGGTCCCAATTCGGCGAAGAGCTTACCAAACGATTCGTCCGCGAAACTGCTCGAAATCAAGGGAACTCCTTCCCAATTGATGACGAGTTGTTTACCGGGATCTGCCGCGAGGAGGTTACGCAGCTTATTACGAACTTGACGGCCTGTTTCTCGGCTACCGAAGCCGGGGGTCTCGTCTTTCATACTCACGAGGAATGTGCGACCGTCTTCGCTCTCGTATTTGTTTTCGATGATATCGAGTACGCCGCCTACCATTCCGGGGAAGCCAAGAGCGACTAATACTTTGAACGTCGAAACCTTTCGGATCTGCGCTGTCACGATAGTGCCGGGGTATGCCTGGACGGGATGATACGTCTTAACTCTCGACTCCGTATTCGTTTCGTTCCTGAAGGCAACAAACTCCCCTTTCCCAGAATTAACTATAATGCTGCCTCCAGATTCAGTGGCAACTCTCAGCGATCCTGCTAACCCGTTCCCCTGACCTATCTCGGGATTTCTGGTAACTCCTGCTTTAACCGCTTCACCGATTGCGTCGACATCGCGCTCAAGTCTCGGGTAGCCTTCCCGCAATGATGCAAGAATTCCGCGTCCGCAGTCGGCGACCGTGAAAGCAACGTGCCCCTCGAGAGTCGACGCTTGAGCGAATCCTCCGCGACTTGCTTGAGCGTGAATCAGCACGTTATCCATGATCTCATTGAGTGACCATTCTAGGCCTTGAAGTATGTCTCGGGGCAGGCTGGTGTTTTTTAGAGCGACATCCATGAATTCGTTTACGACGGCAACCTGCTCGCTCGAATCCGAAAACCGCCTTATAGCCACGTGCCGAGGGACCAGTACGTTCCTATACTCGTAACGATCTGGACGAATAAAATGGGCCAAATTGCAGTTCTCGAGTAGTCTGGCCGAAGTCGTCGATTCAGGTAGAATGATGTCGAATCCTACGCCATCTTGACTCCAGCAATCGACGAGAGCGGCCAAAGGAACGAGTCCATCAGGAAACAGGTGGGGATTCGCAGTGAAATCGAAGACAACATCATTGTAGCCCGACTGCAACGCCTCGCGCATTTTCGCGACAATCCAATGAATCGCAAAGCTGCTCAGTCTGCCGTGAATGGCAATCCGGTTTTCGTCTCGAACAATTTCGGTCTTTTGATATGCTGCCATAAGATGTCCGGTGAGCGCAATAAGGTGCTGAAAACTGCACCTCGGTCGATAGCGATCTGCCCCCGGAAGCAATCGCGGCAAATTTGGTGCCTCCTCAGCAAAACATAGCTGCGATTACAGGATAAGTCCTAGCGGTCTTTAAACCAACTGTAGTTGACGTTCGCGTTTTCACTCAAGGCAAGCCTCAGAAGCGCACAATAGAAACCGGCAACTTTTTCGAGAGAATATAATGTGATTTTGGAAGAGGTTTGCCCAAATAAGCCTTGCGGTCCCACCGCAAACGCGCAGGTAGCTGCGGAGATGACGAAGTAGGCGGCCAATTGCGGTGGGGCTACCGCCCGAGCGCCACTTTTAGTAAACTGCGGCCATTCACTACGTAAATTGTGGACTCGAGATGCGCAATTATGATGTGTAGTGCTTCACCGAGATACGGCTCTGTCACAGGTGGGTGATTTGAACCCTCCGTTGCATGGCTTGTTGCCTGTGAACATCCCCGCCACACTTTTGCTAGTTTGTCTGCATCTGAGCTGGAAGCGTCGAAAAGGACTCCTCCTAGAATCCTATCGATTCGCATGTCGGACGTAGGGCCTAAAGTAGCCTCACAGGCGCGACCGCTGTTATCTTGTTTAATTCCGACAAACATAATCAACCAGCGGAGTGCTGTCATTCTTCCCTCCCAAAGGCCATTTGTAAAGCACCGCAACGAAAGTTCTTGACCCGGGTGGATTTGGATGTGTGGGAGGTCCCATGGCGGATTCATCGGTATGCCGTAAAGTGTCGCCCGAATCCGATGCGGAATATGCTCGTCCAGCCATCGCTCCTGTTGTGATGGGGGGAGTAACGTCGCGGTCTTTTTGCTCATGGGGCGAGGGGAGCGTTCTTCAATTTCTTAGCTCCAGGAGCTTGCCTTCGCAACTCGGGCGTCGGCGACAAAATCACCTTCATATACTTCCCCCCATCCTTCGCGCTCAGCTTCGCAAACCACTCCGCGCCATCCTCGAGCGGCGCGACCGTTTCAATCATCGGTTTCACGTCAATCACCCCGCGCGCGATCAGGTCGAGGCACAGCGGATACTCGCCCGCACTCGAGCAGGTGCCCGTCACGGTGATTTCCTTGGTCACGACGGCTTGAAGCGGAAAGTCTTGCGTCTTCGGCGTGAGGTTGCCCACGAGCACGCACGAGCCGCCGCGTTTCAACACGGCGAGCGCCATGTTCACCGTCGGCGTGATGCCCACGACTTCGAGCGAGAGATCGGCGCCGAGGCCGTCCGTGATTTGTAAAACTTCCGCGGTCACATCGGTCGCCGAGGGATTGAGCGTATGTGTCGCGCCGAGCTGGCGGGCGAGGGCGAGGCGGTTTTCCGCGAGGTCGACGGCGATGATGCGTTTCGCGCCGGCCCAGCGCAGCGCTTGAATGATGAGCAGGCCGATCATGCCACTGCCGACGACGACCGCCGTATCGGTCGCGGCGACTTTCACGCGCTGCACGGCGTGGACCGCGATCGACACCGGCTCGATCATCGCGGCCTGCTCGTAGGGCAGGGAATCGGGCAGGCGATAGAGGATGCGCTCCGGCACCGCGACGTACTCGGCAAAGGCGCCGTGTTGTTTGTACTCCGTCGGAGAGACGCCCACCACGCGGCGATTTTCGCAGAGGTTGATATGCCCGTTTTGGCAGAAGCGGCACTCGCCGCAGTAGATCGTCGAGTCAAAGGTAACGCGGTCGCCCTCGCGCCACTTCGTCACGCGCGGTCCCGTGGCCACGATCACGCCCGAGGCCTCGTGGCCCATGATGAGCGGGGGTTGCCGACGCCCCGTCGAGCCATCCCACCCGTGGATGTCGCTGCCGCAGATGCCGCAGGCGCGGATGCCCACGAGCACCTCGCCGTCGGCCACTTGCGGCTTGGGGAAATCGACAAGATCGAGCTTGCTGGGCGCGGTGAGCAGGAGGGCTTTCATATGCGAGTGGGGAGTGAAAAGGGTTTAAAGCGGCCGGGGAAGAGGGTGGGGGATTTCCCGAAATCGCTCGGCGGGGAGCTGGGAAAGGGTGCGAAGTGTGTGCGCCTCGCCCGCGCGAAATCAAGGGCGCAGCGGGTCTTTTCCGAGGTAAAGTCACCGAACCCGGGGTGTTTTTCGGGGTCGGTGCGCTCAGCCCTCGCTACTTAAACGTCAATTGCCCCTCGGGAAACTGCTTGCAAGTCACCCTCTGAGCCGTGGACACTGGTGGCGATTACGAACGGCCTACGCACTACCTAGCAAACTTCGTCCCGTCTCGGCGGGACTTTCGGACTACATGGACGACAACGCTCCCAAGGAGAATCCGCCTGCGGATTTCAACAAACTCGATCTGACCCAGCTTCAGGGCTTCAGCTTCGGCACGCAATGGACGCAGGATAAATCCTCGCCGTCCGATCGCCGCGAAGGTGGCAACGATCGCCCACGCCGCGAAGACCGTCGCGATGGTCCCGGTGGTGGTGGCGGTGGCGCCCCGGCCAACCGCGATCGCCGCGGCTTCCGTCGTCCGGCTGGTCCGGGCGATGCCCCAGCGCCCAGCGCCGCACCCGCCGCTCCTGGTGGTGGTGGTGGTGGCGGCGAGCGCCGTGAATTTTCCGGTGATCGTCCCCCGCGCCGCGATGGCCCGGGTGGTGGTGGCGATTTCCGTGGCGGCCCGCGTCGCGATGATCGCGGCCCCGGCGGCGGCGGTGAGTATCGCGGCGGTGGCGGTGGTCAGCGCTACGGCGGTCCCCGTGGCGGCGATCAAGGCGAGCGCCCGCAGTACGGCCCGTACGATAGCCCGTATTTCACGGCGACCTTCTATCCGGAGGACACCAGCTTTAACACCCTGGTGCAGACCATCCGCAAGACCTGCCGCACCATCGAGCTCTTCGAGATCGCGCGCACTGTCGTCGCCAAGACCGACCGCTTCGTGGTCGTCGTCACGCGCAAGCCCACCGGCGAATCCAGCACCGCCGCGTCCGCCGAGGCCAAGGCCTCCGGCAAAGCCAACTTCTACATCTCCGTTCCGGACGGCATCCCGTTCGAGAGCGATGAGGCCGCCGTCTCGCACGTGATGGCCAATCACCTCGACAAGTTCTTCGACAAGGCCGAGGTCGAGGTCGATCCGCCCAAGGGCAATTACCAGGTGATCAACAAGTGCGGCATCACCGGCGAATTGCTCGGGCCGCCCAACTATCACCGCTACGCGCAGATCGTCGCCCAGCATCACGCGACCAAGGTCGCGCGCATGTCGCTGGAGGCCTTTAAGAGCCGCATCGAGACCATCCGCGACCCCGAGGTCGTGAACCAGTGGCTCGAGAAGATGAAGAAGACCACGCGCTACACGTGGAAACTCACCGGTAAGCCCGCTGCCGCCGCCCCCGCGCCGGCCGCCGAGGCTGCTCCTGCTGCGGAAGGCGCCGCGCCCACCGAAGCCGCACCCGCGGCCGAGGCCGCCGCTCCCGCACCGTCCACCGTGCCCACCTTCGATTCCCTTGAGGATGCCCGCATGTATCTCCTCACGCATGCCCGCGACAAAGTCGTGCGCACCGCGGAAAACGCCCGCTTCCACGGCAAGGTCGCCGAGACCATGCCCCCCGGCGAAATCCGCCGCGCCGTCGAGGGCGCCCTCGAGCGCCAGCGCAAGTTTCCGCTCGATACCGCCAACGCTCTCCGTGGCCGCCTGCGCCGCGAGCACTTCACGATCTTCAAGAAGGGCTCCAAGGGCGTCAGCTACGTCTGCGCCGTGAAGCGGAAATTCCGCGTCCCCGGCCAGACCTTTGGCGATTCCATCGGCGCACTCATCTCGTTCATCGAGGCGCACCCGATGGTCCGCGCCAGCGAGCTCCCGTCGAAATTCCTCGGGTTCAACTTGCCCGCTCCGTCCAAGGCCCCCGCCGCCGCACCTGCGCCCGCCGCCGGTGAGACAGCCCCTGCGGCCGAGGCGGCTTCCGCAGCGGCCCCAGCCGAGCCCACGCTCACGATCGAGGAGCGCGCCAAGTTCTCTCGCCTGCAGGGCGATCTCGTTTGGCTCGTCCGCGAAGGCTACGTCACCGAGTTCATCGATGGCCGCCTCTTCGCGCCGCCGCCGATGGTCGAGGCCCGCAAGAAGGAGATCGAGTCCGAGGAGCACGACCCGGAAAACTTCCCCGAGGCCCCCGCCGCGACGGAAGCCCCGGCCGCCGCCCCGGCTCCAGCATCCGCGCCCGCTCCCATCGTCGAAGCTCCCGCGCCCGAGTCCGCCCCCGCGGTCCCAGCCGAGGAAGCCCCGAAGACCGAGCCCTCCCCGGGCGCGTAAGTGACCGAGCTGAAAATCTCACCACCCCGAGCGGCGCTGAAAAGCGCCGCTCTTTTTTTGAATGAGTCCTTCCGAAGTCGAAGCCTACCTCTACGACCACATTCCGCTCTCCGCCGCGATGGGCGTACGGGTTGTCTCATGCGATGCGACCGGCGTCATCTTAGGCGCCCCGCTCGAGCCCAACATCAACCACCGCGCGACTGTCTTCGGCGGCAGCGCCTCCGCCGTCGCGATCCTCGCCGCCTGGACGTGGCTCAACTTCGCCCTGCGCGACGCCGGCCACCCCGCGCGCCTCGTCATCCAGAAAAACACGGTCGACTACATTGCGCCCATCACTGGCGAATTCACCGCCCGCTGCGACGCCCCGTCCACCGTCGTCTTCGAAAAATTTCTCCGCACCTTCCTCCGCCACGGCAAATCCCGCCTCGAAGTCTCCGCCACCCTAATCCGCGAAGGCAAAGTAGTGACAACGTTCACCGGCGACTACGTGGCGATCAAATTATAGCTCTTCGCCTCCGTCCATGGGAGTGCGACCGCCCTCGGTCGCCGTGGTTCAGTCGGGTAGTTTTTCAAGAGCCCGGTCGCGCACTCACAAATCCACCAGCGCACAAAATCCAGCCACGACTCCCGCGGCTGCGACGGCAGGAAGCACCAGCACAAAATCCATCATCAGTGTCTGTGGTTCTCCGGAGAACAAAATCAAAGTATAGAATACCGGTGCGAGAACGACGAATAACTTTACGTACCGGTCCCGGCAATGACGCGGTTTGGCTGCTTGCTCCACTGCCGGATCGACCGGGTCTGGTTTAATTTGCGCCAATAGTTCTTTGGCCGCGGCGAAATCTTCATCCGCGACTTCAACTTTCACTCCGCCTAAAGCCAGCGAGAGCTTATGCTTCAGAGTAATCGTAGCGGCATCACGGACATGAGCGGCGATCCCAAAACTTTGGAGGTAGGAACACATGACGTAGGCCTGCTGCGCCTCGGGAAATGTGCCGACAGTTTTCATGGCACTCGCAACCGCAGTGTATGCCGTTCGTCGGACGCAATCCCCAGATCGAAATGCAGCGTCTCCCGCGGCAGCCAACCCGCGATATTTTCCGGCCACTCCACCGCGAGGCAGTACGGCGGCGTCAGAAAATCCTCCAGCATCAGCGCATCGATCTGGTCCGCGCGCTCGAGCCGATACGCATCGAGGTGAATAAGCGTTCGCGCCGCCGGCCCATGCCCGCGATGCAGCGTGAAGATCGTAAACGTCGGGCTCGTGATCGGCTCCGTCAGCCCAAAGCCCCGCGCCAGCCCCTGCACAAACGTCGTCTTCCCCACGCCCAAATTGCCGTGCAGCGCCAGCGTGGCCTCGCGCGGCAACACCGCCGCCAACTCCAAGGCGAGCGCCTGCGTCTCCTCCGCCGACGCCGTCGTCACCCCCGCGCGCAATCGTTCGAGAATCGTGCTCATATCAATCGCGGATCACGTGCTTTCGCTCTCCGGCTCCGAGGGTAGGGCGCGACCTCCGGGCGCGCCGTCAAGACGTCCGCCACCTTCCGTGAGATGCTCATACCCCTGATAGTCCGCCATTCTTATCGCGGTACTCGGCAACTCCTTCGCTTTCACAAAGCGGCCGATACAGCTCAACCGCACGCGCGGAAACGCCCGCTTCCACGCCGCCGCAAATTTCTCCCGGTCCGCCTGCCCCGCGAGCGCGAATACCAACTCGTAATCCTCGCCATCCGTCAGCGCGCCGCGCAGGTCCGCTCGGCTCGGTCCCACCGTCTCACCGTCGCCCCTCTTCACTCCCTGGCGCAACGGCAGCGCCGCCGCCTCGAGCGCAGGCGCACCGCCCGCCGGCGTGAGTGCGCGCAAATCTTTCGCGAGCCCGTCGCTCACGTCCATCATCGCGCGCACGTCGCGTTGCCGTGCGAGCCAGGCGCCCTCCGCCAGCCGCGGCGTAAAGCTCACATGATGTCGCGTCGGCAAACTCGCGCCGAGTTCACCCGTTACATAAATCCAGTCGCCCACCCGCGCGCCCGTGCGCGTCACCACGCGCGGCCCGGCTGATTCGCCGAGCAGCGTGAGGCTCGCCGCCACCGTGCCATCGGCCTGCGCGATATCGCCGCCCACGATGGGCACGCGATACTGTCGCGCACAGGCGGCGAGTCCGCGGTAAAATTGCTCCAGCCACTTTACGCTCGTGCGCGCATCGAGCGTGAGCGCGAGCACCGCCGCCGTCGGCCGACCTCCCATCGCCGCGAGGTCGCTCAGGTTGCGTTTCAAAAGCTTCGCGCCGACGTCACGCGGCGGCACGAGGTCGTTGAAGTGCCGCGGATAAATCACCGGATCGACCGTAATGAGTTGCCGCCGCAGCGACGCCGGCAGCACCGCGCAATCGTCCCCGATCCCAAACGGCGCCTTGGGCGACGCCGTCCCCAGCCAGCGGCGAATCGCCGTGATCAATTTTTCCTCACCCAGCGAGGAAACCGAGTCGGCCTGAATTGGCGTAAACGGGTGCATCGATCACGAGAGGTCGGGCGCGATAAAGAGCAGGACCACGTTGTGCAGATTGAATGTCGCGTGCGCCACCATCGAGGTACCGATGCGCCCCGTGCGCTCGTAGGCCAGCGAAAAGACCAGCCCCAGCACCACCAGTGGCGCAAAGCTGGGCAAATGCCCGTGCAGCGCCGCAAACAGGCACGCTGGCAGCAGCAGCCCCGCCCAGCGCGGCAACCGTGTCCGCACGAAGCGAAACATCCCTGATCGGAAAATGAGTTCTTCCGTAATTGGGGCGATGACCGTGGCAAACACCGCCATCAATCCGATGAGGAGCGGCGACTTGCTGGTCCGGAAAAAGGTGATCGCATCCTGCGACTCGCGCGGGATGCCCACGAGGTTCAGCAGCGCCCCCCACGCGAGAGTCACGAGTAACACCAACGGCAGGCACATCAGAAACGTGGCGAATCCCGCCGCCAAGGCCGGGGCCAACGGCCACGGCTCGGTGGGCGGTGGCACCTGCTTCCCGCCACCAAATAGAAACCAATGCGCCCCGACTCCGAGCAGCATGCCGCCCTGAAAGCAGCCGTTCATCAACACCGTTTTGGCTTCACCTTCGAGGCCAAGGGGACGCGCCACCGCAAACTGTGCGATGAGGGGCAACACGAGGCCGCCGCAAAACACGCACCAGAGGAAAAGCATGAAATCAGACAGCGGCGCCTCCCATGTGCTCAGTCGCGCGCTCCTCGGTTCGGCGCGGGCCGTCGGCGAGAAGGCATATCGCCAAAGCAGCATCGCTCCCACCAACGCCAAGCCAAGCTCGAGGCTGTAGACGACAGGGGCGGGAAGGGTGGGCATGACCGACGAGTGCGAACGAAAAAACGGGCCTCGGCAAGCACCGGGCAACGACCTAATGACGAAGGGCGAATGCTGGGTTTACGCTGCCGTTCGCCCCGTCTGCTTCGTCATTCGTTGTTCGCCCTTCCCCTCCCTCATTTCACAATCGTCTTCCCATCGTACACCACGCGCCCGTCGACGATCGTCGTCTTCACGCGGCCGGTCAGCGTCTGGCCTGACCAGGGCGAGTTGCTCGACTTGCTGAAGCCTTTCTTGGCGTCGTAGAGCCACTTTTCGTCGGGATTGAAAATACAGATATCCGCCGCTGCACCCTCGGCCAGCGTGCCGGCCGGCAGCTTCATCAGGTCCGCCGGGCGCCGTGTCATGAGGTCGATGACAAAGGGCAGCTTGAACTTGTTTTGACGCACGAGGATTTCGAGCGTGATGGGCAGCGCGGTCTCGAGGCCGAGGATGCCATTGGGCGCGTAGTCGAATTCCTTGTCCTTTTCGTAGTCTGTGTGCGGCGCGTGATCGGTGCTCACGCAGTCGAGCGTGCCATCCTTGAGCCCGGCGATGAGCGCGACACGGTCCGCTTCGGTGCGCAGCGGCGGGTTCATCTTAAAGTGCGTGTCGTAAGTCACTAGCGCCTCGTCGGTCAGCGCGATATGGTGCGGCGTCGCCTCCGCGGAGATTTTCACACCACGAGCCTTGGCGCGGCGGATGATTTCCACCGAGTAGCGCGACGAGATGTGCTGCATGTGGATGTGCGCGCCGGTGTACTCGGAGAGGATGACGTTGCGCGCGACGATGATATCCTCCGCCGCATGCGGCCACCCCTTGAGGCCGAGGCGCGTGGAGACCACGCCCTCGTTCATCACGGCCTTCTCCGTGAGCGACGCGTCCTGACAGTGGTCCATCAGCGGCAAGTCAAACATCTTGGCGTACTCGCACGCGCGGCGCATGAGTTCGTTCGACTGCACGCACTCACCGTCGTCGGTGATGGCCACGACGCCCATGCGCTTCAGAGAACCGATGGGGGCGAGGGCCTGCCCCTTCATCCCCGCCGTGATGCAGCCCGTGGGCAGCACCTTGATCACCGCATCGCGGCGAATGGCGTCGTTGATAAACTGGATCGTCCCGGCCGTGTCCGCCACCGGCGACGTATTCGGCATGCAAACCACGGTGGTAAATCCACCCGCGGCGCCCGCGCGGGTGCCGGTGCCGATGGTCTCCTTGTGCGTCTGCCCCGGCTCGCGAAAGTGGACGTGAATATCGACGAGGCCCGGACAGGCCACGAGACCACCGGCATCGATTTTCTTCGCGCGCTTTTTCGCGGCGGCGGAGAGCGACGGCACGATCTTGCCCTCCGAGACAAAGAGATCGCCCCGCGCATCGCGCTTGGCGGCAGGATCGATGACCCGGGCGTTTTGAATCCAGAGATTAGACATCGGAGAAATCAGTCAGAGGTATGGCCACAAAAAACACAAAGAGTCACAAAAATCAGACGACGCTGTTGTCTGTCATGAGATATTTTTTCACATGAAGGATCGGCGATCCGAAGTTGATGAGAAGGCCGGTTTCGATTCGGCTGGATTTAAGGTAACCCAGTAGCTGCGCAATATGTTCCTCCGCCACACTGCGCGTGGCTTTCAATTCCACGATGAGCTGGTTCTCGATAAAGAGATCTGCGTAAAAATCCCCGAGCAGCGTGCCGTCTTCGTCATAGACGGAAAGCGGGTGCTGCTGCCGAACTTCCAGGCCTTTTTTGCGGAGGCGATGAGCCAGCGCGTTCTCGTAAATTTTCTCTACATGTCCGTTCCGGTGGCACTTGTGAATGGCAAAACTCGTTTCCCTCACGACATCACAGAGTTGATTGATGTGATCGAACTTCATCGCCTCTTTTTTGTGACTTCTTGTGTTTTTCGTGGCCAAAAAATCACAGTTTTACTCTACCGGCGTGACGAGCTCCGGCTGGCCGCCGGCGCAGAGATAAAGCACCGCCATGCGGACGGCGATGCCGTTAGTCACCTGTTCGAGGATCACGCTGCGGTCGCCGTCGGCGAGGTCGCTGTCGATTTCCACGCCGCGATTGATCGGGCCGGGGTGCATGATGATCGCTTTCGGGTTGAGCCAGCTCGCACGGGTCTTGTTGAGGCCAAACATGCTCGTGTACTCGCCCAGCGAGGGAAAGTGCCCGCTCGACTGCCGCTCGTGCTGGATGCGTAGCAGCATCACGACTTCCGCATCCGCGAGCGCACTGCGCAAATCGTACGACACGCTGACGCCCATTGGTGTCAACCAGTGCGGCACTAGTGTCGACGGCCCGACCAGCGTCACCGCCGCTCCCATCTTCACCAGCGCGTGAATATTGGAACGCGCCACGCGGCTGAAAAGAATGTCGCCCAAAATCACGACTTTGCGCCCCTTCAGCGAACCGAGGTGCTCCTTCATGGTGAAGGTGTCGAGGAGACCCTGCGTCGGGTGCTCGTGCGCGCCGTCCCCCGCATTGATCACCGGGATGTCGAGGATGCGAGAGAGGTACAGTGGCGAACCGGCCGCGGCGTGGCGGATCACGATCATGTCGGCCTGGAGGGCCTGGATGTTCTCCGCTGTGTCGCGCAGGGTCTCGCCCTTCGTCGTGCTGCTGCTCGCGCCATCGAGGGAAATCACGTCGGCACTCAGGCGCTTCGCCGCCATGTCGAAAGCCATGCGCGTGCGCGTGCTCGGCTCGAGAAAGAGATTCACGATGGTCTTGCCGCGCAGGGCGGGGACTTTTTTCACGCTGCGCGAGAGCGTGCGCTTGAAGGCCACCGCGGTGGAATGAATCTGCTCGATCTCAGCGAGGGAGAGTTCCTCGAGCGTGATGAGGTGTTTGCGCGTCCAAGGCATAAAATAGTATCGAGGTTAGAGTTTCGCTTTCGGAATCCCGTGGACCCGGGCGGGTGGTGACTTCTTGGCGGGCACAGCCGGCGTCTCGACCCGAATCGAGTCCAGCGCGGCATCCGCCTCCATCGTGACGACCACTTTTTCCTCCGCCGTAGTCGGGAGCTTCATCCCGACATAGTCCGCCGCGATCGGCAGCAACTGCCCGCCTCGATCCACCAAGACCGCCAACTCTACCTTGGCTGGCCGACCGTGATCAAACAGCTCATCGAGCGCCGCCTTCACCGTGCGACCCGAAAACAAAACATCATCCACCAAAATGATCGTCGCCCCATGCACGTCGGTGGGAATATGCGTCGGCGCAAATTCCTTCGGAATCGGGTGCCGTCCGATGTCGTCGCGGTGAAACGAGATGTCCACCGTACCCGTCATCGCCGTCAATTTCGGCGCGACTTTGCCGAGACGAGCCGCGAGACGGCGCGCGAGCTCGACTCCGCCATTGGCGACTCCTAGCAACACGATCTTTTGCGCCAGGCCGTGCCGCTCGGAAATGGCGGTCGCAAGCCGGTTGATGGCGGTGTGTATTTCCTCGGCGCCGATAGTCTGAGTTGTGGCCACGAGAACCGATTCAGGCGGGTGAGGGGAGGGGTGGGAAGGCTTTTCTGCCGGTGCGGGTGTCATGACGTTTTCCTCCTCTGGGAAACGAAGTGCGCCGGGCAACTTTTTCGACTGGGCCCCCGCCGTTTCATCGCTGTTTGCCAAAAAAAGGCTTGCCGTACTAACTGTATTAGTGCGACTAGAACAGTGTGCTTCCGTTCTCCATCGACCTCAAGCCTGGATTGCCCGTCGCGGAGCAAATCCTGTTTGCGGTCAAGAAGGCGGTCGTGGGCGGCCAACTCCGTCCGGGCGATAAATTCCCCTCGGTCCGCGTGCTGAGCCAGGAGCTGAAGGTCAACCCCAACACCGCGCACAAAGTCGTCGCCGCGCTGGTCGCCGAAGGTGTCCTCATCACGACGCCCGCCGTCGGCAGCATCGTCGCCGAGCGCGAGGCCGGCGGTCGCAAAGACCGCGCCGATCTCCTCGGCGCCGAAGTCGAATGGCTCGTCGTGGAGGCCAAGAAACTCGGTCTCGACCTCGACGACGTGCAGCAAGCCGTCGCCGCGCACTGGAAGAAACTCGGCGGTGCCTAAAAACGAAAACGAGAAACGAACATGAGCAGACAAATTATTCCCTGCCCAACGCTAAGAACCACGCCGGCCGTGCGTCATCATCGGGTTACACCCGCTGCTGCCGTTCCCTGGGCTCTGTTTTACTCCGGCTCCTTCGCCCTTCTTGTTTCCGCCTTCTACTCATCTTCGCGTCTCTTCGCGCCCTTCGCAGTTGAAAATATTCACGCCCATAGCCCATGAACATTATCGAAACGCAGAATCTCACGCGTCGCTACGGACGCACGGAGGCGGTGCAGGGACTCGATCTCATCGTGCCGACCGGGAGCGTGACCGCCCTCCTCGGACCCAATGGTGCGGGCAAGACCACAACGCTGAAGATGCTCATGAATTTGATCCAGCCGACGTCAGGCATCGCCCGTGTGCTCGGCGTGGATTCCCGGAAGCTCGGCGAGCGCGAACTCGCCCAGATCGGCTACGTCTCGGAAAACCAGCAACTGCCGCTCTGGATGACGGTCGGCCAGTTCATCGACTACTGCCGCCCCTTCTACCCGACCTGGGACCGCGCCTTGGAGAAAACTCTTTCTGAGCAATTCGCCCTCCCGACCGATCGGAAGTTAAAGCACCTCTCGCGGGGCATGTTAATGAAGGCCTCGCTGCTTTCCTCGCTCGCCTACCGCCCTAAACTCCTCGTGCTCGATGAACCCTTTAGCGGTCTCGATCCGGTCGTGCGCGACGAATTCGTACGCGGCGTGCTCGAGGTTTCCGCCCTCGGCGAGTGGACCGTCCTCGTCTCATCGCACGACATCGAGGAGGTCGAGCGCCTGGCCGATCACGTCGCTGTGATCGAGGCCGGTCGACTGCGCCTGAGCGAACCCACCGAAGCTCTCCTCGGGCGCTTCCGCCGCGTGGAGGTCACCGACGCCCCCGAATCAGCTTCCGCCGCGAACGGCTGGCTCGAGTGGCAACGCTCCGGCGCGCTCACGCGCTTCGTCGAGACCAACTACGCCGGTGAGGCCACCGAGGACGGCTGGCGCTTGCGCTTCGGCGACGTGGAGATCAACGCGACCCCCATGTCGCTGCGCGAAATTTTTGTCACCCTTACCAAGTCTTCCCGCGCCGAGAAAAAGGAGGCGAGCGCGTGAGACTCGTCTGGCACATCGTCCTCAAGGACCTGCGCCGCCTCGGCGCGCCGTTGGCGTGCTGGGCGATTCTCTTGATCACGAAGAACGAGGTTGGGGTCTGGGCCGGTCGACACGATTCGGTCACCATCGATGACTTGTCCATTTTCGAACTCATGGAGTACACCCTCCTCGCGCTCGATATGATCGTCTGCGCCTTGTTGACCGCGCAACTCGTCCAGGAAGACGGCTTGGTGGGCTCAGACAATTTCTGGGTGACACGTCCCGTCGGCGGCGTGCGCCTGCTCGCGGCCAAGCTGCTCAGCGCGACGCTCATGTTCGGCCTCGTTCCGCTCGTGGTCTCGCTGCGCTGGTGGATCGTCTGCGGCTATGATGCCGGCCAAATGGCGCACGCCGCGCTGGCCGTGCTCGACGGACAATTTGTCCTCGTGTCTGTCTCGCTGGTACTGGCGGCGTTTACGCCGAACATCGGGCAATTCCTTGCCGCTGTGATCGGCGCATGCGTGGCCTTCGTGCTCTCGGGGACTCTTACCCGGGTGATGAGCCAGGAATTGCAAACCGATTTAACCCACGGGGCCGACGAGACAAGTCGCCTGCTGGTGCCGCCCCTGTTTGTCCTCGGAGGTGCGGGCGCGTTGGCGGTTCAATTTATCCAGCGCCGCCGTTGGCGTGGGGTGGGGTTGATGGCGGTCGCGGTCATTTTGGGCCTGATCAGTTCGGCGGGACGCTGGGATCTCTCCCGCTTTTGGACGCCTGCGCCACGTACGGCACCGCAGGCCGCGGGAATTAAGATCGGCGTTTCCGGAGAGGTGGAATCGCAGCGTAACCAGGTTCGCGTGAAGTACACCGTACATGGAGTACCGGAGGATTTTGCCACGCGAGTCGCCGCGGATCACGAATGGCGATGGGCGGATGGCCGGCAAGCTTACTGGCACAGCGATTTCGCCAGTGGCACCTGGCCCGGTCCGGCGGAGTGGTTGGCCCTCGGACTCAAGGGAAAGTTCCCGGAGCTCGCGCGGACGGCCTACCTCGGCGGTCCAAATTTCCCGACTGCCGATCTGCGCAATACCGGCCTGAGCTTCATGACGGAAGGGTGGCACGCGCACCGCCTGGGCCGTGAGCCCGCCGCTTACCGTGGCGATGTCCACGTGACCCTCTGGCGGCCCAAGATCGATTGGGAGTTGCCGTTAAGCGGCGGCGCTCAGGCCCACTCCGATGGCAGTTCTCTGCGCCTCGTCAGCACGGCGTGGGCGGACGGCGAGGTGCGCATTTCCCTCGTCTCGAGCACGCCCAATTGGACTCGCTACGGTCGATACCGGCCTGCGTTGGTGAACCAATTCTATCGCGCGGATCATCCCAGCGAGAGCATTGTGCTCGTCAACCGCGAACGCGGCGAGGCCGTGCGCCTCTGGGGCTTCGAGGGTAAAAACAACTCCCTGATCGTCGGCACCCAGGAACTATGGTGGCCGAGTGTGAACGGCATTATCCCGCGGGAAGCCGACGAGGCCAAAGACGGCGCACGTCCGCGCTGGCTCGACGGCGCCAAGCTCGTCGTTCTGCGTTACGAGGAAGAGGTTCGCTTTGACCGCGAAATAAAAGCCGAGCCCTTCCCCGTGTTGCCCGCTACCCCATGAAATTGATCTGGCATATTTTCAAAAAAGACCTGCGCCGCCTCTGGCTCCTGCTGCTCGGGTGGGGGGCGATCATCGTCGTGCAATTCATCGGCTTTCGGCTGAACCGCCTGGGCGCAGAGGATGAGCGGCATCATTCGGTCATGTTTTTTTGGATACTGCATCTCGTGGCTGGCTGGTTGTTGGTGCCACGCCTCGTGCATGACGATCCTCTGCTCGCGGAAGCGGCGGGCTGGCGCGTGCGCCCGATCTCCGGCGCTCGGTTGCTCGCGGCCAAGCTCTTCGGGTTCGTCGTGCTGTTGTGCCTGTGGCCTTCGGTCTTCACCACACTGTGGTGGCTCGACATCGGCATGGGCTTCGGGGAGATCGTGCGCGCCGTCGCGGTCAACACGCTCGGAATGGGCATCGTGCTGGGTACCGCGCTGCTCATCGCGATGCAGACGGATAACCTGGCCCGCTTCCTCGCCTGGTCGTTGGTGGCCGTGGTGGCGGCCGGCCTCGGTGGTCTCGTGCTGGCGGCTGGTTTGCAGTCGAACGGCATCGGCCCAGTCGATGCGTCGGTGCTCGTCACGCGGGCCACCTTGGCGATCGGCCTGATCTTGCTCACCACCTTGGTGGTGGTCCCGCTCCAGTATCTCTGCCGTCGGCCGGCTCTGGCCCGAGGCGTGACGGCGGGGGCCGTGATCGCGGCGGCGCTGGTGGTGCAGGTCTGGCCGTGGAGCCGCGCGCAGATGCAATCGTGGACCGGCCTGAAGCGCTATTCTCTGCCCGCGGCCACGGCCCGCCCGGGAGCGTCCACGCTCTACATGCCGTCCGACAGTGCTAAGCAGAAAGTGAGTGTACGAGTAGGGGTCGATTACGAGGTGAAGAATCGCGTCCCCGGCGACGACATATGGCTGGTGGACTCAGTCCGCCGCTGGCGGTTCGGGGAAAACCGTCTCGCGCAAATGCCGGCGACCGGGATGAGTGTTCGTCCGCTCGGATTCCGTTCGGTCGCGCAGGAACTGGCCGGCGGCGGTGCGCTCAAAATCGAAAATATTTGGCGACCTGGCATGTACATGGAACTGCCGGGGGTGCTGGCGCCGCGCCTCCGCAATGGCGAGGGTGCGGTGAGCGTCAGCAGCCGTGCGGCTGTGTGGCGCGGCGAGGCTTTTCCGCCATTGGTATTGCACGAAAATTCGCGGAGTGGCAGTGCGGCGGGTCTGCGGCAATTTCATGTCAACGGGCTCGCTTCGGGCGGGGATTGGGTCTGGAGCCGGAACGAAAACAGCATGTTCTGGTTCGAGATCGCGCCCTTGTTTACTCCGGCAGAGTACCTCGGATTGCTTAATCCCGACGGGGCGGGCAGCCACCAGTTTACATCCGCGCTACTCAACAGCGGTAAGGAATCGGCCTTTGCTGACGGGCCCGGTTTCTTTTATGCCGAGCGATCAAACTATCTGCCGCGTGGTGGCGTGCCGGTGGGGGTGATGAGTTTGATCCTACGCACCTCCGACCAGCATCAGGAGCAATGGTACCGCGGAGATGATGATGGGTATGAAAATGGAGATCGCGGCGGCTGGCAGTTGCGACGGTCGAGCCTCCCGCTGGAGGGTGCGACCCTGACGCTGGTGGGATTTCATGATGCCGCGCCGCTTAGTGTCGCGATGCCGGAGACGGCCTTCGTGCCCGACCTCATAGTCGAGGGCCGCGTGGATGACGCGCTGCGCCGCGCCCAGGCCGAGGGTAAGCTCGTCGTCGTGCATGTGGCAGTGCCGACGAAGGAGGAAAATCAGCGGGCCGCCCGCCAACTTCGACTCACCACGGCGGGCCGCGAATTTCTTCAGTCGAACTATATCTGTGTGGAGACGACTTGGGATGATGCCGGCACACTACGGCGAGCGAGCGACGACACCCATAGCGGGATGATCGTGATTCTGAAGGCCGATGGTCAGGAACAGGACCGCCTGCGTGACCTCGTCGGCCCGGACTTGCTGAACGCGCTCCAAGCCAACGTCGCGGGAAAAAATTACGCCACTTTTCTCACCGAGGCGCTGGCGGCTGCGGGGGGAAATGATCGCGCGCTTCGCTACGACCTCCACAATGCCCTGCGCGCGCGTGGTGAATTATCGGGCGCCTTCGATGCCGTGCTGTGGCTGGTCGACCACCCACCGTCATCGTCGGATGACATTTTGTTTTCCCAGATTGGCTGGCGCATCCAAAAATTCGTTGAGATCTACCCCCCGGCCCGAGCTACGCTCCTAGAGCGCCGCGAGCAGGCGGTGGCCAACCTGCGCCGTGATCCACGCGATGAGGGTGCGGCGCGTCTGCTCTACACGATCACACTCGGCCTCCAGCATGATACGACGATCTGGATGGATTTCCCCCGCGTGCTCCCGCACGACAATCCACTTTGGTGGGAATATATGCGCCACTGGCTGGCCCGCACCGTCGCTCAGAAAAATTACGCGGAAGCGGCGGCGGCGACCAACTTGGAGAAATTTTTCGCCGAGGGTCCGGCCTGGGTTCGCGCGCAGTTGATGGCCAAGCGTCCCGCGAATCCCGGCGAACCGCCTGCGGCCGTCTCGGAGTGGCAAAAGCGGTTGGTCCGCGCGGGGCTCATCTGCGTCGAAGCCCTCGCAAAATCCGGCCAGCCCGACGCCGCCCTTCGCGTGGCTCGCGCGGTGGTGCGCGTCGACACGGCCAAAGGCACCGCCGATGGAGCATTTTGGGCTCTCTACAATGCCGGTGCGAAAATGCAGGCCCACCAATTAACCAAGCCAAATTTTTATGTACCCGAATAAACTCACCGATTTTTCCTCCGCCCCCACCATTTCAACGCTTCCCGTCGCGGCTGCGGGGCGAGGCGAAGTAGACTATGAGACCATGATGCCCGTCTGGATTGCGCGGGTGCAGGCCGGCGACCAACTCGCCGCGCGCGCTCTCTTCGACCATGTGCGGCCCGTCGTGCTGCGCATCGTGCGCGCGCGCCGTCCGCGGCGCATGGCCGAGGAGGATCTCATGCAGGAGGTCTTCATGAAGATGTTTGCCCGCCTCAGCCAGTACGCCGGTGACGCGCCCTTTACGCACTGGGTGTCACGCATCGCGGTGACCACGTGCATGGACCACTGGCGCGCGCATCAGCGCCGCCCCGAATTGCGCTGGGCCGATCTGGCGGAGTGGGAGACCGATATGCTGGAGCGCGTCACGGATGAAAAGCACGCGCGCTCGCCGGGCGAACGCCTGGCGACGCGGGAAATGCTCGAGAAACTACTCGGTCGGCTCAAGGCCGATGATCGCCGTGTGATCGTGCTCTTCGAACTCGAGCAGAAATCGATCCTCGAAATCTGCGAGGAAACGGGCTGGACCTTCGAGTTTACCAAGATGCGCCTCTTCCGCGCGCGTCGAAAACTCTGCCGACTCATCGCGACGGCGGGTGGTTTTGATGGCGCGCTCTGGGGCCTCTCCGCGTCGGTCGTGCCGACGTGGAAGGGCAAGGCGGCTTAAATCGTCGATTGCGTCTGCGACCGGGCCGTGGTCGCTCGGGTCTAGGAAAGAAAAGCCGCCGGCACCTCGAGGGCACCGGCGGCCGTTGCTTCAGTCTTCGCCTCGCTGGCTGAGGGCTTGGCGAAAGGGGCAGGAGCGGTGAGAAGTCGGAAGGGCATCACGCCCCGACACTTTAAACCGCCCCGAAAAATCAGGGCACTTCGTACACCTCGATGATCGCGCGACCGGTGGCATCGGCGGCGCCTTTCACTTGGATCGTGTAAGCACCCGGATCGAGCAGCGTGAGAGTGGCGGCGTCGGCACTGCCACCGGGGAGTTTAAATGCCCCGACGTAGTCGCTCGCCGTGGCGAGTTCGGAGACGAAGTCCGCGCCGTTCCAATCATCGTTGGAGATAACGGCTCGGGTGTTGCTGTCGTAGAGGGTGAGCTGCGGGTCGGCCAGCACATCGGGTACGCCGAAGGCCGTGCCGATCGTGGGGCCCACGCCGCGCACGAGGAGCGTGCGCTGGCCGGTGCCTTGGAGCGAAAGACCGAGGATGAGCACGTCGGCCTGCGTGCCCGATTGACCGAGTACGGAGACATTCACGAGCTTGCTCGTCGGCGCGGTGTCGGCGTCGTAGACTTCGACGAGCGTGATGCCTGATGACGTGCCGTTGCTGGAGACGCGAACGCTGTAATTTTCGCCGCCTGCGGAGGCGGTGAGATTCACCAATACCGCGGCATCCTTGCTGCCCGCCTGCAGGCCGAACGCGCCCACTGCCGTCATCGTCGCGGCGAGTGACGGGTCCCACGTATCGTTTTCCGCGATCTTGGTGCTGCCGCGGAAAACTTCGAATTTCGGATCGGGATTGGTGCCGGCCACGCCGAATTGCGCGAGGCCCGGGCCGACTGCGCGGACGAGCACGCGCTTGGTACCGCTGCCGCGAATTACGAAGCCCGGCGTAACGTCGCCGCCAGCCGAGAGGTTCGTCCGTACGGAGATATTGCGCAGCGTGGAGGCCAGTGGATTAAGCGTGACCGTGGCCGGCGAAGATGTGACCGAGCCCGAACTGTTGGTCACGCGCACCGTGTACTGGCCGGCGTCGTTCGCATTCACATTCTGGCGAAGGAGAATCGAGCCGGTTTCGCCTGCGAGCGTGCTGCCATTGCGGAACCACTGGTAGGTCACGTTAGCGCCCGTGGCGACTGTGCCGAGGGCAAAGGTATCACCGGGCGCTACGACCTTGTTAAACGGTTGGACAGTGAACGTGGGAGCGCCACTCGCGCCGACGGCCACGGTGCCAACGGTGATCGGCTGGGTGGTGCCGCCGGGATTTGTTACGCGCACCGAGTACGTACCTGCGGCGGCCGCCGTGAGTGAGTTGATCACGTAGGGATTGGCGGTGGCGCCGTTGATCAGGTTGCCATTCAGATACCACTGGTAGGAAAAGGGACCGACACCGGTGATCGAAACCGGCAGCACGAGGCGACCTCCGACCGTATAGCTCAGGCTGACCGGGGTGTAACCGGTTGCGATGGCCGCGACGGCCGTCGTCGTGCCGCCGGAGAAGGTCCCGCCGCTGGCGCCAGCGAAGGAATAGCTGCCGCTCCACGCGCCCCACGACGAAGTCGTCACACCATTCCGCGTGCTGGCCGCATAGTTCGATTGACCCGGCAGCACCGTGACGGTGACGGTCTTGGTCTCACCGGGTGCGATTACGCCAGCGTGCACCGCGGCGCGAGCGACCGACGAGTCATCCGTGTAAACATCGGTACCCCACACCCCGCCGCTCGTCGCGCCCGTGAGCAGGAACTGAAACGACTGGCCCACGCGATTGCGGTAGCCAGTGAGATTGGCGGGGCCGGCGATGACATCGCCAGTGATGGCGGCGGCGGTGTTGGTCCCAGAAGCGGCGGTGCCGACCGCCGTGCCGTTTCGCAGCGAAGTCACTTCGTCGACCGTGAGAGCGCGATTATAGATGCGAATCTCGTCGAGTTGACCCTGGAAGAGATCGAGGCCGTTGTCCGAGCCGGCGATGCTGAGCATCGCGTTCGCAAACGATTGCGTCGCGCCTGCGTTGGCCTGCGTGAGGACGGCGACACCGTTAAGATAGAGGACCACGGTCGAGCCGTTGTGCGTGACGACGATGTGCTGCCAGTCGGACGTCGTGTTGGTCGGCAAGAGGGCGTTGGTTGGCGAGAGATAGATGCGAGCGGCGCCGGAGGAAATGTGATACGAGGCAAACTGCCGCTGAGCGGACGAGGAGCCGTTGAGGTATGTGCCGTAATAGTGCGTCGAAGTCCCGGGAGGCTGCACCGCCACCATGCGCGGATTCCAGTTGCCCGGGCCTTGCACCTTAACGAAGTACGAGATCGTGTATGCGCTGACGCTGAAGGAGGAGTTGACGGGTACGCGCAAGCGCACGCCATTCGTGTTGAGCGCATTTCCGAAGCGACCCGTCACACTCGTCGTCGTCCCGCCGACGGGAGCGAGGTTGAAGCCGCGGCCGGAGTCGTCCTTGTACGGATTCGAGGCATCGTTGAACGAGTAATAGGCCAGCAGATCGGAGCCAGCAGAACCGGCGCCTCCACCTGTGCCGCCGCCACCGCCGCCGGTACCGCCACCGCCGGTCCCGCCGCCGCCCGTCCCGCCACCGGGTGCCGCGGTGAAGGAACCGCTGGGATTGAAGCGGAATTGGGTGGTGCCGTTGCCCAGCACGTCGCCGTAGTTGGAGCTGAATTGGTTGTTGGCGATCGTGGCCGAGCGAATGCCGAGCGTCGCGATGCCCGATCCGGTGTTGAATGTGACAGCACCGCTCGCCGAGACCGTGCCGGTCAACAAGCCGGAGACATTAATCGTGCCATCCGCCGCGACCGTGGCGATGTAACCACCGGCCGCCGACTCGATGGTGCCGACGATCGGCACGGTGACCTTCGTATTGATCGTGCCGATGTAGGTACCGGCAAACTGGGCTTGGGCATGCAGTGCCGGGGCCGAGATTAACGCAGCGGCCAAGAGAGCGCCGAGCGGACGGAAACGAGTGAGGAGTAAGCGAACGATTTTCATGGCAAGGGTGTGGCAAGGCAGACGAGGGCGAGTGGAAGCAGTGAAAGAAGACCGAAAGCGTGCCCATTTTATCGCGCTCGCGCGGAAGCCGACATACGCATACGTGCGTACAGGATCACTTTCGCGTAACTCTCCTCGGCGCATCGCCCCGCGCGGCGTCGGACTACGCAAAAAACCGCCCCTGCGGCTAAGCGCGGGGGCGGCTTGAGAATCTGATGCGCGAGTCGATGCGCGGGCTAGGGGACTTCGTAAACCTCCACTAGCGCCACTCCCGTCGTGCTGTTTACCCCGCTCACCTGCGCCGTGTAAGTGCCCGGCGCGAGCGTGACGAGGAGCACGGCATCGCGGCTGCTCGTGCTCGTGAGGGCAAACGCGCCAACTTGCGTGAACGTAGTGCTCAGCGCGGTCGTACCGCCGTTGACGGTCGTGGCGCCCCAGTCGTCGTTGCTCTGGATCAACGTAGCGCCGCGGTAGAGTTCCAGTTTTGGATTCGCGAGCACGCCGGTCACGCCAAAGGGCGTCAGCGCTGGTCCGATGCCGCGAATGAGTACGGTCTTCGGCAGGTTTCCGGAAATCGAAAAACCGGCGATGAGCACACCCGCATCCGTGCCGACTTGTGCCCGGGCCGAGACATTGAGCAGGCGGCTGACCGCACCCGGAAGCGTCGTCCCCAGCGGGGTCGGATCGAGATCGTAGACCTCGGCCAAGGCGATGCCCGTCGCGCCGCCGGTGCCGGTGACTTGCGCGGTGTAATTTCCCCCCGACAAACTCGTCCGCAGCGCGGCATCGAGTGAGGTGGCGTTGAGCGCAAACGCTCCCACCGACGAAAACACATCGCGCAGCGTGGCACCGCCGCCCCAGTTGTCATTGCTCGCCACGGCCGCCGTCGCCGTCGTCGAAAACACGTCTAGTTTCGGATCGGCCAAAGCTCCCGCGACGCCAAAGGGCGTCAGGCTGGGGCCGATGCCGCGCACGAGCAGGGCCTTGGCCGGACCCGCCCCGACCACGAAGCCGACTGTGAGAATCTGCGTGCCCGTGCCCGCCGTGGTCCGGACGGAAAGATTGACGAGGCGACCCGGGGTGGCGACTTCAGCGGTGACCACCGCCGCCGTGCTCGTTACAGAGCCCTGCGGCCCGCTAACGGTGACGGTATAGCTGCCGGCCGTCGCGGCCGTGACCGTCGCCACGGTGTAGGTGGCCGAGGTGGCTCCCGTGATTTCCACGCCGTCTTTCTTCCACTGATAAGTGAGAGGTGCCTGGCCCGTCGCATTTACAGACAACGTCAAGGACCGCCCCAGCACACCCGCCTGCGATTCCGGCGCGACGGTGATCGCGAGCGAATCCACGACCGCGCGACCGAGGCGACGGGCGTTATGGCGATACTGCGGCCACGGGCCATTGCCCGGTCCCGCGGTGCCAAGGTCAAACGCATAGAGCTTATGATCGTTGCTGCCGACGTAGAGCGTGTGGTCGGAAATCGCCGGGCAGGAGCGAATCCAGTTACCCACGGACCAGGTGCGATTGCGGGTGCCGTCGGGATTGATCGCGTAGAGTTTGAAATCGTAGCAACCGATGTAGATCACGCCGTTGGAATCGATGGCCGGAGAGCTGGCGCGCACTTCGTCGCCGAGCGTGTACGTCCAGCGCGCCGTGCCGTCGGCGGTGGCGACGGCGTGTAGTTTCTTGTCGTAGGCGGCGAAGTAAGCGGTCGACCCATCGGCGCTCAGCACCGGCGAAGAGGTGGTGGCGGTCGTCGAGCCTTTGTAAACCCAGCGTTGCACGCCCGCCGAAGTGATCGAGTAGAACCAGCCGGAGTTGATTACGCCAAAGTAGATATTTCCGGACGAATCGATAGCCGGGGCGGTGTAGATGTCGTTGTCGGCGGTGAACGTCCACTTCACCGCGCCGGTCGCGGGATTGAGCGCGTAGAGCTTTTTATCTTCCGACCCCTGATAGATCGTGCCGTCAGGCGCGATCACCGGACTCGCATAAGAGATCAGCGCGTTGACGTTTGCGCGCCACTTTTGCGAACCGTCCGCAGGATTGAGGGCGTACACATAGCCGTCGTTCACTTTGACATAGACGGTGCCGTCGTCGGCGATGGCGGGGCTATTGGAAACGGAGAACGATGCAGTGGTCGTGCCAAAAAGATGCGCCCACTTCTTCGAGCCGTCGGGATTGACGGCGTAGAGATTGCCGTCGTTCGACCCGAGGTAGATCGTGCCATCGCTGGCGACCGCAGGAGAGCAGGTGTCGATCAAGCCGCCGGTCGGAAAACTCCACTTCAGCGTGCCGGTCGAGGAAAATGCGTAGAGGTTCGTATCGGTGCTGCCGATGTAGATCGTGCCGTTGGTCCCGACAGCGGGCGCACCGGTGAGCGCACTACCGGCCACCGTGGCGCTCCCTGTATCGGCCTGCCAGAGCGCATCGTTGACGGTCAGCGTAAAGGTGCCGAGCGCATTGCTGCTCTTCGAGTCGACGGTGATCAAGTAGGTCGTTCCCGCAATCGCGTCGATCGGGCAGAGCGCGGAAGTCTGCGAACTCCCGGGACCCGAATTATCGTTCGATGAAACGAGCGTGAGCGCGCTGAGCGAAGATCCCGTGTACACTGCGAGCAACGGATCGAAATCAGTCGAGACGGCGGCGAACTGGAATTTCCCGGACCGGGGCGCGGTCCACTTGTACCACAGTGAGGTGCCGCCCGCGAAACCCAGAATGCGCGGCTCGCCGGTCTCGCGCGTGCAGTTGGCGTTGGTCGCGGTCACGCCATCGCTCAAGCCATTGAGCGCGACGGGCGTGGCAAAGGCGTCATTGGCCGGCACGGTACCGAGATTCAGCAACGTGAGGCCGGTGGCGCCGTTTTTGCCATCGACCGTGATCTGGTAGGTCGTGCCCGCCTGCGCGATGAAATCGATGCGGCTGGTGAGTGCGGTGCCATCGTTGTCGTTACTCGCGACGAGGGTGAGGCCCGGGAGCGAGGACCCGGTATAGACGGAAAGCACCGTATCGATGCCGCTGCCGGAAGTGGTCAGGCGCACGGCGGCGGTGGTCGTGGGCGTCCATTCCCACCACAGCGAAGCGCCGGTCGTGCCGTCGACTTGGGCGGGCTCGGAGTTTTCGCGGGTCGCGCCAGCGTTGTTCGTGCGGACGAGGAAATTGTCCCCGGCTAAATGCGCGCGCTCGGCGAAGTCGTCGTTGAAAGGCCGGTTCGTCGTCGTCGTGAGTGCGCGGAGGAGATTCAAGCGCGAGCCGTTTTGCGATTTGCCGGCGTAGCGCGGGATGATGTCAGCGCCGCGCATCAGGCGGTTGATGAGCTGGCGGTAGGTATCGTTGGGAAACTGGGCCTTGAGCAAAGCCAGCGCGCCGGTGACGTGCGGGGTCGCCATTGAGGTGCCGGAGAGTGTGGCCGTGCCCGTGGTGTTGGTGTAGCCGAGCGAGAGGATGCTGTCGCCGGGCGCGAGGACATCGACCGTCGTGCCGTAGTTCGAACTCGTCGCGAGCGTCTCCGAGCGCGTCGTCGAGCCGACGGTGACGATATTATCGAGCGAGAAACTCGCAGGATAGTGGCGCGCGACGTCGAGGTTGGCCGCCTCATTACCCGCCGCTGCGACGAAGATCACGCCGCGATCAAAGGCCGCCGAGACCGCGTTGAGCTCGGTCTGCGAAAAGCCGGCACTGCCGGTTTCGCCGTAGCTTGCGTTGATGATCTGCGCGCCATGCGAGAGCGCGTAGTTCACGCCTGCGGCGATATCCGAGACGGAGCCCGAGCCACTGGCGGGAAATACTTTCACCGCCATGAGTTGCACCTTCCAAGCGACGCCGGAGGTGGCGACGCCGTTGTTGCCCACCGCGCCGATGATACCCGCGACGTGCGAGCCGTGGCCGGCGTCATCGGTGGGATTGCCGCTGACCATCGCGCCGCGACCACCGACGAAGTTGGCGCCGTTGCGATCGTTAAGGCTGCCGGGCGAGGGGTTAATCCAGAGATTCGGCGCGATGTCTTGGTGCGTGAGATTTACGCCCGTATCGACGATGGCGACGATCACATTGGGCGCGTCGTGGATGATGTCCCACGCGGCGACGGCTTTAATATCGGCGCCGACGGAGCCGCCGCTGGTGCCGGTGTTGTTGAGCGCCCACTGGGCGCTGAACGATGGGTCGTTGGGCGTCGCGTCGAGGTGCCGAATCCGGTCGACCTCGACGAAATCGTAACGCCCGGTGGCTTGGAGTCGGGTGATGGCGTCGGCGAGATTATCGGTATTGTCGAGCTCGATGACGCGCAGGTCATTCAGGTGCTCGAACTTCGCCCGCACGCGCACGCGGTCGCGGGCTTCATCGGCGTCGGCGGTCGCGCGCCGGGTGGCGCGGGGTTTGGCAATGAGGGTGTGCTCGCGAAACCCTTGGGCCAACTCCTTGGCCGCCAGCGGGGTATCGGGGGTCGTGTTCGCGGCGCGGGCCAGGAGAACGACGAGACAAGCGAACAGGCCGGAAAGGCCACGGGTAAGGCGAGGCAAACGCATGAGCGATAGATTGGACGCAGACTACGGGCGATGGTTTGCCGAGACAAGCGACCTGCGACGATGTGCCGTAAAATACGGCCGGCACCGACGGCCTACGCTCGGCTCGGTTAAGGGTGCGAGCGCGACGCTGAATTCCGAATAACGAATGCCGAATGACGAAGGTTGAATGACGAAGGCGACCCATTCGTCATTCGTTATTCGTCATTCGGTATTTTGCCCTTATGGCAAATCGTACACTTCCACGATCGCGATGCCCGTTGTATTTCCCACGCCACTGACCTGCGCGGTGTAAGCGCCGGGCGGGAGCGTGACGATGAGCGCCGCATCCTTGCTGCCGGCCGTCAGGCCAAACGCGCCTACGCTCGTGAAGGCGGTGGAAAGTTGATCTGCGGTCGCGGTCGCTGGGGCGACGGGCGTGGACCAATTATCATTGGTCGCCAGCGGTGTGCTCTGACCCTGCGCGATGATCTCGAGCTTGGGATCGGCCAAGACCCCCGCGAGACCGAAGCCGCCCAGCGTAGGGCCGACCGCGCGGATGAGCAGGCGACGCGGGGTAGCTCCGCGAATGACAAAGCCCGCTGTGAGGATATCGGCATTTGTACCGACCCGCGCGCGACACGAGAGATTCACCAGCGTCGTAGGGCCGGCATCGATCTCGTAGACCTCGACGAGCGCCACGCCATTCACCGCCGCGCCGGTGCCGACCCCGGCGACTTGGATCGTGTAACTTCCGGGGGCGAGCGTGGTGAGAATCGCGGCATCGCGACTGCCGTCGGCGAGGGCAAAGGCATTTTGGGAAAGTGAGGCCGCCTTGAGCGCCGCGAGATTGGGCACGCTGTTCCAGTCGTCATTGACGAGCACGGGCTGGTTCGCCGAATCGAATACGGTCACGAGCGGATTAGCGAGCGTGCCGGGGACGCCGAAAGCGCCGAGCGCGGGGCCGACCGCGCGGATGAGGAGCGTCTTGGGCTTGGTGCCGCGCACGACGATGCCGGGAATGACAACATTGTCACCGGTTCCGACACTCGCGCGGGCGGAGAGATTTACGAGGCCGCTGAAATCGAGCGTGACGGTGGCGGCCGCACTCGTCGCGGTGCCGGCCGCGTTGGAGGCGACGCAGGTGAAGTCGCCCGCATAGGCCGCGGTGATATTGGTGAGATCCAAAACGGGATCGGTGGTGTTGCAGAATTCGGAGCCCTTGAAATACCAGGTAAAGGTCGGCTTGGGCGAACCCGTGGCAGCGGCAGTGAGCGTGATATTCGCGCCGATGGCGGCGCGCACGCTCTGCGGTTGCACGGTGAAGACCGGCGCGGCGGTGGCGGCGCTGATCACGAGGTCGACCACGGTGGCGGCGGAGCCGGCGGCGTTGTCCGCAGTGATGACGACGGCGCGCCGGCCGGCGGTCGTAGGCGTGCCGGAAAGCACGCCCGAATTCGCATCGAGTGAGAGTCCGGGCGGCAGTGAGGCGGCACGGAAGGTGGCTTGGTTGGTAACGCTGAGCTGGAGGCTGAAGGGTTCACCGACCCGGGCGCGGGCAACACTCGTGGACGCAAAGATGGGCGGCTTAGTCGACGCAACTTTGTCCGGGAGTTCGGCGTAGTTCACGTATCCGATAAACATCTCGTCACTCGTCTGCTCGCCAAAGACGACGGTGGCTTTGGGGTCCGGGTTGGCCGGATTTTGCGCGGAGTTATCGAAGGCCCCGCGCACGCGGATCGAGGTGCCGGCGGGCAGGCGTTTGGGCTGCGCGAGGCGGTACATCGACTGCCAGTTAAAATCGTACTGCGGGACATTGAGGAGCGTCTCGCTCGTGCCGTCGGGATAGAGGGCGTCGAAGCGCACGCGCTTGCCGCGAAAGTGCATGTGGGGATTCAGCTCGTAGAGCATCACATCCTTCGTCGTCGAGGCAACGAACGACGCCTCGCGCTCGTACTCTTTCATGCCGGGCGGAATCGAAAGACTGGTGTTGGACGCCGCCTTCGTGAAGAGCTGGCGTGTCGGCGGTGCGCTCATGAAGTAGAGGGCAATTTGGGTGGCGTCGGTCTCGGCCTGGCCGGTCGCGGTATAGTGCATCTGCAACGTCAGCGGTGTGCCCGCTTTCAGGAACTTGCCGGTGCCCTCGGGAAACCACGTCTGCTCATAGCCGGGCACGTAACCGGCGAAAAATCCGCCGAGGCCGCCGCCATTAAGGAGCACATCGAGCAGCGTGCCGTCGAACACGAGAGCGTGGTGCACGGCGCGAGAGTTGCCCGCGCGCACCACGGCGGCGCGGAGCCAGCGGTCTGTGGACTGATTCGTCGCGACGGTGATATAGCGGTAGTCGATCGGGCCCTTGGCCGGCAGCGACTGCGTCGGAATCGTGAGGATGAGATCGGGCTGACCGAGCGGCCAGGCACCACTGGGCGGGGGAGTCGCGGTCGCGAGTGGGTCCGTCGCCGAAGTACCGCGCGGCGCGCCGCCACGGGCCCACGCGGAGAGCGTGGCCATCTCTGCCGGGGTAAGCGCGGAGTTGTTGGAAAACACGCCGTAGCGGGAGTCGGCGTGCCACGGAGCCATCTTTTTCAGCAACATGTCTTGCCGGATCGCTTCGGCCTTGGCAGCGAGGTCGCTGTACTGCGCGTATACGTGCGGTGCGATGTTGCCCGTGGAGTGACACGACACGCAGCGCGCGAGCACGATGGGTGCGACCTGAGTCGCGTAGTCGGGCACGCTTGGCGCGGGAAGATCGAGGGGCACAGCAGAAGGCGAGAGCGCCACGCGCGTGCCGGAGAAAGAGGCGGTGCCGGCCACCAGCGCGGCGACGGCATCGGCCGCAAAGTTCTGCGTGGGCGCGGCGAGCGTAGTCGGGTCTGCATTATCGAGTGGGCCGCGATAGGAGAGCGTCCAATTGGACGGATTGATGACGATGGTCTCGAGCTGCGACGTCACGCCGTATTCGCTGGCGACGAGTTGGGCATCGTCGAGGAGGACAGGGGTGGGATTGTTGTAGAGCGTTTGGTCGGCGGCGATGGTCGCGCGGTCCGCCGCGAGGTTAGAATCGATCTGCCAGATCGTGACACTCGTCGCGGGAAAGCGGGCGCGCAACACGCGCAGCGCGGCAGCGGTCTGCACGGCGCGCGGGCTGTTTGCCGCGGTGAAGACGAGCACGATGGCCTTGCCCGTCGACTCGTAGTAGAGTTCGCGCGTCGCGCCGGTGTGGTCGGTCAGCCGAAAATTCGGCACGAAGCTGCCGGGCGCAATGCCACTGGCATCGGTGGCGGCAAAGACGCGCGGGTCAAACGGCCGGCCCGCCCCGTGCTCCATCGCCGGGAGTAGCGACGTCGAAGCGACCAAGGAGCAGAGCAGCGCAAAAGCGAAGGCGGGGCAGGGGAACGCGAGGCGGGGGCGACGGATGTTCACAGTGCCGAACACAGTGGACTAGCCGACGGCCCGCAAGAAATCCCCAGTCCAATAATCGCAAATAGCTTACGCTTGAGTGTAGTGGATTTACGGATACGAAATGACCTTACGGTACTTCGTAAACCTCCACCAAAACGGAACCCGTGGAATTGACCCCATTGACGGCAAGGGCCGATGGAGCCGCCCCGGCCTGCAAGGTGTAGTTGCCTGAACTAAGCGAGGTCACGAGCGCCGCATCGGCGGCGTTGGTGACCTTGAGAGGGAAAGCGCCCACAGCGGGGAAGACGGCGTTGAGCGTAGCGGCGCTGCCTTGGACCCAGTTGTTATTTGTGTCGAGCGTGACTCCAGCGGAATTGAGCACACTGATGCGCGGATCGGTGAGGATGGAACTGGCGGCGAGGCCGAAATCGCTGAGTCCCGGGCCGATGGCGCGGACGAGCAGCGAGCGCGGATTGGCACCCTGGACGACGATGCCGGGAATGAGGAGATCGCCGTCCTCGGCGATCTTGGCGAGCGTCGAGAGATTCGTGAGACGGGTGTTGTTCTTCGTGACATCGTAGATTTCGGCGAGCACATCGCCGATGCTGCCATTTACGCCCTTGATCGTGGCGGTATAGCTGCCCGCTGCGAGATTGGTCAGCAACACCGCCGCGTCGAGGCTACCGGGCGTAAGCGCAAAGGCGCCGACGCTCGTGGAGGCGGTCGTAATCTGGGCGGCGGTGGCCGTGCCGCCCGCGGCATCCCACCGCTCATTCGACGCGATGACGCGACCGGTGTTGTCATTGATCTCAAGGCGAGGCGCGCTCAGCGCGCCGACTACACCGAATCGCGCGAGCGCGGGCCCCACACCGCGCACGAGCAACGTGGCGCGATCGGGGCCGGAAATAGTGAACCCGAGCGTAAAGCTATCACCGACATACGCGATCTTGCTGCGGGTCGAGAGATTGACGAGGCGGCCGGGTGCCGGGGCCGCGGTGCCAGCCACGCGTGCATTGAGAAATGCGATCACCCGCGCATCCGCATCGCTATAAAACGCGGGAGCGGCAAAGGCGACGTTCATCTCGGCCGCTACATCCTCCGCGCGGGCTTTGTAAGCATCGGGCAGCGCGGCGGTGACCGTGGCCGGGGCGGTCAGGGCTTTGACGTAATTGTTGGCGTCGATGAGGCCGGCGGTTTTCACGGCGGTCCACACTGCAGTCGCGTCGGTGGCGGCGAAAGCCGTCGACGTGACGCCCAGCACACCGAAGCGGTTGGGGTGCACCGGCGACACCGTGTTGGTCGAGGTGGCTGTGGCGATGCCGCGACCGGCGAGGAATTGCGAATTCGAGCGAGCGGTGGCTAGGCCGGCCGTGCCGAGCAGATCGTCGTTGGCGGAGAGAGCAAAAAACTGCGGGACCTTGGACGTGGCTGCGAGGGTTTCGTTGCCGCTGCTATTGTAGAGTACCGCGCCCTTCACGTTGCGGGCTGGAGTGGCTGTCGCGAGGAACTCGGCGTAGCGCGCCGCAGCGGTGGCACCATCGCCGTTGCCGAGGAAAAAGATCGGCTTCGTCGCGGCAGGGTGGCCATCGGTGATGAGCTTGTTGAGCGCGGCGCGGTGATTGATCGCGTCGAGATTGGCGCCGAGGGTCGTCTGCGTGGCCCACGCGCCCGTCGTGCGGTTGATGCTATTGAGCGCCAGGACGCCGTAGCCCGCCGCGACGAGATCGCGCGCGAGCGTCATGCCCTCGGGGGTGGCGAACCACGAGGCGGTGCTGCCACCGGCGTCGTGCAAGAGGAAGACGAGACCGATGGCCTCGGCGGGCACGTAGTATTGAAGCGTCGTGGAGACGGTGGTGCTCGAGGGCGTCGTGCCGGTGCCGGTCGTGGTCTGAGTTTGCGGGTTAAAATTCTGCACCGTGGTCAGCGCCCAACTCGGCGCGGACTTGTAGGTCGCGGTCAACGTGATCGGCGCGGTGGTGACGGTGATCACGTTATGCGGGACAAAGGGTGCGAGCGGTGCATTGGCGCCGAGGGCGGCGACATCACCCGTCCAGCGGTCGAAGACTTGGCCCGGGGCCGGCGGATTGGCAAAGATATCGACGCGCGAGTTGGCATTGTAGGTGCCGCTGCCGCTACCGTTGTTGATGGTGACTGTGCTCGGAGCGCCATCGCCATTCACGACGAGAAACGACCGCAACGTGAGCGTGATGGCGCGCTGCAGCGTCACCTCGCAGGAGATTTCCTTGAGGCCGGGACTGCCGGCCCGATAGGTCACACTCGCCGTATTTTGGCCGGAGACGATCACGCCATCTCCGCTGACCGACCATCGAAACGTACGGTCGCCGTTTTGAGCGGCCGGCACCGAGGCGGTGAGGGTCGGCCCTTGGGGACCGGTGCTCGGGGTGGTGTTGAGCGCGGCCGTGATGGCTCCGGCGGCGGTCGCGGCGACCACGGTAATCGTCGAGGTGGCGTTGGAGATCACACCGCCGGTGTTCATCGAGACAGTGAGCGTGACCGTGCCGGCGGCATCGGCGACGTACGTGATGGCCGGAGTCGTGGTCGATCCGATAATGCGGCCGCCACTGATCGACCAGAGATAGGTGGTGTTGGAGGCTGGAGTATTGGGATCGGTCAAAGCCGTCACCGATTGGCTGGGTGTGACGGCACTGGCCTGCGCCGTCTGACCGACGAGAAGGCCGGTATCGGCCACGATGCGGCCGGTAGGAATGACGACGTTGCCCCCGAGGTTGCCGATGATGTTCCCGATATTGCCGGGGAGGGTGACATTGCCCGGGATCGTCACCGAGCCACCGCCGGGGACGGTGATCACGACGCCACCGGTGCCCCCATTGCCGCCAATGGCACCGCCACCGCCGTTGGCGCCGCCGCCATTAAATTGAGCCGAGGCCGGGGCTAACCCGACGAAAAGCGCCGCGGTCAGGACCGCCGCGCGGGAAACGGGCACAAGAAAGCTAAGGCACGACGATACGTAAGCTGGACGCATGGCACGAAGTGGAAAGTGGACACGCAGGGTAAGACAGGGGTGGGACGCAACGGCGAGCGCCATTGTTTCACGATTTTATCGGCCCACCCCCGCGGGCCCCACTGCGCGCCCGCTTTACGGCACTTCGTACACCTCGACCAAGGCGACGCCGGTGGGCACCGTGCCGAGGCCGCTGACCTGAGCAGTGTAGCTGCCAGCGGGCAGGGTGACTAGCATCGCGGCGTCTTTACTATCAAGAGCGAGACCGAAGGCGCCGACTTGGGTAAACACAGCGGCGAGATCGACAGCGTTGGCGGCGGCACCCCAATTATCGTTGGTCGAGATGGGCGAGCTTCCCCCGCTCCGGTAGAGTTCGAGCTTCGGGTCAGGAAGCACGCCACCCACACTAAAGGCGCTGAGCGTGGGTCCGATGGCGCGGATGAGCACGCGTTTGCTGCCCGTGCCGCCGATGGCGAAGCCCGCGATCAAGACATCGCCGCCCGTGCCGACGCGCGTGAGCGCGGAGACATTCGTGAGACGAGGGATGGTGCCGGTAAAATTCGGGGCGGGCGTGCCTTCGTAGATTTCGGCAAGCACTGTGCCGGCCTCGCCGCTGGCAGCGGAAATTTGGACGGTGTAGCTGCCGGCTGGACGGGACGTGAGCAGGGCGGCGTCCTTGCTCGCAGTGCTGGCGAGGCCAAAGGCGCCCACCTGTGGCGTGAGGGCCGCGAGGGCCGCGTCGCCATTCCAATTGTCATTCGCGGCAATGGCCGTGGGGCTGCCGCCTTGGAAGAGTTCGAGGCGCGGGTCGTCCATCACACCTGTGACGCCGAAGACGCTGAGCGTGGGGCCGACGGCCCGGAGGAGCAGAGGCTTCGACCCGGAGGTGCCGGCGCCGCCGACGGCCAGGCCGACGGTGAGTTGCTTATCGCCGTTGCCGGCGGTGGTGCGGACGGCCAGATTGATGAGGCGCGTACCGTCGGTGGCGATGGAGTTGAGCGATAGCGCAGTGGAGGCGGAAACGAGCGATCCTCCCGAGCCGGTGACCAACACGGAATACCGCCCCACATCCGCGGGCTGGGCGCTGCTGAGCGTGAGCGTCGAGGTCGTGGCCCCGGCAATGGCTCGGCCGTTGAAGAGCCATTGATAGGTGAGGGCGGTGGCATCGGTCGCCGTGGCCGGGGCGGTAAACGCCACCGTGGAGCCAGGGTCGGCGGCACGAGCTGCAGGCGGGGCGGTCAGCGCCGGGAAGCCTGGGATGGGCATGGCACGACCGACGCGGCGGAGGTTTTGCCGCGCCATCGGCCAGGGGCCGGAGGCGCCGTTTTGACCGATATTGAAGGCGTAGAGGCGGGTATCGTAGGCACCAAAAATAAGTTTTCCTCCGATGATGGCGGGCGAGCCGTACACGCCGTAGGCCGAGGCGTAGGTGCGAAGGCGTTTTCCCTCCGAGCTCACGGCGTAGACAATGCCTTTTACATCGCCGATGAAGACAGTGCCATCGGCCGCGAGCGCGGGCGAAGTGGACTGGATCTCGTCGTCGCACAAGTGGGTCCATTTCTTGCGACCGGTCGCACTATCGAGGGCGTAGAGATTGCGATCGTAGGAACCGAAATAGACCGTGCCATCGGGTCCGATCACGGCCGAGCTGGTGACTGAATCGGGGACGTCGAAGGTCCAGCGCTCCGTGCCGTTGGGATTTACCGCATAGAAACGCCCCAGGTAATTCGCGAAGTACAAGGTGCCATCGGCGCCGATGGCCGGTGTGGCGTAGGAAGCTACGCCGTACGGGAAGACCCATTGGCGTGTGCCGTCCGGCTTGATGGCGTGGAGTTCAGCCGAAGTGGAAGTAATGTAGATCGTGCCGTCAGCGCCGATGACGGGTGAATTATTAAATGACGTGCCAGCGGCGTAGCGCCACTTTTCCACGCCTTCGGGGGTGAGGGCATAGAGGTTTCCATCGGTTGACTTGGCGTAGATCGTACCATCGGCGGCGATGGCCGGTGATCCGTAGGCGAGACCACGGGTGGCGAAGCGCCACTTACGGGAGCCGTCGCCAGGATTGATGGCGTAGATGTACCCGAAGTCGTCGCCGCAGTAAATCGTGCCGTCGGCGCCGATGGCTGGCGTGCACTCGTAGGAGAAGCCCGTGATCGCCGATGAGGCCGTGCGCCATTTGCGCGTGCCATCGGGATTAAGCGCGAAGAGAAAGCCCTGCTCGTCGAACACGTACATCGTGCCATCGGGGGCGACTGCGGGAGCCGAGGAAATAAATCCCAGCGAGGAGAAAGCGAACTGCCAGTCGGCATCATTGATCGAAAGCGTGTACGGTGCGATCGTGGCAGTGCTGGTGCCGGTGCCCGAGACATCGACCGCGATGTAATAGGTGACACCCGCCGTGGCGTTGAACTCGAGGTAGGCGTCCGTGCTCACGCCCGAGTCGTCGTCGGTCGCGATCTCTCGCAGTGAATCGATGCTGGAGCCGGTATAAACGCCTACGATCGGATCGCCCGCGCCGTTGACCGCGACTTGATAGTTGCGCGTCGCGGGTGCGACCCAGCGATACCACAAGGAGCGACCCCGGGATTTCCCGGCGAAAAGATTCTCGCCGACCTGCTTGGTCGCGCGCGTGGGGTCGCCGGCTTCGTGAAAGCCGACACCAGAGAGCAATTTGGCGTTGGCGAAGACATCATTGGCCGGAATGGCGGCGAGCCGGAGGGCGACAAAGCCGCCGCCGGCGGGGGCCTTCGTCGCGACGGCAATATGGTAGGCCGTGCCGGCGGTGGCTTGGAACTCAACTTTGCTGGTGACAATGCCTTCGCCGGCATCGTCATTGCTCGCGATGCGGGTGAGAGTGGGGAGGGTCGCGCCGGTATAGACGGCCATCACGGTATCGCCCGAGCTCGAAAGAGTATCGATCGTAACAAGGCCGGGCTCCTTTGGCGTCCAAGTCCACCAAACGCTGCCGGAGGTGGCCGTGGCAGGGATGAGGGCGGGTTCGCCTGATTCCGTCGTCGCGCCGAGCGTGGAGCTACGCGCGAGCGAAACGGTGCCGGGATCGAGCGCGATGCGACGGGCGAAGTCGTCGTTGATCGGTCGCGTACTGGTGGTTTGCAGGGCGCGGGCGAGATTGAGGCGACCCGCAGTGGAAACCTTGCCTACGAGGGTGGGCAGGGGGTCGACGGAATTCAGCAAGCGGTTGATAATCGCGCGGGGCGCGTCGTCGGGAAACTTTGCGCGCAACAGCGCGACCGACCCAGCGACGATCGGTGAGGCCATCGAGGTGCCGCTGCGCACGCGATAGTCGGAGTCGCCCGCGATCCCGAGGGAGAAAATATCGGTGCCAGGGGCGGCGATATCGACGAGTCCGGTACCGAAGCTCGACGACGGGGCGAGTTCATCTCGACGCGTGGTGTTGGCCACGAGAACCATATTATCCAGGAGAAAGGTCTGGGGTGACTTCGGTCCCAATTCGATATCGACGGAGTCGTTGCCGGCCGAACCCACGTAAATGATGCCGGCATCACGCGCGGCGGCCAGCGCGTCGAACAATGCTTGGGAATAGCTGCCGGTGATGCCAAAACTGCCATTGATCACGTGCGCCTTGTGCGCGACGGCAAAGTTAACGCACTCGACGGCGTTGGCCGTGGCGCCTGCGCCTTGGCTATTGAGAAACTTCAACGCCATGATCTTCACTTTCTGCGCGACGCCGGTACCCCCGAGGCCGTTGTTGCCGACGGCACCGATAAGTCCCGCGACGTGCGAGCCGTGGCCGTTATCGTCAAAAGGGATGCCGCGCGTGCGCGAGTTGGCGGGCCCGAGAGTGTTGATGCCGTTGACGTCATCGATGTAGCCATCGCCGTCGTTGTCGATGCTATCGGTCTCACGCCCGTTGCCGGACTCACCGGGGTTAACCCATAGGTTGTCCCGAATGTCTTCGTGTGTGGTGCGGACACCGCTATCAATGACGGCGACGATGATCTCCGGCGCGCTATCGAGAATATCCCATGCCGCGCTGGCAGAGATATCTGCGCCGGCCTTGCCATCGCTCTCTCCTGTATTGCGCAGATGCCACTGGTCGCCGACGCGCGGATCATTCGGGAGCGAATGTCCACGAACCAGAAAGTCTGGCTCAACATAGTCGTAAAGTCCCGTCGCCTGCATCCGCTTGGCTGCCTCGCGGGGATCGTCGGTATCGCGCATCAGCTCCACCACGCGCAGATGCCGTACGTGCGGCAACGCGCGTCGCAGGCGCACACCCGCCGCGCTCTCGCCCTGCGCGAGACGGGGGGCGTCGAGGGCCACTCCAGCCTTGGGCCGCGCGATCAGGGTGTGAGCGCGATAGCCGCGGCGCACCTCATCAGGCGTGGGAGACGCATCGTCGGCGGCGACGGAGCGATAACTGAGAAACAGGGCAAGCAAGGCCAGTAGGCCCGTGCGAAGCAGTGTCATGAGTGCAGCGATGGAGTCAGAAGGGATGCCGGTGACAAGCGGAACCCAAGCGAGACGTGCAAAATATTTTCACGCTTGTATAAAGACAGCGCTGGACAACGTGCGCCACCCCACGCGGCGCACGGCGTGATAATATCTTACAGAATTATCGGGCTAGTAGACTGTGAGGACTATGACTCGTGAACTCACGTATGCCGATAATTTCGACGAGCGAATCGTGCAAAATTCCTTACGGCACTTCGTATACCTCAACCAAGGCGACGCCGGTGGTGTTGTTCACACCCGATACTTGGACGCTGTAACCACCGGGCGGAAGCGTCGCGAGCAGCGCCGCATCCTTCGAGGTGGCGTTCAGCGGAAAGGCGCCGACCGCGTCCATGGCGGCTTTCACCGGCGCGGCACCGCTCCAATTGTCATTCTCATCGATCTTCACCGACGTGCTGTTGAAGAGCACCATCTTCGGATCGAGGACGACGCCGCCTACTCCGAAGTCGCCGAGGGTCGGACCGATGGCGCGAATCAGCACCGTCTTGGTCGAGCCGAAGATGGTGAAGCCGACAGTAAGACCATCGCCGAGAGATTTGAGCACGGACACGTTGACCAGGCGCGGGGTCGCGCCGACGAAGGCCGCGTCGGCCGAGGCATCGTACACTTCGGCGATCACCAAGCCGGAGCCAGTCCCGGCTGCGGACACCTTGACCGAGTTATCCCGCGTGGTGAGGCTCGTGGAAATAGCGGCATCCTTGGAGGTAGTGCCGGCGAACGGGAAGGCACCGACGCTCGCAAAGGCATCGCTGAGATTGGCACCGCCACCCCAGTTGTCGTTCTCGGTGGTCTTGGTCGCTCCGGCGAAGAGCTCGATCTTAGGATCGTCAATCGTGCCGCCGACGCCCAGTGCCCCGAGGGCGGGGCCCGCGGCGCGAATGACGAGCGGCTTGGACCCGGCGGTGCCGGCTCCGCCGACCACGTAACCGAGCGTGAATTCGTCGCCTTTGCCAGAGAGGGTGGTGAGGACGGACAGGTTAGAAATGCGGCTGATCGAATTGACCGTCACCTTGACCGGCGTGCTAGTGACGGACCCGCCGAAGTTGGTGATACGCACCGAATAGTTGGCCGTATCGGCGGGGTGCAGATTCGAGAGCACGAGGGTCGACGACGTGGCACCCGTGACCGGGGCACCATCGCGGAGCCATTGATACGTAAAGGGAGCGGAGCCGCTCGCTGTGACGCTGAGCGTAGCGCCCGAGCCATTGACGGTGGTCTGCGCCACCGGAGCGGACTGCACCGTGGGTAACACCAGCGGGGTCGTGATGGTGAGCGTGGCGTCATTGCTCGTAATCGTCGCCTTGGTCGCATCCGTCACCTTGACCGAGTACTTGCCGCCATTGGCATGGTAAACGGTGCTCACGATATACCGGGAAGCGGTCGCATCGGGAATGGCCTGACCGTTGAAGTACCATTGATAGGTGAGAGGCGGCTGACCCACGGCGCCCGCGACGAACGTGGCTTTTTCCTCCACGGCCACGGCGACTGAAGCGGGCTGCACGGCGAAGCCGAGCGTATTGAGTTCCACCCGGGCCGAACGGCGGGCGTTTTGGCGGCCCATCGGCCAATTGCTGCTGGCTGGCACCTGGCCGGTCTCGACCGCGTAGAGACGGTTGTCTTCGCTGGGAATGTAGAGGCGGCCGTTGTTCAAAATCGGAGAGCCGCTGACGCGGGCGGACGTCGCGTAGGAGCGGCGCAGGGTGCCCTCGGGCTCGACGCAATAGACCTTGCCATCGCTGGAGCCGATGTAGACGGCGCCATCCGACGCGATGATCGGCGAGCTATAGTTGATCGCACCGCCGGTGAGGTAGGTCCACCGCAACGTGCCATCGGAATTCAGCGCATAGAGGTTTTTGTCGACGCAGCCGAAGTAGATGGCTCCGTCGGGGCCGACCGCGGGAGATGAATTGATGGTGTCGCCGGCGATGTACTCCCATTTCACTGTGCCGTCAGCAGGATTGAGCGCGTAGAGGCGACGGGTGGGGGAGTAAACACCGACGTAAACCGTGCCGTCGGGACCGACGGCGGGCGAGGCGTTGATGAAGTTGGTGGTAAAGGTCCACTTGATGGAGCCGTCAGAGGGATTAACCGCGACGATCTTCGAGCTGGCGCTTGCGCAGTAAATCGTGCCATCGGACCCGATGATCGGGGACGAGGCGCTCGACGAGGTCGTGCTGGTACTCACGACGGCGCTCCACTTGGTGGAACCGTTCGGATTGAGGGCGAAGAGGCGCGTGCCTTCGGGACGGATGTAGATGGTGCCATCGGCCGCAATGGCGGGGGACGATTGGATGATGCCCGGGGCGGAGAGTCGCCACTTGGCGGTGCCGTCGGGATTGATGGCGTAAAAGACGTTCGCGTCATCGCCGACATAGACCACGCCGTCGGCCCCGACCGCAGGCGCGCTGTAGGTAGAAAAGCCGATCATGGTGTAGCGCCACTTGCGCGTGCCGTCGGGATTAAAGGCGTAGAGGTAGCCCTGGCCTGCGGTCGTGTGGAGCGTGCCATTCGGGGCGATCGCCACCGTGTCGATGCCACCGCTGCCGAATGCTTCCCACTCGGAATCGATGCACGATACCATGAAGCTGCCGGTCGTGGGACCCGTCCCGCCCGCTTCGTTATCGACCGAGATGTAATACGTGGTGCCGGCCTTGCCGGTAAAGGTGAGACCCGCGTCGATGATCGTCAGGGTGCTATCGCCGTCGGACGTTGCCGTACTGACCTCCGCGAGATTCGACAGCGCGGTGCCGGTGTAAACGCCGACCATGCTATTAAACCCGTCCGTATAGGTCGATAGGTGGTAGCGGCGATCGGCGGGACACACCCACTTATACCACAGCGAGTGGCCGCCGGTGTTGTTCTTAATGCGCGGCTCATCGGTTTCTCGAGTGGCGGTACGATTATCGGCCGTGGCATTCCAACTGCGACCCACGACCGTTTGAGCGGAGTCGAAGTTATCGTTGTTGGAGAGCAGGCTGACCTTCAAGATGACGAGACCGCCGCCATCGTTGTTCTTATTGTCGACGGCAAGTTGGTACGTGGTACCGGCGTTGGCGGTGAAGGAGAGTTTGCTGGTCTTCACGCTGGAGCTCTCGTCGTCGTTGCTCGCGATCGACGTGAGCGAAGCGACAGCGGAACCGGTGTAGACGTGCAGCAGGGTATCGGTAACGCTACCGGCGGTATCGAGCGTGACGGTGCCACTGCGCGGCGCGGTCCAACTCCACCACAGCGAGCCATTGCCCGCCGTGCCGGCATGGATGGGCTCGCCGGCTTCGCGCGTAGAGCCTTGGGCAGCGCTGCGGGCGGTGATATTCTCCCCGGTGAGCACGCCGCGGGTGGCGAAGTCGTCGTTGTAGGGACGGCTGGTGGTGGAGCGAAGTGCGGCCGCAAGATTGAGACGACCACCCGTCGCGGTTTTCCCCTTCAGCAACGGGAGAACGTCAACGGAGCGGAGAAGGCGATTGATCGTGGCGCGGTAAGTGTCGTTGGGGAATTTGGCGCGCAGCAAGGCGAGCGAGCCTGAAACCATGGGCGCGGAGAACGACGTGCCGCTGATGGTCTGGTAACCGTTGTCGGTGGCGGCGCTGGCACAAAGGATGGAGGAACCGGGTGCAGCGAGTTCGATGAGGCCGGCGCCGTAGTCGCTAAAGCTGGAGAGTTCATCGATGCGCGACGTGCTGGCGACCGCGATGATGTTATCGAGCAGATAACTGGAAGGATAGTGAGGGACGAGGTCGTTGTTTTCCGTATCGTTACCAGCCGAGCAAACCACGATGATGCTGGCATCACGGGCGCGCTTCAGGGCGTCATACAACGATTGTGAAAACGCGGAGCCACCGAAGCTGGCATTGATGATCTGGGCCTTTTTCGCGATGGCGTAGTCGATGCACTCGATCTCATCCGAGGTGGAGCCGAAGCCGGAAGCATCGAGAAAGCGAAGGGCCATCAAGTTGGCGCTCCACGCGACGCCCGTCATACCGAGGCTGTTATTGCCACCGGCCGCGATCACACTGGCGACCGCCGTGCCGTGTCCGGCCGCATCCACCGGCGCGCCATTGCCCCGCGTATTGAGTGCGATGATGGAATTGATGCCGTTGATATCGTCGACGTAGCCATTGTTGTCATCATCGACGCCGTTGAACTCTTTGCCGGTTTCACCGGGATTGACCCACAGATTGTTGCGAAACTCTTCGTGGGTGACGCGCATTCCGGAGTCGATGACGGCGACGATCACGCCACTCGCGCTCGATTGGATGCTCCACGCGTCTTCGGCACTGATATCGGCACCGGCTTTGCCGCTGTTCTGACCCAGATTTCGCAGCGCCCACTGATCGCCTGCGAGATAGCGCGGATCATTGGGCGCGAGATCCGCTTTCACCAAGTAGTCGGGCTCCACGTAGTCGTATTTGCCGGAGGCCTTGAGCCGTTCGACGGTCTCTTTGACACTCTCGGTGGCCGCCACATCGAGAACGCGAATGCCGCTCGCGCCGCGCAGCGTGCGCCGCAGCTTTACGCCGCCAGCGGCGGACTCGATGCTGGTAAGATCAGAGGCAGCAGCGCCATCGCGGGGCTTCGCCAGGACGGTACGGGAGCTATATCCTTGTTTGATCTCTTCAGCCGTGAAACTGGCGCCGGTCGATTGGGCGAGGGCCAGAGGAGCGAGGAGAGATGCGACAGTGGCGAAAAGCTTGGAAGCAAATTTCATGTTAACGATTCGAAGCGACAAATAGTTGAATTTGAAAAAGAGATGAGACTTGTACTAAGGACCTAGAACGAAAAAAGGGGGACGTGATCTGTCCCGCACCAGCGTCAAACAGCACCCGCCGACAGCAGCATACGTAATTTCTATACGACGCGCTGCATTGCATTTTGCATTAATCGGATTTAACAACAAGACTCAGAGGCGCCGAACATTTGGAAAACAAGCGAACAGAATGGAGTAACCCGCGCGAAGCTGAATCATGGGTGCGGCGATGGAGGCAGATGAAAGTAGAGTGACAAGCGAAACCTTATTGGAAGATGCCAAAAATTCCCACCGCTTGATAAAGCTGTAGTTGACATCACTTGTCGCCTTATATGACAGGCGAGCGAAAGATATCTTAGACGTTTTCTAAGATACTATTCGTTTGCAAAAGCGCCGGATTGTCTGATCTGAAGTGAACCAAGCGCCCGGGCCGACGAGAACGATCAGGGTACTTCGTACACTTCAACCAGAGCGACCCCGGTGGCCGAGCCCTTGCCCTTGACCTCAACGGAGTAGTTGCCGGGCGGCAGGCTGACGAGCAACGCAGCGTCTTTCGAAGCCGTATTGGTCAACTCGAAGGCGCCGACATTGCGAAACGCCGTAATCAATTCACTGGTTCCGCCCCAGTCTTCGTTTTCTCCGATCTTAGTGGATACGGAATTAAAGAGGGTGAGTTGAGGGTCGTCGACCGTGCCCGAAACTCCAAACGCGGCCAAGCCCGGCCCGATCGCGCGGATCAATACTTTGACGGGTGCGCTACCGCCAATGACGAAGCCCATCGTCAGGCCGTTACCGAGGTGCTTGCGCACCGAAACATTGAGCAGGCGCGGCGTAATCGTCGCGAAGCTGGCCGCAGTCGTGGCATCGTACACCTCGGCGATGACGCGACCGGTGCCGTCGTTGGCGGAGGAGATGGCGACGGAGTTATCGCGCGTGGCGATCGGCATCGCGATGGCCGCGTCGAGCGAGGCCGCGCTGACATACGGGAATGCACCGACATTCGCGAGCGCGGCGCGGAGGGCCGACGAGCCGCCCCAGTTGTTATTCTCGCCGGTCTTTGTCGAACCGGCAAACGTCTCCAGCTTCGGATCGGCGAGCGTACCGGGCACGCCGAACGCACCCAGCGAGGGGCCAGCCGCGCGAATGACAAGCGACTTCGAGCCGACCGTCCCGCTGCCACCGACGACGTAGCCCAGCGTGAACGAATCGCCGACCGTGACGATGTCGCTCAGGACCGAGAGATTGATCAATCGCCCCGCGGTCGAGATCGCATTGGGCGTGCCTTTGACGATGATATTATTGCCGGCTTGGGCGACGTAGATGTTGCCCGCGGTGTCGACCGCAATACTGCGGGGAACGGAAAACCGGGCGGTGGCATCCGGGCCATCGACACAGCCGATGACGCCGGCGAGGCCGCCAATGGTGACGACGGAGTCGCCCGCGATGAGGCGCAGGGTATGATTGCCCGAGTCGGCGACGATGAGCCGACCGTCGCGATCAACGGCGAGGCCGCTCGGCTGATTGAAACGGGCGGAGGAGCGAGTGCCGTCGATGGCGTCGGCTTGGCCCGTCGCACCGGCAAAGGTGACGACGACGCCGGCGGTGGTGACGCGGCGAATGGTATGATTCCCCGTGTCGCTCACATAGAGATTTCCCGCTCCATCAAAACAGATGCCACGGGGGGAATTGAAGGTTGCCGCCGCGCCCGTGCCGTCAGCCGAGCCAGCTACTCCCGCCCGCCCCGCCAAGGTCGTCACCGCGCCATTGCTGAGCGCGATCCGGCGGATGATGTGATTCGCCGTGTCGGCGACGTAGAGATTACCGGCGGCATCGCTCGCGATATCGGAAGGCAGGTTAAAACGCGCGGCGGTGCCAATGGCATCCGTGGAGCCGCTAAGCGTATTGGTGCCGGCGAGAGTACCGACGCCGGCCAGGGGCGTAGCACCGCGCACCGTATGCACCAAGCGCTCGCAGAAGAAGAGGTTTCCATCGCTGGTGAGCGCGAGACCGGAGGGAGCGAGGAGGCGATTGATACCGAACGCGCCGTCGGCGTAGCCCGGGGCATTTCCGCCGGCCACCGTGAGCACATCGCCGGTGGGCAATACCCGCCGCAGCGTCCCGGAGCCCATGTCGGCGACGTACAGGTCACCGCTCGGAGCGAGCGCGAGACCGCTGGGGGCATTGAAACGCGCGGTGGTGGCGGGGCCATCGACGCGGTCGAAGTTTCCTCCCGGTCCGGCCACGGTGACTACGGTATCGGAGGTCGTATAGCGGCGAATGGTGTGATTGTAAGTGTCGGTGATGACGATTGTGCCGTCGGGCGCGGCAGCGATGCCCGTCGGGCGGAAGAAACGCGCGTCGGAAAAAGTGCCGTCGCGGTAACCGTCGCCGGCCGCCAGCAAGCCGACATAGGTGGTGACGACGCCCGCCGTGCTCACGAGGCGAAGGCAGCTATTGCCCGAGTCGGCGACGAGCACGTTGCCCGTGGCATCGGAGATCGTGCTGGTCGGGGAATTAAAGCGGGCGGCCGCGCCCGTGCCCGCGACAGCGCCGATCTGGCCGGCGGCGCCGGCGATCGTTGTGACGATGCCGGTCGGAGTAACTTTGCGAAGGGTATGATTGCCCGTGTCGGCGATGTAGACATTGCCCGCTTGGTCGCGACTCAGCCCGGTGGGAGAGTTAAACTGCGCAGACGTGCCGACGCCATCGGCGGAGCCCGCGACGCCCGCTTGACCGGCCAAGGTGGAGACGCTTCCGCTCGCGAGAATCTTGCGGACCAAGTGGTTTCCGGCCTCGGTCACGACCAAGTTTCCGAGCCCATCGAACGCAAGGCCGGTGGGAAAGTTAAACGTCGCGTCATTGCGCAAGTCATCCTTGGCCCCGACGGCACCCGCGCGGCCGGCGAAAGTGACGATCAAGCCGCTCGCCTGAATCACGCGAATCGTGTGATTGCCGGAATCGGCGATGTAGAGATTACCTTGGGCATCGATGGCGAGGCCCTCGGGGCGATTGAAGCGGGAGGTGCTCGCATTGCCGTCACTCGCGCCCGGCACCCCGGCGAGTCCGCCGATGGTCGTGACCACGCCGCCGGGCGTGATCTTACGAATCGTGTGATTCGCCGTGTCGGAGATGTAACTGTTACCGGCCGCATCGACGACGACGCCGTGCGGGGTATTAAAGCGCGCGGCAGAGCCGGTGCCATCGACCGTGCCCGTCACCGGCCGCCCACCGGCCAAAAGCGTCCACGTATAAGACTGGCCCCACGCGCTCGATCCCAGCGAACCGAGTACAAAAACGAGACGAATAAACAAACGCAGAGGACGCGAAGAGGGCAGGCGGAAAAGGTGCATACAGATGTCAGCCCTATGTGAGGCGCGGCCCGCGCAAGTGTCCAGTCGGCAAAGACACCCACGGCCCCTGATTCACCGAATCGAGTACGGCCACGTAAAATGCAAGGGCCGCTTTAGCTAACGAGGCTGGGACCCGATTGGGCGTCCGAATGCTTACTCGTTAAACTCGTCGAACTTCTTGGCGGCGTCTGCGGCTTTGAGCGCGGCGGCGGCTTGGGGGTCGATGGCCGCCTCGCGTTCTTTGAGGCGGCGCTCGCGGGCGTTGAGGTCTTCTTCCCGCTGCTCCTGCTCGATTTCCTTTTCCTGCTGGGCTTGCACTTTTTCGAAGAGCTTCGTTTCGCTCTCGTCGAGGAAGAGTTCGCGTTCGCGCAGAGTCTGCTTGGCCTCTTTGAGGCTGGCCTCCTGGCGCTCGAGTTCGGCGCGAAGTTGCTCCAGCGCGGCTTTCTCCTCGGGTGAAACGACCGTTTGCGCCGCCACCGGACGGCGCGTGGCGGCGAGGAGCTTTTCCCGGGCCTGGAGGAGGGCCTCGCTCTCGGCGATATCGCGCTCTTGATCGGCGAGACGCGCCTCGGTCTCGCTGATGATCCGCTCGCGCTCGGCGAGGGTCAGTTCGAGTTGACGCAGCGACCGCTCCAATTCGACGAACTGGGAATTGAGGGCGGCTGGTGCCGGCTGATCGCGAAACGGAGCGCGGGTGGCCGAGACCACGGCCTTAATCGATTCGCGCGCGGCGGCGGAAGCTTCCGACACTTCGAAAGGGGAGCGGGTCGTCACAGCGCGGCGGCGCGGCAGTGAGAGACTGGGCGTCAGGTTGACCGGCTTGCCGCCAGTGAAATACGGTCGCTCGTTCGGCATGGCTCAGTCTACGCGCTATTTCTTAAACAGCCAGCCGAAGAGCCCGCCCTTTTTCGGCATGGCCGTCTTGGCGGCCGGCAAACGCAGCCTCGGCGCGAGGAGTGCGGCCGACTTTTTCTCCAACTCGGGGTTCCCCAAGACCACGAAGTGGCGCGCGAGCGACCCACCGGCGATGACATCCTTTTCGATGGCTGAAATTTCATCCACAAACCACATGGTGGCGGCTTCGGCGCGTGCGGCGGCATCGGGATAGCGGGTGGCTTGCGCGATGGCTTCCACGAGGTGGAGACCCTTGGCGCCCCGCCGAAACGGCAACACCTCCGTCAACGCGCCCTCGTCGACGTGGGACAGCGCATTGAGCAGCTTCTTGAAATCGCCGCCCACAATCACATTTTGTGACATGCCCTGCGCGAACACGGCAAATTCTCCGAGCGTGGAGAGCTTTTCCAATTTACAAAACTCCAGCGTGCCGGCCTCGAGCGCGGTGAGCGTGATGGGGAAATTTTCCGAGATGCCGAGCTTCGCGAGGTTCTTGAGCAGCTGGTTTTCGCGGGTCGCGGATTCCTGCGCCTGGGCCACCATCTCGCCGAACGGGTTGTCGAAGGCCAGGGTCTCTTTGAGAATATCGATCAGCTGATCGAGGCGCTCCGGCTTCTGGCCCTTGAGTTGGAGGAGTTCGATTACCTCCTCGAATTCGAAGTCGAGGTACTTCGCCGGGGTCTCGTCCTTGCCCTTGATGGGCCAGTCCGGGGCGTCGAGGTTTTGCGCGAGGCTGCTCAGCGACGTATCGACCATGATCGAAGTCGAAAAGGCGGTGCGCACCTGATTCCAGTCTTTGGCGGTGGATTTCATCGGGCGAAAGTGAGGAGGGCGAAGGCAGACGGATTCGGCGCAGGGAGAGCAACTCGCTTAACCGGCCTGCTGGATCATTTCCCCGGCCACTTTACGGTAGTCGGCGATCACATTGTCACCCGAGGCTCCGGCCTCGGCTGCTTCGCTGCCGACGAGCGCCACCGGCAGGCCGAGCGCCACGGCGCGGCGTACGACCATCGCATCGCGGATCTGCGTCTCGAAAATCTTCGCCGTGGGTGCGGCGCGCTTGGCCGTACGGAATTGATTGAGCCGCAACTGCAGCCGCATCTTGGGTACCTCGATGTCCACGCCTGCCTTGATGGAGTTAAAAATCAGTCCCTGCACCTGCGCCGGCACGCCCATCGCTGCGGTGCGGAAGCTCGCGGAGATCTGGTGGAATTTATAGAGTTTTTCGACGAGCAGCGTGAAACCGATCAGGCTCAGCGCGTCGGGGTTCACCGGGACGTAAATCTCGTTGGACGAGAAGACGCCGCACTGCGAGGCGCGAAGAATATTCGGCGGGCAGTCGAAGAGGATGAAGTCGTAGTTGCCTTCGATCTCGGCCAACTGCTGCTGAAACACGAGATAGTGCGGCCGCTTCGGGTCGCCCGAGTATTCGTTCTCGAGGTCGACGAGGTTAAAGGTCGTCGGGATCAGATCGAGGCCGGGCAGGAGCTTCTCGCCGGTTTTGCCCTCCACCACGTCCTTAATGACGAGGTCGCGGACCTTGGCCTTGCCGGGGTCGAAGATGGAGTACACTGAGCCGTCGCCCGCGGCATTGATCTTGTTCCAGCGGTCGAGCCGCAGGAGCCAGATGCTCGCGTTCGACTGCGTGTCGAAATCGCAGAGCAGGACGCGCTTGCCCAGCTTGGCCAACGCGGCCGCAGTATTGACGATCAGCGAGGTCTTGCCGACACCGCCCTTGTAGTTGATAAAACAGATTTTTCGCGCCATTCGGGGAAGTCCGGTGCAGACCGGAACGGACGACCCCCAACCTGCGCCAGTCGTTTGGCCGCCGCGAGTTAAAAACGGTCCGTCAGGATTTTACCGAATTTTTCCCTACAGTGAATAAGACCGCCATCCGCGACGCCATCGTCGCCCAGCTCCGCTCCGAACTCGCCCTCCAAGTCGGCGCTGCCCACCTCGCGCGCGACGAAGCCATCAGCGAGGAGAGCCGCGCCGAAAATAAATACGACACCCACAGCCAGGAAGCCGCGTATCTCGCCGAGGGCCAGGCCAAGCTCGCCGCCGAAATCGAGGGCAACCTCGCCCTCTACTCAGGGCTCGCCTTGCCGACATTCAATCCCGGCGACGCCATCGCGCTCGGGGCCTTGGTCGAGGTCGGCGCTCAGGGGAAGAGCGGCAAAAGCACCTGGTACTTTCTCGGACCGCGCGGCGGTGGCATCGAAGTCAACGTGGAGGGCAAAACCATCCTCGTCCTGACGCCACAGTCGCCGCTGGGTCGCCAACTCCTCGGCAAGCGGGTCGGCGATAAACTCGTCATGCCCGGACGAGCCGGGGTCGGGCAAGCGATCTTAGCTCTGAGCTAACGGTGGCGCAGGATTCGCAGCGATCCGAACTCAGCGATCGTCGTTCAGCGAGAACACAATCGGCACTGCCATCTTGAAACGGACGGCTTTGCCGCCGCGTTTGCCGGGCTCGAATTTCCAGCGGGACACCGCGCGTACAGCCGCGTCGTCGAATACGCGGTTGGTTGATTGAACGGCGTGCGCGTCACTCACCGTGCCATTTTCCTCGACCATAAATTCCACGGTGACCTGACCCGAAAGACCGAGGGTCTTTGCTTCGTGAGGGTAGACCGGCGCGCCCTGCACCCGGGTGCGCGGGCTGCCGTCGAGGTCCGTGATCTTGAAGACGCCTTTGCCGATATCAGCGATGCCGTCCACAATTCCTGTCGGCACTCCGAAATTGAGATCGGTGAGTTTCGCCGTTGTCACGTTCATACGTGCCGTGTTTGTGGACGGCGGTTGTATGGTAAAGTCCTTCGGGCTCGCCGCGCTCGGCGGCTCCTCCAACGTCGGCCGATAGTTGTCCGGCGAACCACTCTTCGCCGCCGCTACGTCCGGCTGCGGATCGGGTTTCTCCGGCTCATTGATAAACCGGGTCACTTCAGTCAATAAGACGGCTGGAGATTTAATGTCCTTTGGCACGGCGCCGCGGGGAATTCCAAACAGCAGGCCGGCGTGAGCAGCGGCTGCGATCGTAACGGGGAGTATGAAGTGGCGATCCATAATAATTTCCTCCTTGGGTTGGGGTGGCCTCGTTCAAAAACTACGACGGACAAGGCCGGCGCTTCTTAGATAAAAAGTAGCGCGTGTTGTGAGATTGCAGGGAGGGCCGTGGTGCGGTGTGCTCGGCGCGATGCGTCTCTTGTTTCTCTTCTGCGCTCTCTTCGTCTCGGCCTTTGCGGCGGCGCCGGCGGACCTCGCTGCGGTGCTGAAAGACTTTCACACCGATGCGCCCAAGGGCTGGTCGTTCACGCAAAAAACCGTGGCCGAGGGGCGCAGCCGCGTGGAGCGCTACGACGCCGCGCAACCGGAGTTCGACCGCTGGACTTTGCTGAAGGAAAACGACGTGACGCCTTCACCCGAGGATGCGCTGCAATACAAACGACTCCTGACCCGTCGCTCCCACGGCTACCGGGCTCCGGTGCTCACCGATCAGATCGACGTCGCGTCGGCGGAACGCGTGAGCGACACGCCGGAACGCGCCACCTACCGCTGCAAGCTCAAGCCCGGTGAGGCCGACGATAAGACCGCGGCTTTTCTTCGCGTGACCATCGTGATTCACAAGCCGACGGCCACGGTCGAATCGCTGGAGATCGCCAACACCGCCGAGTTTGGCCCGACGTTTGGCGTGAAGGTCGGCGAGATGAAAACGGTGATGACCTACAGTCTGCCCACCGGCACCACGCCCAGCCTGCCGCAGGCCATCACCACGCGCCTGCGGGGCAAAGCGTTCTGGTTCAAATCGCTCGACGCCGACATGTCGGTCACGTATTCGGATTTCGAATACGCCGGGAAGAAGCCGGTGAAGCCGTGAGGCGCTTTACGGGTGTGGCCGCAGGGGCGTGAGTTCACCTAAACTCACCCCAAGGAAAGTCCGTCACGCTCACGCCGTCCACTTAAAGATCGTCGTCGTATGCGGGGGCAGGGTGACGTTGATCGACTGGCTGAAGCCTTCGTGGGCGATATCCTCGGTGTTGCGGCCACCATCGTTGCCGAGGCCGGTGCCGCCGTAGAACTCGCTGTTGGTATTGATCATCTCGCGCCAGAAGCCCTGGCGTGGGACGCCCACGCGGTAGGGGCGGGTCGCGCCGCTGAAATGGCAGACCACGGCGAAGAGCGTGCGCTCCTCGCGATCCGTGCGGAGGTAGGCAATGACGTTGGCATCGGCGTCGTTGCAACTGAGCCAGCGGAAGCCCTGCGGGTTGAAATCATTCGTGCCCAGCGCGGGTTCGCTCGTGTAGATGCGATTCAAATCGCGGACGAGTAAACGCATACCCTCGTGATCGGGGTACTGGCAGAGGTGCCAGTCGAGGCTGCGGTCGTGAGCCCATTCGTGCGACTGCGCAAACTCGTTGCCCATGAAGAGCAGCTTCTTGCCCGGCCAGCCCCACATGTGGCCGTACAGCGACCGGAGGTGGGCGGCCTTTTCCGGGATGTGCCACGCGCCCATTTTGAAGAGCATCGAGGCCTTTCCATGGACGACCTCGTCGTGGGAAAAGACGGTGACGAAGCTCTCGGCGTACTGGTAGAGCATGGCGAACGTGAGTTCGCCATGATGGTAGCGGCGCACGATGGGCTCCTTCATGAAGTAGCGCAGGGTGTCGTTCATCCAGCCCATGTTCCACTTCAGGTCGAAGCCGAGTCCGCCGTCTTTCGCGGGGCGGGTGACGCCAGGGAACGACGTGCTCTCCTCGGCAATCGTGAGGGCACCGGGATAATACTGGTGCACGAGGTCGTTTACGCGGCGGAGAAAATCGATGGCTTCGAGGTTTTCGCGCCCGCCGTACTTGTTGGGAATCCATTGCCCCTCGCGACGGGAGTAGTCGAGGTACAGCATCGAGGCGACGGCATCGACGCGCAGGCCGTCGAGGTGATAGAGGTCGAGCCAAGCGAGGGCGTTGGCGATCAGGAAACAGCGGACCTCGTTGCGCCCGTAATTGAAAATCAGCGTGCCCCAATCCATGTGCGCGCCCTGCCGGGGATCGGCATGTTCGTAGAGATGGGTCCCATCGAACTCCGCCAGCGCAAAACTATCGCGCGGGAAATGCGCGGGGACCCAGTCGAGGATCACGCCGATGCCCCGGCTATGGAGATAATCCACGAACCAGGCGAAATCCTCCGGCGTGCCGAAGCGATGAGTCGGCGCATAGAAGCCCGTCACTTGATAACCCCAAGAGCCGTCGAAGGGATGCTCCGCGAGCGGCATCACCTCGATGTGGGTGAAGCCCATTTCGGTCACGTAGTCGGCGAGCTGCACCGCGAGCTCACGATAAGTAAGCGGGCGGTTCGCGTCCTCGGGCTTACGTTTCCACGAGCCGAGGTGAACCTCGTAAATGGACATCGGCCGGTCCAACTGCCACGCGCCGGCGGTGCGACGCTCCATGTAGGATTGGTCGCTCCACGTGAATTTGCGGGGATTGCAGACGATGGCTGCGTTGTTGGGCGGGGCCTCGAAATACGTGCCGTAGGGGTCGGTCTTGAGGCGCACGGTTCCGGCCTGATCACGAATCTCGAATTTGTAGAGTTCGCCTTCGCCTAGGCCGGGGATGAACAATTCCCAGACCCCGGAGGCGCCCAGCGCCCGCATCGGGTGGTAGCGGCCATCCCAGTGATTGAAATTTCCGACGACGGACACGCGCGCGGCCGACGGCGCCCACACGGCGAATGACACACCGGGGACGCCGGCATGCTCGCGCACATGCGCGCCGAGTTTTTCGTAGATGCGGTGTTCGTTGCCCTCGTTGAAGAGATAGAGATCCTGATCGCCGAGCGTGGGCAGAAAACTGTAGGGGTCGAAGAACTGGCGGATCTCACCGTTGTTATAAGTGGCGCGCAGTTGATAACGGAAGACCGCGGGGCGCTTAGAGATAAAGACTTCAAAGACGCCTCCCGGGACCGCCAGCTTCATCGAGTGGACCTTGGGCGGCTGGGTATCGAGCTCGATCACTTCGCACGACGCCACGTCGCGGAGAAAGGCCCGCACCACGACGCCTTGGCTGCGATTGCGCAGCGTGGGGTGCATACCGAGGACGGAGTGGGGGGTGGCGTGCTTGGCTTGCTGGAGAGAGGCGAGGTCGGCTTTGGAAATAATCACGCTTTCAAGGGGTTCGCTCAGAACCGTGGGCGAGGAAGTCACCGGCGTCTAGACATGAATCGCGGGCATTTCGCTCCCAACTTTCTGGCGCGAAACCTATCTTGAGCCGCCCTATCGGAAGATTTTTGCGAAATGACGGCATGGCTGGCCAGGCGAGAGAACGGGGAAATATTCGACCGAACGGACGACAATTACGACGCTAGAAAGTGGCGATAGGAACGACCGGCGGACGGCGCTGAAAGCGGGCTTACGGGCGCAAGTGGGCCGGTTCATAGGGGTAAAGTCTCGCGTTGACGCCGGGCGGAAGGGGCCGTGAACTTTTATGAACATTTCTCCGGTTGTGCCGTCCAAGGCCGCGACCCCCCTTCCATCTCCGAATGAAAAACCTCCGCCTCGCCGTCATCGTTTTGGCCACTGCCGGCAGCCTCGCGCATGCCCAAGACGATCAGCAGCAGCAACGTCCGCCGACGGAAATCCCCGATTTCAGCAATCTCGACGAGTACATCTACGAGCCCAAGAGCATCCTCTCGTACGGTTTCCGTAATCTCAGCGGGGCGAAGCTCAAGTTTTTCGGCTCCGGGCGCTTGGCCACTTCAGAAACGCCCGGCGACCCGACGGGTGCGAATCTCCTGCGTACTTACCATGATGGCACCGTGAGCCCCGATACGCGCACGGCGGGTCGCGTCGATAGCGGCGGCAATCCCGTGCTCGATCCCGATACGGGCGGCCAACTGCTCGATCCGATCTCGCCCGATGGTCGCACAAATAACTGGTCGTATCAAAACAGCAGCCAGGCCACGAAGTACGAGGGCTTCATCGCCTATCACAGCTACACCGCCGACGTGATCGACGGCGGCACGCGGTCGAAGGATTCGAACTCGAACTTCGGCATGGAAATCGCGGTCGCGCGCGACATGGGCAAGCTCTTTGGCTCACGCATCCAGTGGCAACTGATCGCCGGCCTGAGCGTCAATGACCTCACCGGCTCGACGACGGATAAAGTGCAGGCCCGTATCACGGCGTTGACCGACCTCTATTCACTCAATGGCCAGGTGGCCCCGACTGCGCCCTACAGTGCGCCCAGTTCCGCGACGGTCAGCGTGCTCGACTCGGCGGGTAATGCGATCCTCAACGCCGACGGCAGCGCGCAAACGGTGACGACGGACACCACGGTGCTCCTCGGTAACCAGCCTGCGGTCCGCGGCCAGACCACGACAGTCGACTCCACCAGCGTGAACACCCGCTGGAAGCTCAGCGGCGCGTACTTCACGTTCCGCGCGGGTCCGACCCTGCTGTTGCCCATCGGCAGCCGCTTCCGCGTGACCTTCAGCGCCGGCCCGGCCCTGATGTACGCCGGCAGCAATTATCAGATCACGCAGACCTATCAGCCCGAGACCGGCGCGGAAATTTCCGACACGAGCTCGAGCGTGACCGCGCATTTGCTCCCCGGTTATTTCGCCGATGCCTCGATCCAATTCGACATCACGGAGCGCACCGGCCTCTACGCGGGCGCGATGTTCCAGGGCTCCGGTTCCTACACGCAGGACGTCAATAGCGACGCTGCCCACTACACGACCAAGATCGATCTCGGTCGCCAGCAGGGTTTCCGCAGTGGTGTGACGATCCGCTTCTAAGCGACGGAGAAGTTAAATTTTACCGAGGCCGGGCCTGAGCGCCCGGCCTTTTTCTTTTCTCCTTTGCGTTCGGGCACCGCGCTCCGTTTGCTCCCGGTCGCGTGAGCGTCAACGAAAAGAAGCCCCTCTGGCCCGTCGGTTCGCTGGTGGTTCTGACCGGCCTCAACCTCCTCGACTACCTCGACCGCCAGTTGCTCGCGGCGGTGCTCACACCGATCAAGGAGGAACTGCACCTTAGCGATGAGCAGCTCGGCACGATCCAGAGTGCCTTCATGTGGGGGTACTTTCTGACGTCGCCGATTTTTGGCTACCTCGGCGATCGCGTACCACGGCGCTGGCTGGTGGCGGCGGGAGTGTTTGTGTGGAGTCTCGGCACGCTGATGTCGGGCCATGTGAGCGCGCTGGGCGCGCTGATCTTTTTCCGCGTGCTCGTAGGCTTTGGCGAGGCGAGCTTTGGCACGATCAGTCCAGGATGGATCGCGGATCTTTTTCCCTCGGCGAAGCGCAACAACGCGGTCTCGATTTTCTACCTCGCGATTCCGGTCGGCTCGGCGATCGGCTACATCATGGGCGGCTACATCGCGGCGCATCAGGGCTGGCGCGCGGCATTTCTCTGGGCGGGCTATCCGGGGCTGATTCTGGCCTTTATTCTTTTTATGCTGCGGGAGCCGGAGCGCGGCGCGTCGGAGATCGCCAAGCCGATGGCAACGGGCTCGTCCGTTCCGGAGGGCGAGAACAAGCAGGGCTGGAGTGCGTACATTAAGATATTCAAGTTTCCGCAATACCGCCTCGTGATCGCCGGGTACATCGCGCAGACGTTTGCGATGGGGGCGTTTGCGCTGTGGGCGCCGACGTTTTTGGTCCGTGTGCACCACATGAAAAACGAGGAGGCGAGCGGCTACTTCGGCCAGGCGCTCGTCATCGCCGGACTCATCGCGACGCTCACGGGCGGCTTCGTCGCGACCGCGTGGCAGAAGCGCACGGGGCGTGGCTACGCGGGCATGCTCGCGCTCAGCTCGCTGCTCACGGCCCCGGCGGCCTATCTCGCGTTTTCCGCCGCCGACCTCGGCACCTCCAAGATCGCGCTCGCGGCGGCGATGTTCCTGATCTTCCTGTCCACGGGGCCGGTCAACACACTTATCCTTGAGACGGTGCCCGTCGCCATGCGCGCGACGGCGATGGCAGGCTCGATCTTCGCGATCCACATGTTTGGCGATCTTTGGTCGCCGCGCATCGTCGGCCACTACTCGGACCAGTGGGGCGATTTGCAACGCGCCACAGTGACGATTTTGCCCGGGGCGCTCGTGGTCAGTGCGGTTTTCTGGTGCTGGCTGGTGATGGCGACGCCACGGAAGACGGCCCCGGCGGAGTAAAGCGTGAAGCGATTCGCGCACCAAAACATTAACAGGAAGGACGGGAGGTAATCCGAGCCCGAAGCTTTCACCTCCCCTTTCTCCACGGCCTTCCTGTTCAAACGAATTTTTTCTGCGAGCTAGGGGGTGAGCGCCAAAGCGTGCCAAAACGTGCGACCACTATAAACCTTCGCGTCTGCTTCGCGACACTTGCGGTTAAAATCCGGTCCTCAGTCCCCGAGCTTCTTCCGCGCTTCCTCGGGCACCTCGAACTTGGTGGCGTTGACGGCTTTGATTTCCGTAGTCGATTTCTGGTGTACCATCACCTCGCGGCGCGCCGACGGCGTCTCGACCGAAAGGGTGCCTTCGAGTTTCAATTCGTACTTCGCGAGCATGCCATCGCGGACCCAAAAGCGAAAGGTGCCGCTAGCTTTCAAGGGCGTGAGTTCGTCCTGCCCGGGATGTACGAGGAGGAGTTTGGCGCCGGTCTCGGAAAGCGTGCCAGAGATCACGTCGCCGTTGGCCTTGATATCGGTGTAACTGCCGATGATGACTCCGATCTCCTCGGCGGGACGGCTGAGATTAACCTGAAGATTGCTATACGCGGGCAGCGTGCCATCGCTGCCGGAACGACTCCCGCGACGCGGATAACCGCCGCCGGGGAACCCACCACTGCCACCGCCGCCCGGGAAGCCGCCACCACCCGAACCGCCACCACCATAACCGCCCGCAGGGCGATCGGTGCGCGCCAGTGCGGCGATTTCCGTCGGGGTCTTCCATCCGGTGGGCGTTTGGACCACGCACTTCTCGGCTCCTTTGAAAACGGCTTCGACTTGGTTATCAGAATTGGCGCTGCCGCGAACGACGCGGCGGCGCAGCGTAGAAATCATCGGCATCGAGACGAGCGAGTAGTCGCTCTTGTCGGTTTGGCCGGTGATTTCGTACGAGCGTGCATCGTCCTCCACAAGGGTGGTCCACGCGTAGCTCTGGGCCTCGGGCAGCTTCATCGCGGCGACGATGGCAGACTCAGTGGGACCGGCCCGCAACGCGGGCGCGATCACCACGAGCGCAGCGCAAGCGAACGAGCCGAGGTTAAACAACGACGCCATGGAATTGCCGACGAGTGCCAGGCCGAGCTTGATCGCTGCGACCTTACGGGAAGAGCCCCCGAGCCGCCTTGGCATCGGCCACGCGCTGGATGCCGAGCGTCAGCGCGGCGAGGCGGCGGCTGAAGTGGAACTTTTCCTTCTGCGCGTCGACCGAGGCCTTGGCTTTGTCGAGGATGGCGAAGAGCTTCTGCATGACCTCGTCGCGGTCCCAATAGAAGCTGGAGAGGTTTTGCAGCCACTCGAAGTAGGAGACCACGACGCCGCCGGAATTGCAGAGGACATCGGGGATGAGCTCGATGTCGCCGCGGTCTTCGATGATCTTGTCGGCCTGATTGGTCGTCGGGCCATTGGCGGCTTCGGCGAGCAAGCGGCACTTAAGCTTAGGCGCGTTCTCCTCGGTGATCACGCGTTCGAGTGCGGCGGGGACGAGGACGGTGCAGGGCAGTTCGAGCAGGGCCTCGTTGGTGATGTGCTCGCCGCCAGCGAAGTCACGCAGGGTCTTCTGGCTGGCGATGTACACGAGGGCTTTTTGGATATCGATGCCCTTGGGATTGTAGATGCCACCGGTGTAGTCGGAGATCGCGATGATCTTTGCGCCGTAGCGGGCAAGCGCGATGGCGGTTTCGCTGCCGACATTGCCGAAGCCCTGGATGACGACGGTCGCGTCGGTCACAGGGATCTTCATGTCCTCGAGATATTTCTTCACGAGGTAAGCGACACCCGCCCCCGTGGCCTCGCGGCGACCTTGCGAGCCGCCGAGCGAGATGGGTTTGCCGGTGACGACGGCGGGCGAGAGGTAGCCGACGTGGTTCGAGTAGGTGTCCATCATCCAGCCCATGATCTTCTCATTGGTGCCGACATCGGGCGCGGGCACATCGGTCTGCGGACCGAGGAAACTCACCATCTCCTGCATGTAGCGGCGCGAGAGGTGTTCGAGTTCGGATTCGGAGAGCTCGCTGGGATTGACGATCACGCCGCCCTTGGCCCCGCCGTAGGGCAGACCGACGAGGGAGGTCTTCCAGCTCATCCACATCGCGAGTGCGGCGACCTCGCCGAGCGTCACATTCTGGTGGAAACGGATGCCGCCCTTGGACGGGCCGGTCGAAAGATTGTGCTGCACGCGGTAGCCCTCGAAGACCGTGACGGAGCCGTCGCGGCGCTTCACGGGCAATGAAACCGCGAGGCAACGGCGCGGGTACTTCGTGCGATCGCGGAGCGCGTCGGGAAGATTGATCGCGTCGGCGGCCTGGTCGAACTGGCGGCACGCCATGCGGAAAACTTCGGAGTCGTAGAGGGTGGAAACGATGGCCTTGGACATGGGTAGTCGTAAGCAGAGGGTTGAACGGGAAAAGTTCCGCGCCGCGGCGTGCGGGCAGAACCATGAGTTGTTGGCCCAGACGATGGTGGGGGTGGGGCGGTTTAGCAATTGGCAACGGGCCGGGCCGGGCCTTCAATGCGCGCCCCTTATTCCCACGGCAACTCGCCGTGATACCATGCTCACCTACGTCTTCCAATTCATCCGCTGGGTCTTCCAGAAGTTCGCCGGAGGCGTGCTCATCGTCGGCCTCGGGGTTGTCGGGTGCGGATTGTGGCTCTATCTCCATGATCGCATCGACGTGGACCAGTGGAGGGTGGAGGCCGTGCGCAACATCACGGGTGAGCGCGCGCTGGCCAAGAAAGCCCTCGAGGATGTGCAGCGCCGCATGGTGCGCATTCAGCTCGAAATCGAAGCCGAGCAGGACCGGGGCAAGCAGGCCGACAAGATCATCGCCCAACTCCACGACCTCGAAAGCACCTGGGACAAGCTCACCGGCAATACCGTCCAGCGAAAGGCCAACGACGAGCGCATCGCCACCCTCACGGCCACCCGCGTCGAAGCGGCCAATAAGGAGGAAAAACTCCGCCAGGACTTCACGCGCGCCACCTGGGAGCGCGACGGACTCGAGGTCACCCTCGGCAAGCTCGACGCGAAAATGGAAAAGGTGCAGGAGGAAGAGCAATCAAGGGCCATGGCCTTTGCCGACCGCGTTTGGAATTACGAACTTGGCCTGGGCCGGATCGTGTTGGCGGTCAAGGAGTGGGCCGCCCTCGCGCTCCTGCTTTACTTTTTTGGCCCGATGGTCGGGAAAATCTGGATGTACTACTTTCTGGCGCCGTGGATTGCCAGGAGCCGCCCGATTCGGTTCCAACGCGGCCTGAACGCATTGCCCGCCGTGAGCGAAAGCGGCCCCGCGGCGGCGCTCACCCTGCGCCCCGGTGAGCGGCTCTGGATCAAGGAGGGATATCTCCAAACGTCGGATGAAAGTCTCCAGAAGAAGTCGCGTGCGGTGCTCGATCCGCGCGTGCCGCTGACGTGTTTCGCGGCGGGCCTGACCAAACTCGTCGAGCTGAGCAACCGCACCGATACCCCGTCCGCCCCGCTCACGCTGTCCAATCAATCCCATCCGAGCAGTGAGCTTGCTTTCATCACGCTGGAAGAGGGCGCATCACTCGTCCTGCGGCCGAGCTTCCTCGTCGGGGTGGTATTGAGCGAGGGCCAGAGTCTGCGTCTTCGCCGCCGCTGGCAGCTCTTGCGCTGGCAGGCGTGGGTGAACCTGCAGTTCCGCTATTTCGAGTTTTCCGGTCCCTGCCTCCTCGTCGTCGCGGGCAGCCGTGGCGTCAAAGCGGAAGCACTGGCCGAACGCGAAGGCGGCGGCTTCATGGCGGGCCGGGCGAATCAGTACGCCACCATGGGCTTCACGCCCAACCTCGACTGGCGCCCCGCGCGCGCGGAGAGCTTCTTTGACTACTATCGCGGCCTGAATCCGCTCTTTGATAATCGTTTCGCGGGCAAGGGCGTCTTTCTGTTTCAGAAGGGAGCCAGCGGGGGCAAGGGCCAAAAGGCTCGCAAGTTCTGGCCCTCACTCAGGATCGGCTGCCTGAAAGTATTTGGGATCTGATCATGGAAAACATCGGTGTCCTCTTCGACTGGGATGGCGTTATCATCGACTCGTCGCGTCAGCACGAGGAGAGCTGGGAACTCCTCGCGCAGGAAGAGAAGCGGTCCCTGCCGGAGGGGCATTTCACCAGCGGCTTCGGCAAGAAGAACGAGTGGATCATTCCCAATTTGCTCCAGTGGACCCGGGAGCCTGCGGAGATCCGCCGGCTCTCGCTGCGTAAGGAAGCCCTGTACCGCGAAGTGATCCGCGAGAAGGGCCTGCAGGCGTTGCCGGGAGTGCACGTGTTTCTCAACCGTCTTCGCGAGGCGGGCATTCCCAATTGCATCGGCTCATCCTCGCATCGCGAAAACATCACGACCATTCTTGGCGTGCTCGGCTTCGAAGGCCTCTTTGGCGACATGGTCACCTCTGAGGATGTCGTGCAGGGCAAACCCCACCCGGATGTCTTTCTTAAGGCGGCGGCTAAAACTGGCGTGGCGCCGGCGCGGTGCATCGTTTTTGAGGACGCCATCGCCGGTATCGAGGCGGGTCACGCCGGAGGCATGAAAGTCGTCGGCGTCGCCACCACACACGAACTCGGGTTTCTCACGGGCAAGGTCCATCGCGTCGTGCACCAACTCGACGAACTGAGCATCGACGATTTATACGAAATCGTCGGTTAGCGTGACCAACGTTCGTTGTTGTTGGACCGGGCGCTCGACTAGAGATCGAACGTCACCTGGAGAATAAACTGGCGCGGGTCGACGATGCGGTAGCTGTGCGGGGTGCCGTCGGGAAAGGCGCCGATGGCTTGGAGGTGGCCGCTCTCCTGAATATTGCGCACGTTGAGTTGCAGGCTGGCGCCGACTTTATTCGCCCACAGTCGAGTGCGGTAGCCGACGAAGGCGTCGAAATAATAATTGCCGCGCCAACCCGCGCCGAGGTTGGAGCGGTCGTAAATCGGCTTGGAGGCATCGAGGTCGGTGATGACCGCCGGCAAGGTCTGTTTGCCGTAGTACCCGATGGCTCCGCGATCCTCCCAGCGAATCGCGCCGCCGACGTTGAAACGCTTGAGGATCGGATGCTCGACGAGCCCGGCGAGCTGCACATTGGTGCTCACGCGCGCGGCGTAGCGGCGGATTTGGGGATTGGCCTTGCCCTCGAGCTGGCGGACCACGCTAAAGGGGGTCTGCACGAACGTCGCGTAGTTCTGCGCGGCTGTCTGCGAGCCACCGTAGCTGTGATTCCACCACAGCTCGTTGTGCCCGGGGCGCGCCGCATCGGGAAAGCGGGGATCTTCAATCGTCGTCCAAATCGGCATGCGCTGGGCGATCCACTGGCTCACATCTTGCGACACGTTGGTATTGATCGCCTGCGTCTCGGTGACCGAGCCGGTGAGCGTCCAGAATTTGGCGGGGTTGTAGTTGAGTTCGATCTCCGTGCCCTTGGCCGCGAGGTCTTGGGTGGAGGAAAGGGTTCCGGCGTTAAAGGCCTGCACGATTGCATTGTTCATGTCCGTGCTCACGCCGATCTGCCGCGCGACCTCGGCTTGCACCTGCGCGGGCGTGAAGCTCGGGTTTTGCGCGGTGACCCACGCGGTGGCCTGCGTGCTTAAAAGGAAAGCTGCATTGGAAGTGAGGTCGATGCGCGTCACACGCTGCGCGATGGTGCCGGCGTCGCCACCGCTTTTGTTCCGTTGCTGCGTATCGTACTTGTTGAGGCGAAGGACGAACTTTCCATCGAGCAGGTTGAGCGCGAAACCGTACTCTTTTCCTCGACCGGCGGGATTGGGGAGGGGCTGGAGAAAATTATTAACCTTCGGGTCCTGCGGCGTGAAACTGTCGGCCTTGTTGTAGGTGAGCGAGAGGCCGTTGAGCACGCCCGATAGGAAGTTTCCGGCGCGGCCGGCCTCCTCGATATTTTTAACGAAGGGCAGGCCGCGGAAAGGCCGCACCACCGCACCCGCCTGCTTGGTCTTGCCGCTATTAAACCGGTAGTCACCTGCGGCCCAATGGTCGATGGAGGGGTAGTTGAACGTGATGCCATCGGCGTTGAGGAGCTGCGGCGTGGCACCGGCTTTTTGGTACTGCTGGTCTTCGCGCATGCCGAACGTCGTGACGATGCGTTCCCCGAGGAAGCGGCTCTGCATGACACCGCCCCAGGTTTTCAGAATCGTTTTCGAATTGCTGGGTCCGCCCGTCGAATCGGTCACGGCCGCGAGCCCGACTTGCGCGGGATCGCGGTGGAAGACGTTGGTGGCGGAATTGCCCCACACGAACGGATAGGTGGCGGGCTGGAGCTCGCCGGGAGCGTAGTCGACATTGTTACCCTTGGCATCGCCGACGTAGTACCGGAGATAGCTTCGGGTGATGGGCAGGGCCGCGGCCGGACCACCGGTGATGGCACCCTGATTACCCCGAGATTGGCCGGCGGGAATCCATGGCTGATTATCGAGGATCGCCTCGCGGTAGGAGTAGCGGCGGCTGATTCGATACTTATACTCGTCGTATCCAGAAAGCTGATGCGCGCCCAGCCACCGCATCCAGCTACGCTCGCGGGTGAGGTCGATCCGATAAGCAAGCTGCGCGCGATATGTATCCCACTTCGCCGGCTGGTACGTCGTGCGCGGCTGATCCTGGCCGATGAAGGGACGGAGGAAATACGGGTTGGGCGTGCCATCGAGCAGGCGCTCGTTGACGTCGATCTGGAGCTGGCCCGACTGACCGTTGTCGTTCGCGATGCCGACATGGTTGCGCTCGTAGCGCTGCGAATCTTCGCGCAGTGCACTGAGCTGAATATCGAGCGCATTCAGCGGTGTGCTGAAAAAACGCTGGTCGATCTGCACGCTGGACGTGAGCGTGCGGTCCCACGCGCGATTGACGGCGGCCAGATTAACCTCCGACCAATCGTAGATCGATTTGTCGCGCAGCGTGGGCGTGGTCGTGAAAAGTGGCTGCGCGGTGAAACGCCCCTGCGTGACGCCGGCGGCGGAACTCGTCGTCACGAAGTGAGTGCCCTGCGCGCCCGAAGTCGGGCCGGCAGCGGTGGCTCCCGCCAGAGGGGTCGTATTAGAATACGTACTGGGCGCGGAGAAGAGGCCGATGCCGCCCCGGTCGATGAAGAGGTAGCTGCGATTGTTACCCGTGAAGCTGTTGTTGAAATAGTCGGGGCCGTTGTAGGTCGCGGCGGAATACGTGCCGACGGTCGCGCCGTTCAAGTGGACCTGTTGCGTGACGGGGTCCCACGTCGGGCGTCCACTCTGAATCCAATAGGAAATGGAATCGCGGGGCGGCGTGAAGTTGGGACGATTGCCGTAGGAATGATAGTACGAGGCGGAGGCGGTGATCGCCGTCGTCGGAAATGGGAGATACCGCACCATGCCACTGTAGCGCTCGGTATCCACGCCGGAGGGCTTGCGCACGAAATCCTCATGCTGAAAGACGCCCGTGCCACGGATGGCCAGGACGTTGCGTCGCAGCACGCGATTCAAATCGAGGCTGGCGCGGTAGCCGCCGTAGCTATCGACGCGAAACTGGCTCTGGGAGCGGTCGCGATTGAGGTTGGCCGCCGAGGGCACGAGATTGACCGTGCCGGAGGGATTACCGAGGCCGAAGATGCTGGCATTGGGCCCGCGACTGAGTTCGACGCTTTCGATGCCGATGGGATCGACCGGCACGCGGCCCATCGTCTCGAAATTGCCCAACGACACATTCGCCGCGCCGATGCCGCGCACGCGGTTGGCCTGCGCGGGGTTGAGTTGGACGTTGTCGGAGACGGAGCCGTTGCGATCGACGGAGAAGTCGGTGTACGTGCCAGTGCCCTCGGTGCTCGCGGTGTAGAGAAACACGTCGTTGATATCGAGCAGGGCGAAGTCCTGCATCTGATCTTTCGTCACGACGGTGATGGAGGCGGCAAGATCCTCGAGCCGCGTATTGAAGCGGGTGCCGGACACGGTATTGACGCCGTAGTAACCGTTGTTGTCGGACACGACTTCGAAGGGCGAAAGCGCGACGACCTCCTTGGCCACTTCATCCGGGGCGAGCTTCGCAGGGGCGGCAGCCTTTTTGAGGTCGGCGTCGAGTTGCGCCTGTTCCGCGGCGTCCATCCGACCGTTCTTATTTTTATCGTACTTCGCGAGCGTGGCGGCATCGGGGCCGCTCGCGGTAGGCGCGACCTGACCCGGGAGCGACGAGGAGGCGAAGAAGACCATAACCACCGGCACTACGACTGAGCGCCACCGGCAACGGGGTGGTCCAACGAAGGATTTCACAGGTAGGTCGTTGAAAACGTTTGAGCCGCGTTGGACCGGCGCAGAGTGAAGGGCAGGTGGGGACGAGAAGAAAACAGACGAGGAGGAGGCCGAGACTGCCCTTGAGAGGACAGTGGCTTTAGTTTCTGGGTGGACCGGTTCAAGGCAAGACCGACCCGTGGGGCGGCGACGGCAATTACGCGGGAGGGGTGAGGGGTAGAGGAGCATCCTGAGCGATGCTCAGGATGAAAACGCCCGAAGCGCGGTTTTATTAGGCAGATCGGTGAGAAAGTGCCGGAGGCGGCTGAACCTCCATCGGGCTATTTTGCTTTGGCGGACCAGTCGCGATAGAGCGCGGAGCCACGAAACTCCTCGTAGTCGGGATCGGCGAGGAGCACGTCCAGATTGATCTGAGGGAACTGCGTGCGCAGTGATTCGAGGACCGAGATGGTGTCCGCGAAATTTTTGGTCCTCAGGCTGATCGTGCTGAGCGCGACGAAGGCCGGGAGCGACCGAGGCTCGACGGTGAGCGCGGCGCGGGCCCGGGCGCGGGCGTCGTCATAGCGCCCGCTTTCGATCAGAGCATTGGCGGCGAGGAGATCGAGATGGGCGTCGCCGCCAATCTGCCGGGCAAAGGCATCGATGTGGCGGAGCGCGGCGGGATAGTCTTTCCGCATCAGCGCGCCCTCGATCAAAATGAAATCGCGCGTGGGATCGTCAGGGAGCGCGGCCAGCCATTCGTCCACCGCCTGATGGTATTTCGCCTCGTCGAGCGACTCGGCGATCATCACGCGAAGGAGCAGAACGAACCGAATTTTCCTCGCTTCCGCCGGCAGTTTTTCACTCGCCTCCCAGGCTTCGGAATTTTGGTCGCGCTCGAAAAGCGCGTTCACTTGCTTGATCGCCGCGTGATGGGAAGCATACGCGGCCTCCGGACCGCTCAGGCGCGCCAGCCCATTTTTCTTCGATTCGGCGACGGCGGGCAATAGGTTGCGGCGAAGCTGTTCGCTGATGCTCTCACCGGAAGCGTAAGAGAACGCGTCGATCCAGACCGGCGCCTCCGTGCCGCGGCGCACGCACACGAAGGCGAGGTAGTTGACGTTGCCGCCACGGGCGCTGCGAACGCGGATAAGAACGCGGCGCTCGGCGCCAACGGTCTGAATCCGGAGAAACTGCGCGCTCCGGTAATCGGAGAACTGCTGAGTCAAAACCGGCCCGAGCGTCGTGGGCAGGCTGCGGACGAACTCCCGATTCTCCGCCGAGGTGAAACCGAGGCCTGCGGTGGCACGGCCCGCGAGCAACGCTTTGTCGAGCAGTCCGATTACCTCATCCACCTTCTGCGTGTTCAGAAGCGCGGCCAAATTTTGGCCAAACTCCTCCGCTGCGGCCGCATCGGGAGCAGTCGCCACCGCGCTCAAGGCAGCCGAAGCGGACTCTGCGGCGTGGGAGAGCGAAGGTATTACGCTCAGCAACGTGAGCGCGTAAGTCGCGGCCGGGACGCATCGCGTGGTATTTAGCGGCCACCTTAAATCGCGCGACCGGCGAGAAAGAAAAAAGAGGGGTCGCACGGCTTTAATTGAGGAAGGGACGCCGACTACTTCTTCTTGGCCGCCCAATCGCGGTAGGCGCGCGAGAGCCGGAATTCGGCGTAGTCCGGATCGGACGTGATGCCCTCGAAATTGATTTCTGGGTGCCGGGCGCGCAGTTCGGTGAGCAACGAAACGGTCTCCGCGTAATTTTTGGTTCTCAGCGTAATCTGGAGGAGGGTATCGAACGCGTCGTTGAGATCGTCCTGCCCGGCGAGAGCGAGGCGGGCGCGCTTGCGGGCTTCGTCGTAGCGCTCGGCGCCGACGAGGATATTCGCCGCCAGATAGTCGAGGTAGGGGTCGCCGCCGATTTGTTTGGAAAACGCCTCCAGGTGGGCGAGCGCGCTGGTGTAGTCTTTGCGCAGGATGTCGCCGTCGACTGAAATGAACTCCAGAGCAGCGTCCGCCGGAAACGCAGCTTTCCACTCATTGATCACGCGGAGGTACTTCGTGTCGTCGATGGCTTGTCCCAGCCGCAGGCGCAGGAGCAATACCCCGCGATCCTTCTGCACCTCGGGTGGCAGCTTTTCCGTAATGGCCCACGCTTCGACGAGCTTGCCGGATTGGAAGAGTTGGGTGGCGCGGGCGATCGAGGGGAAATTCGCGACGTACGCGGACTCAGAGGTGACCAGTTTTAAGACCGCGTTTTTCTTGCCCTCGGCGATCAAGGGTAGGGCGGTGCGGCGGGCCGATTCGCTGATGCTCTCGCCCGAGGTGTACTGAAAGACATCGCCCCACATGATCGGGCCGGCGCCACGGCGGGTGCACACGAAGGCCATATAGCTCGCGCCACCATTCTCGGTGATCGTGCGCACAAGGGCGCGCCGATCCTTGCCGACGGTTTGCACGCGCAGGAACCGCGCGTCGGTGATCCCGGCGAACTGGGTCTTGAAGGTCTTGGGCATCGACTCCGTCATGCCCGCGCGAAACTCCCGCGCGCCCGCGCCATCGAAGGAGATGCCGTCGAGGGTGCGGTCTACGAGCACGTTGGCATCGAGGAGTCGGATCACCTCGTCGACTTTTCCATCGCGCAGCATCTCCGCCAAGCTGCGACCAAAGGTCGCGCACTCCGCCTCGTCCGGCAGCTTGGTCGACGTTGGCTCGGCCGCGAACGAGACGAGGGCGACAAGACAGAGCCAAAACGCAACGGACACGCGGAGGGCGGAGTGCATTCGCTTAATATGAATCTTAGCGATTTATCGGGAGGGGGACTGGCGGCGCACGGTCACTTGGTCGCGCCGCCGTCGGTCGCGGGCTTCGCTTCCTTTTTCACGGGCAGCGCGCGGGTGGCGATCTCGCTCTTCACCTTGGCGAGGTAGGCGTCGAGCGTCATCACGCCCTCGTCGCCGCGGGCGCGACTGCGGACGGAGACGCTCTGGGTCTCGGCTTCCTTGTAGCCGAAGACGAGGGTGTACGGGACCTTGTCCATCTCGGCGCGGCGGATCTTGCCGCCCAGCTTGTCGCTGTGCTCGTCGATGGTGGCGCGGATGCCCTCGGCCTTGAGGCGGTCGAGGAAGGCGCGCGCGTAGTCGTTGAGCTTGTCGCTGATGGGCACGAGGCGCACCTGCTCGGGGGAGAGCCACACGGGGAAGTCGCCGCCGAAGTGCTCGATGAGCACACCGCAGAAGCGCTCCATCGAGCCGAAGGGCGCGCGGTGGATCATCACAGGGATGTGCTTCTCGTTGTCGGCGCCGATGTAGGTGAGGCCGAAGCGGACGGGGAGGACGTAGTCGACCTGCACGGTGCCGAGCTGCCACTCGCGGCCGATCACATCCTTGATGACGAAGTCGATCTTCGGGCCGTAGAAGGCGGCCTCGCCGGGCTCCTCGGTAAAGGGCACGCCGAGGGTCTTGGCGGCTTCGCGGCACGCGGCCTCGGCGACATCCCACTTTTCCGGGTCGCCAGCGAACTTCTTGCCATCGGGATCGCGAAGGCCGACGCGCACGCGGTAATCGGCCATGCCGAGCGTGGAAAGGACGGTCTTCACGAGGGAGAGACAGCCGAGCACTTCCTGCGCGACCTGCTCGGGCGTGCAGAACAAATGCGCGTCGTCCTGCGTGAAGCCGCGGACGCGCGTCATGCCATTGAGCTCACCGCTCTGCTCCCAGCGATACACGGTGCCAAACTCGGCGAGGCGCACGGGGAGATCGCGGTAGCTGTGGGGCTGTGAGGCGAAGATCTTGATGTGGTGCGGGCAGTTCATCGGCTTCAGCATGAAGCCGTTGAGCAGTTGATCGTCGGGCTTCACGCGGTCGGCGGTGATGGTCTCCTTGCCGGTGCGCTTGTTGATCGTGTCGCGCAGCGTGGTGGAGACGGCATCGAGGCGGGCAAAGGCCTCGGCGCACGAACAGTTTTCGCTCAACACCTTGGCGAGCGATTCGTTTTCGAAGACCGGCGTGAACTGCGACTCCTTGTAGTACGGGAAGTGGCCGGAGGTCTTGTAGAGCTCGAGCTTGCCGATGTGCGGCGTGAAGACCTGCGAGTAGCCCTGCTTGCGGAGCTCGCCGCCGATGAAGTCCTGCAACTCCTGGCGGATGATCGAGCCATTGGGCGTCCAGAGGATGAGGCCCTGGCCGACGTCTTCGTCGATGTGAAACAGCTTCAGCTCCTTGCCGAGCTTGCGGTGATCGCGGGCCTTGGCCTGCTCCTGGCGCTCGAGGTATTGCGCGAGTTCTTCCTTGGTCGGAAACGCGGTGCCGTAGATGCGCTGGAGCTGCTTGTTCTTCTCATCGCCGCGGTGATACGCGCCGGCGATGGAGAGGAGCTTGAAGGCCTTGAGCTTCGAGCTGTAGCGCACGTGCGTGCCGGCGCAGAGATCCATGAACTCGCCGTTTTGATAGAACGAAATCTTTTCGCCCTCCGGGATGTCGGCAAGACGGCCCAGCTTGTAGCGCTCCTGCCCGCGCGACTTGATGATCTCTATGGCTTCCTCGCGCGACACTTCCTTGCGGTCGAAGCGCTGGTTCTCATCGGCGATCTTCTTCATCTCGGCCTCGAGTTTGGTGAGGTCATCAGCTGTGAGCTTATGCTCGAGGTCCACGTCGTAGTAGAACCCGGTGTCCGTCGGCGGGCCGATATCGAGCTTCGCATCGGGGAAGAGGCGGAGCAGGGCGGTCGCGAGAATGTGCGACGCGGAGTGACGGAGTTCTTCGAGGGGAGTCATGACGTGGGACATGGCGTGAAAGGAGTTGAGAGTTGAGTGTTGAGAGTTGAGAGACCGACTCCTCGGGCGAGCGAGCTGAGTTACTTTTTGAGCGGTTCGAGCGAGAAGCCGTCTTTGCGGTCGAGCATCGACCAGCCGGCGGAGGTGAGTTCTTTGCGGAGGGCGTCGGCGCGGGCGAAATCCTTGGCGGCCTTCGCGGCCCAGCGCTGGTCGGCGAGGGCTTGGATGGCGGCGGGGATTTCGGCTTTGGGTGCAGCGGGGGCCGTGAGATCGAGGCCGAGGGCGAACATCGCGCGGTCAAATGACTCAACGTCGGCCTGGCCGTCCTTGCGATTGACGATGGAGAACAGCGCGCCGAAGGCCGCCGGTGTATTGAGATCGTCCTGGAGTGCCGCGATGACCGGGGCGAAGGCGTCGTGCGATGCCGATGCAGGCGAAAGCCCGGCGCGGTGGGAGCGCAGCGAGGCGATGGCGCTCTCCGCGGCGTGCAGCGACTCCAGCGTGAAGTTGAGCTGCTTCTTTGGGTGGCCCATCAGCAGAGCGTAGCGGAGCGCCATCGGCGAGAAGCCTTTGGACTTCAGGTCGTCGAGCGTGTAAAGATTCCCGAGACTCTTGCTCATCTTCTTCCCATCCACGAGCAGGTGCTCGCTGTGGTACCAGTGGCGGGCGAAGGTCGAGCCGTTGCAGCACTCGCTCTGAGCGATTTCGTTTTCGTGGTGGGGGAAGAGCAGGTCGACGCCGCCGGTGTGGAGGTCGATGGTGTCGCCGAGATGTTTCTTGCTCATGGCGCTGCACTCGATGTGCCAGCCGGGACGGCCGCGGCCCCAGGGGCTTTCCCACGCGTTGTCGCCGTCATCGGGCTTGTGGGCTTTCCAGAGGGCGAAGTCGCTGACGTCTTCCTTTTCGTCGGCGTCGGCGGCCTGCGATTTGCCGCTGAGTGCGCTGCCGACCTGGAGTTCGCGTTCCTTGACGCGCGAGAGCGCGCCGTAGCCATCGAAGGAGGCGACCTTGAAATAAACGGAGCCGTCGGCGGCGCGGTAGGCGTTGCCCTTCTGCATGAGCACATCGATCATATCGACCTGCTCGCGGATGTGGCCGGTGGCGGTGGGCTCGACGTGGGGCGGAAGGCAGTTCAGCGCGGCGCAGTCGGCGTGGAATTTATCGGTCCACTGCTTGGTGACTTCGGCCAGCGGGCGCTTCTCCTCACGGGCGCGGCGGATGGTCTTGTCGTCGACGTCGGTGAGGTTTCGGACGTGCTTCACCTTGTCCTTGCCAAACTCCAGTTCGAGCACGCGGCGGAGCACGTCGTTGACGACGAAGGTGCGGAAGTTGCCGATGTGCGCGGGCGCGTAGACCGTCGGTCCGCAGTTGTAGAAACTGAAGACGTCCTTCGGGTTCGAGGGATCGGGTTTGCGAAGTTCGCGAGTCTCCCGCGTGAGCGAGTCGAAAAGCTTGATGGCCATGAAAAGTGAAAAGGGTTGAGAATGCTGACGGAAATTCCGCGAAAGCGGAACACTTGTTTTTGCTGACGGCGCGGGAAGGGGGGAGCGCCGGCGGGTTGCAGCCGAGAGGCCGGTCAACAACCGCAGGTGGTCGTTCGCGTCGTAGTCGTCTGACGCGTCACTGTGCAAAAACTGGTCGAAACCCGAGACATGGTAGGCCCAAAGAACGCCCAGAGGCGGTCTTGGCGCAAGCATGGATTTTCCGGGTGCCGGGAGGAGGCGCAGTCCGCAGGGGCGGTGCCGACTGCATGGGTCTGCTTCGGTATGGACTGGGAGGCGGACTTTGATCGCGCCGTGGATCAGCGGGGATAAAAGTTCCCCGGCGCGATGTAACCTGGCGGGGGCAAAATCGTCTCCCGCTTTGTCAGTTCCAACACCGCGATGACCATTGGTCTCGCGGTTTTTATTTGGAGGGTACGCATTTATTGGCGAGGGCTGAAGGGTGGGATTTTTCGGCCAAAGGTTTTTCGTGTCGCGGTGGCGGTGGCGGCGGTTTAGCATTAGTGTTTTCTACCATGGCTACGCCTGAGAATTCCGCTCCCCTCGATCTTACTTACCGTCCGCGGCGCCTGCGCCGCACGGCCAGCCTTCGCGCGATGGTGGAGGAGACCGTGCTGCGACCGGCGGACTTCATTGCGCCGCTCTTTGTGATCGACGGGAAGGGCGAGCCCGAGCCCATCGCCTCGATGCCGGGCGTGTCGCGTTTTAACATCGTCGATCTGGTGAAGGAGTGCCGCGCGCTCGCGAAACTGGGCGTGCCGGCGGTCGCGCTGTTTCCCAAGCTCGATGCGGCATTGAAGGATGAGGAAGGGACGGCCGCGCTCAACGACGACCCGCTCGTCCTCCGCGCGGTGCGGGCGGTGAAGAAGGCGGTGCCCGAGATCACGGTGATCACGGATATCGCGCTCGATCCCTACACCACGCACGGCCACGACGGCGTGCTCAATGCCGCGCTCACCGACGTGGAAAACGATCGCACGGTGCGCATTTTGGCGCGCATGGCGGTGCTGCACGCGGGGGCGGGGGTGGATATCGTCGCGCCTTCCGATATGATGGATGGCCGCGTGGGCGCGATTCGCAAAGCGCTCGACGGCGCCGGCCACCAGGAAACCGCCATCATGGCGTACTCGGTGAAGTTTGCCTCGGCGTACTACGGGCCGTTTCGCGATGCCGTGGGCAGCGCCAAGGCGGCCGGCACGAATCTGCTCGGCAAGGGCACGTACCAGATGAATCCGGCCAATCGCCGCGAGGCCATCATCGAGTCGACCCTCGATATCGCGGAGGGCGCGGACATCCTCATGGTGAAGCCGGCCGGGCCGTATCTCGACATCATCCGCGAAGTGCGCAACAGCACGCGCAAGCCCCTCGCGGCGTATCAAGTGTCCGGGGAGTACGCCCAACTCCACGCCGCGGCGAAACTCGGCTGGCTCGACCTCGCGCGGACGCGCCACGAATCGCTGCTCGCGATCAAGCGGGCCGGGGCGAATATGATTCTGACTTATTTCGCGAAGGAGATGGCGGCGGAGCTGCGGAAGTAAGGAGGGCGTTAGAATTGTTTGTTCTGCGTCGGGGGGCAGGAATATGAGCCTGATTGCAAGCGATGGGCTAGCGAAGGAATCCGCGCCCTGTAGCCCATCGCCTGCGAGCAGGCTCCTACATCGGCGGACCACATGCCCCCAGACGCAAACGAAAATCGCTATCTTGGAAATCTGGATACAGGCGATCTCCGGAAAACGCGGGCGCGGCGCGTTTTCCGGTTGGCGCAGGAGGGAGAGTTGGGTCAGGTTAGCCTCATGTTTGACCCCATTGAAAAGCTGAAGGAGTTCATGCGGCACCAGAGCGTTTCCGCCGACTCGAAATATCGCGACGGGATGAAGGGCGCGCAGGAGTTTATCTCCGGGCTCCTCACGTCCCTCGGGTTCAAAGTCGAGGTCGTGAAGACCGACATGCACCCGATCGTTTGGGCGCAGCGCGGTGGCGACCCGAGCTGGCCGCATGTGGTCATCTACGGCCACTACGACGTGCAGCCGGCCGATCCGCTCAATTTGTGGAAGACGCCGGCCTTTGAGCCGACGATCATCGGCAACCGCATCTACGGCCGCGGCGCGGCGGACAACAAGGGCCCGCTGATGACGAATATCGCGGCGGTGGCGCAATTGCTGGAGGCTAATCCCAATTTGCCGCTGCGCATCTCGTTCCTCATCGAAGGCGAGGAGGAAATGGGCAGCCCCAGTTTCCCCAAGTTCCTCAAGGCCTATAAGGAGAAGTTGCAAGACGCGGACTTCGTTTACCTCTCCGACACGGGCCTGCCGAATCCCGACCAAGTCGTCATCACCTGCGGCCTGCGCGGCCTCTCGCTCTTCGATCTGCACGTGACCGGGGCCAAGGGCGACCTACACTCCGGCCTGCATGGCGGCGTATTGAGAAATCCGATACAGGCGCTCGCGGAGATCATCTCGACCCTGCACACGCCCGACGGCCGCGTGAATGTGCCGGGCTTTTACGACGACGTGCTCGACGTGCATCCGTGGGAACGCGAGGAGCTGAAGAAGCTCGGCACCGACGAAAAGGCTTACAAGGAATTCCTCGGCATCGATTCGTTTTACACCACGCCGGGCTACACGCCCTTCGAGGCGCTGCGTTTTCAGCCGACGCTGGAGTTTAACGGCATCGGCGGCGGCTACCAAGGGGAGGGGACGAAGACGGTCATCCCAAGCAAGGCCTTCGTCAAAATCTCCTGCCGCCTCGTGGCGAACCAGGAGCCGGACAAGATCAAGAAGCTCGTGATGGACACGATCCGCTCGCGTGTGCCCTCGGGCGTGAAGATCGAGTTTGTCGATCAACACAAGGGAGACGCCTACGTCGTGGTGCCGCCGGATCGCTCGAATACGCCCAAGGACCAGTCGCCGGTGCTCGCGCGGGCCTTTCGGGCGACGGAGCAGGCCGTATCCGAAGTGTGGGGACGCGCGCCGCTATACCTCCGCGAAGGTGGCAGCGTGCCGATCATCGGTCAGATCAAGCAGGTAACCGGGCTCGACTCGGTGATGTTTGGTTTGTTTTTGCCCGAGGATAACCTGCACGCGCCGAATGAGAGCTTTAATCTCGATGTCATGCGCAAGGGCACGGAGACGACGCGGCGCGTGCTGGCGGCGTTGGCGGGAGTGTGAGTCTAACCTTGGGGCGGTGGAGGGCGCTCGCCGAGCGCCGGCCACCGCGTTCCGCCTGCCGTTGTAGTTTTGAGGTTCGCCCTCCCGACGGCGCCCGGAGGTCGCCGTCCACCTCGAACCGTGGCGATGGAAGGCGCGGCGGGCACGAAAAAGCCCCGGAGTTTACTCCGGGGCTTGGCTTTGAAATTACTTGGGCGCGGGTTATTTCAGGGCCGGCGCGGTGGCGGCGGCGGGGAAGACGGGGGCGGAGCCGGCGGCCTTGATGACGATGACGTCGACGCGGCGGTCCTTTTCCATCGTGGCGGCGTCGGCGTTGGGCTTGGCCTCGAGGCTGCCCTTGGAGACGGTCTCGAGACGATCGGCGGGGACGCCGATGGTGAGGAGGTACTTCTTCACGGCGGCCGAGCGGCGATCACCGAGGCCGAGGTTGTACTCGGCGGTACCGCGCCAATCGCAGTGACCCTCGAGGAGCACGCGCATGCCGGGAGTCTTATCGAGGTATTCCTTCACGCCCTTGAGCTTCTCGCGCTCGGAGGGGCGGATGACGGGAGAATCGTACTCGAAATAAACGGTGTTGGCGGCGAGAGCGGTGCGGTTTTGACCGGTGAGGGGATCGAAATCGTCGCGGAGCGGGATGCCATCCTGCGTGCCGGCGGGGAGCGCGGTCACGTTGCCCATATCAGTGCCCGGACCGGAGCCAGGAGTAAGTCCCATCGTCGACGACGGATCCGGGCGAGTGGGCTTTTTGGTGCAGCCCGCGAACAACAGCGCGGTGCCTGCGAGGAGGAGGGAAAGTTTCGACGAGACGAGTTTCATGGAAAGGGAATGGTGCAGACGCGAAGAAAAACCTTTGGGCCAAGGGCTCGGCCCGGCAAGGTGTTTTTACGGAGGGTTGTTCACACCGTCTTTTTCGGCTCGATGAGGCCGACCTCGAGGGCGTAGCGCGTGAGGCTCGCGACGTCGTGGAGGTTGAGCTTGCGCATCAGGTTGGTGCGGTGGTTGTCCACCGTCTTGACGCTGATGCCGAGCTTGGCGGCGATTTCCTTGGTGCTGTGGCTCTCGGCCACGAGCTGGAGGATCTCGCGTTCGCGGTCGGTGAGAAAATCGGGGGCGCTGCTCGTCGCGGGATTGGCGACGACGTTGCGGAGGAGCGCAGCGACGGCGGGGCCGAAGTACGTGCCGCCGTTGGCGACGGTCTCGAGACCCTTCTTGAATTCGAACAAACCGGCGGTCTTCTCGACGAAGCCGTGCGCGCCGGCCTCGAGCATCTCGCGCACGAGCACGGGATTTTCGTGACCGGAAAAAATCAGCACGCGCATGTGCGGAAGTTTTTTGCTGATGCGGCGGAGGATATCGACGCCGTTGAGGCCCGGGAGCTTGGCATCGAGGACGCAGACATCGGGATTCGTATCGAGGCAGAGCTGCACGGCGGCCTGGCCGTCACCGGCCTCGCCCACGAGCTTGTAGTTGGCATCGAGGCGAAGAATCTCGACCAGCATTTCGCGAATAGCGGTTTGGTCTTCGATGATGACGAGTCGTTTCATGGGCTGGTGGAAAGGAAAGGGGTCGGTTGGTGGGCCGACCGGGATTCGAACCCGGAACCAATTGCTTAAAAGGCAACTGCTCTACCATTGAGCTATCAGCCCCCAATCCGAGGGAACGAGACAAATGGGTTTTGGTCACGGGGTATGGCAAGAAATTTCGCCCCTATATTACAACGTCCTGCCATTGACCGCGTTGGCCCCGCCAGATATGCAGGCTATTCTTTCATCACATCTTGGGAACAATTCAAAAATATACCCATCAGAGCGAGGCAGACCGTATGTCCTCAAAAGCTCAAGAAGTGGCGTTCGACCGTGTGCTGGTAGACCGATTCAAAGGGGGCGACCAAGCCGCCTTCGATGAGATGGTCTCCCGGTACTGGGATCGCATTTACTCGATGGTCCATCAGCTCCTGCGCAACCAGCAAGATGCGGAGGAGGTTACCCAAGATGCATTTATACGTGCGCACCGGGGGCTGGCTAACTTCCGCGGGGAGTCGGCGTTCTCGACCTGGCTGTACCAGATCGCCACGAATCTCGCGCGCAACCGCTACTGGTATTGGTGGCGCCGCAAGCGCGACAAGTCCATTTCCTTCGACGCCCCCGTCAGTGCCGAAAACGACATGACCCTCGCCGACATCATCCCTGCGGAGGTGGAGTCACCCGACGACATCACCGTTAATCAAGAATTTGTAAAACGGATCGGGCAGGGGATGGAAAAACTTTCAGCGAAGCACCGCGAGATCCTCATCTTGCGCAATATTAAGAATATGTCCTACGAAGAAATCGCCGCGATTTTGTCGATTTCCGTCGGAACCGTGAAAAGCCGGATTGCCCGCGCGCGCGAAAGCCTGCGGTCCAAGCTCGGCGAAGATTTCAAAAACCTGTCCTGACCACACCACCGCGCCATGAAAGACTCAGAGTTTCTCGAACTTCTAAACCTTTACCTCGATCACGAGATCAGCGCGGCGGACGCCGCGCGGCTCGAGGCCGAGGTGCAGGGCAATCCCGAACGCCGTCGCGTGTACCAAGATTACTGCCGCATGCAGAAGGCGTGCACCCTGCTCGCCAAGGACTTTGCCGAGGCGCCGGCGGATGCCGCGGCCGACCGCAAAGTCGTCGCTTTCGAACCCAGCCGCTCGTGGGGCCCGGGCTTTTACGCACTGGGTGGCGTGGTCGCCGCTGCGGCGTGCCTCGCGGTGGTGCTCATCAAACGCGAGCCGGCGGCGCCGGCGATTTCCGGCGAGGGCGTGACTGTCGCACAGGTGCCGGCCAGCAAACCGGCTGACGTCAGCGTCGTCATCCCGCAGGGCGGGATCATCTCCGCGAATTCCCCGGCCGTCGCCCGGACGGTGACGCTGCGGACCGATCTGCAGCCCGTCGTGGCACTGCGCGCGCTTTCCCTCAGCACGAGCAGCAATAATGGCGCAACGCTCCTCGCGGCGAATCCGGAGCCGATGCAGCAACTCGATTGGATTCAAGGCCTCAAGATCGCGCCGATGAAGAATGACGCGACCGCGCCCTTCACCGCCGAGGTGAAAATCAGCGAGCCGCAGAAGGCCGGCGTGCAGGCACCCGACGAAAGCATCGCGAAGTACCTCGTGGGCTTCGGCTACGGCAAGGGCAACTGAGATAGCACTCGGCGGCGGCTTAAGGATAAGTCGCCCTACTTTCCAACCATTGCGAGAGCTGCCTTAAACGGCAGCTCTACTTGTTTAGGGCCTTCTTGATCAGCGCCTCGGTGGTCGTCTTCGGCCCGAGCACGAGGGCGGCTTGGCGAACGGCCTGATCGGCATCGACGGCGCGGTAGCCGAGCGCGATGAGGGCGGCGATGGCGTCGCCCTGGACACTGCCGCCGGAAGGTCCGCCGGCCTGCGATTCGTCGGCAGCGGTGCCGAGTGAGGGCGCGCTGGAATCGGGGGCGCCGAGCTTGGCGCGGAGCTCGACGACGAGGCGCTCGGCGGTCTTTTTGCCGATGCCGGGGACTTTCGCGAGGGAGTTGATATCGCCGGCACGAATCGCGGCCTCCAGCGGAGCGAGGGAGAGGCGGCTCATGATGCCGAGCGCGCCCTTGGGGCCGACGCCGGTGACATTGTCGATCATTAGCCGGAAAAAATCGCGCTCAGCGGCGTGCGTGAAGCCGTAGAGCGTCTGCGCATCCTCGCGGTAAATCACCAGCGTGTGCAGCTTGATCGTCGCACCCGGCAGAGGCAGGCGCTCGGCGGTCGTGGCGGGGACGTTGACCTCGTAGCCGAAGCCGTTGAGCTCGATGATGGCGTGCTGCGACGTGGAGGAGGCGAGGACGCCCTGTATCGAGATGATCATGGGGAAGTAGCGGGTAGCGAGTAGTGAGTAGCGAGTAGCAATGCAAAAACGCGCACTGAGGCGAGCGGAAGACGGAAGAAAATTAAGCGCGTGAAGCGAAGCGGGCGATGAAGGCAAAGCTTCTCCGATGCTCGCTACTCGCTACCCACTACTCGCTACTTCCGCCCCTCCGCGGCTTCACTTCAGCCCCAGCACGTCCTGCATATCGTACACGCCCGGAGGCTGCGTCACGACCCACTGGGCGGCGCGGAGGGCACCCCGGGCGAAGATGCCGCGGTCGCTGGCCTTGTGCGTGAGTTCGACGCGTTCGCCGAGGGCGGCGAAGAGCACGGTGTGATCGCCGACGACATCGCCGCCACGCAGGGCGTGGATGCCGACCTCCGTCGAAGTGCGCTCGCCGGTGATGCCCTCGCGACCGTGGCGGAGCGCGGAGGCGTTGAGCTTGCGCTCTTCCAAAATGATTTCGAGCAGACGCGCGGCGGTGCCGCTAGGCGCGTCTTTCTTGAAGCGATGGTGCATCTCGATCACCTCGGCATCGTAGTCCGAGCCGAGGATGCCGGCGGCGCGGCGCGTGAGGGCAAAGAGGAGATTTACGCCCACGGAGAAATTACCGGCCCATACGCAGGGCACTCTGGCTGCGAGCGTGAGGAGGTGCTTTTTCTCCTCGGCGGGATGGCCGGTGGTGCCGATCACGACGGCTTTCTTCTGCGCGATCGCGAGCTCAAGCACGGCCTGCGTGGCTTTGTGCGAGCTGAAATCGACGATGACGTCGCAGCGTGCGGCGGCCGCGGCGAGATCGTCGCCCGCATCGACGGCGGCGCCGACGGTGAGGTTCATCTCCTTGGCGGCCGAGGCCAGAGCCTGGCCCATGCGGCCCTTGGAGCCGTTGATCAAAACGATAGGCGACGAGGACATGGCAGGGATTACTTGCCGAGGGCGGCGAGGCCTTGCTGCACCTTGGCGGCGTTCTCCTTGCTCATTTCGCAGAGGGGCTCGCGCACTTCATCCGAGGCGATGAGGCCGGCGCGCAGGACCGCGGCCTTGATCGGGAGCGGATTCGGCTCGATGAAGAGCGTCTTGAACATCGGGTACATCTTGCGATGGATCTTCGCGGCCTTGGCGAATTCATCGGCGAGGGCGAAGTTCACGAGCTGCGTGACTTCCTTGACGAAGAGATTCGAAGCCACGCTGATCACGCCCTCGGCGCCAACGGCCATGAAGGGCAGGGTGAGGGAGTCATCGCCGCTGAGCACGGTGATATCGGAGCCGAGGGCCTGCTTCAATTGATCGACGCGGTCAACGCTGCCGCCGGCTTCCTTGATCCAGCGGACGTGCGAGTACTTGGCGCGCAGGCGCTCGACGACCGGCACGCTGATCTCGATGCCGCAGCGACCGGGAATGGAGTAAAGGACGATCGGGCGATCGGTGGCCTCGGCGACGGCAGAGAAGTGGCGGAAGAGACCTTCCTGGCTCGGCTTGTTGTAATACGGAGCGACCACGAGCATCGCATCGGCGCCGGCGGCGTGGGAGAGCTGCGTGAGGTCGACGGCCTCGGCGGTGGAATTGGAACCCGTGCCCGCGATCACCGGCACGCGACCCGCCACATCGGCGATGACGGCGCGGATCACATCCATGTGCTCCTCGTGATCGAGCGTGGGCGATTCGCCCGTCGTGCCGACCGGAACGACGCCGTTGATCCCGCTCTTGATTTGGTACGAAACCAATTTTTTAAGACTGGCGTAGTCGACCTGGCCCTTGAGGAAGGGCGTTACGAGCGCAGTGATGGTGCCAGTGAGCGGGCGGAGTTTCATGGGAGCGGGCAATGTATACTTGCGGAACAGACCACGGCGAAATAGGGAATCCGCAACGCTTTTTTACCTATGCCCACCGTCACACCCCACACCGAAATCATCAATGACCTGCTCAAGCTGGCCGTGGATAGCGGGGTGAGTGACGTGATTATCAAGTCCAACAAACCGGGCTACGTGCGCCTCAGCGGACGCCTCAAGCCCGTGGATATGGACCCCATCAGTTGCCCCGAGGCGCAGGCGTGGGTGGACGAGCATGTGCCGCGCGTTTTTAAGGATAAGTGGGACAACGACGGGCAGGTGGACTTCGCCTATGCGGCGGAGGGCATAGGGCGCTTTCGCGTGAATGCGTTTCACCAGCGCGGGCTCGTGAGCATCGTGATGCGTCATATCAAGAGCAGCGTGCCGACGTTTGAGCAGTTGGGACTCGGACCGACGCAGGATGCGCTGATCAAGCTCGTGCAGGCCAAGGACGGCATTCTTCTCGTCTGCGGCGCCACCGGCTCCGGCAAGAGCTCGACGATGGCGGCGATGATGAACTGGGTGAACCAGAACCTCGACAAGCACGTCGTCACGATCGAGGACCCCATCGAGTACACGTTCTCCGACGACAAATCGCTCTTCCAGCAACGCGAGATCGGCCTCGATGTACCGAGCTTCGAACTCGCGATCAAAGCTGTCCTGCGCCAAAACCCGGACATCATCCTCATCGGCGAAATGCGCGACCGCGAGACCTTCGAGACGGCGATCAGCGCCGCTGAGACGGGTCACTTGGTGTTCTCCACCATGCACGCCGCCACGGTGGCGCAATCGCTCACGCGCCTCTTTGAATTCTTTCCGCCCGAGGAGCAGATTCAGGCCCGCCGCGCGATCTCCGGTTCGCTGCGCGGCTTCGTCTGCCAAAAGCTCGTGCCGAAGATCGACGGCATGGGTCGCCAGCCGGTGAACGAGATTCTCACCGCCGACGCCACGGTGAAAAACCTCATTCTCGAAGGGCAGTTCGAGAAAATCCAAGGCCTCCTCGACAGCAGCGCCGACTCGGCGAATTTCTCGTTCAACAAGGACCTCTATCGCTTGTGGAAAGCGGGTGTCATCGGCAAGGCCGAGGCCATGCGCTTCTCGCCGAATCCGCAGGCGCTGGAGATGAACTTCAAGGGCATCTTTATCAAAACCTGATGCGAGCAGTGCGGTCATTCATCGGGACGCTGGTGCTGGCTTCGGCCAGTGCGCTCGCCGCCGATGGGCCGACCAGTGCAACGCCGAATGCGGATACCACCAAGCGTGCGTCGCCGCCGGCCGAAGACCCTATCGCCGCAGCCAAACGTGACCTCGCCGCGATCAAGGACGCGAAGAGCGGGATCGAACAGCGACCCAAGGGCGACCTCGGGGCTTTTTCCGGGTCGGACCTGACTGTCGGCACGCAGGCGCCGTGGCTGCCGACCGCACCCAAATCCGCCGCCGAAGCCGCCGCCGCGAAGAAGTCGGCCAACTGGCTCGTCGATGCCATGATGAAAAAACCGGCGACGCGCGGGACGGACGGGAGAACCCGGGTGGAGGACAAGGCGGGCACTCGGGACAAGAACGGCGATGGGCTTTCGGCCAACGGTGATGATGTGGCGGGAGCCGCGAGCGCGCGCGACGAGATTCCGAGCCAGCGGGAAAACGCCCAGCGGATGGCGCAAGGCGACCGCAGCGGGCAACCGCGAGGGGGATCGACTTCGTTCTCATCCTCGTCTTCCGGCGCCAGCATGGATGCGGGCGTTAACCCCCTCACGAGCTTCATGGCGACGTGGATGACACCACAGGATTACAAGCTGCTCCAGTCGGGATTGAAAAACGACGGGGGAGGCGAATTCGGCAATAAGGCGGGTGGGGGAGCGCCGCTGGGCGCACAGGTGGCGGCATCGGAAGCCTCGATTGCGAGTCTCGGTCGCACCGTAGAATCGCGGCCCATGGCGGGTCCGCGCGAGAATCCTTTTCTGCAGGACTACGCGAGCGCTGCGACGAGTCCCGCGCAAGGGAAGGCGACCGCGTCGGCCGCACCGGTCGCGGGAGTGGCGGCGCCGCCCCAAAAGGTTTTTACGCCGCCGCCGGAAGCGGTTCCGCAAAAGCCGACCACGCCCGCGTTTGTGAAGCCGAATGACGACGCCAAGTATTTCAAGCCGCTGAAGCGTTTTTAGGGCTTGGATTTAGGGTAGGCGGGCGATTGTCTTGTGAGTTCTAACCATGGCATTGGCATTTCTTTTTGCAGGACAGGGCGCCCAAAAGGTCGGGATGGGCAAATCGCTGTATGAACAGTCGGCCGCCGCGCGCTCGCTTTACGACGAGGCCGGACGGGTCTTGGGCTGGGATTTGGCGAAAGTGAGCTTCGAGGGACCGGAAGCGGACCTCACGCAGACCAAGGTCTGCCAGCCCGCACTGTTCGTGCACGGCTTGGCGCTGGTCGCCGCGCTCAAGGAGCAGGGCAAGCTGCCCGCCGGCGAGCCGCAGTACGCGCTGGGCCTGAGCCTCGGCGAAGTCACGGCGTATTGCGCCGCGGGCGTGTTTGATTTCGCAACCGGGCTAAAAGTTGTCGCCGAGCGCGGTCGGCTTATGCAGCAGGCCTGCGAGCAGACCACGGGCGGCATGGCGGCCATCATCGGCGAAGAGCGCGCGAAGGTCGCCGAGCTTTGCGCGGAGTTCGATATCGAGGCGGCCAATTTCAACGCCCCGGGCCAGATCGTGGTGTCCGGTGAGAAGACTAAGATCGATGCTGCCGTGATCGGCGCCAAGGCCAAGGGTATGAAGAAAGTCATCCCGCTCACGGTGGCGGGCGCGTATCATTCGCGCCTGATGGAGCCGGCGCGCGCGGCCTTCGCGGCGTATTTGGACAGCATCCCCTTTTCGGCGCCGAAGTTTACCGTCTTCACGAATACCACCGGCCAGACCGTGTCCGACCCCGCCGCCATCAAGGCTGCGCTCGTGAAGCAAGTCGTGTCGTCCGTGCTGTGGGAAGACTGCATGCGCAGCGCCGCAGCGGCGGGTGCCACGGCGTTTTGGGAGTTTGGCCCGGGCGGCGTTCTCGCCGGCCTCGCGCGCCGCACCGAAAAGACCTGGCTCGTGAAGAGCTTCTCCGAATTTACCGATTTGACCACCGCCGCCTGACCGATGTCCGAAAAATACACCCGCAATTTTTGCATTATTGCCCACGTCGATCACGGCAAGACCACGCTCTCCGACCGCATCCTCGAACACACCAACACGGTGGCGATGCGCAACATGACGGACCAGCATCTCGACTCGATGGATCTCGAGAAGGAGCGCGGCATCACGATCAAGTCGCACCCGGTCACGATGACCTACACGGCGAAGGATGGGCACACATATAAGCTCAACCTGATGGACACGCCCGGCCACGTGGACTTCTCCTACGAAGTCTCGCGTTCGCTCGCGGCCTGCGAAGGCGCCGTGCTCCTCATCGATGCCGCCCAAGGCGTCGAGGCGCAGACGGTGGCCAATGCCCACCTCGCGTTTAGCCAGCAGCTCAAGGTGATCCCGGTCATCAACAAGATCGATCTCCCGAGCGCGAATCTCGAACTCTGCACGCGCCAGCTCGAGGACATCCTGACCATCCCGGCCGAAGAGGCGATTCTCGCCAGCGGCAAATCGGGTATCGGCATCGTGGATATCCTCGAGGCCGTCGTCACCCGCGTCCCGCCGCCGCGCTGGGCGGACTATCCACAGACCCGCGCGCTCGTCTTCGACTCTCTTTACGACTCCTACCGCGGCTGCATCGCGTACGTGCGCGTTTTTTCCGGCGCGATCAAGGCCGGCGACATGATGATGCTGATGAGCACCGGCCAAAAAGCCGAAGTGAAAGAGGTCGGCGTCTTCATGCCGAAGATGGAAAAGATCGCGGCGCTCGGCGCAGGCGATGTCGGCTACGTCGTTTCCAGCATCAAGAATACGGCGGACGTGAAGACCGGCGACACCATCACGATCGCGAGCAAGCCCGCGACGGACATGCTGCCGGGCTACAAGGAAGTGCGCCCGCTGGTCTTCTGCGGTCTGTATCCGCTGGAGTCTGACGATTACGAAAAGCTCAAGGCCGCGCTCGGCCGCTTGCGCTTGAATGACGCGGCGTTTGTTTACTCCTCGGAAAGCTCGCTGGCGCTCGGTTTCGGTTTCCGCTGCGGGTTCCTCGGTCTTCTCCACATGGAGATCATCCAGGAGCGCATCCGGCGCGAGCACGACGTGGAGATCATCTCCACGTACCCGAGCGTAATCTACCACGTGATCAAGCACGGCGGCGACCTCCTCGAGGTCGACAATCCCGTCAACATGCCGGACCCCGGCACGATGATCGAGATTCGCGAGCCCACGATCCGCGCGCAGATCATTTTGCCCAACGATTCCATGGGCGACATCCTCTCGCTCATCATGGAAAAGCGCGGCGTCTGCGATCATACCGACACGCTCGATATGAACCGCGTGATGCTGAAATGCTCGCTGCCGCTCAATGAAATCCTCGTCGATTTCAATGACCGCCTGAAGAGCATCACGCACGGCTACGGCTCGATGGACTACGAGCTCGGCGAATACCGGGCCGCCGATCTCGTGAAGATGGACATTCTCATCAACAACGATCCGGTCGACGCCTTTGCGTGCATCGTGCACCGCGCCAATGCCGAAAATCGGGGCCGCGCGCTCTGCGAAAAGCTGGCCGAGATCATCCCGCCGCAGATGTTTAAAGTCGCGATCCAAGCCGCCATCGGCGGCAAGATCATCGCCCGCGACAACGTGAAGGAAATGCGCAAGGACGTGACTTCGAAGTGCTACGGCGGTGACATCAGCCGTAAGCGCAAGCTCCTCGACAAGCAAAAGGAGGGCAAAAAGAAGATGAAACAAATCGGCAAGGTATCCATCCCACCAGATGCCTTCATCAAGGTCCTCCAGAATAACTAAGTTCTCGTGAAACCCGAATCCGCCGCTGCAACCTCTGAGTCCTCGTTCATCGTCGCCTTCGGACGAAAGCTTCTTGGGTGGATCGGGCTGGGCGATGCCAACTACAAGATGCGGGAGAATGCCGTCAACTGGCTGGAGTTGGCGGAGCGGGTGTACCAGTTTCGGCGCGACGTGCTCACCACCGCGCAGGTGGCGGAATTGCAGGCGCACATCGCTGCGCTTCAGTCGCTGATCAAGGCCAAGGCGGGGGCGGAGAAATTGAAGCTGGAGATCGAGGCGACCGAGGAAGTGCTGCGGCGCACGGGCGGATCGATCTATCCGAAGAGCGCGCTGGTGGAGAACGTGGAATTTTTCCTCGTGGCGGCGATCGTGATTTTGGGGGTGCGCACGTACTTCGTGCAGCCGTTCAAGATTCCGACGAACTCGATGTGGCCGACGTACAACGGCATGACCACCGAGGTCTTCACGAAGACGGCGGATGAGCCCTCGGCCATCGCGGTCGCGGGACGGGCGGTGGCGTTTGGGGCGTGGCCGCATCGGCTGGATGCGCCGATGGCGGGCGAGGTCTTGATTCCGCGTGCATCGCTTAATCAAAACCGCGGGATCGTTTTCAACCGCGTCGTCAATGGTAAGACGTGGTTGGTGATCCCGACGGAGGTGCGTGAGTACACCTTGATCGTGGGCGACAAGCCGGTGGATTTTCGCCTGCCGATGGACTTCGACTTCGATTGGGTGCTGGCGGAGGCGTTACTCGCCCCCGGCAAGCCCTACAGCAATTTGACGGTGCGGCAGTTGTTTGAACAGGCCGCCCAGAAATACGGAACCGTCGTGCGCGAGGTGAAGGGCGAACGCGTGGAGTGTGTGCGCATCGGACGCGCCGTGAAACAGGGTGAGCGATTTTTGTCCTTCGATGAATTGACGGGCGATCAGTTGTTCGTGGACCGGGTGAGTTATCATTTCGTCCGCCCTTCGCCGGGCGAGGGCTTCGTGTTTCGCACCGGGAATATTCCCGGCATCGCGCGCGACTACGGCGATCAGTATTACATCAAGCGCCTCGTCGGAACGCCGGGAGACGTGATCGAAATCGCGGTTGGTCAACCCGCGACGGTCGACGGACCGCTCAGCTTCGGACGAATCCCGACCGGGACCCTGATGCGAAATGGCAAACCGATCGAAGGCTCGACGGCCTTCAAGTCCAACAACGAGAGGCTCGGCAAGTATCCCGGCTACATTCCGATGGGTCTGCTCAGCCCCGGTGATCGGCTAAAGGTGCCGGACGGACAATACTTCGCGCTGGGCGACAATTCCGCCAATAGTGCGGATGGTCGCTACTGGGGCTTCGTCCCGGGCAAGGATGTCGCGGGGCGGCCGATGTTTATCTATTTCCCGTTTACGAAGCATTGGGGACCGGCGCCGTAGGGCGGGGCGTTCTAAAGTGGCTGCGGCATCTTGCCGCAGAGTCTTCGGAGCCTACCCCCGGCGAAAGCCGGCGCTGATTTATCTCGGCCGCGAATTGAACTGAGAGGGGCGGGGAGGAGAGCTGGTAGAGGGACGTCCCTTGTGGACGCCCGCGGCATGACGGACCAATGTCGTTCGCGGCCCGCAGGCATCGGCGAGCAACGCCCCCACAAAAGACAGCGGCTCGCTGCGCTCGCGCGAGACTCCGAAGACTCTGCGGCAGGATGCCGCAGCCACTCTATTTGACCGCGGCCATGAAGCGTTTGACGCGCTTGGGGTCGACGGCGCCGGTCCAGTGGCCGGCGGTTTTGAATTCGGAGCCGACGATGACGCCGTCGGCTTCGGCGAGGAAGGAGGCGACGTTGGCGGCGGTCACGCCGGAGCCGAGGTAGACGGGGAGCCGGGTGGAGCGTTTTACTTCGCGGACGTCGTCGGGCTTGGGGGCGTCGCCGGTCACGAGGCCGGTGACGATCACGGCGTCGCCGCGCATGAATTCCACGGCGTGGGCGGTCTCGCCGATGCTGACATCGGCGGTGATGGCGTGGGAGCTGTGCTTCTTTTTTACGTCGGTCCAAATTTGCACGCGCTCGGCGCCGATGGCGCGGCGGTAGCGGAGCAATTCGGCGGCGGAAGATTGGATGATGCCCTCGTCAGCGACATGGGCGAAGGCGAAGCCCTCGGCGCGGATGAAATCCAAGCCCGCCGCGTGGGCGACGGCCACGGCCTCGAGATTGGCCCCGGCGAGGATCTGGATGCCGCAGGGCAGGCGCGCGGCGTCTTTCACGGCGCGGGCGACGACGGTCATGGCCGCGACGATCTCCGGGCCCACCTGGCCGCGCAGGTAGGGCGTGTCGTGCATATTTTCGAGCATGAGCCCGTGGACGCCCGCCTCGCGGTAAATTTTCGCTTCCTTCAAGGCCTGGGCCTCGATCTCGCGCAACGACTGGCGGCTGGCCGGGGTGCCGGGCAGCGCGCCGAGATGGATCATCGCGATGACGGGTTTGGCCGAGGCGAAGAGGGAGCGGGCAGCGGAAAGGGCCATGACGGGAATCGTGAGGGCGGACGGGTACGGTTCGCGAAACTTTGAGCGAAAGGCAGGGGCGAGTGATTTTTTTGGCGCCGCTCAGGCGTTCGCAGGCCGAGGGTGCGGCGGCTTAGGGATGGGCCGCCCTACCTTGATTACCGGTCGGCGTAGCCCTTGGGGTGGCTTGAGTGCCACTTCCAGGCGGTGGCGACGACGGACTCGATGTCGCCGAACTTGGGCTTCCAGCCGAGTTCTCGCTGGGCCTTGGAGGAGTCGGCGAAGAGCGCGGGCGGATCGCCGGGGCGGCGGGGCTTTTCGATGACCTTGACGGGCCGGCCGACGATCTTCTCGACGGCGCGGATGACCTCGCGGTTGGACGTGGGGCGGCCGGTGCCGAGATTGTAGAAGAGCTGGGTGCCCGGGGTGGCGAGTTTGTCGAAGGCGGCGATGTGCGCGCGGCTCAGGTCGTCGACATGGACGTAGTCGCGCTGGCAGGTGCCGTCTGGGGTCGGGTAGTCGGTGCCGTAGAGCTCGAGGTGCGAGCGCTTGCCGACGGCGACCTCGATGGCGAGCGGTATGAGATGCGTCTCGGGCGTGTGGTCCTCGCCGATCACACCGTCCTCGGAGGCGCCGGCGGCGTTGAAGTAGCGGAAGACGGCGAAGCTCAGGCCGCTGGCCGGGGCGAGGGCGCGGAGGGCGATTTCCACGTCGAGCTTGGTCTGGCCGTAGGGGTTGATGGGGGCCTGAGGGAGGTTTTCGTGGATCGGGAGGGTCGCCGGGACGCCGAAAGTCGCGCAGGTGGAGGAGAAGATGAATTTCTTCACGCCCGCCTGCAGCATCGCATTCAGCAGATGGAGCGTGGCCGCGCTATTGTTGAGGTAATACTTGAGGGGGTCGGTGACGGACTCGCCGACGTAGCAGAAGGCGGCGAAGTGCATCACCACCTCGATCTTTTCGGTCGCAAGCACGCGGCCGACAAAGGCCTCGTCGCCCAAATCGCCCTCGTGCACGGTCACGCTCGGGGCGAGGGCCCCCCGGTGGCCATAGGCGAAATTATCGAGCACCACGGGGCGATGGCCCGCCGCGATGAGTTGGCGGACGCAGTGACTGCCGATGTACCCGGCTCCTCCGACGACGAGAACGTTCATTTTGGAGGGACGTTGTATTGCTTTCGCGCGGAGGTTGGCTAGCGATTTCCGTTTCCCAACGAATGAAGCCTTCGCGCATCGTCATCACCGGCATCGGCCTCACCGCCCCCAACGGCAACTCCCTCGCCGAGTTTCGAGCCAATCTGCTGGGCGGAGTCGCGGGAATCGAGCGGATGGAGATCCGCTACATGGGCTCGCAGCTCGCGGGCGTGTGCCACTACGATCCGCTCAAGTACCAGAAGAAGAAGGAAGTCCGCGTGGGGACGCGGGCGGGGAGCATTTCGATCTACTGCGCGCGTGAGGCCCTCGCCGACAGCAAGGTCAACTGGGACGCCGTGGCCAAGGATCGCGTGGGCATCTACATCGGCTGCACGGAGCACGGAAACGTCGAGACCGAGAACGAGATCTACAATATCTCGAAGTTTAACTACGACACCAAGTTTTGGTCGCACTACCACAATCCCCGCACGGTCGCCAACAACCCGGCGGGTGAGGCCTCGCTGAATCTCGGGGTGACCGGCCCGGCCTACACCATCGGCGCGGCCTGTGCCGCCGGAAACATGGGCCTGATCCACGCCACGCAGATGCTGCGGCTGGGCGAGGTGGATTTTGCGATCTGCGGCGGCGTGAGCGAGAGCATCCACACCTTTGGTATCTTCGCGGGCTTCAAATCCCAGAATGCCCTCGCGACTCACGAAGACCCGCACAAGGCCTCGCGCCCGTTCGACAAGGCCCGCAATGGCATCGTGATCTCCGAAGGCGGGGCGCTTTACACGCTCGAGCGCCTCGAAGACGCGCAAGCGCGCGGCGCGAAGATCTACGCTGAGATCGCCGGTTATCACGTCAACAGCGACGCCAGCGACTACGTGCTGCCCAATCCCACGCGCCAAGCCGAGTGCGTGCGCGCGGCGATCAGCCGCGCCGGCCTGAAGCCGAGCGATATCCATATCGTCAATACCCACGCGACGGCCACGCCGCTGGGCGACATCCAGGAGTGCGAGGCGATCCGCGCGGTCTTCGGCGAAGGTTGCCCCGACACCCACATCAACAACACGAAGAGCTTCATCGGTCACGCGATGGGCGCGGCCGGGGCGCTGGAGCTGGCGGGTAACTTGCCCTCGTTCGACGACCTCACGGTGCACCCCACGATCAACGTGGACGACCTTGATCCCCTGTGCGCTTTGCCCGGCCTTGTGCTCAACCAGCCGCGCAAAGTTGCGAAAGTGGAAACCGTCCTTAATAATTCGTTCGGCATGCTGGGGATAAATTCCACGTTGATTGTTAAGCGGTTTATCCCCTAATACGCCCCTTTCAGAACTATGACCAAAGACGAATGCAAGAAGGTGGTGCTCGATATCATCGCGGACATCGCGCCCGATGAGGACTTGAGCAACGTCAAGCCAGACGTCCGCCTGCGTGACCAACTCCAGCTCGATAGCATGGACTTTCTCGATATCGTGATGGAGCTGCGGAAGCGCCACGGCATCGAGGTCCCGGAGAAGGACTATCCCCAACTCGCCAGCCTCGATAGCTGCGCCGAGTACCTGACGCCGAAGTTCGATGCGTTGGCGGGCAAGAGCTGAGGCACGCGGCACCAAGGTAATTTTTGAGGCCGGGAGTAGTCCCGGCCTTTTTTGCGCGTAAAACAATCCCATGACTGCCGAGTGTCATCGCGACGAAGCCGGGGAGACCGGGCCGCTGGCTCGCTCGTCGGGGAAAAGTCAAAGCGGGCCGGCGGCCCGCGCTGCCAGGACATGAACACGCGCTCCCACTACGACGTCGCCATCATCGGCGCGGGGATGTCGGGTTTGGCGGCGGGCATCCGCCTCGCGCACTTCGGGAAAAAGGTCTGCATCTTCGAGCGGCACAATGCCGTCGGCGGGCTCAATAGTTTTTACAGCATTGCCGGGCGGAAGTTTGACGTGGGCCTGCACGCGATGACGAATTTCGTGCGCCCCGGCGTGAAAGGCACGCCGCTCGGCAAGCTCCTCCGCCAGCTCCGCATCGACCGCGACGAATTCGCCCTCTGCGAGCAGAAGCAGTCGCGCGTGGCCTTTGGTCCGCGCGGCGAGACCTCGCTGCGGTTCACGAATGATTTCGCGGTGTTCGAGAGCGAAGTGGCGGCGAAGTTTCCCACGCAGGCGGACGGATTTCGCCGGCTCGTCGCCGCGATCCGCACCTACGACGATGTGTCGCTCGAGGCGCAGCCGGTCTCGGCGCGTGAAGTCGTGCGCCGGCATATCACCGACCCGCTGCTGGAGGACATGCTGTTTTGCCCGCTCATGTACTACGGCAGCGCGACGGAGCACGACATGGAGTTTGGGCAGTTCGTGATCATGTTCAAAGCCCTCTTTCTCGAGGGGTTTGCTCGGCCCTTTGAGGGGGTGCGCGTGGTGCTGCGCGTGCTCATGGAGAAATACCGCGCGGCGGGCGGCGAGCGACGGATGAAGTGCGGCGTGAAGCACGTCGTGTCGCGCGCAGGACGGGCTACCGCGCTCGTACTCGACAGCGGCGAAGAGATCACGGCCGACCATGTTATTTCCTCCATCGGCGCGCCGGAGACGGAGCGCCTGCTCGCGGCGGCTGAGCCGACGAGCGAATCGGCGGCGGCGGCGAGCACACCGGGGCCGCTGTCGTTTGTGGAGACGATCACGATTCTGAATCGCCAGCCCGCCGGGCTGGGCTGGGGCGACGACACCATCGTTTTTTTCAACGACTCCCCGCGCTTCGACTACGCGCGGCCGGCGGCGCAGGTCGATCCGCGCAGTGGGGTGATCTGCATCCCGAATAATTTCGATTACGGCGCCGGGCTGGTTTTACCCGAAGGGATTTTCCGCGTCACCTGCCTCGCGAACTACGACCGCTGGGCTCATCTGCCCGAGGAACGATACCGCGCGGACAAACTGCGCTGGTACTCCGAGGTGCAACGCAGCGCGCGGCGTTTCCTCCCGCCGCTCCCGAACGAAGACGCGCTGACGGCAGCGACCGTGACGACGGACATGTTCACGCCGCGCACGATCACAAAATTTACCGGCCACCTCGCTGGTGCGATTTACGGCTCGGCCACGAAGCATCGTCAAGGCCGCACCGCGCTCGAAAACGTCTATCTCTGCGGCACCGACCAAGGGTTCCTCGGCATCATCGGCGCGATGCTCAGCGGCATCTCGATGGCGAATTATCACATCCTCCAAAAAGGATGATGGGAGGCCGCGCCGAAGAGGGTGGGCGCGGCCGGCAGTCAAGCTTTAGCCGGTAAAACGCGGCAGTGACGCCACGTACTCCGGGCAGGCGCCGGCAAGCCAAGCGCGACCCTTGTCGACCTTGGTGACGCGCAGGGAATAGGCCCGCGCGGACGCATAGATAAACCCGGTGAGGACGCTGACGAGGCCCAGAGCAATGGAGGCACCGCCAATGTTGCCCATCGGGCCGCTGAAAAAGGCCGGGAGTATCGTCAGGGCGAGGCCGCCCAGCAAGATGCCGCAAGCGATGAAGCCATGCTTGCGAATGATCCCGCGACCCTCGGGGCTCAGGGGAATATCGAGCACCACTTTCTTCCGCAGGATCAGATACAAAATCAGCAGCACGATGATGCTGAGCAAAATCGAAAGGTACACGACCGGGGTGCACCAATAGAGCGTCTTTTTCTTGCCGGTGAAACCGGCGATCGGCTGGTTGGTTTTTATGCACCGCAGCGGGAGCCGCGGGTCGGCCACGGGCACCACGATTTTCTTGCCGTCGGCGAACGCATTGTAGCCACCGGCCGCCGGGAAGGCCACGCCCTCGCGAATCGACTGGTAGTAAGTGTCGCGCGCCTCGGCCGAGACCCAGCCGTGCTCGGTCTTGATCATATGGCTCGTGGGGAAAACCTTGCCGGTGATGAAGCAGACTTCCATGCCCGGGGGCGTGGTGCGAAAGAGGCCGGCCCCGGCGGCGGGCCGCCAGTCGGTCATCGTTTTATTCCACACCAAGGTATCGGCCTTGACGACGCCTTCCGCGATGAGCGCGTTGATCTTCGCTTCATCGACCGGGCCGTGACGTTGTTTTCCTTCAGCGTAAAACCAGTCCATAGCTATATAAACCGACGGGGAGGGGAAGAGGACAGGGAAAAGCTCGGCGCGGTTTGTATACTTGTCGAGCACGGAGGCGTGAGATCGCATCTTGCAAAATCCGCGCCGCTGCACCCGTATTTCTAACCCCCATGAAAACCTTCCTCCGCTTAGGATTAACCCTCTCGTTTGTGGCCGTTGGCCTCGTGGCCCGCGCCGCCGATTTCCGCGACCACCTCGGTCTCCAGCTCTACAGCCTCCGCGCGCAGACCAAGGAGAGCACCACGGGTGCGCTCGATCTCGCCAAGACCTATGGCATCAAGGAGGTCGAGCTCGCCGGCACCGGCTCGCTCAAGCCTGAGGAGTTTGCCGCCGAGCTGAAGAAGCGCGGCTTCGATGCCGTTAGCGGTCACTTTGGCTATGCGCTGTTCGAGAAGGATATCGCGGCCGTGATCAAGGACGCGAAGACCCTCGGCCTGAAGTACGTCGTCGTGCCGTATCCCCCGGTTGGCAAGGACAAGCCGTTCAGCGAAGAGATGGCCCACCTGATGGCCGCGAAGTTCAATGAGTGGGGCGCCGCCTGCAAAAAGGAAGGCCTGAAATTCGGTTACCACCCGCACGGTCTGGAGTTCAAGCCCACGGCGGCGGGCAACGGCGAGGTGATGTTCGATATCTTGGTACGGGAGACCAAGGCCGATCTCGTGACCTTCGAGATGGACGTGTACTGGGTCTTCATCACCGGGCTCGATCCCGCGAAACTGCTGGCGAAGTACCCGAATCGTTTCGAGATGCTGCACATCAAGGATATGCTCAAGGACTTCGCCCGCGGCACCCACACCGGTGGCAGCCCGGCCTCCGCCAAGGTCACCGTCGGCGAGGGCCAGATCAACTGGTCCGAAGTGCTCGCCACCGCGCAGAAGATCGGCGTGAAGCACTACTTCCTCGAGGACGAGACGCTCACGCCGCTGAAGTCCATCCCGGATTCGTTTGCCTATCTGAAGGCGCTGAAGGTCAAGTAAGACGATGGAGGGTGAGTGGACGGTGCCCTCAGGGCGCCGGCGTTAGCGGTTCGGCGGGTCCGACGATCGGATCGAGTTTCCCATTCGCCCTCCCGACGGCGCTCGGAGATCGCCGTCCACCTTCGGCAGCTCTGCTTGGGCGGACTTCGGTCCGCCCTTTTTTGTGCTCATGCACTTTTCTTTTTACGCCCACGCGCTTTTGCCTTCTGCGGGCTTTTGCAAAACCCCCTTGCGCTGGGCCGGTTAGGTTCTTCACTCTTGACCCTTCATGGCTTACGACTGGCTCAAAGGTGTCGCCGACGAGTATGATGTGATCGTCATCGGCAGTGGCTTGGGCGGCCTCACGGGTGCCAATGTGCTCGCGAAGGCCGGCCACCGCGTGCTGCTGCTCGAGCACCATTATCAATTTGGCGGGCTGGCGACGTGGTTTACCCGCAAGGGCGGCCACATCTTCGACATCTCGCTGCACGGATTTCCCGTGGGCATGATCAAGTCGTGCCGGAAGTACTGGACGAAGGAGATCGCGGACTCGATCGTGCAGTTGAAGGACATCCGGTTTGTGAATCCGCAGATGGACGTCTGGACGACCTTTACCCGCGAGGACTACACGCGCGTGCTGGTCGAGAAATTCGGGCTCGAGCGGGCGCACGTGGAGAAGTTCTACGACTACCTGCGCGGGATGAATTTCTACGACAACAATCCCGAGACCACGGGGCAGATGCTCGAGCGGTTCTTTCCGGGGCGCGATGATGTGAAGCGCCTCCTGATGGAGCCCATCGCATATGCCAACGGCTCCACACTCGATGACCCGGCGATCACCTACGGCATCGTGTTTTCCAATTTCATGGGCTCGGGCGTGTATACGTTTCGCGGGGGCTCGGACCTGCTGATCGAGAAGATGGTGGCGGAGCTGAAGAAGAATGGCGTCGAGGTGAGGAAGAAGGTGCTGGTGGATAAAATCCTCGTCGAGGAACGCGATGGGAAGAAGGTCGCGTGCGGGATCGTGGCGAGCAGCGGCCGCGTGATTCGCGCCAAGACGATCCTCTCGAACGCGAATATCAAGAACACGATCTTTCGCCTCGGCGGGGAGGAGAACTTTCCGGCGGATTACATCGCGGAGGCCAAGGCGGTGCGGATCAATTCCAGCTCGTGCCAAGTGTATCTGGGAATTCGCAAGGGCGAGTCGATTCCGCACATCGGCGACCTCGTTTTCACCTCGGAGAACCCGAAGTTCAGCAGCAGTGAGCTGACGGATTTCAAGACCACGAGCCGCACGTTTTCCGTCTATTACCCGGACACGCGGCCGGGCGCGGATCGCTACACGGTGGTGGTGTCGCTGAATAGCGAGTATGCGCCGTGGAAGCAATTGTCGGACGAGGAGTACGAGAAGGAGAAGCAGCGCCTGATCGATGAATCCATCGTGGCGTTGGAAAAGTACATCCCGGGGGTGCGCGCGAAGATCGATTGGATGGAAGCGGCGACGCCGCGGACCATCGAGCGGTACACGACGCACTTTGGCGGGACTTCGTTCGGGACGAAGTTTGAAGGGCTCAAGGTTTCGATGGAGCTCTCCGAGAAGCTGCCGGGCCTCTATCACGCTGGCTCGGTGGGCATCATTATGTCGGGCTGGCTGGGGACGATTAACTACGGGGTGATCACCGCCAACAAGATCGACAAGGCGCTCTTTGCCGCGAAACAAACCCCGGCCGCTCCGGCCACCGCCTGACCATGTCCCAATCCGTCACCGATCTTATACCGCATCGTCCGCCGTTTCTCTTCGTTGACGAAATCGTCAGCGAGTCGGCGGATGGGCTCGTGGCCAAGCGGACGTTTCGCGCGGACGAGGATTTCTACAAGGGGCACTACCCGGGCGCGCCCATCACGCCGGGCGTGCTGCTGTGCGAGGCGGTGTTTCAGACCGGCGCGCTCTTTATGGCGCGGCTGATGGCGGGGCAGGGGAGCAAGGACGGCGTGCCGCTCCTCGCGAAGATCAGCGACGTGCGCTTTCGCAGCCCCGTGTATCCCGGCGACACCATCACCATCGAGGTGAAGAAAAAGGAAATGCTCGGTGGGTTTACGATGATGAGCGGGAATGTGAAGAACGGCGACAAGCGCGTGCTGAACGTCGATTTTGCGGTCGCGTGGAAAACGCCGGAGGGTGCGGTCACGACATGAGCGATTTTCTTCAGCTCGCGGGAAAGACGTTTCTCGTTTTCGGCGTCGCCAATCGCAAGAGCGTCGCGTGGGGCGTCGCGAAGACGCTGGAAGAGCAGGGCGCGCGCGTCGTTTACAGCGTGCGCTCGGAAGCGCGGAAGAAGTCGCTGGAGACGCTGCTGGCGGGCAAGCCGGTGTTTCTCTGCGACGTGGAGCAGGAGGGCGCGGCGGAGCGGCTGGCGGGCGAGGTGGCGGCGGCGGGGTTTGCGCCGTTGCACGGGGTGGTGCACTCGATCGCGTTTGCGAACTACAGCGAGGGCTTCAAGCCGTTTCACGAGACGAAGCGGGCGGACTTTTTGCAGGCGACGGCGGTGTCGGCGTTTTCGCTGATCGAGGTCGCGCGGGCGTTTAAACCGCACCTCGCGCCCACAGCCTCGGTGGTGACCATCGGCATTTCGTCGCTGCTGGTGACGCCCGACAACTACGGCTACATGGGCCCGATCAAGGCCGCGCTGGAGTCGAGCGTGCGCTTCCTCGCCAAATCGTTTAGCGCGGACTCCGCAGTGCGCTTCAATGCGGTCGGCGCGGGTCCGCTGAAGACCAGTGCCTCCGCCGGCATCCCGGGATATTTGGAGAGCTACCTCTACGCGGAGAAGCTGACGTTTCGGAAGAAGAACCTGGAGACGCAGGAGGTGGCGAATGCGGTCGTGTTTTTGCTCAGTGAGCGCAGCAGCGGCCTGAATGGCACAACGCTAATCGTCGACGCGGGGCTGGGCTCGAACTACTTCGACAAGGAAATCATCCGCCTCGCGATGCGGATGGAGAAGTAACGCGCGGCGAATGAAATTCGAAAACGTCTGCATCGAATCGCTCGCGGTGGCGATGCCCGAGGAAATCTGGAGCTCCGCGCACATCGAGGAGCAGCTCCGTCCGCTGTACGAGCGCCTCAAGCTGCCGGCCGGGCGGCTGGAGCTCATGACCGGCATCCGCGAGCGGCGGATGTGGCCGGCGGGCACGCGGCCCTCGGATGCCAGCGCGGCGGCGGGCAAGGCGGTCCTCGCGAAATCCGCGCTCAAGGCGGAGCAAGTCGAGCTGTTCATCCACGGCGCGGTGAGCCGCGACATGCTGGAACCGGCGACGGCGTCCTTTGCGCATCGCAAGATCGGACTGCCGGGGACGGCGCAGATTTTTGACGTCTCGAATGCCTGCCTCGGTTTTCTCAATTCGCTCACGGTGGCGGCGGGTTTGATCGAGTCGGGCCAGATTCAATGTGCGATGATCGTCTCGGGCGAAAACGGCCGTCCGCTCGTCGAGCAGACGCTGCGTACGCTGCTGGATCGGCCGCTCACGCGGAATGAGATCAAGCCGTACTTCGCCAATCTTACCATCGGCTCCGGGGCGGTCGGCGCGATGGTGTGCCACCGTTCGCTCGTGAAAGGCCGCGCGCACCGCCTCCTCGGCGGGATCGCGCAGGCGGCGACGCAGTACAGCGACCTTTGCCAAGGCGACACACATGGGGCGGAGGCGCTGGCGATGCAGACGGATTCGGAGCAGCTTTTGATCGCAGGCGTCGGTCTGGCGCAGGAGACGTGGAAGAAGTTTACCGCCGAGCAGGGCGAGGGCTACGACCGCTTCATCTGCCACCAAGTGGGCAGCACGCATCGGCGCAAACTCTACGAGACCCTCGGCCTCGATCTCGCGAAGGATTTTTCCACCTTCGAGACCTTTGGCAATACGGGCTCGGTCGCTCTGCCGGCCACGCTCGCGACGGCCGTCGCGGCGGGCGCGATTACCGACGGGCAGCGCGTGGGCCTGCTCGGAATCGGCAGCGGATTGAATTGCCTGATGCTCGCCCTCGAATGGTAACCGCGACGCAATTGCCCGACTGGCTCATGCGCGAATACCCGTTCACGCCGAAGAGCTTTGTCACCGCCGCCGGAGCGCGGATGAGCTACCTCGACGAAGGCCCGCGCAGCGACGAGGTCGTGCTGATGCTGCATGGCAATCCGACGTGGTCATTTTACTACCGCAATATCGTCCGGGCGGTGTCGCCCACGCTGCGCTGCATCGTGCCCGATCACATCGGCATGGGGCTCTCGGATAAGCCGGAAAACTACGACTACACGCTCGCGACGCGCATCGCGGATGTGACCGCGCTCGTGGCGTCGCTCGGGCTCAAGCGCATTCACCTCGTGGTGCACGACTGGGGCGGGGCCATCGGCTTCGGGTTTGCGGGCCGCCACGCCGCGATGATCGGGCGGATAACAATCTTGAATACGGCGGCGTTTGCCTCGCCACGCATCCCGGCGAGCATCGCGCTGTGCAAGGTGCCGGGGCTCGGGCCGCTGATTGTGCGCGGTTTTAACGGTTTCGCCGGACCGGCAACATGGATGGCTATGCATCGCCGCAAGCTCACGCGCGATGAAAAGGCTGGTTATCTTTTCCCGTACGACTCCTGGGCGAACCGCGTGGCGGTGAGCGCCTTCGTGCAAGACATCCCAATGGAGGCGTCGCACCCGACGTGGACCACGCTGGCCGAGACGGAGCGGGGCCTCGCGCAGTTCCGCGAGCACCCGGTGCTCATCGTGTGGGGCGGACAGGATTTTTGCTTTAACGATTCATTCCTCGCGCAATGGACCGAGGTGCTGCCCAAGGCGAAGGTCCACCGCCTGGCCGATGCCGGCCACTACGTGATCGAGGATGCGCGGGACGAAGTGGTGCCGCCCATCGCGCGATTCCTCACGCACGCGGCGGAGGAGTGACCGGACTCGGCTCGCGCCCGTACATGAAGGCGAGTTCGCAGAGGTAAGCCGTGGCGTGGGCGCGCAGGGAGTCGAGCTGCTCCGGGCGATAGCGCCACGTCCAGTTGCCCATGCTCTTGCCCGGCGTATTGAAGCGCGCGGCCGAGCCGAGGCTCAGCAAATCCTGCAGCGGGACGACCGCGAGATTGGCCGGCGAGGCGTAGGACGAGCGAATGAAATCCCAGCCGATTTCCTGGCCGCTGATGCGGTAGTAGCGACGGACGTGATCGCGGGTCTTGTCGTCGGTGGTGGCATACCAACCGAGCGAGGTGTCGTTGTCGTGGGTTCCTGGATACACGACGCAATTCGCGCGGTGATTGTGCGGCAGGTAGAGATTCTTGGCGTCGCCGCCGAAGGCGAACTGCAGGATCGCCATGCCGGGAAGGCCGGTGGCCTCGCGCAAGGCGACGACCGACGGGGTGAGATCGCCGAGATCTTCCGCGATCAGCTTCACCTCGGGCATGGCGGCGAGGACCTTTTTGAAGAACTCGATACCTGGCCCGAGCTCCCAGCGGCCCGTGCGCGCGGTGGGGGCATTGGCCGGAATCGCCCAGTAGGTATCGAAGCCGCGGAAGTGATCGATGCGGACGACATCGCACATCGCGAAATTGGCCCGCAGGCGGGCGAGCCACCACGCGTAATCCTCGGCGGCATGGGCGGGCCAATCGTAGAGGGGATTGCCCCAGAGCTGGCCATCGACGGAGAAATAATCGGGCGGGACGCCGGCGACGACGGTGGGGCGGGACGTCGCGGGATTGAGTTGGAAAAGGTGCGGGCTGGCCCACACATCGGCGCTGTCGAGCGCGGTAAAGATCGGCGTATCGCCGATGATGCCGATGCCGAGTTCCGCGGCCCGGGCACGGATTTGGGCCCATTGGCCGAAGAAAAGGTACTGGATGAACTCGTAGGCCTCGGCGCGGACGAGGACCTCGCGGCGCACCGGGGATTTCTCGGCCGCCGCAAACGAACGGACCTCGAGTGGCCATTCCCACCAAGGCTTGCCCGCAAAATGATCCTTGAGCGCGCAGAACAGCGAGTAGGCGGTCAGCCAGGAAGAGTTCTTCTGCCGGAACTCGGCGAAATCGCCGTACGGCAGGGCGAGCTTGGAATTATTGCGCCAGGCGGCATGGGCCGAGAACAACAACGGGAGCTTGATCTGGTAGAGCGCGCCGAAATCGACGTGGTCGGAATTCAAGGCGGCCAACGGCGCCAAGGAGCCCGGCGACAGCAGACCGACGCGGACGAGAGCCTCGGGGTCGATGAGGTAGGGATTGCCGGCGAAAGACGAAAAGCACTGGTAGGGCGAATCGCCGTAGCCCGTGGGCCCAAGCGGGCAGAGCTGCCAGTACTTAATCTTCGCCTGAGCGAGGAAATCGAGGAGGGCGTACGCGGCGGAATCGAAGGCGCCGACGCCATACGGGCTCGGCAGAGCCGTCGGGTGGAGCAAAACGCCCGCAGAGCGTTGATCGAGCCAGTTGAACAAAGTGGTGAGGCGAGGCGAGGAAGGCTCCATGGCGCGGTGAGTAAGGATGTTGTAGAAGGCCTACAGACAGCGCGGCACGCTAAATCGGTGGGGGTTTTCAGCCCATATCTTTACTTAACATAATGTTCATTGTGCGTGTCTGTGGATTCCATATATTCCACGGACTGCACGGAAGGCCCGCCGATGAAGCCCGGCGAGCCTCTGACGCCCAAGGAATTCGCCGACGAAGCCTTCTGCGGGAAACGCACGGCTAAATGGGTCTGCGCGGAAATCCGGGCATTTATCCGTTCCAAGGGAAAGCGCGGCATCGCGGTCATAACCGCGAGCCGTCCTTACCTCATCCCGGCCTCTGAGGTTGAGCGGTTCAAGGCTCCCCATCTCTTCGCCAAGCGCGCGGCGGTTCGGCTATGATCGACCGGACGCCAGACCTCGCCGCCGCCTCCCGGGCGGTTTTCCTCGCCCGTCAACAAGACGAGGTAAACGATAAGGCTTGGGCATCGTGGAAACGCGCGAACCCCATCGCCCCGGTTGACCTGAGTCGCACGAAGGAACGCGACCCCAACCGCCCGGTGGGCTGCAACGCCCTTCTGGCCTACTTTGGGCCGGAATATCACGAGTATTACACCCAGCCGGAGGAAGTGGCGGAAATCAGCCGCGAGGACCGCGCCTTTGCGTTTTCCGCTGAGGGCGAATATCTCGGCTTGTGCAAGGCCCGGACCGGCGAAGCCCTCTCGGATGAAGTCCTGAAAGAGCGCCGCGCCGCGTCGGCGGAATTGCTGGCGCAGTCGCACGAGATAGCGGCCCGGATGGAAGCCGGGTATCGGGAAATCCACGCGGAAGAGTGCGCGGAGGCTGATCTTGTCGCCCGGTCTGCCGGTGCCGATGCGGTTTCCACCGTATCCAACATAAAACTACAGGTGTGCTACCGGAAAACGCCCTTCGGTGTGTGGCGGTATTTCGTGCATTCCGGTCACGTCGAAAAAATACCGGCCTTCCGGCGGATTCACTTCATTCCCTACGTCGCGCAATCCACCCGGGGCGCGATGCTTTCCGCCCTCGAATTCTGGCTCTCACGCAACCTCCGCGCGCGGTTCTGGACCTTCACGAGCGGAATTCGTGTCGCCCTGCCCTTCGTGCGTGAGCGCGTCGAATGGCTCCACCGCGAGCTTTCCCGGCTCAACGCACAACCCTTCATGAAGGATAACGGCGTCCGGATCGTTTTCCGGTCCACCGAGCTAGGAACCCCGGAAACGAACGAGCGCGGCGACGTGCTGAGCAACGCGGGCGAAATCGAACGCGACGAAGACGGCCAACTCTATTTCCACGTTCACGCTCATTGCGTGGTAGAAGTCGCGAACTACATCCCCAAGGCGCAGTGGTCCGCGCTCCTCTCGAATGTCCACGCCTTTTGGGGTCACCAGTGGGACGAAGGCGGCTCGATCAAAGACGCGCGCGAGGTCTGCAAGTACGTCACGAAGCCCGGCGAAATGCTCAAGCTCTCGCCGCGTGAGTTGTGCGAGCTACAGGCGCAGCTCCAAGGGCTGCATCTAGTCCAGCCGATGGGCTCGCTGCGCGATGAAATCAAAGCCCGCCGCGAGCATCCGGAAGGCGCTCGCCGACTCGCGCGCAAGCGCACGTCGGAAGGTTCCGTTTTGGTCGAAGTGAAGGACTGGAATAAGTTTTGCCGTCGCACGAAGGAAGAAAAGGCGCAGGACGCCGCCGCGAAGCTCGACCGGAAACAGGCCAGCGCGGGCGCTAGGGTGCTTTCGCGGATGCTGCCGGGCTTCGGACCCTCGGGAGTCAGCGAACCGCGCGTAATGGTCATGGCGCAGCATTGGAACGAGTCGGAAGTGCGGCAGTTGCCCGTAGTGGCGCGTCTGATACAGGCGACGGCGCACGAGTTTTGGGCGGGCTCAGCCCTTAGGGTCCACACTTGCACAACAACTGTCGGAGAGACGAGGGCGTTCGCCTTCGCGGACCATCTCCCTCCGGCGCGAAACCTTCCGACCGGCGCAGAAATAGCCGGTCTGGCGCGATGAATACCCCCGCCCCGGCCAAGAAATCGCCCCCCTCCGCTCTCGCCATCCTGCGAGACAGCCGGAGGCGCGGAGGCTGGCGCGTGTGCCGCGTGGCGGTCACGCACGTCGTTTCCGATCTGAGCGCCGCCGAAGTTGAGGAACAGCAGATGACCAAGCGCGTGCCTCATTGGGTGCCGTTCGCTCGCCTGTCCTCGAAAGGCCCGCGCGATCTCGCGGCCAAGTTCCGCACCATTTTTTCACCTGCGCCGGAGGAAGCAGAATCCGCCGTCGTCTCTCCGCTGGCTGGGCAGACCGGCGCAGGTGAAGCGCCTCCGCATTGGACGGAGCGCGACTGATTTTCCCATGCCTACGAAAACCAAAACCACGAAGAAAAAACCGGCGCGCCGCAAGGTGACCGCCTCGAAGAAACTCCCGGCTCCCGCGACTGCGGAAGCGGCCTACGACAATTTTCAAGCGGCCTCCGACGCTGCCAGCCTCGCGTTTCGCGACTGGGAAAACGCGAAGGCGCGCGAAAATCCTCCCGCCGCTCCGGTGCTCGCACCGCGCGCCAAGGTCTGCGTCCATCTCCACCCGCACACGGCGTGCTTTTTTCAGCCCGAGGCGGTCGCGCCGTATTCAACTATCGGCTACGGCCCTGCCGGTTCGGATGCTCACCAGACCGCGCATGACTGCATCAAACGCCTCGAAGGCGACGGCGCGGAAGTCGAAGTGAAACGCTTTGACGAAAGCGGAAAGGAAATCGCCTGATGAGCACCCCCGCACCGGGAACGGGCACGCCTACGCCCTCCGCAACCATTTCCGGTGCGGAGTTGGTCGGCGATCTGCCCCAAGTCTCCCCGCATATCGTCGCGGCGAATACCGCCGCCAATACCGCGCCAGCCGCCGCCCCGTCGCCGCTGGCAGGCGAAAAGGACTCGCTGGGTCGAATCTACGACCCCGCGAAATTCCGCCCGGAAAAAGACATTCTAGGGCGGTGGAAGAACCTCAAGGGCGGCGCACCCAAAGGCCCGCGCGTCCCGAAACCGGATGCGCCCTCCGCTGCCGGATCGACGGTCCCAGCGGATTTGCCCCGGGAACCGGCCCCCGGTTTGCCCTCCGCCGCTCCATCTCCAACCGCCCCGGCCTCGGCTCCCCAGCCGATTCCGGACGAATTGAAGGCGGAAGCCTCCAGCAATCTCGCGATTGCGCTGATGCTCTCCGCAACGGTCGTCGGCAACGATATGGCCCCGGATAACGACGCGGAGCTTTTGGCCCTCCGCGACTCATACGCGGAATATCTCCGCGCGACCGGCGCAAAGCCATCCAGCCCCGCCGCCCGGTTTTATAAAATGGTTTTCGCCTACGTGGCGAAGCGAGCGAACCGCCCGAATATCGCCCGGCTCATTGTGAGCTACGCGCCCTTTCTGGCGCCGTACCTCGGCATCCAGTCGGAAAAGAAACCGGCCCCGGCCTCCGCTCCGGCTCCGGAAAAGAAACCGGAAACCGCCCCGGCTCCCTCAGCCGCTCCGGCTCCCGCGCCCACTCCCATCCCTGAAAAAACCAAAGCCCCCGCCGCTGACCCGTTCGGCTCGGCATTCTCCCGCCCATGAAACCGATTCTCCACGTCGTTTTTTTCTTCATCTGGAATTTCCTTTCCACCCTCAGCCGCCTCGTGATGCACGCGCTGATTGCCTTTGCGCTGTTCCTCGCGTTCGCCGCGATCTGCGTCGGCGGGCTGTTCCGCCTACCGGGCCGGGTCGTCATGGTCGTGTTTCCTGAACGCCGCGACTGATGCACGAATTCATTGCCGGTCCCACCCTTAGCGGCAAATCCTTCCTCGGCCAAGTGAAGGCGCGGGAGTATTTGCGCGCTGGGTTCAAGGTGCTCGTCTGCGACCCGCTCGGCTACGATTGGCCGTGTACGTGGCACACGCGGGACCGGCGAAAATTCCTCGAAGTGGCGAAGCGGTCTTTCCGCTGCGTCCTCGTGGTCGAAGAAGCCGGTGACCGGAGCCAAGGCATTCCGCGCCTCCGCGATGACCCGGAGGCGGAATGGCTGTTTACGATGGCCCGGCATTGGGGTCACAAGACAATCGTAATCGGCCAGGGTGGCGTCCAGCTCACGCCGCTGATGCGTGACCAATGCGCTACGCTCCATCTCTTCGGCTCCTCACCGAAAGCGGTCGAAGGCTGGATAGAGTCGTTTAATGAGCCCGGTTTGGCTCAGGCGGCAGACCTGAATTTCCCCCGGTATCACTTCATGATGAAAACGCGCGGCCAGCCTCTTCGCGGCCCGCTGAAAGTCGCCGCATGAAAAGCTGGTTCGCCATTCCGCTACTCGATGCGGACCGGATTTAAGTCGGCCGAGTCACGCGGAATTCTACCATGAGAATAATCCACCTCGATAAGCCGCTGCCGGTCGCAGGGCACAACACCGCGACGGTCGTAATTCCGCTCCCAAAATCCGCGTGCTGTAACGCTCCGGAGCGTTACTGGCATCTATCGACGTGGAATTGGGTAGAGTGCTCTATTTGCGCCCGGGTCGTTCGCGGAAAGCGACCCGAGTGCATCCGCCCTCCCTGAAAACCACACGCCCGGCCTAATCGCCGGGCGTTTTTATTTCCGCTTTCCGGGCGGTTCGGGCGATTGGCGGACATCGGAGGACATCCGCGTCCATCGAGGGCGATTGGCGGATATCGGCAGAATTCCACCCGGTTTTCCCTCTGTCATTCTTTGGGTCGCACCAAGCAAACCACCCACCATGTCGAATAAAATCAAACTCCTCATCGCCGTTGTCGCTGGCGCGATCCTCGCGGACCGCATCCGTCAGCTCCCGGTCGTCGGCTCCTACCTGCCCCGCGTCTAAGGCGCGCTACGGACTCCACATCCCATGCGTCAATTCAAGCTCCTTCCCGGTTTCACGAACGTTGGTGTCGCCACGCGCGCGACGCTCGTGATTCCCATCGGCGTAATTTATTACGGCCTCCAGCTCTCTCTCACCCGTAACGGTGCGCCGATGACCACGGCGCAAATGTTGACGGACATCGCCACGCTCCAGCTCAAGGTGAATGACAATGTCATTCAGGACTGGCGGCCTGACGACCTCATCAAAGTCAACGCGACGATGGGCGCTCAGTTCGCCGCGCGTGACGGTTATCTCCCGATCTGGTTTTCGCGTCCCGACCGTCGCACGATGGAAGGCGAAGAGCTCGAAGGCTGGGGTACGTCGGACATCCAGAATTTCACTCTGGAAGTGACCTTCCAAGGTGCCGCGACTCCGACCATCACGGCCAACGCCATCGTGGACGCAGGCGGCAACCGCCCTCTGCGCGCCGTGCCGATTCGCCACATCCGCCGCCTGAACTATGCCCCCGGCGCTGCCGGTCAGTCGCAGCTCAACGGCCTCATCAAGGGCGTAAATATCTACTACGCCCGGATGCACTTCCTGAGTTCGCTCGTGACCTCGGTGAAGATTTCCATCGACGACCGCATCGTCTGGCACGATCTGCCCCGCGCACTCGTGGCCGAAATCTTCGCGGAGTACGGTCTCTCGCTTCAGGCGAACACCTACACCGTCGCTTTCGACCTCTCGAAGCAGCTCACGGACCAGATGGCGACCTTCTACCCGCCTGCGAACAACCTGCCCGCCGCTCCCGTTAACGACCTCCGCGTCGACGTGACGGTGTCCGGTGCCGGTGCCTTCGACGTGCTCCTGGAGCAGTACCGCTTCCTCGCTTAATCCACCCACCATCGGCGGACCTACCGGCTAAAGGTCGTTAAACCCCGGTTTCACTTTTCCCCCCGCGTCCTCTTTGAGGCGCACGCAGCTTGCCCGGCTCAGCTCGTAAAACCCCGGCCCTTTTTTTCGTATGAATCCTGACGGCACGCCCGACAGTTCCGGCTCTTTTTGGAGCAGCATTCAAAACTTCGCCAACGGCGGTGTGCAGACCTATCTAGCCGTCAAGGACGCGACGAAGGCCCCCGCCGCCCAAGCCGCTGCCAACGCGAAGGTGACCGCCAACGGCCCGACGCCCGTTGACCAGAAAACCCTCCTCATCGGTGCCGCGATCCTCGGCGGCATCGTCCTCCTCATCACCCTCCGCAAGTGACCTCCTCCGACGCCGTCAAACCCTCTGTTCTCGACAGCCCTTCCGCTGTGCTCGCCGGTCCGTCGAATGGCTCGAAGCTCCTACAGCAGCAGCTCGACGCCTCGACGACCAACAACCTGATGAAGTACGGCCTAATCGCCGCTGCCATCGGTGCCGCCGTCTTCCTCGTCTCGAAGTTCTCCAAGAAATAACGTGCTCCCGCTCCAACTCAGCGCCTCGTTTCAGTCCGGCAATTCCGGCCCCGTGACCTCCGGCGCGGCGAGCGGCGGTTCGCAGTTGACCACCGCCGACGCCACGAGCGCCTTTGGCTCGGACCCGGTCACGAAATACGCGCTCCTTGGCGTCGGCGGTCTCGTGGTCCTCGTGCTCCTGATGAGCGCGGTTCGCAAATGAACCTTGCGATTCAACGCCTCCGCACCTCGGACGTTGACGCGCTGAAAACCGCCGCCGCCGCCGACAATCACGGGCTCTTTTTTCAGTCCCACATCGTCACGCGCGCCGGTGAAATCGTCGGCTCGCTCTCGCAGTCCATCCCGGTCCACACGGCATGGCTCCACTCCAAAAAGCTCTCCGCTGCCGAGTCGTTTTCAGCGATTCGCCGATTGGATGAGTACCTCCGACTAAGCGACCGGGAAAAGTCGCTCTGCCTCTGCTCTCTTGAGTCTCCATTTTTTGAATACATGCCCCGCCTCGGCTATCGTGAGGCATTTCGCGGCGCGCTCTTTGAGCGAGTGACCGCATAGGCCAGGACGCGACGCCGCGCACGGCGTCACTCGATCAAATGCAATTCTCCCAGTTCAATAATCCCCGGCTGATGTTCCGCGGCTTCGATGGCTCGCTTTTCTGCGGCAACTCTTCCGCCGCGTCGAACTCCACGAGTGCAACCAACACCTACACGGACAACAGCGACCACCGGCAGGACAACCGGCAGGACAATAGCACCTCCAACGTGACCACGGTCACGGACAACAGCGACAACCGCGTAGACGCCCGGCAGGATAATTCGACGGCGATTCACGACGCCTTCAACACGACGAACGTCAACGCCTCGGACAACCGTCAGGACAACCGGCAGGACAATAGTTCCGTGGTTACGACGACCTCCACGGTCACTAACAATCAGGACCAGAGGCAGGACAACCGGCAGGACAACAGCGTGACGAATGTCACGTATAACAGCCTCGATGCGGACCTGATCCGGAACGCGAACGACAATGCCGCGCGCACCGCCTTGGCTCAGTCCAGCGCGCTCGCCGCGAGCTTTCAGGCGTTCTCCAACGACGCCCTCGGCATCACGAGTGCCGCGCTCAACTCCAATAACGCGGCAAACGGAAACCTCACCTCCATCGCGGGAGCCGCGCTCTCCGGCTTTGAGCGAGTAAACTCGGCCTCGCTTCTCGCCAACGGCGACGTGACCCGGGACGCCCTCTCCTTCGCGACCGGCGCAAGCAGCTCGGCGCTTTCCTTGGCGAAAGACGCGCTCACTAACGCCCTCAACATGGGTGCGGACCAGACCGCGAAAGACCTCAATTTTGCCTCCAGCTTCCTCGGCGATCTCTTCGCCTCTCAGAAGTCCGAGGCGACCCAAAACACTCAGCAAATCATCGACGGCCTCAAGGTCGTCGGCGTCGTCGGCATACTGGCCTACGCCGCAACCAAGCTCGGAAAGAAAGCCGCTTAAAATGCCCGCTCCTATCACTCCATACGCCGGAATCCTCAACGGCTCGCTCGGCTTCCATGACGTTTACATTGGCGGCACCTTCGTGACCTGCACCTCTGCGCAGGAGGATTTTTTGGTGGGCTTCGATGACACCCAGCCGATTCCGTTTGGCGCAAGCCGGTTTTGGGCTCCGACGAATCCGGACGGTACGCCCTACTACTTCCGGAAAATCAATATCAAGCCGAAGCCGGGCGCGCTGATCGGCCAAATGGCCTTTGAACTCATCATCGGCACCGGCAACTATCGGGACAACCGAATCGGCATCATCGGCGGTCAATCTGTGCGCCCCGCGTCCCTGTCGAAGATGTACGGCGCGCCCATCGTGCTGACGGGCGGTAATGATAAAGCCCGCGACTTTAGCCAGATTACCACCGTCGCCCAACGCTGCAACGTGCGGAACAAGTCCGCCGTGAACTCGGTTAATCTCGTCTTCACCACTGACGACATGGAAGCGGCTTTCAGCCTTACCTCCGGCTACAGCTTTGAACTCGGCCCCGGTGAAAACGCCGACTTCGACGGCAATCCTTACTACCTGTGGCTGCGCGGCACTGCCGGTCAAAGCGTGGTCGTTTCCTCGTACCAGTATCCAACCGCCTGATACATGTCCGCAATCCGACAAATCCCCCCGGTTTACATCAACTGGGACTCAAACGGGCGTCTCACGCTCGCCAGTGCGGGCACGAATCAAAACGTGCGCCTCGTGCCGAGTGGCACCGGCAACGTGCAGGTGGCGAGCCGTCTTCTCGTCAATCAGACGACGGACAACGGCCTCGGTCAGATTCAACTGACGGGCTCCGGAACGTCGGGCGGCATCGCCTTTCAAGGCAGCTCTAAAATCTACGACATCACCGGAAACCAACTGAGCTGGGATTGCCCTTCTGACCCGCATATCGCTTTCCGCGTGGCGGTGAATCAGCGCGGCGCTGTCGGCGTGATTAGTTCTACCAGCCGCGTTTTCCTTGCCTCCAATATCGCTGGATGGGGCGCGGAAATTCTGTCGGGCGCTGGCGTGTCCGCTCTCTTTCTCGACGGCTCGCAAAATGCGTGCTTCGCCGGAATGACCGTTGGCACCTCTGCCGCGAAAGTCCTGGCACTTCCAAACGCCACGGCTCCGACCACGTCCCCGGCTGGCGGCGGTCAGCTCTACGTCGAAGCGGGCGCGCTGAAATTTCGCGGCTCCGCTGGCACCGTTACCACCGTCGCCGTCGCCTGATCTTTTTCCTATGGCCCTCAAGAAATCTCTCCCCCTGCCCTCCGGCGTCTCGCCGGAATATATCCGTATCGACTCGATTTTCTACGACCGCGCCAAGCGCATCGTGCAAATCCAGCCCGCCGCGTATCTCGACGCGGAGCACGCGCACGCGGGCGCGGTCCCGGTCGCACCCATCGCCCCCCTTACCCTCGAAGGCGAAGCGGCGGAAATCCTCATTGAGATTCTGCACGAGGCGTGCGCGCCGATGGCGTATGAATCTCTCAAGGCGACTGACCAGTTCGCCGACGCGGAGAACGCCTAATGGTCACGGAAGCCTCCAACCGGCTGTTTCTGCGCACGGCGGCGCGCAATGCCGCGCGCTCGCTCGGCTACGACGCCGCGACGTTTGAGCCGCGCACCTTCACGTATGACCAGCAAACGGCCTACGTGCAGGCGCTCGCCCGGGAAATCCTGAAATACCCGAACAACTTCACGGACGCCACGATCCTCGCCGCGAATAGCATCGCTAACAAAAACTACGGCCCGCTCGTGGACAGCTCCGCGAGCTTCGATGACTTCGCCGACGCCTTCGCGGATGAAGCCCTGAAAGTCGGCGAGTCCGTCGCGGCGGTCGGTGAAGGCGTGAAAACGACCCTCAGCATGTCCGCTTATCTCATCCCGGTCGTCGCCGTCGCGGTCGTCGGCATCTGGCTGTGGAAATTCTCCAAGTCTTGAAAACCCTCGCCAACATCACAGCGGGCGGCGCTGGCACCGTCTCCGCGCTTTTCCTCCACGATCTTCCCGCCGCCTTGGCCGGATTCGCTACCGCCGCGTACATGCTTCGCCAGCTATGGCTATCATTCAAACCGAAGAAAGATTAACGCGGGCACACGTCCGCTTGCTGCACTGGTCAATTCCCATCACCCGCATCCTCGTCGCTCTGTTCGCATGAAATCCCGCGTAATAATCGCATTCCTCCTTCTGCTCTGTCCGCTGTTCACGCTCCTCTGTGGCTGTTCCGGCCTCGCCAAGACGTTCCGCGCCGTGGCCCCTGCCGCTACCATTCAAACGCCCTCCGGCGCGGTCCTGACGCAAAAGGGCGAGGCGGCGCAACCAGCCACGGTGACGACCTCGGCCGCGAATCAGTCGCTTACCCTGCCCGCTGGGTCGGTCGTCTGGCAGGATGCGAAGTCCGGCGCGCTGGCGTATCAGCTTTCCAAGGACAGCGTTTTGACCTCCAGCGCGAAAGCGGAGCACGTCGAAGCCCCCCGCGCGTTCTCTCCCCCTGCCCCGCCCTCGCCGGCTGAAATCTCCGACGCGGGAAGCCGTCGAATGTTTTGGGCCGGTCTCGTGCTCGGCGTGGCCGCTGCGCTGTTTGGGCTCGTGCGAGACTGGCCCTTTGTGATGCTAGGCGGTTCGGTCACTGCCGCCGCGTGCGGAGTGGCGATCTTTGTGCAGACCAGTCCACTGATCTTTGCCCTGATCGGGATTGGAGTCCTCTTGAAAGTCCTCGGCCCGGTGCTCTGGCATTGGAAATTGAAGGCGGTCGAACCCGCCCCCGCCGCTTAACATCAATCTACGAAATATATTTCGACCAACACCTCTCCGACGCCGGTCACGCGCGCCGTGTAGTTCCCCGGTGAGAGTGTTAGCAAAACCGCTGCGTCGGCGCTGTTTGTCGCCAGCGGGAAGGCACCTACGCCCGACATTACAGCCGCTAGTCCTGCTCCCCCACCCCATCCCGAGTTTGCAGCGATTTGGGTTTGACCTGAAAAGACCGCCAATGTCGGTGAGATCGCCGCTCCTTGCACACCGAAGCCAACCAGACCCGGACCAATCGCGCGAATTAGGACGCGCCGCGAAGTCGTTCCTCCGACCACGAATCCGGGGTTCAAAACGGCACCATTGGTCAATGTGGCGCGAGTCGAAATGTTCACGAGGGGCGCGGCTCCGGCAATTCCCGCGACGGGCGGAGGAATGGTCTGCCCGGCGACTACCGTGACATTGTTCGCTACGGTTCCGGTGACGCCCAACTTGTACGGTCCGAAAATGGTCAAGCGCGCGACACCTGTTGCAGGCCCTTTAATGTCGAAGCCGATATTGATCGTTCCCGCCGTCGCAGTCAGGATGTATTCCCCAGCCGCGAGTAGTTTCACGTCGAAGCCGACAGTCCAGCTCGCCGCTGAGTATGACCCTGGGGTCAGTCGAAGGTCTCCAGCGACACTCACAGTCTCGGCGGTGGCGTAGGGAGCGGCGGGCGCGAAGTCACCGACAATACTAACGGCGCGAGCAATTATGGCCGTGGCGAGAAATAAGACAGCCAAGTGTTTTTTCATCCTCATTCGCCTACCACGCATGGCGGGGCTGGCAACTCTTCGCCGCTGGGAAATAGTAGGATCTGTCCAGTCGAAGAAACCCTTAGCTCGCTTTACGCTTCTCTCCGTCGTCCCCCATTTTCTTCGCTGCCTGCATCAGCTTGTCAGGCTGGGTCACTGCCGGAAATCCCTGCGCTTCCCACCACTCGAAGACGAGCGCCGCGTAAGAACTTTTTCCGATGCCGAGGGCATCACCGCGCCGAACCAATTCGGCTACGATGCTGTTTTTGACCTGAGCACTGACGGGGGAAGCGATTCTGGATTTGCCCACGAGATACCTACTCAACCGCTACAGAGTCTAAAGGTAACAAAGAAAGCTTGAAATATGTGGAGTATACAGACTATCCATACTCCAGACCGCGCTTGGGAGGGCGAAGGTTGAGTGGCGAAGCCCCGAGGTTTCAGGCCACAACGCCCGCCCAAGCGCGAAAATCCATCCGCTTCACCCCATGAATACCGCCAACGCCATCGCCCTCGCTCGCGCCGCTCACGCTCGCGATCCCGAGCTTTTTCCGTCTCACGGTTACATCCTTGTTTTCCGCGATGCGGCTTTCGGTTGGTCGCTGCATCTCGACCGGCCCCACTACGTGAAGCCCGGCGCATTCGCCGTGAACGCTGATCTGATGCACGTCCCGGGCGCGGAGTCGGTTTTCATCGCGACGGACGGCAACGACGATGCCGGGGCGCAACGCTGGGTTCGCGCGCTTTGAGCTACCCCCGCCAGTCTCGCGGGGCGGAAGTCGCCCCGGACTCGAAGCCCGACTATTTCGGGATTCCGGAAGTGTGTCTTAAACTCGAAGGCGGGCGCTTGGTCGAAACCTCCAGCGCCGCCGTTCTTCTCGCCGTCCTCCGCGAAGTGGCGCACACGCGCGACTCGATTCGCTGGTTTCGCTGCGGCGAAAACACCATGACGCGCGATTCAGTCGGCGCGCTCAACAGCTACCTCCGCACCGCGCAAATCGGGCGGATGGGTCTCCCCCTCGGCACCGGCGCGACCAAGCACGATTGGCGCACGCTCGCCGATCACCTCGGCCTTTCCTTCATCTCCTCATGAATTCTTTCGTCATCGCCGCACTCGAACGCCGGACCGGCATTAAGAGCTACGTCAAAGGCTTAAATGACCTCCGGCTTGAGTTCGCTGTCCAACTCACTCCCGACAAAGGGCACGCGCTACACTACGGCCCAAGAGGCGGTGAAGCGTACGCGAATCTCATTCGCGACCTGATCGGCAAAACGCATCTAGTGGAACTCGAAGAGTCTACCGAATGAGCCTTCTTCGCCGCATTTGGTTTCGCGTGAAATGCGCCCTCATTATTTGCGCCGTGATGGCGGCTCAGCGCGAGTATGCTCGGCTTAAGTGGTCTCAGAAAGTCTGGTTCGGGAGGGATTGGCCATGAGCACTGAAACTCTCTGCCTCCTCTGCCTGTTCGTGTTTCTGCTGTTCTTCATGAGTTCTAGCCGCCGCGACTGATGAGTAAAAACGGCATTGAGATTCCCGGCGACGCCAAGCGCGACAAGCGCCTCGAAGCCCTCGTGAAAAAGACCGGCTTCGGCACGGTCAATCGTCTGCTGACGCACGTTGCCAATGAGCTTTCCCGCTGCGGGAGCGCGGCGGAGTTTTACCGCGTCCTCGCCGCCTATCACGACGGCCTCGCCAAGCAGCGGAAGCCCCTCACGCGCGCCGAGACTTCCGCCGCCCTGCTCAACGCCGTTCGTATCCTGAAAAAGGATACGACGAAACTCTAACCCCGGAGGCCCCCGCGATGCTCGATCTAAGCCGGAATGTTCATTGTGCGATAAAGCGGAGGGAGGAGTTGGAGAGGGGGTGGGACTGGGGGCTGATTCGGACGGAAACCGGGGGTTGGGGTCAAAACCGTCGGGATTCCTGATGCGCGGCGCGCTGCGCAATGATGCGCGTGAGGTTTGGATGGCTGGCAAAGGCGTCGGGCCAAACGTCAGCGCGATCAGGAAAATTGCGGCTGAATTCCGGACTTCTGAAGACGGCGCTCGGAGATCGCCGTCCACCTGCTGACCCTAGCCCAATTCGGCCTGGACGGCGGATTCGAGGCGTTTGAGGCCGGCGGCGACGATTTCGTGGCTGGGGCCTTCGACGAGCAGACGCAGTTTGGCTTCGGTGCCGGAATAACGGACCAAAACGCGGCCCTGCGCGCCGAGTTCGGATTCCAATGCGGCAATCGTCGCGCTCAGGCCTGGCAGCGTGTCGATGGGCTTCTTTTCGCGGACTTTAATCGCGGCGGTGAGCTGTGGGAATTTCTTCATCACCGTGCGCAGTTCCGACAACGGCTTGCCGGTCGCGAGCATGACCTCGATGACCTTGAGCGCGGCGACGAGGCCGTCACCGGTTGGTGAGACTTCGGCGCAGATGATATGGCCGCTGGACTCGCCGCCGAGCGTGGCGCCCTCGGCAAACATGCGCTCGATCACGTAGCGGTCGCCGACATTGGTGCGCAGCGTGCGGCCACCGACGGCAGCGAGGGCGGCATCGACCCCGAGATTACTCTGCACGGTGACGACGAGGGTGTTTTTGGCCAGCTTCCCCTGACCCATCGCATGGGTGGCGAGAATGGTGAGAATCTCATCGCCATCGAGCACACCGCCGCGCTCGTCGCACAGGATGCAGCGGTCGCCATCGCCATCGTGGGCGATGCCGAGCCGGGCGTTTGACGCGCGGACTTTTTCCGCGAGCGGCTGCGGATGCTCGCTGCCGACGCCGGCGTTGATATTGTTGCCGTCGGGCTGGTCGCCGAGGCCGATAACCTCGGCCCCGAGGGCGCGAAGGACGACGGGACTGGTGGCGTGCGTGGCACCATTGGCCGTATCGAGGACGATGCGCCAATCACGGAGCGAATTTGCCGGAAGCATCGCCTGTGCGGCGGCGATGTAGTCCCGCACGGCACCGTCCCCCTGCCCGGCCACAGTCTCCAAGTCGGCCACGACGTCGCCGAGATGGCTCTCGATGATCTGCTCATCCTCATCGGTGAGCTTCACGCCGCTGGGGCCGAAAAACTTGATGCCATTATCCGAGGCCGGATTATGGGACGCCGTGATGACGACGCCGAGACGGGCCCGCGAGGAACGCACCGCGCGCGCGACGGCCGGCGTGGGCAAAATGCCGAGTGAAATCGGCTCCGCACCGGCGGCGCGCAGACCGCGGGCGACGGCGGCTTCGAGGGCCGCGCCCGAGCCGCGCGTATCGCGGCCGATGAGCACGCGGCCAATGCCCCGAGTGGCGCGACGATCTTCCGTAAAGGCATCTGGCAGCGCACCCATCGCGCCGCGCGGGCGGCGACGCTCACCGGCACCCTGCAGCCAACGCACGGCCGCTTGGGCGAGCCGCGCGGCGAATTCCTCGTTGACCACCGGGCCGCCAAAGGGCCCGCGAACGCCGTCGGTGCCGAAGTATTTTCTGCTCATGATTGGTAAAAGGATTTGGTGGCCGCGATTTTCTTTTGCACGCCACCGCCGAGAAGCTGCTCCCGGGCTGCGCCGATGCCGTCGCGGACGGTGGGGACTTTGCCCACGATCCACAGGGAGACGGCGGCATTCAGCACGATGGTATCGACGAGACCGCGCGGACCGCGACCGGCAAGGAGCGCCTCGACGATGGCAAGATTCGCCGTGAGATCGCCGCCGAGGAGGTCGGAAAACGGCGCGGTCTGAAGACCGAAGTCCTCAGCGCGCCAGATGGTATCCAAATCCCGGATACGACCGAAACCGCGCACCCGATTGGCGGTGGCGCTGGTGAGCTCGTCGATGCCGCGGCCGGGCTCGATCACGCCATGAGCGGCAAGGCCCGCCTGCGCGCCGAGCGCATCCAGCGCGCCGGCGAGCTTCGGCACCCACGCCTCGGAAAACGAGCCGAGCAGCACATGGGCGGGCCGGCCGGGATTGATGAGCGGGCCGAGGATATTGAAGACCGTCCGCTGGCCCTTCGCGGCGAGCGCCTTGCGCACCGGGCCGATGTTTTTAAACGTCGGGTGATACGCGGGCGCGAAAAAGAAAACGTAGCCAAGCTCGGCGAGCGCGCCGCGCATTTTCTCGGGCGGCGCCTCGAGATTGACGCCCAGGGCGGCGAGCAGATCGGCGCTGCCGGACTTGGACGTGATGGCGCGGTTGCCGTGCTTCATCACGACCACGCCGGCGCTGGCGAGCGTGAGGACGACGAGACTGGAGATGTTGAAACCGCCAGCGTGATCACCGCCGGTGCCGACGATATCGATGGCCTGGGGCGCCCACGCCTCGACGCCGGGATTGATGGCGCGCGAGCGAAACGCGACGGCGAAGGCGGCGACCTCCTCGACCGTTTCGCCCTTCTGCGCGAGCGCGGAGAGAAAGGCGGCTTTGGCGTCGTCGCTCGTATCCGTGCCGGCGAGCGCGGCGGCGGCGGCCTCGACTTCGGCTGGCGTGAGGTTGTGGCCAGCGGCGAGTTGCGTCGTGAGGTCGGCGAGCTGGGGCATGTGCGCTCAGTGAGTCGGGCTGGCGGCGCGCGGCAAATAAATTTGCACTGCTCTTGCGAAAATGAAACCAACACGCGTGCGCCCCATCGTCCTCACAGCACTATTTTTCTTTGGTCTCGTCTCCGCCGGATTGGCGCAGGCGCAAAATCAGCCGCAGCCGGGAGCGGCACCGAAAACGACGAGTGCGGCGGCGAGCGTCGCCGCGACGGGAAACAAGACTGCGCCGCTGGCGGAATTGAGCATCGGGGACGCGATCATTTTGGGCGTGGTCGAAGGCGTGACGGAATTTTTGCCGGTGTCGTCGACGGGGCACTTGATCGTGGTGTCGCGGTTGCTCCATCTCGAATCGGAAACGCCTTTGACCGGCGCAGATGGCAAGCCGCTCTATTACAAGAAGCCCTCGACGAAGCGGCCGAATGGCGAACCGCTCACGCTGAAACTGGCGGCGGACACGTACACGGTGGTGATCCAATTCGGCGCGATCGCGGCGGTGGCGTTGCTCTATTGGGCGCCGATTCTCTCGATGTTGCGCGGACTCATCGGGCGCGATCCGGCGGGATTGCGATTGCTGATCACGCTGCTCGTGGCGTTTTTCCCGGCGGCGGTGATCGGTCTGCTCGCGCACGATTGGATCGATGAGCATTTGTTCTCCGTTGGCGCGGTGATCATCGCGCAAATCGCGGGCGCGGGACTGATGCTCTATGCGGAGTATTGGCGCCGGAAACAGAAGTTGGTCGCGAACACGAAGCGCGACGACTTCGCCGACCTCACGCCCCAGAAGGCCGCGACCATCGGCGCGCTGCAGTGCGTGGCGATGTGGCCCGGCACGAGCCGCTCGATGATGACGATCGTGGGTGGATATTTCGTCGGGCTCGATCCGCGGCGCTCGGCGGAGTTCAGCTTTTTGCTCGGTCTGATCACGCTGACGGGCGCGACGGTCTTAAAGAGCTACAAGAGCGGCGCGGCGATGATCCAAGTCTTCGGCTGGTCGCACGTGCTGCTCGGGGCGTTGGTCGCGGCGGTCACGGCGGCGGTCTGCGTGCGGTTTCTCGTGCACTGGCTGACGCGGCACGGACTGGCGGCCTTTGCGTGGTATCGCATCGCGTTTGCCGGAGTACTCGCGGTGGTGTTTTACGTGATGTGACGGGAGTTTTCGCGGATCTTCAGCGATGGGGTCGGAGTTAAAGGCGGCGAAAGGCGAATATAGGTAAATATAGGTTGATGACGGGCGGCGCGACCGCACCTTTTGCACCTCCGTCACGTTCACGAAACAAGTTGAGCGATATGGCGCTTGACGCGACATTAGCGGGCTCTTTAATTCGACCTTTTCACAAAAACCGCGAGAGCTGTTTAGGCAGCGCACGCACTCAAATAACTTCCTCACATGGCCAATCCGAAACGCAAACAGTCCAAACGCCGCAGTGCTAACCGCCGCGCGGCCAACGCTTTCATCGCTCCCGAGTTTGCCAAGGATCCGACCGATGGCACCGCTTTCCGCCCGCACCGCGTGAATCCGAAGAACGGCATGTACCGCGGTCGTCAGGTTCTCAACGTCGAGGTCTAAGCCTCGGTCGTTTCGATTTCCCTGCCATCCCAGCGATGGTCACCACGTCCGGCGCCAGCAGCGGGCGCATTGCAGTTGACGCCATGGGCGGCGACCTCGGTCCGGCCGAGATCGTCGCCGCGGTCAAACTGGCACTTCATCAGTCGCCGACGCTCAATCCCATCACCTTGGTGGGCAATGAGCTGGAGCTAAAGCCCCTCCTCGCTGAGGCGGGCCTCACAGCCGATCCACGGGTGTCGCTTTTTCACGCCTCCGAGGTCGTGACGATGGACGACAAACCGCTGAACGCGCTGAAGAAGAAGAAGGACTCCTCGATGGTTCGCGCCATCGAGCTCGTAAAAAATGGCGAGGCCAGCGCAGCCGTCAGTTGCGGAAATACTGGCGCGCTCATGGCCGGAGGCACCCTGCGCCTTCGCACCATGGAAGGCGTGGCTCGACCGGCCTTGGCCGCGATCATCCCGCGCGAAGGCGGACACTTTATCCTGATCGACGCCGGGGCCAATCCGCAGGCGGAAGCGGCGCATCTCGTGCACAACGCCATCTTAGGCAGCCACTACTGCCGCGTGCGCCTCGGCGTGCAAAAGCCTCGCGTGGGCCTGATCACCATCGGCACGGAGGAGGGCAAAGGTAACGCCCTGATCGCCGAGACCAGCGAACTCCTTCGGCGGATCGACGGTGAGATCATAAACTACGCCGGCCCGATCGAGGGGTTCCAAGTTTTCACGGATCACGTCGACGTCGTGGTATGCGACGGGTTCGTGGGTAACATCTTGCTCAAGAGCTGGGAGTCGCTCGCGAAGTTTTTCTCCAATACGTTGAAGGCCGAGCTGAACGCCAACCCGATTCGCCAGACCGGCGCATTTCTCGCCAAGCCGGCCTTTGCCGCGCTCAAGGAGCGAATCAATCCCGAGCGCTACGGCGGCGCGCCCCTCCTCGGCCTGAATGGCCACGTGCTCAAGGCCCACGGATCGTCTAATCGTCACGCTTTCCGCAGTGCGATTCTTGCCGCCCACGAAATCATCAAGGCCGACATGAACCATCTCATCGAGGCCGACGTCGCCCGCGCCAACGCCCTCATCGCCGCCGCACCTTCGGCGAACTGAGCCCGCGTCCGCCGCGTCCCCTTTACGTTTCCTTCATGTCCACGCTTTCCACCGTCATCCTCGGCACCGGCTCATATGCGCCCGCGCGCGTCATGACCAATGCCGAGTTGTCCAAGCTTGTGGACACTTCGGATGAGTGGATTCAGACCCGCAGCGGCATCAAGGAGCGGCGCATCGCGGCTGAGGGCGAGGCTGCCTCAGACATGGGCGTCCAAGCCGCAAAGAGCGCGCTCGAGAACGCCGGCCTGACCTCGGCCGATATCGATTTATTGATTGTCGCCACGCTCACGCCCGATCTGCCGATGCCCGCCACGGCGTGCATCATCCAGCAGAAAATGGGCATTCGGACGACGGCCGCTTGCTTCGACCTGAGCGCCGCGTGCACGGGCTTTCTCTACGCACTCGACACCGCCTGCGCCATGGTCGCCTCCGGCCGGTATCGCAAGGCTCTGATCATCGGCGTCGAAAAGCTCTCCTCCATCGTCGACTGGAAAGACCGCACCACCTGCGTGCTCTTTGGCGACGGTGCGGGCGCAGTGGTCGTCGGCGCCAGCGATACACCTGGCATTGGTCTCATCGGCTCGAATCTTGGCTCGCTCGGCGAGCACGTGCAATCGCTCTGCATCCCCGGCGCCGGTCCGGGTATCCCCGCCTCTGCCGCCTCCATCGCGGCGGGCAGCCACTTCATTAAGATGAAGGGCCGCGAGGTCTTTAAGCAGGCCGTGCGTGTCATGGATGAGGCCGCCCGGGATATTTTGGAACAACACCACCTGCGTGCTGATCAGATTTCGCTCGTAGTCCCCCATCAGGCGAACCTCCGCATCATTGAGGCCATTTCCGATTATCTCGAGCTCCCCATGGACCGCTTCTTCGTCAACGTCGATCGCTACGGCAATACCTCCGCCGCGTCGATCCCGCTTGCCCTCGATGAAGCGCGCCGCACGGGCCGGATCAAAGCGGGGGATCTCACGCTCCTCGTGGCCTTTGGGGCGGGCTTGACCTACGGAAGTGCCCTGATTCGCTGGTAACTCCTTTTTCTTCGATGTCGCTTTCCTTCAACCGCGCCCCGCGCTTCCTCAGCCTCCTCTTCGCCATCCTGTCTCTGTGGGCGACCGCCGCTCGGGCCGACCTCGTCTGGCGTCCGGGCCAAGGCTGGCAGGTCGAAGGCGGCGCACTCTCCGGCCTCGCCGGCACGGACGGCCGCAAGGCGCTCGACATGATGAACGACGCCCGCGCGTCCGAGGAAAAGGGCTCCAAGCGCTCCGCGATCCGCACCTACGGCAGCGTGGCCAAGAAGTATCCGAATTCGATCTACGCGCCCGAGGCCCTCTATCGCTCGGCCCGCCTGCGCCTTGACTTGAAGGATTTTCAGAAGGCCTTCGACGACTACCAAGCCGTCGTCAGCCGCTATCCGAATACGAAGCGGTTCAATGAGATCATCGGCGAGCAGTACCGCATCGCCAGCGCTCTCCTCGACGGCGCCCGCGGCCGCATGCTCTGGGGCTTGCTGCCCGGCTTCAAGGCCCGTGACAAGGCCCTCGAGTACTTCGAGACGATTTTGGCTAACGCCCCCTACTCCGACTACGCGCCGCTCTCGCTGATGAATATCGCGCGCGGTCACCAGAAGCTCAACCAGACCGAGGACGCCATCGATGCCCTCGATCGCATGATCAATAATTACCCGCAGAGCCTGCTCGCGCCCGATGCCTATCTGAAGCTCGGCCAGACGCATGCCACCCTCGTCGATGGGCCCTATTACGACCAGGCCGCCACGAAGGAGGCCATCACGTACTTCACGGATTTCATGCTTCTTTTCCCCTCCGATACCGGCGTGGCCGCCGCAGAAAAGGGCCTCGATGGCATGAAGACCATGCTCGCCGAGAGCAAAATGAAGATCGGCGATTTCTATTTCTACAAACGTGATAATTTCACCGCCGCGAAAGTCTTCTACAACGAAGCCATCACCTCCTATCCCGAGTCGCCCATCGCCGGCCGCGCCAAGCTGCGCCTCGCCGATGTCGAAGCTAAGGCCTCCGGGAAGAAGCCCGAGAACGGTGACGCACCCAAGAAGAAGCGGTTCTGGTTGTTCTAAGCGCGCGGCTCTCCGCCTGCCTTGATCGTAATTTTCTCTTCGATGCGCGCCCTCGCTCTTCCTCGTAATGCTTGGGCCGCTGTCGTGCTCGGCGTGACGGCAGCGCTCGCATCGCTTTTCTCTGGCTGCGCCAACTACCAACTCGGTACCGGGGCGGGCAAGCTCTCGTTCCGTACCCTCTACATCGAGCCGGTGGAAAACAAGACGCTGCTGCCGCAGGCCCGCGCCGCCGTGAGCACGCAACTGCGCGAGGCCTTCGAGCGCGACCCCCGCGTGACCCTCGTCAATTCGCCCACGGGCGCCGAGGCCACGCTCGCCGTTACCATCACGGGCTATCGTCGCGAAGTGCAGACCGTACGCGAAGGAGACACCGGCCTGGCCCGCAAATTCAATCTCATCCTGACCACGCAGTGCACGCTCACGCAGGGCGGCAAGGCGCTCTTCACCGACCGCCCGGTAGAGGTGCGCCGCGAAGCCTTTACGGATAGCGGTCAGTTGCAGAGCGAGTACCAGACGCTCCCGCTGCTCGCGGAAGCCCTCGCCGCCAAAGTCACGCACGCCGCGCTCGACGTGTGGTAAGCGAAGCGTTGGGATTCGCGCATGCAGCGCCTCCTGCTTGTCTTCGTCGCAGGTTTTACTAGCTGGATCGCGGCGGTCTATTTGTGGGTTGCCGCGATCGACCGCACGGTTGTCGATCCCATGCCGCGAATAAATTAGAGGCTCCGTCCCCTACTTCATACCATGCCCTTGCCGCACGCCCCTACTCTCTCCCCTTCCCTGCTGGCTGGTGATCACGCGAATCTCGCCGCGAGCGCCCGCGATGTCGCTGCCGTGGGCGTTTCCTGGCTGCACTGCGATATCATGGACGGCCACTTCGTGCCGAACCTTTCGTTCGGCCCCGAGACGCTTGCCGCACTGCGCCGCGCGGGCATCAAGCTCTTCTTTGACACGCACCTCATGCTGAGCGAGCCGCACCGCTACATCGAGCCGTTTGCCAAGGCCGGCGCGAACTTGATCAGCATCCACATCGAGCCCGACTACGATCACGCCGCCACGCTCGCTCGCATCCGCGCCCTCGGTTGCCAATGCGGCATCGTGCTCAATCCCGGCACTCCGGCGCGTGCGGTCGAAGCCGTCCTTCCGCTCGTCGATCTCGTGCTCGTGATGACGGTGCAACCCGGCTTCGGCGGGCAAAGTTTCCGCCGCGACATGATCCCGAAGATCGCCCAGCTCCGCGACTGGCGCGCGGCGCGCAATCTCGGTTTCCGCCTCGAAGTCGATGGCGGCATCGACCTCGACAATGCCGTCGAATGCCACGCCGCTGGTGCCGACACCTTCGTCGCCGGGACGTCCTTTTTCAAAGCGGCCGACCGCGCAGCTTATGCCGCGACCATCGCGAAGCTGTAAAGTCCCCGCATTTTTCCGGGCTTCGAACCATGCCGCATGAGCTGAATCACGCCGGGTACCTGATCTCTGACGACCCGGCGCGTCTAGACATCGAGGCGATTCACGCTTTCCTCACGAGGTCGTATTGGTCGGAAAAAATCCCCCGTGACACGGTCGCGCGGGCCGTGGGAAACTCCCTCTGCCTCGGCGTCTATACCGCCGAGGGCGCGCAAGTGGGCCTCGTCCGCGTCATCACCGACTACGCGACTTTCGCGTACCTTTGCGACGTGTACGTTCTAGAGTCGCACCGTGGCCGCGGCCTCTCCAAGGCGGCGATGCAGGCCTACTCCACTCATCCCCGCCTCCAAGGTCTCCGCCGGCAGCATCTCGTCACGCGCGACGCGCACGGCCTCTATTCCCAGTTCGGCTTTAGCGTCGTCGGCCAACCGGAGTTGCACATGGAAAAGCGCGACCCGGAGGTCTATACGCGGTCGGTCAGGGCGCCCACCACCTCGAGCAATTGATGCCTACTACTGCGCGCCGCGCGCAATGGCCTCAGCCCGAGCGTAACGCGCGCGAAACTCCATCCCGAGATCGCGCGCCAGCGTGACTTCGTCGACCTTGTTCTTCGAGCCGAGCACCTGTTTGATGCGGCCGTTGATCGCCTCGTAGTTGATCGCGGAGAGATCATGCAACTCTGCCAAGGCCCGCGAGCGCGCCAGCTCCGGGGCCGCATGCGCCGCGCGCCAGGCCGCGACCAATTCGCGGTGCGCATCGATGCAGATGACACGCGTCACAAACGTCATCTCGCGGGTCACGCCACCGGTCCATTGCGGATGGTAAATGAGAGGCTCCGGGTCGGTAAAGGGATCGGCGTCGGGGTCACTGCGCACGGCCTTCCACTCTTTGCGTTCGTAGAAGTCACGGCGGACCGGCAGACGTCGCAGTGCAAAACGCTCCGGGCCTTCTGGCGCACCTGATTTTAGCGCAAGGAGTTTTTGCCCGTCCATCGACAGCACGAACTCGATGAAAAGCTCGGCGACCTCGCGGTGCGGCGCGCCGCGCAAAATCGCAATCGGGTCCACCGAGCTGATCGTGCCGCCGCGCGGTGCCACATATTCCAGGCGCGCGTGACCGCGGTTGGCCACGGTCTCGGCCTCCGCGCGCCCGTAGAAATCGATGCACACACCGGCCGCGCAGTCGCCCTGCGCGACATCGATGACGGGCTTTTGCGAGGAATCGGTGAAATAGCGCGCGTTGGCCGACAGTGCCTGAATCAATCGCATGCCAGCGAGCCAGCCCTCACTCACCGCTTTCTGCTCTTCAGCCGACCCGGGCTTGGCCTGCGCGGCGGTCACCCGTTGCTGCATCTGTTGCTGGAGGATATTTTCAAAGGCCTTCGCGATCGAACTGCTTTTCGTCGGATCGGCGACCGCCACTTGGCCGATGTACCGCGGGTCCGTGAGATCGGCCCAGGCCACCGGTGGCTTGAGCCCAAGGCGGGTGAGAGAATCCGTATTATACAGAATGCCAAAGTTGCTGAGCACGGTGCCGAACCACGTGCTGCTTTCGTCCCAGTACTCTTCGCCCGTAAAAAAGCGCGGGATCACCGCATCGGTAAACCACTCCGGGCGCGTTTGCCGAATGCGCGCCGGCACGATTCGGCCCGCCAATTCCTGCCGCGTATAGTCCACAGCGCCACCGCCAAAGAACAAATCGATGCCGCTACTGACATCGGAGGCTAAGAACGCGGCCCGAGCCGCCCGCACGGCCTCCGGTGCATCGGCAGGAAGCTTCGGGTTCACGAAACCCGCTTGGATTTCGGTACTCCACTCTCGACCCAAAGTTTTCGTCCAATGCCGCTCGAAAGCCGCGACGTACGCGCCTTCGATATACCGTGTGATATCGCTCGTGCCACCGAGCACGCGCCAGTCCATCGCGACAGTGCGGCCCGTCCGCTCCTTGTACCATACTTGAAACTTCCGCCCGAATTCGTAGCGGATCGCCTCATTGTGCGGCGTGATAATCGTCAGCGTATCGTCCGCTTTGCCAGGGACAGGGCGCTTCGGCTTGAGCAGAAATGGCAGCGCCACCGTCACCACCAACGCCAGAATGATGATCGCCCGTTTCACGGCAGCGCGACTACTCGGAAAGCACCACGACGTCGTCCGGGGCCACGCTGGCGAAGAGCTCACCGCGGTTCTCATGATCGACGAAACGGGGATTGAGTTCGAAAATCTTCAGCGTCTGCCCGCCCGCGATAAATTCGTATTGGGCCGTTTCCCCGAGGTAAATACTGTGGCCGATGCGACCCTTTACGGCATTTTTTGCGGGGGCTTCGCGGCTCAACGTCCAAGCTTCGGGCCGAATCGAGAGCGCGACCTTGGCTCCGGCCGCGGGCGCCGCACCGTTGAGGCAAAGTGTACCTTCAAAGCGACCAATCGCGGTCTCGACGAGCGCCGTGCCACCGCTGGCGCTCACCACCGTGCCGTCGATGAAATCGGTTTCACCGATGAAATTGGCGACTAGCTTGCTCTGGGGGCGGCGGTACACTTCGCGGGGTGAGCCGACCTGTCGAATGTGGCCAGACTCCATGATCGCCATGCGATCCGAGATCGAGAGCGCCTCCTTTTGATCGTGAGTCACGTAGACCGTAGTCAGCTTGAACTCCTTGCACACCCGGCGGATTTCCACGCGCATTTCCAGGCGGAGCTTGGCATCGAGGTTGGAAAGCGGTTCGTCGAGCAGCAGGCAGCGGGGCCGGATGACGAGTGCGCGCGCTAGCGCGACGCGCTGCTGCTGTCCTCCAGAAAGTTGGTTGGGTCTGCGATCCGCATACGCGCCCATGCGCACCGATTCGAGGGCCTCTCCCACGCGGCGGGTGATCTCAGCCTTCTCGACCTTCCGCTCCTCGAGTCCGAATGCCACATTTTGCGCCACCGTCATGTGCGGCCAGAGCGCGTAGCTCTGAAACATCATGCCCGTATTTCGCTTATGGGGTGCGAGTTGGCTGACGTCTTCGTCGCCGAAGAAAATCTTCCCCTCTTCCGGCAGGTAAAAACCGGCGAGGCTGCGGAGCAGCGTGGTTTTGCCGCAGCCGCTGGGGCCGAGCAGGAAAAACAATTCACCCGGGGCGATGGTCAGGTTGAGGCGCTGGAGCGCCGTGACTGTCCCAAAGCGCTTGGTCAGGTCCTGAATACGAATGGAAATCATGCCCGCGTAAACCGCGTGCCGAGGCAAGGTCCGCCCTACGGCACTGTCAAAGGAATAAACCCCGCGCGCGCCGCCGCATCTGTATTGCCTCGCTGCGATGCCTTTGCCTTGCTGCGCCTTTCCCCATGCCCGCGAAAAAGAAGCCGTCCCGCCACCCCGACATCGCCGCCGTCCTGGTCACGGAGGCGCAGATCCATCGCCGCATCAAGGCGCTCGGTCGCGAGCTCAAAAAGATTTACGGCAACGAGGAGATCACCGTCGTCGCGATCATGAATGGAGCGATCCTTTTCACCGCGGACCTTCTCCGTCAAATCGACAATACGGTGCGCCTCGACTGCATCCGCACCACGAGCTACGGCAGCTCCACCGAATCTCATGGCACGCCCAAGCTCGTGCACGGTCTCACGCTCGATGTCGCCGACCGCCACGTGCTTATCGTCGACGACATCCTCGACACCGGCAAAACGCTTTCGCTCATCGCCAGTATGATCCGGGGCATGCAGCCGCGCAGTCTGCGGGTCTGCGTCCTGCTCGATAAAAAGGGCCGCCGTCAGGTGCCGTTTCAGGCCGACCTCGTCGGCTTCGAGATACCCGACAAATTCGTGGTCGGCTACGGCCTCGATTTCGCCGAGCGCTATCGCAATCTCCACTTCATTGGCGTCCTTAAGCCAGCGCGCCAGAAGGCCTGAGAGTCGCGCCGTTCGCCGACCACCTGGGGCCGAAGGGATGCGCCCATCGGGGGGCCAGAGTTTCGCTCGCGCGTTTTCACTGCGCACCCGCTTGTGCCAGTCAGAGACGGCACTACCCCGAGCCAATTACCGCCGACCACCCCCGCTTCGGCCACCGGGGGCCGATTTCGCCGAACCTTTGCTCCGGCCGCCTTTGGGATACTCCTTGGCCGTCGCCACCGCCGCCTTGCGGTAGTCGCCGCTCTTCAGGGCATTGACCTGGTCGCGCAAGATGGCGGCCCGCTCGAACTCCAAACGACCCGCGGCCTCCTGCATTTCCTCCTCGAGCTCAGCAATGACCGCCGCGACGTCGTTCGCGTTTTCTGCCACCATGGGCTCATCCTCCGCGCGTACACCCGAACCGTCGTACACGTGCAGGCTGGCCTGCGCCGTTCGCTTCACGCTGCGCGGTGTGATGCCGTGCGCCAAATTATAGGCGATCTGCTTTTCGCGGCGGTACTTCACGATCGCCATGGTGCGCTTGATCGAGTCGGTCTCCTTATCCGCGTAGAATATCACGCGACCTTTTTCATGGCGCGCCGCACGGCCCGACGTCTGCACGAGACTCGTTTCGCTGCGGAGAAAGCCCTCTTTGTCCGCGTCAAGAATCGCCACCAACGCCACCTCCGGCAGATCGAGGCCTTCGCGCAGAAGATTGATCCCTACGAGGACATCGAAATTACCGAGCCGAAGGTTGCGTAAAATTTCCACGCGCTCGATCGCATCGATATCCGAGTGCAGGTACTCCACGCGAATCTTCGCCTCACGCAGATAACTAGTGAGGTCTTCCGAGAGGCGCTTCGTCAGCGTCGTCACCAGCGTGCGCTCGCCCGCGGCGGTGGCGGCCTTGATCTCGCTGATCAAGTTTTCCACCTGATTCTTCGTGGGACGCAAAATGATCTCGGGATCGACGAGGCCCGTCGGGCGAATGAGTTGCTCCGCCACAACCGTCGACAACTTCATCTCAAACTCCGCCGGTGTCGCTGAGACATAGAGCGTCTGCCCTGTGACTTGCTGAAACTCCTCGAACGACTGCGGTCGGTTGTCCATCGCCGAGGGCAGGCGGAAGCCAAAGTCGACCAACGTCTGCTTCCGCGCGCGGTCGCCATTATACATGCCGCCGACCTGGGGCACGGTCGCGTGGCTCTCGTCGATCATCAGGAGAAAATCCTTGGGAAAGAAATCGATGAGGCAAAACGGCCGCTCGCCTCGCCGGCGTCCGGTGAGCTGCGGCGAGTAGTTCTCGATGCCGTTGCAGAAGCCCATCTCCTGCAGCATCTCGAGGTCATAGTTGGTGCGCATGCGGATGCGCTGCGCCTCGAGGTACTGGCCGTTTTTCTCGAAGAAGGCCACACGCTCGTCCAACTCGGCCTTGATCGCGGCGATGGCGGGCGCGAGCTTGCTCTTGCTGGTGGCGTATTGTGTAGCCGGATACAGGTCGAACTGCTCCAGCGTGCGGAGTACCTCGCCCGTCAGGGGGTCGAACTCGCTCAAGGCCTCGATCACGTCGCCAAAAAACTCCACGCGTAGACCGTGCTCCAAGTACGCCGGCATGACGTCCACGGTGTCGCCGCGCACGCGGAAGCGCCCGGGCTTCAGCTCATAGTCGTTGCGCTCATAGATGTTGTCCACGAGGCGCTCGAGCAGGTGGTCGCGCGAGTACATGCCGCCCCGGCGCAGCGGGATGCGCATTTCGGAAAACTCCTGGGGAGAGCCGAGGCCGTAGATGCACGAGACGCTCGCCACCACGATCACATCGCGCCGCGACACTAGCGAACTCGAAGCGGAGATGCGCAGGCGCTCGATCTCTTCGTTGATCGAGGAATCCTTTTCGATGAAGGTGTCGCTGGACGGGACATAGGCCTCCGGCTGATAGTAATCGTAGTAACTGACGAAGTACTCGACCGCGTTGTCCGGGAAAAAATTCTTGAACTCCGAGTAGAGCTGCGCCGCCAGCGTCTTGTTGTGCGAGATGATCAGCGTCGGCCGGTCGCACTGCGCGATGACATTCGCCATCGTGAAGGTCTTGCCCGAGCCCGTCACGCCGAGGAGCGTCTGGTGCTTGTTGCCAGCCTTGATTGAGGCCACGAGCTTCTCAATCGCCTGCGGCTGATCGCCGGTGGGCTGGTAGTCGGACGCGAGCTTGAACAGCATCGCCTCACGAAAGCCAGCGAGCGCCAGTTCGCAACTCTGGCGTGCAGCGCCGGAGTTAGCTCACGAGTTTTTCTCGCCTGTCACTGCGCCGCGAGGGCCTGAATCTTGGGCTCCTTAAGATTCTCTGGAGTGACCAGCAGGAAGTCGGTCTTGATGACGGCCGGAACTTTCTCGCCTTTTACGAGGGCCACCGCCGCGGCTACGCCCTGCGCGCCGAGTTCGCGGGGCTGCCACGCAATCCAACCGTGGAGTTTGCCAGCGGCGACAGCAGCTGACATTTCCGGGCTCAGGTTGAAGCCGAACCCGATGAGCTTAATTGTGCCCGCGAGCTTTTTTTCTTCGAGGACTTTCAGCATGGCCAGCGTGCCGGTGGTGCCGGAGCAAAAAATCGCCTTGGTCGCGGGGTAACGGTCCAAGAGCAAATGCGCTTTGGCCTCTTCGCCGCCGGCCTCGGCCGACGCGAAGATATCGGCGTGCACGATCGTTTTGGGATGCGATTCGCGAAATTTGGCGAGCGCGGCCTTTTCGCGCGAGAGCGTGGCGCTATTGGTTTGGGAGTGATTGAGAAAACTCACCTCATCCGTTTCGCCCACGAGGCCGGCGAGCAACTGCCCGGCCGCACGTCCAGCGTCCTCGTGATCCGTGGCGATGAAAACCGACGCGGCATCGCTCGAGAGAGGCGATTCCAAAACCACGATCTTAATTCCCTTGGCCGCTGCGGCCGCGACCGGAGCGGCTAGGGCGTCTTTGTTCGCCGGAGAAATGACGATGGCCGAATATCCCTGCCCGACCATCGCGTTGAGGAGTTGCACCTGAACGGCGACGTCCGACTCGGTGAGCGGAGCTTTGACGACGACTTCCGCGCCTTCCTTTTTGCCCGCTTCCACCGCGCCCTGCTCCATACTCGCCCAGAAGGTGGAGCGCCCCTTGAGGAGCACGCCGATTTTAGGAGCAGCGACCAGAAGCGGAGCGGACAAAAGGCCAGCCAGAGCCAGCCGCACACTGGAGCGGAGAAAGGAAGTACGCATGGGGTAGCGAGGTTCGACGTGCATAACGGCACGCCGGGCCTATCGCTTTAGCCTACGAGCTACTTTCGCGTGAGATTTTGGCTAGTTTCACTGCGGCGCTTGCCATGGCGAGCGCCGCTGAAACTCAGGTCAGGCCCAAAATCTTCAGCACCTCGGGCGGTGGACCGTCGAACGTCTTCAGCGGGACATTACCCACGTAGCCGATGTCCTTCATGCCCTCGGGCGTCGAGTAGAAGCCGCCGGAAGTGAGATAGCGGAAGCGGTTGAAAAACCGCGCCGCTTCTTTGAACTCCGGCTTCGCCTTGCTGTTCGAGCAGATGTCGTCGCAGATGGCGGTTTTCTGGCGAAGTACGAGATCGGCAAAATCATTCGAGAAACGCTTCTGCGCCTCGGCATCGAGCCACTTCAGCCCGTCGACGACGATTTTCTTATCGTTGTCGTGGCCGGGATACGGCGCGCTGATCCACTCGTCGATGAAGTCGGGCACGCCGAGCTTCGAGGGGGCCGGAGACTTGTCGTCACCGGGGATGATCACGTCGCAGAGCGCAGCGGCCGCACGGCGCTGGGCATCGTTGAACGTGAGCGGCCAAAGATCTCCGGGCTTGTAGTCCTTCAGCAGGTCCGGATCGGTGCCGTAGCCCTTGGCAGCCGGGGCGGTGGCCGAGAAGGCCGGGCGATCCATGATGGCGACGGCCGCGGCGGCGGTCATCATCCACTTTAACGCCGTGCGGCGGGGCATGCGGGCGGCAAAGGGCGCGCCGGCTCCATTTTGATTTTCGGAGGCTTCGGGAGCGTTCATGTCGGGGGTGGCGTTCATGTCAGATATTTCCTTTCCGCATTTCTTCGAGGAGGTAGTCGCTGGAGCGCCACGCGAGGGCCATGATGGTGAGCGTGGGATTCTTGTCGGCGTTGCTCGCAAAGGAGCCGCCGTCGGTGACGAAGAGGTTCTTCACGTCCCAAGTCTGGCACCACTGGTTGGTGACCGAGGTCTTGGCATCGGCGCCCATGATCGTGCCGCCGACTTCGTGGATGATCTTGCCGCCGGGCTCGATGGCATCGGCGCCTGTCTTATCGGGCCGGCCGGGCTTGCCGCCCATCGCCTCGATCATCGCGATAAAGGTCTGCTGCATGTGCGCGGCCTGCTTGGTCTCGTGGTCGGACCACTTCCAGTGGAAGCGCAGCACCGGGATTCCCCATTTGTCCTTCACCTCGGGATCGAGTTCGCAGAAGGAATCCTCGTTGGGGATCATCTCGCCGCGACCGGCGAAGCCTACGTACGAGCCGTAATAGCGGCGCGCGTCTTCCTTGAGCTGCTTGCCGTAAACGCCGTCGCCTACACTTGCCGCGCCCATGCCCGGCATGCGCCGTCCCGTGCTAAATTCGATGTGGTAGCCACGCGCGAAGCCGAGCTTCTCCGCGTCCTTGTAAAGCCACCACGGCACATAGACGTGATTGCCGCCGGCGCCGTCTTCGTTGTGCACCGGCAGGTTTTCCAATAGCGGGATCTGCCCGCCGAGCCGGGCGCCCACTGTATCCATAATGTACTTTCCGACCTTGCCGGAAGAATTAGCGAGGCCGTTGGGGAAACGCGGGGACTTGGAATTGAGGAGGATGCGGACTGATTCCGCCGAGCTAGCCGCGAGCACGATGACCCGCGCCTTCACCACCTTCTCCTCGCCGGTGAGCTTGTCGACGTAGGCGACGCCGGTGGCCTTGCCGTTCTCATCGACGAGCACCTGGCGCACCATGGCATTGGGCAAAATGTCCAAGTTGCCCGTGGCCAGCGCCGGCGGCAGGTGTACCGTCGTCGACTGATAGTTGGCCTTGATGGAGCAACCGCGCCCGCACTCCGTGGCCCAGAAACACGCCGCGCGCTCGCGCATCGCTTGGGCGAGGATCTTCTGCGCCTTGGGATTTTTGGGGTGCAGCTTAGCCGGGAGTCTTTCCGCATCCTGGGCCACGCTCAGCACGGCGCGATGGATCGGGACGACGGGGATATTGAGCTTCTTCGAGCGAGCGGCGGCGAGTTGCTCGCCAGCCCGAGCCTTGGGCGGCGGGAGGAGGCAGCCTTCGGGAGAATCGGGCGTATTTTCGAGGCCGGTATTGGAGCCGTAGACGCCCACGAGCATCTCGACCTTGTCGTAGTAAGGGGCGACATCCTCGTAGGAGATCGGCCAGTCGAAACCGAGGCCATCGCGGCTCTTGGGCTTGAAATCGTAGTGGCCGTTGCGGAGCGAGATGCGGCCCCAGTGATTCGTACGACCGCCGAGCATGCGGGCGCGCCACCACCAAAACTGCTGCTGCGGATCCTTCGAGGCACTTGTGTACGGCTCACCAGGCACCTGCCAGCCGCCGTCGATCGTGGCGTCGTAAAAGCCAAAGGGCTTGTCGGGCGTGCTCTGGCCTCGCAGGGGCGCCGAGGCCCCCGTCTGAAACATCGGGGTCTCCTTGGTCGGGTCGTAATTACGACCGGCCTCGAGCATGAGGACTTTCGCACCTTCCATGGTGAGCGTGTAGGCCGTCTGGCCACCGCCGGCGCCGGAGCCGACGACGATCACATCATAGGTGGTTTGGGTTTTGCTGGCGGTGATAATGGGCATTGCGATCGGAGTTCGGGAATCGGAGTGCTTAAACGAAGATCGGACGTGGAAGTTCGAAAATCAGGGAGGAGTGGCGGGGTCGAAAAGAAAGCGAACACTGCGAGTAGTTCACGCCTCGCGCACGAGCGCCACAAATTTCTCACGCGTTTCCATATGTGGATTATGCCCGCTCTCGGGGATCACCTCGATACGTGCCGCTGGAAAATGCCGCCGGATCAGCGCGTGATCCTCCGTCGTCACGTAATCCGAGCGCCCTCCCGCCACAAACAACGCCGGTCCCTCGAAGCGATCGCCGGGCTCCAGCGAATTTTTTTCCAAGGTGGAGAGCGCCGCCGTGATTGCCGGCAAATTGATCACCCACCGCCACGAGCCATCGCTCTCAACGCGCTCCAGATTGGTCGTGAGAAATTTTCGCATCGCCCAATCCGTCACCCGCGCCTCAAGCCGGAGTTCGGCATCTGCCCTCGAGCTGAGATCGGCGACATTCAGCTCGTTCATCGCGGCGAAATTCACCCGGTGCGATATCCAGTAGTAATCCTTCGGCGCGATATCCGCGACGGTCAGCCGCTCGACGCGCTCCGGGTGTCGGCACGCGAGAAGCATGGCGGTCTTGCCGCCCATGCTATGACCGAGAAAAGACACCCGCGCCAGCCCCTGCGCATCGAGCCACTCGACCACATCCGCCATCATTTCCGGATACGTCATCGTCGCTGCATGGGGCGAACCGCCGTGATTGCGCAGATCCAGGGCGAGCACATGGTAACGATCCGTGAGATCGCGCCCAGCCGTCTGCCAGTTGCGCGACGAGCCCAGGAGCCCGTGCAGTAGAATGAGAGGCGGCTTCCCCTGCCCGCCCAAGGCGCGATGAAATAGTGTCACCACAGACGAGAGAATGCCGCTGCGCTCGCGGGGCAAGCGGTTTGGTGGCGCAGGCCGCGCGCACCGGCACTCTTTTCCGTCTTATGCCGCCGCCGACAGCGGCACGCTTTCCGGATGCGCGTTATCGTCGACGCGGCGGACGCTCACGCGCACGCTCATCGTGCCGAACGCCGGGATTTGGCTGAAGAATGAGCCTTGGATCGGGTTCACACTCGCCGCCACCACCGCATGCGCGATGGGGATGTAGGCGTTGGTGCAAAAGATCGCGTGTGTCGGATCTATCCCGCGCCAACCTGCGCCCGGGATGAACACCTCCGCCCACGCGTGCATCGAGAACGCGGTGTCATCGTACGCGTTCGGGTCGTACATGTAGCCGCTCACAAAGCGTGCGGCGACGCCGATGGTTCGAGCGCAGGCGATAAAAAGCTCGGCGAAATCCCGGCACGAGCCCGAGCCAAGCTGGATCGTGGTTTCCGGGCTTTGGATACCTTCCTCGTCGCGCCGACGATATTGCAGCACGCGCGTGATTGTCTGGTTGAGCGCAAAGAGCCAAGCGACCGTCTCTGTGGGGCGCTCGGTGAAGTGTTGGTCAAGCCAGTCGCGCACGACCGCCTGGGTCGCATCCGACGGCGGCGTGAGATAAATGCTCAGGTTGAAACGGTGGAGTGGTTCGTACTGAAACGGAAATTTCACTGCGTAGTCGCGCACGAGAAAATCGAAAGGCCGCAAATCGGCGGTGATCACATCGCACTCCGAGATAATGTCCAAGGTCGCGCTCGGGTGATCAAACTCCGCCGTGACCGGGAGATTATCGAAGTCATCGCGCATCCAGTGCAGGTGCGCTTCGGGCTGGATCTTGAGCGTCGCCCGCCTCACCTCGAGCAGGGGATTTTCGCGCGGACGAAGATAGATGAGGTGCTGCTGCAACTGCACCTCGCGATCATACTGATAGTGAGTGTGGTGAGTAATCTGAAGATGCATGGGAGAATAAGAGGGAAAGAATACCGCCTGTGCGTGAGGGGCGGTCGTTCTCGCCAAAAAATTCGCCGAGCTTCAGGCCCGGCAGTTTAAATCCGCTAAACCGAGTTCGCCTCGGTTCCTATCAACCAACCTAACGCGCGCCCGTTCTTGGGCTCGCGGGCAGGGCTCCAGGACTTACGCCGCGAACTGCATCATCTGGCCGACCCGAGCGTCCTCAAGGAGGGTCAGGCCGCAAATGGCCGCTGGGTCCTTTGAGACTGCGAAGGGCAGCACCTCACCCGAGAGAGCTTGGCTAAAGGGCTCTGGGTCGAAGTTGGTCACGGTCACCTCGAAGGGAATCACATCAGCGAGGGTCGAAGCGGTGGAGGAAAGGAGGGTGAAGTTTTTCATGGTGTGAAGAAAGTTATGGGAATCTTCTTACCTCGTCTCATGCCAACGTGCGCCAAGCTTAATTCATCCGCCTGCACTACAAGCGATTATAAATTTGTCATAGCATATAACCTTTGATGCGTGGGCGACGCGCTGGTTGCAAAATGCCGATCAGAAACCAATCTCCATGCGATTTGCTGGCACTTTGTTCCTTAACCTCGCTTCTCGATGTGGCCCCTGCGGCTGCGGCGCCTAAAAACAAAAACGGCAGGGACTAATCCCTGCCGTTGCGGCTGATTGACGATTGAGGGCGTCGCAGTGTGCGCTCGGTTAGCTTATTTTCCGCGGGCCTTCTGGCGTTGGGCGACATTACGCTGAACCTTGCCGACTTCCTTTTGGGCCTTGCCCTTGAGTTCGAGCTTGGGGCTGCGAAACACTTTGCCGGCAATTTCCTTGGTCTTGCCCTTGACGACGTTCGCGGTGCCGGTGGTCTTGTTCCGAGTGCTAGCTTTCATCGATGGATGTGGTTGGGGGTTACTGTACAAAGAGTCTACCGTCGGCCTGCTTCTGGACCCGCCGCACGTGGCGGGCGTTCCGTAAGTAGCGTAAATTAGCGGGGCGATTTGTAGCCCGAACCGCTACCTCCACGAACTGCGACTGCCCATGTTGGTCGCGTTTTTTCGGAGGATGCGTGCCGGGCTTTCCTCGATAAAAAGGCTGACACCCCGAGGGCGGTTTGGCGGTCCACACCTCAATATGCCCACTGCCACTACCCTCAAACGCGCGCGCCGCGCAAAACGCCAAGGCAAGAAACCGAGCACACAGGCGAGCGAATTCGTCCGGGAAGAGATGAAAGCCTACGAGCGTGGCAGCGGCACCGTGCGCTCCCGTAAGCAGGCCATCGCCATTGGTCTCTCCGAAGCTCGCCGTGCCGGCGTGAAGCTCGGCACGCCCAAGCGCGGAAAGTCGTCCGCCGAAACTCGCCGCAAGGCTCGTCGCGATTCCGCTGTCGCCTCCGGTCAGCGCAAAGTCTCGCCCACGCGCTCGCGCGGCGCGAAGCAAGCCGCGCGCACGAGGGCCCGGCGCTACGCGCACTGAGTTTAGCTTAGCACCACTGCCTTGAGGCCCAATGCATCACCGGTGGGCCGGGCAGCGCCGGCGAGAGCGGCTATTTCGGCGGAGCATAGCGCGCGATCATCTCCTTGTTGGTCGCGATCTGGATCCGCATCTTTTCGATTAGCGCGAGACGAGCCTCGACGCGCTCTTGCAGCATCTTCGCCTCTTTTTCGTCCGCCTGCTCCGCGCGCTCCGTCGCCCGCTTCACGTTGTCCAGTTCGTTGGCGATGTTATACTGCAGCGAGGTGTTCGCGAGCGCGTAGCCCTCGGCGATCACTTCGCGTACTGTGCGCCCGTTGATTTTACCGAAAATGTACGTCGTGCCATCGCGCGCGCCGAGATCCGCCACGTGCGTACCTGCACGCGGCGCTCGGAGCCGGATCGCCGTAAAGGCTTTGGCGTACTCCTGAGCGATGCCCTCTGGCAAACGCGAGTACCGCTTCTCCACCCACTCGTCATAATCGTTCGAATTTTTCGCGCTCACCTTGACATCGAGCGGATCGGTGGCCCGACACCCGCCCAACAGTGCGACCGCCAGCAGCCCGAGCGAAAACCAAAGTGCCGTGTGCGTTCGTGACAACATAATCGATGGGGTGAGTGCGTGAAAAACTAGTCCGCTCACGCGCTTCGTGTAAATCCGACAATCGACCGCAGAATATTCGCGGCGCAAAATTTCCCGGCCAAACATTTCTATTTTCACGAGTGAAAATCGCCGCGTCATTCCGATGCGATTGGGAAATTTCCCGATAGCGACCAAGAAACAATTTCTTGCACTTCGCTGCATCGGCGCGTAACGGCTCGCGGTTCATGAAGTCACTCATCATCGCCGAGAAGCCGTCCGTCGCGGCGGACCTCGCGCGCGCACTCGGGAAAATTCCAAAGCACGGCGACCACTACGAGAACGACGAGTACGTCGTCTCCTACGCGCTGGGCCACTTGGTGGAACTCGAGATGCCGGAGGACATCGACAAGAAGAAATACGGCTTCTGGCGCCTGGAGACTTTGCCGATCATTCCGGAGAAATTCGGTCTCAAGCCCATCGAGGACTCCAAGGAGCGGTTCAACGCCGTCAAAAAACTTCTCGCCCGCAAGGATATCGACCAAGTCATCAATGCCTGCGACGCCGGGCGCGAGGGCGAACTCATCTTCGCGTACCTGTACCAGCTCACGAAGTGCAAGCTGCCGGTGAAACGTGCGTGGATGCAGACGATGACCACGGGTGGTATTCAAGACGCCTTTAAGAATCTGCGCGACGGCACGCAGATGGCCGGCCTCGCGGACGCCGCGCGTTGCCGCAGCGAGAGCGACTGGCTCATCGGTATCAATGGTACGCGCGCGCTCACCAAGCGCATGTTTGGCTCCCGCGCGGGCAATGTCGCCTCTGTCGGTCGCGTGCAGACCCCCACCCTCGCGATCGTGTACGCGCGCGAGTTGGAAATCCGCAATTTCAAGCCGCGCGACTTCTGGCGCGTCACCGCGACCTTCGAGGTAGCCAAGGGCAAGTACGAGGGCGTCTATCAGCGCGCCAACTTCAAGAAAGCCGAGAACGACGATCATGATCGCATTGATCGTGTCTGGGAAAAGGCCGTGGCCGAGGCCGTGGTGGCCGCCTGCCAAGGCAAACCGCTCGCGTCTGTCACCGAGGAAAAGAAGGGCAGCACGCAGGCCGCCCCCCGCCTCTACGATCTCACCACGCTCCAGCGCGAGGCCAACAATCGCTACGGCCTCCCTGCCCGCCGCACGCTCCAGATCGCCCAGGCGCTCTACGAGCGGCACAAGATGATCACCTATCCCCGTACCGACTCGCGCGCGCTGCCGGAGGATTACATCCCGACCTGTCGTGAGACGCTCAACAATCTCTCGGGCGATCTCCACGGCCACGCCGCCAAGGTGCTCAACGAGGGCTGGCTGCGGCCCAACAAGCGCATCTTTAATAATGCGCAGATCTCCGATCACTTCGCGATCATCCCCACCGCCTCCGAGGGCAAGAACCTCGATGAGATGGAGGCCAAGGTGTACGATATGATCGCGCGGCGCTTCGTCGCGGCGTTTTATCCGGCGGCGGAGTTCGATGTCACCACGCGCATCAGCACAGTGGCGCCCGGCCACGATTTCAAGACCGAGGGCAAGGTCATGACCATGCCCGGCTGGCTCGCCGTTTACGGCAAGAACACCATCGACGACGATTCGCCCGATTCGAAGGCGCTCCCCGCCCTCACTTCGGAGGACGGCTCCCCGACCAAGGCTCGGACGCTCGATCCCATTCTCCACTCCGAGACCACCAAGCCGCCACCGCGCTATACGGAAGCCACGCTGCTCTCCGCGATGGAAGGCGCCGGCAAGCTCGTCGAAGACGAAGAGCTCGCCGAGGCGATGAAAGAACGCGGCCTCGGCACGCCCGCGACCCGCGCCGATACGATCGACGGCCTTATCAATCAGAAGTACATGGATCGCCCGCAGCGCGAGTTGATCCCCACGGCCAAGGCTGAGCAGCTCATCCAGTTCCTCGGCGCGGTAAAGGCCGACGCCCTCACCCAGCCCGCCATGACCGGCGAGTGGGAGTTCAAGCTCCGCCAGATGGAGCACAATAAGTTCTCCCGTGAAAAGTTCATGGAAGAGGTCACGCAGCAGACCGTCGGCATCGTCGAGCGCGTGAAGGGTTTCGAGGAAGACGACTCTGTCGCCCGCGAGACGGACATCCCCTCGCCCACCGACGGCAAGCCCCTGCGCGAAACCCTCCGCGGCTACAAGTCGCAGGACGGCGAGTTCATGATCTACAAGGTCATCGGCGGTCGCAAGATGGAGGAATCCGAAGTCCGCGAACTCGTCACGACCGGTAAGGTCGGCCCGCTCGATGGCTTCATCTCCGCCAAGACGCGCAGCCGGTTCTCCGCCCTCCTCAAGCTCGTCAAGGACGAGGAAAAGGGAAAGTGGCAGGCCCAATACGACTTCGGCGACAAGGTCGATCTCGGCACCGTCGAGCCCTACTGGACCGATCCCAAGACCGGCGCGCAGCTTTGCGAAGTCGGTTCGAGCCACGTCCTCCGCGAGAAAAAAGGCGATGTGTGGGAGCAAACCTTCCGCATCGGACGCCTCATGTGCCAGAAGCCCATCACGCGCGAGATGGCCATCGATCTCATCGCCAATGGCAAGACCGGCATTATCAAGGGTTTCATCTCCAAGAAGGGCCGCCCGTTTGACGCTCTTCTGAAACGCGAGGGCGCAAAGTTCTCGTGGGAGTTCCCGCCGCGTGCGCCCAAGCTCGACAAGGACGGCAAGCCCGTCGCCCGCAAGGCCAAGGCTCCGCCCGATCTCTCCAAGGGCACCGTGCTCGGCAAGAGCAAGATGCACAAGGACGGCGAGATCGTTGAGACCGCCGACGCCTACTACGTGCGCCGCCCCGAGCAGGACAACCGCATCCTGATGACGCTCAAGAAACAGCTCTGCGGTATCGAGATTCCCAAGGAGGAAGTGCTGAAGCTCTTCGAGAGCGGCCGCACCGAACTCATTCAGGGTTTCGTTTCGAAACGCGGCGCTAATTTCGGCGCGTACCTCGTGCTGTCACCGACGGGTGCAAAAGCGGAGTTTGAGTTCCCACCACGGTAAGCGGCGGTGGTTTTGTAGGGCTGCCGCTTGTCGGCAGGCCGTCGCGATTATCATATCCGTCGCGCGGCGACCCGGCGGTGAGCGCTGGCCCTACGACAAGGCATTCGATGGTGGGAGTCATTGGCGAGTGAACCGCCCCCGCCTGCCCGCTGGACGCTGATGGAACTTCACTCCATAGTTTACGTCAGCACTCCATTGTGACTACCCCTAAGAATATCATCATCGCGGTTCTCGCGCTCACGATCGTCGGTGTGCTCGCGCTCTCGTGGAAACAGTCCAACGAGCTCAATGAACTACGCACCGCCGCGCTGGGCCGCAATGAACGCGCCGATCTGCAAAAGCGCGTCTGGGATCTGGAGAAAGAAAACAAGCAACTCGCCAGTCGCGCCGGCACCACCCGGGGCGAGGGCTCCCCCGGCGCACCCGGGCCCGATGGCGCGCCCGGGCGCGAGCGTCCGCCTGTCCGTGGCGGCAATCCCGCGCAGCAGCTCCTGGCGTTGCGCGAGCTTTCCACGAAGCCCGAGGTGCAGGCGCTGATGACGCTGCAGCAAAAAGCGGCCGTCGAAGCGCGCTACGCGGCGCTCTTCAAAAGCCTCAATCTCACGCCCGATCAAGCCGAGCGCCTCAAGACGATTCTCGCCGACCGCGCGACCACGATGCAGGACGCCGCCGCCATCGCCCGCGAGCAGGGCATCGATCCGCGCCGCGATCCCGAGGGCTACCAGCGCCTGATGGAGTCCACCCGCGTTGATATTAATAACAGCATCAAGGCCGTGATTGGCGAAACCGGCTTTGCGCAGTTTGAGTCGTTCGAAACCACGCTGCCGCAACGCAACGTCGTCTCCCAACTCCAGCAGCGTCTCAGCTATACGGATACACCGCTCACCGCCGCGCAATCGGAACAGCTCGTCCAAATCCTCGCCAGCAACGCCCCGCCCCCGTCGGCCGATACGCCTTTGCCCGGTGGTCGGGGCCCCGCTGCGCCGCGTGAGTCCGATCTCAACGCGCTTGGGGCGCTCCTCACCGGCAGTGCCGCGCCCGGTGGTGGCGGCGGGCTCTTCGCTCTCGCCGGTGGCGATCTCGGATTGCGCGGCAGCAATGCCACCGCCCCCATCACGAGCGGCGCGGTGACGCAGGCCCAAACCGTCCTCTCCGCGCCCCAGGTAGCCGCCCTCCAGCAACTTCAGCAGCAGCAGCAAAACCAGACCCAACTCGCCCGCATTGTGGCGGACACGCTCGGGCCCAACGGCGCGCCGCCTCCCCCGCGCGGTGGGCCAGCGCCCAAGGGGAAACAGTAGGTTTGGTAGGTGGACGGCGACCTCCGTGCGCCGTCTTCAGGATCTCCAACTGCCGCCGCAATTTTCCTTTTCGCCCTCCAGCGGCGCCCGGAGGTCGCCGTCCACCTCAATCCGGGCTGCGGGTTTCGCCGCGCCATAGCACAGAGAAAACCCTTGCCCGCGTCCTTACACGCGCGGAAACTCGACGCTCTTGTCCCTTTACCTCCCATGATCGTCACCACCGCGCAACTCTTCAAACACGCCTACGGCAAGTACGCCGTCGGTGCTTACAATATCAACAACGCCGAGCAGGCGATGGGCCTCTTCCGCGGCTGCATCGATTCCCAGGCTCCGTTCATCATCCAGATTTCGAAGGGTGCGCGCGCCTACACCGATAAGCGCATGCTCGAGGCCATCATCCGCGCCGCCGGTGAGATTTTCCCCGAGTCCATCTTCGCGGTGCATCTCGATCACGGTGACGAGGCGACCTGCTACGATTGCATCGACTCCGGTTTCTTCAGCTCCGTGATGATCGACGCCTCGCACGATCCATTCGACAAGAACGTCGAGATCACGAAGCGCGTCGTGCAGCGCGCGCACGCCAAGGGCATCTCCGTCGAGGCTGAGCTCGGCATGCTCGGCGGCGTCGAGGAAGACATCAAGGTCGAGGATGGCCACGCCACCCTCACCAATCCCGACGAGGCCAAGGATTTCATCGCCAAGACCGGCTGCGATTCCCTCGCCTGCGCCATCGGCACCTCCCACGGCGCCTTCAAGTTCAAGGGCAAGCAGTCCCTCCATTTCGACGTGCTGGAGAAGATCAAGGCGCTCTGCCCTGGCTTCCCGCTCGTCATGCACGGTTCGTCCTCCGTCCCGCAGGATGAGGTCGCCCGCATCAATGCCGCCGGCGGCACCATCAAGGATTCGGTCGGCGTCGACCCGAACGAATACCTCCCGGCCGCCAAGCTCGGCGTGACCAAGGTCAACATCGACACCGATGGCCGCCTCGTCTGGACCCGTGTGCACCGCGAGTACTTCCGCGACAAGCCGGGCGATTTCGATTTCCGCCCGCCGGGCAAGATCTTCATCGTCGAGTACGCGAAGTTCATCGCCTCGCGCAACGTGCTCCTCGGCAGTGCCGGCCAACTGGCCGATCTGCGCAAGAGCCTCGGCAAGTAAGGCGTCTTTTCTCGACCATCCTTCGCTTTCAAAGCGCGACCCAACCGGGTCGCGCTTTTTTGTGGCTACATTTTCAGCGAATCGCGCCCAGCGATTTTCATTGGGCGGAACACGGCTCTCTGCCAACGTGTCGCCTGACCCTATGAAACGTTGTCTCGTGCTCGCCTGCTTTTTGTCTGCGTTGCTCAGCCTGCGCGCCGAAATCGAGTTCGCCGGCTTTTTTACCATTGGGAAAGATACGCGCTTTTCGCTGAGCGATTCCGACAGCCGTAAGTCGTCGGGCTGGCTGCGGCTCAATGACTCGTTTCAAGGCAGCACGATCGTTTCCTTCGACCCCGCTCGTGAAGTGCTCTCCTTGAAAACCGGCGAGCAGGTCCGGGAGCTGCCCCTGCGCACCGCCAAGGTGAAAAACGGCCAGACTACCATTAGCGGCGTCATCGATCTAGGCATGGGCCAGTCGATCAACAATGTTCGCGCGTCGCTCTATCTCGGCGAGGAATCCTCTTTTCCGGTCAGTGAGACGATGACGTTTTATCTCAAGCCCGAGGTGCTGCCGGACGGTAACCTCGTGTACCGAGCGCGATTCGTGCGGCGTGGCCCCGACGGAAAAAATGAGACCATCACGGCTCCGAGCGTGATGGTCGTGCCCGGCATGCCGTTCGGGATTCAAGTGGGCCAGATGGGGTATTCGTTCACCCCGGAAAAAATCGCCCCGAAGTAATTTTCGGAGGCAGCGTCGAGCGATTCGGGAGCTATGCCGGTCTCAAAGAAAAAATCTTGGCGCGAGAAGCTCGCCGACGACAAGAATCTCCCGCGTGTGATCAAGCTCGAGGCCAAGGCCGCCGCGCGTTGGGGCGGCCAGACGATGGTTATCCCTGCGCCGCGGGAGGTCGATGCGCTCATGCAAACCGTGCCGAAAGGTCGCCTCACCACCATCAATGAACTGCGCGGTGCGGTTGCGAGAAAGCATCACACCTAGGCCGCCTGCCCGATCACGACCGGCATCTTTTCCTGGGTCGCCGCCCACGCCGCCGAAGAAAGCGCCGCCGCCGGAGAAAAGAAAACCACGCCCTACTGGCGCACGCTCAAAACGGGCGGCGAGCTCAACCCGAAATACCCCGGCGGCATCCCCGCGCTGAAGCGCAAGCTCGCCGCCGAGGGCCACGCCTTCGAGACGAAGGGCAAACGCGTCCTCGTGCGGGACCACGCGGCAGTGCTCCACACGTTTACGTAAGGGGTGTGCCGTTGCGGCCGAGCCCAGCGATTGACCACGCGCCTCCGCACGATTCGCGTATATCATCCGCCCATGAAGCTCCTTTTCCTCCACGGCCCGCCTGCGGTCGGCAAGCTCACCATCGCGCGCGAGATCGCCGCGCTCACGGGCTGGCGGCTGTTTCACAATCACCTCACGGTGAACCTCGCCCTAGCCGTCTACGATTTCGGCACGCCGGGCTTCATCGCACTGCGCGAGCAAATCTGGCTGCTCACGTTTCGCCGGGCGCTGGCCGATAAATTTCCCGGACTGATTTTCACCTTCAACCCGGAGAATTCGGTGCCGCAGAGTTTCATCGACACCTTGTTTGCCGAGGTCGCGGCGGCTGGCGGCGAGGTGATTCCCGTCGCGCTCACCGCACCCGAGGCCGAGATCGAGCGCCGCATGGGCGACGACTCCCGCGTGCAAAATGGCAAGCTCACCAATCTAGCCCTCTACCGCCAATTGCGCGCTGCGGGCGTGTTCGCCACGCCGATCATTCCACCGGCGCGGCTGAGTTTCGATACCTCGCAGCGTTCGCCGACGTCGATTGCCGAGGAGGTCGCGGCCTTGGTTACGGCGCTGCCGGGTTGACTGTATATAGAGATGCGTCATCCAAGCAGGCATGCGCACCCCTGCGGTCCTCTTGGTTGGCTCGCTCGCCCTTCTCTTTCCGGCGCTGGTATCCGGCGAGCAAGTCGGAGCCCCGATCGAAAAGCTCGCTCCGGTGGTCGTCGAGGCCGGCAAACTCCCGCTTACCAAGCTCGAGCTCGGCTATCGCCTCCGCACCGCGCGCTTCGCGGCCGTCGCCGTCACGGACGGGCGCTACATTTACATCATCGGCGGCAGTAATTCCGGCGACACCCCGCTCGACGATGTCGAGCGCTTCGACCCAGGAACGGGGGCTTCTGAGCCTTTTGCCCGCCTCGCAGTTGGCCGGCGCAATCACCGCGCCATTTTGCATCGCGGCAAAATTTACGTCCTCGGCGGGTATAATCCCAATCACTTCGAACTCGCGGACTACTTCGAGAACTCCGTCGAAGTGATCGATCTCGCCACGCGCGCCGTCACCAAGGCCGCGCCCATGCCGATCGCCAAGGCCAATTTCGCCTGCGCCGCACTGGGCGATAAAATCTACGTGATGGGCGGCGCGCGCAGCCACCCGCGCACCATCGTCAATACCAACACCACCGAGGTCTACTCCCTCACCACGGGCAAATGGGAAAAGGGCGTCCCCATGCCCACGCCGCGCATGAGCCAGGCCGTCACGGTGGGCGATGTCATCATCGTCGCCGGCGGCTACAAAGGCCCGAAGGAGATGGCCGACGTCGAGGCCTACATCCCCGAGCAAAAGGGCTGGCGCGTGCTCCCCAAGCTCCAACGCCCCGTCGGCGCCAACTCGATGGCCTTCATCGACCACTACCTCTTTCTCTTCGGCGGACGCGAACTCGGCGTCTATGAACTTGGCAAGAAGACTTCCGACTTTTTCACCGCCAGCTACACGGCGCAGCGCGACACCGCGACCGTGGTGCTCGGCAATAACGTTTACGTCTTCGGCGGCACGCAGCGCAATCAGACCTCCGACGATTCGATGGCCGGCTATTTTATCCCGCCGCCGAAGCCTTTGGATATTCCCCGGCAGGAGCCGGACGAATCCTCCGCCGAATTCGCCGCGGTCTCGATGGCGGACCGGGATCGCTTCGTGCAATCGCAACTCTCGATCAAGGATTATTTGGCCAGCGATGAGATCCAGGTATTCGCACTCTCCACGGCGACGAGCGTCCCGGTCTCTGGCCCGGTTAAAAAGAAATAACGGCGCGTAGGTGGGTCGGTTCTCGCGCTCGACTAGCCCGGCGCTCTGTGCTGCGCTCGCGGCATGTCTTTCCCTCGCGCTGTCGCCACGCTCCTCACGCTCGCATCGATCATCCCGGCTTTCGCCGCTGTCGATCCCGTTGAGCAAAAAATCCTCGCCGCTGTCGACCAACACGCCGGTGGCTTTGCCGCCGATCTCGAGCAGGCGGTGAAGATCGACAGCTCCACCGAAAATCTAGCGGGCGTGCGCAAAATGGCGGACACCTTCGGCGCGCAGCTTTCCAAGATTGGGCTCGACTATAAGTTCGCCGAAGTGCCCGCCGCCTCCGGTCGAAGCGGCCATCTCGTCGCCGAGCATAAGGGCACCAAGGGCAAGCGCGTCCTCCTCATCGGCCATCTCGATACCGTGTTGCCCGGCGGCAAATACGAACGCAACGGCGACCGCGCCATCGGCTCCGGCACGAGCGATATAAAGGGCGGCGATCTCGTCTTGATCTACGCACTCCGCGCTCTGCACGCGGCCGGCGCATTGACCGATGCCCAGATCACGGTCGTCATGACGGGCGATGAGGAAGCCGTCGGCCACCCGGTCGAAGTTGCCCGCAAGGCACTCTTCGACGCCGCCAAACGCAGTGATGTGGTCCTCTCGTTTGAGGGGGCCATCGGTAAGACTGCCACCGTCGCGCGCCGCAGCAGCACCTCGTGGGAAATCGAGGTGCAGGGCGCGACCGGTCACTCGTCGGGAATTTTCTCCACCTCAATGGGCGCGGGCTCCGTCTATGAAGCCTCGCGCATTCTGGCGGCCTTCTACGAGGAGCTGCGCAAATTCGAAGGTCTCACGCTCAATCCCGCGCTGATCGTCGGCGGCACCGATGTCACACTCGACCGCACGGGCGGCACGACCGCCGGCAAGACCAATATCACGGCGCAGCGCACGCTCATCCGCGGCGACCTCCGCTGCGTAAGCGCCGAGCAACTCGCCGCTGCCGAGCAAAAGATGAAGGACATCGTCGCAAAGCACCTGCCGCGCACCGACTCGAAGATTACCTTCAGCGAGGGCTATCCCGCCATGCCCGATACCCCGGCCAACCGCGAAGTGCTCGCTCAACTCGATGTCGTGAGCCGCGATCTTGGCTTCGGCGCGATCACCGCCTACGATCCGCGCAGCCGCGGCGCGGGCGATGTCGCCTTTGTTTCTCCGCCCCTGCCCGGTCTCGATGGCCTCGGCATTCGCGGCGGTGGCGCTCACGCGCCAAATGAGTGGGCCGACCTCGCGACTGTGCCTGAACTCGTGAAGCGCACGGCGGTCCTCATCTATCGCCTCACGCGCTAAACTCGCACGCGATTCTTTCTTCCCCGTTTTCCTATGTCGACCCCCACCCCACTTCAGTCCTCTCGTCGCCAATTCCTCACCGGCTCCGCGGCCGTGCTCGCCGCCGCGGCCTTGCCCGGCGGCATCACGGCCGCCGAGGAAAAGAAACCTGCGCCGCCACCGAAGCCGCGCAACGCCTTCGCCTATCGTTTTAATATCGGCGACATCGAGGCGTGGACGCTCAGCGACGGCAACATGGCGCTCCGCGAGGGTCTCGATCTCATGTGGCCCGTGGGCGACCGCCCCGCGATGAAGGACGACATGATCGCCCACGGCGAGCGCACCGATGTGCTCCCGCTCTACGTCAACATCCTCGTCATCAAGGTCGGCAACGAGATCGCGCTCTTCGACGGCGGTTTCGGACCCGGCAAGAATCCCAACAGCGGCTGGGTGGGCGAAGCGCTCGGCTCCATCGGCATCGCGCCGGAAAAGGTCACGCATGCGTTTCTCAGCCACGCGCACTCCGATCACATCGGCGGCTTCGTAACGGCCAACCGCATGATTTTCCCCAATGCGGCGTTTCACTGCATGCAGCAGGAACTCGATTTCTGGCGCTCCCCGGAGCCCGATTTTTCCAAGTCGAAGCGCGACAAGAAGCCGTTGCCCGGAATGGTGAAGGATGCGCGCGAGAAGTTTGACGTGTTGCAGCCTAACCTCCAACTCATCAAGCACGGCGACGATCTCCTCGGCGGCGCGGTCAATGTCGTCCACGGCCCCGGCCACACGGCGGGCCATGCGCTCTTCCGCATTCGCTCCGGCAAGGAGTCGCTCATGCATTTCATGGACGTCGCACACCATCACGTGCTGATGTTTACGAATCCCGGCTGGGGCATCGCCTTTGACCATGAGCCGGAGGTCGCGATCGACACGCGCAAGAAGCTCTTTGCCGAGCTCGCGGGCACGCACGAGCGTGCCTACGGCTTCCATCTCCCTTGGCCCGGCATCGGTCGCGTCGCGCGCGCGGGCACGGGCTACGCGTGGCAGGGCGAGCGCTGGAGCTGGGGCATCTAATTTCTGACGGGGAACCGCGTTGACGCATTGCTCAATTCGGCGCACCACAGGCGCATGACGTTACCCCGCGTTCTCGGGCTGTTCCTCGGCTGCCTCCTTATGAGCGTCGCCCAGGCGGCCTCCTCCTCGATCACCTATCCCGCGAAGCCCGGACCGGGCGCGGGGAAGCATATAGTGTTTCTCACGGGCGACGAAGAGTATCGCGGCGAGGAAGGTCTGCCGATGCTCGCGAAGATTCTGAGCCAGCGGCACGGTTTCAAGTGCACCGTGCTCTTTGCCCTCGATCCCGATGGTACGATCAATCCCGATAACAACAAGAACATCCCCGGCTCGGAGGCGCTCGATTCCGCCGATGGGATCGTGATGATGCTGCGCTTCCGCCAATGGCCCGACGATGCCATGAAGCGGTTTTCCGCAGCCGTCGCGCGCGGCGTGCCCATCGTGGGCCTGCGCACGGCCACGCATTCGTTTCGCTTTCCCGCCAACAGCCAGAGCAGCTATAAGAATTTCAACGATTTCGGCCGCGAAGTCCTCGGCGAAAACTGGGTCAGCCACTGGGGTGCCAATCGCCGCGGTGCCACCCGCGGCATCATCGAGCCCGGCGCGGAGAGCGACCCGATCATGCGCGGCGTGAGCGATATCTTCGGCGACTCCGGCGTGTACGAAACCCACCCGGTCCCGGGTTCCAAAATTCTCGCGCGCGGCCAGGTGCTCGTCGGCATGAACCCCACCGACGCGCCCGACATGCAGCGTCGCAACACGCGCAAGTCCGACGGACAAGAGCAGGGCATCAACGATCCCATGATGCCCATCGCCTGGACGCGCACGCACGATAACCCTGGCGGCAAAGCGAACCGAGTCTTCTGCACCACGATGGGCGCCGCCACCGATCTCACCAACGAGGGCTTTCGCCGCATGGTGGTCAACGCCGTGCTCTGGGGCTTCTCGCTCGAGATCCCCGCCAAGACGGATGTGCGGTACGTCGACGACTTCGCCCCTTCGCCCTACGCCTTCAAAGGCTACCGCCGTGGCATCACGCCCGACGATCACGCCCTCGGCAAGGTGCTCCGCGCCGGCGATCCGATCCCGCCTGCCGCTCCGGCCGCGCCCAAGAAAAAATCCTGATTACTTCCGCGCTCTCCCACTTTTTCGATCAATCATCTCTACCCCACCCTTCATGAAACTCCGCTCGCTTTCATTCTTTCTGGTTCTTCTCGCCTTGCTCGTGCCGCGCATGTTTGCGGCCGACGCTAAGCCGATAAAGGCCCTGCTCGTCACCGCCGGAGGTTATCACGATTACGATTTTCAGGCCAAAGCGCTGACCGACGCCACGAAGAAGCTCGGCCCGATCGAGTGGACCATCGTCAACGACGGCGGCAAGGGCACCAAGGCTGAGATCAAACTCTACGAAAATCCCAACTGGGCCAAGGCCTACGATGTCGTCGTGCACAACGAGTGCTTCGCCGACACCAACAATATCGAGTACACCCGCAAGATCGTCCAAGGCCACAAGGGCGGCACGCCCGCCGTGGTCATCCATTGCGCGATGCACACCTACCGCTTGCTGAAGGAGGACGACTGGCGCGAATTCCTCGGCGTCACCACGCGCCGTCACGACAAACAGGCCGAGTATGTCGTCTCGCCCGTGTCCGCCGCGAAGAATCATCCGATCATGAAGGGGTTTCCCGCTACATGGACGACGCCGATGGACGAACTCTACGTCATCGAAAAACTCTGGCCCAACTCCACCGCCCTCGCCACCGCCGTCAGTCAAGCCGATGGCAATACCTACCCTACCGTCTGGACCAACCTCTACGGCGGCACCCGCGTCGTCGGCACGACGTGGGGCCACGGCAACGCGACGTGGCACGACCCGGTCTTTCTCAACCTGATCGCCCACGCGGTGTTTTGGGCGGCGGGTAAGGAGTGAGGGATTGAAAGCGACTGCGGCTTCCAGCCGCAGAGTCTTCAGTGTCGCGTCCGGCTGAAAGCCGGTGCTGACCTTTTTTGAAAGTAGTCCGCTCGCTACGCTCGCAACCAACTCAGAAGACTCTGCGGCAGGATGCCGCAGCCACTCCAAACCGCTAAGGTAGCCACGGATACTTCCGCGCGTTCGGCTTCCGCTTCTCGCGCTGGGCGGAGTGGAATTCCTTGGCCTCGTCGCTCATGTAGTAGAGCAGCGTGGCATTGCCCGCGAGTTCCTGGATGCCGGCCTGGCCGTCGAGCTCGGCGTTGAAGCCGCTCTTGAGGAGGCGGATCGCGAGGGGGCTGTGATTGAGAATCTCGTTGGCCCACTTCACACCCTCGGCCTCAAGTTCGGCGACGGGTACGACTTTGTTGACGAGGCCCATGTCGAGCGCCTCGGCGGCGTTGTATTGACGGCACAGATACCAGATCTCGCGGGCCTTTTTCTGGCCGACCACGCGGGCGAGGTAGCTGGAGCCGAAGCCGCCGTCGAAGCTGCCCATGCGCGGGCCGACCTGGCCGAAGATCGCGTTGTCCGCAGCAAGGCTGAGGTCGCACACGACGTGTAGCACGTGGCCACCGCCGATGGCGTAACCCGCGACGAGCGCGATCACGACCTTGGGCATGGAGCGGATGAGTTTCTGGAGATCGAGCACGTTGAGGCGCGGCACGCCGTCCTCGCCCACGTAGCCGGCATGACCGCGCACGCTCTGGTCGCCGCCGGCGCAGAAGGCATACTTGCCATCGGTGTGTGGACCGGCGCCCGTAAGGAGTACGACGCCGACGCTCTGGTCTTCACGCGCATCGCTGAAGGCATCGAACATCTCCGAGACCGTATGCGGGCGGAACGCATTGCGCTTCTCCGGGCGGTTGATGGTGATCTTGGCGATGCCGCCGGCCTTGTGGTAAAGGATGTCAGTGTAGGTCTTGGCGACTTTCCAGTCGGGAGTCATAGAGTGGAGATCGTGCAAACTTTTGGCGCAGTTGTCCACCGGCCAGCACAGGGGAATTGCAAGCTGATTTCCCGCCGGTGAGCAAAACTGCTTGGAGCGAGGGGCGCGTTACGGGAAGCTACCCGTTCGCATGAGTCATTCGTCCAAGACACCGTTAAAAGCCGGAGCCCAAGCCGCCCTTTGTGTGGGCGCGCTCGGCGTAGTCTTTGGCGACATCGGCACCAGCCCGCTCTACGCCATGAAGGAGTGCCTCGTGCACTTCACCCCGGTGGAGCGCAGCGAGGCCGTGCTCGGCATCCTCTCGCTCATGACGTGGGCGCTGATTCTCGTCGTTTGTCTTAAGTACATCGGCTTCATCATGCGTGCCGATAATCGCGGCGAGGGCGGTATCTTCGCCCTGCTCGCGCTCAGTCACTCCAAGGGAGTTCCGGCCACCACCAAGTCCGGGCGTATCAGCTTCACGGTGTTTATTATCCTGGCCGGCGCGGCGCTGCTTTACGGTGATAGTGTCATTACGCCGGCGATTTCGGTGCTCAGCGCGGCGGAAGGTCTAAAGGGGTTTAGCCCCGTCTTTGCGAAGCCCGATAGTGCGATCATCCCGATCATCGCCTGCCTCATCCTCGCCGGGCTTTTTTGGGTGCAGCACAAAGGCTCGAAACTTATCGGTCGCATCTTCGGTCCGGTGATGGTGCTATGGTTCTTAACGCTTGGAGTCTTGGGCGCGTGGCATCTCAAGGACAAACCCGAGGTTCTGGCCGCGTTGAATCCGTGGCTTGGCCTGGAGTTTTTGTTCACCCATCCGCGGGGGGCGATTTTGATTCTCGGCTCCGTCGTGCTGTGCGTGACGGGCGCCGAGGCACTTTACGCCGACATGGGCCACTTCGGCCGCAAGGCGATCGCGCAGGCCTGGTACTTCTTCGCGTTTCCTGGATTGCTGCTCAACTACTACGGCCAGGGCGCGTATGTGCTCGATCACCTCGATTCGCAGGCCAACCCGTTCTTCGCCCTTGCCCCCGACGGCTGGGGTCAACTCGCGCTCACGCTACTTTCCATCGCCGCCGCGATCATCGCGAGCCAGGCGGTCATCTCCGGCGCCTACTCGCTGACCCGCTCGGCGATCCAGCTCGGTTATTTTCCGCGCCTTCACATCACCCATACGAATGCCGATCAGGTGGGCCAGATCTATGTGCCGCTGATCAACACCGCGCTTGCGCTGGCCTCCATCGCGGTCGTAGCTGGCTTCCGCTCCTCCGATAATCTCGCCGCTGCCTACGGCATTGCGGTCACCGGCACGATGGTCGTTACGACCTACGCCTTTTACATTGTGATGTGCTATCACTGGAAATGGGCCAAGTGGAAGGCCGTCACGCTTACCGCGATATTTGCCGTGGTCGACGTCACCTTCTTCTACGCCACGCTGCACAAGTTTACCGATGGTGGCTGGCTGCCCATTGCCATCGCGATGGTCGTCGTGGCGGTGATGCATACGTGGAAGACGGGGAAAAATGAAATCTTCCGGCGCGTGTACGCGAATGAGATCACGGAGGTCGAGCTCTGCGACATCGCCTCCAGCAAGTACATCGCACGCGTCCGCGGCACGGGCGTTTTCATGGCGGGCAATCCGCGAGGTACCCCGCTCGTCTTGCTCCATCACGTGAAGGCGAACAAGGTGCTGCACGAGACGGTCGTACTCCTGAGTGTGACCACCGACGAGATGCCGCAGGTGCCCGATACCGAGCGAATCGAAATCCGTGAAATCGGCGAAGGCGTGTGGCGTGCGGTCGCTCGCTACGGCTACATGGAGTCGCCCGATGTCGCGTCGCTCGTCGAGCGCATCCGCGATGCCGGCGTGCCCCTCAAACCCAACGAGGCGACCTACTATTTTAACCGCGAGATGATCATCACCGGCGGTGAAGCGCGCATGTGGGAGTGGCAGAAACATTTCTACAGCTTCCTCAGCCGCAACGCCCGCCAGGCGCGCGACTATTATCACCTACCCCCGATGCAGATCATCGAGGTCGGGCTGCCGATTCAGTTGTAATCAGCCATGCGGGCCGAAGTTCGCAGGCTCGAAACTGTGGGAGGGGCTTTACGCCCCGACTTTTCGGGGCCGAAAACTGTCGGGGCGTAAAGCCCCTCCCACAGTTCAGCAGCTGAACTATACCAACGCTGCCGCGATATCGGCAAACAACTGCTTCCGCGTGGCGGCGTCGGCGCGGCGGTCAGTTTTTAATTCGAGGATGCGGATGCCCGTGTCGGGTAAGGCGGAGATGAGTTCGCGGAAATGCGGCCAGTCGCGCACCAGCACGTGCTCGACGCCATAGGTCGCGGCGAGCTTGGCGAAATCGATATTTTGCGGCGTGGCGAAGTACTCCTCGAAGGGCGGATCGAATTGCGCGACGGGCAGGTGGCCGAAGATGCCGCCGCCGTTATTGTTGATCAAAATGATCGTGAGCCCGCCACGCAGCTTGGGGCCGAGCAAAAAGCCATTCGTGTCGTGCAGCAGCGCGAGATCGCCGGTCAGCAGCACGGCCGGGCGGCCCGCATCGTGGGCGACGCCGAGCGCGGTGGAGAGCGTGCCATCGATGCCGTTGGCCCCGCGATTACAGAGCGGCTGGAGCGCGCGCTGGCCGGGCGCAACGAAGTATTCGAGGTCGCGAATCGGCATCGAGTTGGCGACGAAGAGCGGCGTCTCGTTGGGCAAATGCCGCGCGAGGAGCCACGCGGCTTTGCCCTCGAACAGCTCTTTCATCGTGAAAAACTTCGCTTCGATTTTTCCGCGCGCCTGCGTCTCGTACTCCGACCACATGCGGGTGTAGCCGTTGGTCTCGCTGGCGATGGGAAGTTGCGACGCGAGCTTGGACAAGGAAATCGCGACCTGGCGCGTACGGCCGTGCAGTGCGTCGCGATTATCGGGACGATCGCTGACGAGGAGCGTGGGGGCGGAGGCGGAATCGAGCCAGGCGCGGAGGACCTTGCTCGTCGGCCAGCCGCCGAGGCAGAGAATGGTCTCGGGTTTCAGTCGCTCAGCGGCGCCGGGGTTGCGCAGGATCGTATCGTAGGTCGTGACCAGTTGCGGAATCGCCTCCGCGCGATGGCGCAGCGGCGAAAGTCCGTCCGCGAGCACCGGCCACCCCAGACTCTTCGCGATCTCCGCCACGGCTGCCGTGTAGGCCTCCGGATCGGTCGGCTGCGCGGGGCCGGCCACGATCACCCCGTGGACGTCGGTGAGAAACGGCGGCAGTGACACGTCGACGACGGGAGGCTCGGTGCGCTCGACCTGACGGAAAAAGTGGTCCCAGTTGATCGGGACGACGGCCTCGGCCGCGACGCCGCCATCGTCCGTGGGGGGCAACGGGTCGCGGAAGGGCGCGTTGAGATGCACAGGACCGGCCGGTTGCAGCGTGCGGCTAAACGCGTGCATCACGGTCTGGCGGAGGTAGCGCAGCATGGCCTCGCTCGTCTCGGGCACGGCGAGCTCGTGGAAAAAGTTGACGTGCGCGCCGTAGAGTTGCTGCTGGTCGATGGTCTGGCCGGAGGCACAGGCGCGCATCTCGGGCGGGCGATCCGCCGTGATGACGAGCAGCGGCACGCCGCTCTCCTGCGCCTCGATGACCGCGGGGAAATAGTTGGCCCCTGCCGTGCCGCTCGTGCAGACGAGCACCGCCGGGCGACCTTCGCGCTTCGCAATACCGAGCGCGAAGAAAGCCGCCGAGCGCTCATCGAGCACTGGCACTGCGGTGATGTCGGGGTGGCGCGTGAGCGCGAAGGTGAGCGGCGTGGAGCGCGAGCCCGGGGAGATCACGGCATGGCGCACGCCGAGCCGCGCGAGCGTCTCCACGAGCACGCTGCACCAGAGGGCGTTGACATTGCGAAGATCGATCGGGGCATTGTCCATAGACTCCTTGAAGGGAACTCAGCTTTCGCCCGCACGCGAATCCTTTTCGATTCGGCAAATGGTCCCGTGCCAGATGGAGGGTCTTTGCACTTGATCGTCACTACAACGGCTCCAGCCTTCGCTCCGCCCGCTTTCGTCTCCCCTATGTCTACTCTCCTCCGTAGCTCGCGCTATACGTCATACTTGTCCACTTTGATTGCTATAGGAGCAGCTCTGATGAATTCGCTGCTCGCGGCCCCAGTTATCTCACGGCATCCACAGTCGGCCACGGGTCTTTCAGGCACAGACCTAACCTTGAGCGTCGTCGCCACAGGCAGCGGTCCGCTGTCGTATCAGTGGCGCATCGATGCCTTTCCCATTGCAAACGCCACATCCGCTGTCTTGCCGCTCAATCGGGCGACCACGGCGGACAGCGGAAACTATGATGTCATAGTCAGTGACAGCCAAGGCTCGGCGACATCTAGCGCAGCGAGCGTAAAAATCACACTGGCACTGTATCCCGAAAGAAACGTCCTCGCCACCGCCCCGCTCGGCCGGGCGGAGCAGGATGGTTTTGGAGTCATTAACCAAGTAGAGGCAGCCCCGGACGGAAAGTGGTACATCTTGGGCGCTTTCACCTCGATATTGGGTGAGGCGCGTGCGGGGCTCGCCCGACTCAACGCGGATGGTACGCTGGACCGCTCCTTCACCGCGCCCGCTTTCGATGGTGCGATCCAACGCGTGACGCCCCAGCCTGACGGACGCCTCCTAGTGGGTGGTTCATTTCGGCATGTAGGCGGAGTGGCGAGCGGCGGCATCGTGCGCTTGAATTCCGACGGCACGCGAGACGCCGCGTTTGCAGTGGGAGATGGCTTCTTGTCCGGGCCGAGCGGCCCTTTAATCTATGGCCTCAAGGTCATGAACAACGGCGCGATCGTGGTCGCGGGTGCGTTTAATCTTTACCAAGGCGTAGACACGTCCGGGCTCATCAGGCTGAGCGCGACCGGGGCGCGGGATCAAAAATTTATCGCACCGAGGATGACCACGCCTCAAGCGATCGCCTTGGCTTCGGATGGAAGGGTCTACGTGGGAGGAGCATCGCTGATCGGCGATCCCGAAAGAACCGGCAACCCCGGTGTTTTTCGCCTGCTGGCGGACGGAAGCCTCGACCGAGCCTTCGATGCGGGATCGGGCGCAGCGCAGGGCGGAGTGAGAAATATCTTTCTTCAAAAAGACGGCCGACTGCTGGTCGCCGGTCCATTTTCAAGTTTCAACGGATCGGGGTTTTCCGGGCTGGTGCGATTGAATGACAATGGCTCGGTCGACAAGTCCTTCGCGGTCTTGAGCACCAACAACGATGTCGCCGCCATGGCCCAACTCCCTGATGGCGATCTGCTGCTGGGAGGCTCTCTGGTCGGTCGTTTCGCCGGCCAAGCAGTCCGCCTTAAATTAGACGGCACGGTGTCGAACTCGTTTACCGCTCCTACCTTCAACCGCGTCGACCAGCTTGCCGTGCTCGCCAGCGGTCGCATCGTCGCAGCCGGCAGTTATCTTTTTGCCGGCGGTGGGGTAGCAGGCGGATCGGGTATCGCCCTTCTTGAGACCGATGGCCGCCGAACCTCTTTTAACCCCAACCTGCGCTATTCCGGGGCCATCACAGCCGTGCGTCTCCAGCGTGGCGGAAAAATAATCGTCGCGGGACAATTCAACTACTGGAACGGTGTGCCCACGGGGGGCCCGATCATTCGCCTCAACCACGATTTGTCGCTCGATATGTCTTTCCGGGTCGGCGTCAGTGGCTTGACCGAAGCTTGGTCCGTCACGGTTCAACCCGAGGGTAAATTGATCGTGGTCGGCAGCAATTCCATCCTACCTCCCAAATGCTGGCGTCTCAATATCGACGGCACGAGCGATACTACCTTTCAAGTGGCTCAACTGGCGGGAGTGATCGGCCGCCCCGTAGTGCTCAGCGATAAGCGCATCATGCTGAGCGACAGCGTGCGCCAGCCCGGTGGCGTGGTCGTACTCGCTTCCGATGGTTCCGCCAGCACCAGTTTCGGGTCGGGAGTCTCAGCGGATATTTCCGCCTTCAGCGCCCTGCCCAATGGCCAAATCCTGATCGGTGGAGGATTTAAAACGTGGTCCGGCCAGAACAAGCCATCGCTCGTCCGCCTCAATAGCGACGGAACTGTCGATCCGGCCTTTACGGTCGATGCGACATTTGTGCGGCTCCCCCTTGGGTTCGATTCAAAGCAAAATACCGGGCAGAGTTCCGGGGGTATTATTTTGGCCACGATGGCACCCAACGAACTCCAGCCCGCGAATAGCGTCCCCACCGTGATCCGCCTTCTACCTTCAGGAATAAAAGACCCTTCGTTTGCCGCGCGCCTGCCGGAGCTTTATACGTGGGGCGGCCATATGATCCAACCCGACAATCGTATTTTGGTGTGGGGTCGTTCCGCCCAGACCGCGGTCCCGATCACCACGAGACTGATGGCAAATGGCGCGACCGATCCAGCTTTTGAAATAGTCGATGACGAACGGTTCAATACTCCGGCCGCACCGATGTGGTCGCAGGCCTTGATCATGGACTCGGGCGATATCGTCGCAGCGACCGAAGACGGACTGCTGTTGCGCTATAATCGCATTGGAACTCCGTTCATTAAAACTCAGCCGGTCGCGGTCAGCGTAACGGGTGGACAAAGCGCCACCTTTTCTTCCACGGCAACCGGCCCCGGTACCTTGACATATCAGTGGTTCGTCGGCGGCACGCCAATCGTCGGGGCCACCAGTTCAAGCCTGACGCTACCCATCGTCTTTTCCACTCACGCCGGCCAATATCAGGTGGCTGTCAGCAACGCGGAGGGAACAACCCTGAGCAAACCAGCTGATTTGGCGGTAGACAGTTCCGCGACCATCAATTCATCAATCGCCAACGTCTCGGTCCGGGCCAGCGTGGACGCCTCGCCTCTGATCATCGGCTTTGCCGTGGCCGGCGGAGACAAGCGAATGTTGATCCGAGGCATCGGTCCCGGCCTCGATCAATTTGGCGTGACCGGGTCGGTCGTCGATCCCCGGATCCAACTGTACAAGGGCTCAAGCTTGGTCGACCAAAATGACGACTGGGGCGGATCCCCGACCCTCAGCGAAACCGCACGCGACGTCGGAGCCTTTCAAGTCCCGACAGGCAGCCGCGATGCGATGCTGCTGAGTTTGCTCAGCGGAGCGCACACGGTCCAACTGGTGCCGAAGGGCCCTGCAGGTATCGCCCTCGGAGAAATCTACGACACCCGCCCGGGTCCCGCCACCGCTGCCCGACTGACCAACGTCTCCGCGCGTTATCGGGTCGGCACCGGTGACGAGGTGCTCATTGCAGGCTTCTCGGTCGGTGGCACGGGGACCAAGGGAGTGCTCATTCGCGGCATCGGCCCGGGACTCACCGCCTTCGGTGTGCCCGGGGCACTAGCCGATCCGCAGATCGCGATTTTCAAAGGCGTGGCGCGCGTGACGGAGAACAACGATTGGGGCGGCACCGCCCTGCTGAGCGGCGTCTTTACGACCGTCGGGGCCTTTCCGCTCGCCCCTGGCAGCAACGATGCGGCGGTGATCGCGTATCTCGAGAATGGCTCTTACACTGTGCAACTGTCGGGCGTAGGTGGAACGACCGGCGAAGGCCTGATCGAAATCTACGAACTCCCGTAAGAGACTTTGAGAACTATTCCGCCAGATGCAGAGCTCACGACATGAGCGCCTCGCGCATGGCCTTAAATTTCAATTCGGTTTCCGCAAACTCCTTCTCAGGTGTGGAGCCGGCGACGATGCCCGCGCCCGCGAAGACGCGCGCGGTGGCGCCTTCGACCAATGCGGACCGGATACCGACGAAAAATTCTCCGCCGCCGCGCGCGTTGAGCCAGCCGAGCGCGCCGGCATAGAGGCCGCGGGGAAAGCCCTCCAGCTCGCGGATGCGCGCGACCGCCGCGGTGCGTGGACTACCGCCGACGGCGGGTGTGGGATGCAGCGCGGCGAGCACATCGAGCAGGCGCACGGTGTCGGGCAGGACGCAGCGCACGGGCGTGTGGAGATGCTGGACGTTGGCGAGACGGCGGAGTTGTGGCTTCGGCGCGTATTCGAGCGCGAGCCCAAGCGGTGTGAGGCGGGCGACAATGTCGTCGAGCACTTGGCGCTGCTCGCGCAGATCCTTTTCGCTGCCGAGCAGGGCCGAGGCCAGTGCGGCGTCTTCGCTCGCGCCCGAGCCACGGCGGATCGAGCCGGCGAGGGCTTCGGTTTCGAGTACTCCTTTGCTTGCACGGACGAGACGTTCCGGGCTCGCGCCGATGAAGCTCTGACCGCGGCCATTGGCGAAGGAGAAGGCGTAGCAATCGGGGAAACGCTGGCGCAGGCCATTGAGCACGCGCAGTGGGTGCAGCGGTCGGTCGGCCTGTAAATCTTGCGCGCGGGCGAGGACGATTTTCTTGAACTCCCCTGCCCCGATGCGCTCCAGCGCACGCGCCACCGCGGCGCGGTAATCGCCCGCCTCCGCCGTGATGAATGTCGGCGCGCCAGGTTCGCTCGACTCGGATGGCTCGGTTTCGTGAGAGGGAGTTTCGCGATAACGGAAGCCGGTGAACTTCGCATGCGCCCGCCACACGCGCTCGGCGAGCGCAGTGAGGTCGGCGTCGGGCGCGACGAGTAGATTGGCCACGGCCGTGGTCGTCGCACCCGCGCGGGCCACCTGCCAGCGCGGCACAAACACACTCGCCGCCGGAAACCGCTCCCCGGCCTCGACCTCGTCGCGAAACGTGAACCCGGCAAAAAAGTGCGGCCCGCCGAAAGGGGCGTTCACATCGCCGACGGCGATGGTGTGCTCTAGCGTCTCGTCGATGAAGCGCTGGATTTCGGCGAAGCGGCCGGCCCCGTGCGCCTCACGCGAGACCGCGACCTCGGCCCCGGCAATCGCGCTCTCGATGCTGGGTCGCTCGGTGTAAAAGTGCGGCTCGCCGGGCTCGAAGATCGATTCGAGCACGGCGAGCGGATCGAGGGCGTCGACCGCGAGCGAAATGCTCACGAGCTTGGGCCGGCCCGCGCGCAGCGCGGCGGCGCGACACTGCGCGAGAAACGCGTGCAGCGCCTGCGGCGACGCGTTTTCCGCGGGATGGATCGGCAGGATGGTCATGCGGGCTCCTGCAGCGCGCCCTTACGCCTTCGCGGGGGCCGGTGCCTTTTCGGGCGGAGCCGGACGTGGAAAGAGCACGAGCGCACCGGCGACCTTCGAGCCCGTGAGGCGGGTGCCCCAGTTGAGCTCGTCGCGCCACACCGAGCCCGGCGAGTAGCCGAGCACGCCGTTGATCCGCTCCGAGGCTGTGGGCGTGACGTGCTGGATGAGCGCGACCGCGAGGCGCAGCGACTCTGCCATCGTCGCGAGCGACGTCTTCAGTAGAGCCTGATCCTTGGCCTCGGTGGACTTCGCGAGCCGGAACGGCGCGCGCTTTTCCACATAGGCGTTGGTCTCGGTGAGGAAAAACATCGCGCGCTCCAGGGCCGTGTGGAACTGGAAGCCCTCGCACAGCGTGATGAATTCGTCGCGGGTCTTGGCCCACAGGGCCTGCAGGCTCTTCTCGAGGTCCTCGGTGACTTCCGGCGCGGGCACGACGCCGCCGGTGTAGCGGGTGGTCATGTTGAGCGTGCGGTTGACCAGATTGCCGAGGTTGTTCGCGAGCTCGCTGTTGTAGCGCACGAGGAATTGCTCGCGCGTGAAGTCGCTGTCTTGGCCGACGTTCATTTCGCGGATGAGGAAGTAACGGAATGCATCCGTGCCGAACTCGGTGACGAGGTCGAGGGGGTTGAGCGCGTTGCCCGTGCTCTTGGACATCTTGGCGCCACGCTGCATCCACCAGCCATGCGCGATGATGCCGCCCGGTAGCGGCAGACCCGCCGCGTGGAGCATGATCGGCCAGTAAACCGCGTGTGGCGGGACAAGGATGTCCTTGCCGATGACGTGGAACGTGGCCGGCCATACGCCGGGCTTATCGACGACGGCGGAATAATAGTTCAACAGCGCATCGAACCAAACGTAGGTGACGTAGTTGTCATCAAAGGGCATCGAGATGCCCCACTCCAAGCGCTCACGGGGACGCGAAATGCAGAGATCGTTGAGCGGCTCTTTGAGGAATTCCAGCACCTGCTTTTGGCGGTACTGCGGGAAGATGAAGTTCTCATTCTTGGTGAGAAAATCGACGAGCCAATCCTGATACTGCTTCAACTTGAAGAAGTAGTTCGACTCCACGATTTCCGTGACCTCGCCGAAAATCTCCGGCCACGTGCCGTCGGGTAAGCGATCCTTCTCTTGGAGGAACTGCTCCTGGCGCGTGGAGTAAAAGCCCTTGTACTCGGCCTTGTAGATTTCGCCCTTGTCGAAGAGTTGCTGGAGCACGGCGCGGACGACCTTCTTGTGCCGCTCCTCGGTGGTGCGGATGAAGTCGTCGTTGGAGATGTTAAGCTTCGGGAGCAGCGCGCGAAATTCCTGGCTGACCTCGTCGCAGAACTGCTGCGGCGGGATGCCTTTCTTCTTGGCGCTGGCTTGGACTTTCTGGCCGTGCTCGTCGACACCGGTGAGGAAGTGGACCTTGTCCCCCATCTGCCGCCGGAAACGCGCGATAACGTCCGTCAGCACCTTTTCGTAGGCGTGGCCCAGGTGTGGCGAACCGTTCACATAGTCGATGGCGGTCGTGATGTAGAAGGACTTCATGACAAGTTGATCAATAAAACGCACCCGCGGCGAAATGTCGAAAGTTTTGACGCATCCTGGCTTAATGGGCAGATTGACTGCCTTGACCGCATGAATCCGCTTCCGCGCTTTCTGGGACTCACTCTCTTCGTCGTCCTCGCGGCGTTGACCGCTCTGCTATTAGTCCCGGCGTGGCGCGGTGTCCATGTGGACAGCACCTTCGTAACAAGAGAGGGCACTGCACCGGCTCCCTCGCCCGCGGCGGCCCGCGCCACGGCCCTTTTTCAGAAGGTCGCACTGTTTTTGGCGCTGGGCGGGACGGTGGTGGCCGGCGTCCTCGTCATCAGCCTGGCCCGCCGCCCCACGCGGTTAACCGATACTCGCGCGCCCTACTCTACTGCCCGCAGTGAACTCGACACACTCGCGCGGCTCGCGAAGACCTCGCTCGCGCAAGACGCCGAGCTCCATCGGGAGCGCGACGTCCGCCGTCTCGCGGAAGAAGATGCACAACTCAAGCAGCGGCTTCTCGCCCAATCGGTGGAGGAAAAAATCCGCCTCGGCCACGATTTGCACGACGGCATTATCCAATCGCTCTACGCCGTCGGCCTCACCGTGGAGTCGGCCCGCGCCCTCCTGCAAAGCGACCCCGCCGAAGCCGATCGCCGACTTGAGCAAAGTCGAGCGGCACTCAACCTCACCATCCGCGATGTGCGCAGCTACATCACCGGCCTCGCGCCCGATAGCCTCCGGCGCGGCGGCTTTACTCTCGCACTCGAAGAAATGCTCGGACACCTCGGGGCCGGGCGCGATGTGCGCTTTGATCTTAAAGTCGATGATGCCGCCGTTTCGTCGCTCACGCCCGACCAAGTCGTCGATGCGCTGCAGATCACGCGCGAGGCCGTGAGCAATGCCCTGCGCCATGGCGGCGCGTCGCTCATCACGCTGCGCGTCCATCCCGGCGAGCGCGAAATTTGCCTGCTGGTTCAAGATAATGGGACGGGCTTCGACTCCACCGCGCGCCGCGAGGGCGGACACGGCCTCGGCAATATGCGGGCCAGAGCACAGCGCCTCGGCGCGACCGTCCAACTCACCAGCAAGCCCGGCGAAGGCACGCGCGTCGTGCTGACCTTTCCCCTGCAGGCTGCCACCGTATGACACCTATCCCGCCTAGATCCGTTACCCGGCTCGTGTTAGTCGACGACAGCGAAGTTGTCCGCATGGGACTTCGGTCGCTGCTGAGCACCCATCTCAGTCTGGAGGTAGTCGGAGAGGGCAACAATGTCGCGACTGGCGTGCAGTCGTGCCTAAGGTATCGGCCCGACGTCGCGCTCCTCGATATTCGCCTGCCCGATGGCACCGGATTCGATATCTGCCGGGAGGTGCTCAAGGCGCTGCCCAATATCCGCGTGCTCATCCTCACCTCGGTCGCCGACGACACGCTCGTCGACGAAGCTATCCGCGCCGGCGCGCATGGATATCTATTGAAGGATATCGACGGCCGCGGCCTCGTGCAGGCCATCCACGATGTCGCCGCTGGGAAATCCATCCTCGATCCCGCGGTCACAGCGCGCGTGATGCAGTTCGTGAAATCCGGCGGCGCCACGAGCAATGCCCTCGCCGCGCTCTCGCCGCAGGAGAAGCGCGTGCTCGCCCTGATCGCCGAGGGCCTGACCAACAAGGAAGTCGCCGCGCAACTCAACCTCAGCGACAAGACGGTCAAAAACTACCTCAGCACGGTCTTTGAAAAGCTGCACGTCTCGCGCCGGGCCGAGGCGGCGGCGATTTATGCGCAGCAGAAGAAGTGAGGGTTTTAGGTAGGAGCCTGCTTGCAGGCGATGGTCTATCAGGTGATGTCGCTCGCCACATCCCATCGCCTGCAAGCAGGCTCCTACCTTTAAGGCCATGCGATTCCTATTTTCGGCGGCGCGCCCACTCTGCGAGTTTCGCCCACGCGAGGGCGCGGTGGCTTAGCTTATTCTTCACGGCGTCCCCGAGTTCGGCGTAGCTGACGGTGTAGCCGTCGGGCACGAAAATCGGGTCGTAGCCGAAGCCCGCCTGGCCGCGCGGTTCGTCGAGCAGACGGCCACGACATTGTCCTTCGAAAACAAACTCTTCGCCCGACGGGCCGATGAGCAAGAGCACACAGAGGAAGTGTGCGCCGCGACGCTCAGCGGGGACGCCGCGCATTACGTCCACCAATTTCTGGAGATTAGCCACGGGGTCACTTTGCGGGCCGGCGTAGTAGGCCGACTCCACGCCCGGGTCGCCGCCGAGTTCGTCGACACACACTCCGCTGTCATCAGCGAGTGACCACGCGTCGGCGGGAATCTTGGCGCGTAGGGCGGCGGCTTTCTTGCGGGCGTTGCCCACGAAGGTGCCGGTGTCTTCCTCGACCGGGGGCATGCCGCCCACGGCGCGGGCGGAGATGATCTCCAGCGGAAGCGCGGCGGCCATGGCGAGGGTTTGCAGCTCGGTGGCCTTGTGCGCGTTACCTGACGCCAAAAAAATTTTCATCGATCGGCATTTTGTCGGGGTACACCACGCGGCCGCGCAACAGCGCATCGTCGCCGAAATGCTCGTGATGAACCTCGGTGAGACGAACGCCCTGCTCCACTTTCTCGGGGCGGAGGCCGCCAAAGATCGTCTTGGCCTTGTCGTCGGCGAAGAGCACGGGGGCGCGGTAGTTGAAAAGGTAGTCGAGCTGGCGCGCGCGCAGGAGCTCGCTCAGGATATTGGCGCCGCCCTCGAAGTAGATGCCTGAGATGCGTTCCTCGGCGCATTTTTTGCGAAAGTCGGCAAACGAGACCCGCTGCACGGGCGACTCCAGCATCCACACTTTGATGCCGAGGTCGCGCAGCTTGCGCACGTAGCCGAGGCCGCCGTGTTGGGTGGTCACGACGATGGTGCGCTCGCGAAACTCATCGGTGAAGACCGCTGGGAGATTTTTCTCGTTCACCGTGCGCAGCAAGCCATCGAAGACGAAGCGCCACGGGCTGTACTCGGCCTCGCCCGGCAAGCGCGCGGTGAGGCGCGGGTTGTCCTTGAGGACGGTCATCGCGCCGACAGCGATGCCGGGAAAAAGCCGCCGCCACCGATGCACATCGGCGCGGGATTTCTCGTTGGTGATCCACTGCGATTCGCCCGTGCGACAGGCGATCTTGCCATCGAGCGTCGTCGCGGCCTTGGCGGCCAGGAGCGGGCCGCCGGTGGTGATCCAATGATTGAAGATGAGGTTGAGATCGGCGCACTCCGCGGCGAGCACACCCTCGATCACCTCGATGCCGGCGGCGCGGAGGATCTCGTAGCCCTTGCCGGCGTGCGCCGCATACGGATCGGTCGCGCCCGAGACCACATGCTTAATGCCGGCGGCGATGATCGCATCGGTGCAGGCACCGGTGCGCCCATGCGTGGAGCAGGGCTCGAGGGTGGTGTAGAGCGTGGCGCCGGGGCGTGGGGTCTTGCCACGATTGAGCAGCGCGAGGCGCTCCGCATGCGGGCCGCCATCCGGCGCGGTTGCGCCCTCGGCGACGACATGGCCATCCTCGACGATCAGCGCGCCCACCATGGGATTGGGGTGAGTCTTGCCCCAGACGCTGCGGGCGAGCCCGAGGGCTCGGCGCATGAAGCTTTCGTGATCAGCCGTGGACATAGGGGTTGCTGGCGCGCTCATGCTCGACAGTGGTCTTAGGCCCATGGCCGGGAAACACGACTGTCTTTTCCGGCAACGTGTAGATTTGCTCGCGAATCGCTTTTTCCAGCACCGCAAAATTTCCGCCGGGAAAATCCGTCCGGCCAATTCCGCCGGCGAAAAGCGTATCTCCGACGATGGCCGTACCCGCCTCGGCCAAGTAAAATAGTACGCTGCCCGGACAGTGGCCCGGTACATGGCGCACCTCAATTTGCAGCCCAAAGGCGCTCAACCGCTCGCCGTGCGTGAGCCAGTGATCGACCTTCACAGCCTCAAGGTTGATCCGCTGCCCCATCATCGCTTCGACTCGAGCGCGGACCACTTCGGGCGTTTCGATGAGAATCTGGTCGGCCTGATGTGCTCGAACTTTCGCCCCGGTGGCGCGCACAATTTCGGCACCGCCTTGCATATGGTCCCAATGGCCATGCGTCAGCCATAGCTCACTCAGACGGCATTTCTCTACCGTCAGGATGGGTTCAACGTCCAGCCAGACCGCTTCCGGGGCGTCGATCAGCACGGCTTCACCGCGCGCGGGGTCGGTCAAGAGATAGGCGTTGGTGGCCAGCGGACCCGCCGGGAGGATGTGCAGATTCATTAATACCGCCACTGCACGGGCTTTCGTCCCGCATGCAAACGCGAAATCCGCCCACGGCCAAGCCGCGGACGGATTTCGGGATTATTTACCGAGCATCTTGGCCACGATGAAGATCAGGACGGCACCGCCGAGACCGCCGCCCAGCAGCAGGTAAAGGAGCGACCATCCCGCCGCAGCCACGATGAGAGAGGAGAGCAAAAGCATGGGAGGAGGTGATTAAGGGTTTAGAGAGCGAACTAACTTATAGAGTTAGTACGGGCACCGGAGGCCAAAGTTCCGCCCGGCCGTATTGGTGGCTTGCCTCTCATCCGGGCAGATTGCCAAGCTGGACACTCTTATTATGCCGACACTCAAGTTTGCCGTCCTTGCTGGAGACTACATCGGGCCCGAGGTGATGACCGAGGCCTTGCGCGTGCTGGAGCACGTCGCGAAGCAGGAAAACCTCACGCTCTCCTACGCCAAGGCCGACGTCGGCGGCGCGGGCATCGATAATCACGGCAAGGCCCTCCCCGACTCCACGCTCAAGCTCTGCTCGGAGTCGGACGCGATCCTCTTTGGCTCCGTCGGCGGCCCGAAGTGGGAAAAGCTCCCGCCCAAGGAACAGCCGGAGCGCGCCGCCCTGCTGCCCCTGCGCAAGCACTTCACCCTCTTCGCCAATATCCGCCCCGGCCTCCTCTACCGCGAGCTCACCGACGCCTCCCCGCTCAAGACCGAGCGCATCCCGAACGGCATCGATATCGTCTGCATCCGCGAGCTGACCGGCGGCCTCTACTTCGGCCTCCCGAAGCAGACCACCACGCTGCCCGACGGCGACCTTCAGGCGGTCGACACGATGGTTTACAAAAAGAGCGAGATAGAGCGCATCCTCCAAGTCGCCATCACTACCGCGCGCGCCCGCAAAAACAAGCTCTGCTCCGTCGACAAGGCCAACGTGCTCGAGACCTCCGTCCTCTGGCGCAAGACCGTGACCGACTACATGGCGAAGCACGCGCCCGAGATCGCCCTCAGCCACATGTACGTCGACAACGCCGCGATGCAGCTCGCGCGCGACCCGAACCAGTTCGACGTCTTCGTGACCGAAAACATGTTCGGCGACATCCTCTCCGACGAGATGGCCGTGATCTGCGGCTCCCTCGGCATGCTCTCCTCCGCCTCGCTCGGCGCGGGCAAGAACTCCCTCGGCCTGCCCTTCGGCCTGTACGAGCCAGCCGGCGGCACGGCCCCCGACATCGCCGGCAAGGGCATCGCCAATCCCTGCGCCCAAATCCTCTCGGTCGCTCTCATGCTGCGCTTCAGCTTCGGTCTCGACGCCGTCGCCACCCGCATCGAAGCGGCCGTAAAGAAGGCTGTCACCAGCGGCACGCGCACCGGCGACATAGCCTTTGGCAAACCCTCCGTCGGCACCAAGGCCATGGCGGACGCGGTGATCGCGAATCTGTAAGCGCGGTTAGCCTCTTCGTTTTTCGGAGAGCCCCTTCGACTCCAAGCCCGGTCCACCCGACCGGGCTTTTTCATGGGCTGTCTCCTTCGTGGTCAAAGGACTTCGGCCGTGCGGCACCTCCCGCCTCGACATCCCAGGCTGCCAAGCTAGCTATTTGCTACCCCGCTCGGTTGCTAAGTCTGGTCCCTCCCCATGGCCTTTCTCATTCTTCTCATTGCTTTCGGCTTTATCGCGCTCGTGATCTGGTCTGTCCGTCAGGGTGCCCGGAGCGCTACGCCTGCGCCGGGCCAACCTTCGAACCCCTCGGATAGCGGGACGCCGTGGCTGCCGTTGGATATCGATTCTTCGGATTCCTGCGCGCCTGCGTCGGAGCCGGATCACCGGCATCACCACCACACCGGCGATACCTGCGGCCACCACTCGCATCACCACGATGCCAGTAGTCACACTACCGCTGGTCATGACAGTGCGAGCCCGAGCTCCGATTTTAGCAGTCAGGATAGCAGCAGCCATCACTGAGATCGTGTCGAAAAAAGATGCGTGGAGGTAAGACGGCTTTTCCTTAATCCGCTCCGCTCTCGGGGTGCGAACGTCCGGTGCGGCGCGTTCAGGATAACGCGCCCTACCCTCTTCCGCTCAACTTGCTAAAAGCCTCTGCCGCCTACGCCAGGATGTCCTTCACCACCTGCCCGTGGACGTCGGTAAGCCGGTAGTCGCGGCCCTCGAAGCGGAAGGTCAGGCGCTCGTGATTGAAACCGAGTTGGTGGAGGATCGTGGCTTGAAGGTCATGCACGGTGACCTTGTCGCGCGTGACGTTGAAACCGAGTTCGTCGGTCTCGCCGTAGGAGAAGCCGGCCTTCACACCTCCGCCGGCGAGCACCATCGTGTAGCAATCGGGATAGTGATCGCGACCGAGGATCTGCCCCGCGGCAGTGCGCCCCTCGCGGAAGGGAGTGCGGCCAAATTCGCCGCCCAGCACGATGAGGGTGTCGTCGAGCAGGCCGCGCTGGCGAAGATCGTTGATCAGGGCGGCGACGGGTTTGTCCATCGTGGCGCATTTGGTGGTGAGGCCACCGCGGATATCTTCCTTTTCATTGGTGCCGTGGAAATCCCAGCCCCAGTCGAAGAGCTGCACGAAGCGCACGCCCTGCTCGACGAGACGGCGGGCAAGCAGGCAGTTGTTGGCGAAGCTCGATTCACCGGGCTGCGCGCCGTAGGCGGCCATCGTCGCGGGCGATTCGCGCGAGATATCCATCACCTCGGGCACGGAGAGCTGCATGCGGTAGGCGAGTTCGTACTGCGCGATGCGCGTGCGGGTTTCGGGGTGGCCGAGCTCGCCGGCCTGCAGCTCATTGAGCGCCTGCAGTGTATCCAAACTATCACGACGCAGGTCGCGCGTGAACCCGGCGGGATCGGAGGCGTAGAGCACGGGGTCGCCCTTCGAGCGGCATTGCACGCCCTGAAACACGGAGGGCAAAAAGCCACTGCCGTAAGAGTTTTTTCCGCCGTTCGGTTGCACGCCACTTGAGATCAGCACCACGAACCCCGGGAGGTTTTGGTTTTCCGTCCCGAGACCGTACGTCACCCACGAACCCATCGAGGGCCGCCCCGTGCGCGGTGAACCGGTGAACACCAACAACTCGGCGGGGGCGTGGTTGAACTGATCCGTGTTCATCGAGTGGATGATGCACAGATCGTCGGCCACGGTCTGGAGACTCGGCAGGGCGTCGGACATCCAGTGGCCCGCCTTGCCATACTGCGCCCACGTGCGCGGGCTGCCCATTAGCTTCGGCGTGCCGGAGGTGAAGGCGAATTTCTTGCCCTTCGTAAACGCGTCGGGGCAGTCCTGGCCGTCGCGCTTCGCGAGCTCAGGCTTGTAGTCGAAAAGATCGAGATTCGGCGGCGAGCCCGTGAGGTGGAGATAGATCACGCGCTTGGCCTTCGGCGCAAAGTGCGGGAGCCGGGCCGCGAGTGGATTGGTCGCCGACACCGGCGCAGCTTTGGCGTCGCGACCGAGCAGCGCGGCGAGCGCGATGGAGCCGAGGCCGGCGGCCGATTCCTTGAGGAAGTGGCGGCGGGTGCAGTGCTGTAGATTGGTCAGGTAGGGGTGCATGCGCGGCGCTCAGGGCTTCATCAGCAACTCGTCGAGATTGAGCAAGACATTGCCCACGACGGTCCACGCCGCGAGTTCGGCAGGGTCGGACTTTTCGGGCAACGGGCCGAGGGGAATGGTCGCGATGGTGGTGGCTTGGGTGTTGTCGGCAGTGAAGCGCTCGCGGGATTTCGTGTAGAGGGCGAGCAGTTCGGTCAGCTCTTTCTCCTTCGGCTCGCGCACGAGGCAGAGGCGGAAACCGTGGCGGATTTTTTCGGTAGCGCTGCCTTCCACGGCGGCGATGCGACGCGCGAGGCTTTGAGCGGCCTCGAGGTATACGGGGTCGTTGAGCGTCACGAGGGCCTGGAGAGGTGTGTTGGAACGTTCGCGGCGCACGGTGCAGATCTCGCGGCTCGGGGCGTCGAACGTGATCATCGACGGATATGGATTCGACCGCCGCCATGTCGTGTAGACGCCGCGGCGATAGCGATCTTCGCCCATGCTGGTCTCCCAATCCATCGTCGCGCCAAAGGCGGCGGTTACGCCCATCTTGGGCTGCGGGGGATTGACCGGCGCGCCGTACATTTTGGCGCTGAGCAGGCCGCTGACGAAGAGTGCTTGATCGCGAATCATCTCGGCCGAGAGGCGGAAGCGCGGGCCGCGCGCGAGCAGGCGGTTGTCGACATCGCAGGCGAGCGACTCTGGCGTGATGCGGGACGACTGCCGGTAGACCGACGAGGTGACCATGAGTTTGAGCAAGTGCTTCACGTCCCAGCCGCTCTCGCGAAATTCGACGGCCAGCCAGTCGAGCAATTCCGGGTGCGAGGGCGGATCGCCCTGACTGCCGAAATCCTCACTCGTGCGCACGATGCCCATGCCGAACACCGATTCCCAAAAGAGGTTGGCGATCACGCGCGACATGAGTGGGTTGTTCGCGTCGACGAGCCATTTCGCGAGGCCGAGGCGATCGGGAGTTGCGCCGGCCGGAAGAGGATGCAGCGCGCCGGGCGTACCGGGGGTGACTTCTTTGTCGAGGTCGAGATAATTGCCGCGCCGTTGGATGTGCGTTACGCGACGCTTCGCGCCGGAGAGTTCGCCCATCACGGGAACGGTGCTGTAGGGTTTCACGGCTTCGAGGTCCTGGCTGAGCGCGACGAAGTGCTGGCGCTCCGTGGCGAGACCGGGCGCGACGGTCATGTAATGGGCCGTGAGTTTTTCACGCTGGTCATCGGTCCGGGCGGTGGGCTCGATTTTGAGCAAGGCAAAGATCGCTGGCGGCGTGCGCGTCAGCTCCGCAGCGCGGGGATCGGTGGCGGCGGAAAGGCGGAATTTCGCAAGGGTGCTGAATTTTTTCTTCGCCTGCTGCTCGATCGTCACGCGCAGGCGTGCGCCGACTTTCAATGCCACTGGCATTTCGGGCAGCAAGGTGAGCGTATGTGGCCGGTCGAGGGCTGCGTCGACGGACCAGCCGGTGCCGGCCTTGGCGGCGATAACGGAGTCGGCGGAAAAACCTTTCGCCGTCGCATCGGCGTGGGCGGAGGCGAAGCGAATCGGCGCGGGTTTCGATTTCTCGTCTTTCGATTTCTCGTCCCCGGCAGCGAGAATGCTGGCCGTGATGCGAGTGATCACGAAGGTGCCATCCGCGTGGCCCGCACCGGACGAGGCCGATCCCGCATCAGTATCGGGCAGGGCTTCGAGACGCAGTGCGGTCAAATTTTGCTCGGTGATGATCGGCAGCGTGAGCGTGTAGGTGTCGGTCTCACCTTTCTTTTCGACGCGAACCTCGTCATCGGCGCCGATGGTCGCGGTAGCGCCGGCTTTGGATTTTGCGTCGCTGGGCTTGAGCTTTGACCAAGTGAGCGGTGCGGCGAGGCTGGCCTCCCAAGCCGGTTGCGCGGCGAGTAATGCGGGCGTGCGCGTGCCGAGCACTTTTTTCACGGCGGCGATCTCCGTCTCGAGTTTCTTGCGCTGCGCTTTCTGCTCCGGCGTGTAGAGCGCGAGGATGGGTGTTTCGTCCTTGCGGTCTTCGTCGGCGGTGTTGTTGAGGATGGCGAAGAGCCGGAAATAGTCTTCCTGCGTGAAAGGGTCGTACTTGTGGGTGTGGCACTGGGCGCAAGCCATCGTGGAGCCCATCCAGACGGTCATCGTGGTATTCACGCGGTCGACGACCGCAACGTTGCGAAACTCTTCGTCGATGGTGCCGCCCTCGCTGTTGGTCGGAGTGTTGCGATGGAAGGCCGTCGCGATCAGTTGCTCGTCGGTGGGATTGGGCAGGAGGTCCCCAGCGATTTGCTCGATAGTAAACTGGTCGAAGGGCTTATTGGAGTTGAAGGCGCGAATGAGGTAATCGCGGTAGGCCCAGATGGTGCGCGCCGGATCGTCGGCGTAGCCGGCGGAATCGGCGTAGCGCGCCTGATCGAGCCAGAGCCGGGCCCACTGTTCGCCGAATGACGGCGAGGCGAGCAGGCGGTCCACATAGCGCTCGTACGCGCCGGGCGCGCGGTCGGCTTCGAATTTCTTCACGTCATCCAGCGTGGGCGGCAGACCCGTGAGATCGAGCGCCACGCGGCGCGCAAGCGTGAGGCGGTCGGCCTCGGGCGAGGGTCGGAGTTTTTCGTGGTCGAGGCGCGCGAGGATGAAGCGGTCGATGGCATTCGCCGGCCATTTTTCGTCGGCGACGTTCGGCAACGCCGGGCGGACCGGCGCAACGTAGGACCAGTGTTGAGCGTAGGGCGCGCCCTGCTCGATCCACGCCTTGAGCAGGGCTTTTTCTCGCGCGGTGAGCGTCTTGCCCGAGTCGGCCGGGGGCATGATGTCGTTCTCATCCGTCGTCGCGATGCGCGCGTACACTTCGCTCTTCTCCGGATGACCGGGCACAATCGCAAAGTAGTCGTCGATGGGCGCGAGCGCCGCATCGCGCAGATCGAGGCGCAGGCCGCCGTGCGTGGCCTTGCTGCCCTTGCGATCCTTCGCGTCGGGGCCGTGACAGCGGATGCAGTTGTCGGAGAGGATGCGGCGGATGTCGCGGTTGTAGTCGATCTTGGCGGGTACAGGCGGAGAAATCGCCTCGTCCACTTTGGCCGATGCGCCGCGCGATTCGATCAAGACTCCCCCGGCTAACGCGCACATGGCTAGCACGGCGCGACACCAAGCTCGGGCCGAGGGGAAACGTCGGGGTAACATCAGGGGCGATCTTTGCGAGGAAGGCGGGCGAATGACAAGTTTTGGAACATCGCCACCCCCGCAGCCAAAAGAAAAAGGCGCACCCGGATGGGTGCGCCTTTTCGCTAAGATCAGAAAACGAGCGGACTTAGACCGAGAACAACTCCTCCGGCTTGAAGAAGCGGGCGAGTTCGATCTGGCCGTTTTCGACGCTGTCGGAGGCGTGGACGACGTTCTTCATCATCTCGGTGCCGAAGTCGCCGCGGATGGTGCCCTTGGCGGCCTTGCGGGAATCGGTCGGCCCCAGCAGGTCGCGGACGCGCTGGACGACGTTTTCGCCCTGCAGGCCGATCATGATGACGGGGTGCGACTTCATGAAATTCTCGATGTCGGGATAAAACGGCTTGTCGGCGACATGCGCGTAGTGCTCGCGGAGGGTTGCGGGAGCGAGGCGGGTCATCTTGCAGGCGATGACGTCGAAACCAGCCGCCTCGAAACGAGCGAGCACGGTGCCGACCAGGCGCTTTTCCATGCAGTCCGGCTTAAAGATAACAAAGGTTTTCTCCATATGAACTGACCAACCTACGGCTATCCGGCGATTTGGAAAGCCCAGATTTACCGTTCTATGACCTATTAGCCATCAATAGCTTGCAGACTAGGCGTGCTTCCCGAGAACCGCGCGGAGAGCCGCCTCCAGTTGGGTATAGCGAAAAGTATATCCGGTCTCTCGCAGCTTTTGCGGCAGCGCCCGGGCGCTTGAAAGTAAGGCCGCATCGGCCATCTCGCCAAAGACGAGGCGGAGCATTGCAGCCGGGACCGGGAAAAATGTCGGTCGGCCGAGGACGCGGCCGAGCGTACGCGTGAAACCCGCATTCGTGACGGGCTCGGGCGCGACGACATTAACCGGGCCACTGACGCTCGGATGGGTGAGAGCGTGCTCAATCGCGCCGATCACGTCGTCGATGCTCACCCAACTCATCCACTGTTTGCCGTCGCCCAAGCGCCCGCCCAAACCGAGGCGGAAGATGGGTAGCATCTTGCCGAGTGCCCCGCCCTCCCCGCTCAAGACCACGCCGAAGCGCAGCAACGCGGTGCGCACGCCGACGCGCGCTGCGCCCTCGGCATGCGTCTCCCAAATCAGGCAGACCTCGGGTAAAAATCCATGCCCGATGGCGCTGCTTTCGGTGAGTTCATCATCGCCGCGATCGCCATAGAAACCGACCGCCGACGCGCTCACGAAGACGGCGGGCTTGCGCTTCATCTTTTGCGCGGCCGTGACCAAAGTGCGCGTGGCGTCGACACGGCTGCGGAGGATCGCGTCGCGACGCCGCGCCGTCCAGCGCCCCGCGCCCACATTTTCGCCGGAAAGATTCACGACCGCATCGATTCCCTCGAGCGCGGAGGCGTCGAGCGAACTGGTCGCCGGGTCCCACGAGATTTCATCCTTCGCCTTGGCGGCACGGCGCACGAGTCGCACCACGTCGTGGCGTTGGCGAGCGAGGCTCGCGCACAGTTTCTGGCCCACGAGACCGGACGCACCGGCGATGAGAATTTTCATGTGATTTCTTCTTCTCGCTGAGACCCGCGAGCGTGGCCAGCGTTACCGCCGAAAATTTGTCTCAGCTGCCCTCGCCTCGCAGTTGCTTGAAAGCTGAGAGCGCCTCATCGCGGGCTTTCGCGTGATCAACCATCGGGCTGGGATAGTTCTCGCCAAGTTCAACGCCCGCCGCGGCGAGCACAAACGGCGGGGCTTCCCACGGCGCATGGATGTGCTCGGCCGGAAGTTTTGCGAGCTCCGGCACCCAGCGGCGCACATAGTCTCCACTGGTGTCGAACTTTCGCCCCTGCAAGACGGGCGCGAACACCCGAAAATAAGGCGCCGCATCCGCGCCGCAGCCCGCGCTCCATTGCCAGCCCAGCGTATTACTCGCGAGGTCGGCATCGACGAGGGTATCCCAAAACCAAGCGGCTCCCGCATTCCACGGCAAGCGGAGGTGCTTCACCAAAAATGAGGCGACGACCATCCGCACTCGATTGTGCATCCAGCCCGTGTGCCAGAGTTGGCGCATGCCCGCATCGACGATCGGGTAACCAGTGAGCCCGCGTTGCCAGGCCCGGAGCTTGGTATTTTTTTTGTCTTCCGCCCACGGGAAGCGTTCGAATTCCGCGCGCAGGGGCTGCTCCGGGGTATGGGGAAAGTGGTACAGGAGGTGATACGCAAATTCGCGCCAGCCAATTTCCGCGAGGAAGACACGTGCGCCATTACTCGAGGGGAAAACACCGCTGCTCTTCGAGCGCGCTTCGGCGGCAGCCCAAACCTGACGTGGCGAGATCTCACCAAAATGGAGCCAAGGCGAAAGCTGTGAGGTGCCATCGCGGCCCGGGAGGTTGCGGGTATCGTCGTATTGATCCATCGCGCCCGCCACGAACTGATTCAGGCGCTTGGCGGCGCCGATTTCTCCCGGTTGCCAGGCCTCATAAAATCCCGCGTCCCAGGGGATGCGCGGAAGCAATTGCAAATCGCCGATCTCCAGTGAGCGCGGCCATTTCGCGGGAGTCGGCAAGGACGACGCCGAGAACTTGACCGCCGGCGTCACCGGCAGAGCGAGGCAATGCCGCCAATACGGCGTGAAAACCTGAAACGGCCCGCCCGACTTGTTCGTGATCGCGTGCGGTTCGTGGAGCAGCGCGCTGTTGAAGCTTCTTACTTCAAGGCCCGCACCCGACAGGGAGGTTTTGATCTTGGAATCCCGGGCGATCACGGCCGGCTCGTAACGGCGATTCCAATAAATCGCCCCTGCCCCGGTCAGGTTGGCCAGATCCGTGAGGATTTCTCCGGAATTTCCCTGCGCTACGATCAGGCGAGAGCCGAGCTCCTGCAGCGAGGCTGCAAGCGAAACCAGCGCGTGATGCAGCCAACAGCGCGAGGCGCCTCCGGGAGACCACTTCCCCTCGCCCTCGACGTCGTAAATGAAAACGGGGACCACGGGACCACCGCGCGTAACGGCAGCCATCAAGGCCAAGTTATCCTGCAGGCGGAGGTCCTGTCGAAACCAGAGAAGCGTGGGAGAAACAGACGAGTGCGGCACAGCGCAGATGAAACGCGGCGATAACCCGCGCGGACGCAAAAAAATCGCCGACATCACGGGTAAACCCGTGGTGATGATGGCGGTATCGGGCTGAGCGGTCCGGCTGGAAACGAAAAGGTTCCGCCGCGGTCAGGCGGCGGAACTTTTGTTCGGAAAATTCGCGAGGTAGAACAGGCGCTAATAGATCGCGGCTCCGTTACTTAATCTCGATGCGATTCGAAACGCTGCGGACGCCAGCGACGCCGGCGGCGAGGCGCTCGGCGCGGGCCTTTTCCTCAGGCGTGGCGACAAAGCCGCTGAGTTGCACAGTGCCCTTGTAGGTTTCGACGGACACTTGGCGGGCCTTGACGACCTCATCCTTGACGAACGCGGCCTTGACCTTGGTGGTGATGGCGGAGTCATCGACGTATTCACCGGTGCTTTCGCGGGTGGCCGTGGTGGCGCAGCCGGTGAAGGCGACATTGACGCCGACGAGGAGGGCGGAGAGAGACAGAACTTTGATGATGGATTTCATAGTATGATAGGTTGGTGGGTTTGGTGTTTGCAGCAGGAAAGACAGAGGGCGATTAGGCCGCCGCGAGGGCGACGCCGCCGGCGGAACGATTGGCCTCGAACCACTCGGAAAGATCGGCCTCGGGACCGAATTCCGGGCAGAGCTCGGCGAGCGTGGCACGGATATTTTCACGAGCACGGGCGATGCGGCTCTTAACCGTACCGACCGTGATGCCGAGAGATTGGGCGATCTCATCGTAAGAACGGTGCTGCACATTACGCAGCATGAGGACCTCGCGGTGCGGGGCGGGGAGCTTATCCATGCACTCCTGGATGAGGGACGAGAACTCATCGGCCACGGCGGACCGCGCCGGGTCGGGCTGTTCCGTGGCGACGAGCTCCGTAAAGGTGGCGGAAGAGTCGTCGCTCAACGGGCAATCGAGGGAGAGTGTGTCGTAACGACGACGACGGAAGAAGTACCAGTAGCGATTGCGGGCGAGATTGACCGCGATGCGGTGCAGCCAAGTGGAGAGCGAGGACTCGCCAAGGAAGCGGGCGAGACCGCGGTGGGCGCGGATGAAGGTGTCCTGGGTGATCTCTTCCGCGTCGGCGTGATTGTGCAGGAGCGAGCGGGTGATGGTGAAGATCTTCTCGCGGTGGCGCTCCATGATTTCGACGAAGGCCTTTTCGTCACCGCTATTGAAGCGGCGGACCAGCTCGGCGTCATACTTGGCTTCATTGGCCGAGGCCGCACTGCGCGCAGCGCGCTCAGGGGACTTGGCTTTACGAGCCGGAGTGCTGGTGGTCGTGGTGGCGGTCGAGGTAGCGGAATCGGAAGTGGGGAATGGAATAACGGTGTCAGAGTTCACGGTGTCTTGGGTTGGAAGGCTGTTGTTGATGTCCATGCCAACTCCTATACCTCAATGCGTGCCAGCGCGGGCCAACGAGTCGCAAACAACTCGTTGAAAGCTTCTTATAAAATCGCCTAGCACGGAACGCTCAAAATCGACGCTCCCACAAGCCATCGTTTCCGTTGCAAAATGCGGTGACAAAAGGGCCTTTGTTGCAAAGCGCGGGAACATGCTGCGCTTGAGGCGGCATAAGTTCCGTCCGGGCCGAAAAATTGAGGCGGGAACCGTTTTCTGGCGGTACCCTACCCTTCGGTGCGTCAACTAAAACCCGCTACGCGGGACTTCGCACGGCTGTGCCACTGACGCAAGTTGCACGGCGATGCAGCGTCGGTGAATTTTATGTATCCGAAAACTAACTACAAAGTGCAGTTCGCCCGCTGAGAATCGCAGCTTCGAGGTGTCGTCAGTGGGCGCCAGCGTGTACCTGTGATCACAACTTCGGCGGAGCCGGCTTGATTGGCGGGGCCCAGCCATTGGCGCCTTGGGCCTTGAGTTTGCGCTTGTAGACCTTGTCGTTGGCCGTGGCGTAGAGGGTGTCGAAGTTTTCGCCGCCGAAGATGATATTGGACACGCGGCGGTTGGGCGTTTGCAGGATGGCGTTTACCTTGCCCGCTTGGTCGCTGATTTGGATGCCGAGGCGGGTGGCGACGTAGACGCGGCCCTCGGTATCGCAGCGGACGCCGTCGGCGCTGCTCTGGTCGTCGGTGTCGGGCTCGTGCAGCCAGATGTAGCGCTGCTTGTTGGCCAGGGTGCCGTCGGCCTGGATCTGGTAGCTGTAGACCCAGTGGGAATAATAGTCGGTGACGTAGAGCAGCGATTGATCGGGCGAGAGCGTGACGCCATTGGCGAAGCGCACGCCGCCGGTGTCGACCTCCTGCTTCGGCTGGCCGGGGCGGATGAGCCAGAGCTTGCTGGTGCGCGCCTCGGCATTGGCGAGCGGGTGCGTGGCGTAGACGTTGCCGTTATTTGCAACGACGAGGTCGTTGCCCGCGATGCCATCGGCGACGGTGGTGACTTTGCCGTCGGCCTCATAGGCGACGATCTTCTGCTCGCCGGTCGCGACGACGTAGAGTCGGCCATCGGGGCCGAAGTGCTGGCCGTTGCCCTTCTTCGTGTCGGCGATGAATTCGCTCACCTTGCCGTCGAGCGCGACCTTGTACGATTTGCCGGCGGTGAGATCGGAGAAGAAAACTTCGCCCTTGGCATTGACCGCCGGGCCCTCGGTAAAGCGATAGGCCTCGCCCACCAGTTGCCACTCCTCGCCGGGGATGAGGAGCGCGGAGAGCATGGTGTTCTTCGTCGGCGCGGCGGACTTCACGGGCTGCGGCCAGTCTTTCCAGAGCCAGCGCATGGCATCGGGAAAGAGCATCGTGCCGTGCTTGCCGCTGTGCATGCCGTCGCCCCAGGCGTGGTTGACCTCGTAGCCGGCAAAGGTGAGCGCGCGCTCCATCGTCTGATTGGCCATCCACCAATCGCCGCCGTTGCTGTTGTTGTCGTGCTCGCCGTCTTGGAGAAACACCCGCAGCGGACGCGGCTCGGATTTGCGGATGAGCGTCGGGTAGCGGTCGCCGCCGCGCAGGCCGACATAGGTGCCGATGGCGCTGAAGACGCGGCTAAAGGCCTCGGGACGCTCCCACGCGGCGGTAAAGGCTGCGATCGCGCCGCTGCTCGAGCCGCCGATGGCGCGATCATTGCCGGACTTCGAGAGCCTGATGGCGCGGCCGTCGGAAGTCTTCTTGAGTTCCACGAAGGGCAGCACCTCGTCGAGAATGAAGCGCGCGTAGGCGTCGCCGAGGCCGTCATACTCGTAGCTGCGATTGAAGCGGTCGAGCTGCGTGGCGGCGTCGCGGGCCTTGACCACTCCGGGGCGCACGAAGACGCCGATGATCACGGGGAGCTCGCCCTTCGCGATCAGATTGTCGAAGACGGTGGGCGCGCTCCACTGCACGCCGTCTTGATTAACGTAGACGCACGCGGGCTTCGTGCCGTCGTACTGCTTTGGCACATACACGGTGACTTCGCGCGAGGTGCCCGGGAAAATCTTGGAGCCCGTGAACTCGAATTTGATTAGCTCGCCCTTGGGCACGCCCGGCTGGACTTTGGAGTCGGGGCCCGGGACGTAGTCGTCGGCGGCGCGGAGCGCGGGCGAAGTGAGCGAGGCGGCGCAGGTGAAAGCGGTCGCGATGAGAGCAGAGCGAAGCGAAGAGCAGAAGCGTGGAGCCATGGGGAAGCGGGGATTCGCCATTTCTACCCACGGCTCGCCGAAAAATCGAGCGCGGGTTCGCCGGCTCTTTCTCTTTCCTCTTTATCTTTCGTCAGGGGTCGAGGCTGAAGCCCAGAGAAAGATTAAGAGAAAGAAGAAAGAGAAAGATTTCGCTGCGCCGGTGTTGCGAGACATCGGGCGCAGCAGAGGGCTTGATATTATTACTTCCCGCCTGGCCCGTAGCCCGGCATCGGCTTGCCGTCGTCGGTGAGCTTGCCGCAGGACCAGAGGAGGCCGCGGGTGACGAGGTCGAGGTAGACGGGGGTCTTCATCGTCTCATCGGTGTGGCCGAGGGTGGTGGCGAAGACGCGACCTTTGCCGTAGGTGTTGGTCCAGATCACGGTGTGGTCGGTTTTGGTTTCTTGGCCGTAGGCCTTGGCGAGCGGGGTGACGCCGGGCCAGACCTTTTCGATCTTATAGAGTTCGTCCTGCGCATCGGGCCACTCGGCCGGGAAGCCCTTCATGATCGGGTGGTCAGTGCCGAGGGACTTCACGACGAGGTCGCGCTTCGTCTCGTGGCTCATGGATTTCTGGCCCATGACCTGACGCCACTCGTCGGTAGGGGCGTTGCGATAGCTGTGGACCGTGGCGTGGAGGATCACGGCGGGAACGCCGTCCTTATGCGGGGCGGCGACGCGCTCGGTAAACTCTTTGTCGGCGACCATGCCGAAGCATTCGTTGTGCACGACGACGTCGAAACCCTTGGCCCAATCGGCCTTCTCGTAGATGCTCATGCGGTGCTCGCGGGTCTCGCCTTCCTGCACGACGGTGATGTCGAGATTGGCGCGCATCTTCAGGCCCTCGGTGAGGGTTTTGCGCTGGGCGTTGAAGTCGTGAAAGCCACCGCCGGTGACGAGGAGGACCTTGAGCGGTTTTGTGGTCGAGGCGGTGGCGGGAGCGGTCGTATCAGCGGCGATGAGCGGCGACGCGATCAGGCCGAGGGCGAGGAGCAGGAGGGGGAGGAATTTGCGCATGGGGTGAACTGGTAACGAGGGAGATAGAGCCGAGAACGATGACAGAGAACTAGCGGGAGGGTGGCGCGCCCAGGGGCGAGCTCAGCCGCTGAGTCGGGGCATAAAGCCCCTCCCACAGCTCGACTCTGACGGCGGATTAGTTGGCGTCCTTCTTCGGGGCGTCTTTCTTGGGTGCGTCCTTCTTGGTGGCGGGAGCGGGCGGCGGAGCGTACTTTGGATTCGTCGTGGCGCCGGGGGCGGCCTTGGCGAGATTGGGCGTCACATCGGTGTCGATGCGGCCGAGGGACCAGTTGAGCGCGCCCGTGAGGAGCGCCTGAAACGCGGGGTGATTCCAGATATCCTCGCGGTGGCCGAGATTGGTGTAGAACACGCGGCCCTTACCGTGCATGCGGATCCACGTCGAGGGATACGGTGGACGCACGTACTCCGCGCCGTTCATGCCGGCGGTGTCTTGCACGAGGATGACGTGCATGTCGGGCGCAAAATTTTTGAGCGAGTACCACTCTTCCATCGGCGCCCAGTTGGCGGGCATGACGGAGATGCCGGGGAACTTGGCGTCGGCCACGATGAGGCGCGAGGTCTGCTGCGCACCGTGGCGGATGAACTCGCCGCCGATCATCTTGATGTAGGGGTCGGCCTTGTCGCCGTCGTTATCGAAGCGCTCGGGGACGTGGAGATTGCGGCCAAAGGAGTGAAAGGAATCGGTCGCGCTGTGCGTACCGAGGAAGCCCTTGCCCGAGGCGACGGCGGCGAGGAGCGCGGCTTTGCCGGCGGGTGTCATCGGTGGGAGACCGTCGCCGCGCGGATCGCTGCGCTCGGTGGTCAGATCACCCGTGGTGTAGAAAAAGTACGCGTCGAACTGCGCGAGGTACTCGGGCGTGAAGAGGCTGCCGTCTTTCGAGAAGGTGAACTCGATGTTGTTTTGCTCGCCGAGAGCGCGGAGCACGGGGAAACCGTAGCCCTCCTTGCCCTTGAGGTTGAGTTTGATGGCGTCGTGCTCGAAGCCCGAGGACTTGGAGAAGAACAGGATTTTCTTCTTAGCCGGGAGGTCGGCAGCGCGGGCCGTGGGGACGGCGGACACAAAAGCCAGCGCGACAGCCGCGGCGGCCAAAAGCAGACGAAACGGGGATTTCATAAGGGGTGTGACAACAGCAAGACGAACGGGACGGAATTTCGATTCAGGGCGGCGGAGCGACGTCGGGCAATGCGGAATTGAGCGGGCGACCGGTGAATGAAAAGGAACTCTATAAAAGGAACGCTGATCTGCGCTGATCTTTTTGGGGAGGGGCAAGGACTCAACCTTGCGGGCCTTGCCTGATCGGCAAGGCGCGGACGTTCGTCAGGAAAGGTTAGCGGCGATTAGGATGTTTTAGGTGAAGCCGTAGCCGCGAGAGCGCGCGAGGGGTAAGCGTAAATCCTGACCACTCGCTGGCGCTCGCGCCTACCGGACCGACGAAGTCCGGAAAGACGGAAATCGGCTCGCTGGTGCTTGCCGCTACGGGCGGGGTAATCCCCTGCCCGCTTATTCCTTCAGGCGCTTTTGCAAGGTGGCCTTGGTGAGGCCGAGTTGGCGGGCGGCGGCGGAGACGTCGCCGTCGGAGGCCTTGATCGCGCGGTTGATCATCTCGCGTTCGAGGTGCGGGAGCATTTCGGCTTCTTCCTTGGCGAGTTCGCCAAAGACGAAGTCCAAGGCGCGCTCAAGGGTCATATGACCCTCGGCGGTGGAGATCGTGGTGGCGACGGTCGCGGCGACGACTTTGTCGGGCGACGGGATTTCGGGCGCGCCGACCTTGAGGGTTTCGAGTGGAGCCTCGCTGCCGGTGGGCGCGACGCTGGCCGGAATCGCGGGATCGATGCCGGCGGCACCGCGAATCTCGGAAGGTAAATCCTTAACGAGAATGGCGTCGCCCTGGGCGATGACGGCGCTGCGATAGATGACGTTTTCGAGTTCGCGGACATTGCCCGGCCACTTGTGGCGCGTGAGCACGGCCATGGCTTCGGGGGAGACTTTGGAGACGCGCGACTTGCGCTGCTTGACGAGGTTTTGCAGGCAGAAATCCACGATCTGCGGCACGTCGTCTACACGCTCGCGGAGCGGGGGCATGCGGATGCGCACGACATTTAGACGGTAATAAAGGTCTTCGCGGAAGGTCTTCGCCTTCACCATTTCCTCAAGGTCCTTGTTGGTCGCGGCGATGATGCGCACGTCGACCTTGATGGTCTCGGTGCCGCCCACGCGCTGGATCTCGCCCTGCTGGAGGACGCGGAGAATCTTCGTCTGCGTGGCGAGGGCCATGTCGCCGATCTCGTCGAGGAAGATCGTGCCGCCGTCGCAGAGCTCGAATTTGCCGAGGCGCTGCACGGTCGCGCCGGTGAAGGAGCCCTTTTCGTGGCCGAAGAGTTCGCTCTCGATCAAGTTATCGGGGATGGCGGCGCAGTTGACGGCGATGAAGGGCTTCGAGGCGCGGTGGCTGTGTTTCCAGATAGAGCGCGCGACGAGCTCCTTGCCCGTGCCGCTTTCGCCGGTGATCATCACAGTGACATCGCTGGCGGTGACCTGGCCGATGACCTTGAACACATCCTGCATCACCGGTGAGCTGCCCACGATGCCCTCGCGGTAGTCGTCGGCGTTGATGGTGGGCTTGTAGTCGCCGACGGCGCGCATGTCGGCATGGGCCTTGAGGGCGTTTTCGGCGAGCGTGAGAACCTTCGCGGGATCGAAGGGCTTCATCACGTAATCGAAGGCGCCGTACTTCATCGCCTCGATGGCGGTCTGCGCGGTGCCGAACGCCGTCATGAGGACGACGAGCTGCTTCGGGTTGGCGGAGCGAATGTGCTGGAGGGCCTCGATGCCGCCCATCGCGCCCATGCGGACGTCGAGAAACACGAGGTCGGGCGCGGGGCCTTTTTTAACCATGGCAACGCCGGCTTCGCCGCTGGCGGCCTCGATCACGTTATATTTGCGCGAGGACAACACGCGGGTGAGCGAGTAGCGGATTTCCGCGTCGTCATCGATGACGAGGATGGTCGGCGGTTTGGCGGCGATGTCGGGCATGTAGTTAGGGTGGAACTGCACACACTCTCACGGGTCGTGGCAAGAGCGCTGGCTATTTTCGCCAGGGCGCTTCTAGTTAAACGCCATGCTCGGCTGGTCAATGCACCTTTTCCGCATTCGCGGCATCCGCCTCGAAGTGCACTTCACGCTGTTCTTCCTCTTTGCGGTGGTCGGCGTGGTGAGTTGGTACGACGCCGGGTGGATGGGCGTGCTGTGGGGCACGCTGACGCTGCTGGCTTTTTTTGGGTGCGTCGTGCTCCACGAACTGGGGCATTCGTTTGTGGGCATGAAATTCGGGGTGGAAGTGCCACGGATTTTGCTGACGCCGATTGGGGGCATGGCGGAGTTTAACGAAATCCCGCGCAAGCCCAGCCGCGAGGTGCTGATGACTCTCGCCGGGCCGGCGGTGAATTTTGTGATTTTCGGCCTGCTGTGCCTTGTGCCCGAAGGGCCGAATGCCGAGCAACTGCTGGAGCACCCCTACTCTTTCGAGGCGCTGATCGTGAGTGTGCGCTATCTCAATCTCGTGATGGGTTGCTTCAATCTCTTCATGCCCGTCTTCCCAATGGATGGAGGTCGGCTCGTGCGCGCGCTTCTGGCGACCAAACTCCCCTACGTGCGCGCGACTTTCTGGGCGGCGAGCATCGGGAAGGTGATCGCATTGCTCGCCATCGCGGCGGCGCTGACCTCGCCGTGGCACGATCTGCCCTTGATCGGCGGCGCGGACGAGCCGCTCTGGATGCCGGCGATATTGTTTTCGTTTATCTTTTTCGTCGGAGAGATGGAATACCGCGCGGTGAAGCGGCGCGAGATGGAGGAGGCGCATTGGCGCGAGGTATTGGCGCGGCCGCAGTTCATGGCGATGGCACCCGTCTCCGAAGATCCGCCGGTGATGCTTTCGTAAGGTCGCGCGGCCGGGGATTGCGTTTCGGCCGGGAAGTCATTCATCGTTGACGTTCCCATGTTCGAATCTCTCACGGAAAAACTCGGCAATGCCCTGCGCAACCTGCGCGGGGTCGGCAAGCTCACGGAAGAAAACATGGCGGAGGCGCTCAAGGAAGTGCGCACCGCCCTCCTCGGGGCCGACGTGCATTTCAAGGTCGTGCGCGAATTTGTCGACCGCGTGCAGGTGCAGTGCGTGGGCCAGGACGTGCTCAAGGGCGTCGCGCCCGGTCAGCAGATCGTCAAGATCATCCACGATGAGTTGGTGAAGCTGCTCGGCGAGGGCTCCACCACCCTCTCCACCGCGCGCCCGCTGAAGATTCTGATGGTGGGTCTGCACGGCTCCGGCAAGACGACCTCGACCGCCAAGCTCGGCAAGCTGCTCAAGAAGCGCGGCTACCGGCCCTTTGTCGTCGGTTGCGACGTGTATCGCCCGGCCGCCATCGACCAACTCGAGATCCTTTCGAAGCAGGAAGAACTCGGCTTTTACTCGGACCGCGTTTCCAAAGACGTGCCGGCTATCGGCGCCGCGGGTCTCAAGGCCGCCGAGGCCGTGACGGCCGACTGTATCATTTTCGACACCGCAGGTCGTCTCCAGATCGATCACGACCTGATCGAGGAAGTGAAAAAGCTGAAGGCCCGCGTGCAGCCCGATGAGGTGCTGCTCGTCGCCGACGGCGCACTCGGACAGGAGGCCGTGAATGTGGCGAAGGCGTTTCACGATGCGCTCCAGCTCACCGGCCTCGTGCTCACCAAGATGGACGGCGATGCGCGCGGCGGTGCGGCGCTCTCCATCAAGTCGATCGCGAATGTCCCGATCAAATTCATCGGCACCGGCGAAAAGACGGCGGACTTCGATAACTTTTATCCCGACCGCCTCGCCTCCCGCATCCTCGGCATGGGCGACGTCGTGTCGCTCGTCGAAAAAGCGCAGGAGACCATCGACCAGAAGGAAGCCGAGAAGATGGCGGACTCGCTCCGCAAGGGCGACTTCAACCTCGAGGACTTTCTCGCGCAGATGCAGCAGGTGAAAAAGCTCGGCTCGATGCAGAGCATCATGGGCATGATCCCCGGCATGAGCGGCATGGAACTGCCCGTCGGCGCGGACAAACAAATGGCCCGCACCGAAGCCATCATCAAATCGATGACCATTCAAGAGCGCCGCAAGCCTGAGATCCTGAACGGCAACCGCCGCAAGCGCATCGCCGACGGCTCCGGCGTGAAGATAATGGAGGTCAACCAACTCCTAAAGCAGTTTCAACAAATGCAGCAAATGATGAAGATGATGAAGGGCGGCGGCGCGAAAAAGATGATGCGCCAGATGGAGGCGATGCAGTCTAGAGGAGGAATGCCACCCTTACGCTAGCTTACGGCGACTTCCAAATGGTGGGCGGTTATACCCTCTCATTACACCACTGGAATGTCTCTGCGCGAAAAATGGCCGGATTTTCTCCGGGGAAGTTAACAGCTCGCCTGAAATGGAGTACGCACCGTAAATGATGCATCTGCTCTACGTGATTTGCGCCGAAGCCGAACCAATCTGGGTGCGTCTAGTCCAAAAACTGAAACGATCACGTCGCGTTTCGCACAGCCAGCAGAGTCCGAGGAGATAGACCAAGCATGGTGGCGATTCGTCCATGAGACGCGGTGCACCAGCAAGACCATTTCGAGTGCGGCGTGCGCGGCCTAACAGGCAGCCTCGCCGAGCGATGACCAGATCGGCTAGAGCCGCAGGCGCTAAACCCGAAATAAGTCGACGAATCAGCAGGTGCGCCTCGCTTATTCCCGTACCCATAGATAGGCGGGACGACGTTGACGACGACCCCACTCCCGTGCTTTGGCGGGCCTACCATCCGCTCCCGGCCGCATCTAACACAACCATGGTAAAGGCGATCCGGCTAACGCGTAAACGGTGGAACCGGCCACGATCACTGGGCACAGGGTTGCACTTTCTTCATCCTATGGCAGCTCGATCGCTCCCAGATCCGGGGTTCCTGTCACGGGCTTCCCAAAAAAATCCACCGATACGTCCAACCCCACTCGCAGGCCCACGTGATCTTCCGGCAGGTAAGGGATTATGATGCCGCGATCCTTCACTAAAGACACGTTGCGGGGGACGTAGTCGGCGGCCCGCAATCCGCCGGGGTTGGCAAATTCGGGGTCGCCGATCAGCGGAGCGCAATCTTGGAGCCCACATTCAACCGGCCAGCTTTCCACGCGCAAAAAGGCATTGTTGGAAAAATTTACCCGTTTGATCGCGCTCGCGTCGCGCTGATCGGCCCGCAGTTGATCGCCGGCTACCAGCCGGCTCGCCCCCTTGATGCAAAAAATATTATTGGCGATCAGCACTCCTTCAGCGGTCGGTGCCAGCGCCATCTTCGCCTCAATTTCAGCAGCGACAAAAATCGTGTTGTTATAGAAATACGAATTGAACGGCCCCTTGGGTGGCCCTTTGCCAACATAGCCACTGAGCCAGAAGGTTTTTCCGTCTTGAAACGCACCGTCTCGGCCCTTCACACGAAAGCCGTCGTTGATGCTGACGTTGTAGCGATACGCGCAGTTGTAGTTGTCGCCCAAGATTTCGCAGAACCCACCCGCGTTGCGGGCACTGAGGTTGTATTGCACCACCACATCCCGACACCCATAATCGATATGCACTCCGGCAGAGTCCCCGGGGCCATTGGCATTCGTAAACTCGCTTCGCTCAATCAGCACATTGCGGCAACCCCAAGTCCAGAGGCCACTCCCGCGCCCCCAGTTGCGCGAATCGCTCGCACTACCTGATCGATCTACCTTGAGATGCGAAAAGTGACCGTACACTACTCCCGAAAGTTGCACGCCTGGGCCGCCGACATCCAAGATTCGCACCCCGTCCACCTCGACGTTTCTAATTCCGCCCGACGGCGCGGTAAACTTGAGGCCGGTGTGATCCACGCGTTCGATGACACTATTCCGAATCGAGATGCCACGCATGGCGGCGCGCTCGTGATGCACGATAAAACGCACCCCCCAACCATACGAGCCGTTGCCATTGGGCGTCTGCACGTCTTTCGGCGGGCGCTTGAAGCCCGGCTGTTGGTAAGAGACGCGACTGATGTGCAAGTCTCGGAGTTCAATTCCCTCGTAATCTCCCGGTGCCACTGCTTCGACGAGAATACCGCATCGCATCCCAGGCTCGTTGCCGGAGAGGACCACCCCGCCGCCACCATCGGCGGTTACGGTCAGATTCGCCACGGTCACATGACTGCAGTCAATGAGGTGCAACGCCGCGGGCGTCCCGCGACCGTCGATGGTTGCCGGCGGGTTCGCCGACTCGGCTGTTGTCCCATAGCTTGAGATCGTGATCGGCGCGCTCGCAGTCCCCTTGAGACCAGACAAGCGCAGTTGTCCCTCATGCGTCTGCCCTCCAACCAACGCTATTTGATCGCCCGGCTCCAGCGCAGCACGACTAGCCCGTTGTAGCGACCGCCAAGGAAGATTCACGCTGGTGCCAACCGCCTGATCATTGCCATGAACGGCGTCGACGTAATAGGTCGCAGCTTTTCCAACGGAAACGAATGCCAGAGAGCACAACAGCAAGAGCCCTGGGACGATTCCGAATCGGGGAAATGAGAAACCGCTCATGGCGATTCGGCGGCTCGGCGCCGCGCGGTGATCGCGGCGAGTTGCTGCTGAAGCTCCTTCGCCTTCTCTGGAAATTCTCCGATCACATCATTCCTCTCTGCCGGATCGGCGCGCAGGTTAAAGAGTTGCGCCTTGGCGATGCGACTCTCGGCAAAACGGAGGTCACCGGGGCTCGCCCCGCTGCCTGCCCCGGAGGCGGGCGCGTTGCGGCTGGCCGGCACGTACTTCCAGTCACCTGCGCGGAGGGACAGGGTGTTCGAGATACCGTGCAACACCGTAGTGGTGCGCAAATTTTCGGTAGTTTCGCCGAGGAGCACCGGCGAAAGGTCGAGGCTATCCGGGGCGGATTCCGGCGAGAACTTTGCCCCCGAGATCTTCGCCAACGTCGCATAGAGGTCGACGAGGTTGAACATCTGATCGGTTACCCTCGGTCGCAGGCGCGCCGGCCACCGCGCGATCAGCGGCACGCGGCAGCCTCCCTCGTAGACCAGATATTTCCAGCCGCGCAGACCACCGGCCGGACGATGATCTTTCGTGTCCTCGTTCGACCGATCGTTGTAGCCATCGAAAAGTACCGGGCCGTTATCACTCGTGAAAATCACGAGCGTGTTGTCCGCCAGCTTCAGCCGGTCGAGGGCCTGCAGGATTTCCCCCGTGACCCAATCCATCTGCTGAATCACATCGCCGCGGATACCGATCTCGCTCCCGCCGGCAAAACGAGCGGTGGCGACGCGCGGCACATGTGGCTCGAATAGTCCGACGTAGAGAAAAAAAGGCTTCGCACGATTCGCCTCGATAAACTCGACCGACTTCCTCGCCACGGTCGCAGGGAGTTCATCATCTTTGAAGCGCGCCGACGTGCCACCTTTCATGTACCCGATGCGGCTGATGCCGTTGATGATCGTGCCGCTGTGCTGGCGATCAGCGCCGACCTTGAGCAGGTCCGGACGATCGATGCCATTTGGCTCCACGCCAAAATCCTTCTGGTAGCTGACCGCAATCGGATCGGTCGCGTCGAGGCCTACCACCCGATCATTTTCGATCCACACCGAAGGCACGCGATCCACTGTGGCGGGGATAATGTGACAATAGTCGAAGCCGATCTCCAGCGGGCCCGGCCGGATCGAGTGATTGAAATTCACCGCGACGCGTCCATCGCCCAAACCCAGATGCCACTTCCCCACCACGCCCGTACGATAACCGGCATTTTTCAGCGACTGGGGCAACGTGGCACGCCCCGGCTCGATGCAAAGCGGCGCATCGCCGTCGAGAATCGCCGTCTTCTTCTCTGACTGACGCCAGGCGTATTCGCCCGTCAGCAGTGAATAACGAGTGGGCGTGCAGGTGGACGACGGTGCATAACCGGAGATGAAACGCACGCCGCCGGCCGCCAGTCGATCGACTTGGGGCGTCTTGAGGCGCGTTGCTCCGTAGCAACCCAGATCGCCGTAGCCAAGATCGTCCGCCACGATGACCACAATGTTGGGTGGGGCCACGGCTGCCTGAGCTGGAAGAATCAAAGCGAGGCTGAAAAGACAGCCGGCAGTTCCGACATGGATTCGCATAAAATCAGTCGTGGTCGTCAGTGCCCGCGCGACCCTTTTTGGCGGGGGTGCGGTCGATCAATCCCTCGAACACCGGCGGCACGAGTTGAGCATTCCAAGCGACTCGCAGTGACTCCAACTCGGCTGCAGTGGCCGCTTCGCTCCCCGCCAGATTACGCGACTCGCGAATATCCTGGGAGAGATTGAACAGCTGCGCCGGCCCACCTTGCTTTGGAATCACCAACTTGAAATCCCCCCGGCGCACGGCAAACGCCCCTTGGTCGAATTTGCGGAGGTAAATCGCCTCGTGGGGCGACCCGGATTTTTCTCCGGTGATATACGGCAAAATATTGACCCCGTCCAACGGTCGCTCCGGGTTGGTCCGAACTCCGGCGAGCGCGGCGATGGAGGCATAGATGTCGAGCGAGAGCACCGGCTGATCATATTTCACACCCTTTGGCAGGTGTCCGGCCCACTTGGCGGCAAACGGCACGCGGATTCCGCCCTCCCACGGATCGCTTTTGTTGCCGCGTAAAGGAGCGTTGCTGGATGCGTTGTCGGCGCTCGGACCACCGTTGTCGGAGAGAAAAAACACTAGCGTGTTTTCTTCGAGGTCCTGACGGCGCAATTCCGCGAGCACCCGCCCGACACCATCGTCGACCGCACTGACCATCGCCGCGTAGGTGCGGCGCCTCGGATCGGCGATGCCGGAGAAGCGGCTGAGATATTTTTCCGTCGCCTGCAGCGGACTGTGCGGCGCGTTGTAGGCGAGATAGAGAAAAAACGGCTGGTCCTTATGACGGGCGACGAAGCGTACAGCCTCGTCGGAAAACTCATCGGTCAGATACTGCGTGGTGCGCACCGGTTCGTGGTCGCGCAAGATCCAGAGGCGATAACTATCGGCTTCGCTGTGAGCATCAGTCGATTCCTTGATCGTGAGCTCATCGGGCAAGTAGCGATGACCACCACCGAGCATGCCATAAAATTCGTTGAAACCGCGGCGAAGAGGATGGAGATCGGGATGCGCCCCCAGATGCCATTTTCCAATAACCCCGCTCTTATAGCCGACCTGCCCGAGGGCATCGGCGAGGGTCGACTCGGAGAGCGGAAGACCGGACTGGCGGTTTGACGGCTCGAACCGGGGATTACGCTCATGGCCGAAGCGCTGTTCGTAACGCCCCGTCAACAAGCCGGCTCGACTGGGCGAGCACACCGGAAAGGAGACATAGCCGCTGGTGAACTGGACCCCGTTGCGCGCGATTGAATCGATATGGGGGGTCGGGATATCCTTGCAGCCATTGAAGCCCACGTCCCCGTAACCCTGGTCATCCGTCAGGATAATGATGAGGTTTGGTCGCGAAGAAGTCGCAGCCCGGAGCACCCCACCGCCAAGAGCCCCGAAGCACCCAAGTAAAAGAACGAGGCGGAAGAAAGTACCGGCTAAGCAGCCTCCCAGGTGTAAGGGAACGAACGTCATATGAGCGCTTTCCTCTGGGTCAGAACGAAAACGCATTACTCAGGGACCACTGGCGTTCGGGCGGGATTCGGAACGTTCCCCACGCCCCGTCGGGGTTGGCCGCGATCGGGATGAGTTGGTCCTTGGCATTCAGGTTGCGGACATTGACACCGACGTTCCAAGCGACCGTGTTGCCGCGAAGCTTAAATTTGTTTCGGTAGCCGAAGCTGAGATCAATCTGGGTGTCAGTCGGGCCGTAAAGGGGGTGTGCGATGTCAGGCACATACTGCGTGTTGGGCGTCGCACTGATGTTCGGATAGCCGATGCCCACTTTGTCCTGCCAGCGGAGCGCTCCGCCGACGCTCAGGCCGCGAAGTAATCCGCGCTGAAATTCGTAGCGTGTCACGAGATTGGCGCGCCATTTGCGGATTTCGGAGGAGGAAACTCCGGATTGCGCAGCGGACGTACGGATGAAGGTCGTGTGCTCACCGTCGTACTGAGCCAGAAAGGTCCCGAGGGTGGAGCTCTGCACGGGACTGCGCTGACCGTTGATGAGCGCGCCGTTATCCTTCGCGCGCACGTTGGCGACCCACTCGTTCGCAAAAGCCAAATCCTCGCGCGCCACGTCAGCCTTCACCGCCTCGTTCTCGGAAAAACTCAACGAGACGCGCCAGCCGGCAACCGGATTGGCGATCACTTCATATTCCGTGCCGGTGGAACGGGTATCGCTGGTCGAAACCAAGCCCGTGATGGTATCGGGAATCCATTGTAGCCCGGCTCCGGTGCCGCTCAGGCGCGGGTTGAAATTATATTGGCTACCGATCCGCAGACGCTTCGGAATCGTATCGTAGAGCGCGCGGGAAACCTGCTCGAAATTCGCATACGGCGTGCTGCCATCGGCGGCCCGATACCCGTTGCTGGCCGGGCTGAGCCCGGCGAGATTGGCCAGCACCATGTTGTTGATCGTCGTGCTAATGTAGGCGAAGGCATTCTTCACCCCGCTAACCGCATCGTTCTGAATGCGCGTATCGAAGCGGTTGATCCGCAGAAAAAATTTCCCATTGAAGGTGCTGATGGAGACACCTTTCTCGGCCGTCTCCGCCGAGGGCGAGCCGACATCCTCGTTCCAGATGTTGCGACGCTGGCCGCCGGGCGTGAAATTTCCGGACTCGTTCCAGAAAGCGCGGATCTCGGTGGCGCCGGGCAATTTAATGGGCAGGCGGCCGACGACGCTCTTGGTCAGGCTGCGCTTTCCCTGGGTGACGGACGGTTGAAACGCCAGCGAAGACTGATCCAAATTTCCGTCGGCCAATCGCGCAGGGGTGAGTGAGGAGGCGCCTTCGTCACGATCCTCCCGCCAGCCAAAGACGGTGATAACATAGTCCTTCAACCAGTGGCTCTGGAGCGCGAACGCGGAGGAATTGAGTTCTTCGCGTTGGTCGACGATCTTGTTCAAGACGCGGATGGGCTTTGCCGTTCCCGTGACGAAGCTTCTAGTCGTGGAGTCGAAGATTCTCAGGGTGTAGGCTTGCCCATACTGCGGCCGCTCGGCGCTGATCGGTTGAAGACGAACATCGGAAACACTGTTGACCGACGACAAGGAGGGCCCGAGGTAGAAAAAGCCGTTGACCTGCGCGCCAAACAGCCCGGGCGTGACGCCCGAGTTATTGGCAAACGGGCTTAACGGCCCGCTGGGGTCCCAAGTGCTGCCGTATGTGCGGTTGAAACGCGCGATGTTCGTCTTGAACAGGAGCGCCGAGATCGTGTGCCGGCCGAGCGCCTTGACCAACTTAGAGTCGCTCTTGCTCCGGGCGAAATCGTGATTGAAGAACGCGGTCAACTGGTAGGACTCGCGGGTGGTGCGGTTCATCTGATCGCGGAACACGTCCGGCGTGGAGATGAAGGGGCGGCCAAAATTAGGATTGGGAATGCCGTTTGGGAAAGCCGCCGAGCGGACGCTGAGCACGGAATTCACATCCACGAAGATGCCTTCATCGTCACCGGAGCCCGGGATCGGGAAGTCACGCCGACGCGTGAAAGTCTGGTAGTTATAGGCCGCCTCGAAACCGGCCTTGCCCCCGAAGAGCAGTTGCTCGTAGCGAAAATCGCTCGCATTGAACGTCTGGGATCGGTGATCGAAAACGCCCGTCAGCAGATTATCGTAGAAGTCGAAGATCCGGGGATCAATCAAGTGCGTCCGCAAGTACCCGGGTTTCCCATTCGAACGCGCCGGGTCACCCGTGCCACGCAGCCCGCCACCGGGACCACCGGCAGCCGCCGCAGGAATTGCTCCCTGGAAGCCTTGGATATTGGACAGCGAGGAATCCGCAAAGCCTACGCCGGCGGCGCCCGAAGTCGGATTCGCATAGACAAGCGCCCATTGCGAAAATAGCGGGAAACCCTGAAAGACGCCCGTCTGGGCGGCGGTGCCGGTGAGCGGCGCGCCCGCGGAGTTTTGCAACTGCTGCAGGGCACCATCCCATTTCCACTTCGGATTAATGGCATTGAACCAATTTCCGACGGTGAACGTCGGAGTGATCGGATCGGGCGGAACGCCGTCGATGTGGCCCGTCTCCACGTTGGCGCGAAAAGTACCGCGACCGAGGAATGAGTCCCGCTTCGGGTCGAGCACACGGTATTGGAGCGCGGCATAGAGTCGCTGGTCCTTTTCGTACGCAGGCCTCTGGCGATAGTTCTTATCGTCGTTCAACAGGTCGAGCCGCACGGCCAGCCGGTTGGGCACGAGCACCTTGTTGAAGTGCAACTCCTCGCGGTGCGAATCATAGGAACTGAAGCGCGAGACGAACCGATAGTTATCCTTGAATGTCGCCTTTCGCATCGTCGAATCGATGATGCCACCGGCGTTGCCCACGCCAGCGAGGACAGCGTTGGGCCCGCGACTGACGGTCAGCGTGTCGAAGTTATAGGCGTCACCTGGAAGGTCCGACGCGAAGAAGTCGCGGGTGCGGGTGGCTTGCGCGAGGGCGCGCACTCGATTGACGCTTGCGGGATCGTCGCGCACTTCAGCCGAGCTTTCGCCCGTAACGCCGGAGAAGTTGCCATTCTGTCCGCCACTTTCCGTGGAGGCGGTAAAGGTGAGGATATCTTGAATCTTCGTGACGTTGATATCTTCGAGAAACTCCTGCGTGTAGACGGAGACGGCGGCACCGATGTCCTTGAGGTTCGTATTGAGCCGCGTGCCGGCCAGTGTGCTCGTCGCTTGATACCCGGTGTCGGTGCCTGAGGCGACGACGAACGGGCTTAGTTCCACCGGATCATCCTTCTTGGTCTCGGGCGCAGTTACGGTGGTTTGCCCGTTACCTTGTAAGCACAGAATGATTCCGAGCGCCAAGCCGACTGAGCGAGGCACACCATGTGCAACGGTTTTTAGAGCTGTGAGTATTGGCGTGGGAAACAGGGCACAGAAGCCAAAGGGTGACTTGGACATCGCGGGTGGGGTGGGTAACTGGGGTTGGCGACACGGACTACCAGCCGTAGGATACCAACGCCGCCGAGCGACCACTATCCCCCGTTGGGGTGAATTTACTCCCTCACTCCCCTACTCCAGATGCACGATCCCCTGCCGCACCGCGCTGATCGCCGCATCGGTGCGGTCGCGCACCTTGAGTTTAGCGAACAAGGTCTTCAAGTGTGACTTCACCGTCTCGTCTGAGATGAAAAGCTTCGCCCCGATCTCCTTGTTGCTGCGGCCCCGCACCAGCAACTGCAGGACCTCCATCTCGCGCGCGGTGAGATCCGGGCGTCGAGCCCGCGCCGCGAGGCGCTCCGCGATGCGGGGTGAGATTTCGGTGCCACCGCTATGGACCGTGCGAATCGTGCCCACGATCTCCTCCGTCGACATGTCCTTTAACAAATATGATTTAGCCCCGGACTGCATCGCGCGAAACACATCCTCATCCGCTTCGTAGGTTGTCAGCACGACCACGCGGACGTCAGGATCGCGCGCCTGCAGGCCAATGATGGTTTCCACCCCGCCTAGACCCGGAAGTCGCAGGTCCATCAGGATCACCGAGGCAAGCCCGGGTCGAAACGCCGCGAGCACCTCCTCACCGGAAGCAAACTGCGCGGCCACGGTCATATCCGGCTGACTCTCGATGAGGGCCGCCACGCCCATGCGAAAGGTCGGATGGTCCTCGACGAGGACGACTTTGATGGACGTTGGGGACTTCTTTTTCACGGGGTTCAGGGGTAGAGGGAAACTCTCCTAATCCAGAAACCCAACCACGACTTCGACGCAAGTGCCGCCGCTTGCGACGCGGCGAATACTCAACTCTCCATTCATCTGCTCGACTCGCTCTTTCATGCCGCGCAAGCCGAAGTGCCCGACGGCGCGCTCCACGTCTGGATCGAAGCCCCGGCCATCATTACGGATAGCCAGCCGCACTCGCGAAGCCTCGAATGTAATTTCCAACTCAATCGCGCGCGCGTGGGCGTGCTTCAAGGCGTTCGAGACCGCCTCCTGTCCGATTCGTAGCAGATTATTTTCGATCACCGGCGCCAGGCGTCTCAGCTTCCCGTGCGATTTCGTGCTTACCGAGCAGTTGAGTCCCGCACTCATTTGTTCGGCGACAGAGCGCAAGGCCTCGAGTAAATCGTTTTTTTCCAAGATGTGCGAACGCATGTCCCAGATGGACTCCCTCGCCTCAACCAGGCAGGCGCGGACAATTCCGTGGGCCGTGCTCAGGTGCGGCATCACTTCTGCCAGGGTGCCATTCCTCGCGGAATTTTTGGCCAGCTCCATCTGCATCGAGACCGCATTGAGTTCCTGCGCGATCGTATCGTGAAGTTCCCGGGCCAGCCGATTGCGCTCCGCCAGCATTGCGGCGAATTCCACTTCGGCCAGCTTTCTGGCCTCCTCCCGCTGTGCGATTTGCCGCCGGGCCAAAATCGCCACCACAATCAGAGCGAGCAGGATCACTGCCGCCACCACCACCGCGATCCACAACCCACGCCGCGGGGTCATCCACGGTGCCGGGCTAATCACGGCGAGATCGCCCGCATCGCGCAGCAGGATCTGCATTTTGTCTGCCACCCAGAGGCCTGAAGGTCGTAAAAATTCTGATTGGCCCGATACGCAGATTCCCGTCACTCGCACCCGACTCCCCGCCTCCCACGGCCCTTCCTTGAGCTCGCCTGTGCGGCGGGGCAATACCGCGCTGACACTCGTGTCGTTCCAACTGAGCGTGAGTACGATGCCGTCTCCCGTTTGTCGAACCTCATCGAGCGTCGCTTCGATCTGCACTAGGTTGGAGTCTTGGCGCGAAATCTCTTCGGTCGCGCGCAGGCCACGGGGCTTCGGTGGCAAACCTGATGAAACTTTTCGAAAGATCGCGTCGTTTAGACTGGGTGCATAACCGCCGTGCTCGGGGAAGCCGACGACTTCAACCAGGTCTCCCGGTGCCAGCGCCCCCTCTTGCTCGGAGGCCACCCGCACGCCGCGGTCCCCCTCCTGCAACCACAACGTCTGCCCGTACTGATGCGCCGTGACCACACCGCTCACGCGAATGCGGTGCCCGTTGAAACCAGTCGGAGTGAAGCGTAGGATGTCATCAATCCGCTGCAGCGGCAGGACAAAGGGATCGGGCGAAGGCGGGGTGATCACACTGATCATGCCCTGGTGCGCGACTTGTACACTTGGCCGCACGAACTGCCTGTTGGCGTTGTGAACATTAAAGACCACCCCCCTCAACCTCACGTGGGCGTCGATTAAGGTCTCGGGCGCCACACGATCACGCACTTGCACAATCATGCGGTCGTCACCCTGCGCAATGGTGATAGTCCAACTCTCCTGACCGAGGCGTTTAGCGTCCGCCGCGCTTGCCGGAGCAGTCTGGCTTGCCCGCCTCGACGGCGGCTGAATGGGTGGCGTTGGTTTACAAGAACGCACGATGCCTTCCAACTCGACCCACGCCGCGTCAAAGCCACCGGCATTGAGTTCGGCAATGGTAGTCGGTCGGGGTGATGGCAACGGGCCGGCCCCGACCCAGGTAATTCGCTTCGCGCGCACCATCGGAGCGAAATCACCCGCACTCGTCACTCCTGAGATCTCTAAGCGATCACCCGGCCGCCGGGTGTCGCCGATGACGTGATTCAGTTCAACGTAGATGCCATCCGTTTCGTCACGGAGCACGAGCGCATCGCGCTGACGGGTGACGAGCAAAAGTACCCCGGTCAACCGCACCGGGCGCTCTTTCGCCGCTTCTTCCGACGATAACATTCTGACCGCAGCCGCGGTCGTGAGCGGCCCCGGTGCACTTTCCGCCCATACGGAATTCGCGACAATCGCGAACAGCAGCGGGAGCCAGAGGGGTATGGCCTGCCAACGTGCAATCACTGCCCGAAATCTTTTCAGCTTTCCCGGCATAGCGATCTCAAAATAACCGCTTCGATTCCCGACCTGGCAAATCGACTAAGCCGACTACGCCGCATTGGCCGGGGTGCAATTCCCTCCGGCCAGCATCCCCGCAGCGATTCCGCACCGGTCGCGGCCGCCTCGCCTTAATTTACGACGGTCAAACGCCCCGCGTGGGAGTAGCCAGTCGGCGACTCGCGGCACGCGTATGCAGCTCTTGCTCAAAACTACCGAATACGCCCGCGCCTATCGGCAGCGGGTGCGATCTGCTTCGGCCCAATTCGGTCTGCGCGGGAAAACCTACCAAGTTTGGACGTTTTATTTTTTCTGTTCGGACCGCGAACAAGTACTCAAGCCAAAGGGAAGATAGGCCGGACAAAAACGCACGAGCGCGGTGAGGATCGGCACGACGCCGACCAGGCCCCACCAGGTTTTGAAATAGTAGCCCGCGCCGAGACAGGCGCAGCCGAGCATGATACGAACAGCACGATCAATCGAACCGATATTGGGTTTCATAGGAGGAATCTAGGTTGTGGTAGCGGACAAAAAATTCAGATCTGGCGGATGGGCAGGCCGGCCGCTTGCCAGGAGGAAAAACCGCCGCAGTTCGCGACCCGGAAACCCTCTGCGGCCAGCAGGGCAGCCGCCGACCCAGAGCGCCCGCCCGAGCGGCAGTAGAGAATCAGTTCACGGTCGCGATGCTTGGCTAAAAACTCCGTCCACGTATCGCGCGCTCCCTTGAGATCGCTTAGCGCGAGCAGGTGAGCGGGTCCCGCGACTCCGTCTGCCCATTCGTTTGGCTCGCGCACATCGACCAGTACCGCGCGGCCAGAGGAGACGAGTTCGGCGGCCTCCTGCGGCGTGGTCGGCCTTACGAGCGGCGCTGGTGAATTTAATTTCGCAAGTAATCGTTGGAGCGTTTTCATGAGGGCGTGGTGAAATTTTGGCGATCATTGGCCATGAAGTAGAGGACCGGGACGGCCATGCGGCTGATGAGCAGCGAAGCCACTTCACCAAACATCAGGCTGATCGCGAGGCCTTGGAAAATCGGGTCGGCGAGAATCACGCTCGCCCCCACGACAACCGCGAGCGCGGTCAGCAGCATCGGGCGAAAACGCACGGCACCGGCCTCGATCACGGCATCGCGCAGCGCGAGACCATGGGCGCGGCGCAGCTCGATGAAATCGACCAAAATGATCGAATTCCTCACCACGATTCCCGCTCCGGCCATGAAGCCGATCATCGAAGTCGCGGTGAAAAATGCCCCCAGTGCCCAATGCGCCGGCAATATGCCAATGAGCGAAAACGGAATCGCAGCCATCACCACCAGCGGCGTGATGTAGGCCTTGAACCACCCCACCATCAGCATCGCGATCAGCACCAGCACCGCGGCAAAGGCGAGCCCGAGGTCGCGAAAGACCTCGAGCGTGATGTGCCATTCCCCGTCCCATTTCAGCGCCGGCTGGCTGTCATCGAATGGCTGGTTGAGATGGTAAATCGGAAGCTTTGCGTCCATGCCTCCAAACCGTCGGCCATCGATTTTAGCGATGTCACGATTGAGGGCAAAGAGCGCGTACGCCGGACTCTCCACCACGCCGGCCACATCAGCCGTGATATAGGTGACCGGCTTCAGGTTCTTCCGATACAAGCTGCGTTCGCCGGTCGTGCGCTCGATGCGGACCAATTCCGAAAGGGGCACCAACGGACGCGTCGCCTCGGCGTCGGCGCGAACTTGCAGGGCGAGCAGCGCACTGGGCTGCGTCCGGGCGACGGCGGGCAATTCGAAGATAATCGGGACGTCCTCCAGCTCGGCGGGCCAGTGCATCAGGTCGACGGTCACGCCTTGCGCCGCGAGTTGCAGCGTCTGGGAGATGGCGTCGACGCTCACGCCGTGGAGCGCGGCTTTTTCCCGATCCACGAGGTAGCGGACTTTCGGCTGCTCGGCCTCCACATACCAATCGAGATCCACCACGCCGGGAGTGCGGGCGAAAATATCTTTCACGGCCTGCGCCAAGGCGATGCGTTGCGCTTCATCCGGCCCATAGATTTCAGCGACGAGCGATTGCAGCACAGGAGGACCGGGCGGAACTTCCGCCACGGCGACCGCTGCGCCATATTTTTCAGCGATGGGTGCGACCTTGAGCCGCATGCGTTTGGCGATGGCGTGGCTTTGCTCCGAGCGCGCGTCCTTGCCCACAAGATTGACTTGAATGTCCGCGACATTCGGCCCGCGACGCATGAAATAGTGCCGCACGAGTCCGTTGAAATTAAACGGCGACGCCGTGCCGGCATAGATCTGAAAGTCGCGCACCTCCGGTTCGACGCGAATAGCTCTCGCCATTTCCGTCGCGATCCGAGTCGTCTGCTCAAGCGTGGTACCCTCCGGAGTATTGAGCACGATTTGGAACTCCGATTTATTATCAAAGGGCAGCATCTTGATCGTCACGGCGCCGGTAATCACGAAACCCAGGGAAACCAGGAGCAGGCCCACAATGCTCGCGAGAAATACCCAGCGCCACCTCGCTCGGTCGAGCAGCGGCTCCATGATGCGATGATACAAACGGGTGAACCAATCGCCCGATGAGTGATGACCCACGTCGCTGTCCTTCGCTTCGCTGACAGCGGAGCCAAACCGCCGCCGCAAAACGCGCAACGCCGCCCACGGGGTAATGGTGAACGCAATGAACAGAGAGAAGAGCATCGCGGCGGTCGACCCGATGGGGATGGGCCTCATGTAGGGTCCCATCAATCCGCCCACAAACGCCATTGGCAGGATCGCGGCGATGACGGCCCATGTGGCCAAAATAGTCGGATTGCCCACTTCGATCACGGCCTCCACCGCGAGCTGGCGGACCGTTTTTTGCTCTGCTCCGGGAAGGCGCAGATGCCGGACGATATTTTCAACGACCACGATGGCATCATCCACGAGAATGCCGATGGAGAAGATCAGCGCGAAGAGCGTGATCCGGTTGAGCGTGTACCCGTAGAGGTAAAAAACGAGCAACGTCACGGCGAGCGTGACCGGGATCGCGAGAAGCACCACGAGCGATTCCCGCCAACCGAGAAAAATCAAGATGAGCAGCGTCACGCCGAAAACCGCGATGCCCATGTGCAGGAGCAGCTCGTTGCTTTTTTCCGCCGCAGTGTGCCCGTAGTCTCGCGTGATGGTCACCGTCACATCCGACGGCAGTAATGACCCGCGGAGCGTTTCCACCTTGGCGAGCACGTCATTGACGACCTCGATGGCATTCGCGCCAGGACGCTTCGCGACACTTAGTGTGACGGCCGCCTGCAAGTCACCCGCTGGTCCGCCGTGTAGCACATAGGTGCTCGGCTCTTCGCCCCCATCCGTGAGTGTGGCCACGTCGCGGAGAAATACCGGACGCTCGGCATGCACCCCGACGACCACCGCCCCCGCATCTGCAACGTCACGAAGAAAGGTGCCCGTTTCGAGCAGGACCTCCGTATTGGCAAACGGGCGCGAGCCATTCTGCACTTGACGGTTTGCATGTTGCAGCGCCGCGACGACTTGGGGCGTTGTCAGTCCGCGCGCCACGAGCGTCGCCGGGTCGAGAGAAACACGTACCGTCCGCCGGACCCCACCGATAACATTCGTCTCCGCCACTTGGGGAATGGATTTGATGGCATCATCCATTTGGCTGGCGAGGCGCCGAAGCGTGAGATGATCGCGCATCGAGCTATGCAGGGTGAGCGCGAGCACCGGCACATCGTCGATGGTACGGGGCTTCACCAGCGGTGGCGACACTCCCAGCGGTAGGCGGTCCACGTTGGCCTGAAGTCTCTGATTGAGTCTCATGAGCGCCGTTTCGATGTCGGTGCCGACGACGAAGCGCACGATGACGAGTCCACTGCCGGGGCTGGAGGTGGAGTAGAGGTATTCCACGCCAGGAATTTCCCAGAGCAGTTTTTCCATCGGTCGCGTCAGCCGATTCTCCACCTCGGTGGGCGAAGCACCGGGCATGCTCACCAGCACGTCGATCATCGGCACCTTGATCTGGGGCTCCTCCTCGCGCGGGAGCATAAAAACCGCAAACAACCCCAGCAGCATCGACGCGATGACCGCGACCGGCGTGAGCTTCGAATCGATAAAAAACGCGGCGAGACGGCCGGCAAGGCCAGGCACTACGGGCTTTGACGAGGAGGCATTCACGGCGCGATCTCCAGCGGTGAACCGTCCCGCAAAGTGGCCGGCGGAGAGAGCACGACGATCTCGCCAGGCTCCAGCCCCGCTTGAATTTGCACGCGGTCGCCGCGTCTATACTCCGTCTTGACGAGGCGGAGTTGCGCCTTGCCATCCACGACGACAAAAACCCGTTCCATCTGGCCAAGAACCGTGAGGGCAGACGCCGGTAGCATAAGCGCCCGCAATTTCCCCGCCGGCCACTGCGCCCGGACGAACTGACCCGATCTCAGCGCGGAAGATTCCGCCACGTTGATTTTGACTAAAACGGTTCGGGTCGCGGGATCGACCGCACCAGAGACTTCGGCCAGTTTTCCGGAGAACGATGTACCCGCGTCAGGCAACTCCACGGAAACGACCGCTCCAATCTCAGCGAGGCGGACGAGATTGAAAGGCACCGCGACCTCAACTTGAAGTCCGCCGTTTCCTTCTAGGGCGAGCAACGGAAGTCCCGGTGTCGCAAAGTCCCCGGAGTTGACGAACTTTCCCGCAACGACACCCGCAAAGGGGGCGCGGACAACGGTGTAATCCTGCATCGTCTGCGCTTCGCTTACAATCGCCCGCGTTAGCACCACGCGATCCTGCAGGCTTTTCACCAAATCGGCCGGACTCGCATTCTTGGCGAGTAGTTCCTGCTCTCGCGCGAGGTCGCGTTCCGCTTGCGCGAGTTGGGCTTGAGCCTGACGCAGACGCGCGGTGACTTCCGCCGCGGAGATTCGGCCCAAGACCTGCCCGACGCCGACGGCTTGACCGAGCGTTACGTTCAACTCTTCGATCATGCCGCTCAACTTCGCGGCGATCTGGGCGCGCTCCGCCGGTCGCACCGTACCGGCCAAAGCCACAAATTCGGGGACCGACTCGAAATGCACTGCGCTCGCCACGACCCGAATCGTGGGCAACCCGGTCGTCGTCGCCTGAGGTGCCTGCCGCGAGCAACTCGCAAATAGAACTACACCGACGAGCGAGAGATGCGGCAGCAGGCGTTTCATGGGAGAGCTTCTTGTCCGGTGATGCTAGCCGCGGCGGATTGCCTTGGGGGTCACCTGCACCCCACCCCAGTGGATCATCCCAGCTTCATCCAGCCAACCGATCCGGCGAAGGATCAGGCTGGGCGGGCAAAACCCGGTGAACACCGATTGAACCAAATTGGCGCCCACCAACCCAGGCAGCAGCAGCCAACCTTCGTTCACCCAATGCGCGAGCGCGACGCCAAGCAAAACAAATGAGCCTGCGAGCAACCGGATGAGGGATTCGATTTTCATATGCGCATTAGTTGTATATGCGCATATACGCATTTACTTGAACAAGTGTCAAGCGTGTGCTCCGTTTTCGCATGCCCAAGCATCCGGCCTTATCCACCGAAGCCATTGAGCTTATCTCCCGGCGCTTCGCCGTCCTCTCCGAACCCATGCGGCTGCGGCTGATCCACGCGCTTTTCGACGGCGAGAAAAATGTGACCGCGCTGGTGGCCAATATCGGCGGGACGCAGGCCAACATCTCTCGCCATCTGCAGACGCTCACCCAGGCCCATATCCTTGCCCGCCGAAAGGAAGGCCTGCAGGTCTTCTACTCTATCGCCGACCCTTCCATTGTGAAACTTTGCGAGCTGGTGTGCGGCAGCTTGGAAAAGCAACTCACCAAGCAAGCGGGAGCCTTTGCTTAGTCGTCAGTCGACCCTCTAAGCCAAAATCTTTGAACGTGTCATCGCGTCGCGCCGAGTGGGCGCGCCCGCATGCCCGACGCCTTACTTTTGTTTGATCTTGTCGAATCGCACCGCGGTGGTCCGGCCAGCTGAGATAATAACCGGCACGGTGACCAAGCCGCGCTGCGGCGACCAGGCAATGATGCGGTAACTGCCCGCGGTCAGCTTCACAAAGGTCGGAAGCTCACCGACACGGCTGCCATAAACATTGGGGACCGTTTCGAGTAGCTTCCCCTCATCGGAGCGAATTTCATAAACCGTGTTTTCGAAAGCGGGGACCGTATCTCCGCCAAAAGCGGTCGAGGGGCGCCCTGAGTACACTCGGAGTCCGCCGCTGGCGGCAACCTCGCCTGAAGCTGGGCTACCCGGCCCCACCACTTCAGTCATGGGCGGTGCCTTTGCAGCCGCACCAACCGAGGCGAGAACGATTCCGGACAGCACAACGAGCGAAAGCGGGATTTTCATGGTTACAATTATAGCGCTTATCCGCGTAGAAAAAATATTCTGAATGATCTTTAATCATCGATTCAGCAGACCGTAACATTCGAGAGAGGCGGCATCAGGAGCGGGTATGCTCGGCTTTATCCTCAGCGCAGGCTGCCCGTCGTATAATCGAGCATGTCGCGGCGCACCCGATAGGTGTAGTTCGCCGTGGCATGGGCGATGTCGGCCGAGATTTGCGCGAGTTCCGCCTGGTTGAGTTCCACAATGGAACTCAGGCCCTGATCAAACCGCGTTCTCGCCAGTGTCAGGGCGGCATTGGCATTGTTGAGCAGACTCGTGGTCAGAGCGATACGCTGTCGTGCATGATCCGCTTCGAGCCAAGCAAGGCGCACGTCGCGCATCGCGCCGTTCTGCTGATCCTTCAAAGCCGCCTCGGCGGCGCTTGCCTGCAATTCCGCTTGCCGCTGCCGTGAACGATAGAGCCCGCCCGTAAATAGCGGCACGTTCACATTAATTCCGCCCGCCGCATAGGTGTGTTCGAAATGAGGATCGTTCGTCGGTATGACGCCGGCTGCCGCCAGCACGGACACGGTGGGCAGACGCGCGTCCCGCGCGGCGCGCGCCAACGCTCGCGCCGCCTCACCCTCCGATCGCTGCCGGAGCAGCTCCGGGCGCTGCCTGACCGCCAACTCTATGAGCGGCTCGACCTGCGCGGGTAAATCCACGTTCACGCTAGATTCCTCCAGCTGCGGCGGCGACGACCAGTCGGGCTGACTGACCAGCGTGCCCAGTATCACGAGATACGCGCGCCAGTCCTTTTCCGCTTCATCGATCAGAAGGCGGGCTTCATCGACGCCCACCTGCGCGAAGCGCACTTCCAACTCGGACTTGAGTTGGTTCTGCGCAAATGTGCTTGTACGGTCGAGCAGGGCCTGCCGCGCCGAAAGGGTCTTCGCAGCCACGGCCTGAACGGCTTTGGCCTTCAGCGCGCCGAAGTAGGCCGCGTCCACCTCGAGGAGCAATTGCGCCTGTGTCGCCAGCATATCCGCACCCGCTGCCCGCGCTCGCTTCCTCGCCGCGTCGGCCAGATTGGCCGTACGACCGAAGTCCGTTACCACCATACTGAGAGTCGCCCCGATGCCAGTATGATCGTAAATTTGCGAGTTGCTGAGGCTGCCTGCGGAAATGCGCGTGATTTGCTCTCCTGCTGCCACCGTCGTGGCATTCAGCGCCAGCGAGGGGAAGAATCCCGCCCGGCTTTCCGTGACCGCTTCGTCCGCCACCATCGCACGCAACTGGGCCACAGTGATCCGGGGATGCGTCTTCAGCGCGCGCTCCCGAGCCGCGGCGAGTGTGAGCACCTCGCCCTCCGCTGCGTGCAGCGCCAGTGTACCCCAGCATGCAGCGACGGCGACCAACCAAGCGACGGCCTTCATGTGGCCACCTCCGGCACTGGCTCCGTCGACGACGACTCCGCCGGCAGAGGCTCGGGCGGCAAGACCACCGATCCCTTGCGGCCGTGAACAATGAGGTACGCCGCCGGCACGATGAATACCGTCAAAACCACGGAAACGGCCAGCCCGCCGATGATCGCCCGCGCCAGCGGCGCGTAGGCTTCACTGCCCGCCCCCAGGGCCAACGCCATTGGAATCAGGCCGATCAACGTAGCGAGAGACGTCATGAGGACAGGGCGCAATCGCACGCGGCAGGCAAAGACTACGGCCTCCCTCAGCGGCATGCCATCCGCCCGCAATCGGCGGATGAATTCCACGATGAGGATGCTGTTCGACACCACGATGCCCACCATCATCACGACGCCCATCAGCGACATCACGTTGAGGGTCGTATTCGTGAGCCACATGATCGCCAGCACGCCCGCCAGCCCGGTCGGTACGGCGAGCAAAATCAATAAGGGATCAATGAAAGACTCGAACTGCGCCACGAGGATCAGGTACACCAGCACCGTCGAAAGCAGTAATCCGAGGCCGAAGCTGCGAAACGACGTTTGCATGGCCTGCACCGACCCACGCACCGTCACGCGCACATTGTCGGGGAGCTTCGTCTCGGCGATGATCTTGTCGACCGCAGCCGACACCGCGCCCAAGTCCTCACCCGAAGGCGAAACGTAGACATCGATCACCCGTTTAAGTTGGTAGTGGTCGATCTCCGTCGGCGCCTCCATATGCCGAATCTGGCTCATGGCATCCAATCGCGTCGAGCTATCCCGCCCGGTCCCGCGCAGTGGCACGGTGCCAAGGTCCGCGAGATTCTTCAGCGTATTCTCGCGATACTGCACTGTCAGCAGGTAGTCGTTGCCACTCTTGGGATCCACCCAGTAGCTCGGCGCGATCATCTGGTTGGACATTAGCGCGGTGATCAAATTACCGACAACCTCCTTGGTGTTCAAACCGAGCGCGCCCGCTCGCTCACGATCAATGTCGAGTTGGAGCGCGGGTGCATCGATGTCCTGCGGCACCAGCACATCGCTTACCCCGCGCAGGGCCCGGACTTTTTGCGCGATCTCCACCGCGATCCGGTGCGTATTCTCCAAATTCGCCCCGCTCACTTGGATATCGAGCGGGGCCGGCAGACCAAGATTGAGCACCGCATCCACCAAGCCTCCCGTCTGAAAATAAGCAGACACCTGCGGCATATCCGCCGCCAATCGCGCCCGCACGCGGTCCATGTAGGCGAAGCTGTCCGTCTTGTGCTCAGGCTGAAGGCCCACTTGGACAAACGCCGTGTGCGAACCCGAATTGGGCGTGTAAATGGAGGAGAAGCCCGGTGTAACGCCGACGTTAGATACCACGATCCTCAGCTCGTTGGCCGGCACTACCTCACGGATGATCGCTTCGACTTGGGTGATAATCTTATCGGTATTCTCCAGTCGCGTCCCGGTAGGGGCCTTCAGATTGATGACAAACTGGCCCGGATCAGTGCGCGGAAAATATGCCTTACCGATAAAGGGAAAAAATCCGAGACTGAGAATAAAGACTCCGGTGATGCCGATCACCGTCGCCACCGGCCGCAGCAGCGAGATTTTGAGCGACCCTTCGTAGCGGTCCAGCATGCCGTTGAATCGGCTGTTAAACCAACGGTTGAACCGCGGGCCCCATGATTTCGGTTTTCCGTCGTCGTGACCATGGCCGCGAATGAATTTCGCGCAGAACAGCGGCACCACCGTGAGGGCCACGACATAGGAGGCAAACATCGACAACCCGACCGACAGGGCGAGCGCAGTAAAGAGAAAGCGACTCACGCCATAAAGAAACGTCACCGGAAAAAACACCACGACCGTCGTAAGCGTCGCGGCAAGCACCGGCAGCGCGACCTCTCGACCGCCCTTCTCGGCCGCGACCTCCGGCGTCTCGCCCAACTCAAGGTGCCGGAAAATATTTTCCAGCACGACGACCGAATTGTCGATCAGTCGGGAGAACGCCAGTGCGAGGCCGCCGAGGATCATCGAGTTGACGGTGTTGTCGCCGGCGGCGAGGGCGATGAACGCTGCGAGGGCCGAAAGCGGTATCGACAAAAACACGGCCACCGTCGCCCGCATGCTGCCGAGAAAAACCAAAATCATCACCCCGGTCAGGCCCAGTCCGATGGCGCCTTCGTGGATGAGATTTTCAATCGCATTGCGCACGAACGTCGACTGATCGAAGACCACTTTGGCATCGAGTTGCTTCGGCACATCGACGAGATGCGAAACCGCCCCCTTGATACCATCGACGACGGCGATGGTGTTGGCATCGCCGCCCTGTTTCAGCACCGGCAGATAGACCGACGGCTGTCCATCGACCCGCACTACATTATTCTGAATCTGCGAAGCATCCCGGGCCTCACCGATATCACCCACCAGCACCGAAGCACCGCCGATGGATTTCAACGGCACGCGGTTGATGTCGTCGATCCGCGCGATCTGGCTGTTGGCGTAGACACTGTAATCGATCGGTCCGATCTTCACATTACCCGCCGGCAAGATGAGATTCGAGTCGTTCACCGAGCGCACCACATCCATCACGCTTAGTTGATTCGCTTCCAGTTTGAGCGGGTCGACGTACACCATGATCTGCCGGTACTTGCCTCCGAAAGGTTGCGGCACGGAGGCACCGGGCACGTTGGCCACTTGATTGCGCACCGCATACTGGCCCATGTCACGCAGAGTCGCCTCGTTTAGCCCTTCGCCCTTCAGGGTGATGAGGCATACCGGCAAGCTCGACGCGTCAAACTTCAGGACGACAGGTGGCAACGTGCCAGGTGGCAGGCGTCGCAGATTTGCCATTGCCAAGTTCGCGATGGTCGTCACCGCCGAGTCCGCGTTCGTACCCGGCTGAAAATAAACTTTGATCAGGCTCACGCCAGGCAACGATCGCGACTCGATATGGTCGATGCCGCTGCCGAGGGTGAAGAAACGCTCGAAGCGCCCGGTGATATCCGCCTCGATCTGCTCGGGAGGCATGCCGGAAAAAAAAGTGGCGACCACCACCACCGGTATCTTGATCGGCGGAAAAAGATCCACCGGCATGCGCACCAAGCTTGTCACGCCGATGACGCACGTGATCAGGCAAAACACCAAAATGAGATAAGGATACCGGATGGAAAACCTTGACATGAAGAAAAGTAGACGTTGCCCGACAAGTCATCGCGTCGCTCAGAGCGACGGCGATGGGCCCGCGACCGCGGCCTTCAATGTCTCGACGGACACATTCGGCGATTGCGCGAGGGCAATCAGCGCTTTTTCCCGCGCGACAATGTTTGCCGCCATCTCCGGCAGTCTAGAAACCGTCTCGCGCGGAATGGTCTGAAAGCCATGCAGGTCGCCATGGACGAGGTCACCCGATTCGATGGTCAATCCATCGATCTGCACGGAGTGTCCCATCTCCACGATATGCACATAGGAGTGAGACACCGAGAGCCCACTCGCAAAAAATTGAAAGCCCAGTTTCTCGATGGCGGGGATATCCCGGACCGAACCATTTGTGACGGCGCCGACGCAGCCAAGGGCCCGCAAGATATTAACGTGGACTTCGCCGAGCAGCGCGCCGCGGCCCGGAGCGTAACTCACATCTTGCACTACCACTACGCGCGGCGCAGGAAGCGAAAGGATGTAATCCCACCAATCGGTTTGCTCTACGTAGGTCGCAGCACCGGTCGTGGGCGGCGACGAGCCACGAATCTTGATCGTCGCAGCATATCCGACCATCGGAGCCATCTTCGGGAAAACACAGCGGGACGTGCCTGAGCCGAACCCTTCGTTGCGCAGGCGAACGCGAAAGGTCTCGATGGCATTCGCCAGCGTGCAGGTGTCGAACGTTCGCAGCGCCGCCAGTTCCTCCGGAGTATGGGGCGGGTTCATGGCGCGGCGGCGATTTGGATTACCTTGGTGCTGACCTTTTGGCCGACTCGGACTTGGGCGCGATTTCCGATCATGACCAGATCGCCTTGTTGCAACCCCGACAGAACTTCGAACCGGGTGGGTGTTTCGACGCCGAGCTTCACCTCCCTCTCCTCGATTTGGCGGTCCTTGCCCACTACGTATACCGTCGGGTGCTTGGTACCTGACACGGCCTCTACTGGGATCGTCAGTACCTGAGCCCGTTGGTCGACCTTGAGGGTCACGGAAACATACATCCCGGGGATCAGTTTCAAGTCCTCATTGGGCACATCGACCTCGGCCAACATCGTACGCGTCTCCATGGCAATCCGCCGGCTCAACCGGGCCACCTTGCCGGCCAATCGTCGATTCAAGCCCAAGTTGATTTCCACCGCATCGCCCACCACCACAGAAGCCGCAACGCTCATCGCGACCGGAAAAACCAGACGCAGACGATCGTTCTGCGAGAGACGCACTAGCGGCATTGCCTGGGTGCTCGACGAAATGCCTGCTTGGATCAAAGCACCCGCATCAGCAAATCGCTTGGTAATCACGCCGTCGAATGGCGCCGTGATCCGCGTGTAGGCCTCAAGGGTACGATACTTCTCCAAATCCGACTTGGCTTCCGCCACCGCCGCAGCTCCCGCGGCGTCACGAGCTTCCGCCGCATCGACGTCCTGTTGCGAAACGAGATTCGATTGCGCCCGGTTCACCGCGAGCAACCGGGTATAGTTGATATGCGATTCTTTGTAATTCGCCTCAGCTCTTTTTGCTATCGCCTCCCCACGCGCTAGGTCGCCCTTCAACTCCGGAACCTCGAGCACGGCGATCAAATCCCCCGCCTTCACCTGATCGCCGATATCGACCTGCATGGTCTTGAGGTACCCCGCGACCTTGGCGTGGAGTTCGACCTCGTGATAAGGCTTAAATTCCGCCTGCACAATTACATCGCGCCCTAACGTCTCGCGGGTGACGGCCGCCACCCCGATTACCGGCTCAGCATCGGCCGCGTGGCTAGCGCCGGCCGACAGGATCGTGCCGAGCAAAATTCCCAAGGCGACGCGAAGGACGGGCCGCAGCCATTGAGCTGCCGGTCCCCACCCAGCCCTGACTTTTCCCGCATGCGCAAAGTAAGAACTCATGAGAAAATGGGAAACGACCTTCAACGCCGAGTCTCCATGGCAGTGACCATACCCCACCCAACTACACGTCCTCCCGGGATTCGGACTTCATCATATTCGAGCGGGGCGGCGGCACCAGTGGGCTTGCCGCCTTCCTCCAGGTGCAGGACAGTCGTGCGCCCACTGGTGACAACGAGGGGGATGGCCACCCGGCCCGAACCGTTAGCGCGGGCGAGAACCTGATAACTGCCAACGGGCAGTCGAACGGTTGCCGGCGACTCCCCAAACGCGGAAGCACGATTTTTCACCTTGGCGACCAGTTGACCCTGCGAATTCTGCACTTCGTAATCGGTGTGGTAACGCATATCCGCATCGATCTCAGTCAGAGAAGGGGGACCCACTTCATATGCGGAAAAGACTATCAAAGCACCTTCCTTGACCTGCGCTTCCCGTGCGCTCGTTGCTTCCGGGGCCGTCTTCACGTGCGTGAGCGTGGCGGGAGTGGTGGTTTGCGCGCAGCCGGCAAGCAGGCTGGCTAGGACGGGAGCGACAAAGGTCGCGGAGATTTTCACGAAGCGGACTTTGCCATAACGGTCGTTCGGTCGAAAGTTTCTGAATGAAATTTAATCCCCTGCTCCCTAGTTTTTAATGGTGCTTCTGCTAGCCTGTGACCATCGCTCGAATATGCGCGTGCTGCTCATAGAAGATGAAAGAAAAGTCGCTGATGCGATCGTGCGCGGACTTCGCGCCGAGCGCTACGCCGTCGATGTCGCTTACGACGGGGACACCGGCTGGCTGCGTGCGACGAATTGTGACTACGACGTGATCATCCTCGACCTGATGCTCCCCGGCCTCAGCGGTGCGGAAGTACTCAAGCGCCTGCGCCGCCAGGAAATAAAATCCGCCGTGCTCGTCCTCACCGCCCGCGATGCGACTTCGGACAAGGTCGAGATGCTGGAGATCGGGGCCGACGATTACCTCACCAAGCCTTTTGCGTTTGCCGAATTGCGCGCGCGTCTGCTCGCGCTGTTGCGACGGCCGCCCACCAATCGCACCCATGTACTACGCGCCGCCGATCTGGAACTGGACCGGCTCACCCAGCAGGTGCGCCGGGCGGGAAAGCGAATTGAACTCACCTCCAAGGAATATGCACTGCTTGAGTACTTGCTAGCCCATGCCGGCCGCGTACTGACCCGCACGATGATCTTGGAGCACGTTTGGGATGAGAGTTTCGAGGGGTTGACGAATATCGTCGACGTCTACGTCCGCCACCTTCGCGAAAAAGTGGATCTCGCCCATTCCGTGAAACTGATTCGCACCGTGCGAGGTGCGGGCTACTGCCTGAGCGAGGAAGATGACACGACGGTATGAACATCCGCTCGCTGCGCTACCGTCTGGTCGCATGGTATGCCGTTTGGCTCGCCGTCGTCTTCGCGGCAGCGTGCGCGCTGCTTCATCTCGGTCTCCGGGAGTATCTAGAAACCACACTCGGCAAGACCCAGCGCAAACGGGCCGAACGCATTGTGCTACTGTTCGGCGGCCATTTGCCCTCAGCTAACCGCTCCGTGGCTGATACCGTCACGGACACCTTTGCTCCCGAGGCCAGCGCGCGCTTCGTCCGGATCGCTCGGATTGATGGCGAAATTCTCTACCAATCCGGTCCACCGGTGGACCTGAGCTTCGATCCCCGGCAAATTTCCGCGCCACCGCGCGTCGCCGGTGTCCGCAAGGAACGGCAACTCAATGACGCCGAACTCGTCATTGCCACCGTCGTCACGAGCGACGGCATGATCGTGGAAACCGGCGAATCGCTGGCTCCCACGCTGTCTGAACTCCGTCGTCTCCTCGTGCTCCTGGTTACGGCATTCGTACTCGTGGCCCTAGTCGCGCTGGGCGGGAGCGTGGTGCTGCTGCGTCGCGCCTTGCGCCCCGTCGAGGAGATCACCCGCAGCGCCGAGCGCATCACTTCGCACTCGTTGAGCGAGCGGCTGCCAGTGCCAAACTCCGGCGACGAATTCGAGCATCTGTCGCAGGCGCTGAACGGGATGATTGCCCGGCTCGACGATTCATTTCAGCACAATCGTCGATTTCTCGCCGACGCATCGCACGAACTGCGTACCCCGCTTACAATTCTGCGCAGCGAGCTAGAAGCCATGGTGCAGCGCCAACATTTTAAAGCCGACGAGCGTGTAACTGCGGACAACCTTCTCGAAGAAGTCGAACGGCTCGCCAATATTGTCGAGAACCTCTTTGCGCTCTCCCGTCTCGATGCAGGCGACGCGCGCAGCGAGCATTCACGGTTTGACCTCGCCAAGCTGGTCGCCGTCACGTCCGAGCAAATGTGGCTGCTGGCCGAGGACAAAGGCCTGACCATTTCCTGCCAGACGCCAGAACCTGTCACCGTCGAAGGCGACCGTGCCCGACTGAAACAGGTCATCGTAAACCTCCTCGACAACGCCATCAAGTACACCCCATCCGGCGGCGCCATCAAACTTTCGGTCGCCGCGCGGGGCAATGAGGCCGTATTCGAGGTGGACGACACGGGCATTGGAATTCCGCAGGATGCCCAACAGCAGGTCTTCGATCGCTTCTTCCGGGTCGATGCCGCCCGCAGCCGCCAAATCGGCGGTGCTGGTATTGGTCTATCCATCGTTAAAGCGATCTGCTCCGCCCACAACGGTCGAGTGACAGTCGAAAGCCAAATCGACCGCGGCAGCCGGTTCACAGTCCACCTGCCTCTCGCTTCTTAAGAGCGACGTTGGCTGGCTAAACTATCTCTCGCGAGACCGAGTAGGCTCGGCTGAGCGGGGCATCAGGAGGAGGCATTCACATTGCAGGTCGGCGTCCCGCGAGAGCCCGACTCGCAACTGCGATGGTGAGTGCGCCCGCGACCAAGGTTGCCGCGACGGCAAACGTAATCCGCATACCGTGAGCAACGGCTGCAGGCCGCGCCGTGGCAAGGTCCGTCGTCGCCGAAGCCATCGTGAAGATCGCACCCATCACCGAGGCACCAGTAACGAGCCCGAGATTGCGCGATAGATTGAGCAGACCGGAAATGACTCCCCGCTGAGCCGATGGGATGCCTGCCATGACGGCAGTGTTGTTGGCCGTCTGAAACAGTGAGTAGCCGACGGTCACCACGACGATAGGCGCCACGTAGCCTGAGATCCCAAACGTTACCGACAGCACGGATAGGATGGACAGCCCGGCCGCCATACTGACGAGTCCGACGAAGACCATGCTTTGCGCCCCCAACCGGTCCGCGAGTCGACCTGCTGGCACACTCGTCAGCGCGGCAACCAACGGTCCGACCGACAACGCGAGACCCACAGTCGCCGGACGGAGTCCGAGTACACGAGAGAGATAAAACGGTCCGACCACGAGGGTCGCCATCATCACCGTCGAGACGAGCGCGCTCATCGCAAGACTAGCGCTCAGTCTGGTATCCCGGAACATCGTCACTTGGATCAAGGGCGACGCTGCTTTTCCCTCAACGAACACGAAGAGGCCAAGGCCCAATAAAGCACTAACTAGTAGAGCAAAGTTGACCGAACCGAAGTGGCCCCGCCCCAGCGTCATCGCGAGGGCATAGGCCGCCAGCGTTAGAGCCAGCAGCAGTGTGCCCACACCGTCGAAAGTCGCCCCAGCGGTCCGTGGGATGTTCCGCTCGAACGGCAGATAGCAGTGCGTGAGGATTAAACTGACGACACCGAGCGGTGCGCTGACGAGGAAGATCGCCCGCCAACCGAATCCGGAGATTAGAATGCCGCCCAAGGCTGGGCCGAGCGTAGTGCCAATCGCGGACATCGCTCCCAGCAAGCCCATGGCACTGCCGGTCTTTGCCTTCGGGACTATCTCCCCGACAAAAGCCATGGTGAGAGCCATCATGATAGCCGCTCCGAGCCCCTGCACCATCCGTGCGCCGATCACGACCCAAAGCGCGGTAGCCAGACCGCATGTAACCGAAGACACCGTAAACAAAACAATCCCAACTAGCAGTAAACGGCGGCGCCCGGTTAAGTCACCAATCCGTCCCACGCTCACAATCAAGGAAGTAACGGCAAGTAGGTAGGCGAGAACGACCCACTGAACTTCCGGGAAGGAAGCCTCGAACGCATGGGCCAGCGCGGGCAGGCCGACATTTGCGATGCTCGTGCCGAGGGACGACAGCAGCATCGACAGCGACAGGGCGGCAAGAGCGCCCCGAACAGAAAGTGCATGGGGTTCCTTTTCAACAACTCCCTCGTTTCGTCCTGCATTGGTCGTCGGCAACATGTACGAACAATACCCCTTACCGTGACATGGCGGAAGACGCACCGTTTGCACTTTATTCGTGCGTTTGACGCCATACAGACAAAGGGTGGACGGATGTCGCGGCCCGATCTCAATCTCCTTGTCACCCTGGATGTGCTCCTAGCGGAAGGTAGCGTGGCGGGCGCGGCCCGACGATTGCGACTCAGCCCTTCGGCCATGAGCCGGGCGCTTGCCCGGTTGCGTGAGACGACAAGAGATCCGCTGCTGGTGAGAGCGGGCCGCGGCCTCGTCCCGACACCCCGAGCACTCGAACTCCGCGAGCGTGTGCGTCAGCTCGTACAAGGAGGCGAGGCGGTCCTGCGCCCCACCGAGAAGCTCAATCCCAAACAGCTCCTCCGGACCTTCACGCTCAGGACCAGCGAAGGCTTCGTGGAAAACTTCGGGCCTGACCTTATCGCCCGCATTAGTGCGGAGGCTCCGTGCGTGCGCCTCCGCTTCGTTCAAAAGCCAAATAAAGATAGCACGCCGCTACGCGACGGAAGCGTCGATTTGGAAACGGGTGTCGTGGAAGAGACAACCAGTCCGGAGGTCCGCACTCAGGCCCTGTTCCAAGATCGATACATCGGGGTTGTGCGAATGAGGCATCCCCTGACCAAGGGGAAAATCACGCCCGCTCGCTATGCGGCAGGCAGACATATTTCAGTTTCGAGGGCGGGGATCGACCGGGATCCCATCGACGAGGCACTAGAGCCATTCGGGTTGAAACGCGAAATCGCCGTCGCCGTCGTCGGTGGCTTCTCCACCGCCTTGGCTCTGGCTCGCGCTTCGGACCTGATTGCTAGTGTCCCCGAGCGCCACACCGGAAATCTGCGCGAAGGGATGCATAGCTTTCCCCTGCCGGTCCGTCCGCCCGAATTTACGGTTTCGATGCTCTGGCATCCCCGCCTGGACGCCGACCAAGCGCATCGCTGGCTGCGCGGCCACGTGCGAGAGGTCTGTGTTGCGATTCGTTGAGGAAGTCGTCACCGGCCATCGACAGCGGATTAAAATTTCCTGAAGCTGAGATTAAACTTTATTCAGCCGATTCTCCTTAGCCTCCTTTTCGCTGTAATCTCCGGGTGAATTAAAACTCCCCACTCATTCTCCGAACTCGCCTTTGAATCTACCCGTGCCGCTGGTCGGCGGTTAGAGCAATGTGACCTGCCATGATCCCATGATATCATGACCAAAGCAGAAGAAGCTCAATTGTTGTACACCTTGCTTGATGCGGCTGACAGCGAAGATCGGCTCAGCAATTTGGCGGCACAGGAGAAATGGCGTGAGATCAAGACCCGATGCAAAGATTCATCTAGGGAGCGTGAATACGCGGCCCTCGCCTCGCTCTTCAATGAAGTCGAGCGCAGCGATCAGCTCGCGGGGACCTGGATTCTGTTTCGCTGGAGTTCAAAAATAGGTGCGCGCGCCGAGGATTTGGTTAAGCGGAGGAAATCGCGCGGCTTAGATCAGCGCCCGCACCTGGCCACGAAGCGCGGGCCGGATTTCTGCCAAAACAGACCGAATGCATGATGCGCCGCTCAATCCAGCCTTGCTTTCCAAACCGGTCAAACTTCTCTGTGTGAATCGCTCCCCTCCCACGGCAACGTCCCCTGCCGTATTCCCCTTCAACAATTATTTTCCGCCTCTGAAAAGCGCTGCTGCACGCTTGGCGCCTCTCGGCTTAGCCGCACTCGTTGCTGCGGTCTGGGTTTGGTTTTACTCCAAGACCTCGGTTTCAGCATGGCACTTTCCTGTGTCATTTGCCGGCGACTCCCTCGAGACGTTCGCGCGGATTAAGGCCGCGTCTGAGGGAGACTGGTTGCCATTTCAGCCCCATTTAATTCAGCGCCTCGGCGCGCCGTTCGGCGCCAACTGGAATACCTACGCGGAAACCGACCTACCGATCTTCGCCGTCATGGGCTGGGTCTCGCGTTATCTGGGCATGTTCGAAACCGCGAACCTCGCCCTGCTCTTCGCACATATGGGCGCGGCGCTGGCATTTTTCTCTGCAGCGCGCGTGATGCGCGCTCGGGTTGAGTGGGCGGTTGCCGGTGCAACATTGTTTGCCTGCTCGAACTATTTTTTCTTTCGCAGCTTCGCGCACTTCTCACTGGTTCTTGCTTGGACCGTACCGCTCGCTTTGGTGAGCACCTGGCTCGTCGCCGGCAGCCACCGCCTGCTTCAGCATCACCGCTGGCTGTGCCTCGGCACCGCTATGGCGCTCGGCATGGGAAGCCCGTACTATCTTTTCGCGTACCTGCAGTTGATGGCTTTGGCACTACTGTGGCAGTCGCTGGCGACCCGGCGGAAAGAGAATCTTATCATGGGCGTCGAGACCATCGCCGTCGCCCTTGCCTTCTTCTGCGTGCTCAATGCCCCGCAATGGCTCGAGCGCAGCACCGATCGGCAGCTCGACCCCATCGTGCGTGACTATCGCGGCACCGAGCTCTACGCACTGAAGCCGCTCGAGATGCTCGTCCCGCCCCGCGACCACCGGGCGGACTGGCTCGCAATGTTTGGTCGGCGCTATGATCGCTGGTCGTTCGGTCGGGCCGAAAGCTACTCACCGTACCTCGGCCTCATGGGCATCGCAGCGGTCGGCTTGCTGGCGCTTGTGGCCATCCGTCGAGCCGCCGCGCGGCCCGCCAGAAGACTGCCGGCCCCTTTTTGGCAGATACTATGGATCTTGCTCTTTGCGGCCATCGGCGGCGTTGGCAATGTCCTCGCTTTCTTTGCCCGCCTTCAAGTATTTCGGGCCACTAATCGATTCAGCATTTTTATCCTCGCGCTCGCGCTGCTGTTCGCCGCGATCTGGCTCTCGGGCAGGTTACGCCGCTGGCCACGCTGGGTATCGATCGCGGCTGCCTTGATCGTCGTCGCCGCGGGACTTTGGGACCAGGTACCGGCCCGCCTTGCACCTGACGATCGGCAGAAAATCACCGCGGCGGTCGAGCGAGATCGGGAAATGGGCCGCTGGCTCGAGGCCCATCTTCCGCCGGGAGCGATGATCTTTCAGTTACCCGTGCTAGGATTCCCTGAAGTCCCGCCACCGGGCACGATGCGCGACTACGAGCATTTTCGCCCTTACCTCTTTACGCATCACTTCCGTTTCACCTACGGCGCGCTCAAGAATCGTGCGCGAGGCCACTGGCAGCGGGAACTCGCAGAACTGCCCATTCCTCAATTCATCCAGCAACTCGAAACGCTGGGCTTTGCCGCGCTCTACATCGACGGGCGGGGGCTTCAGGATGGAGGTGTAAGTATGCGGGAAAAACTGCACGCTGCCGGCTACCAGGAGGAGTTCGATCCCCCGGGCCGTAATCGCATGATCGTCCGTCTGCGGCCCGCGAACCAGCCGCAGCTTCCACTGGCGACCTATCCGACCTTTGGCCGCGGCTGGGTGCAAAATCTACAAAATCCTGACCGTCCCCAACGCGCTGAAGGACCAGCTTGGCTCGCCTACTACAATCCTTTCGACCGGCCGCTGTCGGCCGAATTGAATCTCACGTTAAGCGGGACCGGGCCAATCGCGGTGCGTTTGAATGATCGCGAATTGCTGCGTTCGGCCTCTTGTGCAACCGGGCCTCAATCCGTGTCTTTACCGCGTATCGCGCTGGCGCCGGGTCGGAACGAAATCGAGTTGCGTCCACTTCCGTCCGCGTCGGGGGACGTTCAAGGATTTGCCCTTCAGGCAATGGATTGGAAGGTCGCGAACACAGAAAACTAGGCCGGTATCCCACCGATCCATCAGCGCGGATGTGGCGCGCGGGCCGTCGTTCTCGGGAACCGACCCACGCGGCCGGAACAGTGGTAGCCGTACAACACCGTTCTAATAATCTCGCCAGGTTAGCGTGGAAAATTTGCTCGCAGCCATTATCTCAGTGTTGCCTCTCGGCAAATTCTCGCAACTACTCCGGACCCTTAGTACCTAACCCCAAAGCAACTTTGGACCGTAGCATACCCCCTCGAGAAACAGGTCGCACGCGATGGTTCGCTGAAGAGGTTCAGCCTCATGCGCAATCCTTGCGATCTTATCTGCAGGGTTCGTTCCCCACGATACACGACGTGGACGACTTGGTTCAGGAGTCCTTTCTCAGGGTGTGGAAAACCAAGGCCAGTCAGCCGATCAACTCGGCGAAAGGGTTTTTGTTCAAAGTCGCGAGACACTTGGCGATCGATATTATCCGTCGGAATCGGCGTTCGCCAATCGAACATGTGGGGACTCTCCAAGAGTTAAACGTCTCAGAAGATCGACCGGTCGTTTGGTCAAAGGTCAGTCGCAATGAAAAAATTCAATTACTTATTTCGGCGATCGATTCGCTTCCGCCCAAGTGCCGTCAGGTCGTAGTCCTGCGGAAATTAAAGGACGTTCCCGTGCACCAGATTGCAGAGCAACTTGGAATATCCGACAAGGGGGTTGAGATTCAACTGACCCGCGGTATCGCGCGGTGTCGCGAGTTTCTCATTAAACGTGGCGTCAGGAGCTTGTTCGACGATGAAGCCTGAGGCGTCAGATTCATCTTCTCGTCGATTGGATGACCTCGATTGGGCGGGTCATGCGAACGCGACCGACGAGATCCTAGCCGGTTTGGAATACCGCGCCAAGAAGCGTCGCGTGCGCCGAGTGGTGCTGGGCGGTGCGCTCGCGGCTGCTCTAGCCTGCGGAGCATTTTGGCAATTGCGTCCAAGTTCGGGGATGAGCGCAGAGCATCTGGCCGCCGCATCCAACTCCGTCACGGTTATACAGCCCAGATCCCAGGTCCTGCCGGACGGCTCCGTCGTCGAATTAAAGGATGGTGCGGAGATTACAGTGAACTACGCCGAGATGTTTCGCAGGGTGACCTTGTTGAGAGGTGCAGCGCACTTCGCGGTCGCCAAGAATCCAGCGCGGCCCTTCATTGTATCGGCTCGGGGCGTCGAAGTGCGTGCGGTCGGAACGGCCTTCGCGGTCGATTCGAGTGCCCCGACGATTGAGGTGATTGTGACTGAAGGCAAAGTGTCCGTGGAGACTTTGTCCGCTCCCGGATCGCTACCGCAAGCTGAACACAAGGTGCTGGCATCAATCTCAATGGGACACCGCACAGTGGTTCAACCTGGCTCCATCGCCGCTGAAATCGAAAAGCTCGATGACAGTGCCCTGAATGGGAATCTTTCGTGGCGACTTCCCCGCATCGAGTTTTCCAAAACGCCACTGGCCCGAGTGGTGGCGGAGCTAAACAAACATAATCGCACCCAGCTTGTGCTGGCGGATGATTCCATCAGCCAATTTCAGATTAGTGGAGCCCTTCGCGCCGACCGCCTAGATGCCTTGGTCGATCTGCTGGCGAACGACTTTGGGATCCAGGCCAGCAGAAATGCGGATCGGATCGTGCTGCAACGTGGCAGGTGATCCCGTAATTTATTGTGGGGTTTAGCGGGAGGTGGCGCGTCGAGTATTCTAAGCGGTGGCAAGAAGGCCCCTCGCCCCAACCCCCAAGATGACCGAATCAAATCCCCTACCCTCCCCCGTTTCTCGAAGTGCCTGTGGACGCATCATGCGGGCTGTCGTGTTGGCACTGCTGCTTGGCGCCGCGACTACTTTCGCCAGCGAAGTGACCCGCCCGTTCGACATTCCCGCTGGAGCGGCGGAAGAGACCCTGAAGGTGTATTGTAGCCAATCCGGCGCCGAATTGCTCTTCTCTGCTGAAGTTACCGCCGGCGTGAGGACCAACACAGTCAAAGGGGACTACAGTGCAGAAAAGGCGGTGAATCTACTACTGGCGGGAACCGAGCTTCAGGCGATCAAAGATCCCAAGTCGGGACTGGTCCGCATCGCACGCGTTGCCCGAGACAAGGAGACTTCGGAAAAAAAAGCCTCAAGCCGCTCCGCTGATGCCGGGGCGGCGGCCGCCGCGGGATCGGCGGCAAGGGACGAGGTAGTCGCCCTGTCGCCGTTCAGTGTCAGCACCAGCACCGATAACACATTCGGGGCCAAGCAGGCTACGACCGGCTCCCTAGTGGCGCTCGATATCGCCAAGTCACCCTTCACCATCATGGCGATCGACAATCGGATGATCGAGGATCTGCAACTCGTGACCTTCGACGACGTCGCCCGATATACGACGATCAACAGCACGGCCGGGCAAAACGAAACGGCCAACGCCCGCGGTTTCAGTCTCCAGCCGCTTCGAAACGGCTACGCCCCGGGCGGTCGCGTCTACATCACCGCAGCCTATGAACGAGTCGAGGTGCTCAAGGGCCCCAACTCCGTGCTTTACGGTCTTTCGAACCCTGGCGGCGGAATCAACTACATCTCCAAACGCCCCACCTTCAAAAAAACCACAAAAGTCAGCGTCAGCACCGGCACTGATTCGCTCATCCAAGGCATGCTCGACACCACCGCGCCGATAGAAATTGGTGGTCGGGAATTTTTAGCCTATCGACTTGTGATTGCCGGTTCCGACCGCAATGGACCGTTCCCCGACCAGTTCGCGAACTACGACGTCATCGCCCCTTCGTTGACGGTTCGCCCTCTCCCCGGACTCGAACTCACTGCTGAATTCGAAAAGCTGCACCGAGACCGTACCACACTAAATGTCGCCCCGATTGTGAATGGCACTTTCGACCTCACCAATTTGGGACGCGGTCGGAACATCAACTTCGCCGGAGCCGATAGCGTGGAAAGAAACACCCAAGATTGCTACAATGTGAGCGGGACCTATTCGCTGCAGGACTGGCTCACGCTGCGCGCGCAGTATAACTCCAGCAAGCGAATCTACCCGGGGTTCTCAACCTGGAATCAGGACAGCGCGACCCAACGGCCGCAGTTTAACGATAATGCCAATAGCATTCATGGCTACAATTCGGACGTCCTGCTGCGCTATGGCCTCAAGGACCGCGTCAAGGGCAGCCTTCTCCTTGGCTCCGAGTTTAACACGAATTATTTTGTCACCCCCCAGTATCGGTTCACGAACGCCAATGTGGCCAATAGCCTCCTCTTTCCCTTGGGCATTACGAAGGCGACTCCCGCTCAGCTGCGATTTCGGAACACGGCAGACGCGGCTGGCGGATATCCCATCGCGACCCTCGCCGACATCAAGCAACCCATTTATTTCCGTGGAAACGGTGGTGATGTAACCTCGGAATTCACCAATCACCGGGCGGTCAACACACTTAAGTTTTTCGATGAGCATTGGATGGTGCTTACGGGGTATTCTTGGGCTGAGGTCACCAATATCGGCGCCGCTCCCACGCACACGGTGCAGTCGCAGAAGGCGAATCCCTACCAACTCGCGACGATGGTGGACTTGCTTCAGAATCGCGGCGTCGTGGATTACCTGCGCGCCTACGGGCAGAAGGCGACGAGTTTCCGAAATCAGTTTGCCCGCGACGCTTATCTCAATCCCGTTCCGCCGAATCGTGGCAAGATCACCGAATTCGGGCTAAAATTCGGGCTCCTGAAGGAAAAGCTAACCGGCTCGGTAGCTTACTACGATCAGTTGCAGGTCGATCTTGCGCAGTTTATTCCGGCTCAGGCGGTCGACAACCCGGCTACTCCAGCCGACGAACGCGTGGCCAATAGTATTTCGATCGCCTCGGGTAAAGAATCCTCTGAAGGCATGGAGTTCCGCCTCGATTACCAAGTTACCAGCGGTTGGACGGTCGCGCTCGACGGCTGTTTCTTTCATGGCGGGGTCGTGCAAGATGAAGTTCTCGTTACCCGTAAAGGGTTGCCGCTAGCAAACGCTCCCACGCGGTCGCTCGCCTTCATACAACGCTACACCTTTAGTGGCGATCTCAAGGGATTGTCGATCGGGCATTCCATCAACTACAAGAACGCCTACAGTGCCTCCAACGCCTCCGTGGCGAATAGCCTCCGCGTAATTCCCTCGGCCAGCCTCGTCGATGTCTTTGCCAAATATGATACCAAGCTCTGGGGCCGCCGGGTGGGGCTCAACCTCAAGGCCTCCAACCTCACCGACAAAAACTATCTGCTCGCCAACGGGAGATGGGGCGAACCCATGAATTGGATGTTCAGCGTGAACACAATCTTCTGAACGCCGGCCACTGGCTCGCTTTGGATCAAACGCCTATCGCACCCCCTTGGCCCACTCACTTATGAAACTCAGCCCTATCACGCTTCTCACCTTGGTTTTTGGCTTGGCGACCCTACGCGCCGTGCCTGTGCCCCAAGCGATCGAGCCCGAGCCTATCCCCGGCGCGAAGCCACGCAACGTGGTGTTCATCCTCTCGGATGACCATCGCTACGATGCCATGAGCTTCTTGGGGCACCAATTCGCCCGCACGCCAGTGATGGATTCGATGGCCGCCCAAGGTGCCTATGTGAAGAACGCACTCGTCACTACATCGCTGTGCTCGCCGAGCCGTGCGTCCATTCTTACGGGTCTCTACACTTTCCGCCATCGCGTGATCGACAACAACCGGCCCATCCCGCCAGGCACTGTTTATTTTCCACAATATCTGCAGAAGGCCGGTTACGCGACGTGCTTTATCGGCAAGTGGCACATGGGCGGTGAGAGCGATGCACCCCAGCCCGGCTGGGATCACTGGGTCAGCTTCCGCGGACAGGGTGAGTACTACCCGCCTACTCCAAACTACACCCTCAACGTGGACGGCGAGCGCGTGAAGCAAAAGGGCTATATCACCACGGAATTAACCGACTACGCGATCAATTGGCTGAAGCAGCAAAAACCGTCCGAGAAGCCATTCTTCCTCTATCTTTCGCACAAGGCCGTCCACGCCAACTTCACCCCCGAACCCAAATATGAGGGCAAGCTCAAGAGCCTGAAGTTCACCCGCCCGGCGACCGAAGCGAGCACATCGAGCAATCTCCTCCAACCCCGTTGGCTGCGCGACCAGCGCGACTCTTGGCATGGCGTCGATTTCCCGTATCACAGCGAACTCGACATCGAAGGTTACTACAAACGCTACTGTGAGACGCTTGCGTCGGTGGACGACAGCATCGGCCGCGTGCTCCAGCAGTTAAAGGACATGGGTCTCTACGAAGATACCCTCGTGATTTACATGGGCGACAACGGCTTCATGTTCGGCGAACATGGCTTGATCGACAAGCGCGTCGCCTATGAAGCCTCCATGCGGGTTCCGATGCTCGTGCAATGTCCCTCACTCATCAAGGGCGGCACGGTGCTCAACCAGATGATCGGCAACATCGACGTTGCCCCGACTGTTATGGAAGCCATGGGACTGAAGAAACCGGCGCACATGGACGGAGAAAGTTTTCTGCCGCTGGCCGTGGGCAAAACGAAGCCCTGGCGGGATGACTTCCTCTACGTTTATTACTGGGAGAAAAACTATCCGCAAACGCCCACCACATTCGCGCTGCGCACCGACCAATACAAATACATCACCTACTACGGCCTGTGGGACGCTGACGAACTCTACGACATCGCGGCCGACCCCGACGAGACCCGCAATCTCCTCTACAACCCGGCCTTTCAGAAGTTGGCCAAGAAGATGGAAAACCAACTCTACGAGGAAATGGATAAATTGGGCGGAATGAATATCCCGCTCAATCAGCCCAAGGGGGGAATCGAAAACAAACGGCTCCGCAGCCGCGGCGGCGAACGCGCCGCCGACTTCCCCTCACCGCTCATTGTGGACAAGGCGCCGAACCAGAACGCACGCTAGCCGACGCAACACTCGATAAGCCGAAGAAAAGCCAGACACCGTCTGGCGAATTTACGGTGTCCGATCCGACCCGATCACCAGCACGCCGACTGGTGATCGGTTGCGGGATTAGGGGAACGACGCGGTTTTCCTAGAGATACGCCTAGGGATGTTCAATTCCGTGAATGAAACGCAATCTCGGCTCGAAACCGTCAGTTCCAGAACCTCTCGGCGGTGCCGATTTGACCGATCAGTCGTCCTACCTCTCGTAAACTCTCGTTCCATTACAACGGTTCATCTCACCGCCCGACCAGTGCAGCGAGTTTTGACATGGGGCGTTCATCGCACGCGGCCGACGTTGGCGCGGGGCTTCCACGGTGCGCTCAATGGGTAGAGAACGCCGGCATTTAGCCGGGGCTAAAAATTTAGCTCCCACTGGCCGCCCGCCACGGATTCGAATCACAGCGGACGCGTCAAAACCGGCTTAAAATGAGGACTCTGGATTCACCACAGAAAGCTGTCGGCTACTTTCATGGAGCTTTAGAGGAGCAAAAATAAGCTCTAAAAGGCCAATATCTGGCCTGCCTTACCCGGCTTCGCATCGCAGGCGGCGACGGTCGTAACGGCGCAAAGCGAAGGTTCTTGGTTTTGAACCCTCCCTTTCCATGAGATCCTCTATCGCCTCCATCTCGCAGGACGCTCGCTACAACGCCGCAGAATACGGGAATTCCCTCAGCGCAATCCGCGTCCGCCGCAATCAAGGGGCGTTCTCCCAGGTGCAGGTCCTGGCGCGGCGCAAGCGCGAGAGCCCATTGTGTTCACAAAATAACTACGCAATCATTCCGACGGGCTAGGTACGCTATGGTTGCCTGCAGCCAAACGTCTGTTCGCATTCCTATTCGACCTCAAGAACCGTATGCCCGTCACCGAGTTAGTTTTTTCAGTTAGCTCAACTGCTCTTATACCACCTTCTTTGTTTATACCACTTTGGTTATACCACTCGGATAACACCTCACCGAATTTCATGAGACGTCCTGAGACGCCGGCCCGTGCGCTCACCTCTGATGAGACACCCAGAAACATTCTAAACCGATCAATGCGACATCCTGAAACACATCGGACCAAATGATGAAGATGATGAAGGGCGGAGGCGCGAAAAAGATGATGAGGCATACGGAAGCGATGAAAGGCAAATGAGGAATGCCTCCTTTCGGCTGAGTTAGCGCCGATCTTATTCGGCGCGCTACGTGAACCAGTGTCGCGCCCGCCTCCAGAATGGGTTCGAGGTTGCTCGCGTGACCGAGTTGATCACGTACGACCCGTTCGCGAGCGGCGTAGGCATCTCGAAAAGCATTTGGCTGCCGCTGCCAAAGATAAAGAAAGACCTGCCGTCGTTCGAACAAATGAAGCAGGTCTTCAAGCTCATGGCCGGTGATCTGACGCCCGAAAAGCCGCCATCGTACCTCCAACGAACCCAACTGGCTGAAATGGTGCCTTGATCGCGCTCAGGATGCGGCAGAGGTGGCGGAGTTTTCGGACTACACCGGCAGACGCATCAGCGACGCCGTAGGCGAAAAGGACAAATGCCCAGGGACCTCTTTCAAAGACTTCAACCCAAACGGACCGCTTGGACCCACGATGCGGATTCACAGGACCAAGGGCGTGTCCTCGGATCGCACGATCGATGCAATTCCAGATTTCGTCGACCTATTCGCGCGCATCATAACGCGACGCGAAAAAGACGGCCTTCCCGACCACCGGAAAGATTTCTCGCGTCAAGGACTGCCGCTACGGGCTGGAAACCGCCTGTGCCAAGGTCGAGTGCACGCGCCTCGGCCATCTCACGCTTCGGCATTATTTCGCGAGTATCACACTCGTGGCAGGCGTGCCCGCACCGTTGTGGCGGAATGGATGGGCCGTGCCGATAAAGGCGCCACCCTACTCCGCACCTATGCGCATGTCATTCGGCAGCACAGCGTGGCACAGGCCAAGCGAGTGAGCGATTCGCCAGGGCAAGCTGCATGACCGGATGGGTTCACCAGGAAATCGGAGCGTGTACTCCGCTCACTCAAGTCGAGCAGCGACCGCATATCATAGCGCGAGTCCGTTGATCAACTAGCTCTTCTTCGAACGGTCGGCGAGAGGTCCACGCTGGGACACCCAACCCGCGCCCAAGCGGTGCCGCGACCGCCCGACCGGCTCATTTGAGTGGCAGTCGGACAGTGTTTTTTCGGTTCCGCCGGGTGGGCCGGTCCTAGTGCGTTGCTCACGATCATCCGGTCCTTGGAATCTTTGGTTTCGAAGGAGATCGCCCATCCCTTCTTCTTCGCCCAAATCGAATCGCTCCGCCTCATCGAGCACGTGGCCGAGATTGCCGCGCTCGATGGCGTCGATGGGCTCTTCGTCGGCCCGGCCGATCTTGCGCACGACCTCTCGGTGCAGGGCAACGGTCACGCGCCCCCGTTCGAAGAATGTCTCACCCGCGTGGTCGCTGCGGCCCGTGCCGCCGACAAGCCTGCGGGCATCCTCGTGTGCAACCTCGCCGACCTGCCCCATCTCTGTGCCGTGGGCTTCACCCCTATCGCGATCGACTCCGATGTCGCGATCCTTCGCCAACGCCGCCAACGGCTGCTCGGCCTCGCGCGTGAACCGGCGGCCGCGCTACCGACCGGACGGGACGCGCGGCGCGGATAGTCCGCCGACCCGGTCCGCGTGAATTCTGAGAGCGCCTACGGCGTGACTATCGGCCGACGATTCAGGGTGTAGTATCCTACCGGATTCGCGACAGGATCACCGGCCGCCGAGCGCACGCCGTCGGTGTGCAGTTCGTGTACGAAGCGCTCCCGCAGCCCCGTGCAGCGCAGGTACACAGAACGCCCATCCGCCAGCAGCCGGGCATCACTTACGACCACCGGCTGCGAGTCGATTTCCGGGCTCCCGTATTTTTGCTGGTAGGTGTAAGTGTAGCTTGATCCCGAGTAGTTTTCCGGTCGCGCCGCCGTCGCGGCATCGACCGGCCGGGTGAATTCCAGAATAAAGCCGTCAGGCTGCGCTCGCATCTTCCGGATCTCGAAGGGCACCTCGCCGGTCCAGCGCACCCGCTCGAGCCCAAACGAGCGCGAGCCACTGGAGTTCCACCCTCGGTTGGTCTCGCCCACCAACAACGACCCATCGGGCAGAAATTCCAGCCGCACCGGACCGCATTGCAGGCCCTCGATGAAACGGAACGCCGCCCCTTGGTACTCGCCGCCGATCTTTTCCAAAAACACCCGCGTGAGACGCGACGCGGTGAATTCGCCGACCACGAGCTGGTTTTCAAACGGGCCGAATTTTCCATCGGCCGGCACGCAGGCGATGCCCGTCGCGCTCTGTCCCAGCTTGGGATACGGCAGCCACACCGCTGGCAGCGCCAGGCGGGGATTGCGCCCCGCCACCTCGGCCACCGTGAGACCTTCCGGCAATTCGCCCGGATCTCGCACCGGCGACTCCGGCCGCTTAACGTCCACCAGCGCCGCTTTATGACCGAAGAACGCGCCCTTGCGCAGATGTAGCACGGGATTGGTACCCCAGTAGTTGCCCTGCTGATCGGTGCAAAAGATATCGCCCTCCGCGTTCATTCCGAGACCGGAGGGTGAGCGGAAGCCCGCGCTCATCGGCTCGAGCACACCCGCCGGCGTCAGTCGCATGGCCCAACCGCGCCACGGATTGTCCGGCGGTCGGTGTCCCGGCATCTTCACGGTGGCGCCGAGCGTGGCATTAAGGGTGAACCACAGGTTCCCTTCGCGGTCGGCCACGGGGCCGTAGCCGTACTCGTGGTAGTTTCCGGATACGCCCCACCCTTTCGCCGCGCACGCGTAGTCGTCGATCACGTCGTCACCGTCGAGATCGCGCAGCCGGGTGAGTTCGCTGCGCTGCATCGTGAACAGTGCCCCATCCTGCCACGCCAGCCCGAGCGGCTCGTGCAGCCCGGTCGCAATCCGACGATACCCCACGGCATCAGGTTTCCCCGGGTCGGCATCCGGATGCTGAAGCAGCCAGACCTCGCCCTTGCGCAACGCGAGGGCGACGCGGCCGTCGGGCAACCGCGCGATGCCCGTCACCTCGAATTTCACACCCTCCGGCGGAAGGTAGGGCGTACGGGAATACGCTGGCGCGGGCGCCTCGGCCGCCAAAATCGCGGGCAGTCCCGCCACCGCGCATGCCGCCACTATGAATGCTCGCAAAACACGCATGAGTTTAGAATGAGACCAGTTCCTCGATCGTCGCGGCGCCGTCTTTCCAGATCACGGGCTGGGCTGTCGCTCCGATCGCCGTGCCGCGAAAATACCACCCAGTTCCTCGCCCGCGGACGATCAACGTGCGCCGCCATGCCGCGCCGTCCCGCGCGGGCCGCAGCGTGTCCTCGACCTCGAGGTCGCCGACTGCGTAGCGAAACGTGGGCACGCCGTCGCGACCCAATCTATAACCGAGGAAAGTGTAACCGGACTTGCGGCCAAACGCGGTGGGCCACGGCTCATTGGGCTCGCTCAACTGCGCGAACGGCACGTGAGCCGGCAGCAGGCGCGCGTTTTCCCCGAGCGGCTTGACCGGCTTCATCGGCCTTTCCTCCCAGTTCGATTTCGCATCGAGGAAACGCCCGCGCCAGACGAGCGCCCAGCGGACTTCGTAGGAGTCGAACGCGGCGTTAACCCCCGAGGGATCTCCCACCGCCACCGCCTGCACACCCGCGCCCTCAAGGAAGGTGCGGAAGATGATCGGTCGGCCTTCGTCCCGGGGCTTCAGCTCGAACGCCTCGGCCGACTCCAACCCTTCGGGCAGGCGCGGGCTCTGGTCGAGTTCCTTGAAATAGGTCCAGATGGCCTCGATCTCCTTGTCGGCCTCCGCCCGCGCCGTGAACAACGGCGGCATGATCGTCCCCGGCTGGATCTTCTGCGGGTCCAACAGCAGGGCTTTGAAATACTCCGGCTGCAGGCGCCGCGCCGTGTGGGTCAGGTTGATCGCGTGAATGCCATTGGGCTGTCGGTCCTTGATGCCGTGGCAATTCACACAGCCGAGTCCGCCCGCGCCGATGCCGAGCAGCGTGCGACCGGCGGCGGAGCGCTGGTGCCCCTTGCCGCCGCTCGTGTCGATTTCCATCGGCTGCTCCGGTTGGCACGCCTCTGCCAGCCAGCCCATCAGGTCCGCCGAACTCTCCCGGCCGAAGCGCGGCATGCGGACACTGAGGTAGGGTCGCACGCCGCCGTACTCGCCCCACAGCAGTTTCGCGATCCACTCCGGAGTCAGCTTGCGGCCGGCTTGGTCGAGCGTCGGCGGCAGGCGGCCCAGTTCGCCGAGCGATTCCGCCCCGCTGTCCAACGTGGTAAAACGCGTCGCGCGCGCAGCCTCCACCCCGCCCCGGCCGCGCCACTCATGGCACGCGAGACAGTTCAACTGCTCCAATCGCGCCTGCACCTTCTGCACCGCGGTCTGCGCGGGAGGCGCGCCATCGCGCTGAAGCACGCGGAGCGCTGCCGCGAGCGCCGTGATTTGGCGGGAGTCCAAACTAAAATCCACCGCCCTCGCTCCGGGTGCCGCTGAAAGGCACCCGCGATCCACCCGCAGGGTCGCCAATGCCGCTGCTGCCGCCACGCGCGACGCGGGCTCCTTTTCGCCGGCGAGGTGGCAGGCCGCGCAATTGCGCGCGACGAATTGCGCGCGACCGGCGGCGATCTCACCCGACGCCGCAGAACCGAACCCCGGCCACGACTTCGTGCCGAGAAACTCGGCGAGGTCCGCCGCCTCTTTATCGGAAAGCTCCGTGGCCGGCATCCGGCCCGCGGGACGCAGGTGTAGTGGATTCTGGATAAACGCCGCCAACGCGTTTCGCTCATAGTGCGCGGCGAGTCCGAGCGGAACAGATGCATACGCGGTTGGCGCGCTCCCCGGCGCGTGACAGGCCACGCATCCGACGGAATTGAACAACCGCTCGCCTCGCGCGCGGTCGCCCGGCGGAAATACCTGCGCAGGCGCCGGCGTCGGGAGCGACCCGAGATACGCGGCGAGCGCGGCGCCGCCCTCCTCCGCGTTCGTCACGATGCGTGGCATCAGCGTGCCCGGTTTCGCTTGCTGGGGCCGTTGCACGAACTCGCCCAGGAACTTCGGCTCGAGCCGCGCGCCCACGCCCGTCAGGACAATTTTTCCCCGGCCCGGCAGCCGCGCGGCCCAAGCCGCGGGCGGCGCATGGCACGCCACGCAGTTGAGTTCGTTGAGCAGCAGGAGTCCGCCCTCCACCGCGGCGGCGCCGTCACCGTTTTCCTCACGATAAAATCGCTCAAACCCAGCGACCACCGGACTCGCGTGGGCCAAGCCCGGCAATATCCCGCCGAGCCATCCCACCCAGCAGAGTCGTTTCCACCCGGTCACCCCCTTCATGGCGAGACGATGAAGCGCTCGCTCGTGGGCTTCCCGGCAGCGACCGACTCCTCCGGAATCACGGCGATCGTGATTTCCTGAGTGTAGTCCGGCGCGAGCTTTCCCCGACCATGATCGTACGCGACGTAGATCCTGCCGTCATATTTGCCCGCGGCGTCGGCACCAAAGGCGACGTGCGGGTAAGACGTCCCCGGCGCGGTGCGGTCGTCGAAGACATAGTGCTGCGGCCAGGTCGCGCCGCCATCGGAAGAGAGGGCGACGCACATGTCGGCCCGGCCGGTCTCCTTGCGATTGAACGCCAGCACCAGCCGGCCCGACGGCGAGCGCGCAACGTCGGCCTTGGTACCGCGGGCATTGGGCTGCGCGGTGAACGCGCTCGGTGCGCTCCAGGTGTTTCCGCGGTCGGCGCTGCGCGTGGTGTATTGCCCCTCGGGGGTCCGGAAGAAGGCCAACAGGTGCCCGGGGCTGGTTTCCGCCAGCGACGTTTCAAAAAACGTGTTCAGGCTCCCGTCCGCCGCGGCATACGGCAGCGAAGCGACAAGTTCCGTCTTGATCTGGTCGCGCGCCGTCGAGACCACGCGGTGCAGTTTCATGCCCGTATGGGCCGGCCAGGGTGGAAGGCCGGCAGGGGTGTTTTGATTCGCCGTGAAGTACACCTCTCCACCGATCAGCGCCGCGCTGCCGACGAAACCAAAATCCACGAAAGCCGGCGGGCCAAACGCAAACGCCTCGCGCGCGCCCAGGGGATTCGTCAGCAGCATCGACCACACGCTGCGCTGGCGCCCCTTTTGTGCCGTGACTGGGATAAGGATCAGCAGCTTCCCCTCCGGCGTCGCAAACAAGCGCGGATCGATCACGCTCTGCACCTCCACCGCCGGATTAGGCACGAAGTACGCGACCTCCTTCCAGGTTCGGCAGCCGTCATCGGACATCGCGAGCGTATTGTAGCAGCCGTTGCCTTCGCCCGAGATGCCCGGCGCGCCCTTGTTCACGCCGTACCAGATGCAGAACCAACGCGAGCCGACGCGCGCAATCGCGGGGATCTGCTGGCTCACGCGTTTTCCGTAGGTCGCCGTGTCCCTCGAGATCACGAAGGGATCGGTGGCCTGCGGCGCGTTGGCGCCATGAAGCGTGGCCGCACCCAAACCCACGCACGCCCATCGCACGACCCGGGCCAATAACCTCCGCGAGACCGGGGAAAGGATCAAAAACTGTTTCATAAGGGGTAAAATTATTCCGGACACATCTGGGCATCAGCTCAGCGCAGCGCTGCCGGCACCTCGCGAATCGGCCGCCACTCGATACGGCAGATGAAGTGCTCGGCGCCTTCCGATTGCCGCTGAACCCGGCCCGCCCGCGCCGGCTGGCGCTCACCGCCCTCCAGCAAAGCCGCTTCAGTGAGCCGCATCACTACGCGACCGTTAACCACGGAAAACACCTTGGTTGGGTCATATCTCACGCCGAGCGCTCCCGCGTGACCGACCTTGGCATCCCGCTTCTCGCCGGCATAATGGACTGACTGTTGCGGCTTCGCCAGATAGGTCTCCCAGCCGTCGAGGTTCCGCCCTTTGAACAGCGGCCGCCACGCGGGTTCACCGGCGGCCGTCACGGCCGTGCGCAAAACTGAAATCAACGAGCAGACCGCCCGCCGATGTGCGCCGTTCGGGGCTTGAGCAGGGATTTTCATGATCCGGAAAAATAGTGACGCCGAACTCGGCTCATTTGGCCGGTGCGTCCGCGAGCGACGGCAGCTTCGCGCTGTAGTGCATCACGCGCTCGCGCTTATCGACGAAAGCCACGTGCAGCCACGCCTTGTCGCCGCTGACGAAGCCATGCGGGTAGCTCATGTACTCCTTCGGCCCGACCGTCGTGGTCGCCGCCAGCACGCGCTGGTACGGCCAGGTTTTCATCCCGTCGAAACTGACCCACAGCGACAGCTTCGCGCCGGGATTGTGGATCATCGCGACCGCCTGCCCGCCCAAACTGTAGTAAGTCGCCGAACTGTTCGATGGCGCGCGCCGCAAAGTGGCGGCCGCGGGCCAGGTCTTCCCGCCGTCGACCGACTCGGCCACGTAGACCAGCCCCATCGCCGCCGACGGCCGGATCAGCATCACTATTCGCTCTCCCTCAAGTTCCACGAGATTGGTTTCATCCCAGTCGAAGTGTCGATGGATCGGCCCGAGCTGGATTTCGCCGTGTTTCGTCCACGTCTGCCCGCCATCGTCGCTTGCGAGCACGCCCAGGCGCGGATCGGTCATGGCTGAGCCGGACGCGGTGCCGTAGTGCTGGAAGGGCACCAAAATGCGTCCGTCACGTATAAGGACAGGATTGCGCGCAAAAGTCTGCGCGCCCAATCCCGCCGCCAGCGCGACCGGCTCCTTTGCCGCCTGCCATTCTCCATCGCCGCGCGCCATCCAACCGCTCCAGCCCTCGGACCCGGCACTCCCCTGCGTCGTGAAGAACGTCAGCCCCTGCTTGCCGTGAGCTAAAAATTCGGCAGGCCCCGCCATGGTCGTACCGCCTGACGGCAGCTCGATCTGCAACGCTGCGGGCTTCGTCCACGTCTTCCCTTGATCGACACTGCGCGACAAGACGGGAGCTCCTACCGGTTTCGCTTCACCTCGCACCGGCCGCATCGCCACCACCCACGAGCCGTCCGACAGCTCACGCAGCGCGGCGTCGGCGTAGGTCGTCTCACCGCTGCCCGCCTCGGACGGCACGCTGAAGAAATCGCGCTTGGCATCCGCCGCGAATCGCGCCCTCCATGACGGATCGGCGAGCACCGATTCGGACAATCCCACCGCCCGGGCCTTATTCACGATGTGGCGTAACCGCGCACCCGAGCTGACCAGCTTGCCCGCCAGCACGTCCTCCTCGCGGAACGTCGCGAGCAGGATCTCCGCATCACCATGGCGATTCAGGTCGTAAAGGATGCGAATCGCGCCATCCGGCGATTGAAATCCATCCGGGTAGGTCACTGCCGTCCGCTCATCCAACAGCAGCCCGCCCCGCCAGGTCCCACCATCGTCCTCAGACAAAAATGCCGTGAGATGCGTGCGCCCGGGTGCGCGCACGCCGATCGCGCCGTTTTTCACCAGCAGCAGATTGCCCGACGCCAGCCGCCGGATGAAAAACCGCGTGCTCGGGTTCTTGATCGCCGACAGCCGCGGCTCGCTCCACGTCACACCTCCGTCCGCCGAAAAACTCTCCTCGATGCCGGCTTTCGTGCGCATGGGCATCCACAGGCTGCCATCGCGCCGCTCGACGATCATGTGCTCATAGAAGTTAACGTTGGCTGCCGGAACCGAGGTGCCGCCACGTCGCTTCCACGTTCTGCCCTGATCGCTCGACCCAAAAACATGCGCGCCGGGCTCGTGCTCGTGCGGATCGGTCGCGACGTTCGGCCGCTGGAGGCCAGCGCGCCCCGGCTCCCACAACGCGACCGGCAGCAGCCAGTCGCCGTTCTTCAAAATCGTCGGCTTGTTGAGCGTCGAGCCGTTGCTCATCAGCTTCGGCGCCGACCAAGTGGGCTCGGCGGCATCGGGATTGTCACACGTGATGTACCACCCCGTCTGGGCCGCGCCTTTCATGAACTGATCGAAGAACAGCCACATCCGACCCGACGGATCGCACCACAGGTTGCCGATCAGCGAATAGCGTGGTGGCTGGCCCGGTAGATCTGTCGGATCGATCACGACCCGCGGCTTCGACCACGTCGTGCCGCCATCGTCGGACGTCGCGAGGATGAAGTAGGATTCCACGTTGTCGCCGGTCCCGGTCCAACAGCCCCAAATGCGGCCACCACGGGTGCGGTCCATGCCGATCACCATCGCGGCGCAGCGCACGTCGTCCTGATACTCCGGGCCGGGGTGAGTGTTGATCGCGGGAGGCTCAAGCAGCGGGTCCTTAGGCTCACTGGCGCGGCCGGCCACCGGAAACAATGTCGCGAGCAGCGCCCCGCTGAGCACGAGCGCGGCGATCCATCGTGTAAGCAAGTGAGGTTTCGTCTCCATGAGTTCTCTCCCGTCCGCGGTCACAGTTTGGCCACGATGCCGTCGAGGTAGGCACGCGCCCGGTTCCATTCGACGGTGCACTCGCGTACGGTCGGATGCATCGGTGCGCCGCGCGGCGTCGGGTGCATGAAAATCGATGTCCACCCGTCGTACCGCCCGCGCTGCAGGGCGGCCAGCATCGGCGTGAAATCGAGCGGCCCCACGCCGGGGAGCTGCTTCTTCTGCTGCGCCGGCGGAATGTCGCCGCTACCGTCACCCCGCTGCCACGCATAGTAGTAGAGGATTTTTTCGCCCAGGTCGCCGACGAGCTTGCCCAGCATGGTCGCATCCTGCGGCAGATGCAGCGGAGCGAGCGCGATGCCCACGTGCTTTTCCGGCAGTTCCTCGGCCAGGATCATGATGCCCTCCACCGGTTCGAGCAGACCGTTGAGATGATTCTCGATGGCGAGTTTGACGCCGAGTTCCCCGGCTTTGGCGAAAATGGGCTTCAGTTTCTCCACCTGTCCACGGATCGCCCGTCGCAGTTCGTCCCCGCGCAGGTCTTTGGCGCCAGGTCCACCGCCGCCAAAGCCGGCCACGATCGTATCTCCCCCGAAGCGTTTCATCGCGTGGATGTGCGGCTCGGATTTCGGGAACCCGGGATCCATGCAGGTATAAGTCGATACCTTCACCGCACGCTCTTTAAGCATCGCGGCGAACCGCTCATGCCCCAGCGCGTCGATCTGCTCACGCTGGTTACCCCAGCGCCCGGCCCAGACATCGAGGCCCTCGCAACCGGTCGCATGCACCTCGGGCACAATCTCGGCGATGGGCAGAGTGCCGTAGAGATTGGTCGAGAGCACGTAGCGCAGCTTGAAAGCGCCTTTTGGTACCGGGGCCGCCCCGGTTGAAGCCGCCTGGAGCACCGAGTCCACCAGGCCGGTCCCGGCCAGCGCCGCGGCCCCGGCGGCCAGGCGGACAAACTCACGACGGGACGGCGTGGAACGATTCATGAGAAGGGAGTAGGGGTTGGGGTGGGTCACGCGACGACCATGAAGATCGCAGCGTCCGGTGATTTGACGCGAGCGTGCGTCCGGCGCAAAGCGCATCGCGCTGTTATGATAACAAAGGATTGGAAATCGCCGTCCACTCTGTGTTGCTTCGCTTCGTGGCCCGCCCCGCCCGCACCGAAAACCTCACCGCCGTCGCGATCGTCGCCGGCGTCTCCGCGATGACCGTGTCGCGCGTCCTGCGCAACTCCCCGCACGTCTCCGGCGAGACACGCGACCGTGTGCTGCGCGCCGCGAAAAAGATCGGCTATCAGCCGAATCCCCAAATCGCCCGCCTGATGACGATGGTACGCAGTGCCAAGGGACGGCGCGTGCGCGCTGCCATCGGCGTGATCCGTGATGATATCCCCGAAGACGAGCTCCACGACCGCGCCTACCAATATGTGACGCTCGCCGACATCCGCCAGCGCGCGGAGCGTCACGGGTATCGCGCGGAAGAGTTCTTCCTCGGCGGCGGCGGCCTCACTCCCGGACGCCTCCACTCGATTCTTCGCGCCCGCGGAGTCGAGGGCATCATTGTGTCACCCCAGTCGTCGCGAGTGTTCAGCGCGCAGCTCGACTTCGCGCCGTTTGCCGCGGCCACCTTCGGGTACGGCCTGCAGTCCCCTGCCCTGCACCGTGCGAGCACCAACATGATGCACGGCATCCTCCGCGCCACCCAGGAATTGGAGCGGCGCGGCTACCGCCGCATCGGCATTGCCATCACGCAGTGGATCGACTCCCGCGCCGACCACACCTACTCCGGCGCGCTGCTGCACTACCAGCAGAAGGTACCGCCCGCCCGGCGCGTCCCCCTCCTAGTCATCCCGGACAACGTGCCGACCGGCGAGCGCGTCTTTGCCACCTGGGTTTCGCGCCACCGACCGGACGTGATCATCTCCTTCGACACCTATGTGCCCGAGTGGCTGGCCCGGCTCGGGCTGCGGATTCCGGACGACGTCGGTCTCGTCGTCCACGACTGGACGGACCGCATGAACGGTCTGGCCGGGATCCACCATCGGCGCGCGCATGTCGCCGCCGCCGCGGTGGACCTCGTCGCCACGCAGCTGATGCACAATGAGCACGGGATCCCCGAGGTGCCGCGGCAGATCCTCATCCCGCCGGCGTGGGTCGACGGCGCTAGCATCCGGCCGGCATCGACCTGAGCCCGCGACCGCGCGGCGTCACTCCTCGCGCGGAGCCACGCGCTGGGCCTTTTCCTCAAGCTCCTTCGCGGACTCCTTGCTCGATTCAAATTGCTTCTGCAGCTCCTGCGGCTCGCGGTCACTGTGGACGCCTCCGCCGAAATCGACCAGGCGGTTGATCAGCTGCCGCGTGCGGCTCTCCGGATTCACGAGGCTCCCGGCGCGAATGTCGGCCTCGGTGATCTTCGCAAAGAGGATTTCCTGCTGGTCCTTGTTGTAGCGGCCCCGGTCGTAGGTGATATAGATAAACCCGTTGCTCCCTTCGGTCCCATCGGGGTAGCTCACCGCCGCGCGGTCGTCGAGGAGCAGCGCGTGCGGCCAGGTCTTGCCATCGTCGTCTGATAGCAGCGCGGTCATGCGCGTGCGCTGGCGGGGGTGATCGTTGAGCACCAGCAGAAACGCCCCGGACTTCAGTCGCGTGAGGAAGAAACGTGTGTTCACGTTGCGGTTGTTCATGAGCGGCTGGTCGTTCACCCAGGTGACGCCCCGGTCGAAGGACTCCAGCTGTGCGATGCCGTAGGTCGTGCGAGCGAGCACGAGCAGGCTCCCGTCGCGCCGCTCCGCCACCATGTGCTCGGAAAACGAGACGTCCTTGATCGGCGTCTTCGAGAGAAACTGGTAGGATTTCCCCTCGTCCCGCGAGACGTAGAACTGCGTGCGCAGCGGGTCTTTCACGAAGAGGTCCACGGGACGGAACCAGTCTCCGTTCGAGAGCACAATCGGCTTGTTGAGCGTGACACCATAGCCGGCGAAAACCGGATCGCGCCACTTCGGCGCGGCGTCGTCGGGATTATCAGCACAAAACGCCCACACCGTACGGTGGCCCTTCGGGTCGTCGACATTCAGGCTCCGGCTCAGAAACCACCACAGCCGCCCGCGCGGATCGACCCACAGGCTGGGGTCGCCCGTATTCCCGCCGCCAAAGGTCGTCGGATCGTACACCGCCACCGGCATCGACCAGGTCTTCCCATCGTCGCCGCTCGTGACGAGCACGGCGTAGTTGCCCTCGAAACCCTCCGACATCGGTCCGGTGTACCACGTGGCCCAGAGTCGCCCTCCGGGCGCGCGTTCGATGCCTGGGATGCCCTGCCACATGCGTGACCGCGGCCAGTACCGCGGGCTCGGATGCGTGTTAATGGTCGGCGGCGTGAGCGCAGTGACGCCGAGCGCCTTCAAGGACTGCGCGTGGACCTGCCAGCCGCCGAGCGCGAGCGCCAGCAGCGCACTCCACCGCACGAAGCGGACGAACACGAGAGGGGAAAACAAGGATGAGGCCATAAGTTTGAATTTTTTAGTTACAGTCCGAGATCGCGTAGCGGCACCCAGGAGATCGCGACGTCCTCCTTACCCACGGTATGGAGGACGTAGAGGCGGCCGTCATGCGCGATCGCGCTCGGGTATTGCGCACCCACGCCCCTCCCCTTCACTCCGCTCACGCGCATGGCCTTCGGGAGACTCCAGCGCAGCGCATACACTCGCTCAAAGACGTAGCCATCCCGGCTCACCGCCACGGTCAGGGGATCGCGCGGGTAATGTTTCTCGGTGTCGCCATTGTCGAAAACGGGTGCGACCTGATTGCCGAGGAGGAGGATGGTGCCATCGTCGAGGCGCACCGCATCGCGTCGGCTCGGCGAATCGGGAATATCGGTGGGTTGCGCCGCGGGCCACGTTTTGCCGCCATCCCGCGACACGCTCATGAAGACCCGGTGCGAGTAGCCGCCGGCCGTCTCACTGTCGCGCAGGAGCATGACATACGCCCCATCCCGCGCGCAATGCACCGTCGGCTCGACGAGCTTGCGGCCCGTCTCGGTGTCGGGCTCCGGATACCGGTCCCAAAAATCCCACCACGGCCAGAATTCCGGCGTGCCGATCAATCCGTCCAGTTCGGTCGCGAGCGCAGCAATCCCCGGATCACGCGCGGCCAGCGTCGTAAACGGCAGCGCCGCCTCGCGGGTCCACAGCCGGAAGATCGGGCCCAATTCACCGGACGGAAGCACCTCGCGCGCGATCGGTCCGGCGGTGTTCACCGCCGCCACCGCGAACAACCGCTCGCCTCGCACGATCCAGGTAAACGCCGACGCAAACGCCGGACGCGGGCCTCCGCTCGGACGCTCGGCCTCCACCGGTCCCGGCGCAGGAAACAGCTCCCGCCAGGACGACCAGCGATCAGGCCGCTCGGCAGTCGCGATCAGCACACGCTGCCCCGGCCCGTCTTCAGTGAACGGATGGTTGCTCCACATCGCGTAGAATTTTCCGCGGTGCCAGATCAGCTCGGAGTGGTGATTGTAGGCTCCGTCCTCGCGCCGCGGCTCGAAGATCGTCGCGTGCTGCGCGCCAGTCAGCATCGGAAAGCCCAGCGCCACCGCCCCGGCCTTTGGCAGCGGGGCCTTCCATGCCGGGCGTATCTCCATGCCGTCCGGAGTTTGCGCGGCCTGCAGTGAAGCGAACAGCACGATCGCGGCGCTGAGCGAGGCCACACCGCGAGCGAATCGGAAGATTCCGGGAGACATGGGGGCGCGGTTCATCCTCAGAACGCAAAACTCGCCGAGAAGGTCAGAGCGCGCGGTGCGGTCTTGAGTAGCACAGTCGGCGCCGCGTTGCCCGCGCCGTCATCCACCGCGCGATAGAGATAAGGCTCCTTTTCATTCAGGAGATTTTCCGCGCGCAGGCGGAGATCGACACCCGTCTGGCGCCATTTCGTCCGGTACCCCAGCCACGCGCCGAAGAGCCACTGCTCCTTGCCCCAGAAGGGCCGGTTGTTGTCGAACTGCCCCGTCGCATCGAGCTTGTAGCCGATCGTGGGCGCGCCGCGCCACTGCGCCGTCCCGCCGACGTCCCAGCCCGCGAGCTTCGAGTTCTTCGCAAACTTGTAGTCGGTGACGACATTCGACGACCACACGCGCTGCCCCAGCGCCTGTCGGCCCGTCTCCGCCAGCGTGAGCGCCATCGCGCTGTCGAGGCTCGCCAGCACCTGCCCCACGGTGGTGCCAAAGCTGCTGGTCACGGGAGAATTTCGTTTCGCCTCCCAGAGGGGCCGATAAGTCGCGATGTAGGATACCACCTCGGGAATCAGATTCGTCGACTTCGTGATGGCGCGGGAGGCGTTGGCGCTGATGCGCCAGTTCGGGGTTGGGGTAAACACGAGTTGCAGCTCCGCGCCATGCGAGCCCGTATCGCGCACGCCGCTCCAGTCCTCGCGCGGCGTCGCCTTCGAGGGATCGACCGCCGCCCAGAGATCGTTGATCACGGCGCTTTTGTTACCCTGCGAGCGGAGGGTCGAGTTGGTTTCGTTGAGCAGTGTGCTCTCGAAGTAGCCGACCGAGCCGAGAAGCTTCCCGCCGAAGAAAGAGAACTTCAGGCCGGAATCGACGCCGTGCCCCTGCTGCGGCGGCACGATGCGCTGCCAGATGTCGATAGTGTTGCCGCTCGGCGGGCTGAAGTTGTCCGACACATTGTAGTAGGCGCTCAGGTTCTTCGTGAAATGCGCCACGCCGCCCAGCGTGCGCGTCTGCGCGGTCGCGTAGACCGGCGCCAGCCAGAAGCCGCCTTGGTCCCAAGCGGAGAACGTACCGTCGGCCAGGGCCGCGTAGTTCTCGGCGCGGATGTTGGAGCGGTCCTGCCGGATGCCGTAGGTCACGACCAGGTGGTCGTCGAGGTAGTGCGCCTGCCCGACCGCCATCAGCGAACCGAGCTTGGTGTAGGTGTGGCGCGAGGCCGCCGAGCGCCGCCACTCGCTCCGCACCGCCGGCGTGATCGTGTTCGGTGTGCCCGCAATCTGGACGATGGGTTCGTAGGAGGCGTTGCTGTAGCCGGGACCACCCGGCACCAGATAGGTGCGATGGTGGATGCGGTTGACGGCGTTCGTGATCGTCGCGTTTCCGATCACGTTGAACTCATTGTAGGTCATCAGCGTCATCTGCTCCCACGAGGTACCAGCGAGCGCCGCGAACTGATACTTGCCCGGGTTGAACCATTTGCCGCCGCGGTCGCGCAGATCGAGCTCGTAGGAGGCCGTGATGCGCGTCTGGCGGCTGTCGATCCGCTGGTTGTTCGCGAGAGGTGAATTGTTGTTTTCGACGAAGGGCAGGCCCGCGTACGGATTTGGCGACCCGTCCGGCAGGCGCGCCGCTGCGTCCGCGAGGATCGCGTAGTCCGCGCCGCGCACTGTGATGAGTTCGTCGCGTTTCACGGGCTCGTATTGTGCGGCGATCTCCACCGCAAACTTGTCGCCGATGCGCTGCTCCACAAACGCCGAGTAGGTCTGGTAGTCGTAGTGCACGAGATCCTTCGGACCGCCGACATTCGCCATGAAGGGCAGGATCGACTCGTTGTTCATGCTGACGTCGGTGCGGGCGGTGCCGGCGATCGTCGGGTTGGTGCTGCGCCAGAGGCCACCCCAGTTCATCACGGGCAAATTCGAGCCCTCCACCTTCACCAGGTAATTGGCGCCGGTCGCCACCAGGCCCGCGCGATTGGCGGGCGCCGTGGTGCCGCTCACGAGTGGACGCCCCGCGGCGACCCACGGCGTGTAGCGGTCAAACACCACGTACTGCCGTCCCGGCAGACGGTCGGTGCGCCCCACGTCTGCATTCACGCGCACCGTGGTATTGGCGAAGAGCTGCTTCGTCGCCGTGAGGAAGATCGACCGCCGGTCGTCGCGTGAGGGCGTCTGCGGCGTCGCGCCGTCCTGGTATAGCGCCGCCACGCGTACCGCGAACCGTTGCGGCTTGAAGGTGAAATTCTGGTCGAAAGTGACGCGTTTCGCCCCCGGGCCGGTGTCGCTGTAGCGCAGCTCGACCTTCGTCCGGTTGCCTTGGAAATTGGCCTGCTTGGTCGCCGCGTCGATCAGGCCGCCCGGCGAGCCGGCCCCGAAGAGGATCGAGTTTGGCCCGCGGTTGAAGCTGAACGACTCGGTGTTGAACCGGTCGATACGCACATTGGTCGTGAAGAAATTCAGGCTTAGCGAACTCGACTGGAAGCCGCGCACCGTCGAGGTGTTGCCGGACCGGGAGGAGTTGCCGTCCGTATCCGTCGCGCTGAGACGGTACGTCTCGGTGCTCGGCACAAAATCAAAGGCGCTCGTGATATCGGTCGCGCCGATGTCGTCGAGAAACTCGGGGGTGAGGATCGTCATGGCCGAACCCACGTCCCGCGCATCGGAGCGCAGTCGCGTGCCCGACAGCGTCTGTGACGCGGTGTAACCATTGATCGAGCTGGCCTGGATCGTGAACGGGCTGAGCTCGACCACGTCTTCTTTCTGGGACGGGGCGGGCGTTGGGGCGGACGGAGTCTGCGCCGAGATCGCCAAGGGCGCAATCAGGCCGCATAGCATCAGCCGACGGAGGTACGAACAACGGAGGGTTTGCATGGTGTCCTGCAGGGGTTGGGGTTCGCCACCGCTGCGACCAATGGTCGGGCGGCATGAGGCGAACTCAGCGGGCGCGCCTCACGAAAGCAAAATCAGCGGCCTGTTATGCTAACAGCCCGGGGCCCGATCAGCGCTGCGTCGTATCCGTCACGAGCGCACGAGTCGGATCGATCTTCAGCCACGCGAGCGCACCCACGGCGAGCATCACCGTCAGCGGCACGAGCGGGGCGTTGTAGCTGCCGAACGCCGTCACCACGTAGCCAAACATCACCGTGCTCAGAAACGAGCCCGCCTGCCCTGCGGTGTTCATCGCGCCGGTGACCGCGCCCGCGTGTTTCTGACCGACATCGAGACACACGGCCCACGCCGAGGGCAGCGCGAAGTCCGAGCAGCCGTAGCTGAGCGCGAGCCACAGCACCGTCAGGACCTTGTCCTCAGTGAAGATCGCCGCGATCATGCACAGCATCGAGGCCCCGAGCCCGCCCGCGCCGATGAGCCGCCGACCGGCCTTTAATCCGAGGCGCTTCACCAGCGCATCGCCTGCGAAGCCGCCCGCGAGATTCGCGAACGCGCCGAAGACAAACGGTAACCAAGAAAGCGCGACCAGGTCCGACTTCGTGAAATGCCGGCCGTTTTCCAAAAACGTGTGCAGCCAAGTGAGGAAGAAAAATCCCGCCCACGCCTGTGCGTGATACATCAGCATGATCCACCACAGCCCCGGCTGGGCGAGCACCGTCCGCCACGGCAGGCCACCATGCCCCGATGCGTGCCCTACCGTCGACAGCTCGTGCAACTCCTCCGCGCTCACGCCGGACTTCTCCCGCGGGGTATCGCGAAACCACCGGAACCACCACACCGCCCACCCCAGACCGATCACGCCAAACACAAAGAAGCTGACACGCCACCCGTACGCCTGCTGGATCGGAATCACGAGGAGCGGCGAAATCGCGCCGCCGATCCGGCTGGCCATCCAGATCACGCCTTGCGCCCGCGCGCGCTCCACGGCCGGAAACCAGCGCGCGATGGCCGCGGAGATATTCGGAAACGCCCCGGCCTCGCCCGCGCCAAACAGGAAGCGGATCCCACGAGCGACCAGAAGCCCGTGCACAATCCGGTCAATGCCGTGAAGCCCGACCACCACACCACGATGCGCGCGAGCACGCGCCGCGGGCCAAGGCGATCACCAAGGACCCCGCTGGGAATCTCGAGCAACCCATAGGACAGTACAAAAGCTCCGAGCACCCAACTCCACTGCTGCAACGACAGGCCAAGATCCTCCTGGATGGTTTTCCCCGCGACCGAGATGCAGACCCGGTCAACAAAGGTGATCACCGAGAGCCCGGAGAGGAAAGCGAGGACGCGATAGCGATATTTCATCGGCGGGCGGGGCGACCCTGATTACGGAAACAGGAAAGATGCTCCGCGCTACCGCGAGAGATGCCCCGCACCGTTGCCATCCGCAAGGCCCTCGACTTCGGCCCGGGTGCAGTAGAAGAAATCGCCCTTGATCGAATGCGCCAGACAACCCGCCGCCGTCGCAAACGCGATGGCGCGCGCGGGTTCGCCCAACTCCGGCGTCTGCAGCGCGAAGATCAGTGCCCCGGCGAAGGCGTCACCCGTGCCCACGCGGTCCACGATAGTGTCGATCGTATACGGCGTATAGGCTCCCCCCTCTAACGGCGCCGCAAACACTGCGCGTGTCACCGGCTGATAGAGCAGCGCGCCCCAGCGGTTGCGACTGGCCGAATGATTCCGGCGCAGCGTGATCGCGATCCACTTCAGCCGGGGAAACTGCTCCGCGACTCGACCCGCAAGCGCGATTTGGCGATCGAGGCCGTCCGTGTCTTCATCGTCGAACGCCTCGCCCAGCAGACCTGCCAGGTCGAACGCGTTGCCGATCAGCACGTCGACGTCCGGCAGCAGGCGGGTGAGTGTGCGCCGCGCCAGTTCCTCCGGGGCTACGCCCGTCTCCCACCGCCAGAGCTTGCGACGAAAATTGAGATCGCAGGAAACCGTCACGCCCGCGGCCCGCGCCGCGCGCACCGCCGTAAGCGTCGCCTCGGCAGCCACGCGCGACACCCCGGCCGAAATGCCGGTCGTATGAAACCAGCCGGCTCCGGCAAAAATTTGCGGCCAGGCATAGCGATCGCCGTCGATGAGCGAAAAAGTCGATCCCTCGCGATCATACACGACCAAACCTCCTCGCTGGCTGGCACCGGTCTCGACAAAGTAGACGCCACATCGTCCGGCGTCCGCTTGCACCACATGGCCTACTTTCACGCGGGCCGCGCGCAGCGCCGCCAGCGCCGCCCCGGCGACGGCATTCACCGGCAGGGCCGTGACGAACTCCGCCGCTCCGCCCAGTTGCGCGACCGCGACCGCGACATTGGCTTCCGCCCCGGCAAACGCCGCTTCCAGTCCGCCCGGCAGCGCCTGCGGCAGGCGGAGGTGGCCCGGCGGCGACAGACGGAGCAGAATTTCGCCGAAGCAGATCGTATGTTTCATGGGGAAGTCCCGGTGCCGCTTCGTCCCGCGAGCGCCCGCGCCGCCGCCGCCCGCTGCCGGATCGTCTCCCAGGACCGCTGCCGCACCAGCGCCGAGGGCGCGATCCAGGAACCACCAATGGCCGCGACCACCGGTTCCTGCAGGTATCCCGTCGCAGACTCTTCGGTGATGCCGCCGAGCGCGATGTAGCGAAGCCCGAGATGCGCGAAAGGCGCATGGACGCTGCGTAGATGCGTCAGGCCACCGGCGCTCTCGGCCGGAAAAAACTTCAACCAGTGACAACCGGCCTCAAGCGCAGCCTGGATCTCGCTCGCCGTCTGCACACCCGGCGCAAACGGCAAGCCGCAGCGCGCGGCCTCCCTCACCACCGCCGCGCTCATCCCCGGTGAAACGCCAAAATCCGCCCCCTCCCCTTGTGCGATCTGCACCTGCTCGGGCGACAGCAGCGTGCCCACGCCCAGTATGATCTCCGGCACCTCACGCTTGATCGCAGTCATGGCCTTCACCGTCTCGCCCGTGCGCCAGGCGAGTTCGATCATCCGCACGCCCCCCTCCACCAAGGCCCGGGCCAGCGGCACCGCATCTTCACCCCGCTCCACCGTGATCACAGCCGCTATTTTCTCTTCGGCGACTCGACTCCGCAACGAATCCGGAAACAGGGCGTCGGAAGACCCTCCCTCTATAAGGCGGCCGGGAACTGGCATCTGTGGAGACGGGAAACTCAAGGGACGATGACTTCAGTCACCTCGCCGCCCGCCAGCAAAAGTATTGCACTGTTATGCTAACAGTGAAAGCGGCCAATCTCGCCTCAGGGGTAGACGCAACCCATCCTCAAGCACACCTTCCCGGCGCCCAACCCAGCGGTTTGCGGCCCGGCTGGGGGCTGGATCGACCACTGATAGCCTAGCGGGTACTTGAGACGTCACTAACCCTTTGCCCCGGACATCGATGATTTGATCGCACCGCTGCGCCCGCATGCCTAGGACTCTCCCTGCCTGGAAAGCCTAGCCTACGCCAAGCGAGTCATATTCTCCCGGGGTGGCTCTCGCTTGGAGCTCAAGCCTTCCTCGCTTTCACTAGCCCCAGCGCCTTCTTGATGTCCTGCACACTGGGGAGCGAGATGCCGACTGACTACGCAATCGTGCCCCCCGTCTTTCCTTCGCCAGCAAGTCGCTTAACCTCCACCCGGAAGGCCTCATGACCGTGGCACGTCGGGGCACCACATGATCATATCCATATCTTGGATACAAAAGCGGTTTGCAAAACGTCAGGAGCAGGGCTAGGTCCACCGCCGCATAAAGCTGCCACACCTCGCCGTTCTCCTTGCGCTGCTGTTTCCGGCCGCCATTTCCGTGGCGTGAGCCGCGGATTTAGTCTCCGAATGCGATCCGCACCGCTGTCGCGGCATTGATCGGATCGCGCTGCGCTGTAACTACGAGAAATGTCATGCCCCTGGCGTTGATCCGACCCACGACGTGCCGGCCATCACTGCCCCCGTAGTTTGGCCGCTGTTGAGCGAATCGAGGACCAATCCCTGAGCGCGCCCGACTGCAGCCACCAACGAAAGGCAACAGCACCAAAACCGGGCCCAAGGGATAAAGTTCGTCGCCGGCGGCTATTTGCGGGCCAAGGCAAAGCCCCCGCCCTGATCCTTAGCAAACAGCCTCCGGTGCGGCCGGTCGAAATTAACGAGGAAGCGGCCCTCCCGGTTGCGAAAGCGCGCATTGTGGACGAATTCGCGCTCCGGGGGCATCTAGGACGGCGGCATCGAAAGTTGGGCCGTCGATTCGTCTGCCGACACTACGACGAGATCGAATGGATTCTTTTTGAGCAGCCATTCCTGAAACGCCACGCGGAGACGGAGTTGCTCACCCGCAATCTCTAACAATGTGAATATTCGGTTTTTCAGAGGTAGGGGTAAGGTAAATTCTCACGGGCTCGAATATTTCGCGATCCGACGCACTTAAGGGATCGGGGAAATGGTCGGGCTGGTGAGATTCGAACCGAGGCGGATCACTTCTCGGCATGCACTCAGCCAGCGAGCTATGACTCCAATTCACCGGGAAACGCACCTATCCAAGGGTGGCAAGATCGGGAGAAAATCTCCCTATCTTTTCCTAGCAATCTAACGAACGGCATGGCAGCCCGCGCTCATGAAACCGCCTCAGGGAGCTATCGATGCCACAGTCACGATCGCTCGTTCAAGAATAAGCATGGGAGAGTCGTAGACCGGGAGCCCGAGCAATTCAGCGCCTCTAGCAGTTGATGACCAACTCGGGCGGGGTATGCCATAAATCAAGCCTGTGCGAAGATCCACCAGCACCGGGTCCTTGAATTCACCGGAGCGCAACGTGAGATTCACCAGCGATACTCCATTCGCGTCCGCCGGTGGCGCATCGCTAAGCCAGACGGCGACCACCTGACCGCCGTCGCTGGTGCGGCGATATCCCGTTACCGTGAGTTCTCGCAGCGCGGTCGACGTCGATCGATAATCGGCGATGCGTTTCACGCTGTCGTCAAAAACGGCGAACACGTTCTGCACGGCCGAATATGCGGGCTTAATATGTGCAACGGTCTGGTTGGGGTTGGTGGCGAGCAGTCCCTTATAATTCATGCGCAACACCCCGTCCGCCCCACCCTGCGCGCTCGCGGTCGTGTAGTGCATGTCGCACAGCGTAAAGAGATTCACCGGCACATCCTTGGCGTGATGAGCGAGCAGACGTCGTAGATCCCACTTCGCCTGAGTTGTCTCGGTGAACGACAATTTAGAAAGCGCGAAATTCTCCTGATACCGCGAGGGCGCGCCACTCTCTCCCTGGCGCAGCTGATACGAACGGCCGTGACTCGCGCAGATCGCACGCAGCTTGTCCACACGAGTGGTATCGTCGGGATTCCGCGGGTAACCGTGGAAGGTGATCGCATCGATCAGGTCGAGCTTACCCTTGGCCTTCATCCCCGCCAGAAACCGATCCGCATAGTCCGTGTTGCCGGCAAGGGCCAACGCCCAAACGCGCCCCTTAGGCTGGACCTCTCGCACCATCGTCGCCGTGCGGATGTACAATTCGACGTAAGCCTCAACTTTCGCCGTGCCGTCTTGATTCAAATCTGGCTCGTTCCACACCTCCCATTGAGTCACGCGATCTTTGTAGCGTTCGACCAACGCGCGACACCAGCGATCCCACGCAGCCAAGGCCTCGGGCGAGGAAGGAAACCCTCCGCCGAGTCCAGTATCGCCGCCACCGGGGTAGATCGTGTTGCCATAACTGAATTCGAGCCACGGGTGCACACCCTGCGAAATTGCATCGTCGACGATGGCATCGAGCCACGCCCACGAATAGACGCCTTTTACCTTTTCGCACTTGGCCCAGCCGGCCTGGAGACGGACGCCCTTGGCGCCGAGTGGTCCAAGATATTTTTTGAAGTTTTCGTAGAGGGTAAAGTCACGGTCCATGGTCTCTGCCCCGATCGACCACGAAGAGCTGCCGATTTCTTTCGCCGACCGCGGAGCGATGCGGCCTAGCACGGGGAGATTGATCCCGGTCGTCGGCGCTATCTCCTGCGCCCCGGCCACCGTGATCAACGGAACCACGAGAAAGAAAACAGCGCGCAACAGAGTGAATAAAACAGAGGTCTTCATACGAAAAATTATACCGAGGCCAGCGCAACCCGGGCGGCTGCCGGCGGCTGAGTCCGCCCATCGAACCACCAGAGCACCATGGCCGCGAGCGGGTAAAGTAATCCCAGCACTGCAAAAATTGCGGTGTAGCCAAAAGCTTGGATGAGTGCGCCGATGCCGAGATTGACTACCGCGCCCACCACGCCGATGAGGAAATTAAGCAGGCCAAACGCCGTCCCCGTCATTTCGCGCGGGAGGCTGTCGGCGATCAGCGCTGCACCCAGATTATTCCACTGCGCATAAACCATGTGGATGCAGGCGAACACGCCGATCGCCAGCGCCCAATTCCGCGAAAGCGGGAGCAACCAGAGTGACGCACCCAATAGCGCAAAGGCCTGAAGCATGACAGTACGGCTCCGCCCCGGTGCAATTCCGCGCTTGATCAGCCGGTCCGACGCCAGTCCGCCCAAAATCGCCAGCACCGAACTTGCGATGGGCGGAATCCACGCGTAGCGGCCCACATCCGCCAGGGTCAATCCCAGTCCCTCCTGCAAATACCCCGGCTGCCAGTTGGTATAAAATACATAGACGGGCTCAGCCACGACGCGGGCCAGCAAGATGCCCCACAGGGGCCGGAATCGCAGCAGCTCACGCCAGGGCGAGGCTCGGCGAACGACCGGGGCCACGCCGTAGTCGGGTGGGTTGCGGTCGAGCCACCACCACACTGCGGGGAGCAGCAAGCCGACTCCGCCGGGGATGAAAAACGCATAGTGCCAGTCGTGATGGAGCGTGATGAGCGCGACCAACGGCGGCGCGATCACAAAACCCATCAAACCAATCGGCGTTTTGAAAGAAATCGCCGTCGCCCGGCGCTCCACCGGAAACCAGCGTGCGACCGCCACCACCGCCGCGAGGTTTACGCCGGCGTCCGCGAACCCCAGGACCATGCGCGCCACGAGCATTTCCTCAAAACTCCGGGCAGTGCCGCACAGGATCGCGGCCAGCGACATGACGCCGATGCAGAGCGTGGCGGCCAGTCGTGTCCCGGCACGGTCGATAAACCAGCCCAACACCAACGCACCGCCCGTGTACGCCACGCTAAACCCGGTCACGAGCCACGAGTAGTCCACGTCACTCCAACCCATCTCCGACTTGAGCGTGGTCTTGAGCACCGACAGCACCTGCCGATCGAGGATAAAGAGCAGCAATGCCAGCGAAACGAGCACGACCATACCCCAGGCTCGAGCGGGAATATGGGCCGGGGTAGGATTCGACACGAGGGGTTCCGTGATTGGGGTGTTGGCCATGCGCCTCAGGGGCCATCGCTCGGAGCGGCCGTCGGCAAAATCACATGCAAGGTATCGCCCGTCTGCTCGACAGGGAATTTCTCCAGCGCTTCGCCCTCCAGCCGCACGTCGATGCGCTTCAATTTCGTCGTTGGGTCGACTAAGTGCTCTCCTGTCCGCAGATCGAATTCCCAGCCATGCCACGGACACCGCAAGATGCACCCCTCGTGGCCGTACTCGTATTCATAAACCGCCGACGGCAACGTCGTGCCAGCCATCCGCCCCATGCAAACCGGTGCGCCGGCATGGGGGCAAATATTCCGGTATGCGAAAAACACGCCATCGACATTGAAAACGCCGAGTTGAATTTTCCCTACGGTTACGATCTTGCGCCCGCCCGGCGGAATTTCGCCCACCTTGGCGACAGGATGAGAAGCCATGGCGATCAGGAGACTGCGGTGGGCGAAGCCACGGGACCATCGAGCTCATAGAGCTCGGCAGCGTTCTTCCAAAAGATCCGCTCCTTCCACTCCTTGGAGAGGGGCGGCAGAGCCATCCTCGGGTTGTCAAAATCCCAATGCGGGTAGTCGCTCGAAAACAAAATCATGTGCGGCGCGCCGATCATCTCGAAGATCTGTTGGAGTTGCTCCGGCTTCTCCGTTTCCTCGATCGGCTGGGTCGTCACGTAAAGGTGACGGCGAATGTACTCGCTCGGCAGTTTCTTCAGCCAGGGGGTCTGGATCCGCAGCGCCCTGTAGTTCTTGTCCATGCGCCACATCAGGTGGGGCAGCCACGCGATACCGCCCTCGATGGCGACAAACTTGAGCGTCGGAAATTTTTCGAAGACCCCCTCGCAGACGAGCGAGTTAACGGTCGCCATATAGTTAATCGGAAGAATATTATGCCACTCCATGTACCGCGTTGGCCGGCCGGCCGGAGTGACATTCGGTGCGGTCCCCGCGCCTTCACTCCCCGGGTGGATCGCGACCGGCAGGCCCATCTCGCTCGCGGCTTCGTAAATCGGATGAAAGAAACGCTGCCCAAAGAGGCGATTCGATCCACTCGCCATGAGCACCTGCGAGATCTGGGGATGAGCGCCCCATTTGCGAATCTCGCGCGCCGCCGCCGCCGGATCCGAATGGTTGACGATGATCGACCCGCGGAAGCGCGGCGAAAATGCCAGCCAGGTTGCCACGAGCCACTCGTTGAGAGCGGAAGCCAGTGCACTGGCATAGTCGGGGTCGTTGTGCAGCGAAAGCGATAACATCCCCGAGCCGGTGAGAACCGCATAATCGATCTGATAGCGGTCCATATGATCCTTCATCAAAAACGCCGGGCTGCTCCCTGGCCCCCCCGTACTGTCGTCGGGCCGCGCGTCCTCCCGCAGCACCCCCACCGGCGAAGCATACCCTGCGTGGGGAATGTTCAGACCACGCGCCTTTACTTCTTCCCGCCAATAAGCGGGCAGGAAAGGCAGCAGTTCATGCGGCGACGCGAGTGCGTTGTGGACGTCTGAGTCGATGAGCTTCAGCGCAGAAGGGGGAGGAGTCATTGCGAACGAAAAATTCCGGGAGAGGACAACACGTGCGTACCCGGATAAACGTAGGTCCCCAAGGGCACGAGGCGCAACGAACGGAAGCCTTCCGGCTCGCTTAGAGTCGGAAGGCTACGCTCAATGCTGCGAATTAACGATGGCACTGCGATCAGAACGTAAACGTGTTATTGAGCATGAACGAACGCGGCGCGCCAAATTTACCCTGATCGTTGCCCGTCTGTTCGATCAGGTCCCGGTCGAGCGCATTGTTGATATTAAGGCTGACGTTCCAGCGGACCTTCTGGTTCAGTTTCCGTGAGTAACCCGAGAGAAGATTTATGACCGTCGTACTGGGGCCATACTCCAGCGGAATGATTTTTCCGCCGACGTTGATCTCCGTAAGCAGAGCCCGGCTCTTGTACTGCAGGCCACCACCGAAATAAAAGCCACTCAGCGGTCCTGATTTGAAGTTATACCGGGAGAGAAAACTGCCCCGGTATTTGCTGAAGCGGCTGGCCTTGGCCCCGATCGCAAACGTGCTGGCGAGTTGGGTATCGATGATGGAAAGCTGCTGGTTAACGCCCGCCGCGATCGCGGGGCTGAGCGCAGCCTTGGCCTGCCAACCGGCGCGGTTGGCCGCGACATAGTTCTTCACGTCGTCCGCGATGGAAGTCGTGACGTTTACATTGGTGCCGAAATTAGCGACGAGCGTCCAAGCATCTGTCGGGTTCGCGGTGACCTCAAATTCATAGCCCTTGCCGGTGAGAGTGCGCACACCGTTGTTTCCGCCGGTCGGAAGCTGTCCCTTGGAATAGTTTGGATCGATCGCCGCGATATCCTGATTGTTCCAAATGGCCTGGATGGCGTTCTTCAGCGTCGTGCCGTCGAGTTGCACGTTTTGCAGCACATCATCGTAGTAGAGCGCATTGATGTAGAGGCGGCGGTTGAGGAGGTCGAATCGTACGCCGTATTCTTTTCCGTCCGCAATGCGCGGAGGAAGCTGCACATTGAAGAAATCGAGGCGGCCGGAGTTAATGGGGCGAAACGCCTTGGAGTAGTTGTAGAAGATCGTCACCGGCTTGATCGGCGTAAAGAGCACACCCGCGGTGGGAGAATTCTGCTCGATGCCGGAGGTCGGGACCGTCGGCCCCAGCGATAGCAGGCCGGTGTTGGGATCACGCACGGCATTCTTGATGTAGTTGAACGACTTGTCGCGACGGATGCCCAGCAGAGTCCGAAACATTCCGTTCCAATAATTGCCATTGGCGGAAAGTTGCGCGTAGATTAGGTTATTATCCGTGCGGCTGTTCGCGCTAGTCAGGAGGAAATCCGACGTGACGCCCGTGACTGGGTCGTTCAGCAGGCCGGTGAACTGGGTGTTCTCCCTCGTATCGCCACCCTTCACATAGATCCGACGATGGATGGCATTGCCGCTGTTGTTGAAATTCGTCGTGACGGGATCGTTGGTGCGTGTCTCCTGCCAAATACGCTGCGCGATTTTTTCATTCCGCCAGCCGGCGTTCGCAAACAAGCGTTGGGTCATCCACGAAAACGGCTTCGCCTCGTAGACGGAGGTGGCTCGCCAGTCATGCACGCGATTACGGACGTCCGCGCGGATCCAGCGAATGTCGAGGTAGTAGTCGCCGTAGTGCGGATTGAGCGCGGTGCCATCGAGCGTCCGGTTCGGATCGCGATAAAGGAGGTTTCCCGTGTCGGCGTTGAGGCCGAGCGGGGTACCTAGTCGATGCTCTTGTGTGACCTGTAGGTTGTAGGCGATCTCCGCGAGGAAATTGGACGAGAAGCGGTGCTCCAGGTACGCCGCCCACGTATTGTAATCGATGTCTTGCCGCTGGTTCGGCCCTTTGAAGTGCGCATCATGGGGAATCAAATTGGTGTCGAAGACCGTCCGCGCGCCATAGGCGGCGGGCAGCGACGTGCCGGTGGTCTGCGCGAAACCCTTCTGATTCGTCAATACGTTCTTCCCATTTTCAAAGACCCAGAAATTCGGACTCGAATTCGCCCCGGAAACGGCCGTGGCGTTGCTGAGACGCGCCGTACCGGCGGGTCCAGTGGCGGCATTGAATACGTAGGGGGTGACTCCATCCCAGCTGGAAAACCGGTCACCCGGGCGGGCGGTCGATACGTTGCGCACGATGTTGCCGTATTCGTCCTCCGCCCGGAAGGAGGTATTTTTATCGAGACGATACGTCGTGGCGATTTGGAAGCCCTTGCGACGATCAAACGCCCAGTGCTCCCACATGTCGCCATCGGCACTCAGGAGGTTGAGCCGCGCCGCCCACTTATCGGTGAGCTTGCGATTGATATCGGCCGTGGCGCGCCAGCGGTCCCAGCTCCCCACGCCGAGGGAGGCGGACGTCTTGTTTTGAAAACGGGCCTGCTTGCTGTTGGCATTGGCGAGTCCGCCGATGTCGGTATCGCCGAAAAGGATTCCATTCGGCCCGCGCACGACATCGATGCGCTCGGTGCTGAAAGTATCCTGCGGCGCGTTCCAGAAAAAGAAATTGCGCCGGTTGTTCGCGGTGAAAAATCCGCGGAATTGCGTGCCGCTGCCGGTGTTCTCGTCGTTGGGCGGCGCATTTTGCCCGCCCACGGAGTAGGCCAGCACATCCATGAGTTCGGTCGCGCCGATGTCCTGCATCATCTGCTCATTAAAAACCGTGATGGCCGCCGGCACATTTTTGAGTTCTTCGTTGGTGCGCGTGCCGGCCAGTGTCGAAGCAGCGCGATAGCCCACATCGTTGTCAGAAGTAACTTCGAACGGCGATAGCTTGACGGTATCCTCTTTTGCTTCGGCGGGGGCGGGCGCGGCGGTTTGGCTGAAGAGCGCCGGACGAACCAACGGAGAGGCGAGGACAAAAAGCAGCGGCAGTGCGCGGATCAGGGTATGGGTCATGGGAGTGGTCGGGGGTGGAAAGCGGATCGATGGCGCACTCTTGGCTCCTTCAATTCCGCCGGGGTCAGGCTAAGTTTGCTTGAGATTGACTCTGCGCGGAGCAGGGTTCCCTCAGTAGGGCCCACAATACCCTAAGCAAAAAACGCGGTCTATAGTTCAGCTTGATCTTACTTTACTTAAATTGATTTCCCATGGCGATGACGTTTCATTCCATCGAACGACTAGGCCGTCCGTTCGTTAGTGTTTCGGAGTTGGGGCTGGTGATCCCCCAACACGGGGAGATTCTAGTGAACAATCCAGAGGTAAAAATCCTCTTCTTTCTTCACGCGGATTGTGTGCAGGAGATCGATCAGGGCGGGATTTTTCCGATCAGAACCGGCGACATCTTGATCATACCGCGGGTATGTCGACAGCATTACCGCAACGTCTCGGTGCAGGGCTCGCCCCGCATCCACGTCCTAAAGCTTTCGTTAAATACTCCGCCGTTGCCGCCGCCCGGCCACGAAACGAGTAGACGCGCGACCAAGGCAAACCCCGAAGCCGACCTCAGCGCTTTTGCGCAACATCACCTCACCGAAATTCGCCATCTACCAGGCGCGCAGGACGCCCCCATGCGTGAAATCTTGCTCGCCATCAGGCGGGAAGCGGAAGAGCACCGGCCCGGCATTCGGCATCGAGTCCGGGCGCTCTGCACCAACTTGCTCGTCCACGTCGCGCGTCGCTCTCATGAGTCTCCGCCCCCCCGCAAAGCCAAGGCCCCGGGCCACGGCTTCGTCGTCAATCAAGCCAAAGAATTTCTCCTGCGGAATTTCGCCCGCCCGTTAAAACTCGGTGATGTCGCTTGGCACGTCAAAATGAGCGAAGAACACCTTGCCCGAATCTTCCGCAAGGTGACCGGCCAAACGATCTTCGACTATCTCCTGACCGTGAGGCTGGAAAGCGCCAAGACTCTCCTCATCGATTCCAGTTACACCCTTACGGAAATTGCCCAGCGCACGGGTTTCAGCTCGCTGTCTTTATTTAGCCGAAACTTTGGTCGCTACGTCGGCGTCAGTGCGTCGCGCTATCGTGGGCAGCTCGCCCAGCGCACGCATTGGGAAGCCCCGGCAAAGTCCCACCGCTCGCAGGAAACGTAAAGCACCATGGCACCGCAAAAGCCGCGCATGAGTCACTTCCCCGCCCCTTCTGCCCTGCTACGCGCGGGGAGAGGTACCCTCTTGCTGCTGGCCAGCACACTTTCGCTCCAAGCCGAGATTTTAGACTGGTTCAGTGCCGATCTCGTCGTGGCGCGGAGGGACTTGGCCCGCGCCCGTCGCGATCTCGCAGATTTGGGCGATCCCGTCGTCGGCAACACGGTGCCACAACTCGGCTATCAGCACGTGCAGATGCCCGCACCGCCTCCCGAATCGCCGTGGGTTCAAGTCGACCTCGGCTCTGCCCAGACGCTGGACACCGTCGCCCTAATACCAGCGATCGTCGATTTTCAACCGGAGGAACGCGCTGCCTATGGATTTCCCCGCCGATTCCGCGTCGATGCCTCGGACGACGCAACCTTTGGACGATTCACTCCCCTGCTGGTCGCCACCGACGAAGATTTTCCTCCGCCCGGCCTCGCCCCGGTCGTGATCCCCGCTCGGCAGACGCGCGCGCGTTACCTGCGGCTGACAGTAACTCGTCTCGCCGAAGCAAACGGCACTTATTTTTTCGCAATGGCCGAATTGATGGCGCTGAGCGGCAACCGTAACGTGGCGCTGGGTGCTGCGACGACGGCCTCCAATTCTGTCAACATCCCGCCTCGCTGGAGCACCTCGTTCCTCGTGGACGGTCGCACCCCGCTCGGCCCGCCCATCAAGAAGTCGCCCTTGCCGGAATTCGATGCGCTGTTCGCGCGAAAGTTGCCCGACGGGTCCCCCGCGTGGATGGCCGTCGACCTTGGGCGAGAGCGCGCCATCGATGAAGTGCGCCTTCATCCCCTGCATGCCCGCCAGGGCGCAGACGTGCCGGGCTTTCGCTTTCCCGCACAGTTTCGAGTCGAGATCGGCACACGAGAGGACTTCTCCGACGCCCGCCCGATCTTTGATTCACAAGGCCAGGACTACCCTAATCCCGGCAATAATCCGGTGACCGTGCGCGCGAACAGCCAACGGGCAAGGTTCGTCCGCGTCATCGCCACCGCGACAGATCGGCCGGCCACCCAGGATTTCGCCCTTTCGGAGTTGGAGGTGCAGGCGGATGGGTTGATGGCTTCTCGTGGGGCCCGAGTTTTGTCTTCAGGCGATACGCGCGGCCGCCCGCTTTCGCTCCTCACGGACGGCAGCACCAGCTACGGCGACTTGGTCGAACTTCCGGTGTGGCTGGCGCAGTGGTCGCAACGCACGAAATTAAAAGAGGAAGTCCGAAAAACTGAGGCGCGCATCGCGGTAGCGCGCGAAGCGGCCGAACGACGTGCGGCCTGGACCACAGGTGCGGTGGCATTTCTTCTAACCCTGGTCGCCGCGGCGATCTCAGTGCAGATCCGCCGGGCGCGCCGACGGGAGCAGGAACAGTTTCGCTCCCGCCTCGCGCAGGACCTGCACGACGAAGTCGGCAGTAATCTTGCAGGCATTGCCGTGCTGAGCGAGACGGCTTTGCTCCAGTCCAGCCCAACGATCGACGAGTGGAAAGAGATCGGACGCATCGCGCGTGAATCATCCGATGCCATGCGTGAAACTCTCTGGCTGGTGGGCGCGCGGCAAGAAAGCGGCGTCGATCTTGCCGAGCATTTACGACTGGTGGCAGCGCGAATGTTGCGACGATGCGACGTCATCTGGATCGAAGCACCCGAGTCGTTTCCCGTTGCATGGGATACGGACCGGCGTCGGCAATTCTTTTTGTTCTTCAAGGAAGCGCTCGCCAACATCGCCCGCCATTCCCGTGCCACCCGGGTGGAATTGACCGCCCGCGCGCATGCTGGCGGTTTCGAATTGCGCCTGCGCGACAACGGCTGCGGATTCGACCCCGCGACCACCGTTTCCGGCGTCGGTCTGGCGAGCCTGCGGGCACGGGCCCGCGCGATGAACGGAGCAGTGGACATCATTTCGACACCCGGTTCCGGCACAGACGTTGTGCTTCGTTTACCCCCAAGCTAACTTCTCCTTCCGCCATCACGCTTTCCATGCCCACTGTCTGGATTATCGAGGACAATCTTCCCTTTCAGCGCGGCGTCCGCACCGCGCTGGGATTGCATGGCCACGAGACCGTGGGCTTTGAAAATTGCGAGGACGCCATCGCCCGGTTGCCGTCTGGCGCACCTCACGTCATTCTCCTCGATGTCGGCCTGCCAGGAATGAGCGGCATCGAGGGCATCGCTCATTTCAAGAGCAAGGCACCCCAGACCAGCATCCTCGTGCTGACGGTCTTTGAAGATGATGACAAAATCTTCCGCGCGATTTGCGCGGGGGCCTCGGGATATTTGCTCAAGGCTCAACCGGTCCAGAGCATCGTGGAAGCGATTGACCGCGCCGTGGCCGGCGATTCGCCCATGAATCCCCGCGTCGCGGCCCGAGTGCTGGCCATGTTTGCGAAACTGGCCCCGGTCAAAAAAGATTTCGGCCTCAGCGACCGCGAACAGGCGGTGCTCCGCTGCATGGCGGCGGGGATGACGCGAAAACAGATTCCGGCGGCGACCAATCTCAATCCCCACACCGCCGATTACGTGATGCGCTGCATCTACAAAAAACTGCATGTGAATTGTGCGACGGCCGCCGTATCCGTCGCCGTGCGCGAGCGCCTGCTGGACGAAACGCCGCCCCTCTGACGATCTGTAGAGGGCCCCCTTACGGAAGTTCGTAAACCGGCTCACTTGCGCCGGCGGTCGCCACGCAGCCTGATAGGAGCTTCCGGCGCACCGAATTCGTGAGCCGGCTTGCCCCCTCCTCTATGTTCGCCCGTCAGATCTTTTGGTTTATCAGCCCCGCCTTGGCTGCGGTCGGCACCTTGGCCGCGCCTATTGATTATGGGCGCGATGTAAGGCCGATCCTCTCTAACAACTGCTTCTACTGCCACGGGCAGGACGCTTCCCACCGCAAAGCAAAGTTGCGTCTCGACACGGCAGAAGGTCAGGCCGCCAGCGGTGTGATCAATCCGGGGAAACCGAACGACAGCGAACTCATCTCGCGCATTCTATCCCACGATGAGGATGAGCAAATGCCACCCCCGGATTCGAATAAAACGCTCACCGCCGCGCAAAAAGAGATCCTGCGGCGTTGGATCGCGGAGGGTGCATCCGTCTCCGGTCACTGGGCCTTCACTGCGCCGAAACGCCCCATCGTGCCCACTGCGGGTGCAGGTTGGGCTCGAAATCCCGTGGATGCGTTTGTGGCCAGCGTTCACCACACCCGAGGCCTCCAGCCCACCGCCGAAGCCGCGAAGGCCACCCTCGCCCGCCGCGCCGCGCTCGATCTCACCGGCCTGCCGCTTCCTCTCGCCGAACTCGAGGCGTTCTTGGCCGACTCTGCACCCGATGCGTATGAGCGTCTCGTCGACCGCCTCCTGACCAGTCCACGCTACGGCGAGCACATGGCCATGCCTTGGCTCGACGTGGCGCGGTACGCGGACACCAATGGATTTCAGGGCGACGCCTATCGCATGAACTGGCCGTGGCGCGATTGGGTGGTGCGGGCCTTCAACGCGAACATGCCTTTCGACCGGTTTATCGTTGAGCAACTCGCCGGCGACCTCCTGCCCAATCCCACCACCGACCAACTCGTCGCGACCGCCTTCAATCGCAACCACATGCTCAACGCCGAAGGTGGCAGCATCGCCGAGGAAAACCGCACGAAGAACGTCTTCGACCGCGTCGAGACGACCAGCGCCGCCTTCCTCGGCCTGACACTCCAATGCGCCCAGTGCCACGACCACAAATTCGATCCGCTGACGCAGAAGGACTATTACGCGATGTTCGCGATGTTCAACCAAGTCAGCGAACCCGGGAATGTAAACAAACGCTTTTTCAAAAAGCCCTACAGCGACCTCTACGACGACCTCTACATGATCGAGTCGCCTTACATCACGCTGGACACGCCCGAAAAGAAAATCGCACTGGAGCAGGCGACAAAATTCCGCATCGCCGCCGAGCAGACCTTGGAGAAAAGAAAGGGCGAATTTCAATCGCAGTTCACGGCGTGGATCGAAGAAATGCGCGCGACACCGGCGCTGATCGAATCTCGGATCAAAGACGAACTGGATCGGCGAGCGGTCTCCACCGCGAAGCCCGACAACCTCAAGGATAGCAATACCCGCCGGCTGCTCGACGTGTACTTCGCCCTGCCCGGTCACGAGGTCTGGGCCGCACTCAAACGCGCCACCGATGAAGCCAAAGCCGCCGAAGACCAAGTGCTGAGCACCATCCCGCACGTCATGGTTATGCGCGACGACAAGCCGCGGAAAACTTTCATTTTGGAACGAGGCAACTATGAGACCCCAGGCGCGGAGATCGGCGCCGCCGTACCCGCCGCCCTCCCTCCCCTGCCCGACGGTGTCCGTCCGGATCGGCTCGCGCTGGCTCGGTGGCTGGTCGCGGCCGATCATCCCCTGACCGTGCGCGTCACCGTCAATCGCTTTTGGCAACAGGTCTTCGGCCGCGGGTTGGTCAAGACCGCGGAAGACTTCGGCCTGCAGGGCGACTTGCCGAGCCATCCCGAACTGCTCGACTGGCTGGCGGTGGAGTTTCGCGAGAGCGGCTGGGATGTGAAACGCCTCATGCGGTTGATGGTCACGAGCGCTACTTACCGGCAAGCCGCCGTCGCCTCTCCCGCCGCACTCGAGCGCGACCCCGAAAATGCGTTGCTCGCGCGTGGGCCGCGCTTCCGCCTCGATTCCCGCGCGATCCGCGACCAAGCCCTGGCCCTTTCGGGATTGTTGGTGGAAAAGACCGGCGGCTTCCCCGTCATGCCGTATCAACCGCCTGGCATCTGGGAAGACATGAGCTTCGGCAAAAACCGCTATTTTCAAGGCCACGGCGAAGACCTCTACCGCCGCAGCCTTTACACGTTCTGGCGCCGAAGCTCGGCCCCCGCGGAATTTTTCGACGTCACCGCGCGCCAAGTCTGCTCCGTCAAGCCGATGCGCACGAGCACCCCACTCCACGCGCTCGTCACCCTCAACGACACCACGTACGTCGAAGCCGCTCGGGTGTGGGCCGAGAACCTTTTCGCCATACCCGGCGATGAGTCACGTCTAAGCCGAGCCTTCTTCGCCGCCGTCGCCCGCCTTCCGGAGCGCAACGAAATCGCCCAGCTCCAGCGCACCCTCGGCCTCGCGCGAAAGCGCTTCTCCACTCAACCCGCCGAAGCCGCGAAACTCGTTCGGACCGGAGAAGCACCGGCGGCGAAATCGCTCGATCCTGTCGAGCACGCGGCCTGGAGCACCGTTTGTCTGCTTCTGCTCAATCTCGACGAGACCCTGACGAAATGACGCCGCCCATGAATCCTTTTCACGATCGCGCCCGCTTGCTCACCCGTCGTCGGTTTTTGGCCGGCACCGCGCTTACGCTTGGCGTGCCCGCACTGCATTCGCTCTTTGCCCGTACCGGGTTGCATGCCGCGACCACCACCCCGAGCAGCCCGCTCTCACACGGGTTGCCGGGCCTACCCGGCCTCCCTCATTTCGCGCCAAAGGCCAAGCGGGTCATTTACATGATGCAGACGGGCGGGCCTTCGCACGTCGATCTCTTCGATGACAAGCCGGAGCTTCGCCGCCAAACCGGTAAAGACATCCCCGACAGCGTACTCGGCGGCCTGCGGCTCACCACGATGACGGCCGGCCAGAAAAGCAAACCCTGCCTGCCGGCGGCATTTGGTGGCAGCCCCCGCGGCAAGAGCGGCATGTGGGTGAGCGATTTGCTTCCCCATACCGCTGGCATCGTCGACGATCTTTGCTTCATCCGCTCCATGCACGGCGACCAGATCAACCACGCGCCCGCCGTCACGCTCAGCCTCACGGGCCACAATCTTCCCGGCCGTCCCAGTATCGGAGCCTGGCTCACCTACGGTCTCGGGGTGGAGACGGACAATCTCCCTGGTTTTGTCGTCCTCACCTCACGCGACCAAGAGGCGAGTTGTGGCCAGTTTTTCTACGATTTCTACTGGGGCGCGGGATTTCTCCCTGGGAAGTACCAAGGCGTCCCCTTTCGCGGAGCGGGCGATCCGGTCCTTTATCTCAGCAATCCCGAGGGCATGGATCGCGATTCACGCCGTCTGATGCTGGACGGCCTCGCGGAAATGAACCACTTCGCGCACGACCGTTATGGCGACCCCGAGATTGCGACCCGCACCGCGCAGTACGAAATGGCATTCCAGATGCAGATGAGCGTGCCCGAGCTCGCCGATCTGAGCAGCGAACCGCAAAGCGTGCTCGACCTCTACGGGCCGGATGTGAAACGCAAAGGAAGCTATGCCTACAACTGTCTCATGGCCCGCCGGCTGGCGGAGCGCGGCGTCCGCTACGTCCAACTCATGCATGCTGGCTGGGACCAGCACGGCAATCTGCCGACCCAGCTACCCACCCAGTGCCGCGACACCGACCAGGCCAGCGCCGCGCTCGTCAAAGACTTGAAAGCACGCGGGCTCCTCGACGACACACTCGTGATCTGGGGCGGCGAATTCGGCCGCACTCCCTTCGTCCAAGGCGACATCAACAATCCCAAGGCCCATGGCCGCGATCACCATCCGCGCGCGTTTACGATGTGGCTCGCCGGTGGCGGCGTGAAGCCCGGCACGATTTACGGCGAGAGCGATGAATTTGCGTATCACGCGGTGAAGGATCCGGTCCACGTCCACGATCTCCAAGCCACGCTCATGCATCTCTGCGGCATCGATCACACGAAACTCACCTACCGCTTTCAGGGCCGGGATTTTCGTCTCACCGATGTCCATGGCAAGGTGGTCCGCGACATCTTGGTGTAGACTCACCCTTGGTGCGTTCGGCGCGCTGTTCGTCCTTGCGGCGTTCGCGACGACTACAAAGCCACCTTCGGCGAGTGTTTGGCTCCGGCAAATTCAAGGACGCCACCCCCTCAACCTCCTCACCGTCGTGCCCACCGTGACGCCCGCGTGATCGTCGTGTTCGAAGCCACCGCCGCCCACGTCGGCGAACTCTTGGGCCGTTCCCGCACCTGAAACCCGCTCGACGTCGAAATGATGTTTTTCCCCCGCCATCTCGCGGCGAATCTTGCACTGATCCTCCGCCGGCTCGTCGTGGCATTCGTCGCCCGATACCACAATGGACCTCGGCCTTACGATTCACTCCCAACCGAAAATCGGCCCGAAGACTAGCCTCGTCGCGAATGGCTCGTCCCGTGCGCGTTTTGCCTATCGCTGAAAAACTAGCCCCTCGTTTCACCCAGCCACGTTTCAACGATCCGCGCGCGACTCGGGCCACCGCCACCCTGCTCTTCGCTAGCGAGAATTAACGCTGGCGCGGCGGCCGCCTCAACCCGGCTCAGTCTCGGGTCCATCCGTCGCGACCCGACTAGTATTCGAACGACATGATCGCCGCCGTGCGTTCCGGCTACGGGGCGCTTCACTGGCGACGCGACGGACTCGCCGGCCGCACCACCCTCGCCCCCGGCGACGTCTCGATTCAGCCCGTCGGCGCTTCCTCCAAACCGGCGCCACTGCCGGTTTCGTCTGCGACACACTCAATTTCGCGCCCGGCTTCGTCGCCGCCGTAGGTGGCCATCCTTCTCGAAGCCACCCCTGTCGCCCGCTCTATTTCAACATTAAGCACTAGCTGGAATCCCCCCGCGTCCAGGGCTGGCGGGAAGCGCCTGCTGGTCCCGCGACTACACCGTGGTCTCGCCGTCACCTTGAACGTCTTCGAGCGCATCCGCGCGCTCTTGCAAAAACGCGCGCACGGCCGCGTCGGTCGTTAGCCCGATCGCCCGCCGATACGCGGTCTTCGCCTCCTCCACCCGCCCGGCCTGCGCCAATACCTGCGCCCGCGTCGCCCAATACGCCTGATACTCCGCCATCGTATCTGCGCCGCTCAGCTCATCCAGCAATCTCAGCGCCGCTCCCACATCCCCTGCCTGCATCACTGCCGCCGCGTGGCTCACCCGTGCGCCCACCGTGGGCGTCAATCGCACCAGGGCACCATGCAACCGCGCCACCGCCGCCCAGTTCGTCCGACCCGTAAACAGTCTCTGCGCATGCGCCGATTGGATCGCCGCCTCCAGTTGAAACCGCCCTAGCGTCCGCGACCGACTCGCCTCGAGCAAAACCTGCTCCGCTTCCGCCACCATCGGCCGTGACCACTTTTCCAAATCCTGCTCTGCCAGCGGCACGAACCGTCCATCCCTGCCCCGCCTCGCCGCCCGCCGCGATTCACAAAAAAGAATCAGCGCCAGCAACCCCTTCGCTTCCGGCGCTGCCGACAGCAATTGCACCGTCACCCGCGCGAGCCGCAATGCTTCCTCCGCCAGTCCGCGCTGCTGCGGATCCACGCCTGCCGCATCTTCCCAGCCCGTGCCGTACGCTGCGTAGATCGCCGCCAGCACCGCCTCCAACCGCTCCGGCAACTCCGCCGCCTCCGGCACCGCAAACGCGATGCCCGCGTCGCGAATTTTTCCTTTGGCGCGCACTAGCCGTTGCCCCATCGCCGCCGGTGCCACGAGAAACGCCGATGCGATCCGCGCCGCGTCCAGCCCGAGCACCGTCTGCAACATCAACGGCGTCCGCGCCGCCGCGTCGATCGCCGGGTGCGCGCAGATGAACAGCAGCTTCAGCCGTTCGTCGGGAAAGTCGTTGGTGTCATTCGCCATGGTCGCCGCCTCCTCGATTACCGCCTGGATCGCCGGCTCCGCGCTCACCCGCACTTGCCGGTGCCGTGCCGCGTCGATCAGCTTTCGTCTGGCCGCGGCCAGCAACCATGCCTCCGGCTTTTGCGGCACGCCGTCGCGCGGCCATGTGGCCAGCGCCGCCCGCAGCGCCTCGCTCAACGCATCCTCCGCGCCCGCCACATCGCGCGAACGCGCCGCGAGGTAAGCCACGAGGCGGCCGTACGAAGCCCGCACTACCGTTTCGACCGCCGTCGTGGCTTCCATTCGCGGGTCGCAGTCTTAGTTCCTCGGCGGCAAAACCAAAACCGGCCGCACCTCGACCGCGCCGCCGCTCGCCGCCGGACACCGCGCCGCCCACTGGAGCGCCGTGTCGAGATCCGGCACGTTGATTACATAGAAGCCTCCGAATTGCTCCTTCGTGTCGGCATAGGGGCCGTCCTGCACGTGCCGCTGTCCGTCGCGGATGCGCAAGGTCGTGGCCGTATGCGGCGGTTGGAGCGGCGCCCCGCTCACAATAATTCCGGCTTTCTCCACCGCCTCGACGTAGGCACCCCACGCGCCCCAATAGGGACCGGCCAACACTGGATCGTTGGCCTTCGCCTTTTCGGACTCGGTTTCACAAAATAAAAGCATGTATTCCATGGGAGTAATATTTTCGGATGTGGTTATTTTTTTGGTTGGGAATCGGGTTGGTTTCGCGGCGCCGGCAGCAGGTTGGGTACTTCAAAGTCGAACCCCATCGCATCGCCGTTGCCAATCGAGATTTAGAGAAAGGTCGTAAAGGCTTCCGCGCGCAGCGCCGTGATGCCCGGTAGGCCGATGAGCAGTGCCGCCGGTCGCGGCGCCGTAGGGAGTGAGCTTCCAATAGTTTTCATAATGATTGTTGATCGATGTTGTGGATTTGGCCCGGAGACGTTCCGCGCCGTCACCCCGATGACGGGCTGACGCGGCTCACTTCGACATTTCGCAAAAAGTTTTTTCACGGCTCTGCGATTTCCGGTTCCCAACCGGCCCAGCCACCCTAACTCCCTACGGATCCACTGGGCGCCGAAACCCATCGGCCTGACTATTTCAAAACCCAGAGCTGGCCGAAATCCCCCCGCATCCCCGGCTGACTGGAGCGCTCACTTTAAAACCTCCGTTTGAATTTTGAGGGCGAACCCAAAGGGCTCCGCCCAGTCGATTTTCTGGCCGCGCCATCATCGCAAATCTGGTTGGAATTGAAGCCAAGAGTCTTTCACGGTCCTCGGCGAAACCGAGCCGCTGGGGCAGCTTTTCAACGTTCCGAAAAGCAAATCACGAACTTGCCCGAATTCCCCAAAAGGGCCGCGCTGAAAAGCACCCAACTCAATCGCCAAGCGAAAAATTTCCTCCTGAAATAAAACCACCCCCGAGGTGCGCTCCAAAATTGGGCGCGCCCGCTAGTCGGGATACACGACCGGCGGACGCCCGGCGCCCCGCTCCAAGGATGGACTCACGGCGTTTCCTTGAATTGGTTCACAAAACGTGGCTGAGATCGGCTTTGGTGGAGCCGAACCGTTGGAATGGATAGATGGCGCCGAGACCGAGGAACTGTGTGAGCTTATCGAGCGCGCGCCGAGACTCATCGAGGAGTTGCGAATCGGCGAGATCGGCGGCACGCAGCTCGTCTCGATAATATTTTTTCACCCAAGCCGTAAGTGCGGCGTAGGTGGTGTCGTCGAGGAACACGCGGGGCGGCAGCAGCGCTCGTTCAGCGGGGGTGAGGACGATGCGCAGACGGAGGCAGGCGGGTCCGCCGCCGTTATGCATAGACTGCCGGAGATCGAGGTAGTGCACCTCCTTCACGGGCGTGTGGCCGCGCGCGATGAGGCGGTCCAAGAAGGCCTTCACCCGAGGCGTCTCCGCACATTGCTGCGGAGCGATCAGCGCCATGCGGCCGGGGGCCACGGTGACGAGCTGCGAGTTGAAGAGATAGGAGCCGACGGCGTCGACCAGCGGGACAGCGGTACGGGAAACCCGGATCGGCACCAACTCTCCCCCGCGATGCATCGCAGCGTAACGGCGGCCGAGTTGATCAATGACCGACGGGGTATCGACGAAGGCCTGCTCGTGATAGAGGAAGACATTTTCATGCCCCACGGAAATCACGTCGTTGTGAAATACCCCCGCATCGATGGCCGCCGGATTTTGCTGCGCGAAGACTGTGGATTTTTCCGCGAGGAGATGACGACGCTGGATGACGCGAAAGGCCTCCAAGGCTTGGCGGGACGGAAACCGTTCGGGCGATACCAGAACCGTGGCCCCACGAAACGCCGCATGCCCGTAGACGAAAAAATTCAGCCCTCGGCCATCGGGGCCCACGGTGAAACGGGTGTGATTAGCCGCGCCTTCGTCGCCGAGCGCCTGACCACCGAGGATGGGGTCGTGAACGACGAAATGCGCCGAGTCACGAAAGATCGCGCGGAGGGTCCGCGTAGTTTGCGGGGGCTCGATCAACCGATGAAATTTCGAAACGAGATTCGCCGGTGTGAAATGGACGCGCCCATCGGCCGAATCGGCGGAGGGCGTCACGGTGGCGGCGTTGGCGACCCACATGCCCGACGCGGAACTGCACGCCGCGAGCAGCGCGGACTCGCTCTTCGCCGCCGCGCGGAGGATCGCAGCGTCATCGCGGCCCGTGAAGCCGAGCGCGCGCAACGCCGCAATCGACGGTCGCTCGTGAGGCGGCAGCACGGCCTGGGGCACGCCGAGATCGGCGAGGAACTTCATCTTCGCGAGCCCCTGCAGTGCCGCCTGCCGGGGATTCGAGGTGGCGCCGCGATGGGCCATCGACGCGACGTTACCATGCGAGAGACCGGCGTAGTTGTGCGTCGGTCCGACGAGACCGTCGAAATTGACTTCGTGAGCGCGCGACATTTCAGGCCCCCACTCCCACGGGAATCTCCACCGGCATTTTCAGCTCCGCCACCTCGATACTGGCCACGGGATGAGAGCAGTAGTCCGCCGCGAAGAAGCCGCTCGGCCGGTGATTGCCGCTCCGACCGACACCGCCGAACGGCGCAGCGCCACTCGCGCCCGTGAGCGGCTGGTTCCAGTTGATCAGCCCGGCGCGCACCTCCCGGCGAAAGCGCTCATAGAGCGCGGCGTCGTCAGAAAGCAGGCCGGCGGCGAGTCCGTAGCGGGTCGCGTTGGCCTCGGCGATGGCGGACTCGAAATCGGCCCCCCGGATCACCTGCAGCAGCGGCCCGAAGATTTCCTCATCCGGGCGATGGGCGACCGCAGTCACGTCGATCAATCCCGGGGACAGCAGGCCGGTACCTCCGCGAAGCCACTTGGTTTTCACAAGCGGCACCCCGCCACCGGCAATCAGAGCCGATTGCGAGCGCAGGATATCCTGGGCGGCCAACGCGGAAATCACCGGGCCCATGAAAGGCTCGGGAAGATCGGTGGGCGCGCCGACGCGGATAGTCTCGATCTGGCGGACGAGTTCGCCGAGCAACGCATCGCCGTCGGCGCCGGTGGGGACGATGAGCCTCCGGGCGCAGGTGCAGCGTTGGCCGGCAGTTATATAGGCAGACTGGATTGTCAGCAGGGCGGCGGCGCGTAGGTCGCGGGCAGACCACACGACGAGGGGGTTGTTACCGCCCAGCTCGAGTGCGAGAATTTTCCCTGGGGTCGCGACAAACTGTTCGGCGAGCCACACTCCAGCTCGGCTGCTTCCGGTGAAGAAAAGCCCATCGATTCCCATGTGCCGCGCCAGCACGGCACCGACATCGCGACCACCCTGAACGACACTGAGCACCCCGATGGGAAGACCCGCGTCGGCCCATGCGGCGGCGGTGAGTTCCGCGACCAGCGGGGCGTGTTCGCTGGGTTTGAAGACCACGGTGTTACCCGCGAGAAGTGCAGGTACGATGTGTCCATTGGGCAGATGTCCCGGAAAATTAAAGGCGCCAAACACGGCCACGACCCCATGCGGCCGAAATCGGGTGATCGCGCCGCCGGCGGAAAATTCTCCGCACCGCTGACGATGCGCCCGGATGGACAGCTCGACCTTCGCGACCATCGTCTGGACCTCCTTGGTCGCTTCCCACGCGGGCTTGCCGACTTCGCGCGAGATGGCACCCGCGAGGAGCTCCGTGCGCGACGCGAGGACGGCGGCGAAGGCGCGCATGTGCGCCTCGCGCTCAGCCAGCGGGGTGCGCGACCAACTCGCTGCCGCCGCGCGGGCCGCGGACACCGCCGCATCGACCTCGATCGGACTGGCGGCGGGTCCGGTCCAGACGGGCTCGCCGCTGGCAGGATTGGTCGAGGAGAAAGTGCTCATTTTAGCGGGGAGAATGTGACCGTGTCGCCGACGCCAAGGCGGAGCGCCTCGGCGCATGCCGGAGAGAGGGCGACGCCATCGTCGCGCTCCGCCACAACGTCGACGCACGCGCGGAAAGCGAGCACCCCATTGGCAATGAGATGGCTGGGGCTCCCACCAGCACCGCTTGCGATTTCACAAACCGTGGCGGTCCGCGCGAGCCGGAGCGTTCGCAGGTCGCTCACTTCGGCCCGCACGAGCGGACCCGCGTCGAAAATGTCCACCTCATTGGTGGCGGCGAAGCCCTCGGCCCGGAGGAGGGCCAGGGCGGGCTCGGTATCGTGATGGACCCGTCCGATGACGGCCTCCACTTCGACTGGAAGCAGCGGCACGTAGATCGGATGGTCTGGCATGAGGTCAGCGATGAACTCTTTTTCACCGAGGCCGGAAAGGACGTCGGCGCGGTAGAAATCGAACTCGAAGAACGGACGCCCGACGGCCTCCCAAAAAGGCGAGCGGCCGGTCTGGTCGACGTAGCCGCGCAGCTCCGCGATGATCGTGTCGGTGAACCGGCGGCGAAACGCGCCGAGGAAAAGAAAGCGGGAGAGCGAAAGCAGTCGGCCGTTGCCATCGCGGCGGCGGTCGGCGCGAAGAAACAGGGAGCAAACCTCGCTCGGGCCGCGATGCGATTCCCGGAGATGGAGCGTGGCGACTTCCTTTTCGATGCGGAGCGGCCGGTGCACAAATTTCTCCGCCCGCACCTCGTAGCTATACCACGGGTCGAAACCTCCCACCCGGGAGGCCAGGCCGCTCGTGCCCACCACTTCACCGGTCGCGGTATCCTCCAAGACGAACAGGTAGTACTCGCCGCCGGGCTTGCGGATGCGCGGGCTGAAGGCGCGCAGCGATTCGTGAATGCGATCCGCCAGAAAATCCGCGTCCGGTGGCAGCGTCGTCAGCCCGCCACCGGTCGCTTGCGCGAGGGCAACCAATGCGGACAGATCAGCTTCACAGACCGGGCGGACGACATGCATGGAAAAAGAAGCGGATGGTGCCGGAGCGCTTAGCCGGATGGCGGCCCGCTACAGGCTGATCTCACCCGCCGCGTAGCGCGTGAGGAAAAGCGCGGCCAGTTGCGCCCGCGTGGCGAGGCTGGAAATGACGACACTCTCGAGATCGCTGTGCAGGTGATCCCCGAGCGGCCCGACGCCGTCGAGATTAGGCAGGCCGGCGGCGAAGAGGATGTTGCCATCGGAACCACCGCCGCTGTGAACCCAGTTTGGCGCGGGCTGGCCCAAGTCCCGCGCGGCCTGCCCCCATGCCGCAAAGGCGGACTCTTCGGTGGGGCCACACTCCTTGGGCGGCCGGTTGAAGCCACCGCTGAGTTCGAGGCGGAGGCCTTCGCGGCGGTTGATCGGCTCCGCCAGCGCGTGCAACCTCGCGAGTAGCGGGTCGCGGTCGGCGAGTCGTGTGATCCGCACGTCGATTTCGGCTTTCGCGAGATCGGGCACGACATTCGTCGCCGCGCTGCCTCCATGGATGTTACCGACGTTGACGAGGACGCCGTCGAACTCGGCGGGGATTTTCGCGGCGGCGAGCAGAAATTCCGCGAGGGCGAGGATGGCGTTGCGCCCGGGATTGGGGACTTGGGCGGCGTGCGCGGCGCGTCCATGGCACGTGGCGGTGAACGTGCCGGTGCCTTTGCGCGAACGCACCAGGTCACCGGTCGGACGAGCGGGTTCAAAGACGAGGGCGAAGCGGTGCCGCCGGGCGGTCTCCGCCAGAAGCGTGGCGCTGCCGTGCGACCCTGTCTCTTCATCGGGGGTGAGGAGGATTTCCCAGCCGAGAGCGGAGGCCGCGGGTGTCTGCTCAAAGGCTCCGAGTGCGGCCAGCAGGACGACGATGCCACCCTTCATATCGGCCACGCCTGGGCCACGCAGCGTCTCAGCGTCGACCCGCGTACTCGTTTGAAAGGGATGATCGGCTTCGTAAACGGTATCGTAGTGACCGTTGAGCAGGATCTGCCGCGGGGCGGACGGACGCAGACGAACCCGCAGCGCGCGCGCCGCCGTGCCCACGAGCGCAGGCTCGTCGATGAGGGCGGAGGGAAACGCCTCCGCAAACTCGGCGCGCAACGCATGGCGCATCCGATCGAGACCCGCGAGGTGTCCGGAACCGGAATTAATCCCGCACCACAATTCCAACAGCATCACGAGTGCGGCCGTGCGCTCCGGCAGTGCGAGGATCGAAGGAGGCACGCTCATTTGACCGGGGCCGCGGGAGCAACCGGCGGCGGATTGACTGGATCGGTAAGTTTTCCCGCCGCCGCCGAAACCGTGCGCACGGAGACGGGACGCTCCACGCGCAGGGTGGCGAGATTGAGCGTGCTCTCCGGGCCGAGGCCGGTGACCTGCACTCCGTGCGCGACGAGGGGTTTGCCGGGCGCGATGACGTCGGGCGCGCCGGCGGGCACGACCAGCCACGCGAGACCTTTCTTTTCGGTAAACACTTTGGCGGTGGAATCCGGCTCGACGCAGACCGCCGTCGCTTCGTCGATCCCGAGCCCGACCAGACGGGGGGACTTTTCTTTTTCGTCGCCGGACAAGCGGGAAAGAAAAGCCACCAGTCGGCCGAGCCGCTGGCGGGCGGTGAAATGCGAATCAGTCAACACGCCAACGAGCGCGGGTGCCGCGATGAAGTCGCGGCCGAGGGTGACTTTCTTGTCAAAAGGATCGGCGAGCGCGGTGGCGCTGGTCACCGAATCCTCGAGGGCGGAAAAATAGTATTGGCCGAGGACGGCCAGCCCCGCACTGGTGCCACCGAGGGGCTTGCCCGCGCGGAGGTGGGCGTTGAGCGCCGCGCCGACCGGGGTGCCTTTCCAGTAGGTGACGTATTTCGACTGGTCGCCACCCGCAAGGAAGATGCCGTCGGCCCGGGCAATGAGATCGAGGACGCGAGGATCGTGGGCGGCGGAGGCGTCGTTGAACCGAATGGTTTCGACAGAATCGACGCCGCCAATTTTCGAGAACACATAGTCATTGTAGCCATCGGCCCCGGAGGCGCGGAGGATGACGATATCGCCCCCGCCCGCGCACGCGACGAACCACCGCCACGCCGCGGTGACATCGCCTCCGCCCCCGGAGAGAAAGAGACCGGCGCGGTGCTGGGCAGGTTTGGCATCCTCCGCACTCCCGGTCAGCCAGTAGTCGTAGCTGGCGGCGGAGAGCACGGGACCAAGAGCCAGCACACAGCAAAAAGTGAAGAGGAGGCGGCGCATGGAGCCAGCTTCACGCTTCTCCGCCCGCGAGGCTAGAGTGAAGGGGATGGAAGCGCGCAAATACTTCTTTAGTGGTATAGGTTTTCACGTGCGCGGCGCAGGTCCTGCAATCACGGTGATTGCCCATGAAACGATTTCTCGCAGTAGCGTTGGCCCTGACGATTGCGGCCGGGTGCGCACGGCAGGAAACGAAGGTAGCGGCGGGCGACCGCGACCAGGTCCTCTATCGCGGAAATTCCTCGGAGCCCGAATCGCTCGACCCCTATCTCGTGCGCGGAGCCGTGGAGTGGACCATCGTGGGCGGTTTGTTCGAGGGCTTGGTCACGGCCGATATGGCTACGCTGGAGCCGCGGCCGGGCGTGGCGGAGCGATGGGAGATCTCGCCCGACGGGCTCACCTATGTTTTCCACCTCCGAGCGAATGCGGCCTGGAGCGACGGCACTCGGGTCACGGCGCAGGATTTCGAATACGGTGCGCGCCGTCTGCTCGCCCCGCGACTCGGCGCGGCCCACGCGGAGAACAACCTGTTCTTCGTGCGCGGAGCCCGCGACTACCAGGCGGGGCGGATCAAGGATTTTTCTGCCGTGGGTGTGAAAGCGCGCGACGCTCGCACGCTGGAATTCACCCTCGCGCAGCCGACACCGTTCTTCCTCTCCGCGCTGACGCTCTTCTTTCCCGTGCCACAGGCGACGGTGGAAAAATTCGCCGCGATGGATGAACGCGTGAACAATTGGATCCGCCCCGGAAATCTAGTCGGCAACGGCGCTTTTCAACTGAAGTCGTGGCGCCAAAACCAAGGCGTGGTGCTGGAGCGCAATCCCCGCTACTGGGACGCCGCCAAGGTACGGCTGAAAGAGATTCATTTCCTCCCCATCGAGAACGCACCGGCGGAGGAAACTGCCTTCCGCACCGGGCTGCTGCACATGACGAGCACGGTGCCGCTAAACAAAATTGAGGTCTACCAACGCGAACGCCCCGAGGCCCTCAAGGTGGTGGACGACCGAGGAATCTATTTCTACGCGTTCAACGTGACCAAGCCGCCGTTCGATGACCGCCGCGTGCGTCTCGCATTTTCGTTGGCGGTCGACCGGGAGCGCCTGACGCAGCAAGTGATCAAAGGCGGCAAGGCACCGGCGTGGAATTTCACGCCGCCGGGCACCGGCGGCTATACGGCGCGGGCGCGGGTGGCCTTCGATCCTGCGCGGGCGCGCACTCTCCTGCGCGAGGCCGGCTTTGAGAACGGCAAGGATTTCCCAGCGGTGGAACTGCTCGTCGATGCGCGCGAGAATCACCGCATCGTGGCGGAGGCAGTGCAGGAAATGTGGCGCCAGAATCTCGGCATCGCGGTAAAGCTGCGGAACGAAGAGACGCAGGTCTTAAACTCCTCCAAGCGGCAGATGGATTTCCAAATGGTGCGGGGCTCCTGGAATGCGACGACGTTTCAAGACCCCTTCTATTTTCTCGGAGCCTGGCGCACCGGCGCGCTCTACAATGAAGCCAAGTGGTCGAGCCCGGAATTCGACCGCCTGATTGAAGCCACGTGGACGGTGGATCTCGTCGCGCGGGAAAAGGCGTTTCAGCGAGCGGAGGAAATCTTTCTGGAAGAGTTGCCCGCCATCCCGCTGTTCTTTTCCACGCAAACGATGCTGATGAGCCCGAGTGTGAAGGGGTGGCAGCCAAAGCCCTTTGCGGATCGGCGATTGAAAGAGCTTTGGCTGGAGAAATGACGAAGCCACGCGCGCGGCGCTATTCACGCCGCATTCACCCGTGCGACCGTTCCTTGACGCCGGGCGGTGGAGCGAATGAGCGTGTCGTGTGAAAATGGCCCGGGCGAAACCACGAGAGGCAGCAAATTGGGAGGCACTCCTATTTCCCTTGCACGCCGCGACCGAGGTGGAGGAGTTGGGAAGGGCTGCCCTACCCTTGCTCCGGGCAGCGTTTGCGCCGGCGGTGCGAGCGACCTTGTTTCTCGGCCACTTCGGCATGCGCGAGGCGCGCCGGGTGTTCACCGACCCTCCGATGGAGGAGACGACCGAGTGGTTCAAAGAGCGGGGACGCATCAACCCCTTCACCGCGTATATTCACGGGAACCGGCGCGCGACACACTATCGGTTCCGCGATGTGCTTGGTCCGACGGAAAAATTCAAGGCGACCGAGTTCTACCAGAAATTTGCTGCGGCCGAGGGCTGGACGGATGGCATGTCCGGCCTCTTCTGGAAAGGCGACGAAGTGAAGGCGATGTTCAGCGTCTATCGCGCGCCCGGAGGGCCGGAGTTTGGGCCGGCCGATGTGGCGCGCCTGAAGGTGTTGCGCCCGCACCTCGAAACCGCCATCGACCGCGTGATGGTGCTGCACACGGAGCGGCTCTATCGAAAAGTGCTGGAGGAGTTCAACCGGCACATCCCGTTGGGGCTGATGCTGCTCGACTGGGAGCTAAATCCCGTTTTTGCGAACACCGAGGCCGTCAAGGAATGCGCCGTGTGGTGTCACGGCCCGAAGATCGCGCGCGGGCTGATTTCGCGGGACCGATTGGAACTGCCGCCCCCGGTACGCGCGATATGCGAACGGCTCCGCGAGGAAATCTTGAAGGCCAACGCGAAAGATCGTCCGGTCTTTGCGCACCCGCTGGAGCGCCTGACGCACCCTTCCCTACCGGATCGGCTCGCCGCCGTTTCGGCGGTCAACGCCTCGGCAGGATTGCTCGCGAAGCCAGGATTTCTCGTAGTGCTGGAGGATCGAAGCATGGAACGCCAGCCGCTCGCCCACATCGCGGTGGAGAAACAACGATTGCTATGGGTGCTGACGCCGAGCGAGCGGGAAGTGGCGCTCCTCATCTGCGAGGGCTGCTCCAACGCCGAGGTGTCGCGACGCCTCAAGAAAAGTCTCCTCACGACCAAGAAACAGGTGACATCAATCTTCGCGAAAATGAACGTGCCGAGCCGCGCGCGGCTGATGGCGCTACTGCGCTGAGGCCGGCTGCCTCACGGCGGCGCACCATAGATTTCCGCGCCGGCCTCGCTTCCAGACACATGGTAGGCCCGATACATCCCGGGGGTATTGAAGGGCATCGCGATATGGCCGGCGCGATCGATCGCAATCACCCCGCCGTCCCCGCCGAGCCGACCGACCTTGGCGATGGTCGCCGCCGCCGCTGCGGCGACGGACGCATTTTTATAGTCCATCTGGGCGGCGATGTCGTGACCCACTACGCTGCGGATGAAAAACTCACCCCAGCCGGTCGCGCTGACTGCACACGTCGCATTGCTGGCGTAGGTGCCAGCTCCGATGATCGGCGAATCGCCGATACGCCCGAATTTCTTGTTGGTCATCCCACCGGTGGACGTGCCGGCGGCCAGATTCCCCGCCTGATCCAGTGCGACGCAACCGACCGTGCCGAATTTCTTCTGCCGAATGAGATAGGCATCGTCGCCGGCACTAAACGTCGACGGCTCCTCCCCAGCGGCTGGGAGGCTCAGCGTAACTTTTTTTCCGGCCTCGCGCGCCTTCGCCTGCTCAAGTTGCTGGCGGCGGAACGTGGTTTGGAAATACTCGTTGGGGACGAGGGTGAATCCGATTTTTTTGGCGAACGACTCCGCTCCGTCACCCGTGAGCATGACGTGGTCAGATTTTTCCATGACGGCCCGGGCGAGGGTGATGGGATTGCGAATATGGCGGACGCCCGCAATCGCGCCCGCGGCGAGCGTGCGCCCGTCCATGATCGAGGCGTCTAGTTCGCAGATCCCCTCGGCGTTGAGCACCGCGCCCCGACCGGCGTTGAAGAGGGGGTTGTCCTCCAGCACCGTAATCGCGGCGACGACCGCGTCGAGCGCCGTGCCTCCGTGCTCGAGGATGGCATAGCCGGCGTCGCGCGCCTCGCTAAGCGCGGCGCGATACTGGCGTTCCAATCCGGGCGACATCTCGCTTCGGGCGATGACGCCGGCACCGCCGTGAAGGACGAGACCAAAGGGTGGTTTCACTGCGGAAGGAGGAGTGGATGCGCCCTGAAGCGAACTACCGAGCAGCAGCGCCGTGGCGGCGGCCAGCAGAACGGATCGAAACGAAGGCATGGCAGTAGATGGGATGAGGCCAGCGGAGATTAGAGATTCCACCGAATACCGAACGTGCCGGCCCAGTCGGTATACTCGTTATAGTCGGGCCGGATGCGCTCGTTGCCGTTGTAGCCATGCCGCGCTTCGCTCAGGGCGTTTTGCACTTCGGCGAAGATCGTGACATTGCGCCAGACTTTGTAGCTAGCCGTGAGATCGAGTTCGGTGCTGGGGGCCTCGTAACGCGCGAGGGCGATGGGATTGTCGGTCGCGAGTTCGAAGAGCGTCGTGCTGCGATGATGGATGGACGCGCGAAGGCGGAGGCCGCGCTTTTCGTAATAGAGACTGACATTCACGGTGTCTCTCACCTGATCGAACAACGGGATCTTTACGCCAGCGAGCCGGGGCAGGCCGGTGTCGAGCGAGGAGTCAGCGTAGGTGTAGTTGAACGTGACGCCCAAACCGTCAAACGGCGCGGGCAGGAAGCGGAGTTGCTGGTCGTAGGCGAATTCAAGGCCAGTGAGTTTTCCACCGCGCGCATTGCGCTCCTGCGTCACGCTGGTGTTGGGATCGCCCTCGAAGAGTTCAATCTGCGTGGACCGAAAAACATTGTTTTTGAAATCCTTGTGGAAGGCGCCGAGCGAGATGTATCCGACGCTGCCGAGATAGTACTCCGCGGAGAGATCGTAGTTGCGGGAGGAGACGCGCTTCAGGTCGATGTTGCCGCGGCTGACGGTGTCGCTCGTGGTGGAAACGGTGGCGCGGGGATTCAACTGGTTGAAGGTGGGGCGGGCGATCGCCTCGGTGTACGCGGCGCGGACGACAAAGTTCTTCGACTGATCGAAGCGCAGATGCAGGGCGGGTGTGACATCCGTATAGTCGCGCTTGGGCGAGATACGCACAGGGACCCCGTTGACCACGCTGTAGGTCTTGAATTCGGTCGTTGTCTGCTCGAGGCGCAGTCCGCCCAAGAGCGTGAAGCGACCGGATCGGAACTGGGCTTCGCCGAAGCCGGCGGCGACTTCCTCGGTGGCGCGATAGTCGTCGATCTGGCTATTGAGGGTGTTGCTAGCGGTGGGCACAAGCAGGCCGCGGGAAATGAGGAGTTCGCCGGTGTCGCGGACTTTCTTTGGGTCGATGAAGTAGCCGTAATCGTAGTGGCCGTCGGCGGTGGCGCCGTTCTTCGCGCCGTAATTGGCGAGCATCGAACCGATGTCGGACTGACCGGTGTAGCCGAGCAGATTCCAAGACGAATTGGCATTAAAGCTCCGCGCGGTGGCGTCACGGTCGCGGGTCTTGGTACGGAATTTCCCGCCGGCCTTCAGCCATCCGGGCAAGTCGGCGAGCGTCAGGGAGCGTTTGAGATTAAAGGCCGTATTCCACTCTTCGTCCGTCGAGTCGCGCGTGCCGCGCACGAGGCTGCGCATCGTGTAAACACCGGCGCCCGCGGGAGTGAGGCGGTCGAGGCTGGTGGTGATCTCGGGGAAGCGAGCGTTGCCGGGCGTGACGGTGTAGGAGTTGGTCGAGGTGGCGTTTTGAAACTGGGCCTGAAGAGCAGTGTTTAATCCGCCGTCGAATTCACCCCGATTATAGCCGACGAGATAGTCGGCGACAAAACCGCCGAAACGAGATTCGCCGTCGAGGGTGAGAGTGCCCGTGCTTTGTTTCTCGTCGAAGTCGCGGATTTCCTTGCGCACCGTGTTGTTGCGAGCGGAGACGCTCGTGTACGTGTCGCCCGTGACGACGGGCGTCGCCGTGAGCGAGGCGGTCGCGACCGTGAGAGGGAAGAAAATTTGCTGACGCTGGCGTCCGCGATTGGTGTCGCGGGAGTTATAGCCGGCAAAGAGGCGGAACTTTTGGAACGCCGTGGGGCGGAATTCGAGCGAGCCATTGGCGCCCCGGTTGGACATGTCGTCGAAGTAGTGCTGGAGCACGAATGAATCCATCGCGTATGGGGACGCTGCCGTGCCCGCGCCGTTCCAGCCCGTGGTGCTGTCGCGCTGTTTCACAAAGGCGCGGTCTCGATAGCTCGCGGAGAGTGAGAGGCCCCACTGACGGCTCGCCCCAAAGAGATCGGAGTAATTGACCGCCGCCTCATGGGTCGGGTTTTCGTACGGATAGCCGTAGTATTTAGAGAGGAGCGAGGAGTAGCCGAGCGCCGCCTTGATGGAAGCGGTACGACCGTTGTGGCTGAAGGCGCTGCGGGTTTTGATGTCGACGGCGCCGCCGAGTGAGTCGGCATCCTGATCGGGGCGCAGCGCCTTGGAAACTTCGATTTGGTCGGCCGTGTCGGAGGAAATAACATCGAGCGGCACGCGACGTGTGATGCCATCGAAATCGGTGACGTTGACCCGCATGCCATTGACCGTGACGGCATTAAAATCCGCGGTCATGCCGCGCACGGTGACGTAGCGCCCTTCGCTGCCACCGGTGTCGCGATCCGTTTCCACGGTCACGCCGGGTAGTCGTTTCACGGCGTCGGCGATGTTCTTATCGGGAAACTGACCGGAAAAATCCGCCGAGATGATATTCGTGAGATTTTGCGAGGAGCGTTGCTGATTGAGCGCGCGTGCCTGGCCGCTGCGCGTGCTCTCGACGGTGACGGCTGCGAGAGTGAGCACCGATTCGCCCATCGTAAGGTCGAGTCGGAGGGGAGATGCGGGCGCGGGAGCCAAGGTCACGGATTGGGTCTTGGCCGGCAGGCCGAGGTAGTCGAGCGTGAGCACGTAGTCACCGGGAGCCGCAGGAATCGTGAACTCGCCGTTGGCGTCGGTGGCGGCGTAAAGCGCCACAGCACCGCCAGACTTAGGGGTGAGTGTCACGGTGGCGCCGCGGAGGACGCTCAAGGTGGCGGCATCGGTGACGTGACCGGATAAGATGGATTTTCCCTGACTCGATTGAGCAGAAGCGGGCGGCTGGGCGGTGAGGAAGAATCCGAGTACAAGAAGTAGCCGAACTGAAGTGGAAACGAAGCGGCGAAAGTAGCAGTGCATGGTGTCTCCAGCGTAGCAGGAAGTGCGGACATGGTCATACCACCTTGGAAGTATTCCACTAATCCGATGATCAAATCTGACAACTTGGCTTGAGCCAGCGCCCGCCGGTAAGAAAGGCACACGGTCACGCTTTTCGTAAACCTGCTTGCCAACGCTGTAAAATTCACCGGCCGCAACCCCGAGCCCGCATCGAGATTGGCGTGGTGCCCGGTGCCGCCGGCGAAACCGTGATCCTTGTGCGGCACTATGGCGCGGCGTCGACGCGGCCTAACCGGGAAAACTCTTCGGCGTGCCTCAGCACCTGCATAGCCAAACGGAATTCGGAGGCGCGAGGATCGGTCTCGCCCACGTGGAACGCATTGTCCGGCGGCATGGCGGCCGGGTTAGGGCGGAGATGTCGTAGCTCCCTCAGGCGCACGCTGACACAAAACAACATGAAAAGCGGCCGCACTGCGCGTCTTTGGGTCTGAAGCACCCGTCCGGTCGTATTCAACTGCTACGCGACATTCATAGGACTGATTGAATACGATAATTTCAGTGTCGTTCTCAAATTTGCTGAAAGAACTATCACGCAATCAAATGGCTTTTCGCACAGGATCCTTCTGGTTGTTGCAGAAGATTCCCTCCTGGAATTCCCCCATCGGAGTCGGGCCGCCGAGGCTTTTTCGATTTAAATGAACTCGCCGTTCAGCGCTGGCCCACCTCAATGTTGCTCACCAGTGACAAATGTCATGTAGCCGACTAGTAGCCTTCTGTTGTGCAATATTCGCGAGCCACGACTCGCAGGATACGTCGTCGGGCAAGGGAGATTCGCTACCGCTGACCATCAACTATAACGTGATTCGACTCACCAATTTATTCTTCGCGTGGAGAATCTGACGCAAATCCTTCGGCGTCTCGATAGTGGGGATGCTCGCGCGGGCGAAGAAATTCTTCCGTTGGTCTACGAAGAGCTACGCAAGCTCGCCGCCATCAAAATGGCGCGAGAGCCGGCGGGTTATACCCTGCAACCAACCGCTCTCGTGCATGAGGCGTGGCTGCGTCTCGCGGGCGAGCAGCGTCCGTCATGGGAGAGCCGAGCGCAGTTCTTTTCGGCGGCGGCGGAGGCCATGCGTCGGATCTTGATCGATAACGCCCGCCGACGACATGCGATCCGGCACGGGGGCGCGCTGGAAAAAATAAGCCTCGCTGCGGCCGACTTCGACATCGCCGAGCCCGAGATGTCGGATGGCAGTTTACTGCTTCTCAACGAAGCGCTCGACAATTTGACCCGACATGAGCCCCGGCAGGCCGAACTGATCAAGCACTGGTATTTTGCCGGCATGACGTGGCAGGAGGCCGCCGACGTGATGGGGATACCCCTGCGCACTGCGGAACGCGATTGGGCCTATGCCCGCGCTTGGCTGGTCATTGAAATGGATCGACTACGCTCTTAGACATGCACGACACATTCCTTGTAAGGCGGCGACCTTCGCAAATTGTGACGCACTCGCGCCCCAAATCACGCGGTGATCGAGAATGATTTCGGATCCGGACCTTTTTGCCGAGGCCCTCAAACGTCCGCCCGACGAGAGGTCCGCCTTTTTGAGCACGCGGAGCAGCGATCCCGCGCAGCGGGAGCGGGTGGAATTGTTGCTGCAGGGTTACACCCGAGCTCCGGCGATCCTGCGCCCCGTCAGTAAGCGCCCAATGATATTGGGACCGGAACGTGGCCAACTTGTCGGATGCTACCGACTGCAGGAGAAGATCGGCGAGGGAGGTTGCGGGGTGGTTTGGATGGCGCTGCAGGAAGAGCCGGTGCGACGTCGCGTGGCGGTCAAGCTGATCAAACTTGGCATGGATACGCGCGAAGTCGTCGCCCGGTTCAATGCCGAGCGGGATCTGCTTGCCCGCATGGAGCACCCGCACATCGCCGAGATGATCGACGCCGGCGCAACCGATAATGGCCGTCCCTATCTTGTGATGGAGTTGGTGCGCGGTCAGCCGATCACGCGGTATTGCGATGAGCGCAACCTGACGATGACCGAGCGCCTCACGCTGCTCGTCCAGGTCTGCCGGGCGCTCGACTACGCGCACCAGAAGGGGGTCGTTCACCGTGACATCAAGCCGTCGAATGTGCTCGTCACCAATGACGGCCAACTGCCGCTCCCCAAGGTGATCGACTTCGGTGTGGCCAAATCGCTGCAGGGACGCTTGTCGGACTCGACGGTTTTCACGGCCTTCGAACAGTTTATCGGCACGCCGGCCTACATGAGTCCCGAGCAGGCGGACTTCAGTGCGCACGAGGTCGACGCCTGCAGCGACGTTTATTCGCTCGGTGTCATGCTCTACGAGGTGATCACCGGGCGCCCCCCGTTTGACCCCAAGTCACTGGCCTCGGTCGGTCTGGATGAAGCGCGCCGCATCATCCGGGAGGACGCCGCACCGCGACCAACGACTAAGCTGCACACGGTAGGCCGCATCGAGCGCACCAGCCTGGCGGAACGGCGGGGGCTCGGCTCGGCCGAACACATGTCGCTGCTAACCGGCGATCTCGGGCGCATCGCGATGAAGGCGCTCGAGAAGAATCGTAATCATCGCTACGCCTCGGCGGCGGCGCTGGCCGACGACATGGAGCGCTACCTCCGAAACGAACCCATCGTCGCCCGCTCGCAGCGACTGTGGCATGCGTTTAAAACGTTCGTCCGCCGCCGGCGAATCGAGTTGCTCGCTGCGCTCGCGGTGCTCGCGGCCGTCTGGTTCGGCGTAACTCAGGCCCGACGCGCCGCGCGCGCCGAGGAGGCACACCAGCGGTTCCTCAAAACGCAGGCTGCCCCGAACTCCTCCGGGCAAAAGTAGCGACGGGAAATAGGCGCGGCCCGAACTCGTTTATTTTCGGCGCCACCGAGCCGGCGGGGATCATCAACGATTCCACCGAGCGCGCGTTTTTTTGGGCGGCGGGCTGAAACCTCCGCCCGTTGCGACAGGCGCAAGCTGGAGTGACGTGGCCGGGGGCGGCGCTTTCGCCATCGGCCTGCAATTGAAAAATTGTACGAAAGTTGGCGGATTCAGGCGGGGAAATCCGCGCTGTTGATTGAGCCCGCGTTTCGGTCGCTCGCCGTCCCACCGCGGATCAATCCGCAGTCCCATCAACCCATGAAAATCAATACCCTGAAAATTCGGCCGTTTTACTCCTGCGCGCTTGGCGCCCTTGGTTGGGCACTGAGCGTTTTCGCCAGTCCCTCGTCGGCGCTTGGACAGAATCCGGTGAGATCCTCCCTCTACCCCACCACGTGGACCAACCCGACGACCGCGTCCTTTCAAACCGGTCAGTTCATCCAGGACTTCTCGTTTGCAGGCTATAAATCCGGCGACGAAAGTATTCCCCGTATCGCCGGCCCAATCTTCGACGTTACTGCACCCCTTTACGGCGCTGACCCGAACGGCCAGCGTGACGCGACCCAGGCGATTCAGAAAGCCATCGATGCAGCCAACAGCGGGGGAGGAGGCGTGGTGTTTTTGCCAGCTGGAACGTATAAGGTCTCCCCGGGAACCAAAAACTCCGCTCTTCTGATCAATGGGAACAACGTGGTGCTGCGCGGAGAGGGGCGGAATCGCACATTTATATACAACTCCCAAGAGCTCATGCGCGGGAAGCGGATTATCCAAGTGTCAAGTGCTGCCGCGGGCAATTGGGACGCCGTGCCCTCCGGTGCATCGACATTTGCCATTGCTCGCGATCTGACCGGGCCGGTAACCAAAATTCCACTGGTGAGCAATCCAAGCGGATCACTTCGGGTGGGAGATACGATCATGCTTCGGGCGGATGCAACGCTGGAATTCTTGAAGGATATCAATATGGACGCAACTATTTGGGCGAATAATCCTGACAGTCTCGGTGGGTTCAAATTCTTGCGAAAGATTACCGCGATTAACTCTACGACGAAAGAACTCACGATCGATGTCCCGATTCGCTACTGCCTTAAGACCCGAGACAGCGCTCGGGTGCACCTGGCCGCAACGATGGTCCAAGGAGTCGGCCTTGAGGACTTTTCGATCGGCAATAAAGAACATTCGCGGGCGTCGATCATCGGCGACTGGGAGGAGAGTTCATATGAAGTATCAGGCACAGGAGGATTCGACGTTCACGGTTCGCATGCGATCAGCATGTCCATGGCATACGACTGTTGGATTTCAAACGTTGGAAGCTATTGTCCGGATAGCAATAGTCCGGATATCAATCCGCTCGGGCGCGGCTCGCACCTTTTGTCCAACGGGTTAAAGTTGAGTAGCTGCCGATTTGTAACCGTCCAGAACTGTGAGTTCCAAAATCCGCTCTACAGCGGCGCTGGCGGCAACGGTTATATGTATGCGCTGAATGGTGCGAATGAATGCCTCTTACGCGACAACGTCTCGCGCCACTGTCGCCACGGATTCGTTTTCCAAAACATGGACACTTCCGGCAACGTGATCTTGGGTGGTTTATCTGAGGCCACGGGCGAGCAGTGTGCGTATCCCGGAATCGCCGAAGGTCAGGGCTCTGATCATCATCAGCACTTCAGCCAGTCGAATCTCATCGACGGAGTCGCCGTGAACGGAGACTATTTCGCTGCTCACTATGATCCATTCGGTGACAGCCTTCACGGGATAACCGCAGTCCACACTGTCTTCTGGAATGTATACGGACACTCGTATCAGGATTCCGCCAAACAAACCTCAGCCAGGACTGCTTACATTGTGGTCAGCGACCAATTCAGCAACCATGGCTATATCATCGGAACCCGCGGTCCCGCCTCTAAAGTTTGGGTGCCCGGCTCTGACTTCAACGAACTGGTCGGCCAGGGTGAGACGCTGCAGCCCCTTTCCCTTTATCATGACCAATTGCAACGTCGGCGCGGACTCGCCCTCCCGCCTCCCACGCCGATTGCCGTGGTCGCCAAAGGCGGCGACTCGCAGGTCCAGTTGACCTGGTCCCCCTCATCGACGGCGACGTCCTACTCGATCTATCGTTCCACGACGCAAGGTGGGCCCTATGCCCGGATTCGCACGGTCTCTTCGCCTGCCTATACGAACACCAATTTGGCAGATGGAGTGACCTATTATTACACGATTACGGCAAAATCTGCAGCAGGTGAAAGCGGTAAATCCATCGAGGTTCTCGGGCTGCCTTGTGGCGCCTACCAGCAGGAAAGTTCCGCAAACGCTTTGATCGTCGCGGAAGCGGAAAAGTTTGACGCAATCCTGCCTCAAGGTGGCGCCGACTGGGGACCGAATGCCGCCGCCGGCTTTTCCGGTACAGGCGCATTGCAAGCCCAGTCCAATTCTGGCCTGCCGATGACGATCGATACCGGCTATACGACAATGAGTCCGCGTTTGGACTACCGGATAAATTTCGCCCGGACCGGCACGCACTACGTCTGGCTCCGCGGGCTTGGAACTAGTGGTAATGACGACTCCGCGCACGTGGGCTTGGATGGAGGAGCGTTGACCACCAGTGATCGGATGAGGGGCTTCGGCACCACGTGGAAGTGGAGCATGGCGACCATGGATGGCCCCGTGGCAACCATTCAAGTTGGGGCGCCGGGCATCCATACTTTGAACGTCTGGATGCGAGAGGATGGCTTCGCACTCGACAAACTACTCGTTACGACCAGTGGCAGCTACGTTCCGACCGGCACGGGTCCGGCCGAGAGCGCCCGGCTGAGCGGAGGAGACAAGTTCATGGCTACTACGCTGACTTGTTCGCCCACCTCCGATGGAGGAACGGCCTTTAACGTGAACGATTCCGATGCCAGCGGAGGTGCCTGGATGAGCTTTGTCGGCAAGAATATCGGCGACTATATTGACTACACGCTCCCCCTGATCAGCGCGGGAACTTATGAGCTCAGGTTGCGCTACAAGGCCCATCCCAACCGCGGCACGCTCAAGTTGCGGTTTAATCACCAGCAAATCGGCGCAACCCTTGACCAATATGTCGCGGGTGGAAACACTGGTTTTTTCGAAGTTAGCATGGGCACCGTCACCGTGGTCCAATCGGGCGACCAAAAAATTCGGCTGACCGTAAATGGAAAGAACCCGGCCTCGACCAGCTCGACCGATTTTGTTCTCTCCGCCGACGCGTTCACGCTGGTCCGGGTGCCCTGATCCTCGCTTAACCAAGTGGCGCACCGGAACATTCCCCACTACCGCAATTCTTCTGGGACGAAGTCGGGCCTTCGGCACCTCCAAGGCTGTAGATGCGGGAAAAGACACCGTTCATCTCAGCCATTCCCCCGCGCGACCATCGCGGGGGTTCACTTTGGGAGTGGCGGACAGAACTACCTGTGAAATCCATGCAATCGTGCTTGAAGCCAGCTTTGCCGGGGGCAGTTTTGTTTCAAAACACCCCGGCTTTGATTTCACCTACAGCCCCGACCCAGGAGTTCTTCTGGGATGACTTACTGGAGTTTATCGATGAGCATCGGGTCATCCCGGTTGTCGGTGCGGAGCTATCGACCCTGCCGGACGGCAAAGGCGGCACGGTTTCATTGCATCGCCTGCTCGCCACGAAACTGGCCGAGCGCTTGCGGGTGGCGGACGCGCAAAGCGCCGACGGCGATGCTCTCCACGAGGTCGTGTGCAGCTACCTGGCGCGCGGCGGCCGGCGCGAAGACGTTTATCCGCGACTACGTAACCTCCTGAAGGAAATCGCTCCTCCGGTGCCGGAAGCGCTACGGCAACTCGCGCGCATCCGGCATTTTTCACTCTTTGTTTCGACCACCTTTGACTCGCTGCTCGGCCAGGCGATCGATGCGGAGCGTTACGGCGGGGTCCCGACGACGCAGTCTCTCGCCTACACCCCGGATGGAGATGCCGATCTTCCCCCAGACTTTGAACGCCCGTCGGCGTCGCCTTTGGTGTTTCACCTCTTCGGTCGCGCCTCCGCGTCGCCCGACTATGTGATCACCGAGGAAGACACGCTCGAATTCTTCACGCTGATGCAGAACGAGTCGACCCGGCCGAATGTTCTTATCGACGAGCTGAAATCGAGTCACCTCCTGCTCATCGGCAACACGTTTCCCGACTGGCTGTCGCGGTTCTTCATTCGCATCGCAAAGAACGGTCGGCTCTCGTTGCAACGGGGCGAACAGGAAATCGTCGCGGACCGCCACAGCTCGCAAGACCAGAGCTTTTCGAATTTCTTGCGGATGTTTTCCTACCGCACGCAGATCTTCCAGCAGGGCAATGCCGCTGATTTCGTCCGCGAGTTGGCGGATCGCTACGCGCAACGTCACCCGGAGACGACGGTGTCCGCGCCAGCGACGCGCCAGCTGCTGCCGGGAGACACGGCACCGCCGTCAGCCGCGCCCGAGATGACGCCCGGATCCGTGTTTATCAGTTACGCCCGGGACGATGCACCCGCCGTGCAGAAATTGCGGGATGCGCTCGCCGGGGCCGGTATCGACGTGTGGTTCGACCAACGCGAGCTGAACAGCGGAGACGACTTCGACCAGCAAATCAAAAAGAGCATCCGCGCCTGTTCGCTATTCCTTCCGATCATTTCCGAGACCACCCAACGGCGGCACGAAGGCTACTTCCGCCTGGAATGGATGCTGGCCGTGGAGCGGGCGAAGCTCATTGCCGAGACGATCCCGTTTATCCTGCCGATCGCGATTGATTTGCTGGCGGAATCCACCGCGCTGGTGCCGGAACGGTTTCTCCAGGTCCACTGGACCCGCCTGCCGGGCGGGGCCGCGACGCCGGATTTCATCGAGCGGATGGTCCGCCTCGTGCGCGACTATCGTAAACGGGAGCGAGGCCGGATGTGAGCACGGACCTCATCTCATCTTTGCCCCTGAACAAGCCGGCGGTCGATCGCGAGAATCCCTGGCCGGGTCTCGCTTCGTTCACCGAAGACGTGCACGGGCTTTTTTTCGGTCGCAAAAAGGAAACTGACGAACTCGTGCGGCTGATCCGCCGCAATACGGTGACGGTGCTCTTCGGCCAGTCGGGCCTGGGCAAATCCTCCCTGCTCTGCGCAGGCGCTTTTCCCGTCCTGCGCGCGAACGACTATCTCCCGATCCGGCTCCGGCTGGATCATGCGCCCTCGGCGCCACCGCTCGCCCGACAAGTGATGACGGCCCTCATGGATGCCTGCGCCGGGGCCGGCGCCGATGCCCGCCCGCCGCAGGATGGGGAGACACTGTGGGAGTATTTTCATCGTCGCGATGCGGACATTTGGAGTTCGAACAACCGGCTCCTTACGCCGGTGCTGGCGTTCGATCAGTTCGAAGAAATTTTTACCTTGGGCCAGGTCAGCGACGAGGCGCGGGCGCGGGGACGCACTTTTCTGACCGAACTATCCGATCTGACGGAAAATCGCATTCCGGCGGTCCTGCGCGCGGCGTTTGAATCGGGTCAATTGGATCTCACCGAATTTCACACCGACAAGCCGCTCTGCCAGGTTGTCCTCACGTTGCGGGAGGACTTTCTGCCGGCCCTCGAAGGGTTAAAGCGCTCGATGCGCTCGATCATGCAGAGCCGGATGCGGATCTGCCGGCTCAATGGACTGCAGGCGCTTGAAATCGTGCAGAAGCCGGCGCCGCATCTGCTCGCGGACGGCGTGGCGGAACGCATCGTCGAGTTTGTGGCCGGAGCCACCTCCGGCTCCACTGAGCGGCTGGAGGAAATCGAAGTCGAACCGGCGCTGCTCAGCGTGATCTGTCGCGAGCTCAATGAGCGTCGGCGGGAACGTGGCGATCCGACGATCACGGCCGATTTGGTGTCGGGCAATCGGCGTGAAATCCTGATGGATTTTTACGCGCGGAGTGTGGCGGATATTCCCCCGGCAATGCGGTTGTTTGTTGAGGACCGGCTGCTGACGAAATCGGGCTTCCGGGATAATCTGGCCTTGGAGTCCGCTCTCGAACTCGAAGGCGTGACGAAGGAGCTGATCGATATTTTAGTTTCGCGCCGGCTGCTTCGGCTGGAGGAACGGCTTGGCGTCTTCCGCGTCGAACTGACGCACGATGTCCTCGCCGAAGTGATCCGCCATAGCCGGGATCTTCGGCGGCAGGAGGTTTCACTTGCACTGACGCGGACGCGCATGTGGCGCGCACGCATCATCGCCGCGGTGCTGCTCGTGGTCTGTGTGGGTGCGGGCGGGTTTGGCTGGAGAACCGTGCAAGCGCGCGCGACGGATGCACGGCTTGCGGCGGTGCGGCTCAAGGAGCAAACGCGCCGGGCGGAGGCGCAACGACTGGAAGATGCCCGACTAGCCCAGGAAAGCCGTCGGTTGGCGGATCAACTCGCCAGCCGGACCGATGCAATGTTGGCCGAGAAGTTGCTCGAGGACGGCAAGACCGCCGACGCGCTCGCTTATCTTGTGCGTGCGGCCCGCCAAGATCCGCTGAACGGTCAAATCGCTCCCCGGTTGCTGAATGCACTCGCTGGCCGCAGTTTCCTATTGCCGGACCGACCCATGCTGCCGGTTCCGGGTCAACTGACTGTATTTACTCCGCGGAGGACCGCAGATGGTTCTCGAATCATCTTTCGCAATGCCGACGGCCAACTCCGAATCTTGTCGACGACGGACTGGAAGTTTCAGGCTGACATCGAGCCCAATGTGACAAGCGGCCCGACCGCTCTGACGCTCGCATCGGCCAATCCCGAAATTTTTGCCATTGAGACGGGGGGGAACACGCTGCGCGTTTACAATGCGGTGAGCGGCAAACAACTTGGGCCCACCTATCGGCGGCCGACGGACGGCCTGCCAAACAGCGGGTCAGGCAGCCGCTTGAGCCTGTCCCCAGATGGCCGCTATTTGGCCAGCGGTGATGGCTTGAATGAATTTGTATGGGATACCACCACGGGGCAGCTCGTCGCCACGCTGCCCTTCGCGCACAATAATTTTTTGGACGCCTATCCAATTTCAGCACACGGCCGCTATGTCACGAGTGTGCTTTCAACGAACGAAATCGGCCTGAATTCTCCTGCCGATGGTAAAGAACTGTTCAAGATTGGGCTGGGCAAAGGTCGGACCTTTCTCGGGTTTCTCTTCACTCCCGATGCGACAAAGCTCTTGATCGCCTTAAACCGCCCGGCGGCGGTGCGAGTTTTTGACTTGGAGCGACGGGAGTGGCTGGGAGCCGAGATCAATTTCCCGGGGTTGCGGTTTGCGACGGTATCACGTGACAGTCGACGTGGAGTAATATTCGCAAACGACGGAAGCACTCTCCTGCTCGACCTGACGACCGGCAAATCGTTACCGCGCAGCCCCCGCTTGAACGGACGGCCCTGGAGCTATGAATTTTCAACCGATGGATCGCGTTTACTAACCTGTTCGACGGACGGCATCACTCGAATCTGGGATGCCAACTCCGGCCAGATTTTGGCCGAGTCAACGCTGCCTCAAAATTACCCCGCACCAGCTGTATTTGATCACGATGAGCGCGGGGTTGTAATGTTCTCTCGTGAGCTCACTGGCATATTTCATTTGGAAATTGGCCGTGCTCCGGCGGATTCCCTCGCTTTGCCGCAGAGCAGTCGAACTTTGGCAAGGGCCGCCTTCGTAACGGGATCGCCCGGCGGTGGCTTGCTCTGGGTAGGCGCCGATCAGGCCAAGATAATCGATGTGACAACCGGAAAGGAACAGTCGAGTTTCCGCCTTCCGAACCGACTTTATCCCCGAGCTACTCCCGACGACAAAATCCGGGTCAAAGGCAAAGTCGAAGGTGTAGCGGACTTCTCGAGCAGCTTCAGTTCGGGGAAATTCGGGGTCGTAGCTCCAGGCCAGCGGCTGATTGCCAGGGCCAGCGATAATCGGTGGCATACGTGGGTATTAGGGGAGAGCGAACTCACTCGCGGCGTGATGTGGAACAAAAATTTATCCACGAAATTGGCGATTCAAGGGCAGAGCATCGATGGCAAGCTTGTCGCAGTAGAGTCTACCGAACCGTCACGCAAAGATTTTGACCTAGTCGACACGGACACGGGCGAAGTGGTCCACCACATAACCTCAAACCGACGGATCGTCGGCGGGCGTAAGTATTTCAGCGAGGACGGTCGCTTGGTTCTGTATCAAGCGGAAGATGGAAGGGCGCACTTGCGCGAAATCGCGACGGGTAAGGAGGTAACTGTTATTAACAAGGGCCCTCCCTTCGGACTGCGGCCTGACGGTACACGCATATATACCGCCTTGGATTCCGGATCTATAAGCGTATGGGATGGTGGCTCCGGCCGGCTGTTGCGCACACTTCCCTCGCACAGCAATGAGGTACGCGGATTTACCGTGACGAGTAACGGAGCTTTTTTTGCCAGCTATTCCGTCGATGGGTCGGTCCAAGTGTGCGATGGCGATACCGGCCTGCCCGTTGGCCCCAAGCTGCAACACCCTCGTCCGGTGAACTACGTCCAATTCTCGGCCGACGGCGCGCGAATTCTCGTTACCCTGTCGGACGGCACAGCCCGCGTTTGGGATGTGCGGACGGGCCAAGCGCTCACTCCTGTATTGCGATATGGTTCCGTTCCGGCCACCGCGGGCACCTTCAGTCCAGACGGCCGCTTTGTCGGGCTGATAAGCTTGGTAAACCCACTCCAGATCTGGTCGATCCCGCCAAATTACAAGGACCAACCTGTTCCCGAATGGTTGTTGGAGGTCGCACGTGTCTGCGCGGGACGATACATATCGGACGGAGGAGCAATGGTGCGAGCCGATGATGCCGTTGGAAGAATCGTCACTCTCCGCAAGGAGCTCGCGGCCCTCCCCGATAATTCGCCCTACGTCGAATGGGGCCGGTGGTTGCTGTCGGAACGAGCAAACCAATCTATCGCCCCGGAATTCAAGATCACCCCAGCGGCTGCGCGAAAACTGCGGGAGGACTACGCGGCCCGCGCCGGCGTCCCAACCGATGACGACGATCTCGAACCGTCGGATCAAATTACAATCGATTTTTGAAGCGATTGCGGCGGAGACGAGCGCCCGTTGGGGCAAAAGGTGAGGCGATTTCGAATTCTGGGAGCCGGCTGGGGAAGTGAACTCGCGAACAAATTTTCACGCTGCCTTTCAGTGCCCCCCAAAGGGGCGGTACGAGGCTGCGTTTGGCGCGTATTTTGAACTGGTAGGTGGGTAACAGATGGATGGCGTTGTGTGTGGCAACGCCGCCCGCTCTCATCGCGCTTCTCTCCGATGGCCGCCACCTCTGCGCTTATCGTTTACATCCCCACAAGCCTACCTCCTTTGCCGCTTCGCGGTCGCCGCGTAAGTGAAGATGGCGCGCGCCATGGGCAAGCCGAAGACTTGTTTCTCGGTCGCATTCTTCCGGTTCCAGTAGCTCAACGTCTCCGGAATGACGCCGGTCCACCTGCTCTCGCGCAGGTACTCGCCGTCCACGATAGGCCCGCCAAGGGGCGGCCGTTCGCGCCGAAGCGCTTTTCTAGTTTCGATCCCGCGCTGGGTGTAGGCTACGAACTGAATGCCACGAGCGCACTGACTATGAGGCTACCGCATATCGCCGCCTTGAGCGCGGCGTGGAAAATCTTTTCGACAAAAACTACGTGCTCCAGGAGAGCTACCCGGAGGTCGGTCGCGGGTGGTCCGCCAACGTCCGCTACAACTTCTGACACCGCCACGAACAAGATCAATTTGGACAGGCACTCTTCTTTGACGGAGCGGCGTCGGAGGAACTAAGGAATGCTCGAAACCGCGACTGGTTCCGGAGTGGATGTCGGTCGTTTGCGGAGTAAGACCAGCGCCACGGCGAAAAGCGCGAGGGCTACGTCAAAGACCACGACACTTTTTCCGGTCGCCCATGGCTGCGCCCACAGCTCGATAAAAAACGACTGCACGACGATGTAGAGATCGAACACAATGCCGATGGCTGGGACTACGCCAAAGAGCAAGAAACCCGACGGCGTGCCCAACCGGTGGCGGTTGAGCAAGATGGCCGCGAGGTTACCGAAAAGGAATGTCAGCATGGCGAAGAACGTCGAGGTGGTGGCCCACCAGACGTAGGTGTTGTAGCCGCCCACAAAGGCAAAGACCGCGAAGGTGCCGACGATGCCGACCGCAAAGATCACATGCAGCGCGGGCCACGGCACCTGATAACGCGGGTGGAGTTGGGCAAACACCACCGGGGCTGCGAGCCGCCGGCCCTTGGCAAAGAGAATGCGACTCGCACCCACCGAGGTGGCGATCAGCAAAGCCAGTGTGGCCGTGAGCGCGGTGAGCGTGACGAAGATCGAGCCACGTCCCCAGACCTTTTCCGCGACGTCGTTGATCGGCATGCGCTCGCTTTGGGCGACCGCTTTCAAATGTTCCGCGTCTCCCCCGAGCGTCAGTGCCCACATGCCGGCGACGATCAGCACGGCGTAGAGCAGGAGCGCGAGGATCGTCGCTTGGGGGATGAGCTTCCGAGCGGTGCGGGTCTCTTCCGCCAACGTGGAAACCACGTCGAAGCCGCAGAACCCCAGCATCGCAAAAACCAGTGCCGCGAACAGCCCCGGCGTATTCTGCAACGCCGACGTGGGCGAAAATCCCTCGAAAGTGACAGGGGTGCCGTGGCTCGGCGCCAGCCACACGACCGTTACACACAATGCCGTTACCGTCGCGATTTCGATCAGGAGAAAAACCAGCGCCCCGTTGGCCGACATCGAAAGGCCTCGGTACACCATCCAAGCCGGCCACGCGCAGCCGAGGAGCACGCCAGCGGTGAACCCCACGCCGCCGGGAAGCGCGACGCCCAATGCGATCAGCAGCTCGTTGAAAAAAAGTCCGGCAGCGGCCACCTGAATCACGAAATTCGTGAAGTAATAGAAAAACACCAGCCAGCCCGCCCAAGCCCCCACCCGCGGCCCAGTCGCCCGTGCGGCCCAGTCGGCCGTACTGCCGGCCGAGGGATAGTCGCGCGAGAGGACGGCATAACTGAATGCCGTCGGCAGGGTCGCAAATAGCGCGACGACAAACGAGAGCGGCGCCGCTTTCCCGCAAGCGATGTAGATGGGCCCGAAGAGCCCATAAAGGGTCATCGCCGGAGAAAGAAAGACCATCCCGAGGGTCGCCGCACCGAGGAGACCGATCACATCGGACTTGAGGCCGACGGCAGGTGGGGTAGTCGATGAGGGCATGGCGGGTTCAGGCGACGACCGTGACCTTGGTGGCGCGTTCGAAACGGCCCGGCTCCCGACCCGCCATCGCGGCGAGCGCGAGCGACAACATTTGCACCGGCAACATCTCGCAGACGGGGCGCAACCGCGCCGGCACCGACGGCAACCGAAATACACCTGCCGGTGCGTCATCGGATACAAGCGCCGCCCGACCGCCCGCCGCGCGAATGTCGCGAACCAGGGCGCGGTTCAACGGCGCGGTGGCGGCTTCGCCCGCGAACACCAGAGCGAAAAGTCCGGCTCCGACCATCTCCAGCGGGCCATGCCGAAAAGCGGGCGCGCTCATCCCTTCGGCGTGGAAACGCGTCGATTCTTTTAAGATCAAAGCCCCGGTCCCCACGGCGGCGAGCGAAGCGCCCCGCCCCGTCAGAAAAAGATGATGGAGATCGACCAGATCGCCTGTGAGTTGCCACACATGACGGGGCCACTCTTTGAGGTACGCCTCCACCGCCGGGGCGGCACAATCGAGTTCGCCGAGGATGGCCGCAAGGTCGTCGCCGCACAACGCCCCGCCAAGCCATTCGAGCGCGACCAGCGTAGCGAGGTAAGTTTTACACGAGACGGAAAACTCAGCCCCGGCTTGCATCAGCACCACCGAGTCCGAGCGACGGGCCAGCGGCGAATCGTCGGTATTGGTGACACCAACAACAAAAGGTCGCGACACGCAGGAATCAACGAGGTCGAGCAACTGCACGATCTCGGCACTTCGGCCGGATTGTGAAACGGCGACGACGAGCGTGCGGTTGTCTAGGAGTTGAGATTGGGTGTGAATCAACTCCGCTGTCTCCACCATGAGCGCCACGCGCCCGGAAGCGATGAGACGGAGCTGCAGCGGATGCTGCGCGTGCAGCGAGGAGCCCATCCCCGTAAGCACGATGCGCTCACAAGCGAGCGCGCGTAGCGGCAGCGCCCCGAGCGTGCGCAGGGCGGCCACCGTATCGGCCACCGCTGTCGGCTGCACGAGGAGATCGCTCAGATAGGCACCCTGCAGGACAGATAAATCAACGGGCATAATTGTAGGTTATTTAGGCAAGAGCCGGAAGGTCTGGAGTTGTTGCCGGGCAAAGCCCGCTGAGATGGATCCCTCTCCAGTGGGCGATATCGCCTCCAAGTCAGTTTCGATATGCGTCGCGCGCCACGCTGCGGCAATTCCGTCACCGAGTGTCAGCGTCGCTGACGCAGGCTTTTCCGAGAGATTCCAAAGTCGCGCGACGATCCCGCGCTCGATGCCTTCTTCGGCCGGCTTGACCGCCCATAGGAGCACTTGAGGATCGCTTACTTTCACGAGCGAAAAAGCATCGGCGGGAAAGACTCCCGTCTCCTTTCCGATGATCGCGCCGGTGACGAAGGGGTTTTGATGTTCCAGCGCAAACTTCATCGCCTCCACCTGCTCGTAGTCACCATGCGGACGCAGCGCGAAGCGCTGGAGAAAGTACGTTGCGCCATTCTGGGCCCGAATACCCAGGCCGGACCCGTCGACCTGCCCGCCCGCCAAAACGTTCACCTGGGGCGTCGTGGCATCGAGCGCGGTGATGGTGCTGCGGCCGAGCTTCGCAAAGGCGAGGTCGGGATTCGACAGCGTTACGCCACGCCGACCATCCCCAGCAGTGATGTCGGCAAAATGATTGAGCGTGACGTAGTCGTAGCGGGCGTGAGTAGGCGCGTAGTCGCCGCCGTCTGCCTGCAGTTTGTTGAGATTGATCGCGCCCACTTCTTCCGTGCGAACGCTGGGTGCGGGCAGAGCAAAGCTAAACGCCCAGTGCCGGACATCCGCAAAATTCGCGGTGATCTCATTGCGGACATCAATGCGATCCGAATCGCGATAGAGCGTGATCGCCGTGGTGTGATCCAGTCCGGCATCGCTGCGAGCGCGCACGGTGACGGAGACGGGGCCGCTGTTCTCGACGACGAGCGCCTCGCCGGCCGACGAATTGGGCGCCAGATCGTTGAGGGAGAGGCCGTCAATCGTTGCAGCGAGTTCGCCATCGCCTCGCCGCTTGTCGATCAAGCTGCGCACCGCGCCGTCGCGCTGCACCACAAGTTTCACCGCAGAATTTTCGAACGTTAACTCATCATCACCGGAGACCGAGGCCGCCGGATCGATCGCCGCCTTACCCGGGCCCGGTACGATCTCATACACCTTGTATCCCGCCGACGGCACATTGGTGGCGAGGATGCGGAGGTAGCGGGCTCCGCTGAGTTTCACAATCTGGTGCGGCACATCTTCGCCGGTCAGCACATCGCGCACATGAATATCGGCGGCACCCGTGTAACTGTGGTCCGCCGCGCCCGTGCGTGACCAGCCGAGCGGGTTCAGCACGAAAAACCGATTGGTCTTATCCGGATGGGGAATCATGCCGCCGAGGCGGATGACCGCTTCCGCCTGCACTGAATTGACGTAGTACTCGATGTCGGCGGCGGTGCGCTCCTCCCACGCCGCGCGCTGGCCGCGAGAGATCGGCCCATCGGCCGTCCAGTTGTGCTCCCAAAAAAGCCCGAGCGCGGTAAAAGCCCGGTCACGCGCGCCGAAGTGCCGATGCATGAAATCGGGATACTTCAGGCTGACGAGCGTGGAGAGCAGTTCCGCCGAGCGCAGCTTCTCCACAGCACGTTTAGCGCGCGCGGCGGTCTCAGACATCGAAGCGGAATAGAGATCCCACTCGTTGCCATGCGTCCCCGTTTTCGAGGGCAGCGTGGCTCCGTGCGTGCGCTCAAAATCGGCGAAAAAATCGAGCTCGTTCGACACGATCACCTGCCGCTCCGCCGTGGTCTCCCGTTGCGCGATGATATGGAAATGATCGCTGTACGGCGACGACACGATCCTCTGCAGGCCGGGCACCCCGGGCACCACGGGCGGTGGCGTAACGCCCGTCTTCCGCGCGAGATCGTCGCCGCCGAAACCGAAAAGCCCGACCACGGAGTAGGGCTGATGCGTGACCGGATCGGAGTAACGGCGAAGAAAATTGGTATCCGTACGTACATGGCGAATCGCGGCCGCCGGGTCACCTGCTTCCCAATACCCGCCAATGCCATGCGGCCCCAATGAATACCACTTGAGCAACAGCCGCTGGCCGTCGTGCCCCGCATACCAGTAAATCTCCCGATCGCGCTCCCCGAGGATACGATTGGGAATTTTACTGGCGCATCCGCACACTCCCCGCCAGCTATACCGCGCGCCAGCGCCGGCAAAGAGCGAAGCCAAGCCGAGGGGCAACGTCTGATCCTCCATCGCCGTTGCGAGCGTAAACCGCAGTCCATATTTCCGTTCCACTCGCCCCGCATAGTAAAGCCCGCGCAGCACGGCCTCGACGGGCTGACCGCCATAACAGGACACGACCGTGTTGAGGGGCACGCTGATCGTCCCGTCCTTGATGCGGTCGATGAGCCGCGCGAGCTCCGCGGGGCTCTTGCGTTGCTCGTAGGTCGAGAGCCACAGACTGCCATCGGCATTGAAGCGGTTGCGATAAGCCGAGGGATTCGCCGCCGTCTCGTCCGCCAATTTGAGATGAAAATCGAGCATCTCGACGAACACCCCGGCATACGTGTCCGCATCGGCGGTCCACATGTAGTCGGTATGATCATCATTAGCAATGTACACCCGCGTGGGCTCCGCCGCCCCTACCGCAGCCAAACCCACCCCGAGCACGAGGGCGACGGTGCGGCCCCACCTCGGTGGTAGGGGGACAAAGATGCTAGGGTAGGAAGCGGTGTGGGGCATGGGCCGATAATAAATTAGGCAAGCGCTTGCCTACAAGGTAACAGATGTAACGCAAGTTCTGTTTGGGTTCATCGAGATTGAAGACCGACTTTTGAGAAACCGAGAAAAGGCGGGGATAGCGTAGAAAGCGGGTGACGGAATCGCGTGACAGGCTCACCAGAGCTGAGCCTCAAGGAGAGGTCTCTGCGAAAGCGTGAGCCCAAACAGATCGCAACCTTGCGGTCATAGCCGTGATGACGAGCAGGGAGTTCGTTTCCGCCATCACAGGCCGCCCCTTTTGAACGGTGCCTCCGCCGGCCTCAGCCGAAACGTCTGAAGCTGTTGTCGGGCGAACTGCGCCGTCAGCCCTCCGGCAGCGTTGAGGGGTGCCACTGCGAGGTCGGTTTCCAAATGCGTCGTCCGGCTGGCTGAGGCTAGTCTGGGATTCAGCGTCACAGAGGCTTCGCGCGGTGCGTCGGCGAGATTCCAAAGACGGGCCATGATTCCTTGCTCGATTCCTTCCTCCGCCGGTTTCACGGCCCAGACGAGCACATCCGGAGCGCTGACGCCGAGGAGCGAAAACTGTTGGGCGGGAAACGGCGCGTCTGACGAGCCGGCAAGTGCTCCAGTCACCAAAGGATTTTGATGCTCCAGGGCGAACTTCATCGCCGCGACCTGATCGTAACCGGCATGCGCGCGGAGCGCGAAACGATGCAGGAAATAGGTCGCGCCATTTTGGTTGCGAATGCCAAAACCCTCCCCGTCCACCTGGCCGCCGGCTAAGACGCTCAGTTGCGCCGTATCGGTGTCCAACTTGGTCGGCGTGCTGTGGCCAAACTTGGCAAAGGCACAGTCCCAGTTGGATAGTGTGACCCCGCGCTTGTCTGTCCCGTCAGTCATATCCGCGAAGTGGTTCAGCGTGGCGTAGTCGTACCGGGCGTTTTTTTCCGCGTAGTCGCCGCCGGCGGATTTGGTCTTCACGCGAATGATCGCGCCGACTTCCTCGGTGCGGAGATTCGGGGACGGCAGATTGAAACTAAAGGTCCAGTGCTTGAGGTCGCCCATCGCCTCGGTGATTTCATTCCGAATTTCCACGCGGTCAGAGTCGCGCACGAGCGTGACGCGGGTCGTGTGATTTCGGCCCGTGTCGGTGGCGCACCGGAGCGTTACCGAAACCGGGCCGCTCTGCTCCACTTGAAACGCCGCGTTGCGGTATGGGCGGGTGGAGGAAAGATCGTTCAGCACCAGGTTATCGATCCGTCCCGCAAGATTGTAATCGGGGCTGGCTAGATCGTAGAGGCCGGCAATGCCACCATCATCCTCGAGCGTAAGTCTTACGCGCGAATTCTGAAAATCGCGATTCTTTGGTCCGCTCACGCGCGCAGCCAAATCGGTCGGAGCGCCCCCCGGTCCGGGAACCACGGCGTAAATTTTGTAGCCCAGCGCCGGCACTTCGCCCGCCAATATCCGGAGGATAGTTCGGTCTTCGCGCTGCTCAAACTGGTGCGGCACATCGCGCCCCGTGGCGCGGTCGATGACATGGATATCCTTTGGCCCGGTGTACGGAAAATCGGCGGCGTCGGTCCGTGTCCATCCGAGAGGGTTGAACGCGTAAAACTCCACGGCTCCGTCCGCCTTGGGAATCAGCTCGCCCAAGGCTGCAGTCGCGTCGGACTGTAGTCGACTCACGTAGGATTCGATTTCGCTCGCGAGCCGCTCCTGCCACTTCGCCCGATCTTCGCGATGCACGGCACCGTCTGCCGTCCAGTCGTGCTCCCAATACAGGCCGAGAGCGACAAACGCCCGGTCGCGCGCGGTTTCGCGACCCGACATGAAGCCAGGGCGTCTCAGGCTGACCACGGTCGCGAGTGCCTCAGCGGTGCGTAGCGACTCGACGGCCCGCCGCACTCGTGACGACGTCTCCGCCATCGAGGCGCTGTAGAGATCCCATTGATTCCCGTAGGCGAGAGCGTCGGCCGGCAATTGCTCGCCGTACTTCGCTTCAAAATCGCGAAAGAAATCCTCCTGATTCGACACGATCACCTGGCGCTCTGTCGTCGTGGTGGCCTTGGCCACGTCGTGGAAGTGTTCCGATACCGGGTAGGTTTTCGGATCAGCGTGATACGGCTCGCCCGTCTTTCGGTCCAGGGCATCCCATCCGAAGCCAAAGGCCGCGCGGATGCTGTAAGGCTCCGTTGTCCCCGGCGGATGATAGCGACTGAGGAACTTCGGATCCGCGTCGAGATACTCCACCGCCTTGCGCGGATCGAACGCCTCCGCGTACCCACCCGAGGTATAGAAGCCAATCCACGTGTGCCACTTCATCAGTACCCGCTGCCCATCGAGGCCCGTCGCCCAATAGATCTCGTGATCGCGCTCCTTGGACGGAATCCGGCTGGCCGACTCGCACTGTCCGCGCCAACTATACTTCGCCCCCGAGCCCGCCCAGAGCGAAGCCAAACCGAGCGGCAGTGTGCGATTTTCCATCGCCGTAGCCTGCGTGAAGCGCAGGTCGTACTTTCGCTCGAGGCGTCCCGCGTAATACATCCCGCGCAACACCGCCTCCACCGGCTGCCCGCCGTAGCATGACACCAGCGCATTGAGCGGCGCGCTCAAATGGCCGGACTTCAACGCCGCGATCACCCGCGCGAATTCTTGCGGCGTGCGGTTTTTCTCGTAGGCCCAGAGCCAGTAGCTGCCATCCAGATTAAACCGATGCTGAAACGGCGCGGGATTCTCCATGGTCCGCGCCGTGAGCCGCAGGTTGAAATCGATCTGCTCCTGAAACACGCGGTCGTAGGTCGCCTCGTCCGCCAGCCACATGTAGTCCGTATGATCGTCGTTCGCGAGATAGAGACGACGCGGCTCAGCGGCCAACATATTGAAAGCGAGGAGCGAGATCAGGAGGGAAACGAGGGAGATTTTCATGCACGCTGAATTGGGGCTGTTGAGCGCAAAATCACGTAGGCAATCGCTTGCCTATAGATAGGTTTCAGGAGTTCAAGGGACTAATTCCCTCATATGTGTTTTGCTTAGGCAAGCGGGTGCCCGGAAATCACTAGCATGCGCTCATTTTGCGCGCCGTGTCGTTGCTCTACGCCCCCTCCATGCGACGCGCCGTCGTCCGCGGCAGAGCTCGCGCGGGCGTCACTCGATCCATGGTGGAAATTACCGGCCCGCTTTCATCGGGCCGGATGACTCGCGAATCACAAGATCCGTCGGTAAGACGAATTGTTTGCCCCGTTTACCCGGTGACTTGAGCATCTCCTGCAGCACCTCAAACGCCAGCGTGCCCAAGCGCTCGCGCGGAATACGGACAGTCGTAAGCGGGGGGTGGGCCAGCGACGCAAAAGGAATGTCGTCGGCGCCTACCACCGACACATCGTCCGGGACCCGCAGCCCACTCTTGTGGAGCGCGCGAATCGCACCGAGCGCCGTGACATCGTTGCTGCAGAGGATGGCGGACGGAAACTCCTTGCCGGTCAAAAGCCGGGTCACCGCCTCTGCTCCACTCTCCGCATCGTTGTTGCCCTCGACGAGCTGGAGTTTCAGGTCGAACCCCTCCAACGCGGCTTCGACCGCGTGCCGCAGCGCCGCATGCGAGGCGCGATCCTGCGGACCGGCGATGAGTGCAAACCGCCGATGGCCGAGGGTGTGAAGGTAGCGCACCGCCTCCCCTGCCCCCTTGGCGTAATCGATCCGAATGTCGCTTTTCAGCGCCGCCGCACCGTCGGAATCGAGAAACACCGAGGCGACGCCGCGCTCAGAAAGCCACCGCGCCATGCCTGAATCTACGCGAGAGGTCATCACGGCCACGCCGGGCGACTTGTTTTCGATCATCTTGCGGAAGGCATGCTCCGTCCGCGCCTGGTCGTAGTTGGTCGTGCACAATAGCACTTCGAAGCCGCGTCCGAGCGCGGCGGTCTCAAAGGCCTTGATGAGGCCCGGATAAAACGGGTTCTCGATATTCGAGATGATCAGCCCGAGAAAATCGCTGCGGCCCCGGGCGAGTCGGCGGGCATGGGAATCGCGGTGAAAGTTCATCTCTTTCATCGCCTTCATCACCAATTCACGGGTCTCTGGCGCGACGAACTTGGTGCCGCTCAGCACGCGCGACACCGTAGAGGCAGTCACGCCGCAGCGCTTAGCCACGTCGCTCATCGTCGGCATCGAGTGCTTTTTCATCCCCCGCATGGCTACGGGTTGGGCCGAATGGCGCAAACAAGAATCCGTCGCCCCCGAATTCCACCTCGGGGCTAATCCCGGCCGATTTCGACTACTAGACCCGGCGGAGCTTGGTCACCCGGCCGACCTCCACCCACTCGACGATGAAAATATTGCCGTGGGAATCGAAGATGCCCCCGTGCGGCGCGACGAATTTTCCGGGAGTAAACGCGCTGCGCTCCTTCTCGCGAATTCCAGCAAAATCGCCGCCGTCGCCGAGGTGAATGATAAGCTTGTTGTCCTTGTCGAAGATCGTGACGCGGGACTTGAGATCGGGGATGAGGAGATCGGTGCCCCGGACGTGAAAGTGACACGGCGCGCGCAGTTCGTCTTTGACGAATTTCACGTGTTCCCCGGCCAGAGTGAAGTATTGCAGGCGGGCGTTGCTGCGGTCCGCCACCACGAGGAGGGGCTCCTTGCCTCGGGTGTCGACCATCAGCCCGTGCGGCGTGCGCATGTGCCCCGCCGCCTTGCCCGACCCGCCGAATGTGCGGAGATAGGTGCCATCGGGCTTATAAACGTGGATGTAATTTCGCCCGTAACCGTCGGCAACGAAGACCGTGCCATCCGGGGCGGTGGCGACATTGGTCGGCACATACTCGTCGGGCTTCTTGTACCCACCGGTCTCGTCGGGGCACCCGCGCTCCCACACCATTTTTCCATCGAGCGTCGTTTTCACGAGCTTGTTGCGCGCCGTGTCGCAGAGATAAAAGAACTCCTCACCGCCCTCTCTGACCAGATGCATACCGTGCGCGCCGCCCTTGAATTCCGCGCCCCATGACTTGATGAACTTCCCTTCGGGATCGAACACCACCACGGCATCGGCCTTCTGGCTGCTTTTATGTACCGTGTGCTTGATGTAGATGCGGCCTTGGCTGTCTTCGGCCACGCCATGGGTATTACCATAGGCAATGTCGGTTGGAAGTTCACCCCAATCGTGGATCGCTTCGTAGGTATGCTCACCCGAGCCGAGCACCGGAACCTTGAGCCCGGCCTTGTCCGCCGCGCGGATGAAAGGCGCGCCCGTGAGAAATGCCGCCGTCGTGGCGACACCAGCAGTTTTAAGGAAAGCGCGACGTGAGGGAGTTTCTGAAATCATGGCGAGGAAATGAGCGATACGTTCAAACGAGGATATTTTTGACGACCTCACCGTGCACGTCGGTGAGCCGATACTGACGACCTTGGAATCGATAGGTCAGGCGCGTGTGGTCGATGCCGAGACAGTGGAGAATGGTGGCCTGCAAGTCGTGGATGTGCACGGGATTCTCCGCGACGTTGAAGCCAAAGTCATCGGTGCTGCCGTGGGTGATGCCAGCCTTGATGCCACCGCCTGCCATCCAAATCGAAAACGCCTTGCCGTGGTGGTCGCGACCGTAGGCATCGAGCTTGGCCGTGCCTTGCGCGTAAGGCGTGCGACCAAACTCGCCGCCCCAAATCACGAGCGTGTCGTCCAGCAGCCCGCGCTGCTTGAGATCTTTCACGAGCGCCGCCGCCGGCTGATCGGTGTCGCGAGTCATGTTGGGGAGGAGGTCGTTGAGCCCGCCATGGTGATCCCAGTCGCGATGGTAGAGCTGGATAAAGCGCACGCCCCGCTCGGCGAGCCGGCGTGAGAGGAGGCAGTTGCGCGCAAAGGAGCCGGGCTCGTTGACGTCGGGGCCGTAGCTTTCGAGGGTCGCGGCGGATTCGTTGCCGAGATCCATGAGTTCCGGCACGCTGCGCTGCATCCGAAACGCCATCTCCGCCTGCGTGATGCGGGTTTCGATTTCCGGATCGTGACTTTGGGCAAACTGTTGCCGGTTCAAGTCGGCGATTCCATCCAGCATCAAGCGGCGACGTTCGCGGGTGATGCCCGGAGAATCGTTGAGATAAAGCACCGGCTCGCCCGCCCCGCGAAACTGCACGCCCTGATGCTGGCTCGGCAGGAAGCCGCTGCCCCAGAGGCGCGACAAAAGACCCTGCCCCGGCTTTTTCTTATTCACGGAGACGAGGACGACAAACGACGGGAGATTTTCATTGAGCCGCCCGAGGCCATAATCGACCCACGCGCCCATGCTGGGTCGACCCGGCTGCTGACTGCCACTTTGAAAAAACGTGATCGCGGGGTCGTGATTGATCGCCTCGGTGTGCATCGAGCGAATCACGCAGATGTCGTCGGCGATTGATCGCGTATGCGGCAGGAGGTCGCTGATCGACGTCCCGCTCTTCCCTCCGCGCTGAAAGGCAAACTTGCTGGGCTGCAAGGCCAGCCGCGCCTGCGATGCCACCATCCCCGTGATGCGCTGGCCGCGACGAACGGAATCGGGCAGATCCTCATTGAAGCGCGCACGTAGCACAGGCTTGTCGTCGAATAAGTCGAGATGCGAGGGACCACCGGACTGGAAAAGGCAAATGACGCGCTTGGCCTTGGGCGCGAAGTGCGGCAAGCCGGTCAATCCGCCGATTGCGCCAGTAGCCCCGCCGGTGAGTGCCATCGGCTCGGCGCCAAAAACATTATGCCCGAAGAGTTGCGCGAGAGCGGCGGCGCCGAGGCCGAGGCCGGTCTTGGCGAGGAAATCGCGCCGCGAGTGAATCGCTTGATAATGGTTACAGGACATGGGCGCGTCAGTTCTTGGTGATAGTTTCGTCGAGATTCAGGATCATGCTCGCTACGCTGGTCGCAGCGGCGAGATCGGCGGGATTGAGCGTGGAGTCGGCCGGCGAGGCGCCGACCGCGAGCAGCGCCTTCGCATCGTCCGCATGCTCGGAAAAATCCTTCCTGAGATTCGCCAAAGCGGTGGTGAGCACGCGAATTTCGGCAGCGGTGGGACGACGGCCCGTGGAGAGGCGAAAAGCGAAGGCCACCCGCGCCTCGTCACCGGCGCCGCCCTCGCGCAGCATCCGTGCCCCGAGTTGTCGCGCGGCTTCGACGTAGCCCGGCTCATTCCAGAGCGCGAGCGCCTGGAGCGGGGTGTTGGTCCGGGAGCGGCGCACCGTGCAGAACTCGCGGTCCGGCGCGTCGAAGGTCCGCATCGCCGGGTGAGGCACCGTGCGCTTCCAAAAAGTATAAAGGCTGCGGCGATAAAGATCGTCCCCTGCGCTTTGATCCCAGCGTGACCCGGGATACAACGTCCCGACGACGATCCCGTCGTAGAGTTTGTCGGGCTGGTAGGGGTAGACGCTCGGGCCACCGAGGCGCGCGGCCAACAATCCAGAGATCGCGAGCGCCTGATCGCGAATGAGCTCAGCCGGCAGGCGCAAGCGCGGACCGCGGGCCAGCAGGCGATTTTCGGGGTCTCGTGCGATCAGCGCGGGATCGGCCGCGCTCGATTGACGATAGGTCGCGGAGAGTACGAGCGTGCGGAGAAGATTCTTCACGTTCCAACCGCCGTCCACGAAATCGCGGGCGAGCAGATCCAGCACCTCGGGATGGCTCGGCCATTCGCTCTGCGAGCCGAAATCTTCCAGCGTCTTGACCAAGCCGGTGCCGAAGAGTTGCGCCCAAAAGCGATTCACGACGACGCGGGCTGTCAGAGGATGGTTCGGTTGCGTCAGCCACTGGGCCAGCCCCACGCGATTGCGCGGCGCACCCGCCGGCCAGGGCGCGATCAACTCCTCCGGCACGCCGGGCACGACCGGCTCGCCGGGTGCATCGTAATTTCCGCGAATGAGCACCGCCGCCGGGCGCGGTGTGGCCAGCTCCTCCATCACCATCGCCGTGGGCAGACTGCGGCGAAGCGCCAAGTGCTTTTCCCACAGGGCCGCACGCTCTTCGCGCAGCGCACTCACCGCGACGCCACCCGCGCGGAGCGGAAAATCATTGAGCGGCGCGCTGCGCCGAAACAAGCGCTGCACTTCGCGCCCAGTCAGCGGTCGCGGAAAACTGACCATCTCGTCGAACACACCGTGCCACCGGGCGGAAGATTTTGAGTTATCAGCGCCGACCAGAAACTCCCGCTTCTGCGCCGTCGCGATACTGAAGTAGTCGTCGTAGCGGACCCGCGTCGGGACTTCTACGCCATCGATGAAAAGGCGGACGCCGGCGGCCAGCTTTTTTCCATCATAAGTGGCGGCGAAGTGGTGCCATTGACCCTCTTTGATTCCAGCCCCGACGGTTCGCACCGTGATCGCGTAGACCGGCAGCCGATCGCTGATGTTAAACTCGATCTCCCCATCGATCAGGCGAATCTCCTGGCCGCGGCCGTAGCTCGCATCGGCGGGATTACCCTCGTAGTTAATGGTCGAAAGCAGGGCGACGTCGGCGGGATTGCCCGGCGCGGGCCGAAGCCAAAAGCCCACGGTGATTCCGCTCTCCGCCAGGAACTCCATCTTGGCGGCAGCAATCTTCGGCGCCGCTGCTGAGGGGTCCGACAGCCACGCGCGATCGGTCAGGCCCGTCGTCGTATTACCTTTCGCCAATAGCGACACGGTGTCCTTGAATTCCTCGACCGTTGCCAGGCCATCGCCCGATTGCACCGCCGCTTTTTCGGCCTTGGCCAGTTTCGCGTCGAGCGCCGCGAGGGCTTTCATCTGCGCGGCGAGTTCCGCCTGCTGCTCCCGCGTGGGCGCGGGTATCATCGGCACGGCATTGGCGCGACGACCGTCTTCACCATGCTCGGGGACATTGTTGAAAAATGCGAACAGGCGGTAGAAATCGCTTTGCTTGATCGGGTCGAACTTGTGGTCGTGGCAGCGCGCGCACTCCATCGTAAGGCCGAGCCACGCGGTGCTCAACGTGCGCACACGATCGGCCACATACTCGACGCGGTACTCTTCATCGATGATGCCACCCTCGGAGTTGATCACATGGTTCCGCGCAAATCCCGTCGCGATGCGCTGGTCGAGCGTGGGATTCGGCAGCAGGTCACCGGCGATCTGCTCGGTGATGAAGCGATCATAGGGCTTGTTCGCGTTAAACGCCTCGATCACCCAGTCGCGCCAACGCCACATCGTGCGCAGCCCGTCGTTGTTGAAACCATGCGAGTCGGCGTAGCGCGCGGCGTCGAGCCAGTCGATGGCCAGACGTTCGCCGAAATGAGGCGAAGCCAAAAGGCGGTCCGCAGCGGCGGCGTAGGCCTTCTCGCCGCGCTTTCGCACGTCCGCTGCAAACGCATCGAGCTCAGTCGGAGTCGGCGGCAGACCTGTCAGGTCAAACGCCGCGCGGCGGAGCCACGTTTCAGGCGCGGCTTCGGGCGCGGGTGAAAGCTTCTCCCGCTCGAGACGCGCGAGGACGAATCGATCCAGTGGGGTGCGCGGCCAGGCGCCGGCTTTCACTGGCGGCAGGGGTGCGCGCTGCGGCGGGATAAAGGCCCAATGTTTCTGGTACGTCGCACCCTCCGCGATCCACTGGCGCAACAGCGCGATCTGCGCCGGCGTGACGTGTTTGTTGGACGACGGGGGCGGCATCTGCTCATCCTCGTCCTTCGAGAGCAGACGCTCGATCAACTCGCTTTCCTCGGGCTTGCCCGGGACAATCACCACGCGGTCTGCGCGCTGCAGCGTGACACTGGCCCGGTCGTCGAGACGAAGTTTCGCCTCCCGATGCGCCGCATCCTGCCCATGGCAGTAAAAGCAATTCTCCGAAAGGATGGGCCGGATGTCGCGATTGAACTCGATCCTCTCTCCAGCCGCCGCCCTCGCCGGTGCAGGGCACAGCATGGCGACGGCAATCAAAAACAACACCCGGGGTATCATGAGCCAGAGGGTGCCACAGAATCGAAAACCTAGCTTTGACCGCAGCCGCATGTTTTTGTAATAAACGCGCACAATGAGGCCCACAAGCCCCCGCCATAGCCGCCTCGGTGGAATCGCCCGCTTTTACAGTTCCATCGCCGATCCCATGGCGCTGGCGGACCTGTTCGATGTTTTACCCGGCATCTATTTCTTCATGAAAGACCGCCAGCATCGATTTGTGTGGGCTAATCACACCGAACTCGCTCTGCACAACTGCGCGACCAAGGCGGAAATCATCGGGAAATCGGACTTCGATTTCCATCCACCGGTGCTGGCGGCCCAGTATGTGGAAGAAGACCGGAAAGTGATGACAACCGGAAAGGCATTGATCGATCAATTGTGGCTGGTGCAGGGCGCGGATCGCATGCCGCGTTGGTATTTTTGCAGCAAATTTCCGGTTTTCGGCCAGCACCGTGCGGTCGTCGGCATCGCGGGTGTGATGCGCTTGTGCGACCATGTCGGCGATGCTCCGGCGGACTACCACCGCCTGACGCGCGCCTGCGAGTTTGTACTCGAGAACTACGGTCAGGCCGTCTCCATCGCCGAATTGGCCAAGCGCGCGAATCTATCGGTGAGCCAGTTGCAGCGTGAGTTTGTTCGTCTCTTCGACATGACGCCGGGGGCCTATATTCTGCGCGTGCGCCTGCTGATGGCGCGTCGGCAACTGGAGGCGACCAGCGAACCGGTGGGCCGCATCGCCCTGGACTGCGGATTTTACGATCAAAGCCATTTTACCAAAGCGTTCCGCCTCTCCACCGGGCTGAACCCGCTGGAATACCGGAGGCGTTTTGCCCAACGCCCCGTCGCTGACGGGGCCTGAGCGTCTAGTCTACGCGTTATTTGATGAACTCGATTTCAACACTATTCTTCCGCCGGATGCGGGACGCATTTTGTTCGAGCTGGCGCCCATCGACCCGCACGGCGCGGAGGCCGATGGCACGGACATCATCGAAAGCAAAATAAGGTCTCGTCTCCGAGGTCGCGTGCGTGACGGTGATGTCCGACATTTGGATGCCTTCGACATGGCGCACGTAGAAAGAGGCCGCAGGCAGGCGGAAGCCAAATGTCAGTCGGTTTTCGGGATAACCCTTCACGTCCTCGGGCGGATCGGCCGGGAACCGCGCGAACACCTCCTCAGAAACTCCGATGGGAACGGAGATTCGGATATTGGCGAAGCGAACATCGCGGAGGGGACTGTCCTCGAGCCCGGCGACGATGGAAGGAATGATGCTGCGGGCGGTGGCCGTCACATTCTGAATACTGATATTTCGCATCACCGACGGCTTCTGTTCCGGGCTGAGGAACCGCCGTCCCACGCGGATAAAAAATGGGCTGAGCACATCGGTCATCACGATGTTCGAAAAACTGATATTCTCCACAAGGCCGCCATCGACCCCGAGGATGACAATGCCGGTATTCACGCTGGTCGTTTTTTCATCGAGCACCATGCCGGGCGTCATCTTCTCGTAGCCGGGATGAAAATAGTCGTTCAGGCCGGTCTTCCGGATCACGCAATTGTTGACCGTTACATTTCTGAAGCCCGTGCGAGAACCAGTTCCGAGCTTGATGCCGTTGCAGATCGACGCGACGACACAGTTGCTCACCGTGATATTTTCGCAGAAGCGGCCAAGGTACTCGCTCTTGAAGCAGAGGGCGTCGTCCTCGGACTCGATCAGACAATTGGCGATGGTGGCGTCGCGGGCGTCCACATCCATACCATCGCAATTCCAATTCACCAAACTGCGAATGTAGAGGCCGTCGACAAAGACCCGATCGCAACCCGAGATCGAAATGGTGACCTGCGCCGAGTTGAAGACCCGGATTCCGCTGAGGCGGACATTGGTGCAGCCGATAAAGAAAATGTTCTTTGGCTTGCCGTCCTTATTGAGCCCGAGCTGAAACGCCGCGCCTTCACCGGCTCCTTTGATCGTCCCCTCCCCCACGATGCCAATATCGTGCGCACCGTCGGCGAGGATGAGGGCCTTCATGGTTTTAACGTACAGGCCGTTGTGCGTGATGGTGCCAAATTTCTGATGAGCAGAAATATCGTGGTCGGCATAGTCCTCGGGTCGGTAGCTACCTTGGATCACTGCACCGGGTAGCAAGCGGAGGGTCACGTTGGATTTGAGGAGCAGGCTACCTGTTAGAAAAACTCCCGCCGGCACCACCACTTCCCCTCCGCCGCCCGCCTCACAGGCATCGATGGCACGCTGGAGCGCGCCAGTGTTGAGAGTTTTGTTATCGGCGACGGCCCCGAAGTCCTTGACCGCATAGACCTGGGCGAACGCGGTAAAGGGAGCGGACCAAGCAATAAGGAGGACAAGTAGGCGGAATTTTTTCATGGTAACATCGGGGCGGGTGAGAATCGGAGGGATTTAATATCCCCATCGAGGGTGAGTTTCACGTCGGCCACGCGGTCTTGGATCGTGACCTGCACGTCGGCCGAGCCCGTGAAATCGAAGCTCGCAAAGTGCAGGTTCATCGTCGCGAAAGACACCGTGACGGGTTTCCCGTTGATCGTAACGCCACGGCGATCTGAGGCGAACTCGAGCGGTACGGGGTGCGGAGTAACACCCGCAGCCGGCGCAGAGGCGGCGAAAGCTGGCCAGATTTCGAGCGCGAGCAGCCCCAGAGCAGTCGGGCGGGGTATCGGGAGAGCGGGGATTTCACTCGGGGAGATGAATCAGATCGATCAGGGCAGCTCGTAGATTTCAATCAATCCCTCGCCGTCGCGGCCGTCGGCGGCAGTGAGTTGCACGGTGTAGGCGCCGGGAACAAGCGTGAGGACCAGCGCGGCGTCGGAACTTCGCACGGGCAAGGAAAATGCGCCAACGCTGGCAAACACCGGCGCTAGAGCCGGAGCCCAACCGTCGTTCTCAGCCATTTTAGAAATATCGGAGAAGACTTCGAGGCGAGAGGCAGGGATGGCTCCGGTCACGCCCAGAGGAGTCAATCCGGGACCGACGCCGCGAACGAGAATGCCTTTCTCGCCGACACCCTGGATGACGAAGCCGGCAATCAATGCGCTGGCTCCCGCGCCCACTCGGTTCCGCGCGGAAAGGTTACCCAGTCTGGCCGGACCTATAGGCTGTGTATCGTAGGCCTCGAACAGCACCGTGCCCGGCGCCGTGCCGCTGATGTGAGCCGTATGAGGCCCGTCGATTGAGCGCTGCAAAGCCGCATCACGACTCGCAGGGGCAAGGGCAAAGGCACCGACGGCGGTGAACATCGGGGCAAGCGGAGCAGGCCAGTCGTCGTTTTGGTCGATCATCGTCCCCGCCGAATTGTAAAACGAGACGCGAGGATCCGAGAGGGCTCCCGGTAAAAATGCACCGAGCCCCGGGCCTACCGCCCGCAATAAAAGCGGTTTGGGCCCGCCCGTGGCGCTAAAGCCGGCAATCAGCGTCTGCCCTTGAGCGAGGGTAGATCGAACCGACAGATTTACCAGACGAGCATCAGAATTTTGGGCCGGCATCGCGAACGCCGCGCTTTCAAAGGCCCCGCGATCCGGCGCCCCGCCTTGAGTGCGAAGGCGACCGAGCTGATCACGTCGAGGCGCATACGGCACCGCAAGTCCGGAATCGATCGCCGGGCTGTTGTCCTTCAACCGAAAGTCCGCGACGGCTGGATCGCGGGACGCATTCACGAAACGCGGATCCGCCACGATGTCGCCGGGGCCGAGGGTCGGCGCGATATTGCCACCAAAATAAATATTGTTCGAAAAGAGTACGCTATTGTTCGGACCCGCGAGTTGGTTGACGGGCTCCGGTCGCTCACCCGCGGCGAGGTTGGCGACCCGCGCGACCAAGATGTTATTTACGATGCGGACGTCGCGCGAGCTGTAGGAGTAGATCTGAGAATACTCCAAGTTGACGGAGGCGCTATTGAGATAAGCGGTGTTATTGACGATGTCGACGTGATCGGCCGAGACGGTGTGTATGCCCGAGCCGCCGTTGTCGTACGAAAGATTATTCTGCACGAGGGTCCGGCCCAGATAGGAGACGTTGGGGCGGCTTTCGGTTTTTACGTTTACGTCGATGATGATCCCGTTGCCATCCGAATACTTTTTAGCCGCGGCCCACATCTCGAAGGTTTCGTTGCGATGACACGTATTGCCGCGAATGAGCATTTTGTAGTTGCCGCTCGTCGCGTCAAAATTCGAGGCACCCAGAGTGGAGATTCCCGAAGTGCCGTAGATCGTCGTCCAGCAGTTATACCGGCTGAGGTTGTTTTCGATCGCGATCCAGTCGGCTTCCAGTGCGCCGAGCCCCTGCCCCGGACAATACTCGACAAGGTTATCCGCGAGGCGGATGTGGTGCGGCACATTCGTCATGTAGCGCCCGTCGATCGCGATGCCGTTGCTGTTAGACCGGGAGTCGGCTTTGCCAATCGCATCGGGGTATTTTTGGCGAACGACATCGCCCTCGCCGCGCACGTGAAGGCCGCGGACTTCGAGATAGGCGAGCACAAGAGCCGAAGGCGCGCCGGACGAACCCGCCGCCACGCTCACAATATTCCAGCCGTTCGACGTCAGCACCGCACGCTGACCAGGAAAACTCTTCAACGAAATCCAGGCAGACGGAGTGCCGGCGCGCCGAAAGGAGACCACGGGATTCAGCCCGCCCTGATACGTGCCCTCCATCAGCAGGACAATATCGCCTGGCTGCGCGAGATCGATAGCCCGCTGGGGCGTGCGGAGCGCGGTGGCGGGTGTGCGGCCGGAAGAGGTATCATTGCCGCCGGGGCTCACGTAGTAGGCGGGGCTCGCGAAATGAATATTATCCACCCGGACCTCCAGTCCGGCTGCCGCCGGCCACGTATCGCCACCAACCGTATCCGCGATTTCAAAGCTCAGCTGAATTTGCGGTCCTGCGGGTTGAAATACCCCGGCGCCGGAAGCGACCATCGTTGAGAGATCGACGGCGTACCGTTGGTAGAAATCCGCCGCGGCCGGATGCACGAGGCCGACCAAACCGCCCGTGCGCGCGCCCGCAGCATCAAACGACTCGACGCGAACGCTGACCGGCCGGGAAAGGGAAACGGAGAGACTGAACGCGAGCGTGAGTTTCGCGAGGTCCGGCTCTGGATTGGTGAGCGCGAGAAGTCCACTGCTCACGCCAGCGGACCAAGGGCCGGTGGCGGCAGAGCTGTCCACCACGAGTCGGACGGCATTCGTCGGGCTCGATGAGCCCGCAACATCGATCGTCCCCACGGGCGCAACCGAAGCGGAGGCAACAACAGCGCTGACGGGACTAGCCCCCGCTGTTGTCCGGTAAGCGGTGAGCACCGGCCACGGATTGTTCGCATTGAAGTCGGCCTGAAGCAAGGTGGCAGCGGACAACGAACGGAAAGTCACTGCCAAGAAGCCGAGAACGGTAAAGGTGCGCGATAGCGACAACATCATACAGGGAGACGCAGGACGGGGCTGTTTCCGGGTCGGTAAACTGGATGAGCCGGCTCCGGGATGGAGACGGCTCGGTCCAGGATTTCCCGCGGTGCGACGCGAGGACACCACCACAGCTCAGAAGCTAAACGTGTTGGTCAGATACCACCGACGCTCGGGCGCGAGCCGGACGGATGCGGGCGATCCGTCGGGCTGGGTCGTGATGGCGATGAGGTCACCGTCTCCGACTACGTTGCGGACGTTGAGCTGGATCTTCCAGTCGATCTTGTTGCGGTAGATCTTGCGCGTGTAACTCGCGAAGGCGTCCACGTTGATCTCCGCCGGCCCGTAGTAGGGATGACTGCGGTCGATGAAGACGCTGCCAGTGGGCGTGTAGCTCGTGGGATAGCCAATGCCGACCTTGTCCTGCCAGCGCACGCCCGTGCCGACGCCAAATCCTTTGAGGAAGCTCTCGCGATCAAAACTATAGTTGGTGACGAGATTGGCGCGGTATTTCCGAACTTCGGGGCTGCTCACACCCTCGGCGGCGAGGGTCGTAGCGAGAGGCACGTCGATGTCGCTGAAAACGTAGGCACCGAGCGTGCCCTCGCCAGCGCCGGCGTCGAGCGACGTCACTTTTCCGTTGGCATCGACCGGATAAGTATAGCCGGTCGAAGACCCCAGGCGCGGGCGATTGGCGAGCGTCTTGAACACGGGATCGAGTCGGGCGCGCAGCTCGCGGGTGATGGGCGCGATGTTGGTCTGCACGGTTTCGTTTTTCGTGGCATTGAAACTGATGCGCCAGTTCCGCGTAGGATTGTAGGTGACGTCGATCTCGGTGCCTTTCGCGACGAGATCCGCCGTGTCGCTGTAGTTGGGCAGTTGCACGGTCGCGAGGGCGAAGTTCTGCGTGGCCACGCTGCCAGTGTATTGGAATTTGATCAGCTCCTTGAAATTGCTCGGGAACGGGCTGAGCAGCAGGTCAATGTCGGCCAAGCGCGAGGCGTTGGGATTGCGATTGAGTTCTGCGGCCCAAGCACCGGCGGTCTGCAGCACGGCATTATTAATCGTGGCGCTCAGCGCGCCGATACGGCCGATGTTAGAGTCCTTGATCTTCGTCTCGTAGTGATTGAGGCGCAGGCTGAATCGATTCTCGAGGAACGACAGGTTTAGACCGAGTTCGCGTGTCTTGCCCTGAGGAGACGGGAGGATCGTGCCGTAGGCATCGGTCTGGGATCCGTTGGGCGTAAAGTTTTCCGACACGTTGGTGAAGATGCTCGCATCCATCCCGGCGGGAAGGCGCAGAATTTTCTGCGGCCAGCGCAAGACGCCGGAATAGGTTTTCACCGTTTTGCCTGCCACGAACGGCGGATAGTCGGGCAGCGCGAACTCACTCAAGCTGCGCCGAATCTTGAAGATGTTGTCGATCGCCTCCTGCGTCGTACCGGTGGCATAGGCGGTCTGCTGGAAATAATCCTGATCCTTGCGCATGCCGAAGTTGGTGATCAGGAGATCATCCAACCAATAGTTCATGACATTGAACGCCTGGGACTTGATCACGTCGCGATTGTAGTTTCCGCCCCGGAGCGCCTGCTTGAGCGTATACGGGATGGTGACGATCTTGGCTTGGGCCGGATCACCGGCGGCGGCCTCGAAAAAGGTGGCGTTCGCGACCGTGCCCTCCGTCAACAGTGAGGACTGGATGGGCGTCAGCTGCACGGGGCCGGCCTTGCCGATGACCGACGGACCGATGTACGCGATGATCTTCGCGTAGCGGTTGAAACCGTAGAGGTTGGTGCTGTCGAAGTCGTCGTATTTGCCGAAGTATTTAAACTGGCTCTGGGTCGTCGCCGAATCTCGCTGGGCGCGCTCGCCGAGGAGCGTGAGGCTGTGGCTGCCCAGCCATTTGCCCCACGTCTTCGAGAGGTCACGGAAGTCGTAACGGGCATAGGCGGTGGCGCGCATCGACTCGCGCTCGATCAGGTTCTGATTGAAGATAGTCTGGGCGGAATCGACGAACGGACGGCCGAGATTGGGATTGGGGCGCCCATCCGGCAGCGTGACATTGGCATCGATGCGGATATGGTTGGCATTGCCTTGAGTCGAGACGTAGTTGTTTCGGTTCTGGCGCTCCAAGCGCTCCTGAAAATAGGAGGCCTCGACGCCGACTCGATCGCGCAGGAAACGCTGCTCAAGGGTAACGTTGAAAGTGTGAAAGGTGTCGTTTTGCCGGCCGGTTTCGTCGATCTGATGGTTGCGCCAATCGAAGTTGTCGAAATTGGTAAAGCCTTGGGTCTTCCGACCCGCGGGGATTCTCCCGGCGGGAAATTGGGCATTGGCGTAATATAGCGCGGGGAGTTCGCCAATATTTCGGGTCTCGAGCCAGTTTTGGGAATCGCCCGCGCTATCGCGGTTGAAGATGGGGTCGAAGACCTGACTTCGCACGGTGTTAATCGCAAGTGCGCCGGCCCCGGTGCTGTTGCTGGCGCTCGGCGTGGCCCGATACCCGAGACCGAGTACGCCGCCGCGGCTGCTCGTGTCAGAAAGTGGCCAGACGAGCGTGTTGAAAGTCTGGGCGTTGGCCAACGCGAACGTGGCGAAGGGCGTAGCGGGCACGGACCCTGGGATATTACCGCCGGCATTCTGCGCGGCGGCATTTGGGTTGCGCGCGGGGTCGTCATAGGCCGTCCAGTCGAATGGCACCCGACCTTGGTCGAGCCACGTCTGAAAGCTATTGAACGGCAGAACGGAGAAAGGCCGGTTAGCGCGCGTATTGCCCGTTTCGACATTGGCGCGGATCGAGGTCGTGCGCGTGGGCTCGAAGGTAACCGTGCCGTAAAAGCGTTTTTTATTTTCGAAGGACGGGCGCTGATCGTACCGCTCCTGATCCTGCAGGAGCGCAATACGAGCCCCGAGTTTTTGAGGAATCAGCACGCGATTGATGTCGAGCGACGAGCGCATGCTGTCGTTGTCGCCGTAGCGAAATTCGACCTTGTTCAAATTACGACGCAGGTCGGCACGGAGGAGTGTGGTATCCACGACGCCGGCGGCATTGGCCACACCGAAGAGGATCGCATTGGGTCCGCGATTTACGGTGACGGCGCTCGTGTTGTAGCCGTCGATCGCGACATCGGAGATGAAGTAACCCCGGGTGTACGTGGGAGCCGTGAGCCCGCGCGCGCGAGTGCCGCCCTGGGGATTGTTGCGGATGCCATCGCCGACGACATTCGGCTCCGTGATATTGGCGCCGGCTGCATTGGAGAAGTTACCGCCCGGACCGGCCGCTTCCATGCCCGTGGCAAAGATAAGGAGATCGTTGACGCTCGTGGCCCCGATATCGTCGAGGAAACTTTTGTTGTACACCGAGATGGAGGCGCCGAGATCCTTGATCGGGGTGTTGAGGCGCGTGCCGGCGAGAGTATTGGTCGCCTGATAGCCGGTGTCCTTTTCACTTTGCACCGTGAACGGGCTCAATACCACCGCATCCTCCGACGACGGCCTGGTCACTTCGGACGTTGTCACGGGACTGGTGCGCGGCGCTGGGGCGGGAGTCTTATCCGGGGTCACGGCAGCGACTCGCTTGATCGCGAGCGCGCCCGTGCGCTCGTCGGATTCGGCCATGAGTTCCGTACGTACGAGCATGCGCTCGAGCGCTTCGCGAGCGGTATAGTCGCCCTTCACTGCATTGGTGCGGACTCCGCGCACCGTCTCGGCTGCAAACAAAGTTTCTTTGCCGGAGACTTCGGAAAAGCGGCGTAATGTGACCGGAGCTTCTCCAGCCGGGAGGTCGTACGAGCGTTTCACATCTTCGGCGGCGATCAAAACAGTTACGGTCAACACGCTCAAAACAAGAGCGCGGAACATAGCACGGAGTAAACCCGAGCGGTGGTAGGGGGTAGTCATTTGGGGTAGACCGGAAAGCAACCGGTCAAACACGGAGACGGACGGAGTGGATTCTTCCGTAACCAGAAATAAACAATTCTACTTAGAGCGCTCGTCGCCGGCGTAAAAAACGCCGCCGTTTAACGCGGGCGGGAGAGCACGATTCGCTCCGGTGAACTGGATATCACTTTTAAGCTCACCGTGGCCTCGAGCAGGCGGACAAAGCCCTCGACATTGTTTACTCGAAAAGTCCCGCCGATCTGCAGCGTTCCGAGATCGGCGCGCGCGAGGACCACTTGCTGGCGGTTGTGCCGATTGAATTCGGCTATCGCCTCCGCGAGTGGCGTCTCGAAAAATTGGAGGCGTGGGGTCTGCCACGCGAGTGTCGCAGCGACTTCATCCGGAGTCGTGGTGGCGACGCGTGGCATATCCGGCCGAGCGAATTCTACCACCGCTCTTTCACCTGCGATCACCAAGGGAGAATCCGGAAACTCGTGCGCCACTGGAACGATCACATCAGCCGGGGGCTCGACGCGCACTTTGCCCTCGGTGACCACCACCTCTACGGCTGCCGCATCGAGGCGAACATTGAAGGCCGTACCGACGGCACGGACGGTCACACCTGCTGCCTCGACGAGAAAGGGCCGCGCAGGATTCTTCGCGACCGTAAAGTGGGCTTCACCGCTTAGGCGCACGCGACGTTCGGTGGGCGTGTACGAGACCGTGATATGACTGCCATCTTTAAGCTCTACCAGAGAACCATCCGGCAAAGCCTGGCGTTCGTTGACGCGCAGGTAGGTTTTTGCGACCGTCACCGGCACGGGCGCGGCAGGCTGCCACCACGCCACCGCACTCAAGATCGCGATTGCCGCCGCCACCCCGAAGCCGGCATAAAACCACCGCCGGGCACGGCGACGCGGCGGCGCGAACAAATCCGGGTTAGGCTCGTCGCTCTGCGCGGGCTGCCACTCGCCGAGGCGCATCATGCGCCGAAGGGTGGCTTCATGCGCCGCGAGAACCTCGACGTGGATCGCATCTTTACGCAGCCACTGTAAATACTCGTCCTGCTCGGGCGCCGAAAATCCTCGGTCACGCCGCGCGAGCCACTCCGCCGCCTGCTGCGCAATGGCCTCCAAATCCTGCGGACGTGACTCCTTGGAGTTCATGTCGCGGTTCGCGGGTTCGACACGCCGCGTCGCGCGAAAAATTCCGTGCAACGGCGAAGGCCTTTACCCATCTGCTTCTCCACCGTGTTTTCGCTGATCCCGAGCCGTTCCGCGATCTCCCGCTGCGACAAGCCATAGGCAGTCCGCAGGGTAAAAACCTGTCGGCAGCGATCGGGTAAGGACTGAATGGCTTGGGTCAAAAGGTCGAACTCCTGTCTTTGACTGACGGTTTCGGCAACATTGGCTTCGTCTTTTAAGACGAACGAGTCGGAAATCTCCGTAATCGGCTCGAAGGCGATCACCTGTTGTCGTCGCACTTGGTCGAGCGCCAGGTTGCGGGCCGTCGCGAAGAGCAATCCGCGCGGGGACGCGACCGGCTCGCGTTCGTGCACCCTTAGCACACGCACCAGGCACTCCTGCACCACATTATCCACATCGGGCAGGGACGGATATCGCGCCATCAGGTAGGCCCGCAAAGCCTCGCGATGAGGTTGCACCGCTTCGGCGTACCAGCGGGCATGGGGTGAATCGTGGGGAGGCACAGACAAGGGAAAGTCTAGCGAGGGGCGGGGTAAGGGGCGGCGGGGAAAGACCGCCGTCACAAGATATTTTCAAAGATGCGGGGACGCACCTTCAACTCGTCTCATCGGGCAATCGCTTGCGCTGTTTTGTGGCCATGTTCAATATTTTTCTTGCACGTCCATTGAGTAAATGTAGGCAAGCGCTTGCCCCGAGTTCCCCCGGAGTCACCCTACCCCGCCTGTGGACGTCATTGCTTCCCCTTTCGCTGCAGTGCGGGACCGTCTGAATTTTTTTACCATGACCCACCCCAACACTCCCGTAAGAAACGCAGCCCACGACACCTTCGCGCGGCTTGCCGCAATCCTCGTACTCCTTCCCGCCGCCAGTGCGTCGGCCCAGACTGCGACCACTCCTCCGTCTAAGGAAGACGCTGTGGTGCTTTCTCCGTTCACTGTGGCGACCGAAAAAGACAACGGCTACATTGCCGCGGATTCGTTGCTCGCCGGGCGGCTCAGCACGGAACTCATCAAGACGCCGAGCGACATCACGGTGCTCACCCGCGATTTCATCAATGATATCGCCGCGACCGACTACCTCGAGGCCTCCGCGTACCTAACCAACACCTACGCCACGCAGCCGTCCGGCCAGGACTTTGGCTCGCAGAATAACTTTCGCGGTCTCGGCGGCGGATTTCCCACTCGCAATTATTTCAAGCATAACAACACGCTCGATTTCTATAATGTGGAGCGCGTCGAAAGCGCCCGCGGCCCCAATGCCCTGCTCTTTGGCGACGGCATCGTGGGCGGCGTGATCAACACCGTCACGAAGCAAGCCAAGCCCGGCCGCCGGTTCGTCGAACTCGGCTTGCGCGCCGACTCGGAAGGTTCGCTGCGCGGCACCGTCGATGCGAACCTCTCGCTCGGCAAGGACGGCGCGGTGCGCCTCAACCTCGTCAAGTCCGACGACCGCACCTGGATCAATACGTCCTTTCGAAATCTGGTGGGCGCCACGATGGCGGCGACCTACCGTCCGTGGAAGGGCGGCGAACTGCGGCTCGAGGTCGAGACGGGGGATCTCAAGCAAAACTACGCTCGGCAAAACTTTGTCGACAGCCTCTCCCTGTGGAACGGCGTGGCCTGGCCGGCGGCGCAGACCACGACACCCACCGGTGCCACCGGCGTGAGCCGCTTCACCACTGACCGCCTCATCAATCTCCCGGGCGTGGGTCTCGTGAATCTCCTCAATTTTGGCCAGTCGCAGGGCAGCAGCTTTACCATCGATCCGCGCAAGGCCGACTACGTGACCAATCTTCCCTCGATCCCGCGGGATCTCAGTCTCCAGCCCTCGAATTCCTACGGCGACACTCGCCGCCATCTCTTCGCCGGCTTCTATCAGCACCAGTGGGCACCGGGGCTCTTCTCGGAATTCGCCTCCCAGTTCGCCACGTACAAGCGCTTCACGTTCGCGCCGAGCTTCGGCACCCTGCAGCGGGATATCAATTCCACGCTCCCCGGCGGCGCGACCAATCCCAACTTCGGCAAAATCTACGCCGATGTCGGACCCGCCACGGGCGATCAGGACAACCGCCATTACGACAATCGCCTCGTGACCGCCTATGAGTTGCCGATCCCGTGGTGGAAGCAAACCCTCAACGCCATGGCGAGCCGTCGCGTGGAATACTTCTGGGCCCTCGACCGCCGCTGGATGCGCAACAACAATGCCGCCGTCCCGCTGCTCACCAACGGCGCCAACCAGTATTTCTTCCGTGAATACATCGACGACCTCCGCCTGGTGCCCCAGCGCCCGGTCGATGATGCCACCTACACGTGGGAAAATGTGCCGACGCGCTACCGCAGCCAACGCCAGCAACTCGACACCCTGCAACTCGCGACCGTCGCCAAGATCTGGCAGGAGCGCATCACCGTCGTCGGCGGCGTCCGCCGCGACAGCTACAAGAGCCGCGAGTACGCGATCGGCACCTTTAACACGGTAACGGGCCGGCCCGCGACGACAGCCACCCTGGAAAAAACGCTCTCGACCGACGTCTTCTCCGGCGGCCTCACTTATTTCCCGATCCCGTCGCTCGGCGTCTACGCGAATGTCTCCGAAACTTTCAATCCCATCGGCGCGGGTGATCCCAGTCTCTACCTCAAGCAGTTCGACCAGACCAGCGGCCTCGGCTACTCGGGCGGCCTGCGCTTCCGCCTGCTGGATGGCACCATCGTCGGCTCGATCGGCTACTACGATACCACGGAGAAAAATCGCGTGACGGGCTACGGCGTGACCGAGATCAACCGCATCTGGACCAACATCCAGCGCACCGACAAGACCTTCCCCACCTCGTATCGCGACACCTCGGATATTTCCAGCAAGGGCTACGAACTCGATCTCGTCGCCAACCTCACGAAAAATTTCCGCCTGCGCGGCGGCTTCGGCACGCCCAAGACCAAGCAGTCCAACGCCCTGCCCGACACCATCCGCTATCTCGATGAGAATCTCCCGATCTGGCAGGCAGCGCTCACCAGTCCCACGACCACGAATGTCGCGCAGATCAATTCCGACATCGCCGCGATCCGCACACGCATCCAAAGCGGAAACGAGGGACGCGCCCTCAACAATCAAGCGGACTACACGGCGAATTTCTTCGGCAATTACAACTTCTCCACGGGCAAACTCAAGGGCGTGAGCCTCGGCGGCGGTGCTTCTTTCGTCGGTCGCCGCATCATCGGTAACCAAGTCCCCAACGCCTTCGACTACATCAAGGCTCCCGCTTACTACACCGCGACCGCGACGGTGGGTTACAACTTCAAGCTGCGGAATCGGAACGTGAAGCTCCAACTCAACGTCAACAACCTGCTGGACTACAGCGATCCCTACTACACCGGCATTCGCACGTTGAACGGTCGCAACTACCGCGATGCCTTCTACTACATCGACCCACGGAAGTTTGTGCTGAGCACGACGGTCGATCTTTGACGCTGCGATTCGGTCCACGCAAACGTTGGCTAACTCTCCCCGGCGAGATAGCTGCTGGGATTCTGTCCAATCGCGGAATCTTTTGCGTGGACCTCCTCGCGCCGCTTCGAGCCGGTTGAAGCGGGGGGCGCAAAGGGCGCACGATCACGCCACTCGGCGCGGCTGCGACGAGTGAAAACGGATAACTAAAGCAACTCTGGCTCGCGTGCACAGCGCCCCCGGGGTGGGCGGACCGCTGGCTTGATCACCCATGCCTGTGGGGCGGCGAGAAAGACATGCCCCAGGGCGCATGCTTGGGAGATTTCTCCTGAACGCGGCGCGCGGAACCGCGCCCCGAAAACATGGTATCACGGGCATGGCGTCTGATCGCTCCGTCGACCCGATTCCGGCTTTGGTCGAGCAAATCGCGCGCAAGAGAGCGGCGGGAGGACCTGTGCATTTTCCGTGAGCGGAATCGGGTCCCCTGATTGCAAGACCAGAGCCTGCTTGCTATTGGGCAAGAGCTCCTCCGCCGGTGCGCGAATAAAACCGAGTGCGCGATCACGCATTGGGATCGGACACAACAACGGGACAGTCGGTGCGCTTTAACACGGTGCACGACCGTTCGAGCCCTCCCTGACAAAAGTGTCAGTTGGAAGAATTCGCGCCCCCTCCCGGCTGTTCCCACGTTGCGGAGGTTCAAGAGTCGTTTGCTCGCTGAGGGAGCGATCTTTCGTTTCGGCAAACGACCTCGTGGTGTCAGGTGCCCGCCGCCATTTGCGGCGGGCTGCCACGGCTTTTTCACCCCCGCGCACCCTCTGCGCGCGGCTCCCCACCCCTAAGCCCCTTGCTTTCATGCACCTCAACTCTCCGTGTCGCATGGTCCGCGCCGTTCTTTTCGGCCTATGTTGGATTCTACTTCACCCCCTCCTGGCCCAAGCGCCGTCCACGGGGACTATTCAAGGACGCGTTTTCAACCCCGTCTCAAAAGACTACGTGCGCAACGCCGAGGTCCGGATCGAGGGCACCAACCGTATCGACTACACGGAAAATGACGGTTCATTCTCCTTCAGCAACGTGCCGAGCGGAACGGTGACCGTCACGGTAACGTACACCGGCTACAATACGGCCCGGGAAACCTTCACCGTGACCGCCGGCCAGCCCGCAGTCCGAGAAATCAATCTCACCAGCACCGCGACTCCCTCCGCCACGGACGCGAAGGGTGTCGTGCAACTCGAAGCGTTCAACGTCTCCACCGAACGCGAGGGCAACTCCAAGGCCATCATGGCGCAGCGGCGCGACATGAACATCACGACCTCCGTCTCCTCGGAAATTTTCGGAGACGTCACCGACGGCAATGTCGGCGAGTTTTTGAAATACCTACCTGGCGTCGATCTCGACTACGTGGAATCGGAACCTCGCGGGCCCCGCCTCGGCGGCATGGATGGCCAGTACGTGGGCGTTTCGTTCGACGGCATGCGGACCGCCAGCGCCGATGCCAATCGCGGTGGCGGTGCCGCGTCCCGCGCGACGAGTTTCGAGGGCTTCTCGATCACCAGCATCGACTCCATCGAGATCAACCACACGGCCAGCCCGGAAAACGACGCCGATTCCCCCGCCGGCACGGTCAATATGAAGACGAAGCGCGCCTTCGACCGCAAAGGACGGCGCGTCGGCTACAATGGCAGCCTCAATTTCAACAGCGAGGAATTCACCTTCAAGAAAACCGAAGGGCCCGCCGACTACAAAGAGGAGAAGTGGAAACCCAACTGGCAGTTCGACTACTCAGAATCGTTCTTCAACCAGCGTTTCGGCCTCCTCTTGAGCGCGAGCCAGGCGAACTCTTTTACGGAGCAAATTCTTACCACGGTCGGATACAGCGACGATCCGACGGCGGCCGATCCCCGTCCCCTCGTCGCCCGCCAGATCGATTTCAAGGACGGCCCCAAGTGGATTCGGAAAGACGCCTTTCTCCTTACAGCCGATTGGAAAGCCACGTCGCGCCTCACGCTCTCGCTGAACATGGTTTACAGCTACTTCGACGGCGAATTCTGGAACCGCAATTTCACTTTCGTGGCCGCCAACGACAACGCCAATGCGAACAATGGCCGCTCCCGCGTCGGCGGCGATGGCGTGACCAATGTCATCGCCACCCGCGCCCCCTCCGGTTCGGTGAACAATGTCGCCACCCTGAATAACGGCGGCGGCTCCTCGGCCAAGCTCACCTACACGCGGCAATTTTCTCCGCGCTTCGAATATAAGGTCGGGGCTTGGGTCGTCGACGGCGCGGCGGCCGTTTCCTACTCGAAGAATAACTATGAGGCGATCGAGCGTGGCTTTTCGGCGAGTGAGGGCGGCGGCGTCCCCAGCAGCTGGACCGCCACGCGCGCCAGCCCGCGTTCCGCCGAATGGGTCATCCGCCAGACCTCAGGGAACGATTGGTTCAACCAGCGCAGCTTCAACAGCACCGATGTCCGCTCGGGCGGCACCCGCATCACGAACGATGACCGCACCTGGATCACCGAGAAGTGGACGGGCACGCTCAACGCCAAGTGGGTCGTTCCTTTCTTCCAACGCTTTCCCACGAGCCTGAAATTCGGCGCCAAATGGGACGAGGAAAGCCGCGACAATAACAATCATACCGACGTCAACATCTGGGCCTACACCGGACCCGGCGGCAATACCACCACCGTCAATCCCACGACCAAGGCCAACCAGAACGTGACCTTTGGCAACTGGGCCAATCTCGGGCCGCAGTTCACGTCCTCCAATCCCTTCGACATGGCGAGTACCAACGCCCTCACCATTTACAATATCGCGGGCACGCAGGGCATGCCGCCCCGCGTCAGCCGCAATGCCATCGCCCAGCTCTTCCGCGAGCATCCCGAACAGTGGACGTACATGGGCACGCCGGAGAATTTTTACACCTCCTATATCGTCAATGCGCGCGATTTCAAACAAGTCGTCTCCGCCGGCTACGCCCAGGCCGATGTGCGCCTGACCTCCAAGCTCCAAACCCGCTTTGGCCTGCGGATGGAGGAGACCCGAAACAAGTTTCGCGAGTTCGATCCCTTGAGTCGCGCGGATGTGATCGCCGCCGGATACCCCGTCAATGCCCCCGGCACGAACTCCGGTCGCCCTCAGACGCTGGAAGGAATCCAATACCAGTACATGAGCCGGCCCAAGGTGCTGCGGAAATCCAACAACCAGGACTGGTTTCCCTCGGTCGTTTTCAAATATCAAATTCTCAAAAATTTTGACTGGCAGGCCGGCTGGAACAAGTCGATCGGTCGCCCCGCCATCGACGATCTCACCGGCCTTTTCACCATCGATGAAAATGCCCAGCGCATCAGCGTGCCGAACCGCGAGTTGCTGCCTGAATACCACAAGAAATTTCAGACGCGCCTAGCCTACTACTTTGGCGGGCGCTCTCCCGGTCAGCTCTCCGTCGCGTTTTCACAGGTCAATTCCCGCAACTTCGTGCAGACCTTCGATTTCTCCGCTGCCGATTTCGGGATCGAAGATCCGGACTTCGCCAACTTCACCGTCCGCACGAAAACAAACAGCCTCGAGGTCCAGCGCTACCGCAATATGGACTTCGCCTACAACCAAACGCTCGGATTCCTTCCGAGCGAGTATCTCCGCGGACTGAATTTCTCATTTAACTACTCGCGGTCCTACGCCAATCAGCGCCGGGCAGGACTCGCGCCGCATCGTATCTCCTCCCGTTTCGGTTATGCCTACAAGCGGTTCAACAGTTCCTTTGGCATGATTTGGACGGCGGCGAAACCCGAGAGCTCCACCTACGGGCGTTACTTCGGTGAAATCACGAAATTCGATTTGAGTGTAAGTTGGCGCCTCACTTCGCACGCCTCGATCTACGTGCAGGGCCGCAACATCACCAATATGGTCGATCGCTGGTATCAGACTCCCCCGGGTTCGCCGGAGGGTTCCAACGGCTATCTCCGCGCCCTCGAGGAGTACGGCGCAAACTGGGTCTTTGGCGTTAAGGGGACGTTTTAATCTCGTATACGCCATGTGCATCGCTGGGCAAAACGATGCAGAAAACGGGACAAACGACTGCGGCGCGCCCGAACCCTCGGGCGCGCCGCTTTTAGTCTTAGTGGAAGAGGCATCGCGCCACCCACGCACCCTTTCGGCTGACGCGTCCTAATATTGGTTAACATCGAAAAATTGGAGGCTTCCATGCCATTCCCCGTTCCTCAAAACGTCGTCGATCTTCGCACGACCGCACTGATCCTCGCCGGTGCCGCCACCGCTACGCTGGCGATAAAAGAATTACTCACCCGGCGCTGGACCAAGTCCGCCCTGATTTCCGCGCCTTGGCACGAACCACGTGCCGATCCACCCAAAGCGGTGCTCTCTACTCCCGCCGCCGAGGCCTCTCCGTCGGAGAAGCCGCGCTAGCACGTTTCCGATATTCAAAATACGGCCGCACGCCTGTCGTGGGCCCAAGGCGAATTTTCAAGCCTTCGGTATCGTCAGTTTGAATACGCTTCCGCGCGGAAGCGCTGGCTCGTGGTCGAGCGTTCCGCCCAGCACGCGCATGTAAGCTTTCGTGATCGAGAGCCCGAGTCCGAAGCCTCCCGTTCCTCGCCCCCTCCCGGTGTCAGGCCGATAAAAACGAGAGGCCAGCCGCGCCCGATCCTCCGGGCTGATGCCGCTGCCCTCATCGGTGACGGATACGGTGCAGTGTGTGACCCCGGCGGTTACCGCGACGCGGATCGTCGCGCCGTCAGGACTGTATTTCACGGCGTTATCCACGAGGTTTTGAAACGCCTGCCGGAAGAAAATCAGGTCGGTGAATACCTCGCAGGGCGTGGTTTCGACCAGGAGCTCCTGCCCACGATACTCCGCGAGGATGGCGAGTTCGCTGACACAGGCTTTGACGTAATCATCCAGTTGGACGCGCTCCTTGGTCACGACCGGTGTACCACCCTCTGCGCTGGCCAGCTCCAGCAACCGCTGGATGAGCAGCTGCAATCGCTGCGCTTCCTCCAGCATCGACCCGATGATTTCGCGATACTCGTCGACCGTCCGACTGCGCCGGAGACCGACCTCGCCGACGCTCCGCAGCGTGGTCAGCGGCGTGCGCAGCTCATGCGACGCATCGGTGACAAAGCGATCCAGCGCCACGAACGATGCCTCCAAACGCTCGAGGGTGACATTGAAAACCTTCGCGAGTCGCCCGAGTTCGTCATGCTCACTATGTACTGGCAGACGCAAACTGAGATCGTCCGCCGTGATTCGGTCAGCTTGCGCCACCATCAGGTCGAGCGGCTTGAGCCAACGCCGCGTGATGAAGTAGCCCCCGAACACCAACCCGGCCACCACAGCCGGCAGAGCGATGACGATAATGAGCCGCAATGCCCCGAGCGCATCGGCCGTCGTGCGATGGACCGTCATCACCCGTATCATCCATGGTTTGCTCAGCCCGGGCACCTGATACGGCACGGAGAGCACCCGCAGACGGAGATCTCGGGCCACATTGAAGATCGAAATTCGCTCGAGCCCCGGGGCGGGAGCGACCGGCACCGACTCCACGCGGCTATCAGTAAACGGCCAGAATCGACGCACGAGTACGCCCTGCTCATTCCAAAGCTCAAACCAGGGGTCATTTACATCCCAGCGCTTGTCGGCCTTCACCTCGGAGCCGTCCCACACCAGACGCCCATCGGCCATCACCACGAGGTGTCGATGGATTTCCGCCAAGTCTTCCCGTAGCTCATGGTCAAGCGGCCGCGCCATCGTGTGGGCCACATACGCGTAAAGGGTCGCGCTGAAAGCCGCGAGCAGCAGGGTGCCTCCCACGGCGTACCACGCCGCCAGCCGAAATCTCAAGGTGCGGCTCTGCCACCACGCTCTCACTCGGGCTCTTTCCCCAATCGGTAGCCGAGGCCGCGCAGGGTATGGATCAGTTTTTCCGCCTTGTCGCCATCCACCTTGCGACGCAGGCGCATCATCTGCACGTCGATGACATTGTCGAGTGAGGTAAACCGATGAGTCTGCTTCCACACCTCGCGCTCCAGCATCTCGCGCGTTACAATCTGGCCTTGGTAGCGCAGCAGATACTCCAAAACGTCCACCTCCCGGGGCGTCAGCGGGATTTCCACGCCTCCGCGCAAGGCTTTCCTCGCCCGAGTATCGAGATGCAAGTCACCGCATCGCAAAAAATTTCCTTCACTCAGCATCGGCCGACGCAGGAGCGCCCGGCACCGGGCCAAAAGTTCCGCAAAGGCGAAGGGCTTCGCGAGATAGTCGTCCGCACCTGACTCCAGCCCGTTCACGCGATCATGCAGTTCGCTCCGCGCCGTCAGCATGAGCACGGGGGTCTGAACTCCGCGGGATCTCGTAAAGCGCAGGACATCCAGACCATCTCGATCCGGCAGCATCCAATCGAGCACCACGAGGTCAAACGCCTCGCCCGCCAGCAGTCGTTCGCCGGCGCGCCCATCCGCCGCAGTGAGAACGGTCCACGATTCCAATCGAAGACCTTCGGCCACGGACTCACGCGTTTTTTGCTCGTCTTCCACCACAAGCACACGCGGCGATGCGGAATTTTCGGAATGGGGTACTCTCACGCGTTGACTGCCAATCGACTCGGCAGGAGAACGGAAAATTTGCGCCGTCTAGACTCAAGCGCAAGCCGGCTTTCCGACCGGCGTTGCGGCGACTCGGCGGCTAACTTGAGCCGCCGCTTTCTGTTTCCTCGGAAGACGGAGGAGAATTTCACTAATCGGAAACTGCGTCGTGAACTGATTCGCCGGCGGCCGCGCTCACGTAACTCGCTGCCAATGTCCGATCCGGTAGCGAAAACAATCTCCGCCTTGCAGAGAAAAAAGGTGCAGCCACTCGTGATCGAACAGCTGGCGTACGGACGGGTTCTTTTCCAGCACCCGTTTGATGCGTTCGGGCGCAGCTTCGATGTAAACGGCGAGGCGCCGTGGCTCGTGCGTGAAGGCCTTTCCGTCGTGAATCGACTGGAGCGGTAGGCCGACCTTGAGATCGCCACCGTTGCCCTCCAGAACCCCGAGCCCGCCCACTACATTGTGCAGGACCTTGTTACCGGACCCGTAGCGCACAGGATCAATTCGCGAGGCGTAGTATTGTAAATTGATCCAACTGGCGACCACCACCGGGGCACAGAGGATGAGCGTGAGCACCTTGTCGTCCGGATCGGCGGAGGCCTCGTAGTCGTGCAGAAAAACCCGGCCGTCGAGTTTCAGGCCTGCGGTGCGACTACGCTGGGCGGCGACGAGCGCCGCATTGTTGGCTAATCCCCATTCGGGTCTCACCTGGGCGATATCGGCCGCCCGGGCCCGGACGGCCGCATCGACTTGATCGTCCGGCCAACCAGACAGGCCCAGCGCGGGTGCACGTTCGCGGCGGGAAGCGGCCCCCGCGCGACCCAAGGCGTTCCGCAGCCGCGCAATGTCTGCGCGATGACTTGCGGGAATCTGCTCCAGATCGAACAGCACTAGATCGTCCGTGGTGGTATTGTGCAGGCCGGCGATAAAAACCGTGTCGGCAGGCACCCGTAAGCCTTGTTTTGCCAAGTGGTCGCGAACCAAAGGATCATTCAACGTCGCTGCCGCGATGCGGGCATTAACGTCGCCCGCGTGGCCGCCGCAAGCGCCGCAGTCGAGGCCGGACGCGTAGGGATTGTTGGCGCTTTCGCTGCCATGCCCGCAGATGAGCACGAGGCGCGCGAAGTTTCCGACGAGGCTCATGTTCCGCAATGCGCCGGCGGCAAGCGCGGCGCGAGTTTCCAAGGGTGACTCGGCAAAACTCGGCGTCGTCCTCGAAAAAGACAACCGGCTGGGCCGATTTGAGCGACCCAGCGCAAACCCGAATCCAAGCCCGACTGATTCCACGAACGAAAAGCAGGATGCCGCTGAGTTTTGGAACGCCTTCCAGGCGCCGGCGGCCGCGCGGTACGCCCGGAGACGATCTCCGGCTGCGGGGGAGAGCGGCTCGTGGGTCTCGACCGGGGGAACGAGCAGGACCGGACACCGGGCCGTCGGTGGGCCGCCCAACGCGGCCCGATGAGTGAGCGGAAAGCCGAAGAATCCGGCGAATCCCACTGTCTGCGTTCCTGGCAACGCCTGCTCCAGATGCCGCCGGAAAACCTCCGACCGCACGTCGATGCAGAACATGGCCTGCACCTCCGGGCGGACGGGCGCAGGTACGGTTGTTGGTTGTGTCAGTCCGCGCGCCAGACGCCGCTGATAGCCGGCTTCGTAAGCGAACTGCCAGCGTGTGAGCGCCGCCAATCGCCTGGCACCCGAAGCCGGGGAGTTCACTCGACGCCAAGCCGCCACAAATTCGGGATCACCTGCGAAAGCGCGGAAGAGCGCGGCATCGTAGGCCAGCCTAATCGCCAACAGATCGGACAACATTCCATTTTGGCGACCCCGCAGCGTGTCCTCACGCACACGGTACTGCACATGGCCAGCCCAGCCCGCGACGCTCAACAATTGCCGGTGAAGGAAATCCGCCAGATCGGTCCCCTCCCTTTCGAGCACCCCCACGCAGGCAGCAATCGCGGCAACCGGATCCTCCGGCAACTCGCCGATAAAAGACCGGAAGCCTGCGAGCCCGAAAGCCTCCGGATTGCGATCATGCCGTGCCGCGGCCCGCCACGCCGCGTAAAGACCCGCGTTCTTCCACGGCGTGGTCCAGGTGGTTTGGTTCTCGTCAAAGGTGACGGCGCACCATTTTGAGATTTCATCGACGACAAAACTGCTCCAGTGCGCGCGAGGTCTTTCGCGGTCCAGCAGATCAGCGACAGTGCAGATGGCCGCTGCGCTGTCGTCGGAATTCGAAGCTTCTAGCGCTTCGATCAGAGTCGATGTAGTCCACTCGGCATCGGCCGCCTCCGCGAGATCAGCCAGTTCGATGCGCCCCGCACGATACGCCTCCAAGTAGCTGTTCGCGCTCTGGAGGGGCGCCGCGCCGGTCACCCGCTGCAGGAGTTCCGTCGCGGTTGAAAACGGCTGGTCAACGAGCCCCAAGAAGGGATTCACGGCGACGAAGTGCCGCAATGGCCAGAGGGGCGGAATGCGCACCAGGGCGGCGCTGATGGCGGCACCTAGATCGGAGGATGCAGGGGCGAGGGCGGTTCGAGTGGTCATGTTGAAATCGTGGGCGGCGGTTACTGCGGCCAAAGGCGACCCAGCAGACGGTTGAAAAAGGTTCCGAGGTAGAATCCGTTTAGCACGTGCACGTAGAGGCGGCGGCCCAGCGGGTGACGGCCGGCCCGCCACAGCAGAGACTGCATCACAAACAGGCCCGCAAATAATACGCCCACGGTGACGACCAATGCCCGGGGCGGCTGGCCCACCGGCAAGCCATCGAACACTCGCGCCGCCACCGCATGAAGACCGAAACCCAAGGCGGTCACCAACACCGCGACGCCGATGCCTTGGGCGATGACCCACATGCCGCCTCCGGCCGACCAAGCGCGAGCGATCACATAGGCGGCGGCGAAGGCCAGCACGACCCCGAAGACCCCCGAATATGGCGCGGCCCCGGGCGCGAGGGCATGCACCGCCGTGGCGCCCATCGCCACCAGCAAACCACCCGCGAGGACGCCGACCGTGAGCGCCCCGGTGTGCAGCGGCAGGGCGGCGCGCGGTACTGCTCCGATGGTGGAACCAGCCGTGAGAAAGGCGTGCGCTTTATAAAGCGAGTGCGCGCAGATATGCAGCAGCGCGAGGCCATAGGCGCCTAGACCGCATTGCAGAATCATGAAGCCCATTTGCGCGATGGTCGAATACGCCAGCGCTCGCTTCACGCTGGGCTGAGCCAGCATGACCAAGGCCCCAAACGCCGCGGTCAGCGCACCCACCACCGCGAGGATCGTTGAAGCCACCGGCGCGGCAGCCAGAATCGGCGACAGCCGGACCAAGAGAAATCCGCCGGCATTGATGATCCCCGCATGCATAAAAGCGGAAACCGGCGTGGGCGTTTCCATCGTATCCGGCAGCCAGCTATGGAAAGGAAACTGCGCCGACTTCAGCATGGCGCACGCCGCGAGCAAAATCGCGGCCGGCCCGAGACCGGACGCGTCCCCCGCCGCGATTGCGGAAAATACGCCGTCGAGGTCAAAGGTGCGGTAGTGCCCATAGAGGACCAGGGCGGCAGCCAGCAGACATGCATCGCCAAGACGACTAACCACGAATTTTTTGCGCGCGGAAAAAACGGCGCCCGGACGTTCCGGGTAATACAGCAACAAGCGGTGCAGGCAGAGGCTCGTCGCGATCCAGGCGAGAAGCAGGAGCAGCAGATGGCCGGCCAGCACTAACAGCAGCACCGCGCCCAATGTGAGGCTCATCCACGAAAAGAATTTTGACTGGGCCGGATCCCCCTCCAAGTAACGACAGGAAAAGCGCAGCACGATCGCTCCCAGATAAGTGACGAGAACGATCATCGTCGCGGACACCGCGTCGAGTCGCAGGGCGACCGACAGCGCCGATTCGATCCCGAACGGCGCCCAACGGACCCTGTGCGGCCCGGAGGCCAACAATACCACGATGCCCAGTACGGACAAGGATGCAGCGAGTGTCGCGGCCCTGAATGTCAGCACGCCGGCCAAGTCCGCATGGCGGGATCGGGCGAGCAGACCGGCCGCCAAGGGCAGTCCCGGCACCGCAACCAAGAGAAGGGAAATAAACAGGCTCATCGGGAGCCAGCTTAACGACCGCTTGCCTTTTAGGCGATGACATCGTTTTGAACCTATCGTTAGATTTAATTTAACCTGCCATGCCCGTGTTTCTCAATTACCACCACCTGCGTTATTTTCGGATGATCGCGCGGGAAATGAGCGTCACCCGCGCCGCGGAGCGCCTGAATTTGTCGGTCCCGGCCCTGAGCATCCAGCTCCGAAAATTGGAGGAAAGCCTGGGCCAGAAACTGTTTGCACGCGAACGGGGCGGACTCCGCCTCACCGAGGCGGGCCGCCTCGCGCTCGACTACGCGGAATCCATCGGCCGCGCCGGCGAAGAACTCGTGGACGTGATGCGCAACCGGGCTCCGGGGGCCACTCGTCACATCCTGCGCATCGGGGCGGTCGCGACCCTCTCGCGTAACTTTCAGGTGGATTTCCTCAAGCCCGCCCTCCATCGCCCCGGGGTCGAAGTGATCATACGCTCGGGCGCGCAACGTGAACTGCTCGTGGCCCTCCACGCCCACGAAGTCGATGTCGTGCTGTCCAACTCGCCGGCCCGGCGCGACACGGAAACACCCTGGCACAGCCACCTGCTCGCCGAGCAACCGGTCGCACTCGTCGGCGTGCCCGCATGGAAAAAGAAGCGGCTCAACTTCCCGCGCGATTTCCGCGATGTGCCGGTGATCCTTCCGAGCATGGAGAGCAACACGCGCGCGGCTTTCGACCGAATGACGGCCGCAGCCGGCGTGCATCCCCGGGTCCTGGCAGAGGTGGATGACATGGCGATGCTGCGCCTCCTCGCCCGCGAGGGCGAGGGCCTCGCACTCGTGCCGCCCGTAGTCGTGCGCGACGAGATTGAGGACGGCATACTCGTGGAAACACATCGTATTCCACAGATTCGTGAAACTTTCTACGCCATCACACCGAGCCGACGGTTTCCAAACGCGCTCGTTGGAGAGCTTGTTTCCCGGATGTCTCGCGCCAAGGTCTGAACTCAACGAGTCGGGATGACGCTAAGAACTGCCACGACCCTGACGGCATAGGCTGTTGGTGAAGGCGAAGTTTTAATTTGTATCTAATTATTAGATACATTTTAATTACCATGAGAGTCTTGGGCGGGCCTTAAAACCGAAGGCCCACCGGGACAAGCTGGTGGGAGTCAAGCGAGGCGGCCGCCCCTGCGCGGAGGTGCGCCAGCGGCGGGAGGGCCTGCTACGGGTGCGGCGGACGGGGACGGGGCGACGAATCTACCGCCTACTTCCGGCCCCTGGCAGAGCGTGTAGCCAACTTCCGCTCGGAGACTCGCAACGGTTTGTGGCCGGCTGAGCTCACGCTAGCGGTTTGAGGCCGGCCTCGATCTCTTTGCGGCGGGCTTCGAGGAAGGGCGGCAGGGCGAGTTTTTCGCCGAGCGTATCCAACGGCTCGTCGGCGGTGAAGCCGGGTTCGTCGGTCGCGATTTCGAAGAGGATGCCGTTGGGTTCGCGGAAGTAGAGGCTTTGGAAATAGAAGCGGTCGACTGGGCCGCTGGAGCGGACGCCGAGTTCGTTGAGGCGTTCGTACCAGGCGTTGTATTCTTTTTGCGTGGTGCGAAACGCGACGTGGTGCACGCCGCCGGCGCCTTGACGGACCGGGCGGAGGGTGGGCTCGACGGCGACGTGGAGCTCGGCGCCGGCACCGGCCGGCCCCATCTCGTAGACGTGCACGGCAGGTCCGCTGGGTGCCAGGGTGTATTCGCGCGCGCGGCGCATATTGAGGAGTTTTTGGAGGACGAGGTCGGTGCCGTCGATCACCGGCACACTGAGGGTGATCGGACCGAGGCCGAGGATCTGGTGCTCGGCGGGCACGGGACTTTTGGCCCACGGACGGGCCGGCTCGCGCGGCGTGGCGTCGGCGATGAGGGCGAAACGCTGGCCCTCGGGGTCCTCGAAATCGAGGGTCGGGCGACCGTCGCGCGAAACGATGGCGCCCTGCTTCACCTTGTGCTCCGTGAACCGCTGCGCCCACCAAGCAAGGGTCGCCTCGCTACCAACGCGCAGGCCCGTGCGGGCGATGCTATGCGTGCCGCGCTTCTCGGGCGGCATCGGCCAGTCGAAAAACGTGAGGTCACTGCCGGGAGAGGCGAAGCCATCGGCGTAGAACAAATGGTAGGCCGAGACGTCGTCCTGATTGACCGATTTCTTCACGAGCCGCATGCCGAGCGTGCGGGTGTAGAACGCGTGATTTTCCGGCGCGTGAGCCGTGATGGCGGTGAGGTGATGGATGCCTCCGAGTTGCATGCGGGCAGTGTGCAGGTAAAGGGCGTTTCGTCCAATCTCCTCGCAGGCCACCGAGGCAGACAGAGAGAGGAACCACGAAACACACGAAATACACGAAAGCTTGGGCTGGAGGAGGAGGATATTACGGGCGGGCGGGAAGAAAAGGAGGCGAGGGGAAAAGACGGAGAACTTTGTAACGGTGAAACGACCCGAAGGCTTGAGGTAAATCCGCTTTGCGCGGATGGTTTTCTTTGCCACGGTGGGCGGCTTGCCGAACGAACTCATCCCTATCCTTTCCGCTTTCGCACCATGAGCCGCGAGACTTGCTATCGCTGCTTCTGGCCGAAGGCGCTTTGCTGGTGCCCGAGTATTCAACCGATGGATACGCGGACGAAGTTCGTGTTTCTGATGCACCCGCGGGAATTCAAGAAGGAGAAGGCCAATACGGGGCGGCTCACGCATCTGACCTTGAAAGACAGCGTGATCTTCATGGGGATTGGGTTCGATGAGCATGAGGAGGTGCAGGCGTTGATCGCGGATCCGAAGAATTTCCCCGTGCTGCTGTACCCGGGAGTGGAGGCGCGCAATCTCTCGACGGGCGGGCTGAGTGAGGCGGACCTCGGCGGGCGGCGGCTCGTCGTATTTCTCATCGATGCAACGTGGAGCTGTGCGCGCAAGATGCTGCGCGTGAGCCCGAGCCTGCAGCGGCTGCCGCGCATCATGTTTACCCCCTCGGGGCGCAGCCGCTATGTGATCAAGCAGCAGCCGCAAGACGGGTGCCTCTCCACGCTGGAGGCGACGCATGAACTACTGCTCGCGCTGGAGCGCTCGGGACTCGATCGCTATCCCCTGCCCGACCAGTTACTCGCGATCTTCGACAAGATGCAAAAGTTTCAAATCGAGTGCGCCTCCGATCCCGCGCGCGGCGGGTATCGGCGCCAGCCCTACAGCGAACCCGGTGAGCGGGCGGCGGCGCAGGGACGCAGTGGGCGGCGGCGGAAGTATATCAAGACGCCAGTGGTGACGCTGTGACCAGCATCCGTTGCAGAGGCTGGATGGGTCGCTGACGCCGTGCAGCGGAGCGGCGGTCTTGAGGGTTCGCGCAAGGGGCCAACCCCTACCCTCGGAGGTGGGATGCGATGGGGGAACCTGAGAGCGCGGATGGACGCGGTTTGACGGCGCCCGGAGGTCGCCGTCCACCTTAAGCCGCTTTCTGCCCGGCATCAGCCGATCTTCAGCAACTCGACTTCGAAGATCAGCGTGGCGTTGGGCGGGATGGCGCCGGGGTAGCCGTGGACGCCGTAGCCGAGGTGCGGCGGGATGGTCATCTTCACTTTGTCGCCGAGCTTCATTTGGGCGACGCCCTGGTCCCAGCCCGCGATGACCTGGCCGATGCCGAGCGTAAACGTAAACGGATCGTCGCGGTCGACGGAGCTGTCGAACTTGCCACCGTCCTCGAAGCGGCCGGTGTAGTGAACGGTCACGGCGTCGCCTTTCTTGGGCGTAGGGCCTTGGCCGGCGACGAGAGTTTCGATCTTCAATGAGGTGGTGGGCATGGAAGGAAGTTCAGGCATTTTTTCGAAGGGTCAACGCGTGAGTGGGTCTTTCCCGAGGATCACGAGGCGTGGCCACCGGCCCCGCGCGTAGCATTCGGGTTGCGCCGCGCGCGGCGCGGAGGAAAATCGATGGCTCTTCTTATGGACGACTCCCTCCCTGCGCTCACTCCCAACGAACTCCGCGTACTGGGCTCATTGGTGGAGAAGGCGATCACGACGCCGGACTACTATCCCCTGACGCTGAATGCGCTGACGCTCGCGTGCAATCAGCTCACGAACCGAGAGCCGGTCGTGTCATTCGATGAGACCACGGTGGTGCGAGCGATCGACAGCCTGCGCGAAAAGCGCCTCGCCTCTTACTTCAGCGGCGCCGAAAGCCGGGTGGCGAAGTACAAACATAATTTCATCGAACCCTTTCAGCTTTCGCCGGCGGAGACGGGACTGCTGTGCGTATTGATGTTGCGCGGGCCGCAGACGCTCGCGGAACTGCGCACACGCACGGAGCGGTTTCAGCCGTTCGAGTCGCTCGCTGACGTCGAGGCCGCGCTGCAAGCGCTGGCGACGCGCCCGCTCCCGCTGGTCGTGAAGCTCCCCAAGCTGCCCGGCACCAAAGAGCCGCGCTACGCGCATCTCCTCGGCGGGCCCGTCGAGGTGACGGCGGAACGAGTCTTAGCGCCAGAACCCGCCACCCTGGCCGTCCGCGCCGAAAACGAGCGTATCTCGAAGTTGGAAGAAGACGTCGCGGGGCTGCGGAAGGAACTCGCGGAATTGCAGGGGCAGTTCGCGGCATTTAGGAAGCAATTCGAGTAAGCGGGAAGAACAACGAAGGGCGGCGGGGTTCTCGGCGGATTAGGCCCGAGGCTACGTCATTTTCCTAGCGGGACCGCCAATCGCGTGCATCGGCTTAATCGATGCTTAATCTTAGACGTGCTAAAGTCTGCTCTCGGTTTCCCGCGCTGCATGGGGTGCGAACCAGCGTTTATGACATGGCCATCACACTCTTACGCTTCCGCAAATAATTCCAGCCTGCCAAACAGTAGCTTGCCAGTCCTTTGCAATCACCCGCACTCTCCCACTCTCCTGTGCCCGCCAACACCCGCGTCTTCCTAATCGACGACCATCCCATCGTCCGAGCAGGGGCGCGGCTAGCGATCTCAGGGATGCCCGGGTTCGAGATTTGCGGTGAGACCGGGACGGTAGCGGGAGCGGTGGAAGCCGCCCAAGAAAAACGGGCGCAGCTCATTATTGCCGACCTCTTGCTCGGTAGTCCCGGGGATGGTCTGGAGTTCATCGGAGCACTTCGGCAGGCGCTGCCGGAGGCGCGCATCCTCGTTTTCTCCATGAATTCGGAGGATCTGTTTGCCGATCGGGCGTTGCGCGCCGGGGCTCACGGTTACCTCATGAAGGGCGGAGATCTCACGCAGTTGCAGGAAGCGATGAGGCAGGTGCAGCGCGGGGAAATTTACCTGAGTGCCGGCCTAGCCAAACGACAGATCGGCAAGCGACGGATCGGATCGCTCACGGCCGGGCCGATGGCGACATTGAGCGACCGGGAGATGCAGGTCTTTCTGCTTCTCGGCGCGGGCAAGAGCACCCAACAAATCGCGCACGAACTCGGCGTGAGCATCAAGACCGCTTCCGCCCACCGCGAGAATCTCAAGGCCAAGCTCAACCTCGAGAGCGCCGCCGAGCTCGTGCGCAGCGCGGTCGCCTATGTGGTGGGTCAGGGCCATTCTTCCTAGGTCCACGCATGCGTCGCGTCCGCCACTTCGCTTTGCTCCTGCTGGCCGGCGTCGCGTCCGCGGCCTGGGGCAGTTTGGCGCGCGGCGCGGAGGCCCCGGTGGCGACCAATCCCCGCCTGACCGGGACGCCGCTGCTGCGGGTGTGGCGCGCCGAGGACTATGGTGCGGCGCTGTTTAATTCGCGCCTGCTCATTCATCCCAACGGCTTGGTGTATGTCAGTAATGAGGACGGCGTGCTCGAGTTTGATGGTGAACATTGGCGGCTGATCCCGATGCCGCGCCGGGGAGCGGGCCGCTCGCTGGCACTCGATCCGGCGGGACGACTATGGGCCTTCGGCCATGACGACATCGCCCGGCTCGAGCCCGACGCAAAAGGTGAACTCCACGCTGTATCCGCTTTGGAACTACTGCCACCCGAGGCGCGGGCGACGGGCACGATCAGCCGGGCCGCCGTCACACCCGACGGCGTCTATGCGCGCGGCCAGCGGCGCCTGATGCTTTTCCGCCCCGATGGATCGGTGAAGACCTGGAACGGGCCCAATCTCACGGCACTCGTCTGGACGCTGGGCAACACCCTGTTCGCCGAGTTCGACACGCTCGTCCGGGTCACGCCGGAGGGAGTCGAGCCCGTGTCGCTCGGCGAGGGTCGGGCCCAAGACGACATCCGGGTCTTCGCCACGCAGGCAGCGGGCGACGTACCTGGAGAGTGGCTACTGTTGACCGTGCGCGGTCCGATGCGCTGGCGCGGGCCCGGCACGCCGTTTCGGCCCTTGGCGGCGACGTCGTCCGCCCCCTTTGGCACCGATCTCGCGAGCGCCGGTGCCGTTCTGGCTGACGGGCGGCTGGCGCTGGGCACCGAGCGGACCGGGCTGTTTATTTTCGAGCGCGATGGGCGACTCTCCCAGCACATCGATCGCACCCACGGCCTGCCCGGCAATCGGATCAACGACCTCGCGGTCGATGCCGAGGGCGGGCTCTGGCTGGCCATGCAAGAAGGCATCGCGCGCCTCGACTTGGAATCGCCCTTCGCTTTTCACGGCGTGCCGCAAGGGCTCACGGCGAGCGCGCGGCGCTTTGCCACCTGGCGAGACCACCTCTACCTTTCGACCGCAGAGGGCATCGCGCGCCGGGATATTTACACGGGCCAGTTCATCAACGTCGATGGATTCCAAGTCGGGACTAATCGTCCACTCGTCGTCGGCGACCGCCTCGTGGCTTCGACGCGCGGGTTGCGTGAAGTCACCGCCGACGACGACAGCCGCGGATGGACCACGGAATTGATCGGGCCAATCGCCGCCGCCGTGCGCACGCCGGGGTGGATTTTCGCGGGATCGTCAGGCGGGCTTTCGTTCCTCCGCCCGACCGCCGATGGCAAAGGCTGGGAAGCAGCGGGCCGCTCATCCACCCTCACGGCCGGGCTCGATGAAGTACTCGACCGGGGCGACGGCTGGCTCTGGGCCGTGACGCGCAACGGCGAGGTGGCGCGCGTAGATCTGCGCGGCGGACCCAAACTAGATGCGCCAGCCAGAATCTTCTCCCCCGCTGACGGCGTGCCGGACGCGGATCGGAACGACCGCGTGCAACTCGTCACCGTGGGCCCTGACTTGGTCGCGGTGGGACTCGGATGGATTCGGCGCTGGGACGCCAAGAGCGACGCATTCGTGCCCGACACCCGCCTTCGGCTCGGCGACGTGACGGCGACTGGCGCGCGGCTCGTCGGACGAAGCACGACCGGCGGGCTCTGGCTGCGTCCGGTGGATGCACCCGGACGAATTTTACGCGCCGAGCCGACAAGTGGCTCGGAGTGGCGGGTGTCAGAACTCTCGCTCGCACCGCTGCGCGCCCTCGTGTTTGACAGCATGTTTGAGGAGGCCTCCACGCGCACGCTCTGGCTCACGGGTCAAGGCGTGCTGGCCTCGGTCGACCTCGCCTGGAAGCCGGCGCGGCCGGTGCATCCGCCGCGCGCGATGATCCGCCGCATCGAGAACGGCACCGGCGAGTTGCTCGCCACCGGTAGTGTATCCGGCACTCCACTACAGCTAAGCGCCGAGCAGCGCACGCTCCGCTTCTCCTATGCGGCGCCGTCGTTTGGCGGCGACTACCGCGGCCGCTCGCAGGTGCTCTATCGGACGCGGCTCGAGGGTCTCGATGCCGCGTGGAGCCCGTGGAGCGCGGAGACTCATCGCGACTTCACCAATCTCCCGGCCCACGCCCTGCGCTTCCACGTGCAGGCGCGCTCGGCGACCCGCGGAGAAGGTGCGGAGGCCGTCTTTGCCTTTGTGATCGCGCCACCGTGGTGGCTGACGCCTTGGGCTTTTCTAGGCGGCATCGCCGTCGCCAGCGGCGCGGTGTACGGCGGCTTCAAGTGGCGCACGAGCGCACTCCAACGCCGCAACGCTCACCTCGAAGCCCTCGTGGCCGCGCGAACTTTGCAGCTCGAGCGACTTAACCAGGAACTGACCGATGCGGTGAGTATCGTCGCGCATGACTTACGCGGCCCCGTTTCAGGCATTCGCTCGCTCGCGCGGCAACTTCGGGCGACGCCCCATCTCTGGGCTTCGCCCGATGGGCCGGAGTTCCTGGGCGAGATCGAGCGCACGAGCGGCGCGGCGGTGGAGATGATGGCGGGCCTGCTCGATCTCCAACGCGCGAGCGACCGCGCGGCCGGGCTGACGCTCGCGGCCATCGATGCGGGTGCAGTGGTGCGCGAGGTCTGTCAGCAGCTCGCGCCCACCGCTGCGGCGAAGAAAATCGCGCTGCACGTGGAAGTGCCCGAGTGCCCGGGCGTGAGCGATGCCGAAAGCATCGCGAGTATTGCCGCGAATCTCATTTCGAACGCGGTGAAGTTCCTGCCGGCGGATGGACGCGGTGCGGTTGTAGTCACATTGGCGCGAGAAGGCACGGCAGCTGCGCGCCTCTCGGTCGCGGATAACGGGCCCGGCATCGCGGCGGCAGAGCGGGCGGCCCTGTTCGAAAAATTTGCGCGCGGCACCGCTCAGCCGACGGGTGGCGAGGCCTCGACGGGCTTGGGACTCTTTATCGTGAAAAAGCTGGTGACGGCGCTGGGCGGGACGATTGAGGCCGGCGATACGCCGGGGGGCGGGGCCACGTTTGTAGTGATTTTGCCCCTACATCCGCGTTAAGCACCAGCCGGTGATCGGGGCGGGAATCGAATCGCGCTGAGACGTTGCGCCGACGCCGCAGCCCCTGTGCGGCGGACCGTTGATGCAAATTAACGCATTTAAGACCGAAAATAGGAAGCGGACCTATTCACGGGATGGTTTGAATCGGATATTCTCCGGCGGCACGGCGACGGACTCGGGTTGGTGATTACTGCCCATGCACTACGCCCGAAACCAGCCACTTAATGCCCGCTTAATCTTCAACCTGCTACGATCTGCAAATCACTGTCCGCCGCACGTCTGTCGCCTGGTTTCGTAGCCTTACTCCCCCGCTCCGCTTTCTCCTTTCTCTCCGTTTTTCTGTGTCGCGCTTAACATCTTTCCTTCGGTCTTCCCCTAGCGGTTTCGTGCGACTGGTTTTTGCCGCGCTACTGGCTCTCGTCTTCACCCAGTCTCTGTCGGCCGCGTCGCGCATCATCGCGGTCCGGGCGGGCGCTTCCGCTGCGGGCGCGGATGGCACGTCGTGGGCAAAAGCGTTCCCGGAGTTGCATCAAGCGCTCGCGGCGGTGGATGCCCTGAACCCAGCCGCGTCGCAGACGAATCCCGTCGAAATTTGGGTGACCGCTGGGACCTACAAGCCCAGCACGGCTGGCTTGAGCGATCCGCGCAAAGCGACTTTCCAGCTCAAGAGCTGGGTCGCGATCGTCGGCGGATTTGACCCCGACCATCCCGAAGCGGCCACGAGTCTGCCCGGGCGCACGGCCAATCGCACCATCCTGAGCGGCGACATCGGCGCCCCCCAAGGGTTCATCGTGCCAAACAATAGTTCGCTCATCGCCACGGCCGCGATGCCCGACCCCTCGGACCCCGGGTTTGCGGACAACGTTTATAATGTCGTCACGGCGACCAACACGCAGGCCTCCACCCTCGTCAATTGTATCATCGCCGGTGGCTACGCCTCCGACAGTCAATACACCGACACCGACCTTGAGGCGATGGGCCTCGAGGCCGACGCCGATAAAGGCACCCGGCCCGCCGCCCGCCTGATGGCCAAGACGGTTTCCGGCGGCGGGTTACACCTCGAGGGCACGGGCCGCGGGGCGGCTTTCCTCAACGTGTATCTGAGCGCGTGCAGCGTGATCCAAAATTACTCGCGCGGCTATGGCGGCGGCATCGCCTCCATCTCGGCGCGCTTCACGGCGAGCGATACGGTTTTCGCCTGCAACGCGGCTAATTTCAACGGCGGTGCGTTCTTCGGCCGCGACCAGATTTACGCTTTCGAGCAGTGTGACTTTCAGCGCAACACCGCTCGCGGCTTCGGCGGCGCGATCAGTTCCGAGTCGGATGCCGATGCTCCGCCGGAGTGGAAGAACAGCTACTCCGGCACCGTTTTCGGCGCCGACGCCAAGGCGTTTCGCACGGCGACGGGCGCGTTGATCAGTGCGTCCAAGATCGGCCCCAAGCTCGTCGCGACTTATCAATCCCTCAGCGGCGGTTGGCTCATCAAGGGCATGAAGTCGGCCGTCGCCAATCTGCCCAACCCCTTTCGGACGAGCACTCCGACCAATAAGGTGACGGCCGTCGGGCGCGTCGGCGCCACCTATGCGCTGATCACGATGGCTATCTCCGTCATCGATATCGGCGTGATGATCTCCCAGTCGACCGGGCATGAGGATGAATTCACCAAGTTTTGGTCGCAGGAATTCTCCCCGATTTTCAACACCTACTGCACCCCGCAGGGCTTGCTCACGCTGGCCCTGACCAAGCTCACGGAATTCATCGCGCACGAGCAGGGCAGCGACAAGCCCACCTTTGGCTCGATGCGCAGTGCGTACGGCGGCCTGGTCAACTACGACGATTTCTCGGTGATTGTCGCGAGCTCGCTGTCGGGGAATTTCGCCGGCCTGGATGGCGGAGCTGTGCATGCACTGCACGAAAATGTCTGGTCGGAGATCAATGTCTTCACCGGCAACGACACCGAAGGTGAAGGCGGAGCAATCGCCGTGCGCGCTTACAATCGTTTCTGGGCGTACAGCACGGTTTTCTACGCCAATACGGCCCAGGGGCATAGCGCGGTTTCGCTCGCGCACATGTCGCAGACTCGGCTCACGAACTGCACCATCGTCAATAATGTCTCGCGCACGGATGGCCATGCCATCGATGTCGAGGCCGGCGCGGAACTGCATCTCATCAACTCGGTGCTGTGGGGTAACACCAACGCCGACCCGGATAATTTCGCCGGTGGGGCCGACATCGCCACCGCTAAAAAATCCAATCTCGAGGCGGAGTCGCTGAAGACCTTTAATGCCGATCCCTCCACCAGCTTCTTCCAAATCGGCATCACCGATATCACGAGCTGCGACATCCAATCGCTGGGCAAGCTCACCAACGACTGGACCTCGCGCGACGTGATGCTTTTCCCGCGCGGCGGCACGTACTCCGACCGGCAGATCAGCGCGATTGTCGAATCGGCGAATGCCGCGGATCGGTATTCGATCCACGATATCCTCGGCTGGTACGTGAAGAGCGACGGCGGCGACCGCATCGCCAATCGTAACAATATCTCCGTCGATCCCAAGTTCCACAGCGGCTGGCGCATTGGGAATAATTCGCCGCTGCTCGGAGCGGGTGATCGTGACCTGCACGACAACGAGCTCCTTGCTCCCCTCGGTTGGAACGACGTGCTCTACCAGCGTCGCGTGAGTGGCGCAGGTATCTCGATCGGCGCAGTCGAGAGCCCCAGCTTTCCGGTGACTTCCGATGCGCCCAGCGCTCCGGGCCGGATTTTCGTCAAGCCGACCTCCAGCGGCAATGGCAGCGGCAATAGTTGGAATAACGCGACCAGCGATCTCAAGGGCGCGCTGGCGCAGACCAATGCGGAGGTGTGGGTGGCCGCCGGCACCTACTACCCGAGCATGACGGGTGATCGCGCCGCGGCGTTTACCCTCGGCGAAGGCACCCGCGCCTACGGCGGTTTCTCCGGGACGGAATTGGACCCCGACCAGCGCAATCTCTCGACCGCGATCACCACGTTGAGCGGTAAAATCAACGAGATCTCTGGCACGGTCCGCAGCGCGCACGTCATCGCGCTCGGCACGCGCACCACGGTCGCGTATCTCGATGGCTTTACGATCACGGGCGGACAAAGCCCCGACAATGGCGGCGGCATCGTCGCCACCAATGCGCGCCTCACCTTGCGCAATGTCACCATCACGGGCAACACCGCCAGCTTCCAAGGTGGCGGCCTCTACACGTCCGGGTCCACGTTCACCCAGCTCGTCGACTGCAAAATCACGGCCAACTCCGCCGAGGACGTCGGTGGTGGCGCCTACATATCCGGACGCGTGCTGATCGATCGCTGTACCCTCTCCAATAATCACGCCGGCGGCTACGGCGGGGCGGCCCTGGTCATGGCGAGCAGCTCGGAGGGCGCCTACGTCACCAACTCGGTGTTCGCCAACAACGACATCCCTTTCGTCAACGCGTACTCGGATCTCACCCAGTCGGGTGCGGTGATCGCCGGGAATTCCTACACGAGCGTCAAAAACTGCACGTTCTACAATAATCAAACCGGCGTCGGTTTGCGCGGCGGCGGCTACGGCTTCGATCCGCCCGGTGGCGGCCTGATGGAAATCGAAAACTGTATCTTCTGGAAGAACGGGCGCGGCGGCACCGTCCGGCAGGACACGCAGTTTGCGGCCGCGACCGTCGGCATGTCTTACCGCGTCAATTACTCCCTCATCCACGGCATAAGTAATAATCTCGGCAGCGGGAATTTTACCGCCGACCCGAAGTTTGCCAATGAAGCCTCAGCCAATCTTCGTCCGACCGCCACGTCCCCGACGATCGACAAGGGTAACGGCACGGTCGATCCCCTGCGTCCCCTCGACAATGACGGACTGGCTCGCAGCGCAGGTACCAAGATCGATATCGGTGCCTACGAGTACCAAGGTGCCGACGGGGCCTTTGTAAATTCGCAGCTCCGCGTGGTCCGCACATTCAACGGCAACGGCGATCTCGTCTACACGATCACGGTGACGCCGTCGGCCAACCTGCCGGGGACGCTCACGTATAGTTGGACGGTCAACCGTGGTGACGGCCAGGGCTTCGTCGCCTTGCCCGCGGGATTTGGTATTTCCGGCCAGAGCACGGGCACGCTGGTCATCACTCAGCCGCCGCCCGAGATGGATGGCTGGACTTTCCACGTCGAGGTCACTTCGACCGCTTTGGTGGGCACGGCTTCTTCCGTCGCGTTTACGGGCATTCGGGGCAACCGTATCTACGTCAATGCCGCAGCTACGGGGGCGAAAAATGGCGTCACCTGGGCCGACGCCTACACGACCATCGAGGACGCCATCGCCGGCGCACAGGACTATTCTGAAATCTGGGTCGCCCAAGGGACTTATCGCCCGGGCTCCACCTACTCGGTCCGCAATCAATATCTGCTCCGCCCAGGCCTCGCGCTATATGGTGGCTTCAAAGGCACCGAGACCTCGCGTACCCAGCGCAATCCCTCGCTCTATCCCGCTGTGGTCCTAGGCAGCTACGCCGCGCCGGCGCGCACCGAGAACACGGTAAACTATCTGCTGGGCTACATCACCAGCGGCTACGATACCTCCCTGCCCTGCATCATCGATGGGTTCCAGCTTTCCGACGCGATCTACGCCGTCTCCTCTACGGGCGGCTCGAACGGGAATATCATCTTTAGCAATTGCACCATCCAAAACGCCCTGGGCGCAGGCCTGTGGGTGAACGATCACTCAACGATGACGTTGAACAACGTCACGATTGCGCGCGCTCAAAAGGGTGCGCTCCGGGCCGACAACGCCACGCTCACCGTCGATCACTGTCTCATCGCCCAGAACAATGGCTCCAGCGGCGCCGCGCTCACAACCTACACCTCCACGGTGATCGTGCGTGACTCGACGCTGGCCGACAATTCCGCCGATTACAGTCCCAGCGGTATCTATGTCGGAACGGGGGGCATCCTCACGCTGCAACGCTCGATCGTGTGGGGTAACCGCGACCGCGGGACGACCGATGCCACGGCGGATTTGGAGCGGACCCAGCTTCAAACTTCGTTCGGCGGCGTGATCAATGCCTCGAACTCCATCATCCAAGGCACACGCACCGGCACGACCTACAATGTCAGCGGCAACATCGGGGAGCATCCCCTGTTTCTCGATCCGTCGTCATTGAAATACTCGTTGCTCCCGCAATCCCCGGCCATCGCGCTGAGCGCCGGCGCGTTTCCCTACGTCGGCACGGCTGCGACGGCGTTGCATTTCCGCTCCTTGCCCAGTTCGTCCGCCTTCGTGACCAATGTCCCCGCGATCACCTACTCGGCAAAGTGGGATGCGAATTTCACCTCTTACGCGCTCTCCTGGCAGGTCGATCTCGGGCAGGGCTGGAAGACGCCGCAAGAATACGGCCTGACCGCCACGACCGCCAATACCAGCACGGGAGCGACCATCACGCTGAGCAAGCCCAGCGCGACCACGCTGCCCACTTTCTCGATCCGCGCCATCGCGCCGGGCAACGTGGCGCTCCCGTCGGCCCGCCTGCAAGTTACCGCGCCCGTCACTCGCTACGTCCGAGCAGGCGCACCCGCCAACGGCAATGGTACCTCGTGGGCCACGGCGTACAACAGCCTCCGCTCCGCCCTTGCCGCCGTTTCCTCCGGCACGGAACTTTGGGTCGCCGCCGGCACCTACAACGAAACTCTGCGGGTCAGTGGAAAACTGGTGGGCGTAGAGTTGAAGCAAGGCGTCGCCCTCTACGGCGGGTTCGCCGGGACCGAGACCTTGTTCAGCCAGCGCTCACTGTCGGTGGCGAATACGGCGACGATCATCGGAAATCTTAATGCCAACCCGTCGTACTCCAGCTTCGGCCAGCAAGTCGTGCTCGATGGGCTCACGATCATCGGCGCCGGTACGCTACCGGCCGCGGACGACCGTGGATTCGTGATTGCCGAATCGGGCAGCGATGCCCTCTCCGTCGGCGAGGCCGGAGGCGTGTACCGCAATCTCACCATCAGCCACACTGCGGGCGCGGGCGTCCATGCCCACTTCGCTGCTGCGACGTTCGAGTCGTGCACCTTCAAAGATGCGAAGATGACGGCCGTCACGGCGACGGGCAGCGTGTTGCGCTTCATCGGTTGCACGTTCACCAACAACCAAACGGCCTCCAGTGGCGGGGCCGGCGGCATCGATACCAACGATGGCAGCCTGTTTATCGACGGCTGTGTATTCGCCGACAATCGCCAGGGCGCAGTGTATGTGGGCGGCGCGGGCACCAACAGTTCGCTCGTAGTGCTCAATTCGCTCTTCATCCGCAACAAATCGTATCGCGGCGCGGCCATCGCCACCGGCGCCCCCACGACGGTGCGCAATTCGACCTTCGCGGATAACCAATCGGATTCCAATAGCTGCTTCGTGGTCTTTCCCACGACGGTGGATGTAGCGAATTCGATTTTCTGGGGCAACCGGGCCTTTGGCAGCTTCGTCACGGGCTCGCTCGAAACGCAGCAAATCGCGCCCAACAGCGGCGGCGCCACAATCACGGTGCGCAGCAGCATCGTGGAAGGGCTGTCGGCTTACGCGGGAAACAATAATCTCGGGTACAATCCCCTCTTCACCACCGGTTACACGCTGCATCCGTCATCACCCGCGATCGATCACGCCTCCAATCAACTGCTGGATGATATTTCTTCGATCTCGTCCTACGCCAATCGCCTGAGCGGCACCACGCTCGACATGGGGGCCTATGAGTTCACGGGCACGCCCACGACTCCGGTACTGCTCACGTCGTCGCCGGCGGCGACGGCCGTTTATGTGGGCGCCGCTCCCGCTTTCACCGTCACGGGGAGCGCCGGTACCGTGGCGGGTCTCGTGTGGGAGCGTTTGGTCAGTGGCTCGTGGGTCACTGTCTCCGGCTCAGAATGGCAGACCGCGTCCACGAGCGCGACGGCTACGCTCACGCTGACCGCGGCTACCGCTGCGAATGCCGGCGATTACCGGTATCGCATTCCGTCCCTCAACTTCACGTCTCCGACGTTCCCCGTCACCGTCAAGTCGCGCACCGTCGTCTACGTCGACGGCAATCGCGTGGCGGCCAGCGGCAATGGTTCGTCGTGGGCGACGGCGTTTAAGACGCTGCCCGAGGCCATCGCCTCCGCACCGTCCGCGCTCGAGATTCGCATGGCCGCCGGCACCTACACGATCGGCTCCGTGATCAACTACAAACCCGCGATGCTGATCCTCGGCGGCTTCCCAGCCAATCTGAGTGTCACCGACCCCGCGCTGCGCAATCCTGCGGCCAATGAGGTCCGCATCGTCGGCTCCGATCTCTTCGTCCTCGATGGCCGTAACAACGATATGGATACGAGCACGGCCTTCGACGGCGTGTCGCTGGAATCGAGCCGCATCGGTTTCACCATCATCAACGGCGCCTCCCCGCTCTTCCGCCGCTGTAAGTTTACCCACATCGACCGCACCGGCATGGATGTGCAGTTCGCTTCGAGCGTGCTGATGGAGGATTGCACGTTCGTCGACAATGTCCTGACCGTCGTGCGCCTCGGGTCGAGTTCCGTGGGCCGCATCGTCCGCGGCACGGCCACGGGCAATATCAACACCTTTGCGACGGTCGACGCGGGCGCCACGCTCTCGATCGAAGACTCGCTCTTCACGCTCAATGGCGTGATCGACAGCACCTACTCGACGCCCATCACGGTGCGGGATGCGAACCTGAATGTCATCCGCTCCCGCTTCCTGACCAATACCGCGATATTCTTAATCTCGAGCGGCGGCGATTCGACCACGCAAATTTTCGATTCAATTTTCGCCCGCAACAATTCCGGCATCGTCAATGTAAACGGCGGCAAGTTGGTCTTCCGCCAAGCGACGATCGTCGATAATTATCAGGAAGGTCAGGTGGGAATTTCGATTGCCAGCGGCAGCACGCTCGAGGCGCGCAATAGCATTTTCTGGGGCCACCGCGTGACGGGCCGGGGTATCTTCATCCCTCAGCCCGAAGGGCAGCAGATCAAAATGGAGGGCGCTTGGACGATGACAAACTCGACCATTGAGGGCCTCTCCACCTTCGCGACTGAAGCGACCAACTCCGGGTATCACCCGCTCTTTGTCGACGCCAGCGTCAACAACTACGCCCTCGTAGCGGCGTCCCCCGCGGTCAACACCGGCAATGCCTCTTACACCAGCCCATTCGATGTTACCGGCGCCGCACGCACCGGGACGCCGGATCGCGGCGCGTATGAGTTTACCGGCACGCCGTTGACCCCGGTGACGCTCTTGGCGCTGCCGCAGTCTGTCTCCACCTACATCGGCAATACCGCGAGTTTCACGGTGAGTGGCCTCGCGGGCCTCGGCAGCACTATCCAGTGGTGGCGCTGGGATGGTACGCAGCGCGTCGCGCTGCCGGCGGATGCCCGCCTCGTCGTCACGACGACCAGCACCGGCTCGACCTTGGAAGTTCGCAATGTCGCGGCCACGGAGCCGGGCGGCTGGGTGTTTACGATCTCCGGCACGACTTATCAGTCGCCAGTCCTGACCATCACTCCGGTCGTCCGAAATATCATCTACGTCGATGCCGCGATCGCGCGGGTCAAGCCGCAGGATCAACTCGATGGAAAGACCTGGGACACCGCGTATTCCCGCCTCGATCTGGCTCTGACCAAGGCGCCGGCCGGGTCCGAGATTTGGGTCATGAGGGGGAGTTATGGCGTGTCTGATGCGACTTCCCTCGTGCTCCGTATCAGCGGCCGGCAAATCTACGGCGGGTTTACGACCAAGGCCACCGACCGTAGCCAGCGCAGCGCCGATCCCGGGCTCACGGTCTTTTACGGCCCGATCACGACGATTTTATCGATCACGGACACGCTGTTCGACGGCTTCACCTTCACGCAAGGTGGGCTCACCTCGACCGCCAACAGTCGGCTCAATTTCAACAACTGTGTGGTCACGCGCTCCCTGCAAGGGGGCATCGCAGTCATCGGCAACTCGACGCTCACCCTGGAGAACAGCGTGGTGCAAAGCAGTTACCTTGAGGCTGTCTATGTCGGCGAGACGGCCACTTTCGTGGCGAACAATTCGATCTTCGACGGCAACGGTAAAAACACGGCGCGGGGCACACTCACCGCGAGTGGCACCAGCTCCGCGATCTTCAACGGCTGTACGATCCGCAATGAAGGCGGGATCTATTTCGGGACCACGATGGCGGTGAGCGGTGGCGCCCAAGTCGTCGTCAACCGTAGCCGTATTTACAATACGATCACCCAGAACGTCGTCCGGGTTTCTGACGCCGGATCGAACTTTGTTTTCCGCAACTCCCTCTTCTACGACAACCGGTCGCAGAACGCGCCATTCTCCGTCGTCGGAGCCACGGCCTCGATCATCCAGTCCACCTTTGACTTCAATCAATCCGATTGGGAGTCCGGCAACGCGGTCGTCAGCGGTGGCGGCACGCTCACGATCAAGAATTCCATCCTGTGGGGTGGCCGTTCGATCCGATCGGCCATCTACGACGCACTCACGGTGGAGCAGCAACAAGCGCGGGTGTACGGCACCGGGACTCTGACGGTCGACCACAGCATCATCCAAGGCTTCACCAGTACTCCGGGCACGGGGAACTTCGGTTCGCTGCCGCTCTTCACCGATGAGCTGAACCGCGATTTCAGTCTGCAAGCCACCTCGCCCGCCATCGGCGCCGGCGATACGACGCTCAGCCACACCCTCTACCCCCTCGACTACGCGGGCGGTGCGCGTGTCGTCAGCTCGGCGGCCGACATTGGCGCCTATGAATTTAGCGGTACGGTGAGCAGCCCGGTGAATGTGATCGCGGTGCCCGTGCCCACGACGGTGGCGTCGGGTAACAACGCTCAATTCTCCGTGCGCGCCTCGGCCGGCGCAGGTGGCGCGCAGTTTATTTGGGAAGTCGAAACCTCGCCCGGCGTCTTCGCCGCTCTCCCGAGCGACGGCACGTACACGGTCACCGTCAACGGCGACATCAGCACGCTCACGATCAATGCCGCCCCCGCGAATCTCGATGGCAAGCGCTTCCGCTTCCGCCTCTCCGGTTCGCCCATCGGCGCAGCACCGGTGACGCTGACCGTGCGCAACACCCGCGTTATCTATGTGAACGTCGCGGCGACCGCGACGCCGGCCGATGGCACGACATGGGACAAGGCTTACCGCACTCTCCCGGAGGCACTCGCCAACTGGACGCTCGGGGCCGAGCTCTGGGTTTCGAACGCCACCTACACGCTCACCAGCACGATCACACCGCTCGAAGCGATGCGCATCTATGGCGGGTTTAACGGTACGGAAACGACGCGCGATGAGCGCGTCGCCACCGCCCGCACGGTGCTCGCGCGCAGCACGAGCGGGACGACGATCATCGATTTCCCGGCGAGTGGCGCATTCAGCCGCAACACCGTCATCGACAGCTTCTCCTTCCAAGGCAGTGCCACGACGCAGTCGGGCATCACCTGCAACACGGCGAGCCCGACGATCACGAATTGCGGTTTCCAAAACTTCAGTGTTCGCGAAGCCATCGTGCTCAACACGCAGTCCAATCCGCTGATCCAGCGCTGTGCTTTCCGCTACAACACCGCCGGCTCCATCTTCGCCCAGAGTTCCACGACCGAGATTCTCTCCTCCCGCTTCGAAGACCTCGCCCGCAACACTAACGGCGCCACGGGCCAGACCGGCAGCGCGATCTTCTTCAACGGCAATCGTACCGGCAGCGAGCAATCGATCGTGCGCGACAGCGTATTCCTTCACTCCAGCGAAGGCGTGTTGCGGATCGAAAATGGCACGGACGCCCTTTTTGAGCGCTGCGCCTTCCTCGACAACACAGCGACCGCTTCATCGGTTGTGGCGACGACGACCGGCACCACGGTGGAATTTCGCCACAGCCTGATCGCTCGCAATACGAACACCTCGAGCCGCGGCGTGATCAATAACAACGGTTCGCTGAAGCTGGTGAACGTCACCCTGGCGAACAATACCATCGCGTACTGGAGCAATCATGCGGGTGCGCTGGAGAACAATGGTACGCTGGTCGTCGACAACAGCATCCTCTGGGGCAACCGCGCCACCGGAGCCTCGGGTCTCGTGACGACTGAGCAGCACCAGATTTACTCGCCGTCGGGCATCACGCCGATCTTTCACACGTCGATCATCGAGGGGTTGAGCGCGTACACCGGGAACGCCAATACCGCATTTGATCCGCTCTTCGATACGCGCACCGGCTACGAGTTCCAACTCACCGCCGTTTCACCCGCGATCGACAGCGGAAGTAATGCGACCGCGCAGCTCCCCGGCACGGATCTCGCGGGTAACAACCGCCAATACGGCACCGTCGTGGATGTCGGCGCCTATGAATATTCCAGCGCTCCGAGTTCGACGACGGTCGCCCTCGCGCTGGCCAATAGCACGGATGCGAACTCACGCGTGCTCCGCACCTGGGTGGGCTTGCCGGGCTCGGTCACGGTCAATGGGACCGCCGATACGCTCGCGATGTTGTACTGGCAGATGCTCGTCGACGGCCAGTGGACCGACTTGCCGACTGACGGCACCTTTACCGCGAGCGTTACGGGCACCACCGCAACGCTGACCGTCACCACCGCGAGCGACACGATCGCGGATCGCACCGTGCGCTTCAGCATCGCGGGTTCGCCGTATGTCTCGCCCAGCTATACCGTCACGACACGGGCTCGCATCGTTTACTTCCGCGCGGATGCGGCGGGCGGCGGCGATGGCACCTCATGGGACAAGGCGTTTAACAATCTCCAGACCGCGATCGACCTCACGCCCGATCACAGCGAGCTCTGGCTGAAGAGCGGTCTCTACGGGTCCACGCTCGACACCACGACCTTTAAGCGCGGGCAGCGCGTCTATGGTGGGTTTGCGGGTACTGAATCGGATCGCGCCCAGCGTAGCGCCACGGCGCGGACGCAGTTGCGCACGATAGTCGCGATGAACGACACGGATGCTTCGAATAGCTGGGACAGCATCGCGTTTGACCTCGCCGGCTTTACGATGACGAACTCGGGCGGCACGTTCCGCAACTGCGCGTTCAATCCGTACACCCTCCACGAAGTGACGCTGAATAATACCACGCAATCCGTGGTGATGGAGGCCTGCACGATCCCAAGCAATGGCTCCGGCACTCATGTGACGCAAAATGGCGGCACGCTCACCGTGCGGAGCAGCACATTCGCAGGGTTGATATCCTCAGTGATCCTTTCCAACGGCGGAAACTTGGTGGTCGAGGACTGCGCCTTTACCAATAGCGGCGGCATCGAGCTCAACGGCACGACCAACGCCGCGATCCGACGCACGACGTTCACGAGCGTGACCGGGCCCCTCCTCGCCACGAATGTCACGGGAACGCTCGAGGTCAGCGACAGCACGTTCGACAGTTGCTCTTCACGGGGCTCGGGTCGCGCGCCGATCAATTTGACGCTAGTCGCCGATTTCCGCCTGGAGCGGTCCAAGGTCCGTACGAGTTACAGCGGAACCGTCAGCGTGATCTACGCCGACTCCAGCACGATCTCCGTTCGCAATAGCTATTTCGCGGAGAACACCACGGGCACGGCGAGTTACGGCGCCCGCTTCATCAATTCCACGACCAGCATCGTCGGCCTCACCGCGGTGAACAATCTGCGGTTCTCCTTCGAGGGCGGAAGCGCCACGGTGGCCAACAGCCTCATCTGGAACGCCACGGCTACGTTCCAAATCGAGGCCAACGAGATCGTCGCGAGCAATGGCGCGGTGATGAATGTGCATCACTCGCTGATCCGCGGTCTCAACACTTATGCGGGTGGCACAGGCAACATCGGCTACAACCCCCGCCTCACGTTCGCTAATGGGTATTGGGTGCTGGGCAGTGAATCGCCGGCGCGCAACGCCGGCGACAGCTCGCTCGTGGTGACAGATGAAAAGGATTTCTACGGCAACGCCCGTCTCGTCGGCGCCGCGGTCGATATCGGGGCGGCGGAAAATCAGACGGCCGACGAATTGGCGGCGGCGCGCGTGCTCGACATTAACGTCACGCGGTCCGTGGTGGGGGCGTATTTGGAAATCACCCACGCGACGACTATCGGCGGTCTGGTGTGGCAGATCAACACGGGTTCGGGCTGGGTGACTCTCAGCGCCGGCCAGATCGACAGCGACACTACGACCGCATCCACGCGAGCCCTGCGCCTGAAGTGGAACATCGCGCTCCAAGGTGCCCGCGTGCGACTGTTCTCCAGCAACTATACCTCGCCGGAAATCACCCTCGATTTCGGAGCCAGCACGGGCGTCAACGGCAGCGTCCTCGCGATCACGCCGACACCGGATTCTCGCGCCGCGTCGACGAAACCGACCATCAGCGCCTCGCTCTCGCACGCTTACGCGGCGGGCACGCTGACGGATGACAAGTTCGTCGTCCACGGTTCGCAGCGCGGTCGCCTCACGACGGCTTCAGGCAAACGCGGCACACTCACGACGGACGTCGGCAATCCGACACTGACGCCGGGCGTGACATTCGCCGCAGGCGAAGTGATCGAGGTCACGCTCGCTCGCTCGCTCGCGACCGCGCTGGGCGGCACCTTCACGCCGTATGTTTCGCGGTTCTCGATTCCCTGGTCGAGCCGCGCCGGCAGCTTCCGCCAAGGGGCGAGCCTTTCCTCCGTCGTCACCGGCACGATCACAGGTGTCGCCGCGGGCGATTTGAACAATGACGGTCGCACCGACCTGATGTTTGCCGGCGACAGCAGCGCCTGGATCTATCTGGGCAACGGCGTCGGGGGCTTCACGCAGCTTCCCCTCGGCCTCGCGGGGGGCTGGACGGCCTTTGCGATCGCCGACTTCGATGGCAATGGCCGCATCGACTTCGCCGGGTCACGCAGTGGAACTTCGCTCTTCGTCAGCACGATCAGCGCGGACTCCACGACGACCCAGCCGCTGACGGCCGCCCTCCCCTACGCCGGCACGCGCCTGCTCGCGGGCGACTTCAACGGCGACGGCAAGCAGGACCTGCTCGTACTCGGCGACTCCAATGCGGGCGTCGACGGCGAACTCCTGCTCCTCAATACCGGCGCCTCGTTTGTGCCCGCGAGCACGCAGCGTTTTGGCTCCACGGAGCGCACGCGCGAGGCACTCGTCGCAGATCTCAACCACGACGGCGCGCTGGACTTCGTCCAAGTCGGCGCGACCACGGGCGACATCACCGTCTGGCTGAACGATGGCAACGGCGTCTTTACGACGACCGCAACCATTCGCGTCGCCGGCACGCAAACGATCGCGCTCACCGATGTCGACGGCGACGGCTGGACCGATCTCGTGATCGCGGGCGGCACCGGCGTCGACACCCTGCACATCTGGCGCAACGACCGCACCGGCAAACTCGAACACATCCGCTCGCTGCAAGCAGGACCCATCGTGCAACTCGCCGCCGCCGACTTCGACGGCGATGGAGACAACGACATCGTGACGATCTCCGGCACCGCGCCAGACAAGCTCTGGCTCAACGACGGCAAGGGCGCTTTCACCGCCACCGATCTCGGTTGGACTTCTTCTGGTGCGACCGCTGCGGCGCAACTCGCTGTCGCCGACCTGAACAATGACGGCGCACCGGACCTCGTCCTGCCGCAAGGCGCGCGGCCGATCTTTTGGATGCCCGGCATCTATTTCCCGGGCTTCGCGGTCACCATGCTCGAAGGCGACACCAAGGCGTTTGCGGCGTCTGACTTCACCTCGCCCATCGTAACGAACCTCGGTTACATTTTCTCCGGTTTCCAAGTGACGGCACTGCCCACCAAGGGTGTGCTCAAGCTCAACGGCACCGCCGTCACGCTGAATCAGAATCTATCGCTCGCGGACTTGAGCGGCCTCACCTTCGTCTCGACGAAAAATCTCTACGGTGACGACTTCTTCCTGCTCGCGCCGCGCGATGCGGGCGGCGTTTCGCCCACGGGCCGGGTGTCGCTCAACATCACTCGCGTGGTCGACAAGCCGGTCGTCACGGACCAAGTGATCTCCGCCGTAGCACAAGTGCCGCGCACCATCACGCTCCTCGCGGTGCATCCGGAGAACGAAGGCATGACGTACTCCATCCCGGTGCAGCCGGCGCATGGCACGCTGGCCACGACGAGCGTTGCGGGAACGTATACGTACACAGCCGCCGCCGGGTACCTCGGAAGCGACAGCTTCTCGTTCACCGTCTCCGATGCCTTTGCCAATAACGTGCCCGGCACCGTTCAAATTACAGTCGCCGACAATCGCCTCACGGTGACCTCCGCGGCGGACTCGGGCGCAGGCACCCTGCGTGCGCATCTCGCCACCGCCGCAGCCCAAGGCGGGGCCTGGCGCATCGACTTCAACGCGTCGCTCGCGAATGCGACGATTAATCTCTCGACCTTAGGTGACACCGCGCTGGGCAAGAGCGCATTCCTCATCACCAACGACATCACCATCGATGGCACGAATGCGCCCGGGCTGATCATCCGCCGCGATCCCGCAGTGGATGAACTGCGACACTTCCGCGTCGCCTCGACGGGACGGTTGGTCTTGAAGAAACTCATCCTGCGCGGTGGCCGCACGCGCGGCGCGCCGGCACGCGGTGGCGCGATTTACAGCGCGGGCGCGGTCGAATTGACCAACGTCCAGGTCGACTTCAACGAAGCGCTCGGCACCACGGCCACGGACATCGCCGAGGGCGGCGCAATTTATGGCACGGGCATTAGTTTCGATACGACGGACAGCGTCTTTGCCTCGAACAGTGCCAATGGCATTCTCAATCCCGGCTCCGGCGGCGCGATCTACCTCCTCCACGGCAACTCCCGCATCAAGAGCGCGAGCTTCTCGAACAACACCGCACCGACGAAGGGTGCCGACGTGCTCCTGGCCTCCACCACAGCACGCTCCACGAGCCGGTGGGAAACGACGACGGTGCCCGGGCTCGCGATTCAGACGAGCAATGGCCAGCTCGATATCGTGGCGCGGGAAAGCACCCTGCCGGCGACGATGGAAGCCTATGTGGCGCGGATCGCCCCGCAGAGCATCACCGGTTATAATGTCGTGGTGCCCGTCTCCATGACGGGTCTGTACAATCTGCTCCGCCTGAGCGACGGCGCTTTCCCGCCTAACTGGATTGGCGTGCGCTCCGCCGGCACGCTCGAGGCTCCGACGGCAGACGGCATCATCTTCATCCCGCCGGTGAACACCAACGCCTCGCTCACGCTGCGGATACAGGCATTGGGCGCCAGCGGCATGACGTACACGGAGGAGTTTGTCGCCAGTGTCTCCGTCGCTAATTCCGCTCCGCCCACGGGCGGCGTGCAATCGGTCGTCGCCCGCGCGGGCGAAGCGGTCGACATTACGCTCGTCGGCCAGGTGGCCGCGTCCGAAACGGCGACCTACACCATCACCGATTTCCCGGCCAAGGGCGTCCTGACCAATGGCGTCACGCAGATCACGGGGAGCAATCTCACGACGGCACGGACCGTCTCCTACACGGCGGCGGCCAATGCCTCGGGCACCGATCAATTCTACTACATCGTCAGAGACTCGCGGAATCGCGGTGCGCTCGGCCGGGTGGATATTTCCGTGCGCCCCACGAGCTACGCGGTGACGACAATCCAAGAGTTTATTGACGCGCTCAAAGTCGCGCAGTCCACGCCGGGCAATGTCACGATCACGCTCAGTTCGGACCTCGCGGGAAAGAGTATCCCGCTCAACAGCATCGGGACCACGGTGCCCAACCTCGGGCCGACGATCGCAAGTGTGGAAGGCAATCTCACGATCGATGGCACCGCCGCCCCGGGGGTCATCCTCGAGCAGAACCTCGGCTCTCGCTTGTTCTACGTCGCGCCGGGGGCCTCGCTCGTGCTGCGCAATCTCACGCTGTCGGGCGGCACGATATCCTCTGCCTCTGGGCTGCCCAACGGCGGCGCCGGCATCTACAACCGCGGCAGCGTGCAGCTCGAATCGGTCACCGTTCGCGACTGCATCGTCCACAACGCCTCGGGTTCATTCGGCGCCGGTCTCATGAATGACGGCGGCACGGTCACGATGACCGACACGGTCTTGGCCAATAATCGCATCTTCCGCGATGGCGCGGGCGGCGGTGATGGCCATGCGATCCATTCCATCAACGGAGCCGTGTCGCTCACGCGCGTGACATTTACGCAGACGCTGCCCGAGTTGTACGGAATTTCCTTTGTCAGCTACTCCGCAACTTCGGGCGCTTCTTCACTCACCCTCAATGACTCCACTGTGCCCTCGCTGCTGACCGCCACCTCGGGCACGGGGGCACTCACGATCAATGCCGGTACGAGCAGTGTGGCCGGCCCGGGCTTATTCTCAATCGGGGCGCTCGATTCCGTGTCGATCTACGGCGTGGCCACGATCCCGCTGACGCTGACCAATGGGCCGGCGACCAGCCTGACCGCAACGTCGTTGAACACGACGACCCTGCCGAACTCATGGATCACGCTGCCGGGCACGCTCGCCGCGCCGAAGGTTAAAATTTTAACTTCGTCGCCCACGCTCGGCGCGACGCCGAAGGTGCGAGTGACCGCGACGAGCGGCGCGATCACTTTCAATCGCGATATCCCGGTTACGTTGTCCGCCCGAGTGACGCCGCTGGCGCTGCCGCAGACGGTGATCGTGGCGACGAGCACGCCCACGGATATTACGCTCACGGCGACGGTGCCGGCGCTCGTGACGCCGTCATTCACGATCGTGGCATCGCCACAGCACGGCAATCTCACCGGCACAGGCGCCACGCGCCGGTATACGCCGGTGACGAACTACGTGGGCACCGATTCATTCACGTTCCGCGTGACCGATGACAACGGGGTTCAGTCGGCCCCGGCGACGGTGAGCATCACGGTCACCGCGCAGGGCGCGCCTTTCTTCGAAAACGCCGGCAGCAACACCGTCGGAGCCAAGGGCCTCGTGCTGGATGTTTATATCGCGGGCAATCATAGCGCAGGGTTCACGGAGGCTCAGGCGCTGCAGTACGAAGTCGTAGCCGGTCAAGGTCAGGCGCGGGGTACGGCAGTCGCCGAGGTGGTCAATATCGGCGACGCGACGAATCCGTACTTCATCGCTTACGTCCACTACACGCCGGCGACGAATGGCGTGTTCTCCGACACGTTTACCGTTTTGATCCGGGATCAATACGGCCAGACGGCGACGGCGGTTTACAACGTCTACATGATGGACCCGGCGTTGAACACGCCTCCGACCATCACGGGCATGACGCTCGCCCCGACGAAGATTGCCATTTCCAGCACGACGACGGCGCAGCCGTTCGCCACGGCGAGCGTGATCGACCCGGAGAGCCCGCCGCAAAACGTCTCGGTCACCGTGATGGCGCCGGACGCGACCAAGGGCGAACTCACCAATGTCGATTTCTCCGACGGTGTTTTCCCGACCTTGGATGGATACGAAGACCATACCGATCCCGATACGGGCGAGATCATTTCGACGCCCATCAACTACAGGTTCTTCTTCACCGGCACGCCGGCGAGTGTAACGGCCAAGCTGCGCAAGATCGGCTACCGGACCTTGAGCAGCCGTACGCTGGCACCGGGCTACACCGAGGATATTCCGCTCACGCTCAACGTGGCGGACGACTTCACCGTCTACGGGGCCGAGCCGACGTATCATCTCACGTTGCGCATGACCGTGCCCGCGCAGTCGCCGGTGGCGCTCGCCTCGTCGGTCACGGCGCTGATCAACACGCCGAAGACATTTACGCTCGCGGCGTCGCATCCCGACGGACTCGCGTTGACGTATAGCTTCCAAAGCACGCCGCTGCGCGGCACGCTCAGCGGCACGGCGCCGAATCTCACGTACACGCCGAACGCGGGGGTCTTTGGCTCCGACAGCTTCGTGTACCGCGTGACCGACTCGACCGGAAACTTCGCGACGGCCACGGTCTCGATCTTCATCAATCGCCCGCCGGTGGCCGCCGACGACGCCCTGTCGCGTCCCACGGGCCAGGTGGCAAAGATCTCCACCGTCACACTGCTCGCCAATGACAGCGATCCCGACGGCGATGCGCTCACCTTTGTGAGTGCGGCCGCCACGAGCACGCTGGGGGTAACGGTCAACGTGATCGATGGCTGGGTGTACTACGCCCCCTCGGCCGCCATCACGGCCAACGACAGCATCACCTACACGGTACGCGATGCTCGCGGTGCGACCAGCACGGGCACGCTGCGCATCACGGTCGAGGCCCCGCCGCCCTCCACCCGCACGAATCTCTCGATCACCGCGCGCACGGGCGTGGGCGAGACCGGCGTGGCGCTGAGCTATGCCGGCATCGCGGGCCGGAGCTACACCATCCAAGTCTCCACCGACCTCGTCACCTGGACCACGCTCGCGACCGCGACGGCCAATTCCCTCGGCGTGTACACCGTCAACGATCCCGATGCGCCGCCGGACGGCGCGGGACGCTTCTACCGCGCAGTGCGAAACGAATAACCGGCCCGCCATGAATCTCTTCACTATTTCCTTTGTTTCAGCCCGCGGCCGGATGGGTTTCGCGGCCCTCGCGGCGCTGCTGCTCGCCACGCTCGCACCCGCGCAGATCGTCATCACGCGATCGTTTGTATCCAATATTACGATACCTGATCAGACCGACATCACCGACACGCGCACCTTCGACGTCGGCGGCGGGGCGATTTCCAATGTCACCGTCGATGTCGTGATGAGCGGCGTGAACGGCCAGCCCATGTTTAACGGCGACTACTTCATGCGGCTCAATCACGGCACCGGGTCAGCGGTGCTGCTCAACCGCACGGGTGTATCGAACACGAATCCATTTGGCTATTCCGACAATGGATTCGCGGTGACCTTTTCCGACAACGCCGCCAACGGGAACGTGCATTTCTATCGCAATGCCCTCGGGACGGCGCCGGCCAATGGCCTGCTCACGGGCGTGTGGGCACCGGATGGGCGGTCGAACGACCCGCTCGCGGCGCCGAGCGGAAATAATCTGGCGACGTTCAACGGCCTCTCGCCGAGCGGCACCTGGTCGCTCTACATCTCCGACCAAGGCGCGGGTGGCACAGCGACGCTCCAATCGTGGAGCCTGAATCTCACGGTCACGCCGGATGGCTCGACGCAGTTGAAACTCGACAGCTCGAAGCTGGCCAATAGCAGCACCTCATCGTTTGCCAATCCGGTCGCCGTGACCGGCTCGAGTGAAATCGCGGCCAACAGTTCCCTCACACTGGGCGGCCAGCTCACGGGAAATGGCACGCTGGTGAAATCGGGCACCAACTCGCTGGTGTTGTCGCAGCCGGACGGGTTCACGGGTGCGCTGACTGTAACGAGTGGCACGGTCGAGTTGCCCTCCGGCTTCGGTGGGGCGGGCGGAAACGTAACCATCGACGCCGGCGCCAGCCTGATCGCCTCGGGCTCGATCTCGCGCAATCTCATCACGCAGGGATCGATCTCCGGGCCGACGGTGGGGTCGCTCGTGTTTAACGGCAGCGTGCGCGGCGCGGGTAACTACACGGGCAACATCGTGATGAACGGCGCGTTTTCACCCGGCAACAGCCCGGCGGCGGTGACGGTGACGGGCAATCTCACGCTGGGCGCAGGTGTCGTCACCACGATGGAAATCGGCGGGACCACGGCGGGAGTTAATTTCGACCAGTTGATCGTGACCGGGACGCTGACCTTTGGCGGGACACTGGCGATCAATCTGATCGACGGCTTCGCGCCGAGCTACGGGCAGTCGTTTAAATTATTCGACGCCGCGAACTATCAGAGTGCGTTTGCCGTGCAGCAGTTGCCGACGCTCGGCAACAACCTCGACTGGGATATCAGCGTGCTCAACTCGACGGGTGTCATCACGGTTTCCGGCATTCCAGAGCCGGCTACCGTCGCACTCTGGACCGGTGGCGCGGCGCTCGGGTGCGGTATTTGGTGGCGGCGACACCGCCGCAAAAGTTCGTCCACTCTGGCTGACTGCAACCCGCCTCTCCGCTCATGAACTGGAAATTTCTCATTCGATTCACAGCCGCAATCGTCGCCACGGCGGCGCTTGCAACGGCGGCGGAGATCAGCGATCCGGTCGGGGCGTTTCGCCTGCGCTTGCGCGGCAGCTCCGACACCATCGTGTCGCTGCCGCTGCAGCGGAGCCCGCTGGTCGAGACGACGGTCTCTTCGCGCTCGAACAACCTGCTCGTGCTGACCGCGGACATCCCCGCAATTCCGGCGGAGGGGGCGTTTGCCCTGATGATGAGCGGCGCGCTCGAAGGCGCGGTGCTGCCGATCACGGCGGTGAATTCGCGCACGCTGACGGTGGATGCTGGGGGCTATGATCTCGCAACGCTGAAAACCGTAACGGTGAATGCTGCGGCCAACGCCGATCTCGTGTGCGTAGTGCCGTACTGGACCCTCGACACACTGTTTCCGGCGGGACGGGGGATCAAGGCGTCGACGAGCGCGGCGGTGCACGAGAGCGAAGTGCTGTTGTTTGATGATTCGGCGGCGGGGGTGAACCTCTCGGCGTCCTCGATCTTTTTCTATTTTGCCGGCACGCCCTCAAAGGCGGCGGGTTGGTATAAGGTCGGCGCGCTCGCTTCGACATCGGGGCAGCAGCGGCTGAATCCGCACACCTATTTTGTCGTGCGCCACAACAGCGTGGGCGATACCATCCTCACTGTGATGGGTGGCGTGCAGATGGCTGGTTTCCGCATGCCGCTCCGCACGAAGGCGGCGAATGTGGATCAGGACAACTTGGTGTCGCTGCCGGTGGCCACGCCGATCGCGTTGAACGCGACCCGGCTCATTGACTCGGGTGCGTTTCGGCCGTCGACGAGCGCCTCGGTCCATACGGACGAGCTGTTGGTTTACGACAACACGGCCATCGGCTATAACAAATCGCCGTCGGCCATTTTCTTTTACTTCGCAGGCACGCCGACGAAATCAGCCGGGTGGTACAAGGTCGGCGCGCTCGCGACCACTGCGGATTCCTACACGTTGAAGCCCGGAGAAGGCTACGTGATCCGGAAACAAAAGGGCACCGTGCCGGAAATGAGCACTTGGAATGGCGTGCCCGCCTACCTAAAATAATTTACAACTATGATGTCGTCGATTCGCCACCTCTTCGCCCTTGCCGTGCTCAGCGCATTCGCGGTCACCGCGCGGGCGGATCAAACCACGATCCAGTATGGCCTGCCTGACGCTCGAACGGCGGGCGGCGCGCCGGTCGCGGACGGGAGCTTGGTGCTGCTGCTGGCAAATGTCGGCGGGCCGTCGACGGCGGGTGCGGGCTTTACGACCCTGCAGGCCGGCAACCTACAGGTCGGCAGCATCCTCAATGGCAACTACCAGATTCTGAGTCGCACGGCCGCCTTCGACTTCGGCACCTCGGATGCCAACGATACCGCCGGCCCGATCACCTTTGGTGATTCGAGTTTCCCGAACCTGAGCGTCGGCGATCAGCTAGCGATTGTGTGGTTTCCCAATCTCTCGGCGGCGAGCGATTTTTCGCTGCTTAGCGGAGCCTCCTACGGACTTTACACCGTGAACAGTTCGGCGAGTTGGACGGTCCAGCAGGGTCTGGTGACGGTGAATGCCACGTCGGGCCTATCGGCGTCCTTCACCGCGGTCGCGAGTGCGATTCCGGAGCCGGCGACGTATGCGCTGCTGTTTGGCGCGGGGGCGCTGACGGTGGCGGTGGTGCGGCGGCGGAAGAGCGTTTAGTCGCGGCGCTGCAGTACGTGGGGGCGCTCGAGTCGAACGCGGCTCGATAATTTAGCGGATTCGTCCCACGCCTCAATCAGCTCAAGGTGAGCGCTTGGGGAGGCGGCGTACCCGCACGGATGCCGCGAAAGCTGTCGCACGAACAATTGAGACTTGTCGTGAGGCGTCCCGGTCTCGACGTCCTGCCGCTGACTCGCCGCGAGAAAACCTCCGGCACTGTTACTGCTATATCACTCGCCGATGACATCACAATTGTGGTCTCAACCATCCATAATCACCGGTAATTTAGGTCTCAGTTAACCGTGGACACGCCTGCAACGCGCGCCGTAAATCGCCGCCGAGCAGTCCTATATATGTCCACGCGCAAGAAAATTTCCCTTATCCAGTGGCTCGCGTGGTTCTACGCGGCCAATTTTCTCTTCATCGTTGCGCTGAGTCACTGGCCGGGGCTTACCGACCGGCGTGGCCGCTTGCTCGGCACCTTCACGATCGATCCAGTGGATGATATTTTTCACCTGATTTCCGGCATCTTAGCCGTCTATGCCGCCTGGCGCTCCCATCGCTCGTCGGTGAACTACTTCAAGTGGGCCGGCATCCCCTACGCCATCGATGCCGTCACGGGGATTTTCTTTGGCGTAGAGTTTCTCAATGGCGAAATCTGCCGCGTGGGTCCTCAGACGGCCGATTTCAGCGTGCGCAACGTCCTCGCCAACACCCCGCACATTCTCATCCCAGTGACCATGCTCTTCATTGGTTTCTGGTTGAGCAAGCGACCGTCCGCGCAACCCGCCGCCGCCAAATCGCCCTGATGTTGCGCCGAATTTATCACAGCCGGCTGATCCGACGGGCTCTTTTGTGGGGCTTCGTTAGCGGTCTCACCGCCGCTGTCCTTTCCGTCGCGGCTTTTATGATTGCGGTCCGCTGCGTACAGCAGGATTTCGCGCCGGTGGACCGCCCGCTGCCAGCGGACCTCGTGACGAGCATTGACGGTATCCCAAAGTACCGCCGCGCCGAGGACTCCACCTATCTCACTTTTACCGAGTGGTACCTTGTCTTCAATCCCCAGGAGTATGCCACCTTCATCGCGCGCGAACACCCCAGCCGATTCCCGTATTTCCGCGCCATTGGCCAAATTTGGAGTGGCTACACGCAGACGTACGCGATGACGCGACGTCACTACCCATTCAACGGAGGCTACAATCTCATGCTGGGCGTGATCAGCACGAGTTCCACGTTCGAATTCGCCATAAAGGGCGCCTACGAAAAAACTGTCGGCCGCGTCTTCGAATGGACCGCCAGTGCTCGAACGCCGGAAGATGAATTCGCCGCCCAGATGGCTCGCGAGTACGGCGATTTCATTCCTACGCAGCCGTGGTTCGAATATCCGTTCGGGAGAAAATTTCGCGAACTGTGGTCCACCAACACGCTCTTCGGTCGCAATTTTCTCCGCAAAACCGAGCGCAAATTCTTCCTCAGTCTCGAGTACGGCGTAAAGGCCATCTATGCCGGCGTAATCCGTTTCGCCAGCCGTTCCGTCTTCGGCGTGGCCGACACGGAGATCTATCTCTCCGCTCACGCTCTGAGCGATGCCACCCTCGCGCGCCCTGGTGTCCGCCCCGTCCGAATGCTCGGCCCCGGGCATTGGATCATCACTGTCCCGCACTATCAGGGCTTCACCGATACCGTTCCGCTCCTTGCCCGTGACGGCGTGCAGTTCGACGAAGTCGCCGGCAACGACGAGATCATGCTCACGCTCGTCGCTCCGAGTACCTGGACCTATAATCTTAGTGGCGGTCGACCACTTTTCGCCATGACGCTCCTGACCGGTCCCGAACTTAAGCGCGTCGCCGTGCAAGTCCCGGTCAAAGACCTCGGCCCCGTCCTCCGCGATCTCGACGCCAAGGGCCTCCGGCTCGAGCATCTCTTCGACTACTAGTCAGCATCTCCGTTTTCACCATGCGCCGCCCTCGCCGGATAATCTTCGCAGTTCTCGCGCTCGTACTGGCCTTCTTCCTCGGCCGTCCGCTCGTGTTCCTCGGCTGGGTCTGGTTGCATGATGGCTCGGTACCGCGCGCGATGCCCTCTGCGGGTACTAACGACGCCAGCCGGCTCAATCCCACGACTCCCGCTGAGGTAATCGAAGTCTCCTCCGATCCCGCCGCCGCCGAAAAGCAACTCATCGAGCTTGTCCGACGCGCTGCCCGCGAGGGCCGCCATATCACGATTAGCGGTGCCCGCCACTCCATGGGCGGCCACACCGTATACCCCCAAGGCATCGCTCTCGAGATGCGTGGCTTCAATCGGCTCTCGCTCAACGCCGAGAAACGTCTCCTCACCGTGGGCGCCGGCGCCCGCTGGTTTGAGGTCATTCCGTACCTCGACGAACGCGGCTTCTCCGTCTCGATCATGCAGACGAATAACGATTTTTCCGTCGGCGGATCTATTTCAGTCAACTGCCATGGCTGGCAAAATGACACCCCGCCGATCGCGAGCACAGTCGAATCGTGCCGCGTGCTCACCGCGCAGGGCGAGATTTTGCGCTGCAGCCGCACGGAAAATCGTGAGCTGTTCTCCCTCGTGCTCGGTGGTTACGGACTCTTTGGCGTCATATTGGAGGTCGAACTCCGGGTCGTCCCTAACGACTACTACGCGGCCGAATCTCACGTCGTCGCTCCCCAGGATTACGTGCGGGCCTATCACGATCTCACGCGCGGCCGGGAGGACGTTGGCATGGCCTACGGGCGCATCAGCGTCGCGCCCGACTCGTTCTTTCAGGAAGCCTCCGTAACTTTGCTCCGTCGCAAGAGCACCGACAAACCAACCAGCCGAACGCTCTTCGACGAAAAGCCCAGTCTGCTCAAGCGCCTCGTGTTCCGCGGCGGGGTGGATAGCAGCTATGGCAAGAATCTCCGGTGGTGGCTCGAAAAACAGTTCGGCGAAACCGGTGGCGTCACGCTTTCGCGCAATCAAGTGATGAACGAACCCTCGCACCTCTACGCTACACGCGACGCCGCGAGCACTGACATCCTGCACGAATACTTCATTCCCGGCGATCGCTTTGCCGATTTCATCAATCTCGCCCGCCCCGTCTTCCTCAAGCACCACCCCGAACTCCTCAACGTCACCGTGCGGAACGTCGAGGCCGACCAGGATACATTTCTCCGCTACGCCCCGACTGAGATGTTCGGACTCGTTCTCCTCTTTCATCAACGCCTCGATCCTGCCGCTGAGACCGCCATGCGCTCCCTCGCCCGCGAACTGACCGACATCGCGCTCGCCTGCGGCGGCCGCTACTACCTTCCCTACCGCCCTCACGCCACCATCGAGCAATTCACGCGCGCCTATCCGCAGGCCAAGGAGTTCTTCGCTCTCAAACAGAAGTACGACTCTCAGGGTATTTTCGAGAACCAGTTCTACCTCAACTACGGCGAACCACTCACTGCTAAACGATAGAGCTATTGCGGGAGATACTTACGTCGTCGCGAGTGCGATTCCGGAGCCGGCGACATATGCGCTGCTGTTTGGCGCGGGGGCGCTGACGGTGGCGGTGGTGCGGCGGCGGAAGGTGGGGCGGTCGTTTTTGCGGGGGGTACGGATTTAATTTTGCGGCGGTTGAGACGATTTAGGTGCGACCATGCGGTCGCTTTTAATTGTCGTCAGGCGGGCGGGGCTGTGCCTCGGGCTGGGGCTTGCACTGGTGGGGGCCGCGAATTTGGCGAAGGGGGAAGCGAATCGGCCGGATGTTGAGCTGGTGGTGGTCGAGTCGGGAAAGGCGAACCGCACGCGGGAGGAATGGCAGCGGGCGTTTCTCGCGCAGATGAAGGTGGAGTTGGAAAAGCGAGGGGTGCACGCCGTAACAATTGGCAGCGCTGTGGTGTCGGCGCGCGGGGCGGCGGAGCAACTGCGCGCCGGGAGGTGCGATGGCGCGGTGCTGGTGGGCGATGATCGGCCGTTTGCCTTGCGCCGGCTCGGCGGGACGACGCTCGCGGCGGAACTGTCGCGCGACGACGGGCGGCAGTCGGTTTATCTATTTCTCGGAGAGGGTCGCGGGAAAAATCAGGCCGCGCTGCGCGAGAGTTTCGACGCGGTGATGGCGGATCGGGCGTTTCTCGCGTTGGTGCAGGGAGCGGCGGAGTTTGCGCCGACGGTCGCGGCGGCACGGTGAGGGCGTGATGCGGTGTGGGGGGATGTGGCGTGGGAAGCGTGTGGTGCGGTGGTGTGCGGACCGTGAGATTATGGGAAATACTTGGGGCCGCAAAGAGGCACATAAGGCGCAAAAATGAGCCGTACGGGCGGTGGCTGCGCGGGGCGGTGACGAGCGATGCCTTCAGATGGGCGGGAGTCGCGGGTCGAATTTAAATTTTCGCATTGCGGGGCGTAGGGGCAGTGTGCGGACGGTGAGACGATTTGAAATACTTGGGGCCGCAAAGAGGCACAGAAGGCGCAAAAAAAATGAGTGGGGCGTTCGGTGGAGGCGCGGGGCGGTGACAAGCTACGTCTTCAGATGGGCGGGAGTCGCGGGTCGAATCTAAATTTGCGCATTGCGGGGGCGTAGGGGCGTCCTGAAGACGGCGCCACGGAGGTCGCCGTCCACCTTAATACCAGTGAGAGCGCGGGGCTGTGCGAGTTGGATGGCTTCGTCACGTTCCGCTTCGCGACGACAGGGTGCTCGACATGGGGGCTTTGGGGGCGTTCGCTGCGGGTGCGCCGCGTGGCGCGTTACCCTCGATTTTCCCCATGCATCGTCGTTCGTTTCTTCAGACGCTCGCGGTCGCCACTTCGGCGGCGGCTTTCACTTCCACGGCTTCGCGGTTGAGCGGCGCCACGCCGCCGGCGACGAAGCCGAAGATCGCGCTCGGGATGGACAACTATGCCGTGCGCGGCATGGGTTGGAAGGCCCCTGCCCTGCTCGACTATGCGGCGACGCTGAAGCTCGACACGATTTTGATTTCGGACCTCGACGCGTATGAGAGTCTGGAGGACGCGGCGCTGCGCGAGGTGAAGCGCAAGGCGGACGATCTCGGGATTAAAATCTACGCGGGGAGCTGGAGCATTTGCCCGACGTCGAAGGCGTTTCGGCCCAATCGCGGGACGGCGGAGGAGCATTTGCGGCTCGGGTTGCGCGTTGCGAAGACGCTGGGCTCGCCGGTGTTTCGCGTGGTGCTCGGCACGGCGGAGGATCGCAAGACGGAGGGCGGCATCCAAGCGCGCATCGCGGATACGGTGGCGGTGCTGAAGGCGTGTCGCGCGCAGGCACTCGACACCGGCGTGAAGATCGCGGTGGAGAACCACGCGGGCGACATGCACTCGTGGGAGCTGGTGCAACTCATCGAGGCGGCGGGCGCGGACTTCGTGGGGGCGAACATCGACTCGGGCAACGCCGCGTGGACGCTCGAGGATCCGCACGATGTTTTGGAAAATTTGGGCCGCTATACAATCTGCTCCAGCCTGCGCGACGAGATGATCTGGGAAACGGCGGAGGGCGCGAGCGTGCAATGGACGGCGGCGGGCGACGGCTTGATCGACTGGCCGCGCTACGTGGCGCGGTGGGCCGAGCTTTGCCCCAAGGTGCCGATCATGATCGAGACCATCTCGGGCGGGCCGCGGAATTTTCCTTACAAGAATCCGGACTTCTGGAAGTTCTACGACAAGCGGCCGGAAGCGCTGGCGCATTTCGAGGCGCTGGCGAAGCGCGGGCACTCGATCCCGCAATTTAAGGCGCCGGCGGGGCCGGAAGGAAAAACGGCGACCCAGGAATTTCAGAAAGCCGAGTTGGCGAAATCGATCACGTATTTGCGCGAGAAGATCGGGCTGGGGCTGAAGGCGTGAGGGGTTGCGGGTGTGGCGTGCAAGGCAGGCTCATGATTTTTTCCGCTGATGGCGCGGATGGGCGCGGATGGCGGAAATATTCCGCAGTGGAGCCAATGGAACCAATGGAGCCAATAGGGCCAATGGACCCAATGGGGCCAACGGGGATGACGGACCGTGGGGTGCTCGCGTGATATTGTTGCCATCGAGCGGCATGATTCGACTTGTTGTTTCGGCGAGGGAAACGCAGCGCGTCAGGTTGGCGCACGAGGGGCCGGTCGAGATAGCGGCTGGTGGGTCCGACGGGGCGGGACCGAACCGGTCGAGGCCGGTAAGGGCTAATAAAGGTAAATATAGGTTGGTCGCGGTAAGGACGGGATGGCGGGATGTTGGGGATGGCCCGGCTGACGGTGCTAATTGCCTACACGGGACGACGGCCCCAGATGCCCGCTCGCGGCATCGGTCAAGGCTAGTCAAGGTGAGTCGACGCTCGGGCCTCGCTTGGTGGGGCCACTCTCTACCGGGTGCCTCTTGGTAATAGTAATGAACGCGCCGAGCGGGTCACTTAGCCCTTGCCACGCATCGGGAGCGACCTAGGGTTTCCCGTTTTCTACCCATGATTTCTTGGATTCAGAAAACCTTTCAGCACCACTTCCGCACGATCTTTGCGGTGGTTCTGGTCTTCACCATCATCTCCCTTATTGTCGGCATCAATGCCTCCGGCGGGCTCGGCCACGCGGACAGTCGCCGCGCGAATCTACAGTTTTTCAACTACGATTTGGCGGTCCAGCAGGACCAGCAGCGCGTGTTTGGCGATGGCAGCATGAGCATCAGCTTGAAGTACGGCCCCTTCTCCGGCGCGACGTCCGAGCAGGTCGAGGGTTACTCGAAGATGCGCACGGCCTCGCTCTATCTCGCCGATCAATGGCACATCCCGGAGGCGACCGACGCGGAGATCACCGAAGAGATCAAGAACGCGCGCATGTTTGCCGGGCAGAACGGTGAGTTCGACGCCAAGGCCTACAGCGATTTTCGCGATCGTCTCAAGACCACCTCCAAGGGCGGTAATCCCGAGGGCGACATCAAACGCGTGCTCTCCGACGACGTGCGCGTCGACAAAGTCCAAAAGCTCCTCGCCGGTCCCGGCTATGTGCTCCCCGGTGAGGTGAAGCAGCAACTCGCTCGCTCCGACACCACGTGGACCCTCAGCACGGCCTCGATCGACTACGCGAGTTTCAAGCCGGAGCTGAAGCCGACCGATGCCGAGATCAGCAAGTATTTCGAAGAAGACAGCGCCCGCTACCAGATCGCCCCGCGCATCGTGGTTTCGTACGCGGAGTTCCCGATGATGGCTTATCTGCCCAAGATCACGGTCACCGAGGCAGAGGTCCGCGCTTTTTATGACGCTAATCCTGCCCGCTTCCCGAAGCCGGCGGAAGTGAAGCCAGCCGACGACAAGACCCCGCCGAAGACCGATCCGGCCGCCGACTACGCCGCCGTCCGGACGCAGGTCGAAGCCTCCCTCAAGATCGAGCGCGCGCAGAAGCAAGCCCTGCAGGCCGCCAGCGAGCTGACCGTTTCGCTCTATAACAACAAGGTGCCGGCGGCCGGTGTCGACGCGTTCCTCGCCAAAAACAATATCACGGCGAAGACGCTGAATCCCTTTACCCGCGAGGCGGGTCCGAGCGAGCTGATGGGTTCGCGCGAATTTGCCGATGAGGCCTTTACGCTCCCCCGCCAGGATCGCACGTACTCCGATGCCGTGAAGACGCCGGCCGGCGCGGCGGTTATCTTCTATAAAGACACGCAACCCGCCCGGAAGCCGGCCTTGGCCGAAGTGCGCGACCGCGTGGTCGCGGACTGGACCGAGAGCGAGCGCCGCCGCCGTTTCGTGGACCTCGGAAAGGCCGTCAAGTCCCAGCTCGAGGCCAGCCTCAAGGCCGGAAACACCATGGAAAAGGCCGCCGAGACGGTGTCCGCTTCCGCCAAGGTGAAGGTCGAAGGCAAGACGCTCCCGGCCTTTATGCCGCGCTCCCGTCCGCAGGATGTCGATTACTCGGTGCTCGATGCCCTCGAGCGCCTCGAGAAGGGCCAGATCACCGACATGATGCTGAACGGCGACAAGGGTCTCTTCGTCTACGCTGCCGACAAGAAGGCGCCAGACCTGACCGAGGCCAATCCGCAGTACCTCACTACCCGCACGCAGCTCGCGAGCTTCTTCGCCCAGCGGCTCGGCTTCGGTGGCGCGTACGTCTCCGAGCTCGTCGAGGCGGAAGAGAAGAAGTCCCAGCCGAAGACGAGTCAGTAACCGGTCGGTCGGCAATCGGCCTGAATCTATAGGCTCGGGCGAAAGCCTACAGGGCCATTTTTCCGAAGCGCGTTGAACCTCAACGCGCTTCTTTTTTGCACTCACTTCTCATCTGCGGGGCGAGTCGAGACGACCGCTCATCCTGCGGATGCAACCACTCGCCACGATTGGGCTCGCGCCGGAGGCGAACGGTGTTCTGAAATCATCCCCGAATGCCGATCCACACCTACGCCCCGGTCGCCGCGCCGTGCCGCCTCTGCGGCACCGGTTTCGAGCACCGCGCGGAAGCAGGCGCGGCGGAGCTCACGGAGTGCCCGACTTGCGGCCAAGCCGTGCGCCGGGCTGCGGCCGACCCGGTAAATTCACCGAAACTTTCCGCACCTCTTTCCGTCTCGCGCGCCAGACAAGCGGGCTTCACCGTCCTAAAGCGGACTTCGGGTGGTGAGTTCGAAAAACAGTAACTTTCTTCACCATTCCGTGTTTTCTCTTCAGCCGATACTCTCCCTTTCCACTCCAGCTATGTCACGTCACCTCCCCCGCGCCCTCGTAGCCCTCGCCCTCACGGTCTCAATTCTTGCCCCGGCCCACGCCCAAACCGTCTCCACGACGGCCCCCGGCGGCAAGCCGCTGTCGCTCGAGGAAGCGGTCGGCCTCGCCCTGAAGAAAAATTTTGATCTGCAGATCCAAGCGTACTCGATCGATACGGCGAAGGAGCAGTTCAACGTCGCCAAAGGCAACTTTGACCCCGTGTTGAGCGCCTCGGCCGTTCGCAATTTTAACCAGGCCGCTTCCAACACGAGCCGCCTCGATGGCGCCCAGCGTGAAGGTACGCTCACCGACAGCACCACCGTCCGCCTCGGCGTCACGGACCGCTTGGAAGCCACCAATGGCACCGTCGGCCTCAATACCAACGTCACCCGCGGCGCGACCAACACCACCAACGCGCTGCTCAATCCCACGTTCGGCAATGGCGTCTCCGCGACGTTGAGCCAGCCGATCCTCCGCACCTTCGGCCGCGCGGCCGCCCTCACCGCCCAGGACCGCGCGAAGCTCGGGATCGACATCGCGAACATCAACTACACGAGCCGCATCCTGACTACGATCGCTTCGACTGAAAACTCGTACTACAGCCTCGTGTCTGCCCGCGAAACGGTGCGCATCCGCCAGCTCACGCTGGATCGCAATCTCGCCCTCTTTGAGGAAAACAAGGCCCGCCGCACGACGGGTGTGATGACCGATCTCGATGTGCTCACCGCGGAGTTTGGTGTCGCCACGGCGCGCCGCGCGCTCGTCACGGCCAATCAGACGGTCGCGGATCGCGAAGACGCCCTGCTCAATCTCATCAATCTTCCGGAGTTCGATAGCCGCCCGGGCTCCGTCGCCTTTGACGATTTCAAGCCGGACGCCCCGAACTTCGCGGTTTCGTACAAGTTGGCCCGCGAGCGCTATCCCGACACTCTTTCGCAGCAAGACACGATCAAGCAGCTCGAGCTCGATCTGGCCACGGCCCGGCGCAATCTCCAGCCCACGCTGAATCTCGACGCTTCGTACGGCTACACGGCGAAGTCCACCGACGAGGGCTATTTCCAGGCCATCGGCCTTCTGCCCCGTGAGCACGGCAATAACTGGTCCGTCGGCCTCACCTATTCGATGCCTTGGGGTCAGCAGGCCGACAAGGCGAACTACCGCGCCGCCCAAGTGAACGTGAAGTCGCAAAAGGTCCGCCTCGAGCAGCTCGAGCAAAACCTGATCGTGAGCGTCCGCACGGCGGTCCGCGCGGTCGAAGCCAATCTCGTGGCGGTCGATCTCTCCGCCAAGGCCACTGAGCTGAGCGCCAAGCAATACGACCTCCAAAAGGCGCGCTTCGACGCCGGTCTCTCCACCTCACGTCTGGTGCTCCAAGCGCAGGAAGATCTCGAGACCGCGCGCTTCAATGAGCTCACGGCCAAGGTCGCTCTCCGCCAGGCCATCGCCGAGGTGAAGCGCCTCGAAGGCTCGTCCATCGCCCGCTACGGCGTGCAACTGCCGAAGTAAGACGCGCAGACACAAAGCGGGGAATTACGATCACCCAAATCACAAAGCGCGCCCCCATCGGCGCGCTTTTTTGCGTTCGTAGTTCGAGGCTCATCGCGGCAGCGGATTCCACTTTCGGCCCGAAATAGAAAGCGTACTACTCGAATCGCCACACAGTCCGCTCTCGCCGTCGTGGGCGTGATGCCTCTAGCTCGTCGGTCCCTCGCATGTCTTCCGCCATCGTCGTTCGTCTCATCTTCTGGCTTTGGCTCGGTGCTGCGCTGATCGTCGGCCAGCGTCTTATGTTGCAGCGGCTCCACCCGCTCGCGATCCCGGCGATCCTCGCGGCATTGAGCGCCATGCTGGTCTGGCTGTACTTTCGCATTGCGGCGGTCCGCGCATGGGTCGACTCGCTGGAACTGCGTACACTGGTGCTGCTCCACGTTACGCGCTTTGTGGGCATCTACTTTCTCGTGCTCTACCAACGCGGGTTTCTGCCCTACGATTTCGCCGTGCCGGGTGGCATCGGTGATATCGTGGTGGCGACCCTCGCCCTCGTCGTGGCGCTAGTGCCCTTCACGGACGCATCTCGGCTCCGCTACATCCGGCTGTGGAATATCATCGGCTTCGTCGATATCGCGCTGGTGGTGATGACGGCGTTTCGGCTCAACCTCGCGAACCCCCTGCAGATGCGGGCACTCACGGTGCTGCCCCTGAGTCTGCTGCCGACCTTTCTCGTGCCACTCATCATCGCGACCCACATCGTGATCTTCGTGCGGCTCGCGCGTCCCTCAGCCTCGGCTTGAACGCCGCGGCATCCCGTGCATCCTTAACGACATACCGTTGACGCCCACCCGCCCCAGCTTTGCGCGCAAGCCCCGCCGACGCTTCCAGAGCGAGGCCGGTTTCTCGTTGCTGGAGCTCTCGGTGGTGGTGTTTATAATCAGTGTGATCGCGGCGCTCGCCGTGCCGGCGATCAAAAAGGTGAACCTCGAATCTCGCTCCACGGCGGTCGTAAATGACCTGCGGGTCTTTTCCACTGCCTTTCAAACCTATGCCCAGGAAAAAGGCGACTGGCCCGAGGGGACGGGCGAGCCGGGCGTCATCCCGCCAGGGATGGAGCCGTACTTGCGCACGACCAACTGGCAGAATCCCACGCCCATCGGCGGACTCTACACGTGGGCGCCCAACGCCGTGCAATCGGGCGAGCGCTACCGCGCCGCCATCGTCATCAGCACCTCGGGCACGACCAAAGTCTCCTCCGACCTGCTGCAACTCACCGACCTCGATCGCAAGATCGACGACGGTAACATCGAGACCGGCAATCTCCGGCTCGGCTACCGCAACTATCCGGTCTACGTGCTCGAACACTAACGCGCGCCCCCATGTTCACCGTCAGCACCGTTAATCTCGCCTCCGACACCTCTTACGCCGAGGCCGACCTCGGCCAGGCCGAGCTGGGGATTTTGTCCACGGATGAGTTTACCGCGCTCCTGGAGCGGTTTCGCCAGATCGATCCGGCCCAGAATAACGAAGCCGACCCTCACCTGCTCGTCAGCGCGGCAGCGGGGAAATTTATCATCCGTACCGGCCAGGGAAAACTGCTGCTCTACAATGCTCGCGACACCACCGAGCCCTACAGCGAACTCTCCGCCGCGGAAATCGTCGCCCAACTCGACCGCCAACTCACGACGCCACCCTTTGGATTCACCGAAGCGGCCGCCGAAACCCCCGCGCCCAAGCCCGCACCGCACTACGGGATCGCTTTCGCCATCCTCCTCGCGGGCCTCGCGCTCAATGGCTACACGCTCTATTCCGTTTTCTACACGGTGAGCGTCAACGAGCCGCCCGCCGTTGTACTCCTCACTGATCCAGCCGAAATCACCGCCCGCGAGCGCGAGATGATCGGGAGTTTCGCGACCGGAAGCCTGCCCGGTGACCGCGTGATTACGATCACGGCCGATGGACGCATTCGATTCTTCGAACTCGGGCTCAAAGACGGCCACGTGAACAACACGGATACGTTTAAGCTCGGTCGCCACGAAAAACGCCTGTGCCTCCTGACCACGGAAAGCGGCGTGATCGACGTCTCGAATCCGGATACGATCACGTATTATCGCGATGTGTATCGGCGGACGGGGAAATAGGGGGTTCAGCAGGCTGCGCAGAGCAGCAGAGGTAACAGGGGTAGCGCGGTATCTGACCGGCTCATCAAGGCTCACGATTAGCTTTCAGCACTATTCGCGTCGCTAGCGAGAGCGCGTCCGCAAATCGTGGCGCACGCGACGATCAAAAGGCTCCGGTCAGAGACCGGAGCTACCCTACCTACCCCACGCTCATCGAGCTTATCGGCTCTCCAACGCGAAGGAGTTCAGACCCTCGCGGCGACAAGCATCCATCACGAAAGCGAGCTTCTTGAGCTGCGTGGTTTCGTCGGCTTTGATGAGAACGGGGATGTCGCGATTGATCTCTTTGACCTGTTTGAGCAGGGCGAGGAGCTCGTCGTCGGAAACGACGTGATTATTGGTCGGCGTGGTCGAAAAGGAAATGGAGCCGTCCTTGTCGATGCTGATAGTCACCGTGCCGCGAAACTCGTTTTTGCCCGCAGTCTCGACCTTGGGAAGCGTGATATTGAGCGTGGAGTTCGACCGCGCCTGCATCGTGACGTAGGCGAAGAGCACGAGCATCACGAGCACGTCGATGAGCGGCACGAGGGGCAGCTCGGGGCGCTTGCGGGCGCGGCGTTGCAGAAGACTCATGGCTCAACCGCGTCCGGACGTGGAGGGAGCAGGCGCATCGCGACGGGCGAGTACGCGCTCGAGCAGGAGATCGAGGTGGGCCGCGCGCTTATCAATCACGCGCTGCAGGTAGCCACCACCGATCAGAGCGACGAGCGCCACGCACAGGCCGAGGACCGTCGCCGAGAGAGCGTATCCGACGCTCTCGGTAAACTTCACCGGATCAGGCATGCGGGTCTCAGGATCGACGACGGAGAAGGCTTGGAGCAAACCGGACACCGTACCGATCAGGCCAAGGAGCGGAGCGGCGGCGTAGATCGTATCAAGGAAGCTCACACCGCGCTCCAGCTTGGAGACTTCGAGGCGGGCATAGGCCTTGGTCGCGTCGGTATCGCCCACGTGACTTGAGGCAAAGGCGATAATGCGGCCCAGCGTAGAGCGGTGATCTCCAGCGGTGACTTTCCCCTCGATCACGCCCTCGGCGAGGTGCTCTGGCACTACGGCCGACTGGCGCAAGGCGTACATGCGCTCGATGATCACAAAAACAGCGATCGTGAAACAGGTCAGCATGGGTATCCCCAGCCACCAGCCGGTTTCCCGGAGGATACGCATGACGTCGATTGCGGCAAAAAACATAGTTGAAATGAGAGTGGCTCGATCTGACGCCCTCGCCGAGCAAAAGTTCGAAAAATATGGCCCGGCGCGCGAGGGCAGAACTACGGAGCTGGGCTTACATCCCTACCCAAACCTTGAGGTAGGAGCCTGCTCGCAGGCGATAGGCGATGGGGTGACTGAGCACGACATATCCCATCGCCTGCAAGCAGGCTCCTACCCCTAGACCTTTCCAGGGCGAAATTAGGCCGCCATGTACGGAAGCTTGGCCGACGTGGTCTTCACGGCAGGAAGACCGTCGAGCAGTTCGCCGATGGAGTCCCACCGGCCATTGATCAGACCGTCGCGGTCAGCCGGGCGAACCTTCGCCGGGATCGTTTGGCCGCTAAAGCGAATCTCCTGCTTGTCGACGTCCACGACGACTTCGGTGGCGGGATTTTTTTCCACGGCGGCGGCGATCTTAGCGATGTCCTCGCGGCTGGCGGTCGCGCAGGGGATGCCGAGGGTCGTGCAGTTGCCGAAGAAAATTTCGGCGAAGTTCTCCGCGACCACGGCCTTGAAGCCGTACTTCTGAATCGCTTGCGGCGCATGCTCACGGGAGGAGCCGCAGCCGAAATTGGCGCCGGAGAGCAGGATCGTCGCGCCTTTGAACTTCGGGTCGTTCAGCGGATGCGGCTTGTCCGTGCCGTCGGCGTTCTTGCGTACGTCGTAGAAGAGGAATTCGCCGAGGCCATCAAACGTCACACACTTCATAAAGCGCGCGGGGATGATGCGGTCGGTATCGATATCGTTGCCGGGCACGCAGACGGCGCGGCCGGTGATGGAAGTGATTTTGGCGAGAGCCATTTTAAAAGGAAGTTAAGGGTGGTTTAGTTGTTCACCGCGAAGACCTCGCGGGCATCGGCGACCGCGCCGGTGACAGCGGCGGCGGCGACCATGACGGGGCTCATCAGCAGCGTGCGGCCCGTGGGCGAGCCTTGGCGGCCCTTGAAGTTGCGGTTCGAAGAGCTCGCGCAGAGCTGGTCGCCGATGAGCTTGTCGGGATTCATCGCGAGGCACATCGAGCAACCGGCCTCGCGCCACTCGAAACCGGACTCAGCGAGGATCTTGTCGAGCCCGAGTTTCTTGCACTGGAGATCGACGATCTGCGAACCAGGAACAGCGATGGCCTTGATGCCGGGGGCGACTTTCTTGCCCTTCATGTAGCGTGCGACTTCTTGGAAATCGCTTAGTCGGCCATTGGTGCACGAGCCGATGAAGGCGACGTTGATCTTGGTGCCCTTGATGGGGGCGCCGGGCTTCAGCTTCATGTAGGCCAGCGCCTCCTCGATGGAGGCTTTCTCGTCAACCGAGGTGGTCTTGGTCGGATCGGGAATATTCTCCGCAATCGAGATGCCCTGGCCGGGATTGATGCCCCACGTGACGGTCGGCGCGATGTCGGCGGCGTTGATCTTAACGACGTCGTCGTAATGGCAGCCGGGATCGCTCGCGAAGCTCTTCCAATTGGCGACGGCGGCATCCCATTGCTCGGCCTTGGGCGAATACGGACGGCCCTTCAGGTAGGCGAAAGTGGTCTCGTCGGGATTGACATAACCGGCGCGCGCGCCGCCCTCGATGGACATATTGCACACGGTCATGCGCTCTTCCATCGTGAAACGGTCGAAGACCTCACCGGCGTACTCGTAGGCGTAGCCCGTACCACCGTTGACGCCGAGGCGGCGGATGATGTCGAGGATCACATCCTTGGCGTAAACGCCGGGACGCAGCTTCCCGTTCACCTCGATGCGGCGGACCTTGAGCTTGCCGAGCGCCATCGTCTGCGTGGCGAGGACGTCGCGGATTTGGGTCGTTCCGATGCCAAAGGCGATCGCGCCAAAGGCGCCGTGCGTGCTCGTGTGGGAGTCGCCGCAGGCGATCGTCGTACCGGGCTGCGTGATGCCCTGCTCGGGTCCGACAATGTGGACGATGCCCTGCTTACCCGAGGCGCGGTCGAAGAACGTGATGCCGGTGGTCGCGCAATTCTTACGGAGCTCATCCATCATGGCCTGCGCGAGCGGGTCGCTGTAGGGCTCGGCAAACTGGTCGGTGGGGACGATATGATCGACCGTCGCGAAAGTACGGTGCGGCATCGCAACCTTCAGGCCGAGATCGCGGAGCATTCCAAAGGCCTGCGGACTCGTCACCTCGTGAATGAGGTGGGTGCCGATCAGGAGTTGAGTCTGGCCATTGGCCAGGGTACGGACGGCATGTGCGTCCCACACTTTTTCAAAAAGGGATTTGGGCATGATGTTTATAAAATAGGAGAAGAGTTTAGGGTTTGGGATTTAGGGTCTCGGGCCTGAAAAACGAAAGCTGTTTCTGTGAAAAGCTCACGCCCCCAGACCCGAGACCCCAAGCCCCCGACCTCGGATTGATTAGACACAGCTTATCAATTCTTGCCATGCCGGGGAAATACTTATTTGGCTGTCTGTGATGCCGCGTGAGTATCAGTTCCCGTTCGAGCTTCGTCACTTGGTTTATTACCGGGAGGTGGCCCGCCAGCTTCATTTTCGCAAAGCCGCCGAGACCCTCGCCATCGCGCAACCCGCTCTCAGTCGTGCGATTGCCCAACTCGAAGCCGCCCTCTCCGCCCAACTCCTGCTCCGCACGCGGCGCGGCGTCGAGGTCACCCCCGCCGGCCGGCTGCTGCTTGAGCGCATCGAGCCGATCCTCCGGTCCGTCGCCGCGATCTCCACCGACCTCCAAGCCCTCGCCGGCGGCCAAGTCGGCCATGTGCGCGTGGCCTTTACGGGGCTCGCGATGGCTACGGTCTTGCCGCCGATCATCCGCGAATTCCACCGGCTTCACCCCGCGATTCGGCTTGAGCTCACCGAATCCCCCACGTCCGCCCAACTCGCTGCCCTGCGTGAGGGCGATATCTCGTGCGGTTTTTTCCATCCCGACGCCCCCACCCCCGGCGTGCGCACCCTCGTCCTCCTCCGCGAAAACAACGGCGTGCTGCTCCCTTCCGCCCACCCGCTCGCCCAGCGCGAAACCCTCCGCCTGCGCGATCTCGCCGATACGCCCTTTGTCCTCTTTCCGCGCACCCACAACCCCGGCTTCTACGATCGCATCCTCGCGGCGTTTTCCAGCGCGGGCGTCGCGCCGCGTATCGCCGAGGAGGTCTGGCCGCGCGCCAACGGCATCGGCCTGGTGCGTGCCGGCCTCGGCGCGACCTTCATGACGCCCTCCGAGGCGCAAAACCTCCCAGCCGAGGTCACGTTTCGCTCCCTCAAAGGCCCCGCTCCCGAAAGCCGCCTCGTCCTCGGCTGGCGCCAATCGACCACACCCGACCCCGCGCTGGCGGCGTTTCTGGCGGTCGCGGGCGCGTGACGGGCAACCGCGCCTGACGGCGAGCCCACCGCCCGGTGCGCGACTTCCCCTGTTCGTAATCTGCAACACGCGGGCGCGCGCTGCGGACATTCGTCTTCGCGCGTCATGATCAGCGAGTTCGTCTTCGCGCTTCGTGATCGAGCACACCCGCTCCTGCCCTTCGCCCTTCCTACGTAAACATGCGTAGGTGGATCGCGGGGCGTTGACTCCCCGATGCCCCGCTCGGCTTAGTGAGGAATGCTCCCGCGCGTCCTGCTTCGCTGGCTTGGCTGGGTGGCGCTCGGCTCTTTACTGCTCGGGCCGCTGCGCGCCGCCGACGATGAACGCGGCCTGCCTCTGCTGCGCAGTTTCGGGCGCCTCGACCACAAGGCCCACGCGCTTTTTCACGCGCCCTTCATCAGCTCCGAGGGCCTCTACTATGCGGGCAACCAGCTCGCGCTGATGGAGTACGACGGACGCACATGGCGCATCCTTAAAATTCCCCTCACTTATACTCGCGCCCTCGCGCCGGGGCCGGGCGGCGACATCTACGTCGGCGACGAAGAAAAACTCGGAGTCGTCCCGCGGCCCACCAACGCCGATCCCGAGTATCGCTCGCTGCTCGAAAAAGTGCCCGCCGACGCCAAGCCCTTTGGCTCCGTCCGCGATATCGTCGCCTGGCGCGGTGACATGTTTTTCGCGACGGATAAAAACATCCTGCGCTACCACCCGGCCGATCAATCCTTCCGCGCGTGGCCGCTGACCGGCACGTTTCGGAATCGTCTCAGCCTCGCCGGCGACCGCCTGATTTTGCATCGTCGCGGCGAGGGCATTTATGAGTTTTCCGGCGACGCCTGGCAGCCGCTGAGCCGCGACCCGCTCCTGGCCTCCGCACCGAATGGCGGTTTCGTGATTGCCGGCGCGACCGGCACACGCGAACTCCTCGTCGGCATTTCCAATCGCGGCCTCCTGCGTCTGCGCCCCGATGGCGCGCTCGAAGCGTGGCGCACCGGAGCCGACGCCATTTTCGCGCGCACGCAGCTGCTGACCGCGCTCCGCCTCAATGACGGCTCCATCGCCATCGGCACCGAGAGCGAAGGGCTGATCGTACTCGCCAACGACGGACGTTTCGAACGCCAGATTTCTCGCGAGAGTGGCCTCGCCCACCCGACCGTTTTCGCCTTGGCTGAGGATCGTGACGGCGGTCTCTGGGTCAGCACCAACAGCGGCCCCGCCCGGGTCAACTGGCGTTCGGCGGCCACGTGGTTTGATCACCAACACTCCGGCATCACCGATGCCGCCGCGGCGGATTTCACGCGGCATCAAGGCTCCTTCTACTACCTCAGTGCTGACGGGCTCTACCGGCTCATTCCCTCCGAAGATCCGCGCCGCCCTGCTCACTTCGAGCGCGATCCGCGTGTGGGGGTGCAGGTGCGCCTCACTTCGCTGCTGTCGCACCCGGGCGGTTTGTTGCTTGCCAGTGCGGCGGGTTTGCAGCGCCTGAGCCCCGCGGGCATCGAGTTGCTGACCGCGGTACCCGACGGCTTAAAGAGCCTCACCGCCTCCAAGACCCAACCTAACCGCATCTACTTCGCCACCGACCGCGGCGTATCCACCGGCATTTTTAATCCCGATGGCACGTGGAAATTCGAAGGCGAAATCGCCGGAGTGACGGGCGAGTGCGAGGATGTCATCGAAGCTGCGGATGGCACGCTCTGGGTCAGCACGGTGAGTCGGGGGGTCTATCGGCTCACGCGCGCGGCCGATGCTCCCGACTGGCAGCAGCCGACGATAAAATTGCTCTCCGTCTCTGATGGCCTGCCGGCGGACCACTCGTTGATTTTCCTTTGGCAGACCGGCTTCGGGCTGCATTTCGACACGGCCAAAGGGCTCTATTCCTACGATAGCGCGACTGCTCGCTTCGTCGCCGATACCGCTCTCACGGCGTGGGAACCGCGCTCGATGGTGCTGAATCCGGTGGCGGGCGGAGCACCCGGCGAGCTGTGGACCAACGGGCTGCTGACAGATTACAAAACGAAAGAAGTCCCCTACCCACTGCTGCGTCTGCGGCGCCTCGCGGATGGAAAAATCGAGCCGACGCCGATGCCCGATGAGATTCACAGCCTATTCGCTGGTTCGGGCGCACGACGAATTTTTTGGGAGCCGGGCGTCGATGGGCGCGGCGTCGTGTGGGGCAAAGGCGAACTCGGACTCGTGCGCGTGGAGGTCGGCCGCCTCGTCAACCGCGCGCGGGCCGCCGCCCCGCTCATCCGTGATATTTCAGCCGAGGGTAAATCAGTGACGCTGCTGCCGGGCGGGCCGGTCGACCTCACGCTGGGCTACTCCCCGGCTCCGATCACGATCACGTTTGCCTCGGGCCGTTTTCAGTTGCCGGAGTTCGAGCGGTTCCAAACTCGCCTGTTAGGCTTCAACGATCAGTGGACCGCGCCCACGCGGCGCAATGACGTGAGTTTCACGAATCTGGAGCGCGGCCCATTTGTCTTCGAGGTGCGCACCGTCGACCCGCAAGGGGAGCCCGGGCCCGTGACACGTTTCACGCTGCGGGTGACGCCGCCGTGGCCGCGCAGCAATCTCGCCTATGCGCTCTACGGTCTCGTGCTGGCTAGGAGCGTGGTGGGTTTTGTGCGCTGGCGGCTGCGACGATCGGAGCGCGAGCGCGCTCGGCTCGAAGCCATCGTGGCGCAACGAACCGCCGAGCTCGGCATCGCCAAGGAGCAGGCCGAATCCGCGAACCGCGCGAAGAGCGCGTTTCTTGCGAATATGAGCCACGAGCTCCGCACTCCGCTCAACGGTGTGATCGGCTATGCGCAGGTCTTGATGAAGGACCGCGATCTCACCGCCAAGAATCGCGAGCGGCTGCGCGTCGTGCAGACGAGCGGTGAGCATCTGCTGCGCATGATTAATGAGGTGCTGGATTTTTCGAAGATTGAAGCCGGGCGCATGGAGCTTCACGCCGCGCCCTTTCACCTGCCTCAACTCATCCGGGATATTGCGGCGGCGCAGAGCCCGCGCGCCGAGCAAAAGGAACTGGAGTTCATTTTCGATGCGGCCGCCGATTTGCCGGAGTTGGTCATCGGCGATTCGCTGAAATTGCGCCAAGTACTCGATAACCTCCTCGGCAACGCCCTGAAGTTCACCGCGCGCGGCAGCGTCACGCTCCGGGTTGTGGCGGTGGCCAATGAGGCCTCCGCCGCGCCCGGCGAGTGGTTCGAATTTTCCGTGCAAGACACCGGCGTCGGAATCGCGGAGGCCGAGCTGGCCGCGCTGTTTCAGCCGTTTCATCAGGTCGTCGAGGGCCGGCCCGCCGAGCCAGGCACCGGGCTCGGTCTCGCCATCAGTCACCGCTTCGTCTCGCTGATGGGCGGCCAGCTCGAGGTCTCGAGTCACCGTGGCGTGGGGAGTCGGTTTGCCTTCACGATTCGCCTCCCGGTGCTGGCGATCACCGCCGATGCGCCGAGCGACGCGCTCAAGGTCGTGACAGGCTACGAGGGCGCGCGTCGTCGCGTCCTGATCGTCGATGATATTGCGATCAACCGGCAGGTGCTGCGCGAACTCCTCGATCCCCTCGGCTTCATCTTGCTCGAAGCCGCGAGCGGCGAGCAGGCGCTCACGCTGGCCGCCACGACGACGCCGGACTTGGTGTTTCTCGATTTGCGCATGCCGGGAATGGACGGGCTGGAATTGGCGAAGCGGCTCCGGGCTCTACCCGAGGGACCGCGGATCAAGCTCATCGCGATGTCGGCGTCGGTTTTATCCTTCAATCGCGACGATGCGTTCGCGGCGGGCTGCGACGACTTCTTGCCCAAGCCCTTTCGCGAGGCCGATCTTCTGTCGCGGCTCAGCCTGGCGCTGCGACTGGACTGGCAAACCAGCGGGGAAGCGCCGGCGCCGGCCTCAGCCTCGCGCTCGCCGTTTGCAGAGCCGACGCGGCTCTCGGTCGAGATTCTCGATGAACTCCTGGCCATCGCGCGGCGGGGTGAAATCATCGCCTTGCGGCGACGGCTCGCCGAATTGCGTTCGCCCGACGGCGCGACAGACCCGCTGGTTGACGCCCTCGATTCCCTCGCGAAAAGTTATCGCATGGAGCGCATTCGCGAGCGCCTCGAGCAAGCCCGCTCCACCGCTTCACCATGAGCAGCCCCGTCACTGGCCGCATCCTTGTCGTCGACGATACCCCGGCGAATCTTTCGCTGCTGCTCGACGCCCTCAGCGAGGCCGGGCACGAGATCCTCGTCGCCGAGGGCGGCCGCAGCGCACTCTCGCTCCTGGAGCACACGACCCCCGATTTGATTCTGCTCGATTTGATCATGCCGGGGATGGATGGCGTGGCGACTTGCCAGCGGCTCAAGATGCGCCCCGAGTGCCGGGATGTGCCGGTGATCTTCATGACGGCCGTCGACGAGCCGGAGCAAAAACTGCGGGCCTTTGAGGCCGGCGCACTCGATTACATCACGAAGCCCGTCTACCCGCCCGAGGTTCTCGCCCGCGCCCTCGCCCACCTGCAAGTCCGCGCGCTGCAGCGCTCACTCGCGGACGAACTCGCCCTCCGCGTCGAGGCGGAGAATCAACTGAGCCAGTCCCTCGACCGTGCCGTCGTCCTCGCCGATACCGGCGGGCGCATCGTCTTCAGCACGCGGCTCGCCGAGGACTTGCTGCACAAACATTTTCCGCAGCGCATCCCCGGCACTCTGCCGTCGGGTCTCGAATCAGGCGGCACGCTCGTGGCCCGCCGCTTCGCCGAGCAGGGCCGCGACGATCTGCAGATGTTTGTTCTCGAAGAGCGCGGCGCCCCACCTGGCCCCGTCGTCCTGATGCGCCTCGGCCTCACCGCCCGCGAGGCCGAGGTCCTGTATTGGATCGCGCAAGGCAAGAGCAACCCCGACATCGCGACCATCCTCGGCGCGAGCGTGCGCACCGTGCACAAGCACGTGGAGCACATTTTTCAAAAGCTCGGCCTCGAGACGCGCAACGCAGCGACCCTCGCGGCGCTGGAATTATTGCGGCCGGTGAAGTGATCGGGAAGCGCTAAGGACTCACCTCCCTGCTCCCGATAAGCGCCAGAGAACCCTCTGCGATTTTGCTTCTTTGCCCGCGCTTAAAATTTTTCTGGAGCTTGGAGGTTGTTCCTTGGTGCTTCTCGCATCCTCAGCGCTCCAGCGCACTGAGCAACCGATCCACATCGATCTCACCGTGCCCCGTCCGCACCGCGGTGAAATCTCCCCGCAGGTACTTCAGCGCGAATCGCTCTCGGGCGATTTCATCGCGTGTCCGCACCCCGCAGCGACGTAGCACGGGAAGTGGCGGGCACCAGCCCTGGGTGCTGTGCAAAAGTAGAAACCCAAGCACCCCTGTGGACAGCCAAAGCCAGCGCCGATCGACCGCCACCGAAAGCCCTACGCCCGCCAGCGCGATCCCCGAGGCCTGGGTCTGGAGCCACCGCTCGATATCCCATTCTTCCTCCAGTTCGCTTAAGCGAGCATTAATCTCCACGTTCGACCGCCCGGCATATTCGTGCACCGTCAGCGCGATCGTGTCGTCAATGTGCTGATTGACCGACTCGGCAGTGTAGCGACGCACACGTTCCATATCGATAAGACTCATGACGGTAGTATCGCTCAAAAACCGGGCCATCGCCTATCGGGGCTGGCTCCCACCTTCGCACCGGGCAATTACTCCTCAACTGGAGCGGTCGCCATGTCACCTCACCGACTTCAATCCGGAGAGCAGCTTGCCGAACTCTTGGTCGAGTTGACTGTTGGGTTCCACCTTGAGCGTCCGCCGCGCGCGCTCCACCCCGCGAATGGCCTCCGCTGGCTGCTGCAATTGCATCATATGCTCGGCGTAGAAGACAACGACCTGGTCAAAGAAGCCGATCCCGGCGCCGCGCCCGGCGGTGTCGATCAGGGAATTGTAGGCGGTGATCTGTTGCGGAAGAGGCTGCGTGCTGAAGGCGCGCACCAGCGATTCGTGCGCCTGTTGCGCGCTGAGGTCGGAACGGCCACTTTGGTTTTTCCGCGCAATTCCGGCGACCTCGGCGTCCGCCAGACTGGTTTCGCCGCGCTTGCGGAGACTATCGGCCGTGCGAGCCACATAGAGCGCCTCGAGGTCGGGATAGGTGCGAAAGGCGAGCGCGGCCTCGCGCATCACGGTCTCGATCGTCTTCGCATCGCGCCCGAGTTTTTGTCCCGCGGCGATCAGCGTCTCCCACGCCGCTTGGTTGCGCCGCTCGTAGCCCACCGCTTTCCGCGCCGCCGCCGCGGCGGCCGTCGCCTCGCCCGCGGCGAGATAATCAGCCGCGAAATAGGCATGGATCAACGACTGCCGATACGACGGCAATTCGCGGAACCGCTCGGTGAGAAACTGCAATTCGTGATCCGAAATTTCCTTCCACGTCTGGGGATCACGCGCGTAGCCCGTGACGTAGCGCTGCTCCGCATAGCGACCGGCATCCATCTGCCACTTCTGCCCCGCATCGAGAAACCCAAACCACGCGTGGCGCCCATCATTGCCCGCCCCGGCAAAGAGCAGTGTCGGCACACAGCGCGATTTGCCCACCTGAGTCGCGAAGTACGCCTGATCGCAGCAGATCCCGCCGTCCCGAAGAATATCCACCAGCTTGTACGTGCGGCCGGGCCAGATGGGATTATTGTTGGCCACGCGGTCGTTGCGGTAGCGGACCATCGTGTACGCGCGCGCGAGTTGATTCAGCGGGTAATCCGTCATCTTGCTCGCCCACTCCAGCTCGGCAAAAGGCGCCGCCGTATCCACGACAAACTTAAGCTCATCCGCGCCCAGACGCGTCAGGCGATGAAATCCCTGCCCCAATTGGTCTTGCTTCACCCACCACGCGAAGGCCTCGGTCGCGGGCGGAAATTTTCGCGGGAGCGCGGCCTCCGTCACCTGGCCATGCGGCCAGATCGGCGGTGGCGGCACGTCAAAGACCACGGCGATGGCGAGCGCGAGGCGCGAGTGGGTTTTGAAGTGAACCGCGTCGGCGCGATAGATGTCGTTGAGCGCCTGAAATACTTTCGGCAGAAAATCGACCGGCGTGATGAGCCGGAAAAACTCCCCGGAAAATGACGCGTTGCTCAGCAACCAGAGCTGCAATTCCGGCGAGAGGGACGCCCCGAGGGGCTGCGCACGCGCCACCGTGAGGCTGTTTAGGCCCGCATGACCGGCCTTCGCATCATTGATGGCCTGAATCCAACGCGGCACGAAACTCGACTCCGGCTCGGACCAGAGTGCCGCCCAGCGATAGGCGTGAAACCAAGCTTCCGCAGCCACGAGCTTGTCGTTTTTGTACGCGAGCAGCGCCGCCGCTCGCAGCGACTCCACTTGAGTTCTCCATCCGTCGCGCTGCGCTGCCGCGTGGATGGCGGTGAGACGGCTCGGCGTCGGTGGCTGGAGGGCCTCGGCTTCAGAGATTGCGGCGACCGCATTGGGAGCCGCAGGAACTTGCGCTCCGAGCGGAGTGGGCGACGCAACGATACCGAAGACGAAGGCCGCTAGGCCGAGACTGAGGAGAAACGGCAGACGAAAGCAGAGGTGAACAAGGGAACGCCCAGATTGCTTCTGCACGTTTTTAGACGGCGCCCGGAGGTCGCCGTCCACCTTTTGGAGCGATGGGCAATTAGGCATTGGCTCGATGGACGAGGGGGTTGCCATCATGGTTTCAACTCCGCGCCACTCGGCTCCACCCGGCAATGAAAAACCCCGGTCCGTTTACTTCGGGACCGGGGTTTTCGTTGGGCGGCGGTTGGCCGCTTTTGTTTAGGGCGCCACGCCGGTATCGGCAGTGGGCGTCTTCTGTTTGAAGGTTAGCTTGTCGCCATCGCGGTCGATGAGGCAGGGCTCACCGTCCTTGATCTCCCCGCGGAGCAAAGCCTCGGCGAAGGGATCCTCGAGATAGTGCTCGATCGCACGGCGCAGCGGACGCGCGCCGTACTTCTCATCGTAGCCCTTCTCGATGAGGAAGAGTTTGGCGCTATCGGTGAACTCAAGGGTGATCTTGCGCTCGGTGAGACGCTTCGCGAACTTCCCGACTTCGATCTCGACGATCTTCGTGAGGTCGGCCTTGTCGAGCGGACGGAAGAAGATGATCTCCGAGATACGATTCAGGAACTCGGGCTTGAAGACGCGCTTGGCCTCCTCGAGCACCTTCTCGCGCATCTTCTCCGAGTCGTTGAAGTTTCCGCCGGCCGCGGCAAAGCCCATCGAGGTCTGGCGCTGCAAGAGCTGCGCACCGACGTTCGAGGTCATGATGATGATCGTATTGCGGAAATCGACGACGCGACCGAGCGAGTCGGTCAGGCGACCGTCCTCCATGATCTGGAGGAGCAGTTGCAGCGCATCCGGGTGAGCCTTCTCGATTTCGTCGAAGAGGATCACGGAGTACGGACGACGACGCACCGCTTCAGTGAGCTGGCCACCCTCCTCGTAGCCGACATAGCCGGGAGGCGAGCCGACGAGGCGGGACACGGCGAACTTCTCCATGTACTCCGACATGTCGATCTGGATCAGCGCGTCCTGATTGCCGAACATCTGCGCGGCGAGCTGTTTCGCAGTCTCGGTCTTGCCGACGCCCGTGGGGCCGACGAAGAGGAACGAACCGATCGGGCGGCGCGGGTCCTTGAGGTCCGCGCGCGACCGGCGCAGGGCCTTGGCGATGGAGGCGGAAGCGCCGTCCTGGCCGATAATGGATTTCTGCAACTCCGACTCCATGGCGAGGAGCTTTTCGTTGTCCTTCTTTTCCATGCGGGAGAGCGGAATGCCGGTCCAATCAGCGACGACCTGCATCATGAGGTCTTCGTCGATGGCGACGCGCTTCTCGTCCCGCGACTTCTTCCACTGATCGGTGACTTGCTCCTGCTTGGCGCGGAGTTGCTTCTCGTGGTCGCGGAATTTCGCGGCTTCCTCGAAATGCTGCTCGGCGATAGCCTTTTCCTTTTGAGCGCACACCGCCTCGATCTCCTTGGTGAGACCCTCGATGTCAGGCGGGCGAACCAAAGCTCCGATGCGGGCGCGCGAGCCAGCCTCGTCCATCACATCGATGGCCTTGTCGGGCAGGAAGCGGCCGGTGATATAGCGGTCCGATAGCTTGGCGGCGGCCTCGATCGACTTGTCGCTAAAGGTGGCCTTGTGGTGATCCTCGTACTTGGAGCGGATGCCCTTGAGGATGAGGATGGTGTCGTCGACGGACGGCGCTTCGACCTTCACGGATTGGAAGCGGCGGTCGAGGGCGGAGTCCTTCTCGATGTACTTGCGGTACTCGTTCAGGGTGGTCGCACCGACACACTGCAGCTCACCACGCGAGAGAGCCGGCTTGAAGATATTCGACGCATCCATCGCGCCTTCGGCGGCGCCAGCACCGACGATGGTGTGGAGCTCATCGATGAACAGGATGATGTTCTTCGCGCGCTTGATCTCATCCATGACGGCCTTGATGCGCTCCTCGAATTGACCGCGGTACTTGGTACCGGCGACCATGAGGGCGAGATCGAGGGTGATGACCTTCTTCTCGGCGAGGATCTCCGGGACATTACCCGCGGCGATTTCCTGCGCGAGACCTTCGACGATGGCGGTCTTGCCCACGCCGGCTTCGCCGATGAGGACAGGATTGTTCTTCGTGCGACGGCAGAGGATCTGGATGACGCGGCGGATCTCGTTCTTGCGGCCGATGACGGGATCCATCTCGCCCTTGCGAGCGAGTTCGGTGAGGTCGCGGCCAAAGGCCTTGAGCGCGGGCGTCTTCACTTCCTTCTTATCCTCGGGTTGCGAGGACGGACGCTGCGAACTGCCCGCAGCGGCTTCTTCGTTCCCGCCACCCTCGGCACCACTTTGGCTGCCGGAGAACTGCGGATCGAGCTCGCGGAGGATTTCGTTGCGCGTGCGCTCGATGTCGATGTCGAGCGACTTCAGCACCCGCGCGGCCACGCCCTCGCCCTCACGCAGCAAACCAAGCAGGATGTGCTCGGTGCCGACGTAAGAGTGATTCAGCGTCTTGGCCTCCTTGCCGGCGAGGGCGAGGACCTTTTTCACGCGCGGCGTGTAGGGAATGCTGTTCTGGGTCTTGGTCTCCTGGCCAGTGCCGACCTGCTTCTCGACGGCATTGCGGACGGTCTCGAGATCGAGGCCCATTTTCTGGAGGACGCTCACGGCGACGCCCTGACCCAGCTTAATCAGCCCAAGCAGAATGTGCTCAGTACCGACGTAGTTATGATGGAAGCGATCGGCTTCCTTGCGGGCCAGCGCCAGCACCTGCTGTGCGCGGGGCGTGAAATTGTTCATCGGTTCCTGGGACATGTTTTAAAATCTAGTCTGAGGGCGAATTTAGTTTTTCTGACTGTTGCTAAAAGTGAAATCCGGATGGACGAAATTGGCAAACTCGGAGCGCAGGCGCGTCGCGCGAAGGATATCGCGCTGGCCGGGCTCGAATTCACCCTTCTGGGCGTGTTGGAGATGACCGGGCTGCGCCTCGATAAAGAGGCGGTCGATCACGCAACGGCTCGTGTCGGGAAAGATCGAGAGATCGATGCCGAGACGAATGAGCGACAGGAGATTCATCGCCTCGCCGGAGCTGAGCACGTGAGAGTTTTGAAGGATGCCGTACGCGCGACCGATTTTGTCGAAGAGCTTGCTGGCATCGGCTTCGAGCAGTTTTTCGCGCGCGTTGAGCTCGTGCTCGATGATCGACTGGAGGACGCTGTGCAGGCGCTTGATAATTTCCTCTTCGGACTCACCGAGGGTGGTCTGATTGGAAATCTGGAAAATGCTCCCGCTGGCATCGGAGCCTTCGCCGAAGAGCCCGCGGACCACCATGCCGAGCTGGTTCACCGCGCGGACCACTTTCTCCATCTGGTTCGCAATCACGAGCGCGGGCAAATGCATCATCGCCGAGGCGCGCATCGCCGTGCCGAGATTCGTCGGGCAGGCGGTGAGATAACCGAGCGATGGCGTGTAGGCGTAGTCGAGGTGCTCCTCGAGGGCCGTATCGAGATCGTTGATCGCGTTCCACGCCTTCTTGAGTTGGAACCCGGAGCGGAGGACCTGAATGCGAAGATGGTCTTCCTCATTCACCATCACGGAAAACGTTTGGTCCTTGCTGATGACGACACCCGAGCCCGCCTTCGAACTGCTGAGTTCGCGGCTGATGAGGTGACGCTCCACGAGGATTTGCTTCTCGAGGTCGCTGAGCTCGCCCACCGTGATGTTGAGCGAACGCTTCATCGGCGAGGTCGCAGCCACGGCCTCGCGGCACGCTTCGAGGATTTGCTCCCGCTGCGCCGGCTTGGCCCAACCCGGAAACGATTTCCCGGCGAGATTCCGCGCGAGGCGGATGCGTGTCATCAAGACGATCGCCGTCTTGTTGCTGGCAGTATCGGTGAGCTCCGAAGGGGTGTCGATGAGCGAGGCGATGGTCATGGCCTTAGCGCGAGGCGGGCGGCTTCGGTTGGGACGTGACGGATTGTTTGACTTGGCTGATTTCATCGCGGGCGCGAGCGGCGTCTTCGTAGCGTTCGGACTTGATGGCTTCGGAGAGGTCGAGCTCGAGTTTGGTGAGTCGGTCGTAGAGGGATTTGCGTTCGAGAGCGCGCTGCGGGACTTTGCCCGTGTGGTTGGTGCCCTTGTGCATGTTATCGAGCATGGGCTCGACGATTCCTTTGAAGGTCTCGTAGCACGCCGGGCAACCGAAGCGGCCGTGTTTCTTAAAATCGTTCTGCGTGAAGCCGCACTGTTCGCATCGCACTCCGCTGGACGGGGCTTCCGGGTTCAACGATGCCTTGAGCAACAAGTCCGCGAGCGAAAAACCACTCGGGTCCGTCACTCCCTTAGCCTGCGCGCACGCTTCGCAAAGGTCCACTTTGTGAACCTTGTTGTTCACGATTTGAGTGAGATGGACGGTGGCGGGTTTCGCGCAGAGGTCGCATTTGAGCGGATTGGCCATGTAATGAGTTAGTTGGTCTGCACGCACCATGCCATAGCCCCGCCCGCTGGCAAGTGCGCGCGTGCAATGGATGGGAGCGTGACACACCGTCGCAACACGCTGAACCAAACGTGCAATCGTGACACAGCCAGCGAAACTTGAGGGCAATTCGTGTCATTGGACCCCGCCCCTCCCAACTAGTGCGCCACTCGCACGCCAAAAGACGCGAAAAAGGGCGGGTTTTCACCCGCCCTCAACTGAGCGAAATTCCCCTACGTTAGTCTAAAATCCTCAGATTCGCTCGCCCTCGACCAGCACGCGCCGGCGGAACGATGCCAGCACCTTCTGCGTGATCGGTCCCGGCTTGCCCGTACCGATTTCGCGGCCATCCAGCTTCGTGACAGGAATGACCTCCGCCCCGGTACCGGTGAGGAAGCACTCGTCAGCGCACCAGACGTCGTAGCGCGTCATGTTGACCTCGTTGAGCGGCACGCCGATTTCCTTGGCGATGTCGAAGATCGTCCCGCGGGTGATGCCCTTGAGCGCGCCCTGGGAAGCCGAGGGCGTGAAGATCTCACCCTTGTGGATCGTGAAGATATTGTCGGCCGTGCATTCAGCGACGTAGCCCTGATCGTTCAACATGATGGCCTCGAGCGCGCCAAACTGCTTCGCCTCGATCTTGCCGAGGATGTTGTTCATGTAGTTCAGCGACTTGATGGTCGGCGGCAGCGCGGCCGGGTTGATGCGGCGCGTCGGCACGGTGACGATCGCGAGACCGTTCTCGTAGTATTCCTTCGGGTAGAGGGAAATCTTGCTCGCGATGATAAACACCGTGGGCTTCGGGCACGACCACGGCGCCAGGCCGAGATCGCCCACGCCGCGCGTGACGACGAGGCGGATGTACGCATCGGTGAGACCGTTCTGGCGGCAGGTCTCCGCCGTCGCCCACGCCAATTCCTTGCGAGAAAGTGGAATGGTGAGCATTACCGCCTTCGCAGAGTACTCCAGCCGCTCGAGGTGCTCATCGAGTCGGAAAATGTTGCCGCCGTACAAGCGGATGCCCTCGAACACGCCGTCTCCGTAGAGCAGGCCGTGGTCAAACACGGACACCTTGGCATCGGCGTCATCGACGAACTTCCCATCGAGATAGATCTTCATCACTCCCGAGCCTAGGGAGCCGGAGAAAGTCTTGTCGAGCCCCGCGCGGGGAAATTCTGCTTGTGCTCGCGATTTTTCACCGAAACTGTCGTTCCGCTTCTGCGTCCACCCAGCACGCCCCCCGCCCTCCTTCGACTTTCTACTTCAACACATGCGCCATTCACCCCGTTCGTCCACGTCGGCTTTTACGCTGATCGAACTGCTTACCGTTATCGCCATCATCGGCATCCTCGCCGCCATCATCATCCCGACGGTCGGTGCCGTCCGTGAAAAGGCCAACCGCGCGGTCGATGGTAACAATCTCCGCGAAATCGTGAAAGCCGCGCAAATCTACGCCGGCGATAACCAAGATCTTCTCCCGAATCCGCGCACCATTCAGGCGACCACCCTTACCAATGCCACCCAAGCGCTCCTCTGGCCCGGTATTCTGGCCCGCAATAACATCCTGACCGACCCGACTTTCTATTTTTCGAAGAGTGACCCTTTCTTCACCGCGTATCCCACTTCGATCATCAACACCACTGATACTACAAAGCGGACTCTCGATGCCTCTATGACCGGTAAGTCCCTGGCTTGGGAATTCGCCGCTGGCGTCAAGATGAGCGATGGCCCGGCGATGCCCATCGCGTGGACGCGCGGTCTCCAGACCAACGGCACGTGGAGCCTCACCAGCGGTACCTACAAGGACGTCGGCGGCTACGTTGGTTTCCTCGGCGGTAACGTCGCGTTTTACAGCAACGCCGGCGCAAACGCCAACGCGGGTATCTTCACCTCCAACAATAGCTCCCGTAAGACGAATAACGTCCAACAGGCCATTCCTGTCGCGGGCTTCATCTACGGCGTGCCGCCCACCGGTACGGGCGCCGGTACCATTCTCGGTCGCGCCGCCGGCACCGCCGCCGCTCGCGGCCCGTAAGCAACTTCCGTCCTTTTCTCGTGACCAAAACCCGGCCGCCGCGTGCAGCCGGGTTTTTTATTTCACTTTCCCCGGGGCCGGCGGTTTGCCAAGATTACCGATCCGTTCATGACGCCTCCCGCCGCACCCACGTTTGCCGCTCCTACGCCGGCCACGACCTACGTCGTGGGCCATAAGAACCCGGATGCGGACGCGATCTGCTCCGCGATTGCCTATGCCGCTTACAAGCAGGCGCGTGGCGAGCGCGGCTTCATCGCCGCCCGTTGCGGCAATTCCAATGCGCGCATCGACACAATTCTCGCCCGGTTCAAGCAACCCCTCCCCTACTATCTGAGCGACGTCTCCCCCCGCGTCCGCGACCTGATGATTTCCAATGTCGTCTCGGTCACGGAAAACGCGACCTGCGCCGAGGCCCTTGAGCTGCTCGACCGGCACCACGTCCGCGTCCTTCCCGTCACCTCGGCCCGTCGCACCGGCGGCGTTGTCGGCATCGTGTCGCTCGCTGGCCTCGGTGGCGTCTTCATCCCGCGCGTGAGTGAGCCGCGCGCCATGCGTCAGGTTCATTCCTCGCTCGCCAACATCACCCGCGCCCTCCACGGCCGCGCCCTCTACGTCGTGGGCGAGAAGAAGGTCGAGGATCTGTATGTCCGCCTCGGCACGATGGATATTTCGTCGTTCTGGAGCGTCTCCGTCCGGGAAAACATCGAGGCCCAACAAGCCATCGTCATCGTCGGGGATCGTCACGATATCCAGCGCCGTTCCATCGAGCTCGGCATTCGCGCCCTCGTGATCACGAGTAATCTCGAGCCTGACGACGAGACCATCGAGATGGCCAAGGCCCGGGGCGTGAGCCTGATCCTCAGCCCCTACGACTCCGCGACCACCGCCTGGGTCGTCCGCACCGCCTCCACCATCGAGCGCGTGATCGAGCGCGATACGCCCACCGTCGGTGCCGACATGCGCATCGCCGATGTGCGCAAGAAACTTTCCGCCGGCGCCACGCACGCCATCCCCGTCGTGGCCGACGATGGCGCGCTGATCGGTATCATCACCAAGACCGACATCCTCAAGCCCGTCGCCACGCGCCTCGTGCTCGTCGATCACAATGAGCTCACCCAAGCCGTGCCCGGCGCCGATGAAGTCTCGATCGCCGAGATCATCGACCACCACCGCCTCGGCTCACTCCACACCGCTCAGCCTATTCTGTTTATTAATGAGCCGGTCGGCTCGACGTGCACCATTGTCGCCGACCTCTTCCGCCGCGAGGGCCTGCAGCCCACCCCGGAGATCGCGGGCATCATGATGTCCGGTCTCATCTCCGACACCCTACACCTCAACGGCCCGACCACGACCTCCAAGGACGCTATCATCCTCGCGTGGCTCTCCGAGATCGCCGGCGTCGACTCGAAACAACTCGCCGACGAAATCTTCAACTCCGGCTCCGTCATCCTCGCCAATCCCCCGGCGAAGATCGTCCGCTCCGATTACAAAATCTACGAGGAAGAGGGCATCAAGTTTGCCGTTTCCCAAGTGGAGGAGCTCGGCTTCGGCAATTTCTGGCAGCACGCCAAGCCCATTACGAACGCCCTGCAGGAACTCCGCGAAGAAGAGCGCCTCGCCTTTGCCGCCCTTCTCGTCACGGACATCAACACGCAAAACTCGCTGCTCTTGGTGAAGGGCGACGACGCCCTGATCCAGCGCATCAATTACTCTCCCGTCGAACAGGACGAAATTTTCGACCTCCCCGGCATCGTGAGCCGTAAGAAGCAACTCATCCCCTACCTCACCAGCCTCATCAAGGAAATGGCCGCCGACGGCGCCCTCTCCACCGGCCGCAGCGCCGCCCCGTTTAAAAAACGGAAGTGAGCTGAGGCGCTCGACACCGCTGCTTGAACTGTGGGAGGGGCTTTACGCCCCGACTGTTTTTTATCGCACTTCGTCGGGGCATAAAGCCCCTCCCACAGTCCAACCGCTGACCGAAGCGGTCCGCGTGGGCCTATATTACCTACGAAGCTAACTTAGAATTTCGACCTAACCCTTGTCATTCTGAGCGCAGCGAAGAATCCAGCAGGATTTACGACGGTAAAAACTGGGCGCGAAAATCTTACTGAATCCTTCGCTACGCTCAGGATGGCAATCGTTCTAAAGTCTAAAATTGATTAGCGATGGTATTACCCATGCCCCTAAGCTTTTGACTGAAGGAGCAGGCTCATGGGGTAGGCCTGACCTCCGGGCAGGCCGTGGTCCGCATGCTCTTGCCCCATGCGAAAATCCTGACGGCCCGCTGAAATCTAAAAGCAATGGGATGTCGGTATTACTTCTTCTCCTTCGCCTTCACCGTCACTCCACTCAGCTGCGAGATCGCGCCGAGCGTCGTCTGCGCCGCATTGAGCCCGAGCCGAAAATCCGCGTCGCTGAACGTCGCGAAGACATCCGTCGGCTGATGCCAGTGCGGGTCCCAACCCGCGCCGATATGGGCACCGCGCTCGTTTTCGCGCAGTGAGATCGAGGGGATGATGTCCTCAAAGGGTTTGCTATCCGTATTGGTCATGTGCGGCCCCACGCTCGCCGGATAGTCGGTCGCATACTTCTCGTTAGCCGCATGGAAAAACCATGCGAGCTTCTGCGCTCCATCCGCAAACTTGGCCGTGGATTGAAACTCGATATTCACATCCGCCTCGGGCCGTTGCTCCTTGTTCACGGTGCCATCCGCGCGCGGGGCGCCGTGGTCAAACATCATCATATCATGCTGGATCATGCCGAGCCACTTCGGCTCGGGATACTTGCCGGAGCCCACCGGGTCTTCTTTGCCTTGTAGGGCTTGGCGCTGATTGACGTAGGCCCGCGCACCGTTGAGTCCGGTCTCCTCATTATTCCAGAGGCAAAAGCGGATGGTGCGCTCGCACTCCACCCCGGGCGCATTCAGGATGCGCGCGAGCTCCATCACGATGGCCGTGCCGGACGCATCGTCATTCGCCGCCTCGCCCCAGCCATGGCCATCCATGTGCGCGCCGATGATGTACATCTCATTCGGATACTTGGTACCGACCTTGGTACAGAAGACTTCCTCGCGCGGCCCCGGCGTGCTCGGCTGTGAATTTAATTCCCGAAGCTTCGGATCCGTCTGTTTCATCGGGTCGGTGTTCACGCCGGTGGGGCTTTTAAAGCCGCGCAAGCGCCCGCCACCCTGCGCCATTCCCGGCGCCACCGCCGGACCACTTGGCTGGCGCGGATCGGTGGGGAAATACTCATACTTGATGCGCTCCGTGGTGTACCCGTAGCTCTTCAACTGCGCCTCGATCCAATCCACTGCCGCGCGGTTGCGATCGGTCCCTTGCCGGCGGTCGCCAAATTTCGTCAGCGCCTTGATCGTCGCCTTGTACTTCTCGAGATCGAGCTGCGCGACGAGATCCTTGATGGCATCGGGGGCTTCGACCGCCGCGGCGGCCTTTGTGGCCGGAGCCTTGGCCTCCGGCGGCGTCTGCGCCGAGAGCGAAGCCATCAACCATGCCGAAAGCCCAAACACACACGCAACCTGCCGAGGGGTAAAAAAGCGGGAGGACATAAAAAATGACATACCACCCCTCTAGCAGGACGCGAGCCTCCTCCGCCCCAAATCGCAGCCCCACCAAGGAGTGGCGGTTTCCAACCGCCGGGCGAGGCCCCCCGATTTCCAGCCCACCTCCCACGCCCCACCCAACCACCGCGGCACAAAAAAAGGGCGGTCAAAAAAACCGCCCCTCGCAAAATCATTTCGCCGTCCGGCTCTCAGCTCTGAGCTATTTCCGGACTCTCATCTCTCAACTCTCAACCCTCAACTCCCGTCAGATATGAATCGCCTCACCCGTGGTCGCAGCCGCCGCTTCCATCAAGGCTTCGCTCAGCGTCGGATGCGCGTGGATCGAACTGTGCACCTCCGCCACCGTACCCTCCATGTTCATCGCGAGCACGTATTCGGCGATCAGCTCGGGCGCCTCATTGCCGAGGATATGCACGCCGTAGATCTCGCCCGTCTTCGCATCGGAGATGACTTTGACGAAACCGTCGCTGTCGCCCGAGGCCACTGCCTTGCCCGAGGCGGTGAAGGGGAATTTGCCGACCTTGTAGTCGAGCTTCTTTTCCTTCGCCGCTTTCTCGGTGAGACCCGTGCTGCCGATCTGCGGCTGGCAATAGGTCGCGCCCGGGAAAATCTTCACGCGTCCGCCGCTATGGTGGCCAAACATCCCGCTGACCGCATTGACGGCTTCGTAGGTGGCGACGTGCGCGAGCCACGGCGGCCCGATGATGTCACCGGCACCATAGATGCCCTTCACGCTGGTCTCGTAATTGTCGTTCACCTTCACGTAGCCGCGATCGAGTTCGAGCTTCACGCTCTTGCCGAGCGTCCCCTCGAGATTCGGGCTGACGCCAATGGCCACGAGCAGCGTCTCGGCTTCGAGTTCCGTCGAGTTGCTTTCGCCCGCTTTGACGAGCGAAAGCTCCACCTTCGTTTTGCCGACCTTCACCTTGTCGACCTTGGTGTTCACGTGGCAGGTGATGCCCTGCTTCTCAAACGAGCGCTGGAGCGCCTTGCCGACTTCCTCGTCTTCCACCGGCACAAGCTGCGGCTGCATCTCGACGAGCGTGACCTTGGTCCCAAAGGCATTGAAGAAATACGCGAACTCCACGCCGATGGCGCCAGCGCCGAGGATCACCATCGACTTCGGCGGGCTCTTGCGCGGCTCGAGCGCCTCGCGCGACGTGAAGACGCGCACGCCGTCCGAAGGCACATCCGGCAGCTGGCGCGGCTTGCAGCCCGTCGCGAGGAGGATGTTCTTCGTCTTGAAAAATTTGCCCTTCTGGTCGCCCGAGGTGATTTCCACCATGCCGGGCGCGATTACCTGGCCGCGGCCCACGATGTAATCGACCTTGTTCTTGCGGAAAAGAAACTCGACGCCCTTGGCCATCTGGCCGGCGACACCGCGCGAGCGGTCCATGACCTTCGCGAAGTCGAACGACGCTTCTTTCACCGAGATGCCAAACGTCTCGGCCTTCTGCAGCGACTTGTAGAACTCCGCGCTCTTGAGCAGCGCCTTGGTCGGAATACAGCCCCAGTTCAAGCAGGTGCCGCCCGCGCGCTCGAGTTCGATACACGCGACTTTCTTGCCGAGTTGCCCGGCGCGAATCGCCCCCGCGTAACCCGCAGGACCGCCACCGATGACAATGAGATCGTATTCCGTAGTTTCAGCCATCCCGCAAACCTGCGAGCGCGCGCCACACCGTCAAACGGAAAACCGAGGCTAGCTGCACTGGAAGCTGAGAGCTGAGAGTCTAGAGCTGAGAGCCCGGACCTTAAGCAGAGGCGCCAGTTAGAGTTCAGCGGGTTTGGCTCTCAGCTCTAGCCTCTCAGCTCTCAGCTATCCCCATCCCTCAGATATCAATCACATCATCCGGCTTCTGTTTCACCCGCGGCGCTGTCGGCTGCGCGGGTTGATTCGCTTGACCTGGAGCCGGACGCGGCCGCGTGGGGCGCGTAAATCCGCTCAGCAACCAATTCGTGATGCTCACGATCAGTGCGCCCCACAGCGCCGGCCAGAAGCCCGCGACGTGAAACCCCTCCACCAACTTGCCGACAAAGAGGAATAACAAGGCATTGATTACCAAAACGCCGAACCCCAAGGTGAGGATGATGAATGGCAGCGTAAACAACAGCAGCAGCGGACGCAGGATCGCGTTGAAGAAGCTCAACAGCAGCACCACGGCCATGAGCGAGCCCGTGCTGTCGCACGTGATGCCATTCACGAGCTTGGTCGCGAGCGTCACGCCGACCGCCATGATCAGCCAGCGCACGATCAATTGAAGGAGCGATGAATTCATTTCCGCCGACACTCACGCGCCGCCCGCACGCCGAGCAATGAAAATCCTCGTCGTTCAAGACTTCCTCCGCAGCGGCGGCACCGAACGCCAATCCGTCCTCCTTGCCAACGCCTTCGCCGCCGCCGGACATGAGACAACGCTGCTCACCTTTCGCCCCGGCGGTGAACTTGATTACACCGTGAGCCCAACGGTGAAGCGTCGCGCGCTCCAATCCTTCGACCTCCACCTCGATTGGTTTGCCCCCGGCCTGTATGCTTTCGTCGCGCGCACGCAGCCCGATATCCTTCTCTGCATGGGGCGCATGGCGAATTGCTACGGCTACACGCTCCAGCTTTTTGCCGCTCGCCGCAAACTGCCCACCCAAGTGATCACGACAATGCGCACCGGCAAGCCCCTGCCCGCGCGCTACCAGCGCTCACTGCGGCTCTCAAAGCAGATCGTGACCAATAGCGCCGAGGCCCGGCGCACCTTGGTCTCCGTCTATTCCATTCCCGACGAAAAGATTACCGTCATTCACAACTCGCTCGTCTTCCCCCCCGAATCGTCGATTCATCGCGACGAGTCACTTCGGGCCCAGCACGGCGCCTCCCCTCAAACAACGGTGTTGCTGTGCGTCGCGATGTTTCGCCCCGAGAAAAACCAGCGCGAACTCATCGAGACGGTCGCGGCCCTGCCGACCAACACCGACTGGCAGCTCTGGCTCGTGGGTGAAGGTACTGCTCGCGCCGACTGCGAAGCGCTCACCGCGAAAATGAAACTCACCCACCGCGTGCGCTTCCTCGGTTTCCAACGCGACCCGTCCCCGCTCTACGCCTCCGCCGACATCGCGGTCCACGCTTCGCACAGCGAAGCCCTTTCCAATTTCCTCATCGAAGCCCAGGCCTACGGCCTGCCCGCCGTCGCCTTCGACGCCCAAGGCATCAGTGAATGCTTCTCCCCTGGCCAAACCGGCTGGGTCATCCCTCGCACGCAGCCCGATGAATTTCGCGCGACCTTGCTACGCCTCATTCAAGAAACACCCGAAGCCCGGGCCGCGTGCTCCGCGGCGGCCAAGGCCTTCGCGCGCCACACCTTCGATCCCGCCAATCAGGTCGCCGCTTACTTGACCCTCTTCCAAGCCGTGATCGCCCAGAAGTAGCGCGCCCCTCAAGTTCACGTCCGCGCGCCCCCACCCCATGACCAATAAACAGCGCACCGATCTCATCGAGGCCTTCATCCGCGAGCACAAGTACGCCGATCTCAACACGCTCTCCACGCGCTTCGGTGCCTCGCTCTCCACCGTGCGCCGCGTGCTCGATCACCTCGCCGAGCGCGGCATCGTCCGCCGCCACCATGGCGGCGCCTCACTGGTGGAAAACGACGCCTTTGCCCTCGAGTTCGATTTCCTCGCCCGCAACCAGCGCCAGACCGCCGAAAAACTCGCCATTGCCCGCCTCATCGCCGAGCAGGTCGAGCCCGGCATGACCGTCATCCTCGACGGCGGCTCGACCACGTACAGCGTCGCCGGCCTCCTCGCGGAAAAGCGCCTGCAGGTCATCACCAACTCCATCCCCATCGCCAGCCTCTTCGCCGAGGTCGGCGCCGTCGATACCACCGTCACCGGCGGCAGCATCTACCGCCGCCTCGGCGTCCTCGTCGGCCCGCTGTGCGACCAATCCTTTGAAAACACCCACGCCGATCTCGCCATCCTCGGCGGCACGGGCGTGACCGAGCAAGGCGTGTGGAATCACAATCCCCTCCTCGCCACCGGCCAGCGCAAGATGATCGCCGCTGCCGAGCGCACCATCTTCGGCCTCGACCATTCCAAATTCGGCCGCAAGGCCCAAAGCCTCACGACGCACTTCGAGGCCCACTACACGATCGTCACCGACACTCGCCCCCCTCCGGAAGTCGCCTACGCCATCACCGCCGCCGGCGCCGAGCTAGTCCTCGCCTCGAAGTAATTCCCAAGAGCCCAACCGCCCTTGGTCCCCCCAGCTTCAACTTAAACTTTCCTCTTCAACTCGCCGCGCGGCGACCGCGGCGGCGTTGCTCCTGACAACGTCCTGTCAGGAGACATGTACGATTGCACACTCCGAGTTGCATTCTACGAACTCCGCCCCATCCGTTTCAGCCCGTGGTAAAGCAAGTTTCTCCCTCTCCTACTATCGTCGCCAAGCCCGAGTGCATCCGCCTGCGCGGAGTCCGACAAAACAACCTCAAGGGCTTCGATTTAGATATCCCACTCGGGCGCTACATCGCCGTCACGGGCCTGAGCGGCGCGGGCAAATCCTCCCTCGTCTTCGACACCCTCCACGCCGAGGGCCAGCGTCGCTACGTCGAGACGTTCAGCGCGTACACGCGGCAGTTTCTCGACCTGCTCGACAAGCCCAAGGTCGACTCCATCGAAAACATCCGCCCGTCCATCGCCATCGAGCAGAGCAACACCGTCAAGACTTCGCGCTCCACCGTGGGTACGATGACGGAGCTCACCGATTTTTTCAAAGTCTGGTTCAGTCACGTCGCCGATTGCTACGACCCCGCCACCGGCGAAAAAGTCGAGGACGACAACCCGCAGTCCATCTGGGAAAAAACCTTCGCCGCCCACCCGGGTCGCACGCTGCTTGCGACCTTCAAGGTCACCAAGCCCGCCAATCTCACGTGGCTGGAGATTTTCACGAATCTCAAAAACCAAGGCTACGTCCGCGTGCTCGCCGCTGGCGTCGTGCACAAGATCGACGACATCCTCGCCTCCAAAGAAGCCGATCCCCACTCGCTCCTCACCACGCTCAGCGCGCAACTCTCCGCCGCTCCCGACCTCTACGTCATCCAAGATCGCGTGAGCATCGCCGCCGCGAGCCGCGCCCGTTTCCTCGAAGCCACCGAGACCGCCCTCCACTTCGGCCACGGCCAAGTTTACTTCTTCGACGCGCAACATAGTGCGTCCTCCGCCACCAGCACTTCTAGCACTGCTACGCTAGGCTTTCCCCCCGCCGGCCATTTCTCGCGCGGCCTGCATTCGCCCTCGACCGGCCGCACCTTCCGCCCGGCCACGCCCGCACTCTTTTCTTTCAATTCCCCGCTCGGCGCCTGCCCGAAATGCCGCGGCTTCGGCCGCGTCATCGAGATCGACTACCGCCTCGCCGTACCCGACGCCTCGTTGTCTCTCGATGACGGCGCGATCAAGTGCTGGGAAAGCGAAATCTACGGCGAGTCGAAAAAGGACCTCTACGTTTTCGCGAAGAAGAAAAAGATCCCGACCAACGTCCCCTTCGCCTCGCTCACCCCGGAGCAGCAGAGCTTCGTGATCGATGGCGAACCCGGTTACGGCGAGGAAAACGGCAAGCCGTGGCCGCAATACTGGTACGGCGTAAAAGGCTTCTTCCGCTGGCTGGAAAAGAATACGTACAAAATGCACGTGCGCGTCTTCCTCGCGCGTTACCGGGCCTACAATCCCTGCCCCGCCTGCGGTGGCCAGCGCCTGCAACCCGAAGCTCTCTGTTGGAAATGGTCGGGCCGCACCCTGCCCGAAATGTATCAACTGCCCGTGAGCGAGCTGCTCACGTTGCTCACCTCGCCCGCCGCCAAGGCCGAGCTCGCCAGCATCGCCACCGACAACCGCAGCGCCTCGCTCGCCTACGAGTCCATCCTCACACGCCTGCGTTACCTCGACCAGGTCGGCCTCGCCTACCTTACGCTCGACCGGCAGTCCAAGACGCTCTCCGGCGGCGAGGTCCAGCGCGTCAATCTCACCTCGTGCCTCGGCACCTCGCTCATCGACACACTCTTCGTCCTCGACGAGCCCAGCGTGGGCCTGCACCCGCGCGACATCGACCGCCTCATCGCCATCATCCGCACGCTCACTGATGCGGGCAACACCGTCGTCGTCGTCGAGCACGACGAAGCCATGATTCGCGCCGCCGACCACGTGATCGAGGTCGGCCCCGAGCCCGGCAGCCGCGGCGGCCACATCGTCTTCGAGGGCCCCGTCCCCGCGCTCCTCGCCTCCCGCGCCAGCATCACCGGCGCCTATTTCTCCGGCCGCGAAACCATCGCCACGCCCACCCAGCGCCGTGCCGTCGGCAATGCGCCCTCTGACGTTCGTCATTCGTCATCCGACATTCGTCATTCCTCCTGGCTTACCTTCAAAAACGCCACGAAGCACAATCTCCAGAAGCTCACCGTCCGCATCCCGCTCCAGCGCTTGGTCTGCTTGAGCGGCGTCTCCGGTTCCGGCAAATCCACGCTGCTCGATCACGTCATCTATCAAGGCCTGCTCACCCAGCGCCTCCAACTCACCGAAGATGTCGCCCAAATCGAAGCCATCACCGGCATCGAGGGTTTCTCGGAACTCCTCCTAGTCGATCAATCGCCGCTCTCGCGCACGCCGCGCTCCAATCCCGCGCTCTACACCGAGGCGTGGGACCTCATCCGCGAACTCTACGCCGCCACGCCCGCCGCGCAGGAAGCCGGCTTCAGCCCTTCATCGTTTTCTTTCAACAGCGGCGACGGTCGCTGCGATCACTGCCAGGGCCTCGGTTACGAGCGCGTCGAGATGCAGTTCCTCTCCGACGTCTTCGTCCCCTGCCCCGTCTGCGAAAGCCGCCGCTTCAAGCCCGAGGTCCTCGCGATCAAGTGGAATGACCGCTCCGTCTCCGATCTCCTTGGCACGTCCGTCACCGACGCCCTCGCGCTCTTCGCCGAGCACGCCGAGATCCGCACGCGCCTCTCGTCGCTCGAATCCGTCGGCCTCGGCTACCTCACGCTAGGCCAGCCGTTGAACACTCTCAGCGGCGGCGAGTCCCAGCGCCTCAAGCTCGTGCGCTACCTCGGCACCTACACGTCCGAATCCGACCAAGCGAAAGTCGACACTCTCAAATCGAAACCCGCCGGCGCTCTGCTCCTGCTCGATGAGCCCACCACCGGCCTGCATCGGCACGACGTCAAACGCCTCCTCGCCGTGCTCCAAGCCCTCGTCGATCGCGGCCACAGCGTCGTCGTGATCGAGCACAATCTCGACGTTTTGAAATCCGCCGACTGGATCATCGAGGTCGGCCCCGACGCCGGCGCCAACGGTGGCCGCATCGTCGCCGAGGGCACGCCCGAGACCGTCGCCGCAGCTGATACCGCGACCTCTCCCTTCCTGCGCTCAGTGCTGCACGAGGACAGCAGCGAGTTGCTGGCCGCCGAAGCTCCCGGGGAGTATATCGCGAGGCCGCTCGCGGCGATTCACGAGCCGCAGCTCGTCATCGAGGGCGCCCGCGAAAATAACCTCAAAAACCTCTCGCTCACCATCGCGCATCGCCAGCTCACGGTCGTCACCGGCGTCTCGGGTTCGGGCAAATCCACCCTCGCCTTCGACATCGTGTTTGCCGAGGGCCAGCGCCGCTTCATGGAGTCGATGTCCGCGTACGCGCGACAATTCGTCGAGCAGTTGCCGCGTCCCGCGGTCGACCGCCTCACCGGCATCCCCCCCACCGTCGCCATCGAGCAGCGCGTCACGCGCGGCTCGCGCAAATCGACCGTCGCCACGATCACCGAGGTCGCGCAGTACCTCCGCCTCCTCTACGCGCGCCTAGGCATCCAACATCACCCCGACACCGACAGGCCCGTCCAGCCGCTCTCGCCGGGCCAATTAAAAGCGCTCCTCGCCCGCGTGCTCGCCACGCCCAAGGCCAAAAAGGCCAAGCACCTCTACCTCTGCGCCCCGCTCATCCGCGGCCGCAAGGGCCATCACCAGCCCATCGCGACGTGGATCGAAAATCAGGGCTACGAACTCATGCGCGCCGACGGCCGCCTGACCCGCGTCGACGCCTTCCAAAAACTCGACCGCTACAAGGAGCACGACATCGAAGTCGTCGTGGCGGACCTGAAAGCAGAAAGCTCTGACGTGAAAGCTAAGAGCTCAGAGTCTAGAGCTAAGAGCAAAACCACCACTACGCCCTCTCGTACGAAATCCACCAGTAAAACCTCTGGCTCTGAGCTCTCAGCTCTCAGCTCTCAGCCTCCGATCTCGGTCTCTCAATCCTCCACTCTCAACTCTCAACTCGCCACCGCCCTCCGCCTCGGCAAAGGCTCCTGCTTCCTCCTCACGCCACAGGGCGAAGTGCTCTCGTGGTTCTCCACCACGCGCACCGACATCGAGACTGGCGAGAGCTTCCCCGAGCTCGACCCAAAGAACTTCTCCTTCAATTCGCCGCGCGGTTGGTGTCCCACTTGCCGCGGACATGGCCGCGTTTTCCCGTGGATGCTCGTGCCCGATGACGATGCCAAGGAGGAAGACGATCCCGCCGCGCGCCTGCGGGAGTTTGGCGTCGATTCGTCCGACGATATTTCCGACGAGGGCTCGCCCTGCCCCGAGTGCCACGGTCAGCGCCTCAATCGCGTGGGCCGCTCCGTGAAGCTCCACTTCCGCCCCGCCACCAAACAGGCCCCGCTCTCCTTGCCGGGCCTGCTCGCCTCCGTGCCCTCGCAGTTGCTCACGCGCCTTCGCGCGCTCGAGCTCGACGCGCGTGGCAAGCTCATCACGCAGGACATCGTGCCGCAGATCGAGGAGCGCCTGAAGTTCCTCGACCATGTCGGCCTCGGCTACCTCTCGCTCGACCGCCCCACCGAGACGCTCTCCGGCGGCGAAGCCCAGCGCATCCGTCTCGCCGCGCAGCTCGGCACCAATCTCGCCGGCGTCCTCTACGTCCTCGACGAACCCAGCATCGGCCTCCACGCGCGCGACAACGACCGCCTGATCGAAACCCTCCAGGCCCTGCGCGCCAAGGGCAACACCCTCCTCGTCGTCGAGCACGACGACGAACTCATGGAGCGCGCCGACCAAATCATCGACCTCGGACCCGCTGCGGGTATTCACGGTGGACAACTCCTCTGCCAGGGCACGCCCGCCGAGATCAAGGCCAGTGACAAATCCCTCACCGGCCTCTTCCTCGCCAAGGGCATCACGCATCCGCTGCGCGGGGAGTATCGTCCCCTCGCCTCCGGAAAATCGAAGAGCGAAAAGTCCCTCGAGCTCACCGGCATCCGCTTCCGCAACCTCAAGAACTTCGATCTCAGTCTCCCGCCCGGCCGCCTCGTCATGGTCGCCGGCCCCAGCGGCGCGGGTAAATCGACGCTCTTCCGCGACCTGCTTCATCCCGCGGTCACCTACGCGATCAAGGAGCGCAAGACCAAGCTCACCGGCAAGGAGTTCATGAAGGCCACCGGCTTCACCGCCGACGATCCCTCAGATAAAACGCCCGTCTTCGACCTCCTCACCGGCGCGAGCACCTTTCGTTCCGTCATCGAGGTCGACCAGTCGCCCATCGGCAAGACGCCGCGCTCCACGCCCGCGACCTACCTCGGCATCTTCGATCTCATCCGCCAGTTCTTCGCCTCGCTTCCGGAGTCCAAGATGCGCGGCTTTTCCGCCGGTCGTTTCTCGTTCAACACGGCGGGCGGTCGCTGCCCGACTTGCGAAGGCGCGGGCCGCATCAAGCTCGAGATGGCGTTCATGCCCGACACCTATCTGCCGTGCGACGACTGCCGCGGCTCCCGCTTCAGCCCCGATCTCGACGACATCACGTGGAAAAACAAAACCATCGGCCAGGTCCTCCAGCTCACGTTTGAGGAAGCCGCGCAGTTTTTCGATTTCCACTCGCAGCTCTCCCAGGTGTGCAAGCTCATGGTCGATTGCGGCCTCGGCTACCTCACGCTCGGCCAATCTTCCCCGACGCTCAGCGGTGGCGAAGCCCAGCGCCTCAAGCTCGTCACCGAGCTCTCCGCCGGTCTCGCCACCTACCGCGAGCGCAGCCGCGGCACGCTCCCGCGCAATCTCTACTTGCTCGAAGAGCCCACCATCGGCCTCCACCTGAGCGACTGCGAAAAGCTCATCCGCGTCCTCCACTCCCTCGTCGACCAAGGCCACACCGTCGTCGTGATCGAGCACCACCTCGACTTACTCGCCGAAGCCGACTACATCATCGAACTCGGCCCCGTCGGCGGCCCCGACGGCGGCGAACTCATGTACCAAGGCCCCCTCGCCGGCCTGCTCAAAGTAAAGCGCAGCCCCACCGCGCCTTACCTGAGAGCCAAGCTACAAAACGAGATTGCGCGATGCGCAGTGCAGCAGTCGTAAATAAAAAATTAGCACGCTACAGAAAGGCACCAAATCAACTAAACACGTAGCCAAAAAATTAAACGCGTTAATACTTCCGCGCGTTTATCGCCTGAACAATATTTTTGAAAAATGAAAACTGAGGCGTATCAATTATAATTCTTCGATCTCGTGTTATATAATAAAACCCCTCCAAGCCGTTGTGAGCAAACTTCATCTTACCGGCATCGAGATTATCTGCAGAAAAAGCATTACGCCGAAGTGACTCATCATCATTCACCTCCAATTTATACTGCGCAGCGGTGATAATTTCCTCGAAACTCGAACTATTAAGGACAACTGGTATTGCCGCATCAAGGTCGTTAAAAATCTGCTCAAGAAATCTACGAAAATTAGCAGCACGGTCATCTAGCAGAGAGCGAAGAACGCGAGCGTATCGATCCATGTTTGTGGCACCACGCCCATCAGCCTGGAGCTCTTGCCGAATAGCCTTTACCTCCGCCAACACGTCCTGAACCTCAGCTTTGAGTGGCCTAACTATTTCCGCGAGCCGCTCGCCGACAAAATCGGCGATTTGAAGTTTAAGTAAACGCTTAGCTTCCCCCGCTGAGTTAAACCCAATGCAGGAATTGAATGTTGGCGATGAACGGATCTCGTCGAGCAATTTGAAAATAGCGCGAGGATTATCCATCCGAGTAAAATTATCCCACAATGGCGCATTCGGATCAGCGTCGTAAACCTGCTTAAATGATAATACATCCGACTCAACAAACGATACAATCGGGAGTTTCTTCTCACGCGCCGTAAGGAACTCACGATGCGTGACACTAATTCCATCTTTATCTACGCTCCCATAACGTCGCCCCACAATAAGGACGACCATATGGCATTGAGCTACGGTCCGGTAGCAAGAGTCGGCGGCCGTCGCGGCAGCAAGATAACCGACTTCGCCGTAATCGCTCATAATTGGTCGATAGGCCAAATCTTCAACGGCGTCTCGCAATGCGTCGCGCAAATAGTGCAAGTCGGCAATCGTGCTGCTAATGAAAACGTTTGGGATCATTTGAGCTAATATTAAAAATATAAGAGCGTCAATTCACCACAAACGTCACGTCACTCGAAGTCACCTTCAGCACATCGGGGAGCTCGCTTTCCAGAATATAGAAGACGAGGACATTGACGCCGGCCTTGGCCTCGCCGGTGAGCGTAGCGCCGGGCTTCACGGGTTTGCCGTTGAGCCACGCGTTTCTTACGGCTCCCTTGAGCGCGAGATTCACCGGACCGGCCTTGGGCGCTTCGAATTGCACGGCGGCGTAGAGGCCGCGAGTGCCGCGGAAGCCGACGTAGTTGGGATAGGTGGCGGCCACCGCTTCCTTGGTCACGTCGCCGTTGACGAGCGAGGTCGTGGCGATCCAGTCGGGCAGCGTGAAGTCGCCTTTGGTCACGCGGTCGGTGCCGGCGGGCTCGTTTTGCGACGTGGCCAGATACAGCTTCCACGCGCGGGCCACGCCACCCTTGGAGGCATCGTAGTCGCCCGGTTTGCCGAGCATCGAGAGGAACTTGAAGAGATCGAGTCGCTCCTCGGGCAGCAGCGTGTCGATGAGTCCCGCCGGCATCAGCGAGCCGAGGTTGGTGCGCTTCGTGATGTCCTTCGCGGGAACGGAGACCTCCACGTTCGCGGCGTTGCGCAGGACGACTTCGGTGGCGTTTTCCTTGATGATCATGCCGCTGATATCCTGACCGTCCTTCGTCGCGAGCATGACGGAGTGATAGCCTTCCTTCACCTTCGCATTAGGATACAAAATCGATTCCACGAGATAATCCGCCGGCGCGCTGGCGCCGATGCTGGTAAGATCGGGGCCGACTTTGCCGCCGACACCGCCGATGGCGTGGCACGCGGTACACGCCAGCTCCACGCGGCGGTACACGCGCTCACCTCGCGCCGCATCACCCTTGAGCGCGGCCTCACGGGCCATCGCTTGGAGTTCGGCGGGCGAGAGTTGCACATCGGAAATTTTCAAACCCGCCGCCAGCAGCAGCGCGGAGACTAGCGCCGGGTTCTGATTGCCCTCACGCGCGGGGCGCAGGCCGGCCATCGCAACGGCCTTCGGGAGTTGGGCCTTGGGTACCTCGGTCGCGAGCCGCGCCCCGGCGCTACGCACGCCGAGCAGGCCACGCCACAGCGCGGAGGCTTCCGCTTCGTCCGTGGTTCCTTTCAGCAACGCGACGACCTCGGGCATGGCCGCATTCAGATCCAAGCCCGCCAGCGCCACCACCGCCTCGCGCCGCACCACCGGTGAAGTCGCCGCGGTCGTAAGCTGCTTCAATTCCTTGATCGCGCCCGCGCCACCGATCTCGCGCGTCGAGGCCAGCGCCGCCGTGCGCTCCGCCGGTGACGCGGCGGCATTCCCCGCCGCCTTCACGAGCTGCGGCAGGAACGCCGCCACCTTCCACGCGCCCACGAGTTGAAGCGCGGCCACGCGGATTTTCTCATTTGCCGAGGTGAGCAGCGCGCCAAAGGTCGCGACGTCACCCGCCGGCTTGGCGCTGCGCAGGCGCGCCGCCTCCGCCAACGCCGTCAGGGCGCGCACCGTTGCGTCGTCGGTGAAGCCACCGCTCACAACTTGGTCGAGCAATTGCTTCAGCTCCTGACTCCGGCCCGCCGTGCCGATGAGCTCGATCCACGGGCCAGAGCCGTCGCGCGCAAGCGGCTTACCCGCGATGAGCTGGCCGAGCACATCGCTCGCCAGCGCGGGCTCCACGGCCTTGAGGCCGAACTCGAGTTGCTTCTCCCGGCCATCAAATTTCCAGACGCCCGTCTTCACCGCGGCAAGCCACGGCTCGGCGAGTTCGTTGATGGTCAACCAGAGGGCATAGTCGAGGAACGGGTCCATCGGCTGATTGAGCACGGTCAGCGCTACCTCGGCGGCGCGGGCCGAGCCCTCGCGGCCGAGTGCGCGGACCGCTTCGAGGCGCACGCGCGGGTGCGCATCGGCGACGAGTTTTTCGAGCACCGCGAGCGACCCCGTCTCAGGCAGCGCGTGCAGCGCGCCGGCGCGCACGCGGGCATCCTTGGCGCCGAGCAATTCGGTGAGCAGCGTCGCCGGCACTTGGTTAAACGCTTGGTAGGTCCAGAGCGCATTGAGCCGCGCTTTCTCTTCGGACGTGGGGCGAGCCTTCGTCCACGCATCGAGGTCGGGCAACACCTTGGCCGCGCCGCGCTCGACCAGTTGGCGCTTGGCGCGCTCGTGGTCGTAGCCGTTGGGCGTGGTGAGTTTGTCGAGCAGCGCGGTGTTGGAGAGCTTCGTGAAGTCGACCTTCGCGAGCGCCGGGCGGCCTTTCGCCGCGACGCGCCAGATGCGCCCGTGGACCTTGTCGCGACGGGTGTCGCGGAAATCCACCTCACCGTGCTGGATGATGGGATTGCTCCAGTCGGCAATGTAGAGCGCACCATCCGGCCCGAGCTTCACGTCGAGCGGGCGGAACGTGGCGTCGGTCGTGCGCAGCAGATCCGGCATTTCTTGCGTGACGAAGCCCGCGCCCTGCTCAGTGACTTTGTAACGCACCACGCGATGCGCGCGAAAATCGCTCGTGATCACGTCGCCCTGCCAGTCGTCGGGAAATTGCATGGTGTGGATGATTTCGAGGCCGCAATATTTCGGATACGAACCCGGGCTCGCGCTTTGCAAGATGCGCCGCGCGGGGGCGAGGGTAAAGTAAGTCGCGCCGCGCACGGCCCAGCTCACACCCTGGTTGCCCGCGCCATCGGTCACAAAGGATTGACCGAAATCGTCGAACTGATGGCCCCACGCATTCACCCAGCCGCGATAGAGAATCTCCATTTTGTCGTCGCGCGGATCGTAGCGGAAGATGCCGCCGGCCTTGAGCCGCACGACCCCCGTCGGCGTCTCGGCATTCGTGCGCGTATAGACCGACTGGTTCATGTAAAGCCGTCCGTCGGGCCCCCAGCGGAGGGTGTGGAGATTATGGTGGGTGTCCTCGGTGCCGAAGCCGCTGAGCACGACGCGACGCACGTCCGCCTTTCCGTCGCCATCCGTGTCCTTGAAGTGCAGCAGCTCCGTGCTCTGCGCAACGTACACGCCGCCGTCGCCGACCTCGATGCCCGTCGGGATGAGCAGGCCGTCGGTAAAGACCGTCGCCTTGTCCGCCCGACCGGCCCCGGTGGTGTCTTCAAGGACGATGATCTTGTCGGTCGGCAATTGGCCAGGCTCGATCTGCGGGTACACTTCCGAACTCGCAACCCAGAGGCGGCCGGCGCCGTCGAAGTTCATTTGGATCGGCTTGTTAAGCTGCGGATTTTCCGCCCAGAGTGTGACCTCGAAACCGTCCGCCACCTCGAAAGCCGGATGCGGCTGCGGGGTGGTCTTCGTCACTAGATTGCCCACGCGACGCGGCACTTCGGGAACCGTCACGCCCGCGCGCAGCCCGCGGAGTTGACCGATGCGCTTTTCCTCGGCGTTCACGAGATCGTCGAACTGCAAAACCTCGCCGGCATTGTTGCCCTGCTCCTTCTTACGGAAGCCGAAGATGTACGCCATGTTCTCCGGGCGCGAGCGGTGGAAGAACGCCTCGTTCTTCTTCAAGATCGCCTGCCGCAGTGGCTCCGCCTGCGCGCTCTCGCGCCAAGCACCGGCGTTGCCAAACAACTGCTCCTCCATCACCTGCGCGGCGACGCGATAGCCCGTAGTATTAAGCTGGATACCGTTCTGCGTGAGCGCAGCAGCCCGACTGGCCGCGCCCGTGCTGGCACCCTTGTCCATGGGCGACTGCAGCAGGTCAAACAGCGAGATCACCGGCGCGCGGCGCGCGGTCGCCAGCTCGCGCACGACACCCGCGTAGGCCGCGAGTTGCTCATTGTGCGGCGTGGGATTCGGCCATGGCGCGCCCAGCGCCTCGTGGCGGCTCGGCGTCAGGAGCACGAACCGCACGCCGGGCGAAATCTTTTCGATGGTCTCCAGGAGCCTCGTGTAATCCGTCCGGAAGCGCCCCAGCCCCTCCGCGCCATCAAACGAACTCGCCATGCCATAGCCGATGAAGGCCACCGTGGGCTTCGCGTCCTCGAGCTGCTTCACGAGTTGCGCCCACCCCTCGCCCGCCGGCTCGCGGCCCGCTTGGAGCAAACTTAGGCCTTCGCGGGAGGCGCCGCCGGGCGTGTCGCCGCTCCAGCCGAGGTTGCGAAAGGTCACGTTGCGGTCCGCGAAGCGCGTCGTGAGCATGAGCTCGATCCACCCGTGGTGCTGCTCCTGCTCGATTAGCGCGTCGCCCAAAAAGATCACGCGATCCCCTTCCCTGAGCTCGAGCCCGGCCGGCTTATCAGCCGCACGCAGGCCACAAATCAGTAACACGAAGACAGCGAGGCAGGAGGTAAAACGCAGGGGGAATCGCATAACGACAAGAGGAGGGGGTGAAACGAAACAGACGCGAAAAGCGGGTAGCAGGTAACTCCTCCAGCTTCGATGCCGCCCCACCGGCGGTCACTCCCAAATTTCATCTAAAGTAAACTGAGTCACCACCCACCGGCATGGGCGCTTGACTCTCCCGACGGCGTGTGAAAGAAAAACCCTTCACTCTTACCAAAACCATGGGCCAACAACTCAACAAACACATCAAACGCAAACGCCGCGCCGCCTATCTCAAGCGCAAGAAAGAGCGCGCTAAGGTCGCCGCCAAGGGTAAGAAGTAAGCGCCGCCCGGGCCCACTTGTTTTCCGAACCGCGGTCTCTCGGCCGCGGTTTTTTCATTCGCCGATTTCGCCCTCCTTCGTACGCTCCTCCCATGGTAAAAGTCAGTCTCATCTCCCTCGGTTGCGCTAAGAATCTCGTCGATTCCGAGATCATGGTCGGCCACCTGCATCAGGCCGGCATGCAGGTCATCCCCGAGGCGGAGCAAGCGGATGTGGTGATCGTCAATACCTGCTCGTTCATCGACTCCTCCAAGGAAGAGTCCATCGGGCACATCCTCGAGGTTCACCAGAACCGGGGGATGAAGAAGCGCCGCGCCAGCCAGAAGCTGATTGTGGCGGGCTGCATGTCACAGCGTTTTTCCAAAGACCTCTCAACCTCCCTGCATGACGAGGTCGATGCCTTTATCGGCCTCGATCAGGTCACCAAGGTCGGCCCAATCATCGAGGGGCTCTACGAGAAAGAGCGCGAAGCCAACGCCGGTCCCCTGTCGTTTATCGAGGGCAAGTCCACCTACATCCCGGACTACAACACGCCGCGCTTCCGCCTCACGCCGAAACATTTCGCGTACATCAAGATCGCCGAGGGCTGCAATCACCCGTGCACCTTCTGCATCATCCCGCAGATCCGCGGCCGCCATCGCAGCCGCACGATCGAGAGCGTGGTCGCCGAGGCCCGCCAGCTCGTGAAAGAGGGCGTCAAGGAGATCAACCTGATCTCGCAGGACACGACCTTCTTCGGCATGGATACGTGGGAGCAGCGGCCCAATCCGCGCACGCCGGTCGACTCCTCGCGCGGCACCGCCCTCACCACCCTCCTCCGCCAGCTCAACGCCATCGAGGGCGATTTCTGGATTCGCCTGCTCTACACGCATCCGGCGCATTGGAGCGACGAGTTGATCAAGACCATCGCCGAGTGCCCAAAGGTTGCCCGCTACATCGACATCCCGCTCCAGCATATCAGCGACCACATGCTGGGCCAGATGCAGCGCGAGACGTCGTCGGCCTACATCCGCGATCTCGTTAAGCGCATTCGCGCCGGCATCCCCGGCATCGCGGTTCGTACCACGTTTATTGTCGGCTTCCCCGGTGAGACCGAGGCCGACGTCGATGAACTCTGCGAGTTCATCCGCGAGACCAAGTTCGAGCGCCTCGGTGTCTTCCGCTACTCCCAGGAAGAGGGCACGCGCGGAGCGAAGATGGAAAACCAGATTCCCAAGAAGCTGAAGGAAGCCCGCTGGCACCGCGTGATGAAGCTCCAGAAGGAGATCGCCGCCGAGGTCAGCAAGAGCTTCGTGGGCCGCACGATCAAGGCCCTCGTCGAAGAGCCGGGTGTGGCCCGCGGTGAGGCCGACGCGCCCGATATCGATGGCCGCATCTACTTGCCGCTCACGATGCCGGTCGGGGAATTCGTAACCGTTAAAATCACGGGCTACGAAGACTACGATCTGCTCGCGCTGCCCGCGGGCGAAGAGCCGTCGACCCGCAAAGTCGCAAAACAGGCACAGTAAGGTTTCGCGTCGCGACGGCCCGCGTTTGCGGTGATTGCGCACACCGCTTCGCGCGGCGTGATTGTGTCCAGATTTCGACCGTCGCGCGCTCTGAGCGCGAGGCCCGCGTCGTTCGGCATGGCCTTGGCTCAGCGCCACCGACATGGGGGGTTCACCTCAAGTAGCATCACCCATGGCCGTTCATTCTCAAATAAGTAACAGATAAGTAAATCCGCCTTTTGAAGGCGGCCTTGGCACGCGGCAACTTGGCTATAGCAGCCCACTACCCGCATGCCAGCCATCTCATACCTTGAGAGCTTTTTGCGCTACCGCCTAGACGCGGTGTGTCTGGTGTTGCTGTCGCTGACCGCCTGCTATCTCTGTCGCAAGCGAGTGGAAAAGAGCGGCGCGGGCCCGGAGTTTTCGCGGGCGACGTGCATCGTGACGTTTTTCCTCGCGATTGGCGGGGCGCTTTTCGCCGAGTGGGTCGGCGGGGCGCTCGAATTTCCCATCGACTCGCGCGTCACGACTCTGGCCGTCACTCGCGCCGTGGCACTCGGTGGCATGGGCTTTCTCATCGGCATCTTGCTGACTAATGCGACGCTGCTCGCCGTCATGCGCGCCGAGATTCGCCAGCGCGCGGAAACAGAGCGCGAGTTGCACACCGCCAAGATTGTCGCCGATGAGGCCAATCGGGCCAAGGGCGACTTTCTCGCCGTCATGAGCCACGAGATCCGCACTCCGCTGAATGCGGTGATGGGTTTCGCGAACCTGCTTGCCGACACCAAGCTCGATGAGACGCAGCGCGGCTATCTCTCCACCATCACCGGCGAAGGCGCGCGCCTCACCTCACTCATCAATGATATTCTCGATCTCTCCAAGATCGAGGAGGGCCGCCTTGTGCTGGAGCGATTGCCCTATGCCCCCGTCGAAGTCGCCCAGGAAGTGCTGCGCCTCCTCGCCGCGCGGGCGCAGGAAAAGAAGATCGATCTGCGTTTCGAGGCGCAGGTGCTGAATCCGCTGCTCATCGCCGGTGACGCGCTTCGCTTCCGCCAAATTATTCTCAACCTGCTGGACAATGCCATCAAGTTCACGCCCCGCGGCCAAGTCACCCTCTACCTGAAATGGGATGCCTCCATCGATGGCGGCGCTGAGGGCCAACTCGAGGTCCGGGTGCGCGATACCGGCATCGGTATCGCGGAGGAAAAGCAGAAAAAACTCTTCCAGATGTTCATGCAGGCCGATGCCTCCACGACCCGGCGCTTCGGCGGCACGGGGCTGGGCCTAGCGATTTGTCAGCGCCTCGTTTCGCTGATGAGCGGCGAGATCAAGGTGAAGAGCGAGCCCGGAGCGGGATCGGAATTTTCGTTTTCGTTGACCGCCACCCCGGTCGCGTTACCGGACGAGAAGCCCGAGGAAGCACCGGCTGCGGTCGTGATCGATGGCCGTCGCCCGAGCATCCTCGTCGTCGACGACATGGAGACGAATCGTTTCTTGCTCGAAGTGTTTCTCCAACGCCACGGATTCGATCCGCAACTCGCCGCCGGGGGCGAGGAGGCGATCCGGCTCGCGCTCAATAATCGCTACGATGCGATCTTGATGGACCTGACGATGCCCGACCTCGATGGCTACACCGCGACCCGTCGCATCCGCGAAGCCGAGACCGAGGGCCGCCACACCCCGATCATCGCCCTCACGGCCTCGACGACCAAGGGCACCCGCGAACTTTGCCTCGCCGCCGGCATGGACGAGCACATGACGAAGCCGCTCGACCTTAGGAAATTTAGAACGCTGCTCAGCAACCTGCTCGCCGTCGCCCCTGCTCCGGCCACCTCGCCCACCGCGCGGTCCATTCCGATGGCCCACGGCTGACAGGTATCCTTTGGCCCACGCGCCCGCCTACCCCTTGGCTGCAGCGACAAATTTTCCGATGATGCCGTCGAAGGACCCGTTGGAGAAAAAGACCACGATCCGCGGTTTCTGGGCAGTCGAGCGCGCCGCCCCGAAGACATTGGCCGCGAGTCGATCATAAAGCGCCGCATTGGTTGACGCATGGTAAGCCTCGAGGCCCTGCGTTTCCAAATGCTGGACGACCGCCTCGGGGTCGAAGCGCTCCTCGGGCTTTAGTTTTTCGGGCCGGTTGACCGGACCGAGGTAAATCTCATCGGCAAACCCGAACGCGCGCGTAAAGGCAGCCTGCAGCGTTTTGACGCGCGCAGTGTTACTCCGCGGCTCGAACAGCGCCGTGAGGGTCGCCCCCGGGAAGCGGGCCCGAAACGACTGAAGCGTCTCCGCCAGCGCCGTCGGATGATGCCCGAAATCCTCGATGACAGTGAGCGCCGGCGTGGCGAGAAGAACTTCCTGCCGGCGGCGCACCCCGCGGAATTTCACGAGTGAACCGAGATTGAGCCCCGTGGGATTGGTAGGATCGAGCGCGAGCCCAGCGGCCGTGGCCGCCATCGCGGCATTGCGGACGTTGAAGAGCCCGGGTTGCGACCACTTCACTCGCGCCCACTCGCGCCCGCGCCACAGCAGCGTGAACTCGGTCCCGGCAGCGGACTCGGTGAAATTCACGATGCGCGTATCGCAGCTTTCACCGAGCCCCACCCGCACCACGCGAGTCCAGCTCATCGCGCCGAGGGCGCGGAGATTATCGTCGTCGCCATTGAGCACGACGAAGCCATTGCGCGGCACGATGCGCGTGAGGTGCGTGAAGGTGCGCTGGATATCCTGCACGTCGCGAAAGATATCGGCGTGGTCGAACTCGAGGTTGTTCAACACCGCGATGTGCGGCGCGTAGTGGATGAACTTGCTGCGCTTGTCGAAAAAGGCGCTGTCGTATTCGTCGCCCTCGATCACAAAGGGATCTACCTCGGTGCCCAGATGATTGCCGACCGGTGGATCCTGCGGCACCCCGCCGATGAGAAAGCCCGGATCGCGCCCGGTTTCGCGCAGGAGAAACGCCGTGAGCGAGGTGGTGGTGGTCTTGCCGTGCGTGCCACACACGACGATGTTGCGCCGGCGCTGCAGCACGAGGTCGTAGAGCATCGCGGGCAGCGAGGTAAAGCGAATCGCGCGCGTATCGAGCAGCCACTCGACCTCGGGATTACCGCGCGACATGGCGTTGCCGACGACGACGAGGTCGGGCGCGAGCTTTTCCAGGCGCGCGGCATCGTAGCCCTCGTGCAGCGTGATGCCCGCCTCGGCGAGCACTGTACTCATCGGCGGATAAACGCCGGTATCTGCGCCGAGCACCTCGTGCCCAGCCGCCCGCGCCAAGAGCGCCGCGTTGCCCATCGCCGTGCCACAAATCCCCATGAAGTAGAGTCTCATTTTTAGCTTAATTGAGTTCCACCGGGCTTACGTTTTTGCCAACGACACTGCAACCGAGGTCGGAGGATGAAATCATCGAGTCATGCGGCATGGGACGCCCGAAAAGTGCAGAATTGTCCGAGCAGGGGAAGCTTTCATTGCCCACAAGCTATTCCCATTCATGCACGCGTGATTCTCACTCGCGCTCGCCGAACGACTTCAAAGGCACCAGCCGCCCAATTCACTTCACCATCCAGTCCCGGCTCTTGCCCATCCGACCCAGTAAGCGAGGGCTTGTGCTATCCCGGTTTACGTAAACAAATCGGGAGCTGGTAATAAGTTGGAGCTACCCATGAATTTCTTGCAGGGTCACGTTCAGCGCGACGCCGAATCTTTCCGTATGAAACGCTTTCTTGTCTTCCTTCTTTCCTTTGCCGCGGGTTCGGCGCTAGCGGCCGATGGCCTGACTACGCGCAATCCCAACGCCACCGCGCCCAGCACGCGGGCCGCAGTGGGCTTCGATGCCGCCAAGGAATTGCCACGCTACCCCGCCGTCGAGCCCAAGGACGCCGTGGCGACTTGGAAAGTGAAGCCGGGCTTCAAACTGCAGTTCGTCGCTCACGAGCCGCAGGTCCGTGATCCCGTCGCCATCTGCTTCGATGAAAACGGGCGGATGTTCGTCTGCGAGATGATCGACTACTCCGAGCGCCGCGACGAAACTCCGCACCTTGGCCGCATCTCGGTGCTGGAGGATAAGGATGGCGACGGCTTTTATGAGACGAGTAAAGTCTTCGCTGACGACCTGCCTCTGCCCACGGGTTTGATCTGGGCCAATGGCGGGCTCTTCGTCGCCGCCACGCCCGATATCTGGCGCTTCGAAGATCGCGACGGCGACGGTCGCGCGGAAGTCCGCGAGAAGGTGTTCACTGGTTTCGGCACCGGACTGAAAGCGATCAATGTCCAGGCCATGCTCAATTGCCTCCAGTGGGGCCAGGACAACCGCGTCCACGTCCAGAGCGGCAGCGGCAACCGCGGCAAGATCAGCAGCCCCAAGCGCCCCGACCTGCCCGCAGAAGAACTCGCTTCCCGCGACTTCTGGTTCGATCCGCGCACCTACGAGTTTGGTTTTGAGGCCGGCGGCGGCCAGTACGGCATGAGCTTCGACAACTACGGTCGAAAATTTGTCTGCTCCAACTCCGATCACCTGCAGTTTTTCGTATACGATGATCGTTACGCGGCGCGTGATCCCTTCTTCGCCATGCCCGCAGCGCGGCAGAGCATCGCGGCCGACGGCGGCGCGGCGGAGGTCTTCCGCATCAGCCCCGATGAGCCTTGGCGCATCGTGCGCACCCGCTGGCGCATCTCCGGTGTGGTCAAAGGCGTGGTCGAGGGCGGCGGGCGCGTGAGCGGATATTTTACCGGTGCCACCGGCACGACCGTTTTCCGCGGCGACGCCTACGGCGAAGACTTCGTCAACAACACATTCTCGGGCGACGCCGGTGGACAACTCATCCACCGCAAAAAAATCTACGCCGATGGCGCGAGCCTCATCGGTCGTCGCCCAGCCGATGAGCAGACTTATGAATTTGCCGCCAGCACCGATACTTGGGTGCGCGTGGTGAATTTCGCCAACGCCCCCGACGGCACACTGCACGTCTGCGACATGTATCGCGAAGTGATCGAGCACCCGTGGAGTTTGCCGGAGGAGATCAAGCAGCACCTCGATCTGAACAGCGGCAACGACCGCGGTCGCATCTATCGCTTGGTGCCGGAAGGAAATACTTGGAATCGCCGCGCGAGCGTCGCACTCGGCAAGGCCAGCACCGCCGAATTGGTCGCCACCCTCGCCCACCCTAATGGCTGGCACCGTGACACCGCCTCCCGCCTGCTCTACGAGCGCCAGGACAAAACGGCCGTACCGCTGTTGCTTGCCCTCCTTCGTGAATCCAAATCTTCCCTCGCCCGCCTTCACGCCCTCAGCGCGCTCGCCGGACTAGGCGCATTGACCGCAGAACCCGTCGCCGCCGCCCTAGGCGATGCCGACCCGCGCGTGCGTGAACGAGCCATCGTCGACGCGGAGAAACTTCTCAGCGGCACGCCACCACCAACTTTGGTCGAGAAACTCGCGGCGCTCGCCACCGATGCCGATGTGCGGGTGCGCTTCCAACTCGCCTTCACCGCCTCGACTTCGCCCGCGCTCGCGGACACCTATCGCCAACTCGCGCTGCGCGACCAGACCGATCCATGGATCTCCGCTGCCCTTTTGAGCGGATCGCCCGCAGCGGTGATCGATACGCTTCTCCCCGCCTTCACCCAAGATCTCTCCTCGGCGAAAAAGGCCGCTCCCTTCGTCGCTCGCCTGATCGAAATTGCCGCGGCGGCCCGTCCGGCGGCCAGCGCCAGCTTGATTGATTTTCTCGCGCAGCCCGGGGTGTCGCCGCAATGGCTGCGCGCCTTCGGCGACGGCTTGAAGCGCGCACACCGCACCATCACTGAGACTGACACCGGCAATAAATTGTCCGGCGTCTTCAGCCGTGCGGCATCCACCGCCGCCGAGGCCAAAGCCACCACCCCCGCTCGCCTCGAGGCCATCGAGTTGCTTGAAGTCGCGCCCTATGAGCAGGCCCAGCCCGCGCTCGCCGCGTGCCTCGCTGCCGGTCAGCCACCCGAGGTCCAGACAGCCGCGATCAAGGCCCTCGCCCACCACGCGAAGCCCGAAGTCACTACCGCCTTGATCAAAGCTTGGCCAAACTATGCTCCGCCCGCGCGCGACGCCGCCCTCGCCGCCCTCGGATCGCGCGATGACCGCGCCACTGCGCTGCTCAATGCGATCAAAGCCGGTGGAATCCGCGCCGCCGATCTCCCCGCGAGCCAAGTCGCCGCTTTGGCTAACCACAAGAACCCGTCCATTTCCGCCCTCGCAAAGTCGGCCCTAGCGGCGGTCATCCCTCCTTCGCGCGAAGAGGTCACCGTCAAGTTTCAACCTGCCGTGTCCACCAAGGGCGATGCCAAGGCCGGGCATACTATTTACACAACGCGTTGCCAATTCTGTCACCAGGCCGGAGGTGAAGGCATCGCCGTCGGGCCCGATCTTATCACGGTGAAAACCAAGGGTCGCGAAGCGCTTCTCACCGCCATTCTCGAACCGCACAAGGAAGTCGCTCCGCAGTACATCGCCTACGACGTGACGACGAAGGACGGCAACACCTTCACCGGCGTCATCACCCGCGATGATGTCAGCGGTCTCGGACTGAAAATCATGGGTGGCGCCGAGGTCAACTTGCCCCGAGCAAATGTTCGCGGCAGCACGTCAGCCGGCCGCAGCTTGATGCCCGAGGGTCTGGAAGCAGGCCTCACCGTTCAAGATATGGCCAACCTGCTTTCCTTCATCGAAGAGCTGAAGTGAGGACCCGCTCCTTATTTCAGCAGAGTCCGTCGATTACCATCCAGTCCACGTAAACCTAAAATGCCGTTTACTTCCCGGCATCGGCAGCCTGACTGAGGGCGATCTGTGAACCATCCGGTTACCAGTGAGGCGACCTGTTAGCCGAGGACAGTTTCCCCCGCGCCACCCACTCTCCCCTCCTTTCGTCATGCCCTCGCCTCTTTCCCGTCGGGATTTCTTGTACGTCAACTCCGCGGCACTCCTCGCCGCCAGTCTCCCCGCAACCGCGGGCGCGGCCGATACACCTGCGGTCAGCGACGCTAACAAACTCGCCAAGAACGGCGGGCCCAAAGCCGTGACGGCGAAGCTCGGCGCACGCATCCGCTGGGATGCGCGCGAGAAAGCGCAACTGGCCGCCGCGATCGATCAGCCTTCACTTTTTTATTGGGCCGGACGCTCGGCAAATAAGCAGACGACCCTCTTCATCGAGCGCTTTAAGCAATACTGTCCACACGAGTACGTCGTAACCTGCTCCTCCGGTACCGCCGCAGTGCACATCGCCATCGCCGCCGCCGGGATCGGCCCGGGAGATGAAGTGATCACGACACCGATTACGGACATCGGTACCGTCACCGGAATTCTGTTCCAGCAAGGCGTACCCGTCTTCGCCGATGTGGGCGCTGCGACCTATAATCTCGATGTGAAATCCGTGGAGCAAGCGATCACGCCGCGGACCAAGGCCATCATCGCGGTCCATCTCGCCGGCACGCCCTGCGATCTCTCGGCGCTGAAATCGTTGGCCGACAAACACCGCCTCGTCCTCATCGAAGACTGCGCTCAAGCCTGGGGTGCGAAGTATCGCGGCCAGACCGTCGGCCGCATCGGCCACATCACTTGTCATTCCTTGATGGACTCGAAACACATTGGCGCGGGCGACGGCGGCGTCGTGGCGTCCAGTGATCCGAAGATCGGTCCGGCCCTGCTGAAATTCTCGGATAAGGGCAACGAACGCACCCCGACTTACACGTGGGACAAGACCGCCGTGCTCGCCTCGAATTATCGGATGAGCGAGTTGCAGGCCGCCTTTGCCGCCGTGCAGTTGGAACGACTCGAAGGCATCGCCTCGAAACGCGCCGCGCTCGGCCGCGCTCTGATCGAAGAGCTCTCCACGGCACCGGGAATCGTGCCGCCCGCCCTGGACAAGGAAGACCGCGGGACGTTTTGGTTTTTTTACTTCCGCGCGCAGTGGGACAAATTTAAGTGCAACCGCGCCGAGTTCGTCGATGCGCTCAAAGCGGAGGGTGTCCCCTGCGCGGCGGGCTACATCCCTGTGCCGATGTACAAGCTGCCCTATTTTCAGCAGCACGGCTTCTTCGCCGGTCGATGGCCGGTGAAGGAACTGGGCCTCACCAAAATGGATTACACCCAAGTCCGGTGTCCGGAAGCCGAAGCCGTTCTTTCGACCGGCATCCAATGCACTCTTCACGAAGGCATGGACGAAGGGTTTATTCGCCAAGTCGGCGCGGCGGTGCGCAAGGTCGCCCAGCACTACGCGGTCTAAAAATTCCCGTGATGCACCGCCGACAGTTTCTCCAAACCTCCGCCGTGCTCGCCGCCGCGACGTGGCCCGCCGTCGGCCACGCGGAGGCGGCTTCCGTCGGGGGATTGATCGATACCAATGTCTGGCTCGGCGAGTGGCCCGTGCGCCGGTCGTGGGCTCACACACCGCGACAATTGGTCGAGAAATTACGGCAGCAAGGCGTGACGAGTGCGTGGGCGGGCAGTTTCGAAGGCGCTCTTCACACCGATCTGGGCGGACTCAACCAAGGTCTCGCGGAGTCGTGCGCGCGCGATGGCGGTGGACTCTTGGTGCCGATGGGAACGATCAACCCGGTGTTTCCCGATTGGGAGGAAGAGGTGCGTCGCTGCCATGAGATTCATCACATGCCGGGAATCCGCGTGTTTCCCAACTACCACGGGTACACGCTCGACGATGCACGATTCGCGCGCCTGCTCGCTCTCGCGACTCAGCGCGGTCTCCTCGTGCAGATCGCCGTGACGATGGAGGATGATCGCTCACAGAGTCCGGTCTTCAGCGGCGCTCCGGTCCAACTCGCGCCGCTCGGCGAGCTCGTGGAAAAAAATCGCGCCGCCCGAGTGATGGTGCTCAACGCCACTTCCCGCACCCTCGCCGCGTCAAACGCCCTGGCGAAGCGCCTCTCCGCTTCACGGGTTTTCTTTGAAATCGCCACGTTGGAAGGAGCAGCGGGGATCGAGAATCTTTTGAAAACTATTCCCGGCCTGCGCCTCACCTTCGGCTCACACACGCCTTATTTCTACTTCGAGTCCGCGCTGTTGAAACTGCAGGAGTCAGTCCTCACTCCCACTCAGCTTGCTGAGATTTGCTCCGGCCATGCCCGCATGGCCCTGACCCGCTCGCCATGAACCGCCGCGACTTTATCCGCACCGGCGGTCTGGCCGCCGCCCTGCCGCTCACCGCCTCGACAGTGCAGGCGGCTCAAACTTCACCCGCCGAAGCCATCACCGCACCGGCTTGGGGCGGCGACGATCTGCGCAAGCTCGGCATCTGGGATGTACACAGCCACGTCACCACGCCCGGTCCCACGCCGCCCGCCCGCATGGAGGAGCTACTCCGCATCGCCGACCGCGTGGGCGTGGAGCGGCTGTGCATTTGCATGAGCCCACCGTGGACTTACGAACCCACACCGGAGCAATTCCGAAAGAGCAACGATGACGTCCTCGAAATCCTGAAGCATTGGAGTTCGCGCGTTTTCGGCTTCGTGTACCTCAACCCCAAGTACCCCAAGGAAAGTCTCGCGGAATTGGAACGCTGCGTGGCTGACGGCCCGATGATTGGCATCAAGCTCTGGGTGGGCTGGCGGGCGCATAAACCCGAGGTCGATGCCATCGTGCAGCGCGCGGCTGAGCTCAAGGCGCTCATCTTGCAGCACACGTGGATCAAGCAGCGCGGCAAGGGCAACTTACCCGAGGAGTCCACGCCGATGGAGCTCGCCGAACTCGCTGTTCGCCACCCCGGCGTGCCACTCGTTTGCGGCCACACTGGCGGAGGCGATTGGGCGCTCGGCATCCGCGCGATTCGGGCGCAAAAGGACGTTTACGCCGACCTCGGCGGTGGTGACCCCGTGTATGGCGAAGTCGAGATGGCCGTGCGCGAACTTGGCGCACATCGCGTGCTCTACGGCAGCGATGTGGCCGGTCGCAGTTTCGCTTCGCAGATCGGCCGCGTGCTCGGAGCCAATATCACGGCGGCGGAAAAGCGGCTGATCCTCCGCGACAATCTCCGCAATCTCCTCCTGCCATCCCTACAGCGCAAAGGTATCAAGGTCTGACCTCGCCTCATGTCGCTCCTCCGCCGCATCGTTTCTTTGTTCATATTCCTCGCCGTGGCCGTTGGGTTGCGGGCGGAGGTGATTGAGTTCAAAGAGCGCTGCCTCGCTGATCTGGTCGCAGCGGTTCCCGGCATTCTCGCCTCGCAGAATTCAGCCAACGGACAATTCGGGAAAGGGCTTTGGATCGTGACTGATCAAAACGTGATTTTGCCGCTGGCGATCGCTTGGGGGCATCAGAGTTCCAAAAATCCTTTCTACCATCGCGACGATGTCCTCGCCGCGATTATCCGGGGCGGTGATGCACTCATTCCCGCTCAAGATGCCGACGGCAAATGGCTGTTTCTTAAAAAGGATGGTTCGAAGTGGGGTCAGATCTACATGCCCTGGACGTATTCGCGGTGGGTTCGGGCCTACCAAATCGTCCGCAACGCCATGAATGCCGAGGCGCGCGCACGCTGGGATCGCGCACTCACGCTCGGCTTCACCGGCATCGCCAAGGAAGTCGCTGGGACGAAAACGCTGGCCAACATTCCGGTGCACCACGCAATGGGGCTCTACTTCGCGAGCCAGGTTTTTCAACGACCGGACTGGGAAAAGATCGCGCGCGACTTCATGCATCGCACCGTGGGCGAGCAGCACGTCGATGGCTACTGGTCGGAGCATGTCGGCCCGGTGATCAACTACGGTTTCGTCTACATCGATGCCATCGGCATCTACGCGGCGGCCTCGGGCGACCGCGACATGATCGAGCCGTTGCGTCGCGCGGCACTCTTTCACGCCCACTTCACCTATCCCGACGGCACCGAGGTCGAGACGGTCGATGAGCGCAATCCCTACGCCCCGAGTGTCACGCGCGGTATCGTCGGCTTTGTGCGGACTGCGGAGGGCCGGACTCATTTCGCTCACCAGATGGCCAAAGGGAAAGGCGGCCTCCCGGCCGACAATGCCGCCGCGCTGCTCCAATGGGGCGAGGAAGGCGAAGGCGCCGCGGCTAATGACACCGAGCACGATTTCGATTTCCGCCTGACCAAGAACGCCGCAGCAGTGCGTCGGCGCGGGCCTTGGTTCATCGTGGTGTCGGCCTTCACGGCGCCGCTAGCGCCACGGCGCTGGATTCAAGATCGGCAAAATTTTATCAGCATCTATCATGAAAGCTCGGGGCTCGTCTTGGGAGGCGGGAACACCAAACTCCAACCGCTGTGGAGCAATTTTACGACCGGTGACCTCTCGAAATTTACGCATCGCGCCGGCGACGAGAACCCTAATTTTCAACCGCCCGCTGGCGTCCGCCACATTCCCGTTGCGGCGACGGTCATCGAAGGCGACGACCTCGGTCTCGACCTCGACTATGGCGGTCAGCACGCCCAGATCACCCTGCATGTCGTCGATGATCGCACGCTGGAGTACGTCGTGAAGGGAGAACCCGCCTTCACCGCCCACGTCACGCTCATGCCGAAGCTGACGACGCCGCTGCGAAGCGCAAAGTCGGTGATCGCCGCGGCCAAGTTAAAGTCGACCACGGCCTCGTGGGACGACACCCAGTTGGGCGGTTGGGTAACGCACGGCAAAACGCGGATCATCGTCCCATCCGGTGCTCGCCTCGATTGGCCGGCTCTCCCTCATAACCCTTACGTCAAAGACGGTCACGCCGCCCCCGCTGAAGGTCGTATCGTGCTTAGCGCGCCAGTCACCGTCCGGCCGCAGACTTTCCGCCTCGAGATCACACCTTAGTTCGACGGCGCATTTTTCACTCCCATCTCCCCTACCGCATGAAATCAAAACTCTCCCGCCGCACATTTCTCGGCAGCGCCGCCACGGCCGGCCTCGCCCTCGGAGTCAGTCGTACCTCGGCTGCAGAAACGGCGGCCAGCGCCGTTCCGGCCAAGGCTGTCACGAAGCCGATTTCCGAGTGGCCGCTTTGGGACAATCGCGACGAGGAGGCCCTGCTGGACGTGCTGCACAGTGGCAAGTGGGGCCGGACAGCGAGCGGTGCGGCCAAGGTGAAGGACTTCGAAACCGCCTACGCCGCGCGAATGAAGGCGAAGTACTGCGTCGCCACTTCGTCCGGCACGACGGCCCTCCTCACGGCACTTGGCGCTCTCAACATTGGCCCCGGCGATGAGGTGATCATGCCGCCCTACACCTTTGTCGCGACGTTCAATGCGATCACCGCCAGTTTTGCGTTGCCCATCTTCGCCGACTCGGACGCCGCTTCATTTCAAATCGACCCAGCGACGATGGCCAAGGCGATCACGCCCGCGACCAAACTCCTCCTCCCGGTGCACATCGGCGGCTCCCCAGCCGATCTCGACGCGATTTCCTCCCTGGCCAAGAGCAAGAATATCACGTTGCTCGAAGACGCCTGCCAGGCACCGCTCGCCGAGTGGCGCGGGCAGCCGGTCGGCACCACTGGCATCGGCGGCTGTTTCAGTTTTCAAGCGAGCAAGAACTTCACCGCGGGCGAAGGCGGCGCGGTTATCACCAACGACGAAAATTTCGCCAATCTCTGTTTTAATTTCCACACGCCCGGCACCCCCAAGCCCGTCCCGAGCCTCGGGCGGGCCGCGAATTTCCGCCTGACGGAATTTCAGGCGAGTCTCCTTCTCGCGCAGATGTCGCGCCTCGAGGCTCAGTACAAGACCCGCGAGGCCAACGCAGCTTATCTCAGCCAACTGCTCAGCCAAATTCCGGGCACCACTCCGGCCTCCCTCTACAGCGGCGTCACGCGCAGCGGCTGGCATCTCTACATGTTTCGCTACGAGGCCGCCAAGTTCTCCGGCCTCACTCGCGCCAAATTCCTCCAAGCCCTCGCCAAGGAAGGCGTCGCCGCCAGCAGCGGCTACACCGCGCTCAATACCACCGCCCACGTCAAAGCGCTGGCGAACAATCCCCACTATCAACGCATCTACGGCAAAGCCGCGATGGCAGCGTGGCTCGAGCGCAGCCAGTGCCCGGTCAATGACCATCTCGTCGAGGAAGCCGTGTGGCTCGGCCAGACCAAGCTGCTCGCCTCCCGCTCGGAGATGGAACGCATCGCGACCGTGATCGCTGGGATCCAAAAGCGCTCGGGTGAACTGGCTCGCGGCTAACCTCTCATGGTCAGTCACCGGCGAGGGCCGTCACTTGAGCGGCACGGCAATCATATCGACCATCAGGGCGCGGCCGGGCACCCCGAGGGTCGCCACGTTCAACGCAGACGCAGCCGGGGGACGAGTCGGGTCGAAATAAACATCGCGGATGTCACCGAGCGTGTTCCGCGCCTGCGGCACACCGAGGTAATAGGTGGCCTTGACGAGCGACCGAAAACCCGCGCTCGCGTCAAAGAGGATGGAGCCGAGTTGGGCAAACGTTGCCTTCACCTGCTCTCGCGCGTCCCCTTTTTCCGCGCCCAGCGCGCCGATGAAAACAAGCGGAGTACCCGCCGCCACGTAACATGTGCTGCTGTAGCGTGGGGACTTTGGGAGCCACGGCAGCCACGGATAGGCCAGCGAGCCGGCGCTCGGGGCCGGCATCGCTTTGGCCGATGCGACCAGTTCGATCTCGGTGAAAAATTCGCTCTGCCACTCGACCAACACGACCGGCGGCACGGTTCCACTGGGGAAATAGGCCGCAATTTCCTTCATCGCGGCCGCATGATCTTCGAACGGCCGAACGAACGCTTTCACCTGCACGACGTCAGCTTTCGCGAGGCCGAGATGCGTGAGACTGCGCTCCAGTCCGGCCATCGTGAGGCGAACGCCCGATGCGAGATCGGTGCCTTTTTCAGCTTGGCCGGAAATGAAGATTTTCGCACCGGCCGGCAGGACGGCGGCGCCCTTGGAAATTTGGACCGCCGCAGTAGTCAGCGAACTTGTCGCCACTGCTTCCAAAGCCACCCGCGCGCCCGGAGTGGCCAGGGGACCACGCAACAAAGTCAAAGCGACCGGACTCGTCGCGAAGCGGGCTTTGACCATCATCTCCACCGCAAGGACATCGCTCTCGTGAGCGACGTAAGCGGTCAGGCGTACCACGCGCGCAAGGCCGCTGCCCTGCGCCGCGAGTATCTCGGCCAAGGCCGCGCAGGCCGCTTCTGCTTGGATGCCCGCCGTCCCTTGCGGCGCGGACATGGTGACCTGCCCCGTGAACACCAGCGCCGTATCGTGAGCGCAAACCCAAGGGGCTTTTCCATCGAAGCCCGTTGCCCGCTGAATAGGCTCCGGACGATTGGCGGGCTGGGCGCTGGCGGAAATCATGGCGAGGGAACTCAACGTGAACAGCAGGGCGCGAATCATAAGCGTGAGATCAAACTACGTGCTTACTCGTTCGTTTTTCCATCTCCAAGTGCGCTCCTAAAGTAACTATTTAGATACTATAATATCCCGCCCCTCATGCTCGCCTCCAATTTCACACGCCGATCGGCCCCCACGTTCACTCCCCTCCGGTGGAGTGCATTCGTGCTGCTGTCCATTTTCACCCTCGTTGCCGTGGCAGGCTGTCAGTCTACCACCCCTACAACCCGCGCGGGATGGAAGGTCGGTGTGGCCAAGGAAAAAATTACGCCCGACGCCGGGGTCTGGATGACCGGCTATGCCGTGCGCACTCACGCCGCCGAGGGAACGGCGATGGATCTTTGGGTCCGGGCCTTGGCACTCTCTGACGCCAAGGGTAACCGCGCGGTCCTGCTCACACTCGATCTCCTGGGTCTGCCGCGAGAAATCTCCGACCACGTCGCCGCAGAACTCAGTCGGCGCTACGGCCTGCCCCGCTCGGCCGTGATGACGAACGCCTCGCACACTCACTGCTCGCCGTGGTTGGAAGGGAATCTGATCGGGCTCCGCATTTTGCCTCCCGATGGTCTGGCGAAAGCGCGCGATTACGCCACCAAACTGGAAGCCAAGATGATCGCCGCTGGCTCCGCCGCGCTCGATGCACTCGCTCCGGCCACCCTCGCCTGGAGCGAAGATGCCGCCACCTTCGGCATGAATCGCCGCGAAAACACGGAGCGCGATGCCGCCGCGCGCCGCGCCGATGGGACGCTCCGCGGGCCTTCCGATCCGCGCGTGCCCGTGCTCGCCGTTCATGATGCGACCTCTGGCGCCTTGCGCGCCTTGTTGGTCTCGTATGCCTGCCACAATACCACCCTCTCCCTTTACCAGTGGCATGGCGATTACGCGGGAGCAGCCGTGGTGGAGTTGGAGTTCCGCCATCCGGGCACCACGGTGCTTTTCGCCCTCGGCTGCGCTGCCGATATCAATCCCTCGCCCCGTGGCACGATCGAGATCGCCGAGCAACATGGTCGCGCACTCGCCGATGCGGCCGACCGGGCCCTCGCGAAGCCGCTGAACCGCATTGAGGGAACGTTCGCCTCCGCGTTGGAGGATGTCCCGCTCACCTTCGCCCGCAAGCCCACCGCTGCCGCTCTCCGAGAGGCCGCCGAAAAGGATCAACCCAACAAAGAAATGTATCAGGCGTGGTCAGCCGCCGTCAGCGAGCAGCTACGCCACAAAGGTGATGCCGTGCTCAACTACAGCTACCCGATTCAGGCCTGGCGCATCGGCAATCTCTCTTGGGCGGCGCTCGGCGGTGAAGTCGTCGTCGACTACGGTCTGCGCCTGCGACGCGAGGACCAAGGCAATCTCTGGGTCTTCGGCTACTCCACTGACGTCATGGCTTACATCCCCAACGAACGCATCTTGAAGGAAGGCCGCTACGAGGGCGATACCTCGATGATCCCCTACGGCCGCCCCAGTCCCTGGAGTCCCGGGCTGGAGGAAAAAATCGTCAGCAAGACCAAAGAATTGGTCACCCTGACGCGCGCAAAACCCTGAGCTCGTTTGCGGCCGGACCGCGAACTTACGGTTTAGGGGCACGACCCGTCTTCGCGTAAAGTTCGCGCAGCGCATCGCTGGCCGCGTCGATCATGAGCTGCGCGCAGTCTTCCGTCCCCGCGCCCGGCACGCCCGTTTCGTAACCGCCACGAGCCTTTTCTCCCGGCATGCCGACATAGTGCGCGCCGTTGCCGTTGGAATAGCCGAGGACGAGTGTCTGGGGAAACGGCGAACGCTCGCGAATCGCCAGCCCCAGCTCGGTCATCGGTTCGCCCGGAAGCGCCACGATGGCGAGCGGCCCGCAGGTAATCGCCTGGATCTCCGCTGCCACCGTCGGCTCGCCGACCCGCTTTTGCGCTTCAGCAGTGAGCGGCAGAAGAATCACCCGACGCGCCACGCGGAGAGGACCGGTCTCCAGCTTGACGGCGGTGGGCAGTGCTTGCCGGGCTTTCTTGGCGAAGCCTTCCGCCATTTGGGCGACGCCCGGCTCGCCGCGAAGAAATGGGTTTATGTCACCCGCACAGCCTTGGAGGAAAAGCGCCTCGCCTCCCGCGACTTCGGCGATGGCGCGCGAAGCCGACCCGGGCCAGTCGGCGGAAATCGCCGGATTGGTCGGGTAAATCGACACGGCGTGGCATGCGACGTGGAACAGCGTGACGAGGTTTTTCCCTTCGGCGTCGCGCAGCGCGAGCAGCGTCATGGCGCGATCCATCGGCCCGAAGGTCGCCCCGCTTTGCAACAGCTCGGCGTCCCACGCGGGACTCGTGGTGGAAATCGTCGCAGGCCGCTTTCCCTCGGCGAGGCCCCACGCGGGAGCGCGCGGCCGCCGATTGTAGAGGAACGCCGACACGGCGAAACGTGTGACATTCAATGACACGGGGCGCAGTGAGCCCGCCGCATCCCGCGCCGCACTCGTCACACCGCGTAGAAGTTGATCCATCCAGCGGCGAAAAGGCGGAAATTCGTTCTGCGCCGGCATGTAGCGCACGGCCCACCACGTATCGCGTTCACGTCCACGCAGGCCCGGAGTCCACACCGGCGACCACGGCGCGGAGTGGTTATGGCTGGCATGCACGAGAATGTTCTCCGGCGGCATCTTGAGCTCGGCGGCCACCACCCGCCGCACCTCATCGCGAGCCGACTCAGAAACATCTACGAGGTCCCAACGCACAAGCGCGACACGGGACGCGCCATCATCCAGCAACAGCAGTTGCACGCTCAAAGGGTCGCGCACGCTGCCATACGCCTTTCCCGTAACCCAGTTCCTCACGTCGGGCTCAGGCGTGATATCGGCGCGGGCCACCCCGGCCTTTAACTCGACTGGCGCATCCGCGGCGTAAGCTATGCCAGCCCAACACAACGAAACGACCAGTCCAACAACGGTGCGCATAGGAAACAGGCGTCGCGAACATACCTCACGGAGCCGCGAGGAATTTGAGGAGATCGGCCATGGCCTCCGGCGTGATCGCCGCCTCGAGTCCCTCGGGCATGAGCGAAAGGTTTGATCCCGTGAGCTTCACGATGTTCTGCCGCAGGATGGTTTCATCCGCAGTACCGGCGCGTTTGAAGGTGATGCTCGTGGCGTTTTCATCGGCGATCATCGCATCGAGGGAAGTGCCGTCTTTGAGATCCACTTTGTAAGCGATGTAGTTGGGCGCGACTTCACGATTGGGATCGAGGATATTGAGGAGCAATTTCTCTTTGTCCCAATCGCGAACCGTTTCGAGGTTTGGGCCGATATCCATGCCGCGCCCCGCGTAGCGGTGGCACGCGGCGCAGATCGTGTCGAAGACCACAGCACCACGCTTCGCATCACCCGCGAGCGCGAGGGAGGGACGAAAGCGCGCAATCGCCTCGGCCCGCGTGGCCGAAGTGGACTCGCCAAAAAGGCGCGCCGCGCGGGCTTTGATTCCCGCGTCGGTATTACCGAGAATCTGCGTGCGCCGCGCCGCGCTCAACTGCCCAGCCTGCACCACCTTCTTTTCGATGGCCGCCAAGAGCGCGTCGACACGCTCGCGCCGCGCCATCAGCACCGCGACGACTGATTCTCGGGTGGCGGGCGTGTACCCGGACCACGGCGCGAGCAATACACTCGCCACATCCGCGCGAGTGAAAGTACCAAGCACACGAATGGCGGCAGACTGAAGGGATGGCTCCGTCGAGGTCAGCAACGGCGCGAGTAGCGGACTCGAAGTCGCAAAATCGTCATAAGCCAAGAGCGCCACCGCCGCCTCCCGCGTGGCGACCGGCTGATCCGCTGATCGCACGGCAGCTTGGGCGGCCGACAACACTTCCGCCGCCCGGCGACCGGCCGCCGATTCCGCCGTGAATGCCGTCCGAAGATTTTTGCTGGCTTGGCGCAGACCATCGCCCAAGGCCGGCCAAAAAAGCTCATCGTAGCCACCGGTATACGAGGCAAAGGCCGCCTCGATTATCTCTGGCTTGGCCTGAGCGCCCACCACCAAGAGCAGTTGCCTCAACGCCTCACGTCCGCCTTCGGTTTTCGATAATGCCGGCAGGCGCAGCGCCCGCTCAGCCAACGCCGCGCACTGGATGGGTGGCGCGCTAAAAACGGCCGAGCGCACCCAGCGGTCCCCCGAGTCGCGTTCCAGAATGGCGAGTTCCGCTTCGATGGCCGCCGGCCCTGCGATTCCCCCGGCGGCAAAGGCGGTCTGATAGCGAACGCGAATTTCCGCATCGCGCGCCGCCGCGAGTACTCGCTCCCGGAGCGCCGGCGATTTTTCCAGACGGCTCATGGACAGTCGCACGGCATGCTCTCGCACGCCGGAAGCCGAATCGTCGAGCGCACGAATCAAATCCTCTTCCCGCAGTGCGCCCAACCCATCGAGGGTGTAGAGCGCATGAAGCCGAGCGAGTTCGACCGAACTCTTTTCTACCAAGGCGCGCAGTGGATTCACAGCTAACGCTTCCTGGCGCTCGACGAGCAGTCGCTGCGCCGTCTCACGCCACCACGAATTGGGATTTTCCAGCGTCGCCACCAATTCCGGGATTGTGGCCCGGCTGAGACGCGGCGGCTTCGGCGGACGGAAACCCGGCGGTGAGAGGCGGAAGATGCGACCCCGATCGCGACCGCTCTCCAAATCAAGCGCGGCATGGATATCGTCTGGGATGGACCAGGGGTGCTCGATCGTCTCGCGATACATGTCGACAATATGGAGCGTGCCATCGGGGGCATTCACCATGTTCACCGGGCGAAACCAAGTATCGGTCGAGGCGATAAATTCGGCATCGGTATCGGCCACATCGACTTTAAAGGTCACGCCATCTTTAACGACCGTTTGCCGTTGGATCAGATTGTTGGCGACCTCGCACACGAAGAGCTGTCCGCGATATTCTTCGGGATAGGCCGAGCCACGATAAACTGTGATGCCGGCGGCGGACGTAAATACACCACCCGCGACGAGCTCGCTGCGCGGAACGGGATGTTTCTCCGCTACCCATCGCTTGGCCCGCAGCTCGCGCCACGGCTCGACGGGGCTGATGCGCATGACCTGCAGCGTATCGCCCGGCGTGCGGACATCGAAAACGGGATTCGGCACCGGCAGCAAAGGGTTACGCGCGGTCAGCGTGCCATCGAAGACCACATGCTGCGCGGGATTTCGGATATTGCAGAGGAAACGATCGCCCCAGTCGCCAATCGCTTGGCCGAACCGTGCGCCTCCGGCGATGGCTTCGATCCGGCCATCGCGCGGATCGAGTCGGAGGTCATTGCGAAGAATCTTAAGGGGATTCACCTCCGGATGCACGGCGGTGAGGACGGTGCCGCCATTGGACCCGCCGGCGACGACGATGCGATTATCGAGCGTCCACTCCGGGTTGTTGATCACCGCTTGAATGTTAAACTTCCGGAACCCGGTAAAGGCCTTCTCACGCACATCCGCGCGACCATCGCCGTCAGTATCTTTCAGGTACCAGATATCCGGCGTCGCGGTGACGAAGATTCCGCCTTTCCAGCAGCACACACCCGTCGGCCACGAGAGGCCCTCGGCAAAGATGGTGCTTTGATCGAAGACCCCGTCACCGTCGGTATCAACGAGCTTCCGAATACGGCCGATCGGCGCGTCCGTGGTATTTTCTTTGTAGGCGACGTGGCTTTTCTTGTCGGTGTACGGATAGTCCAACATCTCGGCGACGTACGCCGCGCCATCTTCATCGTAGCAGATCGCCACAGGACTCGAGACCAGCGGCTCGGATGCGATGAGATCCAGGGTGAAGCCGTTCTTAACCCGGATCGTTTTCGCGGCGCCCGATGGCTCGACCGCCGGAAAGCCTGGGAGCTTTTCGAGTTCGGCTGCGACCACAGTTGCGCTTGTCAGAATAAGGAGAGCAATGAAGTGCCGCATGGGGTAAGGCCAACCGGAGCAAACGCTGACGAGGAAAGGAAGACTAGAACTGTCCTTGAATGCCGGCGACGATTTTCGCCACGACGATGCGAGTCTGATTGGGACGATCTTTCGAGCCCACCCATGTTTCCGTAATCGGCGATTTATTGAGATTTTCGATGTCGCAGAAAATCGCCGTGCGCCGCGTGAGCGAATAGCGGGTCTTCAGATTGATCTGCAGCTTCGGCTCTTGGTACACCACCGAGGCGGCGGTGGCGCTATTGGTCACGAGATATTCGCTGCGCCACACCCCATTGAGACGGATATTGAGACCGTGGCCGAGGTAGGTGATGGCGAGATTGCCGGTCTTGGGCAGGAAGCCTGCCACTTGGTTGGTGACCGTAGTCCCGCCGTAATCGCCCCGGGTCGTGATCCGAGTGTAGTTGGCGTAAAGCCCGAAGCCGCGCCAGAAGCCCGGCAAGAACGTGAACTGCTGCGAATAGGAAAGCTCCAGCCCGCGATAACGCGCGCGGCCGCCGTTGCGCGACGTAGTGATGCGATAGCCCTCGTACTGGCCGTCGTAGCCATTGTCCGCACCGCCGGGCAACAGCTGGCTGCTATCGGTGAAAATGAAGTCGCGCAGGTCTTTTTGGAACGCGCTCGCCGATAGCGTGCCGACGGGCTCGAAGTAGTACTCCACCGTCGCATCGTAATTGTCGGAGTATTGCGGCTGAAGCGATGCATTGCGCGTGGTGATCGTACGCGCGGCGTCGTTGACCGTGTCGAGCGGGATGAGCGAATCGAACGACGGTCGGCCAATGCCCGAGGAATAGCTGAGGCGCGTGACCAGTTTCTGGAACGGAGCGTAACGCAGGTGCGCACCTGGGAACACATCCGAGTAAGCACCCTTGCGCTTCAAACGCCCGACGAAGGTAGTACCGGATTGGAGCGGTCCCTCCGCTTCGGTCTCGGTGCGCTCGAGGCGCGCTCCGGCGAGAAGCGACACCGGCCCGATCCGAGTTTGGCCCATAGCGTAGGCCGATGATACCGTCTCGGTGATGCTTCGCTCGGCACTTAGCCGCTGAGTCGTCGCAAAGGCCGTATCCTCCGCCCACAAGCCGGAATTCACCGCCTGATGGCGCGCGACCGCGAAGGGATTGGCCCAGGCCGGCTGACGGTAGCCCTCATTCGAATCCGTCCACTTGTTTGTGTAGTCGTAGAACTGGCCGAGTTTGTCGTCGCCGGTGTTCTGAATACGGTCAGCACCGACAAAATTATAGCGGCGCGAATTATTGTGCAGTTCGCGTTCCTGCTCACGGATGCTGCCGCCGACCTTGATGTAGCTGGGCCACTTCAACTCGCTGAACAACTTCTTCGCATTGATCTTGGCGGTGCGAATCGTGTCTTCACCCGTGCGATCCGACTGCGTGAGCAGCATTGTGCCGTAGTTGTTGAGGTCGTAAAGATCGGGACCGGCGGTCTGGACGTACTTCGGCCACTTGAGGCTTTCGCGACGATCGATGGTGAAGCCGATGTTGCGCAGGATGTAGGTGACCGAGCCCTTGGGGCGGGATTGAAAGTGTCGCCCGTCGGGCGCGTAGTCGTAGTAGGTCTGCGAATTGGAAATGCTCGCTCCGTAGTCGAGTTCGAGGCCCACGAAGCGATGCTTCACGCTGGGCGAGAAAAGTAGGGTGCGGCCCGACTTGTCGTCCGTAGTCAGGGTGACAGAGCTGGACGAATTCGCATTCGCGAGCACCTCCTCGAAGGTGCTGGTGTAACCGGGCCGGAAATTCGCTACCGCTGCGCTCGTGCCCAGCAGCATCGCGCGGGTGTCATTGGTCTCGTGAAACCAGTTGTAGGAAGTGTTGAGGGAAAGCGTGGTTCGCTCGCTCCATTTGTAGTCCGCCTTAGCCCCCAGCGCGAGGCGAGTACGTGGCGCGCCGGCCGGGCGCGGCACGGTGATATTGGTGACGTAGTACGGCTCGACCAAAGACGTCTGGTAGTTGGCGAGTGCCGCCGTATCACCGCCGGGCTGGGAGTGATACGTGGCCGTCAACACGAGGCCGAGTCGCTTCTCGGAGCCGAGCCGGTCGAAGTATCCGAAATTCAACGACGGGCCCACGTTGGGAATCGGCTCGCGGAGCAGGGAATCGCTTCGCGTGTAAAAACCCGGCCGATAGACGCCGCCGATCGAATAGGTAAAGAGCCGCGGACCGGAACGGTTGAAGGCGCTCTTGCTGACCACATTGACATTACCGCCGATGGAATCGGCGTCCATGTCCGGGGTCGGAGCCTTGGTCACCTCGATAGTCTCGATGTTGCCGAGGGAAAACTGCTCAAACTCAAAGGTGCGCCCGAGCCCCGCCGATTGGGAGCTGGCGACGCGGTCGCCGTCCATCGTCACGGAATTGAGCGCACCGTCGATACCGCGGATCTGCACCGAGCGGACGTCCGCCCCAACGTAGACGGCGGAAACTCCGGGTAGCTGCTGCAGAAAATCGCCGGCATTGCCATCGGCCACGTTGCCGAAGCTATCGGAGGCCACGACGTTTTTCACATTAGGCGCTTCGCGCTGCTTCGTGATGGCCGAGGCGCTGCCCTCGCGCGGACCCGACACGGTGACCGCCTCCAGCCTGTACACGCCACCCTCCAGCCGGATGTCCTGCACCGCCCGGCCGCCGGCGCTCACGACCACCGGGATGCGTTTCGTATCCAATCCTGTGTAGCTCATCTCGAGCGTGACTGGCCCCGGCGGTAGCACAATTTCGTAGCGACCTTCGCGGTCGGTGAGCACATAGCGCCCCGTGCCTTGGGCAGTGACTACCACGCCCTCTAAAAAGGCCGCGGTGGCGGCATTGCTCACCTGGCCGGTGACGACGCCAGTGGACTGGGCTGACGCCGTAGAAATAAGGGCCAGAACGGATAGTAAGCCCGCCAGCCAGTGAAAGGTAACGCGAGGACGATGCGACCGAGTATTCATAGACACCAATAAAATTCAGCCGTTAAGAACGCCGGGTAACCACAAGGTTACCTCGGATTCGCGGTCAATTTGTAAAGGATGGCGCCAGGCCTAGCCATAGTAACCGTTCAGTTACTATTCTGAATGAACTATGATTTCGCGCAGGTAGTGGCGCGATGTTTTTCCCTCTCAAACCCAGCGGGCGACGCCAAATAATCCAAACTTCGTTTCGCGCGTTGGTCAGGGAGTAAACGTAAACCAACATTACCCGCCTGACCGTGCTCCCTTTCGCATAGTTATCCGGGATTTAGGGGCGCGGCGTCATTTCGCGATCGGCCGCTTTTTTCCACTTGCCGCCCTTCTGGCGTAACCATTCAGTTACATTTGATTTCGGCTCGGCCGATGCTACTTCCCTCTCCCTTGCCTACTCGACATCGCCTCGTCTCGCTCCGGCGCTCCAGCTGATCCATGTCGATCGCGGACTACAGCGTCGTCGTCGCATTCTTCGTCGTGGTGCTCGCGATCGGCTTCGCCGCCTCCCGTCGCGTCAATGATTCGAGCGACTATTTCGTGGCGGGGGGGCGGATTCCGTGGTGGCTCGGCGGCGTGTCTCACCATGTGTCGGGGCATAGTGGAGTGGTCTTTATCGCGTATGCCGCCGTGGCCTACCAGTACGGGTTTACCCTCTACGTTTGGTGGGCTGGCTCCGTCGTCCTCGCGTGTGCGGTGGGCGCCAGATGGTTCGCGCCACGCTGGTCCCGGCTCCGCGCGACGCTGGGGGTGCAGTCTCCCACCGAGTACATCGCGCTCCGGTACAATATGCCCACCCAGCAACTCATGGCTTGGAGCGGGGTCCTGCTAAAACTTTTCGATGTCGGCGCCAAGTGGGCTGCCCTCGGCAGTCTCCTGCAAGGCTTCACAGGCCTGCCGTTTGCCACGGGCGTTTGGGTCTCAGGCGGAATTTCACTGCTCTACACGACGGTCGGTGGGCTTTGGGCGGATCTCTATACTGACTTTCTTCAATTTTTGGTCCAGTTCGTTGCTGGTGTCGTCCTCTTCGTGGCGGTGATGAACCATCTCGGGGGCGTCGAAAGTCTGCTCACCATCTGGGATCGACTGCCCGTAGGACACGGACAGATTTTCAACGGCCCCTACACCCCGGTTTTCCTAATCGGCTACGCTGCGGCCGCCATGCTGAGCTACAATGGCGGCACCTGGAACCTAGCTGTGCGCTACCTCGGCGCGCCCTCCGCCCGCAGCGCCCGCAACTCAGCACTCCTCTCCGGCTCGCTGTACGTGGTCTGGCCCCTCCTGGTCTTTTTTCCGATGTGGGCGGCGCCCGTGCTGCTGCCGAACCTCGCCGACCCGAGCCAGGCGTACATCCTACTCGCCCAGAAATTTCTTCCGTCGGGCTTCGTCGGCTTGGTGCTGGCTTCGATGTTCGCAGCCACGATGGCCATGACCACGTCGGACATGAACACAATCTCGGCGGTCCTCACGCGCGACATCATGCCCGTCACGGCGCCTCGCTGGTGCGCGACCGACGAGAAGCAGGGGCTAAAGCAGGCGCGTATTGCGACGCTCGTTTTTACGTTTGGCACATTGATAATCGGCCTCGAGGCCGAGTACTTTGGCGGAGTCCTGGGCCTGATCGTGTCGTGGTTTGCCGCCCTGATTGGTCCGGTCTCGGTGCCCATGCTGTTTGGGTTGCTCCCGCTATTTCGTCACGCCGGTCCTCGCACCGCGATCATCTCGATCCTAGCCGGGTTCGGTGTTTTTGCGCTCGTGACCTACGGAATTCCGACTTCGCAAGGCGCCCGGATCCTCTCGCCCGTCGCCACCTCCCTTGTCATTTTTTCAATCGGAGCCTGGCTCAGCCGCGGCACGACGCCCCCGGCAGAAGTCGACAAACTGTTGCGGGCGATTTCAAACGATATACCCGAGCCTAGCCCTACCGCCAAGTAGTATGATAACGCCTCCACCTCCTGCCGATTGGTCTGAACTCGCCGCGGTCTATGTACCGCGCATTAGAAAAGAGCTGGCTGATTCGATCATCCCATTTTGGTGGCGCGCCATCGATGCCGAGCGCGGGGGCGTCTTCAGCTGCTGGACCAATGCCGGGACCGAATTGGTGAGCCGTGATAAGTTTACTTGGTCACAGGGTCGTTTTGCTTGGATGTGCGCCCGTCTCAGCGAGGCCGTGAATAACAAGTTACTGCCGGGGGATGCGGGCGCACTGCGCGCGCACGCGGGCAAAACGACGGAATTTCTCTTTCGGCACGCACTCCAACCGGATGCGCGCTGCGCCTTTCGGCTGACGGAGGATGGCATGCCCCTTGAGGCCTTTCCGGACAGCGGCATTACGCCCAGCATTTACGCCGACTGCTTCGTCGCGATGGGCTGCGCAGAATTGGCTCGCGCCACGGGCGATCGCAACGCGCTCGATCGAGCTTTTCAATTGGTGGAGAATATCGAGCGCCTGATGAATCAAACGGAGTTTCCCACGTGGCCGACTCCGATTCCGACCGGCTACGCGGCGTATTCACCGCCGATGATTTTTCTCAACATCTCCCTCACGTTAGCCCATGCCGCCAGCGCGCTAGGCGATGATCGCGCGGCGCGAGCGCGCGCGTGGTGTCGAGATACGGCAGCGCGGATCTTGGACCACTTTGCGGAACCCAATGGGCGCATCCGGGAGTTTCGCGCCCGACCGGGCTTCGACTCGACAGGGACGCTCTTCTCTCGTCTCACCAATCCCGGCCATGTCCTCGAAGGCGCTTGGATGCTCCTCGCCGTAGCCGCGCAGGAACAGCGAGCCGATTGGCTCGCGCAAGCCGCACGGATAATCGCTTCAACCTTTGAAATCGGTTGGGATCACGAATACGGCGGTATTTTCTATTACGTCGATGCCGAGGGCGGCGAGCCAAAGGGCTCCACCGGTGATACCGCTTATGAGCGTGGCGTCCGCACCTCGTGGGACACCAAGCTGTGGTGGCCACATTCGGAGTCACTCGCGGCTTCACTTGCCTGCTACCGCCTCACCGGGGATCCGGCGATACGCGGGTGGTTCGAGCGGACATTCGAGTATGTGTTTCGCACTTTCCCGAATCCCGACTCACGCGTGGGTGAGTGGATTCAGATTCGCGACCGCCGTGGCCAACCGCTCGACCGAGTCGTCGCGCTGCCGGTGAAAGATCCGTATCATATCACGCGAAACCTTCTTCAACTCCTTGAGCTTTTCAGCGGGTCTACCGTGGTTGCCCAAGCCTAGTGACAAGAGTGGGCGCACGTTTCCGTTTACGTTCACCGGAAAAGGACTTCGCACCACTCCCACGGCCCCTACTCTGTTCACATGGCGATCGACCGTCGGCAATTCCTTCAACGAACAGGTCTAGGCGTACTCGCGGCGACATTTGCCCAGCACGGTCGGGTGTCCGCCGTCGAATCGCCGCAGGCATCCGCGATAAAGGGGCTGCCTGCTGGGTGGCAGGCGATGAAGAAGATCGATGCGCACGCCCACGTCTTCGCCCCGGTCCACCGGCCCAATGCCGACTGGAGCCCAGTCGAAGCCATGATCGAGGCTGCAGATGCCCTCGGCATCGAGCGCCTGCTGTGCTCCCAGCCCGTCACAGCCGGGGTGCTCGCCGATATCGAAACGGTGCGGAATGCGAACGACGCAGTCCTCGCCGCGATTAAGCGCTATCCGACTCGGATCGTCGGGTACTGCTTCGTCCAGCCGGGCAATGGCCCCGCCGCCCTCACTGAAATCGAGCGCTGCGCTGACGCCGGCATGATCGGAGTGAAGCTCTACAATCAATTTAAATTCTCCGACCCCATCGTGTTTCCCGTCGCGGAAAAGTGCATCCAGCGTCGCTTGCTTTTTCTCGGCCACTCCGGGCACGTCACCGATCCGCGCACCCAAGCGCTGCAACCGCACATCTCCGACGCGCGCGATTTCTGCACCCTCGCACAGCGTTATCCCGAACTCTCGCTGATCCTCGGGCACCTCAATGGCGGTGGCGACTGGGAGTGGACGATCCGGGCGTTGCGCGCTTGTCCAAATGTCTACCTCGACACCAGCGGCAGCGTGCAGGAGGACGACGCCATCGGGGACTGTGCTCGGATGCTCGGACACCAGCGCATGCTCTTTGCCACGGATATGACCATGGAGGGCGGAGTGGGCAAAGTCCTCTCGGCTTCGCTCACTCCCTCGCAGCGCGAGGATATCTTCTGGCGCAACTTGCAACGTCTCCTCGACCGCAACCGCTCATGATCATTGATGCGAGTGCCCATCTCGGGCCGTACCCATTTCGCAGTCTGCGTGACACCACCGCGCCGCAGATGGTCGCGCGGATGGATCGCCTCGGCATCGCTCACGCCGTGGTGTCGTCACTCCCTGCCGTCTTTTATCGCGACGGGCACCGAGGTAATGCGGAGCTTCACGCCGAGATTCAGCCGCATCGCAACCGGCTCTTTCCCGTCGCCACCATCAATCCCACCTATGCCGACTGGGAGTATTGCTTGAGCGAAGCCGTTAAGGACTGGCGCATGAAAGCCGTCGCTCTTGCGCCCGAGCACCACGGTTACAAACTCACGGACGAGATCGGCGGGAAAGTGATCGAGCGCATCACAGCGCTGGGCGTGCCGGTCGTGTTGACGCAACGTCTCGAGGATCGGCGCGAGCGTCATGCGTGGGATAAAGCGGAAGACCTCACCGGGGCCGACTTTCTCGCGGCGGCGCAAGCGCACCCGAATGCGCGGTTCTTTCTCCGCAATTGGGGCGCGATCGACGGCAAGCGCCTCGCCGACGCTGGGTTGAAAGGCCGCTGCCTCATCGACCTCGCCCGGCTCTCAGTGGTGCATACCAAGGATGTCCCTCGTCTCATCGAGACGCTCGGCGTGGAGACGGTGGCCTTTGGCACCCATGCGCCATTCGACTACGCCGGGCCGGCGCTCGTAAAGCTGGCAAACCTCGAAAGCCGACCGAAAGCGGAGTTCGCGAAGATCGCTGCCGGCAACGCCGTCGCGTTCTTCGGATTGCCCGTCTGAGAAAGAGAACCGTCAGCCGATCAGACGCACCATGGCGGACGTCAGCGTGTCGTCGATCGAGGCATCGCAAAAGGCGCAATCTACTTCGTATCCACCAGATCGATACTCGTCTTTCGTCGGGACGTACCATGGACCGTCGTCGCCATACGCGGCCACCATCACGGGGCTGCCCTCGCCCATCGCGCGGGCTCGCAATTGGTAATCGACAAACATCTCGCCCGGGAGATGCAGGACCGTCAGGGAATTGAGGCGCAGGCTGCTGGCCACCAAGGGAGTGCCCCGGTCGTACCGCCGGAACCAGCCGAGTTGAAAGGCCGCCAAGCGACGCGCTTCATCCGATTCGCGCGAGTCGGCCACGATGGCTTCGAGTTGCTCCGGCGAGACGTCCTTTCGCGGGGGCGGCAGAAAATTCTGCACTTTCCACGCCACGGTCCGAAGCGGCTCAGGGGTCAACGTGGTCTCCGCCGAAATGATTGCCTGATAAATGCGATCCGTCAGAGCCACTCGCGCCTCGGGGGAACCGTCGTTGTACTTGCCAGCCGCGACATCACCCGCGCAGCCGGAGAAATACAAATGCAGGCACTCGGGTTCCGTCTGTTGCCGACGCTTGCGGGCGAGGCCGCAGAAGTCGCTGCTGACTCGCCCGTCGCGGTAGTAGCTCATCGGGTGGGTGGCGTAGTAGTGGCAAGCCACAAGCCGCACTTCACCGTCGTACAACGCGAGCGTCTGGAGCGTGGGATCGATCTGTCCCGCCGGCAGCGCGCGCAACGCTGGATCATCGCACGCGCTTTTACGCATCGCCCGGATATGCCCGGTCTCGTCGCGGTCCACCCGCCGATTGGACGCCACCTGTTCAACCAACGCCTGCCCGTGCGCCACGTGCGTAATACGGCGCGGTCGGTCGAGGGCCGCGCGCACGGCCGTACTCGCGCGCACGAGGCACTCGTCAAAAAAATCGGCGTCGTAGATTGATCCCATGCCAGGCTGCGCTGACACGAGCGCCTGAGATTCATCGCATGCGAGCGGCGCATTGTGCTGATGGACGCATTGCACCGCAACTCGGTCGGGCACCGTATTCGCCGCCTCGGCCAAGGCCGTGCGCCAAGCGAGATGGGCGCCCCCGGAAAGCGCCGCCCAATCAACGGCGCAGACCACGATGGGCTCTTCCGCTCCTAGCAATACGTATCCGGCGGCCTCGAGTGAATCAGTGACGGCAGCGACTGGCGGTACGAGCCCCCCCAGCAAGGGGTGATTCAATGGAGGGGTGACATCGAAGCGGAACCGGGCGACGGAAAAAGCGGAAGGGGGATCGATCACAGCGGAAGCGGGCATGGATACGAAGCGCCCGGGGTCGTCGCGAGGAATAATTGGGGCACGTAAACTATCTGATCAGTTACTTATTTCTGAGGTCGGAGGCTCTTGCCGTCGATCCAGTCCATTTCGACCATTTCAATACGCGGATGCGAGGGGATGCCGAAGTCGCCGTGCATGATGCGGCTCACCGTCATTTCCACCGCCCACTCCCCGACGACGCGCTGATTACCCTGCAAACCCGAGTAGTTGGTGCCTTCGAGAATCTGGGTCAACACGGCGACACCCAGGTCCCGCGGCACCCGCAAGCCGAGGCGATTCAACAGCCGGTCAAAATCTGGCAACGCATTGTAGTGATGGGCGAGCACCAGCACATCCGGCTGATATTGGTCCAACCACTTAACAAATGGGTCTTCCTCCATGTGGTTCAACTTCAGCACGGGGATCGGCGGAGGTGCATTCAGATTGAGTTGGCACCAGCCGAGGTAGACACAGAGGTACGCATGGGCGCTGCGCTGCCCCTCGTAGTCGCCCAGCACTAGACCCGGGCGCCGATAGCCGAGCTCGCTGATTTTGTTCAACGCGCGCCACATATCATTGTAGGCGTGGCTCGTCACACGGTGAAGGGGGGTCTTGATGCTCACGCCTTGAGTCACGATCGCGTAGTGGTCGAGTTCCTTTGGCAAGCGGTCGTCGAGATTGGGACTGCCGAAGCATAGCAGCCCCTGGATGCCGCGAGCATCCAACACGCGGCAAAATCGCTGGCTCGTCATGCCCGGGGCTTTGAGCCACATCGGCTCCAAGCGGTAGCCGAGGGAGTCGGCCCGCTGGACCATACCGTCGTAAATGCGTTGGAGATGTGGCACGCCGACCCAGGGCCGCAACTGATCATAGAGCGAGATCACTCCGAGGCACGCCTCCACCTGCCGATCACGACGAAGACGCATCTGCGCCATCAATTCCGAGAGTTTGGCGTTCGGCCGGTAGCCAACGCGCTCGGCGCATTTGAGAATTCGCTTCCGCGTCGCCGCGGGGATGCGCGGACTGTTGTGGAGGGCGAGGGAAACGGTAGTGGCGGAGACACCCGCCAGGCGCGCGACGGCACGAATGCTCATGGTAAACGTAAACCTGAAACTGCGTCGCAAGCATGGTGGCGGATTCAAAGAGTCAAGCCAACCCCACCACCTTTCTTACTCTTCGCGTGCGCACCCACCCGCCCGCTTTTCAACTATTGCGCCATCTCCTGCCGCTTCGGCCTATGCCGCAAGTGAGCCAACCGCTTGTTACCACCGCCCAGCGACTCGCGGTCTCGGGCCATCACGTCGGTGCGGCGCTTTTTTCGCTTTTGTCCGGCTAACTACCACCACCACCTCGTCACCTATGAACTTCCTACCTCGTTCATCTTCGCGGGCAGCGGCCAATGAGGCCCCAGTCCGCCTCGCTCACCCGTCTCCCGTCCGCACTCTGCGCTTCATCACGCTCGTCGGCTGTGCGTCGGCGATCGCACCCGCGATCTTCTCCGGCACGATCACCGGTCGGGTAACCAACCAAGCAACCGGCGATGCGCTCGGCGGTGCCGTCGTGGCCGTCGAGGGCTTACCGGCCACTACCATCGCCGAGCGTGATGGCACCTATTCAATCTCGCTCCCCGACGGTCCGCACACGCTGGCGATCAGTTACACGGGCCTCGATACGGCGCGCGTCACCGTGGTTTCCAGCAGCGGAACGACCACGCGGGATGTTGGCCTGACCTCGGGAATTTACGCGTTGGAAGCGGTCGCCGTGAAAGGCGTGCGCGAGGGCAACGCGCTGGCACTGCAGACCCAGCGCAACTCGGAAAACGCGAAGTGGGTCGTCGCCACCGACACTTTCGGAAATCCCGCCGCCAATCCCGGCGAACTCATCCAACGTCTGCCGGGCATCTCTACCGACATCGTCGGCAGCGAGGTGCGCACTCTCTACGTGCGTGGCATGGGCGCCGGCTTCTCGTCACTGCTGGTCGATGGCGACCGCATGGCGAGTTCGGCCGGCACTTCCGCGACCCGCGATTATCAGATCGAGCAACTCGGCACGGGTAACCTCGAGACCGTGGAACTGATCAAGGCACCCCGCCCCGAGCAGGACGCCAATGCAGTCGCCGGCTTCGTCAATCTCGTCTCGCGGCGCGGATTCGATCTCCCTGGGCGTCGTATTTCCGTGACCACGGGCGTCCAATGGCGCCACCGCAAAACCGAAGGCAGCCCTTTTCGCGACCGCGCGGACGGCCTGGATATTCTCAACCTAGCCTATTCCGATGTGTTCGGGATTTTCGGCGGCAATCGAAACCTCGGCGTCGCGGTGAATTTCAGCCGCCGCGTATCCGCGACGACGCAGGATGAGGCCGGTCCCGGCGGTGTCATCTACAATTTCGGGCAAACCTACCTCAATCCCAACTCGGCCAATCCCCTCACCCGAGCCTTTGGCTCGGGCGACATCGGCTACCGCGCCATAGCGCGCAATTCAGGCGTGAGCCTCGATTACAAAATTAGTCCCGAGGCCTACGTTTATTTCAGCGGAGCACTTAATTCGAACGATCAATACCAGCAGTACTACCGTCCCGCGATCGGCGATCCGGCCGCCACGCTCGCCAATTTCTCGGCCGACAGCACTTACGATCACTCGTTCATGCTGCCGCACGCGGCCTCCGTCGCGATCACCGAGTCCACGCCGGCATTTACGAAAAACTCGCGCAATTTCGCTTTCCGCGGCGGCTCCGAGATCAAGCTGTTTGACCGCACCGGAAAGCTCGAACTGCGTGCCAGCTACTCGCACGCCGATATTTCTTATCCCGGCTGGATTCGCGCGCAGGCACGGACGACCAATGCCACGGGCATCGGCTTCGAGATCGATCGCCGCGGGCAAGATCCGTGGTATCCGATCTTCAATCAGACCTCCGGCCCGTCCGTGTACGATCCCGCGAGCTACACCATGAATTTCATGCAGAAGCAGTCGTACAAGGCGGGTAATGACATCTACAGCGTGCGCAGCGACTTCACCAAGGACTTTGCCACGACCTATCCGATCAAGCTGAAGTTCGGCGCGAAGTGGGACGACGATACTCGTAATCCGCAGACGGATTTCGCCATACGAACATTCGTCGGCGCCGACGGTCTGCCCAATACCGCGGATGACGTGATGACGCCCTACGCCGATGTGCGCTACAAACAGAGTGAGGGCCGCTACGGCCCCTTCCCCTTCATGAGCAATCCGCAGGGTGCGCCGACGGCCTACTATCGGCAAACCGCCGCCGATGCCTACAACAGCTACGTCACCTCAAATGCGGGCAACGCGCGGTTTCAAGAAACGATCACCGCCGGTTACATCCAAGCCTCGATGAAGTTCGGCCCCGTGCGCGTGCTGACCGGCGTGCGCACCGAGCGGACGGAGACGGAGGGCACGGGCTGGGTGCGCAATACCACCGTCTCATGGGGTGGAAACAGTGTGGGCGGAACGAGCTTGGACCCCGCCGTGGTCGCCGCCAATATCGCCCGCGCTCAGCGCTCATTCGTCCGCCGCAATACCTCGACCGGCAGCTACCAGAAATATTTTCCGGGCGTGCATGTCACCTATGAGCCACTCGCCGGCCTGATCGTGCGCGCCAGTTACAATAAATCCATCTCGCGCCCGCCCATCGCCAATATTCTCCCAACCGTCACGGAGAATAACGAGAACAACACCGTGACCATGGGCAACCCCGACCTGAAGCCCTACATGAGCAACAATTACGAGATCAGCGTAGAGAAGTATTTCGAGCCGGTCGGCCAACTCAGCCTCGGGGTTTTCCGCAAAAACATCACCGACTACTTCACCAACTTCGCCTCCACGGTGCCGGCCACCGGCATTGATGGCAGCGGCTTGTACGCGGGCTACACGCTCTCGACCTCGCGCAATATCGGCGATGCCCGCATCGACGGCATCGAAGCCAACTGGCAGCAGCAGTTCAGTTTCCTCCCGGGTGTGTTCAAAGGGCTGGGGGCCTTTGCCAACTTCACCTACTTGAAGGCCGAGGGTAATTTCGGCACCACGGTAACGACCAACAAACTGGGCAACCTGGCCCCGCGCAGTGGCAACGGCGGCATTAACTTCCGCTACCGCGGTTTCGATATTCGCTTCCTCGCGAACTGGACCGACGAGAAGTACAAGAGCACTGTGAGCGGTATCGATGTCTACAACGAAGAGCGTCTGATGTACGACCTCAAGATGGCCTACACCATCGATCGCCGCTACGACATCTTTCTCGATATCGTAAACCTCACCGATGCGCCACCCCGCACCGATGTCTCGCTCAACGGCCTGAAATTTTTCAAGACGAACCAAGGCGTAAGCTTCACCGCCGGCGTCCGGGCCAAATTCTGATTCGCTTGTTAGAATATCGGCCCTCGCGCCCCGAGACGGGCGCGAGGGCTTTTTTGCGCGACCACGGATAGGGGTTCCGCGAAGGTGCGGGTCTGAAACAGTCGCCCCAGTAGCGCAGATCGGGCGTCATAAATCTCTCTCCATTTTTATCTCAGGTTTGGCGTGGACGTGCCGATACGCGGGCCACTCGCCATGCAAATCTCTTCCTTTACCCGTGCGCTGCGATGCGCTGGCGCATTGCCATTTTTGTATGCCTTCGCCTCGGCGATACCGATCCCCACGCAATCGGTGTGGACCGGCGGAGCCGGCGACTTAGTTTTTAACACGGCCGGCAACTGGGCGAGCGGCACGGCGCCGGCCTCCGGCAATTCACTCACGTTCAACAACTCCTCCGCCGATAATCCGATTACGGTCAACGGGGCGTGGACGGTCTCGGGGCTCACCTTTCAGACAACCGTGGATCTAAGCGTTGGAACCACCCCCAGCTTTACCCTCGGAAGCGGAGGCATCACGCAAACCGCCGCCGGGAACAGTTATTTCAACATCCCGGTCACGCTCTCCGGCACGACTCCGCTCGTGGTCACAGCGGGGAGCATCTACCTCAATAGCACCGCCGTCTTCAGTGGCACGGGTGGGATCACCAAGTCGGGTGCGGGCGATTTCGTGTTTTACGGTAGCTCCAATACGTTCACGGGCAATGTGAGTGTGACCGGCGGCACCCTCACCATCGCCGGCGACGGATCGCTCGGCAATTCCGCCAACGCAATCCTGCTCAACGGCGGCACTCTCGCGGCTGCCTCCTCTCCCATTACACTCGCGAGCACCCGCACGATCACGCTCGGAGCGGCAGGGGGCACCTTCAACTCGGAGGAAGACATCACCGTCGCCGGTGTGATCGGGGGTACTGGCACGCTCACAAAGGCCAACACGTCGCAGCTCATCTTGAACAATGCCAATACCTTCACGGGCGGCACCACCATCAGCGATGGGGCGATCCGCATCGCCAATTCCCTGGCGCTGCAAAACTCCACGGTCACAGTGAGCGTGAGCAACGGGTTGGGATTTTCTCCCGCGGCCTCTTCGGCCACGCTGGGCGGGCTCGCGGGCACCCAGGCTTTCGCGTTGACCACCACTGGCAGCGGCCCGGTCGCGCTGTCAGTAGGCAACAATAACACCAGTTCCACCTACTCCGGCGTGATGAGCGGCACGGGCAGCCTGACCAAGATCGGCAACGGCACGCTCACGCTCAGCGGAGCCAACACTTACACGGGCGCGACGACAGTCAATGCCGGCACTCTCAGTGTCACTGGTTCGCTCGCCACCGGTAGTGCTCTTACCGTCAATTCCACGGGCACCCTCCGGGGCAGCGGCACGATCGGAGGCGCGACGACGATCGCCTCCGGCGGCCGCCTTGCTCCCGGTGCGAGCACCGGCGTGCTCACCTTTACAAAAAGTCTCACCCTCAATTCCGGGTCCACCACCATGCTTGCCATCACAAGTGGCACCCGCGGGACCGGCTATACCGCGATTAATGTCGGGGGCGCCACGCTCTATGGCGGCACGCTCACGCTCGATTTTGGCGCGAGTATCAGCAATGGCACTACGCTCGATTTTTTCCAGAACACCGGCGTTCCCACGGGCAGCTTCGCCTACGTCACCGCCACCGGCAGTTATACGGGCAGCTTTACCAACACCGATGGCGTGTGGACGCTCCTCAACAACGATCAGCAACTCACGTTTAGCCAATCCACGGGCGACCTCACCTTTATGGCTGGTGCCAGTGCCATCCCCGAGCCCAGCACCTATGCGGCCATCGTCGGCGCCTTCACGCTCGGGGTGGCGGCTCTGCGCCGCCGACACACTCGTACAGCCGGGGCGAGTAAAACCGCCTAAGCGATTTTAGATTTGTTGGAAACGAGGCCGGCAGAAATTTACAGCCGTGGCGGAGGGGCTCATTGTCCGCAAGATTGATACGTAGTGGAATCATGGATACGATTCCGCGACTCACCGAACAAAGGTCGGAGTTCGCTCGGCTAGGGAGCGGGGTGAGCGCGGACCAGCAGAGACGCAAAGCTGCGGGAGATTTACCGGAGTTGGGGCGATGGATAGTTGTCGCACACGGAAGCTTTAGATGCGGGCGGCGGCTCGGTGCATGGATTACGCAGGTTTATTGCAGACAATTACCATGTACTGCGGAGTCCTGCGTCATCTAAGCGAAAATAAAGAGCTTATGCTACTTAGCTGCGATAACTCGGGCTGAAGGTACGGTGGCCTCGTTAAGTACCATTACTCAGTCGTCTTCGTGTTTCTAGCTCTCAATTATTGTCGCTACGGTCGACCGATTGCCCAGTCTTCGATTACGCAGACCGGGATTCCTGATGTCCACCTTACCTCAAAAGCACGATTTGAAAAGCCAGCGCGGCGCCGCGTTGCTGGCTTCGTTGTGCTTTGCGACGGTGATGGCCATCGCCCTCGCGAGCTACATCACGGTGTGCTATCGCTCGCTCCAAATGAGTACGCGCAATATGGGCAGCTCCCATAGCATCGAGCTCGCGGAGACCGGCATGGAAGAAGCACTTTGGGCGCTGAACAAGAACGATTGGTCGAACGACTGGACCATCACGGGTACGACCGCCACGAAAAATCTCACCGGCTTCGCCTACGATAATGGGATCACGGGGAGCGTCACCCTCACCGTGACCAACTACAATGGAAGCCTCTCTGGCGACCGTACTGTCACCGCTTCGGGTGTGACCACGCTCGCAGACGGCACGAGTTCCACGCGCACCCTCACTTCGACTTCCGCGCAGTCACCGCTGTTCGTCAACGCCGTCGCCGCCACCACGGGCCGCGTGAGGTTCAGGGTCGCCGGCACCGTCGACAGCTACAATTCCGATACGGATGTTAACGCCGCGACGATCGGCTATTCGGCGATCGTCTCCTCGAGCGCGACGACGACGACCCAGGCCACCGTCCAGCTCACTAATGCACAGATCAAAGGCTACGTCGCGACCCTCAGTACAGGTCCCTCGTCCAGCTCTGGCGCCAAAGTCGTCGGTCCCAACACCCCCGGTTCAGTCAAGATCGATAGCTCCCGTCTCAGCACCAGCCCTTATCAGCCCCTTTTCGAGGAAATCGTTCCGAGCGGCACGTCGACGCTCTTACCCTACGGCACGGCCACCATTGGCACCGCAGGCGCCACCACTCCGAAACTTTACTCGACATCGGATCTGACGTTAAGCGGAACACAAGTGCTCACGGTCGACGGCCCGGTCACGATCAATATCAGCGGTACGATCAATATCTCGGGTTCGGCTAAGATTGTGATCACAACCAATGGCTCGCTCGAACTTCATTTCGCCGGCGACCTCATCCTGAATGGCAACGGAATCGAAAATCAGACCAAGAAGCCAAAGAATCTCCTGATCATCGCCCGCGCCGACAATTATTACGATACGCTCGGCATGGCGACGAACACGCCCTTCTACGGCGTAATCTACACGCCGAACAACAGCCTCACGATCACCAACAGTCAGACCATCTACGGTTCGATCGTGGCCAAGGCCGTCACCTTTAGCGGGTCGCCCGTGATCCACTACGACGTCAGCCTCCGCGATACGAAGCTCACGACATTCCGCGGCATCGACACGCCCTTTGCGATTTCGAACTGGCGCGAGTCGACGAGCCCCTAAGTTCGCGTGGGCCGGACAGGACGGGGTCTTGCCCAGCTGTGGTTGAAATCGCTGGCCCGGTGGCTTCCCCGCAAACGGCAGCTATCTGCAAAAAGGCTCATAGGACTTAGTAACTAAACGGTGCGTTGCCAGCTGTTCGGACTCGCCCGCGAGGGAGGTAGGCTCATCGTGTCTACATCATCCCCCCTCGCGCGATGCGCCGTCTCCGCCGTTTCCTTACACTCCCCTTCGTTGTCGCCTCCTTTGCGCCGTTGCTAGCAGCGGGCGTGGAAGCGCCTGCCACGCTCAGCCAGGTCGTGGTAACGCCGAGCAAATTCGGCGTCGCCGATGCGACTGCTCCCGGCGGGGCGACGCTCACGAGTGCTGAACTCGAGGTGCTCCCGCAGATCGGCGATGATCTTTTTCGCTCCATCGCGCGACTGCCGGGACTGGCGGCGGATGATTTTACCGCCCGCTTCTGGGTGCGGGGCGCCCCCAACGGTCAATTGCTCGCCCGCCTCGACGGGGTCGACCTGATCGAACCATTTCACCTCAAAGATGCGGATGGGGCGCTGTCGATCGTCGACCCGCAAACGATCAGCCGCCTCGATTTAACGACCGGTGGTTTCACGGCTGATTTCGGCAATCACCTCGCCGGAGTGCTCACGATGGAAACCAAGGCTGCGACCGGCCTGCGCACCGCGCTCGGCCTCAGCCTCACGGGGATCGGCGGGAGCAATCAAGGGACGTTTGCCAAGGGCCAAGGCCGCTGGCTCGGCGCCGTGCGCCGCGGCTATCCGGACATCGCGCTCCGCGTCTCGGGCCGCGACGACGAGATCAAGCCGCGCTATTACGATGCGACGGCCCAAGTGGAATACGACGTGGCGCCCGGGCACACGCTGTCGTTGCATGCGCTGCACGCGGGCGATACGTTTACCTACCAGCGCACCAGCAACCCCTCTCTCTCCAGCAGCTACGATAGCGACTACGTGTGGGGCCGCTGGCTCGGTCACTTCGGGCCAAAGGTTTCGAGCGAAGGCGTCCTCTCGTTCACGCGCCTCGCGTGGAATCGTCGTGGGACGGGATCACTCGATGGTTTCCCCTTTTCACTTCGCGATCAACGTCGGCTGACGGTCGTGGGCGCGCGCAATGACTGGTCGCTGACGCTCGGTGAGCGCGCTTTGCTCCGGACCGGGATCGAGGCCAAGTCGGGCGATGCACGCTACGACTACGCGCTGTCCCGACAGCACAACGTCGTAAGCGCGGGTCGCCAAATCACGGTCTCCGAAACGGTCAATGCCGCGCCGAAACCCGACGGAGGATCGGTCGGCGCGTTTACCTCGCTGCGGTTCCAGCCGGCCTCGACGCTGGTGATCGAGCCGGGACTGCGGTTCGACCGGCAGGACGTCACCGACGATTCGCATGTCAGCCCGCGCTTCAATGCAGCTCTCACACTGGGGCGCGCCACGGTGCGTGCCGCATGGGGTGCCTATTTTCAATCGCAGAGCCTGCACGAGCTCGCGGTCGCCGATGGCGACACGACATTCCGCCGCGCCGAGTTGGCGGAGCATCGCATCCTCGGCCTGGAGTACCCGCTCGCGCGGGGCACGAGCGTCCGCCTCGAAGCTTACGAGCGGATCACTACGCGCGTGCGTCCTCGGTGGGAGAATCTCGACAATGGATACGATTTGTTTCCCGAAGCTCAATCCGACCGCGTCCGGTTGGCCCCCACCCGCGCGCGAGCGCGCGGTGTTGAGTTGCTGCTCTCAGGGCGTAGTGGCCAGCGCCTGAGTTGGAATGCCAGCTATGCGCTCGCGCGTTCCGAGGAATTGCTCTCCGGTCGCTGGACACCCCGCTCCCGCGAGCAGCAGCACACGGTTTACGCCGATGCGACCTACGCGGCTAATTCCCGCTGGCAGTTTAGCGCCGCCTTTCAATATCACACCGGATGGCCCACCACGGATGTGCTCTACTCAGTCGCCACGCTGACCAATGGACGTCGCGTGACGGTTTCGGCTAACGGGCCGATTTACGGACTGCGGTTGCCCGACTACCACCGGCTTGACCTGCGCGCGACGCGGCGTTTTCACCTGAAGAAAAGTGAACTGCGGGCCTTCATCGATATCTTCAACGCCTATGACCGCACCAATCTCGTCGGCTACGATCATCGCATCACCGTCTCTGGCACGCAGGTCACCGACACACGCAAACCGCGCGAGCAACTGCCGCTGCTGCCGAGCGCCGGCGTGAATTGGGAGTTTTAAGTCTTCTGACATAAAAAATTGCGCATTCTTTCGCTCCTCTGTTTCCAAACGCTTTCGCAATCGTCTTACCCCGCTTCATGGCATCAGCACCCCAGAAATCCCGCTCCGTAACCCTGGTCATCCGCCTCGTCGTCATCGCCGGAATTCTCGCCGGCTCCATTTGGGGTGGCCGCTGGATATGGAAGCAAGTCAGCCCCGGCTTGTTCGGCAATAAGCGTACGGATGTCGTCCCGATTTCGCGGGTCAAAACCGCGACCATCTCGGAGGAGATCGTGGCGGTCGGCCGCCTTCGCGCGGTTTTTTCGACCGAACTTCGCTCGGAGATCAACGGCCGCATCACCAAGATCCTCGCAATCGACGGCCAGAAGGTGAAACGCGACGACGAAATCCTGCGCATGGACCAGCAGGACATCTTGACCCAACTCCAGGAAATGGAGCGCAACATCGAAGCCAGCAAATTGAAGTCGCAGCGCGCCAAGCGAGATTTCGAGCGTAGCAGCGACCTGCAAAAGAGAAATCTGATCGCCCCGAAAGATTACGAAGAATCCCGCATCAGCTTGTCGCTCGCGGAAAACGACGCCGCCATCTACGAGGCCCGCGCCGCCAATCTTCGCGACAAACTCACCAAGACCATCATCCGCGCTCCGCACGACGGCACGCTCCTCCTGCGCGATCTGACGGAGGGTCAAGTCGTGACCGGCGCCGCAGCGCAAAACGGCGGCCTCCTCCTGGGCGAAGTCGCCGATCTCTCTTCGCTGATGGTCCGGACCAATATCAACGAAATCGACGTGGCCCGCCTTCGCGTCAACGACGTCGCCCGCATCCGAGTCGACTCCATTCGCTCGATGATCATGGGCGGCACGATCAAGCGCATCGCGACCAGCGCGCTCGAGAGCCCGGGTGATCGCACCCGCGTTTTCCCCGTCGATGTGTATCTCGATGAGATCGACGAACGCCTGCGCCCCGGCATGTCAGCCACCGTTTTGTTTACGCTCGCTCGCGCCGAAGACACCATGTCGGTCCCGCTCTCCGCCGTATTCTCTACCGCCGATTCTGCGCGGTATGTTTTCCTGAAAAAGGGCGAAGGCTTCGAGGTGCGGGTGGTCGAGACCGGCATCGCCGATACGCGCCGTTTGCAAATTCTCTCGGGCCTCGCGCTCAACGATGAGGTGGCACTCACCCGCCCGCTGGTGTTCGAAGGTGAAATCCCCGCGGTCAATCCCATCGCCGCGCCCAAAGCCCGCCCTGCCCGCGCCAAAGGTAACCCGTAACCGGACCCGCTCATGCGTTTGCTTTTCATGGGGGTCAGCAGCGGCTGGAACGAAGTTCTAGCACATAAGCTGCGCTCGTTTCTCACGCTTTTCGGCATCGTGCTCGGCGCTGCGGCGCTCGTCGGCATGCTCGGCGTCGTCAAGGGCCTGTTGCGTGGTTGGGAAGTGATGATCTACGAGACTGGCGGCATCGAACGCATCGGCGTCGCTTCGCGTCCGCCACCCGACAGCCAGCGCGAGAATGCCCCGCTTTCCCCGGGCCGTACGCTAAAGGACGTCGAGGCGATCCTGACCGCCGTGCCGCTCGCGCAGCGTGTCACCGCCGAGGTAATGATCCCCAATGGCGCCCGTCTCTATTTTCAAGGTCGGGCCACGGGCCAGAACGTCCGCGGCGTGCTGCCAGCAACGTTTATCATGGATCGCTTTGAGGTCGACCAAGGCCGACTCATAGGCGAACTCGACCTCGAGTTGCAAACGCAGGTCGTCGTCCTCGGCGCCCAGATCGCGCAGTTTCTTTTCCCTCGTGGCATCGATCCGCTCGGACGCGTGATCACGATCAATGGTCAGCCGTTCACCGTGGTCGGCGTCCTCAAGGAATACAAATTTGGCAACGTCGGCGGGGGCGGCGGCGGTCAATTTAACCAGAAGAATCAGGCCGTCTTCATTCCTCTGACCACGACGCAAACGCTTTTCCGTCTCGATGAAAATGTCGATGTGCTGAACGTGCAGCTCGCCGATATCGCCGACATGCCGGTCGCCCTCGAGCAGATCTCGAACGTCCTCACGCATACCCATCGCGGCATCCAGGATACGCGTCTGGAGACCCGGGAAGACCTGCTCCAGCGGTTCGAGGAAACGCGCAACAGCTACGTCTTCTCCCTCGGCGGCGTCGCCGCCATCGGCCTCATCGTCGGCGGCATTGGCATCATGAACGTGATGCTTGCGTCGATCAATGAGCGCGTGCGCGAGATCGGCGTGCGCCGCGCGCTAGGTGCCAAGCGCACCGACATCCTCGTCCAAATCCTCGCCGAGACCATCACGCTCGCCATCGCCGGTGGCGTCATCGGCATGGTGGCCAGTATCGGGCTCATCAAAATCCTACAGCAGATCGTCGTAGAGTCTAACAGGCCCGAATTATCGCCCGCCGCCCTTTTTATCGGAGTCGTCTTCAGCGGTCTCGTGGGTATCATCGCTGGCTTCTATCCCGCCATCCGCGCCTCGCGCTTGAGCCCGGTGGAAGCGTTGCGTTCGGACTAAGCGAGTCGGCGGGGGGTCGGCGCAACCGACGATCACGCCAGATTCACCGGGTCCACGTCGAGCACCTGCGTCATATCGTCCGGCCAGGCGAACTCGCTGCGGAGACGCGCGAGTTCGGGCACGACTTTGGTGACGGCATTGGTGAAATACCAGAGCTGCCACCGGTACTCGTCCTTAATTTTTTCAATCGGTGAGGCGGACGGCCCGCGCAACTCCACGCGATCGCCCAAAGTCTTTTCCACCAGCTTGGCCCACTGCTCCGCGAAGAATTTTAACTTCTCCGGATTGGGGCCGCGAAACAGGTGATGGATCAAATGCCGGTATGGCGGATAGGTGAAATCCTTCCGGATTTTCAGTTCCGAGGCGGCGAAGCCCGCGAAGTCCGCATGCCTTGAAAACTGGATCGCCTCCGCCTGGGGCGTAAAGGTTTGGACGATCACCACGCCCGCGCGGTCGCCGCGTCCCGCCCGGCCCGCCACCTGCACGAGGAGTTGGAATGTCCGCTCATTGGCGCGGAAGTCGGGGACGTGCATCGACATGTCGGCATCCACCAGCCCCACGAGCGTGACATTGGGGAAATCGAGGCCCTTGCCGATCATTTGGGTCCCCACGAGTACGTCGATTTTCCCGGCCCGGAACTGCGAAAGCACTTCCCGGAAGCGGTTCTTTTTCGACATCGTGTCCGTATCCATGCGTTCGATACGCGCGCGCGGCAGCACACGCTTGACGGCCTCCTCGATTCGCTGGGTGCCGAGGCCTTTCCAGCGGATGTCGGGCGCGGCGCACTTCGGACAGCGGAGCGGAGCGGGTTTCTGGGCACCGCAGAGGTGGCACCGGAGCGTCTCGTCGCTCCGATGGTAAGTCATCGCGATGCTGCAGTGCTCGCACTCCTCGGTATGTCCGCACTTGGTGCAAAGCATCGATGAAGAGTAGCCGCGGCGGTTGATGAAGAGGATCGTCTGCTCCTTGAGCGCAAAACGGTTCTGCATCGCATCGACGAGTTTGCGCGAGAGCAGCGGCAGCGAGCGCTGTTTCATGGCCTCGATCTTGAGGTCCACGATGTCGATAAAGGGCAGCTTGCGCGCGTCCACGCGCTGCTTGAGTTCGACCAGCTTGTACTTGCCCGACTGGGCGTTGAGGAAGCTTTCCAGCGAAGGCGTGGCCGACCCGAGGAGACAGATCGCCCCGGCGATCTTCGCCCGCATCACCGCCACATCACGCCCGTGGTAGCGCGGAGTTTCGTCCTGCTTGTAGGCGGGCTCGTGCTCTTCATCGACCACGATGAGCCGGAGATCTCGGACCGGCGCGAAGATCGCCGAGCGTGCGCCGACGACGATATTGGCCTCGCCGGTCGCCAGCGCCAGCCAGCCATCCAGCCGCTCCCCCTCGCTCAAGTGGCTGTGCCACACCACGCAGCGATGCCCCGGCGCGATGGCCTCCAGTCGCGACCGTAGGCGCGCCACGGTCTGCGGTGTGAGCGCCACCTCGGGCACGAGGAACACCACGCCGCCGCCGGCCTTGAGCGCCGTGTCGATCGCGCGCAGGTAGACTTCCGTTTTGCCCGACCCCGTGACACCATGGAGCAGCGTCACGCCGAACTTCCCTTCCCCTAAGCTCGCGCCGACCGCGTCCACCGCCGCCTGCTGCTCGGGATTGAGCGCATGGGGCTGGGAGGCCACGAGTTCGCCGGTCGAGTGATCGTCGTCGTAGGCGATGCGCTCGATCCGCTGCGTCTCTTCACGCAGCACGCCGCGCTTGACCAACGCCGTCGCCACCGCGGCCGTTACGTCAAGCCGCGAGAGGACGAGTGATTTCTTCTGCGGCCGAAACTGCTGCTCGATAAACCGATAGAGCTTCGCTTGCTGCGGGGCGCGTTTTTCCAGCGCCATCACTTCTTCAACCGTCAGTTTCTGCGCGAGGGCGAGGAGCTTCTCTTGTTTGATGCCCATGCCATTGCGGACCGCGACGGGGATCATCGTCTCGATGATGCTATCGAGTCCGCAGGCGTAATAGCCGGCCATCCAGCGTGCCAGTTGCAACAAGTCCGGCGGCAGGGCCGGGAAAGGATAAACGACTTGGGCGACCGACTTTAGGCGGTCCACCGGAAAGTCCACCGGTGCACCGACTTCGCCCACAATGGCGAGGCGCAGGGTGTTTACGATGGGCACGCGGACCAACGCTCCGACCGCCAGCGAGGCGCGCATCGTCTCCGGCACCCGGTAATGGAGCACCTTGTCAAAGCCAGCGAGAGGATGGACACCTACGATCATCGCGCGCATCACGGCGAGGGCGTCACGCCAACGCAAACCCGAAGCGCCCAGCCCGGCGCACGAACGAATTGACACCGTCGCCGCCCGGGGGAAAGTCGCCTTGTGAGTATTCCCGTGGCCCGCGAAAAATTTACGAAATTCCTGACCCAAAAAGGCCTTCGCGCAACCAGCCAACGCCTCGCGATCTTCGATGCGGCGTTTACATTAGAGGATCATTTCACGGCGGAGCAACTCCTCGACCACGCTCGCAAACTCGACGACTCCGTTTCCCGCGCCACGGTCTATCGCACTCTACCTATCATGACCGAGAGCGCGCTCCTGCGTGAGGTCGACATCGGTTCTGGCGAAAAATTTTACCGGCCCAACGTAGCGGGCGGCACCACGCAAGTTGCCCAAGTGGTGTGCCTCGACTGCGACAAAATCTTCGAAATCGCCGCGCCGTTCCTTGAGTGGTATGGTGCCAGCGTCGCCTCGAAGAGCGATTTGACTCCGGTCTCCCAGCGCCTCCAAGTGAGTGCCCGTTGCAATACGCTGAAACGCACCGGCACCTGCCCGAAGCGCAACTGAGACCCATCACGCGTCACCTCTTCACTGCAATGGCCAAGGAGAAAGCCCACGACCATGAGTTCGAGATGCGGTTCTTCGAGTCGATCCTAGATCGCGATCCCGCCTACACCGAAGTCGTCGAAATCCTCGGCGGCCTCTATACGAAACACGGCCGCATCGCCGATGGCCTCAAGATGGACCGCAAGCTCGTGAAGCTCCAGCCGGCCAACGCCACCGCGCACTACAATCTCGCCTGCAGTCTCGCGCTTTCGAAGCGCAAGTCAGACGCCCTTCGCTCTCTGCGCAACGCCGTCGAACTCGGTTACCGTGATTTCGACTGGATGCAGCAGGACCCCGACCTCGACGCCCTCAAAACTCACCCGGAGTTCGTCGCGCTCTTGGATCAGCTCAAGCCCGAGAGCTGAGCGTGGTAGATCGGCTTCAGGCCGATGGGCAAAGTAAAAATAGCGACCGGGAAGCTGGCCGCTTCACTTCACCCCGAATAGTTGCTGCAGCACCGTCTCCAGGTCTTTCCCAGGCACCCAGCTTCCACGGCGGCTGAGAGCGAGCGTCTTGCTCCGCTGACGCTTTTCGAGTTCGGCGTTCACGTCGGTCAGACGAGGTTGCTCCAACGGCAGCCCCATCGCTTCCAGTGGCCCCAGCGGCGTCCACGCGAAGGGAATGCCCGTCCAGTTAAACTGGATTTCCCAACCGGCGATTCCGCTGAGGGGAATGGGCTTCGTCAACAATGCAGGGTAACGCGAGATGTAGTCCGGCACGCGTTTGGTCGCGATACGGACCTTTACCGCCGTCTCCATCTTCGCGAAATAGTCCTGCACGGTATTGATGCGCTGCGTGCGCCACTGGTTGAAAAAGTCGAGCGGGTCGAAGCCCATCAGGTTCATCCCGTTCCACGGCCCGTGGTCGTTCTTGCTCCCGAACTTCCGCCGCTCGTACCAATTCTGAAAATCACTCGTCACCATCACGCCCATCTCAAAGTGCATGTGGGCACGGGAGATGGGGATCGGCGTCGCGCCGGAACTGTGGCCCATCAACCCAATCACCTGCCCGCGAGCCACGCGGTCGCCCGCCTTCAGCCCAGGCTCGATGCGCGCGAGGTGGGCGTAGAGCGTGTAGATGGCCGGAGCGCAATCGGTATGCTCGATCACGACGTAGCGGCCATAATTGCTATTGCCGGCATTGGCACTCACGTGGCGCACCACGCCTGCGATCGCCGCCATGACGTTGTCCGTCGGCTCGCCGCGCCGATCACGCGACAGGGCCGCGATATCCAGTCCCTCGTGAAACTGCACCCCGCCATTGCGCACGCCGCCAAACGTCCCCGACATCGGATCACCCGAGCCGGCGTGCTGAATGAAATCGCCCACCGGCTTCCCCTGCCCCCACGCCGGGTTGGGCGTCGGCCACCCCAGATCGAGACGTTCGGCCGCGCGAGCGGAGATCGCCAGCGCGAGGACGGTAATTAGAAATTGGATACGTAGCTTCATTTGCGACTGGCCTCGCGTTGGATCGCGGCGGAGGTTTTCTTCAAATTCGTCACCAGCGCCGGCAGGGCCTCATCTGGCATTTCGACGAAGACGAGCACGGTTCCATCGGAGAACGGGCCCTCGATCCGGCGGGCACCGAGCGGCTCGTTATTGAGCATGAGCACGAGTCGCCGCCCCTGGCTCGCGCCGCTGACGCGATAGAGGTCGCGCGCCGCCGCCGGGGTGAATTGAAACATGAGGCACTTGCCCATCTCCACCTGCATGAGTTCGACATTCAGCACGTCGCCCTCGGTGAAGACCGGCTTGGTGCCGATCACGATCTTCACTCCGCTCTTGGGCAGCGTGGCGGTGACGCCATGGCCATCGCCTTGCTCGAGAAAGAAACGCGTGAGCGTCGGCGTGTAGTCGACCTTTTCCGCCGTGTGGCACCCCGGGAGCAACGCGAGGCAAAAGCCAACCGCGAGTAGTTTGAAGAGGTGCCTCATGGTTTTGCCTTCTCGACCCGTACGCTCCACTCCGCGCCACAAGCGATGCCGTTAGTTTTGGCGAAATCTCCGACATTCAGGGCAAACGAAACATTCATCAGGCTATTCAAGTAGAGCAGCGGAGCGCCCTCGGGCACATCGCCGAACGTCCGGGCGTAGGGCATGACACCGGAGTAGATCGCCTTACCCGCGCGCGCGATTGTTACGCGAAAGCGATCGCCCGCCACCGGTGCGAGCTTCGAAAAGAGGGCTTCATCAAGATTTGTCCATACGTTGCCGTATTGAAAATCCAAGTACGGAATCGTGCCGACGAGCGCCGTGCCCTCCAGTCGCGGTTTTTCGTACGGCAGCGCGACGACCTTGGCCGGAAGTTCCGGGCCGACGCCCTCGAAGCCGATGACGCCCGCCGCCAGGCGCGCGCCCACGAAGGCATACACGTCGCGTCCATGAAACGTGTAGGACCGCTCCGAGCCGGTGCGGCGGTTCTTCGCCTCGTCGATTTCACGCACCGCGGCGATGCCGAGCTCTTCGGCGATAAGCGTCCAGGTGCCGTTGTCGGGTCCCACGAAGAAGTGTCCGCTCTTCGTCTGCAGTACGACGGATTTGCGGGCCGTACCGACGCCGGGATCGACCACTGAGACAAACACCGTGCCTTTTGGCCAGAACGGGGCCGCTTGCTTGAGCCGATAGGCCGCCTCCCAGACGTCGAAGGGGGTGTTCTCATGGCTGAGGTCGTAGATCGCGAGGCCGTCGCTCACGCCGACCGCCACGCCGCGCATCGCCGCCACGGCGCCATCCTTGGTGCCGAAATCGGTCTGAAGCACGAGAGCGTGACCAGCCGCTTGGGCGAGGCTGAGGGTGAAACAGAAGAGGAGCGCGAGAAACTTCATGCGATGGGGAGATCGACCGAAAACGCTTCCATCATTTCAACGCCAACCGAATCGGCAAGCAAACGTCCCCGGTCGGTCAAACGCACGTTGGTCCCATTTCGCACGGCGAGGTCCTCACCCACGAATCGCTCGATCAATTCCTCAACGGCGGGCCACGGTGCCGAGGGACACCTCGCCTGCCAGTGCGCCACATCCACGCCGGCATTCATGCGGAGACCGAAGATCAGCGCATCTTCCGCGAGCAGGGCCGGCGTGAGCGCGACCCGATCCTCGGTGACGCGTTCGCCCCGGGAAAGGTTCGCCTGCCAACGGTCGAGGTCGGCAATGTTACCGCCGCGCCAGCCATCGTGCTGCGAAGCCGCCGAGGGCCCGAGGCCGACCCACTCGTTCATCGCCCAAGTATTCAAATTGTGGCGACAGGCATGGCCGGGACGGGCGAAATTCGACACCTCGTACTGCTCGTAGCCCGCCGCTGCGAGTTGCGCCCAATTCTGTTCGTAGAGCCGCGCTTCGTGCTCCGGGTCGAGTTTCACCCGGCCCTGCGACAGCTTCACCCACAGCTTGGTATCTTCCTCGAACGTGAGGCAATACGTCGAAAGGTGATCCGGCGCCCGCGACACCGCCTCGCGCACGTCGGCCGCCCATTCCGCCTCTGTCTGCCCGGGGAGCGCAAACATGAGGTCCAGATTCACGCTCGCAAAGCCGACCGTACGCAAACGGTCGTAGGCGCGGTTGACCTGCTCGACCGTGTGGAGGCGCCCCAGCGCATCCAGTAAGTCCGGCTGAAAGCTCTGGACGCCCATCGAGACGCGGGTCACCCCGGCCGCCTTCAGGGCCTTGAGGCGGTCAACCGTCACGGAAGCCGGAGCCAGCTCCACCGTCCACTCGTGCGGGGTGCCTGCGAACCGCTCGCGAATGACGCCAGCGAGCTTCTCCAGGTCCTTGGGGGCCAGCAGGCCCGGCGTGCCGCCGCCCCAGAAGACAGTGGTGACCGGGCGGGACCACTTTACCAGCGCCGCTTCGCGCGCGATGCCTTGCAGGAACAAGTCTACCGACCCGGCGGTCGGTTGCGTCTGGTAAAATGCGCAGAAATCGCAGGTTGAGGCACAAAAGGGGACATGCACGTAGAGACCCAGCGGGGCTTGCGCTGTGTTCGCTTTGTCTTGCGCTGTGGCTTGGCGACTCATTACTAACGCGTTTTCATTCGCCCGAAAATTTTCACTCAGAACCCAATGCATAACAACCGTATTTCTCCAACGAGGAAAATCCTCGCCTGGGTCGCTGCCCTGATCGGCCTCGCGCTGCTCTCGGGTTGCGAGACCGTCACGCTGACCAATCTGACGCCCAGCTCGATGCCGGAGAATCCGTCCCAGATCTACACCTTCACCCTGCGCGTCACGCCCCGCACCCATACGGTGCCGCCCTCCAGCGTCGCCCCGCACATCGTGATCGATGGCAAGAATTTCGACATGAAGAAGAGCCCGATCGGTGAGGGCCTCTACGAATTCGACTACCAAGTCGGGGCCGGTCGCGACGAACTCGCCTATTACTACCTCGTCAACTACTCCGTGGAGGGCAACAATCAGGTCAGCCCTGCCGAGGCCTACACCGAGGTCACGCGCGCCAAGATCGTGCGCCGTTACGTCCTCTCCCTCGAGGTCAATCGCGGCCCGGTCGGCGCCCGCATCAGCATCGTCGGACGCGGCTTCACCCCGAACGACGTCGTCAGCTTCAACGGCACTCCCGCCCGCATGGCCTTCGAGTCGCCCAATTCCATCGCGTTTTTCGTTCCTCCGGTCGAGGGCGGTCGCAACTATCAGGTCACGCTGAGCAGCACGGCGGGCAACTCCCCGGTCGGCACCTTCCGCGTCGACGCCAGCAGCGTCACAGTTTTCCCGAGCGCGCTGTCGCTCACGACGGGCGGACGGTCCCAACTCACGTTCACCCTACCAAATCCTGCTCCTCCCGGCGGCACGCTCCTCGATGTTACCACCGATATCCCGGAGAGCGTCATCATGGACGAGGTCAAGGTCGCCGGCGGTCAGACCAGCGCCACCATCACGGTCGAGGGCGGCAAGGCCGGAACCGGCAGTCTCTTCTTGAAGGGCTTTGGCGCAGGTGAAATCACCGTGCCAGTCACGGTCACGGCGAAGTAAGGTAGCTGCAGTTGGTCTTCAGCGCAGCGCAAAGTTTTAGGGCGAGCTTACGGGCTCGCCCTTTCTTATTTTCAGATTCGTCGGCGATCCCGCGGCGGTTGCAAACCGCCGCTCCGTAATAGCCTTCCGCCCGGCGGTTCACTTCGCCGTCGGCGGAGGAAACACCAGCGTCACGATCACTGGGCGGTGGTCGCTCGCGAGCTTCGTTCCCTCGCCGTCGAAGACCCGGGCCGACCCACCCTGCACGGCCGGTTTCAAACCCGGCGAGACGAGAATGTGATCGACGTGCGAATAGGAATCTTCCCGCCGGTAGGCATGGGTCCATGCCTCGCCGCGACTATCGGCCACTGGCAGAATTTCCGTGATCACGAGCTTGTTGCGAATGCGCAGGCGATCGAGGGGTTTGCTCACTTTGCTATCGTTGCAATCGCCCATGATCACAAAGCGCGCCGCCGCCGGATCGGGGAAAAGTGTGAGCACGCGGTCGCGAATCGCGTCCGCTTCAGCCGTGCGGCGAAGACTCGACTGGGGATCGTCCGGGCGGTCCGTGAAGCGGCTTTTGAGATGCACGGCGAAAAGGGTTACATCCCCCGCCGACGTCGTGAGCGTCGCTTGCAGGAGTCCACGCTTCACCGTTTCCTTCGCCTTGAAATAATTAAACTGCAGGTCCGTGTGCGTCTTTACGCCCTTGAGCGGACGGCGCGATAGGATCGCGAGGTGTCGATCTTCGTCGCTGGCCGTCGCTAGGGCGGCATGCGGATAATCGAGACCTTCGCTTTTCAGGTCGCGCTGGAGTTCGTCGAGATACGGCTGGCCGCCCATCTCTTGGAGCACGAGCACATCCGCGTTGAGCGCGCGGATTACTGAGCGCAGGGCGGCCTTCTCTGCTTCGGGCTTCGGGTATTCCTTCCGAAAGCCCGCCTCCGTCATGCGGTCGGCTGGACCGTAGTTCTCGATGTTGTAGGTCGCGAGCGTGAGCGTTTCCGCGTCGAGACGCAGCGCGATCAACAGCGCCGCCATCACGCCGATGAAGATGCGCCAGCGGAGCCAAGGAAACGCGCGCATGGTCGTCATCCTTTTCCGCGCCGCACGTCAGCCCCGTGCGAGCGCCGCCTCGCGCTCGACCAGCGTCGGGTGCGAATAGTGGAAGGCGCTGAACCACGGGTGCGGCGTGAGATTACTCAGATTTTTCTGGGCGAGCTTGCGGAGCGCCCCCACCATCGGCCCCGGGCCGCCCACCGCTTCGCGGGCGAAAGCGTCGGCTTCGTACTCGTGCTTCCGCGACAGCAGATTCGTCAGCGGCGAAAACCAGAACGTCACCAGTCCGCTCAACAGCCCGAATAGCAAAAACGACGGCGCGAGTTCATCCGCCGGAAACCCGAATGAGAGGTTAAACCACGGACTCCGCGCGAGCCACGCGATCACCGCAAAGCCGACAAACATCATGAACGCCGCCATCGCGATCATCTTGGGAATGTGCCCGCGACGGTAATGGCCGATTTCGTGGGCGAGCACCGCCTCGAGTTCTTCCGGCGTGAGTTGGGCGATCAGCGTGTCGAACAAAACGATGCGGCGAAAGCGCCCGAAGCCGGTGAAATAGGCATTGGAGTGACCGGAGCGTTTGGAGCCGTCGATGACCTCGATGGTCGAGGCCCGGAACCCGGTGCGATCACCGAGCGCCATCAACCGATTGCGCAAGTCGCCCTCAGGCAACGGGGTGAGTTTGTTGAAGAGAGGTAAAATCAACTTGGGGTATAGCACCATCGCCACGAGTTGGAAGGTCATCATCCCAGCGAAGCCCCAGATCCACCACGACGCGCCTGTCCATTTGACGAGGGAGAACAATGCCCAGAGCAGCGGAAAGCCGATGGCCAGCAAGAGGAGGGTGCCCTTGATTTTGTCCACCGCCCACAAGCCAGCGGTGCTTTTGTTGAACCCGAATTTCTGTTCCAGGCGAAACTGCTCCCACCACTCAAACGGCAGCCCGGGGATCGAGAGCAGGAGCATCGCGATGAGCACATAGACCGCTTGCGGCCACACGGTGCCGTGAGCGCCCCAATCCATCACGTAGGCAAAGAGCAGCGGCAGCACGCCGCCGAAGATCACAAGTCCGGTCACGAGCGTGTCGAAAATACCTGCGATGGCCCCAAAGCGGGATTTCTCCAGAGTGTAGGCGACCGACTTCTGGTAGGTCTCCAAATCCATTATCGCAGCCGCCGCGGGGGGCGGGGCGGAGGCGTGGCGGCGCACCTCGGCGCGATTCAGGGCAGACAGCGTAAGTTCACCGGCCAAGCGCAAAACCATAAGCCCGGCGGTAATGGATAAAACCAACAGCATGCCACTAATCCATGCGAAATGCCCTCCGCCGCCAGCCCAAAGATTGTTTGAAATACCCGGCTCTCGCCGCATCTTGTCTCCCGTGGAAGCTAAAGATACCAAACTCTCCTTCGAGACCGCCCTCGGGAACCTCGAGACCATCGTCGAATCGATGGAAGCGGGCGACGTGCCCTTGGCCGAATTATTGGCCAAATTCGAGGAGGGCAACAAACTGCTCAAGGTGTGCGAAACCCGCCTGAAGGATGCCGAGCTCAAAATTGAGCAGCTGAAGAAGACCAAGGACGGCCAGGTGGCCTTCGAGAAATTTGAGACCGCGCGGGCTGAATAACATGAGCGAATCCCTTTCCTCCACGCGCGTACTCGACGGCATTCACGGCCCGGCCGACGTCAAGACGCTCACGCCCGCCCAGCTCACCCAGCTCGCTCAGGAAATCCGCTCCGAGCTTATTGCGGTCACCGCCAAGAACGGCGGCCACATCGGTCCCAATCTCGGCGTGGTCGAGCTGACGATCGCGCTCCACCGGGTCTTCACGACACCTGACGACCAGTTCGTCTTCGACGTCGCCCACCAAGGCTACGTGCACAAGCTCCTCACGGGGCGCGGCGGCGAGTTTTTCAAAAAGCTCCGCCAGACCGGCGGCGCGAGCGGATTCCTCTATCGGAGCGAGAGCCCGCACGATTCGTTTGGCGCCGGCCACGCCGGCACGGCCCTCTCCGCCGCCCTCGGCATGGCCACGGCGCGCGATCTGCGCGGCACTGAGGAACACGTCGTCGCGGTCTGCGGCGATGCGGCGTTCACCTGTGGCGTGACGCTCGAAGCGCTTAACAATGTCGTCTCCTCCACGAAACGCCTCATCGTCATCCTCAATGACAATGAGTGGTCGATCGCGAAGAATGTCGGTGCGATTTCGAGCTACCTGAATCGCCTCAGCACGAACCCGACCTACAACAAGCTGCATCACGACGTGGAGGCCTTCTTCAAGAGCTTCCCCACCGGGGTCGAAATGAACCGCGTCTACACCAAGTGGAAACGCGAGACCAAAGACTTCTTTGTCGAATCGTCGCTCTTCGAGAAATTCGGCCTGCGTTACCTCGGGCCGGTCGATGGTCACAACCTCGATGCGCTGCAAAAGAATCTGGAATTCGCCAAGCACTGCGATGTGCCCGTCCTGATTCACGTTCACACCAAGAAGGGCAAGGGCCTCAATGCGGCGCTCGAGCATCCGGAGAAATTTCACGGTGCTTCGCCCTTCGATCCCGAGACGGGTGAGAGCAAGAAGACCGCGCCCGGCACCCCGCCGAATTTCCAAGATGTGTTTGGCCAGGCCCTCGCCCGCTTCGCTCAGGCCGATCCCAATATCCTCGGTATCACGGGTGCGATGCCCGCTGGCACCGGCCTCTCGCACCTCGCGGCCGCAGCCCCGAAGCAGTTCTTCGATGTCGGCATCGCAGAGGAGCACGCCGTGCTCTTCGCCGCCGGCCTCGCCACCAAGGGTTTCCGCCCCGTTTGCGCGATCTACTCGACGTTCCTCCAGCGCGCCTACGATCAAGTGATCCACGACGTCGCCCTGCAGAACTTGCCCGTAACCTTCTGCATGGACCGCGCGGGGCTTTCGCCCAACGACGGCCCCACGCATCACGGTCTCTTTGATCTCTCGTACCTCCGCTGCGTGCCTAACGCGACGATCATGCAGCCCAAGGACGAGGACGAGTTGGTGGACATGCTCCACACGAGCCTCCACCTCCCCGGCCCCGGTTTTATCCGTTATCCGCGCGGCGCGGGCACCGGCGTGAAGTTGAAGGCTCAACCCGCTTCGCTGCCCATCGGCCACGCCGAGGTTTTGCGCGAAGGCTCCAATATCATGATCTGGGCCCTCGGCAGCATGGTGCAGGATGCGCTCAAGCTCGCCGACCGCCTCGCGAAGGAAGAGCATCTGAGCGTCGGCGTGGTCAATGCCCGCTTCGTCAAGCCCCTCGACCGCGCCCTCCTCCTCAGCCACGCCGCCTGCATTCCGCTGCTCGTGACGATGGAGGACCACGTCGTCTCCGGCGGCTTCGGTAGCGCCGTCCTCGAAGCCCTGCACGACGCCGACTGCCCGGTGGCCGTCGAGCGCCTCGGCTGGCCCGACAAATTCGTGGAGCACGGCAGCAGCACGGAAATCCTCCGCGCCGCCTACGGCCTCTCGCCCGACGACATGCACCGCCGGGTGCTCGACCGCTGGCGGAATCTCCACGCCGAGCACGTCGAGGCGGATGTTTAAATGAGCGAAACGCAGCCGGCCTAAAAGCCGGCTGTTTTGCTTAGGGCAGTAGATACACCTCGACCAAGGCTTCGCCCGTGGCGTTGTTCACCCCTGAGATCTGGATGGTATAACCGCCCGGATTGAGCGTGAGCAAAGCGGCGCAGTCGGCGCTGCCATCGGGCAGGTCAAATGCGCCCACGAGCTTCGAGACCCCGGCGACGTCGCCTTTTTGCACCGACGTCGACCAACCCGTATTGTTGACGAATGCATCGGAGGCCCCAGCGAGAAACATCGAGAGGCTAGGCTGGGCCAGAACCGCGGGAACACCGAAACGTGTTAGCGTCGGACCAATGCCGCGCACCAATACTCGGACCGGGGCGCTGCCACCCACCACCAGACCGGCGATTAGGACATCGCCGCCGGTACCGGTATAGGCGCGGGCCGAGAGATTAATCAGCCGAGTGCTCGCATCGTTTTGATCGGCATCGTAAGCCTCGACCAGCGCAACGCCGGAGATACCTCGCGGCCCCGTAAGCTCAGCCGTGTACAGGCCGCCGCGCAGGGGGCGCAAAATCGCTGAGTCCTTGCTGCCATCGGGAAAGGCGAACGCACCGAGTTGGGCGAAGGATTGGCGGATCTGCGCCGCATTGGCCTCCTGGCCCCAATCGTCGTTAGCGTAGAGTACCACGTTTGAGCCCGGGGACTTGATGGTCAGCGCTGGATCAATCAGAGCATTCGCAACATTGGAGGCGAGCAACGACGGACCCGCGCCACGGATGAGATAATTTTTTACCCCCGAGCCGCCCGTGGCCAGACCTGCGATGAGGGTCTTCCCCTCCCCAGCTTGGGCACGCGTGGAGAGATTGATCAGTCGTCCGCCCTCGGGGAATACCGTGGCACGTCCGGTGTGCGACAGATCGTGGCGAAACATCGGCCAAGCGGAGTAGGATGAGACGATGCCGAGGCCATAGTAGCCGTAGAGATTGCCGTCACTCGAGCCGACGTAAACTGACCCGTCGACCCGCGCGATTGCCGGCGAGGACTCGATGTAATTATCCGAAAGATTCTTCGACCATTTGATCGCACCGCTGTCGGCGTAGAGCGCTCGCAGCACACCCTTGTCATCGCCAAAAATGACCGTGCCATCGCTGCGCACGATAGCGCTGCCAAAGACTGCGGCACCGGTGCCGATGGGACTCCAGCGATCACTGCCATCCGGATTGACGGCGTGAAAACTACTGCCCGTCGACCCAAAAAAAATCGTGCCATCAGGCCCTATCACCGGGGAGGCATTGATCGCGTCACGGGTTTTGTAGCGCCATTTGATGGCCCCAGTGTCGGCCTGGAGCGCATACATGTAGCTATCGTAGGATCCGACGTAGACCGTGCCATCGGCTCCGAGCGCGGGCGATGAGATGACTTTATCGCCGGTGGTTTGTGACCATCGCAACGAGCCATCCGCACTCCTCACGGCGTAGATATTTTTGTCGTGCGAACCGAAATAGAGCGTGCCGTCCGCACTAAGCGACGGCGCGGACTCGACCTGCTCTGAAGTCTTGAAGACCCAAACCTCGGAACCATCACTTGTGCGCAGGGCGTGCAGGCCATTTTTACCGCTCGTGCCGTCGGTCTCGACGGTGCCAGACCCTACGTACAACACCGAGCCATCGGCACTCAGCGTCGGGGAGCTGGTGACGAACAAACCGACTTTTTGCTTCCACTTCTGTTGCGCATTGGTTCCGGAGACGGCATACACACACCCATCGTAGCAGCCGAAATATACCGTGCCGTCCGGCCCCACCGTGGGTGACGAAACAATCTCTCGCTCGGTGGAAATACCGCCCTCGGCCCACCCGCTTTTCGGGCGAGGATTCTGATCCGCCGGATTGATGGCGAGTAAACGCCCCGTGCCGTTAAGATTGGCGACGCCGATGTAGATATTTCCGGCGTCATCAAACGCCGGTGACGACAGGATCGCGGCTGAGCCCAGATTCCCGACGGCGTACTTGAGACGAAACGCGCCATCCTCCGCTGCGTATAAATGAGCGACAACCGCGCCGAAAAGCAGCGCGGCCCAGCCTAGCGACCGGATGCCGCGACCTGCCTTCATTGCCACGAACGTACCCGAGTAAATCACCTTGGCAAAAATAATATCCGTCATGAACCGGTCACGCATTAGGTGACGGGCTCGAGGGTGAGTCGAAAGCAAGTGCCGTCGCCATCGCTGCGCACCAATTCGATCCGCCCACCGGCTTGTTGCGCGAGTTGTTGGCTCAACGCGAGGCCGATGCCACTGCCGCCGGATTTGGAACTCGGACAAGGCTGAAACAGGCGTTCGCGCACCACGGCAGGCAAGCCGCGTCCACGATCCGTCACGAGAAACTCCACGCCACCGTGATCAACTGCACGACTGCTCACGGTCACGATGCTCGCCGGCGGAGACGCCTCCACGGCATTTTGCAGGAGGTTGCGCAAGACCAGCCCGGCGAGATTGGCACGGCGGCCCTCCAGGGAGCCTTCCGTGTTTATTTCGGCTACCAGCCGGACGCCCGCAGTATTGGCGGCGGGGCGGACACGACCAATCGCCAGCTCGGCCACCTCTGCACAGGTGAGGTCGAAATGGGCCCCGTGTTGTTCATCCCGCAAAACGCCGACGACGTCATTGACCATGGTTCGCAACCTCTTTGTGAGCTCCTGCGCGGCCGCAAGTTCCCCGGCATTTTCGTCCCGCGTGCCGGGCTCGGCCTGACCGGCGACGAAGACCTCGAGACCCGCGAGGGGATTTTTAATCTCGTGGATGAGGTGCGCGGTGATCGCACCCATCGCGGAAGTCTTGGCGGCGAGCGCGAGCTCGCGATTGGCTCGCTGCAAGTCCTCGGTGCGCTGCTCGAGCGCGCGATTAGCCGCGCTGAGCCGGCGAAACGCCCAACCGATGGCTAGAACAATGATCACGGCACCCGCGCCCCACGCTACGAGCGATTGAGCGATCAGCCGATGATCGAGGGCGGCGAAGTCGTCGCGGGTGTCTTCGCTGGTTATCCAAAACTGCGCCACGCCCGCGAGCTTCGCATTGCTGGCCCGACGCACGGGCACCCAGACCTCAACGAGGGGTATTTTCGGGTCGCCCGAGGGAAATTCCGGATCGACTGAGAGCGCACGAAGTTTGGATTTTGGCTGGAGACGCGCCAAGGGTCGCTCGCTCCAATCGTCACCCGGCAAGTCGTCTGCCAAGCCGAGGGGCGCAGCGCCCAGGAAAGCCTTGTCCGGATCGAACGCGCGGATGGCCACCACCCCGCGAAACTTCGATACCTTGAGTACGGCGCTGAGTAACGCGCCAGGGGCATCGGCCGTGCCCTCCTCCTCCGTGCTGATCGCCAGTTGCAGCGACGCGACTGCCGAGAGCGTGTCCGCCTTATTCAGCAAAATCTGGCCCCGCAATCCCTCACGCAGTCGCAGAGTGACGAATGCCACTGCCGTGCCAAAAACCGCGAGCGTGAGTATCACGACGGCGATTTGGGCGTAACGTCCGTTGGGCGACGTAGAGGGTGTGGCGGGCATGGTTGCTGGCAGGGATCATTTGTCCCAATTCCAGCGGATACCGAGCAAGCCTTCGTTCAAGGAATAAGAAGTGAAGATATCGTTACTGCGATTGCGCTCCCAGGTATAATCCGCATACACAGTCCAGCGTGACGTCAGCTCCCGCTCGATATGCACATGCGCCGAGTAGTCATCGCGCACGCGTGGCGGCGGTGAGACACCGAAGCCCACCGTCTGAATCTCGTAGTCCACTCGGCGAGCGGTGCCCTCCAACTCGACGCGCCACTTGCCGGCGACCCACGCGAGCTCGGGTGAAACCCGGCGGGAGCGGAAATTGAAGAAACCCACGCCATTGTCGGTGAAACGCCGCGTGATCAGGCGCGTGCTCAGCGTCCAATGCTCCGCCGCGTCCAGCGACACATCGAAGCGCAGTTCTCCCTCACGATCCGTGGTCCCCAAGATTGAGCCGGCGATCGGGCGGCCACCCAGCGAAGTTTGTTCACGTACGTCGTAGTCGCTCCGACGATCACGGCCCGTGACGCTGACCTCAAAACGAGAAACGGGCTTCCACCCGAGTTTGGCTTCGGCTTCGCGTACGGTGCGATTGTAATACCCATCCGGGGAATTCTCGCGCTTGCCGCTGGCGCCGATACTCACCCACCACGACCGGACGAAATCCCAGCGCAACGTCGGTCCGATCGAGGCCCCGGACGTCTTCTGCTCGCTCACTTCCTGGCGAAATTCGGAGTTGGACGAGTCGTAAATCTGATCGAGGTAGTAGCCGCTGCCGAGCAATGTGAGCTTGAGGTTCTCGTGCAGCTTGTAGTTCCATAGTAGCAAAAGCGCCGCATCCGACTCCTTATTGACCGTCTTCGCGGAAAAATAACGCGTCGCGGACGCATTCAGCGCCGCCCAATAATCCGCGCGGTCGTTGGGTTGCCCCGGGTGAATCATCCGCGCTGTGACCCCGCCGCGCACGAACGTACTGGGCTCTTCGTTGGCGTAACTTAACAGGACATTATCGCGGTAACCGAAACCGGTCTGAAAATTTCCCCAACTCAACCAATTCGGCATCTCCACTACCTCTGCGGCCGGCGGAACAACCGTGGTCGAGGTGCTCGTCGCCCCCTGGCCAAAGGCCGTCGAAGCCATTGTCAGACCGAAACCTAGGAGAAAAGGGGTTCTCGAGTAAAAGACTCTCACAAACGAAGTAAAAGACACCAAATCGTGCGCCATCAGACCAAACCACTCAAGCCATGTTACCGACAAAGATGAAAAAGGCAGCCACTACTGGAGCGGCTGCCTTTTTTGAACTAACATTACGCCTGCGGAAGATCCTAGTTGCGGCCGGGCGTACCCTGACTGCGTAGGAGCTTCCGAAATTCATCACGGAACTGCTTGTTCAGTTCGCGCTGCTGGTCATCTAAGTCCTTCATCTTATCTAAGATAGCCTTGCGCTGCTCCTCGGTGGCATTTTTGAGCTGCTTCGCGAGAGCTTCGCGGCTCGCGAGCATCTTGTCGCGCTGGGCGTTGAATTTTGCCTCGTCCTTCTTGGTCGACTCCGCCGCAGCCTTGGTCGCCGCCGCTTTGTCTGCTGCGGCTTTCGCGTCTGCGGCATCGGCCGCGTACAAGCCGCTCCCTGCCACCAAAGCGGCAAGGGCGAACAACTTGTGAAGCGAACGGAGGTTCATGGCTGGAAACGGCAGAAGTGGTGTCGAAGTCGACTTAAAATGTGCCACACCTATTGCATCCGTTGTGCCAACTCCCCCGACCGGCATTTAACTATTACTCATCAATAGATTACGATATTCCTATGCGTTTATGGGGGAAAATCCGATTCGGGGAAAAATCCCCGATTGCCCGTTTTTCCGTGGGGTTTTCCCCGTTATTTCTCCCCCCGAGCATTTCGGGCGCTCCCGCCCTTACCCTAGGTGCTCGCACCGCCGGCGGTTCCGCCGCTCCCCTTGAGACGATACCGCACCACATCGCGCGACACCCCGAGCAGCCGCGCGGCCCCCGACACATTGCCGTCCGCCTGCGCGACCGCTTTTGCCACGATCTGATCGATCGCAGCCTCCAGCGAAAAACCCGTCTCGGGAAATACGAAACCGGGCCGCAGCCACTCCATACCAGTTTCGGTCCCTGCCCCACCCGCTGCGCCGAGATGCGGAAACGTCAACCCCCGCTCTCCGCCAAACACCACGGCGCGTTCCAATTCGTGCGCCAGCTCACGGACATTCCCTGGCCACGCGTGCGCCAGCAATCGTGCTCGCCCCTCCGCCGGAATGCCCAGCGATTTTTGCCCGTAACGTTTTCCCACCCGCGCCAGCAACGCCTCCGCCAGCACGATAATATCCTGCCCGCGCTCGCGCAGCGGCGGCAGGCGCACCCGGAAAAGATCCAGCCGGTGTAGCAAGTCCTCGCGAAACTTCCCCGCGGCCACCAACGCGTTCAAATCCGCATTCGTCGCCGCCACGATGCGCGAGTCCACCGCGATCGGCCGCGTCGCGCCCACTCGCCGCAGCGAGTGATCCTCCAGTACGGTCAACAGCTTCGCCTGCAGCGACTGCGCGAGGCTCGGCAGCTCATCCAGAAACAGCGTCCCTCCATCCGCCGCCTCCATGAGGCCGATACGCGCCGCCTTCGCATCCGTAAATGCCCCGCGCTCGTGCCCAAACAATTCCGCCTCCGCCAGCGACTCCGGCATCGCCGAGCAATTGAGTTCCACCATCGGTCCGTCCGCGCGCGGCCCATTGCGATGGATCCAACGCGCGATCGCCGTCTTGCCCGTCCCCGTCTCACCCTCGATCAACACCGGCGGCAGATGATGCCCCAGCCGGCGATCCGCCGCTGTAATTTTTTGTAATTGCTCGCGCACCCCCTCCAGGCTCGCGCCAAAAACCAACTCCGCCTCCTGCCCGCGGCGAAACTCATCCGCGCGCTTCGCCTGCAAACTCTTGCGCGCATGCGCCAGCCGCACCGGCAACTCCTCCGGGTCAAACGGCTTGACCAGATAATCCGCCGCGCCAAACCGCACTGCCTCGACCGCCCCCGCCACCCCACCCTCCGCCGTCATCACGAGCACCGTCGTCGTCGCGGGAAACACCTTGTCGCGCAGCAAATCCGTCCCTCGCCCATCGGGCAAATTCACATCGAGCAGCGCCGCGTCAAACGTCAGCGACTCCGCCGCCTGCCGCGCCGCCCCCACCGTCCCCACCGCGGTGACCGCCGCCCCCTCATGCTCCAAAAACCCCGTGAGCCGCTTGCGCAGCAACAGCTCGTCTTCGAGCAGCAAGACATTCAGACCGGACAACGGGGATTTTGGCATGGAAAAGTCTGACCCATAGTGACAGCGAAGGTGCTTCGCCTCGGCTAATTTGGTGCGGGCGGAGGGAGTCGAACCCTCGTTTCATGCTTGGGAAGCACACGTGATAGCCGTTATACTACGCCCGCAAAAACCAATTCGAGGGATCGTGGTGACTCGGCCTAAGTTCGACAAGTCCAATTCCCACGTCCGACTACCATGGCCCGTGTTGGAATGGCCCCCGGCGCGGGGTCCGAAAGCTCCAAACGTGCTCCGCCTTTGCTCACCTTCCGGAAAAAGAGCATCCTGTCGCTTGCCCCGGGACAAAATCAGCCGATATGCTTCCCAGCGTGACGGCCAGCTTTGACGACACTTTTCCGCCAGCACGCGCTCTGCCGGCGCGAATCGTCCCGATTCGGCTCGCGGTGCGCGTTCGCTGGTTGTGGTTGGTTGTGATCGTCCTAGTCGGTTTGCGCCTTCCCGCAGTGGAGTCCTCGGCACCTCCTCCGATCCTCGTCGCCGGTACGACGGATAACTATCCTTACTCCTTTCTCGACGGGAATCAGCAGCTCACCGGTTTCGCCGTCGACGTGTTTGAAGCGGCGGCCCGTCAGATGCAGGTGAAGTACACGCGCGTCACCGGTCCGGCCGCAGAGATGGCGGATCGTTTCATCGCGGGAGAACTGACCGTCCATCCCTTCTTCACCAAAAGTACGGTTCGGGCGATCGGCGTCGAATATTCGGTGCCCTATGTCGTGCTGCAAATGACGGTGTTCACCCGCAAGGGTGAGACGCGGATCAAGTCCTTGGACGATCTCGCCCGGCTGCCCCTGAAGATCGCAGTCGGCGGCGCCGGACTGGAGTACGGGCGCGCGCATGGCATTCCCGAAACCAGGCTGTCTCGAGTGGCGAACAACGAAGCGTTTCAGTGGCTCTCGTCCGGCAAGGTCGACGCCGCCATTTTCACCCGGCTCGTCGGCCTCGCGGCCATCGAGCGTCTCGGTCTCAGTAACCTCACCGCCACCGACATCGTGCTGCCCGACGCTGGCCGGGAATATCGCATGGCGATCAAGCGAGGTGAAACTCAGCTCCTCGCGCAATTGAACGAAGGTCTGGCCATCATCCATCGCAACGGGGAGTTCGACGGCATCTATCAAAAATGGTTTGGCCGCTTCGAACCCCGGCGGTTTACCCGCGAGGAAGTCACCGTCTATGTGGCAGTCGTGCTCGCGCTTGCGCTTGCAATCACCTTCTGGGCGCTCCTGCGGCAGCGGCAATTGCGCCATAGTCTCAAGCGGCAGGCCGATGAACTCGCCGAAAGCCAGGCCATTTTGGCGGAAGCGCAGCAATTCGCCCGCATCGGGCATTGGCAGCGCAATTTAACCACGGGGGAGTTGCGGTGGTCGGATGAGACTTTTCGCATCCACGAACGCGATCCGGCGCTGGGCGCGCCCAGCATGGATGAATTGTTGAGTTGGGTGCCCCCGGGGGATCGCATCCTGTGGGAGACCTCCGCCCGCCGCGCCCGCACCGAGGGCGTCGTGTACGAATTCGAAATGTCCATCGAGCCTCGGATCGGCATCCGCCGGATCGTACACATCCGGGGTCGGCCCATTCGCGACCGCGCAGGAAAAATCACCGGTCTTTTCGGCACAGTGCAGGACATCACTTCGTGGCGCGAAGCCGAGCACGCTCTCGTGCAATCCGAGCGCCTCCTGCGCGCCTTGTATGAGAACATTCCCTACGCGATGGGCGTGATGGAGCACCGCAGTGGCGCCTGGCGCAACGTCTCGGTGAACCCGAAGACCACGCAATTGCTGGGCCTCGCCCACCCACCCCCGGCTGGGCTGTCGCTCGCCGAAATGGGGTTCAGCGAGAGTCAGTTGAAATTTTGGACCGACATACTGGACCGGACGGTCGCCGGCGGCGCCCCAACCAGTGTGGAACGACAAAGTGAGAGGAGCACGCGCGAGTTTATTATCACCATCGTCCCACTCGGGCGCTCGGGCGACCACCACCGCTGCTGCTTCTTTGTCGAGGATATTACCACGCGTAAGCAAAGGGAGGCCGAGATTTCGCAGGGCCGCCGACTCCGCGCGTTGGGCGAGCTCGTCGGCGGCATCGCCCACGAGTTCAACAACCTACTCACCCCCATTTTGCTCAAGGCCGATCTGCTCAAATCGGAGTGGAGCCACGAGCCCGCGTTGGTCGATGATCTCCAAGTCATCGCCGACACCGCCCGGCGTTCCGCCGATCTCACCCGCCGGCTCCTGACCTTTGGCCGCCGCACCGAGTTGCGCCTCTCCCTCTTCGCGCTCGCGAGCATCGTCGAAGCCAACTTCAAACTGCTCCGGCCTACGATCGACCGACGCATTATCCTCGAGGCCGACGTACCCGAAAACCTGCCGTCGCTTTATCTCAACAGCAGTGACGTCCAGCAGATCGTCTTGAATCTCCTGCTCAACTCGCGCGACACCCTCGCCGAGAAACTAGCCACCCCCTCCGAGGCCGCTTGGAGCCCGCTCATTCGCGTCACGGCCCTCGCGCTTCCGCCCTCTGCCGCGACGCCGCTCGACGCCACCAAGCCCAGCCCGCCCGCGTGGATCAAACTCACGTGCGAGGACAACGGTCTCGGCATGTCCGCCGAGGTCAAGGAGCGGGTCTTCGAACCATTTTATACCACGAAACAAGTCGGCCGCGGCACCGGCCTCGGACTCGCCACCGTCTGGCATCTCGTCACGGAGATGGGCGGTCGCGTGGACGTCGATTCGGCTCCCGGCCAGGGCACCGCGTTTCACATTTTTCTGCCCGCGCTTACGCCGCCCGAGGTGGCCACTCCGGCTGTCACGCCCCATGAAGCGGCTCCGGCCCTGCCCTGCGCCGCTGGCACGAAACCCCACATCCTCCTCGCGGAGGATGAGCCCTACATCGCCGATATCGTCGCCCACGTCCTGCGGCACATCGGTTGCGACATCACCCACGCCGCCGATGGCACCGCCGCATGGAAGATTCTCTCGGCCCGCCCGCAGGGATTCGATTCCCTCATCCTCGATCTCAACATGCCCGGCGTCACCGGTCTCGAGTTGCTGCGCCGCGCCCGCCGGGCCGGCACACAATGCCCCGTCCTCATCACGAGCGGCCGGGTCGGCGACGATGAGCGGCAGGAATTGAATGCGCTGCGCGCCACGACCATTCTGCAGAAGCCGTTTACGGTCGAACAACTGATCGCCGCGCTCGCCGAAGCCGGTATTCAGCGCACGCCAAAGCCCTGAGGGGCTGTTCGTGAAAAGTGACGCCTGCGACGTAGGCCGCCTGCTTGCAGGCGCTCGCACGACGACGGACAAACGCGAACAAGCTCGTTCATCGTCCGACCAGCGCCCGCCGGCATTCTGGTAGCCGCAAGCTCCAGCGAGTGGATGATAGCACCACCCGCGGCTACGACTTGATCCCTATCGCCCTGACCGCCGGCACGAGTTGACCGGAACGTAACACGTCGCGCTCAACGTGAGCCCTTACGTTTGCGTCTAGCTGGGATGCCCAGGTTGCTTCGCCTCTTCGCCTTCCTTTGCCTTGCCGCTTCGTGGTCTGCTGCGGCGGACACTCCGCTCTCATCATCGCGGCCCCTACTCGTCTTACAAATCACAGTGGATCAGCTCCGCGGCGATTTGCTCGAGCGGTATCGCGACAAATTCGGCCCGGGCGGCTTCCGTCTGCTGCTCGAGCGCGGCGTCTATTTTGCCAATGCACACTACGAGGCGAGCAATACCTTCACCGCCAGCGGTCACGCCGTCCTCGTCACGGGTGCCGACACCGCTGAGCACGGCATCGTCGCCAACGACTGGTGGGACCGCGCTGCGGGCAAATCCATTTATTGCACCACCGATGCCCGCTATCCACTTCTCGGCGAGCCGGCCAAGCCCGGTGCCGGTCAGTCGCCGGCCCATCTCAGCTCCTCCACGCTCGGGGATGAGATCGTGAGCGCGGGCGCCGGGCGCGCTCGCGCCTTTGCCGTCGGGGGAAAAGATCGGAGCGCCGTCATCCCCGCCGGCCACCTCGGCCAAGCGTTCTGGTGGTCCGAAAAAACCGGCGGCTTTGCCTCTAGCACTTATTATTTTCCCGCGCTCCCGCCGTGGGTGACGAAGTGGAACGACACCAAGCCCTGCGAATCCTATCGCGGGCTGGATTGGAAACCGCTGCACGACCCGGCCACGTATCAGTTTAATAAATACGCAGCCAACCCCGATGCGCGACCTGAGGTGACGCTCGGTCGCTCCTTTCCCCATCCGCTCCTCGCGAAATCCGATGCGCTGTTCCTTGCGGCACTCCGCTACACCCCTTTTCAAGATGAGATCACCGCGCGCTTCGCCACGGAGCTCATCACCCAGGAAAAACTCGGCCAAGGCCCCGGCCTCGACTACCTTTCGATCAGCTTCTCCGGTAACGATTACATCGGCCACGCTTATGGCGTCGATAGCATGGAAGCCGAAGACGGCCTGCTCCGCCTCGACGGCATCCTCGCCGCCCTGTTCGATCAGATTCATCGCACCGTCGGCCTCGATCACACGTTGGTTGTGCTCTCCGCCGACCATGGGGTGGACGATATCCCGGAGTCGCGTCGCGCGCGCGGCTTCTCCGCCGATCGCATCTATCCGGAGAAAATGCGGGCCGCGGCCAACCTCGCCCTTCGCCACCGCTTTGGGATTAACGACGATCTCGTCGCCGGTTTCGTGCCGCCCGGATTCTATCTCGACGCCGCGAAGCTCACCGCCCTCAAGCTCGATGCCGCTCTCGTGGAGCGCGCCCTTGCCGATCACCTCAACACCGTCCCGGGCATCGCCCACGCGCTGACGCGCACCGACCTGCGTCAGGGAAACCTGCCGCAGTCCGCCCTCTTCGCCCGTGTGCAGCGCGGCTTCCACCCCACGCGCTCCGGCGATGTCGTCATCGTCCAAGAGCAATTTTGGTATCTCTACCCCGACGCCGAAGCCTACGCGGCGATGCACGGCTCGCCGTATTCATACGATACCTACGTACCGATTCTCCTGCTCGTGCCCGGTGTCTCCGCCCACGTCGACCACACGGCGGTCACTCCGGCTCAAATCGCACCGACGCTCGCGGCGTTGCTGCGGATCAATGCGCCGTCCGGTTGCGCTTCATCCGCATTGTTGCCCGGCATCGTGAAGTAGGCACCGCCGCGCCGAACAATACTCAGTGATACGTGCGCCGTCCCTCGAGCGCGCTCTTCAGCGTCACCGAGTCGGCATACAGAACGCCACCGCCACTCGGCAGGCCGAAGCCGATGCGCGTGGTCTTGAGCGGATGTCCACCCGCGGCTGCCGGCAAATGCTCCGTCAAGTAATGGCAAGTCGCCTCGCCCTCCACGTCGTTGGAGAGGGCGAGGATCAACTCCGCCACTTCGCCCGCCTCCGCGCGACGACGCAGCGAGGCCAAGTTGAGATCATCCGGCCCCACCCCGTGGATCGGCGAAAGTTTACCGTGCAGCACGTGGTACGTGCCGCGATAAGCGCCGCTGCGCTCGATGGCGACGAGGTCCGGCACATGCTCGACGACGCAGACGATCGAACCGTCCCGTCGCTCATCCGCGCAAATCGCGCAGAGTTCAGTCTCGGCGAGATTGCCGCAGCGTTCGCAGCGCCGGACAGAGCGCGCCGCCTCTTCAAGTGCGGCGACGAGCGCCGGCAGTTGCGTAGGCTTTTCGACGAGTAGATGCAGCGCGATTCGTTCCGAGGAGCGATAGCCGAGCCCGGGTAGTTGCTTCAGGTGCTTCTGCAGCTTCTCGAAAGCCGGCGTCATCGCGGAGTGCTCGCGAGGCCGCTCAGAAGCCGCCCGGGAGCTTGAAGGCCGAGGTGACCTTCTGCATCTCGGCGTCGTGATACTCCTTGGCCTGCTTCGCGGCATCCTGCACGGCGACGAGCACCGTGTCGGAGACGAGTTTGGCGTCCTCCTTCAAGAATTCTGCATCGAGCGTGAGGGCGAGGAATTTACCCGCGCCATTCACCTTGATCTTCACGGCGCCGCCGCCGCTGGTGACGTCGATTTCCTTGGCTTCGAGCTGCGTCTGGAGCGACTCGATACCACGCTGCATTTTCTGGGCTTGTTTGAGAAGTGTGCCTACGCCGGCCATAAATTTGAATGAGTTAAGGGTGAATAGAAACGATGAGTTGAGCGAATTCGAAACGGCTAACGCGATACAATTTTTTCGTACCCCGCGCGGAAATCGGCGGAGGCTGGTCGCCACCCGAGCAGCGCCTTCGCCTTGGCATTGCTGATCACGCGGTCGGGCGTCACTTCGCGCCGGCCCGCCGCCGGCTCGCCGGTGAAGCGCGGCATGGGCACACCCAAGCGCGCCGCGAGCCACGCGACGATCTCCGATTTCAACGCGGCACCGTCGTCCGCGAGATTGCAGACGTCGCTCGCCACCGTCGCCGGAGCTCCCATGGCCGCCCATACTCCCGCCGCGATATCGTCGCGATAAATAAGATTGAGGTGATAGTCGCCGCGCCCCGCCACCTCGCCGCTTCGCACCTGCTCGAGCAAGTGATGCCGACCCGGCCCGTAGATCCCCGCCAGCCGCAGCACAAACCACCGCTTGCACGCGCCCTCGTTGGCGCGAAGGAGATTTTCCGCTTCGAGGAGCAGGCCGGCACGCTCCCCGGCGTTCGCCGTCGAGGCGGTTTCATCTACGACCGCCCCGCCGCCCTGCGGATAGACCGAGGTGCTGCCCGTGTAGATCATGGTGCCGACACCGCCCCGGGCTTTGGCCCACGCGAGGACTGAGCGCATCCCCTCCACGTAGCTGCGGCGATAGCCCTCGATCCCACCTCCGCCCGAGCTCACGCAGTTCAGGACGTAATCGGCTCCTCCCGCAATCTGGCTATGCCACTCATCGCTCGCGAGGTCGCCCACGACGACGCCGCAGCCGAGGGCCCGCAGATCGGCGGCCTTGGCGTGGTTGCGGGTAAACGCCGTCACGCTCACGCCCCGCCCGAGCGCCTGGCGCGCGACCTCGCTGCCCACGTAACCGCAGCCAAAAATCACCAGCTGTTTTCGCGAAAAAATTCCATCGGCAAGGGAAGACATGCGTGCTTCACTTTCACGATGCCCAAGGTTCTCGCAATCCTCGCGGAGGGATTTGAGGAAATTGAAGCGATCGTCCCCATCGACCTTCTGCGCCGCGCCGGTGCCGAGGTCGTCGTCGCTGCCCTCAATGATAGCATCCACGTAACTGGCCGGAGCGGTGTGACGATGCACGCCGATACGACCCTCACGGCCCTCGAGGAGCCGCCCGCCGATCAGGCCATCCACGCGCATTCTTCCGCCCCGGCGGCGTACGACTGTGTGTTTCTCCCAGGAGGCCCCGGAGTAAAGCACCTCCGCGCCGATCCGCGGGTGCGTGCGCTCGTGCTGCGCCAACATCACGCCGAGCGCTGGATCGCGGCGATCTGCGCGGCCCCGGTCATTTTGCACGATGCCGGCGTGCTTACCGGTCGGCGCTACACCGCCCATTTCTCCGTCGGCAACGAGCTACCCCTTATCCTCGCCGCGGAGCGAGTGGTCAGCGACGGACATATTTTAACCTCCCGCGGTGCCGGTACGGCCCTTGAGTTTGGGCTGCTTCTGGTCGATAAGCTCTTTACCCCGGCGGAAGCTCAGGACGTAGCGCGCGCGATCTGCGCGTGAAGGTCCCGTCTATCAACGGGATTGCTAATTTCCCGGGCTTGCCTTCAATGAGAAATTATGGGGGTTATACCCCAGTATAGTTGTGAGGAGAGTTGCCTTAACGCCCCCTGCTCAGTTCCCCAACCCGGAAGTGATGGGGCGAAGCCTTATTCAGTTAGATTCGCTATCCTAGTTAAGCCGTTGGTATTTTTTCTCCACCCCCGCCATGTGTGGCATCGCCGGATTAATTGACGCTGGTCTCAGCCCTGAGGTGCGCGATGCCGCCGTCGTCCGGATGTGCGATGCCATGCTTCATCGCGGCCCGGACGATTCCGGCGTTGAATCCCCTGGCGAAGCCACGCTCGGGATGCGCCGCTTGGCGATCTTCGATCCCGCCAACGGCCATCAGCCCATGCGTTCGCCCGACGGGCGCTTCACGCTGATTTTCAACGGCGCGATCTACAACTTCCACGCCCTGCGCGCGGAACTGTCCGCCGCGGGCTGGAGCTTCCGCACGCAGTGCGACACCGAGGTTCTCCTCGCCGCGTATGCTCACTGGGGCGAGCGCTGCCTCGCGCGTTTGCGCGGGATGTTCGCCTTCGCGGTCTGGGACAATGCCGAGCATTCACTCTTCCTCGCTCGCGATCCCTTCGGGATCAAACCGCTCTACTACCGGCACGAGGGAGCCCGGCTCCTCTTTGCGTCGGAGCTCAATGCGCTGCTCGCTTCCCAGATCGTTTCAGCGGAGATCGATCCACTGTCGGTCGCCGATTATCTCGCGTGGTTTGCCGTGCCCGCGCCTCGCACAATCTACCGGGGTGTCTTCAGCCTGCGACCCGGAGAATGCGCCACGTTTCGAGCAGGTCGGCTCGATATCCGGACCGCTTGGAGTTTTCGCTCCATCCCGTCCGATATCAGGGTAGCGACCACGCGCGACGAATTCACCCGCGAACTCCGGGCGCGCCTCGAAGACTCAATCCGCGCCCACGTCGTCGCCGATGTGCCGGTCGGGGCCTTCCTCTCCGGCGGGCTGGACTCTGCGGTGGTCGCCGGTCTGATGACGCGTGCCACGGGCGCCCAGCTTCGCACGTTCTCGGTTACCTTCGATGAAACCGAATTTTCCGAGGCCGACTACGCGGCCAGCACCGCGCGCCACTTTGGGACGGATCATCGGCCCTACCTGCTAACCGGAGCTCACGTCGCGCGCGACATCGATACGCTCGTGGGCTCCCTCGATCAACCCACCGGCGACGGCATCAATACCTACTACGCCAGCCGCGCCGCGCGCGAAGGCGGCGTGACGGTCGCGCTGTCCGGCCTCGGCGGCGACGAACTCTTCGGCGGCTATCCGTCCTTTCGCGACCTGCCACGTATCGCGCGCTGGCTTCCGCTCTGGCGCAATGTCCCCGCTTTCGCCCGCACCGCGCTCCTCAAGCGTCTCGATCAGGGCGACACCCGCCGTCGCAAACTAGGCGATTTCCTCGGCCACGCGCAGGGCCTGCAGGAGCTCAACGCGCTGCAGCGCCGCGTGTTTTCCGAGTCGGCGCGTCGCTCCCTCCTCGCACCTTCCGTCGCCGAGATGATTCGCGGGCGCACGCCTTTTCATCCGGAACTGGCTTCGCTGCGGACCGATCTCGCCGAAGCCGGCTCATTCGAGACGACCAGCGCCTGGGAACTTCGCACTTACATGGCCGATGTGCTCCTGCGCGATAGCGACGTGATGAGCATGCGTCACTCGCTGGAGCTGCGCGTGCCCTTCGTCGACCGCCCGTTGATCGAATGGCTTTGGCGCCAGCCCGCGAAATTCAAGGACGATCCCGCGCATATGAAGACGGCGCTGCGCGACGCTACCGCCGATATTCTCCCTCCCGATCTCGCCCATCGCCGTAAGCAGGGCTTCACGTTGCCCTTCCCCGTCTGGATGAAGCGAGAGTTGCGGCCGTTTCTCGAAGACACCTTTTCCGGTGCAAGTATTGACCGCACGGGATTGTTCGGGCGCGAGGCCGTTCAGGGACTGTGGCGTGGCTTCCTCGCCCACGATGATACTCGCGAATGGTCCCGCGTGTGGAGCCTCGCGCTGCTCGTCGCCTTTGCCAATCGCCGCACCGCCGAGCCGCCGCCTGCGAGTGCTCCCGCCGACCTCACTCCACGCCCCGCTGCGAGCTCGACTCGCACCGCGCCCACTCCCGCCAAGAAGCCAGCCGTGCGTCGCACCGTCCGCTCGCGCACCCTGTTGCTGGCCCCGGAAATCTTTGCCTCGGAAGGAGGTATTCCGCGCATCCTGCAGGCTTATCTGAAGGCCCTCTGCGATCTCGCTGTCCCCGATCGCGGCGTGCGTCTCCTCGCCCTCAACGACTCCATCGTCGGCTCGACGGATGTGCGTCGGTGCGCCAATGAAACGCTCGAGGATTGGGTCGTCTGCGCGCGCGACAAGACGCGCTTCGTTCGCGCGGCGCTGCGGATGTCTCGCGGGTGCGATTGGATTATCTGCGGACACGTCGCTCAACTGCCCGTCGCCTGGCTCGCCAAGCGCCTCAATCCCAAGCTGCGCTACGCCGTCGTCGCCCATGGGATCGAAGTCTGGCGGCCTTTCAACGTCACCGAACGCATCGCCCTCCGGGGGGCGGAAAAGATTTTCTGTGTCTCGGATTACACGCGGAAGGAACTGCAAAAAAACTGCCCGCTCCCTGACGAAAAATGTGTCGTACTCCACAACGCGCTGGACCCGTGGTTCTACATCGGCCCCGGCCAGCCGCTGGCGCAATGCGCGCCCACTATTCTCGTCGTCACCCGCCTCACGTATGCCGATCGCTACAAGGGTGTCGAAAATATGATCGAGGCCATGCCGGCGATTCGCGCGGCGATTCCCGATGCGACATTGCGCATCATCGGTCGCGGTGACGACCTGCCCCGGCTTCAGTCGATGCGCAATAAACTGGGCCTGATGAACGCCGTGGAGTTTCTCGGCTACGTCGACGATAAGCGCCTCACCGCCGAGATGCGCGCGTGCCGCTTGTTTGCTCTCCCGAGCAAAAAGGAAGGCTTCGGCCTCGTCTTCCTTGAGGCGATGGCCCAAGGCCGGCCCTGCATTGGGGCGCGCGCCGGCGGTATTCCCGAAGTCATTTCCGCGGACACCGGCGTGCTCGTCGAGTACGGCGATGCCCCGGGCATCGCGGCGGCGGCGATCGACGCGCTTCGTCGTGATTGGGACGAGTCCGCCATCCTCGCGCGCGCCCGCGAATTTGCCTACGAGCCCTTCCGGGAAAAACTCGCGGCCTTGATGCAATAGAACGCCATGATTCACTCGCTCAAAAACCATCTCCGCCCGCTGTGGCATCGTGTCCGCAACGGCCGTCTCTTCGCCCCGCCGAGCGTCAGTGAAACCTCCAAGTGCCGCGCGCGACTGGCGCCTTATTGCAAAGGCAATGGCGCCGATCTGGGCCCGGGCGGGGATCCCATCACGCCCTCCGCGGTGCGGATCGACCTGCCGGTGCCCTACACCGCTGTTGGAAACAATCCGGTGCAACTGGGCGGAGATTGCGCTCAGCTCGTCTGGTTTCGCGATGGCGTTCTCGACTACCTTTACTCTTCGCATCTTTTGGAAGACTTCGTCGACACGGAGGCCGCGCTTCGCGAATGGCTCCGGGTTCTGCGCCGCGGCGGCATGCTCATCATTTTCTGCCCGGATGAGCAGCGGTTTCGCGCTCACTGCCGGAAGACCGGACAGCATTACAACCCGAACCATAAACATGCGGATTTCTCGCTCGATAAAGTCCTCGGCCTCCTCGAAAAAATCGGCGGGACCAAGGTCGTCTATCAGAATCCCGACGTGGATATCTACTCCTGGGATTTGGTCGTGGAAAAGCTCTGACGCCGTCTCCTTTTACCGCCGCCTCTCCCGATGATCCTTTCCCTTCGCGCTTAGGCCCGCCTCCTGCATGAGCTCAGCTCCTCACGAAATCATCATCGAGCCCACGCGCGGTCTGCGCTTCGCCAAGTGGCGCGAGCTCTTCGCGTATCGGGACCTGCTCTGGCTGCTCGTCTGGCGCGATTTCGCGACGAAGTACAAACAGACGCTGCTCGGGCCGCTCTGGCATATTTTCCAACCGCTGCTGACCACTGCGGTCTTTGCGATCGTCTTCGGCCAGATCGCCAAGCTCCCGCCCGCCGACGTGCCCTCCCCGCTCTTCTATCTGTGCGGGTTGCTGGCCTGGAATTACTTTTCTCAGACCTTCAACTCCACGTCATCGACGCTCGTGGTGAACGCGGGCCTGTTTGGCAAAGTTTACTTCCCTCGTCTCATCGTCCCGCTCTCGGGCGTGGTGGCCAATTGCTTCTCGTTTCTCATTCAGCTCACGTTGTTTTTCCTCGTGCTGGGGATTTTCAAGCTCGGCTTTTTCACCCCCGCCAATTCCACACTCGTTTATGGTCCGCGCTGGGAGGCTATCGTGTTGATTCCGTTGGTGCTGCTGCAACTCGCCGCCTTCAGCCTCGGCGCCGGCCTCTGGCTCGCGGCGCTCACGGCCAAGTTTCGCGATTTCTCCGTCCTCTCTGGTTTCATGGTGCAACTTTGGATGTATCTTACGCCGGTGATTCTCCCGCTCGCGAAGGTGCCGGTTCGCTGGCACACCCTGGTCGCGCTCAATCCCGTCACGATGCCCGTCGAGTGCTTCCGCTACCTGCTACTGGGGGAAGGCTCGATCAGCGCCAACTTGATTGGCGTCTCGCTCGCCGCGACCGCCGTGGTGCTCGTCACCGGGTTGCTCGTCTTTCAACGCATTGAGAAGAGCTTCGTCGACGTCGTATGAGCCAGCCCATCATTGAGGTTCGCAACCTCGCCAAGCGTTACCAACTCGGGGCCATCGGCGCGACATCTCTGCGCGAGGAAGCGAGCCGTTTGTGGGGCCGTTTGCGGGGCGCGACCGCCCCGACCAGCACGAAGGAGTTCTGGGCCCTGCGCGATGTCTCTTTCGACGTGCAGCCCGGCGAGGTCATCGGCGTCATCGGGCGGAATGGCGCGGGCAAGTCCACTTTGCTCAAAGTGCTCTCGCGCATCACTGAGCCGACGCGCGGCTCCGCGCGGCTGCGCGGTCGCGTCGCGTCCCTCCTCGAGGTCGGCACGGGGTTTCATCCTGAGTTGAGCGGCCGGGAGAATATTTTCCTCAATGGCGCGATCCTCGGCATGACGCGCGCCGAGGTGCGTCGGAAATTCGACGAGATCGTCGATTTCGCGGAGGTCGAGCAATTCATCGACACACCGGTGAAGCGCTATTCGAGTGGCATGTATGTCCGTCTGGCCTTCGCCGTCGCGGCGCATCTCGAGCCCGAGATTCTCATTATCGACGAGGTCCTCGCGGTCGGTGACTCCGCGTTTCAAGCTAAATGCCTCGGTAAAATCGGCGAGGTCTCGCGCGGCCATGGTCGCACTGTCCTCTTCGTGAGCCACAATATGGGCGTCGTCGCCAATCTATGCTCCCGGGTGGTGCTACTCGGCAACGGTGCCGTCATCGCCGATGGCCCGCCGAGCCGCGTGGTCAATGCCTACATCCAGTCCGGGGCGCACAGCTCCGGGCAGGCGGTCTGGCCGGAGGACGATGCCGCCGCCGGTAACGAGCGCATGCGCCTGCACTCCGCGCGGATCGTTTCCGAAGGTAAGATGAGCGCCGAGGTCGGCATCGACCGCGAGGTCACCGTCGAGTTTGATTTTTCCGTGCTCGGAGCGACGCGAAATGCCGTTTCCAGCATCCACCTTTTCGACAAGCAGGGCGTATGGGTTCTCTGCTCCGGCCCCACGAGCGTCATGCTCGAGCCGGGTCGGTACCGGCACGCCGTCACCATCCCCGGAAATTTTCTCAACGACGGTCTCTACACCGTAAGTATCATCTTGTTGACCGACGTGACCAACATCCAGGTGCATATCCGCGACGCGGTCTCCTTCACCGTTCACGAAACGGGCGTGGGCCGCGCGGAATACGGCGGCGTGGTCAACGGCTGTGTGCGCCCGCACTTCCCTTGGACCGAGGCAATTCCGATTGATGCGCGCTGACGGCGTCACGGTTCTCGTCTCCACGACCGCGCGCCCGGCGATGCTGCGCACGGCGTTGGCCAGTATCGCCCGTCAAACGGTGGCCAATCAGATCGTGCGCGTACGCGTCTCGGAAAATGCCGGCTCCAAGGAGTCCGGCGAGGTCGCCGCCGAGTTCAAGGATCGGCTGCCCATCGACTTCGTCCGCCGCGATCCTACACTGAGCAGTTTGGCGCACGGCCGGGCCCTTACCACCGAATTGCCGTCGACCGGTTTCGTGGCCATTCTCCACGACGACGATTGGTGGACGCCCGAGCATCTGGCTCGCTCGCTGGAGCGACTGGCCGCTCACCCCTCAGCCTCGGTCAGCTACTCGTCGTTTTTCGAAGTCACCGGCGAATCCAGCCTGCTCAAAACGGATAGCAACTTGATGCTTTGGTTCGGCGCCGATTTTCCTGCCGTAACTTCGGACTGGCTGCTGCCGGAGCCGCTCATCTGGCTCTCCTGCCTGCTCGGCACCCCCACGCGATATTCCACGCTCGTCGCCCCCGCCGGACTGTACCGGCAGGCCGCCGACATCACGTTCAAGCTCGCCAATTCCTACGACAACGACCGACGCATCGCAATCGAGTTGGCGGGCCTCGGCCCCGTGGTTTTTAGCCCGACGCCCGAAGTTTTTATCCGGATGCACGCGGCCCAAGACAGTGGCAGCTTCCGCACCGCCGACCAGATCAAGCACCTCAGTCAGACCACGCATCACCTTATCGATCTCGCACTGGCCCGGAAGATCGATCTCGCCACGGAGATCGCACAGCGGCTGGCGAATTGCCCTACGGACGCGAAACCGACCCTGCTCAATCATCTGAGCCGCGAATTTTGCAGCGCGCCCTTGCTGGAGCGCGGGGTCTCGCCGGCGGAGTTGCGCGACTACGTCGCCCTGCTACATCGCAAACCCAACCTCCGTTACTACCTCGGCCAGTGCATCCCTCCCCTCCTGCTCAATGCGCTGCGGCGCGCACCCCGCGAAGGATTGAAATGATGCGAGCCTGCTCGCGTAGTTAATTTTCGGATACGATTCCACGCGATGCGCGTCGCCTTAATCAGCTACGAATTCCCCCCCGAGACGCTCGGGGGTATCGGCACCTATGCGGGTCATGCGGTGCGAATGCTGGCAGCGCGCGGCCATGCCGTGACAGTGTTCACCTGCACCACCGGCGCGGAGCGCGAAGAATCGTGGCACGGCGCGCGGGTGATTCGCCTGATGTGCCTCGATCGGCAGGCGTTTAACCTTCCGGCCGTGGAGCGTCTGGCGGCTGAGCACAAACGCCTACCGTTCGACGTGGCCGAGGTGCCCGATCTCTACGCGGAGGGCCGAGGCCTGCGAGCTGCTTTGCCCGACCTTCCCATCGTGCTCCGCGCCCACACTCCGCTGTACATCCCATGGGAGATCGATTTCAACGCCCTCTCGCCGACGGGCCGCCTGCTGTCCGCGACCCGTCGGGCCATCGGCGGAATCACCCATCTCCGTCCTCCTAGTTCGATCTGGCGCGAAGTTCGCCGCCGCCAGTCCTTTCCGTGCAATTACGATCCACTCTCCGATCAGGAACGCCAAGTGGCGATCGACGCTGACGTGGTCGCTCCTCCGTCACAGCGTCTCGCGCAGCGGCTGCGGGATGATTGGCGACTGCCCAAGGATCGCGTGCAGGTGCTGCCCTACCCTCATTTTCCTTCCCCTAAGCTTTTAGCGTTACCTCCCCCGAGCGGCGGTAAGGTGATCGGTTTTCACGGTGGCGTCCGGCGTTTCAAAGGCGTGCACATCCTCATCGCGGCCATGCCGCTCGTGCTTCAGCGCCATCCCGATGCCCGCCTCGTGCTCGCGGGCGCCTCCGGGAGTTCGTCCGTGCCGGATTACTCCCTGACGGGTTGGTTAAAGGACCAGATGCTTCGGTGGCAGGATACGGTGACGTGGTTGCGCCCACAAATCGCAGCCTTGGGCGACCGGGTAACTCTGTCCGGCTTCGTCCGCCCGGAAAATCTTCACGAGCACTTGTCCGCGTGCGACGTATGCGTGTTTCCCAGTTTGTTTGATAATTTTCCCAGCGCCTGCCTCGAGGCCATGAGCGCCGCGCGCCCCATCGTCGCAACGCGTTCCGGTGGCATGGAGGAAATGCTCGGCGAGGAAGACGCTGGTTTGCTCGTCCCGCCGGGCGATGCCCCTGCCCTCGCAGCCGCCTTGTGTCGCATGCTGGACGATGCCGCGCTGCGCCAGCGCCTTGCTTTGCGCGCCCGCGAGCGCGTGCTGGCCGATTACGCCCCCGAAGTGATCGGGCCTCGTCACGAAGCCCTTTACGCCGAGGCCATCGCCCGCCGCCGCTCGGCCTTGGGCAGCATCCCTCACGCGTCTACCGCCGCTCACTGATGGCCGCCGATCTCACCCTGCTCATCCCGTGCTACAACGCCGCGCGCTACCTGCCGCGGCTGATGGAGACCGTGCGCGCGCAAACCAAGCCGTTCGCCGAGATCATCTGCTACGATGACGGCAGCTCCGACGCCACCGTCCAAGTCGCGCGCGACCTCGGTCTGCCCATCATCGTCGGCGAAAAAAACCAAGGTCCCGCCTATGCACGCAATCGGCTCGCCGAAGCGGCGAAGTCGACTTGGATTCACTACCACGACGCCGACGATCTTCTCACCCCGCAGTACGTCGAAAAAATCACGCCGCTCCTCACCGCCGATGTCGATGTCGTCGTCTGCCAAATGGATTGGGTACAGGAGACGACGCGCGAACTCGTGATCGCCTGGCGCTTCGATGGCGCGGCACTCGCCGCCGATCCCGTTGCCTCCAACCTCCGCAACCCCGTGGGCGTGATCGCCTGCGCCACCCGCCGCGAATTACTCCTACAGGTCGGCGGCTTCGATCAGAAATTCCGCACGTGGGAGGACGGCGATCTGCAGGTCCGCCTCGCCCACGCCGGTGCCCGCTACCGTGTGCATCCGGAGGTGCTCGCAATCGGCCTGCGCCACGAAACCGGCGCGAGCGCCATCGGAAATGGCGACCGCATCTACGAAGACCGCACGCGCTTGCTCGAACTCTACCTGACATCGCTGGATGAGCGCTATCGACCCGTGATCGCGGAACTATCCGAGTCACTCGCGGGCTATCTCCTCGCGGAAAACCGCCGCCTCGATCTCGCGGACCGCAATCTGGCCATTTGCCGGGCCGCAGGATGGAGTGTGCCCTCGACGCGGAATTTCTTCCTGAAGGCGATCCGCGCGGCCCTCCCCGGTCGCTGGCTCTTGCAGCAGCAGTCCCGCTATCGGCGTCGCAAGTACCGATAGAGAACCACCGTTTGCCGTTGAGCACACTTACCCAGCCGAAGCCAGATACCGTCGAGGCGAACAGCCTGTTCGGTCGCAGCAATAGCATCAGCTTCCTACGCTTTTTCTTAGCGGCCACCGTCATCTATGTGCACTGCTTTCCCCTCGGTGGATTTGAGGGCGAGTTGCTGTGGCGTTGGAGCCATCACACCGCCCACACGGCGAGCATCGCGGTGCAGTGTTTTTTCGTGCTGAGCGGCGGACTCATCGCGAGCAGTTGGATTCGAAATCCTTCGCTGCCCGCGTATCTGACAAATCGCATTCTTCGCCTGGTTCCTGCCTTGGTCGTCTGCCTTCTGGTCACCGCCTTTATTTTCACGCCAATCCTCTGGCTGCACTCGGGCTCTGCGCGTCCGCCGTTTTTCTCGCTTGAACCCTCGGCAATCGATTATGTGTGGCGCAACTTGCTCAAGCCCCGCGCGCAGGGTTTCATCGGTCCCTATCCCGATGGCACAGTCTGGGGCCTGGAATGGAATGGATCCCTCTGGACTCTTTTCTACGAGGCGGGCTGCTACGTTTTCATCGCGCTTTTGGGCGTGTTCGGTCTCCTCACGAAACATCGCAAGCTCGGCGGTGCGCTGCTACTGGCCCTGGTCGTTGCTTACTCAGTCTGGGTCTTGACGACCCGAGTTTTTCAAGGGACGTGGATCCCGGCCATTGTAAACCGCCTCTTCGATACGTCGGGCAAGGAACTGACCATCCACTTTTTCGCCGGCGCGCTCTGGGTCGTGATGCCAAAAGTAAGCAACTGGTTGCTGGCACGCGCGTGGGTCGGCCCCGTCGCCAGTCTGTCGTTGATCGTGACGTGGCGCTTGGGCGTGGGTGGCCCGCTGACGCCGTGGCTGCTTCCCGCGATCTTGTTCTGGCTCGCCCGCGCGCTACCACTGGCCAACTTCGAACGCCAGGTGGGCGGCGACTACAGCTATGGGCTCTATGTTTACGGCTATCCCGTGCAACAAATCCTCACTCATTTTTCGGTGCATAAAGCCGGCTACATCGTGTATCTGCTCGCGAGTCTAGTGGGGGCCGGAATTTGGGCCGTCGGCAGCTGGCACCTCGTCGAGCGGAGATTCTTGCAGTTCAAAAAAACTCGGCGCGCTTAACGTCACCATGCCCTTGCGCCTCGCCTCCCGCGTCTTCGATTTAGTCCGCCAGTTGCGTTCCGCGCTGCGCGTCGCCGCAGCGCGCGCCACTGGCGTAGTTGTCGGTCGCGATTGCACGTTGGGCTCCAGCACGGATTTGCTGCTGGGCGCGGCTCACGCTCGCCGCGGTCAGCTCGAACTCGGCGACAAATGCGTCCTCGAGCAGGGAGTGATTTTGCATCCCTACGGCGGCCACATTCGCGTGGGGCGCGACGTCTACATCGGGCAGCATACCGTCATCTTTGGCCATGGCGGCGTGGATATCGGCAAGGACACGCTGATCGCCATGCATTGCCGCATTCTTTCTTCGGAGCACACATTGACCCCGCTGGGCACCATCATTCGCTCCGTCGGTGACGTGACCAAGCCCACGCGCATCGGAGCGGATGTGTGGCTCGGTGCCGGCGTCACCGTGCGCGGTGGCGTCACCATTGGCGATGGCTGCGTGGTGGGAGCCGGAGCGGTGGTCACGCTTGACTTGGAGCCCGGCTCCATCGCGGTGGGTGTGCCCGCGACAGTCATCGGTCGACGCTCAACTCCCACGACTTGAACGATGCGCGTTTTTAAAAATCCGCTTCGCACTCCCTTCGTAATTTCTCGCGGCGGAAAGCCATCCGCTCGCGCGCCGCTGTCCCTCGCCGGTTAAAAGCGCCCGTGGTTATGCTCTCAGTTTTACTACCCGCGCGCGACCCGAACGCCCAGCGCCTCGAGCGAACGCTCGCCGGACTAGCCGCCCAATCACTCGATCCTGCGGAGTGGGAACTCATCGTCGTAGACAATGGGAGCACCCCTCCGCTCGCTCCGGTTTTTTCGCCTTCACTCCGGGCGCGAGTGGTGGTCGAGCCTGTCGCCGGCCTAACCCGCGCTCGGCTCTGCGGAATAAACCACGCTCGCGGCGACCTCATCGTCTTCGTCGATGATGACAATGTGCTGACGCCAAACTACCTCGCGAGTGTGGTCGACCTATTCGCCCGCCATCCCCGGCTTGGCGCGGCGGGCGGCCCGATCAAGCCAGAGTTTGAGGAAGCGCCACCGGACTGGGCGCGGGAATTTTTCGGGTTGCTCGCTCTTCGCGACTTGGGATCGACAGCGATCGTCGCAACGGGTGGGCCGGCGGCGCCGTGGCCTAATTGCGCACCCGTTGGCGCGGGCCTCAGCTTCCGTCGCAGTGCGGTGACGCCCTACCTCGAAGCCTTGGCGGCTGATCCCAGCCGCCTCGGCTTGGACCGGGCCGGACGATCACTCGCCTCGGGGGGCGATAACGATCTCGTGTTTACGATTCTCCATGCCGGCTGGGATGTCGGCTACTTTCCCGAGCTTTCGCTCACCCACCTCATTCCCGCCGGACGCCTACGAGCCGACTACCTCGCGCGCCTCAATGAAGGCATCATGCGGACGTGGGTGCGCGTGCTCGCGCTCCATGGCCATTGCCCGTGGTCGGCGATTCCGCGGTGGAGCGTCCCCCTCCGAGCCGCGCGAGCATGGCTGCGTTTTGGCGCCTGGCGCTCGCCCGCGCATGCCATTCGGTGGCGTGGCGCCGTCGGTCAGTTCAATGGTCAGGCTGATCTCAGCGATGCCCGTCACGCAGCCTTCTAAAGTAATCCTTTTTTTTTCGCACCACCCATGTCGCAACCGTTGCCCTCCAGCCAAATCAAATCCCCCGTCGCACCGGTTGCAGGTCCGTCTTGGCGTGATCGCCTCCTTGGTCTTTTCGGTCGTCGTCAATGGCGAGGGCAAACGCGGCTCTATTCATGGCTAAAGCCTATTGCCGCGCGGAGAGAAATTCGCTTTTCGACGAAGTACCGGAGTGAGTTTTACTTGGTCCCGGGTGACAGCGTAGACCGCCACGTGATCACGGAAGGGTTTTATGAATCGGAGGTGCTCGAGGCGGTGCGGCCTTATCTCACCGAGGACTCAATCCTGTGGGTGGTCGGGGCAAATTTTGGCCTTCATGCGGTCACGGCGAAATACCTCCATCCCGCCGCACGGGTCGTGGCGTTCGAGCCGTCACCCGCGATCGCCGCGCGCGTCATGGAAAATGCCGCACTCAATGCGGCTCCGGTGGAGCTTCACGCCTACGCGCTTTCAGCGACAAGTGGCGCTCTGCCCTTTTTTGCAAACGCCTCCGGGAACCCGGGCATGTCGACGCTCAACCCCGCCGACTCATTTTCTTACGATCAGCATTTCACGGTGGCCACTCAATCGGCCGCCGAAGTGATCGAGCGGAAAATCGCCCCAGCGCCCACGGCGATGATCGTCGATGCCGAAGGCGCAGAGGCGGACGTACTACGCGGCTTCGGTCGCCACCTCGCGTCACCGACTTTGCGCGTCGTCGTTCTCGAGACCGCCACGGATTTCCTTGCGACCCAGCAACCCGCCGACCTTTACGCGCTACTGCGCGATGCCGGCTTCACTATCCGAATTTTGGAACGCCACGAACACACCGCCCACAGCCTTTCCAATTTCGTGGCTGTCCGTCCATGAGCGGATCACCTTCCAGTTGGTTGCGCCGCGTGAAAAAACTACCGGGCGTTGCGGGAAAATTCATTCGCTGGGGAGCTCCGCGCCGATCCCTGCTTTTTGGACCGCTCAGTCTCGGTGACGATCTTCTGTGCACTACGGTCCTCCACGAAGCGCGAATTCGCGGCACACCGTTCGCCATGTTCACCGCGCGGCCTGCGCTCTTTGAAGGTAATCCCGATCCGCTTCGGCTTTTGCCCATCGACGATTACTACGTGGCTGCACTGCGCAAGACCGGCGCACAGGTCGTGCAACCGTACTACGCGGGCCACGATCCGAAAAATCCCGACCGCGACGTCCTGCCGCCGCATCACATCCTCGCCGAAATGTGCCGCCTCGGCGGCCTGCACGGCAAAGTGTCGCTTCGCCCCTACTTTTTCCTCTCGCCGACCGAGCGCGCGCGCGGGGCGCTTCATCCCAAACAGGTCGTACTGCACAGCTCTGCTGGAGCCGCGGCGCTGCCCTTTGCGAATAAAGAATGGGGTGCGGAAAATTTCGCCGCGGTGGCCCGACAGCTTTCCCCGGAATTTCACCTCGTGCAGGTGGGTTCAAAGTCCGATCCCGCACTGCCCGTCGATGTCGACCTCCGCGGCAAAACGTCCCTGCGCGAAACGGCCGCCATCCTCTCGGAGTCACTGGTGTTTGTGGGTCTCGAGGGTTTCCTCGCGCACTTCGCCCGCGCGGTCGATTGTCCCGCCGTGATCATTTTTGGCGGGCGCGCTTTGCCTCGCACCGTAGGCTATCCGGCCAATATTAATTTTTACGCTCCGGTCGACTGCGCCCCGTGCGGTCTTCGCAGCACTTGCTCCTTTGGCCTGAAATGCATGCGGGAAATTAGACCCGACAGCGTCGCCGCTGCTGTGCGCGAACAAGCCACCCGTTCGCACGCCGATCTCCCCGTCGATGTCGCGGAGTTGCCCTGACGTCCCCCATGTCGCAGCCCGATCTTAGTGTCATCATCCCCGTCTACAACCGGGGCGAACTCATCCGTTACACGCTGGAGAGCGTCCGCCGCGCTTCGGGTGGTCTCAACATCGAAACTATCATCATTGACGATGGTTCGAGCGAGCCAGTCGAGCCGCAGATTCGCGCGCTCGGGTTTTCCGACGCCAAGGTCTATCGTCAGGAAAATCGCGGGCTGCTCTTCGCCCGGCTCGCGGGATTCTCGCGCGCCACGGGGCGCTACACGTTGTTTCTGGATTCGGATGATCTCGTGAGCCCGGAGAAATTTCAGGCCCAGCTCGCGGCTATGGATCGCGTCGGCGCCGAGGTGAGTTACACCGACACCGCGCGAGTCGTGATCGAGGGCGACTACGACGTGCTCGCACCGACATCGGATGATCCCGCCCCCGACACCACCGATGGTGCGGAATTTTTCCTCACCATCCAACCGGCCCCGCACAGCCCGGTGTTTCGCACGGACTACCTCCAAGGTATCGTCGCTCGGGCATTTTTTCCACCCGATCGCCTTTACAACAGTGTCGCGGAAATTTGGTTCTACCATAATGCCGCCCCGTTTCCCGCACGGGTCATCAAAGTCCCCGGCGCTCACACGATTATTGGTATGCACCCCGGCGTTCGCCTCACGAGCTACTGGGAAAAACTCGGGGTCGCTTCGCTGGCCGTGATGGAGGCCTTCGTGAAACACTGTCCCGTCGACAAGGGCACCGAGCGGGCGCGGCGTCTGGTGGGCGAGAAAGCGTTCGGATCGTGGCGCAGGCTCCCGAGTGGCTTTTCGCCGGAGTTTTCCCAGCGCCTCCTCAATGTCTGGCGCCGTTCGCCCCATGGCGATGTGGCCGCGCTCGGTGGTGGATATTTCGAAAAGATGGCCCGCATCACCGGCCCCGTGTTCGCCGGAAAACTATTTCGCCGCTGGCAGGCGGGACCCTATGAAGCTTGCCGCACGATTTCGGATCAGGACTTTCAAGCCCTGTTCCGCGCGCTACCCGCACCATGACCCCCGCCCCGTCTTTCGCTCGTCGCACGGCCGCTCGTTTCGGGCTGGGCCGACTCGCCTATCTGCTGTGGCATTCGCCGCGGGCGACTCTCGCGCGCTCCCGCCGGGAGGGCGGCCCCGTCAATCAGTGGATCGATCGCCGAGGCCAGCGGGCGATGCAAGCCGCCGCCAAGACGCTCGATCCCAGATCGGCACTCCTACCCGGCGCACATGAGATCTGTTTTCTCACGGGCAAAAAATATTGGTACCAGACCGCCTTCTGCGCGTGGTCGATGGCGCAGCAAACCGGTCGCGAGTTTAAGGTCACCGTGTTGGACGACGGCTCGATTGATGCCGCTTTTCGTGATGAATGCGCGCGAGTGTTTCCCGGATCGACCATCATGGATCGGAAGATCATGGACGAACAACTCGATCAACATCTCCCAGAGCAGAAATTTCCGGCTTTGAGGAGTCAGCGGCGGACGTACCTGCATCTCCGTAAGTTGACCGACGCGCATGTCGGCCGCCGCGGGTGGCGGCTCGTGCTGGACTCCGATATGCTATTTTTTCGCAGGCCGGAGGCGATGCTCTCCTGGCTCGATGCGCCCGACCGGCCCATCCACATGGTCGATGTGCAGGATGCCTACGGTTATCCGGCGGCCACGCTGGAACAGCTCGCGGGCCGGGCCGTACCGAGTTGCGTCAATGTCGGCGTGTGCGGTTTGCGCAGCGAGAGCATCGATTGGGAAAAGCTGGAATACTGGTGCGCGCAACTTCTCGCTCGTCACGGTACGAGCTACTATCTGGAGCAAGCGCTGGTCGCACTGCTCCTCGCCGAGGCCACGCCCCTACGCTTGCCCGCCCGCGACTATCTTTTGATGCCCACCGAGGCGGAGTGCCAATCGCCCACGGCGACGCTGCATCACTACGTCGCCGAGTCGAAGCGCGGCTACTTCCGCCACGCGTGGCGTCGCGTCCTCGCGCCCGTCCGCTAATCTGCCATGGCGAGCAAAGATACGTCGACTCTCGAGCCTCCGAATACGGCCACTTCGCCGTGGGCGTTCACTTGGCCCGCAGTCGCAGCCTTCACGCTTCATCTCGTGTGCATGGTGGGAGCCTGGTTCTGCCCGCCCATGCTCAATTCCGATTCCGCCACCGGATTTCTCGTCTGGGATCACTGGGCCCAAGGCGGAGCGTGGAACCACATGTTTATCCCCGACGCGGCGAACATCGCCCGCGATTCCAGTGTGTTTCAAGCCTGGTGGAGCCCGGGGCAATATGTGATCACCGCGCCGTTGCAGTGGCTGGGATTGTCGCTCGGTCATTCCGTCGCGGTCGGCGGTTTTCTCATCACTGCCATCGGTCTGTTGGGTTACTGGCGATTCATGCTGCACTTTGGTTTCAGCGCCGCGACCGCCGGGTGGGCCGTGCTCGCGATCGCCTGCAACTGGACGTTTACTATGACGTACGGCGATTATCGCGGAGGTGAGCCGGCGCTTCTTGGCGTGCTCCCTTGGTTGATCCTCGCCACGCAATGGACGCTCGCTAAGCCGTGGCGCTCGTGGCTGCTGCTGCCAGTTCTCTACTGGGTGGGTAACATGGCGAAGAATACCTACATTCCCATCGCTGCCGGTCTGATCGCCGGCTTTCGCGCGGAATACATTTGGGGCCGGCCGATCGTCACGAGCGCGAAGGTGATCGAGGTCGGTCGCTGGCTCGGGTGGATGGTCCTCGGCCATTTTTTGCTTTGGCTCACCTACCTGCGGCTGGGCACAAACCCCACGGCGTTCGGTGGCGGAACGTTCAACTCCGGACTGTGGCTCGGCGCGGTGGAGGTATTGTCGTTCCCACTCACGAGCGCGATTTCACTCGGCGCAACCCTGGGGCGGATCTTCTTGTTTCCCGGCCACCCGATTCTGCAAAGCCTCGATCAACTCTGGCCGCTCTACACCGTGCTCGCGATTGCGGGCGTCGTGCTGGAGGTCGCGTTGTTCCGACAAGAATTCGCCCGGCGAAAAACCTACGCGTGGATGCTGCTCGGCGTGCTCGTGAGTTTCACCGCGTTCTATTTCTTGATCTATTACATGCGCGGTGGCGATGGTTTCGAGGAACGCTTTTTCCGTCCTATCGGTATTCTGCTGATTCCCGCCCTCGTGGAATTTGCCCGCACCTACCAGCGGCGCTGGGCTGCGTACGTCGTCACTGCGGCGCTCGCTTTTGCCTCGCTCTACGGAGTGGCCTCGGCCGCCAACCGCGCGCGCTACATCCGCAGTGTGGCCAATTCCGGCGAACGACACATCACGCAAAACGTAGTTTCACGCGAGGCATTCCAAGTGCTCCTCGCACTCGATCGTTCGCTCCCGCGCAACTCGCTGCTCGTGGTGCCCTCGCCCGAGGTGGCCCTCGATCTTACGCACACTCGCGTCATGCCGACTCACGCCGTGATGACGCCTCCCAAACAGCTCGCCGCCGCGCAGTATCACGGTCGCGTCGGCGATCTAGTAGTTCTCGTCGATGAGGCCATGGAGGGCCAAGGCAAGGCCGCAGCCCTTCTGAACTCATTCACCGATTACCCCCGCGATTCCTGGACGATCCACCGTTACGGGACCTGGCGTTTCTATCATCAGGGGTCGTTTTCCGCGTGGCCGGAACCCGCCGCACCGTGAGCGCCCTCGTCTCCCTTCTCATCCCTTGTTACAATGCGGCGCCCTGGATCGCTGCGACTCTTGAGTCCGCCTTGGCGCAAACGTGGCCCCACTGCGAAATCATCGTTGTGGATGACGGTTCGCGCGACGAGAGCGTCACCGTCGCCCGCCGATTTGAATCCCGCGGAGTGCGCGTCATCGCGCAGCCCAACCGGGGAGCGAGCGCCGCGCGCAACGCTGCCGTGCGAGCAGCCCAAGGGCACTATTTCCAATTTTTGGACGCCGACGATTTGCTGACTCCCGATAAAATCGCCGCCCAAATCACCCGCCTGCAAAAAGAGGGCGACGACTGCGTGGCGACCTGTCGCTGGGGCCGCTTCACGGACGATCCCGCGGCGGCGAAGTTTGTCGATGAGGCTGTCTTCCGCGATTTCGCGCCCATCGACTACCTGCTGCTCCACGTCGGCGCCGCGCAAATGATGCATCCCGCCGCTTGGCTGGTGCCGCGAGGGGTGGCGGAGCGCGCCGGCCCCTGGGATGAATCGCTCTCCCTCAACGACGACGGCGAGTATTTCGCGCGAGTCGTCCTCGCCGCGCGGCGTATCGCATTTTCTGATACAGGAGCCTCACTTTACCGGAGTAATCTCACGGCCAGCCTGAGCCGGCGGCGCGATGAGCGCGCTCTGATCTCGGTGACGCATTCCGTCGAATTGATCGCCGGCCACCTCCAGCGCGCGGAAGATTCACCGCGCGTTCGCCGCGCCTTGGCCGACTACTGGCAGCGTCTGGTCTATGAGATTTATCCGGACGGCCCCGTCCACTGCAAGCGGGCCGAAGCGGAAGTGCGCGCACTGGGCGGCTCCTCGCTCCGGCCGACGATGGGATCGCGCGAACGCCTCGCCGCTCAACTCCTCGGCTGGAAACTCGCTCGCCGCCTGCGGCTGCTCACGTCGCGCTAATGGCCCTCGTTCGCGTCTTTCTCTGCACCTATAAGCGTCCGCATCTCCTGCGTCGTGCACTCGCGAGCCTGTTAGCGCAGAAGTTCACGGACTGGGTTTGCGAGCTGCACAACGATGCGCCCGATGACGACACCCCGCGTTCTATCCTGGAGGAACTCGCCGCTGGTGATTCGCGGTTCGTCTATCATTCGCACACGTCCAACTGGGGCGCCGTGGCCACTTTCAACCACGCGTATGCCGGCGGCAGCGAACCCTACGCGAGTATCCTCGAGGACGACAACTGGTGGGAGCCCGCGTTTCTGTCCACGGCGGTTTCCTCTCTGGAAAAACACCCTTCCGCTTCGCTCGTTTGGTCCAACATGCACACGTGGCAGGAGATGGCAGGCGACCGATGGGAAAACACCGGACGCCCGATTTGGTCCGTCGCACCTGGCACCCCGCCGATTGTACTTTTCGAATGGCCAGAGATGCTTCAGGCCATCACCGCGGTCCATTCGCAGGGAGCGATGGTGTTTAGACCGCAAAAATTTTCTGCCACTCGAGTGCCCTCTTCAACACCGCTCGCGATTATCGAATCGCTCCGGGAGCGCGCGGCCCGCGGTCCGATGCTACTAGTGACTGCGCCGCTAGCCAATTTTGCCATCACCCTCGGCACCGCCCGCGGTAACGACCGCAATCTTTGGCTGCAGAGCAAACTGTTGGTCGCGGCTTCGTTTTTCGATTCAACCACCGTCGAGCCCCATATCCTGGTCCAAGTCTGGGCGTCGCTTCGCGCGGCTCGGCCGCGAGACACCGGGATGCTTTTCTTCGTGGCCATCGCACTCCGCTCTACACGCCTGCTTCGCTCAGCCAACGGCACCGATGTGGCAAAGTTCTTACTTGGCTGCGTTCGACATCCCAAAGCCGCGTGGCGAGGGCTGCGATTTCGCTCCGATCACTCCGAAGTTTGGGCGTGGCTGATCGCACAGTCTACGCGTCGCCCTGCCCACTGCACGCTTCTGACCAAGCAACTTGGTTCAGTTGCGATCTCCTAATCGATGGCCCGGATCGTCATTCTCACCAACGGCCCCCTTGCCCGAAATCCTCGGGTGCACAAGGAGGCGGCGGCATTAGGCGGCGCAGGGCACGACGTCACCGTGCTGGTTCCCCGCAGCCACGTTCCCTCCGAGCCGCACGATGTCGCGCTCAGCGCGGGCGCACCTTTCACGCGCGTGCCGATCGATCTGGTGCCGGGTTTTGGCACGCCGAATTGGCGGATCTTCCTTCGCCTCTTCCGGCATCGGCTGGCCCGTGAAGCGATGGCGCGACTTCAGTGGCAGACGCTGCATTCGCTTGGGCCGGTCTCGCTTTTCCTGCGCTACGCTCAGGCCTACCCGGCCGATCTGACCATCGTCCATAATGAAGTCCCGCATGAAGTGGGTCTGCGCTTGCAAAGGAGTGGGCGCCGCGTCGCGGCCGATATCGAGGATTGGCACTCCGAGGATCTCCTGCCCGAGGCGCGGCGACACCGCCCCATCGAGCTGCTGCAGGCCAACGAACGCGCGCTGCTCCATCGCGCCGCGTACGTCACGACGACCTCGGAGATTCTCGCGACGACGTTGCACGAGCGTTACGGAGGACGCCGCCCCGCAGTCATCACCAATTCGTTTCCGCTCGGCCCGATGTCCACGCCTGCGAAAGGCGGCAAGCCGAAGTTGCTCTGGTTTTCCCAAACCATCGGCCCGGGACGCGGCTTGGAGGAATACATCGCCGCCTGGGCGCTCACGCGTCAACCGAGCGAACTCACACTCCTGGGAGAAGACGCCTACGGCTTCGGGGCGCGACTACGGGCGCAGCTCCCTGAAACGCATCGGCCCCATTTCCATCTCGTGGCACCGGTGGCCCCGGTGAGCCTACCGGCGGAGATCGCACGCCATGACATCGGTCTAGCCCTCGAGCATGCCACGCCACCGAGCCGCGATCTCACCATCACCAACAAAATCCTTCAGTACCTCAACGCTGGTCTGGCGGTCATCGCCACCGCGACGTCCGGCCAGCGCGAGGTGCTGCGGCAGTCACCTGAGGCCGGCATCCTAATCGATTTCTCGTCCTCGCCCGCGATGCTCGCGCAACAAATCGACGCGCTGCTGGCGGACCCCGCCCTCGCCCGCCGACAGGCGGCGGCACGCGCACTCGCCACTGCTCACTATTCGTGGGAAATCGAAGCCCCTCGGCTGGTCGCACTCGTCGAGGAAGCGATTGCCAAACCCATCGCGTGAAACTGCTCGTCCGGCGATTCCTCCACCGCTTGCTCGCATGGCTATTGCGCATCCGAAGCCAACCCTACGCGCCAAGCGAGAACGCCAAATGTCTGGTGATTGCGCCGCATCAAGACGACGAGGCACTGGGATGCGCGGGCCTAATTTCTTCGCTCCGATCCGCTGGCATTCCCGTGCAGGTGCTCTATCTCACCGATGGCTCGGGGTCTCATCCGAATCATCCGAAGCTTTCGCCGGAAAAACTATCAGTCTTGCGCGATGCAGAAGCCCAGACGGCCATGAAAATGCTCGGCGTTGACGCCGATGCGCTCGCCTTTTTGCGAGGCAAGGATGGATCGCTCGCGCACCTGGATGCCGCGAGTGCGGGAAAAGTGGTCGCACAACTCACCAGTCGATTCGCGGCGGCTGCGCCGACGGAGATTTTTATTACCTATAGCCGCGACGGAAGCTCGGAGCACGAGGCGGCATTTCTTCTCGTCAGGCAGGCGATCAAGGCGGCAAATATTTCCCCGCGCGTGCTGGAGTTCCCGATCTGGTCGTGGTGGAATCCACTCTTGTTGCTTCCACACGTCTTTCGCTTCCGTCGAGTCTGGCGAGTCCAATACTCCGATCGCATCGAGCTTAAGCGCGCTGTCCTAGCTACCTATCGCTCACAAGTGGCGCCCATCGAGCCTTGGACGACGCCGCTCCTTTCGGCGTCATTTCTTTCCTTCTTCTCGAAACCCGAGGAGTTCTTTTTCGAAACGTGAGTGCGCTGGTTGCCAAAATCGTCCGCCACCTGCGACGTCGCTTCATCGAAGCACCGCGCGGTCTCGGGCATCCCGTGCCAGCAGAAGCGTTTGACCGCGAGTACGCGTCCGGACATTGGGACCTGTTATTTTCCGACGCCGAACTCCCCCGCAACGAAGCACTGCGCAGGCTTTGCGTCTCTGCCGCATCTCACCCCGCGGTGCTCGATATCGGCTGCGGCAGCGGGCGGCTGGCGCAACTGCTCACGCCACATCAGCCCGCGCGATATGTCGGACTCGACCTCTCCAACGAAGGACTACGCCGGGCCCGTGAGCTTGGTCTCCCGCGTTGTGAGTTTGTGCACGGTGATTTCGAAACTTGGCGACCAAACGGCGGTGAGACCTTTGACGCGATCGTGTTCAATGAAAGTATCGGCTATGCCCGCGATCCACGGGCCACCCTGAAAGCCTTTGCCCCCAGCCTAAACGCCGCCGGAGTTTTTCTCGTCTCCTATTTTCGCTCCGGCAACCACGAGGCGATCTGGCGTCGCCTGCTTTCCTGCACGAAGCTGCAACGCGGGGAAGTTATCACCGCTGGTCCGGATAAAGTTTGGGATATTCGCGTCCTTCGCGCCTCCTAGTCTTCGCTCACTCTACTTCATGCCCACCGCTTCCCCTGCCCCGCGTCGCGTGCTGATCATCAGCCCGCATTTTCCGCCGCTCAATGCGCCGGATATGCAGCGCGTGCGCATGAGCCTGCCGTACTACCAAGAAAATGGCTGGGAGCCGATCGTGCTTTGCGTGGGTGACGCCTGGCAGGAAGGCGTGCGGGAGCCCGAGCTCGTTAATACCATTCCGGAGGGCGTGCGCGTCATCCGGGCCCCGGCGCTCTCCTCCAAGTGGACCCGCTTCCTCGGCGTGCATAACATCGGACTGCGCTGCTGGCTGCACTTTCTCATCATCGGCACCCGCTTGATTCGGAAGGAAAAAATCGACCTCGTATTTTTTTCCAACACGCAGTTCGTCACCTTTACGCTCGGGCGCATCTGGCGGTTTATGTGCGGGACGCCCTACGTCTTCGACATGCAGGACCCGTGGCGCACCGACTATTATGAACGCAAAGGCTCGCGCCGCCCGCCCGGCGGTTGGAAATATCAAGTCGCACGCTTGATGGCGTGGGTGCTGGAAGGATGGTCTTTTCGCCGGGTGGGCGGAGTCATGAGCGTCTCCCCGGGATATTTGGAAGATCTGACCGCGCGTTACGCCTACTTCGCCAAGGTACCCAGCACCGTAATCAGTTTTGGCGCCAGTCCGGAGGATATCGCGATCTCCAAAGTCCTGCCCTCGCCATCCCATCGCTACGTCCGAGAAAGAGGAGAGATCCATTTTCTCTACACGGGAGCGGCCGGCCCGGTCATGCCCCATGCGTTGACCGTTTTGTTTCAAGGCTTGCGCCTGTACCACGAACGCTCGCCCGAACGAGCGAAGCGCCTGCGGTTTCACTTTCTCGGCACAAGTTATGTCGCACCCGGTCGAGGCAAGCCCTCGGTCATGCCGGTTGCGGAAAATTGCGGCGTGGCCGACCAGGTCACAGAAATCCCGCATCGCCTCGGCCATCTGGAATGCCTGCGCCTCCAAGTGGAAGCGGATGTGCTGCTGCTTCCGGGATCGAGTGACCTCGCGTACTCCCCATCGAAAGTCTACCCATACTACCTGAGTGATCGCCCCACGCTCGGCCTCGTCTTCAGAAACAGCGTGATGGAACGACTGCTGGATGACCTCTCATGCGCCTACATGGTGCGGTTCAGCGCCGACGAGACGAAACAGGATGCCCACGACGCGCTGTGCCGTTTCTTCGATTTAGCATTTGAGGGCTACCCTCGTGGCACCTTCCCGGAGCGCAACGATGCGTACTTCAACTCTCGCTTTCTTGCCGCGACTCTCACCCGCCGTCAGTGCGAGTTATTTGATCGGGCGATGCAACCCTCCGCATGAAACGTACGCGAGCCGCAAGGCAGTATGAGTCGGGTCCCATTTTCGAGATAGCCGGATAACCGCATGCTCAATCGCAAATCACAAATCGACCGGTATGCGGAGATCGGCGCGCTCGCCGTAAGCGTGCAGCGGTTGATCAAAAGGGGCGTGTGGCCGTTGGTCATTTGCCTCTGTTTCGAGATGATGGTGCTCTCGTTTACCGGCAATCCGGGGACGCAGGCCTTCATGCTGATTTCGGTCGGCAGTGTCATCGTTCTGCTCGTGTGGAGTTCGGCGGGTGAGGGTCTGCCCATCGTGCCGATGCTGGCCTTTCAGACTTTGATCGCCTACGGGCTGCCCATTATCAACAACAACGAGACGGTCATGGCCTACTCGCAGGACTACATGACCGAAGCCGGGGCGGAGGTGCTGATTTTTTGCTTCGCCTTGGCAGGTTCTTGGAAGTTCGGGATGCAGGTATTTCAAACCTCGTCTCCGATGTGCTACGCCCTGCAGGGCTTCGACGAAGAACGCATGACGAAGCTTTCGCGTCTCGGTGTCACCCTCATGGTCTCGGCCTCGGCGTTCGAGTTGCTGCAGAGTATCAACTTGCTCGACTTCATCCTCGGCATGCTGCCCTCCGGATCGAGTTCGATCGTGAACGTTCTGCTGTCCGCCGTGAGCGCATGCGGCTTCTTCCTCACGGCGATGCTGATCGGCAAAGGTAGCACGTCGTCCGGCACCCGTGTGCTATTTTGGTCCCTGCTATTTCTCCACTGCTTCATTAGCGCCTCCGCGTTTCTCCTTTCGTCAACGATCACGATTATTTTCTCCGTGCTCATCGGTCTATTCTGGGGTGGAGGCCGTGTGCCGTGGCGGTTTATCACGATCGTCGTCTGCGTGATTGGTTTCTTCAATCTGGGTAAGTTTACCATGCGTGAAACCTACTGGCACGCGGGTGACACCGATCAGATTCCGGTGTTTCGGCTGGATGAGATGCCAGCACGCTATGGCGAGTGGATCGACGCCAGCATCTCAGCCATTAAAGCGGAGGACGAAGAACCGACCTCCAAAGTGTCGCGCTTGGAATTCGAGCAAGCCAAGAAAAAGAAGAGCCAGAGCATCGGCGAGCGGATCAACAATCTGCAGAATCTGCTTTATGTGATCGACGCCGTGGAAGCGGGGAAAATTGAACCGCTGGGCGGAGCTACTTACTCCCTCATCCCACCGCTGCTTGTGCCGCGAATTATCTGGCCGGACAAGCCGCGCACCCACGAAGGACAGGTGCTGCTGAACGTTCACTTTGGGCGCCAGGATCTCAATTCGACGTTTCAAACCTACGTCGCATGGGGGCTCCTGCCGGAGGCTTATGGCAACTTTGGGCCGATCGCCGGAGCGCTTTTCATCGGCGGCATGCTGGGGTTGGGGTTCGCGTGGGTGGAAAAACTCACGGCCCGAAAAGTCCTGCTCTCGATGGAGGGATTCCTCTCGTTTACGCTCTTTCTCGGCATGGCGAACTCCTTCGAGATGGTGGCGAGTGTGCTCGTCACCACCATCTTCCAGTCGTTCATCCCCATCATCCTCGCGAGTAAGCCCTTCACCGAACGCGTGGTCCCGCGTCGCATCGAGGAAACCTAAATCCCTGTGCAAATCGTCTGGCTCAAAGTCGGCATCGCCCTCGGCTGTCTCTCCGCACTCGCCGGGGCGCTGGCGATGGCCAAACGGCTTCGTCCGGAGGCCCACGCCGCGGCGGCCCGCTTCGATCTGCCCGTGCTGTGGGTGCTCGCGCGGCTGCTGCCTTTTCTCGTGGTGTACGTACTTCTCGGATACAAGACCGAGTCCGATGTCGCCACCTGTTTTTGGCCGCAGGCGTCCGGGGCTTTCGCCGGACAGGTGCCCTACCGCGATTTCGAATCCTTTTTTGGGCCGCTCTATCCCTATCTCCTCGCGGTGCCGCTCATCGTTTGGAAAGACCCGCGGGCCCTCGTGTTGTGGATGACGCTCTTGGAAGCGGCGACCATCGCGCTGACATTACGGGCTGCGCGTCTGGATAAACCGGGGCTGGATCGCACGCGGTTCCTGCTCTGCTGCTTTCTGGCGCCGGGGCCTTTGATGATCGAGGTCATCGGCGGCCAAGAGGATTTTTTGCTGTGGACGTCTGGGGTTTTGACTTGGTTCGCGCTACGTCAGTCACGCGACATCCTCGGGAGCGGCATCAGCACGCTCGGCATGCTCGCGGTGAAGGCGCTCTATCTATTGCCGCTCGCCGCTTTCTTTGGTTTGGCGCGCTCGCGTTGGAAATATCTGGCGGTCTTGGCTCCCGTGGGTGCGCTTACAATTGTGGTGCTGCATCATCTGACGGGCACGGCCTTCCTCGGAATGCTGGGCCAAAGCGGAAATATCTCGCCGCCGCAGATTTGGATTCCGCTGCACCTACTGAGCCAAGGGCTGATCCCTTCCGGTTCACCGCTGATTTCATTTTCCGTCATCTTGGTGCTGTTGGGCTCGGCGTTTTACTTCGGCTGGAAACTAGCGTCCGCAATCAAGACTTCGCCTGAAATTTTTATGGCCGGGTGGACGATGCTATTTGCCTTGCTGATGGTGCTGAGCCCAAAGTCCCAAGGTGCCTATTTCTTAAACCTCGCGCTACCGTGCCTCGCGCTGGCGCTGCATCGGCCGCGCTTTCTCGTGGTGTGGGCTATTTTTGGCGCTTTGGCCGGAGTGGAGCCGTCGATTTTCTATCGCCTCGGAGAACAACAACCCGGCGGGTTTTCCGAGATCAAGAGTCTCGGGGTCGCCGTCGATTTGGGTCTGCAAGCGGTGATGGTCGTGATGCTCCTGTGGATCGCGCGCGAGGCTTGGCGTACTTTTAACCAGCCGACCCCGGCGACCTAAGTTATTCCTCCGTGTCCAAGCTCGCGATCGTCCTCTCGCATCCGACTCAGTATTACAGCCCGTGGTTTGCCTGGATGGCGGCACACGCCGCAGTGGAATTGCGGGTGTTTTACCTCTGGGATTTTGGCGTCACGCAGCGGCACGACCACCAGTTCGGCAAGACCTTTGCGTGGGATCGCGACCTGCTCTCTGGCTACGCCCATGAGTTCGTGCCGAATCGCGCGGCGGACCCCGGCACTCATCATTTCGGTGGGCTCGATAATCCGACCCTCGGCGCTCGAATCCGCGAATGGAAGCCCGACGCCACGTTGGTTTTCGGCTACAACTACAAGACCCACCTACGGTTCATTTTCGGGGCGCGCGGGCCGCTCATCTTTCGCGGAGACTCCCACCTCATCGATCACCCACCGCCGCGTCTAGTTAAACGCTGGCTGTTGCGGCTGCTCTATTCGCGGTTCGCGGCGATCACCTACGTTGGCCAAGCCAATCGGGATTACTTTCGCGCGTTTGGGGTACCAGAGTCGCGCCTGCACTTCGCACCGCACTGTGTCGATACGCAGCACTTCACGGCCACTCCGGTGCTGCGCACGCAAGCCACCGAACTCCGCGAACGCCTCTCGCTGGGAGATCGGCGCGTGGTACTCTTCGCGGGAAAACTCGTTCCGGCCAAGCAGCCGCGTCCACTGCTTGAGGCTTTCATTCAACTCGCGCCCAAGGATGCGGCGCTCGTATTTGTCGGCGAAGGCGAGGAACTGGCGACCCTGCAAGCGACCGCCAAGGCTCGGGCCGACGTGGTGATTCGTTTTCTCCCGTTCGCCAACCAGAGTGAGATGCCCGTGCGGTACTTACTGGCCGATCTTTTCGTACTCCCGTCGAAAGGACTCTACGAAACCTGGGGCCTCGCCGTGAATGAGGCCATGCATCTTGGCGTGCCGTGCTTGGTGAGCAATCGGGTGGGATGCCAGCGCGATCTTGTGACGGATGGTGAGACGGGCTGGGTGTTTCCGGCGGCTGATCCCGCCGCGCTCGTACCTGCGCTGGGCCGCGCGCTCCGTGATTTGGCCACCAAGCCCGAGGTCATTCGCGCCGCGGTCGCCGAGCGCATCGCACACTACACGTACGCGCAGGCGACGGAAGGATTGCTGCAGGCCATGCGCGCGGCCCAGAGCCGATGAAGATCACTATTGTAATGGGATTTTTCCTCCCCGTACCGCCACTCGCGGGCGGTGCGACCGAGAAAATTTGGTTTCGACTCGGTGAACTCATGGCCGCTGCAGGTCACGAGGTGACCATCGTTTCGCGCCGGTGGCCCGGCTTGCCGGATCGCGAAACCCAAGGTCGGCTGACCCATCTCCGCCTGCCCGGCATGGCCCATACTGCGAGCCTCGCGCGCAATCTCGTGCTCGATTTTTTTTGGGGCCTCCGCGTGGCGCGGCATTTGCCGCCAGCGGATGTGGTGGTGTGCAATACGGTTTCGCTGCCCGTTTATCTCCGAAAGTTTCGCCGCAACGTGGGACGCGTGGCGGTCGTGATGGGCCGCATGCCCAAAGGTCAGGTCCGTCTGTACGGCGGCGTCGACCTCATTCTCGCCACGAGCCCGGCCGTGGCCGAGCGCACGGTGGCGGAGAATCCCAAAGTGGCCGGGCGCACGCGCGTCTTTCCCAATCCGATCGACTGGTCACGCTTGGCCGCAACGGTACCCGAACGGAAAGTGGGCGCGCCACTCCGCATCGGCTACGTCGGCCGCATCCATCCCGAGAAGGGTCTCGACCTGCTGCTGGAAGCGGCGGCTCTGCTGCTCGAACAGCAGCCGTCACTCCCGACCTGGACGCTCGAACTTGTCGGTCCGTGGACAGTCCCGCAGGGTGGCGGTGGTGAAGCCTACCGGGATGCGCTCGTGCAGCGCTGGCGACCTGCGCTGGGTGATCGGTTTGTCTTCACCGGCCCCGAATTTGACGCCACCAAACTGGCCCAGCGTTACGCCAACATGGACGTGTTTTGCTACCCCAGCCTCGCCGACCAAGGGGAGACCTTTGGCATTTCGGTCGCGGAGGCGATGGCGGCGGGCGTAGCGCCCGTCGTCTCCAGTCTCACGTGTTTTCAAGAACTGGTAAGCCACGAACAAACCGGCCTGGTGTTCGACCATCGGGCCGCCGACGCACCAAAGCGGCTAGCAGCGGCGCTGGGGCGGTTGGTGGCAGATGCAGCACTTCGACGCGAACTCGGCGCGCAAGCGCAGGCGTATGCAAAGCGTTATGATTTCGTGCAAAGTGCCGACGCCATTCTCGGCCTGCTTTCGCCGTTAGCAGCCGGTAAGTAGTGGCCGCGTGCGAAGCGTAGCCTTCGGCGTTGAGTTGGCTACGGTTAAGAAAAAAAATTCATTAACCATGCCGGGAGAAGCACCCTATCTAGGACAAAACTGCGTGACACCCTACCCACGCAGCGAAGTCTTGCTGCGCCTAGTCTGGGGACTGGTTCAGGCGACGGTTTTTCGCTGGAGCCCGCGTCCGCTCCACGGGTTTCGAGCGCGGCTGTTGAAGCTGTTTGGGGCGGATATTCCCGAGCCGGGGCAAGTGGTGGTCTTCCCCACGGCCCAGATCACTTTTCCGTGGAAACTCACGCTCGAGCCCCGATCCATGGTGGGCCCACGCGTGATCCTTTATAATCTCGCCCGCATCACGCTCCGGCGAGGCGCCAACCTCAGCCAGAACTGTCACCTCTGTGCCGGGACGCACGATTTCCATCGCTGGGATATGCCGCTGGTGACCGCCCCCATCGTGGTGGGAGAAAATGCGTGGCTTGGCGCGGATGTGTTCGTGGGCCCCGGAGTAACTGTCGGCGAACTATGCGTGGTCGGCGCGCGCTCGGTCGTGGTGCGCGATCTCGCCGCGCGAAAAATCTGTGTCGGCCAGCCCTGCCGCGCCATCAAAGACCGGCCTGAGCCGCGCCACGCATGAAGCTCGCCCAAGTCGTCCCCAGTCTGGAACTGCAATACGGCGGCCCCAGCCGCTCGGTCTATGCGTTGAGTGCGGCATTGGCCCGGGCCGGCCATGACACGGAGTTGTTTGCCACCCACCCGACGGACACGGAATCGCGGACTGACGGGGCCCTTCGCATCCGGATTTTCAAGCGCGGCACGCCTCATCGCATCTGCCCGTCCGCCGGTCTCCGGACAGCGCTCGCCGCGTCTTCCGCTGACATCATTCACCATCACGCGCTGTGGCTGCGGACCCTGCACTATGCCCATCGCTCCGCCAAGGCCACCGGGGCGAAACTGGTCGTGTCCCCTCGCGGCATGATGAGCCGGTGGGCGTGGCAGCATAATGATTGGAAAAAGAAACTCGCGCGCACGCTGATCCACCCCGGCGCATTGGCGGGCGTCGACGGCTGGCACGCCACGAGTGAAGAAGAAGCGAGCGAGATTCAGGCACTAGGATTTAAACAACCCGTCTGCGTGGCGCCCAATGGCGTGGACGCGCCTGATTTCTCCGAGGCTGCGGACGCGGCGGCGCAGTGGAACACCTTGTGCCCGGCGGTGGGTAAACAACCGGTCGCGCTGTTCTACTCCCGTTTTCATCGCAAGAAGCGGGTGATCGAGCTTATCGACCTGTGGCTCGAACATGGTCCGCGCGACTGGCTGCTCCTGCTCGTCGGCATCCCGGAAGAGTATTCGCCGGAGGAGTTGAATCGCTACGTGATGCGAATGTCGGGCGCCGGGCGCGTGCAGGCATTTTCCGGCGTTGATCGACCCGTGCCCTACCCCGTGGCTTCGCTGCTTCTGCTGCCCTCCCACAATGAAAACTTTGGCTTGGCCGTGGCCGAGAGCATGGCGCATGGCGTGCCCACGCTCGTGACCGACACGACTCCCTGGCGCGCACTGAACTCAAATGGTCTCGGGTGGTGCGTGCCGTGGGCCGACTTTCCATCGGCCTTGAAAGCGGCGACGGCGGAGGGCGCTCCAGCCCTGCGCGAGCGAGGCGCACTCGCGCGCGAATGGGTGCTAAAGGAATATGCCTGGGACAAGTCAGCGGAGACGCTCGCGGCCTTTTACGCCCAACTCCGGGGAGGCAAAGCATGAGTGCGCCCGATTCCCGCGGAAATGCCGCCGACATCAAGTACGCCCGCGGCGTCGGAGCGCGCATACCGTCCAACCAACGTCCGCTCCGCGCGCTCGAGTGGGCCGTGCTCGTGCACGTGGCGGTGCTGGTGGTTATCACCACTTGGCTCTTCGGCGGCGGGCACGAAGCACTGCGGCCGTACATCGCGTGGTGGGGCAGCCTGAGCGTATTGCTCACCCTGACCGCGCTCCAGGAAAAGGATAGCTGGCGCGACGGATGGCTACGACCGATCTGGTGGCTGTCGCCGCTCGTGGTGTTTAACCTCTTGGTCATGGTCGCAATCCTCACGCCTAATTTACGGGAAGTGAAATTCGGCTCGGACGTCATGCTCCTGCGGATCGATGGCTTGTCGCAGTGGATTCCGTCGACGGCGAAACCAGGTCCGGCACTGCGGCATCTCTGGTTCTTCGACGCGCTCTGGCTCTCCTGCTTCAATCTCGTGCTCGTGATCCGCCAGCGCCGGGCGATCCGCGGATTGCTGCTGGTGGTCGCGGCCAATGCCCTGGTGCTCGCGATCTTCGGGACGGTGCAGAAGCTCGCGGGATCGGAAGGGCTGTTTTTCAACGCGGTGAAATCACCGCAGAAATATTTCTTCTCCACCTTCATTTACCACAATCACTGGGGGGCCTTTACGCTGCTGTGCCTGGCGATGAGCCTCGGGCTGGTCTGGCACTATGCGCGGCGCCGGCAGTCACGAGACATCTATCACTCACCCGTCGTCGCTGGACTCGTGGCGATTTTACTGCTGGCCGCGTCGATTCCGCTGAGCGCGTCACGTTCGTCCACCATGTTAGCGACGGGTCTTTTCGGGGGGACGTTCATCCATTGGTGCGCGCGGCTCGTGCAGAAGCGCCGGCAGTTTAAGGAGTCCATCGCGCCGCCCCTGATCGGTGCGATACTGATAATCTGCCTCGCCGTGGCGGGCGTGTGGTATGTGGCGCGAGACACGATCCAGACCCGCTTCGAACTGACCAAGACCCAAGTCACCACGATGCGGTCGATCGGCGGCATCGGCGATCGCTCCACCCTTTACCATGACACTTGGCTGATGGCCAAGGACCGGCCGATTTTCGGCTGGGGCATGGGTTCGTATCCGGACGTATTTCAATTCTACAATTCGCAATACGCACGGGACATGAAGGCGACGCGCTTCTACCGCGATGCGCACAGTGACTGGATCCAGTCGGTCGCGGAGCACGGCTTCGTCGGGACGACGCTGATCGGGCTCTGTGCGATTCTGCCGCTGATTCGCTTGCGCCGTCGCCATATCGCCGCCGTGCTGCCGGTCTATCTCCTCGCGGGATGCGCGATAATTCTCCTCTACGCCTGGGTCGAATTTCCCTTTGCGAATCTCGCGGTGGTGCTGATGTGGTGGCTCTGCTTCTTCTGCGCGGTGCAATACGCGCGCCTCTACGACCGCGAAGCTCCGACGCCGGTGAAAAACGTTCCCGCTTCGGACTAGGCCCATGTATTCCGTCCTCATCCTCACGCTCAACGAGGAACGCAACCTTCCGCGCTGTCTGGCCTCGGTGAAAGGTTGCGATGACATCGTGGTCCTCGATTCTGGCTCGACGGACCGCACGGCGGAGATTGCGCGCGAAGCGGGTGCGCGTGTGTTTACGCGGAAGTTCGATAATTTCGCGGGCCAGCGGAATTTCGCGCAGCGTGAGATCAAGTTTCGCCATTCATGGGTCTTTCATCTCGATGCGGATGAAGAGTTCACTCCGGAACTCATCGCGGAATGCCGGGCAGCGGCGTCGCGGACGGATCTCGATGGATATATGGTCGCGCCGCGGATGATGTGGACCGGCCGGTGGGTACCGCACTGTACAGACTATCCGGCGTACCAAGCGCGCTTCGTCCGCGCCCCGCAATTCGAGTTTATCGAAGTCGGCCATGGCCAACGCGAGGCGCCCGGCATGCGGCTGGGCCGGTTGCAGGCCAATTATCTCCACGACCTCTCGTCGGGCGGGGAGGAAGAGTGGCTGGAAAAGCACCGGCGCTACGCCCGCGCAGAAGCCCGCGCGCATCTCGCGGCGGGGGCGATGCGGTGGAGTGATTTCGTTTCCGGTGAGGGTCTCCGGCGGCGTCGCGCGCTCAAACAATTCAGCTACGCCCTGCCGTTTCGGCCCACGCTGCGCTTCATTTATCAGTATATCCTGCGACGAGGCTTTCTCGATGGGGCGGCGGGGCTGCGCTATTGCCGCCTCCTCGCGCGTTACGAGGGGTTCACCTCGGCGGAGCTGCGCCGATTGCGCAAGGCGTCCGCCTAACCTGTGCGCGCGATCTTCCTCAATCGCTTTTACTGGCCCGACGAGCCGGCCACCGCGCAACTGCTCACCGATCTCGCGGAAGCAATCGCCGCGAAAGGCCAGGAGGTCGTCGTACTCACCAGTCATCCGGGTCGGTCAACGGTGCCGGCGACGGAAACACATCGCGGCGTACACCTCATCCGAGTGCGAAGCACTCGCTGGGCGAGCCGCCTGGGGCTGGCCGGCAAGGCGGTCGATCTCGCCTCGTTTTACGTGGGGATGCTCTGGCGTCTCTGTTGGCTGGCCCGAAGGGGGGACGTAATCGTCGCGCTGACGGATCCGCCTTTTGTGGGCGTCGGCGCATGGGTGGTGGCGGGGTTCACGGGAGCGCGCCTGATGCATTGGGCGCAGGATATTTATCCCGAAGTCGCGGTCGAACTCGGCGCGCCTCAGTTGCTCAACGCGCTGCGGCCGCTGCGTGATGCGGCGTGGCTCGGGGCCGAACGCTGCATCACGCTCGGTCGCGACATGGCGGACGTGCTTGCCGAGGCGGGCCTGCCGGCGGCGCAGGTGGCGATAGCGCCCAACTGGGCGCCGACCGGCGTGACGGCGTTGCCAACCGAGGCCGCCGATGCGCTCCGTGCCGAGTGGGGCCTGAGAGGGAAATTCGTCGTGGCGTATTCCGGTAATCTCGGGCGCGTCCACGACCTGATGCCGTTGCTGGCGGTGGCGGCGGTGTTGAAGGGCGAAAGTTCAATCGTGTTTCTCATCATCGGGAGTGGGGCGCAAGAGGCGGCACTCAAGGCCGAGGCCTCGCGGCTGGGATTGAGCAACCTGCAGTTTAAGCCGCCCCAGCCGCGGTCGCGCCTGCCGGCGGTGCTCGCTTTGGGCGATGTGCACGTCGTGACGTTGCGGGTCGGGTGCGAGCGATACGTTTATCCGAGCAAGCTTGTGGGAGTCGCCGCGATTGGCCGGCCCGTACTCTTCATCGGGCCCCGGACGAGCGAAATTGCGGCCGTGGTCGAAGACGTGAACGGCGGTTTCGGGCGCGCTTTTAATCGCGAGCAAATCGATGAGATGGCCGCCGCCGTGCGGGAACTCGCCGCCCAGCCCGGTTTGCGCGCGCGGCTCGGCCAGTCGGCCCTGAGCTTCGCCCGCGGGGTCGGCCATGCGGAGGCTGCCGCCAGCCAGTGGCATAACTGGCTTGCGCCAGCGCCTCTTAGCTAGCTCGCTGAGCCTTGGGTCCATGAACATCACTCGCACCACTGCCTACGGTTTGCTCGTCGCGGATATCATCGCGACGATCGTGGTGTTTAACATCATGGCCCACTATCGCGATCTGGGCCTCGCGTCTCACCTGATCGTCGGACCCTTGGGAACGCCCATCGCCGCGTTGGTCTTGGCGATTTACCTCATCGAGGGGTACAAGGCTCGCACGGACATGCTGAGTGTGGACTACACGAGCCAGCATTCCATTGCGGTGTTGGGTGCGATGGTCGCGACGGTGCTGCTCACGTTCGTCGTGCTGCCCAGTGGCTACGAGTTACAATCGAGCCGCATTTTGGTGGTGCTGAGCTTTCTCACGCTGATTCCACTGACCATCGGCTATCGGCGGCTCGTGTATCAGATGCTGCTGCAAATGCGCGGCGAGCGCAGTCTCGTGTTTCTCGGCAATCGCGCCAGCAGCGAGATGTTTCGCGATGAGTGCAACAAGATGGGCAACACCCAGCCCGTGATCTACACGGGGGTTTCCGACGCTTCCATCGCACCGTTTGAAAATCTGACCGATATGCAGCTTCGGCCTTTTACCGAGGTGCTCTCCGATATCGAAGCCGGCAAACTTAACGTCGAAGCCATCATCCTCCGCGAATCTTCACGTGAACTCGAGGCGGCGGTTTCCCGACGACTGGTGCAATTGGCTTTTACCGGGGTGCCGACTTACACGCTGGAGCTGTTCCATCAAATCCACTGGCAGAAGATCCCGCTCTATCGCCTGAACCAGACCTGGCTTTTTCAGGAAGGCTTTCAAATCGCGCGCGAGCCGGTGTTTGAGCGACTCAAACGCCTCAGCGATATCTTTCTGTCGTGCCTCGGGTTGCTGCTGGCGTCGCCGTTAATTTTGCTGGCGGGCGCGGCGGTGTGGATCGAGGACCGGGGACCCGTTTTTTTCTTTCAGACCCGCGTGGGCAAGAATCAGGTGCCGTTCAAGATCGTGAAGCTGCGTACGATGAAGGTCGCGAAAGAAGGCGCCGGCGATGTGTACACGCAAAAGGGTGATTCGCGCGTGACCCGTGTCGGCCGCTTTTTACGGGCCAGCCGAATCGACGAATTTCCGCAGATGTGGAATGTGCTGCGGGGCGATATGAGCCTGATCGGTCCGCGCGCCGAGTGGGATCGCCTCGTGGCCAACTATGAGCGGGAAATCCCCTGCTACTATTTTCGCCATCTGGTAAAGCCGGGCATTACGGGATGGGCCCAGGTGAACTACCCCTACGGTGCGAATATGGAGGACACGCTGCGCAAGTTGGAATACGACCTCTATTACATCCGCCATTTTTCCTTCCTCCTCGATGCCAAGATCGTCTTGAAGACGATTCACATCATGCTGTTTGGCAAAGGGCGGTGACCGTGCTTTCTTCTCGCCGTGGATTCATCCGAATCCACGGTTTTTTTACGCATGAAATCTTACGACTTCCTAGTTATCGGCGGTGGCAGTGCGGGGTTTAATGCCGCGCGTGTGGCGGTTTCCCACGGGCTGAAGACGGCGGTCGTCGACGGCGCGCGCGAGTTGGGGGGGCTTTGCATCCTCCGCGGGTGCATGCCGTCCAAGACCCTGATCTACATCGCCGAGGTGCTGCATCTCGCGCAAAAGGGAAAGGCCTTTGGCCTCACGATCCCCTCGGCCCGGGCGGACATGAAGGCGATCCATGCGCGGAAGAAAAAGATCATCGCCGACTTCGCGAGCTATCGCACCGCGGCGCTGAACTCGGGAAAATTTGACCTCATCAAGGCCAACGCCCGTTTCCTCGATCCGCATACGCTCGAGCTCTCCGATGGAAAAAAAGTGCGAGCCAAGAACATCTTGATCGGCACGGGCTCCAAGGTGAGCACGCCGCCGATTCCGGGTCTCGCCACGACGAAGTTTTGGACGAGCGACGATGTGCTCGATTTGGATTTTATCCCGAAGAGTGTGATCGTGCTGGGCGGCGGAATCGTGGCGTGCGAGCTCGCGCAGTTTCTCAATCGCATCGGCTCCAAGGTGACGCTGATTCAGCGCAGTCCCAATATCCTGCGCGATCACTCGGAGGACGCCTCAACAGTGGTGCAGCAAGCCTTTGCCGACGAGGGTATCGAGGTATTCGCGGGCACGAAGATCGAGCAGATCGACTCGGACAAGAAGGGCGTTTCCGTCGAGTTCATTCATGACGGGAAGAAGATCACGCGCCGCGCGGCCCACCTGTTCAACGCGCTCGGTCGCGAGCCGAATACGGCGGGGCTGAACCTCGCGGCGGCGGGTGTGCGCACGCGGGCCAATGGCCAGGTGGTGATCAATCGCTGGCAGCAGACGAGCGCGCCGCACATCTACGCGGGCGGCGATTGCTCCGGGCCGGTGGAGATCGTCCATATCGCGATTCAGCAGGGTGAACTCGCGGCGCGGCACGCGGCGGGCGTGAAGAAACTGAAGCCGGTCGATTACTCGCTCTTGCTGAACGTGGTCTTTACCGACCCGCAACTCGCAACCATCGGCAAGCTGGAGCGCGATCTCGACGAGCGCGGCGTGCGCTACATCGCGAAGAGCTATCCGTTCAACGACCACGGGAAGTCGATCCTAATGGAAGCCAATTACGGCTACGTGAAAGTCATCGCCGAGCCCAAGCGCGGGCGCATCCTCGGGGCGGAGATCGTCGGCAAAGACGCCGGCGAATTAATCCACGCCTTCAGCGGACCGCTCGCGATGAAGGCCACTGTCTTCGATCTGCTCCGCGCGCCGTGGTATCACCCCACCCTCGCCGAAATCATCACTTACCCGCTCGAAGAAATCGCCGAGGCGATTCGCGGGTAGACCGGCTTTACGCCACGAGGCTGAGGAGATCGGGCAAGGTGACGCGCTTTTCGTAGAGCGCTTTGCCGACGATGACACCGTCCAAGTTAGCGTAACGGCGCGCGAGCTCCGCGAGCTTCACGACGTCCTCGCGCCGGCTGACGCCACCGCTGGCGATGACGTTGAATTTACCGGCCTGCAGCATGGCCTCCTGCGCGGGGAAATTGGGGCCGGTGAGCATGCCGTCGGTGCCGATATCGGTGTAGATGAGCGTGCGGACGCCGATGGCATCCATGCGGCGGGCGAGATCGAGGGCGCCGGTGCCGGTGGTGTCGACCCAGCCCTTGACGGCGACCTTGCCGTCCTTGGCGTCGATGCCGACGGCGATTTGGTCGCCAAAGGCCTGCACGAGTTCGCCGACGAAGCTTTCGCTCTCGGCGGCGCGCGTGCCGATCACGACGCGGCTCACGCCGAAGCCCAGCGCGCGCTCGACCGTGGCGCGCGTGCGCATGCCGCCACCAAGCTGGACCTTCATGCCGAGGGCGGCGATCTTCTGCACCACGGCGAGATTCTGCGGCTCGCCGGCAAAGGCGCCATCGAGGTCCACCACATGCACCCATGGGCTGCCCGCGGCGCGAAACTCGGCGGCGACTTCCGTGGGATCGGCGGCGTAGACCGTCTCCTGGTCGGCGCGACCCTGCGTGAGCCGCACAGCGCGGCCGCCTTTGATGTCGATGGCGGGATAAATGATCATGGGCACCCGCAAGGCAGACGCAAAGAAGGCGCGCGGCAAAGGTATTTTTTCTTCGCGGCGAGCGCGGGGCGAGGCCGGGCAAATGCGGCGGCTGAGGAGGTTTCGCTGACGTCGTGATTTTCGTATGCGCCCTCCCGACGGCGCCCGGAGGTCGCCGTCCACCTCAATCCGAAGTAAAAATTTGAGCGGTTTTTTCTTCGCGCCCGGGGCGGGTCACGTCTTAAGTGGAGGGCTGATGTCCGACTACCAAGTCCCTGTTTTCCTTTCCGAACTGCTGCACGCCCGCTCGCCCTCCGGCTACGAGGCCGAGGCGCAGGCCGTCTTTGACCGCCACGTGAAGAAGTCGGCCGACACCTATACCGGTGACGCGCTCGGCAACCGCATCGCCACGCTCAACCCCAAGGGCGACCCCGTGCTCATGCTCGCGGGCCACATGGATGAGCTCGGCCTCATCATCACGTACGTGAACAAAGATGGGTTTATCTATTTCGACACGATCGGCGGGCACGATCGCACGGTGATCTCCGGTCGCCGCGTGATCATCCAGACGGCCAATGGCCCGGTGCGCGGCGTGACCGGCAAGCGCGCGATCCATCTGATGGATGAAGGCGACCGCAAGAAGGTGCCGGAGATCCACGAGATCTGGATCGATATCGGCGCGAAGTCCAAAAAGGAGGCGCTCGAGCGCGTGGAGATCGGTGACGTCGCGACCTACGATCACGAACTCGCGATGATTTACGGCAGCGTCGGCACGGCGCGGGCTTTCGACAACAAGGTGGGCGCCTACGTGGTCGGCGAAACGCTCATCCGCCTCGCGAAGGATAAGGACCGGAAGAAGCTCGCGGCCAAAGTCGTGAGCGTCGCGACCTCGCAGGAAGAGATCGGCGTGCGCGGCGCCACCACGGCGGCCTACGCGGTCAACCCGCACATCGCTCTCGCGGTTGATGTCGGCCATGCGACCGACCATCCCGACTGCGACAACCGCAAGTACGGCGAGACCAAGCTTGGCGGCGGGCCGATCATTTGCCGCGGCGCGAATATCAATCCCAAGGTCTTCGACCGCCTCGTGAAGGCGGCGAAGAAGCTCAAGATTCCCTACCAGATCGAAGCCGACCCGCGCCCCACCGGCACGGATGCGCGCGCGATCCAGATGGGCCGGGGCGGCGTCGCCACCGGGCTCGTGAGCATCCCGCTGCGCTACATGCATACGCCGAGCGAGATCGTGGATCTCGAGGACGTGGAGCGCTGCGTGCAACTCTTCGTCGAATTTGCCAAGGGTCTCGAAGAGGGCGATTACTGCCACTGGTGAGGTTTCTCGGATCTTTCCAAGAATCTCTTCCGCTCATTCGCCCTATCTCCCCTCTCCCACTCGTTACACTTATCCTGCGCTTTCGCCCATGAATCTCCGCCGCTATTTCCTCCTCTCCGCTCTCGCCTTGGGCGCGGGCGTTTCCGCGTTTGGCCAAGTGCCACCAGTCTCGATTGGGCGGCCCGCAACACCATCCGCGACCACCACGGCGTCGGCGGAACTCGATACGCTCGTGGAACGGATCAAAACCAAGATTAAAGGCGGGACGCGCACGGCCGAGGGGCTGGCGACGGAACTGGCGGAATTCGACAAGCTCGCGGCCAAGTACCGCGAGCCGACGAATGAGGACGGAGCCAAGATCGCCTTCATGCGCGCGGCACTTTACGGCCAGGTCATCGGCGATACGGACAAGATGACGGAACTCATGAAGCAGCTCCAAAAAGATTTCCCCACGACCCAGGCCGGCCAAGCCGCCGGCGGGGCGCTGGAGCAGATGGAGCAGGAGGCGCAGAAGGAGAAAGTCGCCGCCACCCTGGTCGGCAAGGCCGCGCCGGAATTGCATTTCAAATGGGCGACCCGCGAAGGGCTCAAGACCCTCTCCGACCTCAAGGGCAAGGTGGTCGTCCTCGATTTCTGGGCGACGTGGTGCGGGCCGTGCGTCCGCTCCTTTCCCGACGTCGCCGAGCTGACCGAGCACTATCGCGGAATGGACGTGGTCGTCGTCGGCGTGACGAGTATCCAAGGATCCATTACGGGGCTGGAGCCGCAGAAGATCGATACCCAGGGCAATCCGGAGAAGGAAATGGCCCTCATGAAGGACTACATCGCGGCGAAGAAAATCACCTGGCACATCGCGTTCAGCGAGGAGGAAGTCTTTAACCCGGCGTATGCGATCTCCGGCATCCCGCACATGGTAATCATCGCGCCGGACGGCACGGTGCGCCATCGCGGTCTGCATCCGGCCGAACCGCTCGCCGACAAAGTCGAGAAGATCGACGCGATCCTGAAGGAGTTTAAGCTGCCGGTGCTGGCGACGTCGGCGAATAAGTGAGGCATCCGATTCTTGGCCGCGGATGACGCGGATCGGACGCGGATTCGGAGTCGGATTGTAGGAGCCTGCTTGCAGGCGATGGGATGCGGCGCGGGTAGTCACCCGAGAGCCCATCGCCTGCGAGCAGGCTCCTACCTTTCGAGCCACCGGATGCGTTACGATACGTATCCTATAGCCGGATACGTAAGGCAAAGCGGCTTAGGCGGCGTCCTGCTTCTGCTCGTTTTTGCCCGCGCGGCGGAGGGTGGGCTTGCGACGGCCGGCGACGACACCGGCGTCGATCACGACTTCGGTGACATCATCGCGCTGCGGGAGCTCGTACATCACCTCGAGCATGATGTTTTCCATGATGGCGCGGAGGGCGCGGGCGCCGGTTTTCAGCTCGATGGCCTTGGCGGCGATCGCGCGCACAGCATCGGGCGTAAACTTGAGGCGCACGCCATCCATCGCGAAGAGCTTGGAGTACTGCTTCACCATCGCGTTCTTGGTGCGCAGGAGAATCTTTTCGAGGTCGGCGACCTGCAATTGGTCGAGCACGGAGACGACGGGCAGGCGGCCGATGAACTCGGGGATCATGCCGAAGCGGATGAGATCCTCGGGGGCGAGCGAACGCATCATATCCTCGGGCTTGAGCGCTGTCTCACGCGCCGCCGTAACGGCGGAGAAGCCGAGGCTGCGGGAGCCCATGCGCTTCTGCACAATACCATCGAGGCCGACGAAGGCGCCACCGCAGATGAACAGGATGTTACTCGTGTTGATCTGGATGTACTCTTGGTTCGGGTGCTTGCGGCCGCCCTGCGGAGGGACGTTGCAGGTGGTGCCTTCCAAAATCTTCAGGAGGGCTTGCTGCACGCCTTCACCGGAGACGTCGCGGGTGATGGAAACGTTTTCCGTCTTGCGACCGATCTTGTCGATTTCGTCGATGTAGATGATGCCGCACTCGGCCTTCTTCACATCATAGTTCGCGGCCTGGAGGAGGCGAAGGACGACATTCTCCACGTCTTCGCCGACGTAGCCCGCCTCCGTAAGCGTGGTGGCATCGGAGATGGCGAAGGGGACATCGAGGATCTTCGCAAGCGTGCGCGCGAGCAGAGTCTTGCCCGAGCCGGTGGGGCCGAGGAGCATGATATTGCTCTTCTCGACTTCGACATCGTTGAACTCGGGCGACAACGCGGCCGAGTCCTTGTGGGACTGGCCGGAGTCGAACATCAGGCGCTTGTAGTGATTGTAAACCGCGACGGAGAGGACCTTTTTGGCGTGGTCCTGGCCGATCACGTGATCATCGAGCGTCTTCTTGATATCGGACGGCTTGACGAGACGGACGGTGGGCTTCGCGTCGACCGCAGGAGCTTTCACCTCGCGGTCGATGATGGTCTTACAAACGTTAACGCAGGAGTCGCAAATGTAGACTCCCGGGCCGGCGATGATCTTTTTGACCTCGGCCTGCGATTTGCCGCAGAACGAGCAGAGGGTCATGCGCGCGGATTTTGCCATGTCGCGGAGCTTGTCGGGACAACTAAGGGAGTCGAGGGCGGAGTTTGCTGAAGCGGGAGGCCTTTACCCCACCGCTCAGGCAGCCGCCACCGCGAGCTTTTGGGCATCGCGAGTGGACTCGACGACATGATCGACGAGGCCGTAGGCCTTGGCTTCGTGCGCGCTCATGTAGTAGTCGCGATCCGAATTCTTCTCGACCTCCTCGGGAGTCTTGCCCGTGTGCTTCGAGAGGGTCTCGTTGAGCACGGTGCGCCAGCGGAGGATTTCCTTGGCCGCGATGGCGATGTCGGCCGCCTGGCCGCCCGCGCCGCCGCTCGGCTGGTGGATCATCACGCGGCTGTTGGGGAGCGCGAAGCGCTTGCCCTTGGTGCCGGCGGCGAGGAGCACGGTGGCCATGCTGGCCGCCTGCCCGACGCAGTACGTAACGATGTCACACTGGAGGAAATTCATCGTGTCATAGATGGCCATGCCACCGGTGACGACTCCGCCCGGGGAGTTGATGTAGAGATGGATGTCCTTCTTCGGGTCTTCCATTTGGAGGAAGAGCATCTGGGCGATCACGAGATTGGCCACGTCGTCATTGATCGGCGTGCCGATGAAGAGAATGCGGTCGCGAAGCAGGCGCGAGTACACGCTCATGCCGGTCGTTTCGCGGCCGTTCTTTTCGTAAACGTAGAGATCGTAGCTCACTTGTAGTAGGATTTAATGGTGTTTATCGGCTTTTTAGGCCGCTGGCTGAGTGGTTTTCACCGTAGCTTTAGACACCAGAAAATCAACCGCCTTGTCGAAAATGATGTTCTGCTGCACCGCGCGGAGCTGCTCGCGATCGGTGGTCAGCGTCTTCACCAACTTGTCGGGCTTCTGACCCGAGCGGGCCGACTCATTATAGATGAAATTATTGATATCGTTTTCATCGACGCTGAGCTTTTCCGCCTCGGCGATCTTCGCGAGGATGAGCTGCATCTTCACGCGATTCGCGGCGGCCTTCTTGGCACCCTCGAAGAGTTCCTTCTTGTCCTTCTCGAACTGCTCCTGCGGCACGCCGCGGCGCATATTCTCCTCGATGAACTGGCGCAGCACACTCTGCGTCTCAGCCTCGACGAGGGAATCCGGCACCGGGAAATCGACCTTGGCGCTGAGCGCCTCGGTGACCTGGCGGCGCTGGTTCATCTGGTTCTGATATTCCTTCTGGCCCTTCAGATTGGTGCGTACCTGATTCTGCAGGCCGGCGAGGTCGTCAACGCGCTGGGCCTTGAAGAACTCCGCGTCGAGGGCCGGGAGCACGCGCTCGCGCACTTCCTGGATTTCGACCGAGTAGACGGCGGTCTTGCCGGCGAGGGCCGGGACGGCGGCGAACTCCGCCGGGAAGGTGATCGTCACGTCTTTCTTGTCGCCCGCCTTCAAGCCGGCGAGTTCCTTGCCGAGGCCGGGGATGACGCCCTCGTTGGCGCCTTCGACTTCTTCCCACGTCTGCGGGACCTTGCCGTAGAGTTGCTTCTCAGGCGCGAGATCGGTGATGGCCTGGCCGTCGATCTTGCCCTCGTACGCGAGCTTCACGTAGTCACCCTTTTGCGAGGGACGCTCGGCGACCTTGAAGTCGGCGCGCTCACCGCGAATGCCGTCGATCACCTTTTCGACTTCGGCGTCGGTGACGTCGGTCGGGGTGATCTCGGTCGGAAGATTGGTGTAGTCAGGAAGTGCGAACTCCGGGCGCACATCGAAAGTAACCGTGATCGTCGCGGGGCTGCCCTGCGCGACGGTGCCCTCTTCGAGGTTCACGACATTGAGGACGTCGAGCTTCTCCTGCTCGAGGCCGCTGCGGTAGGCCTTACCGACGACCTTCTGCTTAAACTCTTCGCCGATCTCCTTCGCGAAACGCTTCGCGATCATGGCCGCGGGGGCCTTGCCCGGACGGAAGCCCGGGATGCGGGCCTGCTTGACGAACTCGGCGACGACACCCTGATACTCGGCATCGACTTCAGAGGCGTCGAGAGTGACGACGAGGCTTTGGCGCGTGGCGGAGAGACTATTCTTTTGGACGTTCACGGGAATAATTGCGGACGGGTTTCGGATGAGAGAATTGGTCACGCTACGTCACGACCCGCATCGGTCAATGCCGGATTCTGCAAGCTTGTCGGACCGGGAAACGCGCCGCATACGTGCTCTCTCCCGGATGCCCTCCCTTCGCCAACTTCTCACCGACCACGGTAGCGCGCTGCTGCTCGATGCCGCTTCGACGCGCGTGCAGGTCGGGTGGTTTAGCAGCGCCGAAATCGCAGCGGCACGGTGGGAGACCAGCGACGAGGAGACGGGGGTAGGTCTCTTTCGCTGCATCGAGAAACTGGGTATCGAGGTTAACGCTGCCGGGGCATTTATTTTTTGCGAAGGCCCAGGGTCGGTGCTCGGCGTGCGCACTTGTGCGATGGCGCTGCGGACGTGGAGTGTTCTCAAACCCCGCCCGATGTTTGCGTATTCTAGTCTCGCGGTTGTCGCGCAGGCGGTGGGTCGGCCGGAGGTTGGGGTAATCGCAGACGCGCGTCGCGACTCGTGGCACCACCTGACACTCGGCGGCAAGGTTCGCCGACTGCCCACCGCAGAACTCACGGGCGAATTGGTGACGCCAGAAAATTTCCGGCACTGGTCGACTCCTCCAGTAAATCTCAAACAGGTCCCCTACTCGCTTGCCGCACCGCTGCCGCAGCCAAGCATGATCGAAGCGGACTTGTTTCGCGCCATAGATGCACCCGATGCGTTTCTCCACGAGGAGCCGAGCTACGTGATGTGGACGCCACAGATCCATCGCGCGCCAAAGGTCGCGAGCGCAATGGAGTAGTTTTCGCGAGGATGTGGTGGGCACGAAACGGCGGCATTTCGGCGCGGTAATGCTTATTTGGATACGACGAATTTCGCCGAATTATAGTCGCCGTCGGCGCCCGCGCACGGCGGAGGAAAATCGGTCGGTGAGCTTTTGCCCGAAAATCGATGAGGCAATCGGCCCGGGAAGTGTGCTTTGGTTGAGCTACTTAAACTCCGTATGTCCTAAGCGATGTCCCCCGTCGCCATCGCGGTATGCCAAAGGCCAGCGCGGCATTGGGCTGAATGGCTAGGCCTATCACTAATAAAGCTTTACGTGGAAACGCATGTCCTAATTCCCGCGGATGGGCTCTTCGGCTAGAAATCCCCCATCGTCCCCTCGCGCCCTCACCGGCCGGAAAATGCGCAACTACCTACTGATCGGCGTGTTCCCTAGGTACTATTACGCAGATTAATGTAATTTACCAGCAACAACGGACGCCGCACGTTGACTATCAATAGCTTGTAAATCCAAAACATAAACTAGGGTCATCCCCCTAATCTCTTGCCCTGACACATCCGGCACCGCTATGAAATAGGGCACTCAAATGAAACTTCCGGCCCTCCCTCGCTCTGCCTCGTTCGCGGGAATAAAGCATCTCTGCTTTTTCTTGGCGCTCTGCGCCCTCGCGATCACGGCCCGCGCCCAGTTCACTTACTCGGAAGATTTTAAGAACTCCACCGCACCCGGCTGGGTGCTGAACCCGGCGGGCAACTCCACGCCGAATGTGATTCTCACCTCGGGTGCGACACCGCGCACCGGCGATCCTGAAGTTGGCAATCCCACGATCGATCCCTCTGGTTCCGGCTGGCTTCGTCTGACGAACAACACGCTCAATACTCATAACGCCGTCTACTTCGATACGCCGATCCCGTCAGCCGGTAATAGCGTGACAGTGACGTTCGGCATGAATCAGTTCTTCGGTAACAACTTCAACAGCACCGGCGCCGACGGCATCACTTTTTTCCTCTACGACGCCAGCAAGACTTTCCAGGTCGGTGCGGACGGTGGCTCGATCGGTTACGCGCAGAAGACGGGAGTCGATGGTCTCAACGGCGGCTTTGTCGCTGTGGCGCTCGATGCTTACGGTAATTTCTCGGTCAACGGTGAGGGCCGCATCGGTGGCACCACTGGCCTGCAACCTAACTCCGTGGCCGTGCGCGGACCCGGTCAGGGCCAAACCGGCTACAACTACCTCGCCGGCACGGGCAACATCGACTATACCGATAGTGGTTCTCCCACCGTATCCGATGGCACCGACGGTCCCGTCCCCGTCCTTCCCTATACGATGGCGTTTCCGACCGCGACGGCACGGCCGAATCAGAGCACCGAATACCGCAATGTTTCCATCACCATCAATGAAAACAGCCAGTTGCTCGTCAGCATGCAGTTCGGTGAAGACGGACTGTGGTATCAGTTGCTTAACGTCGACCTGAGTTCGTTTGTGCGCCCTGAGCAGTTGAAACTCGGCTTCAGTGCCGGTACGGGCTCGGGCACGAGTGTCACCGAGGTCGGAGGCCTGCTGACGATTCAGGCCACGGCGGGCACGGGTAATTTCATCTGGGACAATCGCAACGGCCCCAGCGACTCAGGCGTGGGCAATAGCGTCTGGGGCACGGGCGCCAACGATCCGCTCAACTGGGCCGGCCAGACCAACCCCACCCTTAAGTCCAACGTCATCTTTAACAGCACGTACATCAGCTCCGTCCAAAACATCGACGTGAAGGGCTCCGACAAGGTCATCACGAACATGTATTTTAGCGGTGCCAACTCCTACAACCTCACGACCAGCGAGGCTCGCAAGCTCATCTTCGATTCCTCCAGCACGCTCACTTCGATCAACCTGACGAACGATTTCAACGGCAACGCGGCGCACAGCATCGGTCTCGATCTCCAGATGAACAAGAATCTGGATATCAATAATAACATCACGCCCACCTTCACGATCAGTGGCAACATCGACACTGGCGGCAATGTCCTCGGTCTCAAGGGCACGGGCACCACGGTCCTCTCCGGTGCGGTGAGCGGTTCGGGTTCCCTCGTAAAATCGGATACCGGTACCACCATCATCAGGGGATCCGGCGTAAATACCTACACGGGCAACACCACGGTCACCGGCGGTACGCTGCAAATCGAAAAGGCTTCGGCCCTCGGTTCTACCTCGGCCGGGACCGTCGTCTCCTCCGGAGCCACACTAGCGCTGGGCGGCACCGGCACGACTTTCGACGCTGAGACTCTCTCCATCACCGGTACCGGCGTCAGCAACGCCGGCGCCCTGCGCAATATCGGCGGTGCGAATACCTGGACCGGTGCAGTTTCCCTGGGCGGGGCTGGCAATAACAACATCGGCGTCGATGCGGGCAGCCTTAACATCTCCGGCGTCATCTCTGGTGCGGCGGGCAACGACCTCAACAAAGTCGGCACCGGGCTCCTCACTCTTTCCGGCGCCAATACCTTTAGCGGCAACACCATCATCGGCGCCGGCACGGTCGCTATTTCGAACGACAACAATCTCGGCACCGCGCCCGGTGCCGCGACCGCCGGCAAGCTCGTCCTCAATGGCGGCACCCTCGAGAATACGGCCTCGCTCACGCTCAATGCCAATCGCGGCATCACGCTCGGCAACAGCAGCGGCACCTTCCTCACCGACACCGGCACCACTCTCACTTACAATGGTGTGGCCGCCGGTTCCGGCGCGCTCAACAAGACCGGCAGCGGCACCATGGTGTTAGGCGGAGTGAACACCTACACCGGAGCGACCAACATCTCCCAAGGCACCCTCCAACTGGGCGTGAACAACGCTTTGGGCAACACCGCCGTCACGGTCTCGAGCGGCGCTACTTTCAACGTCAACAACGTGACAGATACCATCGGCTCACTCGCCGGCGCGGGCGCCGTTACGCTTGGCACGGGCAGCCTCACCGCTGGCTCCAACAATACGTCCACCACTTACTCCGGCAACATGAGCGGCACGGGCGGTTCTTTCACGAAGATCGGAAACGGCACGATGACGATCACCGGCACCAACACCTACACCGGAAACACCACCATTGGTAACGGCACGGCCAACGCGGCGAATATCCTCAATATCGGCTCTTCTACCGCTCTTTCCAGCAGCAGTCCTGTCGTTCTCAGCGGCGGCACACTTGCGATCGGCGGCAACTTCAATGCCAGCGCCAGCGGCTTGGTCCTCACCGCCAACTCCGAAATCGATTTCGGCAGCAACACGAGCCAGCTCACGTTTGGCAATGCCACTCGCACGGGCGGCACGCTCACGATCGATAACTGGGCGGGTAGCGCCTACGGTGGCGGCAGCAGCCAGCTGATCGTCTCGGGTTTCAATCTCGCCACCTCTGGCTTCACGGGCAACGCGACGCTCGGCACGATCAACGAAATCTCGTTCAACGGGTGGGGCTCCGGTGCCCTGCGACTTGCCAGCGGCGAAATCGTCCCGAACACGGGCGGCACCATCTACACCTACGCCCAAACTGGCAGCAATACTTGGGCGACCGACAACAACTGGTCGGACAACGGTCTCGCGGCCAACGCCGACCCGGGCAATTATCCCGGTCGCAATGCCGCTAACACGGCCAACACGGTCGGCGACACTGCAATCCTCGGCAGCGCGATCACCGCTCCCGCCACCATCACGCTCGGTGGCGACCGCACGATCGGCTATCTCGTCGTCAACAACGCGAATAAATACACCATCAGCGGCAACTCGACCAACAGTCTCATCTTCGACGTCAATTCCGGCCAGGCCCAACTCGTGAATCAAGGCGCTGGCGGCGTTGATATTTCCGCGCCCATCAAGCTTAGCGACGCGCTCACCCTCACCCAAACCGGCAATGGCACGGTCAATCTCACCGGCGGCATCACCAACCTCACGGGCACAAACAATATCGTTGTCAATGGTGACGGCGCGGGCCTCGTCACAGTCGGCAGCGTGATCGCCACGGGCACCGGTACCCTCATCAAGAACGGCAACAGCACGCTCGTCCTCTCCGGCGTTAACACCTTTACGGGCGCCACCACCGTCAACGGCGGTACGGTGTCCATCGCCGCGGATACCGGTCTCGGTACTGCTCCCGGCGTCGTTACGGCTGCGCAGCTCACGCTAAATGGCGGCACGCTCCAGACCACGGGTAACTTCACCCTCAGCGCTAACCGCGGCGTCACTCTGAGCGGCACGGGCGGCACGTTCAATACCACCGCCAGCACAGCCCTCACCTACGGCGGCATCATCGCAGGCAATGCGGGTGCCGACTTCATCAAGTCCGGCGCAGGCACGATGATCATTTCCGGTACCAATACTTACGCCGGTAACACCGTGATCTCCGGTGGCACGCTTCAGCTCGGTTCCGGCACTTCGATTCCCAACACCTCCGCCGTCACGCTCACCGGCGCCAACACCACGCTGAACCTCGCGGGCTTCAGTGAAACGATTGGCTCGCTGGCGAGTTCGCAGACTACGGCCACGCTCGCCCTCGGCGCCGGCACGCTTACGACCGGCAGCACACCTAACACCCAATTCGATGGCATCATCACCGGCACGGGTGGTCTCACGAAGGTCGGCAACAGCGTCTTCACGCTCACCGGCAACAGCACCTATTCGGGCGCGACCAACATCAACGTCGGCACGCTCAATGTCCAAAATAGCAATGCCCTCGGCACGACCGCCGGCGGTACTACGATCGCGAGCGGTGCGACCCTGGAACTCCAGAACGATATCAGCATCGGCGATGCGATCAATTTCCGCGGCACCGGTTTCGCGACCAACGGCGCAATTCGCAATGTCAGCGGAAACAACACGCTCACCGGTGCTCTCACCATCAGCAACACGAGCCCGACAAGCATCAAGAGTGAATCCGGAACGCTCACGATCGCCGGCAACATCGCCCCTAGCGGTGCCAATCGCGACCTCGTGCTCACGGGCGCGGGTAACATCACGATCAATGGCACGATGAACCTCGATGGCTCCGGCACGGGCGGCACACTGACCAAGACCGACACCGGCTACGTGATCCTGGGCAACGCCAATGTTTACACCGGTAGCACGACGATCTCGGGCGGCACTCTCGAAATCCGCAACAACACCGCCCTTGGCTCCACCGGCCTCACCACCATCGGCAGTGGCGCCACGCTCGCCTTGAGCGGTGGTATCACCAGCAGCCAAACCATCACCGCGACCGGCCAGGGCGTTTCCAACCTCGGCTCAATCCGCAACCTCTCCGGCAATAATACCCTCACGGGCGGCATCACTCTCGGCGGCGGCACCTATTTCGGCGTCGATGGCAACTCCACGCTCACGACGACGGGCATTATCTCCGGCGGGGCCAACGATCTCTCCAAGGTCGGCACCGGCACTCTCATTCTCAACGGCACCGGCAACAATACCTACACGGGCACCACCGCCGTCGCCGCTGGTACGCTCGAAATTCGCCAGGCCGGCCAGCTCGGTAGCGGCGTCGGGGTGACCACGGTCGCCGATGGCGCCACCCTCCGCATCAACAATGCCGCCGGTGTCACCGTCCAGGAAGTCGTCACCTTCACCGGCGCAGGCGTCGGCGGCCTCGGCGCCCTGCAGAATAGCGGCGGCAACAACACGTGGAGCGGCAATCTCACGATGAACGGCAACACGTCCATCGGCTCGGCAGCCGGCACCACGCTGACCGCTAGTGGCACTATCGCCAATGCCATCAATAGCTCTTACAGCCTGACCAAGGTCGATGCCGGCAATCTCGTCCTTTCCGGCGTCAATACCTACAGCGGTACCACCACCGTTCGCAACGGCACGCTCACAGTTAACTCCAGCGCCCCGGTTTCGACCAACGGTTCCCTCGGCAATTCCGGCTCCACCGTGCAGGTCGGCGATAGCGGCACTGCCACCACCGACAACCTCGGCCTCATCATTGGCACCAACTCCGGTCTCTCGATTGACCGCGCCATCAGTATCAATAATTTCAATACCAGCGGCAATGTCACGATGGGCGGCTCGAACCTTTCCGGCACCAACGCCTTCAACGGCAATATCGGCCTCGGTCGCAATGTGATTGTCACCTCCGCCGGCAATGCCACGACGACCGGCACGGTAAACTACACCGGCGTCCTCTCCGGCACCGGCGGCGTGACTGCTGTGGGCAATGGCACGACGGTCTTCAGCGGCGCCAATACCTACACGGGAGCGACCACCATCACCAGCGGCGCGAAGCTCGTCGCCGCCTCGGGTTCCGCCCTTGGTGCCACGAGCGGTGCCGTAACCATCAATTCCGGCGGTACCCTCGGGCTGCAGGGCGGCATCACTCTCCCCGGCGCCCAGACGATCAGCTCGGCCGGCACCGTCAGCAATATCTCCGGCAACAATAACCTCGCCTCCCCGGTGACGCTCACCGGGGCGACGACCTTCAACACGGTCGCCGGCGACCTTACGGTTTCGGGCATCGTCTCCGGCGCGCAGAATATCACCTCCACCGCCGCCGCGGGCACGAAGATCTTCTACACCGGCGCCAATACCAATAGCGGCACGACCACCATCAGCGGTTCCGGCACCACTGTGCTCGCCAATCCCAGTGGCCAAGCCCTCGGTTCCACGACCAGCGTCACGATTAACTCCGGTGCTACCCTCGCCCTCGGTGCTTCGAACCAGATCAACAATTCCGCCAACCTCGTGCTCGGCGGCACCTTTGCCCTCAATGGCAACTCCGAAGGCAGTCTCACTACCGCCGGTCTAAACAATCTTTCGATCAGTACCAGCGGCACGCTCGATTACACGGGTAATGCCGCGAGCCTCCGCTTCAACTCCGATACCACGGGCGGCACGCTCACGATCAGCGGCTGGGCCGGCGACCCGATCAACGGCGGCGGCGCTCACCAGCTCCTCATCAATACGGCCACCACGAACATCCCGCTCGGCAACATCACCTTCACCGACTGGGGCACTGCCCGAATCATCGCCACCAGCACCCCCGGTATCTACGAAATCCTTCCCTCCGTCACCAATACCAATCTCTTCACGTGGGATGGCTCGACCGATGGTGTCTGGGCCACCGGCGCTAACTGGACTCGCGGTGATGGCAACCTGCTCACCGCCCCCGGTAATACTACCGCCGGTCAGATCATCACCTTCGGCGACCTCGGCCAGGCCCGTCTCACCGCCGATCTCGGCGCCGGCAGCAAGACGGTCGGCCGTATCTACTTTGAGAATACCGATGGCACGGCTAACAACTACACGCTCTCCAATGGCACGCTGAACCTCGACGGCACTGGCACCAGCACGGCCGAAATCGTCACCAGTACCGACGTCGCCCCCACGATCAGCACCAACATCACCGCCGCTGACAACGTCCGCATCACCAACAACAGCACGGGCACCCTCAATCTCTCGGCCACCGGCAATTCGTTCAACATGAACGGCAATGACCTTACGGTCACGGGTTCCGGTCTCACTACCATTGCCAAGATCATCTCCGGCACCGGCACCGACCTTACCAAGTCCGGCAGCGGCACGCTCGCCCTCTCCGGCGTGAATACCTACGTGGGCAATACCACGATCAGCAACGGCACGCTCCGCCTCGATGTCAGCGCGCCTTCCGGCGCCGCTGGTTCGCTCGGCACCAATACCACCGCCGTGATCCTAAACGATAGCACGACCACGGCGTCCATGGATACCGCGCTGCTGACGAACGGCGCGGGCGTGAACGTCGGTCGTGATATCACGGTGGGCAACTTTGGTAATTCCACGACGATCGGTGGCCTCAACACGACCGGCACGAGCACGTTCTCCGGTAATATCGCGCTGGGCAAAACCACCAATCTCACCGCCGCCTCCGGTGGAAATGTTTCCTTCACCGGTATCCTCAGCGGCACGGGGACGATCAACAAGACCGGCCCCGGCAACGTCATCATCGGCGGCAGCGGCAATAGCACCTGGACCGGCAATCTCGATATCCAAGCCGGCGCCCTTATCGCGGACAAGACCGCCGGCGGTTATGACCAACTCGGCGTCATCCAGGGTGCCATTGGCGATCTCGCCCAAGTTAATCTCTCCGGCGCCACGTCGGTCCTCGCCTTCCGGGGCGGCGCGCCCGGCAATTACGAACTCGAGGAAATCGGCTCTCTGTCCGGCGTCTCCGGCTCCAAGCTCGACCTCGCGAGCGCCACGAATCCGTTCACCGTCTACACCGGTAACAACAACCTGAGCACGACATTCGCCGGAAACATCACGAATAGCGGCGGCGGCGCGCTCTCCATCGTCAAACAGGGCACCGGCACGATGACCCTGTCGGGTGCCAATTCCTACACCGGCAATACCACGGTCACTGCGGGTATGCTCGTCGCCGCTAACAACACGGCCCTCGGCTCCTCCGCTGCCGGCACCACGGTGCTCGGTAATTCTACCCTCGGCCTCACTGGTGGCATCACGGTCACGGGCGAGCAGCTCAATCTCACCGCTATCACGAGCCCCAATGTGGCCAGCCTCGCCAACCTCGCCGGCTCCAATATCTGGACGGGCAATATCTCGATGGTCGGCACAACCGCCAACGATGCCGTCAAATACGACGCCGCCGGCGGTTCGACCCTTACGATCTCCGGCGTCATCAGCGAAGCGACCAACGCCAAGGTCTTTGCCAAGACCGGCACCGGTACCATCGTCCTCTCTGGCGCTAACACCTATACCGGTTCCACCAACGTCGCGGCCGGCACCCTGATCATTGCCAATAACAATGCGCTTGGATCCACCGCCGCTGGCACCTCCGTCCAGATCGGTGCGACCCTCGGCGTGCAAGGTAATATCTCCGTCGCTTCGGGCGAAACCTACACGCTCAACGGCACCACCAATCCTCCCGGCGCCCCAAGCCTCAAGAACATCTCGGACACCAACAACCTCGACGGCGCCATCCTCCTTTCCGGCGGCATCAATACCGGCGTCGCGATCGATTCGAATTCGGGCACCCTCACCCTCAACGGTGCGATCACCCAAAACTCGAATCCCAACTTCATCATTAAGACCGGCTCCGGCGATCTCCAGCTCAGCGGTACGTCGGCCAATACCTTCTCCGGTAATCTCATCATCAATGATGGCAAAGTCATCGCCGCCAAGACCGCGGGCCTGGACGCCACGGGTGCGGGTAACATCAATATCGGCGACAGCATCGGCGCGACCAACTCCGCTGTCCTCCAGCTCAACGCCTCGAATCAGATCAACAACAATTCGAACGTCACCATCGCGACGGACGGCAAACTCGATATTCAGACCAACAGCGACACCATCTCCGCCCTCACCATGGGTGGTGGCTCGGTGACGGGCTCCGGCACTTTGGCCCTCGGAGGTAACCTCACCTTCAACGGCGTCGGCAGCGCCACCGCGACGATCACGGCCAACATCGACCTGAATACGGCGGGCACGCGTATCGTGCAGGTCGGTAACAACGGTGTGAACAACGACGTCGATCTCTCGATCAGCGGTATTATCTCCGGCACCGGCGGCTCCTCGTTCAACAAGACCGACCTCGGCGTCCTCGAGCTCACCGGCTCCGGCGCCAACACCTTCACCGGCGGCTTCCAAGTCAGCGACGGCACCGTCCTCCTCAACAAGTCGGGCGCCGCGCTCAATACCGCGACGGGTGCGAGCAACAGCGTAACCGTCGGCGACGGCGCCAACGCGGCCGACACCGCTATCCTCAAGCTCAGCGCTTCCAATCAGATCAAAGACACCGCCACCGTCACGGTGAACTCGGATGGTCAGTTCAACGTCAATGGCCTCACCGAGACCATCGGCGCCATCGCCGGCACGGGCGGCCATATCGAGACGGGCTCCGGTCTGCTTAACATCGTGGGCAACAATTCGGTCAGCGCCTTCAGCGGTCGCCTCACCGACTCCACCGGCGCTTTCGACGTGAACGGCAACGTCACCACGCTCGGCGGTGGCCGCGTCGTCCTCGACATGGACCAGGATCACAACGGCAGCGGTCAGCTCACGTTCAACTCGACGATCAGCTACGCCGGCACCCTCGAACTCAAGAGCGGTACGCTGTTCTTGCCCGGCGTCGTCGTGAATCTCGGCGCGCTTGAAATCAGCGGCAATACGATCCTCGACTTCGGCGATAGCGCCGCCTCCGTCCTCAACGTCGGCAGCATCAAGATGCTCCCCGGCGCCACCCTCACGATCAATCACTGGGTGAGCAACGTGGACTTCTTCTTCGCCCAGACCTGGCTCGCGGGTCCGCTGGGCGCTCCGACCCTCGGCCAGCGCGGCGTGGGCGATGAAACCAGCATCACCTTCGCTGGCTACAGCAGCAGCCAGACCGCTTGGCTCGATTACAACGGCACCAAGCACGAAATCACGCCCGCTCCGGAACCAGCCACCTATGGCGCAATCTTCATGGGTGCGGCCATCGCCCTCTTCGGCTATCGCCGCTGGCGCAAAACCAGCGCCGCTGACTCTGTCTCAAAGAGCGCCTAATCCACCCCACCACTCTGACCGCGCTCCACTTCGCGCGGCCTTACGCCAACACCCAAGGGCCGCCCAAAGTAGGGCGGCCCTTGTTTTTGCTAATGATGAAAAGTCCCATCCTAACCTTCGTTTGCGAGTCGCGTGACCCATCTCCTCTGCGCTCCATCACGCCCTGCGCGCTCGTGCGTCATCGCTCAATCTCGGTGGGGATTTCCCTATTCGTAACGTCCGCGCTTCACCTTCCGTTGACGCCTAACGGATAACACGTTGCGTTAAACCTCATGCCCGCGCGCCGTATTCGCCTCCTAATTCCCGCCTGGTGGTGGCGAATGGGGCTATGGCTCGTGCTCGTCACCCCTCGCCTCGCCGCCGGACCGTTCGACCCAGAGGCGGGCCTGCCGCTCATCCAGCGCTTTCCGCCGGAGGTCTACCAAGCCCACTATCAGGTCAATGACCTTACTGTCGCGCCCGACGGCACGCTCTACGCCACGACGCAGCGGGCCGTGCTCCGTTACGATGGCACGCGGTGGGAACGCCTGCCGTTTCCTGGTTGGTGGGCCTGGCGTCTCTCCGCTGCCGACGATGGCCGCATCTTTGTTTCCGGCGACGACGAACTCGGTTTCTACTCCACCGATTCGACGGGTGCCGCGCACTACGAGTCGCTCGTCCCCCGAGTCCCGCCCGCCGCCCTCCCCCTCGGCAGTGTCCGCGGCGCCAAGACCGTGCGAGGCGCAGTGGCCTTCGCCACCGAAAAGGGCTGGCTCGTCTGGAGCGGGGGGAAATTCCATTTCACCGCCACGCCCGTCGCTGGCCGCACCGTTGTCCACGCCGTCGGCGGCAGTTTATACGCCACGTATCCGCAGGGCGGCCTGCACCGTTGGGATGGTCAGGCCTGGCAGGCGCTGCCGCTCCCCACTGAGTATGCCAAGCGTACCTTCAGCGCCCTCGCGGGCCTATCCGGCGGCCGCCTACTCGCGGCGACCACGCCGAGTGCTCTGGTAGTTATCAGTCCCGACGGCCGCACCATCGCGCCCATGAAAGGCGCTGGCGTCGACGCCCTGATCGAATTGCGTCCGCTCGGTTTGCTGCCTCTGCCCAGCGGCCACATCGCCGCCACGTCGCGTCAAGGTGGCCTCATTTTCCTCTCACCCGATGGCTCAGGTTACCTACGTCTCGACAAGGCACAGGGCATGCCGAGCAACACCACGTACGGTCTCGCCCTCGATCACGAGGGTGGGCTGTGGGTCGGCGGCACCAACGGCCTCGCCCGCATCGATTTAAATTCCGGCGCCTCCGTTTTTGATGAGCGCAATGGCCCGAGCCCCGGCTCCATCCGCGCTTTTGCCCGCAGCGGTGGCACGCTTTACGTCTCGGTCGTCGAGGGCCTCAACCGTCTCGTCCCAGCCGATCCCGCCCGCGGTCTCGGCGCGCATTTCGAACGCATCCCCGGTTCGCCGAGTACCATCAACGATGTGGCCTCGCATCCCGATGGCGTCGTCGTTTCTGCCTACAACGGCGCGCACCTTCTGCGCCCTGACGGCAAGTTTCACCCGTTGATTGATCGGGCGGAGGACTTCGGGGTCGCCTACACGACGCGGGCCGATCCTTCGCTCGTTTACCTAGGCACCGACCACGGCGTGATCGTCGGTCGCCTCGACGCGCAGGGCTTCCGCATCGAATACGAAAATCGCGACATCGGCGCGGCGGAGTTGATCATGCCGGTGGGCTCACGCACGATCTGGGTGGGCACGCGGGGGAAAGGCTTCACCCGGCTCACCGCCACGGCCCCCGGCGGCTGGAGCACCCCGCGCGTCGAGCACTTCGGCGACGCCGAGGGCCTGCCACCCACCAAGGGCTACACCGCGCCGTTTTTGTATCCACGCGAAGCCGTCGGTTTCTTCACGTTCGAGGGTACCTGGCGGCTCGATGAGGCCACGCGGCGTTTCGCTCCCGAGACCCGGTTTAATTCACCTGAAGGCCCGCGCTTCAGTTTCCCCAACGAGCTCGATCGCCGCGATCGTCTCTGGGCCAGCGGCGGCCTGATCGATGGCTCCGTCGGTCGTCCGCTCGGGTGGTACGAAATCGCTCCCGAGCCCACCACTCCCGCGCGCTGGCATCCAGTCCCCGGCGCCCTGCAAACGTTTGCCGGCGCGACCGGCTTTCTCAATTTCTTCAACGACGACACCGCGCCCGGCGATGCCACCATCGAGTGGACGAAATCGCCCCAAGCGGTGCTCCGGCTCGACGCTGATTACCTCGCCGCGACCGTCACGGAACCGTGGTCAATGCGCCTCCACGCCGTCACCGCCGACGGCAAACCACAGGCCCTCGATTCCAAGCCCGACTCCGCACCTCGCTTCGCGGCTTCGTCGGAGGCCGTCACCTTTCAGCTCTCCTCCGGGAAACTCGGCGGTGGCGTCATGCGCTATCGCACGCGACTGCTCGGTTTCGCCGAGCGCTGGAGCGCGCCCACGACTTACCCGGAAGTTTCCTTCACGAATCTGGAGGGCGGTCCCTTTACGTTCGAGGCGCAGGCCCTCGATGCCTCCGGCGGTATGAGCCAGACGTTGCGTTATACCTTTTCGGTCGCGCCGCCGTGGCAGCGCTCTCCGCTGGCCTATGTCGTGTACGCGCTTTTCGGCGCGGCTGGCATCGTGACCTACGTGCGCTTCCGCCTCGCGCGCGGCGAGCGCGAGCGCGCGCGACTTGAGGGCCTGGTCGCCACCCGCACCACCGAGCTCGCCGCCGCGCGCGATCAGGCCGAATCCGCCAACCACGCCAAGAGCGCCTTCCTCGCGAGCATGAGCCACGAGTTGCGTACGCCGCTCAATGCCATCCTTGGCTACGCGCAAGTCGTGCAGCGTCATCCCGCGCTGCCCGCGGAGACGCGCGAGCATATCGGCGTCATGCATGCCAGCGGCGCGCACCTGCTGCGCATGATCAACGAGGTGCTAGACCTCTCCAAGATCGAGGCCGGCAAACTCGAGCTGCGTCCCGCGCCGTTTTCGCTCACCGCCCTCGTCGCCGATATCGCCGCGGCGCACAGCCCGACGGCGGCGCGGAAAAATCTCGCGTTCACGACCAGTATCGCACCTGAACTTCCCGCCGTCCTACTCGGCGACGAGGCCAAGCTGCGCCAGATCCTCGACAACCTCGTGGGTAACGCGATCAAGTTTACCGCCAGCGGCAGCATCACCCTGCGCGTGCAGTCGGCGGGAAGCACGGTCGAGTTCGCCGTCTCCGATACCGGCGCCGGGATCTCGCCGGAAGATCAGGCCCGCCTCTTTCAGCCCTTTGCCCAGGCCGCGCTCAATCGTCCCGCCGAGCCAGGAACCGGCCTCGGTCTTGCCATCAGCCGCCGCCTCGCGGCGCTCATGGGCGGCGAGTTGGTCCTCGCCAGCGAGATCGGTCGCGGCAGCACCTTCACGCTGCGCGCCCAGCTCCCGGCGGCGGCGGCCTCGCTGGAGGCCGTCACGGCACCCGCTCGGCTGCCGACGGGTTACACTGGGCCGCGCCGGTCGATCTTGATCGTCGACGACGTGGCGCTCAATCGCCGTCTGCTCGTCGATCTCTTGCAGCCGCTCGGCTTTGCGCTCGTGGAGGCCGGTTCCGGCGTGGAGGCGCTGGCCACGCTCGCCGCCACCCGTCCCGATGCCATGCTCTGCGATCTCCGCATGCCGGGGATGGACGGCTTCGATTTACTGAAGCGCGTCCGCGCCCAGCCTGAGGGCGCCCGTATCCAGATTATTGCTACATCCGCCAGCGTGCTCGGGCTCGATGCCACCGCCACCCGCGCCGCCGGCTTCGATGCGTTTCTGCCCAAGCCGTTCCGTGTCGAGGAGCTCGTCGGCATGCTCAGCCGCCTGCCCGGCTTGGAGTGGACCTACGAAACGGCCGACGCTCCTCCGGTCTCAGTCGAAACCGTTTCAGCTCCATCAGGCTCGGACTCCCTTCCGGCCGACGTTTTGCGCGCCCTGCTGGGCAGCGCGCGCGCCGGTGATGTCGCGGCCCTGCGCGCCCAACTTGAGGCCGCCCGCACCCAGCATCCGGCCCAGAGCGCCACCTGCGAGGCTTACCTCGCCCTCGCGCGCTCTTTCCAGATTGCGCGCCTGCGTCAGCAACTTGAAACCGACCTCGCCCGTCTCTCCCCATGACCTCTACCGCTTCCGTCGCCAGCGTGCTCGTCGTCGATGATACCCCGGCCAATCTCGCGCTGCTGTTCGAGACCCTGACCCAAGCCGGGCACCGCCTGCTCGTGGCGGAGAGCGGCGCGGACGCGCTCGCAGTGCTGTCGCACAGTCCCGTCGATCTCATTTTGCTGGATGTCGTCATGCCGGGCATCGACGGCTTCGAGACGTGCGCGCGCATCAAGGCCAATCCTGCGTGGGCCGATCTCCCCGTGCTGTTCATGACGTCCATCGACACTCCAGCGGACAAGGTCCGGGCCTTTGGCGCGGGCGCGGAGGACTACATCGTCAAGCCCGTCTATCCCCCGGAGGTGCTCGCCCGCGTCGCCGCCCATCTCCGCCTCCGCGCCCTCGCCCGTGAACTCGCCGCGCGCAACGCTGACCTCGAGAGCGAAGTCGAGCTGCGCCTCGACGCCGAGGCCCAACTGGCCCGCTCGCTCGACCGCGCGGTGCTCGTCCTCGGCCGCGATGGCACCCTCCTCTTCGGCACGCAGCTCGCGCACGATCTCCTCGCTAAGTTTTCTGCCACGCCCGTCGCCCTGCTCCACACCGATCGCTTTGCCTTCGCCGATGGCGCGTTGCTCGTTCGGCGCTTCACTGAGCCGGGCCGCAACGATCTCGTCATGATGGTGCTCGAGGAGGAGCACACGCCTCCCGGCCCGGCGGCGCTCCTCGCTCTCGGCCTCACTCCGCGTCAAGCCGAGGTCGCCTACTGGGTCGCGCAGGGGAAAACGAATCCCGAGATCGCTGTGATCCTCGGTGCCAGCTCGCGCACTATCGACAAGCACATGGAGCGCATCCTCGCGCGTCTCGGCGTGGAAAACCGCGCTTCGCTCATTGTCGCCAGTGGCGAATACCTGCGCCCCGCCAAGTAGACTGAGCGGGTAGGTGTATCCCTTACGCGCATACGCGTAACGACGTCGGTCGGGGAAGCTGTTAGAATCCGCCTGCACAGGCATCTCTAACACCCTCGACATGACGTTATCTTCTTTTGTCTCTTCTTTCGCCCGAGCGCTGCACCGCGTGCGAGCCACTGTCTGGCTTGTCCCCGCGCTGGTCTGCCTGGCACCGCTCGCGCGAGCCCAAACCGCCGCCGATATCGCTCCGGGGGCGCTGCCGGGCAAGACGCTGTCCCTCAATGCCATTTTCGCCGGAGCTCCCTTTACGGGCGTCGGCGGTTTCACGATCACCTTTACGGGTACGAGCTTCACCATGCCGATATCGGACGGTAATCCCGCCATCGTCGCCGGCACCTACACGGCCACGCAGTCTCAGGGAGTCACCGTCGTCGTGTTGAACGGTTACTCCGTCAACGGCTCGACGGTAAATCTCGCCCTCGTCCCTGCGCCGACCGGCCGGGGCACGTTCGAAATGTACGCTCCGGGCGTCAACGGCGGCTCCAAGTCCGGCACATTCATCGTGAGTGGCGGCTCCACCGGCGGCGGCACGACGACCGGTCCCGCCGTCACCAGTGCCACGACCGCAACCGCGACGGTCGGCACGCCCTTCTCTTACCAAATCACCACCAATCCCGTGGCGACCTCGTACACCAATTCCGGCGGCAATGCGCCGGTCGCGATCAACCCCACCACGGGCTTGGTCACGGGCACATTCAACACCGCAGGCACGTTTATTTTCTCGTTCGTCGCGCTCAACGGCACCACGGCTAGCGCGGTCACAACGGTCACGGTCACCGTCTCGGCTGGCTCCACCGGCGGTGGTACGAGCGGACTCGGCGCGGGCCTTGTCGCCTACTACAAATTCGAAGGCAATTTCAACGACAGCGCCGGCTCGAACCACGGCAACGCCCAAGGCGGTGTGAGCTTCGCCGCTTCGAAGACCTTCAATGGTTCCAACTTCGGCCAGGCCGCCTCGTTCAACGGCAACAGCCAGTTCATCATCGTTCCGCACGACGTTTCGCTCAACACGACCGCCAACGCCCTCACGGTCTCGCTTTGGGTCAATACGACTAATCCGTTGGCCTCCACCGGTGGCCAGCGCCTCGTCGAGAAGCAGACCTACGGCGTCGCTGACGGCTGGAACTTCGACACCTACGACATCAGCCGCCAAAGCCGCAATGTCGTCCGCCTCAATTCCACGACGATCGGAGCCAACTCCAGCGGCCAGTTTACCACCGGCACCTGGCAGCACCTCGCCTTCGTTTACAGCGGCGGCACCGTGACCTTCTATATCAACGGCAACACTGTCGGCACCGGCCAGGTCGGCACGCTGCCCAACAACGCCCTGCCCCTCTACCTCGGCGGTCCGCGTAAAAGTTCCTCGCCCACCCCAGAGTTCTTCAACGGCTTGATGGACGAAGTGCGCATCTACAATCGCGCGCTGACAGTCGGCGAAGTCCTCAATCTCTCCGAGGGTAGCCAGTCCACCACCGGCCTCGGTACGGTCGTCGCCCCCTCGGTCAGCGCCGCGCCCACCAATCTCGTCGGCTACCGCAATAAGGTTGGCCAGATCTTCCAGTTCACCGTCACCGGCACCAACACCGGCGCCGTTTGGGGTACCGATGTTTACACCGATGACTCCTCCGTCGCCACGGCCGCCGTGCATGCCGGCGTGCTCGCCGTGGGTGAGACCAAAACCGTCACGCTGACGGTCCTTCCGGGTCAGTCTTCTTACACCTCGTCCACGCGCAATGGCGTCAAGGCCTCGAGTTGGGGCGCGTGGTCCGGCAGCTTCTCGTTCGCGGGCGCGGGCGCCGTCGCCGGTACAAGCGTCGCCACGGCTCGCCCCGCCATCGCCACCGACTACAAGTTCACCACCGCCGCTCTCGCCGCCGGCGGGCGGTTCGTCCTTCCCATCAACGTCACCGGCGGCGGCACCTACACTTATCAGTGGTATCTGAATAACCTCCTGATCTCTGGCGCCACCACCAACCCGTATGTCGTCGAGTCGCTCGCTGCGGGCAATGCCGGCACCTACACCGTCGACGTGACGAATTCCCTCGGCACCTCGCGCCTCACCGCCGGCACCATCACCGTCGGTGCCGCTGGCATCCCCGTGATCGCGCTCCAGCCCCTGAGCAAGCTCGTCTCGCCCGGCGGCACGTTCATCCTCGCGGTCGCCGCCAGCGGGACCAACAACTCCTACCAGTGGCTGCGCAATGGCAACTCGATCAATGGTGAGACCGGCCCGTATCTCCTGCGCCAAAACGCCTCCGCCAACGACGCCGGCACCTACAGCGTGCGCATCACGAATTCCTCCGGCACCACCACGAGCGAGGGCGGTGTGGTCACGATTTCCGCCACGGCTTCGCGCCCAGCGAATATCTCCTGCCGCACCAATATCGCCGCCCGCGCAATCGTGACGCCCGGCTTTGTGGTCCAAGGCACCGGCACCAAGAACGTCCTCATCCGTGCCGTCGGCCCGACCCTCGGCGGCTTCGGCGTCCCAGGCGTGATGGCCGATCCGCAATTCAAGGTGATCCGCCAAGACACCGGCGCGACCATCGCCACGAATGATAATTGGGACGCCTCGCTCGCCAACACGATGGCCGCGGCTGGTGCCTTCGCACTCACTCCCGGCAGCAAGGACGCCGCTGCCGTCGTCTCTCTCACCGCCGGCCAAGCCTACACCGTGCAGGTCAGCGGCGTCGGCGACAGCTCCGGCGTCGCCCTCATCGAGGTCTACGACGTCGACACCGCGCCGACCAGCAAGCTCGTCAACGTTTCCGTCCGCGGCCAGACCGGCGTCGATGCCGATGTCCTGATCCTCGGCCTCGTGATTCAGGGCAGCGGTCAGCGCACACTGCTCATCCGCGGCGGCGGCCCCGCTCTTGCCGGCTTCGGTGTCACTGGCGCCGTCGTCGACCCGAAGCTCGAAGTCTTCGACAGCAACAGCCGCTCCGTCCTCGCCAACGACGATTGGGCCAACGCCTCCTTCGTCGCCGAACTCGAGCAGGCCCGCCAATTCGTCGGCGCGTTCGCCTACACCAACGGCAGCAAGGATGCCGCGACCCTCGCGCTCCTCGACCCCGGCGCCTACACGATCCAAGTCAGCGGCGCCAACCGCACCACCGGCGAAGCCCTCGTCGAAGTGTACGAGGTCCCATAATAACTACCCCCTTTCGCGCGCCCTCAGCCAGCGCGCGAATCCTGAAGCAACGGGCCGCCGATGCCTCACGGTGTCGGCGGTCTTTTTTGTGTTAGCGCCGGTCAAGAGCGTATTGGCGCGGCTAATACAAAAGGTACTGACTTTTTAACCACGGATGGACACCGATGAACACGGATCAAGGCACGAATCATTGTAGCGGACAATGAGAGTGAGATTGCCCGAAGCGAAAGTCTGGTAGCCGCGAGCAACCGTGTCAGGAAGCTAGCAAAAAGTGAGGGTCTTTGAGCAAAAGATTGAGGACCTCGATGAGCCGACGGGCGATGGCGATGAGAGCAACCTTGGCCGGTTTACCACGGGCGCGAAGGCGGGCATAAACCGGGTGGAGCACGGGGTTGTGGCGACTCGCGCTGAGCGCCGCCATGTAAAGCACGCGGCGCAGGGTGGAGCGACCGTGCTGGATGTGACGAGGGCCCTTGCGAGTACCACTGTCGTCACAGTAAGGGGCTAGGCCGCAAAGCGCCGCGGCCTGACCAGGCTCGAGCTGACCGAGCTCGGGCAGATCCGCCCAGACGGTCCAGGCGGTGACCTTGCCGACGCCCTTGATCTGACGCAGACGGGCGATGTCGCGGCAGGTCGGGGTGTCCGCCTTAATCAAGGCTTCCATCTGGCGTTCGAGGGTTTTGAGTTGCTCGGCCAAGACCAGCAGCCGGGCCTCGGACAGCTCGCGCAGCACCGGTTCCTCCGGCAGGTGCTCCCGGTAGTTCTGCTCCAGCAACTGCACCGCCAGCACATGCTCGCGGGCGCGCAGCAGGCCGCGCAAGCGCTGCCGCACCGCATTGGGTGGCACACTGGCGCAAGGCCGCCGCTCCGTGCCAAACGCACTTAGGAGCGCGCAGTCCAGGCGGTCCGTCTTGGCGAGTTGGCCGCGGCTTTGCGCATACGCTCGCACCCGCCGCGGCATGACCGCGCTGATCTTGCGGCCCGTTTGCCAGGCCGCGCGCAGCAACGGCTGCTCGTAGCCGCCGCTCGCCTCACACACCAGATGCAGGTCCGCTGGCAGCGTGGCCAGCCACCCGCCAATCGCGGCCTCCTCGTTTTTGATCGGCCGCTTGAGGCCATCCACATCCAAGTGATGCTTGGACACATCCACCCCGCAGTATATCGTTTTGTTCATTGGCAGTCGCTCCAGCTTGTCAGTCGCGCTCTTGGCGCCATCAACCGTTCGAGTTGCTGCCAGTGAGTTCGCCGGGGTCTTGCTCGCAGACGGGCTCCACGGCCCAAGCGTGAGCTCGACCTCTCGGCGAACCGTGGGCGGCGGTTGCAACCCGCCGCCCACTTCACTGGCCAAGCCCACTTCACTATGGTTCCGTGGGCTTGGCCAGCGTACCTACAAGCGTGAGCGAGTGGACGGGATGGGCGCTCTGACCACTCACTCACGCTCGCGGCGACTACGCCATAGCCAGCGTACGTTCGTCCCGCGATCATACCTCGGCTCAAACGTGGAGGGCCCGTTTTGATCCGTGTCCATCGGTGTCCATCCGTGATTCAACTCTTCCGCTCACGTCGTCGGACGCCAATCGATCAGGCCCAATTGTAGCAGCTTTCGATTGTTGAAATGATTCCACTTCATCTCGATGGCGAGGTCGACGGGTACGCCGAGCGGCGGGCGGCGATGAGCCATTTTCCACGCGACCCCGTGCATGCGGCGGCCGCGGCCATCGTCGAAGTGAAAGCGGAAATGCTGCTCTTTGAAGACCTCCGGTGGTGACCGCAGCACGACGCCTCGCACGCCGAAGACTGGCTCCGGGTTGCCTTGGCCAAAGGGATGCAGCGACTCCAGTTCCGTCATCATGCGCTCGTTGATCTGCTCCGGCGTAAGCCAGGCCGCGATCTCCAGCCGCGCCTCGGCCACATCGTTGCCGGCGTGAGCGCGCACCGCGTCCGCAAACTTCAACCGAAAAGTCTCGAGGTGAATCTTCGGCAGCGAGATGCCCACCGCCATCGGATGGCCGCCCCAGCTCGTGAGGTGTTCGCAACAGGTGCCGAGGACATCGACGAGATTCACGCCGTCCACACTCCGGCCCGAGCCCTTGGCCATATCGCCTTCGTTGCCGAGGACCACGCAGGGGCGGTTGTACTTACGGGTAACGCGACCGGCAACGATGCCGACCACGCCCGGATGCCAATTCTCGTGAAAGAGCACGATGCCCGGCAGTGACGTATACTGCGTCTCGATCAGCCGCTCCGCCTCTTCCGTGATGCCGCGCTCGATGTCCTGACGCTCGCGGTTAAAGGTGTCCAACTGCGCCGCCGTCACCTCGCAAAACGCTTCGTCCTCGCTCAGCAATAGCTCAACCGACAGCGCCGCATCGGCGAGGCGTCCGCTCGCATTGATCCGCGGCCCGAGGCGAAACGAAATATCCGTCGGCGTCAGCCCTTGCGAAGGCCGTACCCCCGCCACGCTCATCAGCGCTTTCAAGCCGGGGCGTGTCGTGCTTTCCAAAATTCTCAACCCATGCCGCGCGAGAATTCGATTCTCGCCCAGCAGCGGAACGAGATCCGCGACCGTGCCGAGCGCCACGAGATCGAGGTGGTCGCGCAGCTTGATGCGAAACGCCACCGGATTGTTCTCCGTGCGCAACTGCTTCAACAAGCCGTGACACAACTTGAACACGAGGCCCACCGTGCAGAGGTGCCGCCACGCCGCATCGCCATTCGTCTCATCGGCCTCGACGTGCGGATTGATGAGAATGCCATCGTCGAGCGGGCGCTCGCGCGAGCGGTGATGGTCGATCACCATGACATCGATCCCTTGCCCGCGCAGGTACGCAGTCTCCTCGTGGGAGTTGGTGCCGCAGTCGAGCGCGATGAAGAGGTTGGGCTTGCCCGCCTCGAGCGCCCGGTCGATCGCGCTGCGCGAAAGGCCGTAACCATCGGCGGAGCGGCGCGGCACGATGAAGCGGGGGTTGAGGCCGAAGCGGCGCAGCACGGTCACGAGCAGCGCGGTGCTGCTCACGCCGTCCACATCGTAATCGCCGAGGACGACGAGGTCCTCGCGGTTGGCGATGGCCGCGCGCAGGCGCGTGGCCCCGCGCTCCAGATTACGAAGGAGAAACGGGTCGTTGAGGCCGGCTAGGACCGGCTGGAGAAACGCTGCAGCGGTCGTGGCGTCGCGTTGGCCCGCGCGGAGCAGAAGCTCCGCGAGGACGCGGCTCACGCCGGCGCCCTTGCTCAGCGCCTCGACCTCTTCAGCCGGGGGCGGCGTGTGGGTCCAGCGCATGGGTGTGAGGCAAGGGGGTGCGATTCCTCATGGGCCGAGGTCCCAGGTTTGCTGAACTGAACTCCTGAGACGCCGGCTTGAGGACAAGCCACCCCACCCGCTTATTCCGATGCCTTGCTGGAGCCCTGCCACTCGTACGTCGGGGCGACATCCTGATGCGCCTCGACGTGCTTGCGATCACCCTTGTGCCACCAGTAGAAGACCTGCGCGGCGATGAAGATCGCGGAGAAGGTCGAGGTGACGATACCGACGAGGAAGCAGAGCGAGATATCGCGGAGCACGCCGTGCCCAAAGATGAAGAGCGCGAGGGCCGCGAGGAAGGTCGTGCTCGCCGTCATGATCGTACGGGCGAAGACCTTGCGGATCGCCGTGTTAATCACTTCGCGGAGCGTGCCCGTCGGGTTGAGCTTCAACTCTTCGCGGATACGGTCGAAGACGATGACGGTTTCGTTGATCGAGTAACCGATGACGCACAAGATCGCCGCCACCATGGGCGCGGAGAACTTGTTACCCACCAGCACGAAGATACCGATATTCATCAGCACGTCGTGGAAGGTGGAGGCCATCGCGCCCACGCCGAAGCCGAACTCGAAGCGGAAGGCGATGTAGATCAGGATGACGAGCATCGAGATGCCGACCGATTTGAGCGCATTCCACAGGATTTCGTTGCCGACTGCGGCACCGATATGATTCAGGCCGACCTTCTCCAGACCGGCATCCGGATAGGCCTTTTGCAGGGCAGCGAGGACCGCCTCACCCTTGCCCTCAGGCGTTTCCATGTTGAGGGTTTCCTTGCCGCCGCCGATGGGGCTGACGTAGGTGCTGGTGATCTCGTCGATGCCCGCGGCTTTCGCGGTGTCGCGGATCTTGGCGGTGTCGAGACGCTGCTTATATTGGACGGAAATCATGTCGCCGCCCGCGAAGTCGATGCCGAAGATGTGCTTGCCCTGGTAGAGCACGTCGGCGAAGCCGATCACCACGAGGGCGATCGAACCGATGGCGGCGGGCTTGCCGTACTTGATGAAGTCCACCTGAAGGTCGCCGAGCATGCGGCGCATGGTGATCTTGCTGACCCAGTTCGACTCGATGAGGATCTCGAGGAGGAGGTGGGCCGTGACGAGCACGGAGAACAGCGTGGAGAGCACGCCGATGGCGAGCGTCACACCGAAGCCCTTGATCGGGCCAGTACCCTGCCAGATCATGATCGCGCAGATCAGGAGCTGGACGATGTGGGCATCGAGAATGGTCCACAGCGCCTTGAGGAAGCCGCTTTGATTGGAGGCCGCGAGCGTCTTGCCCGCCGCGATTTCTTCGCGCATGCGCTCGAAGATCAGGATGTTCGCATCCACCGCCATACCGACGGTCAACACGATACCGGCGAGGCCCGGGAGAGTCATGGTGGCGTGGAAGCTCGCCATGGTGCCGAGGATGATCAGCAAGTTAACCGCGAGGGTGATGACTGCGATCAGGCCGCCCGTGGTGTAGAAGGTGATCATGAAGGCCGCGACGAGCGCGGTGCCGATGACCGAGGCCATCACGCCGCTATCGATCGCGTCCTGCGCGAGCGAAGGGCCGACTTCGTACTGCTCCTTGACCTCGAGCGGGAGGTCGAGGGGATTGTTAAGGACGTTCGCCAGACCCTGCACTTCGATGGCGGAGAAGTTACCCGAGATTTCAGCCGAGGGGCTGTCGATCTCGTGCTGCACGGTGGGGGCGGAGTAGAGTTCGCCGTCGAGCACGATGGCGAGGAGACCGGGGCTGCCCTGGTTGCCGAGAGCCGCGATGGCGCGGGTCACTTCGGCGAAGCGCTTGCGGCCAGCGGCGGTGAAATCCATCGTCACGCGGAGCTTGCCGGTGACCGGGTCGCTCGCGGGGCGGGCGCGCTCGATCATCTCACCGGTCATCTCCGGGATCATCTTGACGAAGTAATCGCGCTGATAGCCACCGAGGCGGCCGGTCTCATCGCGCTCGGTCATCGCCTGATAGCCCGCGGGCGTATCGACGCCGGGACCCGGACGCAGCGTCGGGTGCACCATGCGGAAGCTGAGTTGGGCCGGCTTCTTCAAGACGTCGACGACATCGGGATTCTCCTTCGTGTTGACACCGGGGAGTTGGATCTCGATGCGGTTGCTACCGACCGGACGGATCACCGGCTCGGCGACACCGTACTGATTAATACGGCGACCGATAATATCGATAGCCTTGGTAATTTTCTCCTTACGCTCCTGTTCGTCAGCGGCATTGCCCGGACGGGAGGTGGCTTCGAGGGTGACAGCGATGCCACCCTTGAGATCGAGACCGAGTTGGAGACGGCCCTTCGAGCGCGAGAGGAGTTCGTTCAGGAGGAGTTCGTTGCGCTTCTCGACGTTCTTCAGCGACTGCTCGATGTTGACGTTCGGGAAGTACTCGGTGAGGTCGAGCTTGCGCTCGCGACCGATCTGCTTGAGCGCGACGAATTCGCTGGCGGCGGTGCCAGCCTTCTTGCGAGCCGAGGCCTCATCGACGAGCTTCGAGAAATCGGCGGTCTTGGCGGTGGCGTGCTCCTTGGCCCATTGCGCAAACGACGGGGCGTCTTGCAGGGGCAGGAGTTCGAAAATCCCCCACGCCGCAATCGCGACGGAGAAGACGATCTTCCAGAGATGACGTTGGAACATGGTACTTTTGGGTTGTTATTAAAAAGGGATAAACTGCCGCGGTCTTCGTGTCGTGAACTGCGCTGCCAGCCGGTCCGGCCGAGAGCGCTGAGTTCGACTGAACCGCGAACGAAAGGGGATTATTTCTTCTCGGTCTTCTCAGGCGCGCTCTGCTGTTTGGTGACGGCGTGGATAAAGGCCCTGCCGACTTCGATTTTGGCGTTTTCGGAAACGCGCACCACGAAGCGGTCTTCCTTCACATTCGTGATCACACCGTAGATGCCCCCGGAGGTCACGACCTCGTCGCCAGATTGTAACGCCGCCATCATCTTCTCATGTTCCTTCTGCTTTTTGCGCTGCGGCGCGATGAAGAGGAAATAGAAACCGCCCGCGATCAGAGCGTAAAAGATGAGAATACCGTATCCGCCAGGCGCGCTGGGGCCGGCCGCAGGGGCGGCGGCTTGGGCGAGAAAGTTGTGCGCGGACATCAGTGAGGACATTTTCATCATTGCGTGTTGAGTGATTTGAAAAAAGAAAACATGCATCTAACTGATTTCGTCCAGTCCAACGCAAGCCATAACTCCCCCTCCTCCGTACCTCGTTGAAAACCAAAGCCTCCTCCGCCTGGTCATCCGCTAAATCTGAAGAACACTATGGGTTTAAGCGCTGGGGCTCCGGCCATCTTTCCGTCGATGAAGCAGGCTTCGTCAACGTCCAGCCCCTCGCCGACGGGCGTGGCATCCGCGTGCTCGACGTCGTGGACGAGGCGCTCGGCATGGGCCTTAAAGCCCCGATGGTCATCCGGTTTCAAGATTTGCTCCGCTACCGCGTGAAGCAAATCAACGAGTGCTTCGCCAAGGCCATCAAAGAAGAGGGCTACAAGGGCGAGTACCGCGGTGTCTTCCCCATCAAGGTCAACCAGCTCCGCGAAGTCGTCGACGAGATCGTCGCCGCCGGCAAGGACTACAACTACGGCCTCGAGGCCGGCTCGAAGCCCGAGCTCATGATCGCCCTCGCCATGCACGAGGGCTCCCAGCGCCTCATCATCTGCAACGGCTACAAGGACCACGACTACATCCGCCTCGCGCTGATGGGCCGCAAGATCGGCAAGAAGATCATCATCGTGGTCGAGCAGCTCGCCGAGCTCGACGACATCATCAAGATTTCCCACGAGGTCGGCGTGAAGCCCATGATCGGTTTCCGCGCCAAGCTCCAGACGCGCGGAGAGGGCAAGTGGGCGATGTCCTCCGGCGACAACGCGAAGTTCGGCCTCAACACCGCCGAAATCCTCTTCGCCTGCGAAAAGCTCAAGGCCGCCAAGCTCTCCGCCTGCCTCAAGCTCGTCCACTTCCACATCGGCTCGCAGGTCCCGAATATCCTCACGATCAAGAACGCCGTTGTGGAGGCCACGCGTTTCTACTGCCAGCTCGCGAAGATGGGTTTCCCGATGGGCTACCTCGATGTCGGCGGCGGTCTCGGCATCGACTACGATGGCTCGCGCACGAATTTCGAGAGCTCGATGAATTACTCCATGGAGGAGTACGCGCGCGATGTGGTTTTCAACATCCGCGAGATCTGCAACTCATCCGAGGTCCCGGTCCCCGACATCGTCAGCGAGTCTGGCCGCGCGATCGTCGCCCCCCACTCTCTCCTCGTCGTCGAGGTCTTCGAGCGCATCAACAAGCGCGAATCCCTCGGCAAGCAGCATGAGCCGAAGGTGAAGCACAAGGTCGTCACCGACCTCGAGGTCATGTTGAAAAACAAGACCAAGCTCGGCCGCCTCGAGCGCTTCCACGACTCGCTCCAGAAAAAGGAAGAGGCCTTCTCGCTTTTCAACCTCGGTTACCTCGACCTCGAAAACCGCGCCGCCGCCGAGTCGCTCTTCTGGCAAATCTGCGAGCAGATCGCCAAGGAGGGCCGCAAGTCCGGCTACCAGCCCGAGGAGCTCCATGACCTCGACAAGCTCCTGGCCGACCAATACGTCTGCAACTTCTCCGTCTTCCAGTCGCTCCTCGACCACTGGGCCCTCAAGCAGCTCTTCCCCGTCACCCCGCTGCACCGCCTCAACGAGAAGCCCACCGTCAACGCCATCCTCGTCGACATCACATGCGATTCCGACGGCAAGATTTCCTCGTTCATCGACCTGCAGGACACCAAGGACTACCTCACCCTGCACCCGCTGAACAACAAGCCCTACTACCTCGGCGTGTACCTCACGGGCGCCTATCAGGACATCATGGGCGACCTCCACAACCTCTTCGGCCGCGTCAACGAAGTCCACGTCTTCCTCGAAGACGACGAGCCCAACGGCTTCTACATCGAGGAAGCCCTCAGCGGCAGCCGCATCGCCGACGTCATCGAAGGCGTCCAATACCAGCAGGAAGACCTCTGCCGCAAGATGAAGGCCCAGATCGACGCCGCGACCAAGAAAGACTTGGTCAAACCCCGCGAAGGCGTCCGCCTCCTCGAACTCTACGAAAGCCAGATGCTCAACAAGACCTACCTGACCATCGAGTCCAAGGGTGGGAAAAAGAAGAAAGCGAAGTAAGCCGTCGGCTCGGTCGCCGACCCAAAACACCGCGCGATACCTGCCATTCTGCGTGGGTATCCTTAAATTTAGTACACGCCCAATTGAGGTGAGCGAAATCCCAAACCCTCAGTTGGTCGATGCCGCCCGCGAAATATTGGAGGAGATTTCCGCCGGACAGTGGCAGCATGTCTACGACTTACGGAACAGACCTCCGCAGGCTTGTGAGGAGATCATCACCGAACTCCGCTCACGACACTCTGGCTTCACTCGCGCCGACTACGAAGCCGCATTAGTTCAAGCCGCATCTCTGATCCGAAGCCGCTACAGTCCGCTATCCACCTTTCTTTTTCGGGCGGCTGCGAGTGCCTTCATCTGGGGCTCTTTCGGCATCTGGGCTCCTATATTCAAGTTAAGCTATTGGAGCATTTTTCTCGAGCTGTGTGGTTGGATCACTCTTCTTTACCCCTTTCTCTGCGTGGCCGCCATCGTTTATCTCCTGCGAACGAAGCGAAAAGGTCGGATTATTTTCGCACTACTGAACGCGGTGAGCGCGATCACTTGGCTGAGCTTTTTTATATGGCTTATCTATGCCCTCGCTCACACCCCACGGAGATAAGCGAATCGCGAACGAATCCGACCGCTTCAACTTAAGCTTCCGGCTTAAACTCACCGCGCTCCACTGCGTCGACGGTATCAACTTTGGCGATACGTGCTCCTGCCACTTCCGCGCCCGCCCTTAGTTCTTCTTCACCCGCCGCGGACGCCTTCTCTTTGAGCCAGTGCTCCTCGCACGACGCTCAGGTACGCAGGCTCACGCGCGTCAGTCGGAAGACCGATGGCGAGGGCAAGCCCTTCCGGAGCTCTCAAATAACGCGCCACGACCAACCGCGACTCACCTTGACCGAAAAACTGTGGGAGGGGCTTTACGCCCCGACTCATCTCCCCTGCCTGCCCCCCCTCCCGCCCCACCACTCCGACCCTTCGCGCTTCCTTGGCGTCTTCGCGCCTTCGCGCTTAATAAAAATCCCCGCCTCGCCCTTCCTCCCTCAACCTCGCTTTCCCCTTTCGTGTGTTTCGTGGGCCCCTCCGCCGACCTAGTTTTCTCCACGGCCACCTCCCTCCCCTAGCAGCTTCAGCTATATATACTATATCTAGCCCCGGATGAGATTGAACCAGCGCCCAACTCTGCCAAACTCATCCGCTTCCCGCCCCACCCCATGCGCCCCCACTCCGTCCCGCTTTCCCTCGCCCTAGCCCTAGCGCTCACCCTCACCGCCTCCACTCTCAGCGCCGCCACTCCCCCCTCGGCCAAGGAAGAAATGGCCCGGCTCAACGACGTCGCCGCCTTGGTCGACGCTCGCCGCCTTATTCGCCTCCACGAAAACGGCACCAAGCTCGCGACCGCCGACGAACTCGCCGCCGCCCACCGTATCATCGCGCAAGCCGAGGAAAAAGAGGACCAGCGCGTCCGCGCGGTCATGGGCATTCCCACCGGCGAACTCGTCCTCGAGCTCAAAAACGTAGACCTTCCAACAGTCGCGCAAGCGTGGAAATCTATCACCGGTCTCGATGGCCCCATCATCCTCGCCGACTCCCTCAAAGGCAAGACCGTCACGCTCTCTATCCGGGCCCTCACCGCCAAGTCCCTCCGCATCAAGCTGACCTCCGCCCTCGCCCAACTTGGCATCCACGCCAATCGCCAAACCGACGGCAGCTTCGTGTTCGATGCCGTCCCCGTCTCCTCCTTGCGCCCGACCTCCGCGACGCCCGCCGAAGAAGCGGCGCGGCTCGCCGAGGTCGCCCGCGAAGTCGCCGCGCGCCGCTTCCTTCGCGAGCACGCCGTCGGCACCAAAAAAATCAGCGAGAGCGATCTCGCCGCCGCGCGCCTGGTGGTCGCACATGGAGACGAGCAGAGGGAGCAGCGCGTCCGCGCTTTCCTCGGCACCCCCGCGGGTGATATCGTGCTCGAGTTCAAGAACGCAGATCTACCCACCGTCGCCCGCGCGTGGAAGGGGATCTTCGGCTTTGATGTCGCCATCGCCGACTCCCTCAAAGCCCACACCGTAACTCTCTCCGTCCGCGCCCCCGCCCTCCCAAATTTCAGCGACAAGTTCACCGCCGCCCTCAAGCAAAACGGCATCTACGAAATCTGGCGGAAAGACGGCACGCCTACCCTCGACACCTCGCCCGAAAAATCCCCGAGCCGATAAATCGGCCCACTCATCGCAGGTGCAAAGGAGACGGCCTTTTAGCTGTGGGAGGGGCCTTACGCCCCGACTTTTCGCGAACCGTTTGTCAGAACGTACCGCGCTTCCCTCGGTCCGATTTTTTGCGCCTTCTGCGCCTCTTTGCGGCTAAGGTCGTTGACCATGATTTCTACTACCAGGTTCTGCCTCCCCTCCCCACCGCAGATGACCTCCGCGTCTCGCCGATGAGGCGAGACCTTTAGACTCGAGCTCTCCTCCACCCAGAAAAAATCAGCGAAGATGAGCGTTCCAAATTTTAGCTTCACCTCGCCTTCCCGATCTTCCCGCCCTTCCTGTTCAATTTTCCGCGGCGAACTTCGAGCCTCTTCGTATTCTTCGCGACAAACCTCATCCCCGCCCCTTCACCCCGCCCGCCGCAACGCCGCCAGCCGTTTCCGCAACCGATAGATCGCCCCCGCCGCGATCACGCACATCGCCCCAGCGAAAATCAGCGCCCGCCAATCGTGGCGCACGAGCGCATCTCCGGCGAGAATCGCACTCGTGAGGTACAGCGACGGCACGAGCGTCGACGCCACCATGTAAATCCCAAACGGCACGCGCGCCAACCCGAGCAAATAGCTCTGCACGAAAAACGGCGGGCCCGGCACCACGCGCACGATCAGCGCGATCTCCCATGCCGTGCCTTCCGGAAGCTGCGGAACCGTATAACCCCAGCGCCGCGCGAGTCGCTCCATGAGTGGACGCAACGCATACGCCGCGATCCAATACGCCAACGCCACATCGATCGCCACCGCCGCAATCGCGCACGCGATCACCGCGCCTACCCCCATCGTCGGCCCAAACACCGGCCCTGCCGCGACCGTAAATGGCGACAGCGGCACACCGACCAACGGCAGCAACGCCATCGCTCCAAAAAACGCCCCCGGCCCCGCATCGCGGCAAACCGCCACGCACCGCCCCACCAGTGTACCCACATCGAGCGACCACAGCACCACCCCCACCACCGCCGCCCCGAGGACGCCGATGAGCACCACCCGCCCAAGCTTGCCTCTGTGATCACTCATTCCCCGCCACCTTGGCCCGCGCCCCCTTGTCCCGCAAGGCCGCTCTCAGGCAGCTACTCCACGGCCTTACTCTGTGGCCCCGTCCGTGAATCCTCCGTCCTCTCCATGCCCCAAACTCCGCACCAAAAATACCGCCCCCTTTCTACTGCACTCCTTCACCCACTCTCAGCCTCGCCCAAAGCCCCTCGCCCCGTCTTCGCACCTTCGCGTCTTTGCGCTTAATAAGAACTACCCCGCGCGTTCCCACTCCATCCTCGCTTCCCACTTTCGCGCCATTCGTGTGTCTAGTGGGCCTCTCTTCCGAAGTATTTCTCTGTGCTCTCCGTGACTCCTCCGTGCTCTCTGCGTCCCAAATTCCATCCCTGCGAGTCTCACCACCGCCACGACCCGCCAAACGTCACCCCGAGCGCATCGATCCCGGGATTGGGCTTCGTCGCCCCGCCGTTCGACATGTGTTGAAACATAAATCCACCCGTGATGCGCACGCGCTCGGAGATCACGCGTTCCACCCCGATGCGGCCAAACCAATTGAGCGTAAAATCCTGCCCCTGCCCGCCCACCACGCCGCGTGAGTCGATCACGCCAAAGCCTCCGCCCGCTCCACCGACCAGGGCGAGCGTCGCCGCCTTGTTCCACCACTCGATGGAGGGCGATCCGGAAAATCCGACATAGTGCGACTCCGGTCCCTTCTCGACCCACGTGCCGATCAGCGTCAGGCGATGCCGCACGAGTAGCCTCGTGCCATCCGATAATTCCATCCCGCGAAATTCCTTCGAGCGCCACGAGAGTTGCGTCGGCATCAGTCGATACTCGATCGGCGTATTGTGCCGCACCTCCCACAGAAATCCCGTCTCCGCATCCACGGCGCTACCGGCATATGGCGTCGCCGCCCCCATCACACCCGCCGCGGCCCACCCCATTACGCTCAACATCAAGCAACGAACGACGTTCACGGCCGAGGTGGGGATAAGAGGCATGATTGTTAGTGCTACCGGTCGGGCGGAATTTAGCCCGACATTAATCTCAAAATAAATAAGACATCTCTGCATCACTGTCTGCGACCTCCACCTCCGCGCGGTCCAGAAATCAGCCGGTGGTCACGCTCCTCCGGCCTTCATCAATTCAGCCCGCAGGTAGCTCGTGAAATTCGTATTGGCCCCGAAAAATACCCGCGAAGCGCCCGCCGCGTAGGCGCGTTCATGCACGTGCGGATCGCTGCTATTGGTCACCATGAGCACCGGGCAGGCGGCCCCTTGCGCGCGGATGCGGCGCACAAATTCGTCGCCGCCTTCTTCGCCCAGATGGTGATCAGTGATCACCGCGTCCAGCCGGATACGCGCGCTCGTATCTACGGCCTCAGTCACGGAGCCACACTCCACGATCGTGCTCCGAGGGAAAGCTCCCTCGATCAGACTGCGATTGAGGAAACGTGCCGTGGCATTGTCGTCCAGCACGAGAAATGTAAATGCTTTGGTCGACGCGACCGGCAGCTCCTTGGGGAGCAACTGGCTGATGGCCGTCGAGAGTTCCTCGACCGAAAAGGGTTTGGCGAGCACCTGGCTGGCCCCGAATTTCTGCGCGACCCGCAAGTAGGCGCCCGCCGGATTGGTTCCGCCGCGGGACATCGCGAGGATCCGGGCATACGGGTCGAGTTCCTTGATGCTGCGGATCGTCTCAAAACCCTCCTTCACCGGCATCACGAGATCGGTGAGAACGATATCCGGTGCGGTTTCGCGAAAGGCCTTCAGGCCCTCCGCACCCTCGCGCGCCTCGATCACGACATGACCGAGCGTCTCGATCAGCATGCGGTAGTACGCGCGCTCGTCGTCTTCATCTTCGATGAGGAGAATTTTCGCCATGTGGAGGTGTGTATAGACCTCTCTATCGACGCCTGGTATCGTTGCGGCGCTACGTACGGTGAAAAACCGTCTCTCTATCTGCGCACTGCGGCCGAATTACAAAGTGCGAAAAGGCTCTCCGACTCACCGCGACTTCATTTCATCGGCACCAGTCCATGGGGCATACACCCCGTCCGCGAAATTTGAATAGGCTGGCGTTTCTCCATCGCGTGGTCGCAATTCCGCGCTGTGCTCCCCCATCCCACCCTCACTGAGCGCTATCGTACGCCTGAGGCGAAACCGGAATTTGTCGATCGGCTGTTTGACCGGGGCGCCAAACATTACGACGGGGTCGTCGACTGGGGCTTTTTGCGCAGCGGCGGGGCCTATCGGCGCTGGGTGCAGCGTCGCCACGGCCTGAAGCCCGGCGATCATCTCTTGGATGTCGCCTGCGGCACCGGTCTGGTCGCCGTGGAGTCCGCCAAGATCCTCGGCACTGCGGCCAATATCACCTGCCTCGATCCCAGCGAGGGCATGCTCTCGGTCGCACGGACGAAGCTCGCGGCGCGCTTCGTGCAGGGTCGCGCCGAGTCGATGCCGTTTCCCGATAACTCGTTCGACTTCCTCACGATGGGTTATGCCCTGCGTCATGTGAGCGACCTTGAGACGACCTTTCGCGAGTACCGCCGCGTCCTCAAGCCCGGCGGCAAGCTCCTCATCCTCGAGGTTACCAAGCCCCCCGGCCGCTTCGCCAACGCCTGCTTCCGCCTCTACTTTGGCCGCATCTACCCCGCGCTCACCCAGATCTTCACCCGCAGCCGCGATGCTCGTGATATGATGCGATATTATTGGGAGACGATGGATGCCTGCGTGCCGCCCGCCACCGTCCTCCAAGCGCTCACCAACGCCGGCCTCACCGAGGTGAAGCGCACCACGCAAGCCACCCTTTTCAGCGAGTACACGGCCGTTAAAGGCTAGACTCCTCTCATTTCCCCCTCGCCTCGCGACTTTTTTTACCCCCGTCTCGCGATGCTCGCCCTCACCGCTCCTCTCATTCATGGACCGCACGACCGCCGCTGCCCTTGCCCCGACCGATAAACTCCGCCACTTGCCGCCGGCGGCGCAGGCCGCCTTCGCGCGCTATCGAGTGAGCCGACTCCCCGCGGATCTCGATGTCGTGATCTTCGCGATCCTCGAAGACTTCATCCCCAATTCCCCTGGCGCCCCGCTCGCGACCCTTCCCGGCACCACCACGCTCACCACCGATCTCGGCTTCGATTCGCTCGCCATCACGGAGCTGATTTTCTTCACCGAGGATTTGTTTGGCATCAGCATCTCCAACGAGGAAATGCAGCACGCGCGCACGCTCGACGAACTCCGCCAGTTTATCCATCGCAAGGTCGCCAGCTAAGTCGCTGCCGGCGTCTCCATGTCGTCGCTCCCTGTCATCACCGGGTTGGGCTTCATCACCAGCATCGGCAACGATCGCGCTTCCGTGCTGCGCAGCCTCCGCGAGCTAAAGCACGGCATCGAGCCCGTCGAGTTTTTGGGCAATCCCAATATCCCCGTCAAAGTCGCCGGCACGGTAAAGGACTTCGCTTTTCCGTCTACCAGCTTCCGCGACTGGCTCTGGCCCGCCGCCTACCCCATCGACCGCGAAACCCTCCGGGGCCTCGCCCCCCACGGCGTTTACGCGCTCTGCGCCTTGCAACAGGCCCTCGCCGACGCCGGCCTCGAGCCCGCCCAGCTCATCGATGGCGCCACCGGCCTCTTCTGCGCCTCCGCCGGCTCGGCCCTGATGCTGAGCGGTTTCATCAACCAGATGTATGCCGCGCGCGGCGAGCGCGGCAATCCCATGGGGATCGTCTCGTCGATTGCCGGCACGCTGAATTTCAATCTCGCCGCGCACTACCACATCCGCGGCGCCGTCTGCGGCTTCGTCTCCGCCTGCGCCTCGTCGAGTCACGCCCTCGGCTACGCCATGGACGAGATTCGCCTTGGCCGCCAAAAGCGCATGCTTGTCGTCGGCGCCGAGGACCTTAACGCCGAGAGCATCGTGCCTTTCGCGAGCCTGCGCGCCCTCTCCACCAATCCCGATCCGCACACCGCCTCTCGCCCTTTCGATGTTCATCGCGATGGCTTCGTCGGCACCGGCGGCGCGGTCGCGCTCGTCGTCGAGGATGCCACCCTCGCCCGCCAGCGCGGCGCGCGCATTTATGCCGAGCTCATCGGCTGGGGCCAGGCCGGCGACGGCCACAGCGTCGCTATTTCGCACCCCGAGGGTGCCGGTCTCCGCGAAGCGATGACGCGCACGCTTGCCGATGCCAGCGTCTCCGCCTCCGACATCGACTACGTCAACGCGCACGCCACCTCCACGCCCGCCGGCGACCGCTCCGAAGCCCTCGCGCTCCAAGCCGTGTTCAGTGGCGCGACCAAGCCCCGCGTCAGCAGCACCAAGGCCCTCACCGGCCATGGCCTCTCTCTCGCCGGCGCGATGGAGTCGGCCTTTTGCGCTCTCGCTCTCTCGGAGGGCTTCATCCCCGGTGCCGCCCACCTTACGGAACCTGACCCTGTCTGCGCCGGCCTCGACCTTCCGCGTGAGTCGCTGGAGATCGCGCCACGACTTATCCTCAACAACAGCAGCGGATTCGGGGGCAGCAATGTCTGCCATGTGTTACGCCGGCCGAGCTAATTGCCATGACGCTGATCTCATCGGTCAGGGCAAAATCGCATTGCCTTTTGCAACGACTGGTCCGCGTGAGTGTCCAATGGCTCACGATCACGAACGATTTTAAACGCTGGCATCACAATCGCCGCTGGCGAACCGCTTTTCCCGCGCCCTTCCGAGCCTAAAACCCACGGTTGCACCTTTTTCCCAGCTCACTTTGCCTTGCTCCCCCGCATGCCCGATCCGCTCAACGCCCGACTCAAATCCCTTATCGTCGAAACCCTTCGTCTCGACGACGTCCGCGCCGAGGATATTCCCGACGATGAGCCGCTCTTCGGTTCATCACGCTTCGGGCTCGATTCCATCGATGCGCTGGAACTCGTCGTGAAGCTGGAAAAGGAGTTCGGCATCAAGATCGGCAGCAGCGAGGAATCGCGCGCCGCCCTCGCCAGCGTCTCCGCACTCTCCGCCTACATCCGCGCCCACCGGCCCGACCTCGGCGCTTGAGCCGCTTCCGCAGCATGGCTCCGGCTGCACCTTTTCTCCCCGTCGGCCTTGCGGCCTGCGATTGCCTCACGCCATTCGGCGACGCCACCGCCACCACCGCGGCCCTCCTTGAGGGTCGTCGCGCGCTCGCCCTGCATCCCGTGCTTGGCACCGATGGCGGTGATCCCGTGCCGCTCGCCCTTCTCGGCCCCATGAGCGAGACGCTGCCGCCGCGCTGGCTGACAGACCTGCATCGTTTCGTGGCGAAAATTCCCGCCGGCGCCTGGGGCTCAGCGCGCTGCCCAGTCATCGTCACGAGTAGTAATTTCGGCGTCGGCAGTCTTTACGCCTACACGCGCGATCATGATCCGCGCCACCTCAGCCACGGCACCCCCTTCGCCTGCGTCGAGATGCTGCGCCGCGAGTTCGGCTGGGGCGAAGAGGTCTTTGTCTTCTCCCACGCCTGTGTCTCCGCGCATCTGGGCCTCGCCCACGCCGCGCGCCTCCTGCACGCCGGCCTCGCCGACCGCGTGCTCGCCTTTACCTTCGACTTCGTGAGCCCGTTCGTCGCCGGCGGGTTTCACAGCCTGAAAATTCTCAACGCCGCCTTTCCCGCGCCCTACACGAAAGGCGCAACCGGCTCCATCGGCCTCGGAGACGGCGCGGCCTTCGCCGTCCTCACGCGCGAATCGACTGACTTCCAAATCGAGGCCCATACGCTATATAACGAGATGCACCATTTCACCGGCAACCAGCCGGACGGCGCGGGCTTCACGGCGTGCGCCGAGGGCATCGCCGCCGCCACGCGCGGTCGCCGCATGTGGGTGAAGGGCCACGGCACCGGCACGCTTGAGGCCGGACGCCTCGAGGCCGAAACCCTCGCCCGCGCCTTCCCCAACGCGCCGCTCGTCTCGTGGAAAGGCAGCCTCGGCCACACGCTCGGTAGTTGCGGTCTCGTAGAACTCGCGGTCGCGCTCGCCGCGCTGCGCGGTGGTCGCATCCCCGGCACGGTCGGTAGCACGGGTCCGTGCTTCACCGCCAACGTCGCGCTCACGCCCTTCACCGCCGCCGACTACGACGGCGCGGTTCTCACCAGTAACGCCTTCGGTGGCGCTCACGCCGCCATGCTCCTGAGCCATGCTTGAGCGTCACATCCATTTTCTGCGCACGGAGCGGCCCGATCCCACCGAAACCGCCGCCACCGCACGCACGCGCCTCGGCGAAAAATTCCCCCGGGCCGCGCTTCGGCGCATGACTCATCTGGGGATGCTCCTCGGCTCCACGCTCGACGGCTTCGTCCCCGCCGCCGAGGACGCCTTGGTCTACGCGACTACCTACGCCGAGACCCGCGCCCTCGAGGATTACCTCGCGAGCTTTCCCAGCGCGAGTCCACTGCTCTTCCAAACGTCCATCCACCCCGGCGCGGTGCAGCAGGTGATGATCGGCCGCCAGCAACCCCTCTCGCGCTTCTGGCCGCTCACCGGCCGCACGCGCCTCGTCGAGCACGCGCTGCTCACCGCTCTCGTGGAAACCGCTCCGCGCATCGTCCTCCTCGGCGGCGAAGAGCGCGGTACGTGGCTCCTCGAGCAAGGCTTCGCGAGCGACCGCCCCTTCGCCTTCGCCGTCACACTCACCGCCGACCCTGCTAACGCCATTGGTCGCATCCGCTTCACGCCTCACGCCACGCACGACTCCGAACGCCCCAATTCGTCATTCGAAATTCGTCATTCGGAATTTTCGTCTCCCGCCCTCGCCGCCTTCACCGACGCCCTCGCCACCCGCTCCCCGCTCCAATGGCGCAGCGCCGGCGGCGACTGGTCGCTCCTCTGGTCGTAAACCGCCGTGAGCACCTCCGCCGCCAATCCCCACAATCCCGGCCCCAACTGGGGCTTTGCTTTTCTGTTGTGGGCGGAGCGCTTGCTCCCGCGTTTTATTTTCCGCCCGCTGCTGATGCTCGGCACTTGGGTCGCGCTGCCCTTTATGCCGTCGCAGCGGTGTCACTCGCGCACCTACCTCGCGCTCGTGTTGCGGCGACCAGTGCGCGTTATCGATGTGTGGCGGCACTTCTTCGCCTTCGCGAACTTTCTGATTCTAAAGCTCCGCGTCGCGCGCGGCGTGCCGCACCACTGCGTGCTCGACGAAAAACGCGGCGGCGATTTCAAAGCCCTGCTCGCCACGGGCGAGCCCGCTCTCTTCGGCACATTTCATTTCGGCCAATCCGATCTCCTCGGTTTTTATCTCGGCGCGCTCGGCCGTCGCCTCTCGATGATTCGCCTGCGCGTGACCAATTCCGAAGACACTCGCCTGCTCGGCCGCCTCTTCGGGAAATGGGTCTCGTTCATTTGGGTCAACGAGCCCGAGAGTCTCCTCTTCGCCCTCAAGACCGCCATTGAGGCTGGCGATTCCCTCGCCATGAAGTGCGACCGCCTCGAATTCAGTGCCAAAACGGAGACGTTCCACTTCCTCGGTTGCCAGCGCGTCTTCCCGTTTACGATTTATCACCTCGCCGTGATGTTTAATCTCCCCGTTTCCTTTTGCGTTGGCGTCCCCGGGGCCAAGATCGACGAGACTCTGGTCATCGGTTCGCCCGTTTTCCGCCCCGACCCCGTCGACTCACGTCCCGCCAATCTCCGTCGCGCCCATGCGCATTTCCAGGGCGTGCTCATTCAGCTGGAATCCTTGGTTCGACAACATCCGCTGCTCTGGTTCAACTACCTCCCGCTGAACCCTGAGCCCGCGCGTGGCGCTGTCCCGCGGGCCGTTCATTCCGCATGATCCGCCTCCTTCTCAAAGCTTATTATGTGGTCGCCTACTACCTCTCCTTTTTCGTGTTCGGGGCGGGCGGTCTGTGGCTGAGCGTGTTCTGCCTCTGCCTCGCTTGGCTGCCCTCCAGGCCATCCGTCGAGCGCTTCTTCCAAAAACTCCTTCGCGGCCACTTCGTCGTTTGGCAACGCTGGCTGTCGTTACTCGGCCTGCAATCTGTCCGCTATGTCGGCTTTCACGCCCTCCCGCGCGAGCGCGGCTTGGTGCTGGTCGCCAACCACATCGGCCTCACCGATATCACCTACCTACTCGCGCATCTTCCCGCCGCGTTCTGCATTTTCAAACCCACCATTCGCCGCAATCCCGTTCTCGGCGCAACCGCCCGCAGCGCAGGTTATCTCGCCAGCGATGGCGGACACGATATGCTGCGCGCCGCCGCTGAGAAGGTTTCGGACGGCCAGACCCTCATCGTTTTCCCCGAGGGCACCCGCTCCGTCGATGGCGCCCTCGGTCCGCTCAAGCCCGGCTTCGTCGTCATCGCCCGCCGCGCCCACGCGCCCATCCAATTGGTCCGCATCGCCTGCGACACCCCGCTCCTCCTCAAAGGCCGCGCGTGGTGGAAGGTCCCGCCCCTCCCCGCGCGCGTCACCGTCACCCTCGGCCCCTGCCTCCTCGCGCCCGAGCAGGAAGAAACCGATGTTATCGTCTCGAAAGTCGAAGCTTGGTATCGCCACGAATCCAGCACCCGCCCCCTCGCCCCTTCGCCCGTACGCGTAGTTGCCCCATCCCGCCCAGCCACTTGGCAACCCGTCGCATGAGGACTTCCAAAAATTCCTTGAGCCTGAAATCCAATCTCCGGCTCTCCTTCCCGCCCGCCCCGATCTTCCTGTTCAGTTCGTCCGCGCCGACTTCGCATGACGCCGCGAAAATCCCCCTCCACCTTCGCGCCTCTTCGCGCCCTTCGCGGTTCACTCCGTTCGGAGTTTTCCCATGATACCGTCGCCGACGCCGTCCGCCACGCACGTCGTACTTCTGCCGACGTATAATACCGGCACGAAACTCCTCAGCGTCGTCACCGAAGTTCTCGCCCACTGGTCGCCCGTGCTCGTCGTTGTCGACGGCAGCACCGACGGCAGCGAGCAGCCACTGCACGAACTCGCCCGCCAGAATCCCGCGCTCACTGTCCTCATGCTCCCGCGCAATATCGGCAAAGGCGGCGCCGTCCTCGCCGGCGCGCAGCTCGCGCAGGAGCGCGGCCTCACGCACGCCCTCGTGATGGACGCCGACGGCCAGCACCCCGCCGGACACATCGCCGAGTTCATGGCTACGTCGCGCGAACACGACGACGCCATGATCCTCGGTCGCCCCATCTTCGGCCCCGAGGTCCCGCTCGAGCGTCTGCATGGTCGGAAGCTCAGCATCGGCCTCGTGCGCTTCGAGTTGTTCGGCGCGGGCGTCGACGATCCGCTCTTCGGCTTTCGCCTTTATCCCATCGCCCCGCTGCTCTCCATCCTCGGCCCGCGCCGCGGCGGCCGCCGCTATGACTTCGACACCGAGGCCGCCGTGCGCCTCGCGTGGGCCGGCGTGCGCTGTGTGAATCGCGCCGCCCCCGTGAAATATTTCACGCGCGCCGAGGGCGGCGTTTCCCACTTTCACTACCTGCGCGACAATCTCACGCTAGTCTGGATGCACACGCGCCTCATCACCGAGCTTCTCCTCCTGCGCTGGCCCGCGCTCCTCCGCCACCGCCGCCGCTGGCGCACCGAGCGCGAGACCACTACTCCGCTGCGCGCTCACCCGGCGCGCTGAAGCACGAGAAATTAAACTAGCGTGACAATCATCATGGACAACGGCTCATCGAGCCACGACGCCGAGTCGTCTCGCCCTATCCACTCCGGGGGTAGCGTCCGACCTCCGGGCGGACCGTCCGGACTCCCTCTGCGCGTGAAAGCTGGTATCTGCCTTCAGCCTTTTTGCGCCGTCTTCATGTCCCGCTTCGTTTTCATTTTCCTGCTCGCTCTGTCGCTCCTCGCACTCACACCCGCGCGCGCCGCCGAGGCGGATTCACTGGTAAAACCCGAGCGTCGCCTCGCCCTCGGCGATCCCGCGTGGGCCGATCTCCTCGTGAAGATCGAACAGCGACCCGACGCCTCCGCGAGTTTCGAAGAGCGCCGCTTTTTTCCTTTCAAAAAAACTCCGACCCTCCTCCAAGGCGAAGTCCGCGTCTCCACCAAGCGCGGCCTGAGTCTGCACTACGTCGCGCCGGAAGACCGCACCGTCATCATTGACGAGAGCGGCGTCCTCCTCCGCGAACTTACCGGCGACACCACGCCGCCCTCGGATCCCCGCGCGTCCGTCGCCAATACCGCGATGCTGCACCTCCTGCGCTTCGATTTGAAAGCGCTCACCGAAAACTTCGACGTCTACGGCGAGCGCAAAGAAGCCGCCTGGACTCTCGCCCTCGTGCCCAAGGTCGACTCCATCCGCCGCACGCTCGGTCAAATCACCGTTTCCGGCGAAAACGCCGAGGTGCGCCGCATCGAGTTGCGCCGCTCGCTCACGCAGCGCGTCGAGATTCTTGTCGCCCCACCGCGCATGCCCGCCACGCCCTTCACCTCGGAAGAGCTGAAGCAGTACTTCCGTTAAGATGTCTCCGTTTCGCCGCCGCCAATTTTTCGGCTGGGCTGTGCTCGGCGTCGCCGCGCTCCTCGGTCTCGGATGGCTCGCACATCTCGATTTCTCGAAGAAAATCTCGACCGACGTCCTCGACCTCATCCCCGCCGCCGAGCGCGCGCCCGAAATCGCCCTCGTGCGCGAACTCGCCAGCGAGACTGAGGCGCGCGTGATGTTGTTCGTCCTGCTCGACGCCCGCAACCAGCAGCCCGTTACCGCCGAGGTCTCACGCCGCTTCGCCGCTGAGCTCGCCCACTCGCCTGCGTTCGAACAAGCGGTACCACTCGTCGACGCTGGCTCTCGCGGTGCGCTCGGCAAGGAGCTTTTCGACCAACGTCTCACGCTGCTATTTCCCCTCTGGCTCCGCGAACGCGAGGCTGCTTACACCGCCACTGGTGCCCCGCCCGCCGGCTTCACCGACTGGCTGGCCAAGGACGCCGCCTCCTCCTTCGGCAGATTCCTGAGCAGCCCCGAGGCTCTCGCGATGCAAGATGTCCTCCCCTCCGACCCCCTCCTGCTCATGCCCGGCCTGCTCAATCGGTTAAAGGGCGCGCTCGCCCTCGTGCAGCCCGCCGACCAGGGGAAAATGCAGCCCGCCCTCGTCTGGGCGCGCATCGCCGCGCCGCCGCTGCGTGAAGAAGGCCAAGCCCCCGTCTTTGCTGCGATTCAGCAAGCCGCCGTCGCCACCCGCGCGCAGTTTCCCGACCTCCTCGTCCAAGACACCGGCGTAAATCGTCTCGCCGCCGCCAGCCGCGCCCGCATCGAAAAAGAAGTTTCTTGGCTCAATGCCCTCTCGTTGATCGCCGTGCTGGCCGTCGCGCTCGTATTCATCCGACGGATACACCGGGGACTCCACCTCCTGCCCGTAGTCCTCTGTTCCGTGCTCGGTGCTTGGGTGGTCTCGACGATGGTTTTCGACCGTCTGCACATCATGGTCTTTGTCGTCGGCTCGTTGCTCACCGGCGTAGCCATCGACTACGGATTCTACCTCTACATGCAGCCGCCCGCCGTGCCGGACGAAGACTACTGGAGTAAAGCGCGCCGCCTCGCCAAGCCGCTCCTCGCCAGTTGCTTCACCACGGTCGCCGGCTTCGCGCTGCTAACGGCTTCGGAGCTCCCCCTCATTCGCCAGCTCGGCGTCTTCGTCGGCGCTGGCCTCATCTGCGCCCTCGGCGCGGCCGTTGTGTATTTTTCCACGGTTAAAAACTCCTTCCTTGAGACGCGCACCTTTCGCGGCGGCCAGGCCCTCCGCCCGCAGACTCGGCGCAACCTGTGGCGCGCCCTCGTCGCTCTCTGGGTGCTGGCCCTGCCGGGGCTATTTCTGCTGAAATGGAAAGACGACATCCGCGGCCTCGAAGTTGCTTCCGCTGACCTCAAGAAAAACGACGCGTGGATTCGCTCCCTCTTCGGCGACGGCGGCAACCGGGCGGTTTATCTCACACAGGGCAATACCATCACCGAGGCCCGAACGAACCTCGAAAAATTCACCGCGTGGCTGCGCTCAGCCAGCACGTCGCCCACCACCACCTCCGTCAGCCTCGGCGCCGTCGTGCCCAACGCTGCGGACCACGCCCGCGCCGTGAAATTCGTTCGTGAGGAGACGACTTTTATCCCGCGCCTGCGCGCTGCCCTCGATCAATCCGACGTCGACGCCGCCGGCTTCACGCCCTTTTTCGAAACCTACGCCCAGTACGCCGCTCGCGCGCAGGAGAGCGACTTGGAGCCCGCCGTGCTCGCGCTCCATCGCAAGCTCGGTGGCCCCATGGGCATGCTGCTCCACCTCGGCAAGCCGCTGACGTGGTTCGTCACTCTCACGGACCACCCGCCCGCCACTCCTCCCCCCGCCGAGTTTCACACCGTCAGTGCGAGCCAGCTCCAGTCGCTCAACAATATTTTCGCACGCTACCGCCAGTCTGCGCTGCACCTCAGCCTCATCGGCCTCGCGATTGTCGGCCTCGGCGTCTTTCTCACCTACGGGCTGCGCGACGGCGTGCGCATCTTCGCCATTCCCTGTGGTGCGTGCCTCGGCCTCTTCGGCGTCCTCGGCTGGCTCGGCCTTCCGCTGAATTTGTTTCACCTGCTCGGCGCGTTTCTCGGGGTGTGTCTCACGCACAACTACTCGATTTTCTCCGTCACCTCCGCCTATGCCCACGAGCCCCCGCCCGCTTCGGTGCGCCTCTCCGCACTGTGCACCGCCGCGTCTTTCGGCGTGCTCGCGCTCAGCGGCATCCCCGTCGTGCGCGCGCTGGGCTCAACCGTCGCACTGATGGTGCTCGCCGCGCTCCTCGTGATTGAGTTCGAGCACTTCGGCTCCATTGCTAAACCCAAGCCATGAGCCACGCCCTCCTCGAAGCCTGGGAAAAAACGCTGCGCCGCCATCGCAGCGTCCGCGCCGTCGTGCAGGCGAGCGACGGCAGCTCTTTCACGTTCGCCGACATCGGAGCACGCGCCAAACAGTGGCTCGCCACGCACGCGCACGACCTCCGTCTCCTGCGCGGTCGTGCCGTAGTCTTCGCCGTGCCCAACGGCATAGCGTGGTTTGAAATATTTCTCGCCCTCCAGCACGCCGGCGCCGTCGCGGTGCCCCTCGATGCCGCCGAACCCGGCCCGGCCCAGCAGCGCACCGCCGAGGCCCTGCGCGCCGGTTTTTGGTGGAACGGTGCTCAACTGATACCGCTGACTCGCGCGCGCCGTTTCCTCAATCCGGAGATTTCGCTCATCAAGCTCACCTCTGGCACGACTGGCCAGCCGCGTCCTCTCGTCTTCACGGCCATGGAAATGCTGGCCGATGCCCAGCAGGTCACTGCCACGATGGGGATCAGCGTCGCCGACCTAAACTACGCCCTCATTCCCTTCGGGCACTCGTACGGCCTCGGCAATCTTTCCATCCCCCTTCTCACCCACGGCATACCGTTGGTCTGCGGATCGTCCCCGCTCCCTCATGCCATCGCCGGCGATTTCGCTCGCTGGCGGCCCACCGTTTTCCCGAGTGTCCCCGCCATCTTTCGGGCCCTCGCCGCCTCGGACCTCGACTCCACGTCATTGCGCAGCCTGCGGCTCGCCATCTCGGCGGGCGCGCCCTTGCCACCCGAAGTAGCGAGAAATTTTGCCGCGCGCTTTGGCCGCCGTCTGCATAGTTTTTACGGGTCAAGCGAAACAGGCGGCATCACCTATGACCGCACCGGCGAGGCGACGCTCGAGGGCAGTGTCGGCACGCCCCTCCGGGGCGTTACAATCAACCTCCTCCGGGGCCAGCGCCTGCGCGTAACGAGTCCCGCCGTCTTTACCTTTGGTCACCAACGCCGACAACAGCGGATGGGCTGGTGGTCCCCGCCCGACCGCGCCGAGATCGCAGACGACGGCTCGCTCACGCTTCGCGGCCGCCAAGGCACCACCGTAAAGATCGCCGGCCGACGCGTAAATCTCGCCGAGGTCACCGCCCGTCTCCGCCGCCTACCCGGCGTCAGCGATGCTTGGGTAACATCGAGCGGCGGGCCCGAGCCGATACTCGGTGCCGTGGTTGCGACCATGCGCGCCTCCGCCGAATTGCGCACCGAACTGCAAGTCGACACCGCGCCATGGAAAATCCCCAAGAAGTGGCACGTCGTCTCCGAATTCCCACTCACCGCGCGGGGCAAGACCGATACACGCGCTCTTGCCGCACTGCTTAAGTGGTAATGGTTCGAATGTAGGAGCCTGCTCGCAGGCGATGGGCTATTGCGCGTGTCGTCACCTGATAACCCATCGCCTGCAAGCAGGCTCCTACTTTTCCAAAAATCCGCGGCCATCGGAGCCCATCCGCGGCAAAAAAACGAATCCAGCCCCCGACCTCAGCCCGCCACCAGCGTCGCCTCGATTTCCACATTCAACGCAGCGCGACAGATATCAGCCTGGAGCCACGACACCACATCGCTCGCGCGAAAAAACGACGGCTCCAACCGTGCCCGCACCACCGCGAGGTCGCTCGCATGCCGCAAATAAACTTTAAAATGCCGCGTCCACAGATCACCCGCACTCGCGCCCAAATCTGAGCCCAACCCCGCGACTCGCGAGATCACCGCGAGGTTATCGAGCGTGCAGTCCACCTGCCGCAGGGTATCGCCTGGGGCGACCGTCTCATGCCCTTTGATCGACGCGGTGCCAGAGACAAAAATCGTACGCCCATCCGCCGTCACCGTCGCTCGTGCGAAGCTCGGCGCGCGCGGCCCATGCTCGGCTGGATAGCGATACGCCGCGACCTGCGCAGGATTCTCCAGATGCCGCGGCATCGACGTCGTGGCCGCAAAAATCACGGATAGCCGATCGTCGCCCGCCCCCACCGCCGACGCCGCGCTCAATCGCGAGAACTGCGCCTCGCCAAACTCCGCTTCAAAGGCCTGCGACCGTGCCCGGCAGAACGCGCGATAATTCTCCAGGCCCGTCGACTTCTCCTCGACATTGATCGCCGGCACATAATTCCAAACGCGACAGAGATGATGGCCGCGCGTCGTTGCCATGATATCGGTATAAAGATTGAGCGCGACGCTCTCGATTCCGCCCCGCGGCACAGGCACCGATGCGCACCCCAGCAGCCAGTCTTTGGTTTGAAACAGGGAAACGTGGCCAATCGTGCCTGCCGGCCGCGCGCCGCTAAACAAATTTTCGTTCGCACCGCCCGCCAGCAACGGCAGCGAGACATGCAGCGCCACCGCCTCAGCACTGAGCGAAGCGATTTCGCCAAATCGTATCACCCAAGGTTCTGTCGCCGACAATATCGCCCGCATGACAACGTCCGGTTACTTTACCACCACCGGAAGGGCGAGGCGCTTGGGCAGATCCTTTTTCAGATTAGCAATCCAGCCCTTGGGCAGCTCGGGCTTGATGCGACGCCCCGTGGACTTCTCCACCAGCCATCCGTCGCAGTACATCAAAATCTGTTTCGAATCATAGACCAACGTGAGCGTCGCCTCATTGCCGCGATGGTTGAGATAGCCGATAACATAGTCGCTGGTTTTTTCTTTTACCGTCCATTCGCGTGCGATGAGCGAAGTTATTATGACGTCTTTCACCTGGCTCGACGAAAGCCCCTCCGGCACCGCCACGGTGCCCACCAGCGGGCCGTACTTGCTTACCTCACCGTCCGCCGCGTAGAGCCCGCCCACAAAGAAGCCGAGGGCGATCATAACAAATTTCCACAGATGCGACAGCAGGTGCGTTTTCATAAAGAGGTGATTGGACGACCTCCAGACAGCAACCCAGCCCATTCGCTCCCGCAAAACTATTCGGTCGCCCTATCGCCACTCGTGGCGAGGGTACCGCCGAGACAGCTCCGCCTTCACTTTGGGATACTGTTCGCGCCAGAAATTAGTTAAATCATCCGTCACCTGAATCGGCCGCTGATTGGGTGCCAGCACCTCGATTTTCACCGGCACGCGTCCGTGGCCCACAGAAAACTTTCCTTCGATGCCATACAGTTCCTGAATGCGCGCACTGAGGATGGGCGGTCCTTCCTTCGCATACGTCAATCGCGACTTCCGGCCGTTCCCCATGATGAGCCGTTCCGGCAAGTAATCGTCTAGGACCGCAAACTGCTCCGCCGTCAGCCAGTCGCGCAGGACCGGCATGACCGGCTTGTCCTTGATGTCCTTGTAGCCGAGTTCGCCATAGCAGATCTGCTCGATGAGCGTCGCGCGGTCGGCCTCGGTGATTGGGTTGACCTCAAGCTCGGGAAACCACTCCGCGAGGCGATTCACACGGATGATCCACTGCTCCACCACATCATCCCATGCCTCAAGCTTGAGCCGGCCCGCTAAGACCTCCTTGCTGAGCAAAGCCGCAGCCTCATTGAGCGGCGCATCATCGCTGCTCGACTTTGCCTCCAAGATTAAATCGCGAAACCGCCGCTCGCGTCGCGACACCACACGGCGGATCGATTCATCGTACGTCACGCCCTTCACCTCGCGGTAATCGTCGGGAAAGATTTCCTTGAGCCACGGCTCCTCGACGGCGGTCGCCATCGTCAGCAGCGTATTCACTTCTCCATCACCGCGCCCGATCTCGCTGATCTCGGCCGCGACGAGGAGCTTCGCTTGCTGAATCACGCTTTCGCGCGCGAGTACGCCGCGACGATTGTGGACCAGCTCGCAACGCAGCGTGCCTGAGTCGAGCCGCCGCCCCAGTTGGTCCGAAAACCCGGCGAGCACGCACTTGCGCACGGCGGCGTTGTCGACGCGCTGCTCACTGATATCGAGCCCCTCCTTCTTCGCGATCTCGAGAAATTGCTCGAAGAGCGGTCCCACCTGCCGCGCACCTTGGGCGTGAATGCCGAGACGCCGGCAAGCATCCATGGAGTAGCCCATTTTATCCGCGTAGCGCCACGCGCGCATCATGAGGAAGAAATCGCTCTCGTGCTCCTCGCCGAGCATGTCCTCGCGCGCCTTCTCCACTTCGCGTGGCACACCACGCAGGAGAAAATTCCGCCCCTGAGTGAGCGCCGCCATCAGCGCCACCGGCCGCACGCAACCGCGCTCCTCCGCCGCGAGCAGCATACGTGCGTAGCGCGGGTGTACCGGAAACCGCAGCATCTTCCGCCCGACGGCCGTGATGGTCTTTTTCTCGCCGCCGAGCGCACCGAGATCGGCCAGCAAGTTCTCCGCCCGCACCAGCCCGACTGCATCCGGCTTTTCGAGCCACGGAAAATTCATCACATCGTCGATGCCGCTCGCCTTGAGCGTCAACACGACTTCGGAAAGATCGAGGCGCTTCACCTCGGGCAATTCCTGCGGCGCGCGATTGCCGTGTTCGCGCTCGGTCCAGAGGCGCACACACACGCCGGGCGCGGTGCGGCCCGCTCGGCCCGCGCGTTGGTCGGCGCTGGCCGCCGAGATTTTTTCGATGAGCAGCGTATTAATCCCACGGTGCGGATCGAACCGCGCCACGCGCGCCAGACCGCAATCGATCACCGTCGTCACGCCATCGATCGTCAGCGAGGTCTCGGCGACATTCGTCGAGACGATGATCTTGCGTGAATCATAGCGCGCCACCGCGCGATCCTGCGCCTCGGGCGGCAGTTCGCCGTGCAACGGATGGCACACGAAGTCCCGCAACCCACGCGCAGCCTGAATCGCCTGCACCGTCCTATTAATCTCATACGCCCCCGGCATAAAGACCAGCATGTCACCACTGCTCGTCGCATCGGCCACGCGCTCACACTCCGCCGCGGCCACATCCCACATCGCATCGTTTTCGAAGTTCACCGCTTTGGGCAGGTATTCGATCCGCACCGGGAAACTCCGGCCCTGCGATACCAGCACGTCGCACGGCGCGAGATAGCCCTTGAGCGCCCCGGCATCGAGCGTGGCCGACATCACGATGATCTTAAGGTCTGGCCGCATCATCTGCTGAATCTGCACCGCCCGAGCCAGCGAGATATCCCCGTAAAGATGCCGCTCGTGAAACTCGTCAAACACGAGCGCGCTCACCCCGCGCAAGGTAGCATCAAACGACATCTGCCGCAGCAAAATTCCCTCCGTCACGAAGCGTACCCGCGTCTTCTCGCTCACCCGCGATTCGAGGCGTATCTGGTATCCCACTACGTCGCCCAGGCCCGTGCCCACCTCCTCCGCCACGCGCTTCGCCAGCATGCGGGCCGCGAGCCGGCGCGGCTGGAGCACCACCACTTCGCCCCTCACGCCCTCGCGTCCACCCAGCGCATCGAGCAGCCCGTGTCGCAGGAGCATCTGGGGAATCTGCGTCGATTTACCCGACCCTGTCGGCGCCTGCACGATCAGCCGCCCTTGCGTCCGCAACGAAGCGACGACAGCAGACTCGAGTTCATAGATGGGAAGATCGCGCGGAGCGGGCATGAGTGAAATGACGAAGAGCGAATATCGAATGACGAATCAGGAACGTCGAACCCGGAAATTTTTAAACCGTCTGCATCTTCATTCGCCGTTCTCCCCTCTCACCGTCACTCCAAGTTCGTCATTCGTAATTCGTCATTCATAATTCAAAAAGTGAATAACCCGTGCACAACCTTACCCCCAACTTATTCACCACTCTAACCGGTGAGCCGAATGTGAGGAACAAAAGCTTCATTTCCCCCGCCACGCGCCGCACGCTCTCCCTCGTTCCTTGATAGAACAGTCGCAGCGCAGCGGCCTGAAAAACGTCGCTGAAAGCACGGCTGGGATAATCCCGGGCGACCGGGGAAAGGTGGACGGAAGCTGGTTCCGACCACCCCTGCATCTCGCGGAAGCGAGGCGTCAGGCATATCTCACCAGCTCCTCTGGCCGGAGTCGTGTCCGGCCCAGTTCCACGAAGCAAGGAGTTGAGCGGCCAGGCGTGATCAGAAACCACGCCAAGCCGAGTCAGGCCCACGGGAAGTTTCGACCCGTGCGCCGACGCAGTTACCCCAGAGGGTTTTGGTTGCTACTGCGCAGACCAGAACGCAGTCGCGCCGTCCGGCGGGCCCACCCCGCCAAAAGGCCCTGCTCCTCGGAGCCGGGCGCGCAAGGACGACGCGGCCGCGCGGAGGGAACGAACCTGGCAAAGTTCGTCGACCTTCCTCGACGGGGCGGCGTGAAACACACGTCACCCCGCTGCAAGAGCGAAAGCAACCTGAGAGGTAAGAGGTCAGACCCGTAACGCGGGGCCAACGGCCAGCCACAAGCTGGTGCCGTCCCCGTGGCAACGGTGCCGACGCGAGAACTTGGTATTGCAGACGTGTCCGCACCACGTCCGGCGCGCCGCCCCCGGCAGGGAGCGACCGAACCGGGCGCAGAGGCCTCACTCGAAAGATCCCGACCGGCAACGGTCAGGACGGTCCCGCCATGAGACCGAGACATCCGCATGCCGCGGAGAGTGGCGTCGGGAAGCACACCGCCCGCGAAAGCGAGCGCGCCCAAGCGTGTGCCGCCGGGAAAGAGCGAGTGGCGAACGCCCACCCCCAAAATTTGGCTCCGGGACCGCAAGGTCCCGGGGCCATTTTTTTTTGCCCGCATGCGATGCCATCGCGCAGCTCGCTTGCTCAGCGCGTGAGGACCGCGTGAACTGCGGGATTGAAACGCCGACCGCGTTTGCCACGGTCATCCTTATGCCCCGCCTCCCCACCCTCGTCCTCCTCCTCCTGACTCCTTTCGCATCTCTAAGCGCCGCTGAAAAAGCCGCCGCCCCGACCGCGCCCAAAGCCGCCACGCCCACCGCCAAAGCTCCCGCGGCCCCCAGCTATCAAAGTATCCTCGGCCCCATCCGCCTCTGGGAAGGAGCCGCGCCTGGTGCTCTCGGCGAGCGCCCTCTCGATATTCCGACGCTCACGCCGTTCCCCGCCGACAAGGCCAAGGACACCGGCGCTTCCATTCTCGTCCTCCCCGGCGGTGGCTATAGTGGTCTCGCCGAGCACGAGGGCACGGGCTACGCCGAATTTTTCGCCGCGCACGGCATCACGGCTTATGTTTTGAAATACCGTCTCGGCTCTTCCGGCTACCGCCACCCCATCGAGCTCGGCGACGCCGCGCGCGGGCTGCGGATGGTGCGCGCCTTTGCGAAGCGCGACGGCCGCGACCCTGCGCGCATCGCGGTGATCGGCTCCTCCGCCGGCGGTCACCTTGCCTCGACGCTCGTCACTCACTTCGACGCCGGCAAACCCGACGCCACCGATCCCATCGAGCGCGAAAGCTCCCGCCCCGATCTCGGGATCCTATGCTATCCCGTCATCTCGCTCGGCGAATTTGCGCACGCCGGCTCCAAGAAACAACTCCTCGGCGACAACCCCGATCCCGAGCTCGTTAAATTTCTCTCGAACGAACTTCAGGTCACCAAGGACACCCCGCCCTGCTTCCTCTGGCACACCGTCGAGGACAAGACGGTGCCCGTGGAAAATTCGATTCTCTTCGCCGCCGCCCTGAAAAAAGCCGGCGGCCTGCCTACCCTCCACATCTATGAAAAGGGCGCGCACGGCCTCGGCCTCGGCCGCCCCGGCCGGCCCGCTCCGCCCTGGGATACCCAGTTGCTCTATTGGTTTCAGGAGCGAAAGTTCATCCCGTGAGCGCGGCCGCCGCAGCGGTTTCATCACCCTCGCGGTGCGCATGGCATGAGTCTCCCGTCTGATCTTCTTGCCGCCGCCATCCGGCTCGGCTGCGGTGTGCGCCTGCTGCCTGAGACGGCAGTCCCGACGGGACCGTGCATCTTTTTCGCCAACCATTCGAGCCATCTCGATTTCGCAACGATTTGGGCCGCACTGCCGCCTGCGCAGCGTAAACGCGTGCGCCCCGTCGCGGGTCGCGACTACTGGGAGAAAACCGCCGCGCACCGCTGGCTCGCGGTCACGGTGTTTAACGCCGTGCTCATCGAGCGCCAAAAAGTAACGGTCGCGACCAATCCCCTCGCGCCTATGGTCGCGGCGCTCGACGCCAGCGCGTCGCTCATCGTTTTTCCGGAGGGCACGCGCAGTCCCGACGGGAAATTGCAGCCCTTCAAGTCCGGCCTGCATCACCTCGCCCGCGCTCGTCCTACGGTGCCGCTCGTGCCGGTGCTGCTTGATAATCTTAATCGCATTCTGCCCAAGGGCGACTTCCTCCCGGTGCCGCTCGTCGCCACACTCGCCGTCGGCGCGCCGCTCGCGTTCGACCCCGCCGAAGCGAAGGACGCGTTTCTCGAGCGCGCCCGCCTCGCCGTCACCGCCCTCCAGCGCGCCTGAATTGCATGCACGTCGATCGCATCACACTTTATCTCCTCGGCGGCATCGTAGGCCTCCTCGCGCTCTCCAGCCTGATCACGGCCATCCTGAAGGGCCGCCAGCCTGCGGGAACGACCAACGCCGTCATCGCTAATCTCGATGCCCGCGTGCGCGCGTGGTGGGTGATGGTCGGGATTTTCTCCGTCGCGCTGATCACCGGCGGCCTCGGCACGATCATTCTCTTTGGGCTGATATCGTTTTTCGCGCTGCGTGAATTCGTCACGCTCACGCCCACGCGCACCGCCGATCACCGCGCGCTCTTCTGGGCGTTTTTCGTCGTCGTGCCACTGCAGTACGTGCTCGTCGCGCAGGGCTGGTACGGGCTCTTCACGGTCTTCATTCCCGTTTACGTTTTCCTCTTCATCCCGATCCGCTGCGCGCTCGGCGGCGACACGCAGCACTTCCTCGAGCGCACGGCCAAGATTCAATGGGCCCTCATGGTCTGCGTGTACTGCGTGAGCCACGTACCGGCGTTACTGATGCTCGATATTCCCGGCTTCACCGGCGCCAATGCCCGCCTGCTGCTCTTTCTCGTGATGATCGCGCAGCTCAGCGACGTGCTGCAATACGTGTGGGGCAAACTCTTCGGCCGCCACAAGATCGCGCCCGTCCTCAGCCCGAGCAAAACTTGGGAGGGCTTCGTTGGCGGCGTTCTCTCGGCGAGCGCCATCGGCGCGGCGCTCTGGTGGGCCACGCCGTTTTCCCCGTGGCAGGCCGGCGCGCTCTCGCTCGTGATCACCGTCATGGGCTTCTTCGGCGGGCTGGTGATGTCGGCCATCAAGCGTGACCGCGGCGTGAAAGACTACGGCAACCTCATCGAGGGCCACGGCGGCGTGATGGACCGCATCGACTCCATCTGTTTCGCCGCGCCTGTGTTCTTTCACCTTGTGCGCTTTTATTTTACCGACGTGAACTGAGCGCGCCTCCGCCCGCATGGCCTCCATCTACGACATCAAGCCCGCCTTTCAAAATCTCCTGCGCCCGATCACGCGCGGGTTGGCGGGCGCGGGCGTCACGGCCAATCAGGTTACCGTCGCCGCCGCGCTCTTATCTCTCGTCGTCGGCGGTTGTGTCGCGCTCTACCCCACCCGCGCGTGGCCGTTGCTCGTGATGCCGGGCTTCCTCTTCGTGCGCATGGCGCTGAATGCCATCGATGGCATGCTCGCGCGCGAGCACGGCCAGAAATCCCGCCTCGGCGCCATCCTCAACGAAGTCGGCGATGTCATCGCCGACACCGGGCTTTACCTCCCACTCGCGCTCGTCCCCGGGTTTAATGCGCCACTCATCGTGGTCGCCTGCGCCCTCGCCATCGTCACCGAGTTGACGGGCCTCGTCGGCCTGCAAATCGGCGCGAGCCGGCGCTACGATGGGCCGATGGGCAAGAGCGACCGCGCCTTCGTCTTCGGCCTCTTCGCCCTGCTCGCGGGCCTCCACGTGCCGCTCTCACCGTGGCTCACGCCCGCGCTCGCACTGGTCGTGGCGCTCCTCCTCTGGACCATCGTCAATCGCGCGCGACGTGCGCTCGCCGAGCCCGCTCGTTCGACGCCATGAGCGACGCCCCGCACTCTCGCCGTCGTTCCGGCCTCGCGACCAATGCCCTCGCTTTTGCGTGGGGCCTCGCGGAAGCCACCATTTTTTTCATTCTGCCGGATGTTCTGCTGACGCGCCTCGCTCTTCGCGATCCGCGATCAGCCCTGAGGGCAGGACTTTCCACGCTCGCGGGCGCGGTGATCGGAGGCACGCTCCTCTGGTTCATCGTGCATGAAAATCACGATCGCACCCAAGTCGTGCTCAATACGCTCGATTGGATTCCCGGCATCACACGCGATCTCATGGTCCGCACCGCGCAAGCCTTGCACACGCACGGCTTCCTCGCCCTCGGCACGGGCGCACTGCTCGGCCAGCCCTACAAACTCTTCGCCGTCCACGCCGGAGCCCAAGAGGTCGCGCTGACGACATTTCTGTTGGCCTCCGTGGCTGGCACAGCCGTACGAATCGCCCTCACGACCACACTTGCTTGGCTCGCGGGTCGCGTGTTCGCCGCGAAGCCACTCGATTTCGTGCTGCGACTCCAACTCTGGCTTTGGATGGGACTCTACGCGGCGTACTTTGCGCTGATGCGGTAAGCGGCCTTGCGCAGCGGAATGGCGGAGAACTATCGGTAGGCGGCACGGTCAACTTTCGCGCGAGGGACGCGCGCTACCTCACCGGTTACGTTCCCTCAACATTTTACAGAGTTCATCCTTCGGCCTTGCCTTTGCGCCGCGCGCGGAGCACTTTGGGCCTCTTTTTTTAATCAGGAACGTGTCCGCCATGAACCAGAACATCCGCAATATCGCTATTATCGCTCACGTCGACCATGGGAAAACCACCCTCGTCGACAAGCTCCTCAAGGAAGGCGGCGTTTTCCGCGCCAATCAGCATGTCGAGGAGCGCGCCATGGACTCCATGGACCTCGAAAAGGAGAAGGGCATCACGATCAAGGCCAAGAACACCTCCGTTCACTGGCAGGGTAAGATCGTCAACATCCTCGACACCCCCGGCCACGCCGACTTCGGTGGCGAGGTCGAGCGCGCCCTCCGCATGGTGGACGGCGTTCTCCTTGTGATCGACGCCTACGACGGTCCCCAGGCGCAGACCCGTTTCGTGCTCCGCAAGGCCCTCGCCCTCGGCCTCAAGGTCGTGATCGTCATCAACAAGATCGACCGCGAAAATGCCGAGCCCGCCAAGATGTATGACAAGGTGCTCGAGCTCCTCATGGAGCTGAATGCCAACGACGAGCAGTTCGACGCCCCTGTGGTGTACGGCTCCGGCCGCGACGGCTACATGATGTACAAGCTCGGCGAAGAGAAGAAGGACATGACCCCTCTCTTCCAGACCATCGTCGACCACATCCCGCCGCCGTTCGCCAAGCCCGACGATCCCTTCCACATGCTCGTTTCCAATATCGATTGGAGCGACTACGTCGGTCGTATCGCGGTCGGCAAGATCCTCGGCGGCAGCGCCAAGGTCGGCGAGCCCGTCTTCGTCCTTCGCCACTCCGATCACAAGCGCGTCCGCGCCAAGATCACCAAGGTCTTCGAGTTCACCGGCCTCGGCCAGCGTGAGGTCGAGAGCGCCGTCGCCGGCAATATTGTCGGTATCTCGGGCTTCGAGGACGTCGACATCGGCGACACCCTCACGGCTGACGAAGCCGGCCACGCCCTGCCCTTCACCCAGATCGACCCGCCGACCCTCGAGATGCAGTTCTGCGTCAACGACGGTCCGCTCGTCGGCCAGGAAGGCAAGCTCGTCACCTCGCGCCAGATCCGCGAGCGCCTCATGCGCGAGCTGAAGACCAACGTCTCCATCTACATCGAAGACTCCGACAAAGCCGGCGTCTTCAACGTCAAGGCCCGTGGCGCCATGCAAGTCGCCGTCCTCGTCGAGACCATGCGTCGCGAAGGCTACGAGCTCCTCGTCTCCCGCCCGACCGTGATCGAAAAGACCGGTCCCGGCGGCGAGCGCCTCGAGCCTTATGAGACCGTCTGGATCGAAGTTCCGGATGAGTGCGTCGGCTCCATCATGCAGAACCTGGCCAATCGCAAGGGCCAGCTCACGAACATGGAGAAGCTCCCGCACTCCACGATGATCGAGGCGACCATCACGACCCGCGGCCTCATCGGCCTCGAGATCGACGTCGTCAATGCGACCTCCGGCCGCGGCGTCACCAGCCATTTGTTCAAGGAGTACGGCCCGTACGCGGGCGAAGTGCTCACCCGCATCACCGGCACGCTCATCGCGACCGAAGCGGGCGAGACCACCACGTACGCCCTCCTCATGGTGCAGGAGCGCGGCAAGCTCTTCGTGAGCCCCGGCGAGCAAGTCTACGAAGGCATGATCGTCGGCGAGAATCCGCGTAACGAAGACATCGCGTGCAACGCCGTCCGCGAAAAGGCCCTCACGAACTTCCGCTCGCAGGGTTCCGGTGTCGCCACCGGTCTCACGCCGGCCGCGAAGCTCTCGCTCGAGCGCTCGATCGAATACATCGCCGCCGACGAACTCCTCGAGGTCACCCCGAAGAGCCTCCGCCTCCGCAAGCGCATCCTGAACAACGCCGCCCGCCAGAAGGCCGAAAAGTCTTCCAAGTCCGGCAAGTAAGCGTCGCGCCTATCAGGCAAGAATCGTGAGCGCGCAAAGCGCGCACTCACTCTTAAAGGGCCGCTCTTCGGAGCGGCCTTTTTATTGTCTCTGATCATGAACCTCTAGTGGCGTCATAGAAACTGTAGGTCGGTCTTTTTCAGTAGCCGCGAGCGCCAGCGAGTGGACGGAGCACCAACGAGCTCACGCCTGCGGACACGACTTTAAGTAATCCGTTCAACGTGCTCGCCATCGCAGGTCGGGCACTGGGGCTTTGGCCACCAAGGGAGCGGCAGTTTTCCTCACGGGCTTAAAATCCTGCTAACTCGCGAGAACCGCACGCGAATTACTTAAGTGTTCAAATGAACACTATCCGTCCTTGCCTCGCCCCATTCCCTCCCTTGACTGCTCCTCTATGTCAGCCACGCCCGATAAGCTCGCCGATCTCCGGCGCCTCCTCGCCGCGCGTTTTCCCGCCACCGCCCGCTCCACCGGGCGCACGCTCGCGACCGGCATTCCCGCTCTCGATCAAGCCTGCGGCGGACTGCCCCTCGGTGCCGTCACCGAGATCGTGTGCGCGGCCCCGAGTTGCGGCAGCCAGTTGTTGCTCGGCCAGCTTCTCGCCGTCACACGCGCCACGCGGGCGAGGATCGCGCTGGTCGATGTCTCCGATTGCTTCGATCCCGATTCTTTTTCCGTCGATCTCATCGCGCACCTGATCTGGGTGCGCTGCCCACAACTACCGTCCCGCCCCGCCTCCACCGCCGGCGGGCCGGCATCGAAAATTGCCACCACCACCACGCTCGCCCTCCAAGCCGCCGATCTCCTCGCGCGCGATGCCAACCTCGGCCTCGTCGTACTCGATCTGCGTCACGCCCCCGAGGCCGAGCTGCGCCGCATTTCCGGGCCGCAGTGGTATCGCTTCCAACGCGCCGTCGAGCCCGCCGATCTGCCGTTCGTCGTTTTCACTCCGCGCGCCTCCGTGCCCAGCGCGCAGCTTCGGCTCGTCCTGTCCACCTCGCACGATTTCGCCGCCTTCAGCACCGAGCGCCCTCGCTTGATCTCCGTCCTCGCACCCGCGCTCCAGCGCCAGCGCTCACAGGCTTCCAGCGAGTAAATCCTGCGCGCGCACCTACACCCGTTACGACGCCATAGCCCACGTCAGCCTTACTTCGCTCCGACCTTAGCGCCTTCGTCTTTGCGCTTAATGCGCTTGAGCTTCGCACTCTCCCTGTCGTCCCACCGCTGCGCCCGTTCTCATGTTCGCCGTTCTTCACGTCGCCGCTTTTCCGCTGCATGCCGTGCTCCGCACCGAAGCGACTTCCGCCAGCCAGCCCGCCGCGCTTTTTTCCGCCCACAGTAAAAAATCCGTCGTGCTCGCTGTCACTTCTGCCGCTGCAGCCGCTGGCGTCGAGTTGGGCATGACCGCCGCGCAAGCCGTTGCGCGCTGTCCCCGCCTTCTCCTGCGCTCGCCGCGGCCTGACGCTGAGTCCGAGGCCCGCGCCACCCTCCTCGCCGTCGCGCAAACGCTCTCGCCTACCCTCGAAGATACCGCTCCCGGCATCTGTACCGTCGATTTGCGCGGCCTCTCTTCCGAAAAATTTCTCCCTGCCGCACACGCCGTCCTCGCCCAGCTTGCCCAACTCGCCCTGCTCTCCACCATCGGTCTCGCACGCACGCCCTTGCTCGCGCTCTACGCCGCCCGGGCCACGACCACATTGCTGTACGTCGACACCGCCGCCGCCGAGCGCACCTTCCTCGCACCGCTCCCAATTGCCGCCGCCGATCCCTCGCCCGAATTAGCTGATGTTCTCTGGCGCTGGGGACTCCGCACGCTCGGCGAGTTCACCGCCCTCCCGCGCGATGAAATCGTGCTCCGCTTCGGGGCCGCCGGCCTTGCCCTCTGGCAACGCGCCTCCGGCGGCGATCTCCGCCCGCTCCGTCCCGTCATTCCGCCTCAGACCTTTTCCGCCGCGATGGAATTCGAAAATGCCATCGAGACCCTCGATCCTCTCCTCTTCATCCTCCGCCGCATCCTCGACCGCCTCTCCCTCGAACTCATCAGTGCTCAATTCGTCGCCGCCGAACTCGCCCTCACGCTTCGCCTCGAAGACGAAACCACGCACGCGCGCTCCTTCCGGCTCCCCGAGCCCACCGCCGATGTCGAAATTCTTTTCCGCACGCTTCACACCTATCTTGAGTCGCTGCAAACCGCCGCCTGCATCGTCGCCCTCTCCCTCGAAGTCACGCCCACCCGTCCTCTCGTCCGCCAGCAAGGCCTCTTCGACACTGGTCTCCGCGATCCCCATGGCTTCGCCGAAACTCTCGCCCGCCTCAGCGCCCTCGTCGGCCCAGAGCGCCTCGGCACTCCGCACCGCGTCGACACGCATCGTCCTGACGCGTGCGAATTGCTGCCGCCTGCCGCCGCCATTCCCGCTGCGACGATCACACCGTTGCATCCTCCGCTCGGCGGCATCTTGCGCCGCTATCGTCCGCCTCTGCGGGTCGGGCTCACCGAGACGAACGATGGCAAAACTTTCCTCTGGGCCAATGGCGCCCGGGGTGAAATCGCGTTTCGTAGTCCACCTTATCCTCGCGACGGAGACTGGTGGCAAAAGGATCGCGCCTGGTCTCGCATCGAGTGGGATGTCGCCCTCGCCGACGGCGGACTCTATCGCCTCATCCTCGTCGGCGGAGACCACTTCCTCGAAGGCGAGTACGATTAGCCATGAGTGGCTATGTCGAACTCCACGCGCGCAGCGCCTTCAGCTTTTTGCGCGGCGCTTCCAGTCCCGAGGATCTGATCAATTCCGCTGGGAATAACGAATTGCCCGCCATGGCCTTGCTCGACCGCGATGGCCTGTACGGCGCTCCGCGTTTTTATAGCCACGTCGTCGAAACGAAATCCCCCGTGCGTCCGCGCGTCGGTGCCGAGATCACAATGGAGGATGGCACCGTCATCCCGCTGCTCGTCGCGTCCCACGCCGGGTACCAAAATCTTTGCCAGCTCATCACCACGACCAAGCTCACGCCGCGCACCAGCGAGTCCGGCCCCGCCGAGCGCAAGCGTCCCTGCCTCGCCACGTGGGATGAACTCGCCCGCCATGCCGACGGCCTCATCGCCCTCACTGGCGACGAGGAAGGCCCGGTGCGCCGCGCCTGGCGCACCGAGGGCGCCGCCGCCGCCGGCCTCGCGCTCGAAAAACTCCTCGCGATTTTCGGCCGTGAATCCGACCCCAGCCGCGCACGCCTCTTTGTCGAGCTACAACGACACCGCCTTCGCGGCGAGGAGCGCGAGCTTACTTTTCTCCGCGATCTCGCCGCCGCCCATCGTCTGCACCTGCTCGCCACCGGCGGCGTCAACTACGCCATTCCTGAGCATCGCATCGTTGCCGATGTCTTCACCTGCCTGCGCCACCACACCACGCTCGATGCCGCCGGCCGCCGCTTGGAAATCAATTCCCACCGCCGCACGCCCTCGGCGGCGCAGATGCGCGCGCTCTTCGCCGACTTGCCTGAATCGCTCGACAACACTGTTCACCTCGAAGGCCGACTCGAGTTTACCTTAAAAAACCTCGGCTACGAATTTCCCTCCTACACCAAGCCCAACGGCGAAGCCGTCGATCAGAACGAATACCTGCGCGAAGTAACCTACGCCTTCGCTCGCGCCAAAGTCGGCAGTCTCGACCAGGCTTGGATCGATCAACTGGAGCGCGAACTACAGCTCATCGCGAAACTCAAATTCTCCGGCTATTTTCTCATCGTCTGGGATATCTGCCAGTGGGCGCGTAATCGTCCTCAGCCCATTCTGGTGCAAGGCCGCGGCAGCGCCGCCAATAGCGCCGTCTGCTATGTGCTCGGCATCACCGCCGTCGATCCCGTCAAAAACAAACTTCTCTTTGATCGTTTCCTCAACGACAGCCGCATCGGCGCCGATGGCCTGCCGTCGTGGCCCGACATCGACCTCGATTTCCCCAGTGGCGAGCGCCGCGAATCCGTCATCCAAGAGGTCTATCGGCGCTACGGTGCACGCGGCGCCGCCATGACCGCCAACGTCATCTCCTACCGCGGGCGCAATACCATCCGCGAAGTCGGCAAAGTCCTCGGCTTCGGTGACGACGCCCTCGACCGCTTCTCCAGCCTCTACGCCAACGGCGATTTCCCGGAGACCCTCGACCTCAAGGAGCAGCTTCGTCTCTCCGGCATCGCCGGCAGCCACCCTCGCGCCGAGGCCCTCTTCCTCGCGCAGCATCACCTGCACGGTTTACCCCGCCATCTCGGTCAGCATCCCGGCGGCATGGTCATCTCGCTCAACCAACTCGACAAAGTCGTGCCTCTCGAGCCCGCCACCATGCCGGGTCGCTGCATCTGCCAATGGGACAAGGAGGACTGCGAAAATCTCGGCCTCGTGAAAATCGATTTCCTCGGCCTCGGCATGATGGCCGTCCTCCAGGAGAGCGCCGAGCTCTGCGCTGCGCGAGGCGACACCGAAATCCGCGCCATCAGCGATATCCCGGCCGACGATAAAAAAACCTACGAAAGTATCCGTGCTGCGGATACCGTCGGTGTGTTCCAAATCGAAAGCCGCGCCCAGATGTCCACCTTGCCGCGCTTCAAGCCGGCCAATCTTTACGATCTCGCCATCCAGGTCGCCATCATCCGCCCTGGCCCCATCACCGGCAATCTCGTCCATCCGCTCATCCGCCGTCGTAATGGTGAGGAGAAAATCGAATACATCGACGAGTCCGTCGCTCATATCGTAAAGCCCATCCTGGAGCGCACCAAGGGCGTCATCCTCTTTCAGGAGCAGATGCTCCAACTCGCGATCAACCTCGCCAAGTTCACCGGCGCCGAGGCCGAGGAATTACGCCGCGCGATGGGCTTCACTAAAAACCCCGACCGCCTGAAAAAGTCCATGGATAAGCTGCACGCCGCCTTGCATCGGCAGGGCTACCAGCAGGCTGTCATCGACAAAGTTGTAAAAGCGACCACGACCTTCGCCGCCTACGGCTTCCCCGAGTCTCACGCCATCGGTTTCGCCATGCTCGCCTACGCCAGCACGTGGCTGAAGGTTCACCGCCCCGCCGAATTCTACGCGAGCTTGTTGAATAACCAGCCGATGGGTTTCTACTCGCCCGCCACGCTCATTCAAGACGGTCGCCGCCATGGGCTCGTCGCCCATCCCGTCTGCGTGCAGCGCTCCGCGTTCAACTGCACGGTCGAGGCTGACAAAACCATCCGCATCGGTCTGCGCTACATCAAGGGCCTGCGCGAATCCGCCGCGCAGGCGATGCTTGCCGCGCGCGCCACCCAGCCCTTTGCCTCGCTCGACGATTTCCTGCGCCGCACCGATTTCACCGCCACCGAGCGCCGCTCCCTCGCTGCCGTCGGCGCGCTCGCTGCGCTCACCGCCCACCGCCGCGCCGCGCTCTGGCACGTCGAGACCGCATGGTCTGACGACGAAAGCCTCTTCAAGCACTTCGCCGAGGCCTACCGCGACGAATCCCCGCTGCCCCCCATGTCGCCCACTGAGCAAGTCGGCGCCGATTTCGCCGGACTCAATCTCACGGTTGACGAGCATCCCATGGCCCTCCTGCGTCCGCGCCTCACCGGTATCTGCCCGGCCAAGGACCTCAAACACGTCACCGATGGCCAGGTCGTCACCATCGCCGGCTCCGTTATCTGTCGCCAGCGCCCCGGCACGGCCAAGGGTTTCGTCTTCATCAGCCTCGAAGACGAGACCGGCATCGCCAACGCGGTTGTGATCCCCGCGCTCTTCGAACGCCTCCGGCTCACCATCACGCAAGAGCCCGCCCTGCGCATCACTGGCCGCCTGCAAAACGTCTCAGGCGTCACTCACGTCAAAGCCGAGAAGATCGAGCCCTTCCGGGCCGAAGAACTTCCCGCGCAGTCCTCCCACGACTTCCATTAAAGGAAGGCCGGAAGAAGCGTCACGCATGCGCCGCCGAAACGGTGCATGCGTGGACGGCTCGATATTCTTATCGTGTGCGGAAACCGCCGGTGAGGGCGATGATCACACAGACGAGCAAGATCAGACCGAGCGCACTGCCACCGACAACTGGGCCGCCGACGTAAAAACCGCCGCCGCCCAAGAGAATGAGAAGGAGAAGAACAAGTAGGATAGTATTCATGACGGGAGTATAGTGTTACGCCGAGGCTCACTCGTGCCTAGGGCCTATACCTCCCATTACACACCTTCGGGCGCTCTGTTTCCGTCTCCCTGCAATGCTGCCTGATCGGGCCACTCCTCCTGAGCTGGCCCAATATGCTCTTAACCTACTCCGCATCGATGACCGCGCACCCTGCTTTTCCCGCTACGCAGAGGAGTGCGTCGCAGCCTTGATCAAGTCGGATTTCGCGGCACGGACGACGCCGGCATTAACCGGTGTTCTTCAATCCTCCCGAAATACCATTGATCGTGAGTTCGACCACACCGCGCGCCGCCTCGGCTTCCTCGGCGGTGATTTTTCGGCCTGAGCGGAGCCGGCGCAGCATGTCCACTTGGATATAGTTGAGCGGGTCGATGTAGGGATTACGCAACTCCACTGACTGCCGCAGCACGGGCTCGCGCGCGAGCAGTTGCTTCTGGCCTGTGACCGCCAGGATCGCCGCTTCGGTGCGCGCAAACTCCGCCTCGAGCAGCCCGAAGATGCGGCGGCGAATTTTTTCGTCGTCCACCAGCGAGGCATAGAGCGCGGCGATGCCCATGTCGGCTTTGCGCATGGTGAGCTGGGCGTTGTCGATCAGCGTCTCGAAAAATGGCCAGCCCGCGTGCATCTCGCGCAGGAGCTTGCGACCCTTTGGGCCGCGCTTCAGCACGGCGTCGAGCGCGCTGCCGAGTCCGAACCAGCCCGGGAAATTAAAGCGGCTCTGCATCCACGAAAACACCCAAGGGATCGCCCGCAGGTCTTCCACGCTCGTGGTGTTGCGGCGGAAGGTCGGCCGTGAGCCAAACTTGAGGTTCGAAATCTCATCGATCGGCGTGGCCTGTTTCCAAAAGGCGAGAAACTCCGGATCGTCATGGACCACGGCTTTGTACGCCGCGAAGCCGGCCGCGCTCATCGTGGTCATCGCTTCGCGCCATTCCGTCGGCACCGCGGATGCTTTCTCTGCGGCGTGTGTGCCGAGCATCACGCCATAGGCCATCTGCTCGAGGATGCGGTGCGCGAGATCAGGATCGTGGTAGCGCGTCGAGAGCACTTCACCTTGTTCCGTGACACGAATCCCGCCGTCGCGCAGGCCTGCCGGTTGCGCCAAGATCGCCTTGGCCGCTGGCCCGCCGCCGCGCGCGACGCTGCCGCCACGACCGTGGAACAAGGTCACGCGCACGGCCGCCGCCTGGCAGACGCGCGAGATTTCATCCTGGGCCACATACAGTGCCCAGTTGGCCGTGAGGTAACCGCAGTCCTTGTTCGAGTCCGAGTAGCCCAGCATCACATGCTGGTGCGCCGGAGCACTGCGACCGGGCAGCCCGAAGTAGGCGCTCAAAATCTCCGGCGCGCGCTCCAAGTCATCCAGCGTCTCAAAGAGCGGCGCGATGGGCAGCTTCGCGCCCGTGAGTTTTTGCAGCAACTCGACCTCCAGCATATCCGACACGCCGTCGGTCATGCTGATGATATAAATGCCGAGCGCCTCCGTGCCAAACTTCGCGGCCACCCGCGCCGCGAGCGCCAGCGGATCGAGGACATTTCGCGTGTGCGCCGAGAAGCGCGCGAGCTCCGGCGTGCGCAGCGTCTTCGCGATGCCGATGGCTTCGAGCAGCAGCTCCCGCTTCGCCTCCTCCGGCAACTTCGTGTAATCATCGCGGTCGAGCACTTCGGCCACCGCCGTTTCATGATGCGAAGAGTGCTGCCGCAGGTCGAGATGCGCCGTGTGCAGACCAAAAATGTCCAACTGCTGGGACGCGCGACGCAGCTCGCCGCCGGTCAACATCGCTCCCCTGCCCGCTTTCAAGCTATCCGAAATCGCTTCAAACGCCCCGGCAATCGTCGCGCTCCCGAGGCAGGTACCGACCACCGTCTCCGCCGAGAGCACGCGACCATCACGCACTTCGTTGACCGCTTGGGTCAGACGCTCGCGCAGGACACCCAGCAGGAGACGGTAAGGCTCGTGGGGATAACGCTTATTGAGTTCCTCGATGTGTTTCGAGACGTGAAGATTGTCGCGCAGATCTTTCCTGAGTGCAGGCACGACGGAGTCGCGGCGGTCGCTCACGGTCAGGGTGCGCGCGAGTTCGCGCGAGGCGAGGCGCACCTTCTCGATGGCGAGGCGGCGATTGAGGAGGAGGATTTCGGCCGTTACTTCGGCCGTGACGTTTGGATTTCCGTCGCGGTCGCCACCGATCCACGAGCCAAAGGTCAGCCAGCGCGTGGGGGCCTTCACATTGGGATAGTGCTGCGCGAGCGCCCGCTCGAGGTCGGTTTGCAGGCGGGGCAAGGTATCGAAGAGCGTGGTATCGAAATACCACAGACCCGTGCGGGCCTCGTCGGCGACTTCCGGCCGCGCGACGCGACTCCGGTCCGTCAGCCAGAGGGAGGCGATCTCTCGCTCGACGCACTCTGGCTCCAGCACATCCGGATCGGCCGCAAAGGCCGGCTGGGCCCGGGCGCGTAGAATCTCGCCGAGTCGACGCAGCTTCGTGAGCAGCGTACGGCGTTTCGACTCAGTCGGGTGGGCGGTGAAGACCAATTCGATCGACAGCCGGTTGACGAGGCTCTGCATCTCACCCTCGCCGACCCCATCTTTTTTCAAGGCCAAGACAGCCGCCTCGATGGTCTCACGCATTGGCTTGGCCCCGGCATCGCGACCGAGCAGGCGAGCCACACGTCGTTCACGGAGGAGCATGATGCGGAAGTTCTCCTCCGCCAGGTTCACCAATTCGAAGTAGAGCGTAAACGCCATCGCCTGATTAAAAGCGTCCGTGGGCGTCAGCCCGGCGATGACCTCTGCCAGTTGCTTGGCGGCGGCATTATCGCCGGATCGGCGGGCCTTCGCCAGCTTGCGCAGCTTCTCCACCGTGTCGAAGGTCTCCGGCCCCTCCAGCCGCGTGATCACGCGACCGAGTGCGGTGCCCAGCGACCGCACTTCGGAGCGGAGCGTGGACATTTCTTTCAGGGCGGAGGAAGCGGGTGCGGCGTGGCGGGGCATGGGCAGGCGGGAAGATGAGGAGCCTTGGCCTTCCGCAAAAGCCAAAACCGCGCCATATTTACTCACGATGCGGAGGCTTGCTAGCGCCCGACGCCCAGACTTTGCTCCGCGGCGTGATTCGCCGCTTTGTTCTAACCGCATTTCTCTTCGCCACCCTCTCCGTGGGCCGGGGCGAGGAGCGCCCATTGAAAGTCTCGTCCGATTTCGGCGAGGCCGACCGCCGGACCAATGAACAGGTCCTGCGGGGCCACGCCCGGGTGACGGACGATGTCACCCTCATCACCGCTGACGAAATCCGCATCGGCGGTGCCCAGGGGGAAATCATTACGGCGAAGGGAAATGTCACGTATACGAAGGAAGCCGCCCGGCTCCTCGCAGACCAGCTCACGCTCGACCGCAGCAAGCAGGCCTTTACCGCCACCAAGGTCCGCTTCGGCTCCTATCCCTACTACGCCGAAGCCGAGTCCGCTCAGGGCTCGATGGATGAAATCGTCTTTACCAAGGCCAGCGTCAGCTACGGCGAGCCCGGCCCTTGGCAGCCCACCGCCCGCGCCGACAAGGTCATCTACGCCCCTGGCAAGCGTTTGCGCACCGAAAATGCGCAGGCAGGTATCGGCACCGCCCAACCCTTTCCGTTCCCTAAGTTTAGCCAAGACCTGAAGCAGCCGCTCCTGTCGTTCGCGTCTTTAAACGGCGGCTATCGCTCTTTGCTCGGTGCTTTCGTCGAGGCCAGTGTTCACATCCCGGCTGCGGAAGCCTTTCGCATCGGCGGCGACGTCGGCATCTATTCCAAACGCGGCGTGCTCTTTGGACCGTCCGGTAGCTATGGACTCGGCAGCGAGGATGCCAACTACCGCGGCAATTTCCGCACCGGCTACATCAACGACCACGGCGACAAACGCTACGATCTCCTCGGCCGACCCGTGCCCGAGAACCGCGGCTACGTCGAGTGGCAGCACGAGCAGAAGATCGGCGATTTCTCGCTGACCGCCCAGCTCAACTATTGGAAAGACTCCGAGGTCATCCGCGATTTCCGCCCTCGCGCCTTTTATCCGGTGCAGGAGCCCGATACCTTCGTCGAGGCCGTCTACCAAGGAGACAACTACCTCGTGTCCGCCTTCGCGCGGTTTCAACCCAACTCGTTCAACACCGTCCAGGAGCGCCTGCCCGAGATTCACTTTGACCTCCTGCCGACCGCGTTGGGCAATGGCTTCTACGAGCGTTTCAATGCCAGTGCGGCTGTCCTCCGCGAGGATTCCCCGGTGGGGCGTCCGAGGATGAGCACGGATCGCCTCGACGCCTATTACGCGATTTCACGTCCGATTACGCAGGGCGATTGGTTCTCGTTTACCCCTGTGGTCGGCGCTCGTGTCACCCACTACACGAATTCCCGCTCCAGCGTCCTCGTCGCCTCCCCGCTCGCGCCGGGCCCGGCTTCCATCACGTCGGGGTTGTCGGTGCCGCCGCTCTACACGCCCAATCTCGCCCTTCCCGTTGGGGTCCTCGCGCCAGTCGATTTGCCCAACTACACTCGCACCTTGGGCGAAGTCGGCGCCGATCTCGCGATCCGTACCAGTGGCACGTTCAACTACAAAAACGAGCAATGGAAAATCGATGGTCTCCGCCACCTGATGACGCCCAAGGTAAGCTGGCGCTACATTTCGCAGGCCGACAAGGGGTGGACGCGCATGCCCCACATCGACCGCCGCACGTTTGCCACCTACCTCCAGCCTCTCGGGTTGGGTGACGTGCGCAATATCGACGATCTCCGGGAGACGAATATCCTCCGCTTCGGTCTCGATAACACGCTGCAAACTCGCGATCCCGTTTACGGCTCCCGCGACCTGCTCACGTTTAACATCGCGAACGATTTCCGCTTCATCCGCGCCCCCGGCGAACGCGATGTCTCCGAGGTGCACACCGAACTCGCGCTCGCTCCCACGCGCTGGCTCTCGGTCGATGTCTACGACAGCTTCTCGCCGCAGTCTTTCACGCTGCGTGAATTTAACGCCGGCGTGACGCTCCACGATGCCGATGCGTGGTCGGTGCGATTCTCGAATAATTTCCTGCGCGACGAAATTCAGGACTATCAAGTCGACGGTCGTCTCCGGATCAACGAGACTTACGAAATGCTCACCCGCCTGCACTACGACGCGCGCAAACGCCGTTTCAACGAACAGGCCTACGGCGTGACGCAGAACTTGGGCAATACCTGGCTCATCTCCTACATCGTCAGCCTCTACGACGGCCCGCGCCGCGAGAGCCACTTCGGCCTGAACATCCAAATCGCCGCGCGCGGATTTTAACGCGCATGAGTCTCGCCGGCAGCCAGCAAAAAATCTTCCTCCGTCTCCTCGCCGCCCTGCGGCCCAACTGGCACACGGACGTCAATCTCCCCTCGGGCATCTCCGAACTCTTCGCCACGCATCGCTCGTTCGGCTCGCGTGATCGCCGACTCTATCGGGAGCTGATCTACACGACGCTGCGCCACCTCCCTTGGATCGAGCCGTTGCTCGACACCGATCCGGACCGCGCCGCCAAGATCGTGGCCTGGCTAGCGGCCGATTTGCCGGCGACCAAGGCCTTCCGCGCCGCGCTCTGTGGCGACTGGCCCGCCTGCCCGCCGACGATTGCCGCCAAGGCCGCGTTTCTGAAGGTGGACGCGGACATCATCTTGCCCGGCTGGGTCGCGCGCCACTGCCCCGAGGCCGGCGTCTCGCCCAACCTCGACGTCCTGCACACGCGCGCTCCGCTCTGGCTGCGCCTGCAGACGACCGACGTGAAGCGCGTCACCGACGAATTTGCCACCAAGCAGTGGCCCACGCGCCCCGCGAAGGCGTTGCCCGGCGCGCTCGAAGTCCTTGCCGAGGCCGATGTCACCAAGTCCGACGCCTTCACGCAGGGTCTTTTCGAAGTTCAGGATCTCGGTTCTCAGCTCATTTTGGAGTCCGCCGGGATCGCTCCCGGTGGCAAGTGGCTCGATGCCTGCGCCGGGGCGGGTGGAAAAACCCTCCAACTCGCGGCGCTCCTGGGCCCCAAGGGCCACGTCGACGCCCACGATATCCGCGCATCCGCCCTGAAAGAATTGGAAATCCGCGCCGCCCGCGCCCGAGCGCAAACTATCACCACGCTCTCCGCGCTCCCGACCACCGCTGCCTATGATGGAGTGCTCGTCGACGCCCCTTGCAGTGGCACCGGCACGTGGCGCCGCGCGCCGCACTTGAAGTGGACGACCAGCGCCGGCCAGATCACGCAGGCGGCCGCGAAGCAACTCACCTTGCTCACGCAGTTCTCGGCGCTGGTGCGACCCGGCGGGCGACTCATCTACGCGACCTGCTCCTTGAGCAAGTTTGAAAACGAGGACGTGGTGACCGAGTTCCTTTCTGCCCAGCCTGGCTTCGAGGCGGAAGCGCCCGCCAAGGACTTCGGGTGCACGCGTCGCAGTGTGGGGCTGGCGATTTTGCCCGCCACGCACAATACCGATGGTTACTACGTGGCGGCGTTGCGTCGCCGGGCCTAAACAACCCCAGCCGCCTTTAGGTTTTACCTTGCCGCGCCCCGCCCTCGCCTAAGCATCGACCGCCCGTGGCTACCGACACCGACTATCGCATCAAACTTCAGGTCTTCGAAGGCCCGCTCGACCTGCTGCTCTTCCTCATTCGCAAGAGTGAGCTCGATATTTACGATATCCCGATCGAGTCGGTGACGCGCCAGTACATCGAGGCCCTGCACACGATGCAGCGGCTCGACCTCGATGTCGCCGGCGAATTTTTTGTGATGGCCGCCACGCTCATGGAGATCAAGAGCCGCCTGCTCCTCCCCAAGGGCCTGCACGCTGTCGACCCCAACATGGATGAGGAGGAAATGGACCCTCGCTGGGAACTCGTCCATCAGCTCCTCCAGTACAAAAAATTCAAGGAAGCCGCCGCGGAGCTCAACGAACTGGCCGTCACGCGGCAGAATCTCATGGAGCGCTTCATCTCGGAGCTTTCGCTCGCCGAGGGCGAGCGCCCGCTCAAGGGCGTTGACCGCATCGAGCTGTGGAACGCATTCAACATGATCCTCCGCCGCCTCGCAGAGAAGCTCGTGGTCGGCGAAATTCACGACGAGCAGAGCACTGTGGCCGACCAAATGGAGTGGCTGCTCGAGCGCACGAAAACCGAACGCTCCTTCATCTTCACGAGCCTCTTCCCCGACGGTGTCACGCTGCGCCGCCTGGTCGCGACCTTCCTCGCGGTCCTCGAACTCACGCGCTTGAAAAAACTTCGCGTGCGCCAGAGCGAACCCTTTGCTGACATTCTCGTTGAAGCGGTTGTCGAGGAAACGGTAGTGCCTGCTATACTTTCGCCCGAGACCGCCGAATCGGTCGCGTCGACGTCTCCTGAATCCGCCGTCGCGGGTGCGGTTGCTTCCGAACTCCCGACCGCAGAGACTACCGAGGGCCACGCGCAGACCGACCCAGCGCCAGAGGCGCCTGCCGTTTCAGTCGCGGAGGATAGCATCGCGCCGCTTGCTGAATCACCGGTGACCGATTCCGTCTCGCCCGTATCACCCGCCGCGCCCGTATCATCCGACGAAGCCTTACCTCCGTCATCCACCGCTTCGATCCCTGAACCTGCGCCGACGCCCCCTATCGTAGAGCCCACACCTCCGCCGCCCCAGGGCGAAACCGAGATACCACTTGAAACTCCGCCGCCTCCGCGCACCGTGACCGAGTGAGCAAAAAGAAAAAGAAACCTGAGCCTCGCGCAGGACTGCTCGGCGTGGGTCTCGACAACGAAGACGGCCACAAGCGCGTCACCACGGGAGAACAATTTGCCATCGTGGGCGGCTCGGAGGAAACCCACGGACGGATGACGGAGACGGCCCTAAAAACCTTCGAGGAGCTGAAATCGCGCAGCAAGCACCTCCACGAAGTCGAGCCGCAGGAGCTCGCTGAGATTCTTCATAAATCGACGCCCCGCTGATCATGGCCGCTGCCCGCCACAACCGCCCATCGCCCGCCGCGGGAGACTCCGGCAGTGAATTGCCCTCGTGGGTAGTCGGCGTGTGCGGCGTGGCGGCAGTTGCATCTTTGCTGTTTACGGCTCTCTTGTTTCTCAACCAATAATTCCAGTCCTTCATTTCATCATGTCCGAAAAAATCACCAATCTCACCACCGATACCTTCAAGTCCGCGATCACCAGCGCGACGACCCCTGTCCTTGTGGACTTCTGGGCTCCGTGGTGCGGCCCCTGCAAGGCCATCGCACCCATCCTGGAAGAACTCGCCACGGAGTTCGACGGCAAGCTCAAGATCACGAAGGTCAATATCGACGAGAACGACCAGATCGCCGTCGACTACGGCGTCCGCGCGATTCCGACGATGATCCTCTTCAAGGACGGCAAGGTCGCTGAGACTCTCGTTGGCATGATGCCGAAGGCCGCCCTCAAAGCCAAGATCACCGGTCACGTCGCCGCCTAATTCAAACTCAGCGCGGTGTTGTTATAAACAGACACCGACCGCGAGCAGCAGCGCGTAGAGCGCCAGCAGTTTTCCCGTATCGCCCAGCAGAGCAATCAGCTCGCTGGGCGTTTTGCTGTGCAGAAGCCGGCACACATGCGACCACGCCAGTGGCGTGAGTAGCAGTGGCAACAAGCACCACAGCCGCTGCGAGCGCACCGCGAAGATCATCGGCACCGCTGCGGCCACAAGCAGTGAGCCGTTAAACTGCGCGCGCGCAAAGCCGCGCCCGAATCGCACGACGAGCGTACGTTTCCCTGCGACGGCATCCGTCTCGACGTCGCGATAATTGTTCACGACGAGAATATTCGCCGCCAACAGACCGATCGGCACTGCCGCCAACCACACGTCTGTCATGATACGCCCCGCTTGGACAAAGTAAGTCGCACACACGGCCACGAGGCCAAAGAAGATGAAGACAAACAAATCGCCCAGACCGTTATAGCCCAGCGGATATGGCCCTCCGGTGTAGGCAATGCCGCAGAGGATACTCGTGATGCCCACGGCCAACAGCCACAGCCCACCCCACGCGATCAGGCTCAGCCCGCTCAAAAACGCCACGGCGAAGACCAGCCACATCGCGCGCTTCATTATCGCCGGTGAGATCAATCCCGACGCCACCGCGCGACGCGGGCCCACTCGCGCCGCCGTATCCGCCCCCTTCACGAAATCATAGTAGTCGTTGGCAAAGTTCGTCCCGATCTGGACCAACAGAGCAAAAGCCAGACAGAGGCTGGCTGCCCCGGCATCGAAGTGACCTACGCGCCAGGCCAGTGCGGAACCCACCAAAACCGGGGCGACGGCCGCCGGCAACGTGCGCGGTCGAGTCGCTGAGATCCAGATGCCGATTCGCGATGCTGCCACGGTCACTTCAAGGAATGCGTGCCTTTGCGGCTGAAAATCACCAATGGGCGATTGGACAAAAGGCTCAGCAGCACCGGGGTGAAGCAGAGCAATCCGGCATAGGTGACGGAAAGATCACCACGCCGAGCCAACAGGTGTCCAAACCCCGCGATGAAGAAAGCGTAGATCGTGAGAAATCCCTGCGCACTGGAAAACAGCGCATGGACGGCCCAGATCAACGCGAAGGCAAAAAGCGCCGCCCAAGGGCTACACAGCCCAAACGTCAGGCCCGCGATAAAGAAGATCGGCGGATAGAACGTCAGTTTCTTCTTTTCGTAACGCGCGGTTTGGAGGAGCAGGCCGATCAGCAGAATGAGCGACCGAATCACAATCACGGCATATGCATATTTTGGTGCGGCGCCCGTGACCGGCGCGAGACACGGAGGAATTCCAAACCCGCCGACGAAGGCGAGGCTGCCGGCGGCAGCGCGCAAGAGATCGACGTAATTGCGGAACTTCGAAAATTCCGCGGCGAATCGTACCCGCGGATCACCGGGCTCACGGGTGTTCCACGGCTCGGCCGCCGCACGCTTGGCGGCGGCGCTCCGGCGGCGTCGAAAAATCGAGCCGATACGCAGCCATTGGCGGGGAAACCATAGGAGCGCGATGGCTATGAGCAGAAATGGCAGGTCGACGGTCATCGGTAAGATAAGCCTCCAGCAAGCCTCCCTACCCGTCCGCTGTCAAAGTTTACGGCGCGCGTTTCGTCGGCGACGGCTGCGGCGAGCGCGGGCGATAGGTCTGCATCGTCGGCACCCTGAGTTCGCGCTCCAAATCCCGGATGCGTCCAAGTACCACGTCTGTGCCCTCATCCTCCACCGGCAAGGTGGGATGCACTTGCACTAACCACGCAAGCGCCTCGGCCTTGCGACCAAGGCGGCGCAGTAGTTCCGCATGCAGGCGCGCCGCGTAGTAGGGCGCATTTGGCTGATCCCAAGCCCGACGATAACTCGCCGCCGCCGCCGCCAAATCGTGCAAGCGGTTGAGTTCGATATTTCCGCGCTCCACCCAGAGATCAGCGCTGCGAGGATGAAACTCCATTGCTTCCTCGAGCCGTCGAATGGCCAGTCGTGCCTGTTCGGCCCCGATGCGATCCTGCTCCGCCGCTGAGACCGCCTCGTACCCGCCCGCAGCCTCGATGCGCCACGCCGCCATGTCGAAAGCCTCGATGCGCGCGCCATTGATCCAGAAATACAGCGGCCGCGGATCGATGGCCGACGTCAGCCGCAGCAGCGATTCCGTCGCGGGCAAATCACGCTGCTCCCAGATCACGTGCATGCGCAGCCAGGTGAAATCCGCCGCGATCGCGCGAAAGCCGCCGAGCATCCCCAGCGTCACGCCCTGCCCAGCCGCAACCCCAGTCGAGCTGAGCCGCAGCGCGGGCTGCTCGACGCGAAGCGCCGCCCACAGCGGTGCTTCCACCCAGCCCAACAGCCCGCCGGCGAGCATGAGCCCGCCCAAGACCACGACCAACGCGATCACCTTAGATTTCACGTTTCCGAAAACTGTACGCCGCCAGCAGACACACCACCACGGCATATCCGAGTCCATACACGGTCACCGCCACCAGCCGGTCCAGCGGCACGACGGCGCCCGCGCCCACATTCTCAGCCAGATTGAAGACTTGAAAATTTGGAAACAGGAGACCGATCAGTCGTGCTCCGAGTTGGGCCACCAGCGAGCCGCCTCGGGCATAGGCGTCCTGAGCGAGATACTGGAGATGACAAATCACGAGCACGAGAAATCCCGTGACCATCGTAAAAAGCTGGGTCTGCGAAAAACTCGCCACAAGCAGGGTAAAGGCCGCCAGCACCGCCAGCTTCAGCCACTGCACGAAGCCCGCCGCGGCGAGATCGACCAACCGCAGCCCGCTGCCCTTGGCAAACGTGTCGGGAAAATCGCGCATGAGTGCGACCTCCCGCGCCCAGAGCACACCGGTTAGGAGTATGGTGAGTAACGCACAGAAGACCGCCACCACCGCGACGACGCCCAGGTATTTGCCAAAGATAAACTCCGCGCGCCACACGGGCTTAGCGAGCAAAGTCAGCGCGGTGCGATTTTCGATCTCGCTGAAAAATAATTGCGCCGTCGCCGTGACCGTGAGCGCCGCTCCAAAAAACGCCATCGCGCCGTAGCCGAGATCGGCGAGAAATTTCAGCTCAGGCGCGCCGAAGTTGAACTCGCGAAACCACTGCGCCCCCGCGACGAGGCCGAGCGCGAGCAGGAGGAGAAATCCGAAGAGCTTTTGCCGCGAGGCTTCGAGCACGGTATTGCGCGCAATGAGCAGCACGCGACCCGGCGAAAAAGGTACAGCGCTCATGACTTTGCTGTGCCCCCATCTTGCGGAGTGGATGCGGGTGCGGCATCGCCCTTACCGACGCGCTCGAGAAAGATGCGATCAAGCCGCGCGCGTGGTTGCTCAATAGACTCCAGCGTGTGTCCGCGGGCCGCGAGCCAGACGCGCAGTTCGTCGAGTTCTCTCGCGGACATCTTATCGATCACCAGCGCCTGTCGTCCCGCCTGGCCGACGAGGTCACGCACCGCGCCTTCGACCACGAGTTGGCCGCGGTCGAGGATGGCGACGCGATCACAGATATCCTCGATCTGCGCGAGGAGGTGCGAGGTGATGAGCACCGTTTTCCCGCGCGCTTTCAGGCCAAGGATAATTTCCGAGATCGCCGCGGTGCCGACCGGATCCACTCCCGCCGTCGGTTCGTCCAGAATGACCAGCCGAGGATCATGCACGATCGCCTGCGCGAGTCCGATACGCTGTAGCATGCCCTTCGAATACGTGGCGACGCGGCGATCGGCCGCGTCCTCAAGCCCGACGAGAGTGATCACCTCGGTCACCCGCGCCTCGAGGCCGTCGCGCTTCAAGCCGCAGATGCGCGCATAGAATCGCACGAGCTCGCGTCCCGTGAGATGGCGATAAAAATACGGCGACTCCGGAAGGTAGCCCACATCGCGCCGCGCTTCTACCCGGGAGCCCGGTACACCAAACACGCGGCATTCGCCGACGGTGGGTTCAAGCAGCCCGAGGATGATCTTGATCGTGGTGCTCTTGCCCGAGCCATTCGGGCCAAGCAGCCCGTACACCTGACCGGGCTCCACCTGCAGCGTCAGTGAATCGACTGCCCGCAATTTCACCCCGCGCAAACCAACGGAGAAATCCTTGATGACTCCGCGCAATTCGATGGCCGGGACCGCCGGAGCCACGGTGCTCATTGGATCACAAAGCCGCGAAACTGGGCCGCCCGTCTACCCGAAGCCCGCTCGACCTTGCGCACATACCCGTGCATGCGCTCCTCGATTTCCGTGATAAGCGCCTGCACCTCGCCCGGTTGCCCCTCGGCTTCGAGGTGCACGCGCCCGTCCGGCAAATTACGGACGAAGCCCGCGACTTCAAATTCCTTGGCAATTTGCAATGCCGTGTAGCGAAAGCCCACGCCTTGGACGTGGCCGCTGAAGTAAACTGTTTCGTGGTGCACGTCTGCCATCGGGGGAAAGCGCACGCTAGCGTGGGCGGGGCATGCGATTCAACTCGCAAAAGTAAATCGGGTGCCAGGGCGTGAAACGACTACTCCCATTCCCTCGCCGAGCGCAAATCCGTGGCGCCATTTTTTCATTTGCATTTCGCACCATGAGGGACTGACTTTCGACTTAACGAATGAGTAACTTCAACTCTGGCGGTAGTCAGGAGAACGATTGGGAAGACCGGGGAGAGCTGGCTTGGAATGAATTCGATTGGGAACGCTATCTCCGCGAGCAAGACGAGGCCGTGAAGCGCTATCTGAGCTTCTACGATGCCGCTCAAGCTGATCCGGAACGCATCGACACCGTGGCCGAAAAGATGGGCTGGGGCCAGGGCGATTGGAGCGACGAAGGCGCCATCACGGAGTCCGAGAACTCCCCGGCAGACGATGACGAGAGCTACGACGAGGATGACGAAGAGGTCTACACCCTGCACAAGAATCCGATTTTTATCGCGACCAAGGCCATCTACCTCGGCCTAAAGCAATCGTGGGAGGCCAAGGCCTCCGAGGCTGGCCCGGTGCCGCAGCCGTTGGCCGTCGGATTTCTCGCTTCGCTGCATCGCGGCGAGGAATACGCGGTCCACGCCATCCACGCCCTCGACTTCGGCGACTACGCGATGGCGGTTAGCCTCTTCAAGCGCGCGATGAATGCGCTGAACTCATCTCTCTCGCTGCTCAATGCCGATGCCGCGCTCGCCCACGAGACGGTCGCAGTCTGGCGCAACGACGCCCTGCCCCGCCTCTTCGACCTTCGCGAAATCTGGCTGCGCGTCATCGCGGAATGCCGCGAAGAACTCGACCGGCCGGTCGATGAGGACAACTGAGAGCAGAGTTCAGTGAGCAAATGTGAGGGCGGCTCTTTGGGCCCCCTTTTTCGTGTCTGCGCAAAAGGATGTGATGAAGCGCAAGAAAAGTGCTCAGGCATGTTTCGGTTTCAACGCCCAGTCCGAGGTGGACGGCGACTTCCGGGCGCCGTCGGGAGGGCGAACCTGTAAACTAAACCGGCTGCGCGCATCCCGGGAGACGGCGTCTGAATGTCGCAGCCACCACTGCCCCGTCTCGCCGCTTAACTCTTCTCCTTTTCCTGTCCGTAGTATGCGGTCGAGCCGTGGCGGCGGCCGAAATGTTTGTCGATCATCTCGGGCTCAAGCGGGCGAAGGCGCGGCGTTAGTTCGAGTGTATTGAGCGCGAGCTCGGCAATCGTCTCCAGCGCGACCGCTGCTTCGACGGCCTTCGCGACGCTCGGGCCCCACGAGAAAGGGCCGTGGCGATTAACGAGTACGCCGGGATAGTCGAACGGGTCGAGGTTATCGGCGAGGAAACGCTCGACGATCACGGAGCCGGTTTCCCATTCGTACGCGCCCTCGATTTCGAGCGAGGTGAGCTTCCGCGTGACGGGGACGTCGCTATAAAAATAATCGGCGTGCATGGTGCCGAAGATCGGGATCGGCATCCCGGCCTGCGCAAAGGCGGTCGCGTGCTTCGCGTACGTGTGGGCGATACCGGCGACCTTTTTGAAACCGAGATAGAGGCGGCGATGCGTGGGTGCATCGGTGGAGGGACGCAGATCACCCTCGACTTTTTTGCCCGCGAGATCGACGAGCACCATGTCGGACGGCGTGAGCGCGGAGTACGCGACGCCGCTCGGCTTGATCGCGAAGATGCCCTTGCGGCGATCAAGCGCCGAGGCGTTGCCAAACGTGAGCGAGACCAGGCCGTGGCGGGAAAGGGCAAGATTGGCCTCGTAGGCCTCGCGCTTGAGTTCGGTGAGCATGGGCGGGACGCGCTTAGCTCAGCAAGAACCAGGCGAGATGTCGATGCGGGGTTATACCCACGAGGCGCGTGTTCCTACGCTCACTTCCGTTGCGCGCCCTTGATCGTGAGCAATTCCTTCATCACGCCGGAGAGGTCGGCCGATTTGTTGAGGCCGCCGAAGGCATCATGGAGCTGACGATAGAGTGCGTAGAGCTGGTCGTAGACTTTGCGGTTGGCGGCCTTCGGGCGGTAGCTCTTGGGCTTCACCGAAACCATCTTCTTTTGCGCGGTCGGAAAATCCTTGTGCGCACCCGCGAGCACGGCGGCGCTGAGCGCGGAGCCGAGCGCGCAGGTTTGCGACGAGCTCGAGACCTGCATCGTGCAGCCCGTGATGTCGGCGTAGATTTGCATGAGCAGCGGATTTTTCTCCGCGATGCCGCCGGCACACACGATGCGGTCGACGGGCACGCCGTACTCCTTGATGCGCTCGAGGATCGCGCGTGCCCCAAAGGCCGTGGCCTCGATCAACGCGCGATAAATTTCCGCCTTTGTGGTGTAGAGCGTTTGGCCGAGGACGAGGCCGGTGAGGAGTTGGTCGACGAGGACGGTGCGGTTGCCATTGTTCCAATCGAGCGCGAGCAGGCCGGACTCGCCGGGGCGCTGGTCGGCAACCTCGGCGGTGAGCGCGGCATGCATCGCGGCGTCGCCACCGCACACGACCTCGACCCACCACTTGAAAATATCTCCGACCGCCGATTGCCCGGCCTCAATGCCGTAGAAGCCAGGGAGGATTGCGCCCTTCACAATGCCACAGATGCCAGGGATGTCGGGCACCGTTTTCGTCGCGGAGACCACGCCGCAATCGCAGGAGGAGGTGCCGATGACTTTGACCAGTACGCCCTCGGCCACACCGCAGCCGATGGCGCCATAGTGGACGTCCATCTCGCCGATCGCGATCGGGATGCCGTCGCGCAGGCCGAGCTTGCTCGCCCACTCGGGGCTGAGCGTGCCGGCGGGCGTCGTGGCGTCGTGGGCCTTGTCGTAGAGGCGGTCGCGGAGCCCGGCCAACTGTGGGTCGAGCATTTCGAGAAACTGTTTGTCCGGCAGGCCGCCCCACTCTTCGGCGTAGAGCGCCTTGTGGCCCGCGCAGCACACGCCGCGCACCACGCGCGCAGGATCATCGATGCCAGCGAGGACGGAGGGAATCCAATCGGCCAACTCCACCCACGAGTGCGCGGCGGCGAAGACCTTGGGCGCGACATTGCGGCAGTGCCAGATCTTCGACCAGAACCATTCGGAGGAATACGTGTTGCCACACTTCGCGATGAACTGCGGCCGATGCTGGGCGGCGAGCGCGGTGATCTGCGCGGCCTCCTTCAGCGAGGTGTGGTCTTTCCAGAGCCAGCATTGGGCGTGCAGGTTTTTCTTCCACTTCGGGCTCAAGGCGAGCGGGCGGTTGGTGCGGTCGACCGGGATCGGGCTGGAGCCGGTGGTGTCGACGCCGATGCCGATAATTTTGGACGCATCGAAACCCGGCGTCTTCTTCGCCGCCGCGAGCGCGCCGCGCACGCTCTTTTCCAAACCGAAAAGGTAATCGCCGGGATGCTGGCGCGCGAGATTGTGGTCCTTCGGATCAAGCAAGATGCCTTGCTGACCGGAGGGATAGTTGACGACGCAGGTGCCGAGCTCCGCGCCATCGGCGCAGCGCACGACGAGCGCGCGGACAGAGTTGGTGCCGTAATCGATGCCGAGGGTAAACATGGGGCGAGAAAGGAAGTGAGGTTTAGACCGCGCCGAGGAGCGGCGGACGCGAAATTCAACGTGGGGACTTAATCCAAGGCTGGCGCTTTTCGCGGCGCAAGCTACTGGTTCGGATATGTCGTTGAACCCCTTTCACCGCGCAGCGGGCCCCTTCGCGCTCGGGACGTTTTTCTTGAGCGCCGCGCTCGCCGGTGCGGCCGAGGCCGTGGTCGGCAGCTATGCACCCACAGTCGAGAATCGCTCCCCTGCCCCGGGTGCGGCGCCGGCGGGCATGGTCTGGATTCCGGGCGGCGAATTTTCAATGGGCTCCAATGATCCCACGTCTGACATCTGCGGCGGCAACGATCCGATGCCCGATGCGCGGCCGATTCATCGCGTGTACGTGGACGGTTTCTGGATGGATACCACGGAGGTGACGAACGCGGAGTTCGCCAAGTTCATCGCAGCCACGGGCTATATTACCGTGGCCGAACGCAAGCCGCGCGCAGAGGATTATCCGGGGGCCGCGCCCGAGATGCTCGTGCCCGGCTCGGTGGTATTTACCCCGACCGAAGGGCCTGTGTCGTTGAACAATGCGCTCGCGTGGTGGCGCTGGGTGCCGGGCGCGAACTGGCGCCATCCCGAGGGGCCGCAGAGCGATCTCAATGGCCGCGGCAAGCATCCGGTAGTGCATGTCGCCTACGAAGATGCCGAGGCCTATGCCAAGTGGGCCAAGCGCCGCCTGCCCACCGAGGCTGAGTGGGAGTTTGCCGCGCGCGGCGGCCTGACCGGACAACTCTACACGTGGGGCAAGGACCTGCAGCCCGACGGCAAGTGGATGGCCAATATTTTCGAAGGTCAGTTTCCCTACCGCAACACGCAGGCCGACGGCTACGCCGCGACGGCGCCGGTGGGGTCGTATCCAGCAAACCCCTACGGTTTGCGGGACATGGCGGGCAACGTCTGGGAATGGTGCAGCGACTGGTATCGGCCCGACACCTACAATCGCCAGCTCGACGCCGCGAAGGGCGCCGTCATTCGCAATCCCCAAGGCCCCGCGCAAAAGGAAAGTCTCGACCCGCAGGAGCCCGGCCAGATCAAGCGCGTGCATCGCGGGGGCTCGTTTCTCTGCACCGATCAATACTGCACGCGCTACATGGTGGGCACACGCGGCAAGGGCGCGCCCGACACGGGCAGCAACCACCTCGGCTTCCGCTGCGTGGTGTCGCCGGGGAAGTGAGAGCGGTCCGCCTCACAGTCGCGTCGGGTTGCTAGCTCCCCTTGTGCAGGGCTAGTCCTAACTCCGTGAGCCGACTGCGGATATCGGCCAAATGAGCGCGATCCTTGGTTTTGCAGACTCGTAAGATTGCGTTCTTAAAACCTTCCCACGCGACGCGGCCCGGGGCCGAGGGATCGCGTTCTGACTCGATGGTATAGATTTCCAACGCCACCACGATCATAGTAAAAAGATCATCCGCCAGCAATGACTTCATCCGAATCGTTTCGATCCCGGCGAAGGCCAGCCAGCGATCGACGTAATTTTCCAACTGGCTGTAGAGCCACTGGAGGCGGGCGAGACGTCCGCCCGACGCATCGAGCGGAATCGCTTCCAGTTCGCGACTGAGTGAGGCACTCAACGCGGCAAAGCGATTAGGCGCAGCCATTGTGGCCTCAACGGAAGTTCGCCTGCACCACTTTCTGCACGGCTTGCGGCGCAGGGAGCTGATTACCGTAAAATGTCTTCGAGTTGACGGCGACAACGTGACGGCCGGTCTTGCGGATCGTGCCGACCCAAGCGCCTTCCGGCAGCTGGCCGAGACTGCGCTTCACGAACTCAGCGTGCGAGAGTGCGATGTCGAAGGTATGCGCAATCAGCACATCATTCTGGACGCTAGCGAGGAGCGTGTCGCCGTCGCGCAAACGCCGTGAGCCGTCATTGGCGCGTCCAGAAAAGCGGTCGAGCAGTGCGGCAATGGAGTCGCGTAGGCTCACGGGAGCTTACTTCTTCTTCACCTTCTTGCCCGCGTCCGGCTCCTTTTTGAATTTCCGCAGCGGGTTCTGCTTCTGCTGAAAACGCTGCGCGGCCTTCAGGTCTTTCACGGTCGGAAGATATTTTGCGCCCATGCCCTAGGCGATGCAGGCAGGCGGCCCGTCGCAATCTTATTTCTTCGCGACAAGGGGCGGCTTCACCTCGGTCCGGCCCGCGAAGCGCGAGGTCCTAACCGGGTATCAATTCCTGCGAATGATCATGAGCGTCGTTATTCGATAGGAAGCTGAACGCCCGTTGGGACTGGGGAAAGCACTTCTCGTAAAGAAAAAAGCCGGCCCTGCTTGCGCAAGGGCCGGCTTGTAGTGGTAAAGGAACTACGGTGCTGAGGTCAGATCACAGACGGACCTTAGATCGCCGCGTCGCCGCGCTCGTCGGTGCGGATGCGCACGACTTGCTCGAGCGGGAGGACGAACACCTTGCCGTCGCCGATCTTGCCGGTCTTGGCGGCAGCGACGATGGCGTCGATGGCCTTACCAGCGGCTTCGTCGGCGACAGCGACCTCGATCTTCACCTTGGGGAGGAAGTCGACGGTGTACTCGCTGCCACGGTAGATCTCGGTGTGGCCCTTCTGGCGGCCAAAGCCCTTGACCTCGGTGACCGTCATGCCTTCCACGCCGACTTCGGCGAGGGCGGTTTTAACTTCTTCGAGTTTGAATGGCTTGATGATGGCAATGATCAGTTTCATGGAGATTTGGAATTGATGTTAAACCAAGCGGGTTAGGACTTGGACTCGTAGATGTAACCTTCTTCGCCGTGGTCGCTGAGGTCGAGACCTTCTTGCTCGGCTTCGACCGTCGGGCGGAGACCGATGACAGCCTTGACGATCATCGCGATCACAACCGTGGCGACGACGCTCCAGACGATGGTGACGCCGATGGCCTTGATCTGCTCCATGACGAGGCCCTTCATGATGGGCTCGATGGAGGAGTTGACGGTGGGCGTCGCGAGGATGCCGGTGAGGAGGGCGCCGAGCGTGCCGCCGACGGCGTGGACGCCGAAGGTGTCGAGGGCGTCGTCGTAACCGAACACGGCCTTGAGCTTCATGCAGAAGATGAAGGGCACGACACCGGCGAGGACGCCGATGATCATCGCACCGTTGGCATCGACGAAGCCGGCGGCGGGCGTGATAACGACGAGACCAGCGACGATACCGGAGCAGAAGCCGAGGACCGACATGTGCTTGCGGACGAAGTACTCGAGGACGGCCCAGGTGAAGGAGGCGGTGCCAGCGGCGAGGGTCGTGGTCATGAAGGCATTGGCCGCGATGGTGTCGGCGGCGCCAGCGGAGCCGGCGTTAAACCCGTACCAACCCACCCAGAGCATACCGGTACCGACCATGCAGAGCACCATCGAGTGCGGGGGCATCGGCGTCTTGCCGAAGCCGAGGCGCTTGCCGACGATCAAGCAGAGGACGAGCGCGGACCAACCGGAGGTCATGTGAACGACCGTACCACCGGCGAAGTCGATCGCCTTGATGGTGCCAGCGGCACCACCCATGAAACCGCCGCCCCAGACCATGTGGGCGAAGGGGAAGTAAACGGCGAACATCCAGAGCGTGACGAAGAGCAGCACGGCGGAGAACTTCATGCGCTCGGCGATGGCGCCGACGATGAGGCCGGGGGTGATGATCGCGAACGTGAGCTGGTAGATCGCGAAGACGTTTTGCGAGACCCACGGGAGCGTGCTCGGGTTGCTATCGACGCCTTTGAAGAACGCGAAGTCGAGGCCGCCGAGGAAGGGATTGCCCGGGGCGAAGGAGAGGCTGAAGCCCACGGCCCACCAGAGGATGGTGACGAGGCCGGTAATGCCCAAGCACTGCGCGAGGACGGAGAGGACGTTCTTCTTGCGGACGAGACCGCCGTAGAAGAGCGCGAGGCCGGGCAGCGTCATGAAGAGCACGAGCGCGCTCGAGGTCATCATCCACGCATTGTGGCCGGGGCCTGGACCCGCGACTTTGGAGGCCACATTAGCGGTGCGGGCGCTGTTATTTACGTACGCCTCCAAATCGGCGATGCGCTGCTCCGTGGTCGGCTCCGCCGGCTTCGGCGGGGTCGCTGGGGCGGCGGCAGGAGCTTGGGCAAAGGCGGACAGGCTGACCAAGAAGGCCAGACATGCCGCGAGGATGATGCGGGGTTTGATTCGGAGTGTGTTCATATGATGGACGCAGCGTGCCATGAGCAAAATCGATGCCGTGCATGAAACGCATGCGTCGGTTTTCGCTGAATTATGACACCGTTTTAGGGGGTTCCACTGTATGCAATCGAATGGCGAATACTCGCGTTCTCAGAGGTAAAATGGGCACAATTTGCTCACCCATGAAGGCCCTGCATGCCACGGAAACAATCACAGCAAAATCTTCATCATTTTTCCTCCGCCCCTTTAAACCACACCTGGGCCAACAGCTACGAAACCACGCTCGCCAAAACCTAAAAAACAAACGGCCGGACTCTGCGAGGAGTCCGGCCGAGTGGTACCTGGTGTTGGCCTTGTTCTACTGGAAGATGGTTTAGACAGCGGCTTCACCGCGCTCGTCGGTCCGGATGCGGACGACTTCCTCCAACTGGAGGACGAAGACTTTGCCATCGCCGATTTTTCCGGTCTTGGCGGACTTGACGATAGTGTCGACCGCTTTGGCCGCAGCCTCATCGGCCACGGCGAGCTCGATCTTCACCTTGGGGAGAAAATCGACAGTATACTCGCTCCCGCGGTAAATTTCGGTGTGACCCTTCTGGCGACCGAAGCCTTTGACTTCAGTCACGGTCATGCCCTCGATCCCGGCCTCGGCGAGCGCCTCTTTCACTTCCTCGAGTTTAAAGGGCTTGATGATGGCGATGATGAGTTTCATGCGGGTACGTGATTTGAGGGTAGGACTGTAGTGTTAATTTTCCGGTGGCAGGCGCAAGCTATGTTCCTGTATCCGCCGCCGAAGTGAGGACTGGAGCTGAAGTTGAAGCAGACCGCGCGAAAGCAGTCGCGAGCCCAAATTTAGCAAAGCCTATGCCAAGCCCCCCATTCGTCGACGAACGACGAATGGAAGCACCAAGGACCAACCTCCAAGTGCCAATAAAATGCTAAGATTGAGCGGCTCCGACACACCCATGCGCTCAGCCGATCAGGAGGTGGTTTGAAGTCCCGCCCCACCCCGAGGTGACTTGCGCACGATAGCCCACGGCGGTTGGAAACCGCCGCTCCCCTATCACTCCGGCTGGACCGTCGCGATGTGCAGCTCTTTCAACTGCTTCGCGGTGACGGGGGTCGGGCTCTGGGCCATGAGGTCCTGGCCCTTTTGCGTCTTCGGGAAGGCGATGACGTCGCGGATGCTCGTCGTGCCGCAGAGGAGCGCGCACATACGGTCGAGGCCAAAGGCGATGCCGCCGTGCGGAGGCGCGCCATAGGTAAAGGCCTTGAGCATGTAGCCGAAGCGGCTCTCGACGACGTCAGCCGGGATCTTCAGCACGTCTTCGAAGACCTTCTTCTGGATCGCGGGCTGGTGAATGCGGATCGAACCGCCGCCGAGCTCCATGCCGTTCAGGACGACGTCGTAGTGCTGGCCGCGGACCTTCTTCGGGTCGGTGTCGAGGTACTGGGCATCCTCGGCGACGGGCGCGGTGAACGGATGGTGCGTGGCGACGTAGCGGTTATCCGCCTCGTCGTACGACATGAGGGGGAAATCGACCACCCAGAGAAACTTCCAATCGTCGTGGCGAATGGTGATCTTGCCGCGCTTCTGGAGCAGCGCGGCGGCTTCGAGGCGCAGGCGACCGAGGATGGCGCAGGCCTTTTCCCACGGGGCGGCGGCAAAGAAAATCATGTCGCCCTCGCCGATGCCGAGTTTGGCGCTCAACTCGGCCTTCTCGGCGTCGGTGAAGAATTTCACGATCGGCGACTTCCACTCGCCGCCCTCGACCTTGATGAAGGCGAGGCCCTTGGCGCCGAGGGATTTCGCGATATCCTCAAGGTTCTTGAGCTCGCCTTGCGTGAGGTCGGCGAGGCCCTTGGCGTTGATGGCCTTGATCACGCCGCCGTTGGCGACGGTCGACTGAAAGACCTTGAACGCGGAGGTCTTGAACAGCTCGGAGAAATCGACGAGCTCGAAGCCGAAACGCACATCGGGCTTGTCCACACCATAGCGGTTCATCGCCTCGTGGAACGGCATGCGTTGAAACGGCGTCTGAATGTCGGTGCCGAGCACGTCTTTCCAGAGCTTCTTGAGCATGCCCTCGAAGAGCGCGTAGATGTCTTCGCGCGTCACGAACGAGGCCTCGACGTCGACCTGCGTAAACTCCATCTGGCGGTCGGCGCGGAGATCCTCGTCGCGGAAGCAACGGGCGATCTGGAAATATTTTTCCACGCCGGCGACCATGAGGATCTGCTTGAACTGCTGCGGCGACTGCGAGAGCGCGTAGAACTGGCCCGCGTGAATGCGCGATGGCACGAGGTACTCGCGCGCACCCTCGGGCGTGCTTTTAAAGAGCGCCGGGGTCTCGACCTCGATAAACTCCTGGGAGTCGAAATAGTCGCGGATGGACTTCGCGGCCTTGTGGCGCACTTGGAGATTCTTGCGCATCTTGGGGCGGCGCAGGTCGAGGTAGCGGTACGTGAGGCGCAGGTCTTCGTTGACCTTGTCGCCGCCGGCGTCGTCGAGCGGGAACGGCGGGGTGTCGGAGATATTGTGGATTTCGAGATCCGAAGCGACGACCTCGATCTCACCCGTGGGGAGATTCTTGTTCTCAGTGCCAGCGGGGCGCTTCACGACCTTGCCGGTGATGCCGATGACGGACTCGGGTTTGAGGTGCTTCAGCTTCTCGGCGAGCGTGGTATTATCACGGGACTCGAGCTGAATCTGCGTGATGCCTTTACGGTCACGGAGATCGACAAAGATGATGCCGCCTTGGTCGCGGATCGTGTCCACCCAGCCAAGGAGCGACACGGGGGCGTCGATATTGGCGGAGGTGAGCTGGGCACAGTGATGGGTGCGATGCATAAAGATGGTTGCGAACGGAAACCCGCCAACTAAGCGGTGCGGCGAGGCGGCGGGCAAACAGAAACTTTGGCGCGGCTCATAACAGCGCGACATCATGCCGGAGGCTCAACTGCCAGACGGCACAGGACCACGCGGGCAACGCTTCCCCGCTCCGCGCGCCATCATCCCTCGCTACGGCGGACCGGGAGGCAGGAGCCCGAGCCGCTGGGCTTCACGCTCTGCCTCGGCACGGATGGGCGAGTTCACCGGCGCGAGGCGCAGAATCTCCAGCCAGTCTTCGCGCGCTCCCGCCGTCTGGCCTTGAGCTTGCCTCGCCCGGGCCCGGTAGAGCCTGGCGGGCAATAAAGTCGGATTGAGCAAAAGGGCCCGATCAAACATCTCCAGCGCCTCAACCGGGTGTTGTTCGTCAAACAGCAGCATGCCTTTCCGCACGTATGCCGGCGCATAGTTGGGATCGATCAGGATGGCCGCGTCGAAATAATAATGGGCCATGCTCGGCCGGCCTTGTTTCAGGAATTCAGCGCCCGCCAGATTGAAGTATTCAGCCGAAAGGGCCTCTCGCCTGCTGTCATAAAGCTTCGCTTCTGTCACCACGTTCTGAATCGGGGTCTCAAACGTCGTGACGACGTGCTTCGCCGGCAGCAACAACGTCGCCACGGCCAGAACCGGAGCCAACCACCCGAGCCGCTTCTCATGCTCGCGCGCAGCCAGCAAGAAACCGCAAAGCACCAGGGGGCAGAGGATCGCGACCGAACGGCTCAAATCCGCAGCGACAGCGAAGGTAACTGCCAGACTAGCCGCCACCCCTCCCAACATCAGCCAGTGCGCCCGACTCGAATTTTTAGGCAGCAGCAAATGACCGAGGTAGAGCAAAAACAAACCGCCGCATCGAAGCCCATGGACCAAGCCGCGCACTGCGGAGCTCGCGCCGTTTTGCCAAAAGCCCGCCACGTACGAACCGAGGTGATAGCCGCTCGTCGTATCACGATGCCCGCCCAGCTCCACGCCCAAGCGAATCAAGATATAGGGAGTAATTCCCGCCAGGAGGGCGAGCATCGGTCGGCCCCAGCGTTCCGTGCTGGCTTTGGTCTCTTGGTCGACGATCAAACGCCGCGCCGCCCAAACCACGGGAATCGCCAGAATAAAGCGTTCATCGATCCATGGTGCCAGTAGCGCCGCGATGCCGATCGCCCACGGAGACGAGGAGAAGCTGCAAACCAACAGGAGGAAAATCAGCCAAGCGTCGAAATATCCCAGCCAGGACGTCGAAATAAACAGCCACGAACTCGCGCATAAGATCACCAAACCGCTCAAGACCAGCCGGACATCCCGCACCCGTTGCTGAAGGATATTCGTGATGTAGCCCGCCGTGACGAAACAGCCGAGGAACGGGAGGGAGAGAAAGACCCCTTTGGACAAATGAAGATAATGCGCCAACAGCGGCGGGAGCAGGCGCCACTCCAGAACAAGATTGGAGAGCCGCCCCTCGGGATCCATCGGTTGCCACGGGTGCTCGGCCTGCTTCAGGAGAAAATACGCCCGGTTGAGTTCCGGGTAAGTCATCACTTCCGGAAGGCGATAACCGGCGTAGCTCCAAAGCCAGAAGGGCGGCGAAAAAAACGCGAGCACCACCAGCACGATGAGCGCGCTCGCAAGCATCCGAACGGTAGGTGAGGAAAAGCTGACGCGCATCGAGAGTCGCCTGCTTTGAACAAGCGAATCGCAGGTCGCTCAAACAAATCCGTAAACCCAATTTGCGTCGGCTAGAAAGAGGCGCGTCGGACGGGAGCTCGCTGCCGCCATACAAGCAGGCGGTTACTTCTTCTGAGCCAAGGCACCGAAAAACGAAATTAGGATATGATAACTGTCACCAACGGGCTGGCCGTTTTCGAACCCGATGAGTTTCCCGTCCGGGCGTGGAGGGTAGGCGTTCACGCCGTTACTCGTCGTCTCTACTCCGTTGATACGAACGGAAACGGACCAGTGGGCGCCATCAAGCGTTTGGGCGCGATAACTCGGCTTCCAGGTCGCAACATTCAAGCGGCTGACCAAGTCCCAGGCTGCTTTCGTGGCTGTGGCATCAAGGCTTGCGCGGTCTCGAGCCTTGAGCACAAGTCGTCCGGTCCTATCGGTAGCTAGACGTTCTACCACGAACTCGGAATCGGCCAGAGTGAACCGCGATTCACCCGCGATAGGCGGCGGACCGCTGCTGCCATTGATAATCTGAATCACTCGCTGCGCGGCGGGGAAATCCTCGGGAGTGACGAGCACTTTCGCCGCGGTGGAAGGCGCAGAACCGAGGCGGGCGCAAGTAAGCAAAAGTGCGACGAACCGGAGTATGTTCATAGCCATAGCTTCCACCACACGCGTCGCTTGAAGGCGCAGAGCGGAATAGTTTCGGGTGCGATCTTAACGTCGACGCGGCCGCCTTCGTGTTGAAAACCGTAGAAGGCAAACGCCACTTCCTCGCCGAGCTCGAGGGGGTGAAACGGCAGCGGATATTTTTTGGATTCGTTTTCGGTTTCCTCGTCGGAATCGTCCTCCGAGTCGGTGTCGACCGGATGCGCGCCAGCCCAGAACGGTTCCTCAAACGGTAGGTGCGGGCCGATGTCTTCGATGATGCCGTTGTCCGGCGCAAGGCTGAGGGAGCGGACCAAGGTCCCGTTTTCCCACACGGCAAACGCCAGCCAGTCTACCACGCTGTGCATCGCGTGCAGGTAAATCTTACGGTCTTCCGCGGCGTCGATGAAGCGGCGCGGCAGCGTGGACGGGAGATCGATCGCGAAATCGCTCGCGGCCACAAAGCTCACTCCCGGAAAACAGCCCACAACGATTTCGTCGCCCCTGGGGTTGGTATAGCAGAGCGTGACATCCTCGATGGCCTGCAGGCGCTTGCCGGGAAAGAGCCTGGCCGCCAGGGCGCGGGAGGCGGCGCGATCCAAGTCTGGCGCGGCCTGCAAGGCTAAGGCCGCGTCGTCCTCGACGTAGGCGATCATCCACGTTTTCGCACCCATGAGCCGACTGAGAGCGTTATCGCGGGGCGGCGCGATATTATACTAACTTAAGCGAGTATATTCAGACGGTGGCTCGGTGTAGATTTATCGTTGGAGAGGCTGTCTCAAACCCCAAGCCGCGTTTCGAACTGTTCGGCCGTCAGCCAATGCGCGGGATTTTTATCCTGCGTACGCGCTTCGACGATGGCTTGATAGCCGGGATCGCGGAGGTGGCGCAGAGCGATGAGGAAAGCCACGAGTTCGCCCTGCTTTTCGGGGTCGAGCGCAGCCGCTTCACGTTTTAGCTCCTCGACAGTCATTATCTGCATGACGACTGCCGGCGCGAAATGGGCAAGGCGGGAGAGCGGAGCGCAGCAGCGAAAATAAAAGCGGGCCAGCGCCCCGCGCTCCCTTGGGGTTACGCAATCAAGCTCTGCCCCGTCATCTCCACCGGCTTGGGCAGTTCCATGAGTTGGAGGACGGTGGGGGCGATGTCGGCGAGGCGGCCGCCGGTGCGCATGGGGGTCTTGGGCGTGTAGCCGGCGCCGACGACAAAGACTTCGACGAGGTTGAGCGTGTGCGCGGTGTGCGGGCTATTGGTGATGGGGTCCCACATTTGCTCGGCGTTGCCGTGGTCGGCGCAGATCACGGCGCGGCCGCCCATCTGGTCGATGGCGGCAAGGAGTTCGCCGACGCCGAGGTCGGTGGCTTCGACGGCTTTCACGGCGGCGGGCAGCGACCCGGTGTGGCCGACCATGTCGGGGTTGGCGTAGTTGACGACGACGAGGCCGTACTTGCCGGAGAGGATGGCCGCCTTGGCGGCGGCGGTGACTTCGTGGGCCGACATTTCGGGCTGCATGTCGTACGTTGGCACCTTGGGGCTCGAGGGACACGCGCGGTCTTCGCCGGGGAAGGGATCGCTGCGGTAGTTATTGAAGAAGAAGGTGACGTGCGGATTCTTCTCCGTCTCGGCGCAGCGGAACTGGCCGATGCCGGCGGCGCTGACAACTTCGCCGAGGATGTTCTTCAGCTTCGGCGGCTTGCCGGAGATGATGTGCACGGGGAGGCCCTTTTCGTACTCCGTCATCGTGGCGTAGTAGAGGTCGAGCTTGGGGCCACGGTCGAAGTCCTTGAAGCCATCGATCACGAAGGCCTTGGTGATCTCGCGAGGGCGGTCGCCACGGTAATTGTAGAAGAGCACGGCGTCGCCATGGGCGAAGGTGGCGAGGGGCTTGTTGTCCACGCCGACGATCCACGTGGCGGGGATGAACTCGTCGCCCTTCTGCGTTTCGCTCAGGGGCTTGGCGTAGTAGCTCTCGACCGCGGCGGTGGCGCTCGTCGCGGTCGCGGCGGCTTTGCCGGTCAGCATGTCGTAGGCTTTTTGGACACGCTCCCAGCGGTTGTCGCGGTCCATGGCCCAGAAGCGCCCGCAGATCGTCGCGATCTTGCCAACGCCGATCGCTTGGCACTGGTCCTCGACCTGCTTGATGTAGCCGAGCGCGCTGGTGGGCGGGGTGTCGCGACCATCGGTGAAGCCGTGGATGTAGACCTGCTGGGCCGTGAGGCCGTCTTCCTTGGCTTGGCGGAGGATGCCGTAGAGGTGCTCGAGCATGCCATGCACGCCGCCGTCGGAGACAATGCCCATGACGTGGAGCTTCGCGGTGGGCGAGCCCTTGATGCGCTTCACGATCTCGTGCCACACGGGATTTACCGCGAGCTGCTTTTCGGAAAAGAGCTTGTTGAGACGGACGAGTTCCTGGTCGACGATGCGGCCGGCGCCGATGTTTTCGTGGCCGACCTCGGAGTTGCCCATCTGGCCGTCGGGGAGGCCGACGTCGAGGCCGCTCGCGGAGACGAGCGCGTGCGGGTACTTGGCGTGAAGGGCGTCGTCGCAGGCCTTTTTCGCGAGGTAGACCGCATTGGTCGAATTTTGCTCGGCGTGGGGATTTTTGCCCCAGCCATCACGGATGACGAGGAGGACGGGTTTGCGGGAGGAACTCATGGAAATTGAACTCACCACGCATGAATAGGCTTTGGCTCGGACAAAAGGCAAAAGTCTTCCGCGTCCTAGCAACCGCACTTTTAATTCAAAAAGTACCGGGCCACTTGAAACTTGGCAGCCTCGTTGCTAACCAAGATGTCCCAAGATGCCTCTCATCATCCGGGACCAGCTTGTAAATCCACCCACGTGGTTCGCTTCCTTCCGCGATCTCACGTTGTACTGCTCGGTTTTTCTGAAACTCGACGTGCTGCTCGAGTCCGACGACGTCGATACCTACTATCACTGGGTCAAGCCCCGCGGCGGGATGGACTTCGTCAAGGAGTTCGTCCGCCCCGGCGAGGAGGACGGCCTGCACCTCGACATCGAGGCCAACTACGCGCCCACCGTCATCACCGACCGCATCGCGCCGGAAAACATCCACCGACTGATCGCGCGGATCGAGTCGTGCCGCGGTCGCGCCAAGTAAATGCGTCTGGCGTCGAGTCTTGCGCTTCAGCTTCTCTGCTAGCCACTCGCAGCTCCGCTGATGCCGGAGCGCACCGTTTGACATCAGGGAGATTCTCCCGACCAATCAACACGCATGCCCAAACGCGCCGTCCTCCTGCTCAACCTAGGCTCGCCCGACTCCACGTCCGTCCCCGATGTGAAGCGCTACTTGCGCGAATTCCTCGGCGACGAACGCGTGATCGACAAGCCCGCCTCCGCCCTGGTGCGTCGTCTGCTCGTCAACGGCATCATCATCCCCTTTCGCGCCAAGAATTCCGCGCACGCGTACTCCACGGTTTGGACGCCCGAGGGCTCCCCGCTGATCGTGATGAGCAAGATCGCGCACGGGCTGCTGCAAAAACGCCTCCCCGGGGTGCCGGTCGAGCTGGCGATGAACTACGGTAATCCCGATATCCCCAGCGCCCTGCGCCGCCTCGTGGCGGCGGGCGTCGATGAGTTGCTGCTCTTCCCCCAGTATCCGCACTACGCGATGTCGAGTTGGGAGACCGTCGTCGCCAAGGTCTACCGCGAGGCTGCGGTCATCGCGCCGAAGATGAAGGTCGAAAGCGTGCTCCCCTACTACGCCGACCCGCTCTACATCGACGCCCTCGTGGCCAAATCGCGCCCCTACCTCGATCAACCGCACGACCACCTGCTCTTTAGTTATCACAGCATCCCGCAGCGCCACCTGACTAAGGGCGATTCGTCCAAAGCCCACTGCCTGACCGTGCCTGATTGCTGCAACACTTGCTCGCCCGCCCACGCCACTTGCTACAAAGCGCAGGTCACGCGCACGACGCAGCTCTTTGCCGAGCGCGCCGGGCTCGCCCCGGATCGGTGGTCCATCGCCTTCCAATCCCGCCTGCGCGGCGAGCCGTGGCTCGTGCCGTATACAGATTTTGAATACAAGCGCCTCGCCAGCGAGGGCCGCAAGCGCCTCGTCGTCATCACGCCGGCCTTTGTCACGGACTGCCTTGAGACGCTCGAGGAAATCCGTGTCCGCGGCGCCGAGGATTTCAAGGAGGCCGGCGGCTCCGAGTTCACCCACATTCCCTGCCTAAACGATCATCCCGCCTTCATCGATTTTCTCGCCAAACGCTCCCAAGAGTGGCTCAATCGCAACTAAGTGAGCGAGACTACCGCCAGTAGCAGCCCCGCCTCCACCACCGCGCAACCCACGCCGGCTGCCGTCCTATTGCTCGATGCCACGGGGCGGATCACCGGGGCCAACGCCACGGCCCGCGCCCTCTGGCAAACCGGCGAGACCGAGCTGGTCGGCGAATCGTTCGTCGCGCTGTTCGTCTTCGAGATCGTATCCAGCGATCCCGAGTTTCTCGAAGCCCAGTGGGAAGCGCTGCTGATCAGCGCGCTGGATAAATCCGCCTCGCTCACGGCCCAGCCCCGCGAAGGTGCGCCGCGCGAGGTGATCGTCCGCATCGAAAACGCCCTCGGCGCGACTCCCGGCTACATCGCGACGGTCCAGCCTCCCCTGCCCGCCCGTGCCACTGCCGGGTGTTCAGACGATAATTCCGCAGGGCTCGCGCTCCTCGCGGAAAAGGGCGCCGTCGGTTTCTTCGATCTCAATTTTGCCTCCAGCCGCGTGCGCTTTTCCCCGGCGTGGAAGAAAATTGCGGGGTACGCGGACGCGGAATTGCCCGATACCATCGAGACATGGCACGAGCTGATCCATCCTGAAGATACCGCCGCCGCTCCCGATAAAGTCGGCCGCAAGCTCACCGTGGGCGCGCGTCCATTCAGCGTGGAATTTCGCCTGAAACACCGGCGCGGCCACTGGGTCTGGGTCCAGTGCGTCGGCCTGCAAACGATGAGCGCCGCTGGCGAGCTCGAGCGCGTCGTCGGCTTCAATATCGATATCACCGAGCGCAAGCAACTCGAGGAAGAGTCTCTCGCCAACGACGCTCGCATCCAGGATCTCAGCGGCGGCGGCCCACTCGCCGCCTTCGAGTTGGATTTCGGCAACCAGGTCTTCTGGTTTTCCCCGGCGTGGGAAAAGCTCCTCGGCTATACCGAAGGTGAACTTGCGCCCGAGCCCGCCTCTTTCGCGGCCGCCCTCCCGCCCGAGGAAGCCCCGGGTGGCGTCGAACCGTGGCTGCTCCTCCGTGCGCCCGGCCATAGTTCGTTTGCCGAAGTGATCAAACTCCGCGCCAAGGATGGCCGCACCGTCCCGGTGCTCTTCGGCGCCCATCGCACGGTGACGCGTAAGCGCGAGCTCGCCCGCGTGGTGGGCTTCGCGGTTGCGCTCCCGGCCGACCTCTCCGCCGGTGCCGCGCCGGAGGGCAATGCCGTTCCTCCCGATCTCTTGGCGGAAACGTTCGGCGCCCTCGCGGAAGCCGTGCTCATGTGCGACGGCCGGGGGCGCATCAGCTTCGTCAACGCCGCTGCCGCCAAAATCCTCCACCTCACACCGGAGGCGATGCGCGGCCAGTCGGTGGCCGACGTCTTCCGCCTCGTCAATCGCCAGAGCCAGCGACCGAGTGACGATCCGGTCGAGCGGGCGATTTCCGCCGATGGCCCGCTCCCCTTGATCAGCGACGATGCCCTCGCTTCCACGGTCGATGGCCAGCCGCCGACGCCCATTGTGTGGACCGCGCGCGCGACGTTCGGCCCGGACAACAAGCCCCGTGGCGTCGTCATCGTCTTCCGCGATCCCGAGCAGATGACGCTCACGCCCGAAGAACTGGTTAAAGCCAACCGCTTCGAATCGCTGGGCCTGCTGGCAGGTGGCATCGCCCACGACTTCAATAATCTTCTTACCACGATCCTCGGCGCCGTCTCCCTCGCGAAAGACAACCGCAACTACGATTCCCTCGCCGATGCCGAGCAGGCCTGCACCACGGCCAAGGGCCTCACTCGGCAGCTCCTCGCCTTTGCCAAGGGCGGCGTGGGCACCCAGACGGTCTGCCCCGCGAAGGAAATTCTGCTGGACTCCATCAAGATCGCCGGCGCCGGCTCCGAGGCCGAGATCGACTCCACCCAAATCGCCGCCGACGTCGAGCCCGTGCAGGTGGATCGCGCCCAGATTCTCCAAGTTTTCCAAAATCTGATCGTCAATGCCCTGCAGGCGATGCCACCGCCGCCGCATCGGCCCCGAATCGTCCTGCGCGCGGGGAATATCACGCTCGCCGAAAATCAGATCGAATCCCTATCCGCCGGTGACTACGTGGAGTTCGAGGTGCGCGACAATGGCACGGGCATCAAGCCCGAGCACCTCGCGAAAATCTTCGATCCATTTTTTACCACCAAGAAGCACGGCACCGGCCTGGGCCTCGCCACCGTGCTCTCGATTGTGCGCAAGCACGGTGGGCAGATCGGTCTCGCCACGGAGATCGGTGTCGGCACGGCTTTCACCGTGTATTTGCCCCGCGCCCAAAAACCTGTCGAGACCGTCGCCCGTCGCGCCGCTTCGCTGCGCTTTGGCACGGGTCGCATCCTCTTCATGGACGACGATGCGACAATTTCCGCGCTCACGGCCACGATGCTCACAAGCCTCGATTACAAATTCGACCTCGCTAAAAACGGCGAGGAAGCGATTGCGCTCTACAAGCGCTATCAAAACATCGGCCGCCCCTATGACGTCGTCATCATGGACCTCACCGTCATCGGCGGCATGGGGGGCGAAGAGTGCTTTAAGAAGTTAAAGGAACTCGATCCGGAGGTTCGCGCGATCGTCTCCACCGGTTACGATAATGAGGACATGAACCGAAAGTTCATGGACTTGGGCTTTTGCGGATACCTCACCAAGCCTTACCGCGTCACCGACCTCGGCAAAGCGCTCAAGACCGTGCTGGGCTGAGCGCGCGCCGCGCCCCTTTTGTTTTTGCCACTCTGCGCCGGCTGTGCGCCCATCGCGTACGCATGCCGCTGCTCCTGCTCGTCTCCTTCATCTGGGCCTTTTCGTACGGGCTCATCAAGGGGAAGCTATCGGGCGTCGATCCGCTGGCCGTGGCGACGATCCGGCTGAGCCTCGCGCTGCTGGTGTTGTTGCCGTTCTTTCGCTGGCGCGGCCTCACTACGCTCACCGCGCTCAAGCTCGCGGCCGTCGGCGCCGTGCAGTTCGGCGTGATGTACCTGCTCTACCAAAGCGCTTTTCCCTACCTGCCGTCGTACGCCGTGATCCTGTTCACCCTGCCGATGCCGCTCTGGATTACGCTGTTCGACGCCGTGGTCGAAAAGACGCTTAATGCTCGGTTTTTCGTGGCCGCGCTGCTCGCGATGATTGGTTCGGCGGTGGTCGTTTTTGATGGCCCGCTCGCCGGCGCCCGGATGAAGGGCTTCCTGCTCATGCAGGCTTCCAATGTCTGTTTTGCCGTCGGCCAGATCGCGTGGCGGCGACTTCGCACCCACCGCGCGACTGGCTCGGGCAGTGACGCCTCGGTCTTCGCCCTGCCCTACGCCGGCGCGGTCATCGTGAGTCTTCTCGCCTCGCTCTTCAGCACCCAGTGGGGCGAGCTTCACCTCACGGCCACGCACTGGCAGGTGCTGCTCTACCTCGGGGTGATCTCCTCCGGCGCTTGCTTTTTCTGGTGGAATCTCGGCGCGACGCGCGTGAATGCCGGAGTCCTCGCTGTTTTCAACAACGCCAAGGTCCCCCTCGGCGTCCTCTGCTCCCTGCTCTTTTTCCACGAGAGCGCCAATGTCCCCAGCCTCCTCGCCGGTGGCGCGCTCATGGGCCTGGCCGCGTGGATCGCAAGTCGCACTAAAACGAGACCGGCGGCTTAACCCAGTCGCCTTCGCGTGGTTCGCTCGGCCCCTTTAATTCCGGTACACCACTCAGCCTTTCGTCTTGTAGGTCTTCGCGTGATTATTGGCCGGGATCGAAACCGTGTAGGTCGTGCCATCCGGAGCCACCGAGAGCTTGATCACATTGGCCGGGCACTTCGCCGCTTCGGCTCCCGTCCGGTTGCCATCGTTCGCGATAAACTCCGCCGGATTGTTATCCTCGGGCGACTTAAAGCTGCGGTGGAGTTGATACGTCGCCTGCACCGACTTCGTCGATTTGATGGCCGCAAACGTGCCGGCTTCGCCGCCCTTTTGCGGGCCGTTGTTCATGATCACAACTGACGGAGCCAAGCTCTGCACCAAGACGGGATTGTTACTCACTGCGAGGCCGTGGTGATTGGTTTGGTACACATCGACCACGCCGGGTAAATTGATCGGGCTCACGAGTTTCTCCTCGAGATTCCAAGTAAGGTCGCCGCCGTCGAAAAACCGGAAGCCACCAAAGGTGAGGAGAAAAACCGCGCTGTTGGCATTGTCGCTGGTGTCGACCGGCTTCGCTGCACCGCCGCTTACGAGGGGATTCTTGGTTTTCGCCTGAGCGGCCGTGGGCTCGATGAATTTTTGGTCGGCTGCCAGACACTGCATCATCAGCTTCGTCGCGCCGACCGACTTGAGGGGGATGGTCACTCCGGGCGTGAGCGATTGGCGAGTCGCGGCGATTTCATTCCACGGCTTGATCTGGACGGGAAAGGTCGATTGTGGACGTCCATCCGGATCGCCCGTAGGCACGGCGCGCTGATAAATCGTGCCGAAGGGAATCTGCTGCGCGACTTCCGCCGCCCCGCCGAAGTGATCGACATGATAGTGCGTGAGCAGCACGTAATCGATCCGCGCGAGTCCGGCCGCCTTGGCTGCCGCGATGATGCGCGCCGGGTCGCGGCCGCCGGGATTTCCCGTGTCGATCAGCACCGACTCCCCGGCGGGCGTGACGATAAGCGTGGACCCGCCGCCTTCGGAATCGACCCAGTAGAAATCGAGCGTCTTGGTCTTTTGGTCAGCGCGGGCCGTGGGCGCAGTCAGGCCAGCTAGCAGACATGCGGACAGGGCAAAGGAGAATCGGGTCTTCATAGGGGTATGGGGTAAAATAAAATGAACTGCGGCCCGCGCCGCAATAGTTGTCCAGCGGCCGGTCAATCAAACGTCTACGTCTGCCCTCGCTCTCGACCGCCCATCGGAGGCGGTCGTGACCACGCGCGACCGCTGACGACAAACTTACTTGGAATAGAACGCGTTGATCTTGTCCGCCACGTCGCGGAAGCCGATGTCTTCGCTGTAGATAATCTTGAATTCAGCGATGGCTGCGTCCGGCTTGCCCATGAGTTCGAGGCAGGAGCCGAGCTCGTAGATGACGTCTTTCTTTTGGTCGTCCATCTGCGTGAGTTCGGCCTTGGCATTCGTGAGCTGAGCGACGGCGAGATCGAAAAGTTTCTTGGCCTTGAAGCAACGTCCGAGGCCGACCAGCGCCGCGATCCGGACCTGCGGCCCCTTTTGCGCCTGCTGAAATTGCGCGATGGCGGGATCGACGTTGCCCGTTTCGAGCAGCAGCGAGCCGAGGGTGTAGCGCGCGCCATAGTCGTTGGGATATCGCTCCACATAGCGCTTGGCTTCGCTGAGCTTGAAATCGGCGAGTTCCTTGCGCGCGGCGTCCATCTTGGCCCTGGCGGCGGCATCGTTGGGCGCGAGGGCGACAGCAGCCTCGGCGGCCTTCATGTGCTTCTCGATTACCGTCGTGGCGAGTTCGCTCTCCTGCTTTTCCAGCGAGGCATCGGCGGCGCCAGCCGGGAGCTGGCGGGCCTTGCGCAGCCACGCGAGGGTCTCCTCAAGATTGCCGAGTTTCTGATAGGCCTCAGTCACGGCGCGGTAGTGATTCAGATTCGTCGGCTCCTTGGCGACGAGGGCGAGCGCTTCCTCGAGGAGGCGCTGGGTCATGTCGCCGGAAGCGACGACTTTGGAGGCCTGCTCCAGCGAGATCGCCTGGGCCTCGTCCTTGAGCTTATCGCGGAATGAGGTCTGCGAATCCCAATTACCCTTTGTGACGGTCTGCGCGATCGAGGCCTTGCGCATGAGCGTCTGCGCCTCGGCGTCCATGGGCTTGGTGCGGAGAATCTCATCGGCAACCTTAAGCGCTTCAGCGGGTTTGCCGGCGGCCATCCAAGCCTCGCCGAGGGCGAGCAGATTGGCACGATTGCCGGGCTCGATTTCGCGAATAGCGTCGAGGGCAAAGGCCACGGTCTCCAAAAAGCCCAAGCCGCTCGCGGCCTCGGCGAGTTGCTTAAGCGCTCCCACATTGGCAGGATCTTTGGCCAGCGCGGCCTCGGCGGCTTCGAGTTGCTTCGCCGGGTCTTTCTTTCCGCCAAACATGAAAGGCGCGGTCGAAAAGCTGCCGACATTCATGCCGAAGAATTTGCTCTTCGTGCCCTTCATCTGCTTGAGTTGGGCGACTCGCTGGAGCCGGCGCACCGGAAGACACCCCGGCGCGACCTTTAAGACCTGGGCCGTGACCTCGAGTGTATAGTCGAGATTGCCGCGATCGATCGCGACACGCGCGTTATCGATCAGCTTCTGGTGGCGAGGGTCGAGCGAGGAAACGGGGACTTCGGGCATAACTGAGCGCAGCGAAGTGACGGCATGCTCTCCGGTCAACGCCAGACTCGATCGTTTACGGCGTCCGCGTACAGGAAGCTAGGTCACCAGTTCGTCGCCTATGCGTGCTCGATAATTTTCCCGCTTCCCGAGCAACTTCCGCTTTCGCTTTGCGTCTATTTCACCTTCGCTCTGGACAGCTCATCCGCCACACGCCGTTGATTGGCGCTTGAAGACTAAATCAGGGGGCGAATTACGTCGTGAATTTTCGTCGGCTCACTCTGCTCTCACCTTTATGGCGTAATCGGCGGGGGCTCCGGAGCGGGGGCGACCGGAGTCGCGCGTTCAACAGCGGCCGCCGCTTCCGCCGCAAGAGCGGTGCGCAACTGGCCCAACGCCACCCAGCCCATCCCCAGCGAAAACAGCGCCCAGGCGTGAAACGCGATTGAAATTAAATCCGGAGCGAAGAACAGCAGGAGCGCATCGCAGGCGTAACCGATCAAGGCGACCACGAACGCCCACCGATGACCCCGCTTCGCGAGCAAACCCGTCCCGACAAAGAAGCCGATGATGACGAGGTTGAAAACGATCGCCACTCCCATGCCCACCGTCCCACGATCCGCCGCAACGGCCGCCGCCACCTGACCGGCAATGGTGCCGATAGCGAAGCTAATATTGCTCTTCGCAAGCAGCAGCGCCGTGTTGACCGCTGTCATGCCCGCGATCCAAAAACACCAATTGGCGCTACTCGCTACCGTGGCAGATAGTTCCGCTGTGCTCTTGGACTGGAGGGCCATTCCGGCCATAGAACCGCGCTGGCGCCAAAAGGCTAGAGCATTCTATTCAGCACTGTAGTCTCAACGCCTACTGGCTGGTCATGACACGATCATAACGAAAACCTCATCGTCGTTTTCGTAACGCGACGCCTAAATCACCGATGAGCCTAGCGATAGTCAGTCTACAAAATACACCTCAAACAGCACGTCGCCAGGTCCGCTAATAGTGGCGGTGTAGTTACCGGGCGGCAGGGTCAGCAAAAGCACTGCGTCATTGCTGGAGGGGTCGAGGGCAAAGGCACCTACCGCCGCCATCACCGCCGCTAGGCTGACATCGCCACCCCATGCGCTATTTTCCGCAATCTGGGTTGAACCGGAGTAAACCTTGAGCGTCGGAGTGCGCGCCGGGTTCGTCACGTCAAAGGCGGCCAAACCCGGTCCGATGGCGCGAACCAGCACGCGGCGCTCCGTGGTCCCGCCAATCACAAAGCCTGGATTGAGGAGGCTCGGCCCGACGAGCGTGACGCGGGTCGAAATATTGAGGAGCGGCGCGGTGGCGGCCACGCCCGGCTGCGGAGGCGGAGGAGAGTGCGGACCATCAATGACGGTTACAGTGGGCGGCGTGGTGCCACGAAAAGCGAAGGTGGTCGCGTAGCCGATCGTGACCGTCACGCTCTTCGTGGCCGAAGCGAGGAGGTTGCCGGCGATATAAACTCCGCCGATCGTGGCCGTGAAGGTGTAGGTGCCGGTGGCAGAGAACCGGACACTACCGTATACGCTCCAATCGGCGGCGGAGTATTCGCCGGGAGTCGAAAGCGTCAGCGTGCCCTGGACCCGCACTGCGTCCGTGCGCTGATAGGGTGCCGAGATCACGAGATCATCCGGCACATCGAGGGCTCGGGCGGTGAGCGCGGCGAAGCATGCGACGAGTAGGAAAAAGAATTTCATCGGATGAGAGTCCATTAGGCGGCGATGCCTTGCGTGATACCCTGCCAGCCACTTGCGAGGCGCTTAGGATCCCGACGCCAGATTTCATGGTGCAGCCAATCCATGGATTTGGCGTCGGAGAGCAGAGCGACCTTTTCAGCAGTCGTGAGCGCGGATGGACCCGCCGCGAGCAATTTCTCACAGTTCTCCTCGAAGGGCCGTCGGATGGCCTCGGGTTGGTTGGTCCGGTCTCGCAGAAGGCAAACGTGAAGCGCGTTAATATATGGGTCGACTACTGCGCGGACCAAGCCGGTATCCTCCTCCTGGCCGACCCAGCCGAGATCTATTGGCGCAGCTCCTTCGAACGGTTTCTCGGATTCGACCATTTCGCGCGGAGGATTGAGTTCCTCCGGAGTGCAGAACAGGCCCTTCGCGCGGGTCCAAAGCCCAAGCGCCGGATGGCTGGTCACAATGGAGAACGGAATCGAAAGGATCATGCCCAACAGCACGGGGCTCATCCAAGCGAGCAAACCGGGAGCGAAGATCGCCAGGCCGACCGTCCACGCAATACCGATGAGGGTATGCGTACCGTGCGCTTGTAGGGCCGCGCGCCACGTGATGCCGCCGTCGGCGGAACGATTCTGCGTCACCCAGCGTATCCCCTGACCGAATACAATCGAGAGGACGAATTTCGAGTGAAACAGCATGAGAATCGGGGCAAGGAAGACCGAGAACACGCATTCGAGAAAAACGCTCGCGAGGACGCGCACCCTGCCGCCAAATTGTTTCGGTCCGTCGGGTTGGAGGAAAAGATCGATGACCGCGAGAATCTTGGGGCCAAAGAGCATCAGCATGGTGAAGCCAAAGAGCGCCGTCATCTGCGCGGCCGGAGAAATCCCAAGCGTGGTGGCAAAGCCGGGCGTCGGCACCCACGTGAGTCCGGTGCGAGCAAAGCCGACGACCAAGAGTGAACCCATCAGCAGCGAAATAAACCAAAGCAGCGGCATCACATACGACATGATGCCGAGGAAAAGATGCACGCGGCTCATCGTGCGGAGACCTTTGGCGAAGAGCAGCCACGTGTGTTGGAGATTACCCTGACACCAGCGCCGATCGCGACCCGCCGAATCAATCAGTGTCGGCGGACTCTCTTCATAGCTGCCCCCAACGTCGGGTAACATCCACACCGCCCAGCCCGCGCGGCGGAGCAACGCGGCCTCGACAAAATCGTGGCTCAGCACTTTTCCCCCCAACGGCTCGCGACCCGGCAGGTTGGGCAGCGAGCCATGCTTGATGAAGGGCGCGAGACGGATGATGGCATTGTGCCCCCAGTAATTACCTTCGCCCTGCTGCCAGTAATTGAGGCCGGAGAGAAAAATCTGGCCGTAGAGACGCATGCCAAACTGCAGGACGCGGGCGAAGAGCGTCTCCGCGCGAATAAGAGTGGGCGCCGTCTGGATGATGCCGGTGCGCGGGTTGCGCTCCATGAGGCGCACCATCTTCACGAGCGTAGCGCCGGCCATGAGGCTATCGGCGTCGAGCACGACCATGTAGCGGTACCGCTTGCCCCAGCGGCGGCAGAAATCGGCGATGTTACCGGCCTTTTTGTTCACCTTAACGCGACGCCGCCGATAAAAAAGGCGGCCCTGCGCATTGAGCTCGCGGGTGAGCTCCATCCAGCCAAATTCCTCTTCGATGAAACGATTCGGGTCGCTCGAATCGCTGAGGATGTAGAAATCGAAATGCTTGATTTGCCCCGTACGCTCGATGGAGCGATACATCGCGCTGAGCGCGGCGTAGACGCGGCGCGAGTCTTCATTAAAGATGGGCATCACGATGGCCGTGGGGGCCAGCGGGGCATCGGCCTCTTCATCAGGTGGAATCGTGCGGGTGAGGAGCGCCCGATCGCCACCCTGACGGCGGACAATAAAGCCGAAGAGCGCCTGGCTCGCGCCAAACGCAGTGAACGAAAAGAGCAGGCCGAAAAGACCGATGACCACGCCATTCCACCCGCGCATCGGCATACCCCAACTGAGGTCGGCCATGCCGAGCATCGCCGCGGAGGTGGTGGCGATAACGAAGGTCAGGATCGCCATGCGGCGACGCGTGGTGCGGTTGGCCGCAGTATCGACAGCGGGTGCGAAGCGGGAAGTCATGGTCGCCGGAGAAGTGGGCTAGAAGTGCACGAGGTAGAACGCGGTCCCAAACATGACGACGAAGAGCGCCGACATCGTGAGGCCGCGCAGCACGGGCCACTTGGCAAAGCTGCGCCACGTCTCATCGGCCACGCTTGAGAGCGGGCCAAGGTCAATCGGGCGTGGCACCATGCTGGAAAATTCGAAGTCGGGACCCGCTTCGACGTACGTCGTGCGAAGCTGCTCCCTCACCTCTGGAGGCGGTGTCGCACGCCCGAGGAAAGCAGTCGGGCAGCGTTCGGGCAGATCGGAGAAAAACAATACAGCCCGGCCGCGAGCGAAGCGTCGCATGGGAGTCTCATCCGTCTCGCCAACGAGGTCGTCGACCCACGTGCGCAAGTAGCGCTCAGTCTCTTCCGCGGCGATTTCGCCGGGATCTCGGGTGGGATCGAGTTCGTGTCGCGCGGCGGCAGCGGCGATAATTTCCTGCGCGAGCTGGTGGACGAGGAGATGATTTCCGATCCGATAGGATTCGAGATGCCGCTCCACGCGGGTGTAGGCCTGATTCCAAATCTGCGGGTCGATGCTGGAAGTGAGCGTGTTCATAGCTGCCAAGCACCGACCCATGTTTCGGTCAGCGGTTTCCCTTCGAGCAACAAACGAGCACGCAATTCGTGCAGCCCCTCCACTTCGATGCCATCGAGAAGGAAGGTATAACGCCACGCGCCCGTCTCCGGCACGCGCACGACCTGCTGAAAGACTTTCTTCACCCGGGCCGGCAGCGCGACCTCACCAGTCACCGCTGCGCTTTCGGGAATCTTTTCCAAATCCGGCGAACCGAAATCGATCACGAACATCGAACGCTTAGGCTTATCCACCGCCACCGTTTCGCGCGTGGCATTGACCCAACCACGCGGACCGCCGAACAGCGGAGCGCCCGTCCAACGCAGCCGATACGCGAACTCAAGTGTATCGCCGGCCGCGGAAGGCTTGAGCGGCGACCAGCCCGCGACGATGTTATCAACATATTCATTTTTCGTGGGGATCTCTACAAGACGCACCCGCCCCTCCGGCCAGCGACCGATGGGCTCAACCCATACGCTCGGGCGGCGCTGGTAGTGCGCGATGGCATCCTGATAATTGCGGTAGTCGCGATCACGCTGTAGGAGGCCAAAGCCTACCGGGGCGGCAGCCGGGAAATCTGTCGAACGAGATTTCTCTGGATTAGTTAAAGGACGCCAGAGACGAACTTCCCCCTCGGGACCGACGAGAAGACCATCGGAGTCGTGAACCTCGCTGCGATAGTCGCCGTGGCGCGTGCCACTATTTTCACCGAACCAATACATGGACGTGAGCGGCGCGAGGAGCAGTTGATCGACGGCCTGGCGGAAGAACAACTTCGCGCGCACCTCGACCAGGGTGTCGTCACCCGGAGTGACGAGAAACGTGTACGCCCCCGTGACACTCGGACCGTCGAGCAAAGCATGAATCGTGAGGCTCGTCGCGCCGCGCTCGGGCTTGCCGAGCCAGAACATCACGAAATCGGGAAACTCTTCGGCGGCATTTAGACTACCGGTATTGATGGCAATGCCCCGCGCGGAGGCACCATGGACTTGATTTTTTCCGAGGCTGCGAAAATAGCTGGCGCCGAGAAACGAGATGACTTCCTCCCAAGCGTTTGGCTTGGGAGTCTCGTGCATCACGCGCATACCGGCGTACTCGAGCGACGCCGGCAGCCGCGCGACGAAGGGCAGGTTCTGATAATCAAAAAAAGTGCGGACGAACGGAATCGCCTGCACGTGAGTGCCCGTGAACTCCTGCATGCCCACCGGTGTGCGATGCAGACCGCCGAGGTGGAAAAACTGCACTTGGAAAGGGAGAGAGTCCCCGCGCCACAGCGAGCGCTCCGGAATAAACCGGATGCGCTGATAATCATCATAGCTCATGTCGCGCAAAAAATCCGGCAGATCCGCGCGCCGCTGCTTAAACGGAGCATCAGCGATCTTTTTGGCCTCCTGCTCGATGTAGGCGCGATTGATCTCGAGCCGTACGACCTCAGCCGAAGCGAGCGCGCAGCTTGCGAAGAAAAGTAAGCCCCCGAAAATTTTCATCGCGCTTCATGGACAAGGCGCACACCTCGCAGTGCCTTACGCAATGCGTTCGTTGCACAGCAATTTTGCGACCGACCGTGCAAAGTGCGGCGAAATGCGTGACGCCCCCGGTTGGCCCGATCCTATGGCTAATCGAGTCCAGCAAGTCTTTGGGACCGATATCGGTCCGTAGCCTCGCGGCCACCTCCCACCAAGGGGTCTCAAACGAGTGCCCCATCGCTTCGCCGCAGAATCTGCTAGGGCGTCTTCAGGCGCTTCAGCCAGTGCTTTTTGCAATGCAAATTGCCGCAACTAGGCATTCTGCAATGGTTTTATCACGCCGATTCAGAGCTGGCTTTAAAGTTTAATAAATTGATTATTAATTGTTTACGCTAACTTTCATCAGCATGGAACGCCACCGGCTGAGTATTCAGCCTAAAGTTCCTAACTCCGCCTTTCGTCTTCCCCAAATTTACTAACGCCATTTATTTACCCATGAAATCGCTCCCTGTTTTCGCCGTTGCTGAGTCCCGTCTTCATGCTGATGTGATGCTGATTCGCCTTCGACGAGCGGACATCGCCTGCAACCAGATCTCGGCGTTTTTCCCCCAAAGTTCAGTGCCAAATGCAGCGGCATGCTGGCTGCGCCTACAGGAGAACGTCGCCATCAAGGTCGGTCGGGAAATCTTCACGGCCGCAGGCCGCGTCCTGGGTCTCCTTAAACCCGTTTCGTCGAAGTCTTCCACGACCGATGTCGAAGATCTGCTGTGCTCCGCCGGGCTCGACGCCATGAGTGCGCATCGTCTCGAGGCAAAAATGGATCAAGGCCATATCCTCATCGCCGTCACGGCCCGCAACGAAGACGAAGCTTCGGTCGCGTGGCACATCTTCAAGCACGCCGGGGCGGAAACGATCGTCGTCGCTGGCGAATCCGAGCCCGCCGGCGGTCAACGCGACTTCTCCGTAGTAGCGACTGCTTGGGCCGCCGCAGCCTAATTCGCAGCCACCAAAACCACTGTTGGCCCGAAATGGCACTATGAAACAGAAGGTGCTATCACCTACATCGATCGGCTCTACCACTCGCCGCGCACTCGCGCGTCTGCTGCAAAATGCCGTGGACCTTCTGCGCTCGCTGGCCGGCCACGCGACCCGACTGCGTGCGAGGGTGGTGAACGCGCCTGATTACATTTCGTTGCGCGAGCGCATTTCCGAACTGTTAAAGGAATTACAATCCGCAAGACGTTCACTGGCACGTCGAGCACTCGTAGTTGCTACATCGTTTCGCATCAGAAAGCCGGCCCCGGTTCGCTCGACGCCATCAAGAATATCCACCGCTATTCTCGCCCCTGCCGATCTTGTCTCATTATTGGCCGAAGAGTGCCGTGACTGCGGTATCCGGCTTTGTGCCCTGATGCAGGCTGCGCATGCGGCGTTTGACGAAACGAGCGAGCGTATTGCCTATTCGCTCATTCGTGTCCTGGAAAAACAACTCTGGCTCCTCAGCCCGCACACGGAAGGCTCGACCCACCCTTTTCTAATCACGGTTCGAGCCTGATCAACCGCGACAACCCGCGAAATTTCCTGCCGCTCCCTCGCCCCACTTCTTGCCTACTCATCCAAATTCCCGCTTCGGCTCGTTCTACAATTTATCCGCGTATTACACGACGCGGTGCCGCTGTATTGGCTCGATCAGAAGCCGGCAGATTATTACGTCTGAGCCGCTCGACTCTGCCGAGTCCGGCACTAGCTTAGTCTCCTTTCGCCTATGAATCCCGAACAAGCCCGCCCTGCTCGGTTACTCGTCGTCGACGATCAGGAGGCCAATCTTAAGATCATTGGCGATATCCTCGGTCGCCTCGGCTTTGAAATCATCCTCGCCAACGACGGCGATCAAGCCCTGCAACGTTTGGAGAAACGGTCAGTCGACCTGATTCTGCTCGATGTGTTGATGCCTGGCCGCGATGGGTTTGAGATCTGTCAAACGATCCGGGCCAATCCCAAATGGGCGGATATTCCGATCATCTTCCTCTCGGCCGCGGACGATAAGACCCTGATCGTGCGCGCGCTGGAAGTCGGTGGCGTGGACTACGTGACCAAGCCCTTTAATCAGGCCGAGCTGATGTCGCGGGTGCGAACCCATCTTGCGTTAAAGACCACACGAGATCGTCTGAAACAACTCGCCGAGGACAAGGATGAGTTGCTGGGCATCTTGGCCCACGATCTCAAGAATCACTTAGGCGGAATGCAGATGAGTGTGCAGTTGCTCCATGATCGCGCGCAAAAGCAAAACGATCCGCGGCTCGAGCGCATGGCGGCCAACATTCACATGTCGACGAACCAGATGCTGGCTTTCGTCATCGAATTCCTCGCGAACTCCGCCGCCGACCGCGGGCTCAACGTCGCCATCGAGCCGATCTGGCTCCATCAAGTCACCATGGCGGCGACGCAGCATTATGGTGAGACCGCGCGTCGCAAGGGCATCGCGCTCGAGCATAGTGGCAGTGCCACCGAGCCAATCTCCGCCGATCGCAAGGCACTCGATCAAATTTTGGACAATCTCATTTCTAATGCGCTCAAGTTTTCGACCCCCGGCACCACCGTGCGCGTGAGCGTCGAAAACGACCCCGCTCCGGGCGGCGGTGCAATCTGCAAGGTGCAGGATGAAGGTCCCGGATTCTCCGAGGAGGACCGTGTCGAAATGTTTCACCGCTACCGGCGCCTCAGCGCGCGGCCCACGGCGGGCGAACCGTCGACGGGCCTCGGATTGAGCATTGTGAAGAAACTTGTACAGGCGATTGGCGGTCAAATCGACTGCGAGAGCCGACCCGGCGAGGGCGCCACCTTTGTTCTCAGACTGCCTGCGTTCAAAGCGACCACTCGCGCATCGGAACCCACCGCACCCGCAACCGCTAACGCCTAAAAACTCATGGACTTTCTTGTAATCGACGACGACCGCATATTCCGCGAGGCCACCTGCCTCCTCATCGAAGACGAGGGTCACTACGCGGAAGGCGCCTCTACGCCCGAAGCCGGGTTAGATGCAGTGCGCGAAGGTAAATTTGACGCCGTGTTTCTCGATCTCCACCTCGGCAAGCACAACGGTCTGCAATTTCTTCCCACGATCTTGAAGCTCCGTCCGCAGCAGGCGGTCGTGATGTTTTCCGCGCAGGGCACCATTAAGAATGCCGTTCAAGCCATTCAACAGGGTGCGGTCGATTTCCTGGAGAAGCCCTTCACGCGTGAGCAATTTCACGCGGTGCTCGCACGCCTGCGTCGCTTCAGCGAACTTGGCCGCAAGATCGAGAACCTCGAGGAGCGCGTCAAAGAAAGCCAGGCGCAGCAGCCCGAGGCCTTGATCGATTTCGAAACTCCCGCGATGAAGACCGTGATGGATCTTCTCCAGCGTGCGGCCAAGAGCCCCGCTTCGGTTTTGATCTTGGGCGAAAGCGGCACGGGCAAAAGCGTGGCGGCGCGCGCGCTCCATGAGCATAGCCATCTCGCCGACAAACCTTTTGTCACGGTGAGTTGCCCTTCCCTGACCAAAGAACTCCTCGAAAGCACGCTCTTCGGCCACGTGCGCGGCTCCTTTACCGGGGCGTTGCGCGATCATTGGGGCAAGGTGAAAGCTGCGGACGGAGGCACCCTATTCCTCGACGAAATTGGCGATCTCCCCCTGGAGATTCAGCCCAAGCTGCTCCGCCTCCTGCAGGAGCGCGAGTACGAGCGCGTCGGTGAGACGGTGACGCGCCACGCCGAGGTCCGGATCGTCGCCGCGACGAATCGTGATCTCAAGCAACGCGTCGCCGAAGGCGCGTTTCGCGAAGATCTTTTCTACCGGCTTAACGTGATCACGGTCAATATGCCGCCGCTGCGGGATCGTCCGCGCGACGTGCTGCGCTTCGCGGAGCACTACTTGAAACACTGCTCGGATCGGTGCGGCCGCAAGGTCACGAGCTTTACGAATGCGGCCGAAGAATTGATTCGTCGCTACCCATGGCCGGGTAATCTCCGCGAACTCCACAATACCATTGAGCGGTCGGTCATCCTCGCGGGTTCCGATCATCTCGATGTGAGCGATCTGCCGAGCGATCTGCGCACCCGCGCCGGCGCCCCGGGCGGCGAAAATGTCCCCGAGTTGCACATCGGCTCGATGGTCTCGCTCGACCGCATCGAGGAGCAACACATCCGCCAAGTGATCGAAAACTGCTCCAGCCTCACGGAGGCTGCGAGCGTGCTGGGCATCGATCAGGCTACACTTTACCGCAAGCGCCAACGGATGGGCTTGACGGGCAAGGCGGGAACGACCGCCCCCGTCGAGGCTGCGTCCACCGCAGGGCCCGCCTCTGTGCGGCAGTAAATGTCTCGCCCGACTTCAACTTCCACCCCTCCCCTTCCCCCGTCAGAAACCGGCGCTTCCGAGCGACGGTTTTCGTCGTTGATGGCGGCCCTGCCGGTCGCCTGTTACACGGTCGATGTCGAGGGGCGCCTGACGTTTTTCAATGAAGCGGCGGCTCTGCTTTGGGGACGGCGCCCAGCGTTAGGCGAGCCGTGGTGTGGCACCTCCGCCAGTGGCGGTGATGCAAGTAGTGCCGCGGTGGATACGCCGGCTAGTGTAGCGTGGCGCGAGCGTCGCTCCGTGCGGGGAATGGAAACGTTCATCCTCCGACCCGATGGCTCGAAGCGTTGGGTGCGCCCGAGCCCGGATCCAATTTTTGATGCCGACGGACACTTCGCGGGCGTCATCGATGTGCTGCAGGACATTACCGACCAGCGCGAAACCACGCAGGCGCTGCGTCGCAGCGAGGAGCAACTTCGCCTGGCCATGCAGTCCACTAAGGTCGGAGTCTGGGACTGGGATATCACTTCCGATCATGTGACCTGGAGCGAAGCGGTGTATGAACTGCACGGTGCGACCAAGGAAATGTTCGACGGCACGGTCGAGGGCTTTGCGAAGTTCGTCCACCCTGATGACGTCGACCGCGTGCGCGCCGCGATCCAGGCTTCGGTCGAGCGCGATGCGCCCTATCAAATCGAATTTCGCGTCAAGCGGCCCGACGGCACCATCGCGTGGCTGTTTACCAGCGCCGTCGTGCTGCGGGAGAATAGCCGGCCCGTGCGCATGCTCGGCGTCGCGCACGATACGACGCCCCGCAAGGAACATGAGCGGAAGCTCAGTCAACGGGCGGCGCGGATGCAGCTGCTTTCCGAGACGCTGGCGCAACTCGCCAATGCCGGCGACCCCGAGACCTTGGTCCGCGAACTCTTCCCGAAGATCGCCGCCCACCTCGGCGCCGATACCTATTCCCACTATGTGCTGAATGCGCAGGGCGATGGTCTCGACCTGCATTCCTCGATCGGCCTTTCGGAAGACGTCGTGCAGGCCACGGCACACATTGCGCTCGGCCAGGGAATCGCGGGCGCAGTTGCTGCCACCCGCCAAGCAATCACCGCCGACGACATCTCTCATTCGAATGATAACAACTCTGCTTATGCGCGCGGCATCGGCCTTCAGACCTGCTCGGCGCATCCGTTAATAGCCGGTGGACAGCTGCTCGGCACGCTGGCGTTTGCGAGCCATACTCGAACTGCATTCGAGCCGGAAGAGATCGAGTTCATGCGCTTCGTTTCGCACTACGCTGCGGTCACGTTGGAGCGATTGCGCGCAGCCGGCCTGCGGCAGCAGCTTGCCGCTATTGTCGAATCCTCCGACGACGCCATCGTCAGCAAGAATCTTAATGGTGTCGTCTCGAGTTGGAATCACGGTGCAGAGCGCATTTTTGGATACTCCGCCGCTGAGATGGTGGGCCAGTCGGTATTGAAGATCATCCCGGCGACCCGGCAGGGCGAGGAGGCGAATATCATCAGGCGCATTCGCGCGGGTGAGCGCGTCGATCACTACGAGACCGTGCGCCAACGCAAAGATGGCACCCAGATTCATGTTTCCTTGACCGTATCTCCGCTCAAAGACCCGAACGGCGAGATCGTCGGCGCCTCGAAAATCGCCCGCGATGTCACGGAGCAAACCATCGTGCTCGCGGCCATCGCGAGTCAGAAGCAGGCACTCGAGCGCGCCGTCCAAGGGGCACCTTTGCCGGAGGTGCTGGCTGAGATCGTGCGTTCGATCGAGACCGCCTCCCCCGGTATGATTGCCGGCGTCGCGCTCTACGAAAGCGAGAGCGATTCCGTGCGTCACGTCGCTTCCCCCAGCCTGCCCCGGGCGTATAGCGAGGCGCTTGAAGCCATTTCCGCCAAGGCCGCATCAGCCCCGTGCCTCGCTGCCGCCGTGGGATCCGAGCCGGTGATCTGCGTCGATCTGGCGACCGATCCGCGATGGGTGTCCCATCGGCCGCTGGCACTCGCTCACGGAGTGCAAGCCTGCTGGGCCGCGCCCATCATCTCGTCGCTGGGCAAAAGCATCGGATCGTTCGCGCTCTATCGCCGCCGCGCTCACCAGCCGACGATTGGGGAACAGCAAATGCTCGATCTCCTCGCGCACACCGTCGCGGTGTTGATCGAGCGCGACGACGGCGAAACCCGCCGGCGGCGGTCCGAGCGAGACTTGCAAATGCTCGGCCAGTTGAGCCTGCGCATCGCCCCGCTTGAGGACCCAAACGAGATCATTCGCGAGGCTTCGCGCATCGTCGGGCAACATTTGGCCGTGGATCGCTGCTACATTTCCGAGTGGGGGGAAGACATGCGCACGGTCACAGTGTCCGAGGACTGGCACACCCCGGCTCTGCCGAGTCTCGCCGGCACCCACGATTTAACGAATTTTGGTAGCCTCGGCTGGTGGAAAAAGATCTCGGTCGGAGCACAGGCGTTCAGCGATGTCGAAACCGAGGATCACGCGCGCGACGCACTGCCGGCGTATCGCGCCCTCGGCGTCCGTGCCTTTGCGACAGCTAGCTTTCCCCGCCACTCCGGCACGATCATCACGCTCGCCGCCACGACTCAGACCTCCCGCGCGTGGCAACCGGAAGAGCTGAGTGTTCTGGAAAATGCCATCGCCCGCATCTGGCCGGTCGTCGAGCGCGCGCGCATCAGAAAATCGGTCTTGGAGAGCGAGGAGCGCCTTCGCCAAGGCCTCGCTGCGGCTGACATGGGCAGTTGGCAAGTCGACCTCGCCTCCGGCATCCGCACGCGCGACAGCAATCTCAACCGCATCCTCGGCTACGAGGAAGTCGCCACGCGACTCCCCTTTGCCGAAGGCCCGCAGCTTATTCACCCCGAGGACAAGGCCCAAGTCGCGGCGGCGTGGGAGCGCGGACTTCGTCCCGGCGAAGTTTACGAAGCAGAGTTTCGCATCCTCCGCCCCGATGGGGGCACGCGCTGGCTCCGCGAGCAGGGGCGCGCCCTCCCCGACAGCCAAGGTCGACCCGGAGTTGTCACCGGGGTCACGGTGGACATCACGGAGCGGAAGGAAACCGATGCCGCGCTGCGGCAGCGCACGCGGACATTGGAGATCTTGAATCGCGTCGGGGCCGCGCTCGTCGCCGAGCGCGAATTGGAAAAAATCGTGCAGGCCGTCACCGACGCCGGTTGTGCGATCTGCGGCGCGGCGTTCGGTGCATTCTTCTACAATACCAAAAACGAGCGCGGAGAATCCTATACCCTTTACACCATTTCCGGAGTGCCTCGTGAGGCATTCGCGAAATTCCCGATGCCGCGCAACACGGAGATATTCTCGCCCACCTTCAATGGCGAGGGCGTGGTGTGCGTGGGCGATATCACGGCGGACCCACGCTATGGGAAAAACCCGCCCTACCACGGCATGCCCGCCGGGCACCTACCGGTGCGCAGTTATCTCGCCGTGCCGGTGAAATCCCACGATGGCAGCGTCCTCGGCGGCCTCTTTTTCGGGCATCCGCAGCCGAACCGCTTTAGCAACGAGACCGCCGATGTGCTGGTCGCGCTGGCCGCGCAAACGGCGATCGCGATCGACAATAACACCCTCTACACCGCGCTCCAACGCGAACTCGACCAGCAGCGTCGTACGGAAAGCGCACTCCGCGAAAGCACGGCGCAGCTCCGCTTGATCACGGACAATGCTCCCGTGCTCATCGCCCAGATTGACCGCGAGTACCGGTATAAATTTGTCAATCGCCCCTACGCCGCTCGCTATAAACTCGAGCCCCGGGATTTTATCGGGCGCACGACGACCGAAGTGATCGGGGCCGGCCCGATGGAATCCGCTCACGCCCAGATGTCTTTGGCGCTTTCCGGCCGCCCGGTGGAGTTTGAGGTGGAGATCGAGTATCCAATGGCCCACCTCGGCAAGCGCTGGAGCCACGTGAGCTTTACGCCCGAGCGCGCGGCGGATGGTGAAGTGATCGGATTTCTCGCGGTGGTGATGGATATCACGACTCGTAAACAATCCGAGTTGGAGTTGGAGCAGGCCCGCGACAAAGCCCTCGCCGCGTCGCGAGCCAAGGATGAATTCCTCGCCGCGCTCTCCCACGAACTTCGCACGCCGCTCAATCCCGTGCTCCTGATCGCGAGCGACGCCGCGGCCAATCCCGCGTTGTCCCCGGATGTGCGCGCCGATTTCGATGCCATTCGTAAGAATGTCGACCTTGAGGCCCGCCTCATCGACGACCTGCTCGACCTTACTCGCATCACCCGCGGCAAGCTCCCGCTCGAGATGCGCACGGTCAACCTTCACTCCGTGCTGCAGGATGCGCTGGCCATTGTGCGCACTGAGTTGGAAGCGAAGCGCCTCGTCCTCGACCTCGATTTCCGTGCGACGCAAACGACGGTGTGGGGCGACGAGGTCCGTCTGCAGCAAGTCTTCTGGAACGTGCTCAAGAATGCGGTCAAGTTCACGCCCGAGGCTGGCCGCGTGAGCGTGCAGACGCGCAACGATGCCGAGCAAGGCGTCCTCGTCGTGAAGATCGTCGACAGCGGCATCGGCCTCACCACCGACGAGCTCGCCCACATCTTCGAATCTTTTACGCAAGGCGAGCACGCCGCCAAAGGGGGATCGCATCGCTTCGGTGGTCTCGGGCTGGGCCTCGCCATCTCCCGCATGCTCGTCGAGATGCACTCCGGTCGAATCAAAGCCAGCAGCACGGGGCGCAACTGTGGCTCCGAGTTTACAATCGAGATTCCACTGCAACACACCGTCTCGAAGCGGCCTGGCGGCACGACCCCCGCCTGGCCATTGACCTCGGCCCCGCTGATCCCCCCTGCGCCCCCAAAACCAGCCGCCCCGGCAAAACGAATCCGCGTACTGCTCGTCGAAGACCACGCGCCCACGCGCAACACGCTCGCGCAGCTGCTGGGTCGCCGCCACTATGATGTGATCGCTGCGGCTTCACTCACCGAAGCCCGCGCGCTGGCCGCGGCCAATGCCGAGATTCAGCTCGTGATTTCCGACATCGGCCTCCCCGATGGTGACGGCTATGAATTAATGGAGGAACTTAGGTCGCTCCGCCCCACCCTGTCCGGCATCGCTCTGAGCGGCTACGGCATGGAAGAGGATGTGGCCCGCTCGCGACAGGCTGGCTTTGCTCAACATCTGATTAAACCGGTGAATATCGCCGCGTTGGAAAGCGCAATGACTCAAATTTTGGCAACCGCGGTGCCCTCGGGCGCTACTAAAGGTTAGCGGTGACGGACGTCTCTTCTCGACGGATGCCTTCGGCTACCGTCACGCTTAAATATCTCACCGCGAATTCTCCCACCTTAAGTAATGCCACCCAAGATAGCCGCAGTTCAAATCGTCGGTGCTGAAAACACTGCAGACCACACCATCGCCACGGAAGCCGTCGCGCGTGCTTTTCCATCCGTGCCCGTGAAAAGTGCGAATAACCTCACCGACGCGCTGGCCACCCCCGCAGAACAAGGAGCAGAATTGCTCCTCTTGCTCGCACCCCGCACCGGCGACGTCGGCAAAGCCAGCGCCGCGCTCGACCGCCGCGGACTGCCGCGCTGGACCGTAGTCGCGCGGGAGTCTTCACCGACCGGAGCGAATTCGCCCTTTCTCAGCGTCGATGCCAGCAACTGGAGCGCCCCCTTCCTCTCGCAAGCTCTCGCCATGGCCGTGGAGCTAAATCGCCTCGAACGCGACAACGCCCGTCTGCGAGGCGACCTCCGTACCGTGAGCCGTCGTCTCGCGCACGATCTCCGCACCCCGCTCAACTGCATCAGCACCGCCAGCGAGGCCCTCCGCGAACCGACCGCGAATGACCCGGAGACGGCGGCGCTCTTCAACCAATCGATAACTGACTCCGTCGATGAAGTCGTAGCCCTGCTGGATCGCTCGGCCGGCGTCCTCAAAGCGACGGCCAACCCGCTCCCCCTCCAGCCGGTCACCATGGAAGAGATCGTGTGGGGCACGCTGCAACGACTCGAACTACGCATCAACAAGGCCCAAGCCACGGTAAGCAAGCCCGCGTCGTGGCCGACCGTGTCGGGCGTGCCCGCTTGGATCGATCTCATCTGGATTAATCTTATCCTCAACAGCCTTCAGCACGCAGGGCCTAAACCGAAGATCGAACTCGGCTGGAATAAATTGGAAAATGAATACCGTTTCTGGCTTCGCGACAGCGGACGCGGCATCGCGGCGGACCGGCGGGAAAGACTCTTTCATCCGTTCGACCGATTGAACGATCTCAACGCCCCGCGCGGTCTAGGCCTGCCCATCGTGCAACGCCTCGTAGAACTCCAAGGCGGACGCTGTGGCTACGATGCGGAGCCAGCACCCGGTGGATCGTTCTTCTTCACGCTCAGCCCGGCAACCTGACCCGGCTAGCGCTCATCGCCCTTCGACGTTAGCGACCGCTGCGCAGTCTTTCCGTCCACCGCCGCGTTCGGATGAGCGCAACATTGTAGCGCGAGCCCCAAAATCAGCAGCCACGTCACCCCTCGTTTGTCTCCTCACCCGGGAACCACCCTGCTCCGCGGCGTTCCATGTCTATAATCCTTCTAACATCATGGGCTTCGACAAAGACAGCAATCTCCCCCTCGTAAATCCCCAGAAACGCACGACCAAGGTAAACTTCGGAATTGTCGTTGGCATAGTCATTTTTCTCTTGGGCACCGCAGGGGTCGTAATCTGGTACAGCAACAACCCGCCCCACACCGCGCCAAAGGAACAGCGCGAGTAAGAGAGCACGCAGCCGTCCGAATGTGCCGCGCAGGCCTGCGTCTGCGTCGTCAACGATCCGTTCGCGTCGTATGATCGTATGATTTCGTTCACACGGATCTTCGACGCCTCAGAGTTTGATTTTCATCCGTCATTGAGTCCGCGGTCCTCGATTTCGATGAAAAATAAAAACGGCGCGGATTTTCCGCGCCGTTTCTTTTAACCAAGATCGAGGCCGTTGGCCTCAAATCTGGGTGAAATTAATTCCAGTGGCCCTCGTAGAACCGGAAAGCGGTACCTTCCGGTGCCCAGCGAGGATTAATCCACGTTGCACCCGTATAGGGCGGAGTTTCCCAATGGCCGGCCATCCACGCATAACGCTCGTTTTGCCAAGTCCAGTAACCGGCGACCCACACATGGCTCGACGATGGGCGGGGCGGGACAGCCTCGGGCTGGGGCGCAGGCGGGGCTTGGGTGACGACGTAGCTCGTCACCGTAGCCGGCGTGGTGGCGGTCGCCGGTGTATAGATTTGCTGCTGCGGTTGCGCGACGACGACCTGAGGAGTCACTACAGTTTGGCCCGGTGGAACGGCGCCAGGAGCCAACGTGGGGGCTGGCGGCGGGGGAGCGCTGACGAGATGCGAGTCTGGATCGGACGCACAACCGGCCATCAGGCCGAGTGCGGCAGAAACTCCTAATGCGAGGAGCGAATATTTCGTGTTCATTGGGTTGGTGGGTTTGAATTAATACGTGAAGCCGAAGTGGAAAGGGTTAGAGGCGGAGAATCGCCGCTGATTTTGAGTCGGCCTATCGCCCATCGCGGCGCTTGACCGTCGGAGGAGCGACTAGGAACTAGAAATGTAATATATAAGAAGGCGGTAAGCAGGAAGACACTCGCTTGCGTGGATTCAGGGAATTCGCATTATTTTGGCCGCCTCAGCACCAATAGTCGGTCTGGCGTTTCGCAAAGTTCCGTTCGCCCAAGTGCGACCTAAGGTCCCCGATGGATTACGTGGGGAAATCTCTGATAAAATGCCTACTGCACCCTGCGCCAGAATGCCTCGTAGGCTTTCGTCAACTCCGGGACGGACGTCGCACGGGTGTTTAACTCTCGTTGCAATTGCCGAACGATTTCCTCCTGCAATATCGCTTTCGGCTCCCAGAGCAGCAAGGCCAGCGAATGGTAAACACGTTGGCGGGGGTGCCGCCACAGCCGCGGGTTCAAACGCGGCCTCAACCGATCGACGCGCAGGCTGAGCACGACATTGCGCAGGCGGGGCGTTTCGGGACACTTGTCAACCGGTGACTGCGCGTAAGCTCGAATGGAAGGGAACGCTTGGTTGAGCCGCTTCCGCTCAATCCACAGCCAGCATTCACGCATCAGCTCGCTGACCTCGGAATGGAGGGCCGCGAGGGCAAAGCGGGACAGCGGCTCCGTCTGCGGATGCAGCTTGAACTGCACGCCTTGGGCATGATGAAAAAGCAGCGCCTGATGCCAGAGCGAGGGTTCCAGGCGTGCGATCCGTTCGAGTTGCCGATGGCGCTCGCGGCAACTCCACGAGTAAAGTCCCCGCGCCGTCAGCACGGCATCGCCACAGGCCAAGGCCGCCTTCGCGATATTGCGGCGCACAAAATCGGCATCGAGATCCGTGAAATTTTCCGCCGCCAGTTTCGTCCGCGCCAGGAGCAGACCAGTCCCGCGATTCATCAGCAAGCGCGTCGCCTCGGAGATTGGGATCTGCTCCGCCACGAGGTGATGTTGCAGTTTTTGCAGGGCCGCCGCGTCGCCCCAAAGCCAGTGGTGCCCGGCAATCAAGTCGTACGAAAACATGCTCACGGGTCGCGACTGCAGTTCAGCCAATGACGTGATTTTAAACTCGATTTCCACATCAGCGAGGTGCGTGAGAATTTCTCCCAGCACGTGGAGCGCCCGACCGAATCGCATCTCGTTGAAATGGCGATTTCCGCGCACGGCGACGTAGAACTCCAAATCGTTATAGGGCCAGTCGCCCGCCGTGTCGCGCAGCACCCCACCCTCCCCGCGCCCATAGCCGCCCCCGAGCAAAACCGCCTCCAGCGCCTCAGCCGGAAAAATGCCGCGAATGCCACTGAGCGCCCGCTGGCACACGTGCTCGATATGACGCTCTAGCGCAGCGTCGCCATCGAGAGTGAAGCGGCGCCGTGGATGATTTGACTCCAGCGTGGGCATCACGGGGTCGGAACTGGAGCGAGTGGTAGACACGGAAAGGATGCCGGAATGATTCATGAGAAGACTTGATCGACGCGGTGCATCTGCCAGCCCGCGCGAAACCCATGCATCCGGCCCAAGCGCTGCTGCCAGCGGACCGCCCAAGAGGCGGGCCAGTCGCGGAGGTGGCCCTCGCGCAAACAAAACCCAAGATCGCCCACGACGTCGCGAGCCCAGCCGGCCGCAGCGCGCGGTGGCGTGTAAGTGGCGGGTGAATCCTTTGACACCGCCGCGAGTGCCCAGGCCTCGCCAAAGCTCCGCTTGAACGCCTGCTTCGGCGTATAGTTATGCGAATGCATCACCACCGAGTCGGGCACATAGCGAATCTTAAATCCCTGTGACCGGCACCAGCGGGTGTACTCGTCATCCTCGGAGTACTGCATGGTTTCGATGAAGCCTCGGCGGGCCCACACGTCGCGGCGCAGGCCACTGCTCACCATACTGAAGAAGTGATCCCAATTCACGGAGTCACGCTTGGGTCCGAAACAGCGGTCGTAGTCGTGGGCAAAGGGCGCCAGGCAATCCGGGCGCGGGATTTGTCGGCCGAAGACCGCGGCGACCTGCGGATCGGCGAGTTCCAAGACCAGCGGGGCGAGCCAGCCCTTGCCCTGCGGGGTGGCATCCGCATTGAGGAAGATCACGCGGTCATGGCGCGCAAGCTGCATGCCCTGATTGAGCACGCGCCCAGGACGATACTCTTGAGGCTTGAGTTGGATAAAGTGCTTCGGCCGCGCGGCACGAATCAGTTCCACGGACCCATCCGTGGAGCCGGAGTCGAAGACGATGAGTTCCCAATTGCGGTAGTTCTGGGCTGCGAGCGCTGGCAGTGTATCACGCAGGGCCCAAGCTTCGTTGTACGAGCGCAGTACGATGCTGACCGGGAATTCGTGCATAAAGTGGACAGAGGGTTTGTCAGGTAAACACCGCAGTCGTTGACGGGGACCTGTTGGGGAGCTTCCCGCGCCGGGGAAGGTGAAGACCTACTCCGAGGTTGAAGACTTTTTGCGTCCGGCTCGGTCAGTGTTGTCATGAGCCCACTCTCCAGCTCGAGCGCGAGCGACTTTCCTATCGCCCTCTCCATCGGCATCCTTGCTTGGAATGAGGAAGATTCGATCCAGCCCATGCTGGCCTCCCTTTTCTCCCAGTCGATCTTCCGCCGGCTGGCGGACCGCGGCTTCCGCTGCGAAGTGATCTGCCTGGCCAATGGCTGCACGGATCGCACGGTGCCGGTCACGCGAGAGATTTTCGACCGCCAAGAGCGTGAACACCCAGATCGCGCCGGTCTCTCAGCCTGGGTGGCCGACATCCCAGAGCCTGGTCGCAACAACGCCTGGAACCGCTTCATCCATGAGTTTTCTTCGGCCGAGGCCCGCTTCCTCTGCGTGATGGATGCGGATATCATTTTCAATCGCCCCGACACCATCGAGTTGGTCTTGAATGAGCTGGAGCTTGATCCCCACCTCCAAGGCGCCTCCGACTGGCCGGTGAAGGACATTGCGCTGAAGCGCCGCAACACGATGCGCGAGCGCATCTCCCTCGCGACCTCGGATATGACGGGCAACATCGCCGGCCGCCTCAATGGCATGCTCTACTGCCTGCGCACCGAGATCGCCCGGAAGCTTTACCTGCCCCGTGACGTCGTAGCCAACGACGACGGCTTCTTCAAGGCCGCGATCTGCACCGATTTCTTCCGTGCCCCCTCCGATCCGACGAAGGTCGTTTCCGTCCGTCAGGCCACCCACCTCTACGAGCCTTACCTCGCGATCAAGGATGTCATCAACAACCAGAAGCGCCAGATGATCGGCCAGACGACGGTGTATGTGATTGTTGAATACCTTAAGACATTGCCGATCGAGGACCGCAACTATCTCGCCGAGACGCTGCGCCGCTTCGACCAGAACGACCCCGATTGGCTGAAGCGTCTAATCCAGCAACACATGAAGGGCGTGAAGTATTTTTGGCAGCTCTTCCCCGATCTCCTCTCCTTCCGCTGGAAGCGGCTCGCCCAGCAGCGTGGCATGCGCCGCCTCACCCATTTCCCGGCCGCGGCGGCCGGCTTCTGCCTCACTCTAATTTCGTCCTGGCACGCTGCGCGATTCCTTCGCCGCGGCGTTTCAACCTATTGGCCTAAAACCCAACGCCAAACGATTATCGGCGCCCCCCAGCTTAGCACCAAATAATCCACATGAGCACTGTCCCACAAATCAAAGGTTACTACGAGTCGTACTGGAACACCGGAAAAGAAACGTTCTCGGGCGACAATCAAGGTTACGCGGAAAATTTCCGCCGCTGGATGGCCAAAAATCTCGCGGGCGTCCCCTCCACCACTCCCTTCCTCGAGGTGGGCTGCGGCGATGGTTCCTTCACCAAGGAACTCGCGAAGTACACGCAGAACCTCTCGGCCATCGATATCTCCGAGCGCCAAATCCAGGAAAATGCGAGCCGCTTTCCCGGCATCCAGTTTCGCCAGCACGACGTCGCCGAGGTGTTTCCCTTCGCGAGCAATGCCTTTGGCGTGATCTGGTGCTCCGAGGTGCTCGAGCACTTGTTTGACCCCGCCTTCGCCCTCCGCGAGATGCACCGCATCCTCGCTCCCGGTGGCAAGCTGCTCGTGACGGTGCCGTATCACGGCTATTTCAAGAATCTCTTGATCGCCATGTTCAAGTTCGACGAGCACTACACGCCGTCGAATCCGCACATCCGCTTCTATACGAAAAACACGCTGGGGCGCATCGCGCGTCAGGCGGGCTTTGCGGATGTGAAGATGGAAACCTGCGGTATGGCCAAGCCAGTGCGCGACCTGTTCGTTCCGACGAATATTTTGCTGAGCGCGACCAAGCGCTGATGGCATGAAGGCGTCGCACGTCCTCGCACTCCTTCTCATCCCGACGCTCACGGTCGTCTGTTCAGCTCTGTCGATCTGGTCGCGCCGCCTGCGCGACCTTTTCTTCATCTGCATCGTGATGCTCGCGGTCTTTGCGGAGCGGCTGGATGTGAATTTCCTCAGCGAAGCCTGGTACCGTGGCACGACGCGCGGCATCCAAATCTCGCTCCTCGAAATACTCGCGGTCGCCGTGCTCGCCGGGTCGGTGCTCGGTCGGCGCGAGGATAATGGCCCACGCTGGTACTGGCCGGGCGGCCTCACGCTCATGCTGACGTATTTCGCCTATGCGATTGTGTCAGTCGTGATCTCCGAGCCGAAACTCTACGGGATATTCGAGCTGTCGAAAATCGTGCTGGGGCTGATCATCTTTTTGGCGTCAGCCGCCTACGTTCGCAGCAAGCGGGAATGGACGATTCTCCTCGTCGCGCTCGCCCTGACGGTGGGTATCCAAGGGGCGTGGGCGGTGAAGCAAAAGGTCATCACCCATCTCGACCGGGTGGCTGGGACGCTCGACCACGCGAATAGTCTCTCGATGTATCTCTGCATGTGCACGCCGCCGCTGGTGGCGATGGCCTATGCTGGGTGGAATATCTGGATGCGGTGGCTGGGCGGCATCTCCGCTTGTCTCGCGGCCATGGGCCTGCTGCTGACGGTCTCGCGCGCAGGCATCCCGGTTTTCGGCGCCGTCTGTCTGGGGACGTTTATCCTCTGCGCTTCGTGGAAATTTACGACGCGGATGATCATCGTGCGCATGGGCATGGCGCTTGCACTCCTTGCCGTCATCGCCGGCCTGTGGAGTCAGATTGCCAGTCGGTATGGCGAGGCCTCCCTCCAGGAAGAATATCTCGATGCCCACGTGGATGGCCGTGGCATCTACCTCCGACTCGCCAAGAATATCTCCTCCGAGCACTTCTTTGGGATCGGCCTTAACAACTGGTCTTATCACGTCAGCAAGACTTACGGCCCACAGCTCGGTTTTCCCTTTCAAAACTACGAGTATTTGGAGTCGGTCTATGGGACCGACGATATCGAGCACGTATTCGGCGACGCGTATCTCGCCGCGCCGGCCCATAATCTCGCCGCGCTCACCCTTGGCGAACTCGGCATTCCCGGCCTAATCATCTTCGTCTGCATGTGGGCCCGGTGGTTTGGCATGGGTATCCCATTTCTCTTTGGGCGGCGCGACGATCCCATGCGGACGATGGGCGTCGGGTTGTTTTTCGCCGTATGTGGAATTTTCGGTCAAAGCATCACCGAGTGGGTGTTTCGTCAGTCGCCCATCACGACGACGTTTAACGTCCTGATCGGCGCCCTCGCGGCGGTGGCCTACACGCGAAAAATGCAGAAGGCCCAGCCGCCGGCGGCTGAGGCTGACGATGCCATCGAGACGACCGCCGAACCCGTGCGCGAGCCCGGTCTCGTCCCGCAAGAAGTTTAAGCCATGCGCATCGCCCACATCCTTCGTAAATACGATCCTGCCGAATGGGGCGGCACCGAGACGGCAATCCATTTGCTCGTCAAGGGCCTCGCCGAAAACGAGGCGGAATCAATCGTGTATGCGCCGAGCTTGCCGACTAACAAGGCGCCGATCTCGGATCCCCTCACCGCCAGCGGCGGGACCATGCGGCGCTTCAAAGCCGTCGTGCCAGTCTGGGGCATCTCGGCCGAACGGCGGAAGCAAATGGTCGCGGTGGGTGGAAATGTCATCTCGGTGGACCTGTTGCGAATGCTTTGGCGTGAGCCCGGGTTGGACGTGATCCATTCGCACGCCCTCGGCCGGCTCGGTGCGATCGCCCACACTGTGGCACGCAGCCAGCACAAGCCTTTTGTCGTGAGTATTCACGGCGGTGCCTACGATCTGCCCGCAGCCGTGCGGAAAGACCTCGGCCAACTCGCCGGCAATGGCTGGGATTGGGGCAAGGCCGTCGGCTGGATGCTGCGGTCGCGCCACATCTTCTCTCGCGCCGACGCCATCGTGACCTGCAATCCCCGCGAGGCGGAGCTCATTCGCGAACGCCACCCAGATCGCCGCGTCGTTGTCCAACCCCATGGCGTGCCGGCGGCGGAATTCGCGCGCGACTACCGCACCGTGGCGCGGGGGGCGTTTCCGATGATCGAGGGACGCGAAGTGCTTTTCATGCCTGGCCGCATCGACGCCGTAAAAAACCAGGGGTGGCTCGTCGAGCAGGCGGCGGAAGTCGCCCGCCGCCATCCGAAAGCGCTCATGGTGTTTGTCGGCGCGGTGACGGATCAAGCCTACGGCGATGCGTTGAAAGCGCGCATCAAGCGCGACGGCCTCGAGGAGAAAGTATTATTGCCGGGCAAGCTGCCGCCGGGCGACCCCCGGCTCATCGGCTTGTTGCAAGAGGCCCGCGCGGTGCTCTTGCCCTCGGTATCGGAGACGTTTGGCCTCATCATTCTCGAGGCGTGGGCGGCGGGCACGGTGTCGATTTCGAATCGGACCTCCGGGGCCAAGGCGATGATCGACCACGGGCGCAACGGGTTTCTCTTCGACCTAGATAAACCCGAGGAATTTCACGCGGCGGTCGACCAAGTATTGTCGGACGATCCTCACAATGCCGCGATGGCGAAAGCGGGTCGCGCGCGCGTCGTGGCTGAATTCGACACCAAGGTCCTGGCGGGCCGCATGAGCAAACTCTACTCGCACCTGATCGAGGAAAAAAATGCACTACGTCATTCTGCGTGACGACGACACCAACGCTCTCACGCCGACCGCGTGCCTCGAGCGTCTCTATCGTCCCTTTCTCGCTCAGGGCATGCCGGTAAATCTGGCCACCATCCCCGATGTCAGAAGCGATGTGCGTACGCCTGATCAGAAGCTCGAGGGGTTTATCACCTCAGGGAAACCCAGCACGCGGGCCCATGAACCGATCGCGGGGAACAAGGAACTCGTCAATTACCTCCGTTCAGAGCCCGGCTATCGCATCGTCCACCACGGATGCCACCATGACTACTTCGAATTCGGCGACACCGACCGCGAACAGCTCGGGGCGCGACTGGATCGCGGCACCCTTAGATTGAAAGAAGCGGGCCTCGATGCGACGGCCGCCTTTGTCGCCCCCTACGACAAGCTCTCGCGCGAAGCCTACCTCGAAGTAGCGGCGCGCTTCCCGGTGATCTCGACCGGGTGGTTTGAGGCCGGGCGCATTCCCCGCTCGTGGTGGCCGGCCTACGCCGGGAAAAAAATTTTTCGCCGGCCGCACTGGCGTGCGGGGCGCACTGCGCTGCTTAGTCACCCCGGCTGCATTCTCTCCTATCACCGCCCCTACGATAAAATCGCCGGGCAAGTGAGAGCGGCGGTCGAGGGCTCGACCTTGACCGTGCTCGTCACCCACTGGTGGGAATATTTCCGCGATGGCGAACCTGATAATCGATTCATCGATGTCCTGCATGAAGTCGCCGCCTGGCTCGACGAGCGGAAGAACGACGTGCGCGTCGTCTCCTTCAGCGATGTGGCGAATGGCAGCGTGCCGTTGAACTAAGCGTCAGCGGCCGCGTCGGCGTTCGCCTGCATTGAAACACGAAGAGACACGAATGAGGAATCAATCGGAAGCGGACGAAACTTGCGTCCGACCGATTAAATATTTTGGGCGCAAAAAAGGCGGACTGTAGTCCGCCCTTCTTTTTTGCAGAATTAGCAATTCGAGGTCGGTTCAGTTAACCGCGGCGACTGCTGGGACGGAACTCGCGGCGACGCGGGGCGCTCGGGCGGTTATCGAGCCGTTAGCGACGGCCGCTTGCTCAGATTGCGCAGCCATCAGTTTGAACACGTGCGGGATGGCGGTGATGTCCGCGGGGACCTCGGTGTAGTTCGTGAGCAAGCTCGCATAGCTCTGCGGATCGTCGGGGTGATAACCGTGCATGGCCGTGATCGGACGCTCGCCCATGTCGCTGGGGACGACCAGTACGCCTTCATCCAGCAGGAAAATCATCTCGCCAAAGTAACGGTCGGGGAAAAGCGTGCCCAGCTCCTCAAGCTCGGCATCGGGCATGATGTAACCCTCGGGGACTTGGTTAAGGCACTCGGTCACCTTTTTACGAGCGGCGTCGTTGAAGAACCAAAAGCGGGCCATCGTGGAGTCGAGGACGACCGCGTAGTCGACGCCGAACTCGAGACCGAGCGCATCGATCTTCGAACGGAGATCGAGATGCTTGTCGCAGTTGGCCATCCCATGGTCGCTGAAGACGGTGAGATTGACCTCATCGTAGTGCTCGCCGGCGGCGGTCATGAGCTCCTGCAGCCACGGCTCATAGGAGCGCAGCTTGGCTGGGATCTCCGCTGATTTGTTGCCCACGCGATGGAGCAGGCCGTCGAGGTCGGCCCAGTAGAGGAAAGCGAAATCGATCTTTTCCTGCTTAATATCCGAAATGAGGGCATCGAGATTCCCCCGCTCGCCACGGGCCGGATCGCTGACGTGATACGGTATGCCGCGCTCCTGGAGGTGATCGAAAATATTCGGGCCGCGATTCATTCCGCCGGGCTGGAGCGGACTCTTCTTCTCCGAAAAATCGAAACGCGCGATGTGTTTAAAGGGGATATTGTAGAGGTCGAAATAGCCGCGAAATTTGAGACTCGATTTGACCATCTTCGAAAGCCGATGGCGAAACATGCGGCGGCTCGTCACAGCGCGCGGGAGCCAGCGGAGCTTAGCGAGCGACTTGAACGGAGAGTTTTTCGGATCGTAAACGAAGTAGCACCAGTTGCGGTGCTCCACGGGCCAGGTACCAGCGAGGATGGAGGGAACGCACGCCGAGCTGTACCCGAAGACGGAGCGGAGCTTGCGACGATGCGGGGCCAGCGCCTGAGCAAACGGATCGTTTTTGATGATCTCCCAACCGCAAGCGTCAATGAACACGAAAAGTGGCAGGACTTTTTTCATAGGTGAAGTGGAGCCGTACGATTAGTTTACCTGAGCGTTAGCGACGCGGCGCGCGGTGATGGCGTGCGGAAACCAAGCGGCGGTGTCGCGCGATTCCTCGGAGACCTCCTCGGTCAGGAGAAGAAAGGCCTGGTCGTCCGCCATCGCCGCATCGCCCCGATAGCGCGTCAACTCGGAGGCAAGGCGGCCACGCAGTTCTGTGGCGCTACGGCCACGACCGTGATTGGCCGCGAGCCACGCCGCGAGCCGAGCCTGACCAAAGCTCTCGCCCGCCACATTCCGCGCGTCGGTGAGCCCATCGGTGTGAAGGAGGATGGTTGCCGCGGCCCCAAGCGTCACAGAGCGCGAGCGATATTCTGCATTAGGAATGACACCAAGCGGCATCCCCTGCGTGGCGAGCGGTGCCACGGTGGAACCATCATCTTTGACGTAAAGCAAGGGGCAATGGCCGGCGCCAGCGGCAGTGACCGTGCGGGCCGCAGTATCGACGACGACAACCTGGGCGGTGATGAACATGCTGACCGCAGAAAGTTCTTCGTAGAGGAGACGATTCAGGCGGTTGAGGAGTTGTGCCGGGTCGTCGAATCGCGCCGACAGCCCTCGCAAGAGACCACGGAGGTGAGTGGCGAAGAGAGCGGCCGGTACGCCTTTACCCATGACGTCCGCCACGATGAGCATGACCGTGTGCTCGTTCATCGCGATGGCGTCGTAGAAATCGCCGCCGACTTCGCGCGCGCAGTGCCAACCGCCGGCCAAACCGAAGCCGGGCAATTGCGGCAGCGTAACTGGGAGCAGGGACCGCTGAATGACGCGGGCGATGTCCAGTTCACGCGCGAAGAGCTGATTGCGTAGATCCTCCTGCCGATGCCGGAGCCCCGCTGTTTGAATCGCAAGAAATTCCGCGAAGGTGCGAACGACTTCTTCGTAGACTTCGCCAAACACAAAATCGCCCTGTCGCCGGCCCACGGCGATCGTGCCGACGAGTGTGTCGTTAAACACCAACGGGTAAATGACGCCATTGGCCGCGGCACCCGCGATCCGCAGGGGCTCGTTTTCGACGGGCGTGGAGGCCTCGATACGGACAGGCTTGCGTGTGGCCGCGGCGCGGCTCTCCAGACTGAGCCCTAGACCTTCGCCGGGCGGAGGAACCGCCAAAGAAGGAAGCAGCTCACGCAACTCGGAGGATGCCTCGACAACGAGCTGAGTCTGATCCGCTGAAACATAGCGGAGCACGTACCAATCGGTCGAAGTGAGATGCATCATGTCCTCGATCATGCGCGCCACGAATCCATCATTCATGCCAGCGCGGCCCAGATCGGCACAGCAGCGGAAGATAGCAGACAGCGTCTCGGTACGAAAACCCAGTTCCCGGGCCATCGCCGAGATGGCACGCTTGCACTCGGCAAGTTGAACCTTCGCCGCGTCCAGAGTGATAGCGGCATCCTCATGTTTATGCCCGGGTAGCGGTGCACTGCGCTTTTTGCGCATGATAAGAACATTTTCGGTCGCGCCGCGCAGGTACTTCACCTCGTCCATAAAGGAATGGATGAGGTAGAGGCCACGGCCGCGGTCGGAGTGCACCGCCGGCTTGGTGATCGTCTTGGGCCATTCGAAGCCGGGCGTGTGATCGGTGACACGCATCTCGAGTTGCGACGCACCGCAGACTGCGTCGAGGAAGGCGTTCTCCCTTGGGCCGTCGGCGGCGAGATATTCCACCGCGTTGTTGCAGGCTTCTGCGACGCAGAGTTCGCAGGCGAAGAGTTCCTTCTCCGAGACTCCCTGCTCGGCAAAGAATCGTCGGACCGTGGCGGCGGCCGCACGGGCCGACGGGTGATCAGGCGGGAAGGCGAGGCGAAGCGTAGCCGGCCGATCCGGTTCCAAAGTTGCTGGACCCATGGACGTGATCAGCGGGGGACGATTTCGAAGAGCTGCTCCATTTGCGTGAGTTCGAGCAGTTGCCGGATCTCCGGCGTCGGATTGAGGATTCGCAGGGAAGTGCCTGCGGTATCGCCCACGGCGCGGTAGAGCGCGAATAGCGCGCCCAGACCGCTGCTGTCGACGAAACGAGTCTTCGACAGATCGATGTCAATGACACCGGGAGAATCAGGCAGTGCAGCGTGGACCTCGTCGCGAAAGGTGCCGGAATTTACAGCTGTGAGCTCAGAGATATCCGAGACCAGCAGATTTTGCCCTTCGTTGTGAATTTTCATGGAGCGCGTTTAGACCGCAGATTGGTTTGAGAGTTTGGAGAGACCGGCGCGATTTCAGTGGAAAAGAGCGCAGTGATCAGACCGAGAGGCTTGAGCGCCACCCGCGCCAACGAGGCGGCGGCCTGCGTAACACGATTCGTCGGCAAAAGGGACGGCAGCTCGAGCAGCGAGCAGAGGAGAAACGGATCGGGCACACGCAGAATCGACTCGGTGCGCCAGTTTACGAGTTGGCTGCCGGTCGCGAGCGATTGTGAGACCGACATCAGGCGGCCGACATAGGTGTCGGGGCCGATCACGCTGTGGGCGACGGTGGCACCGGAATCGACGACGGCCCGCTCCTCGAGGATGGCATTGGGGCCGACGACGGCGTCGGACTCGACCGTGGCGTGGTCGCCGATCCAGCAGGGGGCCTGGATTTTAGCAGTCGGAGAGACGCGGGCACCACTTCCGACCCAGACACCGGGACGCCACTCCCGGACCCGGACGCGGGCCGGTGTAAGCGCGCGCGGAATCCACGCCGCCAAGGCGGCAAACCACGCGGCGTAACTATCGAAGAGCGGGAGATCGGCTCGGTCCGGTAGGTGATTCATCGCGACAATATCGTTTGGAGCGGAGAGCCAGGCGCTATCGCCGTCGGTGCGAAAACGGGCGGACGCCTCGGCCACAGTCGGCTCGTCATGAACCGTGATGAACTCGATTTTCACCCCCCACCGACCGCCATCGCCAATGGCGGCGCGGATGGCATCGGCACGATACGAACCGATCACGATCACGTGGCGAGCACCGAGGGTGGCGAGATGCTCGATCCAGATATTCACCAGGCTTTCGCCGAGTACGGGGACAAGAGCGAGTGGGGTGGTCTCGGAGAGTTGAGGCACGGCCGGCCGAATGGCCGGGCAGATGAGGACCGTTTTCATGTTCAAATTTTAGTAAGCACCAGAACCGAAGAGGACGGCGGGGATCGTGCGGAAAAGAATGCGAATATCCTCCCAGAGGCTCTGGCTCTCGATGTAGCGCACATCGAGGCTGACTTGGCCGGGGAAATCGATTTCCGCGCGCCCACTCACCTGCCAGATGCAGGTGAGACCAGGCTTGACCGCGAGACGACGGCGATCGGCCATCGAGTAAAGCGCGACCTCACGCGGCACGGGCGGGCGCGGGCCGACGAGGGACATGTCACCGATGAGAACGTTAAAGAACTGGGGAAATTCATCGATGGAGTATTTGCGCAGATAACGGCCGACGCGGGTGATGCGAGGATCGTTTTTGATCTTAAACGTGACACCCCCGGTGTGCTGATTGGCCGCGAGCAAGGCCGCGAGACGCTGCTCGGCGTCGGTGCGCATCGAGCGAAACTTGAACATCTTGAACTCCCGGCCCCAGCGGCCGACGCGCGTCTGGGCGAAGATCACCGGGCCACCGTCGAGTTTCACGAGCAGCGAAACGACCGCGAGCACCGGGCTCAGGAGCAGGAGCGCGCAGGCGCTGCCGACGATATCGACCACCCGCTTCATCGCGGACGCGCTGCCGATGATGCAACGCCACGCCAACCGACGGAAGACCATGCGGGCCTTCAGACGCCACAGGCTGGACGGACGGCGGAAGGATTCGAAATTTCCCACCAACTTCGGATCGAGACTAGAGAGTTTGGAGCGCATGAGAAGAAGAGGAGTCAGGAAAGAGCGGACACGGGAGAAGGAGAGGCAGGTCGCGAGGCGACGCGGACGAAGAGATCTTCGAGGCCATCGATGTAGGCGCTGAATCCGAATTTCTCAGCCGCGAGGCGGCGGCCGGTTTCACCCAACTGGCGAGCGAGCGCTTTGTCATTGAGCAGCAGTTCGACGCGAGTCGCGAAGGCGGAGCGGTCCATCCACGGCGCGAGGAAGCCATTTACGCCGTCAATCAGCCATTCGCTGATGCCGCCGGCATCGAAAGCGACAACCGGCAACCCGCAGCGCATCGCCTCGAGGCCGGTGGCGCCGAAAGGCTCCGGCCAGAGCGAACTCATGACGGAAAGCGACGCGTCACGATAGTACTCGGCCAAGCGGGCCTGCGGCTGGAAGCCGAGGAACTTGACCTTATCTTGCAGACCGAGACGGTCGCGGAGGCGCTCGCACTCGGCGCGATGGCTCCCATCGCCGACGATGAGGCATTCGTAAGGCACGGTGACGCGGGCGAGAGACTCCAGCAGGACATCGACGCCCTTGCCGCGGATAATCTGTCCTGCGTAGACGATGCGATTGCGCGGACCGAAATTGGCGGGTAAGGCGGTCGTGTTCTGGCGCGGCACCGGGGCATGGAGCTCAATTTGGGTATCGGAAAATTGGTTACGACGCAGCTCCTCGCGCATGTAATCGGTGGCGACGATGAGGCGGTGAAACTTGCGGTTGAGCGCAATCTCGCGGCGCTTGGCAAAGTAACTGACGAAGCGCACGGGAAACTTGCCGCTACCCCGGCAAACCGACGCGCCGCACGGGAAAACGCAGTAGAGCGAAGCACCGCGCGTGCAGATGCGGCGATTGAGCGGGTTATACTTGTATCCGCGCATGCAGTACAAGTCGTGGTCATGGACCATGCGGACCACGGGGATCGACGAATCGATCAAGGCCTGCAAGACACTCGCGTCGGACATCTTGTGGACGAAAATCAGGTCTGGGGTGAATTGCCCCACGGCGGCAGCAACGGTTGCCGCGTTGGCCGGCCCATTGACTGGGCCTAGCTGGAAGCGCTGGGTGAACACCTGCTCCCACTCACCCTCCCCTTTCCCACTGCGTTCCGCAAAAACGAGCGCCACGTCATGACCGCGCGCGGCCAATTCGGTCGCGACGACCAGAATATTGGCTTCGGCACCACCAAAGGCGCCCAGCTTTTCATGAACAAACAGCAATCGCATGGAAGTTGAGGGACGGACGACTGGGAAAGGAATGCGTCGGAAACTCGTCACGCATTAGTCACGCACCCCAAGGAACCAGTGGGTAGGTGAATGCCGTATTCACCCCTGCCTATACACCCCATGCCGAGATACGTCAGCCAGATCATGAAAAGCCCGGGAGCATCGGGGAATCCCCCATACTCGCCTCGGGAAGCCATCGACACTTAGGAGGGGAACAGCCCAGCCCGGTGCGCCACTATGCGGCAGGTATTCAACCCAGTCCCTTGGTATCCACCTCCACTTCTCTGCTTTCCTCACCCGCCGGTCGCTAGCCACCGACCACTGACCTATCCGCAACGCTTTGCGCTAAGAACCGCCCAGCCTGCACTCGACACTTACCACCATGCAAACTCTCGCCACCCCCCTCGACTCGGGGACTTTCCAGAACGACATCAACACCGCCGTGAAATCCACGGTCGATATCGTCGCCGCCCGTCAACGGGGCCGGACGACGGCCATGACCCTCGGTTTTAGCGGGGCGGATGTGACCCTCATCGCTGCGGCGATCTCCGAAGTGGCGCGCAACATTGTCGATCATGCCGGCCGGGGCGAAGTGACCATTCATGCCATCGTGCGCGACGGCCGTCGCGGGATGCAAATCGTGGCGCGCGATCAAGGCCCGGGCATTCCCGATGTGGCCCAGGCGATGAAATACGGCTACTCCACGCGCCGCGGCATTGGCATGGGCCTGCCGGGGGCAAAGTGGCTGATGGACGAATTTGATATCGCGTCGACGGTGGGCGTAGGGACCACGGTCACGATGACGAAGTGGCTCCCTCAGGACATCGCCCATTCTCACGCAGCCTAAAGCGCGCTTTTCCAGCGGCGCATGAATAACAGCACGTCGAGTCTGCCCATTACCTATCACAGTGCCCTGCGCGATTATCTCGTGCAGCCCACTGAAGCTACGCTGCAACAGGCCTACGAACTGGGCCGGGCCGCAATGAGCGCGGGGCTGGGCGTATTCGACGTCATCCGTCTCCACCATCAGGCCCTGAACGATGGCGTAGTATCGCCCGATCCAGCCGTCGTGGTGCGCTGCGCTCCAATGCTAGAGGCATTTTTGCTCGAGACGCTCTCGCCTTTTGAAGCGGCGCATCGAGGCTTTCGCCGCGCGTGGGAGCGGCTGGAGCAAATGAATACGACCCTCGCGGGTCACAATGAGGCGCTCGCCCTCAGCAATGCGCAGCTCGAGGAGGAGATCTCGATGCGTCAGCGCACCGAGGCACAGTTGCGCGAGGCCAAGGAGCACTACTTTCAACTCTTCCAAAAGGCCAAAGCGATGGAGGAGAGCCTGCATGACCTGTCCGCACAGGTGCTGACCGCGCAGGAAGAAGAGCGCAAACGCATCAGCCGCGAATTGCACGACGAGATCGGCCAAGCCCTGACCGCGGTAAACGTGACGATCGCGATGCTCAAGCGCCACGCCACCTCGGACGTGGATCTGCGGAAGAAAATCGCGGACGCGGAATCACTTTTGGCGTCGAGCATGGAGACGGTGCACATCTTCGCCCGCGAACTGCGGCCGGCCATGCTCGACCACCTCGGGCTGCACCCTGCCCTCCGCGCGCTCGTGAGCGGATTTTCCGAGCGCACGCACCTGCCGGTCGAACTGGGCACGCATGCCGAGATCGGTCGCATCACCGGCCAGCGCGGTGAAGTCCTTTTCCGCATCGCGCAGGAATCGCTCAATAACATCGCGAAGCACGCGCACGCGACGAAGGTGAAAATCGAATTCAGCGCCACAGCGGCCGAGTTCACGATGGAGGTCTCCGACAATGGCAAAGCGTTTTCCGTCGAGGAAAAGCTCGGCAAGCGCACCGGCCGCCTCGGCCTGCTCGGCATGCAGGAGCGCGTGCGATTGGTGCACGGTAAATTTTCCATCGAATCCGTCGCCGGGCGCGGCACGCGCGTGACGGCCCAGGTCCCCCTTTCCGATGCGGGACTCCCGCTTCAACTAGAACCAAAATCCAACTCCCATGAAAACGATATCTGTGTTGCTCGCTGATGACCATACCGTGGTCCGCCAAGGCCTCCGCTCCCTCCTCGCCTCCGAAGCGAAGGACTCCATTGTCGTCGTCGGCGAAGCCGACAACGGCCGCCAAGCCGTCCAGATGGCGCGCGCGCTGAATCCCGACGTCATCGTGATGGACATCGCGATGCCCCACCTCAGCGGCCTCGAGGCCACCCGCCAGATCATGCGCGACAATCCCTCGGCCAAGGTGCTCATCCTCTCCTCGTATGGAGATGATGAATACGTGCACCAGCTCACCGATGCCGGCGCCTGCGGTTATCTCATCAAACAGACCGCCGCCAACGATCTTATCAAGGCGATCCACGAGGCGCAGAAGGGCAACGCGTTCTTCAGCCCCGCCATTTCGCGTCGCCTGCTCGATTATTATCGCGGCGCCTACGTAAAGGGCCGCCCCCTCCGCCGCCGCAGCGAACAGCTCACGAGCCGCGAGCTCGAAGTGCTGCAGCTCGTCGCCGAGGGCAATGGCAACAAGCAGATCGCCGCTGCCCTTAATCTCAGCATCAAGACGATCGAGAAGCACCGCCAGCAGCTCATGAACAAGCTGCACATCCACGAGATCGCCGGCCTCACCCGCTACGCGATCGCGCACGGCGTCATCGAAAACACGCCGCCGATCACGCAGGCGGCGATCCCAGCCCCGGAAGAAACACCTATGGAGAAAGACTCCGCCGACGAGCGCACGCCGATCAACGCGGCAGCGGGCGCAGCGCTGGTGTGAGGTCGACCTTATCGTGAGAGAAGAGTTGAGCAGAGTTTCACGTAGACTTTAACAACGAAGGCCGCCTGAAAAGGCGGCCTTTTGCTTTTGGTCTCGAGGCAGAGGCCGGTCGGATACCGGCGCTACATCCAATCTCGTACTGCTACTTCTTCGTCGCCGCGCGGCCCGTGGAATCCCACGCCGCTTTGCCGTCGACGTGGGCGAAGCCCATGCCGTTGACCTCGGTGTTTTCGAGGGCGACGGCTTTGGCGGGAACGGTGAGGCGGATCCATTTGCCGGTGGGCGGGAGATCGCCGAGGCGGAGACGGCCGGGGGAATTGTTGTTGCCGTAGGTGATGACGTTGGCGCCCCAGTAGGCGCGGTGTTCCCAGCTGCCGTCGTTCCACATGAGCATGATTTCCTTGGGCGGCGCGGCGGGGTCGAGATAGACCCAAGCGAAGAGTATGTCGCCCTCGCCTACGGACATCGTGGAACTCGCGCCAGTGAACCAGTGTTCGCTGGAGCCGCCGGCGGCGCGTTGGTAGCGATGGGACATCTTGCCGGATTGCGGGGCCGGGTCGGCGGCGGACCAGGCCCACTCGCCGTCGTTGGCGGAAGGGTTCGCGCCGATGGGAAGAGCGTCGTCGAACCACGTGAATTCACCGCTGGCCGATTTGAGCGACGTGCTGCCGAAGGCGCGGCGGCCATCGGGCCAAGCGACTTCAGCCTCGGCCCAGGTGTCGCCATTGGCGCTCGGTTTTACTTGGTAGGTGGAGCCGAAGGCGGGCTCTTGATCGCGACCCTCCCAGACGATGCGGGCATTGGAAAGGTCTTCGCCCTCGACCTCGACGCGCATCGGCGAGCCGACGGAGCCGATGATCTTAGCCGGCTTGGCGCGCCACGGGCGCTCGATGGCCTTGGTGCGCGAAGCGAGGACGACGGAGGCGAGGAAGCCGCGGGCTTGGTTGACCGTGATGTATTCGGTGGTGACGTTGAAGGCGTCGCTCCAGCGATCGTAGATCGCGAAGGCGGCGGAGTCGGCGGCGTCGTTGGGATACGTGATCTCACGCAACTCGGTGCCGTAGACGCCGGAGTGGGAGTAGCCGGCTTGGATGTTGCCAATGGGGATGCCAGTGGGCGGGAGCACGCGGCGGTCGTTTTGCGCATACTGACTGACGACTTCGCGCTGGCGCTTGATGCCGAGACCAGTGAGGTACGTGACGTTGACGGGATTGGTGCCGCCCTCGTAGTTCATCGCGCCGACGAGTGCGTCGAGGTAAGCGGGCTTCGGCTCGATGAGCCACGCGACGGCGAGATCGGAGGCTTGATCGAGCGAAAAGTACCAGCCGCCACCGCGCGTCTTTTTCGTCGGCAGCGGGAACGGCGTCGCGTAGGCGTTGCGCTGCGACCAGAGCAAGGCGTCCTGCGCAGCGGCGATCACCTGGCCCTCGCAAATATCGAGGTAGCGCGCATCGAGTTTCTCCTTCGGCAAGCGACCGCTGCGCGCGGCAAAGGCGTAACTGCGAATCATATTGCCCCACGACTCCGACATGCGCCACCAGCCCCAACGGAAGCTCGCGGGATCGGCGGGATTCGGGAACCACTTGAGCAACTGCTCGTGATAAGCGGTGTTGCCCGTGGCGAGGTAGAGTTCGCAGGCGGCCCAGGCAAACTCGTCATTGTGCGTGTAGTGATCGCCGTAGAAGGTGATTTTCTGATACGCGGCATCCTTGCCGTATTTGGCGATGGCGGCTTGGAGGAATTTCCAACCGAGCTCGGCCTGCTTGAGATACTTCGCTGCAGCCTCGGGGTAATGTTTCTTGAAGGCCGGCGATGATGCGCATTGCGCGAGTGCGGCGACGGAGGCCGCGGTGACGGCGGTGTTCTTGGGCCAGACGACTTGCGCGTCGCCTTTCTCGGGGAGCGCGCCGCTCTCGTACTCGCGGGTCTTCGGATAGACGAGGAAGTAGAAACCGCCGTCGGTGTCCTGCATCTTCGCGAGGAAATCGGCCTCCCACTTCGCTTCTTGAATCACATCGGGGATGCCATCGCCGCTCTCCGGGATGCCGAGATTGTCGAGCTTGGCGACGCCCGGGACGGCGTCGGCGGTGAACATCAAGTAGTGGATCAGCGATGTGCTATTGATCGTGTACTTCGAGTAGTCACCGGCGTCGTGGTGTCCGCCCGCGACATCGACAGTGCCCTTCTTCACGAATGGGAAAAGCTGCGCGGCTTCACTGGTGAGTTTCGCGGCGGCCTGCGGCGGATTGTCGGGACTCGGCTGGGCGGCATAGCCCTCGATTTTAGACCAGGTGAACTTAAATTCATCGTTGGACTGCGGTGACGGAATCTGCGCCCAGCCGACGTGGCAGGCGGCATGGATGAAACGCGTGTACGGAAGATCGTTGCTGCAACCGCAGCGCTGCTCATAGAGCCCGAGCGCATACGTGCGGGCAAAGCCCATCGCGATACCATCATCCACTAGGAATGGGTAGGACGCGCCGAGACCGGGGACGACGAGCTGATACTCGCCCGGTGTGGTGAGCGCGCTGAAATCGGCGACGAGTACGAGCTGATACGGGAGCGGGGAAATATTTTGGCCGACATCGGGCCGGGACGTGAGATCACCCTTGAACACCTCCTTGCCGCTCTTCGCCTCGACGATGGTGAAGCCGAGCGACGCAGCGATCGGCATCTCGCCGAGATCGCCGAGGTAGTAGCCGATCATCGCTTTCTTGGGAAAATCGGGGACGTAGCCCTCTTGGTTGACGTGAATCGCAGGACTGAGGCGGCGAGGCTCGGTCGTGGCGGTGAGCGGGGTCTTATCGCTGCCCTCGCCTAGCGCGCCGGAGGGATCGCGCACGGCGATAGTTTTAATCGGACCGGAGAGATCGAGCGGCGCGGCGAGTTGGAGATAGAGTTGGGTCGAGACCCGCATGTCGCGGCGCGCGATGGGCGCATAGGCGGCACGGCGTTTCCAACCCGTGGCGGCGACTTTGACGGTTTGGCCATCGACGGCGACCTCAAGGGTCGTCAGCGCCTTCTCGGGCGCGGCGGGACCGCCCGTGAGCGCGGACTGAATCTTTTTCAGAGTGCTGTCGGGCTCCTTCACCATGATGACGGTGACCTCAAGCAAGGATGGCGACAGTACGCGGAGGGATCGTTCGCCAGGCACGGGAATGGCGAGAGAGCGTTCGTCGGTCGCACTGCGAGTCTGCGCGCAAAGCGATGCCACCGTGGCGAAAAGGACGAGGACAGTGCGGAAAACGAGCGGGAGACGTATCGGCATGAACCCCGCATAGACCAAAAAGAAGCCGCCGGGCCTCTGGGGTGATTAACCCTTTTCGGCCCGGCGGCGACTGTGTTGATGAACTCAGAGCGGTCTGAAAGCCCGCTCCAGTGGGTAGGACCTGGAGCTGGTTACTGTGCCTTGCCGGCGGCGTCCCATGTGGCACGACCGTCGAAAGTGGTGAATGCCATGCCAGAGAGGGTCTTGCCCTCGACGGCAACTGCGGAGGCGGGAACGGTGAGCTTTACCCAACCACCACCGGCGGGCAGATCTCCCACGCGGTAACGGCCGGGAGTACCGAGGGTGCCGTAGCTGATCCGGTCGGCGCCCCAGAAGGCGCGGTGCTCCCAACCAGAACCATCGTGCCACATGAGCATGATCTCGGAGGGCATGGCGGCAGGATCGAGATACACCCAAGCGAAGAGCGTATCGCCCTTGGCCACGTCCATCGTGTACGTGGCGTTGGTGAACCAGTGCTGGTGCAAGCCGGAGGCGACATTGGACTGGTGCGCGAGCTTCTTGGACTGCGGGGTGGGATTGCTGACCCAGTTCCAACCGTCGCCGCCTTCGGAGCCAGCGACACCGCCCGCCGGGATGGCGTCATCGACCCAGTTCACGATCGGGCTGTTGGCGGTGAAGTTCGCCGTGCCGAAGGCGCGGCGGCCATCCGTCCACATGATTTCGACTTCGACCCATTGCACGCCGTTGTTCTTCGGCGAGATGGTGTAGGTCGAGCCAAACGCAGGCTCCTGGTCACGCGCTTCCCACACGATGCGAGCACCGGCGAGATCCATGCCGGGGACGCTGACGGTGAGGGTGACAGGGGTATCAAGAAGGGCAACCGAGGCCGGGACGACGATCTGTGCAGGAGCGGAGGTCCACGCACGAGAAGCGCTCGCGGTCTTGGTTGCTAGAAAGCCAGTGGCCAGCAGGGAGCGGCCCTGATTCACCGTGACGAGTTCGGTCGTCACGTTGAAGGTATCGCTCCAGCGGTCGTAGAACGGATAGGGATTCGCCGCGCCGTCGCTCGGATAGCTGAGCGCGCTGAGCGTGGTGCCGTAGTTTTGCAGGTAGTCGAAGGACGCTTGGATGTTGCCGAGCGGGATGCCGGACTGAGGGAGCACGCGGCGATCAGACTGGGCGAACTGGTGTACGATCTCGCGCTGGCGCTTGAGGCCGATACCGGTGAGGTAGGTGGTGTTGACGGGATTGGTGCCGGCCTCGTAGTTCATGGCACCGACGATGGTGTCGACATAGGCGCTCTTGGCCGAGATCTGGTAGGCGACGGCGACGTCGGAAGCCTGATCGAGGGAGAAGTACCAACCCGCGCCGCGGACACGCTTCGTCTCGTAGGGGAAGGGAGTGGCGTAGGCATTCTGGTTCGACCAGGTCACGACATCATCACCGGCGGCGACGATCTGACCCTCGCAAGCGGCGAGGTAAGAGGCATCGAGCGCGGAGGCCGGGAGGCGGCCCGTGCGAGCGGCGAAGGCATAGCTGCGGATGGCATTGCCCCAGCACTCGGACATGCGCCACCAGCCCCAGCGGAAGGTATTCGTGTCGGCCGGATTCGGGAAGAACTCCTTGATCTTGGCGGCGTATTGCTGGTCACCGGTGGCGAGGAACATCTCGACGGCGGCCCAGGCGAGTTCGTCGTCGTGGGTCCAGTGATCGGAGTAGAACGTGATCTTCTGGTAGGCGCCGGCCTTGCCGTACTTGCTGAGCGCATTCATCAGGAAGCTCCAGCCGAGCTTGGCCTGATCGAGGTACTTGGCAGCGAGTGCGGGATACGCGGCCTTGAACTGCGGGGAGGAAGACATCTGCGCGAGAGCGGCCACACCGGCTGCCGTAGCGGAAGTGTTCTTGGGCCAGACGACCTGCTGGTCACCCGGCTCCGGGAACGTGCCGGACTCGTATTCGCGATTCTTCGGATAGACGATGAAGTAGAAACCGCCGTCGCTGTCCTGCAGCTTAGAGAGGTACTCGGCCTCGATCTTGGCTTCCTGCATGACGTCGCTGATGCCGTCGCCGCTCTCGGGGAGACCGAGATTGTCCATGGCCTTGACGCTGGGGATCGAGTCCGCGGTAAACATCAGATAGTGCACGAGGGTCGCGCTGTTAGCGGTGTACTTCGAGTAGTCGCCCGCATCCCAGTGACCGCCGGTGACATCGACGCTGCCCTTGCGGACGAACGGGAAGAGCTGCGAGGACTCACTCACGAGACGAGGAGCGATCTGCGTGGGATTGTCCGAACCCTGCACGGAGCCGTAGCTCGCGATGCAATTCCACGTGAAGCTAAACTGGGAATCGCTCTGCGAGGGAACGAGGGCCGCCGCGGTGTGATCCGCCCCGTGCGTGTGCCGGGTGAAGGGCAGGCTCTTCGCGAAACCCGAGCGCTGGTGGTAGAGACCGAGCGCGTAGGTACGGGCGAAGCCCATCGCGACGCCTTCATCGATGACGAAGGGCAGCGAGGCACCGAGACCGGCAACCTTCAGCAAGTATTCGCCCGGGGTCTTGAAGTCGCTGAAGTCAGCGACGAGGACCTTCTGGTAAGGCATCGGGGTGATGTTGTAGCCGACGTCCTGACGGATCGTGAGCGTGCCGTTGTAGACAGAGTTACCGGTCCGAGCATCGACGAGCGAGAAGCCCGAGGAAGCGGAGATGCTCATCTCGCCCATGTCGCCGAGGTAGTAGCCGATCATCGCGCGCTTCTGCAGGGAGGGAACGTAGCCCTCTTGATTCACATGGATGGCCGGGCTGTAGCGGAGCGCAGACGCGGTGGCGGAGAATTTCTGCGTGTCAGCCCAGAGCGACTTATCGGGATTGGTGACCTGCACGAGGGCGTTGTCCGCGACGGCGGTGCCGAGCGTGAGGTAGAGGCTGTTCTCGACGCGGAGATCGTAGTTCACGAGCGGGGCGTAAGCGACGCGGCGCTTGAAGCCGACGGCGGTGACGGGAACGTTTTGACCGCCGACATTCACCGTGATCTTCGAAGTGGAGGGAGCGACAAAGTTGCCGCTCGCATCGACGAAATTCCAAGCGCTCACCTGCGAGGCGTTCTTTTCCTTCGTGTTAATCAGCTTCAGCTCCAGGAGATTTGGCGAGAGGACGTGGAGGAGCGTATCGCCGATTTCGGCAAGCTGGAGCGAGGTGCCCTCAATATTGTAGCTGCGGACGACGGCGGCGACATCGTCGCCCACCACGGGAGGCGTAACTACCGGGGGAGTCACAACCGGGGGCGCGACGACTGGCGGCTCAACGACAGGCGGGGTGACCACCGGAGGCGTCACAACCGGAGGAGTGACGGTGCCGGTGTCCGTGCCGGAGCCCGGCGTGAACTTGCCCGAGTGATCCCAAGTCGCGCGGCCATCGACCTGCGAGAACCCCATACCGACGATCGACTGGCCCTCGAGGCCAACGACACTGGCGGGAATTTCGAGACGGACCCACTTGCCCGTGGCCGGAAGCGCGCCCATGAAGCGGCGGCTCTCGGTGTTGTTGGAGCCGTAGCTGATGGTATTGGCACCCCAGTAAGCGCGATGCTCCCAGTTGCCCGCGCACCAGCTCAGCATGATCTCGGTCGGCGGATTGGCCGGATCGAGATAGACATAAGCGAAGAGACCTTCGCCCGCGGAGATCGCGAGTGGCGAAGCGTAATTGAAGAAGTGAGTCTTCTCGCCGGCGCCGAGACGGGATTGGTGAACGACACTGCCGGAAACCGGAGAGGGAGTGCTCACCCAATTCCAATCGTCTTTGCCATCGGTCAGCTGCACCGCGCCAGCGGGGACGCTGTCATCAGTCCAGATGGTATCTTTCGCGACCGCGGGGGTCGTGGTGCCACCGGTCGTGCCGCCGGTGGAGCCAGAAGAACCAGACGCCGTCGTGGACTTTCCAGTCTTATCCCAGGTGGCGCGACCATCGAAGTGCGAGAAGCCCATACCGGTCACGTTCTGACCTTCGAGGCCGACCGCACTGGCAGGGACTTCAAGCCGCACCCAACCGCCGGCGGCGGGCAGTGCCCCCATGTTGCGGCGACCCGCGGTGTCGTTGGCGCCGTAGGTGATCGCGTTGGTACCCCAGTAAGCGCGATGCTCCCAACCGTCCGAGCACCAGCTCAGCATGATCTCGGAAGGCTTATTGGCCGGATCGAGATAGACGTAAGCAAACAGGGTGTCGCCTGCGGCCACGGAAAGGGCTTCGCCCGCGAAGTTAAAAAAATGCTCATGAAGCCCAGCGGCCAGAATTGACTGGTGTGCAAGACTACCGAACGCCGGCGTGGGGTTGCTGGAGACCCAATTCCATCCGTCTCCTCCTACTGACTGAACTGCCCCCGTGGGCGTTGCATCATCAGACCAAACAACCTCTGCTGCGGAACTCTTGCTGGAACCAACACACCAACCAAATGCCGCGCAGATGGCGGCGACACTGACACGTTTTGAGAGCTTCATCATACGCGCTCAGTATCCACTTTTCGGGTTTTGCCCGATAGTGGAGCCCGTCTGATTACCGCGTCAGAAGGTGGCGCAACTCCGTGTCAGCTAGTGTAACTTTTGCGTGTCGGAGAATGGAAGCGGGAAGCGTCGGTGTTTGTCTGACAAAAATTGCCCACCGGTTGGCCGCTCTAGCGGCCTGGCGATAAACAGAAAAAGCCCCCGGCTGAAAGGCCGGGGGCGCGATGCTGTAGTTGAAATTACACTACACGATTCCAGTCTCAGTTATCAGAAGGGGAGGTCGTCTGGGCGACAGCTTCTTCAGCGCGGTGCTGGGATTGCACGTAAGCGTTGTAGCTGCTGGCGACGGCCGAGCGGGCGCCCGACCACTGGGCATTATCGGACTGACGCATGGTCTTGAGATCTTCACGCAGCGTGCTGCGGCGCTGGGCGACTTCGTCGGCGGCAGCCTGGAAGCGGGCTTTGGATGCCTCATCGAGGCTGCTGGCGCGGGCCTTCAGCGAGGCCATGACTTTGTCCGTGGCGTTGATGCGAGTGAGCACCACACCGGTCACTTCAGCCGTGGCGGCGGATTGAGCCTCGAGCGAGATCGGGCCCGTCGGACCCGAGTCAAGAATCTCGAGGGCACCGATGCTCACCGTGGCGTTGGCCTCGGCCTGCTTGCGCTCGGTCCAGCTGCCCATGGATTCGAAATTGCGACGATCCACATTGCCGCGGATTGGGTAGAGACCAGCGAAGCCGGGAGTAGAAGCGCTCGGGACCGACTGGTTCGGAAGGGGAAGAGCGACGACGACGGCCGGGGGATTACCGAAGCCCGCAGGCTCTCCGTAAGCGTTGACGAGTTCCTTCGAAGCGGAGGTGTCTTGGGCGATAGCAAACGCGGCGAGGCCGGCGGCAAAGGTGGAGGCGAGGGTGGCTTTGATTTGAGTCTTCATGTGATTGGATTTTTTGGGCGACCTCGGAAGTGAGGCGCAAAAAGCTAATTGCTTGCAGCATGCCACGGACGCCATCCGTCCGCATCACGTTATCCACCAATCACCTATAAAACCACTGGGGCAAAAACCTACTCAGAAAAACGTTGCATCTCGCGGTTGCGGATTGCTGGGAAACCGCAGCTTGCACGAGGTCACCCAAAATCATCGCGCGCTGGTAAGGCCCGGCGCGAAATCTCCGCCCCTACCCGCATTTTTTACTGGAGCGAAGCGACGCCGGCGACGCGATCGGAAGCCGGTGTAGTGGAATTATCACTACGCCAGAAAATGCCCTGGCTGGCGTTGTAGTACGTGCCGCTGGGCGACGTCTCGAGCTTCACCGCCCGCACCATGTAGCTCGCGCCCGCCTCGAAGTTTCTCACGGAGAAATTGGTCTGAACGATCGGGGCAGAAGTGAGCCGCACATACTCGCCGCCATCAGCGGGAGCGCGATAAACGTGATAGCCCACGACCGTATCGCTTGATGCCTGCCAGCTCAGTATCAGATTATCCAATACATTTCTTCCGATAATTTTTTTCGCCGGCCCCACGCTCTGCAGCCGCAGCGTGGGATCACCCATCAGCGCGATATGCGTCTGGCGGACGCAGCCGTTGATCTGATTTTGGTAGAGCGAGAAATTATTCTGCGTGAGCCGGGTGACGTAGCCGATGGTTTCACCGAGCGCCATCGGATGCATGAACCAATGCGGGCGGCCTGACCACGCGGCCGTCAGTGTGCAGGTCGGCGCCGCGAGGATCGCGCGCATGAAATTATCCTCGCTGTCCCAATCGCCGAGCCAACTGCCGTACACGAGCGTGAAGACGGCCCGCACATCCTTGCGCACCAACTCCTCGGCGTCGCCCTCATCCTGCGGACCGGAGCGGCCCAGGCCTTCGATCGTGCGATAGGAGCCAAGTCCACAGCCGTAGGCCACGAGGTAATTTTGACTCGCGAGCTTGGAGATCCACTGACCCCGACCTTGGCCCGCGTTAAGGTTGAGATTATCGACATTCGCCGATCCGACGAGCGGGGCGAAGCTCCGATGCCCACTGGCCGCGAATGCCTCGCCGCCGCGCAGCCCGAAATAGTCACCGACCAGCGCGCGCGATTGCACGCGCGTTTGCGCATGGCGGAACGCATGGTCCTTGTTGAGGTACTGGCGGAGCAGTTCCACTTCGCTCAGAAAAGTCCCCTCGCCTGCCTTGCCGGAACGGCCGGGCAAATTCGCGAAATCGACTCTCCCCACCGCCAGTGCGACCACACCGGGAATCGTGGATTGATCGAATTTGCCGTCGCCAGGCACGTTGCCCTGACGCTTGGCGTCATTCGAATCGTGATTCATCGTCTGGCGATAGTTAACCGAGGTGTCAGTCCACTCCCCCGTCATGTCGCCATAGTAAACATCCGCCGGCCACGCACCGACGTGATCGGGGTGCGCGTCGGGGGCAAACTTCCCCGAGTACGGCACGGGAACATGACCCACCAAAAAGACCGATTTCACTTTAGCAGGCGCCGCCGCGTAGTCCGCGAGAATGCGCGCTTTGACCGACACGACCGAATCACTGCGGTCAACCAAGTGTCGGCGAACGGACCACCCATCCCCCACGAGATCTTCCTCCAACCGAGCCAACTCCGGCGCGAGCGCTGCGGCATGCGCCTGCTCAATCATCAGCAAGACCGTGCCACGGTCTTCGGTCAGGGGTACAGCGATCCCGCTTTGAATGTAGCCGTAACCGGTGTAATCTCGCGTCAACTTCACCACGCGATATTCGTAGGCGAGGCCGACCTCCACGGTGCCATCGGTAAACGAAGTGGCCGTAGACGCCAGCTTGCGGCCGGGGCCCCACACATTTTCGCCCGGAGTCTTACGATAAATGATGTAACCAGTGGCGCTCCCTTGGGAGTCGGGCTCCCACTGCAACGTGATGCGGGGAGCCGGTTGGGCCGTCACCTGAGCCGTGACTTGAACGCTGTAGTCCCACGTATTCTCGGGGTGCACCCCACCGGCGAAGAGGGTTCGCCCGAGGAGGAGCCAGAAGAATAAGGTGCGGAGCACTCTTGTCATTGCAGCGACAAGAGTGCCAGAGACGACAAATTCCTACTATCCGCCGCCGTCTGATAGTGACGTCAGATGATGACTACGCTCCCTGTCAGTGTTTGTCTGACACCGGGCCGATGGCCCAAGATTATCGCAGTGATACATTTACACCAACCGGCGAAACGTTGCCTCCCGCCGCGTGCGCTCCGGCATTGACGCCGACCGTGCGGGCAAACGTATCCAAAATCAAATTCACGTACCGATTGAGAGTCCGATACGGAGTGTAGGGCACGTAAACGATGTCGCCGGGCTCGAGGCGAATATCAGGCGTCTTGCCGTGCACGATGCTGCCAAGATCGATAACGGCGATCTGCGGCTGCGTGAGAGAACCCCGCAAAATCGCGACATTCGAGACGTACGCGTCAGGAGCGGTGCCGCCGCACATCGCGACTGCTTGGGCAACCGTGAGTGCACCCGACATTTTTTGCGATTGAGGACGCGATACAGCGCCGAGGACGTGAATCTCCGCCGTGCGCATCGACGGGAGAAAGATGAAATCATCCGATTGCAGGTAGATGTTCTGCGAGAGATCGCCCTCACGCAGCAGCTTTTGAAAGTCCACCGGCAGCATCTTCCCCTGACGAATCACAAAAGCGCGGGAAAGGTCCGCAGACTCCCCGCCTCCCCCGCTCATCGCGGCGGGTGTGAGCCCGGCCGAGAGGCCGGCCCCTGGCCCCGCTGCGGCCAATCCCCCGCCCTGCGCGATGGCGTCGAGCAGGGTCGTAGGCCCACCAAGGGTGTAAACCCCGGGGGTGTTAATTCGGCCCAGTACCCACACCCGCTGACTGGCCACCGAACGAAGCGAAATTGCCACGGCGGGCTTTTCGCGCAGATAGCGCTGCAACCCTTGGCTGATACGTTCGCGTGCTTCGCTGAGCGTCAGACCCCAGACATCGACCCCCGGCAGAATGTAATAGTAGATTTTGCCATCCGGGCCGATGGTGGTGGTAGCGCGCGTATTGGCGTCGCCCATGACCTCGATCTCGAGTTTGTCGCCAGGGCCTAGGCGAAAAATATCGGTTCCGGGTTTAAGCAATGCGGCGTCGAGCGCTTGCTCGGGCGCAACCGAGACCATGCCGGTTGCCGCCGTGGAAGCGAATCCTGGGGAAGCTCCCTGCCTTACAATTGGAACGGGGGTATTTTGACAGCCCGAGAAAAGGACCGCAGCCACCGAGAGGGCGGCCAACGAGTGAAGTGGATATTTCATGGCGTCGTAGAATTGGTGGGCGAAGAAGTGGACGGACCAACGTGAATTCCGGTCCACGTGATGACGGCGGACTCGACGAAGGCACTGGCCGCGCGATCAAGCAGTTCCTCGGCGCGGATCCACGGACGAGCACTCACGTAGACGAGATCACCAGGCTTCAACGCAAAGTTAACGGCATCACCCGTGAGCGCGCCGCCGATATCGATCTTGAAGGTTTGCGGACGCTCCAACGAGCCACGCACCACCAACACGCGCTGCACCCACGCGCGATCGGAGAAACCGCCGCGGGCCGCTAGCACTGAGAGTACGCTCGTCGAGCCGTCGCACGGCGCCGCACCGGGGGTGCGAACCTCACCCAAGACATACACCTGGCCACCCGCTCCGGAGGGGAAGTAGAGATAGTCGTCGGGCTCAAGCGCGACATTTTGAGACAAGTCCCCCTGCACAAACAATTTTTCGAGATCGACCGGCAACCGTTTGCCACCGCGCCCCACGAAGCTGCGCGAAAAATCCGTGCTCTCACCGGAAGCACCGCCCGAAGAGGCGGTTTCAAACCCGCGCGCGCGGGCCACGGCCTCGATCACGGTGATTGGCCGATCGAGCGGAAAGACGCCCTTCTGCACCGTGCTGCCGAGCACATAGTATTTCTTGCTCCGATAGGCGATGGGCGTGACGAAGGACTGCGGAGCCCGCCGAAACTTGCCGAGTTCTTCATCCAGCTTCGTCCGCAGTTCGTCCACCGTCAGGCCAGCGGCCATGACGTTTTCCGCCTCCAGGTAGGAGATGCGGCCATCAGGGCCGATCGGCACTTCCTCGCGGGTCAATTCGGGGGCACCGAAGACGTGAAAACTGAGAATGTCGCCGGGCCCGAGCGTGAGCTTTTGCTGCCACGCGCTGCGCTGCCCGGGAGCAACGACTGAGAATGTTTGCGCGCCACCGGGCGTTTCTGTCGCAGTCGGCGGAGGAGTATCGGTGGGCTGGCTCAAACCTGCCGGCTGCGGCGAGACTGCGGCCTCCGCCGCATTGGCGCTCGGAGCCGTGGCCAAAAGACTCAATGTCAGCGGTAAAAACAGCGCCGCCGTCGCGCCCATCCACCGGCTAAAACGTCCGCGTAGCGGCGTGGCGCGCTCGCGATTCAGGACGGCGCCGACCAGGTTGCATCGAGCGTGGCGAAGCGTTTCGAGGACCGTGTGAGTCTCAGCCGCATCCGACTTGTTGCTATCCACGAGCCACAGAAGATTCGGGATATTTTCCGCAAGCAGTACCGTCTCCGAGACGGAAGCTGGCGGGAGCTCGACGAAGATGACCACGTTCTCGATGTTGCGCCAGACCTCGAGGGCGGTCTGCCATTGCTTGCGGCGCTCGAGATTCCACACCCAACCGGGGAGCGGGATGTTAACGGCGGGGGCGTTTTCGATGTTCGCGAGGCGCTCGGTGATTTGACCCGGCGAGGTGAGGATATTCGCATTCACCGCGAGTTCGGCCTCGCTGATCGGCGGAGTGGTGCCGTGGGGCGTGGGGAGCTTTTCGCGACGGGCGAGCTCAGCAGCGATGGCCGGTGAAGGTTGCGCCGTGATCGTCAATACACGGAAGCCGCAAGCACTGGCGGCACTACCCAGCAAATTAATCCACGTAGAGCGACCGTCGCCGGTATGGGCCGACGTGACACCGCACACCATGCCGTGATTGGGCGTCAGGCTCAAGCGGCTCTGTAGTGCCGTCCAAGCGCGGAAGGCCCACTGTTCGACATCGGCTGGGCTCTGCTGCTTCAGATCGCCCAGCGTGGCTAGGAGGGGCAGCCGAGTGACGCGGCGCACATCGGCGCGAGTCTTGATGCGGTTGTCCAAAAATTCAGAAAGCAGAATCTGACCGGCGGAAAGGCCCAGGCCGAAAAACGCTCCGAGGATGCCGCAAAGCAGCATCTCAAGACGATGCCCGTGCTCGATGGCGCGCGCGGCGGTAGCGGGCATCAGCACGCGAAAATAACCGGGCGGTTGATCGACAAACGGCTGCAGCGCGCGCTGGCGTTGAATCAATAACGCGCGGCTTCCCTCTAGGGTCCGGAGACGCTCGCCCATCGCGACTTCCTCGGGCGTGACCCGACCGTAGAACGTTGGAGCTTGAGTGACGGTCGTCGACCGAGACTTGCCGGTAGGCGCAGCCGCTGCCGCTGCTGCGGCCCGCTTGGAAGCGTCTTCCAATGTCGCAACCCGAGCGCGTTGCTCGCGCACGAGCGGATGAGCGTCGGTATAGCCGACCAGCAACTCATCGAGTTTATCGCGAGCCGCCTGAAGTCGCTGCGGCAGATCGCTGGGGGGCAAGGGAGCTACCTCGGGCTCAGGAACCGCCGCGAGCGCTGCGACGGTGGCGGCGGATTCCTTGGGAACTGCTGTGCGTGACGCCGTCAGCTCTTCTTCCACTTGTCTGAGCTGCTGTTTGACCGACTCAGTGGCCGCGACGGCCTCCTGCTTTTGCAAGAACTGCGTGTAGTCGATGGCGGCGGCGGAAAATTGGTTAACCAAGGCGACAGTCGCTTCCCGGTCTTCGCCCTCAGCCGTCACTGTGGCGATATCGTTATTACGATCGAGGGTGAGCTGGAGCCGGCGTGCCAGTTGCTTCGCCGTGAGCGGGGGCTGCTGCATCGCCCCCACCTTCTCAAAAAGGCTGGCCGACTGGAGCATGACGACGAGGCTCGGCGCCGAAATGTCGCGCGGCCGGTAGGAGTCCTCCACGGCGCTCGGCGCGTAGTGGATCAGTTGCGACGTCGCGGTGTAGCTCTTGCCCCATTGGTAACGCGCGAGCAGGGCCGCGCCGGTGGCGAAGAGCACGGTCCAAAGCACCAGCCATGGCCAGCGCCGGAGCCAGAAATCAAGTACGGCCCAAGTATCGAAGGGTGTTGAAGGGGAAGAGCGACCAGTGGTTTCGTTCATAAAAACGCCAGCGCTCACATGACGCTGGACCTCCCATTGGAACCGCCCGGGAGACATCGGCTCCCTCGACGAGATGGGGTCTGGCCCTACTTCAAAGGTACCAACGACCCTACGCCCATATCGCTCGCGCGGTGAACCACGAGTTGATGCTGGAAGGCGTAATGCACGAGTTCGGCGTTGTTATGCAGGCCCATTTTCTGCAACAGCCGCGCCCGGTAGGTGCTGACTGTCTTCACACTCAACCCCAACTCGCGGGCGATAGTGCCGACGGGCTTGCCCGAGGCGATCAGGCGCAAAATGAGAAACTCGCGGTCAGAGAGACGTTCATGGGGTAATGTCTGGATGTCCGTCCCGATGAATTCGGCCATTTTCTCGGCCAAGGCCGGGCTCACGTAGCGGCCACCGCTCATGGCTTTGCGCACAGCACCGACCAACTCCGCTGGGGCGCTCTCCTTGGTCATGTAGCCCGATGCGCCCGCCTTCAAGAGGCGCACCGCAAACTGATCCTCCGGATGCATGCTCAACATGACAACGGGCAGTGTCGGCTTCTCCTGTTTGATGGCTTTAAGGACGTCGAGGCCGGTCAAGCCAGGCATGCTCACATCCAGCACCGCGATATCAAAATGTTCCGCCCACACGAGATCGAGGGCCTGCTGGCCATTGGCGGCCTCCGTAAACGTGGCTTTTTTAAAAGCGTCAGCGAGGATCTGCTTGATGCCCGATCGCACCACAGCGTGATCGTCTGCGATGAGAATTTTCATAAGTGATTCCGCGCGCTGTGCGAAGCTTGATCGCCGGGCAAAGGCACCCGCAGCGTGACCGTGGTGCCGTGCGACGGCAGCCCAAAAAAGAAAACCTCACCGCCCACTTGGGCCGCTCGCTCCTTCATCCCGATCAGGCCGATCGCTCGTGCGGTGATATCTCGCTCGGAGATCCCGCGGCCATTGTCGCGAACCGTGAGCACGAGAAATCCATCCGACTGAGTCAAACGCACCTCGACTTGGGTGGCTTGGGCATGGCGGATGATGTTGGTCAGCGTCTCCTGAAAAATGCGGAAGCACACCGTGGTGAACTCAGGATCGAGGGTAGTCTCCGCGACATCGATCGAAACGGCACAGGGTATCCGGGTCCGTTGTTGAAATTCCCCGGCCTGCCACTCGACAGCGGCCACCAGGCCAAGGCTATCCAGCACGCCGGGGCGAAGATCGGTGGCGATCCGACGGACGGTGTTGATCGTCTCGTCGATGTGGGTCGTCATGCCCTTGATTTTACGCTGGAGGCCCCGCGCCCCGCGCAATTTGCCCGAGAGCCAGGAGAGGTCGAGCTTGAGGCCCGTCAGGGCTTGCCCGAGTTCATCGTGGACTTGGCGGGCGATCCTCGTGCGCTCTTCCTCACGGACCGAATGTAAGTGATTGGTGAGCGCCCGAAGCTGCTCGTGCGAACTACGAAGCTTTTCTTCCGCTTGTTGGCGCTCGCGGCGCTCACGGGCTTCTCGCAAGGCACGATGAACGGCTGGGCCAAGCCGAGTGAGATGGGTTTTGAGGACGTAATCCGTCGCCCCTCGTTTCAATAGCTCGATGGCCACTTCCTCACCCAGCACTCCACTGACAAAAATAAACGGCGTGTTCGGAAGGCGTTGACGCGCTAGATCCAACGCTTCACGCCCATCGAAACCGGGCAAAGAAAAATCTGCGAGAATCAGGTCCGGGGGCTGACGAATGAGCTCTCGCTCAAAAAGGTCCCGCCGATCTACGGCTACGACGGAAAAGTCCAAGCCTGCCTCCCGCAAGGTGTACTCGGTCAGCTCGACGTCCGGCGCGCTATCCTCGATCATTAGAACCCGTAGGCCGCCCACGACCGGTGAGGGCCGCAACTCGTCGCGCACCCGCTTATCGACATCAAGAAACATCATGCCGACCGCGGCATGAGAAGAGCTGGCAGGAATATCCATGATTTCCTCCTTCACGTGCGGTGGGCCGCCAGAGAGGCTCTGGGAATATGGTTCATGGTCAGCCAAAATGTGGTGATGGTTCGGATAAACTCGGCAAATTGCGGATAGTTAACCGGCTTAACGACAAACGCATTGGCTCCTAGTTCGTAGCAGCGCTCGACTTTCTTGTCGTTCAGGGAGCCGGCCAGAATGATTACCGGGAGGTATTTCAGCTTAGCATCGGCTTTCACTTCGCGCAATAGCTCCAGTCCGTTCATTCGCGGCATCTCGAGATCCAAAAATATGGCAGCCGGTGCTCGATCTTCGCGACCGTCATACGGGCCGTGAGAACGCAAAAAATGCAAAGCCTCTTCGCCGCTGGAGACGTGCTCGATGTGCATGCGCGGCTCGCGCGCAGATAGAATCGCTGCGATGAGGTCAGCGATCCCCGCATCATCTTCCACCAGCAGGGCGTAAGGCTTCGTCGTCATGGCGTCGGCGGAGCTACATCAGGCAGCGAGAAGAAGAAGGTGGCGCCCCGCCCCGGCGCTGCCTCGGCCCAGGTGCGGCCACCGTGACGCTGGATGATACGCCGCACACGCGCCAAACCCACGCCACTGCCATCAAACTCAGAACTGGCGTGCAGACGCTGAAAGACACCGAACAACTGGTCTTGATATTTCATATCGAAGCCCACGCCGTTGTCGGCGACCGATACAATCGTCTCCCCCTCCCCTCGCTGCGCGGCGATGGTGATGCGGGATTCATCGCGCGAAGCGGAAAACTTGATGGCATTCGCCATGAGTTGCGTCATGACCTCGCGCATCAGGCTAGGGTCGGCCTCTATCGTCGGCAGCGCGTCGATGCTCCATACGACGCGATGCCCGGCTGTCATCTGGCGAAGTTCGTCCATCACTTCACGGACGACCGCCTCCAAATCGAGCGAAACGCGATGCATTTCTGCGCGGCTGACTCGGGTGAGCAGAAGCAAGTCGTCGATCATGCGACCCATTCGATACGTGGAGGCGGCGATCGTGCGGAGATAGTGCCGACTCTTGTCATCGAGACCACCATTGGAGTGTTCCACCATGAGGTCGACGAAGCCTCCGATATGGATGAGCGGGGCGCGCAGCGCATGCGAGATACTGTACGTAAAGGCCTCCATTTCGGATTGGACTTCCTGCGATTCGCGGAGGCGCTCTTCGTAGCGCCTTTCGAGGTCCGCGTTCAGGCGGCGGGCTTCGTCGGTGACCAGTTTTTGGATCAGGTCTTCTTTCTCGATCGTCTTTTTCATCGGAACGGGCGTGGTTCTAAAATTTACGTGGCAAGGGCGGGAAAATCACGGAGCGACCGCGGAACGCGAAGGCTGGAGCACGGTGCGGCGGGAGCGCTGGAGGGCGCGGTCGTAGACCGAGAGCGTGGCTACGGCTGTCTGGCGCCAATCGAACCGCGCCGCGCGAATCAGCCCGCGACTCCGCAGATCCTCGCGCCACGCGGGATCAGCCGCCGCCCGCGCGAGCTGTGCCTGCATTTGCGAAACATCCAGCGGTTCTAATACCCCCGCGGCGCCGGCGACCGTCTCGCCCAGCGCCCCACTCGTCGAGGAGAGTACCGGACAACCACAGGCCATCGCCTCGATAGGCGGGAGTCCGAAGCCTTCGAAGAGCGAGGGAAACACCATCGCGCCGGCGGCACGATACCACTTGGGCAAGTCAGCCGAAGAAACAAAGCCGAGCCGCACGATGTCGCGGGCATAGGGCGAGGCGTTGACAGCCGCGTGAATCGTTTCCGCCCCGTGCCAGTCGCTGCCGCCCAAGACGAGTTGCCAGGGCGACTGGGTCGAGGCCTTGAATCGATTGAATGCCTCGATGAGCCGCACGTGATTCTTCGCCGGATGCTCCAGGCGCGCGACGTAGAGGAAATAAGGAAAGGTTACGCCTTTGGCGGCGCACAGCGCGCGCTCGGCCGATTCATCGCGCGTGGGGAAAAACACGTCGTGATCGAGGCCGTTGGGGATTACGGTCACTCGATCCGGAGGAAGGCGAAAGTACTTGGACAGTCCATTCGCGGTGAGCTGGCTCACGGCGACGATCTCGTCTTGCCGGTGCGCGAGTTGGCGGGCCACGACGCGACCGTAAAACATCCGGGCCCAGTCATATTTTCCGGCCAGCTCAAATGGCGCGAGATCGTGGATGGTTGCAACGAGCGCGCAGGGTTTCGGAAAAAGCATTCTCCGATAGCTGGGAATGTGCAGGACCTCGACGCCGTCTTTCTTCACCAGCTTCGGCAATTGGGTTTGATGCCAGACGATGTTCTTGATGGCGGGCCGATAACGCTCCGGCACCGGCACCAAGCGCATTGCGCTTGCGGCGAATTCGAACAGCGGCAGGTCATCCTCCAATACGTAGAGGGTGAACTCGTGCCGTTGCGCCATCGGCAGCAAGGCGCGGGTGAGCGAGAGGACGTATTGCCCGACGCCGGAGCGTCCGCGTTGGATGACGGAAGTGGAGAGGGCGATTCTCATGCGCTGGCCCGGTTACGTTTCAATGCTCCGGTCGCGATATTTGGCCTGCCACCATCCGTGATAATGAATTGCTCGGCCAAGCCCGCCTGCTCGAGCGCAGCTCGTACGGCGGCGCTCGGACGGAAAAGGATCAAGTTGCGCTGCCGTTTCGCGAGTCGCTTCTGCCAGTAAGCAAGAAACGCAAAGCCGGTGCTGTCGATGGACCGCACCTCACCGAGGTCAAGAAGGCAGTGGCCCTTTTGCTCGAGGGCCTTCCGCCAAAAGACATTGTCCTGATGCAACGCGTTACGATCGAGTTGCTCGCAGGCGCGCACTTTGAGTCCATACGTTGTCGACTCCCCCAGCGGAACGTAGGCCGAGTTGCCCGTGTTGGTCGTGGGCGGGAGATTGCGCCGCTGGGCGAGTAAGGCCGGAAAGAAATGACGGAAATCGTCCGCATAGCGGCGAAACAGCCGTTTCGGCTCCTGGATCAGGCGGAAGGACCACTCGAGGCCCGTCTTCTGCATCCAACGCGGCGCCCGCTTCACTTGCCCGGCCAGAAAATCGACGGTCGCGCCGACTCCAATAGTAACTGGCACCAAGAGCTTACGGTAGTGAGCGGCGACCCACTTCTCCTGTTTGGGACAGCCAAAGGATACGAGCAGCAGATCGGGTTGAGCCGCACAAATTTGCCGGGCGATCTCATCGTCGTTCATCTCGTGCAAGGGGCGAAACGGCGGCGAATAGTACGAAATGGGTGGCAGCGTGGGATATTGCTTCGCGATATTCTGCGCGGCGCGCTCCGTCACGGCTGGGGCTCCACCGAGGATAAAGACTTTCCAGCCGCGCACGGCGGCACGCTGGAGCAAAAGAGGGACAAGATCGGAGCCGGCAGCGCGACCGGGAAGCGAGTTCCCCAGCCACCGGGAGGCCCACACCAGCGGAGCACCGTCGCAGAGCACCAAGTCAGCATCGACGAGGATGCGGCGGAGGTCGGCATCACGCTGCGCTTGCACGAGGAAATCCACATTGGCCGTCACGACGTAGTGCGGCGCTTCCGATTCGATCATTTCATCCACCCGCTCCACTGCTTGCGATAGGGTCACAGGATCAAAGGGCACGCCCAGCACCGCGACCGGCCAGGCGGCGGAAACCGGCGAGGTGGGAGCCGATGATGTCGACGACAGCGGAACCGACGCTGAAACGGGAGCTGAGTTCACGTAGCAACTGACAGCGACTAGATAGAGGTCGCTCGGGGGTCGTGGCCCCAAAACCACCCGCAGTGTGTCGCCACCCCATGCACAGATAGGGTCTGGACCTACCGAACCACGCCCATCCCGGCGCGGTCTGCAAAGCCCACATGAGCCTGCTTCGCTTTCTCTACCGCTATTCGCGGTCCATGATGATTTGGACGTCCGTGGCCGCACTCCTGAGCGGCGCGTGCAACGCGGGCATGATCGCCCTCATCAACCGTGCACTACATAAGAGTGCTGAAAACCCCGGAGGGACTCTCCTCACGGTCTTCGCCCTCCTCGGCCTCGGTCGTATCCTCTCTGGCGTGATCGCTCAGATCAGCCTCGCTCATTTCGCCCAAGAGACCACGGCTCGCCTCCGTCGCGACCTCGTGGAAAAGATTCTTCATGTGCCCCTTCGTCACCTCGAAGAACTCGGTGCCCCTCGCCTCCTGGTCACCCTGACGGAAGATATCAGCGAAATCACGCAGGCCACACTTAGCATTCCGATCTTTACGGTAAACGCCGCTGTGCTGCTGGGCGGCACGGTCTATCTTGGCTGGCTCTCGTTGCCGGTTCTACTCGCGATGGGTGCGTTCATGGTGGTCGGTGCCGTCAGCTACCGGATGATGATCCGCGCGGGCTTCGGCCATCTCAGCGCGGCTCGCGATGGGCAGGACAAACTCTTTCGTCACTTTCGAGCCCTCACCGAGGGTGTCAAAGAACTGAAACTCCACCGCGCCCGCCGCGAGGCGTTTCTCTCCGAAGACATCACCGCCGCCACCGAGCTTTGCAAACGGCACAATGTCGCGGCGGAAATCCGCTTCATCCTCGCCCAAAACTGGAATCAACTACTGCTCCTCACTTTGATCGGGATGATCCTTTTCCTTCTCCCGCAAATGCAGAGCGTCACTCCGCAGATGCTGACGGGGTACATCATCGCCACACTCTATCTGATGGGCCCTCTCGCCGGTCTCCTCGGCTGTCTCTCCGTCTTCACGCGCGCCAAAATCTCCCTCCGTAAAGTAGAAGAACTCGGCCTCGCACTTGCCACGAAAGCGACTGATAACCAACCCGTAGCTGCGGCTCCCACTGCGACTGGCCACTTCGAAAGCCTCGAGCTTCTCGGCGTCACTCACCACTATCATCGCGAACGCGAGGACGACAACTTCCTGCTCGGGCCCATCGATCTCAAGTTCCGCCCCGGCGAACTTGTTTTCCTGGTCGGCGGAAATGGCAGCGGCAAATCGACTTTGGCCAAGGTCATTACCGGGCTCTATCCCCCGGGTGGCGGCGAAATCCGCCTCAATGGCCGGGTGATCAACGAGCAAAACCGCGATGACTATCGCCAATGCTTCTCCACGGTCTTCGCCGATTACTTCCTCTTTGACCGAATCATCGGCGTTGCCGCCACCGGCGACGATGAGCGTGCCCGGCAGTATCTCGAGCGCCTTCACCTCGATCATAAGGTCAAAATCACCGGCGGCGTCTTTTCCACCACTCAACTCTCGTCCGGTCAGCGTAAGCGCCTGGCCCTACTGTGCGCCTACCTCGAAGACCGTCCATTCTACCTCTTTGACGAGTGGGCCTCCGACCAAGATCCGATCTTTAAGGACGTCTTTTACACCCAATTGCTCCCTGAGTTGAAGGCTCGCGGTAAGGCCGTGCTCGTGATCTCGCACGACGACAAATATTTTCACCTCGCTGATCGTCTGGTGAAGCTCGACTACGGCCAACTCAAGATTGATACGCCGTCCGCGCTATCCCACTCGTCCGCTGAACGCCCAGCCCGGCATGCCCCGCCAGTAGCACGCCCGCGGGTTGAAGCGATTGTGAAGTAACCTCGGGAAGTCAGAGCGCTGCCGCCGCCCATGGCGGCAGTTCCACTCGCCGGGAAGCGCTCAGGTCCTCCATCAGGCTCTGCAGCCAGGGTCGGGAGCAGCGGCATTGAGAAAACTCAATGAATTTCTTCCCGCGGACCTCGTGGATGATGTACTCGCCCACTTCGGCATCGATGGGCACCACCTCACCTTTCAGCTTCACCCGGATTGCAATAGTGCGCGCTCCGGAATCAATTTTCACGCGCTCAACTTCGCCATAACGTACGAGGAGTCCATTGAGATATACCTGAGCGGCCTTGCTCGTGATCGCATTTTTCGCATTTTGAAACATACTCACCCAGAGTGCGATTTGCCTAATCTTGTTCCCCTCGCGGTGAACCTGCGGCCCGGATTCGTTGTCAGTGCAAAATACAACCTCGTCCACTATGTCCCTCTCCGCTTCACACTTAAAACGCTACAAAGAGATCGCCGCCCTGTTTTGGAAGTATGGCCGTTCCGATTTCGTGCAACATATGGGCATGAGCGAGGATTTCGCGGTTCCCGAATCCAGTACCTCCCTCGCCTCGCAAGTAGCTCCGGAACAACTTGCGACTGATCTAGAAGCACTCGGCCCGACCTACATCAAGATCGGCCAAGTGCTTGCCGGCAGGCCCGACTTGATCCCTCAGAGTTACACGGAGGCACTCGAGCGCCTGCAGGATAATGTGCAGCCGTTTCCTTTTGCTGAGGTAGAGCAGATCGTCACGACGGAGCTGGGCGTGAAATTGTCGTCCGCGTTTGCGACATTTGAGCCGATTCCCCTCGCCGCCGCATCGCTCGGCCAAGTCCACTATGCCACCATGCGCGACGGCCGCCCCGTCGTCGTCAAAGTCCAGCGCCCCAACATCCGCAAGCAGATCGCGGAAGATTTTGAGGCGATGGCCGGTATTGCCACCCTGCTGGATCAGCATACGGAAATGGGCCGCACATATCGTTTTTCCACGGTGCTGGAGGAATTCCGTACCACGATCCAAAACGAGCTCAACTACGAGCGGGAGGCGCAAAATCTCGTCACGGTCGGGCGGAATCTCGCGGAGTTTCCCCTCATTCAAGTCCCCCAGCCGATTCCGGATTACTGCACGCGCAGCGTGCTGACGATGGATTTCGTGACGGGCCGCAAGGTGACGATGCTAAGTCCCCTCGCCCGCCTGGACATCAAAGGTGCGCCGCTCGCGGAGGAGCTCCTGAAAGCCTACCTCAAGCAAGTCCTGGTCGACGGCATCTTTCACGCCGATCCCCACCCTGGTAATGTCTTCATCACAGACGAGGGCCGCATCGCCCTGCTCGATCTCGGCATGGTGGGCTATACCTCGCCCGGCCTGCAGGAAAATCTTTTGAAACTCGTGCTCTCCGTGAGCCACGGCCGAGGCGAAGAAGCGGCCGAATTGGTCATCCGCATTAGCGAAAAGCGCGAGAACTTCGACGCTCCCGCCTTCCGCCGGCACATCACGCACTTGGTCGCACTTCATCGCGATCAGGACTTGCAGCAGCTCAAGCTCGGCCGCTCGTTGCTGGAACTCAGCCGCTTTGCGCGCGAAAGCGGACTCTTCGTCCCGAGCGAACTCACGCTGTTGGGCAAGGCGCTCCTGCAACTCGATGAGATCGGGCGCATTCTCGACCCCACGTTCGATCCCAACGCCACCATTCAGAAACAGGCCGCCGTGCTCATTCGCGCGCGTCTGCGAAGCGACTTTACGCAAGCCCAATTCTTTACCTCGATGCTCGAGCTAAAGGAATTCGTCACCCAGCTCCCGGTGCGGATGAATCGAATTCTCGACGCCATCACCAACTCGGAGATCGAGTTAAAGGTGAAGTCAGTCGATGCCACCGTCGCGATCGACGGCATGCAAAAAATCGCCAATCGCATCGCCATGAGTATCGTGCTCGCCGCGCTGATCATCGGCGCCTCGCTCTTGATGCGCGTGCCGACGCGATTTCAAATCTTCGGCTATCCCGGACTCGCAATGCTGTGCTTCATGTTTGCCGCTGCCGGCGGATTCTGGCTCGTCGTGAGTATCTTTGTGAAGGACTACCAGAGTTGGAAGAAACTGAAGCGGTAAAATCCGGTATCGCCTCATTCGCCCCTTGAAAATGGGAAAGGCCCGCTCGTACGCGGGCCTTTCCCATTTTTCGCCCGTCAGTGCAGTCTGGCGCATCCCGTGCGAGCGCAGTGTTTCGCTCGCGATCTCGTCCAGCCCAGAAACACCCTCTCACGACTTAGAGCCCCAATGATCGCGCCATTTCACGATGCCTTCGCGAGCGACTACCCAGCGGCGGCAGACGATGTTTTCACGCTGGGGCTGCTCGACGAGAACCCCGTGTTCATCGAAGCGGCAGACACCGTATTTGTATGCGATCGGTTTACCCGCGCTCTCATCGAACGGCACCTCTCCAAACCAAGTATTGGCGTTAATGTATTCCAAGTGGTAGGCCTTCGAGATGTCCCAACGACCCAACTCAGGGGCATCGCCACTGATCACGACGATCTCACCGGGCTTGGTAGTGATTCCATTGAGCTGAACGCGAGCGATCGTCTGGCCTCGCACAACCGGACCAGCGTGGGCGAGCACGATGGCCTCGCGGGGCTCAAGCGTGAGATTCGTGATGCGACTGTCCTTCACCTCGAATGAGCGACGCGTGAGGAAACAGCTGTAGGTCCGATCTGGTAAATCGGTCGTCACCGACTCCAGCGTGACGGGAGTGGTCGCCTTGTTCATGGCGACAAAGCAACGCGAAGTACGATAGCATCGCGTGTAGGCGTAAACATCCGGCGACACGTGCTGCGGACGGTGGGCACCCAGCGACACGGCTGGATTGAGCCGGCGCAATTGCGTGAGCATGGCGAGCACGGTGTAGATGGGCGTCGTGGTGTCCCACTTCGTCATCATGGGTCGATTATACGGATCGTTATTGCCGTGCGGAAACCCGTCGCCCGCATTCGTGTCGTCGTGCAGTTCCTGCTCGGTGCCGTAGTACAGGCAGGGGATGCCCCGGCTCGTCATCAAGAGCACTACCGCCAGCCTCAGCACCGCCGGGTCGGGGTTGAGCGACTGAAAGCGGTGCATGTCGTGATTATCGAGAAACGTCACCAGTTCGTTGGCGCCGTCGTAGTGATGATCGAAATCGAAGAGCTCTTGCACGAGGTGGAAGCCGCCTTCCTCGTTCTTCGCCAGCGCGCGCCGCGCGGCCATGGCGAAGCCGAAATCGAGAATGCTCATGCCCGCATTATTTGTGAATGATACCGAGGCGGCATCCATCGGATGGCTGTAAATCCACTCGCCGAAAACGAAGACGTCCGGGCGGTGCGTCAGGATATCCGCCATGAACTCCTGCCAAAACCACTGCGGCATGTGTTTCACCGTATCCACGCGCAACGCATCGACGCCACGGTCGAGCCAGAGCTTAATCGCTGACTTGATGTAGGCGCGGTAGTGCGCGTTGTTTTCGTTGAACGTGGCGAGCCCGGCCAACTCGCAGTTTTTTACCTGCCAGTCATCATTCCAATCCTTCACTTCGCCATAGTGATGATACCAGTGTTTCCGATCATCATTAAAATCCGCGATGAGTTTGCCGTCATCGTAGAGTCGACCTTTCTCGCCCGGGGCGGCTTCGGGACTGCTATGATTGCAGACGATGTCGAGAATAAGCTTCATACCGCGCCGATGCATCTCTGCCACCAAACGGTCAAACGTCGTCTCCTTTTCCTGCACGAGAGAGGGATCTTCGCCGGCCGCGAGGTACCGCGGATTGAGTCGCTTAAAATCACGCGTCCAGTACCCGTGAATTGCCGCGTACTTCTGGTAGACAAGCTTTTCCACTTGCTCAAATAAAGGAGTCAACCACAGCGCGGTCACTCCCATCCCTTGAAGATAATCCAGCTTGTCGATGATGCCCTGAAGATCGCCGCCCCAGTATTTTGACCAGTCTTTTCGCGTGGGATCGTAGAGTTCGGGATTGGGACCCGGATTGTTATGGGGGTCGCCATCGTTGAAACGGTCGACGACGAGGAAGTAGATTGTCTCCTGCCGGAACTCGATATCACGAGTAAACAGGAAATCGTAAGGGCTTTGGCCGTCGGTCTGCTTATCCGACTCGGCAGGGTGTTGGGCTGAGATTGAAGTCATGCGCGGGGGTGCGCACACGACTCTACTGGCGAGACGCGCCGGACCCGAGAACTGGACAGCCGCAGTCGCAAAAAGTTCGGCGACTCGGCCGTACTTACGACTCAGTCGACGAGCTGGTCAGCGCGACGGCCTTGGCGATTGCGCGATCCAACGCACCGACATTCACCGGTTTCGTCAGGTGCTCGATGAAGCCAGCGACGCGCGACCGCTCCCGGTCTTCCTCCATACCGTAGCCGCTCAAGGCGATGCCGACGAGATCAGGGCGCAGAGCTCGCAGCTCGATCATCAAACTGCAGCCGTTGCCATCCGGCAGGCCGATATCCGAAATGAAAAGGTCAATCCGCTGCGTCTCCATAATCGTCCGCGCTTCGGCCGCTGTGCCGGCCGGGAGGACTTTGAAGCCACGACGATGCAGCAGATGCGAAAGGATCGCCAGAGTCGGCGCGTGATCGTCGACTACCAGCACGCGCCCGCGGCTCTCGTCCCCTAGCCGCTCTGGCACGATCGGCAGGGGCTGCTCAGCGGGCTCCGAGCTAGTTTTTTGCGCAGCACCTTCGCTGTCGTCAGTGGGTAGCAGCTGGGTAGAGGCGAGTTGATCCGCCGTGGCGAGCGGGAGATCGATAATAAACGTCGTTCCGTGGCCCCGACCCGCGCTTTCGCCGCTAATCTTGCCGCCGTGCATCTCGACCAGCGTATGCGAGATTGCGAGCCCGAGGCCGAGCCCCCCAAATTTTCGGAGGCCGGCATCGTTGGCATGCTCGCCCTGCGCAAAGGGCTTGAAGACCCGGTCGAGCTCAGCCTGGGTCATGCCATGGCCATCGTCGCGGATGGTAATGCGGATTTTCTTCGTGCGCTGCGAAGTCTGGGCGCGAATGCGCCCTCCTACCTCGCTAAACTTCACCGCGTTTTTCACGACGTTCCAAAACACCTGCTGCAGGCGCACCGCATCGCCCATGATGAAGTGATCGGGCGCATCGAGCATCATCGAGAAATCGATTCTCTTCTCGGAAAGTTCGGGCCGCACGTTGGCGATCGCTTCTTCTAACACGCGATGCACATCCACCGGCCGGCGCTCCAGCTTGAGTTTACCGTGAGAAATTCGAGTGAGATCGAGTAGATCGTCGATCAAGCGGGCCTCGAGTGTCGTATTCTTTAGGACGACCTCAAAATCGGCGCGAACCTCCGGCGGAAACGCCTGATTCTGCGCCGCATCACTCGCCAGGAGCAGCACGGGATTCAGGGGCGTGCGCAGCTCGTGCGAAAGCGCGGCGAGGAAGTCATCCTTGGCGCGCGACGCCGCCAGCGCTTCATCACGCGCTCGGGCCACTTCTTCTTCCGCTTGTCGGCGGGCGGTAACATCGGAGACGACCGCCACGAGACCAATAACCTCACCCGTGTCGGAGCGCTCCGGCTCGTACACGACATGCACCCACCGCGTGCCGAGAGTCGAGTACGGCACCTCCATTTCAAACTCCACGCGCTTGCCCGTGAGCGTTTCGTCCATGTGACCGCGAAACGTTTCGTAGGCCTTCTTCCCGGTGATATCAGAAATATGCGCGCCAATGATTTTTTCTCGCGGCAACTTATAGCGCTCGGCGTAGGCGCGATTCACAAACTTGAAACGATGGTCGCGATCGACGTGCGCGAGGTAAATCGAGGCGTGATCGGCGACGAGCCGGAGGTGCGCCTCGCTGGCTTGCATCCGAGACTCGCTTTCGCGCAGCGCGGCATTGGCCCGGGTGAGATCGGTGGTGCGCTGCTGCACGCGAACCTCCAGCTCATTATTGGCGAGGCGGAGAGCCTCTTCGGCCTTTTGTCGCTGGGCCACTTCTTGCTCCAACGCGCGATTGATGGCCGAGAGGGCCTGCGTCTTGCGATGCAGGTCGACGAAGACGCCAACCTTGGACCGCAGGATATCGGGATTGACGGGTTTGGTGAGATAGTCGACTGCACCGACTCCGTAGCCCTCCATCACGTTTTTTTCGTCCTGGTAGAAGGCCGTGAGAAACAGAATGGGGATATGCTGAGTCCTTTTGCGCTGCTTGATCAGGTTGGCCAGCTCGATGCCCGACATGCCCGGCATATTGATATCCAGCACAAGCACGGCGAAATCACCGTGCACGAGCGCGAGAAGAGCCTCGTCCGCCGAAGTGGCACGTTGGAGCCGATAATCCGGAGAGTAGAGAATACTCTCCAAGACATCGAGGTTTCTGACCTCGTCATCGACGATGAGGATGCTAACGGGCGCGATCATCCGTAAATGAGGGTCTAGCGAAGAGGTGGCATTCGATCAACGGTAGAGCCAGACACGGAGGAGAGACAGCAGTTCGCCGGTATTCACGGGTTTTGCAATGTAGTCGGAGGCACCGGCCGAGAGACACTTTTCCCGGTCGCCCTTCATCGCCTTGGCCGTCAGGGCCAAAATGGGCAGAGCACCGAAGCGGGGATCCTTGCGGATCTCCTTCATGGTTTGGTAGCCATCCATCTCGGGCATCATGATATCCATCAGCACGGCGCTAATACCATCCTCCCGCTGGAGAATCTCGATGGCTTGGCGGCCGTTCGTGGCACTGACGACCTCAATGTTTTGATTTTCCAGCACGGTGGTGAGGGCAAAGATGTTGCGCGCATCATCGTCGACGATGAGGATTTTGCGCCCCTTCAACACGTCGTTGGAGCTGTGGAGCTGATCGAGCATCTTGCGTTTCGTATCGGGTAGCTCCGACACGACGCGATGGAGGAAGAGGGCCGTCTCGTCGAATAGTCGCTCGGGCGACTGCACGTCCTTTAGCACAATGCTCTTCGCCACGGTGTGGAGCTGAAGCTCTTCGTCCGGGCTGAGGGCCTTCCCGGTGAATACCACGATCGGAATTTCACTGAGCGTGGGTTCCGCGCGGAGTTTTTCCAATAGCTCGAAACCCGTCATGTCGGGCAGGCGAAGATCGAGCACGCAACAATCGAACGGACGGTCCAGCATCACCTGCAGCGCCTCCGCCCCGGTCGCAGCCGTGACGATCTCGATATCGTTGTGGTTCAGGAGTTCGACTATGCTCATGCGCTCGATCTCGTTGTCCTCCACGATGAGGAGCCGCTTCGTTCTCGGAATGACGAATTTCCGGATGCGATCGAAGCACTGATCGAGGCCCTCAGTCGTGGCGGGCTTGATCATGTAGGAGAAGGCACCGTGCGACAGCCCGTGGCGGCGCTCCTCCTCGACCGAGAGGATGAGCACCGGGATGTGACGGGTCGCCGAGTCGAGCTTTAGGTTGTTCAGCACCGTCCAACCCAGCATGTCCGGGAGGAAAATATCCAAGGTAATCGCCGTCGGTTGGTATTGGCGAGCGAGCGTCAGCGCCGTGTTGCCGCGGTTGGCGATGATGCCCTTGAATCCTTTCTCACGCGCCAGCGCGAGGAGGATGCGACCGTAGTAGGGATCGTCATCGACAATGAGGAGAACCTGATCGCCGGGTTGGATCTGCTCGCGATCGTCGGAGACCACTTCCTCCCGGGCTACTGGCAAGGCAATGGGCGCGGAGGCCGGCGTGGCCACTTGCGGGGGCTTCGGATTCTGCTCGGTGTAGAACAGCGGCAAGTAGAGCGTAAAGGTACTCCCCTCACCCGGCGTGCTGACGAGTCGGATTTCGCCGCCGAGGAGCGCAGCCAGCTCGCGCGAGATCGCGAGACCGAGACCCGTGCCACCGTACTTGCGGCTCGTGCCGGCATCGGCCTGCTGGAAGGCCTCAAAGATCAGCTTTTGCTTTTCCTGTGCGATACCGATACCGGAATCGCTGATGGCAAACGAGACGATTTTCGAAGCGCGACTGAGAACGGTGTGACCGGGAGTCCAGCCGCTCTGTACGAGTTTTACGTTAATCGACACATGGCCCTGCGCAGTAAACTTGAAGGCATTCGAAAGCAGGTTCTTCAAAATCTGCTGCAAGCGCTTCGGATCGGTGATGATCGCGCGCGGCATCGCGGGATCGAAGTTCACGTTGAACGGGAGGTTCTTCGAATCCGCGATATGGCGGAAATTGCGATCGACGGCGTCTTTTAGGGTGTTGAAAGAAAGCTCCTCCGCCTCGACCGTCACCGTACCCGACTCAATCTTGGACAAGTCCAGGATGTCAGTGATGAGGTTGAGTAGGTCGGATCCGGACGAGTAAATGTTACGTGCAAACTCGACCTGCTTCGTGGTGAGATTGCCGCCGTTGTTGTCGGCGAGTTGCTGGCCGAGGATGAGGATCGAGTTGAGCGGCGTACGCAGCTCGTGCGACATGTTCGCGAGGAACTCGGATTTGTACTTCGAAGTGAGCGCCAGCTCGGCAGCCTTTTCTTCGAGCGCGCGGCGAGCCTGTTCGACTTCCTGATTCTTGCGCTCGACCTCCACGTTCTGTTCAGCGAGCTGACGCGCCTTTTGCGCCAGCTCTTCGTTCGTTTGCTGGAGTTCCTTCTGCTGCGATTGCAGTTCGACGGTGAGTTCCTGCGACTGCGTGAGGAGACCTTCCGTACGCATCGTGGCCTCGATGGTATTAAGCACGACGCCGATGGACTGCGTGAGCTGCTCGAGGAAGGTCAAGTGTGTCACGCTGAACTGGTGCAGCGACGCGAGTTCGATGACGGCCTTGGTCTGGCCCTCGAAGAGCACGGGGATGACGACGATGGCCGAGGGCGACGCGGCACCAAGACTGGAGCGTACGCTCGTGTAGTCGGCGGGCACGTGATTGAGGAGGATGCGCTGCTTTTCCAGCGCGCACTGGCCGACGAGGCCCTCGCCGACGCGGATGCGCTCCGGCTGGCCGGGACGCTGCGCGTAACCACCGAGGAGACGCAGCACGAGGGTGCCGTTCTCGTCGTTTTCCTTTTCCATCTGATAGATGGTGCCCTGCTGTGCATCGACGAGCGGTGCTAGTTCTGAGAGGAGCATGCGACCGACCGTGAAGAGATCGCGCTGGCCCTGAAGCATGCGGGTAAACTTCGCGAGATTGGTCTTCAGCCAATCCTGCTCCTGATTCGAGTCGGTGGTGACACGAAGATTGTAGATCATCGTGTTGATATTGTCCTTCAGCTCGGCGACCTCACCGCGCGCATCGACCTGAATTGAACGCGTCAAGTCACCCTTGGTCACGGCGGTCGCCACCTCGGCGATGGCGCGCACCTGCGTGGTGAGATTGGCGGCGAGGAGGTTTACGTTACCCGTGAGATCCTTCCACGTACCGGCGGCACCAGGCACGTGCGCCTGACCACCGAGCCGGCCTTCGACACCGACCTCGCGGGCGACGTTGGTCACCTGCTCGGAGAAGGTCGCGAGCGTATCCGTCATGCTATTAATCGTCTCGGCCAGCGCCGCGACCTCACCCTTCGCCTCGACGGTGAGCTTCTGGCGGAGGTTGCCATCGGCGACGGCCGTCACAACCTTCACGATACCGCGCACTTGGTCGGTGAGGTTCGCCGCCATGACGTTGACCGAGTCGGTCAAGTCCTTCCACGTGCCGGCGACGCCGCGCACTTCGGCCTGACCGCCGAGCTTGCCTTCCGTACCGACTTCGCGGGCGACACGGGTCACCTCGGCGGCGAAGGCGTTGAGCTGGTCGACCATCGTATTGATGGTGTTCTTCAGCTCGAGAATTTCGCCCTTCACGTCGACCGTGATCTTGCGCGACAAGTCACCGCGCGCGACCGCTGTCGTCACCTCAGCAATCGTGCGCACCTGCGCCGTGAGATTGGACGCCATCGCGTTCACCGAGTCGGTCAAGTCCTTCCACGTGCCGGCGACACCGGGCACGACGGCCTGCACGCCAAGACGACCTTCGGTGCCGACTTCGCGTGCCACGCGCGTCACTTCCGAGGCGAAGGAGCGGAGTTGTTCGACCATCGTATTGATGGTTTCCTTGAGCTGTAGAATCTCACCGCGCACGTCGACCGTGATCTTGCGGGACAAGTCGCCGTTCGCGACGGCGATGGTCACCTCGGCGATGTTACGCACCTGGCCGGTGAGATTATTCGCCATCGAATTCACGTTGTCCGTGAGATCCTTCCACGTGCCGGCGACGCCGGGCACGACGGCCTGGCCGCCCAGCTTACCTTCCGTACCGACCTCGCGCGCCACGCGCGAGACCTCGAAGGCGAAGGCGTTGAGCTGGTCCACCATCGTATTGATGGTGTTCTTCAGCTCCAAGATTTCACCCTTCACGTCGACCGTGATCTTGCGCGACAAGTCACCGCGTGCCACCGCCGTGGTCACATCGGCGATATTACGGACCTGACCCGTCAGGTTGTTCGCCATGAAATTCACGTTGTCGGTGAGATCCTTCCACGTACCAGCCACGCCGGGCACGATGGCCTGACCACCGAGCTTTCCTTCCGTACCGACCTCACGCGCCACGCGCGAGACTTCGGACGCGAAACCGTTGAGCTGGTCGACCATGATGTTAATGGTGTTCTTCAGCTCGAGAATTTCACCGCGCACATCGACCGTGATCTTGCGCGACAAGTCACCGCGGGCCACGGCCGTCGTCACCTCGGCGATATTACGCACCTGCGTGGTCAGATTGGTCGCCATCGCATTCACCGAGTCAGTCAAATCCTTCCACGTACCACCGACGCCGGGCACCTGCGCCTGACCACCGAGCTTCCCGTCCGTACCGACCTCGCGCGCCACGCGCGTCACCTCGACCGCGAAGCCGTTTAGCTGGTCGACCATCGTATTGATGGTGTTCTTCAGCTCGAGGATTTCGCCCTTCACGTCGACCGTGATCTTGCGCGACAAGTCGCCGCGCGCCACCGCCGTCGTCACCTCGGCGATATTACGCACCTGACCCGTCAGGTTGTTCGCCATGAAGTTCACGTTGTCCGTGAGATCCTTCCACGTACCACCGACGCCCGACACTTCAGCCTGACCACCGAGTTTACCTTCCGTACCGACCTCGCGCGCCACGCGCGAGACTTCGGATGCAAACGCGTTGAGGCGGTCCACCATCGTATTGATGGTTTCTTTGAGCTGCAAAATTTCGCCCTTCACGTTAACCGTGATCTTGCGCGACAAGTCACCGTTCGCGACCGCCGTCGTCACGTCGGCGATGTTACGCACCTGACCCGTCAGGTTGTTCGCCATGAAGTTCACGTTGTCCGTGAGATCCTTCCACGTACCACCGACGCCGGGCACCTGCGCCTGACCGCCGAGCTTACCCTCCGTGCCGACTTCGCGCGCCACGCGCGACACCTCCGAGGCGAAACCGTTGAGCTGGTCGACCATCGTGTTAATGGTGTTCTTCAGCTCCAAAATTTCACCGCGCACATCGACCGTGATCTTGCGCGACAAGTCGCCCTTCGCGACCGCTGTCGTCACGTCGGCGATGTTGCGCACCTGCGCCGTGAGATTATTCGCCATCGAATTCACGTTGTCGGTGAGATCCTTCCACGTGCCGGCCACGCCGGGTACCTGCGCCTGACCACCGAGCTTGCCGTCCGTACCGACTTCGCGCGCCACGCGCGTCACCTCCGACGCGAAGCCGTTGAGCTGGTCGACCATCGTGTTAATGGTGTTCTTCAGCTCGAGAATTTCACCGCGCACGTCGACCGTGATCTTGCGCGACAAGTCGCCCTTCGCGACCGCCGTGGTCACCTCGGCGATATTACGCACCTGGCCGGTGAGATTGTTCGCCATCGAATTCACATTGTCGGTGAGATCCTTCCACGTGCCGGCCACGCCGGGCACCTGCGCCTGACCACCGAGCTTGCCCTCGGTACCAACCTCGCGCGCCACGCGCGACACCTCTGACGCGAAGCCGTTGAGTTGGTCTACCATGGTATTCATGGTTTCCTTCAGCTCGAGAATTTCGCCCTTCACGTCGACCGTGATCTTGCGCGACAAGTCACCGCGCGCGACGGCTGTCGTCACACCGGCGATGTTACGCACCTGCGCGGTGAGATTCGACGCCATCGCGTTAACCGAATCGGTGAGATCCTTCCACGTGCCGGCGACGCCGGGCACGACCGCCTGACCGCCGAGCTTACCTTCCGTACCGACTTCGCGCGCCACGCGCGTCACTTCGGCAGCGAACGAGCGGAGCTGGTCAACCATCACATTGATCGCCTCCTTGAGCTGGAGAATTTCGCCGCGCACATCGACCGTGATCTTCTTCGACAAGTCGCCGTTCGCGACCGCGATCGTCACGTCGGCGATGTTGCGCACCTGCGCGGTGAGGTTACCGGCCATCTGATTGACCGACTCGGTCAATTCCTTCCACACGCCCGACACGCCCTTCACCTGCGCTTGGCCGCCGAGTTTACCTTCGGTGCCGACTTCGCGCGCCACGCGGATCACCTCGACTGAAAACGCACCGAGCTGGCTCACCATGCCGTTCACCAACTTGGCCGTCCGCAGGTACTCGCCCTTCAGTGGTCGGCCGCCGAGTTCGAGTGGCATGGCTTGCACGAGATCGCCTTTGGCGACCGCACCGATGACGCGGCCCATTTCCACCGTCGGCTGGGAGAGTTCGTCGACGAGCGCATTGATCGCCTCCGTGCGCTCGGCCCATGCACCGGGAGCATCGCCAAGTGTAAGGCGCTCGCGGATACGACCCTCCTCACCCACTTGGCGACGGAGGCGCAGGAGACTGGTGTTCGATCGCTCGAGACGTCCGGCAATCGTATTGAGCGCGTCAGCCACGCGGCCTTCGACCCCGGGCCACTTGGCCGACATGCGAGAGTCGAAATCACCGTCGCGCAGATCGATCAGCGTTTCCAGCAATTGCGCCATGAACTCAGCGTTGTCCACGCGCGTCGCACCCTTCTCGTGACCACTACGGTCGGCGCTGCGACGTTCGACCGAAGGCGATTCGAGCGCGGGGGCGATGGACTTAGTTTTGCGCGGCAAATTGGTTTTCATGAAGGCACCGAAATGAGAAGCGGAGAAAGGGTTGGCGGAAAAAGAACAACCGGGCACTAAGCCCGGTCATAGAACGAAGGAGTTCGCAGGTAACGTGTCCAATGACTCATGCCGTGTGGAGAATAACCATTTGGGGAAAATTCCGTGAGGAAGCATAGGGGATTTCCCGATACACGAAGCTGGGATTAAACGCCATCCGACGAAGAGGTAGTTTTGTAACTCAAAGAGCGCGTCGAGTGGGTCGCACCAAAAGCGCAAAATGCAATAAACACCGGAGCTGCATCCGTCGCCCTGCCTTTACACCTCAACCGAGGAAGTCGTGTGACATCGCGCTGCAATGTAGTGTCGCGCGGGTGAATGTTTCTCTCTGCCCGTAAATATTCGCGGGTTCTTAACCTACCCGCCCGCCTCTCCGGAAGCAGGTAGGGTTTCGGCTCATGCAGAGTAGGCCGGAACCCCAGACACCACAGCCCCGTACCATCAATCAAAAGGGACTGTTCTAACCTTGATAACCTCTATGAAAAAATTCGACACAACAGTCGGCGGCACACGATGGATGCGCATGGTAACGTTTGCCTTGGCGGTGCTCTTTGCCGCCGCAGGCGTACGAGCCGACACCTATCTTTTCGGCGCACTGGCCGGCAACGGCGCAGCTCTCGACCATACCGATGGCGTCGGCATCAATGCCCGTTTCTTCAATCCGACTGCAATCGCCGTCGACACCTCCGGCACGATCTACGTCGCCGACGGTGGCGACCACACCGTGCGCAAGATCACAGCCGGTGGCGTGGTCTCAACGCTCGCTGGTGCCTCCGGCCAGGCTGGCTCCACCGATGGTACCGGTAGCGGTGCTCGCTTCAACTACCCCTACGCCGTCGCCGTTGATGCGAGCGGTAATGTCTATGTTACGGACATCGGCGACCACACGATCCGCAAGATCACCGCGGGCGGCACGGTCTCCACCCTCGCAGGCACGGCCGGCATCGCTGGGTCGATCGATGGGGTCGGCACCGGCGCCCAGTTCAATCTCCCCCAGGGTATCGCGGTTGACGCTGCGGGCATCGTCTACGTCGCCGACACCAATAACAGCACCATCCGTCGCATCGCACTAAACGGCACCGTATCCACATTCGCGGGCTCTGCTGGCCAGACGGGCACCGCCGATGACACCGGCAGCGGCGCGCGCTTTAATTATCCCTTCGGCATCGCCGTCGATACGACGGGCAATGTCTATGTCGCCGACTTCGGCAACAGCTCCGTGCGCAAGATCACCTCAGGCGGCAACGTAACCACGCTCGCCGGCACCTCCGGTCAGACAGGTACGGCTGATGGAGCCGGTCTGGCGGCCCGCTTTGATCACCCTGGCGCAGTGTCGGTCGACGCCGCGGGTAACGTGTACGTCGTCGACACCTCCAATCAACTGATCCGCAAAATCACCACCAGCGGCACTGTCTCCACCATGGCAGGCAGCGCAGGCCTCGGCGGCAAGGTCGACGGTGCGGGCGCGGTCGCGCGGTTCTTCTATCCGTTCGGCATCGCGGCCAATGCGGCGGGCACCACCGTTTATGTGGCCGACACTGGCAATCACTCGATCCGCGCGGTGACTGCAGCAGGTACTGTTTCCACGCTCGCGGGCGCCACGGGCCTGATCGGCATCGCTGACGGCGTCGGCGGCGCAGCGTCCTTCGCTTATCCTTACGGCCTCGCGGTCGATGGTAGCGGCACCGTCTATGTCGCCGACCACAACAATCACACCATCCGCAAAGTAACTTCTGGCGGTGGCGTCACGACGCTCGCCGGCGGCGCCGGTCTCTCTGGCAGCGCTGACGGTTCCGGTGGTGCTGCTCGTTTCAATGGCCCGACGGGCGTCGCGGTCGATGGCAGCGGCAATGTCTACGTCGCCGATGCCGATAATCATACGATTCGAAAGATCACCGCCGGTGGCCTGGTCTCGACCTTCGCCGGCGCGGCCGGTCAGTCGGGCGCCGCCGATGGCGCGGGTGGCAACGCTCGCTTCAACAAGCCCCAAGGCATCGCGGTCGATGCTGCGGGTAATGTTTACGTCGCCGATACCAATAACCACGCGATCAGAAAGATCACCACCGCGGGAATCGTCAGCACGCTCGCCGGTGCTCTTGGCCAGACTGGCACTGCCGACGGCACGGGTGGCAGCGCCCGCTTTAATAGCCCCTACGCGGTGGCGGTCGGCGGTTCGGGCGACGTCTATGTCGCCGACTACGCCAACTACACGATTCGCAAAGTCACCTCCACCGGCACCGTTACCACCTTGGCGGGCAGCGCGGGTATCAGTGGTGATGTGGATGGTTTCGTCGGCATCGCTCGCTTCAACCAAACCTACGGCATCGCCGCCGACGCCGCGGGCAATGTGTACGTCGCCGACACCTACAATCGCTCCATCCGCAAAATCTCCGGCAGCGGCGTCAGCACCTTGAATGGTTCGCTCTCCCGCTTCTACTATCCGCAAGGCATCGCGGTGGACAGCTCGGGCAATCTCTACATCGCCGATGGCGACAACCAGACGGTTACCAAAGCCACCTTCGTCGCCTCCCCTCCCGGCGGCACTCCGGTGAATAATCAGACCGTCACGGTCGGCCAAAACGCCACCTTCGCCCTGACTTCGCCCGCCACCAATGTCACCTACCAGTGGCAGGTCTCCACCGATAATGGCGCGACGTTCAGCAATGTCGTCAACGACTCGACCTACAGCGGCGCAACGTCCAGCACGCTCACCGTCTCCGGCGTGACGGCCGCCCTCAACGGCCGCAAGTACCGCCTCCAACTCAGCAACGCAGCCGGTTCGAGCACGAGCGCGACGGCCACGCTGACGGTCACCGGCGCTCCGCCTCCCACCGGCACCGCGCGGCTCATCAATCTCTCGGTTCGAACGCAAGCCGGCGCGGCTGACAATGCCGTCTTCGTCGGTCTCGCCATCAGCGGCGCCTCTTCGAAGCAGATGGTCATCCGTGGCATCGGTCCCGGCCTCACGCAGTTCAGCGTCGCCAATGCCATGCCCAACCCGCAGCTCACGCTCTTCAACAGCGTCAGCACTCCCCTCGCCTCCAATACCGGCTGGAGCACCGCGGCCAACGCCGCCGCCATGCCCGCTGCCTTCAGCGCTGTCGGTGCCTTCGCTCTCACGCCCGGCTCGGGCGACTCCGCCATCGTGCAGCCGCTCAACAGCGGCGTGTACAATGCTCAGATCGCTTCCAGCAGCGCCGCCACCGCTGGCATCGCGCTCGCCGAGTTCTACGACGCCGACACCGGTACGCCCACTACTCGCTTGATCAATGCCTCCGCTCGCGCCCAGGTCGGCGTCGGCACTGCCGCCCTCACGGCCGGCTTCGTCATCCTCGGCGACGGTCAGGAGCGCGTGCTCATCCGCGGCATCGGTCCGGCCCTGACCCAGTTCAGCGTCGCCGGCGCTCTCGTCGCTCCGCGTCTCACGGTCTTCAACTCCGCCGGCGCCGTGATCGCCACCAATGCCGGCTGGGACGGCAGCGCCACCCTTAGCGGTGCCTTCACCCAAGTCGGAGCCTTTGCTCTCACTCCCGGTGCTGCCGATTGCGCGCTCATCCTCAGTCTTCCCGCCGGCACTTACACGGTCCAGTTGAGCGGCGCTAATAACACCACCGGTGCAGGGCTGATCGAGTTGTATGAAGTTCCCTGATACCGCTGAATCAGGTCGCAAGGCGATTTGCTAAAACCGAGGCCGGTGCCGTTTCTTCGGCACCGGCCTTGTTTTTTCCCACTCGTCTATAGGGGAAAAGCGGCGGCACGTGGAGTGTTCTTCGCCTTACCAATGGGATATGCCAACGACGATCCATTCATCTCATCTCGATGTGACGAACGCGTTCGCGGCCCTGGTTCACCAGCGGCGTGCCACTCCGGCTTTCGCACCCGACCCCGTGCCCGACGACGATATCGCTACGGCCCTTGGCCTCGCGGCTGAGGCGCCTTCAGGTTATAACTTCCAACCGTGGCGCTTTCTCCTCCTCACCGAGCCCGCTCAAAAAGCTCGCCTGCGGCAAGCGGCCTTTAGTCAGGATAAAATCACCCAAGCGCCCCTTGTCATCATTGCCTTCGGTCAGCGCGAAGGTTGGAAACAAAACGCCGAGGACATCCTTCACCTCGCCGCCCAACGCCGGGGTAAGGACGCCTCCAGCGTCGATTCTCAACTCACCAAAGCCAAAGCGGCCATTGATAAACTCACGCCGCAAGTGTGGCTCAATCGCCAGGTGATGATCGGCTTTACGCATCTGATGCTGGCCTTCGAGTCGCTGGGTTGGAACACCGCGCCGATGGAGGGCTTCGATGCGTCGGCCGTGAAAAAGGCTTTTTCCCTTCCCGCGGATAGTGAGGTCGTGGCGCTCCTCGCGGTCGGCCGCTCGCGCGATCCCTACGTCCCCCACCCCGGTCGCCTCGACGTCAGTCGCATCGCCTTTCGCGAAACGCTCGATGTCCCGTTCCACCTCAATCCCACGTATCCACCTTTTTCCTACCATGAATATTAACTCTCCCACCTCTGGCAAAATCCTCAATCACGGCAAAGGCACCGGCGGTTCCACCAGCGACGATGTCGAGACCCGCGCCCGCGAGCTCGCCATGATCGCCGGCCGCTCGCCCAGTTCCGTCAACGATACCGACCGCGCCCAAGCCCGCGCCGAAATGAGTGGCCGCGGCGCGCCTGATACCACTGGCGATGACGTCGAAGGCATCGCCGGCATCATCCGCGACCCCAGCGAACCACCTTCCATCACCGGCCATCAAACGACCAACTGGGAAGGCGACGACGAACAAAAAGCCGTCGAGCGCTTGGTCAACGAGGGCGTCGAGGAAGCCGAACACGATCAGATGATCGCGTCCCGCCGCGCCGAGCGCCGCCACGAAAAATCTTAAAGCCGAACATCTCTCGGCTACCCCTAACCGGGAAGTTAAGGACGGACCTTCCGGTCCGTCCTTTTCATTTAGTAAGGAACGGCCCCTCAGGTGGCGATCTCCTCTCGCACCCTCGTTCCTGAGCCCTCACGACTTTCTTCCGCGGCTTCGACTTGCCGCGACTCAGCCAGACTCACCTTAACCGCCGCCCTTCCGCCAAAAAGGCGCTCAACCTATATTTACCTATATTCGCCTTAATTTGCCTTGATCGACAAACCCCGCCCAACGCGCCCGAAATCCTGCTAACCTTTTCTTTCAAAGAACTTTAACCACGCCCCGCCTGGTCCCCCTGCGGCCGCTGCACGCCTTCAACGAACCACTCCTACCTTTACCGCGACGACCTAACCGCCCCTCGCTGCAGTCCGTGCAAATCGCAATCTCTCGTCCGCGTCCGACTACTTCGCCGCTCCTCACGCAAAAAACCCTCCTAGCATACCCGAAATGACTCCTCCCCGCCAACCACCCCATTGGCTCCATTGCCTCCATTAGGGAATTTTTCGCTTTAACCCTACTATCCCGTCTTCCTCGGGCCTCTTTTGCCGCCGTCTTCGATTTCTCCTCCGCTTCTTCTCCGCTCGTCCGCCTCGCCGCGCGGCCCGCCCGCTCCTTTGCTCCCCCTTCACCTTTCCCCTACGCGCCCGCCGGATATCCCCAACCTGTCGTTACCGCCCTTTTTCCTAAAAAAACGCTCGGCACCGAGGCACTAGCGGAACGAAAATCGGTCCATCAGTCGTCCTATTCTAGGCTTCGCATGCCGGCAACTTCCAGCAGGACCTTCCAAATACTCGCGATTGACGACCGCGATGGGGAGGATTGTCGGCGAGTCATCCAATGGCTCACGACCGGCGAGCGTGCTCACTACCACATCGATCAAACCGAGTCCCGGGCGGAGGCCCTTGAGGCCCTTGCCCGTGGCGATCATGACGTCGCCCTGATCTTTGCCGAATCCGCCGATGACTCCGCCCTCGAACTCATCCGCGAGGCTCGTGGTGCCCACCAGCGTACCTCATTCATTTTGATCGCGCCCGGCATCGACGCCTCGTTCGAGGATTACGCCTTGGATTCCGGCGCTGTCGACTGCCTCGATTCCCAACAGATTGATCGCGTCGGCGTCGAACGGGCGGTTGCTCGCGCCACCCGCCAAGCCTCGGTTTATTCCGAGCTTCGCGAGACCCGTCGCCACCTCTCCGAGGCGCAGCACAGCGCCGCCGCCGCTGGCGAGCGCAGTCGTTCCGCCCAGCTCCTTCACAGCATCCTGCGGAATCTCCCGATTATCGTCGGCCAGCTCGATCACCGCGCCGCCGTGATCGACGCCCAGGGCGCCGGCCTCCTGCCCCAGGGCATTCGCCCCGAGCGCCTCATCGGGCGCGTCTTCACCGATCTTTTCCCGCAGAGCCGTGGCCCCGTCGCCGAAGCCCTCGCCGGCGGCACCGCCAGTTTTAACCTGAGCGGCTTTGCCCGCGGCCAGGAGTGGCACGCCGAGTTTTTTGTCGCCGCCGACCGCGACCAGCCCGGCGGCGCGACGTTTCTCGGTCGCGACATCAGCGAGCGCCGTTGGCTGGAAGTAAATCTCCTTGGCACCAGCGACGCCGAGCAGCAACGCCTCGGCACCGATATCCACGATGGTCTCGGCCAGCAGCTCACCGGCCTCGCGTTCATGGCCGCCGCCCTTCGCGACCGCCTCAAGCTTTCCCTGCCCGACGAAGTCCCCCAGGCCGACGCCCTCGCCCGCCTTGCCCGCGATGCCACGCAGCAATCCCGCGCCATTTCACGCGGCCTGCATCCCGTGCAGTTGGAAAAGCTCGGCCTCCTTGCCGCGCTCGAGGAACTCGCCGTGCAGACCCGCATCCTCCACGGCATCGCGTGCAATTTCCGCTCCCGTGGCCCGCTCCCCGCGCGCGAGCACGCCGCCGAGCTCCACGTCTACCGCATCGCCCAGGAAGCGATCCGCAACGCCGTCCGCCACGGTGGCGCGTCGCATATTCTCGTTACGCTTGCCACTCATGGTCGCACGCATCGCCTCGCGGTCACGGACAATGGCAGCGGTTTCGATGTCGCCAAAGTCCGCGCCTCGCCCACGGGCCGCGGCTTGCGGCTCATGGGTTACCGGGCCAACATGATTGGCGGCTCTTTCAACGTGACTTCGCGCCCGGGCTCCGGTGCCCGCATCACGTGCGCCTTCTCCAGCCCTGCCTGACGATTCCCCTTTATATGAAACCGATCTCGACTTCCACCCCTCCCATTGCCGCCGCTCGCTCGACGACGAAGTCGCCCACGGCCAAGAAAATCTTCCTCGTCGACGACCATCCCGTCACTCGCCAGGGCATCGCGATGCTCATCGATCAGGACCCCGATTTCGTCGTCTGCGGCGAAGCCGATAATGGTCCCCTCGCCGTCGAACTCATCCCCAAGGTCGCCCCCGATATGGCGATCGTCGATATCACGCTCAAGACCACGAGCGGCATCGAGCTCCTCAAGGATCTCAAGGCTCTCCTGCCCGATCTCCCCGTCCTCGTCATGTCCATGCACGACGAGAGCCTCTACGCCGAGCGCGCCCTCCGCGCCGGCGCGCGCGGCTACGTGATGAAGCACGAGCCAAGCGAAACTGTCCTCGCCGCCATCCGCCGCGTCCTCTCCGGCGAACTCCACCTCAGTGACCGCGTGAAGGAAAAGATGCTCAGCCGTCTCGCCGGCGGCCGCAAGGAAGGCATGACCTTCTCCATGGACATGCTCAGCGACCGCGAGATGGAGGTCTTCCAACTCATCGGCAATGGCTTCAGCACCCGCCAGATCGCCGAACGCCTCAATCTCAGCGTCAAGACCATCGATTCCTACCGCGAGCACCTGAAGCTCAAGCTCCGCCTCGAAAGCGGCGCCCACCTCGTCCACCACGCCATCCAGTGGATGCGCAGCGAGAGCGTCGTCTAAGTCAGCCCAATCGCACCCTTGCGCTACTCGTGGGCGCCGGCAGTGCGGAGCGCCGCCACGGAGCGGCGGTTTCTAACCGCCGGCCCTAGACTCACCCTCGCCCCCCGCTCCAAGCAAAGCCGCAGTGCCTGGGCAGCACCAACGACCTCCCTCGCGCGCACCCTCGCCCTCCTATTGGAGTGCGGCGACCCGGCGCCGCTTTGCCGACGAGCCCCAACTCGTCGCCTCGTCCATCGAACGCAAATTAAAGCGCGCAAATAAAGTCAGGCCTAGGTCAGGCTGCGACCTCGCGTCGCAACAATTTCAGGAGATGCGCCGCGAGAGCGTCGTTTGAGGCAGCCGAAGCGGCCCAAACCACGGAGCGGCGGTTTCTAACCGCCGCCCCTCGACTCACCATCGCTCCCGCCACCTGCAAAGCCGCAGCGCCTGGGCAGCGCCATCGCCGCCCCTGCGCGCAACCTCGCCCTCCTTTGGAGTGCGGCGACCCGACGCCGCTTTGCCGACGAGCCCCGGCTCGTCGCCCCGTCCGTTGAACGCAAATTCAAACGCGCAATATCCCCCTCCGGCCCCTCCCTGATAATCTAAGCCGGCCTTTCTCCGACAGCCGCGCCAGCATTCCCGCGGCACAGCCGCTAATCGCGAGGTGACCATTCCTCCATGAGCACCAATGCCATTCTTCTCGTCGTTCTCCTCGTCATCGTTCTCGGCGCCCTGCCCACGTGGCCCCACAGCCGCAACTGGGGCTACGGTCCCAGCGGCGCCCTCGGCACTATCCTCCTCATTCTCCTCGTCTGCGTCCTGCTCGGCTATATCTGATCGAGGCGAGTAGAGTTGAGTTGCAGGTGATAGAGGCGCCAGCACACCTCTGTTTTCAACACACCTCTATTCTCCTTCCCGCCAGTTACTACTTCTCGCACGGAGCCACTAAAAATGCCGCCAACATTGGCGGCATTGTCGTTTCTGCTCTTGGAGAGCGTCCTGCCCGTTAAACGCGTCCAGCGCTTAGAGCGTCTTCTGCAACTGCTCCGCCTTGTAGAGGTGATCCTTCAGGCTGCTGATCTGCTCCCGCACAAATCCCGTCACGTCAGTGTCCTTGCTGTCGCGCATCGCCTCTTCGTAAAGACTCACCATCGTGCGCAGCGCATGGGTCGAGACGCGGACGAAGTCTTGGTCAAAACTTCCCGCCTTGGTGTCGTTCCACTTTTGCATGATGGGCGTCGCGGCCAGCGGTTCCAAAATCACGGTCTTGGCGGTCGCGAGCCGCGTCAGCTCATTATTGATGGAGTCGTGAGAATCGACAATTTCCATCGCCAGTTGACGTACCTGCGGAATGGTGGCGCGCGTGGCCGCCACCCGCGCAATCGCCAGTTCCTCCGTGTTAGCGCGCGCGGCCTTCACGATGAACTTATTTTCCGAGCGGGTCAGAAAAGACGATTGATTAGCCAGCGGTTCCTCCCCCGGCGTATTGGAGGGAGTGGCAGGAGAATTGCCCTGGGCCTGCACGAGAGCCGTCGCGGCCAGCATCCCAGTACCCAGCGCGAGAACCCTAGCGTAAGAAAGTGCCGAAGAGATGGACTTCATGGTGCTCACTTGGACCGCCCTGCCCGCGCCCTCGTTCCGACGGCATTTTCCTCCGTCACCGTCGGGAAAAGCCCCATCCTCCAAACTCACCCCCTGCCGTCTAAACGGTATCCAAAATCCAGTGACACCGCTTCTTTGGCCTTTAACTCACAACGGGCTCTTCGCTCGGCGCGCTCCATCGGCGCCGTCCGTGTCCGTCGTGGCCTTCGCTTCGCGTTGCAGTTGTCGCTCGGCCTCGCGCCAAATTTCATCGTCGCGATCATCCGGCGTCCCTTGTCCGCGCCAAAGCGCTTCCGCGCGGCGCGCTATCTCTTCATGAGTCGGCTGAGTACTGCCCGTCACCCGTGACGAGTGGGCCGCAAGGGAAGAAAATTGCTTCATCGGTCTTATTCTACTCTCCCCGCCTCTCCGTCGCTATCGGGCCTCCTTCCGATTAAGCCCCCGGATAGGGCCCTCGCCCCCGCCCCCTCCCGCCCGTGCCACTCCCGTCCCCGCGATCCGGCATTGCCGCGTTTCGGCCCAGCGCGTAGCCTCGCCGCTCGATGACTCAGTTCGACACCATCCTCACCCATCCCGGGAGCGCCCACAACGACGAGTTTCTCGCGTGCAGCCTCCTGCTGACGGTGCAGCCCGCGCCCATCCTCCGGCGCGAGCCCACCGCTGAGGATCTCAACAGCCCCTTGGTCTGCGTCGTCGATGTCGGCCACCGCCACGAGCCGGCCTTGCACAATTTCGATCACCACCAGCTCCCCAAGGATCACCCGCCCACGTGCTCGGTCTCACTCGTCCTCCAGCACCTCGGCCTCTACGCGGACGCGCGGCAATTTTGCGACTGGCTCGAGTCCGCCGAGTGGTTCGATACGCGCGGCCCCATCACCACCGCCAAATGGCTCGGTACCACGCCCGAAGTTCTCTCGCGACTTAATTCACCCGTGCAGGGCGCGATGCTCCGCCGCTTCGCCCTCTCCAGCCGCTTGGAGCCCGGTCAACCGCTGTGGGAAATGATGCGCCTGATCGGCCAGGATATCATCGACTACATCACCTCGCTCCGCGCCCGGCTCGATTTCATTTCGCGCCACGCCGAGGTCTGGACGGTCGAGCTCGCCGGCCAGCCCGCGCAAATCCTCTTCCTCGCGCGCACCAATCCCCTCCCCGACGAGCCTTCGTTCGGCCTTGATCGCTACATCCAGAGCCGCGGCCTCGGCGGCCAGATCGTCGGCATCGTCAGCCCCGACCGCCGCAGCACCGGCTACGGCCTCGAGCGCTACCGCGACAATCCCCGCCTCGACTTCACGCGCATCACCGGCCTCCCCGGCGTTCACTTCACTCACGCGCGCGGCTTCATCGCCAAGACCACCCTCACCGCCCCCGCCGACCTCAAAGCCCTCCTCACCACCGCCGCCACTGTTTGAGAATGCCCGAATGACGAATATCGAATGACGAAGATCTGACCACCCGGCCCTCGCCACTCGTCGATCCTCCATTCGATCCCTCGTCGCCCCTGATCCAGCCTTCGCCATCAATCCTTCGTTACTCCTCATTCGTAATTCGGTCTTCGTCATTCGTCATTCGTAATTCGCAAATTCCTCCCGCCGGATGCCCGCCTTCGTCAACATCTCCACCTACAAGTTCACGCCGCTCGATAACCTCCCAGCGCTGCGCGAGCAATTGCTCCAGCTCACCCGCGCCGGACACCTCCGCGGCACGATCTTGCTGAGCACCGAGGGCATCAACCTCTTCGTCGCCGGCACGCGCGAAAATATCGACGTCCTTCTCGCCGCCCTGCGCGCGGTGCCCGGCCTCGCCGATCTCGCGCCCAAGGAAAGCCTCAGCGAGGAGCAGCCCTACAACCGGATGCTCGTGAAGATCAAAAAAGAGATCATCGCCTTTGGCGTCGAGGGCGTCGACCCCGCCCGTCGCCCGAGCCCTAAGCTCCCCGCGCGCACGCTCAAGCAGTGGCTCGACGAAGGCCGCCCCGTCACCCTGCTCGATACGCGCAACGACTACGAGATCCGCCTCGGCACGTTTCGCGGCGCCCTCGCCACGAAGATCGATCACTTCCGCCATTTCCCGGCCGCCGTGAAGCGATTGCCCGAGGAGCTGAAAGAGCAGCCCATCGTGATGTTCTGCACCGGCGGCATCCGCTGCGAAAAAGCCGGCCCGTTCATGGAAATGTCCGGCTTCAAAAACGTCCACCAGCTCGACGGCGGCATCCTGAAATATTTCGAAGAGTGCGGCGGCGCGCACTACGAGGGCGAATGCTTCGTCTTCGACCGCCGCGTCGGCGTTGACAGCGCGCTGCGCGAAACCAAGTCCGCCCTCTGCTTCAACTGCCAGATGCCCCTCCTCGAAGCCGAGCAAAGAGACCCGCGCTACGTGCCCGACATCTCCTGCCCGCATTGCTTCGACGGCAAGAAACCCGCCGCCGGCAACGAGCCCCTCGGCATCGGCTGAGCCTCTCACTCCGCCCGCTTTGCCTTCGCTGTGGGAGGGGCTTTACGCCCCGACTGTCCCCGTCTTCCGCAGCAGCCCCGCCAGCCGCGTAAAGGTCTCCTCGCCAAATCCCAGCGCGCGCTTGATCTGCGCATCGCGCTCGATGGGGTTCGCTTCGGCCGAGGTGGCGCGCCACTCCCGCCACGGCATCATCCCAAACGCCCACATCAGCGCCGCCGTCACCGGCACCGGCACATCGCTGCCGTGAAGGATGCGTGCCGCGATTTCCGGCTCGAGCATCCGCTTCCACGCACTGCGCCGAAACCGAAAGTTAAACGCCGCGAGCGCGCTATTGTCCCCGTACAAATTCGGAAAGCGCTGCGTCATCTCGACGAACACCTCGAAGTAGTCCGGATCGAGCACCATCATGCCCGTCCCGCTATGCGCCGCGATACAGGTCACGCCGATCTCCAGCGCCCGCGTGAGCACGCGCGGATCGGCGAGATGATGCGCGACGACCGGCAAGGTGCGCTCGCTCCCCGTGTGCGCCAGTAAGATCAGCCCGGTCTCCGCCATGCGCTCGAGAAACTTCGTGTAGCGCCGATCGTTCCAATCGATGTTCTGGCAATTCGGCAGGCACTTCAGCATCACCGCCCCGCCGGCCAGGCAGAGTTCCAACTCCGCCATCGCATCGCGTCGCGCGGGATGAATCGAAACCGCCGGCAAAAACTCGCGGTGCTCACGCGCGAGGCGGAGCACGAATTCATTCGGCACGTAAAACGATCCCGTGTCCTCGATCACCGATCCATCGTCGCGGCGCGGCTCGTCTTGCGCGAGGATCACCGCCGCATCGAGCGACGAATCGCGGATGAAGCGCAGCACCTGCTGCGCATAGAGTTCGTCGAGATCGCCCGTGAGCGCGCTCTTCGGCAGCCCTACCGCGCGCAACATGTACGGCGCCCCATGGCGCGTGATCCCGCGCGGGCGATACCAGCAGCCCGTGCCGCCCGTGCCATTGCCGACGACATGAACATGACAATCGATTTTCACAAAATTTGCTGGGGGTGTTCGCGGCGCGCCGCCTCATCCCTTCAACGCCGCCGCTGCCAGTTCTCGGCTCCCCTTGAGGTCCAGCTTGCCGGTGCCGAGGATCGGGATCTTCTCCACTTTCTTCACGACTTTCGGCACCCACAGCCCCGGCAGTCCTGCGCCGAGTAACTTCTCACGCACCACCTCCGCCGTCAGGTCCGTCGTCGTCAGCAGCACGAGGGATTCACCCTTTGCCGGATCGGGCACGCCCATCACGGCGACCACATAGCCCGCCGCCTGATCCAAATCGAACAGCTCGATGATGCGGTTCTCCACCGTGCCGTGCGGCACCATCTCGCCGCCAATCTTGGAAAACCGCGACAGCCGCCCCTCGATAAACAGAAACCCATCGTTGTCGAAGCGCCCGAGATCACCCGTCACAAACCACCCGTCGCGAAACGCCCCGCGGGTTTTGTCCGCGTCGCTGAGATAGCCATCAAAGACATTCGCGCCCTTGAACAACACCATGCCCGTCTCCGTCATCGGCAGTTCCTTCCACGTCTCGGGATCGACGATCCGCGCCGTCATGCCCGGCATCATCCGGCCCACCGCGCCCGCGACTTTTCCCTGCTGCGGCTCGTTGGTGGAAAGCACGACCGGCGGATTCGGCTGGTTGATATTACAGGCCGGCGTCGTCTCCGTGAGCCCGTAGCCCTGCATGATATCGATGTGAAAATTCTCCATGAACCCCCGCGCCAGATCGTCGGGCAACTTCTCGGCCCCGGTGACCACAAGATCGAGCGACCGCAACTCCGCCGGCTGCGCCTTCTTCAAAATCGGCCTGATAAACGTCGGCGCCCCGAGCAACACCGTCGCACGCTCTTCCTTGATCGAGTCGATGATCTTCCGCGTGTCGAGCGGGCTCGGCACGGTCACCACCTGGCATCCCCGCAGCAGCGGATACCAGAGCGTCACCGTAAATCCGAAACTGTGAAACACCGGCAGGCAGCCGAGCAGCGAACACGCCTCGGGTAAGATCGAGAGCGACGAGATCTGCGCGCAGTTCGCGAGGATATTGCGATGCGTCAGCACGACCCCCTTCGGCTCACCGGAGCTTCCGCTCGTAAATAGCAGACTCGCCTCCTCGCGATCACCCCGTCGTGGCAAGCCGAGCATGCTCGCGCACCACTGATTGGGCAGCACCCACGCCGCGAGCAGCCAGGGCAGCATCGCGCGCTTTCCGCCGCAGGCCTCCATCTCCGCCTTCAGATCCAGCGTGCGCTCCGGCCAGGGGAAATTCGGCAGCTTCGCCTTCACCACCTCCGCACTGAGGATCGTCGTGATCCCGCCGAGCTTGAAACTCGCCTCGAGGCCCGCCTTCGAGGTGGTGAAATTCAAATTCACCGGAATCTTCCCCGCCGCGAGAATCGCGAGGTTCGCGATAAACGCTCCCGCCCCCGGTGGCAGCACGACGCCGATGCGTTTTTCCGGAATCGTCGCGCGTATCCGTCGCGACAATACGGCCGCCGCCGCGTAGAGCTGCCCACAGGTCAGCTCGCGCCGCCCCACCGTGCGGTCCACCACCTGCACGCGCCACGGATGCTTGCAGATCGAGCGGATGCACTCCGTGCCGAGGTGCCGCTTGAGCACCGGCCGCTCATGAAACGCAGCGCATCCGAGGTCGAGTAATTCCCGCCTCGCCCACTCCGTCGTCGCCTGCTCCGCCGGCATCGGATTGCCAAAGGCGATAAAGACATGCGTGGGCATCACGCGCGGCGCTTTCCACAGATACTTGTTGCCCGCAAAGGAGAAGATCGAGCCCCACAGGCCGTCCATCGCCGCCGCGACGACCGGCACCCCCGCCTGCCGCGCCATGACTTCGAAGCCGCGCTGGATTTCCATGAGCTGGCCCGTGCGCGAGATGTGGCCCTCCGGGCACACGCACACCACTTCGCCCGCCTTGAGCGCCGCGACCGCCGCCTTGATCCCTTCGCGCGGCGATTCCGACGAGATCGCAATCGACCCCGTGATCTCGAAGCACCAGTTGAAAAACGCATTCCGCCTCAGGCCCTGGTAGCCCACAAACCGGATCGGCCGCGGGCACGCCAGTTGGAGCACGACCACATCCACATACGAGATGTGATTCGTGATCAGCAGCACGCCGCCCGCCGAGGGCAGGTTTCCCGCGCCGCTGGTGCGCACGCGATAGAGCAGCCGCGCGACCAAGCTGGCGACGAGCTCTAGGAGGTGAGGGAGGTGCGAACGCCGGGTAAAGATGGGGCGAGACATGAACGCAGAGGGGTTATGCCGGGGTTAGCGGCAGGGTTTCAAAGCTTTTTATCCGTCTCGTCCGAAGGCGACGAGTTATCGTCGACGATCAGGTTGCGGAATTTGTGATACGAGAAGCCCACCCAGAGCAGCACCACGCCGAGCACGCCAAAGGCCGCGATGCGGTGAAACGTGGAGTGCAGGTCGACGACAAACATGCGCGGGATGCACAGCGCCAGCCCCGCCAGCCCGATGAGGCGATCTGGCCGCGCGCGCGCGAAGAGGCCAAAGCCAAACCACGTCAGCGCCGCGATGCCCCAGCCCACCGTCACGTAGGGCTGCATCTCGCCGTGCTGGGCATACATCGCCATAAATATCACCGCGAGTCCCGCCACGGGCAGCACCCACGCCTGCACGGGCCGCAGTGCTTGGCCGAGGAGCTTTCCCGCCGGCAGCCAGCGCGCCACCACCAGCGACACCACCGCGACGGCGACGACCGCGATGAACCCCGTTTCGAGCACCGCAACGGTTTCTCCGCGCTCGGCGATGAGCAGCACCGCCTGCCCTAGGCCCAGCACGATCCATCCCAGCGCCACTTCCACCATCGCCACAAAACCCACGCGCGACCCTGCCACCGCGAGCAGGGCCACCGCCGCGAACCACGCGACCGACGATGCGCTGGGGTTAAGCCCGATCGCCAGCGCCGTCACCGCCCCCGCGAGCCAGGTCTGGCCCGTGATGGAAAACGTCACCCGCGTACCCATCGCCCGCCAGCGCTCCTGCACCCACGGCAGTTTCGTCCAGAGCAGCGCCGGCAGCCAGGTCGCCACCACCACGATCCACTTGTCCACGTGATCGAAGTGACGATAAGCGAGCAGCAGACTTCCCGCAGTAACCGCCGTAATCACCCAGGAGGCCGTGCGATAGGCCCGCATCCCCGCCCATGTGAACAATCCCGCCGTGAGCAACGCGAAGCCCGCGAGCCGTTCCATCGCCGTGTCCGAGCCGTGGCTATAGCCCTCCATCGACACCACGAGCGCAAACAAAACACCTACCGCAATCGTCAGCGCCTGCGTCCATCCTTTCGGACTCTCCGCCTCCAACTGCGCCCGCCCGCGCGGCCACGCCGCAAGCAAGGCCGGCCCGATCAGCGCCACGGCCGCCACGATCCACCGCACTGCTTCGTCCGTCATCGCGCTATGCTGCGACCACGATCGCGCGACGTATCCCACCACGCCCACCCCGAGCGACCATGTCGCCAGCCAGAGCCAGTTGCGCCGCGCCTGCCAGGGAGCCGCGATGCTCAGCGCGATGGCCAGCCCGAGCCCGGTCAAGAGCACCGCATCGGCCCCATGCGTCGCCGCCACGCACCCGGCGAGCGATACCACGCCCAACGCACTCGCCCACCACGCCGCCGTCCGCCGCCACGCCACCTCGGCGGCACGGCCCAGCCACCAGGCTCCCACCAGCGTGGGCACGAGCACGCTGAGCGTATTCAGCCAATTTTCCGTCAGCAGAGTAGTCTGATGCGAGAGTCGGCTCCAGAGCGCGATGTGCCCGCCGAGCACGACGAGCGCCGCCGCGGCCCAGGGCTCGGTCCGCTTCCACGCCGCGCCCGCCGCCGCCAAGATCAGCGCCCCAGCGATGCACCACACCGGCATCCACCCCGTCGGCAGTACAGCCTGCGCCAACAGGAGCGCGAGCAGCGCGCCGATGGCGCTGACCACTTGCGCGATCTGCTTGCGCGACTCGTCATTGAGCGCGCAGCCGCAGTCGCGCGCGGTCTCCATGCCCCACGCCACGAAGCCGGCAAACGTCACGGCGCGGAGGCATGTCCGGAGCGTGAGCACGTCCATCGGGTGCGGCCCCACGTCCATCAGCCAATACGCCAGCGCCACGGTCGCCACCACGCCCGACCCCGCTGCGATCACTGCGGAGCGCAGCCGGCGATTCGTGACGATCATCACGCCGGCCTGCACGATCAGCGCCAGCGCCGTCGTGTCGGGGTCGGTCCACTTGATCACCGCGAGCATCAGCGCGCCGAGCGCCTTCGCGAGGAGCACGGCGCCGGTCGGATCGTTGACCGCCGTCGTCATCCGCCGCCACGACGCCGCGCCCAGCACCACGGCGGCCGTCGCGTAGAACGTCCCGAGACTCGCGGGAAACGCGATCCACGCTGTCAACCAGCCCAGCACCAGCGCGGCGGTGCTGTTCACATTTTGCACCCACACTTCCTGCTCCGGCGATTTTTCGTACGAGAGACGGCCAAAATGATCGTCCCGCCAGAAAAACACCGCGAAGCCCGCCGTCACAAAACCCCACACCCACTCCGGCAGCGGCAACCCGCCGCGCGCGCCGATCCCCGAGAGCAGCAGACCGTAGGTCAGCCAGTACCCCGCCAGCGCGACCAGCGAAGGCGCATCCCATTTCAGCCAGCGTTTCCACGTCACTGCCGTGGCCGCGAGCCCGAGCGAGGAGGCGAGCGCGAAAAGCTGCAGCCCGCCGCTAAACGAAAACCACACCGCCACATACCCAAGCACCACGGCCATCGTCGCCACCGGCTGCGAATTTTTCCGCCACGCGACGAAGCCGATGCCCGCCGTGACGCCGATCTGCCAGAACGAAGCGATGAGCCGGTTGTCGATCACCTTCACCGCCGGCACCGTGTACGCCGCCATCGCGGTAAAGAAGATCATCGCCAGTCCCCCGGCCGACAATACCTGCCCAAACTTCGGCATGCGCCGCTCCAGCCAGGCACCCAATCCCGTCGTACCCACCGCCAGCGCCGTCAGTTCCAGCAGCTTTATCCACGGCGGCGTATTGAGCGAAATATACACCCCAAAAAAGACGGCGCCGATCACGGCGAACAGGATGCCCAGCCGCGTCGCCCACCACGCGCCGAGTTGCACCTCCTTGTTCCCGCTCCCACTCGGCGGCCAAAGCTGCAACCGCTCCAATAAGGGGCGCGCACTCTCCATGAACGACTTCTCGCGGACATAAACGGGCGGAGGCACCGGCAGCGGTCGCGCCGCCATCTCGCGGAAAGGAAAGGCCGGCTGCGGCTCGGGTGCCGGCGCCGGTTCGGACTCCTTGGCAAAGGTCGGATACTGCATCGTCGGAGGCGTTTCCGCTTCCACCGGAAATGTTGCGGGCAACGGCGGCGGGGTCGCCAGAGGTTCCACCGCCGTTGCGCGCGGCGGGATTACCGCGACGGGAGGTGGCGGTGATATCTCCAGTTCCAGGACGCCGACGCGTCGCTTGAGTTGTTCCAGCTCGTATTCGACGCCGCCGATCCGGTGCTTGATCGAGAGTAGTTCTTCCGTGGTGTTCATGCTGGGCCTTTGAGGTTGAGGGCTGGTGGACTATGTCTCGTTCAGTTTCCAAGCACTGGCCGCCTGCTCGAGGCCTTGCAGCGTGTCCGCGCACTCCGCGAGCCGCTTTTCCGGCACTCCCGCCGTGACCTGCTCGATCACTTGCTGATAAAGCGCATGCGCCTTGGCCCAGAGCGCACGCCCCGCCGGCGTCAATGTGATGAGGTACACGCGCCGATCCTCCGGGTGATCCTTGCGCCGCACCCAGCCCGCTTTCTCCATGCGGTCGAGCAGTCCCGTGACATTCGAGCGGTCGACGAGGAGTAGGTCGCCGAGCGCCCGCTGGCTCATGCCCTCGGGTTGGTCGGAGAGAATGTTGATAACATTAAACTGGGCCGCCGTGAGGCCGAGGGGACGAAAGAGCCGCTGGCTCTCCCGGAGAAACGCATCCGATGTCCGCAGGACAGCGTGCACGAGCGCATAACCGCGCGCAGAAGTGGACTTCATGCCGCAGACCCTGCCGGAGAATTAGTTGATATGTCAACGGTTTATTTTACCCCATTCTCGCACATCCTGCGCCAGCATCGCAAAACCCGGGAAATCGTTCTCCAGTCGCCGCGGGTCGCGCCGGATCCGCTCGAGCTCGTGCATCGCACAGCGAATCTCGTGCGGCAGGCTGGGGCGATCCGTCCCGTAAACGCGCTGTTTCAGCTCCCACCGCGCATACGGCGCACGCCCCCGCTCCTGCCCTTCGATCCAGACCGCTTCGGTCACATTCGGCTCTCGACCGCAGAGCAGCCACGCCTCGAGCGCCGGCACAGCCACGCCCACGGCTTGGAGGACGCGGGTCCGCCCATGAGCGGGCGGCAGCTTCTTCGCCGTCCGATGAAAAATCCCCCGCAACTGGCACATCCGGCAGTGCGGATGAAAATACCCCGGCGCATTATGCGCCGCCGTGTGCACGACGGAGTCGTCCGAATCGCAGCTCACCACCAGTGCATCGGTGTCGGTGTTGAAATGCAGATGCCGGATCACGGCCGGCAGGATCTGCCCGACATTCGGCCACCCCCGCGCACGCATCCCCGGTGAAACGAAGTGCGGCGGCGCCCCGAGCACCGCCTCCACCAAGACGCGCAGCACCGCTTCATCGGCGGGCGATTCGCTCAGGAGGGCGACTTTCATTTCTCCTCCGGCACCCCGCCGAGGATGCCGCTGTACCACATATCGCCGAGGGACCCCTCGCTGAGAATTTCGTCGAGATCGGGGCGGTCCACCAATCGCTCGAAGCGCGCCTCGCTCCCGTGCTTTTGCGAAATCACGATTTCCTCCGGATGGCTGCGGAATAAATCGAGGAGGTAAGGCGAGTGCGTCGTCGCGATGACTTGAACCGGCGCGCGCGCTAGACCGGCGGACTGGGGATAGCTCAACCGATAAAATAGATCGCGCACCTCGCGAAACATTCGCGGATGAATCCCGCGATCGATCTCCTCGAAGCAAACCAGCGTCGGCGGCTTCGGATCAAAGGCCAGCGCCAGCATCCCGAGGAGATAGAGCGTGCCCTGCGACAAGTTCTCCGCCGTGATCGCGCTGCCATCCTCGAGCGTCAGCACGAGTTCCAGCACGCCCGCGCTTTGCTCCACGACGTTCAAGCCGGTGAATTCCGGCAGCAGCCGCTTCAGCTCATTCACCAACGCCGCGAAATCCGCCGGCGCGCGCGCCTTGAGTTCGGCGAGCACCGCCGCGAGGTTTCCGCCATTCGAGGTGAGCTCCGCGCCCGCCTGCCGCGGCGCCGGTTCCGCCATCGCGTAGTGGTCGAACAGATAACTTCGCACGTGCGCGATCTCGGCCTTCAAGGCCGGCCAATCGCTCGCGCCCTCCGGGGCGATCTGCAACAGATCGCACACGAGATCCGACACGCAGCCGAGCGCCACGTGGACGCGCTCGTACGGCGCCGTGAAACTAAACTCGATCTCCGGCCCCCCCGGCAGGCGTGGCCCCTCCGCGAGCGAGAGCTTCGAGAGCGTGCGCAGTCGCAACAGCGCTTGGATGAGGCTGGTCTTCCCGCTGCCATTCGCGCCGATGATCAGGTTAAACGGCGCGAGCGTGAGGCTCGTCGCGCGGAGCGCTTTGAAATTTCGAAATGACACCGACGCAATCACGATGCGCGAAGGCTAATCAGGGTTGCGGGCGAATGCCCATCAGAATGCGTACGCTGCTTTCTTTCGTTGGAAGCTCAGGCCAACCGTGCCTTCACCGTGCGGCGGTCGAGATCGAGGCGGCGCGCCGTCTCTTCGATCGTGCCCGCCTGCACGAAGACGACGCGCGTGTAGCGTTGGAGCAGTTGCTCCGCCGTGAGCGCGCCCGACTCGATGAGTGCGTTCCAATCCTCCGCGCCACCTCGGGCGAGCGGCCCCGCCGGTCGGTACTCGCCGCGCAGCACGAGATTGCGCACACACTGCTCCAGCTCGCGAAAATTTCCCGGCCAGGGATAATGCGCGCCAAGGTGTTTTTCGATCCACCCGAGCGCATCGCGGGTAAAAGCCGCGACCTCGTCCTCGACGAGCAGACGCCCCGCGACATGCGTGATGAGCGTGGAGAGTTCGCCGGGCGCAGCGTCCAGTTGCTCGCGGAGCGAGGGCGTGGTGAGTTGGTCGGAGCAGAGGCGATAATAGAAATCCTCGCGGAAACGCCCCGCGCGAATCTGCGCAGGCAGATCACGGTTCGTCGCCGCGATGATCTTCCCCTCGAAGCGGCGCGAGTCCGTGCCGCCGAGCGGTTGAAAGGTCCGCGCCTGCAATACGCGCAACAGCTTCACTTGAATGTCGCCACCCACTTCGCCGATCTCGTCAAGAAACACCGCGCCCGTCGGCGGGCACACTTCCATCCAGCCGGCTCGATCAGCCAGCGCCCCGGTAAACGCCCCGCGCCGATGCCCAAAGAGTTCCGATTCGATCAGCGTCGGCGACAGCGCGGCCAGATTGAGCGGGAAAAATCCCTGCGCAAAATCCTGCGTGAAGGCCGCGCGCTTCACGTCGTAGGGCACGTAGCGCGACAGCGCCACGGCGCGCGCGACGAGTTCCTTGCCCGTGCCCGATGGGCCCGTGATGAGCGTGGAAAAATCGCCCATGCGCGCGTACAGCCCGCGCCGATAGCGCAACAGATCGTGCGTGAAGATCGATTGCCAGATCGCCGCCCGCAGCCGCGCGAGCGGTGCCGATCCGCCGACGAGGAATTGAAAAATCCCGTGAAACGCCCGGCGAATCTGAAACGCGCTCGCGAAGAGATGCGACGCCGTCTGCGGTCCGATGCGCTCGCTCAAGCCCGGCAGATCGAACAGCCGCTCCGCATCGGCGCGAAACGCCGGATAAAACTCCACGCGCTCCCCTCCCCGCCCCGCCAGCGCCGCGACGATCAGCGCATCGAAGCGGTTGGCGTACGTCTGATAGATCCAGAAGCCAGCCAGCGCCTCATAGAGTTCGATTTCGCCCGCCGCGACGCGGCCATCTTTCGGCCAAACCGACCGCGCGCGCCCCGTGAGCTCTACGCAACGCTGCACCAGCCGCACCGTATTAGGATTGGGCTGAGCCGCCGGCGGACGGGTATTCCAGTGCGCCTCCTGCTCTAAAAAATCCGCCCCCAGCGCCGCCCGCTCCGCCGCGATGCGCTCCGGCAAAAAGGGATTGGAGGCATTCATGCGCCGCACGGCTTCACCGAAACTGCGTTCGGCGGCGTTAAAAAGCGAAGTGGGTGCTGGCGAGTCTTTAGACATTTTATGCTAGGTGACTTACATTTTATGTTGGACTGCGCCAGCAGCAAACGCGAGCTGAATCGCCCTTCCTCCTAACTATAAGCGATTAACGAAACACCCGCTCTTCGTGGCATGGCTTTGGCAATAGAGGTGACCGCATTCCGACACCCTCAACTCGCCTCAACTCATCCCCATGAAAAAGCACCTCCTAGCCGGCCTCTTGATTCTCACCGCCAGTCTCGGCTGCGTTTCGGCCCAGGCCGCCACGCCAGCTCCCTCCCTCACTGCGATGTCGAACTACGCGGCCCGGGCCGTCGATGCGCCGACGGCTCAGCAACAGCGCGATGCCGCGTTCGCTGCCTCCGCCGTGCAGTCTGCGCAGCAATCTCCGGTCGGCCTCTCGCACTTCGCCATGATCGCGCCGCCGCATCAAGTCGCCCAGCGCTACGTGGGCGGCGGCGAACTGACCGGCGACCTCGCCGCGATCAGCCTCTTCGGCACGCTGCTCGTACTCGGTGCGTGGCTCGGCCGCTGCCACGGCAAGCGCACCAAGGAATAAGCCGTGCGCGCCACCCCAGTTTGAGGTGGACGGCGACCTCCGGGCGCCGTCGGGAGGGAAATTATAACAAGTCCTCGGCAGTCCCGCCCCCTGAACACGCACTCGCCCCCCGTCCGCGCCCGTCCACCTCCCTTTCCGTCGACACCTCGCGATGAAGCGCCCCGTCCCCTGGCTCACCCTCGCGCTCGCCGCGACTGCGCTTGCCAGCCATCTTCTGCCGTCCGCGGCGGACTGGTTGCAATACGATCGCGCGGCGCTCGCACAGGGTGAGCTTTGGCGGCTCATCACGGCGCATGTGGCGCACTTCGATGCCAATCACCTCGCCTGGGACCTCGGCGTGGTCCTCGCCTTCGGCCTGATCTGCGAGCGCCGCGCGCCGACCGTCACGCGCGTGGCGTGCGCTGTATCCGCTCTTTCGATACCCGTCCTCTTGTGGGTGCTGCAGCCGCAGTTCATAATCTATCGCGGGCTCTCCGGCTTGGCCTGCGCGCTCGTCGGCGTCTACGTGGGCGACCTTCTCGTGCATCCGAAAAGTGCCGCCCGCTTCCTCGGTTGGATCGCGACCGCCGGCTTCCTCGCCAAGTGCGGCTACGAAATGGCCACCGCCCACACGCTCTTCGCCGATGGCATCACCTACGTGCCCGTGCCGCTCGCTCACGGCGTCGGTTTCGCCACCGGTCTCTGCACCGCTCTGATCGCTACCCGCATTGTCACCGATTCGTCGCCAACCCGCCGCGATCCTGTCGCAAACCCTCGCTAGGATAGCGGCGTTGCTTCGACGGTCAGGTCGGATGCAAGCCAGCGATTTGGTCGGTTCAGTGTGTCAGTGTGGTCATCGAAACGCCGCCCCGGGTTTGGGCGGCGTTTCACTTTCCACCCAGCAGCTTGTTGATCAGCTCCGACGACTTCTCGATCACGCCCGGCTTCTCCAGCGCGAGCTGGGCCAACGTCGCATTGAGTTCCTTCGGATCGGGCTGGCGCAGCGTTCCCGCCACCTTGAGCGGAACCGTGCAGCCCGTGTAACCCAAGTCATCCGGTGCCGCCTCCAACCGCCCCAGATATTTCAACACCTCCGCCGTGCGGCCGCGCGCGCGGAGCTTGCACTCCAGTGTGAGCGATTGATCGAGCAGCGACGAACCCGGCTTGTAAGCGGTCTGCCCATTCCCGGTGAGCCGCAGCTCCGGCGAGATCAGGGCGAAATCTTTCAGCGACGTATTCTGCGCGGAGTCGCGCGCGAGGACGATATTGAGTTGATCGTAGGGTATCGCCGCGACGGTCCGGGCCAACTCCGCGGCGGCTTGGGCACGGTTCGCGATATCGCTCTCTTCCTTCTTCCAAGAGATCGAGCTGAGTAAATTTCCGATCGCCGCCGCGCCTGCGGCAATTTTCCCGGGCGATTCGACCTTCGGCAAGAAACTCGCCGGCAGCCCACGAAACACTCCACCCCGGCTGACCAGTTGCATATCGCCGCCGACCGTATGCGCCAATGCGCCGACCGTCGCGGCCCGGCCACTAAGCTGGCTGGTCAGTGAAAACTTGCCTTCCACGGTCGCGAGTTGCCCGGGGCTGCTCCGCTTGAAGAGCGGCTGGGCATCGAGTTCAGTGACCTCGAGGGCCGCGTTGAAAACATAGGGCGCGGAGTTTTTCGGCTCAAACGTGAGATCGCCCTCCAGTTTCGCCTCGGCGCCATCGCCCGTGCGCGAGTGGAGTTTTACGATTTTAGCGGTGCCATTTTCCAGCGCCACGGCACCCGAGACGTCGCTAAGTTGCAGTGTGTCCGAGTAGAGCACTTTCTTCAGCGCGAGCGCCACCTGCCCATTCATCCCGGCCCACGGCGGCCGCGCTGGCGTGTTGCCTGCCGACGCCGGCACCACGACCGCCCCGAGGAGTTGCAGGTCATCGACCACGAGAAACGCGCTGCTCACGCGGCCATCAATGATCGTACCCGTTTTGCCCGATTCGATCTTGCCGCTGATCGTGAGGTCCGACTTTCGCTCCCCGTTCTCGATCCGCAGCGGCAGATTTAGCGTGAGGACGCCGCCCGCAGTAATATCGGCCCGCACGTCGGCAAAGAGCGCGGGCATCTTTTTCGTGGAAATCTTCGCATCGACCGCGAGATCCGTGAAGGCCAGCTTCGCCTCGATCTCTTTTTTCCCGTCGATGCTCGCGACGAAATCACCGCTCAACTGCCCCGCCGTGAGTTGCAGCGGCGCAGTGGCCACGGGTTGGGCGAGTAGCGCCGGGAGGTCGGCCGTAAATTTTCCCGCCGCCTTGACCGGCTGGTCCTTGCCTGCGAGCTGACCGGCCTTGAGATCGAGCGCGAGGACGGTGGTCGCACCTTGCTTAAGCGTGAGCTGCAAGAGTTCGAGTTGCCACCCCTGCGGCGTGTAGTCAGCGGAGGCGGTGAGCGCGGCATCCACGGCCTTCAGCACGGGCTGGCCCGCGCGGGCGACGGACAATCCCGGCAGGAGCAGCGGCGCCTTGGCGCGCAGCGAGAAACCACCATTACGGGCGATGGCGACAAACTCACCCTTCACGTCGCCGCCGGTCGCGGAAATATCCTTGAGCCACGGCTTGGCCCACGCGAGCGGCAGCGCCTGCAAATCCAGGCCCAGTAGTTCGCGCGTGGGATCGGCCACCTTCAGTTCGCCGGTACGCGCATTGAATTCGAAAGGTTGCAGCGCATGCACCGCCGCCACCGGCTGCGCTCCGCCAAAGGTCGCGCTCAATCGCTCGACGCGCAGCCCGTCTCCGCGTCGCGCCAGATCGAACTCCGCGACCACTTTAACGAGGCCGAGCGCGGCGAGTTCGGGCTTGATGACGCCGAGCCGGCCCGCCGAGGCATCGAGCTTGCCGGTCCCGCGCACGTCTGTAGTCGAAAGATCGAAATCGAAACTTCCGTCGCCCACCAACGCGAAGGTCGGCAGTGGGCGGCCGAGGGAAAACGGCGACACATCCGCGTCGCGCAGATCGAGTTTCCAGGCGCCCGTGAGATGGTGGGTGGCGGTCGGGAGGTCGGCCTTAAAAACCGCGAGCACGCGGGCGCCATCGAACAGCGAGAGGGTATAGTTTTCACCGATTCCCGTGCGGATGGCCGCGCCGTCGACCGAGAGTTTTACGCCCTCCGGAAACTGCGGCCCGATCGCCGCCGCCTCGGCGTGGGTCGCCAGGCGATTAAAGGTCCGTGGCGTATCCATCGCCGCAGCGAAGCGGCCCGTCACCGTGAGCGAGGTCACGCGCACTTCTGCCCCGGGGAACTTCAGGCCGAGATTGACCGTAAAGGCCCCTTCCTTGCCCGCCGCGAGGCCACCGCCCGTGACCACCAAATGCGCACTCCCCGAGTCAACTCCGGCCACGGGCGGCAACTTCACTTCGCCCTCGAGTTCCACCGCGTCGAGGGTGAGGTCGAAGGGCAGTGTGGCTTGGGTGAAAATTCCTTGGAAAATCTGCAGGACCGCCGTTGCCGGCATCGCGACCGACGCAGGCAAATTCGAGGTCGCAGTCGGGGCCACGGCCGGCCCGGGAGTCGAACCAGGCGCGGCGACGCCCGCCGCACCACCCAGCGATGCCCCCGAGGTTGCCGACGTCACCCCGACGGCGGGCGTGACCGGGCCTTGGTAATGAGTCAGGTCGAGCGTCCAGCCCTTGGCAACTAGGCGCCGGAGGTTGAATTTCTTGTTGAGCCCCGCGTCGATCGCGGAAAATTCCGCCGAGACCTTCGGCAGCGTGACCACCGCACCGTAACGTTCGAAATGCAGGTCGTGGAGATCGAGGGTCTGAAAGCCCGCGGAGACCTTGCCGACCGAGGCTTTGTAGTCGGGCTGGGTCGCGAGCGCCTTGCGCGCCGCCCATGTCTGCACGCCGGACTGCAGGGCCAGGCCGAGCAAAAGCAGCAGCCCCGCCACGAGCAGACCCGTGCCGAGAAGCAGAAGCCGGACTGGTTTCTTCATGTCGACGGAGGGGATGACACCACACTTGACGCCATGTTGCTACTCAAGTGACAGGAATATTTTTGAACAGACCACGGCCTTCCGCGTCCGCCGACGAAAAAGGGCGGAATATTAATCCGCCCTTTGTCTAAAACGAACGCACCGGTTTACCGGGGCGAGCTATATAATCAGGGCGCGGTCGCCGAGATGAACTCGTCAGCCTGCCCCATGGCCTTGCGCAGTGCGGCGACGGCGACGTTATAGCTGTAGTAGGCCTGCAGCTGGTTCGTGCGAGCCGTCGTGAGATCGACCTGCGCCGAGAGGACATCGAGCTGCGTGCCCGTGCCGGCGTTGTAGCGGGCATTGGACAGGCGGACGGCCTCCTCGGCCTGCTCGACGACCCGCTTGGAGGCATCGGCGAGCTCGGTGGCCTGCTGCCACTGGGAGTGCGCGCGGCGAACTTCGACTTCAGCGGCGAGCTGGGCCTCGGTGTATGTGAGCTTCGTCTGCTCCAGCACCGACTTCGCCTGCGAGACGCGGCCCTGGGTGGCGCGACCATCGAAGATATTCCACTGCGTCTGCACGCCGACGAGGAATCCGTCGTTGGAATCGCTAAACGAGTTCGTGCTGCCGCGGCGCAACTGGTAGCCACCGAAAGCGGACACCGTGGGTTTGTTGCCCGACTTCGCCGTGGTCACCGACTGGTCGCGCGAATCCACCAGCTTCGCGAGGCGCTGGAGGTCGGGCCGGTTCGTCTGCGCCGCCGTAAACGCCGATTGCAGGTCGAACGTGACTGGCGTGTAGTCGAGCGTACCCACGAAATCCGGCACCTTCCGCAGGTACTCTTGCTTGTTCGTGGTGAAGCCCAGCGCCTGACGGAGCGACTCGATGGCGAGGCGGTAGTCGTTGCGCGCGGTGATGAGCGGCGCCTTGGCATTGGCGACGGCCACCTCGGCCCGCAGCTTCTCGAAACTGGAGATCGTACCGGCGTTGAAGCGGTCCGTCGTGGTCTTGAGCTGCTGCTGGAGGAGATCGAGGTTCTTCTCCTGCACCGTGATCTTCTCGCGGGCGAGCAGCACGGTGTAGAAGGCCGTACGCACGCTCAGGAGCGCATCATTGATGGCCGACTTGAGGTCGAGCACCGCCGCATCGCGGGCGAGCGAGGCGCTCTTGATCGAGGAGCGCACGCCGCCGCCGGCGTAGAGGACTTGGGAGGCCGTTACGCTCAGGGCCCACGTGCGATTGCTCGGCGGGGCGGTCTGGGCGATTTCCTTTTCATTGAACTGATAGGAGCCGTTGGCCGCGACGTTCGGGATCTCACGAGCGGTGACTTCGACGACGACACCCTCCTGCTGCTTGATTCGCTCGCGCGCCTGCCGGATCGCGAAGTTGTTATCGAGCGCGAAACGGATCGAGGTCTGGAGATCGAGCTGGTCGGGCACCGGCTGCTGCGGGGTCGGCTCGGCGGCCTGCACGGAGGCGAGGCCGAGGGCGAGCGCCGCCAAGGGAGCGGCAACCGGAGTGAAGTGGTGACGGGCTAATTTCATGAGGGAAGGTTTCACTTGGCGTAGGTGTGAGCGGGACTGACGGCTGGCTCGGTGTCAGAGGTGCGCACTTTTGAGTGTTCTGCGGCGATCAGCACGTAAAAGGCCGGCACCACGAACAACGTGAACACGGTACCGACCGCCATGCCGACGACAAGTACCCAGCCGATGCTATTACGAGCCGCGGCACCGGGACCGGTGACGAAGATCAGCATGATGTGGCCAAACACCGTCGCGGCCGAGGTCATGAGGACCGGGCGAAGACGGGTCGCGGCGGCGCGGCGTATGGCCTCGCGCTTGCTGACACCCTGCTCCTGGAGCGAATTGGCGAATTCCACGATCAGGATGCCGTTCTTGGCGATGAGGCCGACGAGCGTGATCAGACCAATCTGGGAATAGATGTTGAGCGAAGTCTTCCAGAGGAAGATCGGCACCAGCGCGCCGACGAGGGCGAGCGGCACCGAGCCCAGCAGGATGATGAAGGGATCGCGGAAGCTGTTAAACTGGGCCGCGAGCACGAGGAAGATCAGCAGGCCGGCCATGACGAAGGCCTTCCAGAGCGCGCTGCCTTCGGTGCGGAGCTGGCGCGACTGGCCACCGTAGTCGATGGAGTAGCCGGGCGGCAGAATCTCGGCGGCCTTGGCCTCGAGCTTCTTCAGCGCCAGATCGATGCTGGGGCCGACGCCCGTGATCTTCACCGAGTTGAGCTGCTGGAAACGATTGAGCGAACGCGGCTGCACGGTGTGCTTCAGCGTGGCGATCGTGGAGAGCGGGACGAGTTGGCCCGCGGGGCCGCGCACATGATAGTTGAGCAGTTGCTCGGCATTCAGGCGCTGGCCGCGCTCGACCTGCGGGATGACGCGGTAGCTGCGGCCATCGTTGACGAAACGGTTGACGTAACCGCCGCCAAGCATGGAGCCGAGGTCGCGCGCGATGTCGCTGAGGTTCAGGCCCATCGAGGCGACCTTGTCCTTGTCGATTTCGATCTCGACCTGCGGAAGGTCGAACTTGAGGTCGGAATCGGCGAAGTAGAACGTCGGCGCGCCATTGGGATCGTTGGCCTCGGTGTTCGCGTAGAGCACGAGCTTCTGCGCATACTCCATCATCTCGCTGTGGTCCGCCGTGGAGCGGATCACGAGCTCGATGGGGAACTGGCCACCGGACGGCAACGGCTCGGGCGTGGTGACGATGACATTCAGGCCGGCGACCGTGGCCGCGGGCGCTTGCAGCGCCGCCTGGATTTCGATCGAGGAGCGCTTGCGCTTGGACCACGGCTTGAGGATGACGCCGGAGAAACCGAAGTTCGAACCGGTGAGCTGGAAGGAATTCTCGTACTCCGGCACGCTGGTAAAGATCTTCTGCACCTGCTCGGCGAAGAGTACATTTTGATCGATGGTCGACGTGGGCGAAGTCTGGAGAATGCTGAACACGACGCCCTGGTCTTCCTTCGGCGCGAGTTCGTTCTGCGCAAACATCACGAAGGGCACGAGCAGCGCAGTGAGGAGCACGGCGGTGAAGATCGTGACGGGCACCCAGTTGAGGCTCGCGCCGATCATGCGCTCGTAGCGATTGCGGACGCGGTCAAAGAAGCGGTTGATATTGCCGCTGAGACCAGCCTCCTCGTGCGCGTGATCTTTGAGCAGGTACGCGCTCATCATCGGCGAGAGCGTGAGGGCGACGAAGCCCGACACCGTCACGGCGCCGGCGAGCGTCATGGCGAACTCACGGAAGAGCGCGCCGGTGAGACCGCCCTGGAAGGCGATGGGCGCGTACACGGCGGCCAACGTGATCGTCATCGAGATGACGGGGCCGACGAGTTCGCGGGCACCGAGGATCGCGGCGTCTACCGGCGATTTGCCATCGCGGATGTGACGCTCGATGTTTTCGACGACGACGATGGCGTCATCGACCACGATACCGACCGCGAGCACGATCGCGAGGAGCGTCAGGAGGTTGATCGTGAAGCCGAAGGCCAGCATCAGCGCGAGGGCGCCGACGAGCGAGAGGGGCATCGCGATGATCGGAATGAGGACCGAGCGCAGCGAACCCATGAACAGGAAGATCACGATCATCACGATGACCAGCGTCTCGGTCAGGGTGCGGAGAATTTCCTTCAGCGCATCGTCGATGTACTGGGTGCCATCGTAAGCGATCTTGACCTGCAAACCATTCGGCAGCGCCCGCTCGATCTCGGGCATGGTCTCGCGAACGCGCTTCATGACTTCGAGCGTGCTGTCCGTCGGGAGCACCCAGATGCCCATGAACGTCGCGGTCTGACCACCGAACTTAACCTCGGTGTTGTAGTCTTCCGCGCCGAGCACGACGTCGGCGACATCCGCGAGGCGGATGATCGTGCCATTGCGCTGGGCGACGACGAGCTGCTTGAACTGGTCGACATTCTTCAAATCGGTATTGGCCACGAGGCTGACGCTGAGCATCGAGCCCTTGGTCGAACCGACGGCGGCGAGCGCATTATTGGCCTGCAAGGAAGCGCGAACTTCCGAGGGGCTGAGGCCGCGGGCGGCGAGCTCTTCCGGCTTCAACCAGATGCGCATCGCAAACACGCGACCGCCGAGCACATCGGCGCGCTGCACGCCCTTCACGGACGAGAGACGCGGCTGCACCATGCGGTTCAGGTAGTCGGTGATCTGGTTCTGATCCATCTTATCCGAGTAGAAACTCAGATACGCAGAGGCGAATTGGTTGTCGGCCGTCTCCACGCTGATGGTCGGCGTCTCGGACTCCGCCGGCAGCTCATTGCGCACTTGGTCGATCTTGGAACTGATCTGGGCCAGCGCGGCGTTCGTGTCGTAATTGAGCCGCAGGTACACGCTGATCGTGCTGATGCCCGCGCTGCTGCTCGATTCGATGTAGTCGATGCCGTCGGCGCTGGAGATGACGCGCTCGAGCTGCGTGGTGATGTAGCCGCGCACCGTATCGGCGCTGGCGCCGAAGTAGATGGTGGTGACCTTGACGACCGCGCTATCGCTGCGGGGATACTGGCGGGTATTGAGCTTGGTGTAGGACACCAGGCCCACCACCAGAATGATGATATTCACCACCAGCGCGATGACTGGTTTTCGGATGAAGAGATCGGTAAAGCTTTTGGATAACATGGCAGGACCTTCTGGAGAGGTTAGCTTACGCTGATCAGGTATTCGCGGGCTTCGGCGTGGAGCTCGAAGCCGGGACCACGGTGTTGTTCACCTGGACCGGAGCGGAATTGCGCAGCTTGAACACACCGGCCGAGACGACTTGCTCGCCGGGTTTCACGCCCTCTTCGATGGCGACGAGGTCGCCGCGGGCGGTGCCAACCTTGACGAGCTGCTGGCGGACGCCGAGGTATTCCTTGCCGTCCTTGTCCTTCATTTTCTCGATGATGTAGACCGAATTGCCGTACGGCGCATAGGCAACCGCCGTGGCCGGGACGACGACGAGCGGCGCAGAGGCGGGCAGATCGACTTCGACCTGCACGAACATGCCGGCACGCAGCTGCTCCTCGGGATTGGAGATGACGGCTTGGACCGAAACATTGCGCGTGGCGGCATCCACCTCGGAGTTGATCGCGACGATCTTGCCTTCAAAAGGCTTCGGGAAGGCATCGACCTTCACCGAGATCTTCTGGCCGATCGTGAGCGCGCCGAGCTGGCGCTGCGGGATGGTGAAATTAACATACATCGGATCGAGCTTCTGGATCGGCACCAAGGCGCGACCACGCGCGACGAACTGGCCAAGATTCACGAGGCGGATGCCGACGCGACCTGCGAAAGGCGCGCGAACGTGCTTGCGGTCGATCGTGGCCTTGAGCGCGGCGACTGCGGCATTGGCCTGGGTGAGCTGGGCCTCAGCGGAATCCGACTCGGATTTGCTGATTGTGTTCTTGGAAACGAGTTCGGCCGAGCGATCGCGCTGCAGCTTGGCCAGCGAGGCCGAGGCTTCGGCGGAGGCGAGCTGGGCCTCCTCGACGCTGGTGTCGAGGGAGATGATCGGATCACCGGCTTTCACGGCGGCGCCGTTCTCGACGTGAATCTTGGTGATGGTGCCGTCAGCATCGGCCGCGACTGTCACGCCCTCGACGGGCGCCAGCGTGCCGATGGCGCCGATGACGGCCTGCCAGGCGACGGCCTTGGCCTCATATGAAGTGACGGCGCTCGCGGGCTGGACATGGGGGACGGACGAGAGCTCTTTGATTTGAGCGACTTTGACGGCACCGAGGCCGGCAACGACGACGACAAAGCCGAGGATGGCGATGAAGAATTTCTTGATCATGGTAGGCGTTGATTTGTGGAAACGGACGGTTTGCAGCTAAAAGTAAGAGTGGGAGGAAAAATCAGACGGCGCGGGCCGGGGCCGCCGTCGGCGCGACCGTGGTGTCGGGTTCGCTATTCATCGCGGCGGCTTGGATGGAAATCTTGGTCAGGAGCTTCACGAGCGTCTTCCGCTCACCTTCATTGAGCGTGCTCATCAAGCGCGACGTGGTGCGGAAGTGGCCGGGCAAAAACTCCCGCAAGAACTTCTCAGCCTTCGGCGTCAAGCGGACGGACATCATGCGACGGTCGACCGGATCGGGCTCCCGTTTCACAAAACCATCGCGCTCCAAAGTATCGATCAACCCCGTCATCGTGGCGCGGGTGACATTCGCCCCCTCCGCCAGCTCCGCCGGGGTCCGCGGGCCGCCTTCGCAGGCCTCGGCCCCCATCAGCTTGGCGGCCTTGGGCTGTACGCTGCGCCAGAGCAGCATCAGCACGCAGAACCGACCCTGCGAAATACCATGCTCGTCCAGATTGCGCTCCGACACGGCAAACGCATCGTCTCCCGCCCGCAAGAGATGCAGGTACGCCTCCGCCGCCGACGGATCGAGGTCGGGAAACTCCTTCGCGGATTCGAGCAAGCACTCGTAGCGAGGAAGGTCTTTCAGGAGCAAAAGCGGCATGAGCAAATAAAGTAAGGGAGCAGACAGTTAGGATGCTAACGATAATGACAAGCCCCAAAATTCATTCGCCGCCAGAATGTAACGATGGCTGATAACTCCACGACTTCACCCTAATCGACTACACGGGGCCGTGGGGGCGGTAGCGGAGCATCCAAGGAAGCGCCCCGCCCTGCCCGACCAAGAGAAAAGGCCCGCCGGTAAGGGCGGGCCTTGCGAAAATCACCGCACGCGTGCGTGCGGCAGCGTTGCGATGCGAAACTTACAACGACTGCGCCGCAGCCACCACGGCCTCGGTCGTGATGCCGAGTTCCTTGAAGACCTGCGGAGCCGGCGCACTCATGCCGAAGCGGTCGATGCCGACCACCTTGCCCTCGAGGCCCACATACTTGTGCCAGAGAACGGTGACACCGGCCTCGACGGCCACGCGCTTGCGGCACGACGAGGGCAAGATGCTCTCGCGATACTCCGCCGACTGGCGCTCGAAGATCGAGGTGCAGGGCAACGACACGACACGCGTGCCGGCGCCGAGCGTCTTAGCCGCAGCGACGGCGAGCTGGAGCTCGCTACCGGTGGCGATGAGGATGTGCGTGAGCGGGGCGGTTTCCTGTACGGCGACGTAACCGCCCTTGATCACACCCGCGCGGCGGATGTGCGGAGGAATGTCGTTCAGGATCGGGAGATTCTGGCGCGTGAGCGCGAGTAGCGTCGGGCCATCCGTGCGCGAGAGCGCCGCAGCAAAGGCACCGGCGGTTTCCTCGGGATCGCCGGGGCGGATCACGTCGAGATTTGGAATCACGCGCAGGCCGGAGATCGTCTCCACCGGCTGGTGCGTGGGGCCGTCTTCACCGACGCCGACCGAGTCGTGCGTGTAGATATAGACGACCGGCAGCTTCGCGAGCGCCGCGATGCGCATCGAGGGACGCGAGTAATCGGCAAACACGAGGAACGTCGCGATGCTCGGGCGGAAGAGACCGTCGTACGCCACACCGTTGGCGATGGCCGCCATGCCGTGCTCGCGAATACCGAAGCGGATATTGCGACCCGCGCGGTTGGTGTCGTCAAAGTCCTTGTCGGCGGCGATGTAGTTCAGCGTCGAGCCGTAGAGATCGGCGCTGCCACCGATGAGCAACGGGAGCTCGGCGGCGAGGGGCTGGAGCACATCGCGACCTGCGGCGCGCGTGGCGAGTTTCGCATCGGCCGGGAAAAGCGGGATCTTTTCCATCAGCGCGGCGGCGCTCGGCGTTTCCTTCCGCGAATCGAGCAGCGCGGCCTTCTCGGGATTAGCGGCGGCCCAGGCCTTGTAAGTCTTGTGCCATTTGTTGCAGGCGCGGATGAGGCGCTGCTTGTGGCCCTCGAAGTAGGTGCGCACGTCGTCGCTGACGAAGAAGTGCTGGTCCGCCGGCAGGCCGAGCGAAGCCCGCGCGGTGTCGGAGAACTTCGCCCCACCCTCGCCGTGACCCTTGGCCGTGCCTTGGACTTCGGCGATGCCTTTGCCGATAATCGTCTTGGCGATGATGAGCTGGGGCTTGCCGGACTTGGTGCGCTTGGCCTTGGTCAGCGCCTTGAGGAAGGCCGCCATGTCGTGGCCGTCGATCGTCTGCACGTCCCAGCCGATGGACTTGTAGCGCGCCGCGGCGTTTTCGCTCTGGGTCTTGACCGCCATCGCGTCGAGCGTGACGTCGTTCGAATCGTAAATGAGGATCAGGTTATCGAGTTTCTGGTGACCGGCAAAGGCGCTGGCCTCCATCGCGACGCCTTCCTGGATGCAGCCGTCGCCCGCGAGCGCGATCACATGGTAGTCGAAGATCGGGTGCTCCGGGGTATTGAACCGCGCGGCCGCCATCTGGCCGGCGAGGGCCATGCCCACCGCATTGCCGATACCCTGGCCGAGCGGGCCCGTGGTGGCCTCGACGCCGGGCGTCTCGTGAAACTCGGGGTGACCGGGCGTGATGCTATGCAGCGCGCGGAATTTCTTCACCTGCTCGAGCGGCACGTCGTAGCCACTGAGGTGCAGCCAGCCATAAAGGAACATCGAGCCGTGACCGCCCGAAAGGACGAATCGGTCGCGATTGATCCAGCGCGGACTCTCCGGATTGTGCGAAAGCGCGTGGCCGTAAAGTACGGCGCCGATCTCGGCGCAGCCGAGCGGGAGACCGAGGTGGCCGGAGGAGCAGGCATGCACGGCGTCGATCGCGAGTCCGCGCGCCTGATTGGCGGCTTTGGCAAGGAGGAGGGTCTGAAGCGTCATGAGATTATTTGAAAAACCGACTATTGGTAGAGAGCGCCGCCGTGCCGGGGAAGAAGATTTTCAGACGCGTGACCGTTTTTAGTCTGTCATGAAATTACCCGCTGGTGACGCCGCTTTCTAAAAAGACCTCATCGAAGAGAATTCGCCGCACCGCTTTCGCAAACACCGGCACGAAAAAGGCGAGCCGGTGAGGGCTCGCCTTTTTCAAAAACGAACAGTCCTGCCTGAGCTTAGCTCGCAGCGGGAGCGGCGGGAGCCGGGGCGGCGGCAGCAGCGGCCTTCTCGGCGACGTGCTGGGCGTGGATCTGGGCGGCGCGGTCCTTCTCCTTGATCGCGACGGCGGCCTTGCCGGTGCGGTTGCGGAGGTAGTAGAGGCGGGCCTTCATGTTCTCGGACTCGCGCTCGACTTCGATCTTCTCGATGTTCGGGGAGTTGACGGGAAACACGCGCTCGACGCCCTCGCCGTAGCTGATACGGCGGACCGTGAACGACTCGTGGATGCCATGACCCTTGCGGGCGATAACGATGCCGGAGTAAATCTGGACGCGCTCTTTGTCACCTTCACGGACCTTCGTGTGGACGCGCACACCGTCGCCGACTTTGAACGGCGTGATATCTTTTTTCACCTGGTTAGCGGTGATGGCAGTAATGATCGGATTCATGGCTGAGTTATTTGAGTAAATCGGGTCGGACTGAGAGTGTTTTTTCCATCTGCCGTGCATGCCGCCATTTTTCGATTTCGGCATGATTTCCAGAGAGAAGGACGTCTGGAACGGACATACCACGGAACTCGGCGGGACGCGTGTACTGAGGGAAGTCGAGCAACTTGTTGGTGAAGGATTCGTGCGTCAATGACTTTTCCTCACCAAGCACACCGGGAATGAACCGCGCGAGCGCATCGATCACCACCGCCGCCGCCAAAGTGCCATTCGTCAGGACATAGTCGCCGATACTGATTTCCTGATCGATCACGCGATCGCGGATGCGCTGATCGATCCCTTCATAGTGACCGCTGAGCATCACCAAATGCGTCTGTTGCGAAAGCTCCAGCGCCAGTTTCGGCGACAGCGGCGTGCCATCGGGCGTGAGATAAATGCGGCGACAACCCGGAGTCTGGAGTTGCTCGATCGCGGCAAACACCGGCTCGGGCGTCATCACCATCCCGGCCCCGCCCCCAAACGGCCGGTCGTCCGCGCGGCGATGCTTGTCGGTCGACCACGCTCGCACATCATGGATCTTCACGCCCAAGTGTCCAGCCGCGATGCCCTTCCCGAGAATACTCTCGGCCAAAAAGCCGTCCAGCATCCGCGGGAACAGCGTCAGGACATCGATATGCAGCGCCACGGCGAAAAGAAGAGGAGCAGCAGGTTAAAACGAAAAATCGCCCAAGCCGTCAGGCCGGGCGATTTGGAAAGTACGTGCGAAGCGTAGTTTAGACAGCCGCCGCCGGAGCGGTGGCAGCAGCCGTACGGCGCGCCTTCTTGATCATGGCGTGCATCGTGTTGGTCGGGACTGCGCCCTTGCTGAGCCAGTACTCGACGCGGTCGAGCTTGAGATTGATCGGGTTACCCTTGGTCTTGGGCGTGTAGGTGCCGAGGTTTTCGACGGGGTCGCCATCGCGACGCGAACGGGCCTCGGCCACAACCACGCGATAAAGCGGTTGATGAACGGAGCCAACCTTGGTGAGACGGATTTTGAGAGCCATGACTAATGTTTTGCGGAGCGTTACTTACTTGGAAAAATGAAGACAACATTGAACCGCGCTTTAACTGTCAAGCCCTGAGACACCGGATTGCAACGCCTTCGCGCACCGGCGCCCGTTTCCTCCGAGTAATCTCTGGGTGGAAAGCCAGAAATCCCACCGCCTTCAAACTCATCCGATCCACCCCGCCTGACTCGCAGTCTACGGCGGACGGACTCGCGGAGATTTTGGACCGACATCAGCCCATAGCGGTGTGATTAGTTAATGACGAAGTACCCATTACAACTGGCGTGGAGATATGCCGACTTCACCTTTCAGACAATACTCGCCGGGAATTACATCGAAATACGAGCCCCTCCCGCAAAATCCAAAAATTTCGTAAGTACCGTGCGTAAAAAGCAGAAAAGCCCGATTCCTTGCGGAACCGGGCCTTTCTAAACTGGCGGGATGGACGGGACTCAAACCCGTCCTTTTTTAGACCGTTTACCTAGGTAGCTTGGGCGCGCATGCGAGTACGAGACGGTTGCGAATAGAGAGAATCGCGATGAAAGGTAACGTTTCAGCAATGCCCGCAATCTCGGGCAGCGGGACAACGGCGAGAGTTGCGCTCCTCTTTTTTGTAATCGTCCGAAGCATAGCAGCTAAGAACGGATAGGCCAAAAAGCAGGAAGCCGGCTTCTCGTGTCGTGGTATAGGTAAGTGCGATCGTCTTTGGTGACGACTAGGTCAATGCCGTTCACTTCGTCGGTCGCGATGATCTGGTCAGTAGAATTTATCATGGTAGGAAAATAAAAAAGGGGCCGGCGCCGCACGTGCGGCCCCGGCCCCCTAGTTTGGTCACTCGATTAAGCAGCGTTCTCGTCGACACGTGCCTCCACGCAATTGTGAAGGTCTTCGACGATTTGGGGCAGATGGCGCTCAATTAGGACGCGCTCGATTAGTCGTGAGACCGCCAATCGATGGAGCTTTGGCAGCTCCGCTGTCGGCGCGAGATCCAGGAACTTCCGGAGGGCGTCCAGTTGCTTTGGAGTCGCGTCGGCGGCGGGATCGATCGCCTTCAAAGCCCGCGACGGCAGTGCGGCGAGAATAATGTCGTCTCGTCGCGTGAGGGTGCGTCGAGTCCAGTTTTTGCCCTCGCTGTCGTAGACCGCGAAGTTCACGCCGTCGTGGGCCTGCAAGAAAACGCGACGTTCTTTGCCGATTTGCGTAGCGAAGAACGGAGGCAGATTTTCTGAGACTGGCTTGGTCCAGTTTGTTGGTTGACCTGCAACTACGATGATCTGGCGGCATTCGGCGGCTTGCGTTGGAAGGTCAAGCGCGCCGAGCCTTTGCATCTCGGTGCGGGCTTCGGCTTTTGCGAGGCGGTTCGGGTGAACGACTAGCGGTTCAGTGGATGTCGTGATGGACATGATATTTTTGTTTTTTGTTTGGGTTTACGAGTGTCGCCAATATGGCGAAATCACTCGAGTGGGTGCGCGGGCTTATGTCCGCGCATGAATAAGGATTGCGGTCCGAGGCTCGGAAACTGCCGTTGCGGCTGCCCAACCACCAAGGATCGAAAACTGTATTCTCCCCCAACCCGGCAGCACTCGGCGCGTGGAGGCGAAGCCCTATGCGCCGTGGCGTTCGGCAACAAAGAAAAGGACAAAAAAAAACGGCCTTCAGCGTCCCGAAATCCCACATCTATCGGGTCTGCGCTTTTCCATCAGAATTATCTTCTAGGCCAATCGGATCAGAGAAGTGCAGCACGGCAGCAGGGCATTTTGACCGCCAAAGAAAACGCCGCCACTCCTGCCAGTGACGGCGATTGCAACTCTCAGCCCTCGGGCTTCGCGCTAAGCGGAGCCCGCGACTGCTAGAGATCGAACGAAGCTGTCAGAATGAACTGCCGGGGATCGACGATGCGGTAGGTAGATGCAGTCCCATCCAAGAAGGCACTTGTCGCCTGCAATCTCCCGCCATTTTCGCCCACATTTTTGACGTTTAGTTGGAAGTTCGCCCTGATCTTGTCGCGGAATAGCTTGGTCCGGTAGCTGGCGAACAGGTCGATATAAGTTTCGGCGGGAGAGTAGATCGGACGATTCGGATCTAGTTGTAGAATCTTATTCGCCGGTAACGTGAGATCTTTCGATGGGTCATACCCGAGACCGTAGAAACCGATCGATCCCTTGTCGGTCCAGCGGAGGGAACCGCCCACGCTCATATTCCTAAGAATTCTGTTTTCGGTTATACCGGAGAGGTTATACCTCGTGTTGAACTTGGCCGCATACTTGCGGACTTGGGGGCGCGGACGGCCAATCATGGCGCGGAATACGGCCATCGGAGCATCGACATTCGAGGCGAAATTTGTCGCCGCCGAGTTCGTTGAATTGTAGCCCGCCACCGTGCTAAAGGGTGAACCCAGAATATTCCACCAGAGCAGATGGCCCGTGGCACCGGCCGGAATCGTGCGCGTCGGATCGTCCGCCGCCGTGAATCGCGGATCCTCCAGTTTCGTCCAAACGGGCATGCGCTCGGCAATGAAATCGTCTACCGCAGAGCCCACTGCCGTGTTGATCGCTTGCGTCTTGGTGACGGAAGCGCTGACCGTCCAATTACGCGTGGGATTAATGTTAATTTCCAATTCATCGCCCTTGGATTCCATGTCCATGACAGCGGCGTAGGTGCCGTTAGCCACGAGGGTCTGCAGCCCCGTATATTGGGCCAAGGGCATCTTAATGGCCGCGGCGATCTGTGCGTCCGTGGCCGTTCCTCCGAGCCAGCCGGTGGCCTGCGTCCTCAGGTTCCACGCATCGGTTGCGACGAAGCCGTCATATCGCAACACGCGTTGCGCCATCGTGGTAATGTCGCCATTACGCAGGTTAAGCTGCTTAGTATCAAAATGCGTGTAGCGGACGGAAATTTTCCCTTCAAGCACGCTCGTCCACAATCCAATATCTTTGCTGGTGCCGGACTGATTGGGCAGTGGGTTGAGCATCAGATCGTAGCCTGGACCCTGGGCGATGAAGTTGTCCGATTTGTTGTAGGTTAGGCTGAGGCTGCTGACCGCCTCGGCCAGAAGCCGGCGAATGCCGGTTCCGCCATTAACCTGAGACTGGAGAAATTTCAGATCTCGCAGCGGGCGCGCAACGAGAGAAACCGTCTTGGTCTTCCCCTCCGCCAGGCGCCAGGGCCCCACCCACTTGTCGGACGCCGTGAAGTCGTAATTCCGGAGATCCGGCGTGAGGGTGGCGAGCGGGGCATTGTGGTCGTACACCTTGTCCCTACGCAGGCCGAACGTGCCGACCAACCGTCCGCCCAACAGGGTGCTCTGGACAACACCTCCCGTGGTTTTGATGACCTCCTCAAGGTTAGCGCCGCCGCCACCGCCATCCGGGCTCGGCGTAAAGCCGATCGCGGACACATCCTTGTTCATGGCATTCACCGAGGCGCCCCAAACATACGGGACACTGCTGCCTTCCGGAAAATAGCTCGGGGCATATTGAATGCCGCCACCGGGCGTACTCCCCACATAATATTGTTCGTTGATCCGGGCATAATTACCGGGGGCAAGCGTGTAGCGGGGATCCGCGATCGACTGCTGAACCCGATTGCCCAGCGGCGTATTGAGGGCGGCATATTTTTGTTGCCACGCCTTGTCGAGGCCGAGGGCGGAGTGTCGATAGGTGTACTGGCGATTCTGCTGATCTTTGTACTCGAAATATCCGAGGAGTTGATGAGTGCCCAACCATCTGGTCCAGCCCTTGTCCTGCGCAAAATCGAGGCGATATGCGGTTTGGGCGCGATAGGTATCCCACAGCAACGGCTTGTCGCGAAGGTAGGGCTCGCTGCTGCGCAGGTAGGGCCGACCGAAGTACGGATTTGGAGTTCCGTCCAAATTGAATTGGTTCACGTCAACTTGGAGTTGGCCGACATTGCTATTAACACTGGCCGGGCCCATCGGCTGGTTCTCCAACCGCTTCGCATCCTCGCGCATGAAAGTGATCTGCGCCGCCAAGACATGCTTAGGCGTATTGAGGATGAATTGGTCGAGCTGGGCCAGATACGTATTGACGTTGTCCCACGCCTTGCTGTTACCCGCCAGATTGATGCTCGTGTAGTCGTAAATTGAGCGATCCGAGATAGGTCTGACCAAGGAATTGAAGAGCGGCTGCTGGGTGGCGGTGTAAGACTGCGAAGGATTTGTATTCAATAATCCGATACCCGTTTGAGCCGGAAAAGGATCGGTGGCGGCGGTGGCGCCGGAGGTATATCGCGGCAATGCCCAGTAAGGGGTTTCGCCGGGGGCTCCGATTCGGAAAACCGACCGATTTTCCACCCCGGCGAAATAACTTGGCGCTGCGGTGTACGGGGTGGAGGAACCGAGCACGTTGCCATTGCCGTAGACTTGCCCGTTGGCGAAAGTGACCAAGCCGGTGAGGGGATTCCAGCCCGGCTTTCCCGCTTTGATCCAATCGGTGAAGTAGTCGCGCGGGGTGGTGAAGTTCGGCCGCACGGACGAATTCTTATAGTTATACCACGACACCGACACCGTCGTGTTCTTGAACGGCCGGGCCTTGAGCTGAAAGCTGAGTCGCCGGGCGTCTTCACCGGATGGCTTGCGAATGAAGCCGGTGTGCTGGTCCGCATAGCTGGCGCGAAAGGCGAGCTTGTTAGTCAGCTTTCGGTTCACATCGAGCGAGACGCGCCAGCCTTCGTAGCTGTCTCCACGCAATTCCGTCCTAGAGAAATTCCGACTCAGATTGGCGGTAGCCGGCACCTGGTTCACGGTCCCTGAGGCGTTGCCCAAGCCGAAGATGTTGGCATTCGGACCGCGGCTGAGTTCAAGCGAATCCATCCAAAGTGGATCCACGGGCACGCGTCCGGTCGTCGCTATATTGTCGAACGCGATGTTGGCGTTGCCAATTCCACGGACGCGATTGGCGTTGTTGGGATTGAGGCTCACTTGGTCGACCACTGCGCCCGTGCGATCGGTGTCGAATTGAGAATAGGAACCAGTGCCCTCGGTGCTCGCCATGTAGTCAAACACGTCGTTGATATCCAGCATCGCGAAGTCGGCCATTTGCTCCTTGGTCATCACCGTGATCGACTGCCCGAGATCCTCGATCTTCGAGTTCAAGCGGGTACCAGACATCGTGTTGGATTGGAAATAGCCCCGGTTGTTATCCGACACGACCTCGAAAGGGGAGAGGGCGACGACCTCGCCATCCGAGCCTTTTGGGGCCGACAGCCCGGCGACCTGTACGCCGGCGGCAGATCTTTGCGCGGCCTCCATCGCGGCGACTTCGTCGGGGTCGAGTTTGCCGTTTCGGTTCGCATCGTATTTGGCCAGCGTCGCTGCATCGGGCCCGGCAGGCGCGATGGACTGCGCCCACGCGGAGTTGACGCCTAAGATCGCGAGGCAGACGTGCAGTCCGATCGAGGGGAGCGGCTGGGCGGTTCGTTTCTTCAGAGGATTCATATAACGGGGTGACGGGCGGAATGACTGGAGTGCAGGTTCGGTTTTAACGTGAAATAGCGGCACCATCGCTCACGGGGGTTGCAAGGGGCCAAACGGCGGGAGCCGGGTAGGTACGTCGGGGCGGTGGTAATATAGCTACTCCTCAACCGGGATTCTACCCGTCAGATGGCCATTACTACCGGGATACTAATATCAATCACCTAAACAGTTGCCGTCTAAACTACGGATTATGCCAACGCCTGTTGATATTTGGGCGATAGCCAAACCGCCACAGGCTCACGCTAGCGGCTGCCAGATAGTCAAAATCTCGTCAGCTACTGGTATTACGCCGACCTAGTCGGACACTGGCAAATGATTCCCCCCTTGGGAGCGCCAGAGCGGTGGCCTGCGACCACTACGCGCTGACAACCTTGCGGACAGCCGCCCGCCATCCCGCATACCGCGCTTCGATGTCGGCCTGATTCGTCTCAGGGGAAAAGAGCGTTTCGTCGTCGACGGGGCCAAGCGCTTCCTCGTGAATGGAGTGGGAATTGTGGCCTAAAATCCCCATGCGTACGGCACCGAGCGCGGAGCAATCGCTCATCGCGGCGACCCGTAGCTGCATGCCGGTGATATCAGCCGTGAACTGCATGAGAAATTTACTGACCGTAGGTCCGCCATCGCCGTGGATCACGCGGAGGGGAGTGCCGGCCTCCGTGCGCATGGCATCAAGCGCATCGCGAATCTGATAGGCGATCGATTCGAAAGCCGCGCGGGCGACGTGATGGCGACTACTGTGACTGCTCAAACCGGTGATGGCCGCACGGGCCGATGCGCTCCAATGCGGCAAGCCCAGCCCAGTGAAAGCAGGGATAAAATAAACGCCGCCATTGTCAGGGATTTCTTGCGCTAGCTTTTCGAGGGCGGATACATCGGGTGCGAGCCCGAGTTGATCCCGCAGCCACGTGAGTACAGAGGCCGAGGAAATAATGAGCCCTTCGAACGCGTAAGTGGGAATTCCTCCGTGGACCCAGGCGAGCGCGGTCAACACGCCCTTTTCGGAAAACCGAGGCTGGTCTCCGATGTTGAGCAAGAGCGAGGATCCTGTGCCGAATGTGATCTTGGCATCACCGGGGCGGAAGCAACGCTGCGCAAAAAGAGAGGCCTGCGAGTCACCCATGACGCCGCGAATACAAAGGGGTTTCGTGAGGCGTCCCTCAACGAGCGTATCCCCGAAACCGGCCGAGCTTTCGCGCACCTCTGGCAGCGCGCGGAGCGGCACTTCCCACATGGCGCAGAGTTCATCGTCCCAACGGAGCTGCGAAATATCAAACAGCAGAGTACGGCTGGCGTTGGTGAAGTCCGTCGCGAACACACGTCCCGCAGTCAGCCGATAAATCAAATACGTATCGATCGTGCAAATCAAAGCCGAGCCATCGGCTAGTTTCGCCCTGAGTTCCGGTTGGTTTCGTACGATCCATTGGAGCTTCGAGGCGGAAAAATAGGCGTCCAACTTGAGACCTGTTTTGCGGTGGATCAGTCCTTCGCGACCGGCCGCGGCATGAGCGGTGCAAAACGCATCTCCACGCCGGCATTGCCAGACAATCGCCGGCCGCAACGGTCGCCCCGTCACGCGGTCGAACACGACCACGGTCTCCCGTTGATTCGTGATGCTGAGGGACGCGATGTCACCGGCCTGGGCGGCTGGACGGCCCAAAATGGCTCCGAGGGCTGCCAGTGTGTTTTGCCAGATTTCCTCTGCATCGTGCTCAACCCAGCCGGGCTGGGGATAATATTGGCGGTGCTCGCGCGATTCCCGCTCGAGGACCCGCCCGGACGCATCGAACAGCAGCGCCTTCGTCGCCGAGGTGCTTTGGTCAAGGCCGAGAAACAGTGGCATGGATTAAGGGCGGCCGAGCAGTTCCAAAGCAGAATGTGCCAAGCCCTCCATGCTGAGGCCGTAGTGACGAAAGATGTCCGCCTGGCTCCCGGTCACGGTGTACTCATCGGGTATTCCGATGATCCTAAAACGGGAGGCAATCCCGGCCTGTGCGATCAGACTGGCGACGGCTTCACCCAGACCGCCATTCACCATGTGTTCCTCCGTGGCGATCACCGCGCGGCATTCGCGCGCGGCGGCAACCACAGTCTCTGTGTCGAGCGGCTTGATGGTGGGAAGACTCAACACGCGGCATTTCACTCCCGCCGTTGCCTCGAGGTGAGCGGCGGCAAGAAGCGCGTGGATCACAGTCTCTCCGGTGGCGAGAAACGCCACATCGTCACCTGCGCGAAGCTGGCGGGCGCGACCCAAGGCGAACGGCACCGTTTGGACGGCCGGCAAATGATAGAGTGGTGCTTTACCAAAACGAAGGTAGACCGGCTTGCCGTGCGAAGCGCACAGGCGAACGGCTTCGCGTGCTTCAAAATTGTCGGCGGGCGCAATGATCGAGATGTTGTTGATTGCGCGGAGCACGGCGAAGTCGTGCAAGGAGTGGTGCGTCGTGCCGAGGGCGCCGTAACTGACTCCGGCACTGATGCCGACGACGGTCACGGGGTGATCGGAGTAGCAAATGTCATTCTTGATCTGCTCCAGTGAGCGCGCGGTCAGAAAGCAGGCGGGGGAAACAGCGAAGACTTTTTTGCCACACGAGCCGAGTCCGGCGGCGATACCTACGAGGTTTTGTTCGGCAATCCCCACTTCCACAATTTGCTTTGGCAGCGCCTGGCCGAAAGGGCCGAGTTTCCCGGAGCCGCGTGAATCGCTGGTCACCGCGAGTATGTGACGGTCGATTTTCGCAAGGGCGAGCAGGGTATCGGCAAATTCCTCGAGGTTGGCCCGACCCATCTTGAGGCCGAGTTTTTCCGCCGTCGCCTTCGCGGCCGGTGAATACATGGACGGAGCGGGCGCGCTCATGCCGCACCTCCGTTAAGTCGGGCGATCGCGAGATCTAGTTCGGCATTGGCCTTGGCAAATTCTTCATCGTTCGGCACCCCATGGTGCCATTTGCCGACGTCTTCCATGAAGGAGATACCCCGGCCTTTGATTGTGCGGGCAATGATGCAAGAAGGCTTCCCAGGCTCGAGCGGTTGCTCGAGAGCGGCAGTCAGGGTGGCAATATCATGGCCGTCGATACTGCGCACCGCCCAACCGAAGGCGGACCATTTTTCTGCCAGAGGTTCGTGGTTCATCACATCGCGGGTACGACCCGTGATCTGGAGCGTGTTGCAATCGATAATGGCGGTGAGATTGTCCAATTTGTAGTGGGCGGCCGCGAGAGCCGCTTCCCAATTTGAGCCTTCAGCGAGTTCGCCATCGCCCAAGAGCGTAAAGGCCCGGAACCCCGCATCGTCGAGTTTGCTGGCGAGCGCGGTGCCAACCGCCAAGGGCAGGCCGTGGCCGAGCGCGCCAGTATTCTGCTCGACACCCTTCACATGACGCGTCGGATGCCCGACGTAGTCGGACTGGTAGCCGCACAGGGTAGCGAGATCCGACTCGGGAAAAAAGCCCAGGTCGGCAAGCACCACAAACAGCGACTCGACGCTGTGGCCCTTGCTCTGAATGTAACGATCGCGCTTGGGATCGGCGAAGTTCGCGGGAGAGACACGCAGGATGCGGTTGTAGAGCACGTTCAGGATATCAAGGCACGAGAGACTGCCGCCAGTGTGGCCAGCGCCCGCGTGTTTGATCCAATGGAGAGTGCTCTTTCGGTAGCGTGCGGACTTGAGCGCGAGGTCGTGATTGGTGAGCATGTTAGTCCTGCGGAGCTTCGTGGTGGTAAACCTCCCAACCGAGATAGCGCCCAAACGCCTCGGCGAGAATTCCCGCGGTGTGGGACGAGTTCATCACCACGTGATGCTCAAACCCCTCGCGGCAGACATGGTGCATGAGCTTTTGAAGCTTCGGCACACGGGCGACGGCGCGGTTGCCGAACGTCTTCAGTTCGTCGTTCGTGAGTTCGCCTTGGCCAACGTAGGTCCGGATGACGCCAGCGGTGTCGTCCGTGGTGATTCGGCCGTAAGTGAGTGGCGTCGCGGGCGTGCGCCCGTCGAGAGCACCCCAGGTGTTCTCGACCCCAAGCGTGGAACCGAGAATGGGGGCGTTGAGAATCTTGATGTCAGGGAGAAAAGACTTGGCCCAATTCCCGCAGTGAAAGAGCACGCATTTATCGTCTTCCGTCCCGTAGTTATTGTTCCAATCGACCAGTGCGCTCGGGGAGGACGAGGCGAGTTGCATGGCATACATGGTGAGCACGCCGGTGACATCCACTTCACATGCGCTGGGCAGGAAGTTTTCACTCATCATGCTCATCGAGGTGCAGACATTGCAGCCGTGATTGGCCTGCACGGAGGTCCAGCACTGGATGGCCGTGGCGTCCAGATGATGAGCGGAGACGAAGTCGTCGAGCACGATGCCGAAACGGGCCATTTGAATGAGCTTGGGTGAAGGCACCGCGCTCGCGTCGGCGTAAGCTCTGATTTCTTCGATCTTGGCCTTTATGCGTTTATCAGCCTCGGAAATTTTTCCGGCGGCGCCGAGGATCTCCGAGAGATCGACGGTGGTGACGCTAATTCCATTTCGCTCCAAAATTTTCTCGGAATATCGGACCGTATTGAAGGCGCCGGGACGGGCCCCCACAGCTCCAATTCGTACCTTTTTCAGGCCCTGCACCACGCGCGCCACGGCGAGAAATTTTTCCAAATCGGCGCGAAACGCCGCATCGAGCGGGTGCACGACGTGCTTCGTGGTGAGCGTGTAGCGAATGCCTGCTTGGCGGAGGTTGTTGCAAACCGAAATCTTCCCGCAGAACGCATCGCGGCGACGGATGACATCGAGCCGGTCGAGATCATCAGGGTAGCCTTGGACGAGGACGGGAACACCGAGGTCGGCGAGCTTGAGGGTGTCGGCCACGCCCTTTTCATCACCGAAGTTGGGGAGGCAAACCAGTACGCCGGAAATACGCTCCCTATTTTTACGGAAGAGATCCGCACATTTGCGGGCATCGCTGTGGGTCTCGACTCCGCCGAGTTTGCTATCGGCCGGGTCGAGCATCACGGCATCGATGCCTAGTTCGGCGAAGAGTTTCGTGAGGTCGGCACGGGCCTCGGCCACAAGCTTGTCGGGAAAGAAATCGCGGTTGCCGATAATGACGCCGAGGGCGCTGCGTGGAGTGGACATGAAAGATTAAGAGTTGAACCAGAGAGAGGGAATTTCCGGTCAGCGCAGAAAAAGCCGAGGATACCAGCATTCGGGCGGGATTTCTCCCGTGCTTTGGCGGATTTCTAATGGGAAACTAAGGTCGCCTACGGCAGCTTGTGGTTCGCAGACCAGCGGGGAAAGTCCTTGGCGAGGAGGTTGGCGGGCCAAGTGCCGTGATAGTCATAGCCGCTGCGACGCTCGTAACCGATCTCGGCGAAGTCATAGCGGAACACCGAATCGCGATCGAGATAGAGCGGTCGATTCGTGCCGAGTTCGTAGAAACGCGCCCACAACGGCGGCGCGGCAGGGTCTTTAACCAACTGGTGCTCCGTACGGCCATCCGCCCGTTTTATCCCCTCCAATCGCACCCCGTGCATCGTGACGAGACGCAACCACGCCACGGCCCCATTTATCGCAGCAACAATTTCCGGGGTTGGCTTCTCGATGGACATGAGAAACTCCACAACTCCCACGCTTTCCGCGCCGGAAAGAGACGGAGGCTCGTATTTGCGCGCCCAAGCGGGCTCGAGCGTCTTCTCATCGTGCTGCGCACACCAAACGGTGAGAACACCGTTCTGTTTGATTTGGGTTTTAAGGATGCAATCGATGCCGCGCGCGACCGACGCCCCAGCCTTCGCGCGGAGCCCGGCTTCGACGAACGCAAAGGGAGCTCGCCCCTCAGAAATGTCGCGCAAGGTCTCCAGCACGTGGACCATCGCTCCGTCGTTGTAGGTGATGTGGGAGTAGTAGCCGGGACGGAGCGGGAAAAACTGCGGGAACCCGCCATTCGGATACTGGCTGGCGAGCAGATACTCCACGCCACGCAAGACCGCGGTCTGATAACGCTCATCGTGGGTTCCCTGGTACACCAGGGCCAGAAATCGCATCGGTACCGTCGTGGCGTTATTATCGATCGTGTTGGCCTTGCCCCCTTTCTCCAACTCGATGAGCGCGTCAACCGTAGCGGGTGCGAGCAAGTCCGTATTTTTCGGCCATGCCCCGAACTGAGACTGATAGAGCAGTACATTATCCGCGGCGCGACGCGCCTCCGTTGTAGCATACCACTCCCTCGTTTGTTTCAGGAGGGCACCGGTCCATTTCAGCGGAGTTTCAGCGCATGATGCTTTAGCAAGCACGCAGAGAAGCAGAGCGGTGGAACAGAATAGTCTGTAAATAGATTTCATGTAGATTGGACTGGCCGAAGGCATCAGGGATTCACCGTGACGATGACCCGCTGGTAGCGAGTGAGCGGCGGCATGCCGCGATCGGTGACCGCAAGAATAAGGTGGATGGTGCCCGCGCGACCGAATTTCTCTGGCACGGTGAACCACGCCTTCGCCCGATTGGCGTCTTCGATTTTCAACGGCGTTCCGGTGCGGGCGGTAGACACCGTAAACGTTCCGGCCTCCCCGTAGTAAAACCATTCGTAGCTGAGCGCATCACCGTCGGGATCGGACGATCCTTCGGCACTAAGGTAGATGCGTTCACCCGGCTTGGCTGTAATCGCGGCGGAATGCGCGAGCTTTGCGATGGGTGGGTGGTTCGCCTCCGAGTACGGCTTGATTGTCCAATCCATGCGCGCACGGAAATCGTTTTGATACGCGGCGCGCCAGCGCCAGATCGTCTCCTTGTTGCCGGTGTGCCATTGGCCGTCTATGCCCAGTACTTCGTCCTCCGCATCGGCCCAAAATGCGCGCGTCTCTTTTTCCATGTGCCATTTGCGGAATGGAGGCAGATAAAATTCATAGCGACCGCCCCACCCTCCCCAGTTGGGATGTTCGGGGCTTCCGAGGCCGTTGTTGATGAGGTAAAGGAAGGTCGGAGTATCGCCCTCCATGAGGAATTTCGTGTGGGGATACTGAGCCCCCAGCGGCCCTTTGCTGCGGATATGTTCATCGAGCCAAGGGTTGTCCACGAGGGAGAAATCCGCGCCCGTGAAACGGCCATGAAAGTTGTCTCCACTGATTCCGGTCCACGTTGCATTGTGATAGCCGCCGAGGGAATGAAAGCCGGGGCTGGCGATAAAGAATAGCTGAGGAAACGTCTTCCTGATCCACGGCCCGCTGTCGTCCTGATCGGAGATCGTGTAAACTCTGAGCTTCGAAACGAGTTTCTCCATCTCTTGCGCCGAGCGGGTTTCCCGGAGCTTCCAGAGCGCCTGTGCAAGCACGTTGGCACCCCCCCATGTAGGAATCCAGAGTGGGCGCGGGTCGTCGCGGTCTAGCGCGGAAATAACGAGTTCCGATCCAGCCGAATCCATCCCCTCGCCGACGGCATGCATCCCGTAGTCGGGCCGACCCTCGCGAATCAGCGCAAGAAGCGCCTCCGCGGTCGGATAACCGGGTTCGTGTCGCTGCAGATTATCGCGAACTTTGCCGTACGCCTCGACGATTTCCCGGATCCGCCATGCCGCCGTCTTGTGCTGTTGGTGAATCGAGGTCGTGGCCACGAGGCCCTCGACGTCAAACTGGTTGGAATAAGTAAGAAAACGAACCATCGACATCGCGTCGTCGGGTTCATTCTCGATATCGGTGAGGACGATAACGCGGAGTTTTTCCGGAGCGGCAAAACCCACCGAGAGGCACCCCGCCAGGACCACCGTAGAAAACAGAACAAGAAGCGACCGGTTTTTCATGCAGCAAGGAACTGGACTAAGGAACAGCGGTGATAACGACGCGTTGGTAGCGAGTGAGGGGTGGCAAGCCATTGTCCGTGACTTCGCAAATCACGTGAACCGTCTGGCCGGGGGTGACCTCGACCGGCAGAGTAAAATCGACCGAAGCTTTGTTCGCGGCGGGTATTGCCACGAGGCCAGCGAAGCTGCCTGCCTCGCGGTGCTGCCACCACCGGTAAGTCAGCGCATTCCCGTCAGGGTCGCTGGTCCCTTCAGCGCTGACGCGCACGGTTGTTCCCGGTCTTGCCCTGAGGTCAGGGGCGTGGCCCAAGACAACGACCGGCGGATGATTTGCTTCCGCAAAAGGTTTCACACACCAATCCGCCCGAGCGGCAAAGTCGTTTTGCATCACATCCGACCACCGCCACATCGGCTCGAAATATGCGCGACGCTGTTCTGCCGTGGTGGTCGATTCCGGCCTCAAACTGGAACGACCCCAGCCATTGTTTCCCCACCAGCGTCCCTCTGGATAAACATAGCCCGGCACCGGTACAGGGTCGAGCCAGGTATTCTCCCGGACGCGCACATACCGGCCACCCCACCCTCCCCAGTCCGGCGATTCCATATTCCTCAACCCGGTCGGAATCGTATGCAGAAACGCGGGAGAATCGCCCTCTGAGCGAAAATCTCCGGCGTCGAATCCCTTGTCTTGGTCGCCGTGGGCTGGATAGAGGGCGCAGAGCGGCCCGTGGTTTTCCAGAAGATTGGTCTTCATCCATGCCGCTTCAAAATACTTCTGCATGGCTGCCGGCTGGACCTGTTTCCAGCGATAGGCGATGGCCTCGAATTGATCGGCGATGATCGTCGGGATATCATACTTACCCCAGTGCGGACGAATGTAAGTCTGATAGGTGGTATCCTGCTCCCAAATGAAGAAGAACCTCAGCTTGCGCGCGACCTCCTCCATCCGCTGCGGATGCTTTTCCTCGATGGTCTTTAGGGCTCGCGCGATCGTGTTCGTACCACCCCAAGCCTGGACCCAGATCGGTTGCGCGTCCGATGAGTCCAACAGCACCTTTACGATGAGTTCCGATCCGGCCGTGACCTGCTCCATCTCCCCTTCACTCTCAACATTTCCGAGCAACGTCCGCTCGCGCAGATAGGCGGGTGTCGGATATCCCGCGTCATGCTTCACGAGATTGGGATACACCGCCGCATAGGCTTTCAAATAGGGCTCGGTCCAGTCATCGCCCGGCCATTTGTGCCCGTGCCAATGGTACTGGGAACTGGAAGTCACAAAGCCCTCGACCTTCCATTCGTTGGCGTAGAGGAGAAATCGGACGTATGAGCATTGATCGTCGATTTCGCCGTCGCTTGTCACCAGCACGCGGGGCCTCTCTCGGGCGACAGCCGCGCCCGCGCTACCGACCGTGAGGACTAGAAAAAAAAGGATAATGAATCGGTTCATCGAAAAGGTCTAAATGCCGGGCTGTGATTCAGGCGCGCGCCCAGGCTTGGCAGTCGCCTCCAGCACAAGAACCCAATCCTGCCCCCGCCCGGAGGTCGGTGGCGTGTAGGTTTGAAAGGTTTGCTGGTCCCACGCCCGACCAGAGAGACGGAATTCATAGCTGACTCCATACCGCGGATCGAACCACGACTGCCGCACGTAAGGTGATTTCACGACACTCTGGTCTAGCGTGAACGGTTCGCCCCGCGCTGTATAAACAACCACTCGGGAGCCGTCGGCGGCGCGCATCGCGCGGATTTTCGCGGGGCCATAGCGAGGGCCATCGAGGATAATTTTTTGATCCGGCAGGAGCGTCTGAAAGGCATTCGCTTCCATGAAGCGACGCATCAGGCCCAACTGTCTGGAGCCAGGGTGATCCAGGGCCTCTTGCCAGGGCACGTTCGCCTGAAGCGCCGGGCTGCGACCCGGCTGCCACATCTGCCAAATGTTGTTATTGCCGTAGGTGTGTCCGCAGGCGCCCGCCATCACCGCCCACCAAGCCGCCTGACGCACGTCGTAGTCGTCAAAGCGATCCACCCCATTATGATCTTTTAGGTAGAATCCGACGGGAATGCATTCGTAGCGGGGCTCGCCATCGAGCGTCGGCTTCAGTGCAGTGAGGGCGAGATCGTGCTCCGCATAAAGCCCGGTGTCGTGATCTCGCGCCGCGTGGGACGATTGCGACATGTTGAAATCGAGCCATGGAATTTCTTCCAGTTGACGCGACGACTGCCCCGGCCCCCGGGGATGAAAGGTGAAGAGATGCCTGCCTCCATCGCCCTCTTTTAACCCAGCCGCGAGTGCATCGATCGTCGCACGCTCCTCAGCGGTCACCACGTTTTGGTCGCCGCCTAAGATCCAAATGATCGGCTTGTCGCGATAACGTTGACCCAGAAAGCGTCCGTAAGAACGCGCTTTTTCGGGGGTAAAAATATTCGATTCGCTGGTCTTCCAGTATTTGCCCCACGTCGGCAGGAATCCGATGTATAGGCCGAGGGCCTGAGCGCGATCCACGACGAAGTCCACGTGCTTGAAATACGCTTCATTAGGCTTGGAGGGATCCCGATCAATCAAAGGCAGGGCACCGTAGACGTTGGGGACGGTAAGACCGTCGATCTCCGCAAGCGCTACCGCTTGAATGACCGTGAAACCTTTCCGCGCTCGGTTTTCGAGGTAGAGGCTGGCTTCTTCGCGAGTGACGCGATGAAACAGCTCCCACGCGGTGTCACCCAAGTAGAAGAACGGCTTTCCATCGCCGGTTTGCAACGTACGACGACTGGGGGCTATCTGGAGGTCGCCTTGCTGTGCGCCCAGTACGACTGGGGCTGAAGTCACCCAGCACGCAGCCAAGCAGAGATGCCAAAAGGTTTTCACGGGGAAGGCCGAGGCGTGGTGCACCGCTCCATCCGCGCGGCGAAGTCGCGAAGAAAGGCCTCCCGCCACCGATTAATATGCCTTGCGCCTGGCTCGCGAGCCTCGGCGGCAGCCGGATTGGGATCATCGGTCCACCAGTTGGGGTAGACGGTCGAGGGCTGGCGGGCCCGCTCGGGCGCGGGCATTTTGGTGGTGAAGCCACCGCTTTGTCCGTTAAGGCCCGGAATGTTGCTTTCGATGGTATAGTTCCAGGTCTTGGCGTCTTTGGGCGAGAGGACAAAATGCCACGCGCCCTTCGCATCGGGCCAGCCTGCATATTTCTGGCGGTCCATGACGAGTGTCGCCTCAGCCCTCTCGGGCGTGCGCCCAGCCGCCTCATAGACGAGGTCGATAATAGCGTACGTCTCAAATTCGTCTGCCGTCGTTGGCGGGATCGTCAGTTTCGCGCGCGGTCTGTCCCATGCCCGCACAAAGCGTCCACCCCATGAATCGGAAGCAGGATTCTCCGGTGTTGCTCCTAGCACGTAGGCCAGGGATGGGGTGTCCCCCATTTTGATTTTGTCTGCGATGGTCGTGAAGTAGTCACCGAGCGCGCCTCGACCCTTGATGTGATCGCGCACAAAGGCGGTGTTCTCCAAGTCTCCGGTCTGGTTGCCCCCTAGGAACCAGCCGCGGTAGGTGGCATTGGCTTCGATAATCCATAGGTCGCGGTGTTCCCGGGCGATGTAATCGTAAGCCGTTGCCGACCATTTTTTATTGGGCCCGCCGATAAAGTAGACGTGCAGATTTTGCTTTATCGTCGGATCGTCGTGCAGCGCCTGCGCCAGGTCATCGATGCCGCCCCACACCAGCAGCCACAAGGGACGAGAGTCGACGCGCTTCGCGCACTGGATAATCCAATCGGAACCCTCGGTTCGCTCGCCCCAGCCACGGAGATCGGCCGAATCGGTGCCGCCTTGTTTTGTCAGCGACCGCAATGCCTCGGGGGTGGGATACTTGTCGGAGTAAGTGCGCAGCTTTGGAAAATCCTTCGCATACACGTCCACGATTTTGAGAATGTTCTCCTTTCGATTTCGCGCCGGGCCCCACGGCGAAGCAATCATGCCCTCAAGGTCGATTCGATCGGAGTACACCAGCAAATGGACGAACGACTGGAAGTCATCGAAATCGGTCCCACCGATGTCGGACGAAACGATCACTCGTGGACGCAGATCAGGCGAGGCGGTCGCACTCTGAATCGTAAGCAACACCGTCAGTGATGTCAGAAGAAGAAATCGAAGGAGTTTCATCAGGAGTCACGTCCCTTGGCATTTATTTTATCGATCGCAACCGCGAGTAGGATGACGCCGCCCTTGATCACCTGCTGCCAGAACGGCGAGACATTGAGGAGGAACAGACCGTTGTTGAGGACACCGATGATGAGGCAGCCGAGCACGGTACCCATCACTGAGCCACGCCCCCCCGAGAGTGAGGTACCGCCGATCACGACGGCAGCGATCGAGTCGAGTTCGTAGCCGAGGCCAGCGTTGGGCTGGGCTGAATCGAGGCGTGCGGTCACGATTAATCCAGCCACCCCCGCAAGGGCGCCGGCGAGTGTGTAAACCGCCAGCTTGATCCGGGGTACGTTTAACCCTGTGAGCCGGGCGGCGCGCTCATTGCCACCCACCGCGTAAATGTGCCGACCGAAGCGGGTCCGGCGAGTCACGACGACAAACACCCCCACCAGCGCGAGCATAATCCAGACAGGCATCGGCATCCCGAATATCGCTCCCGTACCCAGAAACCCGAAAGCCGATCCCAGCGAAGTGACGGGAAAACCGCCCGTCCATAACATCGTCAGGCCGCGCGCCATGGAGAGCATGCCGAGGGTAGCCACAAAGGGCGGTAGTCGAAATCGCGTGATCGCAACACCGTTGAACCAGCCCGCTGCGGCCCCCACCGCGAGGCCGGCGACAATTGCGCCCGTGACGGTGAATTCCAGTCGAACGTCGAAGCCTCCCAGTGTCAGGCCATTCTTCAACAAGCCAGCGGCCACTGCGCCGGACAGCCCCAAGATGGCGCCGACCGAGAGGTCGATGCCGCCGCTGAGGATCACGAGGGTCATGCCGATCGAGAGGCAGAGATTCACCGAGATCTGTCGGAGAATATTCCACCCGTTATCGGCGGTGAAAAATTTGTCGGACAAAAACGCGAGCGCCAAAACCATGATCGCCAGAGCGAAGAGCGACTGAAACTTGCGCAGGGACAATGGGGATTTCACTTCGCTCATATCAGGCGGCGGAAGCGGTCGTGCAGGGAAAAGCGGCCGCGAGAACTTTTTCCGGAGTCGCGTCAGCGCCATGGAACTCCGCCGTCTGCCGCCCCTCGCACATCACCAAAACACGGTCGGCCAGTGCAAGAATCTCCGGCAACTCCGACGAAACGACGATCAGGCCAAGCCCATGGCGGGCGAGTTCGTCGATGAAGGCGTAAATTTCGCGCTTCGCATTGACGTCGATTCCTCGCGTGGGCTCGTCGAGCAGCAAGACCTTCGGGTCCGTCGCGAGCCACTTCGCCAGAATGACTTTCTGTTGATTACCACCGGAAAGATTGACGATCAATTGGTCAAGCGACGGAGTCTTTACGCGAAACCGCTCGACGTAAGGCCTGATGTAGGCGGCTTCGCGCGTCTGACTGACAAACCCAGCGTGGAGCGTGCGATCCAGGCTCGCAAGGCTGGCATTGGCCGCGACACTCATCGGCAGAACCAGACCGTCGCGTTTTCGATCCTCCGGGGCCAACGCGAGTCCCGCTGCGACGGCGGCGGCGGGAGATTCGAATGCGACCGTCCGTCCTTCGAGAGTTATGCGCCCCGTCGCCCGTCCGGCGTGCAGGCCAAAAAGCGTTTCGAGCAGTTCCGTGCGGCCAGCGCCGACGAGACCGAAAATGCCGAGGACCTCTCCGCGGCGCAGGCTGAACGAGATATTTTCGACCAGGAACGGTCGGCCCACGCCGCCACCTGGCAGCGAAATCGCTTCGCCGCGCAGTATTTCCTCACCCACCACCGACGGCATTTTTTGAAACGTTTCCTTCGATTCCCGGCCCGCCATGAGTCGCACCAAGGCGTCGCGCGAGAGATCCGCGTAGGGAAATTCGCCGACGACGCAGCCATCTCGCATGACCACCACGTCGTCGCAGACATGGGCCAATTCGTCGAACTTGTGGGTAATGTAGATCAGCGCGACCCCGCGGCCCTTGAGTTCACCGATGACACCGAACAGCACCTTGACCTCGTGCTCCGAGAGCGAGGAGGTTGGTTCGTCGAGGATCAGCACTCGGGCGTCCCTGGATACCGCGCGGGCGATCTCAACGAGTTGTTGTTGCCCGACGCGCAAGTCCGCGACGAGCGCTGTCGGCTCGACGGCGAGGGCGAGGCGCCTGAGAAGGACGCCCGCCGCAGCGTTGAGCTTCGCGTAGTCGATCAAGCCGAAGCGCGTGCGGGGCTCACGACCGAGAAAAATATTTTCCGCGACGGAAAGATGGGGAATGAGATTCAGCTCTTGGAAGACAATCCCGATTCCCGCAGCGATGGCGGCGCTGGGATGCGGGAAACGCACTTCCCGACCTTCGAGTCGCAGCGCTCCTTCATCCGGCAAAAAGACCCCGGAGAGGATATTCATCAGCGTGGACTTGCCGGCGCCATTTTCCCCAAGCAGAGCCAGAAGACGGCCACGGCGTACGCGGATGGATACACCGCTCACCGCCCGCACTCCCGGAAAGGACTTTGTGATCCTCGAGGTCTCCATCACAATATCGGTATCGTTCGTCATCACTTTACCTCGGTATGGATGGGAATGATCGTTAGGATCGGCTCGCCCGCTTCGGCTGCGCTCTCGGGAGCCTCGGCGCAACCGGCGAAATGGACGGTCGCCCCCACGATCGCCTTTTCGCGTAGCGCCGGGAGCACGTCTTTTTCAACGAGCGCATTAAGCGCGCCCGATAGATCGTTGAATTCCTGCAAACCCGGAAAGGAGTTTACGTCGAGCAGGCCCGACCCGTCGCGCACGACGTTGCCAAAGATGGGGCCGATACGAACCGCGACTACGTCCGTCGTCGAGCCATCCGGAATAATTCGAAGATAGTTGCGGTCGCGAGAGACGACTTTGCCGCTGCCGCGAAGGAAGAAGTAAGAGGTGCCGAGGCCGGCGGCTTTGGCGAATCGGGTCTTAGCAGATTCCGCGTTCTCCCGAACCGCCGGCACGAGAGAGCGGAGCTCGACGGCGCGCGGGATCGCCGCCGGAAGATCTATTTTCCATATTTTCGCGGCCGCCGCGGCGGGATCAAATACCGCTTGGGCGTTTGTGGTAGAGCTCACGGCCGCTGTCGACTGGGTCTTGATGGGGACGACGTGAAAAAGAGGGAAGACGTAAAAAAATACGACGAGGCCGACCGCAATCAGGAGACGGGATTTCAGGCCGCTGAGGGGCGCGGCACCGGCTGGGGGGCGACTCGAAACCACAGCGACTTGCTCACTTGCGGCCATAGTCGCTGAATTTTTTCACATTCGCCTTGGTTACCAGTTCGACGGCGACGGGAGTGCGCTGGGGGAAGGAGCGTTCGCCTTTGATGTACTTGTCGGCGTTTTCGGCGGCGGTTCGCGCCATCGTTTTGGGAAATTGCATCACGGTCGCGGCGATCTTTCCCTCGGCTACCGCCTTCACGACGTCATCGGCGCCATCGAAGCCGAAAATTTTCACCTTACCCGCCTTGCCGGTGGCAAGTACGGCCTGATAAGCGCCCATCGCCATGGCATCATTGCCGCAAAAGACGGCATCGATCTCGGGATTGCGCTGGAGGAGCGCTTCGAGGACCTCGAGCGCTTTGCTCCGATCGAACTCCGCGCTTTGTTGTGCGACCATCTTGAGGCCCGGAAAGCGATCCACGACGGAGTGAAATCCCTTGGAACGGTTCCACGTATTCGTGTCGGCCACAATCCCGAGGAGTTCGACGTACTTTCCCGTTTCCCCAATCTGCTCGACAAAGAACTGACCGAGAGCGACACAGCCCGAGTAGTTGTCAGAGAGAATCTGGGAGGTGGCCGCGTCATTGGCCTCGATTTCACGGTCCATACAGAATACGGGGATGCTGGCGGCCTTGGCTCGCCGGACGTTCGCGATCGAGCCCTTCGCATCGGTGCAGTTGAAGAGGACCGCGCGATAGCCGGAGGCGATAAGATTGTCGAAGTGCTGGGCCTCTTTTGCGGGATCGTTTTGAGAATCGAAGATCGTGGCTTCGTAGCCCAGCTCCTTGGCCCGGTCGCGAGCGGTCTCAGCGAGGACGACAAACCAGGGATTATTTAACGTAGAAACGACCACCGCGACACGACCCTTGGCTTCTACTGCGGAAGCCAGAGAAGGCAGGCGAGAGAGAATAAGCGCAAAGGCGAATGCGCACGTGAAGGCGCGGAAAAAACGATCGAGGTACATCAGGGGGTAAGGGGTTGGCCGGAACTGTAAGAATGAAAAATGAGGAGACAATCGCGCACCACGGTAGGATCAACCGCAGTCACGACGAGGAACGGACAGGGCGGATAGGCGTGGCTACGTTTGTCGCGCACCACCATTGGCCCCACACGGGCGTTCCATCCGTGAGCGGCTGTGGGCCGGCGGGATGCAGTCGGCAAAAGGATAATTTATCGGTGAAGGAATAGGGTTAGGGGATACAGGACTGAGCGTGCGCCGAGGCGCCGACTTATCCGTCATGAACTTAGCATATATTTTTGCTAGCAGTCTTCCTTACTTTCGTATTTTTCTCCCTACATTCTAAGGTCTTCCCCATGGCAGCGAATACTCAACCGCTTTCGTTCGACCCCAACCGACCAGACTTCGCGCCCTACGGTCTGACCTGCGTGCATTGGCGGCCGTCACCGATGCGGCGGCCCGACCATCACAATGAAGTCGAACTCAACTTCCTCGCCTCGGGCACGGTCACCTACCTTCTCGGGGGAACCAAAACCATCGTGGAGTCCGGGAAGCTGAGCGTATTCTGGGCGGCGATTCCTCACCAGATCATCGACTACGGCGTCAAGACCGCTTACTATGTCGCCACGATTCCTTTGCAGTGTTTCCTGCAGTGGCGCCTGCCGGAAAGTTTCGTCCAAGCGTTGATGCAGGGGCGCTTGGTGTGTGAACCGAATGCGGAGAGGGCCAAATCGGATGGTCAACTATTCGCTCATTGGGAGGAGGACTTACTGAGAAAATCTCCGGACTTAGAGCGCCCTGTGTTGTTGGAGATGCAGGCCCGGCTGATCCGGCTGGCACTAAATATTCCCGTTCAACCTAAATCGCGCGCGAAGCGCGCCCGCATCTCGACCATCACCGATACCGGCCTGAACAAGGTCGAGCAGATGGCGTGCTTTATTGCGCAAAATTACACGGAGCGCCTGACCGTCGAGCAGATCGGAAAATTTGTGAAACTGCATCCGAACTACGCGATGAATCTTTTTCAAAAAACATTCGGGACCACGCTGATCAACTACCTGACGCAGCATCGAGTGTCTCATGCCCAACGGTTGCTCGCGACCACCGACCAGACCATTACCGATATCGCGTTTCAATCAGGGTTTCTCTCCATCAGTCGTTTCAACGACGCGTTTCGCCGGGCGTGCGCCTGCTCTCCGCGCGAGTACCGCAAGTCTCACGAACTCACGGACGCTTCGCCCTCCCGCCCCGGCTAAGCGTTAAAGACGGTCCACGCGGACGTCGGGCCTTTGCGCCCTTTTATATTATTATTTGGGTAGTATTGAGCGAAGAACGGGTAGAAAGCCCTGTAAGGTTACGCTAGGGTGAAGCGATCCCCCCACTGAACGCGGCCGCACCTTTGGCGTTCCGCATTCGTGGCCCACCCAAATGAAACCCGTGACCTCCACCCCTCCCCCTGCGCTGGTGACTCAGCACGATATATCGCACTCGCTCCATTCTTTCTCCCGCTTCACGGGCCTCCTGCTCGCGGCGGGGGTGATCTACGTCGGCGTCGCCCGGGCGAACGCGGCGGAAATTCACGGCACCGTCATCAACCAAAATACCCAGCGGTATCTTGAACGCGCCACCGTTCAGGTGCAGGGCACACAGTTTCAGGCACTGACCGATACAGACGGCAGCTTCCGAATCGCCGGGCTGCCGGCCGGAAACTATAGCGTCGTCGCCACATACGCCGGATTGGATGTAGCCACCAAGACCATTGTGCTGACGTCCGACCAGTCGGCTCGTTTCGATTTTGAGCTGACCGCTAAGGAAATTTACACCCTCGGTCAATTTACGGTGACGTCTACTGTCGAGGGCAGTGCTTTTGCCGTGAACCAGCAGCGCCGCGCTGAGTCCGCCCGCAGCGTCACTTCGGTGGATGCGTTCATCGATCAAACCACTGGCAATCCCGGCGAGTTCCTCAAAAGCGTGGAGGGAATCCAAATGGACTATTCGCAGAACGAACCGCAGGTGATCCGGGTTCGTGGCTTCGACCCGAATCTCACCATGGTGACGATGGATGGCAACGAGATCGCCTCGGCCAGCTCAAGCAGTGCAAACCGCGCCGTGCAAATCGATCAGCTCTCCATCGCCAGCATCGAAAGTGTGGAGGTCTTCAAGGCTCCGATTCCATCCATGTCGGCCAACGCTATCGGTGGCGCCGTGAATTTCACCACCAAGAGCGCCTTCGACCAAAAAGGCCGCCGGGCCTTTGTGCAACTGGGCGTGAACATGGATTCCAATGATTTCTCGTTCAGCAAATCGCCCGGACCTGGTCATGGCGAGACTGCCGAGCGCCGCATTTATCCTGTGGGCCGCCTGGAATACTCAGATTCATTTTTCGGCAATCGACTCGGTTTGGTTTTTTCGGTCGGTCACGACTATACCAATCAGCTGGGGTCCAGCACGACGCACAACCTCAACGTCACCGCCACGCCCGGCGGCACCTTGCCGGCCGCGCCGACTCTTTACACCGCCGACAACGTGACCATCCGTCGCGGGGCATTCTCGATCGCCCCGAACCGGCAGTTGCGCGTCCGCAGCGATATCTCGCTCAACACCGATTTCAAGCTCACGAGCACTACCGTGCTTTTCCTCAAAACGAGCTACGCCTACTATAAGAGCACCAATCGCAACCATGGCTTCAATCTCACGCCAGGCACGTTGGCCGCAGGTGACACCCTCACGGATTATTCCACGACGAGCGGCACCGCAACGCAGAGTATCAGTGTCTTCGACAAATACACCCGGTCATCGCAATTCAATCCCGGGTTGAAATTCCGCTCGGGGGACTGGAAGGTCGATCTCGTCGGGGGCCTCTCGAAGTCGGTTAATCACTACCAGAACCCGAACACGTTTAATTCGGTTAACCTTTCGATGCCCTCCACGGTCGGCTATTCGATGAGCACGCCGGTGAACACGGATGTACCCACTCGTATTGCCCAGACCAGCGGCCAGGATTTTTACGACCTCAACAGCTACCGCCCCAATCAAACCGCGCCGGCCGGTGGCATCCTCCTCGCCAATTCGAGCAATTTCGTGGCCAACAACCAACGCGATTCATGGGACGGAAAGTATTCGGCCCGGCTCGACGTCCAGCGCAATTTACCCACCCGCTTCCCATTCTACGTGAAGGCGGGTCTAGCGTACAACGAGACCATCTTCGACAAAACCCAAAACCAAAAACGATGGTACTACGCCGGTGACGATGGGTTGATCGGCACGGCGGACGATACTCTGACCGGAACGACCGCAACGAACATGGGGCGGTTCGCCGAGGCGGTGCCCGTCACGCAGAATATCCCGGGATGGACCCTCCGCGAGCCGGCCTATTTTGACGTGAACCAGTTTTACAAGTACTGGCAGGCCCATCCCCAGGTGTTGCAGGAAAATCTGGCCTACACCGCCCAGCAGCAGATCGTCGGTCGGCAGAAGGTGAATGAAAATGTCCGCGCTGCCTATGTGATGGCCAACGCCACGCTGAAAAAACTGAACATCTTGGCTGGAGTGCGCGTGGAGGAGACCAGGATCAAGGCCCTCGGTTATCGCGTGCTGCCGACGACTGGTGCCGCGTCGGTGCTCCCCGCAGGCGTGAACGCCAATTCGCTTCAGGGTATTTTGGCCTCTTATCGCTCGTTCACGACGAATTCGGATTATCGCTCCAACCCCTTTCCCTATCTCCACCTGAAGTACGAATGGCTGCCGGGACTCCAGACCCGCGCCAGCTACACGGAAGGAATTGGGCGCCCGAATCTTTCCGACTTGTTGCCCAACAACGTGAGTCAGAACGATACCACGCAGACAATCTCGACCAATCGGGCAGGCTTGTTGCCCCAGCGCTCCAAGAATCTGGATGCGAGCATCGAGTACTATTCGCGTGGCGCCGGCCAGTGGACCGCCGGCTGGTTTAGCCGGGACATCGGCAACTACATTTCCTCCGCAACCGTGCCGATGACGCCCGCGCTTTTGGCCGAATTGAACCTCGGTCCCGAATTCGCCAACTGGCAGGTAGCGACCAAGACCAATCTCGGTAGCGCCACGTGGAGCGGCTACGAACTCAGCTTCCGCCAGGCGCTTCGCGAGTGGAGCTTTGTCCCTCGGCCGCTCCACGGCCTTTCGATCTGGGCAAACCACACCCGAATCACCGAAATGCAAGGCGACTTCGGCACGCCCGGCACCACTATCACTCAACTCGCCAACGTCGTCCCGAAACTCGTCAACGGCGGCATCAGCTACAGTCCACCGGGCGGGCGTTTCTTCGTCCAGCTCTCCGCCAACTACCAATCGGCGAGGCCCACTGCAAATCTCCCGGCCGCGGCTGCGGCGGCGCAGAGACGGCCGATGCAGGAGGCCTATCGCTTTTGGAACATGGAGGCGAGCTACCGCCTAACCCCGCGCCTGCGGTTAACCAGCACGGCTCGAAATCTCTTTTCGGAACGCCCGAAGTTCTCCGAGATGGGCATTATCCGAAACACCCAGCAATATACGGGCATCGCCTGGCTGTTCACGGCAAAATACGATCTGTAAATCCACCGAATCGCCGATCGTCGCCATCGCGCCCGCCGGAAGCCTCAAGCTCCGGCGTCCGGGAGCTTAGAGAGCTCGATCTGCTCGACGAGTTCGAGGCCGTAACCGTCCAATCCGACGACCTTGCGCGGATGCTGGGTGAGTAGCCGAATCTTGGACAGGCCCAGCGTCCGAAGTATCTGCGCCCCGATTCCGTAGTCGCGCAAATCCATCGTGGGCGTGGGGTCGTCCTTGGCGGATTCAGGGACAATTTGCCGGAGCAACGACGCCTCCCGGTTCGCCGGCTGCATGTAAAGGACGGCTCCGCAACCTTCGGCCGCAATCGCTTTCAGGCTCTTCGCGAGGACATCCTTGGCTTCGCCCGGATATCGCGCGTGCAGCACATCGCTCAGCACATTGGCGGAATGGACCCGCACCAGCACCGATTTCGAAGGATCGAACTGACCCATCGTGAGCGCGAGGTGATTTCGCTTATCGATCTGACTCTCAAAAATCCGCAGGCGAAACATTCCGTACTCCGTCGGCAATTCGCTCTCCGCAATCTTGCGAATCAGGCTTTCTCGACGAAGCCGGTAAGCGATGAGTTGTTCAACCGAGATGATTTTAAGCCCAAATCGCTTACTGAACTCGAACAATTGCGGTAAGCGCTGCATCGAACCGTCCTCGTTCACCAACTCACACAGGACGCCCGCCGGCGCAAACCCCGCCAGCAGGGCGAGATCGACGGCAGCTTCGGTGTGCCCCGCCCGCTCCAGGACGCCGCCGGGTTTGGCGCGCAGCGGGAAAACGTGTCCGGGTTGAACCAGTTGCTCTGCCGTGGCCGCCGGATCGGCCAAAAGTTTGATCGTCACGGACCGGTCGTAGGCACTCACCCCTGTGGAAATCCCGTTGCTGGCATCGACGCTGACCGCGAAATCGGTGCGCTGCACCTCGCGATTGCGGGCCACCATTGGCCCGAGTGAAAGTCGGTCGAGCGCGGCTCCAAGCATGGGCACGCAAACGATGCCACTGCCGTAGCGAATCATCATGTTCACCGTCTCCGGCGTCGCCTTCGACGCCGCCATGATGAGATCTCCCTCATTTTCGCGGTCGGCGTCGTCCGCCACAATCACGAGTTGGCCCGCGGCAATCGCGGCAATCGCGTCTTCCACCGTGTCAAAAGAGTTTTCTGCGTGCATAAACGATTACAAGGTAGGCCCGAGGCGCTCTGCCGTGCAATCATTTGTGCGGCCCGCTAGGCCGACTTGGCCCATGAAGTGCAAAAGTATCTTCATCCGGCGGAGGGCGTGCGCGGTGCCGTTACTTTTTTGGCGGAAAAGGGCAAAGTCGAGTGCGTCGGCCTGACGACCGATAACGGATTAGGAGGGGACCCTGTTGCGCATGATTAGAGCCGTTTTGGCGGCGCTTTGGTGCTTGGCGACATGGTAGGTGCAAAATGTCCGTCTACGTGCGTTCCAGGGCCACTGAGCGAGTGGTGACTTGGCGGCAGGCAGCTTTAAAAGCACCTTGATGGGAAGGGCTGCCAATTTATCTGCTTCTTCGTGGTTCGGTACCGACATCAAAAACCGTACACGATCCCGACGCGGCGCGTAATTTTTCGGGCGGATTAAGCCCTCTTTCGGCCCATACACGACCACCATGACCAGAAATTGTCTTCGAGGCCGTCTATGACCTCCCGTGCCTCAGTCTTGGCTACGGCGGCCGGAATAACGACCTCCTTGGTCTGGGGATGAACAAACTCAGCCTTGAATTCCGCCATTTCGTCGTCTGCCCGGACGCCCGCGACTAATTGGACCACTTCATGGGCCACCATTTCGGGCGCCTACCGTTCGACCGTTCGGAGATATCTCTCAAACGCTTGCAACGGCAGGAACTCGATCTCTTTTTTAACCTCCCGCGGTAGCATTTTTTTCTTAATCCCGGCAGCGGGATTTGCTGGGACTTGCTGGCGGTCGAGCAACCAGCCAAAAAATTCGCAGAGAGCTGTTTTGTAGGTCCGCTTGGCCCTCGGCTGCGCATCCGGGATGTCACGCACGTAGTCGAGAATTTCCTGCCGAGTAACGGTATCCGCGTATCGGTTTGCGAATCCCGCCCGAAGGAAAGCGCTGCACCGAGATTTGCGGTCTGACTAATGGCGACCCTCGCCCAACCGATCCTTGGTGTCTGCCAAAAACTCTTCGAGCAGCTTGGCCAGCTTCGGCTTGGCGGCCTCAGGGTGATGCAATCGCCAGAATTTGGCTACGCTGACCAGAGCGATGTCGCCAACGATCTTTTTCGCCTCTTAGTAGTCACCGGCGGCGGTGCGGTCGAAAATGAAGCTTCCAGAGCCCGTCGCCTCATGTTGCTCCCGAATCCGGGGAATGTCAGCGGCTGCCTTGGCTTGGGATTCGTAGAAGGGGCGGTGTCTTTGAAGGACTGGCTGCTTATCGGCGCCCAGTACGAGAGTGCCCTCCGGATTCTGCCGAGGGGCAGAGTAACGAAGGAACCAACACTTGGGCTGTTTGCCCAGTTTCTTAACTCAATCCAGGAATGGGCCGGTAATTTCCATAAGTATGGGATTTTGGGTCCTGAAATTTTAGTGGCTCTTTAGTGGCTCCAAAAACCGAGAATTGGGCCAAACTGAGTAAAACGGGGTACAATCGCACAATGCCCCGAAACGCCGTTTCTATGAGTGAAAAAGCCCGGTTTCGAATGAAACCGGGCTTTTTAAAACTGGCGGGATGGACGGGACTCGAACCCGCGACCTTCTGCGTGACAGGCAGACGCTCTAACCAGCTGAGCTACCACCCCGTGAGACGGGAAAGAGAGCGGAAAGTAGAACTCGCTTTTTACGAGTCAAGCGTGGTTTTAGACGATTTCTTCCAAACGCTCAAATTACCTCGGCGCGCCCCGCGTGCCGCACCGATTATTTCATTCCAACGCGCGCGCATTTACTCCGCTACGACGCGCAGTCCGTCGTTGTCCGCGCCCAAAACGCGCACTTCCGAATTCAATCCCGCCCGCGCGAAAGCCTCCGCCATCGCACGTGTTACGGCCTCGACCGTCTCCTCTCTCGCGCGATACGCCACGCACAACACGCTCGATCCGCTCCCGCTGAGCCAGCCAGTCAGCGCACCCGCTTCGATGCCCGCCCGCAGCGCCGCATTCGCGCCCGGGATCTTCGGCAAGCGATACGGCTCATGCAGAAAATCGCCCACCGCGTGGCGCAGCTTTTCGAAATCGCCCGTGGCAAACGCCGCCGTGAGGTAGGCCGCGCTATTTACACTGCGCGCCGCGTCGCGATGCGACAGCGACAGGGGCAGCGCCCCGCGCGACTCCCTCGTGATGGTTTCGAGAGCCGGCGACGCCACGATGAACACTACCTCGTCCGGCACGGGCACGCGGATCGTATCGAGGTAAGCGCCTGTCGCGGGATCGCACCGCGAAACTGTAAATCCACCGAGCAGGCTAGGGCTGACGTTATCTGGATTCCCTTCGAGTGCCGTCGCCAGCGCCGCCAGCCGCTGCCGACTCCACCCCGTGCCGTGCAGCGCATCGAGCCCTACGAGCACGCCGGTTATGATCGTGGCGCTGGACCCGAGGCCGCGCGCGGGCGGCACATCGCCCTCGATGTGAAAACTAAATCGCCGCCACGAGACACCTGTCGCCCGGAAAAATCCCGCCGCCGTTTCGTTCACCAACGCGAGCGCACGACGGTCATTCTCGCTCACAGCGGCGGCCCATGGCGTGACCGCTCCGTCGTTCGCCAGGCCGCCACTTCCGTCCACCCCCACTCCTCCACTCCTCGCAGTCTCACTTCCCGGGCTCGCACCGTCCTCGCACGCGAGCCGCGTGAGCGTGATCCGATTATAAACTTTCAGCGCCAGCCCCAGCGTATCGAAGCCCGCCCCGCAATTCGAGGTGCTCCCCGGCACGCGCACGGTCACCGTCTCGCGCCCCGCTCCCGTGTCGCGCGTCGCGCTCATCAGCGGCGACTCCTCGCCTCCTTGAGTTCCTTGTTCACCTCGTGCATCACCGCGCGCTTCTTGAGATCGTCGCGCTTGTCGAAGTTCTGTTTGCCCGTGCAGAGCGCGACTTCGACTTTCACGAGTGCTTCCTTGAAATACATGCGCAGCGGCACGAGGGCTTTCCCGCCGGCCTCGAGCGCGTGCTGGATTTTCGCGATGTGGCGACGGTGGAGGAGCAGTTTGCGGATGCGCTTCGCGTCGTGGTTGTAGATATTGCCAAACGCGTACTGCTCGATGTGCGCGTTATAGAGCCACACTTCGCCCTTCTCGATCTTGCCAAAGGCGTCGCTGATCTGGGCCTTGCCCGCGCGGATCGACTTCACCTCGGTGCCGCGCAGTTGGATGCCGGCCTCGAAGCGTTCGTCCACGAAGTAGTCGCGCAATGCCTTCGCATTGCGGATCTCGGTGTGACGCTGTGCGTCTTTTTTCTTCGCGGCCATGGTTGAGTAAAATACGGACTAGAAACTATCCCGACACAAAAAAGGCGGCCTCGACAATCGCCGGGCCGCCCAAAGTTGCAACACGTCCGAGTGTTATGCGAGTTCGTGGCTGATCTTGCCTTCGATCACTTCGCGCAACGCGGTATCCTCGGGCGAGAGCTTCTCGAGCGACTCGACGAGCGGGCGGTTGCCGCGCTTGAGCTGCTTCACGCGACGGGAAATCACGTTGATCAGGATGTTCGGATCGGGAATCGTCTTGAGGGCGTCTTTGATATAATCGTCTCTCATGTCTGAAGGATGGCTGCGTTGAAAACCCGCGATAACACTCTCCTCCCCACCCCCCGTCAAGGGCGAAACTCGCTGTCCAGCTTCTCCTCTTCTCCCGCGTCCGCCGCCAACCCCCACGCCAGCCTTATCGCGCCCCTTTCGATCCCAATCGCTCACTTTTCCCCACCTTACTCCCTCCGCCCCTCACTCCCTTACTCCTTTATTCCCTAACTTCCCTAACTCCCTAAATCCCTCCCCCATCCCATGATGTTCATCGCCTGGACCACCGTCGCGCTCCGTGAGGACGCCGACCGCCTTGCCGCCGACGTGGTGGGCCGCAACCTCGCCGCCTGCGTGCAAATCGACGGCCCCGTGGTCTCGCACTATGTCTGGGAGGGCAAGGCCACCCGTGCCGAAGAGTTTCGCCTCACCTTTAAACTCCTGCTCTTCCAACTCCCCGCGCTGAAGAACCACGTCCTTTCCGTCCATCCCTACGAGACGCCCGAATGGCTCGTGGTGAAGGCCGATCATGTCGGAGAAAAATACTTGTCATGGGCCCAGGCGAAGTCCACGTTCTAACCTTTCATTCGTCTCAACCCTCTTTTTTAAACCACCATGTCTCAGCATAAAAGCCTCCAAGGCTCCTCCGGCCTCGTCGTCAAACGCAACGTCCTGAAGCGCTTCGAGCGCGTCGACCTGCTCAAGAAGCGCGGTCAGTGGAAGGCCGGCGACCGCGTCGCGGGTCTCCGCAAGACCAAGCCCGACGTCTGAGCCCTCGCTCTCCCTTTATCGGCAGGCAGTTTTCCGCTGCCTGCCTTTTTTATATCCGCCTTCCGCCACGCGCCGCTTTAGATTATCTCCCGCCTCATGATCGACCTCGCGAAGAAGCTCATCGACTTCATCCTCCACATCGACACCCACCTCGCGGAAATCATCCGCGACTACGGCACGTGGACCTATGCCGTCCTCTTCCTGATCATCTTCGCCGAGACCGGCTTGGTCGTCACGCCCTTCCTCCCCGGTGATTCGCTGCTCTTCGCCGCCGGCGCCTTTTGCGCCAAAGCCGAGACCGGCCTCAACGTCCACCTGATGGCGCTGCTGCTCTTCGTCGCGGCCTTCATCGGCGACACGCTCAACTACTTCATCGGCGCCAAGCTCGGCCCCGCCGTCTTCAAGCGCGAAGACTCCTTCTTCTTCCGCAAGAAGCACCTCGAGCGCGCCCACGCCTTCTTCGAGAAATACGGCGGCCGCGCCATCATCCTCGCGCGCTTCGTCCCCATCGTGCGCACCTTCGTCCCCTTCGTCGCCGGCGTCGGCGCGATGAGCTACCGCCGCTTCATGGCCTTCAACCTCATCGGCGGCTTCGTCTGGATTTATTTCTTCACCTACGCCGGCTTCCTCGTCGGCAACCACCCTGCGGTGCAGAAGAACTTCAAGCTCGTCATCCTCGCCATCATCTTCATCTCGATCCTCCCGATGGTCATCGAGGGCTTCCGCGCCTGGCAGGAGAGCAAGGCCGCGAAGAAAATCGCCGCCTAATCCGCGGCCTCCCCGCCGCAGTCGACCCGCTGATTTGCCCGCTCCCACCGTCCCCGCGACTCAGCTACACCACCTCCTCCTTCGCCGCGACTCAGCCCCTCCGCTTCCACCTCCGCCGCGACTTGCCCGCGCCACCTCCTCCCTTTGCTGCAACTCCCCGCGACCCAGCCGGAACGATTCAGTTGAGAGTTGAGTGCTGAGAGTTGAGCACAAAACCAAACAGTGAATCAGCAGCTCAAGCGAGCAGACTATTTCGGCTCCTCTGAGGATCGGTCGCTCAACTCTCAACTCCCCACTCTCAACTGCCTGAGTCCGGCTCAGGCCCGCCGCTTCCTTCCAGTGCGCCTCACCCCGCTGTCTCCGCTCCTCGCTCACTCCACGTCGCTTTCTCCGGTCCTCGCCCACTCCACGTCGCGCTCTCCGTTCCTCGCGCACTCCACCTCGCTCCCCGCTAAATGAGTTCACAAATCCTCCCCTGGCTGGTCTTCCTCGTCGGATTCCCGGCCTTCTGGATTTTCGTGGGCCACAACATGGCCAAGCTCGGCTGGTCCCGCCTCACCGCCCAGTACCGCGCCCCCCGCGAGCCCGACGGCAAGAAACTCGGCGGCGCCTCCGGCCTCATCGGCACCGCCAGCTACGCCGGCGTCATCAACCTCTGGCTCGCCCGCGAAGGCCTCTACCTCCGCCCCATGGCCCTCTTCCGCTGGTACCACCCCGCCCTCCTCATCCCCTGGTCCCAAGTCGGCGAAGTCCTCGAACGCGACAAAGGCACCTACCTCAAGTTCACGCTCGACCAAACCCCCATCGAGCTCGTCCTCGCCGGCCCCCACCGCGCCGACTTCCTACCCTACCTCCCGCGCTAGACCCGTTTCAAAAAAACGGTAGCCGGCATTTGCTGGTAGCCGCGAGCGTGAGTGAGTGGACGCCAGCACCACTCGCAGCTACGACTTCACCTAAAACGCGCTAAGCGTACGTCTAAAAAGGTAGGGCGCGTTATCCCTAACGCGCCGCTCAAGATTCCAAGCTGTAGGAGCCTGCTCGCAGGCGATTCCGAGTAGCGCCGCGCGTCCACGGGCCGCCCGCGCCCACCTCCCGGCCTAGAGCCCGCCCGCCTGCGACCCATGACCCACGCCCCCGGGTTCTTCGCCACAGGCCACATCCCCACTACGTCTTCACCGCGACCCATCCGCAAAACTCTCCGAAAAGTCTCACCCCCACAGCCCCGACCCAAGACCCCAAACCCCATCTCCTCAACCTTCCCCGCTTCGCTCCGACCTTCGCCCCTTCGCGTCTTCGCGCTTAATCCCTCCCCCCTCTCCTTCGCGCCCTCCGTCTCCGTTTTCGTGTGTTTAGTGTGTTTCGTGGGCCCCATCCGAATCCGTGTTCGTTCCCCCGTCTCCATCCGCGCCCATCCGCGCAATCCGCGGCCAAAAAAAATCAGCCCCCTTCCCCCCGCCAAAAACACCCCGCCTCCTCGCAAAACGCCCGATGCTGATTACATCACCCGCCATGCAACTCGGCCTCGATACCTTCGTCGAAACCTCCCTCGCCTCTGGCGCACCCAGCGGCGCCGCTAGCGCCGCCCGCCTGGCTGAACAGCTCGCCGAGATCGAGCTCGCCGACCAAGTCGGCCTCGACGTCGTCGGCATCGGCGAACACCACCGCCCCGAGTTTCTCGCCAGCGCTCCCGCCGTCATCCTCGCCGCCGCCGCCGCGCGCACGAAACGCATCCGCCTCGCCAGCGCCGTCACCGTCCTCAGCTCCGACGACCCCGTGCGCGTCTTCCAGGATTTCGCCACCCTCGATCTCCTCTCCGGCGGCCGCGCCGAGATCATCGTCGGCCGCGGCTCCTTCATCGAGTCGTATCCACTTTTTGGATTCGACCTCGACCACTACGACGAACTCTTCTCCGAAAAACTCGACCTCCTGCTCCAGCTCCGCGCGCAGACCGAGGTCACCTGGTCCGGCCAGCACCGCCCCGCGCTCACCGGCCAGGGCGTCTACCCCCGCCCCCTGCAAACTCCCCTCCCCGTCCGCCTCGGCGTCGGCGGCACGCCCGGCTCCTTCGCCCGCGCCGGCACCCTCGGCCTTCCCCTCACCGTCGCCATCATCGGCGGCGAGCCCCACCGCTTCCGCCCCTACATCGACCTCTACCGCGAAGCCGGCCGCCGCGCCGGCCACGCCCCCGCCCAACTCGACGTCGCCGTCCACTGCATCGGCTTCATCGCCGACACCACCGCCCAAGCCGCCGAAGAATTCTATCCCCACTACACCGCCGCCTTCGGCCGCATCGGCCGCGAACGCGGCTGGCCCCCCGTCACCCGCGCCCAATTCGACGCCTCGCGCACCCCGCACGCCGCCCTCGCCATCGGCGATCCCACCGCCATCGCGCAAAAAATCCTCCACATCCACGAATCCCTCGGCGGCATCTCCCGCTTCACCGTCCTCCTCGGCGCCGGCGCCGTCCCCCACGCGAAACAAATGCACGCCATCGAACTCCTCGGCACCAAAGTCGCCCCCCTCCTCGCCTCCGCCCTCAAAAAATAAAACCTCCGCCGCCGCACCATTCCCCGCCCGGCGCATCACGACCCTCCACCACGCCCCACCCCTCTTTCTCTTTCTCTTAATCTCTCTCTTTCTCTCAGCCCGCCCGCCCTCGCCTGTCCCCCGTTCCCCCTGCTCCCCCGCCGCCACGTCTCCCCTTCCCCGCGTCTCCCCTTCTCCTCCTCCGCCATTCCGTCCTTCCCTTCCCTCCGACCTTAGCGCCTTCGCGTCTTCGCGCTTAACCCTTCAGCCCTTCCCACGCCCTCAGCTCTTTCCACGCCCCTCAGCCTTCCGCGCCCTCCATCTTTCGTGCCTTTCGTGTATTTCGTGGGCCACCTGCCTTGAATTCAGTGGTCCGTGTCAGGTTTTGATTCCTCACGGAAACGCCACCCGCCGCGCCTCATCCAAGTTCATCGGCCCATCAAACTCGCTCGCATCCGCCCGCCATGCGATTTTGGTCTTCGCATCGAGCACCAGCATCACCTCGCTCGATTTCAGCTTCACGGTAAACATCCCGTCCGCCCGCGTCACCCCCACCGGCGGCTGCGTCAACGTCCTCCGCAGCGTCTCAAAACCCACGTCCCACACCGCCTGTCGCGCGAGATATAATTCCTTCTGTTTCCCCATCAGCGCCTCCATCGCCGCATTGCGCTTCACATCCGCCCCCGCCGGCGGCAAGTCCCCATCCTTGAGCTGCGCCGCGCCCATCACCTTCGTCAAATTCGCCTCCGCCTTCGCGATCTGCGGCGCGAAGCGCTCCTCGACCTCCTTCTTCTTGGCCGCCGCCGCCGCCTTCGCCGGCGCCAGCAACTCGTCGACGACCTCCCCCTTCACGACAAAAATCTCCGCCCCCGCCACATTCACCGTCTTCTTCCCCTCCGCCCGCCCGACATACCCCGTCCGCTCCCGCGCACAACCAGCGAAGACCAAACCGAGCACCATAATAAAAACGATTCTCATGACGGTCAAAGTGACGCAAAGGGTGGGCAGAATCAAAGAACTTAAGTTAGCGTCAGAGCCTTTGTTTTGCGCGGCAGTCTCCCATTTGCGCCGCGTGCTCGCGCTGTTTGCTTTAGGTCTGTAAGTTTTTTTCCCTCTTCGCCTCGACATATGCTGCAGTGCGACTGGTCAGCGCGAGTGGTAGTTCGCCAGTCTCATAGCTGTCCCTCTTCACGGGCTTTACGCACCATATGTGCAATTTTTTCCGAACGTTGCTCGTCTAAAGCTCTGCTGACCTCGAAGTCCGGTATTTCGGAGTGCAGGACGTCTGCCGGTTCGCCACCAAGATGAAGGGAGATGAGTTTTTTTGTCGTTTCGAGGACTTGAATTAGATCGTCGACTTTATGCTTAAGCGCCGCTGCCACACCTTCGCGGTCCGCTATCGATTTCGACTGAATCATCTCAACCTCGATGCAATCGCATACACTATCTACGATTCGCATGTTCTCATAAATTAGATGAAGAGAAGAGCGTGCTCTGGGTGAATAGTCTTCGGCTAGCTCAGCAAAATGTTTGGCGTAAACCATCGTTACGAAGCGTGTGGCACTCGGTGATAGAATTTGGCCGTAAACGAGGAGTCCATGGCATTGCAGCAAGATATCTCTTCGTTGCGTCGCGATTCTGTCATTAGCAGCTAATTCGTCGGAAAGAGCCGACATGAGACGTTTCCGTTTCCGCTTTTCTCGCCACCAGTCCAATATCGTCGTTAGCAAAAACCCAATTATAACGCCGTAAAGGCCGATCATACCGTCAGAGAATAGAGGATTTTCAGGTGGAGAGGGTGAAGCAGGCGACGCCATAGTGCAAAGATAGGCTTAACTGCACTTTTATCCATCGGAATTTACTCAAAATTAAAGGCACAGTGCCAATAGTACACCACGCGGCCCACGTAATGGTTCATTGATATTCATAGAAATCTGCTGGCTGTTTGCTGGCAGCAAACGCGCGAAACCGGGTCTTTCGGCGGTACATCGGGAAAACGTGGAACACGCCGCAATCGCCTTACTCCTCTGGGCCAAGGGCCTCCAGAGGAGAGGGTGTAAAACATTAGGCGAAACCTTTGGTGCGAGCGCCGGGAGTCGAACCCGGATCAATGGCTTCGGAGGCCACTACACTATCCATTGTGCTACGCTCGCGGCGCAGTTCGGGCATGAAAGCGCGGCGAGGCTCGCGTCGTCAAGCTTCGCTCGCCCGCTCCTGTCGTTTCTCGCCCCAAAAACAAAGCGTTGCCGCGCCGCTTTTCCCTCCTACCTTCGGCCCTTCCTATGTCCGAAGCGACCAACGATCCTCAGGCCTCCGCCGCAGCCCCCGCTCCCAGCGATTTTATCCGCGATCTCGTCGCGCAGGATGTCGCCTCGCAGCGGTACGCGAAGATCGTCACACGCTTTCCCCCGGAGCCCAACGGCTATCTCCACATCGGCCACGCCAAGTCGATCTGCCTCAATTTCGGCATCGCCCGCGAAAACAATGGCCAGTGCAACCTCCGTATGGACGACACCAATCCGGCGAAAGAAGACGTCGAGTACGTCGAGTCCATCATCGCCGACGTCCAGTGGCTCATCGCCGGCTGGGCCGACCACTGCCTCGGCTTCAAGCCCAAGGGCGCCACCCCCGCCGCCATCACGAGCAACGGCCGCCCGGACTTCTACGCCGCCCCCGTCAACCCCACCACCCTCCGCGCTCCGAACTCCGATCTCTCAACTCTCAACGCTCAACTCTCAACCGGTTCCACCACCCCCGCCGCGCTGGAACCCTTCTTCGCCAGCGACTACTTCGACCAGCTCTACGGTTACGCCGTCGAGCTCATCCAGCGCGGCAAGGCCTTCGTCTGCGATCTGAGCCCCGAGGACACCGAGGCCTACCGCGGCGCCCCCGATCGGCCGGGCAAGGACAGCCCGTTCCGTAATCGCTCCGTCGCCGAAAATCTCGACCTCTTCACCCGCATGAAGGCCGGCGAGTACCCGGACGGCACGCGCACGCTCCGCGCCAAGATCGACAACAGTTCGCCCAACATGTGGCTGCGCGATCCCCTGCTTTACCGCATCCGCCACACCGCGCATCACCACACCGGCGACAAGTGGTGCATCTACCCGCTCTACGATTTCGCGCACTGCTTGAGCGATTACCTCGAGGGCATCACGCACTCCATCTGCACGCTCGAGTTCGACGCCCACCGCGCGCTCTACGATTGGACGCTCGAGTCCCTCGATCTCCCGCGCCCGCTCCCGCACCAGTACGAATTCGCCAAGCTCAATCTCGGCTACACCATCGTCAGCAAGCGCAAGCTGCTCCAGCTCGTGCAGGAAAAATTCGTCAATGGCTGGGACGATCCGCGCATGCCCACGATCTCCGGCCTCCGCCGCCGCGGCATCCCCGCGAGCGCGCTTCGTCGTTTCGTGACGGGCGTCGGCGTGACCAAGTTCGACAGCGTCACTGATGTCGCCGTCTTCGAGCACGCCGTGCGCGACGAGCTCAACACCGGCTCGCAGCGCCGCCTCGCCGTCCTCAAGCCCATCAAGCTCACCCTCACCAATATCGCCCCGGGCGAGGTCATCGAGTGCGACGCCACCAACAACCCCCAGGACGAGACGCCCACCACCCGCAAGATCGCCCTCACCCGCGAGGTCTACATCGAGCACGACGACTTCGCCGAGGTCCCGCCGCCGAAATATTTCCGCCTCAAGCCCGGCGGCGAAGTCCGCCTCAAGTACGCCTGCATCATCAAGTGCGACGAGGTCGTGAAAGACGCTTCCGGCGCCATCACCGAGCTCCGCTGCACCGCCGATCTCACCACCCGCGCCGGCGGCCCCAATGTCGACCGCAAGGTCAAGGGCACCATCCACTGGGTCAGCGCCACACAGTGCGTCGACGCCGAGGTCCGCCTCTACGACCGCCTCTTCACCGTCCCCGAGCCCGACGCCGACGGCGAATTCAAGAAGCACGTCAACCCGCGCTCCCTCGAAGTCGTCACCGCCAAGCTCGAGTCCTCCCTCGCCTCCGCCACGCCCGATCAGCGCTACCAGTTCGAGCGCCTCGGCTACTTCGCCCTCGACGCGAAAGACCACGCCCCCGGCCGCCTCGTCTTCAACCGCACCATCACGCTGAAAGACGCGTGGACCCCGCCGAAGAAGTAATACCAATAGCTGATGAAGTTTTGACTTTCTGGTAGCTGCGAGCGCGAGCGAGTGGCGGTTTGGCCATCGTCCAAATATCAACAGTCGTTGGTATAACGCCCCCAAGGGAGCGGGCCTTTGCAAGCCCCGCCCGCAGCGGATGAGCCTGCCAGTGTAGGGGCGTCGCTCGTCGACGCCCGCGGCCTGCGGACGGACTCCCCCCTCCGCTTCTACCAGAAACGACCTCAAAGCACCGTCCGAGGTAGGAGCCTGCTTGCAGGCGATGGGCTACCGCCTATGACTACCCCCGGATATCCCATCTCCCACCAGCAGGCTCCTCCCTCGCCCACCCCACCCCGAGCGCCGCCCCCCAGCGCCACCTCCCGCCCCGCCCCACCACTCCTTAGCGCCCCACCACCCCACCCCATGAATCGCCGCACCTTCCTGCAAACCACGGCCGCCGCCGGCGCACTCGCCGCCGCCCCCTTTTCCATCCGCGCCGAAGACAAAGCCGGCGCGAAAAAATTCCGCACCGCCCTCATCGGCTGCGGCTGGTGGGGCAATAATATCCTCCGCGAAGCCATGGCGAGCGGCGCGTGCGAAGTCGTCGCGCTCTGCGACGTCGATTCGCGCCAGTTCGAGCTTACGCAAAAAAATATCGCCGCCGGCACGGGCGACACCCCGAAGCTCTTCAAGGATTACCGCGAACTGCTCGACCAGGTTAAGCCCGACATCGCCATCATCGGCACGCCCGATCACTGGCACGCCCTCCCCATGATCGCCGCCGTCCGCGCCGGCGCGCACGTCTACGTCGAAAAGCCCATCGCCCACACCATCGGCGAGGGCGATGCCATGGTCGCCGCCGCGCGCGCCACCGGTCGCGTCGTCCAAGTCGGCACGCACCGCCGCGCCTCCCCGCACAATATCAGCGGCCGCGAATTCATCCGCTCCGGCAAGCTCGGCGAGATCGGCATGGTCCGCTGCTTCGTCCACTACGCCGGCGGCGCCGACAAGCCCCTGCCCAACATCGAGCCGCCCAAGGAACTCGATTGGGATCTCTGGTGCGGCCCCGCGCCCCTGCGCCCCTTCGACGGCGGCGACCCGCGTTTCCCGAATCAAGGCGCCGGCAACCGCGGCCTCCACCCACGGGGCTGGCGCAACTACCTCGACTACGCGAATGGCACCCTCGGCGACTGGGGCATCCATTGGCTCGATCAGGTCCTCTGGGTCACCGGCGAAAAATTCCCCAAGCGCATCTACTCCACCGGCGGCCGCCCCATCGCCGGCCCCGTCGTGTTTAACGACAAGGAGCAGACCACCGACGCCCCCGATCACCAGCTCGCTACGTTCAGCTTCGATAAATTCGACGTGCAGTGGGAGCACCGCCGCTTCTCCGGCAACAACACCGACAAGGGCGAAAACGTCGGCTGCTACTTCTACGGCACCAAGGGCATCTTCCACATGGGGTGGCAAAAAGGGTGGACCTTCTACCCCTCCGATTCGAAGCAGCCCACCGTCAGCGAGGAGCCGGTCCTGCATCAGCCCGACTCGCAAAACATCCAGGAGCTCTTCGCCGATTTCCTCCATGCCATCCGCACCGGCGCGAAGCCCATCAGCGACATCGGCGACATCCAGCTCGCGACCAATATGGCGCTCCTCGGCATGCTCTCGATGAAGCACGGCCGCAGCCTCGACTGGGACGGCCATAAAATCCTCAACGACGACGCCGCCAACAAACTCCTCCGCCGCCCCTACCGCAAGGGCTGGGAGTATCCATCAGCCTGATACGGCACGCCGCCATTTGCCCCGGCGAGTGACCGCGCGTAATCTTCGTCGATGGATTTTCCTCCGCCTCTCACTCCCACCGCTTCCGCCGAGCCTTTCTTCGAGGTCTTCTACCACGAGGTCGCCGCGCGCCGTGGCGGCGTCAGCGCCACCGATCTCGCCCATCAGGGCACCTTGGTGATACGCCGCAGCGGCGAGCAACTCACATTTACCTTTTCCGGCCGCAACCGCCCCCGCCTCGCCCACGCCACCGGCGATCTCACGATCTTCCGCGCCGACCAGATTAACAACGTCGTCTCCCGCGGCCAGCGCATCGATTTCAGCGCCGCCATGGCCCCGGGCGCGCCGTCCCAGCCCTTCACCTTCTACGCCGCCAGCGAAGCCGAAGCCGTCGCCATTGTCCGCCTCCTCCCTCAGGCCAAGGACGCCGATTACCTCGCCGCCGAGGATTTTTTTGGCCGCGTCCGCGAGCTCCCCGCCGCCAACAACCCATGGGTCACCGTCACCGGCGCCATCTTGATCGCGAATGTCGCCGTCTACGCCTTCATGGGTTCGGTGGGCGCAGGCTGGATTCAGGTCGAAAGCATGCAGCCCTACTACCGTTACGGTGCCAACTTCGGCGCCCTTACTGTGAACGGCCAGTGGTGGCGGTTGTTCGCCAGCATGTTTCTCCACTACGGCATCTTCCATCTCGCGATGAACATGTGGGCGCTCTTCCAGAGCGGCCAGCTCCTCGAGCGCCTCCTCGGTCGCCGGCTCTACGTCCTCGTCTATATCGGAGCCGGCTTGGCCGGCAGCTTGATGGCGCTCTATTGGCAGGCCTACTCCGGTTCGCGCTGGAGCGCCGGTGCCTCGGGCGCGGTCTTCGGCATCTACGGCGCCTTGCTCGGCTACATGCACCGGCAGAAAAACGCCGTGCCCAAGGCCGTGCATGGCTCCATCGTCAAAGGCGTCCTGTCTTTCGCCGGCTATAATCTCATCATCGGCTTCGTCATTCCGAACATCGACAACTCCGCCCACATCGGCGGCTTCCTCGGTGGTGCCGCCTTGGGCTGGCTCGTCGCCGTCCCCGTCGATGGCGCCCGCGCCACGCTCATTCCCCAGCGCCTCCGCCTCGGTGCCGCCATCCTCACGGTCGTGGTCATCGCCGCCTGCCTGATCGCCCGGATGCTCTACCCTCCCCTCCCCGTCCGAATGTAAATCGCTCGCAAAGCGCGGCCTACCCCGGGCTCCGGCCTGACAAAACTCTTGCCGCACCCTTGCTCTCCGGCCACCGTCCCTCCCATGGCCATGCAGGAAATCTACCTCCGCAACGCGACCGATAACGACGCGCGAGGTCCCTTCAATATCGAGCAAGTAACGTCGCTGGCCGACGCCGGCCAGGTCACCGCCGAAACCCTGATCTACGATGCCGCCGCCGAGCAGTGGATCACCCTCGGCTCCAACGCCGAGCTCATGGCCATCGTCTTCCCGGTCAAAAAGAAACTCTCCCTCAAGGCCAAGGAGATCAAGACGCTCAACGTCAAAACCGACGACAACGCCAAGGCCATCACCGTCGACGACATGCTCGCCGCCGCCGAGGGCCGCACCGAGGACACCGCCGACAAGGCCGACCCCGAGATCGCGATGATGCGTGCCGCCAAGATCGGCATGTACTTGCTGATCGCCGCCCTCATCGTCGCCGCCGCCGGCGAGATTTTGCCGAACACCGATGCGCTGCTCTCGATGGAGTTTGGCCGTATTATTTCCCAGCCCATCGTCCTCCTCGGCGTCCTCGATGTCGCCCTCGCCGCCCTGCTCGGCCTCGGCATGGTGAGCATCTACCCCTTCATCCGCTTCCGCGCCGCGCTCGGCTTCGGCTTCATCGGCTTCATCTTCTACGCCTTGGGTCTGCCCCTGCCCATCATCTACGTCGCCATCGGCGCGGCGGGTCTCTACCTCTGCACCATCTTCGTCAACTTGATGACGGTCGCGATCGCCGGCGGCGCGGCGATCGGTGGCATGGGTCTGCTGAGCTGGTATCTGCTGTCGCACTGATCTCGTGGCCCGCTCCACTTCAGCACCGGTCTCCTTGCTGGGACGGCTTACCCGGGTGCGGGGTCAGGCCGTACACCTGTGGAAAAAAGAAATCTGGTCCGTCGCGCACCTGAAAGACACGTCGCCGCGCGGCTGGTTTTACGCCTTTCTGCGCGTCATCTCGATCACCGCCACGGTCTTCTCCGAGACCAAGGTCCCGAGCCGCGCAGCCGCGTTGAGCTTTAGTTCGCTTCTCGGCCTCGGCCCCCTGATCGCCCTCGCCGTCCTCATCGGCGGCTTCGTCGTCGGCAAAAACGACGACCCTAATTTCATCGCCAATCAGATCGGCTCCCTCCTCGAGCAGGCCGCCCCCCAGCTCCGCGCGTTGCAACAAGAGGCCAAGGACAAGGCCCGCGAGGAAGCCGTCGCCGCCGCCGGCACCGGCGCGACCGTCGTCGCCCCGAAAACCGCCGACGCCGTGAATCCCCAGCTCGTCGAGATGCTCAACGGCTTCGTGCGCAATGCCCGCTCCGGCTACGGCGGAATCTTCGGCGCCGCCTCGCTCCTGCTGATCGTGCTCCTGATGTTCAAGGCCGTGGAAGACGCCTTCAACGACATCTGGGGCATCCGCATCAATCGCTCCATCTTGGTCCGCGTCGTGTTTTACTGGACGATTCTCACGCTCGGGGCCGTGTTGTTTTTCGGCTCTGTCACGCTGCTCAGCGCCAGCGCGGCCATGAGCGTGTTCAAGGAAAACATCGGCCATCTCCCCGGCGGCGAAAGTCTCGTCGCGGCGCTCAGTTGGTCGCTGCCGATCTTCTCGCTCACGCTGCTCATCGTGATGCTGATGCTGGTCTACCGCGTCGTGCCCAACACCCATGTCTTCTGGCGCGCCGCCTTCGCCGGGGCCTTCGTCGTGGCCGCGCTGCTGATGCTGAATAACTTCGTGGCGTTCTTTTACGTGCGGCGCGTCGTGCAGACGCAAAATCTCTACGGCCAGCTCGCCGTCCCGCTCGTGCTCATGCTGGGCCTCTACATTTTCTGGCTCTACATCCTGATCGGCGGCGTCATCAGCTACGCCGTCCAAAACGTCCACTTCCGCAACAGCCAGGCCGCGTGGGGCCTCCTCACCGAGTCCATGCGCGAGCGCCTCTCGCTCGTCGTGTTGCTCACCATCTCGCGCCGTTTCCAAGGCTGCCTCCCGCCCATCACCGCCTCGCAGCTCAGCGATCTCCTCAAAGTCCCGACTCAGATTCTCAACGAGTGCCTCAACCGCCTCGTAAACATGAATCTGATCACGACGCTCCGCCCCGCGCCCAACACCCCGGCCACCGAGCATCGTTTCCAGCCCGCGCGTCCCCTCAGCCGCATCACGCTCTTCGACTTCAAGACCCTCGACGACAACTTCGGCGACGATCCCATCGGCCAGTCCCTCGAGCGCATCGACCCCCTGCTGCACACCTACGACGAAGCCCTGACCAACCTCGGCGAGCAGCCCTTCTTCAAGAAATCGCTGGAAGAACTCTTCAACGAACACCCCTTCGAGGAATCCCGCCCGCCCTTCATGCTCGGCGACAAGCAGCAGTCGTAAGCGACCAGCGAGGTGGACGGCGACCTCCGGGCGCCGTCGAGCACGAACCCCCATACAGTCTACAAACCTCATTTAGACTCCCCCCCCTCGTCCTTCTGAGCGCAGCAAAGAAGCCAATTCGATTCCCGCCCCGCGCTCCCCGTCTCTCAACGCCCGCCACCTCCGAGGGTAGGGTTCGACCTCCGGGCGAACCGTCAGGACATCCACTCCCCCTTTAGGTTCGCCAACCTGCCCCCATCACCTCCCCCCCCGCCCTTCCCACCTCCACCCGACCTCTCCCCTTTTTCCTAGCCCTTATCGCGTCTCCGGAGCTTGGTCCTTGGCCCTTGAAGCTTCCCCGCTTCGCCTTCCTCCACTTCGTCTCCCCCCACCTCCGCTCCCTCCCCACCGTATCCACTTCCCTGTTACACGCACCCCGCTCATGCCCCGCCTCCACCCATTTCCGCTCACCCTCGCCACCCTAGCCGCCATCCTCGCTTCGGGCCCCACTCTCCCCGCCGCGACACCCCCATCCGCATTCCCTTCCGCCCCCGAACCCCTCTGGGCCTACGGCTACGCGACCCCACCCGCCCCCGGCGACAAAGCCGTCCCGCAGGCTCCGCCTTCGCGCGCCCTCCGTCCCAACGAGCCCGCCGACGAACAGACCCGCCCGCGCAGCGTCGCCGGCAGCAAGGCCTCCTACTCGCTCGTCGATATCCGCGACGCCCACTCCGCCGTCGATTGGTTTCCCGGCGAACATCCCGCGATGCCCGAGGTGATCCTCCATGGCCCCGCCAGCCTGGGCCCGAATGCCAAAGCCTGCGCGCTCTGCCATCTCGCCAATGGCAAGGGCCGCCCGGAAAACGCCCCCGTCGGCGGCCTGCCCGTCGCCTACTTCGTGCAGCAGTTGCAGGACTTCAAGAGCGGCGCGCGCACCTCCTCCGATCCCCGCAAGCCCAACGTTCCCACCATGACGATGCTCGCGCAGGCCATGACGCCCGAGGAGATGAAGACCGCCGCCGAATATTTCGCCGCCATCCCGTGGACACCCTGGACCCGCGTCATCGAGACCGCGCTCGTCCCGAAAACGCGCCTCGTCAACAATCTCTTCCTCGCCGTTTCCACCGAGCGCACCGAGCCCATCGGCCACCGCATCATCGAGGTCCCCGAAGATGAGGAGCAGTCCGAAACGCTGCGCAATCCCCACTCCGGCTTCATCGCCTACGTCCCGCCCGGCAGCCTCGCCCGCGGCAAAACGCTCGTCACGGCCGCTGGCGTTTCTCCCGCGCCGTCCACCGCCCACTCTCCGGCAGCAGCCGCCGCGCCCGCCGCCTGCACCACCTGCCATGGCCCCGATCTCAAGGGCCTCAACGACGTCCCCGGCATCGCCGGCCGCTCACCCAGCTACCTCGTCCGCCAACTCTACGATTTTCAAACCGGCCACCGTCACGGCCCCGGCGCCGCCCTCATGCAGCCCAGCGTCGCCCACCTCACCAACGACGACTTTATCGCCATCGCCGCCTACGTGACGTCCCTCGTCCCTCCGCCCGTTAGCGCCGCCCCCTGAACCCAGCCACCGCCCCTCCCGTAGCCGCGAGCGCCAGCGAGTGGCCGGCACCCCCCCCTCGCGCACAGTCGCCCCACGTGCGCTCACGTTATTGAGGCTCTGCCCCCTTGAAGCTTCACCGGAGCTTGGTCCTTGGTACTTGGTGCTTCGACCGCATCTCTCCAAAGAAAAAGGCCCCATCGCCGAACGTATGGGGCCGATGAAACTCGGTTACTCGGCGTCAAAGGCGCCGCCCTGCTCAGCACTGCGCCTTCATCGCCTCCGCCATCTGCTCCGGCGTCATGTCGCGCGTGTGCGTCGCGATCGACCAAGCGTGGCCGAAGGGATCCTCCACGATGCCATAGCGGTCACCCCAAAACATATCTGCCACCGGCATCTTCACGGTCGCGCCCGCCGCCACCGCTTGCGCGAAAACCTCGTCCACGTTTTTCACGTAGATGTGCAGCGTGACCGACGACCCACCGCGCGCCTTCGGCCCGAGCGAGCCCCAGTTCGGAAACTCATCGACGAGCATCACCGTGGAGTCGCCGATCTTCACCGCCCCGTGCATGATCTTGCCCTCGGGCGTGAGCATGCGCGCCGATTCCGTGGCGTTGAATGCTTTCTTGTAAAACTCGATGGCCGCAGCCGCCCCGGCGCAGACGAGATGTGGGGTGACGGTGTGCATATCGGCCGGGATCGGATCCACTTTTGAGAGGGGCATGGTCATAGGATAGGAGGTTGGTTTTCCGCACACGCGAACGCGGAGTGCCTTCGCGCTGTACACTTGATACGACGAACCACTCTGCATCGGCGGACACGTCTGGCGCGCTTTTTCTCTGTTAAATTCTCCGTCGCATTTTCTCGTAGGACGCCGGTAGGCGAAAACCCCAGCGCCGTCTTCCGCCGCTACCTGTCTATACCTGCACTATGCCTGACGCTTCCGCCGCCCCGACCACCAACCCCCTCGTGCCGGCTCCCCAATCTTCCTCGACGACCGGTCCCGTGGCCGCGTCGCCCATTCAAAAATCGCCGATTCGCCCGGCTGCAACGACGAGCGCGACTACCCCCGCCACGACCGCCAAGCCCCGTACCGAAACCGGTTCTGGCGACCGCGGGTTGCCGCCCGCGCCCAAGCCCTCCAAATTGCCCGTGGGCCTCTTCGTTGCTGCCGCCGTCTGCTTCGGCCTCTTCGTCGCCGTCGTCGTCCTCTGGCGCCAGAAGGGCGAGCGCGAGCAGATCATCACTCAAACCCAAAACCGCGCCGAGCAAGTGCAAGCCGCCTCCGGCAAGCTGCAGTCGCAAATCGACGAAGCCAAAGCCGACACCGCGCGCGTCCAAAAGCAGCTCGACGCCGCCAATGTCGAACTCGCCCAGACCAAGGAAACCATTGCCAAGGCCCGCACCAGCGCCAGCGATCTCCAAAGCCAGCTCGAGAAGGCCCGCGCGGACGCCGCCGCCTTCCAAACCCAGTTGGGCGAAGCCAAGGTTCTCGCGCTGAAAAACAAGGGCGATGTCGAAGTCGCCCAAGCGCAGATGTCGGTCCAAACCGCCCAAGCTGCGAAAGCCAAAGAAGACCTCGCCCAAGTAAAAGCTCAGCTCGCCGACGCCAAGGCCCAGGTCGAAAGCTGGCAGGGCAAATTTGAAAAAGCTCAGGCCGAGGTCGAGCGCCTGCAAAAGATCGTCCTGACGCGGAAGTAAGCTCCGTTCCGTGGTAGGGCGGCGTCTCCCGACTCCGCCGCCCGCCTTCGCGCTACCCGCCAATTTTACAAAGGCCGCTCCGGCGGCCTTTTTGCTGTCCCGCCCCCGCGCTCTGACTCCGGCACGAATTTAGCATCCGATGCATACAGGTCCGGCCGCGCTGCCACGAAGCGAAACGTCATCGTCCCCACCACTGTGAGCACCGCGATCGTCACGCCCAGTTGCGGCCCGTGCCAGCGATCACCGACCCAATTCACGAGGCGGACCATCATCACATTCACGTTGCCGCCCATCACGCGCAGTTCACGGACATAGCGTTTGGACGCCATCGGGTCGCCCACGAGCGGATCGAGCCGCACCGGCTTGGCCAAAACGAAAATCGCCAGGCCTGCCGTCAGTCCCACCGCGAGCAGCCACGCTGAAATTCGGTTAATCTTTTTCGCGTCCAAGCCGACGACCCTGCCGGCCCCCGCGCCCGCCTCAACGCTTTATTGCATCACGGCCACCTGCGCGCGATCAACTGGCCCAGGGCTCGCGCGCGCAAAGCTCAGTCCAAATAACCTCACCGCACGCGCCATCGAAAATCATCCGGTTACTCGAACAAGATCGTTGTCGTGCTCCGCCCGAGGTCGTTTGCTCGCCCTCGACGCGTTATCCCCCCGCCACCCCGCGTCACCCCTCACCCCCATGCGTTTCCCTGACTTCGGCCTCCGTCGATTCCTCGCTCTCATCTTCCTTGGTCTGTGCGCCTGCCTCGCCACCCAAGCCGCCGCGCCGGCCAAGCCCAATATCATCATCATCTACACCGACGATGTCGGCTACGGCGATGTGAGTTGTTACGGCTCGAAATTTCCCACGCCCAACATCGATCGCATCGCCAAGGAGGGCGTCCGCTTCACCGATGCGCACACCACATCCGCGACATGCACGCCGTCGCGTTACTCACTGCTCACGGGTGAGTACGCTTGGCGCAAGCCCGGCACGGGCGTGGCACGCGGCGATGCCACCGCATTGATTTTGCCCGGCCGCACCACGCTCCCTTCGATTCTTCAAAGCGCCGGCTACACGACCGGCGTCGTCGGCAAATGGCACCTCGGCCTCGGCGTCGGCAAGCCCGATTGGAATGGCGAGGTAAAGCCCGGCCCGCTCGAGATCGGTTTCAACTACTGCTTCATCATGCCGGCCACCGGCGACCGCGTGCCATGCGTGTACGTCGAAAATCACCGCGTCGTCGGCCTCGACCCCAAGGATCCCATCACCGTCGACTTCGACGGCCCCATCGCGGGCGAGCCCACGGGCGCGGCCAATCCCGAGCTGCTCCGCCTCCACCCGAGCCACGGTCATGACATGGCGATCGTCAACGGCGTCAGCCGCATCGGCCACATGAAGGGCGGCGTCGCCGCGCGCTGGGTCGATGAGGACATGGCCGACACCCTCGCCAAAAAAGCCACCGCCTTCATCGAGCAAAACAAAGCCAAGCCCTTCTTCCTCTACTTCGCCACGCACGACATCCACGTCCCGCGCCTGACGCACGCCCGCTTCGTCAACCGCACGTCCATGGGCCCGCGCGGCGATGTGATCGCCGAGCTGGATTGGACCGTCGGCGAAATCCTCGCGACACTCGACCGCCTCAAGCTCGCCGACAACACCCTGCTCATTTTCTCCAGCGACAACGGCCCCGTGATCGACGATGGCTACAAAGATGGTGCCGTGGAAAAACTCGGCGCGCACGCCCCCGCCGGCCCGTGGCGCGGTGGCAAGTACAGCAACTTCGAGGGCGGCACCCGCGTGCCTACCCTCCTCCGCTGGCCCGCCCGCGTGAAGCCCGCCGTCTCTGCTGCGCTCGTCAGCCACATCGATTTCGCCGCCAGCTTCGCCGCCCTCGTCGGCCAGCCCCTCAAGGCCGAAGACGTCCCCGATAGCACCGACCAGCTCGCCACGCTGCTCGGCGAGGCGAAGACCGGTCGCATCGAGATCGTCGAACACGCGAGCGTGCTCTCCTATCGCGAGGGCCAGATGAAGGTGATCAGCACCAGCAACGGCCCCGCCGTGCAAAAAAATACCAATACCCAGATGGGCAACCTCAAGACCTTGCAGCTCTACGACCTCGCCGCCGATCCCGGCGAAACCAACAATCTCGCCGCCGCTCAGCCCGACCTCGTGAAAAAAATGCAGGCCCGCCTGCAAGCCATCCGCGAGGCCGGTCGCAGCCGCCCTTGAGCGGCGGACGCCGTCCGTTCTCCGTCCCGGCCTTCCTCTCGATTTATTTTTTCACCGCCCTCCTTCGTACGTAAACGCTACGTCCTCCCCACCTCATGCCCTCCCTTGCTCGCTTCGTGCTCGTTTTCGCCTGCCTGGTCGCGACCGGCCTTCTCCGCGGTGAAAGCGCCCCGGCCGCTCGTCCCAATATCCTCTGGCTCGTGATCGAGGATGCCACCTTTAGTTACGTCGGTCCCTATGGTGATCCGCTCGCGCGCACGCCGAACTTTGATCGTCTGGCCAAGACGGGCATCACCTTCGATCGTGCCTATGCGCCCTGCCCCGTGTGCGCGCCGACGCGGTCCACCATCATCACCGGACGCTACTCCTCCGGCATGGGCACTCAGAATATGCGCAGCGCTCGACCCCTCGCCGAGGGCGTAAAATTCTTCCCGCAGTATCTTCGCGAAGCTGGCTACTACTGCACCAACAACGCGAAGACCGACTACAACACGTCCACCGATTGGTCCACCGCCTGGGACGAGAGCAAAGGCACCGCGCACTTCCGCCACCGCAAACCCGGCCAGCCCTTCTTCGCCGTCTTCAATTTCGCCCAATCCCACGAGAGCAGTCTCCACGACCGCAAGCCCCTCATCACCGATCCCGCCAAGGTCCGTGTGCCCGCCTATCTGCCCGACACCACCGAGGTCCGCGCCGATCTCGCGCAATATTTCGACTCGGTCTCGCGCGCCGATGCCGCGCTCGGCCGCGTGCTGAAGGAGTTCGAAGCCGACGGCCTCGCCGACGACACGATCATCTTCCTCTACTCCGACAACGGCGGCTGCGTCTCCCGCAGCAAGCGCTCCCTCTACGACAACGGCACCCACATCGCCCTCGTCGCGCACTTCCCCGAAAAGTTCGCCTCACTCGCGCCCGCCAAGCCCGGCTCTCACCTCACCGAGATCGTCAATTTCGTCGATCTCCCGCCCACGATTCTGAGCCTCGCCGGTCTGCCGCAGCCCGCCCAATTCCAAGGCCGCGCCTTCGCCGGCCCCGCGCGCCAGGCCGCCCCTGAGATCACTTATCTTTTTCGCGACCGCATGGACGAGCGCTACGACTTCGCCCGCGCCGTCACCGATGGGCGCTACCACTACATCCGCAACTACCTCCCCGATCAGCCGTGGGGCCAACACCAAGACTACCAGTGGAAACAATCCTCGATGCGCGAGTGGGAAAAGCTCTACCGCGAGGGCAAACTCAACCCGACGCAAAGCGCCTACTTCGAGAAAAAACCCGTCGAGGAGCTCTTCGACGACATCGCCGATCCGGACAACGTGAAGAATCTCGCCAACGATCCCGCGCACCGCGCCACTCGCGACCGCCTCCATGCGGCGTTAAACCGCGAGATCGTGCGCCTTCGCGACGCGGGCTTCATGCCCGAGCCCATGATGATCGCGCTCTCGGCCGGAAAGTCCCCCGTCACCGTCGCCACGGACGACTCGCGCTATCCGCTCGCGCGCATCGTGGAGTATCTCGACCAGGCCCAACTCAGCGCCGAGCCGCCCGCCGAAAAGCTCAAAGCCGCCCTCTCCGCCCCCGAGCCGATGCTGCGCTACTGGGCCGCCGTCACGGCCCAGCGCATGCATGAATTACCCGAGGGCTTCGTGAAACTCCTCGACGATGCCGACCCCGTGGTGCGCACCGCCGCCGCCGAGGCTCTGCTGATTCGCGGCCAGCACAAACGCGCCTGGAGCGTCCTCGATGCGGTGATGGCCGATCCCAGCCTGATCGAGCGCCGCCTATTCGCGCTTAACGCCGTCGCTCGCATCCCAGTCCCTTTCCCCGAAACGATTCGCACGCAACTCCAGGCCTTCGCCCAACTCGGCAAGGAAGTCGGCGGCGAAGACTACCTCGCCCGTGCCAGCCGCCCCCTCGTCGAAACCGCGAGCCGCTGACGCCTCGCCCATTGCTAGATTGGGCCGCGCGACGGGGCCGGGATCGTCCGCACATCCGCCCTAATTGAGTTCCAAGAGCCGTACGCGAGGTAGGCCGCCAGCTTGCTGGCGCTGGTTCGCCGTCGGACAAGTGCCCGCGAGCAGGCTGTCGACTTTGGTGGCGCCCCTTTTCACCAACGCCCCCTACTCCTGCTTCTGCTTTTGCTTCTGTTTCTGCTTTTGCTTCCCCGCGCCGTCGCCCGCGGGCGTTTCGCGTCCGAACCAATCGGGCGGTACTTGCTCCGGCGCCTTTAGTTCTTTGCGCAGGCGGGCCAGCTCCTTTTGCAGCTCGACCGTCGTCGCCGCGTACTCCGGCTGACCAAACACACTCTTCATCTCCTGCGGGTCTTTTTGCAGGTCGAACAGCTCCGTGTAGTCGTCGCCCACGCCGTAGAATTGCACGAGCTTGTAGCGATCCGTGACTACCCCGTAGTGCGGGCGTACTCGGTGCGGCGTCGGGTACTCGTAATACTGATAGTAGAAAGCCGTGCGCCAATCGGTGGGCCGCTGCCCCTTGAGAATCGGCAGGAGGCTGCGCCCCTGCATCTCAGCCGGGATGGGCTGGCCGGCGGCCTCGAGGAAAGTCTCGGCGAAATCGAGATTGGAAACGAGATCCTTGCTCACCGTGCTCGGCTTGGCAACGCCCGGCCAGCGCACTATGAACGGCGTGCGCATCGATTCCTCGAAAATCCAGCGCTTGTCGAACCAGCCATGCTCCCCGAGGAAGAAGCCCTGGTCGCTCGCGTAAACGACGATAGTGTTATCGGCGAGGCCCTCTTTTTCGAGGTAATCGAGCACCTTGCCCACGCTCTCATCCACGCTGCGGATCGTCGCGAGGTAGTCGTGCATGTAGCGCTGATATTTCCACTTCACGAGATCCTTGCCCGTCAGATTGGCCGCGCGAAATTTCTCGTTTCGGGGCTCGTAATACTCGTCCCAGATTTTCTTTTGTTCGGGCGTGAGGCGCGGCGGCGCGATGAGCTTGGTGTCGCGATCCGTCATGGTCTTGTCGATCGTCATGTCCTGCCCGTGCTCCGCGGCCCCGCGACCCGCGTAGTCATCGAAGAGCGTGGCGGGCTCATCGTACACCCGGTCCTTGTCCGCATTGAGGTGGCGCAGCGCCGGCTCCCACTCGCGGTGCGGCGCCTTGTGCTGGCACATGAGGAGAAACGGCTTCGACTTGTCCCGCTTCGCGAGCCAATCGAGCGAGACGTCGGTGATGATGTCGGTCACGTAGCCGGCATTCTGGATGGTCTCGCCCATGCGGATCATCGGAGGATTATAATACACGCCCTGCCCCGGAAGGATCTGCCAGAAATCGAAACCCGTGGGGTCGGAGCCGAGGTGCCACTTGCCGATCATCGCGGTCTGGTAGCCCGCTTTTTGCAGCAGCTTGGGAAATGTCGTCTGCGCGCTGTCGAAGCGGACATTGCCGGAGTTGTTATAAAAACCGTTGATGTGATTGTACGTCCCCGTGAGCACCGTGGCGCGGCTCGGTCCACAGATCGAGTTGGGCACGAGGCAGCGATCAAAGCGCACGCCCTGCTTCGCAATGCGGTCGATATTCGGCGTCTCGAGCAGCTTGCGCGCATCGCCGTAAGCGCTGATCGCCTGATAGGCGTGATCGTCCGAAAAGATGAACACGATGTTGGGCGCGGCGACCGCGCGCACCGCCGCCAATAGCACAATCAGGACGAGAATCGATGAGGGTAACTTCATGGGGTGGCGAAAAAAACAGCCGCGATCCGCCCGCAAGGCAAGATGACATCGCGACAGCGCCCACCCGTCCGTTCCCGCTCCACGCACGCCCCCGCCCTCGTAAATCCGCCGCACCCGTTCCGTGCCAAGCCCCTCCTCACATCCGTTTCCAAAGATTTCCCCAAGCGCATTTCTCCGGCCCAAAACAATCTGAAGAATTTCCCGTTGACGCGCCCCCCGCGCCCCCCTTTGTTCACCGTTCCGCTAGGGGCCAGATAGCTCAGTTGGTAGAGCAGAGGACTGAAAATCCTCGTGTCCTCGGTTCGATTCCGAGTCTGGCCACCATCTTAACCCGCTCACTCTTATCGAGAAGCGGGTTTTTCGTTGGCCACCCTGAAGGCGGTACTCCTGTGCTGCGGAGGCGATCAATCGGCCTCCGTTTCGCTCCCCCTCCCAGCCTTCGCCTCAGGCAGACTCTTTTAGAATCGCTCTCACTCACTTGGCCGTCGGCAGCGTGTCGAAGAGTCGTCCCAGCGCGCGCTCGAGCGAATCGAAGCTCACGGGTTTGGTGAGGTGTTCGCGAAAGCCGGCGTTGCGGGTGCGGTCGAGATCGGTGTCCATGCCGTAGCCGCTAATGACGACGCCGGGCAGATCGGGCTTACGGCGGCGGAGTTCGCCGATGACCATGCAGCCGTCGCCATCCGGCAGGCCCAGGTCGGAAATCAACACGTCGAATTCCCCCTTGCCCGCGGCCTCGACCGCCTCCGCGACGGTGCCAGCCGTGACGACGGAATAGCCGCGCCGCCGCAGCAGCGTCGTCAGGGTCGCGCGCGTTGGCGCGTGATCCTCGACGAAGAGGATGCGCCGGCCCGACTGGTCGGCGGTCGCGGTGGATCGAAGGGGATGCCCAAACCCATTGGCCGAATTGCGCGAAGTGGCGGTGGCCTGGACGCGAGGCAGCCGCACCGTGATCGTGGAGCCTTGGTCCACGCCCGGGCTGGCGGCGGCAATGCTGCCCCCATGCGACTCTACCAGCATGCGCGAGATCGCCAGGCCGAGGCCGAGCCCGCCATAGCTGTGACCTTCCTCGTCGCTGACGTGCCGCCCCTGTACGAAGGGTTGGAAAATTCGCGTGAGTTCGTCCGCGCCCATGCCGATGCCCGTGTCGCGCACGCCAATTTCAAACTCGTTGGCGTCGGGTAAATTGTTCGACGACACCACGACCCGCCCGCCCGCCGGCGTAAACTTCACGGCATTTTTCAGCACGTTCCAAAACACCTGCCGCAGGCGCACCGGGTCGACTTGGGCCACCGGCTCCGTCGCCTGAAGCTCAAAGCTCAACGCAATATTTTTGGCCGCCACGTCCTCCGCGATGGTCTTCGCCGCATCGCGCATGACCTCATGGATATTGAGGGGAGTGAGTTCGAGCGTGAGCTTCCCGCGCGTGATGCGGCTGAGGTCGAGCAGGTCGTCGATCAAGCGAGCTTGGAGCGCGACGTTGTCGGCGATCATGCGGAAATCCGCGCGCACGGCATCCGGTAGCGCGGGATCGCGCGCCGCTTCCGAAGAAGCGAGCAGCACGGGATTGAGCGGCGTGCGCAGCTCGTGGGAGAGCGTCGCCAGAAATTCGTCCTTCGCGCGGTTGGCGGCGAGCGCATGATCGCGGGCGGATTTGAGCTGCTCCTCCGCGCGCATCCGCGCCTCGGTATCGGTGACGGCGCCCACCCACTCGCGGACCCGGCCGTCGGCTTCGAGGAGGGGCGTGGCCTGAACCTCAAAATGTCGCCACTCTTGGCGGGCCGCATTCCAGAGGCGGCCTCGCGTCACATGGCGCCCGCTGCCCGATCGTTTCACCTGCCATTCCGCGAGCAAGCGCGCGCGGTCGTCGGGATGGATGGCTTCAGTCCAGCCGTGGCCGCGATGCTGCTCCCATCGCTGACCCGTGTACGCCTCCCACGCCGGCTGTTGCACGACGAATGCCCCGCTCTCGTCCGCGGTCCACGGCACGTCGGTGATGACCGAGACAAGTGAACGATATCGCTCCTCCGATTCGGACACGAGGCGCCGCGCCCGGACTTCGGCGGAGATATCACGAAAATAACACACCACTCCGTACCGCCCATCGAGCATGGGAATCCGGTCCACTCGCCACTGATAGACTTCCACCGCGTCGCGATCCACCCGCTGTTCGACTCGCTCGGGATTGGAGTAGGATTCCCCCGTCTCCATGGTGTGACGGAAAATCCTGACCAACTCATCGGCGAAATTTTCCGGCCACAGAACGCGCAGAACCTCCGCGAAGTCGCGACCGATCAACCCAGGGATTTCTCCGAATACGGGCCGGGCCGTGGGATTGACGTGGCGGAGGCGAAAATCCGCATCGACCACATAAACGCCCAGCGGCGAGTACTCGACGATCGCTCGAAAACGAGCCTCGCTTTCGCGGAGCGCGGCATCGGCTTCGCGGCGGTACCGCGCCATTTTCACGTGCGCCTCGACTCGGGCCAGCAGTTCTCGCGCGCTAAAGGGCTTGATGAGGTAGTCATCCGCTCCGGCTTCGACGCCCTCCACTCTCGCCTCTTCACCCGCGCGGGCGGAGAGCAAGATGATCGGGATATTACTCAGCGCCGCATCGGCGCGCAGGGCCCGTAGCAAGCCGAAGCCATCCAGCTTCGGCATCATCACATCGCTCAACACGATATCGGGCGGATTCGCGCGGATCGCTTCGAGCGCGGCCTCGCCATCGCTGACCGCCGTCACGGCGAAGCGCTCGGCGAGCAGCCGCTGCACGTAATCGCGCATGTCGGCATTGTCGTCGGCCCAGACCACACGCGGGCGGCCGGCGGCGGCTTCGTTTGAAGTTCCGCCACCCGGCGGCAGGGCCGCCTGCCCCACTCGCGCCCACGCTTGGTCCGGCGACGGAACCACCCCCGGAATCCACCGCATCGCCTCCTGCGCAAAAGCGGCCGCGCGATGGTTCTCCACCAACCGCTCCGGCAACGTGCGAATCCGAGCCGCATCCAAATGCTCGCGGCCCAGCGGAAGCGTGAGAATAAATCGGCTGCCCTCATTCAGCACGCTCTCGGCGCGAATGGTGCCGCCGTGCATGCGCACGAGCTCCTGTACGAGCGCGAGGCCGATACCCGTGCCTTCGTGCGTGCGGCCACGCGAATCCTTCACGCGATGGAATCGCTCGAAGACCCGCTCCACATCGCTCGCCGGAATGCCCACGCCCGTATCGCGCACCGTGAGTACAGCCTGCCCCGCTTCCGCCGACAGCTTCAGTTCGATCTCGCCAGCGAGCGTGAACTTAAAGGCGTTGCTCAGGAGATTGAGGACGATCTTTTCCCACATGTCGCGATCGACGTAGGCGGGCTCGCGCAGCGGCGGGCAATCCACGATGAAGCGCAAACCGGCGCGCTCGATCGCCGCACGAAATACGCTCGCCAGCTCCGCCGTCACGGCGGCGAGATCGACGGGCGAGAAACTCGCTTCCACGCGACCGGCCTCGATCCGCGAAAAATCGAGCATCGTATTCACGAGCCGCAGCAGCCGCAGGCTGTTGCGATGGACGATTTCGAGTTGGTTCTTGGTGGCGGGAGTCAGCTCCGTGTAACTTTTTTCCAACATGTCCTCCACCGGCCCGAGCATCAGCGTAAGCGGCGTGCGAAACTCGTGGCTGACGTTGGAGAAAAATTCCGTCTTGGCGCGGTCTAGCTCGGCCAGGGCCTGCGCGCGCCGGCGCTCTTCCTCATAGGCGTCGGCACTCGCGATGCTCGAGGCGATCTGGTTGCCGATCAGGCCGAGAAAATTGCGATAGTTTTCATCCAGCAGCCGAAAGGGGCTGAGGCCGACGACCAGCACGCCACTGCGGCCCGTTTCGCCCGCGCCCACGAGCGGCACGAGCGCCACACGGGTCGGCGCCTCGCTCCACGCGCCCGAGGGCAGTGGCACCGTGAGGCGCTGCGGGATATCGTCGAGTTCGATAATTTCGCGGGCCGCGATCGCTTCCTCCAGCGGCCAAATGCCGGCCCCCGCGGCGCCCGCTGCCGGGTGTGTCCGCTCGATGCCGCTGAGACCGGCCAAGGTCAGGCCCGGTACCTCGGGCCGGGAAAGGAACAGCAACGCAAACGGCACATCGCGCGAATTGGTCGCGAGGGCACTTTGCGCGCCGGCGGCGGCTTCCTGCCAGGTGCGGGCGTTGATGGTACGGGCGGAGATTTCGCGCAACAGCGCCAGTTGGCGCTCGCCGATCACGCGGCGGGTATCGTCCGTATTCGCACAAATGATACCGCCCGGGCTGCCGTCGTCGTTGGGAATCGGGCTGTACGAAAAGGTGTAATACGTCTCCTCGCGATATCCGTGCCGCTCCATGATGAGGAGCTGCGATTCGACATAGGTGCCTTCGTCTCCGGCCATGGCCGTCGAAAGCATCGGGCCGATGACATCCCGGATTTCACGCCACACCACTTGGGTCGGCCGACCGAGCGCCTCTGGATGTTTGCCGCCAACGATCGCCTTATACGGGTCGTTATAAAGGTAAATCAGCTCCGGCCCCCAACCGACCCAGATCGGCTGACGCGAAGTAAACATGATGCGCACCGCTGTCTTTAGACTCTGCGGCCACGTCTCGGGCGGCCCCAGCGGCGTCTGCGACCAATCCTTGGCGCGCATCAGACTCCCGAGTTCACCGCCCCCGGCGAGAAAGGCGGGGCTGCGCGGCACTCCCGGGCGCGTACCGTCGGAACTGAGGTGCGGTGCGGAGATATCAGCCATGGAAGGCAAAGCCGCCGGCGATGGAGTTGGTCACGCCACGCACAGCCTCGGGCCGATCCATTTTAGCGGAATCGGGCGAGGGATCGGCTGAACTCGGAGCGAAGTGGACGGGTATCACAAGAAGCGGCAGTGCAACGGACAGTAAAAGTGGTGAATGGTTCTCGGTTCGCCACGAAGGACCATGCTAAAAATGCCTACGTCGCGAACCCAGCCGCCGCAAGCCCGTGAAAGGCGGTGTTTAACTCATGGTCCAGCCAGCTTTCCGCAAATTGAAATCACGTGCTCGGCATCGCTCCCGCGTCAGTCGCGCGCAATCGTCGCCCCGGCATGCGTCAGTTGCCGCACCGCTTCATACGTGGCGACACCCGCTGCCGTGCTGAGATTGAGCGACCGCAGGTCCGGATTCGCGTGCGGGATGGTCACACGCTGGGTGGCGCCGATCTCGTCGTGGAGCCACTCGGGCGCACCCGAGCTTTCGCTGCCAAAGACGAGCCCGTCGTCCGCCGCGTAGCGGACGTCCCAAAAAGATTGCTCGGTCTTCGTGGTAAAGAGCCAGAGGCGGCGCGGCCCATGCGGGCTCGCGCGAAAAGCCGCCCAATCGGCGTGCTCGTGGACGTCGAGAGATTTCCAGTAATCCATCCCCGCCCGGCGGAGATTGCGGTCGTTAATCACATAGCCGAGCGGATGGATGAGGTGCAGCCGCGAGCGCGTCAGCGCGCACATGCGGCCGATATTACCCGTGTTGGGCGCGATCTCAGGCTGGAACAATACGACGTGCAACATAGTCCCATCCTCGCCTCCCCTTGTAGTAAATCAAGTACACGCTCGCGCATTGCCTTTCTTGGCGCGGCGGCTCAAGGTCCGGCCCGTCCCAGTGAACTCAACTTCGGCCAGAGCCATCGTCCTCGTGGACGATGAAAAATCCTATACCGATCTTTTGACGCAGATGCTTGCGGATAATTTTGACTGCCCGGTGCACGCGTTTTCACGGCCCGTCGACGCGTTAAAAGCTCTGCCGCAGTATAATCCGGCCGTCGTCGTGAGCGATTATTACATGCCACAGTTGAACGGCTTGGAATTCATCCGGCAGGCCTCGCTCGTCGTCCCCGATGCCGCCTTCGTGATGATCACCGGGCACAATCTCGCCGCCGAGGAAGACACCATGGCCCGCCTGCCCGCGCTCAAGGGTTTCCTCGCGAAACCGTTTGGCTGGCGAAAACTCGCCGATGAGATTTTGCGCGTCTGGCCACCCCACTCGCCTGCCCCCCACGCGAAAACGATCGTGTAAAGCGATCAGGGCGGAGCGACGCCGATTCGTCATCGCTCCGAATGTTATCTCCCGAACCGGGTGTCGCCGTCGCTGGAGATAACCTACACGATGAATTCCTCCATCACTTACCGGCGCGTTTTGTTTAAAACGTCGGCGGCCCGTGCCGCACCTGCGAGTGCACGGTCTGGGAGCAAGCCAGTAAGCGATTACTCCCGGCCGCTGCGGGAAATCTCTACGTAAAACCCCTATTCGTTTACTGCTGGTGCGTTAGCTTTGAGCCGATATACCATAAATTTACGCGCCGTTGATGACACCCCCTCTCCCCCTTGGAGGCGAAAGGCAGCGCTTGGAAGCCCTGCACCTATACGGCGTACTCGATACGTCGCCTGACCTCGCATTGGATGATCTCACGGCTCTGGCCGCCCAGATCTGCGGCACACCCATCGCGTTGATTTCCCTCGTCGATGAAAATCGCCAGTGGTTCAAATCCCGCGTGGGCCTCGATCGCTCCGAAACGCCCCGCGATATTTCATTCTGCGGCCACGCGATTCTTCACCGCGATGTCTTTATCGTGCCCGACGCCACGCGCGACGCACGCTTTGCCGATAACCCCCTGGTCACTGGCGATCCCTATATCCGTTTCTACGCCGGCGCTCCCCTCATCACGCCTGCGGGCCACGCCATTGGTTCGCTCTGCGTCATGGATCACGTCCCGCGCCAGCTCAATGCCCGGCAGGAGCAAGCCCTCCGCGTGTTGGGCCGGCAAGTCATCGCGCAATTTGAATTACGTCGCCACTCCGCCGAGCTCGGTGAGCGCCAGCGTCTGCTTCAGGGTGTCTTCGATTCCGAGCCCACCTGCGTGAAGCTCATCGGGGCCGATGGCACCCTGCATCTGATGAATCGGGCCGGCTTGGCGCTGATCGAGGCGGACTCGTTTGAGCAAGTCGCCGGTCGTAGCGTCTACCCACTCATCACCTCGGCGCATCGCCCTCAGTTCCAAGCGCTCGTCGCTCAGGTCATGGGCGGTGAGACGGCCAGCTTGGTCTATCAAATCCGCAGCCTGCGTAACACGGAGCGCTGGATGGAGACCCGCACTGCTCCGCTCCGCGACGAGCACGGCACGGTGACTGCCGCCCTCAGCGTCAGCCAAGATATTACCCAGCGCCATCTCGCTGCCGCCGCTCTCCGCACGAGTGAGGAGCGCTACCGGCTTTTTGCCGAGGGGTTGCCCATTGCCGCCTACACGACGGATGCAGCGGGCTTGATCACCTTGCACAATGCCGCGGCCGCCACGCTCTGGGGCCGTCAGCCCGACCCGTCCGACCGCTGGTGTGGCGCGCTGCGGCTTTTCGATTCCCGCGGCAAACCCGTCGCACTCGACCGCTCGCCCATGGCGCAGGCCGTTCGGGAAAATCGCTCGATCGCCGGCATCGAACTGCAAGCGGAGCGGCCCGACGGCACCCGTTTTTACTTCATCGCATACACCACGCCGTTTCGCGATACCAAGGGCGAAGTTACGGGCGCGATGCACGCGATGGTCGACATCAGCGAGCGCAAGCGTGCCGAGGTCCACATCGACCATCTCAATCGCGTTTACGCCATCCTGAGCGACATTAACCAGACTATCGTCCGCGAGCGCGATCCGCAGCGCATGCTTACGTCCGCCTGTCGCGTCGCCGTCGAAAAGGGCGGCTTTCTCCTCGCTTGGATCGGGCTCACTGCTCCGGCTGGCGACAGTCTCACCCTCGCGGCCCATGCCGGTGCCGATGCGGCGACCCTCGAGGTTCTCGCACCCTTCATCGCCGCGGTGCCGACGGGCAACGGCTGCGCCTTCACCGCGCGCGCCTGGCGTACGGGCATCCATTCCGCTTGCAACGATATCGCCCGCGACCCCGAGGCCGCTTCGTGGTGCGACATCGCCCTAGCCTATGGCTACCGCGCGATGGCCGCCCTGCCCCTGCGCATCGGCGATAAGATCGTTGGCGTCTTTAACCTCTATGGCCACGAGCCCGGCTTCTTCACCGGCGACGAATTGCGCCTCCTCGACGAGCTCTCCCTCGACATCTCCTTCGCCCTCGATGTCCACGAGCGCGAAACCATCCGCCAGCGCACCGAGGAAGCCCTGCACGCCAGCGAGGAGCGGTTTCGGCAGATCGCGGAAAACATCCAGGAAGTTTTCTGGATCAGCGACCCCGATCGTAGCGAGATGCTCTACATCAGCCCGGCCTACGCCGATATCTGGGGGCGTCCCTGCGAAAGCCTCTATCGCGACGCGTCGGCCTGGATCGAAACCATTTTTCCCGAAGATCGCGACCGCGTGAGGGAAGCCGCGCGGACCAAGCAGGCCCTCGGCACCTACGATGAGCAATTCCGCATCCTGCGCCCCGACGGTGCGCTGCGCTGGATTCGCGCGCGTGCGGTGCCCGTCCGCAATCGCGCCGGAGAGATTTACCGCATCGTTGGCGTCGCCACCGACATCACGCACCAGCGCCAGCTCGAGGAAGAGTTTCGCCAGTCGCAAAAGATGGAAGCCATCGGCCAGCTCGCCGGTGGCGTCGCGCACGATTTTAATAATATTCTCTCCGCGATCATGATGCAGACCGATCTCGCGCTGCTCATGCCCGATGTCTCCGCCGAGGTCCACGATCTCCTCAACGATATCAAAGCCGCGACCGCCCGCGCCGCTAATCTCACGCGCCAGCTCGTCGCCTTCAGCCGCCGGCAGGTCATGCAGCCCCGCCTGCTCGACCTCAATGTGATCGTCACCCAGCTCACGAAGATGCTGCAGCGCATCCTTGGCGAGGACATCAGCCTGCAGCTCAACCTCCATCCTCGCTCGTTGATGACGCGTGCCGACGCCGGCATGCTCGACCAGGTGCTGCTCAATCTCGTCGTCAATGCGCGCGATGCCATGCCCTCCGGTGGCCGTCTGCACATCGAAACCTCCGCCCACACGTTCACCGTCGAGGAGGCCAGCCACATTGCCGATGCGCAACCGGGTGACTATGTTTGTCTCCGCGTCACGGATACGGGTGGCGGCATCGATCCCGAAATCGTGGGGCGCATCTTCGAGCCCTTTTTCACCACCAAGGCCCCCGGTCGCGGCACCGGTCTCGGTCTCGCCACCGTCTTCGGCATCGTCAAACAGCACCACGGGGCGATCAAGGTTGAGAGTGCGCTCGGTCAGGGCGCGTCGTTCCAAGTTTTCCTTCCCGCCTCGGCCGAGGCCCAGACCATCGCCGTCGAGCCGGCACCCGCTCAGCCCCGAGGAGGCACTGAAACGATTTTGGTCGTCGAGGATGAGGTGAGCGTGCGCCTCCTCACCCGCCGGCTGTTGGAACGGGCGGGTTACCGTGTGATCGAGGCCAGCCACGGCGTGGAAGCGCTCGCCCAGTGGGATCGACAGGAGGGCAAAATCGATCTCCTGCTGACCGACATGGTCATGCCCGAGGGCATCAGTGGCCTCGATCTCGCCCGGCACCTCGAGGCCCGCGCCCCAAAGCTAAAGATCATCTTCACCAGCGGCTACAGCTCCGACATTGCCGGCCGTGAATTCGTGCTTCGCGAGGGCCAAAACTTCCTGCAGAAGCCATGTCAGCCCGACCGCCTGCTCGAAGCCGTGCGCGCATGCCTCGATACGTGATCGCCCGCGTAGCGCCGTACTGTCTGGCGCTCCACGGGCCCAGAGGAAGGGTTGAGGGATGGCCGAGTCGGGGGTTGACCCACCGGGGGCGTTTTTGCATTTCTATTCCTCTTTTCACCACCCATGAGCCTCCAAATCAAACCCGCCAATACCTGCGCCTTCGATCAAATCTCGCTCGGCGAAGTCATGCTCCGCCTCGACCCCGGCGAGGGCCGCATTCGCACCGCCCGCGAATTCAAAGTCTGGGAAGGCGGCGGCGAGTACAATACCTCCCGCGGCCTCCGCAAGGCCTTCGGCCTCAAGACCGCGGTCGTCACCGCCTTCGTTGACAACGAGATCGGCCACCTCGTCGAGGATTTCATCATGCAGGGCGGCGTGAGCACCGAGTTCATCAAGTGGCGCGAGGACGACGGCATCGGCCGCACCGTGCGCAACGGCCTCAATTTCACCGAGCGCGGCTTCGGCATCCGCGGCGCCGTCGGCAATCCCGACCGTGGCAACACCGCCGCTTCGCAGCTCAAGCCCGGTGACGTCGATTGGGATCACATCTTCGGCAAGCTCGGCGTCCGCTGGTTTCACACCGGTGGCATCTTCGCCGCCCTTTCCACCTCCACCGCAGAGCTGACCGTCGAGGCCGTCAAGGCCGCCAACAAGCACGGCACCATCGTCAGCTACGATCTCAACTACCGCCCTTCGCTCTGGAAGACCATCGGCGGCCTCAAGAAGGCCCAGGAGGTCAACCGCGAGATCGCCAAGTACGTCGATGTCATGATCGGCAACGAAGAGGACTTCACCGCTTCCCTCGGTTTCGAGGTCAAGGGCGTCGACCACAACATCAGCCACATCGAGACCGACGCCTTCAAGGCGATGATCGAGACCGCCGTGAAGGAATTTAAGAACTTCAAGGTCGCCGCGACCACGCTGCGCGCCGTCAAGAGCGCCACGATCAACGATTGGTCCGCCATCCTCTGGCACGACGGCAAATTCCACGAGAGCCGCAAGTACCCGGACCTCGAGATCCTCGACCGCGTCGGCGGCGGCGACTCCTTCGCGTCCGGCGTGCAGTTCGGCTTCCTCCAATTCAACGATCCCCAGAAGGCCGTCGAGTACGGTGCCGCCCACGGTGCCCTCGCCTCGACCACCCCGGGCGATACGTCGATGGCGACCCGCAAGGAAATCGAAAAAACGTTCGCCGGCGGCGGCGCCCGCGTCGTGCGCTAAGCGCTCGTTTTCAAATCACCCTTCACTCAAGCCCGGGCATAACTGCCCGGGCTTTTTTCGTCCAAGCGTGACGTCCGAAATGTAGGAGCCTGCTTGCAGGCGATGGGCCATCACGTGACCAACCCAACGATAACCCATCACCTGTAACCAGGCTCCTATCTCCAAGACATTTTTTAAAGGGCCTCGCGATACAGCTTCTCGTAGCCGTCCGCCGCCACCTTCCAGCTAAAATCTCGCGACATCCCGCGTTGCTGCACGGCCGCGTAGCGCGACTTGTCCGAATACAATACCAGCGCCCGCTGCAGCGCGTCGCGCAGGCTTGGCGCGCTGGGCTCGCACATCAGTCCGGTCCCACTGGCGGGTAGTTCGTCGGCATCCGACACCGTGTCCACAAGTCCGCCCACGCGGCTCACGATCGGCACCGTGCCGTACACCTGCGAGTACATTTGATTCAGGCCGCAGGGCTCGAAGAGCGAGGGCATCACAAAGAAATCGCTACCCGCCTCGATCAGATGGCTCATCGCTTCATCGAGGCGTGCGATGAGGGCGACCTTCTGCGGCGCCTCGGCCGCGAGCGCCTTCATCTCGGTCTCGAGCCGCTTATCGCCCGTGCCCAGCACGATCAGGCGGCAGTCGTGCGCCAGGAAAAAGTCGCGATTGGCCAGCACGAGGTCCACGCCCTTCTGCTCGGTGAAGCGGCAGATCATGCCGAAGATCGGGCCCTTGAAATCAGGCGCGAGTCCGCAGCGCGTGAGCAGCTCTGCGCGACAGGTGCGCTTGCCCGAGAGATCGGCGCGCGAGTAGCGCGCGGGTAGCATCGCGTCCACGGTGGGATTCCAGATCGCGGTGTCCACCCCGTTGAGCAGGCCGGCGATATCGTCGGCGCGCGTCAGCGCGACACCATCGAGACCGCAGCCAAATTCCGGCGTCTGGATCTCGCGCGCGTAGCGCGGGCTCACGGTCGTCACGCGGTCACCGAAGAGGATGCCACCCTTCATATAGTTGACCTGCGAGTAGTACTCGAGGCCATCGATGTGAAAGAGTTCGTCGGGCAGATTCGTGCGCGCAAAAGTCGTCGCGGGAAATACGCCCTGGTACGCGATATTGTGAATCGTGAAGACCGTCTTCAGCGCCAGCGTGCCGCCATGCCGCCGCTCGGCCTCGCGCACCAGCAGCGGCATCAGCGCCGCCTGCCAGTCGTGGCAATGCACTACATCCGCCTGGAGATCGGCGAGCCGCAGCGTCTCGACTACGCCTTTGCAGAAAAAGATGAAGCGGTCCGAATTATCCTCATAGTCGCGCTCCCCATTGCCGTACGGCGCGCGGCGATCGAAAAACTCTTCGCGACAAATCAGATAGACTTTGAGGTTCTTGCGCGGCGAAAAAACCCGCACGTCGCCCGAGAGAAACTGATCACCCATCTCGATCTTCAGCCGCAACCGCCGCTCGGCGCCCGCCGCATCCTTGTGCTCGACCACCGCGCGATAGCCCGGGATGAAAACCGAGACCTCATGCCGGTCCTCGGCCAGCGCGCTCGCCAGCGCCGCCACGGCGTCGGCCAGACCGCCCGTTTTCATGTAAGGGTAGAGCTCGCTTGCGACATGAACGATTTTCATCGGGAGGTCCAAGTAACTGTCACCCGCGGCACTTGTCGAGGGGATTGCAGCCCGTGACCACATCGTCGCAGAGCCGCCGCCGGCCGATCATCCGTGTGCGGTTTTCGCTTTGCGGACCGGCGATTGATCGCGCCCCGTTGTAGTGCTTTATTGAATACATTTTTCCGCATCACTGGCGCTGGCAAGGGTGCCGGCGCCCGTTTTTCTTTGACAACCGGGCCGATTCGCAGTTTCGTTCCGTCGTTCGATGACACTTTGTTGTCATTAAACGTAGTCCAGCTTACCGAGCGCATAGCGTTCGCCGGACTAAAGCCGCGAGGCTCCCCCAGTAAGACACGCGAACGCACATTTTAATTATGCGCAGGTGAGTTCGATGATCCGGCTGAGATGGCTCGCGCACTTGTTAGTCCATATCGTATCAACCCACGTCATCAGTCCACCGATTTTCGCGCGGCGCTCCCTCTGAGCGGCCCGGCGAATTTCATCGCCCAGCGCAGAGCTGCGGCATTCCCTCCATCCATTCCTCTCGCCCGGCCCATGCGCCGCGCGGTCCCCTCCCCTTTATGAATCTCCGTGAACGTCTCCTCGCTCACCTCCGCGAGTCCAGCTATCAGCCGGCTAACGAATTTGAACTCTCCGGCCGCCTCGGCCTGAACAAGAAACAGCGCGCGATGCTCGCGCACGAAGTCCGCCTCGCCCTCAAGAGCGGCCAGTACGTGCGCTCCGGCAATGGCCGGATCACGCCCCGCGCCGCCGCCGGTGCCGAGCAGCCGCGCTCCGCCACGCCGCGCCCCGTCTTCCAGCCCACGCGCCGCGGCGCAGCGACTCCTCCGAGCGCCGACACCGCCGCTCCCTCCGATAACGGCCCGGACACCACCGGACGCCAATCGTCGTCCGGCTCTCGCTCCTCGTCCTCGCAGGGACGCCAAGGCGCATCCCGGTCCGACGCCCGCGCTTCGTCCGGTCGCCAATCCTCCGATTCGCGCCGTCAGCCTGCCGCTTCGCGCCGCCAACCCACTGACGACGGCCTCAAGCCCGTCGCCGAGCGCCCCATCTTCGTCGCGACCGCCCGCAACGCGGCCCGCGCTGCCGCCGCCGCCAACGAAGCCGCCGCCGCCAACCGTGGCTCTGCCGCCGCCGCCAAACCCTCGCAATCCGGCACCGCTCAACCCGTCCTGCCCACCCCGCTCGCCGCGAAAGCCAAACCGGACGCCGACTCCCTCCCCGCGCCGAAGCTCGGCCGGGGGGAATTGCTGGGCCGCATCCAATTCCGCGCCGGGGGCTCCGCCTTCATCGTGCGCGAAGGCGAGACCGATGAACCCGCGCTCCAGGTTTTCCCTGAAGACACCGCCAACGCCCTGCCGGGCGACCGCGTGATCGCGCGCGAATTTCCCGGCCGCAAGGGCCGGCGCCCCGGCGAGAAGATCGGCATGGTCGTCCGCGTCGTCTCCCGCGAGCGTACCAGCATCGTCGGCAATCTCCGCAAGGGCCGCCGCGAATACGTCGTGCAGCCCGATGATCCGCGCTTCAGCTACGAGATCGCCGTCGGCGATCCAGCCAAGAGCGGCGTCTCCCCCACGCCAAAAGAAGGCGACAAGGTCGTCGTCGAGCTCGGCGAGTGGAATAAGCGCTCCGATCCCCTGCGCGGCACGCTCACGGCGCGCCTCGGCCGCACGCATGAGCCGCGCGCCGAACTGCTCGGCATCTTCATCAAGCACGGCCTCGCCACCGAATTCCCCGCCGAGGTCGAGCGTGAAGCCGCGTTGATCCCTAACGAGGTTCTCCCCTCCGAATTGACCGGCCGTCTCGACTACCGCGAAAAAGTCGTCTTCACCATCGACCCCGACGACGCCAAGGACTTCGACGACGCGCTCTCCTACGAGGTCCTCGACAACGGCGAGACGCGCGTGGGCATCCACATCGCCGATGTCTCGACCTACGTGCACCCCGGCACCGCCCTCGACCGCGAGGCCCAGCGCCGTGGCAACTCCACGTACCTCGTCGGCGTGGTGATTCCGATGCTGCCGGAAAAACTGTCCAACGGCCTTTGCTCCCTCGTCGAAGCGAAAGACCGTCTGTGCAAAGCGGTCTTCCTCACCTTCGCGAAAAACGGCCGCCTCTCCGAGACGACCTACGCCAACACCGTCATCCGCAGCCGCAAGCGCCTCACGTACAAGCAGGCCTACGCCTTCATGTTTGAGGACGACCTCGAAAAGATCCGCGCTCTCCCGCTGCCCGCGAAGCACCAGACCGGCTCGACGGGCCGCGCCCTGCGCGACCTGAGCGACGCCGAGCTGCGCGATCTCCAAACCTGGTGCCGCGCCCTCTGGAAAATCGCCGCGCGCCTCCGCAAAGACCGCATGGCCCATGGCAGCCTCGACCTCGACATGCCCGAGACGAAGATCTTCGTCGACGAGCAGGGCTACGCCGACCGCCTCGAGAAAATCTCCCACGATGAGAGCCACCAGCTCATCGAGGAATTCATGCTCGCGGCCAACGAGGCCGTCGCCCGCCTCACGCGCACGCACCAGCTCCCCTCGCTCTACCGCGTGCACGACGAGCCCGACATCGAAAAGCTCGAGGAATTTCGCGGCCAGCTCGCCACCTACGAGATTCCCGTCGGCGACCTCAGCCTCCGCGCCGAGATCGTGAAGCTCCTCGTCATCCTCGATAAGCACCCGCAGGGCTACACGCTCCGCACGCAGCTCCTGCGCAGCCTGAAAAAGGCCGCCTACCGCGCCACGCCCGACGGCCACTACGGCCTCGCGAAAAAGGACTACACGCACTTCACCTCGCCGATCCGCCGCTACGCCGATCTCGTGGTGCATCGGGTCTTCGACACCTATCTCGAAAAGCACAAGGGCCACGCCATCCCGCCCGCCCGTAATGCGAAGTACGATCTCACCCGCATCCAAAATCTCGGCGAGCACCTCAGCCAGACCGAGATCACGAGCGCCGAGGCCGAGCGCGAGAGTGTGAAGATCAAGCTCCTCGAATTCTTCGAGCGCGAACTCGACAAGACCCCGCGCACCAAGTTCGCCGCCGTCATCACCGACGTCCGACCCAACGGTTTCTTCATCGAGCTCATCGACTCAATGACCTTCGGCTTCATCAGCATCAACGCCCTCGGCGACGACCGCTACGTCCTCACCGACGACGACACCGCCCTGCTCGGCCGCAAATCGAAAAAGAAATACGCCCTCAACGGCCGCCTCGACGTCATCGTCGACAAGGTCGACCGCTTCAAGCGCCTGATCGATTTCAAGCCGGTCAACGCGTAATGTGAGATTGGTGAGGTAGGAGCCTGCTCGCAGGCGATGGGCTATCGTATGCGTTCTCACGTGACGTCCCATCGCCTGCGAGCAGGCTCCTACCTCAAGCCTCCGAACTGATCAGCCCGCGAATCGCGGCCCCCCACCGGAGCGGTGGTTTTCAACCACCGGCGGCAGGCCGTCCGCCCCGCCGCCGGGCCGTCCGCTCGGCCAAGCACTCGTCCGTTTCCCTGCGGCTGTTACAAACCGCCGCTCCCTTACATGCCGCTCACACCGCCACTTTTTTCCGCGTGATCGCCCACAGTTGCTTCGCCTGTGAGATCGTCTCAGCGAGGACTTCTGGCGTGAGGGCCTGCTTCGGGTCATCGCCGATGCCCTTGGCGGGCTCGACGTGGGCCTCAATGCAGAGGCCGTCAGCCCCGTAGGCGACCGCCGCGAGTGCCGCAGCCGGGACGTAGATGGCCTTGCCGACGGAGTGCGAGGGATCGACCACCACCGGTGCCCAGGTCTTTTCCTTGAGCAGCGGCGTGATGCTCTCGTCGGGGTGATTGCGGTAGCCGTCCAGCGTGGGCGTCGTGCCACGCGGGCAGAGGATCACGTTCGGATTGCCGAAGGCGGCGATGTATTCTGCGGCGGAGATGAACTCGTTGAGCGGGCCCATGTGGATGCTGCGCTTCAGCAGCACGCAGTTGTCGCGCTCGGCGATGGCCTTGCCGATGGAGCGGAGGAGCGAGTAGTTGAGCGCGTTGCGCGCGCCGACTTGCAGCGTGTGCACGCCGGCATCGAGCGCGACCTTGATGTGCGCCTCTTCCATGACCTCGGTATCGACAGGCAGACCCGTGCGGCGCGAGGCCTCCATGAGAATATCCATCGACTTCACGTCGCCTTGGAAGGTGTAGGGGTTGGTGCGGGGCTTCCACACGCCGCCGCGCAGCGCCGTGGCACCGGCTTCCTTTACCGCCGCCGCCGTCTCGTAAAAATAATTCGGGTTCTTCGGGTCGATGGTGCACGCGCCCGCGATGATGAAGAGCTCTTCGCCGAGCGTGACGCCGCCGATGGTGACGCGGTGACTCGCGAGGCCCGAGCGTTTGTCCATCAGCTTGAAGGGCGACTGGATGCGATCGATGCGGTCGACGTAGGCCAGACCCTCGAGGCGGTTGATCATCAGCTCGTCGCGCTCATCGCCGACGATCGCATAGATCGTGCGCACCGCGCCGACGATCGGCTGAATCTTGCACCCAAAGTCCGCCACGATCGCAGTGACTTCGGCGAGTTGTTCGGGACTGAGGCGGTTGGATTTCGGGAGAATCATGGCGGGAGAGAACCGACCACTAACCCCAATTCCCCCGCCCCTGTCAAAGGAACTCCTCGAACTCGCGCGGGAGCGGGGCCTTGGCCGTAAACACGTTTTTCCGCCCCTTCCACTCGTATTCGAAACTCGTCTCCAATGAGTGGAGAAATAGCCGCTTTGTGCCGGCCTTCTTCGCAAACTCGCGGTTCTGCGCGAATTTACCGTAAGTCTGATCGCCGATGATCGGCAGGTGGCGCTTCGCGCACTGCACGCGCAACTGGTGGCTCCGGCCCGTGCGGGGCTCGAGGCGAATGAGCGAGATCGGGGGCTGGTGTCGACCCGCACGGATCACGCTCATGCGGCACTCCGCTGCGATATTTCCGGCGTGCGCCGCCGTGCGAATCTGCCCCGCGCGCTTCTCGACCGCGAGCAGATCGCGCCAGAGCGCCATCGCCTGGGGCGCTCGGCCGAACACCAGGGCCAGGTAAATCTTGCGCACCTGCTTCCGCTTGAAGCCCGCGCGCACTTCCGCCGCGAGTTCCCCATCGGAGGCAGCGAGGATCGCGCCCGAGGTGGCGGAATCGAGGCGATTGAGCAGCCAAAGCTTCCGCACCTGCCCCGCCGCATCGCTCCACTCGAAATACTCTCCCTCCTTCACGTAGCGCACCGTCAGCAGTGAGCGCGGCTCGTCGCCCGCGTCATTGGGATGCGAGAGCACGCCCGCCGGCTTCACCAGCGCCGCGAGGCCATTGGCGTCGTGGTTCAGGAGCTTCACGTCCCGCCCGAGCGGCAGCGTCGTCCAGAAATCTCCGGGGACCTCGCTCATGCGCGAAAAATGGGAAATACGAAATCGGATACCGGTGAAGTCATCCGAGATGCAAAACCCCATTCCTCACTGATAGTAAAACGTAAACGTCAGCTTATCCTCCGTCCCCAACGCCGCTTTCATCTCTGAGGTCCACACGCCGTACGGCGCGCCATCGGCGATGGCACTCACGCAAGCGCGCACGGCATCGCGCCCGGCCGTCTCCTCCACGGCTCCGATACGCGCGACCTCGCCCTTGGCGTTGATGTAAAACGAAACGGACACCGAGGTCCCCGACTTTGGGTAGGTCCGGCTCTCCATGATGTTCTTATTCCAGCGCTTTTCGATCGCATCGACCATGCGCTGGACATACGCGCCATAGGGCTGCCACTGCGGATTCGGAGAGAGCGCCGGTGCCGAATCGAGCGAGGCCGACAAGGTCCCCGGCGGTCTTATTCCGCAACCACTGCCCCACCCGACCACGAGCACCACGATGAGCAGTGAAAGTCGCCGGCCCATCCTCACTGATAGTAAAACGTAAACGTCATCTCCTGCTGTGTGCCGAGGACGGCGATCATGTCTTCCGTCCAATCGCCGTACGGCGAGCGATCGGTGATGGCGCTCATGCACGCGCGCGAGGCTGCGTCGCTGGCGGTGCTGTCGACATTGACGACTTTGGTGATCGCGCCCTTGGCATCCATGATGAACTTCACTGCCACCGTGCTGCCTGAGGTCGGGTAAACTTTGCTCTCCGTCAGCAAGCGCTCCCACTGCACCTGCACCGTATCGATCATGCGCTGCAAATACGCTCCGTAGTTACTCCAGCGCGCATCGACGGCAGTCGGGCCGATATTGGTCGTACCCGCGAGGCGCTCGGCGAGAATCGCGGGGCGCACCGTCTGGGTCTTTACCAGCGTCTGGCGTGGCTGGGGTCGCGTCCGATCAATGACCGGGCGCAGGGCTTGGGCATCGGGCGAACCATCCTTAGTGCCTTCCACGCGATTTGGGACCAAGGTGGGATTGGTCGAGGCTGGGGCGATGTTGCTCGCGAAGCCTTTCTCACTCTTGCCTTCGCGCTTCTCGAAGCCCTTTAGCGGATTTTGCTCGAGCTTGGGCGCCTGCACGACCTCCTCCTGCGGGGGCGTGACTTCCTTGGGCGGCACGGCCTCCATCTGCTCAATGGGTTTCACGAGCTGGCCGCTGACGATCTGGTTGGACTCGAAATCTTTTTTGCCCTGCATCGCGGGCATGTCGCTCTTGCCGTTGGGCGTGGGCTTCTCCTGGGCGACCTGCTGGTTGCGCGAGGAGAAGTTGGTCGTGTTGTCCGGCACGTTCTCCGGGGCATCCGGGTTGATCTCCACGAACTTGTTCGGCAGTGGCTTCTGCTTCGGCACCGGCTTCTTAAACGTGTTCTCCGCGATCTTGATTTGAAACGGCTTCGGCTTGGCCTTCTCGCGGGGCGTAAACTTCGCCGTCGGCCCCAGATGGGCGACATAGGGCACCGTCACCCAGAGAAACAGGTAGATAATAATGACGCCGGCCACGCCGACGATCGTCGAACGCCCATCCGGGTCCGCCCACAGCCGCGCGAAAAAACCGCGCTGAATGCTCAGCTCGGGAGGCGGTGGTGTAGCGAGAGTTTGGCTCATTCGGGAGGGTCTGGACGCGCAATAACGCGAAAAGTCATGTCAGGAGACCGCACCGCGTCAAAATTTGTTTCGTCGATTCGATGGGCAGTCCTACGATGTTGGTAAACGACCCTCGATACCCCGCCACGATCAGGTCGCTGTGCTCCTGGATGCCGTACCCCCCGGCCTTGTCCAACACGTTGACGCGGCGCAAGTACTCGTCGATCACGGCATCGTCGATGGGCTTGAAATCGACCTCGGTGACGACGCCCTCGTCAATCCGGAGACCCTCGTTGGCGCGGCGGATCGCGAGCCCCGTGAAGACCGAGTGCGTTCGTCCGCTGAGCCTGCGAAGCATAGCGCGGGCTTCCGTCAGGTCCCGGGGTTTATTCAGGGCGGTCTGATCGATAAAAACGGTCGTATCCGCCCCGAGCACGATGGCCGCGGGGTGACGCGCGGAGACCCAGTCGGCCTTGAGCGCGGCATTGTGCGTGACCATCACGCGCGGGTCGGTCGTCGGGTCTTCGTGCTCGGTGACCTGCGCCACCACGACGTCGAATCTCACGCCGAGCTGCGCGAGCAGTTCACGCCGGCGCGGCGAGGCGGAAGCCAGGATCAATTGCACACTCATGGAAAATCAACCAGCCACGGCGCTGCGCCTGTCAATCGCCTTTGCGCCGCTCCCGCGGGCGCTCAAGGCGCCTTTTCCATCAAAACCGTGCGAACATCGCCCTTGGCGCGCGCGAGTTCCACGCGGCTGAGATTGTACTGATAGACGGCTTCGACGAAATTATCCGCCGCGATGGCGAGGCGGTTCTGCGCCTCGACGACTTCGCGGTTGTCCGCCACGCCTTGGCGGTAGCGTTGCTGGGCGAGGCGCAGTTCCTCCTCGGAGAGGCGCTGGCTCTTCTCGGCCACGGTGATCTGCGCATTGCGCGAAGCGGCATCTTGGCGCGCGAGGCGCAGTTCGGAGGAGATTTGCAGTTCGAGGTTGTGCAACCGGAGTTCCTGCGAGCGCTGGCGCGAGAGCGCGGCGCGGCGGTCGGCATCGCTGCGGAAGCCGTCGAAGAGCGGCAGGCTCAGCGTCGCGCCGGCAAACCACGCGTCCTTCTTGCTATCGTCATAGTTGCCCGCCGCGTAGCCGTATTCACCGCCGACCGAGAGGGCGGGCAAGCGCTCGAACTTGGCGGTCTTCACGTCGATCTTGGATTGTTCGACGGCCTTCTGCGCGCGAATCCAATCCGCCCGCTGCTCAAAGGTCGTCCGCTCATCCCCGATGGTGATCGAGTTGCCGTCGGCCCGGCGCACCGTGAAATCGACCAGCGTGATCGGATTGGCCGGCTGCAGATCGAGGAGGCGCTTGAGGGTGAGTTCGCTCTGGTAAAGTTGAGTTTCCTGCTGGAGTCGCGCCTGCTTGGCGATCTCGAGCTGGGCCTCGGCGCGGGTCACGTCGATCTGCGTCGCGACACCCGCGTTGAGCTGGTTGGTCGCGAGTTCGTAGAGCGATTGCGCGCGCGCGATATTGGCATCGAGCACGTCCACGCGGCGCAGATTGCGCAGGTGCGTGAAGTAACTGGACGCCACATTCGAGAGGATGGATTGCACGACCGCCTTGTAGTCTGCCTCCGCCACCGCCACGCCCGCCCGCGCGGACCGCAGGGCCGAGAGTTGCTGGAAATTAAGGACGTTGTAATTACCCGTGAGCTTGCCGTCGAAGCGATTGGCCGGGCCGCTGATGCTCGCGACGTTATTCGACACCGTTACCGACTGCGTGCGGCGTTGCTGCACGTTGACGCCGACATTGGGCAAAACGCCGACGCGTGTCTGGTTGGCCAGCTCCAGCGCCTGCACCGCCGCCTCGCGACTGAGCAGGACGTTAATGTTCACCCCTTCGACCGTCGACAGAGCCTGCTCCAGCGTGAGTGTGCCGCTCGTGGCCGTGGTCGCCATCGGCGCCGGCGTGGTGGTCACTGGCATCGCGGCGACAGGAGTCTCCGCTCCGTGCAACGGGCTCAACACACCGCCAACCACTGCTACCACGAAAAAGCTACGGAATCGCATGGGATAGTAAAAAGAGAAGGCACAGCAAATCGCGCGCCGCCCCCAGAGCGCAAGCCCCGCTTTGCTCCGAGGCCCAACAACATGCCCAAACTACGGTAGTCCCCCTAGTGTCAGCGCGTTTTTCCTCCGAAAATCAGCTCCCGTTGCACGAATCTCGGGCCCGTTGCGTGCGCGGCACAAGGTGCGAGTCGTTTGCGCGCCGCGGTCGATCACATTATTTCACAGACACCCGCGCCAAAGGCTCCTACGTTCCACCTCCACCTTTTTTCATGCGTCTCGGCCTAGCCCAGCTCAATCCCATCGTCGGCGACCTCGCCGGTAATCGCCGCAAGATCCTTGAGGCCTACACCGCGCTCGTCGCGCAAGGCGCGGAACTCGTCGTCTTTCCCGAGCTCGCGGTGTGCGGCTACCCGCCGCGCGATCTGCTCTTCAAGCGCCGGTTCGTCTCCGACGTCGCCGACTCCCTCGCGCAAATCGCTGCGGCCATCGGCGGTGTACCCGCCCTCATCGGCACGGTCGAGGCCAACCCCACCGGACGCGGGCGCCCGTTTTTCAATTCCGCCGCTTTTTGCTATCGCGGCACCGTCGGAGCCGTCGCGCGCAAGTGCCTGCTGCCGACCTACGATGTCTTTGACGAAGATCGCTACTTCGAGCCCGCCACCGCGCCGGTCGTCATCGACCACGCTGGCCGCCGCATCGGCGTCACGATTTGCGAAGACATCTGGACGCACCCGATGATCAGCACGCGCCGGCTCTACTCCGGCCGCATGCCGATCGAGCAGCTCGCCGACCAGAAGTGCGACCTCATGGTCAACCTCTCCGCGAGCCCCTGGCACAGCGCGAAGGAAAATGTCCGCCAGAATCTCGTCGTCTCCGAGGCGGCCCGAGCGCTCCACTGCCCGGTCGTTTACGTCAATGCCATCGGTGGCAACGACGAGCTGATCTTCGACGGGCGGTCGCACGTCGTCGATGCGCAGGGCAATCTCGTGGCGGGTCTCGCGGCTTTTGCCGAGGAGCTCCGCGTGGTCGAGGTCGGCCAGGCCTCCCCCAAGGCCTCGGGCACCATGTCCGCCGCGCCGTTCAATCCCGTTTCCCCCGCCCTGCACCCGAGCTTCGAGCAGTCGGAGATGTCGGATATCTACCACGCGCTCGTCCTCGGCCTGCGCGACTACGCGCACAAGAGCGGCTTCCAGCGCGCACTCGTCGCACTCTCCGGCGGCATCGATTCCGCCGTCGTGGCCGTGATCGCCGCCGAGGCCTTTGGCGCGGCCAACGTGATCGGCGTCTCGCTGCCTTCCGCGATTTCGTCGCAACACTCCCGCGACGATGCGCGCATCCTCGCCGAAAATCTCGGCATCCGTTTCGAGACCATCGCCATCGCCGATGCCGTGGCCGCGACCGAAACCGCCCTCGGGCCAATTTTCGCCGGTCGCCCCCGCGATGTTGCCGAGGAAAATATCCAAGCCCGCATCCGCGGCGTGCTCATGATGGCGCTCTCGAACAAATTTGGTTCCCTGCTCCTCACGACCGGCAACAAGAGCGAAGTCGCCGTGGGGTACTGCACGCTCTACGGCGATATGTGCGGCGGCCTCGCCGTGATCAGCGATGTCTTCAAGATGCAGATCTACGCGCTCTCGCGCTGGATCAACCGCGACCGCGAGATCATCCCGCTCAACACCATCGAGAAACCGCCGTCCGCCGAACTCCGCCCCGGCCAGGTCGATCAAGACAGCCTGCCGCCCTACGACATCCTCGACGCCATCCTCAAAGGCTACGTCGAGGAAGGCCTCTCGCGCCGCGACCTCGTCGCACAGGGATTCGCCGAGTCCATCGTCAACGACATCGCCCGCAAAGTCGACCTCAACGAATACAAGCGCAAGCAAGCCGCCCCCGGCCTGAAAATCACCCCCCTCGCCTTCGGCGTCGGCCGCCGCATTCCGATCGTGCAGAGGTACGTGAACTGAGCCGTGGGACGGCGCTGACGCGAGCGCGCTCCGCTCTACGGTCGCTTGCCGCGCTGCAAGATCTGCAGCGCTTCCCGCGCTTGCGGGATCGTCGGGTCCAGCTTCAGCGCGGTTTCAAACTCTCGCGCGGCCTCCTCGAAGCGGCCGGTCTCATAGTAGACCACGCCCAAATTGCTATGCGCGACTGCGAGGGTAGGATCGAGTTGCAACGCGTGCTCGTAAGCGGCGGTGCCTTCCTTGGTCTGGTCGCCGGCGATCAAGAATGCGGCGGCTCTCGCCTGCACCACGCCATTGTCGGGCATGAGGCGCACGAGTTGGCGGGCGATTTCAATGACGACCGCGTGCTTCGTCGGATCGTTCAGCAAATGGTCAGCCGTCCAAAGAAGAAATCGTGCGTCCACATTCCGTATCGGCAGCGCCGCCGCATCATAGCCAGAGGGATTTTTCACGCCAAACAGCGAATCCACCTTCCACCGCAGCGAGGCATACTGGGCCCGAACCGCTGGAGGCACCAGCCAGGCTTTCTCACCCTGATTATGCAGCGTCACCGCGAGGCTGAGCGGCAAGGCGACGAGCGTTCCGGCCCACAGCAGGACCACCAGCACTCGCCGCCCGACCGACGCCACCTGCCCCAAGCTGGCGATGCCAAAAGCCGCCGTCACCAGGAAGAATGGACAAAAATCCGCCGTATAGCGGTGCGACACCGCGATGGCCGCAAACATCGACGCTCCCATCGGCAACACCGCCAGCCACAAAATCCCCACCGGCTCGCGCGCAACCCCGCCGACTCGAACAGCCACGATCAACCCCACGATACTCGCCAGCACCAAGGCCGGCATCGCAAACGGAAACCCCAGCATCGGGTCCATCAAATCGATCTTCGCCTCGGGAAATTTCGTCTTATCGGCTTCGCTCAATCGGATGTAGGGAAAGTACGGGCTCAACGTCGCATCCGGTCGCAGGAGATACGCAAACGTCGCGAAGCGGAGATTGCTGAGATGAAACTGACGGCCATCGATCCTCGCGAGTCGCTCCGCGTCGTACTGGACATTAAGCCGCAACGGACAGCCCTCGATGGTGCGAAACTTTAGGTAGCTGACGCCATTGAAGCTCGCGATCCCCGCCACCGCGAGCCCAGCGACGAGCACCCCTTGGCGCCACCATGAGCGGGAGAGCACCCCTGATTTCCTTATCCGCCACTGTCGCCATACAATCGCCGCCGCGCACAGCCCCAGCACCGTGAGCGCAAACAAGCCAATCGATGGTCGCGCGTGCACCGCCAGCACGCCGCACGCGAGGGACCAGCCCCACCAGCGCGTCCGTGGATCGTCGAGATAACGCAGGGCCGCCCACACGCTCCATAGCGCCAAGGCCGCACCGCACAGAATCGCTTCGTGATAAATATATGCCCGGCTGCTGAGAAAAAACAGCGTGCTGCCGACACCCGCATTGAGCGTCCACAGCACCGTCTCCGTTGCGCTCGGCACGTCGCGCCCACTGACTCGCCGCACCGCCTCGATCAATAATAGATAGCCGGCGATCAAGGCCGCCGCAAAGTATCCCACCATATACAGCCGGCTCCAGTGACCAAATCCGACATCGAGCCCGGCCCACGGCAGCCGGAGCAGCGCAGGCGTCAGGCCGAAATAGCCGTACACCTTCCCCTCGCGCACAAACGCCTCGAATTGAATCGCCTCCAACGGCACATCGAGCCGCCCCTCCAGCAGGCTCTTCGCTTGGAAATCGTAGAAATCGCCAAACGCCTCCGCCTCCATCAGCCGCCCGGTGCCTTGCGTCACAATCGCGACAAACAGTCCGCAGCTCAACAATCCCAACATCACGAACCAGCGATGCGTCACCAGCGCGGCCCTCAGTCGCCGCGACCTTCCCTGAATGTTACCTCCCAACGGAGCCGGGTTTTCATGAATGCCGGAGGTCATGCAGTGCGCGTCCCCGACAGCACGTAGGCCAAAGAACGCGCGCAAGGCTATTCACCGACCACGACTCTGACCCGATTTGATTTTCCTCCGCTATCCCCTGTACGCTGCGCTTCGCATTCTGCACGATGAGAAATCTTATCTCTGCGTAGAAATCCCAGTTGGCAAAGACGCCCGCTATCGCAAATTAACTTCATGTTTGGCGCGAAGGTAGCTCAGAAAATTGGGTTTCATCCGATCTCGGGTAGGTTCATCAAGTCGTTAAGGAAATCGCCTTCTCTTCGTTCTACCTAATACCTTGTTGTTACAACGCCTGTGACCCAATCCGCCTCCCTCTTCGCCCGCGCTCAGCAACTCATCCCCGGCGGGGTAAATTCCCCGGTCCGCGCCTTTCGCTCTGTCGGTGGCGCGCCGTTTTTCGTGAAGGCCGCGCGGGGCGCGACGCTGATCACGGCGGATGACCGGGAGTTGATCGATTTCGTCTGCACGTGGGGCCCGGCGATCCATGGCCACAACCATCCGCGCATCAAAGCCGCCATCGCCGCCGCCCTCGAAAACGGCACGTCCTTTGGCACGCCCAATCCCTACGAGGTCGAGATGGCGGAGCTGATCGTGAAGTTCGTCCCTTCGATCCAAAAGGTCCGCATGTGCAACAGCGGTACCGAGGCCACGATGTCGGCCATCCGCCTCGCGCGCGGCTTCACGAAGCGCGACAAGATCATCAAGTTTGCCGGTTGTTATCATGGCCACTCCGATGCGCTGCTGATCAAGGCCGGCTCGGGCGCGCTCACTCACGGCCACCCCGACAGTGCGGGCGTGCCGGCGGCGGTCGCCCAAGACACCATCGTCGTCCCTTACAACGACACCGCCGCGCTCGACGCCGTCTTTGCCGCCAATCCGGATAAAATCGCGTGCGTCATCATCGAGGCCTACTGCGGCAACGTCGGCTTCATCATGCCCGACGCCGGCTACCTCAAGTACTTGCGCGCGATCACGGCCCAGCACGGCACCGTGTTGATCTTCGACGAAGTGATGACCGGCTTCCGCATCGCCAAGGGCGGCGTCCAAGAGCGCGAGGGCATCGTCCCCGATCTCACTTGCTTGGGAAAAATCATCGGCGGTGGCTTGCCAGTGGGCGCATTTGGCGGACGGTCGGAGATAATGGATTTCCTCGCCCCGCTCGGACCCGTCTATCAAGCGGGCACGCTCAGCGGCAACCCCCTCGCGATGGCGGCCGGCATCGCCGGCCTCCGCCTGCTCGAGGAACAGAATCCGTACGCTCGCCTCGATGCGCTCGGTCGCCAGGTGCGCGATGCTGTGCTCGCCGCCGCAAAGGCCAAGGGCATCCCGGCGCAGGTGCCGCAGTGCGGCTCGATGTTCTCCATCTTCTTCACGGCTACGCCGGTGCGCGACTACGCCACCGCGCTCACGGGCGACGCCAAGCTCTTCGCCCGTTTTTTCCACGCCTGCCTCAACCGCGGGGTCTACCTCGCCCCCAGCGCCTACGAGGCGGGTTTCCTCAGCACCGCGCACGAGGGCACCGCCATCGACCGGGCCTGTGAAATCATGTCGCAAGCAATCGCGGAACTTTGAGAATCCATAGCAGACGCACTGTGTGTCGGGAATCATCGCAATGACCCAAAAAAGCCTAAACCTTCGCCCGTTAGTCTCGCTTTTCGCCGCAATCGCGTTTCCCGCCGTCCTCCCCGCCCAGTCCGTCTCTTCCCTCGCCACCACGGCCACCCCGCGTTCACAACCCGCCGGCGGCGGCGCGATCAGCCTCGATGAATTGAAGCCCGGCCAGCGCGGCGAAGTGTGGACCGTATTTCGCGGCACCGAGCCCGAGCCGTTCAGCGTCGAGGTCACCGGCGTGATTCGCAACGCCCTCGGCCCCGGCAAATCCCTCATCGTCTGCGAACTCACCGATGAACGCGTGCAGAAGATGGGCGCCGTCGCCGGCATGAGTGGCAGCCCGCTCTACATCGATGGCAAGCTCGCCGGTGCCCTCAGCTACCAGATCCAGCGCTTCGAAACGGTTCGCTACGCGGGCTTCACGCCCACGGCCGATCTCAATGAAGTGCGCGAAAAGGTCGCGTTGCCCACGTCCGCCGCCTCGCTCACCTCCACCGGCCGGCCCGTATCCAATTCTCAACTACAGCCCGCCTCTTCGAATAATTCCTCCGAGGCTCTCAACTCTCAGCTCTCAACTCTCAACTCCGCCGCCCTGCCCGGCGCGACGCCCCTCCAGCCCGCCTTTACGCTCACGGGCTTGAGCCCCGCGGTCTCCGAGCTTTTCGGCCCGCGCTTCGCCGCCCTCGGCCTCTCCGCCACGGCCCTCGGCGGCAGCACGCAGTCGGGCGCCTCCGCCGCTGCCACTACGTCGTCCAAGCTCAGCGGCGGCACCCTCCGCGCCGGCGGCGCGGTCGCGGTTGCGCTCGCGACGGGCGATATCTCGATCGCCGGCACGGGCACGGTCTCGCGGGTGGATGGCAATCGCATCACGGCCTTCGGCCACCCGATGCTGTCGCTCGGCGATGTCGCCCTGCCGATGTGCGAGGCCGAGATCATTACGATTTTGCCGTCCACGATGTCGTCGGTGAAGCTCGCCAATACCGGCCCGGTCATCGGCACGATTTCGCAGGATCGCCTCTCCGCCATCTCCGGCACGATGGGCGCCGGCCCGGCCATGACGCAGGTCGAGGTGAGTGTCGCCGCTCTGCACGCCGCACCGCGTACGCTGCGTTTCTCCGTCGTGCGCCAGCAGCAGCTCACGCCCGCCATCGTCGCCGCCGGAGTCACGCAGGCAATCATGGGCGCCAACGACGCGGGCCTCGCCAACGGCTTTCGCCTTCGCGGTGACATCGCGTTCCCCAATTCCCAGAACCTCGCGATCAAGACCCTCTACGCCGGCCCCCAAGGGTTCGCACAAGGCCTAAATGAGTTCGTCCAGAATCTCTCGGCCAATCTTCAAAATCCGTATGAGAAGACTTTCCCTGATCGCGTCTCCTTCACCGTCGAGCCGCTCGAGGAAAATCCCACCGTGGTCGTCGAGCAGTTCCAGCTTTCGCGCTCCAGTGCGCGCGCTGGCGATACCGTGCAGGCCACGCTCGCCTGGCGCGACTATCAGGGCGCGGCGCATCGCGAGATCATCGATCTCCCGATCAATCCGGCGTGGAATGGCAAGCGCCTCGAGGTCGTCCTCGCTCCCGGCCGCGCGCTCGATGAATTCACCGGCCGCCCGCGCCTGATCTCCGCTTCCGAGCTACGCAGTTTCAAGGCCTACATCTCGGCCATCAGCGACGACCGTCCCAATGACGGCCTGTGCCTCGCCATCGTCGAGGCCTCCGATGTGTTTAGCGATCAGACCGTCGGCACGCCCGAGGCCCCTGGTTCCATCGAGCGCATCGCGCGCGCGGCGGATGAGACGCGCTATCGCAAGCGCGACGCTTTCCTTCCGCTCTGGGAAAAACACGTGCTGCCCGGCAAGCTCACCGGCACTGCCGTCCGCCGTCCTCTCCGGATCATCGAGTAAACGCGCCCGCGTTTCCCTTCCTCGCGTTTCCCCGTTTCCTTTTTCATGCCCATTTTCTTTCGCCGCTCCGCGTCGCTTCGCCCTGTCGTCTTCGCGCTCTTCGCCGCTCTGGCCAGCGTCGCGTTCGCCGATCCGCTTTCAAAAAAGACCGACATCGATTTCTTCCGCGATGTCCCGAGCCGCAACTTGAAGCGCCTCGCCGCCCGGTCCGATGGCCGCCTCGTCGCCGGTCCGCTCCTCGCGGAACTCGCCGTGCCCGCGCCGGCCGATCTGCTCTGGACCATCGAGGCCACTCCGGACCCGAAAAAGTTTCTCGTCGGCACCGGCCCCGATGGAAAAATTATCGAGGTCACGCACGACCTCGCCACCGCCACATACGCCTCCCGCGAGCTCGCCAAGCTCGACGATCCGCAGGTCTACGCCGTCAAGCTCCTCGCCGATGGCGCGATCCTCGCCGGCACCGCGCCCAAGGGCGGGCTCTATCTTATCCGCGATGGCGCGGTCGTCGCGCGCACCACGCTGCCGGTCGATTCTCTCTTCGATCTCGTGCTGCCCGATGCGGACAGTGCACTCGTCGCCACCGGCAATCCCGGCCGTATCTACCGCATCGACCTGAAAAAATTCGCCGCCTCCGGCGTGAATCCCGACAAGGTTACCGATGCCGCCGTGCTCACCGAGCGCGGCATCTCCCTCTTCGGCGAAATCCGCGACCGTAACGTCCGCCGCCTCGCGCTCCTGCCCAAGGGCCGCGTCGCCGCCGGCTCCTCGCCGAAGGGCAATATCTACACCTTTACGCCCGCCACCGGTGTCACCACCGCCCCTGCAATCATCCTCCAGGAAAATCGCGACGCCGAGGTCACCGATCTCCTCGCTCTGCCCAATGGCGATCTCTACGCCGCGCTCGTCTTCGCCGGCACGAGCGGCGAGTCGCGCATCACCCCGCCCGCCGGCACCAAGGCCGCCGACCCGAAGCCACCCGAGCCCGCGATCGCCGCGAGCGCGGATAAATTCAGCGGTCGCAGCACGTTGGTGTTCATCCCGTCCGACGGCTACCCCGAGACCGTCTCCTCGCGCGCCAACACCGCGTTCTACCGTCTCGCGAAGTACGGCGATATCATCCTCATCACCGCCGGTGAACTCGGCGAATTGCTTGGCTACGACACCAAGGCCCGCCTGGGCCTCACCTTCGCCGGCAGCATTTCCTCCCAGATCAACGGCATCGCGCCCGTCGCCGGCTCGCCCGGAAAGTTTTTCCTGATGCGCAATAACGTGCCCGGTTTCGCCGTGCTCGATTTCGCCGCCTCCGGCCCGCGCGAGGCCGAGACGAAGCGCCTCGACCTCGGTCTCCCCGCCACGCTCGGCGCGCTGCGTTTTAATCGCATTCGCAATGTCACCGAGTCCCAGCTCGCGCTCGAAATCCGCGTGAGCAACGGCAGCGACGAACTCGAAGGCTGGAGCCCATGGACGCCCCTCACCGGCAACGATGGCGGCTGGCGCGCCGACTCGTTGCGCGGCCGGCATTTTAAACTGCGCGTAAAGCTCAACGACGGTTCAGGGACCACCTCCGCCGCCGAGCTCGACAAAGCCACGCTCTTCGTCCTCCCGCAGAACCGCAAACCCTCCCTGCAAGACTTCCGCCTCATCACGCCCAACTACGGTCTCATCGCCGCCGTCGAGCAGCCCGCGCCCGCCACGGCCACGCTCAGCCAGCTCATGTCGTCCGCCCCCCGCGACGACGACGCCAAGCGCAAGTCCACCTTCCTCGGCAGCCAGATCGTCCCCTCCCCCGGCGCCCAGGTCGTCTTCTGGACCGTCACCGATCCCGATGGCGACAATGTGCTCAGCACCTTCTCCATCCGCCGCGATGGCGACACCACCTGGACCGATATCGCCGCCAACACCAAGGACGGCTACGCCCAATTCGACGGCTCCCATTTCCCCGACGGCGTCTACTTCACGCGCCTAGTTTCCACCGAGACCGCCCCGCGCCCGCTTGCCGACCGCCTCACCGCCACCTTCGAGACCGACGATCTCATCATCGATCACACGAAGCCCGAGATCCTCGAGTCCAGCGCCCGTCGCGAGGGCGACCGTATCATCATTTCCATTACCGGCCGCGACGCCCTCTCTCTCCTCGACGGCATCGAAGTCATCTTCAACAACGGCGTCCGCGAAGTCGTCGAGCAACCCGACGACGGTATCCGCGACAGCCGCCAGGAAAAATTCACCCTCGAAATCCCCGTCGCCCGCGTCAGCAACGCCACCTCCGCCGAAGTCACCCTCTACGACTCCGCCGGCAACGGCACACCGAAGCGGCTGAGTTGGTGAGGTAGCGCCAGTCTCCGACTGGCGCATGAGGCCCCCCGCGTCCCTTTAGGTTAGAACCGAAGATCAAAATACTAGCTGCCAGCTTAGGACGCCGCTCGCCGATACCCGCGGACACTCGAAGTGGCACGGGACGTCCCGGCGCGTGACAGTGAACTATTTTGCTAGGGGTACTCTCCTTGAAGAACACAGTGCTAGCGCCCTTACAATCGCATCCACCCCAGAATAAGCGTACAGTACTCGCGTCACATTGTCAGCCCCGATTTACTACGCCTCCAGCGTCCTGCCCCGTCATGCGCTCTTCCCGACTCCTCCTCCTCGCGCTCGCGCTTTCACGCCTCGGCAGCGCAGCCGAGCCCACCGAAACCAAGAACGACAAAGGACAGAGGCCACCGGATGAAAAGCGGCGACTCGACGCCGTCGCCGCAGAAGTGGCCCGCCGGAAACTCCTCCGCGACGCCGCTCAAAAAGCAGAAACCGACACCCGCCAGTTGATCCGTGATCATGAATCGGGTGCTAAGCCCGCCACCGACTCAGACCTCGCTGACGCCCGCGCCCTACTGCGCGAAATGGACGAGGACCGCGCCTACCGAGCCGCCGGTAAGCAGCGACCCAAAGCACCGCCGAAACCCGACGATCTATTGAGCGCCAAACTACCTGGCGTTGATGTCGAAACACTCAGCTCACTCTGGCAGGACTACTTTGGCGAAACTCTTCATTTCACCGAACAGGCCAAACCACGAACGATCACCGTGGTTTTTATGAAAGTGCCCTACAAGAGTGTGCGCGCTGCGATTATTGCCCAACTTGAGTGCCAAGGTCTCTACATTGTTCACACTGACCAAGGAACCACGCTTGACGACCGCCCTTGGCGCGCGAGTCTGCAGCAAAAGTAGGGTGATGCGGACGCAGCCAATCAGCGAGCTACTAACCATTTTCACTTTGCTTCGGCCGTTGCCGGCACTGCCTTCGTCGTTGGTTCGTCGGGCTTAGCTGGCGTTCCCCGATACCCCGCCACGATCTGCACCAACACCCGCCGCTCGGGATGCGACGGCGAGTTAGCCGTGAAGCCCACGATGCCCGCGGTTGTCAGCAGCGGCGGCTCCGGCGCGATCACAAAAAACGCGGCGTGCACGGAGGGCTTGCCGCTGAGGTTCATTCCGAAAGGAAATCGGTACAAGGGACGCTCGGCGGGCAGGCCCCAGCCAGTCGGGTCCAAGACGGCGAGAGTCGAGCTGCCGTCGTTAAATGACGGTTCGATTTTGCCTAACCCCTTGACCATCGACCACACGGACGGCAGGTCCATGACGTCCCACATGATGTCCTTCAATCCCGGGATCTGCGTCGCGAGGAGGAAAAATTGCAGCAACGAAACGAAGCCTCCCGCCACCGCTTTCTGGTCGGCCCGGGGCAGGTTCAAGTTGGCGTCCGAAGATTTGCCTTCGAGCTTGTTTTGCAGGCTCACGCGCGCCGTGCGATCGAGCCCGAGGACCAGAAACTCTTCATTGATCAACGCCCGCCCCGGCATGTCCTTGGCCGATTTCGCCGTCGTCTTAGGATCATAGGGCAAAGTCACATACGGACCGAGGCTGCGGATGTTGAGCGCCAGCGTCGGTGGCCCAGAAAAATCCCAAGTCTCCCCGCCCTTCCCCAGGCTGACTTTCACGCTCAGCTGCGATTTTGCCGTCCGCTTCTCTTCCGCGGTAAGCGGCTCGATCTCAAAGCGCACCAGCCACTGTTTTTGAACCCCTTTATTCCACAGCGTGATGAGCGCCACCACACCATCGCCCGTCCACGCCGCACCTGGCTCCGTCGCTAGTACCAGCGGCCCGGCCGACCACCCCAGTTTTGCCGCCGCCGCGCGCAATTCAGCACTCGGCGGCACTGCAGGAGGCAGCATCTCCTTCGTGAAGTTCGTCACCACGGGCGCATCTACCGCCCGAGACACAGGCGTCAAAAATGCCACCGCTAAGACCGCTGAGATGATAAATACAAGTGGCCGCATGAATGGCACTCTAGCACCACTCGACGCTCCGACAACACTGTTGCGGGAAACGAGTCCCGCCACCGCTCCATTGGCCGGCTCTTAGAATTATAATGCTAGAGAGCATTTTGAAGTGGCACTAAGTTAACCGCCTATCGTACTACAATTCTATGCGCCGCTTACTTCTGAAAATCGCCCTCCCGGCGGCTTTTGCCTTCGCCGCTGCATTCGTCGCCGCTGCGGAACCTCGCGGCTCGGGCCCAATTGATGAACCTGTACCAAAGCCACAAGAAGGCGTTTATGACGTCAGCCAGGTCGACAAAGCACCCGTCCTTAAGAGCAAGCTTGTCCCGCACTTCCCGTTCGAAATGAGGTTGGCCGGCGTAACCAAAGCCGAGGTCACCGTGGTCTGCACGATCAGGGCGAGTGGAAAAGTTACCAACACGTACGCCATAAAATATCCCGATCGAGCCTTTGACGCCGCCGCCGTAGTTGCAGTCATAGGCGCGCGTTACACTCCGGCATTGATCAAAGATAAGCCAGTCGACTGCCAGATTACTCAGATCGTTAAATTCGAAGTTCCCAAGGATTAAGCGCCTACCCTCACGCCCTTGGATGCGCCTTGGCGTATATCTCCTTGAGCCGCGCCACGCTCACATGCGTGTAAACTTGCGTGGTGGCGAGTTGGGCGTGGCCGAGGAGCTCCTGCACGAGGCGTAGGTCGGCTCCGGCGTTGAGCAGGTGCGTGGCGTAGGAGTGCCGCAATTTGTGGGGCGTCAGATCGAGTGGCAGGCCGGCGAGCGTGAGGTAACGCTTTAGCATCAGTTGCACCTCTCGCACGGTCATGCGCGTGCCTTTCGCATTGGTCAGCACCCACCCGGCGGGGGTCTTGTCGCGGGCGAAGTTATCGCGAAATTTTCCGACCACCTGCGTGGCCACGCTGCCGAGCGGACACAGCCGCTCCTTCTGCCCTTTGCCCAACACGCGGGCCACCCCGGCCCCCATGTCGATGTCACCATAGCGCAGGCCCACGACTTCGCTCACGCGGAGCCCGCCGCCGTAGAGTAATTCCATCGCGAGCCGGTCGCGCCACGCCGTGTGCGCATCGATGCTTTCATTTTGGAGGAGGCGTTGCGGGCCGGTGAGCAAGAGGACCATCTGCTCTTCGGTGAGAAACTTCGGCAGCCGCTTTTCCAACTTCGGGAGTGGCACGCCCAGCAGCGGATTTTTCGTCAACCGCCCATGGTGCATCCAATATTTAAAAAACGTCCGCAGACCCGACGCATGATTGTGGAGCGTGCGGCGGTCGAAGCGCCGCTGGGCCTCGATCACGAAATCACGCATGTCGCGCGCAGTGAGCGCCGCGAGGCCGCGCGACCACAGCCCGGTGTTTTCATCCGCCAGCCAGCGATAAAAATCTTCAAACGCCTGCCGGTAATTGCGCACCGTGTACGCCGAGTACCGCCGCTCCTTGGCGAGATAGTCCTCGAAAGACGTCCACCATTCGGCGAGCACCTCCGGCGGGACAACCGTGGTGGGTTGCGAGCTTGCTCGCAACGGCTCACCACCCCGATTCCGTTCCGCGCCACCGATAGCTTTCATCCGCCTGCCGCCGCCTTCGCCTCCACCTCGCGCATCACTTTCGTGGCGTGCAGGCGGAGCGCGCCCTCTGGATCGAGGCCTTTGGCGCGGGCGGCGGCGGAGAGTTCAAACAACATTTTCCCCAGCGTCGCCTCATCGAGTTGCGCTCCCAGCGCGCTCACTTGCGCGGTATCGACGATCCCTTCCGCCGGCAGTTTCTTCTTCTCGATCTGCTTCCAGATCGCCTCGGCAAACATCAGCGCGGGCAGGCGCGGCGGCAGCTCCTTGAAAATCCCCTGCGACACCGGCCCGTGCTTCTTCTCCGTCGCCTTGATCTTCTCCCACTCGACAATGACCTGTTCCGATGTATTCAGCTTTCCACTACCGAAGACGTGCGGATGGCGGCGCACGAGCTTGTCGTTGATGTCGCGAGCGACGTCCTCGAAATTGAATAGCCCCTGCTCCTCGGCGATGCGGGCGTGAAACACGATCTGGATCAGCACGTCGCCCAATTCCTCGCGCATGTGCGGGGCGTCGTCGCGATCGATGGTATCGATCAGCTCGCTCACTTCATCGATCAGGCAGCGCACGAGCGACGCGTGCGTCTGCTCGCGATCCCACGGGCAGCCGTCGGGCGCCCGCAACCGGACCATGGTCTTCTGTAAATCCTCAATCGCGCTCATGCGAAGAGGAGAAAGCACGAAACCCACCAAACACACGAAAATTCCGGCGCCCGCCCGCCGATTGGCCTGCCGCCGCCATCGCGACTGGTGCCGCCTGGCCTCATGCGACCGCGATTGCGCAACGGCGCCGAAGCTGTGAATACTTTTTTCCGCGTTTGACGTGCCTTTCGTCGCACCACTGCTCTTGTTGTGGACCGCACCTTCGCCGCTACCTTCCCTACCACTTCTCCTCGTCCATGAAAAAACGTCCGATCACCGCCTTCGCCAAGCTCGGTGGCCTCTACTTCCTTCCTCGTACCCTCGACAAAATCCGCGTGCACGCGCGCGGCGAGTTGCACCCCGATCACCTCGATTTCCTCGGCAAGGGTTTCGACGGCCGCCTCTGCCACTTCCTCGGCCTCAGCTACGAGTCCCTGAAAAATCGCACGCTCGCCGGCGGCACCGATGAGGAAATCCTCGCTTGGATTCAGGAAAACGGTCGCAAGCTCACCGAGGTCGACGTCCTGATCTGGAACGGCTTTGCCGCCAAGCGCGGCTGGCGCGACGACGCCACGCCCGGCTTGGAGAAGAACAAAGCCGACAGCGGCCTGGCCCACCGCAAGGATCTCCTCACCTACTTCGACTACTACGAGGTGGATGAAGGCCGCGCCCCGAAATGAGGCGCCGGCCTTTGGCCGACTTCCATCCCTTCCGCCCGCCGAGAACCAAACCGTCTCCCCGCGTGTCTAACTGGTCATTCTCGGTCAGTTAGCCTCCCTCCCGACTCGCCGTCCTCTTCCGCCCCCATGCTTCACTCCCGCTCTCGCCGCCCTCATCTCGCCCCCCGCCGCCTCTTTCTCCGCCGGTTGGGCGTGAGCGCGGCCGTCGGAGTCGTGCTCATCATGTTTTCACTGGTGATCGGAATGGTGGGTTATCACACGCTGGCCGGACTCTCCTGGGTCGATTCATTCCTCGATGCTTCCATGATTCTCTCGGGCATGGGACCGCTGGCGAATCTCACGACGACCGGCGCGAAGATCTTCGCCGGTTGCTACGCGCTCTATAGCGGCATCGCCCTGATCTCGACCGCCGGCGTGATCCTCGCGCCTGTCGTCCATCGCGCCCTGCACAAATTCCATCTGGAAGACTCCGTCACCGACCAAGCCGCCGATGGCAAGAGCTAGCCTGCGCGTACGCCCTCGCCTCGCCGCTTCCGATAACCGTTCCCGCCTGGCGCTTAGTTCAGTCTTCATTTTTCAGCCCGCAGCCCTCAGGGTGCGCGCGCGTGCCTCTCTCGCCCTCCGCCACCCGCGACCTCCTCGCCTCCCTCGGCCACCTGCCCAAGCGCTTCCTCGGGCAGAACTTTCTCGTCGACGGTAATATCGTCCGCAAATCCCTCGAACTAGCCGAGGTCCGTCCCGGTGACACCGTGGTCGAGGTCGGACCCGGCCTCGGCACGTTGACCACTGCGCTCCTCGAGGCCGGTGCCGAGGTTTGGGCGGTGGAAAAGGACCGCAACCTCCACGCCCATCTCTCGGCCACGCTTGTACCCCACGCGGAGTTCGGCCCGCGCTTCCACCTGCTGGAGGGCGACGCCGTCGAGCACCCCCTCGCCGCTTTGCCGAGTTCCGTCAGCGCTCGACCCACTTCCGCGCCGCCCTTGGAGTTCAAGGTCGTCGCCAATCTCCCCTACGCGATCGCCACTCCTTGGCTTGACGGCGTGCTCTCGGGTCCACTGCCCATGCGCATGGTGCTCATGCTCCAGCAAGAGGCGGCGCAACGCTACGCGGCCCAGCCCGGCACGAAATCGTTCGGCGCGATTTCCGTCTTTTTGCAGGCGGCCTACGAGGTCGCGCCCGGGCACAAGGTCGGGCCGGGCTGCTTCCATCCGCGACCTGATGTCGATTCCTACCTGATCAACCTCGTCCGCCGACCCGCTCCGTACGTCTTCCCCGCTCCGGTCAAAGCCGTGATCCGCGCCTGTTTCCAGCAGCGCCGCAAGCAGATCGGTGCCCTCCTCCGCACGCACGCCCCGGCCGCTGCCGCCTCTGCGCGGGAACTTCTCCTCGCCGACGGACTCTCAGAACAAGCCCGGCCAGAGGCGCTTCCAGTCGCTTGGTGGATGCGCTTCGCGGCGCTGCCAGCCTTGGCTTGAAAGCCCGTCGCTTCCAGATATCTAAGCTAAAACCCTCATGCTTCGTTTTTTCCTCTTCCTTGCCCTCGTTACGCTTGGTCCCGCCCTGCGGTCCGAAGAGGCCGCCCCCACCGTCGGCGGCTTAGCCGGCAAGGTGTCCGGCAAATACTACGTTTCCCCCACGGGCATCTTCAAAGTCGCCATCCCGGTGCTACCGGAGCTCGGCGGTGAGATCACCGATACGCCCAATGTCGTCACCTTCCAAGACGCGTTTAATCTTCACATTTCCATCGCCGCTTTCCCGCAGGATGCCACCCAGCGGTGGGAAAACTCCACGCGCGGCACGAAGGATTACCTTATCTATTTTTTCAGCAACGTCGTGCTGGCTGACTTCAAGCAATCGTTTGAAGGCGTGCAGATCGAAAGCGCCAAGTTCCTGCCCGGCCTCCTCGATGGCACCTTGCTGACGTATATCTTGGTCCCGGGCGGCACGATGTTTGCCGACCGCGTTCCCGCGATCGCCTCCGATGGCCGCCCCCCGGTCGCCAAGCGTGGTAATTTTCTTTTCGTGAAGAGCGGCCATATCTTCGTCATCAGCATCGAGCTCGCCGAGCGCGTGATCGAGGGCAAGGCGTACAAGAAAACCACCGCCGAAGAGGATGAAATTCTCCGCCAGCGGCTCAACGATATCGTGACCAAGATCGAATTTGCCGCGCCGCCCGCTTCCGCCCCCGCGTCCACCGCACCCGCCGCCGCGAGCGCGCCCACTCCCGCCGCGCCGCAGAAAAAGTAACGCGCGTCTCTCCGCGCGCGTGCGCTCCGCCGCATGAGTCTGACCAGTTTCATCACCTTCCTGCTCGTCGGCGGCCTCGCGGGGTGGATCGCGGGCCTCATCGCCAAGGGTCGGGGTTTCGGCCTCGCGGGCAATATCGTCGTCGGCATCATCGGCGCATTCCTCGGTGGCTTTTGCCTCGGGTTGCTCGGGATCTCGGCTCACGGCTTCATCGGCCAGTTGATCTTCGCCGTCTTGGGATCGTTTCTGTTTCTGTGGCTGCTCGGCTTTATCAAAAAATAATACTGCCAGTCGCCCACGACCATTGAGCGCGGCAGGATCGAGTTCTGCTTTCGATGGGGACTTTGAGCGCCCCGATTGGTCAAAAGCGGTACCATGAAACCCGCCCTCAAGAATCTTTCCCATCCCGTCGACGCGTTCGAAAAACTCTGCGGCCTGATCAACGATATCAATTTCGCGATGCTCACGACGGTGAGTGAAGACGGCAAACTTCGCAGCCGCCCGATGGGCACCCAGCAGGTAGATTTTCAAAACAACGCCCTCTGGTTCTTCACTTCCAAGGGATCGCCCAAGACCGACGAGATCTATCACGAGCAGCAGGTCTGTGTGTCGTACGCCGATCCCTCGAAGCAGCAATACGTGAGCGTGTCGGGTCAGGCCCTCGTCATCCACGACAAAGCCAAGGCCCGCGAACTCTGGAATACCGCCGCTGAAGTCTGGTTCCCCAAGGGCGTGGATGATCCCCGCCTCGTCCTCTTGCGCGTCGGCATCGAGGCCGCCGAGTACTGGGATTCCAATGTTAACGGCATGGTGCAGCTCTTCCGCAGCGCCAAGGCCGCCCTCACCGGTGAGCCACCGAAGGATCTCGGCGAAAATGTGAAGCTAGAAGTGAGCTGAGGCACCGGGGCGGTCGAATTCCCCGACCCGGATCACCGCGTAAAAATCTCGCGGGCTGCGCGCAGCCCGCTCGCCAGCGCACCATGCACGGTACCGACCTCCTCGGCGTCCGCGGTCGCTTCACCCGCGAAAAATAAAGTATCACGGACAGGTTCGCGAAGCCTGCGCGCGGCGTCGTCCTGTCCAGCCGCGGTGAAGCTATAAGCACCGCGGCTAAAAGGGTCGTTCATCCAATCGTGGCACTCAACGCCCAGCACCGCCTCGCGCAACCGAGCCGCCGGTACATCAATAATCTCGCTCAGCGACCGCAGCGCCACGGCCAACAACTCTGAGCGCGGGTCGCCACGAAGCGATGCCGCTGCCGGTCCGCCCGCCCAGCCGATAATCGCCGGCCCCGCCAGCGACCACCACACCGGCACCCCGGGCACCCGAGAGTGCATAAAGCCAAAGTGCTTTCGCCGCCGCAGGGCTTCCGGCAGTAGCGTCCGCCACTTTCGATGCTCGAAGCGCACGACGATGCGCATCACATCGCCCATGCCCATGCGTGCCGCTACTCCCCGCTTCGCCCTTAGCGGCGGATCGAAATGCACGGCCCCCGCCGCCGGCGGCCGCGCCTGTAGCACGCCGAGCGGCAGCGTGATCCCCGCGGCCTTTCCTTGATAGGTCCCCTTCGTCGTCGTGACGCTTACCGCTCCGCGTCTCCACTGCACTGCGCGCACCACGGCCTCAGTTACGATCTGGCCGCCCGCCAAACGGACGCCGTCCGCGAGATACTTCACCACGGCAGAGTACCCGTTCGGCACCACGAATTGCGCCTCATCATTGAGCGTCGCGCCGGCCACTGAGCGGGCGCTCATTTTGGCCAGGGGCGCCGCCTCAAAGCCTTCGATAAATCCGGACGCCAGCGCCGCATCATCCGCCGCAATTTTTCCGCGCGCTTGCCGGAGAAACGCCGCAAACGAACGGTGCCCGATGCGCTTGGGGTCGATCAGGGACGTCACCGTGCCGATACGCTCGGCAACATTCTCCACGCGCTGCAATTTCCCTCCTGCATACAGCCAATGCTGCGGCACTACCGGCGTTGTTTTTATCTGCTGCTTTCGCAGGATTCGCCTGAGCGGCGCATTCCCTTCATGGACAAACTCCGCCCCGAGTTCCACCGGGCCACCCCACCCGGGCGGTCTCACCGTGAAGACTCGCCCGCCTAAGCGGTCACGCGCTTCCAGCACGATCACACTCTGCCCGCGCCTCGCCAGCCGCTCCGCTGCGGCCAGCCCGGAGACGCCGCCACCGATCACCACTACATCGTAAATCGCTTCGCCCATGCTCATCAGACCACAGCGTTTCATCGTGGTATCGCACGCTTGAACGGCGCACCCAATTTCAAAACAATCTCTTACCACCTTCGCTCGCATGTCCTCCCTTCCCTCGTCCTCTGCTCTCATTGCTCTCCTCGCGGGTCGACGCGGACACTTCCAAATGGAGTCGGGTTACCACAGCGAGCAGTGGTTCGAATTGGATCGCGTCTTGGCGGATCGCGAGCGACTCGCGCCGTTTGTCACCGAGCTCGGTCGACTCCTCGCCGTCCACCGGCCCGAGGCGATCTGCGGGCCAAAAGTCGGCGGAGCCATCCTCGCCGAGCGCATCGCCCGGGAGCAGGGCCTTCGCTATTTCCACACGGAGCGCCACGAGGAGCCGCAGGCCACCGGGCTCTTCCCCGTGCGGTACACGCTCCCCGTCGAGCAGCGTGACGCCGTCCGCGGCCTGCGCATCGCCATCGTCGATGATGCGATCAGCGCCGGCTCCGCCGTACGTGGCACCTACGCCGATCTCGTCGCCTGCGGCGCAGCGCCCGTGGCTCTCGGTGCCCTCTTCATATTTGGCGGCGCCGCCGCCGTTTTTGCCGAGTCGAAAAAGGTCGCACTCATCGGTCTCGCCTCCCCGGACTACTCCCTCTGGAAGCCAGACGCGTGCCCGCTCTGCCGCGCCGGTGTACCGTTTGAAAAGGTCTCCGACGCTTCTCCGCCCAAACGTTAGCGCGCCAATCGCTCGCCCTCGCAGTCATCTCACCTTCGCTGCGACCACCCGTTCGCCTCAATAGTATTTCTTAAACACCACGTTGTCCGCGTTCGTAAACAACACGGTGTGACTCTCGACATCGACGCCCGCGAAACGCAGGCCAAGCGTGCGATTCACGATATCTCCCTTCCGAATGAGTCGGCCATCGATCATCGCGCGCGGCGCATCGCCACTCACCACGCTATCCACCTTGAGCCGATCGATTGCGAGGGTGAAGCGAGTGTTGTCCGTCGGCTGCGCGACCACCGGCTTCGGCGGCGCCACGGGCGCAGGGGCAGGAACCGCGGCCGGTACGACCACCGGCTTGGTCTCCGCCGCAGCCGCGATTTCGTTAAGATAGGCCGCGTTGGCATTGCCCTTTTCCACGATCGCGCGGGTCTGCTGGATCATCTTCACCGCCGTCGGCGCATCCTTGTCGATCGGAGTGCCCTTGGGCGTCGGATTTTTCAGCTCCGTCACGAAGGGAACGAGGAAGCGCACGAGCACGAAGGCCACCACCAAGGTTGCCACGACAAACGCCCCCCACTTGATAAAAACCGCCGTAGCGCGGATTTTGCCCGGCTGGTTGGAAGCCGCGAGCAGCGCACCCGAGCCGTCCACAGTGCCGACGGGCGCAGCCCCACCGGACGCGCTAGCGGCCCCGCCCGCCACCGCCACCAACGGCACGATGCCCCCTGCCGGTGTCCCCGCGCTGGGACTCCCCACGGGCACCAACGTGCCGATTCCATTGGCCCGCGAAATCGACAACGCCGCCGCCGTGTGAGAAACCGGAGCCGCCGGTACCGCCGCTCCCGCGACCACGGGAACGGCCGCCACTGCCGTGCCTTCCAATGCTAAGGCGGCAGTCTCGACCGGAGCCGCGAGCACACCGTCGGGCACCGTCGGCTCCTCCACGGCGGGCCCCGCCACCGCCTCGGGCGCCGCCAGAGAAGACTCCGCGGTCGCACCGACGCCGGGCGCTTGAACAGAAACTTGCGCCTCAACCGGAGCCGGCGGATCCAAGGGCGCTGGTGAAGCCTTTTTTTTGCTCGGCACGGGCACGCCCTGCCAGGCAGGCGTAGTCGTCACGGGCGCAGCTGCCGGCGCCGGAGAATTCAATACGGGCAGGATCGGCTCCGGGAGAGAGCGCTTGATCGGCGAAAGCTTGATGCGAGGGGCTGGCATGGCGTCGCGGTTCTCACCTCACACAATTTGTAAAACGTTGATGAAACAAGCTTTCATCCCGGCGGAAAACCGAACCCGACCGGCTAAGCAATGGCCGCAAGCCGGGCCACTTATCCGGCTTCTCCTTCCCGCAACGACTGCGGCTGACGTCTCCATCCTTCGCCATGCGGGAGGCCGCCGCATGGCGCGTAATACCTACCGTATCCATTGTTCACCTACCCTAGAAGATCGCTCCCTGGATTCCTCTCCTACTTGGTCGCATCCGTCGGCGACATCCTCGCCGAAATCGAAACCCCACTCACTTCGTCACCTTGATCACGAAATAGAGAAACGTGCCGTTCACCTCCGAGAACCAATGCGGCACGCCGGCGGGAATCACGATCACATCACCTTTGACGAGCTTGCGGGCCGTGCCGCCCTCAAGCTTATCGGCGCGGACTTCGCCGGGACCGGTGGTCTTCGGGTTCACCGGCTTCCCGCCGGTGACAAAGATCGCCTCGCCCTCCGTCACATAAAAAATATCCGTGTCACTCGCGTGGACTTCAGCGGTGCCTGCGGCCACCCGGCGGCCGGCTTGGATTTTGTAGCTGGAGTTGACCAGCATCGGCATGCCTTGCGCGAAGGCTGCGGCGACCTTCGTGTGATCGATCAGCACGGTATCGGTCGGCGGCGCCTCGGCGGCGACCAGCGGAGCGGCTAAACTGAGCAAAAGGGTCAAAGCGAGAGCAGGCAATTTCATGGGAGGAGTTTTGAGGTGTGGTGAGCTGAGCCTCTTAACTGTGGAGCGTGCGACGGACGACGTCAGGCCTAGAAATTATCTCCGGGAAATCGCGCGATTACTTTTCCTAAAATTCTCTAATAAACGCCGCGCTCAAGTGTCTATAGAGGCATGACCTCCTTCCCCCGGTTGTCGTTTGTGTGCCCGATCCCCTGGGACACGATGCAGGGCGACGAGCGCGAGCGCCACTGCGCCAAGTGCGCCCGTACCGTCGTCAATGTCTCCCTCCTCACCACCGCCGAGCGAGAGGCGCTCTTGGCCCATCCGCCCGTCGGCGGACTCTGTGTTGCCTACTATCAGCGCCTCTCGGGCGAGCATGTGAGCGCGGAAAATCCGCTCACGCCCGCCGAGTCGAAGCGCGTCGTTCAGTGGGGTGTCGCCGCCGCGTCGATCGCGGCGGCGGCCCTCGCGGCCAATTTAAACCCGCAACTCAGACAAGATGTGAGCCAAGTCGCTTCATCCGCCTTCGCCAAAATTTCCGAGCGCGGCGAGGAGTGGGTGGATACGGTCGGTCAAAAGCTCGGGCTGAAGCCCGCTCCGCCCCCGGCCACCATGATGCTATTGGGCGCCGTGTACTGCCCGCCTACGCCAGCGTCGACCGGTTCCGCGCCCTCCCCTGCGGCGCCCGCCGTAGGACAGACCCCAACGACGCCGGCAGCGGCCCCCGCCCCCACTCTCCCTGCGACTCAATCGATCTAGCGTCGCAGGGGATAAAACTGCAGGGCCGTCGCTTCGACGGCGGCCCTGCACGCAATTTAGGTGAGTTTCACCGCCGCCGCTTGCGCGCGCAGGCAGAGCTCGGCGGCTTTGAAGGCGTGGGCCTGTGTCATGGCTTTCTCGGTGCGGTTCAAGCAGTCGAGGATCAGCTCGCCGAAAAACCGGTAACCCACTTTTCCTGCGACAGGAATGTAGTGCTCGGCCTTGCCGTCGACGAGGAACACATGGTCGCCGCCCTTGGCCACGCCGACATTCACGTATTTGCGCAGCTCGATATAGCCCTTCGTACCGAGGATAAAGGTCCGCCCGTCACCCCAAGTGCTGAGTCCATCAGGCGTAAACCAATCGATGCGGATTTGGTTCGTGGAACCGTTGTCGCCGATGAAGGTCGCCTCGCCGAAATCTTCCAGCTCCGGGGTATCGGGATTTGCGAAGTTGCCCACCGCCGCGTGGACCACTTTCGCATCCTTCGCCCCGCCGTAGGTGAGGAACTGCTCGCACTGATGGCTGCCGATGTCGCAGAGGATGCCACCGTACTTGGCGCGCTCGAAAAACCACGCCGGGCGCGTCGATTTGCTCAGCCGATGCGGACCAAATCCCGCCACCTGCACCACGCGGCCGATCGCGCCTTGATTGACGAGATCGGTGGCAAACATCCCCGCCTCCGAGGTCAGGCGCTCACCGTAGTACACCATGTACTTTTGCTTCTTGCGCGCCGCGACTTCACGAGCCTGCGCGAGTTGGTCGAGCGTGGTGAAGGGCGCTTTGTCCGTGAAATAATCCTTCCCCGCTTCCATCACCCGGCAACCAAGGGGACCGCGTTCGGAGGTGATCGCGGCCGCAGCCACAAGCTTCACTTCCGGGTCGGCGAGAATCTCGTCGAGCGAACGCGCGACTTTGACCGTGGGATACTTTTTCTGCAGCCCCACGTACTTTTTCGCATCGGGGTCAAAGACCCACTTGAGCGTGCCGCCCGCATCGGCGAGCGAATTACACATGCCATTGATGTGGCTGTGATCGAAGTGCGTGGCAGCGAAGACGAATTCGCCGGCCTTGACCACGGCGGTAGGTTTCGGGCCGGGCACATAGGTGGTGCTCGGGGCCCTAGTCTCCGGCGTGGCCGCGGCGGCGACGGCAAAATTGGGGAGCATGGCGCCCGCGGCGAGCGCACCAGCCGATTGCGTAAGGAAGTGACGGCGATTCATAAGACGGGGAAAGGGGTTAGCTCACTCTCAGGGTTCGCCCAGCAAGACGCACCGCGCCCGAAAGCGAAACGTTTTTCTCACCACGCCTCGACCCAGCACGACGTGACCCAGAGCGACAGTGCCGGCGCGGTCACTCGCAAGCGCGCCGTTCTTCAATCATGGACGAATAACCGACACTGCTCCCCGTCTCGCGGACCCGGCACGACCCGATCAAACCGGAAACCCAGTTTCTCCAGCAGGTGGATCGAGCGCGGATTTTCCAACGCCGTGATCGCGACCACGCGGGGTAGTTTTAAATCCGTCAGTCCGTGCAGGAGTGCAGCCTTAGCGGCTTCGAGCGCGTACCCCTGCCCCGCGTGCCGCGCGAGTAGCGCATAGCCGAGGTCCACGTCGTTCATCGTCTCGCGCTTAATCAAGCCGCACATGCCGACGAGGACGCCATCCCCTTTGCGCTCCACCGCCAGCAAGCCGAAGCCCCGACGCGCGTACATCGCGATCGGGCCATTCACCAAATACCGTTCCGCATCCGCCAGGGTCCGCACCCCGCGGTCACCGATATTCGTGAGCCAGCCCGGTTCGTTGACCAACTCCACGATAAACGCCGCGTCCGCCGTTACAAAGGGTCGCAACCGCAAACGCGCCGTCTCGAGCGTTTGGGCCGCGAGTGCATTCGCAGCGGGCAATGATGAGTCAGCAGGCGTGGCCATGGCGGTGATCGACTACGTACACCCCCGGTCAAGTCGCAAGGCTCGACGCCCTCCAATCTCAAATCGGGTCAATCATCGATCACTCACGGCTCCATCCAACTGGTAAGGCTGTCCATCCCCACCGATATCGATGCCCAATCGCTTAATGCCTTTCTCAATTGCCTCCGGAAAATCCCCTAGTTCTGGGGAATTATACAAAGCAAACCATTGTCACATGGTAAATATTCCCCGATTCCGCATGGCGGGTTTTCCGGCATGAAATGTCACTACTTCTTACCATGCAGCTAGAAACCAAAAATAATCGCCGTGGCACGGGGGATGCCACTGTCGCAGCTATGTCCACGCCCCTTAGTTACGTCGCTCCCACCCCCGCGAACTCCCCCCGTTCGTCGACGTCGTTTGTCTCGCTCGTCGCCGGCAAACTCGGTCGCGAAGCGGTGTGGGTCCTGATCGCGTCCATCTTCCTCTTCGTCGAAGCCCTCGTGTTTCTCACCCAACTTCCGACCACCAAGATCTTCCACCGCCGCGAAGCGCCGAAGCACGCTCCGCACGCGAATTGATCGCATCCGACGGAAGCTAGGGCCGGGAAATTTCGAAATCCCGGCTACAGGCCGGCCGCTTTCCGCTGTTCGGCAAACACCTCGCGGAGCGCGAGGCTCAGTTTATCCTGGAGTGATTGCAGCTTTCGGTAGCGGGCCACGTTTGCCTTATTGGGTTTACAGCGAGTGGACTCGTCGATGGCGACGACACCCGCCGTAAAATCGGAGAGCTTCGCTTTTTTATTTCCGTCGCGCAGGGCGACACACCACGCCGCCTGCAGCGCACCACCGAGGGCCGCGCCTTCATCCTCGACCATCGCGACGACGGGCACGCCGAAGATGTCGGCCATGATCTGACGCCAGATCGGTGACTTCGAGCCGCCACCCGTCACCCGGATTTCCTTGGCTTTCACGCCGAGCGCGGCGAGGCGACGCAGACCATAATTCATGCCCATCGTTACGCCTTCCATTGCCGCCCGGGCGATATGGGCCGAGGTAAAGTTGTCGTTATGGAAGCCGAGCAATACGCCCGAGCCGTCGGGAACATTCGGGGTGCGCTCGCCCGCGAGGTAGGGCAGCATCACGAGGCCACCCGCGCCCGCCGGGGTCGCTGCGACCGCCGCATTCAGCGCCGCATGGTCGTGGCCAAAGAGACTACGCACATGCTCCGTGACCCCCGTCACATTCATGGTGCAGAGCAGCGGCAGCCAACCACCACTCGACGAGCAAAAGGCAGCGATCTCACCCACCGGGTCGACCACGGGTTTGGCCGCATAGGCGTAGATCGTGCCACTCGTGCCGAAGCTCGCGCTCACGACGCCCGGCGCGACATTGCCCGTCCCGATCGCGCCCATCATATTGTCACCACCGCCGGCACTGACAACGACGTCGGCTGAAAACCCGTAGCGCTTGGCCAGCTCCGGCTTGAGCTTGCCGGCCGCCGCGCTCGATTCGCTCAGCGGCGGAAGCCAGGCGGCAAGTTTGGGATCGATCACCTTGATCACATCGTTCGACCACGTACGCTTACGCACATCGAGCAACGCCGTGCCCGACGCATCGCCGTACTCCATGAAGTAATTCCCCGTCAGGAAAAAATTGAGGTAATCGTGCGGCAGGAGGACATGGCGGAGCTTAGCGTAGTGCTTCGGCTCGTGCCGCTTTAGCCAGAGAATTTTCGGCGCCGTGAACCCGGGCATGATGAGATTGCCGGTCTTCCGAATCGCGGCCTTCGGCCCGCCGAGCTTCTTCGTGATGAACGCGCACTCCGCAATGGTGCTGGTATCGCACCAGAGCTTGGCGGGGCGAATCACGTTACCGTCGGCGTCGAGCGGCACGAAACCGTGCTGCTGGCCCGACACGCCGATGCCGCGGACTTGCGCGCCATCGATCTGCTTCGCGACGGCCGCGAGCACCGTATCGAGCGCATCCACCCAATCGCGCGGATGCTGCTCCATGTGCCCGACCGGCAAGCCCGAGATCAACTGGTGCGGGGCGCGGGCGTCAGCGATGACCTTGCGCGTCTCCAGATCGAGGACGACGGCCTTGACGCTCTGGGTGCCGGAATCGATGCCAATAAAAAGTGCCATGGGTAAGGGGAAGAGGTTCCCACCAAAATAGAAACGACGCCGCGTGTCATGCAACATCGCACCCGAGCGTCCGGCGCACCCCGAGACCCAAAACCCCAAACCCTATCTCCTTATTTCCTATCCATCACTTCGGACCCGTGTTGTTGGTTTTGACCGTGTCCAAAAATTCCACCGGGGCAAAATCATCGCTGAGCACCTTCGCCTTGGGCAGCTCATGCACCGGGATGGGCGTGTACTCGCCGCGGATCATTTTCAAATCGAGCCGGCCTTCGAAGACCTTGGCGACTTCCGGCGAAACATCGGCCCAGGCTTCTTTCTTGGTCACGTCCGGCGTACGGTACTTCACCGCACACGCGATCACATTACCCCGCCCCGTCGTCACAAAGAGCACTACCTGCGGGAAGACCTTCATGATGGTCTTCACGTCGGAGTAAAAAAGCTCCGTGCCCGAATGAAGATTGCTTAGGAATACGCCTTTGTCGGTGAGATGGTCGGCGCACTCGCGGTAAAATTCCTCGGTCTTCAAGTGCGGGGGCACGAAGCCGCCGCGAAAGGCATCGAGTACGATCCAATCCCACTTGGTCTTGTCGCGCTTCACAAACATGCGGCCGTCCGTGAGGGCCACCGGCATCTGGTCGGTGGGCTTAAAGTCGAGCCGCTCTTTGCACAATTCGAAGACCTTCGGGTCCAGCTCCACCGTCTGCAGCAGCGTCTTCGGATACGCCGCGCCAAACAGCCGGTGAAAGCCCGCCCCGCCGAGGCCGATCATCAGTACGCGCTCCGGCTTCGGCTGGAAAAACAGCCCGGCGAAAAGCGTGCGTGTGTAGCCGACCTGCAGATTGAGCGGGTCCGCGAGATCGACCGCCGACTCCAGCGCCTCGCCGCGACGCGAGCGCGCGCGCAGTTCCACCAGCGTGCCGATTTTCTCGATCGTCAGGCTATTATAGATGGTGTCGAAACTCTCGATGTAATTGCCCGTAGGCGCAGCCGCCGCACCGAGCGCAGCGGGAAGCAGGGCGAAGAGGGAAAGTAAGCGGGCCAGTTTCATGACGGGGAAAGAGGAGCGCGGCCCGCCGGCGTCCGCAGGAATTGCAACAGCGCGGCGAGGCTCAAAACCGCGACGCCGAGCCACACATAGAGCAGCGTGGACACGGGAAATTTCGGGATGAGGACAAAGGTCGTGAGCATCACGCCCGCGATATTTCCGAGCGTGCTCACGCCGTAAATCAGGCCCGATGCCTTGCCGGGGGCCACGCCGCGCTGTGCCAGCGCCTGCACGCACTGTGGTGAAAACGTGGAGAGCGCCGTGACCGGCAGGAGGAAAAGCGCGAGGCACGAGGTCAGTGCGCCCGCGAGCACGGTCTCAAATGCCACCTCGATTTTGTCCAGCATCGCCTTGCCCCAATAGGTCGTGATCGCGATGGAGACCACCGCGACGACTGCGCAAGCAATCTGAGACCGCAGGCGCGCCGAGGCGGTCAAGTTGCTGATCACGCCACCGACCATCGAGCCCACGCTAAATGCCAGCAGGAAAGTCGAGATCAGGCAGGCCCACACATCGACCGCCGAACCGAAATGCGGCCCCAGCAAGCGCGAGCCCAGCATTTGAAATCCCATGCTGAGAATACCGAGGATGAGAACGACAAGGTAGAAAGCGAAAATCGACACAGGGAGGTCGCGCACCGTGCGTCATCGGCCCGCCGATGTCACCACGAAAGTCGGCGAACTCCGATCTCCCCAAAGCGCCGCCCGGCCCCGCGATGGCGCCGCCTTACTGCGTGAGCTTCACCCGCAGCGATTTCATCAGCGCGACTTGCCGGGCGGCCAGTCGCTCCTTTGCGCTTTCCGGCGCGGTGATTGAGGCGCTGAGAAACCGACCATTGTTTCCCGTCACGAAGCCGTGCTTCAGCAGCACCGCACCGTTCACATCCGCGCGAATGAGAAACTCGAGGCCCTTGGTGCCATCGCCGAGCACGAGCTCTTTCATCACGAGGACTTTCGAGTCATCGCCGAGGGCCGCCGCATTGGTTTCGATATAGGTGTGCAGCGCCCGCGTCTCATTGCGTGTACGAACGCGAGTGAAAGCCGTGTCCTTTTCCGCGAGTGAAACCGTGAGCGAGTAAATGTAGTACGTCGCGCCCTCGGCCACTTCGACCGCCGTGTAGGTCAGGGGCCCCTCGCTTTGACCGGCCTTGGTCTCGCGTCGCACGGGCGGTGACGGGAACTCCGCCACCCAACTCCCGCCGGGCTCCGCAAACGCCTTGAAGCCGTCCTCTGCCGCCCACACGGCGATTCCGCCAACGCCGCCAAATACCAAAACGGAGGCCAGCAAGGCAGCGGCAGATTGCATATTCCTGATCTACTCCTCGCCGCGCCCGCCGTCGACTATGAACTCCCTCTTTCGTCCGCCCCCGCGCGTTTATTTTACCGCCCCAAATTCAGAACCGACGCGTACGCGTGACTGCTTCCGCATTGCCTCGCGCACCACGAAGGCAGAATCTTCTCCGCCCCCACCCCCGCGTAACCCACCGCGCCAACTCCTACCCGTCGCCCATGTCTTCGCTTCTCCGCTTCACTCCTTTTCCCGCCCTCGTGTTGCTCGCCGTCACTCCGCTTATGGCCCAGAACTCTACCCCTGCCCCGTCTGTACCCGCCGCCGCGACGGCCAAACTCGGTTCGCGTGTGTGGGTGTGGGATGAACTCAAGGTCAAGCCCACGGCCAACGGCGAGCGCCGCGACGTCGTCGATTTGCCGAGCGCCACCTTCGAGAAATTCGAATCGCACATCACCACCCTCAAGCCCGGCGAGATGTCCCATCCGCCGCACCGCCACGCGCGCGAGGAGTTCATTATCATCAAGGACGGTACGCTCGAAATCTCCATCAACGGCCAGACCCAGCGCGCCGGCCCGGGCTCGCTGCTATTTTACGCGGCCAACGATCTTCACAACGTCCGCAATGTCGGCACCACCCCCTCGACGTACCTCGTCTTCAATTTCGAAACCCTCGCCACGAAATCCGCTCCCGCGGAAGGGGCCGCGGCAGCCAAACTCCCCGGCAAGCTCCCCTCCAGTGTCTTCGACTGGGAAAAGCTGCCCGTCGTCACGACCAAGACCGGCGCCCGTCGCTCCATCGTCGATTCGCCCACGCCCACCTGCGAAAAATTCGAGTGCCACGTCACCACGCTCAATCCCGGCGAGATTCCCCACGGCGCTCATCGCCACCCTGACGAGGAAATCGTCATCGTAAAAGAGGGCACGATGGAGGTCACCATCGATGGCGTGACGAAACGCGGCGGCCCGGGCTCGATTTTCTTCTACGGGTCCAATGCCGAGCACGGCATGAAAAACGTCGGCGGTACCCTCGCGAGCTATCACGTCGTCCGCATCGTCACCGCCGCCACGCCCAAGGCGCCGCCGACTCCGGCGAAGAAATAAGCTGATTCGTATGGTGTCCCGCCTATCGGCGAAGCACCAAGGACCAACCTCCAAGGACCAAAAAAGATCGGAAGGCATCCAACGATGGGATTCATTGGCTGCGATTGAAGTTTCATTGGAGCTTGGCTGTTGGAGCTTGGAATTTTCCCGCCTAGCCCGCCTCACCGTCATTTCGCCTTAAATTCCATCCCCTCGATCGCGCCCAGCACTTGCTGGTAGGGCTCGCTCTTCACGCCGTCGGCATTGATCGCGAGTTCGATCACCACATCCGGCGCGAGGCGAATCAAGCCGACGGAAATATTTTTATAGTCACCCTTCTTCGGTTTTGCGCCCACGAGATCAGGATCGGTGAAGGTGCAGTAAAAGCCGTAACCCGAGGTCAGGTTAAACTCCTGCGCCCGTGCCTTGCCCTCGACCGATCGATCCTCAAATTTCGACGCATCGATCTCCACGCGCATCTTGAGGCGGGCCTTGGTGTCGAAGCGATCCTGCTCGGGAAACGTGATCGTCATCTCGCAGTTGGCATTCACTTTATCGCTCTTCGGAGTCATTTTCACGATGCGGCGGTCACCGAAATCCGATACGTCGAACGTCCACCCATCCTCCAGATAAATGGTGAGCACGCCGCGCGAGCCGAGGTCGATTTTTTGCGACTGCGCAAAGGCGCTGGCGACACCGAGGAGGAACAGGAAGAGGAATTTTTTCATGGCGGTAAACGAGGCAGAAAGAGGAGTTGCGCGCGTGATTCTCGTGCCTTTCAGACCTTGGCGCCCGCCCTCGGTTTCGCGACGAAAAAAGGAGATGCGGTGGTTGACCCATTCCCGCTACGGCCTCTAGCATAGTCCGCTTACACTCTTAAACTCCCATCATGTCCGCCAAGCCCACCATCATCTACACGAAAACCGACGAGGCTCCCGCGCTCGCCACCTACTCTCTGCTGCCGATCGTGCAGGCTTTCACGAAGCATGCGGGCATCGCGATCGAGACGCGCGACATCTCCCTGGCGGGACGTATCCTCGCAGTGTTTTCGGATAAGCTGCCCGAGGCCCAGCGCATCGGCGATCACCTCGCGGAGCTCGGCGCACTGACGCTCAAGCCCGAGGCCAACATCATCAAGCTGCCCAACATCTCCGCCTCCGTCCCGCAGCTCAAGGAAGCCATCGCCGAGCTCCAGTCGCATGGCTACGCCGTGCCGGATTATCCTGAAGTCCCGAAGACGGACGCCGAGAAAGATGCCAAGGCCCGCTACGACAAGGTCAAGGGCTCCGCCGTCAATCCCGTCCTCCGCGAGGGCAACTCCGACCGTCGCGCGCCCAAGGCCGTGAAAGACTACGCCCGCGCCCACCCTCACTCCATGGGTAAGTGGTCGCCCGACTCGAAGACGTCCGTCGTCACGATGGGTAAGGATGATTTCTTCTCCAACGAGAAGTCCGTCACCGTCCCCGCCGCCACGGTCGTGAAGATCGAATTCGTCGCCGCCGATGGCTCCGTGAAAGTGCTGAAGGAAAAGACCCCGCTCAAGGCGGGCGAAATCATCGACGGGACCTTCATCAGCAAGAAGGCGCTCATCGCCTTCTACGAGAAGCAGATCAACGAAGCGCGCGCCTCCGGCGTGCTGTTCTCGCTTCACCTCAAGGCCACGATGATGAAGGTCTCCGACCCCATCCTGTTCGGCCTCGCCGTCCGCGTTTACTTCAAGGACCTCTTCGCCAAGCACGGCGCGACCTTCACCGAGCTCGGCGTCGATCTCGCCAATGGCTTCGGCGACCTCGTCGAGAAAATCGAGACGCTGCCCGCCGACAAGAAGGCCGCGATCGAAGCCGACATCAAGGCCGCCTACGCGGCCGGCCCCGCCATCGCCATGGTCAACTCCGACCACGGCATCACCAATCTCCACGTCCCGTCCGACGTGATTGTCGACGCCTCGATGCCCGCCATGATCCGCGCGGGTGGCAAGATGTACGACGCCGCCGGCAAGCCCGCCGACACCCTCGCCCTCATTCCCGACAGCTCCTACGCCGGCATCTACCAGGCCACCGTCGAGTTCTGCAAAAAGAACGGTGCGCTCGATCCCAAGACGATGGGCTCCGTCCCCAACGTCGGCCTCATGGCCCAAGCCGCTGAAGAATACGGCTCCCACAACAAGACCTTCCAAATCTCCGGCTCCGGCACCGTCCGCGTCGTCACGATCCCCCAGACCCCAGACGCCAAACCCGAGACCCTATTGGAGCACAAGGTCGAGGACGGCGACGTCTGGCGCGCCTGCCAGACCAAGGACGCCGCCGTGCAGGATTGGGTGAAGCTCGCCGTCAACCGCGCGCGCCTCTCCGCCACGCCCGCGATCTTCTGGCTCGACGCCGCCCGCGCGCACGACGCGCAGATCCTCCTCAAAGTTAAGACGTACCTCGCCCAGCACGACACCGCGGGCCTCGACATCCGCATCTTCCCGCCCGCCGAAGCTTGCAAGGTCACGCTCGCGCGCCTCGTCAAGGGCGAGGACACCATCAGCGTCACGGGCAATGTGCTCCGCGACTATCTCACCGATCTCTTCCCGATCCTCGAGGTCGGCACCAGTGCCAAGATGCTCTCCATCGTTCCCCTGATGAATGGTGGCGGCCTCTTCGAAACCGGCGCCGGCGGCTCCGCCCCGAAGCACGTCGAGCAATTCCAGCAGGAGAACTACCTGCGCTGGGACAGCCTCGGCGAATTCTTCGCCATCGCCGCGAGCTTCGAGCACCTGAGCATCGTCGCGAAGCACGCCAAGGCCAAGGTCCTCGCCGACACGCTCGACCAAGCCAACGGCAAATTCCTCGAGACCGACAAGTCCCCCGGCCGCAAGCTCGGCACCATCGATAATCGCGGCAGCCACTTCTACCTCTGCCTCTACTGGGCCCAAGCCCTCGCCGCGCAGAACAGCGACGCCGACCTGAAGAAAATCTTCACGCCCATCGCCGAAAAGCTCACCGCCAGCGAAAAGCAGATCGTCGCCGAGCTCCTCGCCGTCCAAGGCAAACCCGCCGACGTCGGCGGCTACTACCAGCCCGACGACAAGAAGGCCGACGCCGCCCTGCGCCCGAGCAAGACGCTGAACGATATTCTCGCGTCGATCTGATCCGTCTCCAAAGTCGCTTCAGATATTCGACCTAGCCCTTGTCATTCTGAGCGCAGCGAAGAATCCACTTGGAGTTACGCATCTGGATAAGCTCCCGTAACTCCGACTCTTCCACGCGCCACCGAATGAAAAACGCCTGAAGTCTAATACGATTTTCCAACTGGAATGAGTCTTCTGTAGGGGTGTCGCTCGACGACGCCCGCGGAATTCGGACGGATGCGATTCGCAACCTCCCTCATTACGCAACTGCAGCAAGCGCACTTCTCCGCGAGGTCTCCCGACCTCGCTTTTTTATCGCACCTCATATCGCTCGTAGTGTTCAATTAAACACTATGAGGAAGTTCAGTTATTCTGTCGACCACTCCAGCGACACAGCGCAGGGCAACGTATTCTTCGCATTGCAGCCCGATCCGCCCGCGTGCGCCAAAATCGGGGATGTCATCGGCGACCTCTGCACTCGGTACGGTTTTACTCAGCCCATCTTCCCCGACACTCGCCTCCATCTCTCCATGCACTCTGTGGACTTGCAGCGGGCCGTACGTAGTGACGTCCTCCGCCACGTCCGTAGCGCTGGCGCCAACGTCGCAGCCTTCACGTCATGCTTCGAAGTGCACCTGGATAGTGCCGTCACCTTTGAGACCAAAAAGGCGAGAACCCCCGTAGTCTTAAAAGCCACCCGTCCCGAGCCGGCGATCACGCACCTGCGGGACGCGCTCGGGTCCGCTCTCACCCACTGTGGCATGAAGTTCCGCCCCCAAGAGTCCTTCACGCCACACGTCACGATCCTCTACGAGCCAAAGAAGATAGCCGCCGAACCCGTACCCACCGTGCGCTGGCCCGCTACCGAACTGGTACTCATCGACAGCCTGACCGGCACCTCGACCTACCGCGAGCTCGGCCGCTGGCCCTTCGAAGGCGACTGAACCTGGGAGCGCGGGCCGCTGGACCCGCACCTTCAATCGCTTCCGATCGGCTCAAAATGAGGAACGCGCCTACAGCTCTCACCTTCCCCCTCTCTGCATCCGCGCCGATCCGCGTAATCCGCGGCAAAAAAAATTCTCCGCGCATCGCTGCGCAGCACGCCCCTCACTCCACCGCCACCACCACCGTCTCCTCGCCTACCGTCACCTTATCCCCCGCCACAAGCTTCCGACCCTTACGGCTCTCGACTGCGCCATTCACCTTCACTTCACCGTCGACGACCGCTTGCTTGGCCTGGCCGCCGCTCTCGAAGAGCCCGGCGAACTTCAAAAGCTGCGCCAACTCAATCGGTGCTTCGCGGATCTCGACGGTGCGCTCACCCGTCGATTTCGCACTGTGCTCAGCCGGCGATTGCGTGCTGCCCTTTACCGCCGAGAGAGGTTTGGACGCCGACGTGGCACCGCCCTGAAACGACGGTGAAAGTTTGGTCAGCGGTTTGGATTTGGCGGCCTTGGTCATAGTTTTTTATCGGAGGTGGTCGCCGGAGGAGGTGCGATCTTGCGGAAAATCAAAATGTGTTGCTGCGGCAGCATCTCGAGCACGTCGTCGAATTTGACCGGGTGAATCGCCATTTCCTTTTTCACCTGCTCGGCAGACATCTTGTGCAGCCGCTTGATCCGCACCTCCGGATCCTCGGCGCGATACTCCACCAGCACGAGCTTCCCGCCGGGCTTTAGGCCTTTGATCATGCTGCGGGTCATCTCAAAGGGGAAATCGAGTTCGTGGTATACGTCGACGAGGATGATGAGGTCCGTGGAGTTCTCCGGAATCTTCGCATCCTGCACCGTACCGAGCACCGGTACGACGATATTGGATACGTTATTCTTCTTCATCTGCCCCATCAAAATATCCAGCATCTCCTGCTGGATATCGGTGGCGAAGACTTTGCCCTTTTCACCCACCTGCTGTGCGATGCGCCAGGAAAAATACCCGCTGCCAGCGCCGACATCGGCAACCACCATCCCGGGCTTCAGCTTGAGCGCGGCGAGCAGGAGATCGGTGCGCTCCTCCTCCTGCCGGGTCGAACGCTCAAGCCAACTCGCACCCTGATGGCCCATGAATTGGGCGATCTCGCGCCCCATGTAAAATTTACCGATGCCGTCGCGATCGTGTTTGTCGCGCGTCTCGTAACGGGCCTCGGGCGGCCGCACCTCGTCGGCAGCACGACCCACTCCGGTAAAGAGGGCCGCGCAGCACACCAGCGAGACGAGGCGCGCGAACTTCATGGCAGCTTGGCCTGCACGAGCTTACTGGCCGCACCGAAGTCGATGATGCCGGCCTCAGGCCGCGCCTTGAGCCAGCCGATGACCTTGCCCATCTCCTTTTTCGACTGCGCGCCAGTGGCGGTGATGGCCTCGGCGATCAGCGCATCGAGCTTCGCGGGATCGAGCCCCTGCGGGAGATATTTTTCGAGAACCTTGATCTCGGCGAGATTGGCCGCGACGAGATCGGTGCGGCCGCCCTTTTCAAACTCCACGTTAGCGTCCGTGAGATTCTTGACCGCTTTGCGGATCGTCGCGACGACGAGTGGTTCGTCGATTTCCTTGTTGGCGTCCATCGCCGCGCGCTTGATCGCCGCATCGGCGGTGCGCAGCGCAGTCGTCGTGACGCTGTCACGCGCCTTCATGGAAACAATGATATCTGCCCGGAGGGTTTCGTAAATCGAGGCCATGCCCACAGCGTGCGCGGATGGAGCGCGGTGTCGAGAGCAGGGTAGCGCCAGTCTCCGACTGGCGCATCAGGACGTCCGACCCAGAGTAGCGTCCAGCTTCGCCTCGCAGTTCTCAAACCGCCGTCGGCACCTTATCCGCCACATACAGCGTATACGCCGGCCGCTTCGCCGTCGCATGCACCTTCGCCGCCACCACCTCGACCTTAAAGCCCGCCTTCGCCAGCCGCGCCGCAAACGCCTTGTCCGGCGCCGCCGACCAAATCACCGCCCGGCCCTTGGCTGTCAGCGAAGTAAAAAGTTTCGCGAGCCCGCGCTCGTCGTAGAGCCGTGCATTGCTCCGCTGCACCATCGGCGAGGGGCCATTGTCGGTGTCGAGGATGATAGCGTCGTAGTGCGCGTTCGGGGCCTTCGCGATCACCTGCGCGACATCGGCCACGAGCAGGCGCACGCGCTTGTCGTCCACGAGCTTGCCATTGAGCCCGGTGAGATGCGTACGATTCCAATCGACGATCCCCTGCACGAGTTCGGCGACCTCCACCACCCCATGCGGACCCACGCCGTCCAGCGCACTGCGCAATGTAAAGCCCAGTCCTAGTCCACCAATGAGCACACGCGATTTTCCGAACCGGGGAAACTTCGCGGTCGCCAGCTCCCCGATCTGCAACTCCGAGGTCGCCACGCGCGAATCCATCAGCGCCTGCCCATTGATGCGCACAGCAAAAGAGCCGTCGTGCTCGTGCAGCGTGAGGCGCGCGCCATCGGGCGTGGTGGTTTCAGCGAGCTTGAGCGTGGGTTTCATGGCGACGGATGCGAGGACGGGAGGCCGATTTGTGCCGGAGCCGCCGGGAATTACGAGCCTGACATTGCACCGCGTCGAAACGGCTGGCACGATTTTTTCCTCATGACTCCCCTGCCCTCGCGTAATGTCCTCGGCGGCCCGCTCAAGCCGTGCTCGACCGCGCCTCTGACCGGCTTCTTTCGCAACGGCCACTGCGACACCTGCGCCGAAGATCACGGCTGCCACACCGTCTGCGTCGAGGTCACCGAGGAGTTCCTTGTCTACAGCCAGGCCATCGGCAACGACCTCTCCACCCCGATGCCGCAGTACGATTTCCCGGGCCTTAAAGCTGGCGACCGCTGGTGCGTCTGCGCCACGCGCTGGCTGGAGTGCCTCGACGCGGGCGTAAACTCGCCCGTCGCCCTAGCCGCCACGCACGAGCGCACCCTCGAAATTATTCCGCTGGCGACTCTGCAAAGCCACGCCACGGCCTGAATTCTCTCCTCTCGCTTACCCTTTTCCGATGAATCAGCCGCGCTCCAAAGACCCGCTCCACGGCATCACACTCGAACAAATTCTCACCCGCCTCGTCGACCACTACGGCTGGGACGAACTCGGGATGATGATCACGATTCGCTGCTTCACCCACGATCCCAGCATCAAATCCAGCCTGAAATTCCTGCGCAAAACCCCTTGGGCCCGCACCAAGGTCGAGCAGCTTTTCATCCGCACGCGATTCAAGGACGAGCCCGCTGCGCCTGCGCCTGCATCTGCTCCGGCGACTTCGTCTGAAGCCCCGCCGCCGAGTGCTGCGACGCCGCCGTCAGCCTCCAGTGCCAAATAGGTCTCCCGTCGTTCCCGCGATTCCGCCGCCCCTTACGGTCAGCGGCAGTCGCCAGTTGATCGGCGCAAGCCCTGCCTCCTCAAGATAATCATTGGTCCGCGAGAAACAGCGGCAGCCGAAAAACTTCCGCGCCGAGAGCGGCGACGGGTGCGCGCTCTCGACGATCCGGTGCTGCGAACCGGTGATGAGGGCTTTCTTTTCCTGCGCCGCTTTGCCCCAAAGCACGAAGACCACGCGCGTGGGCTTGGCGTTCACGAGCTCGATGATGCGGTCGGTGAAGTGCTCCCAGCCCTTTCCACGATGGGAAAAGGCCTCACCCGCGCGCAGTGTGAGTACCGTATTCAACATCAGGATACCTTGTTTCGCCCACGGTTCGAGAAAGCCGTGCGACGGCGGCTGAAAGCCAGGGATGTCAGTTTGCAGTTCCTTGTAGATGTTGCGCAGCGAGCGCGGCACGGGCACGCCGGGGCGCACCGAGAAGCAGAGGCCGTGCGCATCGCCGGGCGTGGGGTACGGGTCCTGTCCGAGAATGAGGACTTTCACATCGTCATAGTGCGTGAGCTCCAGCGCCCGGAAGATATCGCCGCGCGGCGGGAGAATCGTCTGCTTAGCCGCCACTTCCTCATCGAGAAAGGCGTCGAGGGCGCGATAGGTGTCGCGTTTGACTTCATCGTTGAGGAGCGAGCGCCAGGTGGCGGGAATGGGCGGGAGCACGGCGCGAGCTAGGTTTATTCCCCCGTCGCGCGCCAGTGGAAAACGAGTGACGACGCGCCTCCGCCCACCCACGCTCACGGGATGCCCCTACCCCGCGCTCTGTGTTTCCTCGTGGCCGCCACCTCAACCGCTTTCGCGGCCACGCCCGCCGTTAAGTGGCTCCCGCCCGGCCTGCCCCCCGCGCCCGAGAGCGGCCCCGCGCTCTGCGTCGGCGCCTACCTGAAGCCCGAGCAGGGCAAGGCCATGCTCGACGCCGCCCTCGCCCAATTCCCCGACAAGACCTCGTGGGACGCCTATGCACAACACGTCCGCCAGCGCATTCAAGAAGGTGTCGGCCTCTCGCCCTACCCGAAGCGCACGCCGCTCAATCCTATCGTGCGCGGCAAGCGCACGCTCGACGGCTACACGGTCGAAAACATCGCGTTTGAGTCGGTGCCCGGCTACTTCGTCACGGGCAATCTCTACCGCCCGCTCAATGCCAAAGGGCCCATGCCGGCGATCCTCACCACGCACGGCCACGGCGTCGCGATCAAGACCCCCGATGATTTCGAAAAACAGGGTCGCTTCACCGAGACGGTGCAGGCGCGCAGCGGCACCTTTGCCCGCATGGGCGCTATCGTGCTCTCGATCGAAATGGTTGGTTACGGCGACTCCTCGCTGCAGGTCGGGCAGGACGCGCACAAAAAGCCCTTCACCCAGACGCTGCAGACGTGGAACAGCATGCGCGCGCTCGACTACCTGCTCTCGCTCGACGGCGTGGATACCAAACGCGTCGCGGTCACCGGCGAGTCCGGCGGCGGCACACAGACTTTTCTCCTCACCGCGCTCGACTCGCGCGTCACCCTCAGCGCGCCGGTGGTGATGGTGTCGTCGTATTTTTTCGGAGGCTGCCAGTGCGAGAGCGGACAACCCGTCCACCGCAGCGCCGATCATTTTGCCAACAATGCGATGATCGCCGCGCTTGCCGCACCGCGCCCACTGCTCGTTGTTTCCGACGGGGCGGATTGGACTCAGCACGTGCCCGACATCGAGTTTCCCTTCCTTCAAAAAATCTACGGCTACTACGGCGTGCCGCAGAATACCGCGAACGTGCACCTGCCCGCGGAGAAACACGACTACGGTCCGTCGAAGCGCGCGGCCGTGTATCGCTTCGTCGCGGAAAAATTCAACCTGAGCCTCGCCCCCGCTCTCGATGCCGCCGGCCAGATCGACGAATCGCATGCCAAGATCGAAAAGCACGGCCCGCTCCACGTTTTCAACGACGAGTTCCCGCGGCCCGCCAGGGCCACCCGCGACATCGCCGTCGTCGAGCAAACGCTCCGTGGCTTGCAGAAGTAAGTATCTCGCGAATTAAATCGTCTTTCCCATGAGCGAACTCCCCGATTGCCAATACTGCCGCAAAGACCAGCGCCTGACCGATCTCATGATCGAGATCGCCCCGCTAAGCGCCTCGACGCTCTACCTCTTTCGCGAGCAAACTCACCGTGGCCGCTGCGTCGTCGCGTACAAGGCGCACGTCAACGAACTCTTCGAGCTGCCCGACGCCGAGCTGACACTCTTCATGCGCGACGTCGCCCGCGCTGCCAAAGCCATCAAGCTCGCCACCGGTGCCAAGAAGATCAACTACGGCGCCTACTCCGACAAGCTCCCCCACCTCCACATGCACCTCGTGCCGAAGTACGAAGGCGGCGCCGCGTGGGGCGCACCCTTCGAGATGATGCCCGCCAACAAGCAGTTGCTCTCCGAAGGCGACTACGCCGCGGTGATCGAGTCGATTAAAGCCAAGTTGTAACCGAGGTGGGACCTGGGAGCGCGGGCCGCTGGCCCGCATCCTTTGGGCCTTTTAAAAGCGGGCCAGCGGCCCGCGCTCCGAAGAAAAATTGCACCGGAATTATCCGGACGACAGCCCGCCGCCGCCGTGCTATGGTAGCGTCATGCGATTGACCAATGCCACGATGTACGGGCGCCTCCTCGCGGGCGATGCGTCTTACAATGGCCGCTTTTTCACCGGCGTGCTGACGACCGGCATTTACTGCCTGCCGTCCTGCAAAGCCCGCAAGCCCAAGCCGGAAAACGTCAAGTTCTTCCCCACCTGCGAAGCCGCGCGCGAGGCCGGCCTGCGCGCCTGCAAGAAGTGCCACCCCGATGACTTCGCGCGCGGTGCCGATCCCGTCCTCGAAACGATCGAGACCGTCGCCGCCGAAGTGCGGGCCAATCCCGCCGCGTTTGCCGATGCGCGCGCTGTGGTGCGTCGCTCCGGCTTCGGCGCGACGCGGGCTTTCGAACTCTTCCGCCAGCACTACCACACCACTCCCGCCGATCTTCTGCTGCGCGCGCGCATCGGCGCGGCCAAGCAGCGCCTTCTCGCCACCAATGCCGCCCTCAGCGCGATCTCCGTCGAAGTCGGCTTCGAGGCAGTCTCGTCGTTCCACGAACACTTCCGCCGCCTCACCGGCCTCACGCCCGCCGCCTACCGCGAACTGCGCACCGCGACGAACTTCACCCTCGCGCTGCCCAAGGGCTTTCTCTTGCCCTACCTTCGCCGCGCGCTGAGCCGCGACACCCAAGCCGTCACGGAGCGCCTCGTCGGCGACGACTACATCTGTGTGGTCCAACTCAGCAGCGGCCCTGCGCTGATCCGAATGAAGCTGTCGCAAACCGAGATCGCGGTCGCCGTCGAAGTAGCGCCGGCTTCCAGCCGGCAGAACGTTTCATCCAGCTCATCTCCCTCATCTGGTGCCGGCAAGATGCCGGCGCTACCTCTGCCCGCCCAAGCTCACGCCATCGTCGTGGGCTTGCTTGGCCTCGACGAAGACGCCGCCGCGTTTTCGCGCCTCGCCCGCAAGCTCGGCCTCGCACGCCTCGTCGAGGGCCGACCCGAGTTGCGCATCAGCCGCACCCACTCGGTGTTCGAGGGTCTGCTGTGGGCCATCATCGGCCAGCAAATCAATTTCGCCTTTGCGTGCCTGCTCAAGCGCCGCCTGATGGAGCGCGCCGGCACGCCCTTCGCCGACGGACTCTATGCGCCGCCCACTCCGGCAGCGGTCGCGGCGCTCGAGCCGGCAGATTTGCTGCCGCTGCAATTTTCGCGGCAAAAGGCCGAGTACGTCATCCAGACCTCACGGCTCGTCGCCTCGGGCCAGCTCGACCTCGAAGGCCTGCGCAATCTTTCGGCCACCCGCGCGGAGCGGACACTGCTGGAGATTCGCGGGCTCGGACCATGGTCGGTCAACTACCTCATGATGCGCGCCCTCGGCTTTCCCGATTGCGTACCCTACGGCGACACCGGCGTCACCAGCGGCCTCCAAGCCCTGCTCAAGCTCGAGGAGCGCCCCGACGTCGATGCCACGCGGCGCCTCATGCCGATGTTTGCGCCGTACCGCAGCCTCGCCACCGCCCACCTCTGGCAATTCCTGCAACCGATGCCGACCTGACCACTTTAAAAATGAAACACTACTACGACCTCTTCCCCACGCCCGTCGGCGATTTCGCCGTCGCCCTCGATGACCGCGGCGCAATCGTCGCCACCGCTTTCGGCGGCCTCGCCGAACTTCGCGACCGCTTCGACGCCGGCGAACTCGTGCGCGAACCCGCCCGCGCCGTTGCCGTGCGCCGCGAGGTCGGCGAATATTTCTCCGGACAGCGCCAGACCTTCACCGTGCCGCTCGCCGCCGTCGGTACGACCTTCCAGTACAGCGTGTGGAAAGAGCTGATACGCATCCCTTCCGGCGAAACCCGCAGCTACGGCCAGCTCGCAGCGAAACTCGGGAAGCCCTTCGCCTCGCGCGCCGTGGGCCGCGCCAACGCCACCAATCCCATCTGCCTCCTCATTCCCTGCCATCGCGTGATCGGCAGCGACGGCTCCCTCACCGGCTTCGCCTTCGGCGAAGACATCAAGCGCCAGCTCCTCGAACACGAGGGCGCGCTGAGCGCGGCGGTGGCGTGAGGAATTAAAGTGGCTGCGGCATCTTGCCGCAGAGTCTCCGGAGCCTATCGCTCGCGTAGCGAGCCGCTGAATTCATGTAGGGCTGCCGCTTGTCGGCAGGCCGTCGCGGCTATCACGTCCGTTGCGTGACGGCCAGGCGACGAGCGCCGGCCCTAATGAAATTAGTGGCTCGCTGTCGCTCGCAATTAACTCCGACGACTCTGCGGCTGGAAGCCGCAGTCACTTCAGGCCTGGCCCGAGGCCACGCGGCTCTCGTGCAGGCGCACGACGAATTTCTTCAGCTTCGCGTGATCTTTCACGCCCGGTGCCGATTCCACGCCGCTGTTCACATCCACGAAGCGCGTGCCGCTCGCGCGCAGGGCTTCGCCGATATTGTCGGGGTTGAGGCCGCCAGCGAGGATCCACGTCTTCTCGGGATGGCCGGTTTGGTGGCGGGCGAATTTTCCCCAATCACCGGTCACTCCCGAGCCGCCAAAGCCGCCGGCGTGGAAAGTATCGAGGAGAAAATACTTCGCGAGTGGTAACAGTTCGGCGGATACATCGGTCCCAGGCGGCAACTTCGGCGCCACCCACAATTTTTCCGGGCCCACCAGCGCGGACCATGCGGCGACGTTCGCGAGTGGCAGGTCGTGGCGAAAATGGATTTGGAAGTAGTCGAAGCCGGCGGCTTTGATGGCTTCAAGTTCGGCCACGCTAGGCTCGACCGTGACGGCCACTTTTCGCCGCTCCGGCAAGTGCTTCGACATCGAGCGGTACGTCTCCAACGCGATATGGCGCGGTGATTTCGCGTAGAGGATGAAGCCGAGGTAGTCCGCCCCGCAACGGTCAGCAAACTCGGCGTCCACCAACGCGGTGAGCCCGCAAACTTTGAATCGGATGCCGTCGATCATGGGAGAAGGTTAACCACGAAACACACGAAATACACGAAAGCTCGGCTGATTCAATTTAACCACAGATGAACACGGACGGAGATGCGTGCGGTGGCGAACTGGAGAGGCGGCCGGGAGTTTTTAGACGGCGCCCGGAGGTCGCCGTCCACCTTCTGAAGGGGCGGTGGGTTAGAACGCGTTGATGCTCCTGATCACATGCTCCACCTGCGCATCGGTCAACTCGGGGAAGATCGGGAGGCTCACGCAAGTGTTGGCTGCTTTTTCCGCGACGGGAAAAGAGCCCACGCCCTTGCCGAGGCCGGCGTAGCACTTCTGCAGGTGCAGCGGCACGGGATAGATCAAGTCGGTGCCCACCTCGTGCTTCGTGAGGTGCTCGCGCAACGCATCGCGGCGCGGGTGGCGGATCGTGAATTGGTGGAAGACCGATTTGCCGTAGCCGGGCTGCTCGGGGAGGCGCACATCGATGAGCTTGATGCCGGCGAGGTAGCGCCCCGCGATCTCCTGGCGGCGCGCGGTCCACGCGGCGAGATGCGGCAGCTTCACATTGAGCAGCGCGCCCTGAAAACCATCCATGCGGAAATTGCCGCCGATGATGTCGTGGTAGTAGCGGCGATCGGAACCGTGGACGCGGATATGGCGCGCGGTGTTGTGAAGCTTCTCATCCTTCGCGACCAGCGCTCCGCCCTCACCGCAGCCGCCGAGATTCTTCGTCGGATAAAAACTAAAAGTACCGACGTCGCCGATGGTGCCGACGGGAGTGCCGTTGTAACGGGCACCGACCGCTTGCGCGCAATCCTCGATGACGAAGAGCTTATGCTTCCGCGCGATGGCCATGATCTCATCCATCCGCGCCGGCTGGCCGAAGAGATGGACGACGATAATGCCCTTGGTGCGCGGCGTGATCGCGGCTTCGAGTTTGGCGGGATCGAGATTGAAGGTCCCCTCCTCCACATCGGCGAAGACCGGCGTCGCGCCGACGTAATTGATGCCCCAGGCCGAGGAGATAAAGGTAAACGGCGCAGTCACCACTTCATCGCCCGGGCCGAAGCCCGCGATCATGCAAGCGACGTGGAGCGGCGCGGTGCCGCTATTCATCGCGAGCGTGCGCGGATAACCGAGCGTCGAGGCAAAGGCTTTCTCGAAATCCTCGACATCCTTGCCGAGGCAAAAGCGGGTCGCGTCGTACGTTGCCGTCAGCGCCGCGAGCGCCTGCTCGCGAATGGCCTTGTGCTGCAGACTCAGGTCGAGGAAGGGGACTTTCATGGGGCGAGTTTTTTAACCAGAGCTTCCACCAAGCTGTCGAGGCTCGGCGTCTTCGCGGTAAAATCGATGGGCATGCCGACGGCCTTCATGGTCTCACTCGTCTGCGGCCCGATGCTGCCGGCGAGCGGGCGGGTGGCGCCTTTGCCGAGCGTGAGCGCGGCAGCCTGATCGACGAACGACTGCACGGCCGACGAACTCGCAAAGAGAATCGCATCCGCGCCCTTCTCCCGGAAATCCGCCGCAGCGGGCTCCGCGCTGAGATCGGTCTTCTCCGTCTTGTAAACCTGCAGGGTGTCGACGATCGCGCGGGCCGCTTCGAGTTTCTGCACGATGGCGTCGCGGTTCATATTGCCCGTGATCACCACGACGCGCGCGCTGTCGAGGCTGCCGGTGGCGATAAGTTCGTCGGCGAGGGCATCCGCCGTGGCGATCTTCGGCTGGCACTCGACCTTCAAGTGATACGAGCGAATCGCCTTCGCCGTGGTATCGCCGATGCAGGCGAAGCGCAGCAGGCCGAGCGAGCGGATGTCGTCGAAGATGCGAAACACTTCCTCCATGAAATATTTCACGCCATTCGAACTGGTGAAAATGATCCAATCGTAGCTGCCCAGCTCGAGCATGATATCGGCCAGCGGGTCGAGCTCGATATCCTTGGAGACCTTGATGAGCGGCAACTCGATCACCTCCGCCCCAAGCGCGGAGAGTTTGGCGGTGAGTTCCGGGGCCTGATCGCGAGCGCGAGTGACAGCGATGCGGCGACCGGCGAGGACAGTGGAGGGAGACGATTTCAAAGTGATTGAGTAAAAGTGCCGGCAGCGAAAACCGATTTATAAGAGCCCAAGTTGTTTCAACACCCGCGCCGCGGTCGCGACGGGAGCGGCAAAATCCCCCGCGCTCAGCGCGAGCCGGTGCACGCCGACATTCTCGTGGAAAAGGTAAAGTGCATCGTCGGTCGCATGCGCCGCAAACGCCGTGTGGCAACCGCCGCCGAGCGCCGCCTGAAAGGCCCGCTCGAGCGTGACGTGCTTCGCCGTCATCGCGTCAAAGGCCGCGGCGAAACGCCCCGTCTCGCCCGCGCGACACTGGATGCCGATGGCCCCCTGCCCGACCGCCGGCACCATCTCATCGAGGGCCTGAGGGACAAACTTGATGTTCGGCCAGCTCGTAAAGCCGAGGCGCGCGAGGCCCGCCGCCGCGAGGATCGAGCCGTCGGCCACGCGCTGCTCACCGATCTTGCGGAGTCGTGTGTCCACATTGCCGCGAATCTCGCTAAACGCCACGCCCGGGAAACGCCGCGCGAGTTGCATACGGCGACGCGGGCTGCCCGTGGCGACTGTGTGCGGCGTCTCGACGTCGGCGCGGAGCACGAGCACATCGCGCGCATCGGCGCGCGGCATGTAGCCGGCCATCGCGAGGCCGGGCGGCATGTCGCCCGGCAGATCCTTCGTGCTATGCACGGCGATATCGGCCTCGCCGCGCGTGAGTGCGCCCTCGAGTTCACTCGTGAAGAGGCCCTTGCCGCCCTTTTTCTCGAGCGACCACTCGGTCTGCTTGTCGCCGGTGGTGACAATCTTCAGCAATTCCGTCTCGACGCCGAGCGCTTCACGCAGGCGCGCGGCGACCATCTCGGTCTGCGCGAGGGCGAGCGGGCTTTTACGGGTGGCGAGGATGATCTTGGTCATGAGCGAAGCGCGGTGGAGCAGGTGGAAAAGCAAAGAGGCCACAGAGTGGAAGAAGAGCAAATAGTGCCCTCCTCGCCGCCTCTGTGGCCTCTGTGATGAGAACCGATTAGGAGTACGAGGCCTGCACGCCCTTGATGTTCTTCTTGGTCATCCAAGGCATCATGGAGCGCAGGTACGCGCCGGTCTTCTCAATCTGGTGGGCTTCGCCCTTCTTGAGGAGAGCGTTGTAGTTCTTGAGGCCGCCCTTGTGCTCCTTGACCCACTCCTTGGTGAACTGGCCGGACTGGATCTCTTTGAGGATCTTCTTCATCTCGGCCTTGGTGGCCTTGTTGATCACGCGCGGGCCGCGGGTGATGTCGCCGTACTTGGCGGTCTCGGAGATGGAGAAGCGCATGCCGGCGATGCCGGACTCGTACATGAGATCACAGATGAGCTTCAGCTCGTGGAGGCACTCGAAGTAAGCCATCTCGGGCTGGTAACCCGCCTCGACGAGGGTCTCGAAACCAGCCTGCACGAGGGCGCTGGCGCCACCGCAGAGGACGGCCTGCTCGCCGAAGAGATCGGTCTCGGTCTCTTCCTTGAAATCGGTCTGGAGCACGCCGGCGCGGGTCGAGCCGATGCCCTTGGCCCAGGCGAGCGCGGTCTTCTTGGCCTTCTTGGACTTGTCTTGCGCGACGGCGATGAGCGCCGGCATGCCCTTGCCCTCGGCGTAGAGACGGCGGACCATGTGGCCCGGGCCCTTCGGGGCAACCATGATGCAGTCGATGTCCTTGTGCAGCTTGATGAGGCCGAAGTGGACGGAGAGACCGTGGGAGAAGAGGAGGGTCTTGCCCTTGGAGAGGTTCGGGAGGATGTCCGAGAGGTAGACATCAGCCTGCTTCATGTCGGGCAGGCCAACCATGATCACATCGGCGCGACGGACCGCCTCGGCGGTGTCGACGACCTCGAAGCCGTGCTGCTCAGCGACGGCCTTGGACTTGGAACCCGGATAGAGGCCGATGATGACCTTGCAACCGCTGTCCTTCAGATTGAGCGCATGGGCGTGGCCCTGCGAACCGTAGCCGAGGACGGCGAGCGTTTTGTTTTGGAACACGCCGAGGTCGGCGTCTTTGTCGGTGTAGACTTTGGCGGGCATGATGTGATGAAAGAGTTAGAGTTCGGGGTTGAGCAGGGAAAAATTTAAAAGGTCTCAGCGCTTGAGCGCGAGGCGACCCGTGCGAGCGAGTTCGAGAATGCCAAACGGCTCGAGGAGGCCGAGCAGCGCGGTGACTTTTTCGTCGTCGCCGGTGGCCTCGATGATGAGCGAGTCCGGGCTGAGATTGACGATCTTCGCGCGGAAGATGTCCGCGATCTGGAGCACCTCGGGGCGCGTCTTCACATCGGCGCGGACCTTGGCGAGGATCAGCTCGCGGGCGACGGCCTGGCCATCCTTGAAGTCGAGGACTTCGACGACGTTGATGAGCTTGCGCAACTGGCGGATGCACAGCTCGAGCGACGCATCGTCGCCCTTTAGGACCGCCGTGATGCGCGACAGCGTGGCATCGTGCGTGGGCGCTACATTGAGCGATTCGATGTTGAAGCCGCGGCCGGAAAAGAGACCGGAGACGCGGGCCAAAACGCCGAACTTGTTCTCAACGAGGACGGAGATCGTGTGTCGCATTAGGATGTTTAGGAATGAAAGAGAAGTGGTGGACGCCGAGGGACTCGAACCCCCGACACCCTCGGTGTAAGCGAGGTGCTCTAACCAACTGAGCTAGGCGTCCAAGCCGAGGGTTCATCAAAACGGGCCGCCAGCACCTATGACAAGATTCAATTTTAAGGATGACGCGGGGCGGCCTGAGCGGCGGGCGCAACCCATCCTCCCAACCGCCGCCCGTAAACCGGATAACTTTTATACGCCCGCCAGCGCGCCGCGGCCCTTGAACAGCCCCTCGCGCGCCATGAGTTCAGCGTTCTGGATGGCGTTGAGCGCCGCGCCCTTCCAGAGGTTGTCGCCGCTCACCCATAGGGCGAGACCGTTGTCCAGCGCCGTGTCGATGCGGATGCGGCCCACGCCACACTTCACCTTGCGGCTGAAATCGAGGGGCGTCGGGTACGACTTCGTCGCCGGATCATCGACGAGCTCCGCCCCCTCAAACGCCGCGATGGCCGCACGGGCCGCCTCGACGCTCACCGGGCGCTCAAACTCCGCGTTGACCGCGACCGAATGGGCGCGCACGACCGGCACGCGGACCGTGGTGGCGGAAACCTTGAGATTCGGCAGACCCATGATCTTGCGGCTCTCCAGCATCATCTTGGTCTCTTCGCCCGTGTAGCCATTCGGGCCAAACGAGTCGACCTGCGGGATGACGTTAAACGCGATCTGGTACGGATAGACCTTCTTCGTGATGGGCTCGCCCTTCACGTAGGCCTGGATTTGCGATTCCAGCTCCTGCACCGCCTCGGCCCCCGTGCCGGAGACAGACTGGTAAGTGGACGCGAAATAGCGCTTCAGGCCAAACGCCTTGTGCAGCGGCCAGAGCGCCATGAGCGTGACGGCCGTCGAGCAATTCGGGTTAGCGATGATGCCCTTGTTCTTCCGCAGGCCCTCGGGATTGATCTCCGGGATCACGAGGGGCACGTCGGGGTCCTGGCGGTAGTGCGAACTCTTGTCGATGACGAGACAGCCCGCCTTGACCGCGTCCGGCGCCAGTGCGCGAGTCACGGTGCCGCCCGCCGCGAAAAACGCCACGTCCACGTCGGCAAACACGCCCGGCTTGGCCTCTTCGACCGTGAATTTCTTGCCGGCGTACTCGATGACTTTGCCCGCCGACCGCGCCGAGGCAAAGAGCCGCAGCGAGGCCATGGGAAAATTACGCTCATGCAAAAGCTTCAGCAGCTCTTGACCGACGGCGCCCGTCGCGCCGACGATACCGACATTGATGGATGCATTGTTCACGAGTGAGTCTCCTTTGGAGTTGTTCAACAAAACCTGCGCCCGCCTCGGCATCAAGCCCGGAGAGCGGCTTCTCTTCGTCCGCATCGGTACAGCGACGATGCAATTTTACCGCCGAGGTGAACTGGTAAAGAGTTACGTCGTCTCCACCTCCAAGCGTCCGCCCTCGAATATCAAGGATTCCCTCGGCACCCCGCGCGGCCTCCACGAGATCGCCGAGCGCATCGGCGCCGGCCAGCCCCCCGGCATGGTCTTCAAGGCCCGCGTCCCCACCGGCCGCCATTATAATGAGGCCCTCGACCTCGAGCCCACCAAGACCGACCTCGTCACCGGCCGCATCCTCTGGCTCCGCGGCCTCGAGCCCGGTGTCAACCGCGGCGGCAACGTCGACACCTACGAGCGTTACGTCTACCTCCACGGTACCAACCACGAAGACCGCATCGGCGAGCCCCTCAGCTCCGGCTGCGTCCTCCTGCGCAACATCGAGATCGTCGAGCTCTACGAGCAAGTCCGCGTCGGCGACCACGTCCTGATCGTGGACTGAGCGGCGGCAACGCCCGCAGCCTCCCTAGTAGCGGCGAGCGCCAGCAAGCCGCTCCGGGAAACGCGACCGCCTCCAGCGCCCCCCTGGGAGCGCGGGCCGCTGGCCCGCACCCATCAGCCGCGATGGTACCCCGCGCCTGCCTCCCCCACCCTCCAGCCCGCCCCACTCGCCTCAATCCCCCCGTCCACCCAACCTATAGTTACCTTTAGAAGCCTTAATTTGTCGCAACGCATTCGGCCCTAAAATAATTCATAAGTAATTAATAAATAATATTTTAACGAAATATAAACCCCTCCCCGTCGACACACCCACGCACCCTCACCACCCACTCCCCACAAATTGCACCACAGACCGCTCTGGGCGTATCACACACACCTCCCAGTCCCTCACCCCCTTCCCCCCTTCACCCCCCCTTCACCCTCGCGCTTCGCCGATCAGGCGAAGCCCGCACCGTTCAGCCTCACCCACTCGCTCCTAAAAAATCAGCGCAGATGAGCGGTCCCCACCCATCCCTCCCACCCGCTCTCTCACTCAGCAACCTTCCTCGTTTCCTACCTCACCTCTTCCTCCCCCACCACCCCCTTCGCTCCCCTCCAGTCCCTTCGCTCCCTCCTCAATACTCCCCTCGCACCACCCGCGTGCGCGCCTCGCCGGTGATTCGATTCGGTTTCTCGTACTGCACCTTCACCGCCTCGCCCACGCCATACGGCGGCGAGCTGAGCTGCTGCACGATGTGCACCAGCTTCCCCGACTTCAGCTTGACGGTAATATCCTCGCCCGGCACCTCGCGCTTGCTCTCCCCGCCCAGCGTGATCGGCACGCCGACGCCGATCGGCCCGACCCCTACCGATTGAGTCGTCCCGAGCACGCGCCCTTGCCCCGTGCGCAAATCGATTTTCGTGTCGACCACCGAGACCACCTCGCCGCGATCTTCGTGTTCGACTTCGCCAAAAGGCTTCTCATCCGGCGGACGCGCCTGCGCCAACTCCACCGCACACCCCCCCAGCGCCAGCAGCGTCACCGCCGCCAGCAATCCCGCCAGGCATTTCCCCCACCCGTGCTTCGCTCGCATCGTCAATTGAGCCGGCGCACCGTCGTGCCACCCGCGCCATCGAGGAGTTGCACATGCTCGCCCACGGCAAAGGGTCCTTCATTACCCACGACCTGCACGACCGCAATCGTCCGGCCCGAGCTGGTCTTGATCATCAATTCCTGCGCGGTCCCGCGCGTTGCGACTTCTTCCACGGCCTCGCCCGCGATCGCACCGCCGACCACACCCGCCGCCTGCGCAATCGCGCCACCGACGCCCGATCCACCCGAAGCCGCCGCGCCGCCCACGATGGCACCGCCACCGGTGCCGATCACCGTATTGCGTCCCTCGACTTTCACATTGCGGATCGAAACGATATCCCCCGTCTCGACGCTCATCGAGTGCCCCACCTGCCGGCGATCATACACCGTGCCGCTGCTGGGGAATTTGCAACCAGCCCCGGCCACCGCCAACCCGAGCGACACCACCAACAGGGGTAATTTCATTTTCATGACGCCGGACAGGTTAAGCGCATAGCATCGTTTTTCCAGCTTATAGCGATCGTCTAAATAAACACTACAGCCGCTACCCCATGGAGTGTCCGGCAAACTCACGCTGCACCGCCGGCCCCCTCCCCTAAAAAAACTCCGCGCGCCTATGGGCGCCACGCACACTGGCACCCGCCGAACCCATTTTTTGCGTTTTTTGTGGCCATCCCTCCGCCCCTCTCCGCGTCCATCGCCTTTCCCAACCCTCGGCCTAAAACGCCTTTTCATTTGCGCCACCCCCGACTCGCCCATTGGTTGACCCGCTCCTCTCATGATTGGCCTTCGCGACGACTCCGGCCCAGCGCCTGCGCCCCCCAGCCATGCGCCCGCCCTCGCCGCCAAGATTTTCTCCGAGGCCGGCTGGTTGCAGACCGCCCTATCGCTCGATCACCGCCCCCAACAGGAGGAAATGGCCCGCGCCGTCGCCGCCGCCATGAAGGGCGACGAGCCCCTCCTCTTCGAGGCCGGCACCGGCGTCGGCAAGTCCCTCGCCTACCTCATCCCGGGCCTCATCCACGCCGTCGACCAATCCCGCCAGCTCATCGTCTCGACGCACACCATTTCCCTCCAGGAACAGCTCGAGACCTCCGACCTCCCCAAGTGCCGCCGGCTCTTCAAGTCCCGCCCCGAGCTCGCGAAGTATGCCGATTTCAAATCCGCCGTCCTCGTCGGCAAATCCAACTACCTTTGCACCACGCGCCTCGGCCACGCCCTCGCCGACCGCTCCACGCTCTTCGCCGATGCCGATTACGATGAGCTGAAGCGCATCGCCGAGTGGGCCGAGGTCACCCCCACGGGCCTGCGCCACGAGCTTCGCCCGCCGCCGCGCATCGAGGTGTGGGATGTCGTCAATGCCGACTCTTCCTCGTGCTCGCGCAAACACTGCGACCCGGAAAAGTGTTTCTACCAGCGCGCCCGCGCGCGCATGCGCTCGGCCAATCTCGTCATCGTCAACCACGCGCTGCTCTTCGCCCTCATCGGCTCCGGTGGCGCTCAAGCCAACGGCGCGCCCAAGGACACCCGCGGCGTCCTCTTCGCCGACGACTTTGTGGTCCTCGACGAAGCCCACACCGTCCCCGAGGTCGCCACTGATAATTTCGGTCTCTCGCTCTCCAGCTACAGCGTCGACCGCGCCCTGAAATACCTTTTCAACCCGCGCACTAAGCGCGGCATCTTCCGCAAGCTCGGCGGACCCGAAGCGCAGCAACTCGTCGTCGATGCGCTCGACGCCTCGCGGCAGTTTTTCGATTTCCTCGCCGCCACGCTCCTCGCGCCGCGCTCCGTCGTCCGCGTCCGCGAGCCGGGCGTCGCCGAGCCCACGCTCGATGGCCCGCTCGGCGCGCTCCACCGCCTGCTCGGCAAGCTCGGCGACAAACTCGAGGATGGCCGCGAGCGCGACGAGATGCTCGAGCAAAAACAGCGTATCAAAGCCCTGCAGGCTGGCATCACCACGTGGCTCACGCTCGGCGATCCGAATCACGTTTATTGGGGCGAACGCGGCGGGCGGAAGCAGACCATCGTCACCCTCCGCAGCGCGCCCATCGACGTCGCGCCCGCGCTGCGCGAGCATCTTTTTGGCTGTGGCACGAGCGTCGTCTGCGCCAGCGCCACGCTCGCCATGGGCGGGCAGATCGAGCCCTTTGCCGCGCGCATCGGCGCCGACGATGCCCACGCCGTCGTCGTGAAATCCCCCTTCGACTTCGAGCGCAATATGCGCGTCTACGTCGCCTCCGATGTCCCGCTGCCCTCCCCGCAGGAGGCCAAGCTCGCGCTCGATGTCCTCGCGGACTACGTGGGCTTCTGCGTGCAGGCCGTGCGCGGGGGCTCGCTCGTGCTCTTCACGAGCTACACCGATATGCGCGCCATCGCGGAAAAACTGGAGCCCGGCTTCCGCGCCGCCGGCCGGCCTTTTCTCATGCAGGGCGCCGACCTCTCGCGCACCGAGTTGACCAACCAGATGCGCGACCTCGGCAACGCCGTGCTCTTTGGCACCGATAGTTTCTGGACCGGCGTCGATGTCCCCGGCGATTCGCTCGCGCAGGTCATCATCACGCGCCTGCCGTTCGATCCGCCTACGCACCCGATCACCGAGGCGAAATGCGAACACATCCGCGACGCCGGCGGCAGTCCGTTCAACGAACTCACGCTGCCCGATGCGTTGATTAAATTCCGCCAGGGCGTGGGCCGCCTCATCCGCACGCAAACGGATCGCGGCCTCATTACCCTGCTCGATTCGCGCCTGCTCGCGAAAAGTTATGGCCGCCTTTTCCTCTCCTGTTTGCCGCAAACGGAGTTTACTACCTTAACACGGAAAACGCGTAGCGAAAAATTTCATCCTTTCGCCTGACCGAGTCGCGCGTTACGTTTTCGCAAATCCCATGCCTTTGCTCCGCGCAGCAGCGCTCACCGATATCGGCCGCGTCCGCCGAAACAACGAGGACCGCTACCTGTTCGATGAAGCCGCGCGGATCTTCGGGATCGCGGATGGCGTCGGTGGCCTGCCCGGCGGCGCCGAAGCCGCCCAGCAAACCGTCGACGAGATTCTCGGTGCCCTCCACGCCCTGCCGGCCGATGGCAATCTCGACCTCACGACCATCGTCCATCACGCCAACGAAAGCGTCGCCGCCCTCGGCCACAAGATCAGCCCCGCCATGGGCATCGGCACCACGCTCACCTTCGGCTGCATCCGCGGCAAAACCTTCGAGATCGCCCACGTCGGCGACTCCCGCGCCTACCTGCTGCGCGGTCGCGAGTTCATCCGCGTCACGGAGGACCACTCCGTCGAAAACGAAGCCCGCCTGCGCCGCGCCCGTGGCGAGGTCGTCTATTATCACGAGGCCAACCGCAACGCCCTCACCCGCTGCATCGGCCAGCCCACGCCCCCCGACGTCGATCTCATCTCACGCCCCCTCGTCGCTGGTGACCGCTACCTCTTCTGCACCGACGGCGTCACGCGCATGATCCCCGACTCCGAGCTAGGCGAGATAATGGGCGCTTCAAACTCCCCTCACGACATCATCCGCGAAATCGTGATGCTCGCTGTCCGCCGCGGCGGCCCCGACAACGCCACCGGCGTCGTCGTCTTCGTCGACGAAGTGTAAGCGACCGCAGTTCCGTAAAGTGACTGCGGCATCCCTGCCGCAGAGTCTGCTGAGTTCCCCGCGGCCACCGGCCGCTCAAACTCTTTTCGTCACGCCCCCCGGAGCGGCGGTTTCCAACCGCCGTCCCTCCGCCCACGCCGCGCCCTCCAAACCCACCATCACCGAGCGCAAAGACTCTCGGCATCCAAAACCCACCTCTCGCTGCCAAGCCTCTCGGCCCGCCGTTCGTTCGTGTCCCTTCGTGTCCATTCGTGGTTAAAACCTTTCCCGCGTTTCGTGTATTTCGTGTGTTTCGTGGTTCCTCCTCCGAATCCGTGTCCATCCGTGTTCATCCGTGGTTAAATCTTTCGCGCGTTTCGTGTCTTTCGTGGTCACCTCTCCGCTTTTGCCTTTATCCGTGTTCATCTGTGTCCATCTGTGGTTAAAAAATTCTGAGCTCAATCCGTCCTCTCACCGTTAATCTCTCCCCATGCCCACGCGCTCGGAAATCTTCGCCCCCCTCGTCGCCACTCAACCCGACAACGAGCTCTTCCGCTTCAGCCTCGCCCAAGCCCTCGTCGCCGAAAACCGCGCCGTCGAGTCCATCCCTCATTTCGAATACTGCGTCGCGAAAAAATCCGACTGGATGATGCCCCGCATCCTCCTCGGCAAACTCCTCCTGCAACTCGACCGCCGCGCCGAAGCCAAACCCCTCCTCGCCGCCGCCCTCCAACTCGCCCTCGACCAGCACCACGAAGACCCCGAGCGCGAACTCCGCGCCCTGCTCGCCGATCTCCGCTAAGTTCCCCTATAATCCCTCCCGATCTCCCCGTCTCCCCCTGTTCAAATCCCTTAACCGCGAACCTCGCAAAGAAACGCGAATCTCACCAACCACTTTCGCGACTCTTCGCGTGCTTCGCGGTTCATCTCAGTTCGGCCTTCATCCGTGTCTATCTGTGTCCATCTGTGGTTAAAAATTCCGCGCCTCGTCCGTCTTTCGTGTTTTTCGTGTGTTTCGTGGTTCCCCCTCTGCCCCTGCCTTCATCCGTGCCCATCCGTGTAATCCGTGGTTAATAAATCCGTCCCTCACTCCCCCGTCGCCGCCCCATACTTCCCATGCGGCTTCTTAAAAACCCGCAGCAGATAAAACAGGCTCGGGAAAATAAATACGCTCCCCACCAGCAGCGCGATCACGAGTTGCCGCAAAGTCGCCGCCGGCGCGGCCTCCGCATAAAAACTAAACACCCGCTGCCGCGCCACCAGCGCATTGGGCGCATACAAGAGCAGCCAGCCCGTCAGAATCAGCGTCACCTGCCCCGCGGCCACCACGCGGGTCAGATAAACCCGCCGCCGGTTGATGAGCGTCCATAACGCCACAAACAGCAGCGTCGCGACCCCTACCACACCGAGCAGCAGCGGGCTCCGCAGAAACTGCGCCGGCAAACTCTCTCGTTCCCCCAGCGACGACGCAAACACCAGCGCGCCCGCCACGATCACCGCCCCATTCGCCCGCGCCGCCCGCCGCGTAAAATGCCGCCGCAGCGTCTCATCCTCCGTCTCGCCGATGAGATACACCGCCGCGAGAAACACGAAAATACACGCGACGAAAACTCCCACCGCCAGCGGATAAAGCCCCCACCACGGCGCGACATACGCCGTCCAAAAATCCCGCGCCTCCAGATCGATCAGCCCGCGATTCAAACTCGCCACGATGATCCCCAGCCACAGCGCGCTCCACACGCTCGAGACGCCAAACAGTACCGTATACACGCGCTGCGACCCCGGCTCCTGCACCGCATCGTAGTGCCGAAACGTAAACGCCGCCCCGCGCACCACGATCCCCGCGAGCAGCGCCAGCATCGGAAAATGCAGCGCGATCATGAGCGTCGTGAAGATCGCCGGAAACCCCATGAAGAGAATCACCACGATGAGAATCAGCCACATGTGATTCGCCTCCCACACCGGCCCCATCGCGTGATTCACCACCTCCTTCTGCGCCGCCCGCAACTTCCCCGCCGGAAACAGCTCCAGTATCCCCGCCCCATAATCCGACCCACCCAGCAGCACATAAAGCAGCAGCGAAGCCCCGATAAAAGCTACGAGTACGTCAATCATAGTGCCTTAGTTATGGGCGGGGTGCCACCACCCCGCGAGGCACGCGCCGCGACCGCCCATGCGTTCATCAAAGGAGCGGCGGTTTCCAACCGCCGACTCGGGAGCCCCGACTCGCCCAGGATAATTCCAAAGCCAAAAGACCGCTACGAATCTCGCCGAGCCCTCAAAGCCATCCCCCGCGCCACGCCTAGCCCACGTTTTCCTCACCTCACGCGACGCTCGCCCCCCACCCATCGAAAACTCCAAACTCTTCGTTTCCTTCGTTCTCCGCTGTTCAAAAAGTTCGACGGTCTGTGTCTGCCTCGGCCACCTCTGTGCTCTCTGTGGCTCGGCTCTGTGCCCTCTGTGACCAAAACAAAAATTCTCCACCTCCTGATCGTCCAAATTCATCGCCCTTGGGTTCCCTCCTATCATCCCCCGCCCGCTCGATTCTTCCCCCTCTTCCCGACCTTCCTGTTCAAAATTCCGTGGCTCGTTTTTCGTGCCTTTCGTGTCTTTCGTGGTTAATAAAATCCGTCCGTTCGGCCCCGTCCCCGTGCCCATCCGTGTCCATCCGCGGTTCAATTTATCCACGCCCGTTTTCACGCCGCACCTCCTCTTCTTTCGCTGCCACCAAACTTCCGCTGCACCGCCGAAATCTGCCGCCGCAACAACCACCCCGTCGCCACCGCGAGCCCCACATACAACACCGCGAACAGCCCAAAGTGATAACTCATCCCCGGCACCGGAGTCACCGCGTCCGCCGTGCGTACGAGTCCGTAAATAATCCACGGCTGCCGCCCCACCTCGGTCACGACCCACCCCGCCTCGATCGCCACCATCCCCAGCGGCGCCGCCCCCACCAACGCCCACAAATACCACCGCGGAAACTCCGCGCGCCGCCGCAGCCAGAAATACATCACCCCCAGCAGCGCCATCCCGCTCCCGATCCCCACCATGATCTGAAACGCCACGTGCGTGATGACCACCGGCGGCCAGTCCCCGCGCGGAAATTTATCCAGCCCCGTCACTTCCGCGTTAAAGTCGTCGTGCGCCACGAAGCTCAGTAGCCCCGGCAGCGGGATGCCCCACTTCATCTCCTTCGTATCCACATCCGGGATACCACCGATGTAGAGCGGCGCGCGCGGCCCCGTTACGAAGTGCCCCTCCATCGCCGCGAGCTTCGCCGGTTGCAGCTCCGCCACGCGCTGCCCCGCAAAATGACCCGCCAGGGGCTGCGCGATCGCCGCCGCCGCGCCAAACACCATCACGATCCGCAGCGCCTTCGCATTCAGGTCGCGCGCCCGCCCCCGCAGCCACAGCCACGCATGGATGCCGCCCACCGCAAATCCCACCGCCTGCAGCGCCCCGAGCTGCATGTGGATGCTCTCGTGCAGCCACGCCCGGTTAAACATCGCGCGCACCGGATCGATGTCCGTCGCCACCCCATTTACCCACGTGAATCCCGCCGGCGCATTCATCCACGCATTGGCCGCGACCACAAAAATCCCCGACACAAACCCCGACACCCCGACCATCAATCCCGTCGCCCAGTGCACCCACGGATGCATCCGCTTCCGCCCGTACAAAAATAACCCAATCGCAATCGCCTCGAGGAAAAACGCCGTCCCCTCCCACGAAAACGGCATCCCGATGACCGCCCCCGCCTGCCGCATAAACCCCGGCCACAACAGCCCCAGCTCAAACGACAACACCGTCCCCGACACCGCCCCCACCGCAAAGAGGATCGCCACCCCCTTCATCCACATATTCGTCAGCTCGAGATAAACCGGGTCCTTCTTCTTCAGGTAAAAGTAATGCGCCGCCGACATGAAAAACGGCATCGTCATCCCAATCGCCGCAAAAACGATATGAAACCCCAGCGACAGGGCCATCGTGGAACGAGCGGCGAGGAGATCGTTCATGCGCCTACTGTCTCACCGCCCACCTCCCGCCCGCAAGGTGCGATCCACTTTTCAGCCAAGAGATAATCATCCCTTACATCCCGCTGAAGCTGCACAGGAGTTTATTGCGCCTCGCTCCCGCTTTAAAACTTCCTGGCCGTGCCCCGAAAGAAGACCGGGGCGTGTGCATGTTACGTTCAACTCACCGCCGCCCCTGCGACCACCCGCTTCGCCCGCCGCCCGCCCTCGCGGTGCGAGGGATTCTCGATGTACTTCCAGAACAGCCATGCAAACCCGAGGCACAGCCCATAGATGAGTACATCGCAGGCGACGTGCAGCGGGAGATTGTGGACCACCGCCGCCGGTCGCATTTTTGAAAACACATACACGCCGATCGGCACATGCGTTAGGTAGAGCCCATATGAGACCACGCCCACGCGACTGAATACGACTTCACGATTCAGCCACGCTCCCGTCCGATGACGTGACCACGCGATGCTGAGCCAGGTAAAAGCCACCACGGCGAGGTTGAGCACCCCGGCAGTCGCCAAGTCAAACTGCAACACCCGCCCCAAGCTCGCCGCGATGACGAGCCAGCTCTCTGGTCGCCGCACTCCGAGCGCCAGCACCCCGCCCAGCGCAAACTCCCACCAGTTTTCCGTAAAGAAGTCCGTAAACTTCGGCAGCCCTGGGATCAGGCACGCGAGTGTGATCCCCGCGATCACCCACGGCAGGCGCTTCGCCGCGAAAAAAAGCCCCGCCGTCAACGTCACATAAAAAGCCACTTCGCAGCTCAGCGACCAGTAGACCCAGTTAATCGCCGGCACGTCGGTGACAGGCGTAGTGGTGAGTGTGAGGGTCGCCAGCCAGTTCGTGAAGCCCGACGGTAGCGGCTGCACGTCATTGATCCCCAGGGTCAGCTTTCGAAACACCGCCACCGCCACGACCACCGCGAGGCTCGCGACGTACGGCGGATAGATGCGCCACCAGCGCCGGATCGCAAACCCCCGCCACTCACTTCGCTGCGCGGACTGCACGATCAAGTAGCCGCTGATCACAAAAAAGGCCGGCACGCCCAGCCATCCCAGCTTCACCATGGCGCGGTATGACTCGTGATCGTAGGCGAGCATCTCATTGAGGTGAAAGAGAACCACCGCCGTCGCCGCGACTCCCCGCACCGTATCGAGCCACCGATTGGGGTGGGTCACGACCGCAGTCGTTGGATTGGTCGTAGTCGCGGGCACAGTCATGGCTCTAACAAGGGCGATCCGACCGCACGTCGCGACCGCAAAAGCTCCTACCGCGCAATCTCCCCCGCCTCAATCCCCTTGCCCAGTTCAAACCACTGCCCCACCGCGCCCACCACGGCGTGCGCGCGATCCAGCGCGAGGTCTTTCCGAAAGCGATACACGACTTCAAGCCCCGTGCAGTGCGCTCCGATGAAATTCTCCACGCCGAATCCGCGCAGCTTCTCCGCCGTCCAGGTGAGCGTTTTCTCGTCGGCGTCGAAGAGATGGATGCCGCCGATCAGCGCGTGGATCCGCGCCGGTCGGACAAAGCTCCGCGCGTACTCGCTGATGTTCACCACGCCCGCGTGACCACAGCCCGTTAACACCACCAGCCCCTGCGCCGTGTCGAAAATCATCGCCGTATCCTCCGGCAGCGTGTCCTCCACGTAGCCCGCCGCCGTCTTGATCTCCGCGCCGCGCCGCCAGTTGAGCTCGGGGTATTTGCGCGGCACCGGCCCCGTCAGCCACACGCCCGGGTAGAGTTGCACCGGCCCCGCGTGCACCACAAACGTGCCGCCCTCGGCCTCGTACTGCGGCTTCGCGAGCAGCACGGGATTGATCTCCACCCCGCGCGACACCGTCGTCCGCGGCGCAAAAATCCCCTCGCCCACATGCGTGCGCGCGAGCGCCGTCGGCGCCTTCGCCCGCACCATCTCCCGCAGCGCCATGAATCCGCCAAAGTGATCGCCGTGCCAGTGGCTCAGCACGACCTCCGGCACCGTCGTCAGATCGATCTTCAACCCCTCCGCATTGCGCCGCACCACATCCTTGCTCGCCCCCGTATCGAAAAGCAGCCGGTGCCCATCCGCTTCCACGATCGCCGCAAAGCCCCACTCCCCCAATTCATCCCCATCCGCCACCATCGTCGAAAGCAGCGTGATCTTGAGCGCGCGCACCTGCCCCTTCTCCGCGCCGCCCCTCTGCGCCACGGACGCAGCCGGCGCCTCCGCCGCCCGCCCGCTCCCCGCCGCCCCACCCCACAGCCCGAGCATCGCCACCACGCGAGCGACCAGCCACGCACGACGGCCCGGCGAAAAGGAGAACGACATAATCCCCACTCAACCACTTCCCGAGCGCACGTCGAGCGCCCAGCCCCCTCATGACCATTAATCCTCGCGCCCGATCCGCGCTCCGCCTCAAAACCCATCGACCGCCTCGTCCACGCCTAAAACCCCCGCTCGCCACCGGGCCGACACCCTTCCCGGCAATTCAACCCCCTACACGACTCGCCGCCCCCTGCACGAAAGTGGGACAACGTCGGGCGTGAAAACCGGCCCATGATGCGTTTGATTGGGCCAACCCCTCATGTTTCCCCGTACCGCCGCCTCTCTCGTTTGCTTTGTCGTCGCCGCCCTTGGAGCGTTCGCGCCCGGCTCGCCGGGGGCCGAAAAACCGGCGGGTGGCAAGGTCACGATTGAGCTGTGCGAGCCGCCGCCGAGCGTGGACACCGCCAAAACCCCTTGGCCGGAAAAAACGGCCGTGACCGAGACGTACGAGGAGGAGGCTTTTGGCTTCTTCGACCTCCCCCATCGTTATGTGTCGACGGGAGTCCGCGCCGACCGCGCCTTTCCCACCGTGTTGCGGGCGACGGCAGAGGTGCGCCTCCCGGCGGGCAAACATCGGCTCCTGCTCCGCTCGCGCGGCACCGCCCGGCTGTGGATCGACGGCAAGCAGGTCATGGAAACACCCTTCGCCCAACCGGCGGAATTTGCGGTGGGCAATGCCGGCGAGTTGCCCGTCGAGCCGCAGGAAAAGTATCTCAATCTCGGCCCCGATTTCCGCTTCGCCACCCCCGGCAATCGCGAGGAGTGGTGCGAGTACGAATTTACCGGCGCGCCCGTGACGGTCCGGCTGGAGACGGTAGTCGGCGGCGTCGAGCCCAAGAGCAAGCGGCCTTTCCGCCCGGAGCTGGGCGAGACGGTCGTCGCCTTTTCGCCGGCGGGCAGCACCTCGTGGTGGCTGCTGTCGCCCGGTCCGCGCCCCGTGCCGTACACCGATGCGGGCTGGGCGGCCTACGAGCGCGAGCGCCGCGCCGTCCTCGCCGCCGCCGATACGCGCGCACGCGCCGCCAAGCGCGCGGAGTCCGCGCCGCATTGGGAGTCGCGCCGCGCCGCCGCGCAGACCTGGCTGGCCTCGACCGCTGAGGTCCCCGTCCCCGCTCTGCCGCAGGGCTTCCCGGCCAACAACGCCGTCGACCACTTCATCGCCGACCGCATCGCGCGCGTCTCGGCCGAGTATGCCCCGCTGAAAAAGGGCGGCGTGGATTTTTTCCGCGATGTGAAGCCCATCCTCGAGGCGCGCTGCTATAGCTGTCACCAAGGGGCCAAGGTCAAAGGCGGCCTGCGGCTCGATGATCACGCCGCCGCGCTCAAAGGCGGCAAGGCAGACGGTCCCGCGCTCGTGCCCGGCCATCCCGAACAGAGCCCCCTCGTCGCACGTATCACCAGCACGGATACGGAGGAAGTGATGCCCGCCAAGGGCGACCGCCTCACGCCCAAGGAGATCGATACCATCACGACTTGGATTCGCGAGGGTGCCGTCTGGCCGGCCTTTGCGGTCTCCAATTTCGCGCTCACGCCGCTCACCGATGATCTCACGTTTCTCCGTCGCGTCTCCCTCGATACCGTGGGCGTTGTGCCAAGCGAGGCCGAGATCGCGGCCTTTCGCGCCCTGCCCGCCGCCGAGCGCCGCACACGCACCATCGACCGCCTGCTGGCCGACCCGCGCTGGGCCGACAACAACATGGGCTACTGGCTCGATGTGCTCGCGGAAAATCCCAATCTCATCAATCCCACGCTCAACAACACCGGCCCTTTCCGCTGGTGGATTTACGAGTCGCTGCTCGACAACAAACCGCTCGATCTGTTCGTCACCGAGCTCATCCGGCAGGAGGGCAGCGAACGCTTCGGCGGCCCCGCCGGCTTCAGCGTCGCCTCGCAAAACGATGTGCCCATGGCCGCCAAGGGCATTATCGTCAGCTCCGCCTTTCTCGGCGTGGAGATGAAGTGCGCCCGTTGTCACGACGCGCCCACGCATGCGTCGAAGCAAAAGGATCTTTTCCAACTCGCGGCCATGCTCGGCACGAAGCCCATCAAGCTGCCCGCGACGAGCAGCGTCGCGATGGATCACCTGCGTCTCGGCGGTCGCGAGCCGCTGATCGAGGTCACTCTGCCCCCCGGCACCACCGTCGCGCCGGCCTGGTCTTTCGCGCAGTTCTGCGACGAGGCGACGGCCGCCAAGCTCGCGCAGCACCCGGAGGATTCGCGCGACCGCCTCGCTGCGCTCATCACCGCCCCGCAAAACGAACGTTTCGCGCAGGTCATGGCCAATCGCATCTGGCAGCGCCTCATGGGCCGCGGCCTCGTCGAGACCGTCGGCGACTGGGAAAAGAGCACGCCGTCGCATCCCGAGTTGCTGCGCTGGCTCGCCCGCGAGCTCGTGCGCTCCGGCTACGATACCAAGGCCCTCTCGCGTCTCATCCTCACGTCGCAGGCCTACCAGCGCGCCGTGGATCGCTCGCTCGCGCAGACCGGTCCGCTCTTTACCGCTCCGGCCCCGCGGTCCATCGGCGCGGAGCAGTTTGTCGATTCGTTGTTCGCCGCCACGGGCAAGCCCTTCCGCGTCGAGGCGGTCAATCTCGATGTCGACAGCGTGCGCACGATGGAAAACGCGCTCGACCTCGGTCGCGCTTCCCGCGCGTGGATGCTGGCCTCCACGTCCAATGAGCGCGACCGCCCCAGCCTCACGCTCCCGCGCATCCAGGCCGTCTCCGAGGTGATGGAGGTCTTCGGCTGGCGCGGCGCCCGGCCCGATGCCAGCAGCGGCGTCCGCGAGGTCGACGCCAATGTCCTGCAGCCCGCGCTCCTGTCCAATGGCACCATGATGACGTGGCTCACGCGCCTCAGCGACGATAACGGCCTCACCGGTTTGGCCTTGGAAAACCAAAGCCCCGAGGCGCTCGTCGATCGGCTTTTCCTGCGCCTCTTCACCCGTCAGCCCACGGCCAAGGAGCGCAACTACTACGTCGACTACCTGCGCGCCGGCTACGCCGCCCGCATCGCCGCGGCCGCGACGCCCAAAGCCGACTCCACGCCGCTCGCCCCGCGCGTGCGCCCAAAATTCGTTGCGTGGTCCAACCACATGAAGAGCGAGGCCAACACCTGGCGTCTCGAGGAGGAAGCCGCCGCTCGTCGCGGCGATCCCGCCACGACGCGTCTCACCGCCGACTGGCGCGGTCGCTTCGAGGACGTCGTGTGGGCCTTGCTCAACGCCCCCGAGTGGACCCACATTCTTTAACCCCTCCCGTTCACCCCATGAATCGCCGCACTTTCCTCACTCACGCTGCCGCCTTGGCCGCGGCGTCGACTCTGCCTCGTGCCTTCGGCGCTCCCGCCGCCACGGTCGCCGCCGCCCCGCGCGGTAAGGCCGAGCACTGCATCTTTATCTGGCTCGGGGGCGGCATGTCGCAGATCGACACGTTTGATCCCAAGAAGCGCGGCAATCCCAAGTCGAAGCCGTCGCTGCCCGGCACCGATTACAATATCATCGACACCGCCGTGCCCGGCGTGCGCTTCACCGAGCATCTGGCGCAAACCGCCCTGCTCGCGGAGCGCATCACCGCCGTGCGCACGGTGAATCACCGCCTCGGCATCGAGCACGCCCTCGCGACCAATTTCGTCCACACCGGCCGGCCGGTGAGCGGCAGCACGATCTATCCGTCTCTCGGCTCCGTCGTCGCGCACGAACGCGGAGCGGCGAGCAGCGATGTGCCGGCCTACTTGATGATCGGTTATCCGAGCGTCAGCCGCGGCCCCGGCTTTCTCGGGGCCAAGCACGGCTACATCTACCTCGTCGACACCGAAACGGGTCCGGCGGGCTTCACTCCGCCCGAGGGCATCGATGCCGCGCGTGCGGCCAATCGCCAGCGCCTGCTCGCTCCGCTCCAGGAGCGCGCGGCCGATGATGTCGCCCTCGCCGAGTATGCCGAGGTCCAGCGCGAGGCCCTCCGCCTCGCCGGCCCCGGCTTCATGCGACATTTCAAACTCGGCGAAGAGCCGGGCTCCCTCCGCCAGCGGTACGGTGGCGAATTCGGCCAGCGCTGCCTCCTCGCCCGCCGGCTCGTGCAGGCCGGTGTCCGCTTCATCGAGGTTTCGCACAATCTGAATTTCATCAACGGCGCCGGCTGGGACACCCACAACGCCGGCCAGCTCAATCAGCACATCCTCATCCGCGAACTCGATACGGCCCTGTCCGCGCTGATGATCGATCTCGAGCAAAAGCGCCTCCTCGACAAAACCCTCATCGTGATCGGCACGGAATTCGGCCGCCCCGGGCAATTCGATGGCGGCGGCGGTCGCGGACACCAATCCTCCACCTTCAGCCTCGTCCTCGCGGGCGGCGGCTTGAAACATCGCGGCGCCTACGGCCTCACCGACGACCTCGCCGGCAAACCCGTCGAGCAGGCCGTCTCCGTTCCCGACTTCCACGCCACCGTCTACGCCGCGCTGGGCATCAATCCCGCCAAGGACCTCGTCAACGCCTCCCGCCCCGTCCCCATCACCGACGGCGGCAAACCGATCGCGGCCTTGTTCAGTTGAGTTTTTGTACCGCGTGCCGCCCTCACGTCAGTGGCGACACGGCCCTCGTTCTTTCGGCGAGGTTTTCCTCTGTGCGCTCTGTGCGTCCTCTGTGTCCTCTGTGACCACCTGCCTTTCTTAAGCGACCAGCCAGCGTGTCCGCCGCCGCGCACGAAAGTGGTATGGAATGAAGCGTGATCGCCGCGCCGCGACCCGCTTGTTTCCAGCCCGGCGCGATGTTACCCCGTCGCGCCGCGGTGCCTGCCCCGTCTCCGCCTCGTGCCAGCCGACGGCGTGCCCCGTGTCCGTCTACCCCTGCCTCAACCCACCTCCGGCTACCTTACCCACTACCATGAACCCCGTCCCCCACCCGCAGCTCCGCCGTCGGAGCTTGTTTCAACCCGCGTTCGCGCTCGGCTGTCTGCTCGCGTTCCTCTTCGCCTCCATCGGCCTGGCCCAAGCCCCCGCCAGCGGCACGATCACCGGACGCATCTTCAATCCCGTCACGCGCGAGTACCTGCGCAATGCGCAAATCCGCGTCGAATCCACGGGGCAGACTCTCAGCTCCGAAGACGGCGGCTACTACCGCATCTCTCCCGCACCCACGGGCCCGGTGACACTCGTCGTCACATACACGGGCTACCGCTCGATCACGAGCACGGTCGAGGTCGCCGCCGGTGCCACCGTCAATCGCGACTTCGAACTTGTCAGCTCCCTCCAGTCCGCCGCCTCCGATCCCGGCACGCCCGTGAAGCTCGAGGCCTTCACCGTCAACAGCGAGCGCGAGGGCAATGCCAAGGCGATCATGGATCAGCGCAATTCCATGAACATCACCAATAGCGTCGCCTCCGATGTCTTCGGCGATGTGGCCGAGGGCAATGTCGGCGAATTCCTCAAGCACATGCCCGGCGTCGAGCTCGATCTCGTGCAGGGCGAGGTGCGCACCATCCGCCTCCGCGGCCTCGATTCCGAGTACACGCAGGTCACGCTCGATGGCGTTTCGCTCGGCAGCGCCGATGCGAATCAGGGCGCCAGCGGCAATGCCCGCGCCTTCAGCTTCGAGCAGGTCTCGCTCGCGAGCATGGAGTCCATTGAGGTCTCAAAGACGATCAGCGCCGACGTCGATGCCAACGCCCCCGCCGGCACGATCAACCTGAAGACCAAGCGCGCCTTCGACCGCGCGGGCCGCCGCGTTTCGGTGCAGGCCAATGTCACCGCGTTCTCCACGCGTTTCAATTTCGACAAGTCCTACGGCCCCGATGATCGCCAGTCCTACAAGATTCATCCCGGCGGCATCTTCGACTACTCGGATGTGTTCTTCAACAAGCGCCTGGGCATCAATCTCAACATCAGCGAATCGATGGCCTACTCGGCCAACGCGCGCACGACGCTGACCTACAACTACACGCCCACCGCGGCCGACACCCGCCCCGTGGTGCTGACCGCGATTAACGTCCTCCACGCGCCGCGCACCAATCGCCGTTCCACGGTGAATTTTACCGCCGATTACAAGGCCAGCCAGCGCCTCGTCCTTTCGCTCACGCTGCTTTATAATTACGCCGCCCTCAATAACCCGCAGCGCTCGCTCACCTTCAACACCGGCGCGCGCAACACCGTCATCGGCACCGACCCGTTGACGAGTTTCGCGACTACCACCGCAGGCAGCGTCGTCTCTAATCCCGCCGCCATCGTGAAGCTCGGCCAAACCATCACGGCGGTCCCGAAATTCGAGTACAAGCTCAACAACTTCACCCTCGAGGGAAAATTCGCCGGCTCCAATTCCATCAGTTGGTACGACCCGCGCGGTCGCCAGGGCTCCATCCGCGATGCCGGCGGCCCGACGGCGAGCGGCGTGTCCTTCACCGCGCAACGCGAGTCGCTGAAGAGTGTCGATTGGCACATCGTCCAGACCGGCGGCCCGGACATCGACAGCGGCGCGAGCTTCACTAATCCGACGATCACCATCGACGATGGCCGTTACGCCCTGACCGACGTCTACAGCGGCGAACTCATTGGCACGCTCAAGACGAGCAAGTTCCTTCCGATCACGTGGAAGGGCGGTCTCAAGCGTAAGCTCGAGGTGCGCGACTTCCGTCTCGATACCGAATCGCTCCGCTACAATCTCAACGGCGCGCCCGCGCGCGGTGGCTATGCGGCCTACGACTCGCCCTTTGATTTCGACATGGGCTCAACCAACACGAGTTCGAGCCTGCGCTCCCTCAGCGGCGGCACGGTTTGGACGCCCGACCTCGTCCGCCTCGGCGGGCTCTACCGTGAGCACCCGGAGCAATTCACGCAGACCATCACCGCCACCAATTTCTACAACGCCTTCATCGGCAATCGCCGCAACTACGAGGAGACCATCGATGCGGCCTTCCTCATGGCGACGACCCAAATCAAGCAACTCGTGCTGCGGGCCGGTATCCGCCGCGAAAATACGTACAGCGACGCCCTCCAGTTCGATCCCCGCTCGGTCGCCGAGCTCGCCCGCGCCGGCTACGCCGAGACCGGTGGGCGCGCGACCACGATCGACGGCCTCAAGTATCAATATTTTTCAAAGCCCAAGGTCCACAAACTCGGCAGCTACGGCAATTACTTCCCCAGCGCCTCGGCGAAGTACAAGATCAGCCCCAACTTCGACGCGCAGTTCGGCTTCAGCTCCACGATCCGCCGCCCCACGTTCCGCGACATCGCCGGTGTATTTGATGTCAACGACGACACCCGCACGGTCACTTCGCCCAATCCCAACCTCAAGCCCGAGACCTCCCGCAACTTCGCCGGGCGCCTCGCGTACTATTTCGAGCCCGTCGGCATCCTCGCGGTCAATGTTTACCAGAACAACGTCAAGGGCCTCTTCGCCACCAACAACCTCACCGCGGCGGAGTTTGGCTACAACGGCGAGCTGGACCTTTCCGACTACAACTTCATCACCACCACCCAGAGCATCAACGACGTGACCGTGCGCGGCATGGAGGTCGAATACAGCCAGGCCCTGTCGTTCCTCCCCGGCCCCTTCAAGGGGCTCAATATCCGCGCCAGCTACACCCGCAGCTACGCGAGCATCCCGAAGGTCAACATGGTCCCGCACTCGATCAATGCCGGCCTGAGCTACGCCTATCGCCGCTTCAACGTCTACACGAACCTCAACTGGCGCGACAACTACCCCACCACCATCACGGGCAATCCCCGCTTCTATCGCCACCGCGCCAATCTCGATATCGGCGGCGGATACCGCTTCGGCCAAAACACCAACTTCTTTTTCTCCGCCCGCAATATCTTCAACGAGCCCTACCTGATCATGGAGCAGGTCGGCAAAAACGCCCCGGCGGTGCAGTTCTACGAGGTCAATGGCATCAATTGGACGTTCGGCGTGAAGACCTACTTCTGAGCCAAGTTCCTCCCCGTCGCCTCGCGCTTTTCGTTGCCCTCATGAAGCTCCCGCCCCGCGCCCTCCTGCTCCTCGCCTTGCCGCTTGTCGCCCTGCGCGCCGCACCTGTCGCGCGTTGGGATTTCGGCGAAGAGGACGTGTCGCGCGTGGCGTCGGTCGGCTCCATCGAGCGCGAGGTGCCCGGCCCGCGCCCGCCGGAGTTTCCCGATTTCGAGGAAGCCAATACGGCGGCGCGCTTCGACGGCAAAGGCTCGCACTACACCTTTGCCGATCCCGGCGCGATGAGCCTCGTGGATTTCACCAATGGCGATACCATCACGCTCGAAGCGTGGGTGAAACCCGAGGCCTTCAAGTCGGGCGAAAACGTCTACGTGATCGGCAAGGGCCGCACCGGCGCGGAGGGTTTCGCAGCGGATAACCAAAACTGGGCGCTTCGCCTCCGCAGCGTCGGCGGACAGTATTGCGTGAGCTTTCTCTTCGCCACGCCCAAGACCGCGGGCGCGGCCAAGAGCGATGCCCATTGGCATCGCTGGACGACGAAGAGCGGCTTCGCGCCCAATAGCGGCTGGCACCACATCGCCGTGACGTATCGCTTCGGCGAACCTACGAGTGTGCGCGGCTGGATCGACGGGCAGAGCATCGGCGGCGAGTGGGACATGGGCGGCCCCACCGCCGACGCTCCGGTGGTCGACGACGATGCCGTCTGGATCGGCTCCTCGATGAAGGGCAGCGCGGCTGCGAGTTTTCGTGGCAGCATGGACGCCGTCACAATTCACCGCGAGGCACTCAGCGACGCGGATATGAAAGCGCGCTTTCGCCGCAAGGGCGGTCCCGTGATCGGCAAAGCCGCACCCGAGATCATGCCGGTCGTCGGCGCGCTTCCGGTCGGGCTCGTGCAGATGACGTTTCACGAGGGCATGCCCGCACACGACCGCTGGCTCAACGAGGGCGAAGCCTTGCCCAAGGAAACGGCGCAGTGGGCCGCGCCCGATTTCCTCCTCCCGCGCCTGCCGCTCCGCTACGATGCCTGGGGCATCCGCTCCGGCTGGAAAGCGCCCGTGCTCGCCCGCCTCTCGGCCGACGTCGAGCTTCCGCCGGGCCAGCATCGCGTCGTCCTCCGCGCGCGCGGCCTCACCCGTCTCTGGATCGATGGCACAGTCGTCGCTCGCACCAAGGCCCATCGCGGCGTCTCCGGCGGCCACGAGCCGATGACGCCCATCGCCGCCCCGCCGCTGCCCGGGCTGCGTCCCGTCGGCTTTGGCCTGCAAGAGGTCTTTGGCGTGATCGTCGTACCTCCGAGCGGCCGCTCGCGAGTCATGGTGGAAAGCCTCCTCGGCGGCAAAGCCTACCGCCCCGAGCCCGGCGAACTCACTGTCGCCGTCGAGACCTCGGACGGACGTTCATTCAATCTCCTCCAAGCCGCCCAGGCCAAGGCTGAGCCCGTGCCGCTCACCGATACCGCAGTCACCGCTACCCTCGCCGGCATCGAACACTCGCTCGACGTGCTCGACGATCGCACGCGGCGCGCCGCCGCCGCGACGCAAGACGCCTTCTGGTCGAAGCGCCACGACATCGCTCAGGCGTGGGCCAACACCCACGCGGCGCCCGCTGTGCCAACCGGGGAGGCCCATCCCATCGACGCCTTCATCACCGCGAAGATCCAGCGCGCCGTCACCGACGCGGCGAAAACTCCACCGGCAGAAGCGCACGATTTCCACGACCGCGTCCTCCCGATCTTAAAGACCGAGTGCTTCCGCTGCCACGGCGAAAAAGAAAAAGGCGGGCTGCGCTTGAACTCCCTCGTCGCCGCGATGAAGGGCGGCGAATCCGGCCACCCCGCCGTCACCCCCGGCAATCTCAAGGCGAGCGAACTCATCACCCGCATCCGCAGCACCGATGACGACGAGCGCATGCCGCCCAAGGCCGAGGGCCTGAAGCCCGACCAAATCACCACGCTGGAGAAATGGATCGCTGGCGGCGCCAAGTGGCCGGCCCCACCGGTGGCCGCCGCGACCGTCGCTCAGCCTCCCGTCGTGGATGATGCCGCGTTTCTTCGTCGCATTTATTTCGATACGGTCGGCGTGCCGCCGACTGAGGCCGAGGCGCGGGCTTTTCTCGCCGACCGCACCGCCGACAAACGCGCCAAGCTCATCGATCGGCTCCTCGCCGACGAGCGCTGGGCCGACCACTGGGTGAGCTACTGGCAGGACGTCCTCGCGGAAAACCCCAGCATGCTGAAGCCCAGCATCAACAACACCGGTCCCTTCCGCTGGTTCCTCCACGAGGCGCTCCGCGATGGCAAGGCGATGGACCGCCTCGTGACTGAATTGATTTTGCTGCGCGGCAGCGAGCGCGAGGGCGGAAGCGCAGGCTTCGGCCTCGCCGCCGACAACGACGCGCCCTTTGCGGCCAAGGGCCACATCGTCGCGACGGCCTTTCTCGGCATCGAGCTCCAGTGCGCGCGTTGCCACGACTCGCCGTACCACAGCACGAAGCAACGCGACCTCTACGCCCTCGCCGCCCTCTTCGAGCGCAAACCGGTGACCGTGCCCACCAGCGCCACTGTGCCCGCCGCCTTCTTCGAAAAGAAGGCGCGCGAATCCCTCATTAAGGTCACCCTCAAGCCCCGCGAGCCCATCGCCCCGACCTGGCCTTTTGCGGAGGAAACGGGAGTTGCCGATGACGCCACGCTCGCCGCGCTCATGCAGGACCCCAAGGACACCCGCGAACGCCTCGCCGCGCTCGTGACGTCGCCGCAAAACACCCGCTTCGCCCAAGTGTTGGTCAACCGCATTTGGAAACGTCTCCTCGGCGCCGGCTTCGTCGAGCCCGTGCACGACTGGGAGGGCCACCCTCCAAGTCACCCGGAGCTGCTGCAGTGGCTGGCGCGTGAACTAGTCGCGCACGACTACGACACGAAGCATGTGATGAAACTCATCTTCACCTCCACCACCTACCAGCGCGCCGCACAAGGTCAGAATCTCAAGGCCGCTCCCGAGCAGCGCTTCTTCGCCTCGCCCGAGCCGCGCCGCCTCGCGGCCGAGCAAATCGTAGACGGTCTGTTCGCCGCGACCGGTCAATCGATGCAAGTGGAGGAACTCACGCTCGATCCCGATGCGCGTCGCGGTGCCGATACGTTCGTCTCTCTCGGTACGCCTTGCCGCTCCTGGATGCTGGCCAGCCTATCCAATGAGCGCGACCGCCCGAGCCTCAGCCTGCCGCGCGCGCAAGCCGTCGCCGATGTGCTGGAAGCCTTCGGCTGGAGTGCGTCGCGCCAGGGTCCGCGCAACGAACGCGAGACCGACCCCAATGTCCTCCAGCCCGGCGTACTCGCTAATAGCACGGTGTCGACGTGGGTCACGCGCGCCTCCGCCGGCAGTGAACTCGCCGACCTCGCGGTGCGCGCCGCGAGTCCCGAGGCGCTGGTCGACAGCGTCTTTCTCCGCTTCTACAGCCGCTACCCGACCAAGGAGGAGCGCCTGCCCGTCGCGCGCGCCTTGTCGGCTGGCTTCGCCACTCGCCTCATGCCGCCGGGCGAAGTTCACGCCCCGGCGCCCGCGCCCGCGCTGCCCGTCGTGTCGTGGGGCAATCATCTCCAGCCCGAGGCGAACAAAATCAAAATTGAAATGGAGCAGCGCGCCCACACCGGCGCGCCCGCCGACCCACGCCTGCGCCCGCAGTGGCGCGAACTGTACGAGGACTTCGTGTGGAGCATGGTCAACACCCGCGAGTACGCCTGGCTGCCCTGAATCGCCCAACCTTTCTTTCCGCATGAATCGCCGCGAATTTCTCGCCACCTCCGCTGGAGCCTTCCTGTTGCCCTCGCTGGCACGGTCCGCCGTCACGGCCACCGCGCCCGCAGCGTTGCTCAAGGGCAAGGCCGAGCACGTCATTTCCATCTGGCTCGGCGGCGGCATGGGGCAAATCGACACCTTCGATCCCAAGCGCCGCGGCGATCCCAAGAAAAAAATCGCCGGCTCCTACTACGACTCCATCCCCACGGCCGTCGCAGGCGTGAGCGTGTGCGAGCACCTCAAGCAAACGGCCAATCTCATGGACCGCGTCACCGCCGTCCGCACCGTGAACCACGATGTGATCGACGAGCACGCCGCCGCTTCCAATCGCATGCACACGGGTCGGATCGTGAGCGGTACGAGCGTTTACCCTTCGCTCGGTTCCGTCGTCGCGCACGAGCGCCGCGCCGTCGAGGAAGGCGTGCCGCCCTACGTTTTGATCGGCTACCCCAACGTGTCACGTGGCCCCGGTTTCCTCGGCGCACCGGCGGGCTACCTTTATCTCACCGATACGAGCCAGGGTCCAGCGGGCCTCTCGCGACCCGAGGGCATCGATGCCGCGCGGCAATCGCGCCGCGAAGCTTTTCTCGGCGCTCTGCGCAAAGACGCCCCGTCCACGAAAGATTCGCGCCTCTCCGATTACGATGCGGCCATCGACCAAAGCCTCCGCCTGAGCGGTCCGGAGTTTAATCGTGTCTTCCGACTCGACGAGGAAAAGGCCGACCTGCGCGCGCGCTACGGCGGTGAGTTCGGCCAGCGCTGCCTGCTCTCGCGCCGGCTCGTGGAGCGCGGCGTGCGTTTCATCGAGGTGTCGCACAATCTGAATTTCGTGAACGGCACCGGCTGGGACGTGCACAACGAGGGCATCCGCCAGCAGCACGTGTTGATCAACGAACTCGATACCGCCCTCTCCGCGCTGATGACCGACCTCGAATCGCGTCGCCTGCTCGACAAGACGCTCATCGTGATCACGAGCGAGTTTGGCCGCCCGCCGGAGTTCGACAGCGGCGGCGGTCGCGGCCACCAAGGCACCACCTTCACTTGCGTCCTCGCGGGCGGCGGGCTGCGTCATCGTGGCGCCTACGGCGAGAGCGACGACCTCGCGCGCAAGCCCGTGGCCAACCCCGTTTCGGTGCCGGATTTTTTTGCGACAATCCACGCCGCGCTGAGCATCGACTACACGAAAAACCTCTACGACGGCGACCGCCCCGTCCCGATCACGGATGGTGGCCGGCCCATCGCCGCTCTGTTTTCCTGAGGCCCGCGTCTTGCACGGGCCGCGAAGTCGGTAACACTCCCGTGACCCCGTGAAGTTTTCCGCCCCCTGCTTTAGCCGTCGCCTCTTCGCCGCTGCGCTCCTCGCGCTCGGCTTGGGCTTGGCCGTGCTGGGCCGGGCGCAAGTAATCACCAAAGCCATCGAGGTCCGCTCACTCACGCGCACGCAGGCCGATGAGGGGCGCACCGCCCAGTTGCGCGGCGTGGTGGTCTTCGTCGAACCCTCGGCAATCTTCGTGCAGGACGAGACCTCGACGACGTTCTTCCGTCCGCCGGAACAGCCCAAGGGCGCGCGCGGGCGCGGCCCGGCGCCCGAGATCCTGCGCGTCGGCGACGAGATCGAGGTCGAGGGCAAGACCCGCATGGGCCTCTACCTCCCGGGTCTAGGCATTTCGACCGTGCGCGTGCTGCGCCATGGCGACCGCCCGCCCGGCATCCCGGTCAATTACGACGATCTCGTCTCCGCGCGTTACCACTACCAGCGAGTCGTGGTCGAGGGCGTGGTGCGCTCCGTCTCACCCTTTGACGAAAGCCGTAGCCTCCTGCGCCTCGCCATGGGCTCGCGGTTGATCGACGTCCGAGTGGATACGCCGCCCGAGACGGACCGCTCGCTGATCGACTGCCGCGTGCGCATCCTCGGCCTCGCCGCCGGCTATCACAACGAGCGCCGCCAGCTCGTGCAGGCGCATATCCGCGTGATCGATTGGACGGAGGTCACCGTGATCGAGTCCGCGCCTCCCGCCGCGCAGGCGCCCTTGATCTCGGCCGCCGAGCTGCTCGCCTTTCAAGTCACGGGTCGCGACGACCGCCGTATCCGAATTTCGGGTACGGTCACGGCAGCCTTTCCTGGCGACCGCGTTTTTCTCCAGCAGGGGGACTCCGCTTTTGGCGTCCGTTTCGGCGTACCGGTGAATGTGTCGGTGGGCGATAAAATCGAGCTCGCCGGCTTTCCCGAGATGGACCGCTTCAGCGCGTCGCTCGTCGATGCGCAATTAGTGAGTCGCGAGACTGGGCCAGCACCGGCCCCCTTGGAAGTCGGCGCGCTCGAGCGGCTCGCCGGCGTGCACGACGGCCAGCTGGTCACGATCACCGCGCGCGTGGCGGATTCGTTTAAAAACGATGGCGGCACCGTGCTGGTGCTGCAGGGGGCCAAGCGCACGCTGCAAGCCCGGCTCCCCGAGCCGGCCACCGCCCCCGAGACTGGCTCACGCATCCAGCTTACCGCGATCTGCCTCGTCGAGACCACCCAGCCGGGCAACGGTTTTTCAAGCAAGGCCGGGCTCATGAGTCTGCGCGCCCGCGGCGTTGCCGATGTCGTGGTGCTGGAGTCGCCGCCGTGGTGGACGGTGCGTCGCCTCGGCCTGATCCTCGCCGGGCTCGGCGCGGTCACCTTGATGGCCGGCCTCTGGATCGTGGTGCTCCGCGTGCAAGTGCGGCGGCAGACGACTGCGCTGCGCCAACGCATCGAAGCCGAGGCCGTGCTCGAGGAACGCCAGCGCATCGCGCGCGAGTTTCACGATTCGCTCGAACAGGAACTGGCTGGCGTCAGCCTGCGGCTCGATGCCCTCGCGACGCGTGAGCTCGACGACAAAGGCCGCACCCTGACCGCGACTACGCGCCACCTCGTCTCACGCATCCAAGCCGAGACGCGAAATCTCATTTCCGATCTGCGCGATCCGAGCAAATCCGCCGGCGATCTCGCGGCCGCACTCCGGGGCGTCGCCGCCCGTCACGCCGCCGACCGCGGCCTCGTGATCCACGCGGAGATTACTCCGCCCATTCCCCATCTCCTCGCCGGCACCGTGCACGATCTGCGCATGATCGCCCGAGAGTCGGTTAATAACGCCCTCAAGCACGCCGCGGCTGCCACGATCAAGATTCAGCTCGGCGTCGAAGCCCAGCGGCTCGTGATGCGCATCGCCGATGATGGCCGCGGCTTCGACCCACAGACCCGCGCCTCTGCTAAGCGCGGGCACTTCGGCTGTGCCGGTATTCGCGAACGCTGCCGGAAACTCGGCGCCGAGGTCGTCTGGCGCACCGCCCCGGGCGAGGGCACCGTCGTCGAAGTGAGCCTGCCCCTGCGCCGTCATCTGCGCTCTTCCCAACCAGCCAACGCATCGTCCCTCGCCGGTGAAACCAGCCAGCCGCGCGAGGAAGAAGTCGTCATCATCTAAGTCATGGCAGAATTTACCGCACGCCATCCTCTCACGGTTCTGATTGTCGACGATCACTTCGTCGTGCGGAGCGGCCTCGCGGCCTCACTGGAGCTCGACGACACGATCTCCGTCGTGGCCGAAGCGGATCGCGGCGAAGACGCCGTGGGCGCCTACCTCCAGCATCGGCCCCGCGTAGTGCTGATGGACCTGCAGCTCCCGGGCCTCGGTGGTGGCGGCGCCACGGCCGCCCTGCGGGCGAGTGACCCTGAAGCGCGGGTGCTGATCTTCTCCAGCTTCGCGCGGGACGACGAGATCCAGGCCGCGCTCGACGCCGGCGCGCTCGGCTACCTGCAAAAATCGGCCTCGCGCGACGAACTCCTCGCCGCCTTGCGCGCCGTCGCGCAAGGCCGCCGCTCCCTCGCACCCGAGTTGGAGCGGCGCCTTGCCGAGCTGCGGCGCGGCCCCTCCATTACTTCACGCGAACGCGAAATCCTCGCGCTCATCGCCGCCGGTCGCGCCAACAAGGAAATCGCCGCCGGTCTCGGCATCTCGGAAGACACCGTGAAGCGCCACGTCAGTCACATCCTCGAAAAGCTCAACGTCCACGACCGCGCCCAAGCCACCGCCGAAGCGCTTCGCCGCGGCATCATCAAGATGCCGGAGTGAGTGCCGAGCTTAACTGAATTTCGATCCCTCGCGCAGCTCCGCGATGATCGCCTCGTGCAGGGCTTGCGGCGTGTAGGGCTTCATCAAAATCGTCGTTACCCCCAGCGCCTCCAGTTCCGCTCGTTTTTCGCCCGGATCGAGGCCCGTCCCGGCGATGATGCGAAGGTGCGGCGCCAGCGCCCGCATTTCCTGGATCATGGCCTGGCCGCCCATCACCGGCATCATTAAATCCGTCACCACCAGCTTCACTTCGGCTTTGTGCTCGCGAAAGAGGGCCAAGCCCAGCGCGCCATTCGCCGCCGCCAAGACGCGGTAATTCCAGCGCTGGAGTGTCGCCATCGTGGCAAACCGGATCGCGTTCTCGTCGTCGACGAGGAGAATTAATTCTCCGCGCCCGATCGGCGCCGCGGGCGCGGCGCCCAAAGCGATTTCCGACGCGGTGCCGTCGTCCGCTGGCAGGTAAATTTGGAACGTAGTCCCCTTGCCCACCGCGCTCTGCACCAAGATGAACCCGCCGTGGCTCTTTACGATGCCCATGGCCGTCGATAGCCCCAGACCTGTACCCTTGCCGATTTCCTTGGTCGTGAAAAACGGGTCGAAGATCCGGTCGATCACGTCGTGCGGGATTCCCGTGCCCGTATCCGTCACTTCCACGAGAACGTAATGGCCCGGCTTCGCGGCCGGATGCGCCGAAAGTTGTTCGGCCGTCAGCTCCACATTCTTGCCCAGCAGGATTAGCTGGCCTCCGCGGGGCATCGCGTCGCGGGCATTGATGCACAGGTTCAGCAGCACTTGGTGCAACTGCGTCGCGTCGCCCAATACCGTCCGTAGATCGCGAGCCACGCGCTCACTGATCTCGATCTCCCGCGGAAACGTCTCGCGGGCGATGGCAGCCACTTCTCTCACCAGGTGCCGCCACTGCACGCTCACGCGCTCGCCCTCGATGCCGCGGCTAAAGGTGAGCAGCTGCCGGATGATATTCGCTCCGCGCTGCGCGCCGGCCTCGATCATCATGATCAACTCGCGACTGTGCGGCGCCTTGACCTCGTCCCGCAGGAGGCTCGTCGCCATGAGCATCGGCGCGAGAATGTTGTTCAAGTCGTGCGCGATGCCGCTCGAAAGCGTGCCGATCGCCTCCAGTCGCTGCGTGTGCAGAAATTGCGATTCGAGTGCGCGCATTTCGGTCACATCGCGCGAATTCACCACCACCAATTTTCTGGTGTTAACTCCGGGCATCAGCCGCCCGATCGACTGAAAGACTCGCCACCGCCCGTCGCGGTGCCGGATGCGATACTCGATGATCTTGGGCCCCACATCGGCGAACGCCCGTCCAATACCGGCGTTGGCGATGGCGATATCGTCCGGGTGAATGAAATCGGTCACCGGCCGACCCAGCACCTCCTCCGGCGAATAGCCGAGAAGCCGCTTTGCCGAGGGACTATGGTAGTCGATGCGTCCATCCACGTCGACCACGGCGATGAGATCCGTGGCGTTTTCGATCAGGCCGCGAAACCATTCTTCGCTTTCGCGCAGCGCGATTTCGGCAAGCTTTCGCTCGGTGATGTCGTGTGCCATCACCACGATGCCGATCACTTTCCCATTCTTGTCGCGGTACGGCACCTTGTCGGTCTGGACCCAAATTTGGCCACCCGCCGCACTCTGGACGGTTTCGATCACACCCAGCTTGGGTACGCCGGAACGAACGATCTCCAAGTCGTCTTCCAAATACCGCTCGGCGTTTTCCGGATAAATTTCCAACGACGGCTTCCCCTCGATGTCTTCGACTCGTCGACCGGCCGAATCCGCCACGCGTTGGTTGACGCGTAGGATCGTGTTGTTCGTGTCCTTGAACCAGATCAGAGCCGGCACCAAATCGAATAAGATACGCAACTCTGTTTGCTGGCGCTGCAGCGTCTCCGCCGCCTGCACGATTACCTTTTCCGCTCGGCAGCGCTCGGAAATATCCCGCACCACCGCGACGAGGTAATCCCGGTCGAAAGTCACCCAGCTCAGACTGATCTCCACGGGGAAGATCGAGCCATCCTTGCGGCGATGTTCCCCATCGATAATAAAGCCGCGCTCGCGCTGCAGGCGCTCCATATTCTCATCATACGCGGCCCGGGTAACGCCCATGGCCAAGTCGAATACCGTCAGCTTTAGATACTCCTCGCGCGTGTAGCCATGGGAGATGCACCCGTGCTCATTGACATCGAGGATACGGGCTGAGACGGGATCGATCACCTCGATGCTCTCCATGGAGCGATCCATCAGTACGCGAAAGAGCTTCAGCGACAGGTCCGCGCGTCTCTGCTCCGTCACATCCCTGGCCAATACCAATCGAGCCGAGCGCTCGCCAAAGGGGAGATCGTTGGCCGTGATCTCCACGTCGATCAGGGTCCCATCTTTCTTTTGGTGGCGCCAGACGGCGGGGCCGGAGGGCCCCTCAGGAACCATGCGTAAGTGAGCGTCGAGCGCGGGCACGGCTTCCGACGGCCGGATGTCCCGAATGGTCATCGCGAGAAATTCGTCGCGCGTATAGCCGTAGTGATCCGTGGCCGCGGTATTGACGTCGAGAAACTTCAGCGTGTGACAGTCGAAGACCCACATCGGCGCCGGATTATTCTCGAAGAGCAGCCGGTAGTGACGCTCGGAGAAGTTGACCGCCGCCTCCGCCAACTTTCGTGGCGTGATGTTTTCATGGGCCACTACCGCGCGCCGCGCGCCACTTCCCGGGAACGGCGTGATGCGGGCCACAAACCAGCACTGCTCGGTCGGGCTGTGGCACGGATACTCGACTTCGCGAATCGCGGCGCCGCCCGCGAGCACGTCGCGAATGCCCTCGGCGACAAGTTTGGCCTCCCGGGAGGATGGCCCGGCCCGATCGCAAACCTCTAGGTAGTTAGAGCCGATCAAGGTGCGATCCCCGGCCGCTCCATTGCGCTTGGCGAAAAGCCGCCACGCTTCGTTAATGGCGAGAATTTGCCCGGTCTCGTCGACGATGGCAATATGGGCCGAAAGACTGTCGAGGATGGCTTTGTTGAAGCGCTCACTCTCCTGCAGCGCCTCCGCCGCCTGCCGTTTTTCTTTTCGCAGCCGGAAATCGCTGAGCGCGTGCTCCACCGAAGCGCCGAGGCGGGCCAGCCGATCCTTCATGAGGAAATCGGAGGCACCCCGCTTCATCACTTCGACTGCGAGGTCCTCCCCGATCGTCCCCGAGACAAGAATGAACGGCGTATCGAGTCCGCTCTCATTTCTCAATTCCAGCGCCCGCAGCCCGCTAAACTGCGGCAGCGTGAAATCCGAGATCACCAAATCCACGCTCGCCTGCAGATGCTCGAGAAACATCGGCTCCGTCTCCACGCGATGCCACGCGGGTTCGAATCCGGCCTGCCGCAGGGCGTGAAGGGTAAACTCCGCATCGACCGCGTTATCCTCCACGAGCAAAATGCGAATCGGGCGGCTGGTAAGCATGGGGTCAGGGACCGGATTCATTTCAGCTCAAGGCGAAAATCGCCAAGAATAGGCCGATTCTGCAGGTGTGGTGACGCGCCCATGGAAATCCATCGGGCTCATCGCAGGGTGGTGTGATGACGAATTATTACGTGACGGGGTGAAGCGAAGTTGCAGGAAGATGAGGCCCCAATCATAGCCTTTCCGCTGGACCATTACTCAGCGGCCCTTGCTGTACGCCGGGCATTTCTTGCGCTCGTTGCGACATCGACCGGCCTTCTGTGTCCCTCTCCACGCGCTCGCTGCCCGGGTGACAACGATTCCCGGCCGACGCGCGGAAAACCAGTTTCGGCCCCCACCCATTAAATCGTGGCGTCTACCTCCCCCTACCCACGACGCCGGTTGAGCAATAGAGTCCCTACGAACGAGCCAGGCCCCCAATCGACAAGAACTCACTTGGCGGGCTTTTTCTTTATTCGCGGTGCCGTTTCATTCGCTGCGTCACTCGGGAGCGGATCCTCCATGGAAAAATTACCGGTCTTTCGCAGCGCGATCACCCAGGCTGGGCCGACGTCATTCAGTCCGAGTGGTTTCCTGCCGGATCGCTCACGCGCTTCGGTCCAGTCCGTCGCAATCTCCTCTCTCGCGAACCCATCCGCGACGACCGTCGGAACGTTCTTGGGCGCGATCAGGACGTTTTTGAAGACGCGGTTGGGTTCAAACGAAAATCGATCCAATGGCGGAGCAGTGTCTGGCACCGTCACCAGCACCGACGTGCCGCCTTGCGGCCGGATGAAGCGGTTGTTCGCGATCACGCAGTCCGCCGGCAGGAGCACCTGTTGGGACGTGGGCCAGTGATTTTTATACGCGGAGCCCAGTTCCAAATCTGGGCCGGTAGACTCCACCACCACATTGTCGATCAATTTTAACCGAAGGACTTGCGGGTAGGTGGGAATCCGGATCGGCGCGGATTTTCTTCCGTTCGGTTTGAGGTCCGGGACGTAAGCCGGCGTGAGTGCGTCCGTGATGAATTCGCCGCAGGCCACGCGCATGCCATAACTGCAACCCGCGATATAGTTGCCTTGCACAAGATTATCCCGACCGGACATGCGCAGGCCCGCCGCGCCCTCGCTTCGCTGACCCAAGACCACGTTGTCTTGGACCACATTGAAATTTCCGCGGCGGATGTTGATGCCGCCCCGCGTGGCAACGACCGTGTTATGCCGGACAATGTTATGGTTGGACTTGAGCGAAATCGTTTCTACCCCCTCCCCATCCGCGTGATCGAAGAGGTTTCCTTCGATGGTAAAGTAGGCGCCGTCTTCGTCTCGCTCCTCGACTTTCCCAGAGCCCCAGACGCGGATGATTTCACGGCCGTTCGCATTGGCGACGTAGGGAATGTTTTTGAAACAGGAATTCGTGACCGCGTTTCGCCGACTCTTCTCCAGGGCATTTCCGATCAGCGGCTCGAGGTTGCTCTTTCCTTTGAAATAGCACCGGTCGATGAGGTTATCGTCGCCGTTGAAAAACACCCAGTAATAGCGGGTGTCGAACGCCGTAGGATTGTAATCCACAATCGCTGTTTCACGCACGATCCCGTGGTGAGAGTTCAACTGTATCACAGCATCACGGGCGATCGCGCCGCCGTGAAATAGTAATCCGCCCACCGTCACGTAGGGCGCATTGATCGCGAGAAACGAAGCGCCACTCAAAGACACACCGCCCGGAGTTTCCGCCCGAATCTCCAGCGGCTTGCCCGCTTCGCCGCCGTGATTGACCGAGATTTTCGCATCCCTCCATCCGCCGTCCTTCAGAATGATCACGTCGCCCGCCTCAGCCGTCTTCAGCGACGCGGTCAATGCTTGCGGTCCGTCCACCCGTATCTCGCGCGCGAGCGCAGGGCCCATAGCCGTGACAGCAAATGCCAGGAGTACTAACGCGGGGTTCCAACGGTAGAGTTTCATCGGGGAGCAAAATCCGGAACGACTTTGCCATCCGAAGTCTGACGCGCACCCGCTCTACCGCACGCGAAATGGTCATCACTCTCGGAAATGCCGTTCAATGGCGTCGTTGGAGATCTGGCCGTGTGCCCCCACCAATATCAAGACGAGCGGCGGCCTGAGCCTGCAGCGCGCAAAGTTGGATGTGACTAAGTTCACCGATTAAAAATCGGGCAATTTGCATACCGCAAATCGTTCTATTTCAGGCGCCGCAGCAGTAACTCCTACCAAGAAATGGGGTCTGTGCCTCAACCCATTCTATGTCCATCTCCAACTTGTTTGGCCGGAAACCGGCACCAAGGGTTAACCGTGCGCCCGCACCTCACTTCGGAAAGGTATGCTCGCGCCCACGTTTTTCGGCGCTCCTTGCCGCAGTCTGGCTTTCGTTCCTCTGCGCCATATTTCTTCTGCCGGTCGCTCGCGCGCAGCCTTACGGTCTCACTTCGCGCCCGGCGATTGGCCCTTATTTGAATAATACCCTCCCGGTGGGAACGCCCGTCGCGGCGGGGGCGTGGCAGACGGTCAAGGCCTTCCCGAAACTCACGTTTGAAACGCCCACCTTTCTAGTCGCGGAGCCCACCAGCAATCGCCTGCTCGTCGGCGGCGATCAGGGTTTGATCTGGGCCTTCGAGAATGATCCCAATGTCTCGACCAAGAGCGTTTACCTCGATCTTCGGGCGCACTGTCAGGGGTACAATGGCACGGGATTGCTCGGCATCGCGTTCCACCCGGAATACGGCAAGGCCGGCTCGCCCAACCGCGGCTTCTTGTATGTTTTCTATCAATACACGCCCGGCCCAGTGAAGGGGTCGGCGGACACGCCGCCGGATAATGGCTCGACGCCTTCCTACATGCGGCTCTCGCGCTTTTGGGTGCAAGACGGGTTCACCACCGCCGATCCGTCTTCCGAGTTCGTCCTGATCAACCAATATGATCGCGACCTCTGGCACGCCGGTGGCGGCATGTTCTTCGGGACGGACGGATTTCTTTACCTCACGGTCGGAGACGAGGGCGGGCAAGCTGATGAATACGCCCAAAGCCAGCGTCTTGATCTCGGCCTATTCGGCGGCGTGCTGCGTATCGATGTGGACAATAATCCGAGCCGCAGTCACCCCATCCGTCGGCAACCGAGCAGCGCCACGACGCCCCCGGCGGGCTGGCCCGCCACCTACACGGCCGGTTACTCGATCCCCAACGACAATCCCTTTGTCGATCCCAACGGCGGCCTGCTTGAGGAGTTCTGGTGCCTCGGACTCCGCAGTCCGCATCGCATGACGCAAGACCCGCAGACCGGCCAGATCTGGGTCGGCGACGTCGGTAACGGAGGGTGGGAAGAACTCGATCTCATCCAGAAGGGTGCCAACTACCAGTGGCCCTTCCGCGAGGGCGACCACCCCGGTTTCAAGCCCCAGCCCGCCGCGATCAAGGGCACGAGCACAGCGCCCTTCTACAATTATTCGCACGACAAGGGTAACAACTGCATCATCGGTGGCTACGTGTACCGCGGCACGCAATTCGCCGCGCAGCTCACCGGCCGCTACATTTTCGGCGACAACATCTCCAATCGTATTTGGTTTCTGGATCCCTACGGCCCCCCGACCCAGATCGCCACCGAGTTCGCGACCCTTCCGCCCGGCGTGGAGTACGTCGGCGGCCTTTCGTCCTTCGGCCTCGATCGCAACAACGAGCTCTACATGTGCACGACGGGCCAGACGGCCTCGATCTACAAACTGCAGTATTCGGGTCCGCCCACCCTGCCCTTGCCCGCGTTGCTCTCGCAGACCGGGGCGTTCTCCGATGTGAAGACGCTGACTCCCGCGACGGGCGTCATTCCCTACAACGTCAATGTCCCCCTCTGGTCCGACGGCGCCGTGAAGAATCGCTGGATCGCCGTGCCCACCGGCACGACAATCGGATTCTCGCCGACCGGCGAGTGGGCTTTTCCCTCGGGCACCGTCTTCATCAAACATTTCGAACTGCCCGTCGATGACCGCAACCCCGCGATTCGGAAGCGCCTCGAGACCCGGCTCATCGTGCGCGATGCCGGCAACGACATCTATGTAGCGACGTACAAATGGCGTGCGGATAACAGCGACGCCGACCTTCTTCCCGGCGGTCTGAGCGAAAATATCACCATCGCCACCGCGACGGGGACGCGCACGCAGACTTGGGACTATCCCTCTCCGCAAGACTGCTTCCGCTGCCACAATCCGAATACGAAACACATCTTGGGCGTAAAAACGCGGCAGCTTAACGGTGATCTCACTTATCCCGGAACCGGGGTGAAAGATAACCAACTGCGCACGCTCAGCCACATCGGGCTCTTCGATCCCGCAGTCAGTGAGGCTGGCATGGCGACTTACGCCCGCCTCACTCCGCTGTCCGACACGTCCGCTCCGGTCGCGACCCGCGTGCGTTCCTATCTCGACGCCAACTGCGCCCAGTGCCACCGCCCCAACGGCGGCCAGACTTTCTGGGACGCCCGTTTCGATACTCCGATTGAAGCCCAGGGCATCATCAATGGGCCCGTCGTAAACAATCTGGGTGATCCTGACGCGCGGGTCATTGCACCCGGCAGCCTGACGCATTCGATGCTCTACCAGCGGATCACGTCCTCCGGCATCGATCGTATGCCGCCAGTCGGGCGCAACGTCGTCGATTCGGAAGCCGTCGCGCTGATTGCCAACTACATCGCCAATGTGACCACGCCTCCGGTGGCTCAAGTCCCCGGTCACCTCACGAATATTTCCGGCCGTTCCTTCGCCGGCACCGGCAGCCAGACGCTCATCGCCGGATTCGTCGTTGGCGGCACCGGCACCAAGACCGTGCTCATCCGCGGCATCGGCCCGGCGCTGCTCGACTTCGGGTTGCCCGATGCCCTCCGCGATAGCTCCCTCAAAGTCGTCAATGCGCTGGGCTCGACTGTGCTCCAAAACGACAACTGGGGCGACGGCGGAAACGCGCAGCCGATTTCAGCGACCTCCACCAGCCTGGGAGCTTTCGCGTTAGCCGCCGGCAGCCGCGACGCCGCCACGCTGGTGACGCTGGCGCCGGGTTCTTACACCGCTCAAGTCACGGGCATCAACAACACGACCGGTATCGGCCTCGCCGAGGTTTACGATGCCGTTCCCTCCTCGACCGCCGCAGTCCTCTCCAACTTTTCCCTTCGCACCCTCGTCGGGACGGACGGAAACATTTTGATCGCGGGCATCGTCGTCGGCGGTGATCTGCCCGCCAAGGTGCTCATCCGCGGCGTGGGGCCGACCCTCGCTCAATTCGGAGTCACCGGATTTCTCGCCGATCCCAAGCTTACCATCTTTAACGCGGCGGGAGCCATGGTGGCCACCAACGACAATTGGAGCGACACCGACTCAGCCAACAGCTCCGCGGCCGCCAAATCCGTGGGCGCCTTTTCCCTCCCGGAGGGAAGTCGCGACGCCACGCTCCTCATCTCGTTGCCGCCCGGAGCCTACACCGCCCAGCTCTCCGGCGTGGCCAATACGACCGGCGTCGGGCTGATCGAGGTGTACGCCCTGCCCTAAGTGTCATGTCGCCGACGTTAAATGCCGCCTTCGGTTCGGTCCACCTGTGGTGGGCCGACCTCGCGCGTGACGAGACCGAAATTAACCGGCTCCAAGAACTACTTTCCACGTCGGAGCGCGAGCGGGCGGCGCGTCTGCGGACCGCCGAAGCGCGCCGGCGCTTCGTCGTCGCGCGCGGAATTTTACGCACGCTGCTCGGACGGTATCTCGCCAAGGCTCCGGCCGAAGTGCCCTTGTCTGTCGGCGAGCAGGGAAAGCCGCAGCTCGCCGGCCCCCGGTCCCCGCTCCATTTTAACGTCTCCCACGCCGACGACCTCGCTGTTTACGCGTTTGCCGAGGGCTCCGAAGTCGGCGTCGATGTCGAGCGCATCCAGCCGGTGGCGGAATGGGAAGCAATCGCGACCTCCTATTTTGAGGCGCCCGAAGCCGCGACCCTCGCCTCCCTGCCCGAAACCCAACGGACCAGCGCATTCATCGGTGCGTGGACGCGCCACGAAGCCCGGCTGAAAGTATCGGGGCAAGGCTGGGGCCCAAGGCGCCCCGCAGATTCCGCGACGTTCTCTTTCTGTCCCATCCAGCCTCCCCCAGGCTTTGCCGCCGCGCTCGCCGTCGCCGGACCGCCCGCGGCCATTCGTGACTGGGGCTTTGCTTAAAACCGTGAACGAGCCCTCGACCATCCCCGCCGATGAAACCAGCTCCCCTCGCACGGAGAGCACGCCGCCGGCCCCCCCCGCCGGCGAATTCCAAGCCCGCCGGTCGAATCTCTCCGACAGCAAAAAAGAGCTGCTGGAAAAACGTCTATTGGGTCTGAAGAAGCCGGCGCCGGCCTTTCTTCCGATCCCCCCGCGCGAGAAAAAAGACCGCGCGCCGCTTTCCTCCGCGCAACAGCGCATGTGGTTTTTCAGCGAACTGCAGCCGGGCAGCGCGGTGTATAATATACCCTTTGCGTTGCGCTTGAAGGGTGAGCTGAACCTCCCGGCCCTGCGCGCCGCGCTGGATGCCCTCGTCCTGCGCCACGAAATCCTGCGCACCCGATTTGTGACAGAAAGCGGATCGCCGGTTCAGATCGTGGTCGATCCCGAACCGGTGGCACTGCCCGAAACCGACCTAAGCGGCGAGCCGGCCACGCAACGCGAAGAGACTCTCCAGCGACAGGTCGTGGAGGAATCTCGCCGGCCGTTCGATCTCAGTCGCGACCCGGTGATGCGCGCCACCCTAATCCGGCTCAGCGAGACCGAGCAGGTTCTAACGCTCGTGGTCCACCACATCGCATCGGACCTCTGGGCGTGGGGCGTTCTGCTCAAGGAATTTGGTACGCTCTACGCGAACTTCGCCGCCGGAAAGCGGGCTGGGTTGCCGACGCTGGCGATTCAATACGCCGACTACGCGGCGTGGGAACAGAGTTCGCTCGGCAGTCCCGCCATCGAAAAGCAACTCGCGTACTGGAAACAAAAGCTCGCCGGAGCCTCGACTTTGCTGGACCTGCCGACCGATCGGCCGCGGCCGGCGGAGATAAGTTTTCGTGGCGCACTGGCCCGGCATTCGTTGCCGGCCTCCCTCGTGGAAGCATTGAAGCAACTAAGCCGGCGCGAAGACGCCACGTTGTTCGCGACTCTCCTCGCGGCCTTCAAAGTTCTGCTTCATCGCCTCACCCAGCAACCCGACATCATCGTTGGCGTGCCGACCGCCGGGCGTAATCACCCGCAAACCGAAGCGCTCGTTGGTTTGTTTGTTAACACCCTCGCGGTGAGAAACGACCTCTCCGCCGACCCGGCTTTTCACCTTTTTCTCCACGACGTCAAAACGGCCACGGTCGAAGCCCTCTCCCATCAGGATCTGTCGTTCGACAAATTGATCGAGGAGTTGAAGCCAGTCCGCACGCCCGGATACCTGCCGTTAGTCCAAGTGATGTTCACCCTCCAGGGCGCGGTGAACCAAGACGTCCATCTGCCCGGTCTTGAGGCGACGCCCATCGACCTCGATCCGGGCACAGCCCGCTTCGACCTCACGCTCGTGGCGGAACAAAAGGCCGATGGCCTCGACCTCGTATTGGAATACAGCACGGACTTGTTCGAAACGGCCACCGCTCGGCGCATGCTTGGGCAATTTCACACTTTGCTCGAGGGCATCGTCGCGGATTCGCGGCAGCGGGTCTCGCAACTGCCGATCCTCACGGCGGCGGAGCGCCAGCAACAACTGGTGGAATGGAACCGCACGCAGTTGGATTTCCCTCGTGACTCCGGCCTGCATCAAGCATTCGAGGCGCAAGCCGCCGCGCATCCGCAGCAGGAAGCGCTGGTGGCGGGCTCACGCCGTCTCACCTATCGTGAGCTCAACGAACGCGCCACTCAGCTCGCCGGTCATCTCCGGAAGCTCGGCGTGGAGCGCGAGACGCGCGTGGCCGTATTCCTGACGCGCGATGTGGAGATGATCGTCACCCTGCTCGCCATCCTCAAAGCCGGCGGAGCCTACGTCGCCATGGACCCGGCCTACCCACTCGAGCGACTTGCATTCATCCTGCAGGATTCCTGCGCCACCCTCGTCGCCACGCAGCGCAGCCTGCTGCCCGCCCTTCCGCCCAGCTCGGGCAAAGTTGTCGTGGTCGATGATCTGCCAGCCTCGAACGGCGAAGCGGATTCCATGGCCTGGGCCTCGACCGCGGCGCATGACCGCGATCTCGCCTACGTCATTTACACCTCGGGCTCCACGGGGCGGCCCAAGGGCGTCGCGATCGAGCATCGCAACGCCGTCGCCTTCGTGCGGTGGGCCGAGACGGTGTTTAGCGCCCGCGAGCTTTCCGGGGTGCTGGCCGGCACGTCGATTTGCTTCGACCTATCGGTCTTCGAAATTTTTGTGCCGCTCAGCGTCGGCGGCAAAATCATCCTCGCGGAAAATCCGCTCGCCTTGCCCGGTCTTCTGGCCGCGAGCGAAGTCCGATTGCTCAACACGGTGCCATCCGTGATGCGCGAAGTGCTGCGCCTCGGCGTTCCCACCTCCGTCGAGACGGTGAATCTCGCCGGTGAGCCGCTGCCGACCGATCTCGTCGATCAGCTCTACGCCCTCCCTCAGGTCAAAGTCGTCTACGATTTGTACGGGCCCACCGAGACTACGACCTATTCCACGTTCACCCGCCGCGAGCGTGGCGCCCGCCCGACGATCGGGCGGCCTATCGCGAACACCGAGCTCTATATTTTGGACCGCCACTTGGAACCCGTTCCGCTCGGTGCCACGGGGGAGTTGTTTATCGGCGGCAGTGGCGTCGCGCGCGGCTACCTCGATCGGCCCGCGCTCACAGCCGAGCGCTTCATCCCCCATCCCTTTTCCGCGGAGCCCGACGCGCGGCTTTATCGCACGGGAGACATCTGTCGCTACCGGGCGGACGGCAACGTCGACTACCTCGGTCGCAGCGACAACCAAGTAAAAATCCGCGGCTTTCGCATCGAGCTGGGCGAGATTGAATCGGCCCTGCGGGCTCATCTCGGGATCGTCGACGCCGTCGTCATCGCGTCCGACCGCGGCGGAGGCGAGCGTCGCCTGCTCGCCTACGTGGTCGTCAAACCGGTCGAGCAACGGGAATGCGACGTAGATTTTCGGGCGTTTTTACGGCGCACCTTGCCCGAACCCATGATCCCGTCGGCCTTCATCACTGTCGACGCGATCCCGCGCACAGCGAATGGAAAAGTGAATCGCTCCGCCCTGCCCGAAGAAGTCACGATCAATCCCGATCCGGCGCGAACCTACCTCGCGCCCCGCGATGAACTGGAAACCAAGCTGGTAAAAATTTGGGAATCGGTCCTGGGCACCACGCCCATCGGCGTAAACGACCGGTTCTTCGATCTCGGCGGGCACTCGCTCCTCGCCGTTCGTCTGGCGGCGATCATTGAAAAAACGCTCGAATGCCGCCTGCCGGTGGCGGCGCTTTTTCAAGCCCCTTCCATCGCAGAGCTCGCGGCGTTGCTGCGCACCCGCGATCAAGCCCAGCCCCAAGCCGTCGTAGCACTCCAGCCGCTGGGTAAACAGCCACCGCTCTTTCTGGCGCATGCCATGGGCGGAGGAAATCTCTGGGGCTACGCGAACATCGCGCGTGAGCTGGGCGAAGATCAACCCGTCTACGCCTTCAAGCCCTGCGAGCCGGAGCAGATCGCCGCCTTTCCGACGATCGAAAGCATGGCAACGCACTACATTCAGGATATGCGGCGCATCCAGCCCCGCGGTCCCTATCGCCTCGGCGGCTATTGTTTCGGCGGCAATATCGCCTACGAGATGGCCTGCCAGTTGGAGGCCGCGGGAGAAACGGTGAGCGTGCTGGCCTTGTTGAATGCCTGGCCCGCCAACTCCGGCCATGACCGCATCACGTGGTCTCCGCGTTCTGCCGTGAAATTTACCATTAACGTCGGCTACTGGACGATGCGCTGGTGGCAGTGGCCGCTAAAAACTCGGCTGAATTTTCTAAAGTGGAAAGCCCAAGCGGCCGGCAAGAAGGTCGCGCGTTTGCTCGGCCGGCGCCATGAACGCGGCGGGAGCGAGATCGAGTTGCTGGTGGATCTCACGGGCGTCTCCGCCGGCGAGCGCCAACTTTGGCAGGCCCATCTGCAAGCCTTGCGCGCCTACCACCCGCGGCCCTACGGCGGAAAAATCCTCCTCCTCCGCACCACCGGCTATCCGTTTTACTCGTCGTTCGATCACGCGCATGGCTGGCGCGCTCTCGCGGGCGACCGGGTCACCGTACGCTTCGTTCCCGGCGCGCATGAGACGATCATGGTCGATCCCTTCGTCGCCTCCGTCGCCCGCGAGCTCAGCGGCCACCTCCGCGGGTAGTCTCCGCCTGCCCCGAGTAGGCACAGACCCCACCGGCCTGACGGCGCCAGAGGGAACCGCATGGCCCATTCCGGCCTCGAAAAGGGCATGGTCTCACATACCCTCTTTCAACCTCGTTTCCGTTCTTCCCGGGTCTCCCTCTGGCACTTCTTGGTCGTCGCCGCGCTGGCCCTGTTGCTGCGCCTCGACACCCGCGCCGCCGAAATTTATGCCAACGAGCCGAGCCCCTACAACGCCGCCAAAGGCGCTGCCTTCGGCTATCCCGACGCCGTGCAGTTTCTCGTGCCGGGCTGGTCACCCACTTCATCGTGGCGTTGGACCGGGACGCTTCCGCCCGGTCTGAGCTTGGGCGGTCGGACGACCGAAGGCGATTTCAACACCAACTCGTGGCCAGAGATCATCGGCACGCCCACGACGCCGGGCACTTACAATATCACGATCCGCGCCTCTCAGGGTCTCAATCAAACCGGTCCTTTCACTCCGGTCATTAACTATCAAATTTACGTCTCGCCGGACTATTATCCGCCGCTGTTCAAGAACATGCCCGCCAGCCAGACCACCACCGCTGGATCAACTGTGACACTCTCGGCGCCCGCCTATTTCGGGAAGACCTACCAGTGGAAATTTAACACTGTCGATATTCCCGGAGCCACCAACGAGTCTTACACCTTTACCGCCAGCGCCGCCACTGCGGGCTTTTACTCTACCATGACCTGGGGTGATGGCGGGAGCGCGCTCAGCACGGAAGCCAGTGTGACCGTGATCACGGTCCCCCCCGCCAACGCGGCCCTCGCCACCGGCGCAAAACTCACTCTGACCGTGGGCGTGGCCAATCCGGGCGGCTCGACTTACCAATGGAATCGCAACGGTACCGCGATTGCCGGCGCCACCAGCAGCACGTACGTGGTGCCCGCCGTCGCCGTGGCCGATGCGGGCTCGTACACCGTCTCGGTTTCTAACTATGCGAGCGTCGCGACCAGCGCCGCCGCACTCGTCACCGTGGATGGCACCGGCCCGGTGCCGCCCCCGGCCGCCTCGGATGCCCGAATTTCCAACATGTCCGTGCGCACCAATCTCGCCTCCGGCCAGACCATGATCGTGGGCTTCGTTACCACTGGCCCGAAGAACATCGTGGTACGCGCAGTGGGACCTGGTCTTGCCACCTCGTTTCCCGGTTCATTCACGACAGCTCAGGTTCTCGCCGATCCCCGCCTCCGCGTTTTTGACGGCTCCACGGTCGTCGCCACCAATGAAGACTGGGATTCCAGTCTCGCCGCAGGCTTCACGCGCCTCGGCGCTTTCTCCCTCACGACCGGCAGTCGCGACTCCGCCATGATCCAATCGATGGATGGTCCGCGGACCGTTCACGTCACCGGCACGGGATCGGGCATCGTCCTCTTCGAAGGCTATGATGCTGACACCGCAGGCACGAACCGCCTCAAGAATCTGGCGGCGCGTAATCGCGTGGGCACGGGCGGCGATATTCTGATCGCTGGCTTCGTCATCGCCGGGACCGGCGACGAGACTTTGCTCATTCGCGGCATCGGCCCCACGCTCTTCGATAGTTTCGGCATCTCCGATCGCCTGCAGGATCCGAAGCTGGAGATCTATGACAGCGCCGGCGTGAAAGTGGCCGAAAACGACAACTGGAGCCCCACGCTCGCGAGCGTCTTCACGCAGGTCGGCGCGGTTGCGCTCACGGCCGGCAGCAAAGATGCCGCGCTCCAAGTCAAACTGCCCCCCGGCGCCTATACCGCCCAGGTCTCGGGCATCAATGGCGCGACGGGTGAAGCGCTGGTCGAGGTCTACGAGATCAAGTAACTTTCGCAATCACCGGCCTCGACATCGCGGTGCGAGTCGAGGCCTCACTCGCGATCAAATCAAGGCGCCTTCGCGAACCTTGGCGCGGCGGCAGCCGCTTCCACAAAACCCTGACCGAGGATGCGTTCGTGGACCTGTGTCGTACCCTCGATGATTTCCATGATCTTGCTGGCCCGGAAAAAACGCGCGATCGGCGCGGATTCGTGACAACCGGCCGCTCCATGGATCTGAATCCCATCCGATGCGGCGTGCACCGCAGCACGTGAAGAAAAATACTTTGCCAGCAGGGCTTGAGTGAAACGCTCCGGCGCCCGCTCGTCTTCCGCCCGACAGGCGCTCCAGCACAGGAGGTCCGCTGCCGCTAGGTCGGCGCCCATCCGAGTAAGGAGTGATTGAATCATGCCGAACTCGCCGATGCGCCGCCGGCCCGCACTGCGCTTGGCCGCGATAGTCGCGCTCTCCTCAAAACATCCTCGCAAGAGCCCGAGGGCCGAGCACGCGGTGCTGATCCGACCCAGGTGCAAGGCCACCGGAGCCACATGCGACAGCGCGAAGCCGGGCTTGCCGACGATATTCGCCGCGGGCACCGGCACGTCCCGAAAGCGCATCCGTCCCAGTCCTGCGGCGCGAAAGCCCAAGAGATCCTTGATCGGCTCGATTTCCAAACCGGCGCTCTCCCGCGGCACGAGGGCCGCGACGGGTAATTCGTCCAACTTGCCGAAAATCAAAAAGACGTCTGCGAGTTGGGCGCAGCTGATCCACTTTTTTTCGCCGGTAAGAATTAAATCATCTCCGCGGCCGGACCGGGTGAAGCGCGTGGTCATGGCCTGCAGATCACTGCCGCCGGCCGGCTCAGTGAGGGCGATGGCGCCGATCTTTTCTCCACGCGCGAGGCCGGGCAGCCACTCGCGACGCTGCGCCGCAGAGCCCCATTTGAGCAGTGCCGCGCTGACCATCGCCTGAACAGTGATAAAGCCCGTGTAAGCCGAGTCATGGCGGCCGAGCGCTTCGTTTAGCAGCCCAAAGGTCACCATGTCCCAACCTTGCCCGCCATGCTCCACCGGCAAGGTCGCCCCAAAATATCCGGCGCGGCCCAGCTCAGAAATCACCGCGCGCGGAATTTCCTGCGCCGCATCCCAAGTCGCGGCGTGCGGCGCGACCTGGCTGGCGGCAAAGGCTCGAAACTCGTCGCGGCGTCGCAGTTGCTCGCCCGTGAGATGGAGGTTCATGCTCACTCGTTGCTGCTTAGGCGGCAGAGGCGGCTTGCTTTCGGGCGACAAAGGCAGCCGTCGCATCGATCGACTTGAAATTTGCGATGTCGAGATCGTCGGAATCAACCTCGATGGAAAAGGTCCGCTCGATGAACGTCATGAGTTGTACCGCGAAGAGAGAGTTGACGATGCCAGACTCGAAGAGGTCCACCTCGTCTCCGAGTCCGTCGACATCGATGGAGGCCTGGATAAAGCTCCGAATGGCTTGTTTGACTTGGATAGGATCGGAGGGAGTCATGAATTCGTTGGAACGGTTATACGTTGGCTTCGGGATAAAGGTAGAAGCCGCGTCCACTTTTGCGACCACACTCACCGGCGGCGACTTTTTCGCGCAGCAGCGAACAGCAGCGAAACTTCTCATCGCCGAGCGACTCGTGTAGCACGTCGAGCGAATCCATCACGGTGTCGAGGCCGATCAGATCGGCCGTTTCGAGCGGCCCCATCTTGTGCCCGAAGCATTTTTTGAAGATCGCATCGATCTGCGCCGCGGGCGCGACACCGTCCTGCAGCACACAAATCGCCTCGTTCATGAAGAGATGGGAGATGCGATTGGTAACAAAGCCGGGCCCATCGCCCACCACCAGTGCCTCTTTTTTCAACTGCGCAAAGAGTGCATTGACGGTCGCGAGCGTCTCGTCGGAAGTCGCCGGGCTGCGGATCACCTCGACGGCCGGCTTGAGGTACACCGGATTCATCAGATGCATGCCGACGACTTTGTCGGGCCGGCGGGTAGCGGCGCCAATGCGCGCAATCGGGATGCACGAGGTGTTGGCGCCGAAGCACACGTGCGGCGGCACAATGTCATCGAGCCGGCGGTAAACGGGCTCTTTGATGGCCCAATCCTCGGTGACGTTCTCAATGATAAATTCGCTCGGCGCCACCGCTGCGAGATCGGTCGTGAAACTGATCTGTGCCAGCGCCTCGGCGCGCTTTAATTTCGGCAGATCCTTGGCGAGCAGCGGCGCAAAGCGCACGGCTTTGAGGATTTCGGCCCGCGCCCGTTCGAGCGCCGCGTCATCGCGATCAACCGCGATTACCTGCAGCCCATGCAGCACGAGATCCACGACCACGCTGGACCCGATATTGCCCACGCCAATGACACCAATGGTACGAAAGTTCATGCGAGCATTTAGACCCCGGTCCGCGGAGTGCCCCTATTGGATGAAGTCCGGTCCTTCTTGGCGAGTTGAAGATTGCGCCGCGTGCCGCGCGCCATCGCAGCATCCACCGCAGCCGACGGAATCTTTTTCCCTGTCGGCGACAGTTTTTCCGCCAACAGACGGACGGACGGAGCTTCGAAAAATGCCACCACCGACAACGGGAGCTGCAGTTCCTTGCGGACGGCCGCGACCACCTGGACCGCCATCAGGGAAGTGCCCCCCACGTCCATGAATTTGTCGTCGAGGCCGAGGTGCGGCTGACCTAGGATTCGCCGCCAGATGGCGAGTAGTTTACCACTCAGCGTCGCGGGCAAATCGTCGGTCCCGGCCATGGCGCTAAACCCCGCCGCGCGCAGACGATGAGCCTCGACCGCGACTGCGATTTTGTGCGCGCCGCCGAGTTGTTCAATCGCCGGCGTTAATTGTTCGGCCGCAGAACCGCGTGCCATGGGCGGACGCATGGACTGCGTGTTGGCGCCTTCTTTGCCCTCCACCCGGGATCCGGCTTCGACCAGACGAGAAGGCGTATAACGCAGCTCGGCAAGTTGCCGGGCCTTTACGCGATGCAAGAACGTAGTTTCAGCAAAATCTCCCGCGAAGCCCAGCGAGATCAAGAAGTCGCGCGCCGGCTGGTTTTTCTCCGTCGGCCGAAAAGCGAATTCGATCCATGTTTTTCCCTCCAGCACCGCGCGGCGCCCGAGTTCAGCTACCACCTGATGCTCTACCCCGCGCCCCAGCACCCGGCAGCTCAGCAAGAAAGTGTCTACGCGCAAGCCATCGGCCTCGGTGGTGTAGAGCAGCACGCCGACCAAACCGTAGTCGCCGAAACGATCCGCCACGTGAACCGCCAGACAGCGACTCTCCGGATGAGCGAGGAACTGCCGCAGATCGCTGGTGGACCGTCGAATTGTGCTGAAGTTAAATTGGTTGGTCCGTTGGGTGAGCTGCGCCACACGCTCGAACGCCTCCTCTTCGGGTGAAAACACTTTCACCTTGAGCTCAAGACCGGCGATAAAGGACTCCAGCGTGAGGGCCTGCTCCCGGAATTTTTCCCGCTGGTCGCTCTCCGCAACCTTCTGCGTGCGCGAGCGGTCCTCGTCTGTAACCGTGAAATGGTCGAAGGCCCACACCTGCTGAAGAAAAGATCCCACGCGATCTAGCTCCACCGGCAACAGTAAGGTGAGCACCTCCGGGCAGTGCGCGCGGACCTCCGCGCATTCCGCCGGATTGTCATCCAGGAAAATCACACTGTCCAAGCCGAGGCGCAGTTCCGCCGCGAGTGCGCGCAGGTTGTCAGACTTGGCCGACCAATTAATCCGCGCCGCCGCGATGTGCTCGCGCTTCAGCACCATGCTCGGATTTTGTTCGAACACGGCCCAGACATCCGCGTCGTGATTTTTGCTGCAGAGGCAGAGTAACATGCCGGCCTCCATCTGCCGAAGCATGAACTCCTGCAGGGTGCGATGGGCGGGCGTCACGTTGACACCGCGCGGCCCCTCTTCGCCGCACGCCCCCTGCCAAAGCGTGTGATCGCAATCCAAGGCGATAACCTTGAACGGCAGTCGGCGCATCGCTGCGAACATCCGAAACACGCTCGTGCCGATCGCCGCGAAGCCGTCCGCCGTGTACGACACATGGCCGAGTTGGCGCGCATCGGGCTGGTGAAAGTCTGGCGAGGGATAGCGTGCGTGAATTTCCTCCGAGCCGATGGCATGAACTCCCGGAAACGTGCGCACTCGCCGGAGCAGCTCCTGCTCGATCGCAGGGAGCCCCGCCACGAAGGCACCGGCCGTTTTTTCGTTAGACGGAACTACTGCGAGCAGCGTCTGGGCGTTTGTGCCACGCGTGGACGCCGCCAATGCGCCCACAAATTCCTCCGCGACTCTTTGGACGTTTCGGAGCGTTTTATCCGCGTCGGTTTCAAATTTCGCGCCTACCACACGGGGGCGGTCACGTGTCGCATAAACGTTGAACAGACCCGATCCCGCGAGCAGGTTTTCCTCGACCACCGCGCAGTGAAATCCGTGCTGCTCAAGCATGCTTTGGACCTCGGTCAACAACGCCCGCGTCCGGTCGTGCACCTCAACTACGATCTGCTCGATGAGCGGCCAATGCGCCGCCTCAATGCCGCGCAGGATCTCCAACTCGCACTTCTCCGCATCGATTTTCAAGAGCGCCACACGGCTCAAGGCCTGATCGCGGATGATGTCAGATACGGAAACGACCGGGCACTCGATCGTCCGCGCATTCAGCCGATCCGCCAGTAGTTCATCGACCAGGCCATCCACGGATGCTCCACTTTCAGGCAACTGCTCGCGGGCGACATTGGTCGCGACGGCCCGGATCGCCGCGTGGTCCTCGACGGCATCGGCGTGGAAAGTCGAGAAGACGGAGGACTTCTCGTAGCAGGTGAGTGAGGCGTAGCCGCGCCGTTCGGAAACGCCGGCGTTGAAGGGGCGCAACGTCGCCCCGTAAGCCTCACAGTTGGCTTTGAGCGCTTCGAAGGCCGCCGGGCTCGGCTCGTAGGCGAGCACAGTTACACCGGGCGCTTCGCTGCGCACGAAGAGAGAGAAGAGCCCGATATTCGCCCCGATATCGATGACTGTTCCCGTCTCGGGGAGTTGGATGCCGTGGCGCAGGTAACAACGGTCCTCAAAAATTTCGCGGTAGACGTAGTCCGTTTCGTGACGGTTAAGCTGCGCTACCTCCAGTCCGTTGGGCAACGTGAGGTGATCGAGATCGCGGAAGACTTCCGCTGTACGCGCCCGGTCCAATAACAGCGATGACTTCGCTTGCTCCGCGGCCCAATCCGCGAGGTTGAGCAAGATGATGTTGCAGCCACCGTGATTGCGCTGGAAGAGGCTGTCAGGATCGAGGAGCGGTTGAAACACCTGTGCGTAAGGCGCAAAGGTGAGACGAGTCGGATAGCCGAGCGTGTCGCTCCAGAAACGAAAAACATCGGCGATGGGCTCAGCCGTGAAAGTCGCCGCCACGACGAAGTTGGTCACGGGGGCGGAAGTCGACTTCACGGGCTGATTGGAATCATGCACCGTCAGCGTCACGCCGCGCAGTTCTAGCCAGCATCTCCCCTCCCCGTCCCGCACCTCGACGTCGCCGCTCAACTGGTCCGACGCGGTCTCACCAGTAGGACGCAGCCGGGCCCAAACCCAGCTCGCAGCGCTCACCGCCGGCGGGCGAAACACCACGGCATCGATGGAGCGCAAAACCTGGGTCCGCCCGGCGTCCAAGCGGAACGTCATCAACGCCTGAATCGCGGCATCCACCGCGATGGGCGGAAGCGAAAATTTTCGGACTTCATCGCTCTCCGGCAGCACCAGCCGCGCGAGCACCACATCGCCCGATCTCCGGAGCTGACTCAGGGCCTGAAACCGGGGGCCGTACTGATTGCCGTTCTCCTGCAGCCGGCGATAAAATATCGAGGAGTCGATCGCTGGTCCCGCACGCTCGGCGAAAACGTCTGGAGCGATGGCGACCATCGGCGCGACCACCTCCCTGCCCTCCCCGCGTGCGATTTCGAGCGTGGTACAGGGTGTGTCGCCTGCGGCTCCCTCGCCGCTTTCGCGGAAGAGGTACTGCGCGCGGTGTGAGTCCGTCGAGGTCCGCTCGACCGCGAGCATGATCTCTTTCTCCGCCAGAACCACAGGGTGGTGAAAGTGAGCGCCCGTGATCGTCATCACGCTCGCAGGCGAAACATCACCCTCAGCTTGGAGAGCCCAAGAAAGATACAGCGCACCCGGCACGACCGTCAGACCTTGGAACCCGTGATCGGCGAGGAAGGGCATCGCGCCGCGCCCGACGAGAAACGTCGTGGTTCGGCCGGGCGACGCGGCGTCAGCCAGAGACGTGGTGGGCAGTTCCATGGAAGTACTCATGAGGCCGAACCGTTTTCGGGCGCTTCCGGCAGGCTCTCGATTTCGGCGAGCACCGCAGCTTGGATCGCGAGTGCGTTACCTGAAATGGTGGGGTTTTCGAAGAATTGCCTCAACGTAAAGTCGATCTGATACGCGGTGCGGATCTGGCTGACAATGCGCATGGCGAGGAGCGAGTGCCCGCCGAGATCGAGAAAATTTTCGTGCACGCCGATCGGCGTCAGGCTCAAGAGGGCGCTCCAGATGGCAGCGACGGACTGCTCAACTTCATCATGGGGCGCCTCCGTGGATCCCTCGCGCTGCGGGGCGCCGGACGACACCGCGACGGCCTGTACCGGAGCCGCGGCAGGTAACGGAGCGGCGGCCTCGGCCAAGACGAAATCCAAGTAGCGCGGGCTGACGATGAGCTGGGGGATTTTAGCGGCGAGGGCGCGTTGGAAGATTTCCACGCCGTCTTTCGTCAGGATGGCGTGCTGCCGCAATGCGTCCTGGCGGCCCTTCAGGCCTGACGTGGGTTTCGTATGTGTCAGGATGCCGACTTCTTTCCACGCCGGCCAGTCGATCGCCATCGTCGGGAAGCCCGCCTGCGTGCTCGCGTAGTGGGCGAAGGCGTCGAGAAACGCATTCGCAGCGCAATAATCACTTTGGCCGTGAAACGCGGCGACGGAGGAAATCGAGGAGAACAGCACCATCCAGTCCGGCTTCAGATCGCGCACGACATCAAACAGCACCGCCGTGCCCTGCACTTTGGGCCGGAGGACGGCTTCGGTCACCTCGCGCGTTTTCAACGGGATCACACCCTCACGCAGTACTCCCGCCGTGTGGACGACGCCATGCAGCGCGCCGTGCCGGGCCACCGTTTCCGCCACCAACCGGCGCATCGCGGCGTGGTCTGAGACGTCGCAGGCATGAACTTCGACTTCGCTGCCGAGCGACTCAATTTCTCTTAACGCCTCGATAATCTGTTTTTCCGATTCGGAAAGATCACCGGCGGCCCGGCGCCTCATCCAGTCGGTTTTGGCCGGTAGGGGCGTTCGCGAGGTGAGCACCAGATGCGCCTGGCAGGCCTGCGCGAGATGCCGGGCGATGGCGAGGCCGAGGCCACCCGTACCACCCGTGACGAGATAGACGCCACGCTTCCTCAGGCCCAAAGGGACTCCGGTGTCTTTGAGTGAAGGGTTGGCCGCGACTTTCTCCGGCCGGAATGTCCGCTCCCACCGAAAGCGTCCGCGATACGCGATCACGGCACCCGGGGTCGGACCGCAAAATTCGTCGAGCAGCCGCGGCGCCCATACTTCAGCCGGCGTCGCATCGGGCAGATCGATCGCGAAGCTGACGACGCGAGGAAACTCCTTGGCGATTACGCCAGCCAACCCAACGACCATGCTGCCGGAGGGCCGCAACGTTTCCGCCCCGGTTACCTCATGGACTTGAGCGGTGACGGCCGCGACCTTCAGCGGCGCGTCGATCTCATGTTCTCCCAGCGCCTGGGCAAATGCCATCAGGCTGTGGAACCCCAGCTCGTCGCTCAACGGATCATGACCCGCTCCCGGTGGTTTAAGGCGCGGTGAGATCGCACCCAAGTGGATTACATTCAAACCGCCGGAAGCGCGCGACTTGACCGCGGCGAGAAGCTTGAGGTGATCCTCGAGACACGCTGGCCGGATTTCCCACGCGTCCTCGCTCTTGTGCGCGGGGGCGGTGCCGAAACGCACGATCACCACATCGGACTCGCGCTCCACCAGTAAGCGGCACAGGTGCTCGGCGAGCGCGGGCTCATCGGCGAAGATCAGCCAGAGCGGCGACGGAGTGGTGGCCGGTAGGTTGTCGTTCGTCGGGAATCCCGTGCGCCGCCACGACGGCACATAGCACCAGTCGGCCAAGTCGGTCTTGGCGTGGCCTGACTCCGCAGAGCGACGGGACCGCTGCTCGATCCAATGCGGAAGTCGCTCAAAGGGATATGCCGGCAGCGAGATTTTCCGCCGGACGCTGGGCGGCTCGAGTTCGTCCAACGTATCGGCGGCGCCCGTCAGCCAGACGCGGCCCAAGCTATTGAGAATAAATTCTGCGTCGGGCTGGTTCTCGTAGTCGTGGCGGAGAGACGACACGATCAGCGGAGCCCGCGCCGCGGCCCGGGCGGGATGTTGCATCGCGAGCACACCAAGCGTCCGACCGGGCCCGACCTCGATCAAGGTGTGATCGGGCAACTGCCACAGCGCTTCGAGGGCATCGCTGAATCGCGCGGTGGTGTGCGCATGCGCTGCCCAGTAGCGTGGGTCGGTCGCCTGCTCGTCGGTGATCCACGTGCCGGTGACATTCGATACGAAGGGGATCCGCGGCGCGGAGAGGGATATCTTCCGCACTTGCTCGGCGAAGGCGGCGGCGATCGGCTCAAGCATCCGCGAGTGAAACGCGTGAGTATTCCGCACTGGGCGGAAAATCACGCCCCGATCTTTGAGCGTGTTCTGAAAATTCTCGATGGCGGAGATCGGCCCGGCCACCACGCAGAGCTTCGGTCCGTTAATCAACGCGATCGAAAGCTCGGGGCCCAGCAACTCAGCCGTTTCGCGCTCGGCGAGCATCACCGCAAGCATCGCGCCCCGGGGCAGTTCGTTGACCAATTGTGCGCGGACGGCCACGACTCGCAGTGCATCCTCGAGGGAAAAGACTCCGGCTAGGCAGGCGGCGACATATTCGCCCATACTGTGCCCGACGATCCGCTCCGGCTGGACGCCCTGGCGCATCCACCAGCGGGCGAGAGCGTACTCGACCGAAAATAAAATCGGCTGGTTGAAGATTGTTTTCTCCAACATTTTCGCCGTGGGTGACGCCGGCTCGGCCGCGCCGCGACCCAACATCCGTTTCAAATCGATGCCACGAGGAGCCGCAGCGGCGGCACGCGTCCCCTCTTCTGCCGGAAACAACACGGTGCGGATATCCAGGCCGAGGACAGTCTGGAGAATTTCCGCGCAGCGATCAACGTCCGCTCGAAAATCCGCGAAGTGTGCGTAGAGCCCGCGACTCATCCCGACATAATGGTCGCCCATGCCGGGAAGGAGGAAGACCACGGACGGCGCGCCGTCGCGCGGCACCAGGCCGGATGCCGCCTTCACCGACCCCTGGCCGCGCAAGGCCGCCGCCGCCTCGTCCGTCCGCTGCGCGACGATAAAGCGACGATGCCCGAAAAACGTTCGCCCGGTTTGCAGCGTATGCGCGATCTGGGCCAGCGCGTCATCGCCGGAAGCTGTTGGCGAACTCAACCGTTCCGCCAACTGGCGGGCCACGGCGTCGAGCGCGGTCGCTGTCTTCGCTGAGATGACCAGCAAGTGCGGAGCGGGCGGCAGGCTTGCCACCGCAGCCGCGGCGACGGGCGCTTCTTCGAGCACGACAAACGCATTGGTCCCGCCCATGCCCGTGGCCATGACACCTGCGCGCCGGGGCGCGCCGTCGTCGAGCCAGTCGCGCGCTTTCGCGGCGACAAAAAACGGCGTCGCCGGAAAATCGATTTCTTCGTTGGGCCGAGTGTAATTCAGCGTCGCCGGAATCCGGCGATGTTTCAGGGCGAGGACCGTCTTGATGACGCCCGCCATGCCGGCCGCCGCATCGAGGTGGCCGATGTTGGTCTTAACCGAGCCGATTGCGCAGTAGTTGGTGCGGTCCGTAAAATTCTGAAACGCCTTCGTCAATGCCAGCAGCTCGATCCGGTCGCCCACCGGTGTGCCGGAGCCATGAGCCTCTAGGTAGGAGATCTCAGCCGCATCGATGCCTGCATTGGCCAGCGCCTCGACGACCGCAGCGGTCTGGCCGGTGACGCTGGGCGCGGTGTAGCCGGCTTTGTCTGCACCGTCGTTGTTGATCGCAGAGCCTTTGAGGACGGCGTGAATTCGATCGCCTTGGGCGAGAGCATCGGCGAGCCGCTTTAGCACCACTACGCCGGCACCGCTACCGAAGACGGTGCCATTGGCAGCCGCGTCGAACGCGCGCACATGCCCATCGCGCGAGACCACCCCGCTGCCGTCATAGAAATATCCCACCCGGTGCGGCACGCGCACAGACACCGCCCCGGCGAGCGCCACATCTGTCTCCCCCGTGAGGAGACTTTGCCGCGCGAGATGGATCGCCACCAAGGAGGTCGAGCAGGCGGTCTGCACCGTGAGACTCGGACCGCGCAGGCCGAGCTTGTAGGAGATGCGCGTAGCGAGGAAATCCTTGTCGCTGGCAATGAGCAGGGGGATGTAGTTTTCGGCGAAACCACCCTCCAAGCCCCGGTTCATAAAATAAGTGTTCATCGCCGACCCGGCAAAAACCCCGATGGGCCCGCACGCGCGCGCGGGATCACAGCCCGCGTCTTCCAAAGCGATGTGCGCCAGCTCAAGCAGCAGGCGCTGCTGGGGATCCATGGCGGCCGCCTCTCCTGGCGAATGACCGAAGAACGCCGCATCGAATAACTCCGGCCCCGCCAGCACGGGCGCCGCCTTCACATAGTCCGGCCGATTGAAATGTTCGGCGGAAACGCCCGCCGCGATGATCTCCTCGTCGGAAAGCCGCGTGATGGACTCGGTCCCCTGCGCCAGGTTGTGCCAGAATTCATCGAGATCACGTGCGCCGGGAAAGCGTCCAGCCATGCCGACGATAGCGATGTCAGATTCGTTATCCATGGGCGACGGAGGCCTTCGTTTTCAGCACCGGGTCCGGCAGGGCTTTGCGATCGACCTTCCCGGTCGCGGTCAGAGGGAGGGCGTCGATTTCCACCAATTGGCCCGGCACCATGTACTCGGGCAGAAGTCGTTGTAAGTGCTGCTTGAGCGCGGCATGCTCTACTTTCTCTCGCGCAACGAAGTAGCCGACGATCACCACGATGCTGGCCGAGTAAGCTTTCGTCACGACCACGCAGTCGGCGACGGCGGGGAATTTCCGGATCGTATTTTCAATCTCCCCCAGCTCGATGCGCAGGCCGCGAATTTTCACCTGATGATCTTCGCGTCCGAGATACTCGATGTTGCCGTCGGGCAACCAGCGCGCGAGATCGCCGGTGCGGTAGATCCGCTCGCCAGGCACTGCGGGATTCTCGGTGAATCGTTCGGCGGTCAGCTTCGGATTATTCAGATAGCCCCGCGCGAGGCCGACACCCGCCAGACAAAGCTCCCCCGTCTCGCCGACCGGCAGGGTCTGCCCGTCGCGCAGGACGTAGGCGCGAATGTTCTGAATCGGTCGGCCAATCGGCACGCAAGTGATCTCGCCCTCCGTGGGGCAATCGAAATACGTCACGTCCACCGTGGCCTCAGTCGGCCCGTAAAGATTAGTCAGACGACAACCGGTGGCCGCACCCACGATGGCATTGAACTTTTGCACATGCACGGGGCTCAGGGCCTCGCCGCTCGCGAACACGCGGCGCAACGAAGTCAAGTTGGCCGAAACTTTCTCGGGGCGGCCGTCCAAGTATTCGAGGAAGACACTGAGCATGGACGGCACGAAGTGCAGCACGCTCACGCGATGCTTCCGGATCGTTTCGAGCAACACTTGGGGCGCGCGTTCGCCGTTCGGTCGAAGCAGGCAAAGCGACGCGCCTTCGATCAGCCCCCAAAACAATTCCCATACCGACACATCGAAATAATACGGCGTCTTCTGCAGAAGCACATCGCGCTGATCGATTGGGTAGGCCTGCTGCATCCAATGGAGCCGGTTCACCACCGAGCGATGTTCGATCATCACGCCCTTCGGCTTTCCCGTGGAGCCCGACGTGTAAATCACGTAGGCGAGATCGTCCGACCGGCTGACGAGCGGAAGATTGGCGGTCGAGCCGGCATAACCCTCTGGTGCATCCAGATTGATCGCGGGTACGCTCGCGGGAGCCTTCCGCACAGTGGCACTATGGACCAGCACGACGCGCGCGCCGGCATCGGCGACGATATAGCTGATTCGTTCCGGTGGATCGTCGGGCGAAAGCGGCAGATAGGCGCCACCAGCTTTGAGCACGCCATAGATGCCGATAAGCATGGCAAACGACCGCTCGGCCAATATCGCGACAATACTCTCGGGCCCCACCCCGCCCGTACGCAAGCGACGCGCGAGTTGGTTGGCCTTCTCGTTCAACTGCTCGTACGTGAAGGTCGTCGTGCCCCAGACCGGGTCGTGGTCGCAAAAAAGGGCCGGCTGAAGCGGACGTTGCCGGACTTGAGCTTCGAACAATTCATGCAGAGTGACCTCGTCGGGAAAGTCGCGAGTCGTGGACTGGAGTTCCGCGATCTGCTTTCGATCGTTTTCGATAACGTCAGGCATCGGCATATTTATCAGTCTTCGAAGAGTCGGGTAGCGCTGGGCGAGTGACACGTGAGGCCAGCACGACTCGCCTACTTCACCTCGTACACCTCGGCGAGCGCCACGCCAGTGGTCGCATTCGCACCGCTGATTTGAACGGTATAGCTACCCGGCTGAAGGGTGGCGACCAGCGCGGTATCGGTTGACCCCGGAGTCAACTCGAAGGCGCCCACCTGGGTGAATACAGCCCCGATACTGGGATCGCTACTCCATCCGGTATTCGTCGCGACCACCGCTCCGCTGCTGGAGAAAAGTGTCAGTTGCGGATTGGCGAGCACGCCCGTCACCCCGAATTTTTCCAAACCACGGCCGATGCCGCGCACCAGGACTTTTTGCGGCGTCGACCCGGACACGACAAATCCCACGATCAAGACGCCCGAGCCGGTGCCGACCTGCGTGCGGGCCGAAACATTCGCCAGCCGCGGCATGCTCGTCGTGTAAGTGCCCGAAGGTGTGGTATCGTAAACTTCCGCCAACGCGATGCCGATGCCGCCACCGCCTCCCGCCACTTGGGCCGAATAAGCTCCGGCACCATGGGAAGTGGTCAACGCCGCGTCGGCGCTCGCCGCATTCGTGAGTTGAAATGCCCCCACCGCAGTCCCCGCCGCCGAAACCTGCGCGGCATTCGCCCCCCAGTTGTCGTTCTGCGCGGCCACCGAGCCATCGCTGCGATAGACGGTCAAAATCGGGTCAGGCAAGAATCCGTCCACCCCGAACGTTTGCAAGGCCGGCCCGGTCGCCCGAATCAGCACCGGCATGGAGCCAGAGGTGCCCGCGACGACAAAGCCGACGATCAGAGTCTGGCTGCCCGACCCGGCTTGGGTGCGAACCGAGAGGTTCACCAAGCGAGAATCGGAGACGGGGGCCGGCGGCGTGACGACGGCGCTCGACGAATAGAAAATACCCTGGCTCGCGTTAAAATAAGTACCGCTTGGTGTGCTCTCCAATTTTACCGCACGCACCATGTACGTCGCATTCGACGTAGGGCTCGCGTCGGTGAACGTCGTGGCTGTCACGGGTGCGTTGGTGAGGCGGGTAAAGGGACCGTTCGCCGCGGCCGCGCGATACACGTGATAGCCGGCAATCGTCGCATCGGGCGAAGCTGCCCACGTCAAATTGACCGCGCTGCCCGCCGTTGTGCCGTTCAGCCCCGAGATCGGGTCGACCGGATGGAGCCGCAAGGTCGGATCGCCCATCAAGGCGATGTGGACCATGTTTGGCGTTAGCGTGACCTGATTTTGGTAGAGGCCCGTATTTTTTTGGGTCAACCGCGTGCAGTAGCCGATCGTCTCACCCAGTCCCATCGGGTGGAGATACCAATGCGGCACGCCTGTGTACACCGCGGCGAGGCCATACGTGGGCGTCGCGAGAATCCCGCGGACGATATTGTCCTGCGAATCCCAATCACCGCACCAACTGCCAAACAGCATCACGAAGGCGGCACGCACATCGTTGCTCACCAGATCGGCGGTCGTCGCTTCGCCGTACGGCGCGCGGAGGCCGATGCCAGAAACAGTGCCGTACGATCCCGCGCCCACGCCGAGCGCGAAGAGGTAGTCATCGGTCTTCAGCGTCGGCACCCATTTTCCGGGCGCGTCATTGTAGAGGATATTGAGATTCGTGAGGTTGGCCGGGGCGGTCCCGACGATGGGCGCGAAGCTCCGGAAACCTGAGGCGGCGGGCGCGATACCCTCCTTGTCCCCCATGTAGTCGCCAATGATGGCGCGGCGTTGCACCTTCGTTATCCCGTGGCGGAAATTGTGGTCCTTGTTAAGGTATTGGCGCAGGAGTTCTTTTTCGTTCGGGAACGAGGGCTGGCTTTGGTAATCGAGGAAGCCGGGCATGTTCGACAGATCCACGCGGCCGACGTTGAGCTTCACCACCCCGGGAATGGTCGATTGGTCAAACTTGCCGTCGCCGGGACGGTTTGTGAGGCGCACTCCATCGGCGGGATCGCCGTTTCCGGGCTGGGTAAAATTGACCGTGCTATCCGTCCATGCGCCGTCCAGTTCGCCGTAATAAACATCCGCCGGCCACGCGCCGAGATGCTCCGGGTGGCCGTCTGGGTTTAACAACCCAGAGTACGGCACCGGCACGTGACCAAAGAGAAAGACCGTATTCACGTTGGCGGGATCGGCGTTGTAGTCCGCGCGGATGAGATTCTTGATGTTTACCACCGAGTCGTTGCGCCCGACATCGTGACGAATCACGCCCCAGCCATCGCCCATCAGGTCGAGTTCGAGCCGGCGTAATTCGGTAGAAAGGCTTGTGGAAAAGGTGTCGTCCACGAGGAGGATCACTTTGCCGCGACTATCCGCGAGCGGCACGTTGATGCCCGCTTGGATGTAACCGTAGCCCTTGTAGCCGGAGGCTTCTTTGACGATTTGGTACTCGTAGACGGTGCCGACCACCGCGCTAGTATCTGTAAAACTGATACTGCTGCCCGGCAGCGTAGCGATGGCGGTGCCCCAACTCGTGGCGGTCGGCGCCTTGCGAAAAACGACGTAATTAGCGGGCACGGCATTCGTATCCTGTTTCCAAGCGAGTACGATTTGGGCGGGCGACGCTTGCACGGTCGCCGCAACCTCCACCGCGTAATTCCACGTGGAATCGATGCCGCGCAACACGCAGGTCATCATCAACAGACAGAATACGGCGGCGACAACTGGACGTTTTGTCATGCATCTTTGGTAAGGCCGGCCTCACAGGGGTTCATGGGGCTTTGACCTACTTGAGTGGATTTTTCGCGTCCCTTTTTCCCCGGTACCTGGCTGCTTTTCCCCCAAGAATATTCGCCGAATCACCATACGGCCGCTCCGCGCAAATATCCTTCGCGGTACGGCCTGCTCGGCCGACAGGACGACCTGCCATCCTCCCTCGTAAAGTCCGAGCGGCCACGGCTTTAGTCGAGGTGCTGCCACGGCTAGCCTAGGTCTCTGTCGTGGTCGTGCCGGCGCCTATTTTCGCCCCGCCGGGAACAGTCTGCCCACAGATAGGTCGAGTGCGGCGGCGATGGATTCTTCATATTGTTTTCGCCGGTGGTTTTCCCGCGTTTTGCCCGATTTTAACCACCGCCATTTTTCTAGGTTTCCGATTTTGCTCCTGACTTGGGCACTGGCCATGAGTGGTGTCTGCGGGCCGCTCCGCGCCGGGGCCGAAGAGAGCCGGCTGGTGGATGTCGCTGTGCGCTCCGTGGTAGGTGGACCCTCGCCGTTAATTGCTGGCTTTACCATCGGTCCCGGCGCCGATCAGACCGTGCTCATCCGGGCGGTGGGCCCGGCGCTCAAGGGTTTCGGCGTGACGGGCACTGCCCCCGATCCGCGACTCCAGCTTTTTAACGCCGCCGGGGTCAAAATCGCCGAGAACGATAATTTCAATGCTGGCGATGCCGCCACGTTTACCGCAGTCGGGGCCTTTGCCCTGCCTGCGGGCTCACGCGATGCCGCGCTGGTCGCGACCCTGCCCGCGGGCGGCTACACGGCCCAAGCCACGGATGTGACCGGCGGCAGCGGTGTCACGCTGGTCGAGGTCTATGAAGTCGGCCACGGCGGCGCCCGTCTCATCAATCTCTCCTCGCGCGGTTTTGTCGGCACCGGAGACGACCTGCTCGTCCCTGGCATCGTAATCGCCCCCGGCACGGGCACACACCGCCTCTTGCTGCGCGCGATCGGACCCGGGCTCGCAACCTTTGGTGTGCCGGGATTGCTCGCCGACCCAAAGCTCGAACTCTTCTCGGGCGACCGCAAACTCTTGGAAAACGACGACTGGTCCGCGCCCGTCGCCCCCGCCGCCGGCGGAGCCACAGAGCTCGCGGCGGCCTTCGCGGCCAGCGGAGCGTTTCCTCTCTCGGCGGGCAGCCGAGATGCTGCACTCCTCGTCGACCTCGGGCCAGGCAGCTACTCGCTGCACGTGAGCGGAGTAGGCGCGACTACCGGCGCGGCCCTCGCCGAAGTCTACGATCTCACCCCCGCGATCACGCCCCCGTCCGGCACGGTGAAGCCCAGCGCCGCGCTCTACATCGCACAACTGCGCCCAGACGCGGCAGCGCCCGGCTCCACCGCCTCGGGTTATGCGACCTTAGCCATCAATGCCGACGGCACTGCGTCGGTCAGCGTGACGTATAGCAATCTCGCCGCCGACGAGACGGGGGCGCACCTTCAGCTTGGGGCCTCGCGCGACTTCGTGCTGGGCCTGCCCGCCGGGCAGGTCTCAGGCCGTAGTTGGGACTTTGCGCCGACCGGCCGTTTTACGAGGGACGATCTCATCACGGCGCTCAATTCCGGCAATCTCTTCGTCAGCCTAGACTCCGCCCGTTTCCCCACCGGTGAGTTGCGGGGGAATTTCATCGCGGTCGCCGGCTCGACCGTCTTCACCGCTCCCAGCGCGCCACCGGCTTTACCCGCCGCCCTCCTCGCCGCGCCCTCGCCCGCCGAGGCCGCGCGTTTCCTAATGCAAGCCACCTATGGGCCAACGGAGGCGACGATCGCGGCCCTCCGCAGCCGCGGCATCCCCGGTTGGATCGACGATCAACTCGCGCTGCCGGCCACCTCCGCGCTTTCGGCCTTACGCGCAGATCTCGCCGCTTTTCCCAATCCCATCGACCCCGACACACGGGATGCGCAGACCTTTGCCGAGCGTGAAAACTGGAATGCCGCGTGGTGGAAGATCGCCGTCACCGCGCCCGATCAGCTTCGCCAGCGCGTCGCGTTTGCGCTGAGCGAAATCTTCGTCGTCGGCCACACCGATGCGTTGACTCCGAACCTCGAAGCCTCCGCCGCCTACTACGATCTCCTCGTAAAGGGCGCCTTCGGCAACTACCGCGCGCTGCTTGAGGCCGTCAGCCTCAGCCCTGCGATGGGCGTATGGCTCAGCCATCAGGGGAATCGCGCGGCCGATCCTCTTCGCGGCACCGCGCCGGATGAAAATTATGCCCGCGAAGTGCAGCAGTTGTTCAGCCTCGGGCTAGTGCAGCTCCAGCCCGATGGCACACTGCGGCTCGATGCCTCCGGCCAACCCATCCCCACCTACTCCCCGGCGATGATCGCCGACACGGCTCGGGTCTTCACCGGTTGGTCCTTCGCGTATGCCGCGGCGGACACGACCGATCCAGCGATCTTCTCCTTCTCAACGCCGCCCTCCTCTGCGCGGGGCAAGCCGCTTGCCGACGACAGCGGCTGGCTGCAGCCCATGCGCTATTTCGATGCGTTTCACGATCACGGAGCGAAACAACTCGTGAGCCTGCAGCAGGTCGCGCCCGCTGCGGCCACGCCCACCGCGCTCCCCGCTGGTCGCACGGGGCCGCAAGACCTCGCGGTGGCCCTCGACACCTTTTTCCAACACCCCAACACCGGCCCCTTCTTCTGCCGGCAGCTGATCCAGCGCCTAGTCACGAGCAATCCCAGCCCCGCCTATGTTTATCGCGTAGCCCAGGTTTTCGCCGACGACGGTACGGGGACGCGGGGCAATCTCGGCGCCGTCGTAAAGGCGATCCTTATGGACTACGAAGCGCGCTCGCCTGATGTCATCGCTCATCCCGGCTACGGAAAAATTCGCGAACCACTGATCCGGGTCGCCGCGTTTTTCCGTGCGCTCCGCGTCACCGCACCCAACGGACGTTACCTCGACAGCTGGTTTGGCGACCCGCGCAATGGCGGCCGTTACTCGCCGCAATCCGTCATCGGCGTGCCACTTGCCGCGCTGGGCCAGGAGGCGATGCAATCGCCCACGGTCTTTAATTTTTTCTCGCCCGACTATTCTCCACCGGGACCGATGGCGGCTGCGGGCTTGGTCGCGCCGGAGCTGCAGATCACCGACGCCATTTATGCGATCACGGTGCCCAACGTGCTTACCCAGTTTCTCTACCGCGATATCGCCACGCTGCCGGCGCCGCCCAGCGGCCCCTCGCCGTTCCTGGTGCCGGATTATTCGGCACTGCTGCCGCTCGCCCGCGATCCGCCGGCGCTCATCGCCGCGCTCGACCTGTTGATTTGCGCCGGCCAGATGAGCGACGCCACGCGCACCCAGCTCACTGCCACGTTGTCGGCGCTGCCACCGTTCATCAGCGACGTACTTCGCGTCAAGGCCGCCATCCAGTTCACGGTCGTTTCGCCGGACGGGGCATTGCAAAAATAACCATGAAACCATCCCCGCCCGATCTCTCCCGCCGCGCCTTTCTTCGTCATGCCTGCTGCGCCGCCGTCGGCACCACCGGCTTGATGTCGGCGCTGGGGCAGATGCGCGTGATCGCGGCGCTCGCCGGAGATGCGGCGGAGGCGGCGCCGGCGGGAGACTACAAAGCCCTCGTGTGCCTCTTTCTCCAAGGGGGCAACGATGGGACCAATCTTCTCATCCCCGCCGATCCCGCCAGCTACGCCGCCTACGCCCGCACCCGGGCCGAGCTTGCCGTCCCCGCCGCAAACCTCCTGCCGATCACCACACGGCGCTATGCTGACGGCCGCAGCTATGCGCTTCATCCCGCCATGCCGGAGGTGCATTCGCTCTACGCGCAGGGCCGGGCGGCCTTTCTCGCCAATGTCGGCACACTGGTGCGACCGACCACGCTCGCCGACTACCGCGCCGGCCGCAATCTCCCCCCTCAGCTCTTCGCCCATAGCGAGCAGCTGCTTCAGTGGCAGAGCAGCCTGCCCGACCGCCCCTTCGATTCCGGCTGGGGCGGGCGCCTCGCCGATTTCGTGCAGGCCATGAATTCCAACCCGCAGGTCTCGATGTCGGTGACGTTGAGCGGTACAAACGCTTTTCTCCGCGGCCGGGTGGTCAGTCAGTTCGCCGTCGCGCCCGGCGGCGTGCCCTCGCTCAACTACGGTGGCCTCGCGACCGAGGTCAGCGCTCCGGCGCTCAAGAATCTCTTCGCCAACCAACCAGGCAACGCCCTCGCCGCCACCCTCGGTCGCACCACGCTGGAAGCCATCAACCAAGGCGACGCACTCAACACCGCCCTAGCCGGCGCGCCGGCCTTGCGCACCTCGTTTCCGGAAACTGAAACCGCTTGGCGCCTCGCCGAAGTGGCGCGGCTCATCTCGGTCGCGAGTTCACTTGGGTTGAAGCGCCAAGTGTTTTTCGTCCAGCTCGGCGGCTGGGATCTGCACGGTGCTCAAGCCACCGCTCACGGCCCGCTCCTCGCCGAGCTCAGCGGGGCGCTCGGTGCCTTTTACCAAGCGACGGTCGAGCTTGGCGTGGCCAACCAAGTTACTACCTTCACCGCTTCCGACTTCGGGCGCACTTACGTGCCCAACGCCGGAGGCACCGACCACGGTTGGGGCAATCATCAGATCATCGTTGGCGGCGCCGTGCAGGGCGGCGACCTGTACGGTCGCATGCCAAGCCTGATGATCGGCGCCGATGATGACACCGGCCGAGGCCGCTGGCTCCCGAGCACGAGTGTCGACGAATACAACGCCACTCTCGCGACGTGGTTCGGAGTGTCACCGACCAATCTCCCGCTAGTCCTGCCAAACATCGGCCGCTTCGCGACGCCCAATCTTGGTTTCCTGTAGGCGGCCTACGATCAGCGGATCGGCGAAAATTGAATCGTGCGCGGAACGATGGAGGAACTTGAAGTATTCTCGTCCGCACCCTGCCCAACCGCGGGCGCATAACGCATGGGAAACTTCGCCTACGCGTGAGGATTCCTGTGCGGTTCGTTCCCCGTGTCCCACTGGATCACGCGAGCTTTGTAGCGTTCAGCCCATGCGCGACCCGAGATATACCACACAGTCAGAGCCTCGGGCGTGGGAAGGCCTTCTCGCAGGCACCATCGTCGGATCGATCAGCTACTACGCTATGGTACTTTTAGGAAACCAATAAGAGCCTGCACGATCGCCGAGTCGTTGCGGGCCGACCACATGAGGGCCACTTCGAGACGGTTTAGCCGCGGACGTAAAGGCCGGAAAACAACTCCACTCGGCGCGGTCGCGACCAGCGAGGAGGGATAGGGGCAGACGCCCAGCCCGGCCGACACGAGCCACACCAGCGTGAACAAATCATCCGCCGCATAGTTAACCTGCGGCTGGACGTCGTGCTGGGCGCAAAGGCCCAGAAGACGTTGCCCGTAGTAGGGATTAAATTCCGGGCTGATCAGCAAGAGGGGCTCGCCGTGCAGCGCCTTTAGCGGAACGTGGGCCCGAGCAGCGAGCGCGTGATCGCTGGGCAGCGCGATCAACTGTTCTTGTTCACCGAGCTTGATTTGCCGCAACCCCGGGCTCGCGCGCAGCGGACGAGTGAGCGCGAGATCGATCTCATCGGCTTCGAGTAGGCGATGGAGCGTCGCGACGGGCTCCTGTCGCACCCGCAATTGCACCAGCGGAAACGCCCGGTGAAATTTCTTAACTCGCGCGGCGACCTCGGGTGTCGCCGCCGGCGGGATCAAGCCCAAGCGCAACGTGCCGGACTTGCCACTGGCGCTGAGCCGGGCGGTATCGGCCGCCCGCTGCGCCGAGAGGAGCGTCTCCCGCGCCACCGGCAGAAGCGCCTGCCCCGCCTTCGTCAGCGTGACGCCCTGCGAATTGCGGTCAAAGAGCCGGACGCCAAGTTCGTCCTCAAGCGAACGGACCTGCGTGCTCAGCGGCGGCTGGGCGATGTGCAACAGGCGGGCGGCGCGGGAAAAGCTCAGCGCCTCCGCGACCGTCACAAAGTAGCGCAGATGGCGAAGCTCCATGGCGCCATACTTGGCACGTATGGCGGCGGAAGCAAAGTTGTATTAGCTGGCCTCGCGGGGTTGCGCTAAAGTCATCAGATGACCTCCCCAGCTAATTCTCCCACTAAACGCATTCTGATGATCGTCGCCAATCCGGCGATTTCTCCCGTCACCGGCTGGCCCATCGGCTTCTGGGCGGCGGAGCTCACGCATCCTTGGCTCGAGTTCGTGAAAGCGGGCTATGCGGTGGAGTTGGCCAGCCCGAAGGGCGGCAAGACCATCGTGGATGCGTACAGCGACCCGCGCGACGCCAGCGGCTACTCGGCGTTCGACGTGGTCAGTATGGGAGTTTTGAATACGCCGGCCATGGCCGCCATGCTGGAGAAAACAAAGAGCCTGACGGACTCCAAGCTGGACGACTACGACGCGATCTTCGTGTGCGGAGGCCAGTCGCCGATGATCACGTTCATCGACGATCTCGCACTCCATGCTTTTGTCGCCCGGGCCTATGAAGCGGGCAAGGTGGTGGCACTCGTCTGCCACGGCACCTGCGCCTTGCTCAAAGTTAAAACGAGCGACGGCAAACTCCTCGTCGAGGGCAAGACGTGGACGGGCTTTGCCAACAGCGAGGAGCGAATCGCCGAGCAGGCCGTGGGAACTCGGATCCAACCGTTCTGGATCGAGACCGAGGCGCGGAAAATCGCGGTCACAAACTTCATCACGCATAACGCTTTCGAGGAATTCGCGGTGCGCGACGGCCGGCTCATCACCGGCCAGCAGCAAAATTCGGGCAGTGCCGCCGCCCGCCTCGTGATCGAAGCGCTGGGTAAATAGGACCACTCGACATGAAGATCGCCATCATCGGTGCGGGCAACGTCGGCGGTGCCCTGGGTCGAAATTGGGCGCGCTCCGGCCACACAATCTCGTACGCCGTACGTGATCCGCAGGCGGATAAAATCCAAAAACTTTTGGCCGAGACGGGGCCTGGAGCATTCGCCACGCAGGTAAGAGACGCCGCCCGAGCCGATGTAGTCGTGCTGGCGACGCCTTGGGGCGCCGTGCCGTCGGCACTGGCAGAGGCCGGAAAACTCACAGGAAAAATCCTCATCGATTGCACCAACCCGCTCAAGTTTACGCCCGGGATTGGACTCGAATTGGCCCTCGGCTTTAGCGATTCCGGCGGCGAATCGGTGGCGCGACTAGCCACCGACGCGAAGGTCGTGAAGGCCTTCAACACGTACGGCTGGGAGAATTTCGCCGATGCCCGCTACCCCAATGACGCCGGCCTGAAGCCGCTGATGTTCCTCGCGGGCGACGACGCTCCGGCAAAGCAGATCGTGGGGCAACTCGCCGTCGATCTCGGGTTCGAACCATTCGATGCCGGCGGGCTCCGCGCCTCGCGTGAGTTGGAGCCGCTCGCGTTGATCTGGATTCGACCCTCGCTCTCCGCCACCCGGGAGTCGGATTTCACCTGGGCGCGATTGCAGCGATAAAAACCGTTCTCGCGATTTGTGACGCCAGATGTCGCCGCACGATATCGAGTAAGGTAGGAATGCGAATCTGGCAGAGTAGCGGAGGGGTTAACGACGTGAAAAAAGGCCCGGTCGGGTCGAAATTTTTATGGCTCGCCCGCCTTAGCGAATTTTCAGGGATCGACCAATATCCTCGCTTTACCTTGCTGGATTGCTGAGAGGTCGGCGCCTGCCTCGGCCTGTCCGAGCGGTCCGCTCTACGGTCAACCACGAGGGTTCACGCGGGCCACGATTTCACCCTGACGGAGGCCCTGTGCCACGGCACGGCCGAGAGAAACGTACGTGAGCGGCTTTTGAAGCAGTTGTGTGATCCCGAGCGCCGCCGCCGCCGCCTGTTCCTCGACCGAAAAAAAGCCGCTCGCGAGGACAAAAGGAAGGTTGGGTCGTAACACTCGGATGCGCGCGGCCAATTCCAGCCCCGTTTTTCCAGGCATCGTCAAATCGGAGATTACTGCCGAGATGCTGTCCGGGGCTGCCGTAAAATCTGCCAGAGCGGTATCGGGGTGCGTATGGACCGAAACTCGATAGCCGAGCCGTGTGAGCACTTGCTCGACGATGCGCACGATGGCTGCGTCGTCGTCCACCACGAGCACGCGCTCACCCTGCCCCATCGGCACGGATGCCTCATCCGTCGATTGTAAATCCGCCGGGTTGCTGGAGCTGACTGGAAAATAAAGGTGAAACACCGTCCCCCGGCCGGGCTGGCTGTAGACGGTTACAGCCCCGCCGTGTCGCTCCATGATTCCGTGCACGACCGCCAAACCCAAACCCGTGCCCTCGCCCGGCGCCTTGGTCGTAAAGTACGGTTCGAAGATGCGCTTTTTCACGGCCTCGGTCATGCCGGGTCCCGTATCCTGAAATCCGATACGAACAAAACGCCCCGGCGCGAGGGCCGGATGCTGCGCCCGCAATTCCGCGTCCACCATGATTTCCTCCTCCGTGATGGTGACGACGCCGCCTTGGCTGCGCATCACCTGCACCGCATTGGTCCCGATATTCATCAGCACCTGGTGCACTTGGGCGGAATCGGCGATGATCCTGGGCAGGTGCTGCGCCGGCTTATACTCAAACTCGACGGCGCCGCGCGCTACGGTCCGTAGAAAATTTAAGGTCTCCGCTACGATCGACGACACCACCAGAGACTCGCGGGTCGGGGCGGATCGGCGGGAGAACGTGAGGATCTGTCGCACCAACTGCCGGGCACGGGCCGCCGCTTGGATGACCTGCTGCAAGTTCCCCACCTCAGGTTGATTCCGCGGCAGGGTGAGCAGGCTGAGTTCCGTATTACAGACGATGGCGGTTAATAGGTTGTTGAAATCGTGGGCGACCCCGCCGGCAAGCGTGCCGATGGCCTCTAGTTTCTGGGCATGCTGCAGTTGATCCTCCTGCACACGCTTCCGGTGCCGCGCCTCCACATCGGCCGTGACATCGACCAAGGTCACCAGAGTGCGAGTGCCCAGCGGCCCGGCCGAGACACGCCACCAGCCCGCGCCTCCCACGCGCTCGTACTCCCGTTCGGCCATCCGATCAGAAATCATCGTGGCAATGAGATCAGGCAGGCCCGCCTCCATGGGTAGCACCTTGCGCAACGACGCCCCTGGTGGCGGTTCCGCAGCCAGGGCGAACAAGCGTAGCGCCGCCGGATTCAACTGTTCCACCGGAAAATCCCCCGCCGGCCAACGCGGGCCGAGCACGACGAGCCCATCTCGCGCGCCTTCGAAGACCGCGCGATGCTTCTCTTCGCTATCGCGCAAGCGGTCGGCTTTCCAAGCCAGTTGGTATCGCAAGCGACGCTGCCGCATTACGGCCCAGACCGCCACCAACAGAGCGAGTGCGAGCCCGCCAGCGACGGCGAGCAGAATGTCTTTCTCGGAGTAAGCGCGGGGCTCGAGCGCGGAAAACCACTTGGCATAGAGTTGATCAAAGCGCCCCGTGCGTACGATGATCGCGAGGCCTTCATTGACGCGGGCCAACAGCCGGTGGTCGCCTTGGCGCACCGCGATACAATATTTCACTTCGTAGCCCGCAATTTCACCTTCCACGGGCTTGATGTGTTTCAAGCCCAGGTGGTGCGCCAGAGCGAGACTCGTCAGGCGGCTCGCCAAAGTCGCATCCACCTTTCCTCGATCAAGCCATTCCAGCGCCTGCGCCACGGAATCAACATACACGATGGATTCAGCCAGACCCGCGCGACGAAGGATTCCCTCCCCTAGGCTGCCACGATGCACCGCCACTCTTCGCCCCTTTAGATCGGCCAACGTCACGACGCCGTGCTCGTTATCTCGTACGATGATCGCTCCGGTCATCGTCAGGTACGGAAAAGAGAACTCGGCAAAATCGTCCCGCTCGGGCGTCGACGCGAAACTCTGCAGCATATCCAAACGCCCTTCGGTAAAGGCCGCATTGATTTCACCGGTGGTGCCGACCACGCGATCCAACTTAAGGGCCATGACCTGCTCCACTTCCCTGACGATGTCGTACGCGAATCCGGCCAACTCGCCATTGGGCTGGCGAAACGAAAAGGGGTAATTGTCGTTCAAAACGCCCACCCGCGGCGACGGCTCCGCAGCAGACAGCAACGCCCCTAGCAAAAAGCCAAGTGCACCAAGGGTCAGGCGAAGCCAGAGAAGCGCGGGGCGGGGCATTCTAAGAAAGCACGTCGAAAGTCAGTTGCACCGTGCAAACTGCAAACAAGGAGATTACTTAGCGCATTTATTGCCACCAGCTTACGCCACCAGCAGGTTTTCAATGCAAAATGCTCGACGTAAGTGCCCTGCCTGCACGCCCAACACGATCCAGGGTAGTAACTCCCGCAGGCGGCTAAAGGCCGTGGTAGCAGACAGGGGGTCTCCCTAATGGGACGCGAGGTCGCCACGCCACTACGAGAGGTAATTTTCCTTACCGCTTACGGTTTCCTCGCCCGTCTTCCACCTTATCCATCGAGGGCCCGATCACGTCTGACGAGCGAGGAGCGCGAGACCTTTTCTCGGGAATAGGTTCGCCACTCGTTCACGCTCGCAGCCACCGGGAAATTTAGAGCTCATCTGCTACGGGAATGAACGGGGCCAGCCAAAACGGCTATGTGAGTCCGAAGGGCTCTCGGTGGCGGCGAAGATTCAGCCGAACCCGAAGCATTCAGAATCACCATCCCTCGCATCAAGCAGTGTTGACGGCGGAAGCCGCGGCGGAAGAAGAGCGATTGGTGATCGCGGTTCGACCACGGGCAGGAGGAATAGATTTCGGCGCAGGCGTCGGCGAGGCCGCAACTGCGGCGATGGGCCGAGACTCAGAGCTTTGGTCGCCTCCAAGTAGCGCATGGAGATCGCCGATGGCGTCCTGCAAAATGGACGCATGGGAGGCGAGTTCTTCGGCCGCAGCGGCGCTTTCCTCGGCGCTGGCGGCATTGCTCTGCGTGACTTGATCCATGTTGCTGACCGCGCCGTTGACTTGCGCGATGCCCTGACTCTGCTCGTGCGACGAGCCGGCAATTTCGGCGACGAGAGTATCGACCGTCCGAGCTTTGGTGACGATTTCATCCAACGTGCCGGCTACCTTGGCGGAGATGGTGACACCGCGCTGGCTCTTCTGGATTGCCTCCTCGATTTTCGCGGCGGTTTCCTTGGCGGAGTGCGCAGAGCGTTGGGCGAGGGAGCGAACTTCCTCGGCGACGACGGCAAATCCCATCCCGGCATCGCCGGCGCGCGCGGCCTCGACGGCGGCATTAAGAGCCAAAATGTTGGTTTGAAATGCGATCTCATCGATCGTCTTGATGATTTTTGAAATATCATCGGAGGAACGTTTGATTTCATCCATGGCGCGTTTCATCTCCTCGATATCGACGGCGCCCCGGTCGGCGGCGGTACGAGTTTGATTGGAGAGCGACTTGGCCTCAGCGGCCGACTCCGCGTTCCGCTTGGTCATGGAGGCGATCTCCTCGAGCGAGGCACTCGTCTCTTCGAGGGAGGCCGCTTGGGAGCTGGCTCCGTCGGCCAGCGTCTGGCCGGCATTGCGCACTTGGCTGGCCGCGCCAGCGACCTGTCGGGCCGTCGTGTCCAGCCGCTCGATCGCGATGCGAATGGAGTTGCCGATCCTCCCGCCGACCAAAATGGCGATTAAAATTACCACGGTAATGACGGCCACTCCGGCAATCAGCCAGACCTGCTGGGCGCGGGCGCGCGCGGCGACATAGGTCTCGGCGCTCGTAAAGACCACGGCGGTAAGCGCGTTGGCACCGTCGCCCATCCCTGCGAGCGGGACGTAAGTAGCGAACTCTAGACGGTCCCCCGACTGGTAAAGCATCGAACGACTGGCCCTCGTTTCGCGCGCGGCGGAAAGAAGCGCCGCGTCCGGCTGAAAAGCCGCGAGACCTTTTTCGCTGGCGACTGCGGTCTGTGTGCCGCGGACCAAGACGATGCGGGCAGCCAAGGCGTCGCCCATCTCCTTTAAATCGTGCGGTTCCAAAATATCCGCGAGCGCGATGACGGCGGCCGGCTTGCCGCCAAGCGATGCCATGCGAATGGCAAAGACCGCGATGCCGGTCGCAGTGGGTTGAACGAGGCGCACGGGCTTGCCGGTTTTTAGCACCGTCTGCACGTCCGCGGTGATATCGTGAGCAGCGACACCCGCGATCGTCCCGCAGACCAGGCGTTTCCCGGCGAGATCCACGACTTGAATCTCATGAAAGCCGCCTGATTCCAGCGTCTCCTTTACGCGCGATTCCAACGACCCGGGGTCGCCATAAGCGGTGGCGGCCTCGAGCGCGGTAATGAACGAAGGATTCACCGTCCAAATATCTAAAAAGCGGGAAAGATCCGCCTGATGCATTGCCAGCGCATGCCTGACACCCGTCGTCACCGTACCTTCGTACGCCGTGCGGAGGGCAGTCGAACTCGAGTTGGTAAGGAAGGCAGCCACTCCCGCGAGCAAAGGCACAATCCCAGCGGTGATGCTGAGTACAATACGGCGAGTAATCTTATTATTCGTCTTCATGTCATACGAAAGGAGGCAGCGCTCACTGGAGTGCGGATATCGAGAGTCCAGCACTCCGGAGCGCTACCGGCCGATCCAAGCGGAGGGAGATTGAGGGAGTTATTTCGCGGCGGCCTTGAAAGCGTTGATCACCTTTTGGACGTCCGCGGTGGGCGCCCCCTTGGTGATGAAACCGAGTGGACGAGTAATGCGTTCCCCGGTCTCGACCACTTTGACCGCCGGCGAAACAAAGGTGTGACCGACAAAACCGAAGCCACTCTTAAGTTCGCCGATACGGCCGGCCACGAGGCGGATGTTTTCGACGGGCTGAGTCTTTGGACCGTAGTCGGCGCCACCGAGCACCCGCGCTTGCACGAGAGTACGGGTACCGGCGCCCACCGAATCGGTGAACACGACAATCGGGAGATCAGCGCCACCGACTTCTTTCCAGTTGGAGATCGTGCCGGCGAGAATCCCCTTCACCTGTTCCGCCGATAGCTTGGCGACGGGATTCGACGGGTGAACGACGAAGACACCGTAATCCTCCGCGACTGGATGGAGCTGGAAATCAGACGCGTTAAGCGTGAGGCCGGCGAATTTACCGGCGATCATCGATACATCGAGTGGCTCCGAGGTGAGCGAGGCATCGCACTCACCCGCTACCAACGCTGCCAGGCCCTTGCCCGTATTGGTGCCCGAAACCTTGAGCGAAAGGCCCGTGGAGGCTTCCACGGCGGCCTTATTCGGGTTGATCACGGCATTGACCGTGGTCGAGGCGCCGTTGAGGCGGACTTCGCTGGCTAGGGCTGTCAGCGAGGAGGCAAGCGTGGCGAGGACGATGACGGTGGATTTGATTTTCATGGGAAGACTAAAAGAGGAATTGGCGGTGGGTTTCAGAAGAATGATGATTAGAATTTCAGGATCGTATTGAGCTGCAGCCGGCCCATGGAGCTGTCGGAACCGGCGGGAAAGGGATTGATCAGACGGGTCGCGAAGTACGTGAATCCGACCGTCGCGTAGTCAGTGAGCGCATAGTTGCCGGCGAAAATATGGCCGCGCACGTTGGTGCCGCCGCCGTAGCCGACCGAGCCGCCGGTCGGCGCACTTTGGTAGAACGCCCCTGAGTCGGAATCGATGAGTTCCTCGTACCAGCAGTCCGCCTGCGCCACGCGGTAGCGGTAGCTGAACTCCCACGTTCCAGCCTTACCGGCCTTGCCGAAGAAAAGACCGCTCTGGTAGGCCCGATTTTCGGTGTCAGCCCCGGGATTGATCATGTAGTCCGCCGTTAGCTTGACGGGCAGACCATTCGAAAATCCGGCGACAGGGCCAAAGGTGCGAAGGAGCGCGACGTCGAACAGATAGGGCCGGTACTGATTGACCAGCACGCCCGCCGCCGTGCGCGTATTACCCTTGTGAACGTCGGGAACGGCTGCGCTGGTGAGACGAGACGCATTGGAAATATCGAGCTGGGTGAACCCAACGCTCGTGCCAAAGTTCCCCGACCACGCCGAGTCGAGCCGCACTTGACCCACGTAGAGCATCGGGTCGTGGGAAGAGGTGGAAATCTCATCGAGGACAAACTGCGCCGCGTTAACCCGCAGGATCTGGCCCTTCGTAATCATATACGAGTACTGGGCGGCGAACCCCTCGGGCGTGTAGTCACCATCGAGGACAAAATCCGACGAGGTCAGCGGGCTGTTCATCTTTCCGCCGGTGAAGCTAAGGGACGCGGTCGCTGTCTTCACCGGCGTCCATTTTACATAGGCCAGATCGAGAGCGAAGGCCTTCTTGCTGGCATTGTCCTGAAAGGTGGCATTGTTGCCGGTGGGCTCGCCCTCGGAGACGCCCGTGGTGAGGCGCAGGCCAGTCTCAACCGTATTCGAGACGTCGGCCACTCCACCAAACCGGAGGCGGAGGCGCGGACGCTGCCGATCGACGAACGCAGCGTTGTCGCTGTGAAATGTTTCGTAGCGAAGGCGCAGTTCACCGCCGAGGCGCAGCGCCGGGGACGCCGCGGGGGCCGCTGGTGCGGACCGGGCGATGGGCTCCAGCGCACCGACCTGCTGGCGCAACACCTGATTCTCCTGCCGCAGCTCACTCAACTCGGATTCGAGACGCGTAAGGCGGTCAGCGACGCTGATCGTGGCAGTTTGGGCGGGAAGCGAAAGCGCGAATGTGCCGCAGGCAAGCACGGCGCAGGCGCGACTGATCGGACGATAGGATGGAAGCATGTTTGTAGGTATAATCTGGATACGGTGGTGAAAATTTGCCCGCTGGCCGCCAAACCGCCGCGAGGTCAACCCGTGAACGGTGGATGGCGCGTGCGCTTGGCACGCCTGAACAGGCGGGGGGCATGCGAGTGCACTTGGGCTGCTCGGCGCCGAAACTAGAGGTCACGAGCCGGCGACGTGATAAAATGCAAAGAAGTAGTCGTTCGCGATTAGAGGTCGCGATCACACTGCTTCTTTTGCTTGCCGGCCCAGAGCCTGCCCGGAAAAGACGGCCGCACCTAGAAGGCACGCCGACAATGTAACCCCTCAATTCGACCGGATATTTCGCGCCTTTAGAAAAATCGTAAAATCTCTGCACCCTGCGGCCGCGCAAGCATTTGGATTCGACAGCAATCGGTCGGGTAAACCCGGGCAGGCGCAAAGGTCTCGTAAATCTCGCCGGTCGTTATTCTCAAAATTTCCCTACCCTGCTCAAAGCGCCTTCCAGAGGCCAAATCGCGCGCTCCGGCAATCGCCCCTCGCGAATCAAACCTTACGGCCGGACGGCGTCCTCGAGCGCTCGCCGGAGATCGGCAATTGCGACCGGCTTTACGAGGTGCGCAACGAAACCCGCTGCCTTTGAGCGCGCGAGATCCTCCTGCATGCCATACCCACTGAGCGCGATGCCCCGGAGCCCATGCAACGTTCGCAACTGCTCCATGAGGTGAATGCCACTTCCGTCGGGCAGGCCGAGATCGGAGATAACCAAATCGAAGGTTCCCTGCGCCGCGGCGTGGGCCCCACTGGCAATCGTCGATGCCGTCGTGACTTGGTGGCCATCCCGTTTTAGGAGGGTGGTGAGCGTCTGAAGCGTGCTCGCATGGTCTTCCACCAGCAGGAGCCTCAGCGGCCTGAGTTTAACGGGTGGCAAGGGGGGACTAAGCGGTCCCAGCGTTTCGGCTGACACATGAGGCAGAGTGACGACAAACGTTGCCCCCTGCCCCACACCTTCGCTTTGGGCCCGGATCGTACCACCGTGAGCGGTGACGACTGCACGTGCGATAGCCAAGCCGAGTCCCAATCCGCCAAAACGATGATTGTGGACGTGCGCGCCCTGGTCGAAGGGCTCGAAAATTCGAGCCAGATGCGCCTGCTCGATCCCAATGCCGGTGTCGGCAACTTCGAAAGTCAGCCACGGGATGCCTTCCGGGCTCCGCGTCTCTTGCGTGCGGATTGATATCTTACCACCGGGCGGGGTGAATTTCACCGCGTTGCGCAGCAAATTCCAAACGACCTGCTGAAGGCGCGTGAGATCGGCCACGAATCGCGGTTGAGCCGCGCTGAAGTCTCTGATGATCGCGAGATTCTTTGCCTTCGCGTCCGGTGCCACCATTTCGATCGCACGCTCGATGAAGGCGTTCAAGTCGCACCGCTCAAGCCGCAGCTTGAGCTTGCCGTGCGAGATGGCGGTAAGGTCGAGGAGGTCGTCGATCAGGCGGGCCTCGAGGGCGATATTCCGCTCCATCATGGCGAGTTGCTCCCGAATGTCGTCAGCCATCCGCGGATCGTCCTTGAGGGTCGCAGCGGTCATGAGCACGGGCGTGAGGGGCGTGCGCAGCTCGTGACTCAGGGCCGCGAGGAAATCATCTTTTAAGCGGCTGGCCGCTTCCGCCTGCTCTTTGGCCGCCCGCAACGCCTCCTCAGCCCGTTTGCGCTCGGTGATGTCGATGCACATCCCCGTCATGTACAGCGGTCGTCCGGTGGCGTCGCGATACGTTGCGCCCTGATCGTCCAGCCAACGAATGCTGCCATCGGGCCAGATGATGCGAAACTCCATGTCGAAGTCCGCGCCTTCGCGGGCGCAACGTTCGCAACGCTCGATCACGCCGCGGCGTTCATCGGGATGCACGACGGCGATAAATTTTTCCAGCGAGCGGATGGTATTGCCGGCTGGCAGGCCGAAAAGCCGGTCAAGATTTTCATCCCAATCGAGCGCGTTGGTCTGGATGTTCCAGCGAAACGTGCCCGCGCCGGAGCCGTTGAGGGCCGCTTGCAAGCGCTCGCGCCCCTCGCGTAACTGCGCTTCCGAGTCGCGCAACAAAGCCTCCGCCTTTTTCCGCTCGGAGATATCCATGGTCACGCCGTCGAAGCGAATCGGCTGGCCCTCGTTATTGTAGAAACCCCGTCCGATCGCGCGAATCCATTTCACCTCACCGGCTGGCGATACGGTGCGATAGTCGATTTCGTAGTGCGACTTGGTTTGGATGGAGACATCGATCGCGTGCCGGGTCCGGTCGCGGTCCTCGGAATGGATTCGTTCGTAAAATGTGTTGATCGTAACCTCGGCGTCGGGCGAGAGCCAGAAATGCTCTTTCACGCGGTTATCCCATTCCAGTTTGTCGAACGGCAAATCGCAAAACCAGAACCCGACTTGGGTCGTGTCCTTGACGAGGTCGAAGCGTTCTTTCGTTTGGCGCGCCGTCTCGGCGCGTTGACGTTCGGCGGCATACGAATTTGCCATGGCGATCGCGATGGCCAGATGCGAGCCCGCCAGCTCGAGGAGCCGGCGGTAATCATTGTCCAGCGAGCGACGTGGATTGACGCCGACCACCAACACAGCGGAAAATCCTTCTTGAGCCGCGCCCGCAATAGGAATCACCAAGCCGCGCGTGACCGGCTCGGGCCAAGGGCTTCGAAACGTAGTCCCAAAGCGCACCGCAATATCTTCGACCGTTACCGTCCGACCGGTGCGGACCGCCTCGCCCAAGGGCCACCCCAAATGGTCAGTATCGAGGTACACCTCCCGCGAGTGCGCGTTACTGGTGGAGGCCACTCCGTCGGCTGCGACCAGGGACGCCTTTCGCGCCGTCAGATCGACGAGATAGATCAGGGAAAATGGAAAATCGGCCGGATCGGTGGCAAACGCCGCCGCGGCCGCTTCACAGACTGCCGCCTTGGTTTTGGCGGCAGTGGTACGCATGGATAGCTCGCGGAGCAGTTCGGTACGACGCGCGTTGAGAACGCGGTCAGTCGTCTCCTGAACCACGTTCAGAATCCCTACCACCTTACCATCAAGGCTGCGAATGGGATTCAGGGTGTAATCAAAATAGCATTCCTCCGTGTAACCGAAGCGCTGCATCGGCAGCAGGCTATCAGCGCGCCGGATGGCCTCGCCGGTCTGCCGCACAGCGTTAAACTCTGGCGCAATCGCGGCCCAAATTTCCGGCCACACTTCGCGCGCGGCCCTGCCCAGCGCCCAAGGGTGTTTCTCGCCGAGGATCGGCCGCCACGCATCGTTATAAAACAGCCAGCCCTCCTCTCCCCAGTAGATGGCCATCGGAAACCCCGCGGACACGACCAAGCCGAGCGTCGACGTGAAGGTGATCGTCCAATCCGCGACCGGTCCCATTGGCGTTTCACTCCAATCGAAGGACCGAATCCTTTCGCCCATTTCGCCGCCGCCCTGGAGCCAATCGAAATTGGGAATGTTCCCGTTCGCATCAGCGAAGGGCAGACGGTGGGGCGGAGTAAGGAAATTCACTTACAAAAAAGCTGAAGCGGGAACTACGACATCACTGTGCAACCTGCAATTCCATTCCCCGGTCATCGACCCCGCTTGCGATCAGAAGTTGCGCGCTCGATGGTGTGATTCAACAAGGCCACCCCGTCGGCCAACCATGAGAAAAGGCGGTCTGAGCTTTCGGTTTTGAGCGCGTAACACTCTGGGTTCGCAGTCTCAAAGCCGCGACGAGGGCATAGACCTCGTTTCTCCCATCCGCAAGCCGGCGGGACCACATCGGCACGGTCAGGAGAACGCCCGTGCGGCCCAGTCGTCCGCGCCGATTTCAAAGCCACGCGCCGCGACGCAATCCGCGCTGGTTTTTAGCTCGGTGCTACTCTGGACTCGATCTTCGTAAACCGCGTCCAGCAGTCGCAGTTTCGTGGCAGCGAAAATGTCACGGGCGAGGTTTCGCCAAATCTGCTTGCCAGCCACCGCCCATCTTCCGAAGAATCTCCCATTCTCCTCACTCCGTGGGAGAGTTTGCACTGACGTTCTTTGCCAAGTTGTTTTCGGACCGACGGTCTTTAAGCCGTGAGAGGTAGCCCTCTCGGCGAGAAAAGCCCTCGGCCAGAATGACTCAAGTGAAGATGTAAGTGACTGATAGTTAGTGAATTTGCCAGAGTAGCTCAGTGGTAGAGCAGAGGACTCATAAGCCTTTGGTCGCCGGTTCAATCCCGGCCTCTGGCACCATTCTTTAAGAGGCACTTACGTTCGTAAGTGCCTCTTTCGCTTCGCCCCTCCGCTAGCCGTACTAGCAAACTGGCCGGGGGCCGTGATCTCCATGCTCTCAACTCAGGGTTTTCTAGGCCCAATGCTGGTGGGAAAAACGTGGGTGAGCAGGCGGCCCAGTTCCCAGTCGAGATGCTAGTCGCGTTCAAGCCGGAGGAAACGGACTGACTTCCCGCTCACGCCTCCGCTACGAACCAAAAGCCGGACGGATCTAGCGCATGATTGCGTCAGATATTCTCCGCTACAGACTATTATACGAACCCATTAAATAGGGGAATGCGTACAAAAATTTCGCACATCTACACCGGCGATCACTAAGAAGGCGACGAGCAAACTTATCCTACGCGGCGAGGCGAGGTTGCTTGTGGGATACACGCGGCTTTAGAAATTTGCCGCCGTGACCACGGAGCGAAGGGCAAATCGCCAGCGCGTTTTGCCCGTTCTGCGAAATAGTCGACCGTATTACTTCGGCAGCCCAGCGGACTGCCTCCGCTTGACGGAGCCAGTGGCGTCTGACTTCGTCGGTTCTCTATTCGTTTAGCTACTCTATGTCTATTTGCCGAATTCTCATAGCGCTCCTCGCCTTGCTCTGTAGTCGATCCCTGAGCGCCGCGTCAAAGCCGGTTTGGCCGCCCGTCACACCGGAGGAACTTGCAGAGACAAAGAGTAAGATCGAGCCCGAGGCCCCGGCGGAGGCGTTAATATTCAATATCGAGGTCGACGACCGGGGGTTCCCGCAAGAGCGGCAGACCACGGTCTATTTTCGCTTCAAGATCTACCAGCCGGAAAAGGCCGAGGAGATCACGCGCATGTCGGACACGGATATTCTGGACGAAGGCAAGATGACTATCCGCGCGCGCCTCACGCTGCCCAGCGGCACGGTCAAGGAATTCGGCAGGGAATCGATCAAGGAGCGCACGCTCGCAAAAAAGGGCCGCGACGGGGGATTCTTCGGCTGGCTCACGAGTTCCGATTTCGAGGTGAAGGAGAAATTTCTTGCGATCACCGGCGTGGAGCCTGGCGCTGTGCTCGAATATCGCATCACCGGCACCACGCGCGACCCCAGCCGCATCGGTATCTTTGCCCTTCAGCAAAGCTTCCCGGTGCGCCAGGCCACATACTTTTGCTATACGTGCCCGGATACGGACGAATGGTCGAGCCGCACGTTCGCCCTCAATCCCCAGGGTGGGAAGATGACGGAGGACAACAAAAAGCACACCGTCGCCTTCACCGCCACCAATCTCCGCTCGATCCTCGACGAACCCTTCACGGGACCGGCGACGGACAATGCGCTGACGATCGTTTCCTCCTACGACAACTACGAGCGCATTTTGGTCGGCCGATCGGGGCGGATCGATGCGCCGGGCGAAGTGGACCCCAAGCTGGGTCCGTGGGCCGTGCACTCGACAATCATGAACTGGTGGGCCCGCGACTACGGCTATCCCACGGCGAAAGTGAAGAAGCTCGCGGCCGAGATCACCAAGGACCTCGCCGATCCGGAGGCCAGGGCCCGCGCGATCCATAACCACGTGCTGGCCCTCTCGCAGCGCCAGCGGTTCCGGCCCGGCCCGCGCCCCAAGGAGCGCGTGAAAGCCGAGTCGCTCGACGATGTGATCGAGGTCGAGAAACGCCCCGAGGTCCTGCGGCCCTCCGCGGAATTTCTCTGCCTCGCGCTTGCGCTGTACCGCAGCGCGGGGCTCGAGGCCGAGCTCGTCTTGCTGCCGGATCGCCAGGCATTTCGCTTCAATCCTCAGTTCGTGTCCCCGGCGTTTCTCGAGGACTACGCCGCAGCCGTGAAGATTGGGGATCGCTGGCGTTTTTCCGTTCCGCAAAACGAGACCCGCCTGCCCTTCGGCCTGCTGCCGTGGCAAAACGAGGCGCAGCTCGGCCTCCTCGCGCTCGACCACAAACAAGAATTCATCAAGGTGCCCGCCACCCCCGCGGAGCAGTCACTGATCCTGACCACGGGCAAATTTTCCCTCGATGCGGAGGGCACGCTCACCGGCGAATGCTCGCGGAGCTTCAGCGGCCAGACGGCCGTGGAGCTGCGGGGTTCGCTGCGCAAGGACGACAAGGAGCAGCGTGAAAAGATCGCCGTCGGCAAATTCGGCTTCGATCCCAAGGTCGTCGAGGTGAAGATCAAAAAGATCGATGGCATCCGCGAGGCCGACCAGCCGATCTCGATCGTCGCGACGATCACCTGGCCCGGCTTCGCCACGCGCACGAAAGACCGCCTGCTACTGCGCCCCTCTGTCTTTCGCATCGACGCGCCGCCGCCCTTTACCTCAAGCGAGCGCCGGCATCCGGTGCATTTTCCCTACCGCTGGCAGGAGTCTGACCGCTTGGAGATCGCCATGCCCGAGGGCTTCGCGCCGGAGTCGCCCTCCTCCCCGACCCCGAATCTGACCGAAGTGCTGAGCCTGGAGACGAAGTTGAGTTTCGACCGCGCCAGCCGCACGTTGCACCTGCAACGAGCCTTCACGAGCAAGGTGATCGATCTCGGAACGGAGTACTATCCATCGCTGAAAGCATGGTACGACCACGCGGCGCAGACCGACCGGCACGAACTTATCTTCAGCCGCGCCAAGGTCTCGTCGGCCGCTGCTCCCTCCAAATGAACCTCCGCCACTTGCTGCGCCTGCGCTGGCTGATCGGCGTACTCCTCGTCTCCGTCGCCGCCGCCAAGGCGCCGCCCGACTGGCTGAAGCCTCTCCTCGTCGAGGATGTCCAGGACCTCGCGGGCGGAAAGGAAGCGGTGCGTCTGCTCGATTCCAGCGACGTGCGCCACCTCCCCGACAATCGCGTGAAGCGCTTCAACCGTGGCGCCATCCGGGTGCTCAAGGACGGCGGTCGCCGTGAAGCGATTTGCTCCTACACCTTTAACGCCGACACCGAGCGCGTGCTCGCCGCGCGCGCATGGGTGGTCACGCCCGATGGGAAGAAGGCGGAAGAATTCGGCCTCCGCGATTTCCTCGATGTGGCGCAAAAGGTCGGTGGGATTTTCTGGCCCCAGCAGCGCGTGCTCGGCTACAGCGCCAGCTCCACCATCGCGATTGGCAGCGTCTTCGCTTGGGAACTCGAGGTGGAGTCGCAGACCGGCATCGCCGATGTGGCATGGTCGTTTCCCGACGATCTGGGCACGCTCCTCTCCGTGCTCGAGGTCGCTCCGTCGCCCGGAGGTCGCCTCGTCTCGCATACCACCGACGCGGACATGCCAGCCGCTGCGCCAGGCGCGGCCCCGGGTGCGTTACGCTGGGAGCGGCGACGCATCGCGGCGATCCCGGTGGCCGAGCGGCCCGCCGGCTTTCTGCCCGCGTGGCGCCTGCTCTCCGTGCGCAATATCCCTGCGACCGGCGCGATCATCCAGACTTGGGGTGACCTCGCGCGTCTGGCCACCGATGTGATCGAGCCCCGGATCGCGGGCGACGCCAGCGTGGCCACCAAGGCCCAAGCGGTCGTCGCGGGCAAGACCGCGCGCTGGGACCGCATCCGTGCGCTGTCCGAATTCGTCCAAAAAGAAATCACCTATCTCAGTGTGGTACTTGAGAAGGACTACCTGACCGGCTATCGCCCCCACCCTGCGTCCGAAGTGCTGCTCAATCGCTTCGGCGATTGTAAGGACAAGGCCGCGCTCCTCGTGAGCATGCTGCGGGCGATCGGCGAGGATGGCCGCGTGGTGCTCGTCTTTTCCGGCGACCCCAAGGCGGTGCGCCCCAACTGGCCCTCGGCGAGTTTCAACCACGCCATTGCCGCGGTGCCCGCCGACGACACCGTGCCCGCAGCCTGGCCCGTGGTCGATGGGGGCCCGGCGGGGCGCCTCGTGCTGTTCGACGCCACCGATCCCTCAACCCCGCTCGGGTGCCTATCGACGAGCGACCAAGGTGGCTTCGGTCTCATCGTCGCACCCCAGACGACCGATCTCGTCGCGCTGCCCGCCGCCAGCGCGGAGACAAATCGACACGAAGCCAAGGTGCGCGGCACGCTCGATGCCCTTGGCAACCTAACCGCAACGGTCGAGGAAACCGCCACCGGCTATCTGGGCGTCGAGCTTCGGGCCCAGCGTGAGGCGCTGCGCGACGAACGGTACACGCCGGCACTGGAGACGCGCCTGCGCGACAATGTTTCGCTGCTTCAAGATCTGCATTGGAAGGACGGCTGGGACCCCACCCTCGCGCGTTGGCGGCTCGACTTCGATTTCAAGGCCCTGCGCTATGCGCGCCGCACCGGCGCCCTCTTGGTGATCGGTCCTTCGGTCCTTGCCTCGAAACCTCGTCTTACCTCGTGGAAGACCCAGCTCCCCGGCATCGTCTGGCACGACTCCAGCACCCAGCGCAGCGTGGTCCGTCTGACCCTCCCGGAAAATAGCATCGTCGAGGAAGTGCCCGACGATTGGAGCCAATCCACGCCCGCGTACGCGGCGCGCCTCACCTACCGCCAAGAGGGCAAAGAGATCATCTACGAGCGCGAACTCACGCAAAAAGGCGGATTTCTCGACGAGCCCACCTACACCGCCATGCGCTCGTTTCGGCAGAAACTCTACGACGCCGAAAAACGTCCGGTCCTGGTGCGCGTGGAAAACGCCGCTGCGCCGACGAAGTGAACAGGTGACTTAATTCACCTGGCCGACGCCGCCTCGCCTGTCGGTGTCGGCCGTGAACTTTCTCGGCCCCTTGCCAGTGCCGTCAGGCGCGGCCTCAATTTTCTCTACTACCCCTTCACAGCAATGTCGGAAGATGAGCGTAGAGCGTTGTACCAAGCTGATGGGGTTTTGCCTTTCTGGTAACCGCGAGCATGAGCGAGTGGCGGTTTGGCTTTCGTCCGAGGACCAGCAGACGCTGATATCAAAGGGTGTTAACGGAAGGATCTGGAGGCGGCGTCTTTTATTTTCGCGGGATGGGGACCGTGATCGACGGAGGCGGCGGGAGGGGTTCCTCGGCGAGGAAGCGGGCTTGGACTTCGAGGCCGCCTTTGCGCGCGGGCGGGAAGAGGATCAGGAGGAGGCGCGCGGCTTTGCTGGGCTTCAACGTCTCGGCGTAGGAGAGGACGCGGGTGCCGCGGGCGGTCGTGTAGAGGATGAGCTTGGCGCCGGATTTGACGGGGATCGGGGGATTGAGGCCGGGCTCGAGGGTGAGGTCCTTGGTGTCGAGGGTGCCGGTGAGCTTGAGCCCGCTGAGGTTGAGGATCGCGAACTGGCCGGAGCCGAGCTTGGCGGCGCTGTCGTCGAGCACGGCGACTTGGTAGCGGAGGTGGCGGGGGTTGTTGGCCGGGGGATCGAGGAAGAGGAGCAGCGGGTCGCGGATCTCCGTCGGCACGGTGGCCTCGGCGACGACTTCGCCGGTGGTCGCATCGAGAAACTTGATCGGGCTCGCGCCGAGGCACGTGTAGCGGGCGGAGCGCGCGACGGCGCTAAACTTGAGCGGCTGCGTCGTGCCATTGGTCGCCGGAAAGGTGAGTCCTTCGATGGGGCGCAGCGCGAAGACGCTGAAACGAATCGGCGCGGGCTTCGGGGCTTGCCCGGCGATCCAGGGCGCAGCGAGCAGCAGCGCGCAGGCGCAGATCAAATATCGGAGCGCGTGAGCCATCGCAGCGAAATGATCTTAAAGCGGCGACCCAGTTCGCCCGGCGGAGTCTTGTATTCGTCGTCAGTGGGGGCGTTGGGCGTCGCGGGCGCGAAGGGCTCGGGGAGGCGCTGCACGATGGCTTCGCACCAAGCCTTGCCCTCGGCGGCGCCCGTCAGGGGATTGCTGGCCTCGCCGTAAGCCCGAACCGTGAAGGTGTCGCTGCGCGTGAAGAGCACCGGCGCGAGCGCGGTCATGATGTCGGCCTGGGTGAGGTAGATCGACGACATGGGATAATTGGTGCCCAACGAGGTGATCGGATCGAGCGGGACATTCGGATCGAGATTCAGTTGGAGATCGATGATCGCCTGCTCAAGTAGGCTGGGGCCGACGGTCGTGAGGGTGAGCGTGGGATCGTTGGGATCGGGTACGACCGTGGTGATGGGATCGAGGAATTCCTGCACGGAGCGGTACGGGCCCGAAGCGCGGATATGGGTCTCGACCGCCGTCGCGATTTTTTGCGCGAGCGATGAAACCGTCGCGGCGTCGAGGGTGCGGAAGCCTTGGCGATAGTACTCCGTGTGGACGGTGAAGCTCGTCAAAGAATTGGTATCTGTGTGAGGGTAACCGGGAGTGACCTTGTAGGTTTCCTGCGCGGACTGGCTGAAACGTGGAAACGCGGCTTCGGCAGAAAGCGAAAGGGTATCACCATCCGGGGCGGTGCCGGTGTCGGTGTTGGTATTAAGATATTGGAATTCGCGGCCGGTCGGGAAACGCACGGAACGAAGCACGGCAGCCCACGCATCAGGATCCGTGGAGTTGAGGTTAAACGCCCCACCCTGCAATGCGTACTTCGCCCCCAATCCGGCACCCGTCGTCGTTGTGATGGGCGTGGCAGTCGGATCCGCAGGATCCACCGTTGTCGTACTCTTGGGAAAGAAGTCTCCCGCGATCACCCGGGTGCCGTCAGGGCGAGTACGAAGCACGCGCAAGAGCGTATTGGGCAGCGGCGCGGCAGGATCGCTCCAACTAGAGCCACTACCGAGGCCGGTGAAAAACTGCTGATCGAACAGGGCATTATTCCACAAGGTGGACCCGCGCGCGGCGGCGGAATTACCCACCCAAAACGGACGCAGACCAGGTATGGAAAGATGCTGGAGTTGCGCCACGCTCAGCAAAGGTGAGCGCGGCAACTCGAAGACGGGGACGTCCTCATTGAAATTCAGGCCAGTGGGTTGAAACGGAGTTCCCGGGTCTCGATCAAGGAGGAGGCTCGCATCGCCTAGTTTGAGAGTGGCTTTGGTGGTCAGAGGGGTGGCGCTGGAATCCACGACATAGCCCGCCGGATCATCCGCGCCCGAGGGAACAACGTAGAGCGACTGCGCCGAGGCTTGTGGGCTGCGGACATCGACGCCGGTCGTCTGTAGCCACGCCTCGCCTTCCGTGCCGTCTTTCACCGGATCGATGAAGCGAAAGACATACGCGAAATCTAGATTCCGGCTGTTGGTCGTCACCGTTACCGAGTCGTCAGTGCTAAACGGACGATACGTCGGCGACTTAAAGGTCGCGAGCAAGACGCCATCGGACGCGCGGCGGAGCTCGATCGTGAGGACGGTGGACGTGGTCGCGTAAGTACGCCGGCGGATCAGCGTCCGGCCATCGGAGGCCAGCGTCGACAGCGCAGGCAGACCATCGAGCTTGCGCACGACGCCACCACCCAACGGCGTGGTCAGCAGATCGCGCTGACCGAAAATCATGGGGTTAGTGCCGCTGGCGGAGGGTTCGGTGTTGTCCGCGGCAGACCAACTGTAGACGCGGCCGGGGAGCCACGAGGTGTTTTGATCATCGCCTCCGGTGACGCTGCTTTTGGGCAGTAAGAAGCGAATCGGAGCGACGGTCGGCGCAGCGGGATTGGTCGCGTCAATCAGACTCGCATCGCCGAAAAAATTGGGCACATCGATATTTACCGCCGGGGTCGCACGATCAAAATCTCCGATTCCGATTTCAGGCAGGCCAAGCACACGGATTTCCAAATCTTCGGGGACGAGCGCGCCGGTGTAGGGGTTCCAAAAACTCGCGACGCACCGCATGGAGCCTTCGAGGTGATTGTCCGGCTCTGGGACGAGCGACTGCGTGCTATTGTGAAAACTGAACGTGAGCGCGAAATAAGTGAGCACGGGCACAACGCCAAATTGCGCGCCATTGTCGCTCTCGCTGATGGAGGTCAGCGGCGTGATCCGATAGCGGCGACGCAAGGCAGTAGCCGGAGGCGTGAGCGCGGAAGCGAGCGGGTTCACGTCGGGCGACTCCATGTAGCTCGGGTAATCGGCCCAGGCCCTAAATGCGCCGCCGAGGACGTCGGGATTGGTCGAGAGATCGTTGCGGAGGCTGACTTCGCTCGGCGCGGCGTTGGTGCGGGCGAGGACGTTGTGGTTGCCGACGGTCCACGAATGGTAGTGCGACTTAAGCGGCGCGAGGCCGAGGGCCGTGTTGCCGGGCGTGCGGAGGAAGGGGACTTGCTGCGTCGAGAGCGTGTTGGCGGCGAGCGTGGCGTTGGTGGTGTCGCGCGGGTCGAAGCTCGCGGTGGAGGTGGCGGTGTCGAAGGCGCCGGCGCCGAGGCCGGTCTGCTGGAGGAGGCGCGTGCGCATTTCGCTTACGGCCGTGCCTCCTTGGTCGGTGAAGGGCGGATAGTTTAGCTTCGAGGTGATATCGGCGCGGGCGATGTCGGCCTTCACGCCGTTGTCGCCCACCCACCAGGCGTATTTGCCGATGATGGTGTTGTTGCCGGTCTGGCCGGGGACGCCGGGGGCGCGGAGGTTTTGGAGGTCGGCGACGACATTGTTGGCGGCGGCGGAGCCGTCGGTGTTGGTGCCGACGAGGGCGATGCGGTTGGCCGCGGCGGTGGCCACGGTGACATCGGGCGAGGTGCCAGTCTCCAGGCCACTCGCGAGCCAAACGGGGGCGGTGCCCACGGGCTGCGTGGTATCCCAGACGCCCATGTAGTATTTCTTCTGCGCATTGGGCGCGGAAAGGAAGGCGCCTGCGGTCGTCGTGACGCGCGCATCGGGGCCGGCGTATTTTTGGAGCTGGGCGACGGCGACGTTGACGGCGAAGAGCGCGTTTTGCCGCGCCTGCGCCTGCCGCTGGGTATTGCCGGCGATGGCGGTCTCGATGCGCGAGTAAGTCGCGAGGCCGACGAGCAGCACCACGATGAACGCGAGGAGCGTGACCGTGATGAGCAGGGCGAAGCCGTTTCGTCGCGCGAAGCGCGGGCGCGGCGGAAGTCGAGAGCTAAGAGCTGAAGGCGGAGAGTCCAAGGCGGAAGGCTTTACGGAGACGGCGCGGAGCGCGGTTGAGACTTGAGAGGCTCGAAGGTGGACGGCGATCTCCGAGCGCCGTCTGGCGGGACGGAAGTGCCGCGGTGAGTTTCGTAGGCGCCCTCCGACGGCGCCCGGAGGTCGCCGTCCACCTCGATCCTTGCCGCCCGATGATCCCGGTCTCTGACTTGGACTGTGGAGCAGGCCAGCGCAGGCGAAGGGAAGTCTGCCCGCCCGGTTTGGTATCGGGAGTCCTGATACGCCGGTCGGAGACCGGCGCTACCGGGGTGGCGCGGTGCTGTTTCGAGGGAGAGAAGCATGGAGGCGCGAGACATTACGGCGACTGCGCAGTGACGATGATGCGGCGGGTGAAGACTTGGGAGTTCGCGTTGGCGAGTTGCCACCAGTACTGCGCGGCGTTGAGGCCGGTCGGCGGGGTGAGCGACGAATTGGCCTGCTCGTAGGTGCCGATGAGGCGCGCGCCTTCGTCGGTGAGGATGCGGACCATGACGTCGACGACATCGGGGAAGATCGTATTGTAATTGGTCGAGGTGGCCGCCGCGTTTGACGGCAAGGCCGCGCGGAGGCGAACGGTAGCGGCGGTGCCGAGCGCACCCGTTTCATTGGCCGCGGGGAAGACGAGGCGGAGGCCGGTGGGCTGCGTCGCATCGCGCACGTAGCAACGAATGCCGAAGTCGACGACGTTTTCCGCGATCACCGCGTCGAGATTGGTCCGCGAGCCGGGCACTTGAATGGAGCGCGGATCGCCCGTGATCGTGCCGTTGTTAAGGGCCGACGTGCTGGTGGTGTAGGCCGCGGCGGTGATGTTGTAGCCGACGTCAATCACGCCGGGGCGCGGCTGCGGATTGGGCGTCGTCGGGCTCGCGGGCGGGGTCACGGTGGAGGAGCGAGCCTGCGCGCGATGAAGAAGATACGCGGTCTTGGTGCTCGCGGTGCTCGTGCCGCTGAAGCGACGGATGATCTGGTAGCCCACGGCGACGGGCGCGGAAAAAGTATCGGGGGCGTTGTTGGTATTATTTCCCCGCTTGGTGGTGAAGAAACGAAGCCACGCGCCACCCACGCCGAAGCGGGCATCGGCGATATTGGCGGAGTTGAGAATCAGCGAACTAGTGGCACCGGTGCCGCCGGGCTTGGCATTGGCGGCGGCGGCTTGCCAGAGGCCGGTGGCGCCGCCCGTGGCGTTGTTGAGGATATCGGCCGCCATCCAGACATTGCCATCGTCGCGGTAGAGTGCGGACGAGAGATCGAGGCTGAGCTGATCGAGCACGAGGCGGGCCTGGGCCTCGGCGGAGAGGCGGCCGGAGGTGCGTGTCCAAAAACTGGATACGTTGCTGACGATGGTGACGATGAAGCCCGCGAGCAACGCCGTGATCGCGGCGGAGACGAGCAACTCGAGTACGGTGAAACCACCGAGGCGGCGGCGGATGCGGGGTGAGGGCACCCCGCCCACAACCGGGCGGTGCGTCGATCGAGAAGGTGAATTTTCAGACGGAGCCGCGCGCATCGGGATCAACGGGTGACGGTGCCGGGAAAGAAAAGCACCTGCTGCTGGCTGTGGTCGAAACGCGGGGTGCCGGTGCTATTGAAGCCGGCCGGCAGGGCGCGCCGGGTGTTGGTGGGCGTGGCGTCGGAGAGGAAGGCGGGCCAGCGCACGCGCGCGGTGTAGGCGAGATAGACGGCGGTCGCATCGGGATTGACCGTGGTCACGGTGCCGTCGTCGGCCGTGACGGTCGTGGGCGGGGGCGAGAGCGTTTCGTTACGGATGAGGGCGATCTCGAAAAATTTATCGACGTCCGTCGTGGTGGCGCCGGTGCCCCAGATCGAATCGCCGTAGGCACCGATCTTGGAACCGTCACGGCTGGCGAAGAGGAGCTGCGTATCGAGGCGTGGATCGCCGGCGGCGGTATTGGCGACGTCGGCGTCGGTGAGTTGGTGGCGGTTGGTGCCGGTCGCGACCTTCATCAGCGCGCCAACCTCGACGAGCGGTTTGCCCTGCAGCTTGGCGGCGAGGAGCGCGGCGACATTGGTCGCAGCCTCCGCATCGGCCACGGCGCCCGTGGATTTCGCGACGGGGGCAAAGAGCCCGATCACCGCGACGATGCCGATGGCAAAGATGCCAATGGCCGCGACGACCTCGAGCAGGCTGAAAGCGGCGGAGCGGGAAATATTATCGTCGCGCGTCATGCTCAGAAACCCGTGGCATCGCTGACGTAGCTCACGGCCCCGCTCGGACGGATGAGCACGCCGCGGACGGCGAATTGATTGGTGAACGACGGCAGGCCCGCCGCCGTGAGGGTGCCGGAGGTCACGGCGATCTTTATCGTGGTCGCCGCAGCGGTCAGCGAGGTGGAGACCGAGGGCGTGCCATCAGGCTTAAACTCGACGTACATGACTTGGTTGGTGCTCGCGAAGGCCGTACCCGCTGCTTGCCCGGCCAACTGCCCAGCGGTGCCAAGCGTGGAGACCGGCGCGGGATTGGCTGGCCACGTGATGCCGGCGGCGAGCAGGCCCGTCGTATTGGCCGGGACGATGAACGTGCCTTTCGGCAGGTAGACGGGCGCGCCCACGGGAGTCCAAGAAGTGGGATTGGTCGCGCCTGGAGTCGCGGAGATGAAGACCTGGCAGAGGCGGAGATATTTTAGATCGGGGTCGAACGAGGTGGGCCGCACGTTATTGATCACGAGGCGGGCTTCCGTCTGATTAACGGCGGCCTGCGCACGCGCGAGGCTGACGAGGGAGCCGACCACGCTCTGCGCGCTGGCGAGTGAACTCGACGCGGTGTCGCGGAGCGCGAGGCTCGCCCCGCCCACGAGCGCGACGATCAGGGCCACCACCACCATCACCTCGATGAGGGTAAACGCTCCCACCCGCCGCGAACGGCGCCAGGCGGAAGACAATCGTGGAAGCGAGGAAGCGGGCACAGCGACGCGGCGTTAACGCCAGCTCATGATGAGATCCGTCTCGGTCGTGCCACCGGGAGGCAAGGAGTAGAAAATCACCCCGGCCCGAATCCCGCCCGTGGTCGCAGTCGTGACCACGGTGGTGGGGCGCAGGGTGGTGGTACCGCCCGCAGCCGTGACCGTGGGATAACCGCCGGTGGCATCACGGCCGTTGATCAAGCCATCGAGATTCGTGTCGGTCACGACGGCGATCGAGGTATTGTAGAAGGCGTCGCGGATGAAATTGAGCTGGTTGGCGTTCGCGCGACCGGCGGTGACGTCGGCCTGCAAGACGAAATCATCGTCCGTGAAATTGATGAAAGAGATCCGCCGGGGATTCTGCGCGGCGGCGGGCGGAGGGTTCCCGCCCGTAGCCGTGGCGAGCGCGCTGCCGTCACGACGCTTGCCCGTGAGAATGTCGTGAAAGACGTGAGTGCCCGTGGTGGCGGTGGAAGCGCCGGCGTTGACGAGCTTGGAGGTCGCCGTGGCGGCGAACTGCGGATACGTGCCGTACTCCTGGCGAAAATTTTCAAAGGCCGTCGCCCACTGGCCAAACTGGGCGCGGGTCTTGGCGCGATTGGCGGAGTTGCGCGCGCCGCTGACGGTAGGGATCGTAATCCCGACGAGGATGAGGATGATCGCCATGACCGTGAGCAACTCGATCAAGGTGAAGGCGCGGGACGACGCGAGGGGACGGACGTGAAGCGCAGGGGTCATTGCAATTTGTCGGCGTAGATGTTGTCGGCGTTATCGTTGGTGGTCTGCGTGGTGCCGCTAAAAATACCATTGGCGCCGGGCAGCGAAGTCGAAGCCCCATCGGGACCGGCGGAGTAAAGGATGTATGACGGGGCATTCCACGCGGGTGCCGGGCGGCCGGCGACGGGGACGCTCTTGTAGAAATACAGGTAGCGATTACCCCACGGGTCGATCAAGGCGTTGTTGACGACTGGTTTCGCGGGCGGCGAACCCGTGGGCACCGCGAAGGTGGTCATGAGATTGCTCGTCGTCAGCGCGCTGGTGGAAAACGGAATCTCGAGCTGGAGTTTGCCGACATCGATAAACGTCGGGCCATTGAGGCGCGTCGTGAAATTCGTGGGCGCATAGACGCCGATCAGGGCATTGAGCAAGCGGGCGGAGACACTCGTCGTGCCAGGGCCGACGCTGATGCCCTGGGCATTGAGCGTGACTTTCTGGGAGCCGCCGATCGACGGCCCCGTCTGCGGGTAATCGCCGTAGAATTTCTTGTACTCCTCGAGCGCCTGCGCGATGAGCGCGAGCTCGGAGCGGGCGCGGGAGATGTTGGCCTGCTGCTTGACGCTGCCGATGCCGCCGATCGCGATGCCGATCAAGATCGCGAGCAGCCCCATCACCGCAAGCAGCTCCAACAGCGTAAACGCCGAGGAACGTCGGGATGGGCGGGCAAAAAGCATGACAAGCGAAGGGGACTAGGGGAGGACGCGCATCAAGCGGCAACGTTACACGAGCGGCAACGGGAAAAGGTGCGTACGCAAACGTGAGCTAAGGGCGAACGGCTTGAGGAGCCTCGAGCAGCTGCTCCATCGCCCGGCGTGCAGCCCCGCAACCTCATTTTCCACCGGGAGACAAATGGAGTATGTTACAAAGAACCCGCCCCCAGCCGGCAGCAAATCCTCACCACCCAGCGACCGAAAGTCACGAGTAGCTGGCGGAGGCCGGTTAGACTCCCTCTTAGGTTCGCTTTTCGTCCGGGATGGAAACCTCGCCGCAGCGTTTACAAATCCATTGCCGATTCCAAAGCGCGACGTCTTCGCCATACTTCGTTTTCGAATCCGAGACCGCCTTTTTCACCTTTGGGCGAACGTAAAAGATAAATGCGCTAAAAAGAAGGGCCAGCCCGCCCCACAACCAATTTTGCGCCCAAAATAGCAAAACCATGGCGAGCACAAAGAGCAGCAAGGATAGGATGAGGAGCCCGCCCCCTACTGGCGCAGGCGGCTCAGGGGGCGCGACTTTTTCCGCCATCGCACTTCGCATTCTGCCGGTGGTGGTCGTGACTTGGCCTGAAGTCTCAAGAAGGCGTCCGGCGAGGCCAACGCCCGTGGTTCTGCTCTCGGCCTGCACCGAAGAAGTCTCGGCCTCAACCAAAGCACTAACTTTGTAATACTGCTCAACCGAGCCACATTTGGGGCACGCGATCATGAGACCTTTTTTTGAAGACTGGGGAGGTTTTAGAATCCGGGGTGGGCACAAATAAAGTGGCAATGTAGAATGTGCGGCAACGGGAAATGGGGCGTGCGCAGCAAAATACGGAGATGCCCGAAGCTACTTCGAAACAGGGTTTATTTCTTTTTTTGCAGGGCTCGTATCTCATGAGCAATTCGAGTCATCACAAAGAGAAACTCTGGCCCATCGCCTGCGGGAGTGTCACCCATGCCGCGGACATGGAACGTGCTCTCCATTTTTTTCAAATAGTGTTCTTGGTCTTCCACTGATAGCTTGGGCCAGTTGCCGCTTCCAAACGCATTGAGCAGATCGGCCACCTCGGAAAGGTATGCGTACATTTCGAGGTCGACCAATTTCTTCGCCAGCGTGCGAAGCGGCGGGAGCATATCTTCGGCAAAAGGCATGATTTTTGAAGAATCTGGCCTGAACGCTAGATTTTTGCGGGATATACCGGGAATTGTCGCGAGAATGGCGGATTGAAGCCGGAGCAGCGAGGAGAGTGAACAGGGGGCATAATCTCACAAAAAGGGGCGGTTCGAAAACCGCCCCTTCGTTTGAGATTTTTAATCCTCGCTCTGCAGCGCGGCGACGACGCTGAAGTCTTCCAGCGTGGTGGTGTCGCCCTTCACTTCGCCGCCGTTGGCGATTTCCTTGAGGATGCGGCGCATGATCTTGCCGCTGCGCGTCTTCGGCAGGCCCGCGGCGAAGCGGACGGTGTCGGGTTTCGCGAGCGAGCCGATCTCCTTACCGACGTGGTTGCGGAGTTCTTCCTTCAGCGCGTCGCTCGGCGTGACGCCGCTCTTGACGGTGACGAAGACCACGAGGGCCTGGCCCTTGAGCTCGTCGGGGCGGCCGACGGCGGCGGCCTCGGCCACGGCGGGGTGCGAGACGAGCGCGCTCTCGACTTCGGCGGTGCCGATGCGGTGGCCGGAGACGTTGAGCACGTCGTCGATGCGGCCGACGATCCAGAAGTAGCCATCCTTGTCCTGACGCGCGCCGTCGCCCGTGAAGTAGATGCCGGGCTGGCCGGGGAATTCGCTCCAGTAGGCTTTGACGTAGCGGTCGTCGTCGCCCCAGAGGGTGCGGAGCATCGAGGGCCAGGGCTGGGTGATGATGAGCTTGCCGCCGCTGTTGCGCGGGACCTCCTTGCCCTTGTCGTCGACGACCTTGGCCACGACGCCGAAGAACGGACGCGTGCCGGAGCCGGGCTTGGTGGGCGTGACGCCGGGGATCGGGGCGATCATGATCGAGCCCGTCTCGGTCTGCCACCACGTGTCGACGATGGGGCAACGCTTCTTGCCGATCATGGTGTGGTACCACATCCACGCCTCGGGGTTGATGGGCTCGCCGACGGAGCCGAGGAGGCGGAGCGAATCAAGGCGATGGCGGAGGACGTAGTTGTCACCCCAGCGCATAAAGGCCCGGATCGCGGTCGGCGCGGTGTAGAGGATCGTAATACCGTGGCGGTCGATCATCTGCCAGAAACGGTCGGGTTCCGGCTGATTCGGCGCTCCTTCGTAGATGAAGACGGTCGAGCCATTCGAAAGCAGGCCGTAGACGACGTACGAGTGACCGGTGATCCAGCCGATATCGGCGGAGCAGAAATAGCGGTCGGTCTCCTTGAGGTCGAAGATGTAATGCGAACTCAGCTTGGCCCCGAGGAGGTAGCCGGCGCTGGTGTGGAGCACGCCCTTCGGCTTTCCCGTCGAGCCGGAGGTGTAGAGGATGAAGAGCGGGTGCTCGGAGTCGAAGGCCTTGGCCTTGTGGGTGTTGGGCGCGCCGTCCCAGGCTTCCTTCCACCACACATCGCGGCCTTCCTTCATGTTGACGGGATTGCCGGTGCGCTTGACGACGATCACGGATTGGACCGTGGGCGTGCCATCGAGAGCCTTGTCGACATTGGACTTGAGCTCGACGACTTTGCCGCGGCGGAAACCACCATCGGCGGTGATGACGAGCTTGGCTTTGCAATCGTTGATGCGGTCCTTGATCGATTCGGCGCTGAAGCCGCCGAAGATCACCGTGTGGATCGCGCCGACGCGGGCGCACGCGAGCATCGCAAACATCGCCTCCGGGATCATCGGCATGTAGATAGCGACGCGGTCGCCCTCACCCACCCCGATATTTTGAAAATAATTCGCCCAGCGGCAGACGTGGAAATGCAGCTGCTTATAGGTGATCGTGCGGACATCGCCCGGCTCACCCTCGAAGATAATCGCGGCCTTGTTTTCGCGCGCGGTGCCGAGGTGGCGGTCGATGCAGTTTTCGGAGACGTTCAGCTTGCCGCCGACGAACCACTGCGCGTGGGGAGCCTTCCAATCGAGGACCTTCTTGTAAGGCTTCCGCCACACGAGGAGTTCCTTGGCCTGACGATCCCAGAATTTTTCTGGGCTATTGACAGACTCGTTATAGAGCCTTTTGTATGCGGCATCACTCCCAAGATTGGCTTGGGCTTTGAACTCGGCCGAAGGCCTGAATAACCGGTGTTCCCGGGAAACTGAGGTAATCGTCTGGTCTGGCACGTTGTGTCGGATTATAGGGTTTAAGAGAACGCGATAGGCGCGGCTCTTATCCTGCCGTGAGTTTCAAGCGTCAAGCGCGGGAGCTGTCCTGTCTCAAATATCTGTATGGAAAAGAAAACCCTGTCTGCCTCCGCGGACACCTCCGCTCCTGCCTCGGCCCCTGCCCCGGCGGTCGCAGCGCCCACGCCCCCTGTCGCCAATGGCTCTGCCCCGGCGCCCTCTCCCGCTCCTGCCCCTGCGCCCGCGCCGGTCGATAACACCATTCGCGTCGAGGGCGTGCTGGACATCGATATCCAGCGCGGCGGCAACGGCCAGCTCCTCGATCTCTCCAAAGGCGGCAAGCGTCGCCCGAGCGATACCTTCGTCCCGAAAGAGCTCATCCGCCGCTTCAAGCTCCGCACAGGCTCCATGATCGGTGGCACAGCCTTCCCGCCCGACGGCCGGTTTACCAATCCCAAGATGCGCTTCATCGAGACCGTCGATGGCGTCGCCCTCGAAGACCGTCGCCAGCGCTGGGATTACACCACGCTCACCACCGTCTCGCCCAACCAATTTCTCAAGATGGAGTTAAAGGACGGCCGTCTCACCACGCGTGCGGTCGACCTCTTCTGCCCCATCGGCAAGGGCACCCGCGGCCTGGTCGTCGCCCCGCCGCGCACCGGTAAGACCACCCTGCTCCGCGACATGGCCCTCGGCGTCCTCGAGAACAACCCCGAGTGTCACGTCATGATCCTCCTCGTCGACGAGCGTCCCGAGGAAGTCACCGATTTTCGCCGCAGCGTCCCCGCCGCCGAGGTGTGGGCCTCGTCCAACGACGAGCAGGTCGAGAATCACATCCGCATCGCCGATCTTTGCATCGAGCGCGCCAAGCGCCTCGTCGAGGTGGGCCGCGACGTCGTGCTCTTCGTCGATTCGATCACCCGTCTCTCCCGCGCCCACAACACCGCCCGCAACTCCGGCCGCACCGGCACCGGCGGTCTCGATGTCCGCGCGCTCGAAAAGCCCCGCCAGCTCTTCGCCTCCGCTCGTAAGACCGAGGAAGCCGGCTCGCTCACCATCATCGCCTCCGTGCTCGTCGAGACCGGCAGCCGCATGGACGACGTGATCTTTCAAGAGTTCAAGGGCACCGGTAACATGGAGCTCGTCCTCGACCGCAAGAGCGCCGAGATGCGCCTCTGGCCCGCGATCAACATCGCCGCCAGCGGCACCCGTAAGGAAGAACTCCTCCTTGATGCCAAGACCCTCGAGGGCATCCACTTCTTCCGCCGCGCCCTCGTGCAGCAGAAGATCGAGGAAGCCACCGATACGATGATCGCCCGTCTCTCGAAGACCAAGACCAACGCGGAGTTCCTGAAGCTCATCGCGCGCTAACTCGTTCGCCTGCGCTCAACTTCCCGCATTCCCTCCCCTCGTCGCCCGCGCCTCCTGCGCGGGCTTCTTTTTGCCCTTTCAGGCCTTAGAGCCCCGCCGCCACCGGTCCCGCCCCCTACTCCGGCTTCAATCCGTCTTTCGCGCGAAAAGCCCGATTAATCCCCATCCTACCCCCGACATATCGGCAAACGGGCAAACTTCCCTCTTGCCCCCCTCCCAAAACTCCTGAGATTCATCTGTTTCCTTCGGCCTCGCCGCACGTCTACTCAGTCTCCTCCACGCCAACCACCGCATGCACAGTTTTTCCGAGCAATGTCTCGATATGGCCCGTTCGATGTTGGGCCACAACCTTGAGTCCATCCAGCCCGACGGCACCATCTTGCCTGCTCCCGGCGAGCAGCCGCGCCCCGATGAACCGGGCCACGTAGCGTATGCACTTGGTGAATACTACCGCGCCACCGGCGAGACCACGCTGAAGGGTCAGGACATCATCGACCTCGCGGCCCGCTGCATCACCGCGCAGATGTTCACCGAGCCCCCCGCCGAAAACGGCCTCGCGTACGCCGCCCTCGGCCTCCTCTGCTTCGGCCCCTCCAAGGACCGCAACCCCGTCTGGGAACGCCTCGTCGAGGAAACCCAGCAGCGCATCGACAAGTCCCTCCTCCACCGCAGCGACTACGACAACCACTGGCAGGCGTTCAACATCGCCAAGGCCGTCGCTCGCTTCAGCTTCGGTCTCTCCAAGAAGGACGAGACGTCCCGCCTGATCGAGCGCATGTGCGATCGCATCAACCAGACGAGCTCCGCCGGCTTCTTCGACGACGCCACCGAGGGCTTCGGCGGTAATTACAATCTCTACGGCGTGATGACCTTCGTGTTCGTCCGCTCCGCGCTCCAGCTCCACGCCAATAGCGGCGTCCGCGATCGTAAGCTCCCGACCCTCCGCACTTACGCCGAGAAGTACATCAAGATGATGCCGGACCTCGTCCGCGCCGATGGCCTCGGTTGGGCCTTTGGCCGCGCCGCCGGTGCCTACGGCCAGATGCACTGCATCAGCCTCATCTTGCAGGGCATGCGCGACGGGTGGATCCCTGACGACCAGAAGCTCAAGTACTACGACATCCTCCGCCGGTTGTTCATGTTCTTCTACGAGACCTATCTCGATCAAGAACACGGCTTCCTCGATCTCCGCGACGAAGAGCGCACCGCCTATTCGCATCACACGACGCGCATGGCGAACTTCGACGCCGCTCGCTACCTTTGCCAATGGTCGCGCCTCGCGAAGACCGTCCAGGTCCCCGCCGGCAATCCCAAGATCGAGCCGCCGCGCACCTCCGGTCGCTTCGTCATCTTCGACAAGTCCAACCGCAAGGAGCAGGGCCTCTTCCTCTACCGCGACGCCGAGTCCGGCCTGCACTTGCAGGTTCCGCTCATCAGCTCCGGCAAGACCCTCACGAGTGATTCGCTGACCTTCCCTCATTGCCCCGGCATCTTCGACTGGCCGAACAATGTCTACGCGCCGATCATGATTCCCGAACTCACCTTCGGCGAACACGTCACGCTGCCCGCCTTCTACGGCAAGAACTGCGTCACCGGCCTCGGCCTCCGCAACAGCTTCTACTTCCGCTACGAGCAGCCCGACCTCATCAACACCAAGGAAGAGTTCGTCAAGGGCCTCGGCAGTTGCAAGGTCCAGTGGACCTTCGCCGGCAACAAGATCTCCTGCGAATTCGCCTACACCGTGAAGCAGCAGGTCACGCTGGATAAATTCCGCTACGCCCTCGCCATCGCCGCGCCCCACTCGAAGTACCACGTCAGTGGCTCCCTCGCCCTCGGCGCCGGCGGCCAGCGCTGCAGCGTCGCCAAGGATGACTTCCAAGCCGTCTGGCAGGAAACCGAAGTCGTCAGCGCCGATCCGAAGTACCGCACCAACTACGGCAAGATTCACTACCTGCAGTACCTCGTGCGCGACCACCCCCTCATCATGCGCCCCGGCCACGTCTACCGCCTCGCCGTCAACTTCGAGCCCGACGTGACGCACTTGGACACCTGATCCGGCCGCCAGCGGTCGGGTGGAGTTACGAGTTAAGATTTCAGATTTACGAATGACGCGCGGTCCCCACCGCGCGTCATTTTTATTTCGGAAGCTGGTGCATTTTCCCGAAACGGGAAGCCGCTATTACCCAAAGCGTTTTCAAAAAAACCACAGCCGATATTTTCTGGTCGCCGCATGCGTGAGCGAGTCGCCCAACGCACAAATTCCGCTCCCTCCCACCCTCATCTTTCATACCGTATTCATCCGTAGCTTTGCTCAGTCCTTCGCGTCTTCGCGTCTTTGCGCTTAACTCCGTCTGTTTCGATCCACGCCGTCTTTTTCGTGTAGTTCGCTTAGTTCGAGGTCCTACCTCCGCCTCCTTTCTCATCCGCGCCCATCCGCGTAATCCGCGGTTAGAATCCGCCCTCCCAAAGCCGCCCCCACGCTCCTCTTTCATACCTTCATCATCTCGAGCTTTGCTCAGTCCTTCTCGCCTTCGCGTCTTTGCGCTTAACTCCGTCTGTTTTTATCCACGCCGTCTTTTTCGTGTAGTTCGCTTAGTTCGTGGTTCTACCTCCGCCTCCGATCTCATCCGTGCCCATCCGCGTAATCCGCGGCAAAATTCTCTCCGCTTTTTCATTCGTGTGCATTCGTGTCCATTCGTGGCAAAAAAATCTCGACCACTGCACCCACATCTCGGCGGAAACGATTCGTAATCCCGCGCCCAAACCGTAATTCGTCATTCGTCATTCGTCATTTCGTCATTTCGTCATTCGTAATTCGTAATTCGCACGCATGCTCTCCCGCCGCATCATCCCCTGCCTCGACGTCAACGCCGGGCGCGTCGTCAAAGGCATCAAGTTCCAAGAGCTCCGCGATGCCGGCGATCCCGTCCAAAGCGCCAAGGCCTACGATGCCCAGGGCGCCGACGAACTCGTCTTCCTCGATATCACCGCCTCCTCCGATGGCCGCGGCATCATGCACGACGTCGTCGCCGCCACCGCCGAGCAATGTTTCATGCCCCTCACGGTGGGCGGCGGCCTCCGCACCGTCGCCGACATCGAGGCCATGCTCCGCGCCGGCGCCGACAAAGTCTCGCTCAACACCGCCGCGATCAAAAATCCCCAGCTCATCGCCGACGCCTCCAATCGCTTCGGCGCCCAGTGCATCGTCCTCGCCATCGACGCCAAGCGCGAGCCCGACGGCAAATCGTGGCGCGTCTACACCCACGGCGGCCGCAACCGCACCGAGCTCGACGCCGTCTCCTGGGCCAGGCAAGCCGTCGCCCTCGGGGCCGGCGAAATCCTCCTCACCAGCATGGACGCCGACGGCACCAAGGCCGGCTACGACTGTGCCCTCACCCGCGCCGTCAGCGACGCCGTCACCGTCCCCGTCATCGCCAGCGGTGGCGCCGGCACCCTCGCCCACTTCGCCGACGCCCTCGAGCAAGGGCACGCCAGCGCCGTCCTCGCCGCCAGCCTCTTCCACTTCGGCACCCTCACCATCCCGCAGGTAAAAGACTACCTCGCCGAGCACGACATCCCGGTGCGGAAATAATCGCCGCGCATCGCACGCCAGACACCGCAAACGCGCCCGCTCTCAGTCGCCCCCGTCTGATTTTCCCCCGCCTCTCTGTGTCTCTGTGCCTCCGTGGTTCAACTCCGAGGCCTTATCCTAACCCCCCTCTGCTTTTAGCCTGTCATTGCGAGGAGCGCAGCGACGAAGCAATCCATCTGAATCCGCCCCGCGCGTTTCGCGCTCCGTGAAGACCCAAAGCTACGAGCCATCGGCCTTCGCGAGCCCACCCAAATCTCGGCCGCGAAGCCACCGGCCTTCCGTCACCCGTGTTCATCCGCGTCCATCCGTGGTGAAAAATTCAGAGCCAAATCGATTCCTTCGGTCTCTCTGTCTCTCTGTGCCTCTGTGTCTCTGTGGTCCAATTCCGAGGCCTCATCCCAACCCCCCGCTGCTTTTAGCCTGTCATTGCGAGGAGCGCAGCGACGAAGCAATCCATCTAAATCCGCCCCGCGCGTTCCGCGCTCCGTGAAGACCCAAAGTTACGAGCCATCGGCCTTCGCAAGCCCACTCAAGTCTCGGCCACGAAGCTCCCGACCTTCCGTCACCCGTGTTCATCCGTAGTCATCCGCGTCCATCCGTGGTTAAAAATTCAGGACCAAATCGATTCGCCTCCCTCGCCCGCTACCAGATCGTAACGCCCCTAGCACTCCCCGCCATTGCCAGCGCTCTATCGACCCCCTTCGCTCCCTTGATGCCGTCTCGCGTTCCACGCGCCGCCCTCCTCACCCTCGCGCTCCTCAGCGCGTTATCGGGTCCGGCGCACGCGCATCCCGAGATGGCCGATGCCCTCGCGCGCTTCGCCGCGCAACTCGCCGCCCATCCCACCGACGCCACCGTCTTCCTCGAGCGCGGCGAGCTCTACGCCAAGTTCCAAGACTACGTCGCCGCCGAGGCCAACTACCTCCGCGCCGCCGAACTCGCCCCGCGCCTTCCCCGCCTCGCCCTCGCGCGCGGCGCCCTCGCCCTCGTGACCAAGCATTTCGCCGAAGCCCGCGCCTTCCTCGATCAAGCCGTCGCCGCCGCCCCCGCCGATGCCGAGGCGCGTATCCAGCGCGCACGTACATTCGCCGAGCTCGGCGAGAAATCCGCCGCCCTCGCCGATTTCGCGGTCGCTTTCCTTCTCCTCCCCGAGCCTCCGCCGGAGCTTTTTCTCGAGCGCGCTGCCCTGTTTTCCTCGCCCTCCGCCGCCCTCGCGAGCCTCGATGAGGGCCTTACTCGCCTCGGCCCGGTGATGTCGCTCCACCTTCGCGCACTCGATCTTGAGCTGGCCCTCGGTCGCACCGAGGCCGCTCTCGCCCGCCTCGACACCCTCACCGCCGCCGCCGAGCGTCGCGAGCTGTGGTTGAAACGTCGCGGCGACATCCTCGCCGCCGCCGGTCGCACCGTCGAGGCCCGCACCGCGTACACCGCCGCCCTCGCCGCGCTCCACACTCTTCCCGTCTGGCTCCTCCAATCGCCCGATACTCTGCACCTTTCTGCCGAGCTCAGCCGTCTCGCCGCTACCACGCGTTAATTTTACCTCCCCATGATCCTGTTTCGCCGTTTCGCTCCCCTTGCCCTCGCCGCGCTCACGCTCATTTCCGCTTTCCAGCTCCGCGCCGCCACCACCGTCACGCGTGGGCCGTATCTCCAAACCCCCACGCCCACCACGATGATCGTGCGCTGGCGCACGGATAATACCGAGACCTCCGCCGTCCGCTACGGCCTCGCCCGCGATGCCCTCACCTCCACCGCCAAGGCCGAAGGCATCGGCGCCGAGCACATCGTCTATCTCAGCAAGCTGAAGCCCAACACTCGCTACTACTACAGTGTCGGCCCAGTCCCGCCCACGCCCGTCGCCGTCGCCACTCCGGCCACCACCACTACCGCGGCTGCTCCCGCGGCCCCCGCCGCGACCACCACCAAAGCCGCCACCACCAAGGCCACCACGACGACCACCACCACTGAAGCCGAAGACGCCCCCGGCAAGGCCGGCATCTATTCCTTCGTCACCCCACCCGAGCCCGGCCCCGCCCAAGCCACCCGCTTCTGGGTCCTCGGCGACCCGGGCACCAAGAACGCCGACCAGCGCAACGTCCGCGACAACTACTACAAATTCTCCGCCGCCCGCCCCAGCGACTTCATCTTGCTCCTCGGCGACAACGCGTACCCTGAGGGCACCGACTCCGATTATCAAAAGGCCATCTTCGAGATGTACCCCGAGGTCCTCCGCACCACACCCGTCTGGTCCGTCCTCGGCAATCACGACGCCAAGTCCTCCAATTCCGTCACGCAGTCTGGCGTCTACTACGATATCTTTAGCCTCCCCACGCGCGCCCAGGCCGGCGGCGTCGCCTCCGGCACCGAGGCGTATTACTCGTTCGACTACGCCAATATTCACTTCATCGCCCTCGATTCCAGCGACACCGAGCGCACCGTCACTGGCGCGATGATGGAATGGCTCAAGGCCGATCTCGCCGCCACCACCCGCGAGTGGATCGTCGCCTTCTTCCACCACCCTACCTACACCAAGGGCACCCACGACTCCGATAGCGACAAGGACAGCACCGGCCGCATGAACGAAATGCGCCAGAATTTCCTCCCCGTCCTCGAGGCCGGCGGCGTCGATCTCATTCTCACCGGCCACTCCCACGTCTACGAGCGCTCCTTCCTCCTCGATGGTCACTACGGCAAGTCCGACACCTTCGACGCCGCCACCATGATCAAGCAAAAGGGCGCCGCCACGCCCGGCGGCCCCGTCCTCTACACCAAGCCCCTCGTCCGCACGCCCCACTTCGGCGACATCAACGTCGTCACCGGCAGCGCCGGCCATGCCAGCGCCAAGCCCGTGAAGCTCAACCACCCCGCCTTCTTCATCTCCCTCAACGAACCCGGCTCCTCCATCGTCGACATCGACGCCCACCGCCTCGAATTCACCTTCCTCAACGACAAAGGCGAAAAGAAAGACTGGTTCGTCATCGAGAAAAAGTAAGCCCAGCCCGCCCCCCTTAAAGTGGCTGCGGCGTCCCGCCGCAGAGTCTTCGGAGCCCCCCGCGGCCGCAGGCCGCTCACCTCCCTCCCCCTCAAACGCCGCCCAACACCGGGCGGCGTTTTTTCTCGCCTCCGCTCCTTACCGATCTTCCCGCCCTTCCTGTTCAAGTTTTTCAACCGCGAAGTTCGCTCCTCATCTTCGCGTCTCTTTGCGCTCTTCGTGGTTCATCCCTGTTTGCCTCTGTATCAGTGTTCATCTGTGACCATCTGTGGTAAAAATGACTGAGTCCTTTTTGCGGCGATCACGCCGTTTTCGTTGACTCACACCGTGATTGCACCCCCACGCCCGAGCTGTACTGTCCCTCCCCTTCATGAGCGACACGCCCTCCGGCCAACCCTTCCCCGCCGCCCCTGTCGAATCCGTCGACACCGCGATCCTGCGGCTCCTCATGGAAAACCTCCCGGACCGCATCTACTTTAAGGATCTCCAAAGCAAGTTCGTCCGCGTCAACCGCGCCCACGCCATGTGGCTCGGCGTCCAATCCCCCGATGACGTCATCGGCAAAACCGATTTCGATTTCTTCGCGCAAGCCCACGCGCAAAAAGCCTTCATGGAGGAAGCCGTCATCGTCTACACCGGCCGCCCGATGATCGGCGAGGTCCAGCGCATCACCAAGCGCGATGGCTCCGAGGCCTGGGGCTCCACCACCAAGATGCCCTGGCGCGACGGCACCGGCCGCATCATCGGCACCTTTGGCGTCACGCGCAATGTCACCGCCGCCAAGGAGGCCGAGGACAAGCTCAACGAGGAGCGCAATCTCCTCCGCACGATCATCGACCACCTCCCCAGCCGAATCTTCGTCAAGGACAAGGACTCGCACTACCTCATCAACAACCGCGCCCATCTCAACCTCCTCGGGGTCGAGCATCAGGAAGAGGCCCGCGGCCGCACCACGCTCGATTTTTTCCCCGGCCATCGCGGTCAGCAGGCCATGGACGACGACCGCCGCGTCATCGATACCGGCGTGCCCGTCCTCGATCAGGAAAAATCCAATTTCGGCGACGAGGGCCACCTCCGCTGGTCCCTCACCACCAAGGTCCCGCTCCGCGACCTCCGCGACAAGATCGTGGGCCTCGTCGGCATCAGCCTCGATATCACCGAGCGCAAGCGCATGGAGCAGGAATTGCAGCGCCGCACCGATGAGATGGAGGCCGATGTCCGCATGGCCCGCCAGATTCAGGAATCCTTCTTCTCGCAAGCCTACCCGATCTTCCCGCGCGGCGTCGCGCCCGAGGCCACCGCCCTCCGCTTCGCCCATCGCTACGTCCCCGCCTCCACGCTCGGCGGCGATTTCTTCGATATCGTCCGCCTCTCCGATACCCGGTGCGGCGTGCTCGTCTGCGATGTGATGGGCCACGGCGTCCGCGCCGGCCTCCTCACCGCCCTCATCCGCGGTGTCGTCGAGGAAGTCGGCCCCCACGCCGCCAACGCCGCCCAGGTCCTCGGCGAGATCAATCGCGGCCTCGTCCCCATCATGCACCAGACCGGCCTGCCGGTCTTCGCCACCGCCTTTTACGCCGTGATCGACATCACCACGCAGACCATGTCGTACGGCAACGCCGGCCACCCCCCGCCCGTCATCCGCCACGCCGCCTCCGGCCTCGTCGAGCGCCTCGCCCTCGCCGACCCCGAGCCGGCCACCGGCCTAGTCGAGGATTTTATCTACACGAATCACGCCTGCGCCTTCGAGCCCGGCGACGTCTTCCTCGGCTACACCGACGGCCTCTTCGAAGCCGCCAACGCCAGCGGCGACCAATTCGGCGAAGACCGCCTCCGCGACTTCCTCGCCCAAAACGCCGGCCTCCCCGGCGCCAAGGTCCTCGACAACCTCATCGCCCAAATCGTCGCCTTCACCGGCCACGCCCACTTCGACGACGACATCTGCGCCCTCACCGTCGAAGCCGCCAAGCTGCCCTAATCTCAGCGGGTCTTAGCTTCAGCAACTGTGGGAGGGGCTTTATGCCCCGACTTTGGCGTAGGTCTCACCGCCTCCGTCGAGGCGAATAATACCAGTAGCTGCTGAGGTGCTGTTTTCTAGTGGCTGCGAGCGTAAGCGAGTGGCGGTTTGGTTATCGTCCAAATATCAACCGACCTTGGTATAAGACGCGCGCCCTCTCGCGTGTTTCGCATCGTTCGTGGGCAACCTCGTCCGGATTTACTCCGTATCCGTGCCCATCCGTGAAATCCGTGGCTAAATAAGATCGGCTTTCTCCGCCTTCATTCGTGTCCCTTCGTGGTTAAAAATTCCACGCCCGACAAGGCCCTGCCCATCAGTGCGTCCGACCACCGCCCACCCGCACATCCCGCTTCCGCTTCACTGCCGTCTCCACCACGAGCGCGATCCCCGCGATCATCGTCTCCAGCGGCAAACTCGCCGCCCCGTCCTTCGCCTGCTCCGGCAAATACGGCACATGCACGAATCCCCCGCGCACCACGCGGCCGTTTACGCGACGCCGTTTCAGCGCATGCATCAGTCCATAGAAAACGTGATTGCACACAAACGTCCCCGCCGTCTGCGACACACTCGCGCGCATCCCCCGCTCCTTGAGCGCCGCCACCACCGCCTTGATCGGTAGCGTCGACCAATACGCCGCCGGCCCACCCCGCACCACCGGGGTGTCGATCGGCTGCGCGCCCGCATTGTCCGCGATGCGCGCATCGTCGACATTGATCGCCACCCGCTCCGGCGTGATGTCGCTCCGCCCACCCGCCTGCCCCACGCACACCACCACCTCCGGCTTCACCGCGCGCAACAACCGCTTCAGCTCCGCAATGCTCGCGCCAAACACACAGGGCAGCACCGCGCCCACCACCGTCCGCCCCGCGATCACCCGCCCATCGAGCGCCCGCGCGATCTCCGCCGAGGGGTTGACCGTCTCTCCGCCAAAGGGCTCAAACCCCGTGATCAGCACGCGTTTCATGATTCAAAATCGATAGACGCACACATACATGATCACGATGTTCGCCGCCAGCACCACCAGCGCGATCGGCACCTGCGCCTTGATCACCGCGTTGCGGTCTTTCAGGTCGAGCAGGATTGCCGGCACGATATTGAAATTCGCCGCCATCGGCGTAAGCAGCGTCCCGCAATAGCCCGAGAGCATCCCAAGCGCCGCCATGATCGCGGGGTTGCCGTGATGCTGTTGCACGATCAGCGGCAGCCCGATGCCGCCCGTGATCACCGCAAACGCCGCGAAGGCATTCCCCATGCACATCGTGAAAAGCGCCATCCCGCCGCAATACGCCACCACCGCGACAAACGGATACTGCGTCGGCAGCGCCCGTGCCACGAGGTCCGCCACCACCGCCCCCACGCCCGCCTGCGAAAACACCGCGCCCAGCGCCGCCAACATCGGCGGCAACAGCAGCGACCACCCGAGCGCCTGCACCAGCCGCCCGCCTTCCCGCAGCGGCACCGCCGGTGCCGCGCGCGTGATGCGCATCGCCGCCGCCAGCGCGATCATCATCCCGAGCCCGAGCGCGATGAGCGTCACTTGCTTCGGCTCGATCAGCCACACGTCGCCGACGTGGATTTTGTGCAGCCCCAGCGACCCCAGCACCGCCGTCGCCGGAATCAGCAGCGCCGGCCAAAAAAGTTTATTTTGCAACCGATCCGCCGACGCCTCCCGCTCCGCCTTCTCCACGCTCTTCTCCTCCGAGCGCACCACTTGCTTCGTCGCCGCGAGCCCCACCATCGCGATCACCAGGTAGCCCACCGCCAGCGGCGGCAACGCCTTCCCCGCCAAAAACACCACCGCCAGCAGCGCCCAAAATAGCCCCGTGCCCCAGCGCTTCGGATGCACCCGGTCCAGCACGACGCGCCCCGCCACAAACGCGAAAATCACGCCGATGAGCACATAAAACACGTCAACCGTGATCAACTTCATCGCGCCTCCTCCACTCCGCTTTTCTCCGCCTTGCTCTTCTCCCCTTTGCTCTCCTCCGCCGCGCTCGTCTCCCGCGCCACGCGTTTATCGAGCGCTCGTGCCCGCCACATCATCGTGGCAAAGGCCACTAGCGCCGTCGGGATGCCCCACAACGCCATCGCCCACACGCTGACTTCCATTTTCTGCGCCTCGAAAAATCCCTTCATCAGGAGAATCGCGCCAACCGCGATAAAGATATCCTCGCCGAAGAAATTCCCCGTGTTCTCCGCCGCCGCCGCGTGCGCGCGGATCGTCTCCGTCGTCTTCTCCGGCAGTTCGCCGTGCCGCGCCCGCGCCGCCGCCTCCGCCATCGGCGCGATGAGCGGGCGCACCATTTGCGGATGCCCGCCGATATTGATGCCGAGGCTGATCGATATCTGCCGCACGAGGGTGTAAAGCAGCACCACGCGCCCCGCCGTCGCGGCCTTCGCCTGCCGGATCAGCGTCTCCGCCCGCTCTTGCAAGCCGTACCGCTCCAGCAGCCCGACCACCGGCGCGACGAGTACGACCGGCAGCAGCATGTAACGGTTCTCCACGAAAAATTTTCCAAACACTTCCACGATCTCGTTGAGCGACATCCCCGCCACCAGCCCCGTCACCACGCCCGCCGCGAGTACCACGAGCAGCGTGTTAAACCGCAGCGCAAACCCCACCGCCACGACGAGAATGCCGATGAGTTTGATCATGCGCCAAACGCCCTCACGTCCACGCCCGCGCGTTTCAACTCTTCCCGCAGCCTCCGCGCAAACGCCACCGCGTGCGCGCCGTCGCCGTGCAGGCACACGGTGTCGGCCACGATACTAACATCCCTCCCGTCCGTCGCGCGCACCACGCCGTCGCGCACCATGCGGAGCACCTGCGCCACCGCCACGTCTTCATCTTCGATCAGCGCATCGGGCCGCGACCGTGGCGTGAGCGATCCATCGTTCTGATACGTACGGTCGGCAAACACTTCGCTCGCCACGCGCAACCCGCGCTCCCGTCCCGCGCGGACCAATTCGCTGCCGGCCAGGGCAAATAAGATGAGCCCCGCCCCGCGCCGTCGCACCGCCTCCGCCACCGCATCGGCCAGCGCCGCATCGCGGCCCGCCATATTGTAGAGCGCCCCGTGCGCCTTCACGTGCGTGATTGGGCCGAGCGCCTGCAGCGCCGCGATTTGTTCCTCGACCAGCACCTGCACTTCCCTCGGCGCGAGCCCGATTTCTTTCCGTCCAAAATTTTCCTTATCCTTAAACCCCGGGTGCGCCCCGCCCGCCACGTCGTGGCGTTGCGCCAGCGCGAGCGTCGCGCGCATCGTGGCCTCGTCGCCCGCGTGCGCCCCGCACGCGATGTTCGCCGAGGTGATGAGCGGCATCAGTTCCGCGTCCTGGCCCGCGCCTTCGCCGAGGTCGCAGTTGAGATCGATGCGAAGTGCCATGTCAGCGCAGTTTGCTCGCGAGCCCTTGCCGCAGCAGCGCGAGTGCATGCTCGCGGGCGTGCCCGAGGCGGTGCGCCTCGTCCAGCGTCACCGTCGTAAATCGCACCGTGTCGCCCGGTCGCAGTTGCGCCACGACCGGCAGGTCGACGCCGATCACGTGCGCGAGTTGCGGATACCCGCCGATGGTCTGTGCATCGGCCATCAGCACGATGGGCTGGCCGTCCGGCGGCACTTGGATCGTGCCGGGCGTGACGCACGAGGAGACGAGATCGTTGGCATTGTTCCGTTCCAGCATCGCGCCTGCCAGTCGCACTCCCATCCGGTCCGACTTCGCGCTGACCTTATATTCCCCGTCGCTCCATCGCGCGTTATACTCCCCGGCCTGCGCCCCCGGCAGTACGCGCACCGTCGGCGCGGTCGCATACGCGGGCAGGATGCGCTCATCGATCTGCCAGCGGCCCACCACTTGCCGCGACACTTCCGCCGCGCGCAACACATCGCCATCGCGGAGCGCCCGCCCGTCCAGCCCGCCGATCCCCGCGCGCAAATACGTCCCGCGGCTGCCGAGCACTTCCGGCACCTCGATCCCGCCGGCGATGGCGAGATACCCACGACACCCGCTCCGCGCCGCGCCAAACTTCAACCGCTCCCCCGCCTTCACGCGTAGAGGTTGCCACCGCGGCGCGAGGCCAAAGTCCCCGCCGCCGATCGCGATCGTCGCGTCCGCCGCAAATTCGATTTCCGGCCCCACCAGCGTAAATTCCAGCGCCGCCGCCGTCTCCGCATTGCCCACGAGCAGGTTCACGAGTCGCAGCGCCACGGTGTCCATCGCTCCACCGAGGGGCACGCCCGCCGCGCGATGCCCGGGCCGTCCGAGGTCTTGCACGGTCGTGAGCACGCCGGCGCGGATGATTTTTATCGCCATGCCGCAAACTCCTCCGCGCTGATCGCGCGAAACTTCACCCGGTCTCCCGTGCGCAGCAGCGCTGGCTCGACCCGCAGCGCGTCAAACATCCGCAGCGGCGTCCGCCCAATCAGGTTCCATCCCCCGGGTGTGACGAGCGGATACACTCCCGTCTGCGCCCCGCCGATGCCCACCGTCCCCGCCGGTACGCTGGTGCGCGGCGTCGCGCGACGAGGCGTATGCAACGCCGTCGGCAGCCCGCCGAGATAGGCAAACCCAGGCGCAAACCCGATCGCGTGTACCAGATACTCCGCGCCGCTGTGCTGCGCGATCACCTGCTCCACCGACAGCTTCGCGCGCGCCGCCACCTCCGCGAGGTCCGGCCCCCCTTCGCCTCCGTAGCACACCGAGATTTCCAGCACGCGCGTCCGCTGCGAGACCATCGTCGCCTCGGCGCGCGCCGCACACGCTTGGATCTCCGCGCACAGCTGCGCGTAGCTGCCACAGTGCGCCGCATCGTAGAAAACCGTCACACTCGCAAACGCCGGCACCACATCGACCACGCCCGCCGGCTTCTCCTGCTCCAGCGCCTCCGCCACGGCCCGCACCCGCGTCAACGCCGTCTCGTCGAGGCCGGTGCCAAGTGCGACGACCACTGCGGAGTCGCCCAGGGGAGAAAGCGTCATCCCTCGTTTATTCCGACCCGCTCGCGATGCCGCAAAACAAAAAGCCCGGCGCTGGGGTGAGCGCCGGGCTTCCTTCCTTTCAGCTAGCCCGTGTAGTCAGCACCAGCCGGTCACCCTGGGATGACAGAAAGCCATGGGTTGTCGTAGTGCCTTGTCATTGCGCGGAGCGCAGCGACGAAGCAATCCATCTAGAAAATCCGGCGCGTATCGCGCCCCGCCCTACGGATAAAAATGAGACATCTCCTAAGATTCAAAATCGTCCGCGCCTTCTGGCTCTCAGCTCTAGCCTCTCAGCTCTGAGCTGTGAGCCCTCTCCGCCTGCTCTCTCAACGTTCACCTCTCAACTCTCCCCTTATCCGCCGCCACCGCCGCCGTCGCGCCGACCACACGCACATCGATCGCCTCCAGCAGCGCGATGCCCGTCCCGCCATTGCCCGACACCACCGCCGTGTAGTTCCCGGGCGGCAACACCACCAGCAGCGCAGATTCGGAGGTATTCGTCGGCGCGCCCGGGATCGTCGCGAAATCCGTCCCGGCCGTCGCCCCGATGTTATCGTTCTGCGCGATCTGTCGTCCCGCTGCGTCGTAAATCGACAGGCTCGGATCGGCCAGCGCACCCGTCACGCCAAACGCCGCGAGCGACGGCCCTTTCGCCGTGATCATCAGCCGCACCGGATCGGGCCCAACGATGCTGATGCCGCTGATCAGCAACTGCGCCCCGGTGCCCACGAAGCCGCGCGTCGCGGTGCTAAAGAATCGGCTGCCCGCTACTTCATCCGTGGCGCGCACCTGCCCGCGCAGTTCACCTCCAGCAAAGGTCGTGCTGTGATAATTCAAGTACGCTCCGCCCGTGAGGAGCTTGATCGGGTCGCCGGTGTACGGCAGATCGAAACTACCCGCGATCACTCCGTTCACATTCGAGTAGCCGCCCGCGTTGGCATTGTTGCCGAGCGACACCACCACCGCGCCACTCACGCCGGGCGCGCCTTCGTGATAGTGGGAGTTATTCAGCGTGTTGCGGAAATTATAGACGCTCGAGCGCAGCACCACGCGATTCGTCGCCGGATTGTAAGTCATCACTGCCGCGCCGAAATCGGAGAGATTCGCCCCCGCGAGATTCACCGCCGGAAACGCCGCCTGCTCCTGCGCCACATCCATGATCGCCACGAGGCGCTTCGGCTGCCCGATCAATTGCCCGCGCACTTCGCCATCGAGAAAAAGGTTGGTGTGGAAATTGAGATAGGCTCCGCTTTGCAGGAGCTTGAGTTTGTCACCCGGATACGCGCGGCGCGCGATCTTGCCCGTCACCGTATTGCCGTTCCGCACAAAGCTGCTCAGCGGAAAATGAATCAGCGCAGTGCTGCCATTGGCTCCCGCCGCCGCCTCGAAGAGATGCGCGTCGACGAGGTTGTTCGCGAAATTAGTGAGCGTCACCGTCAGCTCGAAGCTGTTCTCGGCGATGTCGTAGAGCATCACCGCCGTGCCCACCGCCGGTGTCGAGACCGCCGGCACTTCTTGCGCACCATTGATCGTCGCGCGAAATTCGAGCACCTGCCCCCGCGCTATGCCCGCGAGCGCCAGTACGAATCCAAACCAAGCCACCCCGCGAATTCCGATATGTTTCATCTGTATGTAAGTTAAAATTGGACCTACTTTTTTCCTGATCTCCGCTCTCTACCCTTAGCTCTCGGTTGTCTTCAAAAAATGGGCCCGTCCCCACTGCCGGGAGGACGGGCCGAAACAAAACCGACTGACCAAAACGAAACCTCAGCGGAGCGAGGTGTACACCGGCACCGGCGCGCCGCAGAGTTCGAGCACGGCGCGAACCGCTTCACGGGTGCGCTCGCCATCGGGGCGGAAGAGCGAGGCCGGCGTGCGCACATCGGTGATGACTGGTGCCGGGCCCGAAGGCGTGAGACCGAGCACGCGGAGATCAGTCGCTTCGAGAAGGGCGATGCCCGTCGTACCACCCGCCCCGGAGACCACCGCTGTGTAGTTGCCGGGAGGCAGCACGACGAGCAAAGCAGATTCGGCGGCCGTGGCCGGCGCGCCCGGGATGTTGGCCATCTCCGTGCCGGTGATCACACCGACATTGTCATTGAGCGCGATCTGGCGGCCACCCGAGTCAAAGAGCGCCAACACCGGATCGGCGAGCACGCCCGTCACGCCGTACGCGCTGAGCGAGGGGCCCTTGGCCGAAATCAAGATGCGCACCGGGTCAGGCCCGATCACGCTAATGCCTTGGATCAATTGCTGCGCGCCCACGCCGACGAAGCCGCGGGTCGAGACGTTGATCATGCGCGAGGTGGGCAGCTCATCGGTGGCGCGCACTTGGCCGCGCAGCTCACCACCGGCAAAGGTCGTGCTGTGATAATTCAGATACGCGCCACCCGTGAGCAGCTTGATCGGGTCACCGGTGTAGGGCAGGTCGAAGCTGCCGGCGATCATTCCGTTCACGTTGGAGTAGCCGCCCGCGTTCGCGTTGTTGCCGAGCGAGAGCACCACGCCGCCGCTCACGCCGGGCGCGCCTTCGTGGTAGTGCGAGTTGTTCAGCGTATTGCGGAAATTGTAGACGCTCGAGCGCAGGCTGATGCGATTGGTGCCGGGATCGTAGCTCATCACCGCCGCGCCAAAATCCGCGAGATTCGCTGCGCCGAGGTTGACTGCCGGAAAGGCCGCCTGCTCCTGCGCGACATCCATCACCGCGACGAGACGCTTCGGGCGCGCGATCAACTGGCCGCGGATCTCGCCACCGGGAAACTGCGCGGAGTGAATATTGTAGTAGGCCCCGTTCTGGAGGAGCTTGAGTTTATCGCCACCATGGGTGACGCCGCGAAAGGTCCCCGTCAGCGTATTGCCCGAGCGCACGTACACGGCGTCGGCGCCGAGGTTCGTCACGACGCCACCGGCCGCGCCCGCCGCGCCTTCGTGGATGTGCGATGCGGTCGCCGTATTCGTCAGGCCGGTGATCGTCACAAACAGGTCGAACGTGTTGGTGCCGATGTCGTAGAGCATGATCGCCGAACCCGTGGCCGTCGAGGTCGTGGCCGGGACTTCCTGCGCCGCGTTGATCGTGGCGCGAAATTCGATGACTTGGGCACGCGCTGTCAGCGACAGCGCGGAGACAATCAGGGTAAATATCAGACCGCGGAACGAAGCCGTTTTCATAAGTGGGATAAAACGTCCGCCGGCGGAAACTGCCGGACCAGCCGTTGCGTCTTACCGTGCGACACCGTGGTGTCGGGTGCCAGTGGCGATCAGTAACAAGGCTGTTACCTTCGCTTATCCGCCCGGCAAGGCCTCCTGAAACCTGAACGTTTGGGTTGAAGTAACGCCGTAAACCCGGGATTAACTGTCCTCTCATGCGCACCCGTTTCCCCGCCGCCGTGCTCTTCGGCGCACTCTGCACCGGCCTCGCCCTCCCCGGCTGCCGCGACCGTGAAGTCGCCACCTACCGCGTCCCCAAGGAAAAGGAAGCTCCCGCCGCGGAGCCCGCCACGCCGCCGGCCCCCAATTCTCCCGCCACCTCCGCGCCCGCCGCCTCGGCGCAGGCCTCGATGGCCAATACCGCCGTCCCCACCGCCCAAGGCGCCGGCCTCGCGTGGACCGCCCCCTCGCATTGGCAGGCCAAGCCGGCCTCCGCCATGCGCAAGGGCAGCTACGGCGTCCCCGTCGAGGGCGGCGCCCCGGCCGATCTTTCCATCACCGCCTTCCCCGGCGACACCGGCGGCGAGGTCGCCAATCTCAATCGCTGGCGCGGCCAGGTGCAGTTGCCCGCGCTGTCCGAGGCCGAGCTCGCCAAAGTCGTCACGCGCTTTGAGCAAAACGGCCTGAAGTTCGCCGTCGTCGATTTCGACAACGGCCAGACCCGCGTCCTCGGCGCCATCGTCCCCGCCAATGGCAGCACCTGGTTCTTCAAACTCACCGGTCCCACCGCCGCCATGGCGAAGGAAAAGGATACCTTCCTCGCGTTTCTCAAGACGGTCAAAAATTCCGCGCCATGATGTTTGCCCGTTCCGTTCGCGACTTCTTCGTCTCGCTCAAGCTCACGGTCGTCCTCCTCGCCTGCTCGCTCGTGCTCGTCTTCGCGGCGACGCTCGCGCAGGTCGATCTCGGCATCTACGCCGTGCAGGAGGAGTACTTCCGCTCGTGGGTCGCCATCTGGCACGTCGGCAAGCTCTACGTCCCCCTTCCCGGCGGTTATCTCGTCGGCGGCCTGCTGCTCATCAATCTCATCGCCGCGCACATCTATCGGCTCAAGTTCGAGTGGCGCAAAGCCGGCATCCAGCTCACGCACGCGGGCCTCATCGTCCTCCTCATCGGAGAATTGCTCACGGGGATTTTCCAGCAAGACTACTCGATGACGATCGTCGAGGGCGGCACGAAGAACTACGCGGAGCACTTCCACCGCAACGAACTCGCCATCGTCGACACCACCGATGCCAGCTTTGACGATGTCGTCGTCATTCCCGAGCCGATCCTCGCTGCCGGCCGGGATGTACAGCACCCGAAGTTGCCCTTCCGCGTCGTGACGCGCAGCTACTATCCCAACTCCGTGATCAAGCCGCGCGACGAGGTCCCCAACGCCCCCGCGCCCCTCGCGACCAAGGGCTTCCTCGCCGAGCGCTACGTCTTCACCCCGCAGGACATCACCCACCGCCCCGACGCGCGCAACGTCCCGGTCGCCGTCGTCGAGCTGATCGGCGCCGAGGGTTCGCTCGGCACGTGGGCCGTCACGACCGAGGTCCCCGCCATGATCCCGCGCCCCGATGGCACCACCGTCCCCGGCCTCGCCACGCCCAACGCGCAGCCCTTCGAGTACGCGGGCCGCAAGTGGAACATCGCCCTGCGCTCCGAGCGTTCCTACAAGCCGTTCGCGATGCAGCTCCTCAAAGTCACGCACGATATCTACGTCGGCACCGACATCCCGAAAAATTTCTCCAGCCGCGTCAAACTCACCACGCCCGACGGCCGCGACGACCGCGAGGTGCTCATCTACATGAACAACCCGCTGCGCTACGGCGGCGAGACGTTCTACCAATACCAGATGGATAGCGCCACCGGCAAAACCGTCCTCCAAGTCGTGCGCAACCCGAGTTGGCTCCTTCCTTACATCGCCTGCTGCATGATGGGCTTCGGCCTCCTGCTCCAGTTCGGCCTCAGCCTGGGTCAGTTCATGAAAAAACGCGCCGTCGCCCCATGAAAAAAATCGTCTTCTTTCTCCTCCTCCTCATCGGCGCCGGGCTCGTTGGCAAAGCCCTCCTGCCGGCCCGCAACAACACCGACTTCGACGTCGTCGGCTTCACCCGCTTGCCCGTCGTCGTCAATGGCCGCGCCAAGCCCCTCGACACCGTCGCGCGCACCTCCCTCCTCGTCCTCCAGAGCAGCCAGTACATCACGCGCCCCGACAAGACCGTCCTCACTCCCGACGAGTGGCTGCTCGACGTGATGTTCAACAGCGAAGCCGCCGACACCTACCAGCACTTCGAGATCAACCATCCCGACGTCCTCGCGCTCTTCAACCTCCGCGCGGAGGAGGGCCGCGGCAACCGCCGCTTCTCCTTCAAGCAGCTCGAAAAAGGCATCCCCGAGCTCCAGCGCCAGGTGCAACTCGTCGAGCCCATCGAAGCCGCCAATCGCACCTCGTTCCAAAAAGCCGTCGTCCGCGTCTACTCCAACATCGGCCTGTACTTCCGCCTGCGCGCCAGCCTCGTCGCCCCCGATCATCGCGACTTCCTCACCGAGCTGATGACGTTCCAGAAAAACGTCGCCGCCGGCGTCGAAGCTGTGCGCGCCAAGCAGGCCAACAAGCCGCACGACGACGCGCTCGTCGATCAGATGATGGACAGCGGTGGCCGCTTCCAGCGCATGAGCGACCTCGCCTACCTCCTCCCCATCCCGCCCGATGCCGGCGAGAGCGACACCACCGGCTGGAAAAAAGTCGGCGACTCCCTCATCGAGACCTTCCAATCCGGTCGCGTTAATTCCACGGCGATGGTCTACGCCGGCCTCGCCCGCACCTGGCGCGCCGGTCAGTCGAAAGAGTTCAACGAGCTCCTCGGCCTTTACCGCGCCCAGCTCGAAAAGAGCCTGCCCAACACCCTCAAGAAGTGCGCCACCGAAGCGCGCTACAATGCCGCCGAGCCCTTTTACGTCGCGATGATGATCTACGTTCTCGCGTTCTTCGTCGCCGTCTTCTCGTGGGTCGGCTGGCCGCAAACCCTCGGTCGCGCCGCCTTCTGGCTCGTCGTCATGGCTTGGGTCGTCGCCACCGCCGGCATCATCGCCCGCATGTGGCTGGAAGGCCGCCCGCCGGTTACGAACCTTTACTCCTCCGCCCTCTTCGTCGGCTGGGTCGCCGTCGCCGCCTGTATCGCGCTCGAGTATTTCTATCGCAACGCCATCGGCAGCGTCGCCGCCGGCCTCGTCGGCTTCTGCTCGCTGCTCATCGCGTACTACCTCTCTCTCGATGGCGACACCCTCGAGATGATGCGCGCCGTCCTCGACTCGAACTTCTGGCTAGCGACTCACGTTGTCACGATCACCGCTGGATATGGAGCGACCTTCCTCGCTGGCTTCCTCGCCCTTATCTACATTTTCATGGGGCTGCTCACGCCTTGGCTTGCGCAGAAACCCACGCGTGGCGGCGCGATTGCCGTCAGTGCGGTCGCGCTTTCGCCCGCACTGACGGACAAGGCTATCCGCATCGCCAAAACGAGCCAGACCAACGGCGAGATGCTCAACCGCATGGTCTACGGCATCGTGTGCTTCGCCACGCTCTTCAGCCTCGTCGGCACCATCCTCGGCGGCATCTGGGCCGACCAATCCTGGGGCCGCTTCTGGGGCTGGGACCCGAAGGAAAACGGCGCGCTCATCATCGTGATTTGGAACGCGATCTTCCTCCACGCCCGCTGGGGCGGCATGGCCAAGGCCCGCGGCCTCATGGCCCTCGCCGTCTTCGGCAACGTCGTCACCGCATGGAGCTGGTTCGGCGTCAATATGCTCGGCGTAGGCCTCCACAGCTACGGCTTCATGGACGCCGCGTTCTGGGCCCTCATCATCTTCGCCCTGAGCCAGGTCCTGATCATCGTCCTCGCCTACCTCGTCCCGCAGGCCAAGTGGCGCAGCTTCCGCTCCCTGCCCTCCACGCCTGCTCCGACGCCAGTGGCAGTCGCACGCTAGCAGCGCCAGGTAGGAGCCTGCTTGCAGGCGATGGGCTATCAGGTTGGCAGACGCATCATAATCCATCGCCTGCAAGCAGGCTCCTACCCAGTAGACTCTCAGCTCGCGCGCCGTTTCGGCGCGCCTACGGCACCTCATAAACCTCGATCAGCGCCCCGCCCTGCCCGCCCGCCGCGCCCGTGATCTGCGCTGTGTACGGTCCCGACGGCAACGTTAACAACAGCGCAGCATCCAGCGCCGTCGTCGCCAGCCGAAACGCCCCCACGCGCGCCGCCACGTCGGGCACCGTCACGGCATTCGGCGCATCGTACCAATTGTCGTTCGTCGCGATCACCGTGCTCTCGCGAAACACCGTCAAAATCGGATCGGCCAGCGCGCCGCGCACGCCGAACTGCCCAAGCGCCGGCCCGATGGCGCGGATGAGCACGGTTTTCGCCGCCGGTCCGCCAATCACAAAACCCGCGATCAGCGGCCCCGTGCGACCGCCCACGTCCCCGCGCGCCGACACATTCACCAGCCGCGGCTCCGTCGCCGAGAACGCCGTCGAGCCATCGTAAATTTCCGCGACCACCGTCCCGCTCGTGCCATCCCCGCTCGTCAGTTGCATCGTGAAACCACCCGCGCCGGGCAGCGCCGCCAGCGCCGCATCGCGGCTCGTCGCGCTCGCAAATCCAAACGCCCCGAGCCGCGCGCTCAGCGCCTTAATCTCTTCTTTGCCGTCCCAGTTGTCATTGGTCGCGATCGCTCCGCCGTCGCCAAACAGCGTCAGGCGCGGGTCCGCCAGCGCCCCCGTCGCCCCCAGCGCCGCGAGCGAGGGCCCCATCGCGCGCAGCAGCAGCGGCTTGTTGCCGGTCGTGCCCGCGCCACCCACCACGAAGCCGACGATCAGGGGCGACGCCGGGCTCAGCTCTGTGCGCACCGCTAGATTCACCAATCGCGGCGGATCGCCCGCGTTGGCTGGCAGCACGGTGAGCGCGGCTGCGACACTCGACGCCGCCCCGGCCGCATTGCTCACCACGCACACATAATTTCCGGCCGTCGTGGCACTCGCATTCGCGAGCACGAGCGCCGGGCTGTTCGCGCCCACGATATCCGCTCCATTTTTTCGCCACTGATAGCCGAGCGGTGCCGAGCCACTGGCGGCGACATTCAGCGTCGTCGTCGTCCCTGCGATCACCGCCTGCGCCTGCGGCTGAGCCGTCACTGTCGGCGCCACCACGCCTGTCGGCCGCTGGCGTTCGAAAATCACCAGTGCCGTCTGCGGCGGGGTCGTCGCTTCCCGCGCGAGCAGGATCGCATAGCGGCCATCCGCCGTGAGGTGCGCCCACTGCACGGCGTCGGCGATGCCGGTGTCGCCAAAATCGCGCAGTTGCTTTCCGCCCAAATCGTGGAGCGTGAAACGCCGGTCGAGTTTCAACAGGTAGCGTCCATCCGGCGTGAATCGCGACACCGCCGCCACCTTGGCCATGCCCGCCAGCGAGCCATCGACCGTCCGGTAAATCTGCCCGCCCTGCGTTGCCAGATGCCGCCCATCGGGTGACAGCACCGCGTCGCCCGATTGCGATTCCGCGATCCATTGCTGGCGTCCATCGCTCGCGCGCACCACCGCCGAGTCCAGGCTCTTGCTCCCCGTGGCGATCCACTCCCCGTCCGGCGAAAGATCGAGTCCGTTCACCAGCGGCCAGCTCCCGATAAATGTCCGCCACTGCACCGCGCCGTCGCTCACGCGCAGCTTGCGCAGCGAGCCATCGCCGCTCCCGCAAAAGAGCCACTGCCCATCCGCGCTGAAGCGCAGCTTCCGCACCTGCCCAAATGTCGGCGCCGCGGTCGGCACGCTCCACGCGAGCGTCCCTGTCGCGCGATCGACGAGCGTCACCTGGCCCGTGTTCACGCTGCCCACCGCGATCCATCGCGCATCGGGCGAAAACACCACTTCGAGCGACTCCAGCTTTCGCCCGAGCGTCGCGTCCGTGCGCAGGGCCGTCTTCGTCCAGATCACCGCCCCCGTCGCGCCATCGAGGAGCACAAGTTTGTTTTCCGTCGGCGTGTAAAACGGCAGCACCGTGGGGTTGAGCGCGTAGGCGACGTAGCGGCCATCGGGCGTCATGTCGCCGCCCCAGATTTCCCAGCCGGGCGCGTGCTCCCACAGCTTGGCGCCGTCGAACTTGTACTTCACCACGCGCCCCGCCGTCCGCAGCGCGCGATTCGCGTCATCGCTTCCCGCCGCCCTCCAAGTCTCCTGCCCCGGAAACGCCACCACCGTGCCTTCGCTCTCTGACACCGCGCCGCGATAAAATCCCGTCGCCGCCGCAATCGTCGCGCTGCGTCGATAATCGAGCGCCGGCACCGGCGAGGCCGCGAGCGTCACGTCGAGCGAGGGGCGCGGGTCAAAGGGCGACCCCAGCGCGATCACCCGCGTCTCGTAGCCGTCGGCGCTAAACCGCACCTGCCAGTCCCCGCGCTCCGGGAGAGTTTGCGCAAAGGCCACCGCCGCGCCGTCGCCTGCGACCGGCGTCGTCGCGAGCGGAAACCAATTCGAATACGGCGTCGCCACCTCCACCTTTGCATTGGCCGCGACCGCCGTGCTGGCGGGCGAGTTCAATCGCAGCACGCCCGCCATCGCCATCGGGCCGGCCAGCGTGGGATTGTCGCCGAGGTTCGTAAACTTCACCGTCGCATTCACCTCGCCGGGCGGGTCGGTGTTGGGATCGAGCGGATTCGGCGGCGTCGGAAGCCCGAGCTTCGGCGGCTCCGCCACCCCCGGCGCGAGGGCAAACACCCAGCGAAACTTAAACTCCTTCGCCTGCCCCACGGCTGGCGCGTCTCCCGCCAATCCATCGTACACGCCCGCCGTAAATACCGTCGCGAGGCCAAACCCGTCGGGCTCGATGGCAATCGTTCCGCCGTTGGGAAAGGTCGTAAACCCCGCGCCGGTTTGCGCCTGACCATTGACCGTCAGCGTTTGGACGACTTCCGCCGAGGGCACTGGATAATGATTCAGGAGGGCCGCCGCGATCTTGGGATTTCGCCCGTCAAAGGGGTACACGTACTCCGTCTTCGCCGAGTACAAAACATGGAGGTTAAACCACTCGTCGTGCCCATGCAGCGGCGCGGTCACGCATGCCAGCGCGAGCAGCCAAGCGGGTCCGATGCGGGGATGGGGCATCGGCGCGCAAAGTGAGCGCCCAGGCCGCGACGTCAAATTTTTCCCAACAGCTCCTCGGCGTGCGCGAGTGCGCTCTTCGCCTTGCTGTCACCCAGCATGCGCGCGAGTTCGGTCACGCGATTCTTCCGGTTGGCTTGGATCGGCGCGATGCTCACGACCGCGCGGTCCTTCGATTGATCCTTGGTCACCACGAGGTGACACGTCGCCTGCGCCGCGACCTGCGGGAGATGCGTGACGCAAAGCACTTGGTGTCCCTTCGCGAGTTCCGCCATCTTCTCCCCCACCACGCGGCCGATCTCGCCGCCGACGTTCGCATCGACTTCGTCAAACACCAGCAGCGGCACGCCATCGAGGTCGGCCAGCACGGTCTTGAGCGCGAGCATCACGCGCGCGAGTTCACCGCTCGAGGCCACGCGGTTGAGGGGCAGCGGCGCCTCACCGACATTCGGCGAAAACAAAAACTCCGCCCCACAATCGCCCACCGGCGTAAGCTGCGGCAGCGGCACGATGCGCACTTGGAAATCGGCCTTTTTGAACCCGAGTTGCGCGATACCCTTCGCGGCGGCTTTGGCCAATTCCTTCGCGGCCTTCTCGCGCAGCGCCCGGAGTGCCTGCGCATCTTTCTTCGCCGCGCGCTCCGCCTCGGAGATTTGTTTTTCCAGCCGGGCCAGCGTGCCCTCGAGGTCGCCCTGCACATCGAGCCGGCGCCGCAGGTCGTCCCGCGCGGCGACGACGGTCGCGACGTCGGAGCCGTGCTTCCGCTTCAGCTCCAGCCAGGTATTCATCCGCGTCGAAAGCGACTCCGCTTGATCGGGATCGAATTGGAGTTGCTGCCCGAGCGCGGAAAACTCCGCCCCCAAGTCATTCAGCTCCACCGCCGCCGAGGCGAGGCGGTCGGCCAGCGGCTTGCTGGCCGCATCGATGCTTTCGAGGTGGCGCGCCTCGCGCAGCAGCGCCGCCACGCGACCCTGCACGCCCTCTTCGCCCGTCAGCCCGGCCGACAGCGCCTCCGATAGCTCCATTAATTCCTGCGCGCGGCTCATCCGCTGAAAATCCCGCTCCAGCGTCTCGATCGACTCGTCGGTGAGGTCGAGCGCATCGATCTGCGCGAGTTGATTGCGGAAGAAATCGATCTGGTCCGGCGAGAGCTTCGTCTCCGTCGCGATGCGCTCGCGCTCGGCGACGAGTTCGCGCCAGGCGTGATATTTTCCTTCATACGCCGCGACCGCGTCGCCGGCCCGGCCAAACAAATCGAGCAGTTCGAGCTGGCAGCTCTCCTTGAGCAGCCGGCGCGGTTCGCTGGGCCCGTGAAAATCCACCCAATGCTCCCCCAGCCGCTGCAGCGCAGCGAGCGTCGCCATGCTGCCATTGATCGAGAGCTTCGGTGCTTTGTCCCGCGAAAGGCTGCGCTTGAGAATCAGCAGCCCCTCCTCGCAGGGCGGCAGATCCAGTTCCACCAGCAGGGCATCGATCTTCCGGGGATCGTGAAAGAAAAGAGACGCCTCCACATCGCAAGCCGGTGCGCCTTGGCGGATGATCGTCTTGTCCGCCCGTTCGCCCGCCAGCAGCGCCAGCGCCCCGAGTAGGATGCTCTTGCCGGCTCCCGTCTCGCCGGTGACCGCCGTAAAGCCCGCCTCGAAATCGAGGGCGACTTCTTCGAGCAGCGCGAGATTACGGATGCGGAGCGATTGGAGCATGGCGCGATAAGGTCAAAAACCGGCCCACTTTCAAGCGACCTCACCAACTATAATTTCGGCAGTGAGACAACGAATGTCCCACCGGACAACCTGCCGAATGCCGAAAGGTAGGAGCCTGCTCGCAGGCTCCCACCTCTAACCATGGCTCACTTCTTCAACTGCTCGTATTTCTTCTGGTACTTTTCGTAGAGGCGGATGTGGCGGTTCGAGAGATCGATCCGCGCCCCTTCGATGTAGGCTTGCTCGACCTTGGTCGGAATTTCGAGCGGGTCGCCATCGGTGATGATGAGCGTGGCCCGCTTGCCGACTTCGATCGAGCCCAGCTCCGCGCCCACGCCGAGGATCTGCGCGGGGTACAGCGTGATCGCCTTGAGCGCCTCGGCGGGCGGCAAGCCATAGGCGGCCGCCTTGCCGGCTTGGTACGGAAGATTACGATCCGCCTGCGTGCCGAGCTCGGCATCCGCGCCATCATTGGCGATGCAGAAACGAATGCCCGCCGCCTGCAGCTTCGCGGGATTGGTGAACGGCGCGTCAAACGGGTCCTCGCGGCGCAGCGGGAGCGAGAGCACGGGGCTCACGATCACCGCGACGTCGTTGGCCTTCAGCAGGTCGATCGCGCGCCACGCATCGAGCGCGCCGACCAGCGTGATCTTGATCTTCTCGGCCTTGGCCCACAGCACCGCCGCCTCGATCTGCTTCACTTCGTTCGCGTGAACGAAGACCGGCAGCTCGCCCTTCAGCACCGGCACCAGCGATTCCCAGCGCGCATCGAGATCGATTGGCTTGCCCGCACCGTCTTTGGCCTTGAGGTAAGCGCGCGCGCTCGCGAAAGCGTCACGAAGTTTCTTCATGTTCTCTTCGATCGTTTTTTGCTGATCCGCGACGGGACGTGGAAACGCCGGGTCGCGGTTGATCACGAGATTCGGCCACTGGAGGTGGAGCGCCACCGGCGTGCGAATGGTCATGTCCTCCCACGTCCAGCCATCCATGCGGATGAGCGTCGAGGTGCCGGCCATGATGCCGTTGGTGAGCGGCACGCTGAGCGCGGTGAGGATGCCATTCGAGCGCGACACCGGGATGTGTTCGCTATCCGCATTGATCGCCGGCTGCGCGCGGGCATTGGGATTGAGCGCCCCGGTCTCCGCGAGGTCAACCGAGCCGCGCACCGAGTTAAACTCCGTCAACCCCATGCCGGTGTACGACGAGACGAGGCCCGGGTAAACATGCTTGCCCGTGACATCGACTACGGTCGCCCCCGCGGGCACCGCGAGCTTCGCGCCGATGGCCGCGATTTTGCCGTCGCTCATGAGCACATCGGTCGCAGGCAGATCGGCCCCGCTCACGGTATGCACAGTCGCCCCGCGCAGGACGATGGGCTTGCCCGGGCGGACGGCCGGAACGTTGTCCGATGCGCGAAGGCCGACGCTAGCGGCGATGAGGAGTGCGCTGAGCGCGGCGAATTTAGTAGAGCGCATGAGTCGAGCAATTGTTGGCATCGGTGCCGTTGTGATAGATCGAGCGGTATTCCATCGCAGCGCGCTCTTCCATCATTTGGAGCACACGCACCGTGTCGGGTGTAGGCGGCCCGGATGCGCCGCGCGCCCCGCCCCCGCCACCGCCCCCGGCAAGAGCCTTCATACGCTCGACGAGCGCCTTTTGCACCAGTGCCTCGCGCTCGGTGTTCGCGGCGACGCGAGCCGCCGCATCGTCTTCGAGCGAGAAATACTTCCGCCCATCGATCCAAGTCTGCTCCGCCCGTGAGTAAGTGGAGAGCGGGCTCGCGCTCCAGATCACGAAGTCCGCGTCCTTACCCGGTTCCAGCGAGCCGACGCGATTGTCGATGCGGAGTTGCTTGGCGGGATTGAGCGTGACGAATTTCAACGCTTCCTCCTCCGGCACACCGCCGTACTTCACAGCCTTGGCCGCCTCGGTGTTCATGCGGCGCGCGAGCTCGGCATCGTCCGAATTAAACGACACCACCACCCCTGCCGCGCGCATCATCGCGCCGTCGTAGGGAATGGCGTCGACCACCTCATACTTGTACGCCCACCAATCGCTGAAGCAGGAGCCGCCGGCCCCGATCTTGGCGATTTCATCGGCCACCTTGTAGCCCTCGAGGATGTGTTGGAAAGTTCCGACCGTCAGCTTCTCGCGCTGCGCGAGCCGGATAAACATCAGCACTTCATCGAGCCGGTACGAGTGGATGTGGACGATGCGCTCGCCCTTGAGAATTTCGAGCGCGGCCTCGAGCCGTAGATTGCGGCGCGGCGGAAGCGGTGACTTGCCCGCCTTCCAATCCTGCCACTCGCGATCGTAGTCACGCGCCTGCGCAAACGTGTCCGCCATGATCTGCTCCACGCCCATGCGCGTCGCCGGATAACGCGCCGGCGCCCCGGCCTGCGGCGTAAAGTTGGAGCGCTTCACATTTTCACCGAGCGCGAATTTCACGCCGGGCTTGGCCCCTTCGAATTTCAATCCATCCGGCATCGCACCCCAGCGGAGCTTGATCACTTGATTCTGCCCGCCCATCGGATTGGCCGAGCCGTGGAGCACATTCGCCGTGGTCAATCCACCGGCGAGCTGGCGATAGAGGCTGATATCCGTCGCATCCGTCACGTCGCCGACCCGCACCTCGACCGTGACGGCACTGCTGCCTTCGTTTACGCCGCGCGAGATCGCCGTGTGCGAGTGGCAATCGATGAGCCCCGCCGTGACATGCTTGCCCGTGCCATCGATCATAATGGCCCCCGCTGGCGCCGTGAGGCCCTTGCCCACTTTCTCAATTTTCCCCGCGTGCACGAGCACGTCGCCTCCGGCAATTTTACCCTCGGGGCCGCTCGTCCACACCGTGGCGTTTTTCACCAGCACCCACTCGGGCTGCGCCGGGAGGCCCTTGCGACCGTATGCACCGGCCGGATACGCGTCCGCGTTCGCGAGCAGTTTTTCCTCGGTCTTTTTATCTTCAGGTTTCTTGTCCTCCGCTTTCTTTTCGTCGGGTTTCTTTTCGTCCGGTTTCTTGTCCGCCGCCGCAACCGCCGCCGCGCGTGTCGCGGTCCAACGCAGCGAGGTACCATCGGGCAACAGGCCGGAGCCGGACAGCCCGCCTTCCGTATAGATACCAGAGAGGCGCACCGTGCCCTTCGCGTCCTTGCCTTGAAACACTTCCGCCGGCGCGAGCAGCACGACCTGGCTGCGAGCCTGGGTAAACGTCAGATCCTTGTCGCCGAGACGCACGCGCGGGCGACCGCCTCCGCCGCCGCCGCGGGCTTCGATCTTCAATTCCTCCGGTGTACCCGCCGGTGCATTCGTCCACGCGACTTTCCACGTACCCTTGAGATCGACCTTGTACGCCGCCTCGGTCTCGAAGTGATCGCCATCGACAAACACATCCGTGATTTCCGCCGAGCTATCGGCGGCAAAGAGATCGCCCGTCGCGATCACGAGGTGGCCGAGCTTGCCCACCGTCAGCGTGCCCACGATGTCGTCGACCCCGAGCATTTTCGCCGGAGCGGTCGTGATCGCCGCGAGCGCATCGGCGGGCGTCAGGCCGCGTTTCACCGCGAGCCGCACCGCCGACCAGAACTGCGAATCCGGCGTGCGCAGTCCCGCCGTCGTAAACGCGATCGTCACCCCGCTCGCGCGCAGCTTGGCGGCGTTGGAGGGCGCGAGTTCCCAGTGCTGCAACGAGGAAAGTGCGACATCGACCGCCTTCTCCGGCGTCTCGACTTCGGGCACGGCCGGAAAATTCAGCGGAATGATCACCGGTGTCTTCGCCGCCGCGATCGCACTCGCCACCCGATATTCCGTGCCGCGTCCGCGCAAAATGGCCCGCAGTTTAAATTCATCCGCGATCTTCTGCGCGCGTAAAATATCGAGTTCGTCTCCCGCCTCGATCACGATCGGCTCCGTGCCGGCCGTCGCGGCCGCGAGCGCATCGAGCGAGGCATTGGCCTCCGGGCGCTCCACCCCGGTCGACTTTTGCTTGGCATACCCGTCATTGGCCGAGCGCATCCACTGTGCATCGATTAAGGTCTGGCGCACCAGCGCGATGCTGCCCATGAGCGAACTCGGATAGCCGCCCCCGCCCGCTTCAAACGCCACATACTGTGCGAGGTGCGCACGCACCAGCGTGTCGGCCGGGTCGCGCCCAGTCAGGCTCACCAGGGCGCTCTCCCCGCGAAAGACTCCGCGCCCCGGCACCACCGCAGCCGTGGCAAAGCCGAGATCGCGCAGCGCCGTCGCGCCGCGCTCGTCGGCGACGAGCACCTTGGCCACATCGCGCTCGGGCGTGATGCGGGCATTCCACGAGCGCGCCGCCGCCGCCGGAGCCAGCGTCTCGGCTGGCGCAGCCGCCCCCCCGCGACCTCTCCCGCCCGCGCCCCGACCCTCGCCCTCGGCGAGGGCCTTGAGGGGGGCGGGCAAATGCACCTCCGCGTTGGGTTCGACGAAGCCCGCGTAGATCGTCTTGCCTTCGGCGGACCACACGCGCGCATCGGCCGGGATCTTCACGGCGTCGGCCGCGCCCACCGCCGCGATCACGCCATCGCGCAGTACGACGGTGCCCTTTTCGATCACTTGTCCCGGCGCGGTGACGACGCGTGCGCCCGTGATCACATGCACGCGGGGATCGGCCTCGCGGAGACCCTCGACGGGGACGGTCGTGATTTGCGCCCGCGCAGTCGCGATGAGCGCGACCAGCATAGAATGACTTGCAATCAAAAGAGCCAGCCGCTGGCCGGCGCGAGCGGGCACGAGGCCCTGCCGCTTGGGAGTAAAAAGCATGGAGAGATGTGCGCAAATTTTGCGCCCGCCGGAGGCAATGGCGACGTTATGACACTGGCAACCTCCTTTTTATTTTCTCCCGCTGTAACCGGCGCAAAAGGCGCTAAATATTTCCGTCACCTTTCATATATCGCCACGTCTATCCGCTCCGAAGCGCAGGTGAAACCAGCCGACTACAGCTGAAGATTCGTTGCGCCCAACCAGTTTTCATCCAACACCTCCTTCCTACCCTTCAACGTCCTCTTACCTCATGGCCAAATCGAAAAGCTACGCGGGTCTTATCTTCCTGGCAATTGTTGTCCTCGCTGCGGCAGGCGGCAGCTGGTACTACTTCTATGGCCGGCCAGTGAAGCAACCGGAGTTCTCCACCGTCAAGGTGGGTCGCGGCACGGTGGTCCAGACCATCAGCGCCACCGGCACCCTGCAGACCACCTCGCAGGTCACCATCTCCAGCCAAGTGTCCGGCAACGTCATCGCGATCAACGCCGACTTCAACGATCCCGTGACCAAGGGTCAGTGGCTCCTCAAGATCGATCCTTCCACCTATAACCAGAAGCTCCGTCAGGCCAAGGCCGACCTCGACTCCGCCAAAGCCACGGCGGCCCGCACCCGGGCCGACACCGCCCGCTCCAAGGACCTCTTTGAGAAGAATCTCATTTCTCAGTCTGAGTACGATAGCGCCGTCGCTTCCCTCGCCCTCGCCGAGTCGACCCTCACGAGCCGCGAAGCACTCTTGGAAAATGCTGAAACCGACCTCAAGCGCTGCACCATCTACTCCCCGATCGACGGCGTGGTCCTTAACCGCACCACCGACGTCGGCGGCACCGTCAACGTCAATCAATCCGCCGTCGCCCTGTTCACGCTGATCAACGATCTCACGAAGCTCCAGATCAGCGCCGACGTATCCGAGGCCGACATCGGCTCCGTGCAGGAAAAGCAGGTCGTCCGCTTCAGTGTCGATGCCTACCTCAATCGTCCCTTCCAAGGCGTCGTCTCCCAAGTCCGTAATTTCGCCAAGACCAGCAGCGGCGTCGTGACGTTCTCCGTCATCATCGACGTCGACAATTCCAACCTGCTCCTCAAGCCCGGCATGACCGCGACCGCGAACTTCATCGTCGCCGAGCGTCCCGATGTGTTGACCGTGGCCAACAACGCCCTCCGCGTGCGCATCCCCACCGATCTACTGCCCAAGACTCCGGCTCCAGCCGCTCCAGCCACCGGTGAAAAGGGTGCGGCTCCGGCCGCCGCGGCCCCGGTCGCCATGACCGACGAAGAGCGCCGCACCGCGATGCGCGAGATCATGACTGCTTCCGGTTTCCAACCCGGCACCCCGCCCACTCCCGAAGTGCTTGAAAAGGCCAAGAAGCTCGCGACAGACAAGGGCATCGATGCGGCTATGGTCACCCAGATGTTTACCCGTATGGCCGGTGGCGGCGGTCGTGGCCAAGGTGGTGGCGGCCAAGGCGGCGGCGGTGGCAAACGCGGCGGCGGTGCAGGCGGCTTCGGTGGTGGCGGTCCCTCCGGCGCCGGCATGAACGTCAGCAACCAGCCTCGTACACTCTACAAGCTCGTGACCGATGCCAGCGGCAAGAAGTATCCCCAGCCCGTCACGGTGCACCTCGGTATTTCCGACGGCAGCATCACCCAGGTCCTCGATGGTGTGGCCGAGGGCGATGTGCTCATCACCTACGTCACGATGCCCGGCGCGGCTCCCGCTGTCATGGGTGCCCCGCAACAGGGCGGCAATCCCTTCTCCGGCGGCGGTGGCGGCCAGCGCGGCGGCATGGGCGGCGGCGGCATGGGTGGTGGTGGCCGCGGCTTCTAACCCAGCAACGACGCTCTCTGCCCTATGTCCGCTCCCGTTGTTAAGATCGAGGAAGTCCATAAGATCTACGAATCAGGCGAAGTCCCTGTCCACGCCGTCCGCGGCGTTTCGCTAGACATCTTTCAGCGCGAAATGATCGCGCTCATGGGTGCTTCCGGTTCCGGCAAATCCACCCTGATGAACATGCTGGGCTGTCTCGATCGCCCTACGCGCGGTCGCTACTTGCTCGATGGCGTGGACGTTTCCCAGCTCGACAAAAACGAGTTGGCCGACATCCGAAACCAGAAGCTCGGCTTCGTTTTCCAAGGCTTCAACCTCCTCTCGCGCACCACGGCGCTGGAGAATGTCGAGCTGCCCCTCCTCTACGGCGCCAAGCGCATCTCCAAGCGCCAGATGCGCGATCGCGCCATGCACTGCTTGGAAATCGTCGGTCTCTCCAAGCGTTACGACCACATGCCCAATCAGCTTTCGGGCGGTCAGCAGCAGCGCGTCGCCATCGCCCGCGCCCTCGTCAACGAGCCGCAGGTCCTACTCGCCGACGAACCCACGGGTAACCTCGACTCCAAGACTTCCATCGAGGTCATGGGTGTGTTTCAGCAACTGAATGACCAGGGTATCACCATCGTGATGGTCACTCACGAACTCGACATCGCCCACTTCTGCAAGCGCAACCTCATCCTCCGCGACGGTGTTGTCGTGCGCGATGAGGAGGTCAAGAACCGCTCCATCTCCGCCGTTGAGCTCGACAAGCTAAAGGCCGCCGAGACCGCGGCCAAGCTCCTCTCCACGCCCGCCGCCTGATTCAGTCCGCGTCCTTTCCTCTTCAATGCGTTTTCTTATTACTATCTCCATGGCGTTGCGCGCCCTGCGCCGCAACACGATGCGATCGATTCTGACCGCCCTCGGCATGATCATCGGCGTCGCTGCCGTCATCACGCTGGTCAGTCTCGGCAACGGTGCCACCAGCCAGATTCAGGCCGCCATCGCCAGCCTCGGTGACAACCTCGTCCTCGTCACTCCCGGCAGTCAGGGCCAGGGCGGCGGCGTGCGCAGCGGCTTCGGCGGCGCCACGACCCTGACGACGAACGATTCGGAATCCATCGTCAGCAGCTTCCAAACTTCAGCCGACCCGCTCGACAACAGCGTGATTGGCGTCAGCCCGTTCGTCACCGGTCGCGCCCAGATTCTCGCCAACGGTCTCAATTGGCAGACCAGCGTCTACGGCGTCTCACCCGACTATCCCAATATCCGCAGTTGGCGCGTGGCCGAGGGCGTCTACTTCGAGGACAATGATGTCGTGACCGCGTCCAAGGTCGTGGTCGTCGGCAAAACCATCGTCGACAATCTCTTCCCCGACATGGATTCCAAGACCGTCATCGGTCAGAGCATCCGCGTCTTCGGTCAGGGCGTCGCCGGCGGCACTCCCTTTAAGATCATCGGCGTGATGGCCCCGAAAGGCATGAGCGGCAGCAACGACCAGGACGACGTCATTTTCGTCCCGTACACCAGTCACATGAAGCGCATCTCGCGCCGCACCTTCCTCACCATGATCTACGTGCAGGCGAAGAGCGAAGAGGTCATCACCAAGGTAAAGGCCGACGTGAATGACCTCCTCACCCAGCGCCACAACGGCACCATCGATTTCTCCGTGCAGGACCAGGCCGATATCACCGCCGCCCGCAGCGCCTCGGCGGAGGCCATGACGCTCTTCCTCGGCTTCATCGCCGGCGTGTCACTCCTCGTCGGTGGCATCGGCATCATGAACATCATGCTCGTGTCCGTGACCGAGCGAACGCGTGAGATCGGCATCCGGCTCGCGCTCGGCGCCCACGGCAGCAACGTGCTCACCCAATTTCTGATCGAGGCCATCGCCCTGAGTTCGCTCGGCGGGCTCATCGGTGTCGGCACCGGCATCGGCGCCTCCCTCGGCATTGGCAACTATTTGGGTTGGCCCGTCGAGCCGTCCATCATCGCCATGATCTTGGCCGTCGGCTTCTCGGCGGTGGTCGGCGTCATCGCCGGTTTTTACCCCGCGTGGAAGGCCGCCCAGCTCGATCCGATCGACGCTCTGCGCTACGAGTAAGACGCAGGTCGGCGTAAGGTTAATTTTCAGGGCGCTGTTCAAACCGCGCCCTTTTTCGTGTTCGAATAGCGCAGATGGAAACCTCCTGCATTTGCGCTACGGTCCGCAGGTCGCGTCATGCACCTAGCCGCCCCCACGACCAGCGCCCCGCCGCCGTTTTCTCACCCAACGCGCGCTCCAGTCGATATTTTACAAGACTATGGTGTTGGCACCGTAACATTTTCGTTCTTTTGGTGTTACACCTTCATGCTTTTTCGTCTCCTCGGCCCCGCCCTCCTCTTCACCGCGACCGCTCTCGCCGCTCCGCTCGACGACGCCCTCGCGCTCTACAAGGATAAGAAGTACCCCGACGCACGCGCCGCCTTCGAGAAAATCGTCGCCGCCGAGCCGACCAATGCCGCCGCCGCCCACTACCTCGGTCTCACTCTCGTTCGGCGTGGCGACAACAAGGCCCTCGAGGAATCGCTGCCCTGGCTCGAAAAAGCCACCACGCTCGATCCGAAGAATGCCACCTACCTCGCCGAATTCGGCAAGGCCTCGCTTCAATTCGGCGGCAACACCACGTCGATCTCCGCCGCGACGAAGGGCCGCGACGCGCTCGAAAAATCGCTCGCGCTCGACGGGACCAACCTCGATGCGCGCGAGGCCCTTTTCCAGTTCTACGACCGCGCCCCGTGGCCTATTGGCAGCAGTTCCAAGGCGAATGCCCAACTCGCCGAGATTCGGAAGATCGACCCTAACCGTGCGGTGGGGCTGGAGGTGAACATGAAAGTGGCGGCAAAGAAATATCCCGAAGCCTTCAAAATCCTCGAGACCGCCATCGCCAAGACCCCAGACAACTATGCGGTGCTTTACGCCTATGGGCGCGCTGCCGCGATCTCCGATCTTAACCTCGCGACCGGCCTCACGCACTTGAAAAAGTGCCTGACGCTTACCCCGCCCACGCCCGTCTCGCCCACGCACAGCAATGTCTGGAATCGCATCGGCAATATCCAAGAGAAGCTGAAAAACGCCGCTGAAGCCCGCACAGCCTACGAAACCGCGCTGAAACTCGACCCCACCAACAAGCAGGCCAGTGATTCACTCGCTAAGCTGAAATAGAGAAGGCCTCGGGTGCGAACGCGCAGTCCGGGGTGGATGGCGACCTCCGGGCGCCATCGGTAGGGCGAACCTAAAATCGCGTCGATCGTAAAAACCGCTGAAGACGCGACCCGCGAGCGCGCCGTCCTCGTCGGTGTCACTATTACCTCCTGCACTTGCTCAGCCGACTGAGTGTTGTACGTTGGCGCCTCATGTCTGCGTCCAGCCAGCCGATCGTGGAGTTTCGTGAGGTCACCAAACGCTTTGGTGACGGTCCACTCGTGCTCGATCATCTGAGCCTCGCGGTGCAGCCCCGGGATTTCGTGGCGCTCATCGGCCCGAGCGGTTGCGGCAAATCCACCCTCCTCCGCCTTGTCGCCGGCCTCACCCCCGTCACATCGGGCAGTCTCTTCGTCGAGGGCGGCTCGCCCGACGATGTTGCGGCCGAACTTGGGTTTGTCTTTCAGGAAGCCACCCTGCTTCCGTGGCTCACGGTCGCGGCCAATATCGAGCTCCCGCTGAAGCTACGCGGTCTCTCATCCGCCGAATGCGCCGCCACGCGTGAACGCGTGCTCGATCTCGTGCGCCTCACGGCCAAATCCCAAGCCTATCCGCGCCAGCTCTCCGGTGGCCAGAAGATGCGCATTTCCCTCGCGCGTGCTCTCGCGCTCTCGCCGAAGATTCTCCTCCTCGACGAACCGTTCGGCGCGCTCGATGAGATGACCCGCGAGCACTTGAACGAAGAACTCCTCGCCATCCGCGAGCGCCACGCGTGGACCGCGTTTTTCGTGACGCACTCCGTGGCGGAGGCCGTGTTTCTCTCGAATCGTGTTCTCGTGATGTCGGCCAACCCGGGCCACATCCACACCGAGATTCCCATCCCCCTGCCCTATCCGCGTACGGAAGAGACGCGGCTCTCGCGTCCCTATCACGATCTCGTCGCCGAGATTTCGCGCATCCTGCGCTCGGTCGAGCCCGTAGAAGCCACGCCGGCCCATCGCTGATCGCCATGTCGCGTCGTCTGCTGCTCCACATTCTCCTGCCCGCCATCGCAGGCGCCGTCATGCTCGGGCTTTGGTACGGGGTGCATTTCTATTTGTCGGAAGACATCCGCTTTCTCCTGCCTACGCCGGGCGCCATCCTCACCGCCCTGCAAACCAATTCCGCCGCCCTCACGCGCGCCGCTATTAACACCACGCAGGCGGCCCTCCTTGGCTTTGGGCTCGCCGTCGTCGTCAGCGTGCTCCTCGCTCTCGCCTTGTCGCTTTCGTCCCTCGTCCGCGTCGCCCTCTATCCCTACCTGATGATTTTGCAGATGACGCCCGTCGTTATCCTCGCGCCCATCTTGCAACTGTGGATCGGCGCGGGCCTGAAGAGCGTCGTCATTGTCACGTTCTTGATCTGCTTCTTCCCGATGGTCGTTAATACCACGCAGGGCCTGCTCGCGACGGATCGCAATCTCGTCGAGCTCTTCGCGATGTGGCGCACGAGTCGCTGGCAACAGATACTCCACCTGCGCGCTCCCGCCGCGCTGCCCTATTTCTTCACGGGCCTGCGCATCGCCGCCACGCTCGCGCCCATCGCCGCGCTCGTGGGCGACTACACCGCCGGCTCCTCGGCCGGCGATGGCGGCGGCTTGGGCTTTCAGGCGATCATCTACTCCAGCCAGGCCAAATATCCCGCGCTCTTCGCCACCGCCGCAGTCACCTGCCTGCTCGGCTTTATTTTCACCGCGGGTGTCCTCGCGTTGAGCTGGCTTGCGCTCCACAAATGGCACGATTCGTACGAGCGCACCGACAAATAATTTCCCTCCATGAAATCGCTTCGCTTCCTCGCTCAGGTGGTTCTCACTACTTCGTTCTTCGCGGTCTGCGCCTTCGCCGCAGACAAGCCCCTCACGAAAATCACGGTGCAGCTCGACTGGGTTCCCGAGCCTGAGCACGGCGGTCTCTATCAGGCCCTCGCGAAAGGCTTCTTCCGCGAGGAAGGCCTCGACGTTGTCTTGCTGCCCGGTGGACCCGGTGTGCAGCCCATGCCAGCGGTCGCGACGGGCAAGGTCGATATCGCCCAAGCCGACTCCACCAACACGCTCCAGCAACAGGCCGAGGGCCTGCCCTTCGTCCAATTCGCCGCCGTGTTTCAAGACGATCCCGCCGGCATTCTCGTCCACGCCGATAGCGCGGTGAAGACTTTCGCCGACCTCAAGGGCAAGACCATCATCGCCCGCCCCGGCTGGCCCTTCCTCAAATTCCTCGAGAAAAAATACGGCGTCACGATGAATGTCGTCCCTCAGAATTTTTCCGTCGCCGCCTTCCTCGGCAACAAGGAGGCGCTTCAGCAGGGCTACTTCATCGCGGAGCCTTACCACATCACCCACGCCGGCGGAAAAATGCCGCGCTTCCTCTCCACCTGGGACGCCGGCTTCCGCTCGTACGCCGTGCTGATCACCAACAAGAAATTCGCACGCGAGCACGCTGCTGACCTGAAGGCCTTCACGCGCGCCTACATCCGCGGCTGGCGCGATTACCTCGAGGGCGATCCCGCCCCCGCTCACGCCGCGCTCAAAAAAGCCAACGCCAACAACACGGACGAGTTTATGATGTTCTCGCGCAAGATCATCATCGACGAACGCCTCATGACCGGTCGCGACGCCAGCGGTGGCCCTGCCCTCGTCGGTCGTCTCGATCCCGCGCGCTTCACCACCCAGATCGCGCAACTCGAAGACCTCGGCCTCCTGCCCAAGGGCAAAGTCACCGCCGCCAACGCCATCTCCACCGAATTTCTGCCTCCCGCTTCGCGCAACTAATCACTCATGCCGCAACCGACCGCTCTCGAACGCTTCCTCCCCCTGCTCCGCTCCGCCATCGGGGATGGCACGCTCGTGAAGCTCACGCTCGGCAAACCCACCAGCGCCGCGCTCCAAGCCGCGCCCGGCCTGCAAAATCTCTTCGTTCGCCCCGTCGCGCTCAAGACCGGCCCGCACCTCACCTTCGTCTGGCGTCACGCCACGCGCGACATCACGAAAAATCACTCCTCCGCCGAAGCCCTCGCCGAAATCGAATCCTTGCTCGGCGGGCAGTTTTTGGACGCGCATCTCTTCACGACGACGCAGATCGCCCAGTTGGAATTTCAGTCCGACGACTCGGCCCGCCTGCGCGTGAAGACTAATACCAACTCCGCCCCGACCTCTGGTACATCAGCACCCGTCGCGACCGCGCCCGCCACGCACAATCGCACGAAGAGTTATCTCATCCCCGCCGATGCGCCGTGGCTCGATTCGCTCGGGGTCACCAACAATCGCGGCCAGCCGCGCGACGGCATGGCGGATAAATTTCGCCAGATTCAAAAATTTGCCGAGCTGCTCAGTCATCTCGTCACCGAGGCCGACTTTCCCGCCGACCAAAAAATCCACGTCGTGGACATGGGCTGCGGCAAGGGCTACCTCACCTTCGCGGTCGCGGCATTGCTCGGTGAGCGCGCTCACGTCACCGGCATCGAAGCCCGCCCCGAGCTCGTCGAGCTGTGCAATCGCGTCGCCGCTCAGCACGGTCTCGCCTCGCGGCTCACTTTCCGCGCCGGCACCATCGCCGAGGCACCGCTCGATCAGTGCGATCTCCTCATCGCCCTCCACGCCTGCGATACCGCGACCGACGATGCCCTCGCGCGCGGTCTCGCCGCCCAGGCCCGCCTCCTCGTCGTCTCGCCCTGCTGCCAGAAAGAGCTGCGCCCGCAGCTCACCGCGCCCGCGGTCCTCGCCGAGGCGCTGCGCCACGGCATCTTCCAGGAGCGCCAAGCCGAATTCGTCACCGATGCCTTGCGCGCGCAGTTGCTCGAGTGGGCGGGCTACAAGACTAAGGTTTTCGAATTTATCTCCACCGAGCACACCGCGAAAAACTTGATGATCTCCGCGATCCGCGCCCGCCCCGCTGGCGCGCCCACCGATGCCCACGCCGCGAGCGTGCGGAACTTCGCCAACTTCTACGGCATTCGTCACCAGCAGCTCGCCGCCCATCTCGGGCTCGCTTTCACGTCATGACTTGGTCCGAACTCGATTGGCCGGCGCTGGATCGCCTGCGGCAAAAATTTCTTCAAGGCACAGCCGCCGACGGGGCGTACTGGGAAAGCCCCTCCGATCTCGCGAGCTACGATTTCACCTACGGCGAACGCATCGGGTGGAAATGGGATCATGTCTTGCGCGAGCTTCGGTTGCGCCAGTGGCGACCGTCACCCACGGCGCGCAAGGTGCTCGATTGGGGCTGCGGCAGTGGCATCGCCGCGCGCCGGGTGATTTCGTTTTTCGGCGTGGCGCAGTTCGATTCGCTCGCGGTCTGGGACCACTCGCCGCTGGCCTGCGATTTCGCGGCCGAGGCGGCACGGGCAGCATTTCCTTCGCTCGCGGTGGCGCAGGCCACGCCCGGATTTCTCGCCGGAGCGGAGCCCATCGGCTTGCTGGTGATCAGCCACGTGCTGAATGAATTGCCGCCCGCCGCGCTCGCCTCGCTGCGTGCGCTCATCGCGCGCGCGGAGTCGGTGCTTTGGGTCGAGCCCGGCACGCATGCGGTGAGCCGGCACCTCAGCGCGCTACACGATGAGTTCCGGTCCACGTTTCGGCTCGTCGCCCCCTGCACGCATCAGAACGCCTGCCCCATGCTCGCGCCGGGCAACGAGCGGCACTGGTGTCACTTCTTCGCGCCGCCGCCCTCCGAAATCTTCGCGGATTCCAACTGGGTGAAATTCGGCCAGCGCGCCGGCATCGATCTGCGCAGCTTGCCCTATTGTTTTGTCGCGCTTGATCGTAATCTCAGCCCGGCTTCAACGGCCGCTGCGCCCGAGGGTTTGAGCCGCGTCATCGGTCGCGCCGAACACTTCAAGCCCTACGCCCGTCTCCTCAATTGCGACGCCACCGGCCTCGCCGAGTTGGAGTTGCCAAAGCGCGCCGATCCCGCCCTCTTCAAGCAGTTGGAGCGCACCAAGGCTCCACTCGTGTATCGCTTCGAGCACGACGGCAAAAAAATCAGCGCGGGTCACGCGCTGACATTACCCGAGCCCACGGAAACATCCTCTGCACCGCCTAACTCGGCGAGCTAGCGGAATCTCACTTCGCGGCCAGGCTCGCGTCGTGCGCCTTCGCGGCGTCGTGGACGACTTTGACCAGTTCCGTCATCGCCACCGGCTTCAGCAAATAGCGAAACAGCGCCGCCTCATTCACACTGCGTAAAAGCATTTCCGGCTTCATATAGCCCGTCACGAGGATGCGCTGCATGTGCGGAAACTCTTCGCGCGCGCGCACGAGAAAATTCATCCCGTTGCCGCCCGGCATCAGGTGATCGGCCACGACGACCTTGAATTTTTTCTTCTGCAATATGAAGTCCGCTTCGCGCGCCGTCTGCGCGGTGGTGATTTCGAACTGCGTCGAAAGCGCGGCGGAAAATACATCGAGCAGCGGCTTTTCGTCGTCGACGAGCAGCACGGCGTCTTTCTTCGGCGTGGCGGTGACGGCCTTGGGGTCGGCTGGATTCATTGGCGCGATGCTGTTTTAGCCTCACCCCTTGGCAAATCCATTTACTACCTTTTCAGCTGAGTGTTTTTACCCTCAAAATTCCGGTTCAGTTTGCTCGCGGCCGGTCGATAAAGCCCTTTTAACTTTTCGCGATGGATAACACCGATCTGCTTGATGCCGTCCGTGACGGTTCCCTCGTCAGGCTGCCCGCGTCCGCCCTTACGGCGGAGAGCCTCGCGGCGCCCAACGCCTCCGGCAACACCGCGTTCCATCTCGCCGCCAAGCTCGGCCGCCTCCGTGAGCTCCCGCGTGAACTTCTGACCGACAGTGTATTCACGCTGAAAAACGATGCCGGCTACACGCCGCTGCATCACGCCGCCATCGGTGGGAATCTCGATCAAGTCCCGGCCAAATTTCTCACGCCCGAAAATCTCGGCGCACGGAGCAATGCCGGCTACACCGTTTATCATCTCGCCGCCGCTCAAGGCACGCTGAAGCAGCTGCCCGCTAGCGCGATCACCACCGACGTCGTCCTACGCAAGACCGACCTGGGCAACAATCTCATCCACGAAGCGGCGGAAAACGGCACCATCGAGTGCATCCCGGCCGAATTTCTCACCGTCGATAACATCGCGCAGAAAAACATCGGTGGCGAAACCGTGCTCCACGTCGCGGCCTTCAACGGTCACCTCGACCAGATTCCCGCTGCCCTCCTTACCACTGCGGCCCTCCGCGAGCAGACCAGCGCGGGCGACACCATCTTCCACGCCGCCGCCATCTCCGGCCACTTGGAACAGATCCCCGCGGAATTTCTCACGCACGATAATCTCGTCATCGCCAGCAAGAGCGGGTTCACGGCCATTCATGCCGCCGCCGAGACCGGCCAGCTCAATAAGATTCCGGTCAGCCAGCTCACCGCCGACCTCCTTCTGACGCGCAACGACAACGGCGACACTCCGCTGCACGCCGCCGCCTCCGAGGGTCATCTCGACCAGTTGCCCCCAGATGCGATGAATTGCGAACGCATGGCCACGCGCAACTACGACGGCCTGACCGTGGAGCAACTCGCCCAGGATCGCGGTCACTACGACCAGATCCCGCCCTCGGCCCGCCCGAAGATCATGAGCCCGCTCCGCCGCTTCTTCCGCAATCTCGGCCGCTCGCGCGCGCCGTTTTGAGGACAGTCTATTTTACAAAAGAAAACGAAGGAAACGAAGAGCGCTGAGTTCGTCGTAGGCGCTGCTCGATTTCGTCCCTCAAGGTTCCAAACTGAACTTGATCAGGAGGGACGGGAAGAACGGGAAGGTTTTCTTTCCGACCTTTCCGTCCTTCCTGTTTAGCCGTTTTGAGGAAAATTGCTCTCAACGGATTCAATGCCACCCCGCGTCATCGTGCACTTTCGCCTTTCCCTTGGCGGGAGGCGTGCTTGACTGGCTTTTCCTGTCCGCGACCATCGCGCGCAGTTTTTCTTCTCTCACCCGTCACGTTTTTCTCATGAACACCACCATCAGCGCCATCACCGCTCGCGAAATCATCGACTCCCGTGGTAATCCCACGGTCGAGGTCGATGTCAAACTTGCCTCCGGCCACTTCGGCCGCGCCGCCGTTCCCTCCGGCGCCTCGACCGGTGAGCACGAGGCCATCGAGCTCCGCGACGGCGACAAGAACCGCTACCTCGGCAAGGGCGTGCAGAAGGCTGTCGGCAATGTGAAGGGCAAGATCGCCCCCGCGCTGCTCGGTTTCGACGCATTCGACCAGACCGGCGTCGATGCCGCGATGCTCAAGCTCGATGGCACCAAGACCAAGGCCAAGCTCGGCGCCAACGCCATCCTCGGCGTCTCCCTCGCGACCGCCAAGGCCGCCGCCGCCGCTGCCGGCGTCCCCCTCTACAAGTACATCGGCGGCCCGAACGCCAAGGTCCTCCCCGTTCCGCTCATGAACATCATGAACGGCGGCGCGCACTCCGATGCCCCGATCGATTTCCAGGAGTTCATGATCGTCCCGAAGAACTTCAATTCGTTCTCCGAGGCCCTCCGCGCCGGCGCCGAGGTTTTCCACTCCCTCAAGAAGGTGCTCAAGTCCAAGGGTCTCCAGACCGCCGTCGGTGACGAAGGTGGCTTCGCCCCCAATCTCGCCTCCACCACCGATGCGCTGGACGCCATCGCCGAGGCCGTGAAGGGCGCCGGTTACAAGCTCGGCAAGGACATCTTCCTCGCCCTCGACGTCGCCTCCTCCGAATTCTACGTGAAGGAAAAGAAGACCTACGTCTTCAAGAAGTCCGACCAGCGCTCCTTCACCGGCGACGAATTCGTCGCTTACTACAAGGACCTCTGCGCTAAGTACCCGATCGTCTCCATCGAGGACGGCTGCGCCGAAAACGACTGGGCCACGTGGAAGAAGCTCACCGACGCCATCGGCGACAAGGTGCAGCTCGTCGGCGACGATCTCTTCGTCACCAACGTCGAGTTCCTCCAGAAGGGTATCGATACCGGCACCGCCAACTCGATCCTCGTCAAGGTCAACCAGATCGGTTCCCTCACCGAGACCCTCGATTCCATCGCCCTCGCGCAGCGCAACAGCTACACGACCATCATCTCGCACCGCTCCGGCGAGACCGAGGACGTCACCATCGCCGACATCGCCGTCGCGACCAATGCCGGCCAGATCAAGACCGGCTCCGCCTCCCGCACCGACCGCGTCGCGAAGTACAACCAGCTCCTCCGTATCGAGGAAGAGCTCGGCTCCTCCGCGATCTACGGCGGCACGCTGTAACGTGGCCCGACGTCGCGCTGGCCTCCCGGCCGGCTCGGCGTAAACCACGATGCCGGCTGCCAGCCGGCGCAACTCTCCCAAGGCCGGGCTTCATCGCCCGGCCTTTTTATTTTTGTCCCCGACACAGCTCGGCCCCCTTTGCGCCAAACCTCCTCTCAGAATTTGAAACTAACACTATCTTCGAAGCTTACTAGAATTTCGACCTACCCCTTGTCATTCTGAGCGTAGCGAAGAATCCAGCAGGATTTACAGCGGCAAAAACGGGGTGCGAAAATCTTACTGGATCCTTCGCTACTCTCAGGCTGCCAAGCGTTCTAAAGTCTAAAGCTGATTAGTAATTGGTCTAAGGAATCGAAGGTAACGAAGCGCGCGAAGCAGCGAACACCGCGAGCCTCTTCGTTACCTTCGTTTCCTTCTGTTCAAAACTGTCCGGTGATCGCGGCCATCGGTCCTAGGCGTGCCAAACCAGTTTCGTTCTTCCGTGCCTCTGCCACCCCAACCGGGAACATTCACCCCACTTCCGCCGTCCGGTAGCTTGCGCCCTTGTGTCGCGCCCATTTCCCGCCTACCTTCCTACGTCGCTCCCGCCATGAAAACCCACCTCTTCGCCGCCGCTGTCCTCGCCACGTCCCTCACCGGCTTCGTCCGCGCCGAAGACACCCCGCCGCCCACCCCGGCGGAGAAAGTGCCGACCAGCAAGGACTCCGCCCTGCGGGCCCAAATGTTGGAGGATGCGAAGCAACAGGCCGCCGCCACCAAGGTCGCGCCCAAACCCAAGTCCGCCGCCAAGCCAAGCCCGGCCACCGCCGCCACCCCACCGGCCCCGGCCGCTCCTACTCCCTCCCCTGTTTTAACCCCGGCCGCGACCACCGAGAAAGACAAAGCGGACGCCGCTAAGCCGATCACTCCCGCGACCACCACTCCGACTCCACCCACCGACGCCACCGTCCTGCCCAAGGTCGAGGTCAATCGCACCAAGGCCAACGAACTTGGCCGCATGATGTATGAGCAGGAAAAGGAAATCGCCCGCGAGAAACAGCTCACCAAATCGACCGAACTCGACAAGGCGCTGAACAACTCGAAGGTGAATCTCCCCCTCTTCGGCGGTCAGACGACCGCGTCACGCGAATCCGTCGCCGCCGAGCGCGTCAGCCTCATGGAAGCCGAAAAGGACCTCATCGAGGAAATCGCTCACGCCCGGACCGACGATCAAAAGGCCAAGCTCAAGAAGGAGTTGCAGGAGATAAAAAAAATCCGCCGGGACCTTGAGCAGTCGATCCGTTGAAGTCTAACCATCGTAGCTGCATCCCGGCAGCTACGACCACTCACTCGTCGCCGTCGCTCAGCAGCAGATCGAGCGCTTCGCCAATGTTCTTCTGCGCCTCCTCGCGGGGAGCATGTTTTACCACGTAAGCGATGGCTCCGAGGTCGCGGAAATAACGAACCAGCCCGCTGTTAACTTCCGAGGTCATGACGATCACCGCCGCCTCGGGGTCGATGGCCGTCAGGCGCGCCATCATCACATCGCCCGACATCACCGGCATGTTGACATCGAGCAGCACGACCGACGGCTGGTGAGCCAGATAAAGGCTCAAGCCCTCCGCGCCACTCTTGGCCTCCCAAGTCGTCGTCACGCCCAATGTCTGCAAGATCAGGCGCAGGTACATGCGAACATGGGGCTCGTCGTCCACGATGAGCGCTGTCAATCCGCCGCGCGCCGCGAGCGCGGCGCTCACCGGAGCGGGCTGGGCAGGTGTCGGGTGCATTGCCTCATTCTTCGGCACAGCCCGCGCCGGTCTTGAGCCCCTACCCGCGAAAATTTACGCGCCGGCCTCTTCGGTCGTTTCGTCCGGCTGATCTTCCAGCGAATCCAGCGCCTCTCCGAGCATCTTGAGGGCTTCAGCCTTTGGGCTGTGTTTCAAAATATAGGCGGTCGCGCCGAGTTTCACGCATTCCATCACCGTCTTCATCGAGCTCTGGGCGGAGATCATGATCACCGGCAAATGGCGGCGCTCGGACGTGATCGTGCCCAGCACCTCCAGGCCGCTCATCATCGGCAAATTGATATCGAGCAGCACGAGTTGCGGATTGTGCGCGGCGACCATCGCGAGCGCTTTCACGCCGTCGCCCGCCTCCCACGTTTGCTCGATGCCGAGTTGCTTGAGCAGCATCTTCACAAAGAGCCGCACGTGCGGCTCATCGTCGACGATCAGAGCATTGGTAGGCCGGGCCATTGGCTGGCATTAACAAGTGAAAAAATCCCCGGCCGCAAGCCCGAGTCCACCACGCCGCCTAGTTTACTCCGCGCGAACGATGTAACCGCGCAGGTACTCGCTCTCCATCATCGTCACGAGCACGGGATGATCGGGCGGCTGGTGCGACCACTCGACGACGCGCACCTTGCGCTTGGCGTCGGTGGCGGCATCGGCGATCACGCTGCGGATCTCCGCGTCCTGCATGTGATGCGAGCACGTGTACGTCGCGAGGATGCCGCCCGGCGCGAGACGCTGGAGCGCGCGAAGATTGATTTCTTTGTAACCGCGCAGCGCACCTTCGAGGGCGCTCTTGGATTTGGCGAAAGGCGGTGGGTCCAGCACGATCACATCCCACTGGCCGTCGCCGGCCCGCACCGGGTCATTGAACCAGTCGAACACATTCGCCACCTCGAACTTCGCGGAAACACCGTTCTGCGTGGCATTGCGCCGTGCGGCTGCGATGGCATCCTCCGCGCTATCGAGGCCGAGCACTTCGCGCGCCCCGGCCCTGGCGGCGTGGAGGCCGAAGGCTCCCTGGTTACAAAAGGCGTCGAGTACGCGCTTGCCCGCGCAGTACTTGGCCACGGCGGCATGCTGCGGACGCTGGTCGAGGTAAAATCCGGTCTTCTGGCCATTCTGCAGGTCGAGCCAGTAATCGAAACCATCAATGTTTACCCACCGCGGTTCCCACGATTGACCGGAACGGGTGTGCACCTCCATCGGCAAACCCTCGAGACGGCGGATCGGCGCGTCATTGCGGAAAATAATCTCGGCCGGCTTCACCACGTCCGCGAGCACATCGCCGATGAGCACCGAGCGCTTCTCCATCGCCTTGGTCTGGATCTGCACCACGAGTGTATCGCCAAATTGATCGACCACGATGCCCGGCAAATCATCGGACTCGGACCACACGAGACGGCGATTGGTCCCCGACTCACGGCGGGCCACCGCGCGCTCGACCGCCCCGCGTAGAAACGCCTCGTTGAGCGTCGCCCGCTCGCGGCTGAAGCGCCGCCAGACGATCTGCGATTTGGAGTTGTAAACCCCGCTGCCGAGAAACCGGTCCGCCCGGTCGCGGCACTCCACGATCTCACCGTCGTGCTCCGCGGGCAGGAGCGCCTCGACTTCGTTGGCAAAGACCCACGGATGTCCGCTGAGGACGCGAGGCTTGGCGTTAGGTTTGAGTTTGAGCGAGGGAATGCTGGCCACGCTACCACCCTTGCGGGTTCGGCCCGCGCCGCAACGAAGTTCTCACCGTCAGAACCACGCGGTTGAGAGATGAGAGCCGAATTCGCGAAGCCCCTTCTTAGCTTATCCTCAACTCTCACCTAGCTGAGCCCGCCTCAGCGCTTTTCTTTGCGCGCGCCGCCCGCCTCCGGCCCTGGCAAAGCCCGCAGCGCCGCCAAGGCAAAGAAGATCGCGGCGTACACCGCCACCGCGCAAAAAACGATTTTCATAGGGGTTCTGTCGGCCATGCCGGGCGGAAGTTAAGCGAAAAGCGAAAAAAATTTCGCCACCCACCCGCCTTCACATTTTTGTTACCACATGCCGGCTTACTCCAGCACGCCCCTCGCGCAGAAACTCGGGTTTAAGGACGCCACGCGCTACCTGCTCGTCGGGGCTCCGCCGGGCTTCGACCGCGAGATCGCGACCAAACCCGCCAGCGCCGTCGCCGTCGCGCCCCGGGCCCCGGAAGCCGACCTGATCATCTTCTTCGCGACCACGCTGAAAGTGCTCGAATCCCACCTCCCCGCGCTCATCAAGAAACTCCCCGCCACCGGCGCCCTCTGGATCGCATGGCCCAAGCTCGCCAGCGGCGTCGCCACCGATCTCCGCGATGGCGTCGTACGCGACACCCTCCTCGCGACCGGCCTCGTCGATATTAAGGTGTGCTCGGTAAACGATACTTACTCCGGCCTGAAATTTGTGCGGCGGGTGAAGGACCGGCCGAAAGCCGCAAAGTAAAGCGACCCACCGGCCGCGCCGAGGTCGCCGGCTGAAGCCATGATCGAGACAGCCCCAACCGCGCCCCGATCCGCCCCATCGGCGACGGCACTCGGCTGAGCAACAAGGTGCGTTTCATCGCTGGCCTTTCGCCGCCGGCGGCAGCGTCTTGAAGAATGCGTAGAGCGCCTTCAATTCGGTGTCGTTCATCTGGCCAAACGCTCGCGGCATCACGGGGTGAAGCTCCGAGCCGTCCGGACGCTTCGCGGTACGCATCGTCTGGACGAAATCGGCCTCGCTCCACTTCGAGAGATTACCCTCGGCATGCGGCGTGAGATTGGAGGCCTGCGGCCAGTTGGGCGGTCCGATCTCGATTTTGCCACCCGAGTAGTTCGGTCCATGGCAGCCGGTGCAGCCGGCCGCCACGTAGCGACCATACTCCACGGTCGGGCCCACGGGCACGGTCTGCGGGCGCAGGTTGGCGTGATCAATTTCCGCCGCGGCGAACTTCATTTTGCCGACGGTGAGCAGCACCCGCGACACCGGCCCGAGCTCGATGGCCACACGGTCGCGGTCCACCGGCGGGAGCGTTTTCAGAAACGCCACCACGTCGCCCAAGTCCTCATCGGAGAGGTGCGCGTATTCCTCGGAGGGCATCACGAAAAGGCCCAAGCCGTCAGGTCCCACACCGTGCCGGATCGCCCGCACCCAATCGGCATCGTTGAAGGTATCCACGCGGCTGCCGCGGCCGCGCGTGAGATTAGCTCCGTAGACGCGGCCCATCGCGCCGTCCTCAATGACCTTGGCCCCGGCGTAGTCTTTGCCGTGGCAATCATTACAGCCGCGCGTTTCGGCGAGGTGCTTGCCGCGCGCGATCGCGGCGGCGTCAGTAGGGATCTTCACCGGGCGGGGCGTCACCGCGTAGGTTTGCTTAAACTTGCCGTTGCTCTTCACGGTGACCGTGACGGCCACCACCGCGACCAACAACACCAAGGCGCCCAGGACATAGGCGGCGAACTTCAATAGTTTTTTCACGTCCACTGTTCGACCAGACTTCACCGGGCACATGCAAGCGTCTCTCTCTTCGCCTTCCGGCCCATGGCGCGCGTGCGGAGCACGTGCGAAGGACGAAGCACCAACGTCCGAGCTCCAGTGAAATCTCAATATCCCACCTCAAAAGAATTTAGATTTAGGGCTTGGTGCTTCTCTGGAGCTTGGAGGTTGGTCCTTGCCGCTTAAAGCCCGATCCCCGGAGCTTTCCAATTTCACTCTTCCCACGCCCGGCGATTCCCGCTTTTTTGAACCCTTCCGCCATGTCGCCCGCCCAAGAAATCGCCCGCCGTCGCACCTTTGCGATCATCTCCCACCCGGACGCGGGCAAGACCACGTTGACCGAGAAGTTTCTTCTCTACGGCAACGCCATCCATCTCGCCGGCTCCGTCACCGCGCGCAAAAACCAGCGCGCCACCGCCTCCGACTGGATGGAGCTGGAAAAGCAGCGCGGTATCTCGATCTCCTCGACCGTCCTCCAATTCGACTACGCCGGCTACGCGGTCAACCTGCTCGACACCCCCGGCCACAAAGATTTCTCCGAGGACACCTACCGCGTGCTCACCGCGGTCGACGCCGTCGTGATGGTGATCGATGCCGCCAAGGGTATCGAGTCCCAGACCCGCAAGCTCTTCGAAGTGTGCCGCCGCCGGGGCGTGCCGATCTTCACGTTCATGAACAAGTGCGACCGCCCCACGCGCAACGCACTGGAGCTGCTCGACGAGCTCGAGACCGTCCTCGGTCTGCAGTCCTCCCCCGTCATCTGGCCGTTGGGCAATGGCCCGTCGTTCCGCGGTGTGTTTGATCGCCGCACGCGCGAAGTGCACTTGTTCGAGCGCGTGGCGGGCGGAAAGTTTCAGGCGCCCGTCAACGTCACGTCGCTCGACGATCCGTTTGTCCGCTCCAAGCTCGACGACTACACCTACGATCAGGTCAAGGAGCAGCTTGAGATGCTCGATGGCGCGGGGCACCCCTTCGACCTCGCCAAGATTCGCGCCGGCCAGCAGACGCCCGTCTACTTCGGCAGCGCGGTCAATAATTTCGGTATCCAACTCCTCCTCGATGGTTTCTTGAACGATGCCATCCCGCCCCAGCCGCACCACTCCGTCGCTATCGAAGCCGCCAAAATCAAGACCGAGGATTGGGTCGTGCCCGTCGAGCACCCCAAATTCTCCGCCTTCGTCTTCAAGATCCAGGCCAACATGGACCCGAAGCACCGCGACCGCATCGCGTTTGTGCGCATCTGCTCCGGAAAATTCGACCGCGACATGAGCGTCATCCATCAGCGGACCGGCCGCACGCTGCGCCTCTCTTCCTCGCACAAGCTCTTCGGTCAGGAGCGCGAGACCGTCGATGAAGCCTGGCCCGGCGACGTCATCGGCCTCGTCGGCCACGACAGCTTCGGCATCGGCGATACGCTCACCGAGGACAAAACGATTTACTACGACGAGATTCCGCGCTTCCCGCCAGAGGTCTTCACCTTCATCGCGAATCCCAATCCCTCCGACGCGAAGAAATTCCGCGCCGGCCTTGAGCAGTTGCTGCAAGAAGGCGTCGTGCAATCCGTCACGCTCCGCGCCGGCATGACAACGTCCACCCTCCTCGCCGCCGTCGGTGTGCTGCAATTCGAAGTCGTGCAGTGGCGCCTGCAGGCCGAGTACGGTGCCGAGTCGCGCATGGACCCATCGCCGTGGAGCATCATGAAGTGGCTCGCCCCGACCGACCCCACGCAAAAGCTCCCCGACACCTCCCGCCTCCTCGTGCCCAGCGGCGTCGCTTTCGGCACCGACAAACTGGAGCAGCCCGTCGTCCTCTTCCCCAACGAATGGACGATGCGCTACTTCCTCGAGAAGAATTCGGACGTGAAGCTCTACGACCTGCCGCTGGAGCAGCTGAAAGCGTAACGCCGGGTGCCCAAGATTTTAGGCCGCGATTATTTGTTATAGATTTTATAGTCGCTCGTCGCTTGCCATAAGCACAGCGAGGCCTCTTTGCTGAGGCATTGGCTTTCTATAACAATTTCCCGCGCGGCTTCGTCGTGCCTTTTTATGCCTTTTCGCCTTCTGCCTTTGGCCCGGTTTATCTTCGTTTTTTTAGTGTTCGTTGCGACCGGTCTCGCAGCCGTCTCACCGACGATCGTATGGAGTTCGACTAATAACATTACGTACGGGACCACGCTTTCGAGCAGTTCCCTCAACGCCACCGCCAATTCCGGCGGCGTGCCGGTCGCCGGCACGTTTATCTACACTCCCGCCGCCGGCACGATTTTACCCTTTGGCACGCATACGCTCAGCGTATCGTTCACGCCCACGGATACGGTCACCTATAACTCGGTGCCGGTTACCACTCGCACCATTACCGTCGCGCAGCGTACCGTCTCACTCGCCAATGTGCAGGCGGTGAGTCGCATGTACGATGGGTCATACAGCGTCTCATTTTCCGGTACCCCCACGCTCACCAATGTGATTTCGGCCGATGTGGGGAATGTCGCGCTCAACGGCACCTTGTCGGGCGCGTTGTTTACACGGTCTGCCGGGACGGCCAAGCCCGTCAGTGCCGGGGGTCTCTCGCTGACTGGCTCAGCAGCGGGCAACTACGTTTTGTCGTACCCCTCGTCCGTCACGACCGTGACCGTCACGCAGCGTCCGGTGACGGTAACCGGCCTGTCCATCGACACCAAAATCTTCGACGGCGGCACCACGGCCACGGCGAACGTATCCCAGCTTTCCGCCGGCAATGTTGTTTCTGGTGATAACGTCAGCATCATCGCCAGCGGGGTGAGCGCCCGCTTTAGCGACGGCAATGCCGGCAGTAATAAGCCGGTCTCCGTCTCCGGTCTCTCCGTCGGCGGCATCGACGGGCCAAGCTACTCCATCACTAGCCCCTTCACCACCACCGGCACCATCATCCCTGCGCCGGTCCAGGTGGTGATCAGCAACAACGTCCACCCTTACGACGGCGGGCCCAAGACCGCGACGATCTCCACGACCCCCGCCGCCGCTCTCACCGTCACCTACTCCAACACCACCGACGGGGACTTCCCGCGCAATGCCGGCGTGTATAATATCACCGTCACCGTTTCCGACAACAACCACTCCGGCTCCGGCGTCGGCACCCTCACCATCACCAAGGCCCGGCAAGATTTGAAGTTATCGTTCGGCGGCGTCGACTCCGGCGTGGGCTCGACGCTCACCCTCAATGGCAGCGTGAACACCGGCTTGCCGATCACCTATTCGATTGTCTCCGGCAATGCCACGCTGTCAGGCAACAGTCTCCGCCTCACCGAGGTGGGACCCGTGACGGTGCGCGCCACGCAAGCCGGCAACGAGAACTACGAGCCGGCGACCACCGAGCAAATTTTCGTCGCGCGCTCGACCCAGACCATCCGCTTCACGGCACCGAGAAACTATAAAGTCTCGGAAAGCGGCTTTAACGTCAGCGCCACGGCCACCTCCGGCCTGTCCGTCTCATTTTCCATCGTGAGCGGCCCTGCGACCGTCAGCGGTAATCGCGTGAATTTTTCCGGAGCTTCCGGCCGCGTCGTCATTCGCGCCTCGCAGGCGGGCGACGGCACCTACGCGCCGGCCCCCGATGTGACCTGGCTCTTTGCGATCAGTAACAATATTCCGGATACGTTTTTCGGCGCATTGTTCCATATTGCCGAAGGCCTCCCCGATACACTTGAGAATTGGACAACTTCCGGCGAAATCGCCGCCGCCACCTATGATTTCGGCACACGTCGCGGTACAGTCCTATTTGCCGCTCCCGTAATGGGACTGACCACCTCGCTCGATTTTGAGGTGACATCCGATGATGGCAGCTTTGCCGTACCTTTCACCGTCGCCGGGCGAGCCCTCATGCTTGCTGGCAAGATAACCGATACGATTTTGCATGGCCGCATCGATGCAATGCGGGTGTTCTTCGACGCTTCGCTACAGGCTCGCACCGGCCCCACCGCCAGCCTCGCCGGGCGCTATCAATGCAGCGTGCCTAGCAGTGCGAGTGGCGGGGCCACCTCTATTGTGGCGCCCAACGGTCGCGTTCTGATGCTAGCTACCATCGCTGGCCTCACCATCGCGGCCGAAGGTACCATCGCGACCACCGGATTTTTCAAGGTCAATGCCCCCAACGCCTCCGTCAATGGCTTAATCAATGCCGGCAATGGTTCCGTTAATGGCATCGTCACCTTGCCGGGCGGAATTCTCGTAGTCCTTACCGGTCTCGCCTCCACGGCCACCCGCACGGATCGCCTCGCCAATTTGTCGTCGCGCGTGCGCATCGCTCCGACGCCGGACCGCACCCTGGTCACGGGCTTCGTCATTGGTGGCACCGAGTCGCGCCGGGTGCTGCTGCGCGCGATCGGTCCCGCCCTCACCGGCTTCGGTGTGAGCGGAGCGCTCGTCAATCCCCGCCTGCAGGTCTTCAACAGCGAGGGCAAAGTCATCCTCGAAAACGACGACTGGTCGGGAGCCGACACTGCGGCGGCCTTCACGCAGACCGGCGCCTTTTCGCTAGCCGCCGGAACCAAAGACGCCGCCCTACTCGCCACGCTCCCACCGGGCGCGTACACGATGCAGATAACCGCGGGCGCTGAGACCGGAGTTGCGCTCGCGGAGATTTACGACGCGGGCGAAACCTCCGGCACCGAAGCCTCTCGCGTGATCAATATCTCCGCACGCGGCCTAGTCGAACCGGGACCGGACGGACTACTCGTCGGCGGCTTTGTCATCACGGGAAATTCGCCCAAAAAAGTCCTCATTCGTGGCGTTGGCCCCGTGCTCGGCGGCTTTGGCGTGCCCGGCACGCTGGCCGATCCCCGACTTGCGGTTTACGCCTCCTCCACGCTCATCGCGCAAAACGACGACTGGGGTACACCCACGCCCCTTGACGCGCTGCAGACCGCCGCCACCGCCGCCGAAATTGCCGCTGCGGCGACCAAGGTTGGCGCGTTCGCCTTTGGCGGCGGGGGCAAGGATGCCGCGATCCTCATCACACTTGATCCCGGTCCTTACACCGCACAAGTCAGCGGCACCACGGCCGGCGTGGCGTTGGTGGAAATCTACGAAGTTCCTTGAGTGCCGCGTAGCAGTCGTCTTCGCGCGTCATGTCCCGCCGATGCTCATTGCCAGTCGGGGGGTGCTCCTTCTTTGTGGTCGGGCAATGCTCGGGCATTCCGCTCGCCTCTGCTTTACGGGCTGCGTCAGGTCTGTCGCGGTGCGACACCTTGCCGTGGCCTTGGCGTCCGCATTTTCACTGCTCTTGGCTGCGGTCAGCCTGCGGGCCGCGGAAGATTTGCCGGCCACGGATCGCGCGTTGCCCGACTGGTTCAAGGACGTCGTGTTACTCGTCGAAACCGCCTCGCAACGCGCCAAAGAGCAATCCGAGGCCAAGCTTGCCGAAGCCCGCGCCGCTAAAGACCTGAAGACCGAGGCTCTCGCGACGTTGGGGCTCGCTCATGTCGCGCGGCGGCAAAACGACATCCCCGGCGCCTTGCGGCTCAGCCGCGAGGCCATGGCGCTCGCCGAAACGGCGAATGACGATCTCGTCCGCTTCAATACCGTCTACGGCCACGCCCTCAATCTTCGCGCGGCTGGTGATCAAGCCTCGACCTTGGAGTACCTGCTCCGCTCGCTCCAATTTGCCCAGCGCTACAACTCGATCCGCGCGCAGGGCGTGGCGCTCTCCGCCATCGGCGCGACGTACAACCGCCTGGGCGACAACCAGCGTGGGGCTGACTACATGCGCCAGGCCCTCGCCTTGGCCCAGCAGGCTAAGGACGAAAAGGCCATTCTCATGTACAGTTCCAACTTGGCCAACTACGCCGAGTCGATCGGCGATTTCGCCACGGCGCGCCAGGGCTACGAACTCTACCTCGAATTCAAGCGCAAGGAAGGCAACCGCACCCTCATTGCCGACGCGGAGCAGGATCTCGCGATGCTCGATTTCGCCGAGGGCAAGACCGAGGCGGCGCTCGCGGCCCTCCAGCCCATCCTCGCCCAGCGCCGCACCCTGCGCGGCAAGGTGAAGCTCACGAGCACGCTGTGTAAGATCGCTCAAGTGTTGGTTAAGCTCGGCCGTTTCGACGAGGCTCTCGCGCATCTCGAGGAGGCGCGGCCGCACGTGGAGACGATCGAATCGCGGGGCCTGCGCGCCACCTACTATCACGAACTCGCCGCGACCCAGGAGGGTCGAAAAGACTTCGCCGCCGCCCTCGCCGCCGCGCGCAAAGAGTTCGCCGAGCGTGAGGCCATCGCCGGGGAGACGGCGCAGAGCCGCGCGGCGGAGCTCCAAATCCAATTCGACGTCGCAAAAAAGGATCAAGAACTCACCCGCCTCGCCCGGGCCAATGAACTTCAAGCCGCCGAAGCGCGCGCGCGCACTGCGCAGCTCGCCCAGACCGCCGCGGAGCTCCGGGCCAAGAATTTCGAGTTACAGGCGACCACGGCCGAGTTAGCGCAAACTCGCAGCACGCGACTCGCCGTGATCGCCGCCGTGGCCGCGCTCGCCGCCGTGCTCGGTGCCATCGTGATGGTCCAGCGCACCCGGATCCGCGCGGAGCGCCGCATCCTCGCCGATACGCGCGCCGCGCGCGATGCCGCGGAACAAGCCGACGCGCTGAAGGGCCGGCTGCTCGGCTTCGCCTCGCATGATTTGAAGGCACCGCTGTCCACCCTCAGCGCTTCGACTCATCTCATCGAAGCGTCGTCGAGCCCCGATGAAATCAAGAAGCTCGCAGTCGCCATGCGGGCCGAGACCTCTCGCATGGTTCTCCTCGTGCATGATTTCATCGATCGGGCCGCGCTCGACGCCGGCCGACTCGAATTACGGCCCGAATCCCTTGATCTCGGCGTGGTGGCAGTCCGCGTCGTGGCCGATTTCCAGCCCCGCGCCCGACAGAAGGGTCAAGTTCTCACGCTCGAAGAATCCCCCACCGCGTTACCAGTGGTGTCAGGCGAGCCCGTGCGCTTGGAACAGGTGCTCGCCAATCTCCTGAGCAACGCCATCAACTATACGCCGCGCCAAGGCATAATCCGCGTGCAACTCGGCCACGACGCGACCGGAGTCTGGTGCGAGGTCAGCGACAACGGGCCCGGCATTGCCCTCGAGGAGCAAGCCCGGCTCTTTCAACCATTTGCACGCCTCTCCGCGCGGCCCACCGCCGGTGAATCTTCCAGCGGACTAGGCCTTTACCTCGCGCATGAACTGATGCGACTGCACGGCGGGACGCTCAGCGTACGCTCGCACCCCGGGGCCGGGGCGGCCTTTCGCATGACGCTCCCGGTGAGCCCAGAAATCGCGGGATAGTGGCAATAAGTCAGAGGTCGGCGTTGCACTCCTTCGTGCAGCTCCTTTGCCTCACCGCGATGCTGTGCCGCCCAGATGCTTTCTGCCGTCGCCTCTGCGCCATCGCCGTCGCTCTATTTATCGTTGCGACGATGTCGGCGCAGCCTTCGCCCTCGGCGGCAGACTTGGAAAAGAAGATCGCCGGCGCAGCGAAGGCGGAAAAATCGCCCCTCCTCCTCGCCTTGTCCGAAGCCCTCGACTCCACCGACACCGAGCGAGCGTACGCCGCCGCCCAGCAAGCCCGGCAAGCCGCCACCACCCCGCATGATGAGCTGCTCGCCGACGCGCGACTGGCGACCCTGCAGCGGCGGCGCGGTGAGTTCGCCGAGGCCCTCTCGACCGCCCGTACGGCCCTCTCGCGTGCCGTCGAGTTGGGCGACGATCCGGCCCGCGCGGAGTTGCTGCTCGCGTTTGCGCGGAGCAGTTGGAGCGTCGGCGACGCCCCGGCCACCATCACCGCCCATCAAGACTTAATCACGCTTGCCGAGCGGTTGGGCAATCGCGCGCTCGTGGCTCGCGCCCACCTCGGCATTTCCGTCGTGTACGGCGAAATGAAGGAGCGGGCCAAAGCCCGCACCGAGGAGGAAATCGCTCTCAGCATCGCCCGTGAGATCGGTGACCGCGTGGTCGAGGCCGACGCGCTCAACAACCTCGGTAATAATTATACCAATGCCGGAGATCTCAGCCGCGCCCGCACGCTCCATGAGCAGGCCCTCGCCATCCGCACCGCCATCGGCAACCGCCGCGGCATGGGCGATTCGCTCATCAATCTCTCCGATATCGCCCGCACCGAGAAAGACTACCCGGCGGCGCTCGCCTACATCCAGCGGGCGCTCGCCATCTATGAAGAGCTCGCGATGCCGCGCTACATGTCCAACGCACACTTGCAGTACGCGATCACCCTCCGGGCGAGCGGCAAGATCGACGAGGCTTTTGCGCGCCTCAATGTCGGCTTCCCGCTCGCCGAGGCCATGAATCAGGCGCCACTCCTCGCCGCTTATCACCGCGAGTATTCAGCTATCGCGGAGGCCCGCGGCGACTGGCGCGCGGCTTTTGATTCGCAACGAAAATTCGCCGCCGCCACCGACGCCGCGCTCGATGAAAAGTCCCGCCAACAAATCGCCGCGCTCAATGTCCGCTACGAGGCTGAACGCCGCCAGCAGGAAATCGCCCTTCTGCGCGGCGAGCGCGCCCGGCAGGATGCCGAGCTCCGCGCCCGCGACGCCGATCTGCGCGCGGCCGAGGCCGACCTCGAGCATTCCAATGCCATTCGCCTCGCACTCGGCGTAAGCCTCATCTGCCTCGCGGTCGCCCTCGGCGCGATCATCATGCTCCAGCGCGTACGGCTGCGCGCGGAGTCTCGCGTGCTGGATCAGACGCGCGAGGCCCGCGACATCGCGGAAGAGGCCGACCGCGTGAAGACCCGCTTCCTCGGCATCGCGTCACACGATATTCGCGCTCCGCTCGGCAATATCGTCAATCTCACCGAGAGCCTCCGCGGCGGTGCCGATGCGGGCGACCGGCACGCCCGCTCCGAGCGGATCGATCTCATCACCTCCGAGGCCCAGCGGGTGCTCTGTCTCGTCGAGGATTTACTCGCCACGGCGGCCCTCGATTCGGGCAAGCTCGAGCTGCGCCCTGCTCCGACCGACCTCACCGAAATCGCTCACGCCGTGGTGCGTAGTCTTCGCTGGCAGGCCGCCGCCAAGCGTCAGGCCCTCGTGCTCCACGAGCCGCCGCCAGACAGCGGTCTTCTCACCGGCGACGCCGCGCGCCTTTACCAAGTCATCGCCAATCTCGTGAGTAACGCGATCAAGTTCAGCCCCACTGGCGGCACGATTACCCTTTCCATCGTCCGCAATGTCTCCCGCGTCGTCCTCTCCGTTTGCGACGATGGACCGGGTATTCCCGCCGAGGAGGTCGCTCGTCTTTTCCTACCCTTTGGTCGATTAAGCACCCAGCCGACCGCTCGCGAAACGTCGCACGGTCTGGGCCTTTCCATCGCCCACGAGATCGTGCGACTACACAACGGCACTATCCGCGTCGATTCGATGCCGGGCCAGGGCGCCACGTTTGTCGTCGAGCTTCCGGCCTAACCGACTGCGGCGGAGAGGCTCTTTCCCGCGCATCGGGAGTTTTGGAACGTAACTTGCACGGCGGAGCGTCTGCAAACGCAACCGAACGGCGCTTTTCACTGATATTTATACGTATCCGTGATTGCGCTTCCCCTACGTAATATTACGCTTCCAGCCATCCATCCGCGTTATTCCAGTCTAGCGCCGCTTCATCCCCGTGACATCTGGGCTCTTTGGAGTTCCATGGGCCGGGCCATCGCCGTTTTGATTTGGCTAATTATTGGCTTCTCGTTGCTTAACGCAAATTCGAGCGCTGCCGACACCCCCGCCAAAGCGCCCGCCAGCACGATCCGCCAGATCACCCACGCGCCGATCGTGCCCCAGCCGCCCCTCGACGCGGCGCCGGACTACCTTAAGTCCATCGCCGACACGGCGGCGCGCTATCTGCGCCTTTATCAAACGTCCGATTTGCAGACCGCCTTGGTCGAGGCCCGCAATGGCCTCGCCCTCGCCGAGAGTGCCCAGCGTCCGCGCGATATCGCCGAATTTCTCAAGGCCCTCGCCTACGTCAACTGGCTCCTCGGCGAATCCGCCTCTGCCATCGACTACGGCCAGCGTCTCCTCGCGTTGGCCGACCAATTCAAAGACGACCGCCTCCGTTCCTTCGCCCACCGCGTGATCGGTTCGGCGCATCGTCAGCTGGGCGATATTCCAAAATTCCGCGCGCAAACCGAACTCGCCCTCGCCGCCGCCGAGCGCGCCGGCGACGATCCCTTGCGCTATGCCGCGCTCAACAATCTCGGCAATGTCGCCCTCGCCGAGAAAGACCTCCCCACCGCCCGCCGTCTCCACCAAGAAGTGCTCGCCTATCGCGAGAAGCTCAACAACCGCTGGGACGCCGCCGGCTCGCTCACGAATCTCGCTGACGTCGCCGACGCGGCCAACGACCTCCCCGAGGCCCTCAAGCTCCAGCAACGCGCGCTCGAAATTCGCGCCCAGCTCGACGATCTCCGCGGCCAGGTGCGGTCGCTGCGCCAGGTCGCCAGCGTGGAACGTCGCCTCGGGAAACTCGACGACGCGCTCGTCCATCTGCGCGACGCCCGCACCCGCGGCGAGAAAATCGGCGGCCACGAATTGCTCGAAGCCGTCTACGCCGAACTCGCCCTCGTCCACGAGGCGCGCGGGGAGTTTTCCGATGCCCTGGCCGCCGAGCGCCTCGCCGCCAAAGAGCGCGAAGCCCTCACCGGTGAGCGCGCCCGTTTCCGCGCCGCCGATCTCGAAGCCCGCTTTGAACTCGCGAAAAAAGAGCAGACCATCCTCGCCCTCGCCCGCGACAAGAAACTCCAGGCCACCGAGCTCCACGCGCAATTCGCCGAAATCGAGAGCGCGCGCTGGCAGCGCTACGGGCTCATCTCCCTCCTCGCCCTCGGCCTCGTCATCGTCGGCGCCTTGATCAATCACCACCGCACCAAGCTCGCCACCGAGCGCCTCGTGCTCGACGAAACCCGCGCGGCACGCGACGCCGCCCAGGAGGCCGACCGCATTAAGACCCGCTTCCTCGGCATCGCCTCGCACGATATCCGCGCCCCGCTCGGCAACATCGTCAATCTCACCGAGGGCCTGCGTCACACCGCCGCCAACGATGCCCGCGCTCGCGCCGAGACCTACGACCTCGTCACCTCCGAGGCCCAGCGCGTCCTCTGCCTCGTCGAAGACCTCCTCGCCACCGCCGCCATCGAGTCCGGTAAGCTCGAGTTGCGCCCCGCCCAGACCGATCTCACCGAGATCGCCCACGCCGTGGTCACCAGCCTGCGCTGGCAGGCCGCCGCCAAGCGTCAGGCCCTCGTCCTCACCGAGCCCTCACCCAACGCCGGCGCCATCACCGCCGACCCCGCCCGCCTCTACCAGGCCATCGCCAATCTCGTCACCAACGCGATCAAGTTCACCCCGCCGGGCGGTCGCGTGAGCCTCGCCATCGAGCGCACCCCCACCGTCGCCACCCTCTCCGTCCGCGACACCGGCCCCGGCATTCCCGAAGCCGAGATCACGCGCCTCTTCCAACCCTTCAGCCGCCTCTCCTCCCAACCCACCGGCAGCGAGACGTCACACGGCCTCGGCCTCTCCATCGCCCACGAAATCGTCCGCCTCCACGGCGGCATGATCCGCGTCACGTCCCTCCCCGGCGAAGGCGCGACCTTCACGATCGAACTGCCGCTGCCGGCTTAAAAGCCTCCGCCCATCGGAGGGGTGTAACCGGCTCCGAACGCCCGCGCTCAACCCGTCCCCCTCAACCCGGCGCGACCGCCCAATACCAATGTCTATTGATAGTTAGACTTTTCCGGGGGTAGGGCCCGACCTCCGGGCGGGCCGTCAGGATTTTCGCACCCCTCCGACTTCCTAAAGTCTAAACCTCCCCAGACATTGGTATAACTCCGCCTGGCGCAATCCGCCCGCGCGGCCCAAGCCACCGCAAGGTCCGGCCCATCACCTCGCCCGACCCCGCGCTTCCTTCCCGTTCTCTCACCCCTTTTCGAGAGCATTTTTATAAGAACCGTAGCCGGTATTTTCTGGTAGCCGCGAGCGTGAGCGAGTGGACGAAAGCCTCTCTCGCGGCCACGACTTTTTCTAAAACGCTCTAGCCGCCGCGCCCTCGCAGCGCGCGAGCACCCCGCGCCGCGGCTGAAATCCCACGCGCCTTCTCATTAGCCCAAAGTCCCCCTGAGAGCAGTTTCATAAAAATCGTAGTCGGGATTTTTGGTAGCCGCGAGCATGAGCGAGTGGACGGGCGCCACCGTTCGCTACCACTCGCGGCTACGACCTTATTCAATCCGCCTGGTCCGGCCAACCTTCCCGCGGGGCCCGACCACCCCCCGCCCCGCTAACTCAGCCTTCAACGGGCCAATCCCGCGAAATCCCCCGTTTTCGCCCCACCTGATCCGGCAAATACCCGCTGGGATGCGGGCGCCGCCGTCCTACTTTCGTGCGATCTTCACCCGCGTAGAATTACTTACCCTGCGTAATTTTGCGCTTCCCCAAGCGATTCGCCTACGACCCCTTCCGCCGGCCCCCTAACCCCCCTTGATCCCGCGTTCGTTCGCCCGCTCCAGCTCGCCCGAATCCGTTTCTGCTTTTCCCGCCTTCGCCGCGCTTCCGACTCCACCCTCCACCCGCTCGCGGCCCTTCTCTGTTTCTTACCCAGCGCCACCACCCGCGCTCAGTCCCCGCCCCGCCGCCCCCACCTCGCCCCCTCCCGCGCCCCACTCCGACCCAACGCGCTGCCTTTCACTCCCCTCCCCATCGCCAATCCTTCCCTCCCCTCCTCTTCAAAAGTCCGTGGTTCGTTTTCGTGTCTTTCGTGTGTTTCGTGGTTAAAAAATTCCGTCCCCCAAATCCGCTCCCGTCCGTGTGGGTCTCCGTAGTCATCCGTGGTAAAAAAAATTCTGCGCCCCGCCCACGCCGCACCCCCACCGCCTCATTCAACACCTCCTCTTACTCCGACCTTCGCGTCTTCGCGCTTAAAAAAACACCCCCGTCCTTCGCCTCCCAATAAAAATCCGCAGCCCCAAACTCGTCCCTCCCCGCTTCCCCTCATCTACCCTTCATCCTCGTCCCCCCTTCTCCCTTTCTCCCCGTCTCCGCGTCTCCCCTTCTCCGCGTCTCCCCACCCCCCTCTCCGCCTCTCCCCGCCTCCGTGGTGAATAACTTCCTCCGCTTCACTCTCTCAATTCTCCACCCTCTCCGCTCTCCTCGGTGTCCATATTTCACTAACTAATCTTCCTCCTCCTTCTAATTCCAATCTCCGCCTCCACCTCCGCCCCCTCCGCACCACCGTCCGCCCCCTCCGCACTACCAGTCCACCACCCGTCCGCCCCGGCTTCTTTCTGCTCGCTCCCGCCCCAAAAGTTTCCTCGTGTCCGCCCATGATTTTTTCGCGCCCGCTTCCGCGCTCCCTCTCGCGCCATTCCTTCACCTTTGCGCTCGCCGCGCTCGGCCTGCTCCTCGCGCCGCTCGCCGCCCACGCCGCCGCCCGCGCCAAGCCCACGCGCCCCGCTGAGGTCGAAAATTCCGCCGCGTTCAAAGGCGCCATCGCCATCGACGCCGCCACCGGCCAGGTCCTCCTCGAAGACCGCGCCGACTACTCCGGGCCCATGGCCAGCATGACGAAGCTGATGACCTTCGCCGTCCTCCAAGACAAACTCGACAAAGGCACTCTCAAGCTCGACACCCCCGTCCGCATCACCAAGGAGGACAGCGACGAACGCGGCACGCAGGTATTTCTCGATGCGCGCGAGACCTTTCCCGTCGAGGAGCTCATGTACGCGATGATGATCCAGTCGGCCAACGATGCCGCTTACGCCCTTGCTCGCTTCTCCGCCGGCTCCGTCAGCGCCTTTGTCGAACAGATGAACGCCAAGGCCCGCGAACTCGGCATGACGCACACCACCTTTAGAACGCCCAACGGCTATCCGCCCGCCAGTCGCAAACTCGCCGAAGCCGACACCACCACGCCGCGCGACTACGCCATCCTCTCGCGCCACCTCGTGCTCAACACCTCCGTCCTGAAATACTCCTCGATCCGCAATCGCGACTTCGCCCCCGAGCGCCCCCAGGGCGTCTTCAAGATGGTCAATCACAACAGTCTCCTCGGCAGAGCGGACGGCGTGGATGGCCTCAAAACCGGCTACACCGAGGCTGCCGGCTACTGCACCAGCGTCACCGCCCTCCGCAATAATCACCGCGTCATCGTCGTCATCATGGGCTCGCTCGGTCCCGGCGGCCAAATCGACAAGGGCAAACTCCGCGACCTCAAGGCGATCGAATGGCTGAATAAAGCCTTCGCCGCGATTCCCGCCACCAGCCCCGCCTTCGTCCCCAAATCCCCCGCCGCCATCCCCGTCATCTCCGCCTCCAAACCCGAGCCCACCAAAGCCCCCGACGACCCCCTGAGCATCAAGGTCAACATCCCAAAGAAGAAGTAAGGAAGGACCCAGCGGAGTAGCGCCGACCTCCTTGCCGGCCCAGGTCGTTGTTGCGCGCAGCAGCCCTCAAAGCTGCCGACCGTCTGAACTGTGGGAGGGGCTTTACGCCCCGACTTAATTTATGACCACGCCTGACCGCCTGAGGTCAACGGTACGTCGCGCGACTGCACCGCGCCTCTGTGGCTCTCTTGTGCATCCGCTCTAAAGGCGTAGATTCGCCCGCGAGACTCGCGTGAAACCCACACGCTGACGCGACGCACCGCACGGCTCCCTCTGTGCCTCTCCGTGCCCTCTGTGACAAAAAACAAAGCGCCCCCGCCCTGCCCACCTCGTCCCCCAAATTTCCTCCCCCTCTTCGTTTCCTTCGTTCTCTTTTGTTCAAATGATCGGGCCTTAAGCCCAACAGATCGCGCCCCTCCCTTCGATCCCCCCAAGCCTAAAGCCGCCCTACAGAAGGAGTGACGTCCGCCACTCTCGTCGCTCCTCGCCCAAGCCTTCCGTTTCCCACGGCTCTCCCTCCGTGCCACTCTGTGCCTCTCCATACCTCTCTGTGCCTCTCCGTGTCCTCTGTGACTAAAAAACCAAAACGCCCCCGCCCTGCCCACCTCGTCCCCCAAAACTCCTCCCGCTCTTCGTTTCCTTCGTTCTCTTCTGTTCAAATGATCGGGCCTTTCGCCCCACAGATCGCGCCGCTCCCTTCGATCCGTCGGGCCTAAAGCCGACCTCCCCAAACCTACTTTTTCGGCCCGCTCCAAGAGAAGCCCAACATCTGGGAGTGACCTCAGCCGCTCCCATCGTCCATCGCCCAAACCCTTTCGTTTACCACGGCTCTCCCTCCGTGCCCCTCTGTGTCCTCTGTGACAAAACCCCTAAAGCACCCCCGCCCTGCCCACCTCGGCCCCCAAAACTCCTCCCGCTCTTCGTTTCCTTCGTTTTCTTCTGTTCAAATGCTCGGGCCTTTCGCCCAACAGCCCTTGCGCGAGCGCTCCCCTTCGAAATTCGTCCGCCCCACTGGAAACCTCCCTCCCGTTTCCAAACCGCCACCCTCCCCCGGCTTTCCGCTGGCCTCTGCTCACACTCCGCTGTCTGTTAGTAACCGTTCCTAAAGAGCTCCATGCCCGTCGAACCTGATCAACCGCTCCTCTCGCCCAGTCAGCGCAGCGTCGTGGCCTATGCGCTCACGCTGCTCGCCGCGCTCGGGTCGTTCGCGCTCCTCATCGGCGCGTTTATCGTCTTGGGTCGCTTGGTCGGCTTTTTCTCCAGCGTGATCTGGCCGCTGGCCGTGGCCGGCGTGCTCGCCCTTGTTTTGCGCCCCGTCGTGGTGCTGTTCGAAAAGCGCCTCAAGCTCCGCCGGCTTTCCTCCGTCCTCGTCCTCTACGGGCTCTTCACGCTCGCCGTCGGCGGCATCTTGGTCGCGGTGCTGCCGCCCCTCATCGAGCAGCTCATCGCCTTCGTCACCAGCCTCCCTGATCTGTGGGCCAAAGCCGTCACGTATCTGCGCGAGCACTACCCGCAGTGGATCGCCCTCGTCCAAAAACAGCTCGCCAATCCCATGGTGCAACAGGCCCTCGACACCTTCAGCACGGAGGCCAAGAGCATCATGCCCCACGCTCTTCCTTCGCTCAAGGCCGCGGGCGGCGGCATCCTCGGCGTAGTCGCTTTCTTCACGCACCTCGCGATCGTGCCGGTCTACTTGTTTTTCTTCCTGCTGGCCCGGGGCGAGCCGCTCGGAAAAATCAGCCAACACCTCACCTTCCTCAAGCCGTCGGTCCGGGGTGACGTCGTGTTTCTCATCAAGGAATTCGTCGCCATCGTGGAAACGTTTTTCCGCGGCCAGCTCCTCATCGGCCTGATCCTCGGCGTGCTGCTCGCGCTGGGCTTCACGATTGTCGGCCTCAAGTTCGGCCTGCTCATCGGCCTCGTGCTCGGCCTCCTCAATATTGTGCCCTACCTCGGTACGATCATCGGACTCGTCACGGTGATCCCGCTCGCGTTTTTCCAAGAGCCCGGTGGCGGCTGGCAGCTCGTCGGTCTCGTGCTGCTCGTCAAAGCCATCGTGCAAACCATCGAGAGCTGGGTCGTCACGCCGAAGATCATGGGCGAGCGCACCGGCCTGCATCCCGTGATGATCATCGTCGCGATTTTCTTCTGGGGCACCGCCTTCGGCGGCGTGCTCGGCATGCTGCTCGCGATCCCGCTCACCGCCTTCTTCGTGACCGTCTGGCGCCTCGCCAAACAAAAATACTTCACGCGCGCTCATGGCTGATAGGATTCTGCCCGTAGGAGCCTGCTTGCAGGCGATGAGGCATCACGCGAATCGCCCACCGACCGGCGCCTGTCCGACCCCGCCGCCCGCCGTCTTGCCATGACCTCCCAGCCCGCCGCCCCCTCCGAATGCGCCAACTGCGGCGCCGCCATCCCGCGCGGCGCCAAAGCCTGCCCCGAGTGCGGCGCCGACGAACGCACCGGCTGGCGCGAAAATGACGACACCCGCTACGACGGCCTCGACCTCCCCGACTCTGCCTTCGAAGGCGAAACCACCCCGCCGCCCCGCCCCCTCCGCCGCGGCCTCGCCTGGTACTGGTGGCTCGCCGCCATCGTGGTCCTCCTCGCCCTCATCCTCGGTGCCATCCGCCGCTGACTCATAAGGGAGCGGCGGTTTCCCAACCGCCGAGGGCGATCACCGCCCCACCGCTCCACGCATCGATCGCACCCGCCAACCGTCGATCCCCCACGCCCTTTCGCGCCCCTACCACACCCCATCCACCCGCACCCGACTCAAGACTCTTCGTTCCCTTCGTTTCCTTCTGCTCAAGTCCTCGCTCCCTTTGCTCCGGCCTTCGCATCTTCACGCCTTCGCGTTTAATCTCTCAGGCCTAAATCCCGGTCCATCCGCGCGCACCGCCAAACTCTTCGTTCCCTTCGTTTCCTTCTGTTCAAATCCTCCGCCCCTTCGCTCCCACCTTCGCGCCTTCGCATCGTTGCGCTTAATCCCTCGGGCTCGGATCCGTATCCATCCATGTCCATCTGTGTCCATCCGTGGTTAAAAATCCGCGCGTTTCTTACGCCCCGCCGATTTGCTCTACTCCCGATTCCCGATCCTTTAACTCCCTCACCCTCGCCCTCCTTCCTGTAACGCATGCCGTGGGACGTCCAATACCGCAATGGCCTCTACCTGCCGCAAATCGGCTGGTGGCTCGACGCGCACTTTCCCACCCAGCGCTCCTTCGTCTCGCACGCCCACTTCGATCACCTCGCCGATCACCGTGAGACGCTCTGCTCCGAGGGCACCGCGCGCCTGATGCAAGCCCGCATGCCGGGCCAGCGCATCGAGCACATCCTCCCCTTCGGCCACACGGAGCAGCTCAACGCCGACACCGCCGTCACGCTCCACCCCGCCGGCCACATCTTCGGCTCCGCGCAAATTCTCCTCGAGCACGCCGCGCACGGTTCTCTCCTCTACACCGGCGACTTCAAGCTCCGCCGCGGCCTCTCCGCCGAACCGTGCGCCACGCCGCACGCCGAAGTCCTCATCATGGAGACGACGTATGGGAAACCCCACTACATCCTCCCGCCCACGGAAAAAGTCCTCGCCGACATCGTCCGCTTCTGTCGCCTCACCCTCGAGGACGGCGAGAATCCCGTCCTCTACGGCTACAGCCTCGGCAAGAGCCAGGAGCTCCTCGCCAGCCTCGCGAGCGCCGGCCTCCCCGTGATGCTCCACCCGCAGACGCTCAAGCTCACCAAGGTCTACGAGGAGCTCGGCATCACGTTCCCCGCCTATCGCGCCTTCTCTGCTGCCGACCGCGCCGGCCACGTCGTCATCTGTCCGCCGCAGTCCGGTGCCTCCTCGTTCCTCAAGCAGATGCCCGCCCGCCGCACCGCCATGATCACCGGCTGGGCCCTCGACCCCGGCTCGCACTTCCGCTTCCAAACCGACGCCGCGTTCCCCCTCTCCGACCACGCCGACTACACCGACCTCATTCGGTTCGTCGAACTCGTCCAGCCGAAGAAAGTCCTCACGCTCCACGGCTTCGCCCGCGAATTCGCCCGCGATCTCCGCGACCGCGGTACCGAGGCCTGGGCCATCGGCCAGGACAACCAGCTCGACCTCTCCCTCGCCGCGAGCAATCCGCCCTTCGCCAATTCGAAAAAGAAACCCACCCCGCCCGCCGCCTCCCCGTCGTCCGCCTCCGCGCCGCCCACCCCCGCTTCCAACTCCTCTACCCCCGACGCCCCTTCTGTCACTGCCGTCCCCACTCGGCTCGCCACCCCATCCGATTTCGCCCGCTTCGCCGCCGTCGCCGACGAGGTCAAAGCCTCCGATAGCAAACTCGCCAAGATCCGCCTCCTCGCCGACTACCTCGCCTCGCTCCCCGTCGACGACGCCGCCCGCGCCGCCGTCTTTTTGACAGGCCGCCCTTTCGCTCAATCCGAAGACCGCGCGCTCAATCTCGGCTGGGCCGTCGTCAAGCGCGCCCTCCTCGAAGTCACCGGCCTCAACGAGGCCGATTACCGCGCCACGTATCAGCGTTTTCCTGACGCCGGCGATGCCGCCGCCGCCATCCTCGAGGGTCAAACCACGCCCACCGGCGCCACGCTCGCCGACCTCACCGCCTTCTTCGTCCGCGCCGCCGAGGCGCGCGGCCCCGCCGACAAGCTCGCGCAACTCCGCACGCAGCTCGTCGCCCTCGCCCCCGCCGAGGCCCGCTACCTCGTCAAAATCATCACCGGCGATCTCCGCATCGGCCTGAAAGAGGGCCTGCTCGATGAAGCCGTCGCCGCCGCCTTCCAGCGCCCTCTGGAAGCCGTGCGCGAGGCCGTCATGCTCTCCGGCGATCTCGCCGCCGTCGTCCGCGCCGCCCACGCCGATCGCCTCGGCGACATCGCCCTGCGCATTTTCCACCCGCTGCAGTTCATGCTCGCGAGCCCCGAGCCTACCGCCGAATCCATCCTCGCGCGGCTCGCTCCACCCGTCTGGCTCGAGGAAAAATACGATGGCATCCGCTGCCAGCTCCATAAACAGGGCGACCGCGTCGAGCTCTTCTCGCGCGACCTCCATCGCATCACCGCGCAGTTCCCCGATCTCGCCGCCGCCGCGCAAAAGTGGCCCGGCGATTTCATTCTCGATGGCGAGTTGCTCGCGTGGCGCGACGGCCGCGCCCTCCCGTTCGCCGAGCTCCAAAAACGCCTCGGTCGCAAGGGCGACGATTTCTTCCTCGGCGCCGAAATCCCCGTCTCCCTCTCTGCTTACGACCTCCTCTGGCTCAACGGCGAATCACTCCTGAAAAAACCACTCTCCGAACGCCGCGCTCAGCTCTCTTCTGTTCTCTCAACTCTCACCTCTCAACTCTACACGTTCCTCACCCTCGCGCCGATCACCCAAGCCCACACCGCCCTCGACATCGAGGCCGCCTTTCTCGCCTCCCGCCAGCGCGGCAACGAGGGCCTGCTCGCGAAAGACCCACTGAGTTTCTACACCCCCGGCCGCCGCGGCCTCGCCTGGCTGAAACTCAAAAAAGCCTACGCCACCCTCGACGTCGTGGTCGTCGGCGCCGAGTACGGCCACGGCAAGCGCCGCGATGTCCTCAGCGACTACACGTTCTCCATCCGCGACCCCGAGACCGACCGCCTCCTTACCGTCGGCAAAGCCTACTCCGGCCTCACCGATGTCGAGATCGCCCAGCTCACCGAGCACTTCCTCGCGCATACCCTCGAGGTCAAAGGCCGCTACCGCCTCGTCGTGCCCGACACCGTCCTCGAAATCGCCTTCGATTCCATCCAGCCCAGCAAGCGCCACGAAAGCGGCTTCGCCCTCCGCTTCCCCCGCATCGCCCGCATCCGCACCGACAAAACCCCCGCCGAAATCGACACCCTCGCCACCTGCCGCAAACTCGCCGGCGTCACGCCCGACGCCGAACAACAACTCTCGTTTTGAAACCACAGATGGACACAGATGAACACGGATGGAAAAGAGCGGACGTTACGCCCTCCGCCGTTGAAAAATCTGCGCCCATCCTTCCCCCTCCTATCTTCACGCCATCCGCCGCTCCTTCCCGATCTTCCCGGCCTTCTTGTTCAAGCCTTATAAGCTACGAAATCCACCACGAAACGCGAAGCTCGCTTACCACCTTCGCGCCTCTTCGCGAACTTCGCGGTTCAATCTGTTTTGCCCTGCATCCGTGTTCATCTGTGTCCATCCGTGGTTAAATTCTTCTGCCTTAGTTCAGTCCGCCCCGGCGCGCTGATTCGCTGAAGCGATGATCACCCGCCTCGCCGCCCCCGCCCTCTCGCGCGCCGCGCTTCTCCGCACGCTGCACCCCCAACTCGCCACGTGGTTCAGCGCGCGCTTCGCCGACTTCTCTCCCGCGCAGCACTTCGCCGTGCCCGAGATCATCGCCGGCCGCAGCACGCTCGTCTCCTCGCCCACCGGCAGCGGCAAGACCCTCTCCGCCTTCCTCGGCATCTTCGATCACCTCATCCGCGCCCACGAAGCCAAGTCCCTCCCCAACGGCATCGTTGCCATCTACGTCTCGCCCCTCCGCGCGCTCGCCTACGATCTCCAAAAAAATCTCCACGAGCCCGTCGCTCAGCTCGGTTGGGATTGGCTCCGGATCGGCTCGCGCACGGGCGACACCACCGCTGCCGAGCGCGCGAAACAAAAGCGCAAGCCCCCGCACCTCCTCGTCACCACGCCCGAGAGCCTGACGCTGCTCCTCTGCCAGCCCTCGTGGGAACCGCTGCTCAAGAGCGTACGCTTCCTCATCGTCGACGAATTGCACGCACTCGCGGAAAACAAACGCGGCTCCCTCCTCATGGTCGGCGCCGAGCGTTTGGAAGAAATGCGCGAGGGCCCGCCGCTTACGCGCATCGGCCTTTCCGCCACGGTCGCGCCGCTTGAAACGGTCGCCGCCTTTCTCGCCGGCCCCGGCCGCCCCTGCGCCATCGCCGAGATCACGCAGCACCGCACCGCGCGTATCGAGGTCTTCTCGCCGTTGCGCGCCAATGCCTACCCGCCCGCCGGCTTCACCGCCACGCGCGTGCTCAAGGAGCTCGCCTCGCTCCTCCTCGGTCGCCGCACCACGCTCATCTTTACCAACACCCGCAGCGGCGCCGAGAGCATCGGCCTGCGCTTGAAACAACTGCAGCCCGACCTCGCCGGCGAGATCGAGGTCCACCACGCCTCGCTCGACCGCGAGATCCGCCTCGAGGTCGAGGATCGCCTCAAGCGCGGTGAGCTGCGCGCCGTCGTGTGTTCCACGTCGCTCGAGCTCGGCATCGACATCGGCGCGATCGATACCGTCGTCATGGTCTCCGCGCCGAAAGGCGTCTCGCGCGCGCTCCAGCGTCTCGGCCGCTCCGGCCACGCGCTCGACCGCACGAGCCACGGCATCCTCGTCGCCACCAATATCAACGATCTCGCCGAGTGCGCCGCCACCGCGCGCCTCATGTCGCTGCGCGCCGCCGAGCCCGTGCGGCTGCACGACAATCCCCTCGATGTCCTCGCGCAGACGCTCGTCGGTCTCGCCGTCTTCGGCCGCCACACGCCCGACACCGCGTTCGCCCTCGTGCGACGCAGCTATCCGTTTCACACGCTCACGCGCGAAGACTTCGACCGCATCCTGCGCTACCTCGCCGGCGGCGGCGTCTCCCTGGAGCGCCAATACCGCGACACCTTCGGCAAGGTGATCGTCAGCGACGAGGGTCGCCTCGTCCTCCCCGCCCCGCGCATCGCGCGCGATCTCTTCCAAAACGTCGGCACCATCGTGACCGACAACATGGTCTCGGTCCGCCTCGGCGCGCGCAATCTCGGCACCGTCGAGGAAACCTTTACCAAGGGCCTGCGCGAGGGCGATGTCTTCGTCCTCAATGGCCGCTGCCTGCGCGTGAAAGCGATTCGCCTGCTCACCGTGTTCGTCGCCCGCGCCGATTCCTCGCTGCCCACCATCCCGCGTTGGAATGCCGCCAAGATGCCCCTCGCCAGCGGCGTCGCCGCCGAGGTCAGCCGGCTCCGCTCCGAGGTCGCCCAGCGCCTCGGCAGCGCCGAGGCCACGTCGTGGTTGCAGCACAAGTATCATCTCTCCGCCGCCAACTGCGCCGCCCTCATCGCGCACTTCGAATTGCAGGCCCGCATCTCCGTCGTGCCGACGTCCGACTTTTTTCTCATCGAGTCGTATCGCCCGCCGACCGGCGATCTCGTTCATGTCTTTTTCCACTCTCTCATCGGGCGCTCGGGCAACGACGCGCTCTCCCGCATCGTCGCGCAGCGCGTGCGCGATACCGTCGGTGGCAATGCCCTCGTCACCATCGATGACTACGGTTTCCTGCTCACGTTGAAATCGTTTCAGGCGCTCGACACCGTCGAGGCGTGGCGTCCGCTCTTCGCCCGCGCCGGCGCCGAAGACGCGATGCGGACCGCCCTCGCCGAGAGCAATCTCGTGAAGTGGCAATTCCGCGGCGTCTCCCAAACGGGTCTCATGGTCCCGCGTCGCGTCCATGGCGCCGAGCGCGGCGCGCGTTCGCTGCAGTGGAGTTCGGAAATCATTTTCGATGTGCTCCGCCGCTACGAGCCCGATCATCCGCTGCTGGCCGAGGCCTACGCCGAGGTCACGCTGCGCTTCCTCGATTTGCCCCGCGCCCTCGGCTTCCTCGAGCGCGCCGCCACGCTGCCGTGGAAATTTCAGCGCATCGAGCGCGTGAGCCCGTTTTCCTTTGGCATGTTCGTCTCCAAGATCAAAGAGACCATGATGCTCGAGGATCCCGAGACCACCATCGAGCGCCTCTATCACGAAATGTATGGCAGCCTCGCCGCTACCGCCGCCGCGCACTGAAATTCGTCCCGGCCTCTGGCTCGATGCCCGCCTCGCCCTCTGGGTCGCGGCCACGCGCACGCTCGTCGTCGCCGATCTGCATTGGGGCTACGCCGTGAGCCACCGCGCCCGCGGCAATCTCCTCCCCATGTGGGGCGACACCGAGATCGCCACGCGCCTCGACGCCCTCCTCGTCGATTACCAACCCGCCGAGTTGCTCTGGCTCGGCGACTCCCTCCACACGCTCACCGGCCGCGACACCGCCGAGGCCTGGCTCCGCGCCGCCCCCACCTCCGTCACCGTGACGGTCCTCGCCGGCAACCACGACCACCGCTGGTCCGTCGCCACCACAAAGTCGCTTCACCGTGGCGACCTCTTCTTCCACCACGGCGACCGCCCGCTCACCGCGCCCGAAGCCACACTCGAAATCATCGGCCACCACCACCCCGCGTTTTCCTGGTACGATGGCGCCGGCGGCCGTCTCAAAATCCCCGCCCTCGTCGCGTCCCCGCGCCGCCTCATCCTCCCGGCCTTTTCCCCGTGGGCCGCCGGCGCCCCGTGGAACGATCAACTCACCCCGCACGAAACCCTCTGGGCCGTGACGCCGAAGCGCATCTTCGCCGTCCCGCGCCCCGCCGCGCCCATGCCGCCTACCTCGCGCTGAAATATCCGCCCGCCACGGTCATTCTCAACTCAACGGAAAATTTATCTCCCCGTTCTTTCCGTCCTTCCTGGTTAATAAAGCCTGCTTTTAATCCTAGGTCCCCTCACCACAGAAATCTCGCGTACAATCTTCGCTCCTCTTCGCGAACTTCGCGGTTAATAAATTCTTTCTCCTCTATTATCCGTATCCATCTGTGTTCATCCGTGGTTTAGAATTCCTTCTCCCACCGGCCCGCGCCATCTCGCACACCATTCCCATCTAAACATTTCGTTCCCGATTGCATTGACGTATGACGCAAAACGAAAACTTTGCCGACGCCCATTGCCGTCTCTAGGGTGTCGTCCGTCTCTATGATTTTTCGTTTTGTTTTACTCGCCCTCCTTGCCGTCGTTTCATTGCGTGCGGCGACTCCCCCTTTGGGCGAAGGCGAAGCGTTTACCTATCGCGTATCGTGGGCTGTGATTCCCGGCGCCGGAGAAATCAAAATCTCCGCGCAGCCCGATACCACCGGCCCCACCCCGCGCCTGAAAGTCACAACCACCACCGCCACGAAAGGTCTCGCGCGCTTCCTTCTCACCTTCGACGCGAAAGCCGAATCACTCTTCGACGCCAAGACCGGCAAGCTCTTTTCCCTCTCCGAGCTCACGCAGCAGAAGAACAAAAAAGCGGAGCACACCGTCGCTTTCGATTACGTCGCGGCCAAGGCGCTCTACACGGTGCCCGGCGCGCCGGAAAAATCGCAGACGATCCCGATGCCCGCCGGTGATCCCCTCGACCTCATCACGGCGCTCATCAATACGCGCAGTTGGAATCTCAAGCCCGGCGACTCCCGCGATGCCCTCGTGATGTTCGATAACGAGTTCTACGAGCTCACGCTCCGTGCTCTGCGCTACGAGGAGATCAGCACCTCGCTCGGCACGTTCAAGACCGTCGTGCTCGAGCCGCGCATGGAAAAAGGCCCGCTCAAGGGGATGTTCAAACGCGGCTCCACCGTCCATGTCTGGATCTCGCAGGACGAGCAGCACCTGCCCGTGCGTTTCGAAGTGGAATTCAAAATCGGCACCGGCACCGCCACCCTGACTCGCTACCAGCCGCCCACCGCCCCGGCCCCGGTCTCATCTTCGACGACACCATCGCCGGCTCCGTCCGCCTCGGCACCCGCCGCGACTACGGAAACGGCCGCCCCGCCGCCGGATGAAAAAAATCCTCGTCCTTAGGGGCGGCGCGCTGGGCGATTTCATCGTAACCCTCCCCGCCCTCGCGCTCCTGCGCGAACGCTGGCCGCAGGCGCAAATCGAATTGGCGGGCAATGCCACCGCCGCCGCGCTGGCTCGCGACGCCGGCCTGCTCGACCGCGTGCACTCACAGCACGAAGCGCGCTGGGCTACCCTTTATAGCTCCACGCCGCTGCCCGCGAATTTCGCCCAGGAGCTGGCCGCATTTGATCTGATCATCAGCTATTGGCCCGACCCTGACGGCGAGTTGCGCGCCCGTTTTCCGCTCCGCGCCGCCCAGACTTTTTTGTCCGCCGCCGCGATGCCGACGCAGGCCCCCGCCGCCGCCCACTACTGCGAGCCGCTGCGCGCGCTCGGCCTCACCCCGCGCCGCCTGTGGTACTCGCTCGCTCAGCCCGCAATCGCTCCGTTTCTCGTCGCAAATCCCGCCGCCACTGCGTCCGAGGTAGGGCGGCTTGTCCCTAAGCCGCCACCCCCTCAGGCGTCGAGTCCCCCGAGCGGCGCGTTAGGGATAACGCGCCTTACCTTTTCAGACCAACCCTCATCGAGGCCTCGCATCGCCCTCCACCCCGGCAGTGGCTCCCCTCGGAAAAACTGGCCGCTCGCACATTGGATCGAGCTCTGCGACTGGCTCACGCAAGAGCTCAACGCCGACTTACTTATTATCACGGGTGAAGCCGATCAGACTGCCGCCTCCGCGCTCGCGCGTTTCGGTACGAGCGCCGATGCGCTGCCCCTCACCACTCTCACCCGCGAACTCGCGTCGTGTCGCCTCTTCCTCGGCCACGATTCCGGCGTGAGCCACCTCGCCGCCGCGTGCGAGGTGCCGAGCATCTTACTCTTCGGCCCCACCGACCCCGCCACCTGGGCTCCGCCCGCGCCGCACGTTACGATTCTGCGCGCGGAGCCGGACCCAGCGCTCGCTTCGCTTTCGCCCGCACGCGTACAGCAGGCGGTACGGACGGCGCTTGCGGCCGATAAATAAAGCGCCATGGCTTCGCCGCCCAGACCGGCCCCGCGTAATCGACGCCCACGCGCGGCGTGATCTCTACGTCTTTTCGCGGCACCACGATGCCGCGATCCTCCAGCCAAAGCCCCGTGGTCTCATCGAGTGCCGAGAGCGCATTCAGCTTTCGGTCGATGCCGAGCGCCTTCGTCAGCCGCCCCGGCCCCACCGCGCCCTCCACGCCGCGAATGAGCACGGCCGCCGGATAATCGCGCGGGCCGACCACGAGATTGAGCATCTCGTGGATGCCGTAGCAGAGGTACACATACCACACGCCGCCCTCGGCATACATGATCTCGGTGCGCTTCGTGCGGCCCACGCGCGCGTGGCACGCGAGATCGTGCTCTCCGTCGTACGCCTCCGTCTCGACGATCATGCGCGCCTCGACGCGACCGTCCGCGTGCCGACGCACAAGGTGCTTTCCGAGCAACCAGCGGGCCAGCGCCACCGTTTTCTGTGTCGTCAGCTCTTTCACGTTCACAATACGGCTCATCGCCTATTGAATGGGTCCAAAGATATCTTGAACGCAACCACCACGCAGCCCACCGCCGCTCACTACAAAGCCGACCTGCGTCGCTCCCTGCGCACCACCGTGGCCGAGGGCGTGATGGCGATGCCGATCGTGACGATGGCGCTGCCGGTCAATGTCTTCATGACCGCGCTCGTGGCCAAGGGTTACCCGCTCCCCAAGACCACCATCGGCCTCATCAGCGCGCTGCCCTTCATCGCGAATTTCCTCCAGATTTTCACCGCGCCGTTCATCGCGAAGTGGAAGCCGCCGAAGTTCGTGACCGTCACCGCCGCGTCGTGCCATCTCGCGACGTGGGTGGCGCTCGGCATATTTTTGCCGTGGGTGCCACGCGACGATCCCGCCACGGCTGGGCGCGTGTTCATCTGGTGGTTTCTCATCTCGAGTTTCTTTTCCGCCATCGCTGGTGTCTCGTGGAATGCGTGGATTCAAGAATGGGTGCCGACCCGCCTCCGCGGAAAATACTTCGGTCGGCGCAACGGCACGCTGCAGGTCTCCACGCTCGTCTTCGTGCTCGGGGCGGGTTGGGCGCTAGCCGAGTGGAATTACTCGGTCACGGTTTTTCAGGCCCTCATCGTGGTCGCCGGCGGGATGCGTTGCTTTTCGCTCCGCTGGCAGTCGCAGACACCCGCCCGCACTCGTAAACAAGTCCCCGTCGTCGCGCTGCCGATTCGCGAGCAAGTCGCCCTCGTGCGCGAATCGAAGTCCCTCCTCGCCTTCATCGCCTTTGGCGCCGTGTGGTCGTTCGCGTCCAATTGCTTCGGCCCGTTCTACCACATCTTCATGTTCGAGGAGCTGGATTTTTCCGCCTTCGATGTCGGCGTGCTCTTCACGCTCTCGCAGCTCGGCGGCGCGCTCTCGCTGCCCGCGTGGGGCCCCCTGCTTGACCGCTACGGCAACAAAGCGGTGATGACCTTTTCCCTCATCCTCTGGCAGGTGCAAAATTTCCTCTGGTGCATCCTCAAGCCCGACAACGCCGAGATGCTCTACGGCATGTGGCTCTGGGGTGGTGCGACGAGCGCCGGCTTCATCCTCGGGCAATTCACAATCCTCCTGCGCCTGATCCCCGTGCAGGCCAAGGGCCTCGCCATTGGCATCCACCTCGCGGTCACCTCCCTCGTCGCCGCCATCGCCCCGATCACCGGCGGCTGGATCCTCTCCCGCACCCTCGGCCACGGCGCCGACCCACTCTTCGTTTACCACGTCTGCTTCGCCCTCCAGCCCGTGCTCGCCCTCGCCGGCTGCCTGCTCCTGCTGCGCGTGCACGAACCGCAGGCCAGCTCGCTCACGATGGTGTTTGGCGCGATGCGCAATATCCGCACGCTCAGCGGCGTCTTTGGCCTGAGTTTCCTCACGAACTACGTCTTCTACCGCGACGAAAAGAAAGCCGCGCCGGCGAGAACTAGAACGCCGCCGTCGTGAGCCTCGCCCAGAGGTTCCTGTCACCGATGACCCCGCATATCTTCACCCTCACCGGCAACCTCCTCGCCGAGCGCACGCTGGAATTTGACACGTGGGCTCCGGGCCAAACCCAGCGCGCCCGCGCCGAAAGTTTTCAAGTCGGGGGCAAGGGCATCAACGTATCCAAAATGCTCACACGCCTGGGCGCGCCCACCACCGCCCTCTGCTTCACCGGCGGCGCCCCTGGCGCGGAGTGCGAGGCGTGGCTCACCGCGCGCGGTTTCCCGTATCGCGCCTTCGCCTCCTCGACGCCCACCCGCACCGGCACCGTCGTCCGCACGCTCCCCCCCGCCTCGCCGTCGCCTTCCACCCCCGCTCCCGAGTTCGTTCCTCTCTCCCCCGCGCCCACGCCCCCGCTGCCCGAAACCACCTTCCTCGGCCGAGACTCCGCCCCCGACGCCGCGGCCGTCCGCGCCTGCGCCGATTTTCTCGACGCCCAACCCGCCGGCCAAGTCCTCGCTCTCTGCGGCAGCTTCCCCGGCTGGACCGGTGCCGAGTTCGATCCGCTCCGCGCCGCGCTCCTCCGCTGGCAGGCGCGCGGTATCCTCGCCGCGGATACCTACGGCCCGCCGCTGGCCTGGGCCGCCGCGCAACCGCTCGCGCTCATTAAGATCAATGCCGACGAGCTCCGCGCCTTCGCGCCCGATCTCGCCCATCTGCCCCTCCCCACCACCGCCCGGCGCTGGGTGGTGAGCGATGGCCCGCACGCGGTGAGCCTCCGTGAGACCGACGGCACGCTCGCCACGCTGATCCCGCCGGCCGTTCGCGAGGTCTCGGCCACGGGTTCGGGCGACGTCCTCTTCGCGTGTATCCTACACGCGACGTTTATCCGCCAACTCCCTCTGCGCGATGCGGTTGCCTACGCCTTGCCCTACGCCGCCGCCAACGCCGCGCACCCCGGCGTGGCGGAATTTCCGGAGCCTTTTTTCGAGCCGACTGGGTAACTCGCGGGTTTTGTGTTACGTTGAGTAAATAATCCTTGCCTACCGGGGCCCAAAAACGCTTTGCTCAGCGTTTTATTTATGAAAGCCACTATCAAAACCCAAGGCCAGCAGTTCACTGTCACCGAGGGCGACATCCTTATCGTGAACCGCTATCCCGGCACTGAAAAAGGCTCGACCGTTGAAATCAAAGACGTGCTCGCGGCTGGCGCTGGTGCCGACTACAAGGTGGGCACCCCCACCCTCGTGGGCGCCACGGTTTCGGCCAAGATTCTCGAGAACAAGCGCGGTGACAAAGTCATCGTGTTCAAGAAGAAGAAGCGCAAGGGTATGGAGCGCAAACGCGGTCACCGCCAGGAGCTCTCCGTCATCAAGATCGAGTCCATCAACGCCTAATTTTTAAAAGGAAACACCCACCATGGCACACAAAAAAGGTCAGGGCACATCGACCAACGGTCGCGAGAGCCACTCCAAGCGTCTCGGCATCAAGGCATTCGGCGGCGAGTCCGTCACCGCCGGTTCCATCATCATGCGCCAGCGCGGCAGCAAGCTCCACCCGGGCAAGAATGTCGGCGTCGGTCGCGATTGGACCCTCTTCGCCCTCAAGGACGGCACCGTCCAGTACGACAAGGCTCACCGCAAGGTCGCCATCGTCACCGCCTAACCCCTCCCGCTTAGTCGTTTGCATTTTGAGCGTCGGACGAAAGTCCGGCGCTTTTTTTGTGTGTTGCTAGGCCCCCTCGGCTCGCATGAGCGTCTGAGCCACGCATGTCCGACCGGCTCCAAGACCTCCTCCGCCAGCGCGCCTTGATCGAAGAGCATCTGGCCTGGCTGGATCGCGAGATCGAAGCCGCCTCCGCCGCCGGCGCAGCGCCCAAGATCGGCTACGACCTTCCCCCGCTCTCCTCTCCTCTTCGGACGGAGCCGTGGCCGCTACCTCCGTCCGCGCCCGTTCGTCCCCTCGCCGCCCCCGCCGCTTCGAGTTCCAGCTACCTCGCCGGCCAGGCCGCCGCGATCGCCCGCCACGCCGCCGATCGCGCGAAAAACTCGACGACCGCCAGCGACGAAAATCCGCAAGTGGTCGCCGTCGCCGAGGCGATCCTCGACGAATATCGCGTCCCGCCCGACACGCTGAAGACCGATGTGCGCAAAGGCTGCCTGATTTATTTCTTCGCCGCCTTCGTCGTCCTCGCCGTCGTGGTTGGCGGATTATGGGCGATTTTCCAGCACCACGACGACGCCCCCAGCGCACCGGAAACGCGCGTCGAAAAACGTTCAGAAAAAGAGTAAGTGCTCCGGAAAATATTTCCGCGAACCAGCGGAAACGAGCGTGGTCTAGCGGCGCGAACATTGAGCTCCGTTTTTACCGCCTCGGAAAATTTTCCGACCATGCCGCCGTGGGACGTCGTGGTTCAGCTCTGTCGGCGCATCTGTCTCCTGCGGCACACCGGTCGCGAGGCTGAAGCAGGGCAACTGCATGACCACGAGTTTGCGCGCGCCATCTCCGCGCTGCCCCCGACCGCCGATCTCGATCCCCGCGTGCAGGCGCTCTTCGTCGCGGAAGAAAAACGCGTCCTCGAAGCCCAGGCCCTCGCCGAAATCATCGGCCCGCTGATCGTCGAGCAGTTGCGCAGCGCCTTCACCTTCGCCCCGGTCGCCGCCGCTCAATCTCAATCTTACGCGCACACACTGCACTCTGCGCCGGCCCACTCGGTGCAGGCCGCTTCCGTTGCGGCCCCCGAGCCCTCCACTGCGGCAACCCCGTCAACGTCCCGTCGGCCCACTCCCACTCCTCGCCCCGTCCGCACCACCGCGCCGTCCATCGCAGATTTTATCGACGATATGCTCGCGCAAGAGCGCCCCACGCGCCGCGCCTCCTGATTCTCCGGCTACGACTCGTCATCAACCACAGACAACCAACTAGACTCATGACAACAGCCACCCTCGAAAAGCCCGTCGCCGCTCCCTCTCCCACTCTCGCTCCGCCGTATTCGTCCACGCCCGCCTCGTCCGCGCCGCGCCCCCCGGGCACGAAGTCCAAGACCATCTTGGTCGGCTTCGATCTCGGCACGAACAAGTCGTGCCTTCTGGCCGGCCCGTCCACCGGCACCGATATCACCGTGAGCAAGGTCGTGCCGTCCGTCGTGGGCTACGTCAAAGATGGCATCGTCGACGGCATCATCACCAACAACGCCACGATGATCTTCGGCGAGGAAGCGCTGCGCGCCATGCTGCACGTGCGCCTCGTCGCCCCGGTCGCCGAGGGCGTGATCGCCGAGGTCGAGGCCGCGCAGGATTTTTTGCGCTACATGCGCACGCTCGCCGACCCCTCCGGCACCGCCGAGATCCGCGCCGTCATCGGTGTGCCGGCCAATGCCGACGAGTCGGCACGGGAGAGCATTCGCCGTTGCTCCTACGGAGTCTTCGATCGGGTGCTGCTCATTCCCGAGCCGTTCCTCTCCGCGCTCGGCTACCGCGACGATTCGCGCGTGGGCCAGCCCGGTTATCTCGACCCCGTGGTCAACTCGCTCTTCATCGATATCGGCGGCGGCACGAGCGACCTTTGTCTCGTGCAGGGCTATTTCCCGACGAGCGAAGACCAGATCAGCATCCCCTTCGCCGGCGATGCCATCGATCAGATCATGCACGAGGAGCTGAATCGCACCTATCCCAACAATGGCCTCTCCCGCCACAAGGTCCGCGAAATCAAAGAGGCCCACGGCTACGTCGGCCCCTCGCGCCGCCCGCTCGAGGTCAAGGTCATCATGGGCGGCAAATCGCACACCATCGAGTTGGCCGACGTCATCGCGCGCGCCTGCAATACGCTCATCGATAAAATCTATCCGTCGCTCACCTCGCTCATCGAGCGCGCCCCCTCCGACTCCGTGGTCTCGCTCCTCCAAAACATCGTGATCACCGGCGGCGGCTCCCAGCTCAAGGGCATCGACGCCGTCCTCCAAAAACGCCTCAGCGACGACGGTTACGAATCCCCCAAGGTCAAACTCGCCGGCCAGGATTACAAACGCTACGTCGCCCTCGGCGCCCTCAAAGCCGCCCGCTCCGCGCGGGAGAACCAGTGGCAGGTGCTGCTGGGATAAATCGCGGGCCAAAGCTGAGAGTCTAGAGCTAAGAGCTGAGAGCCCGGAGGTGGGAGCCTGCTCGCAGGCGATGGGCTAACGCGCCCCTAGGAACCTGATATGCCATCGCCTGCGAGCAGGCTCCTACCTCCGATCCCTTTCCGCTAGCGACACCGCGCGCGCCTTCACTCTAGGAGGCGCGCGCCTTTTTTCGTAACGCCCCCCCCTCCTGCACGCTCCCCACCTGCCTCAGCTCACCGCCGGATAGCTCCCGAGCCACTTCACCAGCGGGCAGAATTTCTTCAGCTCGGCGAGGGCGGCCTTCATCGAGGCGTCCTCGTAGTGGCCGGTGACATCGAGGAAGAAATAGTAATCCCACGGGCGCTTCTTGCTCGGGCGCGACTCGATTTTCGAAAGATTGATCCCGCGCTCGGCGAGGGGCATGAGCATCTTGAGCAGTGCCCCGGAGTGCGACGCGGCTTCGTCGCCGAGGGAGACGAGGAAGCTCGTCACATCCTTGCCATTGCCGACCGCACCCGAGGGCCTGCGGCCGATGACGAAGAAGCGCGTGGTGTTGTCGGCCTTGTCCTGGATGTTGCGCTCGACGACCGGCACGCCGTGAAATTCAGCCGCGAGTTCACTCGCCACCGCTGCGGTGCCGGGCTCGCTCTTGGTCATCTGCACCGCGCGTGAGGTACTCGGCGCATCGACGAGCTGCGCGTGGGGCAAGTGACGTTGCAGCCAGTGGCGGCACTGCGCGAGGGCCTGATCCTTGGAGTACACGCGCTCGATGTCCTCAAGGCGCGAGTTGGAGATGAGCGCGTGATTGATCTCGAGGTAGAGCTGCGCGACGATCTTCAGCTCGCTCTCGACAAAGCTATCGAGCGCCTCGCGCACGGAGCCTTCGGTGGAGTTTTCGATCGGGATGACTGCATAGTCGGTCTCGCCCTTTTCGACGGCGGTGAAGATATCGCTCACCGTGGCCATCGGGTGATAGTCCACGCTCGCGCCGAATTTCTTCATCGCGGCGGCGTGCGTGTTGCTCGCCTCGGGCCCGAGGTAGGCGATCATCAGCGGCTTCTCCAGCGCAATGGCGGCCGACATGATCTCGCGGTAGATCGCGCGCAGGGCCTCGTTTTTGATCGGGCCTTGGTTGCGGCCGGTGACTTTTCGAAAGACCGCGTCCTCGCGTTCGGCGACGTAGATTTGTCCGCCTTGGCTGCGCTTCACTTTGCCGATCTCGGCGGCGAGTTCGAGGCGCTGGTTGATCAGCTCGACGAGCTTGAGGTCGATTTCGTCGATCTGCTTGCGGATGGGCTCGAGGTCCATGGTCAGCTTTGCGCCGGGGCGTCGGGTTCCTTCGGAGTGGGCTCGCTGTCGGGCGCTTCCGGTTCGGTCGCGGGCGCTTCCTCCGTGGCGACGGCGACCGATGCGTTGCTATCGAGAGCGAGCTGTTGCTCCTCGGGCAGGCCCATGTCGGCGTCGTTCGGCTTGTGGGGATTGGAAGAGGTCTTGAGCCACTCGTCGATTTGGCGCGACGAGAGCACGTCGGAGGCGGGCAACTCGTCCAGAGACTTGATCCCGATGAAATTGAGGAACTGGTCCGTCGTCCCATACTGGATGGGCCGGCCCGGCGAATCCGCGCGGCCCGTGATGTAGATGAGTTCGCGCTCGAGGAGCTTGTTGATGCCGGCCTCGGCGGAAACACCGCGGATCGTCTCGATCTCGCCGCGCGTCACGGGCTGGCGATAGGCCACGACCGCCAGCGTCTCGACGGCCGACTGGCTCAGCTTCACCGGCGGCGGCTCCTGCCGCAGGATACGCAGCCAGCGCCCGAAGCGCGGATGCGTGACGATGCGAAAACCGGAGCTGCCCTCGATGAGCACGATGCCATCATCGGCGGTGCGAAGCTCTGCGGCGATCTGGTCCATCGCCTCGCGAATCTGCGTGCCCGTGATCAACGACGGCACATCGGAGTAGAGCTCCGGATCTTTCTCGGAGGGCACATCCACCGCGATCTCCGCAATCTCCTCCACCGGCGCGCTGGCCACCGCAGCCACGGCCTCATCGCCCGCCGCCTCCGCTGCGGGCGCACCTTCCGCCGCCGGCGCCCCCTCGGGCGCGCCGCCCTCGATACTCACTTCCTCGCTCATCGGCAGCGCCGCCGCCTGATCGTGGAAACGCGTGAAGGCCCCTTGGATATCCTTGATGGACAGCGGCTGGTTGGTCGAAAGCAGCAATGCCTTCAGCACTTTTTTCAGATTGAACGCCATGCGGGTAAAGTCGCCTCAGTGAATGCCCCGCCTGATAGGGCACGCAACCACGAAAAAACGAGTCCTCCCCACCCTCCACCGCCCACCCGTCCACCCCCACTCCCCCAGCGATCCGACGTTCTGAGTTGCCCAACGCGTTTCAGCTCTGGACTCCCGCGCTCTCATCTCTCAACTCTCAACCCTCAACTCCCTTCCCTTTTCATGAGCAAGACCCCCGACACCACTCGTAAATATTCCTCCATCGTTCACGACGGCCCGAGCCGCGCCGGCGCGCGCTCCATGCTCCGCCCCGTCGGTTTCACCGAGGAGGATTTCAAGAAGCCGGTGGTCGGCGTCGCGTCGCTCTGGAGCATGGTCACGCCGTGCAACATGCACCTCGACCAACTCGCCAAGGAAACCGAGGCCGGCGCCAATGCGGCGGGCGGCAAGGCCATCATCTTCGGCACCATCACCGTCTCCGACGGCATCAGCATGGGCACCCCCGGCATGCGCTACTCGCTCGTGTCGCGTGAGGTCATCGCCGACTCCATCGAGACCGTCGCCGGCGCCGAGGGCTTCGACGCCGTCGTGACCGTCGGTGGTTGCGACAAGAACATGCCCGGCTGCGTCATGGCCATGGCGCGCCTGAATCGCCCCGGCGTCTTCGTCTACGGCGGCACCATTCTCCCCGGCTTCCACCCGGAAACGAAAAAGGAGTGCGACATCGTCTCCGTTTACGAAGCCATCGGCCAGCACGCCGCCGGGAAGGTCGACGACGCCGGCCTCAAGAAAATCGAAGACTGCTCCATCCCCGGCCCCGGCTCCTGCGGCGGCATGTACACCGCCAATACCATGGCCTCCGCCATCGAGGCACTCGGCATGTCGCTCCCGAATTCTTCCGCGCAGATCGCCATCAGCGCCGAGAAGAAAGCCGATTGTCGCAACGCCGGCGCCGCCGCGCTCGAACTCCTCAAGCGCGACATCAAGCCGCGCGACATCATGACCCGGAAGGCGTTTGAAAACGCCATCACTGTCACCATCGCGCTCGCGGGCTCGACCAATGCCGTCCTCCACCTCCTCGCCATGGCGCACTGCTGCGGCGTAAAGCTCTCCATCGACGACTTCACCAAGATCGGCAAACGCGTCCCCGTCCTCGCCGACCTCAAGCCCTCCGGCAAATACGGCATGGTCCACCTCACCCGCATCGGCGGCCTCCCGCCGCTGATGAAGGTGCTGCTCGACGCCGGCCTGCTCCACGGCGATTGCATGACCGTCACCGGCAAGACCGTCGCGGAAAACCTGAAGGACGTGCAGCCCTATCCCGCGTATCCAGAAAAGCAGGACGTCGTCCGCCCGCTCGACAACCCGATCAAGAAAGACAGCCACCTCCGCATCCTCTACGGCAATCTCGCCCCCGAGGGCTCCGTGGCGAAGATCTCCGGCAAGGAAGGTCTCACCTTCACCGGCAAGGCCATCGTCTTCGAAGGCGAGGAAGCCGCGCTCAAGGCCATCCTCGACGGCAAGGTCAAGGCCGGCCACGTCATCGTCATCCGCAACGAGGGACCGCGCGGAGGCCCCGGCATGCGCGAGATGCTTTCCCCCACCTCGGCCATCATGGGCCGCGGCCTGGGCAAGGACGTCGCCCTCATCACCGACGGCCGCTTCAGCGGTGGCAGCCACGGCTTCGTCGTCGGCCACATCACCCCCGAAGCCTTTAACGGCGGCCCCATCGGCATCCTCAAGAACGGTGACCCCATCACCATCGACGCCGTGAAGAACGAGCTCACCCTCGGCCTCCCCGCCAAGGAAATCAAAGCCCGCCTCAAAGCCTGGAAGCCCAAGAAGCACAAGGAAACCCGAGGCGTCCTCGCCAAGTACGCCCACACCGTGACCAGCGCCTCCGAGGGCGCGGTGACGGATAAGAACCTGTAAGGGTCCCTAGCTCTGAAACGAAAGCAGCGATCTCACCTTCTGGTATGAAATCGCTGCTTTTCATTTTCGGATGTCTCGTCGCGCCGGCTTTCGCCGGGGCGGCGACGAACTGGGAAGAAACCTACGCCGCCTACGGCCGGCTTATCGTCGCGCCGTTTGCCTCCGCTCCCTTTCCGCATCCGGAGCGAGCGCAGGGCCATACTTACCAGAACAAAACCTATCCCGCGAAGGACCACTACGCGGACAGCACGGTCGCGATTTTCATTCCGAAGGGATTTCGCGAAACGGGGACGGTCGATCTTGTGGTCCATTTCCACGGTTGGAACAACACCGTTGCCGGCACCTTCGCCACGTTTCACCTCGTCGAGCAATTAGTCGCGAGCGGGAAGAACGCGGTGCTCGTCGTGCCGGAGGGTCCGCACAACGCGCCCGATTCCTTTGGCGGTAAACTTGAGGACCAGGACGGTTTTCGGCGCTTCATCGCTGAGCTTACCGCCACGCTGCGCGAGCGCTCGGGCTTTCAAAAGAAAGAGTTTTCCATTGGCCGCATCATTCTCTCGGGCCACAGCGGCGGGTACCGCGTGATCGCCGGGATTCTCGACCGGGGCGGGTTGGCGAGGAATGCCGATGAGGTCTGGCTCTTCGATGCGCTCTACGGGCGGACGGATTCCTACCTCAATTGGTCCGATCAGACGAAAGGCCGCCTGCTTAATATCTACACGGACGGCGGCGGCACGAAGTCGGAGTCGGAAAAGCTCATCGCCCGTCTGACCGCGCGCGGCACGCCGATCCTCGCCTCCGAGGAGACGGCGCTGACCGTGGACACGCTGAAGTCCGGTCAGTTTGTCTTCATCCACACTGAGCTTGGGCACAACGATGTGCTCGATAAGCGGAACCAGTTTACCCTTTTCCTAAAGACGAGTGGGCTGGCGGACCGGTGAGAATCGGAGCGGGCGCAGGGCCACTTCGGGCCACCCCCAACAGCACACACCTCCAGGCGGTTTGGCTTCTGAGAGTTAGTTTTAATCTGACTGACCGACGCCAACCGGCGAGGGCTTGCCGCAACGGCGTCAGGGCCCGAACGTCCAAGCACCCCATGAAACCCCGCCCCGCATCTGTTTTTGTCTTGCTGGCTCTCGCTGCGCTGACGCCGCTTCTCAACGCGGCGGAAGCGACGCCCGCGATTGTGATCGCCCAACCCGCGGCCACGAAGCCCGTCACGGTCAAAGACGAGGGCAATGTCTTCGTCCTCGATAACGGCATCGTCACCGCCCGCGTGAACAAGCGCCACGCCGAGCTCGAGGCGTTGATCTATCGCGGGGCCGATGTGCTGGGGCACGATCAGGGGCGCGTTGGCGGTTGGGAGCAGGACCCCTCAGCGGCGGAGAAAGTCGGCGGGCTCACGCAATCGATCACGATCGACCCGGCGGGCAATGGCGGCGAGCGCGCGGAGATCTCCATCAAGGGCGTGACGAAGGGCGACCCCAAGGCCGGTCTCACGCCCGGTTCCCCTGGCGCACCGGCGGGCGGCACGGTGAATCTCGATCTCGAGGTCCGCTACACCCTCACGCGCGGCGAGAGTGGAGTGCATGTGTATGCGATTTTCTCGCACCCGGAGGAGTACGGCCCGCTCAATGTCCCCGAGAGCCGCTACATCATCCGGCTCAATCAGGCCTTTGACTGGATCTCCGTCGACGCCGATCGCAACATGCTGCAGTGCGCGCCGCGGGACTGGGGCACCGGCGTCGTCGTCCACGCCAAGGAGCAGCGCATCATGAGCCAGGGCGTCTACAAAAACTCCGTCGAGCACAAGTACAGCTACAATGCCGTGCAGTACAAAGTCCCGGCTTACGGCTGGTCGAACACGAAGGACAAAGTCGGCGTGTGGTTCATCAATCCCACTATCGAGTACCTGAGCGGCGGCGCCTCGAAGCAAGAACTCGTGGCTCACTTCGGCGACAATGAAAACCCCGACCCGATCCTGCTCAATTACTGGCGCGGCACGCACTACGGCGGCGGCGCCAGCGCAAACATCGCGGCCGGCGAAAAGTGGAGCAAGGTCATCGGCCCGATGATGGTGTACGTGAACTCCCTCGAGAAATTCGCCACGCCGTCGGCGGCCGATCTCGCCACCCTCGCCGCCACCGCCGGCAATCCCACCGTGCCCCCCGCGTGGACCACCAACGCCACCGCGCTCTGGCAAGACGCACTCGCTAAAGCCAAAGAGGAAACCGCCCAATGGCCGTACGATTGGGTGCAGGGCGTCGACTATCCCAAGCGCCATGAGCGCGCGACCGTCACCGGCCGCCTCGCCCTCCGCGATCCACAAGCGGCCAAGACCACTTTGCCCCACCTCACGGTCGGCCTCGCTTACCCGGATTCGCCCGGAAGCATCGGCGCGGCGGGGAGCACCTTTGTGACATTCGCCAATCCTGCCGTGGCCGCGACCGAAGCGGCCGCGTTTAATACGCCCGCCGCCAATCCCGCAGGTCCTGGCGGCACGGCTCGCGGCGGCGCACGCGGCGGTCCCGGCCAAGGCGGTCCGGGCGGAGCCGGTGGCCGCGGCTTCGGCCGTGGCGGCGGTGGCTTTGGCCCGCGTCCCACCGATTGGGTCCGCGATGCGAAGCACTACCAATTCTGGGCCGACGGCAAGGAGGACGGCACCTTTACGATTCCAAATGTCCGCCCCGGCACCTACACGTTGCACGCGTTTGCCGACGGGGTGTTGGGTGAGTTTGCGCAGGCCAATATCACCGTCGCCGCTGGGCAGTCACTCGACCTCGGCACGCTCGACTGGAAACCCGTGCGCCACGGCCAGCAGCTCTGGGAAATCGGCCACCCCGACCGCACCGGCGGAAAATTCTACAAGGGCGACGGCGCCAACTACTGGCTCTGGGGCTGGGGCCTGCGCTACCCGCTGCTCTTCCCGCAGGACATCGTCTACACGATTGGGAAAAGTGACTACCGCAAAGACTGGTTTTTCCAGCAGACCCCACGCGGCGAATCCACCGCGTGGCTCAACCCCGCCGCCAAGGACCCCGCGCACCAGCGCTTCGGCTGGGTGAAGGCCGAGTCGCTTGACGAATATCCGCAGACCAACCAGAGCGGCCCGTGGCGCATCTACGGCCGCGGCAAAGCGACGACCTGGACCATTAAATTTAACGTGGAAAAATCCCCGTCCGGCCTCGCCGCCCTGCGCCTCGCCCTCGCCGGCGCCGACACCAATCAACTCGGCGTCGCCGTCAATGGCCAACCCCTCGCCACCCTCCGCCCGATCAGCACCAACGCCCTCCGCTACAATACCAACAAGAGCGTGTGGCAGGAGCAGACGCTGAAGTTCGACGCCGCCACCCTAAAAGCCGGCGAAAACGAACTGACCCTCACCGTACCCGCAGGCGATCTGACCTCGGGCGTCGTGTACGATTACCTCCGGCTCGAATTGGATGAGAATGCGAAGTTCGAACCGCCGGCGGCGGTGAAGCCGTAAGGCAGAGGTAGGGCGGATTATCCTTAATCCGCCGCTCCTTGAGTTACGAACGCCCAGAGCGGCGCGTTAGGGATAACGCGCCCTACCCTAGGCTCGGACAAATTTTATCCGTGCCCCTCGCCGGATCGTGTTTAAGACTTCCTCTCTTCTTCGCGCTTTCGCGCGTTCACGTTAACCTTCTTTCACCATGACTTGGTCACGCTTTAAAACCCACTCCTACCACTACGCCGACCTCGGCGTCTCGCTCGATATCTCGCGCCTCCCGTTTCCGGACGATTTTCTCGCGGGCAAGGAAGCCGCGATGCAGGAGGCTTTCGCCGCGATGGCGGAGCTCGAAAAGGGCGCGATCGCGAATCCCGATGAGAAGCGCATGGTCGGCCACTACTGGCTGCGCGCGCCGCAGCTCGCGCCGACGCCGGAGCTGACGCACGACATCACCTCCACCCTCGCCGCGATCAAGGACTTCGCGGCGAAAGTCCACTCGGGTGAGGTCTCGGGGCCCAAGGGTAAATTCAAAAACCTCCTCGTGATCGGCATCGGCGGCTCGGCGCTCGGGCCGCAGTTCGTCGCGGCGGCGCTCGGCCAGCCGCGCAAGGACAAGCTCGCCGTCTCCTTTTTCGACAACACCGACCCCGATGGCATCGACTACGTGCTCGGCACGCTGCGCGGGCAGCTCGCCAAGACCCTCGTCGTGGTCATCTCAAAATCCGGCGGCACCGCCGAAACGCGCAATGGCATGCTCGAGGCCATCACGGCTTTCAAAGCCGCGAAGCTCGATCACGCGAAGCACTTCGTCGCCGTCACCGGCGTCGGCTCGAAGCTCGATGGCGTCGCCGTGAGCGAGGGCTGGCTCGCGCGTTTCCCAATGTGGGATTGGGTGGGCGGCCGCACGAGCGAGCTCTGCGCCGTCGGCTTGTTGCCGGCCGCATTGCAGGGGCTCGACATCCAGGCGATGCTCGACGGCGCCGCCGCGATGGACGCCGTCACCCGCAAGAACGTCACGGCCGAAAATCCCGCCGCGCTCCTCGCGCTCATGTGGCACTACGCCACCGACGGTCGCGGCGCGAAGGACATGGTCGTCCTTCCCTACAAAGACCGCCTGCTGCTCTTCTCGCGTTATCTCCAGCAGCTCGTGATGGAGTCGCTCGGCAAGGAGTTCGACCTCAAGGGCAATGTCGTCAACCAAGGCATCGCCGTCTACGGCAACAAGGGCTCCACCGATCAGCACGCCTACGTGCAGCAGCTCCGCGAGGGCGTGAATAATTTCTTCATCACCTTCATCGAGGTACTGAAAGATCGCGACGCGAAGACCTCCCTCGAGGTCGAGCCGGGTATCACCGCGGGCGATTACTTGCAGGGCTTCCTCCTCGGCACGCGCGACGCGTTAAGCGAAAAGGACCGCCACTCAGTGACGATCACGCTGCCCGATGTCTCGGCGCGTTCGCTCGGGATGTTGATCGCGCTCTACGAGCGCGTCGTCGGCCTCTACGCCTCACTCATCGGCATCAATGCCTACCACCAGCCCGGCGTCGAAGCCGGCAAGAAGGCCGCCGGTGGCGTCATCGCCCTCAAGCTCAAAATCGACGCCGCCCTCAAGGCCGCGCCCGGTAAGCAATTCACCGCCGAGGAACTCGCCACCGCCGTCGGCGCGCCGGAGAAAACCGAGCTGGCCTTTAAGATCCTCGACCGCCTCGCCGCCAACAAGGGCAGCGGCGTAAAAAAGCGCGCCAAGACGCCGTGGCACGCGTCCACCTATCGCGTGGGGTAAAAGCCACGCCATAAACTAAAGGCCCATTGAGTTGAACAGAAGGTAACGAAGGAAACGAAGAGCTTAAAGTGACACGAAAGCCAGGGGGGTTCGCGTCACGCTTTCTTGAGCCCAACGGGCGAATACCACGAACCACATCAAAGCTATTTCGCGCGCTCCGCGTCGGTGCGGCCGGGTTTTCGCGAAATCCTCAGCCTGCCAACCTCGGTCCTATAGTCTCCCCCGTCTCTTCGTTTCCTTCGTTACCTTCTGTTCAAACTGTCTGCATCTCGAACGCGCTCTCCGCTAATCCTCGCTAATTCGATCAGCGGAGATTAGCGAAGATCAGCGTTCCGTTAGGTTTGTTGCTTGGTATCCGCTTCCTCCCGCCCTTGAAAAATGCCCCCCTCATCATCCTCTGCGCGATCGCGTTGGGCGGGGCGGTGTTTTCGGCGGCGCTTTACCTCCGAATCGGCAATTCGAAGCAAATGCTCGCCGCCGAGTTGGCCGGGGCCAACGAGCGCTCGGCGCATCTGCAGCGCGATCTCGCCGCGGCCAACGAGCAAACCGGCTCGCTCAAGGCCAAGGTCACCGCGCTCGACGCCGAGCTCGGCACCGCGCGCGAACAGCTCACCGCCGCCGACGCCCGCGCGGCCCAGCTCAATGACGACCTCGCCAAGACCAAGAACCTCGTCGCCCTGCACGAGCAGAATGCCAAGGCCCTCGCCGCCGAGGTAGCCTCGCTCCGGGCCGATCTCGACGACGCCCACAATTCCAACGCTTCCCCCGAGGCCGTAGCCGCTTACAAAAACACCATCGCCGAACTGGAGAAGCAATTGGCCACGGCGCGCAATGGCTCGGCCGCCACCGCCGGCAGCGGGGCCTCGACCGCCGTCTTTACCAACCGCTCCGGCCGGTCCACCGTCTTGAGTGTCGGCCCATCCAACGCCTTTGTAGTGCTCAACTTCGGTGCCTCCCGCGGGGCCCAGATCGGGCAGAAACTCACCGTTTCGCAGGGAACAGAAATCGTCGCCACGGTTCACATCTCGGACGTCCGGTCCCAGTTTTCCATCGCGCAGGTCCAGCCCGATACTTTGCGCGGAGTCTTGCAGAAGGGCGATTTGGCCGTATTAATTCTCACACCATGACCTCGCTCAAGCGCCCCCTCCTCACCCTCCTCCTCGTCGCTTTCGGCGCGTTGCTGCTGGGTGGTTGCTCGACCCGCACCCAGAAAGAGACCGCGATTCCGTGGAGCCGTCCCGCCAACTGGGAAGGCCAGATCCCCGGCATGGGCCAGCCCTCCGGCCGCTAAGTCGCGCTTCCGCGTCACGGCGACGCACCCTCTCTGTCCGCTGCAAAATCCGGCTTCACGCCGGATTTTTTTATTGGGACGGTGCAGGAGTCGCGCGCATAGTTTTCCCTTCAGGCGCTCGCGCGCCGCGCCATGTCCGACACCGCCCCCGCCACCAACGCCTCGCTCACGCCGCAGCCCGGCACGCTCTACGTCGTTGCCACGCCCATCGGCAATCTCGCGGACCTCACCGACCGCGCGAGGGCCATCCTAGGCGCGGTCGATCTCGTCGCCTGTGAGGACACCCGCACCACCGGTGGCCTGCTCACGCGCCTGGGTCTGCGCCGCGACCTCGTGGCCTACCACGATCACAACGAAACCGACGCCGCCGAACACCTCGCCACGCAGATCGCGGCAGGAAAATCCGTCGCGCTCGTGAGCGATGCGGGCACGCCCGCGATCAGCGATCCCGGCTTCCGCCTCGTGCGCGCGTGCCGTCGCCGCGGGTTGCCCGTGATTCCCGTGCCCGGCGCCTGCGCCATCGCCGCGGTGCTGAGCGCGAGCGGCCTGCCGACCAATGGATTCCTGTTCGCCGGCTTCCTCATCGCCAAGACCTCGGCGCGCACGGCCTTCCTCGAAAAGTATCGGGATTTCGAATACACTCTCGCGGTTTATGAGAGCTGCCACCGCATTGACAAGTTTGCCGAGGAGATCGTGGAAAAACTCGGCCCCGACCGTGTCATCTGCATCGCCCGCGAGGTGACCAAGCTGCATGAGACCTGGCTCGTGGGCAAAGCCGGCGAAGTGCGCGACCGCCTGCTCAAGGGCAGTCTCAAGGGCGAATTTGTTGTGCTAATCGCCCCGGCGGATTTCGTGCTGTGAGACAGCGGAACTAGCCACCGAAGTTGGAACCACGAAACACACGAACTACACGAAATCAGGAATTCACCCGTGGTTAAAAATCCTTCAGTCGCTATCATCGATATCGGGAGCAACTCGATCAAAATCCTCGTCGCCACCCGCGACACCGGGGGCCGCGTCGTCGGGCTCAAGACCCGCACCATCGATGCGCGCATCAGTGCCGGCATCAGCCACGCCGCCCCGCGCCTGAGTGAGGAGGGCATGGTTCGCGGGCAGGAGGCGATTCAGTCGCTGCTCTCCGATGCCGCCACCTACTCCCCGGCTCGCACAGTCCTGGTCGCGACGAGCGCGGTGCGCGACGCCCTGAACGGCGGCGAATTTCGCGAGCGCGTGCGCGCCGCGACGGGCCACACGATCCGCATCCTCACCGGCGACGAGGAGGCCAATCTCATCGGCCGCGGCCTCACCTGCGATCCTGCGCTCACGGGACTGGAAGATTTTTACGTCTTCGATCTCGGCGGCGGAAGCCTCGAATGCCTCGCGTTTCGCGAGCGGCAGATCGTCGCCGAGGTGAGCCTCCAACTCGGCTGCGTACGGCTTACGGAGAAATTCGTGCGCGACACCTCGGCACCGTTTTCTCCAACGGATGCCGCGGCCATCGCCGAGCACACGCGCGCCTCGCTCGCGGCCTCGCGTTTCAAATTTTCGCTTCCGGCGGGTGCGGTGGCAGTCGGCACCGGCGGGACGATCACGACGGTCCGCACGATCCACGCGGCGCGAGCGGGGACCACCCTCGATCACACCGATACGCTCGTGTCGGTCGCGGAAATGCGCGAACTCCTCGCCTTGCTCGCCGCGATGCCGCTCGCCCAACGCAAGACCGTCGCCGGCCTCCCACCCGCCCGCGCCGATGTGTTTCCGACTGCGCTCGCGACAATCATCGCTGTCGCCGAGGCGGGCGGGTTCACCGTGTTTCGCAATTCCCTGTTTAACCTCCGTTACGGGATCGCGGCGGAGACGCTGGAATCGTTGGCGTAGCAGTGGGGCCGACTAAATCGATCCGTAGCCGCGAGCGTAAGCGAGGGGTCATCGGCAGTCGGCGGGAGGTTGAACTGCCGCCGAGATTTTCATCTTCGCCCTTCGACGGCGCCCGGAGGTCGCCGTCCACCTCAGGCGGCTTCGCTGAACTGCGCGAGAGCATTCACCTCACCCGCGCTCTTTCACATGCGCGGGCGGTGGGCCGGGGCGCTTGCGGGAGCGGACGGGTTTAGCGATCAGGGCCTTTGCTTTCTTGTCGGCCTTCGTGAGCTTGCGCAGTTGCGTGAGCTGGGCGGCGAAGTCCTTCGGGAGGGGGGCGCGGAGATCGAGGGTCTTGTGCGTGATGGGGTGCTCCACCACGAGGTGTTCGGCGTGGAGCATGACGCGCTCGGGCTGGATTTTCAGGCGCTTGTCGGGCTTCCAGCCGTAGATGTCGTCACCGAGGACGACGTGGCCGAGCGACTTCATGTGCACGCGAATCTGATGGGTGCGGCCGGTGTGAATCACGCAGCGCATGAGCGTGGCGATCTTGCCAAAGGACTCGACGACCTGCCAGTCGGTGTGCGCGTCCTTGCCGAGCATGCCGTGGTCGTCCTGCCGCTCGTGATCGATGGCGGCCATCTTATGGCGGTGCTGCTTGTTGCGGCCAATGGCTTTTTTGATGCTGCCGCTGAGGAGCGTCGGCGCACCGGCGACGAGCGCGAGGTACTCTTTGTGCAGGGTGCGGTCAGCGAATTGCTCGGCGAGGCCGCGGTGGGCCTTGTCGTTTTTCGCGACGACGATCACGCCGGAGGTCTCGCGGTCGAGGCGGTGCACGATGCCGGGGCGCTCGACGCCGCCGATGCCGCTGAGGCTGCCGGCGCAGTGCGAGAGGAGCGCGTGGACGAGCGTGTCCTCACCAGTGGCGGCACCGGGGTGGACGACCATGCCGGCGGCCTTATTGATCGCGAGCATGTGCTTGTCCTCAAAGAGGACGTCGAGCGGAATGTCCACGGCGCGGAGGTCGGCCGGCTTAACATCGGGCAGGGCAAAATCGAGCGTGTCGCCCCCGGTCACGCCGCGGTCGCGCTTGATCGCGGCGCCGCCGAGTGTGACCAAGCCAGCGTCGAACGCCCGCTGGATGGCGGTGCGGCTGTAGTCGGGAAATGCGAGAGCAAGTGCCTTGTCGGCGCGGATTTGGCGGACCCCCTCGGGCACCGTGTAGGTGTGATTCATGAGCGCGCCGCACTGGCGGCGCAGAGTCGATCTATCTCGGCAATCATCGCTTGGCGAGTAGAAGCGGACACATCGGCCACCTCCCAGCCATTGCGCGCGATCTGGGCGAGCTCGGCGCGGGTGAAATTGGCCTCGAGCGCGAGCGAGGTATACTCCTCGTGGACGGAATTGGCGAAGCAGAGCGGGTCGTCGGTGCTGACGGTGCAGCGCACCCCGGCCTTCATTAGCCGGCGGAGCGGATGCTCGCGGAGCGCGGGCACGACGCGAAGGCCGACGTTGCTGATGGGGCAGATGTCGAAGGTCACACCGGAGTCGGCGGCGAGCTTGACCACCGCGGGGTCCTCGACGGCGCGGACGCCGTGCTGCACGCGCTTTACTCCGAGTGACTGTATGGCCTCGCGCACGCGCGCGGCGCCATCGAATTCGCCCGCATGGCACTTCGTGACCTTGCCCGCGGCCCGCACGCGCGCCCAGACCTCGGCTGTGTCGAGGACGGTTGGCATCTGTTCGTAGCCGTGGAGATCGATGCCCGCGAGTTCGGGCCAGTTGTGGAGCTGATTAATCGTCGGGCGCAAATCGCCGTTTATGTCGCTGCGCAACATGCCGGTGAAAACGCGCACCTCGAGCCCCGCCGGTGCGGCCGCGCGGATCGCGGCGATGATCTCCGGGCCGGGGACGTTGATGAACTTCGTCACCGGCAGGTGGAAACTCGTCTCCACGTAACGCACATTTTGCGCGACGTGCTTGGCAAACATCACCTTGGCGGCCTCGTAGTATTTCTCCGCCGAGGTGAACCACGGCAGGGCGTGATCGAGGAGGATTTTCTCGAAGTCCGGGAACGTCGCATAGCGGTAGCTGCGCGCGCGGAACGGCGGATTAGCCGGCCAGCGCGTGGCGTCCCAATGGTTGAGAAGTTCGTAGGGCAGCGCGCCCTCGATGTGCAGGTGCGTCTCCGTCTTCGGCAGGGCCTGAATGAACTCCGACAGTGAAGAATCCAAGCTCATGCCCTCACTTTTTCCCGAGCAGGTAGTCCGGGTTTAGCTTGTGCAGCGATTTCGGGACGAAGAGGCCGTCCTTGCGGATCAGCTTGTCGTCAAACCACACCTCACCGCCGCCGTACTCGGGGCGCTGGATGCAGACCATATCCCAGTGGACTTGCGACTTGTTGCCATTGCCCACGCCCTCGTAGGCCTGGCCGGGCGTAAAGTGGAAGGAGCCCGCGATCTTCTCGTCGAAAAGAATGTCGCGCATCGGCTCGAGGATGTGGGGATTGAACCCGAGCGCGAATTCGCCGATGTAGCGCGCGCCGGGATCGCTATCCAAAATCTCGTTGAGCCGCTTCGTATTGCTCGAGGTGGCCTCGACGATTTTGCCCTTCTTAAAAACGAGGCGGATATTATCGAACGACGCGCCGAGGTAAACCGTCGGGGCGTTGTACTGGATGTAGCCCTCGACGCTGTCCTTCACCGGGCAGGAGAAGACTTCGCCGTCCGGGATATTGCGCAAGCCACCGCAGGGCTGCGCGCCGATGCCTTTGATGGAGAACCGGAGATCAGTGCCCGGGCCCTTGATCTGGACGCGGTCGGTTTTCTTCATGAGCGCCGCGAGGGCGTCCATGCCCGGCGTCATGCGGGAGTAGTCGAGCGTGCAGACCTTGAAATAGAAATCTTCAAACGCCTCGGTGCTCATGGCCGCCTGCTGCGCCATCGCCGGGCTGGGCCAGCGGAGGACGACCCACTTGGTCTTGCCCACGCGGTGATCGAGGACGGGCTTCATCAGGCGCGAGACGAGTTGCACGCGCTCGGAGGGGACGTCGCACGCTTCGAAGATATTATCGGACCCGCGCAGCGCGATGTAGGCATCCATCTTCTGCATGCGCGCATACTCGATCTCGGCATGCGGCGCGTACTGCGCCTCCTCGGCGCCAAGCGTCATCTCACGCGTCACGCGCGCGCGATGGAGTTGCACATACGGATAAGCGCCACGGGCACGCGTGGCGCGGACGAGGGCAATCACCATGGCATCCGGCACATCGAAAGCATCGATGAGTACGCGTTCGCCTTTTTTGAGTTCGGTCGAGAAGCCGGTCAGGCCCGCCGCAAGCTCGTTGAACCGAGGATCGATAATCATGTTACGTACAATCAACGCGCCAGGAGCCCCCGCGCGCAAGCGAAAGTGCCTCTAAGTTATCCACTAATATTTAATCGCTAACGAGGCCCAACGGGTAATTTGCAACCCACCGAAGGCCCGAGGTGAACCGCGAAGAGCGCGAAGAGACGCGAAGTCGCGGAGCGATTTCCCGCAGGGCATTGCGAGGCGATTTTTTCAAACGGGTTGAACAGGAGAGAACGAAGGTAACGAAGGGTGTGGAGGTGGGCGCGGACTAAGGGCGATGCGGTGCCGATGAGAGACGATATTTTAAACAATGAGATCGGGGAGGACGGGAAGAGGAGAAAGACCAGATAGGGATCTGGCTCTGTGTCTTTGTGCCTCTGTGGTCCACTCCTCATTTTAACCATCCGGTTTTGCACCACAGAGGCACGGAGACACAGAGAGATTCACTCGAAAGGCATATCACCTTCGCGTCTCTTCGCGTACTTCGCGGTCAACTGTTTCCTGCCTTGCCGCCTGTTTTTAATCCGCCAGCACCCCGCGCGTCTCCCCATCCTGCGGGAAACAGATTCTCGACACCGCTTCGTCGAAGTCGGCGGCGCCGCGGATGATGTCGATCTCGAGGCGCAGGTAGTAAAGCGGGAGTGGGCACGCGCGGTTGTCGGCGATGCGCACGGCGTCTTTTTCCGTCGTCATGAGGTACTCCGCACCCTCGCGCTGGGCCATGGCGAAGAGTTCCTTGAGGTCGCTTTCCTCGTAACGGTAGTGGTCGAGGTAACGCTCGCGGGCCACGAGCAGCGCGCCGAGATCGCGGAGGAATTTCTCGAAGCTCTCGGGGGTGGCGATGCCGCTGAAGGCGAGGACGCGTTTGCCCTTGAGAAACGAGAGCGGCTCCCGCGCGCCGGGTGCATCGGCGGGGACACCGAAGCGCTGGAGATACTGCGGGCGATGCGCGCACTCGATGAGGTCGACCTCGGGGTTGTGCTGCTTGATGAGCGCCTCGAGTTCGGGATCGCGCTGGCCGTTGGACTTGGTGAGGAAGACGTAGCTGGCCCGCTTCAGGTGCTTGATGGGCTCGCGCAGGATGCCGCGCGGCAGCAGGTGGCCATTGCCAAAGGGGTTGGTCTTGTCGACGAGGAGCAGGTTGAGCCGGCCCTTGAGCGGGAGGTATTGGAAACCGTCGTCGAGCACGAGGGTATCGCAGCCGAATTTCTTGATCGCGTAGGCGCCGGCCTTCACGCGGTTCTTATCGACGAGTACGATCACGCCGGGGAGATTGCGCGCCAGCATGTAGGGCTCGTCGCCGGCCTCTTCGCTGTTGAGGAGGACATTCACACCATCGCTCACGATGCGCGGCGGCGGCTCCTCGGCGTGGGTGAGGGACCACCACCACTTCTTCCACAGGGGGGCGGACTTGCTCTTGTAGCCGCGGCTGAGGATCGCGACCTTGCGGCCGCGGTCGCGCAGTGCCTTAGCAAATTTCTCGACCACTGGGGTCTTCCCCGTGCCGCCGACGGTGAGATTTCCCACCACGACGACTAGGCAGCCGAGGTGTTGGTCGTGGAGGATGCGATTACGGTACAGCCACCACCGCGACTGCACCACCCCGCTAAAAACCCACGACAGCCCCTGCAGGAATGCCCCGTAGACCGCCGCCCCCGTGTCGGCCCGCCGCCCGAGAATGACGTCGATCGTGTAGAGCTCGAGGGCGGTGATTTTCTTCTTCAGCCAGGGCTGGGACATCGTTGGTCCCGTGAATGAAGGTTGACGCCCCGGCCCGCGCAAACTGTTTTCGCAGTGCCTACGCGCACACCCATGAGCTACAAACTCTTCATCCCCGGCCCTATCGCCGTCTCGGAAAAAACGCTTCGTGCCATGTCGCAGCCCATGATCGGGCATCGCAGCACGGACTTCGTCGCGCTGTACAACTCCATTCAACCGGAGCTCCAAGCTCTCTGCTACACCAAGGACCCGGTGTACCTGTCCACCAGCAGCGCCTGGGGCGTGATGGAGGGCTCCCTCCGCAACGTCGTCAAAAAGAAGGTGCTCAACTGCATGAACGGCGCCTTTTCCGACAAGTGGTACGATGTCGCGATCCGCTGCGGCAAGCAGGCCACCGCGCTCAAATTCGAATGGGGCCAGCCCGTCGATCCCGAGGCCGTCCGCAAGGAACTCGCCACCGGCGCCTACGATGCCCTGACCCTCATCCACAACGAGACCTCCTGCGGGTGCATGAGCGACCTCCCGGCCATCATGGCGGTCGTCCGCGAATTCCCTGACGTCATCGCCATCGTCGACACCGTCAGCTCGCTCACCGCGATGCCGATCAAGAAGGACGAACTCGGCATCGACGTCCTCGTGAGCGGTTCGCAAAAGGCCTTCGCGCTCCCGCCCGGCCTCTCGTTCCTCTCCGTCTCGAAGAAGGCGCTCGACCGCGCCGCGACCATTCCCGACCGCGGCTACTATTTCGACTTCGTCGAGTTCCAGAAGAACCACGAAGCCGGCATGACGCCGAGCACCCCGGTGATCTCGCTCTTCTACGCGCTCCGCTCCAAGCTCGACGACATCAAGGCCGAGGGCCTCGAGGCCCGCTACGCCCGCCACGCCCGCCTGAACAAGACGGTGCGCGATTTCATCTTTAGCAAGGGCTTCAAGCTCTTCCCCAAGGAGGGCTACGGCTCCGTCACGCTGAACTGCTTCGCCAACACGCAGAACATCGATCTCGGCGTGCTGAACAAGGTGCTCAAGTCGAAGCACAAGCTCGTGATCGACGGCGGCTACGGCAAGCTGAAGGGCAAGACCTTCCGCATTTCGAACATGGGTGACGAGACCGACGAGACCATCGCCGCGCTCATCGCCGCGCTCGAGTCCGCACTCGCGGAAACGCCAAAGGCCACCGCCGCCTAAGCCGCTCCCATGAAAATCGTCGCCGCCACTGTGTTCTCGCTGCTCACACTGGCGGCGATTCCTTTTCTGCGGGCCGAAGAGCCGCCGTTGGAATTGCAGGGGGCACTCTGGTTGCGCGGCGAGATGCGGTACGAGGAGGCCCGGCAGGCCTTGACCAACTGGGTGGCGAAGCATCCCGACGATGGCCGCGCGCACTACGAGTACGGCTACACGCTGATGCTGCAGGCCACCGCCGAAAGCGATGCCACGCGCGCGACCGCGCTGCGCAAGGAGGCCTACGCCCTCGCCACCAAGGCGAAGACTCTCGGCTACGACAACGCTGTGCTCGATCTCGTGCTGCAGGCGACCGATGCCAACGGCACCGACCTGCGCGACCCCAAGGCCTTTTCCGCCAAACCCGAGGCGGCCGAGTTGATCAAGCAGGGCGAGCAGGCCTTTAGCAGCGGGAAAATGGAAGAGGCGCTCGCGTTCTACCAGAAGGCCTACGCCCTCGACCCGCACTCCTACTCAGCCGCGCTGTTTACCGGCGACGTTTACTTCACGCAGAAAAAATACGCGGCGGCCATCGAGTGGTTCGACAAGGCCATCGCCACCTCTCCCAATCGCGAGACGGCGTATCGCTACGCCGCCGATGCGTTGGTCAAATTAAACCGGCCGCGCGAGGCGCTCGATCGCTACATCGACGCCGTGGTCGCGGAGCCTTACAATCGCATCCCGCGCGAGATGCTCCAGCGCGTTCGCGGTGCCACGCTACGCACTCCCGCCTATGCGCTGCCGCAAGTCACGGTGACGCTGGAGAACGGCGCCCCGAAGATCACGCTCCCTCCACCAGACAAGTCGACCCCGACATTGACGGCCGCACTACTGGCCTACGCCGCCGCGCGCGGGACGTGGCTCAAGGACGAGCGGCAAAAATACTTTCCCGCCGATGCTCCGCCGCGGCACTCGCTGGCCGAGGAAGTTTACGGGCTGCGCTTTCTCGCGGATTACTTTGGCTCGATCAGCGCCAAGGATGCCAAGGGCTCGGAAGCGATCTCGACGACCATCGCCACGATCAAAAGCTTGGACCAAGAGGGATTGCTCGAATCTTTCCTGCTCTTGGATCGACCCGACAACGGCCTCGCGGAGGACTACGCGACCTATCGCCTCGCGCATCGCTCCGACCTCGTGCGGTACATCTCCACGGTGTGGATCGCCGCCGAGGAGAAAAAGACGTCGCGGTGATCCCGCGAGCGGCGCGGGGTTGTCGTCCGCAATCTCGTTTGTCGCTCGAGTGAGTCGGAGGGGGCGAAATGGACTGGCCGTACATCCAGACGGAGCCAGTGGAGTGTGATTTAGCGAGTGGGGCGGCGGGTTTTCGCGAAGGATTTCGGGAGCGGGTGCGTATCTAGAGTACCACTCCTATGAAATCTCTCGTCTCTTCCCTGCCCACTGTGGCTCGCGCGTTGATGCTGGTCGTCGCACTCGCTGCGATAATCCCTGCCTTGCCCGCAGCCGAGGCGAATCCGTCTCCCAAGCAGTCGACAGCCAAATTTGAGGTCAGTTGGTCGCGGCTACGGACGCCGGAGATGGAAGTCACGCAAGCGCAATTGAACCTCCTGATGAACCGGTACAAGAGCGGTGCGGCCACAAAAGAAGAACTCGCGAACCTGGAGTATCAATTTCAGCGGGCTGAGCGGGAGCGTCCGTACCGACTGAGCCTGACCTCTAAAGGAGGGACCGTTCGGGAGCTGCTATCTATCCTATCCGCTGGGTCGGAAGCCAAACTCACGCTGATCAATGCGGGCGAAGCCGCCGACTTGGAAATCGTTCTGCCGGCCTTTGAACTGAACAATGCGAGTTGGAATATGGTGATCGAAGTCCTTTCCAACTTCGTGGCCACGCGCGGCCTCATTCTCAAAATCGCTGGTTCGGATGGCCCCACCCTAGACGCCTCGGGCTCCGTCGTCTGCGTCATGCGCCGGGCGGATTCCGCTGAAGGACGGCGCAGCCCTGAAACACGATTCGAATCGTACCAGCTCTCCGAGTATCTCGATACCAACCAGACCGTCGATGTGATCGTCGACGCCATCCAAACGGCGTGGAAGCTCAATCCAGCCAACGATCCCGACGCACTGCGCGTGAAGTTTCACCCGGGGACCAAGCTGCTTCTCGTCACGGGGTCGGCCAATGCCACCTTGGTCGCAACGCAGGTAATCAAAGGTCTGCACAAAGTGGCTGTCCAAAAGTGAGATCTTGCGCATCCTCGTGAGCAAATGCACGACGCCGCGAGTCTAGTGCACGCCACTCCCCTCCCCGTACGCATGGAGCCCGCCCCCGCGACTTCGCCGCTGCGTGAGTTGACGGTGGCGCTCGCCCGGGGCGACGACGCGGCATGGGCGGAATTTCACCGGGACTACGGCCCGGGGATTTTCCGCCACCTGCTCGCCGAGACGCGCGGAGACCACGATCTCGCGAGCGAGGCGCTGCAGCAGACCTATCTCCGCTTGGCGCGCTATGCGCGGCCCTGCGAGGAAGCGGCGATGTTTGGCGCGTGGCTGCGGATCGTGACGCGCACGGCGCTGAGCGATTGCCGGCGGAGGCGGTGGACGTTTTGGGAGCGGTTGCGCCACCGCGAGGTGGGGATGGAAGCGGAAAGCGCAAATGTGACGGAGACGGAAAATGAGGCGGCCCTGAGCGCGGCGCTCGACCGGGCGCTCGCGCAGCTCGATGAGGCCGATCGCCGCCTGTTGGAGCAAAAATATTTCGCCGGGGTCGAGGTGCGAGCAATCGCGGCGCAGCTCGACGTCACGCCGAAGGCCGTGGAGTCGCGCCTCACGCGAGCCCGCGCCGAACTGCGACGATTGCTGAACACTACTTTAAAACGTCATGAGTGAGAAACCCGATCCCCGCACCCGCCTCGTGGCCGACACCCTCGGCGACGACTGGACCACCGGCCCGGCCAGCGGCTACGCCGTGAAAGCAGCCTCGCACGCCCGCCGTCGGCGCGCGGCGCGGCGGGGCATCGTAGCGGCCGCAGGGGCGACGATGGCAGCGCTGGCGATTGTAGTCGCTACGTCGATACGGCAGCGAGGTACGAGTATCGATCCGGGGCCGGAGAAGTCGGTGGGAGCGGCGCAAATCGCGACCGTGACGCCGGAGAAGAAGCCGCCGGCCTATGAGATTATTTCCGATGCCGAGCTGATGGTGGCGCTGGCCGACCGGTCGGTGCTCATCCTGCCGCAGGTGCAAGGCGGGCCGAAGATTGTGGTGCTGGATAGGTAGGAGCCTCCGAGCGGTCGGCGTGACCTTACGTCGGGCGCGTTTCCCCATACCAGTCGCCAGCGCGCGAGCGTAAGGCGGTTCGAGCGCGTCGGCTCGCTGGCGCTCGCCGCTACATTGTGGAACTTCCGAAATTCCGTCCTCTCGCTGGCGCTCGCGGCTACCAGCAATCTCAGAGCGGCCTTTGGCCGCGCCGGGCTCGGCCGACTCTGCGGCTGGAAGCCGCAGTCACTTTAGGGGGCTTTAGCTGGCGCAGCGGAGGGCGCGGCGGGCGCGTTGGTGGCCGACGAGGCGGCGGGGCCGGGGGGCGGCGTGCCGCCGCGCTTGCCCGCACCCGGGAGCGGTTTCGTGAGGTTTGCGGTGGCGTCTTTCGCGGCGATGGTTTCGAGGCCGGGCTTGGTGAGGAAGCCGAGGTCGCGCATCCACTCGAGGTAACGCTCGCCCCAGGTGCCGTAGGCGAGGCCGCCGCGGTTGCTCAGGCCGCCGGTGGAGGGCGGCTCGTCGGGGCCGACTTTGTCGCCGGGGTGGTGGCCGCGCGCGTAGATGTGCATTTCGACGTTGGGGATGTTGGCCGTGAGCATGGCGGTGAACCATTCGTTGGCCCAGATGGCGTGGCCGCGGTCGCCCCAGCCGGCGCAGACGATAAAGGACGGCGGGCAATCGCGCGGGATCGTCGGCGTGGCTCCGCGCGCGAAGGGCGTGGGGCCAGGATACACGACGCCAACGAAATCGGGGCGCGAGGAGATGGCGGCAAAGGGGTTGCCGGGGACGTCGTTTTTCTTGTCGAACTCCGCCCAATCGAGCGCGGCGGGCGTGGCGAGCTCGGCGCCGGCGGAGAAGCCCATGATGCCGATCCGCTTGGGGTCGAGCCTCCACTCTTTCGCGTAGGCGCGGACGATCTTGATCGCCTGCTGCGCGTCGTAGACGGCGTCGACCTTGGCGTCGTAGCCGTCGCGGCGAAGGCGGTTGCGGAGGATGACGGTGTTGATGCCGTGGTTGGCGAAGAACGGCACGAAGTCGGCGCCCTCACCGCCGACGTTGAGGGTGTTGTGTCCGCCGCCCGCGACCACGATCACCGCGACGCCGGTGTTGAGCTGGCGGTTGCCCGCGTGAAATTCAATGGAGGGGTTGTGGATGTTGACGATGCTCGCGATGCGGCCAGGCGCAGCGCCGTTCATGTTGTAAACTTCGGCTTCGCGCACGCGGTCGGCCTTGAGGTACGGCGAGCCGGCGGGCCAGAGCGGCACCACCACGCCGCCCGCGAGGATGGGCTGCGGCGCGTACGGCGCGGCGGTGACGGGGCCGGGCTTAGGGATATCCATCGGCGCGGGCAGCGGCGGGAGGGCGGAGAAAACGGTGGGGGCAGCAGGAAGGGAAGCGGTGGGAGTCGCTTCGGCGCAGTGTAGTGATGCGACTGCGGTGACGGTGAGCAGCGCGGAAAAGGCGGCGTGACGGAGGGCCGAGCGATTTTGAGAAGGCATGGGAAGCGCGCGTGGAGCGCAGAGGGGTGCAGCGGGCGAACAATCGGGGTGAACAGATCGAGAGCGGTGGTCTCAGGAATCGGCGATTGGACGGGTCGGGGCGAGACTGAACTCGAGGCGGGCTTAAGGCTCGTCCGTACTCCGCGGGCGTCGACGAGCGACGCCCCTACAAAAGGGGTGCGGGCCAGCGGCCCGCGCTCTCATGAGAGGCGCTGCGTGCAAAAGCGACCGGAGGCGGTCGCGCTCCCAGGATGGCGCTCCCGGGGCTTGACCGAGCCGGGGCGGCTTTCAGCATGGACGGTCCCTTGAGTTCCACGCTCGAAACTATCTTGGCGGCCACCCAAGCCGAATCGGAAATGCGGCAGCGGCAGGTGCCGCTCGCGACGCTGCAACGCGAAGTCGTCGGGCGCGAGCCCACGCGGGGCTTTGCGCGCGCGCTGGCGGCGCGCCCGTTTGGCGTGATCGCCGAGGTCAAGCGCCGCTCGCCGAGCATGGGGCAGATCGCGCCGGATGAGTCGCTGATCGAGGCCGCCATCGAGACGTACGCGTCGCATCCGCTGGTCGCGGGGATCTCGGTGCTCACGCAGACGGCGAACTTCGGCGGGACGATCGACGACCTGAAAAACGTGAAGCGCCGCACGCAGTCCCCCGCGAAGCCGGTGCTGCGCAAGGATTTTGTCTTCAGCGAATACGAAGTGTGGTTTTCGCGTTGGAGCGGGGCGGATGCGATCCTGCTGATGGCCAATGTCGTGACGGATCGCGCGAAGTTCAAAGCGTTGCACGACCTCGCGAACGAACTCGGCCTCGACGTGCTCTGCGAAGTCCACGACGAAGCCGAGATCGCCCTCCTCCCCTCCTCTGCACGCGTGTGCGGCATCAACTCACGCCGCTTCAAAGGCGTGACGTTTACGACCGGCCCGGACGCCGGCGCCTCCGGTGGCGCCGCCGGCCCGGTGCGCGACACGAAGACCGACCTGAGTGTATTTTCGCTCTTTAGCGCCCTGCCCGCAAACGCCCTCAAAGTCGCCGAGAGCGGCGTCTCGGCCGAGAATATCGGGGCGGTGCTCGCCAAGTATCCGTTTAATGCGGCCCTCATCGGCACCTCCTTGCTCAAGAGCGGCGGAAGCGCGGCGGCCATGCGCGCCCATCTCGATCAGATTCAGGCCGAGGCAGCGAAGACGCGGTGAGCGCGGCCGGCCGCGCCGGTTGAAGTTGAGAGTTTAAGTTGAAGCCAGGCATACGCGGAGCGGTGGGCAATTTTCTTGCGCTTATATAGAGGTGCTTCGTCATAGGTAGAGATTGATGAGCGCGCCGCGTTTCCTACCCCTCTCCGTATTCGTCCGCCTTGTGGTGGTCGTGCTTGGGCTGGCGGGGCTGGCCGCAGCGGCGAGCGCGCAGACGACATTGCCGACCCTCGTCGCCGTCACCCGGATCTCGCCGGCAAACGTGGCAGCGGGCGCGGAGATTTCCTACGCGGTCCATTTCACGCCCGGCAGCAATCCGGTGACATTTGCCACGATCGTGCTGACGGATGCCTCTGGCACCCAGCACGAGGTGACCAAGCTCGCGCCGACCTCGGGCGCCATTCTCACGGCAACGACGGATGCGACCTGGCTGACCGGCGAGTACACCATCGCCTGGGTCTCGCTGCTGGATAGTACCAACCGCACCACGCTTTTCTACGGCGGCGGCGGAATCGCCGCTTCGCCGCCGCTCTCCGGCGCACCCACGCAGCACAGCGTCGCGCTCGCGGCGCAGGGCTTCCGGCTGACCGGAGGGATCTCGGCGGTCGCCGCCCCGACCCTCACCGCGGTGACGCGCACCTCGGCGGGGCAGATTTACGGTGGATCACCGATCACGTATACGGTCAATTTCACGCCCGGCAGCAGCCCGGTGGAATATATTTCGATCGCAGTGGTGGATGAATCGGGGACGACGCGCACCATCGGGCTCGCGCGCCCCGAGTCGGGCGCGACGTTCACGCTGGTGAGCAGCCAGACGTGGCTGGGCGGGCGGTACTCGATCGCGTACGTGGCGCTGGTCGACAGCACGACGCGCAACACCACCTATCTCGCGGACGGCACCGTCACCGTTATGCCCGCCTTGGCCGGTTCGCCCGCGAAGCACGCGCTGAATTTCGCCGCGCAGGATTTTTCGCTGTTGACGGGCGTCACGACGACCACGCCCGCCGCGCTGTCTTCCCTCGTCCTCCGCTCGCCGCTGCAAATCACCCAAGGCGATCTTATCACCTACACGTATGAGGTGATCACGGGCAGCAGCCCCATCACGCTGGTGACGGTGATGCTCACGGATGAGGCCGGCACGTTTCGCGCCCTCAGCCAGCCGGCCCCGCTCAATCAGATCAACACGGTCGATTTCGCGACCGATGCCACCTGGCTCTCGGGGACCTACAAAATCGCCTACGTCGCCCTGCGCGACAATGCGAGCCGGGCGGTCTTCTACTATCCCAACGGCACGATCTCATACACTCCGGCCCTCGATAAAGTACCCACCACGCACAGCCTCCGGCTGTCCTCGATGGGCTTCACCGTCGGCCCGCGCAATGGCCCGATCCCGCCGCGCGTCGACCCCGAGGGCTCCATCCACGCCCACCTCATCAATCTCTCCCTGCTCACCCCGCTCGAGCCCAAGGAAGGCGTTTCCCTCGGCTTCGTGCTCGGCGGCGCCGGCACGACGGGCACGGCCCCCGTCCTCATGCGCGCGGTCGGCCCCACGCTGCAGCAATTTGGCGTGACCGATGCGCACTCCGACCCGCACCTCGATTTTTTCAACGGCACCGTGAAGGTCGCGGAAAACGACGACTGGAACAACGATCCCTCGCGCGACACGGAGTTCGCCCGGCTCGGAGCCTTCCCGTTTACATCGAAAACCTCTCGCGACGCCTCGCTCTACGCCAGCGCCGTGGCCAAGGGAAACAACGCCATCTACGTCAGCGGCACCGGCTCCGCGCGCGGCACGGTACTCGCGGAACTCTATGACGGCACGCCGACCAGCGCCTACACGCTAACGACGCCGCGACTGATCAACATCTCGGTTCTCAAGCAGCTCGGCAGTGGCGGCGTCACCACCGGTTTCGTCGTCAGTGGCGTCGGCACCGTCAAGGTCCTCATCCGCGCCATCGGCCCCGGCCTGGCAGACTTTGGCGCGAAGGATCTGGCGGCGGATCCGCTGGTCAAGCTCAGCGATTCCAGCGGCGGCCTGCTCGGCCAGAACAACGATTGGGATTCACTCGATGCCAGCATCATGAAAGCGGTCGGTGCCTTTGATCTGAAGCCGAAAAGCAAGGATGCGGCCCTGGTCACCAATTTACCCGCCGGAGCCTACACGGTGCAGGCCGTCGGCCTAGGAGGCGCGTCGGGGCTGGTGCTGGTCGAGATCTACGAAGTGCCGCAGGGGCTATGATATTGTATCATGAAATTGGATACGACCCTGCAGGTCACCACGGGCCACATTCGGAGCTTCAGGGAAGGGGACGGAAAAACTTAAAAAATTCGCCGCTTCGTGAATCTTGGCCGAGCTCGAAACTTTTTGGAGCTTGGACGGTGCTTGGTCCTTCCCGCAGGGCGCTTTACAGCGCGCGGCCCATGAGGCGGAAGAAGCCTTCCTTGATGCGATCGGTCACGGGGCGTTTGCGCCAATTTTCGAGGAGGATCTCTTCAGCTTGGGATTGATCGAGGGCGTAGGCAGCGACGAGACGCGAGGCAAACTCGCGGCCGAGGATGATGGCATTAACCTCGTCGTTGTCGGCGGCGCTGCGCCAGTCGAGGTTCGAGGAGCCGACGCAGGACCAGACGCCGTCGATCACGGCGGTCTTCGCGTGGAGGAGAGCCCCACGGCGCTCGTAGATTTTTATGCCGCCTTTGAGGAGCTCGGCGTAATGGGAATGGGCGGCGTAGCCCACGGCATTGGAATCGATCGTGCCGGGGAGCATCAGCCGCACGTCGACCCCGCGTTGCGCAGCCTCGAGCAGGGCGGTGACGAGTTGGGGGTCGGGGACGAAGTAGGCATTGGTGAGGTAGACCTGTTTTTCCGCGTGCATGATCGCGGAGATGAGCGTCAGGTACATCGCGCTGTAGGTGTCGTCGGGGGTGCTGGCGATGGCGCGCACGATGTCGCGACCCGCGGGAGCGGGCTTGGGAAAGTACGGCGCGCGCGGGAGCGACGGGCCGTGCTGCTTTTCCCACGTTTCGAAAAACATTTTTTGGAAGTCGGCGACGACGGGCCCCTCGATCTGGACGTCGGTATCGCGCCAACCGCTCTTGCGCTCACGGTCGGGATCGCTGCTTCCGCTGCCACTGCTACCGCCCCCACTTGAGCCGCTGCTGTCGCCGCCCGACGGCGAACTGGAATACACGCTATCGATATTGATGCCGCCGAGAAACACGATGCGGCCATCGACGATCAAGAGTTTGCGATGGTCGCGATGGTTGGGCTTCCAGCGTTTGTCTTTTTTGACGTCGAGGGGATTTATGGGGTTAAACTCGAGGACCCGCACGCCCGCTTTTTTGAGGCGGTCGAAGAATTCCGCCGGCGTCTTGAATGCGCCGACGCTGTCGTAGATGAGGTTGACCTCCAGACCGGCGTTACGCTTCTCCACGAGGATATCGGCAAACTCCCGGCCAATTTCGTCGTCCTGAATGATGTAGGTTTCGACGTTGATCGTCTGCTTCGCGAGGCGCATCGCAGCGAACATCGCCTTGTAAGTCTCGGGGCCGTCGAGGAGGAGTGTGACTTTGTTGTCGAGGACGAGCGGCGCGCCAGCGACCACTTGCTCAAGGGCGACCTGACGGTCGAGGATGTCGAGGTTGCCGCCGGATTTGCGCTTGAGGTCGGCGATCACGGCGTCGGCCCGGCGGTCGGAAACTTTACCGAGGGCGTTGCGAAACTCCGCGCGCTGGGAGACGTAGGCGTGCTTCAGGAACTGAGTGTCGGGAACCGACGAGCAACCGCCGACGAAGAGCGCCAGCACGACCGTAAACATTGCGATGATGCGAGTGGCGAGGGACATCGGGGTTACACACACCGATAGACCCATTGCATAGAACCGGGTGCCGAGCCCAGGTCCGGATGGGGAGGATACCCGTAGCGCTAACCCAAACTACGCCCCGCCCAAGAGCCAGGCTCGAGCCACCGTCAGGGCGTCGACCGCGGACGAAGCGACGAGATCGTCCACCGGAACGTCGTCGGGATTTTCGTCGGCATTCCCCCATAGCTCGAGCCACCAACCGGCGCTGGTGCGGGAAATCTCCGCGGCGCGCAGGCTAGTACGAACATAGAGGAAGGCCCCCTCGCCCTCGCCGCGAATGTCGACGGTGACACGGGACTCCGCGCCAAGAACGGTGGCGATTTCGGTGAGGCCGGAATCCATAGAGTAGAGGAGAGGTAGAATCGAACAGGACAAACGACAGTTCAAGCCAGCCCCGATCTGCGGACGGTGGAAAAAAGGCGGGCCGATGGAACCTTGGCCCGGCGCGGCGGGACCGTGAAGGAAATCCTCCAAATCCCATGAAAAAAGATCCGATCATTCCGACCGTTTTAAGTGACGATGTGACCGTCTCGCAGGAACGCATCGCGCGCCGCGCGTATGAGCTCTGGGAATCCTCCGGCTGCCCGGATGGGCGTGAACAGGAATTCTGGTTCGAAGCCGAGCGCCAGCTGCAACTGCCGCCAGTATCGAAGACCGTGATCCCGCCGATGACGAGCGCGCGACCCGCCAAGGGCAAGCCAGGCAAGCTCGCGGCGAGTGTGGACGGGGTCGGCGGCAAGACCGACGATATGCTCGGCCACACGGGTGACCGGGGTACGCCCAGCCCGACCTCGCTGGATCTAGGTCCGCGCTAAGGTAAATTAAATTGTACAGTAGCGGGTCACACCGGCGCGGTGGTCAGATTGTTTGCCCTCTGGGAGGGCGTCGACTTTTCCACTGCGCATTTTGGACACCTTACCTTGCGATAGTTCATCGGATGGTGACGAGCGAGGGCCATCCGTGCCGTGGCACTCGCTCCTGCTGGCATTCGGAGTATCGCGGGCGTTGATCCTGTTGGTCGCGGCGGTGTCGGTGCACTTCGTCACACCCGGCGGACATTCAACCGTCCGAACCGATGCGCTCGGGCTCTTGGAGCATTGGGATGCGAGTTGGTATCTCGATCTCGCGCAACACGGGTACACGCACACCGCGGAGAAATCCAACGCGGTGTTTTTCCCGCTCTACCCCGGCCTGCTGCGGATCGTGGCAAGCACCGGGCTGGACTGGAGGGTGAGCGGTTATTTGATCTCCAACACCGCGCTGTGGGTCGCGTGCGGCCTTCTGTGGAAGCTCACGCGGCGCGAGACAGGGGACGATGCCACCGCCACGCGGGCGGTGCTGGTCATGCTGTTCAGCCCGATGGCATTCATCTTTTCGGCGATTTACTCCGAATCGCTCTTTCTCGTGGGCGCGATCGGTGCGCTCTACTACGCCCGGGCCGGACGATGGTGGATCGCGGGGGCGTTTGCGTTTGGCGCGGCGCTGACGCGGGCGGTGGGCGTGGTGCTGATCGTGCCCTTGGCGTGGGAATTTGCCCGGCAGGCATGGGAGAGAAAAGCGAAGCTGGAGGCCCGATTAATCCGGAGCGCGCTGCCATGTCTGCTGCCGGCGGTCGGTGCGGCGTGCTACGTGGGGCTGATGAAGATATTGTTCGGCAGTTACATGTTGTACTTCGAAGCCCAGCAGCACTGGGGTCGCCGGCTGACGTTTGTGTGGGACTTTCTCGCCAAGTCGGACTTCTTTCTGCGGTCGCCGTATTATCAGGCCTGGTTCGCCGGGGCCATCGCACTGGCGTTTGCGCAGATGCTGATCGGCGTGGCGCTGCGCGTGCGCGATACCTACCTCGTGCTCTGCATCGGACTTTGCGTCGTGTATTTCTCGGCGCGGCTGGTGGAGTCGGTGCCGCGCTACCTCAGCGTGGTGTTTCCGTTTTATCTGATCGCGGCGATAATGTTGAGAGGAAGGCCGCGACTGCAAGTGGCGTGGTATGCGTTTTCGGCGGGTGCGCAGGTGGTGGCGCTGGTGATGTTTGTGAATGGGTATTGGATAACTTGAAAGGTCGTGAGCGCAGGAGATGGAGGAAATCCGAACGGCGAAACTCTCCGGATTTCAGGGGCTTCCAAATAGTGTTCATTTGAACACTTGACCGAGCGAAGCCGCGTGCTTTGGTGGAACGCATGAGCACTCCCATCTGGCTAGAGAAAGCCGAACGGCTCCGGGCGCAGTTGCATCAACTGAAGGCCGCGCACTACGACCAAATCACCACCCCTACCCGCGCCGAGACCGAGTTCATCGAGCGCGTGGCCATCGCGGAATTTCTAAGAGCCGAGTTTAGCGACGAGCGCACGGAGGATACGGAGACGGCGTTGCTGCCGTTGTAAATTCACCCTTGTACGCGGCTCGATGGGAGCGGCCTCCGATAAGGAACGCCCCACAACGGCGTCGTTTATAAGTCGTTTGTGGGGCGGCTACCGCAGTTTGGCGCGTAGTCGCTAACGAAGTCGCCAGCGCATGGGAAGACGTGATGGCGGCGATCCGCGAAAAAAGTGGAGCGCTTCAACGTCAATCCGATCAAGCAGGAGGATATCACAGCCTCGGGCGGCGGCGTGGCAGACGAGGAGTGATCCCCTCCGCGCGCCTGCGAAGCGAAGGGAGATCGCGGCGGGATGCGACCCTAGCGTTTCTCGCGAGTGTTATGCTCGATTCTCGCGATGCACAGGGCGAATTGAGCCATCAACCGGAGTTGCAACGCTCGCCACTGCGCCACGAAATAACCGAGGATGCAGCCAATCACTCCCCCGAATACGACGAGGAGTATCCGGTTGGCCTCGTGACTGAAAAAAAAGCCCGCACCGCAACCCAGCAGGGTGCCGAGAATGCAGTGCATGATGATCGTCGTCTTTGCCATGGCGTACATTTTATCGGCAAAGGCATTCATGATCGAGGCGTCGTAATCGACCTCGGCAATCTTGGTTTCGGCGTCGTATTTAATCGGCATGGCAGGGCGGTAAGATTTTTAAAGCGGGTGACACGGACCAGACGTTTCAGCTCAGAAACATATCGGCCGAGGCATCTGTCGCGGTTAGCGATCGTGGGCAATACTATTACGACTTTACCGAATTGCCGCTGCTTCATCCGCAGCATCTCTCGTGAGCCGGTGATCTTTCACTGCGTTTTGCAAGTCCGTAACACCCGCGGTGGCGCGGCATTCTACTTGCTTAATTTTTGCAGGTGAAATGACCTTTTCGCCGTAAGAACACGTTAGCTTCTACCAGTGCCAGCCTGCCAGCGGCCCCCTTCCGCCGGCGCATCCCCTACAACTACTATGATCACTCGTCTCCGGTGGAAACCGGCTGCTTGTTTGTCGCTTATTGCGGCCTCGGGGCTCGTCTCGCCCGCGGTCGCCCAAAGTACCACCCCGGTCATCAAGCCGGGCGATGATGAGCCCAAGAAGCTCGAGCAATTCGTCGTCACCGGATCCATGATCAAGCGCTTGGAAGGCGAGACCGCCCTCCCCGTGCAGACGATCACGCCGCTGGAGCTCGATCGGCTCGGCGTCGTGAGCGCGGAGGAGATGATCTCGCTCCTCAATATCAACGGCAACGGCCTCGACAATCTCGCCTCCAATGCCGACGTCGTCGCCGGTGCGCAGCGCGGCAACAACGGCGCGACCTCCGCCAATCTCCGCGGCCAAGGCGCGGGCGCCACGCTCGTCCTCCTCAATGGCCGCCGCGTCGCTTCGCACGGCCTCAACGGTGGCGTGGTCGACCTCAATTCCATCCCGTTTGCCGCGATCCAGCGCGTCGAAGTCCTCAAGGACGGCGCCTCTGCGATCTACGGTACCGACGCCGTCGGCGGCGTAATCAACTTCATCCTCAAGGATAGCTACCAGGGTCTCGCCACGAGCGCGGCGGCCGACGTCACCGAGCAAGGCGGCGGCAATGTCTTCCGCTACAATCTCATCGCCGGTGTCGGCGACCTGAACCGCGACAAGTATAACCTCATGGCTTCGGCGTCCTATTCCGATGCCAAGGTCCTGCGCGGCGACCAGCGCGACTTCGTCAATACCTTCCAGCCCAATCGCGGCGTCTCGCCCGATACGCGCGGCACGCCGATCGCGACGCTCTTCCCGCTCTCCTCGATCCGCACCGTGGTCACGGGCGCGGGCCAGACTACCCTGACCAACGGCCCGATCGATCCGGCCAATCCCGCCCTGCGCATCAACAATAACGGCATCAACATCGTCGACCTGCCCAACGGCCCCGGCTACTCCGGCCTCGATGGCATGGGCCCGTACGATGAACTGCTGTGGAATTCGCCGACCGCGAAGTATGGCTCGGCATGGGACACCGGTCGCGCCGCTGTCATTCAGCAGCCCGTCCGCAATACCAACGTGGTCCTACGCGGCGGCTTCAAACTCCTCGATCAGCACAAGCTGACCGTCGAACTCGTCGGTGGCCGCTCCATCTCCAACAAGAGCTTCTCGCCCAACCAGTGGTCCAGCTCCGCGACCGTCAACACCACGGCGCTCGACGGCAGGACCGTCGTGCCGAATCCGCTCTTTAATCTCACGTACCCGAGCACGGGCGCCTCGTACAACCGCGTCTTCAATATTCTCGCGGGTTACTTCCCCGAACTTGAGGTCAACCGCGGCCTGCCCATGGCATTCCGCTGGCGCTCCGTGCCGCTCGGCAATCGCGCCTTCACCACGACCACCGATACCAAGCGTTACCTCGTCGGTCTCGAGGGCCCGCTCGGCTTCCTCTCGCAGTGGGACTACCGCCTCGGCGCCTCCCGCTCGGAGAGCAAGGGCCAGTCGACGCTGAACAGCGGCTACGTTTACACGGTGCCCTTCGTCAACCTGATCAACACCGGCGTTGTCGATCCGTTCTCCTACACGCAGACGCAGGCCGCCATGGACGCGATCAACAAGGTCCGCGCCGATGGCGTCACGCTCTACGGTGGCAAGTACCGCACCGATGGCTCGGACCTCACTGTCTCCGGCCCGCTCTTCAAGCTGCCCGCCGGCACCGTGCAGACCGCCATCGGCCTCGATTGGCGCCAAGAGAAGTACATGTTCGTCGGCGATGCGCGCCAGAACCTCCAATCGGCCGACGCGCTGATCTTCAACGCGCCGTTCGACAACAGCCTCGCGACCCTCGGCTCGCTCAAGCGTACCGTGAAGGCCGCCTTCGTCGAATTGCAGGTCCCGGTCCTCAAGGGCCTCGATGTCAATATCGCCGGTCGCGTCGACGAGTACACCGGCTTTGGCCGCACCACCAATCCCAAGTACACGCTGCGCTACGCACCGAACGACGTCATCCTGTTCCGCAGCTCGTACAGCACGGGCTTCCGCGTCCCGACCTTCAAGCAGCAGTTTGACCCGGTCACGGTCAGCCCGCTGGCCTCCACGGGGCTCATCGATCCGGGCACCGGTCGCCAGATCATCGCCAACAGCGTCAACACGCTCTTCGGCGGCAAGGCCGATCTCTCCCCCGAAGAAGCCAAGATGTACTCCGCCGGCTTCGTCGTGCAGGCCAACAAGCGCCTCAGCTTCAACGTCGATTGGTGGGACGTCGAGCGCACCGGCACCATCCAGAGCTTTGGCACCACGGTGCTCCTCGCCAACTACGCGCTCTTCCAAGACCGCTTCACGCGCAATGCCGCCGGCGATATCGCCACGATCGACACCCGCTGGGTCAATGCCGGTGAAAACGTCACGCAGGGCATCGAGTTTGGCGTCAAGGGCGACACCGACGTGAACAACGGCAAGCTCTCCGCTGGCTTCGACCTCTCCTACCTCCTCGTGAAGAAGTCACGCCTGCTGGCCAGCGCGCCCTTCGGCCCGAGCGAAATCAACCAATTCACCCGCGCGAGCGATATTGGCCTGCGCTGGAAGCACACCGCCTTCCTCAGCTACCGCAAGGGTAACTGGACCGGTCAGATCAACCAGGTCTTCCGCAACAGCTACATCGACGCCGTCCTCCCCGGCGTGGCCAATGGCACGGTGAAGCCCAAGGATTGGAATCCCCGCGTGCAGGCCTACACCATCTACGGCATCAGCCTCGGCTACCGCGGCATCAAGAACACCACGGTCACGGCGGGCATCAAGAACCTGTTCAACACCGATCCGCCCTTCTCCGCCACCTACGACACCAACACCGGTGCCGGCAGCTCGTGGGAACCCCGTATCGCCGACCCTCGCGGTCGCAGCTATACGATCAAGGTCGACTACAAGTTCCTGTAAGGCGGCTGAAAACGACCGGCATCGAGGCCGCAAGACTTCGGTATCCGGATTTCAACTACGCCAAGTACTACAGTAGCGAATCTCCAAGCCCCCGGCATTTTGCCGGGGGCTTTTTTGTGCGCAAAAATCCGAAGATGAACGAAGCTAATGAACCCAGGGCAAGGCTCTCCGAGGTGGACGGTGACCTCCGGGCACCGTCGGGAGGGCGAATCAGAAAATTACAACGGCCTGCGAAGCTCCTGAAAACGGCGCCCGGAGGTCGCCGTCCACCTCCCCTATCACGAACTCTTCCCCAGCGAACTCAGCACCCGCATCGCCGCGTACGCCTTATCCGCCGGTATGAAGAGGTGATCGTGATAGCGTGCCGAGATGGCATTGCAGGGAATGCCCGCCGCGGCTAGAGCGGTGGAAACCGCCGCGAGAAAACCGACCGCCTCCAGCGACGAGTGCACGCGTAGCGTGATCTGCCGGAATGCAGCGTCGAAGGGCAGGCCGGCCTGTGCAGCGGCTTCGCGTCGGCAAATTACCGTGATGCCCTCCTCTTCACGGAAAATGCCGACTGCTTCCGCAATCAGCGCATTCGCCTCGGCCATGGTGGCGACCGAGGCAAAAACGTACTCACAGGGCAGCAGCGCCGGCGACATCGAGGCGAGGAGTTGCGGGAGGGCCGTGACACCGCTCATGTGCGTGGCTCCTTTCCGAGCAAAGTGCGCACGAAGAAATCCATGCGGCGGCGCGAGGCATAGGGCGACTCGCCCGCCCCGTGGCCGGCACCGGGAATGATGAGCAGCTCGAAGTCCTTGTTGGCCTTGATGAGGGCGTTGGCGACTTGGAGCGTCGAGGCAGGGTCGACGTTGCGGTCGAGTTCGCCGACGGTAAGGAGGAGCTTGCCGGTGAGCTTCGCGGCGTGGGTGACGTTGGAGTTCTCCGCGTAGTGCGGGCCCATGAGGCCGAGCCAGGCCTCGTTCCACCAGATCTTGTCCATGCGGTTGTCGTGGCAACCGCAGTCGGACGCGGCGGCTTTGTAGAAATCACCGTAATGCAGCAGGGCGGCGAGGGAGTTTTGCCCGCCGGCGCTGCCGCCGTAGATGCCCACGCGCGTGAGATCGAGCCACGGGCGGGTCGCGGAGGCGGCGCGCAGCCACGCGATGTGATCGGGCAGGCCCGCGTCTTTCAAGTTGCGCCAGGCGACATTATGAAACGCTCGGCTGCGCCAGTTGGTGCCCATGCCGTCGACCTGCACGACGATGAAGCCGAGCTCGGCCATCGCGTGAAGCTGCACCTCGCGGCTCCACTCCTTGGGCGTGAAGAAGTCGTGTGGTCCCGCGTAGATGCGCTCGATTACGGGATACTTTTTCGCCGGGTCGAAATTCGACGGTGTAACGATGAGGCCGTAGATCTCGGTGCGACCGTCGCGGCCCTTGGCGGAGAAGCGCTCGGGTGCGCGCCAGCCCGTGGCGAGGAGCGCGGCGACGTCGGCCTTTTCCAATTCGCACACTAGCTTGCCGTCACTTGCGCGGCGCAGCTCGGTGACCGGGGGTTGGTCGACTCGGCTCCATGTATCCACGAAGTAGTGACGATCAGGCGACCAAGACCAGCGGTGCGTGCCATCACCCGCGGTGAGCCGCGCAAAGCCCGTTCCGTCGAGCTGCACCCGGGCGAGGTGAACGTGATACGGGTCTTCCCCAGCGCGCGTGCCGAGAACGCGCAGCCAGAGTGTGCCGCTCGCCTCGTCGAACCGCTCGACGTCGCGCACGACCCATTCGCCGTGAGTGATGGCGTTTTTCAAGGCCCCGGTGCGGGAGTCGTAGCGATAGAGGTGATTCCATCCATCGCGCTCGCTCGCCCAGATCACCTCGCCGGTGGCATCGAGCCAGCGGAGCGTCGTCTTCTGCGAATAGTCGAGAAAGGTCTCGCTGCGGTCCTCAAAGAGCGTGCGCGCCGCGCCGCCCTTGGCGTCGACGGCCACCACGCGAAGGAGTTGGTGGCCGCGCTCGTTGTAGAGAAAGTTGAACTGTGAGCTGTCCGGCAGCCAGTGCATGTGCGTGAGCGCCCACGGAGTGGGAAACAGCGCATCACTCACCGGAATCGCCTCGCGCTTTTGCACATCAAAGAGTCGCGGGCGCGGGTGCGCGATGCGGTCGCCCGGTTTGAGGTAGTCGTAAGTCGAGACCCGGGGCTGCACTTGGTCGGACGGAGACGACTCGACGAGGGTGACTTTGCGTTCCTGGGGCGGCTCGGTCTGAAGCACGACGAGGCGGGTGCCATCGGGCGAAAAATGAAAGGGCGCGCGGTAGGCGTTTTGGTCGGTGCCGTCTTTGGAGAGCGGATACTCTTGCTTCGTCGCCCGCTCGCGCAGCCAGACATTATGGTCGCGGATAAACGCCTCCCACGCACCTCGCGCATTGTCGCGCGCGGCAGCCGGGGTCCGTGGCGATTTGGCGGAAGAGGCCGGCGCCTCCATCTCGCTGACCGCCTCGGCTCCTTCGCGCAAAGTCACGAGCCGCGGCTCGCTACGCGCTACGTACGTGCCGATTCGCGTTCCACCTTCTGCCTCCGCCTGCCAGCGATGGCCGGCGAACGTGTGCTGCACATGCCGGTCGCCGGGCTGCAGCGTGCGATACGCCACGCGCGCGCCACCCAGCGGCGGCAGCCAGTAAAGCTGCACGGAGCGGCTGGTTTGGTTGTGAAACGAAATCTCCGTCTCTGGAGTCGCTCCGCCTACTTCCCCCTCGGGCTCGACGCCGGCTGCTCCCGGCAAATTATCCGGGTCCACCACCTTGCCTAAACGCGTCGTCAGCACTCGCGTGAGTCCCTCGAGGTCGAGCCCGCCCGTGCGCTGCCCCGTCAATGCATCGACGAAAACGTATTCCGATTTCCCCGGCGCCATCGCCACGCGATACCACAGCGCGTCGCCGCCCTCGAGCCACCGCGCCGACACCCGCTCGCGGAAGCTCTTGCCATTGGTCCTCTGCGCAACCGAGAGCGCGCGGTCGTAGTCCGCCGCGGTGCCCTGCGCCAACACCAGCCCGCGCGCGAGGCACGAGACAATCAAAGCCAAAGCCACAATTCGCATGGGTAAGAGAGGATGAAAGCGCGGAAGCCCCGCCACCCTACCCCACCCCTCTCGGCGCACGAGACAGAAAAGCCGGTACCGCCATGGCGGTACCGGCCAAGATTTTATCGAAACAGTCAGATTTACCGGCCGTATCGCTTACTTCACCATCTTCTCAATTCCCGCGCCGAGGCGGGCGCCGGCTTGCGCAGCGCGCAGGTGCGCGGTCGCCACGGCGGCAGCGCGGTAGCCATTGGGCAGCTCGGGGACCTTCGCAGGGTCGAGAGCGGGATCTTCGCGGCGCGGCATCGGCGGGCCATACTTCAGGGCGCCGTCCAGATACGCATTCTTGATCGCGAGTTGATAGCTCTCTTCGGCCCACGTCGCTGCGCTCATGTGCTTGGGCGCGTCCTTCAGCGCGGCGCTCTGCTCTTTCTCAATCGACTTCGCCAGCTTCGCGATAGCGTCGTCCTCGAAACTCTCGCCGATGATCCCATCCCAATACGAATGCAGGAGCCAGATCGGGCGGGCGGCGGCCTTTTTGGCGACGACCTCGTCCTTCTTGTCGTCGGGCTCGAGTTGGACAGTGACGTCGTTACCACCGCGGTCACCCGTGGGTAGCTCCGGCGTCACGAGGGCGGCGGCGTGCAGTGGCTGATGGATGTCGCCGACCATATGGAAATACCAGCCAAGCATCACCGCGCGCTCCTCGGGTGCGGTTTTCTTGTCGGCCACGACGCGCTCGCACTCCGCAATTTTCTCGAGCACGAGACCGTCGCCGATCGCGACTTTGGGGCTCAGCGCGGGAAACGCCGCGACGTCCTGCTTCCGGAGGTACGGATAATTGATGTAGTGCCAGTTGCTGTGGTGGTACGCGCTGACCGATTGGTCCGGCTGCAACGCACCGGGGCGCACCCAGTCGGCCCACGTCGCGACCTGCTTGAAAATGTGGCGCTGCACCGCCTCGCTCTTCAGGTCGGGGTTGTCGCCGAGGCCGGCGACCAGATACTTTTTGAAGTGGGGATGGTGGCTTAAGATATCCACCGCGGCCTGACGCGCGGCGGGCGACAGCTGATCGTAAGCGATCACGCCGATCGTGCCGTGCCCCGCGTTATTCCACGCCAGCGCCGGAACGCTCAGCAGCCCAGTCGCCAACACCAGTTTCAAGAACGACAATTTCATAGGATGCCTGAGAGCTACGCCGCCCCCAGACGCAGCGCAACGCCCAAGCAGCGCCGACGACGAATCTTCACGCGACGCCAGCGCGAGCCGAAAGGGTGCAGGCGACAGGCGGGGCGTTGGACTTATTCCTGCTCATCAGCCGGCGGCAAATCCACCATGCGCCCCGGTTCTCACGCATCGCTCAACTTGATTCCTCAACTCGGGGCGTTGTATGCGGTGGCGTTCGCCGGTGTCGGCGCGATGGGCTTTGCGGCGCCACCGCTTAGCGATTCCGCTCACCCGCAGGGTGTCGTGACCTCCGCGTCGCCCGTGGCTGAGGATAGAGGGCGCGAATCGGCCGCCGCCGAACTTCGCCTGCGCCGTGCCAACCCGTATGCGGCAATGGTAAAGGACTTTAATCTAAGCGAGGCAAAGGCCCGCCGCCTGCGCGAACTGTTACGAGTGCCAGAGGTGGCCATTCTTGAGGTGGAGGGCGAACTCTCCCGCGGGGCGTATCGCTCGCGCCAAGAGGCCATCGATATTTACACGCTCGCGTGCAATGAAGCGGAGACTGAAATCGCTTCGCTCCTTACGCCAATCCAATACGCGCGACTTCAAACGGTGCGGGACGAGTTACCGGCGCGACGGTTTGTGCTGGACTACGATACGTTTCTTACGAGCGAAGGCGGAGCCGTCGCTGGGCAGAGTGCACTGCCCGATGAGGCGTTCGCCGCGCTGCTCGCCCTCGCTCATTCCATTTGTCGTCGGCAGGGCGTGGCGCCGGACTACGGCGTACCCGAAGGCGTCGCAGACGAAGTCGCGCTCGCTCGCTACCTCGAAGCCAAGACCACGGCCGATGCCGCCATCGCGCGAGGGGCGGCGACGTTTCTCACCTCTGTCCAAACCGCCGCGTTGACGAAATTCCAAGCCACGCAGCGCGAGTCGCTCGCTACACTCTGGCGTCAGCGGCCCGCAGTGCCGTGGGTGCGGCGCCGGTAGGCGAGCTCAGTTTCCTGCGACCGTCGCCACCGCCACGCGCTGATTCGGCATCACGACCGGCGTTTCAACCGCAGCCGCGACGCCGGTGGCATAGGCCTTTACGACGGCACCGATGTAGTTGCCGTAGCGCATCGGCGTGCGGTCATCCTCGCGATTTCCGACGCCGCGCGTACGCCAACCCCCGGTATTCTTCTCCACGAGCACATGCGCCACCGGGCGACCACTTTCACCGAAAAAGATCACCGTCATCCCGACCCGCAGTTCACTCATCGCAAGGTGAGCCACGACGAGCACAGTATTATCCTGATAAAACGGCAGCATCGAGTCGCCCCGGCCAAGCAGAACTTCGCAATCTGGATGGGCCTGCGCATAAGCTTCAGCGAGCCGCCACGCCTCGCGCGGAGCGACGTATTCCGGCATGGGCGATAACCCCAGCGACATCACTGCCCCACGCGAGTGGCGCGCCGCCTCGCTGCGCTGAGAGGCGCAGCCGCTAACGAGCAAGAGCACGAGTGAAACACCCAGCACAGGCGCCATCCCCTTGCGCGAATACGAGAGGAAATCGAGATGAAGCATCGGGACCCGCCCACTCTACTCGTTCGCGGAATTTTCTAACATAGGGAGTACCTAGCGCCGCTCGCAGAAGAAACACCCAGCACGCCCCGCGCGCTACGAAATCATCCTAGGTATCACGCAAGCGGCTCGCGCGGCTCCTTCGCATTCGGACAGGAGTCCACCCATGAACCCTGCGGGCGTGCCCACTCGACGGCATTGGCGATCACGCGGCGGATGTTTTTATCGAAATACGTCGGGTAGATCTCGTGACCGGGTTGAAAATAAAAAATCTTCCCGTTGCCCCGCCGCCAGCAGCACCCGCTGCGAAACACTTCGCCACCTTCGAACCACGAAATGAAAACCTGCTCCTCGGGCGGCGGCACCGCAAAGGGTTCGCCGTACATTTCCTCCTGCGGCAACTCGATGCAGCGGTCGATCCCACGCGCAATCGGGTGACCGGGATTGCAGACCCAGAGCCGCTGCCGCTCGCTCGCCACGCGCCACGTGAGCGAACAAGTAGTGCCCATGAGACGCTTGAAAATTTTCGAGTAGTGGCCCGAGTGCAGTACGATCAAGCCCATCCCCTCGAGTACTCGTCGCTGCACGCGCTCGACGATTTCATCGCTCACCTGCGCGTGACCGCGATGACCCCACCACGTTAGCACGTCCGTCTCCGCGAGTCGCGCCGCACTGAGCCCGTGCTCCGGGTCCTGGAGGAGAGCGACCGAGATTTGCGCCTCCGGCAAAAACTCCCGGATGCCCTCCGCGATCGCGCCGTGCATTCCTTGCGGATAAATTGCCGCCACGGCCGCATCCTGCTGCTCATGGATATTCTCACCCCACACCACGACGCGAATCGGATTCATGCGGCCGAGGATTGGCAGACGGCTGAAACCTGTCCAAACCAAACCCCGTGTCCGAGCTTACCACTCAACCTTCCACGCCCGTTGCGCCCAACCGCCTGCGCGAAACCGCGGCCGGCGAACGCCCGCAGGAGCGCCTCGAAAAGCATGGCGCCGGCGTGCTCAGTGACACCGAGCTCCTCGCGATGCTGCTTCGCAGCGGCACGCAGGGGCAGGATGTGCTCACACTTGCCTCGCGGCTGATCGCGGAGGCCGGCTCGCTGTCGGGGTTGATCGGCTGGCACGAGAAAGACTTTCGCAAGCTCAAGGGCATCGGCCACGTGAAAGCCCTGCAGCTCATCACCGTCATGGAAATCGCCCGCCGGGTCGTCGGCCAGCAATCGAGCGAAGCCCCACTGCTCAACAGCGCCGATCTCGTGGCCGCTTACCTGAATCCGATCAGCGCGAATCTCGACGTGGAGAAATTTTGGGTTCTTTGCCTCAACCGCAAGAATCGCCTGATCAAATGCGTCGAGGTCACCTCCGGCACGGCGACGGCTGCCCTCGCTCACCCGAGGGAGGTCTTCCGCCCCGCCATCCGCGAATCGGCCTGTGCGGTCGTCTGCGCGCACAATCACCCCAGCGGCGACCCCGCGCCCAGCGCCAATGACGTCAAAGTCACGCGGCAGCTGCGCGAAGCCGCCCAAGCCGTCGACATCACGTTGATCGACCACGTGATCATTGGTCGGGCGGCGGCGGACCCCAATGGCCTCGGATACTACAGCTTTCGGGCAGCCGGCGTTCTATAGTTGTGTACAAGAAGTAGGGTTACTACTAAGTCCTCATCACCGGCGGGGGATTGCTATTAGAAATCTCCGCATCGCTTTGAGCTTCCCCCGGCCTCCGCCGCGCAATTGAATAACACCGTGAGCCACATCGCTACAGCCCTCGCCAAAAGCAAAGGCAGGTCCGTGTCCGCTCCTTCCGGCACGCCAGGGGGGACGGCCGGGTTGCCTTCGCTGCGCATCGGCCCGCAATCGACTCCCGTCCTGACCGCGCCGCCGTTTTCGCCCAGCGCCACGCCATTCTCCACGAAGCCCAGCCAGCCCGCGCCGGCTCCAGTCTCACGTCCGGTCGCGCCCCCCAAGGCGATGAAGGTCAGCGTCCTCGTGACGATCATCTGCGTGATCCTCGCCGTCGCTGGCGGCTCGGCCTGGCTCCTCCTCAAAAAGGACAATACCTTCTCTTCTCTGCTGGCCTCCAAAAGCGTCGCGCCAGCCCCGGCGTCGCCCGCTCCGGTCGCGGTGCAATCGGCCGTAGCCACGGCGCCCGCCAAGGTTGTCCCCATCGAGTCCGTCCCCGCGGTGGGATCGCCCGTGATCGCGGAAAAAGTTCGCAAGCTCCCCATCACGGCCGCAGCGGGCGGTGCGAGCCAGCGCCTGAGCATGGGTGGTAAAATTTACGAGCCCGGTGATATGGTGGCCGAGGGCATCATCCTCCAAGCCATCGAAACCGAGGAGATCGTATTTCGCGACCTCGAGGGGAATATTTATAGCCGCAAGCTGTGAGTCGATTGGACGGCTGATCGGCCCGCTTGGCCATCGCCGGTTACGTATCCGGGGTGGTCGTCGGAGCGGGAGTTTCCAAGCGCCCGAGCACACTGTTTCGCGCATTCGTCATCAGCATACGCTCCGTCTCGGCGACGTTGGCCTCGGTGTCGCCGGAAAAAATCTCCGGGGCCACCTCCGCACGAAATTGCTCCCACGCGGAGAGGAGGAAATTGTGAATCTCGTTACCCTGCACGATCTCGACGTTATCGGCTTGGGCGCGTAGCTCCGGGATACCCGTCTCGTACAGCTTTTTGGTTTGCTCGATCAACAAATCGAACTGCACCTGCGCATCGACCAGCGCCAGCGAACTGATCTTGGACACCCATACCGCGTACTCCGTCTCCGCGAGCTTCGGCAGCGGGCGAGTATCGAAACCGTTGGCCTGCAGCAAACGTAGTTGCTCGGCCGAAATTTTGTTCGCGAACTTGATTTCCTCCTCGACCTGCTGCGCGGCGGCGATGGCCAGCATGAAGGCCTGCACCGCGCCCTGAGAGTAGACCTTCGTGTCGCGAGCGTAGCCCGAGCACGCGATGTTGCGCACATTGCCGAGCGAGCGCGTAAACTCGAATATCTTGGCCGAAAACCGATCAAGGCAACGCACCCAATCGTCTTTCTGCCGGCGTGCCGCGAGCGCCTGCACGTACTCCTCGCACTGCTCGCGAAGCACATTCTCAATTTCCTCCTCGATCATCTTTCGAATGTGCGGCTCACACCGCTCGATGATCTCGAGACCGTTGCGCAAAATAGTTACCGTTTCCTGGGCGACGGCGAGACGAGCGTAGTACTCCTCTTTCGCCCGCCGACCCATGATGGGCAAAAACGTAGGCTTCGATGACTGCACAGCCCGCAACTCGGCCTCCTTCTCAACCCAGATCGGGCGCAACTGCTCACGGCTAAGCTTCAGGTGCGCCTCACGCACCAGCAAATCCTTCAGCTTATTTTCGATTTGAGACATGAAACCGGACTTTGGAGACGACACTATCCCACCTCGATAGTTGCACCTAATTCTCGGCCCGCAACCCAGCAAAGGCGAGTGGTAGTTACACTTATGCCTGTCATGGGCGACGTCGCAAATCGCTTGGCTCCTGGACCGAGCGCTGGCCATCTCCTCTCCGACGTTTCACCCCCATGGGCGCTTCCCGCTCCACCGTCTCGACCGCTCCGGCCACCCCTGCCATAGTCCTCGCCGGGGCAGGCCTCGTGCTGGCCATCGGCCTCACCTACGCCAACAGCGTTACCGCGCCGTTTGTCTTCGACGACGTACCCGCAATCGTCGACAACCCGAGCATTCGCCAGCTATGGCCTCTTTCGGTTCCGCTGTCGCCGCCGGACCAATTGCAAGGTCTGCCGGTAGGCAGTCGCCCGTTGGTGAATCTTTCCCTCGCTTTGAACTTCGCGCTCGGGGGCACCAGGACGACCGGCTATCACTTGGTTAATATCGCCCTGCACGCGCTCGCGTCACTCGCGCTCTTCGGTGTTGTCCGCCGGACATTGCTGCGGTTTGGGGCGAGCTCGCTGAAACACGGCGCGAACGTTTCGGCCGGCGGGAAGGGACGGCAAGCCGGCGCGACCGTACTAGCTTTCGTCATCGCGCTGCTGTGGTCGCTCCATCCGTTGCAAACGGAATCGGTCACCTACGTTTCGCAGCGAGCCGAGTCACTCATGGCGCTGTGCTACCTCACGACCCTCTACGCTTTCGTCCGGAGCCTCTCGTCAGCGTACGAGAGGCGATGGCAAGTTACCTCCGTCGTAGCCTGTCTCCTCGGAATGGCCTGCAAAGAGGTCATGGTAACCGCGCCGCTCATGGTACTTCTCTACGATCGCACGTTCGCCGCCGGCAGCTTCGGTGCCGCATGGCAGCGACGGTGGCGATACTACCTTGCTCTCGTCGCCAGTTGGGGGCTGCTCGCTTGGCTCGTCGGGAGTAATCTTCACCGCGGCGGCACCGCCGGCTTTGAGACGGGCCTTACGCCGTGGACCTATGCCCTCACGCAAATCGCGGCGATCGTGCACTACGGGCGGCTGGCGGTCTGGCCCGATCCCCTAGTCTTTGATTACGGGATCTCTCTCGTGACGGATTTCGCCTCACTCGCCCTTCCGGCGACGACACTCGTGGTGGCGCTGGGTGCCACGGTCTATGCCCTGGTACGCCACCCCGTACTCGGATTTCTCGGCGTGTGGTTTTTCATCATTCTTTCGCCGACCTCCAGTGTGGTGCCGATCACAACCCAAACGATGGCCGAGCATCGCATGTATCTGCCGTTGGCGGCGCTCTGCGTTCTGGGCGGCATCGGGCTTCGTCGGCTCGCTGAACGGCAGGCTTTGCTCGTCGGATGCGCCCTCGCGTTGCTGCTGGGAGTGCTCACCGTGCGACGCAACCGCGACTACCACACGTCGCTCGGGCTCTGGACCGACACGGCGCAGAAAGTACCGCTCAACGACCGCGCGCACAGCAACCTCGGCATTTTGCTCTTCGAGGCCGGCCAGCCCCGCGCGGCCTTGGAAAGCTTTCAACGTGCGCTCCAGCTCCGGCCGAATTTCCCTGAAGCCCGTGCTAATCTCGGCAGCGTCTATCTACGCAGCGGCCAGCCCGAGGAAGCCATCCCTCACTTTGTCGAGGCCCTCCGGCTGAAGCCCGATTTGGCCAGCGCCCGCAATAATCTGGGTCTCGCGCTCAAGCAGCTCGGGCGCCCCGCCGAAGCCCTCGCGCAGTTTCGTGAAACCGCGCGCCTCAATCCCGATTACGCGGAGGCACATCATAATCTCGCCATCTCGCTCCTCGAATCCGGCGAGTTGCCGGACTCGATTCGCGCGTTTGAGACCGCACTCCGGCTGATGCCCAACTCACCTGCGGTCCATAGTAACTTCGCCGTCGCGCTCATGCGGGCTGATCGATTGGCCGAAGCCCGCGCTCAGGCCCAAATCGCGCTGCGATTAAATCCGTCGCTCAAATCGGCGCAGGAGAACTTGGCTGCGGTCGAATCGCGCCTCCGGAATGCAACTGTGGCGAGGTAGCCGGGAAAAAGAAAAGCCGCGCGTTTCCGCGCGGCTTGAAGACATTCCGATCTCGTATCGATTTATCCGATACGTGTGCGATCCGACTCAGGGCACCTCGTAAACTTCCACGATGGCGACACCGGTCGTGTTGTTCACCCCGGAGACCTGCACGGTGTAGTTGCCCGGCTGAAGCGTGGCGACCACCGCCGCATCCTTCGAATCGGCGGGCAGGGAGAAAGCTCCCACTGCCGTCATCGCGGCCGTGAGCTCGGCGGTCCCACCCCAATCATTATTCCCGCCGATGCTGGTCGACTGGGCATTGAAGAGCGTGAGCTGAGGATCGGCGACCACGCCAGGGACGCCGAAACCGCCGAGGGTGGGGCCGACGGCTCGGATCAATACCTTGGTCGGAGCGGATCCGCCGAGGACGAAGCCAACCGTCAGGAATGAACCGAGGTGTTTACGCACCGAAACATTGATCAGGCGAGGCGTGGTCACTGGGAAATTCTCCCGGGAGGTGGAATCGTAAATTTCAGCCAGCACGGTACCGGAGCCATTATTATTCGAAGAAATGACGACCGAGTTGTCGCGCGAGGTGATATTGGCCGTCAGGGCTGCGTCCTTGGACGAGGGGCTGTTGTAGGCAAACGCGCCGACTGCCGCCATCGCATCCGCGAGTGCGGCCGAGCCGCCCCAATCGTTGTTTTCACCCGTCTTCGTCGTGCTGGCAAAGAGCGAGAAGCGAGGATCGTCGAGGGTGCCGCCCACGCCGAATAAGGTGGCGAGCGTAGGACCAACCGCCCGAATCACGAGTGGTTTGGCCCCGCTGGTGCCATTGCCACCGACGACATAACCCATCGTGAATTCATCACCTGCACTATTGATCGTGCTGAGAATGGAGAGATTGATGATGCGGCCGGCCGTTTGTGGCGGCGGCGGCGGGGGCGGAGGGGTGGACGAACTCACATTGAGCGGTACGTCGATGGAGTTCTGCGTCTCACCACCGGCCTTGATCACGACGCGATAACTGCCGCTGTCGCTGACTTGAGTGGAAGGAATGGTGTAGACCGAATTCGTGGCACCGGGAATATCGGCGCGCTCCTTCTGCCATTGATAGGTGGGGGTAACGGAGCCCGCAACTTCGACCACAAAGGTCGCGCTTTGGCCCTCGGTCACACTCTGCTCACCCGGTTGCGTGAGGATGAGGATCGGTGGTATGACGACGGTTTCTGGAAAGGTCTGCAGCAAGGCGATGGTGCTCGTCACCGAAGTCGTGCCGCTCGTCACCACGACGGAGAAAGTGCCCTGATCGGAATTTTGCGCCGATGCGAACGAGAGCGTAGCATTCGTGGCGCCCGCGATGTTGACGTTATTTTTCCGCCATTGATACGTGGGCGCGGTGGTGGCGGTCGCGGAAACGGTGAAACTCGCCGGACGGTTGATGTTCACGTACTGGGCCTTGGGCTGGCTTTGGATCGTGACCGTATTGCCCGTCACGGCCGTGCCCTTGCGGATGACGTGGTTGCCGCTGTCGGCGATGTAGATGTTATTGGAACCGTCAAGCGCGATACCGTAGGGCGTCGCAAGGCGCACGGCGTTACCCGTGCCGTCCGCGGAGCCCGTATTGCCAGCGAGCCCGGCGATCGTGCTGACGATGCCATTGGAAGTTATTTTGCGGACGGTACCGTTACCCGTATCGATCACGTAGAGATTGCCCGCGCTGTCGATGGTCAGGCCTGACGGCTTGTTGAACCGCGCCAAGGAACCGAGCCCATCGGAGCTGCCCGTGCTGCCCGACGTGCCGGCAAAGGTGCTTACGTTGCCACTGGTGGAGATTTTTCGGATGGTGTGATTGTTCGAGTCGGAGACGTAGAGCACGCCCGTACTATCGGCGACGATACCGGTGGGGTTACTAAAGCGTGCATCGACACCCGCGCCGTCTTTGCTGCCGGCATTGGAGCCGTCAAGCCCGGCGAAGGTGGTGACCACGCCAGCCGGGGTGATCTTGCGGATCATGTTATTACCCGAATCGCTGACGTAGACATTACCCGAGGGGTCCACCGCTACGCCATACGGCACGGAGAACTGCGCGGCGCTACCGGTGCCATTAGCGCTGCCCATGCCACCGGAGCCGGCGAGCGTGGTCACGACGGCCGTCGGCGTGATTTTGCGAATGACGTGATTGAGCGTGTCAGCGAGGTAGATATTGCCCGCGCTATCTCGCGCCATGGTGAGCGCGCCGTAATTGGCGGAGATCAACGGGCCACCGGTCCCCGCCGTGACGGCGATGCCCGTCGAAAAGAGCGCATCGCGCCCGGTGCCATCATTGTAACCACGCTCCGGCACTTCACTGATCTCGTTAATATTACCGCCGGCGATGGTCGTCACCACGCCCGCCGAGGTGATCCGGCGAATGGTATTGTTCAGCGCATCGGCCACATAAAAGCCGCCCGAGCCGTCCGCCACGATGCCACTGGGGCCAAAGAACCGCGCCGCCGTCCCCGCGCCATCGGCCGCCCCACGCGTTCCGGGTTGGCCGGCAAACGTCGAGACCGAGACCGTCTGCGCGGAGGCGGAAACCGCCATTCCCAAGGCGAGAAACCCGGCAGACAAAACCCGCCCGGCCGTAAACTGGCGCAGGCTAGCGACAAACGAAATAACAGGTGACAGGGGGTTAATGATCATGAGTGGCGGATAGACCGATGACGAATGGAGTGGTGACGCAAAAACGAGAGGAAAATCCACGCGCTGGGCCAGATTTCTTACTTTCGTGACAATCGACAGTTCCCTTTCCGCCATGCCGTGAACCGCGAGGCCCTATCGGGGCCAATCAGCGGGAAAAGTGGTGGTAGGATCTGGATTCGAACCAGAGAAGGCGTTAGCCAGGAGATTTACAGTCTCCCCTCGTTGGCCACTTGAGTATCCTACCAGAGTAAAGAGAGCGGACGTTCTCGCCTCGTCTCGCGGACGGCAAGGATTTTTTTAACCTACTTTTTGGTGTCTGGCGCGGCCGGGGGCGTCGCCAACATCTGCCGGGCCCGCGCGAGGTTTGCCGCGATCCCCGGATAATCCGGTTTCAACCGCAAAGCCGTCTCCCACTGCGTGATGGCCTCGGGGATGCGGCCGAGGTTCGCCAAGGCGATGCCGAGGTTCGCATGCGGGTCGGGATAATCCGGCACGAGCGCGATGGCCCGCTCAAACTGCGCCATCGCCTCGGGAATCGCCCCCGTGGTCTGCAACGCCAACCCGAGCCCGTTCATCACATTCGCTTGGTTGGGCGCCAGCTTCAACGCCTTGCGAAAGGTCTCCGACGCGTCCGCCGGTCGCCCCGCTTGCAGCAACGCCGTCCCGTAATTGTAGTACACCTCCACCGACGCGGGATCGAGCTTGAGCGAATACTCAAACGCCCCGATCGCCTCCGCCGTCTGCCCCGTGCGGTGCAACGCCACCGCGAGATTTGCCTGCGCCTTCGCCTGCGCCGGGTTTTTCCTCAGCCCGTGCCGGTAGTGCTCGATCGCCTCCGCATCGCGACCCAGCACGCACAAGCTGTCCGCCAGATTCATGTGCGCCATGTCGTGCTCCGGATCGATGGCCAGCGTCGCCTTGTAAGCCTCAACCGCCTCCGCCGAGCGCCCGTGCGTCTGCAACGCCGCCGCGAGATTGTGGTGCGCGCGCGCATTGAGGGGTGCTCGCGCCGCCGTCTCGCGCCAGAGCTCCACATCGTCGGTAAACACCCGGTTGCGCTGCCACGTCCCCACCACCAGCGCCGCCGCGATCAAGCCCCCCACCGCCAGCGCCGTCCGCCCGAGGCGCGCGTAGAGCCCTAGTACGACCAGCACTACGACACCCGCGAGGGCCAGGTGCGGTCGATTCTCCGCGATGGGTTGCTGCGCCACGGGCACCACGCTCGACGTCGGCGCGAGCACGATGAAGAACCACGCCGCCGCCAGCCCCGCGAGCGGCCAGCGCCGCAGCGCGTAGACCGTGCCCGTCAACAGCACCCCCAACCCCAACGCCCACGGCGCCGCCTCCGCCAGCGTTCTCACGTACACCGGCCCGCGATCAAACACCAGCGGGTGCGGCCAAAACGTCAGCTTCACGTACAACACCAACGACTTACACTGCGTCAACGCATAGTCCCACACCGATGCCCCCACCCCGAAGCCCACATCGCGTTCCCGCAGCCCGACCATCAGCCACGCGAGGATAAACCACGTCGCCGCCAGCCCCGCGTACAGCCCCCAGCGCTTCCTCCACGCTTCCGTAAATGTCCCCGCCACCAAGCACCTATCCAACACCAACACCATCACCGGCGCCGTCACCATCGTCTCCTTGCTCCCCATCCCGAGCGCACACGCCCCCACTGCGAACCACCCCCAAGCCTTCCTCCGCCCCGCGTCCGCCCCTTCGTCCGCACACCGCAGAAACCCATACAACGTAGCCAGATAAAACATCGCCATCAGCGACTCCGTCCGCTGCGACACATATGTCACCACTTGCGTCTGCAACGGATGCACCGCCCACAGCAACGCCCCCAACCCCGCCAATACCCCCGCATCCCGCCCAAATCTCCCCCGCAACCCCGGCAATTCCAACACCCGCTTCAGCACCGAAAACATCAGCCAGGCCGCGATGAGATGCACCCCCACGCTCACCGCATGATGCCCCACCGGCCGCACCCCGCTGATCGCGTAGCTCACCGCATACGACACATTCGCCACCGGCCTCCCCCCCACCCCCGACTTCGCCGGCGGCGCCCACATCGGCCCCGGCGGCCACACCTGCCGGATCGTCGGATTATACGTGATCGTATAATAATCATCCAACACCAGCGGCCCCGTCAGCCCATTCGCAAACGCCAGCAACGTCACCACCAACACCACCACCCCCGGCCACCACCCCGCCCCCCACCCCACGCCGGCCCCCGGAGCCAACGCCCCCACCCCCGCCCCCGCCGCCCCGCCCCCGCCTTTGGAAACAATCGCCACAGGATGAAAAAGTCAGCTCACGCCCCACTCCGCCTCGCCCCCAGCCGCTCGCCGCCCATGTCGGTGCTCCGCACGCCTTCCGCGTCGGGGCTCCGCTCACCACCCGCATCGGCGCATCGCTCGCCGCCAATGTAGGGGCGTCGCTTGACGACGCCCGCGGACCGCGGACGGACATCGTTTGCGCCACTCGCGCGAAAAATCTCAAAACGAACCATAGTATATATTTATATATAGAAAATGAAAAAAAATTCCCCACCGCCTCACGCCCCCCCGCGCCTCACGCCACCTCACGCCGCGACCCCCGCCCCCTCACCCCTCCTCGCGCGCGTGCAACCGCGCCCGCGCCCGCTTCACGAGGGTCCGCAACCTCCCCGCCATCTCCCGCCGCACCAACTGCCACTTCACATGCGGCACAGTCATGTTCGCGATATCATGCGGCGTCGTGTTCTTCTCCGCGATCCCCGCCACCAGATCCACCCCCATCCGCCCATACACATGCCGCACAAACGCCGAACAGTAAAACGCCTGCTCCCGCGCCAGTAAATTCTCCTTCGGCCGCCACCGCGCATGCCGCAACGCCCAATGCGTCCCGATGATCTCCCGCAACGAATACCGCGCCCCCGACGCCACCAAATCCAACGCATGCGTGAACAACGCCTGCTGCTGCGCCTCCGTCAACCCCAGGTCGATCACCGCCAACGCCCCATAGCTCTCGTCATCGTAATACTTCGCGATCCGATTCTCCTGCACCCCCAGCCGGATATGCTTCTTCTTGATGTCCAGATCCGACTCGATGACCCAATGGTGCCCATCCGCCCGCCGCCCCTGAAACAAAAACGCGTGCGTCCAATTACTCCACGCCCTCCCCTCCACCTGATGCCGCTGCGCCCGCCCGATCATCCGATTGATCAACTCCGAACCCCCCACCAGCCCAATCCGCCCCGGCGCCGCATGCTTCTCGAAAAACTCCCGGTTCGTCAGCCCCTCGACATGAATGATTTCAGGCATGGGAAACTTTCAACAGGTCAGCAGGACGGAGGCGAGCTTGGAGCAATGTTGCGGTATTTCATACCTCTATTAGCCATACAAGCCTTGAAGTTGCCGCCGCCCTCCAATAGTAGCCTGACCGCTTTTAAATGGTGCTCCACTCCGTTCAACTAAGGCTGTTTTGCGTCGACGTTTGCTCACACGACTGTGACTAGAAAGGAATTCAACGACAAGTGCGTCCAAGAGCTGATTGCTGCGGATTTCTCGCAGCGAGTGGCGATAATAGGATCAGGCCCTTCTATACCTTACGTTCCTTCAATGGGCGCGCTGAAAATTGAATTAGCAAGAGCCTGCGCCATCACCGAAATTCCAGGCGAACATCCCTGGGACTTCTGTGAACGGGCATTCCAAGCGAACGGTAACGCCTATTACACAGCTATCCAAGCTTCATTCGATACGGAGGCCCCGCTTTGGGACGCTCGCGCGTACAAGCACCTCGTTCAAATTCCCTTCAAAAGTTACGTCACGCCCAACTATGACACACAACTCCCACGCGCGTTTTCGGACAAGTATCCTAACATTGTCGACCTTTTCAGCGTCTACCCTGGCAGCTCTGGCGACGGTATCGGGACGGCTCAACCTGCTGACCTTGAACATAAACGACGCCTTGTAGCTATTCATGGGTATGCAGACCCAAACAATCCAGAGTGGCCAAAGCAGATCATCTTAAAGACATCAGATTACAACGATCATTACGCCGCATCAAGGACAAGTCGGTACTTATTTAATTGGTGGAAGAATTTACTAATACATTTGCCATGCGTATTTATAGGAATGTCCTTGAAAGAGCCCGGCTTGCATCGAGTTATAGAGGAACTAAGAAAAGACGGTAATCCGAAACTAGAAAGCCTAAATCACATCCATCTAGTGAGCGCGGTGCGATCGGAAAATGACCCAAACCATCAACTGTTAACGCCTACATTCGGCGTCTTCCAGAAGATTGCCTACGATCAAATCGACCAGCGGCATAGTGGCCTCCTGAACGTCTTGTCTGAATTCTCGAAGATCCCGACCAAGGACCCCAGCCCGGGTTTGACACAAGTACGCCCTATCAGCCTCAACGATCGTTTCGATTTCTAAAATTTAATGACTCTTCAGGCCCAACTACAATGGCTCAAATCCGCGGCGATCACTTTGCCCGATGCCGAGGGCATCTCTCGCGCCCTCGCGCTTGTCGCCGACGGGCCTCCATACGATGAACTATTTTTCAGCGAGCTGAAAGATGACGCCTGGCTTCCCACCCTTGAGCATCACGGTTACTTTTCAAAATCCTCAGCCAACACATCTCAGTTGGACAGACGTTCAATTGTCCGTGGCCGACTTCCTTTATTCGCACTGGCTCGTTTTGCCGATATGTTCCCTTCCAAAGTTGCCGCAATCCTTCTGCGGATTCCATTGGCAACGGTCCACGCGAACGCCGATCAAGTCCTACGCTGTCTCGTTAATTTACACGACCAGAAGGCAATTACGTCTGTACATCCACTTGCTGTCTATTTAGCCGAAACTACCCATCGCGCAACCGCCGTATGGATTGAAGGGCTACTGCAAGCTTGGATTAAAGCATCCGCAAAAATTGAGGCCGTAGGGATCCTCGGAGCATTCATCGCCGCAACCGCGCGGACCTCATTCGAAGACCAGGCGCGACTTGATCAGCACTGGCAGTTAAGCGAAATTGATCGCAAGCTCGTCGGCCACCTTGCGGAAGAATTCCCCCTAGAGATAGCGCGCATCTATTTTGATGCTCTATCGCGCTGGGCGGTTATACGCCGTACACCTGAAGAATCTAGCAAACGAGGTCCTTGGAATGATCAACTTGTAGATGATCCCGCAAGAGATAGTCCCTCTACATTCTGGATAGGAGATTTTAGGGATCCTCCGACCGGTACACGTGAACTTGAAAATACTCTAGCTACGCGGCTCTATGCAACTTGTGCCCTTGCTTTTATTGGCAATGATAGTCTCAAGATTACGCAAATAGAATCGCTACTGAGGTCTGACCGCTGGGAACTTTTCACCCGTGTCCGCTGGCAACTCTACGCGGAATATCCTGATGCTACGCGCGATTTTGCGCGTCGCGAGGTACTTGAAGCCCTTCCTCACTTGGGTCGCGTAGACTACTCACACAATTTCGAATTCGCGCAACTACTCCAACGGCACGCGGAAAAAAACAGAGAATCGTTTTTGCAACCGGAAGAAGTCGACAAGTTCGTTGATGTCGTTTTGGCCGGGCCTCTCGACAAACAAGGCAAGCCTGCGGAAAACAGCACTGAACGGGAACGCTTCTGGTTCAGTCAGTTACAACCAATCGAGCCGCTGCTCACAAGCACGGTAAGAGATCGCATCAAACGAGACCGCACAATTTTGCCGGGTGACTACAAGCCTTTTACTGCCACCGAAGCTCGGACGATCGAATTGGTTTCGCCGCTATCCGTGGAACAGCTAGCCGAGAAATCAGACTCTGAGCTTTGGCAGTTCCTCAATTCTTGGACGCCCCAGACTCGCAGTAGCAGACGTGAGTGGTGGATTGAAGAGACCGTCGAGGCGTTGGCTTCAACGCTGGCAACATTGCTTGAACGCACGCCGGAACGTTTCAATCCTGCGAGCAAATGGTGGGAAAGGATTGTGCGACCTGAAATGTTGTACCGCATTCTCGACCGCGCGACAGATCGAATCGCAGGGAGGCAACCAACTAGTGCGGGAATTACGGAACTCGATAGAGAAACGTGGCTTGGCTTATCAGAATGGGTTGTTTCCCAGTCGCTCAAGAGTCCAGAAAGAGTACCCCAAGACGAGGAAGAACCTGAGCCTACTTGGACGACGCTTTCTGTAGCTAGGATTCTCGAAGCTTTAATAAAAGCAAAGGTCACGCTCTCCACGGATCAGCAATCCCGTGTTGTTAAATTGCTGCGCCTAATAGTAAACGCACGCGATCCCCGCCTCCAGCGGACGAATGCGATGATGAACGATTGGCTGATGACGGCGATTAACTCTGCACGCGGTGATGCAATGCAAGCTATTCTTGGCATTGCTATGCAGCAAAATGAAAACAAGACTCCGATAGAGTCGTGGATCTTTGAGGTCATCAGTGCCCGTCTACAACATCCCGATGAGTCTCCAGCGCTCTTCGCATTGCTGGGCTCACGTCTGCGCCTGCTTGTGTTCTTGTTTGGTGACTACCTGAAACAACGGCCAGAACTGATATTTCCCGGGGATCGGCCCCAACATCGCGACGCTGCCGTTCTGGCTCACTTCAAGTACGATAATCCCATGGTTGGTGTGATCCAAACTTTCCCAAACCTCATCGCCGCCGGGTTGGCCTTGGTTGAAAAGATCACTGCGAATAACGAAGAACAGCGCTCAAATGCTCGTGAATTCGGTTCGCGTCTAGGCGTCCATATTGCGTTTTATCACTGGAACGCATCGTTTGATGGAGATCATATCGGTGAGACTGCACTCGATAAGTTTTTCTTTCTCGCTTCAGCAAGTACACGCGCCTCCGTCATAGAACAAATTGGTTCAGCGTTTGAAAAGGCGACCCAACAGGACGTCTCAACCACTCTGCGGAATCGCGTAATGCAAGTCTGGGAGCGAAGGTTCGCCCAAATACTAGGCTTTACCCATGGAATTTCAGGTTCCTCGACAGACTACCAAGAAGAACTCTCAGCGTTTGCCGATTGGATTCGCTGCGAATGCTTCCCCTTTGATTGGCGAGTGCGCCAAGTGATTAGTGCTTTGAATCTTCTAACCTCCGGTCCTCGCCCTTATCGTTTAGTGAGGTACATCGGAGAACAAGGAAGTAATCCCGAGCGACTTTTACCGTTGCTTCAACTCTTGGAAGCTCTCGTGCGGCAAATGAACGATGAAGTGCGTTGGTCACTCCAGGAAAAGGAAATTCGGCCTCTGCTGGAGCGCGCATTCGAAAGCGACGTTCCAGAGGTCAGAAAACAAGCCGAAGCGACGCTTGAAGTTATGCTCAAGCAAGGGCTCCTTTCGTTTCTGGATGTCGGGCGAGTAAACCAAGGCTCACCCCAGTCTGGGTGAAACCGAAGCCACCCCACGCTTGCGACAACTTATACTCCACCGACTCCCGCAGCGCTTCCCAGCTCGCGTCGATGATAGTGTCGCTAACGTCCACCGTGCCCTAGATAAGGGCGCCGTCCTGCTTGGTTAATAAGCGATTGATCAGTCAAGCAACCTACTCCTTGACGGACTTCGGCTGGGTTTCACCGGGCTTCACGGGATTTGACCTCAGCGCCCCGTAGAGGCAACCCGCCGCGACTAGCGCGTACCCGGCACAGCAGACGTAAAACAGCCCGGGGTTCTCGTCTCGCCTCGCGCTGAGCCCGCGCGCGCCAAACGCCCAGCCGTCCTTGAGCGAGGTCGCCAGTTCGCGCAGCCAAAAGAGCGCAAAGAGCAGGAGCAGCCCGCGCACCACCTTGGACCGCGAGTTGAAAGGCATCCGATTCATCGCCGTTAGACTTTGTTCGCGCCCCCGCCCGAGGCCAGTGAAACCGCCGCCGATTGGGCGGTATGTCCGCCCTCCGCGCGGCGACCGCGCCGGCTCCACCCCGCAGTCATCGCAGTCAGCCCCTCACCCCCGCGACAACTTATACTCCACCGACTCCCGCAGCGCTTCCCAACTCGCGTCGATGATATTGTCGCTCACGCCCACCGTGCCCCAGATGCGTGCGCCGTCGCCGCTCTCGATCAGCACCCGCGTCCGCGCGCCCGTCGCCCCGGTGTTTTCCAGGATGCGCACCTTGTAGTCGCGCAGCTTCACCGCGCCGATCTGCGGATAAGTCTTCTCCAGCGCCAGCCGCAGCGCCTTGTCCAGCGCGCCCACCGGGCCCGCATCCTCCGCCACCGTGTGCACCACCGTGCCCCCCACGCGCAGCTTCACCGTCGCCTCCGAGAGCAGGTCCGCCCCGCGGCGCTCGATCGTCACCCGGTAGCTCTCCACCTCAAACAACGCCTTGCGCTGCCCCAGGTGCTTTTCCACCAGCAGGCGAAACGAGGCGTCCGCCGCCTCGTACTCGTACCCGCGAAATTCCCGCTCCTTCAGCTCCTCGATTAGCCCCTTCATCTCCGGGCGCTTCTCGTCCAGCTCCAGCCCCAGCTCCTTCGCCTTCAGCGCGAGGCTGCTCCGCCCCGCCATGTCCGACACCAGCACGCGCGTGCGATTGCCCACCAGCGCCGGGTCGATGTGCTCGTAGCTCCGCGCCACCTTCTGCGCCGCATTCGCGTGCAAGCCGCCCTTGTGCGCAAACGCCGAGTGCCCCACAAACGGCGCCTTCGGGTCGGGCCGCAGGTTCGCCAGTTCGTCGAAAAACAGCGAGAGGTCGCGGAGCTGCGCGAGATTGCCGGAGCAATTCGCCGTGCGCCCCATCTTCAAAAACAAATTCGGCAGCACCGTCGTCAGGTTCGCATTGCCCACCCGCTCGCCGTAGCCATTCGCCGTGCCCTGCACCAGCGTCGCGCCCGCCGCCACGCCGCCGATCGTCAACGCCACGCCCAGCCCGCTGTCGTTGTGGCAATGCACGCCCACTTTGTCGCCGCCAAATTCCTTCACCACGCGGCCCACGATGTCCTTGAAATCGTCCACGAGCGTCCCGCCATTCGTGTCGCACAGCGTGAGATTGCTCGCGCCGCCCCGTAGCGCCGCCGCCAGGGTCTTCAGGGCGTAGTCCGGATCGTTCTTGTACCCGTCGAAAAAGTGCTCGGCATCGTACACCACCTCGCGCCCCTGCGCCACGAGGTACCGCGCGGAGTCCTCGATCATCGCCAGATTCTCCTCCAGCGTCGTGCGCAGGATCTCGGTCACGTGCAGGGTCCACGTCTTGCCCACGATCGTCATGACCGGCATGCCGCTATCGAGCAGCGTCTTCAACTGCGCATCCTCGCTCGCCTTGGTCCCCGCGCGCCGCGTCGACCCAAACGCCGCCAGCCGCGCATGCTTCAGCTTGAGGTTCTTCGCCTCCTGGAAAAACGTGATATCGCGCGGATTCGACCCCGGGAACCCACCCTCGATGTAGTCCACCCCAAACTGGTCCAGCCGCTGGGCAATCAACAGCTTGTCGGTGACCGAAAAGCTGATCCCCTCACCCTGCGTGCCATCGCGCAAGGTCGTGTCGTAGATTTTGACGTCAGTGCCCATGGAACCCCAGAGCGTTACGCCCCACCCCCCCGCTGGCAAGGGAGCTTTTCACGCGTCACGCGGACGTTTCTCCGCGTCCTGCCCCGCTCGCGTAAACCAAGCCCACCCGAAAGCGAGGCTTGAGGTGGACGGCGACCTCCGTGGCGCCGTCGGGAGGGCGAACATGAAAATCTCGCCGGCATTCGGCTCTCCTAAAGACGGCGCTCGGAGATCGCCATCCCCCCCTCACCGCCCCTCCGCCGCCAAGGCAAGAGCCCCCGCTATCCCCTGTCTTCCATCGCCTGCCGTCTGACGCGGTCTTCTGTCGCCTGTCTTCTGTCCTCTGTGACCCCTCCGTGCCCTCTGTGACAAAAAAGAAAAAACCTCCCAACCCACCTCCAGCGCCCGCTAAACCCCCAGCCCCCGCCCACCCCTGACCCTTCGTTCCCTTCGTTTCCTTCTGTTCAAACCATTCCGTCTCCTTGCCCTCTGCCCCCCGTCCCCTGCCCCCGCGCCTCTGCCTTCTGTCCCCTGCCCCCGCGCCTCTGCCTTCTGTCCCCTGCCGCCTGTCGCCTGTCTTCTGTCGCCTGCCCCTTGTCCCCCGTCCCCTGTCCACCCCTCACCGCCCCACCGCGCGCTGATCGATAAACGCCCGGATCGCCTCCGGCGTCGCCTTGATCAAATGCTTTACGATCGGCCGCGCCTTCAGCGCCTCGAGACTCGGATGCGTCGGCTCGATGCCGATCGCCGCCTTGATCGTGTCGGGAAACTTCGCCGGGCTCGCCGTCGACAGCACCACGCTCGTCCGCCCCGGCGTCAGCTCCTTGAAGCCGCATGCCGTATGCGGGTCCGCGATGTATCCGTAATCCTTATACACGCGCTGGATGATCCCCGGGATCTCCGCGTCGTTGCACCGCGACGCGCTAAACGTCCCCCTGTCGAAATTCGGAAACGTGTACGCCCCCGTCCGCTTGAACGTCGCCATCACCTCGCGCACCCGCGCCGGATCGCGCCCCACCGCGAAGTAGATGAACCGCTCGAAATTCGACGCCACCTGGATATCCATCGAGGGCGCGAGGCTCGGCAGCACATCGCCCACGCGATACTCCCCCGTCGTAAACAGCCGGTAGAGAATATCGTTCTGGTTCGTCGCCACCTTGAAGCCCGCGATCGGAATCCCCATCTGCTGCAGCAGCCAGCCCGCCAGCACATTCCCGAAATTCCCCGTCGGCACCACAAACTCCGCATTACCCCGCTCGCTCGCCGGCAGCCGCAACCACGCATACAGGTAGTACACGCACTGCGCCATCACGCGCGCGAGGTTGATCGAGTTCACCGCCGACAGCCGGTGCCGCGTGCGAAACTCCTGGTCGCCAAAGATCTCCTTCAACGCCGCCTGCGCATCGTCAAACGACCCATCCACCGCCAGCGCAAAGACATTCTCCGCCCCCGTGCACGCCATCTGGCGCTCCTGCAACGGCGACACCCGCCCGTCGGGATAAAGAATAAAAATCGCCGTCCCTGGACGCCCGATCAACCCATGGATCGCCGCCGCCCCCGTGTCGCCCGAGGTCGCCCCCAGCACATTGATCGTCTGCTTCCGCGTCGCGCACTGGTGCGCATACAGATTGCCGAGCAACTGCAATGCGAAGTCCTTAAACGCCAGCGTCGGCCCGTGAAACAGCTCCAGCACATACAGCCCCTTGCCCAGCGATTTCAGCGGCGCGATCGCCGGATCGGAAAACTTCGTGTAACTCGCCGCCACGATCCCCCGCAGCGTCTCCGCCGGAATATCCGTCGCAAACAGCCGCATGAACTCGAAGCACAGCTCCGCATACGACAGCTTTTCCCACGCCGCGACGCTGCCCGAAATATCCGGCAACGCCTCCGGCAAAAACAACCCGCCATCCGGCGCCAAGCCAGTGGCGACAGCATCGGAGAAGCCGAGGGAAGGAGTCTGACCGCGAGTGGAGATAAACTTCATCGGAACGAATTAAGTCACAGAGAGCACGGAGGAGGCACAGACATCACCGAGAAGTCCTATCACTTCCGCGATTTTCTCCGTGGTCTCTGTGCCTCCTCTGTGTCCTCTGCGACAAAAATCAGGGCTCAGAGGCTTTCCAACCCAAACGCCTTGTGCACCACGCGCGCCGCTTCATCCGCGCGGTCCTTTGCGATCACGACCGAGATCTTGATCTCCGAGGTGCTGATGAGTTCGAGGTTCACGCTCGCGCCCGCGAGCGCGGTGAAGAGCGTCGAGGCCACGCCGCTGTGCGTGCGCATGCCGACGCCGACCACGGAGAGCTTCGCGATCTTGTCGTCGAGCGTGATGGTGCCGCCGATGTCCTTGATGACGGGGGCGAGCGCCTTCTCCGCCTTCGTCGTCTCGGTCTGCGGGACGGTAAAGGTGAGGTTGGCCACGCCATCGTGACCGACGTTCTGCACGATCATGTCGACGTTGACGTTCGCGTCGGCGAGCGCCTTGAAGACCTTGGCGGCGGAGCCGGGGCGGTCGGCAATCTTGCTGACGACGACTTTGGCCTGGTCCTTGTCGACGGCGACGCCGCGGACGACGACCTTTTCCATGTAGGCGACTTCTTGTTTCACGATGGTTCCTGGGTTGTTGTTAAAAGAGGAGCGGACTTCGAAAACGACATTGTACTTCGACGCAAACTCCACGGAGCGCGTCTGCATGACCTTGGAGCCGAGCGAGGCCAGCTCGAGCATCTCGTCGTAGCTGATCTCCTGGAGCTTCTTCGCATCTTTCACCACGCGCGGATCGGCGGTGTAGACGCCGTCGACGTCCGTGTAGATCTCGCACTTGTCGGCCTTCACCGCCGCAGCCAGCGCGATGGCCGTGAGATCGGAACCACCGCGACCGAGCGTCGTGATGTGCCCCTCGTCGTTGATGCCTTGAAAGCCCGCGACGATGATCACCTTGCCCGCGCTCAATTCCTTTTCGAGCGGCTCCGCATTGATCGTCTTGATCTTCGCCTTGGTGTGGACGGTGTCGGTAAAGATACCCGCCTGCGCACCCGTGTAGCTCACCGCCTCGACGCCGATCGCCTCGAGCGCCATCGCCGTCAACGCGATCGTCTCCTGCTCACCGATGGAGAGGAGCTGGTCCATCTCGCGCTCCGGCGGATTCGGGTGAATCGATTTCGCGCGGGCGATGAGCTCATTGGTCACGCCCGAGCGGGCGGAGACGACGACAACGAGCTCGTTGCCCTCATCGCGAAACGCCTTGATGCGGTTCGCGACATTCTTGATGCGATCGACGTCACCGACTGAGGTGCCGCCGTATTTTTGGACGATGCGTGCCATTGTTATTTTGGGAAGTCTAGAGTCTAGAACTGAGAGCTGAGAGTCCAGAGCCGAGAGCCAAACCGAGTGGTTCGATGGCCTTTCTGGCTCTCAGCTCTCGGCTCTTAGCTCTCAGCTTCATAGTGCTCAGTCATTAAAATCCCCGATGCGCAGCAGCACCGGCTCATCGAGCACGGCGGCCAGCGCGGTGAGTTGCTTGAGCGTCTTGTGCATCGCGCGCTCGTTGCTCTGGTGCGTGGTGAGGACGAGTGAAGCGGCGCCCTCTTTCTCCGCCGGGCTCTGGATCACGCTCGCAATGCTTACCGCGTGCTTCGCCATCACCGAGGCGACGCGCGCTAACACGCCCGGCTGGTCCTTCACCGTGAGGCGGAGGTAATAGCGCGAGTGGATGTTTTCCGGCGGCGCGAGGCGCTTTTCTTTGCGACTCGTCGGCACGACTTCGCCGATGAAGTGCGCGCCCTTGCCGTGCTTGAGCAGCGCAACGGCGTCCGCGATATCGCTGATGACCGCACTGGCCGTGGCGTCCTGCCCGGCCCCGCGACCACTGTAAAGCGTCGTGCCGACCACATCGCCCGTCACCGAGATCGCGTTAAACACCCCGCTCACATTCGCGATCACATTGCCCTCGGGCAACAGCGTGGGATGCACGCGCACGCACAGTTCGTTCTTCGCAAAATCCCGCGTGATCACCGCGAGCAACTTGATGCCAAAGCCGAGCGTCGCCGCATTCTTGAAATCCGCCGGCGTGATGCGCGAGATGCCCTCGACGATCATCTGGTCGGTCTTGACCCACACGCCGTGCGCGAGCCACGCGAGCACGCTGGCCTTGTGCGCGGTGTCCCAACCATCGACATCGAGCGACTCGTCGGCCTCCGCGTAGCCGAGGCGCTTGGCATCGGCGAGCACGCTGGCGTACGGCGCATCGCGATCCTCCATCTGCGTGAGGATGTAATTGCACGTGCCGTTGAGGATGCCGTAGATGCGCGGAAAGCGATTGGCCACGAGGCCTTCGCGGAGCGCCTTGATGATCGGAATGCCACCGGCCACCGAGGCCTCGAAAAAGAAATGCCCGCCGTGCTTGCGCGCCGTCTCGAAAATCTCCGCGCCGTATTCGCAGATGAGCGCCTTGTTGGCCGAGACGACAATCTTGCCGTGCTTCAGCGCCGCGAGCGTCACCTGCCGCGCGAGCGTGGTGCCGCCCATGAGTTCGCATACGACGTGGATCGAGGGATCGTTCGCAATGGACAGCGGATCGTCGGTGAGTTTCGCCGCGGGCACCTTCACATCGCGCGCCTTCTTGAGATCGCGCACCGCCGCGCGCGCGAGGTTGAGCTTCACCCCGAGGCGCGACTCGAGCTCGGTCTGGCTGGCCGTGAGATGTTTCCACACGCCCTGCCCGACGGTGCCGAAGCCACAGAGGCCGATATTGATCGTGACGGGTTCGCTCATGATTGGGATGCGTCAGCTTTTTTTCTGGCCGACCTTGCTCTCGGTGCCCGCGCGAATGCGCGCGATATTGGCCCGGTGACGGTAAATGACAAAGGTCGCCACCATCGCCGCGATCGAGATGACCGGCGACGGTTGCTTAAACGAAAACGCCGCAAACGGCAGCGACGCCGCCGCGAGCATCGACGCGAGCGACACATAGCGCGTCACCGCCAGCACGATGCCAAAGATCACGAGCGCGATCCCCATGCCCAACGGAAACAGCACGAGAAAACCACCCGCGCCGGTCGCGACGCTCTTGCCGCCCTTAAACTTGGTGAAGCACGAAAAGCTATGGCCGAGGATGGCAGTAACGAGGCCGACGATCTCGAAAAGAATCGTATCAGTATGCGCCGCCACTATCGAAAAACTTAAACTGAAGTTATCTGAGTTACGAACTGCCCAAGCTAAATATATTAGTATCTGCCCTACAGCCAAGGCCCCCTTCAGCGCATCGAGAAACAGCACCAGATTACCCGGCCCGTGCCCCAGCACGCGGCGGACATTCGTCGCGCCGGGATTCTTGCTGCCGACTTCGAAGATGTTCACCCCTTTCGCTCGCGCGACGAGGTACCCAAAGGGCAGTGAGCCCAATAGGTAACCGACGACCGCGACGATGAGGAGGGTTACGATCATGCGCGCTAAATCCGGATGCAGCTTAGAGCTGCACAAACTTCGCCAGCTTGATCGCCGGATGCCCCTTGATGACTTGGCGGGCCGACTCGCTCGGCTCGTGGTCGACACGCACCACCATGTAGGCGGTGCCGCCGGGCGCGAGGCGCGAGAGCGACATGTCGGCGATGTTCACCTTGTCGCCACCGAGGATGGTGCCGATGGTGCCCACCATGCCGGGCTGGTCGAGATTCTCGAGGACGAGGAGCTTGCCGTCGGCGACGACTTCCACCTCGCGGCTGTTGATCTCGATGATGCGCGGCTGGTTGGCCTTGCCGATGAGCGTGCCCGAAGCGGAGTGGATCGCGCCTTCGGCCGTGATGGCCTCGACCTTGATGAGGTCGGTGTAACCGGAGTCATCCGTCGACTTCACGATCTCGGCGCGCACGCCGAGGCGCTCGAGGGCCGAGGGAGCGTTCACAAAATTGATCGAGTCACCGCTGATGCGGCGGAGGTAACCGCGCTGGATGGAGCGCGTGACGGCATTCACGTCGAGGTCCGTGATCTTGCCCCAATACGTGATGCGCAGCGTGGCGATCTGCGCGGGCGCGATCTGCTGCACGAGCGTGCCGAGCTTGGCTCCGAGGTCGATGTACGGCCCGAGCACCTTGACGGCATTGGCGTCCATCGTGGGCATGTTAACCGCATTGCGGATCACGCCGCCGTTGAGCACATCGGCGATCTGCTCGGCGACTTCGATGCCGACCGACTCCTGCGCTTCCGTCGTGGAGGCCGCGATGTGCGGCGTGAGGACGACATTGGGCAGCGTGCGGAGCTCGCTGTCCTTGGCGAGGGGCTCGGTCTCGTAAACGTCGAGGCCCGCCGCCGCGACGTGGCCCGACTTGAGCGCCGCGATCAGCGCCGCCTCATTGATGATGCCGCCGCGCGCGCAGTTGAAGAGGCGCACGCCCTTCTTGCACTTCGCGATGGCCGCGGCGTCGATCATGTTGAGCGTCTCATCGGTCAACGGCATGTGGACCGTGATGTAGTCCGACTGCTTGAGGAGCTCGTCGAGCGTGACGCCCTCGACCTGCATGGCCTTGGCGCGGCTGGCCGAAAGATAAGGGTCATACGCGAGCACGCGCATGCCAAAAGCCTGGGCCCGCTTGGCCACTTCGCTGCCGATGCGGCCTAGTCCGACGACGCCGAGGGTCTTGCGGAACAGCTCGATGCCGCTGAGGGTCTTGCGGTCCCAGTTGCCCGCCTTCATCGAGGCCGCGGCCTGCGCGATCGGGCGCGCGCCACAGAGGATGTGGGTAAAGGTCAGCTCGGCCGTCGAAATCGTGTTACCACCGGGGGTGTTCATGACGACCACCCCGCGCTCCGTGGCGGCATCGACATCGACGTTGTCCACGCCCACGCCGGCGCGGCCGACGACCTTCAGCAGCGGCGCCGCGGCAAATACCGCCGCCGTGATCTTCGTCTCCGAACGGACGGCGATGGCGTGCACGTCCTTCACCAACTCGAGAATTTTCTCGGGAGAAGAGCCGTAGGCCTCAACGACTTCAAAGCCCGGCTGCTGACGCAGGTAGGCGACTCCTTTGGGTGAGATCTTATCGGCGACGAGGACTTTCATGGAGAAAATGGCTCCAAGGGAAGTCCTCACGCCCCCGCCTAGCAAGGAAAACGTTTGGGGTATGACGGGGGCCTCGCAGTACAGTCAGACGTGCTAATCGGTGCTGGCTGCCCCGCCTCCGCCCTCAGCCTCAGCGCCGAGGCATGGCTACGGACGAGGGTTTTAACCGCGATGACCGACTCGGCCTTGGCTCCGCCCACCTCTACTCGAACCACCCGCCCCCCTTAGCGCGTACTTTGGGCGCTTTAAGGTAGGGCGTGTTATCCTTAACGCGCCGCTCAGGACGCCCGCACCCCGCGAGCGCGCGGCCCCAGCGGTGACGCATCCCACCCGCTCGCATCGTGCATTTAGCGGTCTGCGTATATCGGCTCTATATTATAGCCGTAACGCTGTAATATCTCCTGCGCCGCAACCACCCCTTCGCACGCGCACGCCTGACGGCCCCACACTCGGCCTCACGCGGGGATATTTCTCTAGTGCGTAGGCCCCAATTTCCGTCCGCACCGCGTAAAAGCCATTTCCCACGAAACTCGGCTTGCGGGCGACGGCTCGACCTCACTATTTTTCCACTCCCTTCTGCCGCAACCTCCCCTTGCCCAAACCGTCCTGCTGGTCAGCCCCTTTCGCGCCTTCGGCGGCCTCTCTTCGCCCTCACCTCTCTCACTTTCTCATGACGTTCATGCCGTTTTTTCGCCTCCGGGCTCGCTCTTCCGGTCTTAGCTGCCGCGCGCTTGGCTCTGCCCTTCTCGCCGCGGGCCTCCTCACTCTGACCGGCTGCGGCGAAAAGGCGGCTGACGCCACCGCTGGCGGTGCCGGCAAGAAGAAAGGTGGCGGCGGTCCCGCGCCCGTGCTCGTCGCCAAGGCCGTGCGCAAGGTCGTCCCCCTCGCCCTCGATGCCATCGGCGCCGTCGAGCCGCTGCAAACCGCCGCGCTCAAGAGCCAGGTCACCGGCACGCTCATCAAGATCGCGATTCAAGAGGGCCAGGAAGTGAAGCAGGGCGACTTGCTCTTTGAGATCGACCCCCGCCCCTTTGAAAACGCCCTCCGCCTCGCGCAGGCCGATCAGCAAAAAGTCCGCGTGCAGCTCGAAACTGCGTCCGCGCAGGTCACGCGCTACCGCACGTTGAGCGCGGAATCGATGGTCTCGAAGGAGCAGTTCCAGCAGATCCAGGACAACGAGCGCGCGCTCAAAGCCGCCTCCGCCGCCAGCGAGGCCGCCGTCGCCAATGCCAAGCTCCAACTCGAGTATTGCTCGATCCGCGCCCCGTTCGCCGGCCGCACGGGCAATCTCGGCGTCCACGTCGGCGATCTCGTCCGCGCCAGCGATGCGACGATCACGATGGTCACGCTCAACCAGATCAGCCCGATCTACGTGACCTTTAACGTCCCGCAGCAAAACCTCGCCGCCCTCAATCGTTATCGTGATGCCGGCACCCTCGCCGTCAGCGCCCTCCCCTCTGGCGTCAACGATCGCCCGGAAAAGGGTGAGCTCACCTTTCTCGACAACGCCATCGATCCCACCACCGGCACGCTCAAGCTCAAGGCCACTTTCGCCAATACCGACCACCGCCTCTGGCCGGGTCAGTTCGTCAGCGTGCGCGTCGTCCTCGACTCTCCCGTCGCCCTCACCGTCCCCACTCCGGCGGTCCAAAACAGCCAGCGCGGCCAGCATCTCTTCGTCGTCGGCGACGATAAAAAAGCCGAGCTCCGGGTCGTCGCCGTCGAACGCATCCTCGAGGGCGACGCCGTGATCACCAAGGGCATCACCGAGGGCGAGACCGTCATCACCGAGGGCCAGCTTCGCGTCGTCTCCGGCCGCGAGGTCGACATCAAGCAGCCCGCCTCCGCCACCGGCGAGGGCGGCGAAAAGAAGGGCAAGGGCAAAGGCAACAAGGGTGAAGGCGGCAAGGGCGGCAAAGATAAGGACAAGACTCCCGAGAAAGGCGCCCAACAGTGAACATCCCCGAACTCTTCATCCGTCGTCCCGTCATGACGACGCTCGTGACCGCTGCGGTCACGGTCTTCGGCATCATGGCCTACGAGTCGCTGCCCGTCAGCGATCTTCCCAGCGTCGATTTCCCCACCATCTCCGTCTCCGCCAATCTCCCCGGCGCGAGCCCGGAGACCATGGCGTCCTCCGTCGCCACACCGCTCGAGCAGCAGTTCTCCACCATCGCCGGCATCGATTCGATGACGTCGTCGAGTTCACTCGGCAGCACCAATATCACCCTGCAGTTCAATCTCGACCGCACCATCGATGGCGCGGCGCAGGACGTGCAATCCGCCATCTCCGCCGTGCAGCGCCGCCTGCCGCAGGATATGCCGAGCCCGCCGTCCTTCCGTAAGTCCAATCCGGCCGACGATCCCATCCTCCTTATCGCGCTCAGCTCGGATACCCTCCCCCTCTCCGAGGTCAACGAGTACGCCGAGACCCTCCTCGCGCAGCGCATCTCCTCGATCAATGGCGTGGCCCAGGTCCGCGTCGTCGGCTCCCAGAAATACGCCGTCCGCGTCCAGCTCAGTCCGCAGGCCCTCGCCGCCCGCGCCATCGGCATGGACGAGGTCAAGGCCGCCCTCTCCGCCGCCAACGTCAATCTCCCCACCGGCACGCTCGATGGCAAAGACCAGGCCCTCACCATCCGCGCCAACGGCCAGCTCCAAAACGCCGACTCCTACCGCAAGGTCATCGTCGCCTACCGCAACAACGCCCCCGTCCGCCTCGGCGACGTCGCCAATGTGATCGACAGCGTGCAGGACGAAAAATCCGCCGGTTGGTTCAACGACGACCGCTCGATGATCCTCTTCGTCCAGCGCCAGCCGGGTACGAATACCATCGAGGTCGTCGACGCCATCAAGGCCATCCTGCCCGAGTTCAACGCCCAGCTCCCCGCCTCGGTGAAGCTCGATATCCTCGTCGACCGCTCCCTCGCCATCAAGGAGTCCGTGGCCGATGTGAAGTTCACTCTCGTCCTCGCCATCGGCCTGGTCGCCCTCGTCATCTTCCTCTTCCTCCGGTCCCTCTCCGCCACGATCATCCCGAGCATCGCGATGCCCATCGCGGTCGTCGGCACCTTCGGCGTGATGTACTTCTACGGCTTCAGCATCGATAATCTCTCGCTGCTCGCCCTCACCCTTTCGGTCGGCTTCGTCGTCGACGATGCGATCGTGATGCTCGAAAACATCATCCGCCACATCGAGAAAGGCGAACCCGTCATGGTCGCCGCGCTCAAGGGCTCCCGCGAGATCGGTTTCACCATCATCTCGATGACGATCTCGCTCGTCGCCGTGTTCATCCCCGTGCTCTTCATGAGCGGCGTGCTGGGCCGCCTGCTCCACGAATTCGCCATCACGATCAGTGCCGCGATCTTGGTGTCAGGCTTCGTCTCGCTGACGCTCACCCCGATGTTGTGCAGCCGCTTCCTGAAGCCCATCGCGCACGACGCCCACCACGGCCGCTTCTACAAGATCACCGAGGGCGTTTTCCAAGGCTGGCTCAAACTCTACGAGCGCACGCTCAAGATCGCGCTCAACCATCGCCCCATCACGATGCTCGTCGCCCTCGCGACCGTCGGCCTCACCGTCTGGCTCATCGTCATCGTCCCCAAGGGCTTCATCCCCACCGACGACACCGGCCGCATCAACGTCAACCTCGAGGCCGCGCAGGACGCCTCCTTCGAGGCCATGGTCCGTCTGCAAACTCAGGCCGCCGCGATCATTAAGAAGAATCCCGCCATCGAGGCCTTTTCCTCCTCCATCGGCGCCGGCCCCGGCGGCGGCGCGGGCGGCAACAACACCGGCCGTTTCAATATCCGCCTCAAGGAGCGCCACGAGCGCCCCAGTGCCGACGTCGTCGCGGGCCAGCTCCGCAGCGCCCTCGCCGGCGTCCCCGGCACGCGTATCTTGCCCTCCGTCCCGCCGGCCATCCGCATCGGCGCGCGGCAGGCCTCGTCACTCTATCAGTTCACCCTCTACGGCACCGACCTGCAGGAGCTCTTCCGCGTCTCCCCCGAGTTCTTGGAAAAGATGCGCGCGCTCCCCGAGCTGATCGACGTCACGACCGATCTTCTCATCACGAGCCCGCAGCTCATGATCGACATCGATCGCGACAAGGCCTCCACCCTCGGCATCACCGTGCAGCAGATCGAAGACACGCTCTACAATGCCTTCGGCTCGCGCCAAGTCTCCACGATCTACACGCCGACCAACCAGTACTTCGTCATCCTCGAGGTCGAGCCGCGCTATCAGCGCGACCCCGCCGCGCTCTCCCTCCTCTACCTGCGCAGCAACACCGGCAAGCTCGTCCCCCTCGAAACCGTCGCCCACCTGCGCCGCAGCGTCGGCCCGCTCACGGTCACTCACCTCGGCCAGTTGCCCTCGGTCACGCAGACCTTCAACCTCGCCCCCGGCGTCGCGCTCAGCCAGGCCACCGAGGCCGTCGAGCGGCTCGCCCGCGCGGAACTCCCCACGTCCGTCAGCTACGCCTTCCAAGGCACCGCCGCCGCCTTCACGAGTTCCCTTCAGGGTCTCGGCTACCTCCTCTTGGTCGCCGTGCTCGTGATCTACATCGTGCTCGGCGTTCTGTACGAAGACTTCATCCACCCGCTCACGATTCTCTCCGGTCTGCCCTCCGCGACCTTCGGTGCGCTCGTGACGCTGCTGATCTTCGGCCAGGAGCTCAACATCTACGGCTACGTCGGCCTCATCATGCTCATCGGCATCGTGAAAAAGAACGCGATCATGATGATCGACTTCGCCCTCGATGCCCGCCGCAACGGTGGCAAGTCCGCCGCCGACGCCATCTTCGAGGCCTGTATTGTGCGCTTCCGCCCGATCATGATGACCACCCTCGCCGCCCTCGCCGGCACCCTCCCCATCGCCCTCGGCTGGGGCGCCGGCGCCGAATCGCGCCGCACCCTCGGTCTCGCCGTCGTCGGCGGCCTCGTGGTCTCCCAACTCCTCACGCTCTACATCACCCCGGTGTTCTACCTCTACATGGAGCGCTTCACCAAGTACGTCACGCCCAAGCCCGTCCCCGCCAACATCGAGGACACCCCCGCCGCCTCCGCCCACGGCCACGTCATGGCGAAGTAGTCCGGCGTCCCGCGGACAGTTCCGACTATTTCATCTCGCTCGACTATGGCGGGAAGCACCAAGGACCAAGCTCCAAGCACCAAATAAAATCCGGAAAAGTCCTCGAACGTTTTTCCGGCTTTGCCCGTGTTTGAAAATTCACTGGAGCTTGGATTTTGCTCCTCGGTCCTTTTCATCCAAACCTCTCCTCATGCTCAAAAAGCTCTTCCGCCTCACTGCGCTCCCGCTCGCCGCGCTGCTCCTCACCGCCAGCCTCGCCCTCGCGGCGCCCGAAAAGTGGCTGCCCAACATCGAGGCCTTCGAAAAGAAAGACGCCGCCAATCCCCCGCCCAAGGGCGCCGTCGTCTTCGTCGGCAGTTCCTCCATCGTAAAGTGGACCTCGCTCGTCGCCGATTTCCCTGATCATAAAGTGATCAACCGCGGCTTCGGCGGCTCCGAGCTCGCCGATTCCGTCGTCTACGCCGACCGCATCGTCACGCCCTACAAGCCCCGCGTCGTGGTCGTCTACGCCGGCGACAACGACCTCAAGGCCGGCAAGTCCCCCGAGACCGTCGCCGCCGATTTCAAGGCCTTCCGCACCAAGGTCCACGCCGCCGTCCCCACCGCCCGCATCGTCTTCATCGGCATCAAGCCCAGCCCCTCGCGCTGGGACATCCGCGACAAAGGCCTCAAGGCCAACGCCCTCATCGCCGCCGATTGCGCCACCGACCCTAAGCGCCTCGTCTTCGTTGATGTCTGGCCGGCCATGCTCGGCGCCAACGGCGAGCCCCGCCCCGAGCTCTACGTCGCCGACAAACTTCACATGACCCCCGCCGGCTACGCCATCTGGACGCCCCTCGTCGCCCGCGCTCTGAGGTAACCGGCCTCAATTTCACCGGCTCAAAGGGCGGACCTCCAGTCCGCCCTTTTTTGTGTCCATCCATCACTAAGCCTCGACCGCTCAACGCGGAAAACTTGAATCGCCCGCGCCGCCGCCCAACCTCCTTTTTCGCCGATGAAGCTAAAGCCGGTATACCTTTATTCCGCCATCGCGGGCACCTTCTGCCTGCTCTTCTTCGCGTTCGGCTATTTCGATACGGAACTCGCCGCGGAGCGTCAGCTCTTCGGCTGCGCGTTGATCATTGCGGGCATGGCCATCGTGCTCTCGGCCATGCAGCGCCTGCGCGACGACTGGGGCCGGCTCAAGCCCGTGCACAGCGTCGATCTCGCCTTCCTGCAAATCGCCGCCGGCGCCGGCGTGCTCGTCTTCGCCTGCGTGATGGGCGGTCGCCTCGATGCCTCGATCGCGCTCCTGCGCGACCCCGCCCCGCAAATCAGACAGGCCACCGATCAGACCCAAGCCTCCGGCACCTCCAGCACCGGCACGACGGGCACCGCGCGCGCCAGCTCCCGCTGACGCGACGCAACCCGCCTCCGACGTTGCTTGCGCGTCTCGCCGTGTATTTCGTTTCCGCGTGGCCTCTCCCTTACCGTCGTCCGCTCCGTCCGTCCTCACCCCCACCATCGTCGCCCGCCTCGCCCAGCAGATGGCGTTTATCGCGGAGTGCGACAAGCTGAAGGAGATTTTCCGCCAGACGATTAACCTTCAGAGCCGCCGCGCGGAAAACGACGCGGAGCACTCCTGGGCGTTTTGCCTTTGCGTCATCGTGCTCGCCGAGCACGCCAACGTCCCGAACCTCGACGTCCTGCGCGTCCTCAAGATGGGCCTCGTCCACGATCTCGTGGAGATCGACGCGGGCGACACCTTTGCCTACGACACCGCCTCGGCCGCCACCCAGCACGACCGCGAGGTCCTCGCCGCCAATCGTATCTTCAACCTCCTGCCCGCCGACCAAGCCGCCGAGTTTCGCGCCTATTGGGATGAGTTCGAGGCCCGCGCCACGCCCGAGGCCAAATTCGCCCACGCCTGCGACCGCTTCCAGCCCATGCTCCTCAACGCCCGCACCGAGGGCGGCAGTTGGCGCAAGCACGGCGTCACCCTCGATAAAGCCCAGGGCCGCAACGGCCCCGTCGCCGACGGCTCGCAGATTCTCTGGGAAACCGTCGAGCAGATCCTCCGCGACGCCGTCGCCGCCGGCCACCTCGCCCCCGCCCGCCCGGTCAAGTAACGCCGCCCGTCCCTGAGAGCGCGGCCCGCCGGCCCGCACCCTCCGCGCGCTAGCAACTCCCTGCCCGCCCTCCCGCGCTCACCAACCGCTAGACTTAAACTCCCCACTTAAACTTCAACTCGCCGCAGGCGCAGTCCCGGGGCCTTCCTTCGCCCTTCGGCCACCCCGCCGATTCGCCCCTTGCCAGCCCACCGCGGGAAAAGTCTAATTGTGGCATGCTTGCATCAAAGCACCTTCGCCGCGCGCGGCTGCGCCTCGACCGGATTCTGCTTCCTTTCCTCGCCCTCGTCTGCGCCGCCCGGGCGCAGATCGACCTCGGCGTGAATCCCACCGTGCTGCCCGGCGTCACCCTCACGCTCAATCCCCTCGATTTTTTCTCCGGCACCCTGACGGTCGGCGCCACCGGTCAGAATAATGGCCTGCTCCTCCTCGCGACGGATTACACCACGGGTCGCGCCTTTGTCTTCGCCGGCACCGGCTCTCAGCTCTCGCATTCGATCACCACGCGCACGCTGACCATCAATAGCGGCGGCTCCATCACGCGCACGGGCGCGGGCTCCACGACCTTCTTCGAAAACGTCACACTGGCCGGCGGCTCGCTCACCGTAAATGGCGGCACGCTCTTCGCCAGCGGCGCGCTCACCAATCAATCCGGCGGCACGATTTCCGTCACCGGCTCCGGCAGCATTCTCAACGTCACCACCCTTTCCAATTCCGGCACGCTCAGCGCGTCCGACAGTGGCCAGCTCCGCCTCACCGGCAATGTCACCACCGCTAACCTCGGCAGCCCCGGCAATATCACCATCACCAACGGTGGCGTGATCGAGCTCGCGAGCGGCAGCGTCCTCACCAACACCGCCGCCAACCTCGCCGCCCCGACCGGTGGCACCTACCTGTTCAACGGCATCATTATCGGCGGCACCATCGACGCCAATACCCTCACCCAAAGCAACGGCACCCTCGATGGCGCTGTGATTTCCGGCAACGTGTCCGTTGCCTCCGGCAAATCACTCACGTTGAAAAATGGCGGCGGCTGGACCGGCACCGCCACCATCGGCACCGATGGACAAAACAACGGCTTCCTCCTCCTCGCCTCCGACCTTTCGCTCTCCAGCGGCTTGGTCTTCACCGGTACGGGCACGCAGCTCACACATTCCAATACCACTCACACCCTCACGACCACGGGCTCGATCACGCGCACCGGCGCGGGCTCGACGACGTTTTTCGAAAACATCGTCAACTCCGGCACCCTCACGGTCAACGGCGGTACCCTGTTCGCCAGCGGCGCCATTACCAACAGCGGCGCGATCTCCGTTACCGGCAACACGAGTATCCTTAATCTCACTACGCTGGCCAATTCCGGCACGCTCAACGCCGACAACGGCGGACAACTCCGCCTCACCGGCAATGTCACCACCGCCAACCTCGGCGCCCCCAAGGATATCTCCATCACCAACGGCGGCGTCATCGAGCTCGCGAGCAATGGCATCCTCACCAACACGTCCGCCAACCTCGCCGCGCCCGTCGGCGGCACCTACCTCTTCAATGGCACGATCATCGGCGGCACGATCAACCCCAACGCCCTCACCCAAAGCAACGGCACCCTCGATGGTGCGGTCATCTCGGGCAATGTCACGGTCGCCTCGGGCAAGAGCCTGACCTTGAAAAACGGCGCCGGCTGGACCGACACCGCGACCATCGGCACCGACGGACAAAACAACGGCTTCCTACTCCTCGCCTCCGACCTTTCGCTCTCCAGTGGCTTGGTCTTCACCGGCACGGGCTCACAGCTCACGCATTCGAATAGCACTCACACCCTCACCACCACGGGCTCGATCACGCGCACCGGCGCGGGCTCGACGACATTCTTCGAAAATATCGTCAACTCCGGCACCCTCACGGTCAACGGCGGCACGCTCTTCGCCAGCGGTGCCATCACCAATAGTGGCGCGATCACCGTCACCGGCAACACGAGTATCCTCAATCTCACTACAATGGCCAACACTGGCACGCTCAACGCCGATAGCGGCGGCCAGCTCCGCCTCACCGGGAATGTCACCACCGCGAATCTCGGCGCTTCGCGCAACATCTCCATCACCAATGGCGGCATCATCGAGCTCGCGAGCAATGGCATCCTCACCAACACGTCCGCCAACCTCGCCGCGCCCGTCGGCGGCACCTACCTCTTCAATGGCACGATCATCGGCGGTACGATCGCCTCCAACGCCCTCACCCAGAACAACGGTACGCTTGATGGCGCGGTTATCTCCGGCGACGTCACCGTCGCTCCGGGCAAATCGCTCACGTTGAAAAATAACGGTGGCTGGACCGGCAACGCCACGATCGGCGCGACCGGCTCAAACAACGGCTTCCTGCTCCTCGGCACGGATATCGCCCTCGACACCGGCCTGATCTTCCTCGGCGACAATTCCCAGCTCACGCACTCCAACTCCACGCGCACGCTGACGCTTTCCTCGACCGGCATGCTCACCCGCACGGGCAATGGCAGCACGTCCTCCTTCGAGAATATCGTCAGCAGCGGCACCCTCACGGTCGATGGCGGCACGCTCTTCTCCAGCGGCTCCCTCACCAACCTCGCCGGTGGCACCGTCACCGTTTCCAATGGCGCCACGCTCTCGCAGAGCGGCACCTTTACCAATCGCGCCGCCGCCATCACCACCGTGACCGGCACCGGCAGCAAGCTGAGCGTCGCCAACCTCGTCAACTCCGGCACGCTCATCTCCGACGCCGGCGCGCTCCTCTCCATTACGGGCAACACCACCACGTCCCGCCTCGGCGGCATCACGCTCACCAGCGGTGGCACCGTCGAGCTCGCGTCCAACAGCGTCTTGGATAACTCGTCCAACACTCTCACCGGCCCCAATTTCGGCGCGAGTTCCTATATCTTCAAAGGCACGATCACCGGCGGCACCATCGCTCCCAGCGCGCTCATTCAAAACAGTGGCACGCTCGATGGCGCGATCATCACCGGCAATGTTTCCGTCACCGCCGGCACGACCCTCACGCTGAAGAACGACGGCGGCTGGACCGGCACCGCCACCGTCGGCAACGCCGGGATGAATAACGGTTTCCTCCTGCTCGCCACCGATGCGACGCTCCCCACCTCCGTGGTTTTCACCGGCGATAATTCCCAGCTCACCCACACCAATTCGGCCCGCACCGTCACGATCACGTCCACCGGCTCCGCCAAGCGCACCGGCTCCGGCAGCACGTCGTCCTTCGAAAACATTATCAACGCCGGCACCATCACGGTCGATGGCGGCACCCTCTTCTCCTCTGGCACCCTGACCAACACCTCCGGCGGTACCGTCACCGTTTCCAGCGGCGCCCGGCTTTCCCAGACCGGCAACTTTACCAATCAAACCGGCGCCACGGCGCTCGTCACCGGCGGCAACAGCACGCTCGCCGTCGCCAACCTCAACAACACCGGCACGCTCATCGCCGATTCCCACGGCCTGCTCTCGCTCACGGGAAATTTCACGACCACTGGTCTCGGCAACATCACTCTCACGCACGATGGCACGGTCGAGCTCGCCTCCAATAGCGTGCTCAACAACACCGCGTCCAACCTCACCGGCCCCAACAGCGGCAACGCTTCCTACATCTTCAAAGGCACGATCACCGGCGGCACCATCGCCTCCACCGCCCTCACTCAGAACAGCGGCACGCTCGATGGCGCCGTGATCTCCGGCGATGTCACCGTGCCCGCCGGCACTTCCCTCACGTTGAAAAACGGCGGCGCGTGGATGGGCAATGCCACCATCGGCACCGCGAGCCAGAATAACGGCTTTCTGCTCCTCGCCTCGGATGCCACGCTCGACACCAGCCTCGTTTTCACCGGCAGCAATTCCCAGCTCACCCACTCCAATTCCGCGCGCACGCTCACGATCTCCACCACGGGCCTGCTGACCCGCACGGGCAATGGCACGACGTCGTCCTTCGAAAACATCGTCAATAACGGCAAGCTCGCGGTCAGCGGCGGCACCCTCTTCTCCTCCGGCACTCTCACCAATCAGGCCGGCGGCAATGTCACCGTTTCCAATGGCGCGTCGCTCTCGCAGACCGGCACGTTTACCAACAACAACGGCGCCAAGGCCACCGTCACCGGTGCCGGCAGCTCGCTCGCCGTCGCCAATCTTACGAACACCGGTTCCCTCCTCGCCGATCTCGGCGGCCTCCTTTCCCTCACGGGGAATGTCACCACCAGCGGTCTCGGCAGCATCATCACGACCAATGGCGGCACCGTCGAATTGGCCAGCAACAGCGTGCTCAATAACACGTCCGCCACTCTCACCGGCCCCAATGGCGGCACCGGCTCCTACATTTTCAAGGGCACCATCGTCGGCGGCACCGTCGATCCCCTCGCCCTCACGCAAAACAGCGGCGTGCTCGACAACGCGATCATCACGGGCGATGTCAACATCACCCCCGGTGCAGCGCTCGTCCTGAAAAACGGCGCGAATTTCACCGGCACCGCGACCATCGGCGCGACGAATCAAAGCAACGGTTACCTCTATCTCGGCACCGACACCACGATCACCACGAGCCTCGTCTTCGCCGGCAGCAACTCCCAGCTCTCGCACACCAATTCTGCCCGCACCCTCACCTTGTCGACCGGCGCCACGCTCACCCGCGTGGGCAATGGCACGACGTCGTCGTTCGAGAACATCGTCAACTCCGGCAACGTCACCGTCAGCGGCGGCACGTTCTTCTCGTCGGGCAGTTTCACGAATCAAGCGGGCGGCTCCGTCACCGTCGCCAACGGCGCGACGTTCACCCAGTCGAGCGCGGCCTTCACCCAGACCGGCGGATCGCTCGCGGTCAACGGCACGTTCAATCCCGGCAGCGCCGGCCTCACCCTCCAGGGCGGCACGCTCTCCGGCTCCGGCAGCATCGGCGGCAATGTCACGGTGTCGGGCGGCACCATCGCCCCCGGCGGCGCGAATATCGGCACGCTCACACTGACCAATGGCACGCTCTCGATCACGAGCGCCACCGCCTTCGTCGTCGATGTCGGCCCGTCCTCCGCCGACAAGCTCGTTTTCCAAAATGCCCCGAGCCCCATCAGCCTCGGCACCGGCCTCCTCTCGATCAGCCTGAACGTGTTGAACGAGCCCGTCGTCGGCACGACGTACAATATCCTCCAGGTCACTTCCGGCGGCAACGGCATCACCGGCACCTTCGCCGGCCTGCCCACCTCCGGCTCGGGCTTCAACTACACGTACGGCAGCAACACGTATTTCTTCACTGTCAACTATCAGTCGAGTGTCGTCTCGTTGACCGTCACGCCCGTACCCGAGCCCTCGACGTGGGCCCTGATGCTCACCGGCCTCGCCCTCGTCGGCCTGCACCTCCGCCGTCGCCGGAAGTAATCCGAGCGGCAGGACCTAAGGGAGCGGCGGTTTTAACCGCCGTGGGTTCTGTGCCGCCGTCGCGCCGCCCAAGAGGAATGAGTGTCCGTGCCGGACTGTCCGTAGGCCCGCCTCGCATCCTGCTCGCTCCGGCCGCGTCTTGCCGTTCACTCTTTCCCCCACCCCGTTGAGTTTTCGTTTCCGCGTTCTTCCCTCCCCCGCCATGCCCCACCCCCTCCGCTTGTTCTTCCGCTCCGTTGTTTCGCTCATGTCCGGCGTGTTGCTCTGTGCCGCCCTCGCCCAGGCCGCCGCCCCCACCGACCGCCCCATCGTCCCCCTCTGGCCCACTGGCGCGCCGGGCTCCGAAGCGCGAAAAAATGAACCGGAGAAAATCGTCGGCTCGAATGTTTCGAATATTCACCAGCCCACGCTCACCGTCTATCTCCCGCCCAAGGATCAAGCCACTGGCTGCGCCGTCGTCGTCGCTCCCGGCGGCGGCCACGCGCGCCTCGCGATCGATCACGAGGGCTACAACGTCGGCCAGTGGCTCGCCGAGCACGGCATCGCCGCCGTCGTGTTGAAATACCGCCTCGCCAAAGACGACGCCACCGCCAAGGACGCCCCTCAGCCCTACACCATCGAGCGCGATGCTCTCGCCGACGGCCAGCGCGCGATCCGCTACGTGCGGAGCCATGCCACCGAATGGGGCGTCAATCCCGCCGCCGTGGGCATCATCGGCTTTTCCGCCGGTGGCGAGGTCGCCGCGCTCGCCGCGATGAAGCCCGAGGAGGGCAAGGCCGACGCCGCCGATCCCATCGACCGCCTGTCCGCCCGCCCCGATTTTCAGGGCCTCATCTATCCCGGCAAATCCGGCCAGATCATCCCGGAGAAAGGCGCGCCGCCCGTCTTCCTCGCCTGCGGCTACGGCGACCGACAGGACATCTCCGAGGGCCTCGCCGAGGTCTACCTGCGCTTCAAGCGCGCGGGCGTCCCCGCCGAGCTCCACATCTACGCCGGCGCCGGCCACGGCTTCGGCCTCCGCGCCACCAACAAATCGCCCTCCGGCGCCTGGGCCGAGCGTTTCCGCGAGTGGCTCGTCGACCGCAAGTTCATCACCGCCAAGTAAGCGCCCGCTATGTCGTCCCTCTCACAGCGTTCTTTCTCTCTGCTGCGGTTACTTGTCGCCGCAGCCTGCGCTTCCTGCGCCACACTCCGCGCCGCCGAGCCCACTCCATCGGTCCCGACCTCGTTCACCTTTGGCACCACCGTCGTCGCCGGCGGCACCCACGTCGCTCGGGAAATGGCCTACACGGCCGAGCGCGGCTATGGTTTCGAGCCCGGCTCCGCGCTGTCCGTGTCGAATTACAGCGTGTCCAGCACCACGCCGTTCTACTTCTCCGCCGCCGTGCCCGCCGAGGGAAACTATCGCGTGACCGTCACCTTCCCCGCCGGCACCGAGGCCACGGTCAAAGCGGAGTTGCGGCGGCTGATGGTCGAGCACGTCAGCGTGCCGGAGGGCTCGCATCCGGTCACGCGTAGTTTTATTGTGAATACGCGCACGCCGAAGATCGCCGCCGCCAGAGACATCAAGGAAGGCAGCGTGAAACTGAAGACTCCCCGTGAAACCACCCAAGAGGCGTGGGCGTGGGATAATCTCATCACGCTCGAATTCAACGGCGCTCACCCCGCCGTCTCAGCGATCAAGGTCGAGGCCGTGACGGTGCCGACGATTTTCCTAATCGGCGACTCCACGGTCTGCGACCAGTCGAACGAGCCCTACAATAGCTGGGGCCAGATGCTCACCCGCTGGTTCAAGCCCGAGGTCGCCGTCGCGAATCACGGCGAGTCCGGCGAAACCTATCGCGACTCTATCGGCCGCCGCCGCCTCGATAAAATGCTGAGCGTCATGAAGCCCGGCGACTGGATGCTGATGCAGTTCGGCCACAACGACCAAAAGCAAATCGCCACCAACGCCGGCGGCCCTTTCACCACCTACAAAGAGGAAATCAAAAAGCACGTGGACGCCGTCCGCGCCCACGGCGGCACCCCGATCATCCTCTCCCCGATGGAGCGCCGCGGCTTCGACGCCGCCGGAAAGGTAAAACCCTCGCTCAAGGACTACGCCGAGGCCGCCCGCCAGTCCGCCAAGGAACTCGGCGTGGCCTTCATCGATCTCAACGCCCTCTCCCAGCCGTTCTACGCGGCGTTGGAAGCCCACGGCTCCGAGTTCTCGCGCAAAGCCTTCGCCGGGCAGGACAACACCCATCACAATAATTACGGGAGCTACGAACTCTCGAAGTGCGTCGTGCAGTCCATCCTCGATCAAAAGCTCGCGCTCGGCCGCTGGGTGGTCGACGACTTCAAGCCCTTCGATCCCGCCCACCCGGACGACGTGACCGCCTTTGCCATCCCACTCAGCCCAAACTTCACCAACCAGCGTCCGCTAGGTGATGAGTCGAAGTAAGGAGTAATAGAAGAGTGTTTGCGGTGGACGGCGACCTCCGGGCGCCGTCGGGAGGGCGAATGAGAAAATTACATCGCCCGTCCCACCGCCTCTCGCCGGCGCTTGGAGATAAATCGTCGTCCGCCCAATCGGTAAATTACCGCAACAGACGCACGGCTGATGCGTCTGCCTTCGGATGCCTTGCTCCGTGCCTGCAAACCCTAATCATCCGGCCTCCGCTTCATGAGTTCATCGTCCGCCGCGCCGGCTGCGTCATCCCGCGTCATGCCCTTTTTGCTGCTGCTGTTTATCGGCAGCGGTTGTGCGGCGCTCATCTACGAGCTCGTGTGGTTTCAATTGCTGCAATTCGTGATCGGCTCGTCGGCCGTTTCGCTCGCGGTGCTGCTCGGCACGTTCATGGGCGGCATGTGTCTCGGGAGCCTGGCGCTCCCGCGCTTCGTCTCGGCGGCGCGACATCCCTTTCGCGTCTACGCGATGCTGGAGCTCGGCATCGCCGTGGCCGGAATCGCGGTGCTCTTTGCGATGCCCGCGATCACGAAGCTCTACATCGCCGTCGCCGGCCATGGCTTCGTCGGGATTTTGCTGCGCGGTGTCGTGTGCGTGGTGTGCCTGCTGCCGCCCACCGTGCTCATGGGCGCGACGCTCCCCGCCATCGCGCGCTGGGTCGAGGCCACGCCGCGCGGGATCTCGTGGCTCGGATTTTTCTACGGCGGCAACACCGTGGGCGCCGTCGGCGGATGTTTGCTGGCGGGCTTTTATCTCTTGCGCGTCTATGATCTGCCCACCGCGACGTGGTGCGCAGCGTCGATCAATGTCGCCGTCGCGCTCATCGCGCTAGCCCTCGCGCGCACCGCGCCGCATCAGGCCACGATGACGAGGGCCGCGACGGGTGAAGCTCCTCCCGATGCGCCTGCGGGCGAAAACGAAAACCCCGCCCCTCTCCCCCTCCCCGCGTCTCCGCGTCTCCCCATCTCCACTTCCCCGCCTCTCCCCATCTCCGCCTCCCCGCGTCTCGTTTTCTTCGCCATCGCCCTTTCCGGCCTCGCCGCCCTCGGTGCCGAGGTGATCTGGACGCGCCTGCTGTCCTTGATGCTGGGCGCGACGGTCTACACGTTCTCGATCATCCTCGCGGTTTTTCTCGCGGGCCTCGGGCTCGGCAGCGCGGTTGGTGCCCTCCTCGCCCGCGGCAGTCGCAATCCGCGTTTCGCGCTCGGCGTGTGTCAAGTGCTGCAAATCGCCGCCATCGCCTGGGCCACGCATACCATGTCGTCCTCGCTGCCTTTCTGGCCGATCGATGCCGCCATCGCCACGACGCCGTGGGTGAAGTTTCAACTCGATTTGCTCCGGTGCGCCTGGGCGATTTTGCCGTCGGCCTGCCTGTGGGGTACGAGCTTTCCGCTCGCGCTCGCCGCCATCGCCACGACCGGGCGCGACACCGGCCGCCTCGTCGGCCGCGCCTACGCCGCCAATACCGTGGGCGCCATCGTCGGCGCCGTCGTCATGAGCCTCGGCCTCATCCCGGCGCTCGGCACGCTGCACGCCGCGCAATGGCTGATTGGGTTTTCCCTCGTCGCAGCCGTCCTCGCCTTTGCGCCCCGCCAGCCCGCGCATTGGGCGCTGCTCATCGCCACGGCCTCGGTGGCCTTTGTGGTGAGCGTCAATCTCCCCGCCACGCCCTGGCAGCTCATCGCCTACGGTCGGCAGATTCACACGAGCAATGCCCATGCGAAGGTGCTCTTCCTCGGCGAGGGCATGAACGCTTCCGTCGCTGTCACGCAGGCCGACGACGGCGCACGTTTCTTCCACGTCAGTGGCAAGACCGAGGCCTCGAGCTTGTTCAAAGATATGCGGCTGCAACTCATGCTGGGCCATATCCCCGCCCTCCTCCACCCCAGCCCGCGCTCGGTGCTGATCGTGGGCTGCGGGGCCGGCGTGACGGCGGGTTCATTTATCCCGCATCCGTCGATTCAGCGCATCGTGATCTGTGAGATCGAGCCACTGATCCCGAACTCCATCGCCACGCGCTTCGCCAAGGAAAATCACGACCTCGTGCGCGATCCGCGCGTCGAAATCGTTTACGACGACGCCCGCCACTTCCTCGCCACGACCAAGGAAAAATTCGACATCATCACGTCCGACCCGATCCATCCGTGGGTCAAGGGCGCCGCGGTGCTCTATTCGAAAGAGTACTTCGACATTTGCCGTGAGCACCTGAAACCCCACGGCCTTGTGACGCAGTGGGTGCCGTTTTACGAGAGCGACCGCGCCGTCGTGCAGAGCGAGATCGCGACCTTTTTCTCGGCGTTTCCCAATGGCACTATCTGGGGCAACGACGACGAGGGCTACGGCTACGATACCGTGATGCTCGGCTCGCTCCAGCCGCTCACGGTCGATCTCGATGCGCTGCACGAGCGCCTCGACCGGCCAGATTTCGCGATCGTGCGCGCGGCGCTCACCGAGGTGAATCTCGGCACCCCGCTCACCCTCATGAGCACGTATGCGGGCCAGGCCTCCGACCTGAAAACGTGGCTCGCTCACGCCGAGATCAATCGCGACCGCAGTCTGCGGCTCCAGTATCTCGCGGGCCTGCAACTCAACTCCCGCGGCGGCTCCGAATCCTACCACGAGATGCTGAACCACGTCGCATTCCCGGAGAAAATATTCTACGGTTCCGATTTCTATCGCGACGCCCTCCGCAAGGCGATCACTCCGGCGGGAAAGCGCCCCGACCTCGCTGCGCCGTAGCCGCCTTTTGCTTCTCGAACTCCGCCCAAAGTGCGCTCTGATGGCTGCCCATGTCAGTCGCCCGGGCTCATCCATCCCCTCCACCTAGCTCGCGTCGGCTTGCCACCGGGCCTCGGGCGATCGGGTTGAGCGTGGGTGCGCTGGCGGTCTTGATCGGCATCGCTTACGCCAATTCGTTTGCCGGCGTTTTTCTCTTCGACGATGCGGTTTCGATCACGCGCAACGAATCACTGCGCGCACCGTGGACGTCGTCGGTGCTGTTTCCGCCGGCGACCTCGACACTCGCGGGGCGGCCCGTCGCCAATCTCACCTTTGCGCTCAACTACGCGTGGGGCGGAGTGAACCCGTGGGGCTATCACGCGGTCAATCTCCTGATCCACGCGCTCACCACCTTCGCACTCTTCGGCGTGGTGCGGCGAACGCTGCTTTGGCCGGTCCTGGCAAAGTTCGCCTCGGAGGCGACCGCCCTCGCGCTCGCGATCGCCGCGCTGTGGTCCGTGCATCCCCTCCTCACCGGCACCGTCACCTATCTTTCGCAGCGGACCGAAGGGCTGATGGCGCTCTGCTATTTGACGACGTTGTACGCATTCATCCGCGGCACCGAGTCCCGCTCGCGCGTCTGGTTTGCCGTCTCGCTCGTCGCCTGCGCCACGGGCATGGCCGCAAAGGAAGTCATGGTGACGGCGCCGGTCATGGTATTTCTCTATGACCGCACGTTCGTGGCGGGGACATTCCGGGCCGCGTGGCGTGAGCGGCGGGGCTTCTACCTCGGCTTGAGTGCGACTTGGGCTTTGTTGGCGCTGCTCATGGCGACCGGCCTCGATCAACGCGGCGTGGGCTTCGGCACGGGCGTGGGCGCATTCTCGTACGCGCGCACCGAAATCATCGCCGTCCTTACCTACGCCCGCCTATCCCTCTTCCCTCATCCGCTCGTCTTCGACTATGGCGCGGTCTTTGTCGAACACCTGAGCGAGATCGCGCTGCCGGCAGTGATCCTCAGCGGGCTGCTCGCGGGGACAATTTATCTGCTAATCCGTCGTCCCGCACTGGGCTTCGTCGCCGCTTGGTTCTTCGTCGTGCTCGCGCCCACCTCGAGCTTCGTGCCCGTCGCGCTGCAACCCATCGCGGAGAATCGCGCGTACCTGCCCTCCCTCACGTTCGTCGTGTTGGCGGTCCTCGGCCTACACGGGCTGATCCGGCGCTGGCACTACGTCGCTTGCGCCGCGCTGGTCGTCCTCGCTCTCACGCTCACCATCCGGCGCAATGCCGCGTATCACGACGAACTCGCCCTCATGCAGGAGACTGTCGCCCTGCGCCCCGAAAATCCCCGCGCCCACAATAACTACGGCTTCGCGCTCCTGGAACGGGGTCGCAATGCCGAGGCGCTCGCGGCCTTCGAAACCGCCGTCCGCCTCAAGCCCGACTACGCCGATGCCGTGGGAAATCGCGCCAATGCCCTGCTCCGCCTCGGCCGCCCCGCCGAGGCGCTCGCCGGTTATCAGCAGGCGCTCGCCGGAAAAGCCGACTGGCCGGAAGCCGAAAATAATGCCGGCAACGCCCTCGTCGATCTCGGTCGCCCCGCTGAAGCGCTCCCCTACTTCGACCGCGCCCTGCACCTTAAGCCCCAGTGGGCTGAGGCCCACGTCAACAAGGGCAACGCCCTGCTGCGCCTCGGTCGCGCTAGTGAAGCCGTGGCGCTCTACGAACGCGCCCTCGCTCTCGACCCCACCAGCGCCGATGCCTGCGCCAATCTCGGCTTGGCACTGCTCCAACTCAACCGCCCGGCCGAGGCCCGCTCGCGCCTCGAGCAAGCGACGCGGCTCGATCCGAAGAGCGCTTCGGCCCGCAACAATCTCGGCTACGCCCTCCTCGCGGGCGGCGCGCCCGCCGACGCCCTGCCCTTCTTCCAAGAGGCCCTTCGCCTCAAGCCCGACTACGTCGAGGCCCTGCTCAATCTCGGCCGCACCTTCACCCAACTGAATCGCTTCGCCGAAGCCCTCGACGTCGAGGAGCGAGCCCTGCAGCTCTCCCCCGCCAACGCTCCCCTCCGCGTCGCCTACGCCGAGACCCTGCTGCAAACCGGGAAGGCGGAAGCGGCCTTGCCTCAATTCGCCGAGGCGCTCCGCCTGCGCCCAGACCACGCGCAGACTCACTACCTCTTCGGCGGTGCGTTTTTCAAACTACAGCGCTGGGCCGAGGCCGAAGCGCAGTTCACCGAGGCCCTCCGCCTCGACCCCAGCCTCGCCGAGGCGCGATTCTTCCGCGGCTTCGCCCGCGCGCAGCGCCGCGAGTGGAGCGCCGCCGCGACCGACTTCGAGCAAGCGATCACCGCCCGCCCCGACTGGCCCGAGGCGCGCAACGCCTACGGCACCGCGCTCTTCAAATTGAATCGCCCCGCCGAAGCCGCCGCGCAATTCGAGACCGCATTGCGCCTCAAACCCGATTTCACCGAGGCCCAACAGAATCTTTCGCGTCTTCGCAACTAAGCGCCGCCCGGCCAATGCGTCCAAGGCCCGGAAAATTCACGACGTATCCGAAGATCAGATACGATTCGCCCGCCCCATCGGTCATGCACCTCAGCTTGATCTCGCGCTGGCGCGAGAGAGGCCAAAGTTAGACCGACACCCGACCGCTCGAGTCGCCGATGCGCTCCACGCCGGTCGCGCCCATGCGGTCTGTCATCGAGAGGAAGAGGTTGCTCATCGGCTGGCTGCCGAATTTGCGGAACTGCGCCGTGCCGAGCGTGCCGCCGCCCTTGCCGGCGAGAATGATGGGGAGGTTGTCGTGGGTATGGCGGTTGCCGTCGGCGTTGCCGCTGCCGTAGACGATCATTGAATTGTGCAGAATCGATTTGCCGTCGACGTCCTTCTTCGAGTCGAGGCGCTTCAGGAAGCGCGCGAAGTGCTCCATGTAGTACTCATCGATCCGCGCGATCTTGTCCATCAGCGCCTTGTCGTTGCGATGGTGCGAGCAGTAGTGATGGCCTTCGGGAATGCCGATCTGGGGGAAAGCCTTGTTGGAGCCGTCGCCCGCGAGGAGCAGCGTGGCGATGCGGGTGGAGTCGGTCTCGAACGACATCGCGAGCAGATCGAACATCAGGTTCATCTTCTCGCCGTACTCGGTGGGCATGCCGGCGGGCGCGTCGGCGTGGGGATCGGGCAGCGGACCAAAGCCCTCGGTGCGCTGGATGCGCTGCTCGATCTCGCGCACCCCGGTGAGGTATTCGTCGAGCTTGGCGCGGTCATGCGGGCTCAGATTGCTCTGCATCGATTTCGCATCCTGCATCACGAAATCGAGGAGCGATTTCTGCGTCGCCTGGCGCATCCGGAAATTAGCCTGCCGCTCGGCGGCAGGGCCGCTGCCGAAGAGGCGCTCGAAGACGAGACGCGGATTCGCCTCCGGCGCCATCGGCACGGAGGGCGAGCGCCACGAAAGATTATACTGGTACGCGCAGGAGTAACCGGAGTCGCAGCGGCCGGATTTGCGAACGTCATCGCAGGTGAGCTCGAGCGAGGAGAAGCGCGTGAGATGGCCGACTTTTTGCGCGGCCACTTGGTCCACCGAGACGCCGACATGGATATCCGCGCTGTCCGTCTTGCGCGCGCGGGCACCCGTGAGGAAGGTCGCATTGGCGCGCGCATGATCGCCGGCACCGTCATTGCCACCGGTGGCGTTTTTGTGATCGAGACCACCGAGGATCTGCAGCGACGACTTCAGCGGCGAGAGGGGAGCCATCGTCTTGCCGAGTTCAAATGCCGCACCCTCTCCCGCCGGCCACCAGTTCGCCTGGTGCGCGCCATTGGGGAAATACACGAAGGCCATGCGCAGGGGCGCGCCGCTCGCCGTCGTCGCGAGGGGGGCTCCGCTGGGAGCGACGGCGGTCGCGGCCCTAGCGAGGCCGGAGAAGGCCGACTCGAAGAAGGGCAGCGCCAGCGTGACGCCCACCCCGCGGAGAAACGTGCGGCGGCTCAGCTCGAAGTGACGCTGGGCGGCGAGGTCAGACTTGGAGGCGACGGGTGCTTTTTTCATGGGGAGGCGGACACTTGGGTCACAGACGAATTAGCCGACGGGATTACACTAACCTGACGCTCGGTGCGGTGCAACTTTTGAAACGGCGCGGAGGCGATCACACCATTCAGCAGGACGGAAATGCGCCCGCCCTCACGCTCGAGGGAATCGACGATCTGGTCGACCGTCTCGATGTCACGGTAGTCGAGCCCGCGGCCCAGCGCGTACGTGAGCAACTTTTCCGTGAGGCAGCGGTAGTAGTCGAAACGGCGCTCGTGCGTGAGCACCTTCTTGAGTTCGCTGACGGTCGCGAATTTTTCGCCGGTCACGAGCCGACCCGCCACCTCGATGGTCTGCCGCGATTCTTTGTCGCGCCACTGGCCCATCGCGTTGAAGTTTTCAAACGCGAGGCCCAGCGGGTCCATCCGCTCGTGGCACGACGCGCACATCTTGTTTTCCCGATGAAGCGCGAGCACTTCGCTGAGCTTCGGCTCGCGGCCTTTGAATTTTCCTTCGGTCTCCTCCAGCGAAGGAATATCGGGCGGCGGGGGCGGCGGTGGCACGCCGAGGATGTTTTCCAAAACGAAAAGCCCGCGCTTCACCGGCGAGGTGCGCGTGGGATTGGACGTGATCGTGAGCACCGCGCCCTGCGTGAGCACGCCACCCCGCGGACTGCCCGGGGGAAGTTCGACGCGGCGCATCTCGTCTCCCGTCACTCCCGGCACCTCGTAGCGGCGCGCGAGATTTTCATTCAGGAAGGCGTAGTTGCTATCGATCAGCTCGAGCACGCTGCGATCCTGCTTGAGGATGTAGTCGAAACTCAGCTCCGTCTCCGCGCGCATGGCGCGGCGCGTGCCGCCATCAAACTCGATGCGACCATCCTTGTTGCGCACGGCGTTGGGCCCGAGGACGACGCGCGCATTGATGGGCACCGACTCGACGTCGCGGATTTGGAGCCACTGACCGGTAAAGTTTTTCACGAGCGCCTGCGCCTTGGGATCGCCCAGCATGCGCTTGATCTGCGCTGGAAGATCGCGGCGCAGGTGCCCCTCGCCGGCGAGTCGGAAGAGCTCCGCATCCGGCATCGATGACCACAGGAAATACGACAACCGCGACGCCAGCGCGAACTCGTCCACGTCAGCGATGGGGGCGGTGCCCGCCACCGGCGCCTCGTTGCGAAAGAGGAAGCGCGGCGAAGCGAGTACCGCCATCATCGCGCGGCCGATGCCCTCCTCGAACGTCTTACCCTTCTGCGTATAGGTCGTGCGCGCAATCTCGACCAAACGGGTGACCTGAGCTTTTTCAACCGGTCGGCGGTACGCGAGAAAGGCGAAATTGTTCAGCAAGTCGAAGGCGTACAAATCCCGCGCCGCCGGCACGGTGGGCGCAGGGCCCTTGGGAAAGAACCGCGCGTAGTTGGCCGGCGTCGTCCACTGCTTCGGGTCGAGCGGTCCGCGGATCGCGACGGAGTTGAAGCGCACATCGACGCGGGTCGAGGCGTTGCCGTTGCCATTCCCACCCGCGCCGCGTCGCTCGCCTTTTCCATTCGCAGTCTTTTCTGAGGAAGCCACGGCGGCATCGGCGGATTTGGCCGGCACGACCTCGAAGCGCACGATGTGCTCGCCCGCAGTGAGCTTGAGTTGGCGCTCGTGGCGGAGGGGCTTGCGCTCGTGCCACTCCACGTTGTCGCGAAACCATTCCTTGTCATCGACGAAGCAGATCACCTGCCCACGGCCCGGATCGAAGTCGAAGGAGCCCCGGATCTCGAGATCGGCCACGATCTCGTAAGTCTCGTCCCGACTAACCTTGAAGGTGTGCGAAATTTTTGCGGGCTTCGTGATGAGAAAGGGCATGCCGCCGCCCACGCCACCGCCGCGGAAATCTTTTCCGAGCGCGATGCGCTCCGTCATCATCGAGGAAACGCGGGGCACGGCGCGCTCGACGATGGTCTCGGCGGCCTGCAGATACTTTTCGAGCAGCAGTGGCGAGACGGTCAAAACATCGCCGATGTTGTCGAAGCCGTTGCCGGTATCGTCGGGCGGAAACTCCACCTCACTATTAAACTCGATGCCCATCAGGTCGCTGATGGTATTGCGGTACTCGACGCGATTGAGCCGGCGGACCGTCACGCGGCCCGGGTCAGGCGCGGCGGCGTTCAGGCCGAGTGCCTCGTACTTCACCCATTTCGCGATCTTGGCGATCTCCTCGACCGTGGGCCGATCCATGCCCTCTTCGAGCGGCGGCATGATGTTGGCGCGCACATTTTTCAACGCCGCCGTCCAGAGATCATGTTTGGCCACTAACTCCGCTTCGGTCGCGAAGGTGTCGAAGCTGACCTTGCCCTTGTTCACGCCGTCCGCGTGGCAATCGTAGCAGTACTTCACGAGCAGCGGCTGGACGTCTTTCTTGAAGGCCGCGACCGCCGTCGGGGTTGGCGTGGGCGCGACCGGCTGGGCGCAAAGCGTCGCCGAGCCCGCTCCCGCCATCATCGCACCTAGCAAGATACTCCAGCCCGTCACACGACGGGAGACACAGGGGCGAAACGAAGAAAGCAGCATTGGGGAGAACTGACGCTTGGAGCTAACCGGCGGTTGCGCCGCCGACGGGGATATCGGGGTGAAAAAGTGGAGGTGAAGGCGCCACAAAGATCAATGGCAGGAAAGTGCGGGCGCAGCGCAATTTAGCGGTCAGTCAAATTCGAGTCCCCGACTGGGCACATTGATGCTTGATTTAGATAACTATTTTGTTATATAACTGATAAATGATAGATGCTTTCGCCGCCATTTCCGAGCCCACCCGCCGCCAAATGCTCGACCTGCTCCGCGGGGGCGAACTCCCCGCCGGGGACTTGGTCAAGGCGTTCCCCAAGGCCAGCCAGCCGGGCGTATCGCGGCATCTGCGCGTCTTGCGCGAGGCGGGTCTCGTCGATGTTCGCCGCTCCGAGCAGCGGCGCATCTATTCCCTGCGGCAAAAGGGCTTCGCCGAATTGGACGCGTGGATCGCCCGCTACCGGTCGTTCTGGCCCGCCCAACTCGACGCGCTCGCCCGGCATCTCGATGCCCAGCCCGACCCGGCGGCTCCACCCGCCACACCTTCGGTCACCGGAGCGCCCGATTCGAACCAGTCAGCCACCGCATCGCCTCAATAACTCCCGTCAAAGGATCTCCGCATGAACTCATCCTCCGCGCGTCAACCCGCTCTCAACGGCGAAGTCACCTTCGACGGTGATTTCGCCCGCCTCTTTTACCAACGCCACCTCCCGCACTCGCCGGAGAAAATCTGGGCCGCTTTGACCGACCCCGACCAGCTCAAGCAGTGGTTCATGGCCACGGGCGTGAAGCTCGATGGCCGCACCGGCGGTTCGGTGGAGATGAGCGCCGGCCCGGGGCAAATCCATTCGCAAGGCCGCATCCTCACCTGGGACCCGCCCCACGTTTACGAATACGAATGGATCGCTGAGCCGCGTCCGGAACTCCCCGCCGGCGAAAATTCCGTCGTGCGCTGGGAACTCAAAACAGTCCCGGGCGGCACGCTGCTGACCCTCGTTCACCGGCATCTCACGCGGCCCACCGCGACGGGCTTTGGCCCCGGCTGGCATGCCTTTCTCGATCGCCTCGCGGCACAGCTCGCCGGCAGTGCGCTGCCGAGTTGGATGGAGCGCTTCACCGCCGCGCAAAACGGCTACCCGGGCTGGGAAAAGGCGTCGCAGTCCAGGCCCTGAGGACAGAGAGCGCTCGCTTACGGCAACGGGGTGAAAAATCCGATCAAGCTGACCACGTGGTCATCCATCGTGACGCCGAGGTGTTCGCAGCCGAGCGCGATCGTGGCGCGATCGATCTTGGCCGCGAAACCGGGGTCCTTGAGCTTCTTCTTGATCGAACTCGCCTTCATCTCGCCGTACCGCACGGGATTCATCTTCCGGTACGCGTAGAAAATCCCGCTGATCTCGTCGCACGCGACGAGCGCCGCCGCCAGCTTCGTGCGCGGCAGCGTCGTGTATCCATGATAGCCATACGCGTGCGCCTCGACCGCGTGGATCAAGTCCTCCGGGTAGCCCCACGCCGCAAACCACTGCAACGACTCCGCCGGGTGCGTCTCGGGAAATTGCTCGAAGTCGATATCATGCAGGAGACCGGTCACGTACCACAGCACAGGCTCCCCGTCGAAACGCGGCGCATACCCCTCCATTGCCGTCGCGACCATCAGGGCGTGCAGCCGCTGGTAGTCATCCGTCACATACTTTTCCAACAGCGCTTGCGCTTCAGCTTTGGTCGGGAGCGGCATCGCCCTACCCTGCCCGCCTGCGTCCTTAACTCAAATCCCGAATGCTCCCGAACTGCGGGTCGAACAGGCGCTGATACGTCCGCACGATCATCCCGTCGGTCAGCCCCGCGAGCCAGTCGCAGATCTGCCGGGCCTTGCCCGCCTGGGTCGCTTCCGCCTCCACCAGCCGGCCCACGCGCGGCGGCAGAATGTTGATCACGCGATCACCTTTCTCGACGTAATTGCGCCAGCACGATTCCCACAACTGAAAGAGCACGCGCCGCGCCTTGTGCTCCATCTGCTGGAGTTGTGGGCTTTCGAAAATGATGTCGTTGGCCATCTTCTTGAAGAACGACGCCTCGCGCTCCGCCGCCGTGTTGACCACCAGTTCGAAGCGGTAGCGGTTCGTCTTCGCCGACATGAAATTCGTCCGCTCTTTCAGGCGACACGCCGTGATGAAGGCGCCGACCTTTTGCGCAAACGCGCTCTCGAGCCGGTCACCGCGTATCGCCGCGTAGAGTTCATCGAGCCACGCCTGGCGCTCCGCATCGACGCCCATTTCCGCCGCCCATGCTTCGATGCGATCGATGGTGAGAAAGCCGGCCTTCACGCCGTCGACGATGTCGTTGAGCGAGTACGCGGCGTCGTCCGCCCAGTCCATGATCTGGCACTCGACGCTCTTGAACGCGTTCAATCTCCCCCCGAGATGAAGCTCCTTTGGGATCTTCGCATCGCCAAAGACAAACTCCCGATGCCGCTTCTGCGGATCGTACAAGAAATGATTGCGCGGCGGCGCGGGAAATTCGCGGAAAAGTTTTTTGTATTTCAGCACGCCATCGAGCAGCGCGCGCGTCGGGGCCATGCCGCGCACGCCCGCTTCGTTTTGGTACATCGTCTCGGTGAGGAGATGCAGCGTCTGCGCATTCCCCTCGAAGCCGCCCCACTTCACCATCAGCTCCTGCAGCGTGCGTTCGCCCGAGTGGCCGAAAGGCGGGTGACCGAGATCGTGCGCGAGACACACCGCCTCGACGAGATCGCTGTCGATGTGGAAATCCTCGCTCAGCGGCTCGCCGCGCGACTTCAGGTACGAGCAAATCGAGCGGCCGATCTGCGCGACTTCCATCGAGTGCGTCAGGCGCGTGCGGTAGAAATCGTACTCGCCCGAGAGAAACACCTGCGTCTTCGACTGCAGCTTGCGAAAGGCATGCGCGTGGATGATCCGGTCGCGGTCGGTCTGAAACGGCGTGCGGTAATCCGCCTTGCGCGCCGCGCCCAGGCTCTCGCTGTCGAACTCATTGTAGAAACGATTGGTCATCGGGTTTGGTTTCGACACGAACCGCTCACCGCCCACGATGCAATCCCGCATATGCCGCACGCCACGTTCCCTACCCCGCTCGGCGCTTGTGGGATCGCGTGGGGCGACGCCGGGCTCACGGGATTTTTCCTCTCCGGTGGCGAGGATCGCCTGCCGCGCGAAGCCGAGTCGGAGCCGCCGGCGTGGGTCGCCGCGATCATCGCCCGCGTGCAGCGCCACCTCGGCGGCGAGCCGCAGGACTTCGCCGATGTGAATTACGACTGCTCGCGCCTCCCGGAATTTCACCGCGCCGTGCTGCGCGCGACGCTCGAGGTAAAATCCGGCCACACCACCACGTACGGCGGCATCGCCTCCGCGCTCGGCCAGCCACCCGGTGCGAGCCGCGCTGTCGGCACAGCCCTCGGCGCCAATCCCTGGCCGCTCCTCATTCCCTGCCACCGCGTAGTCGCCGCAGGCGGTAAGATGACCGGCTTCTCAGGCCCGGGCGGCATCGAGACCAAGGTAAAACTCCTCGCCCTCGAAGGGGCGCAGTTGCTATGATCCGACGCTTAATCTCGTGAAAACCCGTCGCCCTGCCGCTCGTGCGGTCTCTGTTGCCGCTGCTTCCTCCGCTCTGCCTTCAGCGACGCTCACGCGTCTGGAGAAAGCCGCGCGCCAAGCCGCCAAGGCCTCCTACTCGCCCTACTCGCGATTCCCGGTCGGCGCCGCGATACTGTGCAGTTCCGGCAAAGTCTTCACCGGCTGCAATGTCGAGAACGCGTCCTACGGCCTCTGCAACTGCGCCGAACGGACCGCCATCTTTTCGGCCGCCGCTACAGGCGAGCGCAGCCTCCAGGCCGTGGTTGTCTACACCCCCACCGCCACGCCCAGCAGCCCCTGCGGCGCGTGTCGCCAGGTCATCAATGAGTTTGGCCCCGATGCCCTGGTGATCAGCATCTGCGACGGTCCTGATCGCATCGACACCACCCTCGGCGCCCTCCTCCCCGCCGCCTTCGGCCCGAAGAATCTTCTCTGAGCGCGATCAACGGTCTGCGCAGCGCATTCTGAAGGTCCTCGTGCCGCCGAACGCGTCTGCGGCGTCTGCACCACGTTCGCACATCCGCCGAACCCGAATGGGTAAACCACCCACCGGCCTCACGATTACGGGAGCTGTCTGTAGGGACATGGCTACCACAAAACCGTCCCGCTCGCCCAAGGCTAAGTCCAAGTCCGTGGCTCGCACCGCCACGCGCGCCACCACCAAGCGTAAACCCTCGGCCGTCACCCGCCGCAGCGCCGCGCCGCACCGCAAGGCCGCCTCACCGGCTTCGACCTCGGACAACCCGCCTCTCTCGCCCAAAATCCGCGCCACGCTCGCCGAGCTGAAAAAGCGCGGTGAGAGCGTCCTGTCGCAGCTCACGGCTACGATCACGAGCAAGAAGGCCACCGCGTCGAAGTCGAAGACCACCGCCTCGGCCAGGGCCAAGTAATCAATTTGGGTGTATTAGCTAGGCCATAGATCCCAGCCGCGCCTTCACCGGCGCGGCTTTTTCATTTGGCCCTATTTCAACTTGCAGGCTGCGACTCGGGGGGCGTTGGCACCGGGTCGATGATGTGCCCGCCCTCATTCTCCAGCACTTGTTCGGCCTTCGTGGGCGCTACCGACGGGAGTCGATGCGGATGCGCCATCGCCAGCGGATCGAGGGCTCTGTCCAGGGCTGCGGCGTCCATCAAGCCACGCGCCAGCACGATTTCACGGAGCGATTTGCCGGAGGCAAAGGCTTCCTTCGCGACGCTCGCCGCGGCGTCGTAGCCGATGGTGGGCGTAAGCGCCGTGACGAGCATCAGCGAGCGTTCCATCAGTTCCTGCGCGCGCGCCGTATCGGCCGTGAGCCCGGTTACGCACTTGTCGGCAAAGACCATCGCCCCATTCGCGAGGCAGTGGATCGCCTCATGCAGGCAATGCGCGAGCAGCGGCAGCGTCGCATTCAATTCCAAATGCCCCTCGCGGCCGCACGCCGTCACGGTGTGCATCAGGCCCTGCACATAGAGGCCCACCTGCACGAGCATCTCGCTCATCACCGGGTTAACTTTGCCGGGCATAATCGAGGAGCCGGGTTGCGTGGCCGGGATGCGCAATTCGCCAAGGCCGCTGCGCGGACCCGACCCGAGGAGGCGGACGTCGTTCGCGATCTTCGTGAGGCTCGCGGCGACAGCGTTGAGCAGTCCGGCTACCTCCACGCAGTCGTCGCGCGCGGCCTGCGCCTCGAAGTGATTCGGCGCCTCGTGAAACGTGATCCCGGTCTCCGCGCTCAGAATGCGGCACACCGCCGCCGCAAACTCCGGATGCGTGTTCAACCCCGTACCGACGGCCGTGCCGCCCATGGCCAATTCGCCCAGCGCCGCGATGGCGCGCTGCACGCGCTCGCCCGCCTTGCGAACCTGCCGGGCGTAGCCGGAAAACTCCTGGCCGAGGGTCAGCGGCGTGGCGTCCATCAAGTGGGTGCGGCCCACCTTCACGATGCCGGAAAACTCCGCCGCCTTTTTCTCCAGCGCTTCGGCCAATGCCACCAGCGCGGGCGCCAGCTCCGTTTGCAAGGCCACCGCTACGCTCACATGCAGTGCCGAGGGGATCACATCGTTCGAGGACTGCCCGAGGTTTACCTCGTCATTCGGGTGCACCGCCAGCCCCTGGCTCACCACCCCGCCCGAAAGATGCGTCACGCGATGCGCGATCACTTCATTGGCGTTGGTATTGGTCGAGGTCCCCGAGCCGGTTTGAAACACATCGAGCGGGAAGTGCGCGCCGTGGTGCCCGTCCGCGATTTCCCGCGCCACTTTTTGGATGAGCTGGCTTTTCTCCGGCGAGAGTAGTTTCAGTTCTTCGTTGGCCTGCGCGGCGGCAAGTTTCACGAGGCCGAGCCCGCGCAGAAATCCCGGCGGCATCGTGCGTCCGCTAATCGGAAAATTCAGCAGCGCGCGTTGCGTCGAGGCACCCCACAGGGCATCGTCGGCCACCAGCATTTTCCCCATCGAGTCGGTTTCGGTGCGCATAGGATTTTTCTTTCGTTGAGCCGAGAAATCGCGGCTTGGGAGGTTAGACCCCAAACTACACCCACGGTCGCGGCGGCGCAAACGCTGTGCCTATCCCGCTCCTCCTGCCGCCGCCGCGACTTCTCGTCGCGCGATGCTTGCCGCTCCGGCGATTTGCCCCAAATCTCCCGCGCATGCTCAAACCCATTGTGCGTTTCGCCGCCTTGATTTTAGCCGCCGCCCCGCTTTTCGCCCAAGCCCCCCGCCCCATCGTCGGCGTCGACCGCGCCTACATCGATCCGAGCGCCTCGCCGTGCAAGGATTTCTATTCCTACGCCAACGGCGCCTTCGACAAGGTTCCCATCCCGGGCGAGTACGCGATGTACGGCGTCAACCAGGAGATCGACGAGCGCACCTACGCGATTCTCAAAAACATCCTCGAGACCTCCGCCCAAACCAGCGGCCCCAAGGGCACCGTCGCGCAGCGCGTGGGCGATTTCTTCGCCGCCGGCATGGATGAAGCGACGATCGAACGCGAGGGCCTGAAGCCCCTCGCGCCGTGGTTTGCCGAGATCGAGGCCATCCAGTCTCCCGCCGATCTCACGCGCGTCCTCGGCCACTTTCAGGCCCAGGGCCTCAGCGCCGCCTTCGACTTCGATGTGAAGATCGACGACAAGGACACGACGAAGATGACCGCCAATCTCGGCCAAGGCGGCCTCGGCCTGCCGGAGCGCGAGTACTATTTCCGCGAGGGCAAGGGTCCGGAGGAAATCCGCCAAGCCTACGTCGCGCACATCGCCAAGATGTTTGAACTCGCCGGCGACAAGCCCGCCGATGCCACGCAGCGCGCCGGCGTCGTCATGGCGCTCGAGACCAAACTCGCCAAGGCCTCGCGCACGCTTGTCGATCTCCGCGACCCGGAAAAAAATTACAACAAGCTCGAGCGCACCGCGCTCACCAAGATCTCCGCCGACTTTGAGTGGGAGACGATTTTCAAGCTCGTCGGCCTACCCGCCTCCGAGAAAACCGTGCTCGTCGGCCAGCCGGAATTTTTCACCGCGCTCGGCGGCCTGCTAAAGAGCGAGCCGCTTCCCGCGTGGCGCACCTATCTGCGCTGGCAGGTGCTGCGCCAGACGGCGAACTATCTCAGCAAGGCCTTCGTCGAGGAGCGCTTTGCCTTCTACGGCAAAAAACTTTCCGGCACCACGCAGCTCCGCCCGCGCTGGAAGCGCGTGATGGCCGCCACCGATCACGCCATCGGCGAGGACCTCGGTCAGCTCTATGTGAAGACCACTTTCCCCCCGAGCGCGAAGGCCAAGGCGCTGGAGATGGTGAAGTTTCACCTCGAGGCCATGCGCAATCGCATCAAGGCCGCGCCGTGGATGAGCGAGGCCACCAAGGCCGTCGCCTATAAAAAAATCGAGACCATGCGCACGAAGGTCGGCTATCCCGACAAGTGGCGCGACTACAGCTCGCTCGAAATCTCCCGCCGCGCCTACGTGCTCAATGTCCTCGCCGGCCTCGCCTTCGAGGCGCGTCGCGAAATGGCCAAGCTTGGCAAGCCCGTCGACCGCGACGAGTGGCAGATGACGCCGCAGACCAACAACGCGTACTACGAGCCGACGCTGAACGAAATGTGTTTCCCGGCCGGCATCCTCCAGCCGCCCTTCTTCGACGAGAAGGCCGACGACGCCACCAACTACGGTGCCCTCGCCTCCACTATCGGCCACGAGCTCACGCACGGCTTCGATGACCAGGGCCGCCAGTACGATTGGGAGGGCAACCTCAAGCCGTGGTGGAGCGACGACGACGTGAAGAAATTTGAGGAGCGCGCCGAACTCGTCGCGAAGCAATACGACGCCTACGAACCCCTCCCCGGCCTCCACATCAACGGCCACCAAACGCTCGGCGAAAACATCGCCGATGTCGGCGGCCTACGCGTGTCCTACGAAGCCTTCAAGCTCGCGACGAAGGGCAAAAAACTCGAGTCCATCGACGGCTTCACCCCCGACCAGCGCTTCTTCATCGCCTTCGCCCAAGGCTGGCGCACTAACGACCGCCCGGAGCACGCCCGCCTTACGGTGACGAGCAACGTCCACAGCCCCGCCCGCTGGCGCGTGCTCGGCCCCGTGGCAAATTTCCCCGAGTTCCGCGCCGCCTTCGGCTGCCCCGAAGCCGTGGAAAATACGACGCCGATTTGGTGAGCGGCCGCGTGACTGACGCTTAGGTTCGCTTCGAACCTAAGCCTCGGCTCGCTGGCGCTCGCCGCTGCGCGGCTCTCCTCGCTCAGCTAAAAAAATCGCGCACGGTAGCGACCACTTGCGCGCGTGGGATCTCGCGTTCGCTGCGGTCGGTGAGGTCGCGGAGTTTCACGACGCCCTTGGCGAGTTCGTCGCCACCGTAGATCAGCGCGAGTTTCGCGCCGGATTCCGCGGCAGTTTTGAATTGTTTGCCGAAGGCGACTTCCTTCATCGGGTAGTCGACGCGATAGCCGGCGGCGCGCAGCGCATGGATATCGCCGAAGGCCGCGAGGCGTTCCGCTTCGCCGCCGATCACGCAGTACACATCGGGGGCTTGAATGAAATTCGGCATCAGCCCGCGCTGCTCGAGCAGGAGGGCAAAGGTCATGTCGCCGATGGCGAAACCCACCGCCGGCAGCGCGGGGCCGCCGAGCTTTTGCACGAGATCATCGTAGCGACCACCGCCGGCGAGCGCGCGGAGCTCGCCCTTGCGGTCGAAGGCCTCGAAGACAAAGCCCGTGTAGTAGGCGAGCCCGCGCACGACGCCGAGGTCGACTTCGATTAAGCGGGAGAGCCCCATCGCATCGAGATTGCCGAGGAGCTTTTTCCAGTCGGCGAGGCGCGCGGAGAGTTTATCGCCGCCGATGCCCGCGAGCGTGGTTTCGAGCGCGGCAAGGGATTTGATTTGGAGAAACGCGAGGATCTTGGCCTTAAGCGTTTCATCGAGCGCGCCGAATTGCTCGATGTAGCCCTTGAAAGCATCGTCGCCGTATTTCTCGTAGCGGTCGACCGCGCCGAGCACGCCGCGGATGCGTGCCTCGTCGAGGCCGAGCGCCTCGAGGTAGTAGAACCACAAATTGCGGTCGCTGAGCCGCACGTAGAAATCCTGCTCGGTCAGCCCAAACGACGCGAGGCACTGTACGAGGAGCGCGATGAGTTCCGTCTCCGCTTCGGGGCCGGGCTCGCCGAAAATATCGGCGTTGAACTGAAAGAAGCAGCGGCCGCGGCCCTTCTGCATGCGCTCGTAGCGATAAAATTCCGCGATGCTAAACCATTTGATCGGGCGCTTGAGCGCGCTGGCCTTGGCCCCGACGAGGCGGCACACCGTGGGCGTCATCTCGGGACGCAACGCGACCTCGCGTCCGCCCTTGTCCGTAAAGCTAAACAACTGCGCCTCGATCTCGTCGCCTGACTTCGCTTTGTAGAGTTCGAGCGGCTCCAACACCGGCGCATCATACTCCGCGAAGCCGAAGGTGTTGGCTGTCTGCCGCCAGAGGCGGAAGATATGGTTTCGGCGCGAAAAATCCTCGGGATAGAACTCGCGGAAACCGGGCAGCGTTTGGAAAGTGGCCATGAGAGGGACAACTTGCAAAACGCCGCGATGCAGGGCGAATAAAAAGTTGCGTCACGCCCCGCGCAGAACGGCGACGCCAACCTAGGGTGCTGGTGTGACGAGACGCCTCCGCCACGCAGCCATGGCCACGTGGACGCTCGGCACCCTAACGAGCCGACTTAAGCGGTCTCGGCCTCGTCGTCGCCGTCGGCGTCGTCGGAGGTGGAAGTCGCTTGCAGCTTAGTGAGATCGAGCTTCTTAAGCTGTTGCTTTAGAATCTTACCCGACTTGAATTTCACCACGGCGCGCTGTGGGATGACCACTTCCGCCTCGGGCTTGTTCGGGTTGCGGCCAATGCGCTGTTTACGCACTTGGACCTCGAGCACGCCAAAGTTGCGCAGCTCGACGTTGCGGCCGTTGGCGAGCGCCTTTTGGACGATATCGAGCGTTTGTTGCACGGTATCGACGATTTGTTTTTGTGGGAAGCCAGACTTCCGATATATCTCCAGCACGATCTCACGTTTGGTCAGGTTGGACATTGGGGATCCTTTCGCTGATGCCTTGTTAAACTGAAGCGACTTAAACTATTTGCATCTCTTCAATTACGTCAATGATTATGAGTAATTCGCTTAACATGGCTTTTCGGCAACTCTGACGGATACTTAACTCGATGCCTGATCCAGTTGCCGTTAATTCGATGTTTGGGCGGATTGCCGCCCGTTACGACCTTGCCAACCGCTTGCTCAGCGGAGGGATGGACGTGTGGTGGCGATATCGCTTAGTCACCGCCGTGAGGCAGGGAGTGCCGCGCGATGTGCTTGATTTAGCCACCGGCAGCGGCGATGTCGCTTTCGCGCTCGCTCGGCGCCTCCCGTCCTCTACCCCCATCACTGGCATGGACTTCTGTCAGCCCATGCTCGACGAAGCGGTCGTCAAGCAACAGGCAGCCGGCACGCGCTACGCAAATATTGTCTTCCGGCAGGGCGATGGTCTCGCCCTTCCCGTGGCCGAGACGAGCTTTGATGCGCTGACCATTTCCTTTGGTCTCCGCAATCTCGCGGATCGTCCGCAGGGTCTGCGTGAGATGTATCGCGTGCTTCGCCCCGGCGGGCGCCTCTTTGTCTTGGAATTTTCCCAGCCGGCCAAGTGGTTTGCCCCCTTCTATTTCTTCTACTTGCGCAAAATTCTTCCCGCCGTCGCCGGCGCTGTCACCGGTGATCGCGCCGCGTACGAATACCTCAACAACACCATTGAGCAGTTTCCCAATCGAGCGGCGCTGACCGAAGAAATACGCGCGGCCGGTTTCAAAACGGTGAAGGCTTCCGGGATGACTTTCGGCATCGTGGCGCTGCACGAAGCCGTGAAGTAGCTCTGATTGGGCTCGCGATGCGGCTGAGGCGTTATCGCGTTATCGCAGTTGGAAACCACGTAGCGAGGGGTTATCGCCCCACCTACAATGAGGGCGTTCCTATTTCTGCGAGCGGTTCGCCCAACGCGCAGCACTCGCCCCAGCGATACGAAACTCCAACGCCTTCTCTGATGGCACAACGTTGAATGCCCCAACTAGCTCGCGCTGCGCAGTGAAAAAAATTTCACCGAAGACGCGGCACCGCGCGCCCACCCACCTCGAATCGCGACTCAGTTAAACGATTTGCCGCAACCGCAGGTGCTCTGCGCGTTGGGGTTTTTAATCTCAAAACCCTTGCCGTGCAGGCCGTCGTCGAAATCGACGAGCGATCCATTCAAGTAGGCCAGGCTCGCTGCATCCATCAGGTACTGCACGCCTTCACTCTCGAACTCCGTGTCACCTTCCTTCTTCTCGTCGAAGGACATGCCATACTGGAAACCGGAGCAGCCGCCCGACTCGACGAAGACGCGCAGGCGCTTTTCCGGCGCATTCAAATCGGCGTGCATCGTGCGTACTTGGTTGGCGGCGCGGGGAGTGAGCGTAATCACGCCGAGACTCTAGATCCCCCTGCTCCGCTGTCAAATTCGACTCACAGCAAATTCCGCGCCGATTAATAATAACCGTTCTTGCCAGTCGGGCGGCGTCACGCCTTCCTGAGCGACCGTGGCGTCCATCAAGCACATCTTCAACGAACTCCACTACGAGATGACCCGTAAAGTCGCCGAGGGCGGCATGGGCGTGGTGTATGAAGCCGTCCAGCTCGGCGCGGGCAACTTCAAGAAGGTCGTCGCCGTGAAACTCATTCGCGAGGAGTACTCCGCGATCGAGGAGTTCCAAAACAACTTCATCGGCGAGGCCCGCCTCGTGGCCGACCTCATCCACACCAACATCGTCCAGACCTACCACCTCGGCCAGACCGGAGGTCAGTACTTCATGGTGATGGAGTTCGTGAAGGGCGTGAACCTCGAGCAGCTCATCGAGCGCCACCGCCAGCTCGGCAAGCCCATCCCGGTCGACCTCGCCGCATTCATCATTTCGCGCATCGCGCGCGGCCTCACCTACGCGCACATGAAGTGTGATCGCGAGGGCCGCCACCTCAACATCGTCCACCGCGATATCGGCCCGAAGAATGTCCTCATCGCGCTCGAGGGCGATGTGAAGCTCACTGACTTCGGCATCGCGAAGGCCCTCGACCTGATGTACAACGAGGAGGGCAAGGTGATCGCGGGTAAGGACGAGTACCTTTCGCCCGAGCAGGCCAGCTATGCGATCACGGATGCCCGCGCCGATCTCTTTCCCCTCGGCATCGTGCTCACGGAATTGCTGCTCGGGAAAAACCTCTTCCGGTCCAACGACCGCGCCCAGTCGCGCCGCAATATCCTCACGATGCCCATCCCGAAGTTCTCGACGCTGCGCGAGGACATCGAGCCGAAGCTCGAGGCCATCATCCAGCGCGCGCTGCAGCGCGATCGCGACAAACGCTACCAGTCCGCTTACGACATGCTGACCGACCTGGAGATGTACCTTTACAGTGACCGTTACGGCCCGACCAACGAAAAGCTCGGCGTCTACGTCAAAGAACTCTTTGGGATCAAAGACCCCGTCATTCCTTCGCTTTCCTCCCGTCCCCCTATCTGAGATGAACCCCTCTTCTCTTCATCCAGCATATGAGCGGACAAGGATTTAGTCACGAGCTTCGTCAGCGCCAAAGCCAATCCCTGGTTCTGGCTCCGCAACTGCGGCACTCCCTGAAGATTCTTCAGGTGGCGGCGCTCGACCTGCGTTCCGTCATCCAGGAGGAATTGCAGAGCAATCCCACGCTGGAGGAGCTCCCGATGGAGGGCGTCAGCCTCGACAAACAGGCCGAGGAAGGCACGGGCGACCGCGATTCCGATCCCGGCAGCAAGACCAGCGGCGACAGCTCCGAAAACGCCGCGCCCTCGGACAATTCCGACAACTCCGAGGTCAAGCGCGACGAGATGGATTTCTCGAAGGACAAGGAATTCGAAATCCTCGGTAAGCTCGACGAAGATTGGCGCGACCACATGGCCAGCGTCGGCGGCGCGCAGCCCTACACCTCCGAAGACGCGGAGAAGCGCCAGCATTTCTTCGATTCGCTCGTCAGCGAAACGTCCCTGCAGGAGCATCTCATGCAGCAGGCGGAGATGACCGATCTTTCCCCCCAGGCGGTCGAAGCGATGAAGCATCTCGTCGGCAGCCTCGACGACCGCGGCTTTCTCACGCAGACCACCGGCGACGTCGCCCTCCAAACCGGCCTGCCGCTCGAGGCCGTGCAGGAGGCGTTGAAGATTCTCAAGACCTTCGACCCGCCTGGCATCGGGGCCAAGGACCTCGGCGAATGTCTCCTCCTCCAGCTCGCCGCCAAAGGCCGCAGCGACTCACTCGCCCTGCGGATGATCCGCGATTATTTCGATCTCCTCACCCGTCGCCGCATCCCGGAGCTCGCCCGCAAGCTCGGCGCCGATGCCGACGACGTGCAGTCCGCCATCGAGGAAATCGGCAAGCTCGACCCCGCGCCCGGCCGCCGCTTCGCCGAGGACAACAATCGCGTCGTCATCGCCGATGTCACCGTCGAGAAAGACGGCGACGAGTGGAAGATCCACCTCAACAGCGACTACATCCCGCGTCTCCGCATTTCGAATACCTACCGCGACCTCATCGCCAAGGGCTCCCTCAACAAGGATGAGCGCGACTACCTGCGCGAGCGCATGCGCTCGGGTAAATTCCTAATCGATTCCATCGAGCAGCGCCAGCGCACGATCGAGCGCATCACGCGCGAGATCATCAATGCGCAGACCGCATTCTTCGAAAACGGTGTCTCCGACCTGAAGCCGCTCACGATGACGCAGATCGCCGATGTCGTCGGTGTGCACGAGACCACCGTCAGCCGCGCCATCGCCAACAAGTACATCAAGACCCCGCACGGCGTCTTCGATTTCAAATACTTCTTCACCCCCGGCTACCAAGCCGACAGCGGCGCCTCCGTCTCCAACACCAGCGTGAAAGAAATGATCGCCGACCTCGTCGCCGGCGAAGACAAAGCCACCCCGCTGAGCGATCAAGAGATCGTCGCCAAGCTCCAGGACAAGGGCATCAAAATCGCCCGCCGCACCGTGGCGAAGTACCGCGAAGAGCTGGGCATTTTGCCGAGCAATTTGCGGCGGGATTATAAGTAATACGAGTCACGCGTCGGCTCGCTGGCGCTCGCCGCTACAGCTGGGCTATCGCTTCGAGCTTCGCGGCGTCTAGTAGCCGCGAGCGCCAGCGAGTGGATGGGAGCGAAAATAGCGGCGAGTAATGGCCGCGATCGCTCCGAAGACTCTACGGCAGGACGCCGCAGCCACGTCACGCCAGCGCCACACTCGGCTCCACGCCGAGACCGAAACCTGCGCTGCGATTCACGCCCGTCGTATCCGCCCACGCGGCGAAGGCGATCATGCCGGCGTTGTCGCCGGTGTGTTTTGGCTGCGCGATCAGCGCCGGGATATGGACGCGCTTCGCCTCGGCTTCGAGCGCGGCGCGGAGCGTGCGATTGTTGGCGACGCCACCGGAGAGGCCGAGGCTCTTGTACGCGCCCTCGCCGAGCCGCAGGGCCGCGCGCGTCTTGCGCACGAGCGCATCGACGACGGCTTGCTGATAGCTCGCGCACAGATCGGGCATGCGCGCCTGCACGTCTGCGGCGGGCATTTTTTCGATGAGATAGCGGAGGCTCGTCTTCAGGCCGGAGAAGGAAAAATCCAGTTCATCGCGCGGGCCGAGGCCACGGGGAAAATCAAAGGCATCCGTCTTCCCGCCTGCCGCGATTTTCTCGATCAGCGGCCCACCGGGGTAGCCGAGGCCGAGGAGTTTGGCGCCCTTGTCGAGCGCTTCGCCGGCCGCGTCGTCACGCGTGGAGGAGAGCACTTTTACGCGGCGCTCGGCATCGAGCGTGAACAGCAGCGTGTTGCCGCCGGAGACGATGAGGCCGAGGTGCGGCAGGAGCGCGGCGAGCCGCGTCTCGAATTCCGCCGGTACCTCCGCATGCAGCGCGATGAACGGCGACCACACGTGACCGCGCAGGTGATTTACTCCCGTGATCGGCACACGCAGCGCGGTTGCGAGGGATTTCGCGGAGGCCACGCCGATAGCGAGGCATGCGGCGAGGCCGGGGCCGTTGGTCACGGCGATTTCCGTCACACCGGCGAAGCCGGCGGCGTCGTTCGCCTTGGCGCGCTCAAGCAGCGGGCCGAAATTTCGCAGGTGTTCGCGCGTCGCGAGATCGGGTACGACGCCGCCGTGTTTTTCGTGAAGCGCGATCTGGCTGTGGACCCACTCTCCCACGAGGCCGCGCGCGGGATCGAAGACGGCCACGGCCGTCTCGTCGCACGAGCTTTCGAGCGCCACGATCATCCGGCTTATTGTGTGGTGACGCGCACAGAGCGCTCGTCGAGAAGGCGCACGCCCTTCAATACATCGAGGGCGGCCTGCAACTGGCGGTCGACGATCGGCTCGAAGCCGAAGCGCTCCTTGAATTCCTTCGGGTCCGAAATATCCGGGCGCGCGTGCTGGCGGCGCAGCTTGCCGTCCTCCTCTGGCGTCATCACCACTTCGACGTTCGGCGCGATGCCTTTTTCGTGAATGCTCACACCGCTGGGGGTGTAATATTTCGCCGTGGTGAGCCGCAGGCCCTCGCCATTCTTCAGCTTGAAGACGGATTGCACGGAGCCTTTGCCGAACGAGCGCTCGCCCACGATCACGGCGCGGCCGGTGTCTTTGAGCGCGCCCGTGACGATCTCGGCGGCGCTGGCGCTACCGGCATTGATGAGCACGGCGACCGGGATGTTCAGCGGATCGCCATCGGCCTCGGCTTTATAGTCTTCGCGGTCGCTGGGTTTGCGGCCCTTGGTATAGACGATGGTCTCACCTTTTTTGAAAAACGGTTCGGAGACTTCGACCGCGGCGTCGAGCAGGCCACCGGGGTTGTCGCGCATGTCGATGATGAGACTGGTCGCGCCGTCCTTGAGCAATTGCTCGAGCGCCTTGCCAAATTGTTCGCCCGTGTGCTCCGAAAATTCCGTCAGCTGCACGTAGCCCACGCCATCGCTGATCACGTGCACGTCGCGCACGCTGTCGATCTTGATGATCTCGCGCACGAGGGCGAGGTCCATGGTGACCTTGGTCGAGGGGCGATACACGCCGACCTGCACCTTGGTCTTCGGCTTGCCGCGGAGTTGGCTCACGACGTTGTCGACGGCGTTGCCGCCCTCCACCGCTTTGCCGTCGATGCTCGCGATGATATCGCCGCGCTGGATGCCCGCACGTTCGCCCGGGGTACCAGCAATGGGCGCGATCACGACGGCCTTGCCGCCCCGCGTTTCGACTTGGATGCCGATCCCGCCAAACTCACCGACGAGGTCTTCCTCAAATTCCTCATTGTTCTTTTTCTCCAAGTATTCCGAGTGCGGATCGAGCGATTCCACCATGCCGTGGAGGGCGGCCTTGCCGAGCTGTTCATAGGCGACCGCCTTCTCATCCACATAATTTTCCGCGACGAGTTGCATCACTTCGCGCACGTAGGAAGAGGTCTTCGTGAGGTCGCGACTGGGAAAAAGATTCCACGCGGTCGACACCCGCGCCACGGCCACGGTCAAGGCCACCCCGAGGAGCGCTCCCGTGACGAGGGTGAGAATGCGTTTGAACATCCGGGCCACTGTGTGCATCCGCATCGGTTTGTAAATGGGTTCGTCATCATCATCGTCTGGCCCCGCTCCCTCGCCTGAATTCCTCGCGGCCTTCCGCGCGCGGGCCGATGGATCGGGCGCGATGCCCTTTGCCGCGTTCATGGAGCTGGCGCTGTATCACCCGACCGTGGGCTACTACCGGCGCGACCAGCCGCGCGTGGGCTACGGGGCGGGCACCGACTTTTTTACCGCCAGCAGCAGCGGGCCGCTCTTTGGCGAACTCGTCGCGGCCGCCTGCGTCAAACTCCTCGGCCCACGCGACCCGAAGGCCTTTACCTTCGTCGAGATCGGTGCCGAGCCGGGCGGCGGGGTGCTCCAGGGCGTCACGCATCCCTTTGGCGCGGAGCGAACTGTGCGGGTCGGCGAACCCCTCACCCTCACCGGCCCCTGCGTCGTCTTCTCCAACGAGCTGTTCGACGCCCAGCCCTGCACTCGCCACGTCTGGCGCGCCGGCCAGTGGCGCGAACTCGGCGTCCAACTCCAAGCCGACCTCCTTATCGAGGTCGAACTGCCCCCCGCGTCCTCCTCGACCGCGCAGCCCCCGCCTCTGCCTTCTGCGCCCATCCCCGACGGCTACATTTTCGACCAGCCGCACGCCGCCACGACCCTCGCGGGAGCCATCGCCGACCAGCCGTGGACCGGCCTCTTCGTCGCCTTCGACTACGGCAAGAGCCTGCGCGAACTGACCGAGGCCTGCCCGCAAGGCACGGTGCGCGCCTACCACCGCCATACGCAATCGAATGACCTCCTCGCTCATCCCGGGGAGCAAGACCTCACCTGCCACGTCTGCTGGGACTGGTTGGCGGAGGCGCTCACGGGTCGCGGTTTCGCCATCCCCGCCCTAGAATCCCAAGAGTCATTCTTCATCCACCACGCCGGCGATTTCATCGCCCGCACGATGGCGGCCGAGGCGACGCGTCTCAGTCAGCGAAAACTGGCCTTGATGCAGCTCCTGCACCCTGCTCACCTCGGTCAGAAGTTCCAAGTGCTCCACGCGTTGCGATAAGTTCAGCTCTGGCTGCACTTTCCCCTTGCTTCAACCCGCCGCGAACTTTTATCTATAAACCTTTAACCAACTCGAAACCATCATGGCCAGAATCTGTGCAATCACCGGTCGCCGTCCCTCCAAGGGCTCGATCATCAACCGCAAGGGTCAGTCCAAGAAGAGCGGCGGCATCGGCACGCACGTGACTAGCATCACGAAGCGCAAGTTCCGCCCGAATCTTCAGCGCATCCGCATCAAGACCGCCAACGGCGGCACGAAGCGCGTCTGGGTGTCCGTCAAGGCCATCAAGGCCGGTCTCGTCGAGAAGGCATAAAGCCCCTCGTCGTCCCTCCTCTTTCAGCCCGCGGCCGTTCTGGCTGCGGGCTTTTTTGTGGCCAGAGCCTTCGTAACCGTTGCCGCCATTCGCCGTCGAATAATCTTCAGGCGCGCGATTCCTTCGCCAAGCTAAACCCCACTCCATGGCTTCAGCCTCCCCGCCCGAGCCCTCATCGGTCAGCGCCGTCATTGACCGCAAGGTCGAGGCGGAGATGACGCGGCTGCTGTATCGCCAGGCGGGGTTCGGTCTCTTTTCCAATTTCGCCCTCGCGGTGATCTTGATCGCCGGGACGCTGACGACCCATCCGTGGTCGGTGCACGCGATCTGGCTGGGCGCGATCATCGCGGTGTCGCTGGGCCGGCTGGCGCTCAACCGGGCCTTTGCCCGCGCGAATCCCCCGGCTGAGCAACTCGCGTGGTGGCGGAGGTCCTTTCTCACGGGCGTCGCCCTGGCGGGCTTGATCTGGGGCGCGGCGGGCTGGCTGTACTTCAACACCGGGCAGATGCTCCCCCGCCTGTTGCTGATCTTCATCCTCGCGGGCCTCAATGCCGGCGCAGCCCGCTCCATCGCCTCGGTGCCGCTCTGTTATCGCCTGTACGTCGCAGCCACCCTCGTACCCCTCCTCGCCCGTTTCGTCACCCTCGGCGAGCCGGGGGCTTGGACGCTTGCGCTCATCACCGTAACGTACGCACTGTTCCTCCTCAACACCGCCAAGCTCCACCACGCCGACCTGATGCGGATGTGGCGGTTGATTTTCGAAAACGAAGAACTCGTCCTGACCCTCAGCGAGGAAAAGGAGCGGGCCGAAGCCGCCAATCAGGCCAAGGGCGACTTCCTCGCCACGATGAGCCACGAGATCCGCACCCCCATGAACGGCATCATGGGCATGCTGCAGGTGCTCGGCCACAGCCCGCTCAGCACGGCCCAAAAGAACCAGGTCGATATCGCCTCGAGTTCAGCCGACACGCTGATGCGTCTGCTCAACGACATTCTCGATTTCTCCAAGATCGAGAGCGGCAAGCTCGACTTTGAGCAGATCACTTTTCCGCTCCCCGAAGCCATCAACGATGTCGTGGCGCTCCTCCGCGGACGAGCCGTGGAAAAAGGACTCACCCTCACGCTCACCCTATCGCCCGATCTACCTGCGTTCGTCACCGGCGATCCCATCCGGCTAAAACAAGTCCTGCTCAATCTCACGGGAAACGCCGTCAAATTTACCGAGCGCGGCACGGTGGAACTCGCCGTGAGTGTGCTACCCTCCGACGCCGCGACCGCTCGCATTCGCTTCTGCGTCCGCGATACCGGCATCGGGATGGATGCCGAGACCCAGGCGAAGCTTTTCCAAGTCTTTTCGCAGGGCGATAGCTCGATGACGCGCCGCTTCGGCGGCACCGGTCTCGGCCTCGCCATTTCGCAACGCCTCGTCAAACGCATGGGCGGCCAGATCACGGTGGCGAGCACGACCGATAGCGGCTCGGAGTTCAGCTTCGAACTCACGATGAGTCGCGCCGCCGCGCCCGCCTCGACCCGCGGCAACGCAAATCCCGATATCCCCAAGCTCAAGGGCCGCGCCCTCGTCGTGGAAGACGACCGCGTCAACCAGCGCGTCATCGAGCTTTTGCTGGAGCGCCTCGGCCTCACCTGCGTGATCGCGAGCGACGGCGCGGCATCGGTCGAACTCGTCACGGCGCAAGCTTGGGATGTCATCTTGATGGACTGCCAGATGCCGGGCATGGACGGCTTCGAGGCCACCCGCCAAATCCGCCTTCGCCTCGCCGGTCGCCCGCTGCCGATCATCGCCCTCACCGCCAATGCGATGACCGGCGACCGCGAGGCCTGCGTCGCCGCCGGCATGGACGATTTTCTGGCCAAGCCGGTCAACCAAGACGAACTTTACACCTGCCTGAAACGCTGGCTGCCCGAGTCCGCAGCACGGTAAGCTCGAACATAGGAAGAATCTCCGCTCTTTGGCTCGCGCTTGGGTAGAACTCAAACTCGCCCCGTCAAAGCGCCTTAAACACGATGGCCGCGTTTTGCCCGCCGAAGCCGAGGTTATTGCTCAGCACCGTCTTCATCTTCGCGGGGCGCGCGACGTTGGGCACGTAGTCGAGGTCGCAGTCCGGATCGGGGTCGTCGAGATTGATGGTCGGCGCGATCATCTGCGATTGCAGGGTCTTCACGCAGATCACGGATTCGATGCCGCCCGCCGCACCGAGGAGATGGCCCGTCATCGACTTGGTCGAGCTGATCGGGACTTTGCGCGCGTGGTCGCCGAAGACTTTCTTAATCGCGAGCGTCTCAAACTTGTCGTTGTACGGCGTGCTCGTGCCGTGGGCGTTGATGTAGTCGATCTCGTCGGGGTTGACCTGTGCGCTCGCGAGCGCGCGCTTCATCGCCATCGAGAGGCCCTTGCCTTCGGGGTCGGGCTGCGTGATGTGAAACGCATCGCAGGTCGCGGCATAGCCCGCGAGTTCGCAGTAGATCCGGGCGCCGCGCGCCTGTGCGTGCTCCAGCGATTCCAGCACGAGGACGCCCGCGCCCTCGCCCATGATGAAACCGTCGCGATTGCGATCAAAGGGCCGGCAGGCCCGCTCCGGCGTATCGTTGCGCGTGCTCATCGCTTTCATCGCACTGAAGCTCGCGTACGCAAAGGGCGTGATCGCCGCCTCGCTGCCGCCGGCGAGCATCACATCGGCATCGCCGCGGCGGATCGTGTGCGCCGCTTCGCCGAGAGCGTGCGTGCCCGTGGCGCAGGCCGACACCACACCGAAGTTCGGGCCGCGCGCGCCGTACTCGATCGCCACGAGGCCCGAGCACATATTGCCGATCAGCGAGGGAATGGTGAAGGGCGAGACCTTGCGCGGGCCGCGCTCGGCGAGCACCTTCAACTGCGACTCGTACGTGTACATGCCGCCGATGCCGGAGCCGATGATCACGCCCACGCGGTCGGGGTCCTCGACGTCCATATTGATGCCCGAGTCGGTCATCGCCTGCTTGGCGGCGACGAACCCAAAGTGCGTGTAGCGGTCGTTGCGACGCGCCTCTTTCGGGTCCATGTGCAGCGCGGGGTCCCAATCGCGCACTTCCGCGCCGATCTGGCTCGCGACATCCTTGGGGTCGAAGAGCGAGATGCGGTGGATGCCACCGCGACCCGCGACGAGGCTATCCCAGAATGCATCGACCGTGTGGCCGATGGAAGTGACTACGCCAAGACCTGTAACAACGACGCGGCGGGAGGACGAAGGAGTTTCCATAGGCGTCGTTATTTCAAAAAACAAAAAGGCGTCCTGCCAGATATTTCCACTAGGGAAATGGGCAGGACGCCAAAAGGATTAAACAGGCTGTGTCTTAAGCAGCGCCCGCCTTGGCCTTGATATAGTCGATGACCTGGCCGACGGTCTGGAGCTTTTCAGCATCAGACTCGGGGATCTCGCCCTTGATCTCATCTTTGAATTCTTCTTCAAAGGCCATGATCAGCTCGACGGTGTCGAGAGAGTCAGCGCCGAGATCGTCGAGGAAAGAGGCCGTCGGAGTAATCTGCTCTTCGTTGACGTTGAGCTGATTGACGATGATCTCTTTGACGCGTTGTTCGATGGTTTTTTGGTCAGCCATTTTCGGAAAATATTACGGGAGTTACGAGTAGCCCGGAGGGTTCACATCGCCATGCCGCCGTCAACGGAAAAAACCTGCCCGGTAATGTATCCCGCTTCCTCGGAACACAGGTAGGCAGTGATATTTGCGATATCGGCGGCCTCGCCGAATCGCTTCAGTGGCACCGCTTCTAATATCTTCGCCGAAACTTCAGGGTTGTTTACGAAGTCCGTCGTCATGTCCGTCTTAATGAATCCGGGGGCGACGGCGTTGACCGTCACGTTGCGGCCGGCGAACTCGCGGGCGAGCGTCTTGGTAAGGCCAATCATGCCCGCCTTGGCGGCCGAGTAGTTGGCCTGGCCGGCGTTACCCATGATGCCGCTCACCGACGTGATGTTCACGATGCGGCCCCAACGCGCGCGCGTCATCGGGCGGCCGATCAATTTCGACCAATGGAAGCAGCTGGTGAGATTGGTGCTGATCACGTCGTTCCAGTCTGTGTCGCTCATGCGAAAGAGCAAACCGTCGCGCGTGATGCCGGCGTTGTTGATCAGGATATCGATGGCCGGAAATTCCTTCAGCAGCTCCTCGGAAGCCTTGGCGACGGCTGCACCGTCGGAGACGTCAACCGCGAGGGCCTTGGCCTTGCCACCGGCCGCGACAATGGCGGCGGCAGTCGCGCCGCACGAGTCGGCGGACTTCGAGACGCAGATGACGGTCACGCCGTGCTTGGCGAGCGTTTCAGCGATGGCCTTGCCGATGCCGCGGCCGGCGCCGGTGATGAGGGCGGTGCGATTGGTAAACGTGAGCATGCAGTCGTGAGGGATTAAGGGATTAGGGAGTGAGGGAAGGAGGGAACTGAATCAAGCCCTCTATCTTTAAGGGAGCGGCGGTTTTCAAACGCCGCAAATGTGAGATGCGCTTCAACCACGTGCCCACGAGCACCTAAAAACTCCGCCAGCCAGTCCGCCCCTCTCTCCCTCAGTCCCCTATTCCCTTCCTCAGTACACATCCCGCTGGTACCGCTTGTCCTTCTTCATCTGCTTCACGTAGTCCACGGCCTGAGCGGGCGTCATGTTGCCGTGCTCGGCGATGATGGCGTGGAGGGTCTGATCGACGTCCTTGGCCATGCGCTTGGCGTCGCCGCAGACGAAGAAATAGCCGCCGCCCTGCAACCATGCCCAGAGCTCCGCGCCGCTCGCGCGCATTTTATCCTGCACGTAGACTTTGGTCAGCTGGTCGCGGGACCACGCGAGGTCGAGACGGGCCACTTTGCCCTCGGCGGCGTAGCGCTCCCACTCGTCGCCGTAAAGGTAGTCGGTCGCATGTTTCTGATCGCCAAAGAAAACCCAATTCCGCCCCGTGGCGCCGCTCGCCACGCGGTCCTGCACAAAGGCCCGGAAGGGCGCGATGCCCGTGCCCGGCCCGACCATGATGCAATCCTTCGAGCCATCTTCCGGCGGGCCGAAATGCGAGTGCGACACAAAGACCGGCGTGGGCGTCCGGCCCACCGTCGCGCGGTCGGCGAGGAAGGTGGAGCATACGCCGACGCGCTCGCGGCCATTCGTCTCGTAACGCACCACCGCGACCGTGAGGTGAATCTCCGTCGGGTAAACTTTCGGCGACGACGCGATGGAGTACAGGCGCGGCATGAGCTTGCGCATGTGATCCACCAGTTCCTGGGGCGTCAGCTTGGCGCTCGGAAATTCCGTCAAGAGATCGATGTACTCGCGCTCGTCGAGGAAGGCCGTCAGCAGTTCCTTCGATTCCGGTGCGAGCAGGCCCGTCAGTTTGGCCTTCTCGCCGGCGTCGGTGGCCTTGGCGGCCAGCGTCCCGACCAGCTTCGCCGTCGGTCCCGCGAGTGCGAGCCGCGAGCTGAGCGCCTCATTCAACGTGATCGGCGTCGTGAGCTTGAGCATCGCCGGCGACACCGGCTCCTCGCCCGTCGCCCCGAGGCATTTGAGCAAGGCCTCCACTTCGCTGGGCCGATTCGTCGCGAAGACGCCGAGCGAATCGCCGGCCTTGTAGTGCAGGCCGCTGCCCGCGAGATCGACGACGAAGTGCCGCGTCTCCTTGGCGGACCCCGCCTTGCTCAGCAAGCGGTTCTCGCTGATCTTAGCCGGAAACGGCTGGTCTTTGGAATAGGCGGAGGCTTCGGCGGGTGCGGACATGGTGAGTCGGAGGGAGTCGCAATTAGCCCCTGCCTCCACCGCCACGCAAGCCGCTTTCGCGTCCCCAGCGCCCTCCCCCGGCCTAAGTGATTAATCAGCAATCGCCTCACTGCCGCCAAGCCCCCGGCTAATACCTCCTTCGCCCATCGAGGGTTCAAACTTCGACCCTATCCCAAACCCCCTCTTCGCCACCTTTCTTTTCCCCTCCGTGGCCCCCAGTGGGTCCGTTGTCTCAATTGGCTATGTGGATTAAGCTTTATCTTCTCCGCCTGTTTTCCCCGCCACCACGCGATCTTTCCACAAGGCTTGCAGCCGTGGGTGACTTGCAGTGCACTGTGCCAGACCATGTCCTCCTCCGAACCCATCCGTCTTCAGAAATACCTCGCCGACTCCGGGCTGTGCTCGCGCCGGGCGGCGGAGGCGCTGATCGCGCAGGGTGAGGTCTGGGTGAATGGTGTCGTCGCTACGCTCGGCCAGAAAGTCACGCCCGAGGTCGACCGCGTCACCGCCAGCGGCAAGGCCGTCCGCACCACCGCCCAGCCGCGCATCACGCTGGCCATGAACAAGCCCCGCGGCCTCGCTTGCACCAACGACGACCCCCATAATCCCGATACCGTCTTCACGGTGCTCCCGCGCGAGTTTGCCAAGTTTCGCTTCTTCTGCGCTGGCCGCCTCGACAAGGACTCCGAGGGTCTGGTCATCCTCACGACCGATGGCGACCTCGCCCAGCGCCTCACGCACCCGTCGAATCTCGTCACGAAGCGTTACCACGTCATCCTAAAAAATCCGTTCCCGGCGCGCCGCCTGCCCCTGCTCATCAAGGGCATCATGTACGAGGGCGAACGGCTCAAGGTCGAGCGCGCCGCCCTGATCCATCCCAACGCGGCCAAGGAGGCCACCGATCTCGACGTGCACATGCACCACGGCAAGAAGCGTGAGATCCGCCTGCTCTTCACCACCCTCGGTTATGACGTGAAACGCCTTCGTCGTTACCAGATCGGTGCCTTTCCGTTGAAAGGAATTCCGTCGCGTGCGATGAAAAAACTCACCAGCAAGGAAATCGAACTGTTGTTTGCCAACCCGCGCACCCCGCACGCCGACCTCGAAGCCATTGCCGACCCTGCCAGCTACTCTTCCGCCCTCCATGAAGACTAAATTCTTTTCGCTCGCCGCCCTGCTTGTTTCCGCCGCCGTCGCCGCTCCGCTCACGGAGACGACTGCCGTCCACACGAAGCCCGACGCCTCGGCGCCCGCTGTCACCTACCTCAAAGCCGGCACCGAGCCCGCCGTCACGCCCGATGGCATGGCCCCCGTCGGCTGGCTCGCCGTTTCCTTACCCGGTCCCTTCGAGGGCTACGTGCTCAACAAGGATCTCACCAAGGGGCTCGATCTGAAACCCGGCTCCAACATCTACCTCGCCCCCAAACTCGACGCCGGTGTCCTCACCGTCGGAGCCAAGGACGACAAGATCACCCTCACCGGCCTCCACGGCAAATTCACCCAGATCAAGCTGGAGCGAAATCTCGTCGGCTACATCCACGTCGGCAACCAGTCCGCCCCCCTCCCGCCGATCGCCGCTGCGCCTGCCGCCCCTTCGCCGACGCCCGCCCCGATCTCCTCCTCTCCGGTCGCCCCCGGGGTCTATGGCTCCGCTGCCGCCGGCCAGGCCGCGCCCATGGTCAATCTCGGCGACGGCGGCTCCACCACCCTGCCCCGCCAGTTCGCCGGTAAATTCGTTTCGACTCGCAGCCCCTTCCGCCCGCGTCGTCCCTACGACTGGGCCCTCGTCGACGACGCCGGCAAGCGCTACGCCTACGTCGATATCTCGAAGCTCCTCCAGACCGAGCAAATCGAGAACTACGCGAATCACTACGTCGTCGTCTTCGGCGCCGCCAAAGCCGTGCCCGACACCAAAGACATCGTTATCGCTGTCGAGACGCTGCAGCTCAAGTAAGGGAGCGTCCGCTTCTACCCGCCGCCCTCAGCGCACTCAATATTCAAAGCGGCCGCGGCATCCCGCCGCAGAGTCTTCGGAGTTCCCCGCAGCCGCAGGCCGCTCCCGTCACGCGCCACCCAATTACCGAGCGCTCCGCTGCGGGCATAGTCGCTAGCCATCTCACAGCTTGAAGCGGCGACCCGCCCCAAGCTTTCGCGTCTCTTCGCGAACTTCGCGGTTCCTCCGTTTAGCCCCGTTTTTATCCGCGCTCATCCGCGCCCTCCGCGAAAAAAAATCGGCCACGCCTCCCGCTCCCCACGTCCTCCGGCGCGCTCGACACTCTGCGCGCTCCCCGCGCTTTCGCCGCTACTTGATTTCCTTCGTCGGCCCCACCTTCACGCCGAAGTCGTACAGGTTCTCGTTAAAAAAATCCTCCATCTGCGTGTACACCCGGCCCCGCGCCTTGGGCAGTCCGAGCGTGAAATCCTCGTCGACATCAATGAACTCCGCCACCCGCTTGAGCGAGGTCAGTTGCGAGCGTAGGCGGGCATTCTGACCCGCGATCCGCTCGATCACTTCGTTGCCCGTGGCCTGCGCAATCAGCAGCACCGGCTTGGTGATTTTCTCCGGCTCCTTCATCACCGAAATCGCCGCCAGATCGGACGCGCCTTTTTCGAGCAACCGGCGGCGTGCCACCTGCGAGGGATCCACCGCCGTTTCGTCGCCCACCTTCGGCATCCATCCCTCCGGCCCCATCGGGGCATCGATTGCCACCGCGCAACGAAAAACGTCGGGATATAATTGTAGCGAGCGCACCGCCAGGTAGCCGCCAAAGCCGCGACCAAAGGTCGCAATGCGCCGGGGGTCCACTTTGTGCCGCGAGGAAACCCACGCCACCGTTGCGATCGCATCGGTCACGGCGACTTTATCGAGTCCGCCCGCGATCGCATCGAGGTGCTGGCGACCCAAGCCCGCCGTGCCGCGTTG